>CAWBBH010000020.1:0-11736 GCA_963786995.1 uncultured Actinomycetota bacterium | reverse complement strand
GCGCGGCCATCACCCAGGGCACCGTTCTCGCCGAGATCAAGTAGGTCCGATCGACGTATCAGGCAGCGTTCGACAGACGCCGATTTCAACGCGAATCACGAGCGTCAGCCTTGGTCTGCGTCGCGGCCTTGACATAGGTTTCGAGCGCTTGGTCGCCGGCCGCAGGGCTGAAGCCGGTCGAAGCGACCTTGGCTAGGTCGAGGGCGCTGTTCTGTGGCCGCGGTGCCACCGAAGCGACCGCGGACGCGAAATACTCTTCTGTGCTGACGCCGATCACCCTGCCTGGGTCGTAGCCGGCGACGGTGACCTTGCCGCGCAACGTCCGCCACGTTGTGACTGGCCCTGAGCCCGTCACGTTGTATGTACCGTAGGGTGCCTGCGTGTTGACCAGATGTTCGATGGCACGGGCCAAATCTGACGTGAAGGTCAGTCTGCCCGCTGGTCGTGGACCACGGTTGGGCTGACCCCGCGCTGAGCCAGAGAGAGCATGGCGCGTACGAAGTTTCGGCCATCGCCGATCACCCACGACGTGCGCACGATGTAATGGCGCGGCACGGTCCCGACAACCAGATCCCCAGCAGCTTTCGTCTGGCCGTAGACGCCAAGTGGGGATACGGGGTCGTCCTCCCGGTAATACCCGTCAACAGTGCCGTCGAACACGTAGTCACTCGAAATGTGCACCAGCGTGATGCCATGCTTGGTAGCCACTCGCGCCAAAGCAGTCACAGCGGTGACGTTGGTGGACCATGCCGCGGCTCGACCACTAGGCGTCTCGGCCGAATCCACGGCAGTGTAGGCAGCGGCGTTGATGACTGTGTCGTACTCACTCCAGCGGAGTGCGTGATCGAGGTCAACGATTCCGAGGTCTAGGTCAGCGCGCTCGGCGAATTCAACATGCGAAGCGTCGCTGTATATCTCACGCAGAGCGCGGCCCAACTGGCCACCTGCCCCAGTCACCAGTGTCTTGCGCGGTGAAATGGGTTTGACTGCCGCCAGCCGAGGGTGGCCTCGATCCTTGTCCGACAGTTCGGCACTCCCGAGTGCAATGGGCCACTTGATCGCCACGGTCTCGTCGGCGAGATTCAACGACGTGTAATCGGCATCGGGCGAATAGTGGTCGTTGACGAGATAGACGTAGGCGGTGTTCGGCTCGAGTGTCTGAAACGCGTTACCAACTCCGCGAGGTACGAAGACCGCTCGTGACGGGTCGAGTTCTGCGGTGAATGCAACGCCAAACGTGGGACCCGATCGCAGGTCGACCCACGCGCCGAAGATGCGTCCGGTGGCGACCGAGACGAACTTGTCCCAGGGCTCGGCATGGATGCCACGCGTCGTACCGACATTGTCGTTGAACGACACGTTGTTCTGCACAGGCCCGAAGTCGGGTAGCCCGGCGGCGACCATCTTCTCGCGCTGCCAATTCTCCTTGAACCAGCCGCGGTTGTCGCCATGGACGGGCAGCGTCCACATCGTCAGGCCCGGAATCGGAGTCGCGTCAGCTTTCAACGACTCACCGAAGTCCGTCATTGCCGCGCCCTCCGATCACTGGCCAAGACGGGCGTAAAACGCTTCGGTGGCGTCTTTGGCACCGGCCCACCAATTCTCGTTTTCCCGATACCACGCAATCGTCTCAGCAAGCCCGTGCTCGAAGTCGCGGTATCGAGGCTGCCAGCCGAGTTCGTCGCGCAGCTTGGATGAGTCGATGGATACCGCAAATCGTGGCCTGCCCGATCGGTGACACGGTCATACGCGTCGGCGGGTTGTCCCATCAGCGTCAAAATCAGTTCCACGACGCTCTTGTTGTCCTTCTCGCCGTCGGCGCCGATCAGATACATTTCGCCGAGTCGACCATTTTCCAGAATCTTGAGCACAGCCGAAGAGTGGTCGTCGGCGTGAATCCAGTCGCGGACATTGCGGCCCTCGCCGTACAGCTTCGGACGGATACCTCGCAGCACATTAGTGATCTGGCGTGGGATGAACTTCTCCACATGCTGGTAGGGGCCGTAGTTGTTGGAGCAATTCGAGATAGTCGCTGCTACTCCAAAAGATCTCGCCCAGGCCCGCACCAACAGGTCACTGCCGGCCTTCGTCGACGAATATGGCGACGACGGGTTGTACGGAGTCGATTCCGTGAACCTACCGGGGTCATCGAGCGCGAGGTCGCCATAGACCTCATCAGTGGAGATGTGATGGAACCGCGTTCCGTGCCTTCGCGCGGCCTCCAACAGCGTGAACGTCCCCACGAGATTGGTCTGCACGAAGGGCTGCGGGTCGTGAAGAGAGTTGTCGTTGTGCGACTCGGCGGCGAAGTGCACGATCGCATCGACGGATGCCACCACGTCGTCCACGAGCATCGCGTCTGCCACATCGCCCTCGCAAAAAGCGACCCGCGATCCGGGCAAGCCCGCCAGCGACGAGCGATTCCCCGCATAGGTGAGTTTGTCCACGACCGTCACTTGATGGTCGGTGTGACTCATGACGTAGCGCACGAAGTTGCATCCAATGAAGCCAGCACCTCCAGTGACCAGTAGCCGCGCCACTGAGCACCCCCTCCCGACAGCGGAGCAGACGATTGAACTGCTAGCGCTACCGCGCTTGAACTACGATCGTCGCGACGAATGCGACCTTATCGGAAATCCGGCGACGACCACGACTAGGCAAAGCGTCCAAGGCCGTCAGTCCGGGGTCACCAGGCTGCGCTGGTGCAGCCGGGTGCCGAAGTACTCGGCCTCCCGGTCGACGACGACGTCCTTGGACTCGCCGCGTCGCGCCAGCGAGTCGCGCGCCATCTGCTCGAACGAGATCTTCTGTGCCCCACCGATGTTCACGCAGCCGTTCAGTGGCTGCGCAGCCGCGGCACGGGTCAGGACCGAGACCACCTTCCAGGCCGGGATCGGCTGGATCAACGCGTCGGGCACACGCACTTCGTCGCCGGCGACGAGCGAATCGGTGATCTGATCGGCGAACTCGATGAACTGGGTGGCGCGCACGAACGTGTACGGCAGACCCGAACCGGCGATGATCTTCTCCTGGGCGACCTTGGCGCGCATGTATCCGCTGTCCGGCAGTTCGTCCTGCCCGACGATCGTCAACGCGACGTAATGGCGCACGCCCGCCGTCTTCGCCGCTGTGGTGAGGTTCGCTGCCGACGTGGTGAAGAAGTTCATCACGGCGCTGTCCTCGAACGACGGCGAGTTCACCACATCGACCACCACGTCGGCGCCGTCGAGCGCGTCGGCGAGGCCGTCGCCGGTGAGGACGTCGACACCGGTGCTGCGGGAGGCGGCGACGACCTCGTGACCGCCGGCGGTCAGCGATTCGACGAGCTGTGTTCCGATCAGTCCGCTGGCCCCGATCACTGCGATCTTCATGCCTACCATTACCTCCCGTGGACCCCGTGGAAATCAATGCCGGCGCTTGGTATCTGCGCGGTGTGCGTTCGGATACCTGCTACCGGTGGGACGTCTGCGAACCGATCACGGGCGACGTCGTCGCGGAGGTGACGCTGGATCCGGCCACGGCGACGCTGTCCTCCGTCGGCGACAACACCGAAGCCATCGAAGTGGCGGAGCGGGCGGTGCGCGGCTTCGCCGGACAGGCGCTGGGCATCACGGTTGCCCTGATTGACGTCGATGTCGGCGCCTGTCGCGAGGTCGGCGCAGTCGACTGCCATTACGTCGCTGCGGGAGCGCAGGAAAGCCCGCGCGCCCTCGTCACCGTGAAGGGTGGCCAGAAGCTGCGCCCAGTGCCGACGCCCGATGACGACGGGATGCCCCGGCCGCCCTTCGTAGCAGGCCCGCGCGATGCCCGACCCGGAGGCGCGCGCGGCGTCCAGAACCCGGCGGACCGGGTCGGCACCGATGTCTGGCGTGTCGACTGTCAGCACGACGGCGTAGTCGGCGGACCCGGCCGAAAGCGCCGAGATTCCCGCCCGCAGTGACGCGCTCATCCCCTCGGCCCAGTCGGTGGCCGTCACCGGCCGCGCGGGAGCGGGCACGTCGACGACGGCCGCGCCGAGCACCACGACGATGTCGTCGCACCCGCCCTCGTCAAGCGCGGCCACCGCGTTGCGGAGCCATTGCCCCCCGCCGGCAAGCACCTTCGGCATACCGAACCGGGTGCCCGCGCCCGCGGCAAGCACGAGGCCGCCGACGTGGACTGTCATGGCACCAGTGTGACCGCGCCTCTGCGCGAAACGGCTACACCCCTTTCGCATTGCGGATTTTCGGCAATTTTGACATTTCCGCGCACCACGACAGAACCCCGACTCGCCGTGCTGAACTGGTCTTATGACATCCGAATTTCGTGATTGACAGATCTACTGGGCATGGGCGTAGGGTCAACGCAGGTTGAGTTTGCAGCCAAGGGATACGTCATCGACGTGCAGGGGTATGGAGCTTTCTGCAGCGATGGGCTTTGAGGATCCAGGGCCTTGAACTTTTGACGTGATCCACAGTTCGAAAATTGCTTCGACTGATGGAGTCACAAATCATGTCTACTGCCATTGTCACCAATCGACCCGTCGACCGGCGGGACAGCAGCGCAGCGTCGTTCACGACGCGGTGGCTGCAGCCGTCGGTCGCGGTGATCACCGCCATCGGCGAACTGGATGCATCCAACGCCCAGGAGCTCGTCGACTACGCGCTGCGCGACGCGGACCGCACCCGGCGCCTGGCGCTCGACCTGACCGGCATCGACTTCTTCGGCACCGCGGGTTTCTCAGCGCTGCACACCCTCAACGTCCGTTGCGCGGGCGCCGGTGTGGAGTGGGTGCTGGTGCCGAGCACCGCGGTCAGCAGACTGCTTCGCATCTGCGATCCGGATTCGGCGTTGCCGTTCGCGTCGACGATGTCTGCTGCGCTGTCGCAGCTTCAGGCCGACCAGCGCCGGTTACTGCAGCTGGTCACGGAGCCGAGTTAGCGACTTCGCCAGCAGGCGCGACACATGCATCTGTGAGATGCCGACGCGCTCGGCGATCTGAGTCTGGGTCAGCGACTCGAAGAACCTGAGCAACAGCACCGTGCGCTCGCGTTCTGGAAGCGCTTCGAGCAAGGGCCGCAGCGCTTCTCGATTCTCGATCTGATCCAGGCTGAGATCGACGTCGCCGAGGGTGTCGGCGATCGCCGGCGCCTCTTCGGTGCCGCTTCCACCCCCGCTGTCGATTGACAGCGTGTTGTAGGAGCTGCCTGCCACCAGGCCCTCGACCACCTCGTCGCGGTCCATGCCGAGCTCGGCAGCGAGT
This sequence comes from uncultured Actinomycetota bacterium, assembly GCA_963786995.1. Taxonomy (GTDB): domain Bacteria; phylum Actinomycetota; class Actinomycetes; order Mycobacteriales; family Mycobacteriaceae; genus Mycobacterium. The sequence continues at coordinate 6,494 of CAWBBH010000020.1, read as the reverse complement.
TCGGTCGGGGTCGGCGCACGTCCCAACCGTTGCGAGAGTTCAGCGGTCGCCGCGCCGAGCCGCAGGTGCAACTCCTTGAGCCTGCGCGGCACCTTCACCGACCAGCTGTTGTCGCGGAAGTGCCTGCGCACCTCACCCATGATCGTCGGCACGGCGAAGGACACGAAGTCAGAACCGGCGTCGACGTCGAACCGGATCACCGCGTTCACCAGACCGACACGGGCGACCTGGACGAGGTCGTCGCGCGGCTCACCGCGGCCGTCGAACCGGCGGGCGATGTGGTCGGCCAGCGGCAGGCATCGCTCGACGATGCGGTCGCGTTGCCGCGAGAACTTGGCGGAGCCGTCCGGCAAGCCCTGTAATTCGCGGAACATGTCGGCGACATCCGCGTATTCAGAGTTCGAGCGTGACGAACCCTGGGACCGCTGCGGACTCACCTGAGCGAACTCGCTCGTCTCGTCGTCATGGATATGCCGAACCACTGGCCCTCTTCGGCGCCACGGCCGTCGTGGAAGGTCTTCACCTCGTCGGTGAGCGAGCTCAGCACGTGCCAGCTGAAGCTGCCGGGGGTGAGGATGTCCTGGCTCTTGCATGTGGTGGACGCCTCGACCACCACTTCGCTCGCGCGAGGATGGACAACGAGGACCAAGGTGGAGTCCGGCACGGCCGACCGGATCAACCGTGTGCAGGCTTCGTCGACCGCGAGTCGGAGGTCGGAGACGGCGTCGAAGTCGAGGTCCTCGAACGTGCCGATGGCGGCGACGACGGTGCGCACCACGGCGAGGTTCTCCAGATGGGCCGAAACACGGACCTCGACCGAACGGTCACCGCGAAGGTGTCCGTTGTTGTTGTGCTCGTCTGCCATATAACCTCCCGGCAATGTCGACCCGACATTACTCCAAGTGATGTCCCAGCTAACCACCGGCGTTCCCGACTATCTGACACGTGTGATGTGAAGATCGGCGGGGTAATAACGCTGGATGAACGACTTCCAGCGCGCTCGCCTCGCGCCGATGATGCGATGACATCGATGTCTGATACCCCGCAGGAGCGAATTTCTAACGGCAGGTCTTCATGCGGCTGCGCCGAAGCGTAGTGAGCGGCCCCGGGCTCACCCGAGTCCGGCGTGGGCGCGGATTCTCCTATCACGACCAAGAGGGCAAGCCCATCAGCGACGAGGCGACGCTCACCCGCATCAAGGACTTGGTGATCCCGCCCGCGTGGAAGAAGGTGTGGATCAGCCCGTATGACAATGGCCACATCCAGGCCGTCGGTACCGACGCGGCGGGGCGCAGGCAGTACCTCTATCACGAGAAATGGCAGGAGGAGCGCGCCGAGGAGAAGTTCGACCGGGTGCTGGAGATGTCGAAATCGTTGCCCGACATGCGCCGACGCATCGCGCAGGACCTTCGCAGGCGCGGGCTGGACCGCGACCGTGTGCTGGCGTTGGCCCTGCAACTCCTCGACCTCGGCTACTTCCGCGCCGGCGGCGAGCAGTACGCCGAGGAGAACAACTCGTTCGGGATCTCGACGCTGCTGTGCGAGCACGTCTCGCTGCAACGTCAGGCCGTGGAGTTCGACTTTCCCGCCAAGAGCGGGGTGCGGCGCACGCTGCTCATCGAAGACCCCGAAGTGGTGCGTTCGGTGCGCGCGCTGCTGCGACGGCCGGACCGCACCGAACGCTTCCTGTCCTGCCGCAACGCGGACGAATGGCGAGACATCCACTCCGACGAGCTGAACGCAAGGTTCAAAGAACTCGTCGGCGCCGAGTACACCGTGAAGGATCTGCGAACCTGGCACGGCACGGTGCTGGCGGCCGCGGCCTTCGTCGACACCGACCCGCCTGTCAACAAAACCGTCATCAAACGCGTCGAGTCCGCCGTCTTCAAAGAGGTGTCCGAAGAACTCGGCAACACGCCCGCGGTGGCGCGCAGTTCGTATGTCGACCCCCGGGTGGTGGAGGGCTACGAGAAGGGCATGACCATCGCCGCGGGCGTGCGTCGCGCCGACCGGGTCAAGAACGCCGGGGAGAAGCAGGCGATCCTGGAGGACAGCACCGCGCGGCTGATCCGGAAGATGGCGCGCAGCTAAAAGGCCGCCGGGCGTGCCTTCAGTGGCGCAGCCCCGCGTCCGCGAGCACCGCGCCGGTCATCCAGTCGGCACCTGCCGATGATCCGCGTTCGCCACCTTTTCGTAAATGCGCACGGTGTCCGCGGCGACCTGATCCCAGGTGTAGCGGGCACACACTCTGTCACGACCGGCGAGCCCAAGGCTCTGCCGCAGGAACGCGTCCTTGAGCAGCGGATTGATGGCGCCGGCGATCTCGCGGGGCTTCCTCGGCGCGATCAACCGCCCTGTCACGTCATGGATGACGGTGTCCTGCATTCCGCCGACCGCCGAGGCCACCACCGGAACACCGCAGGCCATGGCCTCCAACGGCACGATGCCGAACGGTTCGTACCACGGGGTGCATGCGACGACGTCAGCCGAGCGGAACAGCGCGGGCATCCGGTCTCTGGCAACCGCGCCCAACAGGTGCACACGGCGCCCGACGCCCAGGTCTCTCGCGAGGTCACGCAGCCGCTTCGCTTCGGGATCCACGACCAGATCGGCCTCGCCGGGGCCGCCCGCGATGACCAATTCGGCATTCGAAATCGACGGCATCGCCCGGATGATGTCATCGAAACCCTTGCGGGGCACGAGCTCTCCGACACCGAGAATGCGATGCTTGGCGGTCTTGGGCGCGACCGGACCGTCGGGGGTGAAGACGTCCTTGTCGACGCCGCACGGCACCACCGACGTGCGCGCACGCGACCGGCCCAACCGCATCAGCTCGAAAACCTCGTCGCTGCAGGTCGCCGCAACCCAGGTGGCGGTCCTGGCCACCATCGCCTCCAGCCGGAGCCGGTCATTGAGGCTGGAGTCCTGCGCACCCTCATGCCGACGCGTCACCGCGCCGAGCGCATGAAAGGTCTGCACCGCGGGCAGGCCCAGATGGCGGGCCGCCAGGTGGGTCGCGATCCCCGACGTCCAGAAGTGGGCGTGCGTAACGTCAGGCCGGTAGGCATCCCAATGCGCATCGAGATATTGAGCGAATGGACCCATGTGCTGCAGTAGTTCGTCCTTCGGCAGCTTCTCGGCTGGTCCGGCCGGCACGTGGACCACCGTGTAGCCGTGCGGCGCCGCGACCTCCTCGGGCAGGCCCGGGTCGTCGCGACGGGTGTACACCGTCACCTCGTGCCCACGACGCACCAACGCGGCCGACAGCTCGGCGACGTGGACGTTCTGTCCACCTGCATCTGCTCCACCAAGCACGGCCAACGGGCTCGCCTGCTCGGAGACCATCGCGATCTTCACCGGTCTCCTCTCTTTAGAGGTCGTGCGACGAGTGCGCCCCAAGCCACTTCAGCTGCGTTACCGCAGGTGAAACGGCACAAACCTCTAACGCTCGACTGTTCGCAAAGTGACTTCGAGGCGCTTCGCATATCGGACTCGAAGCGGTTCTGCGCGTAGGCGGCGTTTAGCCCGTCCGCCCCTCGGGAACCCTTTGACTGCGCAGGTGACAACCGTGCGTGTAGCCCAGGAAGTTGGGCGAACCCTCAAGCTGATTGAACACACGGAGAGGTTGAACTATGACCGAGAAGAACAGTGGACCCGCAGAAGGCGTCAAGGGCGCCGTCGAAGACGTCAAGGGCAAGGCCAAGGAAGCGGTCGGCACCGTAGCAGGCCGAAACGACATGGTCGAAGAAGGCAAGGCTCAGCAGGACAAGGCTGACGCGCAGCAGAACGCCGCGAAGAAGGAAGCCGAAGCCGACGCTGCCCGTGGTAGCGCCAAGGCAGCCGAGAAGCGCCAGGAATCCAACCAGTAGGACCAAGCAACAAAGAGAAGTCCCAGCCGGGAGACCGGCTGGGACTTCTTTTTGCTGTCGACTAGCTGCTCGGACGTTGTCTGTGCGCTTCGGGATGCTCGGCGTACCAACGCTCTTCGATACCGCGAACCCGCCGGTGCTCGACCGCCAGCCAAACCAGGCCGACGACGAGCAGGGCGGCCGAGATCGAACCGAACACCAGGCCGGTGCTGTGATGATGCGTCGCATGCGCGGCCAGGGCGCCGACAAAAGACGCCAGGGCCACCCCGATCACGATCAGCGCCGGCATGTTCTTCGTGTCGGTCATCGACTCGCCGGCGTGCGGTCGGGTCGTCCTTGCATGATCGACGGGATCTTGAGGGCTTTTCATGGCTGCTCCTTCCGCCACAGTGAGTGCCCGTTTTTATGGGATGTGATCCACGGTAGAACTACCCGGAGGCGCGTGCGCCAAATCCGACATCACTGTTGGGCCGGGAACTGGGCCCATTGAGCAGCCGGCGCCGTCTTGGTTACCGGCTCGTGCACCTCGTCGAGGTCGCGGTCACGACAATGCCTTTCGGTCAGGGCATCGCGATGAGCGGCACGCTCTTGGCAAGAAGCAGCAGCATCGCGGCGATCAGAAACCAACCCGCCCCCTGCCACGGCCATGTGATGCCCTGGTCCCGCCGCACCTGGACGGTCCGGTGGAATGCGCGCAGCCCGCCTGCCAGCAGGACCAGCGGGGCGCCGAGGGCCAGGAAGGTGGTTTGCGGTGCACCACAGGCAAGCGCGTCGAAGGTCGACGCACCACATGTGCCGATCCACACCTCGGCGACCGCCATGAGCACCACTGCGGCCACCGCGACGCCCGCGCTGAAGCGGACGGCGTCGATCACGCCTTCGCGGACGGCCGTGTCGCCGTGGCGCAGGTCTTCCGTGGTGTGGTACACGGCTAGCTGATTCCCCTGGTGAGGCGGTTGTAAACCTAGTCGCCGACACGCCGCGGAGTCGTCCACGGCCGCTGGTTGTCGTGCTGCGGATCTACCATTCGCCTCGTGATGCGCATGAGGACGACGGTGTACCTCGCCGTCGGCCTCACGTCAGGCCTGGCTGCTCTTCTGCTCGGCGTGAGCCCACTGGGCAGCGTCGCCACCGGGCTGGCGGCACCGCTGCTGCTCGCGGCCGCGCCGCGCTTCCTGGTGGCCACCGTCAGAGGCGCGTTCACGCCGAGCCCGAAAGAGGCACCCGCGGCGCTGGCCATGTCCGGCATGGAGTTCGAGGATCACGTCGCGCGCATCGCCCGATCGTGCGGCGTGCCCGTGATCATGACTTCGGTGACCGGCGACTGGGGCGTCGACCTGGTGGTCGGTCACCGGCCCGATCGCCTCGCGGTGCAGTGCAAACGGCAAGCACGTCCGGTCGGCGCGGGCGCGGTGCAGGAGGTCGTCGCAGGCGCTCCGATGCACGGCTGCACGAAGACCATGGTCGTCACCAATCACGAATTCACCCCGGCCGCAGTCAAACTCGCCGAGTTGCACGGCTGCGCGCTGGTCGGCGGGTCGGAGCTGCCGAGGCTGCGATCGATCATCCGGCGGCTCACCGAGCCGTCCGCGCCCACCGCCCTCTAGCGCAGCGCGTCCCGCACGGCCGCAACGGCCTCGTCGATCTCGGCGTACGACACCGTCAGCGCGGGGCGGAACCGGACGCTGTCGGGCCCGCTGGCCAGCATCACCACGCGGCGATCCCACAGCTTGCGGATCAGCTCGTCGCGCTGCTCACCCGACGGCAGGCTGAATGCGCGCATCAGGCCGCGACCCCGAACGTCTCGTACCAGCGCGGGGAACTCGGCCGCGAGTCCCTCCAGCTGTGCGTGCAGGTAGCGCCCCGCCTCCGCGGCGTGCTCGATCAGCCGGTCGGATTCGACGACCTCGAGGATGCGCCGCGAGCGGACCATGTCCACCAAGTTGCCGCCCCACGTCGAGTTGATCCGCGAGCTGACGGAGAACACGTTGTCGGCGACCTCGTCGACGCGGCGGCCGGCCATGATGCCGCACACCTGGGTCTTCTTACCGAACGACACGACGTCTGGAGTCACGCCCAACTGCTGGTAGGCCCAAGCGGTTCCGGTGAATCCGCAGCCGGTCTGGACCTCGTCGAAGATGAGGAGCGCGTCGAACTCGTCGCACAGCTCGCGCATCGCCGCGAAGAATTCTGCACGGATGTGGCGGTCGCCGCCCTCACCCTGGATGGGCTCGGCGATGAAGCAGGCGATGTCGTGCGGGTTGGCCTCGAAAGCCGCCCGCGCCTGACGAAGGGACTCCGCTTCGAGCGCCGCCATGTCCGCGCCGGGACGGATGTAGGGCGAGTCGATGCGCGGCCAGTCGAACTTCGGGAACCGTGCCACCTTGTTCGGGTCGGTATTGGTCAGCGACAACGTGTAACCGCTGCGGCCATGGAAGGCGCCGCGCAGGTGCAGCACCTTGGTGCCCAGTTCCGGATCGACACCGATCGACTCGTTGAGCCTGCTCTTCCAGTCGAACGCGACCTTCAACGCGTTCTCGACCGCCAGCGCGCCGCCGTCGACGAAGAACAGGTGAGGCAGTGCCGGGTCGCCCAGGACGCGGGCGAAGGTGTCGACGAACCGTG
>CAWBBH010000019.1:0-30024 GCA_963786995.1 uncultured Actinomycetota bacterium | reverse complement strand
GGCGCCGGAGCCGATCACCAGGACTCGCACAAGTGCCAACCCTAACGCCTGGCCCACGCAATCCCCGGCCATACACTTGACAAGTCAGTGTATGGTCGAGGAATGGCGACGACGCAGGCCTGCCCCTTCGGCCAAGGATTCGACTTCACCAACCCGGACATCCTCGAACACGGCATACCGGTCACCGAGTTCGCCGAACTGCGCAAGACCGCGCCGGTGTCGTGGAACGAGCAGCCGGAGTCGATCTTCGACGACGGCGGCTACTGGGTGATCAGCCGCCACGAGGACATCAAGGCGATCTCCCGCGACGGTGACCTGTGGTCGACGAACCGCAAAGGCGTGGTGATGCGCCTGCCCGAGGGAACCACCTCAGATCAGCTGGAGCTGACGAAGGCGATGCTGATCAACCACGACGCCCCTGAGCACACCCGGCTGCGCAAGCTGGTGTCGCGACTGTTCACTCCGCGCGCCGTCGCCGGGCTCGAGGAGAAGCTGGCAGGCGCGGCGCGCGAGATCGTGGCCGACGCGAAGCACAAGCAGAGCGGCAACTTCGTCGACGACCTCGCAATGCGCCTGCCGCTCTTGGCAATAGCCGACATGCTCGGAGTTCCGGAGGACGATCGCGAGAAGCTGTTTCATTGGACCAACTCGATCATGAACACCGACGATCCCGACTTCGCGTCGGACTACGTTGCGGCGAACGCCGAGCTGATGGGCTACGCCTACACCATGGCCGAGGAACGCCGACGCTGCCCGGCCGACGACATCGTGACGAAGCTGGTGCAGGCCGACGTCGACGGCGAGTGGATGGAGGACGCCGAGTTCGCGTTCTTCGTCATCCTGCTCGCGGTGGCCGGCAACGAGACGACCCGCAACGCGATGACGCACGGCATGAACGCCTTCTTCGAGAACCCGCAGCAGTGGGAGATCTTCAAGAGCACGCGTCCGGACACCACCGCCGACGAGATCGTGCGCTGGGCCACGCCGGTGCACTGCTTCCAGCGCACGGCCACGGCGGACACCGAACTGGGCGGCGTGGCCATCAAGGAAGGCCAACGCGTCGGCCTGTTCTACAGCTCGGCCAACTACGACGAGTCGGTGTTCGACCGGCCGTTCGAGTTCAACATCCTGCGCGACCCCAATCCGCACCTCGGATTCGGCGGCAACGGCGCGCACTTCTGCATCGGGGCGAACCTCGCTCGCATGGAGATCAAGTTGATCTTCAACGAGATCGCCGATCAGATTCCCGACATTTCGAAAATTGCCGAGCCGCAACGACTTCGGTCCGGCTGGCTGAACGGTGTCAAGGACCTGCAGGTCAGCTACCAGGGCTAGCAGTAGTATCGCCGGGTGCGAACCCACGGCTGGTCTGGCGCCGCGCCCGCCAGCGACGACGAAGCGATCGCGCGCATCCTCGATGCGGCGAGCAAGGCCATCGACGCCCGAGGTGCGGACTTCTCCATCGCCGACGTCGCCCGAACGCTCGGCGTGACGCGCCAGACCGTCTACCGCTACTTTTCCAGCACCGACGCGCTGCTGGTGGCCGCCGCGGTGCATGCGGCAGACGACTTCGCGAACCGTGTCGAGGCACATCTGCGCGGTATCACCGATCCCGTCGAGGCCGTCACCGAGGGGATCGCGACGGCACTCGAGTGGCTGCCGAAGGACAAGCATCTCGGTCTGCTCATCGTGCCCGGCCGGCCCAACCCCCACACCGGATCGGTCACCGGCGACGTCGCGCTCGACTTCGGCCACTCGATGGTGCGCCGGTTCGATGTGGACTGGGCCGCCCTCGGTTACACCGACAAGGATCTCGACGAACTAGCCGAGCACCTGCTGCGGATCATCCAGTCGTTCGTCATCGATCCGGGACGGCCGCCGCGGACCGGCGTGGAACTGCGCGAGTACCTCCGCCGCTGGGTCGGCTCAGCGGTCGCGCGCTGACCTACGCGCGGATCGTGGTGTCAGACCACCGTGAGCGGAAGCGACTTGCGCGGGGCGAACACCCACGACGAGCCGCCGCTGACACGCACGACGGAGACCTCGACCAACTCCTCTGCGGCCGTGTCGTTCTCGACCACCCTCGCCGTCCACTCGGTGTCCGTACCGGTCACCTCGACGTCGAGGTGCGGGTCGACGGCGGCGACGGCAGCCTGAAGCGGCCGTGTCGATGACGGTCCCACAAGCGATATCCACGCACCGTCCTCGTGTGCCGGCGACCTGCGCGCCGAAACCGAGTCCGGGCCGAACTCGGCGGTCACATACGCCGTCGGGTTGAACAGCGGATGCAGTTCGAGGGTGCGGACCGCCCCCTCGATGCCACCGGGAAGCCCGAGTGCACGGTGAATGCGTTCCGCGGCCACTCCCGCGATACCCGTCAGCTGGTTGGTGCAGATCTTGTTGGCGAGTTCGGTGTCCGTGCCCGCGCGCTTGCCCACCGCGATGATGAACGACAGGTTCAGCAGATGCATCTGCAGGCAGACCTCGTCGGCGATTCGCACAAGCGCCGAGTGTGAGAACGTACCGAAGTCGACGTCGGACACCAGCTCGCCCGAGTAGTCGGACTGGCCTTCGTCGTCAGCGTCGATCGGATCGAGTTCAGTTGTGGCGGCGCGGGTTCGACGCATCACGTCGGTCACCGGATGATCGTCGATCTCCGGGTGCGACTCGTCGATGATCACGGTCCACGCGCAGTGCGGATGCCGGTCTGCAGGTGCGCGCGGCGGCCGGTGGATCGGACGGATCTGGGCCTTCCGGTTGGTCGCGACGGCGGTCGCGTCGAACGTCGGGTCCTCGATGTCGTGACACATGCCGCGCACGTAGTCCTCGCCCATCGGTTCGACGTCCATTAGGGCGCCGCAGTGGTCGAGGTGGAACTCGCCGTGCCAGCGATCGTGCACCGTGTACCGGAAGTCCATGAACTGCGGCGGCGCTCCGATGTCGAGCTGCAGGCCCTTGAAGATCGTGATGACGTCGGTGCCCTCGTACTTCAGGGCCTTCTGCATGCGCCTGGTGTAGATCGGGCTCGCGCCCATCCACTCCTCGATGGCGATCTCCAGCATTCCCGGATGGCCGAAAGGCTTGATGCACCAGCCCATCCCGGATCGGTCGATCAACTGCCCGATCAGAAGAAGCTCCGGAACCAAGGTGGCGAGTTGCTGACGGGAGAGGCTCGCATACCGGCTAGTCATCGAGACCACTCCCCGAGTGCATCTTCAACGCCGCGTCGACGTTCGCCTTCTTGTCTTCACCGGCACCCTTTTCGGCGGCCTTCTTGCGCTGTTTGGCCACCTTCGTCACGACCCCGTCGAGCTTGGATCCCAGCGGGAAACCGAGATAGTGGGTCAAGAAGATCGCCATCTCCTTGAGTTCGCTGACGGTGAACTCTTCGTTGTGCAGGGCGGCGTTGACCTGGATTTCGGCCAACTCCGAAATCCCCAGCGCAGTCACCACAGTCAGCGTCATCATGCGCTTGTCCCGCATGGACAGACCCGGCCGTGTCCAGATCGATCCGAAGAGATGGTCGGCAGTCAGCGCAAAGTAGTCGTCGCCCTCGACGTCGGGCATCTCCCAGCCGTAGACCTCGTTCATCTTCTCGAGGCCCTTCCTGCGAACTTCGTCCATCGTCACTCCTTTGTGTGGGGCACGCCGAGGCCGGCCGCCAGCGTCTTCAGCGCGACCTCCGCCAGCGGCAGGTCCACCTCGACCGATTCGCCGAGCGCGATCGCAAGGCTCAGATCTTTCTCGCCGAGACCTCGGGTATGCACGAACATGTCATGCAGGAAGTGATCGGGGGCAAGCGGTTTCATGTCATCGCGGAACATGATCGCGCCCGGGCCGCCGCTCAGCTTGTCGCTGTGTCGCACGACCTTGCCGAGATCCTGCAGGTTGAGTCCGCTGGCCTCCGCCAGCCTCTGCGCCTCGCAGACAGCCGCGAATCCGGTGAAGGTGAGCATGTTGCGCGCCAACTTCATCCGGGTCCCGGCGCCGGGGGCGCCCGCGTGAACGATCAGGCTGGCCCACTTCTTGAAGACGGGCTTCACTTTCGCGAACGCGATGTCGTCGGCGCCGACCATCACCGCGAGTTCGCCCTTGTCCGCAGCGCCCGCGCCACCGCTCACCGGCGCGTCGACGATGTGAATGCCTTCGGGCTCGAGTTGGCGAGCCAGATCGGCGGCGGTGGCGTCGCCGATCGTCGAGTGGATCGCGATCACCGTGCCGGGCTTGACGAAACGCGCCAGACCCTGTTCGCCGGCGACGACGTCGCGCACCTGCTCGTCGTTCAGGACGGTGACGCTGATGACGTCGGCCGCGGCCACATCTGCGATGCCGTCGGCGAGGCCGGCACCCATCTCCGCCAAGGGCGTCATCGCGTCTCGGCGGACGTCGTACACGATCAGACCGCCCGGCCAGTCCACCAGACGTTTGGCCATCGGCGCGCCCTGGTTTCCCAGGCCGATGTAGCCCAGCTTCAGATGCTCGGTCATGACCGGATGATCTGGCCGCCGTCGACATTGAAGATCTGGCCGGTGATCCACTTCGCCTGATCCGACAGCAAGAACAGGCACATGCCCACCAGATCCTCCGGTTCACCCATGCGGGACAACGGGATCCGCTTCACGATGTCGTCGACCATCTCTTTGGGCGTGGTCGAGCGATTGGCCTCGGTGTCGATGGGCCCCGGTGCGATCGCGTTGACGCGGATGTTCTGCCCGCCGAGTTCGGTGGCCAGCTGCTGGGTCAGGCCGTTGATACCGACCTTGGCGAGGCCGTAGAAGTTGGAGTACAACCACGCCGCGGTGGACGACTGGTTGATGATGGCGCCGCCACCGCGCTTGGCCATCTTGCGATACACCGCCCTGGTGCACACCAGTGCGCCGTCGAGGTTCACGCTCATGAACTTCTTGTAGTAGTCCCAGTCGACGGTGATGAGGAAATCGAGTTTCATACCGCCGAAGATCGCGGCGTTGTTGATCAGGTAGTCGATGCCGCCGAACTCGGACAGCGCCGTGGCCGCCATCTCCTTGGCGGAGTCCGGGTCAGACACGTCGACCCGCACCGCGAGGGCGTTGCCGCCTTCGCCCTTGATGCCGTCGGCGACCTTCTGGGCGCCCTCGGTGTTGATGTCGGCGACGACGACGGCCGCGCCCTCGCGGGCCAGCGCCTCCGCGTACGCCTGGCCGATTCCGCCACCTGCGCCGGTGACGATCGCCACCTTCTCGGTGAATTGGTCTCCGTAAAGTCCCATGCCGCCCACTCCTCCTAATTCACCGCTGTGGCAATGGCTTTGGTTTCGAGATACTCCTCGAAGCCGGCAAGCCCCATCTCCCGGCCGATGCCGGACTGTTTGTAGCCGCCGAAGGGCATGTCGGCGGAGTACCAGACGCCGCCGTTGACGTTGACGGTGCCGACGCGCATCCGCGCGGCGATGCCGGAGGCCCGGTCCGGGTCTGCACTGAACACCGTGCCGGACAGGCCGTACGGCGAATCGTTGGCGATCCGCACCGCGTCGTCGTCGCCGTCGTGGGCGATCACCGTCAGCACAGGGCCGAAGATCTCCTCGCGCGCCACCTTGGCGTTGTTGTCCAGTCCGGCGATGACCGTCGGCTCGATGAAGAATCCGGTGTCGCGGTCGGCGGGACGACCGCCGCCGCAGGCGAATGTGCCGCCTTCGGCGGTCGCCGAGTCGAGGTAGGCCTGAATCCGGTCGCGCTGCAGCGCCGAGATCACCGGTCCGCAAATGGTTCCCGCATCGGTCGGGTCTCCCGGCTTGAGCCCGGCCATGGTCGCCGCCGCCGCCTCGACGGCCTCGTCATAGCGGGCCCTCGGCACCACCAGTCGGGTGGTGATCGCGCAGCCCTGTCCGGCGTGCATCGACGCCGTGAACGCCGACATCGAGCAGGCGCCCGCGAGATCGGCGTCGTCGAGCACCAGGAAGGCCGACTTGCCGCCGAGTTCGAGGAACACCTTTTTCAGGGTCGCCGACCCGTCGGCCATCACGGCCCGGCCCGTCCTCGTCGAACCGGTGAAGGACACCATGTCCACCCGTGGGTCTTTGGACAGCAGCGCGCCGACCGCGTGGTCGCTGGAGGTGACGATGTTGACCACACCAGAGGGGATGTCGGTGTGGTCGAGAATCAGCTCGCCGAGTACCGCCGCGCTCCACGGGGTATCGGGCGCCGGCTTCAGCACGACCGTGTTACCGGCGGCGAGGGCGGGCCCGATCTTGGCGAGATTGATCTGATTCGGGAAGTTCCACGGTGTGATGGCGCCGACGACGCCGATCGCCTCTCTCGCGATGGTCCGATGCGTTTTGATGCCCATCGGGGCCGCGACACCGAGATCCGTGGTCCACTGGTACGACTCGGCGGTGTCTGCGCAGAAACTCAGATCCTCGACAGGTCCGTCGAACTGCGCCATCGCCGTCAGCATTCGGGGAGCGCCCACCTCGGCGATCGCCAGCTCCCGCAACTCCTCGGCGTGATCGCGCAACGCCTGCTGCAACTGCCGGATGCCACGTACCCGCAGTTCGGTGTTGGTGGACCAGTCGGTGTCCTCGAAGGCACGCCGGGCGGCCTCGATGGCGCGGCCCATATCGTCGGCCGTCGCGTCGGCGGCGACGCCCAGCACTTCCTCGGTGGCGGGGTTGACGGTCGGGAAGGTGCCGCCGCTACCCGCCTCGAGTTTCCCGTCGATGAGCAATTGACTCTGGCGATCGGCCAGCAGACCCATACCGACTCCTGTTTGATTGCTGGACAACTGTCCGACTAAGTTCACTCGAACGATAGTCGCAGACCGGTGCGAGACGCAAGGACGGGTCGGATGCCGAACCGTTCGCGGCCAGTAAAACGCATTCTGAGCAGCAAGTCTGCTATCCCCACTTGCCTGCCGCCGTTAAATTCCGATAACTTGGACATGTGTCCAGCGATGCCGTGGTCGCGGTTACCGACCAGAGCGGCGAAACACCCCGCAACCGTCGGCAGGAAGAGACGTTCCGCAAGGTCCTCACCGCGGGTGTGGAGATGCTTCGGGAGTCCTCCTACGCCGATCTGACGGTGCGTGCGGTCGCGGCCAGGGCCAAGGTCGCGCCCGCCACGGCCTACACCTACTTCTCGTCGAAGAACCATCTGATCGCCGAGGTGTACCTGGACCTCATGCGTCAGGTGCCCTATTTCACCGATGTCAACGACAGCACGCCGACACGGGTGGAGAAGGCGCTGCGCGCCATGACGCTGATGATCGCCGACGAACCGGAGGTCGCCGCGGCCTGCACGACGGCGCTGCTGTCCAGCAGCGACCAGGCGACGATCACCGTCCGCGACCGGATCGGCGCCGAGATCCACCGCCGCATCCGGTCGGCGATGGGCCCCGACGCCGACCCGCGCACCGTCTCCGCCCTCGAGATGACGTATTTCGGCGCACTGGTTCACGCGGGCAGCGGCTACGTCAGCTATCGCGAGATCGCCGATCGCCTCACCTACGTCGTCGGCCTCGTCCTCGGAGAGGACAAATGAACAGAAGCTTGGGAGACAAACAGTGACAGCTTCGACCGTGATCCTCGACCCGTACGACTATGACTTTCACGAGGATCCGTACCCGTACTACAAGCGGCTGCGCGACGAAGCACCGCTGTACCACAACGAAGAACTCGGCTTCTGGGCGCTGTCGCGGCATCAGGATGTGCGCGAGGGCTTCCGCAACAGCACCACGCTCTCCAACCGCGACGGGGTGTCCCTCGACCCGATCTCGCGCGGCCCGCACGCGAGCAAGACGATGTCGTTCCTCGCCATGGACGACCCCGGGCACCTGCGCCTGCGCACGCTCGTCTCGAAGGGCTTCACCCCGCGGCGCATCAGGGAACTCGAGCCGCGCGTCACCGAACTCGCCGTCGGTCACCTCGAGACGATGCTGGAGCGGGCGCGCTCGGGCGAAACAGTGGACTACGTCGCAGAGTTCGCGGGCAAGCTTCCGATGGACGTGATCTCCGAGCTGATGGGCGTGCCGCTCGAGGACCGCGACGGTATCCGCGCCATGGCCGACGGGGTCATGCACCGCGAGGACGGCGTGAACGACGTACCTGCGTCTGCCATCGAGGCGTCCATCAATCTGATGGTGTACTACCAGCAGATGATCGCCGACCGACGCAAGTCCGCGGCTGACGACCTCACCACCGCACTGCTGGAAGCCGAGATCGACGGCGACCGGCTGACCGACGACGAAGTGCTGGGGTTCTTGTTCCTGATGGTGATCGCGGGCAACGAGACGACCACCAAACTGCTTGCCAATGCCGCCTTTTGGGGACACCGCAACCCGGACCAGTTGGCGCCGGTGTATGACGATCTCGACAGGATCCCGCTGTGGGTCGAGGAGACGCTGCGCTACGACACATCCAGCCAGCTGCTGGCACGTGTGGTCGCCGGGGACTTGAACCTCTACGACACCACGATCCCCGACGGCGACATCCTGTTGTTGCTGCCCGGCTCCGCGCATCGCGACGAGCGGGTGTTCGACAACCCCGACGATTACATCATCGGTCGCGAGATCGGCTCCAACCTCCTCAGTTTCGGCAGCGGAGCCCACTTCTGCCTAGGCGCACACCTGGCACGCATGGAGGCGCGGGTCGCGCTCTTCGAAATGTTCTCGCGAATCCGCGGATTCGAGATCGACGAGGCCAACGCCGTCCGCGTCCATTCCAGCAGTGTCCGCGGATTCGCCCACCTACCGATGACTCTCCTATTCAACTGAAGGTCCGATAATATGCCGCGCTTCCAACCCCTACCCGAACGTAGGCCCGCTCTCGTGGCGGGCGCATCGTCGGGCATCGGCGAGGCGACCGCCATCGAACTCGCAGCCCGCGGGTTTCCCGTCGCGCTCGGCGCACGTCGCGTGGAGAAGCTCACCGAGCTCGTCGGCAAGATCCAGGCCGACGGCGGCGAGGCCGTCGGATTCCACCTCGACGTCACCGACCCGAACTCGGTGAAATCGTTTGTCTCACAGTCGACCGAGGCGCTCGGCGATATCGAGGTGCTGGTGGCCGGGGCAGGCGACACGTTCTTCGGCAAGCTCGACGAGATCACCCCCGACGAGTTCAACTCGCAGCTGCAGATCCATCTGGTCGGCGCCAATCGGCTGGCCGCCGCGGTGCTGCCGGGAATGATGGAGCGCCAGCGCGGCGACCTCATCTTCGTCGGCTCGGATGTGTCGCTGCGTCAGCGCCCGCACATGGGCGCCTACGGCGCGGCCAAGGCCGGGCTCATCGCGATGGTGACCAACTATCAGATGGAACTGGAGGGCACCGGCGTTCGGGCGTCGATCGTGCATCCCGGTCCGACCAAGACCGGAATGGGCTGGAGCCTGCCTGCCGACAAGATCGGCCCGGCGCTCGAGGACTGGGCCAAGTGGGGTCAGGCCCGCCACGACTATTTCCTGCGCGCAAGCGATCTCGCACGCGCCATCGCGTTCGTCGCCGAGACGCCGCGCGGCGGCTACATCGCGAACATGGAGCTTCAGCCAGAAGCGCCGCTGGCGAACGCGCCCGCCGAACGTCAACAGCTGAAGCTCGGCGGGCGGGCGGACGGGTGGGAGAGATCCGAGGAGAATCCGACAATGACGACCGCCATTGTGCCCCGCGTCTCGGGTGGCGAAGAAGAACACGGCCACCTCGAAGAGTTCCGCACCGATCCCATCGGGTTGATGAAGCGGGTCCGTGACGAATGCGGCGACGTCGGCTGGTTCCAGCTCGTCGACAAGCACGTGATCCTGCTGTCCGGCGCCGAGGCCAACGAGTTCTTCTTCCGTTCTGCCGACGAGGATCTCGACCAGGCCGAGGCCTACCCGTTCATGACGCCGATCTTCGGCCAGGGCGTGGTGTTCGACGCCAGCCCCGAACGTCGCAAGGAGATGCTGCACAACTCGGCGCTGCGCGGCGAGCAGATGAAGGGTCACGCCGCCACCATCGAGGGCGAAGTCAAGAAGATGATCGCCGACTGGGGCGACGAAGGCGAGATCGAACTGCTCGACTTCTTCGCCGAGCTGACCATCTACACCTCGACGGCGTGCCTGATCGGGCTGAAGTTCCGCAACGAACTCGACCACCGCTTCGCGGAGTACTACCACGACCTGGAACGCGGCACCGATCCGCTGTGCTACGTCGATCCCTACCTGCCGATCGAGAGCTTCAAGCGCCGTGACGAGGCGCGCGTGAAACTCGTTGCGCTGGTTCAGGAGATCATGGACCACCGGCTGGCCAACCCGCCCAAGGACAAGGCCGACCGGGACATGCTGGACGTGTTGGTCTCCATCAAGGACGACGACGGCAGTCCGCGGTTCTCGGCCGACGAGGTCACCGGCATGTTCATCTCGTTGATGTTCGCCGGGCATCACACCAGCTCGGGCACGTCGGCCTGGACGCTGATCGAGCTGATCCGCCACCCCGAGATCTACGCCGAGGTGCGCAGTGAGCTCGACGAGCTGTACGCCGACGGGCAGGAAGTGAGTTTCCATGCGCTGCGCCAGATTCCGAAGCTGGACAACGTCGTCAAGGAGACCCTGCGGCTGCATCCCCCGCTGATCATCCTGATGCGGGTGGCCCAGGGAGAGTTCGAGGTTGCGGGCTTCCCGATCCACAAGGGCGACTTCGTCGCGGCCTCCCCCGCGATCAGCAACCGGATCCCCGAGGATTTTCCCGACCCCGACGCGTTCAAACCGGACCGCTACAACAAGCCGGAACAGGCCGACATCGTCAACCGCTGGACGTGGATCCCGTTCGGCGCTGGACGACACCGGTGCGTCGGTGCGGCCTTCGCCCAGATGCAGATCAAGGCGATCTTCTCGGTGCTGTTGCGCGAGTACGAGTTCGAGATGGCCCAGCCCGCGGACTCCTACCGCAACGACCACAGCAAGATGGTGGTCCAGCTGGCCCGTCCGGCCAAGGCGCGCTATCGCAGGCGGCGGGTCTAGGAGCGACGACATGGGCATCAGGATCGAAGTCGACCTCGACCTCTGTCAGGGCCACGCCATGTGCGAATTGGAGGCGCCCGACTACTTCAAGGTGCCCAAGCGAGGGCAGGTCGAGATTCTGAAAAGCACCGCACCGGAAGAAGATCGGGCCGAGGTCGAACAAGCCGTGTGGGCCTGTCCCACGCAAGCACTGTCCATCGTCGAAGACTGAGAAAGGTCAACCAATGGCGTCACGTGAACAGCTCGACAAGTGGGTCGACGAGTGGCTCGAAGCCAACCGTGTGTGTGAGCGCAACGGCGACTGGAAGCCGCTGGCCGACTTCTACACCGAGGACGCCACCTACGGCTGGAACATCGGGCCCAAGGAGGACGTCATGTGCGTCGGCCGCGACGAGATCCGCGACGTGGCGCTGGGCCTGGAGATGGAGGGCCTGGAGAACTGGAACTACGAGTATCAGAAGGTGCTCGTCGACGACAAGCAGAACGAGATCGTCGGCTTCTGGAAGCAGATCGTCAACAAGTCAGACGGCACCAGGGACGAGATCTACGGCATCGGCGGAAGCTGGTTCCGGCTGACCGACGATCTGAAGATCGAGTGGCAGCGGGACTTCTTCGACTTCGGCCACGTGGCCCACATGTTCGGCAAGCTCATCGGTTCCGGCGACCTGTCAGAGGGCATGCAGAAGCGGATCGAGCGCTCCATGGCAGGCGAGAAACTGCCTGGCTACTACCCCTTGGGCGAGGCGCCGACCCCGATCTGGTGACCGCCCGGCCAAGCGGTTGCTTGGGGGTGCTTGTGACCGATCTAACTAATGGTTCTAGTCTGGCCTGGATAGCTCTAGCGGAAGGCACATACGGATGAAGACAAAGGGCGCTCTCATCTGGGAGTTCAACCAGCCGTGGTCGATCGAGGAGATCGAGATCGGCGACCCCGTCAAGGACGAGGTGAAGATCCAGATGGAAGCGTCGGGGATGTGCCACTCCGACCACCACCTGGTGACCGGTGACATCCCGATGGCCGGCTTCCCGGTGCTGGGCGGCCACGAGGGTGCGGGCATCGTCACCGAGGTCGGCCCCGGCGTCGAGGACATCGCGCCCGGCGACCACGTTGTGCTGTCCTTCATCCCGTCCTGCGGCAGGTGTCCGTCCTGTCAGGCGGGCCTGCGCAACCTGTGCGACCTCGGCGCCGGCCTGCTCGGCGGCCAGGCCGTCTCCGACAACACCCATCGCATCCACGCCAAGGGGCAGCCCGTCTTCCCGATGACGCTGCTGGGCACCTTCAGCCCGTACATGGTGGTGCACAAGAGTTCGGTCGTGAAGATCGATCCGTCGATCCCGTTCGAGGTGGCGTGCCTCGTCGGCTGCGGCGTGACGACGGGCTATGGCTCGGCCGTCAAAGCGGGCGACATCCGCCCCGGTGACGACGTCCTGGTGATCGGTGTCGGCGGCGTCGGCATGTCGGCGGTGCAGGGTGCCGTGAACGCAGGTGCCCGCAACCTCTTCGTCATCGAGCCCGTCGAGTGGAAGCGCGACGCGGCACTGAAATTCGGAGCGACGCACGCCTATCCGGACACCGACACCGCCTTCGCAGGTATCGCCGAGGTCACTCACGGCCTGATGGCGCAGCAGGTCATCGTGACGGTCGGCGAGCTCAAGGGTGCCGACGTCGACACCTACGTGAACCTCACCGCCAAGGGCGGCACCACCGTCCTCACCGCCATCGGCAGCCTGCTGGACACCAACGTCAACCTGAATCTGGCGATGCTCACGCTGATGCAGAAGCGTGTGCAGGGCACCATCTTCGGCGGCGGCAACCCGCACTTCGACATCCCGCAGCTGCTGTCGATGTACAAGGCGGGCAAGCTCAACCTCGACGACATGATCACCACCCAGTACAAGCTGGAGCAGATCAACGAGGGCTACAAGGACATGCTCGAGGGTCGCAACATCCGTGGCGTGATCCGCTACACCGACGCCGACCGGTAACCGCGCATGACGCAGGAGACCGCGCAGCGGAGCCCCGCGTTGGCCGCGTCGCAGGCCTCGTGGGCTGCCGTGCACGCGAAGGACAAGCAGGCGTGGTTGGCGCTGATGACCGACGATGTCGTCATCGAAGACCCGATCGGACCGGCCTACACCAACCCGGACGGCACCGGCGTGCGCGGCAAGGACGGCGTCTCGTCGTTCTGGGACAACAGCATCGGGCTCGCGACCATCACCATCACGTGTGAGGAAACGTTCCCGTCGAGTTCACCCAACGAGATCGCTCACATCCTGAACCTGCGCTTCGCGTTCGACAACGGATCGGCCAGCGCGGTGCGCGGCGTGTTCACCTACAAGGTCAACGACGCGGGCCTGCTGACCAACCTGCGCGGCTACTGGAACATGGACATGATGAAGCCCGTCACGGACGGCGGCGATTAGCGCTTCGTTATCCGGGCGCGGCGCCGTCGTCGTCGGCGGCTCGCGCGGTATCGGGTTCCAGGTCGCCGCACACCTCGCCGCACAGGGGGCAGGGGTCGTCGTCAACGGTCGCGATGCCGACGCGGCCGACGACGCGGCGGCACATATCGACCGTGCGGTCTCCCATCCCGGTTCCCCGGCCGACCCGGCAGTGGCCGACGCGCTGATCGGCAGGTGCACAAGCGAATTCGGCCGGATCGACATCCTGGTGAACTGCGCCGGCACCGCCGGGCTGGCCAGTGAGTCGATCCTCGACGTCACCAGCGCGCAGTTTCACGAGCTACTCGACGGCCATCTCGTCACCACGTTCGAGACGTGTCGGGCCGCGGCACCGAGGATGGCCGAACAGGGCGCCGGCGCCATCATCAACACCAGTTCATTCGCGTTTCGCGGCGACTACGGCGGTACCGCCTATCCGGCAGGCAAGGGCGCAGTCAACGGGTTGACACTGGCCATCGCCGGTGACCTCAAGGACTACGGCGTACGGGCGAACGTGGTCTGTCCCGGCGCAAAGACACGGCTGTCGACGGGGAAGGAGTACGAGGACCACATCGTCGGTTTGAACCGCAGGGGCCAGTTGAACGCCGCAAGCACGCAGGCGGCACTCGACGCACCTCCTCCCGAGTACGTGGCGCCGATCTACGGCTACCTCTCCAGCGATCTGGCCAAGGACGTCACGGGCCGTATCTTCATCGCCGCAGGGGGATTCGTCGGCGAGTTCGCACGACAGAAAACAGGCATCATCGGGTTCCGGGACCACACTGATTCGCCACCGTGGTCGGTCGAGGAATTGCACGCAATGATCAGCAGGTAGGCAGCCGCAGTACGCTCAGTGCCGTGCCGGAAACGTCGTACGCCTCGTGCGGCGATCTCAGCCTGGCGTATCAGGTGTTCGGGGACGGGCCCCTCGAGCTGGTCTTCGCCGGATCGTTCGCCAGCCACATCGAGCTGTACTGGACCGTGCCGGAGTTCGTGGTCTTCTTCGAGCGGCTCTCGACGTTCTGTCGCGTCTTACTGTTCGACAAGGCGGGCGCCGGGCTGTCGGACCCGGTCCCCCAAGTCCGCACACTGGATGACAGAGCGGCCGAGATCGAGGCGGTCATGGACGCCGCGGGCTTCGCGAAGGCGGTGCTGTTCGCCGCGAGCGAGGGCGGACCCGCCTCGATCTTGTTCGCGGCCACCCGGCCGGAGCGAACGCAGGCGCTGATTCTGACCGGCACCTTCGCATACTCCTTCGCCCACGACTGGGACGACCTGGACCGTGATCCGACCGAGCTGCGGGCACGCCTCGTGCGCGAGCTGGGTGAGTACTACGCGCCCTCGGTGAAGCAGCTCGCACGCTGGCAATCGTGGTCCCGCGCGGCCATGTCCAACTGGGGCAGCGGCGAGGCGGTCAAGGCACTTCTGCCGTCGGTGCGGTCGATGCGCCTGCTGGCGATGGTGGAGCGCATGAGCGCCAGCCCGGGGATGGCGCGGGTGGCGTTCGAAGCCATGTTCCGGATCGACGTGCGGCCCGTGCTGCCCACGATCACGGTTCCGACACTGGTCATCCATGCCCGCGACGAAGTCGTTCCGGTGCAGTCGAGCAGAGACATCGCCGACCACATCCCCGGCGCACGGATGCTCGAAGTCGACGGTAGCGACCACGTCCCCTGGTTCGCCGATCCGGACAGGATCCTGACCGTCGTCGAGGAATTTCTCACCGGCAGCCATGCGGCGCCGTCCCAGTCACGCCGCGCCCTGCGCACGGTGATGTTCACCGACATCGTGGCCTCCACAAAACATGTGGCGGCGACGGGCGACGAGCGGTGGCGCGCGGTGCTGCAGCGCTTTCGGGCGATCACCGTCGACCTCACCGAACGATTCGGCGGCACGGTGGTCGAGAGCACCGGCGACGGCCACCTCATCACCTTCGACGGCCCCACACAGGCGATCCACTGCGCCGAGGCGCTGCGCACCGACGCCGAGAAGCTCGCCATCGAGATCCGCGTGGGCATTCACACCGGCGAGTGCGAACTGCTGGACGACGGCATCAGCGGGATCGCCGTCCACATTGCGGCGCGGATCGTCGGCGAGGCCGGCGCCGGGGAGATCCTCGTCTCGCGTACCGTGCGTGACCTGGTCGTCGGCTCGGGCACAGGATTCGAGGACCGCGGCAGCATCGAGCTTCGGGGCGTGCCAGGCGTGTGGCAACTGCTGGCGGTCGACCGTTACGGCCCGCTGCCGGGATCGGCCGAGTCGCAATTGATTTCGTTGCCGACCCCCGGGCCTCGTGCCGCGATGCGGCGGTCGGACCGCGCCGTGGCCGTGATGGCCAGGCACACGCCGTGGATCCTGCGCGGAGTGGCCCGCCTAGCACCGGCTGCCGTCAGAGACGAACCACCACCGTCCTAGGCTCGCAGGATGGCAACCGTCTTCACCAAGATCATCAACGGCGAGATCCCCGGGCGCTTCGTCTACGAAGACGACGACATCGTCGCGTTCCTGACGATCGCGCCGATCACCCAGGGCCACACACTGGTGGTGCCACGCGCCGAGATCGACAACTGGCAGGACATCGACCCGGCCGCGTTCGGCCGGGTCATGGAGGTGTCCCAGCTGATCGGCAGGGCGGTGTCGAAAGCCTTCGGCGTCGAGCGGGCCGGCGTGATCATCGCCGGACTCGAAGTGCCACACCTTCACGTGCACGTGTTCCCTGCACGCGACCTGTCGGACTTCGGCTTCGCCAAAGCCGATCCGAATCCGTCGCAGGAGTCGCTGGACGAGGCGCAGGCGAAGATCAAGGCTGCGCTGGCAGAGCTGGGCTAGCGGCGGTGTGCGCCGTTTCGGCGTCGGCGATGCGCGGCAGTTTGACGGTGAAGCGGCAGCCCTGACCGGGCGCCGTCGTCACGCTGACGGTGCCGCCGTGCGCGTAGACCAGCGAGTCGACGATCGAGAGCCCCAGCCCGGTGCCGCCGCTGGCCCGGTCCCGCGACGAGTCGGTGCGGTAGAAGCGCTCGAAGATGCGGTGGGCGTCCTCCGCGCTCATGCCCGGCCCTTCGTCGGCGACCTCGAGCACCGCGTTGCCGTCGTCGGTGCCCACCCGCACCGTGACCGAGGCGGATTCCGGCGTGTGCTGCAGTGCGTTGGCGACCAGGTTCCCCAGCACCTGGCGCAGCCGCGCCTCGTCGCCGAGCACCTCCGGCGTGCCTGGGCCGTCGATGATCTCCATCGTGATCGAGCGCTTGGGGGCGATCGACTGCGCGTCGTGCACCGAGTCGCTCGCCAGCGCAAGCAGATCGACGCGATGACGGTCCAGCGGCCGCTGCGCGTCGAGGCGGGCCAACAGCAGCAGGTCCTCCACCAGCAGGCCCATCCGGCGCGACTCGCTTTCGATGCGCGACATCAGCATCTCGGTGTCGCGGGCCGCGCCCTGGCGGTACAGCTCGGCGAAGCCGCGGATCGTGGTCAGCGGTGTGCGCAGCTCGTGGCTGGCGTCGGTGATGAAGCGGCGCATCCGTTCTTCGGATCGTCGCGCCTGCTCCGCCGAGGACTCAGAGGAGGCGACGGCGCGCTGAATCTGCGCGAGCATGCCGTTGAGCGCCAACGACAACCGCCCGACTTCGGTGCGCGGATCACGTTGCGGGATGCGACGATCCAGCTGCCCGGCGGCGATGTCGGCGGCGGTCCGCTCGACCTCGGTGAGCGGACGCAGGCTGCGGTGCACGACCCAGAAGCCTGCGACGCCGAGCACCAGAAGCACCGCCGCACCGATGCCTGCCTGCGACCAGATCAGTGCGCGCACCGTCGACTGGACGTCGGACAGGTCGATCGCGACGGTGGTCAGCTCGTCATGCGGACCGTGCACCGACATCGCGCGCCACTGCACGTGCGAGTTGTCGATCGAGCCGACGGTGACCGGCTCGGGCCCGACATCGTTGTCCGCCGGAAGCAGGGGCTCGGCGGCGCGATCGTTGACCGCCATCCAGATGCGACCGTCGGCGTCGATGCCGCGGACATAGAAGTCCGACGGGGGCCTGGCCGGGTTGGGACCCTCCATCGGCGGCGTCGGCATCCGGCGCGGCGCCTGGGCCCAGCTGCGGGAGGCGTCGAGAAGGGTCTGGTCGACGCGGTTGGTCAGGCTGTGCCGGAGGATCGAGGTGACGGCGATGCCGGACGCCAGCAGGCCGCACGCCACCAGGACCAGGGTCGCGGCCACCAGCCCGACCCGCAGCGGCACACCGCGTCCGCGCAGACCTGCCATTCGCCTATTGTCGCCGGAAATCAGCGCGGTTCGCGCAGAACGTACCCGACACCGCGCAGCGTGTGCAGAAGCCGCTTCTCACCGGTGTCGATCTTGCGGCGCAGGTAGGAGACATAGGACTCCACGACGTTGACGTCGCCGCCGAAGTCGTAGCGCCAGACGTGGTCGAGGATCTTCGGCTTGGACAGCACCGTGCCCGCATTGATGATGAAGTACCGCAGCAGCGTGAACTCGGTCGGCGACAGCGATACGGGCTGGCCGGCCTTCCATACCTCGTGGGTGTCCTCGTCGAGCTCGATGTCGGCGAACGTCAGCTTGGCGCTGCGCGGCTCCTCGACGCCCTTGCCGGACCTGCGCAGGATCACCCGAAGCCGGGCCACCACCTCTTCCAGGCTGAACGGCTTGGTGACGTAATCGTCGCCGCCGAGCGTCAGCCCTGCGATCTTGTCCTGCAGGGTGTCGCGGGCGGTGAGGAAAAGGGCGGGCGCGTCGACCCCGTCGGCACGCAGCCGCCGCAGCACGCCGAAGCCGTCCATGCCCGGCATCATCACGTCGAGGATGACCGCGTCGGGACGTATCTCGCGGGCCTTGTCCAGGGCGGCCGGGCCGTTGGAGGCGGTATGGACCTCGAAGCCCTGGAACTTCAGGCTCACCGAGAGCAGCTCGACGATGTTCGTCTCGTCGTCGACGACCAGTACTCGGGCCTCTGGAACGGATTCTGGGAGTGCAGCCATCGCCATCGCCTCAATGTCTCCCAATTTCCTGGCAATGAAGCTGCAGGGCACCTGTCAACTTCCTGTGAGTCCGCATTGTCCTCTCGAAGCGGCACCAGCGGTAGCGGACAGCTGCACCCATACACTGAGGTGATGAACCTGGCCAAGAACCTGGTCGATCTCGCCGTCGCGCCCGCCCGCATCGGGCTTGCTGCCGCCGAAGCAGGCCTCGACGTCGCCAACGGCGCGGTGGGGCTCGCGCAGCGGGCCATCGGTCAGGCGAACGCGGGGGCCAGAGCGGGTTCGGGCTCGGTCGCCCACATGTTGGGTATCGACGAGGCGGTCGAGCGGGCGAATCGACTGGCCAGGCTGATGGACGAGGACCAGCCGCTGGGTCGGGCGCTGACGCCTGGCGGTCCGATCGACCGGCTGCTGGCGCCGGGCGGTGTGGTGGACAAGCTGACGATGGAAGGCGGCGTGCTGGACCGGCTGACGCAGGACGACGGTGGGCTGATGCGCGCCATCGAGCCCGGTGGCCTCGTCGATCAGCTTCTCGACGAAGACGGTCTGGTCGAGCGGTTGCTCGCCGAGGACGGCCTTGCCGATCGGCTGCTCGCGCCCGGCGGACTGGTCGACAAGCTGACCGCCAGGCACGGGCCGCTGGAGCAGTTGGCCGACGTGGCCGACACCCTCAACCGGCTCGCGCCGGGACTCGAGGCCCTCGAGCCGACGATCGAGGCGTTGCGCGAGGCCGTCATCGTGCTGAGCCAGATGGTCAACCCGCTGAGCAACATCGCCGACCGGATCCCGTTCCCGGGCCGACGCCCGCGTCGCTCCCCATCGACACCGGTGCGCTCGCAGCGGGTCATCGAAGCCGACGAGTGACCCGATAGGCTCTGGCCGCGCAGGCCTCCTTAGCTCAGTGGTAGAGCATCTGTCTTGTAAACAGAATGTCATCGGTTCAATCCCGATAGGAGGCTCCGATTCCGGGGCGGCGCACTTGTCGGTGGCCGATCGTAACGTCGGCGCATGAGGCAATGTCGCGGCTGCGGCGCCGAGCTCTCGAAGCGCAGCCAGAAGATCTACTGCGGCAACGCATGCCAGGGTTCAGCCCGGCGCAAGGCCAGTACCAAGCTCTGGCTCGAGTCCGGCGAGGCGCGGATCGACGGCCATCAGGGCCACTACATCCGGCAGTATCTCCTCGACGCGCAGTCCGGCTGCTGCGCGGTCTGCGGCGGAGCTAGCACGTGGCTGGGCCTGCCCCTAGCCTTGGTGTTGGACCACATCGACGGCGACCCGACGAACAACCGACGGGAGAACCTGAGGCTGGTCTGCCCGAACTGCGACTCCCAACTGCCGACGTTCAAGAGCCGCAACCGCGGAAGCGGTCGCCACTATCGTCGGCAGCGATATGCCAACGGACAGTCGTTCTGACGACGTTGCTTCCCTGTCGGACAGGAAACCCTTCCCTTTCACGCCTGGAATATGGCTTCTCAGCGATTACAGAACCCCCTCGTGATCACGATGATTTCCTCATGGCCACGTACTCGGAGATACCGCAACCCAACCGATTCTTCTTGGTGCGCGTATCCGATTCTGGCCCATGGCTTTTGGATCGCAGCCGTCGGGAGAAGGAGTTGCCGAAATGGACGCGGAGCTGATGCAACAGTACCGGAGGCGCCGGCAACGGAGCGGCCGCGGAAGCGGTTGGCAGCCCGGGCGCTACCGGGATGACCGCAGGACCACACAGGAAGGAAATGAGGACGTCATGATGCCACTCACACCGGGCGGACAGATCGATGAACTGCGCCGTCTACTAAAAGAGTCGGAGCAGCGCCGCCAGGCCGCCGAACTCAAGCTCGCCGATCGCGAACGCCAACTCGGCGCCGCACGCCAATCGATCGCGACCCAGGATCACCGCATCGAGCGAATGACCGCCGAACTCGCGCGGCTGCGGGGTGCGGCAACGGCAACCGTGATCGACTCCTACGCGCTTGACTTCCCGAACTTCTTCAAGAGCACCAGCGAGCGCTGACGCCCGACGGCTTACCAAACCGACAGGAATACCTTCCCCTTCAGGAGTGGACTCTGGCTTCCCGGCGATTACGGAACCACTCCCCGATCACAACGATGGTGCTCATGACTACGTACTGCGAAGAGACGATCAGCCTTCGCCCCGGTCTGGCCGAAGAAACGGTCCCAGCCGGCGCCATGCCACTCGCGCGGAGCGCCCGCCCGGTGCGTACCCGCGAACTCGAGCGCCCCGTGCGCCGGTCAGACCCGCGTCGGCACGCCCATCGGCCAGACCCGCGTCGGTACGACCGCACCAAGGCGCTGCACGCGCCCACGGAGCGGCTGGCGCTGCACGAGCCCACGGAGCGGCTGGCGCGCAGTGATCGGACGGCGCCGGGCGCCCCGAAGCCCGCCGAACATTCCGCCGAAGCGCAAGGTCTGTTCTCCCCGCCGAGCGACAACGAGGTCTACTCCTACTTCGGGGCGCAGATGCGATGGGTGCAGCTCCTGCTGATGGGCGCCTACGTGCTCGCGGGATGGAGTCTGCTGCATTTTGCACTCGCGTCGATCGCGATTTTGTGGCCCATGCTGATCGTGCTGGGGCTCAATGTGATTGGCACCGTACTGTCATCGCTGACCAGCTTCAACACCAGGCGGGTATCGGCGAAGGCACACCGCGCGCTTGTCGAGGGCTGGGCCCCGTCGGGCCCGGCACCGAGCATCGATGTTTTTCTTCCCACCTACGGAGAGGACGTGGCGGTCCTGCGCAACACCTACACCCATGTCAAGGCGATGGAGTGGGCGGGCAGGGTCGAGGTTCACGTTCTCGACGACGGCGATCGCAGCGAGGTCCGCGACCTGGCAGCACAGTTCGGATTCGACTACATCGTCCGCCCGAATCGGGGGCACCTGAAGAAGGCAGGCAACCTTCAGTACGCGTTCAGCCGCACGTCGGGCGACCACATCGTGATTCTGGACGCCGACTTCTGCCCGCGTCCCGATTTCCTGCGGCACTTGGTGCCGTACATGGATGACCCGACCGTCGGCATCGTGCAGAGCCCGCAATACTTCGACAGCGGCGAGAGCATGAACTGGATTCAGCGCACGGCCGGCTCGACTCAAGAGTTGTTCTACCGCTGGATCCTGCCGTCGCGGGACCGGTTCAACGCTGCGATCTGCGTCGGCACCTGCGCGCTGTATCGCCGCAAGGCCCTCGAGACCACCGGCGGATTCGCGCAGATCGAGCACAGCGAAGACATTCACACCGGGCTGCATTTGATGCAGGCCGGCTTCCAAACCCGCTACATACCCATCGTGGTTTCCCGCGGCCTGTGCCCGGAGGACATGGCGGGCTTCCTGAACCAGCAGTACCGGTGGTGCAACGGGTCGCTGGTGAAGCTGCACAACGCGAAGCTTGACGGCTCGCGCGTGAAAATGACCCTCCGGCAACGACTCTGCTTCTGGTCCGGCTTGTTCTACTACATCACCACCGCTGTCAACGTCGTCGCGCTCTACCTTCCGGGCATGATCATGGCCGCGTTTTTCCCGACCGAGGTCCAGCCCTCGCAGTTCGTGCCCTTCCTCGTCGGACTTTGGGTTTATCTGGTGGTGATTCCGGTGGTGTCCAAGAGCCGCTGGCGGTTTGAGGTCCTGCGCCTGCAGATGGCGTACAGCTACGCCCACCTCATCGCCATCGTCCACAAACTGCGGGGCCGCTCGGCGGGATGGGTTCCCACCGGCGCGATGAATCGCTCCAACCCCCTGGCCCGCAGCATCAGCCGCGTTGGCGCCGTTGCGATCATCCTGTCGCTCGTGCCGTTCTGGGGTGTGGTCGCCTACGACATCCACGTATATGGGGTGCGCCAATTCTGGCTGATGGCGATGTTCGTCGGCCTCTACACCTATCTCGCCCTGCCGTTGCTCGTCGAGTTCGTCAAGGTTCTCTGGCCATCACTCGGCAAGCGCCGCAAGTCCCGGACTGACGACGCCGCAGCACCGCCAGCCCAAGACGGCCCTGCGCCGAAGCGGCGCAATCCACATCGGATCTCCGCCTATGAGGCGGTGTGCTACACGCTAGCGTTGGGAATGGCCGCAGCCGTCGCGTCCGGGTGGTTCGACCTGATGATCCCGTGGAGCTCCTGAGTCCGACGGTCACGGTATCGGCTGAACCGAACCTGTTGTAAAAAACAGGTTCGGTTGGCTGTCGAGGACCCCGTTGAGGACCGGGCCTTACCCGGGGGATACGAAATCCTTCCCTTTCAGCAGTGGGATCTGGCTTGCCGGCGATTACGCCCGACGTGGGCGAAACGCGACGATTTCCTCATGACGAAGTACTTGGAAGAACCGACCGTGAGGTATCGCCCTGCGCCGAACAACGCGACGGCTGTCACGGAGAGGCTGCGGCCGCTTCCGCGCATGTACCGTCCCGCCCCTGCCCCACACCCGACCACCGTCGTCCCGACCCAACCGTCCAAGTCGACGACCGAGATCAAGAAATCGGGAAACCAGTTCTTCAACGACGTCGAAGGCCTGCGAGGCATCGCGGTCGCGCTGGTCGTGCTGTTTCACGCCGGGGTGCCGCACATGGCAGGCGGCTTCGTGGGCGTCGACGTGTTCTTCGTCATCTCGGGGTTCCTGATCACCGGGCTGCTCCTGCGCGAGTTCGAGCGCAACGGCCGGGTGTCGTTCAGGGGCTTCTACGCGCGCCGCGCACGCCGCATCATTCCTCCGGCGGCCGTGACCATCATGGCGACGGCGATCGCCGTGTGGTTCCTGATGCCGATGCTCTCGGTCTTCCGCCAGGCACTGGATCTGCTGGCCGCAACGATGAACATCGCCAACTGGCGCTTCATTGCCGCGGGCAAGGACTACCTCGCCGGGGCGTCAGACGACAGCGTTGCCACGCACTTCTGGTCGCTTTCCATCGAGGAACAGTTCTACTTCATCTGGCCCGTGCTCTTGGTCGCGCTGGCCGTGCTGGCCAAGCGCATGCGATGGTCCACCCGCATGGTCGTCGGCTGGGGAATCGTCGTGGTCATCGCCGCCTCCATGCTGGCGTCGCTGCACTACACGGCCAGCGACCCCACCCTGTCCTACATGGCTACCCACACGCGCGCATGGCAATTCGGCGTCGGCGGAATCATCTCAGTCGTCGGCCCGCTGCTGACCGGCTTGATCACAAAATTGTGGGTACGAGTGGCGATGTGGGTGCTCGGTTGGGCCGGACTGGCGGCAGTGCTGTTATCGACGGTGGCCTACGACCACACCACGCCCTATCCGGGTGTCGCCGCGCTGGTGCCGACGGTCGGTGCCGCCGCGATCATTGTGGCCGGACAGGTAGCGTCCGCCAGCCGGCCGGCGATCGGATGGTTCCTCTCGGCACGCTCCTTGCGGTGGCTGGGCAAGGTCTCCTACGGCTGGTATCTGTGGCACTGGCCCGCCCTGGTGCTGTTCAAGAGCTACACCCACAACAACAGCTGGCCGGCGTTGGTGGGCGTGACCATGGTGGCGCTGGTGCTGGCATGGGCCTCCACCGCACTTCTGGAACGCCCGATCATGTCGTCGGGCGAACTGAAGCGAAACCTGCAGGCGTCGCTGTCGGTCGGTTTCACCGGCACCATCGCGGCAGCCGCGGTGACGATGACCCTCGGTGTCCTGGCGGTCAACCTGGCCAGCGGCGCGGCTTCATCCAATGCATCGGTGAGCTTCGAATCGGTCTTCGGCGCCGACAGCGGCGCGAAATCAGGACCTGTCACCCCCAACCCGTTCAAGGCGTTCGACGATCGGCCCGAACGCGACGAGTGCCTGGTTCCGCTGGGCGAGCGCGCGCAACCGAGCACCTGCGTGGATGGCCCAGCCGACGGTGTGCCTGCGGTGCTGTTCGGCGACAGCCATGCACAGCAGTGGCTGCCCGTGGTTCAGGTCATTGCCAAGGAAAACAATTGGCGGCTCAACCAATTCACCAAGGCGGCATGCCCGGTAGCCGCGCTGCAGCCCAGGGACGGCCGTACCGACCCGTTCACGAAGTCAGACTGCCTCGGCTGGCGCGAGGACAGCATCAAGGCGATCATCGCGCTGAAACCCAAGTACATCGTGATCAGCTCACTGTCCACGTATGTGCCCGACTACCAGGAGTTCAAGACCGCCTGGGATCAGACGTTGAACCAATTGCGGTCCACGGGCGCGAAGTTGGTCTACTTGCGAGACACGCCGTACCCGAACAAGAACATGCCCGAATGCATCTCGGGCGCCACCGACAATTGGTCCGCGTGCGACTTCGAGCTGAACAACACACCCCGAACGGAACCCATTGTCACCGACCAGGTTCGAGGCCAGAACCTCGACATCCCGGTGCTCGACCTCAACGCATACCTGTGCGAGAACAACAAATGCCGCGCGGTTCGCAATGGCACGTTGCTCTACCGCGACGACTCCCACCTGACAGCAACCGCCGTCAAGGCACTGCTGCCCGCGGTCCAAGCGCAGATCCGTGAGAAGGGAATCGACGTCAGCGGTCGCTGACTTCGGCGGGGCAAGCGCTCAGCCGTCCCGTAGGGTGTCTCTGCTGGAAAACTTTGACGGTCGGGAGGTGTCGTTGCCCAGCGAACAGGCGGCGAAGGTGTCGCGGCGCGGCCTGCTCGCATCGATCCCTCTGGCGGCACTCACCATGATGGCCGCGGGCGGATGCCAAGAATCCGAACCGAGCCAACCAAGCCAACCTCGGCCGTCACGCCAGTTCGGGCTGGCGGCAACCGGCCTTGACGACGGGTCGGTGCAGCGGTCCCAGGCCGCCGCGCAGCAATTGGGCAAGCACTTGGACACCCTGACCGTCTATGAGGCGTTCGTCTGGGAGAGGTCGCTGCCCACCCAGTTTCTGGACGCCGCCGCGGCCGCAGGCTGCATCCCGGAATTGACGTGGGAACCGTGGGATCCCCGCGCGGGCAAGCACCAGGCGGCCTATACGGCGGGACAGATCGCAGGTGGTCGATACGACACTTACGTGCGCGCCTGGGCCGAGCAGGCGGCCGCTTACGACAAGCCGTTCCGGCTCCGGTTCGCCCACGAGATGAACGGAGACTGGTACCCCTGGGCGGTGGGATCACCGGGCGGATCGCCGCAGGACTACGTCGCGGCGTACCGCAGAGTCCGCGGCATATTCGACGACGCGGGCGCCGAGCACGTGGAGTGGGTGTGGTGCCCGAACGTCATCGTCAACGGCAATGCCGAGGCGATCTCATCGTGCTTTCCCGGCGTCGACTTCGTCGACATCGTCGGCGTCGACGGCTACAACTTCGGCGATCGGCCGGGCCACCAATGGACCAATCCTGCTGAGCTTTTCGGCTCTACCTTGACCCTTGTCGCCCAACTCGGCCAGGGCAAACCGGTGTGGATCAACGAGGTCGGCTGCGGCGACCAAGGCGGCGACAAGGCCCGCTGGATCTCTGATTTCATCAGCTGGCTCGCCGGCACCGACGTCCGCGGGCTGATCTGGTTCGAGGTCGACGGCAACCCCGATGCGCCCGACTGGCGGCTGACGAGTTCGGTCGCAACCACCGCTGCCGCGAAGGCCGCCTTGGCATCCTGGTAGCGCGACCGCCTGCGGCAATCGCACCAGCGGAAACCGCAGTGCTGCGGGCTAATTCGCCATATATCAACAGTTGCCGACAGCAGGGACGCCAGCGAAGCGGTCTGCGATCCATTGGCCCAACAGCGCGCCAGGATCCAGTTTGTGGCCCTGCCCTTCCATGCGGACCCGCAGAATGGTGTCGCCGCGGGCGCAGGCCCGGCCCATCGCGACCTCGGTCCATTCCGGGGGAACGGTCTGGTCGGATCCGCCGTAGATCACCAGCAGTGGAATTTTGGTTGGCTGCTGGGGCAGCGCATATGAGGTGAGCCGCTCCCGCAGCCGGTTGGCCACTGCCTGCGACGACGGCTTGGCGTCCGAGCCGGTGAACTTGCCGGCCAGGGCCTCCTTGCCTCGGGAAGCCGGCGGTCGGCAGGCCAGCAATGTCGACTTTTCGTCGCTGAGCACGCCGTGCAGGTAGTCCTTCGGATCGATCGTCTTGTCGACCGATGCCAGGCCCTCGATCACATTCGGGTACAGGAACATCTGGTCATTGGTCAACGTCGAGGTTTCGGCACGCTGCACCAGCCCGGACATGTCCGCCGTGGGAACCAGCGCCGCGGCACCGAGCAGATCGGTGCCCTGCCCGTAAGCCTCGAAATATTCGGCGGCCGCCCAGGCGGTCTCGCCGCCCTGCGACGATCCCAATGCCACCCAGCGCGACGACAGCTGCGGCACCACCGTGCGGGCGGCTCGCACCGCGTCGATGAGGTTGAACGCGGCCGACTTTGGCTCCAGGTACGCATGAGATGTCGCCGCGTCCTGGCTTGACGCGGCGGGCTCGCCCAGACCCGCATAGTCGGTGTATGCCACGGCGTAGCCGAGGTTGATCTGAATCGCCACCGAAGTGATGTCGCCGAGCAGGCGGGAATCCGCGGTTGGCCCGCAGTCGGGGGTGACCCCAACGGTTCCATGGGCGTAGCCGATGACAGGCCATCCTCCGGGCGGCGGCTCGCCGGGTGGGGTGAACACCGCGCCGGACACCACGGTGGGCGAACCAGTGACACCGGATATCGAGCGGTAAACCATCGTGTGTGCCGTTGAGCCGGCAGGCAGCGCGCTCAAATCGAACGTCGTCTGGTCCGATGAGCTCACCACGGTGCCGCGAGCCGCCAAATCACCGGCGGCGATGGTGGGCATCTGCCGCGTGTAGTTCAGTTCCTCGGGCCCCGTGCTGGAAGGGGTGGCGGGTTGCGACGCGCCGCACGCGGCAACCACGGCACATGCGAGCACGCCGCCGAGCCGCTGCACGAACCTCAAGACCATGTGTGACCCCTCATTCCTTCAGCACGAGGATGGCATAGGCGGCAGCCTTCAGAGGCTTTTCACGCGCTTGCATCTGCGCGGGTCGGCCGGTGTTCGCCTTGGTAGCCGCACCGCGACCGGTCGGCACTGCGGTAGCTCGCTACTGCGCCGGTCGGCCTCCGGCGAGTGGACGTTCACCAGCATGACACCGGTACTGCAGTTCCCGGCGTCAGCAGGACGTACCGCACGAGCGACGAACACCTACACGTGCTCGTCGACTTCGATTTCACCCTTGACGCGGGTGAATTTGTCGTCGTCACCGGCCCCTCCGGGGCAGGTAAGTCGACGCTGTGCTGCATGCGGACGCTCCGTTCCCCAACCCCTACGAGCGCATCGACTCGATGTTCGAGGGTCTCGTGCGCGCGGTCGAACTGCCCGGTCCGACAGCCCAAGCGACAGCTGAGCGCCGACGGGATTCCACACCGTCCGGTTTCGAACCCGCACGAGACAGGCAATACTGCCTCACACACGATCGAAGGCGCGAGCCTTCCCGAAGGGGATACATGTCGCAGGCGGCGGAGTCGGAGCCCGAGGATCAGGCCAACGAACCGGCTGAGCTCACTTTCGACGAACACCTGCACCCCGCGCGGCCCCGCGCGTTGCGGTTTCGTCCCCGGGTCAGGACGCCGTTCACCCGACGGTCGCTGACCCAGGACGGGTCGCCGACCGGCGACAATCCCGCCTACGTGTCGTGGCTGCTGAGCCAGTCGATGCTGGCGGATGCGAACGAGATCAGCCAGCAGTTCTCCGGCCAGGGCTCGATGTGGCAGAACCCGTACGCGACGCCGAGTCCACGCGGCGCCGTCGACACCGCATCGGTGTGGTTCACCGCCTACCCGCTGTCGCTGATCACCCGCGCAGATGAGTCCTTCCTCAAGGCGATGGCCGACGAAGACATGTGGAAGGCGTTCGCCGAGATCGGCATCGAAGCCATCCACACCGGGCCGGTGAAGCGGGCGGGCGGGCTGTCCGGGTGGGATCAGACGCCGAGCGTCGACGGCCACTTCGACCGCATCAGCACGCAGATCGATCCGGCGTTCGGCACCGAGGACGAGTTCCGCAGCATGTGCGGGACGGCCGGTTGGTACGGCGGGACGATCATCGACGACATCGTGCCGGGACACACCGGCAAGGGCGCGGACTTCCGACTCGCCGAGATGAAGTACGCCGACTATCCCGGCATCTACCACATGGTCGAGATCGATCCGCGCGACTGGGAGCACCTTCCCGATGTTCCGCCTGGCGAGGACTCGGTGAACATCGACGCGGCGACCGAGGAGTGGCTCGACAAGGCCGGCTACATCATCGGCAAGCTGCAGCGCGTCATCTTCTACGCCGAAGGGGTCAAGGAGACCAACTGGAGTGTCACCCGACCGGTCGTCGGCGTCGACGGGGTGGAGCGCCGGTGGGTGTACCTGCACTACTTCAAGGACGGCCAACCGTCGATCAACTGGCTGGACCCGTCCTTCGCGGGCATGCGCCTCGTGATCGGCGACGCGCTGCACTCGCTGACCGACCTGGGCACCGGCGGACTTCGCTTGGACGCCAACGGGTTCCTCGGCGCGGAGAAGTCCGCCGCGGACGACAGCGCCGGATGGTCGGAAGGCCATCCGCTGTCGGAGGCGGCCAACCATCTGATCGCGAGCATGGTTCGCAAAGTCGGCGGCTTCACCTTCCAGGAGCTCAATCTCACCATCGACGACATTCGTGAGATCGGGGAAGCCGGCGCCGACCTGTCCTACGACTTCATCAACAGGCCCGCCTACCATCACGCCCTTGCGACCGCGGATACCGAGTTCCTGCGGCTGACGCTGCGCACCACCTTGGAGCTCGGCGTCGACCCAGCCTCACTGGTGCATGCGCTGCAGAACCACGACGAGCTGACCTACGAGCTCGTGCACTGGTCGACCGGTCATCGCGACGACGTCTACACCTACAAGGGCGAGGAGATCACCGGCGAGGCCCTCGGTGACGTCATCCGGTCCGATCTGACGAAGCAGCTCACCGGCGAGAATGCCCCCTACAACCTGGTTTTCACCACGAACGGAATCGCGTGTACGACGGCGACGGTGATCGCCGCGACACTGGGCGTCACCGATCTCGCCGAGATCGACGACGTCGACAGAATTCGGCGGGCCCACCTTCTCCTGGTGATGTTCAACGCGCTGCAACCGGGTGTCTTCGCGTTGTCCGGCTGGGACATCTGCGGGATGCTCACCCTGGATTCGTCGGATGTCGCAGCACTGCTTCGAGGCGGCGACACCCGGTGGATACACCGCGCGGCACACGACCTGATGGGCGTGAATCCGTCGGCGACCCAGTCGTCGGCTGGAATGCCCAGGGGCCGCAGTCTTTACGGCTCCATTCCCGATCAGCTTTCCGATGACACGAGCTTTCTGCGCCAGCTGGAGGCGATCCTGAAGGTGCGCTCCCACTACGGGATCGCCACCAGCCGCCAGATCGACATTCCCGAGGTATCGCATCGCGGGATGCTGGTGTTGGTCCACGAACTGGCCGGCGAAGGCCGATACCAGCTGACCGTGCTGAACTTCGCCGACGACGACGTCGCAGGAACCGTGCGCAGCAAGAAGCTTCCACCGGGCAGCATCGTCTCGGACATGTTCACCGGCAAGGTGTTCACGAACGTCGACGACCTGCACAGCTTCTCCGTCGAGATGCCCCCACATCACGGCATGTCGCTGTTG
>CAWBBH010000018.1:0-249031 GCA_963786995.1 uncultured Actinomycetota bacterium | reverse complement strand
ACTCCTCGGCGTTCAGAGTGTCCTGTGATATGTCGCCTCCGCACGTCAGATGAACGAGCCCCCACGCCATGGCACTGACGGGCACCCGATGGCGTTGGGCGGCGAAGAGCAGTTCCTCAAACGCTGCTTCCGAACGACACCGCCGGAGCCCGATCAAGATTCCGAGCGCCGTGTCGAGCATGCGGCCGCCCTGCGGGTCGGGAGAGATTGGGGACGGAACCCACTGTGTCGTCATCTGTTTCGATTCCTATGCTCTGGCGGCCACACCGACGCTTGGATTCGACTGCTTGACTACCGGTCACGCGCTGCCGTAAGGCACGGCCGCCCCTGGAACGTGCTCAGCTCATTGTGTGCCAGCCAACCGCTGAGACCAGGCCTTACTACGCATCGGTATGCAGGCGTGATCGGCTCGCAACAGCACCGTGGCCATAATGGCGTCGACGCAGAACGAATTTTCGTGAGCCACGTGACAAACCTGCGATCAGTGCGAGACGCTGAATCGATGGGAACAGTCGGCGCCGGACTCTTCTTGCCTCCCTTCGAGGCGCTGGCCGATCCGCTGACGGTCGCGCGCTTGGCCGCCGAGGCCGAGGAAGCGGGTTGGACGGGTGTTTTCGTCTGGGATCATCTGCGGTGGTGTGAACCGATCTCGGCGATAGCCGATCCGTGGATCACGTTGGCGGCTGTGGCGACTGCTACATCGCGCATTCGGCTCGGTCCGATGGTGACGCCACTACCGCGCCGCCGCCCGGCCAAGGTCGCAAAGGAAACCGTGTCTTTGGACCGTCTCAGTGCGGGCCGCCTGACGTTCGGTGTGGGACTGGGCAGCGACGCGTACGGGAGCGAATACACCAAGACCGGTGAAGAAGTCGACGATCGCAAGCGCGCGGCCATGCTGGACGAATCATTGCAGGTGATCACCCGCGCCTGGACAGGCGAAGAGGTTGTTCACCGGGGCGAGCATTACACCGTCGACGGAGTGCGCTTCCTCCCCACACCGGTCCAGCAACCGCGGATTCCGATATGGGTAGCAGGCTTGATCGGAAACAAGCGACCACGGCGTCGCGCCGCCCGCTACGACGGCTATTTCCCGGTCTTTCTAGAAAGCCCCGACCAGGCCGCCGAGGCGGTCGCCGACATCAACGCGTTGGACCCGAAAGACGGCTTCGATTTCGTGGTTCCCCTGGCACCGGGCACGGATCCGGAACCGTACATCGCTGCGGGGGCGACATGGTGGGTGGTGGAATTCCCCTGGGCGTCGACGACCGTGGATCTTGTCCGAGGAGTGATCCGAGAAGGACCGCGGGCATGAGGGGCAAGTCCGCGGCGCGTCAACTCACTCTCGAGCCGTCCAGGTAGTCCCCTAGCCGCCAGAAAAGCCGGTTGTCCAAGCACTTACGGAGATAAGGGACACCGGTGGTGTAGCCAGAGCCCGGAGCCTCCCCGAGCATGCGCGACGCCAGTGAGTGATGGGTGGCCTTCCAGCGCTGGTGACCGCCCTCGAGCTTGATGAGGGCAGCGTCGAGGACATCCCACGCGTCGGGGGTCAACGTGCCATCGCGTCGGGCGTCCAGGTATGCACGGGAGAGATCGTCGTGGCCGGCCACTGCGTCGGCCTGCACTGCGGGGACATTGGCGAAGGCGTCCGAGCGTAGCCGCTCGGCCGACGGTGCGCCGCAGGCGATTTCGAAGCGCTTGTACTGCTCGGACTGGATCGCACTGGCGCCCTGCGTGAACTCCCGGAAGGCATGAAAATGGTCGGGGCGCATGGTGGCGACCAGGCGGAACAACATCGCCGCCCGGGCGAAGACTCTGTTCGCATGCTTCAGCCTGGCCACTGCGTCCGCGAAGTGACCGTCGCGTAGCGACGTCGTCGCCGCGCGCAGATCCGCAGCAAGCGTCGTGAAGACCATCTCGTGGGCCTGCAACGCCCGCATGAAGAAGTACTCGTCGTGGGCGACGTATACCGGTGACACGGTCTTGTCGAACCACTCACCGGCCGGTGTCGCGGGAAGGGCTGGCAGGGCTTGGAGGACCTCTGCGAGGTCGAGATCGCGGCCTGCGTCGTCGCTGTCCGAGTCACGGAAGCTCGCCAGGAACCGCAGCGCGTGGGTGATGCGCTTGCGCGACGTCGCCGGGTCCGGCCGGTCGCTGGTGGACCCATCATTGGCTGCCGCGGTCTCGAACCGGACGACGTCGGCCATCAGGAGGGCCGACATGCGCTCAGGGTCGAGACCGGTCTGCGGGTCGTCGCAGATCTTCTCCAGCAGCGGCAGTGCCAAGTACGTGCGGTTGTAGTAACGACCCTCGAACTTGTCGAGAATGCCGTCGAGGAAGGCGTCGAGAAACGGGTCGCGGGTGCCATGCTCGCGGCGGATCTCGGTCAGCCGCGTCAGGATCGGCACGGAGAGGAAGTGTTTCCCGACGGCGCGAATGTGCTCGGAAATGAGCTTCGCCAATGTCAAGCTGTCGGGCGCCTCGCCCGCCGACCAGTGATCAATCGCGTCGATGATCGGCTGGTCGCGCCACAGGTCGGCGGGCGATGTCATGTTGACGTTCGATCCGCTGTCCGGCGTGGCGGCGGCGGCTCCCGCGAAAGGGCACCTGCCCGCACCGGTGCCTGGGAAGTGTGCACTCGGGACCCGTTCGAGCACCGGCCGCGTCGCGGTGGGGGCCTGATCGTAGGTGGCCATTTCTGCTCCTTGTGGTTGTTCGCGCCGCCCTGGTCGGGGTGCCTTCACGGGTAGGAGCGGCGAGGGCCGTGCCGTCGCACACTTTTGTTCGAACTTTTCCGTGAGGGCTCTGGGCCTGAAGAAAATTGTCGGGACCGCGTCCGCGTCCCGTAATCGCTGCGAGGCGGTATTCCGCTGTTCGAGTGGGGAGGGTTTCCTATCCGATTGGTAAGCGACGGAAGCGCGAACCACTGGTCAGGACAGCCCCGGTGGCCGCACCAGCTACATCGCCGTCGACCACCCAGAACCCGGCGCCCTGCCTTGAGCGCGTTCGACGAACAGGCTGACCGCCGCAGAGTCTATTCCGCTGCCGCGTCCTGAGAGCGCACCGGCTACACCCGCCAGTCAACTGCCGTTAAGAGCAAACAGGTGATCGGCATCTCTTTCGAGACGGCATTCGGTTCTTCTCGGCCAACGCCAATCTGTATTACACCGGAGGTCTGGCGCCGAGGACGTCGTGGAACCGTGCACTGCGAAGTGCGAGTTCGCGTGGGTCGCTCCAGGGGTGGTAGCCCATCCGGTTCATCACGTAGGCGAACCCGATACCGGTATCCGGGTCGGCAAACCCGAACGATCCGCCGGTCCCTGCCGTGCCGAAAGCCTTCTCCGAGGAACCGAATACCTATGCGGGAAAAGGCTTCACGAAGCCGAGCGAGAATACCGTGTCGATATGCAGTACCTTGTCGCGCAAGCCGCCCGTTGGTGGCGTAGCGGGCCTCACGAGAGCGTCGAGAATCGGGGCGGTCATCCCAAGTTCGGAACCACCGATCGCTAATGAGCCATACAACGTGGCTACTGCCTTCGCGTTACCTATGCCGTTGAAGCCGGGCATCTCGACCGCCTGTGCCGCTTCACTGTTGAGCTCTTCAGCGTTGGAGCCTAGGCCGGGAACGGCGAACGATCGCGCCGACAAGCTGCGAGGATTCAACACGTTGAGCCCAAGACGCGGCGGCAAGAGAAGTAACGCCTTTGGTAGTCGAAAAACGGTGACGATCGTGTCTTCCTGCCACGGTTCCTTGGTGATGCCGTTGCGGTAGCGGGCCCCACAGGTCGACGACTTTGCCGTCGCGATAGACGGAGCAATGCTCCCACCTCCTGACCGCTGGTCATTGCCGTAACCCTCATCGACATCCCCAGCGATGAAATCAGGCGGCACCTTCACGCCCAGACCATGGCTCCCCCGATCAGCAGCTCCGCCTTTTCAGCTTGGCACGGTCAGATTCGAGCTGACACCGTCGTCGGCGGCCAGCGCTTGCGGCTTCGTCGTCGGGTTCTGTTTCACATCGGAACACCTATGAGGTGGCTGCTCGCCCGCACGATGGTGTCAGTAAGTGAAGCAATTCATCACGCCAGACCATCGCTCTTCGAACAGCGACAAGATCACAGACACGGAGAAAGACTGCGTCGCTCGGACGACGGAGCGCCTGCGACGCGGCACGCGTCATCTCGGAACGCAGACAGGCCGATGACTTCCGGACTGAGCGACCGCGCGGTTCCTTACCCGACGGTTAGAAAACTCTTCCTTATCGGCGGGGGAATCTGGCTTCACAACGATTCCAAAGCGATTCGTTGATCACGACCATTTGTCTCATGGCTACGGACTGCCTCACCCAACCGATTACGACGGGCAGCGTCGCACGCGTCGCGCTCGTCGGAATCGGCGTCGGAGGCACTCTCACACTCAGCCGACTCGCGGAGCGGGCCGACAGCTCGTGGGGTGGAACCATGCTCGACATCGTCGACCGCCCGGAGAACCTCGGCCGCGGCAGCGCGTTCGGTAGCGACAGCGCGGCCGCAGCAGTCAACACCTCCCAACATCGGCTCGAATCACTCTCACCATCGCTTCACTCGTTCCGTTCCTGGCTTCAGGGATCCGGAAGCCAGTGGACCGACCTCGACGAGCAGCCGATGTCACGATCCGTCTACGGCGACTACCTTGCGGCGACGCTGGCGAAGGCAATCGACCGTCTCCGCGGCTGCGGTGTCCGTATCCGCTTCTCCCCCACGCACGCGAAGTCGGTGCGCGCCGGCCTGGACGGCATCGAGGTTCTGGGCGAGACCGCCGATGTGCCGCCTGCCGACATCGCGGTGATCGCTCCCGGTGTGTGGTCGCCCCGTCTGCCTGCGACTGCTCACGACGTCGTTGATGCCTACCCCTTGAGGGGTCTGCCGGCTCGTGTCGCCGACAGCCGCTCAGTGGCAGTGCTCGGCAGTGGACTGAGCGCGGTGGATGTCGCGTGCGCGCTGGACGACGGCGAGATGCGCGTTCACTTGCTGTCCCGTAGCGGCACCCTGCCGCGGGTACAGGTCGAGTCCGCGAACAGTACCGCGCCACAACACCTCACTGAGGATGCTGTGATCCAGCAGGCGGTGTGGACTGAGCTCACCGCCGAGTCGGTGCTGGCACTGATCGATCGCGAACTCGCTCGGTTCGGCGTAACAAGACCAGATGTCTTCGATGATGGGGCGCACGCTGCACACTGGTCGGATCCGTTGGCCGATCCGGTCGACCTGGCCTGCCACCACGCACTCAGCGGAACCAACCACGCGCTGAACACCGCCTTCACACTGCTGTCCGATGAGGAGCGGATCACGCTCCGTGCGGCGCTGGGCCCGAAATGGTTCCGCTACCGGGTCAGAGTCCCGCTGAGCCGCTGGCGCCAGCTGCGCGCCATGCAAGCCGACGGCCGGCTGTTCGTGCACGGCGGTGTGGACGCCCGCGACCAAGATCTCACCGACATCGTCGCGGACCTGGGCGCCGACCGTCTGATTCCCGCGATCGGACAGTCGTCAGACCTCGAAGAGGGTCCCGAACTCGTTGCCGGCCTTGCCACGTCGGGCCTTGTCGGCTGCGACGAGGGAGGCCGGGGCATGGTCGATCCCGCGACTTGCCGGGCCCTCACGCCCGAAGGGCTGCCTCGCGACGACCTTCTGCTCATCGGCCAGTTATCCGCCGGAAGCTACTTCACCGTTTCCGCACTCGACATCGTCGACCTGCAAGCCCGCCGCGCCGCTCAAACGATCGGCGAGGCCATCACTACCCGAACCAGCCCATCACTACCCGAACCAGCCGTCTCGTGACGGCAAGAAAGGCAGCCTGAGATGCCGACCTCGACCTCACATCTGGTCGTGATCAGTGGAAACGACTCCAGCCTGCCGCTGGTGCGTCCGACGAACACCACCATCACACTCATCCAAACCCCGGACAGGGCAACGGATTTCCAGCGATCCTCAGTGGATCGGTTCATCGAGGTACCAGAGATCTCCGCGGAGTCCCTCACCGATCTGCTGCAATCGATTCACCAAGAGTCACCCGTCACCGCGCTGGCGTGCTTCCTGGAATCCGCCATTCTCGCCGCGGCCATCGCCGCCGACACGCTGAACATCCCGTCGAACCCGGTCGAGGCCGTCCG
The DNA here is from genome assembly GCA_963786995.1 of uncultured Actinomycetota bacterium. Taxonomy (GTDB): domain Bacteria; phylum Actinomycetota; class Actinomycetes; order Mycobacteriales; family Mycobacteriaceae; genus Mycobacterium. The sequence goes on along the minus strand of CAWBBH010000018.1, from coordinate 242,886 downwards.
TAACGCGCACAACAAAGCGCTCACACGCCAGGCATTGGACCGGCACGGCATACCCCAACAGCCGTGGCGTTTGTGCCGCAGCATCGACGAGGTCATCGCATTCCGGAACGGATTGGCGGGCGCCCCCATCGTGGTCAAGCCCGTGACCGGCGCCGGTAGTGCGGGTGTGCGCCTGATCCGGAACGACGCGGATCTACATACCGCCTGGGACTCGATCGGCGGGCTCAAGTGGTGGGCGCTCCTCGACAATCCGGATAACGCTGTGATCGTCGAGGCCGTGTTGTCCGGCAGCGAGTTCAGTGTCGAGGCAATGAGTGTCAACGGACGTCACGAAATCCTCGCTATCACAGGGAAACTCACCACCGGTGAGCCGGAGTTCGTAGAACTCGGACACTGGCAGCCGGCACAGCTACACCAGGACCAACATGACGCGGTTGTCAACCGCACGGTAGAGATCCTCGACGCCATCGGGCACCGCACCGGGCCGAGTCACACCGAGGTGTTCGTCGACGGCCTGAATGTCGGAGTCGTCGAGACCCATACCCGCTTCGGCGGCGACCAGATCTGGGAGCTCACGCAGCTCACGACCGGACGCCATTTCGCCACCGAGACCATCTTCGCTCTTCTCGGGCTGCCTGCTCCCGAACCCGGCGACCGGCACGGCGCCGCCGCCATGCGAAAGCTCGACTGGGCCGATCCGGCACACGTCGACGAAGTCGTCCGACAGGAGGGAGTGGTGCGCGTTTCCTGCCCCAGCCGCCACCGCCGCGAGGACGTCGTCGCGATCACCGATTCCTCGGATCTCAACGGCTACGTGCTGACCGTCGGCGATGACATTCGCGACGCCTGGAGCCGCGCCGAGGTCTCTTGCTCTGCCGCCAAGGGGCAGACCGTGACCGACCGCCCAGTGTTGGTGATGAGCCCAGCCAAAGTGATCAACCACTTCGGACGAACGCGGTTCGCGTCAGTCGTCCCCGAAGGGTCGGTCCTGATCACGTCGGGCCCTGTGGACGTCGATGCCGACCGGCTGGCCGCCGTTGTCGAATTCGACGGATACACCACCAATGACGAAATTCCGCTGGCTGCAGAAGAACTGATTGTTCGGCACGGATTGGCGCGCATCGTCGTCCTGGCCGAGGCGGACATCTTGCGAGCCGCTGAAATACGGCAGCGTTTGGGGATTCCCGGACAGTCGCCCGAGGGCGCGCTCCACTTCCGCGACAAGAACTTGATGAAGCGAGCGGTGAGCGGAGTGGACATCGCGGTGGCCCCGCACCGGGAGGTCCGGTCAGCACTCGAACTCCACGACGCCGTCGCCGAACTCGGATACCCATGCGTGGTCAAACCTCCGCATGGCCGCGGTTCCTCCGGAGTATCCGTACTCGACAACGAAGGCGAGTTGCGCGACTTCCTGCGGAGCGGTCCCTTCAGCGATCGGGGGCGGACGTATCCGTGGCTGGTCGAGGCGTTCCTGGCCGGCGAACAGTACCGGGTCGACGGCGTGTGCCGTAACGGCCGCGTCGTGTTCTCCGCTGTCGCGGTCTATGTCAACACGCATCTCGACTTTCTCGACGGTGGCTACATGGGCTCAGTCATGCTTCCCGTCGAGAGCCCGGAAGCTCAGACCATCCTCGAACTGGCCAGGGCCGTACTGGAAGACGCACTGCCTGCGTTCGACGGCGCATTCCACCTCGAGGCGTTCCTCACCCCCGATGGTCCGGTGTTCAGCGAAGTCGGGTCGCGGATCGGTGGCGGGTCTATCAACGAGGAGGTTGAGCTCTCCTACGGATTCAACCTCGTCGAAGAGTCGATCCTCGCGCAGCGTGAGGTGCCCTTCCGCCACACCTCGGTGCGCCAACGCAGCCTGGCCGGGCAACTGAACGTGTCGCCCCTTACCGGGGTGCTCGCCGAAGCTCCGGAGGGTTTCAAGCATCCGGACGTCGTCCTTTCGGAAATCGCCGAACCGGGCCGACGCTTCTCCGCGATGACACATACCAACGCCGAATTCGCCCGAGTCGTCTTCCGTGCCGACTCAGTGGAGTCCGGCCGCACGACGATCTCAAAGCTCTTGCAAGACCTCAACACATCTACGAAATGGAAGGACATCGATCATGTGGCGTCAGCTTGACCAGGAAGACTACGAGGCGGTGCGCGCGCTACGCGATGCCGTGCTCAGTAGCCTCCCGGACCCTGACATGTACGTCCGCGAGGATGACGAGGAGATGTTCGTTCGCGGTCACCTGAACGTATTCGGTGAGTCTCTCGGATTCTTCGACGGTGACGACCTGGTGGCCTACCTTGCGCTGACCACTGATCTCGTCGCCTCCGGTGAGGACGTCGAGTTCGAAGCCTGCACCCCGACTTCCAACGATGTCGTTTTCGCCGCGGCAATGGTCCTGCCTTCGTACCAAGGCCGTTCGTTGCATCGTGCCGGCATCCTCAGCCACATCGCCGTGGCAGAGCAACTCGGTGCACATCGCGGCTTCGCTCAGATCTCGGCGCGCAACCACCGGTCGCTGCGGAACTACTTCTCCCATGGCTTTCGGTGCACACGGGCGGTCACCTATCCGGATGGACGTCGCCGCCTGCTGCTCGAACGCGATCTGATCGGTGACGTCGGCACTGCGCTCATCGACGACGTCGCACTCGTCGACATGGATGACTTCCTCGGCATCAGTCGCGAGCTCACCGATACCCGCGCGGGACATCGCCTGCTCCCCGTGGGCTCCGGTGCGCTGATGGTGGTCGGCGCCAGGGGGTCTGCGGCATGACGCATCTACTGGTGGTCGGCGGCATCGCATCAGTCCACGAGATCGCTCGTCGCCTCGGAGCTGAGTTGACGTTGGTCAAGTCCGGACGGGCGCAGACCATGCTCGCTCCGGACGCATACACACGGATCATCGACGTTTCCGACCATGAATCCTACGGCCGAATCTTACTGGCGGACAGGGTGATCAGGGCGATCGACGGAACGGGCTTCGACGGCATACTTTGTCTTCACGATGAGGCCGTCGAACTCGGTGCGTTGATAGCAGAAAAGCTGGGACTGCCGTTCGCCAGTCCTGACGTGACACACCGCACGGTCAACAAGTCCGCGATGCGCGTCCAACTCGCCGCCGCAGGCCTCGGATCCGTGGCGCACGGTGTCGTTGTAGACGATAGGATCGTGTGGTCGGGATCTACCCCGACATCGGAGATCGTGTTGAAGCCCGTCGATGGCAGGGCCAGCAGAGGCGTCACGTTCCATCGCTCGGCCAACGAGCTGCAAGAGTTTCTCGGCACCCATCCGGGCGACTTCGAGGGTTACCTGGCAGAAGAGCGGAAGAGCGGCCGGGAATTCAGTGTCGAGTCTCTGATCGTGCGTTCGGGCGCCTCGTGGCACGGAGTAACCGCCAAAACCACCATCGGCCCAGTCGAATCGGGACATCTTCACCCCGCGCCGGTCGATGCCGTCGAGCAGGCTCGCATCGTGGACGCCGCGATCGCGTGTGTTGAAGCGCTGGGCATCGCCCGAGGACTGTTGCACACGGAAGTGATCCTCGACGACGCAGGCGCGGCGCACATCGTCGAGACGCACCTGCGGGGAGGAGGGGACATGATTCTCGACCTGGTGCGGTCATCCACTGGCCTGAATCTCGCGGAGCTCTTCGTCCGGGACCTGGTCGAGGGTCTCGACGAGATCCCGGCAGCGGCCAATATCGGTTTTGCGAGTAGCCAATTCGTGTTTCCTGTCGAATTCGGCGTCATTGCCGGTTGGGACGGTGTCGAGGAGGCGCGATCGATGCCCGGTGTGGATGTGGTGACGCCCCTCCTGAACGTGGGTGAGCACCTGGTCCCGCAGGTCGACTCGAGCTATGGGAGATCTGTGGGCGCGATGGCCCACGCCGACGCCCCACTGGAGGCCTGCAAACGAGCCCGCCTTGCTGCGCTCAAGCCCGTGCCGCTGCTGGAGCCCACGTGATGATCACTTTGGTATCGCGGTGGCCCGGCCTCCGTCCACTGGCTGGCTCCCTATTGTTCAATTTGGCGTCGGGCTGCTTCACAATCACGCTGGGACAGGCGCTGTTTGAGAAATCGGGATCGGTGTCGGCCTTCACCGGCGTTGTGGTGATCGAGTATTTGGTGCCGATCCTTCTGGGGGCTGTCGCCGGGAGTCTGGCGGATCGCGTCAACCCTGCGGTGGTGTGTGCCGTCGCGTCGATCGTTCCGGCTCTGGCGTTGATGGGATATCTTCTCGCCCCGGCGGGGCTCGTAATCATGGGCATAGCAATCGGTCTGATCGTCAATCTGATCCGACCGTTCTATCGAGCCGGAATCTTCGCCGTTGGTCCGCGATCCCTGGATCCGGACGCCCTTCCCCGGTACAACATGCGGTGGGCGGTATCTGTTCAGGCGGGTCAGATCATCGGTGGTGCGGTTGCGGGCGCGTTCCTTTGGGCAGCGGGGCCCAACTGGGCGTTTTTCGCCGCCGCCACCGCATTTGCTCTCGCTGCATACGCGCTGGCGTCGGCGCGTTCGATGGTGTCGACGGTGCACGGCGACGGCGGTACCAGGGACGGCTGGATCTCAGTACTCCGAGATGCTCTCGAGAGTCCCTGGTCCGTCCTTTCGTTGCTACTGCTCGGCATCGACTTCCTGACGATCGCCGCGTTCAATGTTGCGCTGGCACCGCTCGTTCACCAGCTCTATGGGAATGAAAGCTGGCTGGGCATTTTGGACGTTTGTTTTGCGGTCGGTGCGATCGTGGCCCCTGCCTTGTGGGGACGGTACTTGTCGCGCGTGTCGGGTAGAGCGGCTGTCACCTCTGGTTTCGCCATACAGATGGTGGGATTCGCCACGATTGCGCTCGGGCTCGAATCGGCTGGCGCGCTGGGACAATCAGCTGTTCCTGTGGGCGCTGCCCTGCTGGGACTCGGCGTGGCGGTGTCGTCGAGCCAGCAAGTGAGCATCCTCCAGCACCGGGCCAAGTCGTCCACACTGGGCAGAGTCGGTGCATTGCGGCAAGCGGTGATCGGTCTCACGACCGCGACGACCCTGCCGGTCGTCGGATACCTCGTCGACAAGGATCTCACCGCCGCCTGTGGAGGCGTCGTCGCCTTACTTGCACTGGGGGCAGTTGTGAACATGGGCATCGCCCGCCGCGAAAAGGTTAGTCGCGAGACGGTAACCGTGGCTTGACCTGCGGAGACGCGACAGGTGTTGATGGCATCAACACCGCCTCCGGCGGCGTGCCGAGCGTCAGGAACAGCCTTGGGTCAACGGTCCGGGTACCAACACGCATTTGAATCGGCAATGACGTGGGCCGACGGATTTACCGCATCCGAGGTGTGTGCAGATGTTTTCACCCCACCCGCTCGAACACCTTCGACCCCCCGGGGCCTCGACTCACCGAGGTCGCGGCTTCACTCCGTATCCCCCAGCAAGGTGGCCACGTAGTCGTCGACATAGGTGGACAGCTCGCGCGCCGGTCGATGGTAGTTGCCGGACCGCACTGGGTGCGCCGGCAAATCCACCACGGGAGCCTCGACGTCTTCGTAATCGATCGTGGACAGCAGGTGGGCCATCATGTTCAGGCGGGCGTGCTTCTTGTTCTCGGATTCCACCACGTACCACGGGCTCACCGGGATGTCGGTGTGCACCATCATCGCGTCCTTGGCGCGCGAGTAGTCCTCCCACCGGAAGATCGACTCAAGGTCCATTGGCGAGAGCTTCCACTGCCGAACCGGATCGTTTCGGCGGGACCTGAACCGTTTCAGTTGCTCCTCGTCGGATACCGAGAACCAGTACTTGCGCAGGATGATGCCGTCGTCGATGAGCATCTGTTCGAAGATGGGCGTCTGCCTCAGGAACAACGCCTGCTCTTGCGGCGTGCAGAATCCCATCACCTTCTCGACACCCGCCCGGTTGTACCAGGACCTGTCGAACAGGACGATCTCACCCCGCGCCGGCAGGTGCGCGATATAGCGCTGGAAGTACCACTGCCCGCGCTCCCGCTCGGTGGGTGCCGGCAGCGCGGCTATCCGCGCGACGCGAGGGCTCAGATATTCGGTGACGCGTTTGATGGTTCCACCCTTGCCCGCGGCGTCACGACCTTCGAAGACGATCACGATCCGGGCGCCGGTTTCCCGGGCCCATTCCTGGAGCTTCACGAATTCCGTTTGAAGGCGGAAAAGCTCGGCTTCGTAGATCTTCTTGGGGATCTTTAGCGCGGACTTCTCGCCCGATTTTTTTCCACCCTTACTCATCTTTCTTCCCCTCATTGCTTCCCGGTACCGCCGCGGCCTTTCCGCCATTGACGGCCGAAACGATCGCGAGACTCGTCAGCGCCTGCTGCTGGCGTGGCAGTTCGGCCCGACAGTGGCACAACGCCTGTAGCAAACATGTCAGTCGGCGCCGGCCGTGGGACGTCGCTGAGAAAATCGTCCGCCACGTCGGCGACGGTGCGCAACCGTGCGATCCCGCCGAATCTCTCCGTGAGCCCTTCGCTGCGCAACCGGTCGCGCACCTGCGAGTGCGCCTCCACGGCCTGGATCTCGATGCCCTTCGCGGCGAGTTCGTCGGCGAGGCTCGCCAGCATCTCCGCGGCGTGCATGTCCACGACCGACACCTCGGACAGATCCAGCACGACTAGCTTGGTGTCCTTTTCCGCATGCACGCGTGCCTCGATCGTGTCGCGCACGAAATTCATGTTGAAATAGAGCAAGCTCGCGCCCGGGCGCACGATGAGCATGCCGGGAATCGCTTCGTTCTCCGGATGGCGCTCGCGATCCGAAAACCGGCGTGTGCCGGGGATGCGACCGAGGACGGCGACGGGCGGTAGCGACGCGCGCCGAATCAACAGCACGAGCGAGATGAGCGCGCCGATCATCACGCCACGCAGCAAGCCCTGCCCCAGCACGCCGAACATCGCGACCATCGCGATGACGAATTCCCGGCCATCACTGCGCCACAGATGTCTGAGGGCGGACACACTGAACAGGCCCATCACCGCCACCAACACGACCGCCGCCAACACCGGCTGGGGCAACGCGGACAGCAGTTCCGAGAAGAACAGCACCACCACCAGAATGAATACCGCCGCGATGGCGCCCGACAGTGGCGTTCGCGCGCCCCCGCCCTCGTTGACGACGGATTGCGACATGCCGCCGCTGATCGGGAAACCTTGGCCGAACCCCGCAGTAAGGTTGGACACGCCGAGCGCCAGAAATTCCTGGTTGGCGTCCAGCCGCCCGCCGTGCTTGGCCGCGAACGTGCGGCCAATGGCGGAGGTCTCCACCGCGGCGAGCAGGAAGCACGCGATGGCCAGCGGCAACATTGCATTCAGGTCTTCCCAACGAACCGCGGGCAGGCCAAGGTCCGGCAACCCTTGCGGCACTTCGCCGAGCAACTTCACCCCGCGCTCCTCCAGCCCGAGAAGGCGCGCAGCCACGATGCCGGCCACCACGACGATTAACGCCATAGGTACCTTCTTCAGGAAGACCTTCCCGAGCACGAGCAGCACCAGCGCCGTGCCGCCGATCGTCAGCGCTGCGAGGTTAGTTTCGTCCAGGTGGCCGAAGAAAGTGCCTCTGTTCTGCCAGAAAGTACCGTGGCCGGCGTGGAATCCGAACAACTTCGGCAACTGGGTGCTGATGAGGTACACCGCCACACCGCACTTGAACCCGATCATGACGCTCTCGGAGATGAAGTTGATGATCGAGCCCGCCTTGACCAGCCAGGCGAGGAGGGCGATCAGCCCCACGAGAATGGCCGTGCCAGCCGCCAGCGCGGTGAACCGCGTCGGATCCCCACCCGAAATGTTGCCGAGCGTCGAGCCGATCAACAGCGAGATGGCGGAGGTGACCGTGATGGTTGTATGCCGCGAACTGCAGAACAGCCAGAAGACCAGCCCGCCAAACATGCATGCGTAGAGGCCCGCTTGGGGCGGCAGGTTGGCAAGCGAGGCGTCGCCCAACCCGGCAGGCAGTAGGTAGGCCGCGAGTGTGATACCGGCGACGAGGTCAAATCGCAGCCAACTCAGCCGATACGACGCGAGCCACCCAACCGCCGGAATCCAACGCGCCATTCGGGCGCTGATAATCAAAGTTGATGATGGGCTCATGGTCCTCCGATGGCCACCAGGTTGTCCGTCCGTCCCAGGGCGCAACGCTCCGGGAAAAGAGCGACTGTCTGCCAGCGGGGCATGCCCGCAGAATCTACGCCCTCGACGCCGGTAAAAGGGGGGAACCACGACTACGGTCGTAGAGCTGTGAGCAGCATGTTTGCGCTGGTAGGAGTGGTCAGTGCTGAGACGAAGACCCCGACGCTGCCCGGTTCAAGTCCATGAGCTCGCGACTTCGTGTTTGCCCTCGTCCAGTGATCCGAGAACGCCGACGACCAATCTGTCCGGTGGCTATGGATGAGCACTGCGCGAGGAGCTTGCCGCCCTGCGTCCCCGTCCAAGCATCGAAGTCCCGACGCTTTCATGAACAATGCGACAGCATCGCGAAATACGCTGCGCGACAGGAGCGTACCGCCAGATCCAAGACCTACTGGCCAACGCCGTCGTCGATAAGAATCCACCCGACGACGGGATAGCCGCGTACTCGTTCCGTAATCGCCGCGAGGCTGTATTCAGCTCCTCGAGCGGAAAGAGTTTCCTATCCGACTTCTAAGCACGGAGTGCGGACGCAGAGGTCCAGGTCTGGTTTGATTCACAGACAGCCAGCAGGTGTCAGCGCCGAGACCGCATGGTCGCTACGACGCCTGCGCCGGCGAGGATCGAAAACGCCAACCCCAGTACCCAATTCCCGAGCCGCTGGAATGCGGTGGTGTGTGATCCGAGCGGCACATCGACCACGATCGCGCCGCGTTCGGTGGCGGCGTACCAGGCAAGTTGTCGGCCTCGTGCGTCAAAGGCCGCGCTGACCCCTGACAAACCGGTGTGCACTACCGGGTGGCCCACCTCCGCGGCGTGCACCGCGGCCTGGCTGGCCAACTGCGGCTGCGCCCAAGTTCCCTGGAACGAGGAGGTGGAACTCTGATACACCAGCAGTTGCGCGCCCCGTTGCACCACATGGCGGGGAAGGTCGGAAAAGGTTGCCTCGAAACTGATCAGCGGTCCGATGGCGAGTGTTTCGCCAAGCATTTCCGGGTCGCTTCCCGCCAGCCGTCCGGTGTGCAACACGACTTGGCCACTGCCGCGTTGTCGGTCCTCGGCCGCCGCCTTGGTGTGCCGGGTGGCCCATCCGAGCAGCGGCCGCAGCGGTACGTACTCGCCAAATGGCACCAGCCGCGTCTTCGAGTAGGCGCCGCGCGATCCGTTCGGCCCGATGAGAATCGACGACTTGTAAATTCCGCCCGTGCGATGACGGGCGTCGACGTTGACGAGCAGGTCCGCGCCGACCCGCCGGGACAGGTCCGCCAATTGCGTCATCGCCTCCGGCTGGCTGCTGAGATCGACCCCGACGCTGCTCTCACCCCAAACGACCAGGTCGAGTCGGCGGCCCGCCAGAGCCGCGGTCAGCGCTTCGCCGGCCGCCTGACGGGCGGCGGAATCCTCGATATTGCCCGGCTGAACGAGCGCCACCCGTACCGTCGACCCGGCCGGAGGCGCCGGTCCCGCCCAGAACCATGCCGGGCCGAGTCCCACACATGCCACTGCCACCGTTGCGGCGATGACGCGGCCGGACAAGCGCCGGTTGAGGATCACACAGGCGATCGCGGTGTTCGCGGCGACGATCAGGAAACTGGTGAGCCAGACACCGCCGAGTGAAGCCGAGGCCAGCGTTACCGGCTGATTCCATTGCGACGCGCCAAGCGTTGCCCATTGACCACCCAAGCTCGGCCAGGACCGCACGGCTTCGGCCGTTACCCACGCACTCGGCAACACCACCATGGCCGCGAGAGTCCCGGGGGTCGTAATCGGTTCGCGCAGAAGCAGATAGGCGGCGAACCCCCATGGCAGCCACAGCGCGCCAAGTCCGATGGCCAGCACGATGAGCAGCGGTCCCGCACTCGGCAACAGCCAGTACTGGGTGGCCAGTATGTAGCCGGCCATACCGCACCACGCCCGCCCGGCCGCCCCTCGAGCGGTCGGCGCGGCGCGCACCACCAACAGCAGCGGAACAAAGCCGAACCACGCCAGCCACCACCACGATGGCGCGGGAAACGCCAGCCCCGCAGGCAGTGCGCCGAGAACCAATGCCGCCGTGAGGCCCGACCACGTTCGGCCCGCGCACGCGCTCAGGCGGACGCTCCGCAATGACATCAAGAGACCAAGTTTGCCGGTTGGCGGTTGCCGATTGCCGCAATTCGAGGGACCGGCTCTCGAACTCGCGGAGCGATGCGCGCTACCGTGGGTCGCCCATGCAGGTCTTGAGCGCTCCCGCAGGTTTCGGTCACTCGGACTGCGAGCGCATCGTTGACGGCGCGCTGGCGCAGCCCGTCTTGGCCGTCACCAGCCTGGCCTACGTCGCCGCTGGGATCGCCGTGCTGTGCTGGGCAATACGGTTGAAAGCACCGCTGGCTGGGACTGCGGGCGTGGCGCTCGTGGCCGTCGGGGCCGGCAGCGTCGTCTTCCACGGGCCCCAGCCGTCATGGGCTGGCCTGGCCCACGACTGGCCCATCCTCACCGTGGGAGCGTTGTACGCCGCCGGGCTTGTCTGGACCGGGCGCCGGCAGTGGCGGTCGGTATGGGCGCCAGCAGCAGGGGTCTTCGCGCTGGGGCTGGCCGCCTATGCCGCAGGCCGCTCCGGGTCGCCGCTGTGCCGACCCGACAGCCTCTGGCAGTACCACGGCGCGTGGCACGTCCTCTCTGCCGTCGCCGCCGGATGGGCCGCCCTTGCGATGGCGCCGGGCCAAGCAGTGAGGATCAAGCAGCGCGGCTGACCCAGCGGCATCGCCGAAGGTGTTCTGGTGCAACCGGACTGGTGCTCGGACCTCGGGCACGACTTCGGCCGTGTTCCAACGAAGCTCGGTGGGTCAGCAGTGCTGGGCGCCAGCGATTCCTGGAGACGGCGCTTCCCTTCCTAGTGGAGCTGGTCGGCCAGACAAGCGTCACAACGCCCGCGATCCACATCGCCAGCATCCACATGGCCGAGCCATTGTTGAAGTCGCGGAAAGCGAAGTAGCCCAACATAACCGACAATGCGCAGCTGATGAACAACACACGGATCGCTCGGGAACGAATTGAAACTCCGCTGTCCGATGCGGAGGACGGCAACGCCGTCGAACCGCCTTACGGCGGCCTACACTCTCACGGCCTCAATGAGGAACTCCGACATGCCGCCGGGGAGGGGACGGCGCGAGAAGGACTCGAATCCGGCTTCCTCCAGCCAGCCCGTCCATTCGGTCCATGTTCGGATCATTCCCTCGCCGGAGGCGAGCGTCAGAAAGTAGGCGCTAAGGTGCGCCACGAAGGGCGGCCCCATTTCGTCGTCGTCTTGTAGCGCATCGATCACATAGAGGCTCGCGCCGGGCCGAAGTGCCCGCGCGGCCTTCGCGAGCAAACCGCGGATCTTCTCTTCGGACCAGATCCCGAGGAACCGCGAGAACAAAATCGCGTCGAATTCTCCGGGGAGCTCCTCTGTGAAACAGTCTCCGCCGACCGCCGTGACCCTCTCGGCCATCCCCTGCTCCGTCAGACGGGCGCGGGTGGTCTCCGCGACTGTCGGAAGGTCCAGTACGGTCACGTGCAGCTCAGGCCAGCGGCCCGCCAGGGCGATGGCGTTCATGGCCTCGCCACCGCCCACATCCAAGAACCTGCGGTGACGCGACAGGTCGATCGCTTCCGCGAGGAAGGCCGCGGTCCCTAACGATACGAGACTCATCATCTCGTGGAAGATCTTCTCCAACTCGGGGTTTTCCGCGAGACGCATATAGAGGTTCGGTGCAGTTCCCGGGATCTCCTGCAGACCGACGTTGGTGTTGGTCTTGAGCGCCTCGGTGAATCGCGCCATGGGCCGATATTGGATGTGGTTCGCCATTCGCACCGCGGGCACCATGTTCGCCGGGTTTGCCTTGGAAAAGAACCGCTCCGCGCCTGACGTGTTGAAGTATCGCGCGCCCTCCTTTCTGAGCAGACCGACCGCGCCACAGCCGAGCAGAAGGATGCGCGCGGGCTGGTTCTCGAGGTTCAGGCGCTCGGCAAGTTCTTCTCGCGTGAGGCCCGGCGAGGCCGAGAGCAACGTGAAAAGGTCGAGCTCGACTGCGGAAGCCAGGAATTGGAAGAAATACATCCCAAGAAATAGATCTAAGATTGCGTTCTCGTCCTGGTCGGTAAGCTCTTTCATGTCGGGCTCCGTGTACTGAATCGGTTGAAGAACCGGTATCAGCATCGCACACGTCGAAATTCCGGGTCGCCAAATTCATGTGAGCCGCAACAAGTTCGCGGCACAAGTTGGACCGCTGAACGTAGGTCTTAGGTGCTGTCGGCTGCTTTTCCGTCGAAGTCTCGACCGGCGCGCGAACGTTGACCGTGACTACGCGAAACGACGGGACGGTACGCGAGATTGCCTTACGGAAACGCGAACGGTATTGACCGAGCCAACAGCACTTTGACCAACCCGACGGCACGGTCCATGTTCGGTCGATGAGTTCACGCCGTCTACTAAGTCTCGATATGCAGGGCGAGACGAGGAGGTGTCACGATGGGCAGGTTGATCGTGTCAGCGCAAATGACGACGGTGATTGATCCCCTGGAGGGGTGGTTTGAGCCGGGGCTGGCGATGGCCGACGGGCTTGCGCAACTGCGTGCGGCCGACGCCCTCATCCTCGGTCGAAAAACCTACGAAAAGCTTGCCGGCTTCTGGCCTGAATCGGACGACGACTGGGCGGACCTGATCAATCCGATGCCCAAACACGTCGCGTCGCGCACCCTAACGCAGCCGCTGACATGGAACGCACAACTGCTCGGCGCTGATCTCGCCAGCGACGTCGCGGCCCTGAAAAAGCGCTATTCCGGGGATCTGATTCTGTACGGAATCGGAGAATTCGCGAACTACCTTGCGCATCAGAACCTCGTCGACGAGGTGAGATTCTGGATACATCCCTACATCTGGGGTGACGGCGTGAGGCCGTTCCACGCAGGCAAACTCCCGCTTCGACTGAGCCTGATCTCGGCGACGACATATGCATCCGGCATGGTGAGGTTGGCTTATCAGCCGACGACATGACGTCAAGACGCTTCGATCGGCATGTCCGTCGTTTTCCAGACGCGCTCCGGTGCGCCGGCACTGTGGGACGATAGGCCCGCGCCACCGGGCCGCGGCGGCGCCGCGCGGAGGGAACCACCACGCCGTCACGTAACCCCGAGCTCGTGAGCATGGCGGACGACTACGCGCGGCACGCCCTCTCGCAGCGTGCCTCCTTCGAGGCGATCCACCCGGCCGTGCTGGCCGCCACTGCGGAGTTGGCGCCCGAGCCCGTGCTCTGCGTGGCCGATCTGGGCGCCGCCGACGGCGTGAACTCTCACGGCCTGATCCGTGCTCTCGTGACGCAGCGCAACGGCCGCCCGCTGATCTACGCACTCGTTGATCTCCCGACGAACGCGTGGCGGGTCGCAGCCGCCCACCTTCGGGACGCTTTCGGCCCGGCTGAAAACCAGGGAGCGTTGGTCGTGATCCCTGCGCCAGGCGAGTCCGGTCCCGGGGTCGCCGACACGGGCACAGGCGCCCATTACGCCTCGCCGGAGGCCCACGGCGAGGCGTGCAGGCGTGCGCTCGATCGCAATCCGCCTCCCGCCCAGGTCATTTCGATGGCCGGAATCCCTCTCCATCAGGCGCCTTCTTTTCCGCAGGGCACAGTGCACCTGGCGGTGACCGGTACAACCATGCACTGGGTGGCCGACTCCGCCGGCCTGGCCTCCACCGGTTCAGTGTTTCCCGGTTACCCCGACCACGTGGACGAGGACGAGCGACTCGCCTGGCGCGTCACCGCGGAGCGGCAGTGGGAGCGAATGCTCGAGATGCGCGCAACCGAGCTGGCGCCCGGGGGGTGGTTCATCGCCGCCATCCCGGCCTCCCCCGCTGCATGCCCGGACAGGACGGGCCTCTACGTCGAGATCGTCGGGGACATGAACCTGCTACTCGCCGAGTGGCGCCGCGCCGGACGCATCGGCGGCGCGACCGTCACGGCGGCCGTCGTTCCGGTCTGGTCGCGCACGCTCAACGAATTTCGGGCCCCCTTCGAAGCAGGCGGCGGGAGTTTCGCCGGTCTGAAGCTCGAGAGCATCGAGCTTTTCCGTCTCGACAATCCCTACTGGCGCGACGATTCCGCGGTGTTCGCACGGGATTACGTCAAGAGCGTGGCCGCATGGGGAGGACCGCTCCTCCTTCGGGCCTTTGCACGCGAGGGCGAGGCACGCGCGGCCGACCTCCTCTCCGCCTTCCTCGAAGAGCTCGAGGAGCGCGTCGCGGAGGCCCCCGACCGCTATCGCTGGGACTACATCGAGGCGCTCGTCATCTGCCGAAAAGCGGGCGGCGCGACGTCATTCCAGGACTGACGGCGTAGCGCCCAAGTTGCTCCAGAGTCGGGACATCGGACGGACGCCGAGCTGATTGACCACCATCTGGGCAGCCTGACTGACTCCCTCGGTGAAGGTGGGGAAGGCGAACTGAAGCTCTGCAACGTCCTCGACGCGCATTCCCGCCGCCATGCAGGCCGCGACCATCTGGATCACCTCTGCCGAGTACTCGCCGAACACGTGAGCGCCGACGATCCTCCGCTCGGCAGTTTCGACTATGAGTTTGCAGAACCCTTCCGGCTGTCCGTCAGCGACGGGTCGCAGCATGTCTTCATAGCGGGCCACGGCGACGACGCAGTCGTAGCGGCTGCGGGCCTTCTCCTCGGTGAGCCCGACGCTGCCGTACTCGGGATCGGTGAAGCTGCCGGCGGGAACGATCTCATGCCCGACTCGACGACGCGGGCCGAGCACCGCGTTCTCGGCGGCGACGCGGCCTTCGATGGTCGCGCTGCTGACGAGCATGCTGTTTCCATCGACGTCGCCGGCCGCGAAGATGTGGGGGACGTTCGTGGCCGCGAACGCGTCGACCGTCACGTAGCCACGCTCGGTCACGACGCCGGCAGCGGCGGCGTCGACGAGGTCGGCGTTGCCCGGCCAGCCGACGGCGAAGAACACGGCGTCCACGTCGACCACTCGCGACTCGTCGCCTACTCGGTACTGAACGCGCACACCGGGTTTGAGCGCCTCGAGTCGGTGGACCGCGGCGCTGGTGATGACCTCGATGCCACGCCCCCGGAAAGCGTGTTCGAGCGCGACCGAGACATCGACATCCGCACGCGAGACGATCCGCGGCGAATACTCGACGAGCGTTACGTCGCAGCCAAAATCGGCCAGAATCGACGTGAGCTGGCAGCCCGTGTCGGCCCCGCCGATGACGCAAACCCGCTCGGGCAGAGCGGTCACGCTGCGCACGTCCTCGTAGGTCAGGCCGAGCTCGGCCCCCGGGATGGATAGTCGCCCCGCCCTGCCGCCAACGGCGATGATCACCCGATCCGCGGTCCACGTGCGGCCGTCGGGCGAAGCGACCGTGTGGGCGTCGACGAACCGGGCATCGCCGGCCTCTTCGACGAGGTCGACCCCCGCGGAGCGAATGTGGTCGGCGATGCGCTTCCGTTCATGGAGGTAGGCGGCCACCCGCTGGGCGTTGGACAAGGTAGCGGCGAGGTCGACCTCGGGCCGCGGCCCGCGAAGCCCGAACGCCTCCCACGAACTCCAGTCCCTGACCAGGCGCGCGGCCCGAGCGAGGGTTCGCACCGGCGCGGGGCCGCTGTTGAAGGCGGTGCCGCCGACACGCCCCCGCTCGATCAGCGTGACCTCTGCGCCTAGCTCAGCGGCGTGCAGGGCGGCGGACACACCAGCGGGGCCGCCTCCAATAACGACAATGCGCATTCGCGAGCTCCTTTCATACTCACTCGCGGACCAGACGCGGTCTCAGGCGTTCCGGTGTGATCGCGGCATTCGCTGCGAGGTCGTCGATCAGCACGTCCGCGTAGTCGGCCAAGCCTGCAACGTCGATGTCGTACGGCGCCGTGCCGTCGAGGGTAAGGCCCGCCCACGCGCGGCGAAGTACGGCGACCGCCCCCTCGCCGTTGCCGCGCTGGACATGGGTGATGCCGACCGCGAGCTGGGCCAGTGCTCGCCACAGTTCCTTCTCGTCGTCCGGGCCGTTCTTCCATGCGGCCTCGAGCACTTCGTGCGCGTTGAACGCCAGGCCCCGGTCCAGCAGATCTTGAGCAAAGGCCAGGGTTTCGGCCGGCGGCAACTCGAGGTCATCCGGAATGCGTGGAACGCCTTCGCTGCCCAGCGGAAGTGGTCGACCGAGGGCGTCGCGAGGTCGACCGCTCCTGGGCCGGCCGGATTCGTCGCGGTCACGCTCATGCCGATTCATTGTGGAGTCACCAGAGAACGGATGCGTGCCTCCTGCGGATTGCGTAACGGGTAGTTCGTCATTTTCGAGTTCCTCGCCTTGATAGACGAACGGGGTGCCACGCATGCCGTGCAAAATGGTCGCGAGCGCCCTTGGCCGAGGCCCCCCACTAGTCGGGGTCGTCGTCACCGAACCGGACACCACCCGAGACCGTCTCACTTTCGGTTGTCATGACCTCGCCACCGCAGTCTGCGACAGGGTCAATACCGGATTCAAGTCCGATGTAGCGATCGTTCACACGCCGTGAGCTGACGCCCTTCTCAGCCAGCAGACGTCGGTCGGCTCCGAGACCGCATGGTCGCTACGACGCCTGCGCCGGCGAGGATCGAAAACGCCAACCCCCACACCCAATTCCCGAGCCGCTGGAATGCGGTGGTATGTGATCCGAGCGGCACATCTACCACGATCGCGCCGCGTTCGGTGGCGGCGTACCAGGCAAGTTGTCGGCCCCGTGCGTCAAAGGCCGCGCTGACCCCTGACAAACCGGTGTGCACTACCGGGTGGCCCACCTCCGCGGCGTGCACCGCGGCCTGGCTGGCCAACTGCGGCTGTGCCCAAGTTCCCTGGAACGAGGAGGTGGAACTCTGATACACCAGCAGTTGCGCGCCCCGTTGCACCACGTGGCGGGGAAGGTCGGAAAAGGTTGCCTCGAAACTGATCAGCGGTCCGATGGCGAGTGTTTCGCCAAGCATTTCCGGGTCGCTTCCCGCCAGCCGTCCGGTGTGCAACACGACTTGGCCACTGCCGCGTTGTCGGTCCTCGGCCGCCGCCTTGGTGTGCCGGGTGGCCCATCCGAGCAGCGGCCGCAGCGGTACGTACTCGCCAAATGGCACCAGCCGCGTCTTCGAGTAGGCGCCGCGCGATCCGTTCGGCCCGATGAGAATCGACGACTTGTAAATTCCGCCCGTGCGATGACGGGCGTCGACGTTGACGAGCAGGTCCGCGCCGACCCGCCGGGACAGGTCCGCCAATCGCGTCATCGCCTCCGGCTGGCTGCTGAGATCGACCCCGACGCTGCTCTCACCCCAAACGACCAGGTCGAGTCGGCGGCCCGCCAGAGCCGCGGTCAGCGCTTCGCCGGCCGCCTGACGGGCGGCGGAGTCCTCGATATTGCCCGGCTGAACGAGCGCCACCCGTACCGTCGACCCGGCCGGAGGCGCCGGTCCCGCCCAGAACCATGCCGGGCCGAGTCCCACACATGCCACTGCCACCGTTGCGGCGATGACGCGGCCGGAGAAGCGCCGGTTGAGGATCACACAGGCGATCGCGGTGTTCGCGGCGACGATCAGGAAACTGGTGAGCCAGACACCGCCGAGTGAAGCCGAGGCCAGCGTTACCGGCTGATTCCATTGCGACGCGCCAAGCGTTGCCCATTGACCACCCAAGCTCGGCCAGGACCGCACGGCTTCGGCCGTTACCCACGCACTCGGCAACACCACCATGGCCGCGAGAGTCCCGGGGGTCGTAATCGGTTCGCGCAGAAGCAGATAGGCGGCGAACCCCCATGGCAGCCACAACGCGCCAAGTCCGATGGCCAGCACGATGAGCAGCGGTCCCGCACTCGGCAACAGCCAGTACTGGGTGGCCAGTATGTAGCCGGCCATACCGCACCACGCCCGCCCGGCCGCCCCTCGAGCGGTCGGCGCGGCGCGCACCACCAACAGCAGCGGAACAAAGCCGAACCACGCCAGCCACCACCACGATGGCGCGGGAAACGCCAGCCCCGCAGGCAGCGCGCCGAGAACCAATGCCGCCGTGAGGCCCGACCACGTTCGGCCCGCGCACGCGCTCAGGCGGACGCTCCGCAATGACATCAAGAGACCAAGTTTGCCGGTTGGCGGTTGCCGATTGCCGCAATTCGAGGGACCGGCTCTCGAACTCGCGGAGCGATGCGCGCTACCGTGGGTCGCCCATGCAGGTCTTGAGCGCTCCCGCAGGTTTCGGTCACTCGGACTGCGAGCGCATCGTTGACGGCGCGCTGGCGCAGCCCGTCTTGGCCGTCACCAGCCTGGCCTACGTCGCCGCTGGGATCGCCGTGCTGTGCTGGGCAATACGGTTGAAAGCACCGCTGGCTGGGACTGCGGGCGTGGCGCTCGTGGCCGTCGGGGCCGGCAGCGTCGTCTTCCACGGGCCCCAGCCGTCATGGGCTGGCCTGGCCCACGACTGGCCCATCCTCACCGTGGGAGCGTTGTACGCCGCCGGGCTTGTCTGGACCGGGCGCCGGCAGTGGCGGTCGGTATGGGCGCCAGCAGCAGGGGTCTTCGCGCTGGGGCTGGCCGCCTATGCCGCAGGCCGCTCCGGGTCGCCGCTGTGCCGACCCGACAGTCTCTGGCAGTACCACGGCGCGTGGCACGTCCTCTCTGCCGTCGCCGCCGGATGGATCGCTCTTGCTCATGGCGCCGCCTACACTTTCACGGCCTCGATGAGGAACTCCGACATGCCGCCGGGGAGGGGACGGCGCGAGAAGGACTCGAATCCGGCTTCCTCCAGCCAGCCCGTCCATTCGGTCCATGTTCGGATCATTCCCTCGCCGGAGGCGAGCGTCAGAAAGTAGGCGCTAAGGTGCGCCACGAAGGGCGGCCCCATTTCGTCGTCGTCTTGTAGCGCATCGATCACATAGAGGCTCGCGCCGGGCCGAAGTGCCCGCGCGGCCTTCGCGAGCAAACCGCGGATCTTCTCTTCGGACCAGATCCCGAGGAACCGCGAGAACAAAATCGCGTCGAATTCTCCGGGGAGCTCCTCTGTGAAACAGTCTCCGCCGACCGCCGTGACCCTCTCGGCCATCCCCTGCTCCGTCAGACGGGCGCGGGTGGTCTCTGCGACTGTCGGAAGGTCCAGTACGGTCACGTGCAGCTCAGGCCAGCGGCCCGCCAGGGCGATGGCGTTCATGGCCTCGCCACCGCCCACATCCAAGAACCTGCGGTGACGCGACAGGTCGATCGCTTCCGCGAGGAAGGCCGCGGTCCCTAACGATACGAGACTCATCATCTCGTGGAAGATCTTCTCCAACTCGGGGTTTTCCGCGAGACGCATATAGAGGTTCGGTGCAGTTCCCGGGATCTCCTGCAGACCGACGTTGGTGTTGGTCTTGAGCGCCTCGGTGAATCGCGCCATGGGCCGATATTGGATGTGGTTCGCCATTCGCACCGCGGGCACCATGTTCGCCGGGTTTGCCTTGGAAAAGAACCGCTCCGCGCCTGACGTGTTGAAGTATCGCGCGCCCTCCTTTCTGAGCAGACCGACCGCGCCACAGCCGAGCAGAAGGATGCGCGCGGGCTGGTTCTCGAGGTTCAGGCGCTCGGCAAGTTCTTCTCGCGTGAGGCCCGGCGAGGCCGAGAGCAACGTGAAAAGGTCGAGCTCGACTGCGGAAGCCAGGAATTGGAAGAAATACATCCCAAGAAATAGATCTAAGATTGCGTTCTCGTCCTGGTCGGTAAGCTCTTTCATGTCGGGCTCCGTGTACTGAATCGGTTGAAGAACCGGTATTAGCATCGCACACGTCGAAATTCCGGGTCGCCAAATTCATGTGAGCCGCAACAAGTTCGCGGCACAAGTTGGACCGCTGAACGTGGGTCTTAGGTGCTGTCGGCTGCTTTTCCGTCGAAGTCTCGACCGGCGCACGGAAACGTTTCCGCGACTTAGATAGCAGGCTGATCGTGGCACGCCGTCAACAAGATCAACGATGATTCGATGCCTGACGAGAAATGGTATCCCGGCAAGGAGACGATCGGCTCCTATATTCGTGCCCAGCGCGAACTTTCGCGGTTGTCCCCTCGCGACTCGCACGAATGTCGCAAGTATCGAGCGCCTACCTCAGTCAGGTCGAGCGCGAACGTGACATCGATGCGGTCACAGTTGCGATCCGGGCGAGCCGCGACTCTCCTGGCGGTGTCGACATCAGCGCCGAGAAGCCGAGCTCCTCAATATCTCGAAATCGGGATCGGTAGCAACGCTGACGAAGTTTAATTGCCAGACACAACCGGTGAAATTTACCAACGCGTCAGAAGGCAGCAAACACGCACAGGGGCCTCCGTGACAGCCATCGAACTTCACGTGCGTCGGCGATCAGCGGCCTGCTTCGCAGCGCACGTCGGGGCAAGTACGCCAAAATAAGACGCCGTACTACGAGTCAACCCGAAAGGCCCAAAAAGAATGGCGGAACTCAGTCTCAACTTCGGTGTTCTTGGACCGCTGCTGATGACTGTGAACGGCACATCTGTGGCGTTGGGCGCTGCCAAGCGACGGGCCGTGCTGGCCATGCTGATTGTCAATCGGAACCATCCGGTCGGAACAGATTCGTTGATCAACGCGGTGTGGGGCGAGTCGCCGGTACCCGCGGCGCGCACCAGCATCCACTCCCACGTCTCCACCCTGCGCCGCCTGCTCGGCGAGACCGGAATCGACAGTGCTCGGGCGTTGATCAGTGCACCGCCCGGCTACCAGCTCAACGTCGCCGACACGGATTGCGACCTCGGCCGATTCGTCTCCGAGAAATCCCATGGGCTTGCGGCCGCAGCCGCAGGACATTTCGAACAGGCGAGCCGACACCTGTCCGCCGCGCTGGCTGAGTGGCGCGGTGAGGTTCTCGCCGATCTGCGCGACTTCCCGTTCGTCGATCCGTTCGCCACCGCGGTGACCGAGGACAAACTGTGGGTCCACACCGCCCGGGCGGAGGCCGAAATCGCTTGCGGGCGTGCATACGCGATCATCGGGGAGCTTGAATCGCTCGCCGCTCGACACCCGTACCGCGAACCCCTGTGGGCGCAGCTCATCACGGCGTACTACGTCACCGAACGACAATCCGATGCACTCGACTCGTACCGACGCCTGAAGACCGCGCTGGCCGACGAACTCGGCATCGACCCGGGCCCGACGATAAACGCTCTTCACGAGCGAATCCTGCGACAGGAGCCACTCGACATCAAAAGGGCAGCGCAAGACACGGCCATCGCTCACACCAGGACCCGGATACGAGACCGCGGCACGGCCGACGGAGAGTCCGCCGCTGCCGGACTGCGAGACGCCGAGGGACATCTTCATCGGCTGCGTGCCACCGCAACCCGAATCGGTCGAGACGCCGACAACGAGATCGTCATCAACGACTCCTACGTCAGCCGCCACCACGCCGCGGTCATGGATACGGGGTCCAGCTTTTTGATCATCGACCTGCGGTCGGCCAACGGTGTCGAGGTCGAGGGGCAGCGGGTTCACACCACGGCTCACCTCACCGACGGTGACCGGATCAAGATCGGTGCCCACGAGTTCACCTTCCAGACCGGCCTCGACTGACGGCTGACCACGCCGGTCGGCGTTCCGCAAGAATTCCGCAAGACGGCCGTAAGGCCTCCGCTGCAATCTTTTCGTGACCGGCCAAGACGGGCCGACCAACGAAAGGATTGGGGCAAGTGAACGGCCTGTACATGCTCAAACCGTGGTACACGAAACGGCTGACGCCGATCGTCAATGCCGCCGTGACGCATCGGGTGTCACCAGACGTCTTCACCGCGGCCGGAGTGGTCGCGGCAGGCGCGGCCGGCGCGGCCGTCGCGCTGGGATGCTGGCCGCTGGCGGCGCTGTTCCTTGCGATGCGGCTGGCCGGCGCGAACCTCGACGGGGCGGTGGCCCGCGCCCGCGGGGTGAGCCGACCGTGGGGATTCGTCGTCAACGAAATCGGCGACCGCGCGTCGGATCTGTTGGCATTCGCGGGCCTGGCGGTGTGGGCGGCACGGCAGAACGGCCCCGGGCTGGACTGGTTGTCGTGGCCGGTGATCCAGATGCTGATCGCCGCGTTGGCAGCGACGCTGCCCACATTCGCGTCTCTGGCCGCAGCGGCCGCCGGCGCCGAACGGCGCAACGGCGGACCGTTGGGCAAGACCGAACGCTGCGTGTTCGTGGTGCTGGCCACCGCGTTCCCGGTCATCATGCCCGTGCTGCTGATGCAGATCGTGAACGGCTCGCTGCTCACGACCGTGCTGCGACTGCGGGCCGCACGCCGCGAGTTGGCACTTCAGCGCAACGAGCCGCAACGCGCCGACGTGCTCGCACTGCTGGTCACAGAACCGCTGCCGGCGCTGGGGCGGGTGGCGGCATGATCACCGCTGCGATCTCGAGCCTGCTGCGCCACCGGCTGTGGCAGTTCGTATGCGCGCTGTCGGGTGGGCTGACGGTGACCGGTCGCTGGCGCCGCTCGGGCGGGTGTGTCGTCGTCGCCAACCACACCTCACACGCCGACACCGCCGTGCTGCTGGCAGCGCTACCGTCGACGGCCCAGCCCGTATTCGGGGCGGCGGCGGACTACTGGTTCGACGTGCCGGTGCGCCGTATCGTGGCCACCTCGCTCATCGGCGTGCTGCCGGTGCGGCGGTCGGGTGACGGCAGCTACGCGGCCCTGCTGGCAGCGGCCCGCCCCGCGTTGAAAGCCGGGCGCACCGTCGTCATCTATCCCGAGGGCACCCGCTCGACCAACGGAGAGGTCGGCAGATTCCGTTCCGGCGCAGTGCGATTGGCCCGCGAATGCGGAGTACCGATCGTCCCGGTCGCCGTCCTCGGCACCGGCGATGTGCTGCCCAAGGGCGGACGCTTCTCCCCCGCCCCGATGCGGGTCCGCATCGGCGAACCCGTCGATCCCGCGAGCGTCTCGCCGGAGCAACTGCGCGAACAGGTCATCGCTTTGCGGGACGACGTCGCACCACAGGAGATGAATTGCTATGTACTCGCAGCTTGAGCACCCGGTCGCACACCCGCAAGGCATGCAGATGAACCGACCCCTGCCCGCCACGATCACCGTCAACTTCGGCAGCTGGACGCAGACCTTCGCGCCGGGCCGGGACGTGGTGATCGGGCGCGACATCCGGGCCGACATTCGCCTCATGCACCCTGGTATCTCCCGGGCTCACGCGGTGCTTCGGTACCTCGACGGTCAATGGGTCGCGATCGACAACGGAAGCAGGAACGGGATATTCGTCGCGCGACGGCCGGTGCAGGCCGCAGACATCCGCCACGGGCAGACCATCCACGTCGGCGACCCCGACGGCCTCCCGCTGACGTTTGAACTCGGCCACGATGGCGATTCGATGTCCCGCGACGCGTCGCCGGCAGGCACGACCACCGTGGGCCGCGCCTCCAACAACGACATCGTCATCCCGGACGTGTTGGCCGCCGCGCATCACGCCACCCTGGTGTCGACTGCGCAGGGAGTTCACATTCAGGACGCCGGCACCGTGAACGGCACGTTCGTCAACGGCCGCCGGATCGACGCCGCCTTCTTGACCGAAGGCGATGTCGTCACGATCGCCAACGTCGACTTGGTTTTCATAGGTGGCACGCTGATCCGCCGAACGACAGCCGCCGCCACGAAAGGTGGTCTCAAGGTACGCGCCATCAGCGTGACAGTCGACGACAATCGCACACTGCTGCAGGACATCTCGCTCCGTGCGACGCCGGGATCCCTCACCGCGGTGATCGGACCGTCAGGTTCGGGCAAGTCCACATTCGTCAACGCCATCGCAGGCGGCGCCCGGCCCGACCGCGGCACGGTATCGTTCGACGGCCACGACATCCATGCCGAGTACGAGTCGTTGCGTAGCCGTATCGGTGTGGTGCCGCAGGACGATGTGGTTCATCGGCAGCTCACCGTCAAGCAGGCCCTCGGTTACGCGGCAGAACTTCGGATGCCGCGCGACACCACGAAGCAGGACCGAGCGCTGGTGATCGCGCAGCTGCTCGACGAACTCGACCTCACGCCGCACGCGGATACCCGGGTGGACAGGCTGTCCGGCGGTCAGCGCAAACGGGTTTCGGTCGCGTTGGAACTGCTGACCAGTCCGGCATTGCTGATCCTCGACGAGCCCACCACCGGGCTGGACCCCGCGCTCGACCAGCAGGTGATGACGATGCTGCGACAGCTGGCCGACGCCGGCCGCGTCGTCGTGGTGGTCACGCATTCGTTGGCCTACTTGGACGTCTGCGATCAGGTGCTGATGCTTGCACCGGGCGGGAAGACCGCATTCTGCGGGCCGCCTAGCGAGATCGGGCAGGCGATGGGCAGCGCCGACTGGGCCGATATCTTCACCGCCATCGGCGCCGATCCCGATGCAGCCCATCGGCATTACCTCGAACGCAACGGACGTGTCGTCGAGACTGGGGTCCCCACATCCGCCGGGAAAGCGGTCACGGTCGATGCCCCCGGCCACACCAGCCTGTGGCGCCAGTTCTCCACGCTGTCGCGCCGTCAGATGCGGCTCCTCGTCGCCGACCGCGGCCACTTCCTCCTCCTGGTCTTGCTGCCGTTCATCGTCGGTCTGCTGCCGCTGACGGTGGCCGGCGATGCCGGTTTCGGCAAGCCTCCGTCCGACGGTTCGTCTCCGTTCGAGCCGAAGCACATCGTGGCGTTGCTGAACTTCGGCGCGATATTGATGGGCACCACGCTGACGGTTCGTGACCTGATCGGCGAACGCGCCGTCTTCCGCCGCGAACAGGCCGTCGGGCTCTCGGCGTCTGCGTATCTACTGGCGAAGATCGCCGTGTTCGGCATGGTGGCGATCGTTCAATCCGCCGTGCTGGTGCTGGCCGTCACGGCGCCAGGGATCGGTAAGCCGGCGCCCGCGCAGGCAGCAGTGCTCGGCAGCCCGACGTTCGAGCTGTTCGTCGGCGTTGCAGCGACGTGCGTGGTGGCCGCGATCCTCGGGCTTCTCGTGTCGGCGGTGGCGCAGACCAGCGATCAGGTGATCATGCTGCTGGCGGCGGTGCTCACCGCACAGTTGGTGCTCGCGGGCGGCTTCATACCGGTGACGGGCCGGCCACTGCTCGATGCGCTCTCGTGGCTCACCCCGGCGCGTTGGGGTTTCGCCGCGACGGCGTCGACGGCTGACCTGACCAACCTGGTCGTCGGTATTTCGCAGGACGCGCATTGGCAGCACACTGCTTCGGCGTGGTCCTTCAACATCGCCATGCTGGGCGTGCTGGCGGTGTGCTACGCCGGCATCGCGCGGTGGAAGATGCGCCGCAAGGCCGCCGCCAAGTACGCAAGGTAGACGCAAGGACGCCGCAAGAGCAGGGTGCGATCTTTTCTACGACAGTGCCCCTGCTACCAAGGACGTGACCCGTTGACCAGCCTCACCACCGTTGCGCGCAGCGATCACTCAGTCAGCCCAGTGCCGACGACGGGCCGCATGCGGATGACCCCGACCATGTTCGCGCTCGGCGCTTTTGGCGTGCTCGCGGTCTACTTCTCCGAGGGCCTGAGGGCGTGCTACCAGTCGATCGTTGGCTTCGATCGGCGGATGTCGCTCGACGTCGAGCTGGGTCCGCTGAGCCTCCACCTGTACGGACGATCGGTGTTCTACATGTGGGTGACTGTGTCGATACTGGCGATCGCCGGAGTCGCGGTCGCAGCGTCGCGGCGGCGGGAGCTGATTCAGAAGTGGACCACCTGGGCGATGATCGCCATGGTCGTCGGCCTTCCGTTCTGGATCGGCGCGGGCACGACAGCGGTGCTGGCCGCCGCGCTGGCCGTCATCGCAGTGCTCGAATACACACGCCTGGTGAAGCTGAGCAGAGCCGACACGGGGCTGCTGGTGGCGTTGGCGGTGGTGTTTCCGTTGGCCGCGTGGCTGCGCCCGTCGGCACTCATGGCGCTCGCGCCGGTCGCCATCCTTGTCTCTGCGCTGCCGTCGGTGCTCGCCGGTGACGTCCACGATGGCACCCGGCGTGCCGCATACACCGCGTTCGGTGCGGTGTGGATCTGCTGGTCCTTGTCTCTGCTGGTTGTGCTGTGGCCGCAAGCGTTCCTGCTGTTCTTCGCCGTCGCGGTCACCGACGTCGCCGCGTGGTGCGGCGGCAAGGGTCTGCGCCGGTTCGCGTGGGCGCGTCGGCCGTTGTCGCCGCTGAGCCCGAACAAGACGGTCGGCGGGTTGGCCGGCGCGGTCGCAGGAGCAGTTCTCGTTCTCACGCTGCTCGGCACGATTTCGATCGGGTTGGTCATCGCTGTCGCCTTCGGCGGTGTGTTCGGCGACCTCCTCGAATCGATGGTGAAGCGGCAGGCTCAGGTCAAGGATGCCGGGGCATGGCTGCCGGGCTTCGGCGGTCTGCTCGACCGGATCGACTCGCTGTTGCTGGTACTCCCGCTCGCGTTGCTTCTCGGATGAGCCGGGTAGCGCAAGCCGTCAAATTTGCCGAAATTGGGATCGGTAGCAACCTCGGCAAAGTTAAATTGTCCTGCACTACCGGGAAAATTAACTACAGCGTCAACTGTCAGCAAACACAACAGGACAAGTGGCTTCGGGGAGCCGCGACGGACAAAGGAAACAGCATGAGAACCACGAAGGTCATGAGACACATCGTCGCCGGGGCTTTGGCCTCGGGCGCCATCACGGCGGCGGGTTTGGGACTGGGGGCAGGTTCTGCCGCCGCCGAGAATCCCCAGGGAACCTGGTGCCCAGGACAACCCTTGCCGGCTCCGCCGACGGTGGCTTTCGACTGGGACATGAACGTCTGCCACGACTGGTGGTACGTCCCCAAGGGCGAAGGCAACGTCAAAGTAACGGACATCAACACCGGCGCGCCCGCCGACTTCGACTATTACTGGATCGGTTCGCCACCCGGCCGGACGCCGCCTCCGCCGCCCGCACCACCTGCGCCGGGCTCTTATTGCGCAACCAACCCGGTTGGATGCCACTTCTTCGGCCCATACGGACCGGGTAGCCACGGCTAGGAAAGAAGCAGGTCAGGGCTCACATGCCCTGACCTGCTTCTTCTTTGTAGAGCTGCCGGGAATCAAACCCGGCTCAGAAATGGCGCTGAACTGCGAAAATGCGGATTTGACGACGCGAAAATACGCGAAACAAAGCGCAGCAACCTGCGGATACGCCAAAGGTGTCGATGCCATCAACATCCTCGCGGCCGCGTTCTGCTGAGCGGCGGTGCCACCCAGCGTGCTGCGGCTCGGGTCAAGCTATAAATCACCGTGCGCGAAGAATTGGCCGCGTTCAGCCGCGAACGCGAGCTGGAGACTGCGTAAAGCTGCCAATCGTCCGGTACGCCCTTGGGTGTTTGCACGCCGCGGTTGGCGAAGGCGATTCCGGAACCGATGACCACCCGACAAGGACGGGCCCCGAGTCGCCAAAAACCCGGTAGGCCGGGCGCACGTCGCCGTTGCGTGCATAGCGCACACGTCCATCAGCCACGCAGCCATCGTGACATCGCTTAGGCCGAGGGTCTTCAGATCCATCAGGCTTGGCGCACACCGGCGGCGACGCGGGCAGCTAGTAAGATCGCGCCCTCGCGTACTGACCTGCGATGAGACTCGGACCGACACCCGTTGGTGACCGTGCGGCGCAACACAAAGAAAAAGGCCGACCTGCGGAAACAGTGGGGCCGTTGACGGGGAATCGAACCGGCGTATTTCGCCTGCGAAGTTAATTCTGTCCCAATATCAGCTGACCGCGATGAGCTCAGCTTCTCCAACTACCCCTGACGCGATCCTGGTCTCTCGACGGCAGGGCTTTAGCGGCGACGGCACACGTGGCTCACAACGCCCTCCTCTTCCTCATCGAGGCTTCGTGTCGGGAGGAGGTGCAGGTGGGTGAGGGTACCGGATGCCGCTGCCCCAGCCGATTTCCCATCCGCCGCTTTCATCGAAGTAATCGGCATAGGCGACGGGCAGCTGCGCGATGGCGTCGACAATCTTCATCAGTGTGGGCGAACCAGGAGACGTAATCGGGGTCGTCGGCGGTCGGCGCAGTCTCGGGTAGCGCGTTCAGGATCAGGTCGCCAACCGCCTCGGGACTCGTCGCCACGGAGACCTCGCCGCCCGCGAACTGGTCAGACCGCCTGACGAGTAGCCCAACTCCGCGATCCTTCTCGCCAACATTTTGCGGCGAGTCGACCAAAAGTTCTGACTGAACACCATGGAATCTTTCCGCCAGGGGCGCAACGGGAGCCGAGACAGACTATTGAGACGCTTTCACCAGGCGAAATAGCATGCCGGGCGTCCGACCCAGGATTGTCTCGTATGTGGTCTATTCCGAGACAGCGTTCAGTTCTGCTCGGGCCTGGTCGATTTGGTCGAGTGCGTAGTTCGCCATGGCGGCGGTGGTCATCGTCTCACCCTTACGGGCGAGCGATTCGTAGGTTTGGTCGCCGAGGACCTCACGGAGGTGGGCGACGGCAACATCCACCTCTGGAGCGATCGACCGAGTGTGGGTCGTGACGGCGAATCCACTTATGGTGGCGGCCGGTTCGTAGTGTCCGAGCCGGTCGAGCAATAGGGTTGGGACGGCTAGCGCGTTAGGCAGCAGGAAGAAGCTGCCGGAATCGTAGTAGTACCGGATCGGCAGGATCACGTAGTCGAGGGCGTCGGCGGGCTCACCGTGGGTGATGGCAAGGAGAGACAACATACCCGCAATGCTCGACTCCGTCTGTCGGCTGCCACTGTCTTGAGCGATTGTCAGGCCCCGACGGAGGGCCTCATAGGCGGCGGCGGGAGCCACGTCGCGGCGGGCCATCCCGTACGCGAACAACGCCCACGCGGCGAGGTTGGGGTTGTCGGTGGTGTCGGCGGCGGCAAGGAGCTCATCCGAGGCCGCTGCTGCCTCGTCATCGGCACCGGCCATCTTCAGCGCGATGGCCAACAATGCCTGAGCGTGGACATTCGTGCCCGAGCGGCGCGCAATCACGGTGCGGCACCACTCAACCCACCGCCCAAGCTCTCCTATGGCTGAGTACGGGCTGCCGATCGAAGCTTCGGCGTCCTTGCGGACTTCGTCGAAGCGTCCGCTGGTGACGGCTTCCTGGCCAGCCCCGGCATAACCGACGGCGGCGTCGATCCTTCCGGACGTGAAGCAGAGCGCCGCCATGGCGTAGAGCTGGGCCAAGCGCCGGTGTTGGACAGCGCGTGCGGGTTCGATGAGTTCCTCGGCCCACCGGATGGGTTCGTGTTGTTCGCCCCAGAAACCTACGAATGCCGCATAGTGGGCGATGGTCGCCGCAGTATCGAGGTCGTTGTGGTCGGCGGCCCAGCGGAACGCCGTGCGCAGGTTGGGCATCTCGCCCGTCAACCATGAGTATGCCTCCCGCTGTCGGGGGCTGTCCCACAGCGCGAGGATGTCGGCTTCTTTTCCACCGAAGTGGTGGGCATGCGCGGTACGAACTTCTTCCGCCGCACCGCCCGCCACGAGTTGCTCTTCACCGAACTGGCGGATCGTCTCCAACATCGAAAACCGTGTATGCCCAGACGAGCGATCCGCTATGAGCAGCGACTTGCGCACCAGGGCGTCGAGAAGATCCAGGACGACATACTCGTCGAGGTCACCGGATCCGGCTACCGCGCAGGCGCTTCGGAGGTCGAATCCACCGGCGAACACCGAACAGCGTTGCAGCACTGTCTTTTCGGCGTCATCGAGCAGGTCGTAAGACCACGCCATCGCGTGACGCAGTGTCTGGTGGCGCTCCAATCCGCGTCGTGATCCAACCAGCAGTTTGAAGCGGTCATCAAGACGATCACGCACCTCTGCGGCGGTCATCGATGCCATCCGCGAGGCCGCCAACTCGATCGCCAAGGGGATCCCGTCGAGGCGACGACAAACATCCTCGACGGCGGTCGCCTCATTGGCCAACGGGTCCGAAACCATGCTTTGAGCGCGTTCGACAAACAACTCCGCCGCCGCACCAACGTCCAGTGAAGGCACCCGCCACAACTGCTCGTCAGCGACACCGATTCCTTCACGACTGGTGGCCAGAATCGTCACGGTGGCCGAGGCCGCGAGGATCGCTGCGATTAGATCGGCGACGCTGTCAACGACGTGCTCGCAGTTGTCGAACACCAACAGCCGCACCCGGCCCTCCAAAGCCGAAGCCACCGACTCGCCGACGCTCTTGCCGGGTTGTTGAGTGATTCCCAACACCGCTGCCACCGCATCGGGTACCGCAGCAGGATCAGCGACCGCCGCCAGCTCGAAGAACCAGACCCCGTCGACAAATTCGTCGGCTAACTGGGTCGCGACTTCCACCGCAAGCCGGGTCTTGCCAACGCCACCCACGCCCGCCAATGTCACCAACCGGTGCGTGCGCACTGCCGCTTCGATCACGGGAACGTCGTCGTCGCGGCCGATCAGGGTAGTGACCGAAGGCCGCAGGTTTCCCGGCGTTGCGTCGAGCGTCTTCAGCGGCGGAAAATCGGTACGCAATCCGGGTGCCCGGACCTGGCTCACCTCGACCGGTTTCGCGATGTCGCGTAATCGCCGTGGCCCCAAGGCAATCATGTCAATGCTGCTGCAAAGCCCGGCAGTGGTGCCGTCGAGCAGGATTTGACCGCCATGTCCGGCTGCCATCACCCGCGCGGCACGATTGAGCACCGCACCGAAATAGTCCCCGTCTCGCAGCTCGGCCTCCCCGGTCGCCAGCCCCATCCGCACCGGCAACTCCAGCACGCGCTGTGTGGCGATGGCAGCATCGATCGCACACTTGGGCGAGGCGAACGCGGCACACACCCCATCACCGGTGTGCTTGAACAAGAAGCCGCCGTGCGCCTCAATCGCCGAACGCAATACTTCGTCGTGCGCGGCGAGTGCTGCCCGCATCGCATCGGCGTCGGCCTCCCACCGACGGGTCGAACCCTCCACATCGGTGAACAGGAACGTCACCACCCCCGAAGGAGCAGCCGCCGTCATGTCATCGCCTCGGCCCACTTCATGTGCCCCTCGAAGCCAAGCGATGCCGCCATCGCGCGGTAGCGATCCCGATATTTGCGGTAGGCGGTCTCGTCCCCGTGCGCCTGGGCCAGCAGTGCGCGCATCCGCAGCAGCGGGATCTCGTTCAGGACGAATCCGGGGTCGGTTAGCACGGCGGCCAACCGTTCGATGGCCGCCGCCGCTTCCTGCACGTCGGCGTCCGATCCCCTGCCTAGCAGGGTGTCCACCAACGCGGCGGTGGCGGCACCGCGCACGAGCATTTCGCCGTTCTCAAAGAGCTGATCGACAATGCTGCGCGCACTTTGGATCGCGCCGTGAACCTCTCCCGCCTGGGCTGTCAATTCGGCGATCCGGATATCCGCCGCCGTCGCTTCAGCGAGATTTCCGTGCCGTGCTACGGCGTCTCGCCCATGGCGCAGCAACCCCAGTGCCACCTCGCGTTCAGCAGCGCTTGCGCGGCGGCTCAAGACCAGCCCATGAGCAATGTGGGCATGGTCGAGGGCGACGTCCTCACCGCGCTCTTCGGCAATCCGCACCGCTTCGGCGGTTTCCCGCACCGCGTCGTCGTCGGCGAGCAGCGCCCCCGTCAAAATGCCGACGGCGTAAACGAAGCTGATAACCGCCGCCAGCACCACCCCGTTCGCATCGACGGAGCGCTGCATGGCGATAGCGCTTCGGATGTCGTCGCGCCAGTTCTGATGACCCAAGCTGCATCCCGCCAGCCCGCGAAATTCCAACGAAACTGCCAGCGGGGAACCGAGAATTGCAGTCCTGCCCTTCACCGGGTCGCTGCCGAGCAAGTCGATCGACCACTGCGCTAACCGATATGCCTCGACAGCTTCACCGGCGCACAACTTCGCGGTCGCTGCCCCGTGGATGACGGCGACCCCCCTCAGCCCGTCGGGGCTTTCCTCAAGCAGCCTGATCTGTTCGGAAGCCAGCACCGATGCTTCGCGGTGGCGATGCTCGCAGTTCAGCGCCATCACTTGCCCGTACATCGCGATCGCCAGCGACCCGTAATCGCCAGCGCTGCGGCACAGTCCACGAAGCTCGTCGAAACCGGTGTCGGCGACCCCAAGCCCGACACGCCAGGTGTTCGCACACAGGGCCGTTCTCGGGCGAA
Source organism: uncultured Actinomycetota bacterium (assembly GCA_963786995.1). Taxonomy (GTDB): domain Bacteria; phylum Actinomycetota; class Actinomycetes; order Mycobacteriales; family Mycobacteriaceae; genus Mycobacterium. Next base: position 210,646 of record CAWBBH010000018.1, on the reverse strand, counting down.
TGCGCATCGCCGTGCGCTCCGGATCGTTGGCCGGTAGCGCGTCGGCCACCCGGCGGGCGCGTTCCCAACTGATCCGTGCGGCGCGGATATCGCGGCTGCCCGACCAGGCACCGGCGCGCATGTGCCAGCCATACGCGGCGCGCAGCTCGCCCGCCGCTTCGAGGTGTTCGGCGATCAGGGCGGCGTGTTCACCGACCGAGTCGTGATCGCGTTGTTCGATGGCGGCGGCAAGCCGCCGGTGCAACTCGGCGCGATCCGACTTGAGCTGAGCCTCATAGGCCACCGCGCGAATCAGCGGATGGTGGAACACATACTCCGGTTGGCGGGTGAACCTGACCTGGTCGATGAGCTGCGCCGCCACCAAATCCGCTACCGCCGGTTCGATCCCGAGCATTTGAAGCAGGCCGGGGCTGAATCGCGAGCCCATGACCGCCGCCGCGCTCAACGTGCGTTTCGCCTCCGGTGGAAGCCGGTCGATGCGCGCGGCGATGGTCGCTTGCAGCGTGGCTGGCACGCTGACCTCAGCACCATCTGCCGTCGACTTGTATGCGCCACGTTTTCCTTGCAGCACACCACGCTCGGCCAGTTCCCGCACGATCTCCTCGGCGAAAAACGGGTTACCGGCAGCCCGCTCGGCGATCGTCTGGCCCAATCCGACAACCGAGGAGTCTGGGCCGAGCAGCTCACTAACCAGGGCTGAAGATTCCGGATCACTCAGCGGCGCAAGCGCTATTGTCTGCGCACCGCGCATCCGCGTCAGCGCTCCCTCGTACTCGGGACGATAAGTGATCGACACCAGCGAGGGTGTCTGCGGGATCACGGTGAAGAAGTCGGCCAGCATCGATTCGCTGACCTCGTCAATCCAGTGCGCATCCTCGATCACGTAGAGCGCGGGTTCGGCGCGCGCCAACGAAGCGGCATTCACCAGAGCCGTCAACCGCCGCCGCCGCGCATCCGGATCAATCCTCGGAAGCTTCACATCCGGATCGGCGATCCCCAGCAGGTCATCGAAGAGCACCAAGTCCTCGTTGTCGGCGTCGGGAACCTGGGCGCGCACTCGATCGCGGGCGGCCTGCCCGTCAAGGTCGTCGACACCAAATGCCACGCGCAGCAGCCGCGCCACCGCATGGAAGGGGACCTGGCTGGCGTGCGACTCGCAGAAGGCGGTGAACACCTCGACACCACGGGTGGCTGCCATCGCAGACACCTCACGCACCAGACGGCTCTTGCCGATGCCAGGTGGCCCCACCACACCGACGACACCGCCGTGGCCCTCGATTGCACGGTCCAACAGATCCTTGACGGCGAACATCTCCCACCGCCGCCCGACCAGATTCGACTCGACGCGCTCGATGAGGCGATGCCGTTCCTCCATGCCTAACAGCCGCTGGGCCGCGACGGGCTTATCGGCACCCTTGATCTGAAGAAGCTCAGGCTCAGCGAGGCTGGCTGCACCATCCACCAGCCGCGCTGTTGACGCGCTGAGCATCACCCCACCCGGCGCAGCGACCGACTCCATCCGCTGGGCCATCCCGACCTGCTCACCAATCGCGGTGTAACCGAAAGACCCCGAACCGATCTCACCCGCAATCACCTGGCCAGAGTTCAGCCCGACGCGCAACCGCAGGTCGATCTCGTCGCGGTCTTTGACCTCAGCAGCCAGCCGGGTTGCCTCCTCTTGAACGCCCAGTGCCGCCAGACAAGCGCGGACTGCGTGGTCCTCCATTGCTACCGGTGCGCCGAACACCGCCATGATCCCGTCACCGGTGAACTTGTCCACCGTGCCGCCGTAGTGCTGCACCACCGCCGCGCAGCGATCGGCCAGCTTGGCCATGATCTCGCGCAGCCGCTCCGCGCCGACGGCTGCCGCGATGTCCATCGAATGCACCACGTCGGCGAACAAAACAGTCACCTGCTTGTACTCCGCCGATGTGGGGGCGTGCGTGATCGGCGTGCCGCACTTGTTGCAGAACCGCGAGTCCGGCGGCAGCTCGGTGCCACACGACGTGCACGACAGTGCCGTCGCAGTCAATCCACCGCCGCCATCCCCGCTGGGGTCCACGTCAGTATCGTTTCACCGCTGGTCAGGGATGTCCGTCATATCGACAGGCATCTCCGAGACAAAGTTTTGAGACTCTCGAATCTCGTCTATTTCGAGACGACGTTCAGTTCTGCTCGGGCTTGGTCGATTTGGTCGTAGGCGTAGGTCACCATCTCGTCGGTCGTCGTCTCGCCCTTGCGGGAGGGTTGAGGAATGACACTTTCCCCTCGCCCGGGCCACGGTCGGTTTTCCCGGCCGTGACCCGGGTGGGACTAGCAGCCCGACCGCGTCAACCCTCGACCGCGAACAGCCCCCACTCGCCCGGCACACCCTTGAAGGCGTGCTCGCCGCGAGCGGTAAAGCTGAGGCCCGACCCGGCGACCAGATCGACGACGATGCGCGAGACGAGCACCTCGCCTGCCCCGGCCGCTGCTGCCACACGCGCGGCGACGTGTACGGCGATGCCGCTGATGTCGTCGTCGCGCAGCTCGACCTCGCCCGTGTGCACACCCGCCCGCACCTCGAGGCCCAAGCCCCGCAGCACGTCGCGGATCGCCGTGGCGCATCGGATCGCGCGGGCGGGTCCGTCGAACCAGGCGAGGAAACCGTCGCCCATCGTGTTGACCTCACGGCCGCGGAAGCGCTCGAGCTGGCGCCGGACGTGGGCATCGTGCCTGCCGAGCAGCTCCTTCCATCGCTCGTCGCCGAGCTCGACCGCTCGCTTCGTGGAGTCGACGATGTCGGTGAACAGCACAGTGGCCAGGACGCGCTCGACCGCAGGCAGCGGCCGGACACCGGTGAGGAACTCCTCGATCTCGTCGAGCAAGGTGTCGGCGTCGCCCGTGAAGAACAGATGGTCGGCGCCCTCGAGCTCAACGAACTTGGCCCCGGGGATGCGGTCGGCGAGGTAGCGACCCATCTCGATGCTCACCATCCGGTCGTCCCGCCGGTGGAGCACGAGCGTCGGCACCTGGATCGCGGGCAGCACTTCGCGGATGTCCAGCTGCGGATAGAGCGCGAAGATGTTGCGGACCATGCCCGGGCTGGCGGCCACGCGCTGCAGCCGCGCCCACCACTGCCGCAGGTCGGCGTCGCCCCGCCGGCTCGGAGCCCATACACCGAGTCCGACGCCCTCACCCCAGCCCTTGGCGCTGAGCTCGACCAACGCCGACAGCTGCTCCTCGGTGACGCCGAGCGGGTAGTCGCGCGCCCGGAGCAGGCGGGTGAACGTGCCGTATAAGACGAGCGCCTTCACGCGGTCGGGATGGCTGGCCGTCATCAGTATCGCCATCGTGCCACCTTCCGAAATGCCCAAGACGTCGGCGCGTTCACATCCGGCCGCATCCATGACCGCGCGCAGGTCGTCGACCGACTCCTCCAACGTCGGCGCGTGCATCGCCGGATCCGAGAGGCCAGTGCCTCGCTTGTCGAAGGTGACGACGCGCCGGAAGGACGCGAGCCGCGAATAGAAATGGACGACCGACGGCTCCTCCCACATGATGTCGAGGTGCGAGATGAAGCCGGGCGCGACGACGAGGTCGGGCCCCTGTCCGGACACCGAGAAAGCGATGTTCAGGCCGCCGCTCTTGGCATAGTGGATGTTTTGCGCCCTGCCCCCCACGTTCATGGTCGAACCCTACGCGGGGTGTACGCGTTGACTGAATCGCCCCGGCGTGTCCGGAGACTCCATTTCTTGGGAAGGATGGAGTCATGTCAGCGAATTCGTCGAGGAGGTATCCGCCGGAGCTGCGTGAGCGGGCGGTGCGGATGGTCGCCGAGATCCGCGATCAGCATGAGACCGAGTGGGCGGCCATGCGCGCGGTGTCGGAGTTGCTCGGTGTCGGCACCACCGAGACGGTGCGCAAGTGGGTGCGCCAGGCCGAGATCGACGACGGTTCGCGTCCTGGGGTATCGACCGAAGAGTCCGCAGAGCTCAAGACGGCTTAAGCGGGAGAACGCCGAACTCAAGCGCGCCAACGCCATCTTGAAGACGGCGTCGGCTTTCTTCGCGGCCGAACTGGACCGGCCACACCGCTGATCTGTCGGCTTCATCGCCGAGCATCAGGGCCGCCGCGACGGCGCGATGGTCTGCGGTGGGGTGTCCAGTCGATCTGCGCCGGGCTGGTTGAGCTCGGCGTTCAGATCGCCCCATCGACCTACTACGAACATGGTCGACCGCCAGCCCAGCGGCGCGAGGTCCGCGATGAGGCTCTCAAGAGCCGAGATCGAACGGATTCACGCCGCCAACTACGGCGTCTACGGTGCGCGCAAGGTGTGGCTGGCGCTCAACCGCGAGGGCATCGAGGTGGCCCGCTGCACCGTGGAACGGCTGATGGCCGAACTGGGCCTGGCCGGAGCGATACGCGGCAAGGTCAAGCGCACCACCTCGCCGACCCGACAGCTGCCCGCCCGGCCGATCTGGTGGAGCGTCGGTTCGGCCCGCCGGCACCCAACCGGCTGTGGGTGGCCGACCTGACCTATGTGTCGACCTGGTCGGGGTTCGCCTACGTCGCGTTCGTCACCGACGCCTACGCACGCCGGATCCTGGGCTGGCGGGTCGCCGCCACGATGGCCACCTCGATGGTGCTCGACTCCATCGAACAGGCCATCTGGACCCGCCAACGTGAAGGCATATTCGATCTCAAAGATGTTGTGCACCATACGGATCGAGGATCGCAGTACACCTCGATCCGGTTCACTGAGCGGCTCGCCGAAGCCGGCATCCAGCCCTCGGTCGGCGCCGTTGGCAGCTCCTATGACAATGCGCTGGCCGAGACCATCAACGGCCTATACAAAACCGAATTGATCAAACCCCGCAAGCCCTGGCGCACCATCGAGGAGGTCGAGCTGGCCACCGCCGAATGGGTCGACTGGTTCAATCGCCGCCGCGTCTACCAGTACTGCGGGGACATCCCACCTGTCGAACTAGAGACGGCCTACTACGCTCAACACCGGAGACCAGCCGCCGGCTGATGTCTCAAATCAGAAGGTCTCCGGACTCACCGGGGCGGTTCACTCGTCCGCTTGGCCCGTTACCCACTGCTGGTGGTCGACGAAGTCGGCTACATCCCGTTCGAGCCCCAAGCCGCCAACCTGTTTTCCAGTTGGTGTCCTCGCGCTACGAACGCGCCAGCCTCATCGTCACCTCCAACAAACCCTTCGGCCGCTGGGGCGAAGTCTTCGGCGACGACGTCGTGGCCGCCGCCATGATCGACCGCCTCGTCCACCACGCTGAGGTCATCTCACTCAAAGGAGACAGCTACCGCATCAAGGACCGAGACCTCGGCCGCGTCCCCCACGTCACGGCCGACGAACAATGAACCCAGCTGGTCAAAATTCACTTGCCGACAACTGATCAGATTTCAGCTGCCGTTGACAAAAGGGAGATGGCGGCAGATGGTTAGCGCGGACAGCGATCAGCCGCCCGATCAGCGGACACCGCCTCCAGAAACTTCACAACAGACCGCGCCTCCCTCGCGCATCGGCTGATCCTGTCCGGTCAACCCTCGCTGTCGTAGCCCGGCAGAAACTCGAACGAACTGTCACTTCTATGTCCGCGTGGTCCTCAGCGGCGCGACAATGAGATGCGGCGACCGCCCGGCGGCAGGTCGAGCGCCCGTGAAAGAGGTGCGACATGGAAGAGACCAAGCCCGCTGATAATCCGGGCGCCGATCACCCACGCATACCCCCGGGCTCTGACTTCGAGTACGACGAGGCGCACGACGCGCCTCCCGTGCCACCGCATGAAACTCCTGCAGCACATCGAGTCGATCCGCCACGTGGGTCATATCTCCGCGACGGCGGGGACTATGGCTATGACGAGGCCCACGATTTCTGTGCTCGACAATCAACCGAGAACTGACGCAGGCATTCCGAGCTCTCGCGGCTAAATTTCCGTTCACTCAGGGATAGCGGGTATTAGGCTTAGAAGCACCATCCATGCGACCCCGATGATTGGCCTGGGGACCCCATGACTGCTGAAGCACCCCCGTTGCAGGGACTGAAAGCCCGCCGGCCGTTTCCGGCCCGGCTCGGGCCGAAGGGCAGCCTCATCTACAAGCTGGTGACCACCACAGATCACAAGCTGATCGGCATCATGTACATGGTCGCCTGCTTCATTTTCTTCTTCATCGGCGGCCTGATGGCCTTGTTCATCCGCGCCGAACTCACCCTGCCCGGGCTGCAGTTCCTGTCCAACGAGCAGTACAACCAGCTGTTCACCATGCACGGCACCGCGATGCTGCTGTTCTACGCCACGCCGATCGTGTTCGGCTTCGCCAACTTGGTACTGCCGCTGCAGATCGGCGCGCCCGACGTCGCCTTTCCGAGGCTCAACGCGTTGTCGTTCTGGCTGTTCGTCTTCGGCGCCCTGATCGCCCTGTCCGGCTTCATCACACCCAGCGGCGCCGCTGATTACGGCTGGACCGCCTATACACCGTTGTCGGATGCGATCCACAGTCCGGGAGCCGGTGGCGACTTGTGGATTCTCGGGCTGGGTGTGGGTGGCTTGGGCACCATCTTGGGCGCGGTCAACATGATCACCACGGTGGTGTGCATGCGCGCGCCGGGTATGACGATGTTCCGGATGCCGATCCTCACGTGGAACATCCTGGTGACGTCGATCCTGGTGTTGATGGTGTTCCCGCTGCTGACCGCGGCGCTGTTCGGTCTGGCCGCCGACCGCCACCTCGGCGCCCACATCTATGACCCGGCCAACGGCGGTGTGCTGCTGTGGCAGCACCTGTTCTGGTTCTTCGGTCACCCCGAGGTGTACATCATCGCGTTGCCGTTCTTCGGCATCGTCACCGAAGTCATCCCGGTGTTTTCGCGCAAGCCGATCTTCGGTTACACCACGCTGATCTACGCGACCATGAGCATCGCCGCGCTGTCGGTGGCGGTGTGGGCGCACCACATGTTCGCCACCGGCGCGGTCCTGCTGCCGTTCTTCTCCTTCATGACGTTCCTGATCGCCGTGCCCACCGGTATCAAGTTCTTCAACTGGATAGGCACGATGTGGAAGGGCCAGTTGACGTTCGAGTCACCAATGCTGTTCGCCGTCGGGTTCATGGTCACCTTCCTGGCCGGCGGGCTCACCGGGGTCTTGCTGGCCAGCCCGCCCATGGACTTCCACGTCACCGACTCGTATTTCGTTGTCGCGCACTTTCACTACGTGTTGTTCGGCACCATCGTGTTCGCCACCTACGCCGGGGTGTATTTCTGGTTCCCGAAGATGACCGGCCGGCTGCTCGACGAGCGGCTGGGCAAGCTGCACTTCTGGTTGACCTTCATCGGTTTCCACATCACGTTCCTGGTGCAGCACTGGCTCGGCGACGAGGGCATGCCCCGCCGCTACGCCGACTATCTGCCGACGGACGGATTCACCGTCTTGAACGTCGTCTCCACGATCGGCGCGTTCACGCTCGGTATCTCGGTGCTGCCGTTCACCTGGAATGTGTTCAAGAGCTGGCGCTACGGCGAGCCGGTCATCGTGGACGACCCGTGGGGCTACGGCAACTCGCTGGAGTGGGCGACCAGCTGCCCGCCGCCGCGGCACAACTTCACCGAGCTGCCCCGAATCCGTTCGGAGCGACCGGCATTCGAGCTGCACTACCCGCACATGGTGGACCGAATGCGCGCCGAGGCGCACATCGGGCGCCACGCCACTGCCGGCGAATCGGAGGAAGGCTTCGGTCCGCGCACCGAGCCGGATCGTAGCTAGGTCGCCGGGTCTCCAGAGCATGCGCTGGGCCACGACGTCACAGCGCCGGCTACGACACACACATCACGACTCGGCCGCGTCCTCTTGATGGAAGTGCCTCCACAACCGTGCGCCGCCGGAAAGCGCAACGAGCACCCCGATGCCGCCGATCACAATGCCGATGAACAGGGACAGAAACATCGGGTCGATCGATTTACCCACGGTCCCGGCGCCGAAGATGCTGCCCAGGAGGAAGCCGAACAGCGGCGCCAGCACGGCGACTGCCAATCCCATCAGCGTCCGCCACATCCCCGGCGGGTTGGGCTCGAGGACCACGGCGCGACCGGGCTCCGGGGCATCGACTTCGTCACCGCCGCGCTCGTCGACGGTTGCCGGATCAGGTGCTGCGCTATTCATCGGACTTCACCCTTCGAATGTGGGGGACGGCGTCACCAGTACCGCCCGCCTGCTTTGTCGAGTTCCCTTGCGTGGCCTCCAGAAACGGGCGGACGATGTCCATCGGGATCGGGAAGACGACCGTCGAGTTCTGGTCAGCGCCGAGCTCGAGCAGCGTCTGCAGGTAGCGCAGCTGCAGCGACGCGGGGCTCTCGCTGAGCGTGATCGCTGCGTCACGCAGTTCCGCCGACGCCTGCAGCTCGCCGTGCGCGCTGATCACCTTCGCGCGCCGCTCCCTCTCCGCCTCGGCCTCGCGGGCCATCGCCCGCTGCATCATCTCGGGGATCTCGACGTCCTTGATCTCGACGACCTCGACCTTGATCCCCCATGGTTCCGTCTGGCTCGCGATCGAGGCAGCCAGGTCCTCATTCAGATCGGCCCGATGCGCGAGTAGCGTGTCGAGGTCCGCGCGTCCGACGACCGAGCGCAGGGTGGTTTGTGAGATCTGGGAGGTGGCGACTGCGAAGTTCTCCACGGCCATAACCGATTTCGTGGGATCGGTTACCCGGAACAGCACTACGGCGTTGACGCGCGCGGTCACGTTGTCGCGGGTGATGACCTCCTGCGGCGGGATGGTCAATGTCACTGTTCGCAGGTCGACACGTACGAGCTTGTCGATGCCGGGCAGCACGATGACGATGCCCGGCCCGAGCGGGCCGCGCAGCCGGCCGAGGCGGAACGCCACACCGCGCTCGTACTCCTTGACGATGCGCAGCGAAGCGATCGCCAGCGCCACGAGCAGGATGACGACGAAGACGACACCAACCACCCACAGATCCATCAGCGTACCCTCCGCGGCTGGGGCTCGGTCTCTTCCCGCCGATCAGACGCATAGGACGTGCGGCGGCGAATCTCGGCTTCGGCCAACCGCTTTCGAGCCTCGATGTTCTCGTCGAGCGACTGGAACACCACGCCGGCGGGTACTGCTGGGGTGCGGCGCAGGTGCGACCACAGTGGCAGCGACACCAGACCAGCCGCGATGGCGCACCCGACGAGCAGGAGCGCCTCGGGTGCGGTTCCAGCCGCGAGAGCCATTGCCAGCGGCCAGACGACAGCGATGACACTAACGGCGCACGCGATCCCGCGGTGGAACCGCGCCGCTTCCGACGCCGGCCAGCTGTCGATCGCCCGGCTCACCTCACGGCCGTCGTTTGAGGTGGTGCACGTCTGCTTGACCGAGCAGGCGTTACAGATCGACGGGCTGCCCCGGTAGCGCATGACCCGGTTGTCGGGGTCAAATGACTTGGGCCACAACCACTGGTCCTGCGGGCAGAGCCATGCGTCGTGATCCTCGTGGTAGACGAACGCACCCGCCCGATGTTTCTCCACCTTGGCGGCAGCGCGTCGGGCGAACGCGTCGATGCCGTATGCGGCGACGACGAGCAGGGCGGCGTAGCCGATGGTCAGCCACGCGGCGATGCCGATGCCCACGGTCACGGATTGTCCCGGGTCTCACTGTCGTCGGGCGCCGGACGGCGGTCGGATGCGTAGGGCGACTGGCGGCCGCCCCCCGTCACAGCCAATCCGGTCCGGTCCTCTTCCGCCTCGGCGTGCTCCTCGACGAACAGGGTCTCGGCGGGAAGCGTATGCGTGGTCGCCTTGATCCCGTAGCGAACCCCCAGCCAGGCGATCCAGAGGAAAGGCAGCACACCGCCGAGGATGAGCAGGAAGTCCCCGGGCATCCGCAGCCACTCCAGCACGACGTTGCCCTGTTGAGTGATGTAGCCCAGTGTCCGCGCCTCGTAGTATCCGTCGTTGACCGAATGCCACAGTTGCAGAACACCGAGCGGCAGCAGGGTGGCGAAGACCATCCAGGCCAGGCCGATGTTGAGCGACCAGAACGACAGCTTGGCCAGCTTGTCCGGCCAGCGTCGCGGCGGGATGATGTAGCGCAGCGCGAACAGCGCCAGGCCGACGGCGAGCATCCCATAGACGCCCATCATCGCGCCGTGCGCGTGGTTTGCGGTGAGCGCCGTGCCGATCTGGTAGTAGGACACGATGGGCAGGTTGATCAGGAAGCCGAATATCCCTGCGCCGACGAAGTTCCAGAAACCGACCGCGACGAGGAACATCACCGCCCACCGGTGCGGGAACGGCGCGCTACTGCGCGACTGCTGCCGGGAGCCCAGCTGGAGGAACGTCCACGCCTCGATGGTCAGGAACGTGAGCGGGATGACCTCCATCGCGGAGAAGAACGCGCCCAGTGCCATGTGCTCGACCGGTGTGCCGGAGAAGTACAGGTGGTGCATCGTGCCGATCACACCGCCGACCGAGTACAGGATGATGTCCAAGAAGATGAGCTGGATGGCGATTCGGCGTCGCACCACGCCCAGCATCACGAAGATGTACGCGACCATGACCGTGGTGAACAGTTCGAGGAAGTCCTCGACCCACAAGTGCACCACCCAGAAACGCCAGAACTCGGCGACGGTCAGGTGCGTCTGGGTGCCGGCGAGCATGCCCACCGCGTAGAACGCGGGGATGGCAAGGCCTGCATAGAAGAACAGCCACGGCATGTTCAACTTGCTCTCGGTCTTCAGCCGGGATCGGATGGAGCGGTAGATAATCGCCATCCACAGAAACAGGCCGATGACGAGCAGGATCTGCCAGAACCTCGGCAGGTCGAGATATTCCCACTGCTGGTCGAAGAAGATAGAGCCCTTGGCCCACTCGACGCCAAAGGTGCTCAATGCCGTTCCCGCCAACGTGCCGGCCACAACGACGAACAGTGCGCCGAGCAACCCGTACGTCAGCCACGACTGCCGCCGAGGTTCGCGGCCGGAGATGATCGGGGCAAGGAAGATGCCGGCAGCGAGGAAGGATGCCGCTGTCCACAGCAGCGACAGCTGCACATGCCAGGTGCGCGCCAGATTGAACGGCAGGATGCGGGCCAGGTCGAAGCCGAAGAAGTCGCTCAGCTCGGCACGGTAGTGCTCGATCGCGCCGCCCAGCACCGCCTGGCCGAGGAACAGCACGGCGACGACGAGGAAGAACCAGGCCGTCGCTTTCTGAGATGGCGTGATCGCCACCTCACCCGGTTGACGGAAAGCCAGCGACGGCGTTTCGGCCGCGTGCCAGCCGATCCTGCGGCTCCACCGACCGTAGAGGGCGAACAGTGCGCCCAACCCGGCGAGCAGGGCAATGAGCGACATCGCCGACCAGACCAGGATGTCGGCCGTCGGCGTGTTGTCGACCCGCGTTTCCGGTGGCCAGTTGTTGGTGTAGGAGTAACTGTGCCCCTCGCGTTCGGCCGCGCTGGCCCAGCCGGTCCAGCTGAAAAACGCTGTGAGGTCATGGATTTCCTGCGGGTCGGTGATCAACTGCGGGATCAGCCCGTGCTCTGTGGAGTCGGTGCCGAAGAAGTCGGCGTAGTAGGCGCGTATCTGCTCGAAGGCGCGCACCTGCTCGGCGGTGAACTGCAAAGTCCCACTGGACTTGTCGTAGCGGTTGGTTCGCATCATGTCCACGACGGCGGCGGTCGGGTCCGGCGATCCGGAGTCGCGCAATGCGTCACCGACATGATCGGCTGAGAGCCGCAGGTACTCCGCGGTGTAGTCCGGCCCGAGGTAGCCGCCATGGCCCATCACCGAGCCGTACTCCTGCAGTCCGCGGCGCAGGAAGATCTGCTGTCCTGAGGTGATCTGCTGGTCGGTGTAGAGGGTCTGGCCGTTCGGCCCGACCACCCGCTGTGGCAGCGGCATCGAGTCCGAATAGGTGCGCGCGGCCAGCACGCCCATCACCAGGAAGCCGAACACCATGACCAGGGCGACGCCCTGAACCCAGCCTTTCGAGATCGCAAGCTCGGCTTTAGTCGCATTAAGCTTGAAGGACTGATCTGTCATTACCGCACCCCTTGCTGAGACGGATTCACAATCACAGCTCCTTGGCCAACGTAACCAAAGCCCGCGACGAAGTGGCGAGGTTTGACACATTGCGCGCGACCCCGGTCCGGGAGCCGGGACGACTGGTTCGCCGATCTCCCCGGGCTTCCGCGATCGCCGCGAGCAAGAGCACCGACCCGGCAAGGCGATGATCGGCTCCTATACTCCCGCCCAGCGCGAACTTTCGCGGTTGCCGAGGCGCTGTCGCTACCCCTGGAAGACCTCACGTCGCAGGCGCGGCCAGACACGGAGACTGCCAACCCCGCCCCTCAACACGTAGCGAAATCCGTCTCGCAGGTCTTGCTGGTGGACTTCGCTCATTCGTCGTTGGTCCAGTCGAAGTCGTAGAGAATCCAGTTGCTGTCCTTGAACGACAGGTGGATGCCCTCCGCCTCGACGTCGAAGCTGCCTTGGCCGCAGTCGCCGCGTTTCCAGATGAAGCCTTGGTCGAGCACGATTGCGACGCGGTGATCCTCGCCGGTAACCGGGTTCTTGAGCGTGGTGCCCTTCGCCTCGCCCACACCCGGGACACGGAACCCGCTGTTGATGCCGTCGTCGTCGAGATCCACATCGGCGCGCACTACGCCGGCGACCTCGTAGGTGGTCCCGAGGATTGCCCACGGCATTCCGCCGAGTTGTCCGGTGTAGATCTGGGCCAGCGCGTCGAGTTGTTGGTCGCTGACCTCTGGCGGGACAACGAAGACGGCCTTTCCGTTGCCGTCATGAATCGCCTTCGGCCAGTCGATGATCATCAGCGCGGTCACGCCGGACAGATCGACGTCGCCGCAGTTGCCTTCGGTGATCCGGTTGGCCACCGCGGCCTTACAACTGCCGTCCGGCGAGGTCGGAAAACCATTGAAGTTGCAGGTGCAGCCCGGCTGGCAGTTGCAGAACTCATACCCGGTGCCCTTGAGTCGCCACGTGGTGGTCGTTTCGGTGACTGACATGTGCCCTCCTAGGCGATGGTGGTGATTAATGACGGTGAGATCAGTAGCGCGATGCCGAGAGCGGCCAGGGCGGGGGCGGCTGCGAGCGCGACGCGCTCGCCGTAGCGGAAGTTCTTCTCAACGACGATCAACGCGGTGAAGGCGACCAGCCACAGCAGGCTCATGCCGGCGGTGGCGACGAGGACGGCAAACAGCGCCCAGCAGCAACCGATACAAAACGCTCCGTGGCGGACTCCCATGCCAAGCGCGCCGCTTGGGCGACGGAGGCGCTCGCCGTAGCGCATGAAGAATCCGAGCGGCGAACGACAGTGCCGGAGACATACTGACTTCAGCGGGCTGACTTGCCACAGCGCCGCCACAAGCAGCGTGGCGCCCGCGACCTGACCGGCCCAAGCACGTCCGTCGGCCAACGGCATCGCCAACGCGCGCCACACGAGATAAGCAGGCACCGCGAGCACGGTCCAAAGCGCGAGGTAGCCGGCGACGAAGAAGGGCACCGGCGCGACGGTGCCGCGGGCCGCCGCCCGGGCGTACAGCATCACCACCGGCAGGATGGCCGGAAGCATCATCGCCGCCATCATCGCCACCCAGGCCACTGCGAAGGCGCCCAGCGACATCGGGCCGGCCATGGGACCCATTCCGCCGTCGGTCCTCTCCCCGGCCATCGGTTCCATCGCACCGCCAGTCATCTCCGCGGCCACCTGCGCAGACCACCACCAGCCGACGCCGGCCAGCCCGATCAGCACGACAGGGACGCCAATGCGCAAAGCAAGTCCGTCGCCGCTTTCGGGGTGCCCGACAATCCGCGCGTCTGCGTTACTCATCTCTTTTCGACCGCGCCTTCCCGCCCGACCTCCTAAACCGAAGTATTACTGGATAGGCCCGCAACCGTCGCGATTCCTCGGAAGCGATCGACCGACGACGCAGGTGGAGGGACTCACCGCAGATGGTGACGAAGGTGTCGACGTGGGCCAGCGTGCAATGACGTGCATTGAATAGGGCCGCTGATCAGCGGCCCTATCGGTGGAGCTGCCGGGAATCGAAACCCGCACTAGAAAACGTCCTGAACTTGGGAATTGCTGGATCCGACAACGTGAAAGCGTCACACGACGCGAAACCACCCGGGGGCAGTGGGAGTTGTTGACGGCGTCGGCAGCGGCCAGGCCCCGATCAGGTCCTCACGACGGTGGCCTTGCCCGCCTCCATCCGCGATTGGATACGCCAGATGGACGTGCCCACCATGTAGGTATGGATCACCGGGTCCAGCTCTAGCCGGAGGAAGCAGATCCGGGAGTCGCCCCTGGCGCTGAGTTGCTCGTAGCTCTTGACGATTCGCCGCCCCAGCCAAAACCCGGAGAACACCTCACGGCCTTCGCGGTCGTCCCAGTCGAGAATCTCGGCGTGGCCACACAGCTGGAGGGTCGCCGGGGGCACCGGCAGCAGAAGCAGACGCGGCACAGGCACGACTAGGGAGACGTCGCGACGTGTGCCGATGTTGCGTGCCTTTTGCAGATGCCGCCGGGTCATGACGAACATCACCGAACCCGATGGCGCGAGCCCATAGCTGACGCCCGCGGATGCCGGCCGCCCAGTCGCGTCAGCGGTGGACAGCACGGCGAAGTGTCGTCGCCGTATCGTCCGCTCGACGGCCGCGTAGCTCAAACCCGTGCTGATCAACTCTGCCTGGTGGACCGCAGGACGGTCAGCCGCTGTTGGTATTCGCCGTCGTCGATCTCACCCCGGGCGAATCGCGACGCGAGGAGTTGCTCCGGCGACTCGCTGTAGGGCTGGTATCCCGAGATCGCTCGCGGCTGCGAGGCGCCCGTGCTGAACCGGATCAACGCGATGATCCCCAGGACGATGAGGGTCCAGAACAACACCATTCCGGCCGCCATGCCCGCGTATCCCCAACCGCTCATTCCGTGGTCCCACCACATGATCTGCAGCCCTCCCTCGGCGTCGCTGTACCCCCGATTCCAGACTCCGCTTCGGCCCCGGCTCTTTGGTGTTCGTTGTGTGAAGATTCGCTCAAGACGATGACGTGGCGCGGCGTCACGGCACGATGAATAGATGGAGGTCATATCACCGACCGCGCCGAGCAGTGCCGTCGCCGGCTACCGGGCCCTGGTGGTCGACGATGAGGAGCCGCTGGCCGACGTGGTCGCCAGCTACCTGCGACGCGATCACTTCGAGGTCACGGTGTGTCACTCCGGGGCCGAGGCGCTCGCCGCCGCCCGGGAGGTCGATCCCGACGTCGTGGTCCTGGATCTGGGCCTGCCCGGGATCGACGGCCTGGAGGTCTGTCGGCAAATGCGCAATTTTTCCGACGCCTACGTGGTGATGCTGACTGCCCGCGACAGCGAGGTCGACACCATCGTTGGCCTGTCCGTCGGGGCCGATGACTACCTGACCAAGCCGTTCAGCCCCCGGGAGTTGGTTGCCCGAATCCGGGCGATGTTGCGCCGGCCCCGCTCGGTCGCAGCACCCGTGCCTCACGGTGGCGGCGAACAGCCGCCGCGGGTCTTCGGGTCGCTGTCGATCGATCTCGCCGGTCGGGAAGCGTTCATCGATGGCGAGCCGGTTGCACTGACCCGCACCGAGTTCGACATCCTCGCCGCCCTGTCCTCCCGCCCCGGGGTGGTGTGGAGTCGCCGCCAGTTGATCGACGCGGTCTGGGGAGAGCCGTGGGTGGGCAACGATCATCTCGTCGACGTCCATGTCGGACACGTGCGGCGCAAACTCGGCGACGACCCCGCCGACTCCCGATTCCTGCACACCGTGCGCGGTGTCGGCTACCGGATGGGCAGCGGAGAGTGAGCGCGTCAACAGGATTGGGGATGCGTCGCCGGCTTCTCCTGGCACAGACGCTGGTGCTCATCGCGGGCGGAGTCACCACCTGGGTGGTGGCCCTGATGGTGGGGCCGCCGCTGTTCCGCGATCACCTCCACCAGGCGGGCGTGGCGCATGACTCCAACGAGCAATATCACGCCGAACAGGCGTATCAGCATGCGACGGCGTTATCCATTGCGGTGGCGATCACGGTGGCAGCCCTGACCGCGTTCGTGGTCACCGCCTACTTCAGCCGGCGCCTGCAGCGGTCCGTCGCCGAAGTGTCCGCCGCCGCATCGGCGGTGGCCGAGGGGCGCTACGACATCCGCGTCGCCTCGCCGCAACTCGGTGACGAGTTCGACGGGCTGGCACTGGCGTTCAACCGGATGGCCGAACGCTTGCAGGCGGTGGAATCGACTCGCCGCCAGTTGTTCAGCGACCTCGCCCACGAGATCCGTACACCGGTGTCGGTGTTGGAGGCGTACCTGGAAGCCGTCGAGGACGGGGTGAAGACCCTCGACCCGCGGGCCATCGCGATGCTGCGCGAGCAGACCGGCCGGCTGGTGCGGTTCTCGGCTGACGCCGCCGCCCTGGCCCAGGCCGAGGAGGCGCACGCTGCCATTGCGCCGCAGTGGGTCGACCCTGGTCAGCTCGTGGCCTCGGTGAGCGCCGCTGTCGCCGACCGCTACGGCGCCAAACGCGTCACGTTGGACACCCAGGTCTCCGCATCCGGCCGACTATGGGCCGATGGCCAGCGGCTGGCTCAGGTGCTGGGCAACCTGCTCGACAACGCGTTGCGCCACACTCCGGCCGGCGGGCACGTCACCCTCGCCGCCACCCGGGACCGGGATGAGGTGACGTTCACCGTCGCCGATGACGGCGACGGCATCGCCGCCGAGCACTTGCCGCATGTCTTCGAGCGCTTCTACCGCGCCGACTCCGCCCGTGACCGCGGGCGCGGAGGCTCGGGCATCGGCCTGGCGATCGCCAAGGCGCTGACCGAGGCCCACGGCGGGCACGTCTGGGTGGCCAGCCGCGGCCTCCGGCACGGGACCACCTTCACCGTGGCGGTGCCGAACCACGCGGCGGCTCCAGCGGCTGCGAATCAGCCCGAGGCCGTGCCGACCAGTTCGTAGCCGGCGCGCTGGATGGCGTCGCGCACCGCGTCCTGTGCCAGTTCGGCCGAACTGGCCACGGAGACGGTCGAATCGCCCTGCGGGACAACGTCTACCGTCACAGCGGTGACGGTGCTTAGTGCTTCAAGCTCGCTCGTCACCGCCCGCGCGCAGTGGCCGCATGTCATTCCCCGCACGTGGTACGTGTGGGCCTCGGACATTCCAGCCTCCTACAGCGTCTTGAGGATCTCGTTCATGGCGGCGATCTCTCTCTGCTGGCTTTCCACGATGGCCTTCGACAGTTCAATGGCCTCGGGGAACTGACCGTTCTTGATATTGTCCTGCGCCATGGTGATCGCGCCCTCGTGGTGCTTGATCATCCCGGTGAGGAACAGCTTGTTCGCCTCTACCCCTTGGGCGTTCTGCAGTGCTTGCATCTCGGCCGGCGACAACATTCCGTCCATCATGCCCATGCCACCCATACCCGGCATGTCGGGCATCTTCGAGCCGGAGCCGTCCATGCCGCCATGACCCGGCATGTCCCCCATCCCGCCGTGACCGGGCATGTCCTTCATGTCCATATTCCACTCGTCGAGCCAGCCCTGCATCTGCTGGATCTCCGGGCCCTGGGCGTCCTTGATCTGCTTGGCCATCTCAACCACTCGCGGGTCCATGCCCTGCTTGGCCAGGACCATGTCGCTCATCTCGATCGCCTGCTGATGGTGCGGGATCATCATGTGCGCGAACATCATGTCGGCCCGGTTGTGCGCGGCCGCCTGCGCGGACGCCGTGGTCTGGTTTTGAGACGGGGCCGACGACGGCGCCGACCCCTCGGTGGCCGAGTTGCTACACGCTCCGATGGCGGCCACCGCGGCCAGTGCGGCCATCCCGGTCACCACAGTCCTTGACTTGTTCACTGCACATCCCTTTCGTCGGGTGAAGCTGCTGGACTCCAGCCTCCCGGCGGGCCACCGGGACTCTCCTAGCCGTTCTGTGAAGGTTCGATAAAAAACACCCACTCCCGGGCGGACCGACGGGTACACCCGGCGGAATCGGGAAGACGACACCGTGGCGGCATCGACCGTGAGGCGTTGCGTGCGTGCATTGACGCATGTTTGGACTGCGCGTAGGCCTGTACCGCCTGCGCTGAACTGTGCCGACATATGTTCGACGACCGGCGCCGCGCTCTCCCGACACTCCGACTACGACGCAAACATGACCGCCGCCGTCCTTCATGCATGCGTCACCGCCTGCCGGTCATGCGCCGATGAGTGCGACGGCCACGCCGGGATGCACGAGCATTCCCGATCTGCGCCGAAGACCTGCCGACACTGCGAACAGGCCTGTCAGGAACTCCTTGCGTCCGTGAGTTGACGGCGGCAACGCGCCTGAGCCCGAGTCAGAGATAAATCGACCCGGCCCGGCCACAGAGTCGCACAACCGGATAACGACTCTGAGTCGATTCCGCCGCGGCGTCCTCTGGCGCCGATCCGCTGCTAAAGTCTGGGCATCATGCGCGCTCGGGGAACGCTGGCGACTGCCAGGCTGTGGGCGGCGATCGGGCTGATGTTCATCGTCGCCCTGTTCGCTGCCGCGCCGGCGAGCCTGGCCATGCCGTCGGACCCGCACGTCGACCACCACATCTTGGCCACCGGCGCCCCTGACCACTTCGCCACGGTGGACCACGAGCACATCGCCCCCGCCGCGACTCCAAGTGCGCCGGACGCACTCGCCGATGCGCTGGTCCCGCGGGTACGCACCGCATTGCTGGCGATGGGGCTCCTCTTCGCCGTCTCCCTGCTGGGCGGGATGTCGCTGCGGCACAGGATTCTGGTGGGGCGGGATCCACCCCGCATCCGCGTCCTAGTTTCTCCGGGCCGGGATGTGCTGGCTCGGTACTGCATCTCTCGCCGCTGATCGGATAGGCGCAGGCCGACTGAACCCTTCTTAGGTTCGTCGGCCGGTGACTGCTGTCATTTCGGCGGCTGCAGCTGCGGAGCAGCCACCGTGGCGGTTCTCAAGTCAACCTTGCTTCATTACTGGAAGTGGAGTAGATACGACGATATCGACCGCACATGATTCTGCGAGGAGTGATGGGGGTTGGTTGCGGTGGTCACATTCGTCCCCATGATGTGTGCCCAGTTGCGACGGGTGTTGGTCGCAGCGATCGTGGCTTTGGTGCTGCCGGGACTGGTCGGACTCGCCGGCGGTTCGGCCACCGCCGAGGCGTGGTCCCGGCCCGGTCTGCCGGTCGAAACTTTGATGGTCCCGTCACCGTCAATGGGCCGGGACATCAAAGTCCAGTTCCAGGGCGGCGGGCCGCACGCGGTCTACCTGCTCGACGGGCTGCGCGCTCGCGAGGACGCCAATGGGTGGGACATCGAGACCCAGGCGTTCGAGTGGTTTTACCAATCCGGCCTGTCGGTCGTGATGCCGGTCGGCGGACAGTCGAGCTTCTATAGCAACTGGGAACGCCCTGCATGTGGTGCGGCTGGCTGCCAGACCTATATGTGGGAGACCTTTTTGACCCAGGAGCTGCCCCAATGGCTGGCCAACAACAGGGGGATCTCAACGACCGGCAACGCCGTGGTCGGGCTGTCGATGGCCGGGAACGCTGCGCTGATCCTGGCGGCCTACCATCCCAACCAATTCGTCTATGCCGGCTCGCTGTCGGCTTTCCTGAACCCGTCCGCCGGTGAGTGGCCGTTTTGGATCGGCCTGGCGATGGGCGACGCTGGCGGCTACCGCCCCGAGGACATGTGGGGACCACCGGGCAGCCCGGCCTGGCTGCGCAACGACCCGACGGTGCAGATTCCGAAGCTGATCGGCAACAACACGCGCATCTGGCTCTACAGCGGCAGCGGCGTACCGGGCGAGTTGGGCGGGGCCAGCCTTCCGGCAACCTTCCTTGAAGGCAACTTCGCGCTGCGCGCCAACCAGGCCTGGAGGGACGCGTACATCGCCCAGGGCGGCAACAACGCCGTGTTCAACTTCCCGCCTACCGGCACGCACAGCTGGGGCTACTGGGGTCAGCAGCTGCAGGCGATGAAGCCCGAGATTCAGCGCACGCTGGGCGCCTAATCTGGGCGCCTCGGTCTGCTGCTCCATGGGTCTGGCCGACGGTCGACATGCGCGCGTTCCCGATCACGGTCGAGGCGGTAGTCGACGCCGACGCTGTGTTCACATATCGCGGTATGCAAAAACGAATTCCTGAAGCATGCCGCATGCACAGCGAACACACGGTGAGACGAAAAGACCTGTGCCCCCGACGGATAGCATGGTCGGCGTGCGATAGACGACCGACCGTGACGTTCAGTATTACGTGCTGCCCGACGATCCCCTGGCTGCGCTGAACATCCTGTACCGGGCCACCGGGCTGCAGCCCATGCATTCTGATGACGGTCGAAAGATGAATTTTGTGCGGGACCGAACCCGACTCGCGGTTGTCGCCGACATCGCATCCTCGGCGGCGGTGCTATCCAATGACGACTACTACGACTTCTACCTACAGCGTCCGTCGGCGCAATTCATACTGGCACCTATGGCCGATGACACTCATGACGAATCCATTCAATACGAGAGCGATCCCGAGAACTGCACCCATTCACGCGTCAGCGTCAGGGAATCGGGGGCAATCCCGGACGGCGAGATCGATCCTGTTACGTCAAACTGGGGTACCTGTCAGGACTGTGGGAAGCGGGTTCCCAACCCGGTTCCGGGGGTCGGGGGGTCGACAGGGGCCGTAGACGATAGGCCCTAGCGCCCGCTGAGAGGTTGGTTGCCGGTACGTCCTCAATCCGGCTTGGCTAGGAGCCTCCCCTCGGCCCCGCCACCTACTCTCCTCTAGCGGGCCCGAGTTACGGCACACCGCGGCGTCATTGATGATCGCCAGCGGTGCGAACGTCAAGACGGTGCAGGCCCAGTTGGGCCATAAGACGGCGACGATGACGCTCGATCTGTATGGCCACCTATTTCCCGATGACCTCGACGACGTGGCCGACAAGAGGACGATCTGGTTTCAGGATGTGCCCAAAATGTGCCCAGAAAGGAAGCAGGCCAGGACAAAAATATGCCCTGACCTGCTATTACTCTAGTGGAGCTGCCGGGAATCGAACCCGGGTCCTACGGCACTCCCTCAAGGCTTCTCCGTGCGCAGTCCGCTATGCCTCTACTCGGATCTCCTGATCCCGCGAACAAGTCAGGATGACGATCCCAGTCGCTGTTTGATGTCCCCACGGGTTCCGCGACCGAACCCGTGGGTGGGTCCCTCTAGCTGATGCCAGGGTCCGGGCCGAGGGCGCTCCCGGTCTGACAGACACGCAATCGCTTAGGCAGCGAGAGCGTAGTCGCGCTGATTGGAATCGGCGCTTAATTGGTTGCAACGACGCTTACGGTGGTCTCTTGCCTGCACCGGCACGCTTCCCTTGATTCGATGCGCGAAGTCGAAACCGTTCAGCCCCTCGCACAACCCTGCCGACTTTCGGCAGGAACACTCCAGTTTACCGTGAGTATCAACAATGGCCAGGCATTAAGTAATCCCAGCTAGATCACATAGTTCAAGTGCTCGACGATCCGCCGCCCGACCGCTTCGTCGCCGCCGTAGGCGATCGCGTCGTGGTCGACGGCCACCCTTCCGCCCGCGAGCCGGGTGAACAGCAGACCGTCGAGCGCGATCGTCGCCGTCGGCTCGCCGTCGAAGTCGTCGACGACCTTCGCCCGCCCGTCGACGGCCACATTGATGGTGCGCGCCAGCGGCCCGGTCAATTCCAGCCGCACCCGTGAACCGTCCGGCGCCGTGCCGAGCTTGCCGACCACGAACCCCATGCTCGTCGCCATCTCGTCGAGAGCCAGCCGCGCATCCGGCCCGGAGAAGTCCGCCTCGCCCCCACCGACCGCGTCCCGCACATCGTTTGCGTGCATGAAGCAGTCGAAGGTCCGCACCCGCATGAACCGCCCGTAGCTGTCGGGCCCTGCCGGCGTCATCGTCAGTTCATGCCACTGGTCGGAGCCCATCGCGCTCAGCGCCTCGCGCCGCTGCGCCGTCGTCGCCCGGAATCGCTCGAGCAGTTCCGCGTTGGACAGGCTCCGCAGCTTGCGCACCCAGCACTCGTTGAGGACGCCGATGTCGTTGCGCACGTGCTCGAGCGTCGACACATCGATGTCGGCCTCCGGCGTGCTGTGGCCCTGCAGCATTGATTCGGTGCCGATCACGTGCGCGACGACGTCGCGCACCGTCCACCCGGGCAGCGACGTCGCCTGCGACCACTGCGCATCGGGCAAGTCGCCGACAAGGTCGTCGATCGCATCCCAGCTGGCGAAGAGGCCGGCCAACACCTCGGACTTGTCGAGACGGGTCACGGGCCGGGACGGGCTGCTCACCGGCCCGACGGTACCTCCCGCGAAACCGCGAGATCCCCGATTGGCACGGCACGCCCGAACAGATGACCCTGCGCCAGCCGGCAACCGGCCGTGAACACGGTGTCGGCCTGCGCCGTCGACTCGATGCCTTCGGCGATCACGTCGACCCCTAGCGAATCGCACAACCGAATGACCGAGCGGGCGGATCGCTGTGGGTCGCGTTCACCGCAGGCGTGGCGCTGGCGACGCCGCTTCAATTCGTGGCCGCGCTCGCCGCGATCCTGATGGCGGGCGAGGATGCCCCGACGCAGTAGCGGTTCAGCCTGCTGCGATCATCGCGACCGCCGCCAGTGCGAGCACCATGCCGACCGCCTGCCAGCGGGTCACCCGCTCGCGCAGCACCACGATCGCCAGCAGCACCGTCGCTGCCGGATACAGCGACATCAGCACTCCTGCCAGCGAGAGCAGCGAGGCTTGTAAGGCAAGCAGCATGGCGATGTTGGCGCCGACGTCAAGGACCGCGGCCAGCAGCGCCAGCCGCAGCGGTTGCCCGCTCGGCACCACCAGATTGCGGCTGGCCGCCGCGATGACGATCACGATCGAACTCGCCGCCAGCCGCGCGAACACCAGCGGCCACAGATTCGCCTCCGGCGGCGCCTGCGCGATCACCACGAAGTTCATGCCGAAAGCGATGCCCGAACCCACGGTCAGCCAGGCGACCTTCTTCGTGAAGCGCTGCCGCGCCGCGTCTTCGCCGGACGCCTGGCGACTGACCAGCACCACCGCCACCAACGCGAAGACGACGCCGACGCCGGCTATCGCGCCGGGCCGCTCCCCCAGCGCCAGTCCGGCCCCGACCGGAATAGCGGCCACGAGGATCGCGGTGAGCGGCGACACCACCGAGATCGGGCCTGCCCCCAATGCGGCGTAGAACCACCAGATCCCGAATGCCTGAGTGAATCCGCACAGCCCACCCCACAGCACGGCGCCACGGGAGATGTCGCCGCCGACGATCGGCGCGATCACCAACAGCAGCAGCAGGGCGACCGGGTAGGACACCAGAACCACGCGCAGCGCGGCCACCCGCCGCGATGCGATGCCGCCGACGAAATCGCTGATGCCGTAGCCCAGCGCCGAAGCCAGCGCGAAGACGATTCCGATCAGGTCATACCCTTTGCGCGCCTGCCCATCTCGCGAGCCACCTCGCGCTGGGCGTCGCGCTTGGCCATGTCCTGCCGCTTGTCACGCGCCTGTTTACCGCGGGCCAGCGCAAGCTCGACCTTGACCTTGCCGTCGGTGAAGTACAGCGACAGCGGGACCAGCGTCAGGTTGCCGTCGCGAATCTTGCCGATCAACGTGTCGATCTGCCTGCGGTGCAACAGCAGTTTGCGGTTGCGCCGCGGCGTGTGGTTGGTCCAGCTGCCGTGGTGATACTCGGGGATGTGCAGGTTCCGCAGCCAGACCTCGCCGTCGTCGACGGTGGCGAACGCGTCGGCCATCGATGCCTGGCCGTCGCGCAGGCTCTTCACCTCGGTGCCCATCAGCGCGACACCGGCCTCGAACGTCTCGAGGATCGAGTAGTTGTGCCGCGCCTTGCGATTGGTCGCAACCACCCGGTTGTTGCTCGACCGCTCCTGGTCGGCTTTTT
Source organism: uncultured Actinomycetota bacterium (assembly GCA_963786995.1). Classification (GTDB taxonomy): domain Bacteria; phylum Actinomycetota; class Actinomycetes; order Mycobacteriales; family Mycobacteriaceae; genus Mycobacterium. The sequence continues at coordinate 186,673 of CAWBBH010000018.1, read as the reverse complement.
TGACCATGGCTACCGTCGGACGTAGAGCCGAAGGGTGGCGTACGAGGTGACAGCGGCCATCACAACACCGACGAACAGGAGTATCGGCGAGATGTACAGGATGTCGGCATAGTCCACCCTCGCAATGAGATTCGCCTCGTAGAACTGATTCAGCGCATTCTCCAGGAACAACGCGCGCACGATGATCAGCCCGACGATCGAGATGATTACACCGATCAGCGCTGCCAGACACGCCTCCAACAGGAACGGCAGCTGCGTGTACCAGCGGCTCGCACCGACCAGCCGCATGATGCCCACCTCGGTTCTTCGGGTGTAGGCCGCCACTTGAACCATATTGGCTATCAGCAGGACCGCTCCGACCGCCTGCACCAGCGCCACGGCGAAGGCGGCATTCGACAGCCCGTCGAGCACCGCGAACAGCCGATCGATCAGGTCCTTCTGGTTCAGCACGTTCAGCACGCCTGGCTGGCCGACCATCGAATCGTCGAAGTCCTTGTGCTGCTCGGGGTTCTCGAGCTTGACCACGAACGACGCCGGAAATGCATCTTTGCCCGCCACGTCCCTGTATTGCGGGAACTTATTGATCGCATCGTTGTAGGCGTCGTCACGGTTCAGGAAGCGCACCGAGCGGACGTCGTCGCGGTCCTCGATCTTCTGCCGCAGTGACTTGCACGGGTCGGCGTCACACGTCGGGTCGTTGGCAGACACGTCGTTGGTCAGGAACACCTGGCTCTCCACCCGGTCCAGGTAGATGGCACGCGAGTTGTCGGCGAGCCGCACCACCAGCAGACCGCCACCGAACAGGCCGATGGAGATCGCGGTGGTCAGGATCATCGCGACCGTCATGGTCACGTTGCGGCGAAGGCCGGTCCAGACCTCGTTGAGGAGGAACCCGAAGCGCACTAGCGATCCATTCCGTAGATGCCGCGCTGCTCGTCGCGAACGAGACGGCCCAGACTGAGCTCGACGACGCGCTGGCGCATCGAGTCGACGATGTGATGGTCGTGCGTGGCCATCAGCACCGTGGTCCCGGTGCGGTTGATGCGCTCGAGCAGATCCATGATGTCCTTACTGGTCTCGGGATCGAGGTTTCCCGTCGGCTCGTCGGCCAGCAGCACGAGCGGGCGGTTGACGAACGCGCGGGCGATCGCCACGCGCTGCTGCTCACCGCCTGACAGCTCGCCGGGCAGCCGGTTGGCCTTCCCCGACAGCCCGACCATCTCCAGCACGTCGGGCACCACCCGGTTGATCACGTCGGGGCGCTTGCCGATCACCTCGAGGGCGAACGCGACGTTCTCGAAGACGGTCTTCTGCTGCAGCAGCCGGAAGTCCTGGAACACGCAGCCGATGACCTGCCGCAGGCTGGGGATATGACGGCCCGGCAGCTTGTTGACGTGAAACTTCGACACCCGCACGTCGCCCTTGGTCGGGGACTCCTCGGCAAGCAGCAGCCGCATGAACGTCGACTTGCCGGAACCGGAGGGACCGATGAGAAAAACAAACTCCCCCTTGTCGATTCTGACCGAGACGTTGTCGAGCGCCGGTCGCGCCGAGGTCTTGTACTGCTTGCTGACGTGGTCGAGCGTGATCATCACGGCTCGCCAGTGTAGCGGTGAGACGCAGGGGGCCTATGTCGGCGCATCTGGCGTGGCAGGCACCGTTCCCGGTACCGGTGGTTCCGTGGGCGGCGCCGTCACCGTAGGCGTCTGCGTCAACGTCTGCGGAGCAAGCGGCCCGCCGGGACCGTCCGGGTCCACCACCGTCGTCGTGGGCGATGGCGAGGTCGGGCCTGTGGTGTCGCTGGGGCTCGGCGTCGTCGTGGGGGTCGTCGTGGTCGTCGTCGGCGCCGTGGTCGTCGTGTAATCCGGTTCCTTGGGCCGCCGCACCTGGGTACGCGGCACCCAGGTGTAGTTCGGGTCCGGCACGAACCCTGGCGGGACGACGGCCGGCGCGGGCTGTTCGGGTGCTGCCGGTTCGGGTTGGACGGTCTGCTGCACCCAGAACAGCGCGAAGAACGCCACGATGAGCACGATCGTCGACACGCGGAAGCGGCCGCCGAGCTTCGCCTTGAACCACGACGTCACGACTTCTGCTCCGGCGCGCGCTTGGTTTCGGAGTCCTCGGAGTCCTCGGACGCCTCAGCCGGGTGCGGTATGGAGGCGACCGACGGCGCGTTCCCCTCGGAGGACACGATGCCGGCCCGGCGCAGCGCCCGGACCACCAGCACGCGGATGCGCCGTCCCACCTCGTACTGCTTGCCCGGTAGCGTGCGCGCCACCATCCGCAGGTTCACGGTGTCCAACTCGATGCTCTCCACACCCATCAGCTGCGGCGTGTCGAGCAGGAGATCCTTGAGCGCCGGGTCCTCCGTCGACGCCTCCGCCACGTCGTGCAACACATCGTTGACCACGTTCAGATCTGCCGACGTCGGAACCGGGATGTCGACGACCGCGCGGGCCCAGTCCTTGGACAGGTTGAGCGTCTTGACGATCTGCCCGTTCGGAATGACGAACATCTCGCCCTCGGTCGAGCGAAGCTTGGTGACGCGCAGCGTGACGTCTTCCACAGTGCCTTCCGCAGGCGCCGCGATACCCGCAACTGTGAGCGATACCAAATCGCCGAAGCCGTACTGCTTCTCGGTGATGATGAAGAACCCGGACAGCAGGTCCTGAACAAGGCGCTGGGCGCCGAAACCGAGTGCCGCACCAAGCACGGCGGCGGGCGCGACAAGCGAACCGACCGGTATCGCCAATATGTCGGTGACCTCGACGCTGACGATCACGAACAGCAGAGCTACCGAGACCCACGAAACCACCGACGCGACGGCCTGGCGGTGCTTGCTGCTCTCCGAGCGAACCAATTGGTCGCTCTCCTGGTATCCGGCGTCGATGCGCCTGACCACCCTGTTCGCGGCCCAGTTGATGAACCGGGCCGCCAAGAGGCCGCCGATCAGCAACAGTGCGATGCGCACGCCGCGGTCCAGAATCCAGACCCCGAGGTCGCCTCGCCAAAAGCCTTGCCAGCTCTCGGCGACGTTCAGTGCAAGTACGGTGCTATTCGTCATCGTGTGTATTGCGCCAACGGATTCCAGCCTCGAGGAATCCGTCGATATCTCCGTCCAGTACCGCTGCGGGGTTGCCGACCTCGTACTCGGTGCGCAGGTCCTTGACCATCTGGTACGGGTGCAAGACGTAGGACCGCATCTGGTTACCCCACGAACTGCCGCCGTCGCCCTTCAACGCATCCATCTCAGCACGTTCTTCTAAGCGCTTGCGTTCCAACAGCTTTGCTTGAAGAACGCGCATCGCCGAGACCTTGTTCTGCAACTGCGATTTTTCGTTCTGGCAGGTGACCACGATACCGGTCGGGATATGGGTGAGTCGAACGGCGGAGTCGGTGGTGTTCACCGACTGTCCACCGGGCCCACTGGATCGGTAGACGTCGACGCGTACGTCGCTGTCGGGAATGTCGATGTGATCGGTGGTCTCGGTCACCGGCAGCACCTCGACTTCGGCGAACGACGTCTGTCGGCGGCCCTGGTTGTCGAACGGGCTGATGCGCACCAGCCGGTGCGTGCCCTGCTCCACCGACAGCGTGCCGTAGGCGAACGGCGCATGCACGGCGAACGTGGCGCTCTTGATGCCGGCTTCCTCGGCGTAGGACGTGTCGTACACCTCGACCGGGTACTTGTGCTGCTCCGCCCAGCGGACGTACATCCGCATCAGCATCTCGGCCCAGTCCGCGGCATCCACGCCGCCCGCGCCGGAGCGGATGTTGACCAGCGCCTCGCGCTCGTCGTACTCACCCGACAGCAGCGTCCGGACCTCCATCGCCTCGATGTCCTCGCGCAACTGCCTGAGCTCGGCGTCGGCCTCGGCGACGTCGTCGCTGCCGCCCTCCTCGTCGGCCAGTTCATACATCACCGGCAGATCGTCGAGGCGCTGCCGCAGCTCCTCGACGCGCCGCAGCTCACCCTGCGCATGGGAGAGCTCGCTGGTGACCTTCTGGGCGCGCGCCTGGTCATCCCAGAGGTTCGGGTCGGACGCCTCGGATTCGAGCTTGTCGATGCGGCTTCGCAGGCCGTCGACATCGAGCACCCGCTCCACCGTCGTCAGGGTGGAGTCGAGGGCGGCGATATCGGCTTGACGGTCAGGATCCACGGAAATTCAGGGTACCGGCGAGGCAGTTCGTGCTGACCAGCGGCAGACCGGGAGGTTCGCGTTCTAGAGTCTCTTCGGGGAATCAGCTTGGCGGCAGACGCGACAGCCCCTTTGCATGTCGCCGGGCAGCGACAGTTAGGCACAGATATATGCCTCTAAGGCGCCCGTACCACGTTGCGATCGTCGGCTCAGGCCCGTCCGGGTACTTCGCCGCGGCTTCCTTGCTCAAATTCGCAAACAGCTCGCAGGACTCGGCTGACGGCGCCGACGTGCGGGTCGACATGATCGAGATGCTTCCGACGCCGTGGGGCCTGGTGCGCTCCGGCGTCGCGCCGGACCATCCGAAGATCAAGTCGATCAGCGCCCAGTTCGAGAAGACGGCGCTGGATCCGCGGTTCCGGTTCTTCGGCAACATCGTGGTCGGTGAGCACGTGCAGACCGCCGAGTTGGCCGAACGGTACGACGCGGTCATCTACGCCGTCGGCGCGCAGTCCGACCGGGCGCTGGGCATACCCGGCGAAGATCTGCCCGGCAGCGTCGCCGCCGTCGACTTCGTCGGCTGGTACAACGCGCACCCGCACTTCGAGGAGATGGCGCCCGACCTGTCCACCGGGCGGGCCGTGGTCGTCGGCAACGGCAACGTGGCGCTCGATGTGGCCCGCATCCTGGTCACCGATCCAGACGTGCTCGCAACCACCGACATCGCCGATCACGCGCTGAGGGTGTTGCACGACCGCGGTGTTGAAGAGGTGCTCATCATCGGCAGGCGTGGGCCCCTACAGGCGCCGTTCACGACGCTAGAGCTGCGTGAACTCGGCCACCTCGAGGGCCTCGGTGACGTCGACGTGATCGTCGACCCGGCTGATTTCGCCGACATCACCGACGAGGACCTCGAAGCTGCGGGCAAGACCGTCCGCAACAACATCAAGGTGCTGCGTGGTTACGCCGACACCACGCCGAAGGGCGCCAAGCGGCGCATCGTGTTCCGGTTCCGCACCTCACCGATCGAGATCAAGGGCGACGGCAAGGTCGAGTCGATCGTGTTGGGCCGCAACGAACTCGTCGTCGACGACTCGGGGCGGGTGTCGGCGAAGGACACCGGCGAGCGAGAAGAGGTTCCCGCCCAGCTCGTTGTTCGCGCGGTCGGCTACCGCGGGGTGCAGACGCCCGGGCTGCCGTTCGACGAGCGCAGCGGCACCATCCCGCACGAGTCCGGCCGGGTCGACGGGCGCCGCAACGAATATGTGGTGGGGTGGATCAAGCGAGGGCCGACGGGTGTCATCGGCAGCAACAAGAGCGATTCGCAGGAGACCGTCGACACACTGCTCGCGGATCTCGGCGGCGCCACATTGGCCGAGTTCGACGACAACCATTCCGAAGCGCTCGCCGAGTGGTTCGTCGAACGCCAGCCGAAGGTCGTCACCGACGACCACTGGAATCTGATCGACGAACACGAGCGCTCGTCGGGCGGGACCGGTGGCAGGCCACGCGTGAAGCTGACGAGCGTGGCCGAGCTGTTGCGGATCGCGCACGGCTGAGGTCCGATCGTGTTCGAGCGGTTCCCTGGCGCTCAACCACACCTACATCGGCAGCGAGCACATCGTGCTCGGGATGATCAGCGACCCCTCCGAGGACACCGCTTCGATGCTGTCGGCTGTCGGCGTCGATATCCAAGCCGCGGGCGACGCCCTCATGGCTCGGCTGGGTTCGCCCACGGGCGCCGAGCCTGCCGAACCCTGAGTCACTCGCGCGGCGGCATTATCGAATCCGCCTCGATCGTCACGACGATGCGGGTTTCCGGCCCTCCGGTGAAGTTCGGGTACGGGATGCCGAGGTACTTGTCCGAGATGTCGTCGATGCTTTCCTGCCCGCCCTCGGTCGTCATGTCGATCACGCGGCCGCGGACGGCGTAGTAGCGGAACACGTTGTCCGGGTCGACGATGTTGACGGCTATCCGCGCGTCGCGCCGCAGATTCCTGACCTTCTGATTGCCGTCCACGATGTTGATCACGACGTGTTCGCCGTCGGTGGTGACCCATGTCTGCGTCAGCTGAGGCGATCCGTCGGGCATGAGCGTGGCGACGAAGCACGGACTGCGCTTGCCCAGCAGATCGAGCAATCCGTCGGGCAGGGGTTCTGGCACGTGTTCCAACGTATCGATTAGTGATCGCGACGTGTCGGACCCACCAAATACCGCCGAACCCGTGTTCGACTCGATGTTCGTTCACTGACTCAAACTTTCAGGCAATCGTGCCCTGGTTCGCGGTTGCTATGAGCGGTAGCGTCAGCACTGCTGGCTGGGCTGACGGGAGGCAACCATGAAGCGCTGCATCGTCGGGGGACTCACCGCTCTTCTGATGTCTGCGGGGCTGATCGCGGTGGCGCCGACGGCGAGCGCGGGCTGCCTGTACGGCGGACCTGTCCTCAGCAAGTGCGACTCCCCCGTTGCGCCTAACGGCAGCTGGCAGCGATGCATCGGGGTCGCGACCTGGGTAGCCAGCGGCCTCAGTTCTCATCTCGTGCCCGTCAAGCAATGCGATTCGATGGGCCCCACCCAGACCCGGTGGGATTTCGCCTTCGCCGACCCACCGGTTCATATCGACGGCTGATTTCTCGAGTGGGGCTTTGTCGTAGAGGCCGTCTACTATCGAAAACATGTTCGAATTGGACGCCGTCGACGAGGTGGAGTTGATCGACGAGATCGCGCGGTTGGAGCGGGTGAAGTCGGCGGCTGCGGCTGCGCAGGCCCGGTTGACTGCAGCCTTGACCGAACGTCGTCGGGTCGCTGAGGCAGCCGCCGGTGTGCCTCGGGCGAAGCAGTGTCGCGGCCTCGCCAGCGAGATGGCCCTGGCGCGGCGGGACTCCCCGGTGCGCGGCGGTCGGCACCTCGGCTTCGCCACCGCGCTCGTCTACGAGATGCCGCACACGTTGGCCGCGTTGGAGTGCGGTGCGCTCTCGGAGTGGCGCGCGACGCTGATCGTGCGGGAGTCGGCCTGCCTGACGGTCGAAGACAGACGGACGCTGGATGCCGAGATGTGCAGCGATGTCAGCTCGCTCGACGGGTTGGGTGACGCGCGCATTACCGCGGACGCCAAGAAGATCGCGTACCGCCTCGACCCGCGGGCGGTGGTCGATCGGGCGGCCAAAGCCGAGGCCGACCGCACGGTGACGATCCGCCCGGCGCCGGACGCGATGACGTATGTGACCGTCCTTCTGCCGGTCGCCAAGGGCGTCGGGGTGTATGCCGCGTTGAAGCGCGAGGCCGATACCACCTTCGACGACCGTTCGCGCGGCGCGGTCATGGCTGACACCCTGTTCGAGCGCGTGACGGGTCGGCCCGCCGATGCCGCCGACCCGGTCGCCGTCGACCTGGTGATCACCGACGAGACGCTGCTGGGCGGCGACGACACCCCCGCCACGGTGAGCGGGTACGGTCCGATCCCGGCGTCGGTGGCCCGCGGGCTGGTGAACAATGCGGTCGCCGACCAGCGGTCGCGGTGCACGTTGCGGCGGCTCTACCGCCACCCTAAATCAGGTCAGCTGGTGGCGATGGAATCGCGGTCGCGGTTCTTTCCGAAGGCGCTGGCGAAATTCATCGGGCTGCGCGACCGAACCTGTCGCACACCGTATTGCGACGCACCGATCCGCCATTGCGACCACGCCCAACCGCATCATCGCGACGGGCCGACCAGCGCCGAGAACGGGTTGGGCGAATGCGAACGCTGCAACTACGTCAAGGAATCGCCGGGCTGGCGAGTGACCGCGGCCAGTGACGAAAAAGGCTTACATACAGCCGAATTCGCCACCCCGACTGGGCACCGTTACCGATCCACTTCACCTCCGCTACCGGGCTTACCTGGCATCGAAGTGACCGAGCTCGAAATGCGGATCGGTATCGCGTTGGCCGAACGAGACGCCGCCTAGTTCGGCGGATACGTGGGCGGCGGCTGCATCCCGGGAGGCGGCGCCGCCGGAGCGAATCCCCACTTGTCGGGATTGTTCGGCGCGTAGACGACGGGGAATAGCTGTCCCATCGTGGGCCACTCGTCGACGTCTACCTCCAGCCGTTGATAGACGACGTGCTCGTTGACCGTCGGTCCGTTGATCACGCCGGTGATCGTGACGAACTGCCGACCTGTTTCATCCGGGCGCGGGCTGACGCCGGTCACCACCAACGTGCCATGCGCCAGGTCGCCGCCTCGCATTCCGCGGCGTCGCTTGATCCAGGGCCCGGCGATCAGCACGAGTGCTCCGATGAGCAGAACGAGCATGAGGAATTCCCACACACGGCCATGGTAGGGCGGCAGGCGTGATCCCGGTCGCTGATGACCTCGCTCTCCCGAGCCGCATCCATTGACACCCTCGCCGGGCTCTGGCAAGCACCGGTGAGATCTTGGCGACGCCGCCGGCCAAAATGCTGGACTGCCCACGCAACAGTCCGCTGCTGCGGCTCGAGCAGACAGAACGCTCCGCCGGCGGGATTCCGGTCCTGCTGTCACAAGAGCACTACGTCCCCGGCGTCTTCAGCCTCACCGTGCATCGCCTCCGCAGGGCTCACGGTTCTGGGCATGGAACATCCCATGTACCCGGTGGATCGCGACGCTTCAGACCGTGCCGCCGGTGTCTACCACAGCCTCGAAGACGTCACCGCCGTACTCGTAAGCTTCCTCGACGAGCGCTAGCTGTGGCCGCGCCGGGCGAACCCGGAGTCTGGTAGGACTGCTGGCATGACCTCGGTGGCAGAAGACCTCGCGCTCGCTCTCGAACTCGCCGACGCCTCCGACACGCTGACACTGGACCGGTTCGGCGCACTCGACCTCCATATCGAGACCAAGCCTGATCTGACGCCGGTCACCGACGCCGATAAGTCCGCAGAAGAGCTGTTGCGCACGGCGTTGACCGGGAGCCGCCCCGACGACTCGATCTTCGGCGAAGAGTTCGGTGGCGCACCCGCTTTCAGCGGTAGGCAGTGGGTGCTCGATCCGATCGACGGCACCAAGAACTTCGTCCGCGGCGTCCCGGTGTGGTGCACGCTGATCGCCCTACTGGTCGACGGCTCCCCCGTCGTCGGCGTCGTCAGCGCCCCCGCGCTCGGACGTCGGTGGTGGGCAGGCGCCGGCGAAGGGGCCTTCACTTCATTCGGCGGTGCCACGCGGCGCATCTCCGTCTCCGGAGTCGACGACCTTGCCTCGGCCAGCGTCTCGTTCTCCGACCTGACCGGCTGGGATGACCGCCGATCGCGCTTCCTCGACCTCACCGACGAGGTCTGGCGGGTCCGTGCCTACGGCGATTTCTGGTCCCACTGCATGGTGGCCGAGGGTGCCGTCGACATCGCGATCGAACCCGATCTCAAGCCGTGGGACATCGCCCCGATCGACATCCTGGTCAGGGAGGCAGGCGGCACGTTCACGAACTTTCACGGCCAGCCGGGCCCGCACGGCGTCAGCGCGGTGTCGACCAATGGACTGCTCCACGAAAGGGTGCTGGCCAGGCTCGACGGGGTGTGAACCGGGTAACATTCCTTTTCTATCTTACTCCGGAGTAAGATACGGTCATCGCACTGCCCCTACCGAGCGAGGCTGCACAGATGACCAACACAATCGACCGCAACGCTGCGCGTCCCCCCAAGAGCAACGGGCGGGAAAGCGCCGTCGGAGCACACAAACACAAGAGGACCGCCATCGACATCGGTCTGGCATTGATCACGCCGATCGTCGGTCAGGAGTTCCTTGACCGCTACCACCTCCGCGACCCGCTGAATCGCGGTCTCAAATACGGGGTGAAGCAGGTCTTCTCCGTCGCAGGCGCGACCGGCCGCCAATTCAAGAAGGTGTCCGGCGCCACGGGCGGCCCGACCCGGTTGAAAATTAGCGGCTCGCAGAAAGGGTCGGACTACTTCGACCTCACGCCCGACGACGACCAGAAGATGATCGTCGAAACCGTCAACGAGTTCGCCGAGGAGATTCTGCGACCTGTCGCCCGTGAGGCCGACGAGAAGGCCAGCTACGAAGCCGATCTCGTCGCCAAAGCCAACGAGCTGGGAATCACTGCTATCAACATCCCCGAGGACTTCGACGGGATCGCCGAGCATCGCGCCGCGGTGACCAATTCCCTGGTCGCCGAGGCACTTGCCTACGGAGACATGGGATTGGCACTGCCGATCCTCGCGCCCGCCGGCGTCGCGTCGGCGCTCACCCACTGGGGCAGCGCCGATCAGCAGGCCACCTACCTCAGGGAGTTCGCGGGCGAGAACGTGCCGCAGGCCTGCCTGGCGATCGCCGAGCCGCGTCCGCTGTTCGACCCGACCGCGCTGAAGACCACCGCGGTCCGGACCCCGAGCGGCTACCGCCTCGACGGCGAGAAGTCGTTGGTGGTCGCCGCCAAGGACGCCGAATTGCTGATCGTGGCAGCGCAATTGAACGGGAAACCCGCACTGTTCATCGTCGAGTCGTCGACCAAGGGACTCACCGTCACCCCCGAACCGGGCATGGGAATCCGCGCGGCGGCACTCGGCCGCGTCCAACTCGACAACGTGACCGTCCCGCTGTCTGCGCGCCTTGGTGAGGACGGCGCAACCGACGCGGACTACTCACAGGCCATCGCGCTGTCGCGGCTCGGCTGGGCCTCGCTGGCCGTCGGCACCGCCCACGCGGTTCTCGACCACGTCGTGCCCTACGTCAAGGAGCGGCGCGCGTTCGGAGAGCCGATCGCGCACCGCCAGTCGGTTGCGTTCATGTGCGCCAACATCGCGATCGAACTCGACGGCCTGCGGCTGATCACCTGGCGCGGCGCATCTCGCGCCGATCAGGGTCTTTCGTTTGCCCGCGAGGCCGCGCTGGCCAAGAAGCTGGGCACCGACAAGGGCATGCAGATCGGCCTGGACGGCGTGCAGCTTCTCGGTGGCCACGGCTACACCAAGGAACACCCCGTCGAACGCTGGTACCGCGACCTGCGCGCGATCGGTGTCGCCGAGGGCGTCGTAGTTCTCTGATCGAGTCGTCCTTCCTTCTGATCATCCACCCTTGGAGAACGGAAACCACTGTCATGGCAATCAATCTGGAGCTTCCCCGCAAGCTGAACGCGGTGATCGAGATGGCTCATCAGGGCGCGGCCGAGATGCTGCGGCCGATCTCGCGCAAGTGGGATCTGCGGGAGCACGAGTATCCCGTCGAGCTGGACACCCTGGCCACGCTCTTCGAGGGCATCTCAGAAGCGAACACCATCGCGTTCGCGGGCGCGGAAGCCTTCCGCGACGCCGAGGACGCGAAGGAGGCCAACCACAACGGCGGCAACATGTCGGCTGTCCTCAACGTGATGGAGATCAGCTGGGGCGACGTGGCTTTGATGCTGTCGGTGCCACGCCAGGGCCTGGGCAACGCGGCGATCAGCGGCGTGGCCACCAACGAGCAACTCGAGCGACTCGGCAAGGGTGTGTGGGCCGCGATGGCCATCACCGAGCCTGATTTCGGCTCCGACTCCGCAGCGGTGTCGACCACCGCCAAGCTCGACGGCGACGAATACGTCATCAACGGCGAGAAGATCTACGTCACCGCGGGATCGCGGGCCACGCACATCGTGGTGTGGGCGACTCTGGACAAGTCGCTGGGGCGCGCCGCGATCAAGTCGTTCATCGTGCCGCGGGAGTACCCCGGGGTCACGGTCGAGCGACTCGAGGACAAGCTCGGCATCAAGGCCTCCGACACCGCGGCGATTCGCTTCGACAACGTGCGCATCCCGAAGGAAAACCTGCTCGGCAGCCCCGAAATCCAGGTGGAGAAGGGTTTCGCGGGCGTCATGGAGACGTTCGACAACACGCGGCCCGTCGTCGCCGCGATGGCGGTCGGCATCGCCCGCGCCGCGCTGGAGGACCTGCGCAAGATCCTCACCGACGCGGGTGTGGAGATCTCCTACGACAAGCCCGCGCACTCCCAGAGCGCCGCAGCCGCGGAGTTCCTGCGCATGGAAGCCGACTGGGAGGCCGGCTACCTGCTGATGGTCAGGTCCGCGTGGCAGGCCGACAACGACATCCCGAACTCCAAGGAAGCCTCGATGGGCAAGGCCAAGGCCGCCCGGGTCGCCACTGACATCACCCTCAAGGCTGTCGAAATGGCTGGCACCACAGGCTATTCCGAGGAGACGCTGCTGGAGAAGTGGGCACGTGACTCGAAGATCCTCGACATCTTCGAGGGCACGCAGCAGATCCAGCAGCTCGTGGTGGCACGCAGGCTGCTCGGCTTGTCGTCCGCCGAACTGAAGTAGCCGATCCGGCCGCGACGTAATGTCGGGGCATGGAATCTTTCGCCGCTCTGGTCGCCCGCAAGAACGACGATCGCATCGACTGTGCTGTCGAAACCCTCGAGGAGTCCGACCTCCCCCCGGGCGAGGTGACGATCCGCGTCGCCTATTCCAGCGTCAACTACAAGGACGCGCTGGCGGTCACGCCCAACGGCGGTGTGGTGCGCGACTATCCCATCGTGCCGGGCATCGACCTGACCGGCGAGGTGGTCGCCTCGCAGTCGCCCGACTTCGCCGTCGGTGACGCCGTGCTGGCCCACGGCTACGAGATCGGAACCGGGCGCCACGGCGGCTACGCCGAATACGCCCGGGTGCCCGCGGACTGGGTCGTCGCGCTCGGCTCGCTGCGCCCCCGCGACGGCGCGGCCATCGGCACCGCGGGCTTCACCGCCGCGATGAGCGTGCAGGCGCTGATCGATTGGGGCATCAAGCCCGGCGACGGTCCGATCGTCGTGACGGGCGCGACAGGTGGGGTCGGGTCGGTCAGCGTCGACCTGCTCGCCGCGGCAGGCTACGAAGTGGTGGCATCGACGGGCAAGGCGGACCAGGCCGACAAGCTCAAGGCGCTCGGGGCCGCCGACGTCATCGGCCGGCTGCCCGAGGACCCCGACGCCAAGCCGCGACCGCTGGGCAAGACCCGGTGGGCAGGCGCCGTCGACTGTGTCGGCGGCAAGACGCTGGCCGACGTGCTCAGCACCCTGCGCTACGGCGGCGCGGTCGCTGCCAGCGGCCTGACCGGGGGTCCCGGGCTGAGCACCACCGTCATGCCGTTCATCCTGCGCGGGGTGTCGCTGCTCGGGATGGACTCGGTGCAGATGCCGATCGAACCGCGTCGCGCCCTGTGGGAAAAGCTGAGTGGAACCATTGCGCCGCAGCATCTTTCCGACATCACCAACGACGTCGACATCTCCGACGTCGTCGGCGTACTCGATGAGATCCGCGAAGGCCGCTACTCCGGCCGAGCCGTGGTTAAGGTGTCCGGAGGCTTCTGATGCGCTGCCAGTTGTCAGCCGTCGTGTGCGCCGCAGCGATCGCCACCGCCCCAGCGGCGGCCGCCGAACCGAGCGGTGACAACTCGAACTACGCGCCCTACGGCGACGGCGTGCCCACCGTCATCTCAGGCGGCCCGGCGCCGACGATGAACGGGGTGCCCTGCGTCGCAGGACATCTCGGCACCTGCATCTCCATGGCGCAAAACCAACCCCCGCCGAGGAAACCCTCGACGGGGGTTGGTCACAGTCCAACGATCAGGCGTTGACTACCCGAGGTACTGCTCCATGTCGGGCTTCATCTGCTGCAACTGCGAGCCCCAGTAGCCCCAGCTATGGGTGCCGTTCGGCGGGAAGTTGAACACGGCATTCTTACCGCCCGCGGCGATGTAGTTGTCGCGGAAGGTCTCGTTGGTCCGAAGCGTCAGGCCCTCGAGGAAGGTCGCGGGCAGGTCGCCGCCACCGAGCTCGTTGGGCTTTCCGTTACCGCAGTAGACCCACAGGCGGGTGTTGTTCGCCACCAGCGCGGGGATCTGAACCATCGGGTCGTTGCGTTTCCAGGCCGGGTCGCTCTCGGCCGGACCCCACATCGGGCCGGTCGAGTAACCGCCCGCGTCGCCCATGGCGAGGTTGATCAGGAACGGCCACTGGCCCTCCGACGGATTCAGGAACGCCGACAACGAGCCTGCGTAGATGAACTGCTCGGGGTGATAGACCGACAGGATCATCGCGGAGTTGCCGGACATCGACAGGCCGACCGCGGCGTTGCCGCTCTGGGACACGCCCTTCTCATTGGCAAGCCACTGCGGCAGCTCGCTCGTCAGGAACGTCTCCCACTTGTAGGTCTGGCAGCCGGCTTTGCCGCAGGCGGGCTGATACCAGTCGGTGTAGAAGCTTGACTGGCCGCCGACCGGCATGACGAGGGACAAAGGGCTCTCGAAGTACCACTCGAACGCCTGAGTCTCCAGATCCCAGCCGTTGAAGTCGTCGCGCGCGCGAAGACCGTCGAGCAGGTAGACCGCGTGCGATCCGGTGCCCTTCTGGAATTGGATCTTGATGTCGCGGCCCATCGACGCGGACGGAACCATCAGGTACTCGACGGGCAGCCCAGGTCGGGAAAACGCTCCCGCGGTCGCCGATCCTCCCGCGAAGCCGATGATCCCCGGCAGCAGGAGCGCCGCGAGTGCGGCCACAGTGAGCCTGCGCCCCCAACGGCTTCGGATTTTGTCAACGAACGTCATAACTGCAGTCCATCCATCTTTCGGTTGTCGCGTCATACGCCTGAGTGCCGTGAGCTGACTCCGCTCCGGTACCGCAGCATTTTCTTCACTGCGCCTATCGCGCCCGCTCCCGCATGGCTGCCGCCACACCGAATGCGGACCGAGTAATTTCAGTTGTGCGCTGTTGAGTAAAACATGTGAACAGGGCCGGGAAAACCCGGGCCGTCCCTCCGTGGCCCATTCGTAAGCGAAATTTATCGTGACGCCAGAGTCAATTTCGGTCGCGGCGGGTGTGCTCGCCGCCGCACCGCTCGACGTATCGTGAGCTTCGATGGCCATCGATCGGGCGGGGGCCGCCGCGAACCGGTTAACTGTTGACGACTGGGTTGCGGCCGGCTTCGAGATCATCGCCGAAGAGGGCATCACGGCGCTGAAGATCGATCGCCTGTGCAACCGCCTCGCGGTCACAAAAGGCAGTTTCTACTGGCACTTCACCGACATCGCCGGGTATCGGGCGACGCTCGTTGCGGCGTGGGGTGAACTCCGTGACGACGACCGCCGCCGCTTCACGGACATGTCGGGCGTAGCGCCCCGCGAGCGACTGTCGCAAATGATGTCTGCGTTGGCCAGCGCAAGACAGTGGACGCTGGAACGGGCCATGCGCGAGTGGGCCAGAACCGACGATGCCGTCGCCGCGAGCGTGCGCGCCGCCGATCAGCGCGTGCTCGACGCCGTCAGGCAGGCGTTCGTCGACCACGGCTTCGACGCCGAAGACGCTGACCTGCGCGCCAACGCCACCTTCGCCGCTGGCATCGGCTTCCTCCATCTCTCCGGGCAAACGCCCAACGCCAAGGGGCTCGCCCGCCGCGAGCGGTTCCTCGACCTCATGCTGAGCCGCTGAGCACTCTCCATACTAAAAAGTATGGTAGGGTCCCGGCCATGACCTCGGCCCCGGCGACGTCGCCGGACATCAGCGCAGAGTTCGTCGCAAGCCTGGCCGAGCGCGCTCGAGAGGCCGAGGAGCTGCGCCGGCTGCCCGGCTCCACCCTCACTACTTGTCCTCCGGGCTTTCCGAACTACTTGTGCCCGCCCGCTACGGCGGCCTTCAGGCGCCCTGGCAGGCGATCCTCGACCCCGTGCGCCGCATGGCCCATGGCTGTGCCTCCAGCGCCTGGACGCTCGGCTTTTTCATCCTGCACAACTGGATGATGGCGCTGTTCGGCGAGCAGGCCCAGGGCGGAAGCGTTCGCGACGCGCCCGTTCCTGGCGCCCGCTCCCCTTGCACCCACAGGGCGCGGCAAGCCGGTCGACGGCGGGGTCAGGCTGTCGGGCCGGTGGTCGTGGGCCACCGGGGTGATGCACGGCAACTGGGTCATCGTCGGTGCCCTGTGCGGCCCCGACGACGGGATCTATCCGGCGCTGGCGCTGTTGCCGATCGACGAGGCCACCATCGAGGACGTCTGGCACACCGACGGGATGTGCGCGACCGGCTCCAACGACGTCGTCATCACCGATGCCCTCGTGCCGATGCACCGAATCGTGCGCGTCGCCGACATCTACAAGGGCACCGCCCCCGGCGCCGCCCTGCACGACTGCGACACGTACCGCTGGCCGATGGTGCCCGCGCTGGCCCTGCTGGCGGCGATGCCCGCATTCGGCAGCGCAGAGCACGCCGCCGACATCTACTCCGAACGGCTGTCGCAACGCGTGCTGACCTATGAGGGCGTCACGCAGAAGGACAAGCCCATCGCCCAGGCACACCTCAGCGTGGCGCGCGTGCGGCTGCGCGCGCTGCGGGGACTGCTCGACGACACGGTCGGCCAGCTCGAAAGCCTGGTCGCTTCAGGCGATCCCGTGCCGCGACCGGTGCGCGGTGAGGCGCGGCTGGCCGCGGCCCACATCGTGCACGAGTCACGGGACATCATCGCCAACCTGCTCGGTGCATCGGGGGCGAGCGCGCACTTTCTGGACAACCCGCTTCAGCGCATCAAACGCGACGTCGACGTGCTGTCCGGTCACGTGGTGTTCGACTACGACACCAGCCGCGAGCTTGCAGGCGCGCTGATACTGGGAATGGATGTGCCACGAACCTCGATGGTCTGAGAGGAGCCACCATGGCTGACGACCTTCGCGACCGCATCACCACGCTCTTCCAGCGGAAGGTGGCCAACCCGCTGATGCGGCGACTGCCAATCCAGACGCTGCTCGAGACGACCGGGCGCAAATCCGGGAAGCCGCGCCATACCCCTCTCGACGGCAGCCGAGTCGGGGACTCGTTCTGGTTCGTTTCGGAGTTCGGCGAGAAGTCGCAGTACGTCAAGAACATCAAGGCGAACCCCGCCGTGCGAGTCCGGCTGCAGGGCACGTGGCACCGCGGCACCGCTCATCTGATGCCCGACGACGACCCACGCGAGCGGCTGCGCTCGCTGCCGCAGTTCAACAGCTTCGGCGTGCGCACCTTCGGCACGAACCTGCTCACGATCCGCGTCGACCTCATCGATTGAGACGTTGACGCAGACCCTCATCAAAAGTAACGTCAAATTTACTTTTTCTGGCATCTGACGTCGACGCGCACTGGAGCGAACCATGGAATCGTTCATTCACCTGCGAAAAGGCACGACCCCGCGGCGACTGCACGCCGACCTCGACGGGCTCAAGGACGACGAGCTGGGCCGCGGCGGGTTCACCGGCCGCACCGCCAACATGTACCGGCGCAACGACCCGACCGCCTACCGCACCGCGGGTCCGCTGCGCCCGCTCGACGTGCTGGCCGGCGAGCTCAAGCCCGGCGACGCGACCGACGCGGCGGGCGGGCCGATGCTCCTGTTCTCCAACCCCGACTGCCAGGTGCTGCTGTCGCGCCGCTGTCAGCCGATGCCGTTCTTCGTGCGCTACGTCGACGGCGATCTGTTGTGGTTCGTGCACAAGGGCACCGGGCTGATCGAGACGGAGTTCGGGCCGCTGAGCTACCGCGACGGCGACTGGGTGTACATCCCGAAGGCGTGCACGTTCCGGCAGGTGCCCGACAGTGACGAGGGCGGGGCGTCGACAGTTCTTCTCATCCAGACCACCGACGAACTGCGGGTGCCACCGGCAGGTCCGCTCGGACGGCACTTCCCGTTCGACCCGTCGCAGGCGGTGATCCCCGACCCCGCGCCGATCGACGCAGGCGATGGGCCGCAAACCAACGGAGAGTACGAAGTGCGGCTCATCCACGAGGGCGGCCCGACAACGCTGTTCTACCAACACCATCCGCTCGATGTGGAGGGCTGGCGCGGTGACAATTTCGCTTTCACCTTCAACATCGCCGACTACAACGTGGTGACGTCCGACAGCGTGCATCTACCGGCGACGGTGCACCTGTTCATGCAGGCCACCGGCGTCTACGTGATGAACTTCCTGCCCAAACCCGCTGAGAGCGTGCCGGGCACCGAGCGCACGCCCTGGTATCACCGCAACGTCGACTACGACGAGATCGCGTTCTTCCACTCCGGTTCGCTCTACGGCATCCCGATGCCGCCGGGGCTGATTTCGCATGCGCCGCAGGGCATTCACCACGGCGCACCGGAGAAGGCACGCGAGAGGGCCCGCCGCAAGTTCGACGAGTACGACAGGGTGGACTGGTCGGTGATCGCCATCGACACCCGCCGGCGGCTCATTCCGTCCGACGACGTCGTGGCGAACGATCTGGGGCAGCACTCATGACGACCGTTGAGGCGCAAGTCAAATACGAGTACGACCGTATCCCGTATCTCGTTGCCTACCAGAATAATTCGGGAGTGCGCGATACCTACGGCGGAGTGGCCGAACTGGTCGTGATGGAGAGCTACCTGCTCAAGCCGAAGGACAAGCCGTCCGATACCGTGCTGGTGTTCATGCATCCGATCGGCGGCGGCGCCTACCTGCCGATGATCAACGCGCTGGCCCGCGGCGGACACCACGTCATCTACTGCAACAGCCGGTTCCGTGGCACCGACTCCGCACTGCTGATGGAGAAGGTCGTCGAAGACCTCGGCGAGGCCATCAAGGACGCCAAGAACCGGCTGGGCTACTCGAAGGTCGTGCTGGCCGGCTGGAGCGGCGGCGGGTCGCTGTCGGTGTTCTACCAGCAGCAGGCGCAGAACCCGACGATCACCGCGAGCCCGTCGGGAGACGGACCCGACCTGACCACGCTCGGGTTGATCCCGGCCGACGCCATCATGCTGCTCGCCGCGCACGTCAGCCGCCACGGCACGCTCACCGAGTGGCTGGACGCGTCGATCCTCGACGAATCCGACCCGTCCAAGCGCGACCCGGAATTGGACCTGTACAACCCCGACAACCCGAACCGGCCGCCGTACACCGAGGAGTTCCTGCAGCGCTACCGGGCCGCGCAGATCGCCCGCAACCGGCGAATCACCGCGTGGGTGAGGGACAAACTCGCCGAACTCAAGGCCGCCGGGCGTCCCGATGACGAATTCGGCTTCGTCGTGCACGGCACCATGGCCGACCCCCGGTGGCTGGATCCGACGGTCGATCCGAACGAACGGGCGCCGCGGATGACGTACCTGGGTGATCCTCAACTGGTGAACAACAGCCCCGTCGGGCTCGCACGGTTCTGCACGCTGCGCAGTTGGCTCTCCCAGTGGAGCTACGACGACGCCAACGGCGACGCGGTCAAGTGCGGACCTGACATCGCGGTACCCACTCTGGTGATCGGCAACCTGGCCGACGACGCCTGCACACCGAGCCATACCCGCAGGCTCTACGAAGCCATCGGGCATCCCGACAAGGAGATGCACGAAATCCCCGGCGCCAACCACTACTACTCCGGGCCGGATCAGCGTGAGACCCGCGCGAAAGCCGTCGGAATCTGCACCGATTGGCTTCACCGGCACGGATTCTCGCTATGACCGACGGATGTCTGGGACCGTTGGACGGCGTCCGCGTCATCGAGGTCGGCACACTGATCTCCGGCCCTTTCGCGGGTCGGCTGCTCGGCGACATGGGCGCCGAGGTCATCAAGATCGAGCCGCCGGGGGCGCCGGATCCGCTTCGGACGTGGGGGCAGGCCGAACTCGACGGCCATCACTTCTTCTGGACGGTGCACGCCCGCAACAAGAAGGCCGTCACGCTCGATCTCCGCGCCGCCAAGGGCCGCGACCTGTTCCTCGACCTGGTCGAGCGCAGCGACATCATCGTCGAGAACTTCCGACCGGGCACGCTGGAGAAATGGGGGCTCGGCTACGACGCGCTGGCGGCCCGCAACAAGGGCATCATCCTCGTCCGGGTCTCCGGTTACGGCCAGACCGGCCCCGAGGCGCGCAAGGCCGGCTACGCGTCGGTGGCCGAGGCCGCGAGCGGGCTGCGGTACATGAACGGTTTCCCCGGTGGACCGCCGCCACGGCTTGCACTGTCGCTGGGCGACAGCCTCGCGGGGATGTTCGCCGCGCAGGGCGCGATGGCCGCACTGTACCGGCGCACCGTCACAGGCGAGGGTCAGGTGGTCGACGCCGCGTTGACGGAATCCTGTCTGGCCGTGCAGGAGTCGACGATCCCCGACTACGACGTCGGCGGTGTGATCCGCGGGCCGTCCGGCACCCGCCTGGAGGGCATAGCACCGTCGAACATCTACCGCAGCGCGGACGGCAGCTGGGTGGTGATCGCCGCGAACCAGGACACCGTGTTCCGGCGATTGTGCACGGCGATGGGTCAGCCTGAACTCGCCGTCGACGATCGGTTCGCCGATCATGTTGCGCGCGGCCGTAATCAGGACGAGCTGGACAAGATCATCGGCGACTGGGCGGCGCAGCGCGGTCCGGACGACATCATCTCCACCCTGTCGGAGGCGGGCGTGATCAGCGGCCCCATCAACACGGTGGCCGAGGTCGTGGCCGATCCCCAGTTGCAGGCGCGCGGGATGATCGCCGACCACTGGGACGAACGCATCGGGCGAAACGTCAAGGGGCCCGGTGTCGTGCCGGTTCTCTCGCAGTCCCCCGGCACCATCCGCACCGCCGGTTCGGCCCGGCCGGGCCAGCACAACGACGAGGTGTACCGCGACCTGCTGGGCAGGACCGACGCCGAACTGACGGCGCTGAAGGAGGACGGCGTGATATGAGCGCCCTACCCGAGCACGTCGACATTCGCGAGGTCGCGATGCGCGACGGCCTGCAGATCGAGGATCCGATCGCGTTGGCGGACAAGCTGAAACTGCTGGAGGCGATCGTTGCCACCGGGGTCAAAGAGGTCGAGGCGACGGCGTTCGTCTCCCCCAGCAAGGTGCCTGCGCTCGCCGATGCCGCCGAGCTGGCCGCCGAACTCGCCACCTTCAGGGATGCCGCGGGCGTCGAGTTCTCCGCGCTCGTCGCCAGTCCCAACGGCGCCAAGCGTGCGATCGGCGCGGGAATGGGTTCCATCGAGTACGTGGTGTCCGCGGCCGACGGCCACAGCCGCGCCAACGTCGGCAAGTCCACCGCCGAGGCCGTCGCGCAGATTCCCGACATCATCGCGATCGCCCACGACAGCGGGGCCACGGTGGAGGTCATCGTCGCCACCGCGTGGGACTGCCCGTTCGACGGCCCGACACCGCCGCAGCGGGTACTGGACATTGTGGCGGCCGCCCGCGACGACGGCGCCGACCGGTTGGCGATCGCCGACACCATCGGCACCACCACACCCGGGCGGGTCGCCGACCTGGTCGCCGAGGTTGCGCCATTGATCGGCGACATTCCGCTCGGCGCCCACTTCCACAACACCCGCGGCGCAGGGCTGGCAAGCGCGTACGCCGCCGTGTGCGCGGGCGTCACCCGGCTCGACGCATCCGTCGGCGGCCTCGGCGGCTGTCCGTTCGCGCCGGGAGCGAGCGGCAACATCGCCACCGAAGACCTGGTTTACCTGCTGCGGGACAGCGGGATTCATGTCGACGTCGACCTGCAGGCGGCCATCGCCGCGGCAGAAGTCGCGCAGACCGCCGTCGGACACGAGCTGCCTGGCGCACTGCTGCGCGCCGGCGACCGGCTGCGGAACTAAGCGGACATGGCGCCTATGACATCGGGGACGCTGACCCCCAAGGGCCGCCAGACCCGGCTCGCCATCGAGCAGGCCGCCAGAAAGCTGTTCGCCGAGCGCGGTTTCCACGGCACCACGCTCGCCGACATCACGTCAGCGGCGGGCAAGTCGACCGCGGTGTTCTACCGCTACTACACCGACAAGGAAGACCTGCTCGCCGCGCTGGCCGAGTCCTTCCTCCGCGACATCGTGACGCCGTCCGGGCTGAGCCTTGCGCTGCCCGAGTCCCCGGAGGACAGCGAATTCTTCAGCTCGGTCGTCACCGGTTACTGGAACATGTTCAAGCAGAACATCGGGATCATGATCGCGGTCGCCCAGCTGGCCGCCACCCAGAAGCGATTCGCCGACGTGCAGAACGAATTCCGGCGCTTCGGGATGGACATCGTCGCCGCCTCCGTGCGGCGGGCCCAGGAGCAGGGTCACGGCACAGAACTCAACCCGCAGCACACCGCCGCCGCGATCGCGCTGCTGTTCGAGAACTTCACCACGGTCTTCGTCGGCCGCTCGGGCCTCGGCCTGCAGATCGACGACAAGGACGCCATCGCGACGCTGTCGACCATCTGGAAGAAGACGCTGTACGGGTTCTGACGACTTCACACGCAGAAAGAGGGATCACCGTGGATTTTGCTCTGCCCGAGCACCTTCCGGGTCTGCTGGCTGAGATGGACGCCTTCATCGAGGCCGAGATCAAGCCGCTGGAACGGGAGAACATCCAGTACTTCGACCATCGTCGCGAGAACGCCCGCACCGACTGGGACAACGGCGGGATCCCGCGGCGGGAGTGGGAGGACCTGCTCGGCGAGATGCGCAGACGCGCCGATGCCGCTGGCTGGTTGCGCTACGGGCTGCCGTCGCAGTTCGGTGGCCGCGACGGCAGCAACATCGATATGGCGGTGATCCGGGAGCATCTGGCGCACAAAGGTCTGGGGCTGCACAACGACCTGCAGGACGAGTCGTCGATCGTGGGCAACTTCCCACAGGTCATCATGATGGACCGGTTCGGCACCGAGGCCCAGAAGAAGGAGTGGACCGACGCGCTGATCACCGGTGAGCGGTCGATGGCGTTCGGGCTGACCGAGCCGAACCACGGCTCCGACGCCACCTGGCTGGAGACCACCGCCGTGCAGGACGGCGGTGAGTGGGTCATCAACGGCGCCAAGCGGTTCAACACCGGCGTGCATCGCGCCACCCACGACCTGGTGTTCGCCAGAACGTCGGGCGAGGCGGGCCAGGCTCGCGGCATCACCGCGTTCCTGGTGCCGACGGACACACCGGGGTTCTCGGTGCCGTACTACTGGTGGACCTTCAACATGCCGACCGATCACGGCGAGGTCGAGCTCAACGACGTCCGGGTGCCCGGCGACGCCATCCTCGGCGAGGTCGACCGCGGCCTCGAAGTGGGCCAGACGTTCCTGCACGAGAACCGGATTCGGCAGGCGGCCAGCAGCCTGGGCGCCGCCCAGCACTGCATCGACCGGGCCGTCGAATATGCCGGCGAGCGCATGGTGTTCGGTAAGCCGCTGGCGGTGAACCAGGCCGTGCAGTGGCCGCTGGTGGAGCTGCAGACCGAGGCGCAGATGGTGCGGCTGCTGGTGCGGTACGCGGCGTCGGAGTTGGATCGCAACCATCACATGGAGGTGTCCGACAAGGTCTCGATGGCCAATTACCGCGCCAATCGACTTGTCTGCGATGCCGCCGACCGGGCGATGCAGGTGCTCGGCGGTGTCGGCTACAGCCGCCACGAGCCGTTCGAGCACATCTACCGCCATCACCGCCGCTACCGGATCACCGAAGGAGCGGAGGAGATCCAGATCCGCCGGGTGGCGCAGCGGCTGTTCGGCTTCGGACGCAAGTGAAACAGCAGCTGTCGGAGGTTCTTCGGCCGGTGCTCGGCGAGATCGAGGTCGAGAACCTCACCGCGCTGACCGGCGGGGCGAGCCGCACCACGTGGGCGTTCGACGCCGTCGGCGGCGGCGGCAGTCAGCCGCTGATCCTGCGCACCGGGCCGCCCGACGACGTCCACGCGGGGATGGAGCTGGAGGCAAGCGTCCAGCGCCGCGCCGCGGCCGCGGGCGCGCCCGTCCCCCGCATCCTGACCGCCGACGATTCGCCTGCGGCGCTGGGTAATCCGTATCTGATCTGCAATGCGATCGCCGGCGAGACCATCGTCCGGCGCATCCACCGCTCGCTGGACGAGGCGGGCCGGGAGCGCCTGCTGCGGCAGTGCGCGCAGGCGCTTGCGGCGGTGCACCGCGCCGATCCTGACGGGATCGGCCTCACGCAGTCCGAGCAGCTGGCCGAATGGCGCGACAGGCTCGACGAAATCGGCGACACCACTGCGACATTCGAGTGGGCGTTTCGATGGCTGGCCGCCAATCGGCCGCCGCCGACCCCGCCGGGGCTGGTGCACGGAGACTTCCGGATGGGCAACCTGATCGTCGACGAGCACGGGCTTGCCGCAGTATTGGACTGGGAACTGGTGCACATCGGCGAGGTTTACGAGGACCTGGCGTGGTTCTGCATCCGCGCCTGGCGGTTCGGGGCGCCCGAGACGCTCGGCGCAGGCGGCCTCGGCAGCGTCGAGAGCTTCCTCGCCACCTACGAAGAGGCCGCGGACGTCGCGGTCGATCGCGACACATTCCGCTGGCATCTGACCGTTGCGACGCTCCGCTGGGGCGTCATCTGCCGGTTCCAGGCCGAGCGCCACCTGTCGGGGCAGACGCCGTCGGTCGAACTGGCCGCCATCGGCAGGCGGGTCAGCGAAACCGAATGGGACGTGCTGGATCTCATCGAGGGGAAGGGACCGAAGTGAGCGCGCTCTACGGACGGCCGACCGCCGCCGAACTCGTCGCCGCGGTCGCCGACTTCCTGGACAACGACGTGCGGCAGGCGCTGGGGTCTGACGGTCGGCCCGCCGACCTCGGCCAGGTGTCCTTCCACGCCCGCGTCGCTGCGAACGTGCTGCGCACCGTCGAACGCGAACTCACCGACGACCGGGCCGCACCCGAGCTTCTCGGTTTCGACGACGAGACGCAGCTGGCCGCGGCCATCCGGGCAGGCGAGCTCGACGACCGGACGGCCGACGTGCTGCCGGTGCTTCGGGCGCTGGTCAGACACCGCCTGACGATCGCGCACCCGGGATATGACGAACCCTAGCGAGCCAGGCGGGCTCATCGACTCGGGTGCCGATCGGGAGGCCGAGCTGCTCGGCGTGCACCTCGGTGACGACGCCGCGATAGGTGGTCGGCTCCAGCGCCTCCAGTTCCCACCCGTCGGCGAAAGCGTCGCGAATCGTCTCGCCGCTGACCTCGGGGCCGAACCCGCGACCCGCGTCGGAGAGCGCGAGAACATGCACCAGGCCGCCGGGCCTGCACGCGTTGTGCAGGCTGGCGACGTAGCGGGGCCGGTCACCGTCGTCGAAGATGTGGAACAGCGCGCTGTCGATGATGGTGTCGTAGCCCGGCTGGTCCGACAGGCTCATCGCGTCGGCCACCTCGAAGCGCGCGCTCACGCCCCTCGCCGACGCGTTGCGGCGCGCCTGCTCGACCGCGTCGCGGCGAGAAGTCGATGCCGAGCACGTCGTAGCCGAGGCTGGTGAGCAGAATCGTGTGTTCACCGGTGCCGCAGCCGACATCGAGCACCGTGCCGCCGATCAGCCCGGCGCGTTCCAGCTCGACCACGGCGGGCTGCGGCTCGCCGATCACCCACGGCGGGGTCGAGGTTGCGTAAAACTCGTCGAATCGGGAGAGAGCGGGTGTTTGGTCCATGAATGACAGTGTTCTACCTCAACCAAACTTGAGGTCAACCGTCGAAGATGTCGCCGACGTGCTCTTCACAGCCATCGAGGACGGCGACGCCTGCGCCGTCGAGGCGCTGTGGGACGACGACGTGCTGGTGTGGAAGTCCGCTGAACCCGAGGAGCAGGCCAAGAAGCGCGCGCTGCGGGTCATCGGCTGGTTCATGGATGTCACCACCGCACGCAGGTATGAGATTCTCGATCGGCAGTTCTTCGACGGCGGATTCGTCCAGCAGCACGTGTTGCACGCCACCGGCAAGGGCGGCGGATCGATCTCATTGAGGGTCTGCATCGTCATCAAGGTGGGCGCTCGGGGCCTGATCACCAAGATCGACGAATATTTCAATCCAGCGGACCTGGAGCCACTGCTCCGTCCGGGCAACTGACAGGGAGAATGTCATGGCAAGCCTCAGCGAGTTTTTCAGCGATCCCGCATCGGCGGGCACGTGGGCGCTGGTCCCCGATCAATCGACCATCACGGTCAAGGCCAAGTCGATGTGGGGTCTGGTTCCGGTGAAGGGGCGCTTCGGCGAGTTCAGCGGAGAGGGCCAGGTGGCCGCCCCACAAACGGTTTCCGGCCACGTCGACATCAAGGCCGCGTCGATGCGCACCGGCATCCGCAAGCGCGACGAGCACTTGCATTCCGCGGATTTCTTTGACGCCGAGCGGTTTCCGGACATCAACGTGGTGGTCACCGGGGCGGACGCCATCGAGGGCGACTCCGTCAAGCTGCGGGCCGACCTCACCGTCAAAGGCACCACGAGACCCGTTGAGCTGACCACCACGGTGACGCCGACCGGCGACGGCGGGATGCGCCTGACCGGTCACGGCACGGTCAACCGCCAGGAATTCGGTGTCGACGGCAACCTGATCGGAATGATCGGCGATCAGGCGACGCTGACCGGCGACCTGGTATTCCGCCGCACCAGATCCTGAGGGGTTCGTCTAGCATCTGGCGCATGCCCGAATCATCTCGGCCGCTGCGAATCCTGGTCTACAGCGACAACCCGCGGACCCGCGAGCAGGTTCAGCTGGCCCTGGGCAAGCGAGTGCATCCCGATCTGCCCGAGCTGACCTACGTCGAGGTGGCCACCGGGCCGATGGTGATCGCACAGATGGACGAGGGTGGCTTCGATCTGGCAATCCTCGACGGCGAAGCCACCCCGACGGGCGGCATGGGAATAGCCAAGCAGCTCAAGGACGAACTCGACGACTGCCCGCCGCTGCTGGTGCTGACCGGCCGGCCGGACGACGCCTGGCTGGCGAACTGGTCGCGCGCGGAGGCGGCCGTTCCCCACCCGATCGACCCGATCCGGTTGGGTGAGGCCGTCGTGTCACTTCTGCGCGCGCCAGTGCAGTAGCCGATCCCGCAATTTTCTTACCGCCGTTGGCTTTTCGTGGCATGGCAAAGCCACCAGTTGGCAACTTGAAATCGATACTAACCCCTTGTTGTGACGGCCATTTGAAAGATCGCTAGGCTGTGGGTCAGCTCACATCGGAAAGCCCACGAGGGAGCGGTCACGCCTGCATGAACCTGTATCTGCCCATCCTGGTGCTCGGCGCTGTCGCCGCCGGGTTTGCCGTGTTCTCGGTCGTCGCTGCGCTGCTCGGCGGCCCACGGCGGTACAACCGGGCCAAGCTCGAGGCGTATGAGTGCGGCATCGAGCCGGTGCCCGAACTGGCCAACCCCCAGGCCGCAGGCCAGCGGTTCCCGATGAAGTACTACGTCACCGCGATGCTGTTCATCGTCTTCGACATCGAAATCGTGTTCCTGTACCCCTGGGCCGTCGCCTTCGACAGCCTCGGGATATTTGCGCTGGTCGAGATGCTGTTGTTCATGGCCACCGTGTTCGTGGCCTACGCGTACGTCTGGCGCCGGGGAGGCCTGAATTGGGACTAGAGGAAAAGCTGCCGAGCGGCATTCTGCTGTCGACAGTCGAGAAGCTGGCGGGCTACGTCCGCAAGGGGTCTCTGTGGCCCGCAACGTTCGGGCTGGCCTGCTGCGCCATCGAGATGATGGCAACCGCGGGTCCGCGCTTCGACATCTCACGGTTCGGCATGGAGCGGTTCTCGGCCACCCCCAGGCAGGCCGACCTGATGATCGTGGCAGGCCGGGTCAGCCAGAAGATGGCGCCGGTACTGCGACAGGTCTATGACCAGATGGCCGAGCCCAAGTGGGTGCTGGCGATGGGTGTCTGCGCGTCCTCAGGCGGAATGTTCAACAACTACGCCATCGTCCAGGGCGTCGACCACGTCGTTCCGGTGGACATCTACCTGCCCGGATGCCCGCCCCGGCCGGAGATGCTGCTGCACGCGATCCTGAAGCTGCACGACAAGATCCAGGAGATGCCGCTCGGCGTCAACCGCGAAGAAGCCGTCCGCGAGGCCGAGAAAGCCGCGCTGGCGGTCACCCCGACCATCGAGCTCAAGGGGTTGTTGCGGTGACGACGCCATCCGACGCCCCCGACAGCTTCCCCGACGGCAACGGAACGAGCGCCAAGGGTGACGCCGACAGGGAGGTCGTCGGCGTCCGCAAGGGCATGTTCGGCCCCACGGGGTCCGGCGACACCTCCGGATACGGCCGGCTCGTCCACGAGGTGGCGTTGCCCGGCAGCTCGCCGCGCCCGTACGGCGGGTACTTCGACGAGGTCGTCGACACCCTGATCTCGGTTCTCGGCGACGAGACCTTCACCGCGGCCGTGGAGCGGGTGGTGGTCTTCCGCGACCAGCTGACCCTCGAGGTGCGTCGCGAGCATCTGCCCGCGGTCATGGCTGCGCTGCGTGACGACGCCGGGCTGCGGTTCGAGCTGTGCCTCGGTGTCAGCGGCGTGCACTACCCGCAGGACTCCGGGCGGGAACTGCACGCGGTGTATCCGCTGATGTCGATCACCCACAACAGGCGAATCCAGGTGGAGGCGACGGCACCCGACGCCGACCCGCACATCCCGTCGCTGTTCCGCGTGTACCCGACCACCGACTGGCACGAGCGCGAGACCTATGACTTCTTCGGGATCATCTTCGACGGCCATCCCGCGCTGACGCGCATCGAGATGCCTGACGACTGGGTCGGGCATCCGCAGCGAAAGGACTACCCGTTGGGCGGCATCCCGGTCGAGTACCACGGCGCCGAGATACCGCCGCCCGACGAGCGGAGGGCCTACAGCTGATGAGTGAAGGCAACACCCCGCCCGAGGGCGGGGGCACCGACACGTTCGTCATGGTCGGCGGCGAGGACTGGGACCAGGTCG
Source organism: uncultured Actinomycetota bacterium (assembly GCA_963786995.1). Classification (GTDB taxonomy): domain Bacteria; phylum Actinomycetota; class Actinomycetes; order Mycobacteriales; family Mycobacteriaceae; genus Mycobacterium. Next base: position 157,915 of record CAWBBH010000018.1, on the reverse strand, counting down.
TCGCCGCCGCCGCGGCGGCCGACGCCGGCGAGCGGATCGTGGTCAACATGGGCCCGCAACACCCGTCGACGCACGGCGTGCTACGGCTGATCCTCGAGATCGAGGGCGAGACCATCGTGTCGGCCCGCTGCGGTATCGGCTACCTGCACACCGGAATCGAGAAGAACCTCGAATACCGCACCTGGACCCAGGGCGTCACGTTCGTCACCCGAATGGATTACCTGTCACCGCTTTTCAACGAAACGGTGTACTGCCTCGGGGTGGAGAAGCTGCTCGGCGTCACCGACGACATCCCCGAGCGCGCCAGCATCATTCGCGTGATGATGATGGAGATGAACCGGATCTCCAGCCACCTCGTGGCACTGGCCACCGGCGGCATGGAGCTGGGCTCCATGGGCGCGATGTTCTACGGCTTCCGGGAGCGCGAGCAGATCCTGTCGATCTTCGAGACGATCACCGGCCTGCGGATGAACAACGCCTACATCCGGCCCGGCGGGCTGGCCGCCGACCTGCCCGACGAGGCCCTGCCCCAGATCCGCGACATGCTCAAGCTGATGCCCAAGCGGCTCAAAGACCTCTCGGACCTGCTCAGCGAGAACTACATCTGGAAGGCCCGCACCCAGGGCATCGGCTATCTGGACCTGACGGGCTGTATGGCGCTCGGCATCACCGGCCCGGTGCTGCGCTCCACCGGCCTACCCCACGACCTGCGCAGGGCGCAGCCCTACTGCGGCTACGAAACCTACGACTTCGACGTCGTCACCGACGACGGCTGCGACGCCTACGGCCGGTACCTGATCCGGGTCAAGGAGCTCCACGAGTCGCTGAAGATCATCGAGCAGTGCGTGGAGCGCCTGGAGAAGACACCCGGCCGGGTGATGATCGACGACAAGAAGCTGGCGTGGCCCGCGGACCTCAAGCTGGGGCCCGACGGGCTGGGTAATTCGCCGGAGCACATCGCCAAGATCATGGGCCACTCGATGGAGGGGCTGATCCACCACTTCAAGCTCGTCACCGAAGGCATCCGCGTCCCGGCGGGACAGGTGTACGTCGCCGTGGAGTCGCCACGCGGCGAACTCGGCGTGCACATGGTCTCCGACGGCGGCACGAGGCCCTACCGCGTGCACTATCGCGACCCGTCGTTCACCAACCTGCAGGCCGTCGCCGCCACCTGCGAGGGCGGCATGGTCGCCGACGCGATCTCCGCGGTGGCCTCCATCGATCCGGTAATGGGTGGGGTGGACAGATGACGTTGTCCCCCAACGGTTCTCCGGTGTTCATCGAGCTGGGTCAGCGGCCTGACGAGGCCGGTCCGCCGATCAGCGGCGAGGCGGTGTACCCGGCGGATGTGACGGCCAGGCTGGAGGCCGAAGCGCGGGAGATCATCGCGAAATACCCGCGTTCCAGGTCGGCGCTGCTGCCGCTGCTGCACCTCGTGCAGTCCGAGGACGGCTACCTCACCAAGGCGGGGCTGGCGTTCTGCGCCGCGCAGCTCGACCTGACCGAGGCCGAGGTCACCGCCGTCGCGACGTTCTACTCGATGTACCGGCGCACCCCGACCGGCGAGTACCTCGTCGGCGTCTGCACGAACACGCTGTGCGCCATCATGGGCGGCGACGCCATCCTCGATTCGCTACAGGACCACCTCGGCATCCACGCGGGCGAGACCACCGAGTCCGTTGACGGAAAACCCAGCGTCACCCTGGAGCACATCGAGTGCAACGCGGCGTGCGACTACGCCCCGGTCGTCATGGTCAACTGGGAGTTCTTCGACAACCAAACGACCTCTTCGGCAAGGGATCTGGTCGACGCACTGCGCGGCGGCGAGGAAGTCGTACCCAGCAGGGGTGCGGCGCTGTGCACGTTCAAACAGACCGCCCGCACACTCGCCGGGCTGCCCGACGACCGCCCGATCACCGCGGACGGCCAGGTGGCCACGGCGACGTTGGCCGGTCTGCGGGTCGCCCGCGAACTGGACATGGAGGCGCCGCCGCCGGACGCCCAGCCGTCATCGACACCGCCGGACAGCAACGGCAGCAAGCCGGAGGCCGTCGAGGCCACCAAGAACGAACCGGCACCGGCACCGTCGGCCACCGTGCCCGCCGAAACCGACACCGAAGAAACCGACCCCAGCAAGACGGACTCACGCGACTGACATGGCACCTGCTACTCCCCTCACCCCTGTGTTCAGCCGGTACTGGGACGATCCCGAACCCTGGTCCCTGGACACCTACCGCCGCCACGACGGATACCGCGCGCTGGAGAAGGCGCTGTCGATGTCTCCCGACGAGGTCATCACCCTGGTGAAGGACTCCGGTCTGCGCGGCCGCGGCGGCGCAGGCTTCCCGACCGGCACCAAGTGGTCCTTCATCCCGCAGGACGACACGGGCGCGGGCGCCAAGCCCAAGTACCTCGTCATCAACGCCGACGAGTCGGAACCCGGCACGTGCAAAGACATGCCGCTGATCCTGACGACGCCGCACTTCCTGGTCGAGGGTGCGATCATCGCGGCCTACGCGATCCGGGCGCACCACGCTTTCATCTATGTGCGCGGCGAGGTGATTCCCGTGCTGCGCCGGCTGCAGGCAGCCGTCGCCGAGGCCTACGAGGCCGGCTACCTGGGGTCGGACATCAACGGTTCGGGCTTCGATCTCGAGTTGGTCGTGCATGCGGGGGCCGGTGCCTACATCTGCGGCGAGGAGACCGCGCTTCTCGACTCGCTCGAAGGCAGGCGCGGCCAGCCCCGGCTGCGTCCGCCGTTCCCCGCCGTCGCGGGTCTGTACGCCTGCCCGACGGTGGTCAACAACGTCGAGTCGATCGCCAGCGTGCCGCCGATCGTGCTGAACGGCATCGACTGGTTCCGGTCGATGGGAACCGAGAAGTCGCCCGGCTTCACGCTGTACTCGCTGTCGGGTCACGTGACGAATCCCGGGTCAGTACGAGGCGCCGCTGGGCATCACTCTGCGCGAACTTCTCGAGTACGCGGGCGGGGTCCGCGCCGGCCATGAGCTGAAGTTCTGGACGCCGGGCGGGTCCTCGACACCGCTGCTGACGGCCGAACACCTCGACGTGCCACTGGATTACGAGGGCATGGCCGGTGCCGGATCGATGCTCGGCACCAAGGCGCTGCAGATCTTCGACGAGACCACGTGTGTGGTGCGCGCGGTACGGCGGTGGACGGAGTTCTACGCGCACGAGTCGTGCGGCAAGTGCACACCGTGCCGCGAGGGCACCTACTGGCTCAGCCAGATCTACGAGCGGCTCGAGACGGGGCACGGCACCGAAGAGGACATCGGCAAGCTGCTGGACATCTCCGACATCATTTTCGGAAAGTCGTTCTGCGCGCTGGGTGACGGTGCGGCAAGCCCGATCATGTCGTCGATCAACTTCTTCCGTGACGAGTATGTCGAGCACCTGAACGGCGGCTGTCCGTTCGATCCGCACGCCTCGACACTGATGGCGACCGAGGGGGTGGGTGCCTGATGACGGTGACCGAGCCGAGCCAGGATGCGCCCGCAGTTGAGATGGTGAACCTGACCATCGACGATCAGCCGATCAGTGTCCCCAAGGGCACCTTGGTGATTCGCGCGGCCGAGCTGATCGGCATCCAGATCCCGCGGTTCTGCGACCATCCGCTGCTCGATCCCGTCGGCGCGTGCCGACAGTGCCTCGTCGAGGTCGAGGGCCAGCGCAAGCCGATGGCGTCCTGCACCATCACCTGCACCCCCGACATGGTGGTCCGCACCCAGCTCACCTCGGAGGCCGCGGACAAGGCCCAGCACGGCGTGATGGAACTCCTGCTGATCAACCATCCGCTGGACTGCCCCGTCTGCGACAAGGGCGGTGAGTGCCCGCTGCAGAACCAGGCCATGTCCAACGGGCGGGCGGAGACCCGCTTCGAGGACATCAAACGCACCTTCCCCAAGCCGATCCCGATCTCCTCGGAGGTGCTGCTGGACCGCGAGCGGTGTGTGCTGTGCGCCAGGTGCACCCGGTTCTCCCAGCAGATCGCGGGCGATCCGTTCATCGAACTGCTCGAGCGCGGCGCGCTGCAGCAGGTCGGCATCGCACCGGGTGAGCCGTTCTCGTCGTACTTCTCCGGCAACACCGTGCAGATCTGCCCGGTCGGCGCGCTGACCAACACCGCATACCGGTTCCGCGCCAGGCCGTTCGACCTCGTGTCCAGCCCCAGCGCATGCGAACACTGCGCATCCGGATGCGCCCAGCGCACCGATCATCGCCGCGGAAAGGTGCTGCGCCGCTTGGCCGGCGACGACCCCGAGGTGAACGAGGAGTGGAACTGCGACAAGGGCCGGTGGGCGTTCACCTACGCGACTGTCGGCGATCGCATCACCACACCGCTGATCCGCGAGGAGGACGGCAAGCTGCGGCCCGCGTCGTGGGCCGAGGCACTGCGCGTCGCCGCGACGGGGCTGGCCGCCGCCTCCGGGCGCGCCGGTGTCCTCGTCGGAGGCAGGAGCACCGTCGAGGACGCCTACGCGTACGCCAAATTCGCCAGGATGGTGTTGAACACCAACGACATCGACTTCCGTATCCGCGCGCACAGCGACGAGGAGGCCGACTTCCTCGCCTCCGACGTGGCAGGCCAGCCGATGACGGTCACCTACGGCGACCTGGAGAAGGCGCCCGCGGTGCTGCTCGCCGGTTTCGAGCCGGAGGACGAGTCGCCGATCGTTTTCCTGCGACTGCGTAAGGCCGCCCGCAGCAAGGGATTACAGGTGCTGGCTGTCGCGCCGTTCGCGACCCGTGGCCTGACCAAGATGTCAGGGACGCTGCTGCGCACCGCACCCGGCGGCGAGGCGGCCGTCCTCGACGGGCTGGCCGACGAGACGCTGCTCAAGCAGCCCGGCGCGATCATTCTCGTCGGTGAGCGGCTGGCGACCTCGCCGGGCGCGCTTTCTGCGGCAAGCAGATTGGCCGCCGCGACCGGTGCCCGGCTCGGCTGGGTGCCGCGCCGCGCAGGCGACCGCGGCGCGCTGGAAGCAGGCGCCATGCCGAACCTGCTGCCCGGCGGCCGTCCCGTCGCCGACGCGTCGGCGCGTGAACAGACCGCCGCCGCATGGCACATCTCCGAGGTGCCCACGGCACCGGGTCGCGACACCGCGGGCATTCTCGCCGCGGCGGCGGGCGGCGAACTGGACGCGCTGCTGATCGGCGGCGTCGAAATCGCCGACCTGCCCGATCCGGACGCGGCGCTCGCGGCCATCGACGCGGTGCCCTTCGTCGTCAGCCTGGAGCTGCGGGAAAGCGCCGTCACCGACCTGGCCGACGTGGTCTTCCCGGTCGCACCCGTGGTGGAGAAGGGCGGCTCGTTCATCAACTGGGAGGGCAGGATTCGGCCGTTCCAGCCGTCAATCCCCAGCAATGCGACCCCCGACCTGCGGGTGCTCTACACGCTGGCCGACGAGATCGGTGTCGACCTCGGGCTGCCCGACGCGGCGGCCGCGGGTGAGGAACTGGCCAAGCTGGGCTGGTGGGGCGGTAGCCGACCGAGCGCGCCGGAGGTGAAGTCAGGCATTGCCGCCGAGCCCGGGAAGGGCGAAGCGGTGCTGGCCACGTGGCGCATGCTTCTCGACAGCGGCCGGATGCAGGACGGCGAGCCCTACCTCGCCGGGACCGCGCGGATGCCCGTAGCCAGGTTGTCGGCCACCACCGCAGCCGAAATCGGCGCAGCCGAAGGCGATCTGGTGAGCGTGACGACCGGCCGCGGAGAGGTCACGCTGCCGCTGGACATCACCGACATGGACGACCGGGTGGTGTGGCTGCCGATGAACTCGCCGTCCTCGGCGGTGTATTCGCAACTCGGAGTGACCGCGGGCGCCGTGGTCTCGATCGGACGGGCGTGACCATGACTGATCTCTCGGCATTCGGACACGACCCGTTCTGGCTGATGGTCCTCAAGGCGGTCGGCATCTTCGCGTTCCTGCTCCTGACGGTGCTCGCGGCCATCCTCATCGAACGCAAGCTGCTCGGCCGCATGCAGATGCGGTTCGGCCCGAACAGGGTCGGCCCCAAGGGGCTGCTGCAGTCGCTGGTCGACGGGCTCAAGCTCGGCCTCAAGGAAGGCCTGATCCCGACGGCGGTCGACAAGCCGATCTACCTTCTGGCGCCGATCATCTCGACGGTTCCGGCATTCCTCGCCTTCGCCGTCATCCCGATGGGCCCGGTGGTGTCGATCTTCGGCCATCAGACGCCGCTGCAGCTGACCGACCTCGCGGTCGCGGTGCTCTACATCCTGGCCGTCACGTCGATCGGCGTGTACGGCATCGTGCTGGCCGGCTGGGCGTCGGGCTCCACCTATCCCCTGCTGGGCGGGCTGCGGTCGTCGGCGCAGGTGATTTCCTATGAGATCGCGATGGCCCTGTCGTTCGCGGCGGTGTTCCTCTACGCGGGCACGATGTCCACGTCGGGCATCGTCGCCGCCCAGGACGGCCGCTGGTTCGTCATCCTGCTGCTGCCGTCGTTCCTGGTGTACGTGACGTCGATGGTCGGCGAAACCAACCGCGCCCCATTCGATCTGCCGGAAGCCGAGGGTGAGCTGGTCGGCGGTTTCCACACCGAGTACTCGTCGCTGAAGTTCGCGATGTTCATGCTCGCCGAGTACGTGAACATGACGACCGTCTCGGCGCTGGCCACCACGATGTTCCTCGGCGGCTGGCACGCCCCGTGGCCGATCAACATGTGGGACGGCGCCAACACGGGCTGGTGGCCGCTGCTGTGGTTCACCGCCAAGGTGTGGGCGTTCCTGTTCTTCTACTTCTGGCTGCGCGCCACCCTGCCGCGGCTGCGCTACGACCAGTTCATGTCGCTCGGCTGGAAGGTGCTGATCCCGGTCTCGCTGGTGTGGATCGCGATCGTGGCCAGCTCGCGCAGCCTGCGTGCGGCGGGCGAAACCGCTTGGGCCAACGGGCTGATCGCCGTCGGCACCGTGTTCGCGCTTCTGGTCGCCACCCTGCTGTGGCGCTCCATGAAGGTCAAGACCGTCCGGACGATTCCGGTGCAGGCCGCAGATGAGGGCGCATTCCCGATTCCGCCTCTCCCGAAGGAGAAGACCCATGCCTAAGTTCCTGGACGCCCTCGCAGGCTTCGGGGTCACGTTTTCCACCATGTTCAAGAAGCCGATCACCGAGGAGTACCCGGAGAAGCCCGGCCCGGTCGCGAAGCGCTATCACGGTCGCCACCAACTCAACCGGTACCCCGACGGCCTGGAGAAGTGCATCGGTTGCGAGTTGTGTGCGTGGGCCTGCCCCGCCGACGCCATTTACGTCGAGGGTGACGACAACACCGAGCAGGAACGCTTCTCACCCGGCGAGCGGTACGGCCGGGTGTACCAGATCAACTATCTGCGGTGCATCGGCTGCGGGCTGTGCATCGAGGCCTGCCCCACCCGTGCGCTGACGATGACCAACGAGTACGAGATGGCCGACGACAACCGCGCCGACCTGATCTGGGGCAAGGACAAGCTGCTCGCGCCGATGCAGCCCGGCATGGTGGCGCCGCCGCATCCCATGCAGCCCGGCAGCACCGACGAGGACTACTACCTCGGCAACATCACCCCGATCGATCAGTGGCGGGAAGCCGAGCGCGCTGCCGAGGTGCCGCGATGACGTCGACGGCGGAGGCGGTTGTCTTCTGGGTGCTCGGCGCGGTCGCGTTGATGGGTGCCGTCGGTGTGGTGGCCGCCCCGAAGGCCGTGTACTCGGCGATCTTCCTCGCGACGACGATGATCTCCCTTGCAGTGCTCTACATCGCGCAGGAAGCGCTGTTCCTCGGCGTCGTCCAGGTCGTCGTCTACACCGGCGCGGTGATGATGCTGTTCCTCTTCGTGCTGATGCTGATCGGCGTCGACCTGTCCGAAGACCTCGTGGAAACCATTCGCGGGCAACGCTATGCGGCGATCATCGCCGGCGTCGGCTTCGGGGTGCTCCTCGTCGCAGGGATCGGCAATGTGTCGGTCGCCGGATTCCAGGGTCTTGCGGAGGCCAACAACAACGAGAACGTCGAAGGTCTGGCGGCGCTGATCTTCACCCGTTATCTGTGGGCGTTCGAGCTGACCGGCGCGCTGCTGATCACCGCGGCGCTCGGCGCGATGGTGCTTGCGCACCGGGAGCGCTTCGAGAAGGCCAAGACCCAGCGCGAACTCGCCGAGGAGCGGTTCCGGCCGGGCGGGCATCCCACCCCGATGCCCAGCCCCGGTGTGTTCGCCAGGCACAACGCCGTCGACCTCGAAGCGCGGCTGCCGGACGGTACGGGCTCCGATCTGTCGGTCGCCGCGATCCTGCAACGACGGAGCATCGATGAATCCTGACAATTATCTGTATCTGTCGGCGCTGTTGTTCACGATCGGCGCATCAGGGGTTCTGCTGCGCCGCAACGCGATCGTGATGTTCATGTGTGTCGAGTTGATGCTGAACGCGGCCAACCTCGCGTTCGTGTCGTTCTCCCGGATGCACGGCCATCTGGATGGTCAGGTGGTGGCGTTCTTCACCATGGTGGTCGCTGCCTGCGAGGTCGTCGTCGGCCTGGCCATCATCATGACCATCTTCCGCACCCGCCGCTCGGCCTCGGTCGACGACGCCAGCCTGCTGAAGAACTAAGGCCGCGATGACGATTCCGGTGTGGCTTCTGATCGCGCTGCCTCTGGCAGGTGCGGCGATACTGCTGCTGGCAGGCAGACGCTCCGATCCTTGGGGCCACCTGCTGGGCTGTGCGACATCGCTGGGCTCCTTCGTCGTCGGCGCTGTGCTGTTCGCCGGGATGCGCAGGCCGCAGCGGTGAAGAACGCGCCGTGACAGAGAACCTGTTCACCTGGGTGCCGGTCGGCGAACTTCAGGTGGACTTCGGCCTGCAACTCGACCAGCTGTCGATGTGTTTCGTGCTGCTGATCACCGGTGTCGGCTCGCTGATCCACATCTACTCGGTCGGCTACATGGCCGAAGACCCCGACCGCCGACGGTTTTTCGCGTATCTGAACCTGTTCCTGTCCGCCATGCTGCTGCTGGTCCTCGCCGACAACTACCTGGGCCTCTACGTCGGCTGGGAAGGCGTGGGCCTGGCGTCCTACCTGCTGATCGGCTTCTGGCAGCACAAGCCGTCGGCGGCCACCGCGGCCAAGAAGGCGTTCGTCGTCAACCGGGTCGGCGACATCGGCCTTGCCGTCGCGCTGATGGTGATGTTCGCCTACATCGGCTCGATCTCGTTCGAAGGCGTCTTCGCGGCCGCACCGGAACTGGGCGAAGGCACGCTCAACGCGATCGGCCTTCTGCTGCTGCTGGCCGCGTGCGGCAAGTCGGCGCAGGTGCCGCTGCAGTCCTGGCTCGGCGACGCGATGGAAGGCCCCACCCCGGTCTCGGCACTCATCCACGCCGCCACCATGGTGACCGCGGGCGTCTACCTGATCGTGCGGTCGGGCCCGGTGTTCGACCTGGCGCCGGGCGCGCAGCTGGGCGTGGTCATCGTCGGCGCGGTCACGCTGCTGTTCGGCGCGATCATCGGCTGCGCCAAGGACGACATCAAGAAGGCGCTCGCCGCGTCGACGATGAGCCAGATCGGCTACATGGTGCTCGCCGCGGGCCTCGGCCCCGCCGGCTACGCCGTCGCGATCATGCACCTGCTCACCCACGGCTTCTTCAAGGCGGGCCTGTTCCTCGGCGCGGGCTCGGTCATGCACGCGATGGACGACGAGGTGAACATGCGCCACTACGGCGGCCTGCGCAAGCTGCTGCCGATCACCTTCGTCACGTTCGGCCTCGGATACCTGGCGATCATCGGCATTCCGCCGCTGGCCGGCTTCTTCTCCAAGGACGGCATCATCGAGGCCGCGCTCGGCGCGGGCGGCGCCAAGGGCATCATCCTGGGCGGCGCGGCGATCCTCGGTGCCGGCATCACCGCGTTCTACATGACCCGCGTCATGCTGATGACGTTCTTCGGTGAGAGCCGGTGGAAGCCCGACACCGCATCCGCACGAGTCGCCGCGCGTCATGACGTGGCCGATGATCCTGCTCGCGGTCGGCTCGGTGGCATCAGGTGCCCTCTTCGCCATCGGCGGCACGCTGGAGCACTGGCTGGAACCGGTGGTCGGCGAACACGAGGCCCACCACGTGCTGCCCGCCTGGGTCGTCACCATCATCGTGCTGTCGGTCGTCGCGGTCGGAATCCTGATCGCCTACCGGATGTACTCACAGAAAGCGGTGCCCGACGCCGCGCCCGAGGAGGTGTCGGCGCTGACCGTGGCCGCCCGCAGAGATCTTGTACGGGGACGCGATCAACGAGGCCCTGCTGATGAAGTCGGGTCAGGTCCTGACCAAGGACCTGGTCTGGGTCGACAACAAGGGGGTGGACGGCGCCACCGACGGGCTCGCTGCCCTGGTCGGGCGCACCTCCGACGGCCTGCGTCTGGTGCAAACCGGTTTCGCCCGCTCGTATGCCCTTTCGATGCTGACGGGCGCGGTCCTGATCGTCGCCGTGATCCTGGCGGTGCAGCTGTGGTGACCTCAGTGCCGTGGCTGACGATCATGTGGGCGGTGCCGATGCTCGGTGCCGTCGCGGTGATGCTGATCCCCGCAACCGGCCGGGTGCTGGCCAAATGGTTCGCGCTGGCGGTCTCGGTCGTCGTGCTGGTGCTCGTCGTCATCGTCGCGGTCGGATTCGACCCGTCGGGCCCGCAGTACCAGTTCGTCGAAAGCATGCCCTGGATACCCGTCTTTCGGTACGGGCTACATCCTGGGGATCGACGGGATCGCGTTGGCGCTCGTCGTGCTCACCGCGGTACTGGTGCCGCTGCTGATCGTCGCGGGCTGGAACGACGCCGACGACCAGGTGGGCCTGAGGGGCCGCTCGACGCACACCTATCTGGCGCTGACGCTGGCCGTCGAGGGCATGGTCATGATCTCGCTCGTCTCGCTGGACATCCTGCTGTTCTACGTCTTCTTCGAAGCCATGCTCATCCCGATGTACTTTCTCATCGGCGGGTTCGGCGGTGAGCAGCGGTCCAAGGCGGCGGTGAAGTTCCTGCTGTACAACCTGTTCGGCGGACTCATCATGCTGGCCGCGGTCGTCGGCCTGTATGTCGTGACCGCGGGCAGCGACGCGTTCGAGGCCGGCACGTTCGACTTCCGGGCGATCGTCGACGCGGTGAACAGCGGTGAGTTCGTCGTCAGCCCGGCGATCCTCAACGCGTTGTTCCTCGGCTTCATGTTCGCGTTCGCCGTCAAGGCACCGCTGTGGCCCTTCCACCGCTGGCTGCCCGGCGCCGCCGTCGAGGCGACGCCTGCCAGCGCGGTGCTGATGATGGCCATCATGGACAAGGTCGGCACGTTCGGCATGCTGCGCTACTGCCTGCAGTTGTTCCCCGACGCGTCAACGTATTTCCGTCCGCTGATCATCACGTTGGCGGTCATCGGGATCGTGTACGGCGCGATCCTGGCCATCGGCCAGACCGACGTGATGCGGCTGATCGCCTATACGTCGATATCGCACTTCGGCTTCATCATCCTCGGCATCTTCGTGATGACGAGCCAGGGCCAGTCGGGTTCGACGCTGTACATGGTCAACCACGGCATCTCCACCGCCGCGCTGTTCCTGATCGCCGGGTTCCTGGTGTCGCGCAGGGGAACCCGCCTGATCAGTGCGTACGGCGGCGTGCAGAAGGTCGCACCGGTGTTGGCGGGCACGTTCCTGGTCGCCGGGCTGGCGACGCTGTCGCTTCCCGGCCTGGCGCCGTTCATCAGCGAATTCCTGGTGCTGGTCGGCACATTCACGCGCTACCCGGTCTTCGCGGTGGTGGCGTCGCTGGCCCTTGTGCTCTCGGCGATCTACATCCTGTGGATGTACCAGCGGATGATGGGCGGCCCGGTGACCGAAGGCAACGACCGGCTTCGTGATCTGATACCGCGCGAACTGGCGGTCGTCACGCCGCTGATCGCGCTGCTGCTCGTGCTCGGCGTGTATCCGAAGCCCGCGCTGGACGTCATCAATCCCGCGGTCGACCACACGCTGACCACGATCGACCAACCCGATCCCGCACCCAAACTGGCGGAAGGCCGGCCACGATGAACCTGCCAACGCCGAGCGTCGAGTACGGCCTGCTGTCGCCGATGCTGATCGTGTTCGGAGCCGCCATCGTTGGCGTGCTCGTCGAGGCGTTCGTCCCGCGCGAACGGCGCTACCTCGTCCAGGTGGTGCTCAGCCTCATCGGCCTTGCGGCCGCTTTTGTGGCGGTGGTCGCTGTGGCCCGAGATGTGCACGGGGAGGTCGGCCGCACGGCGGTGATCGGCTCTGTGGCCGTCGACGCACCCGCGCTGTTTCTCCAGGGCACGATCCTGCTGGTGGGCATTCTCGGCATCCTCCTGATCGCCGAGCGCCAGATCCCCGCGCACGCGGAGTCCGAATCCGAAAGCGGTGCGCGCGGGCTGGATTCGTTCACGCCGCAGGCCTCCGCAGTGGTCGGCAGCGTCGCGGAGAAGCTCGCCACCAAGGCCGGTGTCATGCAGACCGAGGTCTTTCCGCTGACCTTGTTCGCCGTTGGAGGCATGCTGCTCTTCCCGGCGGCCAACGACCTGCTGACGATGTTCATCGCCCTCGAGGTGCTGTCGCTGCCGCTGTACCTGATGTGCGGGCTGGCCCGTCGCCGCAGGCTGATGTCGCAGGAAGCGGCGCTGAAATACTTTCTGCTCGGCGCGTTTTCGTCCGCGTTCTTCCTCTACGGCGCCGCGATGCTGTACGGCTACGCCGGCACGCTGAGCCTGTCCGGGATCGCCGATGCGATCCATGCCAACACCGGCAAAGCGTCGCTGGCGCTCATCGGCGTCGGACTGGTGCTCGTCGGCGTGCTGTTCAAGGTGGGCGCGGTGCCGTTCCACTCCTGGATCCCCGACGTCTATCAGGGTGCGCCGACGCCGATCACCGCGTTCATGGCCGCAGCCACCAAGATCGCAGCGTTCGGCGCCCTGCTGCGCATCTTCTACGTCGCGGTGCCCGAGATCCGTGCCGACTGGCGGCCGGTGCTGTGGGCGATTGCGATCCTGACCATGGTGGTCGGCACGGTCACGGCGGTCACCCAGACCGACGTCAAACGGATGCTGGCCTACTCGGCGGTCGCGCACACCGGGTTCATCCTGACCGGCGTGATTGCGCTGAACGAGTCGGGTCTGTCGTCGACCCTGTTCTATCTGTTCGCCTACGGGTTCAGCACGCTCGGCGCGTTCGCCGTGGTGGGGCTGGTGCGCGACAAGACCGGACAGGAAGCGACCGCAATGGCACGCTGGGCGGGCCTCGGTCGGCGCTATCCCATTGTCGGCATTGTCTTTTCGCTGTTTCTGCTCGCCTTCGCGGGCATTCCGCTGACGAGTGGGTTCGTCAGCAAGTTCGCGGTGTTCAAGGCCGCGGGCGAAGGCGGTGCGATCCCGTTGGTGATCGTCGGTGTGATCGCCAGCGGTATCGCCGCGTACTTCTATGTGCGGGTCATCGTGCTGATGTTCTTCACCGACCCGCCCGACGATGCACCGGAGGTGGTGGTGCCGAGCGTCTTCACCACGGCTGTCATCACCGTCACCGCCGCCATCACGTTCGCGCTCGGCGCCCTGCCGCAGCCGGTGCTGGACCTGGCGAACATCGCGGATACGTTCCTGAGCTAGCTTCTCCCTGTGAGCACCGAAGAGCTTGTCCTGATCGCCGACCACGGCGCGGTCCGGGTGCTGACGCTGAACCGGCCCGCGGCACGCAACGCGCTGAGCCGCGACCTGATCAGGGCCGCGTACACGGCGTTGACCGACGCTGACGCCGACGAGTCGGTGCGCGCGGTCGTGCTGACGGGCGCCGACCCCGCGTTCTGCGCCGGGGTGGACCTCAAAGAGGCGCAGCGCGACGGGCTCGGGTATTTCGAGGAGTTCCGCTCGCAGAGCTGCATCGCCGCGACCGCGAACATGCGTACGCCGATCATCGGGGCGATCAACGGCGCGGTGTTCACCGGCGGTTTGGAGATGGCGCTCGGCTGCGACTTCCTCATCGCCTCGGAGCGGGCGGTGTTCGCCGACACCCACGCCCGCGTCGGGATCCTGCCCGGTGGCGGTATGACGGCGCGGCTCCCCCAGCTCGTCGGCCTCGGCATGGCCAGGCGGTTGTCGATGACGGGCGAGGTCGTCGACGCGGCGCGCGCCGCGACGATCGGGCTGGTGACCGAGGTCGTCGCGCACGAACGGCTGCTGGAGCGCGCGCTCGAGCTGGCGACCCAGATCGCCGAGGTGCCGGGCCCAACCATGCTGGGGCTCAAGGAGATATACACGACGGGCGCGGCACCGGTGATCGGTCCGGGCCTTGCCGCGGAGGAGAAGATCGCATTCGCGCAGCACCGCGATTTTGAGGGGCTCGGCGACCAGTTCCGCGCGGTCTCTGAGCGCAACAAGCGGCAGATCGAGTCCACGGAATAGCCCGCGAACGGTCGCGGTTGTTGCACCCATGACATCTTTGTCGGGTAAGACGGCGCTGGTAACCGGGGCCTCACGGGGGATCGGACGAGCGATCGCACTGCGATTGGCAGCCGACGGCGCGGTGGTCGCCGTCCATTACGGAAGCAACGAGTCGGCTGCGGCCGCCACCGTCGCCGAGATCGAAGCCGCTGGCGGGGAGGCATTTCCCGTTCGGGCCCAGCTCGGCGTCGACGGGGACGTCGATGAGTTGTTCACGGGGCTGGAGGAGGGTCTCGCGGGCCGGCCACTGGACATTCTGGTGAACAACGCCGCCATCTCCACCGCCGAGGCCACCATCGAGGCGGCGACGCGCGAACAGTTCGACCGAGAGTTCGCGATCAACGTGCGCGCGCCGTTCTTCATCACTCAGCGTGCGTTACCGCTGATCCGCGACGGCGGGCACATCATCAACATCTCCTCCGGCGTCACATGGTTCGCCACTCCGCAGATCGTCTACTCGATGACCAAAGGGGCCCTCAACGTGATGGGCCGCGCGTTGGCGCTCGCCGTCGGCGAACGGGGGATCACAGTGAACAACGTGTCCCCCGGCGTCACCGACACCGACATGAACTCGTGGCTGCACGACAGCGAAGAGGCGTCGGAGGAAGTCAAAGAGATCGTCGCGCTCAACCGCATCGGGCAGGCGGCCGAGATCGCCGACGCCGTAGCGTTTTTCGCCAACAGCGACAGCCGATGGGTGACCGGGCAGACACTCGACGTGAACGGCGGCCTCTGGCTCGGCCGCCCGGTGGTGCAGTGACCCTCAGCTCTGCCTCTTCAGGATGAACTCGACAGCCCGGTGACCTTCGAAACCGGGTAGCGGCGGCAGCGTGGTCCGATCGACCTGGATCTGCGCCTGCTCGATCACCGGCGTCGTCGGGTCGTACACCGACAGGTAGACATCGTGGGCGGCCAACGATGCGACCGCGGCGTCGATGAAGTCGTCGACGGTCTCGGCGTGGGTGCCGCCCGGACCGTTCTCGAAGAACCACCGAGGCTTGGTCGGCAGCGAGTCATAGGCGGCGGCAACAGCATTGGAGAACTCGATGTGGTCTCGCTGGTTCGGCGCACCTGGTGCCCACTCCGGGCCACTGTAGAGGGTGATCACCACGTCGGGTGCCCGCTTGGTGATGGTCTCGGCGATCTTGGCCCGCAGCTCGGGTGTGTTGAAGATCTGGCTGTCGGGGAAGTCCCAGAACTCGACGTCGTCGACGCCGACGATGGCCGACGATGTGCGCTGTTCGCGTTCCCGAAGCGGGCCCGTCTCCTCCGGTGACATGCCGGGAATGCCCACTTCCCCCCGGCACGCCAGCGCGTAGTGGACATGCTTGCCCTGTGACGTCCACTTGGCGACCGCCGCGGCCACGCCGTACTCGGGATCGTCGGGATGGGGCACGAGAACCAGCGCGGTGCGCCAGTCGGTGGGGAACGGCTGATGAACCACCGTGTCAGGCAACCACACCGCTGCGCGACTATGGCGGTCGTCTGATCAACCCAATCGTCGTCGAGATCCTTCTCGGGCCACAGCAGCAGCCGCAGCATCGTCGCGCCGCCGATCACCTCGATCAGCCGCTCGGGGTCGATGTCGGGATGCACGTCGCCGCGCTGCAGCGCCTCGGTCAGCCGTGCGCGCACCGCGGAGAACACGTCGGCGAAGCGGCCCATCACGCGCGTGTTCAACTCCGCATCGGCGGTCATGTCGGCGATCAGTCCGGGCAACGCGGCGCGGACGACCGGGCTGGTGAACACGTCTCTCGCCGCGGCGATCATCGCGCGGATGTCAGCGCCGAAATCGCCCGGCGGTGTCTCGATGGCCGTCGGCGCGGCGGGAAAAGCCGCCTCGTGGACGAGTTCTGCCTTGCTCGACCACCGACGGTACAGCGCGGTTTTCGTGGTGCCCGCGCGGTCGGCGATCGCAGCCATCGTCAGATTTGGGTAGCCGATTTCCACAAGCAGATCCGTGGTCGCGCGCAGTATGGCAGCGTCGATACGCGGGTCCCGCGGCCGTCCGGCCGTGGCGATGCCCTTGTCAATCGAAGACGGGTCTGCTTTCATAACGCTACCCACCGTATCGTAATTAGGCCGGAGGAAGAACCTTGGCTACAGAACCGGCTGTCGAAGACGTCGGCCGACTCCAGCGCTCCGCTCGAGATGTCAGCACGCTGCCCGGCGTGATGTCGCGGTGGCTGGGCACCGTCATACCCGGCGGCGTCGAGCCGCAGGTGACCGTGGAAAGCGGCGTCGACTCCAACGGGATGTCCTCGGAGACCATCATTCTGACCGGACGCTGGGAAGCCGACGGTGAAGCGCACGAGGAGAAGTGGGTGGCCCGCGTCGCTCCCACCACCGAAGACGTCCCCGTGTTCACGTCCTACCGGATGGACCACCAGTTCGACGTGATCCGGTTGGTCGGCGAAATGACCGACGTCCCGGTGCCGCGTGTGCGATGGCTCGAGACGACGGGCGACGTGCTGGGCACGCAGTTCTTCCTGATGGACTACGTCTCGGGAGTGGTTCCGCCCGACGTGATGCCCTACACCTTCGGCGGCAACTGGTTCGCCGACTCCCCCGCCGAGTCGCAGCGCGCGCTGCAGGACAATACCGTCGACGTGTTGGCGAAGCTGCACGCGATCCCCGACCCCGAAACCACCTTCGGCTTCCTGGCCTCTCAAACCGAGGGCGACGAGCCGAATGCGTTGCGCCGCAACCTGAACTGGCTGAAGTCGTGGTATGAGTTCGCCGTCGCGGACATCGGCCGGTCCCCGCTCGTCGAGCAGGCACTGGGATGGCTCGACCAGAACTGGCCGTCGGAGGTCGCGGCGGCCCAGCCGGTGCTCATCTGGGGCGATTCCCGAGTGGGCAATGTGCTCTACGAGAACTTCCAGCCGGTCGCCGTGCTCGACTGGGAGATGGCCACGCTGGGTCCTCGCGAGATGGACGCAGCGTGGATGGTTTTCGCGCACATGGTCTTCCAGGAGCTCGCCGGTCTGGCCGGACTGCCGGGCCTGCCCGAGTTCATGCGCGAGGACGACGTCAAAGCCACCTACGCCGCCAAGACCGGCGTCACGCTCGGCGACCTGCACTGGTTCTACGTCTACTCGGGGGTCATCTGGTGCTGCGTGTTCATGCGGACCAGCGCCCGTCGGGTTCGCTTCGGCGAGATCGAGAAACCCGAGGACGTCGAAACGCTCTTCTACCACGGCGCTCTCCTGCGGCGCCTCATCGGAGGTGACGCCTGATGCTCGGCCCCATGGACGAATTCCCCGTTCACCAGATCCCGCAGCCGATCGCGTGGCCCGGTTCGTCGGACCGCAACTTCTACGACCGGTCCTACTTCAACGCCCACGACCGCACCGGCGACATCTTCCTGATCACCGGCATCGGCTACTACCCCAACCTCGGCGTCAAGGACGCGTTCATGCTGGTGCGGCGCGGCGATGTGCAGACCGCCGTGCACCTTTCGGATGCGATCGACTCTGACCGGCTCAACCAGAACGTGCTCGGTTACCGCGTCGAGGTCACCGATCCGCTGCATCGGTTGCGCATCGTGCTGGACGAAACCGAGGGCGTGGCCGCCGACCTGACGTGGAACGGCCTGTTCGACGTCGTACAGGAGCAGCGGCACATCCTGCGTGCGGGCACCCGGGTCACGTTGGACGCTCAGCGCTTCGCGCAGGTCGGCTCGTGGAGCGGCACCCTCGTCATCGACGACGAGGAGATCACCGTCGACCCGTCGGTGTGGATCGGCACCCGCGACCGGTCGTGGGGCATCCGGCCCATCGGCGAGGCGGAACCCGCGGGGCGGCCCGCCGATCCGCCGTTCGAGGGCATGTGGTGGCTGTACGTGCCGATGGCGTTCGACGATTTCTCGATCGTGCTGATCATCCAGGAGGAGCCCAGCGGGTTCCGGTCGCTGAACGACTGCACGCGGATCTGGAAGGACGGCCGTGTCGAGCAGCTGGGCTGGCCACGGGTCAAGATCCACTACACGTCGGGCACCCGGATACCGACGGGCGCGACGATCGAGGCGACCGCGGCCGACGGCACACCGGTGCATTTCGAGGTGGAATCGAAACTGCCCGTTCCGATTCACGTCGGCGGCGGCTACGGCGGCGACTCGGACTGGATCCACGGGGTGTGGAAGGGCGACAAGTTCACCGAGCGGCTCACCTACGACATGACCGACCCCGCGATCGTCGGGCGCGCAGGCTTCGGCGTCATCGATCACGTAGGGCGTGCGGTGTGCACTTCAGCGCACAGCGCACCGGCTGAAGGCTGGGGGCTGTTCGAGCACGGTGCGCTGGGCCGGCACGACCCGTCGGGCTTCGCGGACTGGCTGACCGTCGCGCCCTAGCTGGCGCCCGCCGCGATCATCTGATCGACCTCGAGTGCCCGGTCCGCCATCTCGGCGTGGGCCTTGTCGAGCGCCTCGGCCTGATCCTCGTCGGCCTTCATCAGCGCCTCGATGTCGAACCCGGCCATGTCGTGCACGCCCATGTCGGTGAAGGCCGCCTGCACCTTGTCTCCCCACAACCCGATGTCCTTGACGATCGGCACGATTCGGCTGAACAGGTGGGAACGGAACTGGATCATCAACGGTGACGTGTCGACCCATTCGGCACACGCTTGGACGTCCAGGCCGAGGGTCTCGAAAACTTCTTCGCCGCGGAAACGGTCGCGCATCAGGTAGCAGGCGTCCACGACGAACTCTTCCCGCTCGCCGCGCTCGGCTTCAGTCAGCGCGGAGTAGTAGTCCTTCAACGAGATTCGACCGAACGCGACGTGCCGCGCCTCGTCCTGCATGACATAGGCCAGCAACTGCTTGGCCAGCGAGTCGGGCGGTGCCAAGTCACGCAGCACCCCGAAGGCCGCCAGCGCGAGCCCTTCGATGAGCACCTGCATGCCGAGATAGGGCATGTCCCAGCGCGAGTCGCGCAGAGTGTCTTCCAGCAGGACGGTGAGGTTCTTGTTGATCGGGTAGACGAGGTCGATCTTCTCCTGCAGGAACCGCGAGAACGCCTCGACGTGGCGGGCCTCGTCCATGGTCTGGGTGGCCGCGTAGAACTTCGCGTCCATGTCGGGGACGACCTCGACGATCTTGGCCGCGCACACCATCGCCCCCTGCTCGCCGTGCAGGAACTGCGAGAACTGCCACGATTGGAAATGCTGGCGCATCTCGCTGCGGCGTGATTCGTCAGCGGCGTTCCACATCGGGCTGCCGAACAGCGGATGGAACTCGTCGGGAAGCCCGATCGGGTTCATCGGGTCGACGTCCTGGGCCCAGTCGATACGCGACTGAGCGTCCCACTGCTTGTCCTTTCCCTTCTGATACAGGGAAAGGAGCCTGGCGCGCGGCTCGTCGTACTCCCATGTGAATCGGGCGTCGCCGGCGCTGGGCAGCCCCACGGAGTAGGGCTCGGGAACGGTTGTGTATTTGTCCCTGGTGGTCATTGGTGCCGCCCTTTCCGTGCTCGGCTGCCCGTCGATACCGACGTACAAGCAATAAAGCACGGTTCTGCGGACTTGAGCGCTCATTTTTGTTTTTGGCGCGCCGAGATCGACGTTCAGGCGCGATTTACTCGCACTTCTCCGCCCGAGCGTTGGTTTGGGCGTGATCAGGCGAGCGCGAAGAGCGCGGCCGCCGCGACGACCTCCACGCCGAAGTACAGCCAGTTCGGGTAGAACGGCGTCCGCGCATCGAGGATCGCGGACACGATGCGGCCCAACGCCATCCCGGCGAGCGCGATGCCGACAGTGATCAGGATGCCCTTCTGCAGATCACCGCCGCGGACGGCGGCATAGCCGAGCACTGCGGCTATCGCCAGCCCGAAGCCGCCGTAGACAGCCCGCACCTCCGAGCGCGAGGTCGGCGACTCCAGCGTGACGCCGAATGGGCGGATCAGCGCCGCGGGCGCAGCCAGCGCGTAGACGCCCATGCCGAGGAAGAACACCGCGATCACGACGATGACCGCAACGGCCACGGACTCCCCCTAGGCCGGCTGCGCCGAGTCGGCGTCGACGCGGCCGAACACCATCGACTCCTCGATCCGGTCGAAGCGGTGGTCGATCGCGTCGAGCACATAGTTGTGGCGCACGTTCCACGGCCGGTGGGTGCCCGACTTCGGCAGCGCATGCGCGGCGCGCTGCACGTAACCCGCGTTGATGTTCCACGCGGGTTTTTCGGCCATCGGCACATCGCCCAGGTGCGGGTAGGCGTGCGTGTACCCGTGAGAGTCCATGTAGGACAACAAGCGTGCGAAGGCGCGGGCGGTCAGATCTGCGCGCAGCGTCCACGACGCGTTGACGTAGCCGACGCACCATGCCGCGTTGGGGACGTCCTCGAGCAGGTGCTCCTTGTAGACGAACCGGTCCTGCGGCTTGACCTCGGCGCCGTCGATGCTCAACGCGATGCCGCCGAGTGCCTGCAACTGGATGCCGGTGGCGGTGATCAGCACGTCGGCGTCGATCCGGTCACCGGAGCGCAGCACGACGCCGGTGCTGTCGATGTGGTCGATCTGATCGGTCACCACGTCCAGCCTGCCGTCGCCGATCGCCTCGTAGAAGTCGTTGTCGAGGATCAGGCACAGACGCTGATCCCACGGGTCGTAGCGCGGGTTGAAATGCACGTCGACCGGATATCCTTCGGGCAGCGCCTTTTTCGCAGTGCTGCGGATGTACTTCCTGCTGACCTTCGGCGCTTTCCTTGCGATCGCGTAGATCAGGACCGTGACGATCTTGCCGTACAGCCGCGCCGCGGCGTTCCCGGCGCGCAGCGGGAGCACCTTGCGGACCACCGTCAAGAGGGGATTGATGCGCGGCATCGACATCAGATAGCTCGGCGAGCGCTGCAGCATCGTGACGTGACCGGCCTTCTCGGTCAGCGTCGGGATCATGCTGACCGCCGTCGCGCCGCTGCCGATCACCAGCACCTTCTTGCCTGCGTAGTCGAGAGACTCCGGCCACTGCTGCGGATGCACGACGGGGCCCGTGAAGTCCTGCAGCCCGGGGAAATCCGGCCGGTACGGCTCGTCGTAGTTGTAGTAGCCGGTGCCGAAGAACAGGAACCGGCCGCGGTAGGTCACCGGTTCGCCGTCGACCTCGGTCTGCACGGTCCAGGTATCGGACGACGAATCCCAATCGGCCGACAACACGCGGGTGTTGAACCGGATATGGGAGTCGATGCCGTGATTGCGTGCGGTGGCACTCAGGTACTCGCGGATGTCGTCGCCCTCCGCGACGTACTCCGGGCGTGTCCACGGCTCGTACGGATAGCTCAACGTGAAGATGTCGCTGTCGGATCGGATACCGGGATAACGGTTCAGGTCCCACGTCCCGCCGATCCGGCTGCGCCGCTCCAGCACCGTGTAGGACAGATTCGGGTTCTTCTCGTGGATGCGGTATGCCGCGCCGATCCCGGAGATGCCCGCGCCGATGATCAGAACATCGGAGTACTGCGCCTCGGTGCCAGTCGACTCCTCGCGCAAGCGCTCGTCGGTCATACGACCTCCCTTGGTCCGCCTCAGTACCACGATATGTGGTCAGTCACCGAGCGCGTCAACGATCGCACCCAAGCTTTCCGGCGACATGGGGCCCGGCTGATACAGGCAGATCTGGTCGGCGACGCCGTCCACCCGGTCGCGGATATGGGCCGCCACCTCGGCCGGCGAGCCGCACGCGGCGATGGTGTGCAGCACGTCGTCGTCGATGAGCGTGCCCATCTCCTGCCACCGACCCTGCTTGGACAGGGCGTTGAGTTCGGGCTGCAGGTCGCCCCAGCCGTGGATCTCGAGGACCGGGCGGTAGGCCGGTGTCGAGCCGTAGAAGCCCAGCAGCCGCCTGGTGGCGGCGTGAGCCTCGTCGTCCTCGCCGACCGACACGATGATCTCCGGGATGACCGCGAAGTCGCCTTGCGCCCTGGCCGCCGCCGCCAGCCCGTCGCGCACCGCGGGCATCGTCACCTCGTGCAGGAATCGCTTGTTGCCGAACGGCATGACCAGCAGCCCGTCGGCGTGCTCGGCGGTCGCGCGGGTCAGCCGAGGGCCCAGCGCACCCACGTAGATCGGCGGCGGTCCGTAGGGATTCTCGCCCGGGCTGAACGTCGGCGTCATCAGGGTGTGGCGGTAGAACTCGCCGCGGAAGTCCAGCCGCTCACCCGTCTGCCAGGCGGCGAAGATGGCCCGCAGCGCGGCGACCAGCTCGGTCATCCTCGCGACCGGCTTGTCGAACTCCGCGCCGAACCGTTTCTCGATCTGCGCGCGAATCTGGGTGCCCAGACCGAGCGCAAACCGGCCCTCGCTGAGCAGCTGGTGGTCGATGGCCTGGTGAGCCAGATGAATCGGGTTGCGGGGAAACGCGATTGCCACGTTGGTCATCAGGTCGAGGCCGCCGACGGTCGATGCCAGGGTGAGCGGCGTGAACACGTCGTTGGGCCCTTCGAAGGTGAACACTCCGCTCGCACCCGCGTCGCGGAAGGCCCGCGCCTGCTCGATCGCGTTGATGGGTCCGAACAGCGCTGTCATAACCCTCACGGCGTGAGAGCCTAGCCGTGTGACAGAGACAGCTGCCGACGTCGTCGTGGTCGGGGCGGGGTTCGCGGGGCTGACCGCGGCACGGGATCTGGTCGGCCACGGGCACGACGTCGTGGTGCTGGAGGGTCGTGACCGGGTCGGCGGACGGTCGTCGACCACGACGGTCGCGGGCGTCCCGGTCGATCTCGGCGGCACGTTCGTCGGACCCACGCAGGATGCCGTCAACGAACTGGCTCGCGAGCTGGGCTGCGAAACCGTTGCCACCCACGCCCGCGGCAAGAACCTGATCAAGTGGCGTGGCCGGGTCCGCGCCTACCGCAGCACCATCCCGCGGTTGTCCATGCTCGAGCTGTTCGACGTCTCCCGCATCCAGTGGCGATTCGAACGGCTCTGCCGCCGCGTGTCGCTCGCGGAGCCGTGGAAGGCGCCCCATGCGCACGATCTCGACGACCAGACGCTCGAGCGCTGGTTGCGCTCGTTGCACGCCGGCGCTTCGACGCGCGATCTGATGGCGATCATGTCGAGGGTGACGTGGGGCTGCGAGCCCGATCAGGTGTCGATGCTGCACGCGGTGCGCTACGTCAAGGCCGCAGGCGGGCTCGGCCGGATGCTCGACGTCGAGGGCGGCGCGCAGCAGGACCGTTTTCCCGGCGGTACTACAGCAGATCGCGCTGAAACTGGCCGAGAATCTGGGTGAGCGCGTCAGGCTCGGCGCGATCGTGCGGCGCGTCGAGCGCAACGCCGACGGCACCTTCACCGTCAGCGCCGACGGCGGCGACGTCACCGCGAAGGCGGTGATCGTGGCGATCCCGCCCGCGCACCGAACCGCGATCGGCTTCTCCCCCGCCCTGCCCGCCGAGTACGAGAAGCTCGCCGAGCATTGGCCGCAGGGGCGCCTGTCCAAGGCCTACGCCGCCTACGACACGCCGTTCTGGCGCACAGGTGGCTGCAGCGGCGAGGCGCTGTCCGACGAGGGGCCGGTGTTCATCACGTTCGACATCAGCCCCGGCGGTGACGGACCCGGTGTGCTGCTCGGCTTCACCGATCCGCGCACGTTCGACTCGCTGCCGCCCGCCGAACGCCGCGAGCGTGCGCTCGCCGGCTTTGCCGACCTGTTCGGAACCGAGGCGCTGGAGCCGATCGACTACGTCGACCACTGTTGGGGCACAGAGGAATTCGCGCCAGGCGGGCCGACGGCCGCGGTCCCGCCCGGTTCGTGGACCAGCTACGGTCCGTGGCTACGCAAGCCGGTGGACGGTATCCACTGGGCGGGCACGGAGACCGCCGACGAGTGGACGGGGTTCTTCGAGGGCGCTGTGCGGTCGGGCCACCGGGCGGCCGCAGAGGTACACCGCGAACTGTCCGGCTAGGCCTTCTGGCCCGCGCGCTGCTGTTCGCCGACCGATTCGACGAGCGACCGCAGGTGGGCGTTGACGTCGTCGGGGCGTTCGAGAATCGCGCAGTGCCCGCCCGGCAGCTCGACGAACTGCGCCAGGTTGGGCGCCATCCGCGCGATGTGGCGCGAGGACACCATCGGCAGCAGGCGATCGCGTTCGCTGCCGATCACCAGCGTCGGAACCGTGAGGTTCTGCAGGCCGATGTGCTGGTTCGGGCCCAGCGACTCGATCAGCTTGCGCGCCCAGCCGCCGCGGCTCACCGGTGGCGTCTCGGTGAACAGCTCGTAGACGAAGTCGGCGATCGCGGGATCCGCGTCGCGGCCGACCGCCATCACAGATACGAACCGCCTGCTCGGCCGGTGAGCGGCGCGCAGAAGCGGCGCCGCGCCGAACGTGCGCAGCAGCGTCTCCCCTGCGCGCACCCTGACATTGGCGAACTGCGCGGGCACCGGCGCGAGGTTCACGTGACGCAGCAGGTCACCGGTGGTGGTGTTGATCAGAGCGACGGCGTCGGCGCGGTCGGCGACCCGGCGGGGATACCGCTGCGCCCACGAGCTGATCGCGATGCCGCCCATCGAGTGGCCCGCGATGACGGCGCGTTCGCCGGGGTTCAGCGTCGCCTCGAGGACAGCGTCGAGGTCGGCGGCAAGGAAGTTGAGGCCGTAGTTCGCCCGGCGCGTCGACGGCGGCGAACCGCCGCCTACCGAGGCTGACCTGCTGACCTTTCGGCATCGCTGGCCGATGTTACCGCCATGCGCCACCGGCCCCGGACAGCCGAGGCTGTTAGTTTCTCCCGATGCGTGCAATTCAGATCCCCAGCCTCGACGGTCCGCAGGCTGCGCAACTCGTCGAGCTGGACGAACCCACCGACGAGAACGCCGTCATCGTCGAGGTGCACGCCGCAGGGGTGGCGTTTCCCGACGCCCTGCAGTCGCGCGGGCTCTACCAGTACAAGGCCGAGCTGCCCTTCGTCCCAGGCGCCGAGGTCGCCGGTGTGGTGCGCAGCGCGCCGTCGGGCAGCGGATACGCCGAGGGTGACCGCGTGGCCGGGCTGACGATGCTCAACGGCGGCATGGCCGAAGTCGTTGCGCTGCAACCGGAACGCGTGTTCAAGCTGCCCGACAACGTGTCGTTCGAGGCGGGTGCCGGGCTGCTCTTCAACGACCTGACCATGCACCACGCACTACGCACCCGAGGCAGGCTGGCTGCCGGCGAGACCGTGCTGGTGCACGGCGCGGCGGGCGGCATCGGAACATCCACGCTGCGACTGGCGCCGGTGTGGGGCGCGGCGCGCACGATCGCCGTGGTCGGAACCGAGGAGAAGAAGGCGATCGCGACCGCGGCCGGTGCCACCGACGTGGTGCTCGCCGACGGTTTCAAGGACGCGGTGATGGGGCTGACCGACGGCAAGGGCGTGGACATCGTCGTCGACCCCGTCGGCGGTGACCGGTTCACCGATTCGCTGCGGTGCCTCGCGCCCGGCGGACGGCTGCTGGTCATCGGGTTCACCGGCGGGGACATCCCGACCGTCAAGGTGAACCGGCTGCTGCTCAACAACGTCGACGCCGTCGGTGTCGGTTGGGGCGCATGGACCTTCACCCATCCCAACTATCTCCGCGAGCAGTGGGACGAGTTGGAGCCGCTGCTCGCGACGGGAGAAGTGCCCGCGCCGGAGCCGGAGATCTATCCGCTGGAACGGGCAGGCGAGGCGATCGCGTCACTCGAGAACCGCACGGCCAAGGGCAAGGTCGTCGTCCGACTTCGGTGAGACTGCTTCCGAGGCGGCGCAGCGTTCCCGTCGAAAACGCCGACGCCGCAACGTGTGCCATCCGCGACGAACTGACGCTCACGACGTACAACGTCTGGAACGATCCCAAGCACGGCGCTGACCGTTATCTGGCCGTCGCGCAACTACTTTCGCGACGCCAGCCCGACGTGATGGTGTTCCAGGAGGTCACCGGGACGGCCATCGACGTTTTCCTGTCCCAGCAGTGGATGCGCGACGGGTATGCGCGTGCGGCGGTGGTCGGCGGCGACGCGGGTGACTACGGACTGCTAATGCTGACCCGGGTGCCGGTGTCGTCGGTCACCTATACGCGATTGCCGACGCGGCAGTCGCGCGGGTTCCTGACCGCAGAGCTCGCCGTGAACGGCGCTCCGACGGTCCTCTGCTGCATCCACCTCGACAGTGGGAAAGCCTCGACGCGCCTGCGCGGGTGGCAGCTGCGGCGGATCTTCAACGCAGTGAGCTCCGCGCAGGACGCCGTGGTGCTCGGCGATTTCAACATGCGTGACACCGAGAACGTCCGAATTCGCGCGCCGTTCGCCGATGTCTGGCCGCAGCTGCGGCCGGGCGAGGACGGCTTCACCGAAGACACGTCGATCAACCTGATGCGCTACGACATGAAAGACAAGCACCGCCACGTCAGATTCGACCGCGTGCTGCTGAAGGGAGATCGGTGGACGGCAACGGACATCGACCTACTGGGTACCGAGCCGATCGCCGAGGACCTGCCGCGGGTGTTCCCGTCGGATCACTTCGGGGTGGCGTGCCGGCTCACAAGCCGTAGTCCATAGGCGGCCCGTCGGGCCCGACCGCGGACGTGTCGGCGACGGCGGTGGCGACGACCGCACCGCCCTGCTTCGTGCCGACGATCATCACCTCGTCGTTGACGGAGAAGGAGGCCGCGGGGCTCGCCGCCTGGCCCTCGCCGGTGATGGTGGTCGTGTTCGGCGTGACGGCGAAGGTGTGGATCATGCCGTCGGCGCTCTGGGTGGTCAACGAGTCAGGGGTGACCGCGATGAGACGACCCTGTTGGCTCAGCGATTGCTGTGGGACAGCGGCCTGAGGCGGAGCGGGGGCGACAGCGGGCGGAGCTTCTGGTGAGACGAGTTCGACGACCGCCGCGGCAAGGACGCTGGACACGCCCACCGAGGCGGCGATGGACCCGATTATCAGGTTCGACCTCGACGTCTTGGTGCGATGCTTTCCACTCATAGGCCTTTCTCCGCCGCTCGACAGCAAATGCCGTTATAAGCGGAGTTACCCGAGCCGTTCCGTGACGAAACACCTCAGCCACCGACGTCACAGATAGGGGTCGGCCCACGCGCTGACGATGCGGGCCGCGCGGGCGGCCTGATTCTTGCCCGTGAGCAGGTGGTCTGCCCCCTCGAGCGACACGAAACTGCGGGGGTGGCGCGCGGCGCGGAAGATCTCGCTGGCATTGGCGATCCCGACGGTGTTGTCGGTCGGCGAATGCAGGACGATCAGCGCGCGGCGCAGGGTGCGGATCTGCTCGCGCAGGTCGGCGTTCCGGACGTCCTCGATGAAGTGCCGCTTCAGCGTCAGCGCCTTGCCGCCGACAGGAAACGGCGCCTCGCCCTCGGCTTCGATCCGGGCCACCAGCGCGTCGTAGTTGTGCTCGACGTGGCCGGGGTCGTAGGGCGCACCGATGCTGGCGACCGCGGCGATCGTCGGGCAGTCGTGCGCGGCGGCCAGCACCGCCGACCCGCCGAACGAATGGCCGACGAGCAGACGCGCCTCGCGGCCGGAGTCGTTCATGAACTCCACCGCCCGCACGGTGTCGGCCACCTTGTGCGAGAACGACCCGTCACCCCAATCCCCTTCGGAATCGCCAAGACCCAGATTGTCGAAGCGGAGCATGCCGATGCCCTCGCTGGCGAGCCGCTTGCAGATCCGGCTCGCGGCGGGGCTGTCCTTGCCCAGCGTGAAACCGTGCGCGAAGACACCCCACCCCCGCGTCTCCCCCTCGGGCATGTCGATCAGGCCCGCGAGGACGGGACCGGTGGTGCTGGGGAAGCTGACGCGTTCGGCCACCGTCCTAACCGACCAACTCCGGGTGGAACGTCGCCACCATCCGACGGATCCCGTCCTGCCAGTCCACGGTCGTGCCGCCGATCAGCTCCCGCATCAGGGTCGGGTCGGTCGGGTTACCGCGAAGGGCCTGCACGCTCGCCTCGAAGACCGGCTCCTTGCCGACCAGCGAGCCGATGAACATGCACCAGTCCTGAATGCTGACGGCCTGTTCCCCGCACCAGTTGACCGTCGGCGCGGGCACCGCGGCCTTCTCGAGCAGCTTCGGGATCATCGCGATGATGTCGTCCTCGTGAATCGGGTTGTACACCGCAGGCCCACCGGGCGGAACCTGGATCGGGATGTCGCCGAGCATCATCTCCATGTGGAAGAACGGCCATCCGCCGTTGTCGCCGTACGGCACGTTCAGCCGCGCGATGATCGCAGGCACGCCGAGCGCGCGCGACATCGTCCGGACGACGACCTCGCCGGCGATCTTGGAGATGGAATACGTTGGGAACAAAGGCTTGTGGTTGTCGCCGAGGCCAGCGCGCTCGGTGCGCGGTTCGTCGTCGGGCGGATCGTAGACCGCGGCCGACGAGCAGTGCAGGAACGCCTTCGCGTCGGGACAGTGCGCCATCAGCAGACCGGCCGATTCGGCGTTGGCGCCCAGGTCCTTGTCCCACCGGCCGCTCTTGGCCACTGCGAGGTTGAGCACGTAGTCGAAGTCGCTTGGAATCGCACCGAAGTCGCCCGACGCCAGGTTCACCGTTTCGCATCGCACGCCGTCTCGCTCGAGGTTCTGCCGCGCGGCGGAGTCGGTGAAGCGCGCAATGCCCCACACCTCGTTGTCGGCCGCCAGCGCCCGGGCGATGGGTGCGGCGACCTGACCGCTGGGACCGGTGATGAGGATCTTGGCTCCGCGCATGCGCTGATCGTAGGGAATGGCTACTGCGCCGCGTGCCGGTTGAGGAAGTCGACGACGGCGTCGGCGAAAAGATCGTTGCGGTCCCCGGCCACCATGTGGCCTGCACCCTGCACGTCGACGAACTCGACCTGCGGAAAACGCGCGAGGAACTCCTGCGCGCGATCCTCGCTGACGAGGTCGCTCACCTGGCCGCGCACCAGAAGCATCGGCACGTCGGCGGCGAGGATCGCCTCGATCGCCCTGTGCATGCGGTCCGGGTCGGTCACCTCGATCGGCGGATTGGCGGCGGTGCCGTCGATGAACTGCGGATCCCAATGCCAGTACCAGCGCTCACCGCGGCGACGAAGGTTGGCGCGCAAGCCATTCAGGTCACTGGGTCGCGGCCGGTGCGGGTTGTAGTCGGCGATCATGTCGGCCACCTCGTCGAGCGAGGCGAAGCCCTCGACCATCTTCTCGGCCATGAATTCGTGGATCCGCGCGGCGCCCGCCGGGTTCATGCTCGGCACGATGTCGACCAGCACTACGGCGCTCGCGGTGCCCGGCGACAGCTCACCGGCCAGCAGCATCGAGGTGAAGCCGCCCAGCGACGCGCCGACGAGGACGGGGTCGGGCGGCAGTTGTGCGAGCACCTCGCGCACATCCTCGGCGAAGGCCACCACGCGGTAGTCGCCCTCGCTCGACCAGTCCGACTCGCCGTGCCCACGGAAGTCCACGGTGACGGCCTGCCAGCCCCGCTCGGCGACCGCGGCGGCGGCGCGCGCCCACGACCGCCGAGTCTGGCCCCCGCCGTGCAGGAACACCACTGCGCGGGCCGCGGGATCGCCGAGTCGGTCGGCGACGATGCGGATTCCGCCCGGCGCCTCGGTCACGAACGTCTCGGGCGCGTCTGACATCTGCACGATCCTAGGTGCGGCCTGTCACCACAGGACCGCGACGCCCGCTGCGGCGAACGACAAGGCACCGATCGAGGCGAACACCGCGCGCGGCACCGCCTCGCCCGTGCGCCGCTGCTTCGCGTTGCCCATGCCGAGCAGGCCGCCGAGCACGATCAGGATCAGGAGTTTGACGCCGATCTTCGGATAATCCAGGTCGATTCCGGCGGGCCAGGGCGCGGCCAGCGCGAGCCCGGTGACGAGCGATATCAGCAGGCCGTAGTCCATCAGGCGGGTGGTGCGGAACCGGCGCGCGGCCGCCTCCGCGGCCCAGGCGCCGAACGTGACCGCGAAGCCCACGAGGTGCAACAAAACAACTACATGGCGTAGTAGTTCCATGGCCCGAGCGTAGCGCGACGCCCCGCGTGTGACGAAGCGTTCGGCGGGTATCTGTCCTGATATGACCGCAACGCCACCCGATCCGGATCCGGCGCGAACGCCGAGCCTCGAGCCCGGTGGCGGCGTGCGACCCGGCGAAACCCCGCCGGACTCGGCACAGACGTCCGGCCTTTCGGATCCTCAGCCGCCAGCCCGGCGGCGCTACACCCCGGCGACGGTCGCGGGCATCGTCGCCGTCGTCGTCTTCGTGTTGTTGTTCGTCGCCGTCGGCGTACTGCTCGTCGCGGACCTCATCGGCTGACCTTGTTTGACGTGCTGCGGAATCCGTTGGGGTTCCACCGAAGTTCTCAGCAGGCATGCAGAAATGACACGAGGAAAAGTCCGAATAACGAAGAATCGCAATGATTGTAAAAGATTTCTAAGGTATTGGCCCACGGTGCGGATTTCGTAGTAGCCTCAACTCTGGTTGAGCTTACAGCCGGTTGCGGTGCGCGGAAGACCGCGCCACCGGTCACCCGGCCTTCAGACTGCAGGGCCCTCGAGTCCACTCGAGCGCCGCTGCGCGCTGGGAGGGAGTTCGCCTTGCCACTAGCAAGCGCAGTTCAACTCAGTCACGTGCATTTGCCGAGCGCCGACGATCTGCAGAAGAGCGGCCGCGCCATCTTCACAGCGCAGAACCTGACCGAGTCACGGGTTCTGGTCGACGTCCACGGTGACGTCGATGCGACCAATCGTCACGCTCTCGGACGCTTCATCCAGCACCACACCCGCGTCTCCAAACAACTCGTCCTCGATCTGTCCGCGGTCGACTTCTTCGGCAGCCAAGGCTTCACCGCGCTGTACTACGCCAGCACCCACTGCGCCCGGCGCGACGTCGACTGGATGATCGTCGGGGGTCGGGCGGTGCTGCGAATTCTGCGCATCTGCGATCCCGACGGCGAACTGCCCGTCGTCGGAGACTTCTCGACTGCGCTGGCCAGGCTGGACCACATCGCCAAGGCCCGCCACGCGGTCGCCTGGGGCGAGGGCTGACGATCGCCCCGATTCTCTCGCCGGTCGACCGCGCGCATCAGCCGGGCGGACACCGATGACCGACATCTCCCGGCTCCGCGGTGAACTCGTCGAGCGCGTCCTCTACAGCGAGGCGACGGCGGATCGCGACGTGCGCAGAGCCGCATTCGACAACGCCCTGTCCGACGGGCCGATACGCACGCTGATCGAGAAGGTCGCCGACCGGTCGTACACGGTCACCGACGACGACATCGCCGCTGTCCGCGCGATCGGCCTCACCGAGGACCAGATCTTCGAGCTCATCGTGTGCGCCGCCGTCGGAGTGGCCGAACGCCAGTACACCGCAGCGACGGCGGCACTCGCCGAGGCAGAAGGTGAGCAGCGGTGAGGCTCGGCGTTCTCGACAGCGGTCACGGCCTGCCCGCCAAGGCGCTGTTCGGGATCATTCGGCTGGCGACGCGTCAACCCGTCGTCGACGCCGTCAAGCTCGCGTTCTACCGCAAGGACTTCTACGGCGCTGGACCGCTCACCGACGAGGCGATGCGCGGCCCCTCACCGTGGTCGGTCGGCGACCGCGAGCTGATGGCCGCGTTCGTCGCCAAGGCCACCGAATGCCCGTTCTGCGTCGCCGCGCATTCAGCGACGTCGGGTCTGTGGTATCGCGACGACGCCAAAGTGGCTGCCGCGATTGCCGACGTCGACACCGCGCTGATCGAGGAGCCGCTACGCGCGACACTGCGGATGCTCGGCAAGCTCGCCCGCGAGCACAGCGTCGACGCCGACGACATGCGGTCGGTTCTGCAAGCGGGTGTCACGCCCGCACAGATCGAGGACGCGCTGGCCGTCGGCTACGCCTTCACGATCACCGCGCGCCTGGCCAATGCATTCGATTTCGACCTGGCGAGCCCCGAGGCGATGGCCGCCGGTGCCAAACATCTGCTGAAGCGCGGCTACGGTTGAGCGATGGTCCGGAACTGGCTTGCGTCGGCGGGTATCGCCTCGGTGCTGATGAGCGCCGGTGTGGCGGCTGCCGGGAGCGCAGCGGCCGACCCTGACGACACCGCGAGCGGCGGACTGCCCGGTGGACAGCGAGTCAGCCCGTTCGACCTCGGCAGCCCCGCGGTGAACCGGCTCGATCCCGCACTGCTCGACGCCGTCGAGCGCGCCGCCGACCAGGCCGCTGCCGAGGGAATCGCCATCGGCCTCACGTCGGGATGGCGCTCCCCGGAGTTCCAGCAGCGGCTGTTCGACGATGCCGTCGTCCAATACAGCAGCGTGGAGATCGCCAGCCAGTACGTGGCGTCACCGCAGGTGTCCAAGCACGTGGTGGGCAAGGCGGTCGACATCGGCCCGGCCGCGGCCGACGACTGGATGATCCGTAACGGCCAGGCTTTCGGGCTGTGCCAGATCTATGCCAACGAGATCTGGCACTTCGAGTTGGCGTCCGACTACGGCGGCGTTTGCCCGCCGCTGCGGCCCAACGCCGCAGGATGACCGTGGGCGCGTCAGCGCTCGCCGGACTCGTGCCGCTGGGCGATCGCCAGCAGTTCCTCGCGAACGGTCGAATCGGGCATTGCATTGATCCGTGCATAGAGGCGCCGCCGGCTCCTGGCGCGCTTCACGTCGGCACGGAACTCCGCGAAAGACATCTCAACTCCTCGTCAATACCCCGGATCGGGGTGGGTGTGCTGTGTTCGCAGATGCGAGACAACACTTGATACAGCAACCGATTCTCCGCGTTTAATCCTGAATGACTCAAATTTGAGTGGGGTGATCTTGGTGACACCATCGCTCTGCGAGAAGCCCGTAGTCGCTGCGACACATTCCTGCCGCAGCGACCTTGAGGAGCACCTGACTCGGCCCCCCGAAGGGGCAAACGGAAAGCCGACGACCCAACGTAGATGTTTGAGTTGTCGGGTCAACAGACCACGCGCCCGGCGGACGTCCCCCTGGAAATGAAAAC
This sequence comes from uncultured Actinomycetota bacterium, assembly GCA_963786995.1. Classification (GTDB taxonomy): domain Bacteria; phylum Actinomycetota; class Actinomycetes; order Mycobacteriales; family Mycobacteriaceae; genus Mycobacterium. The sequence goes on along the minus strand of CAWBBH010000018.1, from coordinate 124,517 downwards.
GGCCCCCGGAGTCTCCTCCGAGGGCCGTTTCACTTAGTAGCGGGGCCAGGATTCGAACCTGCGAGCTCTGGGTTATGAGTCAACCGGTCCGACTCTCAGGTCGCCTCGCGGGTCTCAAACGCGCTGGTCGCGAGCAATTCACCGTCCGAGCTATCACGTTGCGTCTCACGTCATCTCGGCAGTTGCGCCCCGTTTCGTTCACAGATCCGTTCACAACGACCGCACCCGTAGCGCCGGATCAGCTACGAGCATCAAGCGAGGGCCTTGGCGTGATCGGGAACCGGCTGAATTTTCACAAAGCTCGCGGCTTCAGCTCATCTGTTCCGCGAGCTCCCGGTACTTGTCGCGCATCTTGATGATCCGTCGTCGGCGAGCCGCCACCAGATAGTCGGGCGACTCGAGTCGCACGATGTAGGTGTCGTCATTGAATCCGCCCGCCCGCAGCATGGTGGCGGCACGCGGGGAGATGCTGCTCTGTCCCAGCCCAAAATAGCTCATGAGATCCTTGACTTGCATGCCGCCGGGCCGGTGCTCGAACAGGTCGTTGGCCTTGCCGACTATCCAGACCAGCGCTGCGGCAGCGGTTTCCGCACGCCCGTTGCGACGGAAGACCTCAGGTCCCCTGAACGCGACGCGGGCAAGTACCCGTCGGCATGCGGTGCGGTACTCGATGTCGAGTATCTCCTCGCAGCATCGGTCGCTGAGTGCGAGGACCTCGTGCACACGCGCCGTCACATCGTCGGAGATGCCATCCCACCGGAACGGTTCATCCGGTAGTGGGTGGTCATCGAGCTGGTCCAACTGAATTGGGTCTCCGACATCCAGAGCGAGCCAGTCGAGCATCGAGTGATCGAAGATCTCCGACTCCTCAGGGCCGAATGGCATGTCCGCCATGTCCTCGGTGTCGATGCCGAGCGCGGCGAGCAGTGCGGCCGGACCCTGGGGTCGTGGTGAGCGGATCGTCTGCTGGTACTGCGGTTCCCAGGCGTCGATCGCGGCGAGTGTCTCGTCGGTGAGGTCAGAGCGCAGTCCCACTTCCGCGTGAGCAAAGCGGATGAACGCCCGCAGCAGCTCGGGCGCCTTGGCCAGGTACCCCGCGGGCGCCACGATCTTCCGGGGAATCCAGTCCTCAAGCAGGATCTCGACTTTCACCGGGCTCCATCGCAGCGGGTCGCCTGAGCCGTAGTCGGTGCCGTACCAGAGCAGGGACTCGAGCAGCCCGCGGTGATCGGGATCATCGAGCCGGGCTCCGTGCGGCGAAGCGAAGAACCGATCCGTGACCCCGGCGAGGGCCGCTGAATCCCATTGCGGCCGTTGGTATCCGGCACCACCCGCGGGCAGCCCCCGGGTGATCCATTCCACCAACGCGCGGCACGCGGGCCAAGTCTCGGTCTCCAGCGGCGGGAAGGTGATGGCGGCCAGTTCGACCGCCGCATCGACCCAGGCGCGCGTATCGGCCAGGCTGATGTCGTCCCACCGCGTGTCGGGATCCTCGGTCACCCGCCGGAATTCGGCCACCATGGTTGCGATCGATTCCGGTACGACGAAGGCGTCCTTCACCAGAGTGCCGAGATTGTGGTCGATGTAGACCACACAGGTGAGCTCGCGTTCGCCCGGCAGTCGCACCCCGAGCATGATGTTGTCGCCGTCGCTGAGGACGTGGCTCATCCGCACCGCCCGATAGGTCGACGTCTCCGAAAGCTGTGCCAGCCATGGTGGTTCAGGCTGCGGGCGCGCGGCAAGTTCGCGTCGGATGCGGGCACGCAGCAGGTCGTCGTCGCCGGCCATCTCGGCAATAACCGCGAGCAGCGCTGATGTCTCCGTAGCGGGGACGTCGAGGAACGTCCCGACCAGTTCCTCGCGGGTTAGCGCCATCAGGTCCGGGGAGTCGGACTGGGCGAGCGGGTGGTTGCGCCGCGAGTCGGTAACGCACAACAGCGTGCTCACGTAGGTCAACAGGCTCAGCGGGTTCGGATCGGCGAGGGCGCGTCGAACATCGACCAGCAGATCTGGCCCGTCCGAGGTGTGCTGCCGAGCCCGGGTAGTGCGGCGGGCCGGGCGGCGGCTCTTCTTCGCACTGCGACGCCGGTTCGTCTTGGACATGGGCGCCACCTTACTGCGTCCTATGCGCTTGCGGCGTGCGCTGCGAGTTTGTCGCTGAGCGGCACGATGCACGGCAAACGGGGCTGATCGAAGTAGTCCGGCTTGCGCTGTCGCATCAGCTTCTCGCCATCGATCGTCCAGTCGAAGTGCTTTCGCCCCAACAGTTTACGGAACACCTGGTTCGTACGCTCGGGGTCGCGCGCGGCCATCCGCACGAATAGCACGGGCGAAGTGGTGGGATCGTCGAGGTAGTCGCGGACTCGTCGGCGATGATCTGGATGACGAAGCAGACTCGGGTCGGCGAACGCCTCCTCGACCATCCCGAACTCGGCATACAGGCCCAAGCCATCCACCTCGTCGTGAGTGACTGCGACCGAATCCGAGGCCACCAGATCGGAAGGATAATCCGGGCCGTGAAACGGCGGATGCTTCGGTCGCTTACCGGACGCGGCCAGCTCTGCCACTACCTGGTCGCGGCAGAAGGTGTAGAAGCTCCGCATTCGTTCGGTCAGCTGCGCTCCCGGTATGACGACGAAGTCGGCGCCGAAGAATTGCACGAACCGTTCGTGCTCGGCGCTCTGCTGCTGTCGTGCGCGGGCGAGCTTGTCAGGATTACGAAATGCCCACTTGGGGTGGCGCATCGCCATCTCGCAGGCGCTGCGATGGATCGCGACGCTGTCACACTTCGGATAACACGCGAAATTTCCGCTGATCAACCACTCGGGCCCGACCGGCACAAGCCGACCGATCACGAAACCGCCGGACTCCAGCGGCTGGAACACGCCCGGTCCCATGTTCGAATACACGCGATATGTCAACTCGTCAACGAGGTTCTCTACGATGAGCGCGTCGCCGTCGCGGCCGTGGACCTCGAATACGCCCTCCACAACGTCGCGCCAGCCGAGCAACAGGTCGCGTTCGTGCTCGGGCAAGTCCGGACGCCTAGCCACAAATCGCTCCACCACGGTCTTGCCGCTGCGTAACTCGTGCTGCAGCAGGAAGTAGTCGAGCGCCGTTATCACTTCCGACTCGTCGCCTACGAATCGATTCGGGAAGTGATGCCGCAACACCTCGCGGCGCTCGCGGTCAAAACGAGGTTGCCAGGAGAACTCCAGCAGCTCCCGCTTCAGCTCTGCACTGCGCTCCACCAGACTCGCGATCGCCGTCACCACACCGCTCCGATCCATCATCGATTCGGGGTCGTTTCGACGCTATCGGAGAATGGTCGACCACCGTGTGCGGCACGCCGATCCGACAGGTGCCCTGCTTCGACTCAGACGTGAACGAGTGTGGCTCCCCTCCGATGAGCCACACCGACTGCCCGGCCGTCGGCATGCAAACCAGGCTGCGCCGCAGCACGCCGACGGCCCTCAGTTGACTGTCGGCGCGGAGGCGTACGGCGGTAAGGTGAAGTCAAGCCGGAAGCCAGTGGGCTATCATCAGCACATGAGACTGCACATAACCGTTGATGACGAGCTCGTTACAGAGCTCGACCAGCGGGCTGGAAGCAGGCGACGCAGCGCATTCATCGCAGAGTTGATTCGCCGCGGACTCGATGACGAGCGGCGATGGGACGATATCGAGGCAGCGCTCGGGGCCATCCCCGACGAGGGCCACGAATGGGATGACGATCCCGGTGAATGGGTCCGCCACCAACGCGCCGACCAGCGTCGCATCGGCTGACATGGCGAGGGTCCTGCTCGACTCGACCGTACTCATCGACGCCCTTCGCGGCCGTCCGGCAGGCAACCGGCTACGCGCTCTGCGCCGCCAAGGTGACGAACCGTGGACCTGTGCGATCTCGATCGAGGAGATCTGGCGCGGACTGCTTCCCGGCGAAGAAGCCATCGCACAACGGCTGGTGCGGGGCTTGCGGTGTGCACCATTGGGCCCGTCCGAAGGAAGTCGCGCTGGACAGTGGCGCCGGCAGTTCGCCGGACGAGGGATCACCCTTCACCAAGCCGACTGCCTGATCGCCGCCGCCACCGCGGGCATTGATGCTCGCCTGGCCACGGGCAACCCCGCCGACTTCCCCATGGACGACATCGCGGTCGAGCACTGGCCCGTCGGGCTCTGACCACTGCTAGTGCTACGTCCAGGCCATCACGCAACGTCCCACACCGAACGGGCCGTTGTGCCACGTCTCGTTCACAAATCCGTTCACATGCCGCGCCGTCCAAACACGCCTACCGGCGCCGGCACACTTCGACGTGCTGCAGCGCTTGCACCGGTCCGTAGATCAGTGCCGCTGGCATTCCCGTGGCCCAGTTAGCGTGAATATCGTTCGTTGTCGTCAGAACTGCCTGAAAAATCTTCCGGAAAATGGCAACACTGATTGGGTGCTGGTTCCGGCTGTCAATTTCACTACTCCCCAGATGCCGCCGTCGGTGACGTAGACGTTGCCCGCGTCGTCGACCGCCACATCGTCGGGTCCGTCGAGAACAGTGAACGGGTCTGCTTACGGGAGCCAGCTGCCAACATCAGCACACGATCGTTGCCTGTGTCGGCGACATATACGTTGCCCGCACCGTCTACCGCGACACCGGCTGGGTTCTTCAGACCGGTGAACGGCAGTGTGGGGAGACCATCGCTCATGGTGACGCCGACGACCGCGGCTATGACAGCGGCGGTGACCAGCACGGCGCTAGAAACCAGGACCGCTTTGCGTCGCCACCAGCGGAGTGGCTTCGGGGCACTCCTGAAAGATGACTTCTCTGTTTGCGCGTTTGAGGCGACCGGCGCCTGCTGCGCCGGCGATGGTGTGGCCGACGGCTCGCGGGAGCCAACGGTGGAAGTGGTCGCTGTGGGCTGCCGCGGTCGCGCCTGCGGGGGTGGCGTCGGTTGCGGCTGGGCTGGTGCAGTGCTGGTTTCACACACCCTTAGCTCCATGTGCTGCCGGGCGGGTCGCTCGCCGCCGTGACAGCGTTTCGATCGTATCGCAGCAGCTGCGGGGCTCTCGCGGATCACCTTCCACGATCTGCGGCACTCCTACGCGACCGGCGCGCTGAAAGCCGGCATCAGCCCGAAGGTGATCAGCGAGGGGATCGGCCACACCAATGTTGGATTCTTCCTGCAGACCTATGCGCACGTTCTGCGAAACGATGACCGCGACGCCGCGGAGCAGGCGGCCGCCTTCCTGATCGGCAACGGGTGGGATCCAGCCGACGAAGGCGACAGTTAGATGATTAGCCATCCTAATGTGTCCAAACACGTGTCCATCCGGCATGAAAACGGCCCCCGAAGGGTTTCCGGGGGCCGTTTCCGCTGGTAGCGGGGACAGGATTCGAACCTGCGACCTCTAGCGTCAATACGACGCATTCGCGGCGACCGCCGACATCGACCGCGATGACGACCCCGAAACGAGCCGAAAGCAACTACGCGAAGCCCGCCGAGTTGTGGCGGCGCGCCGAAACAAGTCAGCCCAGCCGAGCTGACACCATGTGCGACGATGTTCGCCGCACTCCTCGACACCTCGGTGCTATGGCCGAGCCTGCAACGGGACTTCTTGCTGTCGCTCGCAATCAATTCGACGCGCTGTTGACAGCCGGTAGCCGTTGCTCGACCCAATTCCAGTCGATTCGCTCCTGTTCGAGGCGCACTCGTTCTCCGAGTACGTCCCCGACCAGTTCCGAATAGAGGTCCTGCTCATCAGGCGTCAGTCGCGTGAGAACCGACTTGGCCGAACGATCTTCGGTCACCCATCGGTCGCGATGGGCGAGCAGCGTCTCACGGTCCATCAGCGCCGAGCGCGCTCGTGGTAGCCACGCCCGTAGACGGTCGAGAATGGCGAATCCGTGGGTATCGATGTCTCCCCAGTACACGACGTCGGCTCCTGTCAGCCATCGCAGCCGACCTACGCGGTCGACTTCGAAGCCCTTCCCCCAGATCACGACACCGTCTTCGGGGACGTCGATACTCAGATAGCTGATCTCGTTCTCGACGATGACCGCGACCCGTGGGTCGACCGTGAGCTGTGCCAACTCGTCGGAACGCACCGCCAGCTCAGTGAGCGCCGGGCCGGGGAAGCCCAGCGAGGGCGAGGGCCGCAGACGAACCAATCCGGGCTTCGACCGAAGGCCCAGACCCGCAAGGAATCCCGAGGCTGTCGACGAAACGCCAAGCATCGCCGCCAAGACCGGTCGGTGCCTCTCGGCGAACTTGGTGTCAACGCCGGGCGCACTGATCTCGCGCAGATACCGATTCGATTGACGGTGACCGTCGAGCCAAACGTAGGCAGCGATCAGCTGTGACATCTCAGGTGCGAGGCTAAGTGCGCGATGCGGATGGTCGACGACCCACTCTCGAACCCGCGGATGTTGATGTGCGAGAGCCAGAAGCTCGTCGAAACGACGGACCAAGCTCCCCACGCCCAACAGCGCCCAGGCCTGCTCGATTGAGGACACCACTGCGCGGACGGGCAGCCGGTTACGGCCGATCTGCCTGCCGCCGATCGATTGCCAATGAAGTGAGTATCGGCCGTCGTCACGACGGCCGTCGTCGAGCGCCGCCACCCAGTCGCGGGCGACCGCAATGTCGTCACCGATCTCTGATGGTTTGGGGCCACGAAGCGGCACGGCGATCGGATCAAAGGGATCGCCGTTTGCGTAGGCAAGTAGCAGCGATCCGTCGTCCCACCGGCGTCTGACCTTGGCCGCAATGTCATCTGGTGTGGTCCATCCAGCACTCATGCTCGCCGTCCGTCGCGTCGTATCCGGTACTCCTCGATCGTCATCGTCTGGAGTCGGGAGTACGTTCCTGTCGGATTGTCGACGAATCCGATCGCCTTCACGTACGGCTCGATGACATGGACCTTCTGCAACGGCGTGATTATGAGTAGTTGCAGCCCGAGCGCCGCGAAAAGTTCCAGGGCGTAACGCGTCGAGACATCCGAACCGCGCCCGAACGCCTCATCGATGACGGCAAACCGGAAGTCGCGGGACCGCTCGGCACCCCATTCCAGTCCGAACTGGTAGGCAAGCGAGGCCGCCAGGATCGTGTAGGCGAGCTTTTCCTTCTGGCCGCCGGACTTGCCGTCGGAGTCGCTGTAGTGCTCCCGCTCGACGCCGGTCTCGACGTCGCGCTCGGAGGCCGAAAAGACGAACCAGTTACGCACGTCGGTGACCCGTCGTGTCCAGTTCTTGTCCGATTCGGCGTAGCCGTCGCGACCGCGGAAGCGCTCGATGATCCGCTTCACGTCGAGGAAGCGCTGCTCGGAGTATTGGTCACCGTCGACCGCAAGGCTGTCGTTGGTCAGGTTCCGTAAGTCTGCACGGAACTGCGCAACGTCCTGGTTGTTGGTGGGCTCCTTCTCCAGTTTGATGAAATGACCAGGGTTGTAGGGAACCGCACCGAGTGCGTCGTTGATGCGGTCGATGCGGTCGTCGATGACCGATGCCTGCCGATGCAGCCAGTTGTTGAACCCGGCCAGCTCCTGGATGGCGTTTTTGTTGAGCTGTTCCTTGAACTCGCGCTCGAAACGCGGGAGATCATCGGTCGCGATGCGGTCCCGGAACGCCAGGAACTCTTGGCGGGCTTCAACATTGGCGTCCACATCCGCGCGAAGCTCCGGCCACCGCACCAAGACCTTGAGCATTGACTGGATCAAGCTCTGGGCATAGCCGCCGAGTTCCTTGTTAAGTCGATCGATCCGTTGATGGAGATCCGCGGAGAGGGCGTTCTCGGTCGCGGCGCACTCCGCTGCCCGCGTCGGGCGGTTCACCCCGAGGCGTTCGTCGAGGGCCGTATACGACGCGCGGGCGGCCGCCAGCTGCTGCTCCGGCTGCGCTGCGACAAGTTCGTCGTCCCGCTTCTTGTCCTGCTTCGCTTGGTCAGCCGCCTTCGCCGTGGTGGCTAGCTTACCGGTGAGCTCCTCGATCGAATTCGCCACGGCTTCAGCTTGTTTGGCGTTTTCATCAAGTGCTCGGGCGATCTCCTCCAGACGCGATGAGCCGGCCTCCAATCGAATCCGTTCGGCGTCATGGTCGTTCGCGCGCGCCTCGGCCTCGTCGATGTCGAGGTCGCTCCAGGATCGGAATCCTTCAATCCGAAGTAGTGCGTCCAGCCTTTTCTGCAACGCGTCCCGCTGCTCGCTGAGCCTCGCGACCTCGGCGGCGGTCGCCTCCCGCTCGGTCTCCAGCTCCGCGAGCTCAGTGCGCAGCGCAGCGATCTTTCGTTCGTTTGCCCAGCCGAGAACCCAACGACGCGGGTCGTCGACGCGATGTCGGTCATCCTTCTCATGGCGCTCGCCGGAGCGCACCTGGCCCTCGCGGGTGACGGCCCATCGCTGGCTACGGAACTCCTCAAGGCTTGCTGCACAACGAAAGTCGGCCCGCTTCGTGAGTTCGTTGACGAGGTACTCGCGGAAAGGCCCGTCCTTGACTTCGATGCAGTCGGCGAGCAGCAGCCCGTCATGCTCCGGTGGCTGGAGGCGAACCCGTTGCCGCGGAACCCGTTCGAAGACCAGCTTGGCTCCAGTCACCTTGCCGCCGCGGCCGTGGAACGTCAGCCGTCGACCGTTCACCCATCCGGTGACGGCGTCGTAGTGCTGCTGTGGCACCAGAAGCGAGAGGGCGAACCCGCGCAACACGCGTTCCGCGGCACCCCGCCACTCTGCGCGATCGTCGAAGACGTCGAGAAGCTCACCAGCATAGGGAAGATCCACCGCGGTCAGCCCGAGGGCCGCGCACAGCTCGGCACGCACCTCGACCTGCTCGACGGGCAGATTGCTGGTTCGTTGTTGCAGGCTCGTGAGTTCGTCGGTGACGTGATCACACTTGCGTTGGAGCTCTTTCTCGCGGCCGATCGCGTCAGCGGTGGCTGCGTCGAGGGCGCGTTTCTCGTCGGCAAGCCGCGGGCGTTCGGTGGCCACCAGAACGGACAGAGCTGCGAACCCCTCGTTATCGGAGACCGCTTCCAGGCCGGCCCCGGAGACGGCGGCGTCGAATAAAGCCCTTGTGCGACGGCGTGTTTCGGCCTGATTTCGCGCCTCGCGGGCGAGGCGTTCCAACTCTCCGATGCGATCGCCGCCCGCTTTCGCGCGCTCCTCGATCAGGGATTCGCGTTCGCGCGTGAGCGTCTGCTGCCTGGCCTTGGCGGTGTCCTGCTCCCGCCAAAGCGCCGCGCCCTCGGTTTCCAGCGCAGAGATCTCGCTAGCGAGCAGACTCGACCGAAGCTCAGCAATGAAAAGCCGGACTGCGGATCGCTCGCGCTCCCGGGCGTCGCGCTCCGCGAGGGTGTCGTCGTACTTCGCCGCAGTCTGTGCGACGGGCTCGAGAGCTTCAAGCTGCTCCCGCGCCCTCTTGACGGCATCGTGTGCCTTGGTGAGGTCCTCGAAGTGGGCGATGATGTCGCGCACGCGGTCGGTCGAATCGCTTGGCTCGAGCATATGGTCGCGCACGAAGTCGTTGAGGTTGCCGACCGACTTCATCGAGACGGTCTGGTGGAACAGCTCGAGCGCCTGCTCCGATCGGATTCCGAGTAAGCGACGCAACGAGGTTCCGTACTTGGGGAACTCGTCGAAGATGTCTGCTCCGGCGGCCCGCAGCCTCTTGCGCAGATCACGCAGATCGGAGCCGAAGTCGGCGAAGTCCGTTGCGATCGACAGTTGCTTTGTCGCGGTGACGAAGAAACGGTAGGGCTGTCCAGTGCTCTCGCGCTGCTGGAAGACCTGGGCCAGAGTGACTGTCTCGTCGTAGCCGTGGTTGTTGAAGACTCCGAGAATCACCGAGTACGTTCGCCGGTTCTCGCGCAGGCCCTTGGCGCGGGATTTCCCGGTGGCCTCGTTTCGCTCCGACTTGTAGTGGCCTTCAACGTAGGAGCGCAGGGTGCGTTCCCTTGCCTCGGCACCGGCGGCCTTGTTGTAGGCGGCCTTGTGAGACGGCACCAACAATGTGGTGAGTGCGTCGACAATCGTCGACTTGCCCGACCCGATGTCACCGGTGAGCAGCGCGGTGTCGGAGCCGGGAGTGAATCGCCAGACCTGGGTGTCGAACGTGCCCCAGTTCAGCACCTCGACGTGCTGCAGCCGGTAGCCGGCCCGTCGAGTACCCCCGAGTTCGACTGTGGACGAAGGTGTTTCACTCATCACTGGTCACCGCTCCGGCGTATTCCCGCAGCTTGGCCGCAAAGTCCGAGAGAGTCTGGGCGTCGACGTAGGCCTTGAGGATTCGGCGTACCTCCCAATAGTCGTTTTGACCGCGTAGCGGCCGGAGAAAGCCGAGTTCTTTCGCCTTGTTGATCGTCGTCTCCGCCTGGTCCACGACTCGCGCGTCGTTGGTGGACTCGGCCTGGAAGAGCCGCAGCATCTCAACGATCTGTTCGGTGGTGAGAACCAGTCGGCCCTCACCGCCGGTCGTCTCGAACTCGACTAACCTCTTGCGCAGCAACACCAGGAGCAGGCTGACGTTGTACGTCAATGCCCGCCTGCGCACCAAGCGCGGGAGCACCTCATCACCGTCTTCGTCTGGCCGGGAGCGAAGATAGGCATAGCCCTCGGCGTCATCGACCACCACGTCGACGCCGATAGTGGCGAAGTGGTCTCGCACGCCGGCGCCCACACGTTCCAATGTCAGCCACGCGGCCTCGTCCGAATCGCGGTAGACGACACCTTGCATCAGCCGGATGATGGTGCTGGCGACTGCATATTCGTTGCTCACCGTCGCCGCACCGTCACTTTCGGCAGCCTCGCGCGCTTGGTCAAGTCCGGGTCGGCGGGGTCGGAGTATTCCAGGAGCGTCTCCTCGGCGTCGTCCATGTCGACCGTCACATCCTCGTCCTTGAGCGCGAGGTAGCCGACGATCTCGGCCGCGCCCTGCTCGATGGGGTGAACCGCGACGACGTCGGACAACAGAGCCGAAGAGTTCTCGGGCAGAACATCGCGGATGGTCTCGATCAAACGTGCTTGGTCGATGAAGGTCTGCGTGAAGAGAAGGTCGGTGTCGACCTCCTCGGTCGCCTCTGGGATGTGGCTCTCGACCGCGACCTCTGCGCGCGGCTGGTAGAGCGGACGCTCGAACGGAAGCGCGATCTCGATGCCCGGCTGGTCGAGTTCGAGCCCGAAGGTCGGCGGGTTGTCGCGGACTTCCAGAGCAACACTCTCCACTGCCCGGACCAGGTCGAGGACGCGCCGGTTCTCCAACCAAACCTGGTCGTCGAGGAAACGGCGCAGCTGTTCGGATATCTGCCGGACGGTGCGCTGCGCGCGATCGGCAGCTTCGGACCAGTCGTGGTGAATACCGCGAATCCGATGGTCGGCTTCGATGGCCTCTAGGGCAGAAACCTTGGCCAGGAGGTCGGCGAGTTCGGCCTGGCGCGACTCGGAGAGGAGGAAGTCGTAGAACGCCTGGAAGCTGCGGCCCTGGTCTGAACCTGCGATCTCGGAGCGGCTTCCGACCAGCTCGGCGAGCAATTCGCCCTTAGACCCGTCCCAGGCCGCGATCTTCTCGCGCGCGGCCCGGTCGAGCAGCCGAAAGTTGTCTTCGACCTCGCGAAAGTCCGAGAGCAGTCCCCGCGCGGTCGTGGCGAGCTGTTGGTAGCGGTCACGGACTCCGGTCGCGTCGAGCACCTGGACAACGCCGGCCTCGACGGCCGCGATCTCGGCGTCGAGTTCGTCGCGGCGGCGCCGTAATTCGGCCAGCCGGACATCGGGTTCGACTTCGGTTCCGTGCACGATCTGTCGCAGCAACTCGACCACGGTGTGCAGTCTGGACTCGGTCCCCACGAAGGACCTGCGTTTGAGGCTCATGACCCACGCGTAGGCCTTTTCGAACGCCGGTGTCACCTCGTAGTGAACTTCGTCATCGCCTGCCGGGTAGAACCGCCGCAGGTACCCGGTGTCGGTGGCCGCCCAGTCCTCCAAATATGACCGACCGTCCTTCGGAAATCGTTCCCGCCCATTCTCGGTGAGGATCTCGATGTTCAGCGCGTAAAGGTGGTCGTCCAAAGCGGCCGCGACCGCGCTGGCTGGACATTCGCCTCGGTTGCCCTCGACGAAAAACATCCCCAGGAAGGAGAGGATCAGCGTGGAGTTGCCGGTACGCAGCAGTCGCCACGCGGGGTGCCGCTCCCGTAGTGCGTCGATCGTTGCGTATTCCACCAGCAAAGCTTAGGGAATCCCTCCGACAGATTCGGGCGCACTCGCCCGAAAGTACACGCGTGTGAGATTGCGATTGAGGCCGAAATTGGCGGCGTCGCGGGCACGGGTGCGCGCCGGATTGGTGGCCGATGAAGTCCATTTCTGTGATCTATACTGTGATCGGAGGTGGTATCCATGCTGGCATCGGCTAAGCCCGATCTCGATGCCTACAACAGCGCGATGACAATGAGCACGGCCGAGCTGGTCACCGCGCTGCGGGACTTGCTGGGCGCCAAGCTGGTCGCTTACCTCGGTCGGGTTAAGGAAACCCGTGCGGTGCGCCAGTGGGCCGAGGGCACCCGGACGATCGCCAACCCCACCGACGTCGACCGCCTGCGGGTGGCCTACCGCGCGGCAGCCATGATCACCGCCCGCGACAGCGCGCATGTTGCCCGATCCTGGTTCCAGGGCCTCAACCCGCTGCTCGATGACCGCAGCCCGGCCCGGCTGCTGCGCGATGGCAACCTTGAGGAAGTCGGCCCGCCGGTGCTGACCGCCGCCCGGCAGTTCACCGCCGTCGGGAGATGCGCTGGCGCGCTCGCACCGACACCCCCTCCGGGCCCCTGCACACCATTCGCCGCCGCCACGTAGCAGTGCACCGGGTCGGCTACAGCCCCGATCCGTGGAACTGGACACCGTGGGAATACGCCGAAACCGACGGCCGCTTCCACGGCCGCTGGGATGACCCGAATGGCACTTGGCGCACCCTATATGCCGGACTCTCGCCGCCCTCTACCCCACCGCGGCCGCAGGTAGTGTGCCGCGATCCTGGTGTGCGCCAAGGCTGCTCGGCTCCAGGCGGCTCGCTGGAACCTTCGCCGTGCCGGGTCATCCGGAGTCGCTGCCCACGCTGCGGGCCCGATTCCTCAACGAAGCCAAGGCTTTCGGACTGGCCGACCTGGACGCCGCAGCGATCCGTGACAGCCGTCCCCGCGCGCTGACCCAGGCCATCTCGGCGTGGATCTACACCCTCTCGTCCGCCGACGGGATACCGATCTCCGGCATCGAATTCGCTTCTCGCCACGGCGACAACGTCAGGTTGTGGGCACTCTGCGAACGCGACACCACAACCAGCGCACCGCGGCAGGTCACTGCGGTCAGCACCGACCCCGTGAATGTCGACCACCCCGAACTCACGCCAGTAATCGCCTCATCACTACGAAAACGCGCACCCGGCTACACCAAACTGGGCTTCCCAGACCCCAGAACACTGGTCTGATAATTCGGCGGCCAATAACGCAGGCGACCCAGCGATCACAGGATCATTCGTCGCCATTGACAGCTTCCGCGGACTTTCCGGGCCGATGTAGCTGGGCGATGTAGCAACCTTGATCGGTTACCCAAAACTCGCCTGTGTCGGGCGCTACCAGGAAGATTCGAGGGCGTCAACGATGGTCAGCAAAGGCTAAAGTTCACAAATCCGTTCACAAGCGGCATGAAAACGGCCCCCGGCGGGTCCTCCGAGGGCCGTTCCACTTAGTAGCGGGGACAGGATTCGAACCTGCGACCTCTGGGTTATGAGCCCAGCGAGCTACCGAGCTGCTCCACCCCGCGACGGGTGAACACGAGGTTACCGAAGGTGGGGGTGCAGCGCCAAATCGCGCGCTGACGCCGCGGGTGTGCAGCGGTGCACTCCAGCAGCTCGTCGGCGGGCAGCGGCGGCGTGTGCACGTAACCCTGGGTGAGGTTGCAGCCGTAGCGTCGCAGCGCCTGCAGCGTTGCCTGGTTCTCGACGCCCTCGGCGACCAGGTCCGCGCCGAGGCTGTGCGCCAGCGCCACCGTGGAGCGCACGATGGCGATGGAGCGCGGATCGTCTGCCAGCCGCGAGACGAACACCCGGTCGAGCTTCAGTTCGTCGACCGACAGATCCTGCAGGCGGGCCAGCGACGCCGACGCCGTCGATGTCACCACTACGCGGGCCCGGGCAGGCGCAATCCTGGAAGCCCTGCGCGGCGAGCCCGACAACCACGGCGATGAAGCACTGGACGCGGTTCGTGCGGAGTCGATTCGCGGCTACCGGCCGGGTGGGGCGGGTCGCCGTCGTGGTCTTCTCCGTCGCGCTGGCGGTGATGTCGGCGTGGGCACTGTTCGAGTGGGACGCTTCGGGCACGCGTCCAGTCGACGAGATCGCCTACCTCGGCTCTCTGGTCTTCGTCGTGGGCTGCGCCTGAAAGGCAGTCCGGTCGGCATCCGGGCGTCGGGCCGCCCCAAGGGTCTCGATCGCTCAAACGGCGATTCTGCCCTGAATCGGCGATAGTAGCAAACGCCGAGTGCGTTACTTGGCGGTGTCGTACTTCTCCATCGCGTCATCCAAGCGCTGCAGCGCGGTGCCGAACTCCTCGAAATTTCCCCTTTGCTGTGCGCTGCGCAGTTCACTCATGGCCGATTGCACGTCGCGCAGCGCCGCGGCCTTGCCCGCCGAGAGTTGGGTCGGACCGCCCGGGGGCACGGCCGCCGCCGGCGACGGCACCTCCGGTGGGGTCCCCTGCTGGTTGGGCGCTGGCGCCTGCGGTTGGCCGTTGGACTGCGCCGCCGCGGGCGGTCGTCCACCCGGCGGAGTCGTGGGCGCGGGCCCGGTCGCGGTGGCATCGGCGCCCTGCCCGAACAGCTCGGTGAGCGCGTCGCGCACCGTCGGCCCGTAGCCGACCCGGTCCTCGTACATCATCGCCACGCGGATCAGGCGCGGGTAGGACGACGCGGCGTCGCTGGCGCCCGGCGAGGCGTACACCGGCGTCACGTACAGCAGACCGCCGTCGGCCACCGGGAGCGTCAGCAGGTTGCCCCACCTGATCCGGTTCTGGTTGTCCCGGCCGATCACACCCAGGTCCTGGCTGACGGCAGTGTCCGTACTGATGGCGTTGAAGGCCAGTTTCGGTCCGTTGACCTGACCGGGAATCGTCAGAACGGTGATCTTCCCGTAGCTGTCGGGATCGGAGCTGGCGCTGATGTAGGCGGCCAGGAAGTCACGCTGGAACCTGTTCATCGCACTGGTCAACTGGAACGACGCCGATCTGTCATTCCCGGCGAGGTCTTTGGCGACGATGTAATACGGCGGCTGATAACTGCTGGCCGTCGGGTTGGGATCCTGCGGCACGTTCCAGAAGTCCGACGTCGAGAAGAACGTCACCGGATCGTTCACGTGGTACTTCGCCAGAAGCGCGCGCTGCACCTTGAACAGATCCTCGGGATAGCGCAGGTGCGCCTGCAACTCTGGAGTGATGTCGCTCTTGGGCTTCACCACGCCGGGGAAGATCTTCTCCCACGCCTGCAGCACCGGATCGGACTCGTCCTGCGCGTACAGCGTCACCGTGCCGTCGTAGGCGTCCACGGTGGCCTTCACCGAGTTACGGATGTAGGACACCTGCTTGTCGGGTGCGAGCCGGTTGAACGCCACCTCGGTCGAATCGGCGGTGACGCTCGACAACGACGTCAGCTCCGAATACGGGTAATTGTCCAGGGTGGTGTAACCGTCGACGATCCACACCATCCGCTTGTTGACGATCGCCGGGTAGACACTGGTGTCGGTGGTGAGCCACGGCGCCACCGCCTCCACGCGCTCCGCTGGATCGCGGTTGAACAGGATCCTGCTCTCCGGGCCGATCGGGCTGGGGAACACCAGCTTTCGCTCGGAGAACTTCGCCGCGAACACCGCGCGGTTCAGCCAGTTGCCGATCGGCACGCCGCCCTTGCCGCCATAGGTGTAGTTCTTGGTCTCGGTGTTGGTCTCGTAGTCGTACTCGCGGTCGTCGCCGCTCTTGCCGACGATCGCGTAGTCAGCGGCGGTGCCCGCGATGACGGGGCCGAAGTAGATGCGCGGCTGATCCAGCGGCGCGGGGCCCGGCGAGACGACGGTGCCGTTGGCGCCGACGACGCTGGCGAGGAACTCCGGGTAGCCGCCGTTCTGATTGGGGTCGTTGGCGACACCGCGCACCGTGTTGGCGGGAGAGGCGATGAAGCCGTTGCCGTGGGTGTAGACGAAGTGCCGGTTGATCCAGTCGCGCTGGTTGTCGATCAGGCGGTCAGGGTTGAGTTCCCGTGCGGCGACGACGTAGTCGCGAAGGTTTCCGTCGGGCCCGTTGTACCGGTCGATGGCCAGCTGATCGGGGAAGTAGTAGAAGTTCTTGCCCTGTTGGAACTGCGTGAACGCTGGGCTGACGATCGTCGGGTCGAGCAGCCGGATGTTCGAGGTCGTCGCCCGGTCGGCGGCCACCTGCTGGGCGGTCGCAGGCGCGTTGCCCGGATAGTCGCGGTAGGTGACCGTCTCGTCGGTCAGGCCGTAGGCATCTCGCGTCGCCGTGATACTTCGGCTGATGTACTCGCTTTCCTTCTGCGCCGCATTGGGTTTCACGGTGATCTGCTCGACGACCAGCGGCCAGCCCGCGCCGACGACCATCGACGACAGCAGCAGAAGCACCACACCGATCGCGGGAATCCGCAAGTCCCGCAAGCACGATCGCGGAGAACACCGCGATCGCACAGATCACCGCGATGGCCATCAGGATCAACTTGGCCGGCAGCACCGCGTTGATGTCGGTGAAGCCCGCGCCGGTGAAAGGCTTTCCGCTGCGGGTGTTCGACAGCAGGGCGTAGCGGTCGAACCAGTACGCGATGGCCTTGAGCAACACCAAGGTTCCGACCAGGCTGATCAGCTGGATGCGCGCGGCACGGCTCAGCGCGCCCGTCCTGCCCGAGAGCCGGATGCCGCCGAACAGGTAGTGGCCCAGCAAGTTTGCGATCAGAGCCAGGAACGCCGCGACGAACAGGTAGCTGATCACCAGCCGGTAGAACGGCAGTTCGAAGGCGTAGAACCCGAGATCCAGCCCGAACTGCGGATCCCTGACGCCGAAGTCCCCGCCGTGCAGGAACAGCTGAATGCGCTCCCAGTAGGTCTGGGCGACGATGCCCGCGAAGAAACCGATGACGGCGGGAACGCCGATGCCGACCAGCTTGAGCCGCGACATCACCGCGGTGCGGTAGCGCGCGACCGGATCGTTGGGACCGCTGGTCGGGACGAACACCGGCCGCGAGCGATACGCCAGCGCAAGCGCGGCGAACACGATGGCGCCGACCACCGCCCACACCACGAGGAAGACCACCAGCTTGGTGAGCAGCTGCGTGGTGAACACCGACCGGTAGCCGAGTTCCCCGAACCACAACCAGTCGACGTAGGCGTCGACAAGCCGCGGCCCGATCAAGAGCAACAACACGACCGCGAGGGCGACCGTGATCAGAATTCGGCTACGTCGCGTCAGCTTCGGCATCTTGGCCGCCGGCCGCATACCCACTCGTCAACTCCCGGTTTTCGCCCATGCACGTCTTCTCATGACGTGCCCCAACTCTACGCATCGGTTGTACGCGATCGTGATCAACAGCGGGGAGCTTCGCCACCGGCAGAAAGCGCCTTCAGCGCGTCCACCGCTCCGCCGAGGTTCTCCACCTTCACCAACTCCATGCCGTTCTCGTGAGCCGAGTTCGCCTCGTCGCAGTTCTCAGCGGGGACAAGAAACACCGACGCACCCTCGTCGTGAGCGGCCGTGATCTTGTGGGTGATGCCGCCGATGGAGCCCACCTTGCCGTCCGCGTCGATCGTGCCGGTGCCCGCGACCAACTTGTCGCCAATCAGATCGCCGGTGGTCAGCTTGTCGATGACGGCGAGGCTGAAGACCAGTCCCGCCGACGGCCCGCCGATGTTGGCCAGGTTGAAGTCGATGGTGAACGGCGCCCACGGAGCCTCGATGACGCCGATGCCCAACACGCCCTGCTTCTTGTCCGGCGCCGAGCCGAGTTTCACGGTCGCGATTCCCGGCGGCGCGTTCTTGCGGCGGAAATCGAGGATCACCTCATCGCCCGGCTTGGTCTTCTCCATCAGGGTCTGAAACTGCTCCAGGTTGCTGACCGGAGTTCCGTTGACGGCGTCGATGGCGTCGCCCTCCTCGAGTTTGCCCTTCGAAGCGCCGTCCTTGCTGACCGTCTCCACCGTCACCGCGGGCGCGTATTTCAGGTAGCCGAGCGCGGCGTATTCGGCGCTGTCCTCCGAAGCCTTGAACTCCTGGGCGTTGCCTTCGTCGATCTCGTCCTTGGACTTGTCCGGCGGGTAGACGAGGTCGCGCGGGACCAGTTGCTCACGGCCCGACATCCACAGCGTCAGCGCCTGGCCGAGAGTGAGACCGTCGCGCTGGGACACCGTGGTCATGTTCAGATGGCCGTTGGTCTTCTGCACCTCGGTGCCCTTGATGTCGACGACCTCTTTGCCCTCGACCTTGCCGAGGGTGTCGAACGTCGGGCCGGGGCCGAGCGAGACGTACGGCACCGTCACCACCGCCAGCAGCACGCCGAACGCCACGATCGGCACCAAGGCGACCAGCAACGTAGATATCCGCCTGTTCACGCCAGCAACAGTAGACGGCCCAGGTCGGCGGGTTCACTCAGAGCATGACGGTGCCCGACACGCGAGCTGTTCATCATGAGTACCGTTGAGGACATGTCTGACCTGCCCTTCGGCTTTTCGCCCGGAGACGACCCCGAGCGCGACAAGCGCAAGAAGGATCCCGACTCGGGGTCCGGTTCGGGCAACCCGCAGGATCCGTTCGGCTCGCAGTTCGGCGGCGGCGGTGAGTTCGACCTCTCCCAACTCGGTCAGATGTTCAGCCGTCTCGGCGAGATGTTCAGCGGCGCGGGCGGCGCGATGGCCGGCGGTCAGCAGTCGGGTCCGGTCAACTACGACCTCGCCCGCAAGCTGGCCTCCAGCTCGATCGGGTTCGTCGCCCCGGTGCCGGAGACGACGACGTCGGCGATCGGCGACGCCGTGCGGCTGGCCGAAACGTGGCTGGACGGGGTGACCGCCCTGCCCGCGGGCACGACGCGGACCGCGGCGTGGACACCGAACGACTGGATCGACAACACGCTGGACACCTGGAAGCGGCTGTGCGACCCGGTGGCCGAACAGATTTCGACGGTGTGGGCGTCGGCGCTCCCCGAAGAGGCACGGGCCATGGCGGGTCCGCTGCTGGCGATGATGACGCAGATGGGCGGCATGGCGTTCGGGTCGCAGCTCGGCCAGGCGCTGGGCACGCTGTCCAAGGAGGTGCTGACGTCCACCGACATCGGCCTCCCGTTGGGCCCCAAGGGCGTCGCCGCGCTGATGCCTGCGGCCATCGAGTCGCTGTCGGAAGGCCTCGAGGTGCCACGCAGCGAAATCATGACGTTCCTCGCCGCCAGGGAGGCCGCACACCATCGGCTGTTCAGCCATGTGCCGTGGCTGTCGAGCCAACTGCTCAACGCCGTCGAAGCCTTCGCCAAGGGCATGAAGGTCGACATGTCCGGGATCGAGGAGTTCGCGGCGGGCTTCAACCCCGCGTCGCTGACCGACCCGTCGCAGCTGGAACAGCTGCTCAACCAGGGCATCTTCGAACCGAAGGCCACACCCGAGCAGACCGCTGCACTGGAACGGCTCGAGACGCTGCTCGCCCTCATCGAGGGCTGGGTGCAGACAGTGGTGAACGACGCACTCGGCGATCGCATCCCCGGCGCCTCCGCCCTGGCCGAGACGCTGCGCCGCCGACGCGCCACCGGCGGCCCCGCCGAGCAGACCTTCGCCACCCTGGTCGGCCTGGAGCTGCGGCCGCGCAAGCTGCGTGAGGCCGCCGTGCTGTGGGAGAAGCTGACGCAGGCCGCAGGCATGGACACCCGCGACGGTGTCTGGCAGCACCCTGACCTGCTGCCGTCGTCGGAGGACCTCGACGAGCCCGCCGGCTTCATCGACCGCATCATCGGGGGCGACACCAGCGGGTTCGACTCCGCGATCGAGGATGCCCTGAAGCAGGGTCTCGACGACGGCGAGGACGACACCAAGAACTAGCCGCGGGGCCGGCCTGCTGCCTGTGGATAACTCCTGGCCGCGGTGCGCCGCGTGGCAGAGTCGGTCCATGACGCGCTACGCGCTCAATCCAGCCATGCCGGTGCTGTCCCGCCCTGACGGCGTCGTCCAGATCGGGTGGGATCCGCGGCGCGCGCTGCTGGTGCGCCCACCGGCGGGGATGACCACCGTCACCCTCGGTGCCCTGCTGCGGGTGCTGCATTCCGGCGCGACGCAGACGCAACTGCAGGAGGTGGCCGGGGGCGTCGACGCGACCACGATCGCCGATCTCGTCGCCGAGTTGGTCACCGCGGGCGTGGTGAAACCGATGCCCCGCCCGCGCACCCGGTCGGCGTCGATCCGGATCCACGGCCGAGGGCCGCTGTCGGATCTGCTGGCCAGTGCGCTGCGCTGCTCGGGAGCCAGGATCAAGCACAGCAGCCAGCGCCACGCCGGCGTCAGCCCCGAAAAGACCGACCTCGTGGTGCTGTCGGATTCCCTTGTGGCAGACCCGCGAATGCTGCGCGATCTGCACACGGCACGCACGCCGCACCTCCCGGTGCGAGTCCGCGACGGCGCAGGCCTCGTCGGGCCGCTGGTCGTGCCGGGGGTGACCAGCTGCCTGCGGTGCGCGGACCTGCACCGCAGCGACCGCGACGAGGGCTGGCCCGCCGTCGCCGCCCAGCTGCGCGACGCCGTCGGCACCGCCGACCGGGCCACTGTGCTGGCCACCGCTGCCGTCGCCCTCAACCAGGTCGACAGGGTGATCGCCGCCGTGCGCGGCGGCGTCGACATCGCGGGCGTCGATCACGGCCCGCATCCGCCGTCGACCCTGGACACCACGCTGGAGTTCGACATCAACACCGGCTCGACAACAGCGCGCAGGTGGACGCGTCATCCGCAGTGCACCCTGTGCTCGAACGCGAAAATGATTGTTGCCACACGGTTGCCGAACGCTGCGTTTCGTCATGGATGATGGACGGGTGAGCGACATCAAACGCGGCGGAGCAGCGCGAAACGCCAAGATTGCGGGCCTCGGGGCCGGTATGGCAGGGCGGGCGGCGCTCGGATTCGGCAAGCGGCTGACCGGAAAGTCCAGAGATGACGTCAACGCCGAGCTGATGGACAAGGCGGCTCAGCAGCTGTTCACCGTTCTCGGCGAGCTCAAGGGCGGCGCCATGAAGGTCGGACAGGCGCTTTCGGTGATGGAGGCCGCGATCCCCGAGCAGTACGGCAAGCCCTACCGCGAGGCGCTGACCAAGCTGCAGCGCGAAGCTCCGCCGCTGCCTGCCGCCAAGGTGCACCGCGTGCTCGACGCGCAGCTCGGTACGAAGTGGCGCGAACGGTTCACGTCGTTCGACGACAAGCCGGTGGCATCAGCCAGCATCGGCCAGGTGCACAAAGCGGTGTGGTCCGACGGCCGTGAGGTCGCGGTCAAGATCCAGTACCCCGGCGCTGACGAAGCCCTGCGCGCCGACCTGAAGACCATGCAGCGCATGGTCAGGGTGCTCAAGCAGCTCTCCCCCGGCGCCGACGTGCAGGGCGTCGTCGACGAGCTGATCGAGCGAACCGAGATGGAGCTCGACTACCGGCTGGAGGCCGACAACCAGCGTGCGTTCGCGAAAGCCTATGAGGGACATCCGCATTTCGTTGTCCCGCACATCGTGGCCAGCGCGCCCAAGGTGGTTATCCAGGAGTGGATCGAGGGCATTCCGATGTCGGTGATCATCCGCGAGGGCACCCCCGAGCAGCGAGACCTGATGGGCACCAGGCTGTTCGAGCTCACCTACGATGCGCCCCGTCGGCTGGAGATGATGCACGGCGACGCGCATCCGGGGAACTTCATGTTGCTGCCCGGCGACAAGATGGGCGTCATCGATTTCGGTGCCGTCGCCCCACTGCCCGGTGGCATCCCCGAAGACATCGGCCTCGCAACGAGATACGCGCTCGACGACGACTACGCGAATCTGCAGGCGGCCATGCAGCGGATCGGGTTCATTCAGAAAGGTGAGCAGGTGTCTCACCGCGAGATGGACGAGATGATGAAGCAGTACGTGGAGCCGCTGCAGGTCGAGGTGTTCCACTACACGCGCAAGTGGCTGCAGAGGCTGACCGCCGCGAACATGAAGCCCGACCGGGCCGCGGGCCAGATCAAGGCCGCACGGCAGATGGACATTCCAGCCAAGCTCGCAATCCCGATGCGGGTGATCGCCTCCAACGTCGCGATCTCCTGTCAGCTCGACGCGCACATCCCAGCGAAAGCGCTTTCCACCGAACTGATTCCGGGATTCGCCCCGCACGCGGCGTAACGCCGGAAACCGGCAGCCTATGCGGCTGCCGGTTCGGCATCTTTGCGTGGACGCCCACGCGGACGCTTCTGCGCGACGATCGTGCCGCGTTCGAGGATCTCCCCACCCCAAACGCCCCACGGCTCGCCGCGGTCGAGCGCCGCTGCCAGGCACTCCCGCCGGATCGGGCAGTCGATGCACAAGGCCTTCGCGCGTTCCAGATCGACGGGGCTTTCCGCGAACCACAAGTCGGGGTCACCGACATGGCACGGTACGGCCGGTAGCGTCCTCTTACGGCACGTCTCGAGGCCAGACATGTCCGTTCACCTGCTTCCTGGTCGTTGATCTCTTGGGTTGTCGTTTCCTTTGGATCTGTGACCAGGTGCTCGGGGGTGTCCCAAAAACTATGGCCACGGATCCGGTGATTGCGGGTCCGTGGCCATTTCGGCTTCTCGTGGGGCTCTGGCTAGAGGATGCCCCTCACGGACGCGCCAATCGCGGTGGCGGTGCGCGGCTTGCGCGGCGCAATCGCGGCAGCGGCGATGGCGGGATGCGCCGCGGCAGCAAAAGCTCGCGAGACATGGAGGGTCTGCGACATGTCGGCCACGCGTACGCCGGTGATCGAATTCAAAATCGTCATGATTGCAGCAACCCTCCTCTCGCGTTGATGATCTTGAGGCTAAGCGTAACAGGCGAATCGCACAACCGGTTTTCTCACCTGCGGGTTTGGCGCGATGTTTACGAGGATTGGCGGCCCTTGACCAAGGCGAGGACGTCGGGCCCGAACTGCTCGAGCTTGCGGGCGCCGATTCCGGGGATGGCCACCAGCGCGGCGTCGTCGGTCGGCAGTGTCTCGGCGATCGCAATCAAAGTGTTGTCGGTGAACACCACGTAGGCGGGCACATTCATGTCCTTGGAGGTGCGAAGCCGCCAATCCTTGAGGTCGCCGAGCAGCTGCTCGTCGATGTCGGACGGACAGCCCTCGCAGCGGCGCAGCATGACGGCCGCAGGTGTGGTCAACGCGTCATTGCAGACGCGGCAGCGCGGGGTCGGGCCGCGCGGCTTGCGCGGCCGGTTCGGGGCGTCGGCGTGCGAGTTCGGCGCGATGCCGTTGAGGAACCGCGACGGGCGTCGGCCCTGCCTGCCGCCGGGATTGCGTGCCAGCGCCCAACTCAACGCCAAATGCACTCGCGCCCTGGTGATTCCGACATAGAAGAGCCTGCGCTCCTCCTCGACGGCCTCACTGTCCTGGCCGTGGGCCAGCGCGTGCGAGATCGGCAGCGTGCCGTCGGCGAGGCCGACGAGGAAGACCGCGTCCCACTCCAGACCCTTGGCGGCGTGCAGCGAGGCCAAGGTGACGCCCTGCACGACCGGAGGGTGGCGGGCATCGGCGCGCTGCCGCAACTCCGCGATCAACGCCTGCAGGTCGAGCGAAGGGCGTTGCGCCACTTCGTCGTCGGCGAGTTCGGCCAGCGCCGTCAACGCCTCCCAGCGCTCCCTGGCGCGGGTGCCGGCAGGCGGTTCGGCCGTCATCCCCAACGGCTCGAGCAGTTGACGCACCAACTCCGGCAGTCCGCGCCCGAGGCGTCGGCGCCGCGCTCGGCCGCGCGCTGCATCGCCAGCAGCGCCTGCCTGATCTCCTGACGGCTGAAGAACCCTTCGCCGCCGCGGACCTGGAACGCGATACCCGCCTCGGTCAACGCCTCCTCATAGACCTCGGATTGCGCGTTGATCCGGTAGAGCACGGCGATCTCCGATGCGGGCGTGCCGTTCTCGATGAGGCGGGTGATCTTCTTGGCGACCGAGGCCGCCTCGGCGACCTCGTCGGAATGCTCGGAGAAGGTCGGTTTGGGTCCCGGATCGCGCTGGCCGACGAGATGCAGCCTGCTGCCCGCCACCCGTCCCCTCGCGGCGGCGATCACCTGGTTGGCCAGCGACACCACCTGCGGGGTGGACCGGTAGTCGCGTTCCAGCCGGACCACCGCCGCCTCGGGGAAACGCCGCGAGAAGTTCAGCAGATACTGCGGCGTGGCCCCGGTGAACGAGTAGATGGTCTGGTTGGCGTCGCCGACCACGGTCAGATCGTCGCGCTCGCCGAGCCAGGCGTTGAGCACCCGCTGCTGCAACGGCGTGACGTCCTGGTATTCGTCGACGACGAAGCAGCGGTAGCGGGCGCGGAACTCCTCGGCCACCGCGGCGTCGTTCTCGATGGCGCCGGCCGTGTGCAGGAGGAGGTCGTCGAAGTCGAGCAGCGCCATCCCGTCCGCGCGGGCCTTGAGCGATTCGTACCCGGCGTAGACGCCCGCGATCTTCGCCGCGTCCAGCGGGATGTCGCGGCCGGCCTTGCCGACCGCGCCCGGATAATCCTCGGGGCTGATCAACGACGCTTTCGCCCACTCGATCTCGCCCGCGAGGTCCCGCACGTCGTCGGTGCTGACCTGAAGACCTGACCGGCTGGCGGCCTGCGCGACGACGGAGAACTTGCTGTCGAGCAGTTGCCAGCCGGTGTCGCCGACCACCCGCGGCCAGAAGTACCGCAGCTGACGTCGCGCCGCGGCGTGAAACGTCATGGCCTGCACAGAGCCGGTGCCGGAGCCGTCGTCCAGCGCGCGCAGCCTGCTGCGCATCTCACCGGCCGCGCGCTGGGTGAACGTCACCGCCAGCACCTGGCCCGCAGCGACGTGCCCCGCCGTGACCAGGTGCGCGATGCGCCGGGTGATCGTCCTGGTCTTTCCGGTGCCCGCGCCTGCGAGCACACACACCGGACCCCGCGCGGCGAGCACCGCCTCACGCTGCTCGTCGTCGAGCTCGTCGAGATGCGAGCTGGCAGCGTCCACCGACATGGCGTTCATCATGGCAGGGCGCCCCGACAATGGCTGCGAGCGTGAGGCGCGTCGCAGGAGAACGATTTGGGCAATTTCGGCGGCCGAGGTTACGTTGAAAGCCTTATGACTGCCAGCGACGCCCCACTCACCATGTACACCACGACGTGGTGCGGCTACTGCTCCAGGCTCAAGACAGCGCTCAAGTCCGAGGGCATCGCCTACACCGAGATCGACATCGAAAGCGACCCGGCCGCTGCGGAATTCGTGATGTCGGTCAACCGGGGCAACCAGACGGTGCCGACGGTGAAGTTCGCCGACGGGTCCACCATGACCAACCCGAGCGCCCGCGACGTCAAGAAGAAGCTGGGCTAGTCAGTCCAGCGCAGCCCAGGACTCGATGATCTCCCTGGCGATCGAGATCGAGCCGGGCAGAAGCAGGCGTGAGTCCGAGTCGCTGCTCCAGTCGCCGTGCTCCAGCGCCTCGCGGATCTCCGCGCGGCTGAACCACGCGGCCTCGGCGATCTCGCCGTCGTTGAACGAGAACTCCTGCTCAGGGTCGCCGATCGCGTGGAAACCGACCATCAGCGAGCGCGGGAACGGCCACGGCTGGCTACCCAGGTAGGTCACGTCGCGCACGGTCAGCCCGATCTCCTCGGCGATCTCGCGCACGACGCACGCCTCGAACGATTCGCCCGCTTCGACGAACCCGGCCAGTAGCGAGAACAACCGCTCCGGCCACACGGTCTGGCGCGCCAGCACCGCCCGGTCGTGGCCGTCGTGCACGAGGCAGATCACCGCGGGGTCGATCCGCGGGAACTCCTCGTGGCGGTTGACCTGGTTGATCCGCGCCCAGCCACCCTTGATCGGCTTGGTCGGTGACCCGTCGATCGCGCTGAAGCGCGCGCTGTCGTGCCAGTTCAGCAGCGCAGTCGCGGTGGCCACCAACTGCGCGCTGACGTCGTCGAAGATGTGCCCGGCCCGGCGCAGGTCGAGAACCTCCGTCTCGGTGTTCGGCTCCTCGGGCGCGACCAGCGCGCTGCGCACCGCCCAGACGTGCCTGCCGTCGGTCATCCTGCCGAGGAACACCGCGTGGTCGGTCGGCTTGTCGCCGAGCGCCGAGGCCTTGCCGAGAACGACGCGACCGTCGGCGATCAGCACCTGATTGCGCGAATCGACCCGCAGCAGAAGGGCATCGGCCCAGCCGGCTATCGCGGCGTCGACGTCGGTGCGCAGGGTGTCGGCGCGGTCGGCGCCGACGCGGGAGAGAAGGGGAACATTGCGAAGCTGAAACGACGTCTTGGGTTCGTTCATCGGTCGGGTTCCGCGCTGCGGACGTACAGCAGCCGGTCGCCGAGTTCGAGGGAGTCGACCTGCGGATCGTCGACGCGCAGCAGCTTTCCTCCGCGCACCACGCCGAGCACGATGTCGGGATTGTGCCGCGGCGAGCCGCCGACCTCTTTGGTCTCGACCTCGCGTTCGGAGATGGCGAAGCCGGCGTCGGGCGTCAGCAGGTCTTCCATCATCTCCACGACGCTCGGGGTCTGGACCGCGATGCCGAGCAGCCGACCCGCCGTCTCGGAGGTCACCACGGTCGAATCGGCGCCGGACTGCTCGAGCAGATGCTGGTTCTCGGCCTCGCGGACCGCGGCGATGATCTTGGCGTTGGGCGCCAACTCGCGCGCGGTCAGGGTGACGAGGACGGCGGCGTCGTCGCGGTTGGTGGCGACGATGATCGCCTTCGCGTGCTGGGCGCTGGCCAGCCGCAGCACCTCGGAGTCGGTGGCACTGCCGCGCACGGTGACCAGGCCTGCGCTCTTGGCGCGCTCGAGGGCGGCAGGGTCCTCGTCGACGACGACGATGTCGCCGGGGTGCATATCGTCGCCGACCATCGCGGCAACCGCGGTCCTGCCCTTGGTGCCGTAGCCGACGACGATGGTGTGGTTGCGCACTTTGCTCCTCCATCGCTGGATCTTCAATGCCTGGCGCGACTGCGTCGTCAACGTTTCGACAGTGGTACCGATGAGCACGATCAGGAACGCCACCCGCAGCGGCGTGATCACCAGGACGTTGACCAGTCGCGCCGACGGGGTGACCGGCGTGATGTCGCCGTAGCCGGTGGTCGACAGCGACACGGTGGCGTAGTAGATGCAGTCCAGCAGCGACAGCGGATTGTTCGGGTCCGGCGCCGACTCGACGTCGCGGTACCCGTGCCGGTCCAGATAGACGATCAGAACCGCCAGGAACAGCGCCGACGTCGCGTAGATCATCCGGCGGATGATGCGTTGCGTCGGGCTGACGAACGGCTCGGGAATGCGCAGGATGTCGACCAGATCGGCGTCCGGTCGCGTGGTCAGCCCTGCATCGATGGCGGCGAGCCGCCGACGCAACCTACCTTTCGCCACGAGACCCCATCATCGCTCGCGGGAGGGTGGGCACGCCATTATGTAATCATGACCTCTCCCCCAGCCGAACTGCAGCAGATCGCCAACCCCACCCGCGCGTCGAAGATGGGCGCGATGCTCGTCGGCATGGGGGTGCTGCACTTCGTGGCCCCCAAACCGTTCGACTCGATCGTTCCCGCCGAACTGCCGGGCGACGCGCGGTACTACACCCACGCCTCAGGGGTCGCCGAAATGGTCGCGGGCGGCCTGCTGCTTGTGCCGCGGACCCGCAAGCTGGGCGCGCTCGCCGCGGTGGCGCTGTTCCTCGTCGGTGTTCCCGGCCAACGTGAACATGGTCCGGTTGTGGAAGGACAAGCCGCTGCCGATGCGGATCGGCGCGATCGCCCGGCTGCCGCTGCAGATCCCGATGATCGTTCAGGCGCTCAAGATCTACCGCGAGCCCTAAGCCGCGGGAAGCTCCAGCAGCGCCGCAAGGTCGTCGTACTCGGGCAGCGACTCGGGCACGACGATCCGCCCCGACCGCACGTAGTGAAACGCCGCCCGCACGGAGTCGGCGGGCACGCCGCGCAGCGCCGCCCACGCCAACCGGTACACGGCCAACTGAACCGCCGCGTGGCGCTCGGCCTCCGCGGTGTTCGGCGGATCGCCCGTCTTCCAGTCGACGACCGTCGCGCCGTCGGCATCCTCGAAGACCGCGTCGATCCGGCCTCGCACCAGCGTGCCGCCGATCACCATGTCGAACGGCACCTCGACTTCCACCGGTGTGCGGGCCGCCCACGGCGACGCCATGAACGCCGCCTGCAGTTCGCCGAGGTTCTCGGAGTCCTCGCGCGCCAGCGCCCCGTCGACCGCGCCGGGGATGTCATCGAGGTCGAACAACTGCTCGCCGCCGTAGAACCGCTGCACCCAATCGTGAAACGCGGTGCCCAGCAGGGCATGCGGGTCGGGACGCACCGGCAGCCTGCGTCGCAGCCGTTGCAGCGCGGCGTCGGGTTCCCTGCCGAGATCCACCAGGCTGCTCACCGACAGCGTCGACGGCAGTGTCGCGGGCCGTTGCGGGGTCACCCGGTCCCGTTCAGCGAGCAGGGCGTCGACGTCGGCGGCCCACTCGTCGGAGTCGTCGGCGGGCGCGTCGAGACGTCCCGTCATCGCGCGCTGCACCAGCGCCGCACCGCGATCCACGTCGGCGCGCCGGTTACCCGCCGGATCGGCAGGCCATACGGCCTCGACCACCTTGTCGCGCAACGGGTTCACCGCGCCTTCGGCAGGCGCGGGTGCCCACTGTTCGACCACGCCGCACGGTTCGGAGTCGAGGGCCGAACCGTCGATGATGTCTTTGAGTTCGCAGAGGAATTCCGACGGGCCCCGCGGCTTGCCCTCAGAGGCGCCCCAGTGGTGACCGGACAGCAGCAATGTGTCCTCCGCGCGGGTGAGCGCCACGTACAGCAGCCTGCGCTCCTCGTCGACGCGACGCTGATCCAGACTGCGCTTGTGTTCATAGATCTTGTCGGACAATGTCTTCCGGTCGTTGACGTCCGATGTGTCGAGGACCGGGACGCCATGTGCGCCGAGTGAGGCGCGGTCCCCGCGCAGCAGCGGCGGCAGGTCGGCGGCGTCGGTGAGCCACGTCCGCATCGACGCGGTCGACGGAAAGATGCGCCCGCTCAGGTGCGGCACCGCTACCAGCTGCCACTCCAGTCCCTTCGCGGCGTGCACGGTCAGTATCTGCACGCGGTCCTGCGCGACGGTGACTTCGGCGGGCGCAAGGCCGTTCTCCACCACCATTGCGGCGTCGAGGTAGGCCAGCAGGTCCGATACCGTCGCGCCGGGCCGTACGGCCGAATAGTCGGTCACCACATCGGCGAAGGCATCCAGATGCTCGGTGCCGCTCACCCCCGCAGACGGCGGCCGCGCCGCGCGGGCCTCGGCGTCGACGCCGAGCACCCGTCGCACCTCGGCGACCAGGTCAGGCAGCGGATACGTCAAATGCGCTCTCAGATAGGACAATTCGTGACCCAGCGCGATGATCCGGCGATGACCCTCGGCGGAGTAGCCGTCCACCGGTCCGGGATCGCTGATCGCATCGGCCAGGCATGCGGTGTCGGCGTCGGGAGCGGCCTCGGCGACGATCTCGTCGGTTGACGAGCGGTCGCGTGGGGCGCCGACGTGATCCAATTCGACGGCGCGGCGCCACAACGCCGAGATGTCGCGACCACCGAGCCGCCACCGCGGGCCGGTGAGCACCCGCATCGCGGCTGCGCCCGCCGCGGGGTCGGCGACCAGCCGCAGCATCGCCACCACGTCGGCGACCTCGGTGACGGCGAGCAGCCCGGCCAGCCCGACGACCTCGACCGGTACACCCCGGGCGGTGAGCGCCTCGGCCATCGGCGCCGAGTCGGAGTTGCGCCGCACCAGCACCGCCGCGGTCGGCACGGGCGAGCCGGCGTCGCGGGCCTGGTGATATCGGCGCGCGATGTGGTCGGCGACCCAGTCGCGTTCGGCTTCGACGTCGTCGAGCAGCGCGCACGAGATGGTGCCCGGTTCGGCGCCGGGCCGGGGACGAAGCGGCTGCACCGCCACCGACCGGCGCCTGGCCTCGGCCGACACCGCGTTGGCCAGATACAGCGCCCGCGGTGGATTGCGCCAGCTGGTCCGCAGCTCCAGCGTCGGTGCGGGTGTGCCGTCGGCGAACGGGAAGTCCGTGGTGAACCGTGGCAGGTTGGTCGCAGAGGCCCCGCGCCAGCCATAGATCGACTGGATCGGGTCGCCGACCGCGGTGAGGGCGAGGTCGTCGTCGACGCCGCCGCCGAACAACGACGACAGCGCGACGCGCTGCGCGTGGCCGGTGTCCTGGTACTCGTCGAGCAGCACGACGCGAAATCGTTGCCGCAGCTGCGCTCCGACTTGCGGGAACGCCGACGCCAGCCGGGCGGCCGCCGACATCTGCATGCCGAAGTCCATCACCTTCTCCGCGCGCATCCGCCGGTGCAGCGCGTCGATCAACGGGACCAGCATGGTGCGCTCGGTCTGGGTGGCGAGCATCCGCAACAGCCACTGGCTGGGGCCGCGGTCGCGCTGGTACGGACCAGCGGGCAAGGTGTGCACGAGCCGCTCGAGTTCGACGTGGGTGTCGGTCAACTGCTCGGTGTCGACGAGATGCTCGGCCAGCTGGCCCGCCAGTCGCAGCACCATTGTGGTTACCGCGGCGGGCGCCTTGTCCGTGTCGAGCGCTCCGCGGTGCTCGGTGACGACGCGAAACGCCAACTGCCACAGCTCTGTTTCGCTGAGCAGCCGGGTATCGGGCTCGACGGGCAGCAGCAGCCCGTGCTCGCGCAGCAGAGTGCCCGCGAACGCGTGATAGGTGCTGACCGTCGCGGGCTCGTCGGCCGCGTCGAGCCCGCCGGGGACGATCCCCGCACCTGCGAGCCGAGCCAGTCGGGAGCGGACACGGCGCAGCAGCTGGCCCGCCGCCTTGCGGGTGAACGTCAGGCCGAGCACCTCACCCGGTGTGGCGTAACCGTTGGCGACCAGCCACACCACGCGCGCCGCCATCGTCTCCGTCTTACCCGCGCCCGCGCCCGCGATCACCACCAACGGCCCTGGCGGGGCGGCGATCACCGCGGCCTGCTCGTCGGTCGGCGCGAACAGGCCGAGCGCGCCTGCCAACTCGGCGGGACTGAAGGTCACGATGTCGCCGTTCCGTCGATGGTTGCCTGGGCGGGACAGCTCTGACGCACCGGGCAGTGCGCGCAGCCGTCGTTGACGCGGGCCGTGAACTGGGGGCCCTGCGTCGCTCGCGCCGCCCTGCTCACCAGCTCGCGCCACTGCCCGCGGCCATCCGGCGTCATCGGATCCTGCTGCCGCTCGGTCGGGCCGGCCGATGCCGGTTTGCCGAGATACACCAGCCGGCCGCCGCCGGGTGAATCACCCTCGTGCACAAGGCCTTCTGCGATGGCGAGCTGATACATCGCCAGCTGTGCATGGCGCTGCGCGTCGTCCTTGCTGACCGGTGACTTGCCGGTCTTGATGTCGACGACCACCAGGCGACCTTCCGAGTCCCGTTCCAGTCGGTCGAGTCGGCCGCGGATCTGAACCGCCGATCCGTCGCAGTCGAGAACCCCGTCGAGGTCGACCTCGGTGCCCACCTCGGTGAGCTCGTGTCGCGTCTGGTCCCGCCACTGCGCGAAGGTGGACAGCATCGTCTTGTGCCGTTCCAGTTCGTTGTCGGCATACCAGCTCGACTCGAAGGGCATTTTGCCCCAGAGCCTTTCGAGTTCGGCGACCATCCGGCCCTCGTTCATCGCCTGATCGGCGACCAGCGCGTGCACCAGCGATCCGATCGCCGATCGCACATCGCGGCCGTCGCTGCCTCCGTGCCGTTCGAGCAGCCAGCGCAACGGGCAGTCGGCCAGCGTCTGGAGTGTCGACGGTGACAGCCGGACCACGTGGTCGTCGCCCGACCACAGCGGTTCGTCGCTGCTCGGGACCGCCATGCCGTACCACTGGCCAGGATCGGCCCCGGCAATGCCCGCTGCCGCCAGGCGGGCCAATTGAGCCGCCGCACAGCGTCTTTCCGCCTCCTCGACGGCATCGTCGGGGGCGCAGATCACCGCGCGAAGCGCGCCGACGAGCGGCGCGGGAGCGAGCACCCGGGGTGGCGGCACGGGTTCGGCGGCGCGGGAGTCGGTATCGGTTGCGAAGCTGGCAAGTTCGGTGTGAAACGGTGACGGCAGCATCGAGTCGTCACCGCAGTCGCTGTCAACGGCGGTCACCAGCAGCCGACGCCTGGCGCGGCCCATCGCCGAGATCAGCAGCCTGCGTTCCTCGGCGAGCAGCGGGGCGCGGCTGGACACGCCCGTCGCGTTGACATCGGCCACTCCGTCGAGGACATCGACGAGATGCTGGGTGCCGAGCACACCGCCGCGGGGTGTCGTGTTGGGCCACAGCCCTTCCTGCAGTCCCGCGATGACCACGACATCCCATTCCCCTGCCAGCGCCGCGTGGGCGCTGACCAGCGCCACGCCGTCAGCATCGGGTGCGACGTCACCCCGCACCGGTGCCGGACCAAGCGCGCTGACGTGGTCGACCAGGCCGCGAAGGGACGCGCCCGCGGTCCGTGACACGTACTGCTCGGCGACGTCGAACAAAGCGGTGACCGCGTCTAGGTCGGTGTCGGCTTTTGCGCCCGCTGCGCCACCCCTCTCACTGGCCGCCAGCCAGCGCTTCTGCAGACCGGAACGGTGCCATGCCTGCCACAGGGTGTGGCGCGGGTCGCCGCCGTCGGCTGCGGTGCGCCGCGCAGCGGCCAGCACGGCGCGCACCCGTTGCAGCGGGCGGCCGAGATCCCCTGACACACGGTTGTTTTCCTGACTCTCCTCCGAGGTGAGCGCTTCGACGAGCAACTCACCGAACTCACGTGGAGGTTGGCTCCGATCGGCTCGACGCAGCGCCCTGCGCAGTTGCCGCAGCGACACCGGGTCCACCCGGCCGATCGGACCCGTGAGCAACTGCAGCGCGCGGTCGCCGTCAAGCCCGTCGGCGACGGCGGCGAGCACCGTCAGCATCGCCTTGGCGGCGGTCTGTTCGGCGACCGGCACACCCGAGGCCGGGCTGCGCACCGGCACTCCGGCGGCGGTCAGCGCACGGGTCAGCGCGGCGGCGCTCTGGCGCACCGAGCGGACGACCACGGCCATCTGCGTCCACGGAACCCCGTCGAGGAGATGCGCCCGGCGCAGGGCGTCGACGATCAACGCGGCTTCGGCGTGTGCGGACGCCGCCACCCGGACCGACACCGCGCCGTCCTCCTCACCCGCTCCGGCGAGTTCCCGTGCCGCCCCTGCCCCCGGTAGTCGCGCCGCGACCCCGGTGATCGCGCGCGCCACCGCGGGTGCGCAGCGGTGCGACTCGGTGAGTGTGATGACCTGCTCGTCGTCGCCGTGCAGCAGCGCCGGGTCAGCGCCCCGATAGGAGAACACCGATTGGTTGGGATCGCCGGCGATGACGGTCAGCTCGGCGCCTGCCGCGAGCACCCGTACCAGCCTGGCGGCCTGCGGATCGAGGTGCTGGGCGTCGTCGACCAGGAGGAGCTTGACGCGGGCGCGTTCGGCGGCGAGCAGGTCGGCGTCGACGGCGAACGCCTCCAGCGCGGCGCCGACGAGTTCGGCCGCCCCGAGCGCGGGCACGGTGGCCTGCGGAGCGGCCATCCCCACCGCCGACCGCAGCAGCATCGTCTGCTCGTACTGCTGCGCGAACTGACCGGCGGCCAACCATTCGGGCGCGCCCGGACAGCCGGCCGATACGTTGCAGCGCAACGGGATCCACGCCCCGTTCCGTGCAGCGGGCCAGCAGGTCGCGCAGCTCGGTGGCGAACCCGACGGTGCTCAGCGCTTGCCGCAGCTGGCGGGGCCATGCGACGGCGGCGGCGTCGCCGTCTTCGAGGTCACCGGCGAGGAGTTCGCGGATGATGCCGTCCTGCTCGGCGGTGGTGATCAGGCGCGGAGGCGGATCCCCGTTGCGCTGCGCGGCGAGCCTCAGCAGCGCAAAGGCGTACGAGTGCACCGTGCGGACCAACGGCTCGCGGATGACGGTCCGGTCACCCGCCCGCAGCAGCGCCGAGGTGAGGGCGGCGCGCGCCTGCGTGCCGAGCCTTGCCGAACCCGTCAGCATCAGCACCGATTCCGGTGGGACCCCGTCGGCGATACGCGCGGCCGCGGTGTCGATGAGCGCCGTGGTCTTGCCGGTGCCGGGGCCGCCGAGGACGCGCACGACACCGCGAAAACCGGCTTCGGTCAACGTCGTCGGGCCTAGCGCGAGGTGCGGAGCGGACATGAGGGCATGACACCACGAGGGTCCGACAAGTTCCCCAGACGCGGTTGCGCTTAGCATCGACGCCGTGGCCGGCAATTCGCAGTTCCTCAATGTGCACCGCTTCGGTCCCGAGCAGCCGGCCCAGGTGTTGGCCGTGCACGGGCTCACCGGACACGGCCTTCGGTGGCGGACGCTGGCGACCGAACACCTGCCGAACTTCTCGATCCTCGCGCCCGATCTGCTGGGTCACGGCAGATCGTCGTGGGAGGCGCCGTGGACGTTGGAGGCCAACGTTGCCGCGCTCGCCGACCTGCTGGCCGGGGAGACGACCCGGCCGGTCGTGGTGGTCGGGCACTCGTTCGGTGGCGCTGTCGCGCTGAAGCTCGCCGTCACCCGCCCCGACCTGGTGGCGTCGCTGGTGCTTCTCGACCCGGCCGTCGGCCTCGACGGTGCGTGGATGGCCAACATCGCCGACGACATGATGGCCTCGCCGTTCTACCTCGACCGTGACGAGGCGCGCAACGAGAAAGCCCACGGCGCATGGGCCGACGTCGACGGCGCCGAACTGGACGCCGAACTCGACGAGCACCTGATCGAGCGGCCGGACGGCCGCTGCGGCTGGCGCATCAGCATCCCCGCGATGATGTCGTACTGGAGTGAGCTGGCGCGCGATTTTGTCGTGCCGCACAAGGGAATACGCACAACGCTCGTCCGCGCTACCCGCACCCGGCCGCCGTTCGTGACCGACGCATTGATCGCCACGCTGTCGGAGAAGCTGGGTCCGCGGTTCTCGCTGGTCGACGTCGACTGCGACCACATGGTCGCCCAGGCCAAGCCCGCCGAGACAGCCGCGCTCATCCGGGACCGGCTCGAACACGCGTAACCATGGCCGCCATCACCGACGAACAGGTCGAGAGCGTGCGCGCGCTGGTGGCATCGATTCCGCCCGGTCGGGTGTCCACGTACGGCGACATCGCAGCGGCGGCCCGGCTGTCCAGCCCGAGGATCGTGGCATGGATCATGCGGACGGATTCGGCGGATCTGCCGTGGCACAGGGTGATCCGGGCGTCCGGACGGCCCGCGCCGCACCTCACCGCGCGTCAGCTCGAACTGTTGCGGGCCGAAGGGGTGCTCGCCGACGACGGCCGTGTCAGGCTCGCCGACGTGCGCCACGAGTTCTGACGCCTACAGCAGTTGGCGCACCAGCGCGGCGGTTCTGGCAAGTCCGGGGAACGCCGCGGCCGTCGAGCGCGGATGCAGGGCGTGTACAGCCAGCCGGAAAATCAACGCGCGCAACAACATCTGCGGCCACTCGGGCAACGGTGCCCAGCGTTCGACCAGACCGTCGTCGGCCTCACCCCACGACAGCGCGTCGACGACGACCACTCCGGCCGCCCACGACGCCGGCCGCCAGTAGGGCGTGATGTCGGTGATGCCGGGCGCCGCAGTCCCGGCGAAAAGCACTGTGCCGTAAAGGTCGCCGTGCACCAGCTGGCTGGGGCTCCTGGTCGGCGTGCGCAGTCCGGCGAGCTGGTTGATCAGATCGATCGACCGCTGGCCGTCGGCAGATCCCGGGGCGATCTGCGCACCGGGCGGCAGTGACTGCAGCGGTCTCTCCTCCCACGCTGCGCGGTCGGCGGCGATGAACACGTCGACGTCGGCCCACGGCGCGACGGGCGGCTGGGTCAGAAACCTCGGCCGCTCCAACTTCGCCGTCGCCTCGTGCAGGCGGACCCCGGACGACACCACCTCGTCGTGGCGGGGTTCGGGCGTGCCCGCGACGAAGGTGTCGGCGCGCCAGCCCGCGACCACGAAGCGGCCGTCGGTCGACCTGACGGGCCGAGCGAGCCGGACCCCGTCGACGAACAGCGTCTCGCGGACCTTCGACGACCAGGCGGCGCGGGCGTGGTCGGCAACCATCGACAACACCACTTCACCGCACCGCCAGCCGCCCTCCCACCCGACTCCGAGTGCAACGGGATGCACGCCACTGAGGCCGAACGCCGCCAGCACGTGGTCCGGCGGGCACTCTTCGCTCACAGCGCCAGGCTACCGTTGCCACAGGCTCGAAACGCTTCGCTGACCAGCTGTGTCTGGATCGGTATTGACGCGTTAGTCGGCGTTATACATGTCCCCGTTAGTACATCACCATGTCGGGCTCGAGCTGGTTGCCCCAGGCCACGATTCCGCCCTGCATGTGCAACGCGTCGGAGAATCCGGCCTTCTTGGCGATGGCGAGCACCTCGGCCGACCGCACGCCGGTCTTGCAGTAGAACACCGGGGTGCGGTCCACCTGCAGCTTGGCCAGCGCCTCACCCGATTCGAACTCGCCCTTCGGGATCAGCGCAGCGCCGTCGATGTGATTGATGTCCCACTCGACCTGTTCGCGGACGTCGATCAGCGACAGCGGCTTGCCGGAGTCGATCATGTCGCGCAGCTCACGCGGGGTGACGGTGGATTCGGCGGCGGCCTCGGCGGCGGCGTCGGACACCACGCCGCAGAACTCCTCGTAGTCGATCAGCTCCGTGATCTTCGGTGTCGCCGGATCCTTGCGGATCTTGATGGTGCGGTAGCTCATGTCCAGCGCGTCGTACACCATCAAGCGGCCGAGCAGCGGTTCGCCGATGCCGGTGATCAGCTTGATCGCCTCGGTGCCCATCACCGACGCGATCGACGCGCACAGGATGCCGAGCACGCCGCCCTCAGCGCACGACGGCACCATGCCGGGCGGTGGCGGCTCCGGGTAGAGGTCGCGGTAGTTGAGGCCCAAGCCGTTGGGCGCGTCCTCCCAGAACACCGACACCTGGCCTTCGAAGCGGTAGATCGAACCCCAGACGTAGGGCTTGCCCGCCAGCACCGCGGCGTCGTTGACCAGGTAGCGGGTGGCGAAGTTGTCGGTGCCGTCGAGGATCAGGTCGTATTGCTCGAACAGCTCGACGGCGTTGTCGGGCTCCAGCCTGACCTCGTGGCATAACCACGTCGACAAGCGGGTTGATCTCCTTGATGGAGTCGCGCGCGCTCTCGGCCTTCGACCGGCCGATGTCGGACTGGCCGTGGATGATCTGGCGCTGCAGGTTGGATTCATCGACGACGTCGAACTCGACGATCCCGATGGTCCCCACTCCCGCGGCGGCCAGGTAGAGCAGCGTCGGCGAGCCGAGCCCGCCCGCGCCGATGACCAGCACCCGCGCGTTCTTCAGCCGTTTCTGACCGTCGAGGCCCAGGTCGGGGATGATCAGGTGGCGGCTGTAGCGCGCCACCTCTTCGCGCGTCAGCTCTGCCGCGGGCTCTACCAGCGGCGGCAACGGTGTGGTCACCGATGAC
This sequence comes from uncultured Actinomycetota bacterium, assembly GCA_963786995.1. Taxonomy (GTDB): domain Bacteria; phylum Actinomycetota; class Actinomycetes; order Mycobacteriales; family Mycobacteriaceae; genus Mycobacterium. The sequence continues at coordinate 86,781 of CAWBBH010000018.1, read as the reverse complement.
CCTCCTCGATTCGACGTCGGGGGTTGAATTCCATCTCAGCAGTTACCCAGACCAACGGCAATCACCGCCAAGAGCTTCCCGGGCCCACTCGGCGGGTCAGGGGATCGGATACGGCCAGGGGTTCGCCTTGCACGTCTTGCCGTCGGCCTTGACCCACTCGGGGTCGAAGCGCGCGTTGTCGTTGTCGCTCGTGGAGAAGGTCTGCTGCATCATCACGGGCGCCAGCTGCCCGTTCTCCGCGCAGGGCTCGTGGCGCTGATACCCGATGGCGTGGCCGACCTCGTGGTTGATCAGGTACTGGCGGTACGCGCCCACATCGCCCTGGAAGGGAACCGCGCCGCGCACCCAGCGGGCTTCGTTGAGGAACACCCGTGGCTGGCCGTCGGGCCCGTAGTTCGGGTTGTAGCAGGAGGTCTCGATCGGAATCTCGTACCCGCAGCCCTAACGCAGAGTCATCGGCGAGGTCAGCGACACCCGAAAGTCCGGCTGGCCCGGAAACGTCGAGTCGACCCGGGTGAACGCGAACTGCGGATTGTGCGTCCAGCTCTTCGGATTGCCGAGCGTCTCGCTGACCATCCTGGCGAAGTTGTCGTCGCCGCCGAAGGTGGTGGTGTCGATGCCGTCCTCGACCTCGACGGTGTAGGTGAAGGTCTTGGTGGTGCCCTCGCCGACCTTGGGATCGGAGCCGGGCACGACGTGCCACGTCTTGGCGCCGGCTTCGGTGTACGGTCCGCCGTCGGGCAGGATTCCGGTGGGCAGGTCGGCGTCGAACTGCGTCAGCCCCTTGGGCGGGGCGCCGACGATCGCGGTGCCGGCCGCACCGAGGGTCGGCGGGCCCTGCGCAGGTCCCTGGTCCTCGTCGGCGCCCGGCGCGCTGGTACCGGTGATCGTCGACCAGACCACCCACACGGTGAGCGCGACGAGCGCAGGCAGCGCGTAGGCCCGCCAGCCGTAGGTCGAGACGAACCGGCCCAGCCAGGTCTGCTTGCGCCACCGGCGCCGCTCCTCGCGGTTGGATCTGGGCCTGCCCGAACTCTCCGCGAGGGGATCACGCTGGGCGCGCAGCGGCTCGCGCCACTCGTCGCGGAGCACGGGAACTCGACCCCTGACCGATTCCGGATCGCGACGCGGTTGGCCTCCGGCGCTCCGCGTGCGACGCCCCGGCTCGTAGGTCACCGAAACAGGATGGCATAGACCGTGCTTCTCGCACTTCTGGCGCGCCACCGCCCAACACCGAGCCGGGGGCGCGAGCCGTCCTGACGCGTAGGTGCTCGTACGGGTAGTAGTGTCGATGCGAACGATCCAGATAGAGGAATTGATGAGCGATCTCGCCAGTGCGACCGAATCGAGGGGTGGCAAGCTCCGCCACCAATCGACGCGGCAGTCGGCTGCCCCGCGACGAGCGCCGGGGCCAGTTACTCGGCGCTGCCAGCGAGGTTTTCGTCGACCGCGGGTATCACGCCGCGGGAATGGACGAAATCGCCGACCGCGCCGGTGTCAGCAAACCCGTTCTCTATCAACACTTCTCGTCGAAGCTGGAGCTGTACCTGGCGGTGCTGGCCCAGCACGTCGACAACCTGGTGTCCGGTGTGCGCCAGGCGCTGCGCACCACCACCGACAACCGTCAGCGGCTGCGTGCGGCCGTGCAGGCGTTCTTCGACTTCATCGAGCACGACGGCCAGGGTTACCGGCTGATCTTCGAGAACGACTACGTGACCGAACCGCAGGTGGCGGCCCAGGTGAAGGTGGCCACCGAGTCCTGCACCGATGCGGTGTTCGACCTGATCAGCCGCGACTCAGGGCTGGAGGCCCACCGCGCGAGGATGATCGCGGTCGGCCTGGTCGCGGTCAGCGTGGACTCCGCGCGCTACTGGTTGAACAACGAGCGGCCGATCTCCAAGGACGACGCGGTCAACGGCACCGTTCAGTTCGCCTGGGGCGGGCTGTCGCACGTGCCGCTCACCCGTTCTTGACGGCCTCCGCGCCGACGACTCCGACCCCGAAGCCCACCCTGCGCACATCGGCGGCGCCGATCTCGACGTAGGCGATCTTGGCTGCCTGCACGATGAACCGGCGGCCCTTCTCATCGGTCAGCGCCAGCACACCCGAATCGTTGGCCAGCGCGTCGGAGATCTCCTTCTCCACCTCGGTGGGCGTCTGAGCGCTGTTGAAGCTGAGCTCCCTCGGGCTGTCCGTGACACCGATCTTGACCTCCACGCTGCACCCTTTCCAAAGTCGTTCGCCGTCGTGAGCTTTCGTCTACACAAAGGCTAGTGGACCGGCGAGAGTGAACTGAGTCCGGACCGTTACCAACACGCTGAGCTCGCGACCTCATCTGTCACTTCTGTCTCGATAGCATCAGGCCTGCATCACTCGAACTCACGAGGATTACGCGCATGAACAGGCCTTCTTCGCCCTGGATGACCGGTGGGGTCACCGAACACACGCACGACCGCCACGACGGCGGCGGCGAGTTCTCCGATGTCGAGGACTACGACGCCTACGCCGATTACGAGGACGACGACTACGACGAGTACGACGACGTCCGCTTCTACACCGAGCAGGACGACCGCAAGTGGCTGTGGGTGGCCAGCGTCGCGGGCATCGTGCTTCTGATCGCCGTCGCGGGCACCATGATGATCCTCAGCGGCGGCGACAGCGGCACCACCTCGGCCACAGTGTCCCCGGAGACCAGCGAGGCGGCCCCCTATCCCAGCGCCGCTCCCTCCCCCAGGCGGCCGTCAGCCACGGCGCTGCCGCCCGAGACCATCACCAGCGTGACGCCGACGCCGACCGCCGCGCCGCCGAGCGCGATCGCGGAGCCGACAGAAGCCGCGCCGCCTCCTGCGGCCGACCCCCGCACCGTGACCTACACCGTGACGGGCACTCGCCAGCTGTTCGACCTGGTGACGATCATCTACACCGACCAGCAGGGCGCGCTGCAGACCGACGTGAACGTCGCACTGCCGTGGACCAAGCAGGTGACCCTGGACCCCGGTGTAGAGCTCAGCTCGGTGACCGCGACCAGCGTTGCAGGCCAACTGAACTGCGCGATCACCGACGGCGCGGGCGCGACGCTGGCGTCGCAGAACAGCAACACGATCATCGCCAACTGCACGCGCTGAGCGGGTCAGGCCAGACCCAGCTCCTTCATGCGGGTGCTGTGGGTGTTCTGTACGCGGTCGAAGAACTCGGTCAGCTGGCCGAGCCCGTCGGTGCCCGACACCACGAGGTCGACGAGCTCGTCGCGATCGGCGAGGACGTACTGAGCCTGGGTGATGGCCTCCCCGAGCAGCCGACGCGACCACAGCGCGAGCCGGTGGCGCTGCCGCTGGCTGGAGGTGACCGCCGCGCGAACCTCAGCGACGACGAACTGCGAGTGCCCGGTCTCCGACAGCACCGAACGCACCACATCGGCGACCTCGTCGGGCAGCACGTCGGCGATCTCGAGGTAGAAATCGGCCGCGAGCGCGTCACCGATGTAGGTCTTCACCAGCGCCTCGAGCCAGGTGCTCGGAGTGGTCAGCCGGTGATAGTTCTCCAGCGCGGGGGCGTAGCGCGTCATCGCGGGGACCACGTCAACGCCGCGTTTCTCCAGCGCGTCGCGCAGCAGCTCATAGTGGTTCATCTCGGCCGCCGCCATGCTGGCCATGTTGATCCGGCCGAGCAGGTTGGGCGCCATCCGCGCCTCCTCGGTGAGCCGGTAGAACGCGGCCACCTCGCCGTACGCCAGCAGCGCAAACAGCTCGGTGACGCCGGGATGGTCGGCCGACACGCCTGACGTCGCCGAGGTGGCGATGTGCTCCTGAGGATGCCGCAGGCTGCGTCGAACTCATGCGCCCAACTGTAGACGTCGTATGCCAGGGTGCCCGCCGGGCAAACCCGCCCGGTAGAATGGAGCGCGGCAGTGGCTTCAATGACTGGGCCGCTACCAAAAGAAATGTGCGTGCACGCAGCCGGCCCGCCTACCTCAGCGCAGGGCCCCGCGAAGTTTTCTCGTCATGCTGGTGCGCGCTGGACGCGAACGACGACCGACGAGAAAACTGACCGGAAAGGCTCTGCCTACCTCGTATGACCGCACTCAACCCAACATTTGCCAAACTCGGAGTCCGCGACGAAATTGTGCGCGCACTGGCGAGGACGGCAAAGAACACACCTTTGCCATCCAGGAACTCACCCTGCCGCTCGCGATGGCGGGCGACGACCTCATCGGACAGGCGCGCACCGGCATGGGCAAGACCCTTGCCTTCGGCGTGCCCCTGCTGCACTCCATCACCAGCGACACCGAACGTCCGCTGACCGGTGCCCCCCGCGCGCTCATCGTCGTGCCGACCCGCGAACTGTGCCTTCAGGTGTACGGCGACCTCGCGGGCGCCGCGAAGTACCTGACCGTCGGCGACCGCAAGCTGTCGGTGGTGTCGATCTACGGCGGCCGGGCCTACGAGCCGCAGACCGACGCGCTGCGCGCCGGCGCCGACGTCGTCGTCGGCACCCCGGGACGCCTGCTCGACCTTGCCCAGCAGGGCCACCTGCAGCTGGGCGGGATTTCCGTGCTGGTGCTCGACGAGGCCGACGAGATGCTCGACCTCGGCTTCCTTCCCGATATCGAGCGCATCCTGCGGCTCACCCCCGACACCCGGCAGTCGATGCTGTTCTCGGCGACGATGCCCGACCCGATCATCACGCTGGCCCGCAGCTTCATGAACCAGCCGACGCACATCCGTGCCGAGGCTCCGCAGGTCGTCGGCCGTGCACACCACCACCGACCAGTTCGCCTATCGTGCCCACGCGATGGACAAGGTCGAACTCGTCAGCCGGATACTGCAGGTCCGTGGCCGCGGCGCCACGATGATCTTCACCCGCACCAAGCGCACCGCGCAGAAGGTCTCCGACGAACTCGCCGAGCGCGGCTTCAAGGTCGGCGCCGTGCACGGCGACCTGAACCAGGGTGCGCGCGAGAAGGCGCTGAAGTCGTTCCGCACCGGCGAGATCGACGTGCTCGTCGCCACCGACGTGGCCGCCCGCGGCATCGACATCGACGACGTCACCCACGTCATCAACTACCAGTGCCCCGAGGACGAGCAGGCCTACGTGCACCGCATCGGCCGCACCGGCCGCGCCGGCAAGACCGGCGTCGCGGTGACGTTGATCGACTGGGACGAGATCGCCCGCTGGCAGATGATCGACAAGGCGCTGGGCCTCGGCCACCCCGATCCCGCCGAAACCTATTCCAGCTCACCGCATTTGTTCTCCGAGCTCGACATTCCCGGCGACGTCAAGGGCAAGGTCGGCGATGCCAGGCCAACCAGGCCGGCCAAGCGTGCGCCGCGCGACGCCTCCGAGGCGCCCGCCCGCACGCGCGGAAAAGGGTTCGCGTCGCCGCACCCGCGCAGGCAAGCCGGTCAGCAGTCACCCCGAGGGCGACAACGCCGCCCCCGAGGCCGACGGCAGTGAGGCGCAGGCCGCCGACGGCGAACAGCCCGCCCGCAGGCGCAGGCGTCGCCGTCCGCGCAAGGCCGCCGCGGCGACCGCCAACTGACGAGGTCCCGCCAGTCGATGGTCAAACCCGAGCGGCGCACCCGGGCCGACCTGCTGGCGGCTGCGGCGATCGCCATGACGGTCGCCGTCGTCGCCGCGCTGATCTGGTGGACCAGCGATGCCGGGGCCACCATCAGCAGGCCCGCTGCAGCGCCGGTGAAAACCCTTGCACCGGCCAAGGTCGTTCCCCCGTCGCTGCGGGAACTGTGGAGCGCGCCGAGCCCCAAGACGACGGCGCCGGTACTGGCCGGCGGCAGCGTGGTGACCGGCGACGGTCGCGCAGTCGACGGTCGCGACCCGGCGACGGGGTCGGTGCTGTGGAGCTACGCCCGCGACCTCGAGTTGTGCGGCGTCACCTCGGTGTACAACTACGCGGTCGCGGTCTACCCCGACAGCCGGGGCTGCGGCCAGGTCAGCACCATCGACGGGCAGACCGGTATGCGCGGACCCAGCCGGACCGCCTACTCCGACCCTGAGGTGGCGCTGTCAGGCGACGGCACCTCCGTGCTCGCCGCCGGCGACACCAGGCTCGAGCTGTGGCGCTCCGACATGGTCAGAATGATCAGCTACGGCGCGCTCGACGCGAAGATCAAGCCCGGCGTGCCCGGCCCTGTGCTGTGCACACTGACCTCCGCGGCGGCGAGCACATCGGCGGTGTCGGTGCTCGAAGCCTGCCCGGACGAATCCGACCTGAGGCTGACGGTGTTGCGGCCCGCCAAGGAGGAGGACACCCCCGACCTCAAGTACGTGGCGCTGCCCGGCGTGAAGGAGGGCTCCGGTGCACGGGTGGTCACGGTGTCCGAAACCACCACCGCCGTCTACGTTCCGACCCCGCGACCGTCGCTGAAGGTCATCGACGAGACCGGGTCGACGACAGCCGACCTGCCCCTGCCGAAGCCGGTGTCGCCCGAGGCGGCCGCGACCCGCCCCGGTGACCTGATCACGTGGTGGACCGGTGACGCGGTTCTGGTCTTCTCCGCCAGCGGTATGCAATACCGCTTCACCGTCGGCCCAGTCGGCACACATGTGCCCATCGGCCCGGGCACCGTGATGGCCGGTCGCCTGATCATCCCGGTGAGCGACGGTGTCGGCGTCTACGACCCGACGACCGGCGTCAACGAACGGTTCATCCCACTGAAGCGCCAGCCGTCGCAGGCAGCTGTGGTGCCCGGCGTGGCCGGCTCGGTCCTACTCGAGCAGCGCGGCGGCACGCTGGCCGCGTTGGGCGGTTAGATCTCCGGCGCGAACGTCGCCAGCTCTTTGCCGGACTTCCAGTGCTTGAGCAGGGCAGCTGCCAACTCCCGGTACGCCGCCGCGCCCTTGTTCTTCCTGCCCACCAGCACCGAGGCACCCGACGCGGTGGCCTCGGCGAACCGCACGGTGCGCGGAATCGGGGGCGCCAGCACCGGCATCTCGTAGCGGTCGGCGACGTCGAGAAGCACGTCGCGGCTGTGGGTGGTGCGCGAGTCGTACAGCGTGGGAAGCGCGCCGAGCAGCGTCAGGTCGGCGTTGGTGATCTGCTGCACGTCGTTGATGGTGCGCAGGAACTGGCCGACACCGCGGTGTGCCAGCGTCTCGCACTGCAGCGGCACGATCACGTCGTCGGCGGCCGTCAGCCCGTTGAGGGTGAGCACTCCTAGCGACGGAGGGCAGTCGATGATCACCACGTCAAAGTCGCCGCTGACCTTGGCAAGCGCGCGCTTCAGCGCGTATTCGCGGCCCGCCCGCATCAGCAGCATCGCCTCGGCGCCTGCCAGGTCGATATTGGCGGGCAGCAGCATCATCCCCTCCGCCGTGGCCACCAACGCCGCGGACGGCTCCACCTCGCCGAGCAGGACCTCGTGGATGGACACCGCAAGCTTGTCGGGGTCCTGACCCAGCGAGAAGGTCAAACACCCCTGCGGGTCGAGGTCGACGAGCAACACCCGGCGACCTTCCTCCATCATCGCCGCGCCCAACGACGCGACCGTCGTCGTCTTGGCAACCCCACCCTTTTGATTGGCGACCACAAGTACTCGCGTCACACTGCCCATCCAAGCACGCGTCCCGACACGGCCGCGCCCCGGCGTGGGGCACAATCGGCTGGGTGACCGTCTTGGCGCACCGTCTGCTGCTGCTGCGACATGGCGAGACCGAGTGGTCGCGCAGCGGCAAGCACACCAGCATGACCGAACTCGAGCTCACCGAGACCGGTCTCGGCCAGGCGAAAGCGGCAGGCGAAACCATCGCCCAGCTGAACCTCGACAATCCGTTCGTCATCAGCAGTCCGCGTAAGCGCGCCCTGGTGACCGCCGAACTCGCCGGCCTCTCGGTCGACGAGGTCAACCCGCTCATCACCGAATGGGACTACGGCGACTACGAGGGCACGACCACCCAGGAGATCCGCAAGGCCGTGCCGAACTGGCTGGTCTGGACCCACGGCTGTCCCGGCGGCGAAACCACGGCCGCGGTATGCGAACGCGCCGACCGCGCGATCGGTATGGCGTTGGAACACATGGAGTCCCGTGACGTGGTGTTCGTCGGGCACGGACACTTCTCCCGCGCCGTCATCACGCGCTGGGTGGAACTGCCCGTCTATGAGGGCATCAGGTTCGCGATGGCCGCCGCGTCGGTCGCCGTGTGCGGATTCGAACACGGCGCACGGCAGCTCAACGCCCTCGGCCTGACCGGATACCCGAATCCGACCGTGTTCACGTGACCCGCGAGCCGACGTTCGTCCTGGCCACCGGCGGCAGCGCCGTCGTCGCCGACGGGGTGCACACCTCGTACCACTCCATCGCCGAAGCACGTACCTCGCTGACGTCGCACAGCGCTCCGATCATCGTGGGCGCCTTGCCTTTTGACATGTCCCGGCCTGCGGCGCTGATCCGGCCGCAGGACGTGGCGTTCCTCGACGCGCTGCCGAAGTGGCCGCTGCGTCCACTCCCCTCGGTGAGGATCGCAGAGACGCTCCCGCCGCCCGACGAGCATCGCGCCAGGATCGCCGTGGCGCTGCAACGGCTGCGGGATCCGGCCAACGGCCTGCACAAGGTGGTGCTGGCCCGCGCGCTGCGGCTGGCCGCCGAGGGGCCGCTCGATGCGCGCACCATCGTCGACCGCCTCGTCGCCGCCGACCCCGCGGCCAACGCCTACCTGGTCGATCTGACCTCGGCGGGCGGCGACTACTCCGGCGCCGTGCTGGTCGGCGCCAGCCCCGAACTGCTGGTGGCCCGCCACGGCGACCGCGTGGTCTGCGCGCCGTTCGCCGGATCTGCCCCACGATCGACCGACCCCGACGCGGACAGGGCCAGCGGCGAGGCGCTCGCCGCGTCGGCCAAGAACCGCCACGAGCACGCGCTGGTCGTCGATGCGATGCGCAAAGCGCTCGACCCGCTGTGCGTCGACCTGCAGATCCCGCCGACGCCTCAGCTGAGTCGCACCGCCGCGCTCTGGCATCTGTCGACGCCGATCAGCGGTCGCCTGCGCGAAAAGTCTTTTACCGCTTTGGATCTCGCGGTTGCCCTACATCCGACCCCGGCGGTCGGCGGGGCGCCCGCAGGCGCCGCTGCGGGCTTGATCGGCGAACTCGAGGGTGACCGCGGTTTCTATGCGGGCGCGGTGGGTTGGTGCGATCAGCGCGGCGACGGGCGCTGGGTGGTGTCGATCCGGGGCGCACAGCTGTCCCCCGACCGCCGCACCGCCCTCGCGCACGCCGGCGGCGGTATCGTCGCCGAGTCCGACCCCGACGACGAAGTCGACGAGACCACAACGAAATTCACCACCATTCTGTCGGCTTTGGAGGCGGACACATGATCATCCGGCGCGCCGAACCCGGCGACGAGACCGAACTGACGGCGATGATCCACGAGCTCGCCGAGTTCGAGCGTGCGGGCCACGAATGCACCGTCACCGAGACCCAGCTGCGCACAGCGCTTTTCGGTGAGACGCCGACAGTGAACGGCCACATCGCCGAAGTGGACGGCGAGGCGGCGGCAGGCGCGCTGTGGTTCCGCAACTTCTCGACGTGGGACGGTGTGGCGGGCATCTATCTGGAGGACCTGTTCGTGCGCCCGCAGTTCCGCAGACACGGATTGGCAAAGGCGATGCTGGCGACGTTGGCGCGCGAGTGTGTCGAGAACGGCTACAGCAGGCTGAGCTGGGCGGTGCTGGACTGGAACGTCAACGCCATCGCGCTCTACGACGCCGTCGGCGGACGCCAGCAGACCGACTGGATCACCTACCGGGTGTCGGGCCCCGAGTTGTCGGAGCTGGCGGGGTCCTGAGCACCCAGCCACTGCACCGCTGACGGGCTGAACAACAGCACCAGCGTGACGAGCGCGACGACACCGATCGGGACGCCGTACAGCCACTGACCCGACCCGACGGCGATGTACCACGACACCGGCAACAGCAGCAGCTGCGCGAACACCGCCAGCCCGCGGCCCCACCGGCGACCGGTCCACAGCGCCCAGCCCGCCGCGAGCACGGCGCCGCCGATGATCGCGAACCAGCCCGCCGTGCCGAACTTGTTCATCCCCGGATCGTTGCTGCCGCGCAACCCGCTGACGACGTAGACGACCGCGGCGACAAGGCCCGCAGCCCCCTCGAGCGCGACCAGCACGGCCGCCTGCCGAACCGGTGTCGGCGACGGGACCGTCACGGCGTAACGCCCTGCGCCAGGTACCGCACGGCCGCGGCATAGCCTTCCGCGCCCGCGCCCGCGATCACCATGTCGGCGACCGCGGACACGTAGGAGTGGTGCCGGAACGGCTCCCTGCGATGGATGTTCGACAGGTGCACCTCGGCCACCGCAAGGTCGACCGCGCTCAGCGCGTCGGCGATCGCGACCGAGGTATGGGTCAGCGCACCGGGATTGATCACGATGCCGAAGCAGTCGCCGCGCGCCTGGTGGATCTCGTCGATCAGCACACCCTCGTGGTTGGACTGCACAGCCCGCACGTCGAGCCCGTATTCGGCGGCGGTCTGCACCACGAGCTTTTCGATATCGGCCAGCGTGACCGTGCCGTAGATCCCCGGCTCGCGGGTTCCGAGCAGGTTCAGGTTGGGCCCGTTGACGAGAAGCAGTCGGCGACTATCAGTCACGTGCGTACGGTACCGCCGCGCTGGGCCGCCAACCGCACCGGCGCGTTGTCGGCGCCGTAGCCGTCATAGGATCCGCGCCGCTGCACGAACTCGAAGAAGACCGTGCCGACGGTGCGGGTGTAGAAGTGCACGAACTCTCCCCCGTCGTCGCGGTCGTACAGCAGATCCAGTTCGCGCAGTTCGGCCACGGTGGCGTCGTCGAGTCCGAAGCGTCCGGCGAGGTAGTCGTAGTAGTTGTCGGGAACCGCGAGCAGCCGCGCCCCGTTGGCCCGCGCCGCCCGCGCCAGACCGATGACATCGGCACACGAGAACGCCACGTGGGCAGGCATGCTCGCGTCGTCGAGAACATGGGGCGCGACGTTCAACACCAGCCGGACGGCGTCGTCGGCGGTCCGCATCGACTGGCTGCGCACCAGACCGTTGGGCCCGGGAACCTCCGCGGGGGTGTCCGCCGACAGGCCGAACACGCTGGTGAAGAACAGCACCGCGTCATCGAAGCTCTGCCACGGCTGCGCCAGGTTGACGTGGTCGACGCCCCGCACCGATGTCGGCACGGCGTCGAGCCCGTTCTCGAATTCCGCGACCCACGCCGAGTCTGCGGCCCAGTACATCTCGGTGCCGTCGGGTGCCACGGCCGCACCGAGTGCCTGCTCGCTGGCGTACGTCCTGCGATAGGCCGTTGGCGCCATCAACTCCGCCGCGCGCCGCGAGGTGGCGACCGCGTCGGGCACCTGCAGTCCGACCGCGGCGATGTGGGGGACACGGTCGCGGGCCTGCGCTTCGTTGAGCACCACCCGCGCATCGCCCGCCGACCACAGGGAGACCGGTTTGGTGCGGTGCCTTCCGCTGGGTGTGAAACCGAACTGCTGCAGAAGCACTTCGACGTCGCTGGTGTCCTCCGCCTTCACCTCGACGAAGTCGAATCCCGTCGGCGGCTTGGTCGGCGTGAGGGTGGCCAGATCGCGCCGCGACCCCTCCGGTGCGAGCGCCGCGGTCCTGTCCTGCAGCCAGCGCAGCGAGCGAAGGGCGTGCACCGCGGTGCGGTCGGGGTCGGTCTGCCGGAAGGTGTCGTTGAACACCTCGAGCGACAGCGGCCCGTGGTAGCCGGTGGCCAGCACGTGAGCGAGGAAGGCCGGCAGGTCGAATGCGCCTTCGCCGGGGAACAGCCGATGGTGGCGGCTCCACGACAGCACGTCCATGCTCAGCGCGGGCGCGTCGGCGAGTTGGAGGAAGAAGATCTTCTCGGCGGGGATGTCCTCGATCGCGGAGGGATCGTGTCCGCGCGACAGCACGTGGAAGCTGTCCAGGCACACCCCGACGTTGGGATGGTCGGCGCGCTCCGCGACGCGCCACGCCCGCCGGTAGTCGTCGATGAACCGGCCCCACGCCAGCGCCTCGAACGCGATCTTGATGTCGTACTCTGCGGCGAGGTCGCCCAGCAGGCGCAGTTGCCCGCTCGACACCTCGTCGGAGTCGACGGTCGCCGTCGCCACGTTGCTGCAGACGAGCACGGTGCCGATGCCGAGGCGCTGCGCCGTGGCGAAGGTGGCGCCCGCCCGGCGCAGGTTGTCGGCGAACGTGTGCTCGTCGACGCCCTCGATGTCGCGAAGCGGCTGGTACAGGTCCAACGACAGACCCAACCGGGCACTCAGCGCGCGGATCTCCTCCGGGCTGTGGTCATTGGCGATCAGGTCGGGCTCGAACAACTCGACACCGTCGAAGCCTGCCGCCGCGCAGGCGTGCAACTTCTCGGTGAGCGATCCGCTCAGCGAGACCGTGGCGATGGACGTCCTCATCGGCTCACCCTCCAGACGACCTGATGTACGACCTAATGTACGGAATGGTTAGTTACATCACAAGAGGAGGTCGCAGCCGTTGCCGCCGCAAGTAAGCTGCCGTTGTGACCGCCGAGCCGCGCCCCGAGCCGTTGCGCGACGCCGAGCGCACGCGCTCCGAGCTGATCAATGTGGCCACCGCGGTGTTCGCCGAGCAGGGTTTCTCCGGTGCCAGGGTCGACGAGATCGCCGAGCGGACCCGCACCACCAAACGGATGATCTACTACTACTTCGGCGGCAAAGAGCAGCTGTACCTCGCCGTTCTGGAGAACGCCTACCGCGGCATCCGGGAGGCCGAGCAGAGCCTGCAGGTCGACCATGTCGACCCGGTCGACGCCATCCGGGCCCTGGCGGAATTGACCTTCGACCACCACATCGCCCACCAGGACTTCATTCGGCTCGTAGCCATCGAGAACATCCACCGCGGCGAGTTCATCGGCAGGCTCGACACCCTCCGCGCCCTCGGGCAGCCGGCCACCTCCCTGCTCGGCCAGATCCTGGCCCTCGGCCGAGACCAGGGCGTTTTCCGCGCCGACGTCGACGCGCTCGACGTGCACATCCTGATCAGCAGCTATTGCGTGTTCCAGGTGGCCAACCGCTACACCTTCGGCTACCTGTTCGACATCGACTTCACCGAACGCGACACCCACGCGCATCTGCGACAGATGTTGGGCGACGTGGTCGTGGGCTGGTTGACATCTCCCGCTGGCCTTCGGCGCGGCGACACCTCCGGCGCTTAGAGCGACCCGGATCACATTCACCCCTTGACGCGACCCGCGCCACTGTGTTGTGCTTCACGTACGTACTAGTTCGTACATTACGGAGCGGAGCCCATGACGCATCACCCCTATCTGGTCGGGTTGGTGGGAACCGGCGTCGGCCCCTCCCTCACCCCGGCTCTGCACATGGCCGAAGGCAAGGCTCAGGGCCTGGACTACGTGTACAAGACCATCGACCTCGCGGCGCTCGGCGTCGCGCCCGAGCGGATCGGCGAGATCCTCGACTGGGCCCGCACCCTCGGCTTCGACGCCCTCAACATCACCTATCCCTGCAAGCGCCTGGTCATCGAGCACCTCGACGACATCGATGACGTCGCCGCCGCACTCGGCGCCGTCAACACCGTGGTGTTCGACGGACCCCGCGCCATCGGATACAACACCGACACGACGGGATTCGCGCTCGGCTTTGCCGAAGGCCTGCCGGGCGCGGCCACCGACAACGTGGTGCTGATCGGGGCGGGCGGCGCAGGCGCCGCGGTCGGTGACGCCCTGCTCCGTATCGGCGCCGACCACCTCACCGTCGTCGACGTCGACGTCGAACGCGCCACCGCACTCGCCAACGAGCTGTCCTCACGGCGTCCCGAGTCCCGGGTCGACGCGTCGTCGCCGGACAAGCTGCCCGTGCTGCTGCCCGCCAGCGACGGAGTCGTGCACTGCACGCCGACCGGCATGGCCGAACATCCCGGGATGCCCTTCCCCGCCGAGCTGCTGCACCACGGCCTGTGGGTGACCGACATCGTCTACCGGCCGTTGGACACCGCGCTGTTGGAGGCGGCGCTGCAGGCCGGCTGCCGGGTGTGCGACGGCGGCCACATGGCGGTGCACCAGGCCACCGAGGCCTTCGAGCTGATCACCGGAATCACCCCCGATACCGAACGCATGTCACGACACTTTCGCCGCCTCGTCGGCGCAACAACCGCCATCTGAAAAGGAGCAGGAGAATCATGAGCGGTACAACCACCACGAAACCCGATGGCACAAGCGATGGTTCACCACGCCGAACTCCCGGCCGGGCCGCACTGGCCAGCTTCATGGGCAGCGCTGTGGAGTACTACGACTTCTTCGTCTTCGGCACAGCCGCTGCGCTGATCTTCCCCAAGGTCTTCTTCCCCTCGGGTGACGAGGCCGCGCTCGTGATGTCGTTCGCGACGTTCGGCGTCGCCTACGTCGCCCGCCCCGTCGGCGCATTCGTTCTCGGGCACTTCGGGGATCGCATCGGCAGGCGGAACGTCTTGATGTTCACCCTCGTGCTGATGGGTGTGTCCACGTTCCTGATCGGCTGCCTACCCACCTTCGAGACCGCGGGCTGGATCGCACCCGGGCTGCTGGTGGTTTGCCGACTGCTGCAGGGCTTCTCGGCTGCCGGTGAGCAGGCAGGCGCAAGCTCGCTGACGCTCGAGCACGCCCCGGATCACCGTCGCTCGTTCTTCACCTCGTGGACGCTGACCGGCACGCAGGGCGGCCTGATTCTGGCCCAGCTGGTCATGCTCCCGTTCGTATCGCTGCCCGAGGATGCCGAGCTGTCCTGGGGTTGGCGAGTTCCGTTCTGGCTCAGCGCCGTCGTGGTCGTGGTGGCCTACTTCATCCGTCGCCGGCTGCACGAGACGCCCGAGTTCGACGAGGCCAAGGCGACCGGCGCGATCGCGCGCATGCCGCTGAAGCCGCTGCTGCAGAACCATTGGAAAGATGTGCTGCGGGTCATCTTCTGCGCGTTCATCGCCGCTGTGTCGACGGTCTTTGGAACGCTGGCCATCGCCTACGGCAAGAAGGTCGGCCTCGACGCGGGCATCACGCTGTGGCTGGTCGTGGTCGCCAACGTCGTCGCGCTCTTCACCCAACCGCTGTTCGGAATCCTCGCCGACCGCATCGGACGCAAGCCGGTGTTCATCTACGGCGCGCTGTCGTCGGCGGTGCTGATGCCGTTCTACATGCTGTCGATGAGCAGCGACAACACCGTGCTCACGTTCGCACTCGCCGTCGCGACGTTCTCGTTCGGATATGCCGCGGCCAACGCGGTGTGGCCGTCGTTCTACGGCGAGATGTTCAGCACCCAGGTGCGGTTCTCCGGTATGGCGATCGGCACCCAGCTTGGCTTCCTGCTCGCCGGCTTCGCGCCGTCCATCGTCACCGCCCTCGGTGGCGTCCGTGAGGGCGGCTGGGTCGTCATCAGCATCTTCACCGCCGTCGTCTGTGTCGTGTCGGCGCTGGCGGCGATGACCGCGAGGGAGACCAAGGACGTGCCGACCGCACTCCTCGGCCGCGGCGTGCCCGACCAATCGAGCTCGCTGGTGACCCGCTGACCATGACTGACAGCTTTCCCACGGCCATCGACACCGGCCCCGACTCCGCCGTGGCAAGCCAGGCCGATGTCAGCGACGCGATCGCCGCGATCGAGTCCGACTATCAGCGGGGCGGAACCGAGGAGACCCAACCGCGGTTGGACTACCCGCCCTACCGCAGCAGCCTGCTTCGCCACCCCACCAAGGATCTGCAGCACGCGGATCCTGAGGGGGTGGAGTTGTGGGCACCGTGTTTCTCGGAGCGCGACCTGTCTGCACTGGAATCGGATCTGACCGTCGCGCACGGCGGCGAGCCGATCGGCGAACGCATCGTGGTGACAGGCCGCGTCGTCGACGGCGACAACCGCCCGGTGCGCGGCCAGCTGGTCGAGATCTGGCAGGCCAACGCGGCCGGGCGCTACATGCACAAGCGCGATCAGCATCCCGCCCCGCTCGACCCGAACTTCACCGGCGTGGGCCGATGCCTGACCGACGACGACGGCGTCTACCGCTTCACGACCATCAAGCCAGGGCCCTACCCGTGGAAGAACCACCACAACGCGTGGCGGCCCGCCCACATCCACTTCTCGTTGTTCGGAACCGAATTCACGCAGCGGATGATCACCCAGATGTACTTTCCCGGCGATCCACTTTTCGGCCTCGATCCGATCTACCAGTCCATCACCGACCAGAAGGCGCGCGACCGGCTCGTCGCCGCCTACGACCACGACGTCACCACCCACGAGTGGGCCACCGGCTACCGGTGGGACATCGTGCTCACCGGCTCGGCAGGGACACCGATGGAGACGCGATGAGCACGCTCACACCCACCCCCGGCCAGACCATCGGGCCGTTCTTCGGCTACGCGCTGCCGTTCGAGCGCGACCACGAACTCGTGCCAGCGGCCACGACGGGCGCCATTCGCTTTCACGGCACCGTCACCGACGGCGCGGGCGCACCGGTACCCGACGCCCTGCTGGAGATCTGGCAGACGGACGCCGACGGAACGGTTCCCACCGCGTCCGGGTCGCTCCGCCGTGATGGCTGGACGTTCACCGGCTGGGGTCGCGCCAGCACCGACCCCGAGGGTCACTACAGCTTCACTACCGTCGAACCCGTTGCGATGCAGCCTGATTCGGCGCCATTCTTCGCCGTAGTGGTCTTTGCGCGCGGGCTCCTCAACCGACTGTTCACCCGTGCCTATGTGCCCGAGGGACGGCTGGCAGACGATCGGCTGTTGAATTCGCTGCCTGCTGAGCGTCGCGACACCCTGATCGCCGTGCGCGACGAACACGGCCTGCGCTTCGACATCCGGTTGCAGGCCGGCGCCGACGGCGTGGCCGAAACCGTCTTCCTGCGCTACCCGGGCCATCGCCCATGACAGACCTGTTCTGGCCCGGCGACCACAGGGCGGGGCGTCTGATGAGCGATCCGGCGTTCCTCAGCGCCATGGTCGACGTCGAAACTGCTTGGCTGGCAGCGCTTGTCGAGACTGGAACGGCGCCGCCCGCCGCGCGCCGCGACCTCGCCGCGGTGGTGTCCACCGCTGACGTCGACGCCATCGCCGAGGGCGCCGAGGCCGACGGCAACCCGGCGATCGGTCTCGTCGCCCTGCTCCGGGACCGCACCGGTGACGAGACCGCGCGCTGGCTGCACCGCGGCTTGACGAGCCAGGACGTCGTCGACACCGCGCTGATGCTGTGCCTGCGCGACGCGCTGTCCCGCATCGACGACGAACTCACGGCGCAGGTGCGCGCACTGATCGCGCTGACCGAGACCCACCAGCACTCCCCCATGCTGACCCGCACACTGACCCAGGCGGCCCTTCCCGGCACCGTCGGCGCGAAGACCGCCAACTGGTTGACCGGCGTGCTCGACGCCGCCGAGGCGGTTGCATCGCTGGCTCCGCTGCCCGTGCAGGCAGGCGGTGCGGCCGGAACACTCGCCGCGGCAACCGAACTCACCGGTTCGCCCGACGCCGCGCTCGGTCTGTGCGATGCGTTCGCCTCGGGGCTCGGCCTCGCGTCGCGCCCGCCGTGGCACACCACCCGATCGTCGCTGACGAGAATCGGCGACGCCATGGTCGGCTGCTGCGACGCATGGGCACACATCGCGAACGACGTGACGACGGGCAGCAGGACGGAGATCGGTGAGTTCGCCGAGGGCGGGCCCGGGCGGTCGTCGACGATGCCGCACAAAGCCAACCCGGTGCTGTCGATACTGATCCGCCGCGCGGCGCTGACGACACCTGCGCTCGGCGCGACGCTGCACGCCGCGTCGGCGGCGAGCGTGGACGAGCGGTCCGACGGCGGCTGGCACGCGGAATGGGACACGTTGCGCACGCTGACCCGACGCACTGTCGTGGCGGCCGGCCAGACAACCGACCTCCTCGACCACCTGACGATCGACACCGAGCGCGCCGCACGCAACGCCGCCGCGGCGGAAGACATCCTCGCCGAGCAGCGCTCGATGGCCGAACTGACCGGCCGCCCAACGCAATCGGGCTACACCGGCGCTGTCGACCACCTCGTCGACGGTGTCCTGCAGCGGGCCCGCCATCACCTGAAGGACGCGCCGTGACAATCCCACGAGTCGTCGGCACCGATTTCGGTGGCCCGCCGGGCGCGGGCCTGCTGCTGCTCGGACCGTCGCTGGGCACATCGGCAGCCAACCTGTGGGGTGCGGCCGCGGAACGGCTCGCCGAGCGGGTGCGCGTGGTGGCCTGGGATCTGCCCGGCCACGGGCGCAGCCCCGCAAGCGGTCCGTTCGGCATCCGCGAGCTCGCCGCCGCGGTGCTGGCGCTTGCCGACGACATCTCGCCGGGACAATCTTTCGCCTATGCGGGCGACTCCGTCGGAGGGGCGGTCGGACTGCAGTTGTTGCTCGACGCGCCCGAGCGCGTGTCCGCGGCCGCACTGCTGTGCACGGGCGCGGTGATCGGCGACCCGGAGCAGTGGCGTGTGCGCGCGGCGACCGTGCGCGCCTGCGGTGTCGAGTCGGTGATCGACGGGGCCGCCGAACGCTGGTTCGCCGCGGGATTCGCGGCCCGCGAACCCTCGGTCGCCGCGGCCCTGCTGGACGCACTGCGCGACACCGACGCCGAGTCGTACGCGCAGGTGTGCGACGCGCTGGCGATGTTCGATGTGGCAGAACGGCTTTCGCAGATCACCGCGCCGGTGCTGGCGATCGCGGGAGCCGAGGACATCCCCACACCGCCGCAGGGGCTGGCGCAGATCGCCTCCGGTGTCAAGGACGGCCGCCTGGTCGTGCTCGACGGAGTAGGCCACCTCGCACCAGCCGAGTCCCCCGGCCGGGTCGCGGACCTGATCGCCGACCACGTCGCGCCGACGCTGCAGGACCGTCTGTACCGGGCGGGCATGACGGTGCGCCGCGAGGTGCTCGGGGACGCGCACGTCGACCGCGCCGTCGCTGCCACCTCCGCGTTCACCGCAGACTTCCAGGACCTGATCACCCGATACGCCTGGGGCAGCATCTGGACGCGTCCCGGCCTGGACCGGCGCAGCCGGTCGATGATCACGCTCACCGCGCTGGTGGCCCGCGGGCACCACGAGGAACTGGCCATGCACCTGCTTGCCGCGCGCCGCAACGGTCTGACCAACGACGAGATCAAGGAGCTGTTGTTGCAAACCGCCATCTACTGTGGCGTCCCGGATGCCAATTCCGCCTTCCGCATCGCCGAAAAGGTGCTGACGGACTACGACGCATCGGGGGGCTCGCGATGAGCGCAACCACCATCTGTGACGACGCCGCAGCGGCAGTCGCCGGAATTTCTGATGGCGCAACGGTTCTCGTCGGCGGATTCGGCATGGCGGGCATGCCGACGCACCTGATCGACGCGCTCATCGAGCAGCGCGCAACCGATCTGACGATCGTCAGCAACAACGCGGGCAACGGTGACACCGGCCTTGCCGCGCTGCTGGCGGCCGGGCGCGTGCGCAAAGTCATCTGCTCGTTTCCCCGACAATCCGACTCCCATGTCTTCGACGGTCTCTACCGGGCAGGCAAGGTCGCGCTGGAGGTGGTGCCCCAGGGCAACCTCGCCGAACGTATGCGGGCCGCCGGCGCGGGCATCGGCGCTTTCTTCTGTCCGACGGGTGTCGGCACCCCGCTCGCCGACGGCAAGGAGACGCGGACCATCGACGGGAGGGACTACGTGCTGGAGTACCCGATCCGCGGAGACGTGGCGCTGATCGGCGCGCACATCGGCGACCGGGCCGGAAACCTGTTGTATCGCAAGACAGCACGCAACTTCGGCCCCGTGATGGCGACCGCTGCCACGCTCACCGTCGCCGAGGTCGCCCACGTCGTCGAGGTCGGCGATATCGATCCCGAAACCGTTGTCACACCCGGCATCTACGTCGACCGCATCGTCGAGGTGAAGCCATGACCGCCACCACCGGCGACAGGACCGTCGAGCATCTGGACCGCGGCAGGCTCAGCCGCGACGAACTGGCCGCCGTCATCGCCCGCGACATCCCCGCAGGGTCGTACGTCAACCTCGGCATCGGCCAGCCCACCCTGGTCGCCGACCACCTGGCTCCCGAGGCGGGCGTCGTTCTGCACACCGAGAACGGCATGCTCGGCATGGGGCGGGCCGCCGTCGGGTCGGAGGTCGACCCCGACCTGATCAACGCGGGCAAGACGCCGGTCACCGAATCGCCGGGGGCCGCGTACTTCCACCACGCCGACTCGTTCGCGATGATGCGCGGCGGTCACCTCGACGTCTGCGTGCTCGGCGCCTTCCAGGTGAGCCGGTCGGGTGACCTGGCCAACTGGCACACCGGTGAGCCGGACGCCATCCCCGCCGTCGGCGGCGCGATGGACCTCGCGATCGGGGCCAAGAGCGTGTTCGTGATGATGAACCTGTTCACCAAGGACGGCACCGCGAAGATTGTGCCCACCTGTACCTATCCGCTGACCGGGCTGCGGTGCGTGCGCCGCGTCTACACCGACTACGGCGTGTTCGACATCGACTCGGGTGCCGTGCACGTCCGCGACACCTTCGGCATCTCGGTCGAGGAGTTGCGCGCACGCATGGACGTCGAGTTGAGCTGAGCCCGGCAGGCCACGGCGCTTCGTTAGGCTCACTCCCGTGCGCGCCGTGCTGATCGTCAACCCCAACGCGACGTCGACCACGGCCGCCGGCCGCGACCTGCTCGCCCATGCGCTCGAGAGCCGCGTCAAGCTGACCATCGCCCACACCGACAGCCGCGGCCACGCGATCGACATCGCCCGCGACGCCGCGCGCGAGGGCATCGACCTGCTGATCGTGCACGGTGGCGACGGAACGGTGAACGAGGTCGTCAACGGTGTCCTCGGCGAATGCGGCGAGGCTCCGCGCGCCGACGCTCCAGCCGTCGGCGTGGTGCCGGGCGGGTCGGCCAACGTGTTCGCCCGCGCGCTGGGCATCAGCCCCGACCCGATCGAGGCCACCAACCAGCTCATCGACCTGCTCACCGAGCACCGCAGGACCAGGTCATGGCGGCGTATCGGGCTGATGGACTGTGGCGAGCGGTGGGGGGTTTTCACTGCTGGCCTCGGCGTCGACGGCGCCGTCGTCGCAGCTGTCGAGGCGCAGCGGGACAAAGGCCGCACGGTCACCGCGTCGCGCTACATCCGGGTTGCGGTGCGGGAGATGCTGGCCAGCGCCCGCAGGGAGCCGACGCTGACGTTGCACCTACCCGACGGGGACCCGGTGACGGGCGTGCACTTCGCGTTCGTGTCGAACGCCAGCCCGTGGACGTACGCCAATACCAGGCCGGTGTGGACCAATCCGAACACCACGTTCGAGACCGGCCTCGGCGTCTTCGCCACGACCAGCATGAACGTGTGGTCCAACCTGCGTCTGGTCCGCCAGATGCTGTCGCAGAAAGCGAAGATCCGGGCCAGCCACCTGATCCGCGACGACGACCTGCCGTGGGTGAGGGTGACCGCAGACACACCTGTGGCGTGTCAGATCGACGGGGATTACCTCGGACTGCGCCAAGATATGACGTTCCGCGCCGTCCCGGAGGCTATTGGAGTGGTCGCGCCGCCGATTGAAAGCCTCTGATCTGCGTAAACATCCGCTGCGAGACGTGTCGAGAGCGCAAGTGGGTTGAGTGTAGTACAAACGGATGAGGCAATTGCGAACAGTGCCGGGTAGTGAGATAGCCCACGAGTTACCGAACGGTATTGACACCTGTTCAGCGTGTGGGAATATCGGTGTAAGCAACAGTGCAGAAACAATTTGTTCGCGCGCGTTAACAGCCGAAGAAAAGCTCGTGCGCCCCGCTGCGCACATAGTGAGGAGAGTTAGACACCATGGATTGGCGCCACAAGGCCGTCTGTCGCGACGAGGATCCGGAACTGTTCTTCCCTGTGGGAAACAGTGGTCCGGCGCTCGCGCAGATCGCTGACGCGAAGCTCGTGTGCAACCGCTGCCCGGTCACGACCGAGTGCCTGACCTGGGCATTGGACTCCGGCCAGGACGCAGGCGTGTGGGGCGGAATGAGCGAGGACGAGCGGCGCGCACTCAAGCGTCGCAACGCGCGCACGAAGGCACGCACAGGCGTCTAACCACACCACGATCGATACGGATACGGCCTCGACGAAATGTCGGGGCCGTAACTGTGTGCAATTGCAAATTGTCCGAAATGCGCAACCGTGGCCAATTTGCGTAACCGCAGTTCTACTGCGCGAGCCGTGGCCGTCTGCCGATCGGCACCCGCAGCACCACGTCGGTGCCGCCATCGGGCGAAGCGTGCATGCCGAGCGAGCCGTCCAGTTCCGCCGACACCAGTGTCCGCACGATCTGCAGGCCGAGCCGGTCGGCCTTCTCCAGGCTGAAACCCTCGGGCAGCCCGCGGCCGTCGTCGTGCACCACGACGTCGAGCCAGCGCGCTGACCGCTCCGCGCGGATCGTCACGCATCCGGTGGCGGTGGTCGAGTCGAAGGCGTGCTCGATGGCGTTCTGGACCAGCTCGGTGATCACCATGATCAGCGCGGTGGCACGGTCGGCGTCGAGCACACCGAGATCGCCCACTCTGCTGACGCGGATCGGAGTGTCAACGGTGGCAACGTCATTCATCATCGGCATGACCCTGTCGACCACGTCGTCCAGATTGACTTCCTCGTCCACCGACATCGACAGCGCGTCGTGCACCATCGCGATCGACGACACCCGTCGCACCGACTCGATCAGCGCCTCACGGCCCTCGGCGTTGTTGGTGCGCCGCGCCTGCAACCGCAGCAGCGACGCCACCGTCTGGAGGTTGTTCTTCACCCGGTGATGGATTTCGCGGATGGTGGCGTCCTTGGACAGCAGCGCGCGGTCGCGACGCTTGATCTCGGTGACGTCGCGGATCAGCACGGCCGCGCCGGCCGGATCGCCGTGCACCACCATCGGAAGCGTGCGCAGCAGCACCGCGGCGCCGCCCGCGTCGACCTCCATCCGCATGCTGGACCCGCCGACAAGCGAGCGCCGCACATGTTCTGCCAATTCCTGCGCCTCGAACGGGTCGGAGATCAGCGGCCGGGTCACCGCGACGAGGTTCTGCCCCTCCAGGTCCGCGTTCAGGCCCATGCGGTGATAGGCGGACAGTGCGTTGGGGCTGGCGAAACTGACCACGCCTTCGACGTCGAGCCGGATGAACCCGTCGCCCACCCGCGGGCTGGAGCGCGATATCGACAGATTTTCCACGTTGGGGAAGGTGCCCTCCGACAACATGTGCAGCAGATCGCCCGCACAGTCGAGGTAGGCACGTTCCAGGCGGCTCGCCTTGCGCGCGGCGAAAGCCGTCTGATGGGTGAGGACGGCCACCACGTGGTTGTCACAACGGACCGGCACCGCCTCGATGGAGAGCTCGCCGTGCTCCGCTGAGCTCGCTTGTCCTTCGTCGCTGTCCCGTCCGATCGAGCCCGACGTGAACGCTGCGGCGACAAGAGCCGCGCGGCCGCCGTCGGCCACGGTGCCCACAGCGTCGGACAGCAGCACGGTCGGGGCGGTGTTGGGCCTGCACTGCGCCACACAGACCAGCATCCCGTCGTCGCGCCGCACCCACATCAGGTAGTCGGCGAAGGACAGGTCGGCCAGCAACTGCCACTCGCCGACCACGGCATGCAGATGGTCGACGGCGTTGCCGGGCAGCATCGTGTGCTCGGCGAGCAGGTCACCGAGGGTGGACATCGGGTGTTAAGACACCATCCGGTGCTAGCTGATCACGGCGATGAGGTCGCCGGCCTGGATGACGTCGCCGACCGACACGCTCACCTTGCTGATGGTCCCTGCCACCTCGGCGAGCACCGGGATCTCCATTTTCATGGACTCCAGCAGCACCAGGGTGTCGCCCGCGCCGATCTGATCGCCCTCGTTCACCACGACCTCGAGCACACTGGCCACGATCTCGGCGCGAACATCCTCGGCCATCTCCACCCCATTCACTTCGGTGCTGCCTGCCGCTCTATCGAACCACAACCGCACGGGGCTTAGCGTCGTCAGTGGGTCATGAGACACTGGTGTCAACGCGCCGGCACGACGCAGGCGCTCACAATCCCTGATCACACGGAGGTAGAACCATGGCCAAGCGTGGCCGCAAGAAGCGTGACCGAAAGCATTCCAAGGCCAACCACGGCAAGCGGCCCAACGCCGGTTCGAAGTCGGTGCGCTAGCCGCGGCTGATCGTGGTGCGGCGGATCTCCACGCGCAGCCGCGCCACCAGGCCCTCGGGCGCCTTCTCACCGCCGCACTTGCTGGCGATCAGGTTCTTGACCCTCTCCTCGACGCCGTAATGGCGCAGGCAGGCCGGGCATTCCTCGAGATGATGGGCAAGCTTGTCGCGGCTCTCAGGCGTGCATTCGCCGTCGAGCAGCGTCCACACCTCGGCGATCACCGCCGCGCAGTCGGGGTGCTCGGGGTCCACCGGGCCCACCGGAGGCGACCAGCGCTCGTCGTCGTCCCGGTTGGTCATGACGACACCTCCTCAGGGGTATCGAGCTGTCCCCGAATGAAACCACGTTCCTTGGCCACGTCGGCGAGCAACTCGCGCAATTGGCGCCTGCCCCTGTGCAACCGGGACATCACCGTGCCGATGGGAGTGTCCATGATCTCGGCGATCTCCTTGTACGGGAAGCCCTCGACGTCTGCGTAGTAGACGGCCATCCGGAACTCCTCGGGCAGCGCCTGCAGAGCTTCCTTGATTTCGCTGTCGGGCAGCGCCTCCAGCGCCTCCACCTCCGCCGAGCGCAGCCCGGTCGAGGAGTGCTCGGCGTTGGCCGCCAGCTGCCAGTCGGTGATCTCCTCGGTCGGATACTCCGCGGGCTGGCGCTGCTTTTTGCGGTAGCTGTTGATGTAGGTGTTGGTCAGGATGCGGTACAGCCAGGCCTTGAGGTTCGTGCCCTCACGGAACGAGCGGAAACCGGCGTAGGCCTTGACCATGGTTTCCTGCAGCAGATCCTCTGCGTCCGCCGGATTGCGCGTCATGCGCAGCGCGCCGCCGTAGAGCTGGTCGAGCAGCGGAATGGCATCGCGCTCGAACCGCGCGGTCAGCTCGGCGTCGCTTTCTTCGGCTCGCACGGGCGCCGACGACGTATCCGACCCGTCGGTGTCGGTCATCCTGGGGAACACCGTCCCTTCCGTAAAGGCGCCGCCAATGACGTCGAGCAACTGCACCTGACGCACTGGGCCGTCTATGGCCATTGTTGGCACCGAGGTACCCCCTTCTTCGATCCTAGAGGTTGAGGTCGACATCTTTTCGTCGCCGGCCGGGCTGTCCAGTTCGCTGGCCGTGTCCAATCCCATCAACAGCGGGTATGGCCGCGGTGTTCCCCGCGCCCCACCAGCCCTGCCCGGTGCGGTGTCGGCCCTAAGCTGGCTGCGTGGCACGCGCTGCGACCCCGGCGATCACCGCGTTGCTGACCGCGCAGATCCCCCATGAGGTGCTCCGATACCACCACGACCCGCAGAACGAGTCGTTCGGCGACGAAGCCGTCGACGAGCTCGCCGGGGTCGCGGGCGTCGAGCCGGCGCAGATCTTCAAGACGTTGGTGATCGCGCTGCCCAAGGGCCTGGCGGTGGCGGTATTGCCCGTTCCCTACCAGCTCTCGCTCAAGGCGGCCGCCGCCGCGCTGGGCGTGGCCAAGGCGACGATGGCCGAGCGCGCGGCCGCCGAACGGTCATCCGGCTACGTGATCGGCGGGATCTCGCCGTTCGGCCAGCGCAAGCCGTTGCCGACGGTCGTCGACAGCTCGGCGCTGCAGTGGGACCGGGTGCTGTGCAGTGCCGGTAAACGCGGCTGGGACGTCGCCGTGCACCCGCAGGACCTGATCCGGCTCACCGGCGCGGTGACCGCCGATATCCGCACGTCCTGACCGCCGTATGCCCGCGAAATTGCGTTCCGGCAGAGGAAAGTCGAGAGGAGACCTGCTGGAATGCAATTTCGCGGGGATTAGGGTGGCCGCATGTCCCTCTCCGGCACAACCATGTTCATCTCCGGCGCGAGCCGGGGCATCGGCCTCGCGATCGCCAAGAAGGCCGCGGCCGACGGCGCCAACATCGCGCTGATCGCCAAGACCGCCGAACCACACCCGAAGCTGGCCGGCACGGTCTACACGGCGGCCAAGGAGCTCGAGGAGGCGGGCGGGCATGCGCTGCCGATCGTCGGCGACATCCGCGACGGCGACTCGGTGGCCGATGCGGTGGCCAAGACCGTCGAACAGTTCGGCGGCATCGACATCTGCGTGAACAACGCGTCGGCGATCAACCTCGGCTCGACCACCGAGGTGTCGCTCAAGCGGTTCGACCTGATGAACGGCATCCAGGTGCGTGGCACCTACGCCGTCAGCCAAGCCTGCATCCCGCACATGATCGGCCGGGACAACCCGCACATCCTCACGCTGTCTCCGCCGGTGCGCCTCGAGCCCGAGTGGCTCAAGCCCACCGCGTACATGATGGCCAAGTACGGGATGTCGCTGTGCGCCCTCGCGTTGGCCGAAGAACTGCGCGCCGACGGCATCGCGTCCAACACTCTGTGGCCGCGCACCCTGGTGGCCACCGCCGCGGTGCAGAACCTGCTCGGCGGCGACGAGGCGATGGGCCGCGCCCGCAAGCCCGACGTGTACGCCGACGCCGCGTACGCGGTGCTCAACAAGCCGTCGCGGGAGTACACCGGCAAGGCGCTGCTGTGCGAGGACGTACTGCTGGAATCCGGCGTCACCGATCTGTCGGTCTACGACTGCGTGCCCGGCTCCGACCTCGGCGTCGACCTCTGGGTCGACACCCCGAACCCGCCGGGATACTCGGGGCCCTAGTCGAATTCGATGATGCCGCGGATGTTGCGTCCTTCGCGCATGTCGGTGAAGGCGTCGTTGATCTGATCGAGCCGGTAGCGCTGGGTGATCAGCTCGTCGAGTTTGAGGTGGCCGCTGCGGTACAGGTTCAGCAGCATCGGCATGCTCGCCCGCGGGTTCATCCCGCCGTACAGCAGCCCCTTGAGCGTCTTCGACGACTGGATGAAGTCGACGAGCAACAGCGGAACGATGTTCACATCCAGCTTTGGAATCGCCGTCATGAGACACGTTCCGCCCTTGCGGGTCAACATCATCGCGGGCGCGAGCAGCTCTGCGGGCAGCACACTCGGCGTCAGCACCACCCGGTCGGCCATCACCCCCGCCGTCAGCTCCTGGACCATCGGGATGGCCTCCTCCGCCGAAGCCGCTGTCTCGGTGGCGCCGAAGAACTTCGCCGAATCCCGCTTGAACTCAACGGGATCGACGGCGACAACGGCACGCGCACCCGCGGCTCGGGCGCCCTGCACGGCGTTGATCCCCACTCCGCCGGTGCCGATGATCACGACGGTGTCGCCGGGCTGTGTGCCGACGCCGACGGTCGCCGAGCCCCAGCCCGTCGTCACCCCGCACGACACCAGCGACGCGGCTTCGAGCGGAACGGCGTCGTCGATCTTGATCACCGATTCCTCTGCGAGCACGGCGTATTCGGCGAACGTGCCCAGTTGTGTCATCGCAGTCAGGTCCTCGCCGTCCACGTGACGGCGGGGCGTGCCGTCGGTGACCATGTTCTTGTCGAGGATCATGGCGCCGTTGTCGCAGAGATAGGTCATCCCCGAGACACACCAGCGGCACCTGCCACAGGCCGGGATGAACGAGAAGGAGACGCGATCGCCGGGCCGCACCGATCTGACACCGGTTCCGACCTCCTCCACCACGCCTGCGCCCTCATGCCCGCCGAGCATCGGGAACAGATCAGGGACGACCCCGCCTGCCGCCCCGACGATCGCGGCGAGTTGCTCCGACATCACGCCGTCGCCGGTCGAATAGTGGTCGTCGGAGTGGCAAATGCCTGCGACCGCCATCTTCACCAGCACCTCGCCCTCACGCGGAGGGTCGAGCGTTATTTCCCGGACTTCCCATTCGGAGCCGATGCCCCGCAGGACTGCTGCCTGACACTTCATGTGCAACAGCGTCCTACGCGCGAGGCCGCGCGTGCGCGTATTCGACTACTTCACCTGCGTCGGGCGGCCGAACCGGGCCCGCACGCCCGCCGAGAACAACGCCCGCATCGGGTCGCCGGCCGGCTTCACCCCCGCGGCCGCCACCAAGTCGTCGTCCAGTTCGACGACCTCGGCTGCATGCAGGGGCCACGTCACGTGCTCGTTGGGCATCCACCACGTCCGGCCCGCCTTGCGGGTGTGGGCACCCCACCGCGCGGTCAGCCACACCTCCAGCGGCGTCGGCTCGACCTCGGCGCCGACGCGAACGGTCATCCGGCTGCGCAGTCCCCGCTGCGGCCACCGGCGCACGCTCTGGTAGCAGATCCGGTCGCCGGAGCGGGTGACACGCATCCGCGCCCACGTGTAGGGCACGCCCATCGCCACGCGCACGGCGGGCACGACCGCAAGCCGCGCCGTCTCCAGGGAGCGGAACAGCACACCGTGGTGGCCCGCCGCGTCGGTCGAGTAGAGCCGCACGTTGGTTTCGTGAAAGCTGCCGAAGTAGGGCAGCGGCAGTCCCCCGCCCACCGCCGTACGGCGCATCGTGAACGGGATCAGCCCGACGTAGGTCACGCCGTCGACGACGTCGGGCCACGTGCCCGGCGGATACAGATGCGCGACGTCATCGGGACGCACCGGCCAGTGCACGAAGGTCAGGTCGGCCCAGAACTGGTCGAACGTCACCGGACGCGGAAGATCCGGGGCGTTGATCAGGAACCCGGCCATCCAGTCCACCCGGTCATCGTGACACGCTGAGGTGGTGTCCGACCCGACCGTGTGGTCAGCCGGTCGTTACGACGCCGTCGGCGACCGGATCGCGCCGATCGCCGCGGAGGTCGTCGCCGCCGCGGCGCAGCGCGGCGAGTTCGGCGACGTGGTCGACCTGGCGTGCGGTACGGGAAGCGCCGCGCTGGCAGCGGCGTCCGCGGGCGCCAGGGTGACGGCCGTCGACATCACCGCAGAGCTGATCGCGATCGGCGCCGAGAAGGCGGTGCGGTCCGGGCACACCGTCACCTGGGTGACCGGCGACGCCGCCGACACCGGGCTGCCGGGCGGCTCGTTCGACGCCGTCGTATCCAACATGGGCATCATCTTCGTCGAGCCGGCCGCGCAGGTCGCCGAGATCGCGCGGCTGCTCAAACCGCATGGTGTTCTTGGGTTCTCGGCGTGGGTCCGCGAACCGGGCAACCCGTTCTTCAGGCCCGTCGTCGAGGTGCTCGGGCCGCCGCAGAACCAGGGGCACTCGCCCGACCAGTGGGCTGAACCGGACACCGTGGCCGACCGGCTGGCGGCCGACTTCGACGATATCGTCATCGAGTCACGCACGCACACATGGCAATTGGGATCCCTCGAGGACGCCATGAACTGGGTGGAGTGCGAATCCCCCATCCACGTGTCGATGTTCGCAGGCATCGGCGACCAGACCACGCGCGAACGCCTGCGTGCGGGTTTCGAGCACGAATTCCGCCGGTGTCTCGATGCGGACGGCACCGTCATCTACGACGCCCCCTACGTGGTGGTGACGGCCCTGCGGCGGTGACGCCTACAGCAGCGTCGCTTGTTCGGGTTCGGCCGGCTCGATCAGCTCCGGGCCGTTATTGCGGATGCTGTTGACCAGCCGGGAGACCTCGCGGATCTCGATGCGGTCCAGATCGCCGTGCCCGCGCAGCAGCCCTTCGTCGATGGGCGCGTCGGGGTCGAGCCACCGGTCCCAGTCGCGCGCGCTGATGGTCAGCGGCATCCGGTCGTGGATCTCGGCGAGCGGACCCGCGGAGTCGGTGGTGATGATCGTGGCGCTCAACAGCGGCTGAATTGAGGACGGCGCGACTCCCTCTTTTCGGGGCCGCCATGTCGACCACAGCCCCGCCATGAACAGCGGCTCGCCGTCGCCGCCGTACATGTAGAACGGCGTCTTGCTGCCCTTCTCGCCCCGCCACTCGTACCAGCCGTCCATCGGGATCAGGCAGCGCTTGTTCTTCGCCGAGTTGCGGAACGCCGGTGAGGTGGTGACCTTCTCCGAGCGCGCGTTGATCAGCAGCGGGCCCTTGGTGTCGGGCACGCCGTCCTCGGTTTCCTTGGCCCACGGCGGCACCAGCCCCCAGCGCATCGACCGGACCCGCCGCGTCGACTCGTCATCGGGCTCGGTGTGCCGCTTGACCACCGTGCTGATCGTCGTCGTCGGCGCGACGTTGTAGTTCGGACCGCCTGCCGCTTTGCCTTCGGCGCCTTTGACCGCCGCCACGCTCTCGTCGATGGCCTGGATCTTCTCGGCCAGCAGCGCCGGATCGGTGGTCACCGCGAATCGCCCACACATACATCCCATGGTGGCAGAAAAGACCGACAGGGCAGGATGGGGCGGTGAGGAACTGGCAGGCGCCGACGACAGAGGGGCCCGTACACGCGACGGTGACGGTGCCCGGTTCGAAGTCGCTCACCAACAGGGCGCTCGTGCTCGCCGCGCTGGCCACGCCGCAGGGCACGTCGACGATCAGCGGCGCGCTGCGCAGCCGCGACACCGACCTGATGATCGGCGCGGTGCGCGCGCTGGGCGTCAGCGTCGACGGCGACGACACCGAGCTGACGATCGGCGGCCGGATCGCACCGGCCGAGGGCGTCACCGTCGACTGCGGTCTGGCGGGCACCGTGCTGCGCTTCGTTCCCCCGGTGGCCGCGCTGTCGACCGCGACGGTGGTGTTCGACGGCGACGAGCAGGCGCGCTCCCGCCCGATCGCCCCGCTGCTGGACGGACTGCGCGGGCTCGGCGTTGCCATCGACGGCGACGGTTTGCCGTTCTCGGTGCGCGGAAGCGGCGCGGTCGCAGGCGGGACGGCGGAGATCGACGCCTCGGCGTCGTCACAGTTCGTCTCGGGTCTGCTGTTGTCCGGCGCGTCTTTCACCGACGGGCTGACGATCGTGCACACCGGCGAGTCGGTGCCGTCTGCTCCGCACGTGGCGATGACGGTGGCGATGCTGCGCGCGGCGGGCGTCAAGATCGACGACAGCCAGGCAAACCGGTGGCGGGTCTCCCCCGGGCCCGTCGCCGCGCGCCCCTGGGTGATCGAGCCCGACCTGTCGAATGCGGTGCCGTTCCTCGCTGCCGCGGTGGTCAGTGGCGGTAGCGTGCGCATCGCGGGATGGCCCGCGACGAGCATTCAGCCTGCCGACGCCATCCTCGGCATCCTCGAGAAGTTGGGTTCGGTTGTGCGGCACTCGAGTTCGTATCTCGAGGTGCAGGGCGCCAAGTCATATGGCGGGTTCGAAGTCGACCTTCACGATGTCGGCGAGCTGGCGCCCGCGGTGGCGGCGCTGGCCGCCCTTGCCGTACCGGGGTCGGTGTCGAAGCTGACGGGCATCGCGCATCTGCGGGGCCACGAAACCGACCGCCTCGCCGCGCTGTCCGCCGAGATCACCGGCCTTGGCGGGCGCTGCGAAGAGGCGCCCGACGGCCTCGTCATCACCGCAACGCCGCTCAGCGGCGGGCTGTGGCGCTCCTACGCCGATCACCGGATGGCGACCGCGGGTGCGATCGTCGGACTTCGGGTGCCCGGCGTCGAGGTGGAGGACATCGCCACCACGTCGAAGACACTCCCGAATTTCCCGCGAATGTGGGCCACCTTGATGGCAGGTCAGTCCACAATGCCCGAGGCATGACTTCGCGTTCCTACGACGAATCCGACGTCCGGATCCGCCCCGGTCGGGGTTCCCGGCCGCGCACCAAGACCCGCCCCGAGCACGCCGACGCCAAGGAAGCGATGGTGGTGACGGTCGACCGCGGCCGCTGGGGGTGCGCGCTGGGCCGCGATCCGGCCCACCGGGTGACCGCGATGCGGGCACGCGAACTCGGCCGCACCCCGATCGTCGTCGGCGACGACGTCGACATCGTCGGCGACCTGTCCGGACGGACCGACACCCTGGCCCGCATCGTGCGGCGCGGGGAACGGCGAACGGTGTTGCGCCGCACCGCCGATGACACCGACCCGACCGAGCGGGTCGTGGTCGCCAATGCCGACCAGCTGCTGATCGTCGTCGCGCTGGCCGACCCGCCGCCGCGCACCGGCCTGGTCGAGCGCGCACTGATCGCGGCGTACGCAGGCGGCCTGGCGCCGATCCTGTGCCTGACCAAGACCGACCTCGCCCCTGCCGAGCCGTTCGCCGCCCAGTTCGCCGATCTCGACCTGACGGTCGCGATCGCGGGCCGCGACGATCCGCTCGACGTCGTGGCACCGCTGTTGACCGACAAGGTGACGGTGCTGCTCGGCCACTCCGGCGTCGGAAAGTCCACCTTGGTGAATCGCCTTGTGCCCGAGGCGGATCGGGCCATCGGCGATGTTTCCGGCGTCGGCAAGGGGCGACACACGTCGACGCAGTCGATCGCGCTGCCGCTCGACGGGTCCGGCTGGGTCATCGACACGCCGGGCATCCGCTCGTTCGGGCTCGCCCACATCGAGCCCGACGACGTGCTGCTGGCGTTCTCGGACCTCGCGGAGGCCATCACCGACTGCCCCCGCGGGTGCGGCCACCTCGGCCCGCCCGCCGATCCGGAATGCGCCCTCGACACGCTTACCGGGGCGGCGGCCGACCGCGTCGCGGCGGCCAGGCGGCTGCTCTCGGCGCTCCGGGAGGACTAGCCGCCGGCGGGAGGGGGCTAAAGGATGGGCCTGCCGCCGGTCACAGCCACCCGGGCACCGGACACGTAGCTGGCTTCGTCCGAGGCCAACATCACATACACCGGCGCCAGTTCCGCGGGCTGCCCGGCGCGGCCGAGCGGCGTGTTCTCGCCGAACGAGGCGACCTTCTCCTCCGGCATGGTCGCCGGGATCAAAGGAGTCCAGATCGGTCCCGGTGCCACACTGTTCACGCGAATGCCCTTCTCCCCCAGCAACTGCGCCAGGCTGGCGGAGAAGTTCGCGATCGCCGCCTTGGTCGCCGCGTACGGCGCCAGCGTCGGCGACGGCATGTCCGAGTTGACCGACGAACTGCCGATCACCGACGCCCCTGCGCCCATATGCGCAAGCGCGGCTTTGACCAGGTAGAAGTACGCGCCGACGTTCAGCCGGAACGTGTAGTCCCACTCCTCGTCGCTGATCTCGTCGAGGCTCTCGTGCGTCATCTGGTACGCGGCGTTGCTGACGAGGATGTCGATCCCGCCGAACTCCTCGGCGGCGCGGTCCACCACGCGCCTGCAGTGCGCGGGGTCGGAGAGGTCACCGGCGACCAGCACACAGCGTTGCCCCGCGTCCTCGACGAGCTGGGCAACCTCCTTGGCGTCGGAGTCCTCGCTGAGGTAGGCGATCAATACGTCGGCGCCTTCGCGCGCGTACGCGATCGCGACCGCACGCCCGATCCCGCTGTCACCGCCGGTGATGATGGCGCGTTTTCCGCGCAGTCGGCCAGAACCCTGGTAGCTCTTCTCGCCGCAGTCGGGAACCGGATCCATGGCCGACTGGACTCCTGGTGGCTCCTGCTGTTGCTCGGGGAATCCCATGCCCTTTCCTCCCGCTCGCTGGCCTACGACGCTTCCGTCGGCACGCACATACCCGGTTATCGAGGGTCCAACCGGGGTGTCGGGCTCAGTTGCCGCTTTCAGCGTAGGAGTAGCCGGGGCCGCTCGGGGCGTTCGTGGTCGTGGCGCTGGCCATGCTCGAAAGGCCGACGGCGGCTCCGCCGAGCAGGCTTCCACCGACGGTCAGTAGGACGAGGTAGCGGGCGAAGACGTTCTTGATCATCGGGATTCTCCTGTGTGCGTTATCTTTTGGGATGTCCACCGGGGTGTTCCGGTGATGACTCGACAATGCCGGAGGGCACGCGCCATGTATGTCGGGCGATCGGGCGGTGCAACGGAGGAACGCGGTGTCCGCCGAACGGTGGACATGAATCATCACTGCCCGGTGTTTGACGATTTCTCGGACCGGGCAGGCTGACGTCAAAGGAGGATCACCCGTGAGCCACATACCCACGATCGAACTGAACGACGGCGCCCAGATTCCGCAGTTGGGCTTCGGCGTCTTCCAGATAGACCCTGGCGAGACGGCCGCGGCGGTCAAACAAGCGCTCGACTTCGGCTACCGCCACATCGACACCGCCGAGATGTACCAGAACGAGGCGGGCGTCGGGCAGGGCATCCGAGACGCAGGCATCGACCGCGGCGAGGTGTACATCACCAGCAAGCTCAACAACGGGTTCCACAAGCCCGACGACGCGCGTCGCGCGTTCGACGGGACGCTGTCCGAACTCGGCTTCGATCACGTGGACCTGTTTTTGATCCACTGGCCGCTGCCCACCCTCTACGACGGCGATTTCGTCTCGACGTGGCAGGTTCTCGAGGAGTTCAAGCGTGACGGCCGCGCCCGCAGCATCGGGGTGTCGAACTTCCAGGTCGCCCACCTCGAGCGGCTGGCCAAGGAGACCGACATCGTGCCTGCGGTGAACCAGATCGAGGTGCATCCGTACTTCGGCAACGAAGAGGTGCGCGCCTACGGGCAGAAGCACGGCATCGTCACCGAGGCATGGTCGCCGATCGCGCAGGGCGCAGTTCTCGACGACCAGGTCGTCAAGGGCGTCGCGGATGCGACGGGCAAATCGCCGGCCCAGGTGGTGCTGCGGTGGCATATCCAGCGGGGGGACATCGTGTTTCCGAAGTCGGTGACGCCGGAGCGCATCAAGGAGAACCTCGACATCTTCGACTTCGAGCTGAGCCCGGATGACATGGACGCGCTCACCGAGCTGGACAGAGGCGAGAAGGGCCGTCGGGGTCCCAACCCTGACGAGTTCGACTACATTCCCAGCTGACCCACTGAGCGCATTGGACTGTCTAGTCTCATTTATGCTGATAATGCCATTGACTGGCACCTAAAGTGGACGTTATAGTTCAGTTCGTATTCCCCCACGTTATTCCCGTGCTACGAACAGGACTGCATCATGAAGACAGGCCGGCTGCCCCGTCGCGTCGCTGCCTCGCTTGGAATCGCCGCCATCATATCGATGGGTGCGCTGACCGCGTGTGGTAGCGAGGAAGAGGCTCCCTCCGAAACCTCTACCACCACAACGACTACCACGTCTGAATCGTCGGCGCCTGTCGAGCCGACGGAGAAGGCTCCGCGACTCGACCCCAACGGGCCGAACCCGTTCTCGCCCGACGTGAAGGCGCCACCCGCGCCGACCGCGCCTGCAGGCGACAACTAGCGAACCGAACCGAGCGGGCCAGTCATCAACTGGCCCGCTCGTCGCTGTCCGGGGCGAACGACATGATGTGTGCGATCGCGGCATTCAGGGACGTCTGCATGAGCCGGGGGTCGTGCGCCGTCTGCGACAGCAGGTAGCCGCCCTCGACGGCCGCCAGCAGCCCGGTCGCCAGCGCGGGGGCGTCGATGTCGTCGCGGAGCACGCCGTTGTCCCGCATCCGCTCGAGCGCGGAGGCGAGGATCGACCGCCATTCGGCGAAATGCTCAGCCAGCGATTCCCTGGCCCGGTCGTCGGTGTCGGACAACTCGGCGGCCAGCGAGCCGAGTTCGCAGCCCCACAACCCGCGTCGCAACGCGCACCGTTGCACCATTGCGTCGCGCCATTGATGAAGCCCGCGTAGGGAATCCACCTTCTCCAGACGCAGCCGCTGCCATGACAGGATCTCGTCGGCGCGCAGCGTGATCACCTCGTACACCAGAACCGACTTATCGTCGAAGTGCTGGTAGAACTGAGACTTGCTGGTCGCGCTGGACGCGAGCACCTCGTCGATGGTCGTCGTCGCGACACCCTGGACATGCATCAGTTCCGCAGCCGCCAGCACGATTCGGTTGCGGGTCGCGGCTCCGCGGGAGGTCAGCCTCGGCTTGCTCAGCCGGCCTGCCCCGCGGCCTTGTTGCGGCGACACCCACTAACTGTAACGCGCTGGTCCAGTTTCTAGGCCGCGCGCGGCGTCTGCCCCTGCTCCCGCTTCCCGCGGCGCCGCTGCCGCACGGCCGCGATCGCCGACTTGAGGCCCCGCCGCTGCTCTGGTGCGAGCTCGTCGAACATCCGCTCGCTGCGTGTCTCCGGCGCGTCGTCGCGGGTGGCGGTCAGGTACTTGTCCGGCAGCGACAGCTTGGCGATGGTGCGCCACGTCTTGCCGTACTGCACCAGGAAGGACCCGGTGGTGTAGGGCAGGTCGTACTTGTCGCACAACTCCCGAACGCGGAACGAGATCTCGTGGAGCCGGTTGCTCGGCAGATCCGGGTACAGGTGATGCTCGATCTGGTGGCAGAGGTTGCCGCTCATGAACCGCAGCGCGGGACCGTTCTCGAAGTTGGCACTGCCCAGCATCTGACGCAGGTACCACTGGCCCTTGGTCTCGCCGACCATGTCGGTCTTGGTGAACTTCTCCGCACCGTCGGGGAAGTGACCGCAGAAGATCACAGCGTTGGCCCACACATTGCGGATGACGTTCGCGACCGCGTTGGCCTTGAGCGTGGAGGTGAACGTCGCACCGGGCGACAGTGACGTCATCGCCGGATAGGCGACGTAGTCCTTGGCCACCTGGTGGCCCGCCTTCACACCGAACTCCTTGACCCGCTCCAGGGTCGCCTTGCGGTCGTCGCGGGCCTTGAAGATCTTCCCGAGCTCGAGGTGCTGCAGGCCGACGCCCCACTCGAACCCGATCGCGAGCAAGGTGTTGAACAGCAGGTTGCCGTAGAAGTTGAACGGCTTCCACTTGGCGTCGCGGGTGACCCGGATGACGCCGTAGCCCACGTCGTCGTCCATGCCGAGGATGTTGGTGTACTTGTGATGCATGAAGTTGTGGGTGAACCGCCAGTGCTTGGCGGCGCCGCTCATGTCCCACTCCCACGACGACGAGTGGATCTCCGGATCGTTCATCCAGTCCCACTGGCCGTGCATGACGTTGTGGCCGATCTCCATGTTCTCGATGATCTTGGAGACGCCGAGCGTCAGCGTGCCCGCCCACCAGGCGGAGCGCTTGGAGCTGGCCGTCAGCATCAGCCGGCCTGCGACCTCGAGGGCGCGCTGCGCGGCGATGGTGCGGCGGATGTATCGGGAGTCGCGCTCGCCGAGTGAGTCTTGGACATCCTGGCGGATGGCGTCGAGCTCAACGCCAAGACTCTCGATGTCGGCGTCGGTCAAGTGCGCGAATTCCGGAACGTCGGTGATTGCCATCGTCGTTCTCCTTCCTTCGTACCTACGCTACCGTAACCTACGGCTTCGTAGGTTACCAGCCAGTAAAACTCTGGTGTCCATGCTCTCCGCACCGCTACGCATCAAGCACACAATCGCCAGACGCTGCGGAAATGCACGTCTGCACCCGGTTGCCCGGTTCGCGTTCGGTGCCCGTCCGCAGGTCGCGAACGTGTCCGTCGAGCAGGCCGACGACACATGACTGACAAATACCCATTCGGCAGCCGAACGGCATCTGAATACCTGCGTCCTCACCGGCGTCCATCAACGGGGTCGCAGCATCCACGGTGACTGTCTTCCCACTCTTGGCGAATGTCACCGTGCCGCCCTGGCCGTGCACGGCCGCGCGGGAGGCCGCGAACCGCTCCTGATGCAGCCGGTCGGAGATACCCGCCTCCGACCAGGTGCGCTCGGCGGCGGACAGCATCCCTTCGGGTCCGCACGCCCAGGTCTGGCGTTCGCGCCAGTCGGGCACCAAGTCGTCGAGCCGGGACATGTCGAGGCGACCCTGCTCGCGCGTCAGGCGGGTGCGCAGCCGGTATCCGGGGTGACTGTTCTGCAGGTCGGCCAGTTCGCCGCTGAACATGAGATCGGACTCCGTCGGCGCGGAGTGCAGATGCACGACGTCGGTGATCTGGTCGCGGCGCGACAGCGTACGCAGCATCGACATCACCGGGGTGATGCCGGAACCGCCGGTGAGGAACAACACCGACGCGGGCGCCGGGTCGGGCATGACGAAATTGCCCTGCGGCGCCGCCAATCGCACGATCGTGCCGGGCGCCACCCCGCCGACCAGGTGGGTCGACAGGAACCCCTCGGGCATCGCCTTGACGGTGATCGTGATCGTGCGGGCGGAGCGGCCCGTCCCCCGCAGGCGGGTGGGCCCACAGCTTGCTAGGGGAGTGCCCCCGGTCGTCGCCGAAGCGGCCCCGGTGATCGGGCTGGAGGTCAGCGAGTACGACCGCCAACGCCACCGGCCCTCCACCAGCAGCCCGATGCCGACGTACTGGCCCGGCTGATAGTTGAACGAGAAGCCCCAACCGGGCTTGATCACCAATGTCGCGGAGTCGACGGTCTCGCGGCGCACCTCGACCACCCGACCCCGCAGCTCGCGGGCCGACCACAGCGGGTTGGCGAGCTTCAGGTAGTCGTCGGGCAGCAGCGGAGTGGTGATGCGACCGGCGATGGTGCGCAGGGCGTTGAGTGCCGGGCGCTGCTTGGCGCCGGCGACCTTCGGCCGCACGGTGTCGGCGACATTGGCCGAGACTTTGATGTGATTCTTGGCCACGCAACCTACGGTACCGTAACTTACGCTCCCGTATCCACCCGAACGTTGTCCGATTTACAGCAGATCCAGCAGGAACGGCAGTTCCTGAGTGGCATACCAGGCGAGATCGTGGTCCTGGGCGTCCCCGACCGTCAGCTCGGCATCTTCGTCTCCCAGATCGGCGGCGTCGACGGCGTCGATGGCCGCCAACACCGCGCTCTCGGCGGCCTGGTTGTCGACGTAGACGGCCAGCACCTGTTCGTAGGCCACCGGCCCGGACAGCCGCACCACGGCGTCGTCGAGGTCGGGCCGGACCGTCGCGTCGTCGACCTCGGCGACCAGCACCGCGCGCCGCGCAGGCAGCGCGACATCGGGGGCAGGATCATCGTCGGCGGCGCCTGCGAGCAGACGGACCGACGCCAGCGCGGCCTCGCGCAGCGCCACCTCGGTCAGCTCGTCGTCGTCGCCCTCGGAGTAGGACTCCCGCAGCGCGGGGGTCACCGCGAAGGCGGTGCCGTTGACAGGGCTGACCGACCGGTCGGCGACGAGCTTGGACAGCATTGCCAGGGTCGCCGGCACATAGACACGCACGAGGCGAGGTTAGCCGCCCGCGCCGGGATCCTTCTCCACGGAGATCACGAAGTCGTCGCCGTGCGCGTTCACACCGTTGACGACCGCGGTGTCCACCGCGTCGACCGCATACCGGCGTCGCACCATCAGCGGGTCACTGCGCAGATCCTTGACCAGCGCGACCGCCAAGCCGACCATCACCAGCACGAACGGCAGCGCGGCGATGATCGTGATGGTCTGCAGGCCGGTGAGCGCGTCCTCCCCGCCGACGAGCAGCATGACAAGGGCGACAGCGCCCATCGCGATGCCCCAGAAGATGACCGTCCCCCTGCTGGGCTTGATGGTCCCGCGTTCGGACAACGAACCCATCACGATGGAGGCCGCGTCCGCCCCGGACACGAAGAAGATGGCCACCAGCACCATCACCAGCACGCTCGCGATGATCGCGATCGGGTACTGGTCGAGCAGGCTGAACAGCTGCTGCTCGGTGCTGCCTTCGCCGACCAGGTCGACGCCGCCCTGCTGGACGTTGATCGCCGCACCGCCGAACGCCGCGAACCACACCAGCGACACCACGCTGGGCACCAGCAGCACGCCGGTGACGAACTGCCGGATCGTGCGGCCCCGCGAGATCCGCGCGATGAACATCCCGACGAACGGCGTCCAGGAGATCCACCAGGCCCAGTAGAAGATCGTCCAGGACTGCAGCCAGGTGTCGACGTCGGCGCCCTCGGCGCCGGTGCGCGCCGACATCATCGCCAGATCCTGGAAGTAGCTGCCAAGCGAGGTCGGCAGGAGATTGAGGATGAAAACCGTTGGGCCGACGACGAATACGAACAGCGCCAGCATGATGGCCAGCACCATGTTGATGTTCGACAGCCATTGAATGCCCCGCGCCACACCGGAAACGGCCGACAGCACGAACGCCAACGTGAGCACGGTGATGATGACGACCAGCACGGTGTTGCCGGTTTCGGAGAACCCCGCGACGATGTTCAGGCCGCTTCGGATCTGCAGCGCGCCGAGCCCGAGCGAGGCCGCCGACCCGAACAGCGTGGCGAAGATCGCCAACATGTCGATGACCTTGCCGCCCATCCCGCTGGCGCGCTTGCCGAGAAGCGGCTCGAACGCGGAGCTGATCAGCTGCATGCGGCCCCGCCGGTAGACGCCGTACGCGATCGCCAGCCCCACCACCGCGTAGATCGCCCACGGATGCAGGGTCCAGTGAAACAGCGTCGTCGCCATCGCGGTCTGCACCGCTTCGGGGTTACCGGGGGCGCCCGTGCCCGGCGGCGGCGTCGCGAAGTGGGTGAGCGGCTCGGCGACGCCGAAGAACATCAGGCCGATGCCCATGCCCGCGCTGAACATCATCGCCACCCACGAGATGGTGCGGAACTCGGGTTCCTCGTCGTCGCAGCCGAGCGGGATGCTGCCGAACTTG
Source organism: uncultured Actinomycetota bacterium (assembly GCA_963786995.1). GTDB lineage: Bacteria > Actinomycetota > Actinomycetes > Mycobacteriales > Mycobacteriaceae > Mycobacterium. The sequence goes on along the minus strand of CAWBBH010000018.1, from coordinate 46,322 downwards.
CCGAGCGCCAGCCACAGCACGAAGACGACGAACCCGGACGCGGTCAGCGCGAACAGCCAGCCGGTGTTGTCCATGATCCAGCCCAGCGCGCTACCCGAAGCGCTGGCCAGGGTCTCCGTGCTGAGAAAGCCCCACACCAGGAACCCGAGCGCGATCACGGCGGTGACGCCGAAGACCACCTTGTCCAGACCGCGGTTGCGGATGTGCGCCTCGTCGTCGATCGGCACCGCGAAGATCGGATGCGTCGCCGGCTTCCCGTTGGCGGATACAGGCGCCGCGGCGGGGTCTTGGGACGTATCAGGAGACTCAGAGCTGATTGTCATGGTGAATTCATTCGAAACCCGTTGACGGCACCCGTCAACCCTCGGGACGCAACGATCGTGTTACTGGGCGGCTTCGAGCAATTCGTCGAGCGCCTCGCGCAGCAGGGACGGCAGGACGTCGACGTCGCTCATCGCATCGCGGTCGGCGTTGATGCCGAAGTACAGCATCCCGTTGTAGGACGTGACACCGATCGCCAATACCTGGCTGTCCAGCAGCGGCGGCACCGCATAAGTCTCGAGCAGCTTGGTGCCCGCGATGTACATCTGCCTCTGGGCGCCGGGCACATTGGTGATCAGCAGGTTGAACTGTCTGGCCGGGAAGGTGGTTGCCACCCGAATTCCCATGGCGTGCAGGGTAGGCGGCGCGAAACCGGACAGCGTCACGATGGTTCTGGCGTCCACAAGGGCGGCCGCCGTCGGATGCGACTCCGTCATGTGAGCAATCTGCGACAGCCGCACCACCGCATTGCCCTCGCCGACGGGAAGGTCGACGAGGAACGGCGAGACCTCGCTGATCGCCTGACCTGGGCCCGACGTATCGAGTTCATCCTCCGGATACACCGACATCGGCGCCATCGCCCTCACGGTCGTCGTCGGCGCCACCGGCTCACCGCGAGACAGCAGCCAATTGCGCAACGCCCCCGCGATCACCGCCAGCACCACGTCGTTGACGTCGCAGTCGTAGCGGGCCCGCAGGTGGCGATAGTCCTCCAGCTTCGCGCTGGCGACGGTGAACCGGCGATTGCGCGACACCTTGGTGTTCAGCGGGCTGGACGGCGCGCTACTCCTGGCGAAAGTCTTTGCCGCGGCGGTGAACCGACGGGCGGTTTCGGCCATCTGTCCTGAGTTGGTTGCCACCCCGGTGATCGCCGAGCGCACGGCCCCCAGCTGAGCGCCGGGCCGGGCGATCCACTCGCCGACGGCCCCGATCACCAGCTGGGCGTCGCCGGGCTCGCGGGCCGGAATCCAGATGTCCTCACCGAACTGCGGCGGCTTCTGCGTACGGTCTGCGATCACATGGCCGATCTCGACCGCGGTCATCCCGTTGACGAGGGCCTGATGCGACTTCGTGTAGATCGCCAGCCGGTTCCCGGCCAGCCCTTCGACGAGGTACATCTCCCACAGCGGCCTGGTCTTGTCCAGCGCGCGCGAACCCAGCCGGGCAACGAGCTCGTGCAGTTGTGCGTCACTGCCCGGAGAGGGCAGCGCCGACCTGCGAATGTGGTAGGTGATGTCGAAGTCGCGGTCGTCGATCCACACCGGCCTCGCCAGCCCGAGCGTCACCTCGCGCACCTTCTGCCGGTAACGCGGAATCTGCGGCAACCGCTGCTCGACGGTCGCGAGCAGGGTTTCGTAGCTCAGCCCGTTGCGCGGCTTGCGGAGGATCGACAGCGAGGAGACGTACATCGGCGTCGAGGAGTTCTCCAGGCCGAAGAACGACGCATCAGACACCGACAACCTGGTCACCATTTTGCGGCGCCACTCCTCCCCTTAGGCGTGTGCGTCGACACTCGTCGAACCCCCGACACGGTAACCGCCGATTCTGTCGATGCGCATCACGGGTGCGTGTCGGCCCCTTCAACCATGGGATCATGGACGTGTCTGTTCCTCTCCAGCAGACGACCACCGTGTGCCTGACCGAGTGCTGGGGAGGTCCGTTGACCGCATCGCAGATTCCCTTCGAAGCCGGCGCGCTTACCGCGCCTGTCGTCGACTACGAGCCCGCGCCGTTCGACGTGGCCGTCGCCGCGGCCCCGTGCCCCGCTCCGACGCCTTCGATGTTGCACCGTCCGACCCGGCGACCGCTGCGGCCCGCCGAGCGCACCGGAGCCGTCGCGCCTCCCGCGGCGGCCTGCCAGTTCACCGATGCGGCGCTGCGCCGGGTGCTGGAGGTGATCGACCGGCGCAGGCCGATCGCTGCGCTGCGGCCGATGCTGACGCCGCCGCTTTTGGACATGGTCTTCACGCTGACCCGCAGCGCAGCGCCCGACAAGGCGGCGGTGCTGCAGCGGGTGCGACTGCGCACCGCTGCGGTCGACGAACACGACCCGCCGCAGGCGAGCGCCGCCGAAGTGTTCGCGACGTACACGCGCGGCGTACGCGTCCGCGCCATCGCGGGCCGCATCGAGGCCGTCGACGGCCGCTGGCGGGTGGTGGCCCTCCAGATCGGCTGACGTCCGACTAGCGCAGCGACTAACCCTTCTTGCCCGCCTTCGCCTGCCTGCGGGCGGCCTCGCGGCGCTCACGCCTGCTCGGCGCCGCGTGCCTCGCGTTGCCGTTGCCGCCGTTGGCGCCCTGACGCTGCACCTGCGCGGAACCGTCCTCAGACGGCCCGGTGTAGGTCAGCGGAGGCGCGTCATCGTCGATTCCCTTGGTGCGCAACGCTGCCGGCTGCTGACGTTCCTTGGTCGCGACTCCGCTCTGCTGCGCCTTCGCGGCCGCCTCCTCGGCGAACTCGGCGAGACCGGTCGGCGCCGCGACGGGCGCCACCTGTGCGGCCGGCGTAGGCGGCACCGCCTCGACGGTGACGTTGAACAGGAAGCCGACCGCCTCCTCCTTCATCGCGTCGAGCATGCCGTTGAACATGTCGTAGCCCTCGCGCTGGTACTCGACCACAGGGTCCTTCTGCGCGACGGCACGCAGGTTGATGCCCTCTTTGAGGTAGTCCATCTCGTAGAGGTGCTCGCGCCACTTGCGATCGACGACGTTGAGCAGCACGTTGCGCTCCAGCTGGCGCATCGCGCCCTCGCCGGCGAGCTGCTCGAGCTGCTTCTCGCGCGCGTCGTAGGCCCGCTCGGCGTCTGAAATCAACGCGTCGAGCAGCTCCTCGCGGGTCAGCTCGCCGGGCTCGCCGATCGCGTCGGAGTCGATCAGGTCGTGGTGGTCGATGCTGACCGGGTACAGCGTCTTCAGCGCCGTCCACAACGTTTCGAGGTCCCAGTCCTCCGAGTAGCCCTCGGCGGTGGCGCCGTTGACGTAGGCGGTGATGACGTCGACGAGCATCCCGTGTGCCTGCTCCTTGAGGTTCTCGCCCTCGAGGATGCGCCGCCGCTCGGCGTAGATGACCTTGCGCTGCTGGTTCATCACTTCGTCGTACTTCAGCACGTACTTGCGGATCTCGAAGTTCTGCTGCTCGACCTGGGTCTGCGCGCTCTTGATGGCCCTGCTGACCATCTTCGCCTCGATCGGCACGTCGTCGGGCAGGCTCAGCCGGGTCAGCAGCGACTCGAGGGCGGCGCCGTTGAACCGTCGCATCAGCTCGTCGGCCAGCGACAGGTAGAACCGCGACTCACCCGGGTCGCCCTGGCGGCCGGAGCGACCGCGCAGCTGGTTGTCGATGCGACGCGACTCGTGGCGCTCGGTGCCCAGCACGTACAGCCCGCCCGCGGCGATGACCTCCTCGGCTTCGGCCGCGGCTTCGTCCTTCACCCGCGGACGCAGCTCGTGCCACGCGGCGTCGTACTCGTCCGGGGTCTCGACGGGGTCGAGCCCCCGCTCGCGCAGCCGCTTGTCGGCGAGGAAGTCGACGTTGCCGCCGAGCACGATGTCGGTGCCGCGGCCCGCCATGTTGGTGGCGACGGTGATGGCGCCGCGGCGGCCGGCCTCGGCGATGATGCCCGCCTCCTGCTCGTGGAACTTCGCGTTCAGCACGTTGTGCGGGATGCGCCGCTTGGTGAACTGCCGCGACAGGTACTCCGACCGCTCCACGCTGGTGGTGCCGATCAGCACCGGCTGGCCATTCTCGTAGCGCTCGGCGACGTCGTCGACGACCGCGATGTACTTGGCCTCTTCGGTCTTGTAGATCAGGTCGGACTGGTCGGCACGGATCATCGGCTTGTTGGTCGGGATCGACACCACGCCGAGCTTGTAGATCTCGTGCAGCTCGGCGGCCTCGGTCTGGGCGGTGCCGGTCATTCCCGCGAGCTTGTCGTAGAGGCGGAAGTAGTTCTGCAGGGTGATGGTGGCCAGGGTCTGGTTCTCGGCCTTGATCTCGACGTTCTCCTTGGCCTCGATGGCCTGGTGCATGCCCTCGTTGTAGCGGCGGCCGACCAGCACACGGCCGGTGAACTCGTCGACGATCACGACCTCGCCGTCGCGAACGATGTAGTCCTTGTCGCGCATGAACAGCTCTTTGGCCTTGATGGCGTTGTTCAGGTAGCTCACCAGCGGCGAGTTGGCGGCCTCGTAGAGGTTGTCGATGCCGAGCTGGTCCTCGACGAACTCGACACCCAGCTCGCTGACGCCGATGGTGCGCTTGCGCAGGTCGACCTCGTAGTGCTTGTCCTTGTCCATCAGCGGCGCCAGCCGCGCGAACTCGGAGTACCAGTTCGACGACCCGTCGGCAGGCCCCGAGATGATCAGCGGCGTGCGGGCCTCGTCGATGAGGATCGAGTCGACCTCGTCGACCACGGCGAACGCATGGCCGCGCTGCACCATCTCCTCGGTGGAGTGGGCCATGTTGTCGCGCAGGTAGTCGAACCCGAACTCGTTGTTGGTGCCGTAGGTGATGTCGGCGTTGTAGGCGACCCGCCGCTCGTCGGGTGTCATCTGGCCCAGGATCACCCCGACCTCGAGGCCGAGGAGGCGGTGCACGCGGCCCATCCATTCGCTGTCGCGTTTGGCCAGGTAGTCGTTGACGGTGACGACGTGGACGCCCTTGCCCGACAGCGCGTTGAGATAGGCGGGCAGCACACACGTCAGCGTCTTGCCCTCACCGGTCTTCATCTCGGCGACGTTGCCGAAGTGCAGGGCCGCCCCGCCCATCACCTGCACGTCGTACGGCCGCTGGTCGAGAACGCGCCAGGCGGCTTCCCGTGCCACCGCGAACGCCTCAGGCATCAGGTCGTCTAGATCCGTGCCGTCGGCGTAGGCCTTCCTCAACTCGTCGGTCTTGGCGCGCAGTTCGGCGTCGGAGAGCTTCTCGACGTCGTCGGACAAGGTGTTGACATAGTCAGCCACCCGCTTGAGGCGCTTGACCATGCGGCCTTCACCGAAACGCAGCAACTTATCGAGCACGGCTTGTTTCCCCTGTGGGTTGATGGATCCCGTCGCGTATCAGAGTCCCATCCATCCTAGGTGACACGCCGAAGTGGCTGGTCGAATGCGCCCACCCGGGCGTCAGGCCAGGCGAATCAGACCATAGTCGTAGGCGTGCCTGCGATAGACGACGCACGGCTTGTCGCTCTCTTTGTCGTGGAACAGGAAGAAGTCGTGACCGACCAGTTCCATTTCGTAGAGCGCGTCGTCGACGGTCATCGGCGTGGCGGGGTGTTCCTTGGTGCGCACGACCTGTCCGGGTTCGTGGACCTCGACGCCGTCTTGCGGTTCGGCCGATTGGGAGTCTGTGGGGGCGACGAAGGCCTCGGGGTCCGAGATCTTGGTGGCCTCGGCGAGCGACACGGGGGTCTTGTCCCCGTAGTGCACCTTGCGGCGGTCCTTGGAGCGCCGGAGGCGGTTCTCGAGTTTGCAGACCGCCGACTCGAGGGCGGCGTAGAAGCTGTCGGCGCAGGCCTCGCCCCGCACGACCGGACCGCGGCCACGGGCGGTGATCTCCACATGCTGACAGTTCTTGCGCTGGCGACGATTGCGTTCGTGGTCGAGTTCGACGTCGAAGAGGTAGATGGTGCGGTCGAACCGCTCGAGGCGAGCGAGCTTCTCAGAGACGTAGATGCGGAAATGATCGGGAATTTCGACGTTGCGGCCCTTGACCACGACCTCCGCGTTCGGCGCGGGCGCGGGCTTGGTGTCTTCCACGATCATCGAGCGGTCGGTTTCCATGGAACGGATTGACATGCTTGGCGACTCGTTTCTCTTTCGCGTCGCACGCGCACTGCGTGCCTATCTGGCAGAAACCGCACCGGAGGGGGCTTGTTGTGTCGCCGCTCGCCGGTACGAGGTGTCGATCAGTCACCTCCTACCGCTGGGCGATGGATGACGCATCGTGTTGAGCGTCGCCGTGTGGTGTTCACGGATGTTGGCCCCAAAGGTAGTCCGTGTTCACCTAGTAGTGCCAGTAATTTGGCCTACTGTTTTCAGTTCTTCACGCGGGTTTGATCCGACCGAAATTGGCCGCTCCGTCACGGGTTGAGGTGTTTGCCTGCAGAGCTCAGGCGTTGGCAAGGGCGAGGACGGCGACGACGCGGGCGCCCGCTGTCTGCAGGACATGCACCGCTTCGAAGGCGGTGGCCCCGGTGGTGACGATGTCGTCGACCACGACGACGTCTCCGTCGGGCACGCATGCCGTCTGCACGACCCGGCCCGCGACGTTTCGCTGCCTCGCCGCGCCGGAGAGCCCGACCGAGTCCCGGGCCAGGGCCTTCATGCGCAGCGTCGGCGCGACGGCCACGCCGTGACCGCCCGATGTGGCGGCCAGCGCTATCCGGGTGACGGGGTCGCCGCCCCGCCTACGGGCCGCCGACCGGCGGGTGGGCGCCGGGATGACGGTCAGCGGCGCGCTCAGCAGTCCCCAGGCCAGCAGTTGGCGCAGCCCGCCCCGCAGCGCGGCGCCGAGCGGACCGACCAGGTCGGCGCGGCCGTGCTCCTTGACCGCCACGATCGCGCTGCGCCGAGGGCCTGCGTACCGGCCGAGCGAGAAGACGGGCACGCCGGGCTGCACGCGCGGTGTGATCAGGTGCGGTTCGTCGGGACGGACGCGCAGGTGCCACGCACACGCGGCGCACCACCTGACCGACGGTGCGCCGCAGCCACCGCACTCCAGCGGCAGAACCAGATCGAGCACACAGTCAGTGTGGTCGCGATGGCTGACAGGTCGGTGCTACCGGCCTGCGTCCAGCTTCGCCAGCACCACCTCGGCCGCGACCAGATCCTGCGCGCCGATCCCCACCAGCTTGGCGACGGTGACGTCATCGTCGGCCGTGCGGCCGGCGACCCGGCCGGATATCACCTCGCCGAGTTCGCCGGATATGTCGTCGATCGAGTAGCGCCCGTCGCGAATTGCGCGGTGCACGTCGCCGTTGGCCTCAGCGGTCTCGCGCGTGTCGACGAAGACTTTCGCGCGTCGCAGCGCCGTCGCGTCGAGTTCGCATTTGGTGGCGTCGTCGGCGCCGACGGCCGTCACGTGCGTACCCTCGCGCAGCCACTGCCCCTGCACCAGCGGCTCGCGCGCCTGCGTTGCCGTGATCAGGACGTCGGCGCTGCGGACGGCGGTTTCGATGTCAGTCGCGCAATCGATCTCCACACTGGGCAGTGCGTCGCTCAGCCGCCTGCGCAGCGCCTCGGCTTTCGGCATGCTGCGCGCCCAGATCGACAGCCGTGCGAAGGGCCGTTCACGATAGAGCGCCAGCGGCTGCCAATAGGCCTGCACGCCCGCACCGAGCACCGCGACGGTATTGACGACCGCTGGTGCGAGCATCCGCGCGGCGACCGCTCCCGCAGCGGCGGTCCGGATGTCGGACAGGTAGTGCTCGTCGTGCAGCAGGGCGAGCGTTCGCCCCGTGTCGCTGTCGAAGACGGCGACGAAACCGCCCTGGGGTTGCGCCGCGTCGAAGGTTCACCCGAAACCACGGCGACACCTTGACGATGTAGACGGCGTGGCCTGCCAGGCTGCCCGTCTTGACGTAGACGTCGCCCAGCTCGGGGCGCTCGGCGGGGAACATCGCGATCAGGCCGTTGTCCGCCAGGCCCGCGCTGGTCTCGGCGAAGGCCTGTGCGACGGGCTCCACCAGATCATCGAAACCCACGCTGCTGCGCAGGGTTTCCGCATCGACCATGCGTGTACTCACGACGGCAGGCATTCGATGGCGCCGTGTCCGACGAAGGCGACATCGCCGCCGACGCTGACGGCTTCGACGCGGTTGCGATCGCCCTCCGGACGCACCGACAGCACGCTCGGGCGGCCGGTGAAGCGGCCCTGGGCGATCGTGAACGTCTCTCCGCCGCGGACCATTCCGTGCCGTAGCCGGTAAGCCCCGATGGTTCCCGCGGCACTGCCGGTGGCCACGTCCTCGACGATCCCGTCATTGTTCCAGTGCCGCACTTCGACGTTGGATTCGTCGAGCAGGACCGCGAACTGGGCGCCGAAGCCGTGCAGCAGTTCGGTGATGTCGCTCGTGATCCGCGCCTTCTCGAGTGCGCCGGTCCGCACCGGCACGATCAGGTAGCGCAGTCCGGTGCTCACCACCTCCATCGGCAGGGCGGGATCGAGGTCGGCCTCCGAGAGGTTGACGGCGCGCGCGACGTGCGTCCGGTCGGTGACGGTGCCGAGGAACTCCGGGCTGCCCTGGTTCAGCCAGCCCGAGCAGTGGCCCGCCGCCAGCACCGTTTCGACTTCGACTGTCTTGCTTGCCAGTTCGAAGCGCCAGCGGTGCGCGCCGGTGACCTGTGCCCGCTGGTGCAATACCGCCGCGGCACCGATGATCGGATGCCCCGCGAAGGGCAGTTCGGAGAAGAGGTCGAAGATGCGCGCCTTGACGGTGTCGGGATCGTCGGTTGGTCGAAGGAAGATCGTCTCGAAGTGCCGCAACTCCTGAGTGATCCGCAGCATCTGTTCGCCGCCCAGGTCCGCGGCGTCGCAGAAGACCGGAAGGCTGTTGCCGCCGAACGGAACTGGGCTGAACACGTCGACGTGGCTGTAGGCGAGGTTCACCGGCGCGCTCGTCACAGCTGCGCCTCAACGGCCTGTGCGAACCGACGGATCGCCGATTCGTCGCGGCGATAGAAGGTCCACCCCTTCTTGCGCGTCGCAATCAAGAGCCCGGCTTCGGTCAGCAGCGTCAGGTGGCGGGACGCGGTTGCGGGCGCGATGCCCAGCCTGTCGCGGATGAAGTCGGCGCAGACGCCGTCGCGAACCAGGTCGCCATCGGTCTGCGGGGGGAAGTTGCCGACCGGGTCCTTCAGCAAGGACAGGGCCTCCAGCCGCACCGGGCTGGCGACTGCCTTCAGCGTCTGCAGCAGCCGCCCCACCTGATCGCCGGCTTCGTTATTTCGCATATTTGCAAACTAGCGAATAGGAGCGCAGACGTCAACCCCCACGCGAGATCTGCGCCAGGGCTCTCGGGACCACGGTCAAAGCGACCCGCGCGCAGATTTCGCCGAGGCGATGTCTGGGTACTCACTAGGGATGTCCGATCGCGAAGCCTTCATCGTCGATTCCCTCGTCAACGCGTTCGACGACCTGATGAAGGCGGACCCGGACGCCTTCCGCACCAAGTTCCGCAAAATGGCCGCCGACCCGTTCGCGTTCTACCGCGGCAGCGCGTGCGTGTTCTACGCCGACGTCGCCGGCCGCGACGACCGATGGGCCGACGAACGAACCGGCCGGGTGTGGATCCAGGGCGACCTGCACGCGGAGAACTTCGGCACCTACATGGACGGCGCGGGCAAGCTGATTTTCGACGTCAACGACTTCGACGAGGCGTTCGTCGGGCACTTCACCTGGGACCTGCAGCGGTTCGTCGCCAGCGTGGCGCTGATGTGCTGGCAGAAAGCGCTGTCCGACAAGGTGATCAGCGATCTGAACACGACCTTCATCCGGTCCTACCTGGACCAGGTTCGGTGGTTCCGCCAGACCGACGACGACGCGAGTTTCTCGCTCAACCTCGACACCGCCAAGGGCGCCGTTCGTGTCGCGTTGGACACCGCCAGGATGTCGACACGCAACTCGATGCTCGACCGGATGACCCACGTCGACGAGTCGGAGCGCCGGTTCCGCGACAGCGCAGGCGTGCGCAGGCTCGACTCAGGCGAGTACGACAAGGTCAACGCCGCATTCGAGGCCTACCAGGACACCATCCCGAAGGGCAAGAAGTTCCGCGAGATCGCCTACGACGTCAAAGACATCGTCGGGCGGACCGGGTTCGGGATCGGCAGCGCGGGCCTGCCCAGCTACAACGTGCTGATCGAAGGCTTCAACCAGGCACACGACAACGACATCGTGCTCTCGATGAAGCAGGGCAACGTCGCGGCGCCAAGCCGCGTCGTCGACGACGAGGCCGTGCACTCGTATTTCAAACACCACGGGCACCGCACCGCGGTGTCGCAGCGCGCGCTGCAGGCGCACGCTGATCCGCTGCTGGGCTACACCGAACTCGACGGCGTCGGCTTCGTGGTCGCCGAGCTGTCGCCGTACGAGGCCGACCTGGACTGGACCGAGCTGACCGAGCCCGACGAGCTGACCGAGGTGATCGAGCAACTCGGCCGTGCCGTCGCCAAGGTGCACTGCGTCGGGGACGCCGACAGCGATCAGGAGCTCGTCGACTTCCAGACCGAGGACGCGATCACCGAGCTGATCGACGACCGCGACGACGAATTCGTCGACGACATGGTCGAATTCGGGCTCGAGTACGCCAAGACGGTGCGCGAGGACCAGCGGCACTTCGTGGAGGCGTTCCGCGAAGGCCGCATCCCGGGCGTCAGCTCGACCTGATCGGCTACCCCAGCACGATCGAATCGCCCTGAACCGCGATCGCTTTCGCCTCGAGCGGCTCGGTGGCGGGCCCCTTGGCAACCGTTCCGTCGAGGTTGAACTTGCTGCCGTGGCAGGGGCAGTCGATGGTGCCGTCGGCGACCTTGTTCACCGCGCAGCCCTTGTGCGTGCACGTCGAGGAGAACCCCTTGAACTCGCCTGCCGCGGGCTGGGTGATGACGACGTCGTCGACGATCACGCCGGAGCCGACAGGCACGTCGGCCGTCTTGGCGATCGCACCGTCGGCCGCCGCGGCAGGCGCAGGCTCCGACGCCGACGCCGACGAGTCACCACCGTCAGCGGCGGGTTTCTCCTCGCCCGAGCCGCAGGCCGCGAGCGCGCCTGCGGTCAGCACCAGACCGGCTCCGCGAATCACGTGTTGTCGTGGAAGCTGCAGATCATCGAAGGGCATGGCGAATCCTCTCGGCGGGCTGGGCCTTGCACCCAGCAAAGGACACCGGAGACGATTTGTCTGCCCAACGGCGAAATCGCCGCGGTTCAGCCGGGAAGAACAGGGATGGCGCCGGGTGCCATCAGCGGCCGGACCTCGACCCAGCGGGGGTCGTTCTCCGCCGAGGAGCCGGAAAGCTGCAGAATGCCGCGGGCATCGGCGACGTACACCGTGGACGGGCTTGCGGCCACGGCCCCCACCGGCATCGCCAGATTGCGGCTCGGGCCGTCGGAGTTCACGCCGTCGAGGTTCACGTAAGAGACAGGGTGCTGTGGGTCGGTGCGGCTGACGACGATGTCGTCACCGGTGCGCCAGGCCAGCGACACCACGGTGTTCTTCAGCCCGAACCCCAGCCGCCGCGGGTAGGTCAGCGCGTAGCCGCCGCCGGGAGTCTGCTCGACGCTGACGAGGATCACCTGACCCTCGATCACCATCGCCGCGCGGGTGGAGTCCCGCGAGAGTTGCAGATCGGCGATCGGTCCGGGGAATCGGGTGGACACCGCCGTGGAGTCGACGGGGATGCGGCCCGGCTGACCTGAGGCGTCCTGCACGGTGCGCACAACGGTGTTGCCGTCGACGACCACCCACACCGCGTTGTCCAACGACCAGGTCGGCCGCGACAACGTACGACCGTCCATGGCCTGCAACGGGTTTCCGCCGATCGGACCCACCCACAGCGACGACGCCATATCCGGCGCACCGGCGTTGAGCGTCACCACCGAGGCCGCTTCCTGCCCGCTTCGCGATACGGCGGCGCCGGTCTGGTTCGGTGTCGCGCCGAACGGTCCGGGCACCCGGGGCGCGCGCTGACCGTCGAGCGCCACCATCGACCCGCCGACCAGCGCGTGCAATCCGGCGGCGGCGCCGTCGGCGGCGCCGGGGTCGGTGGCCGCGACGTCAGACGTCTGCCACCCGTCGGCGAACCGGTCATCGAGCGCCGCGCCGTCGGCGTTGATGACGTACGGCCCGTTGATGCCGGCCCGCGACAGCGTCCAGATGACCTGTGCGGCAAGCAGTTGCCTGCTGTGCGGATCGGTGGTCGACAGGTTCTCCAGATCGATGCGCGCGCCGCCGTAGCCGCGTCCGACGCCCATCTTGCCGCCGTCGGCACGGGTGACCGGCCCCCGCAGCCTCAGCGGAGGCCCGAGCAAATTGCGCACGGTGTTGGCCATCTCCGGACGCGGGCCCGCGACCAGCTTGGTGACGAGTTCGGTGGCCAGCTGGTCGGGATCGGACACCGCGACATACCGCGGGTCGGGAACCACCGTCTTGCCGGTCGGATCGGCGAAGTACAACGTGCTGCGCTTGTAGGTCTCCTGGAACTGCTGCCAGTCCAGGAAGACGCCGTTCGGCAACCGGTCGATGCGCCAGCCGCCCGACGTCTTCACCAGTTCGATCGGACCGGGGTCGGGCAGGGCGCCCTCGCCGGTCTCGAACACCCCGATGTCGGACAGCGAACCGAGGATGTCGGCGCGCATGCTGACCGAAACCCGTTCGGATGCCCGCGTTTCGACGAACACCACCCGGTCGATGAGCAGCGCGCTGCCCGCGTCGTCCCATTCGTTGGAGGCCGACTCGGTGAGGAACTGGCGGGCGGCCAGATGCCGGTTGGACGGGTCGGCGGTGGCCTTGAGGAACTCCCGCAGCAGCACATCGGGTTCCATGTCGGGCGTCGGTGTGGGCAGGCTCGGTGGGGCAGGACGGTCGACGGTGCCGATGGCCTGCGGCGCCGACGAACTCGGCACCCCCGCACACCCCGCCGATATCACCGCGCACGCCAACAGCGCCGCCGCGCGCGCGAGGATGCGTGTCACGCGGACTCCCCCGCCGGTTGCCTCTCGCGGGCCTCGCGTGATTTGCGTTCCCGGCCAACCGGTTTCAGCGGAAGCGGGCTCGTCGTCACCTTGTGCCCGCGAACCAGCGGCAGGGTCAGCCGGAAGCACGCGCCTTTGCCGGGTTCGCCCCACGCCTCCAGCCTGCCTTGATGCAGCCTGGCGTCCTCGATGCTGATCGCGAGACCGAGGCCGGTGCCGCCGGAGCGGCGGACCCGCGACGGGTCGGACCGCCAGAACCTGCTGAACACCAGCTTCTCCTCGCCGGGGCGCAGCCCGACGCCGTAGTCGCGGACGGTGACGGCGACCGTGTCCTCGTCGACGCCCATCCTGATCCGCACCGGTTTGCTCTCGGCGTGGTCGATAGCGTTGGCGATCAGGTTGCGCAGGATCCGCTCCACCCGGCGCGGGTCGACCTCGGCGATCACCTCGTCGGTCGGCATGTCGACGATGAGGTCGATCTGGGCGTCGTCGGCGAGGTGGCCCACGTTGTTCAGCGCGCTCCGCACGGTGTCGCGCAAATCAACGGCCTCGACCGACAGCTCGGCGACACCGGCGTCGTGCCGGGAGATCTCCAGCAGGTCGGTGAGCAGCATCTCGAACCGGTCGAGCTCGCTGACGAGCAGCTCGGTGGACCGCCGGAGCGCCGGTTCGAGCTCGTCGCTGTGGTCGTGGATCAGGTCGGCGGCCATCCGCACGGTCGTCAGCGGGGTGCGCAGTTCGTGGCTGACGTCGGAGGTGAACCGGCGCTGCAGGTTGCCGAACTCCTCCAGCTGGGTGATCTGGCGCTGCAGGCTCTCGGCCATGTCGTTGAAGGACACCGCCAGCCGCGCCATGTCGTCCTCGCCGCGCACGGGCATCCGCTCGGCGAGGTGGCCGTCGGCAAAGCGTTCGGCGATCCGCGACGCCGAGCGCACCGGCAGCACGATCTGGCGGGCGACGATCAGCGCGATGGCGGCCAGCATGAGCAGCAGCACCACGCCGCCGGTGGCCATTGTGCCGCGCACCAGCGCGATGGTGGATTCCTCGTTGTTCAGCGGGAAGACGAGGTACAGCTCGAGGTTGGTGACCGTCGACCTCGACGACGGCGTCGGCGTGCCGATGATCAGCGCGGGCCCCGCGAATCCCTCGGTGCGCACTCCTGCGTACTGGTAGCTGACCTGGCCGGCCTTCACGAAGTCGCGCAGCGCGTTGGGGACCTGGGCGACCGGCCCCGCCGCGGTCGCCGCGCGCGGGCCGTCGCCGGGCACGACCAGCACCGCGTCGAAGGCGCCCGCGAGCCCGGCCCCCGCATCGGCCTTGCGGTCGATGAGCGTGTTGCGCGCCAACTGCAGGCTGCTGTCCAGCGACCGGGTCTCCTCTCCACCCACGATGCCGCTGACGGTGTTGCGCGCGCGTTCGATCTCCTCGGTGGCCGCGCGGACCTTCACCTCCAGGATGCGGTCGGTGATCTGGCTGGTCAGCACGAAGCCCAGCACCAGGATCACGGCCAGTGACAGCCCGAGCGTCAGCGTCACCACGCGCAATTGAAGGGAGCGCCGCCAGGCGAGGCTCAGCGCTCGACCCAGCGCTCCCAATCCGCGTACCAGTGGTGCAGAACGCCGATGAATGCGCCGCCTCGAACTGAAGATCACGGCGACCGCCGGGCGGCCAAGCCGTTACAGGTCATGACCACGGCTGAGCCGTGACAGGTCACGGAGGTCCGGCCTTGTATCCCACTCCTCGAACAGTCAGCACAACCTGCGGGTTCTCCGGATCCTTCTCGACCTTGGCCCGCAAACGTTGGACATGCACGTTCACCAAACGGGTGTCGGCCGGGTGCCGATAGCCCCACACCTGTTCGAGTAGCACATCACGAGTAAACACCTGCCGCGGTTTGCGTGCCAGCGCCACCAACAGGTCGAATTCCAGCGGTGTCAGCGAAATCTGCTCGCCCTGCCGGGTGACCTTGTGAGCAGGTACGTCGATGTCCACATCGGCGATGGAGAGCATCTCGGCGGGCTCGTCCTCGTTGCGGCGCAGCCGGGCGCGCACACGGGCCACGAGCTCCTTCGGCTTGAACGGCTTCATCACGTAGTCGTCGGCGCCGGATTCCAGGCCGAGCACCACGTCGACGGTGTCGGTCTTGGCGGTCAGCATCACGATCGGCACACCGGAGTCGGCGCGCAGCACGCGACACACGTCGATCCCGTTCATGCCCGGCAACATCAGGTCCAGCAGGACCAGATCGGGCCGCAGCTCACGTACGGCGGTGAGCGCCTGAGTGCCGTCGCCAATGACGGCGGTGTCGAACCCTTCACCGCGCAGTACGATCGTCAGCATCTCGGCGAGCGAAGGGTCGTCGTCGACGACCAGAATCCTTTGCCTCATGGAGACCATGGTGTCACCAAGAAGCGATAAATCGCTGCTAGCAACGCCGCGAGTCGGCTAGCGGGTCAATAACGCGGCAAGGCTGGGCACCTCGACGTCCGGGTCGGCCACCAGCCACCGGCCGCCCCAGTCGGCGGCGGCCAACCCCGAGTAGACCTCGGCGGTGCGCCGCTGCAGCCCTTCGTCGCGCTCGTAGGCGTCCTTCGTCCGGTCGGCTTCGGTGTTCGCCCGGTGCTCGGCCCGTTCGGCCGCCAGTTCGACGGGCACGTTGAGAAGCACCTGCCAGTCGGGGGCGGGCAGCCGCAGCCGCTCGTACTCGAGCTCGCGGACCCAGGCCACCACGTTGCCGCCTGCGTCCTGATGCAGGCGCGCGGCGCTGTAGGCCGCGTTGGACGCCACGTAGCGGTCCAGGATCAGCACGTCGTACTGGCGCCTCAGAAGCGCGATCTCGTCGCGGGCGTCGGCGCGGTCGAGCGCGAAGAGCACGGCCATGGCGTGCACCGACGTCGAGAGGTCACCGTGCCCGCCGTGCAGCGCCTCGGCGGCGATGTCCGCGGGGGCCGACTGCCCGTAGCGCGGAAACGCCAGGCTCGCGACGGTCTTGCCGTCGGCCTTGAAGCAGGCGCGCAACCCGTCGGTCAGCGTGCGCTTGCCCGCCCCGTCGACACCTTCGATTGCGATGAGCACGGCGCGAGCCTAACTCTCCTTGCTGCCTTCGGGTTTCCTGCCGAACCGCCAACACCACCCCGACGCCCTAGAACTGACCGCAGTTGGGGGTGGTCGGCACCCCGTTGAAGCGGTCGGCTACCCACTGCATCCCCCGCTCGCCGTCGACCAACATCGGAAGGGCGTGGTTGACGATCGCCTTGTTGAGGAACGGCGGTTGCTCGTTAGTCCAGAACTGGACGTCGGCGCCCCGCCCGCACCAGTCGCGGCCGAGCTGGTTGGCCGCCGTCCACGGCACCAACGGATCGAAGCGGTTGCTCAGGATCATCACGGGCGCGTTGGGTCTGAAGCGACCGAGCTTCTGCTCGTCGAACAGTTCGGAGAACGGTTCCTCGTCGACCAGCTTGTCGATGTCCTCGGTGAAGTAGGGCTGCAGGTGGCGGAACATGAATTTCGTCAGCGTCTCCGCGACGCATTGATCTGCGACCTTGAACAGGAAGTCCTCGCCGCGCGGCGTCAGCTTCGACCGGATCGCGTCGGCGTGTTCGGGGTAGGCGGTGATGACCGAGTTGAGCGCGTATCCGACCGCGCCGACCAGGACGCTGCCGTCGGCGTAGGGAAACAACTCCTTGAGGTCGGCGGGCGGCGCACCCGCATAGGTGCCGACGACGTTCAGCTCGGGGGCGTACTGCGACGCCAGTTCGGCCGCCGACGCCGCCGCTCCCCCGCCTTGCGAGTAGCCCCAGAACGCCAGCGGCCCTTCGGGGTCCAACGACGTGTCCGGCAGTTTCTTCGCGGCGCGGGCGGCGTCGAGCATCGCGTTGCCCTGCGGCACGCGGCCGACGTAGGTGTGCAGCCCCGGTGTGCCGAGGCCCTGGTAGTCGGTCATCACGATCGCGAATCCGCGCGCGACCATCGTCGAGACGAACAACTCCTCGTAGTTGAACGCGAGGTCGAGGTAGGGCCGCCAGTGGATGCCCTGGTTGAACTGCCGCGACGGTGCGCACTGGTCGCCCTGGCCCTGGGTGCCGGGCCCGTACACCAGCAGCGGACGAGGGCCACCGCCGGGCCAGTCGTTGTGCGGTTCGAAGTAGGTGCCGGTCACCGCCATCGGGTTACCGCGAACATCGGTGCTGCGGTACATGATTCGAGTGGCGTCGGCCATGATCATGCCGAGCTGGCCGGACGGTTCGAGCACAAGCCGCGACGGCTCGGTGCGGATCAGGTCGCCTGCTGCGCCGGGAGGCAACGGGTCCGGCGGCGTGTAGAACGCCTGATACTCGTCCTCGTTGAAGTACGGGTCGTGGGCGTCGTTCGTCGGATCGTCGGCGTGTCCGGAAGGGGCGACGCCGATGGATCCGATCAACAGCAGCGCAAGCAGAACCCCCACGACTCCCCGACCCACGGAGAGGACGCTAACAGGGTCAGTCCAGTGCCGTGATCGCTTGTTTGAGCTTGGGCACTGTCTGCTCGAGCAGTTTCAGGCTCTTCCAGCCCTCTTCGGGCGACAGCCCGCCAAGAAGCGGCTGGAAGGCGAACGTCGAATGATCGGGCATCTCGGGCAGTTTCGCGAGCAACTGGTCGGGCGTCCACGCCGCGAACAGGCCCAGCTGGCGCAGCACCGTCGGATCGGTCAGCCCGGCGAACGGCGACGTCGACGCGTCGCCCTCCTGCTCGGCCCACTTCGCATACTCGCCGATGACATAGACGGCGTGGCGTTCGATGGCGGCCCAGCCCTGTTCCGGGTCCTCACAGAGGTGGATGCTGAGCGGCCCTCCTGCCGGGCGAAAATATTCACGGGGCGCCTGACCTAGGTTGCGGCACTCCTCGAGATAGAGGTCCACGAGTTCGCCCGAGATCGGCCCGAAGCCCAGCCCGAAGCGCGCCGCCCGCTTTGCCGCGGCGGGCACGCCCCCGCCCACCAGGATTATGTCCTCCGGTTTCTGCACCGGCAGCGGCCGGACGAATACCGGGCGGCCGTCGGCCTCGAATCGCTCGCCGCGCAACGCGCGCAGGATGGTGTCGATACCCGAATCCATCAGCTTCGCACGGTCTTTCAACGACTTGCGAAAGGTCGCGAACTCGAACGGCACATACCCGGCGCCGACGATGACGTTCAGTCGCCCATTCGAAACGAGGTCCGTGATCGCAATCTGCTCAGCCACCAACACCGGATCGTGCAGCGGCAACAGCACTGCGCCGAGCAGGAAACGGACGTCCTGCGTCACCGCTGCCATGGCCGCCGCCAACGTGAACGGCTGTGGCAGATAGCCGTCATCGGAGCCGTGGTGCTCCATCAAGCCGATGCGGTCCACCCCAATGGCATCTACGAACGACGCCATCTCGATCGCAGCGCGGTACAACTCACTGGTCGGCGTGCCCCACGCGGGTGCACGCATATCGAACATCACCGCGGTGCCGACGTCACGCATGAAGCGTGACGCTAGCCCAGCGCGACGTGAATCACCCGACGAATCAGTAGCGGTAGTGCTCGGGCTTGTACGGGCCGTCGACGTCGACGTTGATGTACTCGGCCTGCTCCTTCGTGAGCTTGGTCAGCGTGCCGCCGAGCGCCTCGACGTGAATCCGCGCCACCTTCTCGTCGAGATGCTTGGCCAGCCGGTACACCTCGTTGTCGTATTCGTCGTTCTTGGTCCACAGCTCGATCTGCGCGATCACCTGGTTGGAGAAGCTGTTGCTCATCACGAACGACGGGTGACCGGTGGCATTTCCGAGGTTCAGCAGCCTGCCCTCGCTCAGCACGATGATCGAGTGGCCGTCCTCGAAGACGAACTCGTCGACCTGCGGCTTGATGTTGATCCGGCGGACCTTCGGGTCCTTCTCGAGGCGCGCCATCTCGATCTCGTCGTCGAAGTGGCCGATGTTGCCGAGGATCGCCTGATGCTTCATCGACTTCATGTGCTCGAGGGTGATGATGCCCTGGTTGCCGGTGGCGGTGATGATGATGTCCGCCCAGCCGACGGCCTCTTCGACGGTCTTGACCTCGAAGCCGTCCATCAGCGCCTGCAGCGCGTTGATCGGGTCGATCTCGGTGACGGCGACACGTGCACCCTGCGCCTTGAGCGCCTCGGCGCAGCCCTTGCCGACGTCGCCGTAGCCGCACACCAGAGCGGCCTTGCCGCCGATCAGCACGTCGGTGCCGCGGTTGATGCCGTCGATCAGCGAGTGCCGGGTGCCGTACTTGTTGTCGAACTTGCTCTTGGTCACCGAGTCGTTGACGTTGATGGCCGGGAACTGCAGTTCGCCCGCGGCGGCGAACATGTACAGCCGGAGCACGCCGGTGGTGGTCTCCTCGGTGACCCCTTGAACCGACTCGGCGATCTTGGTCCACTTGGTCTTGTCGCTCTCGAAGCGCTCGCGGATGAGCGCGAGGAACACCTTGTACTCATCGGAGGCGTCGTCCTCGGTCGGCGGCACCACGCCGGCCTTCTCGAACTGGGCGCCCTTGAGCACCAGCATGGTGGCGTCACCGCCGTCGTCGAGAATCATGTTGGCCGGCTCGCCGGGCCAGGTCAGCATCTGCTCGGCGGCCCACCAGTACTCCTCGAGGCTCTCGCCCTTCCACGCGAACACCGGGACGCCCTTGGGCTCCTCGGGTGTGCCGTGCGGGCCGACGACCGTCGCGGCCGCCGCGTGGTCCTGGGTGGAGAAGATGTTGCACGACGCCCACCGGACCTCGGCACCGAGGGCGACGAGCGTCTCGATCAGCACCGCCGTCTGCACCGTCATGTGCAGCGAGCCGGAGATGCGCGCACCCTTCAGCGGCAGCACGTCGGCGTACTCGCGGCGCAGTGTCATCAAGCCCGGCATCTCGTGCTCGGCCAGCCGGATCTCCTTGCGGCCGAACTCGGCCAGGGACAGATCCGCCACCTTGAAGTCGATGCCGTTGCGGACATCGGCGGTCAGCCGGTTCTCAGTCGTCGTCATGGTCGTCCTTCATCTCGCGCGCAATTAGTTAGCTTAGTTACACATTAGCCCGCGCGCCCAGCTGTCCCAAGCCGCGGCTAATCGGATTCGATGACACCGTACCGTTCGGCGAACGGCGTCATGAGACGTGCCAGGTCTCGGGCCACATCGTGGTCGGCCTCGGGCGGCATCGAGACGTAACTCATGGCGAGCCGGACGACCGCGCGCGCCAGCACGCCCGCGTCCTCCTCGCTGGCGCGCACCCAGCTGTTGGTGAAGGTGGACGTGAGCCGCCCGGAGCAGTGCGTGATGATCGGGCCGCTGTCGGTCGTGATGAGCTGGAGCAGGTCGGGCTTGGTGTCACCGGACAGCAGCGAGATGACCAGCGGGTCGGCGGCGGACTGGGCGAAGAAGTCCCTGAAGCCCTCCAGGAACGCGGCGTAGATGTCGCCGACGTTGCCGGTGATCGCGTTGGCGACCGCGTCGACAAGGCGGTCGGCCAGCCGCATCGCGTACCCCTGGGCCAGGCCCTGCCGGGACCCGAATTCGTTGTAGATGGTCTGCCTGCTGATGCCCGCCGCGGTCGCGACGTGCGACAGCGTGATCGACGACCAGTCCCGCGTGGTCAACAGGTCGCGCATGCCGTCGAGGATCGAATCGCGCAGCAGCACCCTCGACGCCTCGGCGTAGGAGATGCGCGGCGCGCTTCGACCCTCGGTCACAGCCGCGAGACTAGCGGTCACGGACGGGCGACCTCGACCATCTCGAAATCCGACTTGGCCGCGCCGCAGTCCGGGCAACTCCAGTCGTCGGGGATGTCGTCCCATCGGGTGCCCGGCGCGATGCCGTCCTCGGGCCAGCCCTTCTGCTCGTCGAACTCGAAACCGCACTGCACGCAGACGAACAGTTTGTAGTCGGTCATTTCATTCCTTTCGTCGTTGACTCTGCGCTGAGGGCGCGCGTCATTCGCTTTTTTGCGCCATGGGCGCAGAGTCAGTGGCGGCTGGCTCCCCGTATCGAGCGAGCACCTTGTCCCGCACCCGCGGGTGCACGTTCACCCTGGTGATGTCGCCGTCGTAATGCTCGAGCACCCGGTGGTCCATCACCTTGCGCCACAGCGGCGGGAAGTACGTCAGCGAAATCATCGACGCGTAGCCGCTGGGCAGGTTCGGCGCGCCGTCCATGCTGCGCAGCGTCTGGTAGCGCCGCGTCGGGTTGGCGTGGTGATCGCTGTGGCGCTGCAGGTGGTACAGGAACAGGTTGGTCACGATGTGGTCGGAGTTCCAGCTGTGCACCGGCGTGCACCGCTCGTAGCGGCCGCTCTCGGTCTTCTGCCGCAGCAGGCCGTAGTGCTCCAGGTAGTTGACGGTCTCCAGCAGCGTGAAGCCGAACACCGCGGAGATGATCACGTACGGGATGAGCGCGAGGCCGAACACCGCGATCAGCACGCCGTAGAGCACCACCGACATCGCCCATGCGTTGAGCACGTCGTTGGACCAGTGCCATGGGCTCTTGCCTGCCCGCTCGAGCCGCTTGGCCTCGAGCTCCCACGAGGACTTCAGGCTGCCGTACACACTGCGCGGCAGGAACTCCCAGAACGTCTCGCCGAAGCGGGCCGATGCGGGATCCTCCGGGGTGGCGACGCGGACGTGGTGGCCGCGGTTGTGCTCGATGTAGAAGTGGCCGTAGCACGTCTGCGCGAGCGTGACCTTGGACAGCCAGCGCTCGAGTTCGTCCTTCTTGTGCCCCATCTCGTGCGCGGTGTTGATGCCCACCCCTCCGAGCACCCCCACCGACAGCGCGAGCCCGATCTTGGCCGGCCAGCCCAGCCCACCGTCGAAGCCCAACCAGCTCAGGTCGGATGCGGTGAACAGGTAGGCGCCGAGGACGACGCTGGCGTACTGGAACGGGATGTAGACGTAGGTGCACCGGCGGTAGTACTTGTCGTTCTCCAGCCGCTCCATCACCTCGTCGGGCGGGTTCTGCCCGTCGGGCCCGAAGCGCAGGTCCAGCGCGGGCAGCAGCACGTACAGCAGGATCGGGCCGATCCAGAACGGCACCTGCGCCGCGGCGTGCCAGCCCCAGTGGTTGAACGCCCACACCAGCGGCAGCATCACGAAGAGGGCGGTCGGGGCGATCAGCCCCATCAACCACAGATGCCGCTTGCGGTCCCGCCACTGGTCGATCTCGAGTTGTGTCAGTACTCCGTTGCTCTCGGTCATGCAGTTGACTATAAGACCACTTTTGTCGCCTGTCTAGACATAGATCCCACTTTTTGTAAAGCACATCAGCCCTGACGTGAAAATCAGGGCGCGGGATTTGCGGGCTCGCGGTTGGCGAACTTCGAATGCCGCCTGCCGTAGACGAAGTAGACGACTATGCCGATCGCCATCCAGACGATGAAGCGGACCCACGTCAGCGCGGTCAGGTTCAGCATCAGCCACAGGCAGGCGACGATGGCCGCGATCGGAAGCCACGGCACCAGCGGCACGCGGAACGCGCGGTGAAGGTCGGGGCGCGTCCGGCGCAGCACGATGACGCCGGCGGACACCAGCACGAAGGCGAACAGCGTCCCGACGTTGACCATCTCTTCGAGCTTTGAGATCGGGAACAGCGCGGCGGCGGCCGCCACCACCACGCCGACGAGGATGGTGAGCCGCACCGGGGTGCCGTGCTCGCCGGTGACGGCCAGCTTGTGCGGCAGCAGGCGGTCCCTCGACATCGCGAACAGCACCCGGATCTGCCCGAGGATCAACACCATCACCACCGTGGTGAGGCCGGCCAGCGCCCCGATGCTGATGAGGGTGGCCGCCCAGTCCACGCCGTTGAGGCTGAACGCCGTCGCGAGGTTGGCGTCCTCGCCCGCCTTCGCCAGCTCGGTGTACTTGACCATCCCGGTGAGCACCACGGCCACCGCGACGTAGAGCACGGTGACGATGGCCAGCGTCCCGAAGATGCCGCGGGGCACGTCGCGCTGAGGGTCCTTGGTCTCCTCCGCGGTGGTCGCGACGACGTCGAACCCGATGAACGCGAAGAAGACGATCGAGGCGCCCGCGAGCAGCCCGTACCACCCGTAGTTGCTGCTGCCCGCGCCGGTGAGCAACGAGAACAACGACTGTTCACCGGAACTGCCGCCGGGCTCCGACGGCGGAATGAACGGCGTGTAGTTGGCGGCCTTGATGAAGAACGCGCCGACGACGATGACGACCAGCACCACCAACACCTTGATCAGCGTGATGACGGCCGAGAACCGCGACGACAATTTGGTGCCCATCGCCAGAAGCGTGGTGACGATCGCGACGATGACAACCGCACCCCAGTCGAGGTCCAGCGGGCCGAGCTCGACCGTCCCGCCTGCGAAGCCGAACACCTCGCCCAGGTAGGTCGACCAGCTCTTGGCGACAGTCGCTGCGCCGACGGTGAATTCGAGCACCAGGTCCCAGCCGATGATCCAGGCCGCCAGCTCGCCGAAGCTCGCGTAGCTGAAGGTGTAGGCGCTGCCGGCGACCGGAACCGTGGAGGCGAACTCGGCGTAACACAGGGCGGCAAGGCCGCAGGCGACGGCCGCGAGGACGAACGAGATCGAGATCGCGGGGCCGGCGATCCCGCCCGCCGTCGAAGCGGTGATGGTGAAGATGCCTGCCCCGATCACCACGGAGACCCCGAAAACGACCAGGTCGAACCAGGTCAGGTCCTTGCGGAGCCTGGTGTCGGGCTCGTCGGTGTCCTCGATCGACTGCTCGACCGACTTGGTACGCCAACCCAGCGACGTGCGTGCCATGCGCCTTACCCTTTCGTGACGCCGCCCGTGCGTGGGTCGGCCGCGGTTGAGTACCCAATTACTATCGGCCTGCATGGGGCGGAATGGGGAGCATGCGGTCGTCATCGGGGCGAGCATCGCGGGGCTGTGCGCCGCGCGGGTGCTGTCGGACTTCTACGACCGGGTCACGTTGTACGAGCGCGACGAGCTTCCCGCAGCGCCTGCCAACCGTTCGGCGGTGCCGCAGGGCCGACACGTCCATCTGCTGATGGCGCGCGGTGCCGCGGAACTCGACTCCCATTTCCCCGGCCTGCTCGACGACATGGTCGCCGCGGGTGTGCCGATCCTGGAGAACCGGCCGGACTGCATCCACTTCGGCGCCGCGGGCCACGTGCTCGGGACCACCCGCGAACTGCACGACGAGTTCACCGCCTACGTGCCGAGCCGGCCCCATCTGGAGTGGCAGATCCGCCGGAGGGCGACGGCGATCGCCAACGTCGACCTTGTCCAGGCGGGCGTCACGGAGCCGATCTTCGATGCAAACAGGCAGCGGGTGACCGGTGTGCGCCTGGACACCGGTGACGAGGTCGCCGCCGATCTGGTCCTCGATACCGCGGGCCGCGGCACTCGGCTGCCGGTGTGGTTGCAGCAGTGGGGATTCGACCGGCCACCCGAGGCCAGTGTCGACGTCGGCATCAGCTACGCCTCGCATCAGTTGCGCATACCCGATGGCCTGATCGCCGAGAAGGTCGTCGTGGCGGGCGCGCACAAGGCGCAGCCGCTCGGGCTCGGCATGCTCTGCTACGAGGACGGCACATGGGGCCTGACGACCTTCGGCGTCGGGAAGGTCGAGCCGCCGCACGATTTCGCCGGAATGTGTGCTCTCGCAGACGAAATCGTGCCGCCGCACCTCGCCGCTGCGATCCGCGCGGCCGAACCGATCGGCGACGTGGCCTTCCACAAGTACCCGACCAGCCGGTGGCGCCGCTACCACAAGCTCGACCGTTTTCCGCTCGGCATCCTGCCGTTCGGGGACGCGGTCGCCAGCTTCAACCCCACCTTCGGCCAGGGCATGACGATGACCTCGCTGCAGGCCGGTCATCTTCGTCGCGCGCTCGAGTCACCGGAGGCGGAGCGGGCCGCGATGTTCAACGCGGCGACCGCGAAGTCGACGTTCCCGGTGTGGACCATGAACGCGATCGGCGATCATGTCATGCACCGGGCCTCGGGGCCCATGCCGTGGTGGTACCGCCCGGTCGGCGGGCTCTTCGATCAGTTCCTCGGCGCGGCTGAGACGGATCCTGTTCTGGCCGAATGGTTTCTGCGACGGTTCAGCCTGCTCGACAGCCTCTACATGGTCCCGTCGATGAAGTTGGTCGGCAGGACCATCAAACACAACATGGCTTTGTTCATGGCGCAGAAACGGGCGGCTGGTTCCTCCGCGTCCGATCGAAATCTGGTTCCAGGTAGATGACCGCGGCGACGATGGCCGTCGCCGACACCTCAGATGCCTACGGTTGCACGGAACAGCTTCGTCGGGCTCTGGGCCACGAGTCGGATGGGCCCGTCGTCGGCCGACACCCACGCCGCCGCGCCCCGCGCAAGCGTCACCACGCTCGACTTGGCGTGCACCACCACTGAACCCTCGGCGCACAACAGGATCTGCGGACCGTCATGGCGCGACGGTGCGTCGATCTCGTGGCCGAGAAGGTCGCCGTCGATGCCGAGCACCGACACCGAGAACTCCGGGGCGGGCGTCTCGTAGACCGTCTCCATCCCGTCCTGCGATGTCGCCGGACGCAGCGCCGCCACGCTGGCCGGTGTGAAGTCCAGCACCCGCAACAGCTCGGGAACGTCGACGTGTTTCGGGGTGAGCCCACCGCGAAGCACGTTGTCGGAGTTGGCCATCACCTCGATGCCGACCCCATGCAGATAGGCGTGCAGGTTGCCCGCCGGCAGATAGATCCCTTCGCCTGGGCGCAAGGTGAAGCGGTTCAACAGCAGCGAGGCCAGCACGCCCGCGTCGCCGGGGTAACGCTCCCCGAGTTCGAGCACCGTCTTGGCCTCCGCCGAGAACTGCTTCTGCCCCGACCGGAGGTAGTCGATCGCACCGTCGATCACGGCGGGCACCAGCTTGTCGAGGTCCGGCTGCGGCGCGGTGATCCATGTGGTGAACAGGGCGCGCAGGCCGCCGGCGTCGGGTTGGCCCGCCAGCAGGTTGACATACGGGTCGAGCGCCGAAACCGCAAGCGCGCGAAGCAGATCCACCGATTCAGCCGCGGGGCGGAATCCCGCGAGCGCTTCGAAGGTGTCCAGCGCGACCAGCAGTTCCGGTTTGTGGCTGCGGTCGCGGTAGTTGCGGATCGGCGACGACACCGGGATGCCGAGTCGGTCCTCGCGCGTGAAGCCCTCGACGGCCTGCTCGGCGCTGGGGTGGGCCTGCAGGGACAGCGGCTCCTCGGCGGCGAGCACCTTCATCAGGAACGGCAGCGCGTCACCGAACCGCTTGCACACCGCACCACCCAGCTGCCCCTCGGGATCGGCGCGAACGGCTTCCAGCAACGACTCGTCGCCGTTGTCGGTCTCCAGGTACGCGGGATCGCCCGGATGGGCGCCGAACCACAGCTCGGCTTCGGGATGCGCTGTCGGGCTTGGTCTTCCGGTGAAATCGGCGATGGCAGTGCGTGAACCCCAGGCATAGGTCCGCAGCGCTCCTCGGAGAAGGTTCACTCGCTATCCTCGAGCCAGCCGCAGGTAGGTGGCCGCCATCTCGAGTCGAACGGCCAGCATCGCCAGTTGCTGCTCCGGGCCGCCCATACCCACCGGCGACTCGCCGACGTCGGGCACATCCTCCGCGCCGACGATGTCCACGTCATCAAGCCCGGCGACCCGCGCCGTCACCACTGCCCGCTCGGCGTGCAGCGCCAGTGCGATGGTTCTGCCCCGCTCGGGCAGCGGCCCGTCGAGGTCGTCGTCGTGAAACATCGTGGCCTCGCGATCGGCGGCGGACTGCGCGCCGAACCCGGTGCGCAGCGCCACGATCGCGTCGGCGAGGCCGACGGTGGCGACGGCCTGGTGCCCGATGCGGAGCAGGGCGGCGCCGCCGTGGCGGGCCAGCGCCAGCGTCGCCGCGTTGTCGCCGGCCAGCACGACAGCCCGCCCGGATATCCGGTCCGCCAGTGTCTTGGCAGGGTTGGTGAAGAGTTCACGAGCGGCGCTGTTGCGAAGCGCCTCGGCATCGAGTTCGTCGGCGAGGGCGGCCAGATCGGTGCGAAGGCCGGGATCGATCACGTGCAACACCGCGAGGCCCGCGGCCAGATAACGGGAAAGGCCGAATTCGTCGGGCACCCAGAGGCGCGGCTCGAGCACGGCCGCGCGCCCTGCGGTGGCGTCGCGCAACGGCCCCTCGTACGGCGCGACGACGACGACGCGGGCGCCGCGGTGCACGCCGGTCGCCGCGGCGCCGACGAGCGTCGGGTCACCGGGATCGTCACCGGCGACGACGAGTACGTCGAGCGCGCCGATCCAGGGCGGCGCCTCTGCGCAGACGACGATCGGCGCGGACGCCGAAGCGCCAACGGCCGCAGCCAGTATCGAGCCCGCCGTCTCGGCGTTGCCGCGGCCGGCGACCCAGATCACCGTGCGCGGCGAATCACCGGCGACGGATTCCAGCGCTCCCTCGCCCAGGGCGGCCGCGATCGCACGCACCTGGGCCCCGGCCATCGAAGCGCCGCGGAGCAGCCCACCGCGGTCGGCGGCCAGCAGGCCCTCGGCGTCGTCGAAGTCGACAGTGGCTGGGACGGTCATGTCGATTTCTCGATGTGCGAGGCGATTTCGTTGGCCACCACCTCGACCACCGCTTCGACGTCGTCGGTGGTGCGGGCCTCGACGTTGAGCCGCAGCAGCGGCTCGGTGTTGGAGGTACGCAGGTTGAACCAGCTGCCGTCACCGAGGTCGACGGTGACACCATCGAGATGGTCGATCGACTGGATGCGGTCGCCGAAGGATTTCAGCACCGCATCCACACACGTCTGCGAATCCTCGACGGTGTAGTTGATCTCTCCGGAGGCCTCGTAGCGCTGGTAGTCGGCCATCAGCTCCGACAGGGGCCTGCGCTGCTCGCCCAGCGCCGACAGCACGTGCAGTGCGGCAAGCATTCCCGAGTCCGCGTTCCAGAAGTCGCGGAAGTAGTAGTGCGCCGAGTGCTCGCCGCCGAAGATCGCGCCGGTGTCAGCCATCAGCGTCTTGATGTAGGAGTGCCCGACGCGGGAGCGCACCGGCGTGCCGCCGCGTTCGACGACCAGCTCCGGCACCGCCCGTGAGGTGATCAGGTTGTGGATCACGGTGGCACCGAGCTCCCTGCTCAACTCCCGCGCGGCGACCAGGGCGGTCACCGCTGACGGCGATATCGGATGCCCTGATTCATCGACCACGAAACACCGGTCGGCGTCGCCGTCGAACGCCAGCCCGATGTCGGCGCCGGTCGCGATCACGTGCTTCTGCAAGTCGACGAGGTTGTCCGGATCCAGTGGGTTGGCCTCGTGATTGGGGAAGGTGCCGTCGAGTTCGAAGTACAGCGGCAGAATCTCGAGTGCGGGGATCGCGCCGAACACCGCGGGGGCGGTGTGCCCGGCCATCCCGTTGCCTGCGTCCACGGCGACCCGCAGCGGGCGCCAGTCCGCCAGGTCCACCAGCGACCGGAGGAATTCGCCGTATTCGTTCAGCACGTCGCGGTCCGCCGACGTGCCCGCCGGGCCGTCGTAGGCGGGCACCCCGGCAATCACGTCGTCGCTGACCGCCTTGAGCCCGGTGTCCTTGCCGACGGGCTTGGCTCCGGCGCGACACAGCTTGATGCCGTTGTACGCCGCCGGGTTGTGGCTCGCGGTGAACATCGCGCCTGGGCAGTCCCACAAGCCCGACGCGAAGTACAGCTGATCGGTCGAGGCCAACCCGATTCGGACGACGTCGAGGCCCTGTGACGCCGCGCCCTCGGCGAAGGCGCTCGCCAGCGACGGCGAACTGGCCCGCATGTCCTCGCCTATGGCCACCTGACGGGCGCCTTCACCGCGGACCATCCTCGCGAACGCCGCCCCGACGTCGGCGACGAAGCCTTCATCGATCTCCTCGCCGACCAGGCCGCGCACGTCGTACGCCTTGATGACGCGGTGCACTGACTCGGCGGGCCGGGACATTGATCTCCTCAGGAATTCTTCGCTGCTGGCGCCAGCCTATCCGCCGCGGCGAAAGCTACCTCAAGCTATTCGGACGGGTCGGGCAACACCCGCAGGTGACCGCGTCTGCGGCCGTTCGGCTCGGCGCGAGGAGCAGGCGGCGCCATCAGGGCGCCGCCGTAGGCGCCGGTGACCGGATCGGTGAAACCGGCCACCATTCCGCTCGCAGGCGCCTCGCGGCCCTCGCGCACGGCCTCGGCGAGAGCGATCAGGTCGTCTTCGTCGGGGTGGGTGGGCAGTGGCCCGGCGTGGCGGACGAGTTCCCAGCCTTTGGGGGCGGTGATCCGGCCCGCGTGGCTCACGCAGAGGTCCCATGAATGGGGCTCCGAGACGGTGGCCAGCGGGCCCACCACGGCGGTGGAATCGGAGTAGACGAACGTCAATGTCGCGACCGCATAGTGGGGGCACCCGGGCCTGCAGCAGCGACGGGGAACATTCACGAACGGAAGGCTATCGCGGGACAAACCCCGCAAGGCGTCGGACACGCAGCGGTCTGTGCGCCGACTTCCAACCGTTACAGTTCTTGGCGTGGCCGAGCGGAATCTCCGGCGATCACGCCGTGGCCGCGAAATGCGCGGTCCCCTGTTGCCTCCCGGCGTGCCGGGCTGGCGCAGCCGCGCCGAGCGCTTCGACATGGCGGTGTTGGAGGCCTACGAGCCGATCGAGCGGCGGTGGCAGGACCGGGTCAGCACGCTCGACGTCGCTGTCGACGAGATCCCGCGGATGTCGCCGAAGGATCCCGAGAGCGTGCAGTGGCCACCGGAAGTGGTGGCCGATGGTCCGATCGCGCTCGCCCGGTTGATACCGGCGGGGGTCGACGTGCGCGGTAACTCGACCCGCGCGCGAATTGTGTTGTTCCGCAAGCCGATCGAGCGTCGCGCGAAGGACACCGTCGAACTCGCCGATTTACTGCATGAGGTATTGGTGGCTCAGGTGGCCACATATCTGGGCGTCGAACCCTCCGTCATCGACCCTTCGATCGACGACGAGTGAGTTGCGCGCGTTAGATGATGCCGCGCTTGAGGCGGCGGCGCTCCCGCTCGGAGAGGCCACCCCAGATGCCGAAGCGCTCATCGTGGGCCAGGGCGTAATCGAGGCACGCGTCGCGCACCTCGCAGCCCTGGCAGATGCGCTTGGCCTCCCGGGTCGAGCCGCCCTTCTCGGGGAAGAACGCCTCGGGATCGGTCTGCGCGCACAGTGCGCGCTCCTGCCATTGGTCGTCCGTCATTGCCGGCGCGATGGCATCGAGTTCTGGACGCTCCGGCACCAGACTCAGTCGGGGACGCCCAAGGGACGTCATCGGTGCCGGGCCGGTATTGGTGTGCGGGACGTTGTCGACAGTGCCGAGCATCCGGTTCTCGAACCGGATGTGGTGGCCGAAATCGACCTGCTCAAAAGACATCTTCCCCCTCCTCACCTATGTATCGCTGATCCGCTATGGAGCCCCACAAAGAAGATGTGCGACCTCTTCAATTCGAACAAGTGATCGAATCTCGGTCTGCGACACCGGAACCGGCCGGCCAACCGAAAAATGACACTGGTGTGATTACACACTTGTTAGCTGCCCGGGTCAAGCGCTAGAACCGATTTTCATACCATCTCGTTATCTCAATTCGGCGCGTCGCTGCTCCGGCGTGTCTGTCACAGCCTCATATCGCCTGGTTGCCGAGACCTCTTCGTGACCCAACGCCTAGTCTCGGTCGGTGTGAAGGTCACCGTTCTGGTCGGCGGAGTCGGCGGCGCGCGATTCCTGTTGGGCGTCCAGCACTTGCTCGGCCTGGGCCAGTTCGCAGACGGGGAATCTCAAGATCATTCACTCTCGGCCGTTGTGAACATCGGCGATGACGCCTGGATGTTCGGCGTGCGGATCTGCCCCGACCTGGACACCTGCATGTACACCCTCGGCGGCGGGATCGACCCCGACCGCGGCTGGGGCCACCGCGACGAGACCTGGCATGCCAAGTCGGAACTCGCGGCCTACGGCGTGCAGCCGGATTGGTTCGGGCTCGGCGACCGCGATCTGGCCACCCATTTGGTCCGCAGCCAGATGCTGCGCGCGGGCTATCCGCTGTCTGAGGTCACCGAAGCGTTGTGCAAGCGCTGGTCCCCCGGCGCGCTCCTGCTGCCCGCCAGCGACGACCGCAGCGAAACCCACGTCGTCATCACCGATCCCACGACCGGCGAGAAGAAGGCGATCCACTTCCAGGAGTGGTGGGTGCGCTACCGCGCGCAGGTGCCGACGCACAGCTTCGCGTTCGTCGGCGCGGACAAGGCCACGGCGGGGCCCGGTGTCACCGAGGCGATCGCATCGGCCGACGTGGTGCTGCTGGCACCGTCCAACCCGGTGGTCAGCATCGGCTCCATCCTCGCGATCCCCGGCATTCGCGGTGCGCTGCGGTCGACATCGGCGCGCGTGATCGGCTACTCGCCGATCATCGCGGGAAAGCCGTTGCGCGGCATGGCAGACGAATGCCTTTCGGTGATCGGAGTGGCGAGCACGTCGGAGGCGGTCGGCGGCTACTACGGCGCGAGGTCGGGTGTCGGCATCCTCGACGGCTGGCTGGTGCACGAGGGCGATGACGCCGAGATCGCCGGAGTCGACGTGCGGTCGGCACCGCTGCTGATGACCGATCCCGCGACGACGGCCGAAATGGTGCGCACCGGTTTGGATCTGGCGGGAGTCAAACCATGACCGAGCACGGCGCCGCTGCCGCTGTCGAACTGCTCCCGGTGACCGGGCTACCGGAGTTCCGACCCGGCGACGATCTCGTGGCGGCACTCGCCACCGCCGCGCCGTGGCTGCGCGACGACGACGTCGTGGTCGTCACCAGCAAGGTGCTGTCCAAGTGCGAGGGGCGGATCGTGGCGGCGCCGCAGGATCCGCAGGAGCGGGATACGTTGCGACGCAAGCTGATCGACGAGGAAGCGGTGCGCGTGCTGGCACGCAAGGGGCGCACGCTGATCACGGAGAACAACCTCGGCATCGTGCAGGCCGCCGCGGGTGTCGACGGCTCCAATGTCGGTGCCACCGAACTGGCACTGCTTCCCGTCGATCCCGACGGCAGCGCCGCGGCACTGCGCGAAGGCCTGCGCGACCGGCTCGGCGTGACCGTCGGCGTCGTCATCACCGACACGATGGGCAGGGCATGGCGCAACGGCCAGATCGATGCCGCCATCGGCGCCGCGGGGCTGGCCGTGTTGCACGGTTACGCCGGTGAGCACGATGTGCACGGCAACGAGCTCGTCGTCACCGAGGTGGCCGTCGCCGACGAGATCGCCGCGGCCGCCGACCTGGTCAAGGGCAAGCTGACCGGCATACCCGTTGCGGTGGTGCGGGGCCTGTCCCTGCACGACAACGGCTCCACCGCGCGTGCGCTGCTGCGCCCAGGCGAGGACGACCTGTTCTGGCTCGGCACCGAGGAGTCGCTGGCGATGGGACGCCGCCAGGCTCAGCTCCTGCGCCGGTCGATCCGGCGCTTCAGCGACGAGCCGGTCGCCCAGGACGTCATCGAGGCCGCCGTCGCCGAGGCGCTCACCGCGCCCGCGCCCCACCACACCCGACCGGTGCGGTTCGTCTGGATGACCGACACCGCGAACCGGACCCGGCTGCTCGACCGGATGAAGGACAAATGGCGATCCGACCTGTCGGGCGACGGTAGGGCGGCCGACGCCGTCGAGCGCCGCGTCGCCCGCGGCCAGATCCTCTACGACGCGCCCGAACTGGTCATCCCGTTTCTCGTCCCCGACGGCGCGCACAGCTACCCCGACGACGAGCGGACCGCCGCCGAGCACACGATGTTCACCGTCGCGGTCGGCGCCGCCGTTCAGGCGCTTCTCGTCGCTCTGGCGGTCCGCGGGGTGGGCAGCTGCTGGATCGGGTCGACGATATTCGCCGCGGATCTGGTGCGCTCCGAGCTCGAGCTGCCGCAGGACTGGGAACCGTTGGGCGCCATCGCCATCGGATACCCCGCGGAGCCGTCCGGGCCGCGCGAGCCCGCGTCGACCGAAGGGCTGTTGGTGCGCAGGTGAGCACACCGCTGCGCGATTCCGTCGTCGAAGCGTTGATCGGGTTTCAGGCCCACGAGCCCGCGCAGGACGCGATGCGGCACGCGGTGCTGTCGTTCGTGCTGGCGCGAGAAGATGCCTGCGATCGGCGATGCGCGCCGGGCCACGTCACCGCATCGGCGCTGGTGCTCGACCACACGGCGACGAAGGCGGTGCTCACCCTTCATCCCCGGGTCGGCCGCTGGTTGCAGCTCGGCGGGCACTGCGAGGACGGCGATTCCGATATCGCCTCCGCCGCGCTCCGGGAAGCCTCTGAAGAGTCCGGAATTGCCGAGCTGACAATGGATCCCGGGATCGTGGCGATTCACGTGCATCCGGTGACCTGTTCGCTCGGCGCGCCGACCCGTCACCTCGATCTCCAGTTCATCGCCCGCGCACCGGACGGCGCCGAGATCGTCCGCAGCGACGAGTCGTTGGACCTGCGCTGGTGGCCGCTCGACGCCCTTCCGGAAGGCACTGACTTCGGGCTGGCGCAGTTGGCGGCCGCCGCCTCACGGTGGCGTCAGACGTCGGTCGAGTAGCGGATGCCGCCGTCGGGGATGGCCACCCCCGGCCACACCCGGGCGCCGCGCAGCAGTTCACACCGCGCGCCGATGTCGGCGCCGTCGCCGATCACGCCGTCGCGGATCAGCGCGCGCGGGCCGATGCGGGCGCCGAAGCCGATGATCGACCGCTCGATCACCGATCCCGCCTCGACGCGCACCCCGTCGAAGATCACCGCGCCGTCCAGCCGTGCGCCGGGGCCGATCTCGGCGCCCCGCCCGACGACCGTGCCGCCGATCAGCAGTGCGCCCGGCGCGACCGCGGCGCCGTCGTGCACCAGCGACTCACCGCGGTGGCCCTTCAGCGCGGGCGACGGCGCGATGCCGCGGACCAGGTCGGAGCTGCCGCGGACGAAATCTTCTGGCGTGCCCATGTCGCGCCAGTACGAGGCGTCGACGTGGCCGCACAGCCGGTAACCGTCGGCCAGCAGTTGCGGGAAGACCTCACGCTCGACCGAGAGTGCTCTGCCCTTGGGCAGGCGGTCGATCACCTCACGGTTGAACACGTAGCAGCCGGCGTTGACCTGATCGGTCGGCGGGTCCTCGGTCTTCTCCAGGAAGGCGGTCACCACTCCGTCCGCGTCGGTGGGCACGCAGCCGAACGCCCGGGGGTCGCCGACGCGAACGAGATGCAGGGTGACGTCGGCGCCGTGCTCGTGGTGGGTGGTCAGCAGCGCACCCAGGTCGGCACCCGACAGCACGTCGCCGTTGAAGACCATCACGGTGTCGTGCCTGCACTTGTGCGCGACGTTGGCGATACCGCCACCGGTGCCCAGCGGCTCGTCCTCGACGACATAGTCGATCTGCAGGCCCAGCTTGGAGCCGTCACCGAACTCCGACTCGAAAACGCCGGCCTTGTAGGAGGTGCCGAGGATGACGTGCTCGATTCCGGCCGCCGCGATCCGGGACAGCAGATGGGTCAGGAACGGCAGTCCGGCCGTCGGCAGCATCGGCTTTGGCGCCGACAGGGTCAGCGGCCGCAGCCGGGTGCCCTGCCCGCCGACGAGGATGACGGCGTCCACGCCACGCGGGTCAATGGAATCCGTCACGCTAGACCTGTCCTTTCGCCTTCCGCCGGCTGCTACTGACGGCCAGCCGCGAACGCGCGGCCAGCGCGCCTCTCATCGTCCACCTCAGCGGGGCCTGCCATCGCCTGTTGTACCGATCGGCCAGGAAAGTGTAGGTGCTGCGATGGTGTGCGGCCAAGTTGCGGGCGGGGTCCCTGCCGGTGGAATGCCCCTTGTCGTGCAAAACTTCCGCCGCAGGCACGTAGACGTTCTGCCAGCCGGCCTTGCCCAGGCGATCTCCCAGGTCGACGTCTTCCATGTACATGAAATAGCGCTCGTCGAAGCCGCCTACCTCGTCGAAGGCGGCGCCGCGCAGCAACAGGCAGGATCCCGACAGCCACCCGACTTGGCGTTCGCTGGGCTCCAGCCGGTCCTGCCGGTAGGCAGCCGTCCACGGGTTGTTTCGCCACACCGGTCCGATCACCGCGTGCATGCCCCCGCGAACGATGCTGGGTTGGTGGCGCGCCGACGGGTAGACCGAACCGTCCGGGTCGCGGATCAGCGGGCCGAGCGAGGCCGCCCTCGGCCACCGGCCCGCAGCCTCGAGCATCGCGTCGATGCTGCCGGGGCCCCACTGCACGTCCGGGTTGGCGACGACGAAGAGGTCGAGGTCGACGGCGTCCCTGCGGAGTTCGGCCACAGCGCGGTTCACCGCCGAGCCGTAGCCGAGGTTTCCGCCTGTGCGCAGCAACCGTGTGTTGGGAAATCGCTCGAGCGCTTCCTCCGGGCTGCCGTCGGTCGACCCGTTGTCGGCCATGATCACCGTCACCGGCCGTTCGGTGGCATGCGCCAGCGTGGCGAGGAATCGGCCCAGGTGGGGGCCCGGTGAGTACGTCACCGTCACCACCGCCAGTTCGTCGCTCACGGCGTCGAGGGTAGCGGGAGGATCAATCGGCCAATGCCGCGGCCAACGCGTCGGCCCACGGCCGCAGCGGCGTCAGCCCCGCGGCGGCGGCAGTCCGCCCCGACAGCGCCGAATACGACGGGCGGGGCGCGGGCCGCGGCATGTCCTCGGTGGCGGCGGGCAGCACCCTGTCCGGATCGGCGCCGACGCGGTCGAACACCAGGCGCGCCTGCTCGTACCGGCTCGCCGCGCCTTCGTTGGTGAGATGGAGCAGCGGCGGCGCCGACGGCCGCTCGGCGATCTCGAGCAGAGCGGACACCAGGTCGGCGCTGTAGGTCGGCGATCCGATCTGGTCGACCACCACGGTGACGGGATCGTCGCCGGCCGCCAGCCGTCGCATGACGCCGACGAAGTCGGACCCGGAGCCGGTGTACACCCACGCCGTGCGCACCACATGGGCGTCGGGCAGCGCCGTGTGCACCGCCTGCTCCCCCGCCAGCTTGGTCTTGCCGTAGACGCTGAGCGGCCGGGTCGGGTCGTCCACCTCGTAGGGCCGCGGCGCGCCGTCGAACGACCCGTCGAAGACATAGTCGGTGGAGATGTGGATCATCCTGGCGCCCGCGCTCGCGCACGCCCGCGCGATGGCGCCCGGCCCGGCGGCGTTGACGGCGTGGGCCCGCTCGGGCTCGGCTTCGGCGGCGTCGACGGCGGTGAAGGCGGCACAGTTGACCACCACGTCGCCGCGGGCGACGATCCGCTGCGCCGTCTCGGCGTCGGTGATGTCCCACTGCGCGGAGGTCAGGGCGAGCACGTCCAGGCCCCGCCTGCCGGCTTCGGCGGCCAGCGCACGCCCGACCTGCCCGCCGGCGCCGCTGATCACCATGCGATTGCCCATCCGCCGAGTCTGGCACGCCGGGCGCCGGCTACCGGCTCTGCGCCTGTTACCCAAGTAACCTGGGCTGATGCCCGCTCGCCTCTTCCGGACCGTTGCCGTCATGCTCGCGGCGGCGATCGTCATCGGCACGGGCGTCGCGTGGAGCAAGATCCGTTCGTTCGAATCCGGCATCAACCACATCTCGTCGGCGGCGCTCGGCGGCGGCGGCGAGGACGGCGCGATCGACATCCTGCTGGTCGGGTTGGACAGCCGCACCGACGCGCACGGCAACCCGCTGTCGGCCGAGGAACTGGCCGCCCTTCGTGCCGGCAACGACGAGTCGACCAACACCGACACGATCATCCTCATCCGCATCCCCAACAACGGGAAGTCGGCGACGGCGATCTCGATACCGCGCGACTCGTACGTCGAGGCGCCCGGTATCGGCAAGATGAAGATCAACGGCGTCTACGGGTCGGTGCACCTGGAGAAGCTCAAGAAACTGGTCGAGGAGCAGGGCGTCGACCCTGCGGTCGCCGAGCCGGAAGCCAACGAGGCGGGCCGCGAGGCGCTGATCAAGACCGTCGCGAACCTGACCGGCGTCACCGTCGACCACTACGCAGAAATCGGCCTGCTCGGTTTCTCGCTGATCACCGATGCCCTCGGCGGTGTCAATGTCTGCCTGAAAAGCCCTGTCTACGAACCCCTTTCGGGTGCCGACTTCCCCGCGGGCTGGCAGCAGCTGGACGGCCCGCAGGCGCTGAGCTTCGTGCGACAGCGCCACGACCTGCCCCGCGGCGACCTCGACCGGGTGGTGCGCCAACAGGTGGTGATGGCTTCGCTTGCCCACCAGGTCATTTCGGGCAAGACGCTGTCGAGCCCGGCGACACTCAACCGGCTGCAGGAAGCCGTGCAGCGGTCGGTCGTGCTGTCCGACGGGTGGGACGTCATGCAGTTCGCCGAGCAGTTGCAGAAGCTGGCTGCCGGCAACGTCGCGTTCGCCACGATCCCGGTGCTCGACGAGAACGGCTGGAGCGACGACGGAATGCAGAGCGTCGTGCGGGTGGATGCCCCCGAGGTGCGCGACTGGGTCGACGGCCTGCTGCAGGAGCAGGACGACGGCAAGACCGAGGAACTCGCCTACACGCCCGCCAAGACCGCGGCCGAGGTGGTGAACGCCACCGACATCAACGGCCTGGCCGCCGCCGTGTCGGCAGCGCTCACCAACAACGGCTTCGCGCCGGGGCCGCTGGGCAACCACGACGCAGGTGTCCTGGAGACCAGTCAGGTGTTCGCGGAGAAGGTCGACGACCTTGGCGCGCAGGCGGTTTCCAAGAATCTCGGCGGCCTGCCCGTCGTCGCCGACCCGACCGTGCCGCCGGGAACGGTGCGGGTGGTGCTCGGCAACGACTACACCGGACCGGGTTCCGGTCTCGACGGCACCGACCCGACGCTCGCGACGGCCGACCCTGCGGCGAGCGAGTCGACGGGCGAGGATGCCCCGCCCGCTCCGTCACCGATCATCACGGCCGGTTCGGACAACCCCGACTGCGTGAATTGACCACCAGCTCAGCCAGGACCTGCTGGACCCGTTGCTGAACCGGGATCCGGTCGGCCCCCGCATCACCTACTACGACGACGCGACGGGTGAGCGCATCGAACTGTCGACGGTCACGCTGGCCAACTGGGCGGCCAAGACCGCCAACATGCTTCGTGACGAACTCGGTGCGGGCGCCCACAGCCGGGTCGCCGTGCTGCTGCCGGCGCACTGGCAGACTGCGGCCGTCCTGCTCGGTGTCTGGTACATCGGCGCGGAGGTGGTGCTGGGACCGGGTGAGGCGGATGTCGCACTGTGCACCGCGGACCGGATCGACGACGCCGACGCCGCAGTCGGCCCCGGTGAGATCGCGGTGCTGTCCCTGGATCCCTTCGGCAAGCCCGTCGCGGACCTGCCGGTCGGGATGACGGACTACGCGACGTCGGTCCGCGTGCACGGCGACCAGATCGTCCCCGAGCGCAATCCCGGACCGGCACTGGCGGGCCGTTCGGTGTCTGAAATCCGCACGGCCGCTGCTGATTCCGCCGCCGCGCAGGGTTTCACCGCCGACGACCGGGTGATGTCGACCGCGACGTGGGACACCGCCGACGAACTGACCGAGAACCTGTTGGCCGTGTTGGCGGCCGGCGCTTCTCTGGTTCAGGTCGCCAACCCGGACCCGGCGGCGCTCGACCGCCGCCGACAGACGGAGAAGGTAACCCGCGGCTGAGGGGCTACTTCAGCAGTGCGCGTGACATCACGACGCGCTGAATCTGGTTGGTGCCCTCGTAGATCTGGGTGATCTTGGCGTCACGCATCATCCGCTCGACGGGGAAGTCCTGCGTGTAGCCGGCGCCGCCGAACAACTGCACGGCGTCGGTGGTGACCTCCATCGCCACATCGGAGGCGAAGCACTTCGACGCCGAAGAGATGAATCCCAGTGCGGGTTCGCCGCGTTCGGCCCGCGCCGCGGCGCTGTAGACCATCAACCGCGCCGCCTCGACCTTCATCGCCATGTCGGCGAGCATGAACTGCACGCCCTGGAAGTCGCTGACGGGCTTGCCGAACTGCTTGCGGTCCTTGGTGTAGGCGATCGCCGCGTCCAGCGCGCCCTGCGCGATGCCGACGGCCTGCGCGCCGATCGTCGGGCGGGTGTGGTCCAGCGTGCGCAGCGCGGTCTTGAACCCGGTACCGGGCTCGCCGATGATCCGGTCGCCGGGGATCCGGCAGTTCTCGAAGTACAGCTCGGTGGTCGGCGAGCCCTTGATGCCGAGCTTGCGTTCCTTCGGACCCACCGTGAAGCCCTCGTCGTCGCGGTGCACCATGAACGCCGAAATGCCGTTCGCGCCCTTGTCCGGGTCGCTGGACGCCATCACCGTGTACCAGGTCGACTTGCCGCCGTTGGTGATCCAGGCCTTGGTGCCGTTGAGAATCCACGAGTCGCCGTCCTCGCGGGCGCGGGTTCGCATCGCCGCGGCGTCGCTGCCGGCTTCGCGCTCCGAGAGTGCGTACGAGGCCATCGCCTCGCCGGAGGCGATCGACGGCAGCACCTGTTTCTTGAGCTCCTCGCTGCCGGACAGGATCAGCCCCATCGTGCCGAGCTTGTTGACGGCCGGGATCAGAGACGACGCCGCGCACACGCGGGCCACCTCCTCGATCACGATGCACGTCGCCACCGAGTCCGCGCCCTGCCCGTCGTACTCCTCGGGCACGTGCACCGCCGAGAAACCCGACTCGTTGAGGGCCTTGAGCGCCTCGTCGGGGAAGCGCGAATTCTCGTCGACGTCGCCGGCGTGCGGAGCGATCTCCTTCTCGCAGAGGTCGCGCAGTACGGCGCGCAGTTCGTCGTGCTCCTCGGGCAGCTTGAACACGTCGAAATCAGGGCTACCAGCCATCAGATACTCCTTGCTACTCGCCAGTAACTTTACCGTCAGACCCCAGCACCCGGTCCCGCAGGGCGGCGTCCTTCTCCAACACCGTGGCCCCGAGCGCCTCCTGGAACGCCTCGATGCGCTTGCGCAGTTGGGCATCGGTGGCGCCGAGGATGCGCACGGCCAGCAGTCCAGCGTTGCGCGCCCCACCGATCGAGACCGTCGCCACCGGCACACCCGCGGGCATCTGCACGATCGACAGCAGCGAGTCGAGCCCGTCGAGTTTGGCCAGCGGCACCGGTACGCCGATCACCGGCAGCGCCGTCGCCGAGGCCACCATCCCGGGCAGGTGAGCCGCTCCCCCGGCGCCGGCGATGATCACCTCGATGCCGCGGTCGGCCGCGGTGCGCGCGTAGTCGAGCATGCGGTCGGGCGTGCGATGGGCCGACACCACGCCGACCTCGAACGGAATCTCGAACTCCGCCAGCGCATGCGCGGCGGCCTCCATCACCGGCCAGTCGCTGTCGCTGCCCATGATCAGCCCGACCCTAGCGCGTCATCGGCCATGTCCGTCCCATCCGTCGGTCCACTCCGCATGCGACAACCAGTGTGCCGCCCTGCCTGGCCCGTTCACGCAATTTCTCGACGTCCTCGCCGACGACGTTGACGTGGCCGATCTTGCGGCCGGGCCGCTCCTCCTTGCCGTACAGATGCACCTTCGCGTCGGGAATCCGGCCGAACAGATGGTGGCATCGCTCGTCCATCTCCATCGCGGGCTTCTCCGGTGCGCCAAGAAGATTGGCCATCACCGTGACGGGCGCGACGGGGCTGGTGTCGCCGAGCGGGTAGTCGAGCACCGCGCGCAGATGCTGCTCGAACTGACTCGTGATCGCGCCGTCCATCGTCCAGTGCCCGGAGTTGTGCGGTCGCATCGCCAACTCGTTGACCACCAGTTCGCCGTCGACCGTCTCGAACAGCTCGACTGCGAGCACACCGACCACGCCCAGCTCGTCGGCCAGTCGCAACGCCAACTGGCCTGCCGCGCTTGCCGTTTCACCGTCCAAACCCTGCGCGGGTGCGATCACCTCGACGCAGATGCCGTCCCGCTGCACGGTCTCGACGATCGGCCACGCCGCGCCCTGGCCGAACGGGGAGCGGGCCACCAGCGCCGCCAGCTCCCGCCGCATCGCGACCCGCTCCTCGACGAGAACACCAATTCCCTCGGCGAGATTGCGGCGCGCGAAGTCGCGGGCCTCGTCGAGATCGCGTGCCAGCAGCACGCCGCGGCCGTCGTAGCCGCCGCGCGCGGTCTTCACCACAATCGGTTCGCCGGGCGCGAACGAATCCAGCTGCGCGGGGTCGGTCACCTCGGCGTAGCGCGGAATCGGCGCCCCGAGTGCCTCAAGCCGCCGCCGCATCACCAGCTTGTCCTGGGCGTGGATCAGCGCTTCCGGCGGCGGGGCCACGTTCACGCCCTCGGCGACCAGCTTCTCGAGCAGGTCGGTGGGGACGTGTTCGTGGTCGAAGGTGAAGGCGTCGGAGCCTTCGGCTGCGCGCCGCAGCGCATCGAGGTCGGTGTGCGATCCGATCACCACATCGGGCGTCACCTGAGCCGCGGGATCGTCGGGTGTGACGGCGAGCACACGAAGCGTCTGCCCGAGGGCGATAGCGGACTGGTGGGTCATCCTGGCCAGCTGGCCGCCGCCGATCATGGTCACTTTGGGTGTCGGCACGCCTTCATGGTGTCACGTCGGCGTCATGGCTGACCTGCACGGGTGCGCGTGAGAGCCGTCTTTTCCGTACACTCGCTTGTCGTGTCCTTCACCGATGCCACGATCGCGCGGTTGCCCCGCCTGATCCGGCCTTACTTCGAACGGCACCACGAACTCATCAAGTTTGCCATCGTCGGTGCGACCACGTTCGTCATCGACTCTGCGGTCTTCTACACGCTGAAGTTGACGGTTCTCGAGCCCAAGCCGGTGACCGCGAAGATCATCGCCGGCATCGTCGCGGTGATCGCCTCCTACATCCTCAACAGGGAGTGGAGCTTCCAGAACCGGGGCGGCCGCGAACGTCACCACGAGGCGCTGCTGTTCTTCGGGTTCAGCGGCGTCGGCGTGCTGCTGTCCATGGCTCCGCTGTGGTTCTCCAGCTACGTGCTGCATCTGCGCGTACCCGACGTGTCGCTGATGACCGAGAACATCGCCGACTTCGTCTCCGCCTACATCATCGGCAACCTGCTGCAGATGGCGTTCCGGTTCTGGGCGTTCCGGCGCTGGGTGTTCCCCGACGAATTCGGCCGCGACCCGGACAAGGCGCTGGAGGCCACGCTGACCGGCGGCGGGATCGCCGAAGCGATGGAGGACGTGCACGAGGCGCACGAGCCGTCGGTGGGTAGCGCGCTCGGCTCCACCAACGTCACCCCGATCAAGCGTGCGCGCCGTCAGCGCCTGCCGGAGGACCGGCTGTCGGACTCCTCGCCGCCGAGCGTGTCGAAGACTTCGTGATACAGCAGCGAGTGGACGCGTTCCACTTGCGGAATGTCGTGGAATTCCAGCGGGTCCTGTGACGCCGACTCGATGATCAGCGTGCCGGTGCGCACCATCCGGTCGATCAGACCGTGCCGGAACTCCACGCTGTTGATCCGCGCCAACGGGATGTCGATGCCCTGACGGGTGAGGACGCCGTGGCGGAACATCACCCGCCGGTCGGTGATGACGAAGTGCGTCGTCAGCCAGTTCAGGAACGGCCAGACCGTCAGCCATCCGACGAGCAGCAGCCAGACGGCCAGAATGACCAACTGCACGACCGTTTTGGCGGTGCCCCAGTTCTGCGTGTTGACGACGGCAGCGCCGAACGCCGCGGCCGCCGAGGCGACGAGGAGAAGCAGCACCGGGCCGATGAGCCGTTTCCAGTGCGGGTGGCGGTGCAGCACCACCCTCTCGTCGGCGGCCAGCACGTTATCCGGATAACCCACGGGCAGAACTCTATGGGTTGGCCGGCCGCAAATGCGTGATATCGCCGGCGGAGACGATCACCACCTCCTCACCGGTGTCGATCCTCAGCCTGCCCACGTCGTCGACGTCGTCGGCAACGCCGGAGACGATGCGGTCGCCGGGCAGGCTGGCCTGCACCCGGTTGCCGATCGTCACGCTGCGCGCGCGGTAGTCGGCGGCAAGCGCCGCGTCGGCGCCGCCTGCGGCCCGCCAGCCGTCGATTCGGGCGGCCAGGTGGCGCAGCACCGCCTCGGTGAGCACCGGCCGGTCCACCGTTGCGCCGAGCTTCGACAGCGACGTGGCGACGGGATCCGGCGCCTCGGTGACGTTGAGGCCGAGGCCGACGACCACCACCGGTGCGGGTGCGGCCACCTCCGCGAGAATGCCCGCGAGTTTCCCGGAGTCGACGAGAACGTCGTTGGGCCACTTCAATCCTGCTCTGACGCCGGCGATTTCGGCGACCGCGTCCACCACGGCGACGCCGGTCAGCAGCGGCAGCCAGCCCCACGCCTCGCTGGGCACCGCGCCGACGCCGACGCCGGCCGACAGCGCGATCTGCGACCCCGGCGGCGTCGACCATCTTCTGCCGTGCCGCCCGCGGCCTGCGGTCTGCGACTCGGCGATCAGTACCGCGCCGTCGATGTCCTCACCTGCGGCGGCACGCGCCAGCAGGTCGGCGTTGGTGGAGCCGGTTTCGTCAACGACGTCGAGCCGACGCCATGGCCGACCAGGACCCGTCAGCTTCTGGCGCAATAACACGTCACGCAACCGCTGTCTTGAACAGTCGCCACCCATGGTCGAAGGGTAGCGGTGGGCTAAACCAGTCCCGAGCCCGTTGCATAGCGAAGTTATTTGAATCGGCAAAGTTCTGTCGTCCTGCGGCTCGAAAAAATGGCTGAGTCACGCATCGGAGGCGTAGATGAGCGACTCATCCGACGGTTGGCCGTCGTCTGCTTCCCGGGCCCCCAGCGGATAGGACAATCACCGCAGCTTGACCCAGAGGTGCAGCTCACGCGGGGGAAATGACACCTGGGAGATCCCGATCGGGTGAGGATCCATCCAAACCTGGCACCGAACTCGGGGGTCACCAGAGGACCGCCGCAACACGGACTACTCCAACTTTGCCCATTCCGTTGACGGCCGAGCCAAAGTCTGCCATCCTGGCAAAAGTTCACCCCAAGCGGTGAGTGCTAATAGAGAAAAGCGAGGCGGGGACGATGACCAGTATTGCTATGAAGATGAAGGTCGGCACGGCGGCAACGGCAATTGCTATCGCCGCAAGTGTGCCGGCGGTGATGGCTCCTGCTACGGCGGCTCCGATCCCTTTGCCGGCGACGCCGATTCAGGTCCTGGATCTGCCAGCCACCGGGTTCGATCTTGGTTTTTTTGACGTGGGTGCCTGGTTCAATCACGACGGAGCGGGAACCCCGTCTACCTTTACGAACCCCTT
This sequence comes from uncultured Actinomycetota bacterium, assembly GCA_963786995.1. GTDB lineage: Bacteria > Actinomycetota > Actinomycetes > Mycobacteriales > Mycobacteriaceae > Mycobacterium. The sequence goes on along the minus strand of CAWBBH010000018.1, from coordinate 2,093 downwards.
CAAGCCAGTTTTCCAGTTTCTCTTAGCGGCCTTCCATCAATTCATCCAGTTGTTCTGCTACCACGGTCCTAGGTAGCGTGATCTCGGGGTAAGCGGACGGTACTGATAAATCGACCTGTTGAGGCCGGTGGCAGCTAGGGCCACCGGCCTCAATAGTTGTGTCGTTCTTAGGGCTAGTTAGGGTATCGCCCCGGCGCGGATTTCCTCGTGGTATCCGTCCGGGCGGGATTCGGGCAGGATGGGTGGTTCTGTGCAGTCGGATGATGGAGATTCGGATAGCGGGAAGACCCGGCACCGTCGAGTTAACGATGGTGCCTCTGAACATGGCGGTAGGTCGGCGCGGAAAGTGAAGCCTCGTAGGTGGCGTCGCGTGATCGTCGTGGGGTTCCTGTTAGTCGCGATCGCATTCGGGTGCTGGTTGGTTGTTGAGGGGTTTCGGGCGAAGTCGAGCCTCGAGGAGGCGCGCCTGAGCGCTCAGGAGGCGAAGGATGCGCTTCTGCAGGGGGATGTCAAGAACGCCGCGGAACACGTGGACGAGGCGAATTCGTCAGCGCAGCGGGCGCGGGACGCGACGCACTCGCTGCCGTGGAACATCGCGTCGGTGGTGCCGTGGCTCGGAGGCCCGTTCAAGACGGGTCAACAGGTATCCGATGTCGTACTCGGTGTCATCGCCGACGTGTTGCAGCCTGGTGTGAATGTCGGGCAAGCGCTCTCACCGGACCGGTTGTACGAGGGTGGCCGTGTTGATGTGCAGCTGTTGCGGGACGCTGCACCGCAGTTGGGCGAGATAGCAACGGCGGCCACCGAACTCGATGCCGAGGCCGCCTCGATCTCTGACCCCCACTATCTTGCGGTCATGCGCGGTGCTCGCGCGGAAGTTCAGGGGCAGATCGCTGACCTTTCGGGGCTGCTGCGGAACGCGTCGCTGGCGGCACGCCTGGCGCCTTCGATGATGGGCGCGGACGGACCCCGCAGCTACTTCATGGGATTTCAGACCAATGCCGAGGCTCGTGGCACCGGTGGCTTGCTCGGTGGATTCGGAGTTCTTGAATTCGACAACGGCACTCCGCGGGTCAACACCTTGGGGCAAAACGTCGAGTTGGACGACGGCATCTGCGCCTATCGATCTGGGCCCGGACTTTGCAGTGCGATACGGAAAATCCGAACCCACGACTGATTTCCGGACCAGCAATCAGAGTTCTCATTTTCCGTATGCAGCCCAGATTTGGAAGTCCATGTGGGAGCAGCAATCGGGAACGAAGGTAGACGGAGCCATCGCGATCGACCCGGTCGCGCTGAGTTATGTGCTTGGTGCGGTGGGGCCGGTGACCATGCCGGACGGTGAGGTAATAACGAAGGACAATGTGGTCGAGTTAACGGAATCGACCACATACCTCCGTTTTCCCACCGACCAGGCCGCGCGCAAGCAGTATCTTCAGGATGTCGCCAGCGAAGTTGTCAAGAAGATGACAGGACCGGTGGAGTCACCGCGGAAGCTGCTCGACGCCCTGGGTAAGGCGGTCGGTGAACGCCGGATCGCGGTGTGGAGTGCGTCCCCGGACGACCAGAAGCTTCTCGAGGAAACTCCGCTTGCACATGTGGTTCCCGACGATCCTGCACCGTATGCCGAGGTCGTGATCAATAATCTCGGGGGTAACAAGCTCGACTACTATCTGACGAGAGACATTGAGTACTCGGCCGGTGATTGTGATGGCCCGACCAGGAAATCGACCGTCACTGTCCGGTTGACAAATAACGCGCCCGCTGACGGACTACCGGACTACGTTGCCGCTAGCCCTAATGCCCCCATGATTGGTGCTCCGCCAGGTACCAACCTGGCGTGGGTGTCTCTTCTGGCGACGACGAACGCGGAGTTGACAAATGCTACTCTTGGTGGTAGGCCACTGATGATCGTAGGCGCGGCCGAACGTGGCCACCCGGTCTTTAGCGCTCAGGTGGGTATTCTGCCCGGGAAAACTACCGAGTTGCGTTTCGAAATGACAGAGCCGACGGCTGCGGGGGCACCACGTGTGCCGGTTCAGCCCTTGGTGGACAACTCGCTCCCAAAGTTTCGGTGCCCGTGTGCTCGGGAT
>CAWBBH010000017.1:0-91715 GCA_963786995.1 uncultured Actinomycetota bacterium | reverse complement strand
GCTGGAGGGGAGGACTTCCGCGACCGACTGGTGGTGATCGTGGCCGGCTACCCGAAGGAGATGCGGCGCTTCATGGCGGCCAATCCTGGGTTGGCGTCGCGCTTTCACCTGACGTTGTCGTTCACTAGCTACACGCCCGACGAGATCGTGCAGATAGGTCAGATGATCGCGGGCAAGGAGAAGATCGCCATCGCCGACACGGCGTGGCCGCTGCTGCGCGCGGAGGCGGCACGGTTGCGGGAGACACCGATCGAGCAGGGCACCGCACTGGACACGGCGGGCAACGGCCGGTTCGCGCGCAAGGTCATCGTGCACTGTAAGCACGAACGCGCGCGCAGGCTCAGCACCACACCCCCGCAATTGCTCGCCCAGGCCGCCGCAGCGGATCTGGTGGTCAACGACGACGACATGCGGCGCGCCATCGCCGCGGCGCTCGCGATGAACTGAACGCAGGAATATCTCGCACCCGTCACGCCGTTAGACTTTTCGACGGTGCCGGACATGCCCCGGGTACCACCTGAAGAATTGCCGCTTCGAGCGGCCACCTGCCGAGAGGCGCACTGGCGGCACCGTCCCCTCTTTCTCGACCGACGACTGAGTATGCGCGGTCGTGATCGCCGGAACGATTCTTGATGTGCCGCAGGTATGGCACTGTTGCGCCATGCCACTTCGTTTGCTCAGAACCATTGCTTCCGGCGGCGACGTAAACGGCATCGCGTTGAGCGACGACGGAACGGCACTGTACCGGGCCCTTCCCGATGAGCGCCGCGTCGACATCGTCGACATTGCCTCCGGCAGCGTGCTGGGGCGGATCGGCGTGCCGGGCCGTCCCAGCGACGTGGTCGTCAGTCCCGGTGGCGGTTCCGCCCTCGTCCCGGCTACCGTGCGTGAACCGCAGGGAGAGCGGGGAAAAACCTATGTCGTCGACCTGCGGACCAACCAGCTGACCGCCACTTTGCCAGTGGGATATGCGCCCCGCACGGCCTCCTTCAGCCCCGACGGAAGCCGGGCGTACGTACCAGCCTTCGGCACGAAGGAGTGGGGTGGCGGCACGGTAACCGTCTTTCGGACAGAGGACTGGCTGCTGATCGCCACGGTAGACGTGGGCGAGTGGGCCAGCCACACCGCTGTCAGCCCCGACGGCAATCCTCTCTATGTGTCAACGGAATTCGCCCGAGGCAGCCTGGCTATCGTCGACACGGGCAGCAACCAGCTGTCCGGGTACGTGACCGGGATGGGCGGCAATCCGAGGGGAGTCGCGGTCAACCTCAACGCCATCCAGGTATACGTCGCGTCGCTGTCGGACAACTGTGTCTACATCGTCGACACTACGACAGGAACCTGCACCGAATGGATCGACGTCGGTACGGACCCGAGCGGCCTGCTTGTCAATCCGTACACCGCCGAGCTGTACGTCGCCCACAGCCCCAGCTTCCCGCCCTTCGACGGCTTGATCGTCGTGATCGATCTGGCGACCCATCAGATCACGCAACGGGTCGCAATCGAGCGAGGGGCAGGGAGTATGGCACTGCACCCTGACGGGACCCTGCTCTATTGCGTCGATGAATCCACTAGTCAGATCTGCGAATTCGCCGTCGACTGATCTTCACCAGGTGTCAACGAACCGCCGGGGCGGCGTCGGCTCGGCATGTGCGGTCGCGGCGGTCAACGTCTCGGCGATGATCCGTCTGGTGTCGGCGGGATCGATGACGTCGTCGATCTCGAACATCGCAGCGGCGTTGAGCGCCTTGGCGTTTTCCTGCGCGGCCGCTGTCGCCTGCCGCACCCGTTCCTCGCGCTCGTCTGGGTCGGCGATCGCCTCGAGCTCTTTGCGCAGCCCCAGCCGCACTGCCCCCTCGAGCCCCATCGGGCCGAGATGCGCGCCCGGCCACGCCACGGTGAGCACCGGCTCGTGCAGGCTTCCGCCCGTCATCGCCTGTGCGCCAAGGCCGTAGCCGCGGCGCAGTACGACGGCGACGAGCGGAACCCGCATCGCGGCGCCTGCGACGAGCATCCGCGAGGCGCGGCGCACCAGCGCCTCGGCCTCCGCCGCGGGCCCGACCATGTAGCCCGGGCAGTCGATCAACGAGATCACCGGGATGCCGAAGCAGTCGCACAGCTGCAGAAACCGGGCCGCCTTGTCGGCTGCTGCGGCGGTGATCGCACCTGCCATGTAGCGGGTGTCGTTGGCGATCACGCCGACCGCCCGGCCCTCGATCCGCGCGAACGCGGTCACCATCTCGCGGGCGAACCGCGGCCGGAGAAACGTCACCGAGCCCTCGTCGGCAAGTGTCTCGATGACCGGTGCGACGTCATAGGCACGCCGGGCGCGCTCGGGAACGATTGTGCGCAAACCGGATTGGTCACCGCCGTCGGCTGAGGGCAGCGGGCCCTGGAAGTACCCCAGCAGCCGCTTGGTCACCGCGACCGCTTCCGCTTCGTCGGCGACGACGACGTCGACAACGCCGTTGGGTTCCTGCATCGACATGGGCCCGACTTCGTCGGGGTGGACGTCGCCGAGGCCGCCGCCTGCGATCATCGCCGGACCGCCCATGCCGATGGACGCGTCCTCGGTCGCCACGATCAGGTCGGAGGTTCCGGCGATGACGGCGTTGCCGGCGAAGCAGCGGCCCTTCACCACCGCGATCCGCGGTACCAGGCCTGATAGCTGCGCCCACAGCTTGAACGCGCGCGTCTCCAGCGACGAGACCGTCGGGAAGTCGGTGTCGCCCGGTCTGCCGCCGCCACCTTCGGCGAAGAAGACGGTCGGCAACCGCATCCGCTCGATCAGCTCGAACAGCCGGTCCTTCTTGCGGTGGCCGAGGTATCCCTGGGTGCCTGCGAGCACGGTGTAGTCGTAGGACAGCACGGCCGCGGCGCTGCGGGCATCGCCGAACTGCTCGCCGTTGATGCGCGCGGTGCCGGCCACCAGCCCGTCGGCCGGGGTGCGCGCGATCAGGTCGTCGAGGTCGCGGCGGAACCGCTGCGCGGCGATCGCGAACCGGCCGTACTCGACGAACGAGCCGGGGTCGACGAGGTCGTCGATGTTCTCGCGGGCGGTGCGCCCGTTCGACGCGCGTCTGCGTGCGACCGCGTCGGGCCGTGCGGCGTCCTCGGTCAGCGCGCGGCGGCGCAGCAGCTCGGCGTGATCGTCCCTCATGGCGCTTGAGCCTAGCCAACACCGCGGTGAGGTCCGTCACCCCGATAGATAGGACCCTAACTATTAGCGTACGATCGAGGCGTGACCGTCACCGACGAGCGCGTCGACTCCCTGGCGCTCGAACGCCAGGTGTGTTTTGCGCTGGCCATCACCAACCGCGCGGTGCTCGCCATCTACCGGCCGCTGCTCGAGCCGCTGGGGCTGACGCATCCGCAGTATCTGGTCATGCTGGCGCTGTGGGACCATCACCGGTCCGACAAGAACGGCCGGGCACTGTCCGTCAAAGCGATCGCGTCATCGCTGCAACTCGATTCGGCTACGCTGTCGCCGATGCTCAAGCGCCTCGAGGCGCTGGGGCTGATCACCAGGACGCGGTCGGCCTCCGATGAGCGCGCCACCGACGTGGCACTCACGAAGGCGGGTGTAGCGCTGCGGCGCAAGGCGCTCAAGATCCCGCCCGCAGTCGTCGAGCGGCTCGGTGTCGGGCTGGACGAACTCGAGCACCTGCACACGGTGCTCACCCGGATCAACGGCGCCGCGCTGGCCGCGGGCGCCCTCGAAGGAGAACGCACATGAAGCGCCCCAACGCCATTCAATATCTCGGTTACGTCTTCGGTCGCACGCTGCCCGCCGAGTTCCGCGACTGGGTGCGCAACGACCTCACCGGTCCCGGCGCCATCCGGCGGCATATGATCCGTTACGCGATTCCGCCGCTTCTGGTCCTCGCGCCGATCTGGCTGTTACCCGCGTCCTTTTACGTGCATCTGGAGATGACGGCGCCGATCTACATCTGGGCGCTGCTGATGGCGCTGGCGCTCAACAAGGTGTGGCGCAGGCACCGGCTCGCGCAGCACGGATTCGACCCGAAACTCTTGGACGACATCGCCCGCGAGAAGAACGCGAGCTATCACGACGCCTACATCGCCAAATACGGGCCGCGCCCAGAGGACACCCGCCGAAATTCGAACAGCAGCCCGTTCTAACCGCTGGTGTGATTGCGTTCGAGGATGGATGCGGCTGTCACCGAACGGGTCATCGATACCAACGGTGTGCGGCTGCGCACGCTGGAGGCCGGGCGACCCGGTGACCCGCTCGTCGTGCTGGCTCACGGCTTTCCGGAGCTCGGCTACTCGTGGCGGCGCCAGATACCGGCCTTGGCCGCGGCCGGCTATCACGTACTTGCGCCTGACCAACGAGGCTACGGCGGGTCGTCGCGCCCGTCCGCGGTCGAGGCGTACACCATCGTTGAACTGACGGCAGACCTGGTCGGGCTACTCGACGAAGCCGGGGCGGACAGGGCCGCCTTCGTCGGCCACGACTGGGGATCGATCATCGTCTGGGCGATGCCACTGCTGCACCCCGACCGGGTGGCCGCTGTGGCGGGTCTGGGCGGCCCGCCTGTACCGAGGCCATCGCGGCCGCCGACAGTGGGGTGGCGCCGCCGGTTCGCCGACCACTTCTTTTACATCCTCTATTTCCAGGAGCCGGGCGTCGCCGATGCCGACCTCGCGCGCGACCCGGCGACCACGATGCGACGGACGCTCGCGGGCCGACTGCCCAATGAAGCCGAAGCCGCTCGGATGGCGCGACCGGGACCCGAAGGTTACGTGGAACGGCTGCCTGAACCAGACCGACTGCCCGACTGGCTGAGCGAGCACGAACTCGACCACTACATCGCCGAATTCGCTCGAACGGGATTCACCGGAGCGCTGAATTGGTACCGCAACTTCGACCGCAACTGGGAGCTCACCGCTCACCCCCCAGCCACCACGATCACCGCTCCGGCGATGTTCATCGCCGGCACCAACGATCCGGTGTTGTCCTTCACCCCGACCGACCGCTACGCGGGAGTGATCCGCGGGCCGTACCGGCAGCTGCTGATCGACGGCGCCGGGCATTGGATCCAGCAGGAAAGGCCAGCCGAGGTCAACGAAGCACTGCTCGACTTCCTGAGCGAAGCGAAGTGGCAGTCGAACAGCAGCCCGTTCTAGCCGCTGTACAGCGAATCGATGACCTGGTTCGCGGTCCGCAGATCGACCCCCGTCTCGTCGCGGTAGGCCTTCATGGCGCCGATCTTGTTGCCGGACGCGACCAGTTGGCGCACGTGGTCGGACACTTCGGTGGTGGCCAGCGCCTGCAGATCGGGCATCGGCACACCCGTCTGTTTGTAGAGGTGTCGGACGAGCTGCTCGAGCGCGCGCAGCCGGTCGTAGATGTCGCTGTCGTTGGCGGCCATCGGGTCAGTCTGACACTGCGGAGTTATCCACAGGGTCTTCTGTTGCGCGCATGCGGGGTGTCGGTCCGGCGACTTAGCGTGCGGGCATGACCAACTGGATCAACACCGTCAGCCGAGACCACGTCGAACGTGGTGTCCGCGGCCGGTTCACGCAGGCCAACCACGGCAAGCCGCACATGTTGCGCAAGATGGCCAGAGGAGACTGGATCGTCTTCTACTCGCCGCGCACTGTCTATCCCGACGGGGAACCGCTGCAGGCGTTCACCGCTATCGGGCAGGTCGTCGACGACGAGCCCTACCAGGTGGAGATGTCCGCCGACTTCCAGCCGTTCCGGCGCAACGTCGACTTCCTGCCCTGCGCGGAGACGCCGATCAGACCCTTGCTGGAGAAGCTCGACTTCATCGAGGACAAGACCCGCTGGGGGTACAAGTTCCGATTCGGGGTGTTCCGGATCGACGACCACGACCTCGACGTGATCCGCTCGGCGATGACGGGCTAGCGCTCATTCGGCTAGACCTCGTCGGGCCAGGCGCCTTGCGCATCGAGGCCACCGCTGTCACCGCGTGACTCTGGTCCATCCCAGTCATCCCAGGTGTCTCGGCGTCGATCTCGCGGGTCGATGATGCGGCGTCGCAGCTCGAGCAACAGCTCCTCGGTGGGCACCTGCGACAGCGCATTGGGGTTCGTCGCCCGCAGTGCGTATCCCTGGGGCGCGGGGCTGGGATCGGGTCGGCGAAGGCTGGATACGAGCTCGTCGGGTTCTCCGCCCGCCAGGATCCTGTCGATGCTGCCGGGTGCCCAGGCCAGCTTGTTCTCCAGCATCGCGTACGTGCCGGGGCTTGCCTTGCGCACGCCGTGCTCGATGTCGGCCAGGGTGCGCACGGTGAATTGCAAGCTGGAGGCTAGGTCGGTGCGGCTGCGGAAGCCGAGCGCGACGCGCCTGCTGACAACATGGTGCCCGAGCCGTTCCAGAGCTCGCCGATCCATGTGGGAATCATGGCGCACGGATGACTCGAAGTCGAGCCGCCATGCGCTTTTCTTTCCACTTGGTGCGCGACTGAATGGAAATTACTTCCGCTGAATACCCGCCAGGTCGGCACGTACCTGCGTGATCGTGTCCCAGAAGACCTCCTCCACCTTCTCCCTGGAAACACCGACCACCTCGACCTTGGGCACGCCGGCCAGTTCTCGGCGAACGACCTTGGCATCGGGTAGCGCGTCACCGGTCCACCACTCCTGGCGGATGACGAAGTCGTCGAACCTTTCGCCCCCGTCCGTGTCCCGCAAAGCGCCGCGACGCTTACTGACGGGGACACGCGCCCACCATTCAGCGCGCCAGTAAGGGCCGTCGTACGCCGAGGGCGGTGCTCCCGTCTGCCACTCCTCAACGTGCACCGGTTCCACTGGTGCGATCCCGTTGTAGGCTCTGGGCGAAGCTTGCGGCTTCGGCTCCGTCGAGAAAGACGCGCTCGATGCGGTAGGTGTCGCCGCTGCCCGCTGTGACCACGTAAACCGTCGCCATCGCTGCCTCCGAAGTCGCTGGTGAGCGAACTCAGTCTGACAGGACTTGCGCGATGGCGTCCGTCAAACCGCCACGGATGCGCGCAGCGCTCAGATGGCGGAAGGATATGGATCCAATTGCCGCTCTATGTAGACGTGATCTGCATATCTGTCGTCGTACTCCAGTGACCCTTGACACAGTTGCCGTTTATTTCCTATTCTTGCCTGCAATGTGACGCTACTTATGCGGGAGACACGCGATGGGTGAATTGAGCGGCGAACGGGACGACCGTTCGCTGGACGCCGCCTCGGGCGGCTTCGTCACCGCCAACGTCGAGAAACTCTGGTCACACCCCGACCATGACCGCAGTGATGTGTATCGCCTCTTCATGGTCACCAGCGAAGGCGTGGACGGCGAGCACGTCGTACGGGCGGTTTACGCCACCAGCGAAGACGACGCACGCCAAGCACATCAGGAAAATTACGCCGGCGAGACCATCCTCGCGGTTCAGGAATGAACGCGGCCCTGCTCCTCACATCGAGGCGATGGCTTGGACGGTTAGCGCCGTCTCTCGCGGCCATCGCTCCGATCTTGGCGCTGACGGCGCCCTCTGCCGATGCGGCCACGGTTTACACGTTGGAAGGCGGTTTGGTCGGCGTCATACCCGGTGCCAATTTCACCGCCGGTCAGCTGCGCGGCGATCATTGCGAGAAGCCGAACACCTGTCAGAACCTGCCGTACACCGCCCTTCCCGACGGCGGTTTCGTCGACCAGGGCGCGGCCAGCCTGCACTCGGCCATCATCCGCAGTGATGGCGACGTACTAGCAGTCGGGCACTCCGAAGGCGGTCAGGTCATCTACGAGCTGCTGCGCGACTATGACACTGACCCGAACAGCGCACCAGACCCGAACACGTTCAGCTGGATCAGCATCGGCAACCCTGAGAACAAGTTCGGCGGCGTGCCGTGGAGCGGTTACGCCGGCGAGCGCGGCTTTCCTGAGGACACCGACTACACGGGAACAGAGGTTATCCGGCAATACGACGGCTGGGCCGACTGGCCCGACGACTCATCCAACCTCTTGGCCGTGGCCAACGCGGTCGTCGGTATGCAGACAATCCACACGGACTACACCGACGTGGACATCACGTCGCCCGACAACGTGACCTACTCCGAGGGGAACGTCACCTACGTCTGGGTGCCGACTGACACCCTGCCACTGGTCGCATGGACCGGGCCGTTCGCGCCCGCGTTGGACAACGCCCTGCGGCCGACCGTGGAGAGTGCCTATGACCGGCCGGTGTCGATTCCCGACCCGACGCCGCCGACGGCGCAGAGCGTCGCTCTCGCCGAACCTGAAGACTCCGTGGCGAGCCGCGAGTTGCGCTCGGGCAGCAACGATTTCGCACCTTTGCGTCCGCCGAAGGTTCGCAACAGCCTGAAGGCGGTCCCCGGGGAAGGCGCGGACTCGAGCCAGCGGCGGCCTCAGAAGGCTAGCGGCGGGTCCGCTGGTAGAGCCCACCGTATTGCGGCGGTGGCGTCGGTCGCGAAGTCGATCAAATCGAGTGTCCGTGCCGCGACCCGGTTCGGTGGACGCGGCGGATCCGGACCAAAAGCCCGACGCAACCGACCGGATCAGGCACGGGCACGAACCGGGCAGCTGATGGGCATCCACACGGAAACTGCCCACCCTCACAGGCTGAGTGGCCCTAGCTCTTAGCGGGACCGGGGCCACTCGACTCGCCCGAAACCTCGGGCAAGAAACCGGACGGGGAAGATCCTCGTCCAATCTCATTGTAAGGAAATGCGACATGACAGTTCGCAAAGTAGTTGCAGGATCCGTTCTGGCCGCGGGTTTGGGCGTGGCGGGAATGTTCGGCGCGGGAACGGCTCGGCACGGCGGCATCGCTCGACGCCAGGCGGGAGCGGCAAGGCATCGGTGTCGGTCAGTCGAGGGCGCGTCGCCACCACCCAGAAACGCGGCAACGCCGCTCGGGTACACCAAGCACTGGCGATGTCGCCATCGGCATCAGCACGGCCACTCGCAGCGACGAGGGCATCCGGCACGGCCTACGGTGGCAACAACGCTCGATCGCCATCGACGGTCTGGGCGTCGCCGTGACCGGCACGCCAAGGGCAACACCGTCGCCACCGGCGTTCGGCGCATCCATGCGTCGGCGGCAGACGGCACGACAACACGTCGTCGAACGTCGGCGGTGCCGTGTCACCTCCGCGGGTGAACACCGAGCGAGCCAGTCTGGCGTCGACGAGCCTCGGGCGTGCGGCAACGACAGTTCTCCGGCCAGGGCACACATCAAGGTCAACCCAGTTCCCGGCGGTCTCTGCTAGTCCGTTAGTGCCAACAGGCTGAGTGGCCCCTGATCTCTTGCCGGGACGGGGGCCACTCGGATTCATCCACACTCGACGAATCCGACCGGTGTGGTTTAGAGCGCCACCTGGATAGTTCAGTGCGATCCGGAAAGCTCGGACAGGGGCGCGCTGTCACGGCTCGGTTGATCGTCGTGCACAGAAATCGTGGGCCTCGTCGTAGCCGAAGTCCCCGCCCTCGCCGACGTGTACCCCCGACGGGGCATCGACTCGATGTGGCCCGGGCATCTCGCGCAACGGCCCGGCCTGCATGTCGTGTGCCTCGTCGTACTCATAGTCGTGAGCCCGGGTCGATGCGAGGGGTATCGGCACCGGGGCCGCGATTAGGCCTGGTCTCTTCCACGTCACACCTTCCTTCTCCGGCGGTCGACTTACCGGCGGCCTCCGCATGTCATTGTCGCGCGATTGACGAGCGCTGCGGACCCGAAGTGACGCTTCATTCGAGTGTTCTGCCGCTCGGCCAGACCGGACCGAGCAGAACTGAACGCCACCTCGGCGTCCGAAGCCGTAGCGCTACTGTGGTCAGGTGAGCAACACCGATACCGCACCTGCCGAAGTGGCCTGCGCGGCATCGGCATTCACCGGCGTCCTGCATCCGCGAGAGGTCCCGCTCGGCGGTCCGCGCGCCATCCGCGTGCGCCGCACCCTGCCGCAGCGCGAGCGGTCGCTGATCGGCGCCTGGTGCTTCGCCGATCACTACGGCCCGCACCGCGTCGGCGACGGCACCGGCATGGACGTTCCGCCGCACCCGCACACCGGGTTGCAGACCGTCAGCTGGCTGTTCGAGGGCGAGGTCGAGCACCGCGACAGCGCGGGCGTGCACGCGTTCGTCCGCCCCGGCGAGCTGAACCTGATGACCGCGGGCGCGGGCATCTGCCATTCGGAGGTCTCTACCGCCGCGACAACGGTGCTGCACGGTGTCCAACTGTGGGTGGCGCTGCCGGACTCCGACCGGGACACCGGCCGGGACTTCGCGCACTACGCGCCGGAGCCTGTCGCCGTTGCCGGCGCCACGCTGCGGGTGTTCCTCGGCGCGCTGGCGGGTAGCCGCTCCCCCGTGCACACCTTCACGCCGCTGCTCGGTGCGCAGATCGACCTGGACCCGGGGGCGCGTGTGGACCTCGACATCGACCCGACCTTCGAGCACGGCGTCCTTCTCGACCAGGGCGGTCTCGAGGTGGCAGGCACCGCGCTCGACGTCGCCGATCTTGCGTATCAGCCTCCCGGCCGCGACGTCCTGACACTGCGCAGCACCGGTGACGGGCCGGCCCGCGCGATCCTGCTCGGCGGACCGCCGTTCGGCGAGGAACTCGTGATGTGGTGGAACTTCGTCGGCCGCAGCCACGACGACATCGCCACCTACCGCCGGCTGTGGGAGAACCGCGACGACCGCTTCGGCGCCGTCGAGGGATACCAGGGACCGACTACCCGCCTGCCCGCTCCGCCGCTGCCCAACGCGACGCTGCGGACCACGTCCAAACCCGAAGGGAACGACATGAGCCAGACCGACAAGACCGGAGCACCGACCACCGTCACAGCCGAACCGGAGCAGTACACGATCGCGGTCGACGGAAAGAAGGTCGGCAAGGCGGAGTTCTCAGACCGTGGCGAGAAGCGCGTGTTCACCCACACCGAGGTCGACGAGGACTACGAAGGCCGCGGCCTGGCAACGATTCTCATCGGACAGGCGCTGCAGGAGACCCGCGACGCCGGACTGCGCATCGTGGCGAAGTGCCCGATGGTGGCCGCCTACGTCAAGAAGCACGACGAGTACTCCGACATCGTCGACGAATAGCGCAGGCGATTAGGCCAGCTATCGTCTTGGGCGATGACGACTCATGCCCAGGCGTTCTTCGCCGCCGACGGCGACCTGCTGGTGCCGAGCCCGCTGGCACGCGGACCGTGGGGATCGACGATCAGCGGCACCTACATCGGCGGCCTGCTCGGGCGGGCCGTCGAACTCGCAGGCGGCGACCCCGACCTGCAGCCCGCGCGCCTCACCGTCGACCTGCTGAGGCCCGTCGCCCTCGCCGAGCCGGTGCGGGTCGACACCAGCGTCGAGCGCGAGGGCAGGCGAATCCGCTTGGTGGACGCGGCGATGCGGCAGAACGGCGCGGTGGTGGCCCGCGCCAGCGCCCTGTATCTGCGTCGGGCCACCCAACCGCCCGACGCGGCGTGGACGCTGCCGATCTCTATGCCGCCGCCACCGACTCAACCGGCAGACGTGTCGGGTGACTTCACCATGGAGCTGTGGACGTACAGCTCGAACTCGGAGTCTGCGGAGCCGAGCAACGACCTGAGCCAGTGGCGGCACGGCGGCCAGAAATACGCCTGGGTGCGCGACGTCATGCCGCTTGTCGCCGGTGAGCCGGTCTCGCCGTTCGTCCGCGCGGCGATGGCCGGTGACGTGACCAGCTCGCTGACCCATTCCAGCGCAAGCGGTTTGAACTACATCAACGCCGACTACACGCTCACCCTCAGCCGGCTTCCCGACGGGGAGTTCATCGGCCTTGCCGGGCTCACCCACTACAGCCACGAAGGCGTCGCCACCGGCACGGCGACACTCTTCGATCGCCTCGGGCCGATCGGCTCCGGGGTCGCGACCGGACTGGTCAACCCCGGCTTCCGGCCGCCGTCACGCGGCCAGCCCGGCTAACGCGGCTTCAGGATGAAAACCGGGATGTCCCGGTCGGTCCACGACTTGTAGGCGTCGAAGTCGGCGTAGGCATCGACCAGCTTCGGCCAGAGCCGTTCCTTCTCCTCCGGGCTGGCCAGCACGGCATGCACCGCGCGGCGATCGCGGCCGATCTCGATGTGCACGTCGGGGTCGGCGACCAGGTTGTGGTACCACTGCGGGTTCTCGTCGCGACCGCCCATCGACGCCACGATGATCACGTTCTCGCCCTCGGTCATGTAGACCAGCGGTGAGGCGAACAGCTTGCCGGACTTGCGGCCCTTGTGCTCGAGCAGCAGCGTCGGCACCGGCTTCTTGGCTCCCGCGCCGACGCGCCAGTTGGCGCCGATCTTGCCGCCGCTCTTGCGGTACACCCAGGCGTGCGCCCGGCCGGCGTACCGCATCGCCGTCTTCACGAACGGCGCGTTCAGCTGTTTGGGCTTCTTGTCTGCATCCATGTCATCAACCTAGGTACTGGGCGGTGCTGCCGCCGATCGGCATCGGGTCCATCCCGAGCTTGCGATGGTCCCAGCTGCGGGTCCGGCCGGGCACCACGCGCACACAGATCCGGTTGTGCATCATCGCGTCGACGAACGGGCGCATGTCGTCGGTGTACGGGCCGGTGTAGCGCTCCCACACGCTTTTCCCTACGCGGAAGTTGGTGTCCGGGTCGTCGATGATCTCGGCGGTGCCGTCGATCGACACCCCGCGCAGCGTGTCGTAGCTCTGCCCGTCCTCGATCATCACGGTGATGGTCGGGTCGCGGCGAAGGTTCACCGCCTTCTGCGATTTGGCCTTCGTCTCGAACCAGATCTCGCCGTCGACCACGGCGTACCACATCGCGACCAGGTGCGGCCGCCCGTCCGGCAGCACGGTGGCCATGGTGGCCGTGCGGCTGCGTTCGATGAACTCGGCGATCTCCTCGTCCGACATGACGATCTTCGCCCGCTCGTTCTTGCCCACGGCGTCGATACTTTCAGGTCCGTGCGGCGGTGACCGTCACCGGGATGCCGTTGAGCGCCCCGTTGCCCGACGGCTCGTCGATGAACGTCGGCGGCGACAGCACGTTCGTGTTGACCCCGGGCGTTCGGTTGGCGATCGCCATGCGGGTGCCGACCTTGCCGTGTCCCCAGCCGTGCGGCATCGACACCACGCCGCGCATGATCGCGTCGGTCACCTCGACCGGCACCTCGATGCTCCCGCCCTCCGACGTCACCGTGACCAGGTCGCCGGTCTGCACCTCGCGGCGCTTGGCGTCGTCGTCGTGCATGAGCAGCGTGCAGCTGTCATCTCCTCGCGTGCGCATGATCCTCGCCCTTCATCAGCGGCCCGACATTGTGCAGCCACGAGTTGTTCGACCGCAGATGCCGCCTGCTCACCAGCACCAGCTCGTCGGGCTCGCGGTCCAGCCGCGCCGCCAGCCGCGGCAGGTCGTCGAGCAGGTACTGCGGCGCGAGCCGGATCTTGTGGTCCGAGGTGCCGAGCACCTCGGGCACCTGAGGGATCATCGGGCCGAAGTTGATGCCGTTGGGCGCCGCCTTCAGCTTCTCGAGCGTCACCCCGTCCGGGTTCTCGCCGTATCCGTCACCGAAAGGCCCTGTACGCAAAGTGAAGTCGAGAATCCGCTCGGGCCCGCCGTGGTCGTAGAGTTTGCGGATCTCGGCCCCGTCGAGGCCTTTGGTGAACGCCATGTAGTCGAAGAAGCCGTCGTCGATCGCGGCGACGTCGACCTCCTCGGCGGGCACGCCGGTACACAGACCGGTCAGCCGGATCAGGATCTCCCACTCCTCGGGCGCATCCGGGTCGGGCCTGGTGAACACCGGCGCCGAGTAATTGGCGATGCTGTTGATCGCGAAGTGCAGGATCAGATCGTCGTGGTGCGGCTGCTCCAGCGGCGACGAGCCGGGCAGGATCACGTCGGCGTGCCGGGTGGTCTCGTTGAGCCACAGGTCGACGGCGATCATCGCGTCCAGCGTCGGCAGCACCTCGTCGAGCTTGTGGCCCGCGGGCGTGGACAGCACCGGGTTGCCCGCGACGGTGATCAGCGCCTTGATCTGGCCCTCGCCCGGGGTGGCGATCTCCTCGGCCAGACACGACACCGGCACCTGCCCGAGCACCTCCTTGGCGCCGCGGACGCGGGTGCGGAACCGGCCGAAGTCCGGCGCGCCGTCCTCCAGTCCCGGTATCGGCTGCACCGTGACCGACCACGCCGCCGCGCGCGGGAACATGGCGCCGCCCTCGACGTCGAAGTGGCCGGACAGGATGTTGACGACGTCGACCAGCCAGCTGGCCAGGCTGCCGAATTCCTGGTTGCACGTGCCGATCCGGCCGTACACCACCGCCCGGGGAGTGGCGGCGAGTTCGCGCGCCAGCGCTCGGATGCGATCGGCGTCGATATTGGTGACGGCGGCGACCCGCTCGGGCGGCCATTGCGCGGCCACTTCGGCCATCCGGTCGAGCCCGTCGATGTGGGGTTCCAGCTTGCCGACGTTGGCCAGTCCTTCGGCGAACAGCGTATGGGCGACGGCCAGCAGCAGCGCCGCGTCCGTGCCGGGCGTGATCGGCAGCCATTCGTCGGCGCGCGCGGCGGTCGCCGTGCGTACGGGGTCGATCACAATCACCTTGCCGCGCTTGCGAATTCCGTCGATGATGCCCATCACGTCGGGCGCGGCCAGCAGCGATCCCTGCGATGCGGCCGGGTTTGCGCCCATCACGACGAGCAGGTCGGTGCGCTCGATGTCGGGCACCGGAAAGCTCCACCAGCCGCCGTACATCAGGTGCGACGACAGATTCTTGGGCCACTGGTCGACGGTGCCCGGTGAGTAGCTCAGCGGGATGCCCGACATCCCGAGCAGGATTCCGGTGTAGCGGCCGAGCGAGAACGAGTGCGCCAGCGGGTTGCCGGTGTAGCAGGTCACCGCGCCGATGCCGTGCCGCTCGATGATGGGCGCGAGCAGTTCGGTGCACCGCCGGAACGCCTCCTCCCAGCTGACCTCCCGCCACTGGCCGTCGACCTTGATCATCGGCTGCCGGATGCGGTCCTGGTCGTCATGCAGGGCGCCGAGGGTCGCTCCCTTGGGGCAGATGTGACCCCGGCTCCAGGTGTCGTCGCGGTTACCTCGAATGCTCGCGATCTTGCCGCCCTCGACCTGAATCTCCAAGCCGCACATGGCTTCACACAGCGGGCAGGTGTAGAGGTGCCGACCGTCTTCTCCGGTCGCCGCCACCGGCAGAGGCTTCCCAGTCATTCCCGCGGTCATCAGGGCTCCACTTCAGCGATAGATGTGACACACTGTATCGACAAATTCGGACCGGGGGAACGAATCGTGGGCACTACGCAGCACCGGCGTCAGGGGTCCCGCCGTGATCCGGCCATCGACGAAGCGGTACTGGCGGCCACGCGCACGCTGCTGGTCGAGCGCGGCTATTCGGCGGCGACCATCGACCTGATCGCCGCGACGGCCGGGGTGAGCAGGCCCGCCGTCTACCGGCGGTGGAGCAGCAAGGCGCAGTTGGTGCACGAGGCCGTCTTTCCCGACCTGGGCCCAGAGCCGCCCGAGGACGACTTCACCGCCGAGATCACCCGGCTGTGCATCGGAGCCGTCCGAATGTACCGCGATCCCGCTGTGCGCGAAGCGATTCCGGGCCTGATGGTCGACCTTCGCTCGGATCCCGGGGTGCGCAGGGCGATCAGCGACCGGCTGGAGGCCGCTGCGCGCAGCAAGCTCGCCACCACGGTCGAAGAGGCGGGCGTCGCAGGGGTGGCGCGAAGCGGTATCAGCGCCGACACCCTGATGGACATGATCGCCGGCGGCGCGTGGTACGCCGTGTGCGTGCGTCATGTCGCGAACACCGACCGCGCGGCCAAGGAGTTGACCGATCTCGTTCTGCACGGTGTGCTGAGCGGGTAGCGCACGTGAGGAGCACCCGACATTCTTCGTGACATCCGCGAACTGACGAACGACCCCGAGGCGTACGCGGCCGAGCTCCGCAGCCGTTGGGGCGGCCTGCTGAGCTACCGCTACATCGGCCGGTTCCACGCCTCGATGGACAACGGCGAGGCCGACGAGACCGTCACCCTGCGGCGCGATATGCGCAACCCGTCCGGCGGCCTGCTGATCGCGGTGCTCGGAATCGCCTCACCTGACAGCGGCGGCGTCTCCGATCTGGAGGCCGTGCCCAACCCCGTCATCTGGTCGGGCCAGATCCTCGATCCAGGCCGCGACGTGGAGCGCTTCGAGGTCAAGACGGAGGTGCTCAAGCAGGGCAGGCAGATGGCCTACAGCCGCTCGACGATCGTGGACGCCGACAAGCCGAGCCGGGTGCTCGCGTTGACCGAGGGCCAGGGCGTCAGCATCGGCGTGCCTCCCGAGGGTCTGCAGAAGATGGAGCACATCCCCCTGGACATCGTCGACTCCCCCGACCTTCCGCCGCTGTGGCAGGCGTTCGGCGGCGCCTGCCGTCCCGACGGGCACTGGGTACTGCCCCAACTGTCGGCCGAAGTCGCCTCACCCGATGCCGCACTGCACATCGGCCCGCAGTTCGTCATCCTCGAGACCGCGGCGTTCGACGTGGCTTCCGGCGCCGCGGGCACCGACCGACTGCAGGGCACGTCGTCACACGTGATGTTTCTGGCCCGCGGGAAAGTCGGGCCGTTCCGCGTCGAGGCACAACCGATCGTCGGCGCCGACGGCACCCTCGCCGCGCGGGCGGTGCTGCACGACGAGGGCAACGGGGACAAGGCCATCACTGCGGCGTCCTACGTGTTCCGTCAGTGAGCTTCGCAGAACCAGCCGATCCCCGCGCCAACGAACTGGCCGACTGGTGACATTCGTCCCTAGCGGCAC
Organism: uncultured Actinomycetota bacterium; assembly: GCA_963786995.1. Classification (GTDB taxonomy): domain Bacteria; phylum Actinomycetota; class Actinomycetes; order Mycobacteriales; family Mycobacteriaceae; genus Mycobacterium. The sequence goes on along the minus strand of CAWBBH010000017.1, from coordinate 74,909 downwards.
CGCAGGAGACACCGCAGTCGTGGAAGGCGTGCTGCGCCGGCTGGCCGCGATGCGCTCCTACATGCGCGAAATCAACCTCGGCCGGGAAACCCAGCCGCACATCCCCGAATCCGTGGGAATGACCGAGGAACAGATCTATCAGATGTACCGGTTGCTGGCCCTGGCGAAATACGAGGAGCGGTACGTGATTCCGACCGCGTACAAGGTCGACGCGGACAACCTGGAGGAGACGGGTTGCGCGTTGTCGTTCGACGGGGGCCCGGGGATGTATGACTCCGGTCCCTTCGGTGAGGCAAGCGGCGGCCCAGTGCCGGTCGCCGTGGAGACCTTCCATGCGCTTCGGCAACGCCAGACCGACGAGGGGATGGCCGCAAACGCCGACCACCCGTCGCGGGTGAACCTGCTCAACTGGGATGGCCGCGGTGTGCCGTCGGGCATGTTCCCGACCGGGGGTGCACGGTGAAGGTGTCGCTGCGCTCTCGACCAAACCCTCTGCATGACAAAGTGATCTGGCAGTGCGCATCGTTACTGCTGTGCTACCCGGACGAGGCAAGGACCGGTATGGCAGACGAACTGCTTGCTCACCTCGACGGTCCGGCAGCGAATCTGTTGCGGAGTACCGCCGATTCGCGCAGAGCAGCCGATCCGCTTCGAGTTGCCGCCGACTACGTCGACACCTTCGATATGAAGCGGCGAACCACCATGTACCTGACATACTGGACAGCGGGCGACACCCGTGGCAGAGGCACCGCCATGCTCGAGTTCACGAAGACATATCAGAGCGCGGGCACCCCACCACCGAGCGGTGAAGCGCCGGACTTCCTGCCGTTGGTCCTGGAGTTCGCGGCCACCGTCGACGCCGACGCCGGACGCAGGCTCCTCGTCGCGTACCGCGTGTCGATAGAGATTCTGCACGCTGCGTTGACCGACATGAACTCGCCGTATGCCGGCGCCGTCGCCGCCGTATCCGCGACACTGCCCGCCCCCACCGAACAGGATGTGGCACGGGCCTGCCGACTGGCCGAGGCCGGCCCGCCCACCGAAGGTGTTGGCTTGCAACCATTCACGTTGACGGTGCCGCCGAGGCGAGCGTAGGGAGGACAGAATGCCTGGCGAGATTTTCTGGGACGTGGTCCCCTACGTGACGCTGGCCATCGTCGTCGTCGGGACGTGGTGGCGATACCGCTACGACAAGTTCGGCTGGACGACGCGCTCGTCGCAGCTGTATGAGTCGCGGTTGCTCCGGATCGGTAGCCCGATGTTTCACTTCGGCATCCTCGTCGTCATCGTCGGCCACCTCGTCGGATTACTGCTCCCCGAGGGGTGGACCGCCGCTGCAGGACTGAGCGAGCACGCCTATCACGTGCAGGCCGTCGTGCTCGGCACCATCGCAGGCGTCACCACGCTGGCCGGTGCCGCACTGCTGATCTACCGGCGCCGGACCCGCGGGCCGGTGTTCATGGCCACCACCGTCAACGACAAGATCATGTATGTCTTGCTGGTGCTCGCCATCGTCGCGGGCCTGTACGCGACCGCGCGCGGCTCCGGCGTCGTCGGAGAGGCCTACAACTACCGGGAAACCGTGTCGGTCTGGTTCCGTTCCATCTGGGTGCTACAGCCGCGTGGCGACCTGATGGCCGAGGCGCCGCTGTACTACCAGCTCCATGTACTGATCGCGCTCGGGTTGTTCGCGCTGTGGCCGTTCAGCCGGTTGGTGCATGCGTTCAGTGCGCCGATCGGGTACCTGTTCCGGCCTTACATCGTCTACCGCAGCCGCGACGCCGAGTCGGGGGAAGCGATGGCGGGGTCGGCGCCGCGGCATCGCGGGTGGTGAGGACGCACGAGGGCTGGCCCGGCGGGCCCACTGCGAAGAAGGGACCTATGTCCCTATTCCGGCGGCCGTCGAGGGCGAAGGTTGCGGGTATGGAGCAGCTGACCGTACTGGACGCGGGATTCCTCGAGGCCGAGGACTCCGATCGTCACGTGAGCCTTGCGATCGGGGCCATCGCGGTACTCGCGGTACCTCGTCTGCGCCAGGTCCTGCGTCGGCAGACCCTCGACCTCTCGGCTCCCGGGTGGGTACCTTGGGCCGACATGGACATCTCCCACCATGTGCGGCGCGCCGCCCCCGCGACGGCGCATTGGCGCTCGACCCCGGTAGGAACTCTCAAACTGGTACAAGGAGGCTGACATGCCGAAAGGGCGACCGCTGGAAGAGCTCAACCGCAGTCAATGTCTTGAATTGTTGGCCGGACCACGCGTCGGCCGGCTGGTCTTCACCGAGGACGCGCTGCCCGCAGTCCAGCCGGTGAACTACCGGGTGTGGTGTGACGACGTGGTGATCCGGGTGGCCGGCGGGGCCAAGCTGGCGGCCGCCACCCAAAACCAGGTGGTGGCGTTCGAAGCCGACGAGGTGGACCCAGACCTACGCACCGGGTGGAGCGTGACTGTCGTCGGGCATGCCGAGCCGATCACCGACGTCGACGCCCTCGTGGAACTCGCGGGCACATTCCTGCAGCCGTGGGTGGAGGGACGCCGTGACCACTTCGTGCGGATCCGAACCGAGAAGATTACCGGCCGCCGCTTCCAGGACCCGGCCAGCCCGCGCTATCACGCCGTCGGGGACGGCGCCGCACCGTCCTGAACGGCGGTTGCGAGCGCGAATTCGTGAATTGGGGGGCTCGGTGGCGAGCGCCAATGCGGTGTGGATCGTCTCGCGATCCGATGAAGAACGCGTCCATGGAGTCTGCGGCCTTCATCCGTAGGAAACCTGGCTATCGCCGATACCTTGTTGACGCGGGCCGAAGACAGGGACGAAAGTCCGCGTTGCCGGGGTGACACGAGCGCGGAACACGGATAGTCCTGATATGACAAGGTCCGAGTCGACCAGATGGAGCGGGCGCGCCGGTCGACGCCTCGTCGCCGTGCTCGTTGTCGTGGCTCCGCTCGAGCAGGTCGGCTTCGACATGTACGCGCCCGCACTGCCCGCGATCGCCACGCACTTCGCGGCGTCCAACACGCTGGCGCAGAACACCGTGACGGCCTACGTGCTCGGCATGGCCCTCGTCGTGCTGCCCATCGGCCTGATCGCCGACGCGGTCGGCCGCAAGAAGGTGCTGCTGACCGGGCTGAGCCTGATGCTCGTCACCAGCGTCGGCTGCGCGCTGGCCGTCGGTATGCCGATGCTGCTCGGGCTGCGGTTCGTGCAGGGCATGGGGGCGGGGACATGCCTGTTGCTCGCCGCGACCATCGCCGCGGACTGCTTCAGCGGCGCCAAGCTGGTGTCGGTGCTGGGCATCCTCGGCGCGGCATGGGGCGCTGCACCGGTGCTCGCGCCGGCGGCGGGCGGGTTCATCGTGCAGTTCGCGTCGTGGCGGGTCGTCTTCGTCGTGCTGGCGGCGGTGGTCGCAGCGGTCACCATGCTCGTCGCCGTCGCGCTGCCGGAAACGCTCGAGACGGCCCGGCGCACCCCGATCGATCTGCGCGCCGCCGCGGGGGTGCTCGGCGACGCGCTTCGTCATCCGGTGTTCGTCGCCTTCACCGCGATGTTCGGCCTGGTCGGCGCGGCGCAGATGGTGTTCGGTGTGGCAGGGCCGTTCCTGTACCAGGTGGGGCTCGGATTCGCCTCTGCGACATACGGTTTCATCGCACTGGGCGTCGGGGCCGCCAACTTCGTCGGCGCCGCGGCGTGCGGCGCGCTGGCTCAGCGCACCTCCACTCCTCGGCTGGCCACGGCCGGCGCGGGGGTGCTCGCCCTCGGCGGCGGAATCCTTGTCGTGTCCGCTCACTTCGTCGGGTTCAACGCCTGGTTCATCACCGCGGGCGCTGCCCTGGCGATGCTCAGCACCGGGGTGCTCGACCCGCTGAGCAAGGGCCTGGCGATGGGTGTGTTCACGCGCAACATCGGGCTGGTCACCGGGCTGATCAGCACGGTCTGCTACGTGTCGATCACGGTGGCGTCTGCGCTGGTGGCCTGGCTGCCGGAGTCGTCGCAGGCCCCGCTGGGGTGGCTGTACGTCGGCGCGGCGATCGGGATCACGACACTGCTGCTGACGATCGGACGCAAGGCCGGTGCGACCGTCGAGGCGCCGGCCGAGGGCTAAAGAACCCAGCTGCTCACCGCGCTGCTATCTCCGGCACGAGGGCCGCACACACGCAGAAGGCCACGGCCCGTCTCCGGACTCGTGACCTCGCTGTATGTGACGCTCGATTGTGGGCGAAGGGGGACTTGAACCCCCACGTCCCGAAGGACACTGGCACCTGAAGCCAGCGCGTCTGCCATTCCGCCACTCGCCCCAACAACCGGGGGAGCCTATCAAACTTCAGGCTCGGAAACCCCAACCGCAGGTGATCCGGCTGCGACCACCCGCGACCAGCACCGAGACGATTCTCAGAGTTCTGTTGGTCCCGCTTCCATGCGCTGTGCCGATACCATGCAATGTGACAGGTGTGGTTACGCGACACGCGGGTGGCCGGACACCTGACAAGGTGATGACGGATAACGGCGACAAAGGCGGGCGGTGAGATGGGTCTGGTTGACCGCATCGAGCGCAAGCTCGAGTCGACCGTGGGCGACGCCTTCGCGCGGGTGTTCGGCGGATCGATTGTGCCGCAAGAGGTAGAGGCCATGCTGCACCGGGAGGCCGAGTCCGGTGTGCGCGAGTTGGCGGGCGGCAGGCTTTTGGCCCCCAACGAGTACTTCATTACCCTCAGCGTGGCCGACTACCGGAAGGTGAGCGCCGACCCCGACCTGACGTCGGCCACATTCGCCCGGCACTTGGAGGGTTACATCCATGAGCAGGGGTGGCAAACGTATGGTGATGTGGTCGTTAGATTCGAGCAGTCGGCGAACTTGCACACCGGACAATTTCGCGCTCGTGGTGCGGTCAACCCAGACTCCACCACTGGCGAACCCGCCCCAGCACAACGAGACCGCGCGTACACCGCAGAACCAGGAGTACAACCGATGACCGACAATCCGAATTACCGCGGAGGCCAGGGACAGGGGCGGCCTGACGAGTATTACGACGACCGTTACGGGCGTCCCGAGGACCAGGCCGGCCAGGATCCTCGCGGTCAGTACCCGCCGGACCAGCGGGGCTACCCGCCTCCCGGCGACCAGGGCCAGCGCCCGGCCTACCCCGACCAGGGCCAGGGCGGCTACCCCGACCAGGGCCAGGGCGGCTACCCGCCCCCGCCGTACGAGCAGCGCCCGCCCGCCGGCTACGGCCCCCCGCAGGGCGGCGGCTATCCCGACCAGGGCGGTTACCGTCCCGCACCCGGCGGTTACCCGCCTCCCGGCGGCCAGCCGGGTTATCCCGATCAGGGCGGCGGATACGGCCGCCAGGACTACGGGCAGCCGCCTGCCGCGCCGCGCCAGGACGACTACGGCCGCCCGCCCGGCGGCTATCCCGACCAGGGCCAGCCCGGCTATCCCGATCAGGGCGGCGGCTATCCCGACCAGGGCCAGCCCGGCTACCCCGATCAGGGCGGCTACGGCGATCAGGGCTACGGCGGCGGACAGTACGGCCGCCAGGAGTACGGCCAGCCGGATTACGGCCGCCAGGACTACGGTCAGCCGGGCGGCGCAGCCTACGGCGAACCGGGCTACGGCGAGCCTGCCCCCGGCGGCTACGACTACGGCGCTCCTGCGGCGGCGCCCGGCGGCTACGGGGCCGGTTACGGGCAGGGCGACTACCCGGCCGGCGGCGCCTCGGTGACCCTGCAGCTCGACGACGGCAGCGGCCGCACCTACCAGCTGCGCGAAGGCGCCAACGTGATCGGCCGTGGCCAGGACGCCCAGTTCCGGCTGCCCGACACCGGTGTCTCCCGTCGGCATCTGGAGATCCGGTGGGACGGTCAGGTCGCGCTGCTGGCCGATCTCAACTCCACCAACGGCACCACGGTGAACAACGCGCCGGTCCAGGAGTGGCAGTTGGCCGATGGCGATGTGATCCGTCTCGGACACTCCGAGATCATCGTCCGCGTCCACTGAGGCTCTCGGCCGGTCACAGCACGGGGAGAAGCTGTCGGCTTACCGCTCACGCCGGTGACTGTCCAAGTATCGTGACGTTGCCGAGGGGCGGGGACGGGAAGGACGTCGGATGCAGGGTTTAGTGCTGCAGCTGACGCGCGTCGGATTCCTCCTCCTGCTGTGGCTCTTCATCTGGTCGGTGCTGCGCATCCTGCGCACCGACATCTACGCACCGACCGGCGCCGTGATGGTTCGTCGCGGCCTGCCGCTGCGCGGCTCTCTGCTGCCGTCGCGGCAGAAGCGCCACATCGCCCGAACGCTGGTGGTGACGGACGGTGCCCTGGCCGGAACCCGCATCACGCTGGGCGGCCAGCCGGTGCTGATCGGCCGCGCCGACGACTCGACGTTGGTGCTGACGGACGACTACGCCTCGACGCGGCACGCCCGGCTGTCGCAGCGGGGTTCGGAATGGTACGTCGAAGACCTAGGATCGACCAACGGCACATACCTCGACAGGGCGAAGGTGACTACGGCGGTACGGGTTCCATTAGGCACGCCGGTTCGGATCGGCAAAACGGTGATTGAGCTGCGCCCGTGACGCTTGTCCTTCGATACGCCGCGCGCAGCGACCGTGGCCTGGTCCGGGCCAACAACGAGGATTCGGTGTACGCAGGCGCACGCCTGCTTGCGCTGGCCGACGGCATGGGCGGTCACGCGGCAGGCGAGGTGGCGTCCCAACTGGTGATCGCCGCGCTGGCGCATCTCGACGACGACGAGCCCGGCGGCGACCTGCTCTCCAAGCTCGACTCGGCGGTCAGAGACGGCAACGGGGCGATCGCCGCACACGTCGAAGCCGATCCCGACCTCGAGGGCATGGGCACCACGCTCACCGCAATACTGTTCGACGGCAACAGACTTGGGCTCGTGCACATCGGCGACTCGCGTGGCTATTTGCTCCGCGACGGGGAACTGACGCAGATCACCAAGGACGACACCTTTGTCCAGACGCTGGTCGACGAGGGCCGGATCACCGCCGAGGAGGCGCACAGCCACCCGCAGCGCTCGCTGATCATGCGGGCACTCACCGGCCACGAGGTCGATCCCACGCTGATCGTGCGTGAGGCGCGCGCAGGCGATCGATACCTGTTGTGCTCCGACGGTCTGTCCGATCCGGTCAGCCACGACACCATCCAGGAGGCCATGCAGATCCCGGACGTCGCCGAGAGCGCCGACCGGCTCATCGAATTGGCGCTGCGCGGCGGCGGACCGGACAACGTCACCGTCGTGGTCGCCGACGTCGTCGACTACGACTACGGCCAGACCCAGCCGATCCTCGCCGGCGCGGTCTCCGGTGACGACGATCAGCCGCCGCCCAACACCGCCGCGGGCCGCGCGTCTGCGTTCAATCCTCGGCGCACCGAAGCCAAACGCGTTGTGGCGCAACCGGAGGAGATCCCCAAACCACCGCGCTCGCGGCGCAAGATGTTCATCGCCGCCGCAGTGCTGATTCTCGTCGTGCTCGCGGGGCTGGCGGTCGGCAGAGAGATCGTGCGTAGCAACTACTACGTCACCCAGCACGACGGCACGGTGTCGATCATGCGGGGTGTTCAGGGTTCCTTTCTCGGCTACCAGCTGCAGGAGCCCTATCTCCTGGGATGCCTGAACGACCGAAATGACCTGTCACTCATCAGCGCTTCGCAGTCCCGCAACGACCTGGACTGCCGGATGCTGAACGTGAACGACATGCGCCCGTCGGAGCGCGCCCAGATCATCGCGGGTCTGCCGTCGGGCAGCCTCGACAATGCCATCGGCCAGATCGAGCAGTTGGCCCGCGACTCGGTGCTCCCGACCTGCCCGACGCGCACCCCGCCGCCGCCCACCCCGACGCCGACCGCGGCGCCACCGCCTCCGACACCCGGCGCGCCCCAATCACGGGGCCCCGCACCGGAAACGCCGACCGATCCGAACACCGCGCAGCAGAGTCCCCCCCGAGGGCCGCTGCCGGGCCCGGCTCCCGAGACTCCGACCACCGTGACCGCTCCCCCGTCCCCGACGCCGACCGCCACCGCGCTGCCGCCGCCGCCCTCCGAGCCGGGCAAGACCTGCCGGACAGTGTCATGACGACACAGCCCCAGCCGGCTGTCACCGTATTGCCGCCACTTCCCAACCGGCGCAATGCCGAGCTCTTGCTGCTGGGGTTCGCCACCGTCATCACCACCGTCGCGCTGCTCATCGTCGAGGCCAACCAGGAGCAGGGCATCAGCTGGGATCTGGCCACCTACACGCTTGCCTACATGGCGCTGTTCGGCGGTGCGCATCTGGCCATTCGGCGCTTCGCGCCCTACGCCGACCCGCTGCTGCTGCCGGTGGTTGCACTGCTGAACGGGTTGGGGCTGGTGATGATTCACCGCCTCGACCTCGCCACGAGCGACGGGTCGACCGGCCCCAGCGCCAACCAGCAGATGCTGTGGACGCTCGTCGGCGTCATCGCCTTCTCGTTGGTCGTTGGGTTCCTTCACGACCACCGGATGCTGGCGCGCTACGGTTACGTCTGCGGCGCGGCCGGGCTGATCCTGCTCGTCATTCCGGCTGTGCTGCCGTCGTCGATGTCCGAGCAGAACGGCGCCAAGATCTGGATTCGACTGCCGGGCTTCTCCATTCAGCCCGCCGAGTTCTCCAAGATCCTGCTGCTGATCTTCTTCGCCGCCGTGCTGGTGTCCAAGCGCAGCGTGTTCACCAGTGCCGGTAAGCATGTGCTCGGCATGGACCTGCCCCGGCCACGCGACCTGGGGCCGCTGCTGGCCGCGTGGATCCTCTCGATCGGCGTGATGATCTTCGAGAAGGACCTCGGCACGTCTCTTCTTCTGTACGCGTCGTTTCTCGTACTGGTGTATGTGGCGACCGACCGATTCAGCTGGGTGGTCATCGGCCTTGCTCTGTTCGCCGCGGGAAGCGTTGCGGCATATCACATCTTCGCCCACGTCCAGACGCGTGTGCAGAACTGGCTCGACCCGTTCGCCGACCCTGACGGCGCCGGGTACCAGATGGTGCAGTCGCTGTTCAGCTTCGCGACAGGCGGGATCTTCGGCACCGGACTGGGCAACGGTCAGCCCGGCGTCGTGCCCGCGGCGTCGACGGACTTCATCATCGCCGCGGTCGGCGAGGAACTCGGGCTGGTCGGGCTCGCCGGTGTCCTGATGCTCTACACGATCGTCATCGTGCGCGGGCTGCGCACGGCCATCGCGGTCCGCGACAGCTTCGGCAAGCTGTTGGCCGCCGGCCTCGCCTCCACCCTGGCGATCCAGTTGTTCATCGTCGTCGGCGGTGTCACAAAGCTGATCCCGCTGACGGGTCTGACCACTCCGTGGATGTCCTACGGCGGTTCGTCGCTGCTGGCCAACTATGTGCTGCTGGCGATCCTGCTCCGAATCTCGCACGCGGCGCGGCGGCCGATCGTCACCACGCCTCCGAACAAGTCGCCGATCGCGGCGGCGAGCACCGAGGTGATCGAGCGCGTATGAACAACTCGCTCCGCCGGATCTCGGTCATGATCATGGCGCTGATCGTGCTGTTGCTCGCCAATGCCACGCTGACGCAGGTCTTCACGGCCGACGGTCTGCGCTCCGACCCGCGTAACCAGCGTGTGCTGCTCGACGAGTACTCGCGGCAACGCGGCCAGATCTCCGCGGGCGGGCAGCTGCTCGCCTATTCGGTGTCCACCGACGGCCGGTTCCGGTTCCTGCGGGTCTATCCGAACCCGTTCACCTACGCACCGGTGACAGGGTTCTACTCGCTGCGGTTCTCGAGCAACGGCTTGGAGCGCGCCGAGGACACCGTTCTCAACGGGTCCGACGAGCGGTTGTTCGGTCGCAGGCTGGCCGACTTCTTCACGGGGCGCGATCCGCGCGGCGGCAACGTGGCGACGACGATCAAACCGCAGGTGCAGCAGGCGGCGTGGGACGCGATGCAACAGGGCTGCAACGGGCCCTGCACCGGCGCCGTCGTCGCGCTGGAGCCGTCGACGGGCAAGATCCTCGCGATGGTGTCCGCACCGTCTTATGACCCCAACCTGCTGGCCAGCCACGACATCGACGCGCAGTCCACCGCCTGGCAGCAGCTGCGGGACAATCCCGGAAATCCGCTGCTGAACCGCGCGATATCGGAGACCTACCCACCGGGGTCGACGTTCAAGGTGATCACCACCGCCGCCGCCCTGCAGTCCGGTGCCAACCCGAACACCCAACTGCCGTCCGCTGCGCGAATTCCGTTGCCGGACAGCACCGCAACGCTGGAGAACTTCGGCGGTGCGACGTGTGGAGGCGGCCCGTCGGCCTCGCTGCGTGAGGCGTTCGCCAGGTCGTGCAACACCGCGTTCGTTCAACTGGGCATCGACACCGGTGCCGACCAACTGAAATCCACCGCGCAGGCTTTCGGCTTGGACGCCAGTCCCGAGCCGATTCCGCTGCAGGTCGCCGAGTCCACTGTCGGCCCGATCTCCGACTCCGCCGCCCTGGGGATGTCGAGCATCGGGCAGAAGGACGTCGCCCTCACACCGCTGCAGAACGCGATGGTGGCCGCCACCATCGCGAACAAAGGGATATCGATGCAGCCGTTCCTGGTCGACAGCCTCAGGGGGCCCGACCTGTCGAATATCGCGACCACGGCGCCGCACGAACAGCGCCGTGCAGTGTCGGGGCAAGTCGCCGATACACTTACTGACTTGATGGTCGACGCCGAGCAGGCTACGCAGCAGAAGGGAGCCATCGCCGGCGTGCAGATCGCATCCAAGACAGGTACAGCGGAGCACGGGACCGACCCGCGCAACACTCCGCCGCACGCGTGGTACATCGCGTTCGCGCCTGCGCGCGCCCCGAAGGTGGCTGTCGCGGTGCTCGTCGAGAACGGCGGCAACAGGCTCTCGGCGACCGGCGGCGCGCTCGCGTCCCCCATCGGCAGGGCCACCATCGCCGCAGCGTTGCGGGAGGGCACATGAGCCCCCGCGTCGGAGTGACCCTTTCGGGTCGCTATCGCCTGCAGCGGCTGATCGCCACCGGCGGCATGGGCCAGGTGTGGGAGGCGGTCGACGCGAGGCTCGGCCGCCGGGTTGCGGTGAAGGTGCTCAAGGCCGAGTTCTCCGACGACCCGGAGTTCGTCGAGCGGTTCCGCGCCGAGGCGCGCACCGTCGCGATGCTCAACCATCCGGGCATCGCCAGCGTGTACGACTACGGCGAGACCGACATGGACGGCGAGGGCCGTACCGCGTACCTGGTGATGGAGCTCATCAACGGCGAACCGCTCAACTCGGTCCTCAAACGCACTGGGCGGCTGTCTCTTCGGCATTCGCTGGACATGCTCGAGCAGACCGGGCGAGCGCTGCAGGTCGCCCACACCGCGGGCCTGGTGCACCGTGACGTCAAGCCCGGCAACATCCTGATCACCCCCACCGGCCAGGTGAAGCTGACCGACTTCGGCATCGCGAAGGCCGTCGACGCCGCGCCCGTCACACAGACCGGCATGGTGATGGGCACCGCCCAGTACATCGCACCCGAACAGGCGCTCGGCCACGACGCCACCGCGGCCAGCGACGTCTACGCGCTCGGAGTCGTCGGCTACGAGGCGGTGTCCGGTAAGCGGCCGTTCACCGGTGACGGCGCGCTGACGGTGGCGATGAAGCACATCAAGGAGACGCCTGCACCGCTGCCGGCCGACCTGCCGCCCAACGTGCGCGAGCTGATCGAGATCACGTTGGTGAAGAACCCCGGCATGCGGTACCGCTCCGGCGGTCCGTTCGCCGACGCGGTGGCCGCCGTGCGAGCCGGCCGCCGTCCACCGCGGCCGAACGTCTCACCGACCATCGGCCGGGCCGCGCCGACGGCCGTCGGGTCCGCCCCGCCAACGGCGATGGCCCCGCGTGGCCCGGCCACCGCGGCCCGCGTGCGGCCCGCCACAGGCGGACACCGGCCACCTCCGCCGCGGCGGACGTTCTCGTCGGGGCAGCGGGCCCTGCTGTGGGCTGCAGGCGTGCTCGGCGCGCTGGCGATCGCGATCGCGATCCTGATCGTGCTGAACGCCCAGGACAAGAAGGACCGGGAGTCGCCGCCGCCGACGGTCACCGACACTGTCACCCAGACCACCCCGCAAGGGGCTCCGCCGCTGGTCACTGTGCCGGATTGGACCGATGAGGGATCCGTGGGTCATCGTGGAGAGCAAATCGGGGTATACCGGCCCGACGCGATCGCGCCGCCCGCAACGCTGCGGGCGGGCTTACCGGATCTAGAACAGACAGTGGAATGACCACCCCGCAGCACCTGTCCGACCGCTACGAACTCGGCGAAATTCTCGGCTTCGGAGGCATGTCCGAAGTCCATCTCGCGCGCGATGTGCGCCTTCACCGAGACGTCGCGGTCAAGGTGCTGCGCGCAGACCTCGCCCGCGACCCGAGCTTCTACCTCCGATTCCGCCGCGAGGCGCAGAACGCGGCCGCGCTGAACCACCCGACCATCGTCGCGGTGTACGACACCGGCGAGGCGGAGACGCCGAACGGGCCGCTGCCCTACATCGTGATGGAGTACGTCGAGGGCGTCACGCTGCGCGACATCGTGCACTCCGAGGGGCCGATGGAGTCGCAGCGCGCGATCGAGGTGATCGCCGATGCGTGCCAGGCGCTGAACTTCAGCCACCAGCACGGCATCATCCACCGCGACGTCAAGCCCGCCAACATCATGATCAGCAAGACCGGCGCGGTGAAGGTGATGGACTTCGGCATCGCCCGCGCGCTGTCTGATGCCAGCAGCGTCACGCAGACCTCCGCCGTCATCGGCACCGCGCAGTACCTCTCCCCCGAGCAGGCCCGCGGCGAGAAGGTCGACGCCCGTTCCGATGTCTACTCGCTGGGCTGCGTGCTCTACGAAATCCTCACCGGTGAACCGCCTTTCGTCGGTGACACACCCGTCGCAGTTGCTTACCAACACGTCCGCGAGGATCCGATTCCTCCGTCGCAACGACATTCGGGCATCTCGCCGGAGCTGGACGCGGTCGTCCTCAAGTCGCTGGCCAAGAACCCCGACAACCGCTATCAGACCGCCGCCGAGATGCGCGCCGATCTGATCCGGGTGCACAGCGGCGAGGCGCCCGACGCGCCGAAGGTGCTGACCGATGCCGAGCGCACGTCGCTGCTGGCGTCGACGGGTCCGATGCACCACCAGGCGTCGGGGGCGACCGAGCAGCTGCCCACCCACCAGCCCGCCAACTACCGGGGCCGCGACCGCGGCGGGTCCGTCGGCCGATGGGCCATCGCGGTGGCGGCGCTGGTGGTGCTCACCGTCGTCGTGACGATCGCGATCAACATGATCGGCGGCGGCAGCCGCGACGTGCAGATCCCCGACGTGAGCGGGCAATTGGAGAACGACGCCACCGTCGTGCTGCAGAACGCGGGCTTCAAGACCCGCACCAACCGCCAGCCTGACTCCAGAGTCCTTCCCAACAGGGTCATCAGCACCGACCCGTCCGCTGGGACCTTGATCGGCGCGGGCGACGAGATCACCCTGAACGTGTCCACCGGTCCGGAACAGCGTGAGGTCCCGGATTGTGCGACCCTGACCCCCGCCCAGTGTGTCGACAAACTGCAGGACGCCGGCTTCGGGAAGTTCAAGCAGGCGCCGTCGGCGTCCACCCCCGAGCAGAAGGACCGCGTCGTCGGCACCCTGCCGCCGGCCAATCAGACGTCGGCGATCACCAACGAGATCACCATCGTGGTCGGGTCGGGTCCTGAGGCCAGGCCGGTGCCGGACGTCAAGGATCAGACCGAGGACTCGGCGCGCCAGATTCTCACCGCATCCGGGTTCACCAACCTCATCCCGGTGCCTGTCGACAGCACCGCGCCGTGCGGTCAGATCATCGGCACCGATCCTGCCCCAGGCGGCCAGGTGCCCGTCGACACCGCCATCCAGATGCAGACGTCGCAGTGCAACCAGTTCACGATGCCCGATCTTCGCGGCCAGTTCTGGACCGACGCCGAACCACGTCTGCGGGCGCTCGGCTGGACGGGTGGACTGGACAAGGGCGCGGATGCCCGCGACAGCGGTCAGCGCACCAACGCGATCGTGATTCAGAGCCCGGCCGCGGGCACGCCGATCAACTTCGGCGCGACGATTACGCTGAGCTTCGCTGCGTAGCGACCCTCACCGTGTTGGCGACCTCGTCTTCGAGGGTGCGCACCAGGGATTCGGCCGGCGCGGCCCCGCAGTAGCCCAGCCAGTTGGCCAGCATCCGGTGTCCGCCTTCGGTGAGGATCGACTCGGGGTGGAACTGCACGCCGTGGATCGGCAGTTCGATGTGCCGAACCCCCATGATGACGCCGCCCTCGGTGCGGGCGGTGACCTCTAGTTCGGCGGGCACCGTATCGGGCAGGATCGTCAGCGAGTGATACCGGGTCGCGGTGAAGGGATCCGGAAGCCCCTGCAGGACACCGACATTGGCGTGAAACACGGTGCTGGTCTTGCCGTGCAGCAGCTCCGGCGCGCGGTCGACGGTTCCGCCGAACGCCACCCCGATCGCCTGGTGGCCGAGGCACACGCCGAGCAGCGGCGTCTTGGCGTCGGCGCAGGCGCGGACGAGCGGGATGGATGCGCCTGCGCGCTCGGGCGTGCCGGGCCCGGGGCTGAGAAGGACGCCGTCGAAGTCGTTCGCGACCTCGGCGATGTCGGCGTCGGTGGCAAGGCGGTCGTCGTCGTTGCGCCACACCTGCGCGTCCACACCCAGCTGGCCGAGGTACTGGACCAGGTTGAACACGAAGCTGTCGTAGTTGTCGACGACCAGAACTCGCATCAGCACAGGTTACTCGGCGTGCCTTGCGGCTTCCTGTGCGAGTTGCGACGCGGTGGGTGGATCACCGTCCCCGGATTCGCGCGTACTCAGTAACCGATCGGTCCGGCGGGTTTGGCGAAGCGCATCCGCACCGGTTCGGTGTGTCCGACCAGGTCCACAGATGCCTTCGGCTCCTCGGCGTAGCCCAGCCCGAAGCGCACCACGTACTGCTTGTAGATCGTCACCAGCGGACTGGCGGCCAGCGAGGCCTGCATGGCGGCGGCGTCGCCGACCGCGGTGATCACGTACGGCGGGCTGTAGGTGCGGCCGTTGAGCAGAAGCGTGTTTCCGACGCAGCGCGGCGCGGAGGTTCCGATGATGCGCTGGTCCTGCATCTGAATGCCTTCGGCGCCTCCGCCCCATAGCGCGTTGAGCACGGCCTGGATGTCCTGCTGGTGCACCACCAGGTCGTCGGGAGAGGCGTCGCGGGGGAAGCGCCCGTTGGCGTCACGTTGGGCGTCGGTGAGCGTCACGACGATCCCCGGACCCTTGATCGGGTCCAGGCCTGCGTCGGCGGCCAGCGTGGCGTTGCGCTTTCCGATCGCGTCCAGGGCTGCGTCCGCCCCCGGTGAACCGCCGTGATGGGTGTCGATCTCGGTGGCGAGGCTGTCGCGTTGCGCGGTCAACCGGTCGACCGACTGCTGCGCCTCGCGGACCAGGTCGACCAGTCGCGGCGCATCGCTGCGCCTGATCTCGCCACCGCCGGAGACACCGTGGGTGGCCGCAAGCAGGAGGCCCGCCAGCAGGCAGACCAGCGGGACGCCGAAGCGCCAGGGCGACCGCCGTCCCGACTCCGTCATCACCGCTCTCCCGCCGCATTCTCGTCCTGCGACCGACCTACGTTAACCTCATAGGTGAATCCTGCTTCATCGTCGCACCTGTGGCGCCGAGTGTTTGTGAAGGTTGACATGCCCAAGTCCAAAGTCCGCAAGAAGAACGACTTCACCGCCACCGCGGTGAGCCGCACCCCGGTCAAGGTCAAGGCCGGGCCGTCGAGCGTCTGGTTCGTGGTGTTCTTCCTCGGGCTGATGATCGTTGGGCTCGCCTGGCTGCTGGTGTTCCAGCTCGCGTCGTCGTCGATCCCGTTCCTGGCCGAACTCGGGCCGTGGAACTACGCGATCGCCTTTGCTTTCATGATCACGGGGCTGTTGCTAACTATGCGTTGGCGGTGACCGCCACACCGGCCTTGATGAATTCATCTCGGCCTTGGCGCGTTACCCGTTCGGCAACCTGATGGCCACTCGATTACATCGATGTGATTCATCCCCATTGGGGATAGCACTTGTGGATAACCCCATAAACCGGGGTAAAGGGGTGTGGATTACCCGTGCAGCAAACTGAGTGGGGCCCACCCGCCGCCGGAGTCGCAGCGTGTGGCGCAGTGGGGCTGATGATGGCTATTGCCGCTGTGACCCTAGTCACAGACGCTCCCGGCCGCATCCTCGCGATCATTGCCGCCGCCGGACTTCTGCTGTTTGCAACCGTTTCCTGGCGCGCACGGCCGAAGCTGGCAATCAGCGACGACGGTCTATCCATTCGTGGCGCACTGCGCACCCACCGGCTCACCAAAGCCGACATCAAGCTCATCCGGATCACCGAATTCCGGCGAATCGCGCGAAACGTCCGATTACTGGAGATCGACACCCACGACGACCGGCTGTTCGTCCTCACCCGATGGGATCTGGGCACCGACCCGCTGGACGTGCTCGATGCGCTGACCGCCGCCGGGCTGGCCGGCTCGTGATTTCGGCGCGCACGGTCGTGGCTGGCCCGACTGCGCGCGCCGAAATCGCAGGCGTCAGGAAACGGTGATCGACTCGATCACGACGGGCTCGGTCGGCCGGTCGCTGCGGTCGGTCGCCGTGGTGGCGATGGCGTCGACGACCTTCTGCGACTCCTGGTCGACGACCTCGCCGAAGATGGTGTGCTTCCGGGTGAGGTGCGGGGTCTTGCCGACGGTGATGAAGAACTGCGAACCGTTGGTACCCGGCCCCGCGTTGGCCATGGCCAGCAGGTAGGGCTTGTCGAACTGGAGCTCGGGGTGAAACTCGTCGTCGAACTGATAACCCGGGCCGCCGCGGCCGGTTCCGGTGGGATCGCCACCCTGGATCATGAAGCCGTCGATCACCCGGTGAAAGACCGCACCGTCGTAGAACGGGCCTGAGCTGCCGCCGGTCGCGTTTTCCGTGCTGTAGTCCTTGCTGCCCTGGGCCAGTCCGACGAAGTTCGCGACGGTCTTGGGGGCGTGGTTTCCGAACAGGGCGATCTTGATGTCACCACGGTTGGTGTGCAGGGTCGCTGTGGCTGTCTGAATAGGGCTCGTCACGGGAAGTCAGTCTGCCACGCGTGCTTGACGGCGAACCGGGCACCGTTGAGTTGGCGATGATGGCAGGCTGGGTACCGATCCCCGAGACGCCACGAAAGAGGTGGAGATGAGCGCGAAGACCGACGCCCCGCTGACCCCGGGACAGCGATTGACCCGCGGCCTGCACTACACCGCAGTTGGGCCGCTCGACGTGACGCGGGGCGGCGTCGGGCTGGGCCTGCAGGGCGCCGCGTCGGCAGCCGCCGGCCTGCGCCACCGCATCGAAAAGAGTCGCCTGGCAAAAGAACTCGCCGATGAGTGGGACGAGGCCCAGGAGAGGCTCGCCAATGAACTCGCCGCCGCCCAGCAGGTCATTGCCAACCTGCCGCAGGCGATAGCCGACGCGCGCAAGCCCAAACGCCGGCCCCGCCCGCTCGTCCTGGCTGCCGCCGGTGTGGCGATGATCGCCGTTGGGGGAGTGGCGTTTTCGATCATTCGGCGATCGATGCAGCCAGAGCCGTCACCTCGGCCGCCGAGCGTCGAGGTGACCCCGAAGCCGTAGCCGACGTCGCGGTGCGGTCGTCGCCAGGCGTCGTCGATTTTGTCGAATCACGACCTGAATGCAAATTTCGGCGCGATCGTGGATCCACCATGGCCACGAACACCATCAACGGAATTCCCCGCGCCGACCTTGCAGAGCGCCCACTGTGGAAGCGCAACCTGAATTGGCTCCTTGGGGGCCAGCTGTGGGCAACGAAGACCGGGCTCGCGATCTGGGGCAGAACAGCCGCGCGAGTCGAAGCGCCGCTCATGAAGGCGACGCGTGGTCGCATTCGGCTCAACCTCGCGGTCCCTATGGTGGTGCTGACGTCCACCGGCGCGCGCAGTGGAAAGCAGCGTGATATACCGCTGGCTTATTTCACCGACGGTGACGACGTGATCCTGATCGCGTCGAACTACGGCGGCGATCGCCATCCGGCCTGGTACCACAATCTGCGGGCTCACCCCACATGCGAGCTGCGCATCGGTGACAGGGGCGGCCGGTTCATCGCCAACGAGACCGAGGAGGCCGACCGTGCTCGGCTGTACGGCCTCGCCGCGGAACGCCTCAACCGGGTTTGGCAGGTCGAGGACGAGCGCAGTGGCGCCCGGACGATTCCGGTGATGCGACTGACGCCGACGCCGTAGGCAAAGCCGGCACGAACAACGCGCATGACAGAAGGCGACGCCGAGGAGCGCTCCTAGCCGCATCAATGGCGAAATGCCAGTCCGGTCAATCCCGATGTCGAATGAAAACCGCACGACCATAGGGTGACCTAGGGTAAGGCTGTGTGTCGTTCGCGGACGCCATACCGCATGGCCGGAGTTTGGGTGGCAGTCGCTGTCGCCGCCCTCGGCCTGATGAGTTGCACACGGGAGGTTTCCGGCTCGTCGGTCACACCGAACCGGGCGTCGACTGTCGATCTCGGCAGCGTTCTGCTTGACGCCGACGAAATCGACGAGGTGATCGGTACCAGCGGCTCCGAGGTGTTCGATGAGGGAGACGCGCCTGACGACGTGACCGAAGTGAACCCGCCGAAATGCCACGGGTTGGTCTACATCGCCGGCGAAATCGAGTACGGGTCCACGAATTTCATTGCGATGCGTTGGCGGGTTGTCGGGCACGGCAATGCCAGCAACGTTGTGGAGATGGCAGCGCAGCTCCCTTCGGTTGCCAAGGCCGATGAGTTCATCGCCGAGCAGACCCGGGCGTGGGAGCGGTGTGCAGACGAAGTCATCACGAGCAAAGACAAGGCGAGTGCATCGACGACGCAGGACCGCGTCACCGCAGTGGAAGCACGTCCGCGCATGGTGATCGCGTCGATGGAGTCCCTGTCACGCGATACGCCTTGTCGAAATGGCCAGCATCTCCTGCAGGCGGTGTCGACCGTCATTCTCGATGTGAGCGTCGCCTGCGGCAACAACGTTCCTAATCCAGCTGAAGCGATCGCGTCGAAGCTCGCCGACAGGGTTCGATCTGGTTGAGCCCAGCACGCCGAGTCATCGATTTTGTGGAGCCTAGGGGATTCGGACCCCTGACTTCTGCCTTGCAATGGCGAAACATGATGCTGTTCAGGGGGTTACTGCGCCGATGTAGTGCAAAAAGACATCACGGTAATTAACCGCAGTTATCTGTAACTGTGGCCAAATTGTGGCCACGGTGTGGCCACGCCCGAGCAGAGGAGGTGCCTGGTAGTCACTAGGCGTAACTACCCAATGTCCGAAAGTGAAGAGTCGGCCTTAGATCACTGGTATGTCCGGCGGGTTTATCGGCACACCGAGGCTCGGCGAGCGCACCCGCAAGAACCGGTGATGGCTTGCACCATCACCATTGGCCGGGTCGAAGAGCTGGAGAGCCGGGAGCTGCTCTAGCTACCTCCACTTCGAATGCTTCCCGCCGTGTTTTTCATCAAAACACCCGTGCCCGGGATGGCAGCCGCCCCACCCCGGGTTCCAGTCAACCCAACCTGGGTTCCAGTCAACCAAATCTGGGGTTGGCAGGCAGGCGCTCCAGAATAAGCCGTCCCAGCACAGGTCATCGTTGGCCTGGGCGCTTCCGGCCCCGGCGAGGGCGATTCCCGCCGACACCGCGAGCGTGGCCAAGGTGACGAGGATCTTCTTCATGGCACACACCTCCTCTAGGTCCCTCTAGGTGTGTACCCAGTTTAGGCCAGCTGGTGTACCTTGGCCCACCCGTCCCGAGGAGTTCGCGGGCGGGACACCGGCTCTACATCGCCCGCATCGGTACCGGTTGAGAACGGCTTGCTCGGCGAGGGTCCAGCCGTTGAATCCGCCTCGGAACTCTCGCTCGACCTCGTCGACTCTGTAGCGCCACCCGAGCCCCTGCCCGTTGGCGGCGAGGCGGGCGGCCGCGGTGATTATCACGGCGGCCAACTCGCCGTTGGGTTCGTCGCCGGTGAAGCCGCGGCTTCGTTGGCGATCCAGGCCGGGGCCAACATCAAGGCGCTCCAAAACATGCTCGGACACGAGTCGGCGGGATTGACGTTGGATCGCTACGGCCACCTGTACGGGTCCGATGTGGCGGCGGTCGGGGTGGCCATCAACGAGCTTTTAACTCGAAAGTGGGCCAAAATGTGTCCACGGGAAACAATGACTTCCGAGGTATCTGTTGCTTAGATACGTCTGAACTGCGATTTCATTTGTGGAGCCTAGGGGATTCGAACCCCTGACTTCTGCCTTGCAAAGGCAGCGCTCTACCAACTGAGCTAAGGCCCCGTATCAGGACGGCTGATCGGCGGCTGCGTGCCACACCTCCACGCCCTGTCGCGACCGCACCACGAACACCGCCAGTGCCACCGCCGCGACCAGTAGAACCAGTCTCATGGTGACCCTTTCCGTGGGCCTAGGAGGACTCGAACCTCCGACCTCTTCGTTATCAGCGAAGCGCTCTAACCGCCTGAGCTATAGGCCCGTACACGCACATGGCCGAGCGACGAGATTACCGTAATCAGCGCGCTCGACCCAAACCGGATCAGTCGCGGTCGGCCAACGTCACCTCGATACCGCCGACCAGGTCGGTGGTGAGGTTGTAAATGAACACGCCGACGGTGGCCATCGCCGTCAACAGCACGATGTTGACCAGCCCGATCAGCGCAGCGCCGCCGAAGATCGTGCCGCTGGACACCAACTCGCCGCCGGCCTGGCCGCTGGCGCTGGTGAGCAGGTCACCGACGTTGCTGTTGAGCTTGCTCCACACGCCCATCCCGCCGAGCACCAGGTAGAGGAACGCCACCGCGATCATCCACACGAAGAACAGGGCGACCGACAGCACCAGCGAAACCTTCAGCGCGCTCCACGGGTCGATGCGGCGGATCTGCATGCTCGCGCGCACCGGGCCCGCGTGCTGCTGGCGACCCGCGACCTGAACGCGGCCGGGCGCCGCAGGGCGCATCGGCGGCTGCTCGGTCCGCTCCGGTGTGGCCTTGCGCTGCGGGGCTCGCGGCGGGCCGGAGAGGTCGGGCAGTTCACTGGCGTACACCTCGCTGACCGCAGGATCGTTGCGTGGCGGCGGCGCCTCCGCGGGGCGCGGCGGCGCGATCTCTGCGGTCTCCTGCGCGGCCTGGCCGGACGCGCCGCCGGAGATGAACCGGTTGAGCCGGGCGTCGGCTCCGGGTGCATGCCCGGACGGGGCACCGCCGCGCGGGGGCTCCGGCCTGCTGGGTGTGCGCGGCGCCTGCTTCTGCGCCGCCCGGGAGGCCGGGCCGCGCTGCCACGGCGGAACGTCACGGCCCGCCGCGTTGCCCAGCGAACCCGTCTCCGGGTCATCGGGTGGGGAGCCGTTGCCACTACCTTCTGCCGAGCGCGGATAGCCCGCCTCGTTCGGTGAAGTCACTACGGCTCCTTAACGTCGGTCACGTCGCCGGCCTACCCAACGGCCTCGTCGGCGTCGCTCTCCTCTGCATTGCGTGCTATCGCAACCAGTGTGTCGCCCTGGCCCAGGTTCATCAACCGAACGCCCTTGGTCTGCCGTCCGGCCTTTCGAACCTGGCGCGCGGCGGTGCGGATGACGCCCCCGCCCGACGTGATCGCGTAGAGCTCGGTGTCGTCATCGACCACCAACGCTCCAACAAGACTGCCACGTCGCTTGTCGAACTGAATCGTCAACACCCCCTTGCCGCCGCGGCCCTGCACCGGATACTCGTCGATCGCGGTCCGCTTGGCATACCCGCCCGCCGTCGCGACCAGCAGGAACGTGTCCGCCTGCACGACGTTGAGCGACAGCAGCGCGTCGTCGGTGTTGAACCGCATACCCTGCACGCCCGACGTGGCGCGGCCCATCGGTCGCAACGCCTCGTCGGTTGCCGAGAAGCGGATCGACTGCCCCTTCGCCGACACCAGCAGCAGATCGTTCTCCGCCGCGCACAGCACGGCGCCCACGAGTTCGTCGCCGTCGCGCAGGTTCACCGCGACGATGCCGCCCGAGCGGTTCGAATCGAAGTCCGTCAGCTTCGACTTCTTCACCAACCCGTTGCGGGTGGCCAGCACCAGATACGGCGCATCCTCGTAGCTCTTGATCTGGATGACCTGGGCGATCCGCTCCTCGGGCTGGAACGCCAGCAGGTTCGCGACGTGCTGGCCGCGGGCCGTTCGCGAGGCTTCCGGCAGGTCGTAGGCCTTGGCGCGGTACACCCGGCCCTGCGTGGTGAAGAACAAAATCCAGTCGTGGGTCGAGCAGACGAAGAAGTGGTTGACGATGTCGTCCTGCTTCAGCCCGGCGCCTTGGACACCCTTGCCGCCGCGCTTCTGGCTGCGGTACAGGTCGGTCTTGGTGCGCTTTGCGTAGCCGGTTTCGGTGATCGTCACGACGACGTCCTCACGGGCGATGAGGTCCTCGTCGGCGACCTCGCCGTCGGCGGCGATGATGCGGGTCCGCCGGTCGTCGCCGTACTTGTCGACGATCTCCTTGAGCTCGTCGGCGACGATCGCGCGCTGACGCTCCGGCTTGGCCAGGATGTCTTCCAGGTCAGCGATCTCGGCTTCGATCTTGGCGAGGTCATCGACGATGCGCTGACGCTCCAGTGCCGCGAGGCGGCGCAGCTGCATGTCGAGGATCGCCTGAGCCTGGATCTCGTCGACGTCGAGCAGCTCCATCAAGCCCACGCGCGCCACGTCGGCACTCTCCGATGCCCTGATCAGCGCGATGACCTCGTCGAGCGCATCGAGCGCCTTGACCAGACCGCGCAGGATGTGGGCCCGTTCGTTGGCCTTGCGCAGCCGGTAGGTGGTGCGCCGGACGATGACGTCGAGCTGATGGTTGACGTAGTGCCGGATCAGCTGGTCGATCCGCAGGGTGCGCGGCACGCCGTCGACGATGGACAGCATGTTGGCGCCGAAGCTGGTCTGCAGCTGGGTGTGCTTGTAGAGGTTGTTCAGCACCACCTTGGCGACCGCGTCGCGTTTGAGCTCGACGACGATGCGCAGTCCGACCCGGTCGCTGGACTGGTCCTCGATGTTCGAGATGCCGCCGAGCTTGCCGTCGCGGACCTGCTCGGCGATCGAGGTGATGAAGTTGTCGTGGTTGACCTGATAGGGCAGCTCGGTGATGACGAGCGACGTGCGACCCCGGCTGTCTTCCTCGATCTCGCAGACGCCGCGCATCCGGATCGACCCGCGGCCGGTTCTGTAGGTGTCGCCGATGCCCTGCGATCCGACGATCAGACCGTAGGTGGGGAAGTCTGGGCCCTTGACCCGTTCACATACCGCCTCGAGGGTTGCCTCCTCGTCGGCGTCGTAGTTCTCCAGCGCCCAGTACACCGCCTCGGCCAGCTCGCGGAGGTTGTGCGGCGGCATGTTCGTCGCCATGCCGACGGCGATACCGCCCGAGCCGTTGGCCAGCAGGTTGGGGAACCGGCTCGGTAGAACCGTCGGCTCCTGCACACGCCCGTCGTAGTTCGGGATGAAATCGACTGTCTCCTCGTCGATTTCGCGCAGCATCTCCATCGCCAGGGGCGTCAAGCGCGCTTCGGTGTACCTCATCGCGGCCGGCGGATCGTTGCCCGGCGAGCCGAAGTTGCCCTGCCCGTCGACGAGGGGATAGCGCAGCGACCACGGCTGGGCCATCCGGACCAGGGTGTCGTAGATCGACGAGTCGCCGTGCGGATGGTAGTTGCCCATCGTTTCGGCAACTGAGCGTGCGGATTTCGCGTGGCTGCGGTCGGGCCGGAAGCCCGAGTCGAACATCGCGTAGAGCACCCGGCGGTGCACCGGCTTGAGACCGTCGCGGACCTCCGGCAGCGCGCGGCCGACGATCACGCTCATCGCGTAGTCGATGTAGCTGCGCTGCATCTCGTGCTGGATGTCGACCGGCTCGATGCGATCTCCCGCTTCGTCGCCTGGCGGCAGCGTGGTATCAGTCATGTGGCTTCAGTCCTAGTCAGGGTTGTACGTCGGCGTCAGACATCAAGGAAGCGAACGTCTTTGGCATTGCGGGTGATGAAGCTGCGGCGAGCCTCGACATCCTCGCCCATCAGGATCGAGAACAGCTCGTCGGCGGCTGCCGCGTCGTCGAGGGTGACCTGGCGGAGCACCCGCACCGACGGGTCCATCGTGGTCTCCCACAGTTCCTTGGCATCCATTTCACCCAGACCCTTGTAGCGCTGGATGCCGTCGTCGGTATTGATCTTCTTGCCGGCCTTCTTGCCCGCCTCGAGCAGTCCGTCGCGTTCGCGGTCGGAGTAGGCGAATTCCGGTTCGGTGCGCTGCCACTTCAGCTTGTACAGCGGTGGCTGCGCGAGGAAGATGTGCCCGTTCTCCACCAGTGGCTTCATGAAGCGGAACAACAAGGTCAGCAGCAGCGTGGAGATGTGCTGGCCGTCGACGTCGGCGTCGGCCATCAGCACGATCTTGTGATAGCGCAGCTTGGTGATGTCGAACTCGTCGTGGATGCCGGTGCCGAGCGCGGTGATGATCGCCTGCACTTCGGTGTTCTTCAGCACCCTGTCGATGCGTGCCTTCTCGACGTTGATGATCTTGCCGCGCAGCGGAAGGATCGCCTGGAACATCGAGTCGCGGCCGCTCTTGGCCGAGCCGCCCGCCGAGTCACCCTCCACCACGTACAGCTCGGATTTCCGCGGATCGGTGGACCGGCAGTCCGCGAGCTTGCCGGGCAGCCCGCCGATATCGGTGGCGCTCTTGCGGCGCACCAACTCGCGCGCCTTGCGCGCCGCGATACGCGCCTGCGCCGACGAAACCGCCTTGTTAACAACGGTTTTGGCTTCGGCGGGATTGGCCTCAAACCAGTGGCTCATCTGCTCGTTGCAGATGCGCTGGACGAAGGACTTCACTTCGGTGTTGCCCAGCTTGGTCTTGGTCTGGCCTTCGAACTGCGGTTCCTTGACCTTGACCGAGATGACCGCCGCCAAGCCCTCGCGGATGTCGTCCCCAGTCAGGTTCGGGTCCTTCTCCTTGAGGAGCTTCTTGTCCTTGGCGTACTTGTTCACCACGCTGGTCAACGCCGCGCGGAAACCCTCTTCGTGGGTGCCACCCTCGTGGGTGTTGATGGTGTTGGCGAACGTGTGCACCGACTCGGAATAGCCTGCGTTCCACTGCATCGCGACCTCGATCTCGTGGTCGTCGCCCTTGCCTCCGAAGTCGACGATGCTCTGGTGGATCGCCGTCTTGGTGCGGTTGATGTGCTTGACGTAGTCGACCAACCCGCCGGGGTAGTGGAAGGTCCGGTTCTTGGTCTTCTGCGGGGCTCTGGCCTCGGCCGCCTGCTCCTCGGCGGATTTCGGTGCCTCGGCGGTATCGCTGACCACCTCGTCGACCACTTCTGCCGCCGCCACCCGCTCGTCGGCGAGCGTGATGGTCAGGCCCTTGTTGAGGAACGCCATCTCCTGCAGCCGGCGGGCGACGGTCTCGAAGTCGTAGTTGGTGGTCTCGAAGATGTCGGGATCTGCCCAGAAGCGCACCGTGGTGCCGGTCTTCTTGGTCGCATCACCCTGCTTGAGGGTGCTCGGCACCGCCTTGTCGTAGGACTGGAACCATTCGTAGCCGTCGCGTGAGATGTCGACCTCGAGCCTGGAGGACAGCGCGTTCACCACGGAAACGCCCACCCCGTGCAGCCCGCCACTGACGGCGTATCCGCTGTTCTCGCCGCCGAACTTGCCACCCGCGTGCAGCTGCGTCATGACGACGTCCACCGTCGGAGCGCCGCTCGAGTGCATTTCGACCGGGATTCCGCGGCCGTCGTCGCGCACCTCCACGCCGCCGTCCTCGAGGATCCGCACGTCCACCTGCGTCGCGTGGCCGCCCATCGCCTCGTCGACGGCATTGTCGACGACCTCCCAGACGAGATGGTGCAGACCTCTCTCTCCGGTGGACCCGATGTACATGCCCGGGCGTTTGCGGACAGCCTCCAAACCTTCGAGCACGGTGATCGCCGAAGCGCCGTACTCCTTCTTCTTGGCACTCTTTGCGGCAGGCGCAGTCTTCTTAGCGGCAGGCACGGTCGCCGGCATCCTTACTGTCTAGACGGGGGTGGGGCTCTGGCGGTGTTGGTACCGCCGGCAGGTCACTTGTCTAGTCTACCGGCAACTAGCCGTAGGACCGACTCTGAGGCCGCGTTTCTACACAGCTATTCGCGCCGTCTGTGGAATTTCTCGAACGAAGGTGCCTCAGGACGGCTGAGGACAGGACTCGCGGCGTTCTCGCGGCTCTCAGCCAACTGGCGAAACGGCGCTCATCCGTAGGTGTCGCGGGGCCCGCGGCCTGCGATGTGATAGCGGCCCTTGCGCCACGACGGCGCGACCGGGCCGACGATCTTCAGCGACGTCACCACACCGTCGCCGACGGCTGCCGCAATTTTAGCCAGCAGTTGCGCCTGCACCATCCGTAATTGCGTCGCCCACGCCGTCGATTCCGCCGAGACGCTGAGCACTCCGTCGCGCAGCGCGGTCGGCGTCGCGTGCTCGGCGATCTGCTCACCGACGACCGTCTGCCAGTGCCCGAACACGGTGCCCTCGGCGACCCTCCCTGACCAGCCGCGGGTCTTGGCGACATCGCGCGTCGCCGACCCCAGCGGCTGCGGGTCCCGGACATCGGGCCCGGGCCCAGACCAGCTGCGGCGGCGACCGGCGACCCGGCGCTGGGTCGGGGCGCTGCGGCCCCGGCCGACGTCTTTTCCCTGGCTGCGCGCCACCCCCCGGGCCTCCTCCAGGGTGCGCCGCACCAGATCCATTCCGGACAGCCCGGCCAGATGCTGCGGGGGACCCATTGCGCGGTCGTCGTCGTCGCTGCCGCTGTCACTCATGTCTGCACCATCGAGATTCGGCCCCCGTCTTCCTCGCGCATCGTGATTTCGATTCTGCGCGCATCCCAGTCAGCCGGGATGTCGTCGTTGACCGCTGCTGTTACCAGCACCTGCTCGGCCGAGGCCGCAACCTCGGCGAGCGCGCGCCGCCGCGCGGTGTCGAGTTCGGCGAAGACGTCATCGAGGAGCAGCACCGGATCACCGCCCTCGGACCGCAGCAACTCGTAGGCGGCCAGCCGCAACGCCAGCGCCATGGACCACGATTCCCCATGGCTGGCATAGCCTTTCGCGACCTGGTCTCCCAGCCGCAGCTCGAGGTCGTCACGATGTGGGCCGACGAGGCACACCCCGCGCTCGATCTCCGCGCCGCGCCGCCGCGCCAGCGCAGCGAGCAGCGCCGCCTCGAAGAACTCGACGGTTTCGTTGCGCCCGTCGATCTCCTCGACCTTGCTCCGGTAAACGATTGCCGCGGGCCGCGACGCGGGGGCGAGCAGCTGATAGGCCTTTTCCACCTCGGGGGAGAGCTCGTTGACCAATTCGATGCGCGCTGCGATGAGTTGCGCGCCATGCGAAGCCAGGTGTCCGTCCCACACGTCGAGAGTGTCGGCGACGCTGCGGTCACCGCGATGACGGGCCCCTGCCGCGGTTTTCAGCAGCGCGGTGCGTTGGCGCAGCACCTTGTCGTAGTCGGCCCGGACCCCTGCGATACGAGGCCGTCGGGTGGTGGCGAGTTCGTCGAGGTAGCGCCGTCGCTCGGCGGGGTCTCCCCGGACCAGCGCCAGATCCTCCGGGGCGAACAGCACCGCGCGCAGGACACCCAAGATCTCCCGCGCCGAGCGCACAGGGGAGCGGTTGAGCCGCGCCTTGTTCGCCCGGCCCGCCACCACATCCAGGTCGATGGCCAGCTCCCGGCCGTCGTTGACCACGATCGTCGAGATGATGGCGCGGTCGGCACCCGTGCGCAGCAGCGGCGCGTCCGACGCTACCCGGTGAGAGCCGAGCGTTGCCGAATACCACAGCGCCTCAACGAGATTCGTCTTACCAAAGCCGTTGGGGCCGACGAACACCGTCCGCCCCGGCTCGAGGTCGAGGTCGACCCTGGCCCATGATCTGAAGTCCTGCAGCCCCAGGTGGCGGACGTACACCGCGTCGATTCCCGTCGTCGCTCCGCTGCCGCGCTCCGGCGCTAACCGGATTCGCTGATCCGCTTCACCGCATGACCACCGAATTGGTTGCGCAACGCGGCGACGGCCTTCATCGTCGGCGAGTCGTCTTGCCGCGACAGGAAGCGGGCGAAGAGCGCCGCGGCAATGCTCGGGACGGGCACCCGGAGCCGAATCGCCTCCTCCACTGTCCACCTGCCTTCGCCTGAGTCCTCGGTGTAGCCGGAGATCTCCTTGAGGTCGGGATCCTCCTTGAGCGCCTTGGCCAGCAGTTGCTGCAGCCACGACCGCACCACCGTGCCATTGGTCCAGGCCTGGTAGACGGCCTGCGGATCCTCGATCAAATCCTCGGCCGCGAGCACCTCGTAACCTTCGGCGTAGGCCGTCATCAGCGCGTATTCGATGCCGTTGTGCACCATCTTGGCGAAATGGCCCGCGCCGACCGCGCCGGCGTGCACGAACCCGTCTTCCCGTGGTCCCGGTGGGCGCAGCGTGTCGAAGATCGGCATCGCCCGTTCGACGTCGGCCGCGCTGCCCCCGACCATCAGGCCGTAGCCCTCCTTCAGACCCCAGATGCCGCCTGATACCCCGGCGTCTATGAAGGCAATTCCTTTCTCGCCCAACAGATCAGCGTGCGGTTTGTCACCTGTGTACCGGGAGTTGCCGCCGTCGATCACCAGGTCACCCTCGCCCAATTCCTTGGCAAGGTCGGTGATCGTTGCGTCGGTGATCGTGCCGGAGGGCACCATCACCCACACCACGCGGGGCGGTTCGAGCGCTTCGGCAAGCGCGGCCAGCGACGGCACATCGCTGACCTCGGGGCGCGGGTCGTAACCGATCACCTCGTGGCCGCCCTCGCGCAGGCGCTCCCTCATGTTGAAGCCCATCTTGCCCAGGCCGATCAAACCCAATTGCATGTAGCGCCTCTCTCGTCGGGATGCGAGCTCTAACCCGGGAGCCGCACGGGCATCAACAGATAGACATAGTCGGTTTCGGCGGCGGGGAACGGCCCCGCGCCGGCAGCGCTCGCGCCGTCGTCATCGTCGCTCGTCGGGCGCAACACTGCTGGACGGCTGGGTGTGGTGAAGCCGAACGTCACACGCTCCGAATGCAACGAACCGAGCCCGTCGGTGAGATACGTCGGGTTGAACGCGATGGTCAGCGGCTCGCCGGAGAATGTCACCGCGAGATCCTCCTCGGCGCGGCCGACATCGTCGGCGCCCGCGGACAGCTTGAGCACATCGTCGGAGAACTCCATCCGGACCTGGGCTCCGCGGTCGGCGACCAGCGCCACACGCTTGATCGCCTCGGTCAGTTCCGCGACACCGACGGTCGCGACGGCGGTGTGCTCCGTTGGCAGCAGCTGACGAAACTTCGGGAACTCGGCGTCGAGCAGCCGGGTGGTGCTGCGCTTGCCGTTGCTGCGGATGCCGAGCAGTCCCTCCTTGCCGACGGCCGCACCCGCGCCGAGCGCAAGATGCACGTCGCCTGCGCCGGTGCCTGCCTTCGCCGCTTCGGACAAGGTTTTGGCCGGCACGAGCACTGCGGCCTCGACGTCTGCGGAGTCCGTCGACCAGGTCAACTCACGAACAGCCAGCCGGAACCGATCAGTGGCCGCCAAAACCACGGTCTCGCCGGAGATCTCGACGCGGATGCCCGTGAGCATCGGCAGCGTGTCATCCCGGCCGGCGGCGACGGCGACCTGGCCGATCGCCTCGGAGAACAAGTCGGCTGACACGACACCGGTTTCATCGGGCAGTGTGGGCAGCGTCGGGTAATCCTCGACGGCCATCGTCGGAAGGGAGAACTTGGCGCTGCCGCAGGTCAGCAGCACCCGGGTGCCTTCGACGCTGACATCGACCGGCTTGGCGGGCAACGCCCTCGTGATATCCGACAGCAGTCGCCCGGATACCAAAACGCTTCCCGGAGAAGCTATTTCGGCCGCAACCTGCACCTCGGCCGACACCTCGTAGTCGAATCCCGAGATCGTCAGACCTTCATCGGAACCTGTCAGCAGCACGCCGGCCAGCACCGGAACCGTGGGCCTGGTGGGCAGGTTACGAGCCACCCAGGCCACCGCGTCGGCGAAGTCTTCGCGCACGAGCCGGAACTTCAAATCGGAGAGACCAACCGTCGTTGTCGCCACGTTCATAGTGTCCCTTCGATCAACTCACAACTCGTGCTTTAACCAGCGAATTCACCGGTGCTCACGCATCGGCCCCCAAGGTCGCCGCGACGACCGTATCGGCTGTCGAAGAACCACCGTAGATCTTTCCGCCCCATCTTGAAAGCTAATCGATCGGGCTGACAACGACAGCCCGGAGATGATGGCGAGCGGGTGGTGACGCGCTGTCCCCAGGGCCCTTCTTCTGAAGGAAAACTACGTATAGAGATAAGCAACAGTATTAGGTCCTGTGGAACTTGTGGATGAACACTCCTCGGCGCTGGCCGAGGCTGGTATCGGGTTGTGAGTTACCTGTGGAGGAGCACGGCCCGCTGTCGGGATGGCTGGGGAGACATCGGCTGCTGTGGAAGAAGCGGCGTCTCGCGCGACCGCTATTCAGCGGCAATCCACATGGGTGTGCACAGCCCGCGAGTGTGACGTCTGTTGCGGCGGTGACAGAAGTTTTTTGAAGAATTTTGCGAAGTATGTGGCGATGGGTGGCGCGAAGGTCAGCGCTTGGCGCGTTGACGGATGCGAGTGGTCAGTTCCTTGACCTGATCGAACACCTCGCGCCGCTCGGCCATCTCGCCGCGGATCTTCTTTTCGGCGTACATCACGGTGGTGTGATCGCGGCCGAACGCCTGACCGATCTTGGGTAGTGAGAGATCGGTGAGTTCGCGGCACAGATACATGGCGATCTGTCTGGATTGGGCCAGCGCCCTGGTCTTGCCGGGACCGCGAAGCTCTTCGACGGTGGTTTCGAAGTATTCGGCGGTGGCGGCCATGATGCCGGCGGTGCCGATCTGAATGCTGTTCACATCAGCGATCAGGTCCCGCAGCACGATCTCGGCCAGTGACTTGTCGATCGGGGTCTTGTTCAGCGACGCGAACGCGGTGACCCGGATGAGCGCACCCTCGAGTTCGCGGATGTTTCGTTCGATGCTGCTGGCGATGAGCTCGAGCACGTCGTCGGGAACATCAAGCCGATCCATCTGGGCCTTCTTGCGAAGGATGGCGATGCGGGTTTCCAACTCGGGCGGTTGGACGTCGGTGATCAGACCCCACTCGAACCGGGTCCGCAGCCT
This sequence comes from uncultured Actinomycetota bacterium, assembly GCA_963786995.1. GTDB lineage: Bacteria > Actinomycetota > Actinomycetes > Mycobacteriales > Mycobacteriaceae > Mycobacterium. The sequence continues at coordinate 43,542 of CAWBBH010000017.1, read as the reverse complement.
GTCCTCGAGGGTGGCCAGCTGCTTGGGTGGCCGGTCCGACGAGATGACGATCTGCTTGTTCGCGTTGTGCAGCGTGTTGAAGGTGTGGAAGAACTCTTCCTGGATACCTTCTTTGCCCTCGATGAACTGGATGTCATCGACGAGCAGCACATCGATGTCGCGGTAGCTGCGCTTGAACGACGCCTTGCGGTCGTCGCGCAGTGAGTTGATGAAGTCGTTGGTGAATTCCTCGGTGGATACGTACTTGACGCGCATCCCGGGGAACAGCCGCTGGGCGTAGTTGCCTGCGGCGTGCAGTAGATGTGTCTTGCCGAGACCGGACTCACCCCAGATGAAGAGCGGGTTGTAGGCCCGCGCGGGGGCCTCGGCGATGGCGAGGGTCGCGGCATGGGCGAACCGGTTCGATGCGCCGATGACGAAGGTGTCGAAGGTGTAGCGCCGGTTGAGGCCGATGGACTCGGCTTCGTTGGCCGCGAGCTTGCGCGGCCCGCTGGAGAAGTAGGTCGGCCAGCTTTCCTCGGCGCTGGCGAGCGCTTCGCTGACTTCGTCGATCTCGTCGGCTTCGGCGTCGCCGTGGATATCGGCCGGGTGAGCTGTGGTGTCGTCGGTGTCGTCGGGGCTGGGACTGGCGATCCGCACACCGAGTTCGACGCGCTGGCCCAGCTGTCGGCTCAGCGCGGAGATGATCGGCTCACGTAGGTGTCGCTCGATCTCGTTCTGCACAAAACTGGTCGGCACCGACAACAGGGCAAAACCTTCGGTGATGACCAGTGGCTTGACGAGCTTCAGCCATGCTCTTTGCTGGGGAGTCAGATTCGGCGCCGCCGCACCGTTGGTCGATCCGGAGACCTGGGCGTCGCCGTTGAGTTCGGCAAGCACCGTGTTCCATATGGCGACGAACGGAGGGTCGGGGTCAGCTGTCAAGGACTGGTACCCCCTCAGGCGGGTCCAAGGGACCACCAAGTGAACGAAGACGATCTGTCCACATAGTTATCCACAAGCTGTGGATAAGGAACAGTCGCCGCCGCTCTGTCGTCTTCCGATGAGGAAGCCGCGGGTCTGGGCTCGTCACAGCTGGTACACACTGTGGGCTCGCGACCTGTCGGGCTTCCTCGTTTCGTTGTCTGGCGCCGCCCCGCTGTCGGAACGGCATTGCCAGAAGTTAACAGTTTTCTGCGCCTACGCCAACCGTTCTGCGACATTGCCTGTGGGCAAGTTTTGGGCTACCAGGACGCGGTTACCGCTGTGACGAATGAGGCCTTTCCGGTGGCCCCGGTTGTAGGTTTGACCTTCAGAAATCTCGTCAGTACCCTCGAACAGTCGCCCGTACGCGGTGACACGGCTGCGATCGGTGAGCACCACCGGAGCCCGCGCCGGTTAGCGAGCGAGACGAGAGCTTACCAACGGCAATCGCGTCACGGCCTGTGTGCCGAACGTGGTTGCCAGACGCAACAAGGAGTGACAGCCGTGGCCAAGGGCAAGCGGACCTTTCAACCCAACAACCGGCGCCGTGCGCGGGTGCATGGGTTCCGGCTGCGGATGCGGACCAGGGCCGGCCGGGCGATCGTGGCGGGCCGGCGCGGCAAGGGCCGCCGCAAGCTGACTGCGTAATACGACGCGGTCTGGCGCGGTGCTTCCGGCGCGCAACCGGATGACGCGGTCGAGGGAATTCGGTGCCACAGTCAAGCGAGGGGTGCGGGCAGTGCAGCCCGACATCGTCGTGCACGCACGCCGGTGCGCGGGCCAGGACGACGACGGGCCGAAGGTAGGGCTGGTGGTCGCCAAGTCCGTGGGCGGTTCGGTGCAGCGGCACCGGGTTGCCCGGCGGCTCCGGCACGTCGCCCGCTCGGTGATCGAGGACCTCGACCCGGCCGACCGGATCGTCATTCGGGCGCTTCCCAGTAGCAGGTACGCCATCTCGGCCCGCCTCGAACAGCAGTTGCGGATGGCGCTCACCAAAGCGCAACTGCTCGAGGGGACGCGGCGATGATGGCCCGCGTCCTGATTTTTCTGATTCAGCTGTATCGCAACACCATCTCGCCGTTGCGGTTGCCCACTTGTCGGTTCACGCCGACGTGCAGTCAGTACGCGGTCGAGGCCCTGAGCGAATACGGGGTTGTGCGGGGCGGATGGCTGGCGATGGTCCGGCTCGCGAAGTGCGGTCCGTGGCATCGGGGAGGATGGGACCCAATACCCGAACGCCGCGGGACTCACCCGGAGAGCGCCGTCGACGACGCTAGGAGTAAGTCGGTTGTTTAACTGGTTCAGCCTGGACATCATCTATTACCCGGTGTCGGCGATCATGTGGGTCTGGTACAAACTGTTCGGCTTCCTGCTGGGACCGGACAACTTCTTCGCCTGGGCGCTGACGGTGATGTTCCTGGTCTTCACCTTGCGGGCCATCCTGTACAAGCCGTTCGTCCGGCAGATCCGCACCACGCGGCAGATGCAGGAGTTGCAGCCGCAGATCAAGGCGCTGCAGAAGAAGTACGGCAAGGACCGTCAGCGGATGGCGCTGGAGATGCAGAAGCTGCAGCGCGAGCACGGCTTCAACCCGATCCTCGGCTGTCTGCCGATGCTGGCCCAGATCCCGGTTTTCCTGGGGCTGTACCACGTGCTGATGTCGTTCAACCGGACGCAGACCGGTATCGGCCGACTCGGGCTGTCGGTGGAAGAGAACCGCAGCCTCGGCAACTACATGTTCAGCGCGACCGACGTCGGACACTTCCTGGACGCCAACCTGTTCGGCGCTCCGCTGGGCGCGACGATGATCCAGAAGCACGGCCTCGAGGCGTTCACCGAATTCAATCGATTGTCCGTCGTCGCGGTCGGCGTCCCGCTGATGATCCTGGCGGGCGTCGCGACGTACTTCAACAGCCGCGCGTCGGTGGCACGGCAGAGTCCTGAAGCCGCGGCGAACCCACAGACCGCGATGATGAACAAGCTCGCGTTGTACGTGTTCCCGCTCGGCGTCGTCGTGGGCGGTCCGTTCCTGCCCCTGGCGATCATCATCTACTGGCTCGCGAACAACGTCTGGACCTTCGGCCAGCAGCACTACGTGTTCAACAAGATCGAGAAGGAAGAAGAGGCCAAGAAGCTCGAGGCCATCGAGCGCCGAGCGGCCAACGCGCCGGCGCCGGGCGCCAAGCCGAAACGTGCGCGCAAGGCGGAGGCCACCGCGGAGGATTCCGAACAGTCGGATCCCCTCGAGGTGACCGAGAGCAGCGGCACCGAGCTGACCGACGGGCAGCCCGATGGCAAGACCCCGACCAATCCGAATGGGAAGACCGCGGGCAACCGCGCCCCGAAACCGGGTGCGGCACCGCGACCGGGTTCCCGCCCGAAGAAACGAAAGCGTTGACCGGAATCGACCGGCGAATGAGAGGAGATGACACGACATGACTGACTTCGACGAACCCATCACCCAAGAGCGGGACGAGCAGACCGAGGATGCGGAGACGGAAGCGTCACAGAACGGCGACGAATCGACAACGCCGGCAGGCGAGGAGCTGGAGGACCGTCTGGTCGCAGAGGGCGAGATCGCCGGCGACTACTTGGAGGAGCTCCTCGATCTGCTCGACTTCGACGGGGACATCGACCTCGATGTGGAGGGCGACCGCGCCGTCGTGAGCATCGATGGCGGCGACGACCTCGCCAAGCTGGTCGGCCGCAAGGGCGAGGTGCTCGACGCGCTGCAGGAGCTGACCCGGCTGGCGGTCCACCAGAAGACCGGTGAGCGCAGCAGGCTGATGCTGGACATTGCGGGCTGGCGGCGGAAGCGGCGCGACGAGCTCGCGGCGCTGGGGGAGAAGGTCGCGCGCCGGGTACTGGAGTCCGGCGAGCGCGAGCAGCTGTCTCCGATGACGCCGTTCGAGCGGAAGATCGTGCACGACGCGGTGGCCGCGGTCGACGGTGTGCGTAGCGAAAGCGAGGGCGCAGAGCCGTCCCGCCGCGTCGTCGTTCTCGTCGACTGACGGAGTTACATCGGTGTAGTTATCTACCGCGGAGCGAGGCGGCGCGGAGATCCGGAGGATGTTTCACGTGAAACATGCGGACGTCTCCGCCCCTCCGTCGGCGGCGGCGGCCGTCTTCGGCGACGCAATGGAACGGGCCGAGCGGTACGCCCGGATCCTGGCTGGGGCGGGCGTCGAGCGCGGGCTGATCGGTCCGCGCGAGACGGATCGACTCTGGGATCGCCACCTGCTCAACAGTGCCGCCCTCGCCGAGTTGCTCGACCCCGATCAGCAGATTGCCGACATCGGTAGTGGAGCCGGGCTCCCGGGGATACCGTTGGCGTTGGCCCGGCCGGACCTACGGGTGACGCTGATCGAGCCGCTCTTGCGGCGCTCCGACTTCCTGCATGAGGTCATCGAAGACCTCGGCGTGGAGATCACTGTGGTCCGGGGCCGAGCCGAGGAACCAAGCGTGCGGAAACAAGTGGGGGAGATGGACGCTGTCGTGTCCAGAGCAGTGGCGTCGTTGGACAAGCTGACGCGATGGAGCATGCCGCTGCTTCGGCCGGGCGGACGAATGCTGGCCCTCAAAGGCCAGCGGGCCGAGGCAGAGGTTGACGAGCACCGGCGTGTGATGGAAGCGCTGGGTGCAGTAGATGCCAGGGTGGTGACATGTGGAGGGGACTTCTTGAATCCGCCCGCCACCGTGGTGACCGCACGGCGCGGAGAGTCGCCCACGACGAATCGTCGGGGGCCACAAGCGGGCAGGAGAAGGGGATGAATCCGGTGTCGGATGGCGGCGCTGTGCCGCCGGCCGGAACGGCGGAGAGCACCGATGTTTCACGTGAAACATGGGTCCAGGACGATGTCATAGACACGCCGATCGGAGCCGAAGCCGAGCGGGCGGTGCGCCTGCTGCACGCGGAGGCGAAGCTTCCCCGCCCAGTTCGTCAGCGCGTATTCACCATCGCCAATCAGAAGGGCGGCGTCGGCAAGACCACCACCGCCGTGAACGTGGCCGCGGCCTTGGCGCTGCAAGGCCTGAAGGTTCTCGTCATCGATCTCGACCCGCAGGGCAATGCGAGCACTGCGCTGGGGATCGAGCACCGGCCCGGAACACCCTCGTCCTACGAGGTGCTCATCGGTGAGATCCCGTTGCACCAGACGCTGCAGCGCAGCCCGCACAGCGAGCGTCTGTTCTGCGTGCCCGCCACGATCGAGTTGGCCGGCGCCGAGATCGAGTTGGTCAGCATGGTGGCGCGCGAAGGCCGGCTTCGCACGGCGCTCGGGGAACTGCAGAGCCACGACTTCGACTACGTCTTCATCGACTGCCCGCCTTCGCTCGGCTTGCTCACCATCAACGCGCTCGTCGCCGCGCCTGAGGTCCTCATCCCCATTCAGTGCGAGTACTACGCGCTCGAGGGTGTGGGGCAGCTGCTCCGGACGATCGAGATGGTCAAGGCGCACCTGAACCCGGCGCTCGAGGTGTCCACCGTGATTCTCACCATGTACGACGGCCGCACCCGGCTGGCGGATCAGGTTGCGGCCGATGTCCGCACTCACTTCGGCGAGAAGGTGCTGGGCACCGTCATCCCGCGCAGCGTCAAGGTGTCCGAGGCTCCGGGCTACGGGATGACCATCCTTCATTACGACCCCGGCTCACGCGGTGCGTTGAGCTACATGGACGCCAGCCGTGAGATCGCCGAACGCGGCGCAGCCCAGAGAGGACAGACCCGATGACCCCGCCCAAGAGGAGCGGCCTTGGCCGCGGTCTCGCTTCACTGATTCCCACGGGCCCGGCTGATTCCGATACCGCAACGATGGGGGCACGGATGGGTGACGCCGCCGCCGACGTGGTGCTCGGCGGAGGCGGCACTGATGTCGGCGCGGTCGGCGCGGTCTATCGCGAGATCGATCCGTCGGCGATCGAGCGCAACCCCCGTCAGCCGCGGCAGGTGTTCGACGATGAGGCGCTCGCCGAACTGGTGCACTCCATCCGCGAGTTCGGGCTCATGCAACCGATCGTCGTGCGTGCCATTCGCGCACAGCCCGGTGGCCCGCAGTATCAACTCGTCATGGGGGAGCGCCGGTGGCGGGCCGCGCAGGCGGCCGGCCTGGCCGCCATCCCGGCGATCGTGCGGGAGACCGCAGACGACAGCATGCTGCGCGACGCGTTGCTCGAGAACATTCACCGCGTTCAGCTGAACCCGCTTGAAGAGGCGGCCGCCTATCAACAGCTGCTCGACGAGTTCGATGTCACCCACGACGAACTCGCCGCACGGATCGGCCGCTCGCGACCGTTGATCACCAACATGATCCGGCTGCTGCGGCTGCCGATCGCCGTGCAGCGTCGGGTGGCCGCAGGCGTTCTGTCGGCCGGCCACGCACGGGCGCTCTTGGCGCTCGAGGGCGGCCCCGAGGCGCAGGAAGAACTCGCCGCCCGGATCGTCGCCGAAGGCCTGTCGGTGCGCGCGACGGAAGAGGCGGTCACGCTGGCGAACCGCGAGGACCCGTCGGTGCCTGCGGCGCCGCGCCGCAAGCCGATTCACATGCCCGGCCTCCAGGATGTTGCTGAGCGGTTGTCGACGGCGTTCGACACTCGCGTGACGGTCAGCCTTGGCAAACGCAAGGGCAAGATCGTCGTCGAGTTCGGCTCGGTCGACGACCTTCAGCGGATTGTCGACCTCATGAACGCTGCAACGGCCTGACCTAGGACACGGGGAAATTACGTCACTGTGACACATAGCTCGCGGCCGTCCGGGTCGAGCCGCAATCTTCGTGCGCTACAACATCTTTCAATTTGCGGCGTACGCGATGTCAGCCAATGGTCCGAAAACAGGTCAGCGGGCGCGCATGCTCCTATCCTGGAGTCGCGGTCACACTCAGCGGCGCCGCCTGGATCTCGGGAAGTGTAGTTGTCAGCGCGAATCACGCCCATGCGTCTCGAAGCCTTCGAGCAGCTGCCCAAGCACGCTCGTCGGTGCGTGTTCTGGGAAGTCGACCCGGCGACCCTCGACGGCGACGATCACCTCAGCGACCCGGAATTCGAGAAGGAAGCCTGGCTGTCCATGGTGATGCTGGAGTGGGGCTCGTGCGGACAGATCGCCTTGAGCGCGCCGGCCGCGGACCGGGCGACCGACGCCGAGCGATGCCGATGAGTCCGATGCGCCGTGCCTCGGCTATGCGTTCTATGCACCGCCGGGCGTGGTGCCCCGCGCACAGCTCTTCCCGAGCGGACCGGTCAGCGCCGACGCGGTGCTGCTCACCTCGCTCGGGGTCGAGCACAGCCTCATGCACGGGAGGAGCGGGGCCGAGCCGATCGCCGACGGCCTGCCCCACAGCCTGATCGTGGCCGTAGTCGCGGATCTGGTCCAGCGCGGGGTGCGGGCGCTGGAAGCTTTCGGCCGGACGTCCGCAGCTGCGGAACTCGCCGACCCACGGCTGGTGCCCGCGGATCTGCGGCCCGTTGTCGAGGTCCTCGGCGACTGCTCGGTCGATCAGTGCGTTCTCGAGGCGGACTTTCTCGAACAGGTCGGATTCGTCGAGGTGTCCAAGCACCGGTATTTCCCGCGCCTGCGCCTCGAGCTGGAAAGCGGCTTGGGCTGGAAGGCCGGTGTCGAGGCCGCGCTCGAGCGGCTGCTGGAATCGGAGAAACTGCGCCAGCCCGTCGGTGCGGGCGCGGGCATCTGCTGACGGGCAGCGCTAGCTGCGACCGGCCTCGACCGACAGTTCGTGTGCGAGCAGTTCTGCGAAGGTGAACGTACCGGTGGGCCGGTCGTTCTTGCCGAGCAGATAGAGCCGCTTCACGGCGGCCAGGATGCCCTCGGCGACCGAGTCGCGGGCCTGGGTGGTGACCAGCAAGCCGCGGTCGCGCGGGTTGGTGATGTATCCGACGTCCACCTGAACCGTCGGCATCCGCGTCAGACGCAGCAGATCCCACGTTCGGCCGTGGGTGCGGCAGTCACGTAAACCGGTGCGCGCCACCACTTCTCGCTGAATGAAGTCGGCGAGATTGCGGCCGATGGTGGAAACCGAGCCGTGCGAGTTGCCGAAGTGGAACGACGCGACGCCGTTCGCGGACGGGCTGACGTGCGTTGCGCAACGCAGGCTGATCATCAGATCGGCACCGACGGTGTTGGCGGTCATGGCGCGTTCGGCGTCCGAGGGACTGTGGTTCGGCGGCCGGGATAAGAACGTCTCCATTCCGATGGCCGTCATCCGGCCTTCGAGCCGGCTGGCGAGATCCCACAGGATGTCGGCTTCACTGATCGGACCCTTGTCACCCTGGGTGATCTGGCCGTGGTCGGTGCCGCCGCGGCCCGGGTCGATGATGATCCGCTTGCCGGACAGGCGCGGACCGGACCGGCGAACCAGTTCCTCCTCGCGGATGGCGTGGATCGAGCCGCCGGTGACGCGGGAGCCGAGGAAGTACAGGGAGCGCAGTGTCTCCGGACCGCAGATGCCGTCGGGCGACATGCCGTACTCACGCTGATAGGACATCAACGAGTTGTGCGTCAGCAACCCGAAGTGCCCGTCGACCAATCCGGTGTAGAACCCGAGATCCTGCAGCCGTGCCTGGAGCGTGGCGACGTCGTCGCCGTACATCGGGGCGCCGAACTGGTGACTGAGGATGCGGGCGCCAAGGCGGTAGGAGGCTTCTTTGAGCGCGCGGTACGTGGCCTCTCCGACGATGCCGTCGACGAGCAGGCCACGGTGCTGCTGAAACGCGCGGACGGCCTCGTCGAGCTCGAGGTCGAAATAGTCGACTGCGACGTGCTTGCCCGTGCTCAGGTCGGCGTCCGGGCTGTCGACGAGCCCCAGCGCCGCGAGTGCGGTCCGGATCTCGGTGACCGCACCTCCGCGGTCGCCGCGACGCAGACTCGACATAACTGGGCCCTTTCGATAACACGTATCAGCGGCGGTCCAGCGCTGACGATTGCAGAACTAGGCAAAATTATCTCAGAAGGCGGCCCGATTCAGGAAAACGCCAGGCGGGTCGGCGCCCGGATGACCAGCGCGGTCAGACGACGTCGGAGAGCTCGCGCAGCAGCGCGGCCTTGCCTTTCGCGCCGACGATCCGCTTCACCGGCTGGCCGTCCTTGAACAGGATCATCGTCGGAATCGACACGACCTGGAAGTCGCGGGCAGTCCCGGGATTGGCGTCCACGTCGAGTTTCGCGACGGTCAACGAACCGGCCTTCTCGCCTGCGATCTCCTCGAGCACGGGGGCGACCATCTTGCAGGGGCCGCACCAGGTGGCCCAGAAGTCCACCAGGACGGGGGTGCTGCTGGACAGCACGTCGTTGGAGAACGAGTCGTCGGTGACGTTGACCGTCTTGCTCGTCTTCTCAGTGCCGGTCACGGTTGTGCTCCAATCAAATCGGGGTCGATGGTTTGTGTTGTGCCCGTGGCGGTTTCGACGAGCCAGCGCTCGGCGTCAATCGACGCCGAACAGCCGGTGCCCGCCGCGGTGATGGCCTGCCGGTAGGTGTGGTCAACCAGGTCGCCTGCGGCGAAGACGCCGTCGATCGAGGTGCTGGTGGTCCGCCCCCGGACGGACACGTATCCCTCCGCGTCGAGATCGACCTGGCCCCGCACGAGTTCCGAGCGCGGATCGTGTCCGATCGCGACGAAGACGCCGGTGACGGGAAGCGTCGACTCCTCGCCGGTCTCGTTGTCGCGCACGCGAACGCCGGTCACCCGGTTGTCACCCTCCACCTCGACGACCTGGGTCTTGGTCATGAACCGGATCTTGTCGTTGTCCTTGGCGCGCTCGAGCATGATGCGCGATGCGCGGAACTCGTCGCGGCGGTGGATCAGGGTGACACTGCGGGCGAACCGGGTCAGGAAGGTGGCCTCCTCCATCGCGGAGTCGCCACCGCCGACAACGGCGATGTCCTGGTCACGGAAGAAGAACCCGTCACAGGTGGCGCATGTGCTCACGCCCATGCCCAGCAACCGGTCCTCGCCGGGGACGCCGAGGTGGCGGGCCGCTGCACCCATCGCGAGGATGACGGCGCGCGCACGGTGGGTTTCGTCGCCGACCGTGACGGTCTTCACCGGACCGTCGAGCGACACGGCGTCCACGTCCTCCATCCGCAGGTCGGCGCCGAATCGCAGCGCCTGCTCGCGCATCTGGTCCATCAGCTCGGGGCCGGTGATCCCGTCACGGAAACCGGGGAAGTTCTCGACCTCGGTGGTGGTCATCAGCGCACCGCCGAACTGGGTGCCCTCGAACACGAGCGGGGTGAGCTGGGCACGCGCTGCGTAGACGGCAGCGGTGTAGCCGGCCGGCCCTGAGCCGATGATGATCAGGTCGTGGACGGTACCGTCCCCGGAGGAGAATTCAGTGGTCATGCGCACCTTTCTGCCTGCTTGATAGCGGCGTACCGGTATCACTGCGGCACGAATACAAACACCAGCGTAAGCCGGGCTGTTCCCGCATCGCCATGCCGGGCGGCGGCGATGGTGCGGCCCGCGGCGCGCCGGATCCGCCCCTCACCGAAGCGCCGGTTGTCCCCGCCCATCGGTCAATGGTGACTCACCCGGCGGCGCTGCGGGCACCGGACACGGCGGCCCGGCTGTCGAAACAGCCGAGGGCCTCGGCGAGCTTGGCGCGGGCCCGCGAGCACCGGCTCTTCACCGTGCCCTGCGCGACGCCGAGCATCCGCGCCGTTTCGGCGACGGAGTAACCCTGCATGTCGACGGCGACCACCGCCGCCCGCTGTTCGACCGGCAGCCGCATCAGGGCGCGCTCCACCATGATCGCGGTCTCCACCCGCGGGGTGTGGTCGCTAACCGTGTGCGCGTCGTCGCTGTACTCGACCATGAGATGAGACCTGTTGCGGCGCAGGCGATCCAGGCATGCGTTGACAACGATGCGGTACAACCAGCTGCTCACCGCGGCGTCGCGGCGAAACGACGACGCGGTGCGGTGGGCCGACAGCAACGCGTCCTGCAGTGCGTCGGCGGCGTCGTCGGGGTTGCGGCTGGTCATCACCGCCAACCGGTACAGCTGACGGTGATGGCGGTAGAACAACTCCTCGAAGGCGTACCGGTCACCGGCGACGTGCGCGGCGAGGAGCTCGGCGTCGCTGCGGTCTGTCTCGGCGATACCTGCGAAGGTGCTCACCAGCGAACCCTAAGCACCGCCGAAGCACCGAATTCGCACCACTTTTCGCGGGTGCCGGTGACGTGGCGATTCGGTCCGTCGGCCCTGGGGATAACGCGACGGGCTCGACGGCACCGTCGGCGATCAGCGCGCTACGACGCGGCCTTGAGGGTGACTTCGGCGATGTCGGAACGGCTCTCGCCGTCCACCTGACCCAGGGTCGACACCCAGACCAACACGTTCGACGTGGGCGAGGCGTTCTCCACCTCGATGGTGTTGGAGCCCGGCTTCAGCGGCGTGGCCGGTGTCAGCACCGTGGTGTCGGCCAGCGAGGACGGGTTCGGGGTCGGCGACGAGCGGATCTCGACCGAGGTGCCTGTGCTGTTCAGGTCGATGGTGACCTCACCGATCGCGGTGGGCTGCGGCAACTGCAGAATCAGCCCGACGCCGTTCTTGAAGTTCGGGAAGGGAACCGGATCGCTGTAGGTGTCGATCGGCCACACGGTCGAGGTGTTGCCGTCGATGGCCAGCGGCGCCTGATCGGGTGCGTCGGCCTCGCCCTCCGGCGAGAACACCGTGGCCCTTGTGGGTTTGACCGTGTCACCCGAACTGCCGCCGCCGCCGTCCTCGGCCGTGGTCGGGGCGTTCAGGCCCAGCTCGTCCTGCGAGAAGCCGCCGACGTCGCCGAATATGCCCTTCAGGACGGACGCGAGCACGATCAACGCGATGACGATGACCGCGGCGCCGACGCTCAGGCCCACGATCAACCCCTTCCGCCGGCGCCCACCGGTTTCCGGGTCGTCGGGCACCGGCGCACGAACGCCTGCGGACTTCTGCGGCGCAGCGGGTTCGTCGACGGGATTGATCAGCTCGGTGCGGTCCGCGATGGCGGTGGCCTGCTGCAGCAGGTTCAGCAGAGTCGGGGCGCTGCGGATGCCGCCACCTGCCTGGACGGAACGCGCGGCCGCCGCGGAGATCTGGAACGGTATGTCGCGATCGACCGACCGGGGTTCGACGGGTTCGCCCGCGGCGTCGACCTCGGCGGGCTGCAGACCGCTTCGCACCCCGGATTCGGTCAGCGGCCACCGGTTGATCAGTAGCGCGTACAGCGCCGCACCGATGCCGCGGACGTCGTCCTCAGGGGTTGCCTCGGGCATGGTGGCGGGGAACGCCAACGCGACGTCCCCTTCGATGCTCACCCGGACCCGGCTGGGGTGGTCGATGGACATCGCGACGCCGGCCCGGTGGGCCTGCTCCGCCGCGGCGGCGAGCGTCTGCATCGCGCGGGCGCCGCCGATCGCCGACGGCGACGTCTCTGCGACCTCCTGCAGTGACCCGCCGCGGATCCACTCACTGACCACCAGGCCGCCCGACCCGGTGTTCACCACGTCGAGGATGCGCGCGATTCCGGGGCTCTCGATCCGGCTCAGCCGCAGCGTGCGGTCGAGGATCTTCTGCAGGTCCTCGTCGGACAGCGCCGCATCGGGGTCCACGAAGGTCAGCGCGACCTGCCGGTCCAGCGCCGTGTCCAGGGCCTGCCAGAACTGCAGGTTGGGCGGCCCGCCGTGGAAGACGAGCAGCCGGTAGCGACCGCCGCCGATGGTGGCGCCGGGGATCAGGTGCACATCCTCGTCGGAGGTGGCGGCCTCGATCGCGGGTTCGCGGGGGATGTCGAAGGGCAGGCCTTCGCGGGTCGGGTCGCCGCCGTAGTCGGCGGGCGGCCTGCCCGATGCGGGCGGTGAAACCGTGCTGACCGGCATCGTTCCCGCCTCACGCGCCTCTGCGTCGCCGCCGGGCGGTATCCCGGCGTCACCGGGGCGCTCGGCGGGTACGTCGGGTTCGAAGTCGTCGGCGGTCGGGCGCGGAATCTTGGTCGTCGCGCCGTTGTCAGGCAGCGGCGCGGAGTCGCCTGCGGATTCGTCGGTCACCGCTGGTCCTTTCCGCATTGCCGCTCCGGCAACCGGGGCCGGAGGCCCGCGCCGGGCGGCCGGCGGGCTGTGACGACCACGCGGTGCGAGCGAATTCCTGTGATCAGAGTACGTGAGAGGGGCCGCTGGGCGTGGTGGGACGGAGGGGCTGACCGGTGGCCCGGCTACTGCCGGGGTCCTGCCGAGGCGGCGTCCCACCGCGGCGAGGGCGGCCTGCGCCTCCGGTACGCGGGCGGCCAGCATGACCCCGGCGATGATCGGAACCATGATCACGCCCAGCACCGCCAGCCGCAGCATCGACCCGGCGCCGCCGCCACTGTCGGTCAGCGACTCGAGGCCGGCCAACTGGTCGACGACGTGGGCGAGCAGCCCGGCGAGAATCGACGCGGCGGTGGCGACGAGCACCGTGCGCACGACTTCCAGATTGAGCAGGCGCCCGCCCGGCGGTTTCAGGTTGGCGCGCAACAGGATATGGCCGACGACCGCACCGGCGAGGAATCCGATGCCGTTGGCAAGGCCGAGGTATCCGGCAACCAGTTCACGGTCGTCGGTCAGGTGAGGCGCGGCGAGCGACGCGGCGATCTTCACCGCGGTGATGACGACGATCACGATGATCGGCGTCCACGGCTGCTCGCGGGCGTAGAACACCCGAAGCTGCAGCAGCACAAGCGCATAGGGGATCAACGTGAAGGCCGACAGCGTGATCGCCATGCCCAGATAGCCGGCGTCGACGTCGCCGAAGTTGCCGTAGGCGAACAAAGCGCTGCCGATCGCAGGCCCCCCGACGGTCATCAGCGCGACGATCGGAATCAGCGTCACCATGGTCAGCCGCGTCGCCAGCGCGAGGTCGCCGAGCACCGCCGCATTGTCGTCGGCCGCGGCGTTGCGGCTCAGCCGCGGCATCACCACCGTCAGCACCGTCACGCCGATCATCCCGAACGGCAGCATCAGCACCAGCCAGGTGTAGTTGTAGATGGCCGGCCCGGACGCCGCGGCGGCACTGGCGATCTGATTTCCGACGATCAGCCCGACCTGGCTGATCAACACGTAGAGCACCATCGCGGCTGCCATTCCGCCGAACCGGCGCAGCCGGTCGTCGAGCCCCCACAGCGGCCGCAGGCTGATCCGCTCCTTGCGGATCGCGACGAGCAGCACGGCGGTCTGGGCGAAAACGCCGAGCGTGGTGCCGATGCCGAGCACAAGCAGCTTGGCGTTGCCCATTTCGACGGGATCGATTGAGAGTTCGCCCGGGACAATGAGATACAGCACAAGGGTGGCGATGGCGACGACGTTGTTGACCACCGGAGCCCATGCCGGCGGGCCGAATACGTTGCGGGTGTTCAGGATTGCCATGAAGACCGAGGACAGGCCGTAGAAGATGACCTGCGGCAGCAGCAGGTAGGCGAACGCGGTGGTCAGCGACTGGTTGACCTGCGGTTCGCTGCCGAGCATCAGCCGGACGAGCAGTGGGGCCGCGACCACCGACACCACCGTCGCGAGCAACAGCAGCGCGGTGGCCAGCGTGACGAGCCGCCGGACGAAGGCCGTGCCGCCGTCTTCGTCGTCGCGTTCGGCCCGCGCGAGCACCGGGACGAAGATCGCGGTGAACGTCGCTTCGAGCACCAGCGCCGCGACCAGGTTGGGCAGCTGGTTGGCCACCGTGAAGGCGCTGGACAGTGCCGCGCCGAGGATGGCGGCCAGCAGCACGATGCGGGTGAACCCGGTGATGCGGCTGACCAGCGTCGCGATCGCCATCCCCCACGACCGCGACACCACCGCGGCATCGCTCAGCTCGGGCCTGCCCGCGCGCCGTCGCGGTGCGGGTCCGCGCGGGATGCGCTGGCGCGGGGGAGGCGGCGGCATGCGGCGGGGCGGTTGGGGCGGCGGGTAGCCGGGCGGCGGCATGCGGGGCGGTGGAGGAGGAGGCGCGGCGTGCCGGGGCGGCATCGGGGGGCGACCCATGGCGCCACCGCTGCGGTCGAACGGCGGCTGCGCCGGCCCGAAGGGCCGGCCGGTGGGGTTCACTTCTCCCGCTCTTCGCCTGCGTGATGGGCCCACGTCCGAAGGGCAGGGGAGGCGGCCTCGGGTTCGTCGTCGTGCGCCAACGCCGTGTCGAGTGGGTCAGGGCGGTCCAGGTCGGCGCGGTCCGGCTGGCCGCGGAACCGGTGCCACAGCCGGCGGCCGGCCAGCGCGACGAGCACCGCACCGACCGACAGCGTGATGAAGAACAGCACCTTGCCGTAGGCGTTGGAGTGCACCGACAGCCGTACCGGCTCGCCGAGCGGCAGCCCGTCGGCGGTGCGCAGGGAAACGTCGACGGCCACCCGCTGGGTGAAGTGCACCTCGATCGGCACCTGAAGGGGCAGGTAGCCCGGCGGCAGCTCGATGTCGCCCATGTCGGTGACGGTCATCCCCGGCGGCGCGTCGACGTCCAGCTTGACCCGGATCGGCACCGGTAGGTCGTTGCGCAGCGCCAGCGGCAGCGGGCTGCGTTCGGTGGCCAGCGTGTAGGAGCCGCCGGGGTTCACGATCGTCACCGCGTTGAAGAGGTCGTTGACCGTGTCGCTGGTGGTGGTCAGCCGCTGCTGCGCCAGCCCGTTGCGGACGTCCGGCGGCACCGACTGGCTCAGCGCGCGCAGCATGTCCTCACGCAGCGGCGCGGTGTAGTTGGTGCCGGTGAGGCCGGTGCGCTCGTCGCTCGTCAGCGCCGCGGTCAGGCCCCACAGCTTGGCGGTGGTGCTCGAGATGCCGGAAATCACCGCGTCGTCGAAGCGTGCGCGGGGATTGGCGGGCACGTCGCCGGGCGGCGGGCGGATGTCGCTCTGCGGCACCGCTTCACTCTCGGCGATCACCGCTGTCAGCGGCCGTGGCGCGGCCAGGCCGGCCCGGATGGAGGTGGCCACCGCGGAGAGGATCGATGCGGCATCGTCGGGGGAGAGCCCCCAGTCCATCGGCGGCATCACGATCTGGCTGCGCGGCTCGGCCGTCGGGGCCAGCGTGCGCCACAGCACGGAGCCCAGTGCGTCCTGCCGTCGCGCCACCGCGGAGTCGTGGTAAACCGGAACATCAAGTCCGGCATCGAGATACGAAGGCGACCACGGATCTGTGCCCGCCCCGGCCAGCGCCGCCGAGACGGTCGGATCGAACGGTGCGGCGACCACCTGCGGGGTGTAGCGGACGGGGTTGACGTCGGCGGTGGCCTGTTCACCGTTGTCGGCGGTGAGGCCGGCGGCCGAGATCGCCACCGTCGGACCCTGAGCGGAGAGCAGCGCCACCGCCCCGCCGGTCAGCGGTCCGTCACCGACGAGGGTGGCGCCGCGTGTGGAGGTGATGCCGAGAATCTGGTCGACGATGTCGCCCGCACCGTTGGTCGCGATCGAACTGAGGCCGGGGTCGCCGACGCGCTGCAATGCGTCGAGGTCGGCCTGCGCGTAGTTCGCGGGCGCGACGCACGTGCGCATGGCCACCGACTTGAGCCGGTTGAGCCAGTTCACCGCCGCGTCCTGGCCGGTGCCGGGACGCGTCTGGGTCGTCGGACCGGTATCGGGCCCGTCGTTGACGACGTAGCCGGCCGTCATCGCGTTGACGGTGACCAGCAGGTCGGGATCAACGGCCAGACACAGGGCGCTGCGCACCTGGCCGCCGGGGTCGACCGACGGGCTGGTGGCGAAGTCGACGGCCGACAGCAGAACGTCGAGCCGGCCGCCGCCGGCCAGCGACGTCGCGAGTTCGTCGTCGACGAGACGGACGGGTGTCGCGCCGCCCGGCGCGCCCGAGGCCAGGTGCGGGCCGTCGCCCAGCGGCCACATCACGGTCAGCCGGACCGGTTTGGAGGTGTCCGGCGCGACCACCTCGGCCAGCGGGTCGGCCGAGGGGCGGGCTGCGGGCTCCGGCGGCACGCCGATCACCGGAAGCAGGAAGCGGGCGTCATCGAGGCGGGCCGGTGCGCCGTAGTCGGGCGTGCCGTTGGCGTTGACGAGAAGGGGGTAGACGCCCGGTTTGTCGATGCGCAGCGACGGGCCCTGCGGGGCGCGCAGCGGGACGGTCAGTTTGAACGGAACGTTCTGCCCCCGTTCGAGTTCCGTCGACAGGGTGGTGAAGTCGGCGACCGCTTCGAACTGGTCGTTCGCGCCGCCGAGGTTGGTCCGTAGCCCCGTCGAGGAGGCGACGGCCGCGGCGTGCTCGAGGCGGACCATCACATCGCGGACCGGGCGGTCGCCGACGTTGAGCACGGTGCCGGAGACGGTGACCACCGGCTCGCTGGTGGTCGTCACGACCTCGGGCGTGACGCGGTCGATGCGCACCTGGAGGAACGGCACCGAACCCGGCTCGCCCGCGGCGGCGTGCGGGGACACCGTCGGCGCGACGATGAAGATCAGGCCTACCAGCACGGCGAACAGTCGGGATGTCACCGTGCCGGAACCGCGACGGGCGGTCACGGCCCTTGTCCGCAGCCGTTCGTCCGCGGCTTGGGCGGGCCCGAGTCGCCGTTGCGGCGATTGCGGGTGTGGGAGTGCGTCTGGGCACGCCGGCGCGGTGAGCTGTGGGGCAGCGGCGGCAGTGCCGACGGCCCGTCGTGGTGCAGCTTGTCGATCAGCTCGTCGGCCACCTCGGCGAGCTTGCGCTCGTCGGCGTAGGCCAGCCGGGACGGCAGCTCGGTCAGCGGCACCCAGGCCACTTCGCTGACCTCGACGTCGTCATCGGAGAGCTCGCCGCCGAGGAATCGCATCAAGTAGTGGTGCACCGTTTTGTGCACGCGCCGTCCCTCGGTGACGAACCAGTAGTCGATGCTGCCCAGCGCGGCAAGCACACTGCCCTGGATGCCGGTCTCCTCGGCGACCTCGCGGATCGCGGTCTGCTCGGCGGTCTCCCCGAGTTCGATGTGGCCCTTCGGCAGCGACCACAGCATCCGGCCGCGGCGGTCGATCCGCCCGATCAGCGCGGCGACCTGGCTGTCCTTCGGGCCGTCGAGCCCGTCGATGACGAGGCCGCCCGCCGATGTCTCGTGCACGGTGCGCAGCCGGTCGGGCCCGCGGCGCGAACCCCGGGGCTTGTGCGGCTTGGGCCTGCCGTCGGGGACAGGCGCGTTCCGCGCGTCGACGGCTCGGCCGTCAGCCCTGGCAGCGTCGGCTTTCTCGGGCGCGGGCGAGTTGTTGTTGTGCGGCGCCTTGGTGGTGTCGGGTGGGCCGGCCGCGCGCCGACCGCGACGACGCCCGCGGCGCCGTCGGGGTTTGGCCTGTTCGCCGTCCGACACCCAAGCGATAGTAGCTGCCACGAGATTTCGCTCCCGCCACACTCGCCGCTCGGTGCAGGACCGTTACCTCTACGCTCATTGACCGTGTCCGACAACGCTGAGCTGCTCGCCGCCGCGCAGGTGGCGCTGAATCGGCACGCCGATGTGCTGCGCGGTCTCGGGAAGGTGTTCGCTGACGCCGGACACGAGCTGTATCTGGTCGGGGGAAGCGTGCGCGATGCGTTGCTCGGCCGGCTCGGCACCGACCTCGACTTCACCACCGATGCGCGGCCCGACGAGATGATGCGCATGCTGCGGCCGTGGGCCGATGCGCTGTGGGAGACGGGTATCGAATACGGCACCCTCGGCGTCGGTAAGGGCGATCAACGCATGGAGATCACCACGTACCGCGCCGATACCTACGATCAGGTGTCCCGCAATCCGGAGGTGCGCTTCGGCGACAGCCTCGACGACGATCTTGTCCGTCGCGACTTCACCGTCAACGCGATGGCGGTGCGCATCACGCCCGACGGTCCCGGCGAATTCCTCGATCCGCTTGGCGGTTTGGACGCGCTGCGCGCACGAGTGCTCGACACCCCAGCCGCGCCGGAGGTGTCGTTCGGCGACGATCCGCTGCGCATGTTGCGCGCGGCGCGGTTCGTCTCGCAGCTCGGCTTCGACGTCGCGCCTCGGGTGCGGGAGGCGATGGTGGCGATGGCCGGTGCGCTCGAGCGCATCACGGCCGAGCGGGTGGCCGCCGAACTCGACAAGATGGTTCTCGGCGCGGACCCGCCCGCAGGGATCGACCTGATGGTGGACACCGGCCTCGGCGATGTGGTGCTGCCCGAGATCGGTGCGATGCGGATGGCGATCGACGAGCACCACCAGCACAAGGACGTGTACCAGCATTCGCTGACGGTGTTGCGGCAGGCGATCGCACTCGAGGACGGTCCGGATCTGGTGTTGCGGTGGGCGGCGCTGCTGCACGACATCGGCAAGCCGTCGACGCGTCGGCACGAGCCCGACGGCGGGGTGAGCTTCCACCACCACGAGGTGGTCGGCGCGAAGATGACCCGCAAGCGGATGCGGGCGCTGAAGTACTCCAAGCAGATGGTCGACGACGTGTCGCAGCTGGTGTATCTGCACCTGCGGTTCCACGGCTACGCGGATGCCAGTGGGACTGGGAAGTGGACCGACTCGGCGGTGCGCCGCTACGTCACCGACGCGGGACCGTTGCTGCCGCGGCTGCACAAGCTGGTGCGGGCCGACTGCACCACCCGCAACAAGCGGCGCGCGGCGCGTCTGCAGGCCAACTACGACGACCTCGAGGCGCGGATCGCGGAGATCGCGGCGAAGGAGGACCTGCAACGGGTGCGCCCCGACCTCGACGGAAACGAGATCATGAAGATCCTCGATATCCCGGCCGGCCCGCAGGTCGGTCAGGCGTGGAACCACCTCAAGGAACTCCGGCTGGATCGCGGGCCGCTCAGCCACGACGAGGCGGTGGCCGAATTGCTGAAATGGTGGAACGCCAGGAGCTGAGCAGACGTCGAATCGGTGTGGACTACTGCCTTTCCGACGGTGACGGCTCGGCCACGATGTGGAGCGCTCCGCCCATCACCGATGTCGACGCCGACGGCGTGCTGGACGCGGTCGGTCTGGACGTGGACGGCGACGGTACCGTCGACGACCTGCTGGCCGATCTCGACGCCGACGGCATTGCCGACCACGCCGTGCTCGACGGACGCGACTACGTCACCGACGACGGGACGGGCACGTGGGCGGTGGGCGTGGACCGCGGCGGGCTGTTGCGCATGCTCGACGCTGACGGCGATGGGCTGGCCGACCGCGCGCTCGGCGACGGCGTCGGCTACGTCGACATCGACGGCGACGGAGCCTGGGACCTCAAGCTGACCGACGACGACAAGGACGGTAGAGCCGACGTCGCGAACGAGCTGTAGACCCCGCGACGGGGCGCACCCTCAGCGGCGTTGTCCCAGAACCGTTTTGAAGAGCCAAGCTCAGTACGACACCGACACCAGATACGCTCCGCGGGGCTCTTGATACAGGCCCATCGTCATCAGATTCATCATGTGCACAACTCGCAGACCGTGCCCGAGGCACCAGCGCATGAGCTCGGTGTTGCGCAGCGGAAGAAGGAACCCCGGCCCGGAGAATTCTTCGGCGGCGCCGATCAGGGCTATCAGGTCGTCGTTGGTCTCGGCGACCGAGTGCGCGAAGAACGCGACGCCGGTCGTGTAGCCGGTGATCCGGCCAAGGCGCTCGACGACACAGGCCGTCCCCTGGCCGACAGCATCGCGCAGCTCGCCGTCGCGGTCATGGCCATGGACGCGCGTGCACAGCGCGTCGCACGCTGCGATATCGGCCTCACATGCGGGACGTACGTCGTATCCGGCGATCTGCAGTCCCAACGGGTCGCCCTGCATGGTGGCGAAACCTTCACGGACGTCGAACCCGAGCTTGGCGTAGAGGCTCAGCGACCGATTGTGATAGGCCGCCTGCAGCAGCCGCAGTCCCGGCGCGCCCTGCTCAGCCGTACGTTCGATGAGAGCAGTCATCAGCGCGAGTCCGACCCGGCGATCCTGTGCGGAAGGATCGACTGTGATTGGCCCCAGGCCGAAGATCATCGAGCGTTCATCGAGGACGTTGCTGCCGACGATCCGTCCGTCAGCTTCGGCGACGACCGCGAAGAAACCCGGATGCGAGAAGAGCCCCGAGAACATCCCTTGCGCGACCTCGACCGAGGGGAAGTCGTGCGGAAAGCGGTGTCGGTCGGCGATGGAGCCGAATGCTTCGAAACAGATGCGGGCGCATTCCGCGGCGTCCGCCGGTGTCGCACGACGTATTTCCACCATTGAGCACCCCCTGCTGGTAGCACGCTATCGCGCGACCCGCGAAAGCCTGCGCGATTGTCAGCCAGCGCTCTACTCAATCCCGACCAGGGCCCGGCGGTCCCGCGAACGCCTGCGCGATCGTCAGCCAGCGCCGCGCGTCGTCACCTTCGGCCGTCACGTCGAGGGTCGACGGGGCCCGCCGCTGAGTCACCAGCAGGCAGAAGTCCTCCGCCGATCCGGTCACCCGCTGCGGCGCGTCTTCGGGGCCCCACGTCCAGGTGTCGCCGCCGGGTGCGGCCAGCTCGACACGGAACGGGTCCGAGGGCGGCTCGAGGGCGTTGATCGCGAACGCGAAATCGCGTGTGCGGACGCCGATGTGGGCGATGGAGCGAAGCCGCGCCGTCGGCGGCGGCCTCACGCCGAGCGCATCGGCGACGTCGAGGCCGTGTGCCCAGGTCTCCATCAGCCGGGCCGTCGCCATCGACGCCGCGCTCATCGGCGGACCGAACCAGGGCAGCTTGCGGCCGTCGGGCACGGTCAGCAGCGCGTCGTGCAGCCGGTGTCGGGTGGCGCGCCAGTCGGCCAGAAGCTCGGCGGGCGCGTTCGCTGCGATCTCCTCCGCGCCGCGGTCGACGAACCCGAGCGGATCCTCGGCGGCGGCGCCAAGCACCTCGTTGAAGCCGGCCTCGTCGTCGACTGACAGCAGCGCCACCCGGTCGGTCCACAGCAGGTGGGCGATCTGGTGGGCGATGGTCCATCCCTGCGCGGGGGTGGCCTTGGCCCAACGGTCGGCGGGAAGCTCGGCGACCAGGCCGTCGAGGTGGTCGCTTTCAGCGCGAAGGTCATCCACGATCGGGCGGGCTGTCGCCATGGCGGTCACCCTAGTCCGGCGGTCGGGTGCGGCGTGCCACGCTCGCATGCAGTGCAAGCCCGAGGAGATAAAGCACCGAACCGGCGACGACGAGGCCGGGCGAGTAGCCGTCGGCGGGGATGACGGCGGCCGCCGCGGTGAGCGCGACGATGAACGACATCCAGAACAACGCGTCCTGCACCGCGAACATGTGGCCGCGCAGTGCGTCGTCGACGTCGATCTGCATGGCGGTGTCGGCGCACAGTTTGACCACCTGGCCGACCAATCCCAGCAGAAATCCGCACCCCAGAAGCATCGACATCTGCAGGCCGACGCCGCCGAGTTGGATGATCGCCGCCAGCAGCAGCGCTCCGTTGGCCGTGCGGTAGCGGCCCCACCGCCCGACCGCCGTCGGCGTGATCACGTTGGCGATGAATGCCCCGATCCCGCCGAAGAGGAAGAACAGCGCCGCGGTGCCGAAGCCGACGACGCTCTGGGTGTCGCCGTGTCGCACCATGACGAACACCAGCATGGTGTTGAGGCCGAGCGCCATCCGGTGGGTGGCCAGCCCGCCGAGTGTCGCGGCGACGGTCCGGACCGCGAGTACCGTGCGGGCGCCGTGCAGCCATCCGGTCGCCACCGCGTAGGCCACCGACCCGTGAATGGCCCGTGCGCTCTCGTGCGGCCCGAGCACGTGACGGGGAAACCGCACCGACAGCAGCAGCGCGATCGACACGGGCACGACGACGATGAAAATGATTGTCGCAGAACCGATATCGTCAGGACCCAGCAGCAGCCGGGACGCCAGCATGAAGCCGGCGCCGAGGAACACCGCCACTCCTCCCGTCGCCGTGGCGACCGAGTTCATGGTGACGACATGCTCGCGGGGCACCACGTCGGGCAGCGCGGCGGACAGGCCCGAGGACACGAAGCGGGTGAAGCCGTTGGCGATCAGCGCGCCGAGAAGGATCGACAGATCGTCGGCGCCGGAGGCCAGAAGCGCGGCGATGCCGAGCACCAGGACGACGCGCGCGGCGTTCGCCCCGATCAGCACGGTCCGGCGGTCCCAGCGGTCGAGAAGGGCGCCCGCGAACGGCCCGAGCACCGAGTACGGCAGGTAGAGAACGGCGAACGCCCCGACGAGCTCCCACGGACCCGCGGCGCGGTCCGGATTGAACAGCAGCCCGCCCGCCAGCCCGGCCTGAAACAGGCCGTCGCCGAACTGGCTCGCGGTCCGCAGTTCGAGCAGTCGCCAGAAGTGGGGGAGGCCGCGCACGGACCGCCACAGGTCCACCGGAGCGTGTGCGTCAACCACAGGAATTCACAGTACAAATATCCCGGCAAGCCGCGCCCGTTCGCCACGTGAAAGGTTCGCTGGTGACATTATGGTGGGGTGGCACAGTCAGAGGATCCGGACGACTTTGTCGCTCCCACAGCCAACCGGGTGCGCGCCGGAACTCTGCTACTGGCCAACACCGATCTGCTCGAGCCGACCTTCCGCCGCAGCGTCATCTACATCGTCGAACACAACGACGCCGGCACGCTCGGAGTGGTGCTGAACCGGCCGAGCGAGACCGCGGTGTACAACGTGCTTCCGCAGTGGGCGAAGCTCGCCACCAAACCCAAGACCATGTTCATCGGCGGCCCGGTCAAGCGTGACGCCGCGCTGTGCCTGGCCACGCTGCGGGTCGGCACGGAACCGAACGGGGTGCCGGGTATCCGGCATGTGCAGGGCCGGATGGTGATGGTCGACCTGGACGCCGAGCCCGAGGTGATCGCGCCGATGGTCGAGGGCGTGCGGATCTTCGCCGGGTATTCCGGCTGGACGATCGGCCAACTCGAGGGCGAAATCGAACGCGAGGATTGGATCGTGTTGTCGGCGTTGCCGTCCGATGTTCTGGTCGAGGCGAGGGTGGACCTGTGGGGACGGGTGCTTCGTCGCCAGCCGCTTCCGCTGTCGCTGCTGGCGACTCACCCAATCGATATCAGCCGCAACTAGTTCCGCGACAAGGTGCACGTTGCGCAGGCACCGGTGCCGCATCCGCCGGACACCGTGCCGCACGCGGGACCCGCCGCGGCCTGAGCCACCACGAACTTGGCGCTCTGCCAGCAGCCGGCCGCCACGGTGGCGATGGCGCCGAGCACGCAGACGAGCACCACGACGGCACCCACCTCGGGTTGTGACAGCGCGACCACTCCGGCGACGGCCAGCATCGCGGCCGCGGCCAGTTGTGTGGGCGCCACCGCGCGGAGAACCTGACGCACGACGTCGGCCGAACGTGGGCGGGCCAACGTCCATCCGCCGAGTGCGGCGGTGGCGAGGGCGGCAGCCAGACATCCCACCGCCGCGAAAAGCATGCGGCCTACCTTAAGGGGCGCCGCAGCCGTTGCGCTACCGGGGCGGTGCCTGCGCCAGGGCCGGCGCGACGGGTGCTGTCGGCGCGGGTGCGCCCGGCGCGGTGATCCTGAAGCCGTTGGTGATCGCGTCGGTGGCGCTCGCGGTGGGGACGGCCTCGCCGACCGTCGTGGTGATCGAGAGCGACACCAGGTACTTGTCCTGCCCGGAGGTGGCGATGGTGTGCCTGCGCGCGGTGTTGAGCGACATGTTGTTGTCGCGGTAGGAGCCTTCGATCGCCGCTGAGGGCATCCCGCCGAAGTCGGCAAGCGAGGCGTTGGTGGTTCGCCAGGCGGGCAGCAGTTGGCTGTCGATGAAGCCGTGGGTGATGGCCTCTTTCGGGTCGAAAGCGCCGCCGACGAGTTTGTAGACGACCAGCGCGGCGTTGGAGGTGTAGATGCCGTCGCCGCCGACGCGGTCGGCGAGCACCGCGAACGCGTCGGGCACGTTCGGGTCCGGCACCTGGGACCAGCCGCGCGGGACGGGCAGCACGATGTTGAGCGCCTTGAAGTCGCGGGCCACCTGCGGTTCGAGTTTGACGCCCTTCTCCGCGAAGTAGTCGTGCAGGGTCTGTGAGTTGGCGGGCACCAGCGTCTGAGGGGCGGGCACCGCTGCGGCGGCGGGCAGTCCCTGCGTGGCAAGCGACTGCGCCGCGGGTGCGGCGGGCGCGACGCCGAGCTGGCCGGTGTACTGCCGGGCCTGTGCCGAGCCCGGCATCGCGGTGACCGGCTGGGTCGCGGGCGCAGGCTGCGGAGGCAGCGGGTAGAGGGGTTCTGCCGCGGCGGTGTTCGCCGCCACACCGAGCACGCCGGCCATGCCCGCGGCCACACCACCTGCCAGAATCCGCCAGCGGCGGGCAGCTCCGATCATCGCCCGAAATCCCTTCGTGAGAGTCCTCCCTGCCACAGGCAGGACATGCCCCAGGTCAGGGGGCGACCGTAACCCCCACCCGGAGCCGGCCACCAGCCTTGGAACCGAGCTGGAATGAACCTCTGACCGCTCCGCAACGCAACCGATACCTGCCCGTGGCCCATGGGCCGGCAGCAGCCGACCTTTACCCTGTTCACGTGAGTAGCGAGTCGGTCACCGACGCCGACACCCCGCAGTATCGGTACACCGCGAAACTGGCCGGGGAGATCGAGAGCGCCTGGCAGCAGACGTGGTCGCAGCAGGGCACATTCCACGTACCCAATCCGGCGGGATCGCTCGCGCCGACCGACGGCACGCCGATTCCGGCGGACAAGATGTTCGTCCAGGACATGTTTCCCTACCCGTCGGGGGAGGGGCTGCACGTCGGCCACCCGCTCGGCTACATCGCGACCGACGTCTACGCCCGCTACTTCCGGATGACGGGTCGCAATGTGTTGCACGCACTGGGCTTCGATGCGTTCGGGCTGCCCGCTGAGCAGTATGCGGTGCAGACCGGAACCCATCCGCGGACCCGGACCGAGGCGAACATCGTCAACTTCCGCCGTCAGCTGGGCCGCCTCGGCCTCGGCCATGACGAGCAGCGCAGCTTCTCCACCACCGACGTCGACTTCTACAAGTGGACGCAATGGATCTTCCTGCAGATCTACAACGCCTGGTTCGACGAGGATCGCAACAGGGCCCGACGTATCGACGAACTCGTCGCCGAGTTCGAATCCGGGCAGCGCGGCCTCGAGGATGGCAGGACGTGGTCGGCGTTGTCGGCAGGCGAGCGCGCAGACGTGATCGACTCGCACAGGTTGGTGTATCACGCCGACTCGATGGTCAACTGGTGTCCCGGGCTGGGCACGGTGTTGGCCAACGAAGAGGTCACCTCCGACGGGCGCAGCGACCGAGGCAACTTCCCGGTGTTTCGAAAGCGGTTGCGGCAGTGGATGATGCGGATCACCGCCTACTCCGATCGGCTGCTCGAGGATCTCGAAGTGCTGGACTGGCCGGAGAAGGTCAAGGCCATGCAGCGCAACTGGATCGGCCGGTCCACCGGCGCCTCGGTGCTGTTCGGCACCGATGCCGGTGACATCGAGGTCTTCACCACCAGGCCCGACACGTTGTTCGGGTCGACCTACATGGTGCTGGCGCCCGAGCATCCGCTCGTCGAGCAGCTGACCGCCGCGCACTGGCCCGACGCGGTCGACTCGCGATGGACGTTCGGCGCCGCGACTCCGGTGGAAGCGGTTGCCGCATACCGGGCTTCGATCGCGGCGAAGTCGGATCTCGAGCGCCAGGAGAACAAGTCCAAGACGGGTGTGTTCCTCGGCAGCTACGCGATCAACCCGGTCAACGGCGCGCAGATCCCCGTCTTCATCGCCGACTACGTGCTGCTCGGTTACGGCACCGGCGCGATCATGGCCGTGCCCGGCGGTGACCAGCGCGACTGGGACTTCGCCACCGAGCTGGGCCTGCCGATCATCGAAGTCGTTGCGGGCGGCGATATCTCGCAGGGCGCCTACAGCGGCGACGGCGAGATGGTGAACTCCGGCTTCCTCGACGGGCTGAGCGTGGCGTCGGCGAAGGAGGCGGTGACCGCGCGGCTGTCGGCCGACGGCCGCGGGCGCTCGCGTGTCGAGTACAAGCTCCGTGACTGGCTGTTCGCGCGGCAGCGCTACTGGGGTGAGCCGTTCCCGATCGTCTATGACGAGGACGGCCGCGCGCATCCGCTGCCGGAATCCGAGCTGCCGGTCGAGCTGCCCGACATCGAAGACTATTCGCCGGTGCTGTTCGACCCCGACGATGCCGACAGTGTGCCGTCGCCGCCGTTGAACAAGGCGACCGACTGGGTGAACGTCGAGCTGGATCTCGGCGACGGACCCAAGCGCTACACCCGCGACACCAATGTCATGCCGCAGTGGGCGGGCAGTTCCTGGTATGAGCTGCGTTATACCGATCCGCACAACTCGGAAGCCATGTGCGACAAGGAGAACGAGGCGTACTGGATGGGCCCGCGCCCTGCCGAGCACGGCCGCGACGACCCCGGCGGTGTCGACCTGTACGTTGGCGGCGTCGAGCACGCGGTGCTGCACCTTCTGTATTGCCGGTTCTGGCACAAGGTGCTCTACGACCTCGGCCACGTCTCGTCGCGGGAGCCCTACCGGAGGTTGGTGAACCAGGGTTACATCCAGGCGCACGCCTACACCGACGCACGTGGCAGCTACGTGCCCGCCGCCGAAGTGGTCGAGCGCGACGGCACTTTCTACTGGACGGGCCCCGACGGTGAGATCGAGGTGACCCAGGAGTTCGGCAAGATCGGCAAGAGCCTGAAGAACTCGGTGTCACCCGACGAGATCTGCGAGCAGTACGGCGCTGACACGCTGCGCATGTACGAGATGTCGATGGGTCCGCTGGAGGCGTCGCGCCCCTGGGCGACCAAGGACGTCGTCGGCGCTTACCGGTTCCTGCAGCGGGTGTGGCGGCTCGTGGTCGACGAGGAGTCCGGTGAGCTGCGGGTCTGCGATGACGAACCCGACGACGAGACGCTGCGCGCGCTGCACCGCACGATCGCCGGGGTGTCCGACGACTATGCGTCCCTGCGCAACAACACCGCGGGCGCAAAGCTCATCGAGTACACGAACCACCTGACGAAGACTTATGGCGGTCGAGTGCCGCGGGCGGCCGTCGAACCGCTGGTGCTGATGGTCGCGCCGCTGGCCCCGCACCTCGCCGAAGAGCTGTGGCGGCGGCTGGGCCACGAGGCGTCGCTGGCGCACGGCCCGTTCCCGGTCGCCGACGACACCTATCTGACCGTCGACACGATCGAGCTTCCGGTGCAGGTCAACGGTAAGGTTCGCGGGCACGTCACCGTGCCTGCCGATGCGGACGCCGACGCGATCGAGGCGGCCGCGCTGGTCGAGGAGAAGGTGCTGGGGTTCCTCGACGGCGCGAAGCCGAAGAAGGTCATCGTCGTCGCGGGCCGTCTGGTCAACCTCGTCGTCTAGCGATTTCGGCGCCCGCAGTCGCCATGGGCATGACTGCGCGCGCCGAAATCGCCCGTGGCGGAACCGTCGATCGTGGTTGTGCGTCAGCCATTAGATGTTGAGTGAGTATCTGCGACGCCACGACGGAGTGTTGACGCTCGAACATGCGCGACGGGCCGGATTGACGAAGCAGTCCGTCAACGCCAGGGTTCAGTCAGGCCGATGGCAACAGTGCTCCCGAGGTGTGTACTTCGTCGATGACCGCCCGTTCACCCCGGCCGCCCGAGTGCGAGTCGCCGTGTGGAGCTACGGCGAACGAGCCGCTGCCAGCGGCCTCGCCGCGGCTTACTGGCATGGTCTGACCAGGTTTGCGCCCGACATCGTCGAGGTGACTGTTCCGCGAAACAGTCACGGTCGAACGCATCCCGGCTCGCGGGTCCGGCGCCGAGATCTGGTGCAGACCGATGTCGTCGAACGGCGCGGTTTGCGTGTCACCGCGCTGGCACTGACGGTCATCGAGGCAGCGGTGCGGCGCAGGGGCGGATCGGCGCTCGTCGACTCAGCGCTGCAGAAGCACGATGTAGAGCTGATTCAGCTGTGGAAAGCTCACCTGCGCAACAAGGGCCGCTACGGCTCGCCGGCGGCGCGAATGCTCTTACAGGCGGCAGACGACGGCACGCGATCGGTGGCGGAAAGGTTGTTCGCACAGCTGCTTCGTCGCGCGGGCATCACGGGATGGCGGACGAACTATCCGGTTGGCGGGTATCGCGTAGATTTCGGCTTCCCGACGTGCAAGGTCGCGGTGGAGATCGACGGGCTGGCGTTCCATAGCGGCCCGGACGAGTTCCAGATCGACCGCGAGCGCCAGAATGCGATCGCGTTATGCGGCTGGCAGGTGCTTCGCTTCACTTGGCTCGACCTCACCGAGTATCCAGAGCGAACCATCGCAGTCCTACGTCGCGCGATTTCGGCGCGCTGAGTCGCAGTGAGCATGACCGCGCGCGCCGAAATCACCGGGGGCGGACGATGACCTCGCGGATGTCGGCGTCGGGCGGGGCGTTGACGGCATCGGCGACGATCTTCGCGACGGACTCGGGCGCCAAGAAGCGCTCGGGCTTGTACTCCCGCCCCTCGTAGGCGACGAGGCTTTCCTGCATCACTGTTGCGATCCGGCCCGGGTGGATCGACGTCACTCGCAGGTCGGGCTCGTCGTCGCGCAGCGACTCGGCGAAGCCGCGCAAGGCGAACTTGCTCGCCGTGTAGGAGGCAAGACCGGGCGATGCGTTGATGCCTGCCCCGGAGTTGATGAACACCACATGGCCGCCTGCGCTGCGCAGCGCGGGCAGTAGCGCAAGCGTAAGCGCCACCGCGCCAATGACATTGACCTCCATGGTGACCCGCCACTCGTCGACGGTCGATTCGGCGACGCGTGCGGGGAAGGCGGCGCCCGCGTTGTGGATCAACACGTCGAGCTCGTCGATCGGCTCGACGACCGTGGCGATCGATTCGCTGTCCTGCAGATCCAACGGCCACGTCGTGGCGCCGAGCCGGTCGGCCAGCGCGTCGAGCCGGTCCGACGGCCGACCGCCGAGAAACAGCGTGTGTGTGGGCGCCAAAGCGTCGGCGATGGCCGTGCCGAGTCCACCCGCTGGCCCGGTGATGAAGGCGGTCGGCATGCCGGACACCCTACCGACTGCGATCATTGAGGCGATGGCACCCGATCCCAGCTTCGCTCCCACGCAGCTCGCGGCGCGCGCTGCGTACCTTCTGCGCGGCAACGACCTGGGTGTGATGACGACGGCGGCGCCGCTTCTGTACCCGCATATGTGGAGCTGGGACGCCGCATTCGTGTCCATCGGCCTGGCCCCGCTGAGCGTCGAGCGCGCGGTCGTCGAACTCGACACGCTGCTGTCGGCGCAATGGGCGAACGGCATGATCCCGCACATCGTCTTCGCCAACGGCGTCGACGGCTACTTCCCCGGCCCAGCGCGGTGGGCGACGTCCGCGCTTGCGGTCCACGCGCCGCGGTCGCGGCACACGTCGGGAATCACGCAGCCGCCGGTGCACGCGATCGCCGTGCAGCGCATCCTCGACCACGCCCGCTCACGCGGTCGCTCGACCCGCGCGGTGGCCGAGGCGTTTCTCGACCGCCGCTGGGATGATCTGGTGCGCTGGCACCGTTGGCTTGCCGAGGCCCGCGACCCGAAATCGCGAGGCAGGGTGACGCTGTACCACGGGTGGGAGTCCGGTATGGACAACTCGCCGCGATGGGATGCCACCTACGCCAACGTGATTGCGGGCAACGTGCCGGAGTATCAGCGCGAGGACAACACCATCGTCACCGACGCCACCCAACGGCCGTCGGACATGGAGTACGACCGCTACCTGTGGTTGGTCGAGGAGATGAAGTCGGCTCATTACGACGACGAACTGCTGCCGAAGGTGATGAGCTTCGCCGTCGAGGACGTCTTCGTGTCGGCGATCCTGTCTGTGGCCTGCTCGGTGCTCGCCGAGATCGGCGAGGACTACAAGCGCCCGCACGCCGACGTCAGGGACCTCTACGCGTGGGCCGATCGGTTCCGCGCGGGCGTCGTCGAGACGACGGACGAACGCACCGGCGCGGCAAGGGATTACGACGTGCGTGCAGGCAGGCCGGTCGCCACTGAAACCGTCGCGCAGTTCGCGCCGCTGCTGTGCGGCGGGCTCCCGCACGACAAGGAGCGCACGCTGCTGCGGCTGCTGGAGGGTCCGCGGTTCTGCGGACACCCGGACCTCAAGTACGCGCTGATCCCGTCGACCTCGCCGGTCTCGCGCGACTTCCGGTCGCGGGAGTACTGGCGCGGACCGGTCTGGCCGGTGATGACCTGGCTCTTCTCCTGGGCGTTCGCCCGCCGCGGCTGGGCCGAGCGCTCGCAGATCCTGCGCCGCGAAGGTCTCCGGCAGGCCAGCGACGGCACGTTCGCCGAATACTACGAACCGTTCACCGGCGAGGCGCTGGGCAGCATGCAGCAGTCATGGACCGCCGCAGCGGTACTGGACTGGTTGGGCTAGCTCTCCTCCTGGCCGGTTTCCTGGTCGGCCAGCCGCTCCATCGGCCCCAACGCCTTGGTCAGGGTCTCGACGTCGTCGTCGGTCAGCTTGCCGAGCATCGCGGCCAGCGCGGCCCGACGAGCGGCCAGCGCCTCGCGGTGTTGGACGAGGCCGCGCGGAGTGACCTCCACCAGGACGGCGCGCAGATCGGAGGGGTCGCGCGAGCGCTTCACCAGCCCCAGCTTCTCCAGCCGGCGGATGGCCACGGTCGTCGTGGGGGTGCGGACACGCTCGTGGGCCGCCAGATCGGTCATCCGTATCGGCCCCTTTTCCAGCAGCGTCAACAGGATGGACAGCTGAGCCAACGTCAGGTCGCCTGCGGTACCCCGATTGGCGTCACCGCGCCGCAGGACGGAGAACAACTTGGACAGGACGCGCTGCAGCTCAGCTGCCAGTTCGTCGACCTGCGCTTCGGTCTCCACCATAGTTCGCCAGTCTAACCTGTCAGGGTCTGACGGTATGCAATCACGCAACTTTCGTGGTTACAGCACTTGCGACAGGAATCTCTGTAGTCTTTCCGTTTCGGCGCCGTCGAATATCCGCTCCGGCGGGCCCGATTCGACAACTTTGCCGTGATCCATGAACACCACGGTGTCCGACGTCGAGCGGGCGAACCCCATCTCGTGGGTGACGACGACCATCGTCATACCGTCGGCGCCGAGATCGGCGATCAACGCCAGAATCCCCTTCACGAGTTCGGGATCCAGCGCCGACGTGGCTTCGTCGAAGAACATCACCTGCGGTGTCATCGCCAGCGCGCGGGCGATGGCCACCCGCTGCTGTTGGCCGCCCGACAGTGTGCCCGGCCGGGCATCGGCCTTGTGTCGCAGGTCAACTCGCTCGAGCTGAGCCAACCCCAGTTCGCGGGCTTCGTCGGCGCTGAGCTTCTTGAGCTTGCGCGGCGCCAGCGTGACGTTGTCGAGCACCGTGCGGTGCGGGAAAAGGTTGAAGTGCTGGAACACCATGCCGATCCGCTGCCGCAGCGCGTCGGGGTTGTCGCGGAGTACCGACTGCCCGTCGAGCAGGATGTCGCCCTTGTCGGGCTCGTAGAGGCGGTTGAGCGTTCGCAGCAGCGTCGACTTGCCCGATCCGGACGGCCCGATCACCGCGGCGGTGGTGCCCGCAGGCACATCGATGTCGACGCCGCGCAGCACCGGGTTCGGGCCGAACGACAGGTGGATGTCGCTGGCCGCCAACGAAACCCGGGCGGGTGCGGACGGCATCAGATCATCGCCTGTGTCGCGGCGGGGTTCAGTGGCGACAGCGGATCCTCCGGCTCGGCCGGTTTGCCCTTGCGAAGGCGGGCGTCGATGTAGTTCACCAGGTGGGTCAGCGGAATGGTCAGCACGAGGTAGAACAGGCCCGCGGCCACCAGCGGCGACAGGTTGCCAGTCTGTGCGTTGAGGTCACGGCCGACCTGAAACAGTTCGCGTTGGTTGGCGACCAGCCCGAGGAAGTACACCAGCGAGCTGGCTTTGAGCAGCGAGATGAACTGGTTGACCAGCGCGGGCAGCACGCGCCGAATTCCCTGCGGCACCACCACCAGTCGCATCGAGGCCGAATAGCTGAAACCGAGCGCGCGGGAGGCTTCGAGCTGGCCGTGTTCGACGCTCTGGATGCCGGAACGGAAGATCTCGCCGATGTAGGCCGCGGCCATCAACCCGAGCGCCGCGATGCCCAGCGGATACGGGTTGTTGCCCGTGAGCCCGCCGACGATCGGCCCGACCCCCAGGCCGATCAACAGGATGATCACGACCTCGGGCAGGCCGCGGAAGATGTCGGTGTACACCCGCGCGGGCCAGCGCAGCCAGCGCGACCGCGAGATGCCCGCGACGGCCAGCGCCATCCCGAGCAGCAGCCCGATCACGCTGGCGCTGATGGTCAGGATCAAGGTGTTCGGCAGGCCGGTGGTGAACAGGTCGGGGATCGCCTGCTTGTACAGGTCCCAGTCGAGGAACGAGTCGGCCAGTTGTGACAGCGTCGACTTCGGCTGAGCCACCGGCGAATCGGCGGTCTTGACCTGATTACTGGCGGCGATTGCGCCGAAGTCCGGCAGCTGCGGCGTCGGCGCGGCCTTGGAGCCCGGCTTCCATCCGGGCGGCAATTCGCGCGGCACCCAGTCGGAATACAGCCGCGACCACGTGCCGTCGGCGATGACCGCGTCGAGCCCGGAGTTCAACGCGTCGATCAGCGGCTTGTTCTCCTTGGCGACTGCGTAGGCCACGAAATTGTCCAAGCTGAAGGTGTTTTCGATGATTTCGGCGGGGTCGCCGGGCTGCACGGTGCCCTGTGCCTGCTGTGACGGAGCCACCCACGCGTCGATCTGTCTCGTCTTCAAACTGGCGTAGACGGTGTTGTAGTCGGGGAACTTGACGGGGTCCAGCTTCAGCGAGTCGACGAGGTAGGCCTCCTGCACCGTGCCCTGAACC
This sequence comes from uncultured Actinomycetota bacterium, assembly GCA_963786995.1. GTDB lineage: Bacteria > Actinomycetota > Actinomycetes > Mycobacteriales > Mycobacteriaceae > Mycobacterium. Next base: position 9,799 of record CAWBBH010000017.1, on the reverse strand, counting down.
ACGCCGATGCGCTGTCCGGCGGCGAGCTTGTCGAACCCGGTGATCGGCGACCCCGTCGGCACGACAAGAGAGAAGTAGCCGAAGTCCTAGCCGTTGGTGAACCCGACTGTGCGGCGGCGCGCATCGGTGGTGGTGATCGACGAGGAGCCGACGTCGAAGCGGCGCGAGGCCACCTGGGCGAGCAGGCCGGAGAATTCGGTACCGACGAAATTGATTCGCAGGCCGAGCTTTTCGGCGACCGCGCGCAGCAACTCGTTGTCGAAGCCGGTGAACTGGCCTCCGGAGTTGATGCAGATGCTGGGCGGCGCGTCGGACAGTGTGCCGACGGTCAGCACTCCCGGCGTGCCCAGATTCGGGGTGTCGGTCCTGATGGTATCGAGCGGTGCGACGGTGGGCGTCGTGTACTTGTCCTCGCCCGGCCCTGCCGCTGCGGATGCAAGGTTTGTCGGGACGGCGCTCGCGCTGTCGATGCCCGGCGGCGCGCACTGGTCGGCATCGGCGAGGGCGGGCCCGCCATCGGGAGGCTGACGACCAGTAGCGCGACAAGCGCGAGAGCAAGCGCTTTGGCGCACCGGCTCGGGTAGGGGGTCATTCGCAACAACGTAGCCGCCGAACCGAGGTTGAAACCGGCTTGCGCTCATTCAGAACGCAACGGACGGCTGCCTAACCAGCGCCGATGGGCTGAACACGCCGCGGCGCACCAGTTCGGCGACCATGATCCGGCCCATCGCCTCCGCCCGGCCCGCGCACGCGGCGCGCGCGCCGTCGGGGTCCTTGCTACCGATGGCGGCGGTTTCGGCCTCGTAGAACGGCAGCATCTCGTCGTGGTTGTTGAGGTAGGTCACCCAGAACGACCGGGGAATGAAGCTCTGTGAGGCGCGGATCTCGGCGAGCAACCGCGGACCGGAGTACTCCTCGGTGATGGTTTGCCGGTACTGCCAGGCCGCTTCCTGGAATGCCCGCGACTCGCGGTTGGCCCGCATGAAGTCGGTCAACGAGGCGAGCTGGGACAGCACGTGCGGGTGCGGGTCGCTCGCGGCGCGTGCTGAAGCCAGGCCGAGCAGCATGCCGTGAAGCTCGTGGTGCTCCAGCACGACGGACTCGTCGAAGCGTTCGATGAACGCGCCGCGGTGATAGCGGGTCGACACGATTCCGTCGTGCTCGAGTTGTACGACGGCCTCCTGGATCGGCACGCGACTCAGCCCGAGCTCGCGGGCGATCTCGTTGCGGTCGACGCGATCACCCGAGCACAGCTTGCCAGTGAGTACCAGGTTGATGAGGTGCGCAACAACCTGGTCTTTCTCTTTGATTCCATACCTCTTCGGCATAGCGGCGCAAGTTAAACACGCCAATCTGCGCAACGGCAGAATTTGGCAGAATGAGACACATTCATTTCTGCGCAGATTCGCCCAGCCTAAGCTCAGTTAGTTGCCCTCGCGCCCATCGCGCCAGCGGCACAACGCTTCTGCCTCACTGAGGTCATAGCCGGGACCGTTGACCCCGACGGTCAGCAGCGTGACTCCGAGGCCCGCCAGCGCGTCGGCTTCGGTGAGCAACGCGTCGGTGCCCTTTCCGGAGACACCCGCCGAGCGTTCGATGGCCGACGGGTCGCGGCCGACGTCGGCGCAGTGCCGGGCGAGGACCTCCGCCTTCTGCGGATACTCGCTGCTGTCGCTGAATGAGTGCCAGATGTCGCCGTATTCGGCCACCAGTCGCAGCGTCTTCTTCTCCCCGCCGCCGCCGATCAGCACCGGGATGTCGCGTGTCGGCTGTGGGTTCAGCTTGCCCAGCCGCGCCGTGATGCGCGGGAACGCCTCAGCCAGATCGTCGAGCCGACTGCCCGCAGTGCCGAACTCGTAGCCGTACTCGTCGTAGTCCTTCTGCTTCCAGCCTGACCCGATGCCGAGGATCAGCCTTCCGTCGGAGATGTGGTCGACGGTGCGCGCCATATCGACGAGCAATTCGGGATTGCGGTACGAATTGCATGTGACGAGCGCGCCAATTTCGATGCGCGACGTTTGTTCCGCCCATGCGCCGAGCATTGTCCAGCATTCGTAATGTGGACCGTCGGGGTCGCCGTATAGCGGGAAGAAGTGGTCCCAGTTGAAGGCGACGTCGACGCCGATGTCCTCGCACCGTCGGACGGCGTCGCGGATGTGGCTGTAGGTGGGGGAATGTTGCGGCTGCAGCTGCACGCCGACACGAATCGAAGACACGGTCGGATCATTCCCCCTTTGGCTAGACGCCAATCTGTCCGCCGGTCTTCCACACCGCCACGACCGACGGGCGGGCCGTGCCGTTGCCGCCTTCCGGCCACCGGGACTTCGGATTGTCGATGGAGTTGTCGTCGTACTCGCCGGGATGCTGCACGCAGATCGTCACCAGATCGTCGGTGATGATCGGGCCACAGGTCTCCGCGCCGAGCGGCACGGTCAGGAACTGCTTGGTCTCACCCCGGTTGGGACCGTCGAGCGCGACGGCGAACAGTCCGTCGTTGGAGTCCAACGCGTTTCCGTCGGTGGAGATCCACAGGTTTCCGTGGCTGTCGAACGCTACGTTGTCCGGGCAGGAGATCGGGCTGACCTTCGTCTTGTCGAAACCGGCGAAGTAGGTGTCGGCCGCGGCCGGGTCACCGCACACCAGCAGCAGATCCCAGGTGAAGTCGGTGCCCGCGTGGTTGTCGGTGATCTCGAGGATCTGCCCGCTCTTGTTGTCGTTTCGCGGGTTGGCGGCGTCGGGCGGCGCCTCGCCCGGCGCGCCGCGCTCGTCGTTGTTGGTCAGCGCGACGTACACCTTGCCGGTCTTCGGGTCAGCCTCGAAGTCCTCTGGCCGGTCCATCTTGGTGGCGCCCGCCTTGTCCGCGGCGAACCGGGTGAAGACGGCGGCTTCTTGCGCGGTCACGCCGGGCACCAGCGATTCAGCCTGTCCGCCGGGCCCGGAGCGCAGCAGCGGAAGCCATGTTCCCGTCCCGCGGAACGCACCCGAGGCGGGCAGCTTGCCCGAACCGTCGATCTCGGCGGGCGGGATCTCGCTGGACAGCTTCGCGACGTACAGCGTGCCCTCGTCGAGCAGCGTCATGTTGTGCGCCATGGCGGGGGCCTCGCGCCCCGGCTGCATTTTCTTGCTCGAGACGAACTTGTACATGTAGTCGAAGCGTTCGTCGTCGCCGCTGTACGCCACTACGGTGCCGTCGTCGGTGACGTAGATGTTGGCGCCCTCGTGCCGGAACCGGCCCATCGCGGAGTGTTTGACCGGCGTCGAGTTCGGGTCCCACGGGTTGACCTCGACGATGTAGCCGAAGCGGTTCGGTTCGTTCGGTGTCTTGGAGACGTCGAAGCGCGGGTCGAACGTCTCCCACAGCAGTTCGGACGGTTCCAGCGGAATGCCGTACCGGTCGTAGCGGTCGGCCTCGACGGGGTTGGGCTTGGCAGAACCTTCCACCGCGCCGAAGTACTCCTGGAAGTTCTCCTCGCCGGAGAGCACTGTGCCCCAGGGGGTTACACCGCCGGCGCAGTTGGCGAACGTGCCGAGAACCGTTCGGCCGGCGGGGTCGGCGGCCGTCTTCACGAAGTCGGTACCCGCCGCGGGACCGACGAGCGTCATCGGGGTGTCAGCGGTGATCCGCCGGTTGTAGCGACTCACGACGGGTTTGAGGCCGCCGCCGGGCACGCGTTCGACCTCGACGACGCCCATGCCGATCGCGGCGATCTCGATGTCGAACTGCTCGCGGGTGGGGGCGTCCTCCTTGTAGCCGGGGAACATGAACAACGGGGTGACGTACTCGTGGTTGGTGACGAGCAGGAACCGGCCCTGCTGCCCGTCGATCGGCAGCAGGCCGGCGAAGTCGTTGTTGAAGCCGAACTGCCCGCGCTGCGCCGCACCGGTCTGGTTACGCACGTCGAACTTCGGGGCACCGTCGAGAATCGGGTCGCCCCAGCTGATCACGACGCCCTGCTGGTATCCGTCGGGGATGACGACGGCGTCCTCGCTGTTGGGCGCGACCGCGTCGAACTGCATTCCCGCGGGCGTCTGGGGTTCAGGCGGGGTCGACGATGTCGGGGTCGCCGCCTGCTCGTCGCTGCTCCCGCACGCGGCGAGGGCCGATCCGGCGCCGACGGCCAGCACCGCGATTCCGCCCGCCTGGAGCATCGAGCGACGTGACACCGCCTTGGCGATGTCGCCGAAGTATTCGTTGTCGCTGGTGTTGCGGACCGGCTTGGAGCAGGCGTCGCCGCACTTGTAGCGGCACGTCACATGCTGACGCTTGGACTTTCCGTCATGGGTAACGAAGAGGTTCAACGGCACAAGCGCCATGGACGCGGTTCCTTCCGAGCACGATTACCGGCCGAGGGCTGTCGGCCGGATGCGCGAAACCTACGTCAGTCTGGCAATCAGATGGGAAGCATTCGGTAAACAACACAGATGCGTCAGGCGTCGAGCACCCCGCGCAGGATGTCGACCAGCGCCGCGGGCTGATCGCCCTGCACCGAGTGGCCCGAGTCCGCGACGACGTGGGTGCGCAGGAAGCCAGGGGCGCCTTTGGCGAACGCCTCGGCGTCCTCGTCGTTGACGAAGAACGAGTTGGCACCGCGAACCAGCGTGGTCGGCATGGTGATGGCTCCTACGTCGTCCCAGAGGCCCGCGAAGGACTCGGGCATCTTCTTGTCCGTGCCGCCGCGGAACGTGTCGTACCGCCACGTCCATGTGCCGTCGTCGAGGCGCTTCGAGTTGTGAAAGACCCCGCGACGCAACGACTTCCGGTCACGATGGGGCGACGCCTCGACCGTGACATCGAGCATCGCCTCGAAGCTGGGAAACTCGCGGTCGCCTTTGACGAGCGCGACGGCGCCGAGCTGGGCTTTCGTCATCTGCTCGTGCCGTTCCGGTGCGGACGGCGTGACGTCGACGAGCACGAGCTCGGGGACGAGCGCAGGTTCGGTGGCCGCGATGCGCAGCGCGGTGAGGCCGCCGAGCGACATCCCGACCACCAGGCGCGGGTTCGGCGCCCATTCGCGCAGCAGCGGCCGCAGTGTGTCGGCATTCGTTTTCGGGCCGTAGTCGCCGTCGTCGCGCCACCGGGAGCGGCCGTGGCCGGGCAGGTCGACGGCCAGTGCGGGCACGCCGAGGCCGAGGATGACGGTGTCCCAGGTGTGGGCGTTTTGTCCGCCGCCGTGCAGAAACACCACCTGTGGCGGCTCGTCGCCCCACTTCAGCGCGCTGACATCCCCGGATTCCAGTCGGGTGACCGTCGGTAGCGGGCCGGTGTGGCCGATCTGCTCGGCGTTCTCCGGCAGCAGCGCGAACTCGTCGACATTGCGCAGTTCGTCGTCGGATATCTCGGTTGTCGCATGCTCCACGCGCGAGCGCTCGTCGGCCATGGCTCGACCTTACGCAGCGCCGAAATTCAGGTGCGGAGCTCGGCTTCGGCTCTAACCTTCGATGAAGGTTTCAAGCTGCTCGCGCGCGATGTCGTCGGGCAGCTGCTGCGGCGGGCTCTTCATCAGGTAGGCCGACGCGGCGACGACCGGTCCGCCGATGCCGCGGTCCTTGGCGATCTTCGCCGCGCGGACCGCGTCGATGATGACGCCTGCCGAGTTCGGCGAGTCCCACACCTCGAGCTTGTATTCGAGGTTCAGCGGAACGTCGCCGAAGGCGCGGCCTTCCAGGCGCACGTAGGCCCACTTGCGGTCGTCGAGCCAGCCGACGTGGTCCGACGGGCCGATGTGCACGTCCTTGGTCTTGAACTCGCGCTGCAGGTTGCTGGTGACAGCCTGGGTCTTGGAGATCTTCTTGCTCTCGAGGCGCTCGCGCTCGAGCATGTTGAGGAAGTCCATGTTGCCGCCGACGTTGAGCTGCATCGTGCGGTCGAGCTGCACGCCGCGATCCTCGAACAGCTTGGCCATCACGCGGTGGGTGATGGTCGCACCGACCTGGCTCTTGATGTCGTCGCCGACGATCGGCACACCGGCGTCTTCGAACTTCTTGGCCCACACCGGGTCTGATGCGATGAACACCGGCAGCGCGTTGACGAACGCCACACCGGCGTCGATTGCACATTGCGCGTAGAACTTGTCGGCCTCTTCTGATCCGACCGGCAGGTAGGAGACCATCACATCGACCTTGTTGTCCTTGAGGACCTTGACGACGTCGACGGGGTCGGTGTCGCAGACCTCGATGGTCTCGGCGTAGTACTTGCCGATGCCGTCCAGCGTCGGCCCGCGCTGCACCGTCACATTGGTGGGCGGCACGTCGGCGATCTTGATGGTGTTGTTCTCCGACGCGAAGATGGCCTCGGAGAGGTCGAAGCCGACCTTCTTGGCGTCGACGTCGAATGCGGCGACGAACTTGACGTCGCGGACGTGATACGGGCCGAGACGCACATGCATCAGGCCGGGAACAGTCTTGTTCTCGTCAGCGTCCTGGTAGTACTGCACACCCTGGACAAGCGATGCAGCGCAGTTGCCGACACCGACAATCGCGACCCGTACCTCCGAGCCTGATGTCGCCGACGATCCGGCTCCGTTGGTCTCAGTCATGGCGACGTTCTCCCTCTCCGATCCAATACCTACGAAAAACGTGTTCTTGCTAGTTGGGGGTCTGCTCGCGGCTCTGAGCTACCCGCTCAGCCGCGATCAAATCGTTGAGCCACTTCACTTCGCGCTCGCTGGACTCCAACCCCAACTGGTGCAGCTGGCGGGTGTAGCGATCAAGCGAACTGCTGGCCCGTGCAACTGCTTCGCGCAGACCTTCTCGGCGTTCTTCGACCTGACGACGGCGGCCCTCCAGGATCCGCATCCTGGCCTCGGCCGGGGTGCGGTTGAAGAAGGCGAGATGAACGCCGAACCCGTCGTCGGTGTAGTTCTGCGGACCCGTGTCGGCCACCAACTCGGCGAAGCGCTTCTTGCCTGCATCAGTCAGCTGATAGACCCGGCGTGCGCGGCGCACCTTGGAGGCGCCGTCCGGTGCCGCGTCCTCGACGATCAGCCCGTCGGCCTGCATCCGGCGCAACGCGGGATACAGCGAGCCGTAGGAAAACGCCCGGAAAGCGCCGAGCAGACCGGTCAGCCGCTTGCGCAGCTCGTAGCCGTGCATGGGCGATTCGAGCAGAAGACCCAGCACTGCGAGCTCCAGCATCGAACCACCTCCTTTGTCCCCTCGCTGCGCTGGGATCCACATGCCGCTACGACGACTCAACACCTCGGACAACTGTATCGCGCCGATATACTCGCCGCTACACGCGGGTCACGAAAGGGCGCTGAGCTGCGGCTTCAGCTGGGCTCGTGGACCTGCTTGACCGAGCCGTCCGGCGCGAGGTCGATGAATCCGCTGCCGAATTCGCTGCTGATGTAGATACGTATGTTCACCGCATCGGGGGTGGCCGGGTCTTTGGACGGTGCGATGTCGAGCCAGGTGTCGGTGATGTCTTTGCGCTGGATCTTCAGGCTTTCGGGAGCCCCACGAAGCACTGCGATCGTCTGCTCGAAGTCGAACGTGGCGAGGTCGACGAAACGGTCGTCACCGTCGACGGTCGTCGTCGAGTACGGGTCGCCCCAACCTCCGCGGTAGTCGTACATCAGCTTGCGGCGCGGATCCTCGGAGTCGGGACGGTACAGCGTGGCGCGGTCGGGCCGGATGTTCATCTCGAAGCCTTTGGAGTCGCCGAACTTCTTGCGCATCTGCTCGAACAACCCGTTGAGGCCGCCCATCGACTGCAGCTGCCTTGGTGGTGTCAGCACCTTGGCGGAGACCCCGTCGGATTTGGCGCCGGGGTCGGTCTGGAAACTCAGCGGCGAGCTGGTGTTGCCGTACAGGCCCCAGCCGATGCCCATGCCGAACAGCACTAGGACCGCGGCGGTCGCGAGGCGAAGACCCCAGCCGGCGCCCGCGGGGAGGCGGGGACGCCTCTTCAGGTTCGGCATCTTCACCGACGCATTGGCCATCTGCAGATCGGTGACCAACGACTGAAGCTCGCCGAGCGTGGCGGCGTTGGTGGCCCTGCTCACCCGTTGCCGGTGTTCCTCCATCGAGAGCTGGCCCTCGGCGAGCGCGCTGTCGAGTACCTGGCAGGTGTTGGAACGGTCGCTGTCTTTCGCCCGCGTCCGCGGGGACTGCCGCCCCTCACTCCCTGCTGCCACGAGAGACGATCGTAGATGTCAGCTCGGGTATTCGACGCGCTTGGTGTTACCCGCGCCGTCGAGGTAGATCCAGCCGTCGGCGCCGGACTTCGTGGACACCTTCACCAGCAGCTCGAGCGCACCCGGCCCGGGCGGCTCCGCGATGTGGTCGACGTCGATGAACGTATCGGTCACGTCGCCCGGCGCGATGCGCAGCGTCTCGGGGGCGGCCTGCAGCGCCGCGGCCGCCGCGCTCACGTCGAACGCCGCCAGGTCGGTCATGTCGTCGGTGTCGGAGCGCGACCTGGTGGAGGGATCACCCCAGCCGCCGTCGAACGAGTAGATGAGCTTCGACTGCTCATCGGTCGGATCAGGACGCGCCAGCTCGCATCGTCGGGCGTGATGGCCAGCTCGTAGCCCATCGTGTCGCCGAAGCGCTTACGGATCTCGTCGATCACCAGGGTCAGGCCTTCTGCGGTGTGCAGGTTCGGCAGCGGGCCGAGCACCACGGGCGGTGGATCCGTGGGCGCCGACGGAGACTCGACCGCCTGGGTGGACGGTCCGGCGGCCAGTGCGTGGGTTTCCGGCGCCGCGGCAGCCGTACTGGAGGTGGTGGTGTCCGAGGCGGACGAGTCACTGCTCGCCAGCACGACGACAACCGCGGCGCCGAGGACCACCGCCGCGACCGCCATCCCGCCGACGACGAGGGGTCCGGGGCGCAGCTTCGGACTCGAGATGACTTGCGGCTGTACCGCGCCTGGCGTCTGCAGGTCGGCGACCAACGGCTCCAGCTCGCCGAGTGTGGCGGCATGGGTGGCGGCGCTCACCCGATACCGGTGCTCCTCCATCGACAGCTGCCCCTCGGCCAGCGCGCTGTCGAGTACCTGGCAGGTCGCGGTGCGATCGCTGTCCTTGGCCCTGGTGCCGCCTGGTCTGCGCGTCGCCACGGGAGAAGATCCTAAGACGACGGACGTATCGCCGCAGACAGATGCCGACGCGCAGGCCAGCTGACCCCGTCACGCCTCCACGCCGAGGGACCCGACGTACTCTGGTCATCGTGCGATTGCAGCGACAGGTGGTGGACTACGCGCTTCGGCGGCGGTCCCTGCTGGCGGAGGTGTACTCGGGCCGCACCGGTGTCTCGGAGGTCTGCGACGCCAACCCGTACCTGCTGCGCGCCGCGAAGTACCACGGGAAACCCAGCTCGGTGATGTGCCCGATCTGCCGCAAGGAACAGCTCACGCTGGTGTCCTGGGTGTTCGGCGATCACCTCGGCGCGGTGTCGGGTTCCGCGCGCACCGCCGAGGAGCTGGTCCTGCTGGCGTCGCGATACGACGAGTTCTCGGTCCATGTGGTGGAGGTATGCCGCACCTGCAGCTGGAATCACCTGGTGAAGTCGTACGTGCTCGGCGCGGTTCGGCCGACAGGCCCCTCGCGGGGATCGCGCTCGACACGGACCGCGCGCAACGGTGCGCGGACGGCCAGTGAATAGCGAAGGGCGCCACAACCGGTCAGCCAGCGATGTCCCTTCGAGACATGCTGCCGACGGTGTGGACGAACGCGAGACCGTCGAGGTGCAACGGCCCCGCCCGCTGCGCAAACCGGTAAGCCACTTCGACGACCGCCGCACCGCGATCATCCCGTCGGTGCGGGACGACACCCGACCTCTGCGCGACCCGATCGAG
>CAWBBH010000016.1:0-159248 GCA_963786995.1 uncultured Actinomycetota bacterium | reverse complement strand
AGCCGGTGACCCGACGATGAATGAGGACATCCGCTACGAGTTCGCGTTCGGTACCTATGAGGATGCCCTGCGTATGGTCGGCCTGCGCAGCGAACCGAGATTCGCGGGTACCGCGGTGAGCGCGGCACGCATCCAGCACTTCGCATCGATGGTCCAGGACGGTAATCCGGCGTACTGGGATACCGAGTTCGCTTCGGCAGTGTGGGGTGGGCTCGTCGCGCCGCCCGCGATGTTGATGGGCCGGCTCATCCCGCCGCCCTGGCTGCCCGACGGGCAGAAACCGTTCCGTCCATCGCGATACGCGTCCCGCTGCCCGGCAGACTTCATCAACGCATCCAACGACGTCGAACTCGTCACGCCGATCCTCGAGGGTGACCGTCTCAACGTCGTCGAGGAAGTGGTATCGGTGTCCCCCGAGAAGCGCACGAAGGTCGGCATCGGCCATTTCGTCGAGACGTGCGACAGCTATCACCGGGCCGACGGAGCCTTTGTGGCGACGATCGAACACGTTGTTCCGCTTCACGCCGGCGGAGTGGCCATGAGCGCATACCGCAGGTTGCTGTGGGACGACGTCGCGGTGCCGAGGACCTCGCAGAGGTCGTCGACGAGATCAGTTATCAGCGCGTGGTGATGAACCCCGGTGCGACCTGGGATTACTTTCCCGGCCACTATGACCCCGTTACGCCGAAAAGCACGGACATCCTTCAATTTTCGTCAACACCATGCATCTCGCCGGTTTCATCGACCGGATAGCGACGGATTGGGGAGACCATAAGCCGGGTGGTGCGGCGCAAGGTGTCGATGGTCGGTTCCGTGTACGCGGGCGACTCCATGGTCGGCCGGGGCCGGGTGGTGGACAAGCGGCGGGAGAAGGCCGGTGACACCCTGCGCCACCTGGTCGACCTCGAGATCGCGATCTTCGATCGGCGCGACGAACTGTGTGTCCGCGCAGGTGACGCTGGAACTGACCGATTAGCTCGGCGGCAGTCGCCCGCGGTCACCGTCGACTGCACCTCGGTGTACTGCGCGAGGCCCTCGGGGCCGATCTCGCGCCCGATGCCGGACTCCTTGAACCCGCCGAACGGCGCGCTGGGGTGGCCGTTACATGTTGACCAGTGCCGGTGCGGAGCTCGCCGGCCACCTCGAGTCCGCGCGACATCGGCGGTCCACACCGAGCCGGAAGGCCGTACGGGCAGTCGTTGGCGATTCGCCTCGGCCTCGTCGGTGTCCGGTCGATGACCGCGACGACCGGGCCGAAGATCTCCTCGCGGGCGATCCGCATGTCGTTGGGCGACGCCGTCGAACAGCGTCGGCTCGACGTACCAGCCCGCGTCGAGGCCCTTGCGGCGCCCGCCACCGGCCACGACCCGGCGCCCTCGGCGCGGCCGGACCGGATAGCCCTCCACACGCTCCCGCTGGCGCTGCGCGATCAAGCGGGCCGACGACGGTCGGCCGCGGACGGGTCGCCCACGGGCACCTCCGGAAAGCGTCGGCCAGCGCGTCGACGACCTCGTCGTGTCGGGTCGCGGGGGCCAGGATCCGGGTCTGGGCGACGCACGCCTGGCCGTTGACCATCAGCCGGCCATCGGAGGATCGCTTGACGCGCGTCCAGGTCGGCGTCGTCGAGCACGATCGCCGCCGACTTGCCGCCCAGCTCCAGGCTGACCCGCTCGAGCGCTCGCCGCAGCCGCGGCCATGATCCTCCCGGCGGCCGCCGATCCGGTGAACGCCATCTTGTCGACGCCCGCGTGGGCGACGAGGTTTGCGCCGGTGTCCCGGCCGCCGGGGACGATGTTGAAGACGCCCGGGGGAAGGCCGGCGTCGTCGAGGCTCTCGGCCAGCCACGAAAGGGTGAGCGGGGTCTCCGGCGCCGGCTTGGAGACCACCGAGCAGCCGGCGAGCGCCGGGGTGATCTTGGCATGTCGCACCTGGGGCCCGTTCCACGGCACGATCGCGCCGACGACGCCGACCGGTGCCCGTCGCACCTGAACCTGGCCGAAGAGTCCCTGTCTGCGCTCGACCCAGCCGAACTCCTTGGCGGTGGCCAGAGTCAGATACATCTGCGACAGCGCCCCGTTCGCCTGCCCCAGCCTGCTGAACGTGCGCGGCGAACCCATCTCCGCGGTGATGAGGTCGGCCATCTCTTCCGCGTGCGCGGTGTAGGCCACGGCGAGCTTCTCGATCTTCTCCATCCGCTCGGAGACCGGCAAACGGGCCACGGCCCCTCGTCGAATGCTTTGCGGGCGGCGAGCACCGCGCGGTCGACATCCTGCGCGGTGGCCTCCGGCGTTTCGCCTATCGGCTCCTCGGTGTGGGGGGAGATCACGGAGATCCGTCGGTCACTGGCAGGCGCCTGCCAGCGGCCGCCGATGAAGAGCTTGTCATAGGACATCGACCTCACGCGTCGGCCTCCTCGTAGAACTTCGTGCCCGCGCTAAAGTTGCTATTACTGCTAACATAGCAAAAAAGGAGACTGGAGTGCCCGTGGGTGATGACTGGCGTCGGTATCCGTTCGAGCTGGTGCCGGGCGACCCGCATTTCGTCTTTCCGGCCGCCGAGGCCAACCACCCGACATGCGAGTCGGATACGTGGTACCTCGCGGGCGAACTCATAGGCGGAGTCGGGTCGTCGGTTCGCCTTCTTCACGATCTACAACAAGAACCGGCCCGGGCAGGCGATCGTCGCGGACTTCTACACGCTCGCGCTGTTCGACCTCGACAACGGCACGTATGGCACGTACACGGACTACGACATGCCAGGCACGAACAAGGAGCGGCGGCGGCCCCGAAACTGGCGATGGCCGATGACCATCTGGACCTGTCCTACGACTGCAGCGCCGGAACCTCGATCTGGCGGACCTCTCGTGACCACAAGGGCGAACTGCTGCCCTATACCTATGACTTCAGCCTCTTCGGCACCGATCATCACGGTAACGCGATGCAACTCGATCTGGACGTGACACCGTCGCGGGCACCCGTGCCGCTCGGGGCCGCGGCCTACAACGGGGTCATCGAGTGCTTTGGGCAGGCGACCACGTACTCGTATTTCCAAACGCGCATGAGCATGACCGGAACGCTGTCGTGGGGTTCGGTGCGAGAGAAGGTCACCGGGACCGCAGGCCATGTGGACCGGCAGTGGTTTCCGCTGGTCGCCAATGACGGCGGAGGGACCGGCGACATCCGGTCACGCGGACACGAGTGGCGCACGATCAACCTGGACAACGGCGTGGACATCAGCATCTGGCGGCAGTCCGACCGCAGGAATCACAATGCGCCGCAACCGTTCACCGGTGCGACCGTCAGCTATCCCGACTCCGACCCCGAGTACGCGGACGACATCGAGGTCGCCATCACCAGTTACGTGCGCTGGCCCGAGTCCATCCGCACGCTCGTCCCGCCGCCCGCGAAGGCTCGATACCTGTCCGATCGTCATCGCCTGACGTCACAGAAATTGGACTTGGACCTGACCGCAGAACCGTTGGTGGCCGCCCCGCACATCTGTTGCCGCTGGAGTATATGGCGGGTCCGTTCCGATACCAGGGGACCTTGCGTGGTGAACCGGTCAGCGGCTTCGCGTTCTACGAACGGTCGATGGCGCTGTATCGGGACTGGGAACTGGCCGATGTACTGGAGGTCGCAGGGCCGGGGGAGCGCGACGAGGTGGCGCGCCTCATCGACGAGCAGCGCTGAGCCCGTTCGCCCAATTCTCGTGCCGATGCTGCAGGCCCGGTTCGTTGCGGCCGAAGACCAGATGTTCTCTGACGCCCGAGGCGAGGTTGGCCTGCAGTTTCTCGACAAGCGCGTAGTCCTCGTCCCGCACCGTGCCGTGCGCATACTCGAAAACCGCCTGCGCGCCCGCGGCGACCGACTCCTCAGACAGGTCCAGCGGGGTCGAGTTCTGGTGCACGGTGATCGACCGCCCCGGAGCGTCGCCCGGATACACCCGGAACAGCTCACCGTTGGCGATCGTCGCCGACAACACGATGTTGGGGAACAACGCGTAGATCACGACCATGGCCTGCAGCGGTTCCCACTGCTCCTCGTCGACATCGTCGAGGTCGAGAATGCCGTTGAGCGGGAACACCAGCCGGTGGTGCGGCCCGAACGAGTCGAACACGGTGCAGTTGCTGCGGGCGATGGTCGCGAACGTGGTCTTGTGCACGGTCGCGAAGTGGTAGTTCTCGGCGAAGGTGTCGATCGCGAGCTTCCAGTTGATCGCCGTGTCGAGAACCTTCTCGCCGAGCGGAGACCACCGTCCGATGCCCCAGGAATCCAATTCGTCGGCCAGCGGCCCCAGGAATGCGGGAATGTCGAGCGTGGCGTCGGGATCCAGTGCGACCCAGAGAAAGCCGGCGCATTCGGTCGCCGGCAGTTCGGCCAATTTCGCGCCGTCCGTTGAGCTTTCAGGAAAGCCCTCCTTACCAGGGACGCCGACGAGGTTGCCGTCGAGATCGTAGTTCCACGCGTGGTAGGGACAGACGAGCCTGCGCGCAGAGCCGCAACCCTCGGTGATCTGCGACTGCCGATGCAGGCACACGTTCTCGAACGCCTTGATCGAACCGTCCGTCGTCCGGGTCAACAGGATCGACCGGCCCATCACGGTTTTCGTGCAGTAGGAACCGGGCTTGGGCAGCTCCGAGACATAGCCGACCAGTTGTGGGCTGGCGAGCACCATCTCGATGTCGCGCGCGTGCCGGTCGGGCGAGGTGTAGGTGTCGGCACGCACACGGTACTCGGCGGGCGCCAGGTCGGTTGTCTTGTCGCGCGCCAGTTTGAGCGCGCGACGGGTCAGGTCGACGAGCTGATCGCGATCCATAGGCGCTATTTTACTATCTTTATAAAGATGCAGACAAGGCGCCGGTCAGTTGCGGTCGCCGGTGCTGTAGCTTCCCTGCTCCTTGTAGGTTCGGTTGCTCGCATAGGCCATCAACCGGACAGCGGTGCGACGTCCCATCAGGTGGCGGAACGCGAAGTGGGTGAACCGCAGTACGCGCGCGGGAAACAGCGTCGGCTTCTTGCCGAGCGCGTCCAGCGTCTCGCGGGCGACCTGCTCGGGTTCCTGCACCGGAACGTTGGCATCGTCGGGCTCGGACGCCACGTAGTTGGGCGTTCGTGTCGCGCCCGCGCAGCTGACGAGGACGTCGACGCCGTCGTCGCGGAGTTCGGCCCAAAGACCTTCGGCCAGCACGAGGTTGTACGCCTTGGTGGCGGAGTAGTTCGCCACCCGCACCATGCCTTGCAGCGCGCCCATCGACGACAGCAGGATGATCCCGCCGCGACCTCGTGCCCGGAACCGTTCACCGAAACCGTGGGCGAGCACAAGAGGTCCGCGCACGTTGACGTCGATCTCCTTGAGATGGGTATCGATGTCGAAATTCCAGAACGGCCCGACGACGGAGAACGCCGCGTTGTAGACGAGGAGGCCGACGTCGACGTCGGCGAGTTCGGCGAGGATGCGGTCCAGGTCGGCGCGGATTGCGAGATCCGCGCGCAACGCACGAGTCTGCACGCCGGTACCGGCGGCGATGTCGTCGGCGAGCTGCTGTGCGAGCTCGACCCGCCGAGCGATGAGCACGACGTTGAGTCCCCGGTCCGCGCACCCGCGCGCCAGTGCCTCTCCGAGCCCTTCGGATGCCCCGGCGACCACGGCCCACGGGCCGTAGCGCTGCGCGAAGGTCGCCATGTCAGTTGTCGCTTTCGACGGTGACCGGTCGTGTGAACGGATGTTCTCGCCACATCCGGATGAGCACCCACACCGGCACGATCAACCAGCCCGGCGTTCGTCGCGAACACGAGCGGTAGATGATCGCTGGCGAACGGCCCGGCGATCTCCTCACCGAGAATGACGGTGACGGTGGCGAGCATCACCGACGCCCAGATGATCGACCAGTTGCGGATCCATTCCTTTCCCTTCCAGAAGGCATACAGCGCAGCGATATAGAAAGGTCCGTAGACGACCTGGTCGATGATGACGATGGTGGTGTACCAGACCGGCCGCTCGTAGAGCAGCGGGTCATAGTTCGCGAAATACCAGTGCAGGAAGTCGATCATGTAGGCGGGCGGCCAGATCGGGTACGTGAAGTTGTCCGGGTCGCGGATGACGAGCTGCTCGATGTCGGCCTGATAGGTCACGAAGATGACGTTGACCAGAAAGAAGGCCCACAAGACGATGTCGCCCTTGCGCTCCCGGAACGGGATGACCTCGCGTGCGGCGGCAACCGGCGGCGCTTCAGACGTAGAACTCATCAGTCGAACTCCATCTGCAGACTCGTCGGCCCGCTGAGGCCGAGAAGTGGTTTCCATGGCACCGTCTCCGCGCGACGCGGATTCGGGAAACGCCGAGAGAGGATCTTCAGTGCCTCGGCGAGTTCCAGCCTCGCCAGGTTGGCGCCGAGGCAGTAGTGAACTCCGCCACCGAAGGTGAGAATCGGCGGCGGATCGTCGCGGGTGATGTCGAAGCGCGCCGGGTCGTCATAGATGGTGCTGTCCCGATTGGCCGCATAAGTATTGACGAGGATGAATACGCCGGCCGGAAAGGTGTATTCGCCGATCGTCACATCGTCGGCGGCGCTGCGCACGGTGCTGCACATCGACGGTGAATGGCGCATCGTCTCCTCGACGGCCCGCATGGCCAATTCGGGCTGTTGGCGAAGAAGCGCCCACTGGTCCGGGTGGTCGCACAACACCTGCATGGACGCCGCCAGTTGGCTGCGCGTGGTGTCGGTGCCGGCCACCAGAATGCTGAAGGCAAGCATGCGAAGTTCAGCGGCGTTGAGTCGGTCGCCCGCGTCTTCGATTCGGATGAGTTCGGAAAGCAGATCGTCGGTCAAGCAGGTCCGACGCTGGGAGATCATCTCGTCGATGTAGTCGTCGAACTGGCTCCACGCCTCGAGGACGACGGGCTCTTCTGCGGCGAGATCGCAGTCGAAGCTGACGATTTTGAAGATGTCCTCGGCCCACCGCGAGAACTGCTGCCAGTGCTCACGGGGCGCGCCCAACAGCGCACAGATCACCGGTATCGGGTAAGGGCGAGCGATGTCGGCGACGAATTCACAACGGCCCGAGTCGATGACGGCGTCGATGAGTTCGTTGATGACTGTGTGGATAGTCTGGTGCATGCGCGCCGTTGCCCGCGGGGTGAACGCGCGCGAGACCAGGCTGCGCAGCCGACGGTGTTCGTCACCCTCCATGTTGAGGATGCTGCGGGTCACCCTGTCCCACAACGGACCCGACGTGATGCCGTGAGCAGAGAGGTGAATGCCCGCAGGGACGACGAACCGCGGATCGCGAAGTACGGTCCTCGCCAGTTCGTACGAGAGCACCTCGGGTCCGATGGGCCCCAGCGCAATCGGCGCATCCCGTTGCGCCTGCTGGAACTGCGGATAGATCTCCTGCGGAGTGTCTGAGAAGTCGTAGGTGAGCGTGGGAAGTCCGGCCTCGAAGACGCTGGGCTTGGCGGTGTTGACGGTCATGACCTCTCCGTTGCGGTCGATCGGCGCATAATCCGCAGCGGTAGCTCCGGCAGCGTGCACGTGGCCGAGGGCCACTTGATCCTCGGCTGGTAGCCCGGGGCGAGGTCGAAGTCCTCGATGCGGCTGAGCCATTCGCGGACCACGATCGTCAACTCCATCCGCGCCAGGTGTGAACCCAGACAACGGTGCGCCCCGCCGCCGAATCCCCAGTGTCTGTGCAGTTTGCCGTCCATGACCAGATCGTCCCCGGACACCGCGTCGCTGCCGTCGCGGTTGATCGCGCCGAGACACAGCCGGACCTCAGCGCCCTCGGGCAGCGTGACGCCTGCGACGGTCACCGCACGAGTGGTCACTCGCCCCACCACGGGTGCGGCCGGCTCCAGCCGGATCATCTCCTCGACGAATGCCGCTACGTTGTCCGGATTCCGGCGAAGGTCGTCGCACAGGCCGGGGCGGCGGGCCAACTCGAGCATCGTCGTTCCGATCGCCGAGGTGACGGTGTCCAGACCGGCGAGTATGAACACGAAGGACAGTCCCAGCGCCTCGGCGTCGGTGAGCGCATCGTCGCCGTGCAGGAGTTGCGAGAGGATCCCGTCGCGGGGCTGCCGGCGTTGTGCGTCGACCGCATCGGTGAGGTAGCAGAACAGTTCTGCAGCAGGCACCAGATCGACCTTGCCGGGATCCCGCTCCAGGCTCAGATCGATGATGGCGTCCTTCCACGCGATCAGTCGGTCCCGGTCCTCGAGGGGCAGACCGAAAAGGGTGAGGAAGACTTGCGACGGGTACGGCGTGGCCAGGTCGGCCATCACCTCGCACTGCTCACGCGCTGCGATCTCGGCGATGATCTCCGCAGCCTGAGCCTGCAATGACGGCAGGACAGTCCCAAGCACCTGCGGACTGAAGAACGGATGCAGGATTCTGCGGTATCGGGTGTGCTCGGGTGGATCGAAGGCCAGCGGCACAAGCGGTACCTGGCTGACCATCTCATCGAAGGCGCGGGTGGACGAGAAGACCTCCGGATTACGCAGCGCGGCAAGCACATCCTCCCGGTTGGTGAGGTAATACCAGCCGTCTCCCTGCAGCACCGGCCCGAGGCTTGCGCAGCTTGGCCCAGCCGGCCCCGCGGTCGGCCGCCATGGGCAGGTCTTCGTAGAGGACCTGCGGGAGTGTCTGCGGATCGGTCATGGCATCACGGGATGTTGGTCGACCATGAATGTCAGCGGCAGGCCGAGTACCGACAGCTCGATCTCGCTCGACGTAGGTGCCATCTCCCTCGAGATGTCGAACCGGTAGCGCGTGTTCGAGCCGTACCGCTCGGCCACGGACTCGGCCGCCGATGCGGCTGGCACCTGCAGCACGACGGTGTAGACGCCGTCACCCTTGGTGTTGAGAAACTCATTCACCGATGCGGCCACCGCTGCGGTCGATCCGGGAATGCGGGCTGATCAGTTCTATCCCTCGCTCCCAGTCCAGGCGGATATGCAGGCCGGCTCGGGCAGTTCGGCCGGGCTGGAGGGTGAAACCGAGTCTCGTTGAAGAATCTGTGCCGCCGCATCGAGACGCTCCAGCGCCATGGCGAACGTCCACGTGGTGTAGCCGTTGCGAGCGAACCTTCTCGTCGTCATTTGCGCACCAGACCACGCGGTTGAACAAGACCGAGATCCAGGTGGGTGAGCCAGCCCGGTGCGGCCTCGCACACGTCGGGGATCGCGTTGATTGCGCCCATCGCGGTCCAGTTGTAGCCGGGGTGCGCCATGGTGCCGTCGGGTCGCTCGACGCCTTGGAGGATGAGCTCGCTCGGCGGATCTCCCTCGATCGATATGCGGTAGCGCGTCTTGCCGAAATCCCATGCCGGGTCGAGCTTGTCGGTACTCGTAGTCGTGTACAGCGCCTCGAAGACGATGAGCGGCCTGCCGTCGACCCATGCCGTCCATTCGTGGTGCTGGGCGGCGACCGTACCGCGGGGTATCGCGCCCAAATCGTGCGGGATGTCCTCGGTGGCCACAGCGGCCCTGACGTCCGCGGCGGTCACCTCGTCGATGCTCACCCCGAGGCCGTCGGCGATCATGTACATCGACTGCGCGAAGAACGGCACCCCGAGACCCAGAATCGTCGGCTCGGAGACGAATGCGTCCTTGTCCTTGCCGAAGCCCATCCAGTCGATGTGGTCTGTCGGCGCGTCTGCGAGGACGTTCACGACTTCGTGGACGCGGATCTGGTCGATCCTGCTCATCACTCGGGCGAGCGTGAGCGGCAGGATGTCGCCTGCGTAACCCGGATGGATGCCACCGGCATGAAAGGTGGCTCCGCCGTCCTCACATGCGGCGCGGATCTTGGCGCCGTCCGCGGCGAAGTCCGCTGTCGGATAGAAGAATCCGCTCGTCGTGACGACGTTCTTTCCTGAACGCAGCAGTCGGCAGACGGTCTCGGTGTCCATGATGATCGGCGTGTAGAAGACGCAGTCGGCGTCCATGGCGATGACGGCGTCGATGTCGTCCGTCGCGGCGACGCCGATCGGCGCGATGCCTGCGATCTCGCCCGCGTCCTTGCCGACCTTGTCCATGCTGTGCACCAGCACCGCGACCAGGTCGAACACCGGGCTCTCGGCGAAGTGCCAGACACCCACCTGCCCAGGTTGCGCAGCTTGGCCCAGCCGGCCCCGCGGTCGGCCGCCATGGGCAGGTCTTCGTAGAGAACCTGCGGGAGTGTGTGCGGATCGGTCATGGCATCAGGGGATGTTGGTGTCCATGCAGGGTGAGTGGCAGGTCGAAGTACCGACAGGTCGATCTCGCTCGAGATAGCGTGCCGTCGCCCTCGAGTTTCTGACGGAAGCGGATGCGGGCCCCATACCGTTCGGTGACCGCCTCGGCCAGCCGAGGCGTCGGGGACCTTGAGCACGACGGTGTAGATGCCGTCGCCCTTGCTGCCGAGAAACTCGGCGACCGACGCGGCCACGGCGGTATTCGCTCCGGAGAGCGGGCTGATCAGTTCGATTCCGTGAGCCCAGTCCAGGTTGATCCTGTAGTCCCAGCTCGGTCAGTTCAGCCGGGGCAAGGGTGAACCCGAGGCTCGGTGAACATCTCCGCCACCGCATCGTGACGTTCGGGTGCGATGGCGAAGACGACGTGGTGAAGCCGCAGGAGCCGCTGATTGCGTCGAGGTCATGTGCGCACCACGCCACGGGGCTGAATCAAGACCGAGATCAAGGTGGGTGAGCCAGCCCGGTGCGGCCTCGCACACGTCGGGGATCGCGTTGATGGCGCCCATCGCGGTCCAGTTGTAGCCGGGGTGCGCCATGGTGCCGTCGGGTTGCTCGACGCCCTGGAGGATGAGCTCGCTCGGCGGATCTCCTTCGATCGAGATGCGGTAGCGCGTCTTGCCGAAATCCCATGCCGGGTCGAGCTTGTCGGTACTGGTAGTCGTGTACAGCGCTTCGAAGACGATGAGCGGCCTGCCGTCGACCCAGGCCGTCCATTCGTGGTGCTGGGCGGCGACCGTGCCGCGGGGAATCGCGCCCAAATCGTGCGGGATGTCCTCGGTGGCCACAGCGGCCCTGACGTCCGCGGCGGTCACCTCGTCGATGCTCACGCCGAGGCCGTCGGCGATCATGTACATCGACTGCGCGAAGAACGGCACCCCGAGCCCCAGAATCGTCGGCTCGGAGACGAATGCGTCCCTGTCCTTGCCGAAGCCCATCCAGTCGATGTGGTCTGTCGGGGCGTCTGCGAGGACGTTCACGACTTCGTGGACGCGGATTTGGTCGATCCTGCTCATCACCCGGGCGAGCGTGAGCGGAAGGATGTCTCCGGCGTAGCCCGGATGGATGCCACCGGCATGAAAAGTGGTCCCGCCAGCCTCACATGCGGCACGTATCTTCGCGCCGTCGGCAGCGAAGTCCGCCGTCGGGTAGAAGAATCCGCTCGTCGTGACGACGTTCTTCCCTGATCGCAGCAGTCGGCAGACGGTTTCGGTGTCCATGATGATCGGCGTGTAGAAGACACAGTCGGCATCCATGGCGACGACGGCTTCAACGTCGTCCGTCGCGACGACACCCACCGGCGCGATGCCGGCGATCTCGCCCGCGTCTCTCCCCGACCTTGTCCTTGCTGTGCACGAGCACCCCGACCAGATCGAACACCGGGCAGTCGGCGAAGTGCCGGACACCGACCTGTCCGACGTCGCCCGTCATCCACTGAATGATTCGATAGCTCATACGGTTGACTGCTTTCCGGGACTGAATACGACGGGAAGCGTCCGGTATCCGCGTGTGACGGAGTTCCCGTGGAATACGGCTTCACGGTCGGGTGCCATGGCGTAGTCGGGCATCCGCGTCAACACCTGTTCGACACCGATGCGGAATTCCAGGCGTGCCAGGTTGGAGCCGAGGCAGCGATGGACGCCCGCGCCGAATCCGAGATGCCGGTTGGCCTGGCGGTCGAGTATGCAGCGATCGGGATCGGGAAATTCGACGGCGTCACGATTGGCCGAGGCGTAGTTCACCAGGACCGATTCACCAGGACAGAAGGTTTGGCCGTTCAGCTCGACCTCCTTGGCGACGGTTCGCGGGATGCCGTGAATGGACCCGCCGAAGCGGATCAGTTCCTCGATGGCGCGCGGCATGATGTCGGGCTCGCGAATGAGCCGGTCGCGCTCGTCGGCATGGGTGCCGAGATAGTGGAACGCGAACGACATTGCGCTCGCGGTGGTTTCCAGGCCGGCCTGGACAAGAAGCATCGCGTTGGACACGACGTCGGCGAAGGCGAGTTTCTCACCGTCGATCTCGGCCGCGAGAAGGACATCGATCATGTCGTCCTGCGGTGGTGAGTCGATCCGCGCCGACACCGCGTCGTGAATGTGCTGATACAGCCCGCCCCAGGACGCCGCGCGCACTTCCTCGGTATCACCGTTCAGTCCCGTGTCGGTCAGCTCGATGCACAAAGGAACATCCTAGATCGGCATGCCGAGGAGGTACTTGAAGAAGACGATGCCCGGCTGCCGCCACGCGACCTCGGCAAGATCGCCGGTTCCTTGCTCGATGAAGTCGTCGATCAATCTATCTGTCTCGTCACGGATCTGGGGCGTCAGTGCCTTCATACGGGCCGGCGAGAAGTAGGGGTTGAGCACCTTGCGGAACTTTTGTTGCCGCGGCGGGTCGAGGGTGATGACGAGATCGCCCGCAAGCTGTTCGGACGCTTCCGGTGTCGGATTGCTGGAAAAGTGCTCCCAGTCCTGCAGGATCTTGTAGCAGTCCCCATATCGCACCGCCATCCATGCGCCGCCGGGCGTGGCGGACAGAAACGGTACGTCGGTGTGGGCGAAGCGGGCTCGGTCCCGCATGACTGCGTACACGTCGTAGAGGAAGTCATTGTCGTTGAAGTCCTCGTGGCGTAGATCCCAATTCTCCGCGTGGTCGTCGACAGATTTCGTCATGGAGTGGGAGTGCCTTGCTGCGCTGCCGCCTGACGGGCCTCTCTCTCGTCGTGGATGCGGACGAGTTCACGGAACCCGATTCGGTTGTACTTCGGGACGGGCTGAATGCCCCATTGGTCCTGTGCGGTGTCCTTGCCCTCGGCGCCCTCGGGCGGTCCGAGCGGTGGATAGGGCACCTTGCACTCCAGGGTGTCGTCGGAGTACCGAACCTTCAGCAGCTCACTGCAGATTTCGGTCAGGCTCAGTGTCGGGTAGCCGTAGTAGACCGCCATGAATGGCAGCGTGAACGCACCTTCGATGACCAGGGCGACCAGACAGACCAGGACCGCCCGCTTGATCCACTTGTGCATGTTCGCGTAGTACGGCGTGGTGCCGGGAGGAAGGTCGTCGGCCCGGTGATCCTCGGCGGATTCAGGTGTGGAGGTAGATGAACTCACAGCAGTGCTCCTCGAATCAGTTCAGTCAGTGAAGATCTCGCGGTTGACCGTGTGCAGATACGGGATCGCGAGGAACGGCGTGATGTAGAAGATGTCGTAGAGCCACCAGCCGATTACCGGGAAGACCACCCCGGCGTAGCGCACGTCGGCGTACATGGTCATGTTGAACACGTACAGGCACCAGATGAGCACGCCCATCCAGCAGGTGATGATCATCCATTGGTGGCCCCAGCGCTTCATCTGCAGGAATCCGATAGCGGCGGCACACCGCATCGCGAAGACCGTCAGGATCATCCCGAAGACCATCGACTTCTCGCCGGGTCCCGCGGCGCCGCCGACCCAGGCTTCGTTGTAGTGCCAGAAGTAGCCGGCATCGAACATGGCGCCCCAGCCGACCATCAGCACGCGGTTGATCAAGGTGTGGTTGGCGACGAGATCCAGTGCCCAGCCGAGGCTGTTGAGCATCCCGTCGATCAGCACGAGGTATCCGATCAGGGTGACGATCATCGGCCGCATCGACAGACCGGCGCGGGCGGCCTGGCGCTGCAGCCATACCCCACGCAGGAAGATGGGCAATCCGAAGATCCCCGGGGCCCACATGCCCATCAGGCCTGCGCCGACGATCATCCACTTGTCGGCCCGGCGCTGCGCCAGCCTGGATTCTTCGTCGTGCTCGTCGAGGGTCACCGTGCCCCCCGCCCGCACATCGGAACTCACAACTCCCACCAGCCCCGGGCGAAGGACATGTAGAGCTGAATTCCGAACATCGTCAGTAGGTAGCCGTAGATCACGATCTGCAGGACGATGAGCGCTCGCTTGCGCTTCTTCTCTTTCTGATCCATGTTCGCCGTGCTCCTTCCTAGTGTGTTGGGCTCGAGCTGTCGGCACCGGCCAGGCTGGCGACGGCGACTTCGCGCAAACCTTCGGAGATCGCACCGTCGCTCGACAGTGGCGCGAGGATGCAGGCCTCGGCAGCCTCCAATTCGGTTGCGCCCGCGGCGATCAACTGCGCCGCGGTGACCAGCACGCGGGTGGACGGGGGTTCGAAGTGGAACGCTTCGTCGGCCGTCCTGATGGCTGTTGCGCAAGCCACTAGTCGCTGTGGCCGACGGCAATGCGATGCCCGCTTCGGCGACGATCACCTCGGCCTCGCGCTCGGGCGGCAGGTAACGCATCGAGAGCGTGACGAAGCGCTGACGGAACGACGGCTTGAGTTCCTTCAACGAACTGCGGTAGGCCGGGTTGTAGCTGCACACGAGCATGAAGCGTCTCCGGCGCAGCGACGACCTCGCCGGCACGGTCCAGGTAGAGCGCGCGACGGTGATCGGTCAGCGAGTGCAGAATGGCCAACGAGTCGTGACGGGCTTCCACGACCTCATCCAGATAGCAGATCGCGCCGGCCTTGACGGCCCTGGTGAGGGGTCCGTCGGTCCACACCACGTCACCACCGGTCACCATGAATCGCCCGACGAGATCTGAGCTGGTCAGATCGTCGTGGCAGCTGATGGTCACGACGGGACGGCGCAGCAGCAGGCCCATGTGCTCGACCAGTCGTGTCTTCCCGCAACCGGTCGGGCCGGTGAGCATCACCGGCAGGCGCTGGCGGTACGCCTGCTCGAACAACTGAACTTCGTTGCCGTTGGAGTAATAGGTTTCGGTCACGCGGCCACCAACTCTCGATGCACATGGGCCAGACGCGGGGGAGCTCTTCGATACGCCGGATGCGTTGGGAGCGACGAGGTCCGAACACTTCGGGGAGAGGGTCGACGCGGGTCGGTCCGACGCCGACGTAGTACATGCTCACGCCGGCTTCATTGGCTTCCTCCACGGCATGTGCAGCGTCAGCCCAGGCGTAGCGGCCCTCATAGCCCTCGTCGGAGATCAGGCCGTCACCGATCACGATCAGCAGCCGTCTCTCCGACGGTTGGTCGAGCAGTCGGCTCGTCATATGGCGCAGCGGCGCACCGAGCCTGGTGTATCCGCCGGTGGCAAGTCCGAGGCCGCCCGGGGGCACGAACCGGCGATCCTCGAACTCCTTGAGGCACGTCACCTCGACACGGTGGCGCGTGTTGCCGGTGAAAACGAAGATGCCGTGGCGCTCGCGCGCCAGCGTCATCGCCTGCGATAGCGCGTCGGCACAGGCCAACTCGAGCTTGAAGATCCTGCCACCGTGCACTCCGAGCGACGAGCTCCCGTCGAGCAGCAACGCCGTGGTGACGTCGCGGCTGCTGGGTAGCAGATCGCGGAAGATGCGCGGCTCGACCGCCTCACCGGTGGTCAGGTCGATGTAGTGGCTGACGTACTGCTCGACGTCGAGATCGGAGCCGTCCTCCAACCGGTTCTTCATGGCGCGATGGGTGTGCTCGGAGAACCATTTACGCAGATCGGCGTCGGCCGTCACCGGATGGCGGTGGCGGCTCGAATGTGGCGCGCTCGAGAACTGCGACGTGGTCCGCCATGAAGGTCTTCGTCCACGAATTCCATTCGGGATAAGGGATGCCGGGACGGTGTTCGGGCGTCACGTCGAAGTCGTTGTCCTGCGGCCGGCTCGGTGGCGGC
Organism: uncultured Actinomycetota bacterium; assembly: GCA_963786995.1. GTDB lineage: Bacteria > Actinomycetota > Actinomycetes > Mycobacteriales > Mycobacteriaceae > Mycobacterium. The sequence goes on along the minus strand of CAWBBH010000016.1, from coordinate 143,351 downwards.
AGGTTGGGGTTGCGCACGCCGCCCTCGCCGCCGACGGGAACAGAGTAGGGCCGTGGTAGTCGCTTCTGCGATGTCGTCCACGGCATTCTGCCGAAGGTCCGGCGCAGCTTGTCGGTAAGCCCCTGCGGGTCGGTGTATGCCTTCGGCAGGGTACCGAGCAGCGGGTCGACGATCAGCTGTTGCGACGAACGCGCCATTGCGACTGCGCGATCGAGCATTTCTTCGGCGCCCATATCGCCTGCGCGCATCGTCGAGGTCGGGCAGCAGCCGCCGGATCTCAGGCAGCAGGCCGGGCCAGTTCGCGGCGATCCAGCCCAGCGCGACGCTCGCCTCGACGAGTGTCAGCGCACTCAGCTCCCGTGCGGACAGCTCGTTCAATCGGTACCCGACGATTCGATCCTTCGACGGTGAACATTGAAGCGCCACGCCGCATGTCAAGGTGCGACGGGTCCAGGTTCGCATCGGCGGGGGATACGGGACGTGGATGAAGTCGAGTGTGGAGCTGAGACCGAAGTCCCGCCTGGCCCCGCTGACCAGCCGCACACCCTCGCGACGCTGTCCGCTCAACGCGACCGCCGTCACCGCACAGCTGCGCTCGACAGCAAGCGCGTGCGCATCGGATAGCTCGGACATGCCTTTATCGAATCGCTTCAGAACGTGCCGATATTCGAGAACATCCAGTACCAGAACCAGATGATCAGACCTGTGCCGCCCCATGCGGCGACGTAGCGAAGAATCTCCCATACCCAGTCCACTTCAGGCCTCCTTGCCGGTGGGTTGTCGCATGCACGACGCGGTCATCGGAACTCCAGGCCGCGCACGGCGGTGGACACCAATTTGGCCAGCATCGTTTCTCGGGTGTCGAAACTGCTCATGGTGGTCAGCACGCCGTAGATGCCGAGAAGAAAGAACGCCGCGCTGTAGAACGCGTCCACCTCCGGATGGACTTCGCCGTCGCCTCTCGCCCGTTCGATCTCTTGCACCAGCAGCACGATGATCGGATGATCGGTCCACTCGTCCTTGTTGGGCCGGGTCGGCGAGAAGTGCAGCGCGAGTAGCTCTTTGAAGAGCACTGGGCCAAGCCTTCGTTCGAGCCCGGCGACCAAGTGCACGGCTTCGGTCAGCGCGGTCACCAATTCGTGGCGCTCATCGAGGAACCGGCCGAACTCGGCGGCCATCCGCGCTTCCTCGCGGCTCTCCAGTTCCAGCAGAACATGCTCCTTGCTGGGAAAGTGAAAGAAGAAGGTTCCGTGCGCGACGCCTGCTGCGGCGACGATCGCATTGACGTCGGCGCCGGACATGCCTGCGCGCTTGAATTCGGCGATCGCGGCGCCGAGTATGCGTTCCCGCGTCTGCAACCGGCGCGCGTCTCGCGACGACTGCTTGACCTGAGGCGTCATGGTCCGCCCTTTGTAACTCAGTTACTGACCAAAGTCAATGAGTACAGTCATCGAACATCAGTCGGAGAAGATCTCGCGATTGACCGAGTGCAGGTACGGAATCGCAAGGAACGGGGTGATGTAGAAGATGTCGTACAGCCACCATCCGACTACCGGCAGCACCACTCCGGCGAAGCGCACGTCGGCGTACATGGTCATGTTGAACACGTACAGGCACCAGATGAGCACGCCCATCCAGCAGGTGATGATCATCCATTGGTGGCCCCATCGCTTCATCTGCAGGAACCCGATCGCAGCGGCGATCCGCATCGTGAAGACGGTGAGGATCATCCCGACTTCCATGGCCTTCTCGCCCGGCCCTGCAGCACCGCCCAACCACAACTCGTTGTAGTGCCAGAAGTAGCCGGCATCGAACATTGCGCCCCAGCCGTTCAACAGAATGCGGGCCAGGATGGTGTGGTTGGCGACAAGGTCGAGCGCCCAGCCCACCGTGTTGATGGCAGCGTCGATGATCACCAGATAGCCGAGCAGGGTGACCAACATGGGCCGGACCGTCAGGCCCTCTCGTTGCGCCTTGCGCAGCAGCCACACACCGCGAAGAAAGAGCGGAAGGCCGAAGACTCCCAGCGCGGCGGTGCCGATCAGGAGGCTGCCCGAGATCAGCCACTTGTCGGCCTGTCGCTGCGCAAGCCGTGACGCCTCCATGTGTTCGTCGAGGCCGCTACCGGTGAGCTTGGCTCTTCGGCGTCTCTTCGCGGCCACCGCGCGCCAAGCTTCAGCGTCGGCAGATTCACGATGACTGACTATAGTCAATCACGCGAAGTAGTCAATCGGCTACTTGGCGCCGATGCCCCGCAGCGTCCTGGCCACGTAGTCGTCGAGCATTGCGCCCTGGGCCGGCCAGTCGTGTGTCGTCGTGAGCAGCGCGTACAGGCCGAGAAGAAAGAACACCGCGCTGTTCATCGCGTTCACGTCGGCGTCCACCTGGCCACGTTGCTGCGCCTGTTCGATCTCGTTGGCGACTGTGACGATGACAGGGTGTTCATTGCTTTCGTCGGCAGGGCGCGTTTGTGAGAAGTGAAGAGCCAGGAAGTCTTTGAACAGCGCGGCACCCAATCGGCGCTCCAACCCCACGACAAGGCGGACCGTCTCTTCGAGTATCGAGGGGAGGTCGCGTCGTTCGGAGCCCAGGTAGCGACCGAGTTGCTTCGCGATGCGCTCCTCCTCGCGCCTCTCCAATTCCAGCAGGACGTGTTCCTTGGTGGGGAAATGAAAGAAGAAGGTGCCGTGCGCGACGCCGGCGGCTGTCACGATGGCGCCGACGTCAGCCGCGGCGAGACCGGATCGCTTGAACTCGGCGATGGCGGCCCCCATGAGTCGTTCGCGAGTTTGAAGACGCTTGGCTTCACGCGCTGAGGGCTTGTCTACCACGGCCATACGCCCACAATATCGTTACGCGTCACGATGCAGGTGGGGTGGTCCGTTGACTTCAGTCAGTATCGATCCGTTTAGATGATGGCCACGATCTGCAACTGGAGGATGACGATGCGCAGAGTAGTTCAATTCTCCACCGGCAATGTCGGCCAACATTCACTCAAGGCGATCATCGGACGGCCGGATCTCGAGTTGGTCGGACTGCACGCCGCGAGTCCCGAACAAGATCGGGCGAGACGCGTCGGAACTGTGTGGGCTCGAAAGAGCCGACCGGCATCATCGCCACTGACGACATCGACGCGCTCGTTGCGCTCGGCCCGATTGCGTCGTCTACACCGCGCGGGCGAGACGCGGCCGATGGAAGCTCTCGAACAGATGTCGAATTCCTCGCGGCGGGAATCAACGTCGCGGCCACGTCGATGGTGTGGCTGGTGCGCCCCGCCACGCCGACGACTGGCTGACGGGACCGCTGGAGAAGGCATGCCAGGCGGGCAATCGTCGCTGTACGTCAACGGCATCGACCCCGGCTTCTCCGGTGACACCGAGGTCCACAGCGCGCTGAGCCTGTCGACCCGCGTCGACTCGGTCACGGTTCAGGAGATCTTCGACTACGCAAACTACGACGACTACGAGTTCACCGGCGTGTCAATGGGTTTCGGGCTGAGCCGCCGACGCGGATCCGCCGCTGCTCTTCCTGCCGGGCGTCCTCACGATCGATGTGGGGCGGTCCGGTGCGCAACCTCGCAGACCACCTCGGCATCGAACTCGACGAGCTCCGGCAGCGCATCGAACCCTGGTACACCGACCAAGCGTATCGAGTGCAAGATGGCGACCGTCGAGCCCGGCCGATGGCCGCGGTCCAATTCGCGGTCGAGGGGTACGCGACGGGGTCCCGGTGATCACCATCGAACACGTCACCCGGCTGACGCTGCCGCAGCACCGGACTGGGAGTATCCGCCCGACGGCAAGCACCGGTGTGCACCGCGTCATCGTCGAGGGCGAACCGCGGGTCGAACTCAACACTCACGTGTCCGATCCGGTCCTCGACGTCACCGAGGCAGGATGCGTCTCCACCGCCGCCCGGGTGGTCAACGCCATCGACTGGCTCTGCAACGCGCCGCGGGACTGATCGCCGTGGAGGATATGCCGCTTGTCGGCGACCATCCGCGGGCTGATGTGGGCTAATCCGTAACGAGTTTGCGCAGGGGTCGCCGCGGCGGTCTCCCTCATCGTCAGACACCGTTGCGAGCGAAACGATCGCGGCGATGACGACGTAGTAGGCCGGCGCCAGCTCGTTGCCGGTCCGGTCGGTGAGCCAGGTCGCCACGTACGGCGCCGTTCCTCCGAAGATCGCGACCGAGATGTTGTAGCCGATCGAGTAGGCACCCGAGCGGACCCGTGTCGCGAACAACTCCGCTGCCTGCGGCGAGCGCGGTCGATGCGAACACGGCCTCGACGGCGGCAAAGCCGGCGTGGCCTGCGATCGCTGCGACCAAGCGACCCCGAGTTCAGCAGCAGGAACAGGGGATAAGTGAAGACGATGAAGCCGACCGCGCCCGCGATCAGAACCGCTTGCGGCCCACCCGATCGGACAACGCGCCGAGGGGCGGAATGAGCATCAACGCGACGACGCTGGCGACCGTGATCGAGACGAAGGCGTCCATCTTGGTGAACTCCAGCGTCTTGGTGAAGTAGCTCGGCAGGAACGTGAACACCGTGTAGAAGCCGACGTTGTGGATGATGACCAGCCCGGCGATCTGCAGGATCGGGCGCCACGACGTCGTCAGCGCCTCCTTGAGCGGCGACTCGGACAGCTCGTTGTTGTCGCGTAGTTCCTCGAATTCCGGTGTGTCGCGCAACCGCAACCGGATGTAGAGCCCGACCGCGCCGAGTAGCCCCGCCAGCAGGAACGGTATGCGCCAGCCATACGCGTCCATCGCCGCTTCAGGAAGCACCGCTTCGAGCACGGTGACGGTGAGGGAACCCAGCAGGAAGCCAAGGACCACCGACCACACCAGGAACGACACGACGAAACCGCGATGCCGGTCGGGGGCGTACTCGGCGAGGAAGCACGCACCGCTGCCGTATTCGCCACCTGCCGAGAAGCCCTGCAGGCAGCGAAGGAGAAGAAGCAGCAGCGGTGCGCCGACGCCGATGGAGTCGTAGCTGGGCACGAGACCGATCGCGAACGTCGAGAACGACATCAGCAGGATCACGATCGCCAGCACGCGCTGCCTGCCGATTCGGTCGGCCAGCGGCCCGAAGAAGAAACCTCCGAGTGGCCTCATGAAGAAGGCGGCGGCGAAGATCGCGAAGGTGTTGAGCAGTGCGACGGTATCGTCGCCGGAGGGGAAGAACTTGTCGGCGATATAGGTGGCGAGCACGCTGTAGATCGCGAAATCGAACCACTCGACGGTGTTGCCGATGGCCGCCCCCCGCACCGCCTTTCGGGTCTCTGACGGGGTGGACTGCCGAGTGGAGACATGTTCTGGATGCACGGTCATGATGACTTCTCCTGGGAGTCGAATTTCCAGTGCGGTCGATCGGTGATGAACATGTGGCCCGGGGCGTGGAAGATCGCCAGCGAGGGCTTGGCTTCGAGGACGACGGCCTGAGGCGTCACACCGCATGCCCAGAACACCGGCACCTCGTCGGCGGTGATGGTGACCGGATCGCCGAAGTCGGGGCTGTCGAGATCGGCGACACCGATGGCGGCGGGATCGCCGATGTGCACCGGGCCGCCGTGCATGGCGGGGAAGCGGGAGGAGATCTCCACTGCGGATGCGATGTGCTCCGGCGCAAAGGGTCTCATCGAGACGACGAGCGGGCCCTCGAAGGGGCCTGCGCCGGCGCAGCGTCGATCGGTGACGTACATCGGCACGTTGACGCCCTGGCGCTGGTGCGCGAGCGGCAGGCCGGCAGCGGCCAGCGCCCATTCGAACGTGAACGAGCAACCGAGCAGAAAGCTCACCAGGTCGTCGCGCCAATATCGGCTCACGTCGGTCGGTTCGTCGATCAGAGCACCGTCGGAGAAGACCCGGTAGCGCGGGAGGTCGGTGCGGAGATCGGACCCGCGAGACAGTGCGTTCGGGTGTGGCGAACCGGTGTCGGTGACCTCGAGCAGCGGACACGGTTTCGGGTTCCTGACGCAGAAACGCAGGAAGTCGAGGGCATCTGTGGCGGGCAGGACCACCAAGTTGGCCTGGGCGAAGCCGGGCGCGAGGCCGCTGGTCGGGCCGGTATGCTCGCCGCTACGAATGCGGGCGAGCGCATCGCTGAGTTCGGACGCCGCAGCGCCCTCAACCGCCGGCGTGTGCACGCCCATTGGGCGGGGGTTCCCAATTGCGCGGCTTACGTAACGTCGACGTCGCCTCGGTTGGAGCGGCGCCACGGGCCCGGCATCAGGCAGACCGATATCGCCGAGATGACCGACACGGCGAGGAGATACCCGACGATCGCATCGCTGCTCTTCGTCGCGTTGTACAGGGCCGCGGCGATGGTCGGGGCGAAAGCCGAACCGATGACCTGCGACAGCGTGTAGCCGATCGAAACACCGCTGTAGCGGACGTCGGCCTCGAACACCATGGAGAACAATGCGCCGGTGACGCCTGCCGCGGGCGCCATCGCCAGCCCGAACACCAGCACCAGCGCGACGAGGAACAGCACAGGGCTTCCGGTGTTGATCAACGCGAACACCGGGCCGATCGACGCCGCCATCAGCACGACGCCGGTCAGGAAGAGCGATTTACGCCCCACCCGATCGGACAGTGAGCCGAACAACGGATACATCACCACTGCCACCACAGCGGCGACGAAGACACCGAACAGTGCCCAGGTGCGGTCGATCTTGGCGACCGTTGTGCCGTAGGCGACGAGGTATGCCACGCAGATGTATGCGAAAACCCCTTGCGACAGGTAACTCCCGGCGACCAGCAGGATCTGCCGCCAGTGCTTTCGGAAGGCTTCGGCGATGGGCATCCGAACCACGCCTGACGTTTCGCGCAGCTCGGCGAAGTCCGGGCTCTCGGTCAGTGTCAGCCGGATCACCAGACCGATGACGATCAGCACCGCGCTGAAGAGAAACGGGAGTCGCCATCCCCAAGAGAGGAACGCGTCGTCGGGCAGCTGTGAGGCGAGGAAGAAAGCCAGCGTCGCGCTCGCGGTGCCGGCAGGCGCACCCATCTGCGGGAACGCTCCGTAGAAACCTTTGCGCTCCGTCGAGGCGTGCTCGACCGCCATCAACGTCGCGCCGCCCCATTCCCCGCCGACGGCGAAGCCCTGCACCAGCCGCAGCGCGGTCAACAGGATCGGCGCGGCGATCCCGATCTGGGCGTAAGTCGGCAGCAAGCCGATCAGCACGGTCGAAACTCCCATGCCGACAAGCGAATAGACCAGCATTCGTTTTCGTCCCAACCTGTCGCCGAAGTGACCGAAGACGATGCCACCGAGAGGGCGGGCGAAGAATCCCACGCCGAAGGTCGCAAAGGACAGGAGGACACCGGACGCGGGGGACGCGTTGGGAAAGAACAGCTTAGGGAAGACCAGCGCAGCAGCCGTGCCGTAGATCAGGAAGTCGTAGAACTCGACCGTGGTCCCGATGAAGCTGGCCACGGCAACGCGCAGCGGCGACACCGCGGTGGTTGTCGCGGCGCGCGCGGACATCAGCTCAGTCGCTGGCGGGAAGTGGCTTGGCTTCCTTGATGGCCAGCGGGGTCGACCCGACCGACAAGGTGCCCTTGCCCGCCTTGGTCACGAGCACCTCTGCGCCGTTCTCGTCGACGTAGCGCTTGCCCATCAGGTTTCCGTCGGCCAATGTGTCGTCCAGCGTCAGGTCCGAGGACACCTCGTCGCCGATCGGCACCATCGGGGCGCCGCCCGCGCGCAGGTCGTCGAGGCTGTCGGCGGACCGGACGACGATCACCTGGGTGTCGCACACCTGGCTCTGCAGGCGCGTGCCGTTCTTGATCATGCTGGCTCCTTACTGGCGTTCAGCTCGCTGACGAGTTCGCGGCGCAGCACCTTGCCGGTCGCGTTGGTGGGCAGTTCATCTCGGAACACCACCTTGTCCGGGGTGCGCGATCCGCGCAGTTGCCCGCGCACGAATTCGCGCAGGTCTTCGGCGTCGGGCGATGCTCCTGCAGCGGGCACGACGACGGCCACGATGATCTGGCCCCACTGTGCGTCCTCGGCGCCGACGACCGCGCAGTCGTGTACGTGCGGATGTTCGACGAGGACGTCCTCGATCTCGGCGGGGGCGATGTTCTCTCCGCCGCGGATGATGGTGTCGTCGGAGCGGCCGCCGATGAACAGGTAGCCGTCCTCGTCGACGTAGGCGACATCCTTGGTGGGAAACCAGCCCTCGTTGTCGAGCACCGATCCGATACCGGTGTAGCGACCCGACACCTGTTCTCCGCGGACGAACAGCTCACCGGGTTCGCCCGGGCCAAGGACCGTTCCGTCGTCGGCGCGGATCTGCACCTCGATCGCAGGCACCGGTTGGCCGACCGAGCCGAGCCGTCGCGCGACCGCCTCGTCGGTGGCACCGAGGGCGGCGCGGTGGTCATCAGGGGTGAGTACCGCGATGGTCGAGCTGGTCTCCGTCAGGCCGTAGGCGTTGACGAAACCCACATCGGGCAGCAGCGACAAAGCCTTGCGCACCAACGGAAGAGCGACCTTGGAACCCCCGTAGGCCAACGAGCGCAAGGTCGGCAGCGCGGTGGACTCGGATTCCAGCACCGCTACGATGCGGTCGAGCATGGTCGGTACGACGGTGGCCGACGTGACACCCTCGTCTCTGACGAGGCGGACCCATTCGCGGGCGTCGAAGTTCGTCAGATACACCATCTTTCGACCGGCGTACAGGTTCGACAGCGCCGCGCTCACGCCCGCGATGTGATACGGCGGCACGCAGATCAGTGCCGCGTCCGCTGGTCCCGCGGCACCGAATTCCACGGTGCCGGTGATGTAGCTGGTCAGGTTGTTGTGCGTCAGCTCGACCGCTTTTGGGCGCGAGGTGGTACCCGAGGTGAACAGCACGACGGCCACGCTGTCGGGATCGGCGAACTCGGCGGCGGGTTCGGCCGTGCGCGCGGATTCGAGGAATTCCTCCGACGAGATCACCCGCTTGCCTGCTCCAGCGACGACGTCGACATAGTCGGCATCGGCCACCACCAGCGGCGTGGGCAGCCGGTCGATCAACTCCCGCAGCCCGTCGGCGCTCAGGCGGTAGTTGAGGGGCGTGACGGCAACGGCGGCCCGCGCCGCGGAGAACAACAGCAGCGGCAGCATCGCCCCACCCGTGCCGACATAGGCGACGTGCTGTGCGCCCGTGGCCGCGATGGCCCCGGCGCCGCCGTCGGCAAGCGCGCTGAGTTCCTCTGTCGTCAACCGCACGTCGCCGGAGACCAGCGCCGTCCGCTCCGGATCGCTCGAGGAGGCCATCTCGAGCAGCAAAGAGATGCTCATGATTTGTCGACGAAGATATCAAGGATGGGGTCGTCGCCGCCCCCATAGCGGGACAGGTCGGTCTCGCCGGCCTCCGTGAGCACCTGCGAGTCGATGTAGCACCTGCCGTTCACCTCGGCGGGCGGCTTGGCGAAGATCTCCACCGCCGCGTCGCCCATGATCTGCGGGTCGCGCGAGCGGGCGGCCAGTTTGTCTCCTTCGGCGAGGTTCGCCACCGCTGAGGTCGCGATATAGGTCTCCGGCCACAGGCACGAGAAGCCGATCTCCGCCTCAGCGTATTCGGCGGCCCAGCCCAGCGACAGAAGCGTCATCCCGTACTTCGACAGCGTGTACGAGGGGTGAGCGCCCAGCCAGTGCGGGTTCATGTTCATCGGCGGCGCCAGCGTCAGCACGTGGGCAGCACGGGACTGCCGCAGATGCGGGAGTGCCGCCTTCGTCAGCAGGAAGGTACCCCTGACATTGATGTCCATCATCAGGTCGAACTTCTTGGCCGAAAGGTTCTCGGTCGGCTCGGTGGCGATGGCGCTGGCGTTGTTCACGGCGATGTCGACGCCGCCGAAATGCGAGACCGCGGTGTCGATGGTGCGCTGCACGTCTTCCTCGTTGCGCACGTCGCCGACCACGGCCACGCCCTTGCCGCCTGCGGCCTCGATCTCGGCGACCGCGGTGTGGACGGTGCCGGGGAGCCTGGGGTGAGGTTCGGCGGTCTTGGCCAACAGCACGATGTTCGCGCCGCAGCGCGCGGCGCCCAGTGCGATCGCCAGCCCGATGCCCCGGCTGGCGCCGGAGATGACGAGGGTGCGATCGGCGAGCGTATGGCTGGACGGCTCAGTCATCGGCCTCCTGTCGACGAAGCCCCACCCTAACAAATCGGTATTGACGTTCTCATTTTACGCAAGTCCCATAATCACTGTGTACCGGGTGTTCGCCACGGCTCACACGGTCTCTGCACGTCCTCTCCCGTGCGCATTTGCACCGTGCGGTATTGGCATTCTCATTTTTTGCAAGTACGTTATCCATTGATGACCGAGCCTGTTCAGACCCCCTCCGGGATCCCCCTGAAGCCCGCATACGGGCCGGGCGATCGCGCCGGTGAGCCGCCGTCGCCGGGAAGCTATCCGTTCACCCGCGGCAACTTCGCCAGCGGCTATCGCGGAAAGCTGTGGACCTTCCGTCAGTACTCAGGATTCGGGACCGCCGAGGAGTCGAACCGTCGCTACCGATACCTGCTGGATCAGGGCGGGACGGGCCTCTCGGTGGCGCTGGACCTGCCGACGCAGTGCGGCTTCGACTCCGACGACCCGGAGGTCAGCGAGGAGGTCGGCCGCGTCGGTGTCGCCGTCGACACGCTCGCCGACGCCGAGGTGCTGTTCGACGGCATCCCGCTGGACAAGATCAGCACCAGTTTCACGATCAACGGCACGGCGGCGATCCTGCTGGCGTTCTACGTCGCGGCCGCCGAGAAGAAGGGGGTGCCGAGGGAGAAACTGACCGGCACCATCCAGAACGACATCCTCAAGGAGTACGCGTCCCGCGGCACCTGGATCTGGCCGCCCGAGCCGTCGCTGCGGCTGATCGCCGACACCATCGAGTTCTGCGCGGCAGAGGTGCCGCGGTTCAACGCGATCTCGGTGGCCGGCGCCCACTTCCGCGACGCCGGGGCCAACGCCGTCCAGGAGATGGCGTTCACGCTGGCCGACGGCGTCACCTACTGCGACACCGTCGTCGAGCGCGGCCGGATGACCATCGACAAGTTCGCACCGCAGATCTCCTTCTTCTTCTATACGCACGGCGATTTCTTCGAGGAGATCGCCAAGTACCGGGCGGGCAGGCGACGGTGGGCGACGATCGTGCGCGAGCGCTATGGCGCCACCAACGAGAAGGCGTCGATGTTCCGGTTCGGCTGCGTGTCGGGCGGTGCTTCGTTGTACGGGCCGCAGGCGCAGAACAACATCGTGCGCGTCGCGTACGAGGCCATGGCATCGGTGCTCGGCGGCGTCCAGTCGATGTTCACCGCCGCGTGGGACGAACCATTCGCTCTGCCCACCGAGGAGTCCGCGACGCTGGCACTGCGCACCCAGCAGATCCTTGCCTACGAAACCGGTGTCGCGTCGGTCGCCGATCCGCTCGGCGGATCTTATTTCGTCGAGGCGCTGACGGACGCGACCGAGGAGAAGATCATCGAGATCATGAGTGACCTCGAGGCGCACGGTGGCATGGTTCGCGCCATCGAGGACGGCTACCTACAGGGCTTGATCGCCGACGAGGCATACAAGATCCATCACGAGGTCGAATCGGGCACCAGGCCCGTCGTGGGTGTGAACAAGTTCGTCACCGACGAGCCGGCACCCGACGTGTCGATGTACGAACTCGACGCCGAGGGACGCGACATCCAGCTCAAGCGGCTGTCCAAGGTCAAGGAGGACCGCGACTCCGACGCCGTCGCCGCCAGCCTCGCCGCGCTCTCCCGCGCCGCTGAAGGCGACGACAACCTGATGCACCACCTGATCGACTGCGCGAACAACTACTGCACGGTGGGGGAGATGGTGAATGCACTGAAAGCGGTCTGGGGCGAGTTCCAGCAGCCGGTGGTGTTCTAGTGGCGACAAGGGTTCTGGTGGCCAAGCCGGGTCTGGACGGACATGACCGCGGCGCGAAGATCGTCGCGCGGACGTTGCGCGACGCCGGGTTCGAGGTCATCTACACCGGCATCCGGCAGCGCATCGAGGACATCGTGTCGATCGCGCTGCAGGAGGACGTCGCACTGGTCGGCCTTTCCATCCTTTCGGGCGCGCATGTGGCGCTGACAACGCGCACCGTCGAGGCGCTGCGCGCAGCGGACGCGGGAGACATCGCCGTTGTGGTCGGTGGCACCATCCCCGAGGCCGATGTGGACAAGCTGCTGTCCGCCGGTGCTGCCGCGGTCTTTCCGACCGGCACCCCACTGGATGTGCTCGTTGCGGATGTGCGCGCGCTCACCGAGAAGGCGGGAGTGGGCGAATGAGGCACGGGTGGGCGAAGCGGGGTGGGCGATGAGACTCAGGTGTGATGATCGGCGCGGAGCGTGGCGATATGACGCGCAAGGTGACCAAGCTGATCTCCGACATCACGTGGGCCGAGGAAGCGGGCCTTGACACCGCGTGGATGCCGCAGGTGCCCGACGACTTCGACGCGCTGACCATGGTGGCGCTGATGGCCGCCAACACGTCGCGCATCGAGCTGGGCACCGCGGTGGTGCCGCTGCAGGCTCAGCATCCCATCGCCCTTGCCCGGCAAGCGCTTTCGGTGCATGCGATGGCAGCGGGCCGGCTGGCGCTCGGCGTCGGCCCTTCGCACCACTGGATCGTGCGGGACATGCTCGGCGTCCCCTACGAGAAACCGGCCGCCTACACCCGCGACTATCTCGAGGTGCTCAACGCCGCAATCGGTGGCCCCGGCGCCGTCGATGTCGAGAACGACTCGTTCACCGTGCACAATCCGACCGTGCTGGCCGCCGAGACGCCGATGCCGGTGCTCGTCGCCGCGCTCGGGCCGGTGATGCTGCAGATCGCGGGTGAGCACGCCGACGGCACCGTGCTGTGGATGGCTGACGAGAAGGCCATCGGCGACCACATCGCGCCCAAGATCACCAAGGCCGCCGCCGATGCGGGCCGGCCCGCGCCGCGCATCGTTGCGGGTATCCCGGTCTGCCTGTGTGCCAACTCGGAGATCGACGCCGCCAAAGACCGCGCCAATCGCATTCTCGCCGAGGCGGAGACGTCGCCGAACTATCAGAGGCTGCTGGACCGCGGCGATGCGCGCGACGTCGGAGACCTGTGCGCGGCCGGAGACGAGGAGGCGATTCTCGCCCGGTTCAAGCAGTTCGCGGATGCGGGCGTCACCGACCTGTCGGTGCGGTTGCTGCCGATCGGCGACAACCGCGACGAGCTGATCGCGTCGAAGTACCGCACGCGCGAGGTGATCGCCGAACTCGCCAAGGCGGTACGGTGACCGGCCCAGGACCCCTGGCGGGCATCCGCATACTCGAGGTCGGCGTGATGCTCGCAGGCCCGTACGCCACCATGCTGCTCGCCGACCTCGGCGCAGAGGTCATCAAGATCGAACCACCCGGCGGTGAGATCTCCCGCCAGGTCAGCGACGGGTATTTCGCCAGCCTCAACCGCAACAAGCAGAGTGTCAGCGTGGATCTGCGGTCGGACGCCGGTCAGAAGCAGCTCAGTGAACTCGTCGCGAATTCCCATGCGCTGCTGGTCAATATGAAGCCGTCGGCAATTCGGCGGCTGGGTCTGACCTACGACGCGCTGAAGAAGTACAACGACAAGATCGTCTGCGTCGCGCTCACCGGCTTCGGGATGGACGGCGGCGACGACCCGGCATTCGACTACGTGATTCAGGCCGGTACCGGGGTCGCGGCGATGACCGGTGACCCCGACGGTCCGCCTACCCTGCCCGGCTATTCGGCGGCAGACAACTCCACCGGTTTGACCGCGGCGCTGGGGCTGGTGTCCCAGATCGTGTCGGGCCGCGGCGGGCAGGTCGAGGTGTCGCTGCGTGACGTCGTGTTGTCACAGTTGAACTACCGGGCGTCGGCATGGCTCAACGACGGGATCGAGCCGAAGCGGTATCCGAACGGAGCGCATTCGTATTACGTTCCTGCGCAGCTTTTTCCGACCGCCGACGGCTACCTGGCGATGTTCATCACCCACGATGCCTTCTGGCGCCTGTTCTCGGACGAAGCCGGTATATCGGGCTTCCCGACGATGGCCGAGCGGTCGGCTCAGCGCGAGGAGGTGCTCGCCGTGGTGACTGCCGCGTTGGCCACCGACAGCGCGAAGGGCTGGGAGGCTCGACTGCGTCCTCTCGGTATCCCGGCTGCCGCGGTGCGCAGCCTGCCCGACGCGTTGGAGGCGACGCCCGAGGTCATCGTGACGGCAGGGGAGTTCCGGTTGGTCGGCAGCCCGATACGGATTTCGGGCTACGAGCCCGAGTACCGGCCTGCGCCACGCTTCGACGAGCACGCGGACCTGCGGAGCACCACGGCGTGACTCACTCGTACTCGACCGTCACCGACTCCGTCTGCGGCACGCCCTGACAGGTGAGGATGTATCCCTCGGCCACTTCATCGTCGTCCAGTGCGTCGTTGACGCGCATGGTCGCCTTGCCCTCGACCAGCTTGGCCATGCACGTGCCGCAGTTGCCCGCCTCGCAGCTGAACGGCGGCGACAACCCGGCGCGCCTGGCGCTCTCCAGCAGGGTCTCGTTCTCGACCCGCGCGACCGAGGCCTTCTGCCGGTCGAGCAGGATCGTCACGGTCCCCTCGACAGCCATCTGACCGCTCCTTGCGCCATTGAGATTCTGCTTCTACGAGAATACTATTCTCAATCTAGAATAGTGTGTTCTCACGGATTCATGCAACGGTACCGAAGGGCGGGTGAGCTGACGTGAGCGAGCCGGCCGCCCTCGCCTTCGGCGAGCGGGAGTACACCCTCTCCGAGATCGATGCGCTGGCCAACGGCATGGCGACCACGCTCGAGCACCGCGGCGTTCGACCGGGTGCCCGCGTCGCGCTGATGTCATCGAACCGGCCGGAGTTCGTCGTCGCCCTGCGCGCCATCTGGCGGCTGGGCGCCGCGGCCGTCCTGTTGAGCCCGGCATGGCGGGAGGCCGAGGTCGAGCACGCGCTCGCGGTGACCAGGCCGTCGCATGCCGTCGGTGACCATCCGGTGCTTGCCGGTGTGATGCCGATGCTGAGCCTGGACGAGCCCGTCACCCCGGGGCAGCGGCCGTTCGAGCCACCGGCGTCCGATGCCGATGCGCTGCTGGTGTTCAGCTCGGGCACGACGGGCATGCCGAAGGCGGTCCGGCACACGCACGCGGCGTTCGCGGTGGCCGTCAGGCACTGGCGTGAGGCGCTGGGCCTGACGACGTCGGACCGCATGCAGATCGTCACCCCGCCGTCGCACATCCTCGGACTGCTCAACATCGTGATGGCGCTGGACACCGGCGCGTGGATCCGGCTGCACCGTCGCTTCGACATCGATCAGATGCTGCACCACATCGAGGCGGATCGGATCACCATCGAGATGGCGGTCGCCCCGATCGCGCTGGCGCTGGCCGCCCACCCGAAGCTCGACTCCTACGACCTGTCGTCGCTGCGCTACGTGATGTGGTGCGCGACGCCGGTGACGCAGAGCGTCGCCGAGGCCGTCACCGCCAAAGCCGGGGTGAACTGGGTGACCGCGTACGGCACCAGCGAGTTGCCGGTTCTGACATGCAATTCGCTCGAGGGCGCGAAGCTCGACACCGTGGGAAGACCGGTGCCCGGTGTCGATCTGCGCATCGTGTCGCTCGAAGACGGCGAGCCCGTCGGCGTCGGCGAGGTCGGTGAGATCCAGGCGCGGTCGGATTCGGTGATGGCCGGCTATCTGCCCGACGACGCGACGGCGCACGCGTTCTCCGACGGCTGGTACCGCACAGGCGATGTCGGCTACCTGGACTCCGACGGCTGGCTGCGCATCACCGACCGCGCCAAGGAGATGATCAAAGTCAGGGGCTTCCAGGTGGCGCCGGCCGAGATCGAGGCGGTTTTGCATGGGCATCCGGCCGTCGACGACTGCGCGGTCTTCGGCGTCGACGATGTGGCCGACGGCGAAGCAGTCGTTGCCGCCGTCGCGACGCGCGAATCAGTGAATCCCGACGAACTCGCCGCGCTCGTCGCCGACCGGCTGGCGTCCTATAAACGACTGAGCCGGGTTGTGCTGGTGCCCGAAATCCCGCGACTGCCTTCGGGGAAGGTGTTGCGCCGAGTATTGAAGGAGCAGTATGGACGTCCGTCTGACGTCTGAGCAGCGGCAGCTGCGCGAGGCCGCGGCCGAAGTCGCCGACGACCTCGGCCCAGGGTCGGTAGCAGACCTCGACGACACCAACCGCATCGCGCGGCTGGAAAAGGTGGTCGACGGGACGGGGTTTCGCACGCTGCGCTCCGACGGCGCCACCGGTGTCGAGGTGGCGATCGTCGCCGAAGAGTTCGCACGGGGTCTGGTCGATGTGCCGTTCCTCGGCCCTGTGCTGGCCGACGACCTGTCGCGCCGAATCGGAGCGCCACTCGCGCCGGGGGCGGAGATCACCTCGGTCGATCTCACGGGAAGCCTTGCCGGAGTTGCCGAGTCGCCGACCGAGCTCGGGCAGGCGGCGAAGGAGGATGCCGGCCGCTGGCACGCGCTCGCGCTCACCGCGACGACGGCTGACATCGTCGGGGCCGCCCGCGGCACCCTGACCCTAGCCACCGAGTACGCCAAGGTTCGGGAGCAGTACGGCGCGACGATAGGTTCGTATCAGGCGGTCCGCCACCTGCTTGCCGAGAGCTCGGCGCTGATCGAAGGCTGCATCAGTGTGCTGCGGCATGCCGCGTGGGCTGTCGACGAACTGCCCGTCGACAAAGCGGTGGAAGCCGCGCGGGTGGCCAAGATCTATTGCGCGCGTTCAGCGTTGACAGTGTGTGAGACGTCCATTCAGGTGCACGGCGGCATCGGCAATACGTGGGAGTGCCTCGCGCATGTGTATCTGCGCCGGGTACTCGGCGACACCGAAGTGTGGCCGGCCAAGATGGAGGAGTTGACCATTGGACTTTCGTGACTCGCCGTCTGAGGCCGCGTTCCGCGAGCGGTTGCGCGGCTGGCTGACCGAGCAGAAGGGAAAGTTCCCCACCTCGGGTGACGAATACTGGGCCAAAGCCGGTGAATGGCATGTCGCGCTGTACGAGGCCGGCTTCTTCGGCACGTCGTGGCCCAAGGAGTACGGCGGCCAGGACCTGCCTCCGGTCTATGACGTGATCGTCGACGAGGAGATCGCGAAGGCGGGCGCACCCGCGCGGCCGAGCCTCGGTTATCTCGTCGTCGGACTCAGCCACCACGGGAACGAGGAACTGCGGCAACGCTTCCTGCCCGGAATGATCAACGGGACCGAGCGATGGTGCCAGGGCTTCAGCGAACCGGGCGCCGGGTCGGACCTGGCGTCGCTGACGACGACGGCGGTGCGCGACGGTGACGAGTTCGTCATCAACGGCCACAAGATCTGGACCAGTTACTCCGACGTGGCCGACTGGTGCCTTGTGCTCGCCCGGACAGACAAAGGTGTGCCCAAACACAAAGGCATCTCGGCGTTCATCGTGTCGATGCACCAGCCTGGAATCGTGCAGCGGCCGCTGAAAATGATCAGCGGGGTCACCAAGGAGTTCGGCCAGGTCGAGTTCGACGGTGCGCGGGTGCCCGTGCAGAACATGATCGGCGAGCCGGGTGACGGGTGGAAGCTGGCGATGACGGTGGTCAGCCACGAACGTGAGCCGTCGACACTGGGGTTCTCCGCGCGCTACGGAAAGACAGTGCGCCAGTTGGCTTCCCGCATCGATGGGCCGCCTCCCGAGGAGCTGTCGTGGGCGTGGGTGCAGACCGAGATGTTGCGTTTGCATGTGCGCAGGCGGCTGTCGGAGCAACTCGACGGGCTGACCCACGGCCCGCAGGGCTCGCTGGACAAGCTGCTGATGACGTGGGTCGAGCAATCGGTCGGCCACGCCGCGCTTGCGACGGTCGGGTCGTCGGACGAGGAGATGTTCGGCGCCTACATGTACAGCCGCGCGCAGAGCGTGATGGGCGGTACCAGCCAGATTCAGAAGAACATCATCGCGCAGCGGATTCTCGGATTGGGGAACTAGATGTATGGAATGCCGGACGAAATCGACGTCACAGCCGACGGTGCGCTCCGCATCATCACGCTCAACCGACCCGATGCCCTGAACGCGGTCAACGACAACCTGCACGTCGGGCTGGCCAAGATCTGGGAGGCACTCAACGAGGACGCCACTGCGAGGGCGGCTGTCATCACCGGTGCGGGCCGGGCGTTCTCCGCCGGTGGCGACTTCAACTATCTCGACGAACTGCGCAACGACGAAGCGCTGCGGCAGAAGACGATCAAGCACGGCCGCGATCTCGTGATCGGCATGGTGCGGTGCCGTATCCCGGTGATCGCGGCGGTCAACGGACCCGCCGTGGGGCTCGGCTGCAGCCTGGCCGCGCTGTCCGACATCGTCTACATCTCCGAGACCGCGCATTTCGCCGACCCGCATGTGCAGATCGGACTTGTCGCGGCCGACGGTGGCCCGCTGGTGTGGGGTTCGCAGATCAGCCTGCTGCAGGCCAAGGAATTCGCGTTGACGGGTGTGCGGATCAAGGCCCAGCGCGCGGTCGAACTCGGGTTGGCCAACCATGTCGTGGAGGACCCGGTGGCCGAGGCGATCGCATGCGCGAAGAAGCTGCTGGAGTTGCCGCAGCAGGCGGTCGAGGCCACCAAGCGATTGATGAACATCCAACTCGAGCAGGCCGTGATGGCGTCGCTGGACTACGCGAACCTCGCGGAGTACGTGTCGTTCGGCACCGCCGACTTCAACAAGATCGTCGACGGCCTGATCGCCAAGGACAAGTAGCACTCACTTTCCTGCGCGAGCAGACGCATAAGCCCCCGAAAGCCATCGCAAATAGGGGCTTTCGCGTCTGCTCGCGGTCAAAAGGTGAGGGACTCGGAGCGCTGGATGGTGCCCGTCACGCCCTGTGCGTCCTGTCCCGCCAGGCGGATTGCGGCGTTGGCCATCGCCTCCGGCGGCTCGATCATCTCCTCCGGAATCTCCATCCCGGCGCCGCCGGCCTGCCACCCTTCGGTCATCACGACGCGCGACGGGCTCAGGCAGTTGACGGCGATGTTGTCGGGTTTCAGATCGGCGGCCAGGCCGGTGTACAGCCGCTCGACGCCCGCCTTCGACACCCAGTACGCATTGGATCCGTCCATCGTGACACCGGTGGTGGTGATCGCGATCAACGAGCCGCCGCCGCGCGCCCGCACGTGCGGGATGACGGCCTTGGTGACAAGGAAGACACCGGTCAAGTTGACGTCGAGGCACAGCTGCCAGCGCCGCAGCGGCGTCGACTCGATCGGGCCGAGCCACAGCACGCCTGCGTTGGCGACCAGGATGTCGATGCCGCCGAACTCCGCGGCGGTCGCCGCCACCGCCGCCTCGACGGATTCCTCGTTGGTGACGTCGCAGGGAACCGCGAGCGCGCGGCCACCCGACGACGAAATACGTTCGGCGACAGTGTGAATGGTGCCCGGCAGCTTGCCGGTCTCCTCGGAGCGTGCGGCCACCGCGACCGCTGCACCCTCACGCGCGAGCGCACCGGCGATCGTCGCGCCGATGCCACGGCTGGCACCGGCGACGAACGCGACCTTGCCGGAAAGGCTCACTTGGGCGGGAAGCGCAGCGCTCCGTCGAGGCGAATGATCTCGCCGTTGAGGTAATCGTTCTCGATGATGCTCTGCGCCAGCTGCGCGTACTCCGTCGACCGTCCCATCCGCTTGGGGAACGGCACCTGCGGCCCCCAGTACTGCTCGAGCTGGTCGGCGGCCTTGCCGTAGGCCGGCGTGTTGATGGTGCCGGGGGCGATGGTGTTGACGCGGATGCCAAGCGGTGACAGGTCGCGCGCGGCCACCAGCGTCATGCCGAGCACGCCGCCCTTGGCTGCCGAGTAGGGAAGCTGACCGATCTGACCCTCGTAACCCGCGATCGATGCGGTGTTGACGATCGCGCCGCGGCCACCCTCTTCCAGGGGCTCGGACTTTGCGATCGCTGCCGCCGACAGCCGCATCACATTGAATACGGCGGTCAGGTAGAACTCGATCGTCTTCTTGAAGCCGTCGAGGTCGAGCGGGGAGCCGTCCTTACCGATCAGCCTGCCGCCTGCGGCCGGGCCGCCGTGGGTGTCGACCGAGATCCGCAGCGGGGCCAGCGACACGGCCTCGGCGATCGCCGCGTTGACCGATTCCTCGGACGTGGCGTCGGTGGGCACATAGCGCACGCCGAGCTCGCTCTCCAGCGCCTTGCCCTTGTCGTCGGCGAGATCGGCGACCACGACCTTGGCTCCCGCGCCGTGCAGCCTGCGCACGGTCGCCTCACCGAGGCCGCCTGCGCCGCCCACCACAATCGCGGAGCTACCGGCGATTTGCATATGGTTCCCCTTCTTGCAACTGACACTCTCAATCAGAGAGAATAACATTCTCACAACGATCGAAACGGAGTCACCTCATGCCCGAAGCCGTCATCGTGTCCGCCCTGCGCACGCCGATCGGGACCGCGATGAAGGGCACTCTGCGCGACACCGACGCCTATCAGCTCGCCGACCATGCGGTCGCCAGCGCGGTCTCCGACCTCGACGGAGCCACGATCGACGACGTCATCCTCGGTGAGGGCCTCTACGGCGGCGGCGTCGTTGCTCGTCACGCCGCACTCACCGCCGGGCTGACGTCGGTGCCGGGATTGGCCCTGAACCGGCACTGCGCCGCGGGTCAGTCCGCCGTGCAGTGCGCCGCGGCGAGCATCCGCGCGGGCATGGATCAGTTGGTGCTCGCCGGCGGAGTGAACTCGGCGTCGACGTCCCCGCGCTTCAGCCGCAGGCAGATCGGCGGCGAGAACGACGGCGACACGGTGCCGTGGTTCCCGCCGACGCACCCCGACCGGCCGGATGCGCCCAACATGGACATGTCCATCACGGTCGGCTGGAACGCCGCGGTGGCGGCGGGTGTGAGCCGCGAGGAGATGGACCAGTGGGCGCTCGGATCGCACCGCAAGGCGATCCAGGCCATCGACGAGGGGCGCTTCAAGGAAGAGATCGTGCCCATCGAGACGCCGCACGGCCTGTTCGAGGTCGACGAGCATCCGCGCCGCGACACGAGCATTGAAAAGCTCGCGAGCCTCAAGCCTCTGCACCCGGAGATCGAGGGCTTCTCGATCACCGCGGGCAATGCCTGCGGCGCCAACGACGGCGCAGCGATACTCGCGATCGCCAGCGACCGGCTCGGGCTGCCCGCGCTGGCGACCGTCAAAGCGTGGGCGTCCGTCGGTGTCGACCCGGCGTCGACGGGCCTCGCGCCGGTCGAGGCGATCCCGAAAGCCCTTTCCCGCGCCGGTCTTTCGCTCTCCGACGTCGACCTCTTCGAGATCAACGAGGCCTTCGCGGCGATGTGTGTGGCCACGATCAAGCTTCTCGACATCGATCCCGCCATCGTCAACGTCAGTGGCAGCGGTTGTTCGCTCGGCCATCCGGTCGCCGCCACCGGCGCCCGCATGCTCGTAACCCTCGTGCACGAACTGCGAAGGCGTGGCGGCGGAATCGGGGTCGCCGCCATGTGTGCGGGCGGCGGAATGGGTTCGGCAACCGTCATCGAGGTTCCGGCGTCATAAGCGATCATCAGTAGATGACCATCGACGAGCTCATCGCCGCGGCGCGCAACGGGTCCACCCGAGCGGCCGGTCGGTTGTTGAGCCTGGTCGAGAGTTCTCGCCGCGATGAAGTCCTCGAGGCACTCGGTGCGACGGCCCCGCCGCAGACCATCGGCTTGACGGGGCCACCCGGGGCGGGCAAGTCGACGACGGTCGCCGCTCTTGTCAGCGCCTACCGCGAGCGCGGAAAGCGAGTCGCCATCCTCGCGGTGGACCCGTCATCGCCCTACAGCGGCGGCGCACTGCTGGGCGACCGGATCAGGATGGCCGCGCACATCAACGATCCCGACGTGCTGATCCGGTCGGTGGCGACCCGCGGTCACCTCGGTGGGCTGGCGGCCGCGGTGCCTGCGGCGATCCGGGTGCTCGCCGCCCTGTCGTATGAACTGATCGTGCTGGAGACGGTCGGGGTCGGGCAGTCCGAGATCGAGATCGCCGCGATCGCCGACCCGACCATCGTCGTCCTCAATCCCGGTGCGGGAGACGCGGTTCAGGCCGCGAAGGCGGGCCTGCTCGAAGTCGCCGACATCGTGGTGGTGAACAAAGCCGACCGGGAAGGGGCCGACCAGACCGTGCGCGACCTGCGCGCCGAGACCAAGGCGCCCATCCTCAAACTCATCGCCGCACGGGGCGACGGTATCGCTGAATTGGCGGAAGCCATTGAGGCGCATGCCCGTGCCGACAGCCCGGAGCGCCGCAAGGCCCGCGCCCGCGCGCAGATCCTGTCGCTGGCGCAGACCCGGCTGCGAAGCCATGCCGACCTGGATCGAATGGCCGAACTCGTCGCCGAGGGGCGGACCGATCCCTACCTCGCGGCGGAGCAGCTGTTCGCCATCCCGGTCGAGCCCTGATCTGGTACAAAGTTGCGACAGCCGAACGGAGTGAAGTCGTGAGTGTTTCGAGCCCAACTGTTTCGGGTGGTCCCGTCGTCTTCGACCCCTACTCAGACGATTACTTCGACATGCCGTTCGAGACGTATCGCCGGATGCGCGACGAGGCACCGCTGTACTACAGCGACAAGTACGACTTCTGGGCGCTCACCCGCTACGACGATGTCGCCACCGCGATCAGGGATCACCAGACCTTCTCGTCGGCCAGGGGCGTCACGCTCGACATGGTGAAGGCCGCCGCAAAGGGAGAGAGCCCCATCGGGAAGATCATCATCAGCCTGGATCCGCCCGAGCACGAACGGATGCGCAAGCTGGTCAACCGCGTCTTCACGCCGCGCGCGGTGATGGCGCTGGAATCGCTCGTAGCAGAAACCATCGACCGTTATGTGAGCCAACTCGATCCGAAATCCTTCGACGCGGTCGAGGACTTCGCAGCGTTGTTCCCGGTCGAGGTGATCACCTCGATGCTCGGCGTGCCCGCGGCGGACAGGCAGCAACTGCGGCACTGGCTCGACAAGGGGCTCGAGCGCAACGAGGGCATCGGCATCTCGGCCGAGAGTATGGAAGCCATCATGGCCTCCGGCGCCTACTACTACGAGCTGATCCAAGAACGCCGGAAGCAGCCGCGGGATGACATGATCAGCCGGCTCATCGAGGCTGAGGTCACCGAGGATGGCGAAACCCGACGCCTCGACGACATCGAGATCACCGGGTTCGCCACGATGCTCGGCGGTGCGGGCGCCGAGACGGTGACCAAGTTGGTCGGCAACGCCGTGGTGGTGTTCGCCGACAATCCCGATCAGTGGCAGATGCTGCAGGACGACCGCAGCAAGATTCCGGCGGCGTTCGAGGAGCTCCTTCGCTACGAAGGCCCCTCGCAGTATCAGATCCGCACGCCGACCCGCGATATCACGTTGTACGGCAAGATGATTCCCCAGCACGCCCCCGTTCTGCTGATCAACGGTTCGGCCAGCCGCGACGAACGGTTCTTCCCCGACGCCGACCGCTTCGACATCGACCGCGAACGCAAGGTCGGCTACAACCTGAACTTCGGCTACGGCATCCACAGCTGCCTCGGCGCAGCGCTCGCGCGCATGGAAGGCCGGATGGCGCTGGAAACGCTGCTCGACCTGATTCCCCGCTACGACATCGATCGCTCCGGCCTGCAGCGCGTGCACATGACGAACGTGCTGGGCTGGTGCAATGTGCCGGTGCGCGCGGCAGGCTAGAAGACCGAGTTACCGGTGGCCGCCGCGTGTCCGGCGCGGAAACCGAAAACCATTGCGGGGCCGATGGTCCCGCCAGCACCGCCGTAGGCCTTACCTGTCGCGCCCGCCATCGCGTTGCCTGCGGCGTACAGCCCGGGAATCGGCTTGCCGCTGACGTGCAGCACGCGGCCGTCACGATCGGTCCGTGGCCCACCCTTCGTGCCCATTGCACCGACAGACACCGGCACGGCGTAGTACGGGGGCGTGTCAATGGGGCCGAGCGTCTTGCCCGCGGTGGTGGCGGCCTCGTTGTCACCCCAGTACCCGTCGTATGCGCTTGACCCCCGGCCGAAGTCGGGATCGTTCTCGTCGGCCACGTTGTCGTTCCAGGCGTCGAGCGTGCGAGCCAGACCGTCGGCGTCGATGCCGGTCTTCTCGCTCAGTTCGGCCAGGTCCTTCGACTTGCAGAACCAGTCGGGCACCGGGCCGTCGGGCTCGACACCGAGAAAGCCGTAGCGCTTGAGGTGCTGGTCGTCGAACACGATCCACGCCGGGTCGTTGAGGTAGCCGTGGCGCGGGTCGAGATGGTGGAACGGGCCCGCCATCGAGTTGTATTCGCCTGCCTCGTTGAGGAATCGCCTACCGGCGCGGTTGACGATGATGCTTCGGGGTCGTGTCCGCTCGAGTCGCACACTGCGGCTGCGCGGCTTGCCCTCGAACGTGTCGCCGGGGATCTGGATGATCGGCACCCACCACGCCTCGCCCATGTTCGCCAGGTCGGCGCCGTGCGCCATTGCCATGCGCAGGCCGTCGCCGGTGTTGTTGGGCGGCGACACCGAACCCCGCATCGGTCCGCGCAGAAATGCGTCGACGAGTGGCTGGTCCCATTCGAACCCGCCGGTGCCCAACACCACACCGGAGCGCGCCCGTACACGAAGATCCTTGCCGTTGTGCCGGATTCGGACGCCTGCGATGGCACCATCACCCGCTATCAGCTCGATCGCCCGCGCGTCCGTCTGCGGGGTGACGCCGAGATCGAGGAGCCCCTTCAGCAGGCCGGCGATCAGCGCGGTGCCCGCGACGCAGTAGTCGCCGTCTCGGCTGTCGACGGCCGCGTGGATCCGTGCCCGCGTCTCGGCGTCGATGCCGACGTTGCTGAAGTCGGCGGGGAAGGACGTGATCCTGTCCTTCCAATCGCCGAGCCTGGCCAGATCGAAAGGCTTGGCGTTCAACGAGCGACCGCCCGTCGGTCGCCCGCCGGGCAGTTCGGGCTTGTAATCGGGAAAGCCCTCGGCGATCTCGAACTGCAACTCGCTGTGATGTTCGACGAAGTCGAGCATCGCTGGGCCGGTGCGTACGAATGTCTCGACGAGTTCGCGGTCCATCGCACCCAGCGACTGCGCCTCCAGGTACCGCAGAGCGTCGGCTTCGGTCAGCTCGCCGTCGGAGGACCGGCGATGCGCAGGTATCCACACGATGCCGCCCGACACCGCGGTTGTTCCGCCGACCGTCGCAGCCTTTTCGTACACCGCCACCGATGCGCCGTTGACCGCCGCGGTCAGGGCCGCAGTCAGGCCCGCGCCACCACTGCCCAGCACCACGACGTCGACGTCATTGTCCCAATCGGTCACCGTTGCACATCCTTTCGGCTGAGACGATCCTCAGTTGAGGATCGCGGACAGCTCCTCTGCCGCCTTGATGACTGAATCTCGACCACCCATCACGACGTCCTCCCGGTGCGAGATGAGATTGATGCATGTCGGCGGAGACGGCGGGCTGCGCTTGACGGGTACGGCGAGGCCGAAGGTGTTCGGCTCGATCTCGCCGTGGGTGATGACCCAGCCTTTTTTACGGGTCTGCGGCACGAGGTCGCGCTCACCGGGCCGCGGCGGCATGCTGGCCAGCAGGGCGATGCCGGCCGCTCCGCGGTCCAGCGGGTAGCGGCTGCCTTCGTGAAACGACATCTGATAGAAGACGTTCGTCGGCACGATCACCGCGATGGCGACCTGTTGGTCGCCTTCGGCGATGAGCAGCGACACCGTGGTGCCGAGCTCGTCGGCCAGCGCGCGCAGGGTGGGCACGCTCATCTGCCGGACATTGTTGTCGAACGACGCCCCGAGCAGCGCCAGCGCGGACGCGGACCGGTACCGGCCGTCTTCGCCCTTGGCCACGAACCGGTGCTGCGCGAGCGTGGTGAGCAGGCGATAGGCGATCGTCCGGTGCACCCCGATGTCGTCGGCTACCTGCTGGGCGGTCAAGCCGTTGGGAGCAGCGGCGACCAGCTGCAGTGCGGTGAGCCCGCGGGCGAGGGTCTGCGAACCGGGCGCACTGTTGGTTGCGGTACCGACGTTGCGCTGCGCGCTGGCCTTCGGCATCGCGCCCTCCTTGACAGACGGAATTCCGAGAGTGATGCTCTGACTATAGTGCACGTGTATGTGCGATAAATGAGCAGAGTGCTTACAAAATACGAGAATTCAGTTCTCGGAGTCAAGAGAGGTGACGGGGTGGCGGAGCACGAAAGCGTCTGGAGCGATCTCCAGGGCGTCGCGTTCTCACAGGGCTACCTCGACGCAGACGGGGTACGCACCCGCTACCTGCATGCAGGCGATCTGAACAAGCCCGCCCTGGTGTTCCTGCACGGTTCCGGCGGTCACGCCGAGGCCTATGTGCGCAACCTCGAGGCGCACGCGGAGCACTTCTCCACGTGGTCGATCGACATGCTCGGGCACGGCTACACCGATAAGCCCGGTCACCCGCTCGAGGTCAACCACTATGTCTCGCACCTGCTTGCGGTGTTCGACGCCATCGGCGCCGAACGGGTCCATCTGAGCGGGGAGTCGCTCGGCGGATGGGTGGCGTCGCGCGCCGCCATCGACCACCCCGACCGGATCGACCGGCTGGTGCTGAACACCGCGGGGGGGTCGCAAGCCGACCCCGAGGTGATGAAACGCATCATCACGCTGTCGATGGCCGCCGTCGAAGCGCCGACCTGGGAGACGGTGCAGGCCAGGATCAAGTGGCTGATGGCCGACAAGACCAAGGACTACGACGACATCGTCGCCAGCAGGCAACGGATCTACCGTCAGCCCGGCTTCGTGGATGCGATGCGCGACATCATGGCGCTGCAGGATCCCGAAATTCGTGCCCGTAACCTGCTCGGCGCAGGCGATTACGGCGCGATCACCGCACCGACGCTCGTCGTCTGGACAAGCGATGACCCGACCGCCGACGTCACCGAGGGCAAGCGGATCGCGTCGATGATCCCCGGCGCGCGGTTCGAGGTGATGCCCGGCTGCGGCCACTGGCCCCAGTACGAGGACCCCAAGACCTTCAACCGGCTGCACGTGGATTTCCTGCTGGGGCGCTGACAATGACCGAGCAGCACGACGTCATCATCGTCGGGGGAGGCCCCGTCGGGCTCACCCTGGCGAACATCCTTGGCGGCCACGGTGTCCGCGCACTGGTGGTCGACGAACGCGACAGCCTCATCGACTACCCGCGTGGGGTCGGACTCGACGACGAGGCGCTGCGCACCTTTCAGTCGATCGGGCTCGTCGAACAGGTTCTTCCGCACACCGTGCCCAATCAAATCCTTCGCTTCTTCGACTCGAAGCGGAAGCTGCTCGCCGAGATGGCGCCTCCCGATGCGCGTTTCGGATGGCCCAAGCGCAACGGCTTCGTCCAGCCGATGGTGGACGCGGAACTGCTTGCCGGACTTGACCGTTTCGACAACATCGAGGTGCGCTGGGGCCACCGGATGGCGAATTGCACGGAAGCCGCCGACGCGGTCACCGTCGAGTTCGCCGACGGTCAGCCTTCCGTGTCGGCGCGCTATGTCGTCGGCTGTGACGGCGGCCGCAGCGTCACCAGGCGGCTGATGGGGGTGTCGTTCGACGGCACCACGTCGTCAACGCGTTGGTTGGTGGTCGATTGCGCCAACGACCCGCTGGGGCATCCGAACAGCGAAGTGGGCGCCGACCCGGTGCGGCCGTATGTGTCGATCTCGATCGCCCACGGCATCCGCCGCTTCGAGTTCATGATCCACGGCGACGAGTCCGACGAGGAAGCCGACAGCCCCGCGTTCGTCAGGCGCATGCTCGCCCAGATGGTTCCCGATCCGGAGCGGGTCGACATCATCCGGCATCGGGTCTACACCCACCACTCGCGGATCGCGGGCGCATTCCGCTCTGGCCGCTTGATGATCGCGGGCGACGCGGCGCATCTGATGCCGGTGTGGCAGGGCCAGGGCTACAACAGCGGCATCCGCGATGCCGCCAACCTCGGCTGGAAACTGGCCGCGGTGGTCAACGGGCAGGCCGAGGACGCGCTGCTGGACAGCTACGACGTCGAGCGGCGCAAGCACGCGAGAGCGATGATCGACCTCTCCACGCTCGTGGGCCGCGTCATCTCGCCGACGAACCGACGCGTTGCCACCCTGCGGGACAAGCTTATTCACGGTGCGTCGCTGGTGCCCACCTTGAAGCGGTATGTGCTCGAGATGCGGTTCAAGCCGATGCCGCGCTACGAACAGGGAGCGGTTCACCACACCCATCCCCGCGCGGAGAACTCGCCGACGGGCACCTTGTTCATCCAGCCCCGGGTCGACACCCGCGACCGGCAGAACGTGTTACTCGACGATGTGCTGGGCACCGGTTTCGCCGTGCTGTGCTGGAGCAACAATCCACGCGCACTACTGGGTGACGAGGCCTTCTCGCGCTGGAAAGCCCTTGGCGCCACCTTCGTTGCGGCCCGGCCCATGACCCAGCTGCGGTGGCCCGGACACGACGATCCCGACGTCGTCATCGTCGGCGACCGCACCGGCGCACTCAAGGCCTGGTTCGACGTACACACGGATTCGGTGCTGTTCCTTCGCCCCGACAGGTGTATCGCCGGCGCGTGCATCGCTGCGCGCGCTCCCGAGATGAGCGCGTCGCTGTTCAAGGCCCTCTATCTGACCCAGGGAGGAGGTACCGATGCCACTGAGCCTGTGCTGTATGTCCCACAGCCCACTTCTGAATCTTCCAGGACCGTCGCGGGACCTTCTTGACGCCATCACCGACGCCCTCACCGAGGCGAGGGAGTTCGTCAGCGCCTACGACCCCGAACTCGTGGTCATCTTCTCACCGGACCATTACAACGGTGTCTTCTACCGGATGATGCCGCCGTTCTGCATAGCCACCAAGGCCACCGGTGTCGGCGACTACGGAACCCAGGAGGGTCCGCTCGACGTCCCGCAGGACATCGCCACCGACCTTGCGGAAGCCGTGCTCGCCGCCGACGTCGACGTCGCGATCTCGGCCAGCATGGACGTCGACCACGGAACGGTGCAGCCGCTACAGATCCTGTTCGGTGATGCGGCCGCCAAACCGGTCATCCCGATCTTCATCAATTCCGTCGCCACACCGCTTGGCCCCCTTCGCCGTTCGCGGGCTCTGGGCACAGCGGTCGGACGCTATCTCGCTTCACTGGACAAGCGGGTCCTCGTCATCGGGTCCGGCGGACTGTCCCACGACCCGCCGGTGCCCACCCTCGCGACGGCCCCGCCCGCCGCACACGGCCGAATCGTGTTCGGGGAACCGATGTCGCCGGAGCAGCGCCAGGCGCGTCAGGCCGCGGTGATCGAAGCGGCGGACACCTTCGCGCACGGCCAGAGCCCGTTGGCGCCGCTCAACCCGGAATGGGATCACCGGTTCCTGGCCATCGTTGACAGTGGTCATCTCTCCGATGTCGACGGCTGGTCGGTGTCATGGATGGCGCACGAGGCGGGCAACTCCGCCCACGAGGTTCGCACCTGGGTGGCCGCGTTCTCGGCGCTCGCTGCGCAGGGTCCGTATGTGACCCAGAACCGCTTCTACCGGGCGGCTCCCGAGCTGATCGCGGGATTCGCCGTCAGAACGGCGGTTCCCGCGCCATGAGAAGCGATTTCGACACCGAAGTCGACGTCCTCGTCGTCGGTTCCGGCGGCGGCGGCATGACCGCTGCACTCACCGCCGATGCCGCCGGCCTCGATGCCCTTGTCGTGGAGAAGTCCGCGCACTTCGGCGGATCCACCGCGCTCTCGGGCGGCGGCATCTGGGTGCCGGGCGCGCCGTCGCAGCGTAAAGAGGGCTACGTTCCCGACCCGGACGACGTCTTCGGTTACTTGAAGACGATCACAGACGGCCTCGTCAGCGACGCCCGGCTGCGTCAGTACGTCGACAAGGCTCCGGAGATGATGGAGTTCCTCGAGGGCCGCAGCAGGTGGTTGGAGTTCGTCTGGAAGCCCGGCTACGCCGATTACTATCCCGAGCTGCCCGGCGGCTCGGAGCTCGGCAGCACCATCAACGTACCCGCCATCGACCTGCGCACGCTCGGTGACGAGGAACAGAACCTGCTACAGCCGCTGGCGTTGGCGCCGAAGGGGATCTGGTTCGCTCCCAAGGATCTTCGGCTGTTCTATCAGGTGCGGCAGAATTGGCGCGGCAAGGCTGTGCTGTTCAAGCTGATCTGGCGGATGGTGCGGGCGCGGGTGTTCGGAGACCGGATTGCCGCGATCGGCCAGTCGCTGGCCGCGCGCCTGCGGCTGGCCCTGAAGGAGCGCGACGTCCCGCTGTGGCTGAATTCACCGATGACGGAACTGATCACCGACGTCGACGGCGCCGTAATCGGCGCGGTGGTGGAGCGTGACGGCCGACAGCACCGCATCGGCGCGCGCGGCGGTGTCGTGCTCGCCGCGGGCGGATTCGACCACGACATGGAGTGGCGCAGGCAACACCTGCCCGTGCTCGAGAAGGACTGGAGTTTCGGTAATCCGGCGTCGATGGGCGACGGTATCCGCGCGGGGGAGAAGGTCGGCGGGGCGACAGACCTGCTCGACGAGGCGTGGTGGTTCCCCGCCATGTGCTGGCCAGACGGCCGTCTGCAATTCATGCTCAACGAGCGGATGATGCCCGCGCAGTTCGTCGTCAACGGTGAGGGCAAGCGCTTCATCAACGAGGCGGCACCCTACATGGACTTCGCGCACGCGATGATCGACGGACAGAACTCCGGTGTCGCACACATCCCGTGCTGGCTGATCACCGACATCCGGTCGTTCCACCGGTACGTGGTCGGAGGCCATCTGCCGATTCCCAAGGTGCCGTTCGCGCCCGTGCCGACCGGCTGGAAAGTGCCCAAGGCGTGGCTCGAATCGGGCATCGTCAAGCAGGCCGACAGCTTCGAGCAACTGGCCACCGAGATCGGTGTGCCGCAGGCGCAGCTTCGCCGCACCGCCGACCGCTTCAACGAGTTGGCGCGAAAGGGCCACGACGACGACTTCAACAGGGGCGATTCCAAATACGACAACTACTACGGTGACCCGACGCTGCCCAATCCCAATCTGTACCCGCTCGGCAAACCGCCGTACTTCGCATTCCAGATCATCCTCGGCGACCTCGGCACATCGGGGGGGCTGCGCACCGACGAATTCGCCCGCGTGCTTCGCACCGACGACACCGCCGTGAAAGGGCTCTATGCGGTGGGCAACACCTCGGCGGCAGTCATGGGCCGCAGCTACGCAGGCGCGGGCGCAACCATCGGCCCCGCCATGACCTTCGGCTACGTCGCCGCCAAGCACATCGAAAGCCAGCTGCCGGAAACCGGTGGCAATAACTCCGATTCGACACTCGATTCGCATCGAAAGGTGACCAGATGAAGATCTCGCTGTTCTACGAATTCCCACTTCCGCGGCCGTGGAGTGACGACGACGAACACAAGCTCTTCCAGGACGGCCTCGACGAGGTGGAGGCCGCCGATAGGGCCGGGTTCTCCACGGTATGGCTGACCGAGCACCACTTCCTCGAGGAGTACTGTCACTCCACCGCGCCCGAGATCTTCCTGTCCGCGGCAAGCCAGCGCACCAAGGACATTCGGCTCGGGTTCGGGATCATGCATTTGCCGCCGCAGGTGAACCATCCTGCACGCGTCGCGGAGCGGGTGTCGACGCTCGACCTCGTGTCCAACGGCCGTGTCGAGTTCGGCACCGGCGAGTCGTCGTCGGTTGGCGAGCTGGGCGGGTTCGGCATCGATCCCGCTGACAAGCGCAAGATGTGGGAGGAAGCGCTCGAGGTTTCGATCCGCTGCATGGTCGAAGAACCCTTCACCGGATTCCAGGGCGAGCACATCGAGATGCCGCCGCGCAACGTGGTGCCCAAGCCGCTGCAGAAGCCGCACCCGCCGGTCTGGGTGGCCTGCACGAGGCCGGCGTCAGTGTCCATGGCCGCGCAGAAGGGCCTTGGCGCACTCAGTTTCGCCTACACCGGACCGGGGCCGCTCACCGAGCGGGTGAACGGCTACTACAAGGAGTTCGAGGAGACGGCGGCACCCGTCACCCCGCAGATGAACCCCAACATCCTCGCGATCGGCGGCGACCTCTCGATGATGGTGGCGCCCACCGACGAGCAGGCCATCGAGCGCCTCGGTAACGGTGGCGGCTTCTTCGCGTTCGGCATCATGCACTACTACATGACCGGTATGCACACGCCGGGCCGGACCGGGGTGTGGAAACGCCACCTCGAGGAAATCGAAAAGGATCCGAGCATCGTCTACGGCCCCGACCGCGGCCCGATCGGCAGCCCGGCCACCGTGCGGGAGTTCCTGCGCGGCTACGAGGAGAGCGGCGTCGACGAGCTGATCCTGCTGCTCACCCCGCGTCGGCACGAGGAGACCATGGAGTCCATCGAGCTGATGGGCAAGGAAGTGTTACCGGAGTTCATCGAACGCCACGAGAAGTCGGCCGCCGAGAAGGCCAAGCGGATGGCGCCGATCCTGGAGAAGGCCGAAGCGCGCAGGCCCGCGTCGAATACGCCGATCTTCGATGAGACCTACGCGTTCGGCGGGCTGCCCACCGGCAGGGAGAACTACACCGCCAACGAGGTGTCGCTGGCGATGGACGAGATGAACGCAGGCATCGAAGCGGCTGCGGCGAAGCTGAAGTCGGGGCAGGGTTGGGACAGCAGGAATCCGACTGCGGACGCGAGGAGCAAATGACAAAAGCGGACGCGAGGAGCAAATGACAAAAGCGGACGCGAAGTAGGACATGGCACGGATCGACGACCTCTGGCGCTACGACGGCAAGCGTGTAGTCGTCACCGGCTGTGCGTCGGGCATCGGTGAGCATGTCGCCCGAGCGCTCACCGAGCTCGGCGCAGAAGTCGTCGGCCTCGATCTGCGGCGCCCAGCGCTGCAGTGCGAGGAGTTCTACGAAATCGACCTGTCCGACGAGGCCTCGATCGACCAGGCCGTCGCGGTCATCGGCGGGCGCGTCGATGCGCTGTTCAATGTCGCCGGCGTGTCGTCGGGCATCGGCGATCCGCTACGGGTGGTGACGATCAACTTCCTGGGGACACGGCGTTTCACCGAGTCGTTGATCCCCCTGATGCCTGCGGGTTCGGCGATCGCGAACGTGTCGTCGCTTGCGGCTTCGGCCTATCGGGAGAACGCCGCTGTCACGGCGGGGCTACTGGACACGGCGACGATGGCCGAAGGCATCGAGTGGTGCGAACGCAATCCGCAGCCGGTCAAGGACGGCGGCGGCTACCGGCTGGCCAAGGAGGCGCTGATTCTCTACGCGATGGCCAACGTCGGCAGTTTGGGCGCCAAGGGCATTCGCATCAACTGCACCGCGCCGGGTGTCACGGACACACCCATCCTCGACCAGTTGCGCAGCGCGTACGGACAGGAGTTTCTCGACTCGTTCACCACGCCGCTCGGTCGTGCCGCGCACTCCGACGAGCAGGCGAGCGTGCTGCTGTTCCTCAACAGCCCGGCGGCGCGCTACATCACCGGGCAGGTGATCTTCGTCGACGGCGGTTCGGTCGCCGAAAGGGTGTTCGGCGAAATCTCGGCCAAGCGAAAGGTGGAACATGGCCAGCTGGAGTGACTTCCGTCGCGTTGCCGACGACGTCCGCAACTGGGGCCGGTGGGGCGACGCCGACGAACTCGGCACGCTGAACCTCATCACGGCCGAGAAGGTCCAACAGGCCGCGAGCCTTGTCAGGCACGGCAAGGTCTTTCCGTTGGGCGTGGACTTCGGCTCATCGGGACCGCAGGGCGCGTTCCACTTCCGGCAGAATCCGCTGCACGTCATGACGATCGACGGTGGCGACGCGAGCACTCTGGCGGAGTACGGCCCAGCATGGACGAAGAACCCTGCGGCGACTCAGCTCAGTGAGTACTGGACGAACGGCCCGATGCGCTTCAACGACGACATCATCATCATGCCGTTGCAGGCGGCCACCCAGTGGGACGCTCTGTCCCACGTCTACTACGAGGACAAGCTCTACAACGGGTTCCCGGCCGATTCCGTGACGAGCGTCGGCGCGTTCCACTGCGGAATCGACAAGGTGGACGGCAAGGGCATCACGTCCCGCGCTGTGCTGCTCGACATCGTGCGCCTGCGCGGTGTGCAGACCTTCTGCGAACTCGGCGATCCCATCACGCCTGCCGAACTCGACGAAGCGGCACGCGCGCAGGGTGTCACCGTGGAGCCTGGCGACATCGTGCTGGTCCGGACCGGTTGGTGGGCGAGGTTTCTGCAGACTCGCGACGGCACTGAACCCGGCGCGGGCCTGGACTGGACATGCGCATCGTGGTTGCACGACCACCAGGTCGCCGCGGTCGCGGCCGACAACCTGATGGTCGAGAACCCCCAGTCGGGCATCGATGGCGTCTTTTTGCCGATGCACATGCTGTGCCTTCGCGACATGGGGCTGATGCTCGGCGAGTACTGGGACCTCACGGCACTGGCCGAGGACTGCGCCGCCGACGGGGTCTACGAATTTCAACTCATCGCACCGCCGCTGCGCGTGACCGGCGCGGTCGGGTCACCGGTGAATCCCATTGCGATCAAGTAGGTAACGACGATGACGACAACTACGACAACCGGCGGCACACCCCTTGTCGTCGGCCTCGGTGGCACGCTGCGCGCCAACTCCTCGACCGAGCGGGCGCTGCGCTACTGCCTGGCGTCGGTCGAACGCCAGGGCGGCCGCACCCGGTTCTTCAGCGGCCCCGAACTCGACCTGCCGATGTACGCGCCCCACGAGCTGGAACGCACCCCGAAGGCGCTCGAACTGGTCAGCGCACTGCGCGACGCCGACGCCGTCGTCGTCGGCTCGCCTGGCTACCACGGCGCGATCTCCGGGTTGGTGAAGAACGCCCTCGACTACATCGAGGATCTGCGTGAAGATCCGCGCGTCTACCTCGACAACACCCCGTGGGGTTGCATCAGCTGCGCCTACGGCTGGCAGGCCGCGGTCGGCACACTGGGTCAGTTGCGGTCGATCGGACACGCGTTGCGGGCCTGGCCGACACCGCTCGGCGTGGCGATCAACTCCGCGGACAAGATCTGGGATGAGACGGGTGACCTGATCGACGACGCCGTCCGCGGCCAACTGGACATGCTGGCGACCCAGGTGCTCGCGCATGCCCGCGCCGCATGGGAAACGGCGTGACGGAACGCAAGACGGTCGTCGTCGACGGGCTGACCACCGGCTACCTCGAAGCGGGACAGGGTGATCCGGTCGTTCTGCTGCACGGCGGGGAGTTCGGAGTCAGCGCGGACATCGGGTGGGAGCACAACATCACCGCGCTGGCCGCGCACTACCGTGTGCTCGCGCTCGACATGCTCGGCTTCGGGAGGTCGGCGAAAGTCGTCGACTTCAACGACGGCCGCGGCATGCGGATCCGGCACATCGCACGCTTCTGCGATGCGGTCGGTGTCGAGGCCGCGCACTTCGTCGGTAACTCGATGGGTGCGGTCAACATGTTCGTCGACGCCACGGCGGAGTCACCGCTGCTGTCGGCGCGCAGCCTGACGATGATCTGTGGCGGCGGTGAGATCCAGCGCAACGAGCATTCGGCCGCGCTGTACGACTACGACGCCACGCTGCCGGGTATGCGACGCATCGTCGAGGCGCTGTTCTGCGACCCGGCATACCCCGACGACGCGGCGTACGTGCAGCGGCGCTACGAATCGAGCATCGCTCCCGGTGCGTGGGAAGCGTTGGCGGCGGCCAGATTCCGGCGGCCAGGGCTCGAGCCGCCGCCGTTACCGTCGAGCAAGCGGGCCTACGAGCGCATTGCGGTGCCGACACTGGTCGTCGAGGGCGCGGCCGACAAGCTGCTGCCGATGGGCTGGGCGGCCGACATCGCCGCGCAGATTCCCGACGGCCGTTCCGCGGTCGTCGAGCGGGCCGGCCACTGTCCGCAGATCGAACGGCCTGACGCGGTGAACGAACTGCTGTTGGATTTCCTCGGCGATGTGGGCCGAGAGAGGACGGCGAGCTAGGTGAGCAACGAACTCGAGGGCAAGGTGGCGATCGTCACCGGAGGCGCGTCGGGGCTCGGCGAGGGCCTCTCGCGGCGGTTCGCCGCCGAGGGCGCCAAGGTGCTGATCGGCGATGTCGACCGCGACGCGGGTGCGGCGCTGGCGAAGGACATCGGCGCCGACGCGCAGTTCGTCGAGGCCGATGTTGCCGAACTCGACCAGGTCAGTGGCCTTGTGTCGACGGCCGTCGACCGGTTCGGCGGCCTGCACGTGATGGTCAACAACGCGGGCGTGTCGGGCACCATGCACCGCAGCCTCTTCGATGACGACCTGGCTGACTTCGAGAAGATCATGGCGGTCAACCTGCGCGCGGTCATGGCAGGCACTCGTGACGCGGCGCGGCACATGCGTGATGCAGGCGGTGGATCGATCATCAATATCACCTCGATCGGAGGCATCCTCGCCGGCGGCGGCGTGCAGACATACCGTGCCTCGAAGGCCGCCGTCATCCAGTTCACCAAGTCGGCCGCGATTGAACTGGCGCACTACGAGATCCGCGTCAACGCCATCGCGCCCGGCAACATCCGTACCGCGATCGTGCGCAAGTCGGCGACCGGACCCGACCTCGGGAAGCTCGAGGAGTTCGAGGCGAAGATCCGCGAGACGATGCGAAGCGACCGCCCGCTGAAACGCGAAGGCACCGCCGACGACGTCGCGGAGGCGGCGCTGTATTTCGCCACCGACCGGTCTCGCTACGTGACCGGAACCGTGCTCCCGGTCGACGGCGGCACGGTCGCAGGGAAGGTGATCCCGCGGAAAGCGAAGTCATGACATTTTAAATCAGTCGCTTGACTTAACGACCGGCGGCGGGTTGACTGTGACCGTGACCACTGCAAGAGCGGTGCGCGCCGACCGGGCGAGCAATACACAAGAGGCAATCCTGAAGGCGGCCGAGCGGCTGTACGCCGAACACGGCGTCTTCGCGGTATCGAACCGCCAGGTCAGCGAGGCGGCGGGGCAGGGAAACAACGCCGCGGTCGGGTACCACTTCGGCACCAAGACCGATCTCGTGCGGGCGATCGAGCAGAAGCACCGAGCCTCCATCGAGCGACTGCTCGAGCGGATGGTGGCCGGCATCGGCGACTCCGCGGAACTGCGCGACTGGATCACCTGCATGGTCTGTTCCCTGACCGAGCATCTGGCCCAGTTGGGCAACCCGACGTGGTACGCGCGGTTCGCCGCCCAGGCGCTGGCCGACCCCGAGTATCAGAAGATCGTCGTTCGTGACGCACTCGCGTCGCCGTCGCTCGTCCAGGTCGTCGAGGGCATCACCCGGTGCCTTCCCGATCTGCCGACTGCCGTGGTGACCGAACGCAACATCATGGTGCGCAACCTGATGATGCACACCGTCGCCGACTTCGAACGGGCCTTCGCCGACGGCGACGGCGTGCCGAGGACGACCTGGGCGGCCGTCGCCTCCGGGCTGATCGACGCGATCGTCGGACTGTGGCAGGCGCCGGTCTCGGAGGAGCCGTGACATGAAGGTCGTCGTCGATCAGGACAAATGCGTGTCATCGGGTCAGTGCGTGCTCAACGCCACCGACGTTTTCGACCAGCGCGACGACGACGGCGTCGTCTTCCTGCTCACCGACAGCCCCCTTTCCGAACAAGCAGCCAATGTCCGCAACGCCGCCGCGGCCTGCCCGGCCCTGGCCATCGACATCGAGGAATGAACCACGGCTTATGTCTGAGACCCTGACCGATGACGCCTCCGACGTGACGGCCGACATCCCGTCCTATCCGATGGACCGCGACGCGCGATGCCCGTTTGCGCCGCCCCCGCAGATGCTCAAGATGAACGAGACCAAACCGCTGTCACGCGTGCGGATTTGGAATGGCAGCACACCGTGGCTGGTCACCGGGCACGCGGTGGCGCGGGAGTTGTTCGCGGATCCGCGCGTCAGCGTCGACGACCGGCGGGACGGCTTCCCGCACTGGAACGAGCACATGCTGTCCACGGTGAACAAGCGGCCGCGGTCGGTGTTCACCTCCGACGCCGAGGAGCACACCCGGTTCCGCCGAATGCTGTCCAAGCCGTTCACCTTCCGTCGCGTCGAGGCCTTGCGGCCGGTGATCCAGGACGTCACCAACGAGTGCATCGACGCGATACTGGCCGGCCCGCAGCCCGCCGAACTGGTCACCAAGCTCGCGCTTCCGGTGCCGACCCGCGTGATCAGCGACATGCTCGGGGTGCCCTACGCTGACCACGAGTTCTTCCAGGAGCACGCCAACGCGGGCCTGGCCCGCTACGCGGCCGCCGACGCCATGCAGAAGGGCGCGATGAGCCTGCACCAGTATCTGGTCAACCTGGTCGAGGAGAAGCAGGCAAACCCGTCGGAGGATGCGGTGTCCGATCTGGCCGAGCGGGTGACCGCAGGCGAGATCAGCGTCAAGGAGGCCGCACAGCTGGGCACCGGTCTTCTGATCGCAGGTCACGAGACCACGGCCAACATGATCGGCATCGGCATACTCGCGTTGCTCGAGAACCCCGAACAGGCAGCGTTGCTGCGGGATTCCGACGATCCGAAGTTCATCGCCAACGCCGTTGAAGAGCTGATGCGGTACCTGTCGATCATCCAGACCGGTCAACGCAGGATCGCCATCGAGGACATCGAGATCGGCGGCGAAACCATCCGCGCCGGCGAGGGCATCATCCTCGATCTCGCACCCGCCAACTGGGACGCCGCCGCCTATCCCGAACCCGACAAGCTCGACCTCGGCCGCGATGTCGGCCAGCAGCTCGGCTTCGGCTACGGCCGCCACCAGTGCGTCGGCCAGCAGCTCGCGCGGGCCGAGATGCAGATCGTGTTCCCGACGCTGCTCAAGCGCATCCCGACGATGAAGCTGGCGATCCCGTTCTCCGACGTTCCGTTCAAACACGACCGGCTCGCCTACGGCGTCTACGAACTTCCGGTGACCTGGTAGTCACCGCAGACCCTGTCCCACAGCCCGATTGGAGTACCAAAGATGAATACGCCAACTGCGACTCTGTATCCCGCCGAGGGCTTCGGCGCACCCAAGTACCGCAAGGGCCACGCATCGAAGGACGGCCTGCCCGATCTTCTCCAAGGCACCGAGATCTTCTCCGCCGACAACCACATCTCGGTGGCAGATGACATCTTCTACGAACGCTTCCCCGAGGAGTTGAAGGGCGCCGCTCCGCGGATCTGGTACGAGGACGGCGCCTACATGGTCGGCATGAAGGGCAAGGCGTGGACCGGAGGCGATTTCGGCCGCGTGCTCATGCAGTACGACGACCTCGCCGGTGCCGCGTCGAACAACATCGAGGCCCGCGTGCGTGAGCTGAAAGAGGACGGCATCGACAAGGAGCTCGCGTTCCCGAACGCGGTGCTCGCGCTGTTCCACTATCCCGACAAGTCGTTGCGCGAGCGCGTGTTCCGCATCTACAACGAGCACATCGCCGATCTGCAGGAACGCAGCAACGGCCACTTCTACGGCGTCGGCCTGATCAACTGGTGGGACCCCAAGGGCACCCGCAGCACGCTCGAGGAGCTGAAGTCGCTCGGCCTGAAGACCTTCTTGCTGCCGCTCAACCCTGGCAAGGACGACGACGGCAACATCTACGACTACGGCAGTACCGACATGGACGCGGTCTGGGACGAGATCGAAGCGGCGGGGATTCCGGTGAGCCACCACATCGGTGAGACGCCGCCCAAGACGCCGTGTCAGCACAACAGCGTCGTCGTCGGGATGATGGTCAATGTCGATTCGTTCCGCGAGCAGTTCGCCAAGTACGTCTTCTCCGGCATCCTGGACAGGCACCCGAGCCTCAAGATCGGCTGGTTCGAAGGGGGAATCGCATGGGTGCCAACGGCTCTGCAGGACGCCGAGCACATGCTGGCGTCGTACCGGCACATGTTCAACCACGAGCTCAGCCATGACGTCCGGCACTACTGGAGCGAGCACATGTGCGCTTCGTTCATGGTCGACCCGCTCGGGCTCGAACTCATCGAGAAGATCGGTGTGGACAACGTGATGTGGTCGTCGGACTACCCGCACAACGAGTCGACGTTCGGTTACTCGGAGAAGTCGCTGAAGACCGTGGTCGACGCCGTCGGACCCGAGGCCGCGACGAAGATCGTCAGCGCCAACATCAAGAACTTCCTGGGTGTTCGATGACCGCGATCGCGTCAGCGGGCAGCTCCGCACTCGAGATTCCGGATCTGCCGGATCTCTCGCGCATGTACCGCGAATGCGGCGCCAGGCTGCGCGACTCGATGAGGGAGAAGGGCGTCGACGCGCTGGTTCTTCTCGGCAACGGCAACGTCGTGTACGCCACAGGCGCCAGTTGGCGACTGCTGGACGCCGGGCTCTCCCATGTCGAGCGGCCGGTCGCCATCGTGCTCGTCGACGACGAGCATCCGCACCTCTTCATGCCGATGCGCGAAGGCTCGGTATCCGAGACGGAGGTGCCTGCCGACCACGTGCACGGACCGCTGTACCTCGAGTTCGACGAGGGCGTCGAGCATCTCGCGGCGTTGCTTTCCGAGCTGGTGCCTGCCGGAGCCACCGTCGCCGTCGACGAGATGACCGGTGCGATGCGGCGCGCGCAGTCACGGTTGTTCCCGTCGGGCCCGCCGTCGGACGCCGCGCAGGTCGTCGGTCCGGCGAAACTGGTCAAGACGGCCGACCAGATCTCGTGTGTCCGCCACGCCTGCCGCATCACCGAAGAGGCGATGGTCGACGTACAGAAGGCGCTCGCCCCCGGGGTGCGGCAGGTCGATCTGTCCGCGGCGTTCGTGCGGCGCGCGTTCGAACTCGGCGCCACCGCCAACATGCTCGAGGCGATCTGGCAGGTGATGCCGACGACGAAGACCAGCGGCAACGTCTGGACCACCACCGGCGACCTGGCGCTGCCGCTGCTGACCACGGAACGCGAGTTGGCCCGCGGCGACGTGCTGTGGACCGATGTCAGCATCACCTACAACGGCTACTGCTCGGACTTCGGCCGCACCTGGCTGGTCGGCGACGAACCGTCGGACCGGCAACACGCCCAGTACGAGAAGTGGCGCGAGATCCTCGATGCCGTGCTGGCGGTGACCAAGGCGGGCGCGACCGCGGGCGACCTGGCCCGCGCCGGCGATCGCCGCCAACGGTGGACAGAAACCGTGGCTGCCCCACTTCTATCTCGGGCATGGAATCGGCACCAACGCCGCCGAGATGCCGATGATCGGAACCGATCTCGGCCAGGAGTTCGACGACAACTTCGTGTTTCCTGCCGGAATGCTGCTGGTGCTTGAGCCGGTGGTCTGGGAGGACGGCACGGGAGGCTACCGAAGCGAGGAGATCGTGGTCATCACCGAGGACGGCACCACGCGAATCACCGACTACCCCTACGCCCCGTACGGGCGGGCCTGATGGCGCTCGAAATCCTGCCTGACGCAAAGGCGTTGCGTAGCGGTCGGCGCGAGCGCGTGCTCGCCAAGATGGCCGACGACGACATCGACATCCTCGTGCTCGGCCGTCAGGCCAACGTCCGCTACGTCACGGGCGCGCCGCAGCTCTGGGTCGCGGGTACCCGGCCGTTCGGACCGATCTGCGAGGTGATCAGAGCGACCGGCGAGATCCATCTGAACAGCACGTGGGACGAGGGCATCCCCGATGAGATCACCCATGACCACCTCTACGGGTTGGCGTGGAACCCCATGACGTTGATCGACGTACTCAAGAAGCTCCCCGGTGCGGATACCGCCCGTCGGGTCGGAACCGATTCGCTGACACCGACATTCGCCCAGCTGCTCCCCATGGCGTTTCCCGCCGCCGAGTTGGTCGACGCGGAAC
This sequence comes from uncultured Actinomycetota bacterium, assembly GCA_963786995.1. Lineage (GTDB taxonomy): Bacteria > Actinomycetota > Actinomycetes > Mycobacteriales > Mycobacteriaceae > Mycobacterium. The sequence goes on along the minus strand of CAWBBH010000016.1, from coordinate 101,484 downwards.
CCGCACTGCGGGCGGCACGGCGGATCAAGACGACCGACGAGATCGCCGTGCTGCGCGGTGCGCTCGGCGTCGCCGAGCACGCGTTGGAGGCGGCGCGCGCCGAGTTGACCGCCGGTGTCACCGAGCTTTCCCTCACCGGCGCGATGATGGAGGCCATGGCGGCGGGCGGCGTCACCACGCCGGCGACACAGGACGGCGCCTGGATCACGCCGAAGGACCACTCGTGGCGTCGTGACTCCGCCGAGGGTCGGATCACCGACGGTGACCTGGTCGCTTTGTCCGCAGGCGCGTTGGCCGACGGCTATGTCGGCGAGGTCGGCAGGACGTGGCCGGTGGGTGACGTGCCCGGTGCCGACGCGCTTTTCCGTCGTTCGAATGAGCTGTGGGCACGCCTCATTGCGGCGTGCCGGCCCGGCGGCCACGCCACCGATCTGCTGTCGGCATACGAGGCCGCGGGGGAGCCGTTGCCTGCAACGCCCGTCGCGCACGGTCTCGGTCTCGGCTTCGACCCGCCGGTGATCTCTGCGGATCTGCCCGCCACCTGTGCGCAGGAGAGGCTCGAGCCGGGCATGGTGCTCGCGGTCACCGGATACGTCTGGGAACCCGGTGTCGGAGCGGTGTTCTCGCGGGACGCGGTGCTGATCGGCGATGACGGAGCCGAGGTTCTCACGTCCAGTCCCACGTATGGTGCGGTCGAAGCGACGGCCTGAGCGAGCGATCGATGGCGTCAGGCGAACGTCCGTCGCCGGAGGAGATCGTCCTCTACGACAAGGACCCCGAGACCAAGATCGCGACGATCACGTTCAACCGTCCCGACTATCTGAACGCGCCGACGTCGGCGGCCCGACTGCGCTACGCGGACCTGCTGCGCGGCGCGAACGTCGACGACGACGTCAAGGTCATCGTGATCCGCGGCGTCGGCGATGATCTCGGCAGCGGCGCCGACCTTCCGGACTTCATGGCCGGAACGGAATCCGACCGGCTCGCCGAGCTTCGTGTGGACGATCCGAACGTCACATATCCACCGCAGGGCAGCTTTCGCCACGGCGCCACGATGGGGCAGTGGTACGCCAACGTCGCGGCGGGCAACCGGGCGCTGCAGGAACTGAAGAAGATCAGCATTGTCGAGGCGAAGGGCTACTGCTACGGCTGGCACTTCTATCAGTGCGCGGACGCCGATCTCGTCATCTCCTCTGATGACGCACTGTTCGGGCACCCGTCGTTCCGCTACTACGGTTGGGGCCCGCGGATGTGGACCTGGATCCTGACGATGGGCCTGCGGCCGTTTCAGGAGATGGTGTTCACCGGGCGGCCGTTCACGGCGCAGGAGATGAAGGACTGCAACTTCCTCAACAGGGTCGTCGCGCGTGACCAGCTCGAAGCCGAGGTCGAGAAGTACGCGTTCGCGTGTGCTCGTAACCGGCCCGTCGACACCATCTTTCAGCAGAAGGTGTTCTTCGAGGTGGTCAAGCAGTTTCAGGGCGAATACATGGGCAGCGTGCTGGCGGCGATGTTCGAGTCGATGGGCAGCACGGTGCACCACGACGCAGGCGAATTCGTGCTCGGCGACGCCATCGACGCGGGCCTCGCCGATTCGGTCAACGAGAACGATGCGAAGTTCCCGCCGGAGTTCCGGTTGAGCAAGTCGAACCGCAAGAAGAAGGAATGAGCCAACTCCCACTCGACGGGTACACCGTCATCGATCTGTCGTCGGGGATCGCGGGCGCCTACTGTACGAAGTTGCTCGCCGACGGCGGCGCCAACGTCGTCAAAGTCGAAGCGCCGCAGGGTGATCCGTTGCGTCAGTGGTCGGCGTCGGGCGCCGAGATCGCGGAAGAGGGGGACGGCGCGCTGTTCAGCTTCCTCGCGGGCAGCAAGCACAGTGTGGTCGTCGACCCCGACGTACCTGACGACGTGGCCTTGTTGCGGGACCTGGTGGCCGGCGCCGACGCGGTGGTGTGGTCGCGGGGTTCGGCGATCGTCGGGATGGGCGACTTCACACCTGCTGCGCTGGCCGGCGCGCACCCCGACCTGACCGTCACCGCGATCACTCCGTTCGGCCTCGACGGGCCGTGGGCCGACAAGCCCGCGACCGAGTTCACCACGCAGGCGTGGTCCGGGGGTGTGATCGGCCTCGGCCGAGGCGCACCGGATCGCCCGCCGCTGTTCGTCGCGGGCCAGATCGGCGAGTGGCTGGCGGGCGCCTACGCCGCCGCGGGCACGATGGCCGTGCAGTCTGGGCTCGTCGACGTGTCGATGCTCGAGGCCCAGATCCTCGGCCTCACCTACTATTCGGTGTCCTTCAACGATGCGCTGGGCCGTCCGTTCCGCGACCGTCGCCGGCTGACGATTCCGGGCGTGGCGACAGCCGCCGACGGTTTGGTGGCGCTGGGTTGCGGCACCGCGCAGCAGTGGTTCGACCTGTGTGCGATGACCGGGCACGACGACTGGATCGACGAACGGTCCGACCTGTCGATCACCGAACAGGCCAACATCCACGCCGAGGAGATCTATGCGTGGGTGCGCGAGAACAGCGTCGAGGAGATCCTCGACCTCTCGTCGGCATTCCGGATCCCCAACGCGCCCGTCGGCAACGGCGCCAACGTCACCTCGTTCGACCAATTCGCCGAACGCCGCACATTCGTCACCAACCCGCGTGACGGCTTCACCCAGCCGGGTCCGCCATATCGAACGAATCCGGATCTCCTCGGGCCGCCGCGGCCCGCGCCCCGACTCGGTGAGCACACCGATCGCTACCGCTCTCGAGAGAGAAACCAGGGTCGTGAAACCCGCGGGATCACGACCGCTGATGCGCTTTCGCCGTTCGAGGGTGTGCGCGTGCTCGACATGACGAGTTTCTGGGCCGGACCGTCGTGCACGCACGTGCTTGCGCAACTGGGCGCCGAGGTCATCCACGTCGAGTCGACGGCACGTCCGGACGGCACGCGGTTGATCGCGGGCGTGCCGATCACCGAAGAGCAATGGTGGGAGCGCTCGCCGATCTTCTCCGGGCTGAACACCAACAAGAAGAGCGTGACGCTCGACATCCGCAAGCCCCGCGGCGTCGAGCTCCTGCACCGGCTCGTCGAAACGTGCGACGTCATCGTGGAGAACTACACGCCGCGGGTGCTCGACCAGATCGGCCTTGACTTCGACACCGTGGCGGCGCTGCGGCCCGACGCCATCATGATGCGAATGCCGGGCTTCGGCCTCGACGGACCGTGGCGGGACAAACCTGCGTTCGCCTACGTGATCGAGGACGCATCCGGGATCACGTGGCTGACCGGCCATCCCGACCAGAACCCGGTGGAACCGTATGCGGTGGGCGATCCGAACGCGGGCGTGCACGGTCTCAACGCGTTGATGCTCGCCATGGCGCACCGGCGTCGCACCGGCGAGGGCGTCAGGATCGAGGCCGCGATGGTCGACGCGGCGCTCAACGTCGCCGCCGAACAGGTCATCGAGTATTCCGCCTACGGCAATCTGTTGCAGCGTCAGGGGAACCGCGGGCCGACCGCGGCGCCGCAGAACCTCTACCGGACAAGTGAAGCCGACGAGTTCGGCGGGACCGACGATTATGTCGCGATCGCGGTGGCCACCGACGAGCAGTGGGCCGGTCTCGTCGCCGCGCTCGGCAACCCGGACTGGGCCACCGAGGAGCTGTCGACCGCTGCGGGGAGACGGGAACACCACGGCGAGATCGACGACCATCTCGGCCGATGGTGCGGCGCGCGCACCGGGGATGACATCGTCGAGACCCTCTGGGCCGCAGGCGTACCCGTCGCCAAGGTGATGCAGCCTCACCGGGTCGGGGACCTTCCGCAGCTGGAGCACCGCGGCTTCTACGAGCGGGTCGACCATCCGGTGAACCCCACCGCGCGGCACAGTACCCTTCCCATGCGCATCTCGACGGGGCCACCGCGTTTGCACAGGACGCCTGCACCACTTCTCGGGCAGCACAACCACGAGGTGCTCTCGTCGCTGGGTATCGGCGACGATGAGATCGCCGAACTCGCCGATCAGGGCATCATCGGCACCGCTCCGGCGGGCCTTGGCATCCGCACCACCAAGACTGGTTAACTCACTGGAGTGACCATCGATCCGTCGAACATCCTGCTGACCGGCCGCGTCGCGGTCGTCACCGGAGGGGGAGAGGGTATCGGCCGCGGCATCGCCGAGGGCCTCGCGGCATTCGGCGCCACCGTCGCGATCTGGGAGCGCAACCCCGACACGTGCGCGTCGACGGCCGAGCGCCTCGGCGGCCTGGGTCTGGTGACCGATGTCCGCGACAGCGAACAGGTCGATGCGGCGCTCGAGCGCACCGTCGACGAGCTCGGTACGGTCAGCATCCTGGTCAACAACGCAGGCGGCGTGTTCGCCTCACCACTGCTGGAGACCACCGAGAACGGATGGGATGCGTTGTACCGGTCGAATCTTCGGCATGTGCTCCTCTGCACCCAGCGGGTGTGTCGGCGGCTGGTGGCGGAAGGTCTGCCGGGCAGCGTCATCAACGTGACGTCCATCGAGGGCGTGCGCGCAGCACCCGGGTACGCGGCCTACGCCGCCGCGAAGGCGGGCGTCATCAACTACACCAAGACGGCGGCGCTGGAACTCGCCACCCAGGGCATCCGCGTCAACGCGCTGGCGCCGGACCTGACCGTCACCGAAGGGCTGCTGCGCGTCTCGCCGGACGGACTGCCCGAGGGGGCCAGGCACATGATCCCCATGGCGCGCCCTGGACACGTCGACGAAATGGCCGGAGCCGCGGTCTTTCTGGCCTCCGACATGTCCAGCTACATCACCGGTCAGACGATTCACGTCGACGGCGGAACGCAGGCCGCAAGCGGATGGCACCACAATCCCGATACCGGCGACTACCAATTGGGTCCCGGCTAATCGCCCGACCGTTGCGCGTCCAACCCCGGCTCGCCCAGCCTGGCGCGGATAGCTCCCCACGGATCGGCATAGCGGCCGGGTGCGTTCCGGTAGGCCGAGCGGCGCGCAAGAAACAGCCGAGCCAACGGCGCCACGGGCCGCAACATATGGCGTTTCCATCCCACCTGTTCCTGCATCTCGACAAGCATGTCCGGCCACGAGTGGTGCTGGAAGCGCAACGCCTGCTGGGCCCGTTCGGTGTCCATCCAGTCGGTGAGGAACCAGCCGTCGTCGTTGTCCGGGTCACCCGGGCGACCCTCCGGCAGTACGCCTGGCAGTCCCAGCGCCCCGGCGAGCGCGGGCCCCGCCTGTTTTTGCAGCAGCTTGTGGGAGTCGTCGCCACCGATCAGCAGGATTTCGCGCGCGACGTCGGCGGTGGTGGCACCCGCGAATGCCGTTGCGACGTCACGGACGTCGACGGTGTGGAGGCGTCCGTCCGAAGGCAAGGCGCTTTCCATGAAGATTGCGTCCGCGGTGAGCGGCAAGGCACTGAAGTCTGGACTGAGCACCCCGCCGAGCCGCAGCACCACCCACTCCAAACTCGAGGCCCGCACGAACTCCTCGGCTTCGAGCTTGGTTCCGCTGTAGAGATCGATGGGCCGTGGGGGTGTGTCGGCGCGAACCATATCGGTGACCCGATGAGGATTTCGCGATCCGTAGACCGCATTGCTCGAGGCTTGAACGAACCGAGGTGGTTTCGGCAGCCCCTCTGCAGCGCGCACCAACGCCACCGTGGCGCCGACGTTGACTTTGCGCGCGAGTCCGGGTTTGCGGTAAAGCACCGGCGGGATGACGGCGGCCAGGTGAACGATCGCCGAGGGCGACACCTCGGATACGAGTCGGTCGACATCGGAGGCATCAGTCAGGTCCGCCCACCGCGCCGTGACGCCGTCGGGCAGACCCTTCACCTTCTTTTGATTGGCAGGAGTGTCGAGGTCTGCGACCACCACCCGCCGGCCGTCGGCGGCCAGCCGTTTGACGGTCTGCGACCCCACAAGGCCGAAACCGCCCGTGACGAGAACCGTGTCCGTCACTTTTCCCCCTCTGTATGGAAATGACATTCTCAGTTGAAGAGAGTATCATATTCGCAGGTAGTCCGTCTGGTGGGTACTCGACGTCCACTGTGGGTATGCGTTGAAAACAATAGGACGTAGGGGAAGCTATGGGCGACAAAGACGTTGACTCCATCGGCGGCGAAGAGGCCGCCAAGTGGGATCCCACATTCACCGAGCAGGTCAAGAAGTGGGTCGGCCCCATCGTCAAGCGCTATTTCCGGGCGGAGGTACGCGGGCTCGAGGCCGTTCCGCCGGCGGGCGGCGCGCTGCTCGTGTCGAACCACTCCGGAGGGATGCTCACCCCCGATGTGCTCGTTTTCGCACCCGCCTTCTATGACAAGTTCGGCTTCGACCGCCCGGTGTTCACGCTTGCGCACTCCGCGCTCTTCGTCGGGCCGATGGGCGATTGGCTGCATCGCGTGGGAGTGATCGAGGCTAACCGGGAGAACGCCGAGAAGGCCTTGCACGCAGGCGCGCTAGTGCTGGTGTTTCCCGGCGGCGACTATGACTCCTATCGGCCGACGTTCGAGAACAAGATCGACTTCGCCGGCAGGACCGGTTACGTGCGGACCGCGGTCGAAAGCGGAGTTCCGATCGTGCCGATGGTATCGATCGGCGCGCAGGAATCACAGCTGTTCCTCACCCGCGGGAATTGGTTGGCGAAGCGCTTGGGGCTGGAGCGGCTACGAGCCGAGATCCTGCCGGTCACGTTCGGCTTCCCGTTCGGACTCAGCGTGTTCTTCCCGCCCAACGTGCCGCTGCCCACCAAGATCGTGACTCAGGTGCTGGATCCGATCGACGTGGTCGCGGAGTTCGGCGAGGATCCCGACCTCAAGGCCGTCGACGCACACATCCGCAAGCTGATGCAGGCCGCGCTCGACGAACTGGCGCGCAAGCGACGCTTGCCGATACTGGGCTAACCGGCAGGCCGGACCGGCGCCATCGCGGTGCCGACGGTGCTGAGTTCGGCGGGAAGGCCCGCCGCGCGCCGGATCTCGGTGAGCGCGTGGATCATCGCGTCGGTGGCCTCGTGCACGTCGTCGAACGTCTGGTCGTCGGACAGAATCGAGATGTCGAGCTGATCGACGTAACTCCAGACGGTCATATTGAACGCGCTGCCCGAGGACAGTATCCCGATCGAGTAGATCTCGCTCACCGGGGCGCCGCCGATGTGTCCACGCTCGCGAGGGCCGGGAACGTTGGACACCGCCACGTTCATGATGCTGTTGTGGGCGGCGCGTTTCGCCTGCCACCGAAACAACGCGGGCGCGAACGACGGCGGCAGGTACTCCATCATCTTGCCCTGCAGTTGCGGGCCCATCAGCTCGTAGTTCTCCTTGGCGCGCGACGCCGCGACCGATGTCAGCCGGACCCGCTCCAACGGGTCGTCGATGTGGACGGGAAGTGATACCGACAGCCCGCCGATCTCGTTGCCGGTGATCCGGTCCATCGACTTGTCGGTGGCCACCGGCACCGACGCGAGGATCGGCCGGTCGGCCCGACCGTCATAGCGCAGCAACAGTTCTCGCAGCCCGCCCGCCGCCGTTGCCAACACGATGTCGTTGAACGTCACGCCGAGGTGTTTGGCCGTCTCCTTGACGTCGGCGAGCGCCAGCGACGCCGTCGCGAACGTTCGCACTGGCGAGACGACGTGGTTGAGGAACGTCGGCGGTGCCTTGAACATCTTCGCCATGTCGGGGTGCTCGCCGTGCTCGCGTGAGCGTCGGCGGACGCGGGTGAACCCCTTGACGGCATCCCGCAACAGGCCGGGTAGAGCGGCCATGTTCGCAACGTGTTCACGGCCGGCGTTCTGCAGGAGTTCGGCGTGTGAGGGCATCGCACAGGTGGTGTAGTCGTCGCGCTCGTCCTGCGCCGAGCCGGCCAGATCCATCAGCCGCGCCAACAGGTTGGACGACGCCACTCCGTCGGCCAGGGTGTGATGCACCTTGCCGATGAGTGCGAAGCGGTCCTCGGCCATCCCCTCGGCGAAGTGGAACTCCCACAGCGGCCGATCGCGGTTCAACGGGGTGCTCGCGATCTCACCGATGACCTGGTCTAGTTCCCGCCGCCCGCCGGGGTTGGGCACCTGCACCCGGCGCAGGTGGTAGTCGAGGTCGACCTCACAGTTCTCCATCCACATCGGATGGTGCAGTTTCCACGGGATGTCGACGAGGCGGTAGCGCAGCGGGTCGAGCAGATGCAGCCGGCGCGCAACGGTCCGGCGGAACACCTCGAACGTGAAGTCGCCGTCGTACTCGGCGGCGTTGATCACCGCCACCTTCAGCGTGTGCGTGTGCAGATTGGGCGTCTCGCTGTACAGCAGCATGGCGTCCATACCGTTGAGTCGCCTCATACCCACCCCGTTTCGCCGCCGAACGGGTTCCATGCAACCACTCGGGCGGCCGCAACCCGGGCGGTTTGAGTGACTCAGTGAGTCCAGCCCTCGGCGGCCTGCTGGTCGAAGGTGCGGTCGATGCGTTCGAACCTCCGCCGGATCGACTCGCGGGAGGCCTGGTGCGGCAAGATGTACAGCCGGTTGGCGACGACGGCGTCGGCGGTCAGGCGCGCCACGTCGTCGGCGTCCACTTCGGCGTCGGTCGGTGTCATCACCGACGTCAGTTCAGCTACGACGTCGTCGGTGTGGCTGGTGCGCATGCCGTAGTCGTTGCTTCGCGACCGTTCGGAGTTGGCCATCAGGGGGGTGTCGACGATCATCGGGCAGAGCACCGAGACCCCGATGCCCTTCGCCCTTCAGCTCACGTGCCAGGCCTTCGGCCAGCGCGACGACGCCGAACTTGGCGACGCAGTAGGGGCCGAGGCCCGCGTTGCCGACCATGCCCGCGAACGACGACGTGAACATGATGTGGCGATCGCCGCCCTGCTCGATGAGACGGGGCAGGAAAGCCTCGACGCCGTGGATGGGCCCCCACAGGTCGACGTCGATGACCCATCGCCAGTCGCCGTGAGTGACGTCGGCGATCGGGGAGCCGTACGCGATGCCCGCGTTGTTGAACACCAGGTTCACCTCGCCGAGCAGGCGGAACGCCTCGTCGGCCAGGTGCTCGACGGCGTCCAGTCTCGTGACGTCGCAGATGACGCCGTGCGCCTCCGCGCCGTCGCCGCGCAGTCGCTCGACGGCCGCGTCGAGCGCGGACTGATCGATGTCGGCCAGCACGACGCGCGCACCGCGACGCGTGAACTCCTGTGCGCAGGCGAACCCGATGCCACTGGCGCCGCCGGTGATTACCGCTCCGCGGCCTTCGAATGTCTCCACGGCGCGAACACTAGCGCGCTAGCCGATGGCGTCAATGGCCGCGCGTGTGTCGAGGTCGGTGAACGCCGCGGCGTAGCGCTGCGCCAGCGCCAGGCAGATCTCCGGACTCTGCCAGGCGTCGCCGCCCGACAGCGTGGCCATCCAGATGGCCAACCCGTGTGCGACCGAGGCGCGGTAGCGGAGCAGGACGTCGTCGGGGCTCGGGATTTCGCTGCCCGGCAACGTCAGTGCGGCCCGGTATTCGTCGAGCAGTTCGCGCTCGTTGCGACGCCTGTCCTCGATCGTCAACGCGCCCTGCAGGAAGTAGCCGAGATCCAGTGACCAGTTGCCGCGGCGCACCATCTGCCAGTCGAGGAAGCCGACGTCGTCATCGGGCAGCACGTAGGTGTTGCCGATGTGCGGGTCGCCGTGCAGGAGGGTCGGCGTTGACGTAGAAGATCCAGTCAGCGTCCCGATGTAGCGCGACCAGATGTCGATGAACAGTTGCTCGCCGGTGAGCCCGAGAACCTCGGCGGCCACCGTGTCACCCAACCGCTCGTGGGCGATGTGCAGCGGTGCGTACTGCATCCCCTCGAACGCGACGAACGGCTCCACCCAGTCGAGCGCAGGGTTACCGGTCAACCGGTCACCCCAGAACGCGCTGTGCAGCCTGGCCAGCCCGCGGACGCCGTTGGTGACCTGCTCGACGGTCATCGGCCTGGTGGAATCACGCGGGTCCGCGCCGCGGCCGACGACGTCCTCCATGATCAACAAGAAGTCTCTGCGCTCCTCGTCGATGAGCGCCGCGTAGACAGTCGGATGATCCAGTGGCAGAACCACTCCCGAGGCGAACAGCCGCGGCTCGTGATACAGGCCGCTGGTCAGTGCGACCAGGTCGGCGTGGTCCGGGTCGACCGCCTTGGCGAACACGGTCGCGGGACCCGAGCCGGCCGAGTAGGTCAGCTCGAGGCGGGCCCGCTTGTTCGTGCCGTCGTCGCGCAACGCGACCCGCACGCCGTCGACCACGGCGCCGGGGTGGCGCGGGGCGAGCGCCGTCGTCATCCAGCCCGGTGTGATGCCGTCCCAGCCCTGGGGGATCGACAGCGCCGCAAGCGTCATCAACGGCTACTTGAGGCAGCTACCGCCGTCGATCGGCAACGTGACCCCGGTGATGTAGCGGGACTCGTCGGACGCCAGGAACAGCACGGCGTTGGCGATGTCCTCCGGCTCCACCCAGCCGATCGGCAGTGTATGCATCATCTGGCCGACGACCTTCATGTCGTCGGGACCCGGGTTCTCCAGGTCCGGGCGGAACAGTTTCATGGTGCCGTCGTTCATGAAAAGCGGCGTGTTGACGTTGGTCGGATGAACCGAGTTCACCCGGATGTTCTGCGCGCCGAGTTCGACAGCGAAGGTTCGCATCAGGCCGACCACGCCGTGTTTGGCAGCCACGTAGTGACCGGTGTGCGGGTAGGCCTTCAGGCCGCCGACCGAGCTGGTCAGAATGATCGAACCGCCGCGGCCGCCCGCAAGGATGTGCGGCACACCGGCTTTCACCGTTTTCCAGACGCCACCGAGGTTGACGTCGATCATGTCGGTCCAGTCGCCCTCGCTGGTCTTGTCCAGCGTTGCACCGCCGTTGCCGATACCGGCGTTGGCGATGATGATGTCGAGCCGACCCAGTTGGTCGACGCCCGTGTCGACGGCCGCCTTGAGCGCGTCGAAGTCGCGGGTGTCGACCTCGGCGGTGTAGATGCGACGGTTGAGCCCCTTGACCAGGTCGGCGGTTTCGGCCAGGTCCTCGGGCGTGGAGAGCGGTATCTGCACACTGTCGATCTGCTTACAGATGTCGACGGCAATGATGTCGGCACCCTCCTGCGCAAGGCGTACCGCGTGGGCCCGGCCCTGTCCACGGGCCGCACCGGTGATGAAAGCGACCTTGCCTTCAACACGTCCAGTCATATTCCAACCTCAATTCGTCGTTAACGGAAAGGATCTCACTTGAGCACGGCGGGCATGGACTCCCAGCCGCGGACAGTCGATGTGGGGGAGAGCGTCGCGCTGGTCATGTCGACCTCCCAGTCGGGGAATCGCTTGAGGATCTCCTCCAGAGCCACGCGTCCCTCGAGCCGGGCCAGCGCGGAGCCGAGGCAGTAGTGCGTGCCGACGCTGAACGCGAGATGCTGGCGGACCTCGCGGTGGATGTCGAACACATCTCCATCGGGCGGGAACTGACGATGGTCGCGCACCGCGGCGCCGATCAGCATCATCATCACGCTGCCCTCGCGCACGGTCTCCCCGTGGAACTCGACGTCGCGCGTGACGTACCGGGCGACATGCGGTGCGGGAGGTTCGAAGCGCAGCAGCTCCTCGATCGCCTGCGGGATCAGCGTCGGGTTCCCGACGAGCTCGCGGCGCTGGTCGGGATGCTCGGCCAAAACCTTGCCCGCCCAACCGATCAGCCGCGTCGTGGTCTCGTTGCCTGCCCCGGCGACGACGTTGAGGTAAGTGAGCAATTCTTGGCGGGTCAGAGTCGCGCGTGGTGCCGGTCTCGTCGACGAATTCGGCGTTGAGGAGTTCGGTCATGATGTCGTCCGACGGGTGCTCGGCGCGCCAGTCGATGTATGTCTCGAACATCTCGCCAAGGACCATGGCGCCGCCTTCTTCGTGCTTCATCGGCTGGCCGGCCTCGGTGCGCAGCTGCGCATTGGCGTGGTCGCGGATCATCTCCTGGTCGTCCTCGGGGATACCGAGAAGCGCGCTGATCACCTTCATCGGCATCTGCGCGCCGAGATCGGCGACGAAGTCGAACCGGTCGGCACCGATCAGCGGATCGAGGCTCTGCGCACAGTAGTCACGGATCACCGGCTCGAGTGCGTTGACCTTCCTGGGCGTGAACATCCTCGCCAGGAGCTTGCGGTGGATGTCGTGGATCGGCGGGTCCTCGAAAATGACCGTGCCGGGCGGAATCTCGATATTGGCCTTGATGAGCTCGATGATCGCACCGCGCGCCGAGCTGAACGTCTCATGGTCCACCAACGCCTTGTTCACGTCGGCGAAGCGGCTCAGCGCGTAGAAGTCGTGCTGCTCGTTGTAGTACAGCGGCGCTTCCTCACGAAGCCGCCGGAACGTCGGGTACGGATCGGCGTTGATGCCGATGTCGTACGGGTCGAAGTACACGTCGCTGATGGCGGGTTCGGTGGTACTGGCGGTCACGGTGTCGCCTTTCGCAGAGACCGGGGCGGCGGCATAAGACATATGGACTACAACTGTCTCACAAACTCTGTCACCAGCGTCGCATGGGTGTCAATGTGACGATACTTTTTCGCAATTTGTACTCTCCGCTTAGTAGAACGCGCTTCTCATGTTGCTGGTGTGACTCACGTGGCCACCCTCACGAGGGCTTCTTGGGCGTACGACGCGACCAGAACGCCGTCGTCGGTCAGGACGTCGCCGCGGCCGAAGCAACGGCCGTGGGCCAGCAGGGGAGAGTGCTGCCGAAGTAGCAACCATTCATCGGTCCGAAACGGCCGGTGGAACCACAGCGTGTGGGAGGTGACGGCGGAGGTGAACTGCGTCCCGTTACCGCGCTGACCCAGCCCCTCCATGGGCCGCAGTGCGGTGCCGATCAACGTGAGGTCGGTTGCGTAGGCGGCGAGCGCAGGCGCCAGCGCCGAATCGACTTCCGGTGTGCGCATCCAGAATTCGAACTCCGGCGGCCCGGTGGCGGTCGAGTTGAGGTCGTCGAGAGCGCGGGTCTCCCAGGGGATGAGGTCCAACGCGAGGCGATGCTCAGGCCCGAGTACTGGCGGAGCCCCGGCGACCTCCTGGTGCTCGGGTCCGTCCTCGAGGACATGCATGCAGATCGAACTGGTGGCCAGCACCCGGATCTCGCCGTCGGCGGTCTGCTGGCGGCCGGTGATCGTCAGCGTCGCGAACGACCGACCCTCGTGATGGCGGATCGCCTCGAAGGTCACCGGTCGATCCGCGCGGCCCTCCCTGGCGAACACCGTGTGCAGCGATTTCACCGTCTTACCGGGGCACACGCCGCGCGCGGCCTGGATGAACTGCGCGAGCAGCTGGCCGCCGAACACGCGGTGGTACTCGAGCTGTTGGTTCCGGCCCTGGAATGCCGCCGATCCAGTTGCCGCCGCAGTGCCGTCGGCCGGCGCCGGCGCGAGTTCGAGGCACTCGAGCAGATCGCTCCACAGATCGGGCACAGCCGTCAGTGTAAGCCGAATTCTTCGGCTAGGAGAACGTAATTCTCAACTAGCCGGCGAAGCCCTTAGAGCAGAAATCCCACACTTCGTCGGCGGTGATGGGGTGCCCGGCCTCGTCGTCCTCATCGCCCGTGGACTGCGCGGCATTGAACATGACGGTCTGCATCGTCATCGCCGCCATCCGCTTGGGGCTGATGCTCGGCCGCAGCTTGCCTGCCGCGGCCGCGTCCTCCATCAACTCCGTGAGCAGAGCGAGAAGCGGCGCATGCGCGATCTTGACCTCGGAAGGATGCGATACCAGCAGGCGGGGCGCGAAATCGGTGAACAGGGGCCGCTTCGCCGTGGGATCGGGCCGCGACGACTCGAACAGCAGTTGGATCGCGACCTTCAGCCGTTCCATCGGATCGTCATGGCTGGCGGTTGCCGCGCGGATCTGGTCAGCGGATCGGCTGAGCGCGTCCTCGAAGAGGGCGAGCAGAAGCTCGTGTTTTCCGTCGAACTGCAGGTAGAAACTGCGGAGTGACTGGCGGGAGCGGTCGACCACCTCTTGCACGGTGAAGTCGGTGCTGCCCTTCTCGATGATGATCGCCTGGGCGGCATCGAGGAATCGCTGAACTCGCTGAGCGGCCCGTAGCTTCGCTGTCTTGATCGACCGTTCGACCGCGCGCTGCTTCCAGGCCGGTTCTTCGCTGGGGCTTGTCACCGGCGGCTCAGGTGCTTGCCGATTGGTGAGAACATGGACTGACTGTACCGGAGAACGCCTTGCCATTGCGGTCCTCGACTCCCTCGCGGCCAACGTGTCTGAGATTGTAACTTTCGCAACATGAGAATACTATTCTCCTTCTGATCATGGGGGAAGACCTCCACAATTTGCGAGGACGGGCCGGGGTGCCGTGCAGCTGAATTTTGACGCCGACGTCGAAGCGTTCCGCGCCGAGTTCGTCGCCTTCCTCGACGAGAATTTGCCGCCCGAGACCGAAGCGCTTGATCGATCGTGGTCCAGTAGCGATGTCCCGGAATGGGCTCGTCGCTGGCAACGGCTGATGTTTGACAACGGCTGGCTGGTTCCCGGCAACGCGCCTGAGTTCGGCGGTCGCAACGCGACGATCCTGCAGCAGTACGCGTTTCAACTGGAACTCTCTCGACGGCGGGTCTACCAGACCTACAACCCCCAAGGTGTCGGCATTATTGCCGCCTCGTTGATTTCGTACGGAACCGGCGAGCAGCAGCAGAAGTGGGCGGTGCCGATCCTGCGGGCAGAGATGACCGCATCGCTTGGCATGAGTGAACCGGGTGCGGGTTCGGATCTGGCGTCGCTGCGAACGAGAGCGGTCCGCGAAGGGGACCACTTCGTCGTCAATGGGCAGAAGGTGTGGACGTCCGGGGCGCACGACGCCGATGTGCTGCTCGCTTTTGTGCGTACCGACCCGGATGCGCCGAGGCACAAGGGCATCAGCGCGCTGATCATCCCCACCGACCTGCCCGGAGTCGTGCGCAGACCGTTCGCATCGGCGTGCGACGAGAACGATCTCGACTTCAACGAGGTGTTCTTCAACGACGCGCGGGTGCCAGCCGAAAACCTCGTCGGACCTCTGAACGAGGGCTGGCGGGTGGCGAGCGGATCGCTCGGCCATGAGCGAAACATGTTGTGGCTCAGTTATGCCGATCGACTTCAGGAGCTCGTCGAGGACTACCCGCATGACACCGCGCTCGACCGCGACACGTACGCGAGGCTTGTGATGGACAACCAGGCGTTGCGGCTCCTCGGCTCGATCGCGTTGTCCAGGGCCGCCCGCGGCGACGAGGATGCCGGAGCGCTCTCGGTGCTGAAACTGTTCGGCTCCGAGGCGCAGCAGTCGGCGTCGGAGTATGCACTGGATGCCATCGGACCCGAGGCGCTGCGCCACCCGGCGGTTTCGGGGCCCTACTCGGCGTTTCACCTCGACCTCTACCGGGCCGGCTGGTTCGAGCGGTACCTCAGATCGTTCGGCGGCACCATCGCCGGTGGCACGTCCGAGATTCAGCGCAACATCATCGCCCAGCGACTGCTCGGGCTGCCCCGCAAATAAGTGCACCTCCCAACGCGAGCAGACGCTAACTCGCACGAAATGCAACTAAACAGTGCGACTTTGCGTCTGCTCGCCGGGCTACAGGTTGGCGAGACGGGGCGCTGAGCCGCGGGCCCGCAGACCCGCGCCCGCTTTGCGGGTCAATTCGCGTGAGCTGCCGAGCAATCCGTCGAGGGCGAGCACCCGCTTCACATGTAGCTGCAGGTCGTGCTCCTCGGTGAAGCCGATGCCGCCGAGCACCTGCTGACAGTGCCTGGCCGCCGTCAGCGCAGCCTTACCCGCCGCCGCCTTGGCCAGCAGCGCGGTGAGGTCGGGATTGTCTTCACCGGGCAGGCCCAGTGTCGCCTCGGCGCCCTCGATGGCCACCAATGTCTCGGCCAGCCGGTGCCGCACGGCTTGGAAGGACGCGATGGGCTTGCCGAACTGCACCCGGTCCAGCGCATGCTGACGGGCGAGGCGCAGCATCGCCCGTGCCGACCCGACCAGCCACCAGGCCAGTGCCCGGCGGCCCTCGGCCAGCCGGAGCAGGTCTCCCTCATCCACTCGGCGCAGCGGCAGCCCTCCGAGCACGTCGAGTGCCGTCGAATTGTCGAGTACCCATTGGTCGATTTCATCGGCTGCGGCTCGCTCCCATACCACCTGGATTCCGCCGGCGAAGGGGAGCACCGGAATCCCGTCCGGCGGCCGTCGCGAGGACTGCAGCACCACGTCGTTGAGAACCGAAGCGTGCGAACCTGTTTCGCCGAGCAGCCGGAACACCATCGGGACCGCTACGTCGGGCATGTCGGACAGCATCTCGGCCCAGCCGAGTTCGGTCAGCGCCGCGTCGAGGTCGGGTCCGGACTTCGACAGCATGGTTTTACGCAGTCCGTCTTCGAGCAGGTCGAGTTCAGAGTCTTTCGCCACCATCATTCTTTCCCGAGTTCCAGCAGGCGGCGCGCGATGATGTTGCGTTGCACTTCGGCGGTGCCGCCGTAAATCGTGGCCGCACGCGAATACAGGTACTCGGTGCGCCACGCGGTGTCGTCGAGTTCGATTGCGCCGGGCAGCAGATCGCGTGCGGTGTCGTACAGGCGTTGTTCGGCGCCCGCGAGCAGCACCTTGTCGATCGAGGTGTCCGGACCCAGCTTCTGACCGTCCTGGAGACGGTGCTGCGTGGCCCGCGATCGGCAGCGCAGCGTGTGCAGAGCCAGATATGTCTCGCCCATATCCGAATCCACTGCCTGGCCTTGGCCTTTGACCTCGGCTATCAACGCGTCGAAGCGCGAGTACAGGTAGGCGATCCGCTGCCAGAAGCAGGTCGAGCGCTCGTACGGCAGCAGGTCCATGGCCAGTCGCCAACCGTCGCCGGGATTACCGAGCATGCGATCGGCAGGCACTTCGACATCGTCGAAGTACACCTCGCAGAACTCGTCGATGTCGTGCATGGTGCGCAACGGGCGCACGGTGACCCCCGGGGAGTCCAAATCGACGAAGAACGCGGTGATGGCCTCATGATTCGGCGTCTCGGGCCCGCCGGTCCGGGTGAGCAGCACACACCGCGTCGCGTACTGCGCGAAGCTGGTCCACACCTTCTGCCCGTTGATCACCCAGGAGTCGCCGCGCTGCTCGGCGCGTGTCGTCAACGAGGCCAGATCGCTGCCCGAGCCGGGTTCGGAAAAGCCCTGACACCAGGATTCCTGGCCCGACAGCAGTCTTGGCACCATTTCCGTCGCCAGTTCCGGTCGGGCGTAGTCGATCATCGTCGGGGTCAGCACGTCGAGCATCGAATAGGGCCCGGGATGGTCGATTCCGCGGCCGACGATCTCTTCGCCGACGATGGCGCGCAGGATGTCGGGTCCCCCGAGACCGCCCGCCGATTCCGGCCAGCCGTACCGCATCCAGCCCGCGTCGTACAACGCCTTCAGCACGCGCAGATGCTGCGCCTGGTGCGCGTCGAGGGAGTCGTCGCCCGGCGGCGGGGCCAGATCGTTCTCGTCGAGCCAGGTCCGCAGTGCGGTGCGGAATGCGGCGGGTTCGAAGAGGTCGGTCATCCCGCTTCGGGCCTTCCGATCGCGTGCGGGCGACCGGAGTCGTGATCCCCGCTGCGCCGGATGAATGTCATGGCGCGGGTTTTCAGCCGCCAGCCGTCGTCGGTGCGGACGTAGGTGTCGTTGTAGTAGCCGATGCGCATGTCGTGCTTGGAGTGCTCGATGAAACACAGCGGCTGTGTTCCGGTCGCCTTGTCCGGGTCACCCTCGTCGAGGTGCACCAGCGACGTGCCGGTCATGAATAGTCCCTTCGGCGCCGCGTCGACGAGTTCGGGGAAGCGGGCCAGCGTGTAGGTGGATCCGAACGCGCTGTAGGTGCCGTCGGGGGTGAACACCGAGGTTAACCCGTCGAGGTCGCCCTGGGTGATGGTGACGGCGTACTTCGCGAGCAGCTGTTGGATCTCGACGAGGTCGTCAGTCCGTGTCGGCTGTGTCATTCCTGTAAACCTTTCCGCCCTTCATGACGAAGTTGACGTTGCGGGTAACGGTGATGTCGGACAACGGATCTCCTGGCACCGCGATGAGGTCGGCGAGATAGCCCTCGGCGATCCTGCCGAGATCGGGCTTGTTGATCAGATCCGCTGCGACCACGGTCGCCGCGCGCAGTACCGCATCGGCGGGCATACCCCAGTCGACGAGGGTCACCAACTCGTCGGCGTTCTTCCCGTGTGGGATGGCTGGCGCATCGGTGCCGACGGCAATCTTCACGCCCGCCTCGTAAGCCGCCTTGATCGACGTGCGGGCCTTGGGAAACATCTCGGCAGCCTTGTCCTGCAACTCCTTCGGTGCCTTCGATATGTCCATCGCCTCGGCCAGGCGCCTCGTGGTGACCAGGAACCGATCGTTGTCGACGAGCATCTTGATCGCCTCGTCGTCCATCAGAAAGCCGTGCTCGATGCAGTCGATTCCGCACTCGACGGCGTGCTTGACGGCCTCGGCGCCGTGGGTGTGCGCGGCGACCCGAAGGCCGCGGCGGTGTGCCTCGTCGACGATGGCGCGGAGCTCCTCGTCCGAATAATGCTGGGCGCCGGCCTCCCCGGTCAGCGACATCACGCCGCCCGATACGCAGACCTTGATCAGCTGCGCGCCGTGCTTGATCTGGTAGCGCACCGCCTTGCGGATCTCGTCGACCCCGTTGGCGATGCCTTCCTCGATCGTCAGCTCCAGCACTCCCGGCATGAACGCCGCGAACATCGTCGGGTCGAGATGCCCGCCCGTTGGGGTGATGGCATGGCCCGCGGGGATCACCCTGGGTCCGTCGATCAAGCCGGCGTCGATGGCCTTGGCCAAGGCCACATCGAGCAGGTAGCCGCCGGTCTTGACGAACAGTCCGAGGTTTCGGACGGTGGTGAACCCGGCGCGCAGAGTTCGTCTGGCGTTGCCCACCGCTCGCAGCATCCGGGTGGGAGGGTCGTCCTGAACCTGTGACAGGCCCGGGTTTTCGCCCCGCCCACCCATCAGGAGGTTGACCTCCATGTCCATCAGCCCGGGCAGCAGGATGGCGTCACCGAGATCGACGACTTGATCGTCCGCGCCCTGCGCGCCCTCACCGAGGCCGACGATCCTGTCGCCGTCGATGCGCACGACACCCGGCCGGATGATCTCTCCGGCGTCGACGTCGAGCAGACCCGCTGCTCGCAGTGTCAGCACGCTCAGACCACCGGCTCCTTCACCAGTCGAATATACGAAGCGCCACTGTCCAGCACGCGCGGCTGCTTCCACACCTCGACGGGAAAGCTCACCATCACGATCGACTGACCGAGGTGCACCAGTGCCTTGGCGTCGTCCGGCATTCCCTTGAGCGGGAAGCGGGCGTCGACGTAGACCATGATGTCCTCGAGCCGCTCCAAGCCCGCGTCATACAGTTCACCCATCTCGGCCATCGTAGAGTTCAGCCGCTTCTGGTAGCGCTCTTCCTCGGTGGGCAGGCACCAGTCGGCGAACCGCTCGAGGTCCGCGAACTCCTCCGGCAACTTAGACATTGGCGTGATCCCTCTCGGTGGTCGAGGAAGTGGTCGTCGAACCGTTCCCGTTCGCCAGCGACGCCTTGTACCGGTTGACGTAGTCCCACGCCGTCTTGTGCAGATGGCGCAGCAGGATCTCCTGGTCGCACAGTGGGAAGTCGGTGACCACCCGCGTCCCGATCTGTGTCTGGGTGGCTTCCAGTGTGTTGGCGTCCTGGAACGCGTACTCCTTGAACGTCACCGCGGCGAGTTCCTGCGACAGCCGCTGTCGCAGGTTGGTGGGCGGCACGAAGTACAGGTCGGCCTCGAAGATGTGTGTGTCGACGCCCGTCGGCCAGTAGTGGTAGGTCAGGTACCAACCCGGCGCCCAGAACAGCAGCGTGAAGTTGGGGAAGAACTCGAACGAGTCTGTGCCCCAGCTCTTGTGGCGTCCCGGGTTGATCGCCGGCGGCAACTCTTCGGGCAGGATGCCCTTGATGTCGGGACGGTCCCAGGGGCCGAAAAGGCCGCTGTGCAGAATCCGCTCGATGGGCTTCACCATGTTCAGATCCTTCGGCGGGCTCATACCGCCCCAGGACGACACCATCGAGTGGTCGCCCTTGATGTCGTAGGCCAGGGCCTCGAAGCCGAACTTGGCCAGCTTCTCGGCCTCCTCCTTCTCGGCCTGCTTCATGTGCAGGATCGGTGCGTGATAGAACTCGATGAACGCGTCGATGAACAACTTCCAGTTGGCGTTGATCTCCGAGCGGTAGCTGTAGTGCTCGGTCATCTCGTGGAACGGGTAGCCCTCGAGACCTTTGGCGAATTCGCCCAGGTATTCCCTGAGCGGAATCGCGTCGTTGTCGAAGTTGATGAAGATGAAGCCCTCCCACACCTCGCAACGGACCGGAACCAGCCCGTACTGCGACTTGTTCAGGTCGAAGAATTCACCCTCCTGCTGGACGAACGTCAGGTCACCGTCCAGGGAGTAGCGCCACGCGTGGTACTTGCAGGTGAACTGACGGCACGTGCCGGAGACCTCTTCGCCGGGATAGTCGTTCCACAACAACTTGTTTCCGCGATGGCGGCACATGTTGTAGAAGGCCCTGACGGTTTCGGTCTTGTCCTTGACGATGATGACCGACGTGCCCGGTCCGACCGACGGCATCTCGCGAGTGAAGTAGCTGCCCTTCTTCGGCAGCTTCTCGACCCGTCCGATGTTGAGCCAGGTCTTCTTGAAGATCGCCTGCTGCTCGAGCTTGTAGTGCTCGGGGTCGATGGAATCCTCGTAGTTGATCGGAGCAGTGCCGAGTTCCGGCCAGTTCTCAGTCCAGCTACCGACATCCGGTTTCTTGAAGAATGCCACTTTCGTTACCTCTCCTGTTCGAGCTCAACGCCGAAGGTTTTCAATGCCATTGACACGGTGACGTAGCACCCGACGGTGAACACGAAGTCCATCCGCTGTCGTTTGTCGAACTGTTCGCCCAGCGCGGCCCAGGTCGCGTCCGACAGTTCGTAGGTGTCGAGAAGTTCGTCCGTCGCGGCCAGCACCGTGCGGTCGAAGGCGTCGGTGGTCTCACCGCGTTGCACACCCGCGATGTCGTCGTCGGTGAGCCCTTCGCGGCGCCCCATCTTCACGTGCTGAACCCACTCGTACTTCGAGTCGGTGCGGTGTGCCACTCGCAGGATGGCCAGCTCGCGCAGCCGCGGCGGCAGCGTCGAGTTGAAGAGCAGGTGGGTGTTGAATTTCAGGAACTCCCTCGTCAGATCCGGATGGTTGACGAACGTTCCGAGGATGTTGCTCGCATTCTCCGGGTTGCGCCGTTCCTGGGGAAGCATGACGGCGAGGGCGCGGTCGACGGCGTCGTCCCACTGATCCGCGGGCAGCGGAGGCACTCGCACGGCCTTGTCCTCTCGGTAGCGAGAATCAGGTTCTCATTTCCGACTAATACATTTCCATCTTTTCCCGCGATGGTCAATCCCCCGCAGCCGAAGAGAGCACCGCACCAAACGTTTGTCCCGCGCTACCGTGGGATTATCGTCGTCGGAGATTGATTCTCTCACGACGAGAAGCTAGTTTCCCTGGATAGAGAACAGTGCGGCGACTACGGTTGACTATGAGAGGGAAGGGAGCCCCATGAACAAGGACGACATGATCCTGATCAGCGTCGATGACCATATTGTCGAGCCGCCTGACATGTTCAAGAATCATCTGGCCAAGAAGTACATCGATGATGCGCCGCGGTTGGTGCACAACCCCGATGGCAGTGACACCTGGCAGTTCCGTGACGTGGTGATCCCCAACGTCGCGTTGAACGCGGTGGCGGGCCGCCCGAAGGAGGAGTACGGGCTGGAGCCCCAGGGCCTTGATGAGATCCGTAAGGGTTGTTACAACGTCGATGAGCGGGTCAAGGACATGAACGCCGGCGGCATTCTGGGCTCGATGTGTTTCCCGTCGTTCCCGGGGTTCGCGGGCCGGTTGTTCGCCACCGAGGATCCCGAGTTCAGCTTGGCGTTGGTGCAGGCCTACAACGACTGGCATGTCGAGGAGTGGTGCGGGCAGTATCCGGCGCGGTTCATCCCGATGACGTTGCCGGTGATCTGGGACGCCGAGGCGTGTGCCGGGGAGATCCGGCGTAACGCCAAGCGCGGTGTGCATTCGTTGACGTTCACCGAGAACCCCGCGGCAATGGGGTATCCGAGCTTCCACGATTTCGACTACTGGAAGCCGATGTGGGACGCGCTGGTGGACACCGACACGGTGCTCAATGTGCACATCGGGTCCTCGGGCCGGTTGGCGATCACCGCCCCCGACGCCCCGATGGATGTGATGATCACGCTGCAGCCGATGAACATCGTGCAGGCCGCCGCGGATCTGTTGTGGTCCAAGCCGATCAAGGAGTACCCCGATCTCAAGATCGCGTTGAGTGAGGGCGGTACGGGCTGGATTCCGTATTTCCTGGAGCGCGCCGATCGCACCTATGAGATGCACTCGACGTGGACCGGGCAGGACTTCAAGGGCAAAAAGCCCAGCGAGGTGTTCCGGGAGCACTTCTTGACCTGTTTCATCTCCGATCATGTCGGGGTGCAGCTGCGCAACGACGTCGGTATCGACAACATCTGCTGGGAAGCCGACTACCCGCACAGCGACTCGATGTGGCCCGGGGCCCCCGAACAGCTCGACGAGGTCCTCAAAGAGCACCATGCGACCGACGCCGAGATCAACAAGATGACCTACGAGAACGCCTGCCGCTGGTATCACTTCGACCCGTTCACCCACATCTCCAAAGAACAGGCCACCGTCGGCGCGCTGCGCAAAGCCGCAGGCGACCACGACGTCTCCATCCAAGCCCTGTCCAAGCACGACCACGGCGGCGCCAGCTTCGCCGATTTCGCGGCCAACGCAAAAGAATTGACCGGCAACAAGGACTGAGTGCCACGAGCGATTTCGGCGTGCCTGGTAACGCTCAGCGCGACCGAGCACGCCGAAATAGTCATGCGATAAAAGGAGAACACGTGTCCGGGGGTATGAGCTTCGAGCTGACCGAGGATCAGGAGATCATCCGCACGACCGTCGCAGAATTGTGCAGGAAGTTCGACGACGAGTACTGGATGAAGAAAGACCTGGCGCACGAATTCCCCCAGGAGTTCTACGACGCGATCGCTTCCGGCGGATGGCTGGGCATGACGATCCCCGAGGAGTACGGCGGCCACGGGCTGGGCATCACCGAAGCCACCTTGCTGCTGGAGGAGGTCGCGCGGTCCGGGGCGGCGATGAACGGCGCCAGTGCCATCCACCTGACGATTTTCGGGATGCAGCCGGTGGTCAAGCACGGTTCCGACGAACTCAAAGCAGCGACGTTGCCACGAATCGTCAACGGCGACCTTCATGTGTGCTTCGGCGTCACCGAACCCGGTGCGGGACTGGACACCTCGCGCATCACGACGTTCGCCAAACGTGAAGGCGACAAGTACCGCATCAACGGCCGCAAGGTGTGGATCTCCAAGGCGGGCGAGTCCGAGAAGATCCTGCTGCTCACCCGCACCACGCCCTTCGACGAGGTGACCAAGAAGACCGACGGCATGACGCTGTTCCTCACCGACCTGAACCGCGACCACGTCGACATTCGTCCGATCAAGAAGATGGGCCGCAACGCCGTCAGCAGCAACGAGCTGTTCATCGACGATCTGGTCGTGGGGGTCGAGGACCGGGTCGGCGAGGAGGGCAAGGGCTTCAAATACATCCTCGACGGGCTCAACCCCGAGCGGATGCTGATCGCCGCCGAAGCGCTCGGAATCGGCAGGGTGGCATTGGAAAAGGCCGTCAAGTACGGCAATGAGCGCGTGGTGTTCAACCGGCCGATCGGCATGAACCAGGGCCTCCAATTCCCGCTCGCCGACTCGCTGGCCCGACTCGACGCCGCCGAGCTCGTGCTCCGCAAGGCGACATGGCTCTACGACAACGGCAAGCCGTGCGGTCGCGAGGCGAACACCGCCAAATATCTCTGCGCCGACGCCGGTTTCGGTGCCGCCGACCGCGCGCTGCAGCTGCACGGGGGCATGGGTTACTCGGAGGAGTACCACGTGTCGCGCTACTTCCGCGAGGCGCGCCTGATGAAGATCGCACCGGTCAGCCAGGAGATGATCCTCAACTTCCTCGGCGAGCACGTGCTGGGAATGCCGAGGAGCTACTGATGGGCTACTTCGATCTGTCTGGCCGCGCCGCGCTGGTCACAGGTGCCGGCGCCGGCGGTGGTATCGGGGCGGCCGTCGCGGCTGCCCTTGCCGAAGCGGGCGCGGCGGTTCTGGTCACCGATATCAACGCAGACGCGGCTTCCGCTGTGGCGCAGCGGATTCGCACCGCAGGTGGAAAGGCCGACTCGTGTGCGCTGGACGTCGGGGACCGCGCCGCCGCGGATGCCGCGGCGCAGCAGGCCGCCGGGCTGGGCGGGGGAGCGCTGCACATCCTGGTCAACAACGCGGGCGTCACGTCACCCGCCATGTTCGCAAAGCTGACCGACGAGACGTTCCGGCTGACGTTCGACGTGCACGTCATGGGCACGTTTCACTGCACGCAGGCTGCGCTCCCGTTCATCCCGACCGACGGCACGGGTCGCATCATCAACGTGACATCGGCGGCCGGGCTCACCGGCACGCTGGGCCAGGTGAACTACTCGGCGGCCAAGGCGGGGCTGATCGGCTTCACCAAATCGCTGGCGCGCGAACTCGCGTCCAAGAGCATCATGGTGAATGCCCTGGCGCCGCTTGCCGCCACACCGATGACCGAGACCATCCGCACCAACGAGAAGTTCGCCGCCAACATGATGAACCGCATCCCGTTGAAGCGTTGGGCGGGGCCTGAGGAGGTCGCGGGTGCCTTCGTCTTCATGGCGTCGGATGCCGCGTCGTACATCACCGGGCAGGTGCTGCCGGTAGACGGCGGAATGGTCATTTGACCGCCCCGCTCGCAGGCGTCACCGTCGTGGCCATGGAACAGGCTGTCGCCGCTCCGATGTGCACCCGTGTGCTCGCCGACTTCGGCGCCAGGGTGATCAAGGTGGAGAACCCCAAGGGCGGTGACTTCGCCCGCGATTACGACGACGTCGTCAACGGACCCGGCGGCCTCGCGGCGCACTTCGTCTGGTGCAACCGCGGCAAGGAATCGGTCACGCTGAACCTCAAGTCGCCCGCCGGTATCGACGTTCTGCACCGCCTGTTGGACAACGCGGATGCGTTGGTGTCCAACCTTGCGCCTGGATCGACCGCACGCCTTGGTCTTTCGCCCGCCGATCTCGCCGTGCGGCACCCGAACGTGATCCCCGTCGAGATCGACGGCTACGGCCCAGGCGGCCCGATCTCGCACAAGCGCGCCTACGACCTGCTGATCCAGGCCGAAGGCGGATCGTGTGCCGTCACCGGGTATCCCGGCATGCCCGCCAAGCCGGGACCTGCGATGGCCGACTTCACCACGGGCCTCTACGCCGCCCTGTCGATCCTGGCGCTGCTGTTCTCGCGCGACCGACGCGAGGGTCCCGCACCCGCGGTCGGGTTGAGCCTGTTCGATGTGCTGACCGACGTGATGGGCTACCAGCTCACCTACACCCAGCACTCCGGAATCGACCAGCAGCCGCTGGGCGTCGGCTCGCCAGCCGTGGCGCCTTACGGCGCGTTCCCGACCCGCGACGGGCAGACAGTGGTGCTGGGCACCACCAACGACCGGGAATGGCAGCGCGTCGCCACGGAGATCATCGACCGGCCCGACCTCGCAGAGGATGCGCGCTTCGCCACCAATCCCGGCCGCTGCGCGCACCGCGAGATCCTCGAGGAGGCGATCGGATCCTGGTGCGCCCAGCATGATCTCGCACACATTCAGGCGGTCGCCGATGCGGCCGGCATCGGGAACTCGCGCTACAACCTGCCCAGCGAGGTGGTCGTCCATCCCCAACTGACCGCCCGCAACCGCTGGCGCGAGGTGGAATCCACCAAGGGACACATCCCGGCGCTGCTGCCGCCGCCCGTCATCGACGGATACGATCCGCCGATGGGCGCCGTGCCCGGGCTCGGCCAGCACACCGATGCGGTTCTGTCAGAACTCGGATTCGGCCGCGACGACATCGCCGAGCTGCGCGAGCAGGGTGCCATCGGCCCGGCTTACGCTGACTAGGAATGGAGACGGCTCATGCGTGAAACGGTCATCGTCGAAGCGGTTCGCACGCCGGTGGGCAAGCGCAACGGCGGACTGTCGGAGATGCACGCCGCCGACCTGTCCGCCCTCGTCCTCACCGCGCTCGTCGAGCGCGCAGGCGTCGACCCCGACATCATCGACGACGTCGTCTGGGGCTGCGTCTCGCAGGTCGGCGACCAGTCCAGCAATATCGGCCGCTACTCGGTGCTCGCTGCAGGGTGGCCCGAACACATCCCCGGCACCACCGTCAACCGTGCGTGCGGATCGAGCCAGCAGGCTCTGGATTTCGCCGTGCAGGCGGTGATGTCGGGTCAGCAGGATGTCGTGGTCGCCGGTGGCGTCGAGGTGATGAGCCGGGTTCCGCTCGGCTCCGCGCGCGCCACCGGTATGCCCTACGGGCCGAAGGTGCTCGAGCGCTACGCCGACTTCTCGTTCAACCAGGGCATCTCTGCCGAGATGATCGCCCAGAAGTGGGGATTCTCCCGCGGCAGGCTCGACGAGTACTCGGTGCAGTCACATGAGCGCGCGGCCGCCGCGCAGGACAGCGGCGCCTTCGAGACCCAGATGATCACGGTCTTCACCGGCGGCGAACCCATCGTCGCCGACGAGGGGGTGCGGCGCGGCACCAGCGTCGAGAAGCTCGCCGGGCTCAAGCCGGCTTTCACCGACGACGGTGTCATCCATGCCGGCAACTCGTCTCAGATCTCCGACGGCGCTGCCGCGTTGCTCGTGATGACCGCCGAGAACGCGGTGACGATGGGGCTTACCCCGATCGCCACGTACCGGGCGGGAGTGGTCACCGGCGCAGATCCGATCCTCATGCTGACCGGTCCGATTCCTGCCACCGAGAAGGTGCTTCACAAGGCCGGCGTCGGCATCGACGACATCGGCGTCTTCGAGGTCAACGAGGCGTTCGCACCTGTGCCGCTGGCGTGGCTCGAGGAGACCGGCGCCGACGAGAAGCGCCTCAACCCGCTCGGAGGGGCGATCGCGCTCGGACATCCGCTCGGCGCCTCGGGTGCTGTGCTGATGACGCGGATGCTCAACCACATGCGTGACAACGGCATTCGCTACGGGCTGCAGACGATGTGCGAGGGCGGCGGCACGGCGAATGCGACGCTCGTCGAGCTGGTCGCCTAGCGAACGGGAGGCCGGCCGGTAGGTGCTGTTGGCCTGACAAACGCGCTGACCTGCGGTGTGAGCGCGAACCAAACCTTGTTTGATTGAGACCCTTGTCACAGCGCGCAAACCTACCTAGTGTGTGTTCACTAGGTTGGTTTGATCAAAGGAGATCCGTGGCAGCCCGGCCATACGAGACGCTCCTCGCCAAAGGCGAAGACCGTCGTCAGCGCATTCTCGGCGTCGCCGAGCGGCTGCTTGCGCGCAACGGATGGCGCGGCACCTCGCTGGCCCAGATCGCCAAGGAGGCGGGGGTCAGCCCGGCCGGACTGCTGCACCACTTCGAATCCAAAGAGCAGCTTCTCAACGCGGTGCTCGACGCCCGCGACGAGGACGACGCCATTCACGCTGACTACCAGTCCGGCGATCTGATCACCGAGATCATGCGGGTGCCCCAACGCTTCGACCGCGCGCCCGAACTGGTCGGCACGTTCACGGTGCTGCTCGTCGAGAACATCGCTGCCGACGCGCCACTGCACGACCGGCTGCACAAGCGCTATCGCGCCGCCATCGACATCCTGACCGGCAACATCGAAACCGGCCAGCGGGTCGGGAAGTACCGCCCGGACTGCGACGCGGCCACCAAAGCCGTCGAGATACTCGCCTTCATCAACGGAATGGAGACCCTATGGTTGCTCGACCCGTCAATACCGCTCACCGAGGCGTTCACGGAATACGCGCAGTCTCTTCAAGCCGCTCTGGCGCCGCGGAGGTCGACATGAGATACCGGCTCGACGTGGTGGCGGCCAACGCCGCCGACGCGGTCAAGTTCGCGGGCGGCTGGATGTACGACCGCGTGATGGCCGGCTGGGACGTCACCGTGCTGCTGGCCGATCGGACCGACGAGCGGCCGCTGCACATCCTCGGTGTCGAGACGTCGGATCTCGAAGCGGCCCTTGTGCTGTGGTCCGAACGTCCGCACCCGCAGACGGTGGCCGTGGCGGCCGATCTGTTCACCAGCGACGAGCGGGTGCGGCAAGGCGTGCTCGGAGCGCTCGAACAGGGCCTCACCGAGGTCACCCTCTGGGGCGAGAATTGGCCCGCCGAACTGGATGACAGCATCGGACCGGTCGCACATCGGCTCAGCGCCGCGGCCCGCGCCTTCAAGCGTCAGGCGCTGACCGCCGCCGCTGACACCGCCGCAGTCGCCGCAACCGAGACCTTCCGCTGCGGTGTGATGGCGAAGCCGTCGGTCGCCGCGGACCTCATTCCGGCGAGTTGAGGTCTATCAGCACCTTGCCGACAGCCTTTCCGTCGGCGACATGCCTGAGCGCCTCCGCGGTCCGCGCGAGCGGGTAGACCGCGCCGATATGCGGCGTGACCCTGCGCGGTGACGAGTAGTTCGCGCAACTCGTGCTCGTTGCGCCCGAACTCGTCCTGCGCGACGTCCTGGAACTGGAAGCCCAGCACGCGCACTCCCTTCACCAGGACCAGGTTCAGCGGGATGCTCGGGATGACGCCCGACGCGTAACCAACGGTGACGAACCGGCCACCGCGGCGCAACGAACGCAGCGCCGGTACGGACAGGTCGCCCCCTACGGGGTCGATGACGGCGTCCGCGCCGTCGGGCAGTGCCTCCCGCAGGCAGGCGCGCAGGTCGCCCGATCGGTGATCGATCAGGTGGGTTGCGCCGTATGAGCCTGCCGCTTCGAGCTTTTCGGCTGATGAGGCGACGGCGGTGACGTCCGCGCCGAGCGCAACGGCCAGCTGTACGGCCGCGAGGCCGACGCCGCCGCCCGCACCGAGCACGATGACGTCGTCACCCTGGCCCACGCGCGCGACCGACCGCAGTGAGTGATACGCCGTCCGATGGGCCACTCCGAACGCTGCCGCGGTGCGGTCGTCTATTCCGTCGGGGGTGCGCGTGAGAACTCCCGTCACCGCCGTGACCTCGTCGGCGAACGCCCCGAACATCTGCGTTCCGGTCACCCGGTCGCCGACGGCGAAACCGTCTGCCCCATCTGCTACTTCGATGACGACACCCGCGAACTCGCTTCCCACGACGAACGGCGGCGGCACACTGATCTGATACCGGTTGGCGACGAGAAGGACATCGGGATAGTTCACCGACGCCGCGGACACCTTCACGCGCACGTGTGCCGATTGGAGAGGCTGGAACGGCTGTTCGGTGACCCGCACGACCTCCGGCGGTCCGTATTCCGGGCAGACCGCGGCGCGAATCACCGGTAGTCGCTGGATTCGGCGAGGTCGGCGGCCGATCGCATCAGGTCGACGATGACGGGGCCGTAGGCCAGCAGCTTTTCGTTGTCACCTGCACGCTGGAAACCCTGCTCGAGCACGATCGCGAGCTTCCACTTCGCCAGCACCAGGTAGTAGTCGAGGTCGTCGACCTGCCTGCCGGACACTGTGGCGTAGTGGTCGATCACCTCTGTGCGCGAAGGCATTCCGCGCATGTCGACATAGCTCATCGCCGACGGCATATCCATATCCTCGGGCCAGCTCTGCACCATCCATCCCAGGTCCAGCTTCGGATCACCCACAGTGCCCATCTCCCAGTCCACGATCGCAGCCAGCTGCGCAGGCGCGCCGTGGCGGTACATCACGTTCGCGAACTGGTAGTCGCCGTGCATCAAGCCCGGGATGAAGTCGAGTGGGCGGTGGCTGCGCAGCCATTTCGTGGCCACCTCGAGGCCGTCGATCTCGCGGCCTTTGATCCGCTCGATAGAACCCGATCCACCGATCGACTTGACGGTCGTGGAAACCGTCAGGACGCCCAAGGTCCTGCAGTCCCTTGGCTTTCCAGTCTACTTTCGACAGCAGCGCAATGCCCTCGGCGAGTTGGTACGCCAGCTGACCGCGTGCGGCCATGTCGCTGTCGAACGGTTCGGGCCACCGCCGCTGGTCGAGATCCATCGGCGACCACCCGTCGACGAATCCCATCAAGTAGAACGGTCGGCCGAGCACCGAAGCGTCGGGGCAGACGCCGACCGCAGCGGTGTGCGGCACGTCCGTCCCGTCGAGCGCCTCGATGATCCGCCACTCGCGGAGGATGCCCTTGTCGCGGTCGGGCGGTGCATCCGGCGGCGGCATGCGAAGCACGCAGTCGTGCTCGCCGCGGCGAATCCGGTAGATCACGTTCTGCGTTCCGCCGGAGAGGAATTCGGCTGCAAGCGGTTCACCCTCGCCGGGCAGACCTTGGCTGTCCATCCAGTCGGCGAGTCGTGCCGTGTCGATCTGGTCGCTGCTCGCGAGAGAGCGGATGGGTCGGTGCTCACAGGTTTCCCACCTGGTGATCGAGGTATTCGGCGAACTTCTGCTGCGCCGCCTCGCGTTTGCGCGGTATCCACTGGCTCGGCCAGATGTCGTCGCTGGGCTGGTAGTCGCGCAGCACCTGCTTGGCGACGGTGGCCTTGTGCACCTCGGTCGGGCCGTCGGCCAACCCCATCACCGCCGCGCCGGTCACCATCGACATGAACGGCACGTCGTCGGTGACGCCGAGGGCGCCGTGAACCTGCATTGCCCGCCAGGCGATGTCGTGCAGCACGGTCGGCATGACCACCTTGACGGCGGCGATGTCCTTGCGAACCTTCTTGTAGTCGTTGTACTTGTCGATCTCCCAGGCGGCGTAGAGCACCATCAACCGGAACTGGAGCAATTGGGCGTAGGAATCGGCGATGTAGCCCTGTACGAACTGCTTGTCGGACAGTCGGCTGCCCTGGGTTTCTCGACTCAGAGCACGCTCGCACATCATGTCCAGCGCACTTCGCGCCATTCCGATCGTTCGCATCGCATGGTGGATGCGGCCGCCGCCGAGACGGGTCTGGGCGATGACGAACGCCTGACCCTCTCCGCCGAGCAGTGCTTCGGCAGGCACACGCACGTTGTCGTAGTGGATCAGCGCGTGTGAGCCGTCGCCTTCTCGCTCTCCGTGCAGGCCGAGGTTGCGGACGATCTTCACACCCGCGGTGTCGGTGGGCACCAGGAACATCGACATGCCCTGGTAGGCACTGACTTCTGGGTTGGTCACCACCATGACGATCAGGAAGGACGCGGTCTTGGCGTTGGACGAGAAGAACTTCCAGCCGTTGATCACCCAGTCGTCACCATCGCGGACCGCCCGCGTCGTGAACAGCGTCGGATCCGCGCCGGCATGCGGCTCGGTCATCGAATAGCAGGAGAACAGCTCGCCGTCGAGCAGCGGCCGCAAATACTTTTTCTTCTGCTCGTCGGTGCCGTAGTGGGCGATGATCTCGGCGTTGCCAGTGTCGGGAGCCTGGCACCCGAAGATGATCGGCGCCCACTGCGACCGGCCGAGGATCTCGTTGAGCAGGGCGAGCTTGAGCTGCCCGTAGCCTTGGCCGCCCAGCTCCGGCCCGAGGTGCGTGGCCCACAGGCCGCGCCGCCTGACCTCCTCCTTGAGCGGGTCGATGACCTTGCGGCGGTTGTCGTCCGGCGGGGTGAACTGCAGATGGGGGAACGCCAGGTCGAGCGGTTCGATCTCCTCACGGACGAATTCGTCGACCCAGTCGAGTTCCTTCTGGTACTCGGGGTCGGTTTCGAAATCCCACGCCATGATGTGTCTCCTTCGACTCTTCAGCGCTGCTGGTTGAATCCGATGATCAGTGCGCCGATGTCGCGGGCCACGACGTCGGCGAAGGATCGCTTGCCATAGCCGCCGAGCGCCCAGTGCCGAACGCCCTCGCTGACATGCATCTGAGCGAGTCTCGACAGGTGCGCGACGTCGACGTGCGCGGCGAGTTTGCCGTCCTCCTTCGCCTTGGCGAACAGCTCGCCGAACATGTCGGCGTCGGCGTCGGCGGGACGGTCACCGGTGAGGATGCGCTGCTCCTGGCGGTAGCCCTCGAGGATGGTCTCGACGACGAGGTCGCGCGGATTGCGCGCCATCGAACGCTCCAGGCTGCGCAACGCCTTGGTGATGACGGCCGCAACGTCGTAGTCGCCGGCCAGTTCCTGCTGCACCGTCTTCTGTGCGGCGCGGGTGGACAGCAGGCCGACCTCGAACAGCACGTCTTCCTTGGCCGGGAAATAGAAGTAGAACAGCGCTCGGGAGACGCCTGCCGCCCGGCAGATATCGGCGACCGTCGTCTTCGCATATCCGTTCGTTCTCCACAGCGCCATCGCCGCCTGCACCAGCGACCGCTTCGTCTCGGTGGACCTCGCCCGCTGGAATGACGCCCTGCGCTGACCACTGTCAGCAACAGCAGCCGCACTGCTCTTCGGCACAGTGGCACATTAGCAGTCAGATTCACCCTTGCAAATAGTTAACGCATGTCTAACTATCTAAGTATGGGCAAGCAACTGCACCACGTCGTCATGCGAAGCCATTCGGCCAAGACCTTCGTCGCGTTCCTGACCGACGTCATCGGGATGGAGGTGGCCTTCGAGCTGCGGGTGCCGAGCGAAGTCCTGGAGAGGACGCTGGGCTGGCCGCCGTCCGACGGTGCTGATGTGACCATGGTCGGCACCGGCGACGCGGGCCTGATCGAGGTCCTCGACGTGCCTCAACACCTGCGCGCTCAAGTTCCGGAGGGATTGGCGGCACTGTCGTTCCTGACCGACGAGTTCCAGCACACGCGCGAGGCGGCCAAACGCTTCGCGAACGACGTCACGGTGTTCGACACCGGCACGCCCGGCGTAGATCTGTTCTTCTGCACGATGGGCGGAGTGCCCGTCGAGTTCATGGGCGCCTATGCGCCCGAGGCGAACTCCGGGACCAGCGACGCGACGAAAGACTGAGTGCGCCGTCGCGATGCGCTCCGCGCAGCGGCGTCGTCACCGAGTGGAACGACCCGGACCGCGAGATCGGTGACACCGGCATCGCGGTACCTGCACAGCCGCGCAAGGACCGTCGACTCGTCACCCGCGGCCATGGTGTCCCCGACGTCGGTGGCGTCGCCGTGCTCGAGCAGCCGGACATAGTTCGGTGAGAAGTCGGCGTGCCCGAGTACTTCGCTGGCATAGGAGCGGGCGTCTGCGACGTCGCGCTGGGAACAAAGAGCGACGGGAACGCCTGCCACGACGCGGATTCCGGAACGCCCTGCAGACTCGGCGGCCTCGGTGATGCGGGGGACCACGTAGTCGCCGATGGCCCGTTCGTCGGCCATCCACAGAATCGTCCCGCCGGTGCGCTCGCCGGCGATCCGCAACATCGTCGGTCCGAGTGCGGCGATGAGCACCGTCATCTCGAACGCGTCGGTGACGTCGATCGGGCTGTGCACGCGATAGTGGCCGTTGTCGACCGCCACTGCGCCCGGACCGGCGAACGCCGCGTCGAGCACGTCGAGGTAATCGCAGACGAGCCGTGCCGGTTTGTCGTAGGGCAGTCCGAGTTGGTCGGAAATGATCCAGTGGTGCGACGGGCCGACGCCGAGCGCGAACCTGCCGGCACACGCGACCTGGGTGGTCAGCGCCTGCTGCGCAAGGATCAGCGGGTGACGGGTCTGCAGTGGGACGACGGCCGTGCCGATCTCGATGCGGTCGGTGACGTGCCCGAGCAGAGCGACGGCCGTCATCGCATCGAGGTAGCCAGGCACCTGCGGAACCCAGAAGGACGCGAAGCCGTCGGCCTCGGCGGTCAGGCCGTCCTCCAGCAGGCCGCTGAGCCGGTCCGCTCTGCGACGCTCCTTGTCCGAACCGACCATCAAGCCGACGCGCATTCAAACCCCTTACGGCACATAGCGATCCCATTGGTAGGGCACGATCGGGTAGAACGGGGCGGCGAGAAGCGGTTCGACCCCACCGTGCCGCCAGCGGGCATCGAGGACTGGTCGCAACCGTTCCGCAGTCGCAACCGGGTCGTCGTCGAGGAAGCAGTACGTGAGCAGCTGGCCGGCGCGGGCACTTGCGAGCCGGGCGTCGACGTCTTGCGAGGCGACCGACCAGAAGCCGCCGAGCCCGTCGACGTCGAGCACGTCCTCAGGTGGCGTGGAGCCCGACTCCAGAAGGAGGTAAACGCCCCGCGACGGCCACCACGGCAACACGTCGGCGCCGATCTTGACGCGCGGCGCGGCAGCCTTGTGCGCCACCGCATAGACACCGCGTTGCACGGGCGGCAGGAGGGGCAGTTTGCGATCGGCGCTCCCCAGCGCCGAGGACAGCTCGAGGAACGGTGTCAGCCCGCCCTGATCGGTGAAGAAATACGTCATCACGTGGTCGATCTCGTCGAAGGCCGCATCGCTGTGTGCGCGAGCCGCCCGGCAGGCGGGGGTCGAGACCAGCCTCAGCGAGGCGCGCACGCCGGCGAGCCGATGTTGTTCGGGCCGGTGGTCCAGGGTGTGCCAGCGCAGGTATTCGGCGTCGCGGCCGTCCGGGTGTCGACGCGCCATGGAGACGAACAGGGTGCCGATCTCGCCGCGCCCGGCGGCGAGCACTCCGTCGACCTGGTCGGAAGGCGTTCCCGGCAATGTCAATTCGATCCTCCGGACAGCTCGATCTCGGGATGACGCGCGGCGATCATGCGTCGAAACCCCTCGCGCCAGGGAATTTTCGTTGTGCCGAGGATGTCGTGCATGCGGGTCACATCGGGCCACAGCGGTGTGTGGGCATCGGGGGTGTAGGTGAAGACCGGTTCGACGCCGACGAGCTCGCCCATGTATGCGCAATAGTCCTCGACGCTGACGGTCTCGCTGCCCGCCCAGTTGACGGTGACCGGGGGCGTGGCGGCCACCTCCATCGCGCGGATGCCGAGCCGGACGTAGTCGTCCTCGTAGATCGGGTTGTAGTTGTTGGGCTTGTCGGGGTGGAGCCGAATCGGCTTGCCCGCCAACATCATCTCCAGGCGGTCAGCGGGCGCTCCGCCCTCGGGCCCATAGGTGGAACAGATCCGGATGATCGTCAGCGGAATGCCATACCGGTCAGCGACCCACGTGCAGACCGACTCGGCGGCGATCTTGCTGAAGCTGTAATTGGGCCGCAGCGGCACGCCGGGTGGATCGGTCTCCCGCAGCGGGCGCCTGCCCTGGTAGCCATAGACCGACCCGGTGGAGCAGAACACGAAGCCACGTGCAGTGCGGCAATGGTGAAGCAGCGCACCGGAGTTATGTGCATTCGTCTGGACGCACCGCGTCCAGTCGTCGGCGCCGGTGTCGACCGCCGCATGGAAGACGTAGTCGAAATAGTCGGGCAGCGTGGAGAAGTCGGGGTCGGCCATGTCGAGCGCGACCGGGGTGATCCCGGCCGCTTGGAGCTTGTCGCGATCGGCCGGATTGCGCAGACGCGCCGCACCCCACACCTCGTTGTGTTGGGCAAGCGCGCGGGCGATCGGGAAGGCGATCTTGCCGGTCGCACCGGTGATCAGCACCTTCTGTCCGTCGAGCACCCACTAGTCATAGCGCATCGCCACCCAAATGTTAAGTACTTGATATGTTGGACCCGTGCAACTGCGGTTCGATGACGATGTCGAGGCTTTCCGCGCGGAGTTCATCGCGTTCCTCGACGAGCACCTGCCTGCCGAGGCCGATGCGGCCGCCGAGCGATCGCGCTCGACGTCGCACGTGCCGGAGTGGTCGCGGAGCTGGCAGCGAACCCAGTTCGACCACGGGTGGCTGCTGCCGGGCAACCCACCGGAGTTCGGCGGTCGCAACGCGGGCATTCTCGAGCAGTTCGTGCACCGCGAGGAGTTGTCGCGGCGGCGCATCTACCACGCGTTCAACCCGCAGGGCGTCGGCATCATCGCGGCATCGCTGCTGTCGTTCGGCACCGAGGAGCAGAAGAAGCGCTGGGCGGTGCCGATTCTGCGCGCGGAAATGACCGCGTCGCTGGGCATGAGCGAACCGGGAGCGGGTTCCGACCTCGCGGGATTGACGACGCGGGCGGTCCGCGACGGCGACCGCTTTGTCGTCAACGGGCAGAAGGTCTGGACCTCCGGTGCCCACGACGCCGACGTCATACTCGCGTTCGTTCGCACCGATCCCGACGCACCCAAACACAAGGGCATCAGCGCACTCCTGATCCCGACCGATACCCCCGGCGTGACCTGCCGGCCGTTCGCGTGCGTGTACGACCGGGACGACCTCGACTTCAACGAGGTCTTCCTGACCGACGTCGAGGTGCCCGCGGAAAACCTCGTGGGGCCGCTCCACGGCGGGTGGAAGGTGGCCAACGGCTCACTGGGGCACGAGCGAACGATGATGTGGCTGCAGTTCGCCAACCGGTTGGGTCAGACGCTCGAGAGCTACCGTCCTGCAGGGGCTTTGAACCGCGATGCCTACGCGAGCATCGCGATGGATTATCAGGCGCTGCGTCTGATGGGGTCAGCCGCCTTGGCCAAGGCGGCGCGCGGCGACGGCGATGTCGCGGGGCTTTCGGTGCTCAAGGTCTTCGGGTCGGAGGCCGAGCAGAACGCTTACCGTCACGTCTTGGAGGCGACGGGGGTCGACGGGCTCACCGACCCGGCGATGACCGCTCCGTACAACCCGTTCAGTCCCGGCCAGTTCACCGCAGGCTGGTTCACCCGCTACATCGGTAGCTTCGCGGGCACCATCGCGGGCGGCACCTCGGAGATTCAGCGGAATATCATCGCCCAGCACGTGCTCGGACTGCCCGGACGCTGACCAGACCTCGGGTAGCAAGCGCGATCCTGTCGGGCCGCGCCATTTGTCGGAGGGTCTAAGTAGAGTCGAACTCATGTTCGATTCAACCGCTGCCGGTGAGGCCGAGCTGATCGGTGAGATCGCCCGCTTGGAGCGGCTGAAGTCGGCGGCTGCGGCAGCTCAGGCCCGGTTGACGGCAGCCCTGGCCGACCAGCGGCGCATCGCGGAGGCGGCGGCCGGTGTGCCGCGGGCCAAGCAGTGCCGCGGGCTGGCCAGTGAGGTGGCGTTGGCGCGGCGCGACTCGCCGTCGCGCGGTGGCAGGCATCTGGGATTGGCGACGGCCTTGGTGTTCGAGATGCCGCACACCTTGGCGGCGCTGGAGTGCGGGGCGCTCTCGGAGTGGCGGGCGACGCTGATCGTCAGGGAGTCGGCCTGCTTGAGCGTCGAGGACCGTCGCACGCTGGACGCCGAGATGTGCGCCGATGTCGGCACGCTCGACGGGCGCGGGGATGCGCGCATCGTCGCGCAGGCCAAGGCGATCGCCTACCGGCTCGATCCACAGGCGGTGGTTGATCGTGCCGCCAAGGCCGAGGCGGATTCCACGGTGACGATTCGGCCCGCGCCCGACACCATGACGTACGTGACGATCCTGTTGCCGGTGGCCAAGGGCGTAGGGGTGTACGCGGCGCTCAAACACGCCGCCGACACCACGTTCGATGACCGGTCGCGCGGCAAGGTCATGGCCGACACCGCGTTCGAGCGGATCACGGGTCGATCGGCCGACGTCGCCGACCCGGTGGCCGTTGAGTTGGTCATCACCGACGAGACGTTGTTGGGCGGCGACGACGCGCCGGCCGCGGTCAGCGGATACGGGCCCATTCCCGCCTCGGTGGCTCGCGGGCTGGTCGACAGAGCGGTCACCGACGAGCGGTCACGGTGCACGCTGCGGCGGCTCTACCGCCACCCCAAGTCGAGTCAGCTGGTGGCGATGGAGTCGCGGTCGCGGTGCTTCCCCAAGGGGTTGGCGAGATTCATCCATCTGCGGGACCAGACGTGTCGCACCCCGTACTGCGACGCGCCGATCCGCCACCGCGACCACGCCCAGCCCTATCACCGCGGCGGGTCGACGAGTGCCGACAACGGGCTCGGCGAATGCGAACGGTGCAACTACGTCAAGGAATCACCGGGCTGGCACGTCACCGCGGGCAGCGACGAGAACGGCGGGCACAGCGCTGAATTCATCACACCCACCCGGCACCGCTACCGATCGACGGCGCCACCGCTGCCGGGGACGTTTCGAATCCACATGAGCGAAGTCGAGGTCAAGGTCGGCATTGCGCTGGTCGACCGCGACGCCGCCTGAGCGCGATCTGCGCAACCACACTTTGGCCGGCCCACTCAGCCGACACCGCGACGCCGGTTCTCATTGAGATAGGCGGAGCTGCGGGTTACGAACCAAGTCGCGAGCGGACGCACGAGACGGATCAGTGGCACCAGCATGCCGAAGTCCTTCTTCATATCTTCGAGTTGCTCGTCGAGTCCTCGCTTCTGATACCCGAGGAGGCGCTGGCTTTCCTCGGTGTCCACCCAGTCGCCGAAGAACCGGGCAGGCTTCTTTTGCACAAAGGCTTCGACGGGGATGGGACCGATTCCGATCGCACTCATGAGTGCGGTGGTGAAGTCGTAATACGTCATGCGGCAGCTTGCGCCCCCGGCGATGTACAGCGTCTGTCCGATCGACTCCT
Organism: uncultured Actinomycetota bacterium; assembly: GCA_963786995.1. GTDB lineage: Bacteria > Actinomycetota > Actinomycetes > Mycobacteriales > Mycobacteriaceae > Mycobacterium. The sequence goes on along the minus strand of CAWBBH010000016.1, from coordinate 62,858 downwards.
CACAGGCCACCGCCCGAGCGAAGGCAACTCCTGCGTCGGCGGGATGGAGAAACTCGAACCGCGCGTCCGGACTGAACTCGAACATGATGCTGGGGTCCTGCGCCTGCAAATGGATTGGCGTCACCGCCGCGAGCCGCAGGACGCTCCAGCGCAACCGCGACTGTCGGATCGCTTGCTCACACGCCACTTTGTGGCGCCCGTATTGGTCCGTTGGACTCACGGGTGTGTCGACACGCAGCGGCGGCTCGCGGTCCTGGACATCTCCGAAAATGCCTACGGACGAAGCGAAGACGAACCGGCTGGCCGTGGGCGAGGCCTCCATCTCCGCGATGAGGCTTCGCGTGGCATCGACGTTCACTTTCTGAGCGAGGCCGGGACTCGTTCTGTAGCGGGAGGAATGATGGCCGCCAAGTGGATCACCGCGTCCACGCCCTCGAGTGCGAATCGGAGCGACTCTGGATTCGTGATATCGCCCCAGACGAACTGCACTCGTCCATCGAAGCCGGATGCGAGTTGGCGCGACCTGCGCGATTCGAGATCGAAAGCGACGACATCGTGGCCTTCGACGAGCAACGCCTCTAATGTGGAAAAGCCGATGTTACCCAGCGCACCTGTCACCAAGACCTTCATCGTTCAACCTCGCGAAGGTATCGGCGCTGCGAGTTCCTGCAGAGACGACATGAACAACTCGTCCATCTGCGGGCTCAAGTCTGCCAGGGTCGGAGCGCTGGCGAAGCTGGCGGAGCCGAAGACACGTTGGAGGACATCGGTTTCCGTCGAAGCGCCGATGGACAGACACAGGCAGGCAACGCCGTCGGCGCGCAGCTCTTCAAGTGCCTTGCTGGCGTCGGCTTCCGCGTAGCGACCTTCGTAGCCGTCGTCGTAGGGGAAGCCGTCCGAAAGGACTAACAGCAGCCGATTCGGCGTACCGGCCTCGGTCTTGAGAACCTCGCCCGCACCGCGGATTCCGGCCCCTAGGCGCGTGTAACCGGCTGGTTCGAGCTGGTTGAGGCGGGCCCGCCCGACAGCGCCGAAACTCTGGTCGAACGTCTTGATGATAGGCAGGTGCACGGCGTGGCGGCCCTGCGACCGAAAGGCGTAGACGGCGACACGGTCACCGAGTTCTTCGAGAGTGACGGCCAGGGTGGCGGCCGCCCGTCGCTGGTGGTCGTGCACTGCAAGGCCGTCCGAATCGGCGTCGACGGCGGATCCGGAGGCGTCGATCAGAATGAGCACACCGAGGTTGCGAGCTAGTTTGCGGCGCTCGAGGTAAACGTGCTCGGGTGCCGAGAAGCCGGATTGCAGATCGACGAACAGGTCGATGAGCGCCTCGATGTCGAGGTCGTCTCCGTCAGCGCGGCCGCGCAATACCTTCGGGCCGAGCCCGACGCGAGCCAGGCGGCGCCGCAGCACGTCATCGTGCACGACGGCGGCATCGGACACGTCGGCGTCGACGGTAAGGGGGAAGTCGATGACCCGGCACCAGTCGGGCTTGTATTGGTCGTTGAAGACGTCCCATTCCGGATACAGGGCGCCGCCGACGCCCACCGCCGCACCCGGTTTGCCGTCATCGGTGAATTGGATCCGGGTTGGCAGGGGACGGGCATTCGGCCCGATCTGCTGCACCCGCCTCGTGGAGCGAACCGTCATCTCAGCACCTGCGGCGCCCTCGCCTTCGGAACGCTTCCCGCCGAACATCTTTCGGAAGTAGTCCGACATCGACTGGTTGTTGAAGAGCGGACTCTCGAACAGCTTGAGAATCTTGCTCTCACCGGACTTCCCGCCGTCGTCGTCTTCGTCGTCGTCCTCCGACTCGGGCATGTCGATCGGATCGAACTGCAATTTGAGGTCTTTGTTGGTGGCTTGTCCGCCGGGTCCTGCGGCAGACCCCAGCAACCGGGACGGTTTGATGACGCCGAACCACTCGGGCGGGTCGGCGACCTCGGCTCGGCTCCTGGCCACCTCGAGCGATTCATCGGCGGTCGTAGTGCGGGGTTGCCCGTCGGGAAGAAGCGCGACATCGATTGGAAGCGCCTTCGCGAGTTCGGCGAGGACCCGGTGACCTTCGAGTGCCAGGTAGCGGCGCGCCATCGTGGCCCGCGCCCGCAATCCCTTCACCAATCGCGAATCGAGGCTGCCTGCGCCGAGAAGTGCGGCCTGGACCAACATCTCGCGGCGCTGCTGTTCGACGGAACCACCGGCCGAGACGAAGATGAACTGACCGTTGGTGTGCGCGGGCTGGCCTTCAGGCGCCTCGGTCACGTCGACGGCCCTGCCGGCGATGTAGGTGGCGAGGAACCGGAACCGGTCAGGGCTTTCCGGTGCAGCGTCGGTCACGTCTGGGGTAGGACCGTATTGACGAGTTCATCGAGGGCGCGGATGACGTCGGCATCGTCGGAGAGCACTTGGACGACGGCCGCGTGGACGGCACTGCGCAGGTTCAGCCCCTCGGCAACCAGGCCGCCGGCGAGGATCAACATGCGGGTGGAGGACACTTCGCGCAACGGTGAGCCGTCCAGGTTGCGGATGGCGTACGCGAGCTTGACCAGCGCACCTGCGGTCTCGGTGTTGATCCCGGCTTCGTAGGCAACCACCTCGGTCTCGACCGCTGGTGACGGGTAGCCGAGCGCGATGGCGACGAACCGCTGACGGGTCGACTCTTTGAGGTTTTTCAGCACACTCTGGTAACCGGGGTTGTAGGAGATCACCAACTGGAACCCTGGCGCTGCCTGCAGCGTCGTGCCGAGCCGGTCGACGGGCAGCTCGCGGCGGTGATCGGCAAGCGGATGAATGACCACGGTGGTGTCCTGGCGTGCCTCCACCACCTCGTCCAGATAGAAGATGGCACCCTCGCGCACCGCGCGCGTCAACGGCCCGTCCACCCAGACCGTCTCACCGCCTTTCAGCAGGAATCGGCCGACGAGGTCCGCCGATGTCATGTCCTCGTGGCCCGCAACGGTGATCAGCTCGCGGCCTAGGTGGTGGGCCATGGCCTCCACGAAACGTGTCTTCCCGCACCCGGTAGGGCCTTTCAGCAGTACCGGCAGGCCTCGTCGGGCTGCCGCGCGGAAGACCTCGACCTCGTCGCCGACGGCACGGTAGAACGGCGCGTCCGAAACCGCTGTTACCACCGCAGAAGTACTGTTGCGCATCTACTTACCTCGCTCCAGCGGAACGTTCTCGGGAAGCTTTACGCCCTCGGGAAGGACGAGCTCACCGTCGTGGTTGATGTAGCCGGAATTCGTCAGGGGCATCGGTAGCGCAGGATCGGGGCACGGCCGATCGGTGTCCTCACCGCAGATGCCCATCAGGAAGTACGAGCGCTTCAAGATGTCGTCCGGCCATGGGTCCTGGTGCATGGCAAAGAACTGTGCCGGAATGTTGTAGAAGACGAAGAAGAATGCGCTGCACGCGGCGAAGACCGCCAGGAAGCGGGTCAGCTGCTGTTTGACGAATCCGCCTCGGACCTGATCGAGCCCGCGCTCGACGAAGGTGCGGCCACGGTCGTCGGTGAAGTAGCGCATGCAGCACAGCCCCGCCTGGACGCCGCCCCACATGAGCCCTTCATAGAGCGGCCACTGGTAGTAGGTGCCGGCATTGACCGACAGCGCCTGGATGGCGCCCGGATAGGTGAACAACCCCATCGGCATGAGGAACAGGCCCTCGATGACGAAGTCGAAGATGAAGGTCCAGGCGATCACGACCCCGATGAGGCCGAGGGTGTTGATATTGGGAAACCGCTTCTTGGCCAAGCGCATGACCCAGCAGCCCAGCATTGTGCACAGCAGGACGAAGAAGTAGCCGGGGGCATTCATGAGGACGGGCTCGGCCATCATGGCGCCCGGTTCCCCGAACGACACCCAACCCGGAATGTCCTGGACCCACGAGCCCATATTCCACATCCAGGTGTTGTACGTGCTCCACGTGCTGAAGTAGTTCAGCAGCGGATCCTGAAACCACAGCAGACCGCAGGACACGAAGAGCATGCCGTCGAGGGTGATCCGCCGCTCCCGGCGCCACGGCCGAATAAGGAACCACCAGACGGCAACTGGCAGCCCGACCACGATCACGGCCGTCCACGTGAAGAGGATCGCCTTCATGAGCATCGGTGGGTCCGTAGGCCCTGCGGGAACCCGCTCGAAGTTGGGCCCGGTGATCCAGCGGATCCACACATAGAGCTGGAACGCCAGGATTACACCGCCGACTGCCGCCCACACACGCACCGGCGTGATCTTCTTCTGAGGCTGCGTACCGAGTGCCGCGTCGCTGAGTGACTCGGTGAGAACCGGCTTCTTTCTGCTCGACAGATCGCTCACAAGACCGTCTCCTCCGCACTCAAAGAACGCATGTACCTCAGAGCTCCCTTCACCGGTGGCCGCTGCGAAGAAAATATACCAGTGGGTATCTCAATGACCAATAGGTCAAAACCTGTGGCAAGATTACGTCATGGTTGAGCCTTGGACGCGGGAGCGACGACTCGAGCGCACGCGCTTGCTGTTGCTGGATGCCGCCGAGCAGGTGTTCGCCGAGAAGGGTTTCATCGCAGCGACTCTCGACGACATCGCCGGGGCAGCGGGTTATTCGAAAGGCGCGATTTACAAGTACTTCGCCACGAAGGAAGAGCTGTTCCTGGCCACGAGCGACCGGTACTGGCGGCGGTATTTCGACAAGTTCGCCGAGGTGATGTCGTCTTCGGAGCACATCGGGGCGCGCGAACTCGAAGACATCGGCGACCGCTGGCGCCAGCTGAGTCGTGAACGCGGTGCCGAGCACTCGGCGCTCGGCCTCGAGTTCAACCTCTACCTGCTGCGCAACCCAGAGGCACGGGAACGCGTGTCCGCCAAGCGATCTGAGGTCGTCGACCAGCTCGCCAAGTACATCATCGAAGGCATCGAGAACCTCGGCGCGACTCTGCTGATCCCGGCGACCACGCTCGCCCACATCATCATCGCTACCACTGATGCCGTCGAGCTAGGCAGCCACCTCGACGACGTCGATCTCTACCAGCCGATCGTGGAGATGTACGTGTCGGCCGTCAAACTGCCCTGATATCTCATTCGCCCTTCTCGAAGGGCACGGTCTTAGGCACCTCGGCACCCTCCGGGAGAACGAGTTCACCGTCGGTGTTGATGAAGCCGGATTCCCTTGTCGGCAACGGCAGCACCGGATGCGGGCATGGCACGTCGGTGCCCTCGCCGCAGAGGCCGTTGGTGAAGTAGGACCGCTTCATGGTGTCTTCGGGCCAGGGATCGGCGTGCATGGCGAAGAACTGGATCGGCACATTGAAGAAAATGAAGAAGCATGCGCTGATGGCGGCGAAGATCGCCAGGAAGCGGGTCAGTTGCTGGGTGACGCCGCCTCGCACATTCTCTAGCCCGCGCTCGACAATGGTGCGACCACGGTCATCGGTGAAGAAGCGCAGGCAGCACATCGCCGTCTGCACGCCAGCCCACATCATGCCCTCGTAAACGGGCCACTGGTAATAGGTACCGGCGTTGAACGACAGCGACTGGACCGCACCTGGATACGAGTACAGCCCGGTGGGCAACAGGATGAGGCCCTCCATGACGAAGTCGAGAACGAATGCCGCCAGGTAGGTGAAGAGGATCAGCCGCAGATTGCTGATATTCGGCCAGCGCGACTTGATCTTGCGCATCAGCCAGCAGCCGAGGATGGTCAGCATGAGAACACCGGCGGCATATCCCGGTGCGTTCGTGAACACCGGTTCTGGCACCATCCGGCCCGGTTCGTCAGGCGAAACCCAGCCGGGCACGTACGGCGTCCACGCGCCCCAGTTCGGCAGCCAGCTGTTGTAGGTGCACCACGTGTTGAAGTAGTTGAGGAAGGGATCCTGGAAGAACATCAGCCCCATGGAAACGAAGAGAATGCCGTCGAGCGTTATTCTGCGCTCCCGCACCCAGGGCCTGATGATGAACCACCACAGCGCGATGGGGAAACCAACGCAGACGACGACCGCGTTCAAGGTCAGCGGGATCTTCATGTACATCGGCGGATCGGAGGGTCCGCCGGGCACCCGTTCGAAATAGGGCCCGGAGATCCACCGGATCCAGACGTACAACTGCAGGATCAGGATGCCGCCGCCTATGACGGCCCAGATCCGGACTGCATTGCTCGGCGCTTTGGTCGAGGCGCCGAGGTCAGCGACCTTCGTTGCTGACTCGGTGACCGCGGGTTTGTTGTCCGACGGATCGCTCACGACGCCTCCTTGGGTCTGTGTTCGTCGGAAAGATACCAGTCGGTATCTAGGTATCCAATAAGATTCTCAGATTCTGTGGCAGACTTTTTGCATGGCGGACCGGTGGACGCGCGAACGGCGCCTCGAGCACACCCGGTCGCTGCTCGTCGACGCCGCCGAAGACGTGTTCGCCGAAAAAGGTTTCACGGCTGCGACTCTCGATGACATCGCCAATGCCGCGGGCTATACCAAAGGTGCCATTTACAAGCACTTCGCGACCAAGGAAGACCTCTTCCTGGCGGTCAGCGACCGGTACTGGCGCCGCTATTTCGACAACTTTGCCGAGGTGATGGCGGTGTCAGGCCATGTCGGTGCGCACGAACTCGACGAGATTGCCGAGCGGTGGCGCCAGTTGAGCCACGACCGCGGAGCCGACCACGCCGCGCTTGGGCACGAGTTCACGCTCTATCTGCGGCGCAACCCCGATGTACGGGAGCGGGTCGCGGCCAAAAGGTCAGAGGTCGTCGAGGCGCTCGCGCAGTTCATCGTCGAAGGCATCGACCGCCTCGGCGGAACGCTCACTATTTCGCCGTCGACATTCGCCCATATCTTGATCGCCACCAGCGACTCGGTGGTGCTTGCCGGTGAGATCGATGACGAAAGCCTCTTCCGGCCGGTCATCGAGATGTACATGTCTGCGATCAAGCTGCCGTGAGCTTTCCCGCCTGACGCGTCAGATAGTCGATCTGCAGTTGAATCGAGTAGAGCACCAACGGCGGCAGCACGATGAAGGGAATGTTCTCGGCGATGAATTTGAAGCCAAGGCCGAACGCCCCCTGGCCGATGTTCTCGAAGCCGGCGCCCACCTCCGCCAGGAAATACACGGCCGTGCTGCTCATCAACACTGCGCACCCCGCGAATGCGCCCCACAGGCAACGGATCCGCGACTCCGCGGGCAGGCCGACCTTGATCAACCTCGTCCACATGAAGAAGACGAAGACACCGGTGGCGACGCCGACCACCTCGAGGGCGAAGATCCACGGGTTGCCGCTGACGTAGCGGGTGTCGGCGAGTGCGTACTGCCACCACAGCCACTTCCATCCGGGGTCCGTCGTCGGCGTCCACCAACCGAGCGGATGGCCGATCAGGAACATCAACTCGTAGCCGATCTGGCTGCACGCGGTGTAGGGCAGATAGAACAGTGTCAGTTCCGCCGCCTTGTCGAGCCGGGACCGGTTCTCGCCCGGGGCGTCCCACAGGATGACGACCGGCACCAACAACACCGGAATGCCGAAGAGCAGGTTGGCGATGACGTCTGCGGTGAAGGTTGGTGCGATCAGGCCGAGTTCGACGCCGATCGTCATCCCCAGGAACACCACGCCCGTCAGCAGTCCGACTCCGAGATAGATCCGGCCACGGTGCGGTGCGACCGGACGGGCGAAGTTCGGTTCGCGGGTCTCAAGTGTGGTCACATCCCGGCTCCTTCGCCTGTGTCGCAGCCGCTGATGTTGTCCGGTCACGATGGCAATTCCTTGCGCAACTCACGGCGCTCAATATCAACTACTTGCGATTGCTCGGTGAAGCATATACCGTCGGAGTAGTCGTCTCCCGCGAAATGACGAAAAGGTAGCTGCGCCTGAACGTTTGCCTGAGAGACTGGTTCTGGCGCTTCGCGGGCGGGCGGCGCGCGGCAGTGATGACAGTCGACAGGAGACGACCATGCCCCGATTTCCCAAGCCGCCGGAAGGCAGCTGGACTGAGCATTACCCGCAATTGGGGACCGGCCCCGTGTCCTACGAGGATTCCGTGGACCCGGAGTTCTACGAAGTCGAGCGCAAGGCGGTGTTCCGACGTGCATGGCTGAATGTGGGTCGCGTCGAACAGATTCCACGCAAAGGCAGCTACTTCACCAAGGAACTCAAGGTCGTCAATACGTCCATCATCGTGGTGCGTACCACCAAGGGCGAGGTCAAGGCGTTCCACAACATCTGCAGGCACCGCGGCAACAAGCTGGTATGGAACGACATGCCGCTCGAGGAGACCAGCGGCGTGTGCCGCCAGTTCACGTGCAAGTACCACGCTTGGCGCTACGACCTCGACGGGAACCTCACCTTCGTCCAGCAGGAGGGCGAGTTCTTCGACCTCGACAAGAGCCGCTACGGTCTGGTGCCCGTCCACTGCGATGTGTGGGAGGGCTTCATCTTCGTCAACTTCGCCAGCAACACTGAAGCGCCCGAACAGTCTTTACGTGACTTCCTGGGCCCGATGATCACAAATCTCGAAGGCTATCCGTTCGACAAGATGACCTCGCGGTTCTACTACCGGTCCGAAGTCAAGGCCAACTGGAAGCTCTACATGGACGCGTTCCAGGAGTTTTACCACGCACCTGTCCTGCACGCGAACCAGTCGCCGACCGCATACTCGAAGGCCGCGGCCGAGGCCGGGTTCGAGGCGCCGCACTACCGCATCGAAGGTCCGCACCGGTTGGTGAGCACTTCGGGCATCAAGGCCTGGGAGATGGCCGACGAGATGCGCAAGCCAATCGAGGACATCTGTCGCAGCGGGCTTTTCGGGCCGTGGGAGAAGCCGGATCTTCCGGAGATGCCGGCCGGCCTGAACCCTGCGAAGTGCGATCCCTGGGGTTTGGATTCTTTCCAGCTGTTCCCGAACTTCGTGATCCTGTTCTGGGGGCAGGGCTGGTATCTGACCTATCACTATTGGCCGACGTCGTACAACACCCACCTCTTCGAGGGCACGGTGTACTTCCCACAGCCCAGAACGCCACGAGAGCGCATCGCGCAAGAACTCGCCGCGGTGTCCTTCAAGGAGTACGGGCTGCAGGACGCCAACACGCTCGAAGCGACCCAGACGATGGTCGAGTCACGCGTGCTCGACAACTTCCTGCTCTGTGACCAGGAGGTGCTCATCCGACATCTCCACACCGAGACCGCGGCGTGGGTCGAGGACTACCGACGCAAGACCGCGGGGGTATGAGATGGCGACTGCCGAGCCCAAGCTGCCAGCCGAGTTCGCTGACCTCGAGCAGTTCTCGGACTGGTGTCTTCCTACCGAGGCCGAGCGGTATGCCAAGCGGCTGGCCAGCTCAATGCAGGAGATCCAGGCCTTCTACGACGCGATCACCGCGCAGGCCGAGGAGGCCATTGCGTACTGCGACAAGTTCTCGCTGGACGACATGCCCGAAGACGTGCTCAACCTGATGCACCTGCTGTATTCGATGATCCAGGCGTCGTTTCCCGTCGAGTGCTGGAAGCAGCCGAAGGTGCCCGACTCGGGTGCCACCACGCTGGACTGCGTGTCTGAACCGGTGCCGTGACCGCTCCGGTCACCGTCCTGCGCGCTGCGCGATGGGCCGACGTCGAGGCTGGCGAGGTCCGCTCACCGGCGGTCGTGGTGATCGACGGCAACCGGATCTCCGCGGTCAATCCCATTGACGCGCCGTCGAATCCGGATGACGAGATCGACCTGGGCGACGTGACTCTGCTGCCCGGCCTGATGGACATGGAACTCAACCTGCTCATCGGCGGGCCGGGCGGTCCGGAGGGGCTGCCGAGTCCGATGCACGGCGTGCAGGACGACCCCGCGTACCGCACTTTGCGTGGCGCGGTCAACGCGCGCACCACGCTGGAGGCTGGTTTCACCACCGTGCGCAATCTCGGGTTGATGGTCAAGACTGGCGGCTACCTCCTCGACGTCGCGCTGCAGCGCGCGATCGAGGCGGGCTGGCATCAAGGGCCGCGGATTTACCCGGCGGGGCACGCGGTGACGCCCTACGGCGGGCACCTCGATCCGACGGTGTTCCAGCGCCTCGCTCCGGGCATCATGCCGCTGTCGGTAGCCGAAGGCATCGCCAACGGCGTCGATGACGTCCGGGCGTGTGTGCGTTATCAGGTGCGGCACGGCGCCAAGTTGATCAAGGTGTCCGCTTCGGGCGGTGTGATGTCGCACAGCACCGCCCCCGGCGCGCAACAGTACTCCGACGAGGAGTTCGCCGCGATCGCCGACGAGGCGCACCGCGCGGGCGTGCGTGTGGCCGCGCATGCGGTGGGTGACAGCGCTATTCGTGCCTGCATCCGTGCCGGCATCGACTGCATCGAGCATGGCTTCCTGGCCACCGACGACACCATCAAGATGATGGCCGACACGGGCACGTTCCTGGTCTCGACCACATACCTCACCGAGGCGATGGCCATCGACCGCATCGCCCCGGAGTTGCGCAAGAAGGCCGAAGTGGTGTTCCCGCAGGCGCAGGCCATGCTGCCCAAGGCCATCGAAGCCGGGGTCCGGATCGCGTGCGGTACGGACGCGCCGGCAATCCCGCACGGACAGAATGCAAAGGAGTTGTGCGCACTGGTGTCGCGGGGGATGACACCCATGGCTGCGCTGCGGGCGGCGACCATCACCAGCGCAGAGCTCATCGAGGCCGACGATGAACTCGGACGCATCGCCCCCGGTTACCTGGCCGACATCGTCGCCGTGCCGGACGACCCGTCGCACGACATCGCTGTCACGCTGGACGTGCGGTTCGTGATGAAAGACGGCGTCGTCTACAAGCGCTAGCGCCCAGACGGAGGAGAGCGAGCGTGGAACAAACCGACAACATCTTGTGGCTGCTCAAGCAGGCCTGGTACTTCTCCTTGACCACGGTCAACGACGCGGTGAGCGAGCACGGGGTGAGCACGGCGCAGATCGGTGTGCTGCGACAGCTGTCGACCGAACCCGGCCTGTCGGGAGCCGATCTGGCGCGGCGCATGCTGATCAGCCCGCAGGGGGTTCAGCTCGCGCTGACCGCACTGGAACGGCGCGGCCTCGTCGAGCGCAAGCAGGATCCTCAGCACGGCCGGATCCTGCAGGCGTTTCTCACCGACGAGGGCCGCAAGGTGGCCGAAAATGTCGTCAACGACGCAATCGCGGCGCACGACAAGGTGTTCGGCGTCCTGACCAAGGCCGAGCAGAAGACACTGCGCGAACTGTTGGCGCGCGTCGTCGAGCAGGGCACCGGCCACGAATTGCACGAAGATCACATCGACCCGTAGGGCCCGTATTAAGTACTTGAGATGAATGACAAGTACTTGATATAGTGATGCCAATGGCCGAGAACAACGGAGCCGACGGCTTCGCGCCGCTGCGCGTCAAGCGCGTCGTACGCGAGACGTCCGACGCCGTCTCGCTGGTGCTCGACGTACCCGAGGACTGCTCGGCGCAGTACCGCTACCAGGCCGGCCAATTTCTGACGTTGCGCGTCACGGTCGGGGGCCAGGAACTTCGCCGTTGCTATTCGATGTCGTCGGCACCGCTCGAAGACGACCTGCAGATCACCGTCAAGCGTGATCCCGGCGGTGTGGTGTCGAACTGGCTCAACGACACCGTCGCCGAAGGTGTGGAGATCCACGCCGCGCCGCCCGAGGGTCGGTTCTGTCTGCGTGACACCGCCGACGAGATCGTGGCGTTCGCGGGCGGCAGCGGCATCACGCCGATCATGTCTTTGGTACGCACCGCGCTGGTGAGTTCGTCGAGGCGGATCCGGCTGTTCTACGCCAACCGCAGTCGCGAATCGGTGATCTTCGCCGATGCGCTCACCCGGTTGGCCGACGAGCACGCCGATCGGCTGGTGGTCCTGCACCACATCGACGACGACAGCGGCGTGGTGACGCCCTCGGTGGTCGAGTCGTTCGTCGCCGGCGCCGGTGCGGCGGACTATTACATCTGCGGACCCGGACCCTTCATGGACACCGTGGAGGACGCGGTGCTCGGGGCCGGTGTGACGCGCGAGCGCGTTCACCTCGAACGCTTCTCTACTGAGCCGGTCTCCACCGAGGCCGCCCACGCTTCCGAGCAGACCGAAGAAGTCGTGATCGAACTCGATCGCAAGACCACCACCGCCGACTACCGCGCCGGCAACACGTTGCTGCAGACCGCGCGCATCGCGGGTCTGCGGGCACCGTCGTCGTGCGAGACCGGCTCGTGCGGAACGTGCATGGCGCGACTCGTCGCCGGCAGCGCGAGGATGCTGAACAATGACGCGCTCGATGACGACGAAGTGGCCGAAGGCTGGGTGCTGACATGCCAGTCTCTGCCTACGAGCCGAACAGTCCATGTGGTCTACGAGTAGAAGCGAGGTCGAGTGATGGGACAACTCGGTTGACCCGCGTTGCGGTGGTGACCGGGGGAGCCTCCGGGATGGGCGAAGCGACCTGCCGCGAGCTCGGCAGGCGCGGGCACAAGGTGGCTGTGCTCGACCTCAACGGCGGGGCAGCTCAACGGGTCGCGGAGGAGTTGCGCGCAGAAGGCGTGACGGCGCTCGGGGCGGCCGCCGACGTCAGCGACCGCGCGGCTGTCGAGGAAGCCTTCGCCAAGGTGCGCAGCGAGTTGGGCCCGGTGCACATCCTGGTCACCAGTGCGGGTGCGGTGGACTGGGCGCCGTTCACCGACATCAGTGTGCAAGCGTGGCAGCGTCTGATCGACGTGAATCTCACCGGGACCTTCCACTGCTGCCAGGTCGCGGTGCCCGACATGATGGAGGCCGGGTGGGGACGCATCGTGATGATCTCGTCGTCCAGCGCCCAGCGCGGCTCACCGGGCATGGCGCACTACGCCGCGTCCAAGGGCGCACTGCTCTCGCTGACCAAATCGCTTGCCCGCGAGTACGGTCCAGCGGGCATCACGGTGAACAATATTCCACCGTCGGCCATCGAGACGCCGATGCAGCACGCGGGACAGGCGTCCGGCCATCTGCCCTCCAACGAGCAGATGGCGGCCAGTGTTCCGCTCGGACATCTCGGCACGGGCGACGACATCGCCGCCGCGGTGGGATTCCTGTGCTCCGAGGAGGCCGGATTCATCACCGGACAGACACTCGGTGTCAACGGCGGATCGGTGATGTGATGACTGGCAGTCGTTCGAGATTCCAACCACGACAGGGAGATTCGCATGGGAAAATGGCCTAAGCCGGCAGAGGGCACCTGGACGGAGCACTACCCGGAACTCGGAACCGGGCCGATCTCGTTCCGCGACTCCACCTCACCCGAGTTCTACGAACTCGAACGCGAGGCAGTCTTCAAACGGGCCTGGCTCAACGTCGCCCGCGTCGAGGAGTTGCCGCGTGTCGGTAGCTACCTCACCAAGGAGATCGACGCGGCAAGAACGTCGGTGATCGTGGTCCGCGGTAAGGACCAGCAGATCCGCGCCTTCTACAACATCTGCCGTCACCGCGGAAACAAGCTGGTGTGGAACGACTATCCGAACGAGGAGGTCAAGGGCACCTGCCGTCAGTTCACCTGCAAGTACCACGGGTGGCGTTACGACCTCAAGGGCGACCTGACGTTCGTGCAGCAGGAGGGCGAGTTCTTCGGCCTGGACAGCGCGCAGTATGGGCTCAAGCCCGTGCAGTGCGACGTCTGGAATGGGTTCATCTTCATCAACTTCGACCCTGAACCGCGATGGACGCTCCGCGAGTTCCTCGGGCCGATGATCACCGCGCTCGACGACTATCCGTTCGAATTGATGACGGAGCGTTACGAGTTCGCCGCGCAGAACAACAGCAACTGGAAGATCTTCGCCGACGCTTTCCAGGAGTATTACCATGTGCCCTCGCTGCACAGCCAGCAGGTGCCCAGCGAGGTACGCCAACCCAACCAGACGTTCGAATGCGGGCACTTCCAGCTCGACGGACCGCACCGCCTCGTGTCGACTGCGGGCACCAGACGCTGGTTGCTCGCGCCCGAGTACATGTATCCGGTCGAAAGGGTCACGCGCAGCGGACTCGTCGGGCCGTGGCGGACGCCAGAGACGCACCAGTCGGCCGGCTTGAATCCGGGCGGGATCGAACCGTGGGGCATCACGAACTTCCAGATCTTCCCGAATCTGGAGATCCTGATCTACCACGGCTGGTATCTGCTGTACCGCTACTGGCCGACCTCGCACAACACGCACAAGTTCGAGGCGTACAACGCCTTTCACCCCGCGCGCACCGTGCGTGAGCGAATCGAACACGAGGTCGCCTCTGTGGTGCTCAAGGAGTTCGCGCTGCAGGACGCGGGCATGCTCGGCGGCACACAGGCTGCGTTGGAGTACGACGTCGTCGATGATTTTCCGCTGAGCGACCAGGAAATACTCGTGCGGCATCTGCACAAGGTCGCCGTCGACTGGGTCCAGGAGTACAAGGCCGAGCGTAGTCCCGTGGGGGTATGACCATGACCGAAGCCCGCCTACCAAGTGCGTTCGCCGAGTTTGAGCCGTTTGCGCAGAAGTGGTGTCTGGCAACCGAAGCGGAGCGCTGGGCCACCCGATTGGCCACTCCGATGCCGGAGATCCGTGAGTTCTACGACGCCTTCACTCCTCGCTTCGAGGAGGCGATCGACTACTGCGACAAGTTCCCGCTCGACGACGTGCCGGAGGATGCGCTGAACCTTCTGCACCTCATCTACTCGATGATCATGGTGTCGATGGCCGTCGAGGTCTTCGGTACCCAGAAACCCGCCGACTCCGCTGACGCCGTCATGCACCGCGTCAGCGCGCCGGTGCCGTGAGGACCAAGGAGACACCATGAGTCTGCTGACGATCAACAAGCTCACCGCCTCGGTGGGCGCCGAGGTGACGGGCCTGGATTCCGAAGTGCTGGCCACCGATGACGCACTGGGCACCGCCATCCTGGATGCGCTCGAGGATAATGGTGTGCTGGTGTTTCCAGGGCTGGGCCTGGAGCCGGAGGCGCAGGTGGCGTTCTGCCGGCGACTCGGGGCGATCGACCATTCGTCCGACGGCCACCATCCGGTCGCGGGCATCTATCCGGTGACGCTGGACAAGTCGAAGAACTCCTCGGCGGACTATCTGCGGGCGACGTTCGACTGGCATATCGACGGCTGCACCCCGACCAACGGCGAATGCCCGCAGAAGGCGACCGTGCTGTCGGCCAAGCAGGTGGCCGATCGCGGCGGAGAGACCGAGTTCGCGAACTCGTATGCCGCCTACGACGCGTTCAGCGAAGAGGAAAAGAAGCGCTTCGGTGCACTGCGGGTGGTGCACTCGCTGGAGGCGTCGCAGCGTCGGGTTCATCCTGATCCGTCGCCGGAGCTGGTGGCGAAGTGGCAGTCCCGTCCCACCCACGAGCATCCCCTGGTGTGGACGCACCGCAGCGGCCGCAAATCGCTGGTGCTCGGCGCATCGGCGGACTACGTCGTAGGGATGGATCTCGAAGAGGGCAGGGCGCTGCTGGCCGATCTTCTTGACCGAGCCACCGAGCCGGACCTCGTGTACAGCCATCGCTGGTCCGTCGGCGACACGGTGATCTGGGACAACAACGGTGTCCTGCACCGGGCAGCGCCGTATGACCACGATTCGCCGCGCGAGATGCTACGGACGACGGTTCTGGGCGACGAGCCGATCCAGTAAAGAGCCTGATTGACGGCGGCGAGGCGCTGTGGAAATCTAATACCCCAAAGATGAGAATCACGTTCTCTTCGGTAGAGATCATGGAGTAAGCAATGGCGGAGGACCTCACTTCGGTCGATTTCTTTCGAGACAAGCGACTGACGGACGATCCGTATCCGTTCTACGAGGCACTTCGCAACAAGTGCCCGGTCAGCCGCGAGGACCACTACGGCGTGACCATGGTGACCGGCTGGCAGGAGGCCGTCGACGTCTACAACGACGCCGAGACATTCTCGTCGTGCGTCTCGGTGACCGGGCCCGTTCCCCGGATTCCCGGTATCCGCTCGAAGGTCTGGAAGATCGAGACGTCACCGAGTCTGATCGTCAAGCATCGCGATGAGATCCCGTTCAGCGATCAGCTGCCGACGCTCGACCCGCCGACACACACGAACCATCGCGCGCTGTTGATGCGGCTGATCACCCCCAAGCGCCTCAAGGAGAACGAGGACGCGATGTGGGCGCTCGCCGACGACATCCTCGACGACTTCCTTGCGCCCGGCGAGGGCGAGTTCATCAAGGGCTTCGCGGCCCCGTTCACGCTGCGCGTCATCGCCGATCTGCTGGGCGTGCCCGAAGAGGACCGGCCCGAACTGCTCGAGCGGCTCGCCCGCGGCACCCACGGCAGCGGGCTCGGTAACGCTGAGAAGACACTGGCCAAGACTCCGCTGGAATACCTGTACGAGGTCTTCGCCGAGTATGTCGAGGACCGTCGGCGCGAGCCCCGTGACGATGTGCTGACGGGGCTGGCGACGGCGACTTTCCCGGACGGCACGATGCCCGAGGTCGGCGACGTCGTGCGGGTGGCCACCAACGTCTTCTCAGCAGGCCAGGAGACGACGGTCCGGCTGCTGAGCACCGCGCTGAAGGTGATGGGCGACCAGCCCGACATCCAGCGCAGGCTGCGCGAGGACCGCAGCCTGCTGCCGAACTTCATCGAGGAGTGCCTGCGGATCGAGAGCCCGGTCAAGGGCGACTTCCGGCTGTCGCGAACGCCGACCACCATCGGCGACGAAGCGCTGGCCGCCGGCTGCACGGTGATGGTGGTCAACGGCGCCGCCAATCGCGATCCGCGCCGGTTCGAAGACCCCGACACGTTCGACCCCGAACGCAAGAACGCGCGTCAGCACCTGGCGTTCGGCCGTGGCATCCACAGCTGTCCTGGCGCACCGCTGGCGCGTGCCGAGACCCGCGTCGGGCTCGAACGGCTACTGGACCGCACCACCGATATCCGCATCAGCGAGGCGCATCATGGTCCCGCCGGGAAGCCGTCGCTACCAGTACATCCCGACGTACATCCTGCGCGGCCTGACCGAACTGCACCTGGAATTCGATGTGGTGGACGGTGATCGGCGATGAAGGTGACCGTCGACGAAGATCGGTGCGCAGGCCACGGCATGTGCCTGACGATGTGCCCGGAAGTGTTCGACCTGAACGAGGACGGTTGGGCGGTCGCCGATCCCGAAGAGGTGCCACCCGAGCTGGAATCCTCGGCCCGCGACGCAATCGCCAATTGTCCCGAACGAGCCATCCGTGAGATCGACTAAAGCGCGTCGGCGGTGCCGACGACTACGTGAGGAGATTTCAGTGCCAAAGGGTTACATAGTCATCACCGAGGACGTCAAGGACCCCGCCGGGATGACCGAGTACGCCAAGCTCGCCGGCAAGGCGATGGCAGGCGCGACGATCCTGGCGTTCGACCAGAAGGCCGAGGTGCTCGAGGGTGAGTGGCATGGCACCCAGACGGTTCTGCTCGAGTTCGAATCGGTCGAAGCCGCCCGGGATTGGTACAACTCCGACGCCTATCAGGAGGCGGTCAAGCTGCGGCAGGCGGCCGCCGACTGCAACGGCGCCATCCTGCACGGCCTGGGCTGACCGCGCGCTCGCGGCGAAACGGGATCAACTCGGTACGCGCACCGGGACGCTTGACCAACCGGCGACGTTCTGCATGGCCACCCGTCGGCAGTCGTCCCACAGCACCTCGTAGCGCGGGACCAGGTCGAGCAGCCGCTCCAATGCGATTGCCGTCTCCATCCGGGCGAGCGCCGCACCGAGACAGCTGTGCACGCCGTAGCCGAAGCCGAGATTCTGCGCCTCGCTTCGATTGCGGTCGATGTCGAACATATCGGGGTCGGTGAACGCCTCGGCATCGCGGTGCGCCGAAGCCTGCAGCAGGAACACGGGCTTGCCTTCGGGGATGGTCACCCCGTGCAGGTCCACCTCGCGCATGGACCGTCGCACGTTGTAGTGCACCGGCGGCTCGTAGCGCAGCAGTTCCTCCACCGCGGCGGGGATCTTGGTGCGGTCGTCGAGCAATTTCTGCCACTGGTCGGGAAAGCGCGCGAACGTCACCGCCGCATTGCCCACCAGCTTGGTGACTGTCTCGGCGCCCGCACCGCCCAGAAGCGTTGCGAATCCCGCGATCTCGAAGTCGTCCAGCGAGTCCATCCCGCCGTCCTCGCGCTCGATCTCGGCGGCGACGAGGCGGCTGAACATGTCGTCGCAGGGATTCGCGCGACGCTCCTGGATGAGTGTGTAGTACAGCGCCATGGCGTCCCCGATCGCCTGCATGCCCTTCTCGGACATGTCGATCTGACCGGGTTCCCGGTGGAGTGAGGTGTCCACCCACTCGCGGACCTGCTGCCGGTATTCCTGTGGCACGCCGAGCATCTGGGTGATCACCTCGACGGGGAAGAACGCCGAGAAGTCCTGCACGACGTCGAAGCGCGCACGGTCGACCTTGGCGAGGTAGCGGTCGATGGTCTCGGTCACCATCGGCCGCATCGCCTCGATGGCTCGCGGGGTGAATACCTTGTTGACCAGGCTGCGCATCTGCCGGTGCTCGGGCGGATCCATCAGGATGATCATCTTCGCGGCAACGGGCTCCTCGGACCGCACCATCGCAAGGTCGAGACCGTACGCCGACGAGTACGTCGCGAAGTCTTTGTAGGCTGCAGATACGTCCTCGTGGCGCGACAGCGCATAGAAGTCGTGCTCGGAGTTGTAATACACCGGCGCCTCCTCGCGCATGCGCCGGTAAATCTCCCACGGGCCGTTGAAGAACTCTTCGGAGAACGGATCGAAGACGAGCTGGGACGTAGTCAATGGATCTCCTTGTCGGCCCCGACCCGGGCGTGCGCGGACGTCACGCTTCGCGGATTGAGATCGCCTGTCGGGGACACTGGCGGACCGCTTCCCGAATCTGCGGTTCGTTCTCCGGGGTCACTTCATCCTGCAGAACGTGGAGGTAGTCGTTCTCGTCCAGGTCGAACACCTCGGGGATGATGCCCATGCACACCCCGTTGCTCTCACATAGTCCGAAGTCGACTTCGACCTTGCTCATCGCAACACCTTGACGGGCACATGGTGATAGCCGGCGACGTTCTGCATCGTGGTGCGTTGCAAGCCGTCGAAGTCGACCTCGTAGCGCGGCATGAAATCGAGCAGGTGCTCCAGGGCGACCGCGCTTTCCAGTCGAGCCAGCGCCGCACCGAGACAGCTGTGGATGCCGTAGCCCAAGCCGAGGTTCTGTGCCTGCAACCGGTCCCGGGTGATGTCGAACGTCTCGCCGTTGTGGAAGGCACGGGGATCCCGGTTGGCAGCAGCTCCCATGAGGAAGACCGGCTTGTGCGCCGGGACCGTGCCGCTTGGTAGTTCGACCTCCTTGAGGCTGTAACGAACGTTGTACTGCACCGGCCCGACGTAACGCAGCAACTCCTCGACGGCTGCCGGAATCAGGCTGCGATCGTCGAGCAGCATCTGCCACTGCTCGGGATGCTGGGCGAACACCACTACGGCACTGCCCATCAATTTGGTCACGGTCTCTGCCCCAGCGCCGCCGAGCAGCGCGGTGAAACCGGTGATCTCGATATCGTCGAGCTTGCGGGGAATTCGCCGTCATCGCCGGGTATTTCGGCCGCGATCAGCCGACTGATCATGTCGTCCTGCGGGTTCTCTGCGACGTTCCTGGACCAAGCCGTAGTAGTAGACGCCCGCGTCGATATTCGCCTGCATGGCTTTCTCGCTGAGGTCGATCTGGCCCGGCTCGCACTCCAAACCCTTGTCGATCCAGTGGCGCACCTGCTGGCGGAATTCCTCGGGTACGCCGGCCATCCGGGTGATCACCTCGACGGGGAACGGGCCGGAGAAATCCTGCACTACGTCGAAGTTGTCGGGATCGACCTTGCTCAGATAATGCTTGACGAGCTCGACGACGGTGTCGCGCTGAGCCTGGATGGCTCGAGGGGTGAAGGCCTTGTTGAGCAGGCTACGCATATGCCGATGGTCCGGCGGGTCCATGAAGATGATCGAGCGCTGTGGCTCCTCGCCGGAGCGCACCATGGTCAGATTGCAGCCCCTCGCGGACGAAAACGACTCGTGGTCCTTGAACGCCGCGGCCACGTCGGCGTGCCGGGTCAGCGCATAGAAGTCCTGGTCTTCGTCGTAGTAGATCGGAGCCTCGTCGCGCATCCGCCGGTAGATCTCGTACGGGTTGTCGAAGTACTCCTGCGACACCGGGCTGAACACCAGTTTGGGCTTGGTCATGATCTCCTCTTCGGCGGGCTGACGGCCGGGAGCGTTACGAACGGCTGTTGTGTTGTAACCATAGCGGTAACGACGTTTTCACAAAAGAGAATGAGACATTCAAGGAATGTGTCTCATCGTCGCAGGCCCGCCTCGACGAGGCTCCCCAGCGCCCCGAGGTCCCCGCCGAACTCTGTCAGCGTCTCGCGGACCACCGCGACGTCCTTGCCGATGAACCCGCCCACGGCGGCGATGAAGGCGTCCGTCGACCCCGCGCGTGCGATGTTGCCCAGCGCGCGGCTGGCCGCGCTGCCGTGCGTCAGCGCCTCGAGCAGTGCGGCTTCGGAGACTCCGAGCAGGCCGCCCAGCCGCACACCCTCGGCGACGAGGCCGATCTGGGCGGCGAAGAGCGCGTTGTTGACCAGCTTCACCAGCTGACCCGTTCCCAGTGCGCCGACGTGCAGGACCGGGTCGCCGTAGCAGCCCAGAAGTGGGTGCACCTTCGTCACATCGTCGTCGTCACCCCCGACGAACAGCGTCACCCGTCCTGCGGCGATGTCGTGCGGACCGCCGCTGACCGGAGCATCGACCACGTGCACGCCGCGGGCAGCGATCGCTTCGGCGGTGCGTGGGCTTCCCGTGGTGTGGATGACGACGACGGCGTCGGACGGCATTTCGGCGGCCAGCCCGTTTGTGAAGGCAGACCTCTCGCACCTGCTCGTCGGTGAACACACAAACGATCACGGCGTCGGCGCCCTCGGCGACTGCCGCGGGTTCGGCCACCGCGGTCGCGCCCAAATCTTGTATGGCAGCGCACTTCTCCGGTGTTCGGCCGAGCACGCGCACGTCATGACCGGCTTCGACGAGTCGTCGCACCATCGGCGCGCCCATTCGCCCGGCGCCGATGAATCCGACTCGCGTCATCGCGGATGGTCCATCGCCCGCAGCGCGGCGTCGGCGGCGTCGAACACCGCTGTTGGGGACACCGAAGCAGCATCGGCGATGTTGGCGGCGTGACGCACGTCCTTCTGCAGCAGGGCCCCGGCGATCGGAGCGAGCCGCTCCAGGGTGCCGCCGAATGCGGAGATGCTGCCGAGTGCCTTGCTCGTCGCCGATCCGCTGTTGAGCACTGCGGACAACCGGTTGCGGTCGATGCCCAAGGATTCGCCGAATTCGAGCGTGCTGACCGCACTGCCCAGGTTGGCGGTGAACAGCAGGTTGTTCAGGATTTTGGTCACCTGTCCGCTGCCAAGCGGACCGAGGTGGACGATCGGGTCGGCGTAGGTCGCGAACACCGCGCGGCAGCGTTCGACGTCACTGGTCGTCGCCCCCGACCATGACCAGCAGCTTGCCGTCCTCGGCAGCGGGGCCGCCGCCGCTCACCGGGGCGTCGATCACCGAAACGCCGGATTGCAGCGGCGGACTCGGCGAGTTCCCGGCAGGTGTCGGGGTGGACGGTGCTGTGGATGGCCACCACCCCGCCGGACGCCAGCCCAGCCAGCACGCCGGTGTCGCCGTGCAGGACCTCCCTGACGTCGTCGTCGCCGACGACGCATACGCAGACCAGATCGCTGGCAGCGGCTAATTCGGCCGGTGACTGCGCGGTCTTGGCGGCGGTATCGGCGAACGGCTCGAGGGCGGCAGGTCTGCGCGCCCACAGCGTCAGGTCGTATCCGCCGGCGACGATCCTGCGCGCCATCGGCGCGCCCTGGCTACCGAGTCCGATGAAACCGACGCGCATCAACCCGCCTCCAGTTCATTGCGTGCGGCAGCGCATTCGCCGACGAATGCCAATACCCGCCGGTGATATTCGCCTGCGTCCAGCCGACGCTGAGATTGTGTCCACTGTCCGGCATTTCGTTCACCACCACCCGCGGCGACGAGGTGAACAGCCCCGCGACGGCGTCGGCCGCCTCACGCGTCGACTCCCAGACGCGTTCGTGGTCGGCGACGCTGAATTGGACCGGGACGGTGACCCGGCCCGCCACGTCGGGGAAGTCGCGGCGCGGCCAGTTTGCCGTCACGTCGGCTTCATACGGCGCGCCCGGCGCCGAAAGGCCACCGGTCAGCACCTCCGGTGGATAGAGGTCGGTCGGTTGCCACAGCAGGTCCCGCAGGCCCGCGGGACGCGACGTGATGGTGGCCTTGCTGATGACGGCTTTCGCTTCGTCGCCATAGCGCAGCCCGGTCCCCGACAACTCGACACCGAGCACGTCGGTGGCCCGTTCGTCGGTCGCCATCCGCAGCCCGATCTCACAGCCCGCGGAGTGCGCGAGCAGGAAAAGCCCAGCGCCGCAGGAGCTTTCGCCGAGGATCTTGTCCACCGCACCGAGTGCGAAGCCGACGCGCCTGCCCGGCTCCGTCATGTCGGCGTGATAGAACGCCGATGCGCCGTAGCCAGGGCGGTCCAGCGCGATGGCCGTGTAACCGTCGGCGACGGCCGCGCGCAGCAGCGAAAGCTCCGGGTGTCCCGGGCAGTCGAAGTAGGCCGCCGAGGTGGCGCCGCCATGCACTGCGACGATCACCGCCCTCGGCTCGGGCGCTGTGGCGACCAATGCCGACATCGGCACGCCGTCGACCAGGACGACGCGCGGACGGGGCTGCGTCACGCCTCGGTCCGCAGCAGGATCGCCCCGCTCGGGGTCAGGCCGCCGCTGCTGACCACGCCGACGCGGGCGTCTTTGACCTGACGTTCCCCGGCATCGCCGCGCAACTGCACGACGGCCTCGTGGATCAGCCCCATCCCGTGTGTACGTCCATGCGACAGCTGACCCCCGTGGGTGTTCAGCGGAATCACGCCATCGCGCGCGATCGCCTTGCCACCGTCGATGAAGTCCTTCGACTCGCCGATTCCGCAGAAGCCGAGTCCCTCGAGCCACGACAGGCAGTTGAAGGTGAACCCGTCGTACAGCTCGGCGACGTCGACGTCCTTGGGCCGCAACGACGTTCGCGTCCACATGTGTGCGGACTGGCCCAGCACCTGGGGCTCATGGGTCAGCGTCGTCTGATCCCAGTCGGTCCGCTCGATGATCTGCGTGCCGACGGCCTCGAACAGCACAGGCTTTTGCGGCATGTCCTTGGCGGCCTCGACGGCTGACACGACCACTGCGACTGCGCCGTCGCACGGCACGTCGCAGTCGTACAGCCCGAACGGCGTGGTGATCGGCCTGGCGTTCAGGTAGTCATCCATGGTCATCGGATCGCGGTAGATCGCGGTGGGATTCAGCGCGGCATTGGCCCTCTGGTTCAACGCGATCCAGCCGAGTGTCTCTCTGGTGGTGCCGTAGCGGGCGAAGTGGCGCTGCGCGTTGAGCGCCAATGTGTGTGCCGCTGAGGTGGCGCCGAACGGCATCTGCCAACTCGATGTGCGCGCACCTCCCGGCGGTGACATCTTGCCTTCCTTCATCAACTGCTGGAAGGTCGCCTCCCACAGGGTGCGAAAGCACAAGCACATGCCGGGCCATTCCGGTCGCGACGGCCATCACCGCGGCGATCAGCGAGCCGCCGGGGCCGAAGGTGTCCATCCCGCCGTTGATCCACACGGGACGCAGCCCGAGCGCGCCTTCCAGCGCGCTGACACCGCCCTCACCCATGCCGGCGATGTCGAGCCCCGGATACGTCGAGAGGCCGTCGATGTCGTCGAACGTGAGGCCGGCGTCGGCCACGGCCTGCTGGCACGCGTCGATCGTCAGTGACAGCGGCGGCACCATCTGCCGCCTGCCGATCTTCGACATACCGATCCCGGTGATCGCCGCGGCGTCCTCGAACTTCTTCTCGGTGAGCATGGGGGAGACGTGCTTGCCGAAATCCTGCGGTGCGATCTCGTCGACCGCCTGCGGGCCGGTCTTCTTCTCCGCGGTCGGAGCGAAGACCGGCAGCCACACCGTTCCCACCTTGTCCTCGGCCTTGTCGAACTGTACGGCCACGATCTGGCCCAGCTCGAGATCGTCGGGTTCGCAGTCAACGATGTTGGTGGTCAACCGGACCCGCGGATCCTCGACGATGGCGACCTGCGCCACCACATAGGGCGGCGGCAGATCGGGAAAGCCGAATCGGTGGTTGACCGTGAACGCCGATAAAGTGGCTTCGCCCGAGAGATCCCGCACGCCCATGTTGCGCCCGCGGCAGTACCGGCACACCGGCTGCGGCGGGTGGATCAGCGCATCGCAGTCTTTGCACTCCTGGATTCGCAACACACCGTCGGCGCCTGCGGTCCAGAAGAACTCGTTCTGCGCGGTGACTTCTGGCAGGGGGCGGGTCATCGAACGAATTCCGAGATTGCTTCGTTGTCATCTGTCGTGGGATCGGGCTCCGGCGCTTCGCGGGCCTCGGAATGTGCAGTTCCATCCCGCGACGGCCGATGGTCGCCCATCTCGATGATCGCGTGCACAGGGCAGTCCAGCAGCGCCCGCATCACCGCGGCCCGGTCCGCCTCGGGGATCGCGCCGTTGCCCTCCAGCGAGGCATATCCCCAGTCGTCGAGCGAGAAATACTCCGGCGCGTGCTTGGCGCAGACACCGAAGCCGTCGCATACCGTCCGGTCGAGACGAATCCTCATGGCAAAGCCTCGATCTCGTAGGGCCGCAACTCCTTGTAGGCGCCTGGGTGGCACGCCTCGCAGTCGTTGTTCAGATGCCGCTCGACCACTTGCGGGAACGCCGACAGCAGGCTGGCGGCGATGTTCGTCGCGGCGTCGAGGGTTGCGCAGGCGCCACGGCCCCGCAGCACCACCGACCATCGCTCCAGGCGCGCGAGATCCTCGCGGGTGGCGACTCCGTCGCGCAGCGCCGCGGTGACGGCCGACATCGCCGCCGTCCCGTTGAAACAGGATCCGCACTGGCCCGCGTTCTCGCGGTCGAAGTAGGCCATCACCGACGCCGCAACCGCCAGCGGGCAGTCGTCGGTCAGTACTGCGACAGCGCCGCAGCCCAGTCCGCTGTCCAGACGGCGCAGCGACTCGTGGTCCAGCGTGACGTCGAGGACGTCGCGGTTCAACAGACCGGCGAAGTAGCCGCCCATCAGCGCGCCGTGTACCTGATCGATTGGCACGCCGTGGAATTCGAGCAGTTCGGTGAACGCGAGCCCGTGCGGCAATTCGTACAGCGCAGGCGGCCTGCCGCCGCCGGTGATCGTCGCGAGGAACGTTCCCGGTGACGCCGACGTGCCCTGTTCGCGGAATGCCTCGGCGCCGTTGCGCGCGATGAACGGAATCAGCGCGAGCGTCTCGACATTGCTGACCATGGTCGGCAGCCCACCGACGCCTTCGGTGAACGGGCGAGGCGGTTTGTCGGTCGGCTTGGCCGGTCCGCCGTTGAGCGCCCGCACCGCAGCCGTCTCCTCACCCGCGACGTAACCGGGCTCGACGGTCAGCACCGTGATCGACAGACCGCCGAGCACGTCGGCGTCGATGTCGCCGAGCGCGGTCCGCACCGAGTCCGCGGCCGAGCGGTCGGACACGTAGACGCTTGCCTTCTCGGCCGCCACCATCTGCGCCGCTAGTCGGAGCCCGTCGAGCACGAGATGCGGGCGGTGCCGCAGCAGCCAGCGGTCCTTGACCGACGCGGGCTCGCCCTCCTCACCGTTGGCGACCACCACCGCGCCGCCGGCCGTCCGGCCGTTGTCCCGGACGGTTTTCAGCTTCACCGCCAGCGGGAACGCCGCCCCACCGCGGCCCAGCACACCCGAGAGGTCGACCTGGCTGAGCAGCCCGTCGACATCGTCCACCCGCTGGTACCCGCCTGCGGTGCGGTAATCGGCGTAATCCTCGGTGCCGGTACGCAAAAGCCGGGCCTCGATACCGGGCCATACCGTCACCGCGAGATCGGTCGTGGCTGTCATGGCGTCCTCCCGCCCGCGGATAGGGTTGCGGACATGAGAACCGCGGTGGTGCGTGTGCAGGTGGACCCTGCGGGCCGCCTCACGGCCGACCAGTTAACCGGCGGCATGGTGGCCCTGCGCGCTCTTGTCGATGCTGCGGACATCGAGGTGCTGGAGAACAACCTCGCCGCGATGCCCGCCGGCCGCCGTGAGGTGCAGCTGCTGATGGTCGGCGGAGACGCCGAGGAGTTGACGCGCCACGCTGTGGCGTTGTGCGCGAAAGCTTTCGGAACTGAGCCATCGCCGGGCGTGGTCACCTATGTCAGCAGGGGCACCGACGACGACGCCCACGGCGTGCTCGCCGGTTTCGGACTGGTCGGCGAGATCACCCGCACGGCGGGCGACGACGGCCTTGATGTCGTCGCCGTCACGCTGCGCAAGTCTGACCTCGACCGCATTCCCGAGAGCAGAATCCACACCGCGCTCGAGGCGTCGCTGAACTGCGAGGTGCGCATCCGCACGACCTAGCGTCATTTCTTGTCCAGGAACTTCAGGATGTCGGGCGCCGCCTGCACCCACGTGTCGAACATGCAGAACTTCTTGCCTCCGCTCGCGGCGAACTTCTCGCCTGCGCGTTCCCAGGCGTCCTCCGGCCACGGTGGGTCGATCAGCTTGCTGCCCTTGATCAGGCAGCTGACTTCCAATGAGGTGCGTTTGGGGTGATCCCAGTCGTTCTCCCCGCCGCGGATGATCAACGTCGGGACTGTGATGTTGTCGAACATCTCGTCCTCGACGCCGGGAATGGTCTGACCGGGCTTGGAGACGAACGCGTTGAGCCAGCGCAACATGACCTTGAGGAACTCGTCGACGTCGAGAGCGCGGAACCGCGCCTCGTTGGCCGGGTTCTCGGCGATGCGCTCGCGCCACTCACCGACATGAAGCAGACCGTTGATCCCTGCACCGCGGGTCGCGAGGATGCTCGGCACGATGTAGTGGCCGCCGAGTACGAACGAACCGTAGACCCCGCCGACGATGTTCCACACCACCAGCTTTCGCACGATCTCCGGATAGAGCATTGTCGTCAGCATCGAGTCGCGGGCACCGCCCGAGCCGCCCGCGATGATGCACGGCCCGATGTCGAGCCCGGTGATCAGCGCGTGCAGCGTCTCGGCGCGCATGTGCGACTCGCTCTTGCCGTAGAACTGGACGTCCGATTTCCCGCAGTTCGGCCGGTCCCACAGCAGCACGCGGTAGCCGCCCCTGACCAACGCGTTCGCCAACGGCCGCAGGCCGGGGATGTCCTTGCTGAACCGGCCACCGGGCGTCAGAGCGATGAAATCGCCTTCTTTGCCCAGGATCTCGTACACGACGTTGCCGCCGTTGATCTCCATGACCTTCTCGCCGCGCTTGAGCTTGGGGCCGGTCTGCGGGCCGGTTTGCGTGCTAGTCACGCCTGCACCAGCACATCGTCACCGACGACCCGCACCGGATAGGTGCGGATGCTCCACTCCGGCTTGACCGCGGTCGTTCCGGTGGCAAGCTCAAAACCCCATTGGTGCCAGGGGCAGTAGATGAACTCGAGGTCGCGAACCATCACGGCATCTCCTGGCACTTTCTCGTCGACGACAGTCCGGCCGCGCGCCCGTCCGGAGCACAGCGGACCGCCTTCGTGGGGGCAGTAGTTCGCGATCGCGTAGAACGTGCCGTTGACGTTGTACACGCCGACGCCGTGGCGTCCGATCGGCACCAATTTGTGCTTACCGGGCGGGATTTCGTCGACGGTGGCTACGACATGCTCGCGCCCCTGTGCCAGTCTTTTTGGGCCAGCCGTTGACGGTTTGGTTTCCTCTGCCACCGTCTCAGAACACCCGCACTTGGCCCTCGAGGGCCGGAACCGTCTCAGGCAGGTGATAGGTCGCGATGCCGTTGCGGAACATGATGGCCTCGCGGGCGTGCTCCGGCAGGTGTTTCACCAGCCAGCGCGGGTCGTCGAAGGTCCAGTGCGGGTAATCCGACGAGAACAGCAGGATCTTCTCGCACTCCATCCACTCGAACGCCCGGGTGAGCTCCGTCTTGTCCTCGGGATAATCCAGCGGCTGAGTGGTGAACTTGATGTGGTCCTTCACGTACTCCGACGGCTTGCGCTTGATGTCCAGCCAGGACTTGCGGGCCTCGTAGATCGCGTCCATCCGCCACATCAGGGGCAGGATCCAGGTGAAGGCGTGCTCCACGAACACGATTCGCAGGGTCGGGAACCGGTCGAAGACGCCGTCGAAGATCAGGCTCATCACCTGGTTGGCCGCCAGCAGCGAGTAGGTGACCATGAAGTCGTGGTTGTAGCTGGGAAAGCCCACCGGTGGAATCGGCAGTTCCTCGTGATGCCCCCGTGACAGGTGGCAGCTGACCGTGATGTCGTGCTTGGTGGCGGCCTCCCAAATCGGATCGTAGCGGGGGTCGCCCCATGACGGGCGCGGTTCGGCCTTGATCAGGATCTGGCCCATGTAGGGATGTCCGGCCCAGCGTTCGATCTCGCGAGCGCCCCCTTCGGGATCCTCGATCGCCACGCAGATCGAACCGCGCCACCGCTCGTGCCAGTTGTTGTGGCTGTCCAGCCAATGGTTGTCCTGCCAGTCGTTCAGCGCGCGGTTCATCGCGTGGTTCGGCTCACGGAAGCGGGCCGGGTAAGCGGCGGGCTCCAGGATCGCGATGTCGGCGCCCGCCTCCATGATCAGCTGTTTGAAAGCCAGATCGGGATCGCTTCCGGGGAACTGGCCGTCGGCGGGAAAGGTGTCGGCGCGCATCGCGTACGCGTGGGCGTAATCAGGAGCGTCGTAGTAGATCTGATCGCCGATCTTGCGCGTCAGGAAGTATTTGCTGCGCCACGGCTCGGGGATGTACTGCGTCAGCTCGCCGGCGCGCGGCGTCGGGTGTACGTCGGAGTCCACGCAGCGCACAGCGATGCGCTCGGCCGCAGGCTTGCGATCTGCTGTTGAGATTGTTGATGTCATTTCGTCCATCCCTTGCTCGAAGCCTCTAATGACTACTGTGCGCCGACACCGGCTCCGACGTCTATCCCGTAGAGCTGCGCGGCGTTGCGCCAGCACAGCTTGTCGCGCTGTTCGGCCGAATACGCGCCGGGCACCGTCAGCTCGTTGGCCTGCCAGTGCGGGTAGCTCGACCCGTACATCACCATGTCTTCCTTGCCGGTGAAGCCCAGCCACTCGCCAGCGAAGTCGACGTCTCCCGGCCCGTCCATCGCGCCCTCGACGAAGAAAACATGGCCGGGCAGGTAGTCGCTCGGCATCTTCGGCGCCCACGGCGTCTGTTCGAGGTGCGGGCGCCCGAAGCAGTCCATCCGCCACATGAACGGCGTCAGCAGGTCGGCAGCCCCGTCGGCCCAGACGAATTTCAAGTCGGGCATCCGTTCGAATACCCCTTCGGCGATCATGTTCATCAGGTGATACAGGTAGTTCAACGCCATGAAGCTGACGTAATTCTCATAGGTGCGCGGCACCCCGGACGGCGTCGGAGCGAACGAAAGGCCCGCACCCACTTCGACGTGCACCGCCACCGGAAGACCGGCGTCGACTGCCGCCTCCCATAACGGCCAGTACTGCGGCTTGCCGTACACCTCGCGCGACTGCAGCGGAACGCCGATCTGCACCACTCGCGGATGGTCCTTGTACCGGTCCAGCTCGCGCAGCGCGCCGGAGATGTCGTCGGGGTTCACCCGGATGGTGCCGCGGAACCGGTCGCCGTAGGTACCGTCCTCCAGCCAGCGCTTCACCATCATGTCGTTGTGGGCCGACGCGACGGCGGTACCGAGGTGGCGGTCCGGCATGATGCCGCGCGTCATCGGGTGCAGGATCGCGACATCGACGCCGCGCTCGTCGAACAGCTGTCGCCCGACAATCTGTGGATCCGACCCGGGATACTGGCCGTCGGGTCCCTCGGTGCCTTTCGCGTATTCGCCGCCCGGCGCGCCGTACCAGTCCATCTCGTAGTCGGGGAAACCGCGACTGCGGTACGGCTCGGCCATGAAGTTCTTGCGGAGGTCCTTGTTCGACTGCGAGAAGATGTGCACGCTCGCGTCGATGACGGGCGTCGTCGCCCCGTCAGGATGTTGGATCACTCATGGCCTCCGAGGTCTGCCGGTGGGCACCGGTCGTACAGCCAGTGTAAAGCCAAGTTCTTCATTGGCAAGAATTGGGTTCTCAAGCGCAACGCTTACTTCTTCGCAGGTCAGGGTGTGGGCTGGTCACATGCTCGGCAACCGTCGGGCGAAACGGGGTAGGCGGTTTACGAGAACAGTTACGACATCTAAGGAGAATGTTATTCTCGTCGCTGACGGGCAACGCACCAGGAGGCGCGCAGATGCTACTCGAGTTCGATGCGGATCAACGGCTGTGGCAGGACACCGTGCGCGACGCCGTGGGCAAGCAGTGCCCGCCTTCTCTGGTCCGTGAGGTCGCCGAGAACGGCGTCGACCCCGCGCCGTTGTGGCAGGCCTACATCGATGCGGGCTGGACAGAGCTCACCGACCAGGAGAACACCGTCGAGCTGGCGATCGTGCTCGAAGAGCTGGGCCGCGCCACCGACCCGACGCCGTTTTTGGCGACGTTGACGCAGTTCGCGCCGCTGGTCGGCGAGCGCTTCGACCCGCAGCAGTCCGGCGCCGCGGTCTATGACGGCGTCACCGCCTACCGCGACGCCGAGGGGTGGGTCCTCGACGGCACGGCACGCCACGTCCTCGACGCCGACCGGGCTCAGCGACTCGCGGTGGTCACCGACGGCGGCGTCTTCCTGGTCGACGCCGACCAGGTGTCCGTCCGGCGCAGCAAGGTGTTCGACCCGGTGTTGCACATCGCCGACGTCACCTTCGATAACGTGCGGCTGCCCGACACCGAGCGACTGCACACCGATGCGGAGAAGGCGCGCCACCTGGCCCTGACGGGAATGGCGATCAGCACGGTCGGGGCCTGCCAGCGCGTCCTCGACCTCGCGCTCGAGCACGTCAAGCAGCGCCAGCAGTTCGGCGTCGCGATCGGCTCCTTCCAGGCCGTGCAGCACAAGGCCGTCGACATGCACGTCGCCACCGAGCGCGCCCGCGCGCTCTCCTATTTCGCGGCGTTGACGATCGCGGCCGACGACCCGCGCAGGCGGCTGGCGGCGGCGATGGCCAAGGCCGCGGCGGGGGAGTGCCAGGCCGTCGTCTTCCGGCACGGGCTGCAGCTTTTCGGCGCGATGGGCTTCACGTGGGAGAACGATCTACAGTTCGCGTTGAAGCGGGCCAAGGCCGGCGAGCTGCTGCTCGGCGGTGCGGCCGAGCATCGCGCGAGGATCGCGGAGGAATTCGATGCAGCTGACTTTTGATTCCGACGTCGAGGAGTTCCGCGCGGAATTCTCGGCGTTCCTCGACGAGCACCTGCCGTCGGAGGCCGACACACTGGAGCGGCCACGGTCGGTGTCGCACATGCCGCAGTGGGCGCGCGACTGGCAGCGCCTGCTGTTCGACAACGGCTGGCTGCTGCCCGCCCAGCCGCCGGAATTCGGCGGCCGCAACGCGACCGTGCTGCAACAGTTCGTCCATCTGGACGAGCTCTGCAGGCGCCGCATCTATCACAGCCTGAATCCCCAAGGCGTCAACATCATTGCGGCGTCGCTGATCTCGTTCGGATCCGACGAGCAGAAGCATCGATGGGCGGTGCCGGTGCTCAAGGGTGAGCGCACCGCGTCGCTCGGTATGAGCGAGCCGAGCGCAGGCTCCGACCTTGCGTCGCTGCGCACCCGCGCCGTGCTGGACGGGGACCACTTCGTGGTCAACGGTCAAAAGGTGTGGACGTCGGGCGCCCATGACGCCGACTTCCTGCTGACATTCGTGCGCACCGACCCGGATGCCCCCAGGCACAAGGGAATCAGCGCGCTGATCATTCCTACCGACACACCAGGTGTCGTGTGCCGGCCGTTCGCCGATATGTGCGGTGAGGACAACCTGGACTTCAACGAGGTGTTCTTCACCGACGCGAGGGTTCCCGCCGAGAACCTCGTCGGACCGCTCAACGGCGGATGGGGCGTGGCCAACGGCTCGCTCGGCCACGAGCGCACCATGATGTGGCTCGGTTTCGCCGACCGGATCGACAACATGATCGCCGACTTCCGGCCGCGCGGTGAGCTGCAGCGCGACCAGTACGCCACGACGATCATGGACTACCTGGCGTTGCGGGCGATGGGATCGGCGGCGCTGGCGAAGGCCGCCCGCGGCGAGGCGGACACCGCCTCGGTGTCGGTGCTCAAGCTGTTCGGGTCAGAAGCCGAACGGCAGGCGCTCGAGAACGCGCTCACCTCCGCGGGTTCCGACGGGCTCATCCACCCGTCGACGACCGGTCCCTATGAGCACATGAACCTCGACCACTACTTCGCGAGCTGGTTCGAACGTTACGCGCGCAGCTTCGGCGGCACTATCGCCGGCGGTACGTCTGAGATCCAGCGCAACATCATCGCCACGCAGGTACTCGGCCTACCCCGGCGCTGAGTCCGGTGACCGAGACGCTGCAACTCGAAACGCCGCACGCAGGCGTCCTTCTCGTGACGCTGAACCGGCCGGAGCGGCTCAACGCGATCAACGATGTGCTGCGTCGTGAACTCACCGAAACGCTGGCATCAGTCGACGACGATGTGAACGCCGTCGTACTGACCGGTGCCGGCCGCGGCTTCTGCTCCGGTATCGACATGCGCGACTTCGGGCGCGGTGTGCCCGCCGCCGACGCACCCGCCATTGAACGGCTGCGGTTCCAGGAGTCGATGGCGGCGCTGCCGCAGGCGATCAGGGACCTGCCGCAGCCCGTCATCGCCGCGGTCAACGGACCGTGTGTGGGTGCCGGATTGGCGCTGTGTCTGGCCGCCGACATCCGGATCTGCTCGGCGACAGCCACATTCGGCAACGCCGCGATACTGCTTGGCCTGTCGGGCGCCGAGATGGGGATGAGCTACCACCTGCCGCGGATCGTCGGAACCAGTGTCGCCGCCGACTGGATGTTGACCGGGCGCACCGTGACGGCGGACGAAGCCGACCGTCGAGGTTTGGTCAGCGAGCTCGTCGAACCCGACCGGCTGAGCGGCCGTGCTGTCGAGCTCGCGTCGGTGATCGCCGAGTTGTCGCCGCTGGGAGTGCAATTGACCAAGCGTGCGTTGCAGGCCAACACCGATGCGGGAATCGATGCCGCGCTGGAGTTGGAGAACCGCAACCAGGTTCTCAGCCACGCAACGGACGACGCTGCCTCGCGACGGCAGAAGTGGTTGCGGGACTGAACTTTCGACGGAAGGACGATCGATGGCGATCGATTTCTCGCCTGACCCCGAGTGGGCCGAACAGTTGGCCTGGGTCGATGACTTCGTGCGCTCGGAGTGCGAGCCGATCGACCTGATCATCAAGGAATCCCACGACCTCAACGATCCGGTCAGGCAGGCGCTCATCCCGCCGCTGCAAGCGATCGTCAAGGGCCGCGGGTTGTGGGCCACCCATCTCGGCCCTCAGCTCGGCGGCCCAGGCCACGGCCAGGTGAAGCTCGCGCTGCTCAACGAGATCCTCGGCCGGTCCGAATGCGCGCCGATCGTCTTCGGTTCACAGGCTCCCGATTCCGGAAACAGCGAGATCCTGGCGCACTACGGCACGCCCGAGCTGAAAGAGCGCTACCTCGAACCGCTGCTCGACAACCGCATCGTGTCCTGCTTCTCGATGACCGAACCGCAGGGCGGCGCCGACCCGAAGGTGTTCACCACCACCGCCGTGCAGGACGGCGATCACTGGGTGATCAACGGCGAGAAGTGGTTCTCGTCGTTCGCCTCGATGGCGTCGTTCATCATCGTGATGGCGATGACCGATCCCGACGCCCCGCCCTACGAGCGCTACTCGATGTTCGTCGTGCCCGGCGACACCCCCGGCATCAACGTGCTGCGCGACGTCGGTCTGGGCTACCAACCCCTCGGTGGCGGAGGCCGCGAAGGCTACGTGCGATACGAAAACGTCCGTGTCCCCGACGATCACATGCTCGGCCCGAGGGGCGGTGCGTTCGTCGTCGCGCAGACCCGGCTCGGGGGCGGGCGCATCCACCACGCGATGCGGACCGTTGGCCTGGTGCGGCGCATCTTCGACATGATCTGCGAGCGGGCAGTTTCGCGGTACACCCAGGGCGACATGCTGTCCAACAAGCAGCTCGTCCAGGAGATGGTGGCCGACTCCTGGATGGAGATCGAGGCGTTCCGGTTGCTCACGCTGCAGACGGCGTGGAAGATCGACCAGCACAACGACTACAAGGCCGTGCGGGCCGACATCTCCGCGGTCAAGGCGATGATGCAGAAGGTGCTGCACGACGTGTCGGCGCGGGCGCTGCAGGTGCACGGCTCGCTGGGCACCACCCATGAAATGCCGTTCGTGCAATACCTTGTCGAGTCGTTCGTGCTCGGCCTGGCCGACGGGCCGACCGAGGTGCACAAGGTGACGCTGGCGCGCCTCCTGCTCAAGGAGTACAAGCCCGCGCCCGACGTCTTCCCCTCCGAGCACCTGCTGCGCCTGCGCGAGGCCGCCGAGGCGAAGTTCGCGGACAAGCTGGCCGGGATCAAACGCACATGACGCAGCAGGACGCGAAGCCGTGTGACGGCAAGGTGGCCCTGGTGACCGGTACCAGTCGGGGACTGGGCAAGGCGATCGCGAAGCGGCTGGCGACTGAGGGTGCGACGGTCGCGCTCACCGCGCGCACCATGGAACCCGACCCGAAATACCAAGGCTCACTGACGCAGACACTGACAGAGATCAGAGACGCGGGCGGCTCGGCGATCGCCGTTCAGGCCGACCTCTCGAACGCCGAGGACCGCGAGCGGCTGTTCGGTGAGGTGGTCGCCCGCGTCGGTGCGCCCGACATCGTCGTCAACAACGCGGCGGTCACCTTTCTCCGACCGCTCGACGCGTTTCCCGACCGCCGGGTGCGGCTGATGATCGAGATGCATGTGATGGCCCCTTTGCATCTGACCCAGCTGGCGATCCCCGCCATGCGCGAGCGCGGCCGTGGCTGGGTGCTCAATGTGACGTCGGTGGGCGGCGATCTCCCCGGCGGGCCACCGTTCTCGGACTTCGACCGCACCGCGGGCTTCGGTGTCTACGGCACGGTCAAGGCCGCCCTCAACCGGTTGACGAAAAGCCTTGCCGCCGAACTGTACGACGACGGTATCGCCGTCAACGCCGCGGCACCGACGAATCCCGTCGCCACCGAGGGGGCTGGTGCGCTCGACCTCGCCAAGACCGACACCGAGAGCATCGAGCTGATCACCGAGACCGCATACCTGTTGTGCACCGGCGATCCGAAAACGCTCACCGGTCGCATCGCACACACCCAGGACTTCCTGCGCGAGGTCGGCCGGCTGACCTGAGGTCACCGGGCACGTGCGCCGACCGGGCCCAGCGCCCAGCGTGCAACCAGTGCGAAAATTCGCGCGACTTTTCGCAGCTGGGCTCACGCTCGTCGATCGCAAAGCTCGAGTGCTCGCAACGACGTCGCTGCGTGCCCAGAGGTTCAGCGCGTTCGCCAGCATCTGCAGCGGCGCACGCACACCCTCGTCATTCCTGATCGCCGGGTCGGTCCGATGTACCGCCTGCGGCGCGTTCGCCCGGATCAACCCGGGCACGTCCATCAGCCACGTGACGCCCATCAACACCGTGTACAGCGTCACCTGCCGTGCCAGCTCGACGGGATCCAGCACCGGCCCGCCCGAGGCGTGCACCTCGTTGCAGAACAGCTCGAGCAGCTCGTCGAAATGGCGGTCCCACAGGTCGGTTTCGGCGGCCGACAGCGAACCCCAGATCGCCATCGCGACATTCAACCGGCTGACGCAGCCCCAGTCCATCAAACCGCATTGCAACGTGCCGTCGGGGCCTGCCCAGAACCATGCGTTGTCGACGTTGGCATTCCAGTGTGACAGCGCGATGTAGTCGGTCGCGGCGCTGAGATACCGCCAGACGGCGGCCTCGTTGTCCAGCACCAGACGCGCCTCGACCTGCAGGCGGTCGAGGAAGGCACGTGATCGCACGGTGTCGGGCAGTAGCCGCGGATGTGTGTCGGCGAACTCGGCAAGCCGCTCGATACGCCGGTGCAATCTCTGCGGTGTCAGCCGTGGTGGCTCGCCGACGGCGGCGGCCTGCAGGTCGACGGCGAACTGGTCGGTGAGGTGGGCAGGCAACCGGCCGGACCTGTGGGTGCCCGCGAGCCGAGCGACGGCTCTCAGCAGTGCGCGGTAGTGATCGGCTGGGCGGGGCATCTCGTAGTCGAGGCATTTGTGATACTGCGGCTCGACGCCGTTGACGCCGAACGCGATTCGTTGACTGATCAGGATGCCGGTGCCGGAGTCGCGGTGGTAGTCGGCGAACTGCGCGCGCGGCACCGCGATCGGGAAGCCGGGTGTCTGCGACAGCACGGCGAACTTCACCTCGGACTCCATCTGCGTCCTGCCGCGGTCACGCACCGGGTCGTCGAAGTCGCGCGAGAACTTCACGAACAACTCCGCGTTGAGGTCGGATCGTGGGTCTGCATATTCGACGTCGAGCAGCATCTTCCGGCCCGTGCTGCCTCCGAAGACCTCCTCGCATCGGGTCATCGACCTGACAGAAACCTGAAAAGCCTTGCTGAGAAACTCGGTTCCGCCCTCGGAGAGGGCAGCCGGATCGGCTGGGAACCTCAGCCCGGACCGGTCGCCGGTGACCCAGCGGTCGTTCACCAGGTCTGCTCGGCGGCGCGCACCAGCATCTCGTTGACCGCCACCCGGCGGTCACGCGTCACCATGTAGACGACGGCGTCCGCGATGTCCTCCGGTCGCAGCTTGGTCATGCCCGCGGTTGTCTTCTCTTGAGTTGCCCGCGCTTCCGGCGACAGGTGCTGGGCGATCTCGGTTGCCACCGTGCCCGGTTCGACGAGGCCGACGCGGACCCTGGTGCCGATCAGTTCCTGACGGATCCCCTCGCTGAACGCGTTGACACCGAACTTGGTCAGCGAGTAGACGGCAGTGCCCGGCCGTGCCACCCTCCCGCCGGTCGAACTGATCGTGACCACGTCGGCGACGCCGCGCGGTGAGTCGGCCGCCGCCGCGATGAGATGGGGGAGTGCGACGCGGGTGGCGTACAGCACGCCGTTCACGTTCACCGAGACGAGGTCGTCCCAATCCGCCAGCGGCGCTTCGGCGGCGGTGCCCATTCGCAACAGCCCGGCGTTGTTCACCAGGGTGTCGAGACGGCCCAGCCCGTCGACGGTGGCCGCCACCGCGGCAGCGACCTGATCTGCGTCGGTCACATCCGCGGGTGTCGCCAGCGCGGTGCCCCCCGCCGCTTCTATCTCGGCCCTCAAACCGTCGAGCCGCTCGACCCGGCGGGCGAGCAGCGCGACCGCAGCACCCTGCGCGGCCAGTGCGCGTGCCGTCGCGGCGCCGATGCCGCTGCTGGCGCCGGTGACCATCGCCACGGTGCCCGCCAAGGTTCCCGTCATCGCGTCCCCAGGAGTTCGTTGAACACATACGCATTGTGCTCGCCGAGGTCGGGCGCGCCACGTTCGATGACCGCCGGGTTGCGCAGCATCCGCCACGACGGACCGAGCACCGGGCGCTGACCCTCGACGTGATCGGACACGAAACGGAATGTGCCGCGCTCCCAGAGTGACTGGTCGGCCATGACGTCGAGGGCTGTCGCACTCTTCACCGCCGCAACACCTGCGGCGCGCAGCCGCGTCGCGAGCTCGGCCGCGTCGTGCGCTCTGGTGAGGTCATCGAGCTCGCCGCATCCGAGCACCGACGCCAGTGCGCGGCGTTCGGCATCGTCGGCGACGGCGATGCTGATCCAGTCGCCGTCGGCGCACTGGTAGCAGCCGTGCGGGGACAAGTCGGGATCGTGGTTGCCGTCGGGTCTCAGCGGTTCTCCGGTCAGCGCCTGTTCCACCACTTTGTCGCCGATCATCGACGTCAGCACCTCGACGGCCGACACGTCGACGAACTGTCCCTTCCCGGTGAGTTCGCGGTGCATCAGCGCAGCGACGGCGGCGAAGGCTGCAGCCGCCCCGACGGTGGAGTCTCCGTAGCGCATGCTCGCGCCGAGCGGCGGACCCCCGTCATACCCGACGAGCGACGCCACACCCGCCAGCGCGGCGAAGCACGGCGCATAGCCGGTCTGGTATCCCATCGGTCCGTCGTTGCCCCACATCTTGATCGACACCGAGATGATGTCGGACTTGATCGCCTTCAGGTCGTCGTAACCCAGCCCCTGGCGCTCCATCGCCCCCGGCCGCAGATTGTTGAGGACGATGTCGCTGCGGCCGATCAGCTCGCGCAACCGATCCATCCCCGCCGGCGTCTTGATATCCACGTCCACGGAGAGGATCTCGGGGTTGATGCTCAAGAAGAACGGAGCGTGGTTGATGTCGGTGCCACCGTAGGCGCGCATCTCCTCGGGCCGTTTCGCGCTCTCGACCTTGATCACCTCGGCGCCGAGGAACGCCAGCAGCTTGCCGGCGTACGGCCCGGCCCACACCTTGGTGAGTTCGACGACCCGCACACCTTCCAACGGCCCACCCCTTGGGGTTTTCGGTGGTTTGAGTTGCGGCTTCTTGACGGTCAACACCTTTCGTGGCGACAGGTTCTCGAGAAGGCCTGCCGTATCCCGGCCGACGGACGGTGCGCAGCTGCGAATCTCGGCAGGAGATGCGCTCAGCAGGTACGGGACCGTCGGGTACAGGGCTGAGCCCAGCGCCGGATCGGTGACCTCGGTGAAGAAGCCGCGATGGCGATACTGCGGCAGCGACGGGAGCTCGTCGACGGTGTTGACCGGTACCAGGGGAACACCGAGACGCTGCGCGTTCTCGGCGACATCGGCCTTCTTCTGATCCCGCACCCACGGTGCGAAGCCTCGGTGAAACGTCTGCACCTTCGCAGCCGTGACCGAGAACTCGAGCCAGTCGTCCTCGAACTCCTCCAGCCAAGGCGGACGACCCATCAGCTCCTTGAGCTGCGACCAGTGGTGTCCGTTCGTCATGTAGAGGTACACGTACCCGTCGCTGCAGGCGAAGAACGACGCAGGGCCCTGCTGGTCGAAATCGTCGCGCGAGCCGGTGGGTGCGATCTCGCCGGTGATGAACCGTCCGAGTATGCAATCGGTCCGCGATACCAGCACCGCATGCGCTGCGACATCGATGAGCTCGCCACGGCCGTGGTGCATCTGCGCGAACAGACACGAAGCCGTGCACAGGGCTGCGTCGAGCCCCGCTTCGTAATCGGCCAAGAACCGGCCCGGCCCCTTGAGGGGCGGCAGGGCGGGGTCGGCATGGCTGGGGGTGTGGTAGCCCCAGCCGCTGGCGTGGAATATGTTCAGAGCCTTCGCGTTCCGCCACTCCGGCGGAGCACCGTGCCCGAACGGGCTGACCGAACAGACCACGACGTCGGGATGGCGGCGTGCCAGATCCGATGACGACTCCTGGTCGTCGATGACGGCATGCGCGGACGCGATGAGCTCGTCGACGGCCGCACGATCGAGTTCGACCGAGCGCTTGTTCGTGTTGAGATACGCGAACACGCTGCCCGGCGTCATCGTCCTGGTGGAACTGCCGCGCCCCGGTCGTTCCACCTTGACGACCTCGGCGCCGAAGTCGGCGAGCAGCTTGCCGCAGTACTCGCCTGCCACCGACTCCGACAGCTCGACGACCCGGATGCCGTTCAGCGCCGACATGGATCAGGGTTTTGCGCGACCCGAACGGCTCAGCCGCCATTCGGGCGGGAAGTTCATGTCGTTGTCCTTCACGACGTTGTTCAGCCCCTTCTCGAAGGTGCCCTCGGTGAGATCGACGTCGTTGGCCTGATCGTTCTGGATCAACGGCAGCATGCCCTCGACCATGCCGGTGAGCAGGCTGCCGAAGTATTCACCCTTGTGCTGCTTGTAGAGCTCGAGGAAGGTCTTCTGCACCGCGACCGTGTCGGTGGGACGGGACTTCGAGCATGCCAGAGCGTACTTCTCGGTCTCCTTCTCCAGCTGGTCGCGCGGCACGACGCTGTTGATGAAGCCGCAGTCGTACATCTCTTTGGCGCTGAACGGTCGTCCGGTGAAGAGCATTTCGGAGAACTTGCGCAGACCCATGGTCTCGGCCCACCACCACAGCCGCGGACCCCACCCGACGTAACGGAACGCCGGATGGCCGAAGAGCGCGTCATCGGAGGAGATGACGAGGTCGGCGTCGCCCGCCTGGTAGAAGTGCCAGCCGTAGCAGTAGCCCTTCGCCTCGATGATGCTGATCTTGCGCAGTTCCTGCAGCGGCCGGTTGCCCGCCTTGGCCTTGGCGTAGAAATCGGTGACCGTCGACAGGTAACGATATGACCCGCCGGGCGGATAGCGCACCTCGTCGTCGTTGATGGCCAGCTCGTGCAGCAGCGGCATGCCGGGGTTCTCCAGCATGCCGCGTTGCTCGGGAAGGTCGCCGCCGCTGCCGAAATCCTCACCCTCGCCGCGGATCACGACCACCTTGACGTCATCGTCGACGTTGCACTTGTGGATCAGATCGGCGTAGTTCTGTCGCATGCCCAGCGTGGTCGAGTTCTGCGCATCCGGCCGGTCGAAGGTGATGTAGGCGATCCGGTTCTTCTTGTCCTTCTCGAACTTGATGTACTGCTCGGCTTCTTTCTTCATTTCTTCGTAGTCGTAGTCCGGCATGCCCAACTCCCTTTGTGTTGCGTTCTGTTTCACTACCGATTGAGATGACGTCGATCAGGTCATGGCACCATGGCAGTGGATCGGCGGGTCCTCGAAGATCAGGGTTCCCGACGGGATCTCCATGCCCGACTGGATGAACTCCAGCACCGCACCGCGCGCGGAGCTGAACGTCTCGTGGTCGTGCAGCGCGGCGTCGACGTCGTCGTAGCGGCTGAGCGCGTAGAAGCCGTGCCGCTCGTTGAAGTAGAGCGGGGCCTCTTCGCGGTTCCGGCGCCACATCGGGTACGGATCGGTGTTGAGCTCGACGTCGTAGGGGTCGTAGTAGACGTCGTTACCGGCGCTGACGGTCACCGCTCCAGTGTTTCAGCGGGTGAACCCGTCGGGGGCGTTTGTACTCTTTGCTTAAAAGAAAGGGCGTTTAGCATGTCTGACATCGGTTTACAGCCTGCACATGCGCTGGCTGAGGCCATTCGGCGCCGCGACGTGTCCAGCCGCGAGTTGCTGGAGCACTACCTCGATCGCGTCGAAACGCTCAACCCACCGCTGAACGCCGTCGTCACGCTCGATCCCGAAGGCGCGCGCGTCGCCGCGGACGCCGCCGATGCGTCGCTGGCACGCGGCGACGACGTCGGATCGCTGCACGGCGTGCCGATGACGGTCAAGGACACCTATCAGACCGCGGGTATGCGGACCACGTGCGGGTTGCCGGCCTGGGATCACGTGCCCGGCCGTGACGCCGAGGCGGTCGGGCGGCTGCGCCGCGCAGGCGCGGTCATCTTCGGCAAGACCAACACGCCGACGCTGGCCGGCGACTGGCAGACCTACAACCCGATCTTCGGCACCAGCAACAACCCGTGGGACACCGCTCGGAGCCCGGGCGGTTCGTCGGGCGGTGCCGCAGCGGCGGTCGCCACCGGGATGAGCGCGCTGGAACTGGGCAGCGACATCGGTGGCTCGATCCGGTTTCCGTCGAGCTGGTGCGGTGTGTGCGGACACAAGACGACCTGGGGAATCGTGTCGCAGGCCGGTCACCTGCCGCCTGCGCCCGGAACGCTGTCGGCCACCGACCTGTCCGTGGTCGGTCCGCTGGCGCGCGACGTCGACGACCTCGAACTCGCGCTCGACGTGCTCGCCGGTGCGGCAGGCCACGCCGCCCGCGGGTGGCGGCTGGAGCTGCCCGCGCCACGGGCGACGACGCTGCGCGAGCTACGGCTGGCGTTCTGGCTCGACGATCCGGCTTATCCGGTCGACTCCGAGGTTTCAGAGGTGCTCACGGCGGCCGCCGACGCGTTGCGCGGCGAAGGCGCTCAGGTCATCGACGCGCGTCCCGCGGTCGCGATGCCCGACGTGGTCCGGCTGTATCAGCAGTTCCT
Source organism: uncultured Actinomycetota bacterium (assembly GCA_963786995.1). GTDB lineage: Bacteria > Actinomycetota > Actinomycetes > Mycobacteriales > Mycobacteriaceae > Mycobacterium. The sequence continues at coordinate 20,779 of CAWBBH010000016.1, read as the reverse complement.
GTATCCGATTCTGCTGTCCACCATGGGAAAGCGCTCGTTCGACAACATGGTCACACTGGCCGACTCGCTGTCCGACGAGGACGACCGCCCGCTCGCGCGCACGGCCCGGTTCGCGACCCAGCGCTACCGGGACTGGGTGAACGCCTGCGAGAAACGCGAGCAGCTGCGCGCGCTGATGGCGAAGTACTTCGTCGGGGTCGACGCCCTGCTGATGCCGGTGGCGATGGTGCCCGCGATACCGCACGATCACAGTGAGCCGTTCCCGGACAGGGTGATCGAGGTCGACGGCGCTGCCCGCCCCTACACCGACCTGATGGCGTGGGTGGCGCTGGCGACGTTGGCGCATCTGCCCGCGACGGTGGTGCCGGTTGGCCGCACCTCGTCGGGCCTGCCGGTCGGCATCCAGATCGTCGGGCCCTATCTCGAGGACCGCACCACGCTCGCGGTCGGTCGTCTGGTCGAGCAATCACTCGGCGGCTTCGTCGCGCCGCCGGGGATCTGACCTCACAGCCTCTTCAGGGCGAACGTCCAGAACTGCGTACCCGGGGGGCCGCCGAAGCAGCCGACGTCGTAGACGGAATTGATTTCTCCGGCCAGCGTGACGGCGTCCCAGGTGTACGTGTCACGGGTCGGCATGCTGTAACCAGGCAGGCAGCGCAAGCCATCGTTGACGTCCACGGTCAACGTGTAGCGGCCGTCGACGAGGCGCGCGTCGCCGTCGTAGTAGGCGTAGAACTTCAATCGCGGGATCGCGCTGATGTCCAGGCAGTCCGGGGCGTAAGGCTGACAATTCGACACGAACCATGCCCACGAAGCTTGGGTATACCTGTTCGTCAGCACGTCGTAATTCCCAGGCTGCATCATCGCCTGGGCAGGCGGGGCAAGCAGCGACGCGACCGCGGATAGGGCCGCGACGAAACTCATGACCATGACCGACTTCATGGTCCCTCCATCCATCTCATCCCGACGGCTGCCTATCAAATCACGTCGCCACACATTTTGGTCAATATCAGTCGATTACGGCGGCTTCCTTGCGCTCGGTGATCGGCCGGGCGAGTTCCTGCTCGACGCAGATGCGCTGCAGCTTGTCGAGCGTCTCGTCCAGCCCGGGACCCAACCGCTTGCCGGGCGTGAAGGTCGCGGGCAGGTGCTTCATGCCCTGAATGACCCCGATGGTCTCGTAGTGCACGGTGCCCTCGGGATCGCACCTGTAGTCCGGCATGCGGTCGAGCACAGCGGTCAGCATCGACTTGAAGACGGTGCGGGCCACGTTTGACCCGACACAGCGGTGCACACCGATGCCGAAACTGAAATGCCGGTTGCCTTTCCGGTCCATCACGATCTCGTTGGGTTTCTCGAACACCGACGGGTCGCGATTGGCCATCGCCCACGAGATCCACAGTCGCTCACCCTCTTTGAATCGGGTGCCCTCGAACTCGGTGTCTTCGGCGAACGTTCGGCCGTCACCCGGCGCCGGGGTGTAGTAACGCAGGAACTCTTCGGTGGCCGGGTTCAGCAGCGTGTCCCGCTCGCGGCTGAGCAGCTCGCGCTGGTCCGGGTTCTCCGACAGCCACTCCAGCGCGTGGGCGGTCAGTGCGGTCGTGGTGTCGAAGCCGCCGCCGATGATCAGCCCGAGGTTGCCCAGAATCTCCAGGTCGGGGGCGGGTTCGCCGTCGATGCGCAGTTGCAGCAGCGCGTTCACCAGACCGGGCCGCGGGTTCTCGCGGACCTCCATCATGGTGTTGATCATGTCGATGCCCATCTGGCGGTTCATCTCGGCGACGCGGGGCGCGTCGGGCGAGTGCTCCGGGGTCGACACCGACAGATGGGCGGGTTCGCTGTAAACGGGCCACTTCTGCAGCTCGATGCCCATCATCGCCAGCGTGAGAACCGCGGGCACGATGTTGGCGAGGTCGTCGACGAAGTCGATGTGGCCGGACTCGATCTTCTCGTCCAGTGCCGCTCTGGTGATTTCGTCGACGAACGGTTGCCACCGCTTGACCGCGGCAGGGGAGAGGTAGGGATTGAGGGCACCGCGGTAGACGCTGTGTTCGGGTTCGTCCATCTCCAGGATCCCGCCGCGCACGACGGTGGCCCGCTGTGCCTTGGGGATCGTGATGCCCTGGTAGCCCTTGCGCTCGTTGTTGATGTCGTGGTCGTTGGACACCACGGGGCAGCGCGCCAGTTCGAAGACTTCCTTGCTGCCTGCGGCCACCCAGTGCCCGTCATAGGTGTCCGACCACGCGATCGGACACTTGGCCTGCATCTCTTCGGTGATTTTCTCGAACTGCAGCCGGTATTCCGGTGTGTGCCGGTCGAAGTGGTACCGATTCTTCTTGCGGCGGCTGTCGGCCGCGCTGATGTCGTCGGTCAAGGGGTTCCTCATTCCTCGATCGAGATGGCCTGCTCGGGGCATGAGTGCGCGGCCTCGCGCACCACGTCTTCCTGGTCAGCGGGCACCAATTCGGTGACCGGCGACGCGGTGCCGTCAATGTCGCTGAGCTCGAACGAATCCGGCGCGATCATCGCGCACAGCGTGTGGCCCTGGCAGCGTTCCGAGTCGACGAAAACCTTCATGATGTCCTCCCGTCAGATGTGGTAGTCGTACCACTTCAGGTAGCCGCCGGCGTCGACGCGCTGTTGTGTCCCGGTGATGTAGCGGGCCTCGTCAGAGGCGAGGAACAAGACCATGTTGCTGATGTCCTCGGGCTCGACCCACGGCACCTTCATGGCCTGCTGGACGTAGAACACCGGCTCCGCGTCTGCCTTCGTCGGGTTCTCCAGGTCGGGCCGGAACGACTTGTACATCGGCGGGCTCTGCAGCATCGGGGTGTTGGTGTTCGTCGGGTGCACGACGTTGGCGCGGATGCCGCGCGGCGCCAGTTCGGCCGCGAGGTTGTGCACGTACTGCGACAGCAGCCTTTTCGAATGCAGGTAGGCCGAGCCGCCGGGATCGGCGCCGGGGTTGTCGTTGGCGCCGACGTCCATCAGCGCGGCAGTGGAGCCCGTTGCGATGATCGAGGCGCCCTCCGCGAGATGAGGCAGCGCGACCTGGATGGCGTTGATGGTGCCGATCAAATTGGTATTGATCACGTCGACCCAGGCAGCCATGTCCGCCGAACCCTTCATGCCCGCGATGCCTGCCGCGGTGACGACGATGTCGAGCCTGCCCAACTCGGCGACGCTGTCGTCGAGAACCGACTTCAGCGAGACGACGTCGCTGACGTCGACCTTCGCGGTGATGCACCGCTGCCCGGTCTTCTCGACGAACTGCGCGGTTTCGTCGAGATCCTCCGGCGTCGCCATTGGGTAGCCGATCGTCGCGAAGTCCTCGCAGCGATCGACGGCGATGATGTCGGCGCCTTCCTCGGCCAGGCGTACCGCATGGCTGCGGCCCTGGCCGCGGCCTGCGCCGGTGACGAAGGCGACCTTTCCCTGAACGCGTCCCACTGGTGCTGTCCTTTCGGTGTTCTCTAGGTGTTCCGGCCGCCGTTGACGCCGAGGATCTGACCGGTGATGTAGCCGGCCTCCTCGGAGATCAGGAAGGAACACGCCGCGGCGATGTCCTCGGGCTTGCCGACCCGGCGCACCGGGGTCCTGTCGATGTGCTCCTCCACGGTTCCGCCGAGCAGGCCGCGTTCCTCCGACTTGCGCAGCATGGGGGTGTCGATGAAGCCCGGCGGCACGGCGTTGACGGTGATGCCCATCGGTCCGTACTCCAGCGCCAGCGACTTGGTCAGACCGTTCACCGCGGCTTTGGCCGCCACATACGCCGCCATGAACGGCTGTCCGGACTGCGCGCTGGACGACGAGATGTTCACGATCCGCCCCCAGCCGGCCTCGATCATGTCCGGCAGAACCGCCTGGACGCAGTGGAAGACGCCGTTGAGGTTGACGTCGATGACGCGGCTGAAATCGGCGAAGCTGAGATCGGTGAACCGCTTGAACCGCTCCATCCCCGCCGCGTTCACCAGAATGGTGACCGGGCCGAGCTGCTCGCGAACGGCGGTCAGCGCGGTCTCGACGGCGACGCGGTCGGTAACGTCCGCGGTATGTGCGAACTTCTCGTCGGAGGCGACGAGGTCGAGGGTGGCGACGTGATAGCCGTCCGAGCGCAGCCGGCTCGCGATGGCGTGGCCGATGCCTGAGCCGCCGCCGGTGACTACCGCGGTCTTCACCTGACCGCGCTCATCTCAGTCGTCAAGAATCTTCCTTCCGATTATGAGAACCGTACTCTCGCATTGTGCGGCATCGCAAGACAAATCAGGGGTAATTGTCGCACCCGAATTCGCCGTCGGTGCCATCATCAGGGCCACATGACTAGGCCATCTTCATTTTCTTGAGTTCTCATCGGGCGAATGTATGATTCGCCGGTGATGAGAATGAAGTTTCCATCACACTAGAACTTGGCCGAGGAGGATGGATGACGGAAGCGTCGACAATCTCGAGAGAAACATCCGGGAGCAGTGCCGACCGGCGGATGCTGATCGACGGAGCTTTGGTCGAGACGTCGGCGACGTTCCCCTCTGTCAATCCGGCCACCGAAGAGGTCGTCGGCCACGCTCCGGACGCAACGGTGGCCGACGCCGAAGCAGCGGTCGCCGCGGCTCGCCGCGCCTTCGACACCACCGACTGGTCCACCAACACCGAGCTGCGAATCCGTTGCCTCGATCAGTTGCACCGTGTCCTCGTCGAACACCGCGACGAGCTCGCCGAGCTGACGATCGCCGAAGTCGGTGCCACGCCGGCGATGTGCGCGGGTGCACAACTCGACGCGCCGATCGCGATCGTGTCGTATTACGCGGACCTTCTGAAGACATACCCGCTGACCGAGGATCTCGGGAACAGTGAAAGTCACGGCATGCAGCACCACCGCTGGGTGGAGAAAGAGGCCGCCGGAGTGGTGGCGGCGATCATCGCCTACAACTATCCGACGCAACTCGCGCTCGCCAAGCTCGCGCCCGCATTGGCGGCCGGCTGCACCGTCATCCTCAAGGGCGCACCGGACACCCCGCTGATCACCCTGGCGCTCGGCGAGCTGATCGCCGAACACACCGATATCCCGGCCGGTGTGGTCAACGTGCTCTCCGGGACCGACCCTGCGGTCGGGGTCGCGCTGACCACGAGTCCCGACGTCGACATGGTCACCTTCACCGGGTCGACCCCGACGGGCCGGGCGATCATGGCCGCGGCCAGCGAGACCTGCAAACGCGTTTTCCTCGAACTCGGTGGGAAGTCTGCGGCGATCGTGCTCGACGACGGCGACTTCGACATGGCCGCGCTCTTCACCGCGTTCGCCACGGCCAGCCACTCCGGCCAGGGCTGCGCGATCACCACTCGCATCCTGGTACCGAACAAGCACCACGACGAGATCGTCGAAAAGCTGAAGAACAACTTCGGGGTGGTCAGCTACGGCAATCCCGCCGAAGAAGGCACCTATACGGGTCCCTTGATCAGCGAGAAGCAGCGCGACAAGGTCCACGGCATGGTGCAGCGCGCCGTCGAAGCGGGCGCGACGCTGGTCACCGGCGGTGAGAAGGTGAGCCCGGGGTTCTTCTACAAACCGACACTTCTCACCGACGTGGACCCCGACAGTGAGATCGCCCAGCACGAGGTGTTCGGCCCGGTGCTTGTCGTCATCCGCTACGAGGACGACGACGACGCCGTGCGGATCGCCAACAACTCGATCTACGGCCTTTCGGGTGCGGTGTTCGGCAGCGAGGAGCGCGCGCTCGCGGTGGCACGCCGCATCCGCACCGGCACGCTGTCGATCAACGGAGGCATGTTCTTCGGCCCCGATGCCCCGTTCGGCGGCTACAAGCAGTCGGGGATCGGCAGGGAGATGGGCGCCGCGGGGCTGGAAGAATTCTTCGAGCGCAAGACGATCGCGACGGTGGTCGGCTGATATGACCAGACCGCTTGAAGGAATCCGCGTCCTCGAGGTCGCCATGTACGGCTTCGTCCCGTCAGCCGGTGCGGTGTTGACCGAATGGGGCGCCGACGTCATCAAGGTCGAGCATGCGATCACCGGTGACCCGCAGCGCGGCCTGCGCCAGACGGGGCTGCTGCGCGTGGAGGGCGACCCCAACCCGAACATCGAGCACGCCAACCGCAACAAGCGCAGCATCGGGCTCGACATGTCCGTGCCCGAGGGCAGAGAGGTGCTGCTCGAGCTCGCCAAACGGGCCGACGTCTTCCTGACCAGCTTCCTGCCCGGACACCGCACGAAGTTCGGCATCGACGTCGACGACATCCGCGCCGTCAACCCGAAGATCGTCTACGCGAGGGGCAGCGCACTGGGACCCCGCGGCGAAGAGTCGGTCAAGGGCGGCTACGACATGACCGCGTTCTGGTGCCGCGCGGGCACCGCGGCGACCATCACCCCGCCCGGTATGCCGGGGATGATCGGCCCGCCCGGTCCCGCCTACGGCGACACCATCAGCGGCACGAACCTGGCAGGCGGCATCGCCGCCGCGCTGCTGAAGAGGGAGCGCACCGGAGAGCCGTCGATCGTCGACGTCTCGCTGCTGGGCAGTGGCTTCTGGTCGCTTGGCCACACCGTCGCGCTGACGAAGCACCTCGGCGAGCGCATGGAGGCCTTTCCGCCGGGGGTGCACGGCTCACCGATCAATCCGCTTGTTGGGCTGTACCCCACGGCCGATGACCGCTACATTTCCTTCGTCATGATGCAGCCCACCAAGTTCTGGGCCGACGTGTGCAAGCACATGGACCTTGATGACCTCGCCGACGATCCGCGGTTCGCGACCGTGGAGTCGATCGCCGAGAACACCGCGGCGGCCGCGGAGATCCTGACCGAGGCGATGTCGAAGCGGCCGCTCGCGGAGTGGAGCGAACGGTTCTCGACGCTGCTCGGCCCGTGGGCTCCGGTGCAGGACACTCTGCAGGCCGTCGAGGACTCGCAGATCCGGGCCAACGAGTACCTCGTGCAGGCGGGCGAGCTCGAATTGGTGGCGAATCCGGTGCAGTTTGATGTCAGTGCTCCCCAATCCGGCCCCGCGCCGGCTTTTGCGCAGCAGACTGACGAAATCTTGCTGGAACTCGGATTGGATTGGGACCGCATCATCGAGCTCAAGACGGCCGGCGCCGTCACCTAATCGCGAAGGATCACATGCCCTACCTTGCTCCCATCGGCACTGACCTGGGTTGTTGGGGAACACCTCAGCACAGGGTGGCCGGCGGCGACGACGACGCCAGCACTCGCGCTGGTGAACCAGGCGGCCCACATACGCCGCCGACGTCGACGTCGCCGAAATTGACGTTTCCTTCACGGGCATTGACGAAATCGGCTATTAAGGTGTTGGCTTTGCCGAGCGGTGCGGGGGCTACGAGCTTGTCGAGGCTGAGGGTGACAAGTGTCGGCGGTGCGCTGCCGGTGAACCCCAGCGGAGGGCCGAAGGCCAATGGCCATCCTCCGGGGGCGACGGGCGTCGCACAGTGCGTGGAGCTATTCGCGCAACTCCGAGGGGAGGCGGTCAACCAGGTGGACGGCGCGCGGGTCGCATTGGCCCGAGACATCGGGGGCCCGACGGCAGTATCGGCCGTCCTGGAAGGACCGGCCGATGGCGCGGGATAGTGGACCCGAGCGGTGGTCGATAGGCATCTCGCTCGGACGCGGCTCCAAGCCGATGGAGGCCGTCGGCGGATTGTTCGCGATGTCGAAGGACGCGGTGCGAAACGTCTTCCGGCGGCCGTTTCAGTGGCGTGAGTTTCTGGAGCAATGTTGGTTTGTCGTGAAGGTATCGCTGGCGCCCACGGTCTTGGTGGCGATCCCGTTCACCGTGCTGGTGTCGTTCACGCTCAACATCCTGCTGCGCGAATTGGGCGCGGCGGACTTGAGCGGTGCCGGTGCGGCGTTCGGCGCGGTGACCCAGGTCGGTCCGCTGGTGACGGTGCTGATCGTGGCGGGCGCGGGTGCCACGGCTATGTGTGCGGATCTGGGTTCGCGCACGATCCGGGAAGAGATCGATGCGATGGAAGTGCTGGGCATAGATCCGGTGCAACGCCTTGTGACCCCTCGGATGCTGGCCTCAGGTTTGGTGGCCCTGCTGCTCAACAGCTTGGTGGTGATCATCGGAATCCTGGGCGGCTACACGTTCTCGATCTTCATCCAGGACGTCAATCCGGGCGCATTCGCCGCGGGCATCACACTGTTGACCGGGGTCCCAGAGGTGATCATCTCGTGTGTGAAGGCGCTGCTGTTCGGGTTGATCGCCGGGTTGGTGGCCTGCTACCGGGGCCTCAACATCACTGGTGGTGGCGCGAAGGCGGTGGGCAACGCCGTCAATGAGACCGTGGTGTACGCATTCATGGCGCTGTTCGCGATCAACGTGGTCGTGACGGCCATCGGCATCCAGATGAGTCAGGACTGACCGATGGGAACACAAACCGTACTGCGCAGTCGCTTTCCGCGGCTGGCCCGTGGGCTCAAGATGCCGATCGACCTCTTGGGCCGCGCCGGCGATCACATGTTGTTCTACATACGGGCCCTGGGCGGGGTGCCCCATGCGACCGTCCATTTCCGCCACGAGATCGTCCGGCTGATCGCCGAAATCTCTATGGGGGCAGGGACCTTGGCGATGATCGGCGGCACTGTGGTCATCGTCGGCTTCCTGACTCTGGCCGCCGGTGGAACGCTCGCGGTCCAGGGATACAGCTCACTCGGCGACATCGGCATCGAAGCCCTGACCGGGTTCTTGGCTGCCTTCATAAATGTGCGAATCTCTGCCCCGGTGGTTGCTGGCATCGGTTTGGCGGCCACCTTCGGCGCGGGTGTGACGGCGCAGCTGGGCGCGATGCGCATCAACGAGGAGATCGACGCGCTCGCGGCCATGGCGATCCGTCCCATCGAATACCTGGTCTCCACCCGGATCGTCGCGGGGATGATCGCGATCACTCCGCTGTACTCGATCGCGGTGGTCCTGTCGTTCCTGGCTTCCCAATTCACGACGGTGGTGTTGTTTGGACAGTCTGGTGGGCTGTATGACCACTATTTCAACACTTTCCTCAACCCGGTCGATTTATTGTGGTCGTTCCTGCAGGCGATACTGATGGCGGTAACGATCTTGTTGGTACACACTTATTTCGGGTATTTCGCCTCCGGCGGACCCTCCGGTGTCGGGGTCGCTGTGGGCAACGCCGTGCGCACCTCCTTAATCGTCGTCGTCTCGGTCACCCTGCTGGTATCGCTGTCTGTCTATGGTTCCAACGGCAACTTCAACCTGTCGGGATAGGTGGCGCGCGGATGAAAAGTAGTGCGGTACGCCCGCTGACGGGGTTGGCGATGATTGTCGCCGTCGGCTTGATCATCGCCATGGCCATCGGCTTGTTCCAGGGCGCCTTCACCAGAACCGAACCAGTGACAGTCATTTCGGATCGTGCCGGTCTGGTGATGAACAACGACGCCAAGGTCAAGATGCGTGGCGTTGAGGTCGGGAAAGTCGATTCGATCGAGAGCCGGCCCGATGGCAAGGCGGCGCTGCACCTGGCTATGAATCCGTCGCAACTGCATCTGATTCCGTCAAACGTGAATGTCAACATCGAATCGCCGACGGTGTTCGGCGCCAAGTTCGTCAACATGGTTCCTCCGGATGATCCTTCGCCGCAGAAGCTCCGCCCCGGTCAGGTGATTCAAAGCCAGCACGTCGTGGTCGAGATAAATACCGTGTTCCAGCAATTGGTACAGGTGCTGGACAAGATCGACCCCGCCAAGCTGAATCAGACACTGGGCGCGATCGCGACGGCGTTCGACGGCCGAGGAGAGAAGTTCGGAAAGACGCTGACCGACTTCAACGCATTCTTGGCCAAGATCGAACCGAGTCTGCCGAATCTCAGCCGCGACCTCGAAGCCGCGGCTCCCACTCTTGGTGCGTACGCGGACGCGGCGCCCGACCTCATCAGGACCGTTGACAGCACCACACAGATCAGCCGTACCATCGTCGACCAGCAACAGGAACTTGACGAGTTCTTGGTGTCCTCAATCGGTTTGGCGGATGTCGGGAACGAGGTGATCGGCGGAAACCTGCCGGCGCTGACCGAGGTGCTGCGCCTGCTCGTGCCCACAACGGAACTGCTCAACCGGTATCACGAATCGGTGTATTGCTCAATCGGGGGACTTGCCGTGATGGCGAATTCGCCACCACTTCCAGGTAACAACAGCGCCGTGGTGGTGTCTGCCGGCCTGACGCTCGGCACCGAACGCTACCGTTATCCGAACGACCTGCCGAAGGTAGCCGCTAAGGGCCGCCCGTACTGCAAGGAACTGGGTCTGCCCAACGTTCCCCCCGAGTTCCGGGTGCCGGCCATCGTCGCCGATGTCGGCGCCAACCCGTATCAATACGGAAACCAGGGCATCCTGCTGAACTCCGCCGGGCTCAAGAACTGGTTGTTCGGGCCCATCCCTGGACCCCCGCGCAACAGCGCACAGATCGGAATGCCAGGATGAACCGCTCGACGGCCACGCTCATCAAGTTCACCGCGTTCGCGCTCGTGATGGCGATCCTCACCGCCTTCCTGTTTTTCATCTTCAGCCAGACGACGACCGGTAAGACGAATGAATATGCGGCGACCTTCACCGACGCCTCACGACTTAAAACGGGGGATACCGTGCGGGTCGCGGGGATCCGGGTCGGCACCGTCAAGGAGGTGTCGCTGCAGCCGGACCGCAAGGTGCTCGTCAAGTTCGACGCGGGTCGCGACATCGTGCTGACGACCGGAACCACAGCGCAGATTCGCTATCTCAATCTGACCGGCGATCGCTTTCTCGAACTCGCCGACAGCCCTGGATCGACGAAGATACTACCGGTCGGGCTCCAACATACCTGTGGATCGCACGGCACCCGCCCTGGACCTCGACCTGCTGCTCGGTGGCCTGAAACCCGTTATCCAAGGCCTGAATCCGCAAGACGTGAACGCGCTCACCGCATCGCTGGTCCAAATTCTGCAGGGTCAAGGCGGAACCCTCGAATCGCTGTTCTCGAAGACCTCGTCATTCTCAAACTCGTTGGCGGACAACAGCCAGGTCATCGAGGCGTTGATCGACGACTTGCGAACACTGCTGGATACGTTGTCCAAGGACGGGGACGAATTCTCCGGTGCGATCGACCGGCTCGAGCAACTGGTTAGTGGCCTGTCGACCGACCGCGACCCCATCGGTGAGGCGATCACGTCTCTCGACAACGGCACCGCCTCGCTGGCCGACTTGCTCGGTCGGGCGCGCCCGCCGTTGGCCGGCACAGTCGACGAGTTGAGCAGGCTGGCTCCACTGTTGGACGGCAAGCACAAGGATTATTTCGACGCCACCCTTCAGCAGCTGCCCGAGCTCTACCGCAAACTCGCGCGGGTCGGTTCCTACGGGGCGTTCTTCCCCTACTACATCTGCGGGATCACCTTCCGGGCCAGCGATCTCGAGGGCCGCACCGTGGTCTTCCCCTGGATCAAACAAGAGACGGGGAGGTGTGCGGAAAACTAATGGCACTAATGGATAGATACCGCGGATCCCAGCTCATCCAGGCGGGCATCATTGGCGTCGTCCTGATGATCCTCGTAGTCATCGTGGGCCTTCAGCCCGAACGGTTGCTGCAATACGCCACCGGCATCAAGTACCAGGCCCTCTTCACCGAGGCGGGAGGTCTCATCGAAGGAAACGACGTGACCGTGTCGGGTACCAAGGTCGGCGGAGTGTCGTCGATCGAACTCGAGAACGGCGACGCACTGGTCACTTTCACCATCTCGGGTAAGGCTGCCCTCGGGTCGGAAACCAGTGCGCACATCCGCACCGGGACCCTGCTCGGCGAGCGTGTGTTGGCCCTGGAGTCCTCGGGAAGCGGCACGCTGGACCGCAAGAAGCCTATTCCGGTGTCGCGCACATCTTCGCCGTACTCCTTGACCGACGCTGTCAGTGAACTCACCGCGAATACCGCTGCAACCAATACCGATACGCTCAACCAGTCCCTGGACACGTTGGCGACCACGCTCGACCAGGTCGCGCCACAGTTGGGCCCGACATTCGACGGTCTGTCGCGGCTGTCGAAATCACTCAACAATCGCAACGAGAGTCTGGCCGAGCTGCTGAAAACCGCCGGTGACGTGACCGGCATCCTGTCCGACCGCAGCGAGCAGGTCAACATGCTGATCCTCAATGCCAACGATCTACTCGCGGTGCTCAACGAGCGTCGACAGGCCATCGTCAGCCTGCTCGCCAACACCTCGGCGGTGTCGCGGGAGCTCACCGGTGTGGTCGCCGACAACGAGCAGGAACTGGCCCCGACGCTGGAAAAGCTGAATGGCGTCAACGCGATGCTCATAAAGAACCGGGACAATATCTCCAAGGCCATCCCCGGCCTGGCCAAATACGAGCTCACACAGGGCGAAATCGTGTCCAACGGCGCCTACTACAACGCGTTGATACCCAACATTTCCCCGGCTCAGCTCCTGCAGCCGTTCCTGGATTACGCCTTCGGGTTCCGCCGGGGTGTGGGCGCAGGCCAGCCGCCGGACAACGCCGGGCCACGCGCCGAACTGCCCTTCCCGGTCAACGCCATCCCGCAACCAGGAGATCTGCCCAATGATGGCAACCCGTAAGCGCCTCGCGGTGGTCACTGCGGTAGTGCTGGCCATCGCGCTCGTCGCCGGAGTCGTGGTCTTGGTGCGACAGGTCTTCTTCGGGCCCAATACCATCACCGCATACTTCCCGACCGCCACGTCGATCTACCCCGGCGACGAGGTGCGCGTGTCCGGTGTCAAGGTCGGCAAGATCGACTCCATCAAACCCGAAGGCACGCAAACGAAGATGACCTTGAAGGTCGATCACGGCGTGCCCATTCCGGCCGATGCCAAGGCGGTGATCGTCGCCCAGAACCTGGTTGCGGCGCGTTACGTTCAGCTCACGCCGGCGTACCGGACGGGCGGCGGGCCCACCATGCGTGACGGCGCAGTGATACCCAGCAACCGAACGGCAGTCCCCGTCGAATGGGATGAGGTGAAAACCCAGCTGATGCGGCTGGCAGAGGAATTGGGCCCGAAGACCGGGGTGTCGGGCACCTCCGTATCCCGGTTCATCGACAGTGCGGCGAACGCACTGGACGGCAACGGCGGCAAGCTACGACAGACGCTGGCTCAACTATCCGGTGCCGCAAGGATTTTCGCCGAAGGTAGCGGCAACATCGTGGACATCATCAAGAACCTGCAGATCTTCGTCACCGCGCTTCGCGACAGCAAGCAACAGATCGTCATGTTCGAGAACCGGCTGGCCAGTTTGACGAGCGTCGTGAACGACAACAGGTCCGATCTGGACGCGGCGTTGTCGGATTTGTCGGTAGCGCTCGGCGAGGTGCAGCGCTTCGTCGCCGGCAGTCGGAACCAAGTGTCCGAGCAGGTCAGAAGCCTGGCCGAAGTCACCCAGATCCTGGTCGACAACCGCTCGGCTGTCGAAAACATCCTTCATATCACGCCGAATGCGGTCGCCAACTACCAGAACATCTACTACCCGCCCTCCGGCGGCGTGAGCGGAGCATTCTCGCTGTCAAACTTCGCGAATCCGGTTTATTTCTTCTGCGGTCTGATCGGCGCAATCGAGAACACCACCGCTCCCGAAACGGCGAAACTCTGCTCGCAATATCTCGGGCCGGCGCTGCGATTGCTGAATTTCAACAACCTGCCGTTGCCGTTCAACTTGTACCTGAGGCCTGCGCCCAAACCGGAAAACATCATCTACACCGACCCGAAGCTAGCGCCTGGAGGCGCCGGTCCGGGCGACCCGCCCGAGCCCTTCCCTTCGGTATCGGCCTACCTCGGCGCCGGCGATATCCCGCCGCCACCGGGCTGGGGAGCGCCGCCGGGACCGCCGGGGTTGTATTCGCCCGGCGGAGAGGTACCCGCCACTCCGCATCCGGCGTTGTACCCTGGCGCGCCGATTCCGGGGCCGCCCACTGTGCTTCCGGGGCCCCCGCCGAGCGTTGACGGCATGCTGCTCCCGCAGACCCCGGCGCCCGCCGCTCCGCCGGTGTCGCCCAATGCACCCCTGCTGCCAGCCGAAGGGATGCCGCCATCATGATTCGCGCCGCGCATGCGAGGAGCAAGTCTTACGGGAGTCGTGTGAAGAATGTGGTCCTCGCTGGCATCGTGCCTTGCGGTGACGGCGACCGGATGTGCTTTCCAGGGCCTGAATTCCTTGCCGCTGCCCGGCGCAGTCGGACGGGGACCGGACGCCGCCACCTACCATGTCGAACTCCCGAATGTCGCCACGATGGAGTCGAATTCGCCGGTCATGATCAACGACGTCGTCGTCGGCAGCGTGGGCAAGATGAAGGTCGACCAATGGCATGCCGACGTCGAGATCTCGGTCAAGCCGGACGTGGTGGTGCCCGCCAATGCGGTGGCCACGGTCGGGCAGACCAGCCTGCTGGGCTCGATGCACTTGGCGCTCAACCCGCCGCTCGGCCAAGAGCCAAGCGGCAGATTGCAGCCCGGTGCCACCATCGGCCTCAACCGGTCTTCGACCTATCCGACCACGGAGCAGACACTGTCGTCGCTGTCGGTGATCGCCAACGGAGGCGGTCTGGGGCAGATCGGTGACATCATCCACAACGCCAATGTCGCTTTGTCCGGACGTGAACCGCAGATCCGCGAGCTGCTCACCCGCCTCGACAAGGTCGTCGGCGTTCTTGACCAGCAGCGGGACAACATCATCGCCACTATTCAGCAACTGAGGCGGGTCGCCGGGACATTCGCAGAGCAACGCGATGTGATCGACCGCGCGCTGTCGGACATTCCGCCGGCCTTGGATGTTCTGGTCAGGGAGCGGCCCCGGCTGACGACCGCACTCGAGAAGCTCGGGCAGTTGAGCGATACCGCCACCCGTCTGGTCAACGACGCCGGTGACGATCTGGTGACCAACCTCAAGAACCTCGAGCCGACGATCAAGGCGCTCGCCGATGTCGGACCCGATCTGACAACTGGGCTTCGGTTTGCCACCGCGTTCCCATACGGCCCGACCTTCGCCGACCGAGTCGCACGAGGCGACAACATCAACCTGTTCGCCGTTTTCGACATCACCTATCCGCGACTGAAGCGGACGCTGTTCCTCGGCACCAGGTGGGGCGACCAGGACGCAAAATTCATTCCGGCGCCGGGAGATCCGTTCTACCTGAACTACTCGTACGACCCGCTCGGTGCGGGTGTCGCGCCGCCACCGCCGGAGAATCCGGCACCTTGCGGCGGGGTTGCCTCCGGAGCAAGTGCCGCCTAGCGGGCCGATGCCGGCAGTCTCTGAGCCGCTGGTACCGGTGGTGCCACCCGCAGCCGCGGCTCCTGTGACCACGACGTCACAAGTCTTTGCGGGGCCCTACGGAGCCGAAGCAGCGGCGCCACCTGCGCCCGCCGCGCCGCCTGGCGAAGTCCCACCGACACCGGGAGGCGGTGGCTGATGTACCCGGTTTGTCCGAAACCAGCTGATCATCTTCACGATCGCATCGATCGTCGGCGTTGCGGTGATGGTCTTCACCTACATACAGCTGCCGGCCTTGCTCGGCATCGGTCACATCAAGGTGACATTGGAATTGCCGGCCGCCGGTGGTCTGTACCGCTTCTCCAACGTGACCTACCGGGGCGTGCAGATCGGCGAGGTGAGAGAGATCAAGCTCACCGAGAAGGGCGCAGAAGCTGAGATGACGCTGGAGACCTCGCCGAAGATCCCCGCGGATCTGCAGGCCGAGGTTCGCAGCGTCTCGGCTGTCGGTGAGCAGTATGTCGATCTGCGTCCGCGTACCGATTCCGGGCCGTACCTGGAGGATGGCTCGGTAATCGCCATGGACAACGCGACCATCCCGCAGCAGGTGGGTCCAATGCTGGATCAAGTCAGCGCGCTTGTCGACAGCATTCCAGAAAACAGGATCAGTGACTTGCTTGATGAGACGTTCGAGGCCTTCAACGGCGCCGGCGAAGACTTCCAATCACTGCTCGACTCGTCGGCCAACATCACCGATTACCTCAACGACGTATCTGACCAGAGCCGAGCGCTGATCGATGACAGTGGGCCGCTTCTGGAGTCGCAGGCCGAGACCACGGACGCGATCCGGACGTGGGCGCGCAGCTTGGCTGGAGTCACCGAGGAACTCGCGCAGAACGATCCCGAATTGCGGACGATCCTGCAACGCGGACCCGGCTTCGCGCAGGAGGTTTCGGCGCTTCTGACTCAGGTAAAGCCGACTCTGCCGATCCTGCTGGCGAACCTCACCACCTTGGGTCAAATTCTCGTCACGTACAACCCGTCGCTGGAACAACTCCTGGTGCTTCTGCCCGGGGTCATCGCGGCTCAGCAGTCGTTTGGGCTTCCGAAGAACAACCCAATGGGGCTGCCCCTGAGCGACTTCTCGTTCACTATCGAAGATCCCCCCGCATGTACCGTCGGCTTCCTGCCAGCGTCGCAGTGGCGCAACCCCGCCGACACCACCACGATCGACACACCGGACGGGCTCTACTGCAAACTGCCGCAAGATTCGCCGATCTCGGTGCGCGGCGCACGCAACTATCCGTGCATTGGGCACCCTGGAAAGCGCGCCCCAACGGTCGAACTCTGCAACGACCCGAAGGGTTATAGGCCAAACGCAATTCGCCAACACACGCTCGGGCCTAATCAGTTCGACCCGAATCTCGTTGCGCAAGGGGTTCCGATCGATGATCGCGTTGACTTCAGAGATCGAATCTACGCGCCGATAGAGGGTACGCCCCTGCCGCCGGGTGCCGTCCCCGCCGGAACGCCACCGATCGCACCCAATCCACTCACCGATCCGCTGCCGCCCGCACCGTCGGCGCCCGCCGCCGCCGGGCAATTCCCTCAATGGGGTGCCGATACCGCCTGTCGAGGCTCCGCTCGCGCCTGCAGCTGGAGAGGTACCGCCTGCGCCGCACGGTCCGCCGCCTGGGCCCGTCGAGGTGCCACCGCCAGACGGCGCGTTACCCGCGGCGCCAAGTGCGTTCAACGGCAACGGTTCTGGTGGTCCATCGGTTGCGATCACGAGCTACGACCCGCACACGGGACGTTATATGAGCCCCGATGGGCAGCTTCAGCAGGTGTCGACTCCGGTTGCTGGGACGCAACCCAGATCGTGGAAGGACCTGCTGCCGATCTGATCGGGCCAGCGGCGGCTAAGACAACTTTTCCAGTCGCACCGGCAACTGGGTGACAATCGGCTTGTTGTAACCGCATGCGCCGCTCGGGGCCATCGTCCGTTCCCAGCCCACGACGAGGTCCCGGGTCTTGTTCTTCTCACTCGTGGTCGGATCGAACCCCCACAACGCGAAGTTCTGGTGACCGGGGGCTGCCGTGCCGTCGGGGCACGGCGCCCAGTTCGGGATGTCGCGGTCGATCCGCCAAGAATCGCCGTTGAACTTCAGCGAACCGGTCCAGCCTGCGTCGCTTCTGACCTCGCCGTTGCATTGGATCGGACTAATACAGTCCGACGTCACAGTCCAGGTCTCCGTCTTCGACGGCTGGTCTATGTAGACCATGGCTCCACCCGCGCCGTTCGGGCCCGCGCTGGTTTGAGACCATTCGCCGTTCGAGAAGGCCCGATAGGTGCCATTGAGCGCAACTCCGTAGTCCGTGGCCTGCGCGGACGCAGCTGTGACGAGACTTCCGATCACGGCGATCGCCGTCGCGGCCGCGCCCGCAGCCACACCCATTGCGTGCATAACCCAGTAGCCTAACGCGGTCTGGAGCTATCTTCTCCAATAGCGAGAGCTTCGTTCCCGCCTATGTGAAAATGTTGCTGTGCGATCAGTCGTCGCGGTGCTCGCTGCCTTGCTCACCACCGGTTTGTTGCCCGGCGCGCCGCCGGCGGCCGCCGAGCCGCCCGAGTGCGACTACCCATCGTGCACGCCGGGCATCAGGCCCAATGTCGTGCTCGGCTCGTACTGCGACAACAGCACCTATTACGCGTTCGGTGTGACTTCATGGGGCAGGCTGGTGTTCTGCGGCTCACCGAGGAGATACGAACCGCGGTGGTTCCGCTCGCCCGAGATGCATGGAATCAGCAACGAAAGCGCACCCTGCCCCGCCCAGGACGGTGAAGTGGCCCAGGCGCCCGATGGGCTGTTCTTGACGTGTGTGGCCAATAACGGCGCCAGCCAATGGACGCGCGGAGACACCTAGATCGCCGTCCGAAGGGTGGGGAACCCGAGGTGCAATACGTGAAGCCCCCGCCAGGTGGCCTGACTCGTTAGTGGCGCGCTTCACCCATGTCAGAAATGTATCCACCGTGTGGCCCCGTTGATCTCCGCACACTTCAGCGGCACGCCGGGGGTACGAACCTGCAAGTCATTTGTGGTAATGGGTTGCTGCGCGCTATCACCCGGCCTTTCGCAGGGCAGCGCCAACTCGCGCGTGCCGATCAACGGGCCGACCCGAACCCACATGCCCTGCGCGGCGCAGATGAGGGTGTTCCGGCCGGAATCCAGGCCAAAGACGTAAGAAGGACGGGGTGCGCAGGGTGCGCCCTCGGCGACATTGCGGGCAACGTTCGGGACGCAGTCTGCCGAGTCACAATACGCCGATGCCTCACCGGCGAAAGGTATTGACGCTGAGAGTAATCCACAAGCGACGACCGGCGCCGCGATGATCTTGCGCACCTCTGCCTCCTTCGGAGATCAGACCGAGCCCGCCAGCCAGTCCAGCCTAGCGTCGTCTTCGCAGCTTCGAGCGAGTTCGCAGTCGACAGACCGGGTCGATGTTGCCGCGCCTGCACGACTACCCGGCCGGGTGTGAACCTGATGTTGAGTTCGGTGAGGCCGCGCAGGATGAACGTTGGTTCGTAGTTGTATGCGCGGGATGTCGGCGGGACCGTGCTTCTCGTCGTCGATCGTGATGTCGCTCAGCCGGTCGAGAATCCGCTCAATGCTGAACCCGGCCCTCCACGCGGGCGAGCGGCGCGCCGGGGCACGAGTGGATACCGCGGCTGACGCGATGTGCTCGCGGACGTTTTTCCGGTCAAGCTGGAACTCGTGGGGTGCTCAAACCGGTTCGGGATCGCGGTTCGCGGCGCCGGGGCTGACCATCACCGTGGTACCCGCCGGGCACCGGCGGTGTCGCCCAAAGTCGTTGCACTTGCGGGCCATCCGGAACACGCTCTTCACCGGGCTGTCCATCCGCAGGCACTCCTCGATGAACACCGGAATGAGGCTGCGGTCGTCGCGCAGCTGCTGCTGGATCTCGGGTCGGTCACCGAGCACCCGCAGCGCCGCACTGAGCAGCTTGGCGGTGGTCTCCTGGCCGGCCCCGAACAGGAACGTGGCGGTGCGCACGACGTCGATGACTTCGGGGTCGAGCCGTCGGGGTAGAGCGCAGTGGCCAGCCCGGTCAGCACGTCGTCACGCGGGTTCTGCCTGCGATCCTCGATGTAGTGGACTGAACTTCTCGTTGGCCCACTCCAAGGGGTTGGCCGCGATCGGCTCGTGGTCGAGGCCCCCGACGTCGCTGCCGGGGCGCTGGGCGCCGAATGCTTCGCGAAACTCCTCGTGGTCCTCTTCGGGGACGCCGAGCAGATCGGCCACCACCAGCAGTGAGAACGGCCTAGCGTAGGCGGCCAGGAACTCACACTTGGCGTCGGCGATGAACTCGTCGATGTGGCGGTCGGCCAGCCGCCACATGAAGTCCTCGTTCTCCTTCAGCCGCTTGGGCGTCAACAACCGGCTCAGCAGCGACCGCGCATCGGTGTGGTACGGGGGGTCCATTGTCACCATGTGCTCGGACATGGGGATCTCGGCGCGATGCTCCACCAACTGCGCGCAGATGTCGTCGCCCTTGGGCACGAACGGGATCGGGGTGAACGGGCCCGCGACCGCGACGCAGGACGAGTAGTTCTCGGTGTCCTTGTAGACCGCGTTGGCGGCCTCCCAGCCGGTGACGGCGAGCACCCCGTTGTTGATCGGGCAGCAGGATGCGTCCTTGGTCCCGCAGATGGTCGAAGTAGGGATGCGGGTCGGGCACGAGCGACGGATCGGTGAAGTAGTCGACGCTGTCGTATTCGGTGGTCATCTAAATGGCGCTTTTCCCCGGAACCCGTGTTAGCTCCACTGGCTGACGTCGCACCGCGCTGGACGCGCACGGCACAGAACATGCCGAGCACCTGCCTAGCATGGCGGTAGAGTCACGGTCAAGATGACACCCGGTATGGCGGCTAACGTCTCCTGTGGCGATGGTCTGGGAGACAGATTCGGGGAGGTGACATGGCGTCGGACCGAAGAATTGGGGCGCCGGACGCGAAGAATCGCGGCGTGCTGCTCGATGCTGCCGAGGAACTGCTCCTGCAGGAGGGTTACGCCGCCGTCACGTCTCGCCGGGTCGCGGAGGCCGCCGGTCTGAAGCCGCAACTCGTGCATTACTACTTCAGGACCATGGAAGACCTCTTCCTCGAGGTTTTCCGCCGCCGAGCGGAGGAGGGCCTCCTGGTGCTGGCGACGGCGCTGGCGTCGCCTCAGCCGCTATGGGCCCTGTGGAGGTTCAGCACCCAGCCTGAGGCCACCCGGCTGACGATGGAGTTCATGGGGCTGGCGAATCACCGCAAGGCGCTAAGGGCGGAGATCGTCTATTACGCCGAATGGTTCCGGAAGGAGCAGAACAAGGCGATCGCCGCTGCGCTGCGGCGCTACAACGTGGACGTCGCTGACGTACCGCCGGTGGTATGGACGGTGTTCGCGACGAGCGTGTCGCAGGCCTTGGTGATGGAACGGGCTTTGGGCATGTCGACCGGTCACGCAGAGACGT
>CAWBBH010000015.1:0-125368 GCA_963786995.1 uncultured Actinomycetota bacterium | reverse complement strand
TCCTCGATGCGCTGCGGACCCGCGCGGCCTCCCTCGTCGTCGGTGACCCCACCCACGACAGCAGCGAGATGGGCCCGGTGGTCAGCGATTCGGCGTTCCAAAGCATCTCTACCGGCATCGAAACCGCCATGGCGCAGGGTGCCACGCTGCTCGCCGGTGGACGGCCCTACACCGAGGCCCCGTTGTCCGATGGTTACTTCATCGCACCGACGATCGTCGAACTGGACTCCCAGCCCGCCGACGTGTGGACCGAGGAACTGTTCGGCCCCGTACTTGCGGTGCGACGCGCCGCCGATGCCGAACGGGCCTTCCAGCTCGCCAATGACAGCGAATTCGGGCTCTCGGCAGCACTGTTCACCCAGGATCTCACCCGGGTGCTGCAGGCCGTCGAGCAGATCGACGTCGGCGTCCTGCACGTCAACTCCGAATCCGCCGGCGCTGACCCGCATGTACCGTTCGGCGGCGCCAAGAAGAGCGGCCTGGGACCCAAGGAGCAGGGCAGGGCGGCAAGGGAGTTCTTCACCCACACCACCACGGTGTATATGCGCGGTGGCGAGGCGCGGGTATGAATCCCGGCGCCCTGGACGGTCTCGTTGTGGTGGATTTCAGCCGCGTACTGGCTGGCCCGTACGCCACCATGATGCTCGGCGACTTCGGTGCCGACGTCATAAAGATTGAGCGCCCGCAGGTCGGTGACGATACCCGCGAATGGGGCCCGCCGTACGATTCTGAGGGCGTGGCAACGTATTTCAACGCGGTCAACCGCAACAAGCGGTCGGTGGTGCTGGATCTCACCAATCCCGCCGACCAACAACGCGCCCGCGAGCTGGTGGCCACCGCCGACATCGTGGTGGAGAATTTCCGCGCCGAAACGATGGAGAAGTTCGGTCTCGACTACGAGACCATGCGTGCGTCGAATCCTGACCTGATCTACTGCTCCATCACCGGGTTCGGCCGCGAGCAAGGTGCCGCCCTGCCCGGCTACGACCTGCTGGTGCAGGCCGTCGGCGGACTGATGAGCGTGACCGGTCCCGGCCCCGATGAACCCACCAAGGTAGGAGTCGCTCTCGTCGACGTCCTGGCCGGCCTGCACGCGCTGGTCGGAATCCTGGCCGCGCTGGCCCACCGCGACCGAACCGGACAAGGCCAGCGAGTCGACACCGACCTGCTCTCAGTCCTGTTGTCGTCACTGGTCAATCAGGCATCCGGCTATCTGGGCGCCGGCGCGGTGCCCGGCATCATGGGCAACCGCCATCCGAGCATTGCGCCATATCAGACGTTTCCCACCGCAGACCGTCCTATCGCGCTCGCCGTCGGCAACGACAAGCAGTTCAAGCTGCTGGCCGAGGCCATGAATCTGTCATGGCTGGCCGGCGACTCCAGGTTCGCGTCCAACCCGCAACGGGTTCACAATCGCGATGTCCTCGCCGAAACACTCGGCGCGGTCATGAAGACCCGCGGCGCCGATTACTGGTACGAGACGCTCACGGCGGCGGGCGTGCCCGCGGGTCCGATCAACAACATCGCCGAGGCGTTCACGTTCGCCGAACAGCTCGGCCTGACCGTCTCGGTGCGTGTACCGGCAAGTGCCACAACACAAGTCGCCAACCCCATTTCGTTGTCGGGGACTCCGGTCAGCTACCGGAGTGCCCCACCGGCCCTCGGCAATTCAGCGCAGCCCGCATAACCGTTCACCCACTGGCCAGCCGACGAGCAATTCGCGGGCGCGTCGCTTGCATTCAAGTAGCTTCTAGACATGGCGATCACCGTGCGCCGCCTGGCTGAGTACAAAGACCTCGGCCTGACGCTGGTGGCCGGACGCGAGAATGCCGACGGGGTGATCAGCTGGGCA
This sequence comes from uncultured Actinomycetota bacterium, assembly GCA_963786995.1. Lineage (GTDB taxonomy): Bacteria > Actinomycetota > Actinomycetes > Mycobacteriales > Mycobacteriaceae > Mycobacterium. Next base: position 123,516 of record CAWBBH010000015.1, on the reverse strand, counting down.
CACGCCATCGAGCTTGCCGATCCCACGCCGTACCTGTCTGGCGGCGAACTCGTGATGACCACCGGTCTGGAAATGGGGCCGACGAGCGACGAGCAATACGAGTATGTGGCCCGGTTGTCCGCCGTGGGCGTGGTGGCGCTGGCTTTCGATACCGGCACCAATTTCGACCGTGTCCCGGAGGGTGTGCTGTCAGCCGGCGACGCCCTCGGGTTCCCGATCCTGCAAGTGCCCGCCGACACACCGTTCATCGCTATCACCCGTGCTGTCATCGACGAACTGACCGCCGATCAGCTCCGCACGGTTCAACGCGTCGTCGACCAGCAGGAGATATTCGCCCGCGCCACCCTGCGCGACGGCGTACCGGGTGTGGTCGCCGCACTCAGCCAAGCCCTATCGGCGACCGCGGTCGTCATCGGGACAGACGGACGGCCGCTCGCAGCCACCGGTCGCGATACCGAGCACGTCATTGCGATCACTGCCGAGGCGGCCCGAAACATGCGGCCCCGCAGCGGTCGCCGCCACGCCAGTCGCGTGATTGCCGATGGTGCCGGCTACTGCACCATTCAGACCGTGCGCGCGGCCCAAACGGCGCGCGGGTATCTCGCGGTGCGCTCCGAGGTAGCGCTCTCGGCGTCAGATCGGCTCCTTGTTGCCCACGCCCTCTCATTGATATCGATCGAACTCGAGAAACCGGCCAAGGTCATCGATGCCGAACAGCGACTCCGCACCGCGGTCACACTTGCTCTGCTCGACGAACCCCGATCCATCGATCCCGGCGTGCTCCGGTACTTCGGCTTCGATCCGGACGGCGATGTCATCGCCGTGGTACTGACCAACGTCGGCGCGCTGCTACCCGCCGAAGCCCATGTCACCGACATGCTGGGGGGCGGAGACGTGCCATATCTGATGTGCTCGATCGACGACGAGATCGTGATCATCCTGCCGGGCGAGCATGCCGGAAAGGGCCGTGATATCCACCGCAGGCTTGGCGCGCAGCTAGAGCGACAACTGGGCGGTGGGCAGAGCTCACCGGCATCCTTGGGCGACTTGGACTTCGGTCTCAATCAGGCCAGGGCCGCCGCCAGGGCCAACGCAGACGGTCGATTCAGCGAATTCGACCACTTCGATGTTCTCGGGGTGTTCCTGGGCATCCGAGATCGCGGCGAATTGGAACTTCTCGCGCACTCGCTGAATCCCCTCGACAGCGACGCTGCGGATCGGACGCTGCTCGACACGCTGGAAGCCTTCCTCAGCTGTAACGGCCAGGTGGAAACCGCGGCGACCAAACTCAACATCCATCGACACACCATGCGCAATCGGCTGAGGAGAATCGGTGAACTCACCGGCTGCGATCTCCAGTCGGCCGATACCCGCGCCGCAATGTGGTTGGCGATCAAAGCCCGTGAACTGCTGGCCGTCTCGGCGCGCAGGTCGCGCTGAAGCACTTATCCTGGCCGGCCTTCGCACATCAGAACCTGGCTCTTTATGCCGTTCACCACTGCCTCCTCAGGGTATCGTCGCATTGCACCAACGGTCGTCCATGCTCGGCGAGAGGCCGGGACGCGCTGGCCGACCCAGCAGTTCGGCCAGCGGTCGCGGCGCGTCGGAAAGGGCGGTCGGCTGTGGCACAACACCCGTTGGAACCACTGAGTGCGGACGAGTTCAGACGCACCACCGAGATCCTGCGTCGCGATGGGCATGTCACCGACTCCTTCCGCTTCGCATCTATCGAACTGATGGAGCCGGGCAAGCAGGAGGTGCTGGCCTGGCGCGTCGGTGACGCGGTGCCCCGACACTCGCACGCGGTGGTGTGGAACCGCGCCGACAACAAGACCTACGAAGCGACGGTCGACCTCACCGGCGATGCCGTCCTCTCGTTCAAGCACATTCCCGACGTCACGCCGAACTTCACCGTCGACGAGTTCCACGACGTGGACGAGGCGCTTCGGGCGCACCCGGACGTGATCGCCAAACTGGCCGAGCGCGGCGTCTCCGATATGAGCCGCGTCATCGTCGACGTCTGGACCTACGGCAAGGCGGTGATGCCCGAGAAGTACCGCGACCGCCGGCTGGGCTGGTGCGATTTGTGGGTCCGCGAGACCCCCGACGGCAACCCGTACGCCCACCCGATCTCGGGGCTGAAGATGATCGTCGACATGAATACGCTGGATCTCCTCGAGATCGAGGACCAGTACGACGTCGGAATGCCGGCGGTCGACGGTGAGTATGTGCCCGGGCCGTGGAAGGGTCAGCTGCGCACCGATCTGAAGCCCCTGCACATCACCCAGCCCGAGGGCGCGTCGTTCACTCTCGACGGCACCGAGTTGCGCTGGCAGAACTGGTCGATGCGCCTCGGCTTCAACTACCGCGAGGGGCCCGTGATCTACCAGGTGGCCTACGACGACCACGGGGTGCGGCGTGACGTCGCCTACCGGATGTCGTTCGCCGAGATGGTGGTGCCCTACCGCGACCCCACGTTCGACCACTACCGCAGGACTGCCTACGACATCGGCGAGTGGGGCCTCGGTTTCATGGCCACCTCGCTGGAGCGGGGCTGCGACTGCCTCGGCGAGATCGTCTACGTGGACGCGGTGCTGCACGACGCCGCGGGAGCGCCATACGACATCAAGAACGCGATCTGCCTACACGAGGAGGACAACGCCGTCCTCTGGAAGCACGACGATGCGCGGACCGGTGCCGAGGTCCGCAGGCAGCGGCGCATGGTGGTCTCGTGCCACGTCACCGTCGCGAACTACGAGTACCTCGTCTACTGGCGCTTCTACCAGGACGGCAACATCGAGTGCGAGGTACGCGCGACCGGCATCATGGTCACCACCCCCTATGCCGAGGGCGAGGCCGCGCCGCCCTACGGGACTGTCGTCGACAACCGCACCTACGCGCCGTTCCATCAGCACTTCCTGGTCGCCCGGCTCGACCTTGACGTCGACGGTTCCGCGAACACCGTCATGGAGGTCGACTCGGTCGCACCCCCGGTGTCCGACGAGAACCCCTACGGTCTCGCTCTGGTCACCCAGTCCACCCCGATCACCTCCGAGGCGTCCTCCGCCCGCGACTACAACTGGGAGACCCAGCGCGGCTGGAAGGTGGTGAACCCGGACAAGCTGAACCGGCACGGCACCCCGGTCGCCTACAAGCTGGTGCCCGGCGCCGCGTTCCCGGCGATCATGGACCCCTCGACGCCGCAGTACCTTCGGGCGCCGGTCATCGGCCACACGCTATGGGTCACGCGGCACGACGACGACGAGCGCTGGCCGTGCGGCAAGTACCCCACGCAGTCCAGTGTTGATACCGGACTGACGGAGTGGATCAAGGACGACGCGCCGCTGGAGAACGCCGACGTCGTGCTCTGGTACGTCTTCGGCATCCACCACATCACCCGCGTGGAGGAATGGCCGATCATGCCGGTCGACACGGTTTCGTTCTGGCTCAAGCCGTTTGGGTTCTTCGACCAGAACCCGTCGATCGACGTCGCCCCCACGCCGAAGGCGGAGGGGGAGACCTGCCACACCGGGACACAGGACGTCGCCCCCGAACACGCGGCGCATCACCACTGAGCGCAGGGCCGACCGCTACGGCTCGTCGACGACGAGCACCGGTGTGTCCTTGCGCAGCGTCTCGCCGCGGAAGAATGCCGGCTGACGCGCCCGCATGAGCAGCATGAACACCACGCCGATCACAATCATCCCGAGACCCAGGATCAGCACCAGGCCGACGCCGGCGATGCTCGCGCCGCTGCCGTAGTCCGGCGAGGCGCTGTCACGAAGCGTGATCAGGAAGACCGTGAGCAGACCGAGCCCGCCCAGCAACGGGAACAAAAACTTGAACACGAAGCTCTGGAAGTCTTTGAACAGCTCGTAACGGAAGTACCAGATGCAGGCGAACGCGGTCAGGCCGTAGTAGAAGCAGATCATGATGCCGAGCGAGTAGATGGTGTCGGTGAGCACGTTCTCGCTGGTGAAGGTGAGGACCGCGTAGAACAGCGCCGAGCCGATGCCGGCCGCGATCAACGCGAAGGACGGTGTCAGGTACCGGGGGTGGATCGTGGCGAAGCGTGCCGGGAAGGCCTTGTAGGTCCCCATCGCCAGCATGGTCCGCGAGGTCGGCAGGAATGTGGTGATCAGGCTGGCGGCGCTGGAGGCCAGCACGGCGAGGAAGAGCAGCAGATGGAGCGGGCTGCCCATCACGGGTTCGGAGAGTGCGCCGAAGACGTTGTCGGAGATCTCCTCGTTGCCCAGACCCAGCCCCTCGGTGCCTACGCCGGCATACATCTGCGTTGCGATGGCGACAAGCAGGTAGGTCAGCAGGATCGACACCACGCACAGCAGCGCCGCCCGGCCCGGGGTCTTTTCGGAGTCTTTGGTCTCCTCGTTGACCGTGAGAGCGGTGTCCCAGCCCCAGAACGCGAAGATCGAACCGGACAGACCCGCGATGAACGCCGACATCGTCAGCCCGGCGGGGCTGAACCAGTCGAGGCTGAATGACATGCCGGTTTCGGAGGAGCCGGATTTCGCCAGCGCCATTACGGCGAACAGCACGAGGATGACCATCTGGAACCCGACCAGAACGAACTGGACGCGTTCGGTCGTGGTGATGCCGCGGTACGACACCGCGGTCGCGATCGCCAGGAAGGCCAGGCAGGTGACCACGTTGATCAGTTTGTTCTCCCACATCGCGCCAATGGATTCGCTGCCCGCCAGATCGCCGATGAACTGGTAGAAGAACTGCACCGCGACGCCGGCAAGGTTGGACAGCACGATGACGGTCGCCAGCACGGCCGCCCATCCGCCGAGCCAGCCGACATAGGGCCCGAATGCCTTGGTGGTCCAGGTGAACGACGTCCCGCAGTCGGGTGCGACCTTGTTTAGCTCGCGGTAGGCGTAGGCGGCGAAGAACATCGGCAGGAATCCGGCAATAATAATCACCGGCATCTTCTCGCCAGCCTCGGCGACCAGGATGCCGATCGTGGCCGTCAGCGCATAGGCCGGAGCCACCGACGAGATACCGAGGACGGTCCCGCCGAGCAGGCCGACAGCGTTGTGTGACAGCCCTTTGTCCTGAAGATCCACCTCGGGCTGATGGTGTGGGTCGTGGGCCTGGATGCTCATGATGACCCCTTAGGTCGGTCCGAATAGGCCCTGATCGTAACGATCTTGTCGTCGCGACGACGCAAATCGGACGTCGCCGCGACAACACTATTCGGCGCCGAGGGTGGTCCAGATCTTGTCGATCGTCACCTCGCCGCCCGCCGCGATGACGCCCCCAGCGTCGTCGTCGTAATCGAGGTTCAGGCTCACCCGCGGATGGTTCGTGATGTGCCTGACTCCGCCGCACTGAGCATCGAGAAGACGATCTCGTCAACCACCGTATTGGGTCAACCACCCGTATGGGTCTGCCTTGGGCCTGCCGACACCTCTTGCGTGAAATCGACTGCCATGCAGGCGAATGTAGTCTCGGGAAGTGACCTTGAATCTCTCCGTCGACGACGTCCTGACGACCACGCGCTCGGTGCGCAAGCGGCTCGATCTGGAGAAGCCGGTGCCCCGCGAGATCCTGATGGAGTGTCTCGACCTGGCGCTGCAGGCGCCGACGGGCTCCAACGCACAGGGCTGGCAGTGGGTATTCGTCGACGACCCGGAGAAGAAGAAGGCGATCGCCGACATCTACCGGCACAACGCGTCGAAGTACCTTGCGGCGCCGAAGCCGGAGTTCGGCGACGTGCGCGACGAGCAGCGACCGCTTGTCACCGAGTCCGCGATGTATCTCAACGAGCACTTTCACGAGGTGCCGGTGATGCTGGTGCCCTGCCTGAAGGGCAGCCCCGACGACGCAGTTGCGGGCAGTGCCGGGTTCTGGGGCTCACTGCTGCCCGCCGTCTGGAGCTTCATGCTGGCGCTGCGTTCGCGCGGTCTCGGGTCCGCGTGGACCACGCTGCACCTCGTGGGAAAGGGCGAGAAGCTGGCCGCCGACGTACTGGGCATCCCCTTCGACGAGTACCGGCAGGGCGGGCTCTTCCCGATCGCCTACACCAAGGGGACCGACTTCAAGCGCGCCAAGCGGCTGCCTGCAGAGCAGTTCACCCACTGGAATTCCTGGTGATCACTGACCCCCGGCGAACCCGTGCTGTCGCCATGCCTCGTAGACGGCCACCGCCGCGGCGTTGGACAGGTTCAGTGACCGCCTGCCTGCCAGCATCGGGATGCGCACCCTTGACGTGATGTGCGGGTCGGCCAGCGTCGAGGCCTCAAGGCCGGTGGGTTCGGGGCCGAACATCAACACGTCGCCGGCCTGGTAGCCGACGGCGGCGAACGACATCGTCGCGTGCGCGGTGAACGCGTGCACGCGCGTTGGTTCGAGTGCCTCCCACGCTGCCGCCAGATCCCGGTGCACGGTCACCGACGCGAGGTCGTGGTAGTCGAGCCCGGCCCTGCGCAGCTTCGGTTCGGTCAGCTCGAAGCCGAGCGGTTCGACCAGATGCAGTTCGCATCCCGTCGCGGCGACCATTCGGATTGCATTACCGGTGTTGGGCGCGATCCGGGGCGAATAGAACATCACGCGAAACATTTGTCGATGATTGCAGGCGGCACCGAATACATTTGCTCGGACGTCGACTAAGGGGGTCTGGCAGAGCGCCCGAACCTTGGCTGTTCAGTAAGAAGTGTGGAACCTGCCGCGCGCGGCTGGCATACTCGGTCAATTGCCAGGCGACGAACGCCGGCCCGAACGCGGGCAAAATCAGCAGGAAGCGTCATGAACCTCGCTCGAATCGAAAAATACGGACTGGTGGCAGGCAGCGCGGTGGTGCAGCAATGACGTCGTTCACCCAGCAAGAGCTGGTGGACGGACTGGTCGACGACGATGCGCAGGCAGCCGCATCGGTGAAACGACCCTCCCGGTGGTCGCTGAAGAACTGGCCGGTCCGGTGGAAGGTCTTCGCGATCGTCCTGGTGCCGCTGATCCTGGCGGGCACCTTCGGCGGACTGCGCGTCTACTCGAACGCGGTTGAGGCCCGTGATCTGAAAGGCGCCGCCGACCGCGCCGAAATGGTGCCCGCGGTCGTTAGCTACATGGATGCGCTCAACGGCGCGATGCTGGCCGCGCCGGGCGGGGCGGACACCCAGGCCGCGATGAGCACCTTCGACTCCAGCCGCGCCGAGCTGCAGCGCCGCCTTGGCGACACACCGGGTGTGTCCCCGGATGTGGCCACGGGCGTCAAGAGCATGCTCGACAGCGGCCAGGCGCAGGTGAACAAGACCGCCGGCGGGAACGACGTACCGCTGATCGACCGGGTCACCACCTACGTGCCGATCCTGCTGACCGCAGAGGATGCCATCACCGGACTGGTCCGGGTGGACGACCAAGCCATCCTGACCCAAGCGCAGGGCATCGCCCGCGCCGTCGGCTCCCGCGGGCAAATGGTGATGGAACAGCTCGTCGTCAACCAAGGCGGAAACCTGCCCGAACCCGAGCTGCGCAGCCGGCTGGTCACCCTCGCCGGCACCGAGCCGTCGACGCTGTTCGGCATGTCCCAGGTGCTCGGCATCGGCTCGGTGGAGGCCAAGCAGCTGCAGCGCGAGTACATCCAGCGCACGGCAATCCTGTCGGATCCGAACGTGCCGATCGCCGGCAATCCGGACCTGCTGCGGTCGCTGCAGACGACGGATCAGATTGCCGCGCAGCTGATCGACTCGACGGTGCCCAGGATGACCGGCGCCGTCGACGACCAGGCGTCGGCCGCCCGCACCGAGGCCATCCGTGACTCGGCGATCGTGGTCGGCGCCATCCTGTTGGCGCTGCTGCTCGTCACCCTGGTGGCCCGCTCACTGGTGCAGCCCCTGCGCACGCTGCGCGACAGCGCGCTGCGGGTGGCCCACGACGACCTGACCCGCGAGATCGACCGGGTGCGGGCCGGCAAGGAGCCGGCGCCCGTCGAACCGATCCCGGTGTACACCACCGAGGAGATCGGCCAGGTCGCCCACGCCGTCGACGAACTGCACGAGCAGGCGATCTACCTGGCCGGCGAGCAGAGCCGACTGCAACTGCAGGTCGGCGACATGTTCGAGACGCTGTCGCGACGCAGCCGCACGCTGGTCGACCAGCAGCTCTCGCTGATTGACCGGTTGGAGCGCAACGAGGAGGATCCCGACCGGCTGGAGAGCCTGTTCCGGCTCGACCACCTGGCCGCCCGGATGCGCCGAAACGGCGCCAACCTGTTGGTCCTCGCCGGCGCCAAGGTGCCGCGCGAACAGGCCGACGCCGTGCCCGTGGCCGCGCTGATCAATGCCGCCGCATCCGAGGTCGAGGACTACGCCCGCGTGGTCACCGCGACCGTGCCAGACAGCGAGATCGTCGGGTCGATCGCGGGCGACGTCGTGCATCTTCTCGCCGAACTGCTCGACAACGCGCTGCAATATTCGCCGCCGATCTCCCAGGTGCGGGTGTCGGTGGTGCACACAGGTAACGGCGGGTTGGTCATCGAGGTCAGCGACATCGGGCTGGGGATGACCGAATCCGATCTGCGTGTCGCCAACACCCGTCTGCAGTCCGGCGGTGAGGTCACTCCGTACACGGCCCGGCACATGGGTCTGTTCGTGGTCGGCAGGCTCGCGCAGCAGCACGGGCTGGTGGTCCGGCTGCGCAGCACCATTGCGGGAGAACCGAATTCGGGCACCACCGCCGGTGTGTACGTGCCGTCCGAACTCATCGTGCGGTCCGGTGTGCGCGAGCAGATCGACACCGGCGCACCCGAAGTGGCCGCCGAACCGCAAGCCGGTGTCGTCACTGCGTCGCCCTTCGACGACGCCGACGTGTACCAGGACTACGAGGGCGACGCAGACATCGAGCAGCTCAACGGTCACTACGAAGCGCCCGTGACGCTGCTGCCCAGGCGAAGCCCGGGGGCCAGCGGTATCTCCGGCGCCCCGGCATTCGAGGCCGACACTGATCCGGAAGCGGAATACGAGGCCGAGTCCGAGGTGGAGTACGACCTCGCTCAGCCACTACGCGCCGGAGCCCCCGCGGACACGTCGGCCTTCTTCGCGTCACGGTCGCAGGCATCGACCAACGGTGTGCATGAACCGGAGCGAGCCGGAGCCGACGACGGGGTCCGAAGACACGATCTACCAGAAGATGCTGTCGGAGTGGCTGGTCGATCCGACAGAGGCGCTGGCCAACAGCAGCGACCTGAACTGGGATTCCGTCTGGGATCACGGCTGGTCGGTCGCCGAGGCCGCCGAGGACGTGCCGGTTGCGTCGCACACCGAGCAGGGCCTGCCCGTCCGCGACCCGGGCGCGCGGCTGATCCCCGGCGCGGTGTCGGCGCCACGCCACAGCGCCAACGGCTACCCGAACGGTGGAGCGCATCGCAGCCACGACGACGATGACGAGGTAGAGTCGGCGGCCGAATTCAGTACTGGCGCACACGCGATACCAGTACGCGACCCTGAGGCTGTTCGCGCGACCATGAGCAGCCACTTCGGCGGTGTACACGCTGCCCGGTCGCACGCCAAGCAGACCAGAGGAACAGATAACGAATGACCTTTCCGCCACGTTCGACGCAGCGCGATTCGCTCGACTGGCTGGTTTCGAAGTTCGCCCGCGACGTACCCGGTGTCACCCATGCGGTTCTGGTTTCCGCGGACGGCCTTCTGATGGCGGCCAGCGAGCATATGCCGATCGAACGCGCCGACCAGCTTGCCGCGGTCGCCTCGGGCCTTGCCAGTCTGTCGACCGGTGCGTCGCAGCTCTTCAACGGCGGCTACGTCCTGCAGTCCGTCGTCGAGATGGAGAACGGTTACCTGCTGCTGATGCGCGTCGGTGACGGCTCCAACCTCGCGACCCTGGCCGCGACGGGCTGCGACATCGGCCAGATCGGCTACGAGATGGCGATGCTGGTGGAGCGCGTCGGCAGCGTCGTGCAGTCGTCGCGCCGAACACACCAGCACTCGTGAACCGCCCATGGACGAATCCGAGTCTTTCGCCTCAGACAACCAGCCGAGCCTGGTACGGCCGTACACGCTGACGGCCGGGCGCACTGACTCGCGTGTCAGCCTGCCGCTGGAAGCGCCGATCGAGGCCATCGTGTCGGACAAGGCGCCGCGGTGGCCGGGAAACGATGTGCGGGCACAGATTTGCGCGATGTGCGGTAGCAGCCCGTCGGTCGCCGAGATCGCGGCGCGACTATCGTTGCCCATCGGGGTGGCCCGCGTGCTGATCGGCGATCTTGTGTCCGCAGGTCATCTGCGGGTGCAGACCACCCTGACCGAAGGCTCCAGCGTCGACGAACGGCGCGAATTGATAGGAAGGACCCTCCGTGGCTTACGAGCACTCTGAGGGTCGCAAGGCGTCGACCAAGATCGTCATCTCCGGCGGTTTCGGCGTCGGAAAGACGACGTTCGTCGGCGCGGTGTCGGAGATCATGCCGCTGCGCACCGAGGCGCTGGTGACCAACGCCTCGGAAGGGCTGGACGGGCTGGATGCGACGCCCGACAAGCGGACCACGACGGTGGCGATGGACTTCGGTCGCATCACCCTCGACGAGGACCTGGTGCTGTATCTGTTCGGCACCCCGGGTCAGCGGCGCTTCTGGTTCATGTGGGACGACCTCGTGCGCGGCGCGATCGGCGCGATCATTCTGGTGGACTGCCGCCGACTGCAGGACAGTTTCGCCGCCGTGGACTTCTTCGAGGCCCGGAACATGCCGTTCCTGATCGCGATCAATGAATTCGACGACGCGCCAAGGCATCCGCCACACGAGGTGCGCAAGGCGCTGGCGCTGTCCGACGGTATTCCGATCATCACGGTCGACGCGAGGGACCGGCACTCGTCGACGGCCGCTCTGATCGCGGTCACCGAGTATGCGCTCAACGTGCTTCCGTCAGTGCCCGGCTGATCGCGTGTCGGAGCCCGAAACCGTTTGGACAGAACGGGAGTTCGTTTCCCACGATTTTCGCGACGACGACCTGACGCGGCTGCGGACGGAGCGTGTCGTGTTCACCGACTGCGACTTCAGCGGGGTGGATATGGGCGAATCCGAGCACAAGGGCACCGCATTCCGCAACTGCACGTTCCGCAGGACGACGCTGTGGCACAGTGCCTTTCGGCATTGCAGCATGCTGGGCTCGGTGTTCACCGAATGCCGGCTGCGGCCGGTGACCTTCGAAGAAGTCGACTTCACGCTCGCGGTGCTCGGCGAATCCGATCTGCGCGGGGTGGACCTGTCGGAGTGCAGGCTCAGCGAGACGAGCCTGGTGAAAGCCGACCTTCGCAAGGCAGTGCTTCGCCGCGCGGATCTGCGCGGCGCCCGCACGCAGGACACCCGGCTGGAGGAGGCCGACCTACGCGGCGCGCGGGTCGATCCGACACTGTGGACGACGGCGTCAGTGCGGGGCGCGCACATCGACATCGAACAGGCGCTGGCCTTCGCCGCCGCCCACGGGCTGGACGTGCACGGTGAGTGAGCTCTGGGATTGGGCGTGGCAGCGCCATCACAACGAGCTGAGTTGGTATGTGCGGCCGCTGTTTCTGCTGCCGCTGGCCTGGTTCGCGTACCGCCGCAGCGTTTGGGGTATCGCCGCGACCCTGGTCGCGCTCGCGACGAGCATGTTCTGGTTTCCCGCGCCGAGCACGATCAGCCCGCGGGTCGCCGAGTTCCTCGCCTTCGAGCAGGAATGGCTGACCGGCGACTGGACCGTCGGCAAGGTGACGCTGACGCTGATGGTGCCTGCGGCGCTGACCGCCTACTGCGTGGCGTTCTGGCGACGGTCCGTCGTCTGGGGCCTGGTCCTGCTCAACGTGATGGCCCTCGGGAAGCTGCTGTGGGGCGTCGTCGCGGGCCAGGGTTCGGGATGGGCGATGACGGTGCCCGCGCTCGTCGGCCTGGCGGTGGGTGATGCCGTCTTGCTGGTGACGCTGGCGCTGGGGCGACGACGGCGCACCGCCAATGAGGCCGCTGTTCGGGAGGGTTCGTGACGCCGCGGGACACCGTCGAACGCTGGCTGCAGCGGTTCAATGCCGGTGACGCCGAAGGGATCTCCGCGTTGTACGCCGACGATGCCGTCAACCACCAGATCCCGCTCGAACCGGTGGTCGGCAGGCAGGCGATCGAGGACTTCCACCGCGAGACGTTCGGCGGTGGCCCGCTCGTCTGCGAGCCGATCAATATGGTCGTCGACGGTGACTGGGTGGCGCTGGAGTGGACTGACCCGGATGGGTTTCGCGGGTGCGGGTTCTTTCAGGTGCGCGACGGCCTGATCCGCCATCAGCGCGGCTACTGGGACAGCGCGCAGTTACGCGACGTCCATCCCGATGTTCACGCCTAGCTCGGCGCCTGCGTGCAGTAGCTGCCGCCGGCCGCCGCCGCCGTACAGCACCTTGCAGGCCCCTCGGCCCGCCATCAGCAGCGCAGGTCAGCGCGCTCAGCCGCTCTTGAGGCGGATCTTCCACCGCACCAGGCTGAGGTAGCCGACGCAGATGGCGCCGAGCATGGCCATGTTGAACCACCACGTGCCCGGCTCGTGTTTCCAGTGCGAGTCCTGTGGCGTCAGCGGACCGGGCACCAACCTGATCAGGTCGATCGTCGACGCGGTGCTGGCGAACCCCCACCGCGCGGGCGTGATCCACGACAGCTGGTCGAGTCCGATGCGGCCGGTCACCGGGATCATGCCGCCCTGGAAGACCAGCTGGGACATGATCGCGATCACCAGCAGCGGCATGATCTGCTCGCTCGACTTGGCCAACGACGACAATGCGAGGCCGACCATCGCCGCGGCCACACAGCAGGCCGCCATGTCGACGAACAGTTCGATGCTCCGGTTGGGGATCACCGCGCCACTTGTCACGGCTCCTGGGCCCCACTTCTTGCCCCAGATGTTGATGGCGGTGACGATGCTCGACTGCAGGATCGCGAACGCGGCGAAGACGATCACCTTCGCCATGAGGTATGCGGTGGTGGACAATCCGACGGCCTGCTCGCGCAGGAAGATGGCGCGCTCGCCGATGAGGGCGCGGATCGTCAGCGCGGTGCCCATGAAGATCGCGCCGACGTTGAGCAGCACGAGGATCTGTCCCGGTTCGTTGGGCGCCGCACCGCCCTGTATCGCGGGTACGGGAACGCCGAAGCCGACGTCGCCCGGCACCGACAAGGACAGCACGCCCATGATGAACGGCAGGAACGCCAGGAAGATGAAGTAGCCGCGATCAGAGACGATCAGCCGCATCTGGCGACGCGCGATTGTCGAGAACTGCCGTCCCACACTGGTTTTCGTCGGCTTCCCGAGGTCACCGGGTGTCTGCGACGGTGGCCGCGGCGGCGTCGGTCCGGTTTGGGCCACGAACCGCTGATGCGCGCCGTCCGGGTCACGCGCGACGCCGCTGAAGATGTCGGCCCAGTTCGTGGTGCCCATCGCGGCCCCGATCTGGTTGGGCGGGCCGCAGAACGCGGTCTTGCCACCCGGCGCCAGCAGCAGAACCTGGTCGCACACGTCGAGGTAGGACAGCGAGTGGGTGACCACCAGCACGACGCGCCCGGCGTCGGCGAGCTGGCGCAGCATCGTCATCACCTGGCGGTCCAGCGCCGGGTCGAGGCCCGACGTCGGCTCGTCGAGGATCAGCAGCGAGGGACCGGTCAGCAGCTCCATCGCCACCGACGCGCGCTTGCGCTGACCGCCGGACAGCTTGTCGACCCGGGTTTCGCGATGCTGCGTCATCTCGAGTTCCTCGAGCACCTGCGAAACGACTCGTTCCCGGTCTTCTTTGGTGGTGTCTGGCGGCAACCGCAGTTCGGCGGCGTACATCAGGGCCTGGCTGACAGTCAGTTGGCCGTGCACCACATCGTCTTGCGGCACCATCCCGATGCGGGAGCGCAGCGAGGCGTACTCGGCGTGGATGTCGTGCCCCTCGAAGGCGACCGTGCCCTCGGTCGGGTGGGTGTAGCCGGCCACCAGCCGGGCGAACGTCGACTTGCCGGCACCCGACGGGCCGATCACGGCCGTCAGGGTGCCCGGTCGCGCCGTCAGCGAGATGTTGCTGAGCAGCGTCTTGTTGCCCTCGATCGTCCACGTGACGCCGTACACGTCGAGGCCGCCGGTGCCGGTGGCCGCGCTGGTCTCGGTGCGGCGAACCAGCGTGCCGCCGCGGAATTGCAGGTCGACGTTGCCGATGGTGACGGTGTCGCCTTCGTGCAGGATCGCGCTGTCGACGCGCGAGCCGTTGACGAAGGTGCCGTTGATGCTGCGGTTGTCGCGGATCTCCGCGCCGCCCTGGCCGTTCGGGATCAGGGTCGCGTGATGACGTGATGCCAGCACGTCGTTGATCACGATGTCGTTGTCGGTGTTGCGGCCGATCTTGACCGAGCCCGCTGGCGCATCGGCCGGCCTGCCGGGCCGCAGGATCTTCAGCATGCTCGTCGCGAGGTTGCCCTCGCTCGAACGCGGCGCCGCCGTCGGACCCATCGCCGTCACCGACTCCAGCGCAGGCGCAGAGAGCCCGGGGTGGGCCGCGGGTTGCGATACGGCGGTCGGCACCCGCGCGGGATGCGGCTGCGAACCGGTGTAGCCGGGCTGCGGGCCGCTCGGATACCGCGGCTGCTGGGTGGACGGGTAGCCCTGCTGCGCGCCGGACGGATAGGCCTGCGGGCGCGACGGGGGAGGCGGCTGCTGGCTCGGCCAGCTGCCGCTGGGCCGGTTCGCGATCGGGATCGCCGACGTCGGCGGCCTGCCCGCCGCCTGCTGCCTGCCGACGTCGAACGTCAGCTCGGGGCCGTCGGGGTTGCCGATGTTGACATGAAGACCGTCATGGATGTCGACGGTCGGCACCCGGCGTCCGTTGACGAACATGCCGTTGAGGCTGCCGTTGTCGATCGCCAACCATCGGCCCTGGTCGAACCGCAGCACCAGATGTGCGCGGGAGATCAGAGGGTGTGCGATGCGGACGTCGGCCCGGAGGTCGCGACCGATGACCACATCATTTCCAGCGGCAAAGGTGCGTGCGGATCCGTCGTGCTCGACGGTCAGCGCGGGCGGGGCTGGTCGGCTCATCGCGACCAACTCTATAGGTAACCCTTCGCTCTGCGGCGACTGTTACAGGCGTCGGCCTGTCAGCCCGGCGAACCGGTCACCACGCAGTGGGTGTGGCTGTAGATGGTGGCCATGCACTTGTTGCAGTGGGTGCACGCCGAGCGCACCGAGTTGGCGTCGCCGTCGGCCTCGATGCGGTTGATCAGGTCCGGCTCGGCGAGCAGCGCCCGTCCCATCGCGACGAAGTCGAACCCCTCGGCCATCGCCAGGTCCATCGTCTCGCGGTTGGTGATGCCGCCGAGCAGGATCAGCGGCATCGTCAGCTCCGCGCGGAACTTCTTGGCGTCCCGCAGCAGGAATGCCTCGCGGTACGGATACTCGCGCAGGAACTTCTTGCCGGTCATCCGGATGCCCCACCGCAGCGGCGGCTTGAATGCGCCCGCGAACTCCTTGACCGGAGCGTCACCGCGGAACAGGTACATCGGGTTGACCAGCGAGCTGCCCGCGGTGAGCTCGAGGGCGTCGAGGCCGCCGTCCTCCTCCAGCCACTTGGCGGTCTGCAACGCCTCGTCCGTCGTGATACCGCCGCGGACGCCGTCCGTCATGGTCAGCTTCGCGGTGACGGCGATCGGCGTGCCTTGCTCCTCGACCGCCCTGCGCACGGCCATCACCGTGCCGCGGGCGACCTTCGCGCGGTTCTCCAGCGAGCCGCCGAACTCGTCGTCGCGCCGGTTGATCAGCGGGCTGAGGAAGGAACTGGCGAAATAGTTGTGACCCAGGTGGATTTCGACGGCGTCGAACCCGGCCTCGATGGCGAATTTCGCCGCCCTCGCGTGCGCATCGATGATGTCGCGGATGTCGTCGGCAGTTGCCTTCTTCGCGAAGCGCATCGACAGCGGGTTGAAGAACCGCACCGGGGCGTAGGCCTTCGCCTTCGTGGTGCGGGCATTGGCGACCGGACCTGCGTGCCCGATCTGTGCACTGATCGCGGCGCCTTCGGCGTGGATCGCGTCGGTCAACCGACGCAGGCCTCCGATGGCCTCGGGACGCCACCAGAGCACGTTGCCTTCGGTGCGTCCGCCCTTCGACACGGCGAGGTAGGCGACGGTGGTCATGCCGACGCCACCAGCGGCGGGCAGCCGGTGATAGGTGATCAGGTCGTCGGTGACGAGCGCGTTCGGGGTCGCCGCTTCAAAGGTCGCCGCTTTGATGATGCGGTTGCGCAACGTCACCGGGCCGAGTTTGGCTGGGGTGAACACATTGGGTGCAGTGTTCATATCTCCGCAGCATGCCAGACTGGCTGCCGTGGGTGCGATCACACTGGACGGGAAGGCCACACGCGACGAGATCTTCGTCGACCTCAAGGAGCGGGTTGCGGCGCTGACCGCGGCGGGCCGCACGCCGGGCCTCGGCACGGTACTGGTCGGCGACGACCCCGGCTCGCAGGCCTACGTGCGCGGCAAGCACGCCGACTGCGCCAAGGTCGGCATCAACTCGATCCGTCGCGACCTGCCCGCCGACATCAGCCAGGCCGAGCTCGACGAGACCATCGACGAGTTGAACGCCAACCCCGAGTGCACCGGCTACATCATCCAGCTGCCGCTGCCCAAGCACCTCAACGAGAACGCCGCGCTCGAGCGCCTCGACCCGGGCAAGGACGCCGACGGCCTGCACCCGATGAACCTGGGCCGGCTGGTGCTCAACGAGCCCGCACCGCTGCCGTGCACGCCGCGCGGCATCGTGCATCTGCTGCGGCGGTACGAAGTGGAGATCGCAGGCGCCCAGGTGGCGGTGATCGGCAGGGGAGTCACGGTCGGCAGGCCGCTCGGCCTCCTGCTGACGCGGCGGTCCGAGAACGCGACAGTGACGTTGTGCCACACCGCAACCCGGCACCTACCCCAGTTGACGCGCGATGCCGACATCGTGATCGCCGCGGCGGGGGTGCCGCACATGGTGACGGCGGAGATGGTGAAGCCGGGCGCGGCCGTGGTCGACGTCGGCGTCAGCCGCGACGACGCCGGCAAGCTGGTCGGCGACGTCGCACCCGACGCGTGGGAGGTGGCCGGACACGTATCGCCGAATCCGGGCGGCGTCGGCCTGCTGACTCGGGCCTTCCTGTTGGCCAACGTGGTCGAACTGGCCGAAGAACGCAACCGGTGACCGCCCAGGATTTCGCCCGCAAGGTGCTCCGCGGGCAGTGGCCGATTCTGCTGGTCGGCCTGTTCTTCCTCGCGGCTTTCGGGCTGGTGATCGCCGGGTACTGGCGGCGCGGCGCCCTGGTGCTCGGCATCGGCGTCGCGGTGGCGGCCGCGCTGCGCGTAGCGCTCACCGACGACCGGGCGGGGCTGCTCGTGGTCCGCACCAAGACCATCGACTTCGTCACCACCGGCACGGTCAGCGCGGTCGTGCTCTACATCGCCGCGACGATCGACCCGTTGGGCACGAGCTAGCCCACCTTCAAGGCTGCGGCGACGATCGGCTTGGCCCACTGCGGGGTTGCCGACAGATCGGAGGGCCCGACGATGTCGCCGCGCACGGTGTGCAACACCAGCTTCGGGTCCGGGGCATGTCCCGCGGCAGGATCGGCGTCGCGGGAGTTGTCGTACACCCGCAATTCAGTCAGCGCGGGGAGCAAACCGATGAGGTTCTGCCTGCTGTGCCGCCAGCGGCGTCGGATGGCCGTCTCCGGGATGTCGTGCCCACCTTGGCCCACTCGATGGGCGACTCGCGCGACGTGCTCCTCCGGGCTGGCCAGCCCGACGTAGAAGACCCGGACCTCGAAGCCCTTCGATGCCGCCTCGGCGAGCAGATGTGTCATCGTCGACCCGCCGAGCGTCGTTTCGAAGGCGAAGTCGAGTCCTTCGCCAACAGCCTTCTCCAACAACCGTTTTCCCTGCTGCCATGCTGCGGCGTTAGCCTTGGTCTGCTCGAGACCGGGATTGGCGGCCATCAGGGCCTTCGCGGCTTCGTCCGGGTTGTAGTAGTCGGCACCCGCCTCGCGGAACATCGCACCGCCGATGCTGCTCTTGCCGGCACCGTTGACCCCGGCCAGCACGTATATCCGCGACGGCGGCTTCGCTTTTCGTGCCACTGGATGGGATCAGCGGCGCGCCCGTGCGGCCTTCACCGCCGCTCGGCCCAGCTCCTTCGGCGTGGCGTCGAAAGCGGCGGACATGGCCGACTTCGATGCGGCGGTCTGCATCCCGGCGAGCAGCTCGTCGAACTGGTCGGTCAGCTCGTCGAGTGCCGGCGCGTTGGCCTTGGTGAGCGCCTCGAACTCGGCATAGGACAGCAGCACGGCCTTGGGCGTGTTGTGTTTGGTGATCGCCACCGCACCGCCGAGCGCGGCCTGCTCGAAGATCGAACCGAACTCGTTCTTGAACCGGGTAGCGGCCACGGTGGGCACATCGACGAGTTCGCCGTCGCTTTGCGATAGCTCAGGGTTTTCAGTGTTCCGGCCATATAGCCAGAATAGCCGAAATAGCCAAACTGGACATTTTGACGGCTAGGGCAGCGTCGCGCGGATACTCACGGTGACGTACGGCAGCGCCAGACCGGTCGTGTTGGCCAGCGCGGGGTGCGTCGCCAACAGCTCGCGCACCCGCTCCAGCGTCTGGGTGCGCACGTCAGCCGGGGAGGTGATGCAGTAGCTGCGCGACGCGACCAGGTCGATGAGGGCCTGCGGCGTCAGGTAACTCGTCCACTCCTGATGGTGGCGGGCGACGTCGGTGAACGGCTCGGCCAGCGTTACCTCGTGACTGAACGGGTTGTCTTCGTGGCCGATGATGCGGCCGAGATCCTTGACCCATCCCATCCGCTCGTCGCGGGTGTTCCAGATCAGCCCGAGGCGCCCGCCGGGTCGCAGCACGCGCGCGACCTCTTTGATCGCCCGGTCGGGATCGAACCAGTGCCACGCCTGGGCGACCAGCACCGCGTCCACGCTGTCGTCGGGCAGCGGAATCTCCTCCGCCGTCCCCAGCAGCGCCGGCGTGTCGGGCAGCGAACTGGTCAACAGCTCGAGCATCTCGGGGATGGGGTCGACCGCGACGACGTCGAGTCCCCGCTCGACGAGCCGGGTGGTCAGCTTTCCGGTTCCCGCGCCGAGGTCGAGGACGTCGCGGGCGCCGGGCGGGAGCAGCCAGTCGATGGCTTCCGGCGGATAGGACGGCCTGCCGCGCTCATATGCTGCGGCCTCGGCACCGAACGACAGGGAACGCTGCTGCGATCGGGTCACCTGGATGCCAGCTCCAATGTCTCGCGGATCAGGACGCCGACCGCGTCGGTCTCGACGAGGAACCCGTCGTGGCCGTAGATCGACTCGACAACCTTCAACTCCGCACAACCCGGCAGCAGCTCGGCTAATTCCTGCTGCAGCCGAATCGGGTACAACCGGTCGGACGTGATGCCTCCGACGATGACGGGGACACCGCAGTTGCCGAGGGCCGCGCGGATCCCGCCACGGCCGCGTCCGACGTCGTGGCTGGACAGCGACTCGGTCAGCGCCACGTAGGTGCCCGCGTCGAACCTGCTCAGCAGCTTGTGCCCTTGATACTCGAGGTAGCTCTGCACGGCGTAGCGGCCGCCGGTGGCGGGATCCTCGTCGCCCTGGGTGTCGTTGCCGAACCGCTCGTCGAGTTCCTCCTCGCCGCGGTAGGTGAGGTGGGCGAACCGGCGCGCGATCTCCATGCCGACGTCGGGCGAACGACCGGTTCCGTAGTAGTCGCCGTTGCACCAGTTCGGATCGGATTTGATCGCCGCGATCTGGCTGCTCTGGGTGCCGATCTGGTCGGCGGTCGCGCGCGCCCCGACCGCCAGCACCAGCGCTGCCCGAACCTTGTCGGGGTAGCCGATCATCCATTCCAGCGCCCGCGCGCCGCCCATCGATCCGCCGACCACGGCCGCCACCTCGGTGATGCCGAGCGCCGCGAGCGCCGCGACATCGGCGCGCACCTGATCGCGCACGGTCACCAACGGAAACCGAGAGCCCCATGGTTTACCGTCGCGGGCAAGCGAACTCGGGCCGGTCGACCCCCGGCACCCGCCCAACACGTTGGTGGCCACCGCGCACCACCGGTCGGTGTCGATGGGTGCGCCCGGCCCCGCCACACCGTCCCACCAGCCGCCGGTCGGATGGCCGCGGCCCGCGGGACCGGTGATGTGCGAGTCACCGGTCAGCGCGTGCAACACCACCACCACGTTGTCGCGGTCGGGGGACAGCTCGCCCCACCGCTGCACCGCGATGGACACGTCGTCGATGACGGCACCGCTCTCGAGCTGAAGCGTTCCGATGTCGACGATCGCGACCTCGCCCTCAGCGGGCAGCGCGTCAATGGGCACATCAAAGATTGTCACGTCTTACCAAACCTCTGGCCGTCTCCTAGAACGCCGAGACCGTTGCCGGGTCTGTCTCCGCGGCGGCATGGAAGGGCTTGGCGGCGGCGAATCCCTGCTCGAGGTCGGCGATGATGTCGTCGATCCCCTCGATCCCGACCGCGAGCCGCACCAGGCCCGGCGTCACACCGGTGGCCAGCTGTTCTTGAGGCGTCAGCTGCGAATGGGTGGTCGACGCGGGGTGGATCACCAGCGAGCGCACGTCGCCGATGTTGGCGACGTGGCTGTGCAACGTCAGCGCGTTGACGAACGCCTTGCCTGCGTCGATGCCGCCCGCCAGCTCGAAGGCCAGCACGGCGCCGGTGCCTTTCGGGGCCAGTTTGCGGCCCAGCTCGTGCCACGGCGATCCCGGCAGACCCGCGTAGTTGACCGAGGTGACGTCCGGGTGGGCGTCGAGATACTCGGCGACGCGTTGGGCGTTGGCCACGTGGCGCTCGACGCGCAGGCTCAGCGTTTCCAGCCCCTGGGCGATGAGGAAGGCGTTGAACGGCGCCGCAGCCGAGCCGAGGTCGCGCAGCAGTTGCACGCGGGCCTTGAGCGCGAACGCGGGCGGCCCCAGTTCGGCGAACACCACCCCGTGGTAGCTCGGGTCGGGTGTGGTGAAACCGGGGAACTTCCCGTTGGTCCAGTCGAAGTTGCCGCCGTCGACGATCACGCCCGCGATCGCCGCGCCGTGGCCACCGAGGTACTTGGTGGCCGAGTGCACGACGATGTCGGCGCCGTGGGCGATCGGCTGAATCAGGTACGGGGTCGCGACGGTGTTGTCGACGATCAGCGGCACCCCGGCCTCGTGCGCGACCGCGGCGACGTTGGGGATGTCGAGGATGTCGTTCTGCGGGTTGGAGATCGTCTCCCCGAAGAACGCCTTGGTGTTCGGACGAACCGCAGCCCGCCAGGAATCCAGCTCATCGGGATTCTCGACGAAGCTGACGTCGATGCCCAGCTTCGGCAGCGTGTAGTGGAAAAGGTTGTAGGTGCCGCCGTACAGCCGTGGACTGGACACGATGTGGTCGCCCGCGTTGGCGAGGTTGAGGATCGCGAACGACTCGGCGGCCTGGCCCGAGGCGAGGAACAGCGCCGCGACACCGCCTTCGAGGGCCGCGATGCGCTGCTCCACGACGTCCTGGGTCGGGTTCATGATTCGCGTGTAGATGTTGCCGGGCTCGGCGAGGCCGAACAGCGCCGCGGCGTGCTCGGTGCTGTTGAACGTGTACGACGTCGTCTGGTAGATCGGCAGCGCCCGCGCGTTGGTGGCGACATCGGGTGTCTGGCCGGCGTGGACCTGCTTGGTCTCGAACGACCAGTTGGCCTTCGGATCTTCTGGCGTGCTCATGTTAAATGGACCTCCATCTGTTGTCTGGGGGTCCGGTATCCGCGGACCCGCGCTTGCCGTGTAGCTGTCAGCCGTGAAATTGCCGGCAGCTACTCAACCTGGTCATCACCCGGGGCACCCCACCGCGGTTGGAGGGTTGCCGGCCAGCAAGCCGGGGCTTGACGCTGGCGCTCATGACCGACCAGAAGCGTATCGCATGCCAGGTCATGGCTGCCACCAGGTGATCATCACAAGTGCGATTCTTCGTCCCCGGGGCGCTTGGGGCATGGGGCAAATGCCCCCATCTTCGGTGGGACGTAGGCACGCGTAGGTTCGTAACCGACGCGATACTGGAAGCCCACACTGAGGCCGGGAGAGACCACATGAGCGACAAGCCGACGATCATATACACGCTGACAGACGAGGCGCCGCTGCTGGCGACGTACGCCTTTCTGCCGATCATCCGCACGTTCACCGAGCCGGCCGGGATCGAGATCGAGAGCAGCGACATCTCGGTCGCCGCGCGCATCCTGGCCGAGTTCTCCGACCGCCTGACCGACGAGCAGAAGGTCCCAGACAACCTGGGCCGGCTCGGTGAGCTCACCGGAGACCCGGCCACCAACATCATCAAGCTGCCGAACATCAGCGCCTCGGTGCCGCAGCTGCTGGCCGCGATCAAGGAGTTGAAGGGCAAGGGCTACGACCTGCCCGACTACCCCGGTGACCCGAAGAACGACGAGGAGCGCGAGATCAAGGAGCGCTACTCGAAGGTTCTCGGTAGCGCGGTCAATCCCGTTCTCCGCGAGGGCAATTCCGACCGGCGCGCACCCAAGGCGGTCAAGGAGTTCGCGCGCAAGCATCCGCACAGCATGGGCGAGTGGTCGCAGGCGTCACGCACCCACGTTGCGACCATGAAGGGCGGCGACTTCTACCACGGCGAGAAGTCGATGACGCTCGACAAGGACCGCAAGGTCAAGATGGTGCTCGAGACCAGACCTAAAGATGGAGGGGCCGGCGAGACCATTGTTTTGAAGCCGGAGGTGGCGCTCGACAACGGCGACATCATCGACAGCATGTTCATGAGCAAAAAGGCGCTCGTGGAGTTCTACGAACGGCAGATCGAGGACGCCTACAAGACCGGCGTGATGTTCTCGCTGCACGTCAAGGCGACGATGATGAAGGTAAGCCACCCGATCGTGTTCGGCCACTGCGTCAAGGTCTTCTACAAGGACGCCTTCGCCAAGCATCAGAAGGTGCTCGACGAACTCGGCGTCAACGTCAACAACGGGATGTCCGACCTGTACGACAAGATCGAGACGCTGCCCGCCTCGCAGCGCGAGGAAATCATCCAGGACATTCACGCCGTCCACGAGCACCGGCCCGAACTGGCCATGGTCGACTCGGCCCGCGGCATCACCAACTTCCACTCACCCAGCGACGTGATCGTCGATGCGTCGATGCCGGCGATGATCAGGCTCGGCGGCAAGATGTACGGCGCCGACGGCAGGACCAAGGACACCAAGGCGGTGAACCCCGAGTCCACGTTCTCGCGCATCTACCAGGAGATGATCAACTTCTGTAAGACGCACGGGCAGTTCGACCCGACCACGATGGGCACCGTCCCCAACGTCGGCCTGATGGCACAGAAGGCCGAGGAGTACGGCAGCCACGACAAGACGTTCGAGATCCCGGCCGACGGCGTCGCCAACATCGTCGACATCGACACCGACGAGGTGTTGTTGACCCAGAACGTCGAAGAGGGCGACATCTGGCGGATGCCGATCGTCAAGGACGCGGCGATCCAGGACTGGGTCAAGCTTGCCGTCAACCGCGGCCGTGACTCCGGGATGACGGTGTTGTTCTGGCTGGACACCGAGCGCCCGCACGAGGTCGAGATCCGCAAGAAGGTGAAGACCTATTTGAAGGACCACGACACCGAGGGCCTTCACATCCAGATCATGCCGCAGGTATGGGCGATGCGGTACACGCTGGAGCGCCTCGTCCGCGGCCAGGACACCATCGCCGCCACCGGCAACATCCTGCGCGACTATCTCACCGACCTGTTCCCGATCCTCGAGTTGGGCACCAGCGCCAAGATGCTCTCGGTCGTGCCGTTGATGGCCGGCGGCGGCATGTACGAAACGGGCGCAGGCGGTTCGGCACCCAAGCATGTCCATCAGCTGGTCGAGGAGAACCACCTGCGCTGGGACTCGCTCGGCGAGTTCCTCGCCCTCGGTGCGTGTTTCGAGGACCTCGGCAACAAGACCAGCAACAAGCGGGCCACGCTGCTGGGCACGACTATGGACGCCGCGATCGGCAAGCTGCTGGAGAACAACAAGGGGCCGTCGCGCAAGACCGGCGAACTCGACAACCGGGGCAGCCAGTTCTACCTCGCGCTGTATTGGGCGCGGGAGCTCGCCGAGCAGACCGAGGACAAGGAGCTCGCCGACCACTTCGGCAAGCTCGCCAAGGCGCTCGGCGACAACGAGGAGGCGATCGTCTCCGAACTCGCGCAGGTGCAGGGCGATTCGGTCGACATCGGTGGCTACTACTACCCCGACCGTGAGAAGACCACTGCCGTGATGCGGCCGAGCAAGACGCTCAACGAGACGCTCGAAGGTGTGACGGACCAGCCTGTTACGGCGTGAAAGTTAGCCCGCCTTCGGGTAGGCGTACTGGTCGACGAACTCGGTGATGACCTTGGTGACCCGATCGGGCGCTTCGAACATCGGGATATGGCCCACGCCGTCGAGGTGGGTGATCCGGGTCGACTGCGGCAGGTGCGTGGTGAAGTGGCGGGTGAAGCGCGGATGCGGCAGCACCCGGTCCTTCTCGCAGATCACCAGATGCGTCGGCGCCCGTCCCTTGGCCAATTCCATCAGCCCGGGCAGCAGCAGCGATTTCACCAGCAGCTGGTAATAGGCCGGGCAGTTGGAGAAATCGTCGATGATGCCGGGCAGGTCCGCGTCGTCGAGCGCGTCGGGGTGGGCGCTGACGGCGACGAACGCCAGCTGCTTGGCGAACGGCAGCCGCAGCGCGCGCTGCCCGAGGATCTTGGTGACCAGCCACACGGGTAAGCCGGCGACGAACTTGGCGACGATCTCGAACTTGGCGGGGGTGTACCAGTGCCAGCCGCCGGCCGGGGCGATGCCGGTCAGGGTGCGGGCGCGGCCGCGGCGCTCCAGTTCGAAGGCGACCCAGCCGCCGAGCGAGTTGCCGACGATGTGTGCGGTGCCCCACCCGAGCGCGTCCATCCGCCGTTCCATGTCGTCGGCGAGCTCATTGGTGTCCAGGAAGGCCCTGCCCTTGATGCCGCCGTTGTGTCCGGGCATGGTCGGCGCGAGCACTTCGTAGCGGCCGGTCTCAGCAATCTGCGGGGCAACGTATTTCCACACGTTCTGCGACATCATGAACGGATGCAGCAACAGCATCGGCTCGCCGGTGCCGAGGTGTATCGGGTCGCGTTGAGACATGCTGCCGACAGTAAAGGTGATACCGGCGGTATCGCAAGCCGCGCTGCGCTTCCCCAGGACACTCGCATCATCAGTCACAGCTGTCACTGGCCGGAAGCAGACCAACCCGGGTTGCGGCCGAGATGGGCCAGGATGCGGTCGAGGTCGTCGCCGCCACCTGTCTCGAGTGCCGGTGCGAACGGCGCCCCGGCCATCGTGCGGAAGTCGCCGTCGGGAACCGCGAACACCAACGGCGACACGGCCTCGACGACGGCTGCGGGCAGTTGAAAGGGGACTCCCAGGGAGGCCGCGACGTCCCAGCCGTGCACGACGTAGTCCACGAAGTGAAAGCCCATCGCCATCGCTGCGGGAAACACCGCGCCCTCGCCGAACTCCGGCAGCGCGAACTGCGCATCCGAGGAGCCCTCGGCTGCGAACGCCTCGAGCACCTCCTGTGCCGCCTCCGAGTAAGCGCCGCCCGGATCGGCTCTCACCGCCTCGGCCACGGTCTCGACGCGCCAAACATCAGGATCCGCGCCGAGACCCCTTGCGGCGGCCGCGAATCCGCGGTGCTGGACCGTCATGTGCGCCAACAGGTCGAACAGATCCCAGCCGGCGCACGGGGTCGGCCGGTCGAGATCGGCCAGCCGGACCGAGTCGACGAGGGCAACGGACTTCAATACGGCGGTCCGGTGGGACTGTGATGTGTCCAGAGATTTAGTAGGCATATGCATACAATAAGCAGATACACACGATAAAGCAATGCCTATCATGACCCGGTGGCAGCGAAGTCCCCGGAGGCGCGGCGCCCCGATTTGGCCGCGATGCTCGCGCCGTTCCTGCGTGAGCTCCTCGCCGCCGAGGAGCCCGTTCTCGAGGCGCACGGCCTGACGATGTGGGGCTACGTCGTCCTGTCGGCACTGGACAGGTCGTCGATACGGACGCAGGCCGCACTCGCCGCGGCCATCGGCGCCGACAAGACCCGCATCATCCGCACACTGGACGACCTCCAGGACGACGGATACATCGAGCGTCGACCCGACCCCGACGACCGCCGCGCGCGGTTGTTGGCGATCACCGAGGCGGGCCGCCGCGTCAAAGACGCAGTGCAGGGCGAGATCCAGCGCGGCGAAGAGCGGTGGCTGGCCGAACTCAGCACCGAGGAGCGTCGCACGTTCCTGCGTGTCCTGGAGCGGTTGACCCCGCGCGACTGGCGATGACGCGGGTGCAAGGATTGAGCCATCATGAGCAAGCCAGCCGAGCGCGTCGTCTTCTCCGGCGTGCAACCCACCTCTGACTCCCTGCACCTCGGCAACGCGCTCGGAGCGGTTTCGCAGTGGGCAGGCCTTCAGGACGAGTTCGACGCGTACTTCTGTGTCGTCGACCTGCACTCCATCACGCTCCCGCAGGACCCGGCGTCGCTGCGGCGCCGCACGCTCGCCACGGCGGCGCAGTACCTGGCGATGGGCGTCGACCCTTTCCGGGCCACCATCTTCGTGCAGAGCCACGTGCCCGCTCACACCGAATTGACCTGGGTGCTGGGATGTTTCACCGGTTTCGGTCAGGCTTCGCGGATGACCCAGTTCAAAGACAAGTCGCAGAAGGAAGGCAGCGACGCCACCACCGTGGGCCTGTTCACCTATCCGGTGTTGATGGCCGCCGACGTTCTGCTCTACGACACGAACCTGGTTCCCGTCGGTGAGGACCAGCGCCAGCATCTCGAGCTCGCGCGCGACGTGGCGCAGCGCTTCAACTCCCGGTTCCCCGACACCTTCGTCATCCCCGAACCGATGATCGGAAAGGCCACCGCCAAGATCTACGACCTGCAGGACCCGACGGCGAAGATGAGCAAGTCCGCATCCAGCGACGCCGGGCTGATCAGCCTCCTCGACGATCCCGCCGCGACGGCCAAGAAGATCCGTTCTGCGGTCACCGACAGCGAGCGGGAGATCCGCTACGACCCGGACGCCAAGGCGGGCGTGTCCAACCTGCTGACCATCCAGTCCGCGGTCACCGGCACCGAGATCGACAAACTGGTCGACGGCTACGCGGGCCGCGGCTACGGCGACCTGAAAAAGGACACCGCCGAGGCGGTGGTCGAGTTCGTCACCCCGATCAAGGCCAGGGTCGACGAGTTGCTCTCCGACACCACGGAACTCGAGGGCATCCTCGCAGCGGGCGCCACCCGCGCGAATGACGTGTCTGCGAAGACGCTGAAGCGGGTATACGAGCGAATAGGTTTTCTGCAGCAACCGCAATAGCGCATACGGGAGGTCGGCGCATGACCGAACCGGCCGAACCGGGCATCCTCGATCGCTACCGCGCGCGGTACAAGTGGTTTGACCACGTCATGCGCGCACAGGAGCGCTATCAGGACAGCAAGGGCGACTTCTACGCCGCCGGCATCACCTACTTCACGATCTTCGCGTTGTTCCCGTTGCTGATGGTCGCCTTCTCGATCACGGGGTTCATCCTGGCCAGCCAGCCCGACCTGCTCGCCGAAATCACCGACAAGATCAAGTCGACGGTTTCTGGCGATCTGGGAGACCAGCTGGTCCAGCTGATGGGTTCCGCCATCAAGTCGCGGACGTCGGTCGGCATCATCGGGCTCGCCACGGCCGCGTGGGCCGGACTGGGCTGGATGGCCAATCTGCGGGAGGCGCTCAGTCAGATGTGGGGCTTGCTGCGCCAGGACACCGCAGGGTTCGTCCGCACCAAGCTCTCCGACCTGCTCGCCATCCTCGGATTGTTCAGCGCGATCATCCTCACCGTCGCACTGAGCGCGCTCGGCAACTCGGGATTGATGAAACAAGTCGTCGAATGGCTTGGCCTGCAGGATTTTCCGGGCATGAGCATTGTCCTTCGGATGGCATCCATTGCGGTTTCCATTCTGGTCTCGTGGCTGCTGTTCACCTGGATGATCGCCCGGCTGCCTCGCGAGTCGGTGACCTTCCGCAGCGCTGCGCGGGCCGGGCTGATGGTCGCGGTTGCCTTCGAGATCTTCAAGCTAGTCGGCTCCTTCTATCTCAAGTTCGTGATCACCGGCCCCGCCGGCGCGACCTTCGGGCCGGTCCTCGGCCTGATGGTGTTCGCCTACATCACCGCGCGGATGATTCTCTTCGCGACCGCCTGGGCGGCGACTGCCAGGGAGAACCTGGAAGCAGCGCCGATCGAGCCGCCTGCGGGTGCGGTGATCAACCCGCGCGTCCAGGTGCGCGAGGGGCTGGGGCCCGCAGGTGTGCTCACCGCAACAGCCGTGGGAGCACTTGGCGCCCTTGGCCTTTCCCGGTTCACCCGACGTCGTTGATCCGGATCTACTGGTGCTGCGGCCGCCGATTCAGTGAGCGCGCACCCATGATCAGACAGAACACGATGATCGCCCCGACGAACGCGACGCCGACCCGCACCGGAAGCGCATCGGCGGCGGGCAACGCCGGAGCGGCCGTCAGCGGCGCGCCCGTCGCCGCCTCCTCAGGCGTCGTCACCAGCGACGGGTCCGGCTCGATCAGCGTCCCGACCTTCGTGCCCGGCGCGGTGGCGAAGCCGTAGTCCAGCAGGCGAGCGGCCTGCTCCCATGGCGCGATCGGCTGCCTGGTGCCGCGCAGCAGCACGGCGACCAGCCTGCGACCGTCGCGGTTGGCGGCGCCGACGAACGTCTGACCGGCGTCGTCGGTGAAGCCGGTCTTCCCGCCCAATGCACCGGGGTAGTTGTCCAGCAGCTTGTTGTCGTTCTCCACCGGATAGCCGACGTCACCGCGGCCGGGGAAGTCAAAGGACCGCGTCGCGACGATCTCCGCGAAAGTCGGGTTCTGCCAGGCATATCGGTAGAACAGCCCGACGTCGTAGGCCGATGTGCTCATGCCTGGGCCGTCGAGACCCGACGGCGTGGCCACCCGGGTGTCGCGGCCGCCGAGCTTGCCTGCCAGGTCGTTGAGCTTGGTCAGCGTGGCGTCCATGCCGCCCATCTGCATGGCCAGCGCATGGGCGGCGTCGTTCCCGGAGTGCATGAGCAGGCCGTGCAGGATGTCGCGGATCGAGTAGTGCCCGCCCTCACCGATGCCGACCTTCGTTCCCTCTGCGGCCGCGTCGTCGGCGGTGCCCGCAACGACCTTGTGGATCGGCAGATCCCGCAGCGCCTGCATGGCCACCAGCACCTTGATGATGCTGGCGGGCCGGTGCCTGCCGTGCGGATCCTTGGCGGCGATGACGTCGCCGGTGTCGAGGTCGGCGACCAGCCACGCCTCGGCGGAGACGTCGCCAGGCACCGGCGGCGTACCGGGCGCGGTGATCACGCCGCAGCCGCCGAGGGCGTCACCTCCGACGGGGTCGGACGGGACGGCCAGCGGCTGCGGCGGATCGCCTGCCTTCGGCACTTCGGACGCATCGACGGCGGGCGGAGTGCTCACCTGATACGGGCAGCCTGGTGCGTCCGGCTCGGCGTTCGCCAACGCCGGACTCGCCATCAGAAAAAGCGCCGCTGCCAGGGCCGTAACGCGCTGGGACGCAGTCGTGAAGGTCGCCATCGTGACCGAAGATTAGGCGATCCGTGGGCCGATCCCCGGTAGCCACGCTGTGACTCAAGTGAAGAGAGTTGCAAAAGTGACTGGCGTCGGGCTCGAAATCAGAGTTGTGGCCCGGTTTGGGCGTGATCGCGTGGCACAACCCTGATCTCGGCGGGGCTAGAGCATCTGGCTGGCCTCGCCCAGCACCCTGTTGAGGATGTCGTAGATCGCGTCGAACTCCTTCTGCCCGCTGATCAGCGGGGGAGCCAGCTGCACGACCGGGTCGCCGCGGTCGTCGGCGCGGCAGTAGAGCCCCGCCTCCCACAGCGCAGGCGTGAGGAAACCGCGCAGCAACCGCTCGGACTCCTCGTCGTTGAAGGTCTCCTTGGTGGTCTTGTCCTTGACCAGCTCGATGCCGTAGAAGAAGCCCTCGCCGCGGACGTCGCCGACGATCGGCAGGTCGTAGAGCTTCTCCAGCGTCGCGCGGAACGCCGGGGCGTTCTGCTTGACGTGGTCGTTGATGCCCTCGCGTTCGAAGATGTCGAGGTTGGCCAGCGCGACCGCCGACGACACCGGATGCCCGCCGAACGTGTAGCCGTGCCCGAACACCGTCTTGCCGTCGTTGAACGGCTCGAACAGCCTGTCGCTGGCGACCATTGCGCCGATCGGGGAGTAGCCCGATGTCAGACCCTTGGCGCAGGTGATGATGTCGGGGACGTAGTCGAAGTCCTGGCAGGCGAACATCGAGCCGATCCGGCCGTAGGCGCAGATCACCTCGTCGGACACCAGCAGCACGTCGTACTCGTCGCAGATCTCGCGGACCCGCTCGAAGTATCCCGGCGGCGGCGGGAAGCATCCGCCCGCGTTCTGGACCGGCTCGAGGAACACCGCGGCGACGCTGTCGGGCCCTTCGAACTCGATGGCCTCGGCGATGCGGTCGGCGCAGTAGCGGCCGAAGTCCTTGAGGTCGGTGTCGTACGGCTCGGGTGCGCGGTAGAAGTTGGTGTTCGGCACGCGGAAACCGCCGGGCACCAACGGTTCGAACGGCACCTTGAACGCCGGGATGCCGGTGATCGACAACGCGCCCTGCGGTGTGCCGTGATAGGCGATCGAGCGCGAAACCACTTTGTGCTTACCGGGTTTGCCGGTCAGCTTGAAGTACTGCTTGGCCAGCTTCCACGCGCTCTCGACGGCTTCGCCGCCACCGGTGGTGAAGAACACCCGGTTCAGGTCGCCCGGCGCGTATCCGGCGATGCGCTCGGACAGTTCGATCGCCGGCGGGGTCGCATACGACCACAGCGGGAAGAAGGCCAGCGTCTCGGCCTGCTTTGCCGCGGCCTCGGCGAGTTCCTTGCGGCCGTGTCCCACCTGCACGACGAACAGGCCCGAAAGCCCGTCGATGTAGCGCTTGCCCTTGTCGTCGAAGATGTGCACGCCCTCGCCGCGGGTGATGATCGGCGGGGTGATGCCCTCGCCGTGGCGCGCGAAGTGGCCCCACAGGTGGCGGTTCGCCTTCGCGCCCAAGTCGCTCGTAATCGGTTCGTTGATCAATGTCTGTGTCATCTTGTGCCCCAATTATATTGCTGTTTAACGAGTTTCAAATAAACGAGCGTTTCGGTGGATATCACTCCCGGCAGTGCTCGGATCTGGGTGTTGAGTAAAGAGAGCAGGTCGTCGTCGTCCTCGCAGACCACTTCGATGATGGCGTCGAAAGAACCCGCGGTCAGCACGACGTACTCGACCGCGTCGATTGCGGCCAGCTTCTCGGCCACCAGTGTGGTGTCCCCGGTGCAGCGGATGCCGATCATCGCCTGTCTGGCGAATCCGAGTTGCATCGGATCGGTGACGGCGACGATCTGCATGACCCCCGCGTCGACCATGCGCTGGACGCGTTGCCGCACGGCGGCCTCGGAGAGCCCCACCGCCTTGCCGATGCCCGCGTACGAGCGGCGACCGTCCTGTTGCAGCTTCTCGATGATCGCCTTGGACAGCTCATCGAGTTGGACTGCCGCCCCAGGACGTGTCTGGACGCGCAGGGAGACGGGTTGGATGCCGTCAGCACCCGGGTTGGCCATGCCTGAGATTGTGCACGGAATCCGTCGTTACAAGCAACCAAACCAATGAAATCACGCGCCGAGCCATGTCGGGACGGCGGGAATGCGTAGCCATTGCGTAGCCGCGCGGCAGCGCGGTCGGTTAGCGTTGGGCCATGACTGCGACAGTAAAGGCCAGCGTGGCAGGCAGCTGGATCAACGGCGCGGCGGTGGTCACCGGCGGCGCGACACATCAGGTCATCAACCCCGCGACCGGCGGCGTCGTCGCCGAACTGGCGTTGGCCACCCCGGCCGACGTCGACACCGCCGTCGCGGCGGCGCGCACCGCGCAGCGCGACTGGGGCAGCGCCACCCCGGTCGACCGCGCCACGGTGCTGGCCAAGCTGGCGGCCCTGATGAGCGACCACGCCGACGAACTGGTCGCCGAGGAAGTCAGCCAGACCGGCAAGCCCGCCCGGCTGGCCCGCGAGTTCGACGTCCCCGGCAGCATCGACAACGTCGACTTCTTCGCTGGTGCCGCGCGCCATCTCGAGGGCAAGGCGACCGCGGAATATTCCGGCGACCACACCTCGAGCATCCGGCGTGAGGCGGTCGGGGTCGTCGCCACCATCACCCCGTGGAACTACCCGTTGCAGATGGCGGTGTGGAAGGTGGTGCCTGCGCTGGCCGCCGGGTGCAGCGTCGTCATCAAGCCCGCCGAGCTGACCCCCTTGACCACGCTGACCCTGGCGCGGCTGGCCACCGAGGCCGGGCTGCCCGACGGCGTCTTCAACGTCCTCACCGGGGCGGGCGGTGATGTCGGCACCGCACTGGCGGGTCATCCCGACGTCGACGTGGTGACGTTCACCGGGTCGACGCCGGTGGGCCGCAAGGTGATGGCCGCCGCGGCCGTGCACGGTCACCGCACGCAGCTCGAGCTCGGCGGCAAGGCGCCGTTCGTGGTGTTCGACGACGCCGACCTGGACGCCGCGATCCAGGGCGCGGTGGCGGGGTCGCTGATCAACACCGGGCAGGACTGCACCGCGGCAACGCGCGCGATCGTCGCTCGCGAGCTCTACGACGACTTCGTCGCCGGTGTCGGCGAGGTGATGAGCAAGATCGTCGTCGGCGACCCCGACGACGATGACACCGACCTCGGCCCGCTCATCTCCATGGCGCATCGGGCGAAGGTGGCGGGCATGGTGGAACGCGCACCCGGTCAGAACGGGCGGATCGTCACCGGCGGAAGCGCACCCGACCTGCCGGGCGCGTTCTACCGGCCGACGGTGATCGCCGACGTCGCCGAGGACTCCGAGGTCTACCGCGACGAGATCTTCGGCCCGGTGCTGACGGTACGGTCGTTCACCGACGACGACGACGCGCTACGTCAGGCCAACGACACCGCCTACGGTCTCGCGGCGTCGGCGTGGACCCGCGACGTCTACCGCGCGCAGCGCGCATCGCGTGAGATCCAGTCGGGCTGCGTGTGGATCAACGACCACATCCCGATCATCAGCGAGATGCCGCACGGCGGCGTCGGCGCATCCGGTTTCGGCAAGGACATGTCGGACTACTCCTTCGAGGAGTACCTCACGATCAAGCACGTGATGAGCGACATCACCGCCGTCGCCGAAAAGGACTGGCATCGCATCATCTTCACCAAGCGGTAGGCGCGCGCGACCGTGGTCTGTTAGGCCGGCGAAGCTGGTGATTCGCCCGCCGAGAAGACGATCTTCGCGTTCCTGCTCAACTCCAGCGGCGCCATCATCCTGTTCGTCTACATCTTGATCGCGATCTCTCAGATCGTGCTTCGCCGTCGCAACGGTGACGCCGACTTGCGGCTGAAGATGTGGCTGTTCCCGGTGCTGTCGATCATCACCGCGGTCGGGATGGTAGCCATCCTGACCCAGATGGCGCTCGACGCCTCGCTGCGATCCCAACTCCTGCTCAGCCTCGCCTCGTGGGCAGTGGTGCTGGTGCTGTTCCTGCTCAACAAGCGCTACGTGACGGCGGGCGGCGACCGCTAGCTGATCCGGATCAGCTTCTTGTTGACGAACTCGTCGATGCCGTAGCGGCCGAGTTCACGGCCGAAACCCGATCGCTTGACGCCGCCGAACGGCAGCTCCACGCCTTCTGCGCCAACGGCATTGACGAACACCATGCCCGCCTCGATCTTGTCGGCCACCCGCTTGGCCTGCTCGTCATCGGTGGTGAAGACGTACGAGCCCAACCCGAACGGAGTGTCGTTGGCCAGTTCGACGGCCTCTTCCTCGGAGCTGACCTTGTACACCGTCGCCACCGGTCCGAACAGTTCCTCCTTGTAGGACGGCGACTCCGGGGACACGTTGGTCAGCACGCCGGGCGGGAAGAACGCGCCGGTGCGCTTGCCGTCGGAAACCAGGGTCGCGCCGTCGTCGACGGCCCGCTTCACCTGCTGGTCGAGCCGCTCGGCGGCGGCCACCGAGGACAGCGGCGCCAGCCCGTCCGCCTTGGCCAGCACGGCCTTGGTGAACTTGTCCAGGAAGTCGTCATACACGCTGTCGGACACGATGATCCGTTTGGCCGCGTTGCAGGCCTGCCCGGTGTTCTCGAGGCGGCCGTCGACCGCGGCCTCCACGGTGGCGTCGAGATCGTCGGAGCTGAGCACGATGAACGGATCGGATCCGCCGAGCTCGAGGACAACCTTCTTCAGGTTGCGGCCCGCGATCTCGGCGACGGCCGCCCCCGCACGCTCCGAACCCGTCAGCGAAACGCCTTGTACGCGTGGGTCGGCGATGATGTCGGCGACCTGCTCGTTGGTCGCGTAGATGTTGACGTACGCACCGTCGGGGTATCCGGCGTCGGTGAAGATCTGCTGCATGGCGGCCGCGGACTCGGGGCACTGGGGAGCGTGCTTGAGCAGGATGGTGTTGCCGAGCGTCAGGTTGGGCCCCGCGAACCGGGCGACCTGGTAGTAGGGGTAGTTCCACGGCATGATGCCGAGCAGCACACCCACTGAGCTGCGCCGGATCAGCGCAGAGCCTTCGCCCTCGAGGAGTTCGATCGGCTCGTCGGCGAGGAACCTCTCGGCGTTGTCGGCGTAGTACTCGTAGATCGCCCCGCTGAACTCTGCCTCGCCCTCCGACTGGTCGATGGGCTTACCCATCTCGCGGTTGATGATCTTGGCGAGCTCCTCCTTGCGCTCGTTGTGCAGCTTGCCCACCTTGCGGATCAGCTCGGCGCGGTCAGCGACCGTCGAACCGCGCGACCACTCGCTGTGGGCCTTGCTGGCGGCGGCGATCGCGGCTTCGATCTGCTCATCTGTCGAGGTGGGATACTCCTTGACCACCTCGCCCGTCGACGGGTCGGTTACGGCATACATGGATGTGCTCATTTGCTGTTCTCTCCTTAAATCGTCACGCGTTGTGAAGCATTTCAGGCGTCTCCTCGCGGCACCACGATCACCGGCGCATCGGTACCTGCCAGGATACGAGCTGCGGTGGAACCCAAGAAGATTCGCCGTGGTGCAGCAAACCTGCTCGAGCCGACCAACAGCACGTCGGTGTCATTCCAGTTCAGCTTTTTCAGCGCCGACTCCAGCGTCAACCCGTCGGCGACGAGCGACTCGATCTCCGGCGCGTCGGGCAGTGCGCGTGCCGCGCGAAGCAGGTTCTCCTCGGCGGCCGCGACACCATTCGGATCGGAAGGTTGGCCGCACTGGCGAGCGTGAGCGCGAACGGCAGCGACGCCGGCCTGCAGGCCTTTGCCGCCGACGGCAGGAGCCTCGGGTTCCTTGATTGCCATGTGCGGAACAATACGGTTCCGGTCGTAGCTGCGGAGGTTCAACATGGAAATCGTCTGGCAACGGCAACTCGGCGACGGAATCAGTCATCGTCGGCGTGCTCCTACAATCAATTCATGACCGCGAGCACGCGAGTCGACGAGTTCGAGGAACTGCGTCCCCATCTGCTGGCTGTGGCGTATCGGCTGACGGGCACGCTCGCCGACGCCGAGGACGTCGTGCAGGATGCGTGGCTGCGGTGGGACCGCGACGCGCGCGCGAATGAGATCACCGACCTGCGGGCGTGGTTGACGACGGTGGTCAGCAGGCTGGCGCTCGACCGGCTGCGTTCGGCCGCGCACAGGCGCGAGACCTACGTCGGCGAGTGGCTTCCCGAACCGGTGGTGACGGGCTTTGACGGCAATGATCCGCTCGCGGTGGTGGTGGCGGGCGAGGATGCGCGGTTCGCGGCGATGGTGGTGCTGGAGCGGTTGACGCCCGATCAGCGGGTGGCGTTCGTGCTGCACGACGGCTTCGCCGTGCCGTTCGCCGAGATCGCGCCGGTGCTCGGTGTCAGCGACGCCACTGCGCGGCAGTTGGCTTCGCGCGCCCGCCGGGCCGTCGCGTCGGCACCCGAACCGGTCGCCGACGACACCCACAATGAACTGGTCGGATCCCTGATGGCGGCGCTCGCCTCCGGCGATGTGAAAGCCGTTGTGCGCCTGCTGCATCCGGAGGTCACGTTCACCGGAGACTCCAACCGGATGGCGCCGACGGCGGCGCGGGTCATCCACGGGCCGGACAAGGTGACGCGGTTCCTGTTCGGGCTCGCGCACCGGTACGGGCCGAACTTCCTCGCGACCGCGCAGCTGGCCCTCGTCAACGGCCAGCTCGGCAGCTACACGCCGGGCGCGCCCGCCGACGGCGGCTATCCCGCGATGTCACCGCGGGTGACCGCGATGACGGTGCGCGACGGAAAGATCTGCGCGATATGGGATATCGCGAACCCCGACAAGCTCAGCGGCTCTCCGATGGGGCGTTCTCGCTAGCCCAGGGGACGCGGCACGCGTCTCCGGAACCGAAGCCCTGTTCGGTGATGCCGAGTGCCGAGTACATCCTGGCCCGCATGTTCTCCACGCCGATCTGATAGGACAGCTCGATCACGCCGTCGTCGCCGAATCGGCGCCGCAGGTCGTCGACCTGTTCGTCGGTGATGGTGTGCGGGTCGGTCGTCATGGCGTCGGCGTAGGCGATGGCCGCCCGCTCGTCATCGGTGTAGGCGGGCGAGGTCGCGTAGTCGTCGATGTGCTTGAGCCTGTCCACGTCGAGGCCGTCGAGGCGCTGGAGCATCGAACCGAAGTCGACACACCACGAGCACCCGACCGTGCGCGCGGTCCAGAACACGGCCAATTCGCGCACGCTGGTCGGCAACTTCTTGGACGCGGACTGCAGCAGCATCTCGTGTGTGCTGTTGGCGATCAGCAGCCGCGGATGATGGGCGGCGACGGCGAAGGGCTCCGGCACCTCGCCGAAACGGCGCTTGGCGTAGGAGTACATCAGCCGGATCATCAGCGACGCGCGCTGCGGTGGCAGGGGGGCGATACGCGTTTTCTGTGTCATACCGGTGAGACGAGACAGCCCGCCGATGTGTGACAGCACCGATGCGCGAAACGGCATTCCAGCAGGGAAACTGCGAGTGCAGGCCTGCTGAAATGCCGTTTCGGGCTACCTAGGGTCTAACCAATCAGGG
Source organism: uncultured Actinomycetota bacterium (assembly GCA_963786995.1). Lineage (GTDB taxonomy): Bacteria > Actinomycetota > Actinomycetes > Mycobacteriales > Mycobacteriaceae > Mycobacterium. The sequence continues at coordinate 86,284 of CAWBBH010000015.1, read as the reverse complement.
TGCGGGGACACCGACACACGTCGCGCCGACGCACGCACCGGCACCGCCGGGTCCTGCGCCCGCGCCCGCGCCCGGGACGCCCGCGGTTGCTCCGCCGGGTCCGGCACCGGCGCCCGCGCCGCCTGCGCCCGCCTCAGCACCGCCGGGTCCTGCGCCTGCGCCAGCACCCGGGGCGCCCGCGGTTGCTCCACCAGGTCCGGCGCCGGCGCCGGGAGCACCGGTGCCGGGAGCGGGGGCCGGGGCCGGGGCCGGCGTCATGGTCGTCGTCATCGAACTCGACGTGGTGCTCGACGTGGTCGACGAGGTGGTGCTCTCTTCGCCCTCTTCGCCACCACCGCAGGCCGTCAGCGTGAACGCCAGCGCCGCGGCAGCGATGCCTGTGGTGACCGAGAAACGTCGGAAGATCATGCGGTCAGTCATGGGTCCAATCTCGTTTTCTGTGAGTGGCACGTGCTAGCAACGCCTCAGATACCCACTCGGTCGGGAGATCAATCTCGTGCCCACCGCACGACGCAGGCGCACAGAGCCGGTGACGCTAGCGGGCGAACATCAGCGCGCGCTTGACCTCTTGTATCGCCTGGGTGACCTGAATCCCGCGCGGACAGGACTCCGTGCAGTTGAACGTGGTGCGGCACCGCCAGACGCCGTCGACCTCGTTGAGGATGTCGAGCCGCTCAGCTGCGGCCTCGTCGCGGCTGTCGAAGATGAACCGGTGCGCGTTGACGATCGCGGCGGGCCCGAAATAGCTGCCCTCGCTCCAATAGATCGGGCAGCTGGTCGTGCAGCAGGCACAGAGGATGCACTTGGTGGTGTCGTCGTAACGCGCCCGGTCGGTCGCGCTCTGGATCCGCTCGCGGGTCGGTGGATTGCCGCTGACGATGAGGTACGGCTTCACCGCACGGTAGGCGTCGAAGAACGGCTCCATGTCCACCACGAGGTCCTTCTCGACGGGCAGGCCGCGGATGGGTTCGATGGTGATCGTCAGTGCCTTTTGTGCTTTGCCCGGCTTCTTCTTGGGCAGCATGTCGCGCATCAGCACCTTGCACGCCAGCCGGTTGACGCCGTTGATGCGCATCGCATCCGAGCCGCACACGCCGTGCGCGCACGACCGCCGGAAGGTCAGCGTGCCGTCGAGATACCACTTCACGTAGTGCAGCAGGTTCAGCAGTCGGTCGCTCGGCAGGCACGGTACGCGGAAACTCTGATAGCCGGCGGCGTCCGGATCTTCCGGGTTGAAGCGGGCGATCTTCAGCGTCACCATGACCGCGCCGTCGGGAATCGGCGGAAGTTCGGGGTCTCTGGTTTCGACCTCAGGAGAGATGGTCATCGTCAGTATTTCCGTTCCATCGGCTCATACCGCGTCTGCACAACGGGTTTGTAGTCCAGCCGGATGTCGCTGAGCAGATCGGTTCCTTCTTTGTAGGCCATCGTGTGTCGCATGTAGTTGGTGTCGTCGCGGTTGGGATAGTCCTCGCGGGCGTGGCCGCCGCGGGATTCCTTGCGGTTCAGCGCGCCGACGACCGTCACCTCCGCCAGTTCGAGCAGCATGCCGAGCTCGATGGCTTCCAGGAGGTCGCTGTTGAAGCGTTTGCCCTTGTCCTGCACCGAGATTCGGGCGTAGCGCTCCTTGAGCGCGTGGATGTCGGTGAGTGCCTGCTTGAGGGTCTCCTCCGTGCGGAACACCGCGGCGTTGTTGTCCATCGACTGCTGGAGCGCGCCGCGGATGTCGGCGACGCGCTCGTTGCCGTGCTCGGAGAGGATGTCGCCGATCCAGCTGACCACCATGCCCTCGGGGTTCTCCGGCATGTCGACATGATCATGTCCCAGTGCGTAATTGGCGGCCGCGATGCCTGCGCGACGGCCGAACACGTTGATGTCGAGCAGCGAGTTCGTGCCGAGCCGGTTGGCGCCGTGCACCGATACACACGCGCACTCGCCCGCGGCGTAGAGACCGGCAACCACATTGGTGTTGTCGCGCAGCACCTGACCGTGCACGGTGGTCGGAATGCCGCCCATCACGTAGTGACAGGTCGGGTACACCGGAACCAGTTCCTTGACCGGGTCCACGCCGAGATAGGTCCGTGCGAACTCGGTGATGTCGGGCAGCTTGGATTCGAGCACGTCCTCACCGAGGTGACGCACGTCGATGTAGACGTAGTCCTTGAGCGGTCCGGCGCCGCGGCCCTCCAGCACTTCGAGGACCATCGAGCGGGCCACGATGTCGCGGGGCGCCAGGTCGACGATGGTTGGCGCGTAGCGCTCCATGAACCGCTCGCCTTCGCCGTTGAGCAGCCTGCCGCCCTCGCCGCGGACGGCCTCGGAGATGAGAATGCCGAGCCCGGCAAGACCCGTCGGGTGGAACTGGTGGAATTCCATGTCCTCCAAGGGAAGTCCCTTGCGGAAGACGATGCCGAGGCCGTCGCCGGTCAACGTGTGCGCGTTGGATGTCGTCTTGTACATCCGGCCAGACCCGCCGGTTGCGAACACGACGGCCTTGGCGGCGAAGACGTGGATGTCGCCGGTGGCCAGTTCGTAGGCGATGACGCCCGTCGCGACCGGGCCGCCCGGGGTGTCGGTCAGGCAGACGTCGAGGGCGTAGAACTCGTTGAAGAACTCGACGCCGTGCTTGACGCAGTTCTGGTACAGGGTCTGCAGGATCATGTGGCCGGTGCGGTCGGCGGCGTAGCAGGCCCGCCGCACCGGCGCCTTGCCGTGGTCGCGGGTGTGTCCGCCGAAGCGGCGCTGGTCGATTCGACCTTCGGGCGTCCGGTTGAACGGCATGCCCATCTTCTCGAGGTCGAGCACCGCGTCGATGGCTTCCTTGCACATGACCTCCACGGCGTCCTGGTCGGCGAGGTAGTCGCCGCCCTTCACCGTGTCGAAGGTGTGCCACTCCCAGTTGTCCTCTTCGACGTTGGCCAACGCCGCGCACATTCCGCCCTGCGCCGCGCCGGTGTGGCTACGCGTCGGGTACAGCTTGGTCAGCACCGCGGTGCGGGCCCGTGGCCCGGCCTCGACGGCCGCCCGCATGCCTGCGCCGCCTGCGCCGACGATGACGACGTCGTAGATGTGTTGGACAATCATGTATCAGCTTCCCGTCACGAGATGTTCGCGTCGAAGGTGACCAGGACGTAGCTGCCCAGCACCAGAATGAAGCCGGTTGCCAGCAACAGCAGCGAGTTCAGGTAGAACTTCGTGACGTTCTTGCGCGCGTAGTCGCCGATGATCGTGCGCATGCCGTTGGCGCCGTGGATCATCGCGAGCCACAGCAGGGCCATGTCCCAGATCTGCCAGAACGGGGACGCCCACCGCTGCGCGACGTAGTTGAAGTCGATCCGGTACACCCCGTCGTCCCAGATCAACATGATGAACAGGTGTCCGAGCGCCAGGAAGACCAGCGCCACGCCGGAGAACCGCATGAACAGCCAGGCGTATTTCTCGAAGTAGGGGATCCCCCTCGGGCGACGCGGCGCACGCGGATGGTCCAGCGAGGCAGGGCGGTCGTGCTCCCTCTCCTGGACGGGTGCGATGCGCCCCTCGCGATGGTGGGGCGTCCACGCGGTGCTCACAGGAACCTCTCCGCCATGTGCATGCCGAGGACACCCAGCGCAGGGATCATCACGGCCAGCCAGACAGCGGCCACCACCCACAACATGAGCCGTTGGTAGCGCGGCCCGTGTTGCCAGAAGTCGATCAGGATGACCCGGATCCCGTTGAGGGCGTGGTAGAGCAACGCGGCGACGAGGCCGACCTCCATCAACCCGACGATCGGCGTCTTGTAGGTGTCGACGACTTGGTTGTAAGCCTCAGGACTGACCCGGACCAGTGCCGTGTCCACCACGTGCACGAACAGGAAGAAGAAAATGGTGGCACCGGTGATGCGGTGAAGCACCCACGACCACATGCCCGGATCGCCGCGATAAAGGGTGCGTCTGCGCGCCGGCTTCTCTCGCGGGGCCGCTATCTCCGTATTCGTACTCATCGGGCCTCCAACGCCGTCGGTGGTCGGGGCGACTCTAAACCCATTTGTACTGCCCAAAGCGCTACCGTGAAGCCGATCGCAGGTGTTTGACTCCGAATTTAGGGTTACCTATATCACGGGACGAGCCTCGGGACGGAGGGCTTCGGAATGCATTCAGAGCCCGGTCGGCGGTATTGACGTGGCGGCCGATATCGACTGGAAGATGTTGCGACTCAAGGCATCAGAGGCGGCAACCACCGCTTATGCGCCGTATTCCGGCTTCCCGGTGGGGGCCGCGGCGCTCGTCGACGACCGTCGAATCGTGGCCGGCTGCAATGTGGAGAATGTCTCATATGGCCTGGGTCTCTGTGCCGAGTGCGCAGTGGTCTGCAACCTGTTTTCGAGCGGCGGCGGCAGGCTCATCGCCCTGTCCTGCGTGGCCGCCGACGGTGCGCCGCTGATGCCGTGCGGACGGTGCAGGCAGGTGCTGCTCGAGCACGGCGGGCCGCAGATGCTGATCGACCACCCGTCGGGACCGAGGCCGCTCGGCGAGCTTCTGCCCGACGCGTTCGGACCCGGCGATCTGACCCAGGGGGAGCCGAAAAGGCCGTGAGCCAGCCCACATTCGATGCGCCGACGATCATCAGGACCAAGCGCGACGGAGGGGTGCTGCCCGACGCGGCCATCGACTGGGTGATCGACGGCTACACCCACGGGCGGGTGGCCGACGAGCAGATGTCGGCGCTGCTGATGGCGATCTTCCTGCGCGGGATGACCGGCGCGGAGATCGCGCGCTGGACGGCCGCGATGGTGGACTCGGGCGAGCGGATGGATTTCAGCGACCTGCGTCGCTCCGACGGGTCGCAGCGGCCGCTTGCCTTGGTGGACAAGCATTCGACAGGCGGTGTCGGGGACAAGATCACCATCCCGCTCGTGCCCGTCGTCATGGCGTGCGGTGCCGCGGTGCCGCAGGCCGCGGGACGGGGACTGGGGCACACCGGCGGCACGCTCGACAAGCTGGAAGCCATCTCCGGGTTCACCGCGGAGATATCGAAAAGCCAGATCAGACAACAGCTCAGCGAGCTGGGTGCGGCGATATTCGCGGCGGGCGAGCTGGCGCCCGCCGACCGCAAGATCTATGCGCTGCGCGACGTCACCGGCACCACCGAATCGCTGCCGCTGATCGCCAGTTCGGTGATGAGCAAGAAGATCGCCGAGGGCGCACACGCGCTGGTACTCGACTCCAAGGTCGGTTCGGGCGCGTTCCTCAAGACCGAGGCCGAGTCGCGCGAATTGGCCCGCACGATGGTCGAGCTGGGCACCGAGCACGGCCTTGTCACTCGCGCACTGCTGACCGACATGCAGCGGCCGCTGGGTCGGACGGTGGGAAACGCGGTCGAGGTCGAGGAGTCCCTGGAGGTGCTGGCCGGAGGCGGGCCGCCCGATGTCGTCGAGCTGACGCTGACGCTGGCCGCCGAGATGCTCGACGCCGCCGGCTGCGACGGCGTCGATCCTGCTGAGACGTTGCGCGACGGAACCGCCATGGACCGATTCCGCAGGCTCGTCGCTGCGCAGGGCGGCGACTTGGCGCAACCGTTGCCGGTCGGGGCCCATACCGAGACCATCACGGCGCCGCGCGGTGGCACGATGGGCGATATCGACGCGATGGCTGTGGGACTGACGGTGTGGCGACTCGGTGCGGGCCGCGCGGTACCCGGCGAACGGGTGCAGTCCGGCGCGGGCTTGCGGATCCACCGACGGCCGGGCGAGCCGGTCGCCGCGGGGGAGACGCTGTTCACGCTTCACACCGAGACCCCGGAGCGGTTGACTGCCGCGATGGCGGAGATGGACGGCGGCTGGAGCGTCGGCGACACGGCCCCCGACATCGGGCCGTTGATCATCGATCGGATCTGCTCATGACCTCACCGCTGACGCTCGACTCGATCCGCAAGGCGCCAAAGGCCTTGCTGCACGACCATCTCGACGGCGGATTGCGCCCGGCCACCGTCGTCGACCTCGCCGAGCAGAACGGTTACGACGACCTGCCCGTCACCGATGTGGACGGTCTGGCGGCGTGGTTTCGCACCGCCGCCCACAGCGGGTCGCTGGAGCGGTATCTCGAGCCGTTCGCCCACACCGTCGGGGTGATGCAGACGCCGGAGGCGCTCTACCGGGTGGCCTACGAGTGCGTCGAGGACCTGTCCGCCGACCACGTGGTGTACGCCGAGATCCGGTTCGCTCCCGAACTGCACATCGACCGCGGACTGTCGCTGGACGCGGTCGTCGACGCGGTGCTCGCGGGCTTCGCGGACGGCGAGAAGGCGGCAAGCGGTGAGGGGCGCGGCATCACGGTGCGCTGCCTGGTGACCGCGATGCGACATCAGGCGCGTTCACTGGATATCGCCGAGCTCGCGATCCGGTTCCGCGACAAGGGTGTTGTCGGTTTCGACATCGCGGGTGCCGAGGCGGGCTATCCGCCGACGCGCCACCTCGACGCCTTCGAGTACATGCGAAACCACAACGGCCGCTTCACGATCCATGCCGGGGAGGCGTTCGGGCTGCCGTCCATCCACGAGGCCATCGCGTTCTGCGGAGCGGACCGGCTCGGCCACGGCGTACGCATCGTCGACGACATCACGGTGGCGCCAGACGGCGCGGTGCACCTCGGCAGGCTGGCATCGCTTCTGCGGGACAAGCGAATTCCGCTCGAGCTGTGCCCGAGTTCCAATGTGCAGACCGGGGCCGTCGGCAGCATCGCCGAGCACCCCTTCGCTCAACTCGCCAAGTGCCGCTTCCGGGTTACGGTCAACACCGACAACCGACTGATGAGCGATACCACGATGAGCCAGGAGATGTTGCGCCTGGTCGAGGCGTTCGGCTACGGCTGGAGTGATCTGGCGCGCTTCACCATCAATGCGATGAAGTCGGCCTTCATCCCGTTCGACGAGCGGCTGGCGATCATCGACGAAGTGATCAAACCGCGGTTCGCCGTGCTGATCGGCTGAGCCCACTCAGTAGAAGTAGAGGTTGGAGCCGGGCAGTTCCTGGTGCACCCGCGGCCTGCCCGCGGGCGTGAGATCGTTGCCGAATTTCGCCATCTCGTTGGTCCGCACGCTGACGAGGTTGAAGTAGCCGGTGAAGGCGAAACGACCGGGCGGGTTCGCGGGGTCGGTGACGGGAACCGGCACGGGCGCGATCGTGAACTCCTCGGCATGATCGCCGTTGTCCGGCGCGCATGTGTAGAGAAACCTGTGTCCCGCGGGCGTCACCCGCGTGCCGCTGGCATGCAGATTGCGACCGAAAGCCTGGTTGGTGAAAGACTTTCCGGTTCCCAGGTCATTGAGTGCCCACAGGTCGGTCGGGTGGTTGTTGTCGAACAACTGCTGGTGGTACACCTCGAAATCGGCCGGAGGAACCGCGCCGGGCGGAATCGACTCGGTGTTGCTGGCATGCAGACAGTGACTGGTGTCGTGTTTGAGGATGTAGACCGGCTTAGCCGCTTCCGGCAGGCCGGTGAAGATGTAGGCGGCCGATCGCGCGAGCCGCAACTGCTGCCTGACGGTGGCGATCTCGGCAACAGCGCTCGGTAGGCCGAAGCCGGTCAGGAGACTTTGCATCTGGTCGATCAACGGCTTCCAGACGGTCTGCTGGTGCTCGCGGCTCAACACCGTCTCCCGGTAGGTCCGGATCTGGTCCATCAACAGCTTGCGGCGCGGCTCGTCGTTGCGGACCAGTTGTGCGATCCGCCCGTCACGGCCGAGCCTGAAGAACTCGCGCGGTTTCAGTATCTGGTCGATACCCCACGGGATCATCTTGAACTTGATGTTGCCGACGCCTGGTGACGCGACTGCCGTGACGTCGTTGTAGAGATAGGTGTTGTTGGTGTTGTTGGCATAGCCGTCCCAGTGCTTGAGCAGAAACTCCATCGCGTAGACCTTGAGGTACTGCTCCATATCGAGCATCTCGTCGGCGCCGGCAAGACCGTTGGCCTTGATGTGTCTGCAGGCGAACTTCAGATCGGCCTTATCGTCGAACTCGGAGAGGTCCTCGACCCCGATGAAGGGCAGGCGGTCTTCGGTGAAGTCGTCGGTGTGCTCGATCTCGTACAGATTTCCGTTCATGTTGCCGTTGAATTGGCGTTCGATGTAACGCTTCATGATCGGCTCGGCGTTGACGAAGACGCCGGGGAACAGTTCTCCGCCAAGGCCTTCGCCGATCGGAGTTCCGTTGACGAATACGCGTGCGTAGTTGCATCGCGAGTGGGGCAGCCCCGCCGCGTCCAGGATGCGGTAGCCCAGCGTCTGCCGGACGTAGGACTTGTCCTGCTTGGAATTGTTGAGGGTGACGTAGCGCGTGCCGATCAGTGCCTCGGCCGCGTCCTCGGTGGTGCTGCTGAACCTGCCGAGGTCGATGTGCACGCACGGTTTCTTGTCGTCGATCGAGCCGCAGAACGACTTCTTCTTGATGCCGACATCGGTGAAGGTCGTCGCGGCGGGGAACCTGGTTCCGGAGATCTCCACCGTGTCCGCCTTGCGCCAGGTGTATCTGGCGCCCCCTGTCCAGTTCCATTCGCAGCGGCCGCTCTTGGGCTCCTCGAGCCTCACCTTGTCCCACTCGGCCTGCGGCATCGTGATTCTGATGGTGATCACGTTGTCGAGTGCATAGAACGAATTCATCGCCTGTTGCTGCTGATCGGTCATCGCCATCTCCGTCCACCACGGCTGTGCAGACAAGCATGCGACTGATCGCGCCTTTCGACGCGAGTATCGGGCTACTCCCTTTCACCGACGGGCGCCCGCCCGTAGGTTCCTACTCCTGGCGCAGCCGGGACTCGAGGAACGTCTCCAGCGACTCAAACTGCTCGACGGCCTCGGCGTAAGGTCCGCTCGGCTTGCTGACCGTGTCGGGGTCCAGGATGTGGGCGACGAGCCGGCCGAGCGGCATGTCCGCGTCGAGCGTCTCCTCGACGATGTCGTCCTCGGCGTACTCGCCGACGTCACGGAGCAGCTCGACGGCGAGATCGAGCTGATCCCTGTCGATGGCCTCGGGCCCGTCGGCGAGATCGTCGGCAAGGCCGCTGGTGACGTACACGTTCTCTTCGGTCACGTCCACGCGCAGCGAGCCGTCGGTGGCCGCGGTCTTGATGTCCTCGTAGGTCGCCAGGTCCGAGAGGTCGTGGTCGTGTTCGTCGGCCAGGTAGCGCGCCAGCGACCGCTCCGAACCGAACACGCTGACGCGCCCGTTGCGGCCCAGGAAAACCGGTGCGTCGTCGAGGTAGCAGCGCAGCGTGTAGTAGGTGCCGCCGCGGGTGATCATCCTGACCGGGTCGATGCCGACCTTGAGCCAGAAGTCCTCGTCCGCGCCGAGCACCAGCCCACCGGCCTGATCGGCGATCGCGGTCTCGGACTCGGTGGCCGCTTCGGCTTCGTCGGCGCCTGCGGTCTCTTCGGCCTCGACCTCGGCGGCTGCCTCGACCTCCTCCGGCTCGGGCTTGGGGCCCTCGAGTTCGGCCTCCGCCTTTTCGACCGCGGCCTTGTCGGTGTCGGGGATGGTGATGACACCGTCGATCGCGTCGACGACGTTGTCCCAGCTCCGTCCGATCACGGCTCCGATCTCACTCCAGCGCTTGCGGCCGCTGCGACCGGTGAAGCTGTCCATGCCGTTGCCGAGCGAGCCGAGCACCGGGTTGCCGTTGAAGAACTTGGTGACGCTCGGCAGTTCGCAGACCGACCCGACCGACGACACGATGACCAGCGTGCGGTGCACCGTGGCCACCGACTCCTCGGTGGGCTTCTCTGCCAGCAGCTCCTGCACACCGATCAGGTCGTACTGCCGCTCCTCGGTCGGATCGAAGCGGTGCGCGTTCGCCTCGGTCAGGCTCTCCCAGGCCGGGTGGTCGGTGAGGTCGTTGTCGGTGTTGGTCCTGACGAAGGCGGCCAGCTCGGCTACGGATTCGAAGCCGTAGAGGTCGTCGTCCTTGCCGAGCAACGCCTCCCATTCGTCGCCGGCGTCCCGCCAGCGGGGGGCCCACAGTGTGTAGAGGTCGCCCTTGGTCAACCCGAGCCGGATCGGCACGATGTCAGCAGCCATGCGGCACAGCCTAGAGCGTGTCGCCGTGCCGATTGCCAGACGGTGTGCGACCAGCGGTGACACGATACTGGCGTGGGCGACAGTCCTGGCTTGTCCTGCGGGTCGTGCGGCACGCGACTAGGCGTTTCGGCCAAGTTCTGCAGCGAGTGCGGCACGCCGGTCGCTCCAACGGTTCGGTCGGCTGAATACAAGCAGGTGACCGTGTTGTTCGCCGACGTAGTCCACTCGATGGACATCGCTACGGCGGTCGGGCCTGAGCGGCTGCGGGAGATCATGGCCGGGCTCACCGACTGTTGCGCGGACGTGGTGACACGATTCGGCGGCACGGTCGACAAGTTCACCGGCGACGGAATCATGGCCGTGTTCGGCGCACCCGCTGCGCTGGAGGATCACGCTGTCCGTGCCTGTCTGGCGGCACTGGCGATTCAGGAGCGGACAGCGTCGCTGTCCGAGGACGCAAACCGGCGCGATGGGATAGAGCTGGCGCTTCGGATCGGGTTGAACTCGGGGCAGGTGATCGCAGGCGAGATCGGCTCGGGACCCTTCGGCTACACGGCCGTCGGTGATCAGGTCGGGTTGGCGCAGCGAATGGAATCGGTCGCCCCGCCGGGCGGGGTGATGCTCAGCGAGTCCACCGCGCGGCTCGTCGAGCACGTCTGTCTGCTCGGTGACAGGGACTCCGTCACGATCAAAGGCTCCCATTCGCCGGTCCGCGCCGCGCGGCTGCTGGGCATGACGGCCGAGCAGGAGCCGACGTCGGCGCGGTCCACGCTCGTGGGACGTGAGCTCGAATTACACACGCTGACCGGTCTGCTCGACCGCGCGGTCGATGGGCGTGGTTCGGTCGTCTGTGTCGTCGGTCCGCCAGGCATCGGCAAGAGCAGGCTCGTGCGTGAATTGTGCGAATTCGCAAAGCGTGCCCGCGTCGAGGTATTCAGGACGTACTGCGAGTCGCATGCCACCCAGGTTCCCTTCCATGCCGCCACGCGACTGTTTCGTGCCGCGGCAGGCATCACCGGCCTCGACGATGACACGGCGCGAGTGCAGGTTCGCCGCCGCCTGACGGGGGCGGACCCTGATGATGTGCTTCTCCTCGACGATCTGTTGGGTATCGCCGATCCGAATGTCGCGGTGCCGCCGATCAACCCGGACGCCAGACGTCGACGGCTTGGCGCGCTGATCAACACATCGAACCTGGCCCGCACCGACCCGATCGTCTACGTGATGGAAGACGTGCACTGGATCGACGAGGTCAGCGAATCGATGATGGCCGACGTGGTGGCGGTGATCAGCCAGACACCCTCGCTGGCGCTGATCACCTACCGCCCCGAATACGCCGGCAGATTAGCGAGTGTCCCAGGCGCACAGACAATTTCGCTTACTCCGCTCGCCACGTCGGAAATCACCGCACTGGTCGACGAGCATCTCGGGCCGGATCAGTCCGTGGCCGCGCTCCAAGACCTCATCGCAGCGCGGGCAGCGGGTAATCCCTTCTTCGCCCAGGAGATCGTCCGCGAGCTCGCCGAACAAGGCGTCCTGCACGGCGACGCGGGTGCCTACCGGTGCCGAACCGACGTGACCGATGTGAGCGTGCCGCCGACACTGCAAGCGGCGATCGCTGCGCGCATAGATCGCCTCGATGCCGGTGCCAAGCAGACCATCAACGCCGCGTCGATCATCGGATCGCAGTTCACCTGCGACCTTCTCGCCGCTCTTGGTGTCGAGCCTGAGCTCGACGGGCTCGTGAAGGCTGGCCTCGTCGACCAGGTCCGCTTCACGCCCCGCGCCGAGTACGCCTTCCACCATCCGCTGATCCGCGCGGTTGCATACGAGTCGCAGCTCAAGTCCGACCGGGCTGAGTTTCATCGCCGCTTGGCCGCTGAAATCGAGTCTCGGGATCCGGCGTCGGCAGATGAAAACGCCGCCATCATCGCCGAGCATCTGGAGGCGGCGGGTGATCGAAGGGCTGCATACGGCTTCTTCATGCGAGCGGGATCGTGGGCCATCAACAGGGACGTCGTTGCGGCGCGACTGAGTTGGGAGCGAGCGCGCTCGGTGGCCGACTCGTTTGCGAGCGACGAATCCGACTTGCTGCCCCTGCGAATTGCGCCGCGGACAATGCTGTGCGCCACCGCCTGGCGCGGCACCCCCGAGTACGAAAACGCCCGATTCGAGGAATTCCGCGAATTGTGCGATGCGGCAGGCGACCGATCCTCGTTGGCGATCGGGATGACTGGTCTGGTGGCCGACCGCATGCAGCACGGCAGGATGCGCGAGGCGCTGACGTTGGCGGACGAACAGATGGCGCTCGTGGAATCGATCGATGATGCCCTACTGACGGTCACCGCTCCCTTCCCGACGGTGGCGGTCTTGGCGCACGGTGGTGACACGGCGGCCGTCCTGCGATGGTCAGACACTGTCTTTGACTGGGCGGCAGGCGATTCGGCCAAGGAGACCTTCGCGATCGGCTCGCCGCTTGCGGTCGCGTTCGCATTGCGCGGCGGGGTGCGATGGTGGCTTGGGCAACCCGGGTGGCGCGAGGATCTGAACCAAGCGGTCGCAATTGCCCGCACAGCGCCTCCGGCGACCGTCGGATTCGTGTTCTCCTGGTCGTACGGCCTCGGGATCTTCAATGGTGTGCTTCTTGCCGACGACGCCACGATCGAGAACCTCGAGTGGGCGCTGCGGATGGCCGAGGAGTCGGGCGACGACAATATTGTCGGCAGTATCAAGTACACAACGTCGACGGTGCTGATGTATCGGGACGGGTCTGCAGGTAGCCGGCGCACGCTCGAACTCCTGCGTGACGTCCGAGAAATGATCGGCGAGAGGCGATTTCCGGCATCCGAATTGCCGCTCACCGAGTTGTACATCGCCTGCAACAGGGCGTGGAACGGCGACTACGACGGCGGTGTGGCCGAGATGCAACGCTGTGTGGATGGCATCTTCGAGAACGGTCAGATGATGTACTGCACCGGCGCGACGGATTTACTGGTGAATTTTCTGCTCGGACAAGGCAACACGGGCGACTTCGTCCGCGTGCAGGCGGTGATCGACCGGCTGTCGGCAATGCCGCTTGACGGAGCGAGTCCCGCACGGGACCTTATGGTGCTGAAACTTCGCACCCTGCTGGCCCAAGCCCGTCAAGACGACGACTACTACCACCTCCGCGATCGCTACCGCGGAATAGCCGATTCGCTTGGCTTCGAAGGTCATAAGCAATGGGCACAGGAAATGCCGTAGACCTGGTGAATCCCTCGCGTTCGCGCGCCACCTCCATCACGCGGTTGCGGACCGCGAATCAGCCGATCACCAGCGCGGGGATGATGAATGACCAACGACGCCACCGTCCAGGTGCGCACGACGCTCGAACGCATCAAGGACGTTGTCGAAGCCTGACGGTCAGGAGTCGGGGATGCCCGCCTGCAGCTTGGCCATCACCTGGTCGAGGTTGAAGCTCGCAGGCTCCTGCCTGCGAGGAAACTCGACGAGCGTCGCCATCATCTGCGCGGCATAGAGCTGGGCGGGCGCGAAGACGAAGATGCGGTCGATCACCCAGTCGTAGTAGGTGTTGGACGTGATGTCGGCCCGCTCGTAGGGATCGGTGCGCAGATTGAACAGCTTGGGCGCGCGCAGAACCGTGTACGGCTCGAGCCAGATCCGCAGCGTGCCGGTGGCTCGCTGCTCCATGAAGACGATCTTCCAGTTGTCGTACCGCAGCCCGGTGAGGTCGCCGTCGTCGGAGACGTAGAAGAAGTGCTTGCGCGGGCTCTCGTCGGCTGCGCCGGTGATGTAGTCCAGCTGATTGTGTCCGTCGAGGTGCACCTTGAAGTTGGTGCCGTTGAGATCGGTTCCCGCCCGCAGTCGTTCGGCAATGTCGGTGTCTCCCGCCGCCGCCAGCAGAGTGACGAACCAATCGTTGTGGCTGACGATCCCGTTGAGAACGCTGCCTGCCGGGATATGTCCCGGCCAGCGCACCATCGCCGGAACCCGGTACGCGCCTTCCCAGTTGGAGTTCTTCTCGTTGCGGAACGGCGTCATGCCCGCGTCGGGCCAGCTGTTCATGTGCGGGCCGTTGTCCGTCGAGTACATGACGATCGTGTTGTCGGCGATACCGAGTTCGTCCAGCGTGGTCAGCAGCTCGCCCACGATGTCGTCGTGGTCCAGCATCGTATCGTGGTACTCGGATTGCCACCGTCCGGCCCTGCCGATGCTCTCCGGTTTGGGATGGGTGCGGAAGTGCATGTGGGTGGAGTTGAACCATACGAAGAACGGTGTCTCGGCCTCGTGCTGGCGCTTGATGAAATCGATTGCCGCATCGCGGAATTCCTCGTCGCACGTCTCCATTCGCTTCTTGGTCAATGGACCGGTGTCCTCGATGCGTTGGGTCCCGTCGCCGTTCGCCCAGGTGTGCAGCACGCCGCGCGGGCCGAATTTCTTCCGGAACTCCGGGTCCTTCGGGTAGTCGACGTTCTCCGGTTCCTCCTCGGCGTTGAGGTGGTAGAGATTGCCGAAGAACTCGTCGAAGCCGTGCATTGTCGGCAGGAATTCGTCGCGGTCGCCGAGATGATTCTTGCCGAACTGACCGGTCGCGTAGCCTTGTGCCTTCAGCGCCGTCGCGATCGTCGGATCCTCGGCCTGCAGGCCGAGCGGCGCACTGGGCAACCCGACCTTCGTCAGGCCGGTGCGGTAGGGGTTCTGGCCCGTGATGAACGCCGCGCGTCCCGCCGTGCAGCTCTGCTCCCCGTAGTAGTCGGTGAACAGCGCGCCCTCGGCGGCGATGCGGTCGATGTTGGGTGTGCGATATCCCATCAGGCCGTTGCTGTAGCAGCTGAGGTTGCTCTGCCCGATGTCGTCGCCCCAGATGATCAGGATATTCGGTTTGCCGGTCACCAACCGGATGCTAGTCGGGTGACTTTGCGACGACGACAATAATGAGTGAACTGAGCTATAGGGCTCTCGCCTTGGTCTCGGGAAGCCAACAGTGCGCCTGCTATCAGCGGCGGCATCGCGCCGCCGAGGATCCCACCGAGATTGAACGCCAAATCCGCTCCCGTGTAAGGGAATCGGATACCGGCTCACGGTTCCCGACACCGGTTGCGACATCGGTCGATTCGTGATTGAGAAGACTGCCGGAGTGCGCGCGGCTTCGGCAGGACATTTCGAACTGGCCAGCCGCACTTCACGGCCGGGTTGGCGCAGTGGCGTGGCCGGGCTCTCGAGGACCTATCTGATTTCGAAATCGTCGCGCCGCACGCCGCCGCCCTCCTCGAGGACAACATCGGCGTGCATATGCGCATGCGGAGGCTGAATCGCTTGTGGGCGTGTAAGTTCGGTGCTCGCTGGGCGGCAGTCCGACGCCCTCGATGCCTATCGTCGGCTGACGACCGTGCTCTCCGATGCCCTCGGTCTGGAGCCAGGGCCGACGATCGAAGACCTGCACGGGCGCGTTCTTCGTCAGGAAGTGCTCGATGTGAGGCGAAGCGCCCTCACCGCCGCCTCGGCCGCCGCGCGCACCCTCGACAGACGGAGCACCGCGACCGGCCGGCCCGCTGCGGCACGACTTCGCGCCCCGTCGGGGAGATCTGTGTGCTGGCCGGCGCGGCCACCCGGATCGGCATCTGCGGGCACGAGTTCGTCTTCGAGATCGGCTGATCACGCCGTCACCCGCCCAGAAGCCCTGTCTCGTCCGCACGACACCTTTTGAGGCGAACGAGCCCGCGTCAGCGACGCACCTAGGGCAGGCTGGAGCGATGACGGAAGCCACCGACCTCGTCGATGTGGTCACCGCTCTTGGCGAAGTACTGGGCCGGACGTCGTTCCCGCTGCCTGCGCCGTCGGCATGGTCGGCCGAACGTGAAGCTCGCGAGCTGGCAGGGCAGCTGGCCGACTACCTCGTTCCGCGGCTGCGGAGCATCGACGCCCCGCTGCTGGCGGTGGTCGGCGGCTCGACTGGCGCGGGGAAGTCCACGCTGGTCAACTCGCTGGTCGGGGCTGACGTCAGCCCGGCCGGCGTGCTGCGGCCCACGACCCGCGGCCCCGCGATCGTGTGCCACCCGTCAGACCTGAGGTGGTTCACCGACGACCGGATTCTGCCGCAACTACCGCGATCGTCCGGGCCGGACGGGCTGCGCCTGGTGCCGCACGAAGGTATCGGGCCCGGTCTCGCGTTGCTCGACGCCCCCGACATCGACAGCGTCGTGAGTACCAACCGCGAGTTGGCGTCCACTCTGTTGGCCGCGGCCGATCTGTGGATCTTCCTGACGACCGCGGCCCGGTACGCCGATGCGGTGCCGTGGCAATTGCTTCACACCGCCCGCGACCGGGGCACCGCGATCGCCATCGTGCTGAATCGATGCCCGCCGGAGGCGGTAAGGGATGTGGCCGCGCACTTGTCCGACATGCTGGCAGCGAATGGGTTGGGCAGCGCACCGCTGTTCGTGATCGCCGAGCAGGGCCTGCGCGCCGGGCGGTTGCGGGACAAGGCGACAACACCCATTCGCTCATGGCTGGACGGTCTGACCGCTGACGCCGAGCAACGGGTGGCGGTGGTGCGTTACACGCTGGACGGAGCGCTGCGCAGCCTGCCGCCCCGCACGTATGCACTGGCCGATGCGGCCGACGAGCAATTCGCGGTGCGCTCGCAACTGGAGTCGTGCGTGTCGTCGGCGTACGGCGACGCGCTCGCGCGCGTGGACGATGCGGTTCGCGACGGGACGCTGCTGCGCGGCGAGGTGCTGGCCCGGTGGCAGGACGTGGTCGGTACGGGGGAGTTTCTGCGCAAGCTGGAATCGCGGGTGGGGCGGGTTCGCGACCGCGTGGTGGCGGCGGTCACGGGGCGGTCCACACCGGTGGAGGAGCTCGGAGAGGCATTGGAGACAGGCATCGCGACCGTCGTCCGGGCGGCAGTAGAAGAGGCCGCGGAGGTGACGTACGGGTGTTGGGCGCGGCACCAGGCCGGCGCGCCGCTGCTGACCGACGAGCTGGCGCGGCCCGCCCCCGGGCTCGATGAGGCCGTCGAGCGGCTCGTCCGCGACTGGCAGGAATTCGTGCTCGAGCTGGTCCGCACCGAAGGCGCGTCGAAGCGCTCGGGGGCGCGGTTGGCTTCGTACGGCGTCAACGGCGCCGGGCTGGTCGTGATGCTCGCGGTCTTCAGCCAGACGGCCGGACTGACCGGCGCCGAAATCGCGGTCGCAGGCGGAACGACGGTCGCCAGTCAGAAAGTGCTGGAAGCGATCTTCGGCGAACAAGCGGTCCGCGGACTGGCCCGGCAGGCCCGCGAGGAACTCCTGGCTCGAGTCGACGGCCTCCTACGCCAAGACGCCGCCCGCTACGGCGACGTGCTGGGTTCCGCGTCGGCACTGGTGTCGGGTGACGAACTGCGGGCGGTCGCCAATCGCGTCGCGGCGGTGCTGCAGTGACGCTCGTCGACCGGCTGGCGGCGCTGTCGTCGGTAGTAACACTGGGGTCCGGTCGGCTCTCCGATGATGTCCTTGCCGAGCTGCGTGATCTGGACCAGCGGGCGGGCAGCCGGCTGCGCTTGTCGGGTGAGTACACCGTCGTCGCGCTGGCCGGAGCGACGGGCAGCGGAAAGTCCTCGCTGTTCAACGCCGTCGCCGGAGCGCAGCTGGCCGCGGTCGGCGTTCGACGGCCGACCACCTCCGATACCCAAGCGGTTGTCTTCGGCCGCGACGGCGCGACGGAACTACTGGACTGGCTGGAGATCAAGACCCGGCAATACGGCGACGCGTCAGCTGCACCGGAACTTTCCGGGTTGGTGCTGCTCGACCTGCCCGACCACGACTCCACCGAATTGTCGCACCGGGCTGAAGTGGATCGGCTGGTCCGCCTCGTCGACGCCTTCATCTGGGTGTTGGACCCGCAGAAGTACGCCGACGCAGTCCTTCACGACGACTACCTGCGCCCGCTGGCCGCACACCGTGACGTGATGGTCGTAGCCCTCAATCAGTCAGACCGGCTGGCCGATACCGACCTGGCTGCGTGTCTACGAGACCTCACCCGACTGCTGGCCGAAGACGGGCTGGGCGGCGTGCCTGTCCTGGCGACGTCAGCAGTGACACCGGATGGGGCGGCGCCGTTGCGCGAATTCCTTGCGGCGACCGTGGCCGACCACAAGGCGCGAACGGCACGGGTGAGCGCAGATCTGGACTCGACGGCTGCACGCCTCGCACCGCTGGTTCCGCAGCAGAGATCCGTACCCGGGCTGCGAGACGGCGAGCGACGCCTGCAAACCGCTCTCGCCGAGGCTGCGGGCGTTCCCGCCGTAGTCGGTGCCGTCGGCCGCGCTTACGAGCGACGCGGTCTCGCGGCGGTTGGCTGGCCGCCGCTGCGGTGGATACATCATCTGCGACCGGACCCGTTGCGCCGCTTGGGATTAGGTACAGTCGAATCCCGGGGACGAAATACTCCGCCGGACCTCGTTGCCCTCGGCTTCTGCGGTCTCGCGCGCGGGCGTGGACAGCGCGGTCCGCTCACTCTCCGACACCGCGTCGGGCGGGTTACCGGCACCCTGGCCGCGGCTACTTCTCGAAGCCGCCAAGTCACAAGCGGGTGCCGTGCCTGATGCCTTGGACCGGGCGGTCGGTGGCGCGGATCTCGGCTCGAATCGGCCACCGCGATGGTGGCGTCTGGTGGGGGCGGTCCAGTGGGTGCTGCTGGCGGCTGCACTTGCAGGCGGCGTGTGGCTCGGGCTGCTCGCTGTGCTCGCGTACCTGCAGATCGATCTCGATGCACCCCTTCTTGGGCCGTTCTCCTGGCCGACGGTGCTGCTGGTCGGAGGACTCGCGTCGGGCTTGGCGCTGCGAATTCTGATCAGACCATTCGTCGCGTTCGGCGCGTCCCGGCGTAGGCGCCGCGCGAAAGCCGAGTTGGGCCGGCGGGTCGAGGCGGTCGGAGAGGAGTTCGTCCTATCGCCGCTACGGGCGGAGCTGTCGGTGTACGACGAGCTGGCCGCCGCGGTCCACCGGCTCCATGGTCGCGGTTCCTCAGGCCAGAGCTCACCTATCACACGTACGGCGGCTGACCAGCGCTGACATGGCGTGATTCGCGATCACGCCGTCGGCCGCCAGAAGCCCTGAAAACCCTGACCCGCGTTCGTCGTTCGGATCGGCGACAGCTGCACCGGGTCACCTGCCTCAACCAGTGATCAATAGGGGTGCAGATCGTGAACGCGGCCGACCGTGGCCCGTAGGTCTGGTGAAGACGGGCGGGCTGCATCTTCGGTGCGAAATGGCAGACAGACGTGGTCGAGGTCGCGACGCCGTACGACCACGCCGAGATCACCGCGGCCCCTGGCCAACCGGGTCGTGCTCGAGGCCCATTCCGCGCTGGCGCGGAAAGAAGCACGACGAGCGCGACGGGACCAGGTGGGACCCGTTCCAACCACTCCTCGACGGCCGGCCGCTACTGGACCCAGACCTGCCTCACCACCGCAGCCATCTAGGTCACCACTGACCGCCGGCACCAGGTGGTAGACGCCCTCCTCAGCGCTCCTCGACGCATCTGCGCCGAGCACCTCGCCGCGTTCAAGTGCCCGACACGATCGACTTCGAGGCCGAGTTGCCGCGCCTGCCCATCCGCAAGCTCCACAAGCGATTGCTGCGCGACCGCTACTGGGCGGGACACAACGCCGTCAGGACCCCGTATCGGGCGATGATTGGGCGGCCCAGAGGTCAGGTCCGAAGACTTCATAGCGGATTCGGGCCGGCGGCACACCACGGTCTAGCAGCGTCGACCTGACGAGCCGCATGAACGGTAATGGGCCGCACGTAAAGACCTGGATGTCGTCCGGGAGCGGAATGTCGGTCAAGTCGATGAAGCCTTGGCGCGAGCGGGTGTCGCCCTCGTCGACGGTTTCGTACCAGGTATAAGAAGTGAAGTCGTCGATCCCTCGACCGAGATGCAGCACGGTTTCTCGCAGGGCGTGATCTTGAGCTCGGCGGTCGGCGTGGGCGACGATGACGGTCCGCTGGGGCTGAGTACGCGCGATTTGTTCGACGATGGGCAACACCGTCGTGATGCCGGCGCCCGCACTCGCCAGCAGGATCGGCGACTCGGTGGGCATCAGTACGAAGTCGCCAGCTGGGGCGCTCACATCGAGCACGTCTCCGATCTTGACATGATCATGGAGATAGCTGGAAACGCGGCCGTCTGGAGCCCCGTTCGCGCCTCTGACCCGCAGCACAGTGATCTGCAGGCGAGTCCGTATGGCAGTAGAGGACACCGTGTACTGGCGAGGTTGGCGATCGCCATCGGGCAGGTCGACGAACACCGAGACGTACTGGCCGGGCGCGCTGGCCGGCAAAGGGCCTCCGTCGGTCGGTTCGAGAACAAGGGAGACGACGTCGGCGGTTTCCTCGATGCGGCGGACCACCCGGTATGGGCGCGTCGGCTGGTCGGGGTCCACATTCGCCTGCTGGTACAGCCGCGCTTCCTCGGCGACCAGCTGGAGCGCGAACAGCCAATAGACCTCACTCCAGGCGGCGGCGACCTCGGGGGTGACGGCGTCGCCGAGCACCTCACCGACGGAAGCGAGCAGATTCTCGCCCACAATGGTGTACTGCTCAGGGCGGATGCCCAGGGATACGTGCTTGTAGGCGATGCGCCGCATGACGTGATCAAATGACGGCGCCTTGGGATCGATCAGTTGCACCGCGTACGCGACAACCGAGCCGGCCAAGGCTTTGCTCTGCTCGCCGGTGGCCTGATTTCCCTGGTTGAAGACACGCAGCAGCTCGGGATGGGCGGCGAACATGCGGGGATAGAAGTGTGCGGTGATCTCGTCGGCGTGCGCAGCGACGACGGGCGCGGTTGCCTGGACTACGCTCAGCGATTCGTCCGATAAGAGGGACGGTCTCGGAGCTTCGGTGAGGTTTGACATGGTGTCTCCCTTCGCTGTTCGCCCTTGAGGGCCTGGGCGGGGTCGCCGATGCAGGCGATTGGCCAAACTCCCGCGCCTTGGGCTCGCCGTTCTCTACGAAACCACCGTGTGAGTGAACATGTGGCTTTTCGGCGTCAGCGGTATGGCCCGTTGGGTGATGGGCTGGACGGCTGGACAGAGTACTCGACCGCGCGCTCGCACATGGTGCGCACGACCCGCCCGGTGTCGCAGGCGACGCTTGTCTCCTATAAGTACGTTGGGTTGTCTCGTGGGGTACTTCCGGCCGATGACGCGGCGTGACGGAGATTGACGAGGCTCTGCAAGTTGCCGAGCGATCCAGTGAAGACATCGCGGTCATCCCTATCCGTTAGTGCTTGGGACCGCGCTCATCTACCACGACGGCGGAGACCGCCAGCGGGGATTCAAGGTGCTGGCCGGAGATGCCATGACGGTGGTCACGCCGTCGGTCGCCAGAAACCCTGAAAACCCTGACCCGCGTTCGTCATCCGGATCGACGACAGCTGCACCGGATCACCCGCCTCAGCTAGTGATCAATAGGGGTGTAAATCGTAAGCGCGGGCCGACTGTGGCTCGTCAACCGACGGGATGGGGGCGGGAACAGCGGGGGCTGAGGCGGGCTCGTCGCACAGGATCGTCGGTGCGACATGGCTCAGCATGTCTGGCGCGGACAGCAGATTGACCTGACAGGCGTGCCCGTGCGACCCGACGCCGAGAGTTTGCTGGCCTCGCCTGGATGGATAGGAAACCGGCGGTTGACGAGCTAAGATCGCGTTCTAGGCCGATCGCGTTGTATGCGATAGAGGTGGCATGAAAACGATCGCTAAGTTAACGAACAGGCGCGACGACTACGGGGTCCACGAGGGCTATCTGCTTCTCGCCGACATCTCGGGATATACCGCGTTCCTTACCGGCACCGAGCTGGAGCACGCGCACGAGATCATTCATGAACTGACCACGCTCATCCGCGAGCGCCTCGCGCCTCCCATGCGGTTTGTGAAGCTCGAAGGCGACGCTGTCTTCTGCTACGCGGACACCGAGACGTTTCGGGAAGGTGAGCGGCTGGTCGAGCTGATCGAGGCCTGCTACTTCGAATTCTCCAACCGCTTGCTGGACATGACGCGCGCAACGACTTGCCGCTGCGTGGCCTGCGCGGCCATCGGTTCGCTTGGGCTGAAGTTCGTATCGCATTACGGCAGCTATGTGGTCGAGCGTGACGACCGACGCGAAGACCTCGCGGGACCGGACGTCATCTTGGCGCATCGGCTGCTGAAGAACACGATCAGCAACGACGACGGACCGCGGGCATACGCGTTCTTCACACAGGCGTGTCAGCAGCATCTACCTCCGTCGTTCGAACTGCCCTCACATATAGAGATGTACGAGTCGTTCGGCGAAACCAAAGGCGGCGTGCATCATCTCGATCCGGTCCTGAGCAGGATGCGGGAGGAGCGCCGCTTGTACATCAGCGCTTCCGACGCGGACTTCGAGACCCCGATCGATGTGCCGGTGCCACCGGCGGTCGCCTGGCAATACGTCGTTGATCCAATCGAACGACAGCGCTGGGCCTGCCGGCGGTACAACGAGGATCCAGACCAAGATGAGCGAAACCCAGAAGGCCGCCTCGGGCCTGGCGCGACGTCGCACTGCACCCACGGCCCTGGGCATCTCATGGCCTTCCGCGAGTTCATCGACTGGCGTCCCTTCGCTTACTTCACGTCCCGCGTGACAACGACGGTGGCCGGAGGTCTGCCCCGGTCTCTTATCGAGACGGTCGAGTTCGTTCCCCTGGGTGATCACCGCACACGGATCATCATTCGCTATCGGGCGACGAATCGGTCCCGCATGTCGCTGCTGGTGGGCCGCGCCACACGTGCGTTGGTCACCGGGTTGTGGCAGCGGAGGGGCAGCGACCTGGTCAGCATCGCCGAGGAAGATGTCGCAGCGCTTCGGCTCGGCGGCAGAGACGATCCACAGACCGCGTGAAGCGCGAACGCCAACGACTTGGCACTGATCCGGAGCTCCCCAAGCGACCGCGCCGAATACCCGCTGGCGCGGCACTCGGGCGATCACGCGGTCGGCCGCCAGAAGCCCTGAAAACCCTGTCCCGCGTTCGTGGTTCGGATCGATGACAGCTGCACCGGATCACCCGCTTCAACCAGTGATCAATAGGGGTGCAGATAGTGAAACACGGTCGTTGGCAGCTCCTTCGTCTGAGGAAACGGGTCGGGCAGCGTCCGAGTTGCGATATGGCAGACAGGTCTGACCAGCGGTGACACGATACTGACGTGAATGACGGCGGGAACGATGGCGGCGCACTGACGGCCGCGGGCCTGTCATGCGGGTCGTGCGGCGCGCAGTTGGGCGCGACGGCCAAGTTCTGTAGTGAGTGCGGTACGCCAGTCACACAGTCCACCCACTCGGCGGAGTACAAGCAGGTGACGGTGCTGTTCGCCGATGTGGTGCGGTCGATGGCCATCGCGGCTGCGGTGGATATGGAGCGGTTGCGCGAAATCATGACCGAGCTGGTGGAGCGGTCGGCGGCGGTGGTGCGCCGCTACGGCGGGAGCGTGGAGTTCACCGGTGACGGGGTGATGGCGGTGTTCGGCGCCCCGGTGGCGTTGGAGGATCACGCCATTCGGGCGTGCCTGGCGGCCGTGCGCGTTCAAGAGGAGGCGAAGCGGCTTGCCGTCGAAGTCCGAGAGTGCGACGGTGTGGACCTCCAGGTGCGCGTGGGCCTCAATTCCGGTCAGGTGATCGCCGGTGAGATCGGATCGGGGTCGCTGGGATACGTCACCATCGGCGAGCAGGTCGGGTTTGCACAACGGATGGAATCGGTGGCTCCCCCTGGCGGGGTGATGCTGTCGGAGTCCACCGCGCGGCTGGTCGAGCACGTCGTAGTGCTGGCGGACCCGGAGTGGGTGCGCATCAAGGGGGCTGAAGAGCCGCTGCGCGCGCGCCGGCTGGTGGCCATCGGCCCGCGCGATGGGCTGGTCGGGCGCGCCGAGGCCAGGCTGGTCGGTCGGCGCCAGGAGATGGCGGCCCTCGACGCCATGGTGGAGCGCGCGAGCGGTGGTCGCGGTGGTGTGGTGAATGTGGTGGGTTCACCGGGTGTTGGCAAGTCCCGGATCGCGCGGGAGGCCGCGGCGCTGGCGGCCGATCGCGGGGTCGAGGTGGTTTGGACCTTCTGCGAATCCCACGCCCGTGATATTCCCTTCCAGGTGGTGGCGCGGGCTGCTGCGCGCGGCGACCGGGATAGCAGACCTTGACGACCCGGCCGCGCGGGCCCGGATCCGGGAACAGCTTCCGGATGCCGACGCGCAGGATCTGCTGCTGCTCGATGATCTGTTAGGCATCGCCGATCCCGACGTCGCGCCGCCCGCGATCGACCCGGATGCGCGGCGGCGCCGACTGACCGCGCTGATCAACACCGCGTCGTTGGCCCGCCCCGAACCGGCGCTGTTCATCATCGAGGATGCGCACTGGATCGATGCGGTCAGCGAATCGATGCTGGCCGACTACCTCTCCGTGATCCCGCAGACCAAGTTGATGGTGCTGATCACCTCTCGCTCCGAGTACGAGGGAGCGCTGGCGCGGGCGCACGGCGCGCAGACGATAGCGCTTGGCCCACTGGGTGATTCGGACGCGACAGCGCTGATCGGTGAGCTGCTGGGCCCCAATCCCTCAGTCGCGCCAGTTAGGGTTCTCATCGCCGAGCGGGCCGCCGGGAACCCGTTTTTCGCCGAGGAGATGGTGCGCGAGTTGGTGCAGCGCGGGGTACTGACCGGTGGGCGCGCCGGCTACCTGTGTCGCGCGGATGTCGCCGACGTCACCGTGCCGGCCACGGTGCAGGCAGCCATCGAGGCGCGCATCGACCGGCTGAGCACCCCGGCCAAGCGGACGCTGCACGCGGCGTCGGTGATCGGGGCGCGCTTTGGCGCCGAGCTGCTCGCCGCGCTGGGCATCGATGCGATGCTCGACGAGCTGCTAGGCGCGGAGCTGATCGATCAGGTGAGCTTCACCCCGAACGCCGAGTACGCTTTTCGCCATCCGCTGATCCGCGCGGTGGCCTACGAATCGCAGCTGAAATCCGATCGCGCCCAGTGGCACCGGCGACTGGCCGCCGTGATCCAAGAGCGTGCGCCGGCCGCGGTGGAGGAGAACGCGGCGCTGATCGCCGAACAGCTCGAGGCTGCCGGCGAGCTGCACGCGGCCTACGGCTGGCACATGCGCGCCGGCGCCTGGTCAGCCAACCGCGATCTCGACGCTGCCCGGGTCAGCTGGGAGCGGGCACGCCGGATCGCCGACGAGCTACCCGACTACGCGCCCGACCAACTGAAGATGCGCGTCGCTCCTCGCACCATGCTGTGTGCCACCGACTGGCAAGCCCGAGCAGTCCAGGAAAGTCGGGGCCGCTTCGTCGAGCTGCGGGAGTTGTGCGCCGCCGCCGGGGACAAAGTCTCGCTGGCCATTGGCATGTCCGGGCTGGCCACCGAGCTTCTTTACGCTGGACGTTCGCGTGAGGGGTCGCGGTTAGCATCCGAACAGATGGCGCTGCTGGAGTCGATCGGCGATCCGACCATGACCATGGGGTTGGCGTTCATGGCGTTCGCCAACTGGTTCGATGTCGGTGAATTCGGCGAGATTCTGCGGTGGTCGCAGACTGTCGTGGACCTGGCCGAAGACGATCCCGCCAAGGGCGCCGGCTTCGGTGTGGGATCACCGCTGGCGGTCGCAGTGGCATTTCGCGGCGTTGCTCGGTGGTGGCTGGGCCGTCCCGGGTGGCGGCAGGACCTCGACGACGCCGTCGCGATGGCCCGACGCAGCGACCCAGCCACCTCCGCCGCTATTGTCGCCTTTGCCTACGGTATGGGGATCGCCTACGGGGTGCGTCTGGCCGATGACTCCACGGTGCGCGCGATCGAGGAGGCGGTGCGGACTGCCGAAAGGGCCAGCAACCATTACGCACTGAGCATTGTCAAGTACGCGCTGGGTGCCGCGTTGCTGAGTCGGGGCGCCGCAGCCGACCGTCAGCGCGGGCTGGAGCTGATGGTGCAGGCTGGCGACACGTGGCGCGAGCGTGCTCCCTTCCACGTTCCGGCCGCCGCGTTGTGGGCAGCCCGGGAGATGGCCAGGCGCGGCGACCGCGACGCTGCCATTCCGGTGATGCGCAAAGCCGTGGACGAGATGCACGAGGCGGGACGGCTCGGGTTGGGCGTTGGGGGTACGGGCATTCTGGTGCAGACGCTACTGCAGCGTGGCGCCGAGGGCGACCTGGCCGAAGCCCAGCGCGCGGTCGACAGGTTGCAGAACCTGCGGGCCGATCAAGGTTCGGCGATGCGCGAGATCACGCTCCTCGGGCTGCGCGCGCTGCTATCCGGCGCCCGCGGCGACACGAGCGCCTATCGCGACTACCGGGATCGTTACCGCGCCATGGCGACATCGCTGGGGTTCGAGGGCCATATGAAGTGGGCCGAGGCGATGCCATAACAGTGGTCACGCCGTAGGCCGCCAGAAGCCCTGAAAACCCTGACCCGCGTTCGTCGTTCGGATCGGCGACAGTTTGACCGGGTCACCCGCCTCGATCATCTGACCGTTGCCGACCACCATCGCCACATGCCCGTCCCACACCGCGAGGTCGCCGGGCCGCAACGCATTCTGGGCGACGGCCGCGCCCAGGTCCTGTTCCTGTGCGAGCCGCGGAAGATCCAGTCCCGCTTCGTGGTAAGCCCACTGCGTCAGCCCGCTGCAGTCCAGCCCGACGCCGGGTGTGGTGCCGCCCCACACATACGGGACGCCGAGTTGTGTCAGCGCGTGGCGAACGGCATCAGCCGCGACTGCGTTCGGTGCGGTCGCCGTGCTGCCGTCCGGCAGGGTGACCGCGATGCCCTCGCCGAACGACTCGGGGTCGGGTTGCACGAGCCCTGCCAGCTCGGCTTCGGGGGCCGAGGAACCCGCCGACGCCCCGACGGGTGCACCGAAGCCGGCTGGCGCACCGAAACCCGAAGGTGGCGAGCCTGATCCGGGCGGCGCACCGAATCCCGGCGCCGGCGTGCCGAAGCCCGCAGGCGCCGTCGGCGCTGCGACGCTCGCGGCGTGCCCGTCGAGTTCCGCGCGCAACTCGTCGACGACGGCGACCGCCTCACTCAGCGCCCTCCGAGCTTCCTCCCGTAACTCCTCGACCGCTCCCGGCTCGTCGAGCCGCGCCTCGATGGCGGCCGCACGCGCTTCGAAGCGATCGACGATGTCGCGCAACCGGAACCGGGCGCGCGTCACCGCGCCCGCCGCATCTGCTGTGCTCGAACGCAATTCGTCGATGCGCAGCGACAGCCGGTCGGCCGCGTCGGCGGCTGTGGACATGAACTCGGCCGCACCATCGGCGCCCGCACCCGACCAGCCGTCGGCTGCCCGGCTCCAGCCGGCCCGTGTCGCCGCGGCGACATCGGCCAGCAGCTCGCGCACCTCGGCGAGCGAGGTGATCGGATCCCCCTGGTCCGGCCACCCCGGCCCGACCGACGCAGCCACCTCGCGGATCGGGGCCGCCAGCGCTGCGATCAGTCCGCTCGGCATCGCTAGAGGAGGCGGCTGCCGCGGCGGTCGGCGTCGGTGTATCTATCGGCCACCACGCCCGTGCGCGAGCGCGCCGATGCCAGCTCGTCGCTGAGCGTCGCGATGGCCTGCGCTTCGGCGGCGATCGCGTCGGCGAGCGTTGCGAGGAAGCGGGCGCCGACCGGACCGAACGCGGCGGCCGCGTCGGAACCCGGCAGCGACGTGAGGGCAGCGGCGGCGGCGGACAGGTCATCGGCCTGATTCGAGCAGTGCGCGCCGAGCGCGCGGACGGCATCTGTATCGACGAGCATGGCGATACGACGATCGGGCGCGCCCGGCGGTTCCCTGACGTTAAGGTCGGGCCCATGGACGTGCGCGTCGTCGACCATCCGCTGGCCGCAGCCCGGCTGACCACACTTCGTGACGAGCGCACGAACAACGCATCGTTCCGGGACGCGCTTCGCGATCTGACCTTGATGCTGGTCTACGAGGCCACCCGCGACGCGCCGACCCAAAGCGTCGCAGTCCGAACGCCGCTCGCAGAGCACCACCGGATCGAGGCTGGCCAACCCGCCGCTGCTGGTACCCGTGCTGCGTGCCGGCCTCGGCATGGTCGATCAGGCGCACGCGCTGATTCCGGAGGCGCACGTCGGATTCGTCGGCGTCGCGCGCGACGAGGAGACCCACGAGCCGAAGCCGTATCTGGAGTCTCTACCCGACGACCTCAGCACTCAGCCTGTGTTCATTCTCGACCCGATGCTGGC
Source organism: uncultured Actinomycetota bacterium (assembly GCA_963786995.1). Lineage (GTDB taxonomy): Bacteria > Actinomycetota > Actinomycetes > Mycobacteriales > Mycobacteriaceae > Mycobacterium. Next base: position 58,002 of record CAWBBH010000015.1, on the reverse strand, counting down.
CACCGGCGGGTCGATGGCGCACACCATCGGGTTGCTGCAGGCCCGCAACGCCGTTGACATCACGGCGATCTGCGTCGTCGTCGCCCCGGAGGGCATTGCGGCGATCGAGAAGGCGGCACCGGACATCAGGCTGTTCACCGCCACGATCGACGAACGCCTCAACGACATCGCCTACATCGTCCCGGGACTCGGCGATGCGGGCGATCGGCAGTTCGGCCCCCGTTAGAACTTCTCTGCGAGTTCGGCCAGTTCCTCCGACAGCCGCTGGGCCTCGGCGCGCGCGAGATGCACGTCCCCGTCTGTGCACGTGCGACGAACTTCGATGTAGAACTTGACCTTCGGCTCGGTGCCCGACGGCCGCACCGCCACCCGCACCCAGGTGTCGGCGTCTCCGCCCTCGAGGATCACGGCATCGGCTCTGTGCTCGTAGGGCTGCACCGCCGCGAGATCAGTCATCGCGATGGCGAATCCGCACAGCGTCTTCGGCGGGTTGGACCGCAGGCGGGTCATCACCTCGGCGGCCTCGTCGGCGCCTGCAACCGGCCGCGCCACCGGGAACGTCGTGTGTACGCCGTGCATGCGAGCGAGGTCGTCGAGCGCGTCGAGCACTGTGCGGCCCTGCTCGCGAAGCGCAACAACCAAGTCGCAGAACAGCACCGCCGCGCTGATGCCGTCCTTGTCGCGAACCGCAGACGGATCGACACAGTGGCCGATCGCCTCCTCATACGCGTATACGAGGGTGCACCCCGGCAGATCTGCGTCCGCGCGGGACAACCATTTGAAGCCGGTCAACGTCTGGACGTGGCGGGCGCCGTGTGCTGCGGCGATCCGGCCCAACATCTGCGACGACACCACCGAGCTCGCCACCACGGTGTGCTCGGACACCTCGCCATGGTCGATCTGAGAGAGAATGTAATCGCCCAGCAGCCAACCGGTTTCGTCACCGGTCAGCATTCGCCAACCATCAGGCGTTGGAACACCGACAGCGCATCGGTCTGCGTCGGGGTCCAAGGCGATGGCCACCTCTGCTTTAACGTCTGCGGCGAGTTTCAGCAACGCGTCGGCGGCACCGGGTTCCTCGGGGTTCGGAAACGGAACGGTGGGAAAGTCGGGGTCCGGTGCGAATTGGCTCTCGACGACCTGCACGTCTGAGAAGCCGGCCCGCACGAAGGCATCGAGCGCGTACTCACCTCCGACGCCGTGCATGGCCGTGAACGCCAGCCGAAGCGATCCGTGTGTGCGCCGGACGTGCGACGCCCGGTCGACGTAGCGCTGGATGAGATCGACGCCGGAAGTCTGAACGGCGGTCCGGCGGATCTGGTCGGCATGCGGCGCCTTGCCGATCATCGCCTCGATCTCCCGGTCGGCCGGCGGAACGATCTGCACGCCACTGTCGAAGTACACCTTGTACCCGTTGTCCGAAGGGGGATTGTGAGACGCGGTGATCTGGATTCCGGCGCTGGCTCCGAGATGGCGGGCGCCGAAGGCGACCACCGGCGTCGGCACGGCGGCGAACATCAGAGTCACCATGAAGCCCTCCGCGGCCAGCACTTCGGCGGCCGCAAGCGCGAACTCCTCCGAACAGTGCCGTGCGTCGCCGCCGACGACCACCCGGGACCCGGCGTGATCGCGCTGCTTGAGGACCTGCGCTATCGCCCAGGTGGTCCGCAGCACCACCGCGAGGTTCATGCCGTCGGGACCGCCGCGCATGGGACCTCGCAGACCGGCGGTGCCGAACGTCAGCGGACGCGTGAACCGCTCCGCCAGTTCCTCTTCGCTACATTTCTTCAACTCGGCCGCGGTCTCGGGGTCGGGATCGTGCTCGATCCACTCACGTGCGGTGTGAGTCCTCGTCATTGCGTGAGTGTGCCCACTTTGCCCTCGGCGTAAGCCAGCTTTCGTAACACGGGCGCCACCAGCATGAGCAGGTTGAATTCCAGGTCGGTCAAATTTTCCCGCATGGTGGCGTTGAGCCAGGCGTCGCGCTCGGCGCGGTCGTCGTCGAGCAGTGCGATGCCATCGGCGGTGATCTCGACCAGCTGGCGGCGCCGGTCGTCGTCGTCGGGGCGCCTCGACACCAGGCCGCGGTTCACCAGCTCGTTGATGCTGTCGGTGAGCGACTGAACCCTGACGTGCAGCCGCGCGGCCAGTTCGGCGGGCGTGCTGACGCCGGTTCTGCTGACGTCGGCGAGCACTTCCATCTGGCTCAGGGTCAACCCGTGATCGGGCCGGTGCCTGCGCATCTGCCTGGTCACCGCCATCATCGACTCCCGCAATTCGGTGGCGGGCGATCCGGCGCGGAGATCGGTCATAGCCAAGTTATACCTTGGCAATTCTTCGCTGTCATGGCCGGAACAGCCGTGTTGCATGCCAATTTTGTTAAGGGCATACTTGTCATAGTGACGGGACAGCGACTCAGACAAGCAGCCAACTGGGTGCTGCTGATCGTCGCCACCATCGCCGTCACCGTGCCGCTGACAATGCTCGGAGTGCCGTCTGCCGCGCTGTTCGCCGCGCTTGTCGTCGGTATCGCGCTGGCGCTGCCGTCGCTGGCGCCCAGCAGGATGCCGCGCCCCGCGGGCATCGCCGCCCAGGGCGTGCTCGGCGTCTACATCGGCACCATGGTGCACAGCGACGCGATCAGTGCTCTCGGCCCCGACTGGCCGATCGTCGTCGCGGTCGCCGTTGCGACCTTGGCGCTCAGCATCGTCGCGGGTGCGCTCCTCGGACTGCACCGCGACGTCAGCCCGCTCACCGGCTCGCTTGCCCTTGTTGCGGGCGGCGCATCAGGGTTGGTCGCGATCGCGCGTGAACTCGGCGGTGACGATCGCGTCGTCGCCGTGGTGCAGTACCTTCGCGTGGCACTGGTGACGGCCTCGATGCCCGTCGTCGTCACGTTGATCTATCACGCGGACCGCACCCACCACTCCGGGGCCGGCACCGAGAACGGCGCTGCGCCTTGGTATGTGAGCGTGGCGATGATGGCCGTGCTGATCGTCGCGGGTGCCGCAGGCGGCAAGCTGCTTCGCCTGCCAGGCGCGGGCCTGCTCGGACCGCTCGCGCTCACCGTCGCGCTGCAACTCAGCGGGTTGTCATACGGCCTCTCGGTGCCCAATGTGCTGGTGCAGATCGGCTACATGGTGATCGGCTGGCAGGCAGGCGTCGTCTTCACGCGTGAGTCGCTGCGCGCGGTCGGCCGGATGCTGCCCGCCGCCATCGCACTGATCGCGCTGCTGGGCGTCGCCACAGCGGGCTTCGGCGTGCTGTTGGCCGACGTCGCAGGCAAGACCCCGCTCGAGGGTTACCTCGCGACGAGCCCGGGCGGGGTCTACGCCGTGCTGGCGATCGCGGTGGAGACCGGTTCAGGCGTCACGTTCATCATCGCCGCCCAGGTCTTCCGTGTGCTGCTGATGCTGTTCACCGCGCCGCTGCTGGCCCGAACAGTGATCAAGCTGACCGAGCGTCACGCCGGACGTCGAAGCCGGGAGATCACCGAGGCGAGCAGAGAACCGGTGCGCGTCGCCGACTGACGGCCCGCTTCCAGCACCTCTTCATGGTTCAGCGGCTCGCCCGTCATCCCCGCGGCGGCGTTCGTCACCAACGAGACCGCGAGCACGTCGGCGCCCGCAGCCCGCGCGGCGATCGTCTCGTGCACCGTCGACATACCGACCAGGTCGGCGCCCAGCGTCCGCAGCATCCTGATTTCGGCCGGCGTCTCGTAATGCGGCCCCGGCAGGCAGGCGTACACGCCTTCGGCGAGGTCGGGGTCCACCTCGCGGGCCAGAGCACGCAGCCGAGGCGAATAGGCGTCGACCAGATCGACGAACTGGGCTCCGACCAGCGGCGACCGGGCGGTCAGGTTCAGGTGATCGCTGATCAGCACCGGCTGGCCGACAGCGAAATCCGCGTTGAGCCCGCCCGCGGCATTGGTCAGGACCACGGTGTGAACACCTGCCGCGCATGCGGCACGCACCGGGTGCACGACATGGCTCAGGTCGTGACCCTCGTACGCGTGGATCCTGCCGACGAACACCAGCACGCGATGATCGCCCGCCCGCACGGAGATGACGACGCCGCGGTGCCCCTCGGCGGTCGGAGGAGTGAATCCCGGCAGCTCACCCACCGGGATCACCGCGGTCGGATCGCCCAACTCGGCGGCGGCGGGCGCCCATCCCGAGCCGAGGATCACCGCCACATCGTGGCTGTCGACACCGGTGCGGTCGCGGATCGCGGCTGCCGCCTGCTGCGCTGCCGCACCCGGATCGGTCACAGTTCGGCAGCTTAGCTCTCAGTGAGATACTGCCAAGATGCCCGCCGCAGCCGTCAGCGTCGAAGACGCCACCAACCGGCGCCGTGGTGACCTGATCGAGCTGTCCCACGCTATCCATGCAGAGCCCGAGCTGGCGTTCGCCGAGCACAAGAGCTGCGCCAAGGCGCAGGAATTGGTGGCTGAGTACGGCTTCGACATCACCGCCGCGCCGGCCGGGCTGGACACCGCGTTTCGCGCCGAGTTCGGCAGCGGACCGTTGGTCATCGGCATCTGCGCCGAGTACGACGCCCTGCCGGGGCTCGGGCATGCCTGCGGCCACAACATCATCGCCGCGTCCGCGGTCGGCGCGGCGCTCGCCCTCGCCGACGTCGCCGACGACCTCGGTCTGACGATCGTGCTGCTCGGCACACCTGCCGAGGAGGCGGGCGGTGGAAAGGTGCTGCTGCTCGACGCGGGAGTGTTCGACGACATCGCCGCGACGGTGATGATTCACCCGGGGCCGATCGACATTGCGCGGGCGCGCTCGTTGGCACTGTCCCAGGTCGAGGTCGTCTACCGCGGCAAGGAGGCCCACGCGGCCGTCGCACCGTATCTCGGTGTCAACGCCGCCGACGCGGTCACGTTGGCGCAGACCGCGATCGGGTTGCTTCGGCAGCAGTTCGCGCCCGGGCAGATGGCTCACGGGATCGTCACCGAGGGCGGCCAGGCCGCCAATGTCATCCCGGCCCGCGCGGTGCTGCAGTACATCATGCGCGCAACCGACGCCGCGTCGCTGCGCCATCTCGAGGACAAGATGTCCGACTGCTTCCTCGCCGGCGCCATCGCGACGGGGTGCGAGTACGAGGTCGCTGAGACCGAACCGCCCTACGACGAACTCGCGCCCGACACGTGGCTGGCCCGCGTGTTCCGCGCCGAGATGGTTCGACTCGGCCGGCAACCGGTCGCCGAGGAGATCGAGGCAGCTGTGCCGTTGGGCAGCACCGACATGGGAAATATCACGCAGGTGATGCCGGGGATTCACCCGGTGATCGGAGTCGACGCCGACGGGGCATCGGTGCATCAGCCCGGCTTCGCGGCCGCTGCTGCGGGCCCGAGCGGGGACAAGGCCGTCGTCGAGGGCGCAATCATGCTGGCGCGCACGGTCGTCGCGCTCGCCGAAACGCCCGCCGAGCGCGACCGGGTGCTCGAGCTGCACGCTCGACGGGCGGCGTCATGACGCTGGCAACAGCCGCCGACGGCTGGCTCGCCGCCCACTTCGACGAGCTGGTGGCCTGGCGCAGGCACATCCACACCCATCCCGAGCTGGGCCGACAGGAGTTCGCCACCACGCAGTTCGTGGCGTCGCACCTCGCCGACGCGGGACTCAACCCGAAGGTTTTGCCCGGCGGCACGGGGTTGATCTGCGACTTCGGTCCAGAGCACGGGCCGCGCATCGCCCTGCGGGCCGACATGGACGCGTTGCCGATGTCCGATCGCACCGGAATGCCGTACGCGTCCGAAGCGCCCAACGTCGCGCACGCGTGCGGGCACGACGCGCATACCGCGGTGCTGCTCGGTGCCGCGCTCGCGCTGAACTCGGTGCCCGAGCTGCCGGTCGGCGTTCGACTGGTCTTCCAAGCCGCCGAGGAGTTGATGCCCGGCGGGGCCCTCGACGCCATCTCGGCGGGCGCCATCAACGGGGTGTCGCGCATCTTCGCGCTGCACTGCGACCCGCGGCTGGCGGTCGGACGGGTCGCGGTGCGGCAAGGCCCGATCACGTCGGCGGCCGACCACATCGAGGTCACGTTGCACAGCCAGGGCGGGCACACGTCGCGGCCGCACCTGACCGGCGACCTCGTTTACGGGCTCGGCACGTTGATCACCGGGGTGCCGGGTGTGCTGTCGCGGCGCCTCGACCCGCGCACCAGCACGGTGATGGTGTGGGGCGCGGTCAACGCGGGCGTCGCCGCCAACGCGATCCCGCAGACCGGCATGCTCGCCGGCACGGTCCGCACCGCCAACCGCGACACCTGGCTGACGCTGGAAGCCATTGTCGACGAGACGATTACGGCGCTGCTCGCGCCGCTGGGCATCGAGCACAGCCTGCACTACAAACGCGGCGTGCCGCCGGTGGTCAACGAGGAGATCTCGACCCGGATTCTGACGCACGCGATCGAGGCGATCGGGCCCGATGTGCTGGCCGACACTAGGCAGTCCGGTGGCGGCGAGGACTTCTCCTGGTATCTCGAGGAAATCCCCGGTGCGATGGCGCGCCTTGGCGTCTGGTCGGGCCGCGGCCCGCAGCTGGACCTGCACCAGCCGACGTTCGACATCGACGAGCGTGCGCTAGCAGTGGGCGTTCGCACGCTGGTGAACATCGTCGAACAGGCCGCGGCCTTCTAGGGGTTCGCCTCGCACCGCGACCGACCGTGTCTGTACATCGACACGCCGCAATAGGCCGTGCATCGGCGGTCGCTCGTCGCTCGCGACTGTCCACAGATCGCGGTTGATCCACAGTGACGGCATCATGGCCTGTGACCGGGGCGATGGTGCCCCGACGATCGTGCGATGAACACCGATTTGGCACAGCTATTCGATGACCAGCACGGCGTGGCGACCAGCGGTCAAATCTTGGCGCTGATCAGCCGGCGAGCTTTCGATGCCGAGTTGAAAACCGGCGCGTTGCAGCGGATCTGGCAAGGAATCTACTGCCGCGGGGAGCAAGACGATTTTCTGCGACTACGCGGTCTCGATCTGTCTTGCGGCACAGGAGTGGCCACGTGCCTCGGCACCGCGGCTGCGATGCACGGCTTCGATACAGAAGAGCCCGTCGACCTACATGTGCTCAACCCGCCTGGTTGTCGGCTCAGGTCTGCAGATGGGCTCGTCGTCCATCGCCGCGATGGCGCGCCACTTGTGATGGTCGACGGACGTCGCGCTACGTCGCCTGCGTGGACTGCGGTCGAAGTCGCGCGCGGCTTGAGACGCCCGCGGGCGTTGGCGACGCTCGACGCGGCGCTCCGCAGTGGGACGTGCACCCGGGCCGATGTATGGAGAGCCGCCATCGAACAGGCGGGCCGGCGCGGCATTGTGGCTGTTCGTAACCTGATCGCCTTGGCCGACGTTCGCGCGGAATCGCCGATGGAGAGCGAAGCTCGGCTCGCGATGATCGATGGCGGACTGCCGATTCCCGCGCTTCAATTCGAGATTGTCGACGGGAATGGCGAGCTCAGGCGTTTGGATTTCGCGTGGCCCGAGGCCCGCGTTGCCGTCGAATACGACGGTGTGGAGTGGCATAGCGGACCCGATGCGATGAAGCGAGACCGTCGGCGTCAGGCCGCGCTGCGCGACGTCGGATGGGTGGCGATGGCGATCGTGTTCGAGGACGTCAGATACCGTCCGTGGCAATTCGTGGCGCGCATCGACGCGGAACTGCGACGCGCTCGGGCCGCGTGAGCGACCGCGAAATGCCAGCTATTCCCGGCGTGTCGGTGTACAGACACGGTCCCTCGCGGCAAAAACTACGACGACGTGCCCGGGCCGATATTGCGGGCCGGCCGGTTGCGCAGATCGCGGACGTATTCCGCTGGCGCGCCAGCGATCTCAGCGGCGTCGGCCATCACCCCGATGTAGCGGGCCGAAGGCAGCCCACCCTCCCACGCGTCGACGACGTACAGCCAGGCCAGCACCGGGTCGGTCGTGGTGTCCGACGACAGCCGGTCCACGCGGCAGCGGATCTTCTTGTGCACGCCAAGCTCGCCGCCCTCCCAGCGGTCGAGGTTGGCCTCGTCGGCATCGGTCATGTCGTAGAGCACGACGAACACCTTCTCCAGCGGGTCCTCGACCAGCGTGGCGAGCGCACCCTCCCAGCCGATGTCCTCCCCGCCGAAGGTGAGCCGCCAGCCGTGCAGCCACCCCGTGCCCGCCATCGGCGAGTGCGGTGCCCGCTGCTGCATCTGCTCCGGATGCATGTTCGATCCGTATGCGGCGTAAATCGGCACGGGGGAAACTCTAAGGCTTCGTCCAGTGGCTGGGCGGTCAACGGCGCGCTTGGCTAGGTTAAGCCCGTGGCAACACGCATTGTGATCATCGGCGGTGGCCCCGCCGGCTATGAGGCGGCACTGGTCGCCGCCGCCCGCGGCCGCGACGTCGCCGAGGTCACCGTCATCGACACCGACGGCATCGGCGGCGCCTGCGTGCTCTGGGACTGCGTGCCGTCGAAGACGTTGATCGCGTCCACCGGTGTGCGGACCGAGCTGCGCCGCGCCCCCGATCTGGGTTTCGACTTCGAGTTCTCCGACGCCAAGATCTCGCTGTCGCGGCTCAACGATCGCGTGAAGCGGTTGGCCACCGCCCAGTCGGCCGATATCGCCGAGCGGCTGCGTAAGGAAGGCGTCACCCTCATCAGCGGGCGGGGTGAGCTCGTCGACGACGTCCCCGGCATGGCACAGCACCGGGTCAAAGTGACCACGGCGGACGGCGCGGAGAAGATCGTCGAAGCCGATGTGGTGCTGGTCGCGACCGGGGCGAGCCCACGCGTGCTGCCCGGCGCGGAACCCGATGGCGAACGAATCCTCAACTGGCGACAGCTCTACGACCTCGATGCGCTGCCCGACCATTTAGTGGTGGTCGGTTCGGGCGTCACCGGCGCCGAATTCGTGAACGCCTACACCGAACTCGGCGTGACGATCACAGTGGTGGCCAGCCGCGACCAGATCCTGCCCCACGAGGACTCCGACGCCGCCGCGGTGCTCGAAGAGCTGTGGGAGCAGCGCGGCGTCAAGCTGGTCAAGAACGCGCGCGCGGATTCGGTGAAACGAACCGACAGCGGCGTCCTGGTGACGATGACCGACGGCCGCACCGTCGAAGCAAGCCATGCCCTGATGACCGTCGGCTCGGTCCCCAACACGTCAAGCTTGGGACTGGAGAAGGTCGGCATCGAACTCGGGCCGGGCAATTACTTGACCGTCGACCGGGTTTCGCGGACGTCGGCGCCGGGCATCTACGCCGCGGGCGACTGCACCGGGTTGATGTTGCTGGCCTCGGTCGCGGCCATGCAGGGCCGGATCGCCATGTATCACGCGCTGGGGGAGGGCGTCAGCCCGATCCGGCTGCGTACGGTCGCTGCGGCCGTCTTCACCAGGCCGGAGATCGCCGCGGTCGGCGTGCCGCAAGCCAAGATCGACGACGGCTCGGTGCCCGCCAGGACGGTCATGCTGCCGCTGAACACCAACGCCAGGGCCAAGATGTCCAGCCTGCAGAGGGGCTTCGTGAAAATCTTCTGCCGCCCGGCCAGTGGCGTGGTCATCGGCGGCGTCGTGGTGGCGCCGATCGCATCCGAGCTGATTGTGCCGATCGCGATGGCGGTTCAGGAAGGGCTCCCCGTCGACGAGCTGGCCGAGACGTTTTCCGTCTACCCCAGCCTTTCCGGATCGATCACCGAGGCGGGACGCCAGTTGATGGCGCACGACGATCTGGACTAGCCGCAGGTAGCCTGAAGCAGAAGCTACTGACGAGTAACCAAGAGGAGGGTCCCCGCGTGAGCGACCCGATCCGTGCCCTGGAGCCTATGCCACAGGCGAGCCCCGGGACGACCGGCAAGGGGCAGACCCTGCTGCGTCCTGAGCAGCGCAAAGAGGCATGGGACCGGCTCGGCAGTGAACAGTTCGACGTCGTCGTGATCGGCGGCGGAGTGGTCGGCGCCGGCGCTGCGCTCGACGCCGCGACCCGCGGCCTCAAGGTCGCGCTCGTCGAGGCGCGCGACTTCGCGTCGGGCACGTCGAGCCGCTCGTCGAAGATGTTCCACGGCGGCCTGCGCTACCTCGAACAGCTCGAATTCGGATTGGTGCGTGAGGCGCTGCACGAACGCGAGCTGTCGCTGACGACGCTCGCGCCCCATCTGGTCAAACCGCTGCCATTCCTGTTCCCGCTGACCAATCGGTGGTGGGAGCGGCCGTACATGGCGGCGGGGATTTTCCTCTACGACCAGCTCGGCGGCGCGAAATCCGTTCCGGCGCAGAAGCATTTGTTCAAGGCGAGCGCGTTGCGCCTGGCGCCGGGACTCAAGCGGAGCTCGCTGATCGGCGGCATCCGCTATTACGACACCGTGGTCGACGACGCCAGGCATACCATGATGGTCGCCCGAACGGCCGCCCACTACGGCGCGGTGGTGCGCACCTCGACCCAGGTGGTTTCGCTTCTGCGCGAAGGGGATCGGGTCACCGGCGTGAAAGTCCGTGACTCGGAGGACGGTTCTGTCACCGAGGTGCACGGGCATGTCGTCGTCAACGCCACCGGGGTGTGGACTGACGAGATACAGGCATTGTCGAAGCAGCGCGGACGGTTTCGGGTGCGGGCATCCAAGGGCGTGCACATCGTGGTGCCGCGCGACCGCATCGTCAGCGAGGTGGCGATCATCCTGCGCACCGAGAAGTCGGTGTTGTTCGTCATCCCGTGGGGCACGCACTGGATCATCGGCACCACCGACACCGACTGGAACCTCGACCTCGCGCATCCCGCGGCGACCAAGGCCGACATCGACTACATCCTGACCCAGGTCAACAAGGTGCTGGCCACACCACTTACCCACGACGACATCGACGGCGTGTACGCCGGGCTTCGCCCGCTGCTGGCCGGGGAGAGTGAGTCGACGTCCAAGTTGTCCCGCGAGCACGCCGTCGCGGTGCCCGCGCCCGGCCTCGTCGCCATCGCGGGCGGCAAGTACACCACCTATCGGGTGATGGGCGAGGACGCGATCGATGCGGCCAGCGAGTACGTGCCGACCCGGGTTGCTCCGTCGATCACCGAGAAGGTTCCGCTGATGGGCGCCGACGGCTATTTCGCGTTGATCAACCAAACGGAGCATGTCGGGTCGCTGTACGGGCTGCACCCCTACCGGGTGCGTCACCTGCTCGACCGGTACGGCTCATTGATCGGCGAGGTGCTCGCAATGGCTGAAGGCAGGCCGGAGTTGCTGGGGCCGATCACCGAGGCGCCGGTCTATCTGAAGGTCGAAGCCTTCTACGCCGCGGCAGCAGAAGGTGCGTTGCATCTCGAGGACATCCTGGCTCGGCGGATGCGGATCTCGATCGAGTACCCGCACCGCGGGGTCGAGTGTGCGCGCGAGGTCGCCGAGGTGGTCGCACCCGTATTGGGTTGGAGTGCTGAGGATATCGACCGCGAGGTGAACACCTACATCGCGCGGGTCGATGCGGAGGTGCGGTCGCAGCAGCAGCCTGATGACGAGTCCGCCGACGCGCTGCGGGCAGCGGCCCCGGAAGCGCGCGCCGAGATCCTCGAGCCGGTGCCGCTCAATTGAGGCGCTTGGCGCCGTTGCCCGACCGGGACGGTGTAGGTCCGGCGAGGGTGCGGCTGCGCGGAGGTTCGGTGCTGGTGGAGCTGGCCGACCGATTCGGCGAGGCAGCTGCCGCCAAAGTGCTTGCCGGCGAGGTGGTTTGCGCCTCCGGCGAGGTTGTGACGCCGTCGACGGTGCTGCCGCCGAATTCGCATGTGTATCTGTACCGCGACCTGCCTGACGAGGTGCCGGTGCCGTTCGACATTCCGGTGCTCTACCGCGACGAGAACATCGTGGTCGTCGACAAGCCGCACTTCTTGGCGACGATGCCGAGGGGCGGGCACGTCGCGCAGACGGCGACGGTGCGGTTGCGCCGCGAACTCGACCTACCGGAACTGTCGCCTGCGCATCGGTTGGATCGGTTGACGGCAGGGGTGCTGTTGTTCACGGCTCGTCGCGAGGTGCGGGGGGCGTATCAGACGATGTTCGCGCGCGGCGAGGTGCGCAAGACGTATCTGGCGCGGGCTGCGGTCGACCCGTCGCTGGAGTTCCCGATGACGGTGCGCAGTCGAATCGTCAAGCAGCGTGGCCGGTTACAGGCGTTCGAGGAGCCGGGCGAGCCGAACGCCGAGACGCTCGAGTCGAAGCATCTCGGCGACGGCTTGTACCGGCTGACCCCTCGCACCGGCCGGACGCATCAGCTACGGGTGCACATGGCGTCGCTTGGCTTGCCGATCATCGGAGATCCGTTGTATCCCGACGTGCGTTGACGTCGCGCCGAACGACTTCTCGACGCCGTTGCAGCTACTGGCCCACAGCATCGAGTTCGATGATCCGGTCAGCGGGCAACGGCGCGAGTTCGCCAGTAGTCGCACGCTGCCACCGAACCAGTGACGGAACGCCTCTCGGCCTCAGATCAAATCGCGGGGATGATGTTGATCACGTAAACCTTGCCGTCGCTGCCCGTCACATAGGCTCTGGTGCCGGCCGGGTTGATGACCACGGCTGTCGGAATGACTCCGGTGGGGAGGGCGATGGGGTTGACGCCGGCGGCGCTCGGGTTTGTGTCGATCAGGGCATTGGTGACGGTGTTGATCACCGACACTGTCCCGTTGCCGTTGGCCACATATGCTCGGCTGCCCTTGACCGCGATCGCCTTCGGATTGCTGCCGGCGGGCAGGCTGATGGTTGCGATCGATGCTCGGCGGCGGCCAGGCCGGAGTCCAAACCGATGACAGTCACCGTGTTGCTTCCCGAGCTGGTGACATACGCGCGGTCGGTTGCGGTGTTGATCGCAATGGCAGTCGGATCGGTGCCGACGGCGGTGCTTCCAGCGGCGCTCGGGACCGAAGGCCTGGTTGCCGCTCGTGCTGTACGCCGACACCCGGTGTCGTTGCCATCGTTGACGACGTAGAGCCGTCCGCTGTTGTTGTCGCCGATCGCCAACGCGACCGGTTTGTTGATGTTTGTGGTGATCCCGGCCCCCACAGTGGCGTACGTGTTCGTGGTGTGTGTTCGCGTTAATCACTGTCACCGAGCCATTGCCGACCGTGGGGCTGCTCGCTACGTAGACCCTGGTGCCATCGACTGCTATGGCTGTCGGATTGTCTGCCGAGGGCGATCGAGTTGCCGGCGCCCGGGTTGGCATCGATCTGGCTGTAGGTAGTCGTGTTATACACCCACAATTGGCCGACACCAGTAGTTGAATCGGCAGCTGCCACATACAGACGGGTGTTGTCAGGGCTAACCGCTACCGCCTGTGGAATCTGATTGGCGGGAAGGGTGATGGGGTCGATGGCACCGGTGCCTGTGTTGGTATCGATCAACGTGTTGGTCGCGGTGTTGATTACCGAAACTGTGCCGTTGGGGTTGGCGACATAGGCCTTGGTCCCGTCAGGACTGAACGCCACATCGTTGGCCGCGCCTCCTCCTACGTTGATCGCGGAGAATTCGTGGTCGTCGGCGTTGTCGTTAGTGACGGTGATCGACACCAGGCCGACGTCGGTGGAGGTGCCGTCGGAGACGGTGTAGCTGAAGGTGTCGGTGCCGAAGAAGTTGGCGGCCGGGGTGTAGGTGTAGTCGCCGTCGGCGGCCATGGTCACGGTGCCGCCGCCGGTGGTGGGCAGGTTGGCGCCGGCGGTGGTGACGGTCAGCGGTTCGGCGGTGCCGTCGACGTTTTGGGCGCGGTCGTTGGTCAACACGTTGCCCAGCACCGCGGTCTCCTCGGCGGTGCTGTTGGTGTCGTCGATGGCGGTGACCGGGTCCTCGGTGTCGGTGACGGTGATCGACACCAGGCCGACGTCGGTGGAGGTGCCGTCGGAGACGGTGTAGCTGAAGGTGTCGGTGCCGAAGAAGTTGGCGGCCGGGGTGTAGGTGTAGTCGCCGTCGGCGGCCATGGTCACGGTGCCGCCGCCGGTGGTGGGCAGGTTGGCGCCGGCGGTGGTGACGGTCAGCGGTTCGGCGGTGCCGTCGACGTTTTGGGCGCGGTCGTTGGTCAACACGTTGCCCAGCACCGCGGTCTCCTCGGCGGTGCTGTTGGTGTCGTCGATGGCGGTGACCGGGTCCTCGGTGTCGGTGACGGTGATCGACACCAGGCCGACGTCGGTGGAGGTGCCGTCGGAGACGGTGTAGCTGAAGGTGTCGGTGCCGAAGAAGTTGGCGGCCGGGGTGTAGGTGTAGTCGCCGTCGGCGGCCATGGTCACGGTGCCGCCGCCGGTGGTGGGCAGGTTGGCGCCGGCGGTGGTGACGGTCAGCGGTTCGGCGGTGCCGTCGACGTTTTGGGCGCGGTCGTTGGTCAACACGTTGCCCAGCACCGCGGTCTCCTCGGCGGTGCTGTTGGTGTCGTCGATGGCGGTGACCGGGTCCTCGGTGTCGGTGACGGTGATCGACACCAGGCCGACGTCGGTGGAGGTGCCGTCGGAGACGGTGTAGCTGAAGGTGTCGGTGCCGAAGAAGTTGGCGGCCGGGGTGTAGGTGTAGTCGCCGTCGGCGGCCATGGTCACGGTGCCGCCGCCGGTGGTGGGCAGGTTGGCGCCGGCGGTGGTGACGGTCAGCGGTTCGGCGGTGCCGTCGACGTTTTGGGCGCGGTCGTTGGTCAACACGTTGCCCAGCACCGCGGTCTCCTCGGCGGTGCTGTTGGTGTCGTCGATGGCGGTGACCGGGTCCTCGGTGTCGGTGACGGTGATCGACACCAGGCCGACGTCGGTGGAGGTGCCGTCGGAGACGGTGTAGCTGAAGGTGTCGGTGCCGAAGAAGTTGGCGGCCGGCGTATAGGTGAACGAGCCGTTGGGGTTGAGGGTAAACGCTGAAGCGTGGGACGGGCCGGAGACCAGCACGGCGGTCAACGTGTCACCGTCGGGGTCGGTGTCGTTGGCCAGCACGCCTGGAACAGCGACCCCCAGCGCGTTGTCCTCGGCAACGTTATAGGTGTTGTTGTCCGCCACCGGCGGGTCATTGCCGGATTCGACGGTCACGGTCACCTCGGCAGTGTCGGTGTGCCCGCCATCCGGGCTGAACAGACCCCGCAGGCCATGCAAATGGAAGCCCGTGTTGTCGCTGACCGTGTATTTGAAGGTGTCGGTTCCAGTGAAGCCGGGCTTCGGCGTGTAGACGAGCTGGCCTTGACCGTTCTGCGTGACGGTGCCGTGTTCCGGCTGCGTGAAGCCGGTGACGGCGAGGTCTTCCTTCGGATTGTCAGGGTCGGAGTCGTTGGCCAGCACGTCGATTGTGATTGGGGTGACTTCCTCCGTCGTGCGAGTGTCTCCGACGGCTTGGGGCGCTTGGTTGACGAACGTGCGTCGGATCTCGTTGCGCGCCCAAGCCAGTAACCCCAACAGCAAGGGGGATTCGGCGGGGGCGCCGGGCCCGGAGTCAGGAACGGCGCTAATGCGGTGGCGACCAGCCCGCCGGCGACACTTAAAAACGAGCCGGGCAGGGAGGCCAGCGCATATACCGGGCCCTGTGCTTCAGACAATGACGTTTGCGCAGTGTTGATGACATCGTCGTTGCCCGGCGCTCGTCGTGAAGAACTGCTGACCGACAGTCGTGTCGGTGTCTCCAGCGTTAAGCGCAGTGGTCAGCCGGTTCTGCGCATGCTGACCAAGGCCGGTCGGTTGAACGACAGACTTCACCCGGTCCACAACCTTTGCCGGGATGGACGTCACCGCAGAGTCGGCGTTGGTACCGGCCTTCGCGGCGGGCGCGGGAGTTGTCGGCAACGCAGGTCCGGCAGATACCGAATTATTTTGTGTCACAGGCGGTTGCGCTGGCGTCGGTGCGTCCGGAAGGCTCTGCTTCCACGGACTCCTTCAGGTCCTCGATCACGGTCTGCAGTCCGGGCAGCCGTCGGGTGTTTGTTGTCGTCGCCTGAGGTGTGTGCGCCACCGGTGGCGTTAAAGATCATCTTGGGAACGTTCGCGATCCGGGTGAGAGCCGTCCGGACGTCATTGGCTGGGACGGGGGTGACCGGTTCGGTCGGCGGCTGCATCGACGTCGTGTCAACGTCACTGGTCGTATCCGGTGTCGTTGGTGTCGGAGGTATCGGCCGGTGGGGGATCGTCGGCACGCGCCACGCCGAGTCCCAGTCCTGCACCGGTCGCCATGGCCGCACCGAAACCGAGTGCGACTGCCAGGCTCCCACACGGCCGATGTACCTGGCGTAGGTGGCTGAGGTTCCCTCGAACGCGGTCGCGGAGGGAAACAGGTTGTGGTCCGCCATGGAGAAAGCAGGGTAGGTGGCTTGCGCCCTGCCGGCTCGCCTGGTTTTGCGGTGGCGGCTGTGGGTCCGGCGTACGTGGCGATTGGGCTCAGTGGCCATGATGGTTCCCCGCTGCTAACACTCTGGCACGACGACACGCCGTGCTACTTACAGCAAAATTTAACGGCATTGCTGAGCGATTC
This sequence comes from uncultured Actinomycetota bacterium, assembly GCA_963786995.1. Classification (GTDB taxonomy): domain Bacteria; phylum Actinomycetota; class Actinomycetes; order Mycobacteriales; family Mycobacteriaceae; genus Mycobacterium. The sequence goes on along the minus strand of CAWBBH010000015.1, from coordinate 41,560 downwards.
GCTGAGGCATTCGGCGAAATTCCCACCACCAGTTAGATACTCGACGGTGCTCGACTTTGCGACGCGAAGCGAATTTGCGGTGCTTGCAGCGGCTAGAGCCGAACTCGACCACGTCGAACTTCCTTGCTACTGCAACATCTCTCGCACCGCTTGTCGCGTCGACGCCCATGGTGCAAAGTATTTAGACCTGCCTAAGAACACTTTACTGAGTGGGAACAGCGGCGTGAAATGCAGTGCTGCCCAGCCATTCAGATCGTCGTGTTGCTGACCAAGCGTTGGAGTGCCATGCTGGCTATCACTTGACCATCGCCGTCCAGCGTCATATCGCGGGGGCTTCGGTGAGCGGCCGCACAACCATCTCAGCGTTTCGTTGACCACTGGCCGAAACGGCGCAGTATCGACGGATGACTATCGTGACGGTTGGCAAGCTGTGGCAGTACCCCGTCAAGTCGATGCAGGGCCGAGAGGTCGATGAGATCCTGTCGGCCCCGGCGGAGTTGCCGGCGATCGCGCATACGGATTCGTCGACCTCGAGACCGGCCGGCTGGCCAGCGCCAAGCGACCCAGACGCTTCGGTCCGCTGCTGGACTGCCACGCCAGGTTTCTTACTCCACCCGTCGTACGACGGCGATTCGCCGCCGGTCGAGGTCACCTTTCCCGACGGCACCGTGGTGCGCACCGACGACGACGGCGGCGCCGAGCTGACGCGGCAGGTGGCGCGAGCTCTCTGGGTCGCGAGGTCCACCTCGATCAGCACCGCACCAGAAGGCATCGCGCTGGACGAGCTGATACCGCAGATCGAGGGGCTCGGCGAGAACGCCCTGGAGGCGATGCAGACCGAGCCGGCCGACAGCCACGGCGACCGTTTCATCGCCGATCCCGGCGGCGATGGCCGCGCCAGGCACGACTGCTGGACCTGGCCGCCATGCACGTCCTGGCCACCAGCACCTTGCGCCGGCATGGCCGACGCCCACCCCGACGGCGATCTGGGACCTGCGTCGCATGCGGCCCGAACATCCTGATCGACGACAGCGCCGAGCCCGGCAACGAAGACGACTGGCTCGGATGCGACCTGCACATCGGCGACGAGGTCGTCGTGCACATCGTCGGGCCGACACCGCGCTGTGTGATGACGACGCTTGCTGCAGCCCGGACTGCCCAAGGACTCCGAACGTGCTGAAGACCGTCACCCGGGTGAACATGAAAGAGATGGGCGCGCTCGGCCAATTCCCCTGCGCCAGTTCGTATGCCGAAGTCGTCTCACCCGGGCGTGGTGCGCCGGGGTGACCCGTCCGCTTCGAGCGCGTCGAGCCACGCAAGGGCGCGCTCGCCGCCACGATCGAGACGATGACCGCCGCGCTGGCGCCGGGGATTGAGACGATGATCCGCTCTGGAGCCCACGGCCGAGCAAATGGCTGCGCTCGCGGCACGGCCCGCGGACGCCCCCGTCGTCATGGTCAACCTTCTGAAGTTCCACGCCGACGGCGGCCGGGAGAGCTACGCGCGCTACGCGCAGGAGGTGGTGCCGCACCTGCAGCGGGTCGGCGGCACCGTGCGCTACGCGGGCAGCGCGCCGACGCAAGTCATCGGCGACGGCGAAAAGCCTTGGTGGGATGCGATTCTGGTGGTCGAGTACCCGTCGCCCGCCGCGTTCATCGACATGGTGACCAACGAGGACTACCTGAAGATCCACGACTACAGGGCGGCCGCGCTCGATCGCGGCGACCTGATCGCCACGTCCAACTGGACGATGGCGGACTAGCCATGTACCTCGTCACCGGTGCGGGCGGCGGCATCGGTAGCGTCAGCCGCGGTGTGGTCGAAGCCCTTCTCGGAGAAGGGCAAACCGTCCGCGCGATGGTGCGTCGAGACGACGACCGGGCAGCGGCCCTTCGCGAACTCGGCGCCGAGGTGGTCGTCGGTGATCTGACCAGACCGCAGGATGTCGCGACCGCGATGGCAGGCGTCGACCGGATGTTCTTCAACATGAGCGTCTCGCCGGATTACCTGACGGCGACGTCCGTCGTCTGTGCGGTCGCGCTCGAGGCGGCGCCGGTCGAGGTGATCGTGAACATGTCGCAGATGACCGTCTCGCAGATGACCCTCACCAGCACATCGGAATCCAACCAGCACCGGCTGCACTGGCTCGCCGAACACATCATGAACTGGTCGGGTGTACGGGTCGTCCATGTGCGCCCGACGGTGTTCATGGAGAACCCATTGCTGACCATGCTGGCCGCCGACTCGATCCGCGAGCGCGGCGCGTTGGTGCTGCCGTTCGGTGACGGCCGCACATCGCCGATCGCCGCCGCCGACGTCGCCCGCGTGGTGGCGACGCTATTGCGACATCCCGAAGGGCGCATCGGCGAGGTCTACGAACTCACCGGACCCGAAGTCCTCGGCATCGACGATATCGCCGAGCAGTACTCCCGCGGCCTGGGCAGGCCGGTGACAGCGGTCGACATGCCACTCGAGGAGTGGACAGAACAGGTGCTGAACCCGATGGGGCTGCCCGCGCACGTTGGTCAACACATCGCGACGATGGCGCGGCTACACCGTGAGGGCCGCTACGACCGCAGCACCGACGACGTCGCGAAGATCACCGGCGCGCCCGCTCAAACGGTGGAGCAGTACGTGGCGGCGCACGCCCACGTGTTTAGCTGACTGCCGTGGACCGCACCTCATTCGACCGTCTCTTCGACATGACCGACCGCACCGTCATCGTGACGGGCGGCACCCGCGGAATCGGCCTGGCGCTGGCGGAGGGATTCGCCCTCGCCGGTGCCCGCGTCGTCGTGGCCAGCCGCAAGCCCGAGGCCTGCGCGCAGGCTGCCGAGCACCTGCGCAACCTCGGCGGTCAGGCCATCGGGGTGCCGACGCACCTCGGCGAGGTGGAGGCCCTCGGGGCGTTGGTGCAGCGCGCCATCGACGAGTACGGCGGCCTAGACGTGGTCGTCAACAATGCCGCGAATCCGTTGGCACAGCCCTTCGGTGCGATGACCGTCGACGCGATCACCAAGTCGTTCGAGGTGAACCTGCGTGGGCCCGGTGTTCCTGGTTCAGGAGGCGCTGCCGCATCTGAAGGCGAGCGACCACGCCGCGGTGTTGAACGTCGTGTCCGTCGGCGCGTTCATCTTCTCGCCGATGCTGTCCATCTATTCGTCGATGAAGGCCGCGATGATGTCGTTCACCCGGTCAATGGCCGCCGAATTCGCTCCGCACGGCATTCGCGTCAACGCGATCGCGCCCGGACCGGTCGACACATACATGATGCAGCAGAACCCGCAGGAGGCCGTCGACGCCATGGTCGGCGGAACGCTGATGAAAAGGCTTGCGACGGCCGACGAGATGGTCGGTCCCGCGCTGCTGCTGTGTTCGGATGCGGGCAGTTACATGACTGGCAGCGTGATCATCGCCGACGGTGGCGGAACTCCTCGCTGAAGCGGGCGACCGCGCCACCGCTCGACGCCAGGATCTGGCTGCGGTTCTCGACGTGCAGCGCCGCCTCGAGGCTGCCTGCGTCGAGGTTGGCCCACAACACCTGCTTGGTCGACTCGAGCCCGAATTCGCCGTAGCCGCAGAGGGTCTCGGCGATCGCAAGTGCGTCATCGAGCAGCGTCGAGTCCTCGGACAAGCGGGTGACCAAACCGAGTCGTAGCGCCTCGGCGGCGTCGATGACGCGCGCCGTCAGGATCATGTCGAAGGCTGGTCCGGCGCCGATGATCCGCGGCAACGTGTAGCTGACGCCGATGTCGCAGCCACCGAGGCCCAGCTTGATGAACTGCGTGCAGAACCGGGCCGACTCGCCCGCGATCCGGATGTCGCAGGCCGCCGCGATGCCGAGGCCGCCGCCGTATGCCGGGCCGTTGACGGCGGCGATCACCGGTTGGCGCAGTCGATGAATTCTTGCGGTCAGGTCCGCGATGCGTTCCTGCCATCGCATACCCGAACGGGGAAACTCCAGCCCCGAGCCTGCGCTCGGCGGGTTGGGGTCGGTCAGGTCCAAGGCCCGAGCAGAAGCCGCGGCCTGCGCCGGTGAGCACGACGACCCGGCATTCGGTGCTCGCGACGATCTCGTCGATGGTGGTGTGCAGCGACTCGACCAACTCGGGCGACAGCGCGTTGAGCTTCTCTGGCCGGTTGAGCGTGATGACGGCGATCTCGGGGCGGGGATATGTCAGGTCCAGATGTGGCATGCGCCACACGTTATTACGTTGATGGGCAGGCTATGTCGACATACACCGTGGAGCCGGGATGCACCGCGGTGACCGAGCACTCCGAGAGCGACCTGTTCACCGCGCCGTTGACCTGCACCGTGTAGCCCTCGGCCTCCAGGCTCTTCACCGTGTCGGCCGCCGATCCGACGCCGCTCGGCACCGCGACTGCTTCCGCCGCGAATACCAACGCTCCCAACGTCAGAACGCCGGTGGCGACCGCGGATATTGCGAACTTCATGAAGAAAGAAACGCCGCTGCGTGCTCAGGTATTTCTCAGGTCCGGCTGCGCCATCCGGTGACGCCGACGACGATCATCCGCAGCTGCTTGACCGCCGTCCGCTTGATCTCGTCCAACGCCGCCTGATCGCCTGCGTCCTCGATGGCCTCGGCGATGACGATCATCGCGTTGACGAACAACGTGGCCAGGATGTTGAGATCCTCGCTGCTCCACTCGTTCAACCCGGGGAAGCGCGCGAGGTCGATGGCGAGTTCCGAGGTGATCAGCCTGATCTCGGTGCGGATGGCGTAGCGCAGCACGCTGACACCGCTCGATCGTTCCCGTCCGATGAAAATCCAGTGCTCGCGCCGGGCGTTGACGCCCGCGATGAGGATGTCGACCGAGGACTCGATGACGCGGTTGGGGTCGAGCTTGCCTGCTCGGGCACCGCGCAACATGTCGCGCAGTGAGCGGAACGACTCGTCGATCAGGACGAGGCCGAGGGCTTCCATCGAGTCGAAATGCCGGTAGAACGCCGCCGGGGCGATACCGGTGGCACGGGTGACCTCGCGCAGGCTCAGGGCGCTGAAGCTGCGATCGGAGAGCAGCGCCAGCGAGGCGGCGATGATCGCGCGGCGCGTCGCTTCCTTGCGCTCTTCCCGCGACGGGGTGTCCCGCGAACGCGTGTCCCGGGACCGCGGTCTACCTGACCTGGTCGTATGTGAGTTAGGCGAACGACTGTTCACTCTGTGAAACCTACCACAATCAGCATCGATTCTATTGACGAAGTCCACTGTACTCACGCACGGTATACACATGTTCACCGAAACTTTGACACGCCGAGTGCGACGGTCGCCTCTCCTGGAGCTGCTGACCGGCCCCCACGGCGTCGACCGATACACCGAGCTGGTCGACCCGACCTGGACCGATGGCGAGGCCCGCGCAAAGGTCGTCGCGGTGCGGCGCCAGACGCCGCGCAGCGTCACGCTGACCCTCGAACCGAACCAGGCGTTCACCGGATTCCAGGCCGGCCAGCACATCAACCTGACCGTCGAGATCAACGGGCGCAGGCGCACCAGGTGCTACTCACCGGCGAGCGCGCAGGACGCGTCTCTCATCGAGTTGACCGTCGGCCGCCACGAAGGCGGGCTGGTGTCGACCTACCTGTGTGATCACGCCCGCCCGGGCATGATCGTCGGCCTGGACTCAGTGGGCGGCGACTTCACGCTGCCCGCCGTCCGGCCGAGCCGAATCCTGTTCGTTTCCGGCGGCAGCGGTATCACCCCGGTGATGTCGATGCTGCGCACCATGCGCGACGAGGGCTCCGATCGCGAGATCGCCTTCATTCACTATGCGCGGAGCGCCGAGGAAGCCTGCTACACCGACGAACTCGCGGCGATGACCGGAGTGCGCGTGCTGCACGGCTACACCCGTGACGGGATGGGCGACGTGACCGGCTACTTCGATGCCGAGCACCTGGCCGCGGCGATGCCCGAACCTGACGCCGTCTACGTGTGTGGTCCGCCCGCGCTGGTGGACGCAGTCCGTGCCCACCGCCCCGACGCGAAGTTCGAAAGCTTCGTGCCGCCCACCTTCGGCGCCCCGACAGAAGCCACCGGTGGCCGAATCTCGTTCACCGACAGCGGGATCGAGGCCACCGACGACGGCCAGCCGTTGCTGGTGCAGGCCGAGAACGCAGGACTGGCACCCGAAAGCGGATGCCGGATGGGCATCTGCCACAGCTGCACACGCCGCAAGACCAGCGGCGCGGTACGCAATCTGATCACCGGAACGGTCTCGAGCACCGACGAGGAGGACGTGCAGATCTGCGTGTCCGCACCCGTCGGTGACGTCGAGATCGCCCTCTAAGAAAACAAGGAGAATCATGACTGCACCAACGATTACGCAGAAGACGCTCCAAAAGACGGTCGCAGGCAAGACCGTCACCCTGACCCCCGAACAGACCGAGGCGTTCGGCCGCGAGCTCGACGCGCTCAAGGAGCGTGTGATCGCCGATCTCGGCGAGCGCGACACCACCTACATCCGGCGGATCATCAAGGCCCAGCGCGGCCTGGAGGTCGCAGGACGGGCGCTGCTCTTCGGCGGCATCATCCCGCCGTTCTGGCTGGCGGGTACCGCGATGCTCGGCCTGTCGAAGATCCTCGACAACATGGAGATCGGCCACAACGTCATGCACGGCCAGTACGACTGGACCGGCGATCCGGCGTTGTCCTCCAAGAAGTTCGAGTGGGACACCGCCTGCCCTGCCGATCAGTGGCGGCACTCCCACAACTACATGCACCACACCTACACCAACATCGTCGGGATGGACCGCGATGTGGGTTACGGCATCCTTCGGATGAGCGAGGACCAGCGCTGGAGTCCGTACTTCCTCGGCAACCCCGTCTACGCCTTCCTGCTGATGGTGCTGTTCCAGTACGGCGTGGCGCTGCACGAGCTGGAGACCGAGCGGATCAGGTCGGGGGAGATCACCATCGCCGAGAAGCGCGAGATCCTCGAAGGGATCTGGCGCAAGACCAAGAAGCAGACGCTGAAGGACTATGTGGCCTTCCCGTTGCTGGCCGGGCCGTTCGCGCCGTGGGTGTTCGCCGGCAACATGACCGCCAACCTGATGCGCAACGTCTGGTCGTACATGATCATCTTCTGTGGTCACTTCCCCGACGACGTACAGGAATTCACGGTCGAGGAGACCAAGGCCGAGACCCGCGGACAGTGGTACTTCCGTCAGATCCTCGGATCGGCGAACCTCACCGGGTTGTTTCCCCTTCGCTCCGCTCGCCCCCATTCGGCAAAGCTCTTTCACATCCTGAGCGGCAACCTGTCGTTCCAGATCGAGCACCACCTGTTCCCCGACATCCCCGCGCATCGTCACGCCGAGATCGCGCCGGAGGTCCAGGACATCTGCCGTCGCTACGGGATTCCCTACAACAAGGGCCCGCTGCCCAAGCAGTTCGCGACCGTGGTGCGCAAGATCGTCAAGCTGGCGCTACCTCAGCGCTGACAGTTCGGGCACCAGAAGGTCACTCGCTCGCCGCTCCAATCGGACAGAATTGTGGTGCCGCACCGTCGGCACCGCTCATCGGCCCGTCCGTACACCCAGACCTGCTGACCGCGTCGGGTGTCGCCGGTGGTGGTCCGGTTGGAGCGCGTGCGGTTCAGCCACAGCATGTCGCGTGCCCGCTGGACCAACCGCAGCGGATCCCGCACCGAACCCACCGGGCGTCGTCGGCAGATGACCGAAGACGAAGCACAGCTCGTTGCAGTACACGTTGCCCACACCGGCCATCACCCGCTGGTCCAGCAGCACCTCCGAGAGCGGCCGCTGCGGGTCGGCGACCACGATTCGTGACCGCCAGGTGCGGATCCCAGTCCGGGCCGAGCAGGTCGGGGCCCAGATGCGCGACGGCATCCTCGTCGTTGGTTCGCTCGAGAATCTCCAGCACGCCGAGGTCGATACCCGCCGCCTGAACCTCTCCCGCCTCGAGGATGATGCGGATGCGATGCCCGGCGCGGCTCGGCCTTGCCGCGCTGCCGACACGCCAGCTGCCGTCCATCTTCAGATGCGAATGGATGCTTGCCTGCCCGACGCGGATGAAGAGGTGCTTCCCGCGGCTGACGACTTCGTCCACCTGCTGGCCCGTCAGGTCGACCGCCGCATACCGCGGCACGCGAACATCGCAGCGCGTCAACGTCTTTCCCTCCAACGCTTCGCGCAGCTTGACCGCGGTGTGGAAGACGGTGTCACCTTCGGGCATCGTTACGCCACCATCCGCAACGAGACGTCCCACAGCCGCTCGGCGTTGGCCGGGTCCAGGGCGTAGCGCGCGACGCCGCCGGCTCCCGGTGCCCCGCGGCGATCGACGACGCGCGCCTGCGCGCAGTCCTCGAAGTAGCGGCCACCGACTCCGTCGAGCAGCGGCGAGGCCGCCAGCAGCACCGAGGTGGCGGCGCCCTGCTCGACGGTCTTGAGCTTCAGTTGCTTGGCCGCCGCGGCGGCATGACCGGCGTCGACGTGACGTCCGAGCGCCGTGTCGAAGATTGCCCCGGGCATCAACGCATTCGATGTGATCCCGTCGTCGGCCCACCGCCGCGTCGCCTCGACGGCGAAGAGCACATTGGCCGTCTTCGACTGTCCGTACGCGCTGAACGGGTTGTAGTCGCGGAACGCGAAGTCGATGTCGTCGAACACCACCGGCGAGCGCAGGTGCCCGCCCGAGCTGACCGAGACGATCCGCGCCCCACCCGCGGTGGCCAGTGCCTCATGCAGCCCGACGGCGAGCGCGAAGTGGCCGAGATGGTTGGTGGCGAACTGCATTTCGTGTCCGCTGGACGACATGGTCAGCTCGGGGAGCGCCATCACGCCCGCATTGTTCACCAGGATGTGAAGCGGTCCCGTCCATGCCCGGACGAAGGCGGCGACGCTGGACAACTCGCCGAGGTCGACGGCGCCGACGGTGACGTCGTCGTTGCCGGTGGTTTCCCGGATCTCGGCGGCGACCTTCTCGCCCGCGGACGCGTTGCGCACGGCCAGGGTGACCGACGCGCCCGCCGCGGCCAACGCGCGCGCAGTCTCGACGCCGATGCCCGACGACGCGCCGGTGACGATCGCCGTCCTGCCGGTGAGGTCGACGCCCGAGATGACTTCTGCCGCGGTCGATTCGAAACCGAAGGGTGTGGTCAGCAGGTCACTCATGGCGGCCGCCCGCAGTGGCGATCGCCTGTTCCGCCTCACGCGCGATTCGGCCGACGAGGGCTGCGGCACCGTCCTGATCGGTGATCACGTCGAGGGCTTCGCCCGCCCAGATCGGCAGATAGTCGAGGTCGCCGCGGTCGACACCCTCGCGGTAGGCCGCTTTGGTCGCGTCGTCGATGTCGGCCTCGCGACCCTCCCACGCGTCGGTCACCTTGTTGCGCAGCGTCCGCGCCGGGTACCGGGCCGGCCACTGCGAGTCGCGGACGACGTCGAGCGCGCGTCCCTGCGTCGTGTCCTCGGCGCTCGCGGCGATCATCGCCTTGATTTCTACCGCAGAGACCAGCGCTTCGGCGGTGACTTCGAAGCGGGTGCCGATGACGGCCCCCGCGGCGCCGAGCACGAGTGCGGCGGCCAGCCCCCTGCCGTCGCCGATGCCGCCGGCCGCCAGCACCGGGACCGAACCCGCGATGTCGACGACCGCGGGCACGAACGGCAGCGTCGCGCGGCCGCCGCCGTGCCCGCCGGCCTCCGAGCCCTGCGCCACGACGATGTCGGCACCGACGTCAAGCGCGCGACGGGCCTCCGCCAGGTTCGTCACCTGAACGATGAGCGGGATGCCCGCCGCCCGGATCGCCTCGGCGAACGGGGCGGGGTCGCCGAACGACAGCATGATCGCCGCGGGGTTCTGCGCCAGCGCTGCGTCGATGATCGCCGGATTGATCGCCCACGACAGAAAGCCGATGCCCCATGGCCTTTGCGTGCCCGCCCGTGCCAGATCGCATTCCCTTGCCAGCCACGTCAGGTCGCCGACCCCGGCGCCGATCACTCCAAGGCCGCCACCGTCGGACACGGCCGCAGCCAGTGCACCGCCCGCGACACCGCCCATGGGAGCCAGCACCACGGGATGGACGATGCCGAACATGTCGGTCAAGGCGGTGCGCAAACCCATGCCCAGCACTTTAGGAAGCCGGTCGTCAGCGCAGTCGCAGACCCCGTGGAGTGCGCGCGAATCCGGCTCCCGTCAGCGCGGCGACGACGGCCGCGTGGTCGCCGTCGGCGTCGGGCGCCAGGACCGGTTCGCCGTTGACCTTCTCCACCAGCAGCGACTGCACCCGGCCCGCGCCGACCAGGTCGGCGAGGGCGCCTGCTGCCGCATGATGGGCTTCGGGGTCTGCGGTGAAGCTGAGCAGCGTTCGGCCGCCACGCTCGAGGAACCACGCGAGTTCGCCGTCCACGAGAGCGACGAGCGCGCCCGCCTTGCGGCCCGGCCGGTGTGCGCTTTCGGGCCACGGCAGGGCGGCGCCGTAGGGGTTCGCGGGATCGGCGGCAGCCAGCACCACGGTCTGGTAGTCCCTGCGCTCGGGCTCGACGCTGTCGAGGTATGACCGCAGCCGATCAACGGTCGACGCGACGGCGAACTGCGCGCCGCCAAGCGACTCGACGAAATACCCGCGCTGGCACCGGCCCGCGTCCTCGAATGCGGTGAGCACCTTGTAGAGCATCGCGAAGCCGCCCGGGACGCCCTCGGCCGAGACTGCGCCCTTTGTCAGCACCCCGTGCCTGGTGAGCAGAAGCTCGGCCTGAAAGTGCGCCCGCACAGTCGAATCCAGCTCGGCCTGCGGAAGCGCGGACCATCGTCCCGCGACGGTGGGGTCGGAGGCCCGCGTCTGGGCATGGGCGACGCTGTACCGGCTCAGCCGCGGTGGCCGCTTGGACCCTTGACGGTGTGCGGGCCGACTCGATCGCCGTCCGGTGCCACCGAGCAGCGCCCGCACCGGGGAGAAGGTGTCACCGGTTATCCATCCGGCCCAGATCAGTTCCCAGAGGGCACGTTTGAACTCTTCGGTGTCACCTCCCGCGAGCTGGCGGAAGAAGTAGGCGCCGCCGCCGCCGAGCAGCTCCATGATCGCGCGGTGGGCATCGGAGAAGTCGATCTCGGTGGGCTGAGCGAGGGTGAGCGGCGCGGAGTCGGCGGGATGGAACGCGATCCAGCCGTCGCCGCTGCCGATCGGGCCCGCGCCCGACCACGTGACTTCGCCGGAGGCGAGCAGCTCGTCGAGCATCGCGGGCTGGTAGTCGCGGACGCGCGCGGTGAACACCAGCGGTTCGACGGCCGACGCCGGTATCGGCACCCCGGCCAGCTGGTCGATCACCGACGCGAGCCCGTCGATGCCTGAGGCCCGTTCGAGTCCGACCTGCTGCCACGCGGGCAGGAAGCGCGCGTAGGCGGTGGTGCTGACCGGCTCGACCTGTGCCCGCAGCGCGGCAAGCGACCGCCGCCGCAGGATCTTGAGCACACCTGCGTCACACCACTGGTCACCGGAGTCAGCGGTGTCGGTGAACTCGCCGCGCACCAGCTTGCCGTCGATCGCCATGCGACCCAACACATCAGCCGTGACGCGCTGGCCGAGGCCGAAGCGTGCGGCAGCCTCATGCGTGGTGAACGGTGCCCGGGTGCGGGCGTATCGGCCGAGCAGTTCGCCCAGCGGATCGTCGACGCCTTCTGTGAACGTCAACGGGACGCCGACGGGCACGGCGACGCCGATCCCGTCGCGCAACAGGCCGATGTCCTCGATAGCCGCCCACCACGTCTGCCCGGCGAACGACACCGTGAGCGCGCGCTTGGTCTCGCGCAGACCCTCCAGCCAGCCGCCGACGTCGTCGGCGGTGCACCGCTCGACGATCTCGGCCTCGGTCAGCGGACCCAGCATCCGCAGCAGGTCGGCGACACCCTCGGCGTCGCGTGCCGCGCGGTCCTCGCTCAGGTGCTGCAATTGGGCTGCGGTGCTTGCGATCACCTGCGGGTCCAGCAGCTCGCGTAGCTCGACGCGGCCCAGCAACTCGGCCAGCAGCATGCTGTCGAGCGACAGCGCAGCGGCGCGACGTTCGGCGAGCGGGCTGTCGCCCTCGTACATGAACGCCCCGACGTAGCCGAACAGCAGCGACGCCGCGAACGGCGACGGTGTCTGCGTCTCCACCTCGACGACTCGCAGCCTGCGCTGGGCGATGCGACCCATCAGCTCCGTCAGCGTCGGCACGTCGTAGACGTCCTGCAGGCATTCGCGGACGGTCTCCAAAACGATCGGGAAGTCGGGGTACTTGCGGGCCACGTCCAACAGCTGCGCGGCGCGCTGCCGCTGATGCCACAGCGGTGAGCGCTTGCCCGGATGCCTGCGCGGCAACAGCAGGGCGCGCGCCGAGCATTCGCGGAATCGCGACGCGAACAACGCCGAACCGCCCACCTCCGCGGTGACGACCGGCTCGATCTCGTCGGCGTCGAACACGAACAGTTCGGCGCCGGGCGCGGCGTCCTCGGTGTCCGGCAGTCGGACGATGATGCCGTCGTCGGAGGCTGTCGGCTTCTCGTCGATGCCGTAGCGCTCGCGCAGCCGGCGCGACACCGCCAGCGCCAACGGACCGTGCACCCGTAAGCCGTAGGGCGAGTGCAGGATCACCCGCCAGTCGCCGAGTTCGTCCCGGAATCGTTCGACCACCAATGTGGCATCCGTCGGCACCGTTCCGGTGGCCTGGCGCTGATCGTTCAGCAGCTGCCACAGGTTATCGGTGGCGTAGTCGTCGAATCCCATTGCCGCGCAACGCTTGGCGAAGTCCTCCCGGGCCAGCCCGGACAGCTCACCGGTGAACGCGCCGATGGCTGCCCCGAGTTCGGCGGGCCGACCGACTCCGTCGCCGCGCCAGAACGGCAGGCGCGCTGGCTCGCCCGGCGCAGGGATGACCAGCACCCGGTCATGGGTGATCTCGGTGATCCGCCAACTCGTGGCGCCGAGCGAGATGACATCGCCGGGTCGCGACTCGTACACCATCTCCTCGTCGAGTTCGCCTACCCGGGAAGGCTTCTCGGACTCGGCGCTGGATGCGAGATAGACGGTGAACAGTCCGCGGTCGGGGATGGCCCCACCGGAGGTGACGGCCAGTCGCTGCGCCCCGGGACGGGCCGTCAGTGTGCCCGCGTCGCGGTCGTACACCAGCCGCGGCCGCAACTCGGCGAATTCGGTCGACGGGTACTTACCGGACAGCAGGTCGAGCGTCGCCTCGAACGCGCTGCGCGGCAGCGTCGCGAACGGCGCGCTTCGCCGCACCGCGTCGAACCACAGGTCCGCGTCGAGCGGTTCCAGCGCGCACGCGGCCACCGTGTGCTGAGCCAGCACGTCGAGCGGGTTCGCCGGCACCCGCATCGTCTCGATCTCGCCGGACAGCATCCGCCGTACCGTCACCGCGCAGCCGATCAGGTCGGTGCGGTGTTTGGGAAACAGCACGCCTTGGGAGATCTCACCGACCTGGTGTCCGGCCCGGCCGACGCGCTGCAACCCGCTGGCCACCGACGGCGGCGTCTCCACCTGGATCACCAGGTCGACCGCGCCCATGTCGATGCCGAGTTCCAGGCTCGAGGTGGCGACCACGGCCTTGAGGCGTCCGGTCTTGAGGTCGTCTTCGACAAGGGCCCGTTGCTCCTTGCTGACCGAACCGTGGTGTGCCTTGGCCAGCAGGGTGGCCGCGCCGGACGCCAGCCCGCTCCCCATGATCTGCGCGGGCGCACCGCCACCCACCTGCGGGTTGGGGCCGTCAGGCAACTCGACGCCGAGCCGTTCGGCGTGAATCTCGTTGAGCCGCGACGTCAGCCGTTCGGCCAGCCGCCGCGAATTGGCGAACACGATCGAACTGCGGTGCGCCTCGATCAGGTCGACGATGCGTTCCTCGACGTCGGGCCAGATCGAGTTGTTCTCCAGGTTGGCCATGTCGGGCACCGGCACCTGCACCGACAGGTCGAATGTCTTGGTCGCCGGCGGGGCGACGATGGTCGCAGGCGCCTGCCCGGACAGGAACCGCGCCACCTCTTCTGGCGGGCGCACCGTCGCCGACAACCCGATGCGCTGCGCGGGTTCGTTCAGCAGCTGATCCAGCCGCTCGAGCGAGAGCGCGAGATGGGCGCCCCGCTTGGTGGCCGCGACCGCGTGCACCTCGTCGACGATGACCGTCTGCACCGCCGCGAGCGAGTCGCGGGCAGCCGACGTCAGCATCAGGAACAGCGACTCGGGTGTGGTGATCAACACGTCGGGTGGCTTGGCGATGAGCTCGCGACGCTGGGCTGGCGGGGTGTCGCCGGAGCGGACTCCGACGCTGATCACGGGCGGCTGCTGCCCGTTCCGCTCGGCGATGCGGGTGATGCCGGTCAGCGGCGTCCGAAGGTTGCGTTCGACGTCGACCGCCAGCGCCTTGAGCGGCGAGACGTACAGGACGCGGGTGCCCGCTCGGTCGGGCCGCGGCTCCGTGGCCAGTCGGTCGATCGCCCAGAGAAAGGCCGCGAGTGTCTTACCGGACCCTGTCGGCGCGATGACCAGCGTGTTGTCGCCGTCGGCGATGGCCGACCAGGCTTCCGCCTGGGCATCCGTCGGCGCCGCGAAGGTGCCGGCGAACCACTCCCTGGTCAGCGGACTGAACCGGGACAGCGGGTTCGACACAGAGCTCACGTAGCCATCGTGCCAACTGGCACCGACAAGCTCATGTGCCGCGTCGCTCGAAAGCGACCGCCTCCTTGAGCAGATCGGGGATACCGGGCACGCGGCCGACCATGTCGAGGAGCGCATGGGCGCAGGTGTCGGCGATCTGGCCCGCGTCGATGGACGGATCCATGATGCGCTGCCTGCACATCTCCATGGTCATGGCCAGCCAGCCGTACATGGTGATGCGCACGTCGCGTTCGACCTTGGAGTCCAGCCCACTGCCCAGCGTGAGGTGCATTCGGTCCATCAGCCGGTTGACCTGACGCTCGTTGTCGGTGTCCTCGATGCCGCGCAGAACGGGGTCGGCGGAGCCCATGCCGACGTAAGCCGCCCACGCGCCGTGCGGGTGCTGCTCGTCGTAGTGCAGATAGGCCAACACACCCTCGCGCAGCTGCTCGAACATTGTCTGGCCCGCAATCGCCGGTGTGTTCGTGGCCTCGAACAGCCGGTCGCCCTCGGCTTTCACCACCGCGGCGAAGAACGCGCGCTTGTCGGGGAAGTAGTGGTACATCAGCGCGCGGGAGACCCCTGCGCGCTCGGCTATCTCGTCGATGCGAACGTCGTCGTAGGGACGTTCGCCGAACACCTTGGCGCCGAGCTGCAACAGCTCACTCCGCCGATCTTCGGGGGACAGCCGCCGCCTGGATTCGGACATGCCGCAATCGTAGTGAGCGCATGTGCAGCTGCGTGGGAGGCCGAATGCTTAGCGCGCTCGTGACGGGGTATGCGCGGCTTCCATGAGCACACTGCCCGACACCATCGCCGACGGCATCGAAGACGCAGCTTTTCTCGACCCTCCCGCCAATGCCGCGACGAACCTGCTGCACAGGTTGATACCTGCAGGGCGGCTCAAAGATCTGCTGTCGGGCACTCCTCTCGGCCATCCCGCGCATCCCATGTTCGTCACCATTCCGATCGGAGCCTGGGTCAGTGCCAACGTCGTCGACGTCTTCGGCGGCCGGCAGGGCCGGGCCACTGCCCGCCGGCTGGTGGCGATCGGGACCGTGGCCGCCCTCCCCGCAGCGCTGACCGGCGCCTCGGACTGGTCGGACACGATGGGGGCCGAGCGCCGCGTCGGTTTGGTGCACGCAGCGGCGAACTGGGCCGCCATCGGCCTCTATGCGAGTTCGTGGAATGCGCGACGCAAGGGACGGCATGGGAAAGGCCTCGGTCTGGCCGTTTTGGGTGCGGCCGCCGTCGGCTTCAGCGGCTGGCTCGGCGGGCATCTCTCGTATTCGATCGGTGTCGGCGTCGACACCACGGCCTTCATGATGGGGCCGACCGAGTGGACCGATGCACTGGCTGAAAGCGACCTGGTGGACGGCCGGCCCGTCAATGTCATGGTGGGTGTCGTGCCGGTGCTCGTCATGCGCCGCGACGGTCACGTTTTCGCGCTGGGCGACCGGTGCACACACCGGGGTGGCCCGCTGCACGAGGGTGATGTCGTGGATGATTGCATCCAATGCCCTTGGCACAGTAGCCGTTTCAACATTCACGACGGCCGCGTCGTCCGGGGGCCTGCCACGCGGCCGCAGCCGCGGTTCGAGGCACGCATCCAGGACGGGCGTGTGGAGGTTCGGCAGGTGGGCGAACAGCACGCTCTTCGGACGAATCCCGTCGCCTCGAGCTGAGCGGGCTAGGCGGTCCGTCGACATCGGCCATACCGAATTTGCGCGTGTGCACCAAGAAGAGAGCCTGCCGACGTACCGTGACGCCGTGGTCGAAATTCACGTCGAACGCACGATCGCGGCACCGCAGAACACAGGTATTCGAATGGCTTGCCGATCCGAAAAGTCTGACCGCTGCCCCCGCGATCCTGCGGGTCCGCTGGGCGAAGGGCTCACCGCCGCTGGGGCTCGGCGCAGTCAGGGAGGCGACGTGCGTCGGCATGTGGCTGCGCGAGGAGTACACGGCCTTCGACGCGCCGCGCAGCTACTCATACCGGATTGTCCGTGCGGTCCCCGCCACCGACCACGACCGCGGCACGCTCACGTTCACCCCGACGGGCGACGGCACCCACGTCGACTGGGACACCGCCTTCACGCACCCTGCCTGGGTGGGCGGCAAGGTGTTGGAGGCGGTGACGGGTGCAGCGATCCGATCGAGTTTCGTCTCGATCCTCGACGGCTGCGCGAAGGCGCTCGAAAAGCGTTAGCCGAAGTGCACGCCCTGAGCCAGCGGAAGCTCGGCGCTGTAATTGACCGTGTTGGTGGCCCGTCGCATGTAGGCCTTCCACGCGTCCGAGCCTGACTCGCGGCCGCCGCCGGTTTCCTTCTCGCCGCCGAAGGCTCCGCCGATCTCGGCCCCCGAGGTGCCGATGTTGACGTTGGCGATGCCGCAGTCAGAACCGTCGGCCGACATGAACCGCTCGGCCTCACGCACGTCCAGGGTGAAGATGGCCGATGAAAGTCCTTGCGGCACTGCGTTGTTCAGCTCGATCGCCTCGTCCAGATCGTCATAGGTGATGACGTAGAGGATCGGGGCGAACGTCTCCTGATGCATCAGCTCGGTCTGCGCGGGCATCCGCACCACCGCGGGGGCGACGTAGTAGGCGTTGTCTCCCAGATCGTGGCGCTCGCCGCCGAACACCTCACCGCCTTCGGCGCGGGCCCGCTCGAGCGCACCGACCATGTCGCGGTAGGAGGTCTCGTGAATCAGGGGTCCGACGAGGGTGCCGTCGGCTTCGGGGTCGCCGACGGGCAGTTGCCGGTAGGCCGACACGATCCGCTCGACGAGAGAGTCGGCGATCGAGGAGTGCACGATCAGCCTGCGCAACGTCGTGCAGCGCTGACCCGCGGTGCCCGCCGCGGAGAACACGATGCCGCGCACTGCCAGGTCGAGGTCGGCCGACGGCGTGACGATCGCGGCGTTGTTGCCGCCGAGTTCGAGCAGGACCCGGCCGAACCGCTGGGCCACCCGGGGGCCGACCTGCCTGCCCATTCGCACCGAACCGGTCGCGCTGAGCAGTGCGACGCGCGGATCGTCGACCAGGCGTTCGCCGACCTCACGCCCACCCATGATGAGACGACTCACCGCAGGCGGCGCGCCGACGTCGTCGGCGGCCCGCTCGGCCAGCGCCTGGCAGGCCAGCGCGGTCAGCGGGGTGAGCTCCGACGGCTTCCAGACCACGGTGTCGCCGCAGACAAGGGCGATCGCGGCGTTCCACGACCACACCGCGACGGGGAAGTTGAAGGCGCTGATGACACCGACGACCCCCAGCGGATGCCATGTCTCCATCAGCCGGTGTCCCGGCCGCTCGGACGCGATGGTCCTGCCGTAGAGCTGACGCGACAGACCGACGGCGAACTCGCAGATGTCGATCATCTCCTGCACCTCGCCGAGGGCCTCGGAGGTGATCTTCCCGGCCTCGATGGTGACCAGCGCGGCGAGATCGCTCTTGTGCTGCTTGAGCAGCTCGCCAAGGCGCGCCACCAGCGCACCACGGACCGGCGCGGGAGTGGTGCGCCACGACGTGAACGCCTGCGCCGCTTCGGCGATCGCGGCGTCGGCCTGCTCGGGGGTGCTTTCCGGGACGGTGAACAGCACGTCACCGGTGATCGGGGTGCTGGCGTGCACCCCGTGGGCACCCGGACTCGCCGAGTTCGACGCGTGAGCCGACCGCCTGCAGGGCGTCGCGGGCCTTCGCGCGAAGGGTGTCCACCGTGGGAAGCTGTGATGTCTGAACGCTGGTCATGACGATGCGACTTTCTCGTAGAGCTCGTAGGGATCGTGAATGTGGTGCCCGATCTGTCCCGCCATCCAATCGACGGTGTAGTCCTGAACTCGATCCTCCTCGCACTCGGCCTTCTGTGCGTCGGTATCGAGGTTCGATCGAAAGATCCCGGCCGCGGATGCGGGCAGGAAATCCTCGTAGACAACGGGTTTCGACGGGTCGCCACCGTGGTAGTACGCCAGTCCGGCCGTCGCCATGGCCTCGTGCGTGGTGGGGAAGTAGTCGCCCCAGACCTTGGCCGGGTTCGGGGTGGACATGGCCGCGTCGAAGCGACGGCGCCCCTCGGGCGTCAGCGCGACGCCGCGCGACTCGACCTCGCCGAACCGCACGCGCAGGGTGCCGTCGGCGACGCTGCCGTCGGCCTCGCGGAAGCGGCGCGGTTCGGCGAGCGCCCGAAACGACGTCTGCCGCAGCAGCACGTCGGGACCATCCCAACGCGGCGGCCCCTGGATCGCCTCGGTCATCGTGATGCCGCGGGCCGCCATCCGCCGGTACAGCTCGTCGATGTCGAGGACGCGCGGCGTCAGGTGGTTGATGTGCGTGCGGGAAACGCCTGCGATATCGGCGGCGACGGCCGAGACAGCGGTGAGCTCCTCGTACCACGCGCGGTCGATCGGTTCCCGCGAGAGCGCGAAGGCGGCCACCGCCGACGCGACGAAGCGCTCGGCCCGTTCGGGTTCGGCGCCGCCCGCTTCGGCGATGCGTCTGGCCTCGGTGATCAAGGCGGGGTCGAACAGGCGGCGCCCGGCCAGGAACCGCTCGACCCGCGTGCGCAGCTCGGGGGAGAAGAAGCGGGTGTCGGCGGTGGCCAGCATCGATGTGAACACCCGGAAGGGATTGTGGGACAGCTGATCCGCGTCGATCGGGCGGAACGCCGTGGACACCACCGGCACCGGCGGTGTGGCGTCGCGCAGATCGTAGAAGCCCACCGGGTACATCCCGAACGCCGCGAACAGGTCGGCGACGTCGGCGAGTTCGCGCGGACTGCCGACGCGGATCGCGCCGTGGCGTTCGGCGGTCACCCGCTGCGAGCCGCCGAACTCCCGGTTCACTTCCGTGCTGACGTCGAGCAGTGTGGTGTAGGCAGGCACCTCGGTGCCGTACATGCGCGACAGCGCGGCCGCGAATTCGGCGCGCAGCTGCCATGATTCGATTGGCTTGGCTCATCGGGCACACCCGAAGGGATAGGGTGCGGCCATGAGCGAACCGCTCGACGAGATCGACCGGATACTGGCGCGCGAACTCGTCGCGGATGGTCGGGCCACGCTGGCCCATCTCGCCGCGACCGCGGGGTTATCCGTATCGGCGGTCCAGTCGCGGGTGCGACGACTCGAGGCGCAGGGGCGTGGTGACCGGGTACACGGCACGGATCAACCCGGAAGCCGTGGGGTACATGCTGTCGGCGTTCGTGGCCATCACTCCTCTCGATCCCTCTCAACCCGATGATGCGCCCGCCCGGCTCGAACACATCGAGGCCATCGAGTCATGCCACTCGGTGGCCGGCGATGAGAGCTATGTCCTGCTCGTGCGTGTCGAATCGGCGCGGGCGCTCGAAGACTTGCTGCAACAGATTCGGACTGCAGCCAATGTCCGCACCCGAAGCACGATCATCCTACAGACTTTTTACGCAGGACGCGACCACATACCGTAATACTTCCGGTCAAATGGTAGTATTGACCGTAAAATTGTTGCTAAGATGGCTTCGGCATGACCGCTGTGATGACCCCTGCCGAAAAGACAGCCGCCGTCCACGCGATCGGCCCCGCCGACGTGCGCGAGGTGCTGGGCCGCAGCATTCTCGCCGACGGCCTCGACTTCGTACTCGACATCGAGCGCTCGTCCGGCTCGAACCTGATCGACGCCCGCACCGGCGAGCGCTACCTCGACATGTTCACGTTCTTCGCGTCATCGGCGCTGGGCATGAACCATCCCGCGCTGGCCGACGACGAGGCGTTTCGCGCCGAACTCGCCGCCGCCGCGGTGAACAAGCCGAGCAACTCCGACGTCTACAGCGTGCCGATGGCACGGTTCGTCGACACCTTCGCCCGCGTCCTCGGCGACCCGGCACTGCCTCACCTGTTCTTCGTCGACGGCGGCGCGCTGGCGGTCGAGAACGCGTTGAAGGTCGCGTTCGACTGGAAGAGCAGGCTCAACGAGTCCGATCGGTGTCGATCCGGAACTCGGCACCAAGGTGCTGCATCTGCGCGGCGCCTTCCATGGCCGCAGCGGTTACACGTTGTCGCTGACCAATACCGACCCGAACAAGGTCGCACGGTTCCCGAAGTTCGACTGGCCGCGCATCGACTCGCCCTACATCCGCCCCGGCGCGGACATGGCATGCGCTCGAAGCGGAGTCCCTGCGGCAGGCGCGGGCGGCCTTCGAGGCCAACCCGCACGACATCGCCTGCTTCATCGCCGAGCCCATCCAGGGCGAGGGCGGCGACCGCCACATCCGTCCAGAATTCTTCGCGGCGATGCGCGAGCTGTGCGACGAGTTCGACGCGCTCCTCATCTTCGACGAGGTCCAGACCGGCTGCGGATTCACCGGAACCGCGTGGGCCTACCAGCAGTTGGGCGTGACTCCAGACGTCGTGGCGTTCGGTAAGAAGACCCAGGTGTGCGGAATCATGGCCGGCCGCCGCGTCGACGAGGTCGCCGACAACGTGTTCGCGGTCAGCTCGCGGATCAACTCGACATGGGGCGGCAATTTGGTGGACATGGTCCGCTCGCGCCGCATCCTCGAGGTCATCGAGTCCGACGGGCTGATGGAGCACGCCGCAGAGGCGGGGCGCTACCTGCACGCACGGCTGGAGGAACTCGCGGCCGAGTTTCCCGCGCTGGTACGCGACGTTCGCGGCCGCGGCCTGATGCGCGCATTCAGCCTGCCGTCGGGTGAGCAGCGCGACGAGCTGATCCGCAAGCTGTGGGATCGCCGCGTGGTGATGCTGGCCAGCGGGCAGGACAGCGTCCGGTTCCGCCCCGCGCTGACGGTGTCGTACGCCGAGATCGACGAGGCGGTCGCGGCCGTGCGGGACGCGCTGCGCTAGAGGGCGGTGGGCGCCGACGGCTCGGTGAGCCGCCGGATGATCGATCGCAGCCGCGGCAGCTCCGACCCGCCGACGAGCGCGCAGCCGTGCAATTCGGCGAGTTTGACTGCGGCCGGGGTGAACTCGTGATTGGTGACGACCATGGTCTTCGTGCAGCCGTGCATCGGCGCGCCTGCGACGACCTCCTGCACGGCGCCCGAGCCGACTGGTCGTGACTGCCGTTTGCACTGCACCGCAAGGCGTTCGGGCCGGTGACCGACCACCAGGTCGACGCCCCAGTCGCCGGTCACCGCGGTCATGATCACGGGCACGCCGCACGATCGGGCGATGCGCGCGACGTGATCCTCGAACTCCATGCCGGACATGGCCAACGCCGCGGGTGCCTCTCGCGGGCTCGGCGTGAACGCGCCTCTGACGGCGGCCACCAGGAACCGCGGCGCGGCGGCGAGCAGCAGCAGGCACGACGGCCGCGGCGACGAGGCTCCAGTGCCAGCTCACACCGAGCAGGTAGGCAGCCAGACCCGACGCGACACCGACGGCGAGTACACCTTCGCCCTCATGCCCATCACGACGCGAATGGTAGGTCCGCCGACCGACAACCAGCGGTTACGCAGGGTCGCGGGCGTGTCGATTCGCTACGCCGCGAGCCGAGGTTTATCGCCGCCTAACCAGGGGAATCAGCTAGCCGTGTACCGCACAACGGAGGACCTGCGCCACGGCGACACGGCCGTCCGCGAAGGCGTGATCGACGCCGTCCGCTTCGGCGCGGGCGTCGCGGTGGCCGCGGTGGTGCTGATGGCGGTCGCCGAGGTGTGGATCGGCACCTGTGGTGCATCGACCTTCGACGCGCTTGCCTGCGGTACACCGCAAACTACCGTCCTCGCCCTCGGCGCCCCGCTGATCCTGTTGGCAGGCGGCTTGCGCGCATTCCACCGGACGTCACGGGTTCGGCGGGGCCAGGGCATCGCATGGCCGTGGCAGGGGGCGGGTTGGTTCCTGATCGCCGCGATGCTGCTGGTTCTTGCCAAGAGCGTGCCACTCATCGCGATGCCCTGACTGAAAGGCATTGCAATGCCCGACAATTCACAGCAATCGCTGAACGCCGTCGCGCTGGTGTGCAGCCTGAAAGCCAGTCCCGCACCGTCGAGCAGCGAGCTGATGGCCGAGCACGTCTGTCAGCAGTTGCGCAGTCACGGAGTGAAGACCGACACGCTGCGTTGTGCCGACTACTCCATTTCGCCCGGTGTCGAGGCCGACATGGGTGACGGCGACGAATGGCCGAAGATCCGGGACCGCGTGCTCGCGGCCGACATCGTGCTGCTGTCGACTCCCGTCTGGCTCGGACATCCGTCGAGCATCACCCAGCGTGTGCTCGAACGCCTCGACGCCGATCTGTCCACGACCGACGACGAAGGCAGGCCGATCATGTACGGCAAGGTCGCTCTCGTTTCTGTCGTCGGCAACGAGGACGGCGCTCACAAGGTGTTCGCCGACTGCGCGCAGGGCCTCAACGACGTCGGCTTCTCGTTCGCGGCCCAGGCCAACACGTACTGGAACGGCGAAGCGATGCAGAGCAAGAACTACAACGACCTCGACGAGGTGCCCGAGCCGGTGGCGAAGACGACGGCGTCGGCCGCGCGAACGCCGCCCATCTGGCTGGGCTGTTGAAGACGAAGCAGTTCCCGGCCCAACAGTGATGTCAGATTCGCGGCCAACGCCTTCGGGTAGTTCTACCGTGGGATACATCCCCCAATTGCGGGCAAGAAGTGTGGCGGAAGGAGCAGCCATGAAAAGCCCTGAAGATCCCGTCGACCATGCGAGGACCACCCGGCCGCATGCCGGGGAGTCGATGACCGACACGAAGAACATGCCGGCGCTGATCGTCATCGGCGTGGCGCTGGCGTCCTTCGTCGGCGCTCTGGCCGCGCACGCGACGAACCATCACAGCACCGGCCTGGTGTTCGGTTCGGTGTCGGCCGTGCTGCTGGCCATTGGGCTGGTGTGGTTGGCCGTCGAGCACCGACGGGTGCGCGGTATCGAACAACGCTGGTATGCAGAACATCCCGACGCGCAGAGGCAGCGCCCGAGCAGCTGAGCGCCAGGCACGAGAAAGTCCCAGCCGGTTTCCCGGCTGGGACTTCTCTTCAGTGCCAACTGCTACTGGTTGGACTCTTGCCGCTTCTCGGCTGCCTTTGCGCTGCCGCGCGCGGCGTCGGCCTCGGCTTCCTTCTTGGCGGCGTCCTGCTGGGCGTCGGCCTTGTCCTGCTGAGCCTTGCCCTCGCGGACCACGTCGTCACGGCCGGTCACGGTGCCGACCGCTTCTTTGGCCTTGCCCTTGACGTCTTCGACGGCGCCCTTGACGCCTTCCGCCGGGCCACTGTTCTTCTCGGTCATGTTTCACCTCTCCGCTGACGATCAGCTTGGGGTTTCGCCCACTTCGTAGGCGACACACAGGACCACTTGCCCGTCAACGGTGGTTCCCGAGGCGCGGAAGGCTAAACGCCGCCGTTGCGCAGCGCGGCCGAATACTTGGTGTAGCGGGGGCGTAGATGCACCGATTTCTCGCCGACTCGCGCCACGCCCTCCCAGCCGGCCAGGTCGTCGGCCTTGAGTTCGGCGATTCCCTTGTACGCCTTGGTCACGTCATTGCGGGCGTCTCAGACCTGCACGTTCGACAGTTCGGCGGTCGAACGCTGTTGCTCCCAGAGTTGCAGGGCGAAGGCGCCGCTTCGCGCGGCTGCGGTCGATCTCCAGTGGCTTGCACCGAGCTGGCCGGGCATGCCGTCGCGTTTGGCTCGCGTCCTATCCGACGTGGCAGCGTGGATACCAGGAGAATGGCATTCACGAAAGACAGAATCGCTGTCGAATCCGATATGCGAAGCGCTTCTGAGTCACTTTGCGAACAGTCGAGCGTTAGAGGTTTGTGCCATTTCACCTGCGGTAATGCGCCGGACATGGCTTGGGGCGCATCCGCATGCTCACCGTTGCTGTGGCAGCGTTCGGTACGCCCCCCTTCGTCCCGGACGAGGCCAGCGTGTCAGCGCCGTTGTGCACTCCCTGGCGCAAGCACTTCACGACTTCGAAACAGACCATGCCGCAGCGGCTTCGGTGCGGCAAGGCCGCCCGTGAATACGCAACACCGCACTCCGCACTCGATCGCTTCCTCGCCGAGTGGGACGAAGTGATCGAAGAACGGTGTGCATGACCTCGATGAGAGGAGACCGATGAAGATCGCGATGGTCTCCGAGCAGGCGAGCCCGTTGGCCGTGCTTGGTGGAGCAGATGCAGGCGGACAGAACGTGCACGTCGCCGAGTTGTCGGCCGCGTTGGTGCGTCGAGGGCACGATGTGACGGTGTACACCCGTCGCGACGACCCGGACCTGCCCGAGGAGGTCGAAGCACCCCACGGATACACGGTGGTTCATGTGCCGGCCGGACCCGCAGAGCCGTTGCCGAAAGACGAACTACTGCAGCACATGGGTCCGTTCGCGCAATATCTCGATGCGCACTGGGATGCCTACCGGCCGCAAGTCACGCACGCCCACTTCTGGATGTCGGGCATCGCGACCCAGTTGGCGGCTCGGCATCTGGGGTTGCCCGCCGTGCAGACCTTTCACGCGCTCGGCGTGGTGGAGCGTCGACATCAAGGTGCCCAGGACACCAGTCCACCCGACCGGCTGCGGCTTGAGGCGATGGTGGCCAGGACCGCCACCTGGGTGGCCGCGACATGCAGCGACGAGGTTTTCGAGTTGATGCGGATGGGCCGGTCGCGTGCGCGCACGTCGGTGGTGCCGTGCGGGGTCGACAAGGACGTGTTCACACCGGACGGCCCGATCGCGACGAAGACCGCCAAGCATCGGATTCTCAGTGTCGGAGACTGGTGCCCCGAAAGGGTTTCGACGACATGATCCGGGCGATGCCGTCGATTCCGAATGCCGAATTGGTCATCGCGGGCGGCCCGGATCAGGCCGAACTGGCCACCGATCCCGAGGCGAACGGCTGCGCGCCCTCGCCAAGGAACTGGGCGTCGCGCGTCGCGTCCACCTCTACGGCGCGGTTGCCAGAGCGGCCATGCCCGAGTTGTTCCGGTCGGCTGACGTCGTCGCCTGCACCCCGTGGTACGAGCCGTTCGGCATCGTGCCGCTGGAGGCCATGGCCAGCGGAGTCCCTGTGGTCGCCTCGGCGGTCGGCGGAATGCAGGACACGGTCGTGCACGATGTCACGGGAAGGCTGATCGCGCCGAGGAAGCCCCGCGAGATCGCCGGTGCCATCAATCCACTGCTGCGAGACGCGTTCCTACGGCAGAGTCTTGGGCTCGCTGGCCGTGACAGAGTGTGCGCCCGCTACACCTGGGATCAGGTCGCCGCGGACACCGTGCGCATTTACGACACCGTGGCTAGACGGATCATCCACAGGTGTCGACTGGATGACCTCTGTGCGCTCCATCTGAAGTAGACGCGCGTGAGCGCCTGCTCGACACCGCGGTCATCGCGGACGCCGGGCTGCGCTATATCGGCAACGGCGTCCCCGGCGGTTTCTAGCCGCGCGCCACCTTCCGGATCAGCCGCGCGGTGCTGTCCTCCAGAATCGCCTGCTTCTCACCGGCGTTCTTGACCCGGTCGGCGCGACGCACGCCTGCGGCGATGGTCATGCCCTTCTCGTAGCCCTCGACAACCCGGGGGTCGACATACGAACTGCGGGCCACCGCGGGCGTGTTGCCCAGCTCTTCGGAGACCTCTTTCATCACCGCGGACTCCACCCGCTTGATGACGGTCTTGTTCACCGGCGGATCGGTGTCGACGAAGGCCGCGGCCGCCAGCACCGTGCCGTGCCAGGTTCGCAGATCCTTCACGGTGTACTCGGCGCCGACGAGTTCCTTGAACCTCGCGTTGAGATCGTCGGAGTGGATGTCGCGCCATTCGTTCGCGCTACGGCAGGACAGGAAGCGATCGGTCCTGTTCGGCCGCCGCAGCAGCGCGCGCACCGAACGCACCACCTCGGGGTCGTCGATCAGCAGCGTGCGGCGGACCCCGCTCTTGGCGGGGAAGTCGAACTCGACCGCTTCTCGCTGCAGCGAGACGTGCTCGCACAGCAACGTCGAGATGCCGAAGGAGTTGTTCTCCTCGGCGTACTGCTCGCCGCCGGCGCGGAAATAGCCGAGGTCGAGGAGTTGCAGAGCCAGGGCCAGCACCCGGTCGCGGTCGAGCCCGCGCCTGCGAAGGTCAGCCGCGATGCGTCTGCGCATTTCGGGCAACGATTTCGACATCTCCAGCACCCGGTCGAACTTCTCCTCGGCGCGTTCCTCCTGCCACTTCTCGTGATAGAGGTATTGCCTGCGCCCCGCGGCGTCGGTTCCCACGGCCTGGATGTGGCCGTTCTCATACGGGCTGATCCAGACTTTCTTCCAGGCAGGCGGAATGACGAGGTCCTTGATTCTGGTGAGCGTCGCCTCGTCGCTGATGGGTTTGCCGTCTTGATCGTGATAGGAGAATCCGCGCCCGCGCCGGACTCGGCTGAGCCCGGGGCCGCTCACTACGCTTCGGCGCAGCCGCATGAAGACCTGCCGTTACAAATTCGCTCAGGTTGGGTATCAGACATCGATGTCACTGCATCATCGGCGCGCGGCGCGACTGCTGGAAGTCGATCATCCAGCGTTATTACCCCGCCGAAAGTCACATCACACGTGTCAGATTGTCGGGAACTCCGGTGGTTAGCTGGGATATCACTTGGAGTAATGTCGGGGCGACATTGCCGGGAGGTTATATGGCAGACGAGCACAACAACAACGGTCATCAACGCGGTGATCGTTCAGTCGAGGTCCGCGTTTCGGCGCAACTGGAAAATCTTGCCGTGGTGCGCACCGTCGTCGCCGCCATCGGCACATTCGAGGATCTCGACTTCGACGCGGTGTCCGACCTCCGACTCGCTGTCGACGAAGCCTGCACGAGGTTGATCCGGTCAGCCATGCCGGACTCCACCCTCGTGCTCGTCGTCCGTCCCCGGGATACCGAGGTGGTGGTCGAGGCGTCGACTACATGCAAGAGCCAGGACATCCTGACTCCGGGCAGCTTCAGCTGGCACGTGCTGAGCTCGCTGACCGATGAAGTGAAAACCTTCCAGGACGGCCGGGGCGCCGAAGAGGGCCGGTTGTTCGGCATATCCATGACGACGAGGCGAGCGAGTTCGCTCAGGTGAGTCCGCAGCGGTCCCAGGGTTCGTCACGATCGAACTCTGAATACGCGGATGTCGCCGACATGTTCCGCGAATTACAGGGCTTGCCGGACGACTCCGCCAAGTTCGTCCGGCAACGCGACCGGATCGTCGAGCGCTGCCTTCCGCTGGCCGACCACATTGCTCGCCGGTTCGACGGGCGCGGTGAGCCGCGCGACGACCTCGTTCAGGTCGCCCGTGTCGGCCTCGTCAACGCCGTGATCCGCTTCGACGTCGACGCCGGCTCGGACTTCGTGTCCTTCGCCGTGCCGACGATCATGGGCGAGGTGCGCAGGCACTTCCGCGACAACAGCTGGTCGGTGAAGGTGCCGCGCCGGCTCAAGGAACTGCACCTGCGCCTCGGCGCGGCGACCGCGGAACTGTCGCAACGGCTCGGTCGTGCCCCCACCCCGACCGAACTCGCCGCCGAACTCGGCATGGACCGCGACGAGGTCGTCGAGGGTCTGGTCGCAGGCAGCTCCTACAACACGCTGTCGATCGACAGCGGCGGTGGGAGCGGCACCGAGGACGCGCCCGCGATCGCCGACACCCTCGGCGACGTCGATCTCAGCCTGGATCAGATCGAGAACCGAGAAGCTCTGCGCCCCTTGCTCGAAGCGCTGCCGGAACGCGAGCGCACGGTGCTGCTGCTCAGGTTCTTCGAATCGTTGACCCAGACTCAGATCGCCGAACGCGTCGGCATCTCACAGATGCATGTGTCGCGGCTGCTGGCGAAGTCGCTAGCTCGGCTCCGTGACCAGCTGCAGTAACCGGCGCTGGTCGGCCTGAAGCTGCGACAGCGCAGCAGACATCGTGGCCGCGAACGGCAACGTCGAATCCGGATCGCAGATGCGAAGCAGTCTGCTGACCGCGGTGCTCGGCACCAGCACCCACTCGACACCGGCGCCCGCGCACCGGACGTTGAAGGTGTGCAGCGCGGAGAAGCCTGCGGTGCCGAAGAAGTCGACGCCGGTCAGGTCGAGCGCCAGTCGCCGGGTGCGGTCCGCGTCGCGCAGCGCGTAGTCGACGAGCTCCTGGGCGTTGGATGCATCCAGTTCGCCGATGGCGGTGATCACCGCGACCGACGGCTGCAGCCACCGCGTCGTGAACGACGCTGCGCTGCTGTCCCGCCGGTCGACGGGTCGATTGGTGGTAATGGCAGTAGACATGATTTGTGACTCCATCAGTCGAAGCAATTTTCGAACTGTGGATCACGTCAAAAGTTCAAGGCCCTGGATCCTCAAAGCCCATCGCTGCAGAAAGTTCCATACCCCTGCACGTCGATGACGTATCCCTTGGCTGCAAACTCAACCTGCGTTGACCCTACGCCCATGCGCAGTGGTTCTGTCAATCACCAAATTCGGATTGCTCATAAAGCCTGGTCAGCACGGCGAGTCGGGGCTCGTTCCGATGCGTCGGCGAATGTCAAAATTGTCGAAAATCCGCAATGCGAAAGGTGTGTAGCCGTTTCGCGCAAAGGCCGGTCACACTGGTGCCATGACAGTCCACGTCGGCGGCATCGTGCTTGCCGCGGGCGCGGGCACCCGGTTCGGTATGCCGAAGGTGCTTGCCGGCGAGGGGCGATGGCTTCGCAACGCGGTCGCCGCGCTTGACGACGGCGGGTGCGACGACATCGTCGTGGTGCTCGGCGCGGCCGTCGTCGACGTGCCCGCACCCGCGCGGCCGGTGACGGCCACCGACTGGGCCGAGGGGATGAGCGCGTCGCTGCGGGCGGGAATCTCGGCGCTTTCGGCCGGGTCCGCCGACTACGCCGTCGTGCTGACAGTCGACACGCCAGACATCGGTGCCGACCCGGTCCGCCGGGTTCTGGACGCCGCGCGCGCCTCCGGGTCGGGCATCGCGCGGGCCTGCTACGGAGAGCGGCCGGGGCATCCCGTCGTCATCGGGCGTCGGCACTGGGCGCAACTTCTTGCCACCCTGCACGGTGACGAGGGCGCGCGGGCGTTCCTGCGCTCCCGCAGCGACGTGGTGGCAGTCGACTGCGCCGACCTCGCGACGGGCGCCGACATCGACGTCAATCGGGCAACCGTGATGCCCAGCGCCTGTCCGGCGAAGCCGCGCACCGCCCGCTCCGCCACCTCGATGGCTTCGGTGTTGTCGCCGACGGACGACAGCGTCGCCGTAGCCGGATCCAGCGTCACCTCCGCGACGACGTCTCCCGTGATCGGTTCGCAGACGTCCCACCGGTAGCAGGTATCCGAACGCACACCGCGCAGATACCAAGCGCCGGCATTGATTTCCACGGGGTCCACGGGAGGTAATAGTAGGCATGAAGATCGCAGTGATCGGGGCCAGCGGACTGATCGGAACACAGCTCGTCGAATCGCTGACCGCCGGCGGTCACGAGGTCGTCGCCGCCTCCCGCAGCACCGGTGTCGACGTCCTCACCGGCGACGGCCTCGCCGACGCGCTCGACGGCGCCGACGTGGTGGTCGATGTGGTGAACTCGCCGTCGTTCGAGGACGGCGCCGTGATGAACTTCTTCACCACGTCGGCAGCGAACCTCACCGCAGCGGCGAAGACGGCGGGCGTGCGCCATTACGTCGCGTTGACGATCGTCGGGCAGGACGAACTGCCGGACAGCGGATACATGCGCGCCAAGGTCGCCCAGGAGAAGATCATCGCCGGTTCGGGTCTGCCGTACACGTTCGTGCGCGCCACCCAGTTCGTCGAGTTCGCCGATCAGATCACCGATTCGCTCGTCGCCGGCGACGAAGTGCGTGTGCCCGACGCGTTGATCCAGCCGATCCCGGCCTGGAAGGTGGTCTCGGTCCTCACCCGTGCCGCGGCTGCGCAGCCGCTGAACGGCTGCGTGAACATCGGTGGGCCACAGAAGATCTCGTTCGAGCAGATGGCGCGCGACTCGCTGGCGCGACGCGGCGAGTCCAAGGACGTCGTCGTCGACCGGGAGGCCGAGTACTTCGGCACCCGGCTGCACCAGCGCAGCCTGGTGACCCCGGACTGACGCCTTCCCGACTACTCGGCGGCCGACTTGATCTCGGCGAGCACGGTGCCCTGGGTGATGG
Source organism: uncultured Actinomycetota bacterium (assembly GCA_963786995.1). Classification (GTDB taxonomy): domain Bacteria; phylum Actinomycetota; class Actinomycetes; order Mycobacteriales; family Mycobacteriaceae; genus Mycobacterium. Next base: position 10,853 of record CAWBBH010000015.1, on the reverse strand, counting down.
CCGCGCCGGGTTCGACCGCAAGGCCGGTGATGGTGCCGTCCTTGTGCGCGGTGACGGGGTTCTCCATCTTCATCGCCTCGAGCACGACCACCAGGTCGCCCGCGGCGACCTCCTGACCCTCCTCGACGGCGACCTTGACCACGGTGCCCTGCATCGGGGCGGTCACCGCGTCGCCGGATGCCGCTGCGCCGCCGTGCGAACCGCGCTTGCGGGGCTTGGGCTTCTTGCGGACCACGCCGGGGGCGGCCGCGCCGCCGCCGTTGCCGATGGCCAGATCGCCGGGCAGCGACACCTCGAGCCTGCGGCCGCCCACCTCGACGACGACCGTCTGACGCGGGATGGTGTCCTCCTCGTCGATCGGCTCACCGCCGGTGAACGGCTCGATCTGGTTGTCCCACTCGGTCTCGATCCAGCGGGTGTGCACGGTGAAGCCGTTGTCGTCGCCGATGAAGGCCGGATCGGAGACCACGGCGCGGTGGAACGGGATGACGGTGGCCAGACCCTCGACGATGAACTCGTCGAGTGCGCGGCGGGAGCGCTCCAGCGCCTCCTGGCGATTCGCGCCGGTGACGATCAGCTTGGCCAGCATCGAGTCGAACTGACCGCCGATCACCGAACCGGTCTCGACGCCGGAGTCCAGCCGCACGCCGGGGCCGGTCGGGAGTCTCGTACCGGGTGACGGGGCCGGGGGCGGGCAGGAAGCCGCGGCCCGCGTCCTCGCCGTTGATGCGGAACTCGATGGAGTGCCCGCGCGGCGTCGGGTCCTCGGTGATGTCGAGGGCCTCGCCGTTGGCGATGCGGAACTGCTGGCGGACCAGGTCGATGCCCGCGGTCTCCTCGGTCACCGGATGCTCCACCTGAAGACGGGTGTTGACCTCGAGGAACGAGATCAGGCCGTCCTGGCCGACGAGGTACTCGACGGTGCCCGCGCCGTAGTAGCCGGCCTCCTTGCAGATGCGCTTGGCGGACTCGTGGATCTCCTTGCGCTGCGCGTCGGTCAGGTACGGCGCGGGCGCCTCCTCGACCAGCTTCTGGAAACGGCGCTGCAGCGAGCAGTCGCGGGTGCCTGCGACCACCACGTTGCCGTGCGTATCGGCGATCACCTGCGCCTCGACGTGGCGCGGCTTGTCCAGGTAGCGCTCGACGAAGCACTCACCGCGGCCGAACGCCGCGACCGCCTCGCGGGTGGCCGAGTCGAACAGCTCGGGGATCTCCTCGATGGTGCGGGCGACCTTCATGCCGCGGCCGCCGCCGCCGAATGCCGCCTTGATCGCCACCGGCACGCCGTACTCCTTGGCGAACGCGACGACCTCGTCGGCGTCCTTCACCGGATCCGGGGTGCCGGGAACCAGCGGCGCCTTTGCGCGTGCGGCGATGTGGCGCGCGGTGACCTTGTCGCCGAGGTCGCGGATGGACTGCGGGCTCGGGCCGATCCAGATCAGGCCCGCATCGAGCACCGCCTGCGCGAAATCGGCGTTCTCCGAGAGGAATCCGTAGCCCGGGTGGATGGCGTTGGCGCCCGACTTCTCGGCCGCGTCGAGCAGCTTGCCGAAGTCGAGGTAGGACTCCGCGGAGGTCTGGCCGCCGAGTGCGAATGCCTCGTCGGCGAGCCGCACGTGTGGGGCGTCGGCGTCGGGTTCGGCGTACACGGCCACGCTCGGGATCCCGGCGTCCTTGGCCGCGCGGATCACCCGAACGGCGATCTCTCCGCGATTGGCTACCAGCACCTTCTGGATGCGTGAGCTGGCGTGACTGGGCACTGCGCCTCCTGATCGACTTGGCGTCTTCGGCTTATCTAAGAAACGTCTTTAAGAATGTATCCCGCGCAGTTTAAGCGCCAGCGCCGCGGCGACCCCAATTGACCCTCGCGCGGCGGATTGGGAAGTGCCGCGGATCGCGATGCCAAGCAGCAGCGCGAGCGCTCAACTGGGTACGGTTTCGGCGTCGAAAAGCGTACGACGATGAGCGCTCGGCGCCGTGTTCGTCAGCGCAGGTGCTTCTTGATCCGGGCCAGCATCGCCGACATGCCGCGCAGCCGCAGCGGGCTGATCAACGCGGCCAGGCCGAGCTCGCCGTAGAAGTCGTCGGGCACGGCGAGGATGTCGTCGGCGGACTGCTTGTCGAGCCCCTGGGCGAGGATCGAGGCGAAGCCGCGCGTCGTCGGCGCCTCGGGCGGTGCGCTGAAGTACAGCCGGACGTGGTCGCGGTCGCCGGCGTCGACGTGCAGGAACAGCGGCGACTGGCATTCGGGCACCGGCTCCATCGCCGCTTCCTCGAGGTCGGCGGGAAGCGGAGGTAGCTCGCCCGCGAACTCGAGGAGCAGCTGCAGCTTGTCCTGGCCGGCGACCTCCTTGAAGTCCGACACCACCTCGGCCAGCGGCGCAGGCATGCTCATGGCGCGGCGCCTGGTTCCTCTCCGACGGCGACGGGCACCCGCACCGCGTTGCCCCACTCGGTCCACGAGCCGTCGTAGTTGCGCACGCCCTCTTTGCCGAGCAGGTGGGTCAGCACGAACCACGTGTGGCTGGACCGCTCACCGATGCGGCAGTACACGATGGTCTTGTCGTCGGCGCTGCAGGAAGCCGTACAGCTCGTCGAGCTCCTCGCGGCTGCGGAACCGGCCGTTGTCCTGTGCGGCCTTGGCCCACGGGATCGAGCGGGCGGTCGGGATGTGCCCACCGCGCAGCGCGCCCTCTTCGGGGTAGTCCGGCATGTGGGTGCGCTCGCCGGTGTACTCCTGCGGGGAGCGGACGTCGATCAGCGGCTGCGACGCCGAGGATGCCCAGCACGTCGTCCTTGAACGCCCGGATCGGCGCGTCGTCGCGCTCGACGACGGGGTAGCCGCTGGTCTGCTTGGCCGGCACGTCGAGCGTGGTGTCGCGGCCGTCGGAGATCCACAGGTCGCGCCCGCCGTCGAGCAGTCGCACGTCGGGGTGGCCGAACAGGGTGAACACCCACAGCGCGTAGGCCGCCCACCAGTTGCTCTTGTCGCCGTAGATGACCACGGTGTCGTCGCGGGAGATGCCCTTGCGGTTCATCAGCTCGGCGAACTGCGCGCCGTCGATGTAGTCGCGCACGTGTGGATCGTTGAGGTCGGTGTGCCAGTCGATCTTCACCGCACCGGGGATGTGGCCGGTGTCGTAGAGCAGGACGTCCTCGTCGGACTCGACGACGGCCAGCCCCGGCCTGCCGAGATTGCCCGACAGCCAGTCGGGTGTGACCAGGCGTTCCGGGTGGGCGTACGAGGCGAGACTGGGATCGGGATCTGGAGGAAGTGGCACACCACGAGCCTACAGCGGGTTATCAGCCCAGAGTTCGCCGATCGAGAGCCCCACGCGGGTGAAAAGTCTGCGCATCGTGGGCAGCGAAAGGCCGATCACGTTCGACGGATCGCCGTCGATGCCGTCGACGAACCAGCCGCCGAGGCCGTCGATCGTGAAGGCGCCCGCCACCCGCAGCGACTCGCCGCTGGCCAGATACGCCGTCAGCTCGTCATCCGTCGGTGTACCGAAATGAACTGTGGTCGTGCCGCATTGGACCTCGCGGTGGGTCACCGTGCCGTCGCGCAGCCGGATGACGCAGTGGCCGGAATGCAGGATGCCGGGGCGTCCGCGTCATCGACTCCCACTGCCGCCGCGCCTCATCGATCGACTCCGGCTTGCCGCGCAGGGCGCCGTCGACCAACAACATCGAATCACAGCCGATCACAACGCAATCCGACGCCAGAGTCGGTTCGAGGTCGGCCACGACCTGCTCGGCCTTGGCGGCGGCGAGCGCATTGGCGACGTCCGCCGGGGTCGGCGTCAGTGCCCTGCGCGGCGATGACCGCGTCCTCGTCGACGCCTGAGACGACCACGACCGGGATCGATTCCGGCCTGGCGCAACACCATTCGCCTGCCGGGTGAGGCCGAGGCGAGGACGACGCGCGTCATCGGCGCATGTGTGTCCGCTCCTTGAGGGTCACCAGCTGCCAGCTGATCGGCGCGAAGCGCAGCTTGTCCACCGGATGGCCCCACAGATTGAGCTCCTGCGGGCCCGGCTCGATCGCGGCCGCCTCCTGCGGCGCTCAGCACCGCGACGAGGGCGGCGAGCTCCTCGGTGGTGGGCTGCACCCTTGACGATCTTGATCTCCTCGACGCCCTGGTGAGCAGGCTCGTCGATGGTCATCTCCCGCGGGTCGCTGACCTCGGTGATGTGGTGTTCGTCTTTGCTCACAGCGGTATGTTCCCGTGCTTCTTGGGCGGCGTCTGGGTGATCTTGCGTTCCAGCAGCCGCAGGGCGGTGGCGACGTAACCCCTGGTGTGCGACGGCGGGATGACCGCGTCGACGTATCCGCGCTCGGCGGCGATGTAGGGGTTGACGAGGGTGTCCTCGTAGTCCTGCTGCAGCTCCAGCCGCAGCGCGTCGACGTCGCGGCCCTCCTTGGCGGCTTCCTTGAGCTGCTGGCGGTAGACGAACCCGACCGCGCCGGAGGCGCCCATGACGGCGATCTGGGCGGTCGGCCACGCGACGTTGACGTCGGCGCCCATCTCCTTGGAGCCCATGACGCAGTAGGCGCCGCCGTAGGCCTTGCGGGTGATCACGGTGATCTTGGCGACGGTGGCCTCGCCGTAGGCGTAGAGCAGCTTGGCGCCGCGCCGGATGATGCCGTTGTATTCCTGCTCGGTGCCGGGCAGGAAGCCGGGCACGTCGACCAGCATCACGATCGGGATGTTGAAGCAGTCGCAGGTCCGGATGAACCGGGCCGCCTTCTCCGAGGCGTTGATGTCCAGGCAGCCGGCGAACTGGGTGGGCTGGTTGGCCACGATGCCGACCGGGCGGCCGTCGACGCGGCCGAAGCCGACGAGGATGTTGGTCGCGTAGCCCTGCTGCACCTCGAGGAACTCGTCGTCGTCGAGGATGCGGGTGATGACCTCGTGCATGTCGTAGGGCTGGTTCGGCGAGTCCGGGATCAGCGTGTCGAGCTCGAGGTCCTCCTCGGTGAGGGTGTCCTCGATGGCGCCCTCGGGCACCTCGGCGGGATAGCGCGGCGGATCGGCGTAGTTGTTGCTCGGCAGGTAGCTCAGCAGGTCGCGGACGTAGTCGAAGGCGTCCTGCTCGCCGGAGGCGACGTAGTGCGCGAGGCCCGACTTGGCCATGTGGGTGTGCGCGCCGCCGAGCTCCTCCATCGTCACCTCTTCGCCGGTGACCGTCTTGATGACGTCCGGCCCGGTGATGAACATCTGGCTGGTCTGGTCGACCATGACGACGAAGTCGGTCAGGGCGGGGGAGTAGACGTGGCCGCCCGCTGCGGCGCCCATGATCAGCGAGATCTGCGGGATGACGCCCGAGGCCTGGATGTTGTTGTGAAAGATGTTGCTGTACAGGCCGAGTGAGACGACGCCCTCTTGGATGCGGGCGCCCGCGCCGTCGTTGATGCCGATCAGCGGGCGGCCGGTCTTGAGCGCCAGCTCCTGCACCTTGACGATCTTCTCGCCGTACACCTCGCCGAGGCTGCCGCCGAACACCGTGGCGTCCTGGCTGAAGATGCAGACGTCGCGGCCGTCGATGGTGCCGTAGCCGGTGACCACGCCGTCGCCCAGCGGCCGGTTCTCCTGCAGGCCGAAGTTGACGCTGCGGTGGCGGGCCAGCGCGTCGAGTTCGACGAAGGAGTCCTCGTCGAGCAGCGCCAGGATGCGCTCGCGGGCGGTCAGCTTGCCCTTGGCGTGGACCTTCTCGACCGCCTTCTCGCCGACCGGGTGCAGCGTTTCTTCGGTCCGCCTGCGCAGGTCGGCCAGCTTGCCCGCGGTGGTGTGGATGTCGATCGTGTGCTCGGCGGACGGCTCGGCACTGTGGTCGGAAACGCTCGTCATGGTCGTCGATGGTATCGACATAGGCTCATCCGATGAAAAGCGGACCGTGGCGCATCGACACCGTTGACCAGACCGGCTCCACCAATGCCGACCTGCTGGCGCGGGCCGCCGCAGGTGAGGACATCGACGGTGCGGTACTGATCGCCGAGTCGCAAACCGCGGGCCGCGGCAGGCACGGCAGAAGCTGGTCGACGCCGCCGGGCTCGCAGATCGCGCTGTCGGCCGGAGTCGGCGCCGGCACCGTACCCAGCGAGGCGTGGGGCTGGCTGCCGCTGCTCACCGGCGTCGCTGTGGTGGACGCGGTCGCCGACGTCACCGGCGTGAAAGCCGGGCTCAAGTGGCCCAACGACGTTCTGGCCGTCGCGGGCCGCGACAGTTCGGCTTCCGGCGCCGGGAAGCTTGCAGGCATCCTCGCGGAGGTGGCCGCGCCCGCACCTGTCGTGGTCATCGGTCTCGGCCTCAATGTCACCGAGGCCCCCGATCCCGCCGCCACGTCGCTGGCGCTGCTCGGCGCCACCGTCGACCGTGGGGTCCTCACCGAGGCGGTGCTGGGTCACCTCGCCGCCCGCGTCGACGCCTGGCGCGCTGCCGACGGCGCCGACGCCGCGCTCGTCGCCGACTACCGCTCGCGCAGCGTGACCATCGGCAACCGGGTGCGGGTCAGCCTGCCTGGCGACCGCACCGTCTCCGGCGTTGCCGAAGACGTCGACGGGATCGGCAGGCTGCGCATCGACACCGGTGAAGAGGTGGTGACCGTCTCCGCAGGCGATATCACGCATTTGCGGCCGGCCAACCCATAGAGTTCTGCACGTGGGTTATCCCGATAACGTGCTGGCCGCCGACGAGAGGGTGGTGCTTCATCGCCACCCGCACTGGAAGCGGCTCATCGGCCCGGTGTTGCTGTTGCTCGTCGCCTCGGCGGCGGCGGCTTTCGGCGCCGCGGTGGTCAATACGCAGAACTGGGGCACCGCGAAGACGGTCGTGCATCTGGTCATCCTGGCCGTCTGGCTGCTGCTCGTCGGATGGCTGACCGTCTGGCCGTTCCTGAACTGGCTGACGACACACTTCGTCATCACCGACCGTCGGGTGATGTTCCGCCACGGCGTCCTCACCCGTCAGGGCATCGACATTCCGTTGGCGCGGATCAACAGCGTGGAGTTCCGGCACGGACTCATCGACCGGATGGTGCGCACCGGCACGCTGATCATCGAGTCGGCGTCACAGGATCCGCTGGAGTTCCACGACATTCCGCAAGTGGAGCGCGTCCACTCGCTGCTGTATCACGAAGTCTTCGACACGCTCGGCGGCGAGGAGTCCGACAGCCGGTCCTCCGGCAGGCGCTGACGGCGCGCACGCTCGATCGGGGTGACGTTGGTGGAGCCCAGCGCGGTGCCGAGCGACGGATCGTGCGCCTCGTGCACATCCTCCATCGCCTCGGCGATGCCGCCGCCGGTGAGCGTGGCCTCCAGCGCCTTCTCCGGGTCGCGGCCGAACTCGTCGGGGAACACCCAGCGCCGGAACGCCCAGAACCGGAATGCCATCTGCAACAGGTTGCCGACGATGTAGGCGGAGACGAAGTCGGCGATGTTCTCCGTCATCAGCGACACGTCGGGCACACGCAGAAGCAGGACGTAGCTGGAGAACCACAGCGGAGCCATGGACAGCAGCACGCCGACGCCGCTGAACCCGAAGAACAGCAGCGCCTCGTGGTGACGTTCGCGGCCGCCCCGGTTCTGGAAGCTCCACTCCCTGTTGAGGATGTAGGAGGCGATCACGGCGACGATGCCCGCGATGATCTTCGCGGTCACCGGCTTGGGCTCGAGCACCGTCAACTTCAGCGTGTAGAAGACCGCCGAGTCGATGACGAACGTCGTCGCACCGACGATGGCAAACTTGATGAGTTCGTGGTGCCGTTCAAAGTAAGGCCGGATCGGGCGGGGCAACCGCGCGATCGTGGCATCGGTGAAGGACACGACAAGCGAGTGTACGGAAAAGACGGCTTTCACGCGCACCCGCGCAGGTCAGCCATGACGCCGACGTGACACCATGAAGGCTGTGCCGACACCCAAAGTGACCATGATCGGCGGCGGACAGCTGGCCAGGATGACCCATCAGTCCGCTATCGCGCTCGGGCAGACGCTTCGTGTGCTCGCCGTCACACCCGACGATCCCGCGGCTCAGGTCACACCCGATGTGGTGATCGGATCGCACACCGATCTCGACGCGCTGCGCCGCGCGGCCGAAGGCAGCCCAGGCGTTCACCTTCGACCACGAACACGTGCCGACAGAGTTGCTCGAGAAGCTGGTCGCCGAGGGTGTCAACGTGGCCCCGCCGCCGGAGGCGCTGATCCACGCCCAGGACAAGCTGGTGATGCGAAGGCGGCTGGAAGCCATCGGGGCGCCGATTCCGCGCTACGCCGAGGTGACCGACCCCTCGCAGTTGGAGGCGTTCGCGCCCGGCGAGCCGATCGTGCTGAAGACGGCGCGGGGCGGCTACGACGGCCGCGGCGTGCTGCTGGCCCGCGACCTCGACGAGGCGCGCGAATTCGCGCGCCGCAATCTCGCCGAGGGAATCAGTGCTGGTCGAGGAACGGGTCGCGATGCGGCGGGAGTTGGCGGCGCTGGTGGCCAGGTCGCCGTTCGGCCAGGGCGCCGCATGGCCGATCGTCGAAACCGTGCAGCGCGACGGCATCTGCGTCGAGGTGATCGCACCCGCACAAGGTCTGAGTGCCGAGACTGCCAGCGCGGCAGGGCAGTTGGCGTTGCGGCTGGCCGACGAACTCGGCGTGGTCGGCGTGCTGGCCGTCGAGTTGTTCGAGACCGTCGACGGTGAGCTGGTGGTCAACGAGCTGGCGATGCGGCCGCACAACTCTGGGCACTGGACGATGGACGGCGCGACCACGAGCCAGTTCGAGCAGCACCTGCGAGCGGTGCTCGACTATCCGCTCGGCGACACCAGCCCCGTCGCGCCGGTCACGGTGATGGCCAATTTGCTTGGCGCACCGGAGAAGCCGGCGATGGGGATGGACGAACGACTGCACCATCTGTTCGGCCGGATTCCCGACGCGAAGGTGCACCTGTACGGCAAGGAGGAGCGGCCCGGCCGCAAGATCGGGCACGTCAACATCGTAGGCGAAGACGTCGAGAAGTTGCGTGAACGGGCCAGGCGGGCGGCACACTGGTTGTCGCATGCGGAGTGGACCGACGGATGGGACGGACATGGCCGATGAGCGCGCCAGCGTCGGCCTGATCATGGGCAGCGACAGCGACTGGCCGGTGATGGAGGCCGCTGCGCATGCACTTGCGGAGTTCGAGATTCCGTTCGAGGTCGGCGTGGTGTCGGCGCATCGCACGCCCGACCGCATGCTCGATTACGCGCGCACGGCGGCCGACCGCGGCATCGAGGTGATCATCGCCGGCGCCGGGGGAGCCGCTCACCTGCCGGGGATGGTGGCGTCGGCGACGGCGCTGCCGGTGATCGGTGTTCCGGTGCCATTGGCCAAACTCGACGGTCTCGACTCGCTGCTGTCGATCGTGCAGATGCCCGCAGGCGTTCCGGTGGCGACGGTTTCGATCGGTGGGGCCCGCAACGCGGGACTGCTCGCCGTGCGCATACTCGGCGCCGCCGATGGTCGGCTTCGCAAGCGGATCGAGGCGTTCCAGGAGGAGCTCGGCGCATCGGTCCTGGAGAAGGACGCCGCCCTGCGGGACCGGGTGCTGGGATCGACGGTAAAGTTACTGCGAGTAGCAAGGAGTTCTGATGGCTGATAACCCTGATTTCGACGTGTTCAAGCTGCCCGAGGAGCACGACGAGTTGCGCGCCGTGCTGCGCGATCTGTGCGAGAAGGAGATCGCCCCGCACGCCGGCGACGTCGACGAGCATTCGCGGTTCCCCGACGAGGCGCTCAAAGCCCTCAACGAGTCGGGGTTCTCGGCGGTGCATGTGCCGGAGGAGTACGACGGCCAGGGCGCGGACTCGGTGGCGACATGCATCGTGATCGAAGAGGTCGCCCGGGTGTGCGCGGCGTCGTCCCTGATCCCGGCGGTCAACAAGCTCGGCACGATGGGGCTGATCCTTTCGGGCAGGACGAGCTCAAGAAGCAGGTGCTGCCGTCGATCGCCTCGGGCGAGGCGATGGCCTCCTACGCGCTCTCGGAACGCGAAGCGGGCAGCGACGCGGCGGCGATGCGAACCCGCGCACGCGAGGACGGCGACTCGTGGATCCTCAACGGCACCAAGGCCTGGATCACCAACGGCGGCAAGTCGACCTGGTACACGGTGATGGCGTCCAGCGATCCGGACAAGGGCGCCAACGGCATCTCGGCGTTCATGGTGCACCGCGACGACGAGGGTTTCACGGTCGGGCCGAAGGAGCGCAAGCTCGGGATCAAGGGCTCGCCGACCACTGAGCTCTACTTCGAGAACTGCCGGATCCCCGGTGACCGCATCATCGGCGAGCCCGGTACCGGCTTCAAGACCGCGCTGCGCACGCTCGACCACACCCGCCCGACGATCGGCGCCCAGGCCGTCGGCATCGCGCAGGGCGCGCTGGACGCGGCGATCGCATACACCAAGGACCGCAAGCAGTTCGGCAAGCCGATCAGCGACTTCCAGGGTGTGCAGTTCATGCTCGCCGACATGGCGATGAAGGTCGAGGCGGCGCGGTTGATGGTCTACACCGCGGCGGCCCGCGCCGAGCGCGGCGAAGCGTTGGGCTTCATCTCCTCGGCGTCGAAGTGCTTCGCCTCCGACGTCGCCATGGAGGTGACCACAGATGCCGTGCAGTTGTTCGGCGGCGCGGGCTACACGCAGGACTTCCCGGTCGAGCGCATGATGCGCGACGCCAAGATCACCCAGATCTACGAGGGCACCAACCAGATTCAGCGCGTCGTGATGTCACGGGCGCTGCTGAAGTAGCGCCTCAGCCGCGCGTGACCTTCTCGGTCCGGCGACGGTGGTCCATGGCCGCCGGATCGGGATTGGTGACCTGCACCAGCGATG
>CAWBBH010000014.1:0-1398379 GCA_963786995.1 uncultured Actinomycetota bacterium | reverse complement strand
TCGGCAGCCACCAGACTGGAGATGCGGTCGATGTATCGAAACCCGAAGCGCTCGAGATCGATAAACGTCCTCAGCGCGACAGTGGGATCGTCGATCCATTCTGTGAGCGAGTCGGAAAGTTTCTCGGTGAAGTACTCATGACCCAACCGATAGAACCGCAGCATCACATCGACGCTGTGCCCTCGTGATGCCATCGCTCGCGCATGTTCGAGCGCCGTTACCGGCGCCTCCGCGGCCGCTACGTCAATCCCGTGACGGAACATCGAAAGTACCGCTTCGAGATTCGACGAGCACGATCCCAGGGTCAGGCCACGAAGCTCGGCGTCCCCGCCGACCTCCGGTATCCGCTCGACGATGTACCTGTGCATGTCCTCGGCCAGGCTGGACACATTCGCCAGCAGAGACGCAGCGACACCCCTTCCCACGTCTGCGCCGTGGGCCGGCTCCAGCGCTTCCACAACTGCACAGTAACGACCAAACCGCGCCAGCCGACCGTTCACGATCGACGCAGCACCGCAGTTATCACGTGGCTGGGGGCCGAGGACCGGTCCGCCGGTCCGGCCGAGCTGCCATCATCGAGGTCCCTCATCGAGAAACTGCGCCAGCCACCGTCACCAGCCAGCACACACCGGCGGGTTCTGGCGGAGTCCGGCGAGGCCGATCCCGTCCGCTCGCGGTATCGCGACCACTACACCGCAATGGCCGCCCTGCTCGACGCGCCGGCGCGCACCGATCATGAGCGGCGTGTCGAACAGGCAGAGGAGGAGATGGATAACCTGCGCGCGGCCTTCGTGTGGAGCCTGGAAACCGGCGACGTCGGACGCTCGTTGGAGCTCGCCCTCACCACCAATCGCCAAGCAGTCGCTAGCGATAAGGCACGGTCGTCCGGCGGTCAGAAGCCCGACGTCTCGAAATAGACGACATTCGAGGGTCTCAGAACTTCGTCTCGCAGATGGCACGGCGATATGACGGACATCGCTGACCAGCGGTGACACGATACTGACGTGGACGGCACCAGGGACGGTCGCGGTGCGGTGCCATCAGCCGGGCTGTTGTGCGGGTCGCGCGGCACGGAGCTGCCGCCGGACTCACAGTTCTGCAACGGTCAGCGCGTACACCCCGCGTAAGGTTCGACCATGAACGTGGGGGGCAGGGCGCAAAACATCCACTACGCCAAGAGCGGCGATCTGAACATCGCTTTCTCGGTGACCGGACAGGGGCCCGACCTCGTCGTCGCGCCCGGCTTCATCTCGCACCTCGACATCATGTGGGAGGAGCCGTCGGTCGTCCATTTCTATTCGCGGCTCGCGTCCTTCCGGCGCGTCGTCACCTTCGACAAGCGAGGCACTGGCCTCTCGGATCCGGCGATGCACGCGTCGACGTTGGAGGAGTCGGTCGACGACCTGCGCGCGGTCATGGATGCGGCCGGATGTGAACGCGCCGACGTCTTGGGCATTTCGGAAGGTGGCACGATGGCGATACTGATGACGGCCAGCCATCCCGACCGCGTGAAGGCGCTCGTCTTATACGGCACGTTCACCCGCCTGCTCCGATCGCGCGACTACCCGCTCGGCGTCACCGAGGAGCAGCTGTCGGCGTTGGTCGAGCTCAGCGCCAAGGGCTGGGGTGAGGGCGTCGGACTCGGTGGATGGGCTCCGAGCCGGCGGGGCGACGCCGACCTGCGGCAGTGGTGGGCGCGGCTGCAGCGCGTGGCCGCCAGCCCGGGCATGGTCCGCAACATCTTCGCGCTCTATCCGCAGCTGGACATCCGCGAAGTGCTGCCCGCGATCCAAGTGCCGACGCTCGTGCTCCACCGGCGGGACGACCGGATGGTGAGCATCGAGATGGGTCGCTACCTCGCCGACCGCATCCCCGGGGCCAAGTTCGTTGAGCTCGAGGGCGCCGACCATCTGTTCTTCACGGGCGACGCCGACACCTTGCTCGACGAGATCGAGGAGTTCCTCACCGGTGTCCGGCCGCTGCCTGCGGTCGAGCGCGTCCTGGCCACTGTGCTGTTCACCGACATCGTCGACTCCACGAAGCGAGCGGTCGAGCTCGGCGACGAGCGATGGAAGGAGCTGCTCGGCAGGCACGATGCCCACGTCCGGCGCCAGCTCGAGCGCTTCCGCGGCCTTGAGGTCAACACGATGGGCGACGGTTTCCTCGCCTGGTTCGACGGACCCGCCCGCGCGATCCGATGCGCCACGGCGATCCGCGACGTGCTGCGGGGCTTGGGCCTCGAGGTGCGGGCGGGTGTGCACACGGGCGAGGTCGAGCTGCGCGACGACGACATCAGCGGCATCGCCGTACACGTCGCCGCGCGTGTGGCAGCAGCGGCCGGGGCAGGCGAGGTGCTCGTCTCGCGCATCGTCGTCGACCTGGTCGCCGGGTCGGGCCTCAGCTTTACCGCTCGCGGCGAGCACGCCTTCAAGGGTGTGCCGGGCGAGTGGGGGCTGTTCGCAGTCGAGGGTTGACGCGGTCGGGCTGCTAGTCCCACCCGAGTCACGGCCGGGAAACCGACCGTGGCCCGACCGAGGGGAAAGTGTCATTGCTCAACCCTCCCGCAAGGGCGAGACGACGACCGACGAGATGGTGACCTACGCCTACGACCAAATCGACCAAGCCCGAGCAGAACTGAACGTCGTCTCGAAATAGACGAGATCTGCGACTCGCGGAAGTCCGTCTCTAAACACGTGTATCCGGTGACCGGGCCCGAATCCGTCGATGTACGAGGTAGGCGCGGTCTGTTGTGAGATTCTGCGGGGGTGTCCGCTGATCGGGCGGCTGCTCCTTCGGGGGTGGTGACGTTTCTGTTCACCGATGTCGAGGGTTCGACCCGTCGGTGGGAGGCCGACGCCGATGGCATGCGGGCCGCGTTGGCCGCCCATGACGAGGTGTTGCGCGGGGAGATTGAGGCGCACGGCGGCTTCATGTTCAAGCACACCGGTGACGGCGTGTGCGCCGCGTTCGCGTCCCCCAAGTCTCGGTGGATGCGGCGGTGGCCGCACAACGGAAGCTGGAGTTGCCGGTGCGGATGGGGCTGGCGACCGGCGAGGCCGAGCTTCGGGGGGCGGATTACTTCGGTGCGGTGCTGAACCGTGCGGCGCGGGTGATGGCGTCGGGTCATGGCGGGCAGGTTCTGCTCGACGGCAGCACTGCCGGGCTGTGCAGCAGCATCGACCTGATGGCGTTGGGGCCACGGCGATTACGCGACATCGCCAAACCCGTGGAGATGTTCCAAGTTCTGGCCGTCGGCCTGCGTAGCGAGTTTCCGCCCCTTGCGACGCTCGATGCGACACCGGGAAACCTGCGCCCTCCAACGACGAGCTTCATCGGACGCGAAGCAGAACTAGCCGAGGTGAAAGAGGCGCTGAAGGCGCATCGGTTGGTGACGTTGACCGGGGTGGGCGGGGTCGGCAAGACCCGCCTGGCGACCGAAGTCGCGGCGCGCCTGGCCGACGAGTTCCCGGACGGCGTCTGGTTTTTCGAACTGGCCGCGGTCACCGATCCGGCGGCGGTGCCCGACGCGGTGGCCGCGGTGCTGGGCATCACCCACAACCGGGCAAGAGCGTGAGCGAGAGCGTGGCCGCTGCGTTGGAGGGCAGGATCCGGTTGTTGGTGTTCGACAACTGCGAACACGTGCTCGACGCCGCAGGCGATCTGATCGAGGCGATCCTGGCGCAGTCGGCGTCCGTGAAGGTCTTGGCTACCAGCCGCGAAGGGCTGGGGGTCGCCGACGAGCAAGTGTGGCCGGTGCCCTCGCTGGATCTGAGCGGGGGAAACGACTCTGCGGCGGTGAATCTGTTTGTCGAACGCGCCCGCAACTTTGCCCCGCGCTTCTCGATGGCCAAGGCCGACGAGGCCGCCGCCGTGGTGGAGATTTGCCATCGCCTCGACGGGATTCCGTTGGCCATCGAGTTGGCCGCATCGCGGATGGCGTCGATGACCGCGAGTGAGGTGCGTGATCGGCTCGATCACCGGTTCCGGCTGCTGGTCGGATCCCGGCGCGGCCTGGCACGCCACCAGACGCTGCGCCACGCGGTTGCGTGGTCCTATGACCTCCTCGACGACGCGGAAAAGGCGCTGCTGGAACGGTGTTCGGTGTTCGCTGGGGGATTCGACCTCCAAAGCGCCTGCGCGGTGGCCGGTTTCGACGATGTCGATGAGCTCGCCGTTCTGGATCTGCTGGACGCGCTGGTGCGCAAGTCGCTGCTCATCGCCGACCGGTCAGCGGGGCGAACCCGGTTTTCGATGTTGGAGACGATCCGCCAGTTCGCCGAGGACAACTCGTCGCCAGTGGCGCGGCCACCGGTCCGGACCGCGCATGCTCGCTATTTCGCACGGGCGTGCAACCGACATCCTGGCGCTGTGGGACAGCCCCCGACAACGGGAGGCCTACGACTGGTTCGCCGCCGAATTGGCCAACGTGCGCACCGCGTTTCGGTGGGCCGCCGACCACGGCGACCTCGACATCGCCGCCACCTCGCCACATATCTGGGGTTTCTCGGCTATCCGATCGAGAACAATGAGCCCATAGCCTGGGCCGAAGAACTGATCGAACCCGCCCGCGCCGTTGACCACCCCCGCCTCGCAGCGCTGTTCTGATGGCGGCGCAGTGCTGCATGGCCGGACGACCGAGACCGCTGTCCGCTACAGCGACGCCGCCCAGACGGTTCTCGGCAATGGCCGCGACGAGGTGCTCTACGGCATCGAGGGCTGGGTTGGCGGCGCATATGTGTACATTGGCCAGCCCGAACGGAGTGTTGAGTGGTGCCGCACCCGACTCGCGTGCGGTCGCGACACTCACACACTCGCCCGGCCACCCTGGTCATCGCGCTGAAGATCGCGGGTTCCGAGGACGAGGCGATGGCTGCCACGAAGGGTCTGATCGACGCCGCCGAAGCCACCCGCAACCCTTTGTGCTCTCTTCCGCGCTGTTCGCCTACGGCTCCGCTTTCCTCGACGCCGATCCTGACCGTGCGCGGGAGGCCATGCGACGGGCTGTGGTCATCGCTCAAGACAGCGGCAACCGCACCTTCGAGACCCACCTGGCGCCAGGCTGGCAGAACTAGAAGCCCAACACGGCGATCCGCTGGCCGCGCTCGATTACTCCCTTGCAATCCGCCACCTGCATGACTCCGGCAACAGCACCACGATCCGTGCCGTCCTGGCTAACCTCGCCGCCCATTTCAACCGGCTCGGGCACGACGAAGTCGCCGCGACCATGACCGGATTCGCCGAAATGCCCTACACGCGGTCAGTCGTGCCGGAGTACACCGCGATAATCCACCTGCGCAAGTTCTCGGCGACGAAACCTACGAATCCTTAGCTCGCAGAGGCGAACAGATGACCACCGCCGCGATGGTCACCTACGCACTCGACCAAATCGACCAGGCAAGAGCAGAACTGAACGCCGTCTCGAAATAATCGACATATGAGGCAGCTCTCGATGACCTCTGGTGCCGCCGGTCACCATATGGCGCTGAAGCACGCAGGCGTCAGATGAGCGAACTCATCCGGAAATCTCACTCGCCAGCGTTTATTCCCAGCTCAGGGTGGGTATTTGCTTGCTCGTCAGTCAGCGGCTCAGCGACGCCTGGCGTACGCATGAGTCCCTCACAAACCAAAGGTGTGGCAATGACAATGACCGACCGTGAGTCGGATGAAATCACGGCGCCCCTACCTGTGGCGGTCAAATCGCGCGGCGACACCGACGCGCCGACCTCACTGGTTCCCGGAGCAGTCATCGCCGGGCGATACCGGCTCATGGCGATTGTCGGGGCGGAAGACCATGTGGAGTTCTGGCAGGGTACCGACACCGTGACAGGCCGTCTGGTGGCACTGAGTCTGGTCGACGTCGCCGGTGAACTACCAGTCGAGCGAGTGAACGAGATCCTTTCTCCAACGTCTCGGCTGCGGGGGTTCGACGTGCGCGGCGTCGCGAGAATCCTCGATGTCATCCAGACCGGCAATCTCGGTGTCGTAGTAGGAGATCGTATTTCCGGCCCCCCCCTCTGGTAGGTCGCAGACACCTCCCCGAGCCCGACGGCAGCTGCAGCGGCGTTGGAGTCGCTCATTGTGGCCGCGGAGCTCGCCCGCGACGCCGGAGTGTCGTTGAACATCAGCCATCCCAGCCGGATCCGGATCAGCACCGACGGTCATGCCGTCCTGGCTCACGCCGCCACTATGCCCGAGACAACGCCGCAGGATGATCTCCGTGGGATAGGCGGCATCCTTTACGCACTTCTCATCGGCCGCTGGCCTCCCCAGGAGGCGATGCCCAGCGGCTGGCCGCCGGTCGACCTGGACGACGCCGGGTCGGCCCCAGGAGCCAGCGGCCATCGACCCCAGCATCCCCTTCCTGATCTCCATCGCCGCAGTCGGCCTACTCCGTCATGAAAGTGGCGTAGGAAGCGCGTCAGAACTACTGAGTCTGCTGCGCCACGGCCGCCCGGCAGTGACACCTGCGAGGCCACAAGATAATTCGCGCCTACGCATCATGCCGGTGCTGGCCCCTCCGCCTCCTGGCGCTTATGCGACATTCCGCAACGTCGACACCGCCGCGCAGGTTGTACAAGCACGGCGGCAGATGATGAAAACCATCCTCGTGGCGTCTGCGGCGATATTCTTCGTTGCCGTGATGTCACTGGGCTCGACCCTGAATCGTGTGCTGGGTAACTCAGACCACGTCGCTGCGCTGGATGCTGACCAGCTCGGCCTTAGTCCAAGTACCTCTGCGGCCGCGCCGCCGCCGTCCTCGCCTGACGCAGTGGGCCAAGACAGCCTCGGAGAAGCCTCCATCGTCCCGGTCAAGGCAGTCGTCTTCTCGCCAGGCGGATCGCCTGACAACCCTCAGGATGCGGGCAAGTCCATCGACGGCGACCCTGCCACGGCTTGGTCTACCGACCGTTACTACGACGCAGATCCCTTCCCAAAGTTCAAGCCGGGCCTCGGGCTATTGCTTCAGCTGCCACAACCTACAGTTCTCAGCTCACTCACCATCGACCTCAAGAGCACCGGCACATTTGCCGAGATCCGAGGCGCTGCTGACGAAAGCCCGAAAGCACTGGCTGACACAACAGAACTGAGCGCACGAACGCTTCTGCAGCCAGGCCCCAACCGCATCGAGCTGAGCACCCGAACTCCGGTCAGTACCGTTCTCGTCTCGATCTCCACCCTCGGCGCCACGGATGGCAACAACCGCACCGAAATCTCAGAGATCACGCTGTCCACGACAGCGCGCGCCTGATCCGCGTACAGCACCGGCTTAACTTGCGCAGCGGCATGATTGCCGAGGCCGCGCCGAACGAACGTCGTTTTGCCAGCCCCCCCAATCCGCCGGAGATGACGATCTTCGCCGGGGCGGCGCCTCAGCCTACGC
This sequence comes from uncultured Actinomycetota bacterium, assembly GCA_963786995.1. Classification (GTDB taxonomy): domain Bacteria; phylum Actinomycetota; class Actinomycetes; order Mycobacteriales; family Mycobacteriaceae; genus Mycobacterium. Next base: position 1,390,998 of record CAWBBH010000014.1, on the reverse strand, counting down.
TACGGCCAAAATCCGACGAGGCCCGAGCGGACTTAATCGACGTCTCCAAATAGACCGCAAACGCGACAGTTCTCGATGGCCTCGGCGGTGCTGCGATCCCTAGGTAGCGCTGTCTCAGAGTCCGCGCTGAAAGTCATCCGTCCCCGTTGACAGCGCACTGCGGAAGTGTGTAGTCGTTGACGCCGTCAACACCTTTCGATTTATCCGCAGATCGTCCGACGTCGTTACGCGTTTACGCAATCGGCGTTCCCGCACAGCACGATCTCGTTGAGGGGCGAGTCCCCCTAGCTCCACCGAAACACGCTGGCCAACAGCCAATCTCGGCCCTGCTAGTCGTGGATTCAGATTCTAGCCGACTGGGGTGGCTACGCGAGCAGCTCCGCGCGGACGGTGGCGTCGCATTGGGCCTCAGGACCGTACGTCCACGTTTCGAGTTCGGGCACGCGATCAAAGATCTCAAGGGCTCGGTCTCGGCGGGCGGCACCGTCTGGGCCGACCGACATTAGCGCCGTGGCGGAGAGGCGCTCGGCGTCGTGCAGCCGCTCCCAGAACTCGTCATGCTGTTTCGCGTACACATCTGCTGCAAGCGGCCCAGTCCTCGTCTGCGGTCAGCGCGTCTCGTAGCAAGCGGACGTCGCGTAGCGTGCGCGAAAGGCCACTTCCCCACGACGGGTCGCTGGCACCCGCAGCGTCACCGACAAGGACGACACCGTCCCTATAGGGCCGCTCGACCCACCGGTGGGCCCCATCGAACGTGGCGAGCGGCCCCTGCGGTTCCGCATCGACCAGCCACTCACGCGGCACACCCGCGTCGCGCAAATATCCGAATGCGGCCTCGACATCGCGCTCACCCGAGAGCCTGCTGGGGATCGCGTCGATGTGATGAAAGAAGTAGAGCCGGTAGAGGTCGGATCCGATCCGGGCGACCCGCGGCAATCTGCCCGGCGGCTTGGCCGATGAACATGTTAACGGCGTCCCCAGTGTCCATATCACCTCGGACTAACAGCTCCCACGCCAGCAGCTCGTCTGGGTCGGCGTGTCGGTCGAACCCACACAGGTGGACAACCCGCGAGTTGCGACCGTCGGCACCGACAATCAGATTTGCGGTCACCGTTCTCACGGCGCCATCGACCATTACCTCGGCCTGTGGCGGCCGACCGGCCGTCAGCGAGACCAATTTCGACGGGCGCCAGACCGTTGCTCCCGCGACTGCGGCATCCTGGATCAGAGCCTCCTGCATAACCGGGTGATGAAACGCAAGCGACGGCTCGAAATGCGGTGCGGCCGCCAGCAGATCTATCGGCGTAGCGACACCCTCGACGTGATAGGTCAGATACCGAATTTCGATGGCACACCGTTCCCGCAATAGCTCAAACAGACCAAGCCGCTTCGCTTCTACCGTCCCCCATGTAGCCATCACCTCCCCCCGGACACGGTCACGGAATACCCGCTCACGCTCAACCAGCAGAACGTCGGCGCCCTCCCTCGCCAACGTGATCGCCATCGCGGAGCCAGCAAGCCCCCCGCCGACCACAAGTACCTCGAAATTCGGCCCCAATTGCCACAATGACCAGCCTAGGACCCGTGAGCTGCTCTGGAGCTGCCTCGCCCACAAACCGATATGTCTTGTTGACGCCGTCAACGCCTTTCGCCGTATCCGCAGGGTGTCGGCGTACTTCCGCGTCGTTTCGCGTACCCAACCTCGGTGTCTCCGCAGCTCAGGACGATTTAGTCGAGGGGTTCGAGTCCCCTTAGCTCCACTTTTGCGACGAGTCGCGTCATGGGTTACACCTGAGTCGCGTCATCGGTGACCGCTGTACATGCGGTGCGCCTTCGACGAGATCTGCACCAGGGTCGCGGCTGCGCGACATCTGCGACCGCAGCGCAGATCTCGACGACGGCGCAGGCTCAGGGCCGCGCCGCGAAGTCCGCGCCGTTGCTCTAGATGGCAGCGCCTGCTTCGGCAGCCGATCGATCCTGGTGGATCTGACGTAGAAATCGTCCGATGGCGGCGACAACTGCACTTGTACGTGCTCCGTCGATCAGATCGAAACCGTGGCCGACGCCAGGCAACTCGACATAACCCACGGGCGCCGCGGACACGGATCGCAACGTGTCGACGAACGCGCGCGCCTCGCCGACGGGAATGAGGCTGTCACGGCTTCCGTGTACGACGAGAAACGGTGGCGCGGCTTCGTGGATTCGATCCACTGGCGATGCCGCTTCGAACACCTCGGGGTGGCGAACCTGCGAGCGCTTGACGATAGCGCGCTCGAGGAACTCCATGAACCGTGCGCGCTGCGCCGTGGAGCGGTCCTGCCAGTCGTAGAGGCCATACAGGCTCACGACGGCATCGACGGATGTGTCAGCGTCAGCGGGTAGTTCGGTCTGCCACCGCGCATCGTTGGCGGTGAGCCCAGCCAGCGTCGCCAAGTGCCCGCCGGCCGAACACCCTGCGGCCACAATGAATTTGGGGTCTCCACCGAATTGGGTGACGTTAGCGCGCGCCCACGCGATCGCCGCTTTCACATCGGTCATCTGACGCGGCCAGCGATGTTGCGGGCTGGTCCGGTATTCGAGGGACAAACAAACCCAGCCTCGTCTCACCAGATGGGCCATCAGCGCATGGCCCTGCAGTGTCCGGCTTCCGAACACCCACGCACCGCCCGGAATGTAGACGAGCACCGGAGCGGGAGCGCCGGGCTGTTCCTGGCTTCGCCACACGTCGAGTACTTGGCTGGAGTGATCGCCGTAGTGCACAGATGACCGATGCACGTAGCGGCGCTGCCCAGCCGCCTTCCACAGGGGAGCGCGCTGCGGATGTGACGGCCACGGATGTGCAAGGTCGTCGGCGCTCACGATGCCCTGCAACGCCTCCGTCAATACCGTCGGCGTCAGGGCGAGCTGTTGTCGTCGGAGTTGGTAGCCGCCCGGGTCGAAACGCGCGCTGGCCATCGCCGACGACGATGCCGGGAAGATATGTCCTGCCGCAGACACCGAGAGCTGCCATGCCGCTGATCGGCTGAATATGCCGCCCGATCACCGGAGTCGACGCGGATACGGCGCTCAGCGCGATCAAGTAGTCGCCTGGCTTTGCTCGAGTCATCCACCGGAGGTGGGACCGGACGGTGCGAACTGCCTGTCCAGCGTCGACTAGAGACATCGCTGCAGCGTACGCGCGAGGGACACCTCTGCCTATGGTATCGGCTAAGCCGTAATGAGATTTGCTGCTCCGGTGCCGGTCAGGGTCTTTCTGAGGATGCGACGCGTAATCCTTTTCAGCTGCGACGGCGCCTTGCGTGTGGTTTGGGGGATCGTGGGGAGACCAATTACGAAATGGAGCAGCTGAGCTGGACCGACGACATGATGTTGCGCGCCGAAAGGCCGGAGACTCCGATGCAGATCCAGATGTTGCTGATCTATGACCAGTCGACGGCGCCCGACGGCAAGGTCACCTTCAAGCGCATTCTTGAAGAGATCGATGCCCGGCTGCATTTGGCGCCGACGTTCCGTCGGCGGCTGACCGATTTACCCGGCAGCCTGCACATGCCGTACTGGGTTGATGATCCGAACTTTGATCTCGAGTACCACGTGCGTCACATCGCTTTGCCCCAGCCGGGGGACTGGCGTCAGCTGTGCATACAGATCGCACGCATCCATGGCCGCCAGCTCGATCTGCGCCGGCCTCCGTGGGAGATGACGGTGATCGAGGGATTGAATTCCATCCCGGGCGTGCCGAAAGGATCGTTCGCGATCTCCATCAAGCTGCATCACTGTGTCGTCGACGGGATGGAAAGCGTCGAGCTGATGGCCGCCATGCATGACCTCGCGCACGACAGCGAGCGTCCCGGACCACCGGACAAGCCGTGGAATCCCGGCGCCTTGCCTTCGACGGCAGACCTTGTCGCGCGGACAGCGATCAACGGTGTGCTCCATCCGCTGCGCGCGGGCAAGGTCCTGATTCCCAGCGCTCTTGGCGCGCTGCGGCACATCGCGGATTTGCCAGGCAAGGTCGCCGGCGGAGTAGCGGCCGCAATGGACCCGGGGTCGGGCTCGCTGTTTGCGCCGAGCACGCGATTCAACGGCACGCCCACACCGCAGAGGGTGTTTGAGGCTCGCTTTCACGAACTGGCCGATTTCAAGAGGATCAAAGCCTGCGTGCCTAATGCGACCATCAACGACGTAACCCTTGCCTACGTCGGAGGTGCGCTTCGCCGTTATCTGGATAGCCACGGAGAGTTGCCCGACGAGACTCTCGTTGCCGCATGCCCGGCTTCGATTCGGTCCAGCAGTGAAACCGGTAGTGGCGGCAACCGACTGTTCGGCCGGCTGCACGCGCTGGAAACCACGATCGCCGACCCGCTCGAACGGCTGGCGGCGATCGTCGACGACACCTCCGCGTTTCGCGACACCGCCGATTCCTCCAGCAGCACCCGGCTGATGGACCTGGTGGGCACGGTGCCCACCACACTGATCGGACTCACGGTGAAAGCCGCTAGCGCAGTGCCCTTTTCGGGCCCTGCGATCGCCAACACGACAGTGAGTAACGTCCCAGGCCCGATCGATCCGATCTACTTCGCGGGCGCTCGCCTTCTGCGGGTGACCGGGCTTGGCCCACTGATCGGCGGGATGAACCTCTTCCACATCGTGGCGAGCTACAATGGAACCGTCTCGATCGGGGTGACAGCGGATCGCAGTGCGCTACCGGACCCCGGTCACTACGCCGACTGCATGCAGAGTTCGTTCGAGGAGATGCTCAGTGCCGCCGGATAGCCTGATCACTGGTTTCACACTGGCAGTGTGGCGGTCCACGCTCATCGCCGCCCACGACTCGTCGGTGTTGTTCGTCGCCCGCGTCAAGCCCGCCAGGTGTTGGTGATCGCGTGGACACCGGCGGGAAGGCAAGCTGTGGGCACCTCAAATCATCAAAGCGTCAACATTGCGGCCCGCCTACTGTGCGGGCGCGCACTTCACGTTCAGCCGGGTGGGATGAGGTTGTATTGAGCGATGAGGTCGGGCAGCCACGGGGGATCGCCGAACTCGAGTCCGTAGGCCTCCGCGAGTGTTGCGATGGCCTCGAAGGGTGGAGCGCCGTCGACCGTGAGGTCTGCCAGGTCACGGAAGAAGTTTTCGAACCCGGCTGGGCTGATCACCTCGATCATGCGGGCAGGCATGGGACCTGCGTTCCACATGGTGTGCAGTTCGCCTCTTGGCTTTGTGATGTAGCCGCCCGCGCCGAGCACCGCTTCGCGGTCGCCTGATCGGAAGCCGATTTCGCCCTCGGTGACGATCGAGTACTCGTCTTCCCTGGTGTGCATGTGTGGCGGCACAAGGGCGCCGACCGGGAACGGGTGCTCCACGATGGCCAACGCGCCACCGGTGTCCGCGCCCCAGAGCTTGAATACCACCCCGATCGAGACGAGGTCGCCGGCCCTACCCTCGCCAGGGCGCACGACGGTCAGCGGCGGTGGAGATCCGTGGGCGCTCAAGGGCGTCGCCTTCCCAAAACTCGGCGGAAGACTCAGGTATCGCGATAGTGCGCTGATGTGAAAGGTGTGTCAAGGAGAAGAATCAACGACTCGGGTCTCCAGGCCGACCGACTGGATGCAGAGTGCGATCGAGGAGATGCTCAGCGCCGCCCGGGTAGCCTGATCACATTCCCATCCAACGCGAGGCTGACAGTCCGATCCGAGTTGCCGTGCTCTCGCCGATCGCGTGGAGGACGCCCCCTCGGCACTATGGGCCATGGGAGCAGTTCGCGTCGTTGCTCACCGAGGGTCTGGTGGCGGCCGGCCATCATGTCACCTTGTTCGCCACTGCAGACTCGATCACCGCGGCCAGCCTGCACGCAACGTCGCCGTGTGGCTGGTCTGAGGATACGACGATCGACGCCAAGGTCGCAGAGTGCCTGCACGTCGCCTCGGTATTCGAGCGCGCTGACGAGTTCGACATCATTCACAACGGGTTCGACTTCTTGCCGCTCACGTACAGCGATCTCGTCGAGACACCGGTGATCACCACAATCCACGGCTTCTCGTCCGACCGGATCATTCCCGTTTACAGGCGCTACGACAGCACCACGGCGTATGTGTCGATAAGCGACTCTGATCGGCACCCGGACTTGCACTATGCCGCCACGATCCACCACGGCATCGACATCGACGAATTCGCAATTGATCCCAGTCCAGGTGGGAACCTGCTGTTCTTCGGACGGATCCACCCCGACAAGGGAACCGCCCACGCGATCGAGGTCGCCCGGCGATGTGGCCGTCGGCTCGACATCGCCGGGATCATCCAGGATGAGCGGTACTTTCATGACAAGGTCGCGCCGCATATTGACGGCGAGCAGGTGCGCTACCTCGGCGCTGTCGACGCCTCTATGCGCGCCGAAGTGCTGGCGGGCGCGCATGCGCTGCTTCACCTGATCGACTTCGACGAGCCGTTCGGTTACAGCGTCGTCGAGGCGATGGCATGCGGCACACCGGTTATCGCCAACTCGAGAGGCTCGATGGGTGAGCTGATCGCACACGGGGTGACCGGCTTTCTGGTCGACGACATCGATTCGGCGGTGGCCGCGGTCGCTTCGGCTGGCGACCTTGACCGGCGCAGGATCGCCAAAGTGGCCTCCGACCGGTTCTCAGCCGCCGCCATGATCGACAAATACGTAGAGGTGTACCGCGACGTCATCGGCAACCGGAAATGACACAGTCTGAGGACATTTGGTGGAAGTCCGCCGTCGTCTACCAGATCTATCCGCGCAGTTTTGCCGACTCCAACGGTGACGGATTCGGTGATGTCGGCGGCATCATCGGGCGACTGGACTATCTGCGAGCGCTCGGGGTCGACGTGATCTGGTTATCACCGATCTACCGTTCACCTCAGATCGACAACGGCTACGACATCAGCGACTACCGCGATATCGATCCGCTGTTCGGCACGCTGGCCGAGTTCGACACGCTGCTCGCCGAAGTGCACCAACGCGGCATGAAGTTGGTGATGGACCTCGTCGTCAACCACACCTCGGACGAGCACGCGTGGTTCGTCGAGTCGCGGTCTTCACGCGACAACCCGAAGCGGGATTGGTACATATGGCGTGATCCCCGTGACGGTGCCGAGCCGAACAACTGGGGCTCACTGTTCGGGGGATCGGCGTGGGCGTGGGATCAGGCCACCGAGCAGTACTACCTGCACCTGTTCGACCGCAAGCAACCGGACCTCAACTGGGAGAACCGTGAGGTGCGCGAGGCCGTGCACGACATCATGCGGTGGTGGCTCGACCGCGGCGTCGACGGCTTCCGCATGGATGTCATCAACTTCATCTCCAAGGCCGAAGGGCTTCCCGACGCACCGGCGATCCCGGGGCAGCGGTTCGTGAGTGCGATGGACATGTTCGTCGATGGGCCGCACGTGCATGACTACCTGGCCGAGATGACACGGGAGGTTTTCGCCGGCCGCGACGGCCAGTTCATCACGATCGGCGAAATGCCCGGTGTCACAACCGAACAGGCGCGGCTGTACACCGATCCGGCTCGCGGAGAGTTGAACATGGTTTTCCAGTTCGAGCACGTATCCGTCGACCAGGGTCCGGGAGGCAAATTCGACTACCGCGGTCTCGACTTGGTTGTCCTGAAGAATGCGCTCCATCGGTGGCAAGCGGCGCTGGCCGACACCGGATGGAACAGCTTGTATTGGAACAACCACGATCAGCCTCGGGTGGTGTCCCGATTCGGTGACGACGACCCCGACTACTGGTCTGCCTCGGCCAAGGCGCTCGCGACCATCCTCCACGGCATGCGTGGCACCCCGTTCGTCTATCAGGGCGAGGAACTCGGAATGACGAACTACCCGTTCCGGAATCCACAGGACCACAAGGACCTTGAGGCCGTGAACTACTACCACAGCGTCGTCGAACAAGCCGGCGACGAACGTGCGGCACTGGCCGGCCTGGCCAAGATCAGCCGCGACAACGGGCGCACACCAATGCAATGGGACGCGGGACCAAACGCCGGATTCACCACCGGCGATCCATGGCTGCCCGTCAACCCCAATTACACGTGGCTGAATGCGATAGCCCAGATCCACGCACCTGATTCAGTGTTCGCGCACTACCAGGCACTTTTTCGCCTCCGCCACACCCTACCGATCCTGGCGGACGGCGATTTCACGCCCCTGATGGCCGACGACCAGACGATCTGGGCGTACACCAGAACCACTCCGAACTCACGACTCCTAGTGATCGCCAACTGTGGACGTGCGCCCCGGACCGTCGAACTGGGCCAAGAATGGATCGACGCGGAACTGCTGCTGGGCAATCTGCCCGACACTCCTACGACGTCGATGTCGTCCTTGGACCTGGCCGGCTGGGACGCCCGAATCTATTTCGCCCACGCGTGAGGTACAACAACTGCTTCCTCAGGAGACCGGTGTGAATTCGATGTGCAACTCGGTAAGTCCTCGCAGGAGGAAGGTCGGCTCATAGCGGTAATCGCGTTGGTCGAGTGGTCCGTGCTTGGCTTCACAGATCTGAATATCGGCCATCCTGTCGAGCATGCGGTTGATGGTCACCTGGCCTTCGACTCGGGCGAGCGGCGCACCCGCACAGGTGTGAATGCCCCGACCGAAGGCGATGTGCTCGCGGACATTTTTGCGATCGAGTCGGAACTCGTTGGGGTTCTCGAACTTTCGGGGATCGCGGTTCGCTGCACCCAAGCACAGCATGAGGACGGTACCGGCCTTGACGGGCACCCCGCCCAGCATCGTGGATTTCCGGGCGAGTCGAAAATCGACCTTCGTCGGGCTCTCCAGCCGCAGGGTCTCCTCGATGAACGGTCCGATCAGGGTACGGTCCGCGCGCAGCTGGTCCTGTAGTTCTGTCCGGTCACCGAGGATCTGAACCGCCGAGCTGAGCAGTTTGGTGACCGTCTCCTGCCCGGCACCGAAGAGGAACGTCGCCGGCCTGACGACTTCGAGTAGCGGTGGGATGGAGCCGTCCGGATAGGTGGCGGTGGCCAGCCCGGTCAGTACGTCTTCGCGGGGCGTGATGCGACGCTCGGCGATGTAATCGCTGAACAGGTCGTCGAGGTACTGCAGGGGGTTGCTGCTGACAGGCTGGTGCTGCAGCGAGCCAGGTCGCCCGCCCGGCGCACCCCCGGCGCCGAGATTTCGGCGAATCTTCGGCCGATCCTGATCGGGGACGCCGAGCAGGTCCGCGATAGCCAGCGTCGCAAAGGGTTTCCCGTACTCGCTGAGGAACTCGCATCGGCCGTTGGCGATGAACTCGTCGAACTGTCTGTCAGCCAGGCTCCAGATATAGTCCTCGTTCTCCTTGAGGCGGCGTGGCGTCAAAAGGCGGCTCAGTAGTGACCGCGCCTTCTCGTGCTCGGGTGGGTCCATGACGACCATGTGCTCGAAGATGGGGAACTCGTGCCGGTGCTTCTCGATGAGGTCGCTGATGTCGTCGCCCTCGGGGGTGAACGGTAAGGGTGGGAATGGTCCGCCGATGGCGTTGACCGCCGAAAACGATTCGAAGTCCTTGAACGCGGCCTGGACCTCCTGGTAACCGGTTACCGCTACCACCCCGTAGTGAGGTTCGGGCACCACCGGTCCCTCGCTGCGTAGGTATTCCCAATAGGCGTAGGGATCCTGGGTGATGTCGGCGTCAGTGAAATAGTCGGCGTCTGCAAGCTCAGTCATTCTCTTCGTGTGCCTTCCGTCCGAATGTTGAAACCTGATCGGGTTTCGATGTCGCTGACGACTTCACACAAGAGGTCATCGAGACGTCGTCCGAGATTCCAGCCCAAGTAGACCGCGAAATGAACGACGAGCTCCTCGAGTTCACCTGCGGTCATGTCGCCGAGGGTGAGGGCCGCCCGGAGGTGGTCGGTAACCTCTTCATCGACAGGGGTCGACGCGGCGCTGCAGATGGTGATGATCCGTCGGTCGCGGCGTGTGAGGTATTTCCGGCGACTCCAGACTTCCCCGTAGAGGTAGTCGATGCGGGCTCGGCCCTGAAATGGAGTCGACGCGGTTGATGGTGTCGCGCCGTGGATTTCCTCGTAGGCGGCGACACCGCGTTGACGCCGGACACTGTCCTCGGCGGGCTCTGCCCAGAGCTCGTAATCGTGGGTCTCGGGCTGCTTCCCGGTTTCTTCGGCGATTTTGAACATGCTGACCATTCCGTACATCTGCATGGCAGACGCCTTGGGCCAGCCCGCCTGCGTGCCGAAATGCAGTACGAATTCGTCGAACTCGGAGTACGAAATATCCCCGCTCTTGAGAGCTGCATACACGTGGGTTTCGATCGGGGTGATCGCTCCAGCCGCGCCGACGCACGTGAGCGTGATCCACCGGCGGTCTCTCGGGGTGAGGACCCCGCGGCGCCACATCTCGCCGAACACAAACCCGACGACCCCGGCCTCGATGAAAGCGCCACTCGGATCCGGGCTGGGAGTCGTCATGATGTGCTCGTACTCGGCCCTCGCGGCCGCTTGCCGGTCGTCGCGCGTCGACCAATCAGACATCGGTGAATTCCTTTTCTCGAAGCTGCCTGCGCCTGCTCAGAGCCGCATGATCCAGCCGCCGTCGACCGAAATGGTCTGGCCGTTGATCCACTCGCCAGCCGGCGAGCACAGCAGGAGCATGGTCCCGATCAGGTCCGCGGGCGGACCCGAGGTTTTGCCGGGAATCTGCGCGCCGAGGATGTCACGGAACGGTGAATCCTTCGGCAGGCTCACATAGCCGCTCTCGTTGTCGACCAGTCCGGGCGCGATCCCGTTGACGTTGATGCCCCGAGACCCCAACTCGGCGGCGAGGTTGCACGTCAATCCGTGCAATGCGTACTTCGAGACGCCGTAGATCCCGCCGGGCATGAATCCGCCGGCAGATAAACCGTTCACTATTCGGCCGCCGCCGCGCTCGGTCATCGATTCGATGACAGCCTGGGTACACAGCAGCGGGCCGCGCAGGTTCACGTTGAGAACCCGGTCCCAGTCCGGGACCGGCATGTTCGACAAGCCGTATGGCGGCAGGTTGGTCATTACCGCTGCGTTGTTGATCAGAATGTCAATCCCGCCGAACGCCTCGATCGTCGTCGACGCCATGTGTGCAGCCGAATCGGCTGAAGTGACGTCGAGATGCACCGCGATGGCTTGAAATCCCTTGTCCTTCAGCGTGTCAGCGGTGAGCGCAGCCGTGTCGATGTTGACGTCGGCGATGACGACTGACGCGCCGACGTCGCAGAGCGCGTCGGCATACACCTCGCCGATTCCGCCGGCTCCACCCGTGACCACTGCGACCTTGCCGGTGAGATCGAAAAGCTCCTTCACATCCATTCGAGCATTAGGCACATACTTGACCTATGAAGTCAAGTGCCTTACTAATAAGACGTATATCTTAAATGGCGCACTCAGAAGCGGAGGACCACCTCGATGACCGTTGACCTGACCGTTCCCGAAGTGCACCTGCACATCGGCGGCGAGGCACGTACGAGTGGTTCGGGAGGCGTGCACCACCACGTCTATCCGGCAACCGGAGAGGTGCAGGGGCCTGTGCCGCTTGCCGGGCCCGATGACGTCGACGCCGCAGTGCGCGCCGCCGCGGCTGCGTACCCGGCCTGGCGTGCCTGGAGGCCGTCGGAGCGGGCCCGAGTCCTTCGTCGGCTCGGCGAGCTGATGGAGCGCGACGCCGACGAAATCGCCCGCCTGTCGGTGCTTGACAACGGAATGACGGCAGGCATGAGCCAGCCGCTCGTCGGCATCATGGCCAGTTGGACGTCGTACTACGCAGGGTGGGCCGACAAAGTCGAAGGGCGTGTGACGTCGTTCCCGGCCAACCAGCGCGAGCTCGCCTACTCGATGCCTGAGCCGTACGGCGTCGTCGGGATCATCCTCACCTGGAACGGTCCGGTCGTATCGGTTGGTATGAAACTGATCCCGGCGCTGGCGGCGGGAAACGCAGTTGTCATCAAACCGTCCGAGCTGACGCCCTACGCCACTGAACATGTGATGCGTCTGGTCAAAGAAGCGGGCATCCCGGACGGCGTCGTCAACCTTGTACTGGGCGGCCCCGAGACCGGCGACGCACTCGTACGCCACCCGCTCGTCCAGAAAGTCAGTTTCACCGGCGGACCGTCAACCGCACGCAGGATCCTCGCGACGTGTGCCGAATCCCTCAAGCCCGCTGTCCTCGAACTCGGCGGCAAGTCCGCCAATATCGTCTTTCCCGACGCGGACCTGGACATGGCCGTCGCCGTCAACGCCTTCAGCGTCCTGGGCACACTCGCCGGGCAGGGCTGCGCGATCCCGTCGCGCATGCTCGTTCACAGCGATGTCTACGACGCCGTCGTGGAGCGCGTCGTCGCGATGGTCGACGGCATGCGGTGTGGTGACCCGTTCGATCCGGCGACCGTCATCAGCCCGGTGGTCACCCGCCAGGCGCAGGAACGGATACTGGCGATGATCGAACGCGCACAGGCCGACGGCGCGAAGCTGTTGGCGGGCGGGCGTGCTCCCAGCCACCTTCCAAACGGCTTCTTCGTCGAACCCACCGTGCTCGGGGAGGTGGACCCGGCCTCCGAGCTCGGCCAGGTCGAAGTGTTCGGTCCCGTGCTTTCGCTGATGCGCTTCGAGACCGAAGAGCAGGCGATCGAGATGGCGAACTCGACCGAATACGGGCTGGCGTCCTACGTCTACACCAAGGACATCGACCGGATACAACGCATGGTGACAGCACTGCAGGCCGGCGGCGTCTACATCAACGGCGCGAGCCCAGTGGTCGGCTGCGAGCTTGCCTTCGGCGGCGTCGGCATCTCCGGTTACGGCCGCGAAGGGGGAGAGGAAGGTCTGTTCGAGTTCCTGCGCACCAAGGCGGTGGGTATCGCATGAGCAGGCCGCTCAACCTCAACGGCGCAGTCGCTGTGCTCACCGGCGCGGGCAGCGGTATTGGTCGGGCGACCGCGCTCACTTTCGCACAGCGTGGAGCGGCTGTCGTCGTGAGCGACCTGTCTGAGGAGCGTGTCGCTGAAGTCGTCGAGCAGATCGGCGCGCTGGGGCGTCCGGTCATCGGGCTGCCTGTCGATGTCACTGTCGAAGCGGAACTGGAGAAGCTTCGTGACGCGGCGCTCGAGCGGTTCGGCCGAATCGATCTGATAATGAACAACGTTGGAGTACTGGCGATCGGCGCTCCGGAGACATTGCCCGACGAAGCCTGGACCCACGTCATCGACGTCAACCTCTTCAGCGTCGCCCGCAGCAACAGAGTGTTCCTTCCTGGGCTGATCGCGCAGGGCAGTGGTCACGTGATCAATACCGCCTCCGCGTCGGGGCTGCTGGGTTACGGCTTCGATCGCCTTCCCTATGTCGCGTCCAAGCACGCGATCGTGGGGGTATCCGAGGCGATGGCTACCTATCTCGGGCCGAAAGGCGTTGGCGTCAGTTGCCTTTGCCCGTCGGGGGTCATCACGAACATCCTGGAAGGAATCACCGCATACGGCGAAGTCGGTGCGACTCCAGTTGCCCCCGCTCACCAGATCGTAACTGCAGAAGACGTCGGCAATCTCACCGCGGACGCGGTCGAGGCCGGGCGGTTCCTCGTCGTCACAGCTCCCGAGGTACACGACGCACTACGTGAGCGCGGCAACGACATCGAGGCCTACATACAGGCGAGCATCGAAGCACAAGGATGACACCCCTTCGAGTAGGATTCGCCGGCCTGGGGTCGCAGGGCGGCCCGATGGCCCGCAGGATCATCGAGGACGGCTTCCCTACGACGCTGTGGGCTCGACGGGCGGAGTCGGTGGAGCCCTTCGGCGACACGGGTGCCGCCTGCGCAACGGATCGCCGCGCGCTCGGGGCTGCATCGGACGTGCTGTGTCTGTGCGTAACCGGCGACGCTGATGTCGACGAGATCCTCCGCGGGGACGAGGGAGCGCTTGCGGGGATGACGCCGGGCGGCATTGTCGTCATTCACAGCACAGTGCATCCCGACACCTGCCTGCACCTCCAGGCTGACTACCCCGACGTGCATTTCCTCGACGCTCCCGTCTCCGGGGGCGGTCACATGGCGGCGGCCAAGGCGCTGCTCGTGATGGTGGGCGGCGAACGCGACCTCTTCGAGCGGTGCCGGCCCGTGTTCGACACGTACGCGAACTCGGTGATTCATCTAGGAGCTCTCGGGGCTGGCCAGACCGCCAAGCTGCTGAACAACGCGCTGTTCACCGCTCATCTCGGATTGTCCGCCAGTACCTTCACTGTCGCGGGCAGCCTGGGCTTGGATCTCGACGCGCTGACCAAAGTTCTATCGACCGGCAGCGCCCGCAGCTATGCGACTGAGGTCATCGCCAACTCGGGGCGCAGCCTGGAAGTGATGGCGGAGTTGGCCGGGCCGCTTCTCACAAAAGACGTCGGCATTCTTTCGGCCTTGGCCGGTTCGAACTGTTCCGAGCTTCTCCAGATGGCTGCGGCCACGGTCGACGCCATGCGTCCCGATGATCCGGTCACACCGAATGCGCAATGATCTCATCGTGAACGTCAGGAACGGACCGCCTCCTGCGACGGCGCTGCAGCTGCTTCTCGCAGCTGAACGGCTGTTCGCCGAGCACGGACTCGCCGGTATCTCACTGAGACAGATCTCCATCGAGGCCGGCTCGTCGAACAACTCGGCGATCCAGTACCACTTCGGCTCCAAAGATGATCTCCTCCGCGCCATATTCGCCTACCGGTTGGCCGACCTGATGCACCGCCGCGCGCTCCTGCGGGCCAGGGCGAACCCTGATGATCTTCGGGCGCAGCTGGAGGCGCACGTTCTGCCGCTGATCGAGCTGGCGGAGTCGCCCGACAGTTCATATGTGTCCTTCATCGAGCAGCTGCAACGTGCGGGCGCCGTCGAGGTTCTACTTCATCAGTCAGATGCGGTGAAGTCGCAGAACGAATTCGCTGCCGGGATGCAACGGCTGCTAGCGCACATCCCCGAACCGGCACGATCAATGAGGATTCAGCAGGTTCAGGATCTCGTGGTTCACCTCGCTGCAGAGCGCGAGCGCGCGGTGCGGCGCAATGATGCCGCTGTGCCATTTGCGCTGTTTGTCAGTGGGGTCGTCGACGGCCTCGCGGGATTCCTCGAGGCACCCGCTTCCCCAGAGACCAAGCGGGTCATCGCACGCGGAAAGGTCGAGTCACGTTCCTCGGCAACATCGTCGACTCTGGCACCGGGGAAGGTGCAGCGTCTTTAAGCGGCTCGACAGAGCAGGGCGTCGATAGAACGGCGAAGCTCGACGACGTCGACCAGTTCTGCGAGCAGTCCGCATGCTGCCGGGTCGCCGCCCCGCAGATGCCTAACAGCAGGTGCTCAGAGTCGATGACAGAATTCCTGTGCGCCAGCATTTCTCGCAATCCGAGTTCGAGCGCTTTCTTCGTCGCTTTGGCGAACGGTAATGTCCAGCGGCGAGAACGTCGACCGGACTGGCGCACCGCGTTGTCGAATGCTTCCGCACCGAAGGCACGATTCACACGATCTCGTGCCGTCCGGAGATCAATGCCGATGGCACGCAAAGCATTAGCCTCGTCATCTTCCTGACTCCGTAAACCGAGTAGCTGTCACGGTGCACGGTTCGCAGCTCGGCGGTAAGTTGTTCATCGCGGATCTAGCGGTCAGAGGGCGGTCGAGTCCGGGCGGCTCGATATCGTTGAGAGGTGAGAAAACTCGGGATTGCTTGTTCAAGGTGCTAGGGGTCGAGCCGGGATCGCGGTGGTATCTGATCTGTGTGGAACTGTTGAATGGGTCGTTTCCCGGGTAGGGCATGCTTCAGTGCGGGGACCTAGCGTCGCCCACCGCGACGCCCACCGCCAGGTCGGGGTCCCGGTCCGGGCGGCCCGGGACGCCCGATACCTGGAGGGCCGATACCTGGAGGGCCGGGAATTGGGATATCGACGTCGAGGTTGACATCGAAAATGTCCGGGACATAGACGGGCAACCAGGGATCGACGTATACGGCCGGGGGTGGGGGCCATTCGCAGATGACCGTAGCGAAGTTCCAGTACATGCCCGGCGGGCAAGGCGGTGGTGGTGGTTGGGCGTGGCTGAACGCTGGTGAGGCGAGTTCGATAAGCGGCAGAATTGCCACCACCACGGCAGACGTGGCGCTGCGTTGTAGCCAGGGCTTCATGGGACATCTTCTCTCGATTGCCTTCTGCGTGGAGATACTACGATTCGTACGCTGTCCGGGAGGCTCGATTCAGGGAAGACCGTGGCGAATACGGTAATGACGGTGTCATGACCGTCACGCCGGACCAGGGGTTCACCGATTGGCGGTTACACCTAGAACGGCCTGGGTAAACCGGGCTGCCACGGTAGCGGGGCGGCCTGGTTAGCGGAATCGGCTGGGCAGACGCGGGTTACGTGGGTTCCGCCGAAACCGAGCACGGGGACGCTGACGCAGTGGTCCTATCTGCTTCGGGCGCAAATGAATAGTCTGACCAGCATTCGACCCTTCGATGTCGAATATGCTTACGCGCTTCGATCAGTGGACTTATCCTATGCCCTTATAGGCTGCAGCGAGCCCTACCATCCCTAGATCGCGGGAGTACCGCATTCGATGAAGGAGAAGCAGCAATGATGTTGCCGTCACAACGCCCTTGGCGCCGGGCAGTAGTGGGAGCCGTCAGCGCTGTCGCATTAGCTGGTGCAACGTTTCTCGGGAGCGCCGCGGCTGCAAGTGCCCAGCCGCCAACGCCGCCGCCACCTGCGCCGCCGAATTGCTCGCCCGCTGATTGGGCGGGTGTCCGAGCGGGCGTCGCCGCGGCGCTGTCGGCCTATCTGTTCACCCATCCCCCTGTGAACGATTTCTTCGCGACCCTCAAAGGCCAGTCCAGGGACGAAATGCAACCTCGGGTACAGGAGTATTTGGACGCCAACCCGCCGGTTCGGGCCGACCTTCAGGGCATCAAGCAACCCGCAGTCGACTTCCTAAACCGCTGTAACCAGCAATGGAATCCGCCCGACACTCCAATGCCGTGACGGGCACCACCCAGCTCGTGAACCATTCAGCGCGCACTACGAGCTACACGACTCGAGCGGCGAACTGCTACCCGGGACCGTCACGATCACCTGTGTGACAACGGCACCAGCACGACGGCGATGACGCACTTCTCAGTCCCAACGCCGCCGTTGACCCCTTCCGCCCGAGCCGTTTCCTACGACCCGGGCGGTATCGGTTTGATGTGCCTGGCCTGCTGGCGGCGCTGAATCCTACCGGGGTTTGCGTGCCGGACGGTGTCGGTGTCGAGTGCGCTCAACGGAGCGAGTCGCTGTCTCGAGTCCCTGTAGCTCCACTCAATTTCTGTGAGCCCGAGGCGTATCTGGACTCTGATCAGATTGTGGCGACGTAACCGCCATCGATGCGGTAATCAGACCCGGTGATATTTCGGCCGCGGTCACTGGCCAGGAAGAGGACGACGTCGGCGACTTCCTCCGGGGTGGTGAACCGCCCCGTCGGCGCAACGCTTGCGAGCTCCGCCCTGACCTCGTCAGCGGTCTGACCACGAGCCGCGGCGAGTCCGTCGGCCATCCCACCCCGCTCGGTCCACTTTTCGGTGGACACCGGGCCCGGACTGACCGAATTGACGCGAATGTTCCTCGGAGCCAACTCTTTCGACAACGCCTTCGCGAAGTTGGCGACGGCGGCCTTGGCGGCGCAGTAGTCATAGGTATTCGGGCCGGGAGAGTAGGCGCTGATCGAGCTGACGATGACGATGGAACCCCCGCCGCGCCGCTCGATCGCCGGCAGCGCCGCGCGGGTCGGTCGCACGACGCCCATCATGTTCAGGTCCCAGGACGCCCGCCATTCGTCGTCGGAAATGCTGGCGAATCCACCCGGGCGCGCCGTGGCGCCGCCGACATTGTTGATCAGAAGGTCGATCCCGCCACGGTGGCTCGCCGCCGCGATCAATTCTTCGGCGGCGCCGGGCTGGGTCAAATCCACAGACACGAACGACACCTGCCCGCTCTCTTCAAGCAGGGGCAGTTGCTTGCCAGGGGTCCGTGACCCGGCTACTACGTGCGCGCCCGCGTCGACGAGCGCCTTGGTGATGGCAAGGCCGATGCCTCTGCTAGCCCCGGTGACGACGGCGGTCTTTCCCGACAGATGCAGATCCACTTTGCGCCCTTCATCCGCCCCGCGCGCACGACGCTACTACGTCGTTACGGCTGCTAGCGGCACTTCGCAGTGCGGTGCGAGGACGACGAACGTTTGCATAACCCTCAGAGTGCCCGTAGGCCGCGCAGGGTCCTTGTGATCAGTTCACGTCGCTCGTCGATTGTCATCGAGTCGCCGGGGGTGGCGCCGACATGCAAATAGCCCCGTGTCACCAGGTCGCCGACCAGGAACCGCGTCGCACCGAGCGGCAAGGACAGATCAGCGGCGAGCTCTGCCACCGAGCGGCTGTGCTCGCAGCGCGTCAGGATCTGGCCTCGCACATCATTTCTCGGCCAACGCGGCGGCTTCAATGCGGTGTTGAGCGTTTCGACCGGGGCCTCGGGCGGCAGTTCTACGCCGGAGTCTGTGCGCCCTGCGGTCAGCGTGTACGGACGGACCAGGCTCGGCTCGTCCGTGGTGCCCGGTTCTGTGAACCAGTCGCTGACCTGTCCGTCCTTGCCCTCCGATTGGTGATGCGACGTGTTGTGGTTCTGCAAGAACCGCAGCGCCCGGTCGGCGTGGGTCGATGCCCGCAGCTCGCTGGAGACGACCTCGAGGACGGTGCGGTCGGTGCCGATGACGAACGTGGTCCGTCTGACCGGCAGCAGCCGGGCCAGCACGCCACGGCGTCGGGTGTGCCTGCGACGCCGGGGCGCCTGACGCGCGACGACGGATGTGCGCAGCCTGGCGAACCTGCCCCGGCGCACACCGAACATCTCGGACACCACGCCGTCCGCGTCGGACAGCAGCGGATAGTCGAACGAGCGCTGTTGGGCGAAGTGAGCCTGCTTGTCGACGGTGTCGGTGCTGATGCCCACTCGCTGGGCGCCCACCCGGGCGAACTCGCTGCTCAGATCCCGAAAGTGACACGCCTGGGCGGTGCAGATCGGTGAGGATGCCAATGGGAAGAAGAACAGGACGACCGGCCCTTTGGAGAGGAGCGCCGACAGTGTCCGAGGCTGACCGGTGTGATCGAACAACGTGAAGTCAGGCGCCCTGTCGCCCGCGATCATCGAAGAAGACTAACGCGGAGGACTCTGCGCGACGCACGACTCGGGTAATTCGGTCTGCTTCGCGGACGGCCTCACCGAACCGGGGTGAGGGGCGGGTCACCAGCCAGCACGGCTGCCGCGTTGTCCACTGCAAGGATTCCCATGGTGTCCCGGGTTGCTTCGCCGGCGCTCGCGGTGTGTGGGGTGAGCACGAGGCCTGGCGCGTCCAGGAGAGCGGGGTTCACCTGCGGCTCGCCTTCGAAGACGTCCAATGCGGCGCCGCGGATCTGGCCGTTGTGCAGTGCGTCGATGAGCGCGGCCTCGTCGACCACGCCGCCTCGTGCGGTGTTGATCAGGTATGCGGTCGGCTTCATGGCCGCCAATGCTGCGGCATCGATGAGATGCCGGGTCTCGGCGCTGAGGGGGGTGTGCACGGTGACGACGTCGCTCTCGGTCAGAAGCGTGGAGGCATCGACGAAGGTGACGCCCTCCTCGGTGCTCCCCGACGTCCTGCTTCGCGTCGTGGCGATGACGTTCATGTCGAAGGCGCGCGCCCGCCGGGCGACAGCTTGACCGATGCGGCCGTATCCCAGGATGCCGAGTGTGGCGCCAGCGCTGATATCGAGCCCGACCAGCATCCGCGGTCCCCAGACCCAGGGCTGCTGAGTGCGAATCAAGCGGTCGCCCTCCGAGATCCGGCGAGTGGCATCCAGAATCAACGCGAAGGTGTGGTCGGCGGAGGCGCGATCGAGCACACCCGGAGTGTTGGTGACCACCACGCCCGCCGACTCGGCCGCGGACACGTCGATGTTGTCGAACCCGACCGCGACGTTCGCGATCACCTTCAACTGCGGCCCTGCCGCCGCGATGAGATCGGCATCGACGCGCTCGGTGAGCGTGATGACGGCCGCGCTTGCGCCCGCGATGCCCGCCTCGAGCTCGGCGCGGTCCGGCGGCGCTTCCGACCCGATCCGCACCGGAGCCCCGAGCGAGTGAAGGTGATCCATCGCGCGATCGGTGAGAAGTCTTGACACGTAGATCATTCCGGTGATGGGCCGGGTAGTGGTGGACACGGTCACGTGAGGACACTCCTGACCGGGCGCTGCGGCTGCGCTTCCGATACGGCGGGCGAATACGTCTCGATGGTTTCATCCAGCGTGCTGGGTGGTCGGCTCCCGGTCACCGTCGACCAGACCCGCCGGTAATGCTGCCAGCGTTCTGCCACCACGTCGTGCCACTCTGGCCGTGGACGCACCAGGCGAGCCTGCGGTGGCGCCACCACGGTGCCCTCCAGGACGTCGACGCACATCGCGGCGGCGCCGATGGCCGGGAGGTGACTCTCGTCGACGACGAGGATGTCGCGATCGAGCGCGTCGGCGAGCAGTTGCGGCATTTCGGGCTCGTAGCCGAATGCCCCACTGACGTAGAGAGTTCGCTGTTGCGCACCGATGCACGATTCGATGATCATCCGGTCGGCGAAAAGCACTCCCTCGACGATCCCGCGGGCTGCCGCGGGTGTAGCAGGATCTCCGACCGCCCCCAACAATGCGGTTCGGGGCTCGGCGAACCACAAGGGCCCGCGCTCTGGCCGGGTGTGAGGAATGAACACCGGCGCATCGTTCATCTCGCCGGGTCTCGCCTGAAATGCTGTGCCTACCAGTGCTTCCACGGCGACGTCACCTTGGCCGTAGCCAAGCCGTGCCGCGCCCTCGGCCAGCGAGTCGCCGCCGTTGATGACGCCGTTGATCAGCCATCGACCGGCGCGCACGTCGACTCGTTGCAGCGCTTTGGCGCGTGGATCCGGAGCGGCGAGTGCGTTGGACACCACGTGTGTGGTTCCCATGATCAGCAGCGGCCGGCCACCCGGTTCGGTGCCGAGAGCGTAGGACGCAGCAGGCGTGTCGCCGGATCCGACGAGCACGGGAATGCCCGCCGGCAGCCCGAGAGTCGCAGCGGCGGTTGCCATCAACGGGCCGAGGACACTGAGCGACGGCCGCACCGGGGGTAGCTGCTGTGCGGGAATGCCGAGTCGTTGCACGACGTCGGACAGCCAACGGCAGGACCCGTCGGTACTGGCCATCAAGCCGGTATAGGAGGCCTGGGTGGGATCGATGGCGCGCTCGCCGGTCAACCACTGGCCCAGCCAGGTACCCGCGAGCCCGAAAGTTGTTGCGGCTGCGGTGGCTTGGGGCTCGATGATCTGCAGCAAGCGGTGCGCGGCACCCATGGCGGTGGCAGGCATCAAGTGGTTGCCGAGCAAGCGTCGGTGGGTTGGATCCAGCGCGGCGATCAGCTGGGCGGTCGGTTCGGCCAATTCGGGGTGATCCCAGGTGATGCCCGCGACCAACGGCTCACCGGTGGCGTCCAGCAGCAAGGCGGTGGGGCAGTGGGTGTCCATACCTACCCCCGCCACATCGGCGGTGTGGGGGTCCAGGTCGCGAACGGCCGCGGTGATGCTGGCCCGCCACGCCGATGGGTCGGCCCGCCCGGGCCCGGCTCCGCGTGCTGCAGGGTGCGGTACCCGGGACCGGGCGACGACCGTCCCGTCGGACGCGAGGACCACCGCCTTCGTGGCGGAGGTGCCGACGTCGATTCCGAGGTACGTCGCAGGCGGCGCGGCGTTCTGCGGTTCCCTTGTCATCGAAACCCACCCCTTCGAGGGTTGCGTGCGTACGGCTGTGGACAGTCTGCTTGGCCGGGTCGGTTCAGTCGAGCAGCTTGGCCGCGACCTCGGGGCTGTCACCACCATGGATGACGGCCTTGAGCGCTGCGACCATTTTGCCGGGCTCGGCTGCCTGCCAGATGTTTCGGCCTGCAGTCATGCCGTGCGCCCCGGCCTCGACGACAGATGCGGCTTGCTTGAGCACATCGAGGGGGCTGTTGGCGGGGGCACCGCCGGCGGCGACCACGATTGCCGGAGTGCCCTCGACGACCTTGGCGAACTCGGCGGTGGAGCCGGTGTACCAGGTTTTGACGATGTCGGTGCCCAGTTCAGCCGCCGCGCGGGACGCGTACAGGACAGACTCGGTGGAACCTTTCTTGTCGCCCCACATTTCGCCGGAGGGGTAGGCGTGGCACACCACGGGGAGGCCCCAGGTATGTGCCTCCTCCACGACGCGCGTGAGCATCTCGAACATGGCGACCTGGTTCGACGAACCGGCCGAGATCCCGACGGCGACCGCGTCGGCGCCCAACCTGACGGCATCCTGCACGGTGGCGATGGTGGCGTCGTAGGTCGGATGGAAGTCCACGGAGAACATCGACGCTTTCAGGATCCAGGGCAGTGGCGCCCGGTCGCCGCCGAGAAGCGGTCCGGCCAGTCCCTTGGTGATGGTGACGGCGTCCGGCTCGCCTTCGGCGATGCTGGCGAAGGTGGTGCCGATGGTGGCGAGCCGGGGGGCGACGCCGCGGGGAACGGCTTGGTCGAGTGCGACGGTGACGGTGCGGCCGTCAGCGCCGAAGAGCCTGCGCAGTCGCAGGTTTCGGCCGAGTGCCGCGGTGGTTCCGGTGGGGTTGATGTCGAACGCAGGGGTGAAGGTGGTGGTCATCGTGCGTGGTGCTCCTTTTGGTGTGGTGGGACGGGATGGGACGGGCTGTGGTTCAGGCCCAGGGGTTGACGCCGACACGCATGTCAGCACCGGAGCCGGCGAGGGCGAGTGCCTCCACGGCGCGGTCCAGTGGCAGCTGGGTACCGATCAGTTCGGCGACCGGCAGCGCGCCGGAGGCCACCATGGGGGCGACGGCGTGGAAACCGTCGAGCCGGCACGACGATGCTCCGACGATGTTCCATTCGTTGTAGTGCACGTCGTTGGCCGAGACAGCCAGATCGGCGTCGGCTCCGAATCCGGCGAACACCGAGACGCTTGCACCCGGGGCGAGGCAGCCCAAATAGGGTGTGAGCGCGTCGATCCGGCCGATCGCCATGACGAGCACGTCGATGCCGCCGTCGCTGAACTCGTTGAGCGTGTCGGCGGCGTCCGGGCCGGGTTCGAGAACCAGGTCCGCCCCGAAACGGGTGGCCATCGTGCGGCGCTTTTCGATCGGATCGACCGCCGCCACCCGGTCCACGCCCAGCCTCTTGGCGAGGCCGGTGTGGATGAGTCCGAGTGGTCCGCAGCCGACGATCAGCGCGGTCTGCGCTCGCGACATCCCGGCGAGCTTCTGTCCGTTGTACGCGCACGCAACGGGCTCGATGATGGCGGCCTCGACGGCAGGCACCCCCGGCACCGGGACGAGGTTCTGCCGCGCAACCGCGGGGACTCGCACGAACTGGGACAGGCCGCCGGTGAGCTGGTAGCCGAATGCTTGGCGATTGCGGCAGATGTTCTCGTGTCCCTTGCGGCAGGCCACGCAGGTACCGCAGGTGACCAAGGGGTAGACCGCGACCTGATCACCCATCGCCACGCCGTCGGGTAGCGGGCCGTTGGCATCCACGACGGTGCCGGCGAATTCGTGTCCCAGCACCGAGGGGAATGTGACGTTCTTCTGCTTGCGGCCCTCGTAGATGCGAACGTCGGTGCCGCACAACAGCGCTGCGTCCACCCGGAGTAACACATCGCCGGCGTCCAGAGTCGGCATGGGCACCTCTTCGATCCGAAGATCGTTCGGCCGGTGCAGCACCGCCTGCCGAAGCGTGCCGTCGGAGGACGGAACCGACTGTGTGGCGGCGGTGACAGAGTCCGATGTGGTGGTCACGATTGGTTGCCTTTCACGTTGGTGGGCTCGCTGACGGCCCGCAGGGGTTGCACGAGATCGATTTGCGCTCCGGCGTTGCGGAGTTCGGCCAGCGCATCCGGGTCGGCCTCGTCGTCGGTGATCAATCGCCACCGCGTCGGTGTCGGTGACCAGTAGTTGAATTGGTCGGTGCTGACCTTGCGGCGATCGGCGACCACCACGATCTGGCGGGCACGCTGCATCATCAGGGTCTTGAGTCGGCTTTGTTCGAGCGTCCGTGATGCGACCCCGTAGTCCGGGTGCACCGCGTCGGCGCCGATGAACGCGCAGTCCGCGACAACGGATCCCAGCATGTGCTCGGCTTCGGGTCCGCTGATTGTCTGATTCACCGCGCGCAGGCGTCCGCCGAGGACGACGACCGACACATCTTCGTTTCCGAGAAGAACATTGACCGCTCCGATGCCGTTGGTGAACACGGTGACGTCGTCGGCGTCCAGGTGCCGCGCGACGAATTCCGTTGTGGTGCCTGCGTCGAGGATCACGACCGCGCCGTCGGCAACCAGTTCAGCTGCATGTCGGCCGATGGCGTCCTTCTCCGCTGTGAACTCGAGATGCCGTTGGTGGATCGACAATTCGGCGGGGCCGGTCAGCGCCACACCGCCGTAGGTGCGAGTGATGCGCCGATCCTGGTGTAGTCGGCTGAGGTCGCGGCGGACGGTGGCGAAGGAGACGCCGAACCGCTCGGCGATTTCCTCCACGCTCAACGAGCCGGACTCGACGGTGCGCAGGAGGGCGAGGATCTGATCTCGTCGTCGCGCACCACGAATATCGCGGCGACGTGCGACCAGGTCGTCGTCGGCGGCCTCAGCCACAGGAGTCGGCTGAGCAAGCTCCATGTCACTGCTCTGATCATCTTCGCTCACGGCTGCCACGTTACATGCGCGATGTGCGCAAGTCAATCTTAGATGCGCAGATCGATCATTTAGGGATGGCGGCGAGTCGCAGGTTTGCGCAGTCGCGCATAGAGTGGTGTCTCACATCACCACTTGACAATCTGGATGATTGGTTCAATCATATTAGGCGAGGATCCTGATTGTGTCGCGCACCACAGCGGCGCCCAACCAGCGTCCACCTCTCACTCGTCGTGAGCGAAACAGTCAAAAAGTCAGAACATGGAGATACAGATGACTAGCATTCCGGCTACGAAATCGGACAGCGAGAACCCACGTGGGCCAGGAATGAGCCGCGCCTCCAAGGTGCGGTGGGCCGTCGCGGTGTTCTGCGCGTTCGGCCTCGCGATCAACTACATCGACCGGTCGGCCATTTCGGTCAGCCTGCCGTTCATGTCGCAGGACTTCAGCCTGACCCCCACGGAAAAAGGTCTGATCCTCAGCGCCTTCTCGTGGAGCTACGCCCTGATGCAGATTCCGGCGGGCAGGCTCATCGACAAGTTCGGCGAACGGGTGATGTTCGGCGCGTCGGTCCTTGTCTGGTCACTGTTCACCGCCGCAACGGCGGGAGTCTCGAGCTTCGCTGCGTTGCTCGGCCTTCGGATCGGTCTGGGTGTCGGTGAGGCCGGTGCCTATCCCGCGGCCGCGAAGACGGTGTCGCACTGGTTCCCGCTGCGGCTTCGCGGACGCGCCACCTCGGTGTACGACAGCGGCGCCCGCATCGGCAGCGCCGCGGCGACACCGCTCATCGCATTGATCATCGGCTTGTTCGGCTGGCGTGCAGCGTTCGTCTTCGCCGGCGCGCTCGGCGTTCTGTGGGCCATCGGCTGGTGGGCCTGGTACCGGCGTCCGGAGAACAAGGCCGGCGTCAACGAGGCCGAGCTGGAGATCATTCACGAAAGCCACCGCGAGCAGAGTGCCAACAACCTCAACCCGGACGCGAAGCCGATGCGCATCGTCGACCTCTTCAAGGAACGCACCGTGTGGGGCATGATGCTCGGGTTCTTCTGCCTGAACTTCATGATCACGTTCTTCCTGACGTGGTTCCCCTCGTATCTGGTCGAGGAGCGTGGGTTCAACCTGCTCAAGTTGGGTGTCTTCGGCATGATCCCGCCCTTGGCGGCGATCCTCGGCAGCTGGGCCGGCGGCATCGTCGGTGACTATCTGCTCGACCGCGGCTGGTCGTTGAACAAGGTCCGCAAGACCTGTCTGGTCGGCGGGATGATGGTGTGCTCGGTTATCGCGCTGGCCGCAATCGCCCCGGAAGCCTGGCAGGCGCTGGTGCTGATGTCCATCTCCTATGCCGCTGCGGCGTTCACCATCGTGTCGATCTGGTGCCTGCCCGCTGACGTCGTCGACTCGAGCACCGTCGCGACGCTGGGCTCGACACAGAACTTCTTCTCCAACATCGGCAGCGCACTCAGCCCGATCATCATCGGGGCGCTCTACGGCGCGACCGGCTCGTTCGAAATACCGCTGCTACTCACTGCGGCGATCATCGTCTGTGGCGCCCTCTGCTTCGGACTGCTGATCAAGAAGGTCGAGCCGATCCGACGGCCAGAGGTCGAGGATGCGGTGATCTGATTTTGGCTCTGAGACCGTCGAGGGCCCCCGGTTTCTACCGGGGGCCCTCGTCGTCGGACGCTCAGGTCGGCGCGCCGGGCACGGGCGGCGCGATTCCCGTTAGTTCGTACTCGACCATGATCTCGACGCGGCGCCGATGGCGGGGGGCATCGGACCACGGTGTCGTGACGAAGGCGTCCACGATCGCCAATGCTTCTTCGACGGTGTGCATCCGGCCGCCGATGCCGATCAGCAGCGCGTTGTTGTGTTGACGCGCAAGGGATGCCGTCTTTGGGCTCCACGCCAGTGCGCACCGTGCCCCGGGAACCTTGTTGGCCGCGATCTGCTCACCGTTGCCCGAGCCGCCCAGCACGATTCCCAAGCTGCCGGGGTCGGCAACGGTCCGCACCGCCGCTGCGATGCAGAACGCGGGGTAGTCGTCGTCGGCGTCATAGGAGTACGCGCCACAGTCGATCGGCTCGTGTCCGGCCCGGGTCAGGTGTTCGGCGATGGCCTGCTTGAGTTCGTAACCACCGTGGTCGCCGCCGAGATATACGCGCATGGACTGATTCTGCCGCAATCACCAAACGGTGACCTTCGATGCGGACGAACCGCTACTGGCATGGAAGCGATTGGGGTATCTACGTCATATGGACGGAATCGCAGCTTCCGGCGCGCACACGGTTCTCGCCGATGCCGACGGCACTGCGTATCGGTCGTTGCGGCAGCGTCCCGTCACCCGAGCCGAGCGCTACGCCCTCGGCAAAAATCTGCGTAAGCGGGTACCCCGCAAGTCCTTGGCCGACTGGACGCCACCACCGGATCGTCCCGACCCGGTGGACCTCATCAATGTCAGCCATCAAGGCCGCGTCGATCGGCTGATCCCGATCCGGGTCGGGCGCATGGTGGAGTCGCCGTACGGATTCCTGCGCGGAACGGCCGTGGTGATGGCCGAGGACGTGGCCCGTCTTCCCGCGACCGGAATCACCCCTGTGGTGTGCGGCGACTCGCATTTCGGAAATTTCGGCTTCTATGCCTCACCGGAACGGGATCTCGTGATCGACCTCAACGACTTCGACGAGGCTCATCCGGGCGGCTGGGAGTGGGATCTGCGACGGTTGACCGCAAGCATCTGGGTGGCCGGGCGCCACAACGGAACCTCCGAGGAGCACTGTGGCGGCGCGGTACGGTCCTGCGTCGCCTCCTACCGTCAAGAGCTGCGGCGCCTCGCCGATTTGCCCTTGTTCACAAGGTCTTTCGTGAGGCTCGACGTCGACAGACTGGCAGCCGAGACGGCGGGCCCGCTGAGGGAACAGGTTGCTCGGTCGGCGAAGCGGGCGCGTCACCGCACCGGCGACCGGGCGCTGCCGCGCTTCACCCATCAGGTGGATGGCGAGCGGAGGATTGTCGAGGAGCCGCCCCTGATCACGCGACTGCCCGATCGGGAGTCGGAGTCACTGGCCGCGGCACTCGACGACTATCTGGACACCCTGCCCTCGTACTGGCGCCGGGTCCTCGGTGGCTACACGTTGATCGATGTCGCGCACAAGGTCGTCGGAGTGGGCAGTGTCGGCCTGCGTGCCTACGTGGCGCTGCTGGAGGGATCGTCGGAGGAGGACGTCGTCTTCCTCCAGCTCAAGCAGGCCCGCCGATCCGTACTGGCGCGATATGTACACGGTGAATCGGCGTGGCACGCGCACCAAGGGCAGCGCGTGGTCGAATACCAGCAGTCGCTGCAGACGGTCAGCGACCCGCTGTTGGGCTGGACAACCATCGACGGACTGCAGTACTACGTGCGCCAGTTCCGAAACATGAAGGGACGCATCCCCTTGGACGCTATCGACGCGGCGGCGCTGTCTGATTACGCCGGAGTGGTGGGTCAGCTTCTGGCCAAGGGCCACGCCAGGACCAGTGGCGCCTCGATGATCGCCGGGTACATGGGGAGCTCGGACCGCGTCGACAAGGCGCTGTGCACGTTCGCGCGGCGCTACGCCGACCAGACTGAAGCCGACCATGCCGCGCTGGTCAGCGAAGTCGATCGCGGACTGCTACCTGTCGAACGCGGGGTTTAGCGTCACCGTCTCGCCCGCGGCGGCCATGGCACGAACCTCGACACCCGATCGATCACGTCTTGGTACTCCGGCCTGCGCGTCAGGCTGCGTTTCTCCATCATCGGAATGCTGGCGCCCAGGAACAACGCAAGCATCACCGCCGCGCCCGCCATCAACCACCACCAGTCGGGAGGAGCAGCCGCCACACCGAACAGGCCGAGCGCGAACCAGAAGCCGAATTCCCCTTAGGCTACTTTGAGTAACCTACGCATGCGTAGGCACCGCGGTTGCTGCGAGAACCGCGACCGACAGGGGAGGGCATTCGAATGCGCAGGAGATGCGGCGCGCGGGAGGCATCATGACGGACGCGTCGCTTCCCGCTCACACACATATCGCCATCGTCGGAAGCGGATTCTCAGGCCTCGGTGCCGCGGTCAAACTGAACGAGGCCGGCGGCTGCGCCAGCTGGTACCTGGATGCGCACGGTAACAACACCACGTTGTGGCCCGACTTCACCTTTCGGTTCCGCCGACAAACAAGGCGGTTCGACGTCGCCGCGTATGAAACGTCGTCATTGCAGAGCGCATCGGCGCTCTGGATGGAAACGCGAAGGGCAGCTTGATGAGTCGGGTCCAGGACAAGATCACTGTGGTCACAGGTGCCGGCTCGGGCATCGGCCGGGCGCTGGCGGTCACCTTGGCGCGCCGCGGGGCACGGGTGGCGATCTCCGATGTCGACGAAGAGGCATTGGCGCAGACCGCCGAGCGCGTGAATGCCGTCAACGGCGAAGCGCACAGGGCACTGGTCGACGTCAGCGACCGCGAGGCGGTCAACGCATACGCATCCGCTGTTGCCGAGCACTACGGCGTCGTGCATCAGATCTACAACAATGCAGGCGTCGCGGGCGGTGCCGTGCCGGTGACCGAGTGTGACTACGAGACATACGAGCGGATCATCGGCATCAACCTGTGGGGCGTCATCTACGGCACGAAGGAATTCCTGCCCTATCTCATCGCATCCGGCGACGGGCACGTCATCAACATCTCCAGCCTGAACGGCCTGGTCGCGCAAGCGTCGATGACCGGATACTGCACAACCAAATTCGCGGTTCGTGGTTTCACGGAATCGCTTCGGGCGGAGATGCTGTCGCTACGAACACCGGTGCGGGTCACCGTTGTGCACCCGGGTGGAATCGCAACGAATATTGCCACTTCGGCGCTCGAAGAGGCGGAACGCGCCGGAAGGGACATCACCGACGAACAGCGGCAGCGAGCCGAAGCCTACAACCAGAAGTTGCTCAAGATGTCGCCTGCGCGGGCAGCGGAGATCATCGTCAACGGGGTGGAAGCCAACCGCAGCCGGATCCTCGTCGGGAAGGATGCCAAGGGTGTCGACCTACTGGTCCGTCTGCTCCCACGCACTCATCCGCGGTTGATGTCGTGGTGGGAGAAGCGCACGTTTGGTGAATAGGGCCGACCGCTCAGGCGCGAGAGATCTGGCCGTCCGGCTCCACGTGCACGGTTCCGTCCTCGTGAGCTCCCGGCAAGTCGGGCATCTCGTGACGGCCGCCGGCGCGTCGGCGGCGCAGGAACCACACGAGACCGCTGACCGATAGCAGACCGGTGGCGATCACCGTCGGCCATATCAGGATCTGAGTCAGCCATACCCGCCGCTGAACACTGACGATTCGCTGCTGCGCGTGCCGAAGACGGGTCAGCTTGTCCATGCGCACCGAATGCCCACGATCGGCCGGGCGGAAACGGCCAAACGGCAGTATCCCGCCGTAACGACAGCGGTGTCGATAGCCTCAGCAGGGTGTCTTTGCCCCGTGCGACGCTGAGCGAGCCGCGCAGCGGCGCGCGCTCCAGACGGCGGTCGATGGTCGCGCTGTTTGCGACGGTGGCGTTGGCCTACTCGGCAGGTGCGGCGCTGGCTTGGCAGTCGTTCGGGGCCGAAGTGACTCCGGCATTCTTTCCGCCTGCCGGCGTGACGGTGGCCTTGATGCTGCTGACGCCCCGCTCGCGGTGGGCGGTCATCGTCGCTGCGATCGTCGTCGCCGAGGTCGGCGTCGACCTCTACTACGGTGTCGGCGCAACCGGTGCGCTTGGATATGCGGTGGCCAACTCGGTGGAACCACTTGTCGGGGCGTCGTTGGTATCGGCCTGGTGTCAGGGAGCACCTGACCTTCGGAGGCGCCGCGACCTGGCGAAGTTCCTGGCTGGGGCCTGTGTGGCGGGCCCGCTGGTGGGTGGCTTGATCGGCGGCACGCTCACCGCCATGTCCAACGACGCCGGCTGGACCACCTCGGTTGTGCACTGGTGGGCGGGCGACGGGGTCGGTGCTCTTGTGGTGGGCGCACCGATTCTCCTGTGGGCCAAGCAATCCCACATACTGCGGAGTCGACTCCCCGAGACGTCCTTGGTACTCGTCGTCACTGCGCTGCTGGCGTTGACTGCGCTCTGGTGGCAGGCGCCGCCGTCGCTGCTGCTGTTGCCGGTGATGGCGTGGGCAGCGTTTCGGCTCGACGTGATCGGAGCCGCGCTGGCAGGCGCGGTGGTGGCCACCACCGTCAACTACATGACCAATTCCGGGCGCGGGTTGTTCTCGGAACTGCCTGTCGGGGCGCCTGCGCGGCTCGCCGTGACGCAGGCGTTCATCGCGGTCCTCGTCTTGGTCGCCATGCTGATGGCACAAGAAGCGGCCGGACGCGTGGCAGCGGTCCGGGCACGGGAAACCGAGCGGCGGGAACGCGACCGACTGCAGGTACTGGCACAGCTGGCACAGGTGCTGTCGGCATCGCTGACGCCGAGCCAGATCGGCGACGCGGTCGTCAAGCAGCTGTACAGCGAAGCGGGTGCGCAAGCTGTGGCGCTCGGCCTTGTGACGCCTGACGGGCAGCGGCTGGAGTGGGTGAAGACGGCGGGCTACCCGAGCCTCGTGCGTGACAGGTTCGCGGGCGGCATCCCTCTCGACGACCTCACGGCATCGACCGACGCGGTGCGAACCGGTAAACCGGTGGTGATCGCTGACCCCAGGGAGTACCAGCGGCGATACCCCCACAGCCAAGACCTGATGGCGCGCACGGGGGCAGAGGCGGTAATCAACTGGCCGCTCACCACCGGGGCGAAGGCGATCGGTCTGCTCGGACTGATGTGGACACGGCCGCAACCGCTCGATGCCGCGCAATTGGCATACATCTCGGCGGTCGCCACCATGGTCGGCCAAGGCCTGGTGCGTGCACAGGTCTATGCCGATGAGCACGCGAGGGCCGCGGTGCTGCAGGCCGCGGTGCTGCCCTCCGAACCCGCTGACGTCGCCGACCTCGACGTGGCGGTCAGCTACGAACCGGCCGACGGTGAGCACGGGCTCGGCGGCGACTGGTACGACGTGATGGCCCTGCGGAAGCAGCGGACCTACCTGGCGGTGGGCGACGTCGTGGGACACGGCCTGCCCGCCGTCGAGGACATGGCCCAACTGCGCAGCGCCGGACGCGCCATGGCCCTGCAGGGCCTACCGCCCGCCCAACTGCTCGCCGAACTGAACACCTTCACCGCGCACGCAAGCCACGGAAAGTTCGCCACCATGGCCGTGGCCGTCTTCGATCCGCAGGCAGGGACACTGTCATACGGCTCGGCCGGCCATCCACCGGCTTTACTGCGTCGCGCCCGCGACGGCAAAGTCGTGCGACTCGTCGACGGTCACGGCCCCGTGCTCGGACCCATCCGCGATGCCACCTACACCCAGGGGCAGGTGCGCCTTGAGCCGGGCGACGTCCTGGTGATGTACACCGACGGCCTGATCGAGAGGCCCGGACGAGACATCGAGACGGGAATCTCCAGGGCGCAGCGGCTGATCGAACACTGGGACGCGGACACCGCGGTGACTGATGGGTGCAGGCAACTCACCGAGATCCTCGCCGTGCCGCCTCGCAAAGACGACGTGTGTGTTGTCGTCGTGCGATTGCGCCCCGACTAGGTTGCGCCGCCAACGATCGCCTCGGCCACGAGAAAGTCCGTGAATAAATGCCTTTCGCGGTCGCCGCGGCTCCTCGCGCAGAATCGGCCGCCACGTGCGAAGGATTCATCGACGTATACCGGTTATCGGGTAGCCATCGCTGAAACAGAGGACGCCCTTCTCTGCCGTTGAGGCACAAATGCCCTACACGGTGGCTTGCGTATCGTCCGACGATTGGGCCATGACGGAACCTGGTGAGTCGCGCGCCGAACAGAACGCAGTGGTCGGCGAGGGGCGAGCCGTGCAGACTTCGCCATACGACGATAGGCGCAGCGGCCCCAACTCGATCCTGGCGTGGGTCGGCATCGCTGCCGGTGTGGTCTTCATCGTCGCGGTGATCTTCTTTTCCGGCTTTTTCATCGGTAGAAGCTCATCAAGCACCTTCCGTGGTGGATACCACCAGCCGGGGATGATGTGGCCGAGCTCGACGGGACCATACGACCAGCGGGATCCGGGCATGACGGGTCCCGGCGGGATGATGGGACCTTCCGGTCCGCGGCCGGGTCAGCCAACCACAACGGCTCCCGCCACACCACGGCCGTAGTGCCGCTGCGAAGGCAGATCACGATGGCGCAGTTGATGAATCGCCGGGCAGCGCTCGCTGCTCTCAGCGCATTGGCGGCAGGCAGTGTCCTTGGGGTTGGCTACGTTATCCGCACCATCTTCGAATCGTCGACGTCGCGGTTGCGGCTGACCGATGGGCCCGGTGCGGGCGGAATGATGGGCATGAGTGCCGCCGACAGGCAGCTTTATGTGCAGATGTTCGCTCGGCACAACGAGATCAGCCGCACAGTCGAAGAAATAGCCGGCGGCGTGCGCACAACCACCGAATCGAGCTCACCAGACCTAGCGGCCCAATTGCAGACCCACGTCTCGAGCATGTACAACCGTCTTGGTCAGGGATCAGAAGTCATGTGCATGAGCCAAAGCCTGCCGACCCTTTTCAGGAACGCTACCGGCTACCGCCGCCAACTCACGGTCACGCCCACCGGCATCATCGCCGAGGAGACCGCCGACGAACCGAATCTCGTCCAAGCCATCCGCGAGCACGCCCAAGAGGTAAGCGGATTCGTCCGAGACGGCATGCCTGCGATGATGGAGGAGATGATGGGACCAGGCGGAATGATGGGACCAGGCGGAATGATGAGACCAGGTGGCGAGATGGGACCGCGCTGACAGTAGGCGCGAAACAGGGGTCCTCCGATCCTTCAGTCGAGATGGTTGGGCCGACCAGGCCGGCTGCGTGACCCGAATAACGCATTTGCCACAGAACTTGCCCGCCGAGCTGAGATGCGCGCCGAAGTAACCACATATCAGTTCCGTCGCAGTTGGTTCACGCCGCCATTCCGGCCAGCCACGCAGGCAGCGTGTCACCGCTTGGTCACCGGTGCGGCCTGTATCGCCGCCGACGATCAGTCCAGATCGGCGAGCACCTTGCGGGCGGCTTCGAGTTCGGCTTCGAGCGCGGCGACTCTGGCGGCCTGCTGAGCGCGTGCCTCCTCGATCAGCCCGTCGATCGGGGTGGAAAGGTTCTCATGCAGTTCCTTGGCCGCGCGGGAGACTGCGGCGGCCGCTACCGCGAGGTTGCGGGCGATATAGGTAGCGCCCTGCTTGAGCTCGGCGCGCCACTCGCCGTCGGCGGTGCCCGTGACGGTGAGTGTCAGTTCGAGGGTCTTCGGCTTCTTGGCAGCCGCCTTCTTGGCGGGGGCCTTCTTCGGCTTCTGTCCGGTCGAAGCCTCAGCGGCGGACGCATCAGGTACCGGCGCACTCCCAGTAGCTGAAGGTTGGACGACGACATCGGAAGTGTCGGGTGTGTCGGAATCGGTATCCGACGCTTTCGCTGGCAGAGTGTCCACGGTCATCGTCACGGTGAGCTCCTTTGATCGTCGCCCGCATCGGGCGAGCTTGGGCAGTCAGACTCATTAGAACATATGTTCGATGCACGGCCAAACCCGGGTGGGCGCGCCGACGAACGTAGAGACGCGAGATCGATTGTCGGTCAGTCCATTTGAACCATCAGGAAGATCGCGGACGTAAGCGCGCACGGCGCCGACACGTCGGGGGATCGGATTGAGGTAGACGACTACTCGCGTCACCATGCCGCGCAAGCGGTTGACTGCTCTCGTCAACGAAGAATGCGGAGGAGGAGTCATGGCACGACACGGCCGAGAGAGTTTCTTCGTCGTCGGAGAAGGCCTCCTGACACCGAATACGGATACCGACAGCGCGGCACTGGCCGACGGTGCGACGACCCTCCTCTCGGAAGTGGACGAGCTTCGGCAGTTCCGCTTCTCGCGCATCGGGCCCTCGGGTGCGGCACTGAGCACGCAGCTCGCGACCGAACTGGCAGAAAAGATGACAGCCGGTGCGCCGGACCAGGACTCGGCGATTCCCTCGGGCTTCACGTATCTCGGTCAGTTCGTCGATCACGATCTGACGATGGACAAGACGACAGCGGCCCTGGGGTCGGATGTGACCGTAGACGAACTCATCCAGGGCCGCTCACCGTCTCTCGACCTCGACTCGCTCTACCGCCGCGGTCCGACCGAAGACCCGCAGTTCTACAGCGACGGTCTGCATTTGAAGATGGGACGCACCAGTGCCGTCGGCGACCTGCCCGAACTGGACGGCTTCGATCTGCCGCGGGACCCTGCGCAGCCCACAGCGGTGATCGGCGATCCGCGCAACGACGAGAACTTGGCCGTTGCCCAGACCCATCTCGCCTTCATCCGATTCCACAATCGGGTGGTCGACACCCTTGCCCCCGGACCCGCTTCGACCACGTTCGCCAGGGCACGGGCGAGCGTCACCAAGCATTACCAGTGGATGCTGCGGACCGATTACCTACCGAGAATCGTCGACCCGGGAATCGTCGAGGACGTCTTCACGAACGGCCGCAAGCTCTTCGAGAAGTCGGTGCCTCCGGGAAATGCGCCCACCATGCCGATCGAGTTCTCGGTCGCGGCATTTCGGTTGGGACACAGCATGGTGCGCGCCGACTACGACTGGAACCGCATCTTCGACAACGGTGGCGGTTCCCTGGGCTTTTTGTTTGCGTTCTCCGGTACGAGCGGTGACCTCACCAACGGCAAGCGCCTGCCGTCCAACTGGATCGCCGACTTCCGCCGGCTGTACAACTTCGCCGAAGCGGGCCGCCTGGACTTGGCAGTTCCGCTGGGCAAGTTCAACTTTGCACGCCGGATCGACACCCGGCTCACCAATCCGCTTGCGAACCTGCCCCCGGGATCGTTCGGGGAGACCGGCCCGGTACCGCCGCCGCAGGCCAATCTCGCGTTCCGCAACCTCATCCGGGGCACCATGGTGAAACTCGCCAGCGGTCAGCAGATGGCGGCACTCGCCGGTGTCACAGCGCTCACCGATGCGCAGATCAAGACGGGCGAGGGAGGCGTTGACCTCAGCGGTCTGGCACCCGCACTGGTGAGCGAGCTGACGAGCAGTACGCCGCTGTGGCTGTACATCCTGCGGGAAGCCGAGTTCAACAACGGTCAGCTCACGGGCGTGGGTGGGCGCATCGTGGCCGAGGTGTTTCACCGGGCGATGGAGGGCAGCGAGCACTCGATTGTGAGGGAACCCAGTTGGCGTCCCCACCTCGGACCCAACTCACTCACGTTCAGGATGGTCGACTTGCTGTTGTTCGCCTTCGAAGGTCGCGCCGATCTACTCAACCCGGTCGGGGACACGTCCGCACCACCGGTGGAGGTCGTCGTGCTACGCCGCGGCGACACCGGCTTTCACGTCAAGATCCTGCAGCACCTTCTGCGAGCGAGGGCGTTGGGTGTCGAGGCTGACGGTGATTTCGGCCCCGTGACCGAGGCTGCGGTGCGGCAGTTCCAAGGCAGTCAGGGAATCGCCGCCGACGGGGTCGTGGGACCGATCACCTGGTCTCGACTGTTCATCACGGTACGGCTTGGCAGCACCGGCGAGGCCGTCAAGGGTGTGCAGGTTCGAATGAAGGAACGTCAGCTCGGCCCCATCGCGGTCGACGGTGACTTCGGTCCGATCACCGAGGCGGCAGTTCGGGAGTTTCAGCAGGACAAGGACATTGCCGTCGACGGTGTGGTCGGCGCGATGACGTGGCAGCAGTGCGTATCCGAACCGGCGTAGATCGCTCTACCATCTCGCTGGGACAGGTCGAGTACGCACGATCTGCGGCCACCAAAACCATCGGCCGAGGAGTGCCGCGATCGACGGTGTCATGAATGCGCGAATCACCATGGTGTCGAACAAGAGTCCCAATCCAATCGTCGTCCCCATCTGGGCGACCACGACCATGGCGCTCACCGACATGGACATCATGGTGAACGCGAACACCAGGCCCGCCGCGGTCACCACGGATCCGGTGCCGCCCATGGCGCGGATGATCCCGGTGTTGATCCCGGCCGGAATCTCCTCTTTGATCCGTGCCACCAACAACAAGTTGTAGTCCGCGCCGACGGCCAGCAGGATGATGACCGCCATTGCCATCACCATGAATTCGAGGTCGAGCCCGATCAGGTGCTGCCAGAACAGCACCGACAACCCGAAGGACGCGCCGAGCGACAGCACCACCGTGCCGACGATGACGCCTGCCGCGACGACACTGCGGGTGATGATGAGCATGACGATGAAGATCAGCGTGAGCGCCGCGATGCCGGCGATCAGCAGGTCGTATGCATTTCCGTCCCGCATATCCTTGAACGTGGAGGCGGTGCCGCCCAGGTAGACGCGCGATCCCTCCAACGGCGTGCCCTTGATGGCCCCGAAGGCCGCATTTTTGATCGCGTCGATGCGTTCGATGCCGTCGGTGCCGAGCGGATCGTCTTCATGGGAGATGATGAACCGGACTGCGTGGCCGTCCGGCGAGATGAAGTTCTTCATCCCGCGCTTGAAGTCGCTGTTGTCGAAGATCTCCGGCGGCAGGTAGAAGGTGTCGTCGTTGTGAGAGTCGTTGAACGCGTCTCCCATCGCCGATTGGCCCTCGTTCATCGCGAACTGCTGCTCCTGCTGGCCCGACTGAGTCGAGTGCATCGTCAACATCATGTTCTTCATGTTCTTCATCGTCTCGATCTGCGACGGCAGCATCGCCTGCAGCTGAGGCATCAGAGAGTCGAGTCGCTCCAGGTCCGGTACCAGTGCCTGAACGTCGTCGGTCAGCATGTCGACCCCGTCGAGGGTGTCGAAGAGCGATCGCAAGGCGTGGCAGACAGGGATGTTGTAGCAGTGCGGCTCCCAGTACAGGTAGTTGCGGACCGGCCGGAAGAAGTCATCGAAATCGGCGATGAAATCCCGCAATTCGGCGGTGTCGACGGTCGTTTCTCGAACCTTTTCCACCATGGAATGCGTGACGACGGTCATCTCCGCCATCAGCGAGTTCATCTTCGTCATCGCGTCGATGGTCGTCTGCATCTCGTTGGCCTGCGCCAACATGTCGTCCATGGTCTTCTCTGAGTACGAGCGGTTCAGCTCCTGCAGGGTTCCGCCCATGCTCATCTGAGCGGGGATGGTGCTGAACTTCAGGGGTTTGCCTTCGGGTCGAGTGATCGACTGCACCCTCCCGATGCCGCGCACCTTCGTCACGGCTTTGGCGATCCGCTCGATGACGAGGAAGTCGGCGGAGTTGCGAAGGTCCTTGTCGCTTTCGACGAGCAACATCTCGGGATTCATGCGGGACACCGGGAAATGCCGTTCGGCCGCGGCAAATCCCTGTTGTGACGGCAGGTCGTCGGGCAGGTACTTGCGGTCGTTGTAGCTCGGCCGGTACCCCGGCAGGGTCAGCAAGCCGATCAGCGCCAGCAGGATGGTCATGGCGAGGATCGCGCCCGGCCACCGGACGATGGCCGCACCGATGCGCCGCCAGAAGCGAATCCGCATCGCGCGCTTGGGCTCCAGCAGTCCGAAGCGGCTCGCGACGGTGATGATCGCGGGCCCCAGCGTCAGTGCCACCACCACCGCGACGACCATTCCGATGAAGAGCGGGATGCCCAGCGTCTGAAAGTAGGGCAGCCGGGTGAACGACAGGCAGAAGGTCGCGCCTGCGATTGTCATCCCCGAGCCGAGCACGACGTGCGCGGTGCCGTGAAACATCGTGTAGAACGCGGACTCGCGATCTTCCCCGATCGACCGTGCCTCCTGGTAGCGCCCGATCAGGAAGATCGCGTAGTCCGTTGTCGCGGCGATTGCGAGGGTCACCAGCAGCTGGGTCGCGAAGGTCGACAGCCCGATCAGGTCGTTGTAGCCGAGGAACGCCACCACCCCGCGCGTCACCGACAGGCTCAGCACCATGATCGTCAACACCAGCAGGACAGTGACCACCGACCGGTAGAAGAACAACAGCATGAAGACGATGACGCCCACCGTGACGATCTCGATGGTGCGCACGCTCGCGTTGCCTGCGTTCTCCTGATCGGCCTGAAGCGCTGGACCGCCGGTGACGTAGACCTTGACGCCAGGCGGGGGAGTCAGCCCGTTGACAAGCTTTTGAGCCGCGATCACCGACTCGTTGCCGAGTGCTTCGCCCATGTTGCCCGCGAGGTACACCTGGACGTAGGCGGCTTTGCCGTCCTCGCTCTGCGCTCCGGCTCGGGTCAGCGGATCGCCCCAGAAATCCTGGATGTGCTGGACGTGCTTGGTGTCGGCCCGCAACTTGGCGATCATGTCGTCGTAGAACCGGTGGGAATCCGCGCCAAGCGGTTTGTCGCCCTCCAGGACGATCATGGCCGAGCTGTCGGAATCGAACTCCTCGAAGACCTTGCCGATGCGCATCATCGCGGCGACCGCAGGGGCGTCCTTCGGCGACATCGAGACGGCCTGCATCTTGCCGACCTCTTCGAGCTGCGGCACGGAGACGTTCAGCACGGCGATGAGCGCTATCCAGCCGATGATGATGGGGACCGCCAGCCGGCGGATCCATCTGGCCAAACCCGACTGCCGCTGCTGCTCGGCGCGGGCGACCTCGGCCGCAGGAGCGCTCACCAGGCCGTCATCTGTCTCTGACGCACTGACTTATCAAAACTCATCGGATTGCGAAGGTGGGCTAAACGCTGACATCCGCTGCCACGCCGGTCTGGGGAGATCCTGCCAAGTTATCTCGGGGGGTGTGAAGTCGCTCACAGCCGGGTACGTGAGTCGCGTGATGGCGTGCGCACTCAATGAAGCGATTCTCTGATGGTTCTGTCGCTGCGCGGGGTCGCGCGCTGGACCATCAAACCTGCAAGAAACGTGGAAACAACTGTCAGCCCGAAGGTCAACGTGCTGCGCGGTTTGGCGGCTCGCGCGACGACGCCGCTGCTTCCCGACGACTACCTTAAAATGCTCAACCCCTTGTGGACCGCTCGCGAACTACGCGGCCAGGTCGTCGACGTACGGAAGGAGACCGAAGACTCGGCAACGGTGACGATCAAGCCGGGTTGGGGTTTCTCGGCCGATTACCAGCCCGGCCAGTATGTCGGTATCGGGCTGCGCGTCAACGGTCGCTGGCACTGGCGCTCGTATTCGCTGACCTCGGTTCCGCAACAGGACGACAACCACATCACGATCACGGTGAAAGCCACTCCTGAAGGGTTTCTGTCCACTCATCTGGTGAACGGGGTCGAGCCTGGAACGATCGTGCGGCTCGCCACGCCGAAAGGGGACTTCGCGCTGCCCGACCCGCCGCCTTCGAAGATTCTGTTCATCAGCGCGGGCAGCGGCATCACCCCGCTCATGGCAATGCTCCGGTCACTGACCGCCCGCGGGCAGGACCCGAACGTCGTCCACGTTCACTCCGCCCCCTCCGAGGAGAGCGTGATCTTCCACGACGAATTGCGCGCGCTGGAGAAGAGTCACCCGGGTTATCAGCTGCATCTGCAGCTGACCGAGACCGACGGACACGTCGACTTCAACCAGCTCGACGAGCTCGTACCGGATTGGCGCGACAGGCCGACGTGGGCCTGTGGGCCAACACCGATGCTGGAGGACATCGAGGGTGTCTTCGACGCCGCCGATCTCGGCGACAGTCTGCACATCGAGCGGTTCACCATCGACCGGACCGACAAGGGCGGCGAGGGCGGTACCGTCACCTTCGCCATCTCGGACAAAACCATCGAGATCGACGGCGCCACGTCACTTTTGGAGGCAGGCGAGAAGGTCGGGATCCAAATGCCGTTCGGCTGCCGAATGGGCATCTGTCAGACATGTGTACTTCCTCTGGAAGACGGACACGTCCGTGACTTCCGCTCCGGCGACGAACACGGTCCTGGCGACCGCATCAACACATGCATATCCACCGCGTCCGGCGACTGCACCCTCAAGATCTAGGAACAGACATGGCTATCACCGACATCAAGGCATACGCCCATCTCTCCCCGGAAGACGTTGAGGCGCTCGCCCACGAATTGGACACGATTCGCACCGACATCGAGGAGTCTCGAGGCGAGCGCGACGCCCGCTACATTCGCCGGACGATCCAGCTGCAGCGCGGTCTCGCGGTCGGTGGCCGCGCCGCCCTGTTCTTCAGTCATCACCGGATCGCGCGATGGGCCGGAATTGCGATGCTGGGGACCGCCAAGATCATCGAGAACATGGAATTGGGCCACAACATCACCCACGGCCAATGGGACTGGATGAACGACCCAGAGATTCACTCCACGGAGTGGGAGTGGGACACCACCTCGCCAAGCGTGCACTGGAAGAAATCCCACAACTTCATTCACCACAAGTACACCAACGTCGTGGGCTTGGATGACGACATCGGCTACGGCATCATGCGTTTGACCCGCGACCAGCGATGGGAACGGTGGATGATCTTCAATCCCGTCATCAACCTGACGCTGGGCACCCTCTTCGAGTGGGGAGTTGCTGCCCACGGGTTGGAAACGACGAAGTTCCGCAAGGGTGAGAAATCGAAGGCCGAGGTTTTAAAGGATCTTCGCATCATCGGCAAGAAGGTCGGTAAGCAGGTCGGCAAAGACTACGTCGTCTTTCCGGCGCTGGCAGGTAAGCACTGGAAGTCAACCCTGAAGGCCAACGCGATCGCGAATCTGATCCGCAACTATTGGGCCTATATGGTGATCTTCTGCGGGCATTTTCCTGATGGTGCCGAGAAGTTCACCAAGCAGGAGTTCGAGAACGAGACGCAGGGCGAATGGTATCTGCGGCAGATGCTGGGATCGGCGAATTTTCATGCGGGTCCGGCGATGGCGTTCATGAGCGGCAACCTCTGTTATCAGATCGAACATCACTTGTTTCCCGACCTGCCGAGCAATCGGTACGCCGAAATCGGTGAGCGAGTTCGTGCGCTCTGCGAGAAATACGACCTGCCCTACACCACGGGATCGCTTCCGCGGCAATACATGCAGTCGTTCTGGACGATCCTCAAACTGGCTCTGCCGGACAAGCTTCTCAAGGCCACCTCGGATGACGCGCCCGAAACAAACTCAGAACTGAAGTTTCGCGTCCGCGATGGCATGCGCGAGAGCTTTGGTGTCGATCCGGCCACAGGGAAGCGACGCGGCCTGCGGACCGCGCTGCGCGAGCTCGAGACCGGAGCGATGGCGACGGCCTGAAAGTCGAACGTGGGAATCGTGTGAGCGAAAGGAACGGTAAGTGGCGGAACAAGAGGGTGGCCGGTGGGATGTCGGCGTCAAGGGCAGCGTTGTTTACCTCGCACGCCTGACCAACGACGGCGAGCGGTTGTTCGAGGATGAGGTGGCGGCTTATGAGGCTCGTCAGCTGGCGGAGCTGTTGACGAAGTACGCAGCCAAGGCAGACGAGTCGGGCTCGGACGGTGAGTCTGATCGCGATGACGACGACGAGAAGGACGAGAAAGACGACGACGCCGACGACGACGACGACGACGACGACGACGACAAGAAGGACAAGGACGACAAGAAGGACAAGGACGACAAGGACGACAAGGACGACAAGGACGACAAGAACGACAAGGACAAGGACGACAAGAAGGACAAGGACGACAGGACGACAAGAAGGACAACAAGGCGGACGACAAGAAGGACAACGACGAGGACAAGGACGAGGACGACAAGGACAAGGACGACAAGGACAAGAAGAAGGACGACGACGAGTGAGAATCCGGTTGGACTTGCCCGTCAGGGGCTAATCCTTCCGGCATGGCTGACATCATCGATCTCGTCTACGCCGACCACGATTGGCTGCGGCGTCAGTTCTTCCGACTCGACGACGCCAAGTCGCCCGACGAGCTCGCCGCCATATGGGATGCGCTCAGCATGCGTCTCGACGCGCACGCCGACGCCGAGGAGAGGGTCTTCTACCCGGCGTTGCTCAAGCACGGCGGTCGCGACGACCCCGGCAATCCGCAGGGCGATCCCGAGGATGAGACCGAAGACGCAATCACCGACCACAACGCGATACGTGATGCCGTGCGCGCGGCACGCCGCCACGAGCCCGGCACCGACAAGTGGTTCGAGGCCGTGATCCGGGCGCGCAAGGAAAACGGTGAGCATCTCGAGGAGGAGGAACGCGAAGCGATGCCGGACTTCATCAAGAGCGCTTCACTCGAGTTGCGTCATGAACTGGGCATGCAGTGGCTGAAGTTCTACGCCGAGCACGACTCGAGCGAGGGGATCGACAACCGGGACAAGGACGCCGACGAGTACATC
Organism: uncultured Actinomycetota bacterium; assembly: GCA_963786995.1. GTDB lineage: Bacteria > Actinomycetota > Actinomycetes > Mycobacteriales > Mycobacteriaceae > Mycobacterium. Next base: position 1,347,951 of record CAWBBH010000014.1, on the reverse strand, counting down.
GAACAGAACTCGTGACCGCCGGCCTGCCGTAGATTTCCACCCGTGAGCGCAGACAGGGTTCGGGTGGAGATCGGTGCCAGCGGTGTCGCGACCGTGACGATGATTCGCGCCGACAAGCACAACGCACTTGACCAGGCCATGTTCGACGCGCTGACGAAAGCCGCCGAGCAGGTCGCGGCTGATGCGTCGGTGCGCGCGGTCGTGCTGCACGGCGAGGGCAAGAGCTTCTGTTCGGGCCTCGATGTCGCCAGCTTCATGGGCGGTCGCGGCGGCACGAACGTTCTGCTGACCCGCGACGGCGACCACCTGGCCAACTTCGCGCAGCGCGTCACCTACGACTGGTCGTTGGTTCCTGCGCCGGTCATCGCCGCGGTCCACGGCAACTGCTTCGGCGGCGGTCTTCAGATCGCGCTCGGCGCCGACATCCGGATCGCCGCGCCGGACGCGAAGTTGTCGATCATGGAGATCAAGTGGGGTCTGGTTCCCGACATGGGTATCACGCAGACCTTGCCGCGGCTGCTTGCGATCGACATCGCGAAGGAGTTGACGTTCACCGGGCGCATCGTGTCCGGGACCGACGCTGTCAAGCTGGGTTTGTGCACCCGCACCGCCGACGATCCGCTCGCGGCGGCGCTCGCGCTCGCGGATGAGATCGCGGCGAGATCTCCCGATGCCGTCCGTGCCGCCAAGCGCCTCTACAACGAAACCTGGACGAGCAGCGATCCCGCCTCCGCGCTTGAACGTGAATCCGAGCTTCAGTCCGGGTTGATCGGCAAGCCCAACCAGATTGCGGCGGTGGTGGCGGGCATGTCGGGCGAAGCGCCGACCTTCGTCGACCCATGAGTCGGTGGTCGGGTCAGATGATGTTGAGTTCGGTCCGTTGGTAGTCGCCTGAGAACCGCTTGACGTCGAAGGTGGCGACGTCGATCGCGGGGGTGGCACCCAGATAAAGGTCGCGGACCGCCTCGCCAACCGCGGGTCCCTGCAGGAAGCCGTGCCCGGAGAACCCGGCCGCGTACAGGAACCGGAAGCCCGACGTGTCGGCTTCACCGATGAGCGCGTTGCAGTCCGGCGTCATCTCGTACAGCCCGGCCCAACCGGAGCCGAACTGCAGGCTGGTCAACGGCGGCGCGAACTGCGCGAGCGCCGCGCGGAGCTGGTCGTGCCAGTCGGTGGTCACCGATGTGTCAAAGCCCACCGCCTGCTGCTTGTCGGCGATCCCGACCAGAAGCCCCGAGCCGTCGTCGTTGCAGTGGAAGTAGGCGGTCGTGCTGTAGTCGATGGTGAACGGCACCCGGGGTGGCCGCGGGTGAAGCGCTGTGGTGAAAGCGATTTGGCGACGAAGCGGTTCGATCGGAAGGTCGACGTCGACCATGGCGCCGATCTGCTTCGACCATGCGCCACACGTGCAGATGACCGTCGGAGTGAGGTAGACCCGGCCATCCGACGTGTGCACGGCGACCCGGTCGTCTGGCGCCTGCTCGATTCCGACGACCCGGGACGCTGTACGGATGTCGGCGCCCAGCCGTTGCGCGGCGTCAGCGTAGGCGTTGACGACGACGCCCGGCCGTGCGAAGCCGTCGCTGGGGGAATACGCCGCGGCGACCACGGCGCCTGCCTCGACGTAAGGCGACAGCTCGGCGGCCGCGGCCGCGGTGATCATTCGGCTGTCCACGCCGAGAGCGTTCTGCAGCTCGATGCTCGCCTGGTAGCGGGCGACGTCGGCATCGTCGCGCAACAGGAACAAGTAGCCGACCTGCTGGTAGCCGATGTCCACGCCGAAGTCGTCGGCGAAGTGGCGGAACGCGGTCAGGCTGCGCGCGCCGAGCTCGATGTTCGCCTGATCCGAGAATTGAGCCCGGACGCCGCCGAGAGGCTTGCCGGACGATCCCGACGCGAGCTGGTTGGCCTCCAGCACCACGATTCCTCGGGTACCGGCGCGCGCGAGATGGAAGGCGGTGCTGGAACCCATGATCCCGCCGCCGATGATGACGACCGTCGCATCCGTCACGAAGATGCCGGAAGCCCGCTCCTACTGACCGGCGTTCTGGGCCAGGTTGATGGCGTACTGGCTGACGAACGTGCCTGCCCCGGGTCCGCCGTTGCACGACCCGTCGGACTCCCCGGGGCGCTTCACCCACAGGAAGGCGTCGACGTTCCCGTTGCCGGTGTCGGTCGTCGGTGCGGCGCCGAGCGCGCGGCCGGTCGGATTGCACCAGTACATGTCGCCGTCCGCGGGACCCGCACCGTTGCGCGACGTGTCGATGACGTAGGGCTTGCCGCCGGTCATGCCGGAGATCGCGTCGCCGTATCCCATCGACTCCTGGGTGGTGAAGAAGTTCGCGGTGTTCAGGCTGAAGCCGCGCGCCTTGGCGACGCCGACCTGGTTGAGCCGGTTGGCCATTTCGTCGGCGGCGACCCACCGAGAATGGCCTGCGTCGACGTATACGGCCGTCGCGGGGTTGGCGGTGAGTTTGTCGACGGCGTAGCTCATCAGGTCGAAGCGCTCCTGGCGCTGGTCACCTGACAGGCAGTCGGCCATGGCCAGCGCATCGGGCTCGAGGATGACGGCCGCCGGGCCACCGCCGATGGCGCCTGCGACACCGTCGATCCAACCGCGGTACGCGGCAGCGGAGCCGAATCCGCCCGCGGCGAAGCTGCCGCAGTCACGGTTCGGGATCCCGTAGAGCGCAAGAATCGGCATGGTGCCTGCGGCCTGCGCGTCGGCGATGTACTTCGCGTCCACAGCGGGCGTCGAGAGATTGTCCATCCAGTACGCCGTCGGCGTGTTGGCGATGCTGGCCAACTCCGGACTGGGGTTGCCCTGCGCAGCGCGCATGGCCTTCGACGACGGATTGACGTAGAACGGCAATCCAGCCAGCGGGTTGGCGTCGTCGACCAGCCGCATCGTCGGCACCTGCACCGGGGCAGCGGAAAGTCCGGCGACGACAACCGTCGCGATTGTCAGGAAACCAACGATGCACCGCGCGACTGCGCCTACCGCTCTGGCCATAACCGGAAAAGATAGTGCCAGGCCGCGACGAAGCGCCAATCGTTCCCGCGGGGACGAGGGTCAGTCGATCGAGACGAGGTCGTCGTCGTCGACGAATACCAGGCTGCCGTCGGCGAGCCTGACGGCCCAGCGTCGAGCGGCGTCCACGATGTGGTGCTCGCCGATGTCGACCGCATGACCCGAGATGCCGCCGAAGTCCTCGACGACGTGCCCGTAGACCTCCTGCGGAGTGCCCGGATAGACGCGCACCGCGGCGTCGACCTTGACCTGTCCTTTTCCGCCGGTGCCTGACTCATCCTGCGACTGGGTCATCGGTTCCCACTTCCTCCCCCGAGCGTTACCTGTCCGTTAATTGTTGCAGGTCTGCCCCGGTCAGGTGGATGTTTGTTACCCATTTCGGGGATCCGCCACACCTGAGCGCAATGCGCACAACAGCAGGATCGCGGCTTGCGCCGCTTGTGCGCACAAGCGAGCCGCCGGACCCCGTCGTCCCTAACGTCGAGCTCAGCGCGATGGCGGGAACCACCCGGCATCGGTATCGAGCAAGGAGTCCGCTATGACGGCCGCGCTGATCTCGGGTCCGGCGCCCGCCGCAGTTCGCCGGACGCGGCCCACCGTGATCACCGACGGCGGCTACGTGCAGCGAACGGTCACGACGAGCGACGGCGTGCGCTTGGACGTGCGGGATTACCGCTCTGAACAGGCCGGCGACCCGACCGTCGTCCTTCTGCACGGTCTTCTTCTCACCCAGGACAGTTGGGATCCGCAGGTGGCGTTGCTGCGCCGCCGCTACAAGACCAGGGTCCGCATCGTCACCTACGACCACCGCGGTCACGGCCGTTCGGGCCATGCACCGATGCCGACATATCGGATCGAGCAACTGGCCGCAGACCTCGGGGAGGTTCTCACCGCTATGGACATCACCGGACCGCTGACACTGGCGGGCCACTCGATGGGCGGCATGGTGGCTTTGGCCTATCTGGGTCGGTCAGCCTCGCGGCGTCCGGTGCAACCACGGGGCCTCGTTCTGGTCGGAACCGCGGCAGGGTCGGTCGCCGAACGGGGGATCGGCCGGCTGCTGGCATCGCCCGCCACCGGCGCGCTGTACGGACTCGTTCACCGGATGCCGCGCACGGTGACGGACAAGGTCGTCGAGACGATCACACAACCGCTCGGGGCGGCGCTGAACAAGATCGCCGGCGACCGAAGCGCAGTCGCGGCAATGGCGGCAACCGCCGTACGGGCGACGTCACTGGCAACGGCGACCGGCTTCCTGCCGAGCCTGAAGCGTTACAACGTCTACGACGGTTTGGCGTCGATCACCGCGAAGACGATCATCGTCAGCGGTGGAACAGACATGCTGACGCCTGAGTCGCACTCACGCGACATGACCGCCGCGATCCCCGATGCCATTCACCACCACCACCCGAACGCAGGCCACATGCTGCTCCATGACGCTGCAGAATGCGTCAGCAACGCGATCCGCCGGGCCATGGACGCACCGCGCCGAGTCGCCAAGGGCGCGAGCCGCTCTGAGAAAGCGCAACTCGCCGTTGTGGTGTCGTGATCCGTAGTCCTGCTACGCGCAAATCCGGGCCGGACGTCGTTACCGCTGCGGCCTCGGTGGTGGTTTGTCGACAGCGACGAACTCCTGCTCAGGGCGCCCGGTGGTGCCGTATCTGAGCTGGATCTTGATCTCGCCCGAGTTGGCGAGCGTGGACAGGTAGCGCTGCGCGGTGGCCCGAGAAACACCGATCTCGGCCGATACTTCGGCAGACGACATCGGCTGCCCCGATGCGCGAAGTGCCTGTAGCACAAGGTCCTTGGTCGGCGAAGCCACCGCGGTGGGGGACTGAACGGGCGTGATCTTCGGACGCAGCGCGTCGAGCGCCGCGTCGACCTCCTTGCCGCCGAGATTGGTTCCGGCCAGTAACTTGCGGTAGCGCGCGTATCCGCCGAGCCGGGCGGCGAGGTCGGTAGGCGCGAAGGGCTTGACGATGTAGCTCAGCGCACCCGCTGCAATCGCCGCCCGGATAGTGGGTGCATCGGTTGCTGCACTCAAAACCATACTGTCGCAGCGTAACCCGCGTACGAAGTCCACTCCGGAGCCGTCGGGAAGATAAACGTCCACCAGCGCCAGGTCGACGGGTTCGGCCTTCTGCGCGGCCGCGATCGTCGTCGCCGTCGTCGTCACCGTGAAACCCGGCAGCGCGTTGACGATGCCCGCGTGCATGTTGGCGACGCGAAAGTCGTCGTCGACCACGAGCACCTTCAGTTCTGAGCCGCCCATTGGGCTTCCTCCTCTACCATCACGCCCGGCAACCGGGCGATGAACTCTGCGCCGCACAACTCCGCATCGGGGTTGCCCGGACTCGACAGCCGGATGTCACCGTCCAGCGCGCGGGTGATCTGCCGGGACAGGGCCATGCCGATACCGCGTCCCCCCGGAATGCCGGAATCCGGCTTCGTCGACCTGCCTTCGGTGAACACGTGCTCGACGAAGTCGGGCGGGACACCGTCTCCGGTGTCGGCGACGGTGATGTGCAATGTCGAATGATCCTGCAGCAACTCCACTTCCACTATCTTGCGCGCGCTGCTGCCGGTACGGGCCGCGTAGATCCCGTTGTCGAGCAGATTTCCCAGCACGGTCGTGACGTCCACCGGCAGAGCGAGCCGGCCAGGCACCCAAGTGTTTTCGCCGATCGTCAGCGTGACACCCGCTTCGCGGGCGGCGGCGGCCTTGGCCGCAAGGAACGCCTGCAGGAACGCGTCGCGGATGGCATCGATGCCCGGGATCGCCGAGCCCAGCGGGCCCGAACCCAGCAGCTCCTCCACGTACTGCGCCGCCTCATCGACATGACCGCTGTGCAGAAGGCCGTTGAGGAGGTGCAGCCGGTTGGCGAACTCGTGGCGCTGGGCGCGAAGCACGGTGCTCATCAACTGCACGGCGTCGAGCTGGCGGGTCAGCGATTCGACATCGGTGCGGTCGCGCACCACGAGAACGGTTCCCAGAGCGCGTCCGTCCCGCGAAACGTGTCGTGCCGACACCACGACTATTCGATCGCCGACGGTGGCGAGTGTCGGTGTCGGATCGGCGGATCGGAAGACGTCGAGCACACGCGGAGTGAGGCCGATGTCGTCGACCAGCGCGCCGGTGTCGTTCTTGATGTCCAGTAGCCGGCACGCGAGGTCGTTGACGAACGTGACCCTCCACTCGGTGTCGACGGCCAGCACTCCCTCGTCGATGCCGTGAAGCACCGCCGCCTGGCCGCGGATCAACTCGGCCATCTCGGAGGGCTGCAGGCCGAGCGTCAAACCACGCCACCGACGGGCCAGCAATACCGAACCGACAATGCCGATGACCAACGCGACGCCCACCAAGATCGCGGCCTTGCGCACATCCGACCACAGCTGATGGTGCACCGTCTCGGTGGAGATCCCGACGCTGACCTCTCCGACGACCCGATTCGAATTCGGCGCATAGACAGGAACTTTTGCGCGAACCGAACGGCCGAGCGTGCCCTGCTCGCGGTCCACCACCTCGCGGCCCGCCAACGCCTGCGAGGGGTCGGTGCTGACGCGCTTGCCGAGCTCGTTGCGGTTGGGGTGGGACAACCGGATGCCTTGGTCGTTGGCGATCACCACGAACAGCACGTGGGTGTGGTTCTGGATCTCAGTGGCCAGCGTCTGCAGAGGACCGTTGGCCAGCTCCTGCGTGAGCTGGGGGCTCGGGGTCAGCGGAGTGGCGTCGTAACGCTCGACGTCGGCACGGACGGCAGGCGCGTAGGCAACGGCGCGCGCCACATCCAACGACTGCGTTTCGTATTGCGAGGCGAGACGGTCGTGGCTGAAGAACGCGAGCATGCCGCCCGCCAACCCCAGCGTCAGCGTCACCACCGCGACCTGCAGCAGCAGCACCTGGGTGGCGAGGCGCAGATCCACGTGCCGCATCCGGACCATGCGCCAACCCTACGTCCCAGTGCTGAGCACAATGCGCAAAACCTCGAAATCGCCGGTTGCGCAGGTAGTGCGCACAAGAGCGCCACCGCGTCGGCGGCTCCGTAGTTTCGGCTGAAACGACGAGGAGACCGCAATGTTGATGCAAGCCGACAACGACGCCGCGCGGTTGCGCGAACTCGGATACGAGCCGGAATTGGCGCGCACGCTCTCGGTGCGCGACCTGGTCATCCACGGGTTGATCTACATGGTGCCGCTGGCACCGATCGGAGTCTTCGGGATTCTGTACAACATGTCGGCCGGGGCGGTCGCCGCGGTCTACGTCATCGCTGCCGTCGCGATGCTGTTCAGTGCCATCAGTTACAAGGAGATGGCCCAGGTGTTCCCCGTTTCGGGATCGACGTACAGCTACGTCAGTCTCGGGACGAACCGCTTCCTCGGTTTCGTCTCGGGGTGGGCGATCCTGCTCGACTACCTGCTGCTGCCCGCGCTGCTGTGCGTGCTCTCGGCCAGCGCGATGACGACCATCGTGCCGTCGGTTCACGCCTGGATGTGGGTTGTGTTCTTCGTCGCGGTCACCGCGGTGACCAACCTGCTCGGCATGAACGTCACCGCGAAAATGAACAAATACTCCCTCTACATCCAGCTCGTCATCCTGGCGGTGTTCCTCACCTGGGCAGCGGTTCTGGTTATGCACGGGCAGGCTCACCTGACGCTGGACCCGTTCCATCCGCACGGCGGCGCGTCGTGGTCGGTTGTGGCGGGCGCCATCCCGGTGGCCGCGTTCAGCTTCCTCGGATTCGACGCCGTGTCCACGCTCAACGAGGAGGCCAAGGGCGGAGGCAAGGCCGTGTCGAAGGCCACCATGCTCGTCATGTACATCTCGACGCTGTTGTTCGTCGTGCAGGTCTACTTCGCGTGCATCCTCGTGCCGAACGGCACCCGTTACGCCGACGGGACCGCGGCCAACAACGCCTTCTACGACCTTGTCGGCGACATCATGGACAACAAGTTCAAGTTGTTCATCGTGCTGAACTCGGCGCTGTTCGCGGCACTGGGCAACATGGCGGCGGCCAACGCCACTGCCTCACGGCTGGTTTGGAGCATGGCGCGCGACGGGCATCTGCCGAAGCTGTTCGCCCGGGTGAGCGGCAAGCACAAGGTGCCGGTCAATGCGATGGTGATGATCTGCGCCCTCGCGCTGGCGATCGGGATTTTCGGTGTCAGCCAGGCGAGCCTGCTCACCACGCTGGTCACGTTCGGAGCGCTGTTGTCCTACATCCTGATGCACGTCAGCGTGATCGTTCACTTCGTCAAGAGGAGCGGAAGCAGGCGGTGGTTCTCCCACCTGGTCTCCCCGCTGCTCGGTGCGGTGATCCTGGTGGTCGCGCTCGCAGACGCCGACATCAACGCCAAGATCGTTGGAATCATCTGGTTGGCAATCGGTCTCGGTGTCGCGACCTACCTCAAGGTGTCCGGCCGCGACCTCAGAACGTCTGAGGCGTGAACCCGCGGGCGGAGTAACCGCCACGCAGGAGAGGCGGTCGCCCCGCTGGGTGGGTTCGATCAGTCGTGTTTCGCTTCGTAGCGCAGCAGGACCGTGCCACCGGGGAAGGTGCGGTTCTCCAACAGCCGCAGCGAGATCCATGAGGGCAGTGTTGGGAAGAACGGAGTGCCGCCCGCCCACGGCGGTGGGCGCGACCACGATCCGGTACTCGTCCACCAGTCCGGCCTGCACGATCGGTGCGGCCAGCGTCGCCCCGGCCACCTCCAGCCTGCCGTCGGTTTCGGCTTTCAGCTTCGTTACCACCTCGACCGGGTCGCCGCGTTCCAGGCGTGAGTTCCAGTCGACCGACTCCAGGGTGCGCGAGAACACGACCTTGGGCATGTCGCGCCAGATGTGGGCGAAGTCGACGATCAGAGGCGTGGCGTCCGGGGCCTTGTCGGCGGTCGGCCAGTACGCGGACATCAGTTCGTAGAGCCGACGCCCGTAGAACGACAGGGCGGTCTCCCGCTCGAAGTCGTTCCAGTACTGGTGCAGTTCTTCGCTCGGATCGGACCAGTCGATGCTGCCTTGTGCGTCGGCGATGTACCCGTCCACCGACACGTTGAAGCCATAGATGAGTCTGCCCATGCAGATCAGACTGCACCGTAGGGCGAAAGTCATCGCGACAGGGTGCTGCGAGCGCAATGGCAAACGTGCCGGTCTCCCGGCGGGAGACCGGCACGTGGCCGTTCGCAGATTTGCTTGATCATGTCGGGTTGATTTCGTCCAGGCTCCTTCCCGTTGTGCGCGGTCCGAACGGCACCAGCACGGCGACCGCGGCGGCCAGGGCAACCAGCACGACGGTGAACATCGCTGCGGCGCCATAGTGATTGAGCACCGGTATCAGGACGAACGGCAACGCTGCACTCGACAGGCGCGAGACCGAGTAGGTCCAGCCCACCGCCGTCGCCCGGACATCGCTGGGGACGATCTCCGCCTGATACACGTGGTAGATGTTCGAGAACACGTTGCTCGCCGCGGTCGTCAGCAGTCCGAAAAGGATGATCATCGCCGGCGCGCTGACCGTGGCGAACAGCACGCCACACACCGCCATGACCCCGACCATCACCATGATCAGGTACTTGCGTTCGAACCGCTTCAATAGAGGAATCGACACCAGCGACCCGAGCGGGTAGCCGATGAAGGACACCGCGGTGAACAGAAGCGACGAGGTCACGTCATACCCGCGGCTGATCAACACCAGCGCCGCCAGCGTGCCGAACCCGTAGTAGCCGAAAGGCTGGAACAGGTGGAAGACCGCGAGCATGATCATCCGTTGCCGGTAGGGCGAAAGGCGCAGCCGTGCCAGCGCAGCAGAGGCGGATAGCGGCTTGGCGTCCGCCTCGCCCTTGTCGTCCTCGAAATCGAGATCAACATCGAGGCTTTCGTCGATTGAGTTATCGGATGCCGGCGCCGAACCCGATTCGAAGAGCCGCATGGCGGCTTCTGCCTCTTCGGTCCGGCCCACACCGGCGAGCCACCGCGGCGACTCCGGGAGGCCACGGCGAAGGAAGATGACGAACAGGGCGCCGATCGCACCGGCCACCAACAGAACTCGCCAACCGGCGAAGCCGAAGATGCTGTGGCCGTTGAGAGCCAGCGACAAAAAGCCGAGCACTGGGACAGCCAGGAAGGAACAGGTGTACGTCCACGCCGCCAAGCGTCCGCGGTGAGCCTTCGGCAGTACGTCGGACAGGTATGAATCGGCGACCGGATACTCAGCGCCGACACCGATCCCGGCCATGAAGCGCGCTCCGACGAGCATCCACGGGTTTGGTGCGATGGCGCCGATGATGCTCCACACCGAGAACCACACCAGGTTGATGAGGAAGGCGTTCCTGCGACCGATGCGATCGGCGATCCGGCCGAACGCCGCTGCGCCGATGAACATTCCGACGAAGGACGATGCCATCAGCAGCTGCAGCGCCGTGCCGCCGAACCCGTATTCCGTCTTCAGCGCGGTAGCGATGCTGCTCGACAGAAAGATCTCGTAGACCTCGAAGAACAGACCCAGCCCGATCGCGACGACCACCTTGCGGTGGACGCGTCCGACGGGAAGGTTGTCGAGTCGGCGGCCGATGCCGGACAGCCCGACCTTGCGGTCGGGCTGTGCCAGTGTTGCGGTCATTTCGAGTCTCCGGTTCCCTGTGAATCGCTCGAGCCGCTGCTGCTGTTGTCATGCGACGAATTGCTGTTGCTGTTGCTGTCGTGGTCGCCCGACGAGCCGCTGTTGCTGTTGCTGTCGTGGTCGCCCGACGAGCCGCTGTTGCTGTTGCTGTCGTGGTCGCCCGACGAGCCGCTGTTGCTGTTGCTGTCGTGGTCGCCCGATGAGCGGCTGCTGTCGCTGTCGTGGTCGCGGTTGTAGGAGTTCCAGCGGTTGTCGTGGTCGCGGTTCCGTCGGCCGTCATGGTCGCCCGAGTAGTTCCACTGGTAGTTGCCGCTGTTGTTCCACTGCGAGGGATCCGAGTGCCCCGACTGATCGGACTGGTGCGGGGCAGGCGGTGCCGACGGGGTCTGCGTCTGCGTTTGATGGCTGGCCGGCGTCGAGTAGCTGCCGCTCGACGTCGACGCGTGTGACGATGACCGGTAGGTCGGAGCGGCAGGCGGGGCTGCCGGAGCGGGTGCCGGGGCCGGCGCCGTAGCAGGCGCTGGGGCGCTGTGGGTGGCCATGTTCACCGGGGCGCCGTGCGACGAGCCGTGCAGCGCGACGAAGAGCCCGGCGGCCGCGGCGGCGACGAAGCCCGCACCGGCGAATGCCATCACGCGGGGGCGTGCATACCAAGGCCGCTGCGCGGGATAGGTCGCAGCGGCCGAGTTGAACTCGGGCTGCTCTGCCGACCACGCGTAGGCGGGCATGTACTGCTGTCCGTATGCAGGGCCGTACGCCGGCTGCTGCGCGGGCGCCGTCGGACGTCCCGTTGTCGGCGGGTAGTAGCCGCCCATGGTCGGGACGTCAGGGGACGAGGTCCGCCACGGAGCGGCTTGCGTCGCGGTCCACTCCCGGTCCTGGTTCGAGGAATAGGTGTTCATGTTCGTGCTCCTTGTTCGCGGTTCCGGTGCTCTGCTGCACCGCTGCCCTCGAAGTTAGGGAGCAGCCCGCACCAAAGCCCGGTTGTGCGCACAAGGGGCGCTAACAGGCGATGTGCACCTTTTGCGCGTTCTGCTCAGCGCGGTACGCAGCCGAACCGCAGCCGTCTGAAGGTCCGCGATTCACTGTCCGTACATCGGCGGCGCCTGCAGGTTGGGCGCTGCCGCGGCGAGCAGTGCCGCGCGGTCGCCGGTGCGCGGCGGATAGATGCGTTCGGTGTTGATGACGCGCTTGGTGGCCTTGGCCTCGTCGCCGCGGCTGACAACTTTGCGATCCCAGCCCTCGGTGTACACCGCGCCTGCCGGCCCGAGATCGAGGACGGTGACGTACCAGGGGATGCGCAGCGACAACATCGGAGCGCCCAGCAGGTCGCTGATCACGTTGTAGCCGGCGTAGCGGCCCATCGGTCTGCCGTGCTGGCACGACATCACCGACATGTGCTCGTCGTCCATCCGCGCCGCCGCCACGTCACCGGCGGCGAAGACGCCCTCGACACCGTCGACCCGCAGGTAGTCGTCGACGGGCAACCGGCCGAGCCGGTCGCACGGCAGACCGAACTGCGCGGTCAACGGGTTGGCCCGCATTCCGGCGCACCACACCAGCGTCGCCGCTGGCACGACCCGCGCGTCCGACAGGGTGACACTCCGCGCGTCGGCGGCCGTGACTCCAATTCCGGTCAACGTGTCGACACCGTTGCGGGACAACGCTTCTTCGATCACCGGTCGAGCCGAATCACCCATATCGGAACCGACGTACGGATTGTGGTCGACGAGGAGCACCGTCGGGCTGACACCGCCGAGCGCATCAGACAGCATGGCCGGTAGCTCGCTGGCGGTTTCGATACCGGTCAGGCCCGCTCCGACGACGACCGCGGTCGCAGATGCGGGATCCCTGGCGTCGAGGCCGCGAATGTGGGCCTGCAATGCCATCGCACCGTCGTAGGTGTCCACATCGAATGCGTACTCGGCCAGTCCGGGAAGATTCGGCTTGGCCACCCTGCTGCCCACCGCGAGCACGAGCCGGTCATATCCGTGGGTCGTGCCATCGGCAGTGCTGACGGTGGCCGCCGCCGCGTCGATCCCGGTGACATCGGCGGTGATGTGCGCGATACCTGCCGGATCGAGCAGCTCCCGCAACGGGATTCGGCACGGGCTGAGATCGGCCTCGTAGTTACGCACTCGGATGTCGTGGTAGGGCTGCGAACTGATGACGGTGATGTCGACGTCGCCTCGCGCCCCGCCGAGTTCGTCGAGCCTCCTGGCCGCACCGAGCGCGGACCAGAGACCGGCGAATCCGGACCCGAGGACGAAGACACGTTTGGCGGACGACACGGCCCTATCGTCACGGGGCGCGCCGTCAAAAACTTCAGAACCGGCCATATCGGGAGCTAGGGCTCTCTCCGCAGGACCGGGCCCCGTATGTCACCGGGATCTAACTGCCTCCTAATTCAGATAATCCAGACCGCCGACGTAAACAGTGTCGCCGCTGCGATGCGGCTCCTGCGTTGCGGCGACGATGGCTCTGGCGAACTCCGCCGCCGTCGGCAGACCTCCGCTCGCATCGCGGCGTGCGGCTATCGCCTCCGGATTCCGCCGCTCGAACAGGCGGACCATGGTGCTTCCCTCGATCATGTCGCCGGACACCACCACGAGGGTGATTCCCGCCTCCGCGAGGGCTGACAGCTCAGCACGCAGCGCCGCCTCTCCCGCCTGCTTGCTCTCGGCGATCGGCAGGTAATCGGTCGGCACCGGCTTGCGCCCGTGGAAATGCGCGAGATGACTCGTGACGAAGACGATCCGCCCGCCAGTCCGCATCATCGGAAGGGCGAGCCGGGCCAGATGGACCTGCGCATCACGATTGAGCCGCATCGCGTACCCGGCGTCGGCGCCGGGTTCCAGCCCGCCGGATGCGTTGAGCACCAGCACATCCAGGCCACCCCAGCGCTCGCGGATGCCGTCCAACATCGCAGCAACAGCCTGTTTGTCGGTCACATCGGCTCGGACGGCGGATGCCTCGCCGCCCGCCACCCGAACCGCCTGAACCACACCGTCCGCACGCGTGGCCTTCTCCCGATAGTTCACGACGACGTGCCGCCGTAGGTCCGCCAACTGCGTCGCGATCTCCGCTCCGACACCGCGTGACGCACCGGTGACAAGAACGACGGCGGTCACGAGAGACTGCGGGCCATCGCATCGGCGAGGTCGTAGTCCAGCGACACGCCGCCCCACGCTTCGCCTGCGCCGTACGCCACCAACGTCATCCGACCGCTCCCTGGGATCGACCCCTGCGCGACGCACGTGCCCAGCGCCAGAGGGATGGAGGCAGCCGAGGTGTTGCCGAACTGTTCGACGCTGTCGACGAAGACGGCGCCGCCTGCGTCGACCTGCTCGCTGATCTTCTGGAGTATCCGTGAGTTCGCCTGGTGACCGACGATCACGTCCGGCTGAAGGCCAAAGCTGTGCAGACGATTCAGCGTTTCCGTCATCATCTTCACCGCGCGGTCGTACACCTGCATTCCATCCAGCTGTATGCCCCCTCCGATCTCTCCGGTCATGAGGCCGACCCGATCGCCGTCACTGCCGGCGTGCCAGTGAAAGTCCCGAAACGCCGGACGCTCCTCGATGAGCACTGCGCCGACTCCGTCACCGAACAGTGGCCCGGTATTGCGATCCGTCTTGTCGATGAGGCGCGACATCGCCTCGGCGGCACACACGATCACCGCCTGCCCGGGCTTGGACAATGCCAACCCGGTGATCAAGCCGTACACGAACCCGCTGCAGGCGGCGTTCACGTCGAGCGCCAGCACGTCGGTCGGCAGGCCCGACTGTTTGGCGACCCGCTGGGCGATACCGGGAACCTTGCCGCCCGTCGAGCAGCTGGCGACGATCAGAGCAGCGATGTCCGTCTCGTTGTGGTGGCGTTCCACCAGCGGGACGCAGACCTGGGCTGCGAGATCTTCGAGCGGTTCGTCGGGATCCATCCACCAACGCGCGGCGACCCCCGTCCGTCGCCGAATCCACTCGTCGGTCAGTCCGATGTCGTCGAAATGGCTGTTGTCGACGTGCTTTCCGGGTGTCGCCGTCGCGATGTCGACGATGCCCGCCGTCACTGCGACCCGATCAGTTCTCGGAAGTAGGAACCGATCTGGCCGGGAGTCAGACAGTCGGCGACGCGCTCGAGGTCGGCCTCGACGCCGAACTCCTTCTCGAGGGCCTGGCTGAGGTCGACCACATCAAGAGAATCCATGTCCAGGTCGTAGATCTGCTTGTCGAAGTCGGCGACATCCGCGGACGGGGTCCGGCGGCGGATCACCGACAACATCACCGTGTTCATTCGCTCGTCATCGGACGGCATCACATTTCGCCTCTCATCGTCGTTCGTCGAGTTTGTACAGGACCGCACCCGAGGTGGTGATCGACCGCGCGGCGACGACGATCTCGGTGACGGTCCCCGTCTTCTCCGCCAGCAGGTCGACACTGCTCTTGTCGGTCTCCAGCACGGCGATCACCTGGCCGCGCTCGACATCGTCTCCAACCGCCACCAGCCATTCGATGACGAGCGCATCGGTCAGCCCGTGGCCGAACTCCGGTACCAGCACGTCAACGCTCAACCGCACATCTCCTCGATAGCGGCGACCACATCGGATACACCGACCAGGTAATGCTTTTCGTAGTCTGCGGGCGGGTACAGCCGGCGCGGCGCAGCCAGCCGTCGCATCGGTGATCTCAGGTGCGCGCTGCCGTGCTCGGCGACGGTGGCCACCAGTTCGGCCCCCATGCCCGCGAAGCCCACCGCCTCGTGCACCACCAGCAGGCGGCCGGTCCTCGCCACCGATCTCAGCACGGTGTCGGTGTCCATGGGTGCGATCCACCGCAGGTCCACCACCTCGACGTCGATGGTGGGGGCGACCACCTCGGCCGCCTGCAGCACCTCTTCGAGCACCGCGCCCCAACCGACGACGGTGATATCCGACCCGCGGCGTACCACCCGCGCGCTGGACGGCGACTCCGGCCCGGCAGGGTCTCGCGGCTGCTGTCTTCGCTTCCAGTACAGCCGTTTCGGCTCGTAGAAGATCACCGGTGAACCGAGTGAGCAGGAGTACGTCAGCATCGCGGCGGCGTCGGCGGGGCAGGACGGAAACGCGACAGACAACCCGGGCGCGTGCGCGAAGTACGCCTCGTTCGACTCGCTGTGGTGTTCGACGGCCCTGATGCCGCCCCCGACGGGCACCCGGATCACGAGGTTGAGCGCGATCTCGTCGTTCCAGCGCGACCTGATCCGCGCCGCCTGGGTGATGATCTGGTTCATCCCGGGGTAGATGAAACCCTCGAACTGGATCTCGCACACCGGCTTGAGCCCGCTCAGCGACATCCCGATCGCCTGGCCGACAATCGACGACTCGGCCAGCACCGCGTCGCGGACACGATCGGAACCGAACCGCTCCTGCAGTCCCTTGGTCACCCGGAACACCCCACCGAGGCGGCCGATGTCCTGACCGACGAGCACGACAGACTCGTCGCTCTCCATCAAGTCGCTCAGCGCAGCATTCAGCGATTCGGCCAGGCAGCTCGGCGTCGTGTCGATCACCGACCGAAGGCCTTCAGCAGTTCTTGTCGGGCGGCGACAACGTCGGTGTCGACCGCCTTCAGCCAGTCGTCGTCGACGACGCCGTCGGCGACCAACGTGGTGCGGTACTGCTCGACGGGGTCGTTGGCGACAGCGGCGGCGAGCTCGTCAGGTTCGCGGTACTTGGTGTGCGGGTCGGCGGTGGTATGTCCTCCGATGCGGGTGGTCCTCAGCTCGATCAAAGCGGGGGAGTGCGACGTTTCGACGTATTGCCTGGCTTCGGCACAACTGAGGTATGTGCTGTCGGGATCGTCGGCTGCAAGCGACCACGAGCGGACACCGAATCCGTTGGCGCGTTCGGCAATCGACGTCAGCATCTGCTCGTGGCTCGGTTTGGAGATCGCCCATCCGTTGTTCTGGCAGATGAAGAGAACCTGAGCCGACTCGACCGCGGCCAGATTCAGCGCCTCCGACATGTCGCCTTCACTGGTCGCACCGTCACCGACGTAGACCACCACCGTTTCGGGCCCGTTCTGAATGCGCTGCCCGATCGCGTAGCCCACACCGTGCAGCGCCTGCGCCGCCAGCACCAGGGTGTAGGGAAAGAACCTGTGCTCGCGCGGCTTCCAGCCGCAGTACGTGCGGCCGGCCCACTGCGCCACCAACGCGACGGCGTCGATGCCGCGCACGACGGCGGCCGCGTGTTCCCGGTAGCTCGGGAAAACCACCGGCTCGTCACCGATCGCCATCGCCGAACCGACCTGGGCCGCCTCCTGACCCCGGCACGACAGCCAGAGGTCGATAGCGCCCTGGTTCTCCAGCAACCCGGCCTCTTCGTCGATGCCCCGGGCCATCAGCATGTGACGCAACATCGCGCGCCGCGTTTCCGGCTCGGTGGTCTCCACACAACCAAGTTAATGCCATCGAGGTGCCTCTACCGATATTCGTGCTGGCCGGGCGCGCTACCTGGCAACCGGCTCCTCGGCTTGCGCGGTCGGCGACGGCTCATCGGGGCGATGCGTCGCGAGCACGCAGCCCGCCATGATCAGTATGAGCGCGCCGACGTTCCACGCCGTGAGCGGCTCGTTCAGCACGATCACACCTGCCAGAAGCGCCACCGCAGGATTTACGTACGTGAAGACCAGCGCACGCGCGGCACCGACTTCGCGGATGAGCGCGAAGAACACGATGAAGGCCAACGCAGTGCAGATGACCGCCAATCCCGCCAGGGCCAGCAACACTCGTGTCGACGGCATCTCGCTCGGCCATGTCGCCGCGGCCGGCGCGGCGTACACCAGCGCGGCGAAACCCAGGCAGGTGGCCGTCATCGGAAGGGCGGGCACGTCGGCGAGGTGCCGCGCAGCGATCAGGGGAGCGATCGCATAGCACGTCGACACGGTCAGCACCTCGACGACGGGCCAGGCGGTGCCGCCCGTGAGGTGGGGACCGGCGAGCACAGCGACCCCCGCAAGCCCGACACCGAGGCCGAGCACCCGCCTCAGGCCGAGCCGCTGCTCCCCGCCGGTGAACCGGTCGAGAATCGCGGCGATGATCGGCGAGGCGGCGATCAGCAGACCGGTCATGGAGCTCGTCAGGTGACGTTCGGCGTCCGAGAGCAGGTACCACGCCGCGATGATCTCGAAGAACGAGAAGCCGAGCAGGGCCTTCCAGTGCCCTCGGATCATCGCGGGTATGCCGCTCGACAGCGCAAGCGGCAGCAGTACCGCCGCACCGACCGCAGTCCTCGCGAAAACCAGCACCGGAACCGAGACGCCCTCGACGGCGACCTTGATCATCAGGTAGGGAATGCCCCATATGACGCTCATCGCGAGGAACAACAGCCATCCGCGCGAACTCACGGGAGATCACACTACGAAACACGTCTGACGGGCCGTGCCGAGGCGACGACAATGAACGTGTGAAACCAAGCAATGCCCGTGTCGCAGCCGCGATGACAGCGCTGGGTGTCGAGCCCAACATCACGTTTCTCGACGCCGACGCCAAGACGGCCGCTGCGGCCGCCGGACAGTTGGGGTGTGAGGTCGGTGCGATCGCCAACAGCCTGGTATTCGCGTGCGACGGCAGCCCGCTACTGGTGATGGCCAGCGGGGCACAGCGCGTCGACACCGGGTTGCTGGCAGGCCTGCTTGACGCCTCGTCGATCACCAAGGCGAGCCCGCAGCTGGTGAGAAGCGCCACCGATCAGGCGATCGGGGGAGTCGCGCCCACCGGACATCCGACCAAGCTACCGACGATCGTCGACGAGGCGCTTGCGCGCTTTCCCGTGGTGTGGACGGCGGCGGGCACCCCCGATACGGTGATGCCGCTGTCCTACCAACAGCTGGTGATGATCACCGAAGGCGTTGTCATGCAGGTCCGTTGAGCCGAGTCAGCGCGGCGTAGCGTCCGATGTGGTGATCGGTGGTGCCGAACTCGAACTGCATGGCCGTCAGCCGCTTGAAGTAGTGGCCGATCGCCAGTTCCTCGGTCATGCCCATCCCGCCGTGCAGCTGAACGGCCTGCTGGCCGACGAAGCGGGCCGCCCGCCCCACCGTCGCCTTGGCCGCCGACACCGAGCGCGCGCGTACGGTCGCGTCGTCCTCGAGGTGAAGAACGGCGAGCAGAACGGCGGCGAACGCCTGCTCCACCTCGATGTGCATGTCGACCATCCGGTGCGCCAGCACCTGGAAGCTGCCGATCGGCACGCCGAACTGTTGACGCTGTTTGCAGTATTCGACTGTGTCGGCCAACACCTTTCGCATGCACCCGACCGCTTCCGAACAGATGGCGGCCGCGCCCTCGTCGCGCGCCTGATCCAACGACGGCCACGCGCGGCCTTCCTCGCCGAGCAGCGCATCCGCGGGTAGCCGCACGCCGTCGAGCACGATGTCGGCGGCGCGACGGTCGTCCACTGTTCGATAGTTGCTGAGTGACAGCCCCTCGGTCACCGAGTCCACGTCGACGAGGAAGAGCGAGAGCCCCTCGGAGGTGGTGGCGGTGACCAACAGATGTGTGGCCAACGGCGCCGTCATCGCCATTGTCTTGCTGCCGTTGATGATCCAGCCCTCACCGTCGCGCTCGGCGGTGGTGGCCGCATCCTGCCACCGGTCGCCGAACTCGGCCTCGGATGCGGCCAGCGCCACGATTGCCGTCCCTGCCGAGATTTCCGACAGCAGCGCCGAGGCCCTCTCGCCACCGGCCCGCCGCAGAAGCCCGCCGCAGACGACCACCGTGTCGACGTAGGGTTCGACGACCAGAGCGTGGCCGAGCGCCTCGGTGATGACCATGAGCTCGACTGGGCCACCGCCGATTCCGCCCACATCCTCACCGAAGGTGGCGCCGAGGATGCCGAGCTCGTCGGCGAACGACCGCCAGATCTCAGGCTGCCAGCCCGCGCCCGTCTTGGCCGCCGAGCGGCTCTTCTCCAGGTCGTAGCGGGTGGACAGGAACTTCGTAAGCCCGTCGCGCAGCAGTTCCTGTTCCTTGCTCAGGTTGAAATCCATTTAGAGCCCCAATGCTGCTTTGGCGAGGATGTTGCGCTGAATCTCGTTGCTGCCGGCGTAGATCGAGCCGGCGCGGTCGTTGAAGTAGCGCAGCGGCGCGACCGCCTGCCACGGTTCGCCGCTGACGTACCCGTCCGGCGGCGGCTCGAAATCGGTGACCGGCCCGCCGGGCCGTGTGGCGTGCGGTTGGTACGCGCGTCCGCGGGGACCGGCCGCCTCCATCGCCATCTCGGTCAGCGTCTGGCTGAGCTCGGTGGCGACCACCTTCAGCATGGACGCCGCCGTGCCGGGATTCTTGCCCTCCGACACCGCGGCGAGCACCCGGTACTCGAGGATCTCGAGCACCTCGGTGCGGATCCGCGCGTCGGCGAGCTTGCGCGCGAACGCCGGATCGTCGATCAGGCGACCGTCGTCGGGTCCTGGCATCTCGGCGGCGACGGTCGAGATCTCCTCCGCCATCACCTGCAGCGCGGGTGACGACGCGCCGCCACCGCGCTCGAACTCCAACAGGTACTTAGCGACGGTCCAGCCGTCGTCGATCTCGCCGAGCACGTTGGCCTTGGGCACCCGTACCTCGTCGAAGAAGACCTGGTTCTGCACTTCCTCGCCCGACGTCATCACCAGGGGGCGGATCTGGATACCCGGTGAGGCCATGTCGATGAGGACGAACGTGATGCCCTGCTGCTTCTTCTCGCCGCGCGACGTGCGCACCAGCGCGAACATCCAGTTGGCTTCGCGGGCGTGCGTCGTCCAGATCTTGCTGCCCGTGCACACCAGATGGTCGCCGTCGTCGACCGCGGCCATGGTCAGCGAGGCCAGGTCGGACCCCGACTCGGGCTCGGAGTAGCCCTGGCAGAAGAAGACCTCGCCGGTGAGGATGCGGGGCAGGAAGAAGTGCTTCTGGGCGTCGGTGCCGAACGCGATGATGGCGTGCGCCACCATCCGGATTCCCATCGGGGACAGGGAAGGAGCGCCTGCCAGCGTGGATTCCCTGCTGAAGATGTAGTGCTGCGTCAGGCTCCAGTCGCAGCCGCCGTGCTCGACAGGCCACGCGGGGGCGGCCCACCCACGCTCGTGCAGGATCCGCTGCCACTCCATGCTCGCGTCGTGGTCGGCGTAGACGCTCGTCATCAACCGTCCGGCGGTGCGCAGTTCGGGTGTCAGCTTCTCGTCGAGAAAGCTGCGCACCTCGTCCCGGAATGCGGCGTCGGCCTCCGACCACTGCAGATCCATGATGTCCCCTCTGCTCAGTGAGGACATAGTAAACCTAGTTACTCAACTGGCGGAACCGCTCGGCCTGCCGTCCGGAGCTGCGTCCTAGCCCCCAGCGATGATCGGCCCGAATAGCGCCATTGCTGAATGGTGTATTTATCCATTTTGCTTGACACAGCGATAGCAATTAGTCATCAGCCGAATTGTGGCCGGAGAACACCATTTATTCGAGCTTGTTCTGGTTTGGCAATTGCACGGTGAATTGCTGCCTGACTATTCCGGCATCCTTCATCGCACAAGGATCCCGCTGATGCGATCTCAGCGAACTTGAGCCGCGGAGAATTGCACCGGAATCCGCCTCTGGGCGAGTAATGACTCCATCGCATCGCCTGCCACTGGGCGGGACAGCAGGAAGCCCTGCGCCCGGTAACAGCCGTGCCGCAGCAGGGTCAGCGCCGCCTCCTCGGTCTCCACACCCTCGGCGACGAGTTCCAGGCCGAATGACTCGGCCAACGCGATGACGGCACGCACGATCGCCAAGTCACCCGGATTGGTGCCGAGCTCGCGGACGAAGCTCTTGTCGATCTTGAGCGTGTCGACGGGCAGTGACTTCAGGTGCGAGAGCACGCTGTAGCCGGTGCCGAAGTCGTCGATGGCGATCTGGACGCCGACCTCCTTGAGCCCGGCAAGCGTGATCCGCGTCGTCTCGATGTCCTGCACGACCACGCTCTCGGTGATTTCCAGACACACCGAGCCGCCGTCGAGGCCGAACTCGTCGATGATGCCCGCGACGGTCTCGACGAAACCCTCCGTGACCAGCTGGACGGGCGAGACGTTCAGGCGCAGCACCGCGTCGAGGCCGATTCCCTTCGACCGCCACGTGCGGAACTCCGAGCAGGCGGCGCGCATCACCCATCGGCCCAGCTCGCCGGCGAAGTTGATCGACTCCGCCACGCCGATGAACGCGTTAGGGGACAGAAGGCCCCTCGTCGGGTGCTGCCAGCGCACCAGCGCCTCGAAGGCCAGGATCTCGCCGGTGCGCATGTCGACCTCGGGCAGGTAGTGCAGGATCAGGGCGCCGTTCTCGATCGCGCTCTGCAGATGCAGCTCGATGTCGTTGCGGAACTCACCCTTGAGCGACATGTCGTCGGAGAACACCGCGATCTTGTTCCCGCCGCCGCTCTTCGCGGCGAGCAGCGCCTGGTCTGCGCGACGCAGCAGGTCCGACGTGGTGTCGCGGCCCGGCACTCCGAGCGCCACGCCGATGCTCACCGTGCGGGTGAGCATCTCCCCGTCGATGGACACGCGCTCGCGAAGCGTGTCCTGCAGCCGATTGGCCTGGTCCTCGGCCTCGGCAGCGGACATCGGCACCACCGGGACGACGACGAACTCGTCGCCGCCGAGGCGGGCGATCAGGTTGGGGCCTTCGGCGCCTTCCTCGAGCCGCCGGGCGAAAACGCGGATGAACCAGTCACCTGCGGTGTGACCCAGGTAGTCGTTGATGGCCTTGAGCCGGTCCAGGTCGAGGAACAGGGCGGAGACGGGACCGGGCGCACCCGGCGCCAATCGCTCGTCGAGGTGGGCGATCAGGGCGCGTCGGTTGTTGAGCCCGGTCAGGTCGTCGTGCTCGGCGAGGAACCGCAGCTGGTCCTCGGCCGCGATCCGGGCCTGCAGCTGCGCGAACAGGGACGCGATCGCCTTCAGCGCGTTGAGTTCCTCGGGTGTCCACTCACGGTCGCCGATCTTGACGAAGCCAAGACACCCGGTGGTGACGTCTCCCGACAGCATGGGCACGACCGCCATCGACGTGGTGGGGATGCCGGTCCCGCCCTCGATCGTTTTCTGGTATTCGTCGGTCGCCGGCTCCGGTCGGAAGACGAGGATTTCCTTGGCGGTCTCCGCGGCGGCGAAGACGGGATCCGCGTCGGCGAAGTACACGATCCCGATCGGATCCGGGTCAGGGATCTCGGGTCGCACCGGCCACTCCGCGACCAGCTTGGTGGCGCGGACGTCGTGATCGTTGTGCCGAAGGAAGCTGAAGTCGACGCCGAAGTGTCCGACGAGTTGACCCAGCACGCGCTGGCTCACCGAGGGTGAGGTAGCCGCGGTGACAGCCATCAGTTCGGTTGCGACCGCGGTGACGACTTCGTCCAGGCTACGAGCCACGTTTGCTCCTGGGTGTGCAGTTATGGCCAAAGACTACTGGTATCGATGGTCCGACGCTGGCTCCTCACGGACGTGGCGGGCGCGTCGGCGAGCCGCAGGACCAACGCCACAGACTCGCCGGGTCCGATAGCTGACAGTGCGCAGAACTGCGTCCTCAGCCGGTTCAGTGTCGCCGCATGAGGCGGCGAGAGCGTCGCCAGCTCGGCGTCGTCGTGAGCATAGAGGAAGACGGGCGACACCGGCTGGACGCCGAGGCCGTGCCTCTGGGCGACCACCCAGACCGCTTCGACGGCGCCCCCGGCACGTGCGTAGTCGGTCAGCGCCGTGCCGGTCGTCGACACCACGGCAAGGCACGAACTGGCCAGGACGCGGTCCCGGGTGTCGGAGCCGAGTGCCGCGCCGAGACCCCACTCGCCGAGACGCGCCATCACATCGGAGCGTCGTAGGACATCGAGCTTGACCAGGTCGGCAGGCACCAATTCCAGGCTCGTGACGTCGATGCCGGAGTCCTGCCCGGGATCTCCGGGGAAGCGCACCTCGGAGATCATCTCGGTGTGCAGGCGGGGTGTCAGGTACCGGATGCGATCGGACTCGGCCAGCAGGTCGGCCGCCTCGGCCACCTCGTCCGGCGAGGTCAGCAGCCGTAGGCGGGCACCTTGTCGATGTGCGGCGGCACCAAGGCTTTCGACGACGTCGTCCGGCAGCGAGACCTGCTTGCCGTGGTGGCGGTTGGTCTCCCTGTCCAGGACCGCCTCGTACAGGGCGGCCAGATCGGGGTCGGAGTCTCCGCCAAGGCGCAGGACAGCCCGCAGCGGGCACGCGTCGTCCCCGGCTTCCAACGACATGGGCCCGAGGATCCCGTCGGCGGCGGCGGACACCCGGGCGTTGAAGGCCGCCGCGCCGACCGCGACGGCGCTCGCGCGGTGTGCGACGTCCATCGTCGAGGTGTACTCGGGCGCGAGGGCGATCGTGATCGCGTCCTTGGTTGCCGTGATGCGCCACGGCTGGGCGTTTCCGCCGGAGGGTGCCCGCACCGCGGCGGCAACCGCACGTACGACCGGATCGGCCGGTGTGAGGTCGTGCTGACTGTGCTCGGCGACGTCGGACGCCTGGTCTGGCGCCTCGGGCTCGCTGATCGTGTTCAGGTGGCCGGCGATGTCGATACGGACCCGCCCCGACGTCAGCTCTTCGCCCAGACCGATTCGCCGGACGCCCTCGGCGATCAGCGCCGCGCTCTGGGCGACCTCGGCGCCCAGTTGAGGCCAGGTGGCGAGGGTGGTTCCGACCTCGACGAGGGACGCGGCCATCCGCGGTGACAGCTGGGCGCCGTCCATCATCCGCAGCGCGTAGGGCACCTTGTCCTCACTGGCCAGACCGGCAAGGTCCACGAAGTCCAGGTCGCCGAGCAGGCCGTGCAGGATCCGCCGGTCCGGCTCCAGGTCGAACCGTTCGACGTCCAGCGTTCCGCGGTCGCCGGTGGCCATCAGCACCGGGATTCCGCGGGAGCGCGCGACCTGGCGAACCAGCACCTTTGTGTCGAGGGAGTCGCATTCCTCGACGAGGACGTCGACACCGGCAAGGAACCGGTCGACCGACTCCGCGGTGATGCCGCGGTCGAACACCTCGACGGGCAGATACGGATCGAGCTCGGCGATCCGCCGTGCGGTCACAATCGCCTTGTTCGAGCCGAGGTCGAACACGGTGGCGGGGACGCGGTTGAGGTTGGACAACTCGAGCTCATCGAAGTCGGCGAGGCGCAGGCTGCCGCACAACCCCTCCTGGGCCAACAGATGGGCGATGGCGTGGCCGACGCTGAGCCCGACGACGCCGACCCGCAGCCGGCCGAGCGTCGCCTGCTCGTCGGCGGTGATCAGGTTGCGATTGCGGTTGAGCCGTACGGCGCGAAACCCGAGCGGGCCGAGGATGCTCGTGACCGTTCGCCGCCACGGATAATAGGCCCAGGCTCTGGGTTCCGTGGTCGTCGCAGGTGTTGCGGGCGGGCGCAGCTCGCTCAGTTCGTTGCGCTGGTCAGCCCACCTGTCGATGAAGTCGGTGCCGGAGTCTGCTCTCAGCTCCGCCAGCAACTGCTGATCGCGCGGATTGGCCTCGACGAGGACCGTTGCGGTGAAGGAATCGCCGCCGGCTGAGGTCACAGGCCGCTTCCGAGCGCGCGAGCACCGACATGGTCGAGCTGACGCGCAAGGATGGCCATTTCGTTGAAGATCTTCGAAACCTGCTCAGGTGCCGCGTCGTTGGTGAAGGTGCTGCGATCCCACCACATCATCTTCGTACGGTAACGGTCGTCGGGGTATGGCGTCGCGGGAACCTTCGTCGCCACGACGCCGCCCGATGTGCGCCAGCGGTTCAGCACATGCGATCCCGCGGTCGCGACGACGAACTGCGCATCCAGCAGCGCCATGGTGATGAACGGTGTGCGCGCAAGGGTGCCGCCGAGCGCGCGGCTGCGGCTCTGGTCGTCGGTCATCCAGGCGGTTTTCATCTCCACCACGCCGAACGGCAGCCGATCCGACAGCATCTTGTAGACGGTGGAGAGCCCCGGCCTATCGGCCCACTCAACGATCGCGTGGGACTCCTCGGGTGACTCGAGAGGACCCTTGGCGCGGATCCCGCCCATGATCTCGCCCGCGTCGTTGACCACCGCGTGAAACAGTTGAGTGTTCGACTCGTCGAGCAGCGAATCCATGTCAAGGGCCCGTTCGATTCCGTGTCTGTGGTAGCTGCGCGCGGCACCCTCGACGAATTCCGCCCATAGCTCCCGATCGGCAGCCGGTGTGGACACGACCACCGTGCAACTCGTGTCGGAATCGAACCATCGGATTCCCTCATCGAGCCCAGTGGTGAGATCCGAACGGTTGACGCTCAGCAGAGGAACGGTCATTTTGGTCCCATCGGTCGGGCAATGGCGATCAAATCGTGCACAAGTCACGGTTGCCGGGGAAGTATTCACATGCGGTCTATATGAATACCCAGGTATCGAGTATTGCTCTTTTCAAGACCGTTGTTCCAGCTAGCCAGGCGATCTTGTCCGGCAAAGATTTCCTCGGACAGCTACGTTGTTTGCGGAAATTGACGCGAGAAATAGCTGGGCTACTATCGTGCTCGTCAATAATCCCAGATAAACGGCGGTCTGTGCCGAAAGCTCGCGAACGCTTCGAAGAAACTGGCGGTTAGGGCTTACGTTGCCGTAAACCAAGGTCAGGTACGGGGCCGGTTGACCCGGTGACGCGGCAGCGAGCGTCTGTAAACCTCGCTCCATCGCGCGGTGGGCGCTCCGCCGCGGTTGGACGCCCGTTGCTGGCGTCGAAATGAGACCCTGAAGGCAGTCCCGAGGTGATTGAGCCGAGAGGGAGGGTTGAGGGGGATGTCCACCCGAACGGATGCCGACGCCGACGCGGCCGAGTATCCGGTGCAAGGCGGCGGAGCGCTGCCCGCCAAGGACGTCGGCCGGCTCCTGCTGCGGTGTGCAGACCGCCCCGGACTGGTAGCTGCGGTGAGCAGCTTTCTGGCCAATGCGGGCGCCAACATCGTTTCGCTGGATCAGCATGCGACCGAACAGTCCGGCGGCACCTTCATGCAGCGGACGATTTTCCACCTGCCGGGTCTCACGGCCGCGCGCGACGGGCTGGAACACGATTTCGCCGAGGACGTCGCAAGCCGGTTCGACATGGATTTCCGGCTGACCGAGGCGGCCAAGCCGAAACGGGTCGCGATCCTGGCGTCCAGAGAAGATCACTGCCTGCTCGACCTGCTGTGGCGCAACCGCCGCGGTGAGCTCGACATGTCGGTGTCGATGGTGGTTTCCAATCACCCCGACCTCGCCGAACAGGTTCGGCCGTTCGGCGTGCCGTTCATGCACGTTCCGTCGACGAAAGACAGTCGGGCAGAGGCCGAGCAGCGTCTGCTCGATCTATTGCGCGGCAACGCCGATCTGGTGGTGCTGGCGCGCTACATGCAGATCCTCACCCAGAATTTTCTATCCAACGTCGGCTGCCCGCTGATCAACATCCACCACTCGTTCCTTCCCGCGTTCATCGGCGCAGCGCCGTACCGGCGAGCCAAGGAGCGGGGCGTGAAACTGGTCGGGGCGACCGCGCACTACGTCACCGAGGAACTCGACGACGGGCCGATCATCGAACAGGACGTGGTGCGCGTCGACCACCGGCACTCCGTCGAAGATCTGACCCGCCTCGGCGCGGACGTCGAGCGCGTGGTGCTGTCACGGGCAGTGCTCTGGCACTGCCAGGACCGAATCATCCGGTACGGCAACCAGACCGTCGTGTTCTAGTTCTGCGTCGCGCCCTTCACGAGATTGCCACCGATGATGAGCCGCTGGATCTCGCTGGTGCCCTCGTAGAGCCGTAGCAGCCGGACATCCCGGTAAATCCGCTCCACCGGAACCTCGCGCATGTAGCCGCTGCCGCCGTGCACCTGCACCGCGAGATCGGCGACCTTGCCTGCCATTTCGGTGCAGAACAGCTTCGCCGCCGACGGCGCGATCCTTTGGTCTTCACCGCGCAGCCACATCCGCGCCGTCTCGCGAACCAACGCGCGGCCGGCCAGGACGCCGGTCTGCTGGTCGGCGATCATGGCCTGCACGAGCTGGAAGCTTCCGATCGGCTTGCCGCCCTGGGTGGCGGTGGCGGCGTAGGCGACCGATTCGTCAAGCGCTCGCTGGGCGATACCGACCGCCAGGGCGGCGATGTGCACGCGCCCACGGGCAAGCGAGGTCATCGCCGCCCGGTAGCCGATGTCCTCGCTGCCGCCGATGAGCGCTGCGGCGGGCACCCGGACGTCGGTGAAGCTGACGTCGGCCGTCCACGCGCCCTCCTGGCCCATCTTGGCGTCCTTGACGCCGACCTGGACGCCTTCGGTGTCGGCGGGCACGAGGAACACCGCTATGCCGGGGCCGTTGTCGTCGGCGGGCCTGCTGCGTGCGAACACGACGAAGAGGTCGGCGATCGGTGCGTTGGTGATGAAACGCTTGTCGCCGTTGATGATCCAGTGATCGCCATCGCGCACAGCTTTGGTACGCAGACCCGACGGGTTGGATCCGGCGCCGGGTTCCGTCAAGGCGAATGACGCCACCTCACCGTTGGCCAGCCGTTCGAGCCATTGCGCCTTCTGCTCGTGGGTACCGAACCCCACGAGCACCTGACCGGCTATCCCGTTGTTCGTGCCGAACATCGATCGCAGTGCCAGCGACGTGTATCCGAGCTCCATCGCCATTTCGACGTCCTGGGCCAGGTTCAGCCCAAGGCCGCCCCACTCCTGGGGGATCGCGTAACCGAAGAGCCCCATCTTCGCGGCCTGCTCGCGCAGGTCGTCGGGAACCCGGTCGTCGGCGAGGATTTCCTGCTCGCGCGGGACGACCGCAGTGCGGACGAAATGGCGGGTCTGCGCCAGGATCTCCTGGAAGTCCTCGTCGCTGACTTCGGCGGTGGTGGTCATGAGGCCAAATCATATATGAAATATGATGTCTGCAAATCAAGTGAGGATGGGTGATCAGGTGTCATTGCTGACAGATCAGACGGCAGTCGTCACCGGCGGTGCGCAGGGCCTGGGCTATGCGATCGCCGAGCGCTTCATCGCCGAGGGCGCACAGGTGGTGCTGGGCGATCTCGACCTCGCCGCGACGGAGGCCGCTGCCGAGCGTCTCGGCAAGGACGCCACGATGGCGGTGCGGTGCGATGTGACCAAATCCGATGAGGTCGATGCGCTCGTGGCCGCGGCCGTCCAACATTTCGGCGGCCTCGACATCATGGTGAACAACGCTGGAATCACCCGCGACGCGACGATGCGCAAGATGACCGAGCAGCAGTTCGACGACGTCATCGCCGTCCACCTGAAGGGCACCTGGAACGGAACCAAGGCCGCCGCTGCGATCATGCGGGAGAACAAGCGCGGGGCGATCGTCAACATGTCCTCGATCTCCGGCAAGGTCGGGCTCGTCGGCCAGACGAACTACTCGGCGGCCAAGGCCGGGATCGTCGGCCTGACCAAGGCGGCCGCCAAGGAACTCGCCCATCTCGGGGTTCGGGTGAACGCGATCCAGCCTGGCTTGATCCGGTCGGCGATGACAGAGGCTATGCCGCAACACATTTGGGACCAGAAGCTGGCGGAGGTACCGATGGGCCGAGCAGGCGAGCCCGCCGAGGTGGCCAAGGTCGCCCTGTTCCTGGCCAGCGATCTGTCGTCCTACATGACCGGAACGGTTCTCGAGGTCACCGGCGGGAGGCACGTGTGATGACCCGCCAAGCCGTGATCTGCGAACCGGTGCGCACCCCGATCGGTCGCTACGGCGGCATGTTCGCGTCGCTGACCGCCGTCGACCTCGGGGTGACGGCGCTCAAGGGCCTGCTGGATCGGACCGGCATCGCACCGGACGCCGTGCAGGACGTGATCCTCGGCCACTGCTATCCGAACAGCGAGGCGCCGGCAATCGGCAGAGTGGTCGCCCTGGACGCCGGCCTGCCCGTCACCGTGCCCGGTATGCAGATCGACCGCCGCTGCGGCTCGGGCCTGCAGGCCGTCATCCAGGCGTGCCTCCAGGTGAGCAGCGGCGACAACGATCTCGTCATCGCCGGCGGCGCGGAGAGCATGACGAATGTTCCGTTCTACTCGACGGATATGCGGTGGGGCGGAGGCCGAACCGGCGTCACGGTGCACGATGCTCTCGCGCGCGGCCGGACGACA
Organism: uncultured Actinomycetota bacterium; assembly: GCA_963786995.1. Taxonomy (GTDB): domain Bacteria; phylum Actinomycetota; class Actinomycetes; order Mycobacteriales; family Mycobacteriaceae; genus Mycobacterium. The sequence goes on along the minus strand of CAWBBH010000014.1, from coordinate 1,318,186 downwards.
GCGGGCGGGCAGCACTACCCGGTGCCCGGCGGCATGCTGGAAACCGCAGAGAACCTGCGACGCCAGTACGGCATCTCACGCCACGAGCAGGACGAGCTCGCGGCGTCGTCGCATCAGCGGGCCGTCGCCGCGCAGAAGGACGGCATCCTCGCCGAGGAGATCATCGGCGTCACCGTGCGGACCCGCGACGGCGAGCAGGTCGTCGACACCGACGAGCATCCCCGTGCCGACACCTCGGTCGAGTCACTGGCGAAGCTGAAACCCGTTCTGGGCAAAAGTGATCCGAATGCCACCGTCACCGCGGGCAACGCCAGCGGGCAGAATGACGCCGCCTCCATGTGCATCGTGACGACGCAGGAGAAAGCGGCCGAACTCGGTCTCGACCCGTTGGTCCGCCTCGTCTCGTGGGGATCGGCAGGAGTGGCGCCCGACATCATGGGCATCGGGCCGGTGCCGTCGACGAAGGTCGCACTCGACAAGGCCGGACTGCGGTTGAGCGATATCGACGTGATCGAGTTGAACGAGGCGTTCGCCGCCCAGGCACTTGCCGTGATGCGGGAGTGGGAATTCACCGACGCCGACCGCGAACGCACGAACGTGCACGGATCAGGGATCTCACTCGGCCATCCGGTGGGCGCTACCGGCGGCCGGATGCTCGCCACGCTGGCCAGGGAGCTTCGCCGACGCGATGCCCGCTACGGGCTGGAAACGATGTGTATCGGCGGCGGGCAGGGCCTCGCGGCGGTGTTCGAAAGGGTTTTGACATGAGCAAGATCGCGCAGACGCTCGGCTTGACCGAGTTCCAGACCGAGATCGTCGCCAACGTGCGGCAGTTCGTCGACAAGGAGATCATTCCGCACGCCCAGAAGCTCGAGCACGCCGACATCTACCCGCAGGACATCGTCGACCAGATGCGCGACATGGGCCTGTTCGGCCTGATGATCCCCGAGGAGTACGGCGGGCTCGGCGAGTCCCTGCTGACGTATGCGCTCTGCGTCGAGGAGCTCGCCCGCGGCTGGATGAGCGTGTCCGGCGTGATCAACACCCACTTCATCGTGGCGTACATGTTGCGCCAGCACGGAACCGACGAACAGAAGAAGCGCTTTCTGCCGCGGATGGCCACAGGTGAGACACGGGGCGCGTTCTCGATGTCGGAGCCCGAACTCGGATCCGATGTCGCTGCGATACGGACGCGGGGCAAGCGCAATGACGACGGCACCTACACCATCGACGGCCAGAAGATGTGGCTCACCAACGGCGGAAGCTCCACGCTGGTGGCGGTGTTGGTGCGCACCGACGAAGGCGCGGAAAAACCGCACCGCAACCTGACCGCCTTCCTTGTCGAGAAGCCGACGGGCTTCGGCGAAGTCGCGCCGGGGCTGGTGATCCCGGGCAAGATCGACAAGCTCGGATACAAGGGCATCGACACCACCGAGATGGTCTTCGACGGCTATGTGGCCAACGCCGACGACATCCTCGGCGAGAAGCCGGGGCAGGGTTTCTTCCAGATGATGGACGGAATCGAGGTCGGCAGGGTGAACGTCTCGGCGAGGGCGTGCGGCGTCGGCATCCGTGCCTTCGAACTGGCGATTCGGTACGCGCAGCAGCGTCAGACCTTCGGCAAGCCGATCGCCGAGCATCAGGCGATCGCCTTCCAACTCGCCGAGATGGCGACCAAAGTCGAAGCCGCGCACCTGATGATGGTCAATGCCGCCCGGCTGAAAGACTCCGGCGAGCGCAACGACGTCGCGGCGGGGATGGCCAAGTACCTGGCGAGCGAATTCTGCTCGGAGGTCACCCAGCAGAGCTTCCGCATCCATGGCGGCTACGGCTACTCCAAGGAGTATGAGATCGAACGGCTGATGCGCGATGCCCCGTTCCTGTTGATCGGTGAGGGCACCAGCGAGATCCAGAAGAACATCATCAGCAAGCGACTGCTCGCCGACTACCGGATCTGACGTGACCGTCGGCGACTTCGCTGCCCGCCCACAGCTTTCCGAAGCGGTGGCGCGGTTCGTGCGCAGCCGGATCTTCGACGGCACCTATGCGGCGGGTACATACGTGCGGCTCGACCAGTTGGCGGCGGAACTGGGCATCAGCGTCACACCCGTTCGCGAGGCTCTGTTTCAGCTGCGGGCCGAGGGCCTGCTCGATCAGAAACTGCACCGCGGGTTCGTCGTGCTGCCGGTGACCCGACGTGACATCACCGACGTGTCCGATGTGCAGGCGCACATCGGGGGAGAGCTGGCAGCGAGGGCGGCGGCGAACATCACCGACGAGCAGGTGCGCGAGCTGGAGTCGATCCAGACCCAACTGGAGGCCGCCTACGCCGGCGACGACCACGAGCGCGCGGTGCGGCTCAACCACGACTTCCATCGCGCCATCAACGTCGCCGCCGACTCACCGAAGCTCGCTCAGTTGATGTCCCAGATCACCCGGTATGCACCGGAATCGGTGTTCCCGGTGGTTGCGGGATGGCCGAAGCGGTCGATGCGCGATCACCGCAGGGTGGTCGCGGCGCTCGCCGAACGCGATGCCGAGCAGGCGCGTGCCGCGATGTCCGACCACCTCTCGGCGGGTGCCAAACCGTTGATCGACCACCTCGAGCAGCGCGGCGTGGTCAGCTAGCCTTCGCGACCAGGAGGTACATACCGTGAGCTCCAGATGTTTGGCCGTCATGGCCGTGTTGTTCTTGCTGACGGGCTGCGTGGGTCGGACCCACGCTGCTCCGGTCGTGGCCGAATTGCGCGTCGATGTGCTCGCCGAGATTCCGCACGACTCCTCGGCCTACACCGAGGGCCTGGAGCTAGACGGGGATGTGCTCTGGGAGTCCACCGGCAGGCCGGGGCAATCCGAACTGCGCCAGCTCAACCCGACGAATGGCACGGTCCTTCGGGCGGTTCCGTTGCCCCATGACTACTTCGGGGAGGGCATCACCGTCGTCGACGACCGAATCTGGGAAGTGACGTACCGAGACAACGTCGCCATCGAGTGGGACAAATTCACCATGAACCCGCTGCGCGAGGTGGGCACCCCGAGTGAGGGGTGGGGTCTGTGCTGGGATGGCGGCCGGTTGATACGCAGCGACGGCAGCGACCGTTTGCACTTCCACGACACCGCTGATTTCGGCGAGACCGGCTCCATCGCCATCACCCGCAACGGCCTGCCATTGACCGGTCTCAACGAACTCGAATGTGTAGACGGCCAAGTGTGGGCCAATGTCTGGCCAACCGACGATATCGTCCGCGTCGATCCGGTCACCGGTCTGGTGAACGCGGCGGTGGACGCCTCCGGGTTGCTCGCAAGCCCGCGGAAGAACGCTCAAGTGCTCAACGGCATCGCACACATAAGCGGCGACGAATTCCTGCTGACGGGAAAGTACTGGCCGTCAGCGTTCCGTGTGCGGTTCAACACGCCGAGCTGAGCCTGCTCAGCGGACCGACCAGGGTTGGTGGAAGTCCCAGACGAGTGCGCCCTTGGTTTTCATCGAGTCTCCACACGTGTGGTCAGCATGTGTCTGAGCGCCGCGACGTCGACCTTGCCGGTCCTGGCTTCGGTGAGGTTGGTGATCTTCGCGACGGCACGCGGGTCCACCGTCCTGTGCGGGGCGTGCGTTGCGCCCGCAGTGTTGTCGTGTGCGCCGCTCTGGGTGCTCGCGTTGGCGTCGGCCGCCATCCCGACAGCACCGCTGAGGATCACTGCGGCGGCCACCGGGGTTGCGAGGACACGGGTCAGTTTTCGCAAGAAGTGTGTGTTCATGGGACAGACGGTAGAGGCCGATCCTCGCCGCGGCTGTCTTGTGCGCGCTACCCGCACACTGCGCGATGTTGCGGTTGTGCGCGTTGTGCTCAGCGGTCGGCGTCGGTGTAGCGGATGATCCCTCGGATGTTGCGGCCCTCGAGCATGTCGCGGTAGCCGTCGTTGATCTGCTCGAGGCCGTACTCGCGGGTCAGCATGTCGTCGAGGTTGAGCTTGCCCGCCTGATATAGCGACAACAGCATCGGGATGTCGTACTGCGGGTTGCCGTGGCCGAAGATGCTTCCCTGCAAGCTCTTCTGCAACAGGGTCAGGCTCGCGAGTTTGAGTGTGACGTCGGTGTCTAGCACCGCACCCATCGCCGTGAGCACACACGTTCCGCCCTTTGCGGTGATCGCGAGGTAGCCCTCGATGTCGGCACCGTCGATCCGGCCGACGGTGACGATCACTTTGTGGGCCATACGGCCGGCGGTGACCTCCGCGATCCCGGCAGTGGCCGATTCGATGTCCGGATATGTGTGAGTGGCGCCGAATCCGGCTGCCGGATCGTGCTTCCATACCGCAGGTTCGATGGCGAACGCGTGTCGCGCGCCCGCGTTGACAGCACCCTGCAGCGCCGCCGCCCCTACACCGCCGAGTCCGACGACGACGACGTCCTCACCGGGCCGGACGTCGGCGGCGCGGGTGGCTGAACCCCAGCCCGTCGTCACGCCGCAACTGACGAGGGCGGCCGCCTCGAACGGGATGGTTGGGTCGATCTTGACCACCGAGGTCCGGTGCACCACCAGGTACGGGGAGAACGTTCCCAGCAGCGAGTACGGGTAGACGTTCCTCTCGCGCGCCTGTACCCGGAAGGTGCCGTCGGACACCGATGTCCCCGACATCAGACCCATCCCGAGGTCGCAAAGGTTGCGTTGACCTGACTGACACGCCCGGCAGACACCACACGAGGGAATAAAGGATGCGGCGACGTGGTCACCCGGCGCGAGATCGTCGACACCGTCGCCAACTTCGACGACGACGCCTGCACCTTCGTGACCGCCGAGCACGGGGAAGGCGGCCACCGGGATGTCGCCGGTCACGATGTGATGGTCGGAGTGACACATCCCAGCGGCTTCCAGTGCGACCTTCACCTCGCCTCTGCGGGGATCACCGATCTCGATCTCCTCGACGGACCACGGCTGGCGAAAATCCCAGACGAGGGCCCCTTTGGTCTTCATTGGCAGGCCTCCGATTGAGTGATGAGCATCTGTCTCAGCGCCGCGACGTCGACTTTCCCTGTGCCGCCGCGGGGGATGGCAGCGTCGGACTCGACGAGCAGCCAGACCGTCGGTATCTTGAATGAGCTCAGCAGCTTTCGCGCTGCGGCGCGAAGCCGATCGACCGACCCTTCGCCGACCACCACCGCGCCCACCTGTCCGGTCACATCGGTGACGTACGCGTTCTGTACGCCGTCGATGCCGCGCAGCGCCTGCTCGACTTCTGTCGGGTAGACGGTGGCTCCGCTGACTTTGAACATGTCGTCGGATCTGCCGTGGTAGAACATGAACCCGTCGTCATCGAGGTGGCCGAGATCGCCTGTGAGATACCAGCCGTCGGGGGTGAACACCTCTTCGCGGGATCGGCGGCAGATTCCGCGCAGCGTGTTCGGTCCACGGACTTGGATCATGCCGATGGTTCCGGCAGGCACGGGTGAGCCGGTGTCGGTGTCGACGATGCGCACCTCGATGCCGTCGAACGGCTTGCCGCAGGACCCCCATGCCGATTCCGGCATGTCGGTGTCGGCGGGGTAGCCGCAGTAGGGCCCGAACGTCTCGGTCATTCCGAAGAGCTTTGCCCGTGCGCCTGGCGCCGCCCGCTGGTCGGGCGGCAGCAGCGCCTCTAGGCTTCCGGGCCGCAGCGCCGAGAGGTCGGCGCCGACCGACTCCGACCGGCGGGCAAGGGCTTCGGCCTGATCGGGCCATCCGCGAAACAGCGACACCCGTTCGCGTTCCAGCAGCCGCAACGTGGTGTCGGGCGCCGGGATCTCCTCGGTGATCAGCGTCGCGCCCGCCAGCAGTGCCGACAGGATGCCGCTGCCGAACCCGCCGACCCAGAAGAACGGCATCGGCAGATACAGCCGTGTGTCGGCGTCGATGCAACGGGCCGCAAGACCGGACCTGACGGCGCCCAATGCGTTGCCGTGCGAGTGAATGACACCCTTCGGTGGCCCGCTGCTGCCCGAGGTGAACATGATGACCAGAGTGTCGGCGGCGGTCACTGTTGCGCTGACGGCGTCGACGGACTCGGTGTCGGTGGGCCGCGGCAACTCGTCAGGTAGCCAAACAGCCCGCAGCGCGGGCAGATCCGTCGGTGACCGGTATTCGGCAGCCAGGTCATCGATGTAGCGGTGGCCGCGGAACTCCTTGACGGCGAGCAGGTACTGCACGGACGCAACCCGTAGCTGGGCTACCAGTTCGCGCGGCGCCAGCAGCGTGCTCAGCGGCACGAGCACGGCGCCGATCCGGGTGAGTGCCAGCGCGGTCTGCACCCAGCGGACACCGTTGGGCATGATCAGCCCGACCCTGGTGCCCTTGGTGACGCCGGCTGCCAGGAATGAGGCCGCCATGTCGTGCGTCGAGGCGTCGAGTTCGGCGAAGGTGACGCCCTGCACGTGGTCGACGATCATCGGCTTGTCGGGGTGAAGGGCGGCCCGGTGACGGATCAACTCGTCGATGGTGGACGGCGTTTCAGGCACCGAACACCGCCGCGAGCTTCTTCATGTCGACCTTGCCGCTGGACAACACCGGGACCCGTGCGGCGGGAACAGCCACGATCCGCTTGGGGATCTTGTAGGCGGAGAGTTCTCGTTTCAGTCCGTCGCGCAGCGCGGATTCGTCGATCGGTTCATCGGTCGCGATCACTGCGACCACCTGTTGCCCCCGCTCCGTATCGGATATTCCGAACACGTACGCCGGCGCGCCTCCGGTGATCCGGCCCAGCGCCCTCTCCACTTCAGCGGGAGCCACATTGGCGCCTGCGGTCTTGATCATGGAACCGCGTCTGCCGACGAAGTAGTAGAAGCCGTCGGCATCGGCACGCACGAGGTCGCCTGTGTGAAACCAGCCGTCGGCGTCGAAGCACTCCTCGCGGCTGCGCTTGTAGTACCGCTGCATGACGTACGGCCCGCGAATGCACAACTCGCCGTGCTCGTCGATCCTGACCTCGAACCCGGGCGCGGGTTTGCCGAACGATCCGCGCCGGTGTTCCGGTTGGTCGGATTCGTCGCCGCTGAGCAGAACGACACTGCCCGCCTCGGTCAGGCCCAACATGTTGTGCCGCAGTTCGGCGTCGCGGGGTCGGCGCTCCGGTGCCATGATCGGGTACAGGTTGCCCCGCTTCATCGACGACAGGTCGCGTGTCCCGAGTCCCGGATAGCGGGCCAGATGCGCGATGCCGCCGATGAAACCGTTTGTCATCGTCGGCTTTTCGGCCTCGATCAAGTCGAGGGTTTCGGCTGCGTTCGCGGCGTTCGAGCACACCAGCGTCGATCCGGCCACCAGGGTGGCCAGTAGCCCGAAGGCGAACCCGCCGATCCAGAAGAATGGTGAGTTGCAGAACAGCGTGTCGTCTGCGGTCAGTCCGCGAATGGTGTTGAGGTTCCGCTGATGTCCGAGCAGCGCGCCATGGGTGTGCACCACGCCCTTGGGAGCGGCAGTCGAGCCCGACGTGTAGACGATCGCCAGCGGGTCGGAACCGTCGACATCGGCCTCCAGCGCCGCCAGGAGCGCCTCGTCGACGGTCGGTTCCGGGTGGCTGTCGATCAGCACGTGACGCAGCAGCGGAACCGAGTCTCTGATCTGAGCCAGCCGCTGCCGGAAGTCGTTTCCGCGGTAGGACGAGGTGGCCAGCAGGATCGTGACATCGCTGTGGAGAAGTTGTTCCCGTAGCTCGGACGCCGTCGCAAATGTGGTGAAGGGCACCACGACTGCCCCGATTCTCGCGGCAGCCACCATACCGGCGACGAAGTCGACCCCGTTCGGGTACAGCAGCCCGACGTGTGTGCCCTTGCCCGCGCCGAGGCCGACCAGTCCGCGGGCGAGGTCGGCCGAGCGGCGCTCGGCGTCCGCGTAGCTGAGCCGGTCGTCGTCGCAGACGAGCAGCGGGCGTGAGCCCCGCGCGGCTGCCTGCCGCCGCACCAGCGCGGCGACGGTTTCGGGTTCAGCCGCCACGGATGGCGCTCAGATCGGGTTTGCCCGACGGCGTGCGGGGGATGGCGTCGACGATCGTGATTTCGGTGGGGATCTCGTAGCGCGCCAGCCGGTTCCGCAGGAACTCCGTCAGCTCGGCGGCATCGACGCGGGTGTCCTTTCTCAGCTCTACCACTGCGACGGGTGTCTCGCCGAGTCGTTCGTGGGGTCTGCCCACCACGGCGGCGCCCTGCACGGCGGGATGACGTTCCAGCGCGGCGCGCACATCGTCGGGCATCACCTTGAAGCCGCCGCGGATGATGGCCTGGTCCGCGCGGCCGAGGATCCACAGGAAGCCGTCGTCGTCGATACGCGCCACATCGGTCGTTCGCATCCACTCCGCCGACGGCCCCAGTTGAGCCGGCTTCACCTCGAGCAGCCCGGGTTCGCCGGGGGCCAGCGGGTTGCCTGCGTCATCGACCACCCGCAGTTGTGCGCCGGGGTTGGCGCGTCCGACGCTGCCTCGCTTGGCTTGCCAGTGTTTCTGGTGATCGGCCAGCGTCCAGCCGGCCACGCCGCCGCCGAATTCCGTCGCGGCATAGGAGGTCAACACGGGTATGCCGAACTTCTCCTGAAAGGCGTCGGCGTCCTCCGCCGACAGCGGCGCGGTACCCGAGGTGACGGCGCGGATGCTGTCGAGGTCTTCGCGGCGCAGCGCGGAGTGCAACACCATGCGCAACGCGGCGGGCACAAGGGACACCGCACCGGGGCGATGCCTGCGTACGGCGTCGGCCCAGATGTCGAGGTCGAATCGGTCGAGCAGCGCGAAAGGTCGTGCCTCGACGATGCATTGAAGCACCCGGAAAACACCGCCGATGTGTACCAACGGTGCGTTGACGATCGCGACGCCGCTGCGAACGTGCGTCGGTGGCTTCCATTTCGCCGGCTCGGGACCCAGCACGCTGTGCGCGAGCATGTCGTAGGTGAGGTCGATCCGTTTCGGCGGCCCGGTGGTTCCGCTGGTCAACATCCGCACCGCGACATCGGGGCGGACCGCATCATGGCCTTTGCCCATGTCGGTGACCTGCGGATCGTCGTCGAGCGTCGATATCGCGATCACCGACGGTCCGGACGCCTGCTCGACGAGGTTGGCCACATCGTCTGTGGCGCCGATGATCGCCGGCAGGTCCAGCGCGGCGATGTCGGCCCTGGTGCGGTCGTCGCCACGGGACGGGTTGATCACCACAACGGTCCCGCCTGCCAGCAGCACGCCGAGAAATGCGGCGATGTGGGCCGGTCGGTTGCGCAGCAGCATGCCGATCTGACCGCGGCTTTCGACGAGCGCTTCGATCCGCCGGGCGAACCCGGCAAGGTCGGCGTAGCGCGACCACTGACCGTCGTATTCGACGGCGGATGCGTCGGGCGCGAGGTCCAGAACGCCGGAGATCCGTTGCCGCAACGGGTGCTCGGTCATCACCGGATCCTCGGCTCGGGCTTCACCGGCCCGCCGCGCGCCGCGAGCTCGGCAGTGCCGATCGGGTTACCGAGCCTGGTGTAGATCAGGTTCTGTTCCATCGCCGCGCGGTACGGCTTGTCGAGGGACTCCCAGATCGCCTTGACGGTGCCCTGTGTCGCCGACGGGGGTTTGGCGGCGATCGTCGCCGCGATGGCGTGAGCGCGCTCCCAGAGCTGCCCGGGCGAGACGACCTCGGTCACCAGCCCGATGCGCAGCGCGGTGTCGGCGCCGACTCGTTCGTCGTTGCCCATCAACGCGATTCGCAGGGTCTGCGCGAGGCCGACCCGCCGCATCATGCCGATCGGTTCGAGCGCGCACACCAGGCCCGCCGAGACGTGCGAGTCGAAGAAGGTGGCGTCGTCGCTGCAGATGACCACATCGGCCTCGTTGACGAAGTAGAACGCGCCCGCCGTACAGATGCCGTTGACGGCGCAGACGACCGGCTTCCACATCTTCTGCCACTTCGGACTGAGCGCCTCGCCGGGATCCTCGTGATTCCAGACGTTGTCGGGTTGGCCATAGGTTGACTTCACGTCAAGGCCGGCGCTGAACGCCCGGCCGCCCGCCGCGCGCAGCACCACGGCGTTGACGGAGTCGTCGAGTTTCACGGCCCGCCAGGCGTGCGCCATCTCCTCGCACATCGTCCGGTTGAACGCGTTGAGCGCGTCAGGCCGGTTCAGCGTGATCGTCGCGACGTGGTCGTCGGCGTCGACGTCGAGAAGGATGGTCTCGAAAACCTCGCTCATCGGCACTGCCAATTTGGTGTGCGCTTCTCGACGAAGGCCCGCGGACCCTCGAGGGAGTCCTCGGTGTGCAGATTGCGCTCGCGGAATGCCTCGGCGAGGATCTCGCCCTCGTGTAGCGGCAGATCGAGAGTCTTGAGGATGGCCAGCCGCGTGCCCCGCACCGCCAGCGGGGCGTTGCTGTTCACCATGTCGGCGATCTCGTGAGCGCGCTCGAGCAGTCGCTCGTGGCTGACCACCTCGCTCACCATGCCCAGCTCGTAGGCGCGCTGGGCGTCCATTCGCTCGTGCTTTCCGGTCAACGCCATGCGCAGCGCGACGTTTCTCGGCAGCACCCGTGCCAGCCGCACCATCTCGCGCCCGGCCACCAATCCGATGCTGACGTGCGGATCGAAGAAGGTCGCCTTGTCGGACGCGATGACGATGTCGCCGGTGGTGACCCAGTCCAGCCCCGCACCGCAGCAGATGCCGTTGATGGCAGCCAGCACCGGCTTGGCCATCCGCCGAAACGGCGGCGTGCCTTCCTGCGGCGCCTCCCACTGGTCGTAGGTCGACAGGTAGGCCTTGTCGTTGATGACTTTGCCGTCCTCGGGGATCTGCTTGGCATCCGCACCTGTGCAGAACGCCCGGCCGGTGCCGGTGACGATGAGAAGCCAGATGCGGTCGTCGTTTTCGGCCTCGTCGTACGCGGCGCGCAGCTCGGTGATCATGTGCGGGCTGAGCGCGTTGAGGGCCTCCGGGCGGTTCAGCGTGATGGTGGCCTTGTGCCCGTCGACCTCGTAGTCGATGTTGTCGTACCCGCTCGCGACCATCGGCGCGTCCCTTCGTCGTTGTCGTTCATCGGCAACTCGAGCCGTATACGGATACCCATACAGTAGGCTAAACCATTACTATCCTGTACAAGATAGAAAGGAAAGCCTTCCGATGGCGGATCGCGACACTCCTCGGTTCGGCGAGCAACCGCTCGCCCAGACCGTGGCGGCCGCGGGCGCGCTGCGCCGCCTCGCGGGACAGCTGCTGTCGCTGGAGCATCCGCACCCTGCGGTGGACGCGATGCTCGAGCGGCTCGGCGAATGGGAGAACGAGCTGGCAGCTGCCGTCAACCCCGATGCGACCCCGCGGATCGGCGAAGGCGCCGACACTCAGCGGGTCTACCTGTCCCACGCTTTCGACATCGGCGCGTTCAACCCGTGCTTTCCCACCTACGAATTCGACCGCATCGACATGCAGACCGCTTCGGGCCGGGTCGCATTCCCGGTCGTCTACGAGGGCCCGCCGGGCTTGGTCCACGGAGGATTTCTGGCCGTGTTCTTCGACTGCGTCATCCAGCACCAGAACTGCGCGACCGAGCTGTCGGGCAAGACGCGATCGTTGAACGTGACATTCCGCAGGCCCACACCCATCCTCACCGAGTTGCGTTTCGACATCGTGCGCGCACAGGCCGACCGGGGTGTCACCTCCACGGCGCGGCTGTCGCTGGACGACGAGGTGCTGTGCATCGGGGAAGCCACGACGCTTGCGCTCCCGCCTGAGCGGCTCACGGGTTTCAACTTCGGCAAGCGACGGGCCTGACGCGGTGGAGTTGAGGGGGATCCGGCAGCCGCGCGTCGCGGAGATCGTCGCGGCGCGACTGCGCGACGAGATCCTCTCCGGCCGGCTCTCCGAATTGCCGTCACAGGAGAGCCTTCTGCAACAGTTCTCCGTGAGTCCGCCGGCGCTGCGCGAGGCGATCCACATCCTGGAGATCGACGGCCTGATCTCGGTGCGGCGCGGCAACGTCGGGGGAGCGGTGGTCCACCTGCCCTCTGCGGCGCGCACGGCGCACATGATCAGCATGGTGCTTCAGACCCGCGACTCCACGCCCGCCGATGTCAGCGAGGCGCTGCTGCACCTCGAGCCGATCTGCGCGGGCATGTGCGCGTCCCGCGAGGACCGGATGGACGAAGTCGTTCCCCATCTGGAGGCCGAAATCGATCGCCAGACAGCACAGTTCGACGACGTGTCGGCGTACGTGCCCAACGCTCGGCGCTTTCACGAAGCGCTGGTGTCCCGGTGCGGTAACGAACCGATGATCCTGTTGATCGGGTCACTGGAGCTGATCTGGTCGGCGCACGAGTCCTCGGTCTGGAGCGATGACGACGTGAATCACAAGACCATGCGGGCCGCCCTGCGCGACCATCAGAGGCTGCTCGACGCCATCCGCGACGGAAACGCTGCACGTGCGGTTCGGCTGGCCCAGGGCCATCTCGCCGCGGCCCGACGCAACACGCTGGCCGCGGGCGCCGACAAAACCATTGAGGCCAAACTGATTTCGAGGAGCCACTGATGACTGCTTCCACCGACGAGCGCGTGCAGTTCGAACTGGAACCCGACAAGCGCATCGCAACGATCACCTTCAACAACGCCAAGCAGCGCAACTCCTACGATGCGGCCATGCGGGAGGCCTTCGCCCGCTGCCTGGATCACGTCGCCGAAGACGACGACATCACCGTCGTGGTGCTGCGCGGTGCCGACGGCGTATTCAGCACCGGCGCGGACATGAACAACGCGTACGGGTGGTACGGAAAAGACGACGGCAAGAAAGGCCGACCCAGCCAGCGCCGCCGGTTGACGGTGGACCGCAAGACATTCGGCTTCTATCACAACCTGATGGGGTTCCCGAAGGTCACGGTAGGCGAGATCAGCGGCTACGCCCTCGGCGGCGGCTTCGAGATGGCCCTGATGACCGACATCTCCGTCATCGGCCGGGACACGAAGATCGGTATGCCCGCCACCCGCTTCCTCGGACCCGCGCTGGGGAGCCTGCACATGTTCTTCCACCGCCTCGGCCCGGTGTTGGCGCGCCGACTGCTGCTGACCGGCGACATCATCACCGCCGGTGCGATCGAGCACCTCGGCGTCTTCACCGACACGTGCGAGCCCGCAAAGGTGGCCGCCAGGGCGAGGTACTGGGCGGAGAAGGCGGCGAAGATGCCCGCCGACGGGGTCGTCATCGCGAAAGAGGCGTTCCGGCTCGTCGAGCAGAGCCAGGCTTACCAGGGTGAGGAAGTGGCGAGCTACCTCTTCCACGCCTACGGGACGAACCTCCAGTTCGCTCCCGGGGAGTTCAACTTCGTCAAGGAGCGGGCGGCGCACGGCACGAAAGAAGCGTTTCGCCTGCGTGACGAACATTTCCACGTCCCCGAGCCGGAGTGAGGCCGGTCACCTACTGAACGCAATACAGTATCTGCTACTTTTGTAACGTCGTTAACGCCAAAAGCTGAGGTCAAACAAACATGGGCACACCTGTCATCGTCGGCGCCGCCAGGACAGCGATCGGCCGGTCCTTCAAGGGCACGCTGGTCAACACCCCGCCGGAAACCCTCATCACCACGGTGCTGCCCGAGGTCGTGCGCCGGTCAGGCGTCGACCCCGCCGCCTTCGACGACGTCATCTTCGCCGAATCGCACTACGGCGGCGGCGATCTCGCCCGCTACGCGGCCGCGGCCACCGGCATGGAGGAGGTTCCAGGCCAGTCGGTGAACCGCCACTGCGCAGGAAGCCTGACCGCCATCGGCAATGCGGCAGCGCAGATCGGATCCGGGATGGAGCGTGCTCTGGTGGCAGGCGGCGTGCAGTCGCTGTCCATGACCCCCCTGGTGAACTGGCGGATCCCCGGCCCCGAGCTGAAGTTCGAGGAGCGCTGGATGCCGCCGACGCACCCCGAGACACCCGATGCGCCGTGCAAGGACATGTCGATCACGGTCGGCTGGAACACCGCGCAGGCCGTCGGCATCACACGCGAGGAGATGGACGCCTGGGCGGCGCGATCGCATCAGCGCGCGATCGCCGCGATCGACGCGGGCAAGTTCCTCGACGAGATCATCCCGCTCAAGATCACGCAGTTCGACGGCTCCGTCGTCGACTTCAGCGTCGACGAGCATCCGCGCCGCGACACCACGGTCGAGAAGCTGGCCGGGCTCAAGGTGCTGCACCCCGAGATCGAGGGCTTCTCCATCACGGCGGGCAACAGCAGCGGAACCAACGATGCCGCGGCGGCGGTGGCCCTGGTCGACGGCGCCTACGCTGACGCCGAGAACCTGAGGCGGATGGCGACCGTGAAGGCATGGGCCTCCGCCGGTGTCGCGCCCCGCGATTGCGGGCTCGGTGCCGTCAAGGTGATCGGCAAGGTGCTCGACCGCGCCGGGCTGAAGCCGTCAGACGTCGCGCTGTGGGAGATCAACGAGGCGTTCGCGTCCGTGCCGATCGCCGCCTGCAAGGAGTACGGCCTCGACGAGGACCTGGTGAACTTCTCCGGGAGTGGCTGCAGCCTCGGCCATCCCATTGCGGCTTCGGGAGCGCGCATGGTGACGACACTGGTCTACGAGCTGCAGCGGCGCGGTGGCGGCATCGGCGTCGCCGCGATGTGCGCAGGCGGTGGCCAGGGCGGCGCCGTCGTCATCGAGGTCTAGCGATTTGGGCGCGCCGGGTCATCCTGAGCGTGACTGAGCGCGCCGAAATCACTTCTTGCGCGACGTCTTGATGAGTCGTTCGGCGTGGTCGAGGACGCATTCGAGGCCGTAGTCGAAGTTGGCGTCATCGGCCGCGCCGATGCGGTGGCCCTCCCGGCGGACCCGCGCCAGCAGCGGCGTGGTCTCGGGGTCGATGACCATGGTCTCCTCGAAATCGCCCGGCCTGCCGTCGTTGGCTCGGTTCTTGTCGTAGAGGCGTTGCAGCACAACGGATCCACGCACATGCACCGACACCGCCGAGTAGGTGTCGAAGGCATCCTCGGGGGACAGGCCTGCCTCGACGAGGCTTTCGATGGCCTTCTCGACGGCAACCACGCCGAGCTTGGCCGCACGCGGGCTCAGCGCCGACCTGATGAGGATGAGGTCGGTCAGTATCGGGTTGCCCAGGAACGCTTTTCGCATCGTTTGCGCGTGATTGCGCAGCGTCTCGCGCCAGTCGTTGGCCTCGATGTACGGCGTCGCGAAGACGTACTGCTTCAGTGCGCGGTCGGTCATCGCGTTGAGCAGGTCGTCCTTTTTGCGGAAGTACCAGTAGATGCTCGTCACGCCCACGCCGAGATGCTTGCCCAACAGCGGCATGCTGAGGTTGTCGATGCCCACATCCTCCGCGAGCTCGAAGGCGCCCTTGATGATGTCGTCGGGATTGATCGACCCACGTTCGCGTCGCTGACGCTTTTCCGTGGTTGCCTGCTTCGCCACCGAGGGCACCTCCGTTCCGTTCTTCTACTGTAAGCCCTATAGTAAGCTTTTCTGGCAAATCCGGGTCGATCGCAGGGTGGTGGCGCAGTGGATCTGGGGCTGAGAGATGCCACCGCGGTCATTGTCGGCGGCGGCCGCGGAATGGGTCTGGCGGCCGCGCGCTGCCTCGCCGACGACGGGGCGCGCATCGCCGTCGTCGGCCGGACCAAGTCGGTTCTCGACGAAGCGGCCGAAGAGTTGTCGGGGCGCGGCAGCCCCGACGCACTCGGGCTGGTGGCCGATGTCACCGATGCCGAAGCGGCTCAACGGGTTTTCGACGAGGTGGGCAGCCGATGGGGCGGCGAGCTCAACATCCTCGTCAATGTAGCCGGTCCCGGTGCGGTCGGCACCTTCACCGATCTCACCGACGATCAGTGGCGGCAAGCCGTCGACGAAGGCGTGATGGGCATGGTGCACTGCGTCAGATCCGCACTGCCGCTGCTGCGGAAGGCCGAATGGGCCCGGATCGTGAATTTCTCCGCGCATTCGACACAGCGCCAGAGTGTCATCCTGCCCGCCTACACGGCCGCCAAGGCGATGGTCACCAGCATCTCCAAGAACCTGTCGCTGTCCCTGGCGCCCGACGAGATCATGGTCAATGTCGTGTCCCCCGGCAGCATCCTGTCCGAATCGCTGGCCGGCTGGGCCGACTCCGTCGGCATCGACGGAACCGATCCCTATGCGGTGATGGCCGGTATCGACAAACATTTCGGACACCCGGCCCATCTGCCGCGCGCCGGCAGACCCGAGGAGATCGGGCCCGTCGTCGCGTTCCTCGTCTCGCGCGCCAACTCCTACATGACCGGCGCCAACATCAACGTCGACGGCGGTAGCGACTTCACCTAAGGGAGCGGCATGGCAACTGCACGCGAAGCCAGGGACTGGGCGCGCACTTCGTTGCGCGGCATCGGAAACAGCCTGTACACGCCGTTCTGCGGCGCCGACGGCGACGAGATCGACTGGGACGCCTACCGCACCCTGGTGCGCTACTGCGTCGGCGAACTGCGCCACCCGATGCTCTGGTGCACCAGCGGTATCGCGGAGTTCTGGTCACTGACGATTCGCCGAGCGAAAGCAGTTGCTGGAGGTCGCAATCGACGAAGGTCGCCGGGCCAATCCGGACGTGGTCGTGCAGGCCTGCACCGCCGCAACGGCGGCCAAGGACTGCCTGGAGCTGACGCGGCACGCGCAGGAGGCCGGTGCCGACATCGTCTACATCCAGACCCCGATGATGGAAGCCCACGGCGGGCAAGGCGTGCTGAACTTCTTCCGCTACGTCGCCGACCGCACCGACATCGCGCTCGGCATGTTCAACTCGCCGTCATCGGGATACGTGCTGACGCCCGCCGAGGGCGCGCGCATCTACGCCGAGATCCCCGCCGTTTGCGCGACGAAGGAGGGGGCGTTCCGGCCGACGAACAGCCGGATGCTGCACGACCTCGCTCCCGACCTGACGATCTGGGAGTGCGACCTCACCGTCTATCGCGCCGGCTGGCTGCGCGCCGGGATCGTCGGCCCCGCCCAACTGGGGACCGCGGGATACCTGTACGAAACCCCCCAGCAGCCGATCATTTCGGAGTACTGGGAGCTGGTCTGGAACGACCGGCTGGTCGAGGCGATGGACTACGCCGAGAAGTCGGGAATCGACCAGCTCAGCCTCGACATCGGCCGATGGTTTACCTGCTACCCCGGTCGGCCGGACTACTTCACACACTGGGGCGGGGCCTTCAAATACGCGGCATCGGTGCTCGGTCTGCCGATCGGCGACTACCCCCACTCTCGCCCGCCGCAAGCCGCGTTCCCCGCCGAGGGCAAGGCGGAGATCGACGCAGCGTATCGGCGGTACGGGCTGCTCTCCGGCTGAGCGGGCCAGCAGTTGCGGAAAGCGCTACCGAAAGGTGTACAGTAAGTGTCTGTGAGTGCTGACGACCCGGTCCTCTACGAGCTTCGGGACACCGGCGTTGCGCTGCTGACCCTCAACCGGCCCGAGCGGATGAACGGATGGGGCGGCGGGCTGGCCGCCAGGTTCTACAGCCTGCTCGACGACGCCGAGGCCGACCCCAATGTGCGGGCGATCGTCGTCACCGGGGCGGGCCGGGCGTTCTGCGTCGGCGCCGACATGGGAGACCTCTCGTCGATCGAGAAGGCCAACACCAACGGCGAGACCGATATCGGCACGCTTGTCGGAGAACGGCATCCGCACTTCGTGGCGACGTTGCGCACCCCCGTCATCGCCGCGATCAACGGCGCCTGCGCGGGCATCGGGCTGACCCAGGCGCTGATGTGCGACGTCCGCTTCGCGGCGGCGGGGGCGAAGTTCACCACGTCCTTCGCGCGCCGCGGCCTGATCGCCGAATACGGCATCAGCTGGATTCTTCCCAAGGTCGTCGGCTGGGGGACGGCGATGGACCTGCTTCTGTCCGGCCGGGTGTTCCCCGCCGAAGAGGCCGCAGCACTCGGCCTCGTCAACGACGTCGTCGCACCCGAGGAACTGCTGCCCCATGCCATCGCCTACGCCGAGGACATCGCGGCGAACTGCGCGCCCAGTTCGCTCGCGGTGATCAAGCAACAGGTGTACGCGGACAGCATGCGCGACGTCTTCGAGGCCAGCAACCACGCCGAGAAGCTGATGGGTGAGTCGATGCAGCGACCCGACTTCATCGAGGGCATCACCGCATTCTTCGAGAAACGCACCCCGAACTTCCCGCCGCACAAGGAGGTCAGCCTGTGACGCTCGACTACAGGGCGATCGACGTCGACAACCACTACTACGAGCCGACCGACTCGTTCACCCGGCATCTGCCCAAGGAGTTCAAACGCCGCGGCGTGCAGATGCTCACCGAGGGCAAGCGCACCTTCGCGGTGATCGGCGGCGCCGTCAATCACTTCATCCCGAATCCGACGTTCGACCCGATCATCGAACCGGGCTGCCTCGACCTGCTCTTCCGCGGCGAGATCCCCGAAGGTGTCGATCCGGCCTCGCTGATGAAGGTCGACCGGTTGGGCGACCACCCCGAGTACCAGAATCGCGACGCCCGGATGAAAGTACTCGACAAGCAGAACCTCGAAACCGCTTTCATGCTGCCGACATTCGCATGCGGCGTCGAGGAGGCGCTCAAGCACGACATCGAGGCGACGATGGCGTCGGTGCACGCCTTCAACCTGTGGCTCGACGAGGACTGGGGATTCGATCGTCCCGACCACCGATTCCTCTCCGCGCCGATCATCTCGCTGGCGGACCCGGACGCGGCCGTCGGTGAAGTCGAGTTCGTGCTGAACCGCGGCGCCAAGATCGTCTGCGTGCGGCCAGCGCCGGTGCCCGGCGTCGTCAAGCCGCGCTCGCTGGGCGACACCAGCCACGACCCGGTGTGGGCGCGGCTCGCCGAGGCGGGCGTGCCCGTGGTCTTCCACCTGTCCGACAGCGGCTACCTGGCGATCGCCGCACTGTGGGGCGGCAAGGCGACGTTCGAGGGGTTCGGCAAGAAGGATCCACTCGATCAGGTGCTGCTCGACGACCGCGCCATCCACGACTCGATGGCCTCGATGATCGTGCACCAGGTCTTCACACGGCACCCGAAACTCAAGGTGGCCAGCATCGAGAACGGATCCTACTTCGTCTACCGCTTGATCAAGCGGCTGAAGAAGGCCGCCAACACCGCGCCGTACCACTTCAAGGAAGACCCGGTCGAGCAGCTGAGAAACAACGTCTGGATCGCGCCGTACTACGAGGACGACGTCAAACTGCTCGCCGAAACCATCGGCGTGGACAAGATCCTGTTCGGCTCGGACTGGCCGCACGGCGAAGGTCTCGCCGATCCGATGTCGTTCACGGCCGACATTCCGCAGTTCCCCGAATTCAGCGCGGAAGACACCCGAAAGGTGATGCGCGACAACGCACTCGATCTGCTCGGCGTGAACGTCCCGGCCGCCTGAGATGCCCGAGTGGACCATCGGCGACGTCGTCGACGCCATCGCCGACGTCATTGCAGACCGCACCATGACGGTCTGCGGTGACCGCCGCACCACATACGGTGAGATGGCCGTCCGTACCCGCCGCCTTGCGAACTTTCTCGCGGACAGGGGCTTCGGCGCGCACCGCGACCGCGACGGGCTCGACAACTGGGAGTGCGGCCAGGACCGGATCGCGCTGATCATGTTCAACGACCGCTATCCCGAGGCGGTGATCGGGTGTCTGAAAGCGCGCACGGTCCCGGTCAATGTCAACCATCACTACACGCCGCGTGAGGTCGCCGATCTGCTCGACTACGTGAAGCCGCGCGCCGTCATCTACCACCTGGCCCACGGCGAGAAATTCGCCGGTGTGCTCGAGTCGCTGGACGCCGACCTGCTGATCGCCGTCGACGACGGCAGCGGCGCACCCGACGTCCCGGGGTCGGTTCGACTGGACGACGCTGTGGCACAGGGTGATCCGGACGCCAGGATCACCGGGTCGCCGGACGACCTGATCATGTACTGCACGGGCGGAACGACCGGACGGCCCAAAGGTGTGCTGTGGCGGCAGAGCGACACCTACGTGTCGTCGATGGTCGGCGCCGACCACACCTCGGCCGCCGAGATCCACGACAAGGTCGCGCGGACCGAGGGTGCGCCATGGTTCGCGGTGTCTCCGCTGATGCACGCGGCCGGCCTGTGGACGGTGTTCTCCGGCACGCTCGCCGGACTGCCGGTGGTGCTCTACGACGACCGCAACAAGTTCGACCCCGCGCTGGTGCTGCGCACCGCCGAGCGGGAGAAGGTCGGCATGATGACGATGGTCGGGGACGCCTACGCCGCCCCGCTCGTCGAGGAACTCAACCGTGACAGCTACGACCTGTCGACGTTGTATGCCATCGGAACTGGCGGGGCGGCAACAAATCCCAAGCATGTGAGCGCACTACTGGAGAAGCTGCCCCAGCTGACGATCATCAACGGTTACGGTTCGTCGGAGACCGGGAACATGGGGTTCGGCCACAACCGGCGGGGGTCGCACCGGGACACCTTCGATCTGCGCGAAGGCGGCACCGTGGTGTCCGACGACATGACCCGGTTCGTGGCGGCCGGCGAACCCGAGGTCGGCTGGGTGGTGCGGACCGGCCGGATTCCGCTGGGCTACTTCGACGATGCCGACGCGACCCGAAGGACGTTTCCCGTGGTGGAGGGTCAGCGCGTGGTGGTGTCGGGTGATCGCGCGTCTCTTCAGGCCGACGGCACCCTGCGCCTCTACGGCCGCGACTCGCTGGTGATCAACACCGGCGGGGAGAAGGTCTTCGTCGAGGAGGTCGAGGCTGTGCTGCGGGCATGCCCGGGGGTGGTCGACGCCCTGGTCGTCGGCCGCGACAGCGAACGATGGGGGCAGGAGATCGTCGCGCTCGTGCAGCCTCGACCCGACGCGACCGTCGACGCTGAGTCACTGCACGCCGCGTGCGTCGAGCACCTGGCCCGCTTCAAGGCGCCGAAGGAGTTCATCGTCGTCGAGGCCGTCCGCCGCCTGGGCAACGGCAAGGCCGACTACCGGTGGGCGAAAAGCCAAGCGACGCAGCGGGCACTGATATGACGAAGGAAGCCGACCGGGTCATCGACTGCCTCGTCAACGTCCACTTCGGGGAGACCGAGCAGCAGCCGAACTGGATGCTGAAGGTGCGTGACGACTACTTCAAGGGTCCTGAGTCGATGTTCGCCCCCGTCGAGCTGGCCGAACTGCTCGACGAAATGGACGAGCAGGGCGTGGCCAAGGCGATCCTGATGGACAACCTCGCCAAGCCGTCGGTCACCGCCCGCACGTTCGCCGAGTCGCGGCCCGACCGGTTCATGCTGGCGATGGGCGGCGTCAACCTCCTGCGGCCCATGCCGTCGCTTCGTGAGCTCACCGCCGTCGTCAAGGATCTGCCCGTGGCGTACACCGTTGTCGGACCGAGCTTCTGGGGTGACGGACAGTACCCGCCCAGCGACGCGGTCTACTACCCGCTGTACACGAAGTGCGCGGAGATGGAATTGCCGCTGTGCATCAACACAGGCCTGCCGGGCCCGCCGATCCCCGGTGAGGTGCAGAACCCGATCCACCTAGACCGGGTGTGCGTGCGGTTCCCCGAATTGAAGCTGTGCATGATCCACGGTGCCGACCCGTGGTGGGATGTCGCGATCCGGCTGATGATCAAGTACCAGAACCTGCGGTTGATGACGTCAGCGTGGTCGCCGAAGCGCCTGCCGGAGAGCCTGCTGCACTTCATGCGCACCCGAGGTAAGAACAAGGTGATCTACGCGTCGGACTGGCCCGTGTTGCGGATGCGCCGCGTCGTGCCCGAAGCGACCGCGCTGGACCTGCCCGCCGAGGTGCTGGACAACTATCTCTACAACAATGCGCAGGAATTCTTTTTCGGAGAACAGGAAAGCTGAGATGGACCGATACGAGCTGCGCAGACTGGATTACAGCCTGTCCGAGGATCACCAGGCGATCCAGGCGGCCTACAAGCAGTTCTTCAAGACGCACTGCCCGATCGAAACGGTGCGCGCCGCACAGGAATCCGGGTTCGACAAAAGCCTGTGGGAGCGGCTGTGCGCGATGGGAGCTACCACGATGGCGTTGCCCGAGTCGGTGGGCGGCGACGGGGCGACTCTCGTCGACCTGACGCTGGTCGCCGAGGAGATCGGTCGGTCGTTGGCGCCGGTTCCGTGGATCGACCACGTCGTCGCGGCACGGCTGCTGGCGCGACTCGGTGCCGCGCTCGAGCCCGACCTGGTCAACGGCAAACAACTGGCCGCCCTCGACCCGCAGCACGAGCGCGTGACAGGACGGCGGCTGATCCCCGCCGGTTCGATCGCCGATCAGATTCTGGTGCGCGACGGTGAGGATGTCGTGGCGCTGGAATTCGGGACGCGGCCCGTGACCGTCGACAACATCGGCAAGTTGCCGATGGCGTGGGTCGATCCGGCGACAGCCGACAGCAGGACGGTGATCGCGAGCGGTGGCGACGCGCTCGTCGAATACCAACGCGCGCTGGACGAATGGCGGGTGCTGACCGCTGCAGCACTGGTGGGCCTCGTCGAGGAGACGATGACCATCGCCGCGGAGTTCGCCAAGAACCGGTACACGCTCGGTGTGCCGATCTCCACGCTGCAAGCCATCTCTCATCCGCTCGCCAACATCGCGATCACCGTCGCCGGTGGGCGCAACCTGGCTCGGCGGGCGGCGTGGTTCCTCGACAACGAACCCGACGAGCGACCGGAGCTGGCGCCGTCGGCATTCGTCTTCATGGCCGAGGAGGCGTCGAAAGCCGCCACCATGGCCGTGCAGGTCCAGGGCGGTCTCGGGGTGAGTGCGGAGGCGCCTGCCAGCGCCTACCTGGTTCGGGCCCGCGGCTGGGCGCTGGCAGGCGGAGACCCCGGTGCCAGCGCGAAGTACATCGCCGAGATCGTCGCGGCGCGCGAAAGCGGGGGAGCGAAGTAGATGGACTTCTCACGCGTTGCACTGTCCGACGAGGACGAGCAGTTCCTGCACGAGTCGCGAAAGTTCCTGCGCGAGATCGTCACCGACGAGGTGATCCGCCGCGACCGCGAAACCGGCGACAACTTCGACGAAGGCGTGCATCTCGCGCTCGGCGAAGCCGGCTACCTGACCCGCGAATGGAAGCCGGAGTCCGAAGGTGGATTCAGCCGGATCCGCAACCGCATCTGGCAACTGGAGAAGCGCCGCGCGCATGTGCCGTGGGTGACGTTCGGCACCACCGCGATGATCGCCCGGTCGGTGCAGAAGTTCGGCTCGCCCGAACTCAAGGCCGAAGTCATGCCGAGGGTGTTCAACGGCCAGGTGCGGTTGTGCCTCGGCTACACCGAACCCGAGGGCGGGTCCGACGTCGCGACATGCAAGACCCGCGCGGTGCGCGACGGCGGCTCCTGGGTCATCAACGGCTCCAAGATGTTCACCACCGGTGCCCACAACTGCCAGTACGTCTTCCTCATCACCAACACCGACCCGGATGCGCCGAAACACAAGAGCCTCACCATGTTCCTGGTGCCGCTCGACTCGCCGGGAATCGAGATCCAGGGAATTCGCACCGTCGACGGCGACCGGACGAACATCGTCTACTACAGCGACGTCCGCGTCGACGACAAATACCGCCTCGGCGAGGTGAACGACGGGTGGACGGTGGTCAGGGAACCGCTCAACGTCGAGCACGGCGCCGTCGAGGCGGCGCCCGACGGGCTGGCCGACGTGTCGATCATGATGCATCAGGCGACCTTCATGGCCACCGCGGTCGACACGGCGGCCGCCAAGGTGGCCGAAGAGGCCCCCGACGGCAGCAGGCTCATCGACGACGGCTCGGTGGCATACCGCCTCGGCCGCAGCGTCGCCCGAATGGAGGCGTCGCTGTCGGCGACGAGCATCTTCGGCCGCGTGGCGCTCGCGCAGACGATGCGCGACATCTCGCCCGATCTGATGGACATTCTCGGTACCGCGGCGTCATTGCCGATCGGAACCGACGGTGCCGCCGACGATGGTGGCGCCGAATACGTGTACCGCTTTGCGCCGCTCGTCGGCATCTACGGCGGAACGCTCGAGGTGTTCCGCAACATGATCGCCCAATATGTGCTGGGACTCGGGAAGCCCAATTACTCACCGCCGAAGGAGAAGAAGGCGTCGTGACCCCGCAGCCTTCGCGTCGCAGGGCCCTCGTGATGGGTGCGACGGGATTCGTCGGCTCGCATGTCGCCCGCAAGCTCGTCGAGCGCGGCGACGACGTTCGGGTGTACGTGCGCAAGTCCAGCAACACGGTGGCCATCGACGACCTCGACGTCGAACGCTGCTACGGCGATCTCGGTGACACCGAGGCGATGCGGACGGCCATGGCCGACCGCGACGTGGTGTTCTACTGCGTGGTGGATACGCGCTTCTACCTCCGCGATCCGTCGCCCCTGTTCGAGACGAACGTCGAGAGCCTGCGCCGCGTCCTCGACGTCGCCTCGCAGGCAGATCTGTTCCGGTTCGTGTTCTGCAGCACGATCGGCACGGTCGCGATCGCGAAGCCGGGCGAATCGGCAACGGAGAACATGCCGTTCAACTGGGAGGGCGTCGGCGGTCCCTACATCGAGTCGCGTCGGCAAGCCGAGGACATGGTGCTGGATTACGCCAGGAACCGCGGCCTGCCCGCCGTCGCCATGTGTGTGTCCAATCCCTACGGCCCGCGTGACTGGCAGCCGAGCCAGGGGCAGACGATCAAGGCGGCGGCGCTGGGCAGAATGCCGGCCTACGTGAGGGGCGTCGCCACGGAAGTCGTCGGCATCGAGGACGTGGCGGAGGCGTTCCTGCTTGCCGGCGAGCGTGGTGGCGTCGGCGAGCGCTACATCATCTCCGAAACGTTCATGCCCATGCGGGAAATGCTTTCGACGGCCGCGACGGCCGTCGGTGCCAAGCCGCCGCGGTTCGGTGTGCCGCTGGGCTTGCTGTACACCGTCGGCTGGGTGATGGGCGCGGCCGGCAGGCTTCTGCGGCGCGACCTTCCGATTAACGTCACCGGTGTTCGACTTCTGCACATGATGTCCGCGGCCGATCACAGCAAGGCGACACGCGAGCTCGGCTGGCATCCCCGCCCGACCGCAGAGTCGATACGGCGGGCCGCGCAGTTCTACGTCGAGCAGGCGAAGGCCGCGCGCTAAAGCGTCACGATCGTCGCGGCCGCGGTGCCCGGCGCCCCGTAGAGCTGGGCGAACCCGACCCGCGGCTGGCCTGCGACCTGGCGGTCACCCGCCTCACCGCGCAATTGCCGCACCAGCTCGTGGATCTGGCGCAGACCCGACGCCCCGATGGGCTCGCCATTGGCGATCAGGCCGCCGTCGGTGTTGACCGGCATCGCACCACCGATCTCGGTGGCGCCGTCGGCGAGCAGCTTCTCCTGGTCGCCGTGTTCGCAGAATCCGCATTCGGCCATGTGGATGATCTCTGCACCGGCGTCGGTGTCCTGCAGCTGGATGACGTCGACGTCGTCGGGCGCGACCCCGGCCTTCTCGAAAGCCGCTTCGGCGGCGTAGACCGTCGGCGCCGGAACTTCGTCGACGGGCGCGAACGTGGTGTTCACCTCGTAGGCGCCGTAGGTGCGGGTGCGGACCTCGACGGCGCGCAGGTAGACCGGCTTGCTGGTGTAGCGGTGTGCGATGTCGGCGCGGCACATCACCACGGCGGCGGCCCCTTCGTCGGGTGCGCAGAACATGTACTGGGTCAGGGGGTAGTTCAGCATCGTCGAGTTCAGAATGTCTTCCTCGGCGATCGGCTTGCGGCGAAACGCATTCGGGTTCATGGCGCCGTTGCGGAAGTTCTTGGCGGCCACCTTGGCCAGTGTCGCCTGCGAGATGCCGTGGTCGTGCAGGTAGCGGTTGGCCTTCATCCCGAAGAACTGCGTGGTCAGATACTGACCGTTCTCGGCGTACCAGCTGGGCATGCCGACAAGCGCGGGATCCTCGGTGAAGGCACCGCGCGGGTGCTTGTCGAGACCGACGGCGATGCCGATGTCGTAGTCGCCCAGCCGGATACCGTCCGCGCACGCCTTGGCCGCGCTCGCCGCGGTGGCACACGCATTGAAGACGTTGGTGAACGGAATGCCCGAGAGGCCGACCATGCCGACGATGGCGTCTGGGTTCGCCACCGTCCAGCTCCCACCGGTGGCGAACTGCACGTCGCGCCACTCGACCCCGGCGTCTGCGACGGCGGAGAAGATGGCGTCGACGCCCATCTCCATCGCGGACTTGCCCTCGAACCGGCCGAACGGATGCAATCCCACGCCGATGATGGCGACGTCATTCATCGGGCGAGTGTATCGCAACTGTAACTCTTACAGTATCGTAGTCGAGGTGACACCGGTGACCGAGCACAAGACGACGTTCTGCCGGATCTGCGAGCCGTTGTGCGGCATGATCGCGACCGTCGAGGACGGCAGGCTGGTGGCGCTGCGCCCCGACAAGGACCATCCGCTGTCAACGGGATTCGCCTGCCAGAAGGGCATCGCGTTCACCGAGGTGCACAACGATCCCGACCGGGTCACCAGCCCGCTGCGCCGGACGGCGACCGGGTTCGAGCCTGTCACCTGGGACGCGGCGCTGTCGGACATCGCCGCCAGGTTGGGCGCGATCGTTCGCGCCGATGGTTCGGGAGCGGTGGGCTGGTACATGGGCAACCCCGCGGCGTTCAGCTATGCGCACACATTCGCGGCGCTGATGTTCACCAAGGGCATCGGACGCCACTCCCACTATTTCACCGCGTCGTCGCAGGACACCAACAGCAGGCTGATCGCCAGCCAGTTGCTCTACGGCGTGCCGACCTCGACGCCGATCCCCGATCTGACCCGCACCGACCTGCTGGTGATGATGGGCGCCAATCCCGTTGTGTCCCACGGGAGTTTCCTGACGGCGCCGCGGATCAAGGACCGCATGCACGACATCGTCAAGCGGGGCGGCCGGGTCGTGGTGGTCGACCCCCGTCGCACCGAGACGGCCGCGGCGTTCGAATGGCTCGGCATCGTCCCGGACACCGACGCCTTCCTGCTGCTGTCGCTGCTGCAGGTGATGTTCGCCGACGGCCTCGTGGCCGACGCCGCAGACAGGCAGGCCGACGGGCTCGACTGGCTGCGCGCATTGTGCATGCCGTTCACGCCGGAGACCACCGCAGAGCACACCGGAATCGACGCCGGCAGCGTCCGGGCTCTCGCGCACGATCTGGCGGGCACGCCGCGCGCCGCCGTCTACGGCAGGCTGGGCACGTGCGTCGGCCGGTACGGCACGCTGACCGCCTACCTCATCGACGCCGTGAACCTCGTCGCGGGAAATCTCGATGTCCCCGGCGGTTCGGTGTTCGGCCTGATGCACACCGTTGGTCAGAGATGGCAGAACACCGCGATGGGTGTCGCGCTGCGGCGCTCATATCGTCGGCGGTCGCGAATCGGGGGGATTCCCAACGCGATCACCTCCGAGCCCGCCGCGCTGATGGCCAAGGAGATCACCACACCGGGAGCCCGCCGGATCAAGGCGATGTTCGTCTCGGCGGGCAACCCGGTGCTGTCGGTGCCCAACGGCGACGAGCTCGAGGCCGCGTTCGAGACGCTCGACCTCTCGGTGGCCCTCGACTTCTACGTCACCGAGACGACCAGCCGCTGTGACTACATCCTGCCGGTGACGACGATGTACGAGCGCGACGACTTCCCGTTCACCTTCCAGGCCTTTCAGGCGACGCCGTTCCGGCAGGCGACGAAGGCCGTCGTCGCGCCCGCGGGTCAGGCGCGCACGGAATGGGACATCGTCGACGACCTGACCCGACGACTGGCCCGCGATGTGCCCGGCTTCCGGGTGCTCGGCCTGATACGAAAGGCGTTGAGCGCGTTCGGAGTGGAGATGACGCCGCGGTTGATGATCGACGCCCTGGTGCGGATGTCGCAGGGCGGCGACCGGTTCGGGCTGCGCCGTCGCGGATTGTCGCTGCGGCGGCTGACCGAAGATCATCCGCACGGAGTGGTGGTCGCGCCGCACATCCGCACCGGTGTGCTGCGCGACGCGGTGGCCTATTTGTCGCGCCGGGTCAAGCTGGTGCATCCCGCGATCGCCGACGAGGTCGAGAAGCTCACGCGCGGTAAGCATCCGGACGGCTATCCGCTGTCGATGATCGGTATGCGCGAGGCGCGTTCGGAGAACTCGTGGATGCACAACTCACCCCTGCTGATGCGCGGGGAGCGGGTTCAGCGTGCGCTGATCCACGTCGACGACGCAGCCGATCTGCAGATCTCCGACGGCGACGTGGTGAGGGTTTCGTCGCCGTATGGCGACATCACCATCGAAGTGGCTGCGACCAAGGATCTGATGGCCGGGGTGATCGCGGTGCCGCACGGGTGGGGCCACAAAGGCACCGGCGGCTGGCAGGTGGCCAACAAGGCGGGCGGCGCTAACGTCAACCGGCTGACATCGAGCGAGCCCGAAGACGTCGAGAAGCTGTCGGGGATGGCCTGGCTGACCGGCGTCCCTGTGCGCGTCGAACGCGCTCTGACCACTCTCGCGAGATTGCATTTCAGCTAGGCCGTCACTCGCATTTCCGCTGCTGGAATGCCATTTCGCGGGAAGTTGAGGGTCAGGCGATGGCGCCGGAGTTCTTGAGTTCCTCGATGCGGTCCCACTCCATGCCGAGTTCCATCAGAACGATCTCGGTGTGCTCGGAGGCCTGCGGCGCGCGGGTCGTCTCCAGCGGCTCGTGGTTGAACTGCACCGGGCCGCGGACCACCTTGAAAGGGTCGCCGCCGTCGGCGGCCTCCACCTCGACGATCATGTCGTTGGCGATCGCCTGCTCGTCTTCGGCGAGGTCGAGGAAGCTCTGGAACGGCGCCCACTGCCCCTTCATCGTCTTCAGATGCTCGCGCCAGTAGTCGAACGGCTTGCTGCGCGATCGACTCGGCGATGAGTTCGGCTGCCTCCGCGGCATTCTCGATGAGCGGCAGCACGTCGCTGAACCGCGGATCGTCGGCCAGTTCGGGCAGGCCGAGATGATTGAACGCGTCGCGGATGTACCCGGTCGGGCTGACGATGCACAGGTTGATCGTGCCGCCGTCGGACGTCAGGTAGTTGCCGAGGAACGGATTCACCGTCGGGCCGACGTTATCCGGCATCAGCGAGCGCATGGTCTCACCGACCTCCATGCCCTGGGTCATGCTGGCGCCCGCAGACCACCACGCCGTGCTCAGAAGCGACACGTCGAGTTCGACGGCCTCGCCGGTGCGCTCGCGGTGGAACAGCGCGGCCGATATCCCGCCGGCGATGTTCATCCCGCCGATCGAGTCCCCGAACGCCGGGATGCCCTGCGACAGCGCGCCGCCGATCTCCTCGGGAGTCAAGGCATGCCCGACGCCGCTGCGGGTCCAGAAGGCGGTGCCGTCGAACCCGCCGACGTCGCGCTCCGGCCCCTTGTCGCCGTACGCGCTGCCGCGCGCGTAGATGATGTTCGGGTTGGCGGCGCGAATGTGCTCGATGTCGAACTTGTTCTTCTGGCGTTGTGCCGGCAGGTAATTGGTCAGGAAGACGTCGGAGCTCTTGGCGATCTCGTACAGGACTTCCTGCCCGCCCGGTGTCGAGACGTCGATGCCGACGCTGCGCTTGCCCCGGTTCGGATGCTCCATCAGCGGGTGGCGGTCGGCCTGAAGCTGGATGCCGCCCATGTAGAGAAAGCCGCGCTGGGTGTCGCCGCGTACCGGGTGCTCCACCTTGATGACGTCGGCGCCCCAGTCGGCGAGGATCGCCCCCGCCGCGGGGACGAACGTGAACTGCGCGACCTCGAGGACGCGAACGCCCTCCATCACTTTGATCATGGCTTGAACGTAACCGGAAGCGCCGTCGGCGAGCGAAACGGCTGTCCGTAGATGTGCGGGTCGTCGCCGGTGAGCAGCTCGATGTCGGTCAACCGGTCCAGCAGGCATTCGAGTGCCACCCGCGTCTCCATGCGGGCCAGATGCAGTCCGAGGCAGGTGTGCTCGCCTGCGGCAAACGATATGTGCGGTATACGTTTTCGCGTGATGTCGAACTCCTCCGAGCGCTCCCAGCGGCGTTCGTCCCTGTTCGCGGAGCCGATGCAGACGTCGATCACCGCCCCCTGCGGCAGGGTGACCCCTTCGAGTTCGGTTTCCTCGGCCGCATACCGCTGAACCGTCGTCAACGGGGTCTCGAACCGCAGGCCCTCCTCGATGGCGGGTCCGATGAGCGCACGGTCGTCCTGTATCGCCCGGAACTGGTCGGGATGGGTGAGCAGCAGGTACAGAAGGTTGCCCGACGACCGGTAGGTGGTCTCCAACCCGGCGGGCAGCAGAAGCCGAAGGAAGGAGTAGATGGCCTCGTCAGTGAGCTTTTCGCCGTCGAGTTCGGCGGCCACCAGGTCGCCGATGATGTCGTCGGTGGGCTTCGACCGGCGTTTGTCGATCTGCTCGCTGAAGTAGTCCTTCAAGGCGTCCGACGCTTCGAAGGCCCTCTTGTATTTGACGTTGTAGCTGATCAATTCGACTGCGCGCTTGCGAAACCACGGTAGATCCTCCTCGGGCAGGCCGAGCAGTTTCGAGATCACCCTGGTGGGAAATTCGAGGGTGAAGTCAGCCACCAGATCCGCTTCGCCCGCATCGACGAACTCGTCGATCAACGCGTTCACCACCGGCCTGACGATTTCGGGTTCCCACCGGTGCAGCGAGCGTGTCTTGAACGCCGCGGACACGAGGTTGCGGTGGTCCCAGTGCTTCTTGCCCTCCATCGCCAGAATGGTCGGACCGATGAACAGTCCGATGGTGGAGTCGTAGATGTGTGAGTTGAAGACCTTGCCGTCGCGGAAGACCCGGTTCACCGCGTCGAAGGACACCGCGGAGTAGAGATCCTTGGGCCGGAACTCCTCGGGGGCATGGGTCCAGTCCATGACGCTGCCGCGGAACACCCCGTCGGTCTCGTGCCGCCTGCGCGCGAAGAGCGCGTAAGGGTCGCGGAGAAGTCCGGCCGCTTCATCGGGCGTGACGTCGAGCACTGGCGTATCCACGACTGATCCCCACCGTTCCGCTGCGGACTGCAATTACTACTGTAAAGATTACAGTAGTAACCTCAACGCTGGTAGAGGCGGATCACGCCCCTTCGCTGATCGCCTGCTCGCGCGCCCACCGGTAGTCGGCCTTGCCCGCCGGGCTTCGCTCGATGGCGGGCCGGAAGACGACGGCCTTGGGCAGCTTGTAGCGGGCGATCACACCGGCCGCGTGCTCGATGAGTTCCTCCGCGTCGGCGGTCGCGCCGTCGACGAGGGCGACGATCGCGACGACCTCTTGGCCCCAGCGCTCGCTCGGTCTGCCGGACACCACCACGTCGCGCACCGCGGGGTGCGAGATCACCGCGCTCTCCACCTCCTCGGCGAAGATCTTCTCGCCCCCGGAGTTGATCGTCACCGAATCGCGGCCGAGCAGTTCGATGCCGCCGTCGGCGAGGTGCCGTGCGCGGTCACCCGGGATCGAGTACCGCACGCCGTCGATGACGGGGAAGGTCTTTGCGGTCTTGGCGGCATCGCCCTTGTAGCCCAGCGGCACGAAGCCCCGTTGTGCGAGCCAGCCCATTCCGTCGTGCCCGGGTTCGAGGATCGAGTCGAGGTCCTCACTCGCGACGCTGGTGTCGGGCCCGGCGTTGAACGTTCCGGTCGATACCGCGCCGGGCGTCGACATGTGGCTCATCTGGATGCCTGTCTCCGACGATCCGACGCCGTCGATCACGATCAGGCCGGGCTTGACGTCGATCAGACGTTGCTTGGCCGTCGGTGACAGCAGCGCGCCGCCGTTGGCGACCACCGCGAGCGACGACACATCGGCGCTGCCCCGTTCGATGGCGTCGGCGATCGGCCGCGCCATCGCGTCGCCGACGACCTGCACCGTGAGGATCTTCTCCCGCTCGATGGTCGCGACCACCTCGTCGGCGTCGAATCGGCCCTGGGTGGCGGGAAACACCACCGTTTGCCCGGTCGTCAGCGCTGTCATGACCGCCCACTGCGCCGCGCCGTGCATCAGCGGGGGGAGGGTGAAGATCTTCGTACCCGGGTTCTCGGCGACCCGCTTGGCGATGTCGTCGTACGACGCTGCGGTCTCGCCGGTGTACATGTTCCTGCCGCCGAAGGACGTCATGAAGATGTCGTGCTGACGCCACAGCACGCCCTTCGGCATCCCGGTCGTGCCGCCGGTGTACAGCACGTACAGGTCGTCGGGGGACGGTTCGACCGGTGGCGGCTGCGAGGCGCCCGACGACACGATGGACTCGTAGTCGACGGCGCCGTGCACCAGGTCGTTGCCGGAGTCGTCGGCGATCTGGATCAGCACCCGAAGGTGCGGCAGGTGGGGGAGCACCTCGCCGACGCGGGGCGCGAAGCTGGCGTGATACAGCAGCGCGGTCGCACCGGAGTCCGCGAGCAGATACTCCAGCTCGCTCTTCACGTACCGGTAGTTCACGTTGAAGGGGGCGACGCGTGCCCGCCACGCGCCGAGCATCCCCTCGACGTACTCGGGGCCGTTGTAGGCATAGAGGCCGAGCAGGTCCTGGCCGACCTCGTGACCGGCCAGTTCCGCGCGCTCGGTGCGGCAGCCGAGGCCGCGCTTGTGCAGATAGGCCGCGAGCCGGTTGGACCGCTCGACGATCTGCGCGAAGGTGTAGCGGCGCTCACCCTGGATGATGAATTCCCTGTCGCCGATGGCGGAGGCGACGGCTTCCGCGGCGGCGGGGACGGTGAATTGCGTTGTGGGGGCGCTCACCTCTGAAGATAGTACGGTGCCGTCGGCGTCGGTCACGTCCAGGCCGCAATCAGATCAGACGTGGTGGTGATCGTCGCCAGCAGCGCGAGGGTGTTGTCGATGATCGCGTCGGCGTAGTCGCGGGGGATCCCCGCGACCGCGTCGCGCGGCACCACCACGCGGTAGCCGGCGTTCACGGCGTCCATGACGAGGTTGGTGATCGCGATGTTCACCGAAACGCCGACGGCGACGATCGTCGTCGCGCCGAGATTGCGCAGGACCGAGTCGAGGTCGGTGCCGCCCATCGGGCCCACCCCGTGCCACCTGTGCAGCACCACATCATCTGGAGCGGGGCCGAATTGAGGCAACAGGGTGGCGCCTTCGCTGCCGGGGCTGATGTCGACGTGCGTGGAGCCCATCGCGAAGATCGGCGCGTTGCGGTTGGCGCCGAGCCCGTCGGGCCTGCGCTGGACGAGGCAGTGCACAACCTGGACGTCGGCCGCACGAGCGACCGGGAGCAATCGTTCGATGTTGGGCAGTGCCTGGCGTTGCGCGGCCCTGGCGAGCGCGCCGAGGCCTGCATTGGGCCCCACGACGGCGCCCTGGAGTTCCTGCGTCACGATCGTCGTGTGTGCAGGCGCCGCGGTTTCGGCCAGATCGATGGTCACACCTCTGCCGGAATCTCGTAGAACTGCGTCGCCCATTTCCGCATCGCCATATACGGTTTCGCGTCCACCTTCGACAGCGCGGGGTTTTCGACGTACTCCTGGTAGCGCCAGATATTCAGGTCGTCCCATACCGTGCCCATGAACTGCCGCTCGACCTTGTCGCGCACCGCATCGGGCGGAACGTCGGAGGTGTCGCCGGGGAGCCTGGGCCACCAGATGGAATAGAACATGTCGGAGTACCCGTCCTCGACGGGCGTGCAGGCGAAGATCAGCCGGTGGTTCGACGAGCCCTCGAAGGCGCTGATCGCGAAGCCCAGCCCCGAGAAGTGGCTGTGGATGTAGAGCGCCATCTTGTCCGGATCACCGCTGCGCGCGTCGGGCCAGCCGGTGAGGAAGCGCCACTCCTCGTCGACGGCCTCCCACTCGAGGCACACCGGCGTCACGGTCGCGCCGTGCACGTAGTGGAAGTGCGCGCTGTCGGGTCCGTTCTCCGCGACGATCTGCGGGTGCACGGGCTCGCGTTCGGCCCGGCTTGAAAACTCCGGGTAGGGACGGTAATACGCGTCGTGGTCGGTCGGGAATTGCGGGAACTTGTGAAAGAGATCGGGTAGCTCCCACTGCGGTTCCTCGCCGCCGGGCTGATGCCAGGCGAAGACGCAGCCGTACTGTTCACGTACCGGATAGACCCGCAGCCGCAGAGCCTTGTTCGGCCGCTCGGGTTGGTAGGGGATGTACCGGTTGGTGCCGTCAGGCCCCCAGCGCCAGCCGTGGAACGGGCATTCCACGCAGTCGCCGACGACCGTGCCGCCGTGCCCGATATGCGCGCCGAGGTGACGGCAGTGTCCCGACAACACGTGCAGTTCGCCCGCCTCGTCGCGGTAGGCGACCAGGTCTTCACCGAAGTACCGCAGCGGCTTGACCTCGCCGACGGCGATTTCCGCCGACCAGCCGATCATGAACCACCCGGTGACTTTCCAGGTGAAGGGGACTTTCACGAGGGCCTCCCGAAACGCCGAGCCTGGTCAACGGAAGATATTACAGTATAGTTTTCGGCATCCGGGTCGACAGTGATGCAAGGGAGACGTGCAGATGTCAGGTGGTCGCTTCGACGCGATCGTCATCGGGGCGGGATTCTCCGGTCTCTACGCTCTGCATCGGCTGCGGGAGCTAGGGCTGAGCGTCGTCGTTCTGGAGCGGGCCGAGGGGGTCGGTGGCACCTGGCTCTACAACCGCTATCCCGGTGCGCGCTGCGACATCGAGAGCATCGAGTACTCCTACAGCTTCTCCGACGAGATCCAGCAGGAGTGGGTGTGGACGGAGACGATGCCGGCCCAACCGGAGATCGAGGCGTACCTCAACTTCGTCGCCGACAGGCTGGACCTGCGCCGCGACATCCTCTTCGACACCAATGTCGTGGCCATGACCTTCGACGAGCCCGCCGCCACCTGGAGGGTGAAAACCCAAGCGGGAGAGACATTCGCCGCGCCCTTCGTGGTCGCCGCCGCAGGAATCCTCTCCGCGCCGCTCGAACCCGACATCGCCGGGATGGACACGTTCGACGGCACCTCGCTGTTCACCAGCCGCTGGCCCAGGCAGGACGTCGACCTCAGCGGTAAGCGCGTCGGGGTCATCGGCACCGGCTCGACGGGCGTGCAGTTGATACCAGTCGTCGCCGAGCAGGCCGGGCACCTCACGGTCTTTCAGCGCTCTGCTGCCTATACGTTGCCGTGGCACGTCCGCGAGTTCGAGTCGGGAGAACTCGACGAGATGAAGGCCCGGTACGGCGAGATCCGCGCCGCGCAACGCGAGCATCCGATCGGAGCCGCACGGCTGTCGGCGTTCTCGGTGATGTTCCAGATGATGGCCAACCCGCCGCTGAAGACGGCGTCGCGGGAAGAGCAGCTGCGGGCCATCGAGAACAACGGCGTCATGGGCGCGCTCAGCTGGGGCGACATCTTCTTCGACATCGAGTCCAGCCGGATGGCGGCCAAACTCTACGGCGAGGCGGTGGCACGGATTGTCACCGACCCCGGCACGGCGGCCGCGCTCACGCCGACCCATCCGTTCGGCTGCAAACGCCCGATCATCGACCAGGGTTACTACCAGACGTTCAACCGCGACAACGTCACGCTCGTCGATCTGCGCACGACGCCGCTGCGCGCTGTGACGCCGACGGGTGTCGATACCGAGGCGAGCTCGCATGACCTCGACGTGATCATCTACGCCACCGGCTTCGACGCGATGACCGGCGCGCTCTCCCGCATCGACATCCGCGGACGTGACGGGGTGTCGTTGAAGGAGTTCTGGGCGACCGAGGGCCCACTGAGTTACCTGGGCCTCGCTGTCGCGGGATTTCCCAATCTCTTCGTCGTGCAGGGTCCCGGAAGTCCCGCGCCTGCAAGCAATTTCGTCGCAGCGCTGGAACAACACGTGGAGTGGATCGCCGACTGCATCACGCATCTGCGCACAGGCGGATATCGCCTCATCGAGGCGCAGCCCGAGGCGCAACAGGACTGGGCCGAGCAGTGTTCGGCACTGGTGGCGCCGACAGTGCTCGTCCATCCGAGCTGCAACTCCTGGTACAACGGCGGCAACGTGCCGGGAAAGAAGCAGATGTACATGGGCTTCACCGGCGGTATACCCGAGTACCGGAAGCGCTGCGACGCTGTCGCTGGGGCCGGCTACAGCGGGTTCAAGCTCGCGTAACCGATGAAGACCTCAGAGCGGGCCTATCGGGTGGGCCGGGATTTCGCCGGCGTGCTACCGCGGGCACATGCCGCTCTGCGTAGCTCCGGCGACTGGAACCCGTTGTCGCCGAACGGAGCACGTCAGCTGGGCGAGGTGATGCTTGACGAACTCGCGCTGTCGGGAATGACTTTGACCGCGCCCCCGCCCAGATTGGAGCGCACCGTTGCGTCGTGCGAAGCCGCGGCCGAGGAACTCTCGGCGCTCGGGATCGAGCGAGCGCATGCCGAGCCCGAACCGCTGACCGTGGCGTCGATGAGCCGTCGTCGGCTCGGTCGGCTCATCTACGAGAAGCTGACGTTCGACCACGAACCGACGCTTCCGGACTCGTTGGCGCGAGTCGGTCTCGGTGGGCCTGCGACGGCGGTCGTGCACCTGTGCAGAACCGAAGACGAGACACGGCCGTGGCTGGTGTGGGTGCACGGCGCCGGTCAGGGCCAACCGATCGACCTGCTCTTCTCGCGGGCCCGACGGATTCGCGACGGACTCGGCTTCAACATCGCCCTGCCCGTCCAGCCGGGTCACGGGTCGCGGCGCGATCTGTGGCCGCCGTATCCGAACATGGACCCGCTGACCAACGTCGCGGGCATGATGCGCGTCGTGTCCGAGGTGCGCGCGCTTGTGCGCTGGCTGCGGCCGCAGGCGACGGTGACGGCGGTGTCGGGCGTTTCCATGGGAAGCCCGGTGGCGGCGCTCGTCTCGCATTTCGAGCCGGTCGACGGCGTCGCGGTGTACACGCCGATCTCCGGGCTGAACGCCATGATCTCCCAACACCTCGGCAGATGGGGTCCCTCGGTGCGCGAGACGATCGCGCTGCTGGGCTCCGACACCGTAACAGCGGTGGCCTCGGCCGTCGATCACACCGTCGTCGAGCCGACCGCGCCGCCGCATGCACGGCTCATCGTCGGCGCATGGCACGACAGGATGGCGATGCGTGAGCCCGCCCAGCAGCTGCATCAACGTTGGGGCGGAGAGCTGTTCTGGCACAGAGGAAGCCATGTCGGTCACCTCTTCGCACGAGGTGTCCAGGATGCGTCAGAGCGGTTCCTCGGCGCGCTCAGTGCGGGAGACGGCCACCGATCGCCGCGGTGATCTGCGAGGCGGTTAGCGGCCGTACTCCCGGGCGAACCTGGCGCGCACGAAGGCGATCTCGTCGCCGAGGTCGTATCGATCGCCGAGGACGGTCCACAAATAGGCGCAGCCGAATATCGCCGAGCTGATGTCGTTGGTGGCTCGGACGACGTCGATGTCGGGCCGCACCGAGCCGTCCTTCACCCCGCGTCGCAGCCCCGCCTCGACCTTGCCGATTCCCCGATCGAGCAGTGCGCCTACCCGCTTCCGAAGTCGCGACGTGGTCTTGAC
Organism: uncultured Actinomycetota bacterium; assembly: GCA_963786995.1. GTDB lineage: Bacteria > Actinomycetota > Actinomycetes > Mycobacteriales > Mycobacteriaceae > Mycobacterium. The sequence continues at coordinate 1,280,729 of CAWBBH010000014.1, read as the reverse complement.
GGCCTCGAAGGTGGCGACGAACAGTGCGCGGAGGAAGTCGGGGTCCTGCTCGAACAACTCGGCGACCCGGTCGAAATGGCCCAAGGCCTCCGCCAACCCGATGGCGGTCGGGTCCGGATCCGGGCTGAGGCGTTTGATCTGGTCGTCGAGGAAGAAGGCGTCCAGGATGGCGTCCTTGCTCCCGTATCGGGCGTGGACCATCGCCCTGCTATAGCCGGCGCGCCGACCGATCTCGGCGGCAGTTGTTGCCTCCCAGCCCTTTTCGGCTATCAGAGCGGCGGCCGCCTCGATCAATCTCCTGTTGGAGATCTCGACGCGCCGCGTCTGAGTCAGCCCGCGTTCAGGGGAGGGCACTGTTGCATATTAGACGCTCGACAACTAACTTAGTTGTTTGGTGTCAACTTTCGACGTGCCCGCCGGCATTTGCGACGTGACGGCCCAGTGGCTCACCGCGGCGCTGGGCCGGCCCGTCGCCGACGTGCGCGCCGAGCAGATCGCTCAGGACAGCGGTTTCTCGTCGCTGCTGTACCGGCTTCATCTCAGCGGCGACGGCGTGCCTGCGACCGTGATCGCCAAACTGCCCGCCCAGTCCGAAGCGCGCGGTGCGATGGAACTGCTCGGCGGCTACCGACGCGAGTTGGCGTTCTATCAACAGGTTGCCGGTGTCGCACCCATGGCCACACCGCACGTGTATGCCGCCGAAATCGACGACCGCATCGATGGCACAGCGGACTTCGTACTCCTACTGGAGGATCTCGCGCATTGGCACAACGCCGATCACCTCGCGGGCTTGTCGATGAGGCAGACCAGGGTGTGCATCGACGCGCTGGCGGGCTTGCACGCGTGGTCGACCGTCACCGCCGCGGAGCTGGACGTGTTCGGCAGCATCGACACCCCGATCGCGCGTGACCTTCTGATACCCGCGTTCGGACCGGGTTGGCAGATCTACCGCGATAAATCCTCGGCACGGGTGCCTGCGGCCGTCGACGGGTTCGCCGAACGATTCACTGAATATGCCGTCGAGGCGTTGCCCGCGCTGACCGAGCGCTCGATGCTGTTGCACGGCGACATCAGGGCCGACAACCTGTTCTTCGACGGCGACCGGATGAAGGTCGTCGATTTCCAGTTCGCCTCGCGCGGGGTGGGCGCAGCGGACATCGCCTACCTGGTGAGCCAGGGGCTGCCCACCGAGGTGCGCCGCGGCCACGACGAGGCACTTGTGCGCGAATACCTCGAACGCCTGTCTGCGCACGGGGTGAGCGACTACTCCCTCGACGAAGCGTGGCGGCACTACCGCATCGCGGTCGCCTATCTGATGGTGCTGCCGGTGATCACGCTCAACGGTTGGGACGCGATGCCGGAGCGGTCGCGTGCGCTGTGTCTGACGCTGACCGACAGGGCGGTGGCGACCATCGACGAGATCGACGCGCTGGAGGAGTTCGCATGACCCGAACCGCCCGCGAAGTGGTGGAGGCCTACAACCTCGTGGTGTGGAACGACCGCGACTTCGATCTCGCCGACGAGCTGATGGGCGACACCGTGATCCGCCACGAGGTGGGAGAGTCGACCACGCTCACCCACGATCAGGCAGTCCAACGCATCGTCGACCACTGGGCCATGTTCGACACCATCCGCTTCGATTTGCGGCTCGTGGTGGCGGGCGACGACGGCGAACACGTCGCGATCGTCTACCAGTCACCGATGCAGCTGAAGGACGGCACCAAAACCGATGTCGGCAGCATGGAGATCTTCCGCGTCGTGGACGGCAGAATCACCGAGGTCTGGAACTGCGGCTACAAACAAGGGATCTGGCAATGAGTGAACGCGTCCTCGACGAGCTCGGCTTCTACCTGCTCGCAGGCGCGGGCGGTGAAGGCCCGTCGACGCTGACGGCGGAGGCCAGGCGCGGGCGAGGAGATGGGCTTCGGCACCGGGTTCATCTCCGAGCGGTGGAACGTCAAGGAAGCGTCGTCGCTCGTTGGCGCCGCGCTTGCCGTCACCGAGCGAATGCAGATCGCCACTGCGGCAACCAATCACAACACACGGCATCCGTTGATCACCGGATCGTGGGCGACAACGATGCACCGGCTGTCCGGCGGCCGGTTCACCCTCGGCCTTGGCCGCGGCGTGGCGGCGATGTACGCGGCGTTCGGCATCCCCTCGGTGACCACCGCACAGATGGAGGACTTCGCGAACGTCATGCGGAGGCTCTGGAACGGCGAGGTCATCTTCAACCACGACGGGCCCATCGGTAAATACCAGGTGCTGTTCTTGGATCCCGACTTCCACGAGAACATCCGGCTGGCGCTGGTCGCGTTCGGGCCGAACACCCTCGCGCTCGGGGGGCGCGCCTTCGACGACGTCATCCTGCACACGTACTTCACGCCCGAAACCCTGCAGCGGTGCGTCAAGACCGTGAAGGACGCCGCCGAGAAGGCCGGTCGCGACCCGGACAGCGTCCGGGTGTGGTCATGCTTCGCGACTGTCGGCGATCACCTGCCCCAAGAGTTGCGGCTGAAGAAAACCGTTGCCCGTCTGGCCACCTACCTGCAGGGCTATGGCGACCTGATGGTCACCACCAACGGGTGGGATCCCGCAGTGCTGCAGCGCTTCCGGGAGGATCCCGTCGTCACCTCGATTCCCGGCGGAATCGATCACAAGGCGACGGCCGAGCAGATCGAGCACATCGCGACGCTGATCCCCGATGAATGGCTCGAGCCTGCGGCCACCGGATCGGCGCAGCAGTGCGTGGACCGCATCCGCAAGGAGTTCGACTACGGGGCCGATGCCCTGATCATGCACGGCGCGACGCCCGACGAACTCGCACCGGTTGTCACGGCCTACCGCGCGGACGAGTGAATTCGGCGCGCGCAGTCACGCTCAGCGTGACCAGCCGCGCCGAAATCACTGACCTACGGCGTGATGACGGTGCGGCTGACCGGTTCCGCGGCAGCCTGCCTGCTGTAGATCCCGCGCTGCAGCGCCGACAGCAAGGCGTCGCGGGTCTCCTCCGGATGGATGAGGTCGTCGAATCCGAGGGTGCCGGCCGAGCGGAAGGATGCCTCCACCTCCGCCTTGCGCAGCTTTGCCTCCACATCCTCGGCGGCGTGCGAGGCCTTGCTCAGTGCGGCCGCACTCATCGCGCCCATCGTGGCGCCGGGATAGGCGAACGTCGCGCTCTGATTGTCGAATCCCAACAGCGACATCACCATTGAGCCAAACCCGTACGCCTTGCGCAGCGTGACGTGAAGCTTGAGCGTCGTCGCCGCCGTCTGCGCCGCGAACATCCGCGCGCCGCTGCGCAGCACACCGCTCTTCTCCGAGCGGCTGCCGGGCAGCATGCCCGGGTTGTCGGCGAGGAACACGATCGGCAGATGGAAGGAGTCGGCGACCATGATGAAATGCGCGGCCTTGTCGGCGGCGTCGGCGTCGATAGAGCCGGCCAGCACCTTCGGCTGGTTCGCCACGACGGCAACGGGGTGGCCGCCAAGGTGGGCCAGTGCGGTGATGATCGCGGGCCCGAACTTCGGTTGCACCTCGAACCAGTCGGGCCGGTCGAAGACAACGTCGAGCACCGCGCGCATGTCATACACGCGGCGGTTGGTGCGGGGCACGATATCGAGCAGCTCGGGCGTGGGCCGCGGCGCACTCGCCTCGTCAGCGGTCACCTGCGCGGGATAGGACCACGCACTGGCCGGGAAGTAGGACAGATAGCGGCGGATGTCGTCGAGCACTGCCTCGTCGTCCTCGGCGAGGTTGTGGATCACGCCGCTGGCGAGCGCGACGCCGGGCCCGCCCAGGTCCTCTTTCGAAATCTCCTCGCCCGTCGACTCTTTGACGACCGGCGGGCCCGCGGTGAAGATCGCGCCCTGGCGGCTCATGATGGTGAAGTCGCAGACCGGCGCGACCAGCGCACCGTGTCCGGCCGACGGGCCGAGCAGACCAGCGATCGTGGGCACCTTGCCGGAGCACTTCGCCTGGGCGAGCAGGTCGGTGGGGGTGCGGCCGTAATGCTCACCGCTGGGCCGGAATCCGGCGCCCTCGAGGAGCATCACCAGCGGCACCTTGTCGCGCAGCGCCAGCTCTGCGAGTCGATACCGCTTGGCGTTGCCGCCCGGTCCGATACTGCCCGCGAGCGTGGTGAAGTCCTCGGCGCCGACCATCACCGGTGAGCCGTCGATCAAACCGGAGCCCGCGACGATTCCGTCGGCGGCGATGTCCCCGCCCACGAGCGTGCCGAACTCACGGAACGTGCCCTTGTCGAGCAGATGATCCAGCCGTGCGCGGGCATCGAGCTTGCCCTTGCCGCGGTGTTTGGCAAGCCGCTCCTCGCCACCCATGGACCGCGAGCGCTGACGCCGGAGATCGAGGTCTTCCAGCGTTTCCTTCCAGCCCTGCTCGTTCGTCATGCGTTGACCATACTGAATTGCTTACTGTAGCGTCCACGTGTATGGCTGACCGCGGCGGTCTCAAGGTCGACGGTGCCGTTTCCAGCCAGCTCGCAGACGTCGCAGGCACCGCAACGCGGCTGCAGCGACGTGGCTACGACTGCTGCTGGACCGCGGAGGTCAACCACGACCCGTTCCTGCCCCTGGTCTTGGCCGCGGAGCACACCAGCACAATCGACCTCGGCACCAGCATCGCGGTGGCATTCGCACGCAACCCGATGACCGTCGCGCACATCGGATGGGATCTGCAGGCGTACTCCGAGGGCCGGTTCATCCTCGGTCTCGGCTCGCAGATTCAGCGCCACATCGAGAACCGGTTCAGCATGCCGTGGAGCCGGCCGGTGGCACGCATGCGGGAGTTCGTGTCGGCCCTGCATGAGATCTGGTCGTGCTGGGCGACCGGCACGAAACTGTCGTTCGACGGCGACTTCTACACACACAAGCTGATGACGCCGATGTTCACGCCCGAACCGCTGGCCCACGATGTCCCGAAGGTGTTCGTCGCCGCGGTCGGTGAGGCGATGACCGGGATGGCGGGCGAAGTCGCCGACGGGCTTCTCGCCCATGCCTTCACGACGAAGCGCTACTTCGAGGAGGTGACGACACCCGCGCTGCTGCGAGGCATGCAGCGGTCCGGGCGAAAGCGTGACGATTTTCAGGTGTCGTGTCCTCTCTTCGTGGTGACCGGCAACGACGACGCCGAGGTCGCCGCCAACGCGGCGGGCACGCGCAAACAGATCGCGTTCTACGCCTCGACGCCCGCCTACCGGAAAGTGCTCGAACTGCACGGGTGGGAAGATCTGCAGGCCGAGCTGCATCGGCTGTCCCACGCCGGCGAATGGGACCGGATGGGCTCGCTGGTCGACGACGAGATCCTCAACGAGTTCGCCGTCGTCGCACCGGTGCAGGAGGTCGCGAAGAAGATCCGTGAGCGCTGCGACGGAGTGATCGACCGCGTGCTGGTCGGGTTCCCTGCGTCGGTCGAAGAAGCCACGGTAGCCGCCGTGGTGCAGGAGATGAGGAGCGATCCGTGAGCACACCGATCATGGACGAAGCCGCCCGCGTGCTCGCCACACCGAAGGCGTATGCCGACGAGCCGAAATTACATGCGGCGCTGGCGCATCTGCGGGCAACCGCCCCTGTCTCATGGGTCGAGGTGCCAGGGTATGCGCCGTTCTGGGCGATCACCAAGCACGCCGACATCATGGAGATCGAACGGGCGAACGATCTGTTCACCAACTACCCGCGACCGGTGCTCATCACCGCGGCGGATGACGAGCGCCAGGCCGCCGTCGGTGTGCGCACGCTGATCCACATGGATGACCCCCAGCACCGGGTCGTTCGGGCGATCGGCGCAGACTGGTTCCGGCCAAAAGCCATGCGCGCGTTGAAGGCTCGCGCCGACGAACTCGCCAAGGTATACGTCGACGGGATGGCAGCGATCGGCTCCGAGCTGCGATTTCGTCCAGCAGGTCGCCGTCAACTATCCGCTGTACATGATCATGTCACTCCTCGGCGTGCCCGAATCGGACTTCCCGCTGATGCTTCGGCTCACCCAGGAACTGTTCGGTAATGACGACGACGAGTTCAAGCGTGCCGACGGTGGTGACCAGATGTCGGCGCTGCTCGAGATGTTCGAGTACTTCACGGCATTGACCGCGTCACGGCGCGAGAATCCCACCGAGGATCTGGCCTCGGCGATCGCCAATGCGACGATCGACGGTGAGCCGTTGTCCGACATCGACACGATTTCCTACTACGCGATCATCGCCGCCGCCGGACACGACACCACCAGCGCGACCATCTCGGGCGGCATGCTGGCGTTGATCGAGAACCCAGATCAGCGGCAGCGTTTGGCGGGCAACCTGGGTCTGATGGGTCTGGCCACCGAGGAGATGATCCGCTGGGTCACACCCGTCAAGGCGTTCATGCGAACGGCCGCGGAGGACGCCACGGTTCGCGGTGTGCCCATCGCGGCTGGCGAATCGGTTCTGCTGTCGTATGTCTCCGGTAACCGTGACGAAGCCGTGTTCGACGACCCGTTCCGCTTTGACGTCTCGCGAGATCCCAACAAGCACATCGCCTTCGGGTACGGCGTGCATTTCTGCCTCGGTGCTGCGCTGGCCAGGCTGGAGGTGAGCAGCTTCTTCGCCGAACTGCTTCCGCGGCTCGCGTCCGTCGAACTCGCAGGCGACCCGCAGCATGTGGCGACGACGTTCGTCGGCGGACTCAAGCACCTGCCGATCCGCTACGCACTGCGCTGAAGCGTCGACGACCGCCCCGGAGATTCTCCAGCCGGCCGTCTCGCCGGTTGGTCTGTCAGAACGGGAGCGGGATCCACACCCCGAAGAAGTAGAAACCCCACTGGTTGTAGCCGGGATCCCAGACCGGTTGCTCCTGGAAGCCGAAGTAATCGATGGGCGGCGGCGGCGGACTCCACGCGGGAGGAAGCGATACCGGTGCCGCCGAGTGCGCAGCCGATCGCCGCCGTTGCGACGAGATTTCTGAGATTCATAACCAGGCCCTTCCGCGTCGAGAGACGCCCCAACCCGAGTTCGACGGTAGGAAGGCCTGTTAAGAGCGGGCTATGTCGCCGATATCAATCGGCTGTAGAGCGACCGGCGATGGTTGTGGTTGCCAGCAGTTGCCAAGGATCAGCAGCAGCGCGGGTTGGGGTTACGATCCGTCGCGTCGTGGCGCATCCGCCAGTATTCGCGCTCGGTCAGGACCTGCTCGCCCGGATGAATGTGCCTGCGGTGCTCGACGTAGCGACGGTAGTGGTTGTCGCCCATCAATGAGCCCCAGTACCAACCGATCTGGCGTCCGATTTCGGCAACGCGTCCCATTGCTTGGCCACCTCCCGTTCCGCCTTCGTCGGGATCAGGCCTGATGGAGCGAACAGTCTCGATGGCACCGGCTCGTCCTCTGTCAGGGGGCTGCCCTGTCCGCGTATCGCTCGGAGCGCCACGATGAGCCCGGCCGCGAAAACGATCACCACGAGCACCGCGAACAGGATCGACAACGAGCCCTGAATGAACGTGTTGCGAACGATCTTGTCCACGTCGGCAGGGGTTTTCGCCGTCAGACACAGACTGCCCGCCTGCTGTGCGGCTTCGCAGATGCTGTGCTGCTTCCAGTAGCCGAGCTTCGGATCGGCCGAGAAGATCTTCTGCCACGACGCGGTCATGGTCACGATCAGGTCCCAGAACAACGGAAGTGCCGGTATCCACGCCCATTTGAGCAGCCCGCGTTTGATCACCACGACCGTCACGACGGTCAGCGCGATGGCGGCGAGCAACTGGTTGGCGATGCCGAACAGCGGGAACAGCGTGTTGATGCCGCCGAGTGGGTCGGTGACACCCATCAGCAGGATGCCGCCCCACGCCGCGACGACGATGATGCTGCAGATCCACGCGCCGACCCGCCAACTCGGGTCCTTCAGCTTCCGGAACGGACCGCCGAGATTGCTCAACCCGTCGGAGAGCATGAAGCGCGCGACTCGTGTGCCGGCATCGACGGTGGTGAGGATGAACAGCGCCTCGAACATGATCGCGAAGTGATACCAGAAGGCCTTGAGCGCCGTGCCGCCGAAGACCTGGTGCAAGACCTCGGAGATACCGATGGCCAAGGTGGGGGCGCCGCCGGTGCGGGAGATGATGGACTCTTCGCCGACGTCTTCGGCGGCCTGCGTGAGTTGCTCGGGTGTGATCGGCGGTCCGGATAGCCCGAGGCCGTTGACGTATTCGGCCGCCGTCGCCGCGGTCGTTCCGGTCTGGGCCGCAGGCGCATTCATCGCGAAATACAGGTGCTGGTTCAGGATGGCGGCGGTGATGAGCGCCATGATGCCGACGAACGACTCGGTGAGCATGCCGCCGTACCCGATCAGCCGCATCTGCCCTTCCTTCTCAAGCAGCTTCGGCGTGGTGCCCGACGAGATCAGCGAATGAAAGCCGGACAGCGCGCCGCAGGCGATCGTGATGAACAGGAAGGGAAACAGCGATCCCGCGAAGACCGGGCCGGTGCCACTCCCGGCGAACTGCGAGATCGCGGGCGCCTCCATGATCGGCCGAGCGAGCAGGATGCCGAGCGCCAGCAGAGCGATGGTGCCGACCTTCATGAAGGTGGACAGGTAGTCGCGCGGAGCGAGCAGCAACCACACCGGAAGGACCGATGCCGCGAAGCCGTAGATGATGATGCACCACGACAACGTCACCTTCGACAGGGTGAACCAGTCGGCGCCCCAATCGGTTTCGGCGACCCAGCCACCTGAGACGACCGCGAGCAGGAGCAGCACGACGCCGATCAGCGATACCTCCGACACCCGGCCGGGTCGGAGGAACCTCAGATAGAGACCCATGAAGATGGCGATCGGAATGGTCATCGCGATCGAGAAGACGCCCCACGGACTCTCGGCCAGCGCGCCGACGACGACGAGTGCCAGCACCGCAAGCAGGATCACCATGATGACCAGCACGCCGACAATGGCGGCGGCGCCGCCGATCGTTCCGAGCTCGTCGCGCGCCATCTGACCCAGTGAGCGCCCGCGCCGTCGGGTGGAGATCGACAGCACCAGGTAGTCCTGAACGCAGCCTGCGAGCACCGCGCCGACGATGATCCAGATCGTTCCGGGCAGGAAGCCCATCTGCATGGCCAGCACCGGACCGACCAGGGGACCGGCGCCTGCGATGGCCGCGAAGTGATGTCCGAACAGCACCCGGCGGTCGGTCGGCATGTAATCGGTGGCGTTCTCGAACAGCTCTGCGGGCGTGGCGTTGTCGTCGCGCGGCCGCACGATCTTCATCTCGATCAGTCGGGCGTAGAACCGGAACCCGATGACGTAGGTGCAGATCGCGGCGATGACGAACCACACCGCGTTCACCGTCTCCCCACGGAAGAAGGCGATGACGGCCCAAGCCACGGCGCCGAGGATCGCGATGATCCCGAAGATGACCTTGTGCCGCGTCGTGATCGGCGATCGGTCGATGATGGCGACCGGCGGCAGGTCCTTGTCGGTGCGGATGTAGGTGATATCGCCGTCGGTCTCCTCGAACCGCTCAGTCGACGGCGCGCTGGGTGAAGCCACAGTGTTTCCCCTCGATCACGGCGGGTGCATGGTGCCTTGCGTGAATCCTGTCAAAGGCCGCGCCGGGGCTACACGGGATTGCCCGAAGACGGCCAAATTGGTGCTAGCCGCGCTCGTAGAACTCGCGCACGGTGTCGATCGTGTCGGCTTCGGCCGGGCTCTTGTCGTCTCGATAGCGCAGCACGCGCGCGAAGCGCAGCGCCATGCCGCCGGGGTAGCGCGACGAGGTCTGGATCCCGTCGAAGGCGATCTCGACCACCTGCTCCGGGCGCAGGGTGACCACCCAGCCGTCGGTCGGGCCGTCGGCCAACTCGGTGAACCGCGCCGTCTGCCAGTCGAGCATGGCGTCGGTCATGCCCTTGAACGTCTTGCCCAACATGACGAAACCTCCGGTGGCGGGGTCACGGGCACCGAGATGGATGTTCGACAGCTTTCCGGTGCGACGGCCCGATCCCCACTCGACGGCGAGCACCACGAGATCGAGAGTGTGCACCGGCTTCACCTTCAGCCAGCCCGCTCCGCGCCTGCCCGCCTCATACGGTGCGGCGGGCGATTTCGCCATCACCCCTTCGTGTCCGGCGGCCAGCGTCACGTCGAGGAAGCGCTGAGCTTCCGCGGCGTCCGAGGTCTTCAGCCGATCTACCCGTTGATCGGGCGGAACGATGGCGTCCAGCGCCGTCAACCGGCCGTCGGCTGGTTCGTCGAGCAGGTCGGCGCCGTCGAGGTGCAGGAGGTCGAAGAAGAACACCGACAGCGGCTGCGCCGCTCGGGCCGCTTCGATCTCGGCGCTGCGGTCCTTTCCGCCGCGGCCTCCGCCTCGTCCGAACCGTGACGCGGTGACCTGGAACCGGTGCGGGCGCCCGTCGGCGCGGAGAGCGATCGCCTCACCGTCGGCGATCAGGTCTGTGACCGGGAGCGCGAGCGTCGCCTCGACGACCTCGGGAAGCCGGGCGGTGACGTCGTCGAGGCTGCGGGTGTAGATCGACACGTCGTCGCCTGCGCGGTGGATCTGCACCCTTGCTCCGTCGAGCTTGGCCTCGAACACCGCCTCGCCACCGAGTTTCTCCAGCGCTTCGGCGACTCCGCCCGCGGTCTGCGCCAGCATCGGGCCGACTGGCCTGCCGACCCGCAACGTGAACTCCGACAACGCCGCCGCGCCGCCTGTCAGTGCGGCCGCTGCGACTGCGGGCAGGTCGCCGCCGAGCATCGCCGCCCGTCGGACGGTGACGGCGGGGATGCCTGCGGCCTTGGCGACAGCGTCGGCCATCACCCCCGCCAGCGCACCCTGACGCAGTTCGCCTCCGAGGAGTCGCCGCAGGAACGTCTGCTCGGTCTCGGTGGCGGCGGCGAAGACGTCCGCGACCAGACCGGCCCTGCGCGCTTGGGAACCCTTGCCTGCGACGGATCCGATCTCGGTGAACGCCGCGTCGACGGCGGCGACGGTCAGCGTGGGTTCGCGCGCGGGATCAGGCAGCGAGCGCAGCGCGGCCCACCCGACGCCGATCTGGCGCTGGGGCAGATCGCCGGACAACCAGGACACGATGACGGCCACCAGCCGTGCGTCGCCGCCTGCCGCCGTCAGCAGGTCGGCGATGCGGGCGATCTTGGCCAGCCGCGCCGACGAGGCGCCGACGTCAGCCGATGCGGTCGCGACGTCGATCAGCAGCACCTGCCCAGCCTGGCACGAGGTTCAGACATCTCCCAGCAGGTCGGCTACGACTGTCGCCTCGGCGTTGTCGATCGCGCCGAGCATCGAGCGCAACGCCGACACGCGGACCGTGTCGCGCTGTTTGCGGGCGGTCATCAGCGATCTGCGCAGCAGAGCGCGCCAGATCTCGGCCGGTTGAGTCATCACGGCGCCTCAAAGTAGGCGCGCGAGAGCGCCTGTGCACATGATTTTTCGGCGCGTCGCCGCAGGCACCCTCGCGGCGCTACTGCGACCGTGAAGCTGACCGAGTGCCAGCCGGTGGCGCCGTCGGGAACGGGGTCGGCCCACTGCTCGGTCTGCACCGCTCCGGTGTTGTCTGTGGCGCGCACTGTGATCGTGCGCGATCCGGTCCCCTCCGCCTGCCAAGGGAAACTCCACAGGCGCCACGCCTCGTTGGAGTAGGCCGCACCCAACTGCGCCTGCTGCCACGGGCCGTCATCGATGCGCACCTCGACGGATTTCACGCCGCGGTTCTGCGCCCACGCCACGCCGCCGAACGTCACCGGACCCCCGCGGACGACCTCGCCGCTGCGCGGGACGTCGATGCGGGACTCGGTCTTGATGGGACCGCGCGCCGACCATCCCCGTTTCGTCCAGTACGCCTCCGCCTTGTCGAACCGCGTGAGTTCGATGTCCACAACCCATTTGGTGGCCGATACGTATCCGTACAGGCCGGGCACGACGAGCCGAGCCGGATAGCCGTGGTCGGTGGGCAGCGGCTGTCCGTTCATCCCGACGGCGAGCAGTGAGTCCCTGTCATCGGTGAGCGCTTCGATGGGCGTTCCCGCAGTGAACCCGTCGCTGGACTTCGACATCACCATGTCGGCGTCGGCATGCACACCTGCGTCAGCCAACAGATCACGCATCCGGTATCCGGTCCACGTCGCATTCGAAATGAGGTCTCCGCCAACGGGGTTGGAGACACATGCCAACGTCACGACTTTCTCGATCGCCTCGAAGCGCTCCAAATCCTGAAAGCGGTACGTGATCTCGCGGTCCACCATGCCGTGGATCCTCAACGCCCAGTCGTCGCGGCTGATCTGCGGCACGCTCAGCGCGGTGTCGATCCGGTAGAAGTCGTCGTTGCTGGTGATGAACGACGGCAGCGCAACGCCTTTGGGCTGCACCGTCGGCGCAACGGGCGGCGCAGGAACCTCGACCTCGGGCAGGGCGAACGCGTCGCGGTCACCGGCGACCGACGACCGTGAACGCGTCACCACCACGCCGAGAACGCCGGTGACCGCGCCACCCGCCAACAGTCCCAACGTCAGCAGCGACAGCCGACGGCCGTGATCGGGCACATCGGGCTCGTCGGCCTCGGCGGCGGGTTCGTCGGTCCATCGTCCCGATGTCAGCAGACGCAGCACGAGCACACCGCACACCGTGCCGATGACGGTGGGCACGACGTCGGTGATGGACGCGCCGTCGCGGGACAGCACCGCCGCGCATCCGGCAACGCCGGCGAGGACGATCGCCGCGCTGCCGATCGGCACACGGCGGCGCTCCATCGACCCGGTGACCGCGGCGATGATCGCGATGACGGCCAGCACCAGAACCGACAGCACGAGCTTGTCGGCCGTGCCGAAGGTGGTGATCGCCCATTCCTTGACCGGGCCGGGCGTGAGGTCGATGACCGCGGACCCGACCGCGGTGCGGGAGTCGGCGTTCTGGCCGACGAAAGCCGACAGCAGTTGGGTGATCCCGAGCGCGACGGCCGCCGCCGCGACACCCGCCATCGCCCGTGTGCTGCTCGACGCCATGCTGGCCAAGGTAGGCGATCCGCCACCCGAAAGCCTTAAGGAAAAGTGACGTCGGTTAGGTTGCTTTACGAATCGAGCACTTTTTGGAAAGGGAGCCAGATGGAGATCGCGGGTAAGAAGGCCATCATCGTGGGCGGGGCCTCCGGCTTCGGGAAGTCCACCGCGGAGTTGCTGGCCCAGCGTGGGGCCAGCGTGGCGATCCTCGACCGGCCGCAGTCGAAGGGCAAGGACGTCGCCGACGCCATCGGCGGAACTTTCCACGAGGTGGACGTCACCGACTTCGAGGGCACCGAGAAGGTCTTGCAGCAAGCGATCGACGCGCTGGGCGCACTGCACATCATCGTGACGACCGCGGGCGGTGGCACCGCCGAGAAGACCGTCGGCAAGGAGGGCCCGCACAGCCTGGACTCGTTCCGCAAGTGCATCGACCTCAACCTCATCGCCACCTTCAACATCAGCCGGCTCGCCGGATGGCAGATGAACAACCAGGACCCGGTCGATGAGGAGCAGGAGGAGCGCGGCGTCATCATCAACACCGCCTCGATCGCTGCGTTCGAGGGTCAGATCGGGCAGGTGGCCTACACCGCGGCGAAGGCCGCGATCGCCGGAATGTGTCTGACGATGGCCCGCGACATGGGCAGCCGGGGTATCAGGGCGCTGGCGATCGCCCCGAGCCTGTTCGCCACCGGCCTGACCGAGGGGATCCCCGACGAGTTCGCCAAGGCGCTGACGAAGGACGCGGCCTTCCCGAAGCGGCTCGGCCGCCCAGAGGAGTACGCGAAGCTGGTCGCCGCGATCGTCGAGAACCCGATGCTCAACGGGCAGTGCCTGCGGCTGGACGCCGGTCAGCGTTTCGCGCCGCGGTAGTCGAATTTTCCATAGGGTGACGGCGTGGCGACCGTTGCCGGGGTGTGGTGACTCCCCAATTCGGCGCAGAACTTCACGCCGGTCGCGGCACCGCCGCGAGGCTTGATTGGCCGATCCAGCTAGGCACTGCGCGCATCACTTCGCGAGGGGCGTCGATGGCGACTGACCCGTCCATCAATGACCGCTGCCAGGACTGGTCACCCCGCCAGATCTGGCTGAGCGTTCGCAAGCTGGTCGAAACCGTTGCCGCTACCTCGTATCCGGGATCGAAATCGCATACCTGTGCCTCGCCATCCGCGACCATCAGCCACCACGACGATGCCTTCGGGGGTGCACCCGACAACCGGAATGCCACCACGGTGCGCGTCCGTGGCCACTCCGCGAGCGGGATCGTGCGGCGGATATCCCACATCAACACGCTCGGGTCGAGGTCTCTGTCGACAAGGTCACTCATCCAGCGGACACTCCACGCCCCGAGCGCTTCGACCACGCTGACCAGTTCCCGACCGCACTCGGTCAGCGAGTAGGTGGTGCGGCCGTCGACCTCCGATCGCTCCACCACCCCGGCCCGAGTCAAGGTCTGCAGGCGCTTGGACAGCAGCGTCGGCGACATCTTCGGCACACCGCGGCGTAGATCGTTGAAGTGCGTGCTTCCCGCCAGCAACTCGCGGACCACCAGCACGGTCCACCGCTCATCAAGCAATTCCATGGCCTTGGCCACCGGACAGAACTGACCGTATCCCGGCATCAGTGCCCTCCCCTTCCCCGCTCAGCAAACACTGCTATCAGTACACCGCATGATTGCCAGGCTGACTAGTACAAATGCAGGACTGTGTTCGCTACAGATCCGTGACTAGAGCGCGCATGTCCGCTCAGCCGAGCATTGTCCTCAACCGAAAAGCTCACGTGAAGGAGTACGACATGACCACCAAAGCAGCGACCAGCAGGCGGTTGACCCGCTACCTTGCGGGCCCCGCGCTCGCACTGGGCCTGGCGATCGGATCAGCCGGCGTCGCCAACGCGGTATGGGACATCGAGGCCTACGACGATTGCATGGAGAAATACCATCCGCGATCCGTCCCATTGACTGATGGAAGCATGCGGTTGAAGGTTGCTGGCTCGATCCGGCGGCGACTGAAAGTACCGCGAAAACCACTGCGTGGCTCCTTCGCCGAGCCGCAGCTCAGAGCGCACTGCCCGCGTGCGCCTACCCACGTCATGCAGCCGTTGCCGCTACCCGGCCCCGGCCCAGACATCGGGCCGGCACCGGGAGAGGTCGGCTGACGATCATGACTCACATCAACACCACCTCCGATAGCACGAGGCCTCGGACGACTCGCACGGCTTGCGCGCCGGCGCGCTAGTGGCCAGCTCCGTCGGACTCGGCGCGGGAGCCCTCGCACCGGCAGGCATCGCACAGGCCTACACGGGATCCTGCGTTGGCCCGGTCGGCGCCGGCAACATCTTGCAGGTACGCGAGTTCTCGCTACAGGACATGGGCAACGGCAATTCTCTGGCCACAGTTGAGGTTTATGCGGCCATGTCAGAAGTCGACGCCCAGGCGCACATCGACCGTCCCGGCAAGGAAGAGGCATCCTTCCGGCTGTGGGACGAGGACCCCGGATTCGCCTCCGAAGGGCGCGGCAGCACCGACATCACTCCGCAAGTCGACGAGTTCTACGCCACCATCCGCCTGCCCGACTTCCGCAACGGCTCCACGCATCAGGTCGAAAGCTGCCGCCTCACCCTCGCGTCCTGAAGGTCAACGTCAGTACCAACAGGCGACGGTACAGATCCGCTACTAGATACCCACCCCCAGCAAGAGCACGATGTCAGGTGACCCGCTAACGAGGAGAAGGACATGACCAACCCAACTGTGGACGTTCAGGCAGTGGCCACCAAACACCGCGCCATGTGGGCTTCCGGCGACTACCCGAAACTCGCGACGGAACTCGTCGCCCCGCTGGGACCTGTGCTGGTGGCGGCAACCGGCATAGGGCCGGGTGATCGAGTGCTGGATGTGGCGGCAGGCACCGGAAACGCGGCGATTCCCGCTGCAGAGACCGGAGCCGACGTCGTGGCCAGCGACCTGTGCCCGGAGCTGTTGGAAAGCGGTCGGGCGTCTGCCGCGCAGCGCGGTGTCAACCTCGAATGGCGTGAGGCCAATGCCCACGAATTACCATTCGGGGACAACGAATTCGATGTCGTGATGTCGTCCATCGGCGTGATGTTCGCGCCGTTCCATGAGCTCGCCGCCGGCGAGCTCGTTCGGGTGTGCAAACCCGGCGGCAGGATCGGCCTGATCAGCTGGACGCCCGAGGGCCATATCGGGCAGCTGTGGGCCGCGATGAAGCCGTACGCTCCGCCACCCCCGGCCGGTGCGCAGCCACCACCGCTGTGGGGTCAAGGAGGATCATGTCCGCGCGCTGCTCGGCGACCGCGTCGACCGACGTAGTCACCGAGCGACGGATGCTGACCGTCGACCTATTCGCCGACGGCGCGGAGTTCCGCGACTACTTCAAAACACTTCTACGGGCCGACGATCGCGGTGTACCGCAATATCGAAAGCGATCCCGACCGTGTTGCCGAGCTGGACGCGGCCATTGCGCGGGTCGGCGACGCCGTCCTGCGCAGCTCGTCGACCATGGAATGGGAGTACCTGCTGTTGACCGCGCGCAAGGCCTGACACGATGTGAGCCATGCCCGACGGCGCGCAGCCGCTACCCAACACTGAGCGAAGCAGACCAGGCCGCTCTGCAGCGAATGGGTCCGGCAGCGGCACCTCGGCGCCGACGTCACCGACGTCGCACCGTTGACCGGCGGAACTCAGAACATCGTGGTGCGGATCCACATCGACGGGCGACCGATGGTGCTGCGCCGCCCGCCGCTTCATCCGCGGCCGACGAGCGACAAGACGATGCTGCGTGAGATCGCGGCGCTGCGCACGCTGGCTGGCACCGATGTGCCCCACCCCGGCTTCATCGCCGGCTGTGAAGACCTCGACGTGCTCGGTGTCGTCTTCTACCTGATGGAGGAGATCGACGGTTTCAACCCCGGCAGCGAGGTGAGCGAGGCGTACGCCCGTGACGAGTCGATGCGCCACGATGTCGGACTGTCCTACGCCGCGAGCCTGGCGAGGCTCGGCAACGCGCCGTGGAGAGGAAAACCGCTCGAGGAGCTCAGACGCCCGGGATCTTTTGTGGAGCGCCAGGTTCCGCAATTCCTGCGGCTGCTCGAAAGCTATCGGCACGACCGCTACGATCCCGAGTCGCTCGCCGTCACCGACCTCGCGAACTGGTTGCAGGCCAACCTTCCGCCCGACAGCGAGCCGGGTGTCATGCACGGCGATCCGCACCTGAGCAACGTGTTGCTGAAAAGGGAGACGCCCGAGCTGGCGGCGTTCGTCGACTGGGAGATGTGCACCGTCGGCGACCCGCTTCTCGACCTCGGCTGGATGCTGATCACCTGGCCGTTGAACACGAGCACGATCACCGCCGGGGGAGCGCTTGCCGCGCACGGCGGACTGGCCAGCAGGCGGGAACTGCTCGAGGCGTACTGGAACGCCGGCGGACGCGAGACGACGGAACTGGACTGGTACATGGCGATGGCGTGCTTCAAGCTCGGTGTCGTCATCGAGGGCACCTGGTCGCGCTACCTGATGGGCAAGGCGAGCCGCGACGCGGGCGAAGCCCTGCACGCCAATGCCCAGCACCTGATCGACATCGGCACCCGAGTCGTCAAGGGCGACAACCCGTTCGAACTGACCTAGCCGTACGCGTCGATCCCGAGCTTGACGGCCAGCGCCACCCCGGCGACGCTGATCAATGCCTTCAGCGGGCCTGCCGGTGCGTGACGGACCACCACGGGGCCCAACCTGGCCCCGACCAGACAGCCCATTCCGAGCGCGAGCACCGCCGGCCAGTGCACAGATGCGACAAAGGAAAAGATCACGGCGGCAACGGTGTTGGAGACCCCCGCGATGATGTTCTTGGAGGCGTTGGCGTGTGCGAGCGTCGCGTGGCCGACGTGGAGCAGCAGGGCGATCAACAACACGCCCGCGGCGGCGCCGAAATAGCCGCCGTAGACGCAGATCAGAAAGATCGCCGCAGACTCGAGCAGGATCGTCGTGGCGTGCCGCCGGTGGCTGGCCACCCTGGCAACCCGCTCACGTCCGCGGGGGATGGCGATCGCGATCGAGGCGCCGCCGAGCAGAATCGGCACGATCCTCTCGAACCCCTCGGCAGGGGTCAACAGCAGCAGGACCGCGCCGATCGCGCCTGCCACGGCGGCGACCGGAAGGATCCGACGCAGCCACGGCCCCTGGCCCTTGAGTTCTGGGCGCGATCCCCACACCGAGCCGACGGCGGTGAACACCATCGCGACGGTGTTCGTCACGTTCGCAGTGACAGGCGGGAGCCCAACCACCAGCAGGGCGGGATAGGTGGCGATCGACGCCAGTCCGGCGACACTGCCGGTCAGCCCTCCGACGACACCGGCCGCGGCGAGGAAGGCGGCGTCCCACCAAGTCATTGACCGTTATCGTGCCTGCTCGCAGAATCAACGCCGTGCCCGCCCCCGAACGGCAGCCCGAGCGGTTGCGCCACTGCGTCGATCAGACGATCGCCGCCGAGGCGTTGGAGGGCTGGCAGCCCACCGGCGATCAGGTCGACGCGTTGATGGCGCTGGTCAACGGCGACGTCACCTTCGCCGACTATCTTGGCGCCTACCGATCGCGCAGACAGGATGGCCCGCCACCGCCGTCTGTGAAACGATCGAGGCGCGATCCGCCCTATCTGGTACCCGGAACATCGCTGCTAGCCAACAACTTCGGGGCACCGGATCACGCGACGCTCGCCGATCTCGAGTTCGTCGCGACCGCGGGCCGAATGGCGCACTGGCTCCGTCGGCTCGCCGACGGCGATGCCGATTCCAGTTACCTCGACGTGCGCTCGCTTCACCGGCAGTTGTTCTCCGACGTCTACGCATGGGCGGGGCGCTACCGTGTCTGCGAATTGCGCCTCGGCGACGACGTGTTCGCCCGGCAGTCTTCGGTGCAGCGCAGGATGAAGCGCGTTGAGGCCTCCGCGCGGGCGCTGGTGAACGAGACCGTCGATGACGACGAGCTGGCCGACCGACTCGCCGCGCTCTACGCCGATTACAACCATGTCCATCCGTTCCGGGAGGGCAACGGGCGAACCGGGACGCTGCTGCTGCACACGGTCGCGACGCTGCGCGGGCGTCGTCTCGACTTCGGGGTGATCTCGCGTGCGCAGTGGTACGCGGCATCGCGCGCGAGCATGCCGACCCGCCGCTACCGCCCCGCCGATCCCCGGCCGTTCGTCCCGTTAATCGTTCGCGTGCTCGATTAGTTGTTCGCCCAGTCGTTTGTGTGCGGTGAGCAGCAGGTGATCGGCGCGCTCCCGAACGGCGCCGGGCATGTCCAGATGGTCGGTGAAGTCCACGATGAGCTGCTGGACCAACATGCGCAGCTTGGTGTTGGTCTCCTGGGAGCGCCACACCAGGATGTCGAACGCGTGCTCGGCGGGGATCCCGTAGACGGCCATCAGGATGCCCTTGGCCTGCTCGATCTGCGAGCGGTGCGCCGTGAAGTCGGCGATCGCCGCGTCGACGTCGGGATCCTGTCCGAGATCGCTGAGATCGACATAGAAGCCCTCACTGCCGACCACTTCGCCGCCGGGGCCGCGCCGTTGTTCGCCGACGACGAGCACGCGGTGGGTGCGACCCGACGTGTCGATGATTCGGTGCCTGCTGCTGAACGGTTGGCCATGGCCCGCCATCGCCTCGATCATCAGCGCCACCTTCGCGGCGTCGTCCGGATGCTTGTGCGACATCACGAGCGCCGTCGTCGGCACCACGGCGCCCGGCTCGTATCCGTGCATGTGCGCCACGGCGTCCGACCACTCCCAGCGGTCGTCGGCGCGGTGGTAACGGAAGGCGCCGATACGGTCGCGCGGCGGAATTCGCACGGTGCCCGTTACCTTCGGCGCTGTTGCATTTCAACGCCAGCCCACCCCTGTCTACCTGCAGCGCAGGTAGGGAGAAGGATCCCACCTGCGGTGTTGGCGGGGCAGTGCGCGCAGCGAAGAAAACCAGGTCATGGCGGTCCGATAAACGAAGTTGCACGCGCTCGCGCCGCAGGACTACTGTTTGGGCCGTGCCGAGACGACTCGTAGTAGCACTCCCCAGCGGGGTCTGATTCCTGACCGACCCCTCGCTGCGGGTCGTTGCTACATCGTCGGTCGCTCCCTCCATCAAGCGAAGACCGGCACATGACATCTCCACCACAATCCGCAACCAGCGCAGCACCGTCGCCGGCGACCGTGGCGGACTGCTTTTCCGCACCACTACCGCGGGGTCTGCGCAGGGAGGCAGGAGCGATGGACTGGGACCTGTTCCGCGCTACGTATGCCCCGATGTCGGGTCCGCTCCGACTGGGCCGGTGGGCGTGTACCGACGACGACCGTCCAGCGGGGCGAGTGGGCCCGCAACCGCGTCATTATCAGGCCACACTGGCGATCGGCGATCGGATCAGCACCGCGACGGTGGCCGCGTCGGGGCCGATGGCCGCACTCACCGAGATGCTCTACGACGAGGGCATCGCGCTTGAGATGACGTCGTTTCACCAACTTCCGGCCGGCGGCGAAACCGCCACGTTCATCCGGGGGAGCAATGGCGCACGCGACGAATGGGCGATGGGACTCGACCGGGACGCGACACAGTCGGCGCTGCGAGCGGTGATCGCCTGCGCGAACCGGCTGTTGGCTACCGCCTAGCGGTCACCGCGGCCGCGAAGCGCCCAGACACCGTAGGCGACGGCTAACGCGGGCACGAGGACTGGGGCGCCCGCCGCCGAACGGCTGAAGTCGTTGCGGTACAGGCTGATCGCGCCTGCCGCGCCGTCGGCCGCGTCGCACGCCAACCCGGCCGTCGCGAAAGCGCGCCGCTGGGCGCCCGAGGACAGCAGCGTGCCGATTCCAAGCACGACGTCGCGGGCGCCGAACAGTCGCCAGGCGTAGTGCGAGTCGCCGCCCTCGCCGTTCAACCCGAACAACCGCGCGGTGCTGCGGGGATTGAGCCATGCCAGCACTCCAGCCGCGATTCGCATCACGGCCAGCGCGTCGATACCGCGCGCGGCGAGCCGACCGGTGGGCGCCGTCAACGCAAGGGCCGCAACACGATCGGCATGCCGTCCATCGGCACGGGCATACCGCCGTAGTCGTATTTCGCTTCGTAGCCCGGCCGCGGCAGTTCCAGGCGGTAACGGCGCAGCAGCCGGTGCATGATCGTTTTGACCTCGAGTTGACCGAACACCATGCCGATGCATTTGTGCGCTCCGCCGCCGAACGGGCTGAACGCGTAACGGTGGCTCTTGTGTTCGTTGCGCGGCTCGGTGAAGCGGTTCGGGTCGAACTTGTACGGGTCGGGGTAGATCTCCTCGAGTCGGTGGTTCATCCCCGGATACGCGATGACGTTGGTGCCCTTGGGCAGATAATGACCGAGCAGTTCGGTGTCGCGCACCGTTTGGCGCATCGCCCACTGCACGGGTGTCACCAGCCGGATGGACTCGTTCATCACCAGATCGAGCGACTCGAGTTTCTCCAGCGCCTCGATGTCGAGAGGCCCGTCGCCGAGCCGGTCGGACTCGTCGCGGCAGCGTTCCTGCCACTCGGGATTGGCTGCCAGATAGTGCGACATGGTCGTCGCCGTCGACGTCGAGGTGTCGTGAGCGGCCATCATCAAGAAGATCATGTGGTTGACGATGTCCTCGTCGGAGAACTTGTTGCCGTCCTCGTCCTCGGTCTGGCACAGCACGCTCAGCAGATCGTTGCCGTCCTTGCCGCGACGTTCGGCCACCCGCTGGGAGAAGTAGCTCTCCAGGTACTCCCGTGCCTTCAGACCGCGCCACCAGGTGAACGGCGGCACGGCGGCGCGGATGATGGCGTTGCCCGCGCGCGTAGTGACGGTGAACGCGCGGTTGACCTTGGTGACCAGTTCCTTGTCGGTGCCCGGCTCGTGGCCCATGAACACCATCGACGCGATGTCGAGGGTCAGTTCCTTCATCGCCGGATAGAGCAGGAAGCGTGGGTCGTTGGCGATCCAGTCGTTGGCGATGACCTTCGAGACGACCGTGTCGACCTGCTCGGTGTAGCCGGCCAGCCGAGTTCGGACGAACGCCTCCTGCATGATCCGGCGGTGGAACATGTGCTCTTCGAAGTCGAGCAGCATGAGACCGCGCTTGAAGAACGGACCGATGGCAGGCACCCAGCCCTGCTGGGAGAAATCCTTGTTGCGATTCGAGTAAATCGCCTGGGCGGCATCGGGTCCCAGCGCCGCGACCGACGGCATGATCTGCGAGTCCAGCAGGAACAGCGGACCGTGCTTGCGGTACAGATGCAGCATGAAGTCGGGGCCGCCGCGAAACATCTCGACCATGTGCCCGATGACCGGCAACCCGAGGTCACCCATGACCGGCTTGAGGTCGCTGCCCGCGGGCGGTTCCGCCCATGCGTGCTGCGGCCAGTCACGGGCCAGCAGTCGCTTCTCCAGCACGCCCATTCCCGGGACGGTCAGAAGGGGCGACGTCGAGACCCGCCGCCTGGCCTGGTCCAGGACGTAATCCTTGGTGCTGATCGTCGGCATTCAGATGCTCCTGACGCAGAAAGACTGTGGCCGTTGTCACTCCTATCCTCATACTGAATGGCAGACTTGACGCATGTCAAGTTTTGCCCTGGTGAGTCGTGATGCCAAGGTTGATGGACATGACCGCTGAATCTGCCCCTCAGGAGGTCCGCCGCAGTCGTGGAGACCGGCAGCGCGACGCGATCATCGCGGCGGTTCGCGAGCTGCTGCACGAGCGGTCCTTCGCCGATCTGTCGGTCAGCACCATCAGCGAGCGCGCGGGCCTGGCACGGTCCGGCTTCTACTTCTATTTCGACTCGAAGTACGCCGTGCTCGCCGTGATCCTTGCCGACGCGGGCGAACTGCTCGACAGCCTGACGCACCATTTCGCCTCGCGTGAGCCGGGGGAGACGCCTGCGGCCTTCGCCAAGCGGATGGTCGGCAGCGCGGCGGCCGTGTACGCCAACGACGATCCGGTGCTGCGGGCGTGCGCGGTGGCCCGCAACACCGACGCTCAGATCCGCGAGATGATGGACGACTTCTACGACGGCATCATCGACAAGCTGATCGCGTTGTTGGAGCAGGACTCCGAGGCACGCCCGATCTCCGACGACCTGCCTGCCCTGGTGCGCACGCTGGCGGCATCGACCACCATGACGCTGACGCAGGACAGCGCGTTCGTCGGCCGGGGCGGTGACCCGAGCCGTGCCATCGATGCGCTGGAACGCCTGTGGGTGTCCGCCATCTGGGGGAGCGAATACCTTCGCACGGACTGAGTCAGTAAGGTCGGCGCCATGGCGCTGGACGGGTTTGACGGCAAGCATTGCTTCCTCACCGGCGCGGCCAGCGGCATCGGGCGCGCGACAGCGCTGAAGCTCGCGGCGCAGGGCGCCGTGCTGTACCTCACCGACCGGGACGCCGACGGCCTCGAGACGACGGTCGCCGACGCTCGCGCGCTCGGCGCGCAAGTGGCGGCCCACCGCGTGCTGGACGTCTCCGACTTCGACGAGGTCAGCCGTTTCGCGGCCGACATCCACGCCACCCATCCCGCCATGGACGTGGTGATGAACATCGCTGGCGTTTCGGCGTGGGGCACTGTCGATCGGCTGACCCACGACCACTGGCGCTCGATGATCGACATCAACCTGATGGGGCCGATTCACGTGATCGAGTCGTTCCTGCCGCCGATGGTGCAGGCGCGGCGCGGCGGGCATCTGGTCAACGTGTCCTCGGTGGCCGGACTGGTCGCCCTGCCGTGGCACGCCGCCTACAGCGCCAGCAAGTACGGCCTTCGCGGGCTGTCCGAGGTGCTGCGTTTCGATCTTGCGCGCCACCGCATCGGGGTGTCGGTGGTGGTGCCCGGCGCGGTGAAAACTCCGCTGGTGCAGACGGTTCAGATTGCAGGCGTGGACCGCGACCATCCGGATGTGCAGAAGTGGACGAACCGGTTCACCGGGCATGCGGTGTCGCCCGAACACGTCGCCGAGCGGATTCTGCGGGGCGTGGCCAGGAACAGGTTTCTCATCTACACCTCGCCCGACATCCGCGCGCTCTACATGTTCAAGCGCGCCGCATGGTGGCCCTACAGTGTCGCGATGCGGCAGGCCAATGTGTTTTTCAGCCGCGCTCTGCGGCCGGGCCTGCGGTAGATGGCGTCAGCGTCTGCCCCAGTCCCAGGGCGGCGCTGTGAGCATGCCGAGACCGTCGATGCGCGTCTCGCCGAGGTCCTTGTACAGCGGTAGCTGCACCGCGGATGCGTCGGCGTCGGCGTCGGCGATGCTCGTGGTACCGAGGTACTCCAGCATCGCCGTCGAATGGGTGACGACCACGACCTGGGTCAGGTTGGCGGCGGAGGCGATCAGAGAAGCCAACGGCCGCAGCAGGTCCGGGTGCAACGACGTCTCCGGCTCGTTGAGCACCATCAGCGACGGCGGCTGCGGACTGCACAGTGCGGCCGCCCACAGAAGGAACCGCAGCGTTCCGTCGGAGAGTTCGGCGGCGCGCAACGGACGCAGCATGCCGTTCTGCTGCAGTTGGAGGTCGAACAACCCGTCGTGTACGGCCACCGCCACCGAAGCACCGTCGAATGCGTCGGCCACAGCGCGGGCGAAGTCGTCGAAGCCGGCCTCCACGATCGTCTGCACCGCGGCAGCGAGGTCGCTGCCGTCGTCCGACAGCACCGGTGTGCGCGTGCCGACCTGCGGACGGCGTGACGGCGCCGTCGCATCGACTCGGAAGCCGTCGTAGAACCGCCAGCCGCGCAGGCGCTCGCGGACGGCGGCAAGCTCGGGATGAGCGCCGGGATGGGCGTATTCGGCGAGCACGCTGCGATAGGAGGGCAGAGACCGCGACACCTCGTCGAAGCCGCTTCCCGATTCCGCACTCGCTTCGACGTAGTCGCGGGTCCGGTTCACCAGTGTCGAACCACGGCGCATCACCGGGCCGGCGAACACCACTTCGCGTTTGATCTCCGGGTCGAGCGTGAACAGCGATCGGTGCCCGGCCATCTGGGGCATGCCCAGGTCGACGAGGTAACCGAAATCATCTGATGCGAAACCGAGTTCGAGGGCGACGGGTGCGGTGCGGGTGGTGCCTTCGACGCGCCCTGTGCGGCGTGCCCCGGCAAGCTGCTCCGGGCCCGCCCAGAGCACCGAGTCGAGGCCGCCCTCGCGGGCCAGCGACCCGATCACCTCGCCGCGGCCGCAGTCGGCAAGCAGCCGCAGCGCGCGGTACAGCGAGGACTTGCCGGTGCCGTTGGCGCCGGTGACGACGGTGAGCCGTCGAACCGGCAGGACGACGTCGCGCAGCGAGCGATATCCCCGGATGGCGATCGTCTGCAGCATGTGACGAGGGTATTGAACGGGTCTGACTCAGTAGCCGTCCGGCGGCGGCGCGAGCTCGAGCCGAACGCCGAGCAGTCGGACGGGACGGTCGAGTTCGAACTGGCCGAGCAGGTCCAACGCGGTCCGCGTGATGAGCTCGCCGTCGATGCCCGCCGCCGCCAGCTTGCGGATCTTCGTGCGGGTGAAGAATGTGTTCGTGCGCACCGTCACGGCCACTCGGGTGACAATGCGCCCGGCATCGATGATCTCGGCGAGCGTCCGGCCGGCCAGATCGACGACGGCCGCGTCGATCTTCCCGCGGTCGGTCAGGTCTTCGGGGAAGGTGACGACATGGCTGCGTGAGCGCGGCACCCAGGGCGCCGCACTGACGGTGGTGTCGCCGCCGCCCTTGGCCAGCAGCAGGATCCAGAGCCCGGTGGTCGGCCCAAAGGTCGAGGTCAACAGCGTGGCGTCGGTGGCCGCGAGGTCTGCTACGGTCGTGATGCCAAGCCCGGCAAGCTTTTTGGCGGTTTTTGGGCCGACACCCCACAGCGCGTCGACCTCGCGGTCGCCCATGACCGCCATCCAGTTCGACTCGGTGAGCGCAAAGATTCCCGGTGCGTGATCTGCTCCGGCGTTGCGCGACGGCTTGCCGAAGCCGGTGGCCACCTTCGCGCGCTGCTTGTTGTCGCTGATGCCGACCGAGCACGACAGCCCCGTCCCCGCCGCGACGACCTCGCGGATCTGTTCCGCCAACGCGACCGGGTCTTCGGACTCCGGCAGTTCTGCGCCGACATAGGCCTCGTCCCAGCCCCAGACCTCGACCGGGTGACCGAGGTCGCGCAGCAGGCCCATCACCTCCTCGGAGGCTTCGTCGTAGGCATCGGTGTCCAAGGGCAGAAACACCGCGTCGGGGCATTTACGAGCCGCTGTGCGCAACGGCATTCCGGCATGCACGCCGCAGTCGCGTGCCGGGTACGACGCGCACGTCACCACCTTTCGCGGTTCGGTGGGATCGCCGTTTCCGCCGACGATGAGTGGCAGCCCGACGAGTTCGGGGTTGCGGCGCATTTCGACCGCGGCCTGGAACTGGTCCAGGTCCACGTGCAGTACCCAGTGGGTCACGTGCCACAGAGCTTGCGCGCCAAGCTCTCCCATTTGTCGCCGAGCGACTCCAGTGTCTCGCCCCGGTCGATCATCTGGTGGTGCACGTAGTCGGCGTCGAGCAATGCCAGCAGCGCATCGGTTTGGGCGTCGAGATCGCCGGTGGTGCCCGCGGTGGCCAGCAGCAGCCGGACATGGGTGTGCTGGACCATCGCAGCCCCGCTGTAGCGGGTCTCGGGGTCGCGGTTGGCCGCCGAGAGCAAGGCCTGATGTTTGTCGGCGAAGTTCAGCCGTTCCCTGCCGAATGCCAGCAGCCGTTCCAGCGGCGGGGCGTCGGGGCCGAGGGGAGGCGGCCCGAAGAGGAACGCTTCCTGGCTGGCCTTCTCGTCCTCGTCGAGCAGGACCACCATCAGCCCGGCCCGGCTACCGAACCGGCGGAACACCGTGCCCTTGCCGACCCCGGCGGCCGCGGCGATATCGTCCATCGAGACCGCGTCGGCGCCCTTTTCGGCGATGAGCCTGCGCGCGGCGTCGAGCAGCAGCGCCCGGTTGCGCGCGGCGTCACCCCGCTCTTGCGGAGCGGTGACCGGCAGGCTCATTTCTGCACTTTAACCCAGCTGGAATAAAACGGACCACGGTCCGGTTGCCTCGTGCAAGGATGACCACCGCGGTCTGTGGCGTTTGGTGGCTCAACGCGATCACATCGAAGGGAACGGAAAATGGCAGACGTCAAAGTCTTGGCACTGGTCGGAAGTCTTCGGGCGGCGTCCATCAATCGGCAACTGGCCGAGCTGGCCGCCGAGACGGCGCCGGACGGGGTCAGCGTGACGGTCTTCGACGGGCTGGGTGACCTGCCGTTCTACAACGAGGACATCGACAACGAGGACGTGCCCGCCTCTGTGGTCGCGCTGCGGTCCGCGGCGGCCGAAGCCGACGCCGCGCTCGTCGTCACCCCGGAGTACAACGGCAGCATTCCCGGCGTGCTGAAGAACGCGATCGACTGGCTGTCGCGCCCGTTCGGCAACGGGGCGCTGAAGGGCAAGCCCGCCGCCGTCGTCGGCGGATCATTCGGTCAGTACGGCGGTGTGTGGGCTCATGACGAGACCCGCAAGTCCTTCGGCATTGCCGGTCCGCGGATCGTCGAGGATCTCAAGCTGTCGGTGCCGTTCAAGTCACTCGACGGCAAGCACCCGCGGGAGAACGCCGAGGTGGCCGACGCGCTGCGCGACATCGTCGGCAAGCTGGCCGCTGAAGTCGGCTGACTTCTGCCCCCCTTTTGCGGCTTTGCTGTTACGTCACCGTGACGATCGGCGGCCGGGTGGTTGTCGGTGGCTGCTGGTAAACCGGATCACTGAGGGCGACACACACGAAATGTGACCTGCGACACGCCGAGGCCAAAACCCGCGTCGGGCTTACGACCAGGGAATTTCACGAATGTTGTTTAGAAGATGTGGTATCCCTTCGCAATGTCGGACACCAGGTGTAGTGTTTGGCACACCGACAGACCCCCACGGTTCCCAAGCTTTCAAGGGTCGGCCGGAGCTGACGAACCCGGCAGAGTCGGTCCCCCGACCAGTCGGCCCAGCAGCCCGGACGACCGGAATTTTGAGGGTAGGCGGATCGCTGAATATCAGCGAAGCGCAGTACCCGATGAGTTGCCAGTCCGTCTTTCGTTCCGTCCGCAGAGGAGCCGACCGCAGATGAACATCACCGTCTACACCAAGCCGGCATGTGTGCAGTGCAACGCCACGTACAAGGCGCTGGAGAAGCAGGGCATCGCCTATCAGAAGGTCGACATCACCCTCGACTCCGAAGCCCGCGACTACGTGATGGCGCTGGGCTACCTGCAGGCCCCCGTCGTGGTGGCAGGCAATGACCACTGGTCGGGCTTCCGCCCCGATCGCATCAAGGCGCTCGGCGGTTCCGGGGTACTCACCGCTTAATCGGCCGTTCCGACAGTCAGAAGGGAGAATCAGATGAGCAACCTCGTCTACTTCTCCAGCGTGTCGGAAAACACCCACCGCTTCGTCGAGAAGCTCGGTGTGCCCGCGGTTCGGATCCCGTTGCACGGGCGCATCGAGGTCGACGAGCCGTACGTGCTGGTGCTGCCCACCTACGGCGGTGGGCGCGCCACACCGGACGTCAACGACGGTGGCTATGTACCCAAGCAGGTCATCGCCTTCCTCAACAACGAGCACAACCGGTCGCTGATCCGTGGAGTCATCGCGGCCGGCAACAACAACTTCGGTGCGGAGTTCGCCTACGCGGGCAAAGTGGTGTCCGTGAAGTGTGGCGTTCCGTACCTCTACCGATTCGAACTGATGGGAACCCCGGACGACGTCGAAGCCGTCCGAGCGGGACTTGCCGACTTCTGGAAGGACCAGACGTGTCACCAACCGTCACAGCTGCAGAGCCTGTAACCTCCGCCGCGCCGGGCACGTCGCCCGGTTCGAGCGCCGGCGAGGTCGACTACCACGCGCTCAACGCGATGCTGAACCTGTACGACGCCGACGGCAAGATCCAGTTCGACAAGGACCGCGAAGCCGCGCACCAGTACTTCCGCGAGCACGTCAACCAGAACACGGTGTTCTTCCACGATGTCGACGAGAAGCTCGACTACCTCATCAAGGAGAACTACTACGAGCGCGAGGTGCTCGACCAGTACTCGCGCAACTTCGTCAAGACGCTGCTGGACCGCGCCTACGCCAAGAAGTTCCGGTTCCCGACGTTCCTCGGTGCGTTCAAGTACTACACCTCCTACACGCTGAAGACGTTCGACGGGAAGCGTTATCTGGAGCGGTTCGAAGACCGTGTCGTCATGGTGTCGTTGACGCTGGCCGCAGGCGACACCACGCTGGCCGAGAAGCTCGTCGACGAGATCATCGACGGCCGCTTCCAGCCGGCCACCCCGACGTTCCTGAATTCGGGCAAAAAGCAACGGGGAGAGCCGGTTAGCTGCTTCCCGGCCGGAACCCCCATCGACACGCCCGACGGGCCGAAGGCGATCGAGAGCCTTCGCGGTGGTGACCGCGTGCTCTCGCACGACGGGTCGTTCTCTGTCGTCGAGGCCGTGATCGAGAACCCCAACGATCAGGCGCTGGTGTCCATCTCGCACTTCGGGCACAAGGAGCCGATTCTCTGCACCCCGGAACACCCGATACTGGTGTGGACGACGCGTGAAGTCGATTCGCTCATCGACGGTGATGGTGCCGACCCGTTCAGCGGCTTCGTGTGGCTGGCGGCAAAGGACATTCATCCTGCGGACTTCATTGTGACCGCGGCGCCGATGGAAGGGCGCGAGCGGCGAGTGCACGACCTGATGGATCATGTCGGTGACGGTGAGTACGAAGAGGTCGACGGCCTGATCCACAAGGTGAACACCGACAAGAAGCACCGCAACAAGCAGCGCCACAGCATGACCTTCGTGTCGGTAAACCGCTACGTCGAGGAGTCATACGATTTCGGGCTGATCCTGGGTTGGTACATCGCCGAAGGGCACATCTCGAAGCGGTTGGCACCGAACGGCACCAAAGTGCCCAACGGCATACACTTCACGATCGGCACACACGAACTCGATTACCAACAGGAGTTGGCGGCCGCGTTCAAGCGGGTGTTCGCCGCTGATCTCGCCATCCATCAGAGCGTCTCGGACCAGTCGGTGCGGATGATCTGCAATAGCAAAGTCGTTGCGCAGCTGTTCCTTTCGATGGTGGGAACCGGTTATAACCGCAAGCGTCTGTCGCACGAGGTTCTGACGGCGGACCAAGAGTTCCAGCGCGGACTGTTGGCGGGGTTGTTCCGTGGCGACGGCTGCTCGACTACCGGCGGCATGGTGCTCGATCTGGTGAACCCCGAGCTCGTGGATCAGGTTCAGCTTCTGCTGCGTCGCGCCGGAATCGTGTCCCGAGTCCGCCAGTACACCAACCAGGCGGGCAATCCGACGGGTCAAGTATTCGTCCCCGGTCTGCCCGGCGTGAACGAGGACTTCATCTTCGACGTCGGCAAGAACTTACATAACTACGTGGGGCAGAAGGGCACCTCGCGAACGACCTATCAGGTTGTCGATGGTCGGCATGTGTATGGAGTCCGAGAGCTCAAGACCACGCAGGACGTCCCCGCGAAGGTGTACAACCTCCACGTCGAAGGCACACACACGTACACCATTCGCGGCACGGTCGTGCACAACTGCTTCCTCCTTCGCATCGAGGACAACATGGAGTCCATCGGGCGCTCCATCAACTCGGCACTGCAGCTGTCCAAGCGCGGTGGTGGAGTTGCATTGCTGCTCACCAACATCCGTGAGCACGGCGCGCCGATCAAAAACATCGAGAACCAGAGCTCGGGCGTCATCCCGATCATGAAGCTGCTGGAGGATTCGTTCTCCTACGCCAACCAGCTCGGTGCGCGCCAAGGCGCAGGCGCGGTCTACCTGCACGCACACCACCCCGACATCTACCGGTTCCTCGACACCAAGCGCGAGAACGCCGACGAGAAGATCCGCATCAAGACGCTGAGCCTGGGTGTGGTGATCCCCGACATCACGTTCGAGCTGGCAAAGCGAAACGAGGACATGTACCTGTTCTCGCCGTATGACGTCGAGCGCGTCTACGGTGTGCCGTTCGCCGACATCTCGGTCACCGAGAAGTACTACGAGATGGTCGACGACGCGCGGATCCGCAAGACGAAGATCAAGGCACGCGAGTTCTTCCAGACGCTGGCCGAGCTGCAGTTCGAGTCCGGCTACCCGTACATCATGTACGAGGACACGGTGAACCGGGCCAACCCGATCGAGGGCAAGATCACCCACAGCAACCTGTGCTCGGAGATCCTGCAGGTGTCGACGCCGTCGGTGTTCAACGACGACCTGTCCTACGCCAAGATCGGCAAGGACATCTCATGCAACCTCGGCTCGATGAACATCGCGAAGACGATGGACTCGCCGGACTTCGCGCAGAGCATCGAGGTGGCGATCCGCGCGCTGACCGCGGTGAGCGACCAGACCCACATCTGGTCGGTGCCGTCGATCGAGCAGGGCAACAACGACTCTCACGCGATCGGCCTCGGCCAGATGAACCTGCACGGGTATCTGGCGCGCGAGCGGATCCACTACGGCTCCGAAGAGGGTGTGGACTTCACCAACATCTACTTCTACACGGTGCTGTATCACGCGCTGCGGGCGTCCAACCGGATCGCCATTGAGCGCGGCGCTCATTTCAAGGGCTTCGAGAACTCGAAGTACGCGTCGGGGGAGTTCTTCGACAAGTACACCGAGCAGGTGTGGGAGCCCAAGACCGATCGCGTCAAGGAGCTGTTCGCCGAGGCGGGCATTCGCATTCCGACGCAGGAGGATTGGGTCAAGCTCAAGGAGTCGGTGGGCAAGCACGGCATCTACAACCAGAACCTGCAGGCGGTGCCGCCCACCGGGTCGATCTCCTACATCAACCACTCGACGTCGTCGATCCACCCGGTGGCGAGCAAGATCGAGATCCGCAAGGAAGGCAAGATCGGCCGGGTCTACTATCCGGCGCCGTATCTGACCAACGACAACCTCGAGTACTACCAGGATGCCTACGAGATCGGCTACGAGAAGATCATCGACACGTATGCCGCCGCGACCCAGCACGTCGACCAGGGCCTGTCGCTGACGTTGTTCTTCAAGGACACCGCCACCACCCGCGATGTGAACAAGGCCCAGATCTATGCGTGGCGCAAGGGCATCAAGACCCTGTACTACATCCGGCTGCGGCAGATGGCGCTGCAGGGCACCGAGGTGGAGGATTGCGTCAGCTGCATGCTGTAGGCGCCGGCTGACTGCGAACGTGCCGTTTCGTACGCGAATCGCCGTCCTCGTGAACGAAAACCGCACACTCGCGCGGCGACGCTTCCTACTTGTACTTGTGCTGCGGACCCTGTTCCTTCTTGTACAGCGCCTTGAGCATCCGGTCGCGGAAGAACGCGTTGTCGATGAACTTGATACCGGTGTTCGCGACGGCCGGAATGCCCGCCAGCTTGTGGAAGTAGCGGCCGCGCTTGTACTCCCTGCCCCACGCCGCTTCCATCCGCTGTGCGTAGTTGGTGAAGTCGTCCGGCCCACCGTTCTGCAACGCGGCGATCGCGCATTCGCCCGCGGCGAGACCGGATTCGAGCGCCTTGGAGATACCGGCACCTGACGCCGGCTTGCCGGCGCCCAGCGAGTCGCCGGTGAACAGGACACCGGGCCGCCACGGCGGCCATGCGGTGAAGCCCATCGGCAACCGCCACGCCCGCACGCTCTTGTTCTTCTTCAGCTCTTCGATCGGCGGCAGCTCCCAGTCGCCGGGCAGCGTGCGCAGGAAGTCGCCGAGGAACTGTGTGGCGTTGATCGACTGCCAGTTCTTGTAGCTGTTGACGTAGCCGAGACCGATGTTGAAGACGCCGTTGCCCATCGGGAACACCCAGCCGTAGCCGGGCAGCTGATCGCCCTGGAACTCCAGCTTCAGGTAGATGTCCAACGAGTCGGAGTCCGGCCGGTTGGCGTGCATCTCCGAGCGGATCGCGATCGCCGAGTAGCCGTTGTATTCGGAATCGATCTTCAGCGCCCGCTTGATGGGGGAGTAGGCGCCGTCGGCGGCGATGACCGCGTCGCCGTAGACCTTCTCGCCACTCTTGAGGACGACGCCCACCACGCGGCCGTTCGCGTCCAATTCGGGTCCGGTCACCTCGGCGCCCTGGCGCACCTCGACGCCCGCCGACTCGGCGTGCTTGAGCAGAACCGTGTCGAGGTGCTCGCGGCTGACGGTATGACCGTGGTCGGGCATCCCTGGGCGCTTGGGGAACGACAGCTCCCACTGGCTGGGGCTGAACACCGTCACGCGGTTGACCCGGTGGAAGGTGGCGACCTCGTCGGCCAGGCCCATCTTCTGCAGGTAGCTGACGGCGCGGGCGGTCAGGCCGTCGCCGCACGGTTTTGCCCTGGGGAACTCCGCCTTGTCGAGCACCACTACCTTGGCGCCGGTCTGCGCGGCCTGCCAAGCGGCGGCCGAGCCCGACGGGCCTCCGCCGGCGATGACCAGGTCGTATCGCTGAGTCATAACTCTCGTCTCATTGGTTGGCTGTCGGGTGAGATAGTACCCAAGTCGCCGCAGGTCATCTCCCGGGCCGAACGCCTCGCTGCGGCGTGTTCGGCCACGGTCTGAGCAGGTCAGAGAGTCCCGGGCGGGTACAGTGGTCCAAATGCGCGGAAGGCCGAAGTCACGCTCCGGTCATGAACCGAGCGTGAAGGTCGACGCTCGAAGTGAACGCTGGCGTGAACATCGCAAGAAGGTGCGGGCGGAGATCGTCGACGCCGCCTTCCGCGCCATCGACCGCCTCGGCCCGGAATTGTCGCTGCGCGAGATCGCCGAGGAAGCGGGTACGGCCAAGCCGAAGATCTACCGGCACTTCACCGACAAGTCGGATCTGTTCCAGGCGATCGGCCAGCGGATGCGCGACATGCTGTGGTCGGCGATCATCCCGTCGGTCAACGTGGA
The DNA here is from genome assembly GCA_963786995.1 of uncultured Actinomycetota bacterium. Classification (GTDB taxonomy): domain Bacteria; phylum Actinomycetota; class Actinomycetes; order Mycobacteriales; family Mycobacteriaceae; genus Mycobacterium. The sequence continues at coordinate 1,246,789 of CAWBBH010000014.1, read as the reverse complement.
AACCGATTCGGCACGCGAAATCGTCGTACGCGGTGTCGAGCACTACGTCGAATTGGTCGGCCAGCACCCCAATGTCGTTCGCTTCCTGCTCCAGGGCAGATTCGCCGACCAGTCCGCGGCCGCGATGGCGACGGTCAACAAGGGCCGTGACATCACGCTCGCCATCGCCGACATGGTCAGCAGCGAGCTCGAGGAAATGCAACTCGACCCGGCGTCCTTCGAGTTGGCGGCGTTTGCGATCTTCGGTACCGCGGCATCGGCGACGGACTGGTGGCTGGGCGCCGACAACGACAGTCCCCGCCGGATGGCGGCCGACACGTTTGTCGCCCATCTGTCGACGATCATGATGGGCGCGATCATCGGCACCGGCGACCTGCTCGGCATCAAGATCGAAGCCGATCAGCCCATTCACACGGCGGTGCACAGGCAACAGCCCGTTGCCTGACCGAATTCGGGTATCTCAGGCGGTCAGCACGAATGCATTGACCGGCTGGCCGTAGCCACGCAGATCGAGTTGGCGCCGCGACGCTTCAGTCATCAAGTCGTCGGCCACCCCTGATGCGACGAGTAACTCACCGCCGACGGCGTGTTGTTGCATCCGCGCCGAGACGTTGACGGGATCGCCCAGGGCGGTGAAGTCGACCACTGATTCGCCCACGTTGCCGACGAACGCCACGCCCGCGTTCACCGCGACCCCCAACTCAAGCCACGGTCCGTCGTCACTGCCGTAGCCGACTGCATGCAATAGATCGATCCCGGCCTCGACGGCGCGGCTGCGGTACTCAGGGCCACTGATACCGCGCACGAAGAAGGCCATCACCTCGTCGCCGATGAGCTTGTCGATCACCGCGTCGTGCCGCAGGAGGGTCCGCGTCGCGGTGATGTAGAACCGGTTGAGCAACGAGGCGAAGTCTGTCGCGGCGCTGCTACGGCCGAGGGCGGTGGACCCGCGAACATCGGCGAACAGGATCGCGATGTCGACTTCGCTGCCGCCCGCGGGCAGCGAATCGCAACACCGGCTGCACAGATTGGGATTCTTTCGCGACGGAGTGAAACCGGCGGCGGCCAGAATTCGCCCAGCCAGGCCGCCGAATGGGTTGTTGCAGACCTTGCAGCGGGGTTCTGACGGAAGATAGCGAAACAGCTTTCGCGCTCTCACCAACGACGCATGGCCGTCGGTCAGCACTGTGTCCCATCCGTTCTGCTCGACCACAGGTGCGCTGCTCGTGGAGTCGTTGGCGGTATTCATGGCCACGATGATCGACTCCCATGGCGGATCGGCGCATGAGGCAGGTGCCTCAACTCTGGGCGGCAGGCGCCCCAGTCGGGGCATTGAACTGCGCATTCGCGCGAACGTCGCCCGTTTCGGGTGGAAAATGAGTGAGTGCAAACCACTGGGCCGCTGCGTGAACCCGGCAAAGGCCTGCGCAGAGCCGAGTTGCTGGCCGCGGTATCGCTGGCAATTGACCTCGGCCTCGGACAACCGATGGAACACATGCTGCGGTCCTCGTTGCTCGCGGCCCGCATCGCCGAGCGGATGGGACTCGACGCACAACAGCGGGCGACGGTCTACTACGCCAATCTGGTCGGCTGGATCGGTTGTCATGCGGATTCCCACGAGCTCTCGGCGCTGTTCGGAGATGACATCGCGTTCCGGGCCGACACGTATGACGTGGACATGGCTGGTCTGCCGTTCCTGCGATTGATGGTCAATCACGTCGGCCGTGGGATGCCGGCGTGGGAACGCGGCATTCGTTCGGCCGCCTTCGTGCTCACCGCCCGCAATCAGGTTGCCAAGCTGATCAATTCGCATTGTTCGTCGGCAGGAGTCCTGTCCGACAGGATGGGGCTGGACCCGCAAGTCAGCGATGCGTTGACGTTCATCTTCGAGCGCTGGGACGGCAAGGGTATGCCCAACGGCGCTCGCGGATGCGACATCCCGCTCGAGATCCACATCGTGCGGCTCGCCGATGTCGTCGAGGTGCACCTCCGCACGGGTGGTTTCGAACGGGCGGTCGACGTCGTGCGCGCTCGACGCGGCACACAGTTCAGCCCCGAGGTAGCGGACGTCTTCGAGGGAAATGCCGCCGACATCGTCGACGGGTTACTCGAGATCGACGTCTGGACAGCCGCGTTGGCGCAGGCTCCGGATCGTGGCCGGACACTGGTCGGCAATGAGATCGACGAACTACTCGGTGCCATGGCGGATTTCGTCGACCTCAAATGTCCCAGCTCGCCGGGATACTCGCGAGGCGTCGCCGAGTTGGCGGCCGCTGCCGCCCGAATTCGGCGGATGCCCGATACTGAGGTGACCCGGCTCTACCGGGCAGGCCTCGTGCACGGTCTCGGCAAACTGGGTGTGCCCAACCACATCTGGGAGAAGACGGGAACGCTCACCACCGCCGAATCGGAGCGGATGCGAATGTATCCGTATCTGACCGGGCGGATCCTGAGCCGGGTGGAGGGCCTGGAATCGGTGGTGTCCCTCGCGACCAAGCACGAGGAACGGATCGACGGATCGGGTTTCCCCCGAGGCTTGGCCGGTGCAGAGCTGACGACACATGACCGGATGCTCGCCGCGGCGGTCGCCTATCAGCAGCTACGGGAAACACGTCCTGGCCGCGCCGCTCTCGACTCCGCCGACGCCGCAGACGAATTGCGACGAGAGGTGCGCGCCGGACATCACGATGCAGAGTCGGTGGAAGCGGTGTTGACCACCGCCGGTCACCGATCCCCGAAGCGGGCGCCCTTCTCAGCGGGCCTCACCGCTCGGGAGGTCGAGGTGCTGCGACTCGTTGCGCAGGGCCGGTCGAATCGGGAGATCGCCGATGAGTTGTTCATTGCGCAGAAGACGGCACGCAACCATGTCGAGCGCCTCTACACCAAGCTGGGAGTGAACAACCGTACGCAGGCGACGCTGGCGGCGATCGACCGCGGTCTGGCGGGCTCTTCCGTGCAGGCGACGACGTAGGTCGCGCCGTTTGAGGCAAACGCCCCATGCGATTTCCGATCCCGCGCGCCGATGATCAGGGCCTGACATCAGCCATTGGCTATTACGGAGGCCTCAATCATGACCGAAATCGCAGTAGGCACACCCCTTGATGCGGTGCCGAAGACCCAGCGCGGCGGGCGAATCGATGCAATCGACGTGAGCAGGCATGCCAGCGGTCGGCAAATCCTGCAGAAGCTGTCGCTAACGGTCAAGCCAGGTGAGCTGGTCGCCGTCGCGGGCGGCAGTGGCGCGGGGAAGACGACCTTGCTGGAGACCCTCGCGGGACTACAACCGCCGTCCAGCGGTCAGGTTTGGCACGACGGCGTCATTCGCGGAGCGCGAGCGAGCATGGACGCCCGCATCGGGTATGTGCCGCAGGACGACATCATCCATCTGGAGATGCCGCTTCGCCGGACGCTGCGCTATGCGGCCCGACTGCGGCTGCCTGCCGGCACTTCTGCGGCCGAGGCGGACCGTGTGGTCGAGGAGACCATGCGAGATCTCGACTTGGCTGACCGGGCTGAGGTACCGGTCCGTGCACTGTCGGGCGGCCAGCGCAAGCGGGCCAGCATCGCGGTCGAACTGCTGACCCGGCCGAGTCTGTTCTTCCTCGACGAACCGACGTCGGGGCTCGACCCATCGACCGCAGCCGACGTGATGCGTCTGCTGCGTGGGCTGAGCCGGCGGGGAGTCACGGTGGTTGTGACGACGCACGAGCCCACCGATATCGACAAATGTGATCGGGTGGTGTTCCTCGCTCGCGACGGGCACCTCGCCTTCACCGGAAGTCCGGCCGATGCGCGGCGTTATTTCGACGTCCGGGATCTCGACGAGATCTACGACAAGCTCGCCAACGAGGCCAGCCCGAAGATCTGGGCGAACCGATTCACCGGAAGTCTCTCGCCGAGAACGCAGAACGGCCAGGACATAACGCCGATACCGGCCCGCCCACCACAGGCCAAGAACACCGGCGCGGTCCGGCAGTGGTGGCTCCTGACACGGCGCAATGTCGATGTCCTCTTCCGCAACCGGCTGACCCTCGCCATCCTGCTCGGCTCGCCGGTGCTCGTCACGGTGATGATGGCGACGCTGTTCAAGCGTGGTGCCTTCGACCCGAGCGGTGCGGCCGACATCGGGCCCGCCCAGATCGTGTTCTGGATCGCGTTCGACGGCTTCTTCTTCGGCCTGACGTACGGCCTGCTCCAAATCGTCGGTGAGTTGGCGGTGTTCAGGCGGGAGCGGTTGGCCGGCCTCAGCGTCGGGGCCTACGTGGCCTCCAAAGTCACAGCGCTGCTTCCCGTCTTGGCGTTGGTGAGTGCGGTGCTCCTCGGCGTGCTGAGGTTGCTCGGGCGCCTTCCCGCGATGAGCTGGCATGTGTACGCCTTGCTGTTCGTGACGATCGTGGTCGAGGCGACGTCCGCGCTGGCGCTGGGACTGCTGGCTTCGGCGGCCGTCTCCAACGCGGCGCAGGCGGCCTTGGCCCTGCCGATGCTGTGCTTCCCCCAGGTTCTGTTCGGTGGGGCGATCGTTCCCGTCGACGACATGGCGACCCCGGGACGCCTGATGAGCTTCGGCTTGGCCAATCGTCATGCGTTCGAGGCGCTTGGCCGCGATCTCGACCTCGACCGGTTCACCACCTCGTTGCCTGCGATGTCCGCTTACCGAGACACCTTCAGCGGTGGCACTGCCGCCAACCTCATCGCGCTGGCAACGTTCGCCGTCGTCCTGACGGTGGCCACCGTGTGGGTCCTGCACCGACGGTCCGCACCAGGCGCTTCAAGGCGGTGACGCAGTAGCGCGACGATGCCCGCGAGATGACTAACCAAGCGTCTCGCGGGCACCGCACACGTCCGGGGTGGTCGGAAAGCGCGCGGTACCCTGATGCCGACGATTACCCGGTACCGCCGATCCCGGGTTCGGCCTACAGGAGGCAGGGCAGCTTCATGACCGAGCCAGTGCACACCCGCGCGCTCATCATCGGGACCGGCTTCTCCGGTCTCGGGATGGGCATCGCGCTGCAAAAGCAGGGCGTGGAGTTCCTGATCCTGGAGAAGGCCGACGAGGTCGGCGGCACGTGGCGGGACAACACCTATCCGGGCGCCGCCTGCGATGTGCCGTCGCACCTGTACTCGTTCTCCTTCGCGCCGAAACCGGACTGGGGTTACGTGTTCTCGCCCCAGCGCGAGATTCTCGACTACCTCAAGGACGTCACCGACCGCTACGGACTCCGCCGGAGCATCCTGTTCGGTCGCAAGGTGGTGCGGGCGCACTGGGACGACGCCGAGTACCGGTGGCACGTGTTCACCGACGGCGGTCAGGAATACGTCGCCCAGTTTCTGATCTCAGGCGCGGGAGCGCTGCACATCCCGTCGCTGCCCGACATCCCCGGCCTCTCCGAGTTCGACGGCCCGGTGTTCCACACCGCGCAGTGGGACCACACCGTCGACCTCACGGGCAAGAAGGTTGCCGTGATCGGCACCGGCGCCAGCGCGATCCAGGTGGTGCCCGAGCTGATCAAGATCGCGAGCCGCGTGCAGGTCTATCAGCGCACCGCCGCTTGGATCAAGCCGCGGATCAACTTCGCCTTTCCCGACGCGCTGAAGCGGGCGTTCCGCTTCGTGCCGGGCCTGCGCGCCGCGCTGCGTGCAGCGACGTACACCGCCCTGGACAGCCGTGCGATCGCCCTGGCGAAGCGACCGGAGCTGATGAACGTCGCGGGCTTGATGTACAAGGCCAACATGCGCCGGTACATCAAGGATCCCGAGCTGCTGAAAAAGCTGACGCCGAACTACAAACCCGGCTGCAAGCGAATCCTGATCTCGGACAACTTCTATCAGGCGGTCGCCGATCCCAGAGCCGAGGTGATCACCGACGGTATCGCGCGGGTCACCAGTAAGGGGATCGTGACCGTCGACGGGACCGAACGCGACGTCGACGCCATCGTCTGCGCGACCGGGTTCCACGTCACCGACTGGTACGCCTACCTCGAGATCAAGGGTGCAGGCGGTGAAGACCTCGGCGACCGATGGAACCGCGAGGGGGTGATGGCCCATCGCGGCGTCACCGTCGCCGGCGTTCCGAACCTGTTCCTGCTGCTCGGCCCGAACACCGGCCTCGGCCACAACTCGGTGGTGTTCATGATCGAGGCACAGATCGGATACGTGGCCGACGCCATCGCCGCGGCGGACAAGGCAGACGCTGCCGCGTTGGCGCCCACCCGCGCGGCGCAGGACCGGTTCAACGACGAGTTGCAGGACGACCTGTCCACCACGGTGTGGAACACCGGAGGTTGCCAGAGTTGGTACCTCGATTCCCACGGCGTGAACCGCTCGCTGTGGTCGGGCCTGGCCTCGGAGTATTGGCTTGCGACCAGGGAGTTCAAGCCCTCGGAGTACACGTTCTTCGGAGTCGGGCGCCCCGTTGCTGTTTAGTTCCGCGACACGCCAGACACATCATGTTGTGTTGCGGCGGGAAACCGAACCCCAGGGGTAGTGTCAGTGGCGGCCTGTAGAACAGCTATAGACCGACAAAACGTGCAGGTGAGAAGGGGTTCGTCGTGGGTGATGGCATCAAGCTGATCGACCGTGTATCGGCCATCAACTGGAACCGGCTGCAGGACGAGAAAGACGCAGAGGTGTGGGACCGGCTGACCGGCAATTTCTGGTTGCCGGAGAAGGTCCCGGTGTCCAACGACATCCCGTCGTGGGGCACGCTGACCCCGCACGAAAAAGAGATGACCATGCGGGTCTTCACCGGCCTGACGCTGCTGGACACCATCCAGGGCACGGTCGGCGCGGTCAGCCTGATCCCGGATGCGATCACCCCGCACGAGGAAGCCGTCTACACCAACATCGCGTTCATGGAGTCCGTGCACGCCCGCAGCTACAGCAACATCTTCTCCACGCTGTGCTCGACGGCCGAGATCGACGACGCGTTCCGCTGGTCGGAGGAGAACCCGAACCTCCAGCGCAAGGCCGAGATCGTCATGCAGTACTACAAGGGCGACGAGCCGCTGAAGCGCAAGGTGGCCTCCACGCTGCTGGAGAGCTTCTTGTTCTACTCCGGCTTCTATCTGCCGATGTACTGGAGCAGCCGCGCCAAGCTGACCAACACCGCCGACATGATCCGGCTGATCATCCGCGACGAGGCGGTGCACGGCTACTACATCGGCTACAAGTACCAAAAGGGCTTGGCGATGGAGGACCCCGCGCGGCAGGCCGAGCTCAAGGACTACACCTACGAGTTGCTCTTCGAGCTCTACGACAACGAGGTGGAATACACCCAGGACCTCTACGACGAGGTCGGGCTGACCGAGGACGTCAAGAAGTTCTTGCGCTACAACGCCAACAAGGCGCTGATGAACCTCGGCTACGAGGCGCTGTTCCCGCGCGACGAGACCGATGTGAACCCGGCGATCCTCTCGGCGCTGAGTCCCAACGCAGACGAGAACCACGACTTCTTCTCGGGCTCGGGCTCCTCGTACGTGATCGGCAAGGCCGTCAACACCGAAGACGAGGACTGGGACTTCTAGTCTTCACTGGTGAGAGGTCGTAGTCGTCGTTGTTGTCTCGTCGGCAAATAGCCCCGAAGTAGCCTCTCTGGGCTTGTGCCCACATTTTCTTTGGCCACCTCCATCGCCGTGGCGGGATTCGGCATAAACGGCAGGGCGGGCGTGAAGTGGTAGTCCACCACTGACCGTCGGAATAACGCTGACCGCAGGGCCACTGGGGTCCTGGTACCACCCGGCCAGGGCCGTCATCAGATGATCCCGATCTCGTCGCTATGCCTCGGGCCGTACTAAATGATGGCTGACTGCTTGAACCAGGCGGCCAAATAACCAGCAGGGCGTCGCGGGCCTGGTTGCCCGTCCACGACGGCGGTGCGATCTGGCTCAGCTCGGCCACGACGTTGGTCACGCCGACCACTCCACGATCGGGACCGAACAGTACCGGTTAGGACTAGATTCGCGATCATGACAGCCGAACTGACGCAAGAGGTTTCCCGCAGGCTCGAATCGGATCGCTACGTGTGGTTGACCACCGTGGCGAAATCCGGCCAGCCTGTACCCCGACTCGTGTGGTTCTTCTTCGACGGCAAGGAGGTGACCGTGTATTCGATGCCGAAAGCCGCGAAGATCGCGCACATCAAGGCCCGCCCGCAGGTCAGCCTGAATCTTGACTCCGATGGCAACGGTAGGGGGACCGTCGTAATCGCCGGTGCTGCCAGAGTCGACGCGGTCGGGGCCGATTCGCTTGCAGACGAGCAATATCAGGCCAAGTACCACGACTACGCCAGCAGCATCGGGATGGGCGACGAGTATCTGGCCGCGTTTAGCACGCGGTTGAAGATCAGCGTTGACAAGGTGTGGTCAACGCCGTCTGCCGGGTAGCCACTATCCCAGCGGGAAGCCTCCCGGCGGTGTGATCGGCGAGTGTGGCCAGGGTGATGCTCGACATCGGCCACGGTGACGCGCTGGCGGGTCTGCTCGGCGAGGTTGAAGACGTGGCAGGCATCCAGCTCGAAGTCCTCGATTCACGCACGGCGGTGGACTGTCGGCCGCCTATTGCCGAGGTGGGCTCTTCTCTGATCACACGCCGACGCGACGGCGCAGAAATTTAGGCAATCTACTGAATGGTTGTTCGAAGCTTAGCTCTTGCCCGTGGTCATGAAGCACGAACGATGGCTTTCCTTGGGATGTACTTGCGGCGGGAAGTACTTTTTCACGGGTGCGATAATTTTTGCTAGGGTAGCGGATTCCCGCCCGTTACGTGCAACGTTACCGTTCTTGAAGTTTCGCCCATCAGACTGCGAAGGGTTTCATGAGAAAGTTCGTTCGCCCATTTTTAAGCGCAATCATCGCTGCCGCTGCAGCCAGTATCCTCATTGCTGCGCCGGTCAATGCCGCCCCGGCCACCGATCCGAATCCTGACTCGGGGGTCGACGACATACTCAGGAGATGTGCTCTCAGTGGTGACCCCGAGTCCTGTACCCGAGAGATTCTCGAAGACGAAGACGAGTGCACTTCCTCGGCGTGCTTCCGGACGAATCCGAACGGCGTCTTAGTAGGCGCAGACAATCCGAACGGCCGCAGCATCGGCGCAGCCAACCAGACCGCCAGCAGTCCCGGTGCAAGCAACCAGAACCCCAGCCCTGGCCCGAACAACCAGAATACGAACGGCCCCAACGGAAGCAAAAAGAACGGCTGACCGGGCTGGGACTTCTCGGTGCGCGTCGGCGACCGCCAGTAGATGACGGCGAAGATGCCGACCGCGCCATTCTTTTGGCCTCGGTACCTGCATCGGCATTGAGCATTGAATGACAGAGCACGAGTGCGACGCCGCGAATAGCGGCGGTGGCGGCCTTGAGAGAGCATCGTGGTGCCTCTGGCACGAGCGTCTCAAGACACGCATACGCGAGTCTCAAAACTTCCATGCCGGCTCGTCGATACGACGGACTTCGCTGACCAGCGGTGACACGATACTGACGTGGACGTCACTAGGGACGGTATTGGTGCGCTGACAGCGGCGGGGCTGTCGTGCGGGTCGTGCGGCACCGAACTGCCGCCGAACTCCAAGTTCTGTAACGAGTGCGGTGCACCGGTCACACAGGTCAGCCGATCTGCGGAGTACAAGCAAGTCACAGTGCTATTCGCTGACGTGGTGCGCTCGATGGACATCGCGGCAGCGGTAGGCGCGGAGCGGCTGCGCGAGATCATGGCCGAGCTGGTCGGCCGCGGCGCGGCGGTGGTGCAGCGGTACGGCGGCACGATGGAGAAGTTCACCGGTGATGGCCTGATGGCGTTGTTCGGAGCGCCGATGGCGTTGGAGGATCACGCTTTTCGGGGGTGCCTGGTCGCGCTGGCCATCCAGGAGGAGACAAACCGGTTGGCGGGCGAGGTGCAACGCCGTGACGGCATATCGCTGCGGCTGCGGGTGGGCCTTAATTCGGGCCAGGTTGTTGCCGGCGACATGGGTTCGGGTGTCTCGGGGTACGCCGCGATCGGGGAGCAAGTGGGTATGGCCCAGCGGATGGAGTCGGTCGCCCCCCCGGGCGGGGTGATGCTGTCCGAATCCACCTCTCGTTTGGTCGAGCATGCCGCGTTGCTCGCCGACACCGAACTCGTGACGGTCAAGGGCAAGGACAACCAGGTGCCAGCGCGCCGACTGCTGGGCATCGGCTCGCGCGATGGTCTGGCCGGGCGCGCCGAAGCGAGCCTGGTCGGTCGGAACTGGGAAATGGCGGTTATCGACGCCCTCGTCGCCCGCGCAATCGAAAGCCGCGGTGGTGTTTTGAATGTGGTGGGACCTCCGGGCATCGGCAAGAGCCGGGTCGCTCGCGAAGCCGCAGCGCTTGCCGCCAGTCGCGGGGTCGAGGTGTTCTGGACCTTTTGCGAGTCGCACGCGCGTGACGTCCCCTTCCATGCGGTGACTCGGCTGTTGCGGGCGGGCAGCGGGGTGGCTGACTTGGCCGGCCAAGCCGCCCGGGATCGGGCGAGGCAAGAGGTCCCGGATGCCGACCCGCAGGATCTGCTGCTGCTTGATGATCTGCTCGGCATCGCCGATCCAGATGTGCTGCTGCCCCAGATTGACCCGGATGCGCGGCGGCGCCGCTTGACAGCACTGATCAATACAGCGTCGTTGGCGCGCACGAAACCGGCGATGTTCATCATCGAGGACGCGCAATGGATCGATGCGACCAGCGAGTCGATGTTGGCCGAGCTCCTCACGGTGGTGCCGCGATCCAAGCTGATGGTTCTGATCACCGCCCGCCCCGAGTACGAGGGGGCGCTGACGCGTGTGCACGCCGCGCATACGATCGCGCTTGCGCCACTAAGTGATTCGGACACCGCGGCATTGATCGGCGAATTGCTGGGATCGGATCCCTCGGTGCTGGAATTAGCGGAGATCATTGCCGAGCGGACGGCCGGAAATCCGTTCTTCGCTGAGGAGATGGTGCGCGAGTTGGTTCAGCGCGGCGTGCTAACGGGTGAGCACGGTGCATACGTGTGTGAGGCGGATGTCGCCGGCGTGAGTGTGCCGGCTACGGTGCAGGCCGCCATCGAGGCACGCATCGACCGGCTGACCAATCCGGCCAAGCAAACACTTAACGCAGCGTCGGTGATCGGCGCTCGCTTCGGCACCGGACTGCTGGACGCGCTGGGCATCGATGCTGTGGTCGACGAGTTGGTGGTCGCGGAGCTGATCGACCAGGTGCGATTCACCCCGATCGCCGAGTACGCCTTTCGTCATCCACTGATCCGCGCGGTGGCCTACGAATCACAGCTCAAATCCGATCGCGCCGAGCTGCACCGGCGCCTCGGAACCGCAATCGAATCACGTGACCCGGCAGCGGCTGACGAAAATGCCGCCTTGATCGCCGAACACCTCGAGGCCGCCGGCGATCTGCATGCCGCCTATCAGTGGCAGATGCGCGCCGCATCGTGGGCGACCTACCGCGACATCGCCGCGGCCCGACAAAGTTGGGAACGAGCCCGAGAGATCGCTGACGCGGTGCCGGCCGAGGACGCCGACCGGACAGCAATGCGCATCGCGCCGCGCACCATGTTGTGCGGGATCGCCTGGAGAGTGAGCGTGGCGGACGATCGCTTCGAGGAACTGCGCCAGTTGTGCACCGCCGCCGGAGACAAGGCGTCGCTGGCCATCGCGATGGCGGGACTGGTGATCGACCACGGTTTTCGGGGGCGGATTCGCGAGGCGTCGCGGCTGGCATCGGAAGCGTGGCAGCTCATCGAGTCGATCGGCGATGCGACGTTGACGGTCGGGCTGTCCTTCCCGGCAATCTACGCCAAGGCTCACAGCGGCGAGTGGCGTGACGTGCTGCGGTGGTCGCAGCGGGCCATCGAGCTGGCCGACGGTGACCCGTCGAAAGGGAACTTCATGATGGGGTCTCCGTTGGCGCTCGCCTTCGCGACGCGGGCTCTGGGCCGGTACTGCCTGGGTCGTCCGGGGTGGCCAGACGACCTGCGCCAGGGCGTGGCCATGGCCCGCAGCGCCGACCCGTTGTCATACGCCCTGGTTCTCGGATACGTCTACTTACCGGGAATACCGTTGGGCGCGTTGGCTGCCGATGATCGAGCGATGCGCGAGATCGAGAATGCGGTGCGGATAGTCGAACGATCCAGTGACGATATGGCGTCATTGGTTTTCACCCGGGTAATTCCGGGCCTTGCGCTGGTGCACCGCCACACGGATGCGGAGCGTGACCGCGGGCAGAAGCTCCTGGAGGATGCCAGCGACGTGATTCTGCGTCGCGGACACAGCCTGAGCGAGTTACGGCTTATCAACGTGTACTTGGCACGCGGCAAGGCCCGACGTGGAGATCGCGATGAGGCGATACTGCTCATGCGCACCGCCGTCGACCAACTGATTCGCGAGGGACAACTGCTGTCGTGGGGCATTCCTGCCACCGGTGTTCTTGTTGAGACACTGCTGGATCGTGGGACCGAGGCTGATGTGGCTTACGCCGAGGCCGCGATCGAGCGGTTAGCCGCCGCGCCAACCGACGGTGATTTGGCTTTGCGCGACATCTGGCTGCTGCGGCTACGTGCTCTACTGGCACGGGCTCGCGACGATGCCGCCGCGTACGCGCATTTCCGGGAACGCTACTGCGACATGGCGAAATCGCTTGGCTTCGAGGGACACACAGCCTGGGCCGAGGCGATGCCATGACGGGGCTGCTCCTTCGGGGATGGCGTAAGCCCGTCGACGTGCGTGCGATCGGTCAGTGTTTACTTCTTGGGATTGTTCTCGCTCGACTTTGATGAATCGTCGTCGACGGGTTCGTCTTCGGCCTCGGGCTCGGCCTCGTCCTCTGCGTGCTCCTCGGGGTCGTCTTCCGTTTCGTCAGCCGCCTCATCGCCACCACCGGTGGGTACCGGCGCGACGAGATCATCGGCCGGCGGATCGGCAAGCGCGACCGCCGTGGCGGACGCCGAGGGCGCCAACGCCGCCGCCGTCGGACGGGACGGATCATGCACGGGCTTCTGCCACGTCGGTGCGCCGACGACGGTCCCGAAAGCCATCGCTTCGTCCAACTGCTCGGGTGCCGCCTCCGACGCCTTGCGTTCGTCCTCGAGAGTGATCTCGCCGAGGCCGATCTGTCTCCTGCAGTCGCTTCATCCACCGCGGCGCCCACCAGCAGTCGTTGCCCAACAGCTTCATGATCGACGGCACGAGGAACATCCGGACCACGGTCGCATCCAGCAGTAGCGCGGTGATCAACCCGATCGCCAGGTACTGCATCATCACCAGATCGGAGAAAGCGAACGCCCCGCCGACGACGACGAGAACCAGTGCCGCAGCGCTGATCAGACGGCCGGTGGTCGCGGTGCCGTGCCGAATCGCCTCTTCGGTGGTCATTCCCCGCGCGCGGGCCTCGACCATGCGGGACACCAGGAATACTTCGTAATCCGTTGACAACCCGAATATCACCGCGATGATCAGGCCGATCACCGGTGCCGTCAGCGGTGTCGGCGTGAAATTCAGCCACGACGAGAAGTGCCCGTCGACGAAGATCCACGTCAGCACGCCCAGCGTCGAACACAGCGTCAGCGCGTTCATCAACGCGGCCTTGATCGGCAGCACGAGCGAACCGAACGCCAGGAACATCAGGATCGTCGTCGTCGAGACCGCGATGAGGATCATCGCAGGCAATTTCGCCGAAATCGTTCGCACACTGTCCTGTTCGAGCGCCGGCGTGCCGCCCACGAACAATTCCAGGTCGTGTGGTTTGGCTATCGATCTGAGCTCGTCGACCTTCGCCTTGGCGTCAAGGCGGTTCTCGAGGCCGTTCTGGATCACGCGAACCGACTCGTCCTTCGACGCGCCGTCGAGATACGGGCGCTCAGGCCACATCTTGGACGGGTCGTTGTTCGGTTCGGTGAAGCCGGGAATCGCGCGCGCCTCGCTGCGCACCTGGGCGACCTCGGCGTCGGTGACGGGTCTGCCGTCGCTGCTCTTGATCACCAGCGTGATCGGCTCGACGCGGAAGCCCGGGAACGTCGTGTCGAACTGCTCCTGCGCCTGGCGCACCGCGTTGGTTGGCGGCAGGTACTTCTCGCTGATGCCGCCCAGCGCGATGTTGCCCAACGGAAGGATCAGGATGATCAGCACCAGGAGAATGGGCGCCGCGAACATGACCGGCCTCTTCATCACCCGGTCGGCCAGCTTGCCCCAGAAGCCGTTCTCGACCTCTCCGCTGGTCTTGGTCTTCTGCAGCTTGTCGCCGAGCCAGTTGATCAGTCGGCTGGTTTTTTCGTTGTCGCGCAGGAACGGGATCCGCAGCAGTGTGCGCACGTTCAAGGCGTCGACGTTGGGGCCGAGCATGCCGAGGATCGCCGGCAGCACCGTGATCGACAGGATCGCCGCAAGCGTGACCGACGCGATCATGGCGTACGTCAGCGACTTCAGGAAGCCCTGCGGGAAGAGCAGCAGGCCGCCGACCGACGCAGAGATCAACACCGACGAGAACGCGATCGTGCGCCCCGCCGTCACCACGGTGCGCCGCACCGCCGTCTCGGTGTCGTAGCCCTCGGCGATCTCCTCTCGGAAGCGGCTGACGATGAACAAGCCGTAGTCGATCGCGATGCCGAGGCCGATCAGCGTGACGACCGGCTGTGCGAAGTAGTGCACCGGCACCGACAGGGCCGTCAACCGCATGATGCCGAGCGCGCCCGCGATCGTCAGCCCGCCGATGATGCCGGGCAGGAACGCGGCGACCACGCCGCCGAACACGAAGAACAACAGAACCACGACCAGCGGCAGAGCGAGCACCTCTGCGCGCTGCTGGTCAGTGGCGATGGTTCCGGTCAGCTCGTTGGCCAACGGCAACAACCCGGCCAACTGCACGTCGACGCCCGGATCGGACAGATCCTGCTGGACGGCCTTGAAGTTCTTCAGGATCAGGTCGTCGTTGTCGCCCTTGAGCTGAATGGACATGAACGCGTGCGTCTTCGACGCGTCAGCCATGTTGCGCAGCAGGTCAGGGGTCTTGAAGTAGCCGATCGACCGCAGAATTTCGTTCGGGTGGTCCTCCTGAACCTGCGCGAGGTTGTCGAGCACCTTCTTGCGAAACGCCGGGTCGTCAACCGTCTTGCCGTCCGGGGCGGTGTAGATGGCGACGATATGGCTGGAGGTGTCGCGACCGTAGTGCTCATCGCCGAGACGCGACGCCTGCGCCGACTCGCTGCCGTCATCGAAGAAGCCGCTCTGCGTGACGTGCTGGCCCAGGCTGCTGCCGTAGATGCCGCTGCCAAGGCAGAGCGCCACCATGACCGCGACCACGGCGAATCGGTAGCGATATACCGTCCGACCCCACCAGGCGAAAACGATTGGCCCCTAACTCGAAAGTGATCACTGCGCGCGCATGGCTGAGATTACAAGCACCGCAGCAGTCAGCGGCCATCGATCCGGGCAAACCACCCGGCGGGTCGACTAACCCATCGACGTCGTCTCAGCGCAGCGAGGCGGTATCGATGACGAAGCGGTAGCGCACATCGCTTGCGATCGTCCGCTCGTAGGCGTCGTTGATGTAGGTCGGCTCGATGACCTCGATCTCCGGGGCGACACCGTGCTCGGCGCAGAAGTCGAGCATCTCCTGCGTCTCGGCGATACCACCGATGAGCGAGCCCGCGATGCGGCGGCGTCCGAAGATCAGTGCCGAGGCCGGAACCGCCATCGGGTTCTCCGGCATGCCCAGTTCGACCAGGGTGCCGTCCAGCGTGAGCAGGCCCAGGTAATCAGCCATGTCGAGGTTGGCCGACACAGTGTTCAGGATGAGGTCGAACGTGCCCGCCAGCTTCTTGAACGTGTCGCTGTCGCTGGTGGCGTAATACTCGGTGGCGCCGAGGCGCAGGCCGTCTTCCATCTTCTTCAGGCTCTGGCTCAACACCGTCACCTCGGCGCCGAGCGCCACGGCCAGTTTGACCGCGAGGTGACCGAGACCGCCGAGTCCGATCACCGCGACCTTCGTTCCGGGGCCTGCGCCCCAGTGCCGCAGCGGCGAGTAGGTGGTGATGCCGGCGCACAGCAGCGGCGCGGCGGACTCCAGCGAGATCGCGTCGGGGATGCGCAGCACGTAGTTCTCGTCGACGACGATCGCGCCGCTGTAGCCACCCTGCGTCGGTTGGCCGTCGCGGCCGATGCCGTTGTAGGTGCCGACCATGCCCGGGTTGTTGCAGTACTGCTCTTCACCGGCGAGGCAGTATTCGCACTCGCGGCAGGAATCGACGAAGCAGCCCACGCCGACGCGGTCACCCACCGAGAAGCCGGTCACAGCGGACCCGACTTCGCTGACGACACCGGCGATCTCGTGGCCGGGAACCATCGGGTACGCAACCTCGCCCCACTCGCCTCGCACCGTGTGGATGTCGGAGTGACAGATACCGGCGAAGTGAATTTCGATCGCGACGTCGCCTGCGCCGACGTCGCGGCGGGTGATTGTCGTCTCGGTCAGCGGTTCGGTGGCAGATGTGGCGGCGTACGCGGTAACGGCGGTCGTCATGGAAATCCCTCTTCGATCCTCTTCGGTGCTGTTCACGGCATGCGGCAGCGCGCTAAGCGCAGGCATGTGAATTCGCCGCGACGGTGCGGCTGTGCAGTTCAACCGAGGATTGTCCGACCGTAATCCCCGGCGTTGCTGTGAGGAATCTCTTAAAGCCCTGGTGCGCGCAAGGCGGCGTTGAATGAGGTCCGCTCGTAGGTCGCGACGCCAGCGTGGGTGTAGGGATCGCGCGCGACGAGGTCCTGGGCGTCTTCGGTGCTGATATCACCGGTGACGAGAAGCCCGCCAGAACCGTCCTCCTGTCGGCCGGCGAGCAGGAGACGGCCCGCTGCGATCTCGTCCTTCAAAAACTCGAGATGCGCGGGACGGGCCTGTTCTACGACGTCGGCCGATTGCAGGTAGGTCGACTTCAGCACGTGGATCACGGTGCCGACGTTAGTTGATCGGCGCGTTGAGCCAGCGCAGGTCTGTCAGCATTCCTCTGGCGGCGACGATGCCCTCGCCGGTCTGCCACACCTCGTTGTTGACCACGAAGACGCGGTTGTCCCTGGTGGCGGAGAGGTCTTTCCACGCATCGCTGCCCATCACCTCGCCCGCGCGATCCTTGGCCGCAGACGAGGCGAAGGAGACGTAGACGATATCGCCGTCGGCGAGCGAGAAGTCGGGGGAGTTGTCGAGGTCTTGGGCGGTGGTGCCGACCTCGACGTACGGCTTGTCGGTGAAGCGTTGTGCCGCAGGCCGTTCCACTCCGACGTCGGCGAGCACGCTGCCGGGGAAGCTGTCAGGACCGAACACCCGCATCGTCGTGTCGGTGAGCTGAACGACCGACGCCTGGAAATGCGCTGCGTCGTTGTCCGTTCCGGTCTTGTCGGCGGCCGCCGCGAAGCCGTCGACCAGCCCGTTGGCGGCGTCCGCGCGCCACGTCGCCGCGCCAACTGTGCGCAAATTGTCCTCCCACGCGGCGCCCGGCGCACCCGTGAAGACCGTCGGGGCGATCGCCGACAGCTGGGGGTACGCATCGGGGGTGAGGGCTTCCGACCCGAGGATCAGGTCGGGTCGCGCCGCGCGGATCTTCTCGAGATCGGGCGAGCTGCGGGTGCCTGCGGCGGGCAGGTCGTGCACGGCCGTGCCGAGATAGGACGGCTGAGCGTCGGAGCCGTCGGGCAGCGCGGCGGCGACGATGCGCGACTGCAGGCCCAGAGCGCACAGCGCGTCGAGCTGGTCGCCGGAGAGCACCGCGATCCTCTGCGGTTCGGCCGGGACGATCGTGCTGCCCGCGGCGTGGCGGACCTCCCGGTCGCCGCCGCCTGGGTCAACGGGCGCCGGATCGGCCGCACACGACTCGTCGGGCCTGCGCTGATTGCCCAGCACACCGGCCCCGGCGATCCGGGTGGTGCTGGTGATGACGGTCGGCTCGTCGGCGGGGGAGGCGGTCTCGCCGCCGAGTTGGCCGCAGCCGCCGAGTGCGGTCACCAGGACGGCGGTCGACAGGGCCGCCGCGGCCGCGATCGGGCCGGGTCTCAGACGGCGGATCAGCACGGCGCCGACGGTAACATCCGAGCACGTCGCGGCTGGTCATCCCGGGAGCCCGGCCGACGGTCACATCGAATACGACCGTTTGTAGGACCCATGCGACAGTGGCCGGTTCTCAGAGATAGGATTGGCCGCAGAATTGCGGGCATGCCCGCGAGAGACGTTTGGAGGACGAGTTGGTAGCCGAAGCGCCCGCCCCAGTCGGAGAACTCGAGGTCCGTCGTCCTTTCCCGGCGCGCTTGGGCCCCAAGGGCAGCCTCATCTACAAGCTGATCACCACCACCGATCACAAGCTGATCGGCATCATGTACTGCGTCGCCTGCTTCGTCTTCTTCTTCATCGGCGGCTTGATGGCGCTGTTCATGCGCACCGAGCTGGCCCTGCCCGGCCTCCAGTTCCTGTCCAACGAGCAGTACAACCAGCTGTTCACCATGCACGGCACGGTGATGTTGCTGTTCTACGCGACCCCGATCGTGTTCGGGTTCGCCAACCTGGTGCTTCCGCTGCAGATCGGCGCCCCCGACGTGGCGTTCCCCCGGTTGAACGCGTTATCGTTCTGGCTGTTTCTGTTCGGCGCGACGATCGCGATCGCAGGCTTCATCACCCCCGGCGGCGCCGCCGACTTCGGCTGGACCGCCTACACCCCGCTGACCGATGCCATCCACTCCCCGGGAGCCGGTGGCGACCTGTGGATCATGGGCCTGGCCGTCGGCGGTCTCGGCACCATCCTCGGCGGCGTCAACATGATCACCACAGTGGTGTGCATGCGCGCCCCCGGCATGACGATGTTCCGGATGCCCATCTTCACCTGGAACATCCTGGTGACGTCGATCCTCGTGCTGCTGGCCTTCCCGCTGCTGACCGCCGCGCTGTTCGGCCTTGCCGCCGACCGCCACCTCGGCGCCCACATCTACGACCCGGCCAACGGCGGCGTGCTGTTGTGGCAGCACCTGTTCTGGTTCTTCGGCCACCCCGAGGTGTACATCATCGCGCTGCCGTTCTTCGGCATCGTCACCGAGATCTTCCCGGTGTTCTCCCGCAAGCCGATCTTCGGTTACACCACGCTGATCTACGCGACGCTGTCGATCGCTGCGCTGTCGGTCGCGGTGTGGGCGCACCACATGTATGCCACCGGCGCGGTGCTGCTTCCGTTCTTCAGCTTCATGACGTTCCTCATCGCGGTGCCGACGGGTATCAAGTTCTTCAACTGGATAGGCACGATGTGGAAGGGGCAGTTGACGTTCGAGTCGCCGATGCTGTTCTCGGTCGGCTTCCTGGTCACCTTCCTGCTCGGTGGCCTGTCCGGCGTGCTGCTGGCCAGTCCGCCGCTGGACTTCCACGTCACCGACAGCTATTTCGTTGTGGCGCACTTCCATTACGTGTTGTTCGGGACGATCGTGTTCGCCACGTACGCGGGCATCTACTTCTGGTTCCCGAAGATGACCGGGCGGCTGCTCGACGAGCGGCTGGGCAAGCTGCACTTCTGGCTGACGTTCATCGGCTTCCACCTCACGTTCCTGGTGCAGCACTGGGTCGGCGACGAGGGGATGCCCCGCCGGTACGCCGACTACCTGCCATCGGACGGGTTCACCGTCTTGAACATCGTCTCCACGATCGGCGCGTTCACGCTCGGCATCTCGATGATTCCGTTCGTGTGGAACGTGTTCAAGAGCTGGCGCTACGGCGAGCCGGTGACGGTCGACGACCCGTGGGGCTACGGCAACTCGCTCGAGTGGGCCACCAGCTGCCCTCCGCCGCGGCACAACTTCACCGAGCTGCCCCGAATCCGTTCGGAGCGGCCCGCATTCGAGCTGCACTATCCGCACATGGTGGACCGTATGCGCGCAGAGGCGCACATCGGCCGCAGCCACGGACCTGACGACGGCGACGTCACTCGGCTGGACAACGAGAACGTCAGAACCTGATGCTCGGGCGGGGGGCCGGCCAGGGTGGATAGTCGAAATGTGGCTGCACCTATCGGCTCTTCACGCGAGCGCTCATCGCTACTCATCACCGTCACCGGAGTCGATCAACCGGGCGTGACGTCGGCTCTCTTCGAGGTGCTGTCGCGGCACAAGGTCGAGCTGCTCAACGTCGAACAGGTCGTCATCCGTGGGCGACTGACGCTGGGCGTGCTGGTGTCGGGCACCCCGGAGGTCGCGGCAGGTCCTGAGCTGCGCGATGAGGTCGAGAAGGCCATCGACGAGGTCGGCCTCGATGTGACGATCGAGCCCAGCGATCAGATGCCGGTGCTGCGCGAACCGTCCACCCACACCATCGTCGTGCTGGGAAGGCCGATCACCGCCGAGGCGTTCGGCGTGGTGGCCCGCGAGGCGGCCGCGCTCGGGGTCAACATCGACTTCATCCGCGGCGTATCCGACTATCCCGTGACGGGTTTGGAGCTGCGGGTCTCGGTGCCTCGAGGCGAGGCGCTGGCGCAGTTGCAGACGGCGATGGCACGGGTCGCTGTCGACGAGGGCGTGGACATCGCGCTGGAGGACTACAGCCTGTCGCGACGGGCCAAGCGGCTCATCGTGTTCGACGTCGACTCCACCCTGATCCAGGGCGAGGTCATCGAGATGCTGGCCCACAGGGTCGGCGCGCACGCGGCCGTCGCAGAGATCACCGAAGCCGCCATGCGCGGCGAGCTGGACTTCGCCGAATCATTGAACCGCCGCGTCGCGACACTGGAGGGGCTTCCCGCAGAAGTGCTCGACGAGGTCGGCGAACAGATCGAGCTGACCCCCGGCGCGCGCACCACCATTCGCACACTGCGCCGCCTCGGCTTTCACTGCGGCATCGTGTCCGGTGGCTTCCGCCAGGTCATCGAGCCGCTCGCACACGAGCTTGAGATGGACTTCGTCGCAGCCAACCAGCTCGAGATCGTCGACGGCAAGCTGACCGGCCGTGTCGTCGGACAGATCATCGACCGGCCGGGAAAGGCCAAGGCGCTGAGGGATTTCGCGGAGCAGGCCGGTGTGCCGATGGAGCAGACCGTCGCCGTCGGCGACGGCGCCAACGACATCGACATGCTGGCCGCGGCGGGCCTCGGCGTGGCGTTCAACGCCAAACCGGCGTTGCGTGAGGTGGCCGACGCGTCGCTGAGCCACCCCTATCTCGACACCGTGTTGTTCATCCTCGGCATCACCCGCGGCGAGATCGAGGCCGCCGATTCGATCGACGGAACGCTGCGCCGGGTCGAGATCCCCGACTAGACCACGATGGTGGTCGGTTCCGGGGCGGTCGAACCGGTGACGCTGTGCCAGGCGCGGGCCAGCAACTCGATCGCCGCTGACAGTTCGTCCTCGGGAAGCGCGTAGGGCACCCGCACAAAGCGTTCCAGCGTGCCGTCGACGCCGAACCGTGGCCCGGCGGGCAGCTCCAACCCCATCCGGGACGCAGCCGCCGACAGCGCCGTGCTCATCGGCGCGGGCAACCGCACCCACAACGACATGCCACCGACGCCGGGTCCGGGCTGCCCAGTCCGGCAGATGCCGCGCCAGAAGCGACAGCAGAAACGCCCGCCGCGCCCGCAGGATGTCCCGCCGTTCCGGAAGCAGCTGATCGCGCTGCGCGAGAAGCCGTGCGGCGGCGAACTGTTCGAGGACCGGTGTGCCCATGTCGACCGATGGGCGCAGCGCGGCGATGGTGGCGATGGTGGCGCGCTCGGCGCGGATCCAGCCCACCCGCAGGCCTCCCCAGAATGACTTCGACATCGAACCGACTGTCAGCACCAGATCACGCCTCGACGTCATCGCCGCGGCCATCGGTTCGGGAACCCCGTCATCGAGCCACATGTCGAGGATCGTCTCGTCGACGACGGTGCGTGTCCTGGTCTCGGCGATGATGGTCGCCAGCCGTTTGCGATCGTGCGCGGGCATCGTCAGGCCGGTCGGGTTCTGGTTGTCCGGGATCAGGTAGGCCAGGCTCGGCGAGAGCTGCTGTACGGCTGCATGTATCGCGTCGAGCTCCCAGCCGTCCTCGGTCATCGCCACCGGAACCGGGCGTGCGCCAGCGGTGGCGATCGACGACAGCGCGCCGTGATAGGTGGGTTGCTCGACCAGCACCCGGTCCCCGGGTTGCACGTAGGTGGTCAGGATCAAATTGATCGCGTGCAGCGCCCCCGTCGTCACCAGCACTTCGTCGGGCTCGGTGGAAAGACCGCGCTCGCAATACCGTTCGGCGATGGCTTCGCGGAGCACGTCGACGCCGACGAGTTCATGGCCGACCTTGTGCAGATAAGGGGTCACGTCATGTGTCGCATCGACGAACGCCTCGCTGACCGCCGCTGCCGGGGCCGACAACGCGGCGGCGGCCAGACTCATTGCGGGCGCGGCGATCTCGGTGCGGGCTACCGGTGCCACAGGCAGGGCAGTCGTGCTGCGGGCGCCGCGGCGGGCATTGAGGTAGCCGTCGTCGCGCAGTTGTGAATAGGCGGCGGTGACGGTCGTGCGGGACACCCGAAGCGTGTCGGCCATCGCCCGCTCGCTCGGCAGCCGGGCGCCGACGGGGATGCGTCCGTCGACGATCAGCAGCCGGATGGCGGCGGCAAGCCCGTGGTACGCCGGGCCGCTACGACTGGACGTCCGCCAGTTGCCCAGCTCGCGTGCCAACAGGTCCACATCGAGCGCTCTTGCGTGCATTTCGACGGTCATTGCAGGCCAGTATGCGCTAACTGGATATGGAATAACAAGCCAGTTGGTCGCATTATTTGGTCATGAGCACACATTGGACATCCAGAATGACCCGTACCTGGGGCCGGTTCTTCCGCCCCGCCGAACGCATGCCCGTTGAATTCCTCGACCGCGACGCCGAACGGATGCGCACCGAACTCGAGCTGATACGGATCCGCTTCCCGCACCATGCGTAGCGCGACGGCCCGGGGCAGTGCGCTGCTGCTCGGGCTCGTCGGCTACGGCTTCTCGATGGCGATGATGGTGCGCGCCGAACTCGGGCTCGACCCGTGGGACGTTTTCCACCAGGGGTTGGCGCTGCGAACACCGATGACGATCGGCATCGCGTCGGCCGTCGTCGGGGTGGGGGTGCTGCTGGCCTGGATCCCGCTGCGGAACCGGCCCGGCATCGGCACCGTCGCCAACGTCATCGTGATCGCGGTGACCGTCGATGCCTCGTTAGCGCTGATGCCAACGCCGAGCGCGCTTCCGGTGCGGATCGCGATGATGGTCGGCGCCGTCGTCCTCAACGCGATCAGCACCGTCCTCTACATCGGTGCGGGGCTGGGGCCAGGGCCGCGGGACGGCCTGATGACCGGCCTCGTCGTCCGGACGGGCCGCTCCGTCCGGCTCGTCAGAACCTCCATCGAGGCCACCGTGCTGACCGTCGGCTGGCTCCTCGGCGGCGCGGTCGGCGTGGGCACCGTCGTGTACGCGTTCGGCATCGGCCCGCTCGTGCAGTTCATCGTCTCGATCACGCCGGAGCGGCTGCTGGCACGCAGCGGATGGGCGCCGGTCGATGCGGCTCGCCGCGATGTGGGCGCGGAAACTGGCGCGAGGCGCAACCAAACGCGGCCAATCGCTTCACTACGATGAGTAAGTGCCCGACTCCGGAAGCGACAGCGTCGAAGAAGACCTGCTGATCGACTTCGCCAGAGTCACGCTGCGGCGCGGCGGCCAGACCCTCGTCGGACCCGTCACCTGGTCGGTGGAGCTCGACGAACGGTGGGTGGTCATCGGCCCCAACGGCGCAGGCAAGACATCGCTGCTGCGGATCGCCGCCGCGATGGAGCATCCGACCTCGGGTACCGCCTACGTGCTGGGCGAACGGCTCGGCCGTACCGACATGTCGGAGCTGCGCGCCCGCGTCGGGCTGAGCAGTTCGGCGCTCTCGCAACGCGTACCCGACGGTGAAGTGGTGCGTGACCTCGTGGTGTCGGCCGGATACGCGGTGCTCGGCCGGTGGCGGGAGCGATACGACGACGTCGACTACACCCAGGCGATCGACATGCTGGAAAGCGTCGGCGCCGAACACCTCGCCGAGCGCACCTACGAGACGCTCTCGGAAGGCGAACGCAAACGCGTGCTCATCGCCCGCTCGCTGATGACCGACCCCGAGCTGCTGCTACTCGACGAGCCCGCCGCCGGGCTCGACCTCGGCGGCCGCGAAGAACTGGTCGCCCGCCTCGAAGACCTCGCGGCCGATGCCGACTCCCCTGCGATCGTCCTCGTCACCCACCACGTCGAGGAGATCCCGCGCGGTTTCAGCCACGCCCTCATCCTGTCGGAGGGACGGATCGTCGACGGCGGACTGCTGACCGACGTGTTGACCTCTGACAACCTGTCGAAGGCGTTCGGCCAGTCCATCGCCCTCGACGTCATCGACGGCCGCTACTTCGCCCGGCGCACCAGAAGCCGGGCCGCGCACAGGAGGCGATGATGAGCGACGACCCGCTCGTCCCGCGGCCGGCTGCCACCGTGATGCTGATCCGTGGCAAGAGTCCCGGCCACGCCCGCGATATCGAAGTGTTCCTGATGCGCCGCCACCGCAAGATGGACTTCGTCGGCGGCGTGATGGTCTTCCCCGGCGGGGGCGTCGACGACCGCGACCGCAACGCCGACATCGCGTGGCACGGGCCGGACAAGAACTGGTGGAGCGATCGGCTGGGCACCGAGCCAGACCTCGCCGAAGCGCTCGTCTGTGCAGCGGCGAGGGAGACGTTCGAAGAGTGCGGTGTGCTGTTCGCGGGCGCAGCCGACGATCCCGATCTGCTCGTCGACGACGCGTCGAGCTACCGGGCGCAGCGGGCGGCGCTGGTCAGCAAGGAGCTGTCGTTCGCGGAATTCCTGCGGGACGAGAAGCTGATGCTGCGCTCCGACCTGCTGCGGCCGTGGGCCAACTGGGTCACGCCGAAGGAAGAACGCACCCGGCGCTACGACACGTACTTCTTCGTCGGGGCTCTTCCCGCCGGTCAGCTCGCAGACGGCGACAACACCGAATCCGACCACGCCGACTGGATCACCCCGGAAGCCGCCCTCGCGGACTTCTCTGCTCGGCGCAGCTTCCTGCTCCCGCCCACGTGGACCCAGCTCGACGCGCTGGCCGGTCACAGCGTGGCCGAGATACTCGCCGTCGAACGCCGGATCGTGCCCATCTCGCCGAACATGAGCATGACCGACGGCAATCTGGAGTTCGAGTTCTTCGACGGCGAGCGCTACAACCAGGCGCTCGGGGGACGCACCCCGTGAGGGAGTTCGTCAGCATCCACACCCTCGACGAGCACCCAGGCGTGGCGACGCTGCTGCTGTCGAGGCCGCCGACGAATGCGCTCACGCGACAGGTGTGTCGCGAATTCATCTCAGCCGCAGATGAACTCGGCTCGCGCGACGACATCGCCTCGGTGATCCTGTACGGCGGACACGAGATCTTCTGCGCGGGCGACGACGGCGCTGTGTTGCAGACGTTCGACGAGAACGAGGTCGTCGGGGCCGCCGAGGTCGGCAGGGATGCCGTCGAGGCTCTCAGCGCGATCCCCAAGCCGACAGTCGCGGCGATCACCGGCTATGCGTTGGGTAGCGGGCTGACGCTGGCACTCGCCGCCGACTGGCGGGTGGCAGGCGACAACGTCAAGTTCGGCGCGACCGAGATCCTGGCGGGCCTCCCACCCGCCGAGACGACCCGGCTTGCGCGCACGATCGGGGAGAGCAAGGCCAAGGATCTGGTGTTCTCCGGCCGCTTCGTCGGCGCCAAGGAGGCGCTGGCGCTCGGCCTGATCGACGAGATGGTGGCCCCCGACGGGGTCTACGACGCCGCGATGGCATGGGCGCGGCGATTGGTGGACCACTCGCCGCAGGTACTGGCCGCCGCCAAGGCCTCGTTCGGCCGTTAGGCTGCCCTGCATGAATCTGAAGGAACCCGGCACTCGGCCCGATGTCGCCGGCGAGCCGGCTCCGAACCCACACGCCACCGCGGAGCAGGTGGAGGCGGCCCGCCACGATTCCAAGCTCGCCCAGGTGCTCTACCACGACTGGGAGGCCGAGAGCTACGACGAGAAGTGGTCGATCTCCTACGACAAGCGCTGCGTCGACTACGCCCGCGACCTGTTCGACCAGACCGTGCCGGTCTCCGAGGCTCGCAAGCTGCCCTACGACCGCGCGCTCGAGCTGGGCTGCGGCAGCGGTTTCTTCCTGCTGAACCTGATCCAGGCCGGTGTCGCGCGGCGCGGGTCGGTCACCGACCTGTCGCCCGGCATGGTCAAAGTGGCCACCCGCAACGGCCAGAACCTAGGCCTGGAGATCGACGGCCGCGTCGCCGACGCCGAACGCATCCCCTACGACGACGACACCTTCGACCTGGTCGTCGGACACGCCGTTCTGCACCACATCCCCGATGTGGAGTTGTCCCTGCGCGAGGTGGTGCGCGTGCTCAAGCCCGGCGGCAGGTTCATCTTCGCGGGCGAGCCCACGAATTCCGGCGAGAACTACGCCCGGCCCCTGTCGACGCTGACGTGGCGTGCAGTGACGAACGTGACGAGGCTGCCGGGGCTGTCCGGCTGGCGGCGGCCGCAGGCCGAGCTCGACGAGTCCTCGCGCGCGGCCGCGCTGGAAGCGATCGTCGACCTGCACACGTTCTCACCCGGTGATCTGGAACGCATGGCGCGCAGCGCGGGTGCCGTCGACATCTCCACTCAGACAACTGAATTCACCGCCGCGATGCTCGGGTGGCCGATTCGCACGTTCGAGGCGGCGGTGCCTGCAGGCCGGCTGGGCTGGGGCTGGGCCAGGTTCGCGTTCTCCAGCTGGATGACGCTGAGCTGGGTCGACCACAACGTGTGGCGGCGC
This sequence comes from uncultured Actinomycetota bacterium, assembly GCA_963786995.1. Taxonomy (GTDB): domain Bacteria; phylum Actinomycetota; class Actinomycetes; order Mycobacteriales; family Mycobacteriaceae; genus Mycobacterium. The sequence continues at coordinate 1,219,948 of CAWBBH010000014.1, read as the reverse complement.
GTCGTGCCGAAGGGCTGGTTCTACAACGTCATGGTGACCGGGGTCAAGCCGTCGTAGACTTCAGCGCCGCGGCCGTCGCCTATCTCAGCAGTGCGGCGGGTGCGCAGGCGCTGCGCGACGTCGACGGCTACCGGCTGACCGACACCACCAGGGTCTCCGACATCGGGGCGATCCGACGGCAGTTCGGCGACAGGTCGGCGGTCCTCGTGGAGACGGTGCTGCTGCGTCGAAGGGCCACAGCCAAATTCGATGATCCGTCGCATTGGTTGTTCACCGACGACGCGTTACAACAGGCGACCGCACAGCGGGTTGCCGAGCACCGGGCGCAGCGGCTCGCAGCGGCAACCGTGCACGATGCGACCTGCTCGGTCGGCACAGAGCTTGCCGTGCTGCGGAACTCGGCACTTCACCTGGTGGGTAGCGACATCGATCCGGTCCGGCTCGCGATGGCCCGGCACAACGTGGGCGATGTGCCGCTGTGTCGTGCCGACGCCTTGCGACCCATCACCCGCGACGCCGTGATCCTCGCCGATCCCGCCCGCCGAGGTGGGGGGCGCCGCCGGTTCGATCCATTGGACTACACGCCGCCGCTGGATCGACTGCTCGACATCCATCGGAACCGCGACCTCGTCGTGAAGTGCGCGCCTGGAATCGATTTCGGCGAGGTCGGGCGGCTGGGGTTCGACGGCGAAATCGAGGTCACGTCGCTGCAGGGCAGTGTGCGCGAAGCGTGCCTGTGGTCACCCGGTCTGGCCGAGCCGGGCGTGCGTCGTCGCGCCACCATGCTCGACGGCGCCGAACAGATCACCGACGCAGAGCCCGACCAGTGTCCCGTCGCGTCCGCGGGCCGCTGGATCGTCGACCCCGACGGTGCGGTGGTCCGCGCCGGACTCGTCCGGCACTACGCCGCCAGGCACGGGCTCTGGCAGCTCGACCAGGACATCGCCTACCTCTCTGGCGACCGGCTTCCCGACGGCGTCCGCGGCTTCGAGGTGCTCGACGAGATCGCCTTCAACGAGAAGAAGGTGCGTCAGGCGCTGTCCGCTCACGACGCGGGTGCCGTCGAGATCCTGGTGCGCGGCGTCGACGTCGATCCCGATGCGCTGCGCCGACGGTTGAAGTTGCGTGGTTCCCAGCAGGTGTCGGTGGTGATCACCCGCATCGGCTCCGGCACGGCAAGCCGGGCAACGGCATTCATATGCCGACCCTCACGGTGAGTAGCGATCGACTCGCATTCGTCGCTGCGGGCCGGTTTGCTGTCGCCTGTATTGTGGCCTCGGCGGCTACAGGGCCGCTCCGGCTCGAAGAGGAATCCATCAATGCGTCTGTCCACGTCGATTCTCGCTGCCACGGCGGCTGTGCTCGTCGGTTTCTCCAGCGTCGCTGCGGTGCCTGCGTCGGCCGCGCCGCCGAAGTGCTCCGACCTCAAGGGCGCCCTCCTCGGGCAGAACTGCCTGATCCAGGAAGCCGACACCGGCTACAACCTGAAGATCACCTACCCGGCCAACTATCCCGACGTGCAGGCAGTCTTCGACTGGGTCAAGCAGACCCGGGACGGCTTCGTCAACGTCGCGAAGGGGCCCGACGCGCGGACCATGCCCTACCAGCTGGAAGTGACACCGACCGAGTACAACTCGGCTGTTCCGCCGCGCGGCACGCAGTCGGTGGTGTTCAAGGTCTACCAGGATGTCGGCGGAACCCAGCCGCAGACCTTCTACAAGGCGTTCAACTGGGATCAGACCCTTCGTTGGCCGATCGTGCTCGACACCGGCGGCAGGGAGAAGACACAGCCGCTGTTCCAGCCGGGCGCCAATCCCTGGCCGATCATCTTCCCGCTTGTGGAAGCCGAGCTGGAGAAGCAGATGGGCACCAAGCCCGCGATCTCACCCGCGGTGGGGCTGAACCCGGCGACCTACGAGAACTTCGCCATCCAGAACGACAACCTGGTCTTCTTCTTCGGCCAGGGCGCGATCCTGCCGGAGTCGGCGGGTGCGCTGGCGGTGTCGATTCCGCGTGGTCCGGTCGACAGGATGATCGCCTAGCCCGGCGACGATCAAGCGGGCGCGAACCCGTAGACCTGGCCGTCGCTCGTCGCGGCGACCACTCGGCCGTCGTGGGCGATCGACACCCCGAGCGGGAAGCCGGTCGCGTCGGGCAGCGGGTAGCTGTTCACGGTGCGTCCGTCGGCGGGATCGAACACCAGCAGCGCCTGGCCGTTCTCGCCCTCTCTGACCACGGTGTAGCCGACGCGGTCGCCGGCCCGGCTGGATGTCGTCAACGGCGCGACGTCATCTCGGGTCCAGGCCACGTCGGCGTGGTCTCCGCGGTCGCGGATCGCGACCAGCCGGGTGTCGGGACCGCCGCCGGCGATGATCTCGCCGCCCGGTGTCACCGACGGCGGTGTCTGGGAGAGGAACTTCAACGGCGTCGACCACTTCGACGTGCCGTCGACCGCGTCGATCGCCCACAGCCGGTTGTCGCGGCCGTTGACATAGATCGTCGACCCGTCCGCAGACGCCACGGGGCTTGCCAGGGTGCCCGCCTTGACAGCGTCGCTGGTCCAGGCCACCGAGAGCATGGGGGTGCGGTCGCGGTTGTACTTCAGGCCGACGAGCACCGAGGCGGGGGCGCCGGGCTGCCATACCGGCACCACGACAATGCCCGCCTTCTCGGCGAACGCGGGCGCAGCGGCCACGGGACAGCGGGGTCGCGCCTGCCTGCAGTCGGCCAGACCGCGCTGTGAATCGGTCGGGTCGATGCCCTCGACGAGGTCGAGCGGCGTGCCGATGACGGTGCCGCGGTGGGCGTCGAAGAGCAGCACCTGGCCGAGGTGTGTCACCACGAGGAGATGCCCCGGCGCCAGAATCCTTGCGGTGGTGGGCATTCCGATGACCGGCTGCCGCCACCGGATCCACTGCAACGGAGGAAACGACAGCATCGTGCCGGGCTGGCCGATGTAGAGGTTGTCGAAGCCGTCCCACAGCGGGCTCGACATCCCGCCGCCCTGCCACAGCCGGGTGCACCAGCGCTGGCGTGCGTTGTTGTCGGTTTCCCACACCATCAGCGAGCAGCCGGCCGGGGTCTGCCCGTTGGCTGCCAGATAGCGCCCCGACCCGAGCGCCACCGTGGCACCGAGGTCGCCCTTGACCGACCGGCTCCACTCGAGTTCGAGTGTGTCGGCGCCTGCCACGTCGGTGTAGCTGCTGTTGGCGGCGTCGCCGTACTGTGCGGGCCAGCCGTCGGAGGCGTGCGCTTCGACCCAGGAGTCGGTATTGCCGCAACCGGCCGCAACGATCGTGATCAGCGCTGCAGACGCCAACGCGATGAGTCGCCGGAACACGCGATCCTTTCCCGTTTGAAGTTGGTAAGCCCACGTGAGGGTAACCGTTCGGGTCGTGTGCGCTCGCGTAGGCTTTCCGGCCATGACGACGATGTGGGGAGCGCCGCTGCACAAGCGCTGGCGGGGCTCCCGGCTCCGCGACCCGCGCCAAGCCAAGTTCCTGACGGTGGCATCGCTGAAATGGGTGATCTCCAACCGCGCCTACACCCCGTGGTACCTGGTGCGGTATTTCCGGCTGCTCAAGTTCAAGCTGGCCAACCCGCACATCATCACCAGGGGCATGGTCTTCCTCGGCAAGGGCGTGGAGATCCAGGCCACTCCCGAGTTGTCGACGATGGAGATCGGCCGCTGGGTCCACATCGGCGACAAGAACACGATCCGGTGCCACGAGGGGTCGCTGCGCTTCGGCGACAAGGTGGTGCTGGGCCGCGACAACGTCATCAACACCTACCTCGACATCGAACTGGGCGACTCGGTGCTGATGGCCGACTGGGTCTACGTCTGCGACTTCGATCACCGGATGGACGACATCAACCTGCCGATCAAAGACCAGGGCATCCTCAAGGGCCCGGTCCGGATCGGGCCCGACACCTGGATCGCGACCAAGGTCACCATCCTGCGCAACACCACCATCGGGCGCGGCTGCGTGCTGGGCTCGCACGCGGTGGTCAAGGGCGACATCCCGGACTACTCGATCGCGGTCGGTGCACCGGCGAAGGTCGTCAAGAACCGCAAGCTGGCGTGGGACACGTCGGCCGCCGAGCGGGCCAAGCTGGCCGCCGCGCTGGCCGACATCGAGCGCAAGAAGGCTTCCCGCTAGCGTTCGCGGGCTCAGCTCGCGCCGCGAGCGACCGTGTCTGCCCTGCGACACCGCGCATCATTGCGTGCAAAAGCGGTCCATCGCGCCGATGTGAGGTGTCACAGTGTTGGCGTGACGGCCGGTTTGTCCTGCCGCAACTGCGGCGCCGAACCGCGGGTGGAGGCGCGATTCTGCGACGCCTGCGGTGCCTCACTTGCTCCCGTCGGTGGCCAGGCCGAATACAAACAGGTGACGGTGCTCTTCGCCGACGTGGTGCATTCGATGGACATAGCAGCCGCGCTCGGAGCCGAACGGCTGCGAGAAATCATGACCGAGTTGTTCGACCGCTCGTCGGCGGTGGTGAATCGCTACGGTGGCACGGTCGACAAATTCACCGGCGACGGCATCATGGCGGTGTTCGGCGCGCCGATCACCCTGGAGGATCACGCGGTTCGCGCCTGCATCGCAGCTCTGGAGATTCAGAACCAGACCGCAGCGCTCTCGGCGGAGGCGATCAAGCGCGACGGCATCGCATTGAAGCTGCGGGTCGGATTGAACTCAGGTCAGGTCATCGCGGGCGAAATAGGCTCTCGTGAAGCAAGTTACACGGCCGTCGGCGAACAGGTTGGCATGGCGCAGCGGATGGAATCGGTGGCGCCGCCCGGCGGCGTGATGCTCAGTGAGTCGACGGCGCGGCTCGTCGAGAACGCGGTGTTGCTCGGCGAAGACGAACTACATCGAATCAAGGGCGCCGACAAACCGGTTCGGGCGAAACGGCTGCTGGCGATAGAGCAGCATCAGCCGCGTCACCGCAGCGAGCCGACTCTGGTCGGACGCACGCGCGAGTTGAACTTCCTCGCCGCCGTTTTGGAGGAAGTCATCGTCGGCGCCGGATGCATCGTCAACATCGTCGGACCACCCGGCATCGGCAAGAGCCGATTGGCTCGCGAAACGGCGGCGCTCGCGGCAAGCCGGGGCGCGGCAGTCGTCACTGCGCACTGTGAATCGCACACCAGTGACGTCCCGTTCCGCGTGATCGCGCAACTGTTCCGCGCAAGCATGCACATCAACCATCTCGCCGATGCCGCAGCCAGAGCCCAGGTAAGCGCGCGATTTCCCGACGCCGATGAAAACGATCTGCCGCTCCTAGAAGACCTCCTGGGAATCGCCGATCCAGAACGTCCTCCAGCCAACATAACCGCCGACGCGCGGCAACGCCGACTAGCGGGGCTGGTCAATGCGGCCGCACTGGCCCAGACAGAGCCGGCTGTCTATGTGATCGAGGATGTGCACTGGATCGACGAGACCAGCGAATCGATGCTGGCGCAGATGATTTCGGTCATCCCGCAGACGCCCACGCTCGTCTTGATCACATCGCGTCCCGAATACCAGGGCACGCTGAGCCGAATATCGGGCGCCCAGACAATCGGACTGCGACCACTCACCGCCGCACAGGGCTCGACCCTCGCCGCCGAACTACTCGGCGACGACCCTTCGCTGACGGATGTGACCGCGCAGGTGTCTGCCCGGGCGGCGGGCAACCCCTTCTTCGCCGAGGAGATGGTGCGTGATCTGGCGGAGCGAGGAGTGCTGGACGGGCCGCCGGGCGCGTATGTGTTGCGCGGTGCCGGCAGTGAGGTCGACATTCCTGCGACGCTGCAGGCCACCATCGGCGCCCGCATCGATCGGCTGAGCGGCACGGCCAAACAGACGCTCGGCGCGGCGGCCGTCATCGGCACACGGTTCGACGCGCGGCTGCTGGACGATGTTCTCGACGTCGTGGACGTGGCGCCGCTCATCGGGAGCGAATTGGTCGACCAGGTGCGGTTCGGCCGACGCGATGAGTATGCGTTTCGTCATCCGCTGATCCGTGCGGTCGCCTATGAGTCACAGCTCAAATCGGATCGCGCGGCGTTGCATCAACGGTTGGCGGCAGCCATCGAAGCCGACGATCCGTCAGCGGCCGACGAGAACGCGGCGTTGATCGCAGAGCACCTGGAGGCGGCGGGGGACCGGCACACGGCTTTCGGCTGGCACCTGCGTGCCGGAACGTGGCTCGCGAACCGCGATTTCGCGGCTGCTCGTACCAGTTGGCGGCGCGCCAAGCAGATTGCCGACGGACTACCCGACGATGACCCGCAACGGGCGTCGATGCGGATCGCGCCGCGCGCGTTGTTGTGCGGAAGTGCGCACCGACTCGGCAGCGGCATCGAGACGGGTTTCGATGAACTGCGCGAATTATGCATGGCGACAGGAGATCTACGTTCCTTGGCGATCGGCTACAACGGTCACATGACGGTGAAGTTGTTCGAGGGGCGCAGACGGGAGGCGTCTCGGCTGGCCGACGAAATGATCGCGCTAATCGAATCGATCGCTGATCCTGCGTTGACGGCTGCGCTGTCGTTGGCGCCCTCGACGGTCAAGTGCGAAACCCGCGAAATGGTTGAGGTTCTCCGATTGACCCAGCAGGTCATCAGGCTCGCCGGCGATGGGATGAGTGCGGATGCCCGGTTCATCGGGTCCCCGATCGCACTCGCTGTTGCGCTCCGCGGTCAGGCCCGCGCGTGCCTTGGGCTTGCCGGGTGGAAAGACGACATGCGCAACGCGCCGACGATCGCGAAGGACGACAACGCGCTGACGCGTCAGGCGGTCACCTTCTACACATATGGGTTCGCGATTCCACACGGCGTGCTTCTCCCCGACGAGATCGCCCTGCGGGAAACCGCGGAGACCCTCGCAATCGCCGAACACGCAGCCGACAACACCATGTTCTTCGTCGCACGCCTTGCGCGCGGGATGACATTGGTTCGCTTCGGCGGCCCACACCATCAGGCCGGCCTCGAGCTGCTGGCGTCGATGCGCGACGAGGGCGGGGTCGAGGCGGTGCTCACCGTCCCGATCGCCGAATCGCATATCGCGCAGGAGCTGGCGAGGGTGGGCGATCTCGACGGAGCTGTCGCACTAGCGGAATCCGCGCTCGAGCGCCTAGTCGGGTCGGGGGAATCGACCTGGACCGCTCTTGCCACTTCAACACTGGTCGAGGCGCTTATTGAGCGCCGCGATGACGGAGATCTCGAGCACGCGCAATCGGCGATGGATCAATTAGCTGTAATGCGAACGGATCCCGGGTATGTGCTGCACGACATCACGTTGTTGCGATTGAGTACGTTGATGGCCAGAGCTCGCGGCGACGAGCCCGCATACCGCGACAATCGAGACCGTTACCGGGCCACGGCGCAAAGGCTTGGGTTCGAAGGGCATATGGCCTGGGCCGCCGAACTGTGATCAGTCTCGCGAACCGATAACGGCGCACGTCAAGACTGTCAGCGGTCGGGGAGTGCGTGCTCGACGATCATCCGGCGCGGATGCGGTTGCCGGACCCCGCGTTTGGAGGTCAGGTAGACCTGCGCAGTTTCGCTCGCGACGGTGTGCCAGTCGAAGTCCGACGTCAACCGCTCGCGCGCGGCGATCGCCCATTGCTGCGCGGCGTGCGGATCATCGAGCACCACGCGCACCGCAGCCGCCAACGCGGTGATATCGCGCGGCGGGAACGACACTCCGGTCTGGCCGTTGATCACCGCCTCGCCGAGACCGCCCACGTTCGACGTGATCAGCGGTGTGCCCGTCGCCGCCGCTTCCAGTGCGACGATGCCGAACGGTTCGTAGTGGCTCGGTAGCACGGCCGCGTCGGCGCTGTGCAGCAACTGCACCAGGCCCTCGTGATCGAGCCGGCCGACGAACGTCACGGCCTTGAGCACCTTGTGCTTTCGGGCCTGCTCGACGAGCCACTCGTACTGGGTGCCGTCGCCCGCGACCGTCAGCGTGGTGCCCGGATGGGTGCGCCTGATCCGGGGCAGTGCGGCGATCGCGTCGTGGATGCCCTTCTCGTATTCGAGCCTGCCGAGGTAGAGCAGCTGCGCTGGGCCTTTGCGTGGCCGCCGCCGCGCAAAGGGCCACAGCCTGGCGTCGATTCCGTTGCGGATGACTCGTATCTCGGCCAGGCCGGGGCCGAACAACTCGCTAATCTCGTCGCTCATCGACCTCGAACACGTGATGAGGGAGTCGGATTCGCGCACCAGCCACGACTCCACGGCATGCACCTGTCGGCTGATCGCACCCGACACCCAGCCGGTATGCCGCCCTGCCTCGGTGGCGTGAATGGTGGAAACCAGTGGCACGTCGAAGAACTCGGCGAGGGTGACCGCCGGATGGGCCACCAGCCAGTCGTGTGCATGCACGACGTCGGGGCGCCACGGCTTGGCGCGTCTGCCGTCGATCTTGATGGCCAAACCTGCACGCGTCATCGAATGACCCATGGCCAGCGTCCAGGCCATCATGTCGGTGCCGAACTCGAACTCGTGCGGGTCGTGCGCGGCCGCGACGACCCGCACGCCTTCGCTGACCTCGTCGGTCGTGGGGTGGGTGCTGGGGTCGGTGTTCGACGGGCGGCGGCTGAGCACGACAACCTCGTGTCCGGCCGCGGCCAGCGCCGTCGCCAACTGGTAGACGTGGCGTCCGAGGCCGCCGATGACGACCGGCGGGTATTCCCACGACACCATCAGGATCCTCATGGCCGGCGGAGCCTTCGCGCGTCGAGCGCGCCGAACAAGCCATCCGCGCGATTCCAACCGGCGGCCAGATTCTCGGCCTGCTCGCGACGACCGGATGCGAGCGCGCCCGCGATCTCGCGGGTCGCATGCGCGTGCAGATGCGCGCGGTAGCGGGCGTAATCGGCGGCCGAATCCTTACTGACCATGAACGGCCAGTCGCTGGACACCGTCAGCAGCGTCTCCCTCAGGATCTGATCGGCGACCACATCGCGGGCAACAGGTGCGCCCACCGATGCGTTCTGCTCGAACGCCTTGTCCACCGTGCTCAGCGCGGTATCGACGACTTCGGTGTTCAACTGCACGAGGTCGGCCACCCTCTCGCCCGACCACACCGACCAGTCCTTGCCGGAACCCCAGGAGCTGGGCGGCAATTCGACCGGGCTGCCGGTGAAGCCGTCGGCGACCGCATCGGACAGCGTGCCGACCCGGATGCCTGCGGCAGGCAGTTCGCGCAGCACCCGCTCCAGCCACAGCGGGCCCTCGTACCACCAGTGCCCGAAGAGCTCGGTGTCGAACGCCGCGATCACATGTGCGGGCCTGCCGATCCGCTCGCTTTCGGTGACGAGCCGTCGCCGCACCACCTCGACGAAGTCGGCGACGTGGCCGTCGACGGTACGGTCGGCGCGTTCGGGATCGTAGGGCGCCTTGGCATCCGAAGGGACATTGCGACCTGTGACGCGCGCCGGTTTGAGACCGGTGACATGGTCGTAGGTGTGGAAGTCGCGGTAGGCCGCGTGGCCGGGGTAGCCGGACTTCGGCGACCACACCCGATAGCTCACCGCAAGATCGCGACCGAACGCGACGACATCGGATTCGCCGACCGGCCGACCCAACGCCGTATCGCCGTGAAGCGACGGGCCGTCGACCATGAAGTGCGCGACACCGGCTGCGGCGTAGTCGAATTCCATCCCCGGGGCGTACGCGCACTCCGGCGCCCAGATACCCGCCGGGGTGTGGGCGAGCCGCTGGTGGGCGTCGGCCAGACCTTCGCGCAGCGCGAACTCGCGCAGCCGCGGGTTCAGCAGCGGCTGGAACGGATGCGACAGCGGCCCACCGAGCAGCTCGATGGTGTCGCCGTCGATCAACTCGCGCAGCAGCGGGCTGGCGCCGTGCCGCCACAGCGTGGCGAACTCGTCGAGCTCGCGATCGGCCTCGGCGACTTCGCGAATACCGAACTCCCGCAAGGGTTCCGCCAGGGTGGTCGCCTCCCTGGCGCGCAGCCGCCAGTTGGCCAGCCAGTGATGCATACCCGTCAGGCTGTACGGGTCGTCGAGCTGCGCGGTGACCACCGGGGTCATCCCGAGCGTCAGCAGGTGGCGTCGGTTCTCGTCGGCGAGCTTGCGCAGCACGCGCATCAGCGGCAGGTAGGCCGCCGACCACGACTGGTAGAGCCATTCCTCGCCGACGGGCCAGCGCCCGTGATGAGCCAGCCACGGCAGATGGGTGTGCAGGACGAGGGTGAAGAGTCCCGGCGCCGGATCACCCATGGCGCACCGCGATTGCGACCAGGTCCAGGCTCTCGTCGATATCGCGGTCGGCCGCGTCGGTCAGGTCGAAGTCGTCGGCGGTGACGGAGGCGACGTCGGCCAGCAGCTCGTCGGGCCACGGCGCATCGGCGAGCGCGCGAGCGACCTGTGCGTCGATGATCGAACCGCCGTGCTTGGCGTCCAGCTCGACCAGAGCCCCGCCGTGATAGACGCCCAGCATTGCCTCGAGCGTGAAGCCGGCACCTTCCAGCAACTCGGTCAGCTCACCTGCGTTGAGCTCGCGGGTGTGAAACGGGTTGATCGGCGTATCGCGGCCGGGGGAGAAGGTCACCCGGTTCGGTGTCGACATCAGCAGAACCCCGGCAGGGCGAAGCACCCGCGCGCATTCGGCGACAAACTGTGGCTGATCCCACAGATGCTCGATGACCTGGAAGTTCACCACCACGTCGACCGACCCGTCGGGCAGCGGCAACTCCGCCAGATTGCCGTGGCGCATGTCCACCCGCGGGTAGCGGGCACGCACGTGCGCGACGGTGGCCTCGTCGTAGTCCAGCCCGATCACCTGTCGCGCGACATCGGCGATCAAGTCCGCGCCGTACCCTTCGCCGCAGCCGGCCTCCAGCACGTCCCGGCCGGCGCACCGGTCGCGTAATCGCTGGTAGACCACCTCATGGCGGCGGAACCAGTAGTTCTCCTCGGCCAGCCCGGGAATCGTGCGCTCCCCGGTCAGTGGCAGGGCGCCCTCCGGCCCGGCCGGACCGTCGGTGACAAATGAGCTCATTGCAGAAGGAGGCTAACCCAGGAGAAGGGTCGGTGGCCGGTTCGCGACGGTTGGGCTATTTCTTACGTGACTATGGGGACGTCAGAGCACAAACTTCGACCAGCTATGGTGTTCGTGAATACCACCTTAAGTTACCGGCGAGTAACATGGTGGCGACTCTTTCAAACGTGGTAGTGGGGGCCGATCGCCGGTCTCCTTCGAGGAGGACGAACCAGACTCATGACGAACATCGTGGTCCTGATCAAGCAGGTCCCTGACACGTGGTCGGAGCGAAAGCTGACCGACGGCGACTACACCCTTGACCGTGAGGCCGCCGACGCCGTGCTCGACGAGATCAACGAGCGCGCCGTCGAAGAGGCGCTGTTGATCAAGGAGAAGGGAGGCGGCGATTCGACGGTCACCGTGCTGACCGCGGGTCCCGAGCGCGCGACCGAGGCGATCCGCAAGGCGCTGTCGATGGGCGCCGACAAGGCCGTGCACCTGCTCGACGAGGGCCTGCACGGCTCGGACATGGTGCAGACCGGATGGGCACTGGCGCGCGCGCTGGGCACCATCGAGGGCACCGAGCTCGTCATCGCGGGCAACGAGGCCACCGACGGCACCGGCGGCGCAGTGCCGGCGATCATCGCCGAGTACCTCGGCCTGCCGCAGCTGACGCACCTGCGCAAGGTCACCGTCGACGGCGGCAAGGTGACCGGCGAGCGGGAGACCGACGACGGGGTGTTCACCGTCGAGGCGTCACTGCCAGCGGTCGTCAGCGTCACCGAGAAGATCAACGAGCCGCGCTTCCCGTCCTTCAAGGGCATCATGGCCGCCAAGAAGAAGGAAGTCACCACGCTGACCCTCGGCGAGATCGGGGTCGAGGGCGACGAGGTCGGTCTGGCGAACGCAGGAACCAAGGTTCTGTCGTCGACGCCGAAGCCGCCGAAGACAGCAGGCGAGAAGGTCACCGACGAGGGCGACGGCGGCACCAAGGTCGCCGAGTACCTCGTGTCCCAGAAGATCATCTAGTCCCCGCCCCGAATCCCCAAGACACTTAAGGCAAATAACTCATGGCTGAAGTACTTGTGCTCGTCGAGCACGCCGAAGGTGCCATCAAGAAGGTCACCTCAGAACTGATCACCGCCGCCCGCGTCGTGGGCGAGCCGTCGGCCGTCGTGGTCGGCAAGCCGGGCACCGCCGACCCACTGGTGGACGGCCTCAAGGCCGCGGGCGCGGCCAAGATCTACGTCGCCGAGTCCGACGACGCGGAGAACTACCTCATCACGCCGTTCGTCGACGTGTTGGCGTCGCTGGTGGAGTCGGCCTCTCCGGCGGCTGTGCTGCTGTCGTCCAACGCCGACGGCAAGGAGATCGCGGGCCGGCTGGCGGCCCGCATCGGCTCCGGTGTGCTCAGCGACGTCGTCGACGTCAAGGAGGGCGCCAAGGGCATCCACTCCATCTTCGGTGGCGCGTACACCGTCGAGGCGGAGGCCACCGGTGAGGTCCCGGTCATCACCGTGCGCGGCGGAGCGGTGGATGCCGCGCCGTCCGACGGTGCAGGCGAGGTCGTCACCATCGAGGTGCCCGCGCAGGCGGAGAACGCCACGAAGATCACCAAGCGTGAGCCCGCCGTCGTGGGTGACCGTCCGGAACTCACCGAGGCCACCGTCGTGGTTTCCGGTGGCCGCGGCGTCGGCAGCGAAGAGAACTTCAAGGTGGTCGAGGAGTTGGCCGACTCGCTCGGCGGCGCCGTCGGCGCCTCGCGCGCCGCGGTGGACTCGGGCTACTACCCGGGCCAGTTCCAGGTGGGCCAGACGGGCAAGACCGTGTCGCCGCAGCTCTACATCGCCCTGGGCATCTCCGGTGCGATCCAGCACCGCGCGGGCATGCAGACGTCGAAGACGATCATCGCGGTCAACAAGGACGAGGAGGCGCCGATCTTCGAGATCGCCGACCTCGGCATCGTCGGCGACCTGTTCAAGGTCGCCCCGCAGCTGACCGAGGCGGTCAAGGCCCGCAAGGGCTGACCCGCCGTACCGCAACCGCGCAGGCCCCCGGACACGATCGATGTGTTCGGGGGCCTTCGCGGTGTTCGCGACGTTCACCGAGCGCTCACAGACACGTCACCATGACGATGCCGTTTCGAGAGGCGGGCACGCGACCGTGCAGTCGTGAGCACCGCTTCAGTTCTGATCGCCGCTGACCAACCGAGCGGCCCGGCCACCTCGACGTCGGCGCCGCGTTACACCCTGCTGCTGTCCACCGACCCCGCGCTCATCGAGGCCGCGCAGCGACTTCGCCATGACGTGTTCACCTCCGAGCCCGGGTTCGCCTTCAAGGGCGACGGCCGCTCGGGTGGTCTGGATGCCGACCGGTTCGACGAGTTCTGCGATCACCTGCTGGTCCGCGAAGACAACACCGGCGAAATCGTCGGTTGCTACCGGATGCTCCCGCCACCGGGGGCCATCGCCGCCGGAGGGCTCTACACCGCAACGGAATTCGACGTCTCCGGCCTGGATCGGCTGCGGCCGTCACTGGTGGAGATGGGCCGCGCCGTGGTCCGCGACGACCACCGCAACGGCGGTGTGGTGCTGCTGATGTGGGCGGGAATCCTGGCCTACCTGGACCGGTGCGGGTACGACTACGTCACCGGCTGTGTTTCGGTGCCCGTCGAGGATTCGCAGAGCGCGCCCGGCAGCCAGATCCGCGGTGTCAGGGACTTCGTGCTGCGCAGGCACGCCGCACCCGCGGAGTACACCGTGTACCCGTATCGGCCTGTCACCGTCGGCGGCGAGGGCCTCGACGCGATCGATCCGCCCGCGCGTGTCTCGGTTCCGCCGCTGATGCGGGGCTATCTGCGCCTCGGCGCGCAGGTCTGCGGTGAACCCGCCCATGACCCGGACTTCGGCGTCGGCGATTTCCCTGCGCTGTTGGACAAGCGCAAGGCCGACATCCGCTATCTGAAACGGCTGAGGTCGGTCGCGGCGGCCAGCGACATGGCAGACGGGATGGTGTCATGAGCGACGCCGCGGAGCCGAAAGGCTTCGACAGCCCGTGGGTGCCACGGGCGACATGTGACGCCTCCTGCGTCGCCGCAGGCGTGGCCCCGACCGGACGACCGGTCGTGGTGGCGCTGCGCGTCGCGGTGCGGGTCACCCTCGCGCTGACCCTGCTGTCGGCGGTTCCGCTGCTGGCGATCCCGATGCCGGGCCGGTCGCACATCCAACGGGGCTACTGCACGATGATGCTGCGGGCGCTGGGTGTACGAATCACGGTGTCCGGCGGCCCGATTCGCAATCTACGGGGCGTGCTCGTGGTGAGCGGACACGTATCGTGGGTCGACATTTTCGCGATCGGAGCGGTGATGCCGGGCTCTTTCGTCGCCAAGGCGGAGATGATCAGCTGGCCCGGCCTGGGAATCGCGGCGCGGTTGATGAAGGTGATCCCGATCGAGCGGGCCAGCCTGCGCAGGCTGCCCGACGTCGTCGGCATGGTCGCCGCGCGACTGCGCGCCGGGCAGACCGTGGTGGCGTTCCCCGAGGGCACCACGTGGTGCGGGCTGGCATACGGCCAGTTCCGGCCCGCGATGTTTCAGGCGGCCGTCGACGCGGGCAGGCCCGTGCAGCCGCTGCGCCTCGACTACCACCATCGCGACGGCACACCGTCGACGGCGGCCGCCTACGTCGGCGACGACACTTTGATCGCGTCGATTCGCCGCCTGGTCACCGCCCCCCGCACCATCGTGGGCGTCCAGGTCGAGTCGCTGCAGTTGCCGGGCACCGATCGGCGAGACCTCGCCACGCGGTGCGAGGAGGCGGTCCGCGGAGATCTCGGGCGACGGGCGCACGGGCACGCACTGGCTGCCTGAGCGGGCATTCAAGGCGGCCGGGCCCCGGCGGCTAAAATAGACGGGCTATGACCACTGACAGGTCGGTCTACCTGGATCACGCCGCCACCACCCCGATGCATCCCGCTGCCATCGAGGCGATGACGACCGTGCTGGCGACCGTCGGCAACGCGTCGTCGCTGCACGGAACGGGCCGCGTCGCGCGCCGCCGGATGGAGGAGGCGCGCGAGACGCTGGCCAAGCTGCTCGGCGCGAGGCCGTCCGAGGTGATCTTCACCGCAGGCGGCACCGAGAGCGACAACCTGGCGGTCAAGGGGATCTACTGGGCGCGCCGCGACGCCGAACCGCGCCGCAGACGCATCATCACCACCGCCGTGGAGCATCATGCGGTGCTCGACGCCGTCGAGTGGCTCGCCGACCACGAAGGCGCCGAGGTGACCTGGCTGCCCACAGCGTCCGACGGCTCGGTTTCGCCCGCCGCGTTGCGCGACGCGCTGCAGCAGCACGACGACGTCGCGCTTGTGTCGGTGATGTGGGCCAACAACGAGGTCGGCACGATCATGCCGTCGGCCGAACTCGCTGCGGTGGCCGCCGAATTCGAGGTACCGATGCACAGCGACGCTGTGCAGGCGATAGGGCAGCTGCCGGTCGACTTCACCGCGAGCGGGCTGTCGGCGATGAGCATCGCCGCACACAAGTTCGGCGGCCCGACCGGTGTGGGCGCGCTGCTGCTGCGCCGCGACACCGCATGCGTGCCGCTGCTGCACGGCGGCGGCCAGGAGCGCGACGTCCGCTCGGGCACACCCGATGTGGCAGGCGCGGTGGCGATGGCGACCGCGGCCGAAGTGGCGATCGAGGGCATGGACATCACCAGTGCGCGCGTCGCGGCACTGCGGGACCGCCTCGTCGACGGCGTGCTGTCGAGCATCGACGACGTCGTGCTCAACGGCGCGACGGGCGCGCACCGTCTGCCGGGCAACGCGCACTTCACCTTCCGCGGCTGCGAGGGCGACTCGCTGCTGATGCTTCTGGACGCCAGAGGAATCGAGTGCTCGACGGGCTCGGCGTGCACGGCCGGTGTCGCCCAACCGTCGCATGTGCTGATCGCGATGGGCGCCGACCCGGCCAGCGCGCGTGGGTCGCTGCGGCTGTCGCTCGGCCACACCAGTGTGGAAGCCGACGTCGACGCCGCGCTCGACGTGCTGCCCGGAGCGGTGGAGCGGGCCCGGCAAGCGGCGCTGGCCAGCTCAGGGGCGGTCGAGTAGCGATGAGCGCATGCGCGGAGAGTCGACGATGACGCGGGTCCTCGTCGCGATGAGCGGGGGCGTCGACTCGTCGGTTGCCGCCGCCCGGATGGTCGACGCCGGGCACGACGTGGTGGGCGTGCACCTGGCGCTCTCGGCCGCGCCGGGAACGCTGCGCACCGGGTCGCGGGGATGCTGCTCGAAGGAAGACGCGGGCGATGCGCGTCGAGTCGCCGACATCCTCGACATCCCTTTCTACGTCTGGGATTTCGCCGAGAAGTTCAAAGAAGACGTCATCGACGACTTCGTGTCGTCCTATGCGCGCGGCGAAACCCCGAATCCCTGCGTGCGGTGCAACGAGCGGATCAAGTTCTCCGCGCTCATGGCGCGTGCGCTGGTACTCGGCTTCGACGCGGTCGCCACCGGCCACTACGCCCGGCTGTCGGAGGGCCGGCTGCGACGCGCCGTCGACAGCGACAAGGACCAGTCCTATGTGCTCGGCGTGCTGACCGCCGACCAACTGCGTCACGCGCTGTTCCCGATCGGTGACACACCCAAGCCGAAGATCCGCGAGGAGGCCGCGCGCCGCGGCCTGGCCGTCGCCGACAAACCGGACAGCCACGACATCTGCTTCATCCCATCCGGCGACACGAGGGCGTTCCTCGGCAGCCGCATCGGTGTGCGGCGCGGCACCGTCGTCGACGCGGGCGGAACGGTGCTCGCCGAACACGACGGGGTGCACGGTTTCACGATCGGGCAGCGCAAGGGTCTCGGCATCGCCGGGCCGGGTTCCGACGGGCAACCGCGTTACGTGACGGCCATCGACGCCGACACCGCGACCGTGCACGTCGGCAGCGTCTCCGACCTCGAGGTGTGGACGCTGACCGGGGAGAAGCCGGTGTTCACCTCGGGCGCCGCGCTGAGTGGGCCGGTCGAGTGTGCGGTGCAGGTGCGGGCGCACGGCGGTATCGCCGACGCCGTCGCCGAAGTCCGCAACGGAAACCTGGTCGCCGACCTGAGGGCGCCGCTGCAGGGCGTGGCGCCTGGCCAGACGATGGTCCTCTACCGTCCCGACGCCGACGGCGACGAAGTGATCGCCAGCGCCACCATCGCGAAGGTCTAACCCGGCACCTTGGCCATGATGTTCGTCATGACTATTCCCGGCACCGAGTCCGGGAACGCGCAGAACGACACCTCGACCAGCACGACGTTCTTGATCCGATAGTCGCGCCCGCAGGAACCCGGCGAGCGCATCGTCAGCGTGTCGGCGTCGGCGTTCCAGTCGCCGATGAAGGTCGACCCGAGTTCGGTTGAGCCGCAGTCATACACGCGTCCGACCAGGTCGGCGAACGCATGCCGGGCGGTTTCCTGGTCGCGGTACGCCGCGGCGCCTTCGGAGATGAGGCCGCCGTCGGGCGGATTCTGGAACGTCGTCTTGTGAAACTCCTCGACCTCTGAGCCGAACGTCTGCGTCTCGGCGAAGTACCACTGGCACTCCTGTGGCGTTCCGTTCATCAGGTCGCTGACGTCGACGGGGGACTTGCCGTCCATGCTCGGCACGATCGTCAGGGCGTCACCGGCGCCGGTGATCGCCCGCATCTGGGCCTGGTCGAGCATCACCGATTCGACATCCACCGGCGACCGCGACTCCTCGTCGATTTCCGGAGCCGTCCGCGTCGCCGTGCCCGCGACGGTCTGCGCGCAACCAGCCGCCACTAGCGCGGCGGCGCAGATCGCCGCCAGCCGGCCAGCCGCTGAGGACATGATGTCGACTCCTTCCTGTGTCGCAGACTAACGCGAGTGGCGGGTGTGGCGAATAGTGTTGGTGAAGTGAGCGCCTTCGCCGCCGGTACCGGCATCGGATCCTGGCCAGGAACGTCGCCGCGGGAGGCCGCCGAGATCGTGGTGGGTGAGCTGCACCGATTGCCGCATCTGCCCGAGTTACCCGCGCGCGGTGTCGGTGCCGACCTGATCGGTCGCGCGGGCGCGCTGCTGGTCGACATCACGATCGACACCGTGCCCCGTGGATACCGGATCGCCGCGGGACGCAGTGCGGTGGCCCGGCGCGCGGTCAGCTTTCTTGCCGAGGACGTCGACGCGCTCGAGGAGGCGTGGGAGAAGGCGGGTCTGCGCGGCGCGGACCGAACCGTCAAGGTGCAGGCGCCGGGCCCGATCACGCTCGCGGCGCACCTGGAACTGTCCAACGGGCATCGGGCGATCACCGATGCCGGCGCGGTGCGCGACCTGGCGCGCTCGCTGGCCGAAGGCGTTGCGGTCCATCGCGCGGAGGTCGCCCGGCGGCTGGACTGCCCGGTGGTGGTGCAGTTCGACGAACCGTCGCTGCCCGCCGCGCTGGAGGGTCGGCTCACCGGGGTGACCAGCCTGTCGCCGGTGCATCCGGTTGACGAGTCGGTGGCGGCAGCACTGTTCGAGGAGTGCGTGGCGGTGGTCGGCGGCGCGGTGGCCCTGCACAGCTGTGCGGGGGAACTGCCCTGGCCGCTGTTGTTGCGCAGCACCTTCAGCGCAGTGTCGTTCGATCTGTCCGCGGTCACGGCCGAAGCACTCGACGGTGTCGGCGAGTTCGTCGAAACAGGCCGCACGGTTCTGCTCGGTGTCGTGCCCGTCGCCGCTCCCGGGAGCCGGCCGTCGGCCGAGGAAGTGGCCCGGGCGGCCGTCGACTTCACCGACCGCCTCGGCTTCCCCCGCAACGTGCTGCCGGACCGGATCGGCGTCACCCCATCGTGCGGTTTGGCGAGTGCGACGCCCCGGTGGGCCCGCACGGCGGTCGAGCTGGCCCAGAAAGCGGCCGACGCCATCAGCGACGACCCATTCGCGGTCGTCAATTAGTGTTTGCCGGGCAAAGCTTGTGTAAGAATACTTGCGCGGGACCTCGGGTTTGTTGACTCGGTTGGTCTGGAAAGGGATCGTGGCGCACTCAACAGTTCGGATCGCGGCGGGAGCAGGCGTGGTCGCGGCCTCGCTGTTGATCGTCGGCCCGAACCCGGCGCCCACATTCGCCGACAGGCCCGACTACTCCAACGACGAGTACCCCAGCAAGTCCTCGGGGCCGGGCGGCTTCGTGCAACGCGGCGGAAACATCGTCAAAGGCGTCATCAACGGCATCAACAACGCAGGCGCAGGCACGGCCTCGAAGCCGGACCTGGATCCGCCGAAGATGCAACTCGGCAGTGCCAACGAGGACCTCATGGTGCAGGGCCTCGCTCCGGAACCTCAGATGGCCATGCGCTCGGCGGCGGTGGCCGAGGCACCGGTCGGGGACAACCTCGCGATCGCCGTCCCCGGCGGCGGTGGATCGGTCTTCTCGGGTCAGCCGGTGACGGCGTTCCATTCGCCGCGGGTGAGGATCGGCAACGGCCGCACGCCGGGTACGCATGTGGGCCAGCGGCCCAGTGCCCCCGAGGGCGTGCTCGCGGACGAGGCGCTCGGCGCGACCGAGGCGGCGCCGGCAGCACCCGCGGCGCCGACGGCGATCGAGATCAACATTCCGCCGCTTCCGTCGCCGTCGTCGGTCGAACGGATCGGTCCCGCGCAGTTGGTGGTGGGGCAGGTCGGGTACGGGACCGCAGACACGGTGACCGATCCGCTGGCCGGTGTCGCCGGCCTGTTCCTGATACCCGCGATCGGGGCGGTTCTCGGCTACCGGCAGGCGCGTGCTGCGCAGTCGCTGCGGGAGTCACTTCGCACGTAGGTCCTTGCGCAGGATCTTGCCCGCCGACGACTTCGGGATTGCGTCGATGAATGCCACCTGCCGCACCTTCTTGTACGGCGCGACCTCACCGGCGACGAAATCCATCACCTCGGCTTCGGTCAACTCGGCGCCGGACTGCTTGACCACGAACGCCTTCGGCACCTCCTCGCCCGATTCGGCGTCGTGCACGCCGATGACCGCGGCGTCGGCGATCGCAGGATGGCTGAGAAGCACCGCCTCCAGTTCGGCGGGTGGCACCTGATAGCCCTTGTACTTGATCAGCTCCTTGAGCCGGTCGACGATGTAGACACAACCGGTGGCGTCGACCTTGGCCAGGTCTCCGGTGCGCAGCCAACCGTCATCGTCGATGGTGTCCTTGGTGGCGGCGTCGTTGCCGAGATATCCCACCATCACATTCGGGCCCTTGAACCACAGCTCGCCCTGTCTCACTGAGACCGCTTGTGGGCAGACCGATTTCGTCACCCGTCGCAGGGTCGATGAGCCGTGTCGACGAGTTGGCCGCCGTCCAGCCCGCAGCGCCGATGGGAGCCACCGATCCGACCAGACGCTTGCCGCCGTCCAACGGTGTGCAGTGGCTGACGGGGCTGAGCTCGGTCATTCCGTACCCCTGCACGACGCGGCATCCGAGGCGGTCGGCGACTGCGTGGCCGAGCTCCTCGTCGAGCGGTGCCGCGCCGGAGAGCACCGCGCGAAGTGTCGACATGTCGTAGGAGTCCACCAATGGGTGTTTGGCCAGTGCCACCGCAACGGGCGGCGCGATGTAGGCCACCGTCACCTTGTGGTTGGCGATGGTGGCGAGGAACTCCTCGAGGTCGAAGCTGCCCATGATCACCAACCGTGCCCGCGCATGCAGAACGGCGTTGAGCAACACCGTCATTCCGTAGATGTGGAAGAACGGCATGATCGCGATGACGACGTCGTCGGGCTGCACGTCCTGCACCGGGCGCGTCTGCGCGACGTTGGCGACCAGGTTGCGGTGGGTCAGCATGACCCCCTTGGGGTTGCCGGTGGTGCCCGAGCTGTAGGGCAGCACGGCGAGGTGGATGGCCGGATTGAAGCTGACCGTCGGGGCGGCAACACCGGCGTCGAGCAGATCGTCGGCGCTGGGGTGCCCGTCGGCGCCGTCGAGCACGATCAGCCGGTCGTCCGAGATGCCCACCGCAGCGGCGGCCTCCTTGGCCGCGGGCAACAGCGCGCTGACGGTGATGAGCATTGTGGCCTTGGAGTCCGTCAGCTGCTTGACGATGTCCTTGGCGGTGAACAGCACGTTGATCGTGGTGGCCGTCGCACCCGCACGCAGGATGCCGTGGAAGGCGATGGCGAACGCCGTGCTGTTCGGGGCAAGCAGACCAACAACGTCGCCCACGGCGATTCCGCGATCGGCCAGTGCGCCCGCGAACAGATCGATTTTGCGCACCGCGTCGCGATAGCTGGTTTCACCGCCGTGCTTCGCATCCACCAGCGCGACCCGATCGCCGTCAGTGGCGTCGAGGTCGCCGAACAGATACTCGTAGACGCTGACGGTGGGGATGTCGACGTCGGGGAAGGGACTTGAGAAGCTCATGGTGCCGATCGAACCATGTCGGACATGCGGCAGGTCAGCCTTCGTCGAGCTGCTCGATCAGCGGGGACACGCTGTGTCCCGTGCAAGCTGACTTGAACCAATTTTCTTGAGGCCGCGACTCTCGCTGCGAATCGGCTTTAGCCGTGCAAGCGCCCAAAAATATCATCCGTGTTCAGGGCAATAATGCTGCTGAGCAGCGGCGACAAAAAACGTCACTTGATCCTCGCTGAAATCCGGCTCACCGTTTCGCACCAGCTCTTCAGCCGCACCATCTGGGAAATCTCCTCCCAGCATGTCGCACGTACTGTAGCCCAACGCTATCGCGTACTCGTCGCTGTCGATCGGCAGTCCCTTGTTACGCAGTGCGCGTACGAAGGCGTTGGCGTCTCCTGTCACCGCACCCGACGAGGTCGAGGACGCGGGTGCTGAGATCGGCGACGAGGTGGTTTCAACCGCTTCCGAGCCGCATCCAGCAGCCAGCAGTGCTAATACGCAAAACGCCGCGCCTTGCCTCATTCCGGCGATCCTAGACCGCGCCTTCTCGGTTTGCTTGCGGTGTTCATGGGTTTCGACCGACCACCGTAAATTGACCGCGTCAAGCTAGTGTCCCCTCATAGGCCTCGGGAAAGCTCAGGGTGATCGGCCGCACCATCGCGAGGACGGGATCGTCGTCGCGAAACATGATCGGGTGCGGCATGGAGGCCAAGCTACCCGTTGCGCGACATCTGTTGAGCCCGCAGGTCTTCGTGCATCTCCCAGGGCGCCTGCGGCAGCACGCGGCCGGTTTCCAAGAGCGACTTCAGGTTCGACATGACCGCAGCCCAACCCGCAGAGGCGGCCTCGTAGTCCGAAGCGTCGGGGATGTCGGTGTGGGTCACCGTCAGCCGGACGATGTCGTGGTGAGGTTCGATGTCGAAACGCACGACCGACGGCAGACCCGCCTCGTCCGCGCCGCCGAAGGTGATGACCAGTCGACGGGGCGGCGCCGCTTCGATCACCTCGCCGGTGACGTCGGCGATTCCCGAGCCGTCGGTTCGCAGGTGCTCCCAGCGCGAGCCCGGCTGCCAATCCGACACATTGCTGTGTCCCCAGTACTCGGCGGTGAGGTCGGCGTCGGTGAGCGCCTCCCACACCTTCTCCGGGGTGCTGTGGATATAGGTCACGTACACAAACGAAGGCTTGTCACCTGTTGCGGCCATGTCGGTCTCCTCTGCCTGTTGCTTCACCGCACGCAGCGTGTGAAGTCGGGAATATTCGAACTGTTGGATCCAACGATGTTGAATCTCTTGCAGCGGAACGGGATTCAAGTAGTGCAGCTTGAGCCGCCCGTGTCGCACGGTGCTGATGAGATTGGCCGCCTCCAGGACCGCAAGGTGCTGGCTGACGGATTGGCGTGCCATTTCGAGGTACTCGCACAGCTGGCCGAGCGTCTGCCCGTTGTCCTGCCTCAGCCGATCCAGCAGCAGTCGACGGCCAGGGTCGGCCAGTGCCTTGAACACCAGATCCGTCGGGTCGTCCGCCACTCCACCATTATGCAGGCATATACCTGCATATTGCCAAACATGCATGTCGGTCCCTGTCTTAGTCCTCGGATAGCCTGCCTGAGTGAGCCCGAAGGGAACCGAAGCGCGGCAGGCGCTCGCAGAGCAGTCCGAAGACGCCCCCGACGCCGACCTGCGCCGCCGCTGGCAGGAACTGGCCGACGAGGTGCGTGAGCACCAGTTCCGCTACTACGTCCGCGACGCGCCGGTGATCTCCGACGCCGACTTCGACACGCTGCTGCGCGAACTGCAGGCGCTCGAGGACGACCACCCCGAGTTGCGAACGCCTGATTCCCCGACCCAGCTCGTCGGCGGCGCGGGGTTCTCGACCGACTTCACGTCGGCCAAGCACCTCGAGCGCATGCTGAGCCTCGACAACGTCTTCACCCCCGACGAGCTGATGGCATGGGCCGGCCGCATCAAGGGTGAGATCGGTGACGATGCCCACTATCTCTGTGAGCTCAAGATCGACGGCGTCGCGCTGGCGCTGGTGTACCGCGACGGCAAGCTGGCGCGGGCAGCGACCCGCGGTGACGGCCGTACCGGTGAGGATGTCACGCTCAATGCGCGCACGATCGAAGACATTCCCGAAAAGCTCACCGGGTCAAAGGAGTTCCCGGTGCCCAAGGTGCTCGAGGTCCGCGGTGAGGTGTTCTTCAGGGTCGCCGATTTCGAGGAGCTGAACGCGGGCCTCGTCGCCGAGGGCAAGCCGCCCTTCGCCAACCCGCGCAACAGCGCCGCCGGATCCTTGCGGCAGAAGAACCCCGCCGTCACCGCGCGGCGACGGCTGCGCATGATCTGCCACGGCCTCGGCAAGTCCGAGGGCTTCAGCCCGAAGACATTGCATGACGCCTATCGCGCGCTGAAATCCTGGGGGCTGCCGGTCTCCGACCACACCGCGCAGGTGCAGGGCATCGACGCGGTCACCGAACGCATCGCCTACTGGGGTGAACACCGCCACGACGTCGAACACGAAATCGACGGGGTGGTAGTGAAAGTCGACGAGGTGGCACTGCAGCGGCGGCTCGGCTCGACGTCGCGGGCACCGCGATGGGCGATCGCCTACAAATACCCGCCGGAAGAGGCGACGACCAAGCTGCTCGACATCAGAGTCAACGTCGGGCGCACCGGTCGGGTCACGCCGTTCGCGTGGATGGAACCCGTCAAGGTCGCCGGCTCGACGGTCAGCCAGGCCACGCTGCACAACGCGTCGGAGGTCAAACGCAAGGGCGTGCTCATCGGCGACACCGTCGTCATTCGCAAGGCAGGCGACGTGATCCCCGAGGTACTCGGGCCCGTTGTCGACTTGCGCGACGGCTCCGAGCACGAATTCGTCATGCCGACAACGTGTCCCGAATGTGGAACGACACTCGCGCCCGCGAAGGAGGGCGACGCCGACATCCGCTGCCCGAACACCAGGTCGTGTCCCGCCCAGCTGCGGGAGCGGGTCTTCCACGTCGCCGGGCGCGGCGCGTTCGACATCGAAGGGCTGGGCTACGAAGCCGCGGTCGCGCTGCTTGCAGCAGGGGTGATCACCGACGAGGGCGACCTGTTCACGCTCGGCAGTGACGACCTGCTTCGCACCGAACTGTTCACCACCAAGGGCGGTGAGCTCTCGGCCAACGGCAAGCGGCTGCTGGTGAACCTGCACGAGGCCAAGGCGCAACCGCTCTGGCGCGTGCTCGTCGCGCTGTCGATCCGGCATGTCGGCCCGACGGCGGCCCGCGCACTGGCCGCCGAATACGGCAGCCTCGACGCGGTGATGGCGGCTTCCGAAGAGGAGCTGTCGGTCGTCGAAGGCGTCGGGCCGACCATCGCCGCCGCTGTCACGGAGTGGTTCACCGTCGACTGGCACCGCGCGATCATCGACAAATGGCGCGCCGCGGGCGTGCGGATGGCCGACGAGCGCGACGCGAGCGTCGAGCGCACCCTGGAGGGTCTCTCCATCGTGGTGACCGGATCGCTGACCGGGTTCTCCCGCGACGACGCCAAGGAGGCCATCGTGGCGCGCGGTGGCAAGGCGGCCGGTTCGGTGTCGAAGAAGACCGCGTACGTGGTGGCCGGGGATGCGCCGGGGTCGAAGTACGACAAGGCCGTCGAGTTGGGCGTTCCGATCCTCGACGAGGACGGCTTCAGCAGGCTGCTGGAGAACGGCCCGGACGGAGTTTGATCCGCTAGGCGTTTGTCGCCCCCATTGGCCGGGAATGCGTTCGCAGAACCGATTCATAGGGAGTTAACGCGATGACGATCTGCGCGACGTGCGGAAACGACTACGACAAGGCCTTCACCGTCACCTGGCCCGACGGCCGCAGCGAGAACTTCGACAGCGTCGAATGCGCCGCTGTGCAACTGGCACCGGAATGCGCACACTGCGGGTGCCGGATTCTGGGGCACGGCATCGAGACCGACGAGGGCATGTTCTGTTGCGCGCACTGCGCGAGGAAAGACAGCAGCGCCGACGTCAACGACCGCTGGCCGGTGCCCGCGGGCGGCTGATGAGTCAGCGCAGGATCGTCGCGACGATCCCCGCGAGGTAGCCAAGCCGCGCCACTTCCGACGGCCGGAACTCCGGACCGCCCGGGCGGCCGAGCACCACGGCGGTGTGCTGGTCGCCCAATGGTGCGGCGGCCAGCGTGGTGTTCATGTCGCGCCACACCTGTGGCACCCAACCATCCTCGCCGTCAAGCGATTTCGCGGTGTCCAGTGGTAGCCACGGAACAGTGTTGATGTGGGTTTCCGGCGCGCCCGGACTGCCGACCATGCGGTCGATGCCCGACTCGGTCGACCGCACGACGGTGCACCAGCCGACCCGCAGCACGCGGGGAGCTTCGTTCGCAAGGACTTGAAGCTTCGCCGGCTTGCCCGGCGCGGCGGCGATGTGGTCGACCAGCTCGAGTTCGCGATGCGCCTCCAGCAGACCGGTGTGCGGCCGGATGCTGTCGACCCGCACGCCTCTGAGATTCTCCGCGGCGGTGATCAACATGTCGGGCATCGCGCCAGGGGGCAGATCGACGATCAGGTCGTCGATCGCGTAGCCCGTGCCGCGCTCGACCACGTCGAGAGACAGGATGTCAGCGCCCACCGAGCCGAGCGCCACGGCCAAGCTGCCGAGGCTGCCCGGCCTGTCTTCCAGCTGGACCCGCAGCATGAACGAAGGCACGCGCAACACTGTTTCACAGGCCAGCGGGGTCGGCATGCCAGCGACGACCGCTGGCGGGAGGAGCCGACAGGCCAGCGACGACCGCTGGCGGGAGGAGCCGACAGGCTGGGGTGACGCGTGACTAGGCTTGCGTGTCGTGTCGCAAATGTCCCGAGATGAGGTAGCCCATCTCGCCCGCCTGGCTCGGCTCGCACTGAGCGACGACGAGCTGGACGGCTTCGCAGGCCAGCTCGCAGCCATCATCGAGCATGTCAGCCAGATCCAGGCCGTCGACGTCACCGGCGTCGAGGCCACCGACAACCCGCTGAAGTCGGTCAACGTCACCCGACCCGACGTCGTCGAGCCCGGGTTGACGCAAGCCGAGGCGTTGGCGCAGGCGCCGAAGTCGGCCGAGGGCCGGTTCGCGGTGCCGCGGATCCTTGGGGAGCCCGAATGACGAGCTCGAACGATCTCACCAGGCTGGACGGCGCAACGCTCGGCACCATGATCGCAGCCAAAGACGTGTCGTCGGTGGAAGTCACCCGCGCCTGCCTGGACCGGATCGCCGACACCGATGCCGAGTACAAGGCGTTCCTGCACGTCGCCGAGGACGCGGCGCTGGCGGCGGCCGCGGCTGTCGATGCGGCCGTCGGCGCGGGTGAGACGTTGCCCTCGCCGCTGGCCGGTGTCCCGCTGGCGCTCAAGGACGTCTTCACCACCACGGACATGCCGACCACCTGCGGGTCGAGAATCCTCGAGGGGTGGACGTCGCCGTACGACTCGACGGTCGCGGCGCGGTTGCGTGCAGCCGGCATTCCGATCCTGGGCAAGACGAACATGGACGAGTTCGCGATGGGCTCGTCCACCGAGAACTCGGCGTTCGGCCCGACGCGCAACCCGTGGGACGTCGAGCGGGTACCTGGCGGATCCGGCGGCGGTAGCGCGGCCGCGCTCGCAGCTTTCCAGGCCCCGCTGGCCATCGGATCGGATACCGGAGGGTCAATCCGCCAGCCCGCCGCGCTGACCGCGACCGTCGGCGTGAAACCCACGTACGGCACGGTGTCGCGGTACGGCTTGATCGCGTGCGCGTCGTCGCTGGATCAGGGCGGGCCGTGCGCACGCACGGTGCTGGACACGGCGTTGTTGCACCAGGTGATCGCCGGCCACGACCCGAGGGATTCGACGTCGATCGACGTCGACGTTCCCGACGTCGTTGCCGCAGCGCGCGCGGGCGCAGACGGCGATCTGCGCGGGGTGAAGGTGGGTGTGGTCCGCCAACTGCGTGGTGACGGCTACCAGGAGGGTGTGCTGTCGTCATTCAACGCCGCGGTCGAGAAGTTGACCGAGCTCGGCGCCGAGGTGTCCGACGTCGACTGTCCGCACTTCGACTTCTCGCTGCCGGCCTACTACCTGATCCTGCCCTCGGAGGTGTCCTCCAACCTGGCCCGCTTCGACGGAATGCGCTACGGCGTTCGCGTCGGCGACGACGGGACTCACAGCGCCGAAGAGGTCATGGCGATGACGCGCGCGGCCGGGTTCGGTCCGGAAGTGAAGCGCCGCATCATGATCGGCACGTACGCGTTGTCGGCAGGCTACTACGACGCCTACTACAACCAGGCCCAGAAAGTGCGCACGCTGATCGCCCGCGACCTCGACGAGGCGTATCAGAAGGTCGACGTGCTGGTGTCGCCCGCGACCCCGACGACCGCCTTCCCGCTTGGGGAGAAGGTCGACGATCCGCTGGCGATGTACCTGTTCGACCTCTGCACGCTGCCGCTGAACCTCGCCGGGCACTGTGGCATGTCGGTGCCGTCGGGCCTCTCGGAAGACGACAACCTTCCGGTCGGCCTGCAGATTATGGCGCCGGCACTGGCCGACGACCGGCTCTACCGGGTGGGCGCCGCCTACGAGGCCGCCCGGGGGGCATTGCCGACAGCGGTGTAGCCCGACAGCGTGCCCACAACGCCGGCACGGGGGAGGATAGGGCCAGCGCACGCGAGAAGCAGGAGAGGCGGACGCGGACGCGAGGAGCAGGAGAGAAGATGCGGATCGGAGTTTTGACCGGCGGGGGCGACTGTCCCGGATTGAACGCGGTGATACGGGCGGTCGTGCGCACCTGTGATGTGCGGTACGGCTCGTCGGTCGTCGGATTCCTCGACGGCTGGCGCGGTCTGCTGGAGGACCGTCGCATCCAGCTGCGCAACGACGACCGCAACGACCGTCTGCTTGCCAAGGGCGGCACGATGCTGGGCACCGCCCGGGTGCACCCGGACAAGCTCAAGGCTGGCCTCGACCAGATCAAGCAGACGCTGGACGACAACGGGATCGATGTGCTCATCCCGATCGGGGGCGAAGGCACGCTGACCGCCGCGCATTGGCTGTCCGAGGAGAACGTTCCCGTCGTCGGGGTGCCCAAGACCATCGACAACGACATCGACTGCACCGATGTCACATTCGGCCACGACACCGCACTGGGCGTCGCCAGCGAGGCCATCGACCGGCTGCACAGCACCGCCGAATCACACCAGCGGGTGATGCTCGTGGAGGTGATGGGACGCCACGCCGGGTGGATCGCGTTGAACGCGGGCCTGGCTTCGGGGGCGCACATGACGTTGATCCCGGAGCAGCCCTTCGACGTCGAAGAGGTGTGCCGGTTGATCAAGCAGCGCTTTGTTCGCGGCGATGCGCACTTCATCTGCGTGGTCGCCGAGGGCGCGAAACCGGCAGAGGGCTCGATGCAGCTGCGCGAAGGCGGGATCGACGAGTTCGGCCACGAGAAGTTCACCGGCGTCGCCCAGCAGTTGGCCAGCGAGGTCGAGAAGCGGATCAACAAAGAGGTGCGGGTGACCGTCCTCGGTCACGTGCAGCGCGGCGGCACGCCGACCCCGTATGACCGCGTGCTGGCCACTCGGTTCGGCGTCAACGCCGCCGACGCCGCCCACGCCGGTGAGTACGGGACGATGGTTTCGCTGCGGGGCCAGGAGATCGGCCGCGTCCCACTTGCCGACGCCGTGCGCCAGCTGAAGTTGGTGCCGCAGAGCCGCTACGACGACGCAGCGGAATTCTTCGGCTGATGTCTCTGGCGAGCTGGGCCCACACCGAAGGTAGGGGAACGGAAAATCGCACAATCCGCGGGAGATTCGTGCGAGTTTGCGTCTGTCCCCGACTTCGTGTGGGCCCACGCGGGAGAAAAGCGACCCATTAGGATCGAAGCCATGACCTCTGCTTCGACCGCTGATCTGGTCGATTATGACGACGTGGTCGCACGCTACGAGCCGGTGCTCGGGCTCGAAGTGCACGTCGAGCTGTCGACGGCGACCAAAATGTTCTGCGGCTGCGCGAACCGCTTCGGCGCCGAGCCCAACACGCAGGTCTGCCCGGTCTGCCTCGGCCTGCCCGGCTCGCTGCCGGTGCTCAACCAGACCGCCGTCGAGTCGGCGATGCGGATCGGGCTGGCGCTCAACTGCGAGATCGTGTCCTGGTGCCGGTTCGCCCGCAAGAACTACTTCTACCCGGACATGCCGAAGAACTATCAGATCAGCCAGTACGACGAACCGATCGCAATCAACGGCTATCTCGATGTTCCGCTGGATGACGGCACGACGTGGCGGGTCGAGATCGAACGCGCGCACATGGAGGAAGACACCGGCAAGCTCATGCACCTCGGCAGTGGAACCGGCCGCATCGAGGGCGCGACCACATCGCTGATCGACTACAACCGGGCAGGCGTGCCGCTGATCGAGATCGTCACCAAGCCCGTTGAGGGCACCGGTGAACGTGCACCCGAGATCGCCCGCGCCTATGTGACGGCGCTTCGGGACATGTTGCGCGCCCTCGGCGTCTCCGATGTGCGGATGGATCAGGGCTCGATGCGTTGCGACTCGAACGTCTCCCTCAAGCCGACCGGCACGACGGAGTTCGGCACCCGCACCGAGACCAAGAACGTGAACTCGCTCAAGAGTGTGGAAGTCGCCGTCCGCTACGAGATGCGCAGGCAGGCAGCAGTGTTGGACTCCGGCGCCAAGGTTCACCAGGAGACCAGGCACTTCCACGAGGATGGCTACACCTCACCGGGCCGCAGCAAGGAAACCGCGGAGGACTACCGCTATTTTCCCGAACCGGATCTGGAGCCGATCGCACCCGATGCCGAGTTCGTCGAGAAGCTGCGGGAGAGCATTCCGGAGTATCCCTGGCTGCAGCGCAATCGCATTCAGCAGGAATGGGGTATCTCCGACGAGGTCATGCGTGACCTGGTGAACGCAGGAGCCGTCGACCTGGTGGCCGCGACGGTCAAACAGGGCGCGTCCAGTGAGGCGGCCAGGGCCTGGTGGGGAAACTTCCTGGTGCAGAAGGCCAATGAGACCGGTGTCGAACTCGACGGGCTGAACATCACTCCCGCGCAGGTGGCAGCGGTCGTCGTGCTTGTCGACGACGGCAAGCTGTCCAACAAGCTGGCCCGTGGGGTGATCGAGGGTGTGCTCGCAGGCGAGGGCGAGCCCGACGAGGTGATGAAGGCGCGCGGCCTGGAGCTGGTCCGTGACGACTCGCTGATCCAAGCAGCGGTTGACGAAGCGCTGGCCGCCAATCCCGATGTGGCAGAGAAGATTCGCGGCGGCAAGGTGCAGGCTGCGGGTGCGATCGTCGGTGCGGTGATGAAGGCGACGAAGGGTCAGGCCGACGCCGCGCGGGTGCGCGAGTTGGTGCTGGCGGCCTGCACGTAGGTGGCGCCGGTCGACGATGAACTGCTGGCGGTTGTCGAACGCTCGCCGACGGCCACCGATGCACACGATCGTGCCGGTTGGGTCGGGTTGTTCACGGCCGATGGTCGCGTCGAGGACCCGTACGGGTCTCAACCCCATGTGGGGCACGACGAGATCGGCCGGTTCTACGACACCTTCATCGCTCCGCGGCAGATCATCTTTCATCGTGACGCTGATTTCACAGTCGGCGCCGCGGTGGTTCGCGACCTGATGCTCGAGATCGTCATGGCACCCGGTGTCCGGCTCGAGGTAACGATGCATCTGCGCTACGACCTCCGCGAAAGCGATGGGGACTGGATGGTCGAAAGACTGCGCGCGCATTGGGAACTGCCGACCATGCTGGTGCCGATGTTGCGTCACGGGGCGATGTCGCTGCCGCCGTCGCTGCGGCTGGTCCGTGAACTGCTCCGCAACCAGGGCCTCGGTGGCAGCGCGGGTTATCTGCGAGCACTGAGGCGGCCGGGACGGCGTGCGAGACGATGTGTCGAGGCGTTTCTCGATGCGGCCGTCGCGGGGGACCAGATGACCGCCCGACGTCTGTTGGGAGACGGCGCCATTACCCACGGCGATGAGAGTGCCATCGCAGTGGGTCAGTTCGCCGAGCACCTGCGCGGTGGCCGGTGGACCACGATGATCGCCACCGGCGACACCGTCAGCGCCACGGTGCACACGCCAACCGGCCGCGGCGTCGTCTTCTGTGAAATCCCAAGGGCCGCTGTGGGAATCACCCACATCCGCTACTTCGGCGCACTCTAGCCCACTGTGTGATCGCATCGAGTCAGCGGGATGACTGCGACTCAGCGAGCCTGTCCCACGCCGCTATTGCCGCTTCAGCGATGGCCGACAGCTTGGCTTGATCGGCGCCGTCGCGCGCCTGGATCGCCATTCCGTGATTCACCGTGTTGTAGAACGCGGCGATCATCGCAGCGTCGGCGGCGGCGGGAACGTCGCCTTCGGCGATTCCGCGCTCGATTCGCGCCCGGAAGTCGTCCTCGGTCGCGACGCGCCAGCGCGCGAGGTGCTCGTGCACGGAGCGGGTCCGATCGGTGCACGAGGTCGCCGCGAGCACGATCATGCAACCGCGCGGGGTCCCGGGATCGCAGAACACGACGGCGTGGTGTCGCAACACCGCGGCGATGGCCTCGCGTGCGGTGGGTTGGTCCCGCAGTTCGGCGGCAGCGGTTGTTCCCAGCGTCTCGTTGTAGTACGCGACCGCTTCGCGGAACAACGCCTCCTTGCAGCCGAACGCCGCATACAGGCTCGGCGAATTGATCTCCATCGCCGCAGTCAGGTCGCTGATCGACGTGCCCTCATAGCCGTTTCGCCAGAAGACCTCCATGGCCTTTCCCAGCGCACTGTCGCGGTCGAAGGTGCGGGGCCTGCCGCGAGTGGCCATGCTGCACCCCATTTCTGTATCGAACGGTACATAGCCGTTGACAAGCATACTCGCGGCGGATAATTTTGTATCGAACGATACAAAAAGGAGGCTCGATGAACGACTTGGCTGGAAAGGTCGCCCTGGTAACGGGCGGCAGCAGGGGAATCGGAGCGGCCATTGCGGCGCGGTTGGCCGAACGGGGTGCCGACGTCGCGGTCACGTACGCGCAGTCGGAAGCGCGGGCGCAACAGGTCGTGGACCGCATCACGGCCGAGGGCCGCCGGGGGCTCGCCATCAGAGCGGACAGTGCCTCTGCCGACGAGGTGAAATCGGCGGTCGAGCGGACAGGTGCCGAATTCGGCCGGATCGACATCCTCGTGAACAACGCGGGCATCTTCCCGAACGGGCCGATCGACGACGTCTCCGTCGAGCAGATCGACCGGACGCTGGCGATCCATGTCCGCGCCGTCTATGTCGCCAGCCAGGTCGCCGTGCGGCACATGCCCGCGGGGGGTCGGATCATCAGCATCGGCAGCAATCTCGCTGAGCGCGTGCCTTCTCCTGGGCTCACGTTGTATTCGATGAGCAAGGCCGCGCTGATCGGCTTCACCAAGGGTCTCGCCCGGGATGTCGGCGAGAAGAACATCACAGTGAACTTGGTGCAGCCCGGCTCGACCGACACCGACATGAACCCCGCCGACGCGGCAGGCGCCGACGAACAGCGCGCGCAGAGCGCGCTCGGCCGGTTCGCCGACGCCGGTGATGTCGCGGACTCCGTGGCATTTCTGGCGGGCGCAGGCGCGGCCAACATCACCGGCGCGGTGCTCACCGTCGACGGCGGCACGAATGCGTGAGCCATGGCCTGGCTGATGCTCGTGTGCGCGGGCCTTCTCGAAATCGTTTGGGCCACAGCACTGAAACAGTCAGAGGGATTCACCCGGCTGTGGCCGAGTGTCGTCGGTGTCGGCGGCGCGGTGCTGAGTTTCGTTCTGCTTGCGTTGGCGCTACGGCAGCTGCCCGCAGGCACCGGCTATGCCGTCTGGGTGGGTATCGGCGCGGTCGGTGTGGCGATAACCGGAATCGTCTTGCTCGGCGAGGCGCCCAGTGCGGCGCGGGTGCTGTTCCTGATAGTCATCGTGGTCGGGCTGGTCGGACTGCGCCTCGCCGAGGGCTGATCCTTGGCCCACTACGTGTTATCGGCGCTGCTGCGCGGGAAGCCGCCGCCCGAGGGGAACACCGGGAAGACGACGTCGTCGAGCTTCTCGGGATCACCGGCGGTCTTGTTCACCGTCGCACCCCAGACGTTTCCGTCCGGCGAGGTCTGCAGCGCCCACGCGTGGCCGTGCACGTCCTGGCGGACCACTTCGGGTTCCCCGGTGACCGCGCCCGTGTCGGGGGCCAACCGCACGGCGACCGTCTGCTTGGTGTTGATCAGGTTGACCAGCACGGTGCCGTCCAGGGCGGCGCATCCCGCCACGCCCGGCTTGTCGGGCCAGGTCCACACGGTCGAGGTTTTCGAGTCCTTCGTGATGCGCTGCAGCCGGTCCGCGGTCGGGGTGCGGTCGGCGATGTAGAGCGAGCCGTCCGACGGGTCCACACACAGGCCGCCGCCAGAGCCCAACCCGGACATCGCAGTGGTCTGCGGCGCCTGGTTGACCGTCGTCGGCTGCTCGATGCGCAGTACCTTGCCCGCCGGCGACGCCGGGTCGGCCGCCAGCGCGGGGTCGCCGGCATCGCCGGTGAGGACGGTCAACGTGGTGGGGCTGGTGAACTGCAGTGCACCCATGTTGCCCGTCGCGCCCTTGGGGATGCCGGTGAAGATCGGCTTGGGGATGTCGCCGTCGGCGATGCGGATCACCCGGTTGTCGGTGGGGGTGCTGACGTAGGCGTACATCAACCGATCCTGCGCGTACGTCGGCGACAAAACGATGTCCATCAGGCCGCCGTCGCCGCTGCCGTCGACGGGGATGACGGTCTTGACCTTCGGCTCGGCCCGCACAGACACCTCTTTGACCGCGCCGGTGACGCGTTCGGCGACCAACGCCGACTGACTGTCGGGCAGCATGACCAGCCCGCTGGTGCTCTCCAGGCAGCCCTGCATCACGCCGGGTGCCGGGCATTCCTTGGGGAACGGTTTAGCCGGCAGCGGAGGCGGCGGCGGGGGTGTCTCGCTCGGGCCGGGTCGCAGCTCGGGCTCTGTGGTGAACGGCTGCGACTGCGCGCTGTCGAACCGCGCACATCCGGAGAGCGCGAGCAGCGCGGCGCAGGACAACGCGACGACGCCCCGCAACGGCCCTCGCAGATTCATGCCCGCCAGGTTACGGATTGTTTTGCGGTGCGCGCCACGCCGGTGCTCCGCGGACCTCCCGGGCACCTGCGAATAGGGCGCCAAAAGCGCCGCGCCAATCCTCGATTCGGCGATCATCAGCACTTACCCTGAGCTGGTGACCAGTAATCCCCAGTGGCAGCGGCCCGACGACCTGGGCCGGCCCGCGTCGGCAAGCCTGGTCGACCCAGAAGACGATCTGCCCTCGTCGCATTACGCAGGTGACTTCGAAACCACCGCCATCCCGAACTACAAGACCGACTCCCAGTCTGGATTCGGCCTGATCGGAGACCCGGAACCGCTGCCGTACGCGCAGGCAGGCGACAACCAGCCGATGAGCCCCTACGCGCAGCCGGCCGACATCGGTCCCGGCTACGACGATCGCCGGATCGACGATCGACGCGGCACCCAGGACTTCGGGCTGATGCTGCTGCGGTGGGCCGTCGGCGCGCTGCTGATCGTGCACGGCCTGCAGAAGGCGTTCGGCTGGTTCGGCGGCCCCGGCCTCGACGGCTTCCAGGACCGGCTGACCGAGGTCGGCTACCAGCACGCCGACATGCTGACCTACATCGGCACCGGCGCCCAGATACTGGCGGGCCTGCTGCTGATCCTCGGTCTATTCACCCCGCTCGCCGCGGCAGGTGCGCTGGCTTACCTCCTCAACGGTCTGCTGGTGGAGGCGATGGCCGCCCACAACGAGGCGAGGCTGCGTGACTTCCTGACCGACGGGCACGAATACAAGGTCATCTTGGTCGTCGCGGTCGTCGCGATCATTCTCGCCGGACCCGGGCGCTACGGACTCGACGCAGGCCGGGGTTGGGCGCGCAGGCCATTCATCGGTTCCTTCGCCGCGCTGCTGGTCGGCATCGGCGGCGGCGTCGCGCTGTGGGTCTTCCTCAACGGGGGCAACCCGCTGTCCTAGCGGGGACGAGCAGGACAGGCCGGCGCTCAGCCGTAAGGATTGGGCACCCGGCCCGCGCTGGCCTCGGTCAACCGCGGCAGCGTGGAGAACGTGACCGCGGGCAGGGTCAGCTCCCGGCCGTCCTTGAGCTGGGCCTTCGCCCAGTTGCTCTTGGTGAAGGCAAGCCCTTCGATGTCCTCCCAGCGCACGGTCTCGCTGCGGGTCAGGCCGCGCGCGGTGACGGTGTCGGGCATCGCCACGGTGCGCAGCCGGACGATGCAGGCCGACAAGACCACCGGAATGATGAGCAGCGGCGCGAACCACGGCGACGCGAGCACCAGCGACAAGATGCCCAGCACCAGGAAACCGACCGCGAAATGCGCCATCGGCGAGATCCGGATCACGGCCGGGCGCGCAGAGGCGGGCTCCGATGGGGAAGTCACGCCTGCCATCGTCTCACTGCCCGGCACCGGCGAGGAATTTGACGGTTGACCAGTGCGGAGACTACGGTCGTCTGTTGTGGAGAACCTTGGCTTGCTCGTAGTAATTGGGTTGCGCGTTGATACCGCGCTAGCCCCGATTCGGGCATAGTCACACGTATCGACGCGCAACCCTCGTACAGCGGCCTCGCTGACGGGGGTTTTTTGTTGCCCCAGCAGTGATTTGAGAACCCACAAACAATCGAAGACAAATGAGGACATCGTGAGCGCACCAACCACACGACCCCCGGAACGGTCGGCGAACCCGCCGTACGGGGATTTGGCCGAGGCCAACGCTGCGCAATCCGCGGCGACGGCAGCCGGTCAAGGCCAGTCAAGCCACCCCAAGAAGGTTGCCCCGCAACAAGTCACCGGAGCCCAATCGGTCATCCGGTCGTTGGAGGAGCTCGACGTCGACGTCATCTTCGGGATCCCCGGCGGTGCCGTGTTGCCGGTCTACGACCCGCTTTTCGACTCGCAGAAGCTCCGCCACGTCCTCGTCCGCCACGAGCAGGGCGCGGGACATGCGGCAAGTGGTTACGCTCACGCCACCGGCAAGGTGGGAGTGTGCATGGCGACGTCGGGCCCCGGCGCCACCAACCTGGTGACGCCGCTGGCCGACGCGCACATGGACTCCATCCCCGTGGTCGCGGTGACCGGTCAGGTCGGGCGTGGGCTGATCGGCACCGATGCCTTCCAGGAAGCCGACATCTCGGGCATCACGATGCCGATCACCAAGCACAACTTCCTGGTGCGCGACGGCAACGACATCCCGCGGGTGATGGCCGAGGCCTTCCACATCGCCAGGTCGGGGCGTCCCGGCCCGGTGCTGGTGGACATCCCCAAGGATGTGTTGCAGGGGCAGTGCACGTTCAGCTGGCCGCCGCGCTTCGAGTTGCCGGGCTACAAGCCGAACACCAAACCGCACAACCGCCAGATCCGTGAGGCCGCCAAGCTGATCGCGGCGTCGCGCAAGCCGGTGCTCTACGTCGGCGGCGGCGTCATTCGCGGTGAGGCGACCGAGCAGCTTCGGGAACTGGCCGAGCTGACCGGCATTCCGGTGGTCACGACCTTGATGGCGCGCGGCGCCTTCCCGGACAGCCACCCGCAGAACATGGGCATGCCCGGCATGCACGGCACCGTCGCCGCGGTGGCCGCGCTGCAGCGCAGCGACCTGCTGATCGCGCTCGGCACGCGCTTCGACGACCGGGTGACGGGCAAGCTGGACTCATTCGCGCCGGAGGCCAAGGTCATTCACGCCGACATCGACCCGGCGGAGATCGGTAAGAACCGGCACGCGGACGTGCCGATCGTCGGCGACATCAAGGCCGTCATCACCGACCTGCTCGAGGCACTGCGGCGCGACAACACCACCGCCATCCCGATGGACAAGTGGTGGGAGTACCTGCGCGATGTGCAGTCGACCTACCCGCTGAGCTACGGGCCGCAGAGTGACGGCAGCTTGTCTCCGGAGTACGTGATCGAGCAACTCGGCAAGATCGCGGGCCCCGACGCCGTGTACGTCGCAGGCGTTGGGCAGCACCAGATGTGGGCTGCGCAGTTCATCTCCTACGAGAACCCGAAGACGTGGCTGAATTCGGGTGGCCTCGGCACCATGGGCTACGCCGTTCCCGCCGCGATGGGCGCGAAGTTCGCCCGCCCTGATGCCGAGGTGTGGGCGATCGACGGCGACGGCTGCTTCCAGATGACCAACCAGGAGCTGGCCACCTGCGCGGTCGAGGGCGCACCGATCAAGGTCGCGATCATCAACAACGGCAACCTGGGCATGGTGCGCCAGTGGCAGACACTGTTCTACGAAGAGCGATACAGCCAAACGGATCTGGCCACGCACAGCCATCGCATCCCCGACTTCGTCAAACTCGCTGAGGCGCTCGGCTGCGTCGGGTTGCGTTGCGAGCGTGCCGAAGACGTCACCGACGTCATCAATCAGGCGCGCGCGATCAACGACCGCCCGGTGGTGATCGACTTCGTCGTCGGCGCTGACGCGCAGGTGTGGCCGATGGTGGCCGCAGGCACCGGTAACGACGAGATCATGGCGGCCCGCGGAATTCGTCCGCTGTTCGACGATCCGGAAGAGGGCCACGCATGAGCACCGCAATGCCAACCCACACGTTGTCGGTGCTCGTCGAGGACAAGCCCGGCGTGCTTGCGCGCGTAGCGTCGCTGTTCTCTCGTCGTGGCTACAACATCCAGTCGCTGGCGGTCGGCGCGACGGAGCAGAAGAACATGTCGCGGATGACCATCGTGGTCAGCGTCGACGAGTCTCCGCTGGAACAAATCACCAAGCAGCTCAACAAGCTGATCAACGTGATCAAGATCGTGGAGCAGGACGAGGACAACTCGGTGTCGCGCGAGCTGGCGCTGATCAAGGTGCGCGCCGACGCCACCACCCGCGGACAGGTCATCGAAGCGGTGAACCTGTTCCGGGCGAAGGTGGTCGACGTGTCGACCGAGTCGTTGACGATCGAGGCGACCGGCACGCCGGCCAAGCTCGAAGCGTTCCTGCGGGTGCTCGAGCCGTACGGCATCCGCGAACTCGTGCAGTCCGGAGTCGTGTCGCTGTCGCGCGGACCGCGCGGCATCGGCGTCAAGTAGATCCCCACAATCAGGCAACAGAAGAGAAGAAGAGAAGGAAGAACAGTGGCAGTAGAGATGTTCTATGACGATGACGCGGACCTGTCGATCATCCAGGGGCGCAAGGTCGGCGTCATCGGCTACGGCAGCCAGGGCCACGCGCACTCGCTGAGCCTGCGCGACTCCGGTGTCGAGGTGAAGGTGGGCCTGAAAGAGGGCTCGAAGTCGCGGGCCAAGGTCACCGAGCAGGGCCTCGACGTGGACACGCCCGCCGAGGTCGCCAAGTGGGCCGACGTCATCATGCTGCTGGCGCCCGACACCGCGCAGGCCGACATCTTCAAGAATGACATCGAGCCCAACCTCACCGACGGCAACGCGCTGTTCTTCGGACACGGCCTGAACATCCATTTCGATCTGATCAAGCCGCCGGCCAACGTGACCATCGGCATGGTCGCGCCGAAGGGGCCCGGCCACCTGGTGCGCCGTCAGTTCGTCGACGGCAAGGGTGTGCCGTGTCTCGTTGCGGTCGAACAGGATCCGAAGGGTGAGGGCCTGGCGCTCGCGCTGTCCTACGCCAAGGGTATCGGCGGCACCAGGGCAGGCGTCATCAAGACGACCTTCAAAGACGAGACCGAAACCGACCTGTTCGGCGAGCAGGCCGTGCTGTGCGGCGGCACCGAGGAACTGGTGAAGACCGGTTTCGAGGTGATGGTGGAGGCCGGCTACGAGCCCGAGTTGGCCTATTTCGAGGTGCTGCACGAGCTGAAGCTGATCGTCGACCTGATGTACGAGGGCGGCATCGCGCGGATGAACTACTCGGTGTCCGACACCGCGGAGTTCGGCGGCTACCTGTCGGGCCCGCGGGTCATCGACGCCGACACCAAGCAGCGGATGCGCGACATCCTCTCCGACATCCAGGACGGCAGCTTCGTCAAGAAGCTGGTGGCCAACGTCGAAGGCGGCAACAAGCAGCTCGAGGATCTGCGCAAGCAGAACGCCGAGCATCCCATCGAGGTGACCGGCAAGAAGCTACGCGACCTGATGAGCTGGGTCGACCGCCCGATCACCGAGACCGCCTAGTTTCCGGCGGATTCGGCGCGCTGAGTCACGCTGAGGGTGACTCAGCGCGCCGAAATCGCTGTCAGGACGGCGCCGACCACGGGAAGTTGATCCAGCGGTCGGTTGTGCGCCACACGTATTCGCAGTCGATGGTGGACTGCGGCTTCTGGTAGAGAACCGCGCAGCGGGCATCGGCGACGTGGTCGGCGCAGAAGTCGCGCACCAGTCGAAGTGTCTCGCCGGTGTCGGCGACGTCGTCGGCGATGAGCACGCGCGCTCCGGCGAGGTCGACGGCATTGGGCACCGGAGGTAGAACCACCGGCATGTCGAGACGCTCGTCGACGCCGGTGTAGAACTCGACGTTGATCACCGCGACGTTCTTCACCCCCAGCGCGTAGCCGAGCGCGCCCGCGACGAACAGGCCGCCGCGCGCGACGGCGAGGATCAGGTCGGGTGCGAACCCGTCGGCTGTGACGCTCGCCGCCAATTCATCTGCAGCGGAGCCGAACCGCTGCCATGGGAGCTCTTCTCGGTCTGTCGTCACGGCGACAGCCTGGGCAGTTGTGTGATTCCGAACTCCTTGCGCAGCACCGTGCGTGCCGCGTAGTAGCCTGCCATGCCGTGCACCCCGGTGCCAGGCGGAGTCGCCGACGAGCACAGGTACGCCTTCGGGATGGGCGTGCTCCACGGGTTGAGCCGCAGGGTCGGACCGACCATGGCGGCGAACAGCGTCGCGCCGCCGACGGTGATGTCGCCCCCCACGTAATTGGCGTTGTGCTGGGCCATCTGGGCTGCGGGCACACAGCGCGACGACACCACGAGGTCGCGGAAGCCGGGGGCGGCATCGTCGAACATCGCCGTGATCGTCTCGGTGAGATCGGCGGTGGAACCCGCTGGGACATGGGCGTAGGTCCACAATGGTCGGCGACCCTGGTCGTCGATGCGCGACGGGTCGGACAGGTGCGGCAGCGACACCAGTGTCATCGGCCGCGCGGCATGCCTTCCCGCGGCGATCTCGCGCTCGCACAGCGCCATCTGCGCTCTCGTCCCGCCCATGTGCACTGTGGGCGACTGGCCGACACGTGCGTCGCGCCAGGGAATCTCACCGGACAGCACGAAGTCGATCTTGCACACGCCGGGGCCGAACCGGTAGCGCCGCAACGCCTTCGCATAGCGGTCGGGGACGGCGTCGCCGTAGATGTTCAGCAGCGCGGGCGGGGCGGTGTCGTAGATGGCCACGCCGTCGGGCGGTGCGGTGACGGGCTCGCCGAGAACCAGCTCGCCGCCGTGGGCGCGCAGATCGGCGATCAACGCATCGGCGATCACCTGGGTGCCGCCGACGGGCACCGGCCATCCTGCGGTGTGGGCGAGCGTGCCGAGCATCATCCCCGCTCCGCTGTTGACAGGCGACGGCATCCTTGAAATGGCATGGGTGCCAACCCCGGTGAACAACGCACGGGCGTCGTCGCCGCGAAGCAGGCCCCACGCCGGGCTGCCCTGCACCAGCACCCGCAGACCGGTGCGCACAGTGGTGACCAGGTCGGGCGGCAGCGACCGCTTGTCTCCGAGAAAGAACCCGATCACTCCGTCGACGTGTTCGGTGAGCGGCCCGAAGAGCCGCCGC
Source organism: uncultured Actinomycetota bacterium (assembly GCA_963786995.1). GTDB lineage: Bacteria > Actinomycetota > Actinomycetes > Mycobacteriales > Mycobacteriaceae > Mycobacterium. Next base: position 1,178,762 of record CAWBBH010000014.1, on the reverse strand, counting down.
CACGACGCGCCGTCGTCCAGCTCGTCGCAGGTGCGGTCCAGAGATCGGTACGCGACCGCGGCGGGTCGCCCGGGCAGCGGGTTGGCGTAGGACACCTCCGGCGCGACGAGCGTCACCCCGCGCGCCGCCAGATCGAAGTCCGCGAAGAACGGCGAGGCGATGCCGAGCGGATGTACCGCCGAGCAGATGTCGTGGCGGACGCCGGGGAATTCGGGGTCGGGCGCGCTGCGGGCACCGCCGCCCGCGGACGGCTGGCCTTCGACCACGCGCACGGACAGCCCGGCTCGTGCGCAGATGACGGCGGCGGCCAGCCCGTTGGGCCCGCTGCCGACCACGGTCACGTCCACGTCCGGGTTTCTCCCGCCCATCACCGGTTCATTCAAGCCCATTAGTCTGGCCGGGTGAGTCTCCCCGTCGTACTGATCGCCGACAAACTGGCCGAATCGACCGTTGCTGCGCTTGGTGACCAGGTAGAGGTCCGCTGGGTGGACGGTCCCGATCGCGAGAAGCTGCTGGCCGCCGTGTCGGAGGCGGACGCGCTGCTGGTCCGCTCCGCGACGACCGTCGACGCCGAGGTGCTGGCCGCGGCGCCGAAGCTGAAGATCGTGGCGCGCGCAGGCGTCGGTCTGGACAACGTGGACGTCGACGCCGCAACCGCGCGAGGCGTGCTGGTGGTCAACGCGCCGACCAGCAACATCCACAGCGCAGCCGAGCACGCGCTCGCGCTGATGCTGTCGGCGGCGCGGCAGATCCCGTCGGCCGACGCCTCACTGCGCGCGCGCACCTGGAAGCGGTCGTCGTTCTCCGGCACCGAGATCTACGGCAAGACGGTCGGCGTGGTCGGGCTCGGCCGTATCGGCCAGCTGGTCGCACAGCGGGTCGCCGCGTTCGGCACCCATGTCGTCGCCTACGACCCCTACGTGTCGCCCGCCCGCGCGGCCCAGCTGGGCATCGAGCTGCTGACGCTCGAGGAACTGCTGGAGCGGTCGGACTTCATCTCCGTGCACCTGCCGAAGACGCCGGAGACCGCCGGCCTGATCGGCAAGGAGGCGCTGGCCAAGACCAAGCCGGGCGTCATCATCGTCAACGCCGCACGCGGCGGCCTCATCGTCGAGGAGGCGCTTGCCGAAGCCGTCGCCAGCGGACACGTGCGCGCTGCGGGACTCGACGTGTTCGCCACCGAACCGACCACCGAGAGTCCGCTGTTCGACCTGCCGCAGGTGGTCGTCACGCCACATCTCGGTGCGTCGACCGCCGAGGCGCAGGACCGCGCCGGCACCGACGTCGCCGAGAGTGTGAAGCTCGCGCTCGCCGGCGAGTTCGTGCCCGATGCGGTGAACGTCGGCGGCGGCGTGGTCGGCGAGGAGGTTGCTCCGTGGCTCGATCTGGTGCGCAAGCTCGGCTTGCTGATCGGCGTGCTCTCCGCCGAGCTTCCGGTGTCCATCTCCGTGCAGGTGCGGGGCGAGCTCGCTTCCGAAGACGTTGGGGTGCTGCGGCTTTCGGCGTTGCGCGGACTGTTCTCCTCGGTCATCGAAGACCCGGTGACGTTCGTCAACGCTCCGGCGCTCGCCGCCGAACGCGGCGTCGAAGCGAGCATCAGCACCGCCACCGAAAGCCCGAACCACCGCAGCGTCGTGGATGTGCGCGCGGTGTGCTCCGACGGTCAGGTCGCCAATGTGGCGGGCACGCTGTCGGGGCCGCAGCAGGTCGAGAAGATCGTGCAGATCAACGGCCGCAACTTCGATCTGCGCGCCGAGGGCATCAACCTGATCATCAACTACGCCGATCAACCGGGAACGCTGGGCAAGATCGGCACGCTGCTCGGCTCCGCGGAGGTCAACATCCACGCCGCCCAACTCAGCGAGGACGCCGAAGGCGCGAGCGCGACGATCCTGCTGCGTATCGACCGTGAGGTGCCGCAGGAGCTGCGCGCCGAGATCGCCGACGCCGTCGGCGCCAACCTGCTCGAAGTGGTGGACCTGGCATGAAACTGGCCGTCATCGCCGGCGACGGCATCGGACCCGAAGTCATCTCCGAGGCGCTCAAGGTGCTCGACGCGGTGCTGCCCGGTGTCGACACGACGGAGTACGACCTCGGCGCCCGCCGTTATCACGCGACGGGGGAGACCCTGCCCGACGGCGTCGTCGACGAACTGAAGGGTCACGACGCGATTCTGTTGGGCGCCATCGGCGATCCGTCGGTGCCCAGCGGCGTGCTCGAGCGTGGGCTGTTGCTGAGTCTGCGCTTCCAACTCGACCACCACGTGAATCTGCGGCCCTCGCGGCTGTATTCGGGTGTCGACAGCCCGCTGGCCGGGAACCCGCCGATCGACTTCGTCGTCGTGCGCGAGGGAACCGAAGGCCCCTACACCGGCACCGGCGGTGTCATCCGCGCGGGCACGCCGCACGAGGTGGCCACCGAGGTCAGCCTGAACACCGCCTTCGGAGTCGAACGTGTCGCCCGCTACGCGTTCGCCCGCGCCGCCGAGCGGCGCAAGCACGTGACGCTGGTGCACAAGACCAACGTGTTGACCTACGCGGGCAGGCTGTGGTCGCGGGTGGTCGACGAGGTCAGCAGCGAGTACCCCGATGTCGAGGTCGCCTATCAGCACATCGACGCGGCCACCATTCACATGGTGACCGACCCGGGTCGCTTCGACGTCATCGTGACCGACAACCTCTTCGGCGACATCATCACCGACCTTGCCGCCGCGGTGTCCGGCGGCATCGGGTTGGCGGCCAGCGGCAATATCGATGCGACACGGACGAATCCGTCGATGTTCGAACCCGTGCACGGCAGCGCACCCGACATCGCCGGGCAGGGCATCGCCGACCCGACCGCGGCGATCATGTCCGTTGCGTTGTTGTTGTCACACGTCGGCGAGACCGATGCCGCCGCGCGCGTCGACAAAGCCGTCGAGCAGCACCTGGCCACCCGCGGCGACGCGACGTTGTCGACGACGGAGGTCGGCGAACGGATCAGCGCGAGCCTGTAGACCGCCCGGTGGCGAGGCTGCGGCGTCTGGTGCTGCCGGATGACCGCGCCGGAACGTGGGGTTAGGTAGAGAAACCGCCGGATTGGCAGATCATTGGGGTTGATCGTTGAACTCGAGGTCGAATTCGACGTCGGTGCCCTCGACCTTCGTCACGTTGACGTCGACGCCGTAGGTCCTGCCGGCGTCGTTGAGCGTGCAGCGGGTCGTCGCGCCGACTTCGCCCGCGAGATCGTCCGGGCATTCGACCGATTCCGGCGCGCGTCCGCTCTGCTTGGTCAGCTGGGCCGAGATCTCTTTGGCGAGTTCGTCTTTGTCGACCGAGACTTTTGTTCCGGCGGAGAACGAACAGCCCGCCGCGGCGGCGATGGCCGCAGCCGCCCACACTGCCGATGAGAAGGGTCGCCGCACCCGCCACCTCCTTTTGCGTCTGCGTCAGCGCAGCAACTGTGGCACGCCGGTTTGCGGGCTGTCGCGATTTCCGCTCAGGATCGACCGGGATCGCTGCTCAGCGGGTCCGATTCGACAGGAACAAGGGGAATCGCGATGAGCGGGAAGATCGCGCACACCGCAAACGCGGCTGCATAACCCGCGACGCCGATCAAGCCGCCGAACAGTGGCGGAGCGACGCCTGCGGTGAGCAACTGGCTGGTGTTCTGTGCGCCGAGCGCCCGCCCGCTCCAGAACGGTCCCGCGATCTCCGCGATCGCGGTGAAGGCTAATCCGTTGTCCGACACGGTGATCACCGATGCGACGATCACCATCGCGACACTGATCGGCGAGTTCAGCCAGTCGGTCAGCGCCAACAGGCCCATCGACGCAGCGGCCGCCAGCGCGATGACGCGGATCGGCCGTAGCCGCGATGCCACGATGTCCGACCACCGGCCCGCCGCGATTCGGCCCGCCGCGCCGAGCACCTGCGCCAGCGTCACCAGAAGGCCCGCAGACGCCGCCGACCAGCCGCGCTCGGCCATCAACCACACCAGGGTGAACGTCCACACCACGACCTGCGGAACCACCAGGAGCACCGAAACGGCGTGGATGCGCCACAGCGTTGCCGACCCGCGGTAGGGGTTGGCGAGGTCGTGTTCGTCGGCCTCGGCGCGCGGCGGTCTCGGCGGATCCTTCACCGCCAGCGCGCAGATGACAGCTGCCACCGCGCACACCCCGGCCGGGAAGAGCAGCGCCGCCGAGACACCGTGATTCTCCGCCAGTCGCGGAATCACCAACGCGCCCAGCCCTACTCCCAGCGGCTGAGCCGTCTGCCTGATGCCCATGACGAGTCCGCGTTGATGCGGAGGGAACCACCCCACCACGAGCCTGCCGCTGGCGGTGTTGCTGCTGGCCGCCGCCATCCCGCCGAGCAGAAGGAACGCGCCGACCGCGAACAGGGAACCCACCGACGCCGCCGCGAAAGCCGCGGCGGCCGTCAGCGCCGAGCCGAGCGCCAACACGATGCGTTCGCCTATCCGATCGACGACATAGCCCCATGCGATGAGCGTGAGCACCATTCCGAAACTCGGCATCGACGACAGCAGGCCCGCCGCGGCCAGGTCCAGTCCGCGCTCGGTGTGCAGGGTGGGTATCAGAAATGCCGCCCCGTTGATGAACACGTTGGCGAACAGGGTCGCCGTCAGAGCGATAACGAGCATCGACCAGCGCCGCACGGTGCCGATGGTGCCCTCCGTCATGGCAACATGGTGGCATAGCGATCTCAGCATGCTGAATATGTTTCCTAAATAATGAGAAGCCCGCGCGGGAGGCGGGCTCGGGCGGCCCATGCGTCACCCACTAGGCTGAGCTGATGCGCCTAGGCCGTATCGCCAGCCCCGACGGGGTCGCCTTCGTCAGCATCGAGGGATCGCCCGACGATTCGACTGCCGTTGTCAAAGAGATCGCCGAGCATCCGTTCGGCAACCCGACCTTCACCGGGCGACAGTGGCCGCTCGCCGATGTCCGGCTGCTGGCGCCGATCCTGGCCAGCAAGGTGGTCTGCATCGGCAAGAACTACGCCGCGCACATCGCAGAAATGGGTGGTGCGGACGCGAGGAGCAATGGTGGCTCGGAGTTCGCGGATCCGATCATCTTCATGAAACCCAACACGGCGATCGTCGGGCCGAACGTCGGAATTCAATTGCCCTCGGACGCCGACCCCGTGCACTTCGAGGGCGAACTGGCCGCGGTCATCGGACGGCCCTGCAAGGACGTCCCCGCATCGAAGGTGGCGGAGAACATCCTCGGCTACACGATCGCCAATGACGTCTCCGCGCGCGATCAGCAGAAGAAGGACGGCCAGTGGACGCGCGCCAAGGGCCACGACACGTTCTGTCCCGTCGGTCCGTGGATCGTCACCGACGTCGACCCGTCCGACCTCGAGATCCGAACGGAGGTCAACGGCGAGGTGAAGCAGAACAGCCGGACGTCGAACATGATTCACGACGTCGGCGCCGTCGTGGAATGGATCTCGGCGGTGATGACGCTGCTGCCGGGTGATCTCATCCTGACCGGAACCCCCGACGGCGTCGGCCCGCTGGAGCACGGCGACACAGTGAGCATCGCCATCGAAGGTATCGGGACACTCACCAATCCCGTTGTGCGCAAGGGGAAGTCATGACCGGTGAGGTCCGAGTGCGGTTCTGTCCTTCGCCGACCGGCACGCCGCACGTCGGCCTGATCAGGACCGCGCTGTTCAACTGGGCCTACGCCCGGCACACCGGCGGAGATTTCGTGTTCCGCCTCGAGGACACCGACGCCGCACGTGACAGCGAGGAGAGCTATCTCGCGCTTCTGGACGCGCTGAACTGGCTCGGCCTCAACTACGACGAGGGTCCCGAGATCGGCGGACCCTACGGCCCCTATCGGCAATCGGAGCGAAGCGAGATCTACCGCGACGTGGTCGCCCGACTCGTGGCTGCGGGGGAGGTGTACGAGGCGTACTCCACACCCGAGGAGGTCGAGGCCCGACATGTCGCCGCAGGCCGAAACCCGAAGCTGGGTTACGACAACTTCGATCGCGACCTCACCGACGAACAGCGCGACGCGCACCGCAGGGACGGCCGCCGACCGGTGCTGCGGCTGCGGATGCCCGACGACGCGATCACGTGGCACGACCTGGTGCGGGGAGAAACCACGTTCGCACCGGGCGCGGTGCCGGACTACGCGCTGACCCGCGCCAGCGGGGACCCGTTGTACACGTTGGTCAATCCGGTCGACGACGCGCTCATGAAAATCACCCATGTGTTGCGGGGTGACGACCTTCTGTCGTCCACGCCGCGGCAGATCGCCTTGTACCAGGCGCTCATACGCATCGGTGTCACCGACCGCGTCCCGCAGTTCGGCCACTTGCCCGCCGTGCTCGGCGAGGGCACGAAGAAGCTGTCCAAGCGTGACCCGCAATCCAACCTGTTCCTTCATCGCGACCGCGGTTTCATCCCGGAGGGACTGCTGAATTACCTCGCGCTGCTTGGCTGGTCGATCGCCGACGACCGCGATGTCTTCAGCCTCGAGGAGATGGTCGCGGCCTTCGACGTGACCGACGTCAACTCCAACCCGGCCCGGTTCGACCAGAAGAAGGCCGATGCGCTGAACGCCGATCACATCCGGTTGCTGACAGAAGACGACTTCACACAGCGGTTGCGCGCGTACTTCGACACTCACGCCTACGACACCGGCCTCGACGACGACGGATTCGCCGAGGCGGCGCGACTGGTGCAGACCCGCATCGTCGTGCTCGCCGACGCCTGGGATCTGTTGAAGTTCCTCAACGACGCCGAGTTCGTGCTCGACGAGAAGGCGGCGGCCAAAGAACTGCGCGCGGATGCCGCAGACGTCCTCGACGCGGCGCGCAGCGCGCTCGACGACGTCGACGAATGGAACACCGCCTCGATCGAGGCGGCGCTCAAGGGCGCGCTGCTCGACTCAATGGAGCTCAAACCCCGCAAGGCGTTCGCTCCGATCCGGGTGGCCGCGACGGGATCGACGGTCAGCCCGCCGCTGTTCGAGTCCCTTGAGCTGCTCGGTCGCGACCGCAGCATGGCGCGCTTGCGCGCCGGTCGGGACCGCGCGGCGGCCGCAGCACCCGGCGCGTGAGAAGCCGACGCGGAATCTTTGGTAATCTGCACGTCGGCCCGGCATCACAGGCCAGTCGCACGCGGACTGGTCGCCTAGCCGAAAAATAGCCCGTGACCAGCGGTGACGGGTAGCCAATGGGGTATGGTGTAATTGGCAACACAGCTGATTCTGGTTCAGCCATTCTAGGTTCGAGTCCTGGTACCCCAGCAGCAGCAACGATTAGGGTCCGCATCCGCACCTGAGCTATGCTGGCCCTTCGGAAAATGTTCTAGCCCCCGTCGTCTAGCGGCCTAGGACGCCGCCCTCTCACGGCGGTAGCGTGGGTTCGAATCCCATCGGGGGTACTTCGCGCAGTGCTTTTTACAAAGCTGCGGTTCGATCGCGAATTCCCCCGCTTCTGCTATCCCCCCGCCGTTTCGGCGGTCACAATCGCCGCGTCAACGCATCGGCGGCTGCGAGCAGGTCTGCGGCCCAACGTGCGCCCGGTCTGCGGCCCATCCGGTCGATCGGCCCTGAAACCGACACCGCCGCAATCACCTGGCCTCGTCCGTCGCGGACCGGCGCCGACACACTTGCCACACCGGGCTCGCGCTCCGCGACGCTTTGGGCCCAGCCGCGTTTGCGTACCTCGGCCAATGTGCGGTCGGTGAACGTGGCGCCAGGCAGTACCGCCTGTTGGGTGGCGGCGTCGCTGAACGCCAGCAGGATCTTTGCTCCCGATCCCGCCGTCATCGGCAGATGGGCGCCGACAGGGACCGTATCGCGCAGCCCCGCAGGAGGTTCCAATGCGGCCACACAGATCCGCGACGTGCCCTCGCGTCGGTACAGCTGCACGCTCTCACCGGTGATCTCCCGCAGCCGCGGCAACACCGCGGCGCCCGCGGCCAGCAGGGGATCGTTGACGTGGCCGGCCAATTCGACCAACGCGGGCCCGAGTCGCCAGCGGCCCTCGGCGTCGCGCGCCAGCAGGCGGTGGGTTTCGAGCCCTGCTGCGAGTCGGTGGGCGGTGGCCCGCGGCAGACCGGTGCGCTCGCACAGTTCCGCCAGACCACAGGGTGACTCGGAGATCGTGTGCAGCAATCCCACCGCTTTGTCCAGCACGCCGATGCCGCTATCCTGTCTCACAAGGAGATACTACCGTTCCAGATTGTGAGATAGTCAAGTATGAACACCGACACCCGGCCGCGCACCATGGCGGAGAAGGTATGGGACGACCACGTCGTCGCTCTCGGCGGCGGCACCGGCGATTCCCGCGAGCCTGACCTGATCTACATCGACCTCCATCTCGTCCATGAGGTGACCAGCCCGCAGGCGTTCGACGGGTTGCGGCTCGCGGGCCGCGGTGTGCGTAGACCGGACTTGACCATCGCCACCGAGGATCACAACGTGCCGACGGTCGACATCGACAAACCGATCGCCGATCCGGTCTCGCGCATTCAGGTCGAAACGTTGCGACGCAATTGCGAGGAGTTCGGTATCCGCCTTCACCCGATGGGCGACGCCGAACAAGGCATCGTGCACATCATCGGACCGCAACTCGGTCTCACGCAGCCCGGCATGACGGTCGTCTGCGGTGACAGCCACACGTCGACTCACGGCGCATTCGGTTCGCTCGCGATGGGCATCGGCACGTCGGAGGTCGAACATGTGCTCGCGACGCAGACGCTGCCGCTGCGGCCGTTCAAGACGATGGCTGTCAACGTCGACGGACAACTGCCCGCAGGCGTCAGCGCCAAGGACATCATCCTCGCGGTGATCGCGAAGATCGGTACCGGCGGCGGGCAGGGCCACGTCATCGAATACCGCGGCAGCGTCATCGAAGCGCTGTCGATGGAAGGCCGCATGACGATCTGCAACATGAGCATCGAAGCAGGCGCGCGTGCGGGCATGGTCGCACCCGATGAGACGACGTATGAGTTCCTGCGCGGACGGCCGCACGCCCCGACGGGCGCCGACTGGGACGCGGCGGTCGCGGCGTGGGAGGGCTTGAGAACCGATGAGGGTGCGGTATTCGACAGCGAGGTGTACATCGACGCGACGACGCTGAGCCCGTTCGTGACGTGGGGGACCAACCCCGGACAGGGCGTGCCGCTGTCGGCGTCGGTGCCCGATCCCGAGTTGATGCTGTCCGACGACGAGCGGCAGTCCGCCGAGAAGGCATTGACCTATATGGATCTTCGGCCGGGCACAGCCATGCGAGGCATCGCCGTCGACACTGTTTTCGTGGGCTCGTGCACCAACGGCAGGATCGAGGATCTGCGTGTCGTGGCCGACGTGCTGCGCGGCCGCACGGTCGCCGACGGTGTACGGATGCTCGTCGTGCCCGGGTCGATGCGGGTTCGCGCACAGGCTGAATCGGAAGGCCTCGGCGAGATATTCACCGCCGCAGGAGCGGAGTGGCGACAGGCGGGATGCTCGATGTGTCTGGGCATGAATCCCGATCAACTGGCGCCAGGCGAGCGGTGCGCGTCGACATCGAACCGAAATTTCGAGGGCAGGCAAGGTAAGGGTGGCCGCACACATCTGGTGTCACCGGCCGTGGCCGCGGCGACGGCCGTGCGCGGCACGCTGTCCTCACCAGCCGACCTGAGCAGTGAGAGGACCTAGAGCGTGGATGCTTTCCGCACGCACACCGGCATCGGAGTTCCGCTGCGCCGGTCCAATGTGGACACCGATCAGATCATTCCCGCGGTATATCTGAAGCGGGTCACCCGAACGGGTTTCGAGGACGGATTGTTCGCGTCGTGGCGTAACGACCCGTCGTTTGTCTTGAATCTGAGCCCGTTCGACAAGGGCTCCGTGTTGGTCGCCGGACCGGATTTCGGAACGGGTTCGTCGCGCGAACACGCGGTGTGGGCGCTCATGGACTACGGCTTCCGGGTCGTCATCTCGTCTCGGTTCGCGGATATCTTTCGCGGAAATGCGGGCAAGGCGGGGTTACTCGCCGCAGAAGTTTCTCAAGATGATGTCGAACTGTTGTGGAAGCTGATCGAGCAGCAGCCGGGACTGGAAATCACTGTGAATCTTCAAGATCGCAACGTGACCGCAGGAACGGTCATGGTGCCGTTCAAGATTGACGATTACACCGCCTGGCGATTGCTCGAAGGTCTTGACGATATAGGCCTTACCCTGCGGAAACTCGACCATATCGAGTTGTATGAATCCAACCGCCCGGAGTGGAAACCCCATACGTTGCCGACCCCGGATAGCCGCGGAAGCAACGGAAATTAAGGGCTTGCGAAGGCCCCTTCCGACCCCCTCGCCAGCGACCATGCGCGGCAATCGGATTCCATGAATTCGCGCCAGCAACGGTTGAAATTGCGCGTGGCTCTTGGAAATCAGTGGTAAGTCGTATTACCGTGTCCTTCTAGTTGGTCCAAGGTGGATCACTGGTGTGGAGGTTTTGCATGAACAAAGCAGAGCTGATCGACGTACTCACGAAGCAGCTCGACGTCGACCGCCGCTCGGCAACCGATGCGGTCGAAGGCGTTGTAGACACAATCGTGCGTGCAGTGCATAAGGGTGACAGCGTCACCATTACCGGTTTCGGCGTCTTCGAACAGCGACGTCGTGCAGCCCGGGTCGCGCGCAATCCGCGTACCGGCGAGACAGTGAAAGTGAAGCCAACGTCCGTGCCGGCATTCCGGCCCGGCGCTCAGTTCAAAGCGGTTGTCTCTGGCGCACAGCGCCTCCCGGCGGAAGGACCTGCAGTGAAGCGTGGAGTTGGAGCTGGTGGAGCTCGTAAGGCCGTGAGGAAGGCCGCGGCCAAGAAGGCGGTGAAGCGTGCCGCCGCCAAGAAGGCGGTGAAGCGTTCGGTCGCCAAGAAGGCGGTGAAGCGTTCGGTCGCCAAGAAGGCGGTGAAGCGTTCGGCCGCCAAGAAGGCGGTCAAGCGCACCGCCGCCAAGAAGGCGGTCAAGCGCACCGCCGCCAAGAAGGCGGTCAAGCGTGCCGCTGCCAAGAAGACGGTGAAGCGTGCCGCTGCCAAGAAGACGGTGAAGCGGGCCGCTGCCAAGAAGGCCGCGAAGCGTGCTCCGGCCAAGGGCCGTCGGTAACGTTTGAACAGATACGCCGTGGGTCATCGCGACCCACGGCGTTTCTGCGTGTTGCCGCCCACCGTTGGATCGTGCGGCTACGCCGTAGAACTCGCCCGCCCCAGCATTCGGCGTAATCGAACTGCCGACGAGGCGGGGCTATTTCTTGATGGCGAGCGGACTGGCGATGTGGTCGGCCGCTATGAGAGTGCCCCGCGACGATGACATCACCCATGTGCTGCCCTTGCGGTTGCGCGACTTGTCAGGACGCACGCCGTCGCGTTCACACCACCACTCGATGAGATCGGGGATGACCTTTCCCTGACTGCAGATCACCGGTGTGCCGTCAGTCGCCGCGATCTCGAGTAGCCGTCGACGCGCCGCCTTGCGATCGTCGGCGTAGGCCTCCTCGGTCAGCAGCGGCTCATCCTCAATGCCGACGCCGAGTTCCTCGGCAAGAGGTTCGATGGTCTGGCGGCAGCGCGTGCGGTCAGCGGCGTACAACGTGTCGGCTCCGAACGCCAGCAGCTGACCGACCAACGACTCGGCCTGCGCGCGGCCGTGTTTGTCCAGCGGTCGCAGCCGGTCATCGCCCTTGTATCGGGACTTGCTGCCCGCAGTGCCGTGCCGGACGATCAGCACGGTCTTGGTGTCGGGCGGAAACTTCGCGAACCGACGCAAAACCTTCCGGTCGTGTGCGTACTGCACCTGCTTGAGCGCCGCCGAAACGGGCAGCCACTTCAACTCGTCGACTTCGTCGTTCGGTGCGAAGTCGCCGTCGACGATGTGTGCCGCCCAATAGCGCACCTTCTTGATGCCCTGCTTTTCGACCGGGTAGCTCACCGACGTCAGCCTGCGGCCGAGGTGACACGAATAGCCGGTCTCCTCGAATACTTCGCGTACCGCTGTGAGCGGTTCACTCTCGCCGACGTCGACCTTGCCCTTGGGAAGCGACCAGTCGTCGTAGCGCGGTCGGTGGATCACCGCGACCTCGGGTTCGCCCCCATCGTCGCTGTTTCGCCACAGCACAGCGCCTGCGGCGAGCACCGCCTTGTTCGACGGCACCGCGTCGCCAGAGGAGGGTTTCTTCGGCACCTCAACTCCTGCAGGTCAATCGAAGCGAGGAAGTTCTCAAGGATGTCGGTGGCGTTCCATCAGCCACACTTGATGATCGCGAACGGTCTGGCCTTCGTGCGGGGACGCGGTCCAAGCGCCGTCGGCGCCCAATTCCCAACAGCGGGTGGCCGGATTCATCGCCGACTCGAACATCTCGTCCAATTGCGTCTTCAGCCTCGGATCCTTCACTTGTGCCATCACTTCGACCCGGCGGTCGAGATTACGATGCATCATGTCCGCGCTGCCGATCCAGAACTCGTCGATTGCGCTGAAGTGAATAATTCGCGAGTGCTCGAGGAAGCGGCCGAGAATCGAGCGGACCACGATGTTTTCGGAGAAGCCTGCGGCTGCCGGCCGAAGCGCGCAGATACCGCGGACGACGACCTCCACCCGTACACCGGCCTGCGACGCCCGGTAGAGCGCGTCGATCACCTGCTCATCGACCAACGCATTCGCCTTCAGCCGGATCCTTCCCTCTGCGCCGTCGCGCGTGGCGGCGACTTCACGCTCGATTCCGTCGATGATTCCCCGGCGCACCCCGAGCGGGGCCACGAGCAGGTTGCGGTAGGAATCCTTGCGTGAATACCCGGTCAGCGAGTTGAACAGGTCGGTGAGATCGGCGCCGATATCGGGAGCCGCGGTCAACAGACCGACATCCTCATACAGCCGAGCGGTTTTCGGATTGTAGTTTCCGGTGCCCACGTGGCAGTAACGCCGGATGGCCGACCCTTCACGCCGCACCACCAGCGCTGTCTTGCAGTGCGTCTTGAGCCCGATCAGCCCGTAGACGACGTGCACACCTGCCTGCTCGAGCGCTCGTGCCCACTTGATGTTGGCCTGCTCGTCGAAACGCGCCTTGATCTCCACCAGTGCCACGACCTGCTTACCCGCCGACGCCGCGTCGATCAACGCGTTGACGATCGGTGAGTCACCCGAGGTGCGGTAGAGGGTCTGTTTGATCGCCAACACGTTGGGATCGGCGGCGGCCTGCTCGATGAAGCGCTGCACCGTGGTGGAGAACGAGTCGTAGGGATGGTGCACGAGGACGTCGCCGTCGCGCAGCGTCGCGAAAATGCTCTTGGGGGTTTCGCGCTCACCGAACGCGGGCGGGGTGGCCGGCACGAACGGCGGGTCCTTCAACTCCGGACGGTCGACACCGTAGATCTGCCACAGCGACGAAAGATCCAGCAGCCCCGGCACCTCGATGACGTCGCCGGGATTCACGTCGAGCTCACGCAGCAGCAGCTCCAACATGTTCTCGGTCATGTCGTCGGCGACCTCGAGACGCACCGGCGAACCGAACCGCCGCCGGGCCAACTCACGTTCGAGCGCCTGCAACAGATCCTCGTCGCGGTCCTCCTCGACCTCGAAATCCGCGTTGCGGGTGATCCGGAAGGCGTGATGCTCCACGATCTCCAGGCCGGGGAACAACACGGTGAGGAACGCCGCGATCAATTCCTCCATGGGAAGGAAACGCAACTCGCCGTCACGGCTGTCGAGTGCCACGAAGCGGTCGACGTTGTCGGGCACCTTGATTCGGGCGAAGTGCTGACCGCCGTCGTCGGGATGTTTGACGGTGATCGCCAGATTCAGACTGAGCCCGCTCACGAACGGGAACGGGTGGGCGGGGTCGACCGCCAGCGGAGTGAGTACCGGGAAGACCTGCTCGTGGAAGTAGGCCGACAACCGCTCGCGTTCGGCGTCGTCGAGCTGGTTCCAGGTGACGATGACGATGCCCTTCTCGGCCAGCGCCGGGCGCACCGCGTCGGAGAACACATGCGCGTGTCTGCTGGCGATCTGCTGTGTGCGTTCGCTTATTCGGCGCAACTGCTCGCGGGGCGACAACCCGTCCGCGGATCGTACCGACAGCCCCATCTCGTCGCGACGTTTCAGTCCTGCCACCCGGACCATGTAGAACTCGTCGAGGTTCGACGAGAAGATCGCGAGGAACTTCGCTCGCTCGAGCAGCGGAAGCGACGGGTCGGCGGCCAACGCGAGTACGCGCGCGTTGAAATCCAGCCAGCTCAGCTCGCGGTTGAGGTACCGATCCTCGGGCAGCGCGTTGTCGACGGCGGGCGCTGTCGCCGCTGGTGGCGCCTCCGGGTTTCTCTTGTCCTCGTCGCGTGCAGGCCCCGAATCACCCGGCACGCCATCGGTGCCTTCCTGTCGAATTCGAGTCTCGGCTTCAGTCATCCAATTGATCTTTCCTCATCGCCGAGCCGATGGGCCACCGACGGGCAATATCCTCAACCGCTGTTCACCTTGGCCTGCCGATGGCCTGCGTCGTCGCCGCGCCGACGCCAAGCCTGCGGGCCACCATCAGGTCGTCGGGCGTGTCGATGTCGCAGCGCAGCCCTGGCCACGCCCCGGTCAGCTCGATAGCCCCCGACTGCTGATGGCGTCGGGCGGAATCCGGCCCGAACGCGGGTTCCAGCGCTACGCCGAAGGCGAACAGCGCAGAGGTTCCCGTGCCGTGCCTGTCTCCGACGAAGCTGCGCTGATACGCACGGGCGGCGGCGATCGCCTCAGCGAGTTCCTGCGGCTGTAATGCCGGTAGATCACCTTGCAGTGCAACAACATTCGGTGTCGAATCCCGAATGACAACCTCGGCGGCCGAAATCGCGTTGTTCAGCGGGTCGCGGTGTCCCTGCGGCGTCGGGTCCGACAGAACCTGCGCGCCCATCTCCAGCGCGGCCTCCGCTGCGACCTGGTCGGGAGTGACGACGGTGACCGTCTGCAGTGCGGGTACCACCAGCGCGGCCCTGATGGTGTCGACCATCATGGCCAGCACCACGGCCTCCCTGGTCGCCGCGGAGAACACCGGGGCCAGTCGCGTCTTGGCGGCGGACAGCCGCTTGACGGCGATCACCAATCCGACGTCAGCAGGCGCGCCGGTCTGCGTGCCGCTCATAGCTTTCCATCCTGCCAGTCGGTGCGAGCTAGGGTTGAGTCGTGGTGGAGGCGGCGGTGATGGGGGCGGGCGCGTGGGGAACGGCGCTGGCCAAGGTGTTGGCGGACGCCGGAAACACCGTCACGCTGTGGGCCAGGCGCGCGGAGCTGGCCGACGAGATCAACTGCACCCATCGCAACCCCGAATACCTCGGTGACGTCGAACTGCCTGCGTCGATCCGCGCCACCAGCGACCCCGCCGAGGCGCTGTCGGGCGCCTGCACAGTGCTGCTCGGGGTCCCGTCGCAACTGCTGCGGGCCAATCTCACCGAATGGGCAGGCTTCATCGGGGACGACGCGACGCTGGTCAGCCTCGCCAAGGGCATCGAGCTGGACTCGCTGATGCGGATGAGCCAAGTGGTGGTTCAGGTCATCGGCGCCGACCCGTCGCGGGTGGCTGTCGTCACCGGCCCCAACCTGGCCAGCGAGATCGCCGAGCAGCAACCCGCGGCCACCGTCGTCGCCTGCTCTGACTCCGGTCGCGCTGTGACCCTGCAGCGCGCGCTGGCCACCGGGTACTTCCGCCCGTACACCAACTCCGACGTCATCGGCGCCGAAGTGGGCGGCGCATGCAAGAACGTGATCGCGCTGGCGTGCGGCATGGCGGCAGGTGTCGGTATGGGGGAGAACTCCGTGGCCGCGATCATCACCCGCGGCCTCGCCGAGATCATGCGGCTTGGAATCGCGTTGGGTGCCAAACCCGCCACGCTGGCCGGGCTGGCGGGGGTCGGCGACCTCGTCGCGACGTGCACGTCGCCACACTCGCGTAATCGCACCTTCGGCACCCGGCTCGGCCAGGGCAAGTCGTTGGAGGCGGCGAAGCTGGCAGGTGGCGGCCACATCGCGGAGGGCGTCACATCGTGCGAGTCGGTGCTGGCACTGGCGGGCAGCTACGACGTCGAGATGCCGTTGACCGACGCGGTTCACCGGGTGTGCCACAAGGGATTCTCGGTGCCCGAGGCGGTCGCGCTGCTGCTTGGTCGCAGCACCAAACCGGAGTAGCACCGATGTCCGGTCCCTACGGCGACTCGACCAGAAGCGTCAAAGCCATCGCCCCGGAAGCGATCCCGGGCGGACCCCTCGCGCAGCCGCCGGTGATGGCGTCGGCCTATCACATTCCGCCGAGCGAAGACGACTCGCTGGACAGCTACGGGCGGTATCACAACCCGACGTGGCGGCAACTGGAGTCGGCACTGGCCGAACTGGAAGGCGCTACATCGGCGTTGACCTTCGGGTCGGGGATGGCGGCCATCACATCGGCGTTGCGGGCGCTCGTCAGACCGCGGTCCACCGTCGTCGTGCCCGCCGACGGCTACTATCAGGTCCGCCGTTATGCGGCTGAATATCTTGCCCCGCAAGGCATCACGGTGATCGAGGCAGCGTGCGCCGAAATCATCGACGCAGCCTCGGGCGCCGACGTGGTGCTCGCGGAAACGCCGTCGAATCCCGGCCTGGACGTGGTCGATCTGCACAAGCTCGCACTGAGATGCCGCGAGCGCGGCGCGACTCTGGTCGTCGACAACACCACCGCGACACCGTTGGGGCAACAACCGCTGTCGCTCGGCGCTGATCTCGTGGTGGCCAGCGCCACCAAATCGCTTTCCGGTCATCACGATCTGCTCGCGGGTTACGTGGCGGGCAGCCGTGCGGAGCAGATGGCGGCCGTCGAGCACGAACGTCGGCTGGCCGGGCCCATCCTCGGCGCGTTCGAGGCGTGGATGGTGTTGCGCAGCATCGGCACAGCGGGCCTGCGGTTCGAGCGTCAGTGCCAGAACGCGCTTGCGATGGCAATGACGTTGCGCGCCCATCCCGCCGTGCGGTCGGTGCGCTACCCGGGTCTTTCCGACGACCCGTCGCACGAGGTGGCGAACCGGCAGATGAAGCGCTTCGGCGGAATCGTCGCGATCGAACTCGCTGACGCCGCCGCCGTGCATGCGCTTACCCAGAACAGCGACCTGCTGGTCTCCTCCACCAGCTTCGGCGGCATCCACACGTCGGTCGATCGCCGGGCGCGCTGGGGCGACCCGGTCGGTGACGGCTTCGCGAGGATCTCGGCGGGAATCGAGGACACCGACGATCTGATCGCCGATATCGAGCAGGCATTGGCCACAAAGCCGAGGTCGCAACGGTAGATCGTGCGCGCCGCGGCGGTGGCGGTAGCCTCTCTAGGTTGTGACTGCCCGACACCAGCCCGGCTCAGCCGGCCGCGTCCGTGTCGCCGTCGTGTACGGCGGACGCAGCTCCGAGCACGCGATCTCCTGCGTCTCCGCAGGCAGCATCCTGAGAAACCTCGATCCGCAGCGGTTCGAGGTGGTCGCGGTGGGCATCACGCCCGGCGGGTCCTGGGTACTGACCAACGCCGAGCCCGACACGCTGGCGATCGCGGGCGGTCGACTGCCCGAGGTCAGCAGCGCTTCGGGCACGGCGCTGGCGCTTCCCGCCGACCCCGGGCGCGGCGGTCAGCTGCTGTCGCTGGATCAAGGCGCCGCAGGCGAGTTGCTGGCGTCGGTCGACGTGGTCTTTCCCGTTCTGCACGGTCCCTACGGTGAGGACGGCACCATCCAGGGGCTGCTCGAACTGGCGGGCGTGCCGTATGTCGGCGCCGGTGTGCTCGCCAGCGCGGCGGGGATGGACAAGGAGTTCACCAAGAAGCTGCTCGCCGCCGACGGCCTGCCCATCGGTGACCACGTGGTGCTGCGGCCGCGGGACGAGACGTTGCAACTCGAGGAGCGTGAACGCCTCGGGCTGCCGGTCTTCGTCAAACCCGCCCGCGGCGGCTCGTCGATCGGGGTCAACCGGGTCACCGCATGGGATGAGCTGCCCGCCGCCATCGCCGACGCACGCACACACGATCCCAAGGTGATCGTCGAGGCGGCCGTGCCGGGGCGTGAACTCGAGTGCGGCGTACTGGAATTCCCCGACGGCAGGATCGAGGCGAGCACGGTCGGCGAGATCCGGGTGGCCGGAGTGCGCGGTCGCGAGGACGGCTTCTACGACTTCGCCACCAAGTACCTCGAGGACGCCGCCGAACTCGATGTTCCCGCCAAGGTCGACGACGGCATCGCCGACGATGTGCGCCGTCTGGCCATCCGGGCGTTCCGCGCGATCGACTGCCAGGGCCTGGCCCGCGTCGACTTCTTCCTGACCGATGACGGCCCCGTCGTCAACGAGATCAACACCATGCCCGGGTTCACCACGATCTCCATGTATCCGAGGATGTGGGCGGCCAGTGGCGTCGATTATCCGACCCTGCTGGCGGCGATGGTGGACACCGCGCTGGCCAGAGGAACCGGACTGCGCTAACGGGCCGGCGCCGGATCGAGCGGCCTTGCCGGCATCGTCGTCGAGATCGCCTGCGAAATCTCCTGGATGGGCGTCGGGCCGGAACCGGCGGGCAGCGTCAGGGCTATATATACGGGCCGGTCCACCGCGAACCAGGTGCTTCTGTCCGCCTCGGACAGCTCGAACCACGCCACGGGCTCGACGACCTGGATCGGCGCACCGACGACGAAATCCAGCGGACGGTCGAGCCCGCAGCGAAGGATCACCGGTTCGGTTTGGGACTCCGCCCGCCACGCAGCCGCACCGGGCGGCGCTGGTTCGGCTGCAGGCGCGCGCCGATAGTCGCCGAGCTGGTCGGGCAGCGCAGCCATCAGCGCCGTGCATTGGGGACTCTCCGCCGCCGGAGCGGGCACCGTCGCGATCGGGACGGGTTCCTCCTGCGCCGGGCTCTGCCGCAACACCGCGACGGCCAGCACGCCGATGACGGCGGCCACCGCTACCGCGATTGCGGCGATCAGAAGTGACCGCGGCGGGCCGTCGGTGCCGTCGTCGGCTGTCGGTGCCACGAGGGCAACTCTAAGGTCGGGCTCCGGTGGCGATCGGGCAGGTCAGCGTACGCGTGATCCCGGCCACCTTCTGAACGCTCGGCACGACCGAGACCTGCAGCTGCTCGGCGGTGTCCGCGCCGATGCGCGCCACCACGTCGTAGGGGCCGGTGACGTATTCGGCGGACAGCACCCCGGACAGTTCGGCCAGCGCCTTGGCGACGACTTCGGCCCGGCCTACGTCGGTCTGGATCAGCATGAAAGCTTCGACCACCCGGTTTTTCCTCCAGTTCGCTGCATAGACTCCACGCCGCAGGGACCAAAATTACCGCAGGTTTGCTCGGTGTTCAGCGCGCGACGGCGAGCGTGAGTCAGATCGCAGCGCGGCGAGGAGGGGCCATGGCCGGCGAGGTGCCCGTCGAAAGCCTGGCGGGGCTGGGGGAGTTCGCCGTGATCGACCGCCTGGTGGCCGGCCGGAACCAGCCCCCGGCGGTCGCTGTGGGCCCCGGCGACGACGCCGCCGTGGTGACCGCGGCCGACGGCAGGACCGTGGTGTCCACCGACATGCTGGTCGAGGGCAGGCATTTTCGGCTGGACTGGTCGTCGCCGCGTGACGTCGGTCGCAAGGCGATCGCGCAGAACGCGGCGGACATCGAGGCCATGGGCGCCGCGGTGACCGCGTTCGTGGTGGCGTTCGGCGCGCCGGGATACACGCCCGCAGCACAGACGATCGAACTGGCCGACGGCATGTGGGAGGAGGCTCACAAGCTCAGCGCCGGCATCGTCGGCGGCGATCTGGTGAGCGCACCGCAGTGGGTGATCTCGGTGACGGTGCTGGGTGACCTGGGCGAGCGCGCGCCGGTGCTGCGGTCGGGCGCACGTGTCGGCGACACTCTGGCCGTCGTCGGCGCACTCGGTCGGTCCGCTGCGGGATATCACATGTGGCACAACAGGATCGACGGGTTCGACGCGCTGCGCCGCGTGCACCTGACACCTGAACCGCCGTACGGTCAGGGCCGCGTCGCCGCCGACGGCGGCGCGACGGCGATGACGGATGTCTCCGACGGTCTGATAGCGGACCTCGGCCATATCGCGCAGGCGTCGGGAGTCGGCGTGAACGTGTCCACCGCCGCGTTGACGGCCGACCGCGACGCCCTGTCGGAGGCCGCGGACGCGGCAGGTGTTGATGCCTGGACGTGGGTGCTCGGCGGCGGCGAGGATCATGCATTGGTCGCCACGTTCCACGGCGCTCCGCCGGGGGGCTGGCGGCCCATCGGCACGGTCATCGACGCCCCGCCGCGGGTGCTTGTCGACGGCGAGGAGTGGTCGGGGAACCCGGGCTGGCAGTCCTATGAATGAACCGAACCGCTAGGTTCATCTCTCGTGACCGCACGGCCATTGAACGAGCTGATCGAGGAGGGCTGGGCGCAGGCGCTCGAACCGGTGGCAGACCAGGTCGCGCGGATGGGTGAGTTTCTGCGCGCCGAGATCGCGACGGGCAACGGCTACCTGCCCGCGGGACAGAACGTGTTGCGGGCGTTCTCCTTTCCGTTCGATCAAGTGCGGGTGCTGATCGTCGGGCAGGACCCGTACCCGACGCCGGGGCACGCCGTGGGGCTGAGCTTCTCGGTCGCTCCGGATGTCCGGCCGCTGCCGCGCAGCCTCGACAACATCTTCGCCGAGTACGGCAAGGACCTCGGCTATCCGGCGCCCGCCACCGGGGATCTCACACCGTGGTGCGAGCGTGGGGTCACGCTGCTCAACCGGGTGCTCACCGTCCGGCCCGGGACTCCCGCGTCGCACAGGGGCAAGGGGTGGGAGGCCGTCACCGAATGCGCGATCCGGGCGTTGGTGGCGCGGTCGCAGCCGTTGGTCGCGGTGCTGTGGGGCCGTGACGCGTCGACGCTCAAGCCGATGCTGGAGGGCAGCGACTGCGTCGCGATCGAGTCGGCGCATCCGTCGCCGCTGTCGGCGTCGAGAGGGTTCTTCGGATCGCGGCCGTTCAGCCGCGCCAACGAGCTACTCGAGCAGATGGGCGCCGAACCGATCGACTGGCGGCTGCCCTGAGCGCGGGCTTCTAGCCGCGGGTGACCTTGCCCGCCTTGATGCAGGACGTGCAGACGTTGATGCGCTTCTTGTTGCCGCCGGGGCGGGTCACGGCGCGCACGCTCTGGATGTTCGGGTCCCACCGACGGCTGGTCCGGCGATGGGAGTGCGACACCGACTTGCCAAAGCCGGGGCCCTTCCCGCAGATATCGCAGACGGCAGCCATATCGAGAACTCCTTGGATCAGTGCTTCGGGGTCTGTGTTGCTTCCGCCGGAAACCGGCGCCGGGTCACCCCGACAACCTGACCAGGATACCGGGCGGCAAAGAGAACGCCAAAACGCTGTCCACCGGGTGCCGACCAGGCCGCCCGATGTGACGGGAGTTGTCCGGCCAAGTGGATAGGCTGGCGCCCACCGGGGGTGCGCAATGATCCGGGTGGGAGGTGGGTGACCGTGGCCGAGCCTGGTCGGCGGCTTGACGCGTCGGGCCTGCGGGAATGGGCCCACACCTCGGTCGGCGACCTCATCGCCCACACCGACGAGATCAACCGGCTGAATGTCTTTCCCGTTGCCGACGCCGACACCGGCACCAACATGCTGTTCACCATGCGCGCGGCCTGGGCGCAGGCGGACGCCCACACCGGAGGAAACGATGTGGCGGAGGTGACCGCCGCGCTCGCCGACGGTGCGCTGCACGGCGCCAGAGGCAACTCCGGAGTGATCCTGTCGCAGATCCTGCGGGCGCTGGCCGACGTCACCGCGGAGGCCGCCGCCGAGCGACGAGGCGAGCTCGCCGACGTCGACGGCGCCGTCCTCGCCGCGGCGCTGCGCCATGCGGTCGGACTGGTCGTCACGTCGATGGGCGAATCGGTGCCCGGCACCATCCTGTCGGTGCTGCAGGCGGCCGCGGAGGCCGCGGAGGGCGCCGTCTCGAGCGCCGTCGACCTCGGTGGTGTGGTGGCCGCCTCGTCGGACGCGGCGGTGATCGCGCTGGACAAGACCACCGAGCAACTCGACGTGCTCACCGATGCCGGCGTCGTCGACGCCGGTGGTCGCGGGCTACTGGTGCTGCTCGACGCCCTCTCCAAGACCGTGTCCGGCCGCGCGCCCGCCCGCAGGGAGTATCTGCCCGCCCCACCTCGCAGCGAGACCGTCATCGCCGCGCCGGGTCCACGGTTCGAGGTGATGTACCTGCTGAGCGACTGTGAGCCTGACGACGTGGAGCGCCTCCGGCGACAGCTCGACGAGATCGGTGACTCGGTCGCGATCGCGGCTTCGGCCCCCGACGGCGCACGCCATTACTCGGTGCACGTTCATTCCGACGACGCAGGCGGCGCCATCGAGGCGGCGCTGCCCTTGGGCGTGCTCAGCCGGATCCAGATCACCGCGCTCACCGTCGGTTCCGGCGCGCATGCGCCCGGCGGCTGGGCTCGCGAGCGTGCCGTGCTGGCGGTCGTCGACGGCGCCGGGGCGGCCGAGCTCTTCGCCGGTGAAGGGGCGCATGTGCTTCGGCCTGACGCGACGGACCCGACGACCGCGGTGACGGCCAAGGAGCTGCTGCGGGGGCTCGTCGACGCGGATGCCGGCCAGATCATGGTGCTGCCCAACGGTTTTGTGGCCGCAGAGGAGTTGGTTGCGGGTTGCACCGCCGCGATCGGCTGGGGTATCGACGTGGTTCCGGTGCCTGCGGGCTCGATGGTGCAGGGATTGGCGGCCCTGGCCGTCCACGACGCCGACCGCCAAGCTGTCGACGACGGCTACACCATGGCCCGCGCCGCGGCGGGCGCGCGCCACGGCTCGGTGCGGGTGGCCACCGAGGAGGCGTTGACCTGGGCCGGCACCTGCCGGCCGGGGGACGGCCTCGGGATCGCCGGGGACGAAGTGCTGATCGTCGCCGAGGACCTCACCGCCGCAGGCGCCGGGTTGATCGACCTGCTTCTCGTCGCGGGTGGGGAACTGGTGACCGTGCTCAGCGGCGCCGGTGTGGATCCGGCTGTGGGCGAAGCGCTTGCGCGACACGTGCACACCGAGCACCTGGGCATCGAACTGGTGACGTACGCGACCGGTCATCGCGGTGACGCGCTGTTGATCGGGGTCGAGTAGTGGTCGCGCTGTCCGACCGGCTCGACCTCGTCATCGGCGCCAAGGCGGCCGGGCCGCTCGACGAGTACTTCGGGATCCGCACGGTGAACGACCTCGTGCGCCACTACCCCCGCAAGTACGAAACAGGATCGACGGTGTACGGGGAGGACGACGCACCGCCGGAGGAAGGTGAGCACATCACCTTTGTCGACACCATCACGAAGTACGAACTGAAGTGGACGAATCGCGCGCCGAAACGCCAGTATCTCGTCATCACGCTCGGTCGCCGACAACCCAAGGTGACGGCGACCTTCTTCAACGTGAAGTACATCAAGAACACCCTCAAAGAGGGCCTCCGTGTCATGCTGTCCGGCGAAGTCGGATATTTCCGCGGCACAATGCAATTGACCCACCCGGCCTTCCTGGTCCTGGATTCCGGTAAGGGCTCCAAATCGTTGGCGAAGATTGCTGAAACCTCGAAAGATTCCAGCGGCGAGTTGCTACTCGACGAATTTCGGCGTGACTTCTTCCCGATCTACGCGGCGAACTCCAAGCTGCAGAGCTGGGACATCTACGCGTGCGTGCGTCAGGTGCTCGATGTGCTCGACCCCGTCGCCGATCCGCTGCCGGAATCTGTTGTCAGGCAGCGCAACCTGATGAGTGAAGACGAGGCCATTCGTGCAATTCATCTGTCGGAGAGCGAGACCGAGCGCGAAGGCGCGCGCCAGCGGCTGACGTTCGATGAAGCCGCCGGTTTGCAGTGGGCCCTTGTCACCCGCCGCAACAGTGAACTGGGCGAATCGGGGCCACCGGCGCCGAGGCGGGATGACGGACTGCTGGCGGCGATGACGAAGCAATTGCCGTTCGACCTGACGGCGGGCCAGAAGGACGTCCTGCACACGCTGTCGACGGAGCTCGAATCGAACCGCCCGATGAACCGGATGCTCCAAGGCGAGGTCGGTTCCGGGAAGACGATCGTGTCGGTGCTGGCCATGGCACAGGTGATCGACGCGGGCTACCAGTGCGCCCTGCTCGCTCCGACGGAAGTCCTTGCCGCCCAGCACGCTCGCGCGGTGCGCGAGGTGCTCGGTCCATTGGCGATGGCGGGCCAGCTCGGCGGCGTCGAGAACGCGACGCGGGTGGCGCTCCTGACGGGCTCGATGTCGCCGCAACAGAAGAAGCAGGTGCGCGACGAAGTGGCCTCCGGCGAGGCCGGAATCGTCATCGGCACGCACGCGCTTCTGCAGGAGACGGTCGACTTCAAGAACCTCGGCATGGTGGTCGTCGACGAACAGCACCGGTTCGGTGTCGAGCAGCGAGACCGACTGCGCGCCAAGGCGGTCGACGGTGTGTCGCCGCACCTGCTGGTGATGACCGCCACCCCGATCCCGCGCACGGTGGCGCTGACCGTCTACGGCGACCTCGAGACGTCGACGCTTCGCGAACTGCCGCGCGGTCGGCAACCGATCGCCACGAACACGATCTTCATGTCGGACAAGCCGAAATGGCTGGACCGCGCGTGGGCCCGCATCGTCGAGGAAGTGCGGGCGGGTCGTCAGGCCTATGTCGTCGCGTCGCGGATCGACGAGAGCGACAAGAAGACCGCCGGTGCCGACGCCGGGCCGCCCGCGATCACGGTGGTCGAATTGTTCGAGCGTCTTCGCGGCGGGCCGCTGGCCGGGCTGCGGTTGGGGTTGATGCACGGCAGGCTGCCCGCCGACGAGAAGGACGCCGTGATGGCGGCATTCCGCGCGGGCGACATCGACGTCCTGGTGTGCACCACCGTCATCGAGGTCGGCGTCGACGTGCCCAACGCGACGGTGATGTGCGTGATGGACGGCGACCGCTTCGGTATCAGCCAACTGCATCAGCTGCGGGGCCGCATCGGTCGCGGTGAGCACGCCAGCCTGTGCCTGCTGGTCACCCGGATGCCGGAGGGATCCAAGGCGGGGGAGCGGCTGAAGGCGGTCGCAGGCACGCTGGACGGCTTCGAGCTGGCTGACCTCGATCTCCGGGAACGCCGCGAGGGCGACGTGCTGGGCTACAGCCAGTCGGGCAGGCAGATCACGCTGCGTTTCCTGTCGCTGTTCGAGCACCGGGAGCTCATCGAGGACGCGCGAGCGTTCTGCCAGTCCTACTACGAGCAATCACCCGCGGACCCCGGAATGGCCTTGCTGGCAGCGCCGTTCACCGATACGGAGCGCGTCGAATACCTGGACAAGTCATGAGTGCCAAACGGCTGGCGTCGCTGGCGCTCGCGGTGATGCTGGCCGTCGCCGTGGCGTGCCAGACAGTCGCCTCGGCGAGCCGGCGAGAGGCGCTGTTCGTCGCGCAATCCGATGCGCCGAGGGTGGCCGCAGGCGTCGACGTCCTGGCCGGGATGGCGCAGATACCTCTGCGTACACGCGGATTCGACTATCGCCGGGCTGCCTTCGGTGAGTCGTGGACCGACGACAATCCGGCACCGGGAGGTCACAACGGCTGTGACACCCGCAACGACATCCTGGACCGCGACCTCGTTGACAAGACACACGTGTCGATCACCCGGTGCCCCAATGCCGTTGCCACCGGCACACTGCACGACCCGTACACCAACGAGGTCGTCGCGTTCACTCGCGGCAACCGCATCGGCGCAGCGGTGCAGATCGACCACATCGTTCCGTTGGCACTCGCGTGGGATCTGGGCGCCCGCGACTGGCCCGACGGCCTGCGCGTGCGGTTCGCCAACGACCCCGCGAACCTGGTCGCGGTCGCGGGAGCGGCCAACCAGGACAAAGGCGATTCCGAACCCGGGCGGTGGATGCCGCCCAACGAGGCGTTCCACTGCCAGTACGCCGTGCAGTTCATCGCCGTTCTTCGCGGCTACACCCTGCCCGTCGACGCGGCATCGGCCGAGGTGCTGCGCGACGCAGCGGCCACATGTCCGACAAGCTGAAAGCCAGCATGGCTGTGCGCAATCCGATGTGGCGAAGCGCCGCGATCGCCGCCTCGAGCCTCGTGGTCGCGGCGACGGTGAGTTGCTCGTCACCGCAGTCATCCGACGACGCGGCCGCGAACACGACATCGACGAGGATCGTCATCGAAGGCCTGTCGAGAACGGTCGAAGGCGAGACGGTCTGCGCGGCGGGGCCGACGGGTGAGGTCAGCATCGAGGTGGACCCGCTGCAGCCCACCGAGGGGGCGACGAACCCCGAGCCGATCGTCGTCCTCGACCTCACGCCGCAGGGCGATACGCCGTCGGTGTCACTGCTGGCGATCACCCTGCCCGACATCCGACTATCGGCGGGGCGCTACCGGACCGCAGGCGTGCCGACGGCGTCGAAGAACGGCAACACCTACACCGTCAGCGGCGAGGCGACTGTGGTGGGAACACCGACAGAGCGACCGGTGTACAAGTCCTTCGAGCTCGAACTGACCTGCCCGTAGTGCGCTGAACCTATGTGCCGGTGTAAGTCTCGGGATTCGGGCGGAACCGGGTGCCGTCGTCGAGCGCGTTGAGCGTGGCCATCTCGTCGTCGGTCAGTTCGAAGTCGAAGACCTCGAGGTTGGACCGCACGCGTTCCGGCGACGACGAACGCGGGATGACAACGTTGCCCAGCTGGATGCTCCACCGGATCAACGCCTGCGCTGGGGTCTTGCCGTGCGCCTCGGCGACCGACACGATCGTCGGATTGTCCAGCAGCCTGCCGACTCCCAGCGGGCCGTACGCCTCGGTGACCACGCCGCGGCTCTCGTTGACCGCGCGCAACTCGGCCTGGTTCAGCAGGGGATGCAGCTCGATCTGGTTGACGACGGGGGCGACGAAGGACAGGTCGACGATGTTGGACAGGTGTTCCTCGTTGAAGTTGGCCACACCGATCGAACGGGTCAGGCCCGCACCCTGGCTGGACATCAGGCCACCCCAGCTGTCGACGTACTTGCCCTGCTCGCCGGCTGGCCAGTGAATCAGGTACAGGTCGACGTAGTCGAGACCGAGCCGCTCCAGGCTTTCCTTGAGGGCATCCTGCGACGACTGGAATCCCTGGTCGGAGGTGGCCAACTTGGTGGTGACGAACACTTCGGAGCGCGGCACACCGGAGGACGCGATCGCCCGACCCACCGCGGCCTCGTTGCCGTAGGCGGATGCGGTGTCGATCAGGCGGTAGCCCGCCTCGAGCGCAGCCGACACCGACTCCTCGGTGTCGGCATCCGACAGCTCGCCGACGCCGAGACCGATCACCGGCATCGTGTTGTCGTCGTTCAGAGTGACGGAAGGAATCGCAGCCGCCGACGTCATGTCACCTATCCCTGCTATTTGGCTCACTTGGTGGTCCGTGAATGACCGACTTCGCCGATGACTATATTGCCCCGCGCCGGATGCGCCACCTAATCAGTACCTGGGCTGGCGTTTTGCATGATGTCCGACAATGGTGTCCCAAGCGGCCACTGCGTCGCCCGCGTCCACGATCAGCCTCCAGCGAGGGAGAAGCCATGGCTGCAGATGCCCCGGCGGTCCGGCCCGATTTTCGGGACAGGGTGCAAGAAGTCATTGGCGGACCGTCGCTGCGCGCCATCTCGCGGATGCCCGACCGGCTCAAACGCCTTCTGCTCGGCGGGCGCTCGGTCACCATCGACGGCAACACGCTGGACCCCACCTTGCAGCTCGTGCTGGCGTCCTCGCGGCTCGCAGGCCGCGAGGGACTGATCATGAGCGAGGACCCGGCCACCGCGCGCGTCCGGCTGGACGCCACGGCGTCGCGGTTCCCACACGTGCCCGCCGACGTCGCGACATCGCATGTGACGGTGCCGGGACCCGGCGGAGTCATTCCGGCGGTGCACATCCGCCCGACCACCGGCGCCGCCGGAGCGCCGCTGCTGGTCTTCTTCCACGGCGGCGGCTTCGTCGTCGGCGGCTATCGGTCGCACGGCAACCTGTGTGAGGTCATCTCCGACCGCGCAGGCATCCACGTCCTGTTCGTCGACTATCGATTGGCGCCCGAGCACAAGGCGCCCGCGGCCGCCGAGGACGCCTACGCCGCCTATCGGTGGGCCTGCGATCACGCCGCCGAACTCGGCGCGGACGCCGACAGGGTCGCCGTCGGCGGAGACAGCGCAGGCGGCAACCTCGCTGCGGTGGTGGCGCTGCGCGCCCGCGACGACGGGGCGCCGCCTCCGGTTCTGCAATTGCTGCTGTATCCGATGTGCGACGTCACCGCTCACACCCGGTCGATGGACCTCTTCGCCGACGGCTTCTTCCTGCGTCGCTGGGACATCGATTTCTGCAGCGAGCAGTACGTCGGGGGCTCGGGCATCGATCCGGCCGACCCCCTGGTCTCGCCTCTGCTCGCGGCGGACCTGTCCGGCCTGCCGCCTGCGCTGCTGGTGACCGCCGGCTTCGACCCGCTGCTGGATCAGGACCGGCAGTTCGCCGCGGCACTGTCGTCGGCAGGCGTCGCGGTCGACCTGCTCGAGTTCGGTTCGCTGATCCACGCCTTCCCCAACTTCTTCGGGCTCGGCGGCGGTGCCGCGGCAGCGACCGACGAGATCATCGCCGCCCTGCGCGCGCATCTGGGCCGGAGCTGACGAACCGTCACGACCTCGCCGGTACCCTTGACCCCGTGGCCACCAAATCCAAGAAGAGCAGCTACGACCTCAACGCCGCCGACCGCAGGCGCAATCTGCTGATCCAAATCGGTTTGACCGCGATCGTGGTGTTGCTCGGCGTGGGCCTGGTGCTCTACATCGTCATGGGCGCCGAGGAGAAGCCGGCATCCGGCGAGGCCAAGTCGATACGGGTGACGTCGAGCAAGCTCATCACGAAAGAGGGCACCTCCGAACCCAAGGCGGTGCTGGGGCTCTACGAAGACTTCCTCTGCCCGGCGTGCGGCAATTTCGAGAAGCAGTACGGCCGGACGGTGAACAACCTGATCGACAGCGGTGCGGTGGCCGCCGACTACTACATGGTGTCGATCCTCGACCGCGCCGGGGACGGCTACTCGACGCGGGCGTCGAACGCCGCCTACTGCGTGGCCGACGAGTCGAAGGACGCGTTTCGCCGCTTCCACGCCGCCCTCTACGCCCAGCAGCCGGAAGAGAACGTCGGGCCGTTCCCCGACAACGAGAGTCTGATCGCGACCGCCCGCCTTGCCGGTGCCGGCGGTGGCGTGCCGGAATGCATCAACAACGGCCGCTACGAGGAGATGGCGCAGGGCCTGGCGGCGGCGACCGGCGTCAACTCGACGCCGACCATCCGCATCAACGGCGCCGACTATGAGCTCAAGTCGCCCGAGGACCTCGTGAACAAGATCAAGGAGATCGTCGGCGACGTGCCCGGCCTGGTGGCCGCATCCCCCAATCCGGATCCCGCGGTGCCCCCCGCACCGCCCGCCGCGCCATGACCGTCACCGCCAACAGCTCGGCTGAGCCCGCCGACCGCTCGGCCGATCCCGCCGTCGACGACGTCAGGCCCGGCGTCGAGGTGGGGCGCGCCAGCGCGCTGTGGGTGCTGATCGCCGGTGTGGTCGGCCTGGCCGCCGCGATCACGCTGACGGTCGAGAAGATCGAAATCCTGATCAACCCCGATTATGTGCCGTCGTGCAGCATCAACCCGGTGCTGTCCTGCGGTTCGGTGATGATCACCCCGCAGGCCTCGGCCTTCGGCTTCCCGAACCCGCTCATCGGCGTCGTGTCCTTCACGATCGTTGTGGTCACCGGTGTGCTCGCGACCGCCAAGGTCAGGCTGCCTCGGTGGTACTGGGGTGGGCTGGCCGTCGGCACGCTGCTCGGCGTCGCGTTCATCCACTGGCTGGTCTTCCAGAGCCTGTACCGCATCGGCGCCCTCTGCCCGTACTGCATGGTGGTCTGGGCGGTCGCCGTCCCGCTTCTCGTCGTGGTGGCGGCCATCGCGCTGCGACCGCGGCTGGACAGCGGGGTGGCGCGTGTCGTGCACCAGTGGCGCTGGTCGTTGGTGACGCTCTGGTTCACGGCGTTGGTCCTGATGATCCTGGTGCGCTTCTGGAGTTACTGGTCGACGCTGATCTAGCCGGGGCGCCGTCGGGTGGCGTTAGGGTTTCCTGGTGATCTCCAAAATCCTGGTGGCCAATCGTGGTGAGATCGCGATCCGGGCGTTCCGTGCTGCTTATGAGATGGGCATCACCACCGTCGCGGTGTACCCGTATGAGGATCGCAACTCCCAGCACCGGCTGAAGGCCGACGAGTCCTACCAGATCGGGGAGACGGGCCATCCGGTCCGGGCGTATCTCTCGGTGGACGAGATCATCCGGGTGGCCAAGCAGGCGGGCTGCGACGCGGTGTACCCCGGATACGGCTTCCTGTCGGAGAACCCCGACCTGGCCGCCGCGTGTGCAGAGGCGGGCATCACGTTCGTCGGGCCGGGTGCCGACGTGTTGGAGCTGACGGGCAACAAAGCGCGCGCGATAGCGGCCGCGAGGGCAGCGGGACTTCCGGTGCTCTCCTCGTCGGATCCATCGGCGTCCGTCGACGAACTCCTCGCCGCGTCGGCCGACATGGAGTTCCCGTTGTTCGTCAAGGCGGTGTCCGGCGGCGGAGGCCGCGGGATGCGCCGGGTGACCGACGCCGACTCGCTGCCCGAGGCGATCGAGGCGGCGAGCCGGGAGGCGGAGTCGGCGTTCGGCGACCCGACGGTGTACCTCGAAGCGGCCGTGCTCAACCCGCGTCACATCGAGGTGCAGATCCTGGCCGACCGGCACGGCAACGTGATGCACCTGTTCGAACGCGACTGCAGCCTGCAGCGCCGCCACCAGAAGGTCATCGAACTGGCGCCCGCACCGAACCTCCCTGAGGAGCTTCGGGCCAAGATGTGTTCGGACGCAGTGGCTTTCGCGCGCGAGATCAACTACTCGTATGCGGGCACCGTCGAATTCCTGCTCGACGAGCGGGGCCATCACGTCTTCATCGAGATGAATCCGCGGATCCAGGTGGAACACACCGTCACCGAGGAGATCACCGACGTCGACCTGGTCGCCTCCCAGATGCGCATCGCCGACGGCGAAACGCTCGAGCAGCTCGGCCTGTCCCAGGACAAGCTGGTCGTGCACGGGGCGGCGATGCAGTGCCGGATCACCACCGAGGATCCCGCCAACGGCTTCCGCCCCGACACCGGCCGCATCACCGCATACCGCTCACCCGGTGGCGCAGGCATCCGGCTCGACGGGGGCACCAACCTCGGCGCCGAGATCAGCGCGCACTTCGACTCGATGCTGGTCAAGCTCACCTGCCGGGGCAGGGACTTCGCCGCGGCGATCGCCCGCGCCCGCCGCGCGCTCGCCGAGTTCCGGATCAGGGGAGTGTCGACCAACATCCCGTTCTTGATGGCCGTCGTCAACGATCCCGACTTCCGCGCCGGGCGGATCACCACCTCGTTCATCGAAGAGCGCCCCTATCTGCTGACCGCGCGCACACCCGCCGATCGCGGCACCAAGATCTTGAACTACCTCGCCGACGTGACGGTGAACCAGCCGCACGGCCCGCGCCCGTCGACGGTCTACCCGCACGACAAGCTGCCGCCGATCGATCTCGCAGCGCCCGCCCCGTCGGGCAGCAAGCAACGCCTCGTCGAACTGGGCCCGGAGGGTTTCGCGCGGTGGATGCGCGACTCAGCGGCCGTCGGCGTCACCGACACCACGTTCCGCGACGCACACCAGTCGCTGCTGGCGACGCGGTTGCGCACCAACGGACTGGTCATGGTGGCGCCCTACGTCGCGCGGATGATGCCGCAGCTTCTTTCGGTCGAATGCTGGGGCGGAGCGACTTACGATGTGGCGCTTCGGTTCCTGAAGGAGGATCCCTGGGAGCGGCTGGCCGCGCTGCGGGAGGCGATGCCGAACATCTGCCTGCAGATGCTGCTGCGCGGACGAAACACCGTCGGTTACACGCCGTATCCGGAACTGGTGACGAAGGCGTTCGTCGACGAGGCGACCGCGACCGGCATCGACATCTACCGCATCTTCGATGCGTTGAACAACGTCGAGTCGATGCGCCCGGCGATCGACGCCGTGCGCGAAACCGGCACGGCCATCGCCGAAGTTGCGATGAGCTACACCGGTGACCTCTCCGATCCCGGCGAGAACCTCTACACGCTGGACTATTACCTGAAGCTGGCCGAGCAGATCGTCAGCGCGGGCGCCCATGTGTTGGCGATCAAGGACATGGCGGGACTGCTGCGCCCACAGGCCGCTTCGGCCCTGGTGTCGGCTCTGCGTTCGCGGTTCGACCTGCCTGTGCACGTGCACACCCATGACACGCCCGGCGGCCAATTGGCGACCTACCTGTCGGCGTGGCAGGCGGGGGCGAGCGCAGTCGACGGCGCCGCCGCGCCGTTGGCCGGCACCACCAGCCAGCCCGCGCTGAGTTCGATCGTGGCGGCCACCGCCAACACCGAATACGACACCGGGCTGTCGCTGGCCTCTGTCTGCGAGCTCGAGCCGTACTGGGAGGCGCTGCGAAAAGTGTATGCGCCGTTCGAATCTGGGTTACCCGCGCCGACCGGCCGGGTGTATCGCCACGAGATTCCCGGCGGGCAACTCTCCAACCTGCGCCAGCAGGCCATCGCGCTCGGGTTCGGGGACAGGTTCGAGCAGATCGAGGAGAACTACGCCGCCGCCGACCGCATCCTCGGCCGGTTGGTGAAGGTGACACCGTCGTCGAAGGTGGTCGGCGATCTCGCGTTGTCGTTGGTGGGCGCCGGCGTGACGGCCGACGAATTCGCCGCCGACCCAGCCAAATTCGACATCCCGGACTCCGTCATCGAGTTCCTGCGCGGGGAACTGGGGGACCCGCCGGGCGGCTGGCCGGAGCCGTTGCGCACCAAGGCACTTGCCGGACGCTCGCCGGCCAAGCCCACCCAGGAGCTCACCCCCGACGACGAGGCGGCGCTCGCGGTCGCCGGTCTGAAGCGTCAGGCGGAATTGAACCGATTGCTGTTTCCCGGTCCGACAAAGGAATTCGACGCCCACCGCGATCTGTACGGCGACACCTCGAGCCTGTCGGCCAATCAGTTCTTCTACGGGCTGCGGCGCGGTGACGAGCACCGCATCCGTCTGGAACGCGGTGTCGAACTGCTGATCGGGCTGGAAGCCGTTTCCGAGCCCGACGAACGCGGCATGCGCACCGTGATGTGCATCCTCAACGGACAGCTGCGACCGGTGCTGGTGCGCGACCGCAGCATCGCCAGCGACATCCCGACAGCCGAGAAGGCCGACCGGTCCAACCCCGATCATGTCGCAGCGCCGTTCGCGGGCGTCGTCACCGTCTCGGTCGCCGACGGGGACAAAGTGGACGCGGGCCAGACCATCGCCACCATCGAGGCGATGAAGATGGAGGCCGCCATCACCGCACCCAAGGCGGGCACCGTCAGCCGCATCGCCGTATCGCACACCGCCCAAGTCGAGGGCGGTGACCTCCTGGTGGTCGTGAGCTGACCCGCATCGTCGCAGGCGCCCACGGCGGTCGGCGGATCGCGGTGCCGCCGCGCGGGACCCGCCCCACCACCGACCGCGTGCGCGAAGCGCTGTTCAATGTGCTGGCCGCCCGCATCGACCTGCAGGGCGCCGCCGTTCTCGACCTCTACTCGGGTTCCGGTGCACTCGGGCTCGAAGCGCTGTCGCGCGGTGCGGAGACCGCCCTGTTCGTCGAATCCGATCAACGGGCCGCAGCGGTGATCAGCCAGAACATCAAGACCCTCGGTGTCTCAGGAGCGACGCTGCGCCGCGGGTCGGTCGCGACGGTGCTGAACGCCGGCACCGGCACCCCGTTCGACCTGGTCATCGCCGACCCGCCCTACGACCTCGGCGATGCCGAGGTGAACGACATGCTCCTCGCGCTGACCGGTCGCGGGTGGACCGGTCAGGGCAGCGTCGTGGTCGTCGAGCGCGGCGCCTCCGGACCCGGCCTCCAATGGCCGGACGTGTGGCAGCCGTGGCGGGCACGCCGCTACGGCGACACCCGCGTCGAGATGGCCGAGAGGGGTCGGGGACCCCTGTAGCGTCGTTCGTCATGAGCGGCGCGGTATGCCCGGGGTCCTTCGACCCGGTGACCCTGGGGCACATCGACATCTTCGAGCGTGCGGCCGCCCAGTTCGACGAGGTCGTGGTGGCTGTGCTGGTCAACCCGAAAAAGAAGGGGATGTTCGACGTCGACGAGCGGATCGCGATGATCGCGGAGTCCACAGCGCATCTGCCCAACCTGCGGGCGGAGTCCGGTCAGGGGCTGGTCGTCGACTTCGTGAAGGCCCGCGGATTGACCGCGATCGTCAAGGGTCTGCGCACCGGCACCGATTTCGAATACGAGTTGCAGATGGCTCAGATGAACAACCACATCGCCGGCATCGACACGTTCTTCGTCGCGACCACGCCGCAGTACTCGTTCGTGTCGTCGTCGCTGGCCAAAGAGGTGGCGTCGATGGGCGGGGACGTCTCTGAACTGCTGCCTGAACCGGTGAATGCGCGGCTGCGCGCCAAGCTGAAGGGTTAGGACCCGGCGACTCGGGTATGCGAACAGTGGCGCACAGCCCATTGCGCCGCCCAAATTCACCGATAAATCGGGAGTAATTGCCGTGGTTCAGACATTCGTTCACTCGACCGATGACGTCGTCAGATTCCTCAAAGACCAACACAACCTGATCAAGGACATGTTCGAGGAGGTGTTTTCGGCGTCGTCGGATGACGCGCGCCGCAAAGCCTTCACCGAACTGCGCCAACTCCTCGCGGTGCACGAGACCGCCGAGGAAATGGTCGTCCACCCGAGGGTTCGTCGCGAGGTCGAAGGCGGCGACATCATCGTCGACGCCCGTCTCGCTGAGGAGCACGACGCGAAGGAACACCTGTCGGCGCTGGAGGCGATGGACATCGGCTCCAAGGAGTTCATCGAGGAACTGACGCTGTTCCGGGGTGCGGTGCTCGACCACGCCGAACGCGAAGAGCTCGACGAGTTCACCCGTCTGCAGCGCGAGTTGGATGCCGATGACCTCGACCGGATGGCGAAAGCCGTGATGGCTGCGGAGGCGATCGCCCCGACGCGGCCGCATGCCGGTGTCGAGTCCGCCAAGCTGAATTTCGCGGTAGGCCCATTCGCGTCGATGCTCGACCGGGCTCGTGATTTGCTCAAGGCAGCGACCGGATAACGAATTCATTCACCACACAGAGACAGTCCGCGGGAATTGCGGGCGGTCTTTGTTCATGCCGATATGCCGCCTGCACGCCCGTTGACATAATGTCGCCAGAAACGTAGTCAGCCGAAAGACGAACCCGGCCTGGGTGGGGCCGCGCTTGTTGCCGACAGCGACACACCGGCGGCGCTAGCGCAGTCACAGAGGTAACACCAGGCACACTGGTAACAACAACTACGCCTGGAGGGGTGTGCCGTGTATCGAGTATTTGAAGCGCTTGATGAGTTGGGCGCGATCGTCGAGGAAGCCCGCGGCGTCCCGATGACGGCAGGTTGTGTGGTGCCCCGTGGCGATGTGCTCGAGCTGATCGACGACGTCAAGGACGCGATCCCCGGCGAACTCGACGATGCCCAGGACGTGCTGGACGCTCGCGACCATATGCTCAACGAGGCCAAGGAGCACTCCGGATCGATGGTCGCGACGGCCCACGCAGAGGCCGACTCCATGGTCAACCACGCCCGCGCCGAAGCCGACCGGCTGCTGGCCGACGCGAAATCACAGGCCGACCGCATGGTCGCCGAAGCGCGCCAGCACAGCGAGCGGATGGTCGGAGAGGCCCGCGAGGAGGCTGCCCGCATCAGCGCGACGGCCAAGCGCGAGTACGAGGCCAGCACGGGCCGCGCCAAGGCCGAGGCCGACCGGCTGATCGAGAACGGCAACCTTTCCTACGAAAAGGCCGTTCAGGAGGGCATCAAGGAGCAGCAGCGCCTGGTGTCCCAGACCGAGATCGTGGCGGCGGCTAACGCGGAATCGACCCGTCTCATTGACACCGCCCACGCCGAGGCCGACCGGCTGCGCGGCGAATGCGACATCTACGTCGACAGCAAGCTCGCGGAGTTCGAGGAGTTCCTCAACGGCACCCTGCGCTCGGTGGGCCGTGGTCGCCACCAGCTGCGCACCGCGGCGGGCACGCACGACTACGCCACCCGCTAACCACCGCGGCCGGACGCCGCGGAAGCTCGCCGTACGATCTATAGAATGGCGACGCACAAGAATTCCCGCTCGCCGCTCGTGATCAACATCTCCCGGCTCGGGCGTCGGCCAGGGTCGATGATGACCTTCCACGAAACGGTGCCAAGTCCGGCGCGCATCGGCGTCGAGCTGGTCGGGGTCGACGAAGGTGCGCCGCTGGCGCTGGACCTGCGGATCGAATCGGTGTCCGAAGGCGCCCTTGTCAGCGGAACGGTGTCGGCGCCCACCACGGGCGAGTGTGCCCGCTGTCTGGCGCCGGTGTCCGGCCATGTGGACATCGACCTGACCGAGTTGTACGCCTATCCCGACAGCACGACCGAGGCGACCACCGAGGCCGACGAGGTCGGCCACGTCGGCTCCAGCGGCCGGCCGGACACCGTCGACCTCGAGCAGCCGATCGTCGACGCCGTCGGACTCGCGCTCCCGTTCTCGCCGCTGTGCGGACCGGAATGCCAAGGGCTGTGCCCGGATTGCGGGATCCCGATGGCCACGGCCGAACCCGGACACGCACACGAGAAGATCGATCCGAGGTGGGCGAAGCTCTCGTCGATGCTGGAGACCGACGACAAGTGACGGCCGACCGCGATGCACTCGTGGCCGCCCTCGGGGTCGAGCTTCCCGACGAGCTGCTCACCATGGCGCTGACCCACCGCAGCTACTCCTACGAGAACGGTGGACTGCCCACCAACGAGCGACTGGAATTCCTCGGCGACGCCGTCCTCGGGCTGACGATCACCGAAGAGCTCTACCATCGGCATCCCGACCGTTCCGAGGGGGATCTGGCCAAGCTGCGCGCGAGCATCGTCAACACTCAGGCTCTGGCCGACGTCGGCCGCGCGCTGTCCGACGGCGGCCTTGGCGCGCACCTGCTTCTCGGCAAGGGCGAGGAGAACTCCGGCGGTGCGGACAAATCCAGCATTCTCGCCGACGGCGTCGAATCCCTGCTCGGCGCAATCTATGTCGAGCACGGCCTGACAGTGGCGCGCGAGGTCATCCTGAGGCTGTTCAGCTCGCTGATCGAAACGGCGCCGACGCTCGGTGCGGGGTTGGACTGGAAGAGCAGCCTGCAGGAGCTGACCGCCGCGCGCGGCATGGGCGCACCGTCGTACATGGTCACCGCGACCGGCCCCGACCACGACAAGGAGTTCACCGCGACGGTCGTCGTGATGAATGTCGAACACGGCCGGGGCGTCGGGCGCACCAAGAAGGAAGCCGAGTTGAAGGCCGCGGCTGCGGCATGGACGGCGCTGTCGGCCAGCAACGTCGATGCCTGAACTGCCTGAGGTCGAGGTCGTCCGGCGGGGTCTCGAAGCGCATGTGGCGGGCAGGACGATCACCGCGGTGCGCGTGCACCATCCGCGCGCGGTTCGACGGCACGAGGCCGGCCCTGCCGACCTGACCGCGCGACTGCTCGACACCACCATCACCGGCACCGGCAGGCGCGGGAAGTATCTGTGGCTGACACTGAGCGACGACTCCGCTCTGGTCGTGCATCTCGGGATGAGCGGGCAGATGCTGCTCGGCGCCGTGCCCAACGAGGGCCACCTGCGGATCGCGACCTTGTTCGACGACGGCACCGCGCTGAGCTTCGTCGACCAGCGCACGTTCGGCGGGTGGATGGTGGCAGACCTCGTCACCGTCGACGGCACCGACGTACCGGTACCCGTCGCCCATATCGCGCGCGACCCGCTGGACCCGGCCTTCAACCGCGACGGCGTCGTTACTGTGTTGCGGCGCAAGCACTCCGAGATCAAGCGCCAGCTGCTGGACCAGACCGTGGTTTCCGGCATCGGCAACATCTACGCCGACGAGGCGCTGTGGCGGAGCAAGATCAACGGCGCCCGGTTGGCGTCGTCGCTGCCGCGCAGGCAGCTCGCCGAGTTGCTCGACGCGGCGACGGAGGTGATGACCGACGCTCTCGGTCAGGGCGGCACGTCGTTCGACTCGTTGTATGTGAACGTCAACGGCGAATCCGGCTACTTCGACCGATCGCTGGACGCCTACGGCCGCGAGGGCGAGCCGTGCAGGCGCTGCGGCGCGGTGATGCGACGGGAGAAGTTCATGAACCGCTCGTCGTTCTACTGCCCACGGTGTCAACTAAAACCGCGCCAAGCCCGCCCGCGAGTACGGCGGGTTTGACTCCCCGCGAAATTGCATTCCGGCAGGTGCTTACTCGCAATTCCTCTGCCGGAATGTTATTTCGCGAGTGGTTGTAGAAAGAGACCATGACGGAACTGTGGGTCGAGCGCACCGGGGTGCGACGCTATGTCGGGCGCAGCACGCGGGGCGCGGAGGTGCTCGTCGGCGGCGAGGACGTCGAAGGGGTCTTCACCCCCGGCGAGCTGATGAAGATCGCACTGGCCGCCTGCAGCGGGATGGCCAGCGATCTTCCACTGCAGCGCCGGTTGGGCGAGGATTACCGCACGACGATCAGGGTTTCGGGCGCGGCCGACCGCGAGCAGGAGCGCTATCCACACCTCGACGAACGCATGGAGCTCGACCTGTCGGCGCTGTCGGACGACGAACGGGCGCGGGTCATCACCGTCGTGCAGCGCGCAATCGACCAGGTGTGCACGGTCGGCCGCACACTCAAGTCCGGGACTGAAGTGACCTTTGAGGTTAGTGATGCAGGAGTTAGCTGAGGTACGGCTGACGGCGTGGGTGCACGGCCACGTGCAGGGCGTCGGATTTCGGTGGTGGACGCGGTCGCGAGCGCTGGAACTGGGACTGACCGGGTTCGCGTCGAACCGGCCCGACGGGCGTGTCCAAGTTGTCGCACAGGGTCCCCGGGACGCCTGTCAGCGACTGCTTGACCTGCTGGAAAGCGGAAACACACCCGGCGATGTCACCAAAGTGGTCGCCGACTGGACAGAAGTCGGCGACGCGATGACGGGCTTCACCGAGCGTTAGCCTTTCCGGCTGTAGTGTGGCCCATCGTGCACCTCAAGAGTCTGACGCTGAAGGGCTTCAAGTCCTTTGCTTCGCCGACGACTCTGCGCTTCGAACCGGGCATCACGTGCGTCGTCGGACCCAACGGTTCGGGCAAGTCCAACGTGGTCGACGCGCTGACGTGGGTGATGGGCGAGCAGGGCGCCAAGACGCTGCGCGGCGGCAAGATGGAAGACGTCATCTTCGCCGGCACGTCGTCGCGACCGCCGCTGGGCCGTGCCGAGGTCACCGTCACGATCGACAACTCCGACAATTCGCTGCCGATCGAGTACTCCGAGGTGTCGATCACCCGCCGGATGTTCCGCGACGGCGGCAGCGAGTACGAGATCAACGGCAGCAGTTGCCGTTTGATGGATGTGCAGGAGCTACTCAGCGACTCCGGCATCGGCCGTGAGATGCACGTCATCGTCGGCCAGGGCAAGCTGTCGGAGATCCTGGAATCGCGGCCCGAGGACCGCCGTGCGTT
Source organism: uncultured Actinomycetota bacterium (assembly GCA_963786995.1). Classification (GTDB taxonomy): domain Bacteria; phylum Actinomycetota; class Actinomycetes; order Mycobacteriales; family Mycobacteriaceae; genus Mycobacterium. The sequence continues at coordinate 1,139,076 of CAWBBH010000014.1, read as the reverse complement.
CATCGAGGAGGCCGCCGGTGTTCTCAAGCACCGCAAGCGCAAAGAGAAGGCCGTCCGCAAGCTCGACTCGATGTCGGCGAACCTGGCGCGGCTGACCGACCTCACCACCGAGCTGCGCCGTCAGCTCAAGCCGCTCGGCAGGCAGGCCGAGATGGCTCGCCGGGCCCAGACCATCCAGGCCGACCTGCGCGACGCGCGTCTGCGGCTCGCGGCCGACGACCTGGTGGCGCGCCGGGGCGAGTTCGACAACACCAACCAGGCCGAGACGTCGCTGCGCCGCGAGCACGACGAGATGACCGCTCGGCTGCAGACCGCGACCGTCGAGCTCGACGCGCACGAACGCGCGGTCGCCGGGCTCAGCGAGCGCGCTGAGGCGGCCCAGCAGAGCTGGTTCCGGCTCTCAGCGCTGGCAGAGCGGGTCAGCGCGACGGTCCGCATCGCCAGCGAGCGGGCCCAGCATCTCGACACCGAGCAGGACGTGTCCAGCGGAGCCGATCCCGACGCGCTGGAGGCCGAGGCCGACGAGGTGGCCGGCCATGAACAGCAGCTGCAGGCCCAGTTGGCTCAGTCGCGCGAACGGCTGACCGCGGCGCGCGCCGAGCTGGCCGAACGGGACCGCGTCGCCGCCGAGGCCGAGCGTGCCCATCTGGCGGCTGTGCGCGCCGAGGCCGACCGCCGCGAGGGCCTGGCCCGGCTGGCCGGCCACGTGGACACCATGCGCACCCGCGTGGAGTCCATCGACGACACCGTGGCCCGCCTCAGCGAGAACATCGAGGAATCGGGCACCCGCGCGCAGCAGGCGCGGGCGGAGTTCGAGACGGTGCAGAACCGCGTCGGCGAGCTCGACGCGGGCGAGGTCGGACTCGACGATCACCACGACCGGACGGTGGCCGCGCTGAGGCTGGCCGACGAACGCGTCGCTGAGCTGCAAGCCGGTGAGCGCAGCGCCGAACGGCACGTCGCCTCACTGCGGGCACGCATCGACGCGCTCTCGGTGGGCCTCGACCGCAAGGACGGCGCCGCCTGGTTGCAGCGAAACCTCTCTGGTGCAGGGCTTTTCGGGTCGGTGGCGAACCTTGTCAAGGTGCAGTCCGGTTACGAGGCGGCTGTCGCCGCCGTGCTCGGGGCCGCCGCAGACGCCGTTGCCGCCGAAAGCTTCGGAGCAGCCCGATCTGCCGTCGCCGCGCTGAAGTCGTCCGACGGGGGCCGCGCGGCGATCGTGCTGGGCGACTGGCCCGTCGAGGCGCCGCCCGCCGCACCGCCGCCGGAGGGCGCGCTGTGGGCGACCGATCTGGTGGACATGCCGTCACGGCTGCGCGGCGCTTTGACAGCGATGCTGTCCGGCGTCGCGGTGGTGCGCGACCTGTCCGCGGCGTTGGACCTGGTCGCGACGCGGCCGCAGCTGAAGGCCGTGACCGTCGACGGCGACCTCGTCGGCGCCGGGTGGGTCACCGGCGGCTCGGATCGCAAACCGAGCACGCTGGAGCTCGTCTCCGAGGTGGAGAAGGCGCGCACCGAGTTGGCCGAGGCGGAGAACCAGTGCAGTGGGCTCAGCGCGGCGCTCGCCGGTGCGCTGGCCGAGCAGAAGTCCCGCCAGGACTCGGCCGAGCAGGCGCTGGCCGCGCTCAACGAGTCGGACGCCGCGATCTCGGCGATCTACGAGCAGCTCGGCAGGCTCGGCCAGGACGCCCGCACGGCCGACGAGGAGTGGCAGCGGCTGATCCGGCAGCGCGACGAGCTGGAGTCCGGCCGCGCGCAGACCGTCGAGGAACTGGCCGCGCTCGAGCAGCGGCTGCACAACGCCGAGCAGGCGCCGCTGGTCGACCCCGCGCCCGCCGATCGCCAGCAGACTGTCGCGGCGGCCGAGGCCGCCCGCTCCGCCGAAGTCGAGGCCAGGCTATCGGTCCGCACCGCTGAAGAACGCGCGAATGCCGTTCGTGGACGGGCGGATTCGTTGCGTCGCGCGGCCGCCGCCGAGCGCGAAGCCAGGATGCGTGCCCAGCGCGCACGCGAAGCGCGGGCGCACGCCGCGGCCGTCGCGGCGGCGGTCGCCGAGTCGGGCCGCCGGCTCGCGGACCGCCTGCACTCGACGGTGACGGTGGCCTCCCGCCGTCGCGACGAACTCGCAGGCGAGCGCCATCGGCGCATCGACGGGCTGGCCAAGGTGCGTGAGCAGGTCACCGAATTCACCACGAAGATCGCCGCCATCACCGAGGCGCTGCACCGCGACGAGGTCGCCAAAGCCCAAGCCGCACTGCGCATCGAGCAGCTCGAACAGCAGGTGCTCGACCAGTTCGGGATGGCGACCGCCGATCTGATCGCCGAGTACGGACCCGACGTCGCGCTGCCGCCGTCGGAGCTGGAGATGGCCGAGTACGAGCAGGCCCGCGAGCGGGGCGAGCAGGTCACCGCGCCCGCGCCGATGCCGTTCGACCGGCCCACCCAGGAGCGGCGCGCCAGGAAGGCCGAACGCGAACTCAACGAGCTCGGCCGCGTCAACCCGTTGGCGCTCGAGGAGTTCGCCGCTCTCGAGGAGCGCTACAACTTCCTGTCCACCCAGCTGGAGGACGTCAAGGGCGCACGCAAGGATCTGCTCGACGTCATCTCCGACGTCGACACCCGCATTCTGCAGGTGTTCACCGAAGCCTTCATCGACGTGGAACGTGAGTTCACACAGGTGTTTTCGACGTTGTTCCCGGGCGGCGAGGGCAGGCTGCTGCTCACCGACCCCAACGACATGCTGACCACCGGCATCGAGGTGGAGGCGCGCCCGCCGGGCAAGAAGATCAAGCGGCTCTCGCTGCTCTCCGGTGGCGAGAAGTCGCTGACCGCGGTCGCGATGCTCGTCGCGATCTTCCGGGCACGGCCGTCACCGTTCTACGTGATGGACGAGGTCGAGGCCGCGCTGGACGACGCCAACCTCCGCCGCCTGATCTCGCTGTTCGAACAGCTGCGCGAGCGTTCGCAGTTGATCGTCATCACCCATCAGAAGCCGACGATGGAGGTCGCCGACGCGCTTTATGGCGTCACCATGCGCGACGACGGCATCACAGCGGTGATCTCCCAGCGGATGCGCGGACAGGAACTGGTGACCGCGGGCTGACGCGCCCGCCGAGATCGAGACAATGGCGCGATCTACTCGCACTTGTGCGCCCGTTCGTTGGTTTGGGCGTCAGGGGTGGGGGAGACGGCGCAGGGCGGCCACATCGGCTGCGCCGCAGCCGTGCAGGCAGATCTGCAGCTCGGCGATGAAGTTCTCGAGCCAATCCAGCACTGCCGCAGCGGAATCGATGGCGGGCGCGAGCAGAGGCCGGGCCACCGCGACGACGTCGGCGCCCATCGCCAGCGCCTTGGCGGCATCCATCCCGGTGCGGATGCCGCCCGAGGCGACCAGCGACATGCCGGGCAGTGTCTGCCGCACCTCCTGCAGGGCCTGCGCGGTCGGGATGCCCCATTCGGCCAACGCCGGATGCCGGATCTCGCCGTACCGGACGTACTGCTCGACGCGGGCCCACGACGTTCCACCCGCCCCCGCGACGTCGACGGCGGCGATCGGGCAGCCCACCAGCGCAGCGGCGGCTGCCGCCCCGATGCCGTGGCCGACCTCCTTGAGCATCACCGGATAGTCGATGGAGCGGGCGATCTCATGGAGCCGCTCGATCGAACCCGAGAAGTCCGTGTCGCCGTCGTGCTGCATCGCCTCCTGCAGCGGATTCGTATGCACCGCAAGCGCATTGGCGCCGACCCGGTCAAGGGCCTCCACCAGCTCAGGCACGCGGTCGCCGGAGAGCTGCGCGAGCCCGATGTTGCCGATCAGCAGCGCCTCCGGTGCGACGTCGCGAACCGCGAAGCTCGCCGAGGCCAACTCGTCGCCCAGCATGATGCGCTGCGAGCCGAGCATCATGCCGATGCCGAGTTTCTCTGCGGCCGCAGCAAGGTTGCGGTTGATGACACCGGAGAGTTCGGCGCCGCCCGTCATCGCGCCGATCAGCACCGGCGCGTCAAGGCCGACGCCGAGGAACTCGGTATGAAGATCGATAGCGCCGAGACTGGTCTGGGTCAGCGCGTTGTACGGCAGTTCGACACGTTCGAAACCGGTCGTCACGGTCTGGTAGTCAACGGCCTCGGTCAAGCACACGTCGATGTGCTTGACCTTGCGGGTCTCCATGCCTGACCCGCTCCTCGCGTGCGCGGAGGGCTCCATCGTCACCGTCTATCCGCATTGGGACAATGACATCGTGTCCGAGGGTCTCTGGATCGCAATCGCGGTCATCGCCGTTCTGCTCGTCGCTGCTGTCGTGGTGTTCGGCCTCATCCGATCACGCCGCGGCAAGATCAGGCTCGACTCGTCCACCAGCACAGACACTGCCACACCGATTGATCGGTCTGGCGGATACGCCGCCTCTTCCGGCATCACGTTCACACAATCGTCAGCATCGGCGACGGCCCCTCCGCCCACCGCGGCGCCACCGGAACGCCTCGACACCAGCGGACTGCCCGCCGTCGGCGACGACGCCACCATCCCGCGTGATGCGCCCAAACGGCCCATCGCAGACGTGCAGCTGCCCGAACCGGCCACCGCACCCACGGCGCAAGAGGTCGCACCGGAGGCGCCTGCCGCCCGAGGTTCAGGAGGACGCCCCCGACCCGTGTCGACACCATCGCCCCTTCGGAAGGCCGTTTGGAGCGCCTGCGCGGCCGTCTGTCCAAGTCGCAGAACGCGCTCGGCCGGAGCATGCTCGGCCTGCTCGGCGGCGGCGACCTCGACGAGGACTCGTGGGAGGCCGTCGAGGACACGCTGCTGGTCGCCGACCTCGGAGCGGTGACGACGGAATCGGTGGTGGCGGCGCTGCGCGAGCGGCTGGCCAGCGGCCGGGTCCGCACCGAAGCCGATGCGCGCGCGGTTCTGCGCGAGGTGCTGGTGGCCGAACTGCAGCCCGACCTGGACCGCTCGGTCAGAGCGCTGCCCCACGACGACCACCCGTCGGTGCTGCTGGTCGTCGGGGTCAACGGCACAGGCAAGACCACAACGGTCGGCAAGCTGGCGCGGGTGCTGGTCGCCGACGGCCGCAGGGTGGTGCTGGGCGCCGCGGACACCTTCCGCGCCGCGGCGGCCGATCAGCTGCAGGCATGGGCGTCGCGGGTCGGCGCACAGGTCGTGCGCGGCGCGCAGGGCGCCGATCCCGCGTCGGTGGCGTTCGATGCCGTCGACAAGGGCATCGAGGAAGGCGCCGACGTGGTCCTGATCGACACCGCAGGCCGGTTGCACACCAAGACCGGTCTGATGGACGAACTCGGCAAGGTCAAGCGCGTGGTGAGCAAGCGCGCCGCGGTCGACGAGGTGCTGTTGGTGCTCGACGCGACGATCGGGCAGAACGGGCTGGCGCAGGCGCGCGTGTTCGCCGACGTCGTGCACATCACCGGCGTGGTGCTGACCAAACTCGATGGCACGGCAAAGGGCGGGATCGTGTTCCGCGTCCAGCAGGAACTGGGCGTGCCGGTCAAGCTCGTCGGGCTCGGCGAAGGCCCCGACGATCTCGCCCCGTTCGAGCCCGGTGCGTTCGTCGACGCACTCCTTGGTTGATGAGAAAACGGGCCGAAACCGCGCCATGTAACACCGACGAAACGTAACCACCGTATCCGTTCACACGAGCGAAACGCCGAGGCGTCTTCGACGAAACAACCACTCAGCATTGTCTGAAGACCAGGTCAACGGTCGTAAAACCTTTGCGGCCCTGCCTTGTCGAAGGAGGAAACTGCGAGTGGACCAATTCCCGACAATGGGCATACCGGACACCGGTGACACCGCGTGGATGCTTGTCAGCTCCGCGATGGTGTTGCTGATGACCCCGGGCCTGGCGTTCTTCTATGGCGGCATGGTGCGCGCCAAGAGCGTGCTCAACATGATCATGATGAGCGTCAGTGCCATGGGTGTCGTGACGGTGCTCTGGGTGCTCTACGGCTATTCGTTGGCATTCGGCAATGACGTCGGCAACCTCTTCGGTGATCCGTCCCAGTTCTTCGGCCTCAAGGGGCTGATCGGCGGGAACGGTGCCGAGGCTGTCATCGCCGACCCGGCCGCGGGAACCGAAGCCGCCGACGCGGTGAACATCCCTCTGGTCTTCACCTTCCCGGCGACGGTGTTCGTCGCCTTCCAGTTGATGTTCGCGATCATCACCGTCGCGCTGATCTCCGGCGCGGTGGCCGACCGCATCAAGTTCGGCGGCTGGCTGCTGTTCGCCGCGCTGTGGGTCACCGTGGTGTACTTCCCGGTCGCTCACTGGGTGTTCTCGTTCGACGGCGGCACCGCCGAGACGGGTGGCTGGATCGCCAACAAGCTGGCGGCGATCGACTTCGCCGGTGGCACGGCGGTTCACATCAACGCGGGTACCGCCGCGCTGGTGCTGGCGATCATCCTCGGCAAGCGCAAGGGCTGGCCGCAGACACCGATGCGGCCGCACAACCTGCCGTTCGTGATGCTGGGCGCCGGTCTGCTGTGGTTCGGCTGGTATGGCTTCAACGCGGGCTCGGCCACAGCGTCCAACGGCACCGCCGGTTCGACGATGGTGACCACCACCGTCGCCACCGCCGCGGCCATGCTGGCCTGGCTTCTCACCGAGCGCATTCGCGACGGCAAGGCCACCTCGCTGGGCGCCGCCTCGGGCATCGTGGCGGGTCTGGTCGCGATCACACCGTCCTGCGGTGCGGTCAACGTGGTCGGCGCGCTGGTCATCGGCTTCCTCGCCGGTGTGTTGTGCGCTCTTGCCGTCGGCCTGAAATACAAACTGGGCTATGACGACTCACTCGACGTCGTCGGCGTGCACCTCGTCGGCGGGTTGGTCGGAACATTGATGATCGGCCTGGTCGCAGCGCCCGAGACCTACAACGGTGTCGCGGGCCTGTTCTACGGCGGCGGAGTCGACCAGCTCTGGCGCCAAGCGGTAGGTGCAGGCGCGGTTCTCGCCTACTGCGCGATCGCCACGGCTATCTTGGCTCTGATAGTGAAGTTCACCGTGGGGCTCCGTCTTGACGAGGAAGATGAACACACTGGTGCTGACGAGTCTGAGCACGCCGAGACCGGCTACGACTTCGCAACAGTCGGAGCAGGCTCGACACTCGGCCGTCACCCCGGCGTGGAGGGATAAGGGAGAACATGAAGCTGATTACTGCGATCGTCAAGCCGTTCACGCTCGAAGACGTCAAGACCGGCCTCGAACAGACGGGGATTCTCGGCATGACCGTCAGCGAGGTGCAGGGCTACGGCCGTCAGAAGGGCCACACCGAGGTGTACCGCGGAGCGGAGTACTCCGTGGACTTCGTGCCGAAGGTGCGCATCGAGGTGCTCGTCGACGACTCGGCCGTGGACAAGGTGGTGGACGTGATCGTGCAGGCCGCCCGCACCGGCAAGATCGGTGACGGCAAGGTGTGGGTCAGCCCGGTCGACACCGTGGTGCGGGTCCGCACCGGTGAGCGGGGGTCCGACGCCCTCTAACACGCAAGTGAGACGTCGTCTCCCGGCCTTGCACCGTGAGCGTTAGAAGGTATGAGGCCGGGGGAGGACATCAAATGACAAAGCAGAAACCAAATTCCGCCGCCGGCGCCTCCTCATCAGCGGGCTCACAGCCCGCTGGGGGCCCGGCGGCGGTCTCGTCGAAAGCTGCGACCGATCTCACTGCGGCGTGTAAGAAGTTGCTTTCCGGCTCGTATCATCTGGACGCCGCAGCGCTTCGCGACGCGTGGGTTGATCTGCACGAGTTCTGGCTTTCGACGAAGGCCGCCGAGATCGGTATCACAGAAACCAGCGGCTTCGCGATCGTCGCCACCGGCGGCCTCGGACGGCGCGAACTAGTGCCGCACTCCGATCTCGACCTGATGCTGTTGCACGACAGCCTGCCTGCCAAGGTTGTCAGCGAGGTCGCCGAGAACCTGTGGTATCCGTTGTGGGACGCCAACATCCGGCTCGACCACAGTGTGCGCACCGTGAGCGAGGCGACGAAGGTTGCCGCACAGGACATCTCGGCAGGCCTGGCGATGCTCGAGGTGCGCCACATCGCAGGCGACGCCGACCTGTCGTCACTTCTCGTCGGCGGGGCGCGCAGGCAGTGGCGCACCGGAATCGCCTCGCGCTTCGATGAACTCGTCGAACACACCAGGCAGCGGTGGCAGCGCAGCGGCGAGATCGCGCACCGCGCCGAACCCGACCTCAAGACCGGCCGTGGCGGGCTGCGCGATGTGCAGCTGCTCAACGCACTGGCCATCGCCCAACTGGCCGACGTGTACCCGAGCCGATCGCTGGCCTCTCCGACGGGAACCCTTGGCGAAGCGCATCTCGCCCTGCTCAACGTCCGCACCGAGCTGCACCGCGTGGCGGGGCGCGGCCGCGACCTCGTGCTGGCCCAGCACGCCGACGAGATCGGCGCGGCTCTGCACATCGGCGACCGATTCGATCTGGCGCGCATGCTGTCCGACGCCGCCCGCACCATCAGCTTCTACGTCGAAGCCGGGATACGCACCGCGGCCAACGCCCTTCCGCGCCGGGGATTTGCGGCGCTGCGGCGCCCGGTCCGTCGGCCGCTCGACGAAGGTGTCATCGAGTTCGGTGGCGAAGTCATCCTGGCCCGCGATGCGCGCCCGGAGCGCGATCCCGGCCTCATCCTGCGGGTGGCGGCCGCGTCGGCGACCACCGGGCTTCCGATGGCGGCGTCCACGCTGGCCCGGCTCGGCCAGACGGCGCCCGAACTGCGCACACCGTGGCCGCGGCAAGCGCTGAAGGACCTCCTGGTGATGCTCGCCGCCGGGCCGTCGGCGGTGGCGACGATCGAAGCGCTCGACCGCACCGGCCTGTGGGGCAGGCTGTTCCCGGAGTGGGGCGCCGTGCGTGACCTGCCGCCGCGCGACGTCGTGCACATCTGGACCGTCGACCGTCATCTCGTCGAAACCGTTTCGCGGGCAAGCGCTTTCACCACCCGGGTGTCCCGGCCCGACCTGCTCCTGCTCGGCGCGCTGTGCCACGACATCGGCAAGGGCAGAGGAGGCGATCACAGCGTCATCGGCGCCGAACTCGCCGTCCAGATCGGCACCCGGCTCGGGTTCTGGCCGTCGGACATCGAGCTGCTCTCCAAGGTGGTTCGGCACCATCTGCTGTTGCCGCACACCGCGACGCGCCGCGACCTACAGGACGCGAAGACCATCGAAGCGGTCGTGGAGACCCTCGACGGCGACACCGTGCTGCTCGAGCTGCTGCACGTGCTGGCCGAAGCGGACTCGCTGGCGACCGGTCCGGGTGTGTGGGGTGACTGGAAGGCGTCGTTGATCGGCGACCTTGTGCGGCGGTGCAGGCTGGTGATGGCGGGCGAAGACCTACCGCGTCCCGATCCCGTTGATCCGCGCCACCTTTCGCTCGCATCGACGGTCGGGGTGCATGTCGAGATGACGCCGGGCGACGGCGCCCACATCTACAACGTCACGATGATTGCGCCCGACCGCCGTGGGCTGCTGTCGAAGGCGGCCGGTGTGCTGGCACTGAATTCGCTTCGGGTGCATTCGGCATCGGTCAACGCTCACGAGGGCTCGGCGATCAACACCTTCGTCGTCTCACCGCATTTCGGGTCGCCGCCCGCCGCCGAGCTGTTGCGTCAACAGCTCATCCTGGCCCTCGACGGCGAGCTCGACGTGCTGTCGTCGCTGGACCGCCGGGACCGCGACGCCGCGCAGTACGGCACGGCGCGGGCCGGTGACGTGCCCGCCGGAGTGCCGATCAGCCACGCGGCGGCTCCGCCGAAGATTCTGTGGTCCGACGGCGCCGAACCCGGCGAGGTCGTGGTGGAGATCCGGTCCACCGACCGGGTGGGCCTGTTGGCGCGACTGACCGCGGTGTTCGAACGCGACGGGGTCGACATCGCGTGGGCGAAGGTGACCACACTCGGCTCGTCGGTCGTGGACCTGTTCGGCATCGTCATCCCCGCCGAGGGCAACGGCGCGGCGGTGCGTGACGAGCTGCAACGCGACCTCTACGAGATGCTGCCGACCCCGCCGCCCGCGAAGCCGGTCTCCGAGGCGAGTTAGGCGACGGGAGCCGCCGCGGGATCGCCCGTTAGGCTTGACGACGTGTTTGAATCCCTGTCCGACCGGTTGACCGGTGTCCTTTCCGGCTTGCGCGGCAAGGGCCGGTTGACCGACGCCGACATCGACGTGACCACCCGCGAGATCCGGCTGGCGCTGCTGGAAGCCGACGTCTCGCTGCCCGTGGTGCGCGAGTTCGTCAGCCGTATCAAGGAGCGCGCACGAGGCGCCGAGGTGTCGGCCGCGCTCAACCCGGCCCAGCAGGTCGTCAAGATCGTCAACGAGGAGCTCGTCGGGATTCTCGGCGGCCAGACCCGTCAGCTGGCGTTCGCCAAGACGCCGCCGACCGTGGTGATGCTCGCGGGCCTGCAGGGCTCGGGTAAAACGACCCTGGCAGGCAAACTCGCGAAATGGCTCAAGGGACAAGGCCATACGCCGCTGCTGGTGGCCTGTGACCTGCAGCGCCCCGGCGCGGTGAACCAGCTGCAGGTCGTCGGCGGCCAGGCGGGTGTCGAGGTCTTCGCACCCCACCCCGGCGCGTCGTCGGACGGTTCCGTCGACACCGATTCCGGCGCCCCGGTGAAGGTGGCCTCCGACGGCCTCGCCGAGGCCAGAGCCAGGCACTTCGACGTGGTCATCGTCGACACCGCCGGCCGGCTCGGCATCGACGACGAGCTGATGGCGCAGGCCGCCTCGATCCGCGACGCCGTGGACCCCGACGAGGTGCTGTTCGTCGTGGACGCGATGATCGGCCAGGACGCCGTCACCACCGCCGAGGCGTTCCGCGAGGGCGTCGGGTTCACCGGCGTTGTGCTGACCAAGCTCGACGGTGACGCCCGCGGCGGTGCCGCGCTGTCGGTGCGCGAGGTCACCGGCGTGCCGATCCTGTTCGCGTCGGCGGGTGAGAAACTCGACGACTTCGACGTGTTCCACCCCGACCGGATGGCCGGCCGCATCCTCGGCATGGGTGACGTGCTGACGCTCATCGAGCAGGCCGAGCAGGTCTTCGACGCGCAGCAGGCTGAGGATGCCGCCGCCAAGATCGGGTCGGGCGAACTCACGCTCGAGGACTTCCTCGAGCAGATGCTCGCCATCCGCAAGATGGGCCCGATCGGCAACCTGCTCGGGATGCTGCCCGGCGCGGGGCAGATGAAGGACGCGCTCGCCGCGGTCGACGACAGCCAGCTCGACCGCGTGCAGGCGATCATCCGCGGCATGACGCCGCAGGAGCGGGCGGACCCCAAGATCATCAACGCATCGCGACGGCTGCGCATCGCCAACGGTTCGGGCGTGACGGTGTCGGAGGTCAACCAGCTCGTCGACCGCTTCTTCGAGGCTCGCAAGATGATGTCGCAGATGGCGGGCCAGATGGGAATGCCGTTCGGCCGCAAGAGTTCTTCGCGCAAATCGGGCAAAGGTAAGAACAAGCAGGCCGGGAAGAAGAAGGGCCGCGGCCCGACGCCGCCGCGCAATCCGCTCGGTGCGGGTGCGCCGGGCCTGCCCGCAGGCTTCCCCGACCTGTCGAACATGCCGAAGGGTCTCGACGAGCTGCCGCCGGGCCTGGCCGACATCGATCTGTCGAAGCTGAAGTTCCCCAAGAACTAGATGACGTCGCCGCAGCGCCTCCACGTCAGGGGTCGGGGACTGCCCGACGGTGAGCCGGTCGAGTGGTGGATCGTCGACGGCGTGCTGAGCGCCGAGCCGGTCGGCGACGCCCAGACCGTCTTCGGTGCTGACGGGGCGGGCGGCTGGATTGTGCCGGGGCTGGTCGACGCGCACTGCCACATCGGCCTGGGTGACCACGGTCCGCTCGACAACCTCGACGACTGCGCCGCTCAGGCCGAGACCGAACGCGGGGTCGGCGCGCTACTGCTGCGTGACTGCGGGTCGCCGATCGACACCCGCGCCCTCGACTCCCGCGACGATTTGCCGCGCATCATCAGGCACGGCCGCCATCTGGCCCGGCCGAAGCGTTACCAGCGGGACTTCGCGATCGAGCTGGAAGACGAGTCGCAGCTGCCGGAAGCGGTCGCCGAGCAGGCGCGGTGGGGTGACGGCTGGGTCAAGCTGGTCGGCGACTGGATCGACAGGGAGGTCGGCGACCTGGCGCCGCTGTGGTCCGACGACGTGCTCGTCGCGGCGATGGAGGCGGCGCACGCCGAGGGGGCGCGGGTCACCGCGCACGTGTTCAGCGAGGACGCGTTGCCCGGTCTGATCGCGGCGGGCATCGACTGCATCGAACACGGCACCGGGCTGACCGACGACACCATCGCGTTGATGGTCGAGCACGGAACCGCGCTGGTGCCGACGCTGATCAACATCGAGAACTTCCCGGGAATCGCCGACGGCGCGGCGAAGTACCCGGCCTATGCCAGCCACCTGCGGGAGCTGTATGCGCGCAGTGGTGCGCGGTTCGCAGCCGCGCGTGAGGCCGGGGTGCCGATCTTCGCCGGTACCGACGCGGGAAGCATGGTGGCCCACGGTCGCATCGGCGAAGAGATCGATGCGCTGAAAGGGATCGGGATGACACCGACCGCCGCGCTCGGAGCGGCGAGCTGGACCGCCCGCGACTGGCTGGGCAGGCCGTCGCTGGAGCACGGTGCGCCCGCCGACCTGGTCTGTTACGCGGAGGACCCGCGCGGCGGCGCGGCCGTCATCAACAACCCGGCAGTGGTCGTGCTGCGTGGTCGCGTCTACTAGCGTTCGGCTGCAACGTGTTGCGGCCTCGCTGCTGGCGGCGGTGGGGCTGGCCGCGGGCACACCGTCGGCTGCGGCAGACCCGAATGCGTTGTGGGACATCGTCAGTGGCCAGTGCGTACCCAACCAGCAAATGAAGGGCACGCCCGCACCGTGCGCGTACGTCGATCTGAGCGAGGGCGTATCGCGCGGCTCCGCAGTGCTCAAGGACCTCGTCGGCGCGACGCAGTTCCTGTTGATACCCACAACGCGCGTCACAGGCATCGAAAGCCCGGAGATCCTGGCCGCAGATGCGCCGAACTACTTCGCCGACGCGTGGCGGGCACGCTCGTTCGTCGAACAGCGGGCGGGTCGCGGGCTGCCACGCGACTGGGTGAGCCTTGCCGTCAACTCGTCGGCGGCGCGCTCGCAGAACCAGCTGCACATCCACATCGACTGCGTGAGTGCCGACGTCCGCCGGGCGCTGACGACGTACGCGGGGGCCATCGGACCGACGTGGTCGCCGTTCCCCGTGCCGCTGGCCGGAGAGTCCTACCGCGCCATGGCGGTGCCGGGTGAGGAGCTCGCCGTCGAGCCGTTCCGGCTGCTCGCAGACGCCCTCTCCGGTGGCGACTCGATGGGCGGGCAGACGCTGGTCGTGGTCGGCAGCACCGGTGTCGACGGAGCGCCGGGATTCGTTCTGCTCGCAGGACGCGCCGATCCAGCCGATCCCCGCAGCGGGCACGGTGAGGACCTCCAGGACCACGACGGGTGCCCTCCGCCTGCCGAGGTGATCGGCAAGTAGGGCTCAGGGCTGCGCGAAGCCCCAGTCGAACAGGCGGATCGCCTGGCCGTACAAGTCGCCGTCGCCGTACAACTCCGCGACGACGAGCCTGCGGTTGCCCCGTTGGGCGGCAGCGACGAAGGTGTCCCGCGCCAGGTTTGTGTAGCCCGTCTTGCCGGCGATCGTGCCGGGATAACGCGACAGCAGCTGGTTCTGCGCGGTGATCGTCTTGCCGGGAAAGGCCGCCGAGCGCTCGCGGAAGATCTGGGCGATCAACGGATAGGTCAGCGCAGCGCGGTAGATCACCGCGAGGTCGTAAGGAGTGGTGATCGACTCCCACCCCGGACCGTCGAGACCCGACGGCGACGACGCCCGCGTGCTCTTGGCGCCGACGGAAGCGGCCTTGCGGTTCATCGCGGCGACTGCGACCTGTTGACCGCCGAGCATGTCCGCCAACATGTTCGCCGCGTCGTTGCCCGACACCATCAGCAGTGCCTCCAGCAGCTGACGCGTGGTGTAGGCCTGGCCGGGTTCCAGCCCGACACAGGAGCATTCGACTTCGGTGTGGGACTTGTTGGCGCGGGCGAAGTTATCGGGTCGCAGATTGTCGAGGGCGACCATCGCGAGCAACGGCTTGATGGTGCTGGCAGGCGCATGCTGGCCGAACGGGTCGTGCGAAGCCAGGATGCGTCCGGAATCGAGATCGGCAAGCAGCCACGCCTGCGCCGGACCGTCGGGGAGAGCGACTGCGCCGGCCGGCTGGACGCCGGGCTCAGCGGACGCGGTCGGCGCGGCCACCGCAGAGCTCGTCAACGCGAGCGCGGTTACTATGGCTGCCAACATATTTCGCACAGATGGCGAGAGTAACCTGTGAAAACACTGGTTTCAGCTGCGTGCAGATCTCGGATCCATTGCGGATCAACAACTTTTGACTACGTTGGTTTAGGTCAACAGTTACAGCGTCGCGACGCTCATCTGCCTGTCCTGGGCGAAACCCCAGTCGAACAGGCTCATCGCCTGATCCCAGTACGTCGGGCCACCCTCTTTGATCAGCCCGTACATCATGGCGATCACCAGCCGGCGGCCGTTGCGGTCGGCGGCGGCGACGAACGTCTTCTTCGCCGCGTCGGTGAACCCGGTCTTCCCGCCGAGCGTGCCGGGATATCGGTGCAGCAGTAAGTCGTCGTTGACGATCGGCCGGTCGCCGGTCGCGGTCGGGAACGTCGACGCAGGCGCCGCGATGGTCTGTGCGAACACCGGGTTGGCCATCGCGGCACGGAAGATGACCGCGAGATCCCGCGGCGTCGTGGCGCCAGGCCCTGCCGATCCGTCCAGTCCGGACGGTGTCGTGGCGTACGTGCCGAGCGCGCCGATGGCGGCGGCCTTGGCGTTCATCTTGGTCACTGCGACGTCGTAGCCGCCGATCATGTCGGCCAGTGCGTTGGCGGCGTCGTTGCCCGACATCAACAGGACGGCGTCGAGGAGCTGCCGCGCGGTGTAGGTCCGGCCCGGCTCGACGCCAGCGCACGTGCATTCGACGTGGGTGTCCGCCTCGGTGCCGACGACCGTCGCATCCAGGTTGGTCACCTCGTCGAGCACGGTCAGCGCCAGCAGGGTCTTGATCGTGCTGGCGGGGGGATGCGGGATGTTCATCTCGCGCTCGGCGAGAACCTGACCGGTGTCCATGTCCGCGACGATCCACGCGGGGGCGGGCCCCTCAGGTGGCGCCGCCACGTTGGCGATCGGCTGGATGGCGGGCTCCGCCTCGGCCATCGGCACGTCTGACAACGGTGCCACCGACAACGAGAGCATGGTCAGACATGCGGCGATGACGACGAAAAACCTCCCCATGGGTCCAGCACTCTAACCCGCATATCCCCGCAGGCAAGATGGACCCATGCTGAGCCTCGAAGAGATCTCCGACCGCCTCGAACTGCAACACCTGCTGATCAGCTACTCCGAGGCCATCGACCGTCGCGAGTTCGACGAGCTGGACGACATCTTCACGCCCGACGCCTACATCGACTACCGCGACACCGGAGGCGTCGACGGGCGGTATCCGGAGATCAAAGCCTGGCTGGCCGAGACGCTGCCCACCTATTTCGAGCGCAACGCCCACATGCTGGGACTGCCTGCGATCACGCTCGCCGGCGACACCGCCACCGCGCGCACCTTCTGCTTCAACCCGATGATCCTCAAGGGGGAGAAACCCAAGGTCATGCAGGTCGGCGTCTGGTACGACGACGAGTTCGTCCGCACCGCCACCGGCTGGCGGCTGTCCCGCCGCGTCGAGATCAAGTGCTACGACAAGATCCTGTGAGCCCGCCGCGGCGCGATTTCGCCCGGTAGCGGCTGTTCTGGCACAATGGGCGGCTGTCTGCCGCAGGACTACGGCCCCGCGGCGGTCACACGCGTAAGGCAAAACCGGATCCGGGCAACCCGCCCGCGGTCGCCGAATTGCAACGTGGCAATCGCATGAGGAGAGTTCGCTTAACCATGGCTGTGAAGATCAAGCTCACCCGGCTTGGCAAGATCCGCAATCCCCAGTACCGCATCGCCGTCGCCGACGCACGCAACCGCCGCGACGGACGCTCGATCGAGGTCATCGGCCGGTACCACCCGAAGGAAGACCCGAGCCTCATCGAGATCGACTCCGAGCGCGCCCAGTACTGGCTCGGTGTCGGCGCCCAGCCCACCGAACCCGTCCTGGCTCTGCTGAAGATCACCGGCGACTGGCAGAAGTTCAAGGGTCTGCCCGGCGCGGAGGGCACGCTGAAGGTCAAGGAACCCAAGCCGAGCAAGCTGGATCTGTTCAACGCCGCGCTCGCCGAGGCCGACGGCGGCCCCAGCACCGAGGCGACCACGGCCAAGAAGAAGAAGGCGCCCGCCAAGAAGGCCGCGAAGGCGCAGGACACCGCCGAGACCACCGCGGCCGACGTCGCTCCCGTCAAGGACGAGTCCGAGCCCGCCGCCGAAGGCGCCGATGCCGCTCCCGCCGCGCAGGCCGACGAATCGTGAGTTCGGTCGTCGTCGACGCGGTCGAGCACCTGGTCCGCGGCATCGTGGACAACCCCGACGACGTCCGGGTCGACATGGTGACGTCGCGGCGCGGCCGCACCGTCGAGGTGCATGTGCACCCCGAGGACCTCGGCAAGGTCATCGGCCGTGGTGGCCGGACGGCGACCGCCCTGCGCACCCTGGTCGCGGGCATCGGCGGCCGGGGCATCCGCGTCGACGTGGTGGACACCGACCAGTAGCGGGTCCGATATGGACCTTGTAGTCGGACGGGTCGTGAAGGCTCACGGCGTCACCGGCGAAGTCGTCGTCGAGGTTCGCACCGACGATCCCGACACGCGCTTCGCACCGGGTGCGCGACTGCGGGCACGACCGTCCCGTGGTGGGCCGCAGCGCGAATACGTCATCGAATCGGCCCGCGAGCACAGCGGACGGCTGCTGGTGCGGCTGGAAGGCATCGCCGACCGTGACGCCGCAGAAGCACTGCGCAGCAACGTCTTCCTCGTCGACACCGAGGATCTGCCGCCGATCGAGGACCCCGACGAGTTCTACGATCACCAGCTCGAGGGACTACGGGTGGTGACAACGGACGGCCGGCTGGTCGGCAACGTCAGCGAAGTGCTGCATACCGCTGCGGGTGAATTGTTGTCGGTGGCCTCGGAGACCGGTGCAGAAGTGCTCGTGCCGTTCGTCAGCGCCATCGTCACCGAGGTGTCGCTGAAGGATCAGACCATCGAGATCGACCCGCCCGAGGGTCTTTTGGAGATTCAGTGAGGATGCGAAGCTGTGCTCATTGACGTAGTGACGATTTTCCCCGACTATCTGGAGCCGCTGCGACAGTCGTTGCCCGGCAAGGCGATCGATGCCGGCATCGTCGATCTGCGGGTGCACGACCTACGGCGCTGGACACACGATGTTCATCGCTCCGTCGACGACTCTCCGTACGGCGGCGGTCCGGGAATGGTGATGAAGGCGCCCGTGTGGGGCGAGGCACTCGACGAGATCTGCTCGCCAGAAACGCTTCTCGTCGTCCCGACGCCCGCCGGGCGGTTGTTCACGCAGGCCGCGGCGAACCGCTGGAGCGAGGAGTCGCACCTGGTGTTCGCGTGCGGCCGGTACGAGGGCATCGACCAGCGCGTGATCGACGACGCCGCGGCGCGGATGCGTGTCGAAGAGGTGTCCATCGGCGACTACGTGCTGCCCGGCGGGGAGTCCGCCGCGCTGGTGATGATTGAGGCCGTGGTGCGCCTGCTTCCCGACGTGTTGGGCAATCCCGCGTCGCATCAACAGGATTCGCATTCCGACGGAGTGCTGGAGGGCCCTAGCTACACCCGGCCGCCGAGCTGGCGTGGTCTGGACGTGCCCGATGTGCTGTTGTCGGGGGACCACGCGAAGGTCGCGGCGTGGCGACGGGAGCAGGCCCTCGCCCGAACCCGCGAGCGCCGACCCGACCTGATGGCCGACGAGAATTAGATCCTGCCGCCGGGGAACATCGTCTTGACCGTCTGGGTCATCCTGTCGCGGGCCGCCGCGGCGCCGGTCGGATCCAGCGATCCCATCGCCATCACGTAGCGGCGGTCGGGTCCGATCGCGCCGGTGGAGACGTGCACCTGGTTGCCGCCGTTCCAGCAGCAGAACCATCCCTGCTTGACTGCGACCGGCTCGGCGAAGAGGCCCTCGGGGATGCCGAACCGCTGCGGGTAGCCGTCGATTCCCGTCGGCGACGACTGTGCCAGGTTGCCGAGGATGATGCCGGCCTGTTCCGGTGGGAGGCCGCCGCTGCCGTCAAGCAGCATGTCGTAGTAGCGAACGAGATCACTTGCGGTGCTGGTCGTTACGTCCCAATGCCCGTTGTAGGGGGCCGTCGTGCCGCCCAACCCGTACCGTGCCTTGACGCGTGCGATGACGGCGTTGCCTCCGAGGCGGTCCCAGAAGTTCTGCGCCGCGCCGTCGTCGGAGGAGCGCAGCATGACGTCGAGGGACTTGCGGTCGGCGGGAGACAGCGCCGTCTCGCCCTTGGACTCCCTCAGCAGCAGCTCGTCGGCGATGAACAGCTTCACCACCGAGGCGATCGGAAACGACGAGCCGTCCCCACCGGAGACGGTCTGGCCGGTGTTGCGATCCATCACGACGACCGAAATGTCGGCACCGGCGTTCGCTGCATCGGAGACCGCTTGCTTGGTGCGGGCGTCGAGGCCGTCGAACCCCGCGGAAGGCGCCTCCGGCGGGGCTTGCGGCATCGGCAGGATGTTGTTCTGGGGCGCGACGACGGTCACCTGTGGCGCATCCGCATTCGGCGGAGTGCTGTGACCCTGTGCCGCACAACCGGCAATGCCCAGAGCCGCACACAAGGTGGCTGCGATCGCCGTCGCACGCATAGCTCTCCTCTTGACAATGTGGACCCTGAGGGGGCGGCGGGGCGATACCACGTGGCGCCCGTCGTCAAACCTCAGCCTACTTGCCCGCGCTAAATCCGCCCGCCGGGAAACATCGTCTTGACGGCCTGCGTGATGGTCGCGCGCGCCGTGTCCGCGGTTGCGGGCTGGTCGGAGGCGATCGCCATGACGTAGCGGTGGTCGGACCCGATGATGCCCGTCGAGAGATGCATCCAGTCGGAGCCTACGCAGCACATCCAGCCCTGTTTGACCGCGACCGGCTCTCCGTAGAGCCCTTCGGGGATCCCGAACCGCTGCGGGTAGACACCGCCGGGCATCATCCCGTCGATCCCCGTCGGGGTGGATTGCGCGAGGTTGTCGATGATCATCTCGGCCTTGTCCATCGGCAATCCGCCGGCACCTGACAGCAACATGTCGTAATAGCGCACCAGGTCGGCAGCGGTGCTGAGGGTGTTGAACCACAGGCCGTTCGGCCGCGTACCGGAGAGCCCGTAGCGGCCCGCGACCCGCGTGACGATGGCGCTGCCGCCGTTGCGATCCCAGAACACCTGCGCCGCACTGTCATCCGA
Organism: uncultured Actinomycetota bacterium; assembly: GCA_963786995.1. Classification (GTDB taxonomy): domain Bacteria; phylum Actinomycetota; class Actinomycetes; order Mycobacteriales; family Mycobacteriaceae; genus Mycobacterium. The sequence continues at coordinate 1,119,574 of CAWBBH010000014.1, read as the reverse complement.
GGACCGCAGCATCGACTGGAACAGCTTCATGTCCTCAGGCGACAGTGGCGGCCCACGCAGCAGCATGTCGTCGGCGATGAACAGTTTCACCACCGACGCGATGGCGATACCCCTGGCGTTGCCGTTGGTGACCCGTTGACCGGTCGACCGGTCCAGCACGACGGTGGTGATGTCGGCACCCTTGGCGGCGGCGTCGGCTGTTGCCTGCATGGTGCGGTTGTCCAGCCCGGTGAACGACGACGCGGGTTCGTCGGGCGGGGCCTCGGGCAGCGGCGCCAGCGGACCCCGCGGGGCGACGACGGTCAGCGGGGTGGGGTCCGGCCTGACCGACGGCGGCGTGCCATAGGACCGGGCCTCGCAGGCGGCCACGACAAGAACCGCTGCGGTCACCGCGACCAGCCTCGACGGCCGCCGACGCATACGTTTCCTCCAATGAGCGCTACCAGCGGGGAACGGACGTGGCCGACCGCCGCCCGCCCGTAGCTGCGAGCCTAATCGTTCGGCGATGGCTGTGCGCCCCTCGCGAGGCGAGCGATTTCACTGCATGCCGCCCCGTCTGGCACAATTGACCAGTTGTCTGTGCGGGATGCGGGCACGGCTGGGCCGTGAACCGCGAGATGCACACGATACGCCCGAACCCATCGGCGCGGCGACGCGTGACACCGCGGGGCCGCCGATAGCCGCGAACAGCAAGGAAGAGTCACCGATGAACACGCTGGACTTCGTCGATCAGTCGTCGTTGCGCGACGACATTCCGGACTTCAGCCCCGGGGACACCGTCAACGTGCACGTCAAGGTCATCGAGGGCGCCAAGGAGCGCATCCAGGTGTTCAAGGGCGTTGTGCTGCGTCGCCAGGGCGGCGGCATCCGCGAGACCTTCACCGTCCGCAAGGAGAGCTACGGCGTCGGCGTCGAGCGGACCTTCCCGGTGCACTCGCCCAACATCGACCACATCGATGTCGTCACCCGCGGTGACGTGCGTCGCGCCAAGCTCTACTACCTTCGCGAACTGCGCGGCAAGAAGGCGAAGATCAAGGAAAAGCGCTGACGTCGCACACGGTTGTCCGACGCGTCCTGGCTACGCTGATCCCGTGAGCGGATCCACGGACTCCCCAGACGCCCCGTCTGAGCGCACGCTCGACGACGACGCTGTTGCGGCCGACGAGCAGGCCGACGAGGCCGCCGACAAGAAAAAGCGCAAGGGCGGTGCACTGCGCGAAGCCGCCATCCTCGTGGTGATCGCGGTCGGCCTGTACTACCTGATGTTGACCTTCATCGCGCGGCCGTATCTCATCCCGTCGGAATCGATGGAGCCCACCCTGCATGGCTGCGCGGGCTGCGTCGGCGACCGCATCATGGTCGACAAGATCTCCTATCGGTTCACCGAGCCGAGGCCGGGTGACGTCATCGTGTTCAAGGGCCCGCCGAACTGGAACGCCGGCTACAAGTCCATCCGCTCCGACAACCCCGCTCTGCGGTGGGTGCAGAACGCGCTCTCGTTCGTCGGCTTCGTCCCGCCGGATGAGAACGACCTCGTCAAAAGGGTGATCGCGACCGGTGGCCAGACGGTGGAATGCCGCCAGACCACGGGACTGACGGTGGACGGCACGGCGCTCAACGAGCCGTATCTGGACCTGGCGACGATGAACGTGCCCGACCCCGACAAGTACAAGTGCTTCGGCTTCGAGTTCGGCCCCGTCACGGTGCCCGACGGACGGGTGTGGGTGATGGGGGACAACCGCACCCATTCGGCCGATTCGCGGGTGCACTGCGTCGACAACCCGGCCGACTTCCAGAGCGGGATCAAGTGCACCGGCGATCCGAACGCCGGAACCGTTCCGCTGGACAACGTCATCGGAAAGGCGCGATTCATCGCCTGGCCGCCATCGCGATGGGGTGGGGTTAGCTCGGTGGATCCGCAGTCCCAGTAGTGCCTGCGACCTGGCCGCCGCGAACGGTCATCCGCAAGTCCTCAGGGCTTCGCACGCTGGAGTCCGCGCTGTACCGCTCGGGACTCGGCCCGGTCGCCGGAGTGGACGAGGTCGGCCGCGGCGCCTGCGCCGGACCGCTTGTCGTGGCCGCCTGCGTACTGGGGCCCAACAGGCTGGAGAGTCTGGCCGCACTCGACGACTCCAAGAAGCTCACAGAGAAGGAACGCGAGCGGCTGTTTCCCCTGATCCGCCGGTACGCGCTGGCCTATCACGTGGTGATCATCCCGTCCGTCGAGGTGGACCGCCGCGGGGTGCACGTGGCCAACATCGAAGGGATGCGCAGAGCGATCGCCGGGCTGTCGCGCAAGCCCGGCTACGTGCTCAGCGACGGATTCCGGGTACCCGGCCTTGCGGTGCCGTCTCTGCCGGTGGTGGGCGGCGACGCGGCCGCGGCCTGCATTGCCGCGGCGAGCGTGCTGGCAAAGGTCAGCCGTGATCGACTGATGGTGAAGATGGAGGCAGAACATCCCGGCTACGGATTCGCCGAGCACAAGGGCTACAGCACGCCCGCCCACGGGGCCGCGCTGGCCCGGCTCGGGCCGTGCAGCCAGCACAGATATTCGTTCATCAACGTCCGCCGGGTGGCCACGCCGACGGGCACCAAGATCGTCACGGAGCTCGCGGGTGACTGCCTACCGGAGCAGCGTGGCCAAGTCGGGTAGGGGAAGATTGATGAAGCGGTGAGCGCCGGCACGAAGAGCCGAGGGCGCGACGAACACGAAGGACTGTTGAAGCGATGAGTGCCGAAGATCTCGAGAAGTACGAAACCGAGATGGAGCTCTCGCTGTACCGCGAATACAAGGACATCGTGGGCCAGTTCAGCTACGTGGTGGAAACCGAGCGGCGGTTCTATCTGGCAAACAGTGTGGAGCTGGTGCCCCGCAACGCCGACGGCGAGGTCTACTTCGAGCTGCGGCTGGCCGACGCGTGGGTGTGGGACATGTACCGGCCCGCGCGGTTCGTCAAGCAGGTTCGCGTCATCACGTTCAAGGACGTGAACATCGAAGAGGTCGAGAAGCCGGAGTTACGGCTGCCCGAGTAGCCGGCTACGTGCCGCTCGGGTGCAGGTGCTCGCCGAAGAAGGCGAAGACCCGCGACCAGGCATCCTCCTCGGCAGCCGCGTTGTAGCCGAACCCGCCGATGCGGACCAGCGGCTGGGCAGGCAGTTGATTGGCGAAGCTGTGGCCGGCGCCCTGGTAGGCCTTGATGTCGGCGGGAATGTCCAACTCGTCGACGACCTTCTGCAGTTTGTCGGCAGCACCCTTCCCGACCGGGTCGCGACGGCCGAAGCTGGCGACGATCGGGCATGCGCCGTCGAGCGTCTCGCTGAGGTTGCGCGGAAGCGGCGTGCCGTAGAACGGGGCCGAGGCGCCGAAGCCCTTGGGCGACATCACAAGTGCGAACTGGCCGCCCATGCAGAATCCCGCGATTCCGACGGCGCCTGACGACTGCGGCATGGCGAGCAGGTGATCTCTGGCGGCCAGGATGTCGTCGAGCGCGCGGCCGCGCTGGGTCAGCAGATCGCGAAAGACCCGGGTGATGCAGCGGGTCCGCCCGCCCCTGGCGAACATGTTCGGCGTGATCGCGATGTACCCCGCGACGGCCACCTTCCGCGAAATCCGCTCGTTGTCGGGTCCGTAGCCGATCGCGTCGTGGACCAGGACCATGCCGGGGAACGGTCCCGGGCCGTCGGGAACGCTGCACAGCGCGTCGATCGGGCCTGCAGGTGCATCGATCGAGACGGTTTTCACGCGGTTCTCCCTACGGCTACGACAACTGGGCGGCGATTTCATCGAAGGCGGCGATGGTGGGGAACAGCTTCCCGGCGTCCTGCGCAAGCGGCCAGCTCGAGAGCTTCGCAGCGACCATGTTCGCGGCCCGGTTGACGTAGATCATCTGGCCGTGGATGCCCAGGCACAGCAGGACGTTGTTGCCCGGGTAGGGAAACCAGCACTGGTTGCGGTACATCCCGCCGGGCATCCGGTTGTCTCCGGGGCTCGCCGCGAACGCCGCCCGGGAATCGAGCTCACCGGCGAACGTGTCGGCGATCCACGACAGCGAGACCACGCGTTCACCCGTGAGCGACGTGCCGCCACCGAGAAAGAGCGAGCCGAATCTGACCAGATCAGACAGGCACGTGTTGATGCCGCCGTCGAACATCCCGGTGCCGACGGAGTCGACGCCGATGGTCGCGTCGTTGCGGGCACCGAGCTTCGACCACATCAGCTGCGACATCAGCTCGGGCATCCGCAGTCCACCCGCCGCCTCGCAGATCCAGCCGAGCACATCGGTTTCGCAGGACCGGTACTCGAACGGCCCGCCGTGCGGCGACTTCTGCACGAGGCTGGCCAAAAAGTCATACATCGTCGCCGGCAGGTCCGGCACGGTGCGCGGCGCCCAACCGATGGCCTGCTCGATCAACCGCACCTCTGCCATCGGATCCAGATAGTCCTCGGAGAACTTGACCCCCGACCGCATATCGAGCACGTTGCGCACCGTCGCGCCCGCGTAGCCGGAATCACCCAGCGCGGGCACGTAGTGGGTCACCAGGGCGTCCGGGTCCACGGTGCCGTTGCTGACGAGCGCGCCAAGCGTCATCGCGACCAGCGACTTGCTCACCGACATCAGGATGTGCGAGGAGTCGGCGGTCATGCCGCCGTAGTAGTACTCGCCGAGCACCTTGCCGTGTTGGGTGACCATCCAGCCGTCGGTCACGGTCGCGGCCATCACCTCGCCGACGGTGGTGTTCATCGCGTTCGTCCGGTCGTACAACGGGATGTCGGTCAGGTCGACCGGCGCCGCCGGGAACTCGGCGACGGGACCGGTGCCGCGGGAAATCACCGCGGTGGGCAGGAACTCGGCGACGTGCTGAAACGCCCAGTGCACCTGCGCGGCCGACTGCCAGTTGTCCAGCGTCACGTCCGACGGCACGCGTCCGGTGTCGCCTCCGAGAGCCATGCGATGACTGTAATGGCCGGCGTGAGTCAGCCGGACTTCACGCCCGCGTTCGTGGTCGGCGCGCTGGCATTGGCGATGGGTGTACCTGTGTACTGGGCCCGAATCGAGTCGATGAGATGACGGGCGCGAATGGTCAACGCCGACTTGCCCGTCGCCGAGTCGACCTGCAGCCGGCCCTTTGTGACGATCACCCCGAGGTCGGCGCCCTTCCAGCGATAGTCGCCGGGGGCGTAGATCCGCAGGAAGAACGCTTCAGCCTCGTTCTGCAGCTGATGCCAGTCCAGCGCGGGCCTACGGAACACCAGCGCGCCGCTGCGGTCGAGCGAGTACTGGCCGGTCTGCGGCGTGGCCGTCAGTTGCTGAACGATGTCGTCGGTCTCCTTCATCACCATCTGGCTCCACAGATCACCCGACGCCAACTCCTCCCACCGCTCGTTGATCTCGTCGACGTCCAGATCGAAGTCGACGTTCATGTACTCGAGGATGTGGAACAGGAACAGCGGCACGTCGGCGTAGGCGCCCGCGGTGACGTTGGTGATCGACGAGGCCCCGCTGATGCGCGGGTTGAGCTCGCCGAGGTAGATCTCACCGGTGTCGGTGTCGACGAGCACATCGACTTCGAAGAAGCCGCGGTAGCCCTCCTTGGCGAGGCGGTCTCCGAGCCGACGCACCAACTGCGTTGCGGTGTGCCTGCTTTCGCCTGTCAGCACCTCGGGGAACATCTCGTTGCCGCACCAGCCGCCGCGGGACGGAGTGAGCCGCTTGTAACCGATCAGCTCCGACATGAACGGCCCGACAATGGTTCCGCACCGGGTGAGCACCGCCTCGACCGCGACAGGGCGGTTGTTGATGCGTCGCATCACCTTGATCTCTTCGCCGACGATGTCCTTGCTGTGCTTTTTCCAGTCGGCCTCCGACGAGATGAAGAAGGTGGTCTTGCCGGAGTCGCCGTACGGCGTCTGGACCACGAGTTCGTCACCGAGCCCGGCCTTTTCAGCGGCCTTCTGCAGCCCCGCCCAGTCGTCGACGCGGGTCAGTACGTTCGGCACGCTCGGCGCGCCGGCCTCGTTACCGAGCTGCGTCGTGACGATCTTGGAGTCGAGGCGGGTGCGCAGGCTCGCGGACGGCAGGATCAGGTCGTAGCCGAGTTCCTTGCAGATCTCCTCGGTTTCGCTGTCGAAGAAGACCATCGCGACCTTGGGCCTGATGCCGCGAGGCGTCACCGCGTCGATGTGCGCCCGCACCTCGGGGTTGGTCAGCAGCCAGTTGTTGATCTCCTCGCCGCTTTCGAACTCCTGATAGGACTTCTCACTCGGGGTGAACACCCGCGGATGCGCGCCGTCCCATGCGTCGTAGTAGGTGATGTAGGTGAAGTTGCGAACCCAGCGGTCGAGGCCGAGCAGATTGAAGGGGGTGGCGCCGAAGAACAGGATCGGCACGTCGTTGGTCCGGAAGAAGTGGCGGACTTCGGAGATGTTCTTCAACCGCCTGCGCGCCTGGCCGGTGCCCGGTGCGAACGCGGCGTCGGTGCCGACGCTCACCTCCGTCGGTTTGGCCGAGGGGGACGTCGTTGCGGTGCGGGTAGCGGCGCCGGATTTCAGGCCGACGGCTTTGACGATTCGGCGCTTGGACGGTGCGCCTGCGTTGGCGGCGCCCGCCGCCGCGCGTTTGGTGGGAGCCGCCTTCCTCTTCACCGCGGTCTTCTTCACCGCGGTCTTGCTCGTCCGTGTTGATCGAACCGGTCGGTCACTCATGGTGTGCACCTCGCTGTGCGGCTGGTGATGCCTCACCCTAGAGCGCAACCGCGCCGCGCACGGGACTTCAGTTACGTCCGGGCGGACCGGCTCCTCGTGCACGTGACCTCGAGGGTGATCTCCCGGCGCGGAACGGTGGCGATGCCGCGCGGCACCGCGCGGGGAGGTTTGCGCCTGCGTTCGCCGCGCGGAACCGCCAGTGTGACGTCACCCAAGATCGTGCCGATCGCGATGGCAAGCTCGTTGTGCGCGAACGCGGCTCCGGGGCAGCGCCGGTAACCCCCGCCGAACGGCACGTATTCGAAGGGGGCCGGGGTGCGGTCCAGGAACCGATCCGGATCGAACCGCTCCGGGTCGGGCCAGATTGACGGATTGAAATGCAGTGCGGGAACTGCGATCCCGACGATGTCGCCGGCCAGGCACCGCCTCCCGATGACGGTTCGCGGCTCAGCGAGCTTGCGTATCACGATCGGCACCGCCGGGTGCATCCGCAGCGTCTCCGATATGACCGCCGAGAGGTAGGGCAACGTCGGCATCTCCTCAGCGGCGGGCCCGGACGCCAGCTCGGTTGCGAGCCGGTCGCGGACGCGGTCGTCGCGGTGGATGTGGTACAGCGCCCACGCCAGCGCGGAGGCTGTCGTGTCGTGCCCGGCGACGAGCAGGGTTCGCAGCTGCTCCTGCAGTTCGAGATCGTCGTCGGCGCTGCGGTACGTTCCGGCGAGAAGCTGACCGAGGACGGTGCCGTCTGCGGTGCACGGGTTTCGCCGTTCCGACGAGATCTGTTCGGCAAGCATGTCGTTGAACTGCGTGCGCAGCTTCACCAGCCGTGCCCACGGTCCCCGGCCGGAGAATTCCCGGCGCAGCGCGGGCAGCAGCATCAGCGGTGCGGTGTTGGCGTTGAGCAACCCCGACACCACCCGTTCGAATTCCTCGCTGCCGGGGCCGGGTTCGACGCCGAGAACGGTGTGGATGATGATGCGCTTGGTGATCGCCTGGGAGATGCGGTGAAGCGGCACGCGATCGCCTTGCCGCCACTTCTGTGAGTCCGTCGCGACCGCCTGCGCCATCGCGCGGGCGCGGCTGCGAACCTGGGCGCCGCGAAACGCGGGCGACAGGTGCCTGCGCTGACGTCGGTGCCGTTCACCTGACGTCAGGATCACCGAAGAGGGGCCGACGATCGGTTCGATGGGGTTGGGCGTCGGGGCGCACAGCACGTCGCGGGGCAGCGTCAGTATTTCTCGCGCGCCCTCGGCGGTCGCGACGAAGTGCACACGGCCCATGCCCGGGAAGATCACGGTGAACGGGTCGGTCCGTTCGGCGTACCCACGCATGACCCCGTCAGGGTCCAAGCCGGCCCGCAAGGAGCGGAACCAGTCCTCGAACCATCGCATCGCAGCGGCAGGGGTTGTCTGCACAATCTATTGCATACGACCCTGCGGCGCTCCGCGTTCGGGTTATCTCGCTCACACCGACCGTGGCGCAGGTGCCGACGGAGTCTGGTCATTCGAGGCGCAGGCCCTCGAGCACGTGGCTCAGTTCGGTGAGCGCCCTGCGGTGGGCGGCCTTCTGGTTGTCAGCCCGTGCCACGTTCATCGACGTCTCGCAGAGCGCGCCGTAGAGGAAAACCGCGAGCGGGGCGGCGGGCCGCGGCGCGATCCGGCCTGCGTCCACCGCCCGACCGATGGCGATCTCCATCAACTCCATCATCGGGGCCTCGATGCGGCGTACGCCTTCCCACCCCACCGCCGCCAAAGCGTCGAGGAGCATGATCCGCTGCAATCCCGGCTCGAGGCACTCCTCGAGGAAGGCCCGGCAGCACGCCTCGAACGCGTCCCACGGGTCGCGTTTGGACGCGTACACGGCGGGCATCGCGGCGCAGAGCCGGTCGACCTCGCGGCTGAACACGGCCTCGAACAGCTGCGGCTTGCCCTGAAAATGGTGGTAGACGGCGCCTTTCGTGACGCGCGCCTTCGCGGCCACCGCATCGAGTGACGTCTCCGCGTACCCGTCGCGGGCGAAGAGTTCGCGCGCGGCGTCGACGAGCGCGGAGACCGTCGCCTCGGTGCGCTCCGCCTGGGTTCGTCTCGCCTGCTTGGCCGGCACGAACTCACGATAACGGCTGTCCGGCAACGGCCTGCTCCCAACGCGCGCCGCTACAAGACCCGGTAAACGCGGTAGTCGATGTGATCGGGCGACAGGACGTTGTAGCCGACTGCCACGATTTCGTTGAGCCATGCGTACCGGTCGTCGGCGGTCTCGAATTTCGGCGTGGTGCGCACGTACGTCTGCGCGAACGGCAGCATTTCGCCTGCGGCAAGCCGGTCGAGGCCGTCCGCGGGGATCTTGATCACGCCCCTGGTCTCGTAGTGGATCAGCGCACCGTCGTGGCTGCGCAGCGTTGCGCGGACGTCGATCCGGCCCACCTGGTCGGTGCCGACGAGCAGCCAGTCGCCGCCCCCGGGAAGGATTTCGCCCCGCAACCGCGGACCGTCGATCACGCCGCCTTGCGCGATGAATGTCAGCCTGGTGCCCACCGCGGTGGAGATCAACTGTGCCGGTTGGAGATCCACGTGCATGTCGAAGAGGTGCTCGGCGGGCAACCGGTCGTAGAGGGGAAGCTGGTCGGCAGGTGTTCCACTCTCGGTGGCGAGCGCGGTCACCTGGTCACCGATCCCAGCGCGGCCTGCAGTTGCGCTGCGTCGACGAAGGTGTCCTTGCGGGCGACGAGGCCGTCGGGGGAGACGACGACGGCGTCAAGGCAGTCAAATCGGATGTCACCGGATATCAAGGCCCAGTCCAGCACCCAGTGGTCGTCGCCGTAGAGAACCCGGTAGGTCTCGAAGGCGAAGTCGGGAAACGTCACGAAAAGCTCGGAGAAGGTGCGGCGGACGGCATCGCGTCCGACGACGGGTTCGCCGCCGAGATGGGTCCAGAACTGCGTGTCGTCGGTGTGCAGCGCGACGATCGCGTCCGGGTCGCGCTTGGCCCAAGCGGCGAAATAGCGCTCCGAGAGGGCTCGCAGGTCGACGGCTGTGGCGGCGGTGGGGGACATGGGGCTCCGATCTCCGGGAGATACATACTCTAAGTAGGTAATAACCTACCACGGGTATGCAAGATGTCCAGCCCGCACGACGGCGGCGTGAAGCTTCGAGGAGAAATCGTCGTAGCGTGCGAGCCCTCGGACCGAGTTGGCAGACTGGGCGCGTGCGCTCCAATCCCCAGTGCTGGCTCACGGACATGGACGGGGTCCTCGTCCGCGAGGAGCACGCTTTGCCCGGTGCGGCCGATTTCCTGCAACGGCTCGTCGAGAAGAAGCGACCGTTTCTCGTGTTGACCAACAATTCGATCTTCACCCCGCGCGATCTGTCGGCGCGGTTGGCGCGGTCGGGACTGTCGGTGCCCGAGCCGGCGATCTGGACGTCGGCGCTGGCGACGGCCGACTTCCTCGGTGACCAGTTGCCCGGCGGGTCGGCCTACGTGATCGGGGAGGCGGGCCTGACCACGGCCCTGCACGAGGTGGGTTACACGCTGACCGACGTCGACCCGGATTTCGTCGTGCTCGGCGAAACCCGCACCTACTCCTTCGAGGCGATCACGAAGGCCATTCGACTGATCCTGGCAGGCGCCCGGTTCATCGCCACCAACCCGGACGTGACGGGACCGTCGGCGGAAGGACCGTTGCCCGCGACGGGGTCGGTGGCCGCGATGATCACCAAGGCCACCGGTCGGGAGCCGTACTTCGTCGGCAAGCCGAACCCGATGATGTTCCGCAGTGCGCTCAACCGCATCGAGGCCCATTCCGAGAGCACCTGCATGGTCGGTGACCGGATGGACACCGATGTCGTCGCGGGCATCGAGGCGGGCCTGGAGACCATTCTGGTGCTGACCGGCTCGACAACCCGCGACGAGGTGGGGCGGTACCCGTTCCGGCCAAGCCGGGTGCTTGCCAGCATCGCCGAAGCCATCGAACTCGTGTGATTCCGGTCGAGCCGGCCGAACAGGTCAAGAACGAGATTTTCGACGGCGCCACCCCCTACACGACCTATGTTCGGGGGATGCGGACGCGAGGAGCAGGACAGTCGCCGACATCGAACTGATCGGGGTTCCGTTCGACGGCTACGGCCGACCGGGCAATCAGGCGCGCGCGGCGACGGCGCTGCGTGAGGCCGGGCTGCTCGACGCCTTCGAACACCATCACGTCGCGTCCCACAGTGACCTCGAGCTGCCTGACGGCGACCCCGCCCGCGGCCCGACCAGCCTGATCAACGAGCGGGCGCTGCTGACGATGACGCGCGCACTCAACGAACGCGTCTCCTCGGCGGTGACCGCGGGCAGGCTGCCGATCGTCTACGGCGGCGACTGCTCCACGCTGCTCGGCATCGTCACCGGGTTGCGTGATCACGTCGGCGACGTCGGCCTGGTCTTCATCGACGGCCACGAGGACACCATGCCGCTCGACGTGTCCGAGGACGGCGAAGCGGCCAACACCGAACTCGGGCTCCTGCTCGGTATGACCGGCCGCACGCTGACGGGGGAACTCGGCGACCGGCTGCCTGCGCTGCGCCGTGACCACCTCGTGGTGCTCGGGCCCCGCGACCACGCGTGGCGCAGGCAGTTCAACGTCGGGACGCTCGCCGACAACGGCGTGTGGGTGGCGCCGCTCGCCGAGGTCGCCGACGACCCGGCAGGCGCAGGTCGCCGCGGCATCGAACAGCTCGCCGGGCTCGTCGACCGGTGGTGGCTGCACATCGATCTCGACGTGCTCGATCCCGTCGAGTTCCCCGCGCAGGGCCTGCCCGACTTTCCCGACGAGCCCGGCGGCCTGACGTGGGAGCAGCTCACCGACATGGTGATGGCGCTGTTCTCGACGCCGGCGACCTGTATCGGTGGAAGCATCGCGATCTACGACCCCGACCAGGACCCGGACGGCACCGGGGCCGCGCAGATCGTGGCGTTCATCCGTAACGTGGTGGCCCGTCCCACGATCAGTCGCTGAACCAGGAGACCCGTGGCCGAACCCATCGACGAGCACTTCACCGCCACCGTCGCGGCGATGAACTCCTCGCCGCGCCGACGCGCTGACGACGAACCGGTGCGCGACGGGTCGGCATTGACGACGCGAGTGTGCTTGGCGCTGTACGACGTTGCGCTCGGCAGCCGACATCTCGACCTCGCCGCGCGATGGCTGCGGTCGCAGGGCAGGGGCTACTACACGATCGGGTCGTCCGGGCACGAGGGCAACGCCGCCGTCGCCGCCGCTCTGCGTCCCACCGACCCGGCGCTGCTGCACTACCGGTCGGGGGCCTTCTTCCTGGCCCGCGCCGCGCTGGTCGACGGGCGTGAGCCGCTTCGCGATGTGCTGCTCGGGCTGGTCGCGGCCACCGACGAACCGATTTCAGGCGGCCGGCACAAGGTGTTCGGCCGCCACGACCTGCACATCATTCCGCAGACGTCGACGATCGCCTCGCATCTGCCGCGCGCACTCGGGGTGGCGTTCTCGATTGCGCGCGCCAAGAAGCTCGGGGTCACCTGCGAGTGGCCCGACGATGCGGTGACGGTGTGCAGCTTCGGCGACGCGTCGGCGAACCACTCGACCGCGGTCGGCGCGATCAACGCGGCACTGCACTCGGCCTACCAGGGTGTGCCGATGCCACTGCTGTTCGTCTGCGAGGACAACGGGATCGGCATCAGCGTGAAGACCCCGCGCGGTTGGATCGAGCGGAGTTACCGGAATCGGGACGGCTTGGCGTATTTCGGCGCCGACGGATGCGATCTGCCCGAGGCGTTCGACGCCGCGACCGCGGCCGCCGACTGGGTGCGCAGCCGACGGCGCCCGGCGTTCCTGCATCTGCGAACGGTTCGACTGATGGCCCACGCGGGTTCTGACTACGAACCGGCCTACCGTCGGCCCGACGAGATCGCCGGAGATCACGACCGGGATCCGGTGCTGCGCACCGCGAAACTGCTTGTCTCCGAAGGGGTGCTGACGCCGGCCGAGGCGATCGGGCGCTACGAGGCCAAACGCGCCGAGGTGATGGAGCTGGCCGCCGACGTTGCCGACTCGGCACAACTCGACAGCGCGGAGGCGGTGATGGCGCCGCTCACGCTCGGTGCCCAAGACGTGGCCGCCGCGGCGCCCGCATCTCTGGCCGCGTCGGTGCGGGCTGGTGACCCTGATGCGCCGATGACCGTGGCGATCGGCATCAACCGCGCCCTCGCCGACATCCTCGACCGCTATCCCGAGGCGATCGTCTTCGGCGAGGACGTCGCGCGCAAAGGCGGCGTCTACGGGGTCACCCGCGGGCTGCTCAACCGGACCAGTTCGGCGCGGGTGTTCGACACCCTGCTCGACGAACAGTCCATCCTCGGGTTGGCGCTCGGCGCCGGCGTGTCCGGGCTGCTCCCGATACCGGAGATCCAGTACCTCGCCTACCTGCACAACGCCGCTGACCAGATCCGCGGCGAGGGCGCGACGCTGCAGTTCTTCTCCAATCGGCAGTACCGCAATCCGATGGTGGTGCGCGTCGCGGGATACGGCTATCAGAAGGGGTTCGGCGGGCACTTCCACAACGACAATTCGATCGCCGCGATCCGCGACATCCCCGGCGTGGTGATCGCCTCACCCGCGCGTCCCGACGACGCGGCGGCGATGCTGCACACCTGCGCCGCCGCGGCGAAGACGGCAGGCGCGGTGTGCGTCTTCCTCGAACCCATCGCGCTCTACCACACCCGCGACCTTCACGATGACGGCGACGAGCAGTGGCTTGCGGGTTATCCCGATGCGGGGGTGCCCGTCGGCAGAGCCCGAACCTACGGCGAGGGAACGGATTTGACGATCCTCACCTTCGCCAACGGGCTGCGGATGAGCCTGCGGGTAGCGCGACGGCTCGAGACGCGCGGAATCGCCGCACGTGTCGTCGACCTGCGGTGGCTGGCGCCGCTGCCCGCCGAGGACATGCTGCGGGAGGCGAACGCCAGCGGTAGGACGCTCATCGTCGACGAAACCCGGCAGACCGGGGGAGTGGGCGAGGGCGTCATCGCCACGCTGCTCGAACACGGCTACACCGGCGCGGTGGACCGGGTCGCCAGCGCCGACAGCTTCATCCCGCTCGGCGACGCGGCACTCGAGGTGCTGTTGTCCGAGGAGACGATCGAGGCCGCCGCCGTCAAACTCGCGGGCTGAAAGCGGCCGGTGTCGCGCTTGATAGCTTGAGCCGGTGACTGATGCCCCCAGTGCCGCGCGACCGCTGGCCGGAGTGCGGATCGTCGAGATCTCCAGCTTCGTCGCGGTGCCGTTGGCCGGCATGACGCTCGGTCAGCTCGGTGCGGAGGTGGTGCGGGTCGATCCGATCGGCGGCGCCGCCGATTACCTCCGCTGGCCGGTCACCGAGGAGGGCACCAGCATCTACTGGGCCGGGCTGAACAAGGGCAAACGGTCCGTCGCCGCCGACTTCCGGTCCGCCGAGGGCCAGCATCTCGTGCAGCGGCTGATCGCCGACGCCGGGGTGCTGATCACGAATGTGGCCGGGCGCGAATGGCATTCCTACGACACGCTCACCGCGCTGCGACCCGACCTGATTCACGTCGAGGTGTCGGGGCGGGCCGACGGAGGCACGGGCGTGGATTACACCGTCAACGCCGGCCTCGGATTCCCGATGGTGACCGGACCCGCCGACCTCGCTACTCCGGTCAACCACGTACTGCCCGCGTGGGATGTCACGTGCGGTGTGTATGCGGCCCTGTCGGTGGTGACCGCGCTGCGACACCGCGACACCACGGGGCAAGGCCAGAAGATCTCCATACCGCTCGAGAACGTCGCGCTGGCGACAGCGGGCAACCTCAGCTTCCTCACCGAGGTGATGGTGAACGGCTCGACACGGCAACGGATCGGCAACTCGATCTACGGCCAGTACGGTCAGGAGTTTGCCAGCAGCGACGGAACCTCGTTCATGATCGTCGCGCTCACCCAGCGCCACTTCCGCGACCTCACCGAACTCACCGGCACGACGAACGCCGTTGCCGCGCTGGAAAAATCGTGTGGCGCCGACTTCACCGACGAGGGTGACCGGTACCGGCACCGCGACGCGCTGAGCGCACTGTTCGCCGAGTGGTTCGCCGCGCACCCGGCTGCCGACGTCGCCGACGCGCTGTCGGCGTCGTCGGTGCTGTGGGAGCGCTACCGCACCTTCGCCGAAGTGGTCGACGACGAACGCGTGACCGCCAACCCGTTGTTCACCCAGCTCGACCAGCCCCGCATCGGGCAGTACCTGGCGCCGGGCCTTCCGGTGGCCATCGACGGCCACTACGCACCCGCGGTCGCTGCGCCCGCGCTCGGCGACGACACCGCCGACGTGCTCGCCGACTGGCTGGGGCTCGATGACAGTGCCGTCAAGGCACTCAACGACGCAGGGACTGTTCGATGAGCCGACTGCTGACACTGCTCGAGCTCGATCGCGGCACAGAAGACACCTGGATCGGGCCGGCCAGCGGCCCGGAGGGCAAGCGCTCCTTCGGCGGTCAGTTCGTCGCACAGAGCCTCGCGGCCGCCTGCCGGACGGTCGAGTCGGACCGCTTGCCGACCACCATGCATCTGCAGTTCCTGCGCGGCGGGCAGGCGGGTGATCCCGTCGAGTACACGGTCACACCGGTGTTCGACGGACGGACCGCGGCCGCTCGTCGAGTCGACTCCCGGCAGGACGGGCGGCTGCTGACGACATCTTCGGTGTCCTTCGCGGTGAACCTCGCGGGACCCGAACACGGCCGTCGGGATGTCATGCCGGGCGATCCGGAGGCGCTGCCACAGACGGGGCCTGCCGGGCCCGCACCGTCGATGCCGCTCGACGAACTGGACATCAGGATCGCCGACGAGAACACCGGCGACGAGTTCGTGCGGCGGTTCTGGTGGCGGGCAACGGTTCTGATCCCGGACGTGCCGCTGGTCCACACGCTTGTCGCGGCGTATGTCACCGACGTGTACATGATCGACCCCGCGCTGGCTGTACACGGGCATTCCATGCAGGCGAGGACTCACCGCAGCGGCACCACCGATTCGTCCATCTGGTTTCACCAGCCGGTGCGCGCCGACGAATGGAACCTGCTGGAAACCAGGTCACCTGCCGCCGCGCGCGGACGCGGCGTCGTGACGGGAAGCCTCGTTCGCGCCGACGGGGTGATCGCGGCGACGCTGGTTCAGGAAGGTCTCATCGCAGAGCGGGAACCGAAGGCGCAGTAGCGCCACCGTCGCTGCGCTCCCGAATGCGTGTGCGCGCCGCGTTGACCAGTCGGGTGATCAACACGCCGACGACGATCGCGCCGATGACGCCGAGCAGCGGATGGGCGTCGAACAGCGGGTAGATCTGGTAGTGCGTCAGGTAGGTGTACAGCGAGGCCTCCGCGACCGTCCCGGCGACAACGGTGCACCATGCCGGGCACCGGATCGCGGGCAGCCAGATCAACAGCAGGAAGCCGGCCAGCACCAGCATTTCTCGGTGTGTGTTCTGGAAATAGCCGTGCACGCTGACGATCAACACCACCGTCACGAGCAGCCGTTGCCACCCCGTCGCCGACTTCGCCGCCGCCCAGCCCACCGCGAAGAACCAGAACGCGAGGATCGTGAACCACGCCTCGCGGCCGAAGTGCAAACCCAACAGGTCGTAGCGCACCGCGAGCCCGAAGACGAGGAACGCCGCGGCGAACGCGAACGGTCGCCGACGTTCCAGCCGATCGGCCGCTGGCAACCAGACGACCAGGGTCAGCGCCAGCAGGATCCACACCAGTACCTCGATGAACCACAGCCGCCCCGCGGTCATGCTGTCGTCGGGGCCGAAGAACTTCTCGACGAGCAGCAGATTCGTCCAGTGGTAGTCGTCGGTGATCAGTAATGCCAAGGCAATCCAGATGACCGAAGGGACGACGATCCACGTCATCGTCTTACGCAGGTGCCGAACACGGTCCGCGCGACCCACCGGGGTCAGGCAGAACCGGCCGAAGTTGTAGCCCGCGATCCCAAGCAGCAGGTGCGCGCCGCCCCACATCTCGTAGAGCGTGGCGTGGCTGCCGACGATCAACACGATCGCCGCGGCTCGCAGTGCGACGCTGGTCTCCAGTGTCGCGCCGAGCCACGGCCACGACCGGCGGGCGGGCGGGGTGGTGTGCTCCAGCTCGGCCAGCGGGCGGCGCTGCCAATCCGACGGCAGCCTGCCGAGCGCGCGCTCCAACCGAACCGACATCGCCACGTAGGACAGCGAGTTGCCGCCGAGGTCGACGAAGCTCTGCTCGGGGCGGATCGTGCCTGCATCGATCTGCAGCACGTCGGCGAACAGCGCGCGCAGGTCACCGGAAGATCTCGCGCGGGATACACCGGTTCGGCGGCCCAGGTCTCGAATGGCCTGGTAATCCGGTTTGCCCGACGGCAGCAGCGGCAGTTCGGCCACCGCGATCACCCGAACGGCGGTGGCGGGCAGACCGGATGCCGCTGCCGTGATGCGTTGCACTGCAACGTCTTCGCCGCCGGCTGCGGCGACGACGAGCCGCTCGCCGTCGTCGATGCAGAACGCGCTGGCGCCGTCTTCGCGCAGCGCGGTCTCCACGCGCTGCAGATCGATGCGCAGCCCGTAGAGCTTGACGAAGCGGCTGCTGCGGCCGATCACTTCGTAGAGCCCGCTCGGCGTGCGTCGCGCGACGTCGCCTGTTCGCAGCGTGTCGACGGTCTTACCGAGCGCGAGGTCGGCCGGGCTGTGCGCGTAACCCATCATGACGTTGGGCCCCTGGTATACCAGCTCGCCCACGTCGGGTTCCGACCAACCGTCTGCCGGTTCGAGCGTGAACGAGCCACCCGGGATGGGTTGTCCGATCGAACCGGGCTGCGACTCCGCGAGTTCCGGTGGCAGGTAAGCCATCCTGGCGGTCGCCTCAGTCGCGCCGTACATGACGAACAACTTCCAGCCGTTGCGCCTGCCGAGTGCCGCGTAGCTGCGCACGCGTTCCGGTGGCAGCCGACCGCCAGCCTGGGTGATGTAGCGAAGGTGTGGTAGTTCGATGCCGTCGAAGCCGATCCGGTCGAGCATCTCGAATGTGTAGGGCACCCCGGCGAACGATGTGCCGCGGTGTTCGCGGAACACCGACCAGAAGGCGTCGTCGACGACCGAGCGATCGGTCAGGATGAGTGCGGCTCCGCGGATCAGATGGCTGTGGATCACCGAAAGCCCGTAACAGTACGACATCGGAAGAGTCGTTGCCGCCCTGTCGGTTTCCTGGATATCGAGATACTCGGCAATCGATTCGGCGTTGGCGACCAGGTTGCGTCGGGACAACCTGACCAACTTCGGGGAGCCGGTGCTGCCCGACGTCGACAGCAGAAGAGCGAGGTCGGGATGCAACCGGTGCGCACTGCCGGGCCGCCGCTCTGCGATGCCGTCACCGTCGATGACGACGTCGGGGTCATAGACCCGAAGGGTGGCGGAATGGTCGCGTCCGGGCGACATCGGGAGTACCACGTGATCGCCGGCCAGGACGCCGAGATAGTGCACCAGCGTGGTCAGGTCGTTGCGCGTCTCGACCAGGACGAGCCTGCGGGTCGGGCCGAGCACCGAAGCGACATCTGCCACCCGGTCGGCGAGTTCGCGGTAGGTCAGCGAGGTGTCTTCGGTCAACACGGCGATCCGGTCGCCGCGGTCACGCAGATGGTCTACGAGCAGGTTCACCTCAGGGCGACCCCGCTGCCGATCACATCGATGCGAACCTTGGCGTCGATCGCCGGGGGGTCGAGGCTGTGCTGCCGCACGACGATCGGTGCCACGTCGCCCGCGGGGTCGATGGTCAACAACACGTCGTGGCCGAGGAATTCGGTGGCCACCACCGTGCCGATGCCGTTGTTGGCCTCCTCACCTGTGCTCCTCACGTGCGCGGCCTCACGTCTGGTCCTCACGTGCGCGGCGCTATCGGAGATCACGGTGGCCACGAGCTGTTCGGGACGAAGCGCCAGCGTCGCAGGACCGTCTCCGACTGATGTCTGCACGGGCACCCGACCAAGTGCGCACTCGGCGAAACCGGACTCGACTGTGCAGGGCAGGGCGATGCAGTCGCCGAGGAATTCGGCGGTGAAGCGGTCGATGGGGCGACGGTAGACGTCCTGGGGAGCACCGACCTGGGTGAAGCGGCCGTCGCGCATGACCGCGATCTGGTCGGCGATCGACAGCGCCTCCTCCTGGTCGTGGGTGACCAGAAGCGTCGTCACGCCGGAGTCGGCGAGCAGTCGGGCGACCGCTTTGCGGGTGGACGCGCGCAGGCCGGTGTCCAGCGCGCTGAACGGTTCGTCGAGGAGCATCAGGACCGGCCTGCGGGCCAGGGCGCGGGCGAGCGCGACGCGCTGCTGCTGCCCACCTGAGAGCTGATGTGGTTTGCGCGAAGCGAACGACCCGTCCAGAGAGACGGTTTCGAGCAGCTCGGCCACCCGGCTGCGGACCTCGCGGCTGCGCACCGATCCCTGCAGGCCGTACGCTACGTTCTGCCCGACGGTCAGATGCGGAAACAACGCACCGTCCTGAGCGACGTAGCCGACGCTGCGGCGGTGCGACGCGATGGAGCGGTCGGAGCTCGCGACCTCGCGGCCGGAGATGGTGACCGTTCCGGCGTCGGGCGCCTCGAATCCGGCCACCAGCCGCAGCAGCGTGGTCTTGCCGCAGCCAGACGACCCGACGACGGCGGTCGTGCTGCCCGCTTCGACACTGAGGTCGATGTGGTCGAGCACCGTGTGGCCGTTGAACGACTTCGCCAGTCCACGGATGTCGAGCAGGGCGGTCACAGCGCGGCCACCTTCGTCGACTGCCGGAACAGGATGAGCGTCACCGGAATGGCCAGCACCACCAGCGCAAGCGCATACGGGGCCGCCGACGCGTAGTCCAGCTCGCTGCTGAACGACCAGAACAGCATCGACAAGGTGCGGGTGCCGGTGGGCGCCAGTAGCAGTGTGGCCGTCAATTCTGTTGCCACCGCGACGAATACCAAGGACGCGGCCGCGGCGGCGGCGGGCGCGGTCAGTCGGAGGGTGACCCGCATGAACGTGGCGCTCGGTGAACGCCCGAGCGACCGCGACGCCTCCTCGAGGCCCGGCGGCACCTGCGCCAGGCCGGCGCGAACATTGACCAGTGCGCGTGGCATGAACAGCAGAACGTAGGCGAACACGATCAGCGGCACGGACTGGTAGAGGGGGCGGACGAAACCGATCGCGACGGTCACGAGGGCGAGCGCGGTGACGATGCCGGGCAGCGAGCTGGTGACGTAGTTGGCGCCCTCCACCGTGCGGGCGAGCACGCCGCTCGACCGGACCGCCACCCATGCGACGGGAAATGCCAGCACCGTCGTCAGCGCCGCCGCGACGCCGGCCAACGCGATGGTCTGGAAGAGCGCATTGGCGATCTGGGTGACGTCCCACACCCTGGCGCCGCCGATCCACAACCAGCGCACGATCGTCCACAACGGCACGCCGATCGCCAGCACCGCCAGGAGCAGGAGACCCGCGGTGGCCGCGAACGTATTGCGCCCCAGATGAACCGGAACCGCGGCACGGGGCACGCCCGCGCCGATCCGCGCGTACCTCGCCGAGCCGCGTGCGGCGGCCTCGGCGAGCAGCAGTACCAGACACAGCAGCACGAGCACACCGGCCAGCATGCTGCCCGCGGCCCCGTCGAAGGTGACCTGGAACTGCTGGAAGATCGCGACGGTGAAGGTGTCGAACCGAACCATCGCAAAAGCGCCGTATTCCGCGAGCAGGTGCACGCCGATGAGCAGCGCGCCGCCCAGGATCGCCAACCGAAGCTGCGGCAGCACCACCCGGAAGAACACGCCGGCGGTGTCGGATCCCAGTGTGCGCGCCGACTCTTCGACTGCCGGGTCGAGCCTGCGCAGCGTGGCCGCGACGGGCAGGTACATGAACGGGAAATAGGACAGGGTCGTGATCAGCACACCCGCCCACAGGCCGTTCATCGACGGGATCGCGGCCACCCACGCGTAGCTGTTCACGAAGGCCGGAATCGCAAGCGGGGCAACGAACAACGGGCGCCAGAAGGCGCGGCCGGGGAGGTCGCTGCGCTCAACGAGCCAGGCCAGCCCGACGCCGATCACCACACACAGCGGCACGGTGACCACGACCAGGGCGACGGTGTTGACGAGCAGTTCGCCGACACGGGGGCGCACCACCAGCTCGTAGGCGCGTGTCCATCCGACGTCGATCGCCCCCCACACCACGTACCCCAGCGGGATGCACGTGGTGGCGACCAGCAACGCGACCGTGGTCGAAACCAGCGGGCCGGGACGGGCGCCCGGATCCGCCCGCGGAGCCGGTGCCGCGGGGCGCGAGGCTGGGGCCGGATCGTCGGCGCGACCGACCAGGGGAGCGACCACCTAAAGCAGGCCCGCCTTCGTCATCAGATCGGTCACCTTCTGCGCATCCAGTGTCGACGGGTCGACCTTCGGCGCCTGCAGCGAATCAAGCGGCGGCAGAGCAGGATTGGCGGGCACCCCGCTGGCCACGGGGTACTCGAACGACGTGCCCTTCTCGAGCACTTCCTGGCCGGCCCTTCCGGTGACGAACTTGATGAACTGCTGTGCCTGATCGGCCTTCTTGCTCGACTTCAGCACTCCGCCGCCGGACAGGCTGACGAACGCGCCGGGGTCCTCGTTTTTGAAGAAGTGCAACGCCGTGTTACCGCTGCCTTCTTTGGTGTTGGCCTGATCGCGGAACCAGTAGTAGTGGTAGATGATGCCGCCATCGACCTCACCGGCGTTGACGGCCTTCATGGTCGCGATGTTGTCGTTGTAGATCGTGGCGTTGGCCTTCATGCCTGCCAGCCACTGCGCGGTCGCGGCCTCGCCCCTCAGTTGCAGGTAGGCCGAGACGATGGCCTGAAAATCAGCCTTGGCCGGGGCACCGCCCCAGCGACCCTTCCACGCGGGCTGCTGGAGGTCCGCCATGGACTTGGGCAGCTGATCGGGCTGCAGCTTGGTCTTGTTGTAGACGAACACGGTGCTACGCGCTGCCACCCCGGTCCACTTCCCGGTGGCGGGTCGGTATTGGGCCGGCACCTGATCGAGGGTGTCGGCGTTGAGGTCGGCGAACAGACCCGCCTTCTCGACGGCCGCCATGGCGGGGGAGTTCTCGGTGAGGAACACGTCGGCGGGTGAGGCATCGCCCTCGGCGACCAGCTGGTTGCCCAACTCGGTGTCGCCGCCCTGGCGGTAGGTGACCTTGATGCCGGTCTCCTTCGTGAAGGCGTCGATCCATTCCTTGGTCAGCGATTCGTGCTGCGCGTTGTAGATCAGCAGCTCGTCGCTGTCTCCCGAACTCGAGCAGGCGGTCATTCCGAGCACGACGGCAAGGGCCGTCACGAGTGCGGCGATCCGGCTCCAACGGGCTGGCATCCAGGCGTCCTTCCCGCGCCTGCCGGCGCCTTTTAGCTGAGGTTTACCTAAATGAAGATACCCTTCGCGCCGTCCCGGAACTGCCGCCCCGTCAGAAATCGGAATCTATGAATCTGCTGGCACAACCCGGGCTGCGGCGTGGAAGACTCTCAGCTGGTCTGGCCTGCAACGACACCCGGGACCAAGGGGTAGGAGGGCGCACCCTGGCGAGTTCCTCGACCTGAGGAGAATCGCTGCGCCGCTGACCGATCTGCGCGCCCAGTGCGGTGTCGCGGTGTCCCCGGGACAGTTGGCGGCGCTGGTCGAGTCGTTCCAGTAGGCCGGTCGCTACATCCGGCCGTGCTTGCTTCGGACGAAGCTATATGCGCCGAAGGCGGCGATGCCGAGCGCGGCGAGGATTAGAAGAATCTTGCCGTACGGCGCCTCACCGAGAGCCTTCACGGCCGCATCGAGGCCGGCCGCCTTCGCCGGGTCGGCGGTCAGGGTCGCGATGATGACCAGGAGCCCGGCACCGGCGAACACCAGCCCCTTGGCGATGTAGCCGGTCATGCCGACGGCCGTGACGCCTGTCCCGCCGGAGACGCGCAGATCCTTCATGAACTTCTTGGTGGCACCCTTGTAGACGTGGTAGCCGCCGACGGCGGCGACGCCCAATCCCACGAGCACGAGCAGGGTCTTGCCCCAGCCTGACTGCATGAGTTGAGCGCTCAGCCCCGAGTTCTGCTGACGGCTGCTCTGGCCGACACCCATCGCGAACCGAGCGGCGGACACCGCGATTGCGAAGTACAGCACCGCGACGCCGATGTCTTTGGCCCGCTTCCACGCGGGGCGGTCCTCGGAGTCCTGTTGCGACGGCATCCGCTCGCCGGGGTGCTTGCCGACGATCGCCTCAGCGACGTGCCACAGGCCGAGTGCAGCGATGCCGATCGCAGCCGCCCAGAGCATGAACAACCCGCCGGGCTGCTTGGCGATGGTCTCCAGAGCGCCCGATTGGTCGGCGTTGCCGCCCGACCCGAACGCGATCCCCAGGATGATGAACGCGATGAGGAAGTGGAGCACACCGCTGACTGCGAAGCCGCCGCGTGCCAGATACTCGAACGCCTTGCTGTGTGTCGCGCGGTCGACTGCTCCATGTACTGACGTATTTGTCATCTCGACCTCCTCGCGCAGGCTAGTACCCATCTTTTGACGTTTGCGAAACTACGGGTTCATTCGCTGACGCCGAGTCCGTCTTCGCGGCGGCCATGCAGGGTCCGCCGATCGCGGTGCTGGCCGGGGTGGTGTTGGTCAGCCTGCCGTGACGGCCGCGACGCGGCCGAGCAACTCGGCCACCTTCTCCGGCTCGGTGATCATCAGGTCGTGGCCGGTGTCGATGTCCCACACCCGGCCGTCGGCCTGCTCGAGAAGGCGCTCGAGGTTGCGCAGCGACATGAAAGCCGTCGTGCTGATGTGTGACTGCGGAATCGCCTGCAGTGCAGTCGGATTGGTCAGATTAAGGGCCTGCTCGAAACAACGCCACGGGTGGGGCGTCAACCGTTCGCGCATCCAGGCCAGGGTCGACGGATCGACGACGCCGTAGAACCGGATGGTCTCGTCGCTGGGGAACAAGCACATTTCGACGCCGTCGACGATCTTGCTGTCCGCCCTCGCC
Organism: uncultured Actinomycetota bacterium; assembly: GCA_963786995.1. Classification (GTDB taxonomy): domain Bacteria; phylum Actinomycetota; class Actinomycetes; order Mycobacteriales; family Mycobacteriaceae; genus Mycobacterium. The sequence continues at coordinate 1,095,803 of CAWBBH010000014.1, read as the reverse complement.
GCAGCCATGAACGGGCCTGCGACATCGACCAGCGACTGACCGTCGCGTGGTGGTTTCGCGTCGAGATACACCAAATGCCCGACACGATCGGGCGCGCGGTCGGCGGCGCCGGTGATCACCATGCCGCCGTAGCTGTGACCGACCAGGACGGCGTCGCGCAGATCCTCGTAGTGCAGCACCGCCGCGACGTCGCTGACATGTAAGTCGAGGTCGACGTCGGCTCGAAACAGGTGGGCGCGCTCGCCCAGCCCGGTCAACGTCGGTGTGTAGACCTGGTGGCCGCGGTCCCGCAGGACGCGGGCCAGTGGCGCAAAGCACCACCCGCCGTGGCCACCACCGTGCACCAGAACGAAGTTCGCCATCGGGACTCGACGATATCGGCAACGCGGCTGATCAGTCGCAGTTCGCGCACGCTCCGGTCAACGACAGTTGCATGCCGCAGGCGCAGAATGCGCCTTCCCTGCGCTTGTCGAGCGTTCGTGGCGAACCGGCGCGCACCTTGGTGACGGGATGCTCGACAAACCAGGTTCCCTTGCGGGAACTGGCGCCGCGGGTGGCGCCGCCTGCGATGCGGACGGCCTCCTCTTCGGAGAACCCGTTGGTGTACCCGAAGTTGATGTGCAGATCCTTGCGGCCGTCGCGCCGTACGGCTCTGATGTACGTCTTGCCTGCGGTCACCACCGCGCGATATTCGGCGATACCGATCGCCGTCGTGATCTGCCGGATGAACTCATGGTTGGCCGAGGGGATCTGAGCCTTCGCCAGCGCTTCGGCGAGGGATTCAGACACCTGGTTCCCCGTGGTCATGATGATTCGAGGATAGGCCGTGCACATGAGCGACAAGGAACAAACGCGCGAACTGTGAATGATCGCGTCACTGTGCATAACTGATCGTGCCTGCGCCGAACTGTCCGCCGCGGTGTGCACAGTGTCGGCATGACCACATGGAGCCGCGCCGAGATAGGTGCGTTGGGTGAGCAACTGGCGGTCGACCATCTGACCTCGCTGGGGCTCGAGGTGCTCGATCGCAACTGGCGCTGCCGCTACGGCGAGCTGGACGTCATCGTGGCCGACCAAACCACGCGCACAGCGGTTTTCGTCGAAGTGAAGACCCGCACCTCCGACCGGTTCGGCGGGGTGCAGGAGGCGGTCACCCCTGACAAGGTCCGCAGGCTGCGGCGGCTCGCGGGTCTGTGGCTGGCCTCCCACGGGGGCGGTTGGGCGGCGGTGCGCATCGATGTCGTCGGTGTCCGCATCGGCAGACGACCCACACCCGAGATCATCCATTTGCAGGCGGTCGGCTGATGGCACTGGGCAGGGCGTTCTCGGTGGCGGTGCGCGGGCTGGACGGCGAGATCGTCGAGATCGAGGCCGACATCAACGGCGGGCTGCCGGGCGTGCACCTGGTCGGGCTGCCCGACACCGCGCTGCAGGAGTCCCGTGACCGCGTCCGGGCGGCGATCACCAACTGCGGCGACGACTGGCCGCAGGTCCGCCTCACGCTGGCACTCTCGCCCGCGACGCTGCCGAAGATGGGGTCGGTCTACGACATCGCCCTTGCCGCGGCTGTGCTGTCCGCGCAGGGGAAGAAGAAGGAGGAGTGGGAACGGCTGCAGAAGGCCCTTCTGCTGGGTGAGCTGGCACTCGATGGACGGGTGCGTCCCGTCAAGGGAGTGCTGCCCGCGGTGCTCACCGCCAAGCGGGAGGGCTGGCCGACGGTGGTGGTTCCCGTCGACAACCTGCGCGAAGCGAGCCTGATCGACGGGATCGACGTTCTGGGTGTGCGAACGCTGCGGCAGCTCAAGGCGTGGCTGTCGGGGAAGGCGCAACTCGACGGGCGGATCGAGACGCAGACGCCGGTGGTCGAGCAACCGACCGATCTGGCCGACGTGGTGGGCCAGGTCCACGCGAGGTATGCCGTTGAGGTCGCCGCAGCGGGTGCGCACCACCTCACGCTGACGGGGCCGCCCGGTGTCGGGAAAACGATGCTGGCGCAGCGTCTTCCCGGATTGCTCCCGGAGCTGTCGCCGGAGGAGGCGCTGGAGGTGACCGCGATTCATTCGGTGGCGGGGCTGCTGGCGGGGGACACGCCGCTCATCACCCGTCCGCCGTTCGTGGCGCCGCACCACACGTCGAGTGTCGCCGCGTTGGTCGGCGGCGGCACCGGGCTCGCACGTCCGGGCGCTGTCAGCAGAGCCCATCGAGGTGTGCTCTTTCTCGACGAGTACGCCGAGATCGGCAACAGTGCGCTGGAGGCATTGCGAACGCCGTTGGAAGACGGAGAGATTCGGTTGGCGCGTCGGGATGGAGTGGCGACATATCCGGCGCGATTCCAGTTGGTGCTCGCGGCCAACCCGTGCCCATGCGCGGCGCCGGACCAGAAGGACTGCCTGTGTACCTCGGGCGCCAGACGGCGGTATCAGAGCAAGCTGTCGGGCCCACTGCTGGACCGCGTCGATCTTCGTGTCGAGATGCACCGTGAGAAGGCGCAGGCCTTCGAGGTGGAGGCAGCGGAATCGACAGCGGCGGTGCGGAATCGGGTGCATTCGGCGCGCGCGGCGGCCGCGCAGCGTTGGCGGCCGTACGGCATCCGGACCAACGCCGAAGTCAGCGGCGTGTTGCTGCGCCGCCAGTTCCGGCTCTCCCACGAGGTGATGGGTCCATTGCGGACCGCCGTCGACCGCGGCCTGCTGAGCCTGCGGGGTTGCGATCGCACTCTGCGGGTCGCGTGGACGCTCGCCGACCTGGGCGGACGCACGTCGCCGCAGAAAGAGGATGTCGCGGCGGCCATGAGCTTTCGCGCGGTCGGCGGTGTGAAATGAGTGACGACGTGCGGCTGGCGCTGGCGTACCTGTCCCGCGTCGCCGAACCGCCCTGTCCGGACCTCGCCGAGCTGGTGTACCGCGTCGGGCCCGTCCGGGCCGCCGCGCTCGTCAAGTCCGGCGATGTCGGCGACGAGCTCGCCCGGCGTACCGAGGCTCGTCGCGACATCGACTGCGCGGCAGAAGATCTCGAGCTGCTCGCGCGGCGCGGTGGGCGGTTGATCACCGCCGACGACGACGAATGGCCCTTGCTGTCCTTCACAGGCTTCGCCCACGTGGATCACCAACAGCGGCCACAGGCTCATCCGCCGCTGGCGTTGTGGGTCATCGGCCAGGCTCGGCTCGACGACGTCGCGCAGCGTGCGGTGGCGATCGTCGGAACCAGGGCGAGCACGGCATACGGGGAGCACGTCGCGGCCGACCTCACTGCCGGACTGGTCGAGCGTGACGTGGCCGTGGTGTCGGGCGGCGCATACGGCATCGACGGAGCCGCACACCGCGCCACACTCGGCATCGACGGCCTCACGGTGGCGGTGCTCGCAGGCGGTATCGACATCCCGTACCCGTCCGGTCACGCCGGGCTGCTGCGCCGAATCGAGCGGGACGGACTGGTGGTCAGTGAGTATCCGCCCGGCGTCCGGCCTGCCCGCCACCGATTCCTGACCCGCAACCGGCTGGTCGCGGCGCTGTCGGGAGCGACCGTGGTCGTCGAGGCAGGCGCCCGCAGTGGGGCCGCGAACACCGCGGCGTGGGCGCGGGCGCTCGGTCGCCCGGTGTGCGCGGTGCCCGGCCCGGTCACGTCGGCGGCATCGGTGGGGTGCCACGCGTTGCTGCGCGACGGCGACACGGCCCTGGTCACGCGCGCCGCCGACATCGTCGAGCTGATCGGTCGTATCGGCGAGCTCGCACCCGACGAGCAGCGGCCGGAGTCGCTTCTCGATGGTCTCGGCGAGGCCGAGCAGCGAGTCTATGACGCGCTGCCTGCGCGCGGGCGCCGCACGGCCGACCAGATCGCGGTGGCCTCTGGGTTGCCGCCGACGCAGGTGCTTGGGCCGCTGTCGATGCTGGAAGTGTGCGGTTTGATCACCCGGGCCGACGGTTATTGGACGCTGAGCAGGCCGAAGACGTAGGCAACCGCGGAATAGCCCACGCTCGTATCATTGTTGAGGCTGACTAACGAATACCAGCCGGGGATTGTGGAGGAACAGTGGCAGGACGTCCGGTGCACACATTCGAAGTGCTGCGCACCGAGCAGTTGACGCCGCACATCGTGCGCGTGGTGCTCGGCGGCAACGGCTTCGACACGTTCACACCCAACGACTTCACCGACTCCTACGTGAAGATCGTCTTCGTTCGACCCGGCATCGACGTCTCGGCGCTGCCGCAACCCCTGACGCTGGACAGCTTCAACGAACTACCCGTCGAACAACGGCCCACGGTACGCACCTACACCTTGCGCAGCGCCGACACCGAGAAGCGGGAACTCGTCATCGATTTCGTCGTGCACGGCGACCATGGCGTCGCAGGGCCGTGGGCCAAGGCGGCCGAGCCGGGGCAGCCTGCCTACCTGATGGGCCCCAGCGGCGGCTACGCGCCCGACCCTGCGGCCGACTGGTATCTGATGGCGGGCGACGAGGCGGCGATCCCCGCGATCAGCGTCGCGCTGGAGGCACTGCCCGACGACGCGATCGGCAAGGTCTTCATCGAGGTGGCCGGGCCGGATGACAAACTCCCGCTCGCGGCGCCCGCAGGTGTCGGGGTGAACTGGATCTACCGCGGCGGCCGCGCCGATCTCGTTCCCGAGGACGTCGCGGGCGACAACGCCCCGCTGATCGCCGCGGTGAAGGAGACCAACTGGCTACCCGGGCAGGTGCAGGTCTTCATCCACGGTGAGGCGCAGGCCGTCATGCACAACCTGCGGCCCTACATCCGCAAGGAACGCGGTGTGGACGCCAAGTGGGCGAATTCGATCTCCGGCTATTGGCGCCGCGGCCGCACCGAGGAGACGTTCCGTCAGTGGAAGCGCGAACTCGCCGAGGCGGAGCAAGGCGCCAACGTCTGACGATGGGCCTGGCACGCTAGGCCCATGGCGTTGAGCGACTACCAACTCGGTAGATATCGAACTAACGCTGTGCTCCTACCTGCGGTAATGGGCTTTCTTGGGAGCGTTGCGCTAGTCAATATCTCGGACTTGGCAACGCTGGTGCAATACACCGCCGTTGGCCGTCGTGGACGAAATCGCCGACGGGATCAGGGCACTGGCCCGTTCCAAGATGGGATGAAACTCGTTTCTCCCGGGTCGGTTGACGCCTGACGTGTTCATTCCTACCTCGCGCGATGCGATTCAGCGGCCAGCGCCGTCGTCGCAGCACGCTCGCCGGGCGGTTGCACGACGATGACGAACGCCACCAACGCCGTGCCAGGCCAGCACAACGGCGACAAAAGGGCCGACGACTGACGCCGTCACAGCACGGCACCGCAGACGATGGTCACGTTCGCGCCCGAAACCGCCGTCAGATGCGTCAGTCTGCGAACAGAGCAGGTAACGGGGGTCTAGAACATTCGATGAGTGGAGGTGCCTAGGTAGTCCCTAGTGGCAACTACGACTACCCAGGCAATCGATGGGAGCATCGACCCGCGCAGCTGAGGGTTTCTCGATTATGTATATCTAAGGCATTACATGTCGGGGATCGTTTGGCTGACGTACGTCTCCCAGGTGGCGATCTGGCCAGCGTCGAGCATGACGGCCTGCATCTCAGAATCGTCCATCATCGCCTGCTGGATCTCGCCGTACCGCTTCCAGTCCTCGGCCGAGGAGAGCAAGCCGATGGTGTTGGTCGCCGCACCCCCGATCATCGTCGCCAGCACGGTGACGTTCTCGGCGCCATGCTTACGGGCGAGGTCACACCCCTTCTTGAGTTGCTTCTGCAGATCGTCCCACTTGACGCCCGGGTTTGGGTGGATCGTTATTAACGAAACAATGGTCATCTCGACGCTCCTTGAATACATCCCAATTTTGACCGTTCCGGCCGCTTAAGAGTCTCCGCCCGTCCGACCACGAACACCACAGATTCGGCTGAATATTTCTTTGTCACTGCCGTCACTACTTGCCCTGGCAACTATTCAGGGGGCGAAAGGAGGAGACATTTTGGAGGAGTTCCAGTTTGGCGTCGTCCCGTTTACGATTTGCTCGGCCCAAGGAGGACGCTGACTTGCCCGCATGACATACGGTCTGGCCGCCCTCCAGCACTAATGAGGCTCAGGCCGCCGGACAACCGCGCGACCGCCGGCTCTCCTTACATTGAACGCAATACTCATCATTCTGTCTCTGTGTTTCGTGAATCCCGTGGCAATCAGGGCACTGTTGAATGTATTTGTGATTCGGATTCCAATCGGGAGACATTAATTCTTGTTTCCGTCTGAAATTGTTTGCTGAGCTTCTATTTCTGCTGGACAACATTTTGATTGATCCCTGGTCAGTTGTGGTTTTGGTCTTCACTTAGCATCTGCGCTTGGATAAACAGCACATTCAGAGGGCTTAGACATCGGCAGCCCGTAAATCACTAGCAGTAGCGGGTTACGCGCGTTTGCGCCTATCAATCACTGTTCCCAAGCGCGGCTGGTTGAAACGCCCGGTGGGTGCATCCCCCGAAAGGGTGCTGAAGTGGCTCTGAAGTGGCTCGGTGGGGCGTTGGTTGCAGTGGCACGCCGCGCGCAGATTCAGGCGGTCAGGACAGAGCTTGAGCGTTACGTCAACGCTGCATGAGCCGACGTGGTCCGCCGATCGAGTAATCGGGGTCGGCGATCAGCTTGGCGTAGATCTCCGGGTTGGTCATCGCCCTGATCTCGGTCAAAGTGACCTTCAGCCCGTGCGCCTTCAACCATGAAATCCTTGCGTCATGCCACGCTAGCGAGCACGTCGTCCGGCCGCCGACGTGCTCACGGTAGGCCTCCGGGCTGCGTAGCTGCGGCGGGAAGGTCGCACCGTCCGGTCGCCTCCTCATGCCGCTCCATTCCGGCGCCATCGCGCTTGTGCGCCATATTTGACGCCAAGGGCATAGTCACAACACCAGCCTTGGTAATCCAGTGCACCTCGCAACGGCGCAGCTTATCGTCCTCCGTAAATGGCAAGCGCAACGCGAGCGACCACAGGACGGACTAGGAATATGGCGTTCAGCGACTACCAACTCGAGATCTACCTTCAGGGTCTGTCCGGCGTCCTGCCGCCGCTGCCCATGTCCTTTGCCGAACTCGAGGCAAAGGCGCAGGCGGCGATGTCGCCAGGAATGTGGTCGTATGTCGCGGGCGGCTCCGGCGACGAGCGGACCCAGCGGGCCAACGTGACGGCCTTCGACCACTGGGGCCTGATGCCGCGGATGTTCGTCGGTGCCAAGGAACGCGATCTGTCCATCGAGCTGTTCGGCATGACGCTGCCCTCGCCGGCCATGATGGCGCCGGTCGGCGTCATCGCCCTCTGCGCCCAGGACGGGCACGGCGATCTGGCGACCGCCCGCGCCGCAGCGCGCACCGGTGTGCCGATGATCGCGTCCACGATGACGGCCGACCCGATGGAACAGGTGGCCGCCGAATTAGGCGACACCCCAGGCTTCTTCCAGTTGTACACACCGACCGACCGTGACGTGGCGGCCAGCCTCGTGCACCGCGCGGAAGCGGCGGGGTTCAAGGGCATCGTCGTCACCTTGGACACCTGGATCCCCGGCTGGCGCCCTCGCGACCTCTCCACCTCCAACTTTCCGTTCCTTCGTGGCCACTGTCTGGCCAACTACACCAGCGACCCCGTCTTCCGCGACAAGCTGCCGCAGACGCCGGAGGACAACCCGCAGGGCGCGGTGATGCAGTGGATCCAGATGTTCGGCAACGCGCTGACGTGGGACGACCTGCCTTGGTTACGGTCGTTGACCGATCTGCCGCTGATCATGAAGGGCATCTGCCACCCCGACGACGCGCGCAGGGCCAAGGACGGCGGCGTGGACGCGATCTACTGCAGCAACCACGGTGGGCGGCAGGCCAACGGCGGCATTCCCGCCATCGACTGCCTGCCCGAGGTGGTTGCGGCGGCCGATGGGCTGCCGGTGCTGTTCGACTCGGGAATCCGCAGCGGCGTCGACATCGTCAAGGCCGTCGCGTTGGGTGCGACAGCGGTGGCAGTCGGCAGGCCTTATGCGTACGGACTCGCGCTCGGCGGGGTCGACGGAATCGTGCACGTACTGCGGTCGCTGCTGGCCGAGGCCGATGTGACGATGGCGGTCGACGGCTACCGATCGCTGAAAGATCTCACCCCGGACACGCTTCGGCGCGTCACCTGAGCCGCCGCGTCACCGTCTGCGACGGTGAGTGCGTGGAGGCCATCCTCGAGGAGTTCGACGAACATCTCGCGCTGGAGCGCGGCCGCTCCGACCACACCCGCCGCGCGTACCTCGGCGATCTGCGGTCGCTGTTCGAATTCGTGTCGCAGCGCGCGCCCGACGCCCAACTGAGCAGCCTGAGCCTCCCGGTGCTGCGGTCGTGGCTGTCGGCGCAGGCGGGCGCGGGGGTCGCACGCACGACGCTCGCCCGCCGCACCTCCGCGATCAAGACGTTCACCGCGTGGGCGACGCGGCGCGGCCTGCTGCCCAGCGATCCGGCGACGCGTCTACAGGTCCCCAAGGCGCGACGGACACTGCCCGCGGTGTTGCGCCAGGATCAGGCGCTCGACGCCATGGCGGCCGCGACTTCGGGTGCAGCACAGGGTGATCCGGTGGCGCTGCGCGACCGACTCATCGTCGAGATGCTCTACGCGACCGGGATCCGGGTCAGCGAACTGTGCGGACTCGACATCGACGACGTCGACACATCGCGGCGGCTGCTCCGCGTGCTGGGCAAAGGCAACAAGCAGCGCACCGTGCCGTTCGGGGTGCCCGCGCATGCCGCGTTGACGGCGTGGCTGACCGACGGGCGGCCCGCCCTTGCCACAAGCGACTCGGGCCCCGCGCTGCTGCTCGGAGCCCGCGGCCGTAGGCTCGATCAACGGCAGGCCAGAACCGTTGTGCACCAGACTATTTCGGCTGTCGACGGGGCACCTGACATCGGTCCGCACGGCTTACGGCACAGCGCGGCCACCCACCTGCTCGAGGGTGGGGCCGACCTGCGCATCGTGCAGGAACTGCTCGGGCATTCGACGCTGGCCACCACCCAGCTGTACACCCACGTCACGGTGGCACGGCTGCGCGCCGTGCACGATCAGGCGCATCCGCGGGCCTGACCCGCCAAGGCTAAGTGCCGCAGAAGGTCTGGTAGCAGCCACCGAACTCGTCCGGTGCGGGCTCGGCGTAGCGCTCGAAGCCCGATCGCTGTGTGTATGGGGACGTCACCGCGGCGAGGAGGTTCTCGAGCGGGTCGAGATCACCGGCGGTGGCGGCGGCAAGCGCCTCCTCGACCAGGTGATTGCGCGGGATGTAGATCGGGTTGACGTGATTCATGGCGTCGGCGTCCGGGCCGAGCGCGCGCCAGCGGGCGACCCAGTCGCCGAACGGCGGGTCGGGCTCGCCGCGTGCCGCTTCGCTCAACCGGCGGAAGAACGATGTGTAGTCAACGCGCTCGCGCCCCAGGAACTCGAGCGCCTGGTCGGCGATCTCGCCGACGGCTGCGTCGTCGACGTCGTCGGAAAGGCCGAGCTTTCGCCGCATGCCCGCCGTCCACGCGGTGGCGTAGTGCCGCGGGAACTCCTGCAGCGACGCGGTCGCCAGCGCGACCCCCTGATCCTGGTCCTCGGCGATCAACGGCAGTAGCGCCTCGGCGAACCGGGCGAGGTTCCAGCCCGCCACCGTGGGCTGATTGCCGTAGGCGTAGCGACCCCACGAGTCGATCGAGCTGAACACCGTCGCGGGATCGAAGGCGTCCATGAACGCGCACGGTCCGTAGTCGATCGTCTCGCCCGAGATGGTCATGTTGTCGGTGTTCATCACCCCGTGAATGAACCCGACCAGCATCCATTGGGCGACGAGCTCGGCTTGCGCGTCGATGACAGCCTCGAGCAGAGCGAGATAGGGGTTAGCGGCGTCGGCTGCGGCGGGGTGGTGCCGGGCGATGGCGTGGTCGGCCAGCCGACGTAGAACATCCACTTCGCCTGCGCTTGAAGCGTATTGGAAGCTTCCGACGCGGATATGGCTTGCCGCGACCCTGGCGAGGACGGCGCCGTCGAGCAGAGTCTCGCGTTGCACCGGACGCCCGGTCGCGACTACCGACAGCGAGCGTGTGGTAGGGACGCCGAGGGCGTGCATCGCCTCGCTGATCAGGTACTCGCGAAGCATCGGGCCGACGGCCGCCAGGCCATCCCCGCCTCGTGCGAACGGCGTGCGACCGGATCCCTTCAGGTGCAGATCGCGCAACCGTCCGCTGCCGTCGAGGAGTTCACCGAGCAGCAGCGCGCGGCCGTCGCCCAGACGCGGCACCCATCCGCCGAACTGGTGCCCGGCATATCCCTGCGCGACAGGCTCGGCGCCCGCGGGCACCAGGGTGCCGGTCAGCAACCCCAGACCGTTGGCGCTGCGCAGCCAGTCGGCGTCGAGTCCGAGGTCGGCTGCCAGCGGCTCGTTGAGGACCAGCAGCCGCGGCTGCGGGGTGGATTCGGCCTTCCAGCGCACGGCCAGTTCGGGCAGCTCGGTGGCGAACCGGTTGCCGAGGGTGACGATGGTTTCGGGTGCAACGCTCATCGAATCCAGCCTACGGACCTTAGGGTGAGGATCGGCAAGTCCGGCGGTCCGGGGAGCGGCGATGTCCCGTGACCCGCGGCGACCCCGATCACTTCGACAGGAGAAGCAGCGATGTCTCTCTACAGTCGCCTCGACCGTCGCCTCGAAGCCCAGGCCGACAACGCGGGGCCCCTCCGCGGCACTCTGTCGGTCGCCCGAATCGGCATGATCTGGCTCGCCGCCAACCTCGTCGTCACCACATTGCTGACCGGCACACTGCTGGTACCCGCCGTCGGGTACGGCACCGCAGTGACGATGATCGTCGTCGGTACGCTCTGCGGCGCAGTGGTTCTCACGCTCGTCGGCAACATCGGAACCAGGACCGGACTGCCGACGATGGCGCTGACCCGCGGAGCATTCGGCACCCGCGGCAGCCTGCTTCCCGTGACGGCGAACGTCATCATCCTGATGGGCTGGAGCTGGGTGCAGGCCATGTTGGCGGGGGTGACGGTCGATTATCTGGTCGAGAGCATGACCGGGTTCTCCAGTCCCGTCCTGTTCTCCGTGCTCTGCCAGACGATCGTCGTCCTGATCGCGATCTTGGGACACGAGGGAATCGTCAGGGTGGAGCCGTGGTTGGCGGTGCTGATGCTGGCGATCATCGCGTGGATTTTCGTCACCGCTTTCATGGCGTTCGCCCCCGCTGAGTTCCAGGCCATTGCGGTCGATGCCTCGATCGGCCTGACCCCGGTGACTGTGCTCGACATCGTCATCGCCACCGCGATCTCGTGGACGGTGTTGTCGGCCGACTTCAACCGGCTCGCGCGCACGAGCCGCGACGGCATCATCGGGTCCGGCGTGGGCTACACGTTGTCCACGGTCATCGCCATGACGCTCGGTGTGACCGCGATCGGGTACGTGATCTTGAGCGGCGACGAGGCGATCGCGTTCGATCCCGCGACGATCGTCGGGGCGTTCGGAGCGCCGCTGGGCATCGTCATCTTCCTGTCGGTGATGGCCACCAACACGATGGTGGTGTACGGCATGACGACCTCGGTGGTCAACGCGCGGGTCGGCGGGCGACTGCGGTTCCTGCCGACGGCCCTGGTGCTCGGGTTGATCTCGATCATCGGCTCGACGTGGCTTGCGCTGCTGGCGCAGTTCACCGACTTCCTGACCGTGATCGGTGCCTTCTTCGTCCCGGTGTTCGCGATCATGATCGTCGATTACTACCTGGTGAAACGCTCGGCCTACACCGCGGACATCCTCCGCGGTCGCGGCGGCCCGTACTGGTATGCCGCAGGGGTGAATTGGATCGCGGTCGCGGTGTGGGCGATCGGTGCGGTGGCGTCCTACCTGTGGACGTATGTGTGGCCGAGCCCCATCGGTGCGACCATTCCGGCGTTCGTGCTCACCGTTGCGCTCTACTTCGCGGCGATGGCGCGCGAGCGATCCCGTCACCCGCGCCACGACAGCAAGCATCTCGCCGATGTAGCGACCGCCGATGCGTGACCTCAGCCATCCCGTCGCGTCGGGCATGCAGGTCTATCCCGGCGATCCCGCCGTCGAACTCGAATCGGCGCTGCTCCTGACGCGCGACGGCGTCGACGTCACGTCTTTGCATCTCGGCTCGCACACCGGCACGCACCTGGATGCGCCGTCGCACTGCATCGCAGGCGGCCGCACCACGGGCGCAATCGATTTAGACGAACTGGTGGGCGACGCCCTCGTTGTCCACCTCGGCCCGCTGCCGCCTCGCGCGAGCTACGGTCTGCACGAGATCGCGGCGGCCCTCGACGGCGGGGTGCCCGACACGCTGCCGTCGATCGTGGTGATCGACACCGGGTGGGCGTCGCGGTTCGGCAGTGACGACGCACTCTCTCACCCTGCGCTGTCCGCCGATGCGTCCGCAGAGTTGATCCGCCGCGGCATGCACCTGCTGGCTGTCGACACATTGAGCCCCGATCCCACCGGCGACCCGGCGGTGGGATTTCCCGTGCACCAGGTCGTGCTCGGCGCCGACGCGCTGATCGTCGAAAACCTGTGCGGGCTCGAGGGGCTCGCCACGCGCGTCCGCGTCGGCTTCTTTCCGCTGCCGATCGACGCCGACGGGTCACCGGTGCGTGCCGTGGCTTGGTCAGAGCAGTAGCGCAATGACTTTCGCGATGTCCGCCATCGCCGATGGACGGCCGGGCAGTTCGTCGAAGACGGTCCAATAGCTGACACCGAAGCGCTTCTGGCGGTTGGTCAGCATCTCGGCCATCTGTTCGTGGGTGCCGAGCAGGATGAACGGCGAGTCCAGCAGCCGAGTCCCGTTGCCGCCGATCAACATCGGGGTCGGCTGCTGCGGCGGGGCGACGAGGGCGCCTGCGTCGGCGTGCATCCGGTAGTGGGTGCCGTCGAAGTCGACCGCATCGCCGTCGAGCACACGCCGGATCAGCTCCGCCGATTCCTCGAGTCGCGACACCCGCACACCGCCTGCGTCGAACGGGATGCCCGCGGCGTCGTACTCCGACTTCATGTGGCCCGCGCCGATGCCGAGCTCGAACCGGCCGTCCGTCACAGTCGCGATGCCCGCGGCCTCCCGTGCGGTGTCCACCGGATGCCGAAAGTCGTTGTTGAGGACCAGGGTTCCGACGTGAAGGCGTTCGGTGAACGCGCCTGCGGCCGCCGCGCCCGCGAACGTCGCCGCGATCGGGCCGAGATGATCCGCGTACGTGAGGACATCGAAACGGCCGCCTCGACGGCCACGGCGAATTCGCGTGCTTTTGCCGACGGCCGGGGGAGCGCGGTGGTGAGGCCGAACCGCGCGCGCCGGGAGCGATGGGCGTCAGTGGCCATGCACACGACGGTAGGCGCACGTTCGCGCTGCGGGTCAGCCGCGCAGGGGCTTGAGGCGGATCGGGGTGGTGATCACCAGACCGAGCGGGTCGACATAGTCGGCGTTGGCTGCGGGTCCCCACATCGCACCCCAGTGCAGGCACGCCGGAGCGGGGCAGCCGTCGTGTCCGGCGACCAGTTCGCCGAGCGGTGACCCCGAGGCCACCAGCTGGCCGCGCCGGACGGCGGCGGTCACCGGTTCATAAGTGGTTCGCAGCCCGCCGGGATGGGCCACCGACACCACCGGGCGTCCTGCCAGGTCACCGGCGAACACCACGGTGCCCTCCGCGGCGGCATAGACCGGTTGACCCGGTGCCGCGGCGAGGTCGACGCCGCGATGGCCGCGCTGCCAGTTCGGCGACGGCGCATCGAAGGTGCGCAGAACCGCAGGTCGCGGGCGCAACGGCCAGTTCAGCCTGCCGTCGACGGCTGCCGCAGGCGCCGCGCACCACAGCGCGACGACCGCAAGTGTCGCCACCGTACGCATACGCCCAGCTCAGCGCGCCGAAGCGCCGACCGGAAGGGGTGAACTGCCCATCTGGGGATCAGCAAAGCACTGTGGGCAAAGCACCTGCTGGCAGCGTGTAAACTCATGTCCGCAATTCGCATCAGCGGATTGACTTCGCGCGCCTGCGCCGCAGCCTCGTTCTCAAGGGTTGCATCCGCGTGCCGGGCGGTCCCGATCGGAGACATCTTCGAGCGGGTCCGGCACGCAGCAGACGCTAGGGCCTGGCATCACCCGACGCCGGGCGGCAACCGACAACGACAAGGACAAAGCCGATCATGGCTGTTGTAACCATGAAGCAGCTGCTTGACAGCGGCACCCACTTCGGGCATCAGACCCGTCGCTGGAATCCCAAGATGAAGCGGTTCATCTTCACCGACCGCAACGGCATCTACATCATCGATCTCCAGCAGACGCTGACCTACATCGACAAGGCCTACGAGTTCGTCAAGGAAACCGTCGCCCACGGCGGTTCCATCATGTTCGTCGGCACCAAGAAGCAGGCGCAGGAATCCATCGCCGAGGAGGCGACCCGCGTCGGCATGCCGTACGTGAACCAGCGCTGGCTGGGCGGCATGCTCACCAACTTCTCCACCGTGCACAAGCGTCTGCAGCGCCTCAAGGAGCTGGAGACCATGGAGCAGACCGGTGGTTTCGAGGGTCGCACCAAGAAGGAAATCCTGATGCTGACCCGCGAGAAGAACAAGCTCGAGCGCAGCCTCGGCGGTATCCGCGACATGCAGAAGGTGCCGTCGGCGATCTGGGTCGTCGACACCAACAAGGAGCACCTCGCCGTCGCGGAGGCGCGCAAGCTGAACATCCCGATCATCGCGATCCTCGACACCAACTGCGATCCCGACCTGGTCGACTACCCGATCCCGGGCAACGACGACGCGATCCGGTCCGCCGCGCTGCTCACCAGGGTCGTCGCGGCAGCGGTCGCCGAGGGTCTGCAGGCCCGCGCGGGTGCAGGCGGCAACGGCGACAAGCCACAAGCCGACGGCGCCGAGCCGCTGGCCGAGTGGGAGCAGGAGCTGCTCGCCTCTGCAACGGCGACCGCCACCACGACCGCAAGCCCGACCGCCGAAGGCGCCGCGCCGGGCACCCCTGAGGCTGAGGTTCAGACCGAACCCAAGCCCCCGACGAACCCCTAGGAAGGCAGACATGGCGAACTACACCGCTGCCGACGTCAAGCGACTTCGGGACTTGACCGGTGCCGGCATGCTCGACAGCAAGAACGCGCTCGTCGAGGCGGACGGCGATTTCGACAAGGCCGTCGAGCTGCTGCGCATCAAGGGCGCCAAAGACGTCGGCAAGCGTGCCGAGCGGGCCACGGCCGAAGGCCTGGTCGCCGCCAAGAACGGCGCGCTGATCGAGCTGAACTCCGAGACCGACTTCGTCGCGAAGAACGCCGAGTTCCAAGCCGTCGCCGACCAGATCGTGACGGCTGCGGCCGCCGCGAAGGCCGCCGACGTGGACGCGCTGAAAGCGGCCAAGGTCGGTGATACCACCGTCGAGCAGCTCGTCGCGGACCTGTCCGCGAAGATCGGCGAGAAGCTCGAACTGCGTCGCGCCGTGTACTTCGACGGCACCGTCGAGACGTACCTGCACAAGCGCGCAGCGGACCTGCCGCCCGCGGTCGGCGTGCTCGTCGAGTACACCGGCTCCGACAGCAACGCCGCGCACGCGGTCGCGCTGCAGATCGCGGCGCTGAAGGCCAAGTACCTGACGCGCGACGAGGTGCCCTCCGACATCGTCGACAACGAGCGGCGCATCGCCGAGGAGACGGCCAAGAGCGAGGGCAAGCCCGAGCAGGCGCTGCCCAAGATCGTCGAAGGCAGGCTCAACGGGTACTTCAAGGACGTCGTGCTCCTCGACCAGCCGTCGGTGTCGGACAGCAAGAAGACCGTCAAGGCGCTGCTCGACGAGGCAGGCGTGACCGTGACCCGCTTCGTGCGCTTCGAGGTCGGCCAGGGTTAGACCAGCACCACAACAACAGTCCCCGCACACGCTCGTCGTTGCGGGGACTTTTGTATTGGTACGGTCGCCGTGTGAACCGCGTCAGCGCCTTCGACTTCGGTGACGATGCCCTCGGCGACCTCGACGCGGTCGCTCTTGTCGAAGCTCTGCGGTCGGGCGCGGTCACGGCTTCGGAACTCGTCGAGGGCGCGATCGCCCGTACGGAGGCGGTGAACCCCCAGCTCAACGGTCTCGCCTATGAGGCGTTCGACCGCGCACGCCAGCGCGCGAAGCAGGCCCGCCCGTACGGCGGGTACTTCGACGGCATCCCGACCTTCTTCAAGGACAACGTGGAAGTCGCGGGCATGCCGACGATGCATGGCACCGACGCATGGGATCCGAGGCACGCGAAAATCGACGGCAGGTTCGCGCGCGTCTTCCTGTCCACCGGCCTTGTGCCGCTCGGCAAGACGCAGATGTCGGAGTTCGGCTTCAGCGGGTCGGCCGAACATCCGAGGATCGGTGCCGTCCGCAATCCGTGGAACCCCGAGCGCACGGCGGGCGCGTCGTCCTCCGGAGCGGGCGCGTTCGTCGCGGCAGGCGTGGTGCCGATCGCGCACGCCAATGACGGCGGCGGGTCGATCCGCATACCGGCGGCGGTCAACGGACTCGTCGGCCTCAAGCCGACCAGGGGCAGGCTTCCCCTCGATGAGCAGGCCGCCAGCATGCCGGTGCGCCTTGTCGCGAACGGCGTCCTGACCCGCTCGGTGCGCGACACCGCTGCGTTTCTTCGGGAGGCCGAGCGGGCCGTTCCCAGCTCGAAGCTGCCGCCGATCGGAGACGTCACCCGACCGGGCAGGCAACGGCTGCGTATCGCGTTCTGCACGAAGTCCATTGTGCGAGAGGCGAGTCCGGAGATGCGCGAGCTGACGTTGAAGACGGCCGCACTGCTCGAGGAACTCGGTCATAAGGTGACCGAGATCGACAACCCGGTGCCCGCGCGGTTCAAGGACGATTTCCTGTTGTATTGGCAGTTCCTGGCATTCGCCATCGTGAGCGGTGGGCGCAGGATGATCGGCCCGAGTTTCGATCGCACGAAGCTGGACAATCTGACTCTGGGCCTTCATGCCGATGCGGCGCGCAACCTGTACAAGCTGCCCGTGGCGATCGCGCGGTTGGCGGCGTCGCACCGGATCACCACCCGCTTGTCGGATGACTACGACGCCGTACTGATGCCGACGCTCGCCGAGGAGACACCGCGCATCGGACACCTCGACCCCGCCGCGCCGTACGAGCAGGTGCTGAACCGCCTCATCGACTGGGTGGCGTTCACTCCGCTGCAGAACGCCACCGGTGATCCGGCGGTGTCGCTTCCGCTGGCGCAGTCCGCGTCGGGTCTGCCGGTCGGCATGATGTTCTCGACGGTCAGGGGCCGGGAGGCCAGACTGCTGGAACTGGCCTACGAACTCGAAGAGGCGCGGCCGTGGCCGCGTATCCAGGCTTCCTAGTCCGGGTCTGAACCGAGGGTCATCAGCATCGACCTGAAGTCGCGGCGCTGCTCGCTGGTCAAGCCGGACATCAGCCGCTCCTCGGCGGCCTTGACGCCTGCATCGGTTTTCTCGAGCACCACACGGCCCTCGCGCGTCAATTGGGCGGGCAGCGACCGGCCCGACGACACGCTCGCGGGTCTGCTGACCAGGCCGCGGTCCTCCAGCCCCCGCAGCACCATGTTCATCGCCTGCGGGCTCACGTTGGTGTCGCGCGCCAATTCGGCGTTCGAGCGGTCCGGATAGCGGTCGAGGATGCGCATGCAGATGTATTGCGGGAAGGCCAAACCCAGCGGATCCAGCACGGTCGAGGTGACCTCGGAGCGCAGCGCCGTGGCCACCCTGTGCAGCAGGTAGCCGAGAGGCTGGTCCTCGAGGAACTCACTCATATCAAGCATATTGACATATATCAACCTAGTTGATATACCTGGGGTATGACCACGCAACCAGAACAAGAGATGTTCGAATCGGCCTACCGCGGAGAGTCCGACGAGTTCAAGGGGTTTCGCCCGCCGTGGAGCATCGGAGAGCCCCAGCCCGAGATCCAGGCGCTGATCGACGCGGGCAAGGTCCACGGGGATGTTCTCGACGCCGGCTGCGGCGAGGCGGCGACGGCGCTGCACCTCGCGGAGAAGGGCCACAACACCGTCGGGCTGGATGCCGCGGAGACCGCCATCAAGATCGCCAAGGAGGAGGCCGCCACGCGCGGACTGGCCAACGCCACCTTCGAGGTCGCCGACATCAGCAACTTCACCGGCTACGACGGCCGGTTCGGGACGATCATCGACTCGACCCTGTTCCACTCCATGCCGGTCGAGCTGCGCGAGGGTTACCAGCAGTCCATTGTGCGGGCGGCGGCGCCTGGCGCGTCGTACTTCGTGCTGGTGTTCGACGCTGCCGGCATGCCCGCGGACTCGCCGGTCAACGCGGTGACCGAGGACGAGCTCCGCGATGTCGTCGGCAAATACTGGGAGATCGACGAGATCAGGCCCGCCCGCATCCACGCTCAAGTGCCCGACGAGCACGCCGGGTTCCTCGAGGCCTTCGGCGGCATAGACGTCCGCGACGAGCCGAACGGCCGCAAATCGGTCGGCGCCTGGCTGCTCTCGGCGCATCTCGGCTAACCGCGCCGGGCCCACCCCGTAGTGGCTGAGGGGCCGCTATGAGGCAGGATTGGGGGTAGCCGTCCCGCGCGAACTCCGGGATGGCGATCTCATGCGAAGACCCCGGAGGAATCGGATGGCGGAGGCAACTACCACCAACGGCGCCGACGCCTTGCCGAGCCGGCCGATGTATTCGCGCGTCCTGCTCAAGCTCGGCGGCGAGATGTTCGGCGGCGGCCAGGTCGGCCTCGATCCCGACGTGGTGGCCATGGTGGCCCGCCAGATCGCCGAGGTGGTCCGCAGCGGTGTGCAGGTTGCTGTCGTCATCGGCGGCGGGAACTTCTTCCGCGGCGCCCAGCTGCAGCAGCGCGGCATGGAGCGCACCCGCTCGGACTACATGGGCATGCTCGGTACGGTGATGAACAGCCTTGCGCTGCAGGACTTCCTGGAGAAGGAAGGCATCGCAACGCGGGTGCAGACCGCCATCACGATGGGCCAGGTCGCCGAGCCCTACATTCCGCTGCGGGCACAGCGGCACCTCGAGAAGGGCCGCGTGGTGATTTTCGGTGCGGGTATGGGCCTGCCGTACTTCTCCACCGACACCACCGCCGCACAACGCGCTCTTGAGATCCGCGCGGAGGTCGTTCTGATGGCCAAGGCGGTCGACGGGGTGTTCACCGCCGACCCGCGGTCGGTTCCCGACGCCCAGATGATCACCGCGATCACCCACCGGGAAGTCATCGAACGAGGCCTTGCCGTCGCGGACGCCACCGCGTTCAGCCTGTGCATGGACAACGGCATGCCCATCCTCGTGTTCAATCTTCTTGTCGACGGCAATATTGCGCGAGCGGTCGCAGGTGAGAAGATCGGAACACTGGTCACCACCACGTGAGGAAGCATTCGTGATCGACGAAACCCTCTTCGATGCCGAAGAGAAGATGGAGAAGGCGGTGTCCGTCGCGCGCGACGACCTGTCGTCCATCCGCACGGGCCGCGCCAACCCGGGCATGTTCTCCCGGCTCTCGATCGACTACTACGGGTCGGCGACCCCGATCACCCAGCTGTCCAGCATCAACGTGCCCGAGGCCCGGCTTGTCGTCATCAAGCCGTACGAGCAGTCGCAGCTGAAGGCGATCGAGGACTCCATCCGTAACTCAGACCTCGGCGTCAACCCGTCCAACGACGGCAACGTCATCCGCGTGTCGATCCCGCAGCTGACCGAGGAGCGCCGCCGCGAGCTGGTCAAGCAGGCCAAGGCCAAAGGCGAGGACGCCAGGGTGTCGGTGCGCAACATCCGCCGCAAGGCGATGGAGGAGCTGCACCGCATCAAGAAGGACGGCGAGGCGGGCGAGGACGAGGTCAAACACGCCGAAAAGGAACTCGACAAGACCACGCACACCTACACCAGCCAGATCGACGACCTCGTCAAGCACAAAGAAGGCGAACTGCTCGAGGTGTGATGGCCGAGCAGCAAGCAGATCCCGTGTCTGACACCCCGGTCGAGGAGCCGCCGAAGAAATCGCGCGCCGGCCGCAATCTGCCTGCGGCCATCGGTGTAGGCGTCCTGCTCGGTGGGATGGCGATCGGCGTCCTGCTGTTCTGGCCGATCGGTTGGCTACCGGTTCTGACCGTCTTCATCCCGATCGCCATCCACGAGGTGATCCAGCGACTGCGGGAAGCGGGATACGAACTGCCCGTCGCACCACTGCTGGTGGGCAGTGTGGCGATGATCTGGCTGACCTACTACGGCCCGGCGGGCCTATTGGGCGCCTACGGCGCCACGATCGTCGTGTGCATGGTCTGGCGGCTGGTGGGCCAGGGTATCCGCGAGGCGCCGGTC
Organism: uncultured Actinomycetota bacterium; assembly: GCA_963786995.1. Lineage (GTDB taxonomy): Bacteria > Actinomycetota > Actinomycetes > Mycobacteriales > Mycobacteriaceae > Mycobacterium. The sequence goes on along the minus strand of CAWBBH010000014.1, from coordinate 1,075,456 downwards.
CACTACCTGCGTGACATCTCGGCGACCGTGCTGCTGGCCACGTGGGTCCCGCTCTTCGCGAGCTTCAGTGCGCTGCTGATCTTCCAGGACCATGGCGGCGCCCGGACGTTCACCGTGATCGTGACCGTTGTGTTCGCCGACATCGGCGGCTATGTCGCCGGGGTGCTGTTCGGCAAGCACCTGATGGTGCCCGCGATCAGCCCGAAGAAGTCCTGGGAGGGCTTTGGCGGATCGCTGCTCTTCGGCATCGCAGCGGCGGTGCTGTCGGTGGCGTTCCTGCTCGACCGGCCCGCATGGGTCGGGATGCCGCTCGGGTTGTTCCTCGTCGTCACCGGCGTGCTGGGCGACCTCGTCGAATCTCAGGTCAAACGCGATCTCGGCATCAAAGACATGGGCACGCTGCTTCCCGGCCACGGCGGGATCATGGACCGCATCGACGCGATGCTGCCGTCGGCCGTCGCCGGCTGGGTCGTCCTGACGCTGCTTGCATAGCCGCGCAACGTCCACGGTGGCTGCTGGCGGTGTGGGGGTTAGGCGGCTTGGTTGTCGGGTGGTTCGGGTCCGCCGGGTGTTTCGGTGGGGTCGAGATGTCCGGGTTCGGCGTGAGTGTCGTTGTGTGGCTTGACGTTCAGCTGCGTCGGCTCCGGTGGGTCGCCTGATCCTCGTCTGGTGGTCTGAGGAGTGCTTCGGGGCGGTGGTGGTAGTTGATGCGGGATTGGCCGTGGTCCAGATCGGGCGGTGGTGTCCATTCGCATTCCCCGCGGGCGTTGATGGCGGTGGTCCAGCCGTCCTCGGCGTCGCGGTTGTCGGTGCCGCAGGCCAGCGCCATGTCGTTGACGTTGGTGTGGCCGCCGTGGCGCCAGGGGGTTTTGGCGTGGTGGGCTTCGCAGCCGTAGGGCCGACGGCGCAGCAGGGTTTGGTGCAGCCGCCGTCGCGGGCGATCAGCATGATCCGCTGCGCCGGGGAAGCGACCCGTTTGGCGCGGTACAGGTCCAGCGCGTGGCCGGTGGCGCCGTCGAACACCGCGAGGTGATGGTTGGCGTGGCCGCCCATCTTGATGACGTCGGCGATGGGCAGTTTGGTGCCCCCGCCGGTGACGCCGATCCCGGCGCGGCTTTCCAGATCTTGCAGGGTGGTGCGGATGATCACGCTGACCGGCAGCCCGTTGAGCTGACCGAGCTCACCGCTCATCAACGCGATGCGCCCGACCGCCAGCAGCGCATCGTGCTGGCGCTGGGCCAGGCTGCGGTCATCGTTGTCGATCTGGGCCTGGGTCGGGGTGCCTGAGGTGCAGGGCTCGTCGTCGGCGGGATTGCACATCCCCGGGGCGGCGTACTTGGCGAAGATCACCTCCCACACCGCCCACGCCTCCGGTGTCAGCTCGCCGCTGACCGACACCATCGCATCACGGCCCTGCCGCCCGACAGTCACGCGTCGTTTGCGTGCCCGTTCGGCGTCATCGGGTGCGGGGCCGTCCTGATCCAACAGGAACAGCCGCAACTCGGCGGTATCGCGTAACTCTTTGGGCCCCACCCCGGCCGCGACGCGGACCAGGTCCACCTCGAATTGCGAGGCGGTGGTGGTGTCGACCCATATCGGCAATTGCTTGACCGCGTTGCGGATGCTCTTTGACGTGCTCGCCGGTGATCAACCCGGCCGCCTGCGCCGCAGCCACCGCCGGCAGCAGCGGCGCCAACGGCTGCCCGGTCAGGCTGGTGCGGGGTCCGAGGTCGGCGGCCTCACCCAGCCGCCGCGACGCCTCCGCGCTGGAGAGCCGCCACCGCACCCGCAACACCTCGTTCCACGACTTGGCGCCCATCGCCTTGGGCGTGGTCTCGGCCTGCAACCGGGCCAACAGCCGATGATTCTGGGTCGGCAACTGACAGCCCAGCATCTCGAGCTCGTCGATCACCGCCACCACCTCGGCGCGGGTCAACGCGTCGAAGTCGGTGGCAGCGAACGCGTCGTAGGCCGCGCGCAGATCCGCCATCGCCTCCCGCACCGCAACCCCTGACATACTTCGAACATACATTCGAACACCGACAAAACCTCGACTCCGCCAGCCCCCAGGCGCCTACCTCGCGGGCGAGTCGGCCCGGATGACGGAAACCGTCGGCTCGCCTGCCTCCTGACGCTGCTGACGCGACGTCCTCGCATTGATCCAGCAGGCCGCCGCACCGACCACCAACCCGACGGCGATCCCGATGTCGGGGCGCTGACCGAGCATCAGCCAGGAGAGCAGGCCCGCGACGGCGGGGATCACCGCGAACAGCATCGCCACCGCGGCCGCGCCGTATTTGCCGATGGCACGCACGTAGAACGTCATCGCTGTCGTCGCGTTGAAGAGCACCACCGCGGCTACGGCCATGACCGCCTTCCACGGATCGGTCACCGACCACGGCAGCACGAACAGCAGCGCGGCCACCGGTGCGAGGGAGACCAGGTTCTGGAGGGCGGCCATCGCCCGGAAATCGACGTCGGAGCAGAACCGCTGCTGGTAGACACCGCCGCCGGCGACAGCGAGCAGTGCCACCGCCAGCAGCAGAACCGCGGCGTCCACGCCCCCGACACTGATCAGTCGACCCGCGCACGCTGCGAGCACAGCGACCACGCCGAGGATGAGCGCGGTGACCCGGCCCCACGTCAGCCTCTCGGAAAGGAACATCGCCGCAAGCACCGTGGTGACGACCGGGTTCATCGAGATGATCACCGCTCCCAACACCCGCGGGGGCGCCGAGCATCAGCGCCACGTAGAGGCAGATGAACTGCAGCGCCTGGCCGAGCAGTCCGCTCACCAGTACATGGACCAGCGTGCGGCCTCGCGGCCAGCTCACCCGTGCCGCCAACACCCATCCGGACAGAATTCCGCCAGCCAATCCGAAGCGGAAAACCAGCACCGCCATCGGGGACATCGCCGAAACGGCAAGCGCGCCAATCGGGTAGCCCATCGCATAGAAGAACGTCAGGACGGAGGCTGTCCGGGCGGGCATCGTCGGCAGGCTCATGCGCTCCATGGTTGCGACCAACGGAACTCAGCGCCAATCAATTTCCGCCAACGCGGGATGGGATACTGACAAAAGCCCATGCCGACCTCTTTGCCGCTGGTATTCGACCCACCGCGACGCGCGATGCCGCCGCGCCACTTCGCCGACCTCGACGAGGCAGGCCGTGCCGACGCCGTAGCCGAACTCGGGTTGCCGAAGTTTCGCGCCAAACAGCTGGCCAACCAGTACTACGGCCGGTTCATCGCCGACCCGCAGGCCATGACCGATCTGCCCGCCGCCGTGCGCGAGCAGGTCGCAGGCGCGCTGTTTCCGCGGCTGCTGGAGGCCGCGTCGGAGATCGAGTGCGATGCCGGGGAGACCCGCAAGATGCTGTGGCGCGCGGTCGACGGCACGACGTTCGAGTCGGTGCTGATGCGGTATCCGCAGCGCAACACCGTGTGCATCTCGTCACAGGCGGGATGCGGGATGGCGTGCCCGTTCTGTGCGACGGGGCAGGGCGGCCTCAAACGCAACCTGTCGACGGCCGAGATCCTCGAGCAGGTGCGTGCAGCGGCAGTGGAATTGCGGGACCGCGACGGCGACGGCATCGCGCGCGGCGGCCGCCTCTCGAACATCGTTTTCATGGGCATGGGTGAGCCGCTGGCCAACTACAACCGTGTGCTCGCGGCGGTTCGCCGCATCACCGCACCGCCGCCGAACGGGTTCGGTATTTCGGCGCGTTCGGTGACGGTGTCGACGGTCGGTCTCGCGCCTGCGATCCGCAAGCTGGCCGACGAGCGGCTCGGCGTCACGCTCGCGCTGTCGTTGCATGCCCCAGACGACGAGTTGCGCGACACGTTGGTGCCGGTGAACAACAGGTGGAAGGTGTCCGAAGCCCTTGACGCCGCAAGGTATTACGCGGACGTGACGGGCAGGCGGGTGTCGATCGAATACGCGCTGATCCGCGACGTCAACGACCAGCCGTGGCGGGCCGATCTGCTGGGCAAGCGGCTTCACGGCGCGCTCGGCCCGCTGGTTCACGTCAACCTGATTCCGCTGAACCCGACGCCAGGCAGCGAGTGGGATGCCAGCCCGAAGGCCGCGGAACGGGAGTTCGTCAGGCGGGTCCGCGAGCGCGGGGTGTCGTGCACGGTGCGAGATACCCGTGGCCGCGAAATCGCGGCCGCCTGTGGGCAATTGGCGGCTCAGGCCTGATTTGTGCCCGTGGAGTTGGTCGTCCACACCATCTCCTCGCGCAGATGTCTGCTGCGCCAGCCGTGCGGAGTGCGGATCAGGTCGTGGTAGTAGTAGCCGCCGAATGTGGCAGTGCCCGCAACATCGGAGAACTGCGTCGGGTTGTAGAACATCGCGCGCACCTGCGCGGTGTCGCCGTCGATGGTCGACTCGACGTTGGTGATGTAGTGCATGCTCATCGTGACCAGCTCCGAGAAGAGTCCGGTGAAGAACTCGATCGCCCCGTCGAGTGAGCCCACGAACACATCGGCCGAGTAGTCGATCTGGGCGTCGTCGGTGAACACCGACCGATACAGCTCCCAGTCCTTGGTGTCGACCGCGCGCGCATATCTGTTGAGTAGTGCGGCGATCGCGAGTTCGTCGCTGACCTGTTGGGGATCCATCACGTGGCCGGCTTGATGCCGACCGCGTGACGAAGCTGGGCGAGGAACTGATCGCCGTCGTCGCTCCGAACGATGTAGTGCGACACCGCGACCCGGATCGCGGTCGCGGCCTTGATATCGCTGTTGGAGCCCGACAGCAGTTTGAGAAGCCGGGTCCGCATGATCGGAATGATCCGCGTCAGCTGCGCGATGACGACCTCCGGCTCGATGTCGACCAGTCGAACCCCGGAGTACGACTGCTGGTATTCCACGATGAATCGCAGTGCCGCGTCGAGCTTGTCGTTGCCCCGCAGACCCGCCGTCGCCCTGCCGATCCCGGTGTCGAACATCTCGCGTTCGTAGACGCCGAACGCCTGCAGCAACTCGCTCTTGTCGGCGAACCAGCGGTACAGAGTCGGGCGGGAGACGCCCGCCTGCAGCGCCACCTCCGAAAGGCTGAGTTTCGTCTGGCCGCTGCGGCCGAGCACTTCCGCGGTCGCCACCAGGATCCGGCGTCGGGTCGACGTGTCTCCGGCAACCTCTGACGTGTCGTGCTGGGCGCGTACTGGTTCGTTCACGTCAGCTCTCAATCGTCGGGTCTCCCTGATCGTAGAGCCTGGGTCACAGCGACTTCTTCAAAAGTGCAACCGTGTCGAGGTCGTCGAGCGCGGCCACGCCGCGTCGGACACCCTCGATCGCGATGTCCTCGGCCTGCATCCCACCCATTCCCGCGGCGATCAGCGGGGCGACGTAGGCGTACAGCGCGCCGGTGCGGTAGCGGTCCCACAACTCGTCGCGGTCCAACGTCGGCCCTCCCGACTCGGCGAGCACCTGTCGGTAGTGGTCCAGCAGGTCGCGTTCGTGGACCTGTCGGATCTCGGTGGCCAGCCCGGTCACCAGCGTGTAGGCCAGCTCGCGTCCCGGGTGCCCGCGGCGCACCGCCTGCCAGTCCAGCAGCCCCGCTTCGCCGTTGCGGAAGTAGACATTTCCTGGGTGCGCGTCACCGTGCATCACGGTGTTGGGTGACCTGTCGATGAGGGCGGAGGCGGCCCGGTAGTTCTCGTCGATGAATCGGCCGTGCTCGACGGGGATGTCGGTCTTGGTGGCTATACGTCGCGCGGAGGCCTTCAACAGCGGACTGACGATCAGCGTGGCGCTGTCGGCAGAGGCGGTGTACACCCAGCGAGGCACCCGTTCCCAGAAGGTCGCGTGCAGCCGGGCCAGCAGCTCGACCACCTGGCGTGCCTGATCTGCCGTGAGCGGGTGCAGCGTGTCAGGGAACTCGCAGGGGTCGACGGCGAGATCCTCGAGGACCAGCACGAATCGGCCGGTGACGCTGTCGAACACGGAGCCGTATGTCTTCGGCACGCCGGTCAGCCCACAGGAGAGCTCCTGGTAGAAGCGGGTCTCGGTCAGCGCGAGCCTGCCGACCTCGCCCATCATGCGGGTGGCGGCGGTCGCGGCGGGCATCTTGACGAACACCGACGACGGCACGCCGTCACCGGTCAGCGCCAGCCTCGCTCGCGACGATGTGCCCGCGTCGCCGCCGAGGACCGACACCGACGTCACGGTGGCGCCCATCAGCTGTGACAGGAACCGGGCGTCGAGGTCTGCGACGGTCCGGGGCAGCGATCGGGCCCGTCCGACGGCCAGATCCGTCACGACGCGTTGCGCTCCCCGGCCCAGGTGGGCGGCCAGTGCGATCGCGGGTCGCACCCGGCTCGCTGTCTGCGGCACGCGCCGACCTCCTAGTCTTGGTCTGTAGCCACGCAAGCTTTACAAAGGTGAGCGAATTTGTAAAGCGTCGGGAAGGGATTGGTCATGGCCGGGCCGATGGAGGGCATCAAGGTCGTCGAACTCGGCGTGTGGGTCGCGGGCCCTGCGGCGGGCGGAATCCTGGCCGACTGGGGCGCCGACGTCGTCAAGATCGAACCGGCGTCCGGCGATCCGGCCCGCATGTTCGGCCGGATGCTGGGCCTCGAGGACGGCGGCAGCCCGCCCTTCGAGATGGACAACCGCGGCAAGCGCAGCGTCGTGCTCGACCTCGGTACCGACGAGGGCCGAGGCTACGCGCTTGAATTGCTCAGCGGTGCCGACGTTTTCATCACCAACGTGCGCCCCGTCGCGCTTCGCCGTATCGGGCTGGACTTCGAGGCGGTCGCCGCACTCAACCCGCGCCTGATCTACGGGATGATCACCGGCTACGGCGACACCGGACCGGACGCCGACCGGGCGGCGTACGACGTCGCCGCGTTCTGGGCGCGCGCGGGGATTGCCCACCTGTTGACCCGGCCAGGGGAGACGCCGCCGTTTCAGCGCGGCGGCATGGGCGACCACTCGGCTGGGATGACCTTGGTGGCAGCGGTTTCCGCTGCATTGGTCGCCCGCGAGCGCACCGGCGTCGGCCAGCTGGTATCCACCTCGCTGTACCGACAGGGCGCGTACACCGTCAGCTTCGACCTCAACACGTTCCTGATGACCGGTCACGCCATCGCGATCGGGCAGCGCGAGTCGATGGGCAATCCGTGCATGAACAACTACGCCGCGGGCGACGGCAAGAGGTTCTGGATCGTCGGCCTCGATGTCGACCGGCACTGGGGTCCGCTGTGCCGGGTCGTCGACCGTCCCGACTGGCTCTCTGCCTATCCGCGACCGCGCGACCGCGCGGCCAACTCAGTGGAGATCATCAAGGCTCTCGACCAGATCTTCGCGACGAGGCCGCTCGACGAATGGGCGGAACTCTTTGCGGCAGAGCCCGATTTCTTCTGGTCGCCGATCAACTCGCTCGAGGACGTCGTCGCCGATGAGCAGTTCCACGCCGCAGGCGGCGTCGTGTATGTGCCCGACGGCGACTCCAGTGTCGCGATGGTGGCCACGCCTGCCGATTTCCACGGCACTCCGTGGGAGACCCGGTCGGCAGCTCCCGCGGTCGGCGAGCACACCGAGGCCGTGCTCGCCGAACTCAGGTCGCGGCGCGCTTGACGCCTGCGGCATGGCGCAGCTGCGCCAGGAACTGGTCGTCGTCGTCGCTGCGAACCAGGTAGTGCGACACCGCGACTCGCACGGCGGTCGCGACGGCGAGCGCGGCGTCGGGGCCCAGCGCGAGGCGCTCGAGCCGGTCGCGCATCAGCGGAATGACGCGGGCCAGCCGGCGGATCACCTGTGCGGGTTCGATGTCGATCATGCGGAGGCCGGGATAGGACTGCTGGTACTCGACGATGACGCGCAGTGCGGCGTCGAGCTTTTCACCCGCGGGCAGACCGGCCGTCGCGTCGGCGACGGCGCGCTCGTAGTACTTGCGTTCCCAGACCACGAAGCCGTCGAGCAGATCACGCTTCGATGCGAACCAGCGATAGAGGGTCGGCCGCGAAACGCCTGCCTGCAGCGCCACCTCGGACAGGCTCAACTTCGTCATGCCGTTGCGGCCCAGCACCTCAGCGGTCGCGGCCAGGATGCGCTGGCGCGTCGAGTTGTCCTCGTCGACCACCGCGTCCGTCATCGGGATAGCTTTACAAATTTCCGTCGAAATGTCACGCTAAAACTGTGACAGCAGCCCCCGTTCAGGCACGCGAGCACAGCGAGGTCGACCTCACGTCTCATGACTTCTGGAGTCGGCCGTTCGCCGTCCGTGACGAGACGTTCGCGCAGCTCCGCGCCGGTGACGGGCTCACCTGGCACCGGCCGTTCGAGTCGATGTTCGGTATGGAGGAACCGGGGTTCTGGGCGCTGACGCGGCGCGCCGACATCGCGTTCGTCAGCCAGCATCCCGAGTTGTTCACGTCCGCGGACGGCGTTGCGCTCAACCCGATGCCCGCCGAGATTCAGCGGTTCGCGTCGTTCTTCCTGAGCATGGATCCGCCGCAGCACACGGTGTACCGGCGCCTGATCAGCTCGGCGTTCACGCCGCGCAATGTTCGTCAGATCTCCGAGCAGATCCACCGGAACGCGGTCGCCATCGTCGACGACCTCGTCGGCGCGGGTGACGTCGAGTTCGTCTCCGCATGCTCGGCGAAATTGCCGATGCGCACGATCATGGACATGCTCGGGGTGCCACCCGCCGACCAGCCCGACGTTGCCTACGCGGCCGAGAAGCTCTTCGGCATGAGCGACGAAGAGTACGCAGGCGCCGACGAACGCGCGGCCGATCCCGTCGCGCAGATCACCCTGCTGTCGAACACAGGCGTCGAGCTGGCGAAGTTCCGCCGCGCCAACCCCGGCGACGATCTGATGACCAGCATGGTCAACGCGGAGGTCGACGGGCAGAAGCTGACCGACGAGGAGATCGGCGCCTTTCTCATCCTGCTGGCGTCGGCGGGCAACGACACCACTAAGCAGGCCACTACGCACGCGATGATGGCTCTCGTCGAGAACCCCGCGCAGCGCGACTGGTTGGCCGACGACTTCGAAGGCCGAATCGGGCCGGCGATCGAGGAGTTCGTTCGGTGGGCCTCGCCGGTGATCCAGTTCGCGCGCTTCGCGACGGTCGATACCGAGATCAACGGCCAGCCCGTTGCCGCAGGCGACAAGGTCGGGCTGTTCTACTGCTCTGCCAACCGCGACGAGGCGGTCTTCGACAACCCGGGGGCATTCGATGTGCAACGGGCGTCCAACCCGCATCTCGGTTTCGGCGGCGGCGGTCCCCATTTCTGCCTCGGCAGCCAGCTCGCCAAGGCCGAGCTGCGGAACCTGTTCCGGGAGTTGCTGACCCGCCTCACGACCGTCGAGTTCGGCGAGCCCGATCTGCTGTACAGCAACTTCGTGCACGGCGTGAAACGCATCGAAGCCCGCGTTCGGTAGGAGTGATCATGCGCGTCGAAGTGGACCTCGACAAGTGCACGGGGCACGGCATCTGCGAATCCATCGCCGAGGACGTGTTCGAGGTGCAGGACGACGGGACAGTGCGCATCGAGGGGGGCGAGCAGCCGGAGTCAGATCGCGACCGCATGCAGCAGGCCGTAACCCAGTGTCCCGCAGCGGCTCTGCGGTTGGTCGACTAGCGCGTCATCGGCCGGGCGTGGGGCGCAACAGCACGGACTGCTGAATCGCGCCGATGGCGCCCGCCTCGTCGAACAGCGTGCCGATCGTGGTGCCGATACCGTCGGGGCCGTAGTTGGTCTCGGCGCGGATGCCGACCCACTCGCCGTCGGGAACCCGGTGCACGTGCACGACCAGGTCGGTGTTCATGAACATCCATTTTCTGATGTCGAGCTTGGATCCGATTCCGTTGGCGCAGTCGGCGACCGAGAACAACCGCTCCAGCGCGGTCATGGTCTCGCCTTTGACGAGATCGGCCTCCGGTTTGATCCATGACTCGCCCGGCCCCTTGTTGAGCGGTTCGGTCAGCCACCGCCAGTCGAGGCTGTGCACGTAGTTGCGATCCCAGTCCTTCTTCAGGTCGCGGCTCCGCGCTTCGTCGACGGGTCGCAGTGGGGGAGCAGGAGCGTGTACTAGTTCAGCGGTGTCGAGGTTCTGCAGCCGCCAACCGCTCGCCTTGGCGACGGGACGTGGCTGACCATCCGGCCCGACCGCGGACATCTCGGCGGTGATCAGTTCGATCTGCCTGCCGGACCGCTCCCGCCGGGCGCGCACCCAGATGTCGCCTTCGGCGGGCACTGGGCCCAGCAGGTCGACGAGCACGCGGCTCAATCGGGTGTCGTCGCGTGCCTCGCAGCGCTCCAGCGCGCGGGTCAGCAGCGCCGACACCGGGGCGCCGTGCTGGATGGCGGCCGACCACGTGCTGCGCACCAAGTCGGTAGCGAGGAATCGTTCGCCCCGCGGATCCGCGTCGTCGATCAGTTCGTAGTACGAGTCGCTCACGGCGAACCGGCTCCCGGGATCTCGACGGTGGTGGCGTCCAGCCGGGACAGTTTCGTCCCGACGAGCCGTTGGGGATAGGCGTCGGTACTCGACAGCAGAAACAATGTGCGGTGTTCCGGACCGCCGAGGGCACAGGCGATCGCGGTGCGGTCGCCGATGTCGATCCGGTCGGTGACGGTGCCGCCGTCGACGATTCGCTCGAACTGATGCGCCAGCGTCATCGCCGCCCATACCCCGCCTTCGGCGTCGAGCGTGATGCCGTCGGGCGGCCCGTCGAGTCCGTCGGCGAAGATCCGGCGCCCCGACAACGACCCGTCGGCGCCGATCGCGAACGCCGTCAACCGCCTGCCGACCGACTCGGCGACGACGAGCGTCGACCCGTCCGGCGTCACGACCATCCCGTTCGGGAAGTCGAGGTCCTGGGCCACGACAGTGACCGCGTCGTCGGGGTCGACCCGCACGATGACGCCGCCCTCGAACGCCTGCGAGCCGATGTACGCGCGGCCGTGCCCGTCGACCACCATGTCGCCGATGTTCGCCGGCACGACATCCGACAGGTCGGCGACGGTTGCGACCGCCTCGCCGTCATAGCGCAGCACCGTGCGACGCTCGGTCGAGGCGATCAGCAGCGACCCGTCGGGCCGGAACCCCAACCCCGCAGGAGCGTGTCCGGCAAGCGGCAGGGTGGTCAAGTCGCCGTGCAGGTCCACGGTGTGCACCGCTTCGCCGAGCATGTCGGAGAACCACAGCAGACCTTCGAACCAGCGGGGGCCCTCGCCGAAGCAGAAACCGTTTGCCAGTGGCTTCAGGACCATCCGGCACCTTTACAAAACACGCCATAAGTGTCACGCTCGCTGGGTGCCAGTGTCAACTGCCTGCGGTGATCGAGCATGACAATGAAGAAGTATCACAGCCACACCCTTCTCTACCTGCACGAGACCATCGATCTCGGCTCGGGGGAAAGCGAGCAGTTCACCGCCACCTTCGTCGACGTCTATCAGCCGATGATGGAGGAACTCGGCGCGAGGCTGTTCGCGATCTGGGAGACGACGCCGTTCAACGGGCACTGGCCGCAGGTGACCGTCATCTGGGAGATCGACGCGTTCGCCGACTACGCCCGGATCGGCCGCGCGCAGTCGCGCGGCGGCAGTCACGAGGCGGCGCAGGCGAAATGGTCGGCCTTCCTGTCGGCGATCGGCGCTTCGGGTGAGGGCCGCATCATGTACGCCGGCCGGAGCAACAGGACGCTGGCCCAACTCGAGGACGCGAACTTCACGGCGGGCCTGGTGATCCAGGAGATCATGCAGAGCAAGCCGGGCCGCCAGGACGACTACATCCGCGAGCTCGAGCGCCTGTACGTTCCCTGGTCGGAGAGCACCGGCAAGATGTGGCTGGGCTCGTTCATCACCACCTTCCGGTTCAACGAGGTCATTCACTATTGGGCGCTCGAAGGCGGCTGGGACTGCTTCGAGAACCACTACCCGTCCTGGAAGGACAGTCCGCCCGCGGAGATCGTCACCTGGATGAGCGTCGCACCCGCACTGCGCGACGGCTGGGAGGACTCGATCCTGCAGGCGCTACCTCCGTCGCCGCTGCAATGACCACACCTGTGCGGCAGCACTTCTCGTACGATCCATTCGATCCGGCGGTGATGGCCGACCCGCTGCCGTACTACCGCGTCCTGCGCGACGAACACCCCGTTTACTATATCGAGAAGTGGGACACCTATGCGCTGTCCCGGTTCTCCGACATCTGGGACGTGCTGGAAGTCAACGACGGCACCTTCGTCGCGTCCGAGGGAACGCTTCCTGCCGCAACGGTTCTGGCGGCGCACAACGACGGTCCGGTGGCCGACCCACCGCTTCATCCGATGCCGTTTCACGCGAACTTCGACAACCCGATCTACGACGGCGTCCGCCGCTGCACCTCCGGCCCGTTCCGGCCGAGGTCGGTCGCAGGGCTCGCCGAGCGCATCCGCGAGCTGGCCAACGAGCGCCTCGACGAACTTCTGCCACGCGGGACCTTTGATCTGACACAGGACTACGGCGGGATCGTCGCCGCATCGGTGGTGTGCGAATTGTTGGGCTTGCCTGTCGATCTGGCCCCCGACGTACTGGCCACCGTCAACGCGGGAAGCCTCGCCCAGCCGGGCAGCGGGGTGGAGGTCGCACACGCGCGACCCGGGTATCTGGAATATCTGGTGCCGATCGTGGCGCGAGCCCGCGCGGGTGAAGCCGACGACCTGCCGATCGCCGCCAAGCTGATCGACTACCGGCTGCCCGACGGCTCGCCGTTGACCGACATCGAGGCGGCGACCCAGATGCTCGGCGTTTTCATCGGCGGCACCGAAACCGTGCCGAAGATCGTCGCGCACGGACTGTGGGAGTTGGGGCTGCGGCCCGACCAATTAGCCGCTGTCCGCGCCGACATCGACGCACGGGTGCCCAAGGCACGCGAGGAGATGATCCGCTACTGCGCACCGGCGCAGTGGTTCGCGCGCACTGTGCGCAAACCGTTCGCAATTCACGGCACCACCATCCAACCGGGCCAGCGGATCATCACGCTGCTCGCCTCCGCCAACCGCGACGAACGCGAGTACCCCCATCCCGACGATTTCGTCTGGGATCGAACGATCGAGCGCCTGCTGGCCTTCGGCCGAGGGCAGCACTTCTGTCTCGGCGTGCATCTGGCCCGGCTCGAGATCACGATCCTGGTGTCCGAGTGGCTCAAACGGGTGCGGGACTTCCACGTCGTCAGCGAGTCGGCGTCGCGGCCGCCGTCGAGCTTCCAGTGGGGGTGGAACTGTGTTCCTGTCGAGGTTGCGGCGGAGGGCGACTGAGGTGTGGTCGTATCGGCTGGTGGCCCCGTACGTTTTTGAGCGGGTCGATATTCCGGGGAAGACGGCCGACTCGCTGGGCGAAGGGCAGGTGCTCGTCCGCTTCATCGCGGCGGGGGTGTGCGGCAGCGACCTTCCCGGCTTCCGTGGTTTTCAGGGCAGGCTGGCAGGCGACGTCGGGACGAGTGTGGCCGACATGGACGGCTTCCCGATCCACGAGATCGTCGGGGAGGTCGTCGCCAGCAGACACCGCAGCCACGGCGTCGGCGACCGGGTCGTCGGTTGGGCCTCGGGCTTCGACGGGTTGATGGAATGCGTGGTCGCCGACGGTGACGGCCTCGCGCCGTTCGACCCGTCATTGTCACCGCAGCATGCGGTGGCGCTGCAACCGCTGGCGTGCGTGCTGTATGCGATCGAGCAGCTTCCGGCACTGGCAGGACGACACGTCGCCGTGATCGGCCAGGGGTCGATCGGTCTGTTGTTCTCGTATGCGGCGAAGGCGGCGGGTGCCCGCCGGGTCACCGGTGTCGACCCGATCGACCGCGACGGCGTCGCAGGAGATTTCGGCGTGGACACCGTCGTGCGTTCCACAAGCGACCGGTGGGTCAGCCATCTCGATGCCCGCGACAAACCAGACATCGTCGTCGAAGCCGTCGGCCATCAGGTCGCGACGCTCGGCCACGCGATCGAGGCCGCCGCGTTCGGGGGAACCGTCTTCTATTTCGGTGTCGCCGACGACGACAGCTATCCGATCAGCATGCGCACCATGCTGCGCAACAACCTGACGCTGAAATCCGGTGTGACGCTGGACCGTCACCGCATGCTGCGCGCCGCCGACGAGTTCGCGCGAGCACATCCCGACCTTCTTCCCGCCTACGTCACACACACGTTCAATGTCGACCAGGTGCAGGACGCCTTCGAGCTCGCATGCAGGCCGACGCCGGACCGCATCAAGATTGCGCTTGTTCGATGACGCCCAGCAGACTCCAGGAAGCACTGGCCGCCAAGGAGCGGATATTCGGCGGCTGGGTGGTAGGGCCGACCGTCATCGGGCCCGAGGAGTTCGCCGCTGCCGGATACGACTACGTCGGATTCGACCTCCAGCACGGCTATCTCGACGACGCCGACGTGGCGCTGCTGCTGCGCAGACTCGAGCACGTCCCCATCGCGACCGCCGTGCGACTGCCGTCGGCCGACCCCGCGGCGATCGGCCGGGTGCTCGACGCAGGCGCCGACGCGGTCATCATCGCGATGGTCGAGTCACCCGAGCAGGCGGCCGCCGCGGTGGCCGCCACCCGGTACGCGCCCGCGGGCGTACGCAGTTTCGGGCCGCTGCGCGCAAGCCTCGGGGTCGATCCAGCCGATCACGAAGCGAGGGCGAGCGTCTTCGCGATGATCGAAACGGCCAAGGGTCTGCAGGCTCTCACCGAGATCTGCGCCGTGCCGGGCCTTTCCGGCGTCTATGTTGGTCCGGCCGATCTGGCGATCTCGCTGGGTCACCGTCCAGTCGAGAGCCTGAGCACGCCTGCCGTGCTCGATGCGATCGCCCGCATACAGTCTGCCGCGTCAGACGCCGGTCTCGTCGCTGCCATTCATGCCAACGCCGGTAAGCCGGGAAAGGCCATGGCCGCGATGGGCTTCCGGATGATCACTCTCGCCTCGGAGTCGCAGGCACTACGGCGCGGCGCCGCCGAACATCTGAAGGAGGCGCAATGACGGACCGGGTCGCACTGGTGACCGGCGCAGCGCGGGGGCAGGGCGCGGCCATCGTCAAGCGTCTGCACCGCGACGGGTATCGGGTGGCCGCCTGCGATATGCGCGCCGACGAACTGGCGGCGTCGGTCGACGGCCTCGACGGGGTCGCCGCGGTCCCGCTCGACGTCACCTCCGAAGAGCAATGGAACTCCGCAGTGCGCGAGACCGTCGAGAGGTTCGGGTCCTTGACGACCTTGATCAACAATGCCGGTGTCCTGCACCGTGCGTCGCTCGACGACGAGACTCCCGCAGGTTTCGAGTCGAGCTGGCGGTTCAACTGCCTCGGGCCGTTCCTCGGAATTCGGTCCACCCTGACGCATCTGCGCGCCGCCGACGGCGCGGCCATCGTCAACACGTGCAGCACGGGCGCGATCCGGCCGTTCCCCAACCACACGGCGTACGGCTCGTCCAAGTGGGCACTGCGCGGACTCACCCAGGCGGTCGCCGCCGAGCTCGCGCCGTCGGGCATCCGGGTCAACGCCGTGTTCCCGGGACCGATCGCGACACCGATGCTGGACGCGGCGACGCAGGCGCGGCTCGCCGGGACGGCGGCGTTCGGCCGGATCGGCGAGCCGGGCGAAGTGGCCGACGCTGTGGCGTTTCTGGCGTCGACGCAGGCGTCGTTCATCACCGGCTCCGAGCTCGTCGTCGACGGCGGCCAGATCCTGAAGATCGGATGACGCCGGTGGCCACGTCACTTTCCGTCGGAATCATCGGTGCCGGGCCCGGCGGCCTGGCGCTGGGAATCTTTCTGCGCAAGGCCGGCTTTCGCGACTTCACCATCTTCGACCGGGAAGACGGCGTCGGCGGCACGTGGCGGATCAACACCTATCCGGGACTGGCCTGCGACGTCAAATCACACCTGTACTCGTATTCGTTCGATCTGAATCCGAACTGGTCGCGGCTGTGGTCCGCCCAGCCCGAGATTCTGGCCTACTTCGAGGAGTGCGCTGAGCGCTATCGACTCGGTCCGAACCTCAAACTGAACACCGAGATAGTGGCCGCAAACTGGGACGCCGACTGCGACACCTGGACGCTGACGACACGCGAAGGGGAGCGGTTCACCTTCGACATCGTGGTGTCAGCCGTCGGATTGTTCACCCAACCCGTGTTGCCCGACCTCTTCGAGCGGGAACCGTTCACCGGCACCGTCATGCACACCGCCCGTTGGGACCGGTCGGTCGACCTCCGTGACGCCCGCGTGGCCGTCCTCGGCACGGGATCGACTGCATCGCAGTTGATTCCGGAGGTGGCCAAGGTCGCCGAGAAGGTGTACTCGGTCCAGCGTTCGCCGACATGGATCCTTCCCAAGCCCGATCGCGCCTACACCGGGCGGGAGAAGTGGCTGTTCGCTCACGTGCCGTTTGCCAAGAAGATCTACCGGACGCGGCTCTGGTTGCGCAGCGAGTCCAACATCGGGGTGATCGAGCACGGAAGCGACAAGACGCAGGAGTTCAAGGGCATTGCACTGCATCAACTCGATTCGATCGTCACCGACGACGACCTGCGCGACAGGCTGACCCCCGAACATCCCTTCGGCTGCAAGCGACTCGTGTTCGCGACGGACTACCTGCAGACGCTGACGCAGCCGCATGTGGAGGTGGTGTCGAGTCCGGCGCGTCATCTCAAGTCCCAGTCGCTGGTGACAGAGGACGGCACGGAACTCGATGTCGATGTCGTATTGTGTGCCACCGGATATGCCGCCGCCGACTACCTGGGGCAGATCGACGTCGTCGGTGAGGGCGGAGCATCACTGCGCGACACATGGGCCGACGGGGCGTACGCGTACCTCGGGATGGCCGTCCCCGGCTACCCGAACTTCTTCATGTTGTACGGACCCAACACCAACGTCGGCTCCAACAGCGTCATCTTCATGCTCGAGGCACAGGCCCGCTACATCGTGCGCGCTTTGAAGCACATGCGCCGCAAACGCAGGACCTACGTTGCAGTTCGGCGGGACGCCATGGCGGCCTACCTCGAGAAGATCGACGGCTGGATGCAGGGCACGGTGTGGTTGACGCGCTGCCACAACTACTTCCGCGCCGCCAACGGTCGTGTGGTCACACAGTGGCCGCGCAGCGCTTTCGCGTTCTGGGGAATGACCCGCCGGTTCAACGCCTCCGACTACACCTTCACGGCCCCTGGACCGGAGCCCGCGCTCGAGCTTGGAACACATACCGCGGAGCACCGTTGACCGCGGTGGACATCGCGGACAGGCTGGATCCGGCGCTTCGTCACCTCGCCGGAATGCGCGTCAATCTCTCGGCTGAGGTGCTTCCCTTATTTCGTGAGTCGCTGAACCGGCGCCGTCGCGACGAGTTAGGCACGATCGACGTCACCGATGTCGGCATCGAAGAGACGACGGCCGGTACCGTGCCGGTGCGAATCTATCGAGGCGGCCCGTCCCGGGCGCCGGCGGTGATCTACTGCCACTCAGGTGGTTTCGTGGTGGGAAACCTCGACATCGATCACCGTCAGTGCGTGGAACTCGCCAGGGGCGGTCGGTGCACCGTCATCTCCGTCGACTACCGGCTGGCCCCAGAGCACCCGTTTCCCGCCGCCATCGATGATGCGACGGCCGTTCTCGACTGGGCCGTCGACGACGCCGACAAGCTGGACATCGACGCCGGTCGGCTGGCAGTGGCAGGTAGCAGCGCGGGCGGTGCGTTGGCGGCCTGCCTGGCGCAGCGCCACGCTTCCCGGGTTGTGTTCCAGCTGTTGCATCAGCCCGTGCTCGACGACCGGCCAACGCCGTCGACGGAGGAATTCGACTCGACGCCCGGATTCGACCGGCAGGCGGTCGCGACGATGTGGCGCCTGTATCTGTCCGGCGGCGACGGCCACGCGGATGCGGCCCCGGCCCGCCGCGCGGAACTGTCCGGCCTGCCGAGTGCACTCATCACCTGTTCTGAGCTGGATCCGCTGCGCGACGAAGCGATCGACTACGCGGTACGCCTGCTGCGGGCCGGCGTGGCGACCGAGCTGCACGTGTTCAGCCGCACCTGCCACGGATTCGATTCGTTTTTGCCGGAGTGGGAGACCAGCCGGGGACTGTACGCACTACAGGGCACTGCCTTGAGACAGGCCTTCGGCAAATAGACGGGAAGCGATTAGCGATTGCCGCGAACTGCCGCGATCCATGATCAGATAACGCTCGATTCATGATCGAAACCAACCGATTCCATGATCAACAGAATTGTCGCCGAAGTAAAAAAAGATGAGGCATTCCCGGTCGATGAGCCGTAGCGACGAATCCGGCAACAACACCAACCTCGGTGCTTTCGGCTTCGCGAACAATATCGGCCTGATCGGTAGCGCTGCCACGGGGTCCGGAAACAACTCGAACACGTCGGGCTTCGGTGGATTCGCCCAGAACACCGCGCTCATCGGTAGCGGTGCAGACGGTTCCGGTAACAACGAGGGCATCTTCAACTTCGCCCTTGTGGGCCCTGGAGTCGACGACGCGGGCAACAACGACGGGCGGCTTCAATGTCGCGATCTTCCCCGGCGAGGGACAGAACTGCGAAGGGCCGGCCTGCTTCAACTTCTTCGGAGCGCAATTCGGAGCGCAGTTCGGAAACTGACCCGGCTTTACAGATAAGCGTGCAAGTGTCACGCTAGCGGGAATGGACTTCTCCCGTGTGGCACTGTCCGCTGACGACGAATCGTTCAGGGACGACCTCAGGTCGTTCCTGAACGATCTCGTCACCGACGAGGTCATCCAGCGCGACCGCGAGACCGGCGAGAACTTCGACGAGGGCGTGCATCTGGCTCTCGGCAAGGCCGGTTACCTGGCCGCCGACTTCAACGCCGGGACCGATGGCGGCTTCAGCCGCATCCGTAAACGCATCTGGGACCTCGAGATCGGTAAAGCTCACACGCCGTGGTTTCACTGGGGGACGACGGCGATGGTCGCGCGAGCCGTTCAACAGTTCGGCTCCCCTGAGCTCAAAGAGGAGGTCCTCGAGCGCACATTGGCCGGTGAGTTCCGGCTGTGCCTCGGTTACACGGAGCCCGAAGGCGGCTCCGACGTCGCCACCGCCAAGACCCGCGCCGTCCGCGATGGTGACGAGTGGGTCATCAACGGGTCGAAGATGTTCACGTCGAACGCGCAGAATGCGTCATACGTCTACCTGATCACGAACACCGATCCTGACGCCCCGAAGCATCAGAGCCTCACCATGTTCCTCGTTCCGCTGGACCTGCCCGGCGTGGAGATCCAAGCGCTACGCACCGTCGACGGTGACCGCACCAACATCACCTACTACAGCGACGTGCCCGTGCCCGACCGGTACCGCATCGGCGAGGTGAACGCGGGCTGGTCGGTGCTTCGCGATGCGCTCAACGACGAACACGGCACCGTCGAGCGCGGCGACGACGGGTTGCAGAAGATCGCCGCCATGTCCGAACACGTCCTGCTGCTCGCCGAGGCGCTGGACAAGGTCGCTGCGCTGACGGCGGACGAGGAGTCGGTGAAGTACCGGCTCGGCCGCAGTGTTGCGCGCATGGAGGCCGCGATGAGCACGCCGGACATGTTCGGCAGAGTCGCCAATGCACAAGTCATGCGCGATGTCTCACCGGATCTGATGGACATTCTCGGGACGGCGTCGTGCCTGCCGGGCGACCAGGAGGGAGCCGTCGGTGACGGCGGCGCGGAGTACGTGTTCCGGCTGGCCGTGCCGACCGGGATCTACGGCGGCACGCTCGAGGTGTTCCGCAACATGATCGCTGCGCACGTGCTCGGACTCGGCAAGCCGAACTACTCGCCGCCGAAGGCCCGCCGTCACGCGGGCTGATCAGCCGGTGTTGTACAGCGAGACCGGAGGCAGTGGTCGCAGGCCGCCGCCGCTGTTACGCGCGGCGAACTCGATGTCGGCGTCCTCGTCGGCGGGCGTTCCGAGGTGCAGCACGCCGATCCGTTTGAACCGCCCGATGACCTCGCTGAGAAGGAACTCGTACTCGTCGGTGCCGGTCGCCCGGGCGCCGAACAGGACCGGACGAAACCCCGCGAGATAGATCCACAGCGAGGAGTAGAGCCGTTCGTCGGCTCTGGCCGCCGGAAGGGTCAGGTGGTGGAACGGCACCCCGTCGGCGGACGACGCGAGCAGGAAATCCTGGTCGCGGCCGGCGCCGTAGGCGTCGCGAACCTTGATGCAGAGGGTGCGAACGGCGGGTTCGTCCTCATCGTCCGCCGTCTGCACCAGCGCGTCGAAGTGCCGACCTGCGGCAAGCAGTTTCGTGCCACCGGGCAGCTTGGCGTCGCTGTCTATCGTCAGTTGCGCCAGTCGCACCGACCCCGAGCCCGGGAAGGGGCCGCCGGAGGCGCCGAGAAATCCCGAGAGGGTGGATCGCACGGTCGTGAGAGCAGAGTCGATTGCGGCCATGCCCGGGCTGTTACCCAACCGCCGCGACCGCTAACCATGGCTCACAGGTTCGCAATGACCGCGGACGCCAGCAGCTCGAGCGTCTCGTCGGAGCCGCGGTCATGGGTGAACAGCACGATCTGGCCGAACCCCATAGCCTGCAATTCGTGCAGCCGGTCGACAATCGCAGGCGGTGTGCCGATCAGGCCGCCTTCGTGCAGCCCGAAAGCGGGTATTCCGAAACGCTTTTCAGCGAGCTGCTTAACGCCGGGCAGCGATCCGTCATCGGGTGCGAGCGCCATCACCGCCTCGATCGACAGCACGATCGAGGCCGGGTCGCGGCCGATGTCGTCACAGAGCTGTCGTAGCACCGCGATCTTGTGATCGAGCTCTCCGAGCGCATACGTCGGGACGTTCCAGACATCGGCATACCGGGCCACCAGCGGCAGCGTGTACTTCTCGCCGACGCCGCCCACCACGATCGGCGGGCGTGGCTGTTGCACCGGTCCCGGTTTGATCGGCATGTCCGTCACCGTGAAATGCGTCCCGGCGAAATCGATCCGCTCATCGGCGAACGCCTGTCGCAGTATCTCGAGCGTTTCGCCGAGCCGCGCCGAGCGTTGCGCGAACGTGCCCCACTCCATGCCGACGCGTGCGTGCTCGTCCTCGATCGACCCGCTGCCGATTCCGAGCTGAAGGCGACCCCCAGAAATCTGATCGAGGGTGGTCGCCATCTTGGCGAGCACAGCGGGATGACGAAATTGGTTGCACAACACCATGTGTCCGACGTGAATACGTTCGGTGCGACTGAGCAGGGCGGTCGCCAGCGTCCATGCCTCCAGCGACGGGTAGTCCGGCGCGCCGGGTCCGTAGAGATGGTCGTAGAGCCACAGCGAGTCGATTCCCAGTTCCTCGCAGCGCTGCGCCCGGTGCAGCACGTCGGCGTAGCTGAAGCCCATCTGGGGGAGATAGACACCGATCTCGGCTCGCGCGGGGTTGACCGTCATATCAGTGGCATGGTAACGACATTCTCACGTTTGGAGAAGCTAATTCACACAAAGGCGGCTGATGAAGTTCACGTTCACCCATCCCATGCACAGCCACCCCTACAACCCCGAACTGGTCACCGGCTCCGGCATCGCGACGGTCGCCGCGGCGGCCGAGCGCGCGGGGTTTCACGGCTTCGGCTTCACCGACCATCCGGCCCCCTCGCAACGGTGGCTGGAGGCCGGGGGGCACGACGCCGTCGACCCGTTCGTCGCCATGGGATACGCCGCAGCCCACACCACGACGCTGCGCCTGATCCCCAACATCGTCGTGCTTCCGTACCGCAACCCGTTCGTTGTGGCGAAGGCAGGCGCGACGCTGGATCTGCTCTCCGACGGCCGGTTCACCCTCGCGGTGGGTGTTGGATACCTCAAACGTGAGTTCGCCGCGCTCGGAGTCGACTTCGACGAACGGGCCGCGCTCGTCGAGGAAGCGCTCGAGGTGATCCGCGCGATCTGGACCACCGACGACCTCACCTACGAAGGGCGGCACTTCTCCGCCAAGGGCATCACCGCCCACCCGCGCCCGGTCAGCACGCCGCACCCGCCGATCTGGATCGGCGGCAACACCTCCGCGGCCCGTCAGCGCGTCGCGGTGCACGGCGACGGCTGGTGTCCGTTCCCGGCGCCCGCGATGCTCGCTGCGACCGCCCGCACGGCATCGCTCGAGTCGGTGGAGGGCCTCGCCGAGGGAATCGACGACCTCAAGCGCCGACTGGACGCCGCAGGGCGGGACTGGTCGACGATCGACATCACGTTCACCAACATCGGCGGCGGCAACCCGGCCGACGACGATTTCAATGCCGACACCTACCTGTCGGCACTCGAGAAGCTTGCGTCCGTGGGAGTCACCTGGGTGCAGGTCACAGTGCCCGGCGACAGCCTGTCGCACGCGGTCGACGTCATCGAGCGCTTCGGCAGCTCGGTCATCAAGGCCGCGTGATCACCGGTAAGCGGTGACCCGTCCGACGAGCGCGATCTGACCGTCGGCGCCGACCGCCTGCGTGTCCGCGACGCCGCTGCGCCTGCCGACGCGCAGCGCCGTTCCGACATACCGCGACTGGTCGCCGCTGACGAACTGCCGCAGAAAGTTCACCCGCAACGACGCGGTGTTCAACGGATGCTCGGGCCGGTCGGCGTTGAGCGCGGCGCATGCCGCGAGCTCGAGGCCTGCTGCGGCCACACCGCCGTGCACGATCGCCAGGCTGTTGTTGAGAACGGGGTTCGGCTGCTGATAGATCACCGGCGAACCGTTGTCGTCGCCGAGGCGCAGCGCCATGATCTCAGCGAGCTCGGTCGGCCGCGGGTCATTCTCGGGCTCGGGCCACTCCTGCGGGAATTCGCCCGGATGCGTGACGTAGACGGACCGCACCGTGCCGATGCCGATCACCTCGTCCTCGATCGCAAGCTCGCACACGCCGAAGGCGGACGAGTCTCTGGTGCCGACGGGCCGTCCGGTCGCGACGACGGGTATGTCGGGGCTCTGCGCGATCACGGTCAACGCGGTCGGGGTGAGTTCGAGCGACAACTCGCTGGACACCGTCCACTCGTTCTCGGCGCGGCGATAGTGGTTGACCAGGCCCGCGACATGGTCGACCAGCACCGCGAGGGGTCCGGCGGTCGGCGTGCCCGTCACCGGGTTGATCAGACCGGTCGCGGGCATCGAGCTGACGAACGGGTCCGGGCTGTCCACCACGTTGGCGATGCCGAACCGGCCGAGGGCCGTATTGGTCCCGTACAGCAGCGGCGCCTCGGTCACCTCATCACCCGGCCGGCGACGGTGCCGATCACTCGTCGCAATCGACTCGAGATGTACACGGACACAAGTGCATTGAAGATGTCTTCGCGCAGCCGGGTCAGCGTCGAGCTCTTGATCAGCCACTGCCCGTCGTGTTTCTCGTAGGTCTCGGCGTAGTGGCCGTAGCCGCGCAGGTTCACGCCGGGCCCGAAACGGACGACATCCTCGAGCGCCCACACGCCGCGCGCGGTGGTGGGCGACGTCAGCTCGATCTCGGGTGCGTGAACCTGATGGACGGTGGGCTGATCACGCAAGCCCTTGCGGGTGAAGGCGACGAACTCGTCGGCGCCGTGGATGATCTTGCCGCCTGCCTGCGATGTGTCGCTCAGGAAGTCGTCGGTGAACAGAGTGCGCCACGCGTCCCAGTCTTTCGTGTCCAGAAGCCGGCAGTAGCGGGCCTTGAGCTGCTTGATCGCCTCGATCTCGAGCAGCGCAGCGGCGTCGTCCATAAAGCAGACGGTGACAGTTACCTCAAGAATTGTAAAGCGAGGGCATCCCCTCACGCAGGGATGAGCTTGAGCGGCATGTGCTCGTGGCGCCGAATGATGTTGTTGAGCGCCCACGTCGGCTCCGCCGTCAGCTCGATCCGGTCGACGCTCTCGAGCAGCGCGCGCAGCATCGCCGACGTCTCCAGCCGCGCCAGGCTCTGACCCGGCGCACGCGTGCGCACCCTGCCCGAAGCCGAGATGGCGGTTGGCGTCGCGGCGGATGTCGAAGGTGTCCGGGTCGTCCCACTCGCGTTCGTCGCGGTTCGCCGACGCATACATCACCAGAATGCGTGCGCCCGCCGGGATCCCGACATCGGCGATCTCCGTGTCACAGCCGCGCGTGACGCGCGAACGCGCGCAGCGGAGCCTCGTAGCGGACGACCTCGTTGACCGCGTTGTTGATCAGCGACGGGATCGTCCTTGAGCGTCTGCCACTGCTCCGGGTGCGTCGCGAACAGATACAGCGCGCTGGAGATGGCGCTGATGGTGGTGTCCAGCGACGGCGCGATGTAGTCGATCATCAGCGGCGCGCATTCGGCGTGCGACAGCTTGCCGGCATCAGCGGCGATGAGCAGCTCGTGGGCCATGCTGCCCTCGATCACGCTGCGTTGGCGGACCACCCGTTTGGCGAACCGCAGCATCTGCAGGGAGGCGGGCGCCGATTTGACGGCCTGCTTGTTGAGCGGGCCGAGGATGTCGAAAGTGGCTGCGCCCCAGCGCAGTAGCTTGTCACGTTGATCGCGTGGCCAGCCGACCAGGTCGGGCACGACCGCGTGCGGCAGCGCAGAGGCCAGGTCGTCGACGCCGTCCACCTCGCCCCGTTCGACGGCTGCGGTGACGACATCGGCGGCCAGCTGGTCGACGGTGTCGCTGATGGCCCGCAGTGCTCTGGGCAGCATCCGGTGAGCCACCAGCTTGCGTCGCCGATCGTGTTCGGCGCCGTCGCTGATCAGCGTGGTGCCCTGGGACATCCGATTGGTGATCGGGTTCAGCGCCACCCCCTTGCCCGACACGAAGGTCTTGTCGTCGCGCAGAACCGCCTTGCATTCGGCGAATCGAGGAAGCGCGTAGAGCCGGTGCCGGGACAGCCACACCACCGGACCCTGCTCGCGCATCCGCGCGTAGTGCGGATACGGATCGACGATCGCGGCGGTGGTGTAGATGTTCGCCGGATACACCGGCACACCGCTCGGCGCCTTGATGCGCATCATCGGTTCCCCTCGGTGCAGCTGTGAATGTCGGTGCCGAGTCGCACATTTCGTCGATGTTCCGGCCGGCACACATCACGGTGCGGTCCGGCCGCACCATCGCGGCCGTCGCATGGCCGCGACGCAGCCAGTCGGCGAGTTCCGTTCCGGCGCCGGCGAATGAACTGCGATCCCGCGCTGTCTCGAGGTGCGGCGCGTTGCGCGGCGTGACGGGCACGGCCGAGATGAGAGCGAAGCCGGTTCCGATGCTGTCGTCGAGTCGACGGCCGTCGGACAGCACCGGGTTCGGGCACAGCCTGCCCGCCAGTGATCCGCGCCTGCGCGACCGGTGAACCATCGCCGAGCGGCGCAGTGCCGGCGTCCTGCTGTCGACGACCTTGTCGCGAAGGCCCGGGATGTGGTGCAGCTGCGGCACGACCACGCGCCGGATCAGGTTGCCGAACTCGCCGCCGGACGTCATCGACCGCCCGACGTTGAGGCCAGCCTGATCAAGGCGCGGGCGTGCGGCTTGCGCTCCTGCTCGTAGCTGTCCAGAACGGTCTCGGGCAGCTCGCCGGCCAGAACGCCGGCCAGCTTCCACGACAGGTTCATCGCATCGCGAAGCCCCGCACCCATGCCCTGGCCGATGAATGGCGGGGTGAGGTGTGCGGCGTCACCGAGCAGGAAGACGTTGTCGCGTCGCCACCTGTCGGCGATCTGCGCTCGGAAGGTGTACTCCGTGACACGGATCAGTTCGAGTTGGTCGTCGCGGGCGTGCAGCCGTCCACGGTGCGATCAGCGGTCGCAGCCGCGCCAGGCTCGTGTAGTCCTCGACGGTTTCGCCAGGCAACAGCCGAAACTCCCAGCGGTAGCGCGTGTCTCCGATCCGCATGTATGTGCCCGGCACGCACCGGATCGCACACCTGATGCACGCCCTCCCACTGGTCGAGCGTCGACCTCGGTGGCGACGTCGACGACCAGCCAGCGTTGCTCGAAATTCAGATCCCGCATGCAGGAGCCGATTTCGGCGCGCACAACGCTGTTGGCGCCGTCGCAGCCCAGCACGTAATCGGCATCGACGGTGTGCTCGCGGCCGTCGACGCGGTCGCTGTAGGTCACCCGCACGCAGCCATCGCCGTGATCGGCGATGCCGGTCACCTCGGCGTCGGCGCGAAGCGTTGCGCGCGGATACCGTTTCAGGTTGGTCCGCAGCAGCGCCTCGAACTCCGGCTGGTCGAACATGTTGGCCTGCGGGAATCCGTTGACACTGCGAGCGGTGTCGCGGCGGAATTCGGCCAGCACCCGCATCGTGTTGTCCAGCAGGCGAAGACCGTGCGCGGGACGCGAGATCGCGGCGAATTCGTCGGCGATGCCCAGACCGGCGACGATGCGGTAGATCTCGTCGTCGAGATGCACGGCGCGCGGCTGCGGGTAGACGTCGGCCCATCGGTCGAGCACGACGGTCTCGACGCCGTACTGCGCCAGCAGGGTCGCGGCGGTGATGCCCGTCGGCCCCGCGCCGACGATCACGACCGGGACGCGGGCTAGGCGTCACCCGTACCTCACGGCGGTGCGCTGTGAGCCCAGGTCGATGGCGCCGTCGTCGGTCGCGATCACCGAGTTCCACGACATCGCCGTCATGCAGGTACTTGGTGTTGCCGGCCTGCCGCTTGAAGAACGCCTTCCACTTCACCGCGGGCGGCAGCAGGTTGCCGATGATCTCGATCGGCTTCGCAGGAGCGCTGCAGCGCGGTGCCTGCCGGGGTGCCGGTCATCACCAGATCGCCTGCGTCGAGGTGCTGGAAGCGGGTCAGCGCCTGCAGCGCCTGCAGCGGGCGGTAGATCATGTCGCCGTCGACGACCATGTCCTGTCGGACCTCGCCGTTGACCCGCAGCTGCAGCCGCAGATCGCCGAACCGCTTGAGCTCGTCGGCCTCCAGCAGGACCAGCGCGGGTCCGACCGGGGTGAAGGTGGGGTAGGACTTCGCTTCGTAGAACTGGGTCTGGGGGAGTTGGATGTCGCGTGCGGACACGTCGTTGGTGACGACGAGGCCGGCGATGTAGTCGGCCAGGTTCTCCTCGGTGACCGTTGCGCCGACCGGCAGCTCGCGCGCCATCACGAGACCGATCTCGACCTCGTAGTCCAGGAACATGACGTGCGGCGGCTTGACGATGTCGTCGTGCGGCCCGCTGATCGACCCGGACGACTTGCGGAAGAACGTCAACGGGATCGACTTCGGGTTCATCCCGGCATCGGTGACGTGCGAGGCGTAGTTCGTCATCTGCGCCACGACGCGGCACGGCGCAGTG
This sequence comes from uncultured Actinomycetota bacterium, assembly GCA_963786995.1. Lineage (GTDB taxonomy): Bacteria > Actinomycetota > Actinomycetes > Mycobacteriales > Mycobacteriaceae > Mycobacterium. The sequence continues at coordinate 1,048,256 of CAWBBH010000014.1, read as the reverse complement.
ACCGGCGACACGCAGCTCCAGCTCTCGACGGGCACGGTGTCGCTGCTGTGCGCCGCGGCGTCGATGGCGGCGCGGTCGGCGAGCAGCTCGCCGGTGGTGCGCGCCGTCGTCGCGATTCTGGCTGCGCCCGTTGCGGTTTGGACCCACCAGGCGTCGGCGGTGCGGAGGATGGAAGTGGTCACGAGTTGGCTACTTTCAGAAGGCCGCGCAGGCGGGTGAGGGTGAACTCGTTGTCGGTGCGGAGTGCGTTGACGACGGAGAGCGCTTCATGGGGAAGCGCCCGGGCTTGATGCCGAGGAAGTCCTTGGTGACCGGAGGGCCCCACTGAGCGAGGCCGGTGGCCGTGAACGGCGCCCAGCCGGGCTCCAGGTGTTGTCGAACATGTCGCCGTCGGCGAAGTGCTCGACGAGGAAGCCGTCCGGATCGCGCCAGTAGTCGAACAGCTGGCTGCCCTGGATGTGGCGGCCGATTCCCCACGACCGGAAATACCCGCTGTCTCTGAGGTATTCGCCGCCCGCGGCGAGCGCGTCGAGATCGCACACCTGGTATGCCGAGTGCACGTATCGATTGCTGGGCCCCAACGCCAGAGCGAGGGTGTGGTGGTCGGCGGGGACGCGAGCCGCGATCGCAGCGGATGAAGCTCATCACCGGCCCGCGGGCGCGCTGGCCGGGGTAGAAGAGGAAGTCGCTGACGATCATTCCGAGGGTGTCGAGGTAGAAGTCAAGCGCCTCACGTATTTGGTGGTCTGCAGGACGACGTGGCCGAGCCGCTGGACGCCGCCGGTATCCGCGGCGGGCGTTGCGTGGCGTTGGTGCGGTTGAGTTGGTGGCCGACGTTGACCACGAGCGGCTGCTGCGGTGTGAGCTCGGTCAACTCGTGTGTGCCCGCGACCACCCGGACCGGCAGACCGCTCGGGTCGATCAGGTCGACGGAGATGCCTCCGAGCGATTCCGGCAGTGGCGTCGCGTCCCGCTCCTGTGGCTTCGGCCAGCCGAAGGACGTCGACCTCGTCGACCGCCTTGAACGCCGTTCCGACGAAGCGCGACCTGGCGCCGCGCCGCAGCAGCACGCACGGCGATGCCGGCGTCGGTGCCGCGCAGCTGAGTTCGTCGGGCGTGCGCAGCACGGTGGTGAAGCCGAATGCGCGGGCGAACGCCTCGGCGCGGTCCAGGTCGGGCTTCTCGAACTCGAGCCACGCGATGTCGGCGACCTTGATGACCGGATTGCGCGCCCGACCCGGGTGCTCGCCGGCAGCGCGCCCTCCTCGCTGTGCAGCTCGTTGTGGGCGCCTACGGTGCCACTCATCAGAACCTCCTCAAGAAGTTGACGAAATCGTCACATACCTGACGCGCGTCGTCAACTCTTTCTGACGAAATCCTCAAAACTGACTAAATCTGCTACCGTGAGTGAGCGAGTGACCGACCCACCCGAGGCGCCTGTCAATCGACTCTCGCGCCGCAAGCAGCGCACGCGCGCCGCGCTCGATCAAGGCCGCGCAGAGCTTCATCGCCGCAGGCAAGGTCAACGTCCCGGTCCTCGAGATCACGCAGGCCGCCGACGTCGGCATGGGGTCGTTCTACAACCACTTCGACAGCAAGGAGCAGCTGTTCGAAGCCGCCGTCGCCGAGGTGCTCGACGCCCACGGCGCTCTGCTGGACCAGCCTCACCTCGTCTATCGAGGACCCGGCCGAGACCTTCGCATGCAGTTTTCGGCTCACCGGACGGATCTTCCGCAGGCGCCCGCAGGAGAGTCAGATACTGCTGGCCAACGGCATCGCGCTGCTGTCGTCGAACCTCGGCCTGGCCCCGCGCGCGCTGCGCGACATCGAGGCGGGCGTGAAGGCAGGCCGTTCACCGTCGACGATCCCGAACTGGCGCTCTCGGTGGCCGGCGGAGCGCTGCTCGGCCTCGGCAACCTGCTGCGAAACCAACCCGACCGCGACGACGCGGCCGCCGCCGACGCCGTCACCGAGGACGTGCTGCGGCTTTCGCCAACCTGCCGACGAGGCGCGCGAAATCTGCCGCCGCCCCCTTCCGGATCTGGAATCTTTCGAGTTGCCCGATTCCGCATAGCAGATTACGCCCATGAGCAGGGCAAATGGGGTCCACGACGTCGCTGATACACCCACGAGCGATTTGCGCCATGCACGCTGTAGCGGCTTTCATGTCTTGTTATGCCTGAATTGGACCGTCGCAGCATGATGTATCTATCGGGACTCGGCCTGCTCGCGGCCGCTGTTCCACTACCAAAGGCCGGCGCGGCACCGACGTACGTCTTCGAGGACAACTTCGATGGACCTGCAGGTTCGGCGCCCGACGGGTCGAAGTGGATGATCTCGAAGGCCCGCGAGACGATGAAGGACCCGACGTTCTGGGAATTGCCCGAAAACGTCGGCCAGTACCGCGACGATCGCCGCAACGTATACCTGGACGGCAAGTCCAACCTCGTCATCAAGGCGTTCAAAGAGGGCGACACCTATTACGCCGGCAAGATCAACACCAGGTGGGAAGGCACCATCGGCTACACCTGGGAAGCCCGCATCAAACTCGAGTGCCTGACCCCTGGAGCATGGCCCGCGTTCTGGTTGTCCAGTGACGCCGACGGGGAGATCGACCTCGTCGAGTGGTACGGCAACGGCAATTGGCCGTCGGCGACGACGGTTCACACAAAGGCCAACGGTGCCGAGTGGGCGACGCAGCAGGTGGCAGTGGACACCGCATGGCACACATGGCGCGTCAAGTGGGACGAGTCCGGCATGAGCTTCTGGAAGGACTACACCGATGGCGCCGCACCGTATTTCACCGTGCCGGCGTACTCGCTGGCGGACTGGCCGTTCAACAACCCGGGTTACAAGGTCTACCCGATCTTGAACCTCGCGATCGCAGGATCCGGCGGCGGCGATCCGAGTGGCGGCACCTACCCCTGCCAGATGCTCGTCGACTGGATTCGCGTCTGGTAGCGGCGATTTTGGCGCGCGTGGTCACGCTGAGCGTGACCGAGCGCGCCGAAGTCATCACACCGGGAGTTCGGCCACGACGTCGGCCCGGGTGGTGTCGAACGCGAAATATCCTGTGATGGGCTGTGTTTCGGGCAGTGGATCGTCATAGCTCCATGCGACGTCGTTGACGACCGACTCGCCGATCACCGCCGACCAATAGGTGGCGTAGCCCTTGTAGTTGCAATAGCTGCTGGTTTCCGAGCGTCGCAATACGTCGGTGTTCACGTGCGCAGGGGCCACGTAGAGCAGCGGTGCCAGTGCCGTCTCGAAGACGATCATCGTGTCCGAGGTGTCGACCAGGGTCGTGCCCTCGACCGTGACCCGCAGCAAGCGGTTCGTCGGACGACAGTCGACCCGGTGATAGGGGTTCGGCGGGTAGTGAACCAGGGTGCGGCCCTCTTCGACCCAGGTGTCCGCTGCGTCCCACGGGACGTGCACATATCCCGGTGCCTCCGCGACGGGTTCGTGCGGAAGGCCGCCGACCACCTCCGGCGGAAACGCGAACTGCAGCGGCCGTCCGGCGCGGTGCACGAGCAGCGCGCGCTCGGTGTCGATCACCGCCTCGCCGTCGCGCCATGCCTGAACGCGACGCGGATGGGGTTCGACGAACACCACGTCGTCGGGCAGCGGAGGTGTGAACCAGCCCGCGGGATCCTTGCTCAGCGGACCGCGTCCGGTGACCAGACTCATTCCCCAAGCCTTACCAAAGGGCCCGCAGACCGCCACGGGCCGGGTGGGACTTTCCCCGAACCCGCCTGCGGTGACGTTATGAGGAGTCAAATGGCGGGGTACCCGGGTCGGGGGATGGCGACGGATTGGGGTGGGCGTGAAGCGACTCAACGGTGTGGATGCCTTGATGCTGTACATCGAGACGCCCGAGGTACACATGCACACGTTGAAAATCGGCATCCTCGACGTGTCGCAGATGGCCGGATACAACTTCGATGTGTTCCGTCAGGTCGCGTTTCCGCGGCTGCAGGCCATGGCACCGCTGCGCTATCAACTCGTCGACATCCCTCTGAAGCTGCATCACCCGATGTGGGTGATCAACGAGGAGATCGACTTCGACTATCACGTCCGGCCGATCCGGGTGCCCGCGCCGGGTGGGCGCCGCGAACTCGACCAGCTGATCGGCGAGATCGCCAGCACTCCGCTGGACCGCAGCCGGCCGCTGTGGGAGATGTATGTCGCCGAGGGTCTGGCCGACGACCGCATCGCGATCATCCACAAGGTCCACCACGTACTGGCCGACGGAACGGCGTCGGCGAACCAGATGGCGAAGGCGATCCAGCCGGACGGACCGTCGGGCGTCATGGGCGTCTTCGAAGAGCCGGACATCGCGCGCACCTCACCCGCATTGCTCAAGGCGGCGGTGCGCGACCATGGCAGGCTCATCCGGAAACTGCCCAGGCTGGTCAACGAGACCGCGACCGGGATATCGCGGGTGCGGCGCCGGTCCAAAGAACGCGGCGAGCACCCAGACCTCGCGCGCAACTTCGCCCCGCCGGATTGCTTCATCAACCATGTCGTGACCCCCGGCCGCCGCTTTGCGACCGCGCCGCTGTCGCTGACCGACGTCAAAGAGGTGTCCAAGCGCCTCGGAGTCACCCTCAACGACATCGTGCTCGCGATGTCGGCGGGTGCGCTGCGACAGCTGCTTCTCCGCTACGACGGTAAGGCCGATTCGCCGCTGATCGCCGGTGTGCCGGTGAGCACGGACCCCTCGACGGAACGGTTGGCGGGCAACGAGTTCGCCTACATGACGCCGTCGCTTCCTGTCCACATTTCCGATCCGCTCGAGCGGGTCAGAGTGACCGCGCTCTCGACCGCCATCGCCAAGGAGAACCACCAACTCCTCGGGCCGACGATCCTGCCCGCGTGGCTGTCCTACCTTCCGCCCGCTCTGGCGCCGCCGGTGTTCCGCCAGCAGGCGCAGCGTCTCGAGTCGGCGAGCGTCATGAATCTGACCATCTCGAATGTCCGAGGGCCGCGGGAGCGCGGCTTCATCGAAGGTGCGACGGTCAGCGAGATCTATTCGGTCGGCCCTGTCGTCGTGGGCAGCGGTATGAACATCACAGTCTGGAGCTACGTCGACCAGCTCGCGATCTCGGTGATCACCGATGACCGCACGCTCGACGATCCCCACGAGGCGACCGACGCCATTCTGGAGGCGTTCAGTGAGATCCGCGAGGCGGCGGGAATCACCGGCGAGCTGACGCCGGTGGGGGCAGCGCTGCCGCTGGCCGCGGCGACCTGACGGCTACCTGGTCCAGCCGCGACGGCGCAGCCACCAGTCGCGGAAGACGACGCCGAAGATCACGATGGCGAACGCGATCAGGAAGATGTCCTCGACGCGCCCGACGTGGTTGCCAATCAACATCGAGAGAATGAACAGGCCGGAGAGGATGCCGCCGATCTGGATCACCCTGTGGTTCTCCTTGGACCAACCCCATGCCGCCGACGGCACGTCCTCGACGTCGACACCCTTGGTCTTGTCCAACTCGGTGCTCACCACGGCTGCTCCTCACGGTCGGGCTTGGCTGACGACATTCTGGCATAGGCGTTCGGTCCCTCGCCCGAGCGCTCCACCGGCGCAGTCACCCGCCGCCGTAGTGTGATGCGTCATGGCGGGACAGTTCGAGGGCAAAGTCGTCTTCATCTCCGGGGCGGCGCGGGGGCAGGGACGTTCACACGCGGTCCGGTTCGCCGAGGAGGGCGCCGACGTGATCGCCGTCGATCTGTGCGGACAGATCGACAGCGTCGCGTACCCGATGCCGACCCGCGAGGACCTCGACGAGACCGTCAACCTCGTCGAGAAAACCGGCAGGCGCATCGTCGCCGAGCAGGCGGATGTGCGCGACTTCGGCCGGCTGCAGGAGGTCGTCGCCAACGGTGTTGCCGAGTTCGGCCGGGTCGACTTCGTGTTGGCCAATGCCGGGATTTTCCCGGCCGCGGGACCGCAGCGGCTCGACATCTCCTCGTTCGTCGACGCGATCGACGTCAACCTCAAGGGCGTCTACTTCACGATCGAGGCTGCACTGCCCGCGATGCTCGGAGCACGGCGAAGGCGGGGCGATCGTCATCACCAGCTCCGCGGCGGGGTTCAAGTCGGTCAGCACCACCTTCGACACCATCAGCCACGGCGCTGCCGGATACACCGCCGCCAAGCATGGCGTCATCGGCGTGATGCGTCATTACGCTACCTCGTTGGCGGAGAAGAACATTCGGGTGAATTCCGTGCACCCCGGCGGTGTCGCCACCCCGATGATCATCAACGAGGCGATGGGCCTGCTTGTCGGTGATCAACCCGAATTCGGTGAGGCGCAGCGGCCGAAGCTGTCGATGCCGCCGATGGAGCCGTCGGAGGTCACCGACGCGATCGTGTACTTCTGCGGCAGGTCCGGCCGCCACCTCACCGGCGTGGCACTGCCGCTGGACGGCGGACTGACGCTCAAGTGAGTTCGCTGTAACGGCGCAGCGCCTCGGCCCGCTCGGCTTTGTGGTCGACGATCGGGTCGGGGTAGTCGCCGGTGTCAAGCTCGGGAATCCAGCGGCGGATGTACGCGCCCGTCGGGGTCGAACTTGTCGCCCTGCGTGGTCGGGTTGAACACCCGGAAATACGGTGCCGCATCGGTGCCGGTTCCCGCCGCCCACTGCCAGCCGTGCTGATTGTTGGCCATGTCGCCGTCCACCAGCTGCTCCAGAAACCATCGTGCGCCCCACTGCCACGGCAGATGGAGATCCTTGACGAGGAACGAGGCGGTGATCATCCGCACCCGGTTGTGCATCCAACCGGTCTGCGACAGCTGGCGCATGCCCGCGTCGACGATCGGAAATCCCGTCCTGCCCGCCTTCCACGCCTCGAACGCCTTCTTCGCCGCTGCGTCGTCGTTCACCTTCATCGAGTCGAAGTTCTTGTTCCAGTTCCACCAGACGCTGTCGGGCCACTCGTTGACAACGGATGCGTAGAAATCGCGGAAGGCCAACTCGCGCAGGTACGCCTGCGCGCCCTTGCCCCGGCCGAGGTCGACGACCATGGTGCGGGGGTGAATGGTGCCGAACTTCAGGTGCGCCGACATCCGGCTGGTGGCAGACAGATCGGGCCGGTTGCGGTCGTCGGCGTAGCCGGCGAGATCGTCGCTGACGAACTTCCTCCACTGCGCCAGTGCTGCCTGCTCGCCTGCGGGCAGATCGATTTCGACTCCGGCGTCGGGTATTTCGACCGCACCCCTCAGCTCGGCGGGGTCGATCCACTTCGCCGATCCGGGACCCGACTTGGCAGGTGCGCGCCAGCCGTGTTTCTGCCATGCGCCGAAGAACGGGGTGAACACCTTGTAGGGCTCACCGCTTTCCTTGACGACCCGGCCGGGGGAGACCAGGTACGGCGAGCCGGACGCGTCGAGCGGTATGTCGCCAAGTGCCGCGCGGACCGCGTCGTCGCGCCGACGCCCGAACGGGGTGAAGTCGCCCGAGACGTGAACCGCCGTGGCGCCGACGGACTTCGCGAGAGCGGGGATGGCTTTGTCGGGCCGTCCGCGCGTCACCATCAGCTTGCCGCCGAGTGCCGAGTCGAGTTCGCGCAGCGCGTCGTAGAGGTACTGCAGCCGCCGCGGACCCGAGGACGCCTTCAGCCGCGGGTCCAGAACGTAGCAGGCCAGCACCTCGCCGTCGGCCTCCGCGGCGTCCAGCAACGCGGGCAGGTCGTGCAGCCGCAGATCGCGCCTGAACCACATCAGGGTGGGCATGGCATTGATGCTGCCCGCATTTCCGGCTAAAGAAACAAGGACACTTGCTGACGGAAGGATTACGGATGCGGTTCTGGTCGGGCACGGCATTCACGGACCCGTTGGAGGCCGTCCCGGTCGCCAAGATGCTCGACGAGGCCGGATACGACGGCATGTTGTGCTCCGATCACATGATCTATCCGCGCAACCTGTCGTCGCCGTATCCCGACTCGGAGTCGGGCAAACCGGGGTGGACCCCGGAAACCCCGTGGCCGGACTGCTGGGTGATGATCGGCGCGATGGCCGCGGTGACGAGTCGGCTTCGCTTCTCCAACGCGATCTACGTCGCACCCGCTCGGCCTCTGTTGGAGGTCGCGAAGTTGGTGGCGACCGCCGCCGTGGTGTCCGAAGGACGGGTGTCGCTGGCTGCAGGCATCGGATGGATGCGCGAGGAGTACGAACTGATGGGCCAGGACTTCACCAACCGCGGCAAGAGGCTGGACGAGATGATCCCCGCGCTGAGGGAGATGTGGCGCGGTGGGTGGGTGTCCTGGAGCGGTGAGCACTACCAGGTGCCCGAGATGATGATCGAACCCCATCCGCCCACACCCGTGCCGATCATGGTCGGCGGCGAGTCCGACGCCGCGTTGCGCCGTGCGGCCCGAATCTGCGACGGCTGGGTCGGCTATGCGTACGGATGGGACGAGGCGGTCGGCTACGCCAAGCGGCTGACCGAACTGCGTCGCGAGTACGGGCGGGAGAACGAGCCGTTCGAGGTGCTGCTGGCGCTGCTCGAGCCGCCGTCGGTGGACGTCTACCGGCGCGCCGAGGACGCGGGCATCACCGCGGTGATGGTCCGGCCCTGGTTGGGCAGGGAGACCGGTCCCGGAGTGGAGGGGTACCGCGAGTCGATCGAACGATTCGCGGAGAACATCATCGATAAGTGCAGGTGAGGTGCCCCGCGCCAACCTGACCTTGCGGTGACATCAAAGTGATGTCACCATGACACCATGGAACTTCAGCCCTATGTCGACGCAGTTCGTCACGAGCTGGGCGTCGCGGCCGCAGCGGCAGGGCCCGACGCGCAGGCGCTCGCCGACCGGCTGACCGCCCCGCTCGAGTCGGCGATACGTCTGGCGTTGCTCGAAGCTCTTTCGGAAGCCGCCGAGCAGATCACCCGCGAGCTCGCGCCGCGGTCGGTGGATGTTCGGCTGCGAGCCCGCGACCCGGAATTCGTTGTCAGCACGGTCCGCGAGGACGCCGCATGCAGGCGAACCCGTGGTGCCCCCGCTCGACGACGACGGCGGGACCTGGCGGGTCTCGTTGCGGCTACCGGAGAGCCTTCGGTCCCAGGTCGACGCGGCCGCGCGAGCCGAGGGCCTTTCGGTCAACGCGTGGCTGATTCGCGCCGTCGCATCAGCGCTGGGCGGCAGACGGCAGACCCGCGGCAACACCGAGAAGCACTTCAGCGGCTGGGTCCGCTGACACAGGAATCACACACCTCAGGAGAATCATGCCGACATTTCCTACGCCACAGCCGATCACGGCCTCCGTCGAGATCGTCAGCGGGTCGGTGCACGTGTTCGCGACCGACCGCGACGACACCGTCGTCGACGTCAGTCCCCGTGATCCGAACCGGCCCTCCGACGTCCGGGTGGCGGAGAGTGCTCGCGTCGACTTCGGCAACGGCACGCTCACCGTGTCGGCGGGCAGGCGGTTCATCTCACTCGGTCGCGGCGGCGCGGTCGTCGTCGACATCGCGTTGCCCTCGCGCTCCCGGCTCGAGGTGTCGTCCGCGTCCGCACGGCTGCGCGCCGACGGAAGCTACGGTGACTGCCGGTTCGCCACGGCCAGCGGGGACGTCGCCGTCGAGTCGATCACCGGGAACGTGAAGTCCGACAGCGCCTCTGGGGGCATCGCGGTGGGCGTGCTGGTCGGTGACGCGACCATATCGACCGCGTCGGGGGATGGCTCCCTCGGACAGCTCACCGGTGACGTCAAGTTCCGGACCGCCAGCGGCTCGCTGTCGGTCGGGCAACTGCGTGGCGCCGTCAACGCCCAGACCGCCTCCGGCGACGCCGTAGTCACCGCCGCCGTCTCGGGGCAGGTGTCCGTACACTCCGGCAGCGGCGACATCCGGGTCGGCATCGAGGAGGGCACCGCCGCCGAACTCGACCTGCGGACTCACGCCGGGAGAGTGCGCAATTCGCTGCAACCGTCCGACGGGCCCGCCGAAGGCGATGAGTCCCTGCGCGTGCAATGCGAACCGGGTTCAGGGGACATCATGGTGCGGCGGGCGACGGTCGCAGCGCTCTAACCCGCGGAATCGAACCTGAATACGACCAATCTTCCTGCCAGGGCCTCGAACTCGTCAGGCGTTCCCTCGTGTACGAGACCCGAGCGCTTCGCGAACCCAACCCCGACAGGAACTCGAGCCGGGAACTCGCGCAGCACCGGTCGGGATTCCTCGGCGCCGAGCTCCACGATCTTGATCCGCCGCGATCTTCGGCCACGTGTCAGGGTGCCGACACCTGCGGCCCTCGCGTTGGCTGCCCAGTCGGCGCCGGGATAGCCCGCGACGGTGTACAGGTCGCCGCGGTACGTGAACGGTGTCATCGGCGTGCTGCGCAGCCGTCCGGTCTTCCTGCCGGGCACGGTGAGTATCATCGCGGGCCCGGTCGGGATGCCGAGTTTCTGCAATGCCTTGACGAACCGGTTCATCGGCTTGAGGTAGCGGGGCGGCCGCAAATCTGACATCTCTTGTCCTCCTGGTCAGTTGGTGAACAGTTCGCGGTTCTCGGCGACCGCGTCAGCGAAGCTTCGAGGTGGGCGGCCGAGTATCTTCTCCGCGTCGTGCGTGACGAGTGCGGGCTCGGTGAGCGTCGTCTCGAGCAGACCCATGTACGCGTCGGCGAACTCGGCTGAGAACCCCATGCCGATGAACCGTCGGCGTACGAGATCGGCAGGCACCTCCTGGTAGCGAAGGGGGCGGCCCAGCACATCGCCGATGACGTCGACGAGTTCGGCGTTGGTCAGTGACTGCGGTCCGGTCAACGGAATCCTCTGGCCCACCAGGTCATCGGTGAGTAGCGCGGATGCGGCGACCGCCGAGATGTCGCCGTCGACGATGGGTGCAGTCGACGCTGATGCGTACGGGTCCGCTGACCACATCGCCCGCCTTGACCTGTGGTGCCCACATGCCGAAGAAGTTGGTGGCGAATACGGTTGGCCGCAAGCTGACCCACTCCAAGCCCGAGTCGACCGCATACTGCTCGACCTCTCTGTTGCGGTCACCGCGGAAGCGTGAGGGCTGGCGGGTGAAGTCATCGTCGGCGTTGATCGCCGACAACGCGACCAGTCGGGTGACCCCTGCGTCCCTGGCGAGGTCGACGACTGTCTCGAGTTCGTCGCCGAGAGCGCGCGAGTTGAGGAACACCGCGGAAGCGCCCCGCAGTCCCGCCGCGAGCGAATCAACCACGTCGACACCGTCCGGAAACCGGGCGGAGTCGGGCCTGCGCGTCGCTGCGCGCACCCGTGCGCCCGCCTCGGTGAGCAGATTGACAAGGGGGCGCCCGACGTTGCCTGTTGCGCCCGTGACGAGAATTGTGTTCATGCCATCAAGGACGGCGTTGCGGCACGGAAAGTTACCTGCCGCTTGCCGTAACTTTTCACGCATCTGTTTCGTCGTGAAGACATGACCGAATCACTGTCGGTGGAAGCGGCCTGGCGCAGCCATCGGCCGTACCTGGTGAATCTCGCCTATCAGATGCTCGGCGACGTAGGCGAGGCCGAGGACGTCGCGCAGGAGGTCTTTCTTCGCCTGTCGCGCGCGGATGTCGATGAGATCGACGACATCCGTGGCTGGCTCACAGTGGTCGCCGGACGGCTCTGTCTCGATCGCTCAGATCCGCCCGCACCAGATATGAACGGTCAGGGCACGTCGAGTCGATCGACGGCAGACAGTCGAGCGACCCAGACCCTGCTGATCGCGTCACCCTCGACGATGAGGTCCGCGCCGCGATGCTGGAGCTGCTGCGACGGCTATCGCCCGGCGAACGTGTCTCGTTCGTTTTGCACGACGTCTTCTCACTGCCGTTCTCCGAGATAGCCGAGACGGTGGGGCGGCCCGTCGGCACCTGCCGACAGCTCGCGCGTCGCGCACGGGGCAAGTTCACCGCCGCCGCGCCGCGACTCGCCGATATCGCCGATACCGAACACCAGCTCGTCACACAGAGTTCATCACCGCGTGCGCCAACGGCGATCTCGAGGCACTGACCGCCGTGCTGGATCCGACGGTGTGGGGCGCGGGCACCATCGTCGGAGAAGGAGCGCCGCCCCCGCAGGTCAATCGAGGACCCGACGATGTCGGCCGCAACCTGCTCCGCTATCTCGGACATGGCGCGACTCTGGTCAGCGGTCCGGTCGGGGAGCCGGTTCTACTCGCGTTCTCCCAACGGCGGCTGTTCGCCGTCCTCGTGCTGACGATCAGGGACGGCCTGGTGTGCAAGATAGAGGCAAGCGTCGACCCAACTGCAGCGGCCCGGTCGTAGAGACCGGGCCGCCGAGCGTATTCGTCTGTGCTGGAATCTAGTTCGTCGGGGGCATTACGGTCTAGTCCGCGGGAACGAGCCTGAAGACCGCCAATCGCCCAGCGAGCCTTTCGAACTCGTCGGGTGAACCGTCGCGCACCAGTCCCGACCGTTTCGCGAACCGCACCCCGACGGGAACCTGGGCGGGGAACGCGCGCAGCACCGGCCGAGCCTCCTCGGCGCCGAGTTCGACAATCGAGACCCGGCGCGATGCGCGACCACGGGTCAGCGTGCCCGCCCCGGCCGCTCTTGCGTTGGCGGCCCAGTCGGCGCCGGGATATCCCGCGACGGTGTACATCTCACCCTGGTGAGTGAACGGTGTCATCGGCGTGCTGCGGGGTTTGCCGGTTTTCCTGCCGGGAACGGTGAGCACCATCGCGGGACCAGTCGGAATGCCCAGGCGCTGCAACGCCCTGACGAACCGGTTCATCGGCTTCAGGTAGCGCGGTGGCCGTAACGTCGACATCTACTGTGTCCTTTGTCAGTTGGTGAACAGGTCGCGGTTGGCGGCGACGGCGTCGCCGAAGCATTGCGGTGGGCGGCCGAGAATCTTCTCGACGTCGCTGAAGACGAGCGCGGGCCTGGTGAGCGTCGCTTCGAGGAGACCCATGTACGCGTCGGCGAACTCGGGCGCGAATCCGAGGTCGATGAACCGTTGGCGGACGAGATCGACGGGCAGCTCGCGGTAGCGCAGCTTGCGGCCGAGGACACCGCCGATGACGTCGACGAGTTCGGCGTTGGTGAATGTTTGCGGTCCGGTCAGCGGAATCTTCTTGCCCACCAGGCTGTCGGTGAGCAACGCGCACGCGGCGACGGCTGATATGTCGCCGTCGACGATCGGCGCAGTCGAGGCTGACGCGTACGGGCCACTGATCACATCGCCTGCCTTGATCTGTGGGGCCCACATGCCGAAGAAGTTGGTCGCGAACACCGTCGGCCGCAGGCTGACCCACTCCAGTCCCGAGTCGACCGCGTACTGCTCGACCTCCTTGTTGCGGTCACCGCGGACGCGTGAAGGTTGACGGGCGAAGTCGTCGTCGGCGTTGATGGCCGACAGTGCGACCAATCGGCTGACCCCTTCACGACGAGCGAGTTCGACGACCGCGGCGAGATCGTCACCGAGGGCGCGCGAGTTGAGAAACACCGCCGAGGCGCCCTGCATCCCCGCCGAGGCGTACGTGACGACCTCGACACCGTCGGGAAAGCCGGCGGACTGAGGTCGGCGCGTCGCCGCGCGGACCCGCGCGCCCGCAGCGGCCAGAAGGGCGACCAGGGGGCGCCCGACGTTGCCAGTTGCGCCCGTGACGAGAATTGTCTTCATGCAACCAAGGACGGCGCGGCGGCGACGGAAGTTACACGCGCCGTGCCGTAACTTTCTGCGACTCGGCTTCGTCGTATAGGCATGACCGACAAATCGGCGACGGAAGCGGCTTGGCGCAGCCACCGCCCGTATCTGGTGAACCTCGCCTTCCAGATGTTGGGCGACGTGGGCGAGGCCGAGGACGTCGCGCAGGAGGTCTTCCTGCGCTTGTCGCGCACAGACATCGACGAGATCGACGACGTGCGGGGCTGGCTCACGGTCGTTGCCGGACGGCTCTGCCTTGATCAGCTCAGATCTGCCCGCGCCAGATACGAGCGTGCCGGGCATGGCGAATCGCTCGACGTCAGGCCCGCCGACGAGCCGGACCCCGCCGATCGCGTGACCCTTGACGACGAAGTTCGTGGCGCGATGCTGGAACTGCTGCGGCGGCTGTCTCCCGGGGAACGAGTGTCGTTCGTCCTGCACGACGTTTTCCAGATGCCGTTCGCCGAGATCGCCGAGACGGTCGGTCGGCCGGTCGGCACCTGTCGGCAACTCGCGCGTCGCGCCAGGAGCAAGTTCAACGCCGCCGTTCCCCGGCTCGCCGACATCGCCCACACCGAACACCAGATCGTCACCGAGAAATTCATCACTGCGTGCACCAACGGTGATCTGCAGGCACTGACCGCGGTGCTGGATCCAACGGTGTGGGGTGCGGGCACCATCGTCGGCGACGCGGCGCCGCCACCTCAGGTCAATCGCGGGCCCGACGACGTCGGCCGCAACTTGCTGCGGTATCTCGGGCGGGGCGCGACTTTGGTCAACGGCCCTGTCGGAGAGCCGGTGGTGCTCGCGTTCGCACAACGGCGGCTGTTCGCCGTCATCTCGCTGACGATCAAGAACCACCTGGTGTGCACCATCGAGGCGAGCGTCGACCCGACGGCAGCGGCCCGGTCGTGATGACCGGGCCGCCGGGCGTATTCAGTTGTGGGAGAAATTAGCTCACATCGGTGGCATCAGCACGGTGTCGATCATGTACACCTGTGCGTTGGCGGTCGAGACGCCGCCACACACCACAGAGGCATCGTTGACCTCGAGGTTAGGGCCCATTCCGGACACGGTTACGTCGGCGCCCTGCACGGTCTTGTGGGTGCCAACGACCTGCATCGGGCTGGCCTGACCCGGCACCACGTGGTAGGTGAGGATGCTGGTGAGCAGCGCGGAATCGGTCTTCAGCTTCTCGATGGTCGCCGGGTCGATCTTGGCGAAGGCGTCATCGGTGGGCGCGAAGACGGTGAACTCGCCACCGTTGAGCGTGTCGACGAGATTCACGTTCGGGTTGAGTTGTCCCGACACCGCTTTGGTCAGCGTTGTCAGCATCGGATTGTTGGAGGCGGCGACCGCTACCGGGTCCATCGCCATGCCTGCGACCGAACCGGGACCGCTCGGGACCTTCTCGGCGTAGGCGGTACAGGAGGGTCCGACCAGTTCAGCCGACGCACTTCCCGCGGTGGTCAGTGACATGCCCATGGCGGCCGCTGCCGCGAGGCCTGCCACCGCTGCGGTCTTCTTCAGGTTCTTCATCGGGTTCTCCACTTCCTGTTCGCGGACGACACACTCAGGTGCCGTCTCGTGTGAGTTTCCGTAAGGGATTCGGAGCCCGGGCGCTCGCGGATGGGTCGAGTTTGGAATCGATTTCGAACCGTGGCCGCGTCTGCGTCAGCCGTAGGTGAACGAGAACGCTTGCAGACCTCTGCTCAAGACCACCTCGAGCTCTCCGCGGCCGACGCCACCGCGCGATACGAGCTGGCGTGACGTCGGCGCGCCGCTAACCGGAACCGTCGTCGTTTCGCCGTTGCTGGTGACGGTGATGACGCCCTCGCCGCCCGCGACGATGTAGACATTCTTCGCGGTGTACTTCAGCGCGATTCGCGAGTCGTCGGATTCGGCCGTCGCGCCCTGGTAGTCGAGTTTGAAGCGCCCGCGGTAGGCGAAGTGGTCGTCGGCAAGCCGCATGGGGTAGACGAAGTCGGCGGTGCCTTCGTCGTAAACGTCGGGACCGCCGTAGTTCACCATCTTGCCCACCCCGAGGTACGTTTCAGGTGTCAGCCCGTTCGCGGGAGTCTGATCCACCGAATCGCTGGGTGCGGGCAGATCCACATCGGGGTTCGCGTCGACGAGCAGCTGCCTGATCAGGCTCTCGGTGACGTCATAGTCACCCTCACCGAACTTGATATGGCGCACAGTGCCGTTCGCATCGATCAGGTATTCCGCAGGCCAGTATCGGTTGCGGTAGTTCGTCCAGGTCGACAGGTTGTTGTCGAGCGCTATCGGGTAGGTGATCCCGAGGTCGGCGGCGCCGCTGGCGACGTTCGCCTCGTTCTTCTCGAAGGCGTACTCGGGGCTGTGCACACCGATGACCTCGAGGCCCGCGTCCTTGTACTTGGCGTACCAGTCGACGACGTGCGGAATGGCGCGTTGGCAGTTGATGCACGAGTACGCCCAGAAGTCGACGAGTACCACCTTGCCGCGCAGGGAGCCCAGGTCGACGGGAGCGCCACCGGGGGTGTTCAGGAACTTGGCGATGCCCTTGATATCCGGTGCGGTACCGCAGCTTTCGAGCTGTGCAGCGCCGTTGGTGCAGTTCTCCAGTTCGCGGTTCTGGTCGTTGACCAGGCCGCCGAGGTTGAGTTTTTCGCCGATCTCGTCGGACCCGACGACCTGGTCTTGCAGTGAGCTGGTGTAGTCGGGAATTGCACGCTGCAGTTTGGCGGGCGCGTTGAACACCAGTGCCAGCGCGAACACCAGCATCACGATGCCGCCGATCACCCGGATGCGGCGCTGATGGCGGCGGAAGCTGCCGACCCGTTCGGCGACCCGCTGACCCGCCAGCGCGAAGAAGAGCAGCGGGAGTGCAGCGCCGACGGCGAACGAGATCGTCAGCGCGACGGTGTCCAGGCCGATCGAACCGGTTGCGCCCGCCACCACGATCGCGGCGAGCACCGGGCCCGCGCACGGGACATACAGCACACCGAGTGCCAGGCCCAGTCCGAAACCGCTTCTGCCCTGGCTCATCTGAAGCTGTGGGATACGGCTGAAAGGCTTCTCGATGATCTGTTCGAAGCGGGGAAAGATCAGGCCGAGACCAATGGCGGTCAGGGCGACGAGACCGGCCCACCGAATCGCGTCCTGCGGAAGGCGCAGCAGCGACAGCAGGGACGTCCCGACGAGGGTGACCACGCTGAAGCTGAGTACCAGGCCGCCGATCACCCGGTAGGGCCGTAACCGCTCCGACAGAGAAGGCTTCGTTTCGACTGCCACGGCGGTGCCGCCGCCCGTCTCTGCGATCTGCGGGCGGGAGCCCTGTGTGCCGGAGAAGAAGATCACCGGCAGCACCGGCAGGATGCACGGCGAGACGCCGGTGATCAAACCACCCATTAAGCCGATCAGTGCCAGTGTCAACATGTCAGATATTCGCAGCCACAAGGTATTTGGATGGGTGACGGGAACAAAGGCCCCCGGACACTCGAGGTGCCCGGGGGTCTTTGCATCCGAAGGTTATGCCGCAGGCGGCATCAGCACGGTGTCGATCATGTACACCTGTGCGTTGGCGGTCGAGACGCCGCCGCACACCAGGCCGGCGTCATTCACCTTGAGGCCGTTGCCTTCTCCGGTGACGGTGACGTCGGCGCCCTGCACGGTCTTGTGTGTGCCGACCACCTGAGCGGGGCTGGCCTGGCCGGGCACCACGTGGTAGGTCAGGATGCTGGTCAGCAGATCCTTGTCGGTCTTGAGCTTCTCGATCGTGGCCGGGTCGATCTTGGCGAACGCGTCATCGGTCGGGGCGAACACCGTGAACTCACCACCGTTGAGGGTGTCGACGAGGTTCACCTGTGGGTTGAGCTGTCCCGACAGCGCCTGGGTCAGCGTCTTGAGCATCGGGTTGTTCGACGCCGCCACCGTCACCGGATCCTGCGACATGCCTGCCACCGAACCCGGGCCCTCGGGGACCTGCTCGGCGTAGGCGGCACAGCTCGGACCGATCAAGGTGGACGCCGGCTCCGCCATCGCGGACGACGTGGGAGCCATGGCCGAGGACGTCGTCTCGGCTGCTGTTGCCTCCGGGGCGCTGCTCGAGCTGTCGCTCGAGCACGCCGATAGGCCGAAGACCGCCAGTGCGGCGATGGTGGCCGCCGTCAGGGTGCTGCGGTGAACATTTCTCATTGGTGTTGATGACTCCTCGGTCGCGGACGGAAGTGCCCGCCCATTGGCATGACATCCGGCATTCGGTATGACTTCGATCACGGATGGCTCCGCGGCCGTGACGTCAGATTCGCGTCACCTTTTGCCGCGGTGTGGGCCCGGCTCGCGGGAGAGCGGCACAATAGGGCGGTGAGCACCACGGTCGCGAGCAGCGCAACGGAGTCCCGGCTGCGTGTGCTGATCCTCGGGAGCACGGGTTCGATCGGAACCCAGGCACTCGACGTCATCGCCGCCAACCCGGACCGTTTCGAGGTGGTCGGCCTGGCTGCCGGCGGCGGAAATCCGGACCTGCTGGCGCGTCAGCGCGCGGAAACCGGCGTCACCAACATCGCCGTCGCGGACGTGGACGCCGCAGACAAGGTCGGCGACGTCACCTACAGCGGGGCGGGGGCCGCCACCGCGTTGGTGGAGAACACTGAGGCCGACATCGTGCTCAACGCACTGGTCGGTGCGCTGGGCCTGCCGCCGACCCTGGCCGCCCTGGCCAGCGGCGCCCGCCTGGCGCTGGCGAACAAGGAGTCTCTGATCGCCGGCGGCCCCTTGGTGGTGAAGGCCGCCAAGCCGGGCCAGATCGTGCCCGTCGACTCCGAGCATTCCGCCATCGCCCAATGCCTGCGTGGCGGCACGCCCGACGAAGTCGACAAGATCGTGCTGACCGCGTCGGGAGGCCCGTTCCGCGGCTGGAGCGCCGACCGGCTCACCGACGTCACGCCCGAGCAGGCAGGCGCGCATCCCACCTGGTCGATGGGCCCGATGAACACGCTGAACTCGGCGTCGCTGGTCAACAAGGGCCTGGAGTTGATCGAAACCCACCTGCTGTTCGGCATTCCCTACGAACGCATCGAGGTGGTCGTCCACCCGCAGTCGATCGTGCACTCGATGGTCACGTTCACCGACGGCTCGACCATCGCCCAGGCCAGCCCGCCCGACATGAAGCTGCCGATCGCGCTGGCGCTCGGCTGGCCGGCGCGGGTGCCCGCTGCCGCGCCTGCCTGCGACTTCACCACCGCCTCGACGTGGGAATTCGAGCCGCTGGACGCGACGGTGTTTCCCGCGGTGGAACTCGCCAAGGAGGCCGGCCAGCGAGGTGGCTGCCTGACCGCGGTCTACAACGCGGCCAACGAGGAGGCCGCCGCGGCGTTCCTGGACGGCCGGATCCGATTCCCGGCGATCGTGCGAACCATCGCCGACGTGCTGCACGCCGCAGACCAGTGGGCTGCCGAACCAGCTACCGTGGAAGAGGTACATGACGCGCAACGCTGGGCCCGGGACAGGGCAAGGGGCGCGGTTTCTCGGGAGGTTGTCGCCACAAAATGATGTGGGTCATCGGTGTGGTGCTGTTTGCGCTGGCCATTCTG
Source organism: uncultured Actinomycetota bacterium (assembly GCA_963786995.1). Classification (GTDB taxonomy): domain Bacteria; phylum Actinomycetota; class Actinomycetes; order Mycobacteriales; family Mycobacteriaceae; genus Mycobacterium. The sequence goes on along the minus strand of CAWBBH010000014.1, from coordinate 1,029,022 downwards.
GTATCGGTGGCGCTGCACGAGTGCGGCCACATGTGGGTGGCGCGCGCCACCGGGATGAAGGTGCGGCGCTACTTCGTCGGCTTCGGCCCCACTCTGTGGTCGACCCGTAGACCCAACAAGCTGGGCTACACCGAGTACGGCGTCAAGGCGATCCCGCTCGGCGGGTTCTGCGACATCGCGGGCATGACCTCGATCGACGAGATCGCACCTGAAGACCGCCAGTACGCCATGTACCGGCAGAAGACGTGGAAACGTGCCGCCGTGCTGTTCGCAGGACCCGGCATGAACTTCATTGTCGGCCTGGTGATCCTGTACGGCATCGCATTGCACTGGGGTCTGCCCAACCTGACCCCGCAGCCCGCCGCGCACGTCAGCCAGACGTCCTGTGTCGCAGCGCAGATCAGCAAGGACAAGTACGCCGATTGCGCGGGCGACGGCCCTGCCGCAGCCGCGGGCATCAAGGCGGGCGACGTCATCGTCAAGGTGGGCGACACCGAGGTGGCCAATCCCGACGAGATGGTGGCCGCCGTCCGGGAAGCCAACGGCCCGACCCCGTTCGTCGTCGAGCGCGACGGCAAGCAGATCACCACGGTGGTCGACGTCGTGGAGACCAAGCGGTTCACGTCGGACACCGCGCAAGCCCCGTCGAGCGTCGGCGCCGTCGGCCTGTCGGCCGCAGAATTCGGGCCTCCCGAATACACGCAGTACAACCCCATCACGGCGATCCCGGGCACCGTGGCCTTCACCGGCGACCTGGCCGTCGAACTCGGCAAGTCACTGGCCAAGATCCCCACCAAGATCGGCGCGCTGGTGCAGTCCATCGGCGGCGGCGAGCGCGATCCGGAAACCCCGATCAGTGTCGTAGGAGCGTCGATCATCGGCGGCGACGCGTTCGAGCGCGGGCTGTATCTGGCGTTCTGGTTCTTCCTCGCGCAGCTGAACTTCGTGCTCGGTGCGGTCAACCTGGTTCCGCTGTTGCCGTTCGACGGCGGACACATCGCGGTGGCGTGGTTCGAGAAGATCCGCAACGTGATCCGCAAGGCGCGCGGGATGGCCGCCGCGGCACCGGTGAACTACCTCAAGTTGATGCCCGCCACCTACGTGATCCTGGTCTTCGTCGTCGGTTACATGGCGCTGACCGTGACCGCAGACTTCGTCAACCCGATCAGACCCTTCCAATAGGAGACACAATGGACGTCGGTCTAGGCATGCCGGCACCTCCCGCGCCGACGTTGGCGCCGCGCCGAAAGACCCGTCAGCTCATGGTCGGTGACGTCGGCATCGGCAGCGACTACCCGGTCGCGGTGCAGTCGATGTGCACCACCAAGACCCACGACGTGAACTCGACACTGCAGCAGATCGCCGAGCTCACCGCCTCGGGCTGTGACATCGTGCGCGTCGCGTGCCCCCGGCAGGAGGACGCCGAGGCGCTGCCCGCGATCGCGGCCAAGGCGAACATCCCCGTCATCGCCGACATCCATTTCCAGCCCAAGTACATCTTCGCCGCGATCGACGCCGGCTGCGCCGCCGTGCGCGTGAACCCCGGCAACATCAAGGAGTTCGACGGACGGGTTAGGGAAGTCGCGAAAGCCGCTGGCGCAGCAGGCATTCCGATCCGCATCGGCGTCAACGCGGGATCGCTGGACAAGCGGTTCATGGAGAAGTACGGCAAGGCCACCCCGGAGGCGCTCGTCGAATCCGCGCTGTGGGAGGCGTCGCTGTTCGAGGAGCACGGCTTCGGCGACATCAAGATCAGCGTCAAGCACAACGATCCAGTGGTGATGGTCGCCGCCTACGAACAGCTTGCCGCGCAGTGCGATTACCCGCTGCACCTCGGTGTCACCGAGGCGGGCCCGGCGTTCCAGGGCACCATCAAGTCCTCCGTCGCATTCGGCGCCCTGCTGTCGCGCGGGATCGGGGACACCATCCGGGTGTCGCTGTCCGCGCCGCCCATCGAAGAAGTCAAGGTGGGCAACCAGATCCTCGAATCGCTGAATCTGCGGCCGCGGAGGCTGGAGATCGTGTCGTGCCCGTCATGCGGCCGCGCCCAGGTCGACGTGTACACGTTGGCCAACGAGGTGACCGCGGGCCTCGAGGGGATGGAGGTTCCGCTGCGCGTCGCGGTGATGGGCTGTGTGGTCAACGGGCCCGGCGAAGCGCGCGAAGCGGACCTCGGCGTGGCCTCTGGTAACGGCAAGGGCCAGATCTTCGTCAAGGGTGAAGTCATCAAGACCGTTCCGGAGCATCTGATCGTGGAAACGCTCATCGAAGAGGCGATGCGAATCGCCGAAGAACGTGGAGACGCGGAGAGTTCCAGCGGTTCGCCGGTGGTCACCGTAAGCTGAACATGATTCCGGTGCCTGGAGTCACCACGCCCTGAGGCCGCAGAAAGAGTCCCGATGTCGGCTCCACCGCTGTTCCGCTTCGTCGACGAGCGACGGGTTTCTGTGGTGCGTGACGTGGCCGCGGTCCGACAGGTCCTCGACGCCGACCCGGTCGGAACCTGCATGGTGGACTCCCGGGTGGCCGAGCACGGTGTCGATCCCGGTGCGATCGGTGGGGAACTGTGGACGCGCGGCCGGGCGACCGAATCGCTGTGCTACGCGGGCGCCAACCTCATCCCGCTGCGAGGTGTGGCCGCCGATCTGTACGCGTTCGCCGACAAGGCGGTCAGTGGCACTCGGCGATGTTCTTCCCTCGTCGGCCGCGCCGAGCTGGTGCTGCCGATGTGGCGCAGGCTTGAACACGCGTGGGGCCCCGCCCGCGATGTGCGCGACAGTCAGCCGCTGATGGCCCTGGCCACCGCCCCGCACTGCCCGGTGGATCCCGCGGTTCGACCAGTGCGCATGGAGGACCTCGACGCCTACCTGGTTGCCGCTGTCGACATGTTCATCGGTGAGGTCGGCATCGACCCCCGCATCGGCGACGGCGGACGCGGCTACCGCCGCCGGGTCGCGGGACTGATCGCCGCAGAGCGGGCATGGGCACGATTCGAGCGCGGCCGGGTGGTATTCAAGGCCGAAGTCGGATCGCAGTCGCCGTCGGTCGGCCAGATCCAGGGTGTCTGGGTGCATCCCGACCGGCGCGGTCACGGGCTGGGCACCGCGGGGACCGCGACGCTGGCCGCCGCCGTGGTGCGAAGCGGCCGGATCGCGAGCCTCTACGTCAACGACTTCAACACCGTGGCCCGCGCGACCTACGACCGCATCGGCTTCGCCGAGGTCGGCACCTTCGCCACCGTCTTGCTGGACTAGCGAGTTTGGTTACGCTTCACGCCATGACCGACGATTCGCAGAAAGCCGACCGCAGAGAGATCGCCGACGCCCTTGTCCGCGCGCTCGAACGGCGCCACGAACTTCTCGACGTCATCGTCGAGTCGGAGGACTACGACGCGGCGGTCGGGGCGATCGCGTCGATGCTTTCCACGACGCACGCCGCCGGCGAGGCCGTGCTGCGACTGTCGTTCGATCGGCTCACCAAGGTGTCGCGTCGCCGGATCCGTGACGAGCTCACCGACATCAACCACGAACTGAGCTTCACCACCGGCGACCGGCAGCAGTCTCCCGCCGAGAGCCTGGTGCTGCGTGCGTTCGCGGCGGACATCGACCGCGACATCTTCGCCGCCCGCACCGAGGACGTCCGCGCGGCAGGCGACGGGTCGGGCGCGCCGGCCGGCAACGTCGACGACGAGATCCGCGCGGCAGTCGGCCGGGTGCACGCCGAGGAGGCGGTGTGGCTGGTGGCGACCGACGGCTCGGAGAAGGTCGGGATGGTGTTCGGCGAGCTGGCCGGCGGCGAGGTGAACGTGCGCATCTGGATCAGCCCGGCGTTCCGCAAGCAGGGCTACGGCACGGCCGCACTGCGCAAGTCGCGCTCGGAAATGGCGGCGTACTTCCCGGCGGTGCCGTTGGTGGTGCGGGCGCCCGCCGCCGGCCCGTTCGGCGCCTAGTTCCCCCTCTCGAGCCTGTCCCCGGCTTCGCGTGGGCCCAGACAGATCCCGTTTCCGGCACGAAACGCGATCTCTCCGCAGAATCGAAGCTCCGCCGATGGCGCGCCTACGCCGATTTGAGGTCTCAGTTTCTTAACATTTGCCTCAATGGCAACACCATTCACATCCGCAACACGTATCGCCAGCCTGATCGCGGTCGTCGCCCTGTCCGCATCCCTCAACGCCTGTACCCCCAAACCCAACGGGCCGGCGCCGGCAGCCGAAGAGTTCTTCGCCGCGCTGGCGAAGGGCGACACCGGTGGAGCATCTGAACTGACCGACCGTCCCGAGGACGCCAGGGCCGCGCTGAACGAGGCGTGGAAAGGTCTGCAGGCCACCTCGCTGGACGCTGCAGTGCTGGGGTCGAAGTTCGCCGAGGACACGGGCACGGTGTCCTACCGCTACACATGGCACCTGCCGAAGAACCGAACCTGGACCTACGATGGCCAACTCAACATGGTGCGCAACGAGGGACGCTGGGAAGTGCGGTGGATGACAACCGGTCTGCATCCCAAACTCGGTGAGCACCAGACGTTCGCGTTGCGCGCCGACCCGCCGCGGCGGGCGTCGGTCAACGAGCGCAGCGGCACCGGCGTGCTGGTGCCCGGCAATCTCTATCACTTCGCGTTGGACGCCAGGAGCGCGGGCGCGTATCTGATGAGAACCGCGACCGCGGTCGTCGACGCGCTGCGCCCGTTCGACGACACCCTGGACGCGCAGCGCCTCGCGGAGGAGGCGAGTTCGTCGGACGGCCCGCTGAGCCTGATCACCCTGCGCCAATCCGACCACGATCAGGTTGCCGCGGTGCTCGGTGAACGGCCCGGGCTTGTCATCACCCCGCAAGCCGAATTGCTGCCCACCGACGACACTTTCGCGCCTGCAATCATCGGCGAGATCAAGAAGGCGGTGGTCAACGACCTCGACGGGCAGGCGGGCTGGCGGATCGTCAGCGTCAACCAGAACGGCGCCGACTCCGACATCCTCAACGAGGTGGCACCCGCGCCCTCGCCGTCGATCACCATCAGTCTGGACCGCGCCGTTCAGAACGCGGCGCAGAACGCCGTCGACGGGATCGGCGGCAAGAAGGCGATGATCGTCGCGATCAAGCCGTCGACGGGTGAGATCCTCGCGGTCGCGCAGAACGCCGATGCCGATGCCGACGGCCCCGCCGCGACAACGGGTCTGTATCCGCCGGGGTCGACGTTCAAGATCATCACCGCCGGCGCCGCGATCGAACGCGATATGGCAACGCCCAACACACTTCTCGGCTGCCCGGGCACCGTCGACATCGGGCACCGGACGGTACCGAACTACGGCGGCTTCGACCTCGGCGTGGTGCCGATGTCGCGAGCCTTCGCCAGTTCGTGCAACACCACATTCGCCGAGTTGGCCAGCCAGATGCCGCCGCGTGGCCTCACCCAGGCCGCCGCACAGTATGGTATCGGCGCCGACTACACCATCGAGGGCATCAGCACCGTGACCGGCTCGGTACCGCCGACGGTGAACCTCGCTGAGCGCACCGAGGACGGCTTCGGCCAGGGCAAGGTGCTGGTCAGCCCATTCGGTATGGCGATGGCAGCAGCCACGGTCGCGGCGGGCAAAACACCTGTGCCGCAACTGATCGAAGGTCGTCAGACCGCCGTCGCCGGTGAGCAGTCGCCGATCACACCCAAGATGCTCGACGGGCTGCGGCCGATGATGCAACTGGTGGTCACCAACGGCACCGCCAAGGACCTCAACGGCATGGGCGATGTGCGCGGCAAGACCGGAGAAGCCGAATTCGACGGTGGATCGCACTCCTGGTTCGCCGGCTATCGCGGAGATATGGCGTTCGCGGCCTTGATCGTCGGCGGCGGCAGTTCGGAATACGCGGTGCGCATGTTGCGATGGATGCTCGAGGGCCTGCCGCCCGACTACTTGGCGTGACGGCTAGGTCAGGTCCTCGATCGGAACCCCATAGCGCTGCTGATATTCGGCGACCTGCTCGCGTAGCTGGCCGGCGTCGAGCCCGGTGTCCGCCCAGTGGTAGCGGCCGCCCCCGCCGTCGCCGGGATGGGCCGCCAGATGATCGCGCATCCGCTGTTCGGCGACCGGCGTCAGCTCACGGTCCAGCCGGCCGTACAGCGACCTGATCGTCGCGAACGGATCGCGCATGAAATCGGCGAACTGGACGTCGATCACCTGACCCGGCGGAAGCGATTCGCGCAGCTTCATGCCGCGCTGCAGCCCGACCACGATCTCCTCGCAGGACTGCACCGCGCAGTCGGGGATCGACGTCTCGTCGGACGCCATCCGGCGCAGGTGGTTGGTGAGCGCGCTGACTGACGAGATGACCTTCAACGGGTCTCGGTGCGTCTGCACGATCACCGCGTCCGGGTAGGTCTGCACCAGCGCATCGAGGGTCCACAGGTGTGCCGGTGATTTCAGCAACCATTGGCCGCCGACCCCGGACTGCAGGTGCTGCAGGAAGATTCGGTGATATCGATAGGCATGCCGATGGTCGGCCTCGTACAGCAGCCACTTGTAGTAGGTCGGCAGGCGGTACTGAACCGAAAAGATCATGCTGCAGAACTGCGAGGCGGTGATCCGCACACACTCCTGGCCGACCTGCGCACCCATCGGATGCCAGCTCATGAACCCGGGGATGATCTGTTCGCTCATCTCGAGGCTCGCCTGGGTTTCGGCGATCCGCGGGTCGGTGTCGTAGGTGTCGGGTTGCGGTACGGGCAGAGGCGCGTCGACCTCCCACGTGAGAGGCGGCCGCAGCGATGGGTCCTGGGCGAGCAGATCGAACAGGATCGTGGTGCCGGTGCGGGGTTGGCCGACGATGAAGATGGGACGTTCGATCGCCTGCTCGGCGATCTCGGGATGCGCCGTGCGCCACTCGACGAGCTGAAGCCGATTCTTCAACGCCCGCACGATGTCCAGCGCGGCGATCTCCACGCCGAGGTCGTTGAGTCGGGCCTCGGCGACGAGTCCGTCGCACAGCAGGCTGAGCCCCTCGCGCCATGTCTCCTTCTCGTCGAAGTCCGCGCCGAAGTCGCCGCTGCCCGCCCAATCGCAAGCTTGCGCGATCAGCACGTCCGGACGGAACCGGTCGGCGGCACTCACCGGCTCGCCTCACCGCTGCGCACCTCGACCGACACGCGTGGCGGATCGGGATTGTCCAGCCACCGGAAGACCACGAACCCGCGGTGCCGTCCGCCGGTGTCCAACCAGTGACCGTGGCCGAAATCCTTGGTGCCGATAGCGATTCGTACGACGCCGTCGGCATCGGGCGCCACGCCCTTGTTGGTGACGGAGCTGTGTCTGCGTCGAGGTTCGAGACATTCGTGCCAGATGTTCTCGAGCGTGACATTCCAGTAGCGGGTGTCGGGTGGTTCGAACTCGAGCACCAGCGACTCGTCGCGGTCCAGCCGGAAGGTGCCGAGCATGTAGAGGTTGTCGGGTGTGGTGTCGGCGTCGCCGAGGTCGGCGGCCTCGGCGGTGACGAGGGTGTTCGGCGCAGAGAGCAGCTCCGGTCTGATCGTCCGGTGCAAGGTGGTCAGCTTCATGATGGTCCACGCCATCGCGGTGAACTGTTCTGCTGCTTCGTCATCCGATGCCGTTCGCGGCGGCTGCGGATCGCCGAGAGGATCGATGCGCAACGTTGCCGACTGTTCGGAGGCGGGCTCGGCGATGTACTCGCGAACGACGATCGAGGTCGCATCGTCGGGGATCTGCACCCACTGGGCACCGTCGAGGTGGTCTGGCTGCGTCGCGGCGAATATCAACGCGAAGGCGCCGTCGTCGAGCTTCAATTCGGTGTCGCTGACGTAGGCGGCCATCCGGCGCGGCGTCATGCCGGTGCCTGCCAGCACCTGCAGACCGAGATAGGCCGTCGTGCCGCGGGTGCCGGTGACCCGGTAGCAGCGGTCGCCGCGGATCATCGCCAGCAGATACCGGCCATCGGGGTTGGGGCCGCCGACGAGCCGGGTCGGCGAGCACATGTCGAAGAACCACGGCAGGTCGGGATCCGCCTCCACGGTCAGCTCCGAGCACAGCGCGGTGACGCGGGAGACGACGCCCAGTCCCTCGAGCAGCTCGCGCTCGGTCTCGGCGTCCTCGGCCACGACGTTGGTGATGTCGCCGATCATCTTCTGCACAAAGGCCCACGCCTCGACGGTTTTCGGCGCCTGCACGCTGTCATTCGTCACGATGAGACAACTATCAGCACAGAGCGATCGTCATGGCCGAATCAGTCATTTGACGTGCAGCGGCGCACCGCCTCCTGCGCGAGCTGGACGCGCGACGACAGCCCGAGCTTGGTGTAGACGCGGGTGAGATGAGATTGCACCGTCCGTGGTGAGACGAACAGCCGTGCGGCGATGTCTTTGTTTCCGAGCCCCTCGCTGACCAGCCGGACCACGTCGTGCTCGGACGGGGTCAGCGATGCCCAACCGCTCGACGGTCGTTTGCGCTCACCGCGACCGCGCTGCGCGTAGGCGATCGCCTCCTCGGTGGACAAGGCCGCGCCCTCCGCCCAGGCCGCTTCGAAGTCTGCGTCATCCATGACATCTCGCAATTTCGCCAAGTCTTCGTCGAACTCCGCTTGGAACATCGGCAAGCGGCATTCCCCTTTTCGCTGGCGGATAGCGTCTGAGGCACTGAACAGCCGTGCCGCTTCCTGGTGGCTGCCACTCCGGCTGAGAAGCCCCCCGATGATCTCCAGAATGTTCGCGATCCCTAGATGCGCTCCGAGCTCTGCGGAAAGTGAGAGCGCATCGCGGGCGTGCCGTTCGGCCCGCTCGGCATCGCCCTCCGCGATCGCGACGCGCGCTCCGACCGCTTTCGCCCACGACCGGAACCAGCCGGATGTCGACGCGGCAGCCTCGTCGGTCAGCCTGCGGGCGGTGGCGAGTTCACCTCGGGCCAGTGCGGCTTGGGCGATGTAGGCGCTGTTGATCGAAGCGGTGCCGTACAAGCTGCTCAGATGCATCCAGCCGGCATCGGCCGCCTCGGTCGCTGCGTCGATGTCGCCCGCTGACAGATGCGCAATCATAAGACCGACGTAGGTGCCGCCCAGGTAGACATTGCCCAGATCGCGTGCGACTTCGACGCCGGCTTCGGCAGCCGTTCGAGCCGCCTCCGGCTCGCCTTGAAAAGCCAGCAGTTGCGGTAGGACCATTAGCGCCGTAGCGAGCGACAAGATGTCGTGATTCGCTTCGGAATCCGCGATCACTTCGCGGAACTGTGTGAGCGCTTCAGCGAGATTTCCCTCCAGAAGCGGGATGCCGGCAAGCCTCCATCGACTCTGTCGCGATCCGTAACCATCGCCCATCGCGTCTGCGATAGTTCTTCCTTCGTCCCCGACCGCGCGGATCGCTCGTGGATCGCCTTTCACAAAAGCCACCTGGAGCTGCTGATTGAGTATCTGGCTCAACCGCCACGAATCTCCCAGCTCCCGAGCGAGGGCGTTGGCCTCGGCGAGGTACTGACCAGCCACCTCGGCGTCGTATACCGAGGAACTGCCGCACGCGATCAGCGCTCGAAGCAGAAGCGACGGATCGTCGAGATTACGCGCGATCTCCAGCGCCTGTTCGGCTTCCTCGAAGTGGTAAACGGACTCCCAGGCATAGAGCACGGCCATGTCTGACAGCGCTCGTGCACGGACCGCGGGCGCCAGTGGCTCGACCCGTTCGGTGAAGACAACGTCGAACCACGCCAGGCCCTCCTGCATTCGGCCGCGAGACAGCCAAAGTGGTTGCAGCGCGCAGGCCAGCTCAACGGCTTGGGTGATGTCACCCGATTCAATGCTCCATCCGAAGGCGCTTCTTAAATTGTCCATGTCGTCGTCGGCCTGCTCGACACGAGCCTGATAGTCACTAGGCGTCGGCGCATCCAGCAGGGCCGCCATCGACGCGTAGTGATCGCGGTGACGTGTCCGCACGGCTTCCGCTTCGCCGGACTCCCCGAGCTTCTCCTGCGCATACTGACGCATGGTCTCCAGCATTCGGTATCGAGTTCGGCCACTGGTGTTTTCGGCAACCACCAGCGATTTGTCGACGAGTAGAGCCAGCTGATCGAGGATCTGATAGCGCTCGACCTCAGCGTCGCCGGCAACCGCTTGGGCCGCGTCCAGATCGAACCCGCCGAGGAACACGGCGAGCCGGCGGAACAGGATGCGCTCGGTTTCGGTCAGCAACGCGTGTGACCAGTCCACCGATGCGCGAAGGGTCTGCTGACGTCGCACCGCCGTCCGCGATCCACCGGTCAACAGTCGGAACCGGTCGTGCAGGCTGTCGGCGATCTCTTCCAGTGACAGGGCACGCACGCGCGCGGCGGCCAGTTCGATCGCCAGAGGCATGCCGTCGAGGCGCTTGCAGATGTCGGTGACAGTCTCGGCATTGGCGCCGGTGACGGCGAAGTCCGGACGCACCCGACGGGCCCGGTCGGCGAACAGTTCGATGGCTTCGTCGGCGAGCGACAGCGACGGCACCTGGAAGGTCACCTCTCCCGGCACGCCGGTGGGTTCGCGACTGGTCGCCAGCACCTGCAGCCCCGGACAGGTGGCAAGCAGCTCCGCGGCCAATGATGCGGTGGCGTCGAGCAGGTGCTCGCAGTTGTCGAGCACCACCAGCGTCTGCCGATCGCCCACGAACTTCGTGAGCGTTTCCAGCGTGGAGCGGCCCGGCTGGTCGGGCAGGCCGAGCGCACGCGCGACGGCCACCGGCACCACCGCCTCGTGCGTGACTGGAGCCAGGTCGACGTAGTAGACACCGTCGCGATAGTCGGCAGTGATGTCCGCCGCGATCCGGATCGCCATCCGCGTCTTGCCCGCGCCGCCGGCGCCTGTCAGCGTCACGATCCTGTTGTCGTTCAACAGTGTGCGGATCTCAGCCATCTGTGCGATACGCCCGACGAAGCTCGTGAGCTGCGTCGGAAGGCGGTGGGTTTCTGCGCTATTGGTCACCCGCAACGGCGGGAACTCATTGTGGAGGTCCGGGTGGCACAACTGCGAAACCCGTTCGGGCCGAGGCAGATCCCGCAGTTCGTGTGAACCCAGGTCCGCCACCCAGGCATCGTCGGGCAGCCAGTCGGCGACCAGCTGCTCGGTCGAGCCCGACAACACCGTCTGCCCGCCGTGCGCGAGATCCCGCAGCCGGGCGGTCCTGTTGATGGTCGGACCGATGTAGTTGCCCTCGTCGCGCAGCTGCACCTGGCCGGTGTGCACACCGATGCGCAGCCGCATCGGTGACAGCGGCGCGCGCTGGAGATCGAGCGCGCATGCCACCGCGTCGCTGGCCCTCGCGAATGCTGCGACGAAGCTGTCGCCCTCACCCTGCTCGACGGGGCGCACACCGCCGTGGACGGCGAGGAGGTCGGCCAGGGTGCTGTCGAGCGTTGCCACCGCCGCGGTCATCTGGTCGGGCTGTGTCTGCCAGAGCCGCGTTGAGCCCTCGACGTCAGCCAGCAGCAACGTCACAGTTCCGGTCGGCAGTTCGCCCATGACCTCGCCTACAACCAGGTCGCTCCATTCGGATTCGGTCATGCTAGCCAGCATCGGGCGATCGAAGTCCGGAAACATCAGCGAAAACGCGCAAGATCTGGCTGTCGCATGCCGAAATGTCGGTCGCCCTACAGCGGTATTTTGGAATGGCCATGACCGGAACCAACGACCAACCCTTCGCGCTGCGCGTATCCGACGCCGACCGCAACGGCACCCTGCGCCGTCTGCACAACGCCGTCGCACTGGGCCTGATCGACATCGACGAGTTCGAGGAACGCTCCGCGCTGGTGTCGCAGGCGCGCCTGCGCACCGACCTGGACAACCTGGTCGGCGACCTGCCGGGCCCCGGCGCGATCGTCACGTCTGCCACCGACAAAGTGGAGCTGCGCGGGGTGATGGGGTCGCTGAAGCGCCAAGGCGAGTGGACCGTGCCGACCCGGCTGGCGCTGTATCGGCGGATGGGCTCGGTGGACCTCGACCTCACCGGCGCCCGATTCGGCGGTCCGATGGTGGTCGTGGAACTCGACATGAAGTTCGGCGGCTTGGACCTCCGGCTGCCCGAGGGCGCCAGCGCCTCGATCGACGATGTCGAGGTCGTGGTGGGAAGTGCCAAAGATCACCGCAGAGACGCCCCCGGCGAGGGCACTCCGCACGTCATCCTGACCGGCAAGGTGGTCTGCGGCTCGGTCGACATTCGCGGACCGCGCAAATCTCTGTGGAGACGCGGCAGCTAACCCGTACGCTCTGAACCCGTGGGGGAATTCGTCGTCGATCTCGATGACGCACGGCGCGCACTGTCCGCGGTTGCTCAGCGCATCGCGGCGCTGCTCGACGAGGATTTCGATCCCTCCCGAAAGGTTCCCGGCCTGACCTGGACGGTCGGCGATGCGGTCGCCCATATCGCCTCGGAGACCCGGTCGTTCGCCCGCCTGGCAAGCGGCGAACTGACGCCGGAGGCGATGTGGGAGAAATACGCGCCGAACACCGAGGGTCTACCGATATCGGAACGGATGGCCCGGCTGAACGCAGCCGAGATCGCCGCGTTCGATCGGAGCCAAACCGATCGGGGCGGTGAACTCGTCAACACCGGGATCAACGACTTCCTTTCCGTCACTGCGGGTTTGCCTCCCGATGCGGTGTTTCGCGGTCTGGAGGGTGATCTCGACATCGCGACAGCATCCTCAGTGGTCCTTACCGAAATGCTGATCCACGGCGACGACCTGGCTCGGGGTCTGGACAAACCCTGGATGATCCCAGCCGACGATGCGCGACTGGTGTTGACGGGGTTGACTGCGATGCTGCCGGACATGCTCGACGTCGAGGCAGCCGGCGATACCCGGGCAACCCTCGACCTGAATGTCCGCGGCGGACCCCGCTACGCGATCTGGATACATGACGGAAGCCTCGATGTTGTTTCAGAACCTGTAGAGCGCGTCGACTGCCATATCCGGGCGGATCCGGTGGCGTTTCTGCTCGTCTCCACCGGTCGACGTCGTCAATGGCCTGCGGTGCTGCGAGGGCAGCTGGTGGCCTGGGGACGACGGCCGCTGCTGGCCGCGCAACTGTCACGCCTGCTGCAGGCACCGTGAGGCGATCAGCCCCTGTCGCTATCCTGGCGTCATGCCTGTTCGCGCCGCACTTCGTCCCGGCGTGGTTTCGCCGACCCTTCCCGTGCCCAAGTCGATCGAGCGTCCCGAGTATGTGGGAAAGGCCACGGCCAAGGAAGGCAGCGAGCCATGGGTGCAGACGCCCGAGGTGATCGAGAAGATGCGGGTGGCGGGCCGGATCGCGGCGGGAGCGCTGGCCGAGGCCGGTCAGGCCGTTGCGCCGGGCGTCACCACCGATGAACTCGACCGGATCGCACACGCTTACATGGTCGATCACGGCGCGTACCCGTCGACGCTGGGCTACAAGGGCTACCCGAAGTCCTGCTGCACCTCGCTGAACGAGGTCATCTGCCACGGCATCCCGGATTCGACCGTCGTCGAGGACGGCGACATCGTCAACATCGATGTCACTGCCTACGTCGACGGGGTGCACGGCGACACCAATGCGACGTTCCTCGCGGGCAACGTGTCCGAGGAGCACCGGCTGCTCGTCGAACGCACCCGCGAGGCGACGATGCGCGCGATCAAAGCCGTCCGTCCCGGGCGCGCACTGTCGGTCGTCGGGCGGGTCATCGAGTCGTATGCGAACCGCTTCGGCTACAACGTTGTTCGCGACTTCACCGGCCACGGCATCGGCACCACGTTCCACAACGGCCTCGTCGTTCTGCACTACGACCAACCCGCCGTGGAGACCATCATCGAGCCGGGGATGACGTTCACCATCGAACCGATGATCAACCTCGGCGCGCTGGACTACGAGATCTGGGACGACGACTGGACTGTGGTCAACACCGACGGCAAGTGGACCGCTCAGTTCGAGCACACCCTGGTGGTCACCGACGACGGCGCCGAGATCCTGACCCAGCTGTGAGATTTCCCCCGCGAGCAGACGCGAAGTCGCACGAATTCGACCACGATTGTGCGATTTCGCGTCTGCTCGCCGAGGAAAAGTGAGCGGGGCGCTGCTGGTCGCGGGCACCAGTTCGGACGCTGGAAAGTCCATGGTGGTCGCCGGACTCTGCCGGCTGCTGGCGCGCAAGGGCATCGCCGTGGCGCCGTTCAAGGCGCAGAACATGTCGAACAACTCGGCGGTCACCGTCGAGGGCGGGGAGATCGGCCGCGCACAGGCCATGCAGGCTCGGGCGGCGGGCTTGGCGCCCAGCGTGCGTTTCAACCCGATACTGCTGAAGCCGGGCAGTGACCTCACCTCACAGCTGGTGGTGCGCGGCAGGGTCGAAGGAACGGTCGCCGCAGGCGACTACTTCTCCCACCGCGACCACCTCGCCGCCGTCGTCAACGACGGGCTGAGCCGGCTGCAGACCGAGTTCGACGCGGTCATCTGTGAGGGCGCCGGCTCACCGGCCGAGATCAACCTGCGCGCAACCGATCTCGCCAACATGGGCTTAGCGCGTGCAGCGAATCTGCCGGTCATCCTGGTCGGCGACATCGACCGCGGCGGGCTGCTCGCCCACCTCTTCGGCACCGTCGCCGATCCTCGCGCCGGAGGATCAGGCGCTGATCGCCGGATTCGTGGTCAACAAGTTTCGCGGCGACCCGGCTCTGCTGGCGCCGGGCCTGACGCAGTTGGCCGATCTGACCGGGCGACCTACCTACGGTGTCGTCCCGTTCCATGACGACTTCTGGCTTGACACAGAGGATTCGGTATCTGTGCAGGCCCACCGGGTGGTCGGGCAGCCGCAGCAGCCGGTGGGGGAGCAGTGGCTGCGGGTGGCGGCGATCCGGCTGCCCCGCATCTCCAATTCCACCGACGTGGAGGCGCTGGCCTGCGAGCCCGGTGTGCTGGTGCGCTGGGTGACCGATCCCGCCGATTTGCCCGACGCCGATGTGGTCGTCATTCCCGGCAGCAAGTCGACCGTCGCCGACCTCGGCTGGCTGCGCGAACGGGGGCTTGCCGACGGCATCGTCGCGCACGCACGCACGGGCAGGACGCTCCTGGGTATCTGCGGCGGGTTTCAGATGCTGTGCCGCCGCATCGACGACACCGTCGAATCCCGCGCCGGCGGTGTGGACGGACTGGGGCTGCTCGACGCCGACGTCGTGTTCGCGCCCGAGAAGACGTTGCGCCGCCACGAAGCCCCGCTGCACGGCTACGAGATCCACCATGGCCAGGTGTCGCGATCCGCGGACGCCGAGTGGCTCGGCGTCGGCATCCGCAGTGCCGCGGTGTACGGCACACACTGGCACGGCCTCCTCGACAACAACGAGGTGCGCAGACGCTGGCTGGCCGATGCCGCTGCGGCCGCGGGGCGGAGCGGATTCGCGGTCGCGGGCGACGTCGACGTCTCGGCGCGGCGGGACGCCCAACTCGACCTGATGGCCGATCTGCTGGCCGCGCACCTCGACATCGACGCGATCTTCGAGCTGCTCGGAGAGCGGTCCGCCAGCGCGGCCGGCCATCGCCACCACGCTGCGTCGGTAGCCTTGATCACATGATCAGCCGGTATGCGGTGGCGCTCTCGCTGGCGCTTGCGACTGCCGCCGCAGTCACCGGCTGCGCCGACACCATCGCCGGAACGGCGACATGGCCCGGCGCAAAACTGGATCGAACCGTGCTGACCGCGCAGGACTTCCCGCAGGGCGTCCAGTACGACCGAATCGTCGAGAAGGCGGGCCAGCCCGACGGTGAAGGCGGACCACCCGCGATGCTGTCGCGGCCCGAAGGATGTGCCGACGGGCTGACGAGGGTCATCGCCGCTTCCGCGCAGCGGGGTGCGGGCAGCGCGGCGAAGTACAGCGTCGCCTACGACGGTGCGCGGATCGTGATGACGGTGCTGACGTGGAATCTGGATCTCGACAAGCTGGCGGCCACGGCGGAGCGGTGCGCGGCGTACGAGACGTTCTTCGACCCGTCGTCGGACGGCATTCCGATGACCACCACCAAGCTGGCGACCCCACGACCCGACGCGCTGACCTATGAACAGACGATGGATCTAAACGGGGCGAAACGCAGTGTGTACTTCTCCTTCGAAAACGTCGACGAGATGGCTGCGTTCGGGATCGCCTTTCCCACACCGAATCCGGCGATCGCAGTCAAAGGCCCGCTGCCGCAGACGTTCCTGGATATCAGTGCCAAACAGGCCGACCGCTTGCTGCAGAACGGCTGAATGAGCGGTTAGGCGTCGCGCAAAAACCCCCCGCCGATCCGTGCCGAAGTTGTAGCGTGACCGAATGCCTTCGACGATGGTTACCGTCGACGGTTTCCCCGTTCCTGTCGATGTCGCCGGCCCGGACAAGGGATCCGTCGTCGTGCTCCTCGGCGCCGCGCAGCAGGCGGCGTCGGCGTATGACGCCGTCTGCCAACGGCTGCACACCGCGTCCCTGCGGACCATCGTGGTCGGTCCCGATCCGCGGCTGACCGCCAAGTCGGTCGTCGGCATCATGGACATGCTCGACGTGCAATGGGGGTTGTTGGTCGGTGACCGGGTCGGCGGTGAGATGGCGTGGGAATTGGCCGCCACCCGCCTGGACCGCTTCATCGGCCTCGTGGTGATCGACCGCGGCCACCCGCGGGTCGCCGACCAGTCGGGCGTGATCCGCGACGAGCACTGCCCCCCCGTGGAGATGAACACCACCGCGCTGGTCAGCACTCCTGAGGCGCGGGCGGTAGCCCGCGCCAGCCAGCGTTTCGTCTACGGCGACTTCCGGCTGGTCGAGTTGCTCGGACGGCGCAACGCGCAGGAATCCACGGCGCAGCTGGCCGCCGAGATCGTTTTGCGCACCAGCACCTGGTGAGCGCTTCTATTCGGGTGCCACCCAATTTTCTGCTCGGCGCCCTGCCTTCGCGCAAGCGCTCAGTCAGGCGCCTCGGTAGGACTCCAGGCTTGCGGCAGCCCCGGCGTCGTCGGGAACAGGTAATCGATGAAGGCCGCCGCGGTCGGCTGAGGTTCGTGATTGGCCAGCCCCGGGCGCTCGTTGGCCTCGATGAACACGTACTCGTCCGTCGTGACGTCGGGCACCAGCAGATCGATGCCGGTGACCGGGATGCCGATCGCCTCTGCGGCCGTGACCGCCACCCGGCACAGTTCGGGGTGCACTTCGGCGGTCACGTCGTGGATGGTTCCGCCCTGATGAAGGTTCGCGGTGCGCCGCACCCGCAGCCGCTCTCCCTCGGGCAACACGTCGTCGAACGACCAGCCGGCCTCGGCCACGGTCGACTCGGTGACTGCGTCGACCGGGATGCGTGACTCGCCGCCGGTGGCCGCCGCTCGACGCCTGCTCTGCGTCTCGATCAGGTCACGAATCGTGTGATGTCCGGTGCCGACGATCTCGGCGGGTTTGCGGATCGCGGCCGCCACCACCTTGCCGCCGATCACCACCAACCGAAGGTCGTCGCCCTCCGCGCGCTGCTCGATGAGAACCTCGGGATGCTGCTCGCGGGCGCGCGCAAGTGCCTTGTCGAGTTCCTCGCGGCTCTCGACGCCGACGGTGATGCCTTTGCCCTGTTCACCTCTCGTCGGTTTGACCACGACATCGCCGACCTCGGCGAGAAACTCGTGATCGCCTTCGTCGAAGGTGGCCAGCCTGCCTTTCGGCACTGTGATACCCGCTTCGCCGACGATGCGCCGGGTCTGCCGCTTGTCGTCACATCGGCTCATGGCCACCGCGGAGGTGAACTCCGACAACGACTCTCGCGTCACCACCGTTCGGCCGCCGTACGACAGCCGCATCTCGCCTGCGCCTGCGTCGAGCACCTCGACCCAGATCCCACGTCGCATGGCCTCATCGGCGATGATGCGCGCGTAGGGATTGAGGTCGTCGACGGTTTCGGGCGGGTGGGTGAAAAGCGGTTCGTTGATCGCGTTCTTGCGTTTGACGGCCATCACCGGGACGCGCTGGAAGCCGAGTTTCTCGTACAGCCCGATCGCGGCCACGTTGTCGTGGGTGACCGAGAGGTCCATGTACGACCGGCCGCGGTCGCGGTAGATCCCGGCGAGCGCACGCGTCAGCGCCGCGCCGACACCAGGCAGGCTGGTGGTCGGGTCGACGGCCAGTGTCCACAGGCTCGAGCCGTTCTCCGGATCGTCGAACAGCAGCTTGTGGTCGACGCCGGTGACAGTGCCCACCACGGAGCCGTCGTCGTCGCGCACCGCGACGAGGTAGTCGACCGGCTCCAGATCGTGATGGTTGCGCCAGATGACGTCGGTCGGCGCCGGCACCATGCCGCAGCGGACATACACGTTGTTGATCGCGTCGGCTTCGCCCTGCTCGCGCAGATCGCGCACGGTGAAACCGGTCGCCGCCGGCGTCGGTTCGTCGTCCTGCGAGAAGCGGAGCCGGTAGGTGTGGCTGGGATCGATGAACAGCTCGGCAGGCGCACGGGAGACCAGCACGTGCGGTTCGCGCGCATAGATGCAGATGTCGCGTCTGCCATGCGTCTCGCCGCGCAGCACCTCGGCGAGCTTCTCGGCGTCGGCGAAGGTCTGGCCGAAAATGAGCCGGCCCCAGCCGAGTTCGAGGACGACGTCGTCGGCCATCTCGTCGACGAGATGTGGTGGCGACGCTTCGTGCAGCCCGAGCGTGATCGACTCGGGATGGATCGGTCGCCCCCGCTGGCGCTCATGCCGCCGGACCCGTGATGCCGTGCTTTTGCAGCCACAGTTCGAGGAGCGCGATCTGCCATAGTTCGTTGCCGCGTAGCGGGGTGAGCCTGCCGTTCGGGTCCGCCAGCAGCGCATCGACGGCCTCCGGCCGGAACAGGCCGCGCTCCTTGGCGACCGGCGCGTAGAGCGCGTCGCGCACCAGGTCGAGATAGGGGCCCTCGAGGTGGGTCAGCGCGGGCACCGGGAAGTAGCCCTTCGGGCGGTCGATCACCTCGGCCGGAATGACCCTGCGGGCGGCTTCCTTGAGCACGCCCTTGCCGCCCTGCGCGGTCTTGAGGTCCGGTGGACAGGTGGCGGCCAACTCGACGAGTTCGTGGTCGAGGAACGGCACCCGACCCTCCAGACCCCAGGCCATGGTCATGTTGTCCACCCGTTTGACGGGGTCGTCGACCAGCATGACGGTGGTGTCCAGCCGCAGCGCGCGGTCGACTCCCGACTGTGCGCCTTCGCGGGCGAAGTGCTCGGTGACGAAGCGGCCGCTCGGGTCGTCGTCGACGATGTAGCCGGCCGACGCGAGGCTCCGCACGCCCTCAGCGTCGCGGTCGAAGAACGCCCCGCGGTAGGCCGCCACCGAACCGTCGAGGGAGGCGGCGTCGGGCTCGCCCATCGGCGGGTACCAGTGGTAGCCCGCGAACACCTCGTCGGCGCCCTGACCGGACTGCACGACCTTGACGTGCTTGGCGACCTCCTGGCTGAGCAGATAGAAGGCGACGCAGTCGTGGCTGACCATCGGTTCGCTCATCGCGCCGATGGCGCCGTCGAGCGCGGGCAGCATGCGGTCGGTGCCGATACGGATCTGATGATGGTCGGTGCCGAACCGGGCGGCGACGATGTCCGACCACGTGAACTCGTCGCCCTCGACGTCGCCGACGGACTCGAACCCGATGGAGAACGTGGACAGATTCTTCTGCCCCGCTTCGGCCAGAAGGCCGACGATGAGGCTGGAGTCGACGCCGCCCGACAGTAGGCAGCCCACCGGGACGTCGGCGACCATGCGACGGTCGACCGCGACCCGCAGGGACTCCAGAACCGCGTCCTCCCAATCCTTTTCCGACCAGTCCTTGCGGTCGTCGCGGCGGCTGAAGTCCGGCGTCCAGTACGTGACCTCGCTGCGACGGCCGTCCGGTTCGATCGCGACCAGCGTCGCGGGCGGAACCTTGGACACACCACGAAGAATGGTGCGCGGCGGCGGCACGACGGAGTGGAACGTCAGATAGTGGTGCAGCGCCACGGGATCGATGCGGGTGTCGACGCCGCCGCCCGCCACCAGTGCGGGCAACGACGAGGCGAACCGGATGCGGTGGGCGTCCTCGGTGAGGTAGAGCGGCTTGATGCCGAGCCGGTCACGCCCGAGCAGAACACGTCCGCTGTCGCGTTCGACGATCGCGAAGGCGAACATGCCGAACAGCCGGTCGACGAAGCGGTCGCCCCAGTGGTGGTAGGCCTTGAGCAGCACCTCGGTGTCGCTGTGCGAGAAGAACCGGTATCCGTGCTGCTCGGACAGCTCGCGGCGAAGTTGCTTGTAGTTGTAGATGCATCCGTTCCACGCGATGGCCAGCCCGAGGTCGCTGTCGATCATCGGTTGCGCGCCGGCCTCGGACAGGTCGATGATCTTCAGGCGACGGTGTCCGAGCGCGACCCGACCCTGCGACCATGCACCTGCCGCATCGGGACCGCGAGGGGCCATCGCATCAGCCATAGCCGAGACCGCCGCAAGGTCAGGCGTTCGGCCGTCGAGTCGCACCTCTCCGGTGGCTCCACACATCAGTTCGACCCTACCGTCCGGCGCCCCGTCGGGCGCACCGGAGGGTTATTGCCCGTTGGGAAGGGCTAGGAAACGCCCTCCAGCTCGCCGGTCTCGTCGACCTGCTTGATCGGACCGGTGAACCAGTTCTTCACCGAGGCGTGCCAGTAGATGAACAGCAGGACCAAGACGCCACCGACCAGGAGCGGGGTGTAGTTGACGAACTTCCACTCGAAGCTCGGATCCCACGGCATCCCGCCCAGCGAGGTCGGGAACATCGCGATGATCGACGTGACGATGATCTCGGCGATCGCCACCGGGGCCATCCACTTGTGGTGCCCGCGCAGATTCCATCGACCGATCGGGAAGTCGTCACCCATCTTCCAGCGCAGGTAAATGGGTACCGCGAAGCACAGATAGAGGCCGACGACGCCGATGGAAACCACCGCGAAGAACGCGACCGGGACAGGCGCGCCGTTGATGTCAACTTCGACCAGGGCGGGCAGCGTGATGACCGCCGCAAGGATCGCGGTGACCATGACGCCGTTGGCGGGAATCCTCTTCGAGCTCAGCGCCGACCACAGCTGGTGACCGGGTACGGCACGGTCGCGGCTGAACGCGAACAACATGCGCGACGCGCTCGTCTGGCAGGCGGTGGTGCAGAAGAACTGGCCCGCGGTGGAGATCAGTAGCACTATTGCGACCCACTTGGAGTCCATCGCCTGGTTGAAGATCGTGACCACCGCGCCGCCGCCCGCCGACACCTCGTCGGAGTCCTGCACCGCGAAGAGGAACGTCAGCAGCAGGATCCAGCCGCCGATCGCAGAGTAGAAGATCGACCGCCAGATGCCCTTGGCCGCACCGTCTGCCGCGCTCTTCGTCTCCTCGGAGAGGTGTGCCGACGCGTCGTAGCCGGTGATCGTGTACTGCGTGAGGATCGCGGCGATCGGCAGGCAGAAGAACAGGAACCCGATGCTCGAGGTGGAGCCGCCGAACATACCGCTGTTGTTGATGGTTTTGGCGAAGACGTCGCTGAAAGTAGCGTGCTGCTCAGGGATGAGCCACAGGATCGCGATGACCGCCGCGGCGCCTGCCACGTGCCACCACACCGAAATGTTGTTGATGACGGCCAGCAGGTGGCTGGAGAAAATGTTGATGATCGCCGAGGCGGCCAGGATGACCACGAACAGGATGAATGTCCGTGTCAGGCTATAGCCGGCAAGCCAGGTTTCACTGAAGGTGCCGAGCGTCAGATCCAGGAACGTCGCGCAGCCATAGGCCACGGAGGCCAGGATGGCGATCAGGCCGATGAGATTCAGCCAGCCGGTGTAGAACCCCGCCTTGGGGCCACCCAACTTGCTTGCCCACCAATAGATTCCGCCCGAGGTGGGGAATGCCGACACCAGCTCCGACATGCAGAGCCCGATGATCAGGATGAAGATGGAGACTAGTGGCCAGCCCCACGCGATCGCCGCAGGCCCGCCGTTGTTCCATCCGAGACCGAATGACGTGAAACAGCCCGCCAGTATCGAGATGATCGAAAAAGAGATCGCGAAGTTGGAGAAACCCGACCAGGATCGCGATAACTCCTGCACGTACCCGAGGCTCGCGAGGTGTCGTTCATCGTCATCGAGATGTTCGTGGCCCTCTGGCACGGCGATTCTCCTTCGCAGGATGGGGATGGAACTCGCACTAGGCACAATAAGGCGCCAAAGGTCTGTTGTCCTACCTTTGGCGATGTCGACTGCGTAAATAATCACGACAAGTCGTTGACCTCGCTTCAGACCGGGTTTATTGTCCGATTTGTCTGACAACTTGTGCTCTGCAGCCAGCCGGAAGCCAAGGAGGAGCGATGGTGGAGAACACCAGGGCGGTAGGGTCGGTCACCTATCGGGAGGCCGGCGAAGGCTATTTCGAGAAGCGGCAGCTGCGTCGTCATGCAGCGTTCTGGTCGTTGTGGGCACTCGGCGTCGGTGCCGTGATCTCCGGTGATTTCTATGGGTGGAACCTCGGCCTGGACGCCGGCGGCTTCGGCGGTCTGCTGATCGCCGGGATCGTCATCACGATCATGTACTACGGCCTGTGCTTCTCCATCGCCGAGATGTCGCCGGCCTTGCCGCACACGGGCGGGGCGTATTCGTTCTCCCGATCGGCGATGGGGCCGTGGGGCGGCTTCATCACGGGCCTCGCAGAGAACATGGAATATGTCATCACCCCGGCAGTGGTAGTTGGAGCGATGGGATTTCTTTCCCACGACATTGTTTTCGATCTGACGGGGGCCGACGGATGGTGGAACAGCCCCGTGTTGTGGTGGGCCGTCTACTACATCATCTTCGTCGGCATCAACATCCTCGGTATCGAGATCACCATGCGCTTCACCGTGGCGATCACCGTCACGGCGCTCGCCGTTCTGGCGTTCTTCTTCCTGTCCGTTCTGGTCAGTGGCAAGTTCGATGCGAGCCTGCTGACGAACATCCCGCCGGACGAGGGCGAAAGCAGCTTCCTGCCCCACGGCATCGCCGGCATCTTCCCGGCGCTACCGTTTGCGATCTGGTTCTACCTCGCGATCGAGGAACTTCCGCTGGCGGCCGAGGAGTCGCACGATCCCAAGAAAGACATTCCCCGCGCAACCATCTGGGGTCTCACTACCCTGATGGTCTTCGCCATCGGAATCCTGTTCCTGAACACGGGCATCGGTGGCGGCGCCGCGGCGATCGGGACGTCGGCGACGCCGTTCTTCGACGGGTTCAAGGCGGTCTTCGGCGAGGGCGTCGGTGTGTCTCTGCTAGGCGTCCTCGCGTTGACCGGATTGATTGCCAGCTTCTTCACAATCATCTACGCGTACGGGCGCAACACTTATTCGTTATCGCGCGCAGGCTATTTCCCACAGAGCCTGTCGATCACCCACCCGACCCGCAACACGCCGTACGTGGCGCTCATCGCGGGCGCGGTGATCGGATACGTCTTGTCGCTGATCATCTATTTCGCCGGCCAGAGCGAGAGCGCCGTGGCAGGCAAGATCGTCGGCGCGCTGCTGTACATGGCCGTGTTCGGCGCGGTGATCTCGTACTTCATGCAGGCCCTGGCATTCATCGTGCTGCGTCGTAAGCTGCCCGACATCCAGCGTCCGTACCGCAGCCCGGTGGGCGTCTGGGGTGCAGCGATTGCAGGCGCGATAGCGCTGGTGGCACTGGTGTCGCTGTTCCTCAACGAGGATTACCGGCCCGGCGTCTATGGGACGTTGGTCTACTTCGTGATCGGCATCGTCTACTTCGGAATACGTGGACGGCACAAGCTGGTGCTGTCTCCAGAAGAGGAGTTCGCGATGTCACACGGGCAGCACGGCGCCGACTTGCAGAAGGAAGGCTACGGCACGGTATCCGTCACCGAGATCGCTGGGAACGATGCGCCGTCCAAGACGCCACAAGATGAACCGCCGACTCGGTCACCGTGACATGAGCGGCCGAGGGACTGCGGCCGAAACCATTGAAATACCGTGACGTTCGGGTTCTGCACATTGATGTCGCCACCGTGAGGGGAAGCGTGTCTTCGGCACTGGGCATTGTTGTCCGCAGCGCAATTCTCAGCGCTGTTTCGCCACCCGTGCCGCCCATCGCCGAGCAGGCGGGGCGCCTGCCTCTGGGCACGGCGACGGCGGCCACAACGCCGCAGGGAACCACGTAGGGTCGACTCATGCCGAGGCAGACTTTGCTCGCCGACCGCCTGCGTACCGAGTTGATGCAAGAAATCACCAGCTGTCAGCTCATGCCGGGCACCAAACTGCCTACGGAGAGCGAACTTTCGAAGAGATTCGGGGTTTCGCGAGCAACGGTGCGTGAAGCGGTGAGTGGCCTCATCGAAGCGGGATACATCATCCGTCGCAGGGGATCGGGTAGCTACGTCGCCGAGCGTCGGCGCATGCTGCACGGGTTGGACTCGACATTGAGCTACCTCGCGATGATCGAAGGCGCGGGGGCACGAGCAGGCATGCGGGTGCTCAGAGCGGCCTACGAGGAAAACTCGAAAGTCGCACGCGCCTTGCAACTCAGTCGGGACGAGAAGATTCTTGCGGTCGAGCGCGTCCGAACCGCCGACGACCAGCCCGTCATCTACTCGCGTGATCGCATCCCGGCGCGATTATTGGACGACGACCTCGATCTGGGCAGCCTCGACCCGTCGCTTTTTGCGCTGCTTCGCTCCTCGGGGCATGCCGCCGACCACGCCACCGCGACTCTGCGCGCGGTTGCCAGCACCGAACTCACCGCCAAGGTGCTAGGTGTTCGGCGCGGCAAGCCCCTGCTTTTCATCGAGGAGATCGACTACGACAGAGACGGCACGCCGGTCATGTTGTCGAGCGAATGGCACGTCTCCGAGGCATTCGACGTGCGGATCAACCGGCGGGCGCAAACAGCGCCCAACTTGTCAGACCGCTAGCGGTCTATTGGTCTGATGACCTACCTTTAGGGAGTGCCTGGAATGTTGTCGCAGACCGAGTTGGAAGCCTTGATCGCCGCCGGCGACATCGACACCGTGATCGTGGCCTTCTGCGACATGCAGGGCCGGCTGATCGGCAAACGTGTTGCGGCCCGGTTGTGGGTGGACGACATCGCCGCCCACGGTGCGGAGTGCTGCAACTATCTGCTCGCCGTCGACGTCGACATGAACACCGTCGACGGGTATGCGATCTCCAGTTGGGAGACCGGCTATGGCGACATGGTGATGACGCCGGATTTCTCCACCCTTCGCCTGGTGCCCTGGCTGCCTGCCACTGCGCTGGTGATGGCCGATCTGTCGTGGACGGACGGCAAGCCGGTGGTCCAAGCCCCCCGCAGCATCCTGAACAAGCAGATTGCTCGACTGGCCGACAAGGGCCTGGTGCCCTACATCGGCACCGAACTCGAATTCATCGTCTTCGACGACAGCTACCGCGCGGCGTGGGCGGCGGGCTACCGCGGGCTGACCGCTGCGACCGACTACAACGTCGACTACGCGATGCACGCGTCCACCAGGATGGAGCCGCTGCTCCGCGATATCCGCAACGGCATGGACGGCGCGGGCATGTACTGCGAAGGCGTCAAAGGCGAATGCAACCTCGGGCAGCAGGAGATCGCCTTCCGCTACGACCATGCCCGCGTCACCTGTGACAACCACACGATTTACAAGAACGGCGCGAAAGAGATCGCCGACAAGCACGGCAAGAGCCTGACGTTCATGGCGAAATTCGATGAGCGAGAGGGCAACAGCTGCCATATCCACATCTCGCTGCGCGGCGATGACGGCAGTGCCGTGTTCGCCGACGAGGAGGCGCCCGACGGCATGTCGCCGATGTTCCGCAGCTTCATCGCGGGCCAGCTGGCGACCCTGCGTGATTTCACGCTGTTCTACGCCCCGAACATCAACTCCTACAAGAGATTCGTGGAGGGCAGTTTCGCCCCCACCGCGATCGCGTGGGGGATGGACAACCGGACCTGCGCGCTGCGCATCGTCGGCCACGGTCACGGAATGCGGATGGAGTGCAGGGCGCCCGGCGGCGACGTCAACCAGTATCTGGCGGTGTCCGCGCTGATCGCGGGGGGCCTGTACGGCATCGAGAATGAACTCGAGTTGCCGGAACCGCTGGAGGGCAACGCCTATACCAGTGGGGCGGAACATCTTCCGACAACTCTGGCAGAGGCCGCCGATCTTCTCGACAAATCGGAGATCGCGCGCGAGCAGTTCGGCGACGAGGTCATCGACCATTACCTCACCTACGCCAACGTCGAACTGAAGGCGTTCAACTCCACCGTCACCGATTGGGAGAGGGTGCGCGGATTTGAGCGCCTTTAGCCCCGTGATCGGCCTGACCACTTATCTGCAGCAGGCGCAGACGGGTGTGTGGGACGTGCACGCGAGTTTCCTTCCCGCCATCTACCTGGAGGGCGTCAACCTCGCGGGCGGAACGGTGGTGCTGCTTCCGCCGCAGCCCGAGGACGCGGCGGACCGCGTGCTGGACGGCCTCGACGGGGTGATCATCACCGGCGGGCCCGACCTGGATCCGGCCGCCTACGGTCAGCCGCGTCACCCCAAAACCGACGAACCGGTCGCCGCCAGCCGTGCCCGCGACGCCTGGGAGTACGCCCTTGTGGGCGGCGCGATCCCGCGCGCCATCCCGGTGCTCGGAATCTGCCGGGGTGCACAGGTGATCAACGTGGTGCGCGGTGGCACCCTGCACCAGCACCTGCCCGACGTGCTCGGCCACCCCTACCACCAGCAGGGCAACGCCGTGTTCTCGACGTCATCGGTGCGCACCGTCGCGGGCACCAGGCTGGCCGCTTTGATCGGCGAATCGTCGGATGCCCAGTGCTACCACCACCAGGCCATCGATCGGCTCGGCGACGGCCTGATCATCAGTGCGCAGGATGGCGAGGGTGTGATCGAGGGCATCGAGATGCCTGGGCCGAACTTCGTTCTGGGAGTCCAGTGGCATCCAGAGGAGCGACTCGATGATCTGCGTCTGTTCTCCGCAGTGGTTGACGCCGCTGCGCGGTATGCAACCGGAAAGGTGAACGCGTGACCTCCTCCACTCTGATCAACCCCGCAACCGAGCAGGAGTTGCGCCAGGTCGAGCAGACCACCGCCGAGGCGGTCGACGACGCGGTGGCCCGCGCCAAGGTCGCCCAGCGGGAGTGGGCGCGCCGCGCGCCTGCGGACAAGGCGGCCGCCTTGCGCGCTTATGCCGCCGTAGTCGATGCGCACGTCGACGAGTTGGCCGCTTTGGAAGTGGCCAACTCCGGCCACCCGATCGGCAACGCCGAATGGGAGGCGGGCCACGTCCGCGACGTACTGCAGTTCTACTCGGCGAGCCCGGAACGACTGTCGGGCAAGCAGATTCCGGTTTCCGGTGGATTCGACGTCACCTTCAACGAGCCGATCGGCGTGGTCGGCGTCATCACGCCGTGGAACTTCCCGATGACGATCGCGTCGTGGGGCTTCGTGCCTGCGCTTGCCGCGGGCAACGCGGTGTTGGTGAAACCCGCCGAGTGGACACCGCTGACCACCATCAGGCTCGGCGAACTCGCCGTCGAGGCGGGGATTCCCGCCGACCTGTTCCAGGTGCTGCCCGGCAAGGGATCGGTGGTGGGCGACCGGTTCGTCACCCACCCGGACATCGGCAAGATCGTGTTCACCGGATCCACGGAAGTGGGTGTCGGCGTGATGGCCGGTGCCGCGAAGCACATCAAGCGGGTGACGCTGGAACTCGGCGGCAAGAGCGCCAACATCATCTTCGACGACTGCGACCTGGAACGCGCGGCCGCCACCGCACCGTACGGGGTCTTCGACAACGCCGGTCAGGACTGCTGTGCGCGTAGCCGTATCCTCGTGCAGCGCAACGTCTATGACA
This sequence comes from uncultured Actinomycetota bacterium, assembly GCA_963786995.1. Taxonomy (GTDB): domain Bacteria; phylum Actinomycetota; class Actinomycetes; order Mycobacteriales; family Mycobacteriaceae; genus Mycobacterium. The sequence goes on along the minus strand of CAWBBH010000014.1, from coordinate 1,001,192 downwards.
AATTCATGGAGCTGCTCGAGCCGGCGGTCAAGGGCGTCGTCGTCGGTGATCCAGAATCGAAGGACACCGAGATGGGGCCGTTGGTGTCGAAGAAACACAGGGACAGCGTCGCCTCCTTCGTGCCCGACGACGCGCCGGTGGCGTTCCGCGGCGACGCGCCCTCGGGGCCGGGGTACTGGTTCCCGCCGACGGTGCTGACCCCGCAGCGCACGGACCGGACCGTCACCGAGGAGATCTTCGGACCGGTGGTCACGGTGTTGCCGTTCGAGGATGAAGCCGACGCGATCGAGTTGGCCAACGACACTCCCTACGGCCTGTCGGGATCCATCTGGACCGATAATCTGTCACGGGCCGTTCGGGTCTCGCGGGCCGTGGAAACCGGCAACCTGTCGGTCAATTCGCATTCGTCGGTGCGGTACAACACGCCATTCGGCGGCTTCAAGCAGTCGGGCCTCGGGCGCGAGCTCGGACCCGATGCGCCGCTGCACTTCACCGAAACCAAGAACGTCTTCTTTGCGATCGAGGAGCGCTAGATGGATCTGACTCAGCGGATGAAGGGCAAGGTCGCCGTCATCACCGGCGGGGCCAGCGGCATCGGACTGGCGACCGCCAAACGGATGCGCGCCGAGGGAGCGACGATCGTCATCGGGGACATCGACCCCGCCACCGGCAAGACGGTCGCCGAGGACCTGAACGGCACCTTCATTCAGGTCGACGTTTCCGACCAGGCCGCGGTGGACACGCTCTTCGACACGGCTGCCGAGACCCACGGTTCGGTGGACATCGCGTTCAACAACGCGGGTATCAGCCCACCGGAGGACGACCTCATCGAGGTGACCGGAATCGATGCGTGGGACCGCGTGCAGGACATCAACCTGAAATCGGTGTTCTTCTGCTGCAAGGCGGCGCTGCGTCACATGGTGCCGCAACAGAAGGGGTCGATCGTCAACACCGCGTCCTTCGTGGCGGTCAACGGATCGGCGACATCGCAGATCTCCTACACTGCGTCCAAAGGCGGTGTGCTCGCGATGTCGCGGGAACTGGGAATCCAGTACGCGCGCCAAGGCATCCGGGTCAACGCCCTGTGCCCCGGCCCCGTCAATACCCCTCTGCTGCAGGAACTTTTCGCCAAGGATCCGGAGCGCGCCGCGCGCAGGCTTGTCCACGTGCCGGTCGGCAGATTCGCCGAACCCGAGGAGCTTGCCGCGGCGGTGGCGTTTCTCGCCAGCGATGACGCGTCGTTCATCACCGGGTCGACGTTTCTTGTCGACGGCGGCATCACCGGCCACTACGTGACTCCGCTGTAAGCCATGACCGCAGATCCGGACGTCCCACTCGCAGGCGAAGCGCTCCTTCGCCCGGTACGGCCGGGAAATGCGTTCGAAGACACCGTCGGACGGCTTCTGCAGACGATCCGGCTCGGCGTGCTGGCACCCGGTGAATCGTTACCTCCCGAGCGGGAATTGGCGGCCCGGCTCGGCGTCAGCCGCGACACCGTCCGGGAAGCGATCAAGTCGCTGGCGGACGCCGGTTACCTGGTGTCGCGGCGCGGACGGTACGGCGGCACCTTCCTCGCCGAGCCGCTGCCCGCACACATCGGTGACCGGCCGAGGGTGACCCGCGCCGAGATCGACGATGCGCTTCGGCTCCGGGAGGTTCTCGACGTCGGCGCCGCGCGGATGGCGGCGAGCCAAACGTTGACCGCCGCGGAACGAGAAGTGCTGTGGGCGCGGATGACCGATGTGCGCGGGGCGCCAGCCGCCGACTACCGACGGCTGGACTCGAGGTTTCATCTGGCCGTCGCCGAGGCCGCTGGATCACCGTCGTTGGTGACGCTGGTGGCCGAGAACCGCATGCGGCTCAACGGGTTGCTCGACCAGATCCCGCTGCTGCCACGCAACATCGCGCACTCCGACGAACAGCACGAAGCGATCGTGATGGCCGTCCTGGCCGGAGACTGCGACGGCGCCGCAGCCGCGATGCTGGCGCACGTCGCCGGTTCGGCGGCGTTGCTGCACGGCTTCCTGGACTGAGGCGCGGCGCCGCCCGTCTGTGCGGGGGTGCAACGAGAGCCTTGTGTTCACCGCGATACGAATTGCACGAGATTCCGGCAATCGCGGAAAGTGCACAGGGCATTGTTCGGGTATCTGGCGTGGCGGACCTCGCGTGCGTTCCGCAGTTCAGACGCCTGGCAGCAGTCATGCTGTACGGGTGGCGGTGGAGTTCCGGATACTCGGCGATGTCGAGGCCCGAGCCGACGGGCAGCCACTCGACATCGGGCCTGCGCGTCAGCGCTGCGTTCTCGTGGCGCTGCTGATCGACGTCAACCACGCCGTGGCGGCCGATCGGATCATCGAACGTGTCTGGGGCGAGGATCTGCCGCATCGCGCCAGGAACTCGCTGGCCGGTTATCTATCCCGGCTCCGCCAGGTGTTCGACGGTCATGGCGTGGAGATCGTGCGGCAGCCGGGAGGCTATTCGCTGGCCGCAGACCCGATGTCGATCGATCTGCATTCGTTTCGGCAGTTCGCAAGCCGGGGGCGATCGGCGTCCGATGCCGGCGAAGCCGACGCTCTGCTCGAGAAGGCGCTGGCGACGTGGCGCGGCACTCCCTTCGCCTCGCTGGACACTCCATGGATCAACGCAGTGCGGACCACCCTTGAGGCGGAATGGCTTTCGGTGGCCCTCGACCGCAACGACGCGGCACTGGGCGTCGGACGGCACGGCGAGATCCTGCCGCACCTGGCGGCCATGTCCGCCGCTCATCCGCTCGACGAACGGCTCGCCGGCCAGCTGATGCTGGCCCAGTTCCGTTGTGGTCGGCAGGCCGACGCTCTCGAGACTTTCCGCGCGATGCGTCACCGGCTCGTCGAGGAACTGGGCGCAGATCCGAGCCCTGCTCTGCGCGAGGTGCACCAGCAGATTCTCGACGGGGATCCCGGGCATCGGGTCGCGTCACCTGCACCGCGCACGGCGACCGTGATCCGGCAGCGCGGGGGAGTGCCGCGACGGATCACCAGCTTCATCGGACGCGACGACGAGATTGCGCGCCTCGTCGAGGTGCTCGGCACGAGCTCTGTGGTGACGCTGACCGGGGTTGGCGGGGTAGGGAAGACCCGCCTCGCGCTCGAGGTCGCGAGCCGCATCGAGGGACGGTTCGACGACGGTGCGGTGTTCTGCGAACTCGCTGCCCTCGACGACGGTTCTGCCGTCGGACACGCCGTCGCGGCGGCGCTGAGACTTCAGCAACAGCAGGGGCTCGGCATCGAAGACACCGTCATCGAATTCCTGCGCACCCGCCGGGTGCTGATGCTCGTCGACAACTGTGAACACGTGCTGCCTGCCGCGGCGCGGCTGATCGACCAGATCGCCCGGCACTGCCGCGATGTCGTGGTGCTGGCCACGAGCCGGGAGGCGCTCGGCGTCGAGGGCGAGCGAATGGTGCCGGTGGAACCAATGCCGGTCGAGGACGCGACGGCGTTGTTCGCCGAGCGCGCCAAAGCGGGCAGGCCCGATTTCGACCTGGACGGAGAACCTGTCGGTGCGGTCGCCGAGATCTGCAGGCGCCTCGACGGCCTCCCGTTGGCGATCGAACTGGCTGCCGCGCGGATGCGCGCCATGAGCAGCCTCGAGGTGGCACGCCGATTGGACGGCCTGCGACTGCTCAGCGGCGGAACCCGCGCCGCCCCCCGACGCCAGCAGAGCCTCGCCGCGACGATCGACTGGTCCTATCACCTGCTCACCGAGCGGGAACAGGCGTTGTTCGTGCGGCTTTCGGTGTTCGCGGGCGGATTCGATCTGCACGCCGCCCACGGAGTCTGCGGTGCGGACGACGACACCGACGACGACACCCTCGACCTGCTCACCGGGCTGCTCGACAAGTCGATGGTGAAGATGCGCACGGGCGCGGCCGGGTCGCGCTACTTCCTGCTCGAAACACTGCGCGCCTATGGCCGTGATCGGCTGCGGGACAACGGCCTTCTCGAGGAGAACGGTCACCGTCATGCGCGGTACTACAGCGAATTGGCGCAGCGCGCCGCAGCGGGCATGCACGGCGCAGACGAAGGAGCGTGGGTCGAGCGGATGACGCCCGACTACGACAACCTGCGGGTAGCGTTCGAACACGCCGTCGCCGCCGGGGACATCGACACGGCACTGCGGTTGGTCACCTCTCTGTCGGAATACGTCCATCTGCGAATCGGATACGAATCGTCGGGCTGGGCACAGAGATTGGTCGAGTTGGCCGAACCCGAGCATCCGCTCTACGCCGCTGCCGTCGGCTTCGCCGCCCGCGGCGCATGGAACAGGGGCGAGTTCGAGCAGGCGCGGTGGCTGGCGAGCCTGGCCGGTGGACGAGTTCCCGGACGCGGCAACGGCCGCGTCGCCTACCCCGGAGATGTGCTCGCCGACCTCGCGCTCTATCAGGGCGATGCGCACACCGCCCTGAGGCACTACGACGCGGAGATGGTGCGGGCCCGGGCCGAGGGCGACCCGATTCGCCTGGTGTGGACGCTGTTCTACGTCGCCATCTGTCACGCCGCGCTGCGCACCCCGGACCACGGCATCGCCGCCGCGGAGGAAGCGGTCGCGGTGTCCGAGGAGACCGCCAACCCGACCGCCCGCTCGATGGCGCGCTATGCGCTCGGCCTGGTGTGCAAGAAGTCGGCGCCGGAGCGGGCGCTGGCGTTGTTCGACGAGGCCGCCGATCTAGCTGCGTCGGTGCACAACTTCTGGTGGCACGGCATCGCGTTGATGGAAGCCGCGGCGACCCGTGCCGTGCACGACGAACAGCCCGAGGCGGCCCGCGCCCTCCTCGTCGTGATAGACCACTGGGACCGGGTCGGGGACTGGACTCAACAGTGGCTGAACCTGCGCTACGTGACGCGATTCCTGTCGAGGGTCGGCGCCGACGACGAGGCGCTGGCCCTGCACCGCGCGCTTGTCGCCGCGGGCAAGGGGTCTCCGCTCAGCAAGGGCACCGGCCCGCAGGCCCGCCAGGGGGCAGGCATGTCCGGCACCGACGCCGTCGCGCTGGCGCGCAGGACGCTGAAGCGCTTCGGGTAAGGCCGTGTATGTGCCCTGACCAGCTCATTTCATGATTGGCGAATGCCTGATCAACATCGCGGGGTGACTCTGTGAGCGTCAGCCACCTACCCGAGGAGTGAATGAGATGACCACCGTCGACATCGACGACCGCACATTGAAGGCCAAGCACCGCGCACTGTGGGCGTCGGGCGACTATCCGGCCGTCGCGGCAGAGCTGATCCCTGCGTTCGGTCCCGAACTCGTCCGGGCGTGCGGCATCAAGGAAGGCGATCGCGTTCTCGACATCGCCGCCGGCTCGGGCAACGCGGCGATCCCCGCAGCCGAGGCGGGCGCCGCCGTCACCGCAAGCGATCTCACGCCGGAGCTGTTCGACTCGGGCAGGCGCATCGCCGCGGCGCGCGGCGTCGAGCTGGAGTGGGTGGAGGCCGATGCAGAGGCGCTGCCGTTCGCTGACAACAGCTACGACGTCGTGATGTCCTCCGTGGGCGTGATGTTCGCACCGCACCATCAGGCGGCTGCAGACGAATTGATCCGGGTGTGTCGTCCGGGCGGAACGATCGGGTTGATCAACTGGACGCCGCAGGGCTTCATCGGCAACCTGTTCAAGACGATGAAGCCGTACGCGCCGCCGCCACCTCCCGGCGCCGGCCCGGCGCCGCTGTGGGGCGACGAGGATCACGTCCGCGAGCTGTTCGCAGAGCGGGTGAATGATCTCGAGCTGCGCCGCCGACAGATCCTCATCGACCACTGTGCGACCCCCGAGGAGTTCCGGGAGTACTGGAAGCGCAACTACGGTCCGACGATCGCGGCGTATGCGTTCAACGTCGACAACCCCGAACGCGTCGCCGCCCTTGATCGAGACTTCCTGGCGTTTCTCACCGATCAGAACGCCTCGACGGAGGCGGGTAAAACCGCCTATCACGCCGAGTACCTCCTCGTCACCGGTCGAAAGAACGACCAGTAGCGCAGAGGGTCCGTGGTGATCCAGCCGCCCGCCCGCGGTGGCTGGATTACATTGTCGGCAGTGGAGAAACCCGTGAAGGAGCAGCTGGTCGAGCGTGCGTCGTCGGCGCTGGCCGACGTCGACACCGCAGGCTGGACGCTGCGGTTCGACCTGCTGTCGGATCCCAACCGGCTGGAGATCCTGCTGTGCCTGCACCGGGCGCCCGGAATCTGCGTCGGTGATCTGGCCGCCGCACTCGGACGGTCTGAAAACGCGGTATCGCAGGCGCTTCGGGTGCTTCGCCAGCAGGGTTGGGTGAGTTCGACCCGGGCGGGACGAGAGGTCAGCTACCGGCTCGAGGACGAGATCGTGCACGAGCTGTTGCACCGTATCGGCGCCCAACACGCCTGAATATCTGTTCATCTAGACAGATATCTGGCTGAGCCCTAGGCTCGTTGCGGTGAGTGTCGAGACGCAGTCGGAAGCCCCCGGTGCCACTCGTTTCGACCGAGCCGACTGGACGTCGATCGCCGCGATGGGCGGCGTCATCGTGGCATTACACGCCTTCGGCTGGGGTGTTCTGGTGCTCGGCGTCGCCCCGCAGCACATCACGTTGGGGTCGGCCGGGGTCTTCGGCGTCGGTCTCGGCGTCACGGCCTACCTGCTGGGCGTCCGGCACGCGTTCGACGCCGACCACATCGCCGTCATCGACAACACCACCCGCAAGCTGGTCGGGGAGGGCACTCGGTCGGTGTCGGCAGGTTTCTGGTTCTCGCTGGGACATTCCAGCGTCGTATTCGGCCTGGCGTTCCTGCTGGCCATCGGCGTGCGCGCAGTCGTAGGGCCGGTGCAGGACGAGGGCTCGCCGATGTTGCAGACCCTCGGCCTGGTGGGATCCCTTGTCGCGGGCACCTTCCTGATCCTGATCGGACTCTCGAATCTGTTCGCCGCCGTGGGCATCGCCAAGGTGTTTCGCCGCATGCGCACCGGCGAACTCGACGAGTCGGAACTGGAGCGTCAACTCCAGCAGCGAGGCGTCCTTGCCCGGGTGTTCGCCAGGGCCATGCGCCGGGTGGGCAAGCCGTGGCATCTGTACCCTGTCGGGCTGCTGATGGGCCTCGGTTTCGACACGGCGACCCAGGTGGCGCTTTTGGTGCTGGCCGCGGGGACTGCAGCGTTCACGCTGCCCTGGTACGCGATCCTGGTGCTGCCCGTGCTGTTCGCCGCCGGCATGAGCCTCTTCGATGCCGTCGACGGCGTCCTGATGTCACGGGCATACGGCTGGGCATTTCTGCAGCCGGTACGAAAGGTGTACTACAACCTCACGGTGACGGTGCTGTCGGTCGTCGTCGCGCTGGTCATCGGCGTCATCGTGCTCACCGGCCTGGTCGCAGACCGGCTCGGGATCGAGTCAGGGCCGGTCGCGGTCATCGGATCAGCCGACCTCGAGTTCGTCGGCTTCATGATCGTCGGCCTGTTCATCGCGGCTTGGCTTGTCGCCCTTGCCATTTGGCGGTACGGGCAGGTCGAGAAGCGGTGGACGGCGCCGGCCGACTGAGTCGGCTGATATCTGTCCAACTGTTCAGATGTTGTGTTAATCTCCCTCTCAGGTCGGCCGTGTGCCGAATCGATGCAGCAATCGTTCACCGGCTCCCGATGAGGCGGTGGCGGCAACACGGCCGGCCTTCTATTGGGCCGTCAGGGTGCCGGCGGGGGCACTCAATGTCGGCGGGCCGGCGGCCACGGCGGTTCACCGCACAGCGCAAGCAGCGCGTTCTCGATGACCTCCGGCAGCGCGGGATGAATCCAGTACTGGCCACGGGCCATGTCCTGGCCCGCGAGGCCGAAGCTCATCGCCTGAATGATCGGCTGAATGAGCGAAGACGCCTGATAACCCATGATGTGGGCGCCGAGGATCTTTCCGGAGTCCGCCTCGACGATGATCTTCGCGATACCGGTGGTGTCCTCCATCGCCCAGCCGTAAGCGACGTCGCCGTAATCCTGAACCTTCGACCTGACGTCGTAACCCTGTGCGCGGGCCTGATTTTCGGTAAGACCCACCATCGCGATCTGCGGATCGGTGAACACCGCCGACGGCACATACCGGTGGTCTGACTGCTTGAGGCTGTCGGTGTCGTCCCAATCGAGCAGCAGGTTCTCCTTGACCACGCGCGCCTCGTGGTTGGCGACGTGCTTGAGCTGGTAGTCCGAGCTCACGTCGCCGAGCGCGAAAACGTTTCGCGCAGTTGTGCGTTGGTACTCGTCGACGACGATGCTGCCGTCGCGGACCTCGATCCCGGCGGACTCGGCGTCGAGCAGGTCGCCGTTGGGTATGCGGCCTGTCGCCACCAGCACGGCATCGGCCTTCAGGGTCGCGCCGTTGTCCATCGTCAGGGTGACGCCGGTGCTGTCCTGGTTCGCGCCGACGACGTTGCAGTGGTTGTGGATCTCCCACTTTTTCGACGCGATGTCGGTGAACCTCTCACACACGGTGTCGTCGCAGTGCCGCAGGAGCGTCCCGCCGCGGATCACCAGTGAGACCCGGGTGCCCAGCGAGGCGAAGGTATGGGCGAACTCGGCAGCGACGAACCCGCCGCCGACGATGACCAGATGGCCGGGTAATTCGCCGATTCGCATGATGGTGTCGCTGGTGTAGTAGTCGACGCCGCAGTCTTCGATCGCAGGCGGCACCGACACCCGCGAGCCCGCCGCGATCACCACCTGGTCGGCCGTGAACTCCTCGCCGTTCTCGGTGCGCAGCTGGTAGCGGTCGTCGGCCGTCGACGCGGTGAACCGGGTGTGGGTGTCGTGCACCATGACGTTCGGCGACGAGCGGCGATAGTTCTCGCCGCCCATGGCGATCGGGTCGATGCGACCGAACACCCGCGAGACGATGTCGCTCCACCGAACGCCGTCCAGCGTCGCGTCCACCCCGAACCGCGCGGTGTCGCGGACGGTGTGCGCGACCTCCGCGCTGTAGACGAACATCTTCGTCGGGATGCAGCCGACGTTGAGGCACGTGCCGCCGAACGTGCCCTGTTCACATATCGCGACGCGCTTGTCGTTGTAGCGCTCGTCGAGAACAGAGTTTCCCGAGCCCGTCCCGATGATCGCGATATCGAAATGTTCCATCAAAGTCATCCTTGTTCGGATTGGGCTTCAGCGCCTGCCGGCCGGGACCATTCGACATACCAGTCGAGCCACCGGCCGAGTTCACGAAACGCCGCGGCGCGCGGCTCGGCCAACGACAGGAACACGTCGTGCTTCGCGTCGACGATCGGCACGATCGTGGTTCGGTTGCCGATGCAGCCCGCCCACCGCGCGATCTGCTTGACGTCGAGCACCGCGTCGCCGCGCTGGATGACCTCGGGGTCGGGGACCTCGCGCACGCTGTGGTCGGAGCGCAGAATCAGATTCGGCACGCCGACATCGATTCCGCGGTGCAACTGGGCGTGCCCGCGCCTGATCGCGTGGATCCAGCCGAATGTCACCGGAAAGCCGCCGACCGGTTTCCAGTTCAGGTCGTAGTCGAATTCACCGTGAAAGTCACGGTGCAGAGAGGAGCCGTACCCGCCCTCCGTCGGCGTCCTTGCCACCGACTTCTTCCGGAAACGCGAGACAGCCCCGATCGCGGCGGTGCCGACGGTGCGCAGGATCGCCGGACCCTGCAGGTCCAGCCAGGGGCTGTTGAGCACGAGGCCGTTGACGTGTTTGGCGGCGGTGCCGCCGCGGCGGCGCAACCGGTCGAGCCACAGCGACGCGATCAGCCCGCCCGCGGAATGTCCGTACACCAGTACCTTCGCCGCTGCGGTGGCGGCGGAGATGATGTCCAGCGCGCGCTCCAACTCGGTGTCGTAGTGAGCCAGGTCGGTGGTGAAGTGCGGGGTTTGGCCGTCTCGCCGGGAGCGCCCGCACTTGTGCAGGTCGAGCGCGTAGAACGCAAAGCCGCGGGCGATGAAGGCGTCGGCGACCTCGGTGTGGAAGAAGTAGTCGGTGAACCCGTGCACCAGCAGCACGGCGTGCTGGACGGGTTGCTCGCGATCGCCCGCGCGGATCAGGGTGGCCACCAGGTCGCCTTCGCCCTCGGGGTCGGGACCAAGCGCGATGGTCTGCTGCCAGTAACCGGGCAGAACATCGGGCTCCCAGGCGGTCACGTCAGCCACCTTAACCGCGGCCAGGTGGGCCGGTAGGAGGCGACGCCCCGCGGGATAACCTGGGGATCGTGTCTCGAGACGGTGCCGCCTAGATGAGTGTCTCGTTGCGTCGTGCCTGGGCCCAAGATCTCGACACCGCCACCCTCTACGAACTGCTGAAGTTGCGTGTCGAAGTATTCGTCGTCGAGCAGGCGACGCCGTATCCGGAACTCGACGGCCGCGACCTGTTGGCCGAAACCCGGCACTTCTGGCTGGAGGGCGCCGACGGCGACGTCATCTGCACGCTGCGGTTGATGGAGGAGCACACAGGCGGTGAGAAGGGCTTCCGCATCGGGCGGGTCGCCACCAAGCGCACCGCGCGCGGCCACGGCCACGCAAATCGGCTGATGCGGGCGGCGCTGGCGGAAGTGGGAGACTACGCGTGCCGCATCAACGCCCAGACCTACCTGGAAGACATGTACAAACACCTCGGCTTCATCCGCGACGGCGAGGAGTTCCTCGACGACGGAATTCCGCACGTGCCGATGCTGCGCGGCGGAAGTGAACAGCCGTGACGGCGGGCTATCCGTTCAGCGCGATCGTCGGACACGACCGGCTGCGGCTTGCGCTGGTGCTGTGCGCGGTGCGGCCCGAGATCGGCGGCGTCCTGATCCGCGGCGAGAAGGGCACTGCGAAATCCACGGCGGTGCGAGGCCTGGCCCGGGTTCTGGCGGCGGTCGATCCGGATTCATCGCTCGTGGAGTTGCCCATCGGGGCGACCGAGGACCGGGTCGTCGGCTCGCTGGATCTGCAACGCGTGCTTCGCGACGGCGAACATGCCTTCTCGCCCGGTCTGCTGGCCCGCGCGCACCGCGGAGTGCTGTATGTCGACGAGGTCAATCTGCTGCACGACCATCTCGTCGACGTGTTGCTCGACGCCGCTGCGATGGGCCGGGTGCACATCGAACGCGACGGGATCTCGCACAGCCACGAGGCGAGGTTCGTGCTGATCGGCACGATGAACCCCGAAGAGGGTGAGCTGCGCCCGCAACTGCTCGACCGGTTCGGGCTCACCGTGGACGTGCACGCCTCCCGCGACGTCGACGTGCGGGCCGACGTGATCCGCGCGCGGATGGCGTTCGAGGCCGACCCCGACGCGTTCGCGGCCTCCTACGCCGAACAGGACGCCGAGCTGGCGCGCCGCATCGCCGCGGCCCGCACGTCTGTCAGCGACGTGGTCTTGCCGGACAACGAATTACGCCGCATCGCCGCGCTGTGTGCGGCGTTCGACGTCGACGGCATGCGTGCCGACTTGGTGGTCGCGCGCACCGCCGTCGCGCACGCGGCGTGGCGCGGATCGTCAATGGTCGAGGAAGCCGACATCCGGGTGGCCGCGGAACTCGCGCTGCCGCACCGGCGTCGGCGTGACCCGTTCGACGACCCCGGCCTGGACCCCCAGCAGCTCGACGATGCGATGGCGCAGTCGCAGCAACAGGCGGGCGATAGCGATCATGAGCCAGAACCGGATCCGCCAGGCGATGGCGGCGGTGCGTCCGCCGGTGATGCGGATCAAGCGCAGCCGCAAAACAATTCGTCGTCGAACACGCGTCCGAGTGCGGCGCCGTCGGGCGTCTTCCGGACCAGGACCCTCGTGGTCCCCGGTGTGGGGGAGGGCGCTCCTGGCCGCCGCTCGCGGGCACGCAACCGCACCGGAACCCCGGTGTCGTCGACGGCAGAACCCGACGAGGGACACGGTGTGCACGTCTTCTCGACACTGCTGGCGTCGGCGCGTCGGCAGCGGCGGGCGGGCCGTCCCCGTCTCGAAGCCGACGATGTGCGCCGGGCGATTCGCGAAGGCCGCGAAGGGAACCTGGTGATCTTCGTCGTCGACGCATCGGGCTCGATGGCGGCGCGCGACCGGATGTCGGCGGTCAGCGGCGCGGCGCTGTCGCTGCTGCGCGACGCCTATCAGCGTCGCGACAAGGTCGCGGTGATCACGTTTCGCGCGCAGGGCGCCACCGTGCTGCTGCCGCCGACGTCGTCGGCACACATCGCCGGACGCAGGTTGGCGCGGTTCGACACCGGCGGGAAAACGCCACTGGCGCAGGGCCTGTTGGCGGCGCGCGACGTGGTGATGCGCGAGAAGGCGCGTGATCGTGCCCGGCGCTGCCTGGTGGTCGTCCTCACCGACGGGCGCGCCACCGGCGGCCCCGACCCGTTGGGGCGGGCGCGCGTCGCGGCCGCGCGACTGGTCGCCGAGGGTGCGGCGGCCGTCGTCGTGGACTGCGAAACGTCGTTCGTGCGACTCGGTTTGGCCGAGGAGCTGGCCCGCCACCTCGACGCCCCCGCGGTTCGGCTGTCGGACCTGAAGGCCGACAACCTCAGTGCCGTGATCCGCACCGCCGCCTAAGGAGGCCGGACATGCCGCAAGGTCAACCTCTCGCCGTTCCCGATGACGGTTTGACCACCCGCGCCCGCCGCAACGCGCCGCTGCTCGCCGTGCACACCGGCGCGGGCAAAGGCAAGTCGACCGCGGCGTTCGGGATGGCGCTTCGCGCGTGGAACCAGGGTTTCGACATCGCGGTGTTCCAGTTCGTGAAGAGCGCGAAATGGAAAGTGGGGGAGGAGAGCGCTTTTCGTCAGCTCGGCCGGCTGCACGACGAGCACGGAGAAGGCGGCCCCGTCGAATGGCACAAGATGGGGTCGGGCTGGTCATGGTCGCGCAAGGCGGGCACCGACGTCGACCATGCCGCCGCCGCGGCCGACGGCTGGGCGGAGATCGCCAGGCGGTTGGCCGAGCAGCGCCACGACTTCTACGTGCTCGACGAGTTCACCTACCCGCTCAAGTGGGGCTGGATCGACACCGCTGAGGTGATCGCCACCCTGGCAGCCCGACCGGGAACCCAGCACGTGGTGATCACCGGCCGCGACGCCCCGCAGGCCCTGCTCGACGCCGCCGACCTTGTCACCGAGATGACCAAGGTGAAGCACCCGATGGATGCGGGCCGCAAGGGCCAGAAGGGCATCGAGTGGTGACCTTGCCCCGCGAGCGACCGTGTCTGCACGCGACACGCCGCCATAAATTGGCATTTTGCGGTCGCTCGCGCGGTTACCGGGGCATCGAGTGGTGACCAACGTCCCGGCCGTGGTGATCGCCGCCCCGGCGTCGGGCAGCGGGAAGACCACGGTGGCAACGGGTTTGATCGGCGCACTGCGACAGGCAGGACACCGCGTCGCCCCGTTCAAGGTGGGACCCGACTACATCGACCCCGGCTACCACGCGCTCGCGGCGGGCAGGCCGGGCCGCAACCTCGATCCGGTTCTTGTCGGCGAGGACCTGATCGGCCCGCTGTACCGGCATGGCGGCCACGGCTGCGACATCGCGGTGGTCGAGGGCGTGATGGGTCTGTTCGACGGTCGCATCGACGGCGCCATGACCGGCCCGGCGACGGGTTCGACGGCACACGTCGCCAGCCTGCTCGGCGCGCCGGTGATCCTCGTCGTCGACGCAAAGGGACAGAGCCACAGCATGGCAGCGCTGCTGCACGGCTTCGCGACGTTCGACGCCGCCACCCGTGTCGCCGGGGTGATTTTGAACCGAGTCGGCTCGCCGCGTCATGCAGACGTGCTGGCGCAGGCGTGTCAGCACGCCGGCATCCCGGTTCTGGGCGCACTGCCGCGCCTCGACGAGTTGAGCGTTCCCTCAAGACATCTCGGGCTCGTCACCGCCATCGAACACGGCGAGCACGCGCGCGCCGCGGTTGATGCGATGACCTCGCTTGTCGCCGCGCACGTCGACCTGGCCGGCGTCGTCGCCACAGCGGCCGCGCACGTCACCGCAGACCCGTGGACCCCGCAGGACGCCGTCGGCGAACGGCCCGCCCGCGGCGTCACCATCGCCCTCGCAGCGGGGCGGGCGTTCAGTTTCGGCTACGCCGAACACCGCGAGCTGCTTAAAGCGGCGGGCGCCGAGGTCGTCGAGTTCGACCCGCTCACCGACGGACTGCCCACTGACTCGGCGGCGTTGGTGCTGCCCGGCGGTTTTCCCGAGGAGTTCAGTACCGAGCTGTCGGCCAATGACGCTGTTCGGCAACAGATCGCCGCGCTGGCCGCGACCGGTGCGCCCGTGCACGCCGAATGCGCCGGCCTGACCTACCTCGTCGACGAGCTCGAGGGGTATCCGATGTGCGGCGTGCTCTCGGGCTCGGCGCGGTTCACCGACCGGCTCACGCTGGCCTACCGCGAGGCCGCCGCCACCGCCGACTCGACGCTCTACGCGGCGGGAGAGCGTGCGGTCGGCCACGAATTCCACCGCACCGCAGTCACGTTCACCGAGCACTATCATCCTGCCTGGGTGTACCGCGGCCGCGATGTCGCCGCGGTCCGTGACGGCGCCGTGCACAGCGGGGTGCACGCGAGCTATCTGCACACCCATCCGGCTGCGCGGCCCGGCGCCATCTCACGCTTCGTGGGGGCGGCGACAACCTCTAAGCTCGCCGGATAGCGCGGACGTGAGGGAAGCGCATGACATCAGAGAACGCCTACCTCGTCGGCCTGCGACTGGCCGGCAAGAAGGTCGTCGTCATCGGCGGTGGCTCGGTGGCGCAGCGCCGCCTTCCGTTACTGGTCGCCACCGGCGCGGACGTGCACGTCATCTCCCGGTCCGCCACTCCGGCGGTCGAAGCGATGAGCGGGATCACGTTGACGTTGAGGGTCTTTGAAGAGGGAGATCTCGACGGCGCGTGGTACGTCATCGCCGCCACCGATGACCCCGACGTCAACGCCGCCGTGGTCGAGGAGGCCGAGCAACGCCGGATCTTCTGCGTGCGTGCCGACGCGGGAAGCGAAGGCTCCGCGGTGACGCCTGCGACGTTCGACTACGAGGGCCTGGCCGTCGGGGTGCTCGCCGGTGGAGACCACCGACGCTCGGCTGCCATCCGATCGGCGATCCACGAAGCGTTCCAGCAGGGCCTGATCACCGGCGAGGCGCCCGGCGTCGTGCACGGCGGGGTGGCCCTGGTGGGCGGCGGCCCCGGCGACCCGGAGCTCATCACAGTGCGCGGCAGGCGCCTGCTGGCCAACGCCGACGTGGTGGTCGCCGACCGGCTTGCCCCGCCGGAACTGCTCGCCGAACTGCCACCGCACGTCGAGGTCATCGACGCCGCGAAGATCCCGTACGGCCGGGCGATGGCGCAGGACGCGATCAACGCCGTGCTCATCGAGCGCGCCAAGGAGGGCAAGTTCGTCGTCCGGCTCAAGGGCGGCGACCCGTTCGTGTTCGCGCGCGGATATGAGGAAGTGATCGCGTGCGCAGATGCCGGGATTCCGGTGACTGTGGTGCCGGGTGTGACAAGTGCCATAGCGGTTCCTGCGATGGCGGGCGTTCCCGTCACCCATCGGGCGATAACGCACGAGTTCGTGGTGGTCAGCGGCCATGTTGCGCCCGGTCACCCCGAATCGTTAGTGAATTGGGATGCGCTGGCCGCGATGTCAGGCACGATCGTTTTGCTGATGGCCGTCGAGCGGATCGAGCAATTCGCCGAGGTTCTCCTCAGAGGCGGCCGACCTGCGGAGACGCCGGTGCTCGTGGTTCAGCACGGCACGACGTCCGCGCAGCGAACGTTGCGGACGACGCTGGGCGACGCGCCGGAGGACATCCGATCCGAAGGTGTCCGACCACCCGCGATCATCGTGATCGGCCCGGTGGCGGCCTTCGGCGGTTAAAGGGATCTTAAGATTACTGTAAGGTAACCACCTATGACGGCTCTCAATGACGCAGCGCGCGCCGCCATCCGACGTGACGCTGAAGGCGGCGCGGCCCGGGCGCTCCCGGAGCAGGCGAAACCCTCTGCGGCGGCGAAAACCAGCAGGTACCCGGCATGGATGCCCTCTCGGCGCTTCATCGCCGCGGTCATCGCGATCGGCGGCATGCAGTTGCTGGCCACGATGGACAGCACGGTCGCGATCGTTGCGCTTCCTAAGATCCAGGACGAGCTGAACCTGTCCGACGCGGGCCGCAGCTGGGTCATCACGGCTTATGTGCTGACCTTCGGCGGCCTGATGCTGTTGGGCGGACGCCTCGGCGACGTCATCGGTCGTAAACGGACGTTCATCGTCGGCGTCGCGCTGTTCACCATCGCCTCGATTCTGTGCGGCATCGCGTGGGACGAGACGACATTGGTCATCGCACGCCTCCTGCAGGGCGTCGGATCGGCGATCGCCTCACCGACCGGCCTCGCGCTGGTGGCCACCACCTTCCCGAAGGGGCCGGCCCGCAATGCCGCGACCGCCGTATTCGGGGCGATGACGGCCATCGGTTCGGTGATGGGCCTCGTCGTCGGCGGCGCGCTGACCGAGGTGTCCTGGCGGTGGGCGTTCCTGGTCAACGTGCCGGTCGGCATCGTGATGATCTACCTGGCCCGCACCAGCCTGCGCGAGACGCACAAGGAGCGGATGAAGCTCGACGCGACCGGCGCCATCCTCGCCACGCTCGGCTGCACCGCCGCGGTGTTCGGCTTCTCCATGGGACCCGAGAAGGGCTGGCTCACGCCGGTCACCCTCGGCTCGATCGCGGCAGCGGGTGTCTTCTTCATCGCGTTCATCATCGCCGAGCGCAGCGCCGAGAACCCCGTCGTGCCGTTCAGCCTCTTCAGGGACCGCAACCGACTGGCGACCTTCGTCGCGATCTTCCTCGCCGGCGGTGTGCTGTTCACGCTGACCGTGACCATCGGGCTGTACGTGCAGGACATCCTCGGATACAGCGCGCTACGGGCCGGCATCGGCTTCATCCCGTTCGTCCTCGCGATGGGCGTCGGCCTCGCCGTGTCGTCACAGCTGGTGTCGGTGTTCTCGCCGCGCGTGCTGACGATCGCGGGCGGTGTGCTGGTGCTCGGCGCGATGATCTACGGCTCCACGCTGAATGCGGGCATTCCGTACTTCCCCAACCTCGTCATGCCGATCGTGATCGGCGGCATGGGGATCGGAATCATCGTGGTTCCGTTGACCATCTCGGCTATCGCCGGTGTCGGCTTCGACCAGATCGGCCCCGTTTCGGCGATAGCGCTGATGCTGCAGAACCTCGGTGGACCGCTCGTGCTCGCGATCATCCAGGCCGTCATCACGTCGCGCACGCTGTATCTCGGCGGCACGACCGGCCCGGTGAAGAACATGGACGCCGCCCAGCTACACGCCCTCGACCAGGGGTACGCCTACGGTCTGCTGTGGGTCGCCGCGGTTGCCGTGGGCGTCGGAGCGGTCGCGCTGTTCATCGGTTACACCGCCCAGCAGGTCGCACACGCCCAGGAAGTCAAGGACGCGATAGACCAGGGCGAGCTCTAGCCTCTCTCGGCCCTTCAGGCGATTTCGGCGCGCTCGGTCACCCTCAGCGTGACCAAGCGCGCCGAAACCCCGTCTGGGTAGGCTGGCAACCCATGTCTGCGGCAGGTGGTTCCAGCGAGTCGACGGACCCCTCCTCGCAGCGTCTGACAACGCACGTTCTCGGTATCGCGATTTTCGCGATCACCGGCATGCAGTTGATGTCGACGCTCGACGGCACCATCGTCATCGTCGCGCTGCCGCGGCTGCAGGCCGAGCTCGACCTGACCGACGCGGGCAAGAGCTGGATCATCACCGCCTACGTGCTGACCTTCGGCGGCCTGCTGTTGATCGGCGGCCGCGTCGGCGACGCCATCGGTCACAAGCGCGCCTTCCTGTCCGGCGTCGGCGTGTTCACGATCGCATCGCTGGTGTGCGGACTGGCCACCGACGGAATCACCCTGATCGTCGCCAGGGCGGTGCAGGGCACCGGCGCGGCGATCGCGGCGCCCACCGGGTTGGCGTTGATTGCGACGACCTACGCCGTCGGGCACGCCCGCAACCGCGCGTTCGCGGTGTCGGCCGCCATGCAGGCGTCGGGATCGGTATTGGGGCTGGTGCTCGGCGGCGCGCTGACCGTCGTGTCGTGGCGGCTGGCGTTTCTGATCAACGTGCCGATCGGCATCGTCATCATCTGGGTCGCGGTCACCCGGCTGGCCGAGACCAACCACGAGCGGCTCAAGCTCGACGTGGCTGGCGCGTCGCTGGCCACGCTGGCGTGCACGTCGGCGGTGCTGGTGTTCACCCAGGGGCCGGCGCGCGGCTGGGTCGACCCGTGGGTGATCGGTGCGGGTGTCGCCGCGGTGGTGTTCCTCGCCGCGTTCCTCTTCATCGAGAGAACAGCCGAACACCCGATCATCCCGTTCTCGGTCTTCGACAACCGCAGTCGCGTCATGACGTTCGTCTCGCTGTTCATGGCGGGCGGCGTGATGCTGACCGCGACCGTGATCATCGGGCTCTACGTGCAGGACGTGATGGGCTACTCGGCGCTGCGCGCCGGTGTCGCGTTCCTGCCGTTCGCGGCGGCGTTCGGGCTGGGCACACTGCTGGCGACGCGCGCAGCGCCGAACATCGCCCCGCGATGGCTGATCATCGGATGCGGGACGCTGGTGCTCGCGGCGATGCTGTACGGCTCGACGCTGGACCGATCGATCTCCTATTTCCCCGACTTCGTCGTGCTGATCCTGGTGGGCGGCTTCGGAATCGGCGTGATCTCAGTGGTTCTGCCGCTCTGTGCGGTGGCCGACGTCGGCCCGAGGGAGATCGGCCCGGTGTCGGCGATCCAGCTGATGGTCTACAACCTCGGCGGCCCCTTGGTGCTCGTGGTGATTCAGGCCGTCATCACGTCGCGCACGTTGTATCTGGGCGGCACCACG
The DNA here is from genome assembly GCA_963786995.1 of uncultured Actinomycetota bacterium. Classification (GTDB taxonomy): domain Bacteria; phylum Actinomycetota; class Actinomycetes; order Mycobacteriales; family Mycobacteriaceae; genus Mycobacterium. The sequence goes on along the minus strand of CAWBBH010000014.1, from coordinate 982,320 downwards.
GGCCCGGTCTCCGACATGACGCCCGCCCAGCTCGACGCGCTGGACGCCGGCTACACCTACTCGCTGCTGTGGGTCGCCGGTATCGCGGTCGTCGTCGGCGCCGCGGCGCTTGGAATCGGGTTCAGTGCAAGCCAGATCGCCGCCGCCCAGCACACCCGCGAGGCTTTCGAGGCAGGCGAGTTGGACGAAGACCTCGAACAGGACCAGGTCTAAATCCGCTTATCGCACGACGGCCGATGCCACACTTGCGACGTGGGCGACGGGCGGGTGAGATATGCGCGCAACGGCGATGTCCGGCTCGCCTATCGGATCATGGGTGACGGTGAGATACCCGTCGTACTGATCCCCGGGTGGGTGAGCAACATCGATCTCTACGACGATCCCACGTCCATCTACGGTGGTGTCGCCGAGCGGCTCAAACGAGACACCCGCCTGGTCGTCTGGGACAAGCGCGGCACCGGGCTCTCGGATCCGGTGGACCATGTGCCGCCCATCGATGAGCGGATGGACGATTTACGGGCCGTCATCGACGCCGCAGATGTGGAATATCCGGCGCTGGTCGGTGTGTCCGAGGGCGGCCCGATGAGTCTTCTCTTCGCCGCGACATATCCGGAGCGGGTGCGTTCTCTGGTCCTGATCGGCACCGCGGCCCGCTTCACCAGGGAACTGCCGGGTCACCCGTGGGGGTTCACTCCCGACGATATCGCCGCGGTCCATGCCGACATCGACGAGAACTGGGGCGACGGAGCGTTGTCGGAGCTGTTCTTCGGGGCGGTCGCAGACGTCCCGGGCGTGCGCGAGATGTTCGGCAGGGAGCAGAGGGTTTCGGCAAGCCCGAAGATGGCCCACATGTTGTGGGACGCGGTGAGCGAGATCGACGTTCGTGGCGTACTCGGCGGCGTACTCACACCCACCAGGGTGTTGACGCGACGGGGTGATCGCATCGCACCGTTCGAAGCCGCTGCCGCGATGGCCGAGGCGCTTCCGAACGCCGAACTCGTCGAGTTGCCACCCGGAGAGCACTACGCCGTCGATCTCGTCAACGCGCTGCCTCGGGCGGTGCTCGAATTCGTCGGCAGACAGGCCGATGCATCGCCGGCGGAGAGGGTGCTGAGCACTGTCCTGTTCACCGACATCGTCGGCTCGACAGAACTGCTTGCCGCCCAAGGTGATGAGCGCTGGCGGCACCGGCTCGACGATCACGATCACCTCGTGGATGTCGTGCTGACGAAATATGGTGGCAGGCGCGCCAAGCACACCGGCGATGGGATCTTCGCCCTGTTCGACGGGCCGACCAAAGCAGCGAAATGCGGATTGGATCTCGTACCCGCGCTGGCCACCCACGGCATCCCCATTCGTGCCGGGGTGCACATCGGCGAATGTGAGAAACGCGGCGACGAATGGAGCGGGATGGCCGTCCACGTCGGCGCCCGGATCGGGGCCATGGCCGGTCCGGGTGAGGTGCTGACCAGCCGCACCGTGCGCGACCTGGCGACGGGCTCAGGCCTTGTCTTCGAGGGCCTCGGCGCGCACCGCCTCAAGGGTCTTCCCGAGGACACCGAGGTGTTCCGCGTCAAGGTGGCCTGACGCGCTCCGTAAGCTAGCGGGCTGTGATCACCCGCATGTCCGAGTTGTTCCTGCGCACGCTGCGCGACGACCCAGCCGACGCCGAGGTTCCCAGCCACAAGCTGCTGATCCGGGCCGGTTACGTCCGCCCCGTCGGCCCCGGCCTGTACAGCTGGCTGCCGCTCGGTCTGCGGGTGCTGCGCAACGTCGAGCGGGTCGTCCGTGAGGAAATGAATGCCATTGGGGGACAGGAGATCCTGTTCCCCGCGCTGCTTCCGCGTGCGCCCTACGAGACCACGAACCGGTGGACCGAATACGGCGACGGGGTCTTTCGGCTCAAGGACCGCCGCCAGAACGACTACCTCCTCGGACCCACGCACGAAGAGTTGTTCACGTTGACACTGAAGGGGGAGTACAGCAGCTACAAGGACTTCCCGGTGCTGCTGTACCAGATCCAGACGAAGTACCGCGACGAGGCACGGCCGCGGGCCGGCATTCTGCGTGGGCGCGAGTTCGTCATGAAGGACTCGTACTCCTTCGATGTCGACGACGACGGCCTTCGCGCCGTCTACCACCGGCACCGCGACGCCTACCAGCGCATCTTCGACACCTTGGGGGTGCGCTACGTCATCGTCTCCGCTGTGTCCGGGGCGATGGGCGGCAGTGCCTCGGAGGAGTTCCTTGCCGAGAGCGAAATCGGCGAGGACACCTTCGTGCGCTGCCTGGAGTCCGGCTACGCCGCCAACGTCGAAGCCGTCGTCACCGCGCCGCCCGACCCGAAGCCGACCGACGGCCTGCCCGAGGCAACCGTGTACGACACCCCGGACACCCCGACCATCGCCACGCTGGTGGACTGGGCCAACACCGTCGACCTCGGGCGCGAGATCACCGCCGCCGACACCCTCAAGAACGTGCTGCTGAAAACCCGCCAGCCCGGCGGCGAATGGGAACTGCTGGCCGTCGGGGTGCCCGGCGACCGTGAGGTCGACGAGAAGCGCCTCGGCGCGGCCCTCGACCCCGCCGAGTACGCGCTGCTCGACGACGCGGATTTCGCCAAGAACCCCTTCCTCGTGAAGGGCTATGTCGGCCCAAAAGGATTGCGGGAAAACGGTGTTCGCTATCTGGTCGATCCGCGCATCGTCAACGGCACATCGTGGATCACCGGCGCAGATGCGCCCAACAAGCACGTCGTCGGCCTGGTGATGGGACGTGACTTCACCGCCGACGGCACCATCGAGGCCGCCGAGGTGCGCGACGGCGACCCGTCCCCGGACGGAGCGGGCGCGCTGGTGTCGGCGCGCGGCATCGAGATCGGCCACATCTTCCAGCTCGGCCGCAAGTACACCGACGCCTTTGCCGTCGACGTGCTCGGCGAGGACGGTAAGCCGGTGCGCCCGACCATGGGCTCCTACGGCATCGGGGTGTCGCGGCTGGTCGCGGTGATCGCCGAACAGCATCACGACGAAATCGGCCTGCGCTGGCCGTCGTCGGTGTCGCCGTTCGACGCCCACGTGGTCATCGCCAACAAGGACGAGGCGGCGCGCGCCGGCGCCGACGGCTTGGCCGCCGAACTCGACCGTCTCGGCGTCGAGGTGCTGCTCGACGACCGCAAGTCCTCCCCCGGGGTCAAGTTCAAGGACGCCGAACTGCTCGGGGTGCCGTGGATCGTGGTCGTCGGCCGCGGCTGGGCCGACGGGATCGTCGAGTTGCGCAACCGGTTCAGCGGCGAGACGCGCGAAGTCGCCGTCGACGGCGCGGCCGCCGAGATCGCCGCGGAGCTAACCTCTTAACCGCGAGCAGACGCGAAAACCCCCAGAATTAACCCTTTCAAGGGGTTTTCGCGTCTGCTCGCCGGGGAAGGTGACCCCGCTACTCGGAGCCGCCGGGGAACGCCACGGTGATCGGCCAGACGCCGAGCACCTTGCTCCACCGCGCGGCGGTGACCGCCGTCTGCGTCAGGGACTTCACCGCGAAGGTCCGCTCCTCGCCGGTCGTGGCCTGTTCGAGCACCGCGCGCCAGGCCACCGCCGAGTCCTCCTCCATGCGCACCGCGAGGTTCGCCGCGTCGGTGGGGTTGTCCACCTGCGTCGGCACCTGATAGCCCGCAGCGGGCAGCGGCGGGTCGATGCCGCGTCCCTCGAGCATCGCGATCGCGGCCTCGCGGCGCTGGCGGTGCTCCCTCATCGCCGATGCGACCAGGTCATTCTCGTCGGGGGTGGAGTGCGCCGACACCAGCCCGTAGCCGTAGATCACGCCGTGTTCCGTAGCGACCGCGTCGAAGAGCGCCGCCGCGTCGGAGTCGGGTGGTCGGGTCGGGCTGGTCGGCTCGGCGGCCCGCGACGACGTCGTCGTAGGCGTGGGTTCTGCCGATGTCACTGCGCTGCTCCCCGCGAGGCGAGCCCCACCGTGTAGGCCGCCGTGCACGACGCGGCGATCGAGCCGAGCAGCCCGGCGCGGTACCCCGACATCTCGGCTGCCAGCTCGGCCGCGCTGTCGGCCGACTCCTTCAGTGCGGCGACGACGTCCTTCGCCGTCGGCGCGGACGCGGGGGCTGCGGTGGTCGTCGTGGTCGCCGACGTCGACGTGGCGAGCTCGCCGGTCAACCGGGCGATCTCGTTCGCCAGCGCTTCGGCGTGCTTCGACCGCTCAGAGGACACCGCGGCCAGCGCGGCACGGTCCGGCGGCTTGGCGGCGTCGGCGGCGTCGCTGGCCAGCTGGCTGTCGCTGCGGGCGGCGTCCAGCTGGCTCGTCAGCTCGGCGAGCTCCGGCGGCGGCGCTGACGAACCGCAGGCGACGCCGGAGGCGCCCACCAGCGCAAGAACCGCGGTCCCGACCAGCATGCGCCGCCTGCTGACGACGGGGAGGGCACTCGGCACAGCGCCATCCTGCCATTGCCGTTAACGGCTCCCTCGTATTCGCTGGGCGCGGCCGGGAGATTGCAGTTCGCCTGCAGTTCACTGGCGTATCGTTGGCCGCGTCGGGACAATTCAACATGAGGAGCTCGCCGTGGCATCGGACCCGCAGCTGCGGACTGCGAGATTGCCCTCGCAGCAGCAGGTGATCGAGCTACTCGACGGCGAGTTCGCGCGCGCAGGCTACGACATCGAGGACGTCGTGATCGACGCCGACACCCGTCCGCCGCGCATCACCGTGATAGCCGACGGCGACGAGGGCCTCGGCCTGGATGCCATCGCCACGCTGTCGCGGTCCGCGTCCGAATTGCTCGACACCGCCGACTCGCTGAAATCCGCGACGCCCTACGTCCTCGAGGTGACCTCGCCAGGGGTGGACCGGCCGCTCACCGAGGAGAAGCACTATCGCCGCGCCCGCGGCCGCAAGGTCGAGTTCACGCTGCGCGACGGCTCACAGCTGACCGGACGGCTCGGCGAGATCCGGGCCGGCACCGTCGTCGTCGTCGTGCCCGAAAGGCGTCGGGGGGACTACTCGCTACGCGACCTGCCACTCAGTGAGATCGCCAAAGCCGTTGTGCAGGTGGAGTTCTCTGCACCGAACCAGCGCGAGCTCGAGCTGACAGGTCAACCGGGGAAGGGGGCTGGTGCATGAACATCGATATGGCCGCACTGCACGCCATCGAGGCCGACAAGGGCATCTCGGTTGATGTCGTGGTCGACACCATCAAGTCCGCGTTGCTCACCGCCTACCGCCACACCGAGGGCCACGAAGCCGACGCGCGCATCGAAATCGACCGCAAGACAGGCGTCGTTCAGGTGTTGGCACGCGAGACCGACGAGGACGGCAACGTCCTCAATGAATGGGATGACACCCCCGAGGGCTTCGGCCGCATCGCGGCAACCACCGCGCGCCAGGTGATCCTGCAGCGGCTGCGCGACGCCGAGAACGAGAAGAACTACGGGGACTTCTCCACCCGAGAGGGCGAGATCGTCGGCGGCGTCATCCAGCGCGACAGCCGCGCCAACGCCCGCGGCCTCGTCGTCGTCCGGATGGGCAGCGAGACGAAAGGCTCCGAAGGCGTGATCCCGGCGGCCGAGCAGGTGCCCGGCGAGAGCTACGAACACGGCGACCGGTTGCGTTGCTACGTCGTCGGTGTCAGCCGCGGCGCGCGCGAGCCCCTGATCACCTTGTCGCGCACGCACCCGAACCTGGTGCGCAAGCTGTTCTCCCTCGAGGTACCCGAGATCGCCGACGGCTCCGTCGAGATCGTCGCGGTGGCCCGCGAGGCCGGGCACCGGTCCAAGATTGCCGTGACGTCCCGGGTGCCGGGACTCAACGCCAAGGGCGCGTGCATCGGTCCGATGGGCCAGCGGGTGCGCAACGTGATGAGCGAACTGTCCGGCGAGAAGATCGACATCATCGACTACGACGAGGACGCGGCCAAGTTCGTCGCCAACGCGCTGTCCCCGGCGAAGGTGGTGTCGGTGCAGGTCATCGACGAGGCGGCCCGTGCGGCGCGCGTGGTGGTGCCCGATTTCCAGCTGTCGTTGGCGATCGGCAAGGAAGGGCAGAACGCCCGACTCGCGGCGCGGCTGACCGGTTGGCGGATCGATATCCGAAGCGACGCCGCCGCCGCGCCGGAAGCCGCGCCGAATCCGGGTGCGGCCCACGGCGCCGTCCACGACCGATAGCGGAGTTCGGCCGTTTCGGTTCGGCAGGGCCCAGACGGTAGACTCAGGCGTGATCCAGCGCGAGACTTCGGCTTCGCCGCATCGAAGTACGGACGGACCCGTACGGACGTGCGTCGGCTGCCGGAAGCGAGAGCTGGCCTCCGGACTGCTTCGGGTAGTTGCTGAGGGCAGCGGGAATGGCAATTGCGCCGTGACCGTTGACCCAGCAGGTAACCTGCCTGGGCGGGGCGCTTGGTTGCACCCTGACCAGCAGTGTTTGCACGCAGCAATCCGGCGGCGAGCATTCGCTCGAGCGTTGCGCATCACCGGTTCACCGGAAACATCCGCGGTGCTGGAGCACTTCGAATCACTCGAAGCGCCTCGGCTCCCGGCTACAGAACAGGCAGCGAAGAACATGAGCACACCGTGAAGTCCAGACGATGACCATGCGTCATAGCTAAACCCGAGGCGCGGCCCTACCACCGCTGTCGCCTCTAAGACAGGAGAGAAGTGGCAGGCAAGGCCCGCGTACACGAGTTGGCTAAGGAACTCGGTGTAACCAGCAAGGAAGTACTCGCCCGACTGAGTGAACAGGGCGAATTCGTCAAATCAGCATCCTCCACCGTGGAGGCCCCCGTCGCGCGCCGGCTGCGCGAATCCCTGGGTGGCACGAAACCAGCCGCTGACAAGGCCAAGGCCGGGGGTAACGGCGCACCCGCCAAGAAGGCGGTCCCCGCAGCGGCGGCGGCACCCGCGCCCGCACCGGCAGCCCCGGCAGCAGCAAAACCGGCCGCCCCAGCGGCACCGGCACCGGCGGCACCCGCCGAGCCCGTGGCTCCCGCACCTGCGGCGACGGCAGCGAGCGCACCGGCTTCCGCGCCCGCACGTCCCGCCCCGACACCGGGTCCGCGGCCTGCGACGCCAGGGCCCAAGCCGGCTCCACGCCAACCGCGCGTCGGCAACAACCCGTTCTCCTCGGCGCAACCGGTCGAACGTGCGATTCCGCGGCCGCAAGGCCCTCGCCCCGGCGCACCTCGGCCCGGCGGCGGCCCGCGACCCGGCGCCACGCCGGGCAACATGCCTCCCCGCCCACCCGGCGCGCGGCCGGGCGCTACCGGCCGTCCCGGCGGCGCCCGCCCGGCACCCGGTGGCCGCGGCCCCGGCGGTGGCGGCGGCGGTCGTCCCGGTGGTGGTGGCGGCGGCGGTAACTACCGCACCGGCGGCCCCGGTGGCGGTGGCGGCGGCGCGCCTGCCGGCGGCGGCGGTGGATACCGCGGTCGCCCCGGCGGTGGCGGCGGCGGTCGCCCCGGTCAACGTGGCGGCGCGGCAGGCGCCTTCGGCCGGCCCGGCGGCGCACCCAAGCGCGGCCGTAAGTCGAAGAGGGCGAAACGCGCCGAATACGAGAACATGCAGGCACCGGTCGTCGGTGGCGTGCGGTTGCCGCACGGTAACGGCGAGACCATCCGGCTGGCCCGCGGCGCATCGCTGTCGGACTTCGCCGAGAAGATCGACGCCAACCCGGCCGCTCTGGTCCAGGCGCTGTTCAACCTCGGCGAGATGGTCACCGCGACCCAGTCCGTCGGCGACGACACGCTCGAGTTGCTGGGCAACGAGATGAACTACGTCGTTCAGGTCGTCTCGCCCGAGGACGAGGACCGCGAGCTGCTGCAGTCGTTCGACCTCACCTACGGCGAGGACGAGGGCGGGGAGGACGACCTCGAGTTCCGGCCCCCGGTGGTCACCGTCATGGGTCACGTCGACCACGGCAAGACCCGTCTGCTCGACACGATCCGCCAGGCCAACGTCCGCGAGGAGGAAGCCGGCGGCATCACCCAGCACATCGGTGCCTACCAGGTTGCCGTCGCCTTCGACAGCGGCGAGCGGTTGATCACCTTCATCGACACCCCTGGCCACGAGGCGTTCACCGCCATGCGTGCCCGCGGCGCGAAGGCCACCGACATCGCGATCCTGGTTGTCGCCGCCGACGACGGCGTCATGCCGCAGACGGTGGAGGCCATCAACCACGCGCAGGCGGCCGACGTGCCGATCGTGGTCGCGGTCAACAAGATCGACAAAGAGGGCGCCGATCCGTCGAAGATCCGCGGGCAGCTGACCGAATACGGTCTTGTGCCAGAGGAATTCGGTGGCGACACCATGTTCGTCGACATCTCGGCGAAGCAGGGCACCAACATCGCTGCGCTGGAAGAGGCGGTGCTGCTGACCGCGGACGCCGCACTCGACCTGCGGGCCAACCCCGACATGGAAGCCCAGGGTGTGGCCATCGAGGCCCATCTGGACCGTGGCCGCGGACCGGTGGCGACCGTGCTCATCTCGCGCGGCACGCTGCGGGTCGGCGACTCAATCGTGGCGGGCGACGCCTACGGTCGCGTGCGCCGCATGGTCGACGAGCACGGCGAGGACGTCGAGGCGGCTCTGCCGTCGCGACCGGTGCAGGTCATCGGCTTCACGTCGGTGCCGGGCGCAGGTGACAACCTTCTCGTCGTCGACGAGGACCGCATCGCACGGCAGATCGCCGACCGCCGCAGCGCGCGCAAGCGCAACGCCTTGGCCGCGCGCAGCCGCAAGCGGATCAGCCTGGAGGACCTGGATTCGGCGCTGAAGGAAACCAGCCAGCTGAACCTGATCCTCAAGGGCGACAACGCGGGCACGGTCGAAGCGCTGGAGGAGGCCCTGCTCGGCATCCAGGTCGACGACGAGGTGGAACTCCGCGTCATCGACCGCGGCGTCGGCGGTGTCACCGAGACCAACGTCAACCTGGCGTCGGCCTCGGATGCGATCATCATCGGCTTCAACGTCCGCGCCGAAGGCAAGGCGACCGAGCTGGCGAACCGCGACGGCGTCGAGATCCGCTACTACTCGGTGATCTACCAGGCCATCGACGAGATCGAGAGCGCGCTCAAGGGCATGCTCAAGCCGATCTACGAGGAGAAGGAGCTGGGCCGGGCCGAGATTCGCGCGATCTTCCGGTCGTCCAAGGTCGGCAACATCGCCGGCTGCCTGGTCACGTCCGGCGTCATCCGCCGCAACGCCAAGGCTCGGCTGCTGCGCGACAGCGTCGTGGTCGCCGAGAACCTCACGGTCTCCTCGCTGCGTCGCGAGAAGGACGACGCGACCGAGGTCCGCGACGGTTACGAGTGCGGTCTGACGCTGACGTACTCCGACATAAAGGAAGGCGACGTCATCGAGACGTACGAACTCGTCGAGAAGGCACGCACTTAATGCCCGATCCGGCACGAGCACGCCGGCTGGCCAAGCGCATATCCGAGATCGTCGCCATGGCGATCGAGTCCGAGGTGAAGGATCCGAGGCTGGCCGGCGTCACGATCACCGACGCCAAGGTGACCAACGACCTTCACGACGCCACGCTGTACTACACGGTGCTGGGCAGCTCGCTGCAGGAAGAACCGGACTACGACGCCGCAGCCGCCGGGCTGTCGAAGGCAACCGGTGTGCTGCGAAGCAAGGTCGGCGCGGCGCTCGGCGTGCGCTTCACCCCGACGTTGGCATTCGCGCGCGACACCGTGCCCGATGCCGCCAACCGGATGGAGGAGTTGCTCGCCCGGGCCCGCGCCGCAGATGAGGATTTGGCGAGAGTTCGACAGGGTGCCAAGCATGCAGGCGACTCCGACCCGTACCGTGTAGACGGGGCGGTGGGGGAGCCTCCCATCAGTGCAGCTGATGGGGGAGAGTCCGGCGGGGACGTGAATGACGAGCGAGACGCCGAGGACACCGTTGACCGTGATTGACCCGAACATCGACGCAGACCTGGTAGGTCAGCGCGTCGATGCCGACGGTGCGGCCGACCTCCTGAACTCCGCGGCCTCCGTCAGCGTGGTCTGTCACGTCTATCCCGACGCCGACACCGTCGGCGCGGGCCTGGCCTTGGCGCTGGTTCTCGACCACGCGGGTAAAGACGTCGAGGTCAGCTTCGCCGAACCTGCGGGCCTGCCCGAATCGCTGCAATCGCTGCCCGGCGGTCACCTGCTGGTAGCGCCGACCGACATCCGCCGCGACGCCGACCTGGTGGTCACCGTCGACATCCCCAGCGTGAACCGGCTCGGCTCGCTTCGTGAGCTGGCCGAACCGGGCCGCGAGGTGCTGGTGATCGACCATCACGCCTCCAACCAACTGTTCGGCAGCGCCAACTTCGTCGACGCCGCGGCGGACTCGACCACGATGCTCGTCGCTGACCTGCTCGACGCCTGGGACAAGCCGATCGACGTCGGGGTGGCGCACTGCCTGTACGCCGGCCTGACCACCGACACCGGATCGTTTCGGTGGGCCAGCGCGCGTGCTCACCGGCTGGCCGCCCGGCTGGTGGAACTCGGTGTGGACAACGCCTCGATCAGTCGCACGCTGCTGGACACGCATCCGTTCGCATGGTTGCCGATGTTGTCGCGCGTGCTGGCGTCCGCGACGTTGCTTCCCGACGCTGTCGAAGGCCGCGGCTTCGTGTATGCCGTTGTCGGACACCAGGAATGGGCCAACGCACGCCCCGAAGAGGTCGAAAGCATCGTCGACATCGTGCGCACCACCCAGCAGGCCGAGGTCGCCGCGGTGTTCAAAGAGATCGAGCCGGGACGCTGGTCGGTCTCGATGCGGGCCAAGTCGCTGAACCTCGCGTCGATCGCCAGCGCGTTCGGCGGAGGCGGGCATCCGCACGCCGCCGGCTACTCGACGTCCGGATCGGCCGACGATGTCGTCCAGGCGCTTGCCGTTGCACTCGGCTGACAGGCGCAAGCGGCGCCTTGGTTGACCCCGAACCGGAACTTCCGGTCGCGCCGGCGACCGGTCGCCGGATCGCCGGGCTGGCGCTGCCCGCGCTCGGGGTGCTCGCCGCCGAACCCATCTATCTGCTGTTCGACCTCGCAGTCGTCGGTCGGCTCGGCGCACTCAGCCTGGCCGGTCTCGCCATCGGCGGCCTGATCCTCAGCACGCTGAGTTCCCAGATGACGTTTCTGTCCTACGGCACCACCGCGCGCTCGGCGCGCTTCTTCGGAGCGGGAGACCGCGAAGCGGCCGTCGGTGAAGGGGTGCAGGCGACCTGGCTCGCCGTCGGGATCGGCGTTGTGGTCATCGCGGTGTTCCAGATCGTCGCGGTGCCACTGGTTTCGGCGCTCGCCGCCGGTGGCGACATCACCGCGGCGGCGCTGCCGTGGGTGCGGATCGCGATCTTCGGGGTGCCCGCCATCCTGATCTCGGCGGCGGGCAACGGCTGGATGCGAGGGGTGCAGGACACCGCGCGGCCACTGCGCTACGTCGTGTTCGGATTCGCCGTATCCGCCGTGCTGTGCCCGCTGCTGGTGTACGGCTGGCTCGGAATGCCTCGGATGGAACTCGCCGGTTCGGCCGTCGCGAATCTGATCGGCCAGTGGCTGGCGGCACTGCTGTTCTGTCGCGCGCTCCTGGTCGAACGGGTGCCGTTGCGCCTTTCGCCCACGGTGCTTCGCGCACAGGTCGTCATGGGCCGCGACCTGTTGCTTCGGACGCTGGCGTTCCAGGCCTGCTTCGTGTCGGCGGGAGCCGTCGCCGCCCGCTTCGGTGCGGCCGCGGTTGCGGCTCACCAGGTAGTGCTGCAGCTGTGGAGTTTCCTCGCGCTGGTGTTGGATTCGCTGGCGATCGCGGCGCAGTCGCTGGTGGGCGCCGCGCTCGGCGCGGGCGAATTGGCGCACGCGAAGTCCGTCGCGTGGCGGGTGACGATCTTCTCCGCCCTCGCCTCCGGCGTGCTCGCGGGCGTGTTCGCCGTCGGCGCGTCGGTGTTCCCGACGATGTTCACCTCCGACCGCTCCGTGCTGGACGCGATCGGAGTGCCGTGGTGGTTCATGGTTGCGCAATTGCCTGTCGCCGGAATCGTTTTCGCGCTCGACGGGGTGCTGCTGGGTGCGGGCGACGCGAAATTCATGCGCACCGCGACGTTGATCAGCGCCCTCGTGGGCTTTCTGCCGCTGATCTGGCTTTCGCTGATCTTCGGTTGGGGGCTGCTCGGCATCTGGACCGGCCTGAGCACCTTCATGGTGCTGCGGCTCGTCTTCGTCGGATGGCGCGCATTCTCCGGCCGATGGCTGGTGCCGGGGACGTCTTAGACACTCGGTTTGTTTTCCTTCGGGAGTCTGCTGGGAGAGGAGACTTTTCGGGCGATATCGCGATCTGGCCGCAGTCTCGGCGACGGGTTTGAAAGGATCAGCGCGATGAACAGGCTCGCCTACGCCACCGGTGCCCTCGCGCTGCTGTGCCTGCTACCCGCGGGGCAGTCGGCGGCGGAGCCGGTCGGCGGCACGGTCGGCACCGCGGTCCAGGTGGTGATCCACAAGTCCTTCACCGCGGTCGGTGACCCCGATCAGTGCGTCGGCGCCGGTGCCCTTGCGACGGTTCGCAGGGGCTCGTCGGTGGTGCTGTCAGAGGCGTCGGGCAGCGCCGACGCCCCCAAAGTGGCCGTGGGTCAGTTCTTCCGGTCGCGGGTGAAGGATGGCACCTGCCAGGTCATGTACATCACCAGCGCGCCCGTCATGCCTGCCTTCAACGTGGCGTTCGTCGGGCCGGACGCGGTCTCCAGTGCGACGTTCGGGCCGAGCCCCTCCGAGCCGGTCACCGACCAGCCCGGCATCGCGCAGCTGGTCCGTGTCGATATGGCCTTGGAACTACAGCCCTAACCGGCCACCCGCGCGATGGCCGCCCAGCCGATTTCGTTGGTGCGCACGTCGATGTCGCCGAAGCCGGCAGCGGTGAGCCGCGCAGGCAGGGTCGAGGGATCCACCGGGTTGTAGGTGTCGCCCTCGTGGTGAGCTTCGAGTTCCGCGCTGCCGAGGCTGTCGCTGGCGACGAGCGGGGCGCCGGGCCGCAGCACACGGGCGATCTCGGCGAACAGCCGATCCTGCAGCTCCACGGTCGGCACGTGGTGCAGCATCGTGAAGCACGCCGCGCCGGAGAACCGGTCGTCGTCGTAGGTCAGCGAGGTCGCGTCGGCGTTGACGATCTCGACCGAAGGGACGTCGGCGAAGCGGTCGGTCAGCATGGCGGCCAGCTCGTCGTCGACCTCCACCGACGTCAGCCGTGGCACCGCCCGGCTCAGCACGTCGGTGGTGGCGCCGTAGCCGGGGCCGACCTCGAGCACGTCGTCGCCGAGGTCGGTGCCGTTCAGCGCCCACGGCAGGATCACGTTACGGATCGCTTGGCGCCACTCAGCGCTGCCGCACCTCTCATGCGCTTTGTTCACATTCGGCAGCCTAGGCGGTCAGCGCAGCTGTGTTCGGCCTCTCTCGATGACGGCCGCTCGGTTGGCAGCGATGTCGTCGCCGGTTGCCGTGCTCATCCACTGCCGCGCGGACGCCGCCTCGATCCACAGGCCCTGGTCGGTCTGCGACTCGTCGATGCGGTGATAGGACGCCAGCAGTGCGCGCACCGCCCTGGGGTTGTTGCCGACGATCGATGCGGCGATCCGCCGTGCCGTCGGCAGCAGCTCGTCGTGCGGTACCACCTCGGTGACCAGTCCGGCGCGAAGCGCATCGGCGGCCGAGAGGTAATCCCCGGTGAGGCTCATCCGACGGGCCATGCCGACCCCGACCTTCTGCGGCAGCCGCACCGACAACCCCCACGTCGGCAGCAGCCCCACCCTGGCGTGGGTGTCGGCGAACCGCGCCAGCTCGGAGGCGATCAGGATGTCGCAGTAGAGCGCGAGCTCGAGCCCGCCCGTAACTGCCGCGCCGTTGATCGCGCCGATCACCGGCTTGGTCATCGGCGGCCACTTCGGCGAGATGTCGGGCAATTCGGTGGTGTCGCCCAGCTCCTTGAGGTCCAGTCCGGCGCAGAACACCGGGTCGGCTCCGGTCAGGATGACGGCGTCGACGGCGTCATCGGCCTCGGCGTCGCGCAGCGCGGCGAAGAACTGTGTGCGCAGCGCGGCCGACAGCGCGTTGCGCGACTGCGGGCGGTTCAGCGTCAGGGTGCGCACCCGGTCGGCGGTCTCGGTGAGCAGCACGTCATCTGCATTCGTCATTGGCTGAACCTATCGTGGACGCATGTGCCGAAACATCACCGAGCTTCGCGGACTGGAACCGGCCGCGACCGACGAGGAGATCGAGGCCGCCGCGCGGCAATACGTCCGCAAGGTCAGCGGCGTGACACGGCCGTCGGCGGCCAACGTGGAGGCGTTCGAGGCCGCCGTCGCGGAGGTCACTGCCACCACGGCGCGGCTGCTGGCTTCGCTGCCGCCGCGTAAACAACCACCCAGAACGGTCCCGCCGCTGCGGCGCCCCGAGGTGCGCGCGCGGATCGAGGCCAGGGCCGCCGGCACAGGGTGACCCCCAACGCGCTGACCCAGCCCGCGCTCAAGGAGTGGAGCGCGGCGGTGCATGCGATGCTCGACGGCCGTCAGACCGTGTTGCTGCGCAAGGGCGGGATCCACGAGAAGCGATTCACCCTCGACTCGCCGCACTTCGTGTTCTTCCCGACGGTCGCCCACAGCCACGCGCAGCGGGTGCGTCCCGAACACCGCGACCTCCTCGAACCCGCGGCCGCCGACAGCAGCGAGAGCGAGATCGTGCTGCGGGCAGGCGCGAAGGTCTTCGCCGCGGTCGAGGTGACCCGGCTTGAAGGGCTGAAAGACATTGCGCCGCTTCATATCTGGACTGCCGAATCGGTGCAGTCCGACCGACTGGACTTCCGGCCGAGGCACCGGCTGACCGTGCTGGTCGTCCAGGTCAGTCCGCTGGCGGAGCCCGAACGGCTGCGCAGAATGCCCGAGTACGCCGGTTGCACCAGCTGGGTGCCGCTGCCGGTCAATCCGATGTGGTCGACGCCGGTGCACGACGATGCGACGCTGCGCGATGTCGCCGAACGCGTGCGCGCATCAGTCGCGTGACGGCAGGCGTCCTGCGGGCAGCCGCAGCCGCGACGCACCCTCGCCGAGCCGCACGGTGTGCGTGGCCGTCTGCATCCGCCGCGCGGTGAGCAGCGGTTCACCTGTACCGAGGTTGCGCGCGAATCGCGGATGCGAGCCGCCTGCGATCAGCACGCGGATGCGCGAGCCTGCACGAAACTTGTGCGCGACGGCGTCCAGCTCGATCGTCACGGATCCCGATTCGCCTGTGTGGCGAACGTATCCGTCGCTGACATTGCGGGACCGCCCCTTGGCGTCCACCTCACCGACCCGAACGAAGAGGTCGTTGTGCGGGTTGTCGCACGAGTGCGACAGCTCGATGACCGGACTGCCGACGACGTAGAGGTCCTGTGACAGCGTGTCGCCGGTGAAGGTCAGCACATCGGTGCGCGCGGCGAGCTTGTCGTCCCTGCGGTAGCCGCCGTCGGGGGAGAGCAGCCGTCCGCCCACCGTGGGCGTCGGGTCCGCCGGGTCGTAGGTGAACGTCGCCACGGGCGCGGTGTCGGGCGGGACCGCGTCTCCGAGCCGGCCGCCCGGCTGCAGATAGCGCACCTGCTCGGGCATCGGCGGCGGCCAGTCGTCGAGGTCCAGCCAGCCATCGTGGTTGACGTGGATGCGCATCCGGCTGCGCTCGCCGGCCGGGTTGGCCGCGACGTGAGTGTCGAACCAGGCCAGGGACTCCCGCAGCACGGTCGGCGCGCCCTTGGTCAGCACGTGCGCGTGCGTCCACGAACCGATGGTCGCGGCGACCGGCACGTCGCGGCGGCGCAGTTGTGAGTACTGCTCCAGCGTCTGCTCGATGAACAGGTCCTGCCACCCGCTGAGCAACAGCACGGGCACCTCGGAGCGTTCGAGCGCCGGCTGCAGTTGCGTCTGCGACCAGAACGGGTCGTCGTGTTCGGGATGCTCGAGCCAGGACTCGAACCACGGTGCGCGCTGGCCGAGAAGCCTTCGGCCCGCCTCGCCCGCGGGCAGGGCTGCGGCCGCCCGAGCCACCTGCCGGCGTGACCGGACCATTCGAATCATGCTGCGGGTCCGGCCTGGCTCCTCCTGGTGGGCCACGTCGTAGCTCCAGCCGAGGAAGTCGTTGATCCCGAAAGTGCCGGTACCCCAACGGGGTCCGCTGAGATCGTGCGGCCCGACGATGATCACGGCGGCGGCCATCTCCTGTGGCGGGTCGATCAGCAGCGCCCACTGCGTGAAGCCGAAATACGACGCCCCCATCGTGCCGAACGATCCGGTGAACCAGGGCTCGTCGCGCAGCCACGCGACAGTGTCGGCGCCGTCGGCGATCTCGTTGACGAAGGGACTGAATTCGCCGCTCGACCCGTAGGTGCCGCGAACGCTCTGCACGACGACGTGGTAGCCGCGCGACGCATAGATGCTGCCGAACAGCACCGAGGCGGGATAACCGCGGCCGTACGGCGTGCGCACCAGCAGCGTCCCCGCAGGCTTTGGCGTCAGTGGTCGGTAGTGGTCGGCGAGCAGGTCGACGTCGTCGCGCATCGGCACTCGCACACCGCGGATCACGTCGTAGGAGGAGGTATGCGGTGGCAGGCCCAGCAGGCGGCCAAGGGTGCGACCGATGAGGGTCTTGGCTTTGGTCACTGCATCCAGACTACGCAGGCGGCGGGTCGCCCCGTTCGACAGCGTCGAGCACCTTGGCCATCAGCCAGGTAACGGCCTCGGTGGCGGTCGACCGGTCGATGTCCCACACCCCGACGAGTCGCTCGTAGCTGGGCAGATTCCAGAGCACGTCCAAAAGCCCTGCGGTGACCCGTCGTTCGCGCTCGGCCCAGTGCGGGGCGGAGGCGGTGACGGCGCGCAGCAGCGCCTCCCTTCTGCGTGCGTCGACCCCGACAAAGGTCGGATCGCGCGGAGTGTCGACCGACTCGCGGACCGCGAACCGCTGCAGCGACGCGAAAACGCGGGCGGTCACTTCTGCGAGGTTGGCCAGGTCGACGTCGGAGTAGGAGATGCCCGCTTCCGACTCGAGGCGCTGCATCACGGCGTCGTGCAAGTGGCGTTCGGTGGGGAAGTGGCGATACACCGTGCGTTCGCCGACGCCGGCGCGCTCGGCGACCGACCGGAACGTCAGGTCGCGCCAGTTCCAGCTGTCGAAACCGTGCACGAGGTCGCTGCCCGCGGCGATGATGCGCTCGCGGGTCTGCGCGGCCTTCTCGGCTCGGGCGCTGTTGTCGTAGCGGCGCCTTCTGCCTCTTGACGAGTCACCCACAATGGTGACAGTGTACTGTCACGAATTGCGGTGGAGGTGCACTGTGGCATCACCGAAGGCATCAGCGGATGAGTTGATGGCGTCCGCCGTCGGGCGAACCGGGCTCGAGAACTTCGGCGACGACTCCTTCCGCGAGGGCTTGGAGATCCTCGTCAACGCTTTGCGCAACGAGGCGAGGCTGAACGCCCGCGGCGAGGATTTCGTCTACGCGCGCATCGGCATGCACCTGCGGCAGCGGCTGCAGGTCGAAGACTGGTACCGCCGCCATCCCGAGATCGACGACGTGGCCGTCGATGCGCCGTTGTTCGGGCTCGGGCTGCCCCGCACCGGGTCGACGGCATTGTCGTTCCTGCTGGCCCAGGATCCGCATGTCCGGTATCTCCGCAGCTGGGAGTCGGCGCAGCCGTGCCCGCCGCCGTCCACCGTGGTGGGTGACGACCCGCGGATACCGCCGGAGCAGCGGACGGCGTTGGTGGGCAGCAGGAATCACGTGCCCACCGACATCCACGGCCCGATGGAGTGTCTGGATCTGATGGCGCTCGACTTCACGTCGCAGATCTTTCAGGCATTCGCCCAGATACCGACGTACTCCCGTTGGCTCGTCGACAAGGCCGACTACACCTCGACCTACGCCTACGAGCGGCGCGTGCTCAAGCTTCTGGCCTGGGGTGAGCCGAACCGGCCGTGGCGGCTGAAGTCGCCGGCGCACGTGCTCGCGCTGGACCACCTCGACCGCGTCTTCCCCGACGCCCGATTCGTGATGACCCATCGCGACCCGACCGACGTGCTGTTGTCGGTCGCCGACGTATACGCCGATATCGCAGGCGGTTTCACCGATCACCTCGACCGGCGCTATCTGGGCGAGCTCAACGTCGAGCACTGGTCGGTCGGCATCGACCGGGCGGTGAAGTTCCGTGACGGCGGCGCCGACGACCGGTTCTTCGACATCGACTTCCGCGCCATGCTGGCCGACCCGATCGGCGAGGTGCGCCGGCTGTACGCGTGGTTGGCCGAACCGGTGAGCGACGACTTCGAAGAGCGGATGCGCATCTGGTGGGCGCGCAACGCCGAGAACCGCGAACCGCATACGCACGCCGATCCCGAGGCGTTCGGGCTCGATCTGGAGGTGATCCGGCCGTTGTTCGCCGACTACGTCGAGCACTCGCAACGCTGGCTCACCCAGGAAAGGTGAACTCACACATGGCAATCGATCTGACCGGCGGTCTCGACCCCGCACGCGAATACATGTTCGCCGAGCGGCCCGCGGATCCCGAGATGCGTGATTCGGTGAGCTTCTGGGTTTTCGACGACAGCGGACGTGTCGGTCTTCCCCGCGTCGGCGTCGAGGCGGTGGCGTCGAACTGGGACCAGAACGGCATTCAGGTCAACGTCGCGTTCCCCGACGGCCGCGCGTACCGGCTGCGCGACGAAGGCAGAAGGTGGCCCGTCGACGGGCCCGCCGGAAAGCCCGCCGTGCTCGGCGGCGGGCCACTGGGGTTCACGTGCGTGAAACCGTTTCGCGCATGGACGATGACGTTCGACGGGAAGGCCACTGCAGACGACCTCGGCCGATCTCGCCGCCGGCCGCAAGGGTGGGCCGCTGGTCGATCTGCGCTTCGACGTGGAGGCGACGATCGCCGTGCCGCCGTGGGTGCAGGGCGCGTTACAGGCCGACGCCGCGTCGGCGTTGCAGACCTCGGTCGAGGGCGACTTGATGGGTGGCGACCGCTACGAGCAACTGTTCCGGGCGACAGGTTCGGTGCGCGTCGCGGGCGAGGAGCACCCCTTCACCGGAAGCGGGCTGCGGATCAGGCGGCAGGGCGTGCGCAGGCTCGAGGGCTTCTGGGGGCACTGCTGGCAGTCCGCGCTGTTCCCCGGCGGCCGGGCGTTCGGCTACATCGCCTACCCGCCGCGCCCCGACGGCCGACCGACGTTCAACGAGGGATACCTCTTCGACCCGGATGTGCGCGACGAACTCATACCGGCCCGGGTGGTCGAGGCGCCGTGGCTGACCCGGCTGCTTCCCTCCGGCGAGGACGTTTCCGTCGTGCTGGAGACCGCCGACGGCGTCGAGCGGATCGAAGGCGAGACCGTGCTGTCGACCCATGACATCACCGATCGCAGCGAGGTGCCCGAGGAGATGCTGGCCACGATGGCCAACTGGACGTTCCCCGCGCTGCAGCAGGCCGGCGTCCGCTACCGCTGGAAGGACGAACAGACCTACGGCATGCTCGAGCGCTCGAGCCCGATGGACAGGATCACTCGTTAGTGGCTTTGTCGAACTTGTAGTACGGCACCAGTTCGTGGGCGCGCTGCAGGTTGGTCTGCAGGCAGTCGACGTCGTTGGGGGTGTAGGTCGGCGCGTAGAACAGTGACTGCTGGATCAGGCCGTAGTCGGTCTTGAACGCAATCGCGCAGGTGATCCACCACCGGTTGTTCCAGTCGGTCGGCTTCATCACCCAATACTGCGCTGCGCGGTGGCCGGCGATGTCGAGTTCGATGGCGTCGGCCGGCAGGCTTTCCTCGTAGGTGCGCCAGACGAATGCCTCGACGGCCATCTGGTAGTTCCCGGCGTCGTAGTGGCAGCGCAGGCTGTCCTCCGGCTCGGGTGGCGTGAACGCCAGGCCGATGCGCTGGACCGCGTCGAACGGAATGTCGCGGCACGGATCGAACGGGTCCGGATCGGTGAGGTCGATCACCGGCCACTTGATCGTTGTCGTCGCGATCGGAAGCGGCGCGAACGTCGAGCGCAGTTGCACCGGATCGGGGGCCGTCACCGTCACCGGACCACTCTGCATGACCAGAATCACCGCGGTCAGCAGCGCGCCGAACGCCGCGAACAATCGGATCCTGGTGGTCATAAAATCCCCTCGCCGATCGCCGACCCCTGCCGGGACTATACAAGTGACCCCAGCCCGTCGGAACGGATAACGAGAACACGTTCTAGTTGCGGGCCGGGCGGGACCGCGCCGCGCCAGTAGGCTGGTCGGCTGTGGCGACACTCTGGGCTATCAGCGACCTGCATACGGGTCACACCGGCAACAAGCCGGTCGCCGAGTCGTTGCACCCTGCGTCGCCGGACGACTGGCTGATCGTCGCAGGCGACGTCGCCGAGCGCACCGACGAGATCCGGTGGGCGTTGGACCTGCTGCGCAAGCGCTTCGCCAAGGTGATCTGGGTGCCGGGCAACCACGAGCTGTGGACCACGAGCCGCGACCCCATGCAGGTGTTCGGCCGCGCCCGCTACGACTACCTGGTCAACATGTGCGACGAACTCGGGGTGATCAGCCCCGAGCATCCCTTCCCGGTCTGGACCGACGCGGGTGGTCCGGCCACGATCGTGCCGATGTTTCTGCTGTACGACTACACGTTTCTGCCCGAGGGTGCGGCGACCAAGGCCGAAGGCCTGGCCATCGCCAGGGAGCGCAACGTGGTGGCCACCGACGAGTTCGTGCTCTCCAACGAGCCGTACGCGACCAAGGATGCGTGGTGCCGCGAACGGGTGGAGGTCACCCGTAAGCGGTTGGAGGACCTCGACTGGGTGACGCCGACCGTACTGGTCAACCATTTCCCGTTGGTGCGCGAACCCTGCGATGCGCTGTTCTACCCGGAGTTCTCGCTGTGGTGCGGCACCACCGCGACCGCCGACTGGCACACCCGCTACAACGCGATCTGCTCGGTGTACGGCCACCTGCACATCCCGCGCACCACGTGGTACGACGGCGTGCGCTTCGAGGAGGTGTCCGTCGGATATCCCCGTGAGTGGCGGCGCCGCAAGCCCTACCGCTGGCTTCGCCAGGTGCTGCCCGACCCGCAGTACCCGCCCGGATATCTCAACGAGTTCGGCGGGCACTTCGAGATCACAGAGGAGATGCGCACGAACGTGAGGAAGGTTCAAGAGCGCATCGCCAACCGGCAGGCGACGCGGTCCCGATGATCGTCGCGACCCTGCTCTCCGGCGTACTACCCGACACGGTTGCCGCCGCCGAGATGTACGACGATCCGCCCGATCTGATCCCGCTTCCCGAAGAGGAGCCGCTGATCGCCAGATCGGTTGCCAAGCGCCGCAACGAGTTCGTCACGGTGCGGCACTGCGCGCGCCGCGCTTTGCAGGAACTCGGCGTGCCGCCGGTGCCGATCCTGAAGGGGGAGAAGGGCGAACCGTGCTGGCCCGACGGCGTAGTGGGCAGCCTCACGCACTGCGACGGCTATCGCGGCGCGGCGGTCGGCAGACACGATGCGGTGCGGTCGGTCGGCATCGACGCCGAGCCCCACGGCGTGTTGCCCAACGGGGTGCTCGACGCGATCAGCCTGCCTGCCGAGCGGGCCGAGATCTCCGCTCTGCCCGGCGGGCTGCACTGGGACCGAATCCTGTTCTGCGCCAAGGAGGCCACCTACAAAGCGTGGTACCCCGTCACGCAGCGCTGGCTGGGCTTCGAAGACGCGCACATCGTCTTCGACATCGACGACGGGGCGACGACGGGTGGCTTCGAATCCACCATTCTGATCGACCCCGCCGCCCGCTCGGGACCGCCGCTGACCACACTGCGCGGCCGCTGGTCGGTACGCGACGGGTTGGCTCTGACGGCGATCGTGCTGTGACCGCCCCCGGGCTCGTCGTCGTCGACAAGCCTGCGGGGATGACGAGCCATGATGTGGTGTCGCGGTGCAGGCGCATCTTCGCCACCCGCAAGGTCGGGCACGCGGGCACGCTCGACCCGATGGCCACCGGTGTGCTCGTGGTCGGCATCGAGCGGGCCACCAAAATCCTCGGGTTGTTGACGGCGGCCGACAAGTCCTACGCCGCAACGATCAGGCTCGGGCAGACGACCACCACCGAAGACGCCGAAGGCGAAGTGCTGCAAACGGTTTCGGCATCCCAGGTCAGCGACGCCGACATCGAGGCCGCTGTCGCGGCACTGCGGGGCGATATTTCGCAGACCCCCTCGGCGGTCAGCGCGATCAAGGTCGGCGGCAAGAGGGCGTACCAACTCGCGCGTGAGGGCCAGACAGTCGAGCTGGCCGCAAGGCCTGTACGCATCGACCGCTTCGAGGTGCGCGACGTACGGCGATCAGCCGACGTCGTCGACGTCGACGTCGAGGTGGACTGCTCCAGCGGCACCTACATTCGGGCGCTGGCCCGCGACATCGGCGAAGCTCTCGGCGTCGGTGCGCATCTCACCGCGCTGCGGCGCACCCGCGTCGGCCGTTTCGGGCTCGATGAGGCACGCACGCTCGATGAATTGGCGCGAGGCCTCCCAGTTGTCGTACACCCTCGATGACGCATGCCTGTTGGCGTTCCCGCGCCGCGACCTGACCGCCGACGAGGCCGAGTCCGCTCGCCATGGCCGACCGTTGAAGCCCGCGGGGATCGACGGCGTGTATGCCGCGGTGGCGCCCGACGAAACAGTCATTTCGCTGCTTCGCGACGAAGGCGACCGGGCGAAATCGGTCGTGGTCGTACGTCCGGCGACGCTCGTCTGACCCAGCGACAACCGAGAAAGGTGCCGACGATGGCCGATCACGATCTAGCCGCCCTGTGGGAGGCCCACTGCAGGTACGAGTTCGACACCCGTGATGTCGATTCGACGATGTCGACCATGGTGGCGCAGCCGTACGTCAACCACATCCCCACCATGACCGGTGGCGTCGGGTTCGAGAGCTTGCGTGATTTCTACGCACGCCATTTCATCGGGGTGAACCCTCCCGACTTCGAACTGGTCCCCGTCAGCCGCACGGTCGGGGACACCTCCCTCGTCGACGAGTTCATCCTCCGCTTCACACACACCACGCGAATGGACTGGATGCTGCCCGGCGTCGAGCCCACCGGACGCGCGGTGGAGATTCCGGCAGTGGCCATCGTGGTTTTCCAGGAAGACAAGCTCACCCACGAGCACATCTACTGGGACCAGGCCAGTGTGCTCGTTCAACTCGGTCTACTCGATCCCGAAGGCCTTCCCGTCGCCGGCGCCGAGACCGCGCGCAAGGTGCTCGATGTGTTGCTGCCGAGCAACACGCTGATGACCCGGTAGGGCCGCCTCGAGACTGCGCTGACGGCACGACCCACTCGCACTTCTTAGCCACCAGTGCAGTTTCGACGCGGCTGGAGGCGGCGCAGCGCGCTAGGCGACGACCCAGATCGCCTCGGCGGCAGGGCTGCCCAGGTCCACTGTCGTGCCCGGGTCGTCCTCCCTGGCGTCGGCGCCCTTGATGGCGACCGAGATCATGCCTGCGAAGTCGCGCCGCGCGAGCACCATCAGTCGTGAGTCAAGGGTGATGCCGACGCTGTCGAAATATCGCAGCATCTCCGGGTCGGCGTCGGAGATGCGGGCAACGGTGCCGGATTCGCCGTCGGAGCACACCGACAGCTGGCGCGCGTCCGGCGTCGGCACGTGGCCGTCGGCGGCGGGGATCGGGTCTCCGTGCGGATCGCGCTTCGGGTAGCCGAGCTTGGCGTCGATGCGGTCCAGCATGCGGTCTGACACCGCGTGCTCGAGCACCTCGGCCTCGTCGTGCACCTCGTCCCAGCTGTAGCCGAGCATCCGCACCAGGAACGTCTCCATCAGCCGGTGCCTGCGCACCATCTCCAACGCCGCTTTGCGGCCGGCCTGCGTCAGCGTCACCGCGCCGTACTTCTCGTGGTCGACCAGCCCCTGGTCGGCGAGCTTGCGGATCGACTCGGACGCGGTGCTCGCCGACACGCCGATGCGCTCGGCGAGCATCTTGGTGCTGACCTTCTCGTGCGACCACTCCTGGGCGGTCCAGATCACCTTCAGGTAGTCCTGTGCGACCGCGGTCAGGTCGCGCGGGTTACCGTTCGGATTCACAAATAAGAAGTTTAGGCAATCGTCACCTGATCTGGGGATGTGAAGCAGCCGCAGCGCCCGGCGCGCCGTAGGCTTGCCATCGTGCAGCGCTGGCGGGGCCAGGATGAGATCCCCACGGACTGGGGGCGATGCGTCATCACCATCGGCGTGTTCGACGGGGTACACCGGGGACACGCCGAGCTGATCAACCATGCGGTCAAGGCGGGCAGGTCCCGCGGGGTGCCGACGGTGCTGATGACGTTCGACCCGCATCCGATGGAGGTCGTGTTCCCCGGCAGCCATCCGGCCCAGCTGACCACGCTCACCCGACGTGCTGAGCTGGTCGAGGAGCTGGGCATCGACGTCTTTCTGGTCATGCCGTTCACCTCGGACTTCATGAAGCTGACCCCCGAGCGCTACATCCACGAGCTGCTGGTCGAGAACCTGCACGCCGTCGAGGTGGTCGTCGGCGAGAACTTCACCTTCGGCAAGAAAGCCGCGGGCAACGTCAACCTGCTGCGCAAGGCAGGCGAGCGCTTCGGGTTCGCGGTGGAAGGCATGTCGCTGGTCGCCGAGCATCACCGCGACCAGACCGTCACGTTCTCGTCGACCTATATCCGCGCCTGCGTGGACGCGGGCGATGTGGTCGCCGCCGCGGAGGCGCTGGGCAGGCCGCACCGCGTCGAGGGTGTGGTGGTTCGCGGCGACGGCCGCGGCAAGGTGCTGGGCTATCCGACCGCCAACGTGGCGCCGCCGATGTACTCGGCCATCCCCGCCGACGGCGTCTACGCCGCCTGGTTCACGGTGCTGGGCCACGGGCCCGTGATGGGCACCGTCGTCCCAGGTGAGCGGTATCAGGCGGCGGTCTCGGTGGGCACCAACCCGACCTTTTCCGGACGGACCCGCACCGTGGAGGCTTTCGTCCTCGATACCGACGCCGACTTGTACGGACAGCACGTCGCGGTCGACTTCATGGCGCGGATCCGCGGTCAGGAGCGCTTCGACTCGGTGGACGATCTGATCACCGCCATGGGCGGCGACACCGAACGGGCCCGCAGCATCCTCGCCGCCCAGTAGCAGCGATTTCGCAGCTCAGTCGGCCCGCTGCTAAACTTCACGCCGACCAAGCGTGTGCTGCAGTTCGCGGCGGCCACTGCTGCACAGAAGAATCCTCGCGGACCGATTGATGGAGAGATTGTCTCGTGGCGCTCACTGCCGAACAGAAAAAAGAGATCCTGGGCTCGTACGGCCTTCATGACAGCGATACCGGTTCGCCGGAGGCGCAGGTCGCACTGCTCACCAAGCGCATCGCGGATCTGACCGAACACCTCAAGGTGCACAAGCACGACCACCACTCGCGACGCGGACTGCTGCTGCTGGTCGGTCGGCGCCGCCGCCTGCTCAAGTACGTCGCTCAGGTCGACGTGGCGCGCTACCGCACCCTGATCGACCGCCTCGGCCTGCGTCGCTGACGCAGGAGGCTTGACGGTTCTTCCGGCATTTGCTGAAGGCCGCGCTACGGTCACCGGGTGACCACCCCCGAGTACGTCCTCGGCAGCGATGACGTCGAAATCGAACGGCTGCAGGCGCAGGCGGCGATCATCGCCGAGCCGACCGCCCTGTTGTTTGCGCGCGGCGGACTTCTGCCCGGAATGAGAGTCCTCGACCTGGGAAGCGGCCCCGGTGACGTGTCCTTCCAGGTCGCCGAGATCGTCGGTCCCGAGGGTTCGGTCGTCGGCATCGAGCAGGACCAGGCGCAGATCGCTGTCGCGACCCGGCGACGGGACCAACTGGGCCTCCGCAACGTCGACTTCCGCCAGGGCGATGCGCGAACCTTCGTCGACGAGGAGCCGTTCGACGCCGCGGTCTGCCGGCTCCTGCTGATGCACCTGCCCGACGCCGCGGACGTTCTGGCCCATCAGATGCAGAATCTGCGTCCCGGGGGCGTCTTCGTCGCTGTGGACTACGACATGGGCGGTGCGCGCGCGCTACCCGAGGTCGAGTTGTACTCACAGATCCGCGACTGGCTGCGCGCGGGCTTCGAACACGCCGATGTGGACCCGTTCGTCGGTATGCGACTGCTGGCGATCCTCGGCGAGGCGGGCTACGAGGAGATCGGGTCGCTTGGGCTGCAGTCGTACTGGGCGCCGGAGAACCCGCAGGCGGTGGGTTACGTCGTCGGTGTGGTGCGCGCAATGAAAGACGCCATCGTCGCCTCGGGCGCCGCGACCGAGGACGAGTTGGGTCTCGACACGCTCGAGCAGCGACTGGCCGAGGCCCTGCGCGCTTCGAAGGCCGTGTACACGGTGCCTACCATCGTCGCCGGCTGGGGCCGTCGCCCCTGAGCACCGCAGATTTCGGTCGCGTACCTGCTGCAATGTACGATGGATTAGTTCGCTAGCCATCGGCTCGAACGATTGGGTACGGCCTTCGCAACTCCGTGAGCGCCGTTCCTGCCCGTCATATCGGGATCCGCCTGATCGCGCGGTCTTCGGTAGTGGCTGCCGGGGCATCGACCCCGACAGCTTCGATCGACGGCCGCTTTCAGGACCAGGGTCATACGCTGTGACGACGCAAAACAGTTGAACAGTGATCCAGAGAGGCCATACGGACGTCTATGTCTGTTGCAGAAATTGAGGACGGCGTTTTCGAGTCGACCGCCGTGATCGACAACGGGAGCTTCGGCACCCGCACCATCCGCTTCGAAGCGGGCAGGCTCGCCCAGCAGGCCGCAGGCTCCGTCGTCGCCTACCTCGACGACGAGACCATGCTGCTGTCGGCCACCACGGCCAGCAAGACCCCCAAAGACCATTTCGACTTCTTCCCGTTGACGATCGACGTGGAGGAGCGCATGTACGCCGCGGGGCGCATCCCCGGCTCGTTCTTCCGGCGCGAGGGTCGTCCGTCCACCGACGCGATCCTGACCTGCCGTCTCATCGACCGGCCGCTGCGCCCGACGTTCGTCTCGGGTCTGCGCAACGAAATCCAGGTCGTCGTCACGGTGATGAGCCTGAACCCCCAGGACCTGTACGACGTGCTGGCGATCAACGCCGCGTCGGCGTCCACCCAGATCTCCGGCCTTCCGTTCGCCGGGCCCGTCGGCGGCGTGCGTGTCGCGCTGATCGACGGTCAGTGGGTGGCGTTCCCGACCGTCGAGCAGCTCGAAAGCGCCGTGTTCGACATGGTGGTCGCGGGCCGCAAGGCCGGTGACGATGTCGCGATCATGATGGTCGAGGCCGAAGCCACCGACAAGGTCATCGAGCTCATCGCGGGCGGTGCCGGTGCCCCCACCGAAGCCGTCGTCGCCGAGGGCCTCGAAGCCGCCAAGCCGTTCATCGCCGCGCTGTGCACCGCTCAGGAGGAGCTCAACGAGCGGGCAGGCAAGGAGACCGGCGAGTACCCGGTCTTCCCGGACTACCAGGACGACGTGTTCTACGCGGTGTCCTCGGTGGCCACCGATGAACTCTCCAAGGCGCTGACCATCGCGGGCAAGGAAGAGCGCAACGACCGCACCGACGAGATCAAGGTCGAGGTGCTCGACCGGCTGGCCGAGCAGTTCGCCGGCCGCGAGAAGGAGATCGGCGCGGCCTACCGCTCGCTGACCAAAAAGCTTGTCCGGCAACGCATTCTGACTGACCACTTCCGCATCGACGGCCGCGGCATCACAGATATCCGCGCCCTGTCGGCCGAGGTCGCCGTGGTGCCCCGTGCGCACGGCAGCGCGCTGTTCGAGCGCGGCGAGACCCAGATCCTGGGCGTCACCACGCTCGACATGGTGAAGATGGCCCAGCAGATCGACTCGCTCGGGCCCGAGACCAGCAAGCGATACATGCACCACTACAACTTCCCGCCGTATTCGACCGGTGAGACCGGCCGTGTCGGTTCGCCGAAGCGGCGCGAGATCGGCCACGGCGCGCTGGCGGAGCGGGCGCTGATGCCTGTGCTGCCGAGCGTCGAGGAGTTCCCGTACGCGATCCGGCAGGTCTCGGAGGCGTTGAGCTCCAACGGCTCCACGTCGATGGGGTCGGTGTGCGCGTCCACGCTTGCGCTGCTGAACGCAGGCGTTCCGCTCAAGGCGCCGGTCGCGGGCATCGCGATGGGCCTGGTGTCCGATGACGTCGAGATCGAGGGCGGCGGCACCGAACGCCGGTTCGTTGCGCTTACCGACATCCTCGGCGCCGAGGACGCCTTCGGCGACATGGACTTCAAGGTCGCTGGCACCAAGGACTTCGTCACCGCGCTGCAGCTGGACACCAAGCTCGACGGCATCCCGTCGACGGTGCTTGCCGGCGCGCTGTCGCAGGCCAAGGACGCGCGGCTGACCATCCTCGAAGTGATGGCAGAAGCCATCGACGCCCCGGATGAGATGAGCCCCTACGCACCGCGCGTCACCGCGATCAAGGTGCCGATCGACAAGATCGGCGAGGTCATCGGGCCGAAGGGCAAGATGATCAACTCGATCACCGAGGAGACGGGCGCCCAGATCTCGATCGAGGACGACGGCACCGTGTTCGTCGGCGCCACCGACGGACCCTCGGCGCAGGCCGCGATCGACAGGATCAACGCGATCGCCAACCCGCAGCTGCCCAAGATCGGCGAGCGGTTCCTCGGAACCATCGTCAAGACAACCGATTTCGGCGCGTTCGTGTCGCTGCT
The DNA here is from genome assembly GCA_963786995.1 of uncultured Actinomycetota bacterium. GTDB lineage: Bacteria > Actinomycetota > Actinomycetes > Mycobacteriales > Mycobacteriaceae > Mycobacterium. The sequence continues at coordinate 953,577 of CAWBBH010000014.1, read as the reverse complement.
TCCGGGCCGGGACGGGTTGGTGCACATCAGCAAGCTCGGCAGGGGCAAGCGCATCGCCAAGGTCGAGGACGTGGTGAAGGTCGGCGACAAATTGCGTGTGGAGATCGCTGATATCGACAACCGCGGCAAGATCTCGCTCGTCCTGGTCGCCGAGGAAGACTCGGCTGCGGAAGCGTCGCCTGCTGATTCACCTGTCGATGCCACGACAGGTAGCTAGCGGGAAAGCGGACCTGCGACGGGTCCGCCGCGGTGCCGAGTCCGCGATGAAGTCCACAGTGCGACGCACCACCCTGCCGGGTGGGCTGCGCGTCGTCACCGAGTACATCCCGTCGGTGCGCTCTGCGTCGGTCGGTGTGTGGGTGGGCGTCGGTTCGCGCGACGAAGGAACCAGCGTCGCGGGCGCAGCGCACTTCCTCGAGCACCTGCTGTTCAAATCGACGCCGACGCGCAGCGCGGTGGAGATCGCCCAGGCGGTGGACGCGGTCGGCGGTGAGCTGAACGCGTTCACCGCACGGGAGCACACCTGCTACTACGCCCACGTGCTCGACAGCGACCTGGAACTGGCGGTCGACCTTGTCGCCGATGTGGTGCTGCGGGGCCTGTGCGCGGCCGAGGACGTCGAACTCGAACGCGCCGTGGTGCTCGAAGAGATCGCGATGCGTGACGACGACCCGGAAGACACGCTCGGCGACGTCTTCCTGTCGGCGGTCTTCGGGTCGCATCCGATCGGGCGGCCGGTGATCGGCAGCGCGGCATCGGTTTCGGCGATGACGCGGTCTCAGCTGCATTCGTTTCACGTCCGCCGCTACACACCCGAACGGATGGTGATGGCGGTCGCAGGCAATGTCGACCACGACGAGGTGGTCGCGCTGGTGCGTGAGCATTTCGGCGCGCACCTGGTACGCGGCCGCACCGCGGTGTCCCCGCGCAAGGGCACGGGCCGGGTCACCGGTCAACCGGCGCTCGAGGTGGTCAACCGCGACGCCGAACAGACGCACATGTCACTCGGTGTGCGTGTCCCCGGTCGGCACTGGAAGCACCGATGGGCGCTGACGGTGCTCAACAGTGCACTCGGCGGCGGCCTGAGTTCTCGTCTGTTCCAACAGATCCGGGAGACCCGCGGATTGGCGTACTCGGTGTATTCGACGGTCGACACCTTCTCCGACAGCGGAGCGCTTTCGGTCTACGCCGCGTGCCTGCCCGAGCGCTTCGCCGAGGTGACCCGGGTCACGACCGACGTCCTCGAGACGGTGGCCCGCGACGGCATCACCGAAGGCGAATGCCGCATCGCCAAGGGTTCGTTGCGCGGTGGGCTGGTGCTGGGTCTGGAGGATTCCGGATCGCGGATGAACCGCATCGGCCGCAGCGAACTGAACTACGGCGAGCACCGCACCATCGACGAGACACTCGAGCTGATCGACGAGGTCACCCTCGAGGAGGTCAATACGGTGGCACGCCGATTGCTGAACAGGCCTTATGGTGCCGCGGTGCTGGGGCCGTACACAACCAAAAAGTCTCTGCCGCAGCCGCTTCGGGCCATCGCGGGCTGATCGGTAGCGTGGGGGCGGTGAAGCGACTCTCCCGACGCAGTGTGCTGGCCGGCGGATTGGCCGTAGCCGGCCTGGCCGCCTGGCCCCAGAAAGCCGTTCTTGCCGACCCGGGTGAACCCGTACCGCCGGTTCATGACCGCCTCGAGGCACTACAGCGGCGCTACGGCGCGAGGATCGGGGTGTATGCCGTCGACTTCGCATCGGGCCGTACGGTATCCCGTCTCGACGGTGAATCGTTCGCGATGTGTTCGACGTTCAAGGGCTACGCCGCGGCGCGGGTCCTTCAGATGGTGCAAGCCGGCGAGCTGACGCTGGATCGGCAGATCTTCGTCGATCCCAGGTGGGCTGCGCTGCCCAACTCGCCGAGAACCGCGCCGAATTCCGGCGGACAGATGGCGCTCGCGGACCTCTGCGCGGCGGCGGTGCAGGTCAGCGACAACTGCGCGGGAAACCTCCTTCTCCAGACGATCGGCGGCCCCTCGGCCATCACCGATTTCGCGCGCAGCATCGGTGACGACCGCAGCCGGCTCGACAGGTGGGAGATCGAACTCAATTCGGCGACACCCGGCGATCCGCGGGATACCAGCACCCCGCGCGCGCTCGGCGCCGGCTATCGCAGGCTGCTGACGGGCGACGTTCTTGCGCCCCCGCAACGGCAGCAGCTCGAGGACTGGATGCGCGCCAACGAGACGTCGAGCATGCGCGCAGGCCTTCCCCAGGGCTGGACGACCGCCGACAAGACCGGTAACGGTGATTACGGCAGCACCAACGACGTCGGCATCGCCTACGGACCCTCAGGTCAACAGCTGCTGTTGGCGATCATGACACGGTCGCAGTCCGACGATCCGAAGGCGCAGAACAATCGCGCGCTGATCGGTGAGGTGGCCTCGGTGCTGGTGCCGTGGTTACTTGAGAATCTGAGCGCCGGTCGATGACCAGCCCCGCGCCGACGTGTTACCGCCACCAGGACCGGCCCACCTATGTGCGATGCACCCGGTGTCAGCGCTACATCTGTCCGGAGTGCATGCGCGACGCGGCCGTCGGCCATCAGTGCGCGGAGTGCGTCAGCGCCGGCGCGAAAACGGTGCGCCAGCCCAAGCCGCGGTCAGGCGGGGCGTGGGGTTCGACGACCCCGGTGGTCACCTACGTGTTGATCGCCGTCAACGTGATCGCCTTCGTTGTCCAGACCGCATCGCCGCGGGTGGAGGCGGAGTTCGTCATGTGGTCGCCGGCCGTCGCCAACGGCGAGCTGTACCGCCTGCTGACATCGGCGTTCCTGCACAGCGGGATCACCCACATCCTGTTCAACATGTTCGCGTTGTTCGTGGTGGGTCCGCCGCTCGAGATATGGCTTGGCCGAGCGCGTTTCATCGCGTTGTACTTGTTGAGCGCGTTCGGCGGCTCAGTGGTCATCTACCTGTTCTCGCCCCTGAACGTGCCGACTCTCGGAGCATCCGGCGCCGTGTTCGGGTTGTTCGCCGCCACGTTCGTGGTCGGCCGGAAGGTCAACGTCGACATCCGGTGGGTCGTCATCATGATCGCGATCAACCTCGTCATCACGTTCACCGTGCCGTCGATCAGCTGGCAGGGCCATCTCGGCGGGCTGGTGACCGGCGGCGTCGTGGCCTTCGCCTACGCCTACGCGCCCGCGAGAACCCGCACACAGGTGCAGGTCGGCGCGACAGTTGCGATGGTCGCCCTGTTCGCCGCACTCATCTGGTGGCGGACAAGCTATCTGCTGGCGTTGTTCTAACGCAGCTGCAGGGAGTTGTCACGCGTGAGCACGAAAAAGTACGGCTTCGTCGAACCGCGAAGATCCATCGCCCCCATCACCGTTCGGTCGTCGAGCTTGCGGAACACGTCGTTGACGGGCAATTGGTCGTAGATCATCGTGGCGGTGTCCACGCCGCGGTAGCGGGTAGTGCGCAGTCGTGCTTTCGGCGCCCGGGTGCGCAGGATGGGGCTCGCAAGGTTGACGGCGCCCACGTGCCTGCGACCCCTCAGCGCCGGGATTCTTGTTGCGATGCCGAGGCCGGAGAACGCGAGGATCGGGTTGACCGCCCAAAGCGCACGCCCGTCACCGGTGGGGAACAGCAGCGGATGCACGGTCTCGGCGTCGACGAACCGTTTCCCCCACCACCCGCTGGCCTCCAGCAGGCCATCCAATGGGTGGCCGGTCGGCATCTCGGCGCCGTGCCAGGTGCCGATCATGAAATCGGTCTCGACCGCGGGGCTGTCGTCGAAGAGGGCGAGCGCGTCGTCGGTCGTCGTCGGGGCATGTGGAATCACGTCGGCGAGAAGCATGCCTTCGACGGTACTTGACAGGTGTCAAGAAGGAAATCGGTAAGACTGTGATCCGTGTCGGCGACCGATGATTGTCCGTGCGGCAGCGGAGACCTGTTCGGCCGGTGCTGCGGACCACTTCACGCAGGAGAACGGCAGGCGGCGACCGCCGAGGAGTTGATGAGGTCGCGGTACAGCGCGTACGCCGTCGGGGACCTCGATTACCTCTGGCGAACCTGGCATCCACGCACCAGGCCGCAGACACTGACGCGTTCGGATGAGGTGTGGACGGGTCTGCAGATTCTCGACGTGGCCGCCGGGCAACGCGGTGACGAGCAGGGCGTGGTCGAGTTCCGGGCTCACTTTCGCCGCGGCGCCGGTGTGCGCGACGGGCTGTTGCATGAGCGTTCTCAGTTCGCCGTCAGGGCCGGGCGTTGGTTCTACCTCGACGGCGAGCAGCGCGATTAGTCGAACGTGGCATTGGACGCGTGGTTCCGAGGTGGCCTGCGCGACATGGCATTCGATCTGCTGACAGGACCGTCGTCTTTTGTGGGGACGACGTTCGACCAAGCGGCCGTGGACAAGCTTCTCGGCGCGCACGTCTGCGGAGATCGCAACGAGCAGCCGCGGATCTGGACGCTGCTGTCGCTGGAGGTGTGGCATCGCGAATGCATTCGGCGGCCGCGCGTTCAGGCAGCCCGAGCCGGATAACCACGCCTTCAGCCGAAAGCGACGAAGTGGGACGCTGCGAGAGCAGTCCCACTTCGCCGTCAGAGCCCGTCGATGAATCAGGCCAGAACAGCGGCCGGGTCGGTGAAGGGCAGGTCGAGGTCGGAGGCCACCTGCTCGGACAGCAGCGCTCCTTCGTGCGTCGAAAGACCCTTGGCCAGAGCGGAATCGGCCTGGCATGCAGACTTCCAGCCCCGCTCGGCGAGCTTGACCACGTACGGCATCGTCGCGTTGGTCAGCGCGTAGGTCGACGTGCGCGGTACAGCGCCGGGCATGTTGGCCACGCAATAGAAGACCGTGTCGTGCACCGCGAAGGTGGGGTCGTCGTGGGTGGTGGGCCGCGAGTCCTCGAAGCAGCCGCCCTGGTCGATCGCGATGTCGACAAGAACCGCGCCCGACTTCATATGCGCGACGGTCGAATTCGTGACGAGCTTGGGAGCCTTCGCGCCCGGCACCAGTACCGCGCCGATGACCAGGTCGGCGCCCTTGACGGCGTCCTCCAGGTCGAGCATCGACGAGTAGCGGGTCTCGATCGATCCGCTGCTTTCGTTGTCGATCTTGCGCAGCGTGTTCACGTTCACGTCGAACACGTTGACGTGGGCGCCCATGCCCTTGGCGATGCGGGCGGCGTTGTAGCCTGCGACGCCGCCACCGATGACGACGACCTCGGCGGGCGCCACACCGGGCACGCCGCCCATCAGAACGCCGCGGCCGCCGTGGCTGCGCATCAGGTGGTACGCGCCGACCTGCGCGGAAAGCCGGCCCGCGACCTCGCTCATCGGGGCGAGCAGCGGAAGCGCGCCGTCGGAGGTCTGCACGGTCTCGTAGGCGATCGACGTCGTGCCCGACGACATGAGCGCGTCGGTGCACGGCTTGGACGCGGCGAGGTGCAGGTAGGTGAACAGGGTCTGGCCCTTGCGAAGCCGCGTGTACTCCGGCTCGATCGGCTCCTTGACCTTCAGCAGCAGGTCGGCCTCTTCCCAGACCTCGTCGACGCTGTCGATCATCTGTGCGCCGGCGCGCTTGAAGTCGGAGTCGGCGATCGCGGACCCTTCGCCTGCGCCTGCCTGAATCAGCACCTCATGGCCGCGATGAACCAGTTCGGCCACACCGGCGGGCGTGATGGCAACTCGGAACTCGTTGTTCTTGATCTCGGTCGGGACGCCGACGCGCATGATCACTCCTGATCGTCGATGGAATGCCTCATATTGTGAAGAAAATTCGGTTGACGAGCAATAGTTGCGCTGATTCTTCGGTACAGTGCTGCTGTGGATGAAGAATCGTCGATCTTGATGGCGGGTCGGCCGCGCCCGCCGAAGGATGTTCGGGCGGCCGAGATCGACGACGTCGATCGGCGGATTCTGATCCTTCTGCACCGCGACGCCCGGATGCCCAACAGCGCGCTGGCAGATGCGGTCGGTATCGCACCGTCGACCTGTCACGGGCGCGTGCGCCGGCTGCAGGAGCTCGGTGTCATCCGCGGGTTCCACGCCGACATCGATCCCGCGGCGATCGGTCTGTCGCTGCAGGCGATGATCTCGGTGAGCCTGCAGGCCAACGCGCGCGCGAAGATACGTAGTTTCATCGCGCAGATCCGGAGCAAGCCCCAGGTGATGGACGTGTACTTCCTCGCCGGTGCCGACGACTTCCTCCTGCACGTGGCCGCCCGCGACACCGAGGATCTGCGGTCGTTCGTGGTGGAGAACCTCAACGCCGACGCCGATGTCGCGGGCACACAGACGTCGTTGATCTTCGAGCATCTGCGCGGCGCCTCGCCGCTGTAACCGTGCCGGCTGGCCGAATTGACAAATCAGCGATCGCGCAACCGTTTAAGGGGTACCCAGGGGTGTTGATCGAAGCCGCCGGGGATCTCCCGTCTTGGATGCGGAGGCAGTCATGGGTACCTTCGGGATAGCCGGTTTATGGCTGGTGCTGGCCCTGGTCCTGGTGGTGTCGATCCTCATCGGGGCCGCCTGCATATGGCTGGCTCACCGCACACTCCCGGAGCAGGTCAGCGAAGGGCACAACGGGGCGCTGTCACCGTTCTTGACTTGCGTCGGGCTGGTGTATGGCGCTTTGCTCGGATTCACCATCGTCGTGGCCTGGGAGCAGTTCTCCTCTGCCGAGGCCAACGTCTCGAACGAGGCGTCCACCCTGACGACGATGTACCGGCAGACCGTCGGCATGCCCGTTCCCGAGCAGACACGGATGCGACAGCTTCTCCGGAACTACACGACGGCGGTCGCAGGCCCTGAATGGGACAAAGCGGTCCGCGCCGGTGGTGGCACCGAACGCGCGCGAGACGCGCTCAACGAGATGTATCGGGTGCTGGGCATCGAACAATCCAACGTCGAGTCGAACCCGATCAGTCAGCGGTTTCTCGACAAGGTGGACACGCTTGCGTCGCAACGGAATCAGCGCATCTTGGATGCCAAACCTCGAATACCGGGGCTTCTGTGGGCAGGTCTGCTCTTCGGCGGTGTTGTTCTGGTGGCGCTCGGCGGTTTCATCAACCTTGGGAGCAGACGTGCGCATCTGCTGTTGCTGAGCCCGGTCGCGGTCCTGCTCGGCCTGCTGCTGTTCCTCGTTTTCTGGCTCGACCATCCCTTCGGAAACCAACTGGGCGTGACTTCCGAACCGTTTGAGCAATCCTTGATTGTCTTCGAATCGATCGACCGTGGCACGTGATCAGGCGTTCGGCGTATCCCTCCGTCGGGAAAGCGTCAGCCAGTAGGCCTGCATCACCGCGAAGATGAACGCCGTGCTGATGCCGAACAGGAGCACGCCGTTGACAGCCTCCAGGGCGCCGAGCATTCGCCACCGGGATGGCAGCATCAACCCCGGCACTTCGAACGTCGTCATGGTGCCGAGCGAATACAGCGATGCGTCGGTGAATGAACCGAACGCGCCGAGCCACCGATATGCCGACGCCCAGAGCGTGCTCGCCAGGCCGTGGAATGCGGCCAAGATCAATGCGACCGCTGCGATGTGGCCTGTCACAACCGGAATCGCCCGCCGGGCGTCATGCAGGTGCTTGTCGGCTCCGCCCCGAATCCTCCGTTCGAGGCCGAAAGCCAGCATCACGACTCCAGTCGTATGGACGGCGATGGTGAGCACGATGAGTGACAGGCCCAACGTCCAGCTAGGCAGATCCACTGGGCTCTCCTTCCGGCGGCGACATTCCGCTCGCCGACACTGCAGAACCTACGCCGCAGCACACGGCGTGAGCGGGAATTCAACGACCACAGGGCTAGGGTGAACTCATGCGAGTCGGAGTGCTGGGCAGCAAGGGGAAGGTCGGCGCGACCATCGTTGAAGCGGTTCGCAATGCCGACGATTTGACACTGTCGGCCGAAGTCGATGCCGGCGATCCGCTCACCCTGTTCAGCGAGACCGACACCGAGGTCGTCATCGACTTCACCCATCCCGACGTGGTGATGGACAACCTGGAGTTCCTCATCGACAACGGGATTCACGCCGTCGTCGGCACCACCGGGTTCGACGACAAGAGAATCGGCCAGGTTCGCAGCTGGCTGACGGCCAAGCCGGACGTCGCAGTGCTCATCGCACCCAATTTCGCGATCGGCGCGGTGCTGTCGATGCATTTCGCGCAGCAGGCGGCGCGCTTCTTCGAGTCGGCAGAAGTCATCGAGTTGCACCATCCACACAAGGCCGACGCCCCGTCGGGGACGGCGGCCCGCACCGCGCGGCTCATCGCCGAGGCGCGAAAAGACTTGCCGCCCAACCCCGATGCCACCAGCACCGGTCTCGACGGGGCCAGGGGAGCCGACGTCGACGGCATACCTGTGCATTCCATCCGGCTGGCCGGGCTGGTCGCACATCAGGAAGTGCTCTTCGGCACGCAGGGTGAGACGCTGACGATTCGGCACGACAGCCTCGACCGCACCTCGTTCGTGCCCGGTGTGCTGCTCGCCGTTCGGAAGGTCAGTGAGCACAAGGGGCTGACCATCGGTATCGAGCCACTGCTCGACCTGACCTGATCTGCCATGACAGAGGGTGGGCGGTCGTTGCGCATCCAGCTGCTCATCGGCTTCATGTGCGTGGCGATGGTCGTGTACTTCCTGCTGCTCGGCCGCATCGCGTGGGCATTCATCACCTCGGGCAGCGGTGCCGCGATCGGGCTTGGCCTGGCGATTCTGGTCATGCCGCTGATCGGAATCTGGGTCATGGTCAGCACGCTGCAGGCCGGTCTCGCGCACCAACGGCTGGCGCGACTCGCGCGCGAGGGCGGAATGGAACTAGACGTCAGCGAGCTGCCACGGATGCCGTCGGGCCGGATTCAGCGCGACGCGGCAGACGCGTTGTTCGAGACCGTACGCGGCGAGCTCGAGAAGGATCCGGACAACTGGCTGCGGTGGTACCGCCTTGCGCGGGCGTACGACTACGCGGGTGATCGCAGCCGGGCGCGCGAGACGATGAGGAAAGCGGTCGAAATGCAGGAGGCGCAGCGATGACGAAGCGGCTGCTGATCGTTCACCACACGCCGTCGCCGCACACGCACGAGATGTTCGAGGCCGTCGTCTCCGGTGCGACCGACCCCGAGATCGAGGGCGTCGAGGTGGTGCGTCGGGCCGCGTTGTCGGTGTCGGCCACCGAGATGCTCGACGCCGACGGATATCTGCTCGGCACGCCGGCGAACCTCGGCTACATGAGCGGCGCGCTCAAGCATGATTTGGGCGAATACCCCTCTAATAGGAATCGGGCCAGCCAGTGCCTCGCTTGCTGATCGTCCATCACACCCCATCGCCGCATTGCCAGGAGATGTTCGAGGCGGTGGTGGCCGGGGCGACCGACCCCGACATCGAGGGCGTGGAGGTCGTGCGGCGACCGGCGCTCACGGTGTCGCCGGTCGAGATGCTGGCGGCCGACGGCTACGTGCTGGGCAGCCCGGCGAACCTCGGGTACCTCAGCGGGGCCATGAAACACGCCTTCGACTGCGCCTACTACCAGTTGCTCGATGCCAGCCGGGGGAGACCCTTCGGCGTTTACCTGCACGGCAACGAGGGCACCGAAGGAGCCGAGCGCGCCATCGACGGCATCACCGCCGGGCTTGGCTGGGTGCGGACTGCGGAGACGGTCGTGGTGATGGGCAAGCCGACCAAGGCCGACGTCGAGGCGTGCTGGAACCTCGGTGCGACGGTCGCCGCTCAGCTCATGGGGTGACCCGCGAGCCGCTATCCAGCGATCCGGCGGCGCATCCAAACCCGCGGCGGCTCATCCCGCCCGCCGCGGAACCGCCGTTCGACGTCCATCGGGGAGACGATGTGCTCCTGGTGACCGGCGCAGCGGACCCACCAGATTTGTTCAGTTGCTGAGGGGATCCAAATTGCCACGTCGTAGCCCCCGAGCAGTGGCGTTGTGTCGTACGGTTGGTTCGTGGGCGAGACGCCGCCGCTACCGCTGCCCGAGCACCCGGAGTTGCGAGAGTTGGCACAGGCTTTGGAGGACGCGGGGGTCGCAGCCGAGATCCTCGACCATAAGTGGCGCGTTGTGTACACCTCCAGTGAGGACGCCCTCGGTCTGGGACTGGACCCGGCCGAGATGCACCACCACTACGGGCTGTCACTGAACATCCGAGCGGAGCACCGCCCGGAGTGGGTAACCGACCGAGAGACAGGCAATCGGTATTGGCGGGCGGTCGGACCGCACATGGTGCGCGACGTGCCGCCGGACGACCCGGACTTCGACGAGGTGTTTGGCCGGCTCGCCCCCCGTGCGCGGGAACTCGCGCCTGCCCCGCCGACATTGGCGCACCGAATCGACATGAATTTCGCGAAGCTGGCATCGTTCGACAAGTCGTGGCCCGGTCCGGCCAATCTCGTGCACATCAGGCTGCACGACGCCAGTGGCCGTTTCATCGGCACTCTGATGCTGGCGCTGCCGAAGCTGCCGCAAAGCCTCGCCATGCGGCTGGATCGCGGCGACATTGAGATGTACCGCCGCATGGATCGTCTTCGCGAGCCATGCCGCCGGGCAGCGGCGATCCTGTTCGCAGACCTCGAAGCCTCCGGCGAGCTGTCCCGACGACTATCGTCACGCGCCTACTTCGAACTCATCCGCGCGCTGACCGACCTGATCGACTTAGTCGTCGGCGCGCACACAGGGATTCTCGGCAAGCACGCCGGCGACGGCGCGTCGGCGTTGTTTCTTGCTGAGGATGCCGGCGGAGACAGCGCCGCGGCGCGCAGCGCGATTGACGCGGCACGCGAAATTCGTGACCGGGCAACGGCATTGAGGGACAGCGTGCGTGTCAAGGTCGGCGTGCATTGGGGTGCCACCCTCACGGTTGGCCAGGTCTCTACGCGTGGGCGGCTCGAAGTCACCGCACTCGGCGATGAGATGAACGAAGCCGCACGCATCGAGAATGCAGCCCACGGTGGGGTTGTCCTTGCCTCCAAAGACGCCATCGAGCGGCTCAGCACCCAAGACGCGCATTCACTGGCCGTGGATCCGGACACGCTCACATATCGAACTATCGCGGAACTGACCACCAACGAAAAGGCAGTCCGTGATGCAGGTTCGATCGCGGTTGCCGAACTCTAGGGTCGTGGCCGCCAGCCCCACCACCGTCGCTTATGCAACGACCCAAAACGATCGCCACGACCACCAGACGATGTCTGCTACGACCGGTGCCTCGACACAAAATCGGCTCAGTCCATGCTCCGATCTGTGTATACGACTCGCGGCGGCGCGGACACGAGAAGCAGAGCGTGCCGGGTGCGCTCAAGCATTATTTCGACGATTACCCCGCTATTAGCCCCAAGAGCCAGCTAATGCCACGTCTGCTCATCGTCTACCGCACGCCGTCGCCGCACTATCAGGAGATGTTTGAACCGCACGCCGTCGCCGCACTATCAGGAGATGTTTGAGGCGGTCGTGGCCGGTGCGACCTACCCCGACGTCGAGGGCGTGGAGGTCGTGCGCCGACCGGCGCTCACCGTTTCGCCGAGATGCTGGAGGCCGACGGCTAACCTCGATCTTTCGTGAAGGTGGCGGGGTGACGGGCGTGTAATGCACGGAAGTGCCTGTCCTGCTTGGGAAAATGTGACTTGTCTAGGGTCCAGGTTCGCAAGCGGGAAGGCACTCCGTAGGTGAAGCGTAGCCGTTGTGGTGGGTTTCGGGTCGAGGCAGGTCGCGAGTCGCTGATCTCCTCGGCTGGTGCGTCGTTGCTGTTGCAGACTGCGCAGGTCAGCGGCTTGACGGCGGGTCTGTCGCGTCAGCTGCGGCCGTGGCGGGCGCCGCGCTCGGTCCACGATCCGGGCAAGACGGTGCTGGATCTGGCCGTCGCGGTCGCGCTCGGCGGTGACTGCCTGGCCGATGTCGGCGGTGGTGCGGGCCCAGCCGGAGTTGTTCGGCGCGGTGGCCTCTGACCCCACGATCAGCCGGCTCATCGACGCTTTGGGCGGTGAGCCGGCCGCGGCGATCGCCGCGATCCGTCGTGCGCGGGCCGCCGCGCGGGCCGCGGTGTGGCAGCTGTCCTCGCCGGTTCCTGCCGCGGGGCAGTGGTCGTCGATCTGGATGCCACCTTGATCGGGGCGCATTCAGAGAAAGAGAACGCGACCCCGAACTTCAAGCGTGGATTCGGGTTTCACCCGATGCTGGCGTTCGTCGATCACGGCGCCGGCGGCACCGGTGAGCCGCTGGCGGCGATGCTGCGTCCCGGGCGGGCCAACGCCAACGACGCCGCCGACCAGATCGCGGTGCTCGACGCCGCGCTGGCCCAGCTGCCCGAAGCGGTGCGCTCCCGGGTGCTGGTGCGCGGGGACACCGGCTCGGGAGTCAAGGAGTTCCTGTGGCACGTCCACCACCTGGGCCTGTCCTACTCGGTCGGTGTCTACGGCCGCCAACCCGTCCTGGACGCGTTGGCCGCGCTGCCGCGCCAGGCCTGGCGCCAGGCACTGCGACGCCGACGGCCGCCCCCGCGACGGCGCCCAGGTCGCCGAGCTGACCCGCTGGCTGCCGGCGACCTTCGTCGGGCTGGCCGCCCGGGATGCGGGTGATCGCCCGCCGGGAACGCCCCCATCCCGGCGCCCAGCTGCGCATCACCGATGACGCATGGCTGGCGCATCACCATGTTCGCCACCAACACCACCGGCGGGCGGCTCGCCGACCTCGAAGTACGCCACCGGCTGCGGGCCCGCGCCGAGGACCGCATCCGCACCCTCAAAGACACCGGCCTGACCAACCTGCCGCTGCAGGCCTTCGGCAAGAACCAGATCTGGCTCGAACTGGCCGCCGCTGGCCTACGAACTGCTGACCTGGACCCAACTGCTGGCCTGGCCCGATCAGCCCGCCCGCAGCTGGGAACCCAAACGATTACGCCTGCGGCTGCTGGCGTCGCCGGCCGGCTCATCACCACCGGCCGCCGCCACATCCTGCGCCTCAGCCGACGATGGCCCTGGTCAGACCTGCTGATCAACGGACAGCGAAACCTCGCCGCGCTCAACTGAACTCAACCCACCAGCACCCACCACCAAGGACCAGGAGAACCGGCGACACAGCGCCGGGGACCACTCACGCCCAGATCACCGCACCGGCCACAACCGGCCCAACCGTCAACAGTCGAGCTCTCACGAAAGATCGAGGCTAACTGCTGGGCTCCCCGGCGAATCTCGGCTACGTCGGGGGTGCCTTCAAGCATTTTTTGGTCATGCTCACCGGTTCGACGTCGCTAGATGAAGTAGAGAGTATCCGTTGCGGCCAAACTGGATCTTGCAGTCGATCGCGGACGCGATCGAGCTGATGTGACTGTCGCCCATACAGCCCGGCTGGGTGCCGCGGGCATTAGGCCGCGGGGTCGTTCGGCCGAATTGGAGCGTATTGGGTAGATACCTCACAGCGGCGCCAATGAGTGGCTAGTGTCGTCTCTGGTGAATTAACCTTTGAACAGCTGTCGCTGAGCAAACTGCTGTCATTCCGTACAATACTCCATTTTCTTCTACAGGCCGGTTGAACGGCGACGATGCAATGGAAATATCCCCCAGATGTTTTTCCTGCAAGCTAACGAGGCCAATTTAGCTACGATTCTAATAAAAGTTTGAGTTGCTTGCCATACATCATGATCGATTCGGGAGACAACATCTCGAGATGACCGCAGTCGACCGGGTACTCTGTGATGTCGCCGGTAACATACTGCCGCCAATTTTGGAGGCCCAAATCCCAATCGCTCTCATTTCGCGTTGTGTAGAATACAATCATATCGCCGCAGAACACACCAGGCGTGTGTTCTGCGAGATACAGTAAGCTGCTCTTCATGTTTTGCACAAAGAAATCTAGGAATACCCGGACCTGCTGGATGGGAAGAGCAAATTGTTCGAGGACTAATTCCTCGGCCCGCCGGTAGGTGATTGGCTCCGACCGCTCAGGGATATCAATACGCAGGTATCCCAAGATGAGTTCCAGCACGTAACTCTCGCCTACCGCTCCTAAAAGTTCGTCTCGTGTGGCGTTGTTGTTGGCACTTGGCGCAGCGTCTAACACTATGAGGCGTCGGATTACGCTTCCGCGTCGACGAAGCTCAATGGAGACTTCGTGCGCGACCACTCCGCCGAGAGACCAGCCGAGAAGGTTGTAGGGCCCGGTAGGCTCAACCGCTTGCAGCCGGTCTGCATAGGTTTTCGCCATGGCGCGAATTGATTCGGGTTCAGCCTCCTGGTCTTGCGCTTGTTGAATGCCAATGATGGGACAGTCCAAGTAATCGCCCAGAGGCTGATATGGCCAGGCAAGCCCGCCTGCCGGATGAAAACAGAACAGCGGCACGCCGGTACCCTCCTTGAGGGTTTCAACAGGAGCTAATTCCACCGAACTGGTATGTTTGCGCACCTGCTGAGTTAGGCCACGGACGGATGGCGCTTCGAAGACGGTGCGCACCGGCAGTTGGGTATCTAGCGAGGTGTTGATCGCGGCGATGAGCCGCATCGCCAATAGCGAATCCCCGCCGAGGTCGAAAAACGACTCATCGGCACCGACGCGCTCTACACCTAGGACGTGGGCGTAGATGCCGGCCAGGATTTCTTCGATCGGGGTGGCCGGGGCGCGGTAGCGATCGGTGTCGGTGTATTCCGGCGCCGGCAGGGCGCGCTTGTCGAGTTTGCCGTTGACCGTCAACGGCAGTGTCTCCAACGCCACCACCGCGGCGGGCACCATGTAGGGCGGCAGTCGCTGCGCCAGCGCAGCGCGTAGCCCGGTCGTGTCGGCGGTGCCGGTGATGTAGCCCACCAGGCGTTTGTCGCTGGGGTGGTCCTCGCGGGCGATTACCACCGCCTGCTGCACCCCGTCCAGCCCAGCCAACGCCGCCGCTATTTCGCCACACTCGATGCGATAGCCGCGGATCTTGACCTGCTCATCGGCGCGCCCCACGTACTGCAGCTGCCCGTCGGGGCGCCAATACACCAGATCCCCGGTGCGATACATCCGCGCCCCAGGCTCCCCGAACGGACACGCCACAAACCGCGACGCCGTCAACCCGGCCCGACGCCAATACCCAACCCCGACGCCCGGCCGGCCACATACAACTCACCCACCACCCCGGCCGGCACCGCCCGCAACCACCCATCCAGCACAAACAACGCCGCCCCCGGCACCGGCGACCCGATCGGCGCCACCCCCGACCCCGCTGCCAGCGGCGCACTTATCGACGCATACCACGTCTCGGTCGGGCCGTAGCCGTTGATCATCACCCGCCCGGGCGCCCACCGATCCACCACCTCGGCCGGACAAGCCTCACCGGCCACCACCAACGCCACCGAATCCAAACCCTCAGGCGACAACACCCCTACCGCAGAAGGGGTTTGACTTAACACGCTGACCTGTTCAGCGACCAGCAAGGCGTGGAAGTCCGCCGGCGAGCGGGCCACCGACTCGGGCACCACCACCAGCCGCCCACCGCGCAGCAGCGCACCCCAGATCTCCCACACCGAGACGTCGAAGGCCAAGGAATGCCACTGCGACCACACCCCCGCTGGCGGCAGCGCCGCGTCCAGCGACTCCAGCAGTTGGGTGACGTTGTGGTGGCTGATCGCCACCCCCTTGGGCACACCGGTGGTGCCCGAGGTGTAGATGATGTAGGCGAGGTCATCGGCGGCCGGCGCCGGCAACGCCGGTACCGGGTTAGCTGTCGATCCGGGGGTCCTCGACATCGATGACGGGCAGGTCGCACCCGGCCAGCCGCGCGCCAGACCCGCGGTGGTGACCGCGGCCACCGGTGCGGCGTCGGCCACCATGAACCCGATCCGCGCCGCCGGCAGCATCGGGTCGATCGGCAGATACGCCGCCCCGGTCTTGAGCACCGCCAAAATCGCCACGATCGCCTCGGCGGACCGGGAAAACAGCAGCGCCACACACCGGCCCGGGCCCGCCCCCTGGTCGACCAGCAAGTGCGCCAACCGGTTCGCGGCCTCCTCGAGCTCGCGGTACGTCATCGAGCGGCCTCAAGTCACCGCCACCGCCTCCGGGGCGCGCGCCACCTGCTCGGCGAACAACACCGGAATCGACACCGCCGCGTCGCGCGGCTCGGTCAACACCGCCCGGTTGCCCCACCCTCCAGCCGGGCGCGCTCACCCTCATCCAGCAGCATCCACCGACGACAACCGCCGCCGTCGGATCGGCGGTCAGCGCCACCAACACCCGCTCGAACCGCTCGATCAGCGTCTGCGATGCTGTCCGTGTCGAATACGTCGGTGCGGAACTCCACCATCCCGCCGATCCCGGCGGGCTCACCGGCGTCGGTCCAGTGTTCGGCCAGCGAGAACATCAGGTCCATGCGGGCGGTGTGGGTGTCCACCGGCAGCGGGGTGACCTGCACATCACCCAATGCCAGCCCAGCCGCGAGGTCGTTGTCTTGCCCGGCGAAGTTCTGCCAGGCCAACATCACCTGGATCAGCGGGTGATGGGTCAGGCTTCGGGTGGGGTTGAGCCGCTCGACGAGCACCTCGAAGGGCACGTCTTGGTGCTCGTAGGCGGCCAGGCTGCGCTGCCGCACCTGGGCCAGCAGTTCGGCGACGGTGGGATCCCCGGCCACCTCGACCCGCAGCACCAAGGTGTTGACGAAGAAACCCACCAGCTCATCCAGCGCCGGGTCGCGGCGCCCGGCGATCGGGAACCCCACCGCCACATCGGTGCTGGCGCTGAGCTCGGACAGCAGCACCGCCAGGGCGGCCTGGACCACCATGAAGCTGGTCGCGTTGTGCTCACGCGGCCACCTCGCGCACCCGCTGCTGCAACTCGGCCGGCCAGTCCACCGCCACACTGGCGCCGCGGTAATCAGCCACCGGCGGATAGGGCCGATCGGTGGGCAGCTGCAGCCGCTCGGGCATCCCGGCCAGGGCATCCTCCCAATACCCCAGCTGCGCGGCGATCGGGCTGTCGGCTGTCGTCGAGATCACCCAACTGCGCGCGCTGCCACAACGTGTAATCCACGTACTGCACCGCCAACGGCGCCCACTGCGGGGCCCGGCCCTGCCGCCGCGCCCGATACGCCTCGCCCACATCACGGACCATCGGAGCCAGTGACCACCCGTCAAAAGCGATGTGGTGCACCACAATCCCCACCACATGCTGCTCTGGCCCCACCGAATAGATCTGCGCACGAATCGGGATCTCCGCCGACAAATCAAACCGATACCCCGCCAGCGTCACCAACTCGCCGACCACATCCTGCTCCGGCAACGACACCACCGCCGCGCCCCCGCGCCGCCACATCCCCGCCCCGCCGGCACACACCTCCTGGAACGGCACACCGTCAATGTCGGGAAATATGGTGCGCAGCGATTCGTGGCGGGCGATGACATCATCGAGGGCCGCGCCCAGCGCCTCGACGTCCAGCGCCCCGCCGATCCGAAAAGCGGTCGGCATGTTGTAGGTCGCCAACCCCGCCCTCGAACCGGTTGAGGAACCACAACCGGCTCTGGGCAAACGACAACGGCACCACCGCGGGCCGCTCACCCGGCACCAACGGCTCACGCCGCACCCCCATCTCCACCGATACGGGGCGCCAACTGGGCCACCGTGGGCGCATCGAACAAGGTGCGCACCGCAAGGCCGGCATCCAGGCCGGTGTTGATCGCGGCGATCACCCGCATCGCCGACAGCGAATCCCCACCCAGGTCGAAGAACGAGTCGTCGACCCCGACCCGCTCCAGCCCGAGGACCTGGGCGTAGATGCCGGCCAGGATCTCCTCGATCGGGGCTGGCCGGGGCGCGGTAACGATCGACATCGCTGGTATTCCGGTGCCGGCAGGGCGCGTTTGTCGAGTTTGCCGTTGGGCGTCAACGGCAGCGTCTCCACCACCACCACCGCGGCCGGCACCATGTAGGCCGGCAGCCGCTCGGCCAGCGCGGCACGCATCTCGCCCGGATCGACTGCCCGGTGACCGATCGGTGACATAGCCCACCAGACGCTTGTCGCCGGGGTGGTCCTCGCGGGCGATCACCACCGCCTGCTCGCACCCCGTCCAGCCCGGCCAGCGCCGCCTGGATTTCGCCGAGCTCGATGCGATACCCGCGGATCTTGACCTGCTCATCGGCGCGCCCCAAGTACTGCAGCTGCCCGTCAGCACCCCAACACACCAGATCCCCGGTGCGATACATCCGCGCCCCGGGCCCCCCGAACGGACACGCCACGAACCGCGACCCGGTCAACCCGGCCCGACGCCACATACCCAACCCCCACACCGCGCCCGGCCACATACAACTCACCGACCACCCCCGCCGGCACCGGCCGCAACCACCCGTCCAGCACAAACAACGCCGCCCCCGGCACCGGCGCCCCGATCGGCACCACCCCCGACCCCGCCGTCAGCGGCGCACTGATCGACGCATACACCGTGGTCTCGGTCGGGCCGTAGGCGTTGATCATCACCCGCCCCGGCGCCCACCGATCCACCACCTCGGCCGGGCAGGCCTCACCGGCCGATCACCAACGCCGCCGACCCCAAACCCTCCGGCGACAACACCCCCACCGCAGAAGGGGTCTGGCTCAACACGCTGACCTTTTCGGCGACCAGCACGGCGTGGAAGTCCTCCGGTGAGCCGGCCACCGACTCGGGCACCACCACCAGCCGCCCACCATGCAGCAGCGCACCCCAGATCTCCCACACCGAGAAGTCGAAGGCATAGGAGTGACACTGCGTCCACACCTGCCCCGGCGCCAGCTCCACACCGGCATCCAGCGACGTCGAACAGCTGGGTCACGTTGTGGTGGGTGACCGCCACCCCCTTGGGCACACCGGTGGTGCCCGAGGTGTAGATGATGTAGGCGAGGTCATCGGCGGCCGGCGCCGGCAATGCGGTGCCGGGTGGGCTGTCGATGCGGGGATCCTCGACATCGATGACCGGCAGGTCGCACCCGTCCAACCGCTCGGCCAACCCCGCGGTGGTGACCGCGGCGATCGGCGCGGCATCGGCCACCATGAACCCGATCCGCGCCGCCGGCAGCGCCGGGTCGATCGGCAGATACGCCGCCCCGGTCTTGAGCACCGCCAAAATCGCCACGATCGCCTCGGCGCACCGGGAAAACAGCAGCGCCACACACTGCCCCGGGCCCGCACCCTAGTCCAGCCAGCAGGTGCGCCAACCGGTTCGCGCCTCATCGACCTCGCGGTACGTCCATCGACGCTCCCCGCACTCAGCGCCACCGCCTCCGGGGCGCGGGCCACCTGCGCGGCGAACAACACCGGAATCGACACCCGCGTCACGGGCTGGGTCAACACCGCCCGGTTACCCCACCTCATCCAGCCGGGCGTGCTCACCGGCATCCAGCACATCCACCGACGACAACGACCGCCTCGGGTCGGCGGTCATCGCCACCAACACCCGCCGCAACCGCTCGCGCTAAATCGGAGACGTCAAAATTCGAAAACGGCCGCCCAGCGCCCGCCGTGCTGAGAAAAAGCTCGTCACCGGCGCTAGAGAAAATCAACCCAAAACCGCCCACGAGGCCAAAATTGGTCTATGACGCCGATGCCGCGACACCACCGAAACGCAGAGTAAATGTCAGGACGGGAGGAAATTAACGCTCACCCTATCGGCCGGCTGCCCTGGGCCGCGGGGGCGCGGCTTTTGCGCTCAAGGGCTTGCACCGGAAACCGCTGATGCTGCAACGCTTCTCGTATTCGCGTGTCAACATGCTCACAAAAATCGGCAACCGACAGACCCCGGCGAAACCCTCAACACCAGCGGCACAACCCCGGCAACCATCCCGGGAAGCGTCTTTGACTCCGGACGTACTCGCCTGCTGACCGGGAAGTC
This sequence comes from uncultured Actinomycetota bacterium, assembly GCA_963786995.1. GTDB lineage: Bacteria > Actinomycetota > Actinomycetes > Mycobacteriales > Mycobacteriaceae > Mycobacterium. Next base: position 933,748 of record CAWBBH010000014.1, on the reverse strand, counting down.
GAGCACCACCTCTGAGCCCTCAGCGCACCACCCACGCACCAAAGCGCGCACGCCGCGGTGATGACCGATGATCGAGGCACTTCCACACTTGGGATAACTCTTCAACTCGGCGAAGAACCACAGGGTCCAATTGAACCGGCGCAGAAAGCCAATACGGATCACGCTCGCCCGCGGCCTGGGGCAACCGATAATGCGGGCCGCTTTCCGCGGGAAGGTTCCCAGCTCCAATAGGCCTGATCTTCCAGATAATCGGTGGACGCTTCGTATTCCGACTCGCAGTCAACCAAGTCCTGCAACGAGCCGAAGAAGGCAGGAGGGACGGGTGCGCCAGAAACAATTGCAGAGTAGACAGATGCAATCCGATTGGCCAACCAGCGCAATGCCGGTTCCGTCGATGACGATGTGGTGGCAGCACCGAACAAGTAGAATTCATCGAGCCGCGTCCGAAATAACGCAAATTTGAACAGCGGGCCAGTGAACGGCATCGGCGTGCGTTGGATCGATGATGCGAGTCTATGGGCTTCCTGCACGGGATCTGCGCGAGCCGCTCAGGTCATAGAAGGCCAGCTCGACATCCGGGTAATCGATCGCCCTTTGGAAAACCTGGCCATCCACCTCGAAGAAAGCGGCCCTGACTGGTTCGGCCTCTTGCACCACTCGGCGGATCGCCCACTCGAGGGCATCACGTTCTACCGTGCCCTCGATTCTCACGAAGAGGCCAAGCTGCCACTCCGTACCGAGTGACCCGTTTCCTGCGCAAGCCATATTCTAGCTGTCCGCGCGTCAGCGGAAGTGCCCGGTCATCAAGCTCCATCCGACTCCCCCAATCCCGCCGGTTTACGTGTCAAACCCCCTTCGGTCTCTCGCGTCAAGCCCCCGCCAGTCTCTCGCGCAGACTCCTCGGCCGTATGTCGGTCCAGTTCTGTTCGATGTAGTCCAGACACGCAGCGCGGTCCGCTTCGCCGTAAACCACCCGCCAACCGGCCGGAACATCGGCGAAGGTCGGCCACAGGCTGTGTTGCTCCTCGTCGTTGACCAAGACAAGAAAGTGCCATCGTCGTCGTCGAATGGATTGATGCTCACCGGTTCCCCCAAACCTGTGGCGGCCCCGATCGCTTGAACTTCGACGGTAGGTAAACGGGCGTCGCCAATATGGCCAATATACAAGCGACCGCCGGATCGGTGGAGCGTCTCGCAAAGTCAGGATGTGACTGGTTGCTCGCGCTTGTCGACGGGCGCCATCGATCGCCTGACTGAACCGGAAACGCGATCACCGCGCAAAATTTCGTGGTGCTGAGGTTTCCCACAGCCGCGTATATCGGGGCAAGGAGCGGCCTTTCAACATCGGCCGGCAGCAAAACGCACAGGGCCGCAAATCGCTGCAATTCAAGGGCGGCAGCGTGCCGTTTAGCAACGTCGGGCATATTAGCCAGCGTGCGCCCTTGCGGGCGGCGAAGCTTGGTACCGGCAACTGCGGCCGCTAGCTAGTAGAGGCCATAGGCGCTCACAGCGACCGCTCACGCAAGATCTTCGCAAGGTCCATCCACCCGATCACGCGGAACGTCGATATCTGGGCCAATAATCCGGCGACCAGGATCGCCACCGCAACAAAGGCCGGAGTGGCGGCGTGCATCACCAGGTGCCATCGATAACCCTCGGTTACATAGGTGGACAAGAACCACTCCGCGAGCAACGCCCCGCCGATCAGACCGCCCGGTAGACCGATCACGGCCAGCATCATGTTCTCCGTCGATACCAGCCGGCCCAACATGTGCGCGTCCATTCCAGCAGCCTGCAATGTGCCCAGTTCACCGGTGCGTTCACTGACGTTGGCCGACATCGCGGTATACAGCAGCGCAGCGGCCATCACACCGGCGGACAGCAAGGTCAGCGCAACCATCACGTTGTAAAGGCTGTAGGCCTTGCGGACGGCGGCCGCGATCGACTCGGTGGACAGGTAGGCGACCACGCCAGGCACCATCGTCACGGCCTGGCGCTTCGCCTCTGCGTCGACGCCGGGAGCCAGCTTGAGCATTACGCCCGACGGTGCCAGACCGGACAATCGCTCGGCCGAGATATATAAGACCGGGCTCGTTGGCTCATCGACGAACCCGGCCACGGGCTGCTCAAGCCGGATTCCATGCTGCACGTTGGTGATTAACACCCGGTCGCCCACGGCAACTCCGAGGATCGCTCGCAAGCCCTCTCCCAGCAACACACCATCGCGGGGAAGGCCGCCGCCAGATCGGCTCGATGTGAAGCGGTGCATCTGGGTAGTCGGCGGCAGGCCAATCAGCAGGGTGTCGTAACCGTTGTTGCGGTCCTGCACCGTGACATCTAGCCGGGTGAACGTCTCTGCGGCGGTGACTTGCGGATCGGCGCGCAAAGTGTCCCCAACGGACTCGGCAGCGCCCCCGGCGGTGAGGACTTGCGCGTCTTGAAGTTCGATCTCTCCGTATTGGCGGTCAATGACGCTATTGACGGTGTCGCGCATACCGGAGCACACCATCACCAGGCACACCGAGCTAGCCACCCCGGCAACGGTGAGGATGGTGCGGCGACGGTTACGGGTGAGGCCGCGCACCGTCATTCGCCAGCGGGTTGGCATCCGCCGCAGCGGTGGCAGCAGTCGTTCTGCGACGCTGACCCCTCCCCGTCCGCTGGGCGGCGAATTTCGCATCGCTTCGGCGGGGCTGATTCGCGATGCAGTGCGCGCCGGGGCCCAGGCCGCAAGCGCGGCTGCCGCCGTGCCGGCGACGGCGCCGATGATTAGGCTGCTGGGATGCAGCGACGTCACCAGCAGCGGCAGTCCCAGCGCCCGGACATATTGGCTGGTGTACCAGCCACCGAGAATATGGCCGCCGAACAGCCCCCAGGTGGCCCCCGCAAGCGCGGCCGCCACACCGTACGTCAGATAGTGGGTACGAATCGTTCGAGCGGACAATCCGTTGGCTGACAGCGTTCCGATCACCGTTCCGCTGCGCGGTCACCAGCCGCGACAACAGCACATAGGTCCCGACCACCGCTGCCACCAGGAACACCCACGGCATCAGCCTGGCGAACGTGCGTACCGCTTCGACGGTTTCGCGCAACACCCTGTAGGACGGCAGCTCGTCACGCGACACCACCACTAGTCCATGCGAGCGCCCCAATTCCGTTGCGGCGGTGACTAATGCCCGCGCTTGGTCGCGATCGCGCGCATGCGCCAGCAGCTGATCTGTCGGCTGGGCCGCGAGCTGTGCGATATCGGGTGCGGGCACGAAGACCACGCCGAAGAATTCCGGTGTGGTCAAGGTTTCCGCCCGTGAACGCGCCGGCCACAGGTATTCCGTCGACAATGCCGACCCAGAAACACCCACCGGCCGCCAACCGGACGGTCCTAGCAGTTCGACCGTGCTCCCGGGGCGCAGGCCGTAATACTCGGTGAGGTGCTCTTCAGTCATCAGGGACCCGATTGTCGGGAGGTCGCCGGATTGCAGCGCCAGCTTCGACACTGCCGGTTGAGTCGCGACGGGCACCTCAACTACGCGGCCGATAAGGCTGCGGCCGTTGACGCGGACCGGCACGTCGGCCTGCTGGCGAAGCTCCACAGTCGGTTCACCGGGAAGGCTCCGGGCAGCCTCGTAAAGCCCTACCACACCGGGCCCGCTGATCACGACATCCGGCAGCAGCTGCTCGGCGTACGTCCGGTCGAGGGACTGCCTCAAATCGGCATAGGCGTCCGTGGCCCCGACGAACACCGCGACACCAATGCCGAGCACGACCGTCGCGGCCAGGAACTGCCAGCGGTGCCGCCACAGATCCCGACGCACCTTGCGACGCAGGATGCGGGTCACCAGTCGAGGTCCTGCGCCTGCACCGGCGCAGCAACCCGCTCCTGACGGGCGACCGTTCCGGAGTGCAGCCACACCACCCGATCGGCAATCTCGGCGATCGCGGAGTTGTGCGTCACCAAAACCACGGTGCGGTGCGCCTCCCGGGCCAGCTCTCGCAGCACCGCCAGAACCTGACGCCCGGTGACCAGGTCCAGACTGCCCGTCGGTTCGTCGCACAACAGCAGCGGCGGCTCCTTTACGATGGCGCGGGCAATCGCCACCCGTTGCTGTTCTCCGCCGGACATCTCGCCGGGAAACCGATCGGCGAGGTCAGCCAGCCCGACTTTGGCGAGCGCCTCGCGGCTTCGCCGAGCGACGTCCTGGCCGGCGAGTTCGGCGATGATCTCGACATTCTCCAGCGCAGTCAGCGTCGGCACCAGATTGAAGTACTGGAACACAAAACCGACCTGATCCCGTCGATACGCCGTGCGCTGCCTTGCGTTCAACGTGGCAATGTCGTTGCCCGACACCAAGATTCGCCCACAAGTGGGCTCTTCCATGCCGCCCACGAGATTGAGCAGCGTCGTTTTGCCCGAACCGGACGGACCCAGCAAGACGACGAACTCTCCGGGCCAAACCGACAGGTCGACATCCCTAAGCGCGCCCACCGCCGTCGGTCCAGAGCCGTAGGTTCGCCCCACCGCCTCCAACCGCAACGCAGGACGCCCCGAGGCTGTCGCTGCCTCCGCGGAGACGTCGGACGATGACGGCTGTCTTCTCATAACCCCAGTATCGACAAACCGCGCCAAGCATTTGGGCGTTATGCATCACTCCGAGCGGCTACAGATCCTCGACCTTACCGGTCGAACCTCGCTCCGGTGGGTGTTCCGGTCGGCCATCCGGTGCCCAGTCTGTGACTGCTACCAGATTGGCCTTCATGGGCGCGAGACTCCGTTTGCGCGCGGTTCGTTGCCAACATATTTCTGATCGTGTTGATTGGGTTCATTGGACCAGTGGATGGAGATCGCTCGTGCAACGTCTGCTCATCGTCCATCACACACCGTCGCCGCATATGCAAGAAATGTTCGAGGCGGTCGTGTCGGGTGCGACCGCCCCCGAGATCGAGGGCGTGCAGGTGATTCGTCGGCCGGCGCTGACGATGTCCGCCACCGACATGCTCGAGGCTGACGGTTATCTCCTGGGTACCCCGGTTAACTTCGGCTACATTTCGGGCGCCCTCAAGCATGCGTTCGACGTCTGCTACTACCCGTGCCTGGACGCCACTCGCGGCCGTCCGTTCGGTGTGTATCTGCATGGCAACGAAGGCACCGAGGGCGCCGAGCGCGGAATCGACTCCATCACGACGGGCCTCGGCTGGATCAAAGCCGCCGACACCGTCGTCGTCTCCGGGAAGCCGAGCAAGGGCGATCTGGAAGCCTGCTGGAATCTCGGCGCCACGATCGCCGCCCAGCTGATGGGGTGAGTCCCGGCCATCCAGGCGGCGGCCATTCGGCCGTACGGTGGAGACCTGCGCGCCGCCGTGCGCGTGCAGATCTCGACGACAGGAGCGAAGAGATGCAATCCCTAACCGTCTATGCGACCAGCCGAACCCTTCTCGGCGTCGCGGCGTTGACCGCTCCCGCTGCCGCGGGACGAATGATTGCCGGTGCCGGGGGCGCCGAGCCCGACGCCCAGGCTTTCCTTCGTGGCATGGGGGGACGCGAAATCGGCTTGGGCTTGGGCCTTCTCGCGACGATGCAGGCGAAGGGGCCGGTGCGGCCGTGGCTTGTGGCCGGCGTGCTGGCCGATTGTGGCGACATCGCGGGAATCGCCGGGGCCTGGCGGCACATGCCGTCCGCGAAGAGGTGGCTTAGCGCGGGGGCGGCCGGCTCAGGGGCTGCCATCGGCGTCGCATTACTGCCGTCAGGCCGGCCCGACAGTTGATGACGCACGAGCGCCGTTCGCCGCCATCACGGTCGGGAATCTCGGCGCCACAATCGCCGCCCCGCTGATGGAATGATTTGCAATCGATTTCGCGGAACCACGGAAGATGACGAATTCCGGCCGAAATCCATCAACAACCGTAGTCTCGATGACTCGGAAGGGAGCATGGCCATGCCAGGTATCGCCGATCTCGCTTTGGGCGCGGCACCGATCGCGGGCGGAGCGCTGCTGGGTGCCGCCGCGGGGAACTTCAAGGGCCCCGATGTCCGCGCGATGATCGCAAAGGACATGGATCTGCTCGAACGGATCCCGGATTCGCAGCCGGAGCTCAAGGCTCGACTCAAGGCCAGCATCGACGAGCGCATCAACGACCTGATCGAGGCGACGGAGAAAAGCCGGGCGATACGCGAGGCCGCAGTCTCCTACGGCGGCAACTGGCGCGACATCGTGGTGTTCATCTGCGCCGTGCTGTTCACGATCATCTGGTGGAACGTGAGCCACAGCCGCAGCAACTGGCTCGTGATGTTCATCGTGATGATCATCCTGTCGGTGGTGGCCGCCATCTACGCCGGCCGCGGCATTGCCCGCGCGATCGGCAACTTCCTGCACCGCAAGGATCACCGGGAATCGACGGGCGCGCCCGGTCAGTAGTGATAGGTGTCCGACGGGGCCGGGATGTGCACCGGGTCGTCGACGTCGTCGAACTCCGACGGCTCGATGCCGTATGCCCGAGCCAGATCGAGGATCTTGTTCGCTCGCGCGATGCGAGGCAGGTCGGAGCCGTTGCGGATCTCTCCGCCGTCGCGTTCGAACTCGGTGAAAAACTCCTTGGCCCAAGCGATTTCTTCCACTGACGGCGACAGGCCCTCGTTGACGGTGGCGCACTGGTCCGGCATCAGGCAGATCTTGCCCGTCATGCCGAACTCCGTGGACACCGCTGTGGCCTCACTGAGTTTCAGTGCGCTGGTGCCGACGGTGGGACCGTCGATGGCACTCGGTAGGTGGGCGGCCTTGGCGGCGATCGTGAACCGCGACCGCGCGTAGGCGAGCGTCATCGGGTTGTCGCCGAAGCCGGTGTCGCGGCGGAAGTCCCCGATGCCGAACGCCAACCGGAACGTGCCCTTCGCCGCGGCGATCTCGGTGATCCGCTCGAGGCCGCGGGCCGTCTCCACCAGCGCCACGATGGGCACTCCGGCCAGCCGCTTCGCGGTCTCGGTGACGTGGTCGACGGACTCGACCATCGCCAGCATCACCCCGCCGACCGAGGTACCCGAGAGCATGTCGAGGTCGTCCTGCCACCACTGCGTGCCGAAGCCGTTGATGCGGACCCAGTCGCCGTGGCCCTCGCCGAGCCACCTGATGACGTTGTCGCGCGCGGCGGCCTTGTCCTTGGGCGCGACAGCGTCCTCGATGTCGAGTACGACGATGTCGGCGCGGGACTGCACGGCAGGGGTGAACCGCTCGTATTGGGCGCCGTTCACCAGCAGCCAGCTCCTGGCGAGCACGGGATTCATTCGCGACCCGCCGCCGCCGGCGCCTTGGGTGGTGCTGACCTCGTTGTCCACGCGAACATCGTCGCGCACTTCGGCCGCCCGACCAACAGCGGGGTCTGGCCAGGTCAGGCCAGCGACGCGCCGAACAGTCGCTCGAGTGCCGCCCAGTGGCGGTCGGCGGCGGCCTTGTCGTAGGGCGGATTGTCGGGCACGGCGAAGCCATGGCCCGCGGGGTAGAACTCCACCATGTGCTCGACGCCGGCCGCGGTCAGCGCCTTGTCGAGTGTTTCGGCGTGCTCGGTGGTGAAGCCGCCGTCGTTTGCCGCGCCTGCCACGTAAACGGTGGCCTTCATCCTGTCGGCCAGCAGGTGCGGGCTGTTGGGATCGTCGGTGACGAGTCCGCCGCCGTGGAACGAGCCCGCCGCGGCGACCCGGTCGGGCTGGCGCCCGGCCACGATCACCGACGCCCGCCCGCCCATGCAGTAGCCGAAGATGCCGAAGCGCGACCCAGTGACCTCGGGGCGTTGTTCGAGGAAGTCGAAGAACGCGCCCGCGTCGCTGGCGATCAGGTCCGGCGTCAACGAGCCCACCATGCCCATCAGGCGGGTGCGCTCCTCCTGGTCGGTGAACGCGGTGCGCATGTCGAAGGGCTTCCAGTCGCCGTGGCGGTAGTAGACGTCGGGCAACAGCACCGCATAGCCCTTGTCGGCGAGGTGTGCAGCCATCTCGTGCATCGTGTCGCGGACGCCGCCCGCGTCGACGTACATCACGACACCCGGCCACGGGCCGCTGCCCTCGGGAGTGTGCAGGGTGACGGGGCAGGTCCCGTCGGGCGTGGTGACAGAAGCTGAGACACTCGGCATGCTTTCCGTTCTACGCCACCGGTCTGGACGTAAGCTGGGCGGCGTGCCGATCGCCACTCCGTACGAGGATCTGCTCCGCGTGGTGCTCGACCGTGGCACCCCCAAATCCGACCGCACCGGCACCGGGACCCGCAGCCTGTTCGGCCACCAGCTGCGCTACGACCTGTCGGCGGGCTTTCCGCTGATCACCACCAAGAAGGTGCACACCAAGTCGGTGATCTACGAGCTGCTGTGGTTTTTGCGCGGCGACTCCAACGTTCGGTGGCTGCAGGAGCGCGGTGTCACCATTTGGGACGAATGGGCCAGCGACGCAGGTGATCTCGGTCCGGTGTACGGCGTGCAGTGGCGGTCCTGGCCGACGCCGTCGGGTGAGCACATCGACCAGATCAGCGCGGCGGTGGAGCTGTTGAAGTCCGACCCGGACTCCAGGCGCAACATCGTCTCGGCGTGGAACGTCGGCGAGATACCGCAGATGGCGCTGCCGCCGTGCCACGCGTTCTTCCAGTTCTATGTCGCGGAGGGCAGGTTGTCGTGCCAGCTCTACCAGCGCAGCGCCGACCTGTTCCTCGGCGTCCCCTTCAACATCGCCAGCTATGCGCTTCTCACCCACATGATGGCTGCGCAGACGGGGTTGGAGGTCGGTGAGTTCATCTGGACCGGCGGGGACTGCCACATCTACGACAACCACGTCGAACAGGTCACCGAACAGCTGAGCAGACCGCCCAGGCCGTACCCGGAACTAGTTCTGGCGCCGCGAGATTCGATCTTCGACTACACCTACGACGACATCGCCTTCAAGAATTACGATCCCCACCCCGCGATCAAGGCGCCCGTCGCCGTATGAGCCTGGGCCTGATCTGGGCTCAGTCGGCCTCCGGCGTGATCGGCCGCGCAGGCGGCATTCCGTGGCGGCTGCCGGAGGACCAGGCCCGCTTCAAGGAGTTGACGCTCGGCCACACCGTGGTGATGGGGCGGCTGACCTGGGAGTCGCTGCCGAGCAGGGTGCGGCCGCTGCCGGGCCGCAGAAATGTCGTAGTGACCCGGCAAGCTGACTACATGGCCGAGGGAGCGACGGTGGTGGGCAGCCTCGATGAGGCGCTCAGCGAGGACCAGGCATGGGTCATCGGCGGCGAACAGATCTACCTGCTGGCGTTGCCTGCAGCGACGCGCTGCGAGGTGACCGAGGTCGAGGTCGATCTGCGACGCGAGGACGGTGACGCCGTCGCGCCGGTGCTCGACGAATCGTGGGTGGGCACCACAGGGGAGTGGTTGAGCAGCAGCTCCGGGCTGCGCTACCGGTTCCACAGCTACACCCGGGCATGAGCAGGCTGACCGCAGGCCAGGCGCGCCGCATCGGGGTTGCCGCGCAGGGTTTTCACGAAGCCAAGCCGCGCGGCGCCGTGACGCGCGCGCATCTGCGCCGGCTGATCTCCCGTATTCAGGTGTTGCAGCTGGATTCGGTTTCGGTGGCCGTGCGCGCGCATTACGCGCCGGTCTTCAGCAGGCTCGGTCCGTACGACCGGGATGTGCTGGACCGGGCCGCGTGGAGCCACAGCGCGCGGTCCCCGCGGTTGTTGGTGGAGTACTGGGCGCACGAAGCCGCGTTGATGTCGGTCGAGGACTGGCCGCTGCTGCGGTGGCGGATGCGGGAGTACGCCGACGGTCGGTGGGGCAAGGAGATCGTCAAGAAGAATCGGCGGCTGGCCGACGACATCGTCGCCGCCATCGCCGAGCTGGGACCGTCGACGGCGGGCCAGATCGAGGCGCATCTCGAGTCGGAGCCGCGCGGGAAGAAGGGACCGTGGTGGGACCGAAGCGAAACCAAATGGGTCGCCGAGGCGCTGTGGTCGGCAGGTGTGCTGACGACCGCGACCCGGTTGGGGTTCGCGCGGCATTACGACCTGACCGAGAACGTGCTGCCGCCGGAGGTGCTGGCCCGACAGGTCGATGACGACGAAGCCGTCAGGGAGCTGACGCTGCGCGCGGCGACGGCGCTAGGGGTCGGCACCGAAGCGGACATCCGCGACTACTTCCGGCTGGGCGCGGCACAGGTCAAACCGGCGATCGCGGATCTGGTGAAAAGTGGTGCCCTTGAGCCGGTTTCCGTCGACGGATGGACGGCGACAGGGTATCTACGCGCGGGGCAGATCGTGCCTCGCTTCGAGCGCGGCACGGCGTTGCTGTGTCCGTTCGACCCGCTGGTCTGGTTCAGGCCGCGCGCGCAGCGTTTGTTCGGCTTCCGCTACCGCATAGAGATCTACACGCCCGCGCCCAAGCGCGAATTCGGTTACTACGTATGGCCGTTTCTGCTCGACGGGCAGTTGGTGGGGCGCGTCGACGTGAAGGCCGAGCGGGCCGCGGGCGCACTCAACGTGGTGGGGGCGTTCACCGAACCGGAACGGGACCGGACACGGGTCGCCGAGGCGCTGGCGGAGGAGCTGCAATCGATGGCGTCGTGGCTGGGGCTCAGCGACGTCACCGTCGGCGATCGCGGTGATCTGGTGGGGGAGTTGCGCCGGGCGCTGGTGTGATCGGCTTGGTGACTGTGCGGTTCTGGATGTTTTGAGCGGGTGTCGCGTACGAGCCGCACAGTGACCGACCCATCGACGCCTGATCAGTTGAACGGAATGTCGTTGTCGGCTTTCGAACCCTGATATTGCTCCGACAGCGCTGCGTACGCGTCTCGAATCCTCTTGTCCTGCTCGCGCATCGTGGTCCGTTGTGGCTCAGGTTCGGTCTCGATCAATGCGCCTACCGAGTACGCGGTCCAGAACGCGTTGCTGCGCCGGTAGGCGCCGTCGGCGACGCCGAACACTTCGGAGAGGATCTTCAGATCGTGCGGGATGCCGAAGGCATCGCGAGAGTCCTCGTAGGTGAAGTAATAGTAGAAGTTGTCGAAGCCGCACCAGGTGATCGCCGACAGGCAGAGTGGGCACGGCTCGTGGGTGGACAGGAACACCAGGTCGCGGGTCGGCGGCCGGTCGGGTCGCTCGTAGAACTGGTTCAGCGTGCTGATCTCGCCGTGCAGCAGCGGGTTGTCCGTTTCGCTGTTGGTGCCCGCGATGACCACGGAGAAGTCGGACTTGCGCAGCAGCGCCGCACCGAAGATCTTGTTGCCCGCGGCGACGCCGCGCTCGGTCATCGGCAGGATGTCGTGCTCCATGACGTCGAGGAGGCGGCCTGCCACGGTGTTTACCCCCATCGCCCAACCGTAGCTCCGCGAACTCGTCTGCCGGTGTGTAACGCCGCAAAGCTTGCGTAGAGCGAGTCGCGTTAGGGTGAGCCGTGGCCGAGACCGCGCCGCTGCGCGTGCAATTGATAGCCAAGACGGAGTTCTTGGCCCCTCCTGACGTGGCGTGGAGCACCGACGCCGACGGCGGGCCCGCGCTGGTGGAGTTCGCGGGCCGGGCGTGTTACCAGAGCTGGTCCAAGCCGAATCCGCGCACCGCCACCAACGCGAGCTACGTGCGGCACATCATCGACGTCGGGCACTTCTCGGTGCTCGAGCACGCGACGGTGTCCTTCTACATCTCCGGGGTGTCGCGCTCGTGCACCCACGAGCTCATCCGTCACCGGCACTTCTCTTACTCGCAGTTGTCCCAGCGGTACGTGCCCGAGGACGACTCGCGCGTCGTGCTGCCGCCGGGCATCGAGGACGATCCGGAGTTGCAGGAGATCTTCACGACGGCCGCCGACGCCAGTCGCGCGACCTACTCCGAACTGCTGGCCAGGTTGGAGGCGAAGTTCGCGGGCGACGAGCCGGGTGCGCGACCCAGCGCGGTTCGGCGCAAACAGGCCCGTCAGGCGGCCCGTGCCGTGCTGCCCAACGCGACCGAGACCCGCATCGTCGTGACCGGGAACTATCGGGCCTGGCGGCACTTCGTCGCCATGCGGGCCAGCGAACAAGCCGATGTGGAGATCCGCAGGCTGGCGATCGCGTGCCTGCGCCAGCTCATCGACGTCGCCCCGCAGGTGTTCGCCGACTTCGAGATCGCGACCCTGGCCGACGGCACGGAGGTGGCCACGAGCCCACTTGCCACGGAGGCTTGACCGAGCTGGCCAGATCCAGTCGACGGAAACCTGAACACCAACGGGTAATCTTGGTGGCCGTGAGCACCAGCGGATTCGACGTGCAGGCCCGGCTGGGCACCGTGCTGACCGCGATGGTGACGCCGTTCAAGCCCGACGGCTCGCTCGACACCGCCACCGCTGCACGCCTGGCCACCCACCTGGTGGACGCCGGCTGCGACGGCTTGGTCCTGTCGGGCACCACCGGTGAGTCGCCGACGACCACGGACGACGAGAAGATCGCACTGCTGCGCGCGGTGCTGGACGCCGTCGGCGACCGTGCCCGTGTCATCGCGGGCGCCGGAACCTACGACACCGCCCACAGCGTGCACATGGCGAAGGCGTGCGAGGCCGAGGGCGCGCACGGACTTCTCGTCGTCACCCCGTATTACTCGCGGCCCTCGCAGGCCGGGCTGGCGGCGCACTTCACGGCAATCGCCGACGCCGTGTCGACGCCGATCCTGCTCTACGACATCCCGATACGGTCGGGTATCCCCATCGAATGGGAGACGATCCGGGCGCTGGCCGCGCACCCCAACATCGTCGGCATCAAGGACGCCAAGGGCGACCTGAACGGCGGCGGCCAGATCATCGCCGAGACAGGGCTGGCGTACTACTCCGGCGACGACGCCCTCAACCTGCCGTGGCTGGCGATGGGTGCGGTCGGGTTCGTCAGCGTCTGGGGACATCTGGCCGCGAGCCAGCTCCGAGAGATGTTGTCGGCGTTCACGTCCGGTGACATCGCCACCGCCCGCAAGATCAACGTGACGCTCGCCCCGCTCGGCGATGCGCAAACACGGCTCGGCGGTGTGACGATGTCGAAGGCCGGTCTGGGGCTGCTTGGGTTCGAGGTCGGTGACCCGCGGCTGCCGCAGATTCCCGCCACCCCGGACCAGATCGAGGCGCTGGCCGCAGATATGCGGGCTGCCGCGGTACTTCGGTAGTGGATACCGACGTCAAGCCACCGGGGCCCCTGGCCCCCGGCGGATTGCGGGTCACCGCGCTGGGGGGCATCAGCGAGATCGGCCGCAACATGACGGTCTTCGAGCACCTCGGCAGGCTGCTGATCGTCGATTGCGGCGTGCTGTTTCCCAACCACGACGAACCGGGCGTCGACCTGATCCTGCCCGACCTGCGCCTCGTCGAGGACCGCCTGGACGACGTCGAGGCGCTGGTGCTGACCCACGCGCACGAGGATCACATCGGCGCGATTCCGTTCCTGCTCAAATTGCGGCCCGACATTCCGCTCGTCGGCTCGAAGTTCACCCTCGCGCTGGTGGTGGAGAAGTGTCGCGAGCATCGCATCAAACCGGTGGTCATCGAGGTCGCGGAGGGCCAGAAGTCGACGCACGGGGTTTTCGAGTGCGAGTACTTCCACGTCAACCACTCCATTCCGGGTTGTCTGGCGATCGCGATCCACACCGGGGCGGGCACCGTGCTGCACACCGGTGACATCAAGCTCGACCAGTTGCCGCTCGACGACAATCCCACCGACCTGCCGGGCATGTCGCGGCTCGGCGACAAGGGTGTGGATCTGTTCCTGTGCGATTCGACGAATTCCGAGATTCCCGGCGTCGGACCATCGGAGAGCGAGGTCGGCCCGACGCTGCACCGGCTGATCCGCGGCGCGGAGGGCCGCGTCATCGTGGCGTGCTTCGCCTCCAACGTCGACCGGGTCCAACAGATCATCGACGCCGCCGTATCGCTCGGCCGCCGCGTGTCGTTCGTCGGGCGGTCCATGGTGCGCAACATGGGGATCGCCCGCGAGTTGGGCTATCTGAAGGTCGACGTGGACGACGTCATCGACATCGGCGCGGCCGAGATGATGGCGCCGGAAAGGATCGTGCTGATCACCACCGGCACGCAGGGCGAGCCGATGTCGGCGCTGTCGCGGATGTCGCGCGGGGAGCACCGCAGCATCACGCTGACGCAAGGCGACCTCATCATCCTGTCGTCGTCGCTGATACCCGGCAACGAGGAAGCCGTCTACGGCGTGATCGACTCCCTCGCCAAGATCGGCGCCCGCGTCGTCACCAATCAGCAAGCGCGCGTCCACGTTACGGGCCACGCCTACTCCGGCGAGCTGCTGTTCCTCTACAACGGCGTGCGGCCACGCAACGTGATGCCGGTGCACGGCACATGGCGGATGCTGCGGGCCAACGCGGCACTGGCCATCCGGTCCGGCGTCGAGCCGCAGGGCATCGTGCTCGCCGAGAACGGTGTCAGCGTCGACCTTGTGGCGGGCAAGGCCAGCATCGCGGGCGCGGTCCCGACCGGGAAGATGTTCGTCGACGGCCTGATCACCGGTGATGTCGGCGAATCGACGCTAGGCGAACGGCTCACGCTCACATCGGGTTTCATCGCGGTCACCGTCGTCGTGCACCGCGGCACCGGGCGGCCCGCCGCGCCGGCGCACCTGCACTCGCGCGGCTTCTCCGAGGACCCGAAGGCTCTGGAGCCCGTCGCGCAGAAGGTCGAGCGCGAGCTCGAAGTCCTTGCAGGCGACAACATCACCGACGTCACCCGCATCGCGCAGGCGGTGCGAAGGATTGTCGGTAAGTGGGTGGGAGAGACCTACCGCCGTCAGCCGATGATCGTGCCGACGGTCATCGAGATCTAGCCTTCGCGGTCAGGGCGCTTCGGTCAGTGGGTGTACCTCGACACCGTCGACGACGTGGGTCGTCGTCGGACGAGCAGGCTCGAAGACGCCAACCGGTACGCGCCCGGGCCATCTCGTACTCGCGGAGTTGGCCTGCTCGGCAGGAGGCGCCACACATCCGCCCGCGCCGGCATAGTTGAAGATGCCGCCGGTCTTCTCACAGCACATCTTCATGTGGTCCGCCCAACGCTGGTGTTCTGCCGGCGAATCCAGGGGATTTCCGTCAAAGGACCCGATGCACTGGTCGTAGCCGCCGATATCCCACTCTTTTTGCTCGGCGGTCGCCACCGCGGGGAAGGTGAGCGTTATGCCTGCGGCGAGGAGGGCAAGTGTCGCGGTGCGCAATGTGCTGTTCATTCTCGTTCCTTCGGTCGACGGGATGTGTCGTGGGAACGAGTGTTGGGCAGCGGCGATGACCGGCATAACGGGTAACCCACCCCGTAAGCGCCCGACCCGATGCGGGATGTGACCGCCGGTCACCCTAGGGGATTAGGGGGTCAGCGCTTCTCGCAGTACGCAGTCCATTCCAGATCGGAGGCGCTCAGCTCCCGTCCGGCGGGTCGAATGTATCGCTGCTGGTAATAGTCGGGGCCGGCCTGTTCGACGACCTGCCACCCGTAGCTGCGGATGAACGCGTCGACCTCGCCGGGCTCGAGGCCGAACTTCCACACCTGCCGCCGTAGCCGAAATCGTTTGTACAGCATGGCCGCGCCGTACATGTTGGTGCCGTCGATGAAGTCCGCACGGACGTAGGTGAACGCGAGTCGGCTGCCAGTGGGCGCACCCTGCAGTGCCGTGAGTGTGGTGCGCACGGCGTCTTCGGTCAGATACTGCGTCACACCCTCCCAGACGAAGAAGGTGCGGGCATCGGCGCGATAGCCGTGGTCGGTGAGCGCGCCGATGAGGTCGTCGCGCTCGAAGTCCACCGCCACCAGATGATGCGAAGTCGGAATCGTCGGGATCGCGCGCTGCGCCGCAGCCCTTTTGCGGGCGATGTTCACCGGCAGGTCGACCTCGAACGTCGGAACATCCGATCGGCGTGCAAGGCGAAGACCTCTGGTGTCCATGCCGGCTCCGAGGATGACAACGGCGTCGATCTCCGCCAGCGTTTCGGCGAGCTTGTCGTCGATGAACCGCTTGCGGCACGTGACGATCGTCCACGCACCGGGCACCGCCCGCTCGCCGGCGCGAATCGTCATGCGGCGCAGCAGAGGCCACCGCATTGCGTGCACGACCGCGCGTTGACCAAACGGCAGGATCGAAGCGGCGAGGTCGTCGTCGACAAGGCGACGGTGCACCGGCTCGTACTGTTCAATAGCCACCTGCACCATGGGGCCGAAGGCGGTCTGCGCCGCCGGATTTCGCGCCATCAGTGCTTGACAACCGCACCTGCGTCCACGGGTAATGTCACGCCCGTGATGTAACGGGCGGCGTCGGACACCAGCCAGGCGACCGCGTTGGCGACGTCCTCCGCTTCCACCGCAGGTACCGGCATGGCGTTGCCACCGGAGCCGCCGCCCATGCGCTGCAGCCAACTTCTGATGTAATCGTTGTCGATCATCGGGGTGTTCACACCCGTCGGATGGACTGTGTTCACCCGGATGCTGTGCTCGGCAAGGATATTCGCGTACTGCCGCATCAGACCCACCATGCCGTGTTTGGCCGCCGTATAGCCCAGCCCACCTGGGTCGGAACTGTTCATCGGGACCAGCCCGGCGACGGAGCTGATCAACACGATCGAACCGCCGTCGCCCTGCTCGAGCAACGTCGGAACTGCGACCTCGACGGTGTGATACGCGCCGGTGAGGTTGACGTCGATGACGTCGCGCCACGCCGAGTCTCCCGCTTCCATCGGTGCGATGCCCGCGTTGGCGACGACGATGTCGAGCCTGCCGAACTCGGCGAGCCCGGCCTGCAAGGCGGTGCTCAGCGCCTCGCGGTCGCGGACGTCGGCCTGGCGCGCGACGATCCGCGCACCGGTGTCCTCGACGAGCTTGACGGTCTGCGCCAGATCGTCGGGCGTGGACATCGGGTAGGGCACCGACGCGATCTGGTCACAGATGTCGACCGCGATGATGTCGGCGCCGTCGGACGCCAACCGCACGGCCTCGGCCCGCCCCTGGCCCCTGGCTGCTCCGGTGATGAACGCGACTTTGCCGTCGAGCGACGCCATCGGTGTCCTCCCTCCGCGCGTAAGCGCTCGTCAGGGACGCAGGTGGGCTTTGGCGGGGTCGCCGCCGACCACGGTCTGCAGCATCTTGATGTCCGGCGCACCGTCGAGGTGCTCGCCGATGGCGCCGAAGAACTCCGCGACCGCAGGCGCGGTGCTGTGGGCTTTGAGCGCATCGGCGTCGGCCCACTGCTCGACGAAGATGAAGGTCCCGTCCTCGGCTTCGTGCAGCGAGTACAGGTCACAACCGGGCTCCTCGTGCACCCCGGCGAGCGCCTTCTTCCCGGCCTCCCGGACGGTCTCGACGGACTCTGGTTTGGCCTTCAACGTGGCGACGACGACGACGGGCATAAGCGATGAACTCCTCGATGAGTGGTAACCGGTCAACTGAGCACCCTACTCAGCGAACCTAACTAAATTTCGACACCCAACTGTGACCCGTGTGGCTGATGGTGAATTTGGGGCATCTGCGACTAGGCTTGAGGCCATGCCAAGTAAGACCGCTGCGCGCTCCGGTGCCCGTTCGAGCAGGTCAAAAGCCAGTTCGCGGTCCGGGTCGCGCTCGGCCCGGCCCGCGCCGCGCCGCAAGCCCGCGAAACGTCGCAGCGGGTCGCCCGTTCCCGCCGCCGGACTGGCCATCGGCCGGGGTGCACGCGCCGGCTGGTTCATGCTCGCCAGAGGCGCCGGTTCCACGGCCCGGTCAGTGGGCCGCGCCCGCGATATCGACCCCGGCCACCGCCGCGACGGGATCGCTCTCGCCCTGCTCGGCATCGCGGTCGTCCTGGTGGCGAGTTCGTGGTTCGACGCGGCCCGGCCCGTCGGCGGATGGATCGACAGCTTCGTGCGCACGCTGATCGGCTCGGCCGTTCTGCTGCTGCCCGTCGCTCTCGTCGCAATCGCGGTGGTACTGATGCGCACCGAGCCCGATCCCGAGGCCAGGCCGCGGCTGATCCTCGGCGCGGCGATGGTCACCCTGCCGGTGCTCGGCCTGTGGCATTTGTGGTCCGGTTCGCCCGACAACCCGGCCGGACGCCAGCATGCCTCCGGTTTCCTCGGGTTCGCGATCGGCGGCCCGTTGGCCGAGGGGCTGACCCAGTGGATCGCCGCGCCGTTGTTGTTCATCGCCGCACTGTTCGGTCTGCTGCTGATCACCGGTACGACCATCCGCGAGGTGCCCGACACGGTGCGGGCGATGTTCGGCACCCGCATGCTGCGCGACGACGAGTACTACGACGACGACGAGGAGTTCGACGAGCACAGAGAAGCCGAACCCGAGGACTTCTCGGACGGCTACTACGACGATCCGTCGGCGTACAGCGACAGCGAGGCACAGGCGTGGCCGGCAGGAGCTGCGGCGACTTTCGACTCCGGCACGCCGATGGACAACTACCCGCTCGACGAAGAGGCCCCGACGGTTCCCGAGCCCACCCGCGCAGCCAAGCGCAAGAGGGCCAAGCCGGCCAAGCCGGTGTCGGATCGAATCGTCGACGGCCCCTATCACCTGCCCTCCCTGGAGCTGCTGCAGAAGGGCGATCCGCCGAAGCGGCGATCGTCGGCCAACGACCGCACCGCCGACGCGATCTCTGAAGTGCTGCAGCAGTTCAAGGTGAACGCGTCGGTGACCGGGTGCACGCGCGGGCCGACCGTCACCAGATACGAGGTCGAGCTCGGGCCCGGCGTCAAGGTCGAGAAGATCACCCAGCTGCAGAAGAACATCGCCTACGCGGTCGCCACCGAGAGCGTCCGCATGCTCGCGCCGATCCCCGGCAAGTCCGCCGTCGGCATCGAGGTCCCCAACACCGACCGCGAAATGGTGCGCCTCGCCGACGTGCTGACCGATCCGTCGACCCGCAGCGACCACCACCCACTGGTTATCGCACTCGGCAAAGACATTGAGGGTGAATACATCTCGTTCAACCTCGCCAAGATGCCGCACCTGTTGGTGGCAGGGTCCACCGGCTCGGGCAAGTCGAGCTTCGTCAACTCGATGCTGGTGTCGCTTTTGGCGCGTGCCACCCCTGAGGAGGTCAGGATGATCCTGATCGACCCGAAGATGGTGGAACTGACGCCGTATGAAGGCATTCCGCACCTGATCACCCCGATCGTCACGCAGCCCAAGAAGGCCGCCGCAGCGCTCACGTGGTTGGTCGAGGAGATGGAGCAGCGCTACCAGGACATGCAGGCGTCGCGGGTGCGCCACATCGACGACTTCAACGCCAAGGTGAAATCGGGTGAGATCACCACACCGCTGGGCAGCGAGCGCGTGTACCGGCCCTACCCGTACGTGGTCGCGATCGTCGACGAGTTGGCCGACCTGATGATGACGGCGCCGCGCGACGTCGAGGACGCAGTCGTGCGGATCACCCAGAAGGCGCGTGCCGCGGGCATTCACCTGGTGCTGGCCACCCAGCGGCCCTCGGTCGACGTGGTCACCGGCCTGATCAAGACCAATGTGCCGTCACGGTTGGCGTTCGCGACGTCGTCGCTGACCGACAGCCGCGTCATCCTCGACCAGCAGGGCGCCGAGAAGCTCATCGGCATGGGCGACGGCCTGTTCATTCCGATGGGAGCCAACAAGCCGATCCGGTTGCAGGGCGCCTACGTCTCCGACGAGGAGATCCAGGCCGTGGTCACCGCGTGCAAGGACCAGGCCGAGCCCGAGTACACCGAGGGCGTCACCGCTGCCAAGCCCAACAGCGAGCGCACCGACGTCGACCCCGACATCGGCGACGACATGGACGTCTTCCTGCAGGCCGTCGAGCTCGTGGTCTCCAGCCAGTTCGGCTCCACGTCGATGCTGCAGCGCAAGCTGCGGGTCGGCTTCGCGAAGGCGGGCCGGTTGATGGATCTCATGGAGACCCGCGGAATAGTCGGCCCCAGTGAGGGGTCCAAGGCGCGCGAGGTGCTCGTGAAACCCGATGAGCTGGCGGGCACGCTCGCGCTGATCCGGGGCAACGGCGCCGGTGACGACGAGATTGACTGATCAGGCGACGTGAGTTGCATCTACTCCTAGAGTGGACCTCCTCGATGTGGAGGGTGCGATGTTCAGGGTCGGCGACAAGGTCAACGCGCGAACGCTGACCACATCTACCGGCACGCAGATGCGCCTGCCGGCTTCAGAGCGGACCGTTCATCTGCAGTTCCGGCGCTTTGCAGGATGCCCGATCTGCAACCTCCATCTCCGTGAGGTGGCGAGCCGAAGCGTCGAGATCCAGGACGCCGGTGTCGTCGAGATGGTCGTCTTCCACTCGTCCGCAGGACGACTTCGCCAATATCAGGCCGACCTGCCTTTCGCGGTGATTGCCGACCCGGAACGTAAGCTGTACAAGGAGTTCGGAGTCGAATGGTCGCTGCGCTCTCTGTTCCATGTCAACGCCGCCCGCGCCGCAGTTCGCGGCATGCGTCAGACCACATCGCTCATCGGTGGCCTCGCGCCCAGAGAAAACCACCTAGGCAAGCCAGCCGACTTCCTCATCGACCCGGACGGCACGATCAAAGCATGTAAATACGGCGCCCACGCTGACGACCAGTGGTCGGTCGACGAAATGCTCGACCTCGCCTCCCAGAAACGTCCAACGTGAACTTGCTGCGAAAACGCGGTCGGGATTTCGCAGTGGGCGCACGTTCGGAGCGAAGCGTTATTTGAGGGTCAGCAGCATTCGGGAGTTCCCGAGGATGTTCGGCTTGACGTAGGACAGGTCGAGGAATTCGGCGACGCCGGTGTCGTACGAGCGGCACATCTCCTCGTAGACCTCCGCGGTCACCGGCGTGCCCTCGATCTCTGTGAAGCCGTGCCTGCTGAAGAACTCCGTCTCGAAGGTCAACACGAAGATGCGCCCCAGGTGCAGTTCGCGGGCCACGTCGAGCAGCCGGTCGACGATCAGGTGCCCCACACCCTGGCCCTTCACCTTCGGATGCACCGCCACGGTGCGGACCTCGCCGAGGTCGGCCCACAGCACATGCAGGGCGCCGCACCCGATCAACTCGCCGTCGCTCTCGGCGACCCAGAACTCCTGGACACCCTCATACAGCGTGACCAGGTTCTTTTCCAGCAGGATGCGGCCGGAGTAGATGTCGACGAGCGCTTTGATGGCGGGCACGTCCGACGTGGTGGCGCGGCGAATATCAAGCCCGTCAGGCCGTGCGTTCACAGGTGCGAGGGTATCGGGCAGGGCAACCGATATTCTTATTCGGTGTCGGGCCAACCCTCCACCGATCCGGTGATCCCTCGCGCGAAGGTCGCAAACATCGCGAATGCGCTCACCGGGCTGCGGTTGGTGCTGGTGCCGGTCTTCCTGATCGCGCTGTTCGCCGGCGACGGCCACGAAACAGCTTGGCGTGTGACGGCTTTCGTCATTTTCGCGGTTGCGGTGATCACCGACCGGTTCGACGGCGCACTGGCCCGCAGCTACGGAATCGAGACCGACTTCGGCCGGCTGGCCGATCCCATCGCCGACAAGACGTTGATCGGCGCCGCGCTGATCGGGCTGTCCATGCTCGGCGAGCTGCCGTGGTGGGTGACCGTTGTCGTCCTTCTTCGCGAGATCGGCATCACGGCGCTGCGCTTCGCGGTACTGCGGCACGGGGTGATCCCGGCCAGCCGCGGCGGCAAGCTCAAGACGCTCGTACAGGCGGTCGCGATCGGGCTTTTCGTTCTGCCGCTGTCGGGCGCCTGGCTGACCGGCGCATGGGTCGTGATGGCCGCCGCGATCGCGCTCACGGTCCTCACCGGGCTCGACTACGTGGTCTCGGCGATCCGCGACTCCCGGGGACGAGACGCAGGTCAGTGACCGTCTGACGGTCAAATCGCGCAGGAGTTGGCCCGCCGGGAACCAACTCGGCAGTCCCTGGCGTTGCTGTAGTACCACCCAAGTGAAGGAGAGCACGATGGGGACATTGCTGCGCGAGGTCATCGGCGACGTGCTGCGTCGTGCCCGCATTGACCAGGGTCGTACGTTGCGCGAGGTGTCCGACGCCGCGCGCGTGAGCCTCGGCTACCTGTCGGAGGTCGAACGAGGTCGCAAGGAAGCGTCGAGCGAACTGCTCGGCTCCATCTGCGGCGCCCTCGACGTGCCCCTGTCCCGGGTGCTGACCGACGCCGGCGACGAGATGGCTCGTGAGGAGCACAAGGCATTCATCCGCCAGTCGGCGACGGCGGCCAACATCGACGCCACCACCAAGGTCGTCATCCCGCACGCCGTGTCGATGGCGGTCGCCTAACTGTTCTGATCTTCGCGCAACCGATAGGTTGACATGAGCACTCAGCAGGCAGTTCCAGACACGAAGGCGGAATGAACCCATGGCCAATCCGTTCTCCAAGGCGTGGCGCTATCTGATGGCGCTGTTCAGCTCCAAGGTCGACGAGTACGCCGATCCGAAGGTGCAGATCCAGCAGGCCATCGAAGATGCCCAGCGACAGCACCAGGCGTTGACGCAGCAGGCGGCCCAGGTCATCGGCAACCAGCGCCAGCTGGAGATGCGGCTCAACCGCCAGCTCGCCGACATCGAGAAGCTGCAGGTCAATGTTCGCCAAGCGCTGACCCTGGCCGACCAGGCCACCTCCGCGGGAGACGCCGCCAAGGCCACCGAGTACAACAACGCCGCCGAGGCGTTCGCCGCACAACTCGTCACCTCGGAGCAGAGCGTCGAGGACCTCAAGGGGCTGCACGACCAGGCGCTGCAGGCCGCCGGTCAGGCGAAGAAGGCCGTCGAGCAGAACGCGATGATGCTTCAGCAGAAGATCGCCGAGCGCACCAAGCTCCTCAGCCAGCTCGAGCAGGCCAAGATGCAGGAGCAGGTGAGCGCGTCGCTGCAGTCGATGAGCGAGTTGGCCGCGCCGGGCAACACCCCCAGCCTCGACGAGGTGCGGCAGAAGATCGAACGCCGCTACGCCAACGCGATGGGTGCCGCCGAGCTGGCGCAGAACTCGGTGCAGGGCCGCATGCTCGAGGTCCAGCAGGCCAGCGTGCAGATGGCCGGGCACTCCCGGCTGGAGCAGATTCGCGCCTCGATGCGCGGCGATGCGCTGCCGTCCGGGGGCGCGACTGGCACCGCGGCGCCCGCCGCACCGGCCTCGACGCCGGAGGCGACGCCCGAGAAGCCGATCGGCCAATAGCCGGTTTGTGGAGATGTGAATGAAGCAGCGCTCGACGTCGAGTAGGCCGGAGGCCTGGCGGTCGCTGGTGCAACGCGGAGTGGACACCGCCGCCGAGCTGTCCGATGTGGTGGCGCAGAAGCTGAACTCCGCGGCCGACCCCCGCGCCAAGCAACTGCGCAAGCGCAAATGGGCGCTGTGGCTGACGCTGTTCTTCACGGCATCCTGCTTGTTCCTCATCTTCGTGACGTGGCTGCTCGCGACATGGAGCACCCCGGCATGGGCGTTGTTCATCCCAGCGCCGATCGCGGTCGGCGCAGGTTTTCTGGCCACGCTGGCGTTTCTGCGCTATCGCTGGTTGCGCAAAGAGCCGTTGCCCCCGCAGCGGTCACGCGCGACGCGGCGGCTGCCACCGTTCGGCTCGGCCGCCCGGCAGCCGATGGCCGCCCTCGCGGCGTCGGAACGCGGGCTGTTCTCTCTCATCAGCGTGATGGAGCACGGCAGGATGCTGCCCGACGGCGAGTTGCGTGAACTGATCGCGGTCGCCAACCGGTCCGCCGCCACCATGGCGGCGACCGCGAACGAAGTGGTGTCGATGGAGCGGGCGATCGCCAATGCTCCGGGTTCCCGCGCGCATCTCGCACCGACGATCAGCGCGTTCACCGCGCAACTCGACAACGGTGCCCGTCAGTACAACGACATGGTCACCGCGGCAGCGCAATTGGTGTCGGCAGCCAACACCGGGCCGATGCCGAGTTCGCCGATGTCGCAGCAGCGCTATCGCGACGAACTGGGCAACGCCACCGACCGATTGACTGGCTGGGCACAGGCATTCGACGAACTCGGCCAGCTCAAACGGGCTTAGTCACATCGTCGGCCGCAGCGGCGGGATCACCGCACCGAGGAGCCCGCGCACTGTGCCCTTGATGACGTCGTAGAGATCGAAGTAGTCCCGCCACAGCGTGATTCGCCCGCCGTGCACCTCGAAGATCCCGCAGACCCAGAACTGCATGCGCAGCGGCCCGATGACCAAGGCGTCAGTGCGCTCGGTCAACACCGCGTTGCCTTCGGTCGCGATCCGGTGGAACTTCACCTCGAAGCCGACGCGACCCTGACCGCGCCGGAAGATGCTCATCAGACGCCGGCGACCGCGAACAGTGGGATAGCCGACGTTCTGCCACTCGATGTTGTCGGCCATCGCCGCCTCGAGCGCGTCGAAGTCCCTGTCCTGCAGGGCGTACAAGAACGTCTCCACTGTGCGTGCGTTGGCCGTGGTGTCCAATTCTGATGCGGGCATGGCCCCGAGAGTAATGGTGGTGGGCTGTGGGAGGGTAGGCGCATGCGCGTCGCGGTGGTCGCCGGACCCGATCCAGGACACGCTTTTCCCGCGCTCGCGCTGTGCCTGAAGTTCCTGGCCGCGGGCGACTCGCCGACGCTGCTGACGGGTACGGAATGGCTCGATAACGCCCGGTCAGCAGGGGTGGAGGCGGTCGAGCTGGTAGGGCTCGACCCGACCGCGCTGGACGACGACACCGACGCCGGCGCGAAAATCCATCAGCGCGCGGCGCGGATGGCGGTGCAGAACGTGCCGGTGCTGCGCGATCTCGCGCCTGATCTGGTCGTGTCCGACGTGATCACCGCCTGCGGCGGGCTCGCCGCCGAACTGCTCGACATCCCGTGGGTCGAGCTGAACCCCGCGCCGCTGTACCGGCCCTCCAAGGGTCTGCCGCCGATCGGCAGCGGGCTGGCGCCCGGCGTGGGACTACGAGGAAGGCTGCGCGACGCGGTGCTGCGTGCAATGACCGCACGGGCATGGCAGAAGGGCATCCGCCAGCGATCAGCCGTCAGGGTCGAGATCGGCCTACCCGCAAGCGATCCGGGTCCCCGCCGCCGACTCGTCGCGACACTGCCCGCGCTGGAAGTGCCGCGCCCGGACTGGCCGGACGAGGCCGTCGTCGTAGGTCCCCTGCATTTCGAACCGACCGACGCGGTACTGCAGATCCCGCCGGGCGACGGACCCGTCGTCGTCGTCGCGCCGTCGACGGCGTTCACCGGCGCGGCAGGTCTGACCGAGATGGCGCTCGAGACGCTGAAGCCCGGCGAGGTGCTGGCGGAGGGTGCGCGCCTGGTCATCTCCCGGCTCGGCGGCGACGACCTCGACGTCCCGCCGTGGGCGGTCGTCGGACTGGGCAGACAGGACAGACTTCTGGCGCACGCCGACCTGGTGGTCTGCGGCGGCGGCCACGGCATGGTCTCCAAGACACTGATGGCCGGGGTCCCGATGGTGGTGGTGCCCGGCGGTGGCGATCAGTGGGAGATCGCGAATCGCCTTGTGCGGCAGGGCAGTGCACGGCTGATCCGCCCGCTGGAGCCGGCGGCGCTGGCCGACGCGGTCACCGAGGTACTGTCCTCACCGCGCTACGCCAAGGCTGCGAGGAAAGCGGCCGCGACGGCGACGGAGGTGGCAGATCCGGTACGGGTGTGCCACGACGCGGTGGCGGGTGCGGCGTAAATTGGCCCTGTGCGTCTGACCGAATTCAACGAACTCGTCGATGGCCAGTTCGGCCCGGTGCGCGGCCGGTCCCTGCTCATCGACCATGTCCTGACGCGATTCAACGGGCGCACTGCAGCGCAGGCCATCGAGGACGGCGTCGACCCGCGCGACGTGTGGCGGGCGCTGTGCGCCGACTTCGACGTCCCGCGCAATCAGTGGTGACCGGCTAGCGCCTGTCCTCGGCCCGGTGGACACCTCCGGTGTGGCTCGGGCCTGCCCGGTCGTCACCGGTATCGGACTCCGAGCCCCCAGACGCCGGCTGCTCGTCGGCCGGAGATGCGGTGGCCCCGCCGGGCGTCTGTCCTGGCGCAGGCGACTTGTAGTCAGAGTCCGTCGTGGGTGCGGTCGCACCACCGGTGTTGGCGCCACCGGCGTCACCGCCGCCCGACTTCGCTTCCGTCTGACGCCCCTCGTATGGCGGTATCGCCGGTGCGACGTCGCGGGGTGGCTCGTTGGTGAACGCGGTGTTGAAGCCCGGGTCTGACGACGAGTCGCCGTGCGACGGCACACTTTCATCGCCCTCGACGGCGCCCGATGGGCGATCTTCGCCGCCCGACGGCACGTCCGATCCGGTGTCTCGAGTTCCGGGTGCTGGCTCCCCGGCGAAGCGCTCTTGTGGGTCCTGTGATTCTTGTGGGCTGTTCATAATGGCTCCTCATCGCCGCCGCAGGACGGCGTCCGCCGCGACTATTTTGTTGGCTACCCGCGATCGCACCAGCGAAAACGGCTACTTTCGTACCGCGTTCACCAGGTCCAACGTTCGATTCGTCGCGTCGGCCAGAGCGTCGCGTTCGGCGGCGGTGATCGGTCCGCACACCCAGTCCCAGTGGGCGGTCACAATGCTGCCGACCACGGGCGGTGGCGCCAGCGATGTACCGTTCTTGCGCCACCTCACCCGCTCCGGCGCTTCTGCTCCGAGTCCGAGTGCGCGGCGATCGAAGATCAGCGGCGCCGATCTGATCACGGCGTAGTCGTCGACAACGGCTTCGACTGTGCCCCAGCGGATGCGGCAGTCGTGCATCACGCGTACCGGCGTCGTCGGATCCCGGTCGAGAAAGAGCGCCCACGGATAGACGACGAAAACGTGGAAGCTGTGATGGGCCAGCACGTCCCTGCCGCCGACGGCAGACAGCAACGCGGTTGCCTGCCCGATGAAGGCGTCGTGCAGCCGCGTCACCAGCGCATCGGGATCCACCATGTCGAGCAGTTCGCCCCCGACCCAGTAATTGCGCACCACCTCGACATCAAGCGGATCGTCCACGCCCGCGGCCTCGGCGAGGGCCTGAAGATAGGGCCACGCGCCGTCGAATTCCTTCGCGTGGGCGGCCAGGTCGGACGGCGCGGTGTCGGGGGGGCCGCAGTATCCGAGTTCGTTGGGTGGAAACGCATAGCTTGCGAACAGCTCGCGACCGCTCATTCAGCAGATCCGGGGGAGCTGTTCGCCGATCGGCAGGTCAACGACCCGGGTGCCGCCCAGAGCGGTCTTGGCCGACACCATGCCGGGATGGTCGGTCACGCACTTTCCGATCACCGTGGCGCGCGCTCCCAGCGGATGCCCGCGCATCGCGTCCAACACCCGGTCGGCGTCATCGGCGGGCACGAAAGCCAGAAGCTTGCCCTCGTTGGCGACGTAGAGCGGATCGAGGCCGAGCAGACCACACGCGTCGCGTACCTCGGCGGGGATCGGGAATGCCCGCTCGTCCAGCGAAACACCGACTTTCGCGGTTTTGGCGATCTCGTTCAGCGTCGCTGCGACGCCGCCTCGTGTGGGATCGCGGAGCACGTGGACGTCGGCGCCGGTGTCGATCATCGCCGCGACCAACCCGTGCAGGGGTGCGGTGTCGCTGGCGACTGTGGTCGCGAACTGCAGGCCTTCGCGGCAACTCATCACCGCGACGCCGTGTACACCGATGTCGCCGCTGACGATGACGACATCGCCGGGGGCGGCACGCTGCGGGCGGATATCGGCCCGCTCGTCGACAAGGCCGATGCCCGCCGTGTTGATGTACACGCCGTCGCCGTGACCCGAGTCGACGACCTTGGTGTCGCCGGTCACGAGCTTGATCCCGGCCGCCATCGCGGCCGTGCCGACGGCCTGCGCGACGCGGGCGAGCTCATCCAGCGGGGTGCCCTCCTCGAGGATGAACGCGGTGGACATCACCATCGGCCGCGCGCCCGCCATCGCGAGGTCGTTGACCGTGCCGTTGACGGCGAGATCGCCGATGGTGCCGCCGGGGAACACCATCGGCTTGACGACGAAGGAGTCGGTGGAAAAGGCCAGTCGCGCGCCACCGACATCGAACACCGCTGAATCTCCCATCCCGGCGTCGGCCGCCGGGCCGAACGCGGGCAGGAACAGATGCTCGATCAGCTCAGCGGACATCGCGCCGCCGCCGCCGTGCCCCATCACAATGTTCGGGGCGTCCCGTAACGGGGCGGGACACACCCACGACTCCATGTCGATGGTCGCGGGCTCCTCAGGCATTGGTCACCTCCAGCCGCCGGTACAGGTAGTACGCCGCACACGCACCCTCCGACGAAACCATGGTTGCGCCAAGGGGATTGCGCGGGGTGCAAAGAGTTCCGAAGGCCTCACACTCGTGGGGTTTGATCTGACCCTGCAGCACCTCACCGGACCGGCACACCGCCGACTCCTCGGTGCGGATGTCGGTGACGGCGAATCGGTGCTCGGCGTCGTAGTCGCGGTAGGCGTGCGACAGCCGCCATCCACTGCTGGGAATGACACCGATGCCGCGCCACGCCCGGTCGGTCACGTCGAACACGTCGAGCAGCATCGCCTTGGCGGCGGGGTTACCCGTGTCCTGGACCGCCCGCGGATAAGCGTTCTCCATCTCATGCCTCCCCGATTCCAGCTGCAGCACGGTGCGCCGAATTCCCTCCAGGATGTCGAGCGGCTCGAAGCCGGTCACGACGATCGGAATCCCGTACTTGTCACACAGCGGCGGGTACTCGTCGGTGCCCATCACCGTGCAGACGTGCCCGGCTGCCAGGAACGCCTGAACACGACAGGTGGGCGATTCCATGATCGCCGAGATGGCGGGCGGCACGAGGACATGCGACACCAGCAGCGAGAAGTTCTCGATGCCACGTCGTTTGGCCTCGTACACGGTCATCGCGTTGGCAGGCGCTGTCGTCTCGAACCCGATACCGAAGAACACCACCTGCTTGTCGGGGTTGTCCGTCGCGATCTTCAGCGCGTCCAGCGGTGAATACACCACTCGGACGTCGCCACCCTGGCTCTTGACCTGGAACAGATCCTTCGCGCTGCCGGGAACGCGGAGCATGTCGCCGAACGAGCAGAAGATCACGCCGGGCCGTGACGCGATCTCCAACGCCTTGTCGATGACCTCCAGCGGGGTGACGCAGACCGGGCAACCGGGGCCGTGGATCATCTCGATCGTGTCGGGCAGAAGCTGGTCGATGCCGTGCCGGATGATCGAATGCGTCTGGCCGCCACACACTTCCATGATCGACCAGCGCTGGCTGGTCGCACTCTTGATCTGCTCGACGAGATTGCGGGCAAGCTCGGGGTCGGAGAACTCGTCCAGATACTTCATGACAACACCTCGGAACTTCCATTCGTTTCGGACAACGCTTCTGGGTCCTGCACGCCTGCTTGCTTGGCAGCCAGTTCGAAGCCGTCGCCGAATTCCTCCTTGAGGACGCCGAGGTGCTCGAACTCGGCGAGCGTCCGCATCGCGGACTCCTCGTCAAGCAGCTGAAGAGCGAAACCCACATGGACGACCACGTATTGGCCGACCTCGGCGTCAGGTATGTATTGCAGACACACGTCCTTCTTGATTCCGCCGAAGTCGACGACGGACATCAGCGTCCCGTCGCGGTCGGTGATGCTGATGATCTTCCCCGGTACCGCCAGGCACATGAGCGCCTCCCTTCCTAGACGGAATTTCCTACGAGCAGTTGACCCAACGCAATGCCGCCGTCATTGGGCGGCACCAAGCGGTGGGTGATGACGTCGACATTTCTTTCCCGCAGCGCCCGCGAGACCAGTCGCAGCAGCAGCGCGTTCTGGAACACCCCGCCCGACAGCGCGACGGTGTGGCCGCCGCGGCCGGCTGTACAGGCAAGGTCGACCACTAGGGCTGCCACCGCGTGGTGGAACCGCGCACCGATCACGCCGGGTGCGACGCCGGCCCGCAGATCGCGCACGACCGCCGCCAGGACGGGGCCCGGGTCGATGATCGCCGTGGGCGCGTCGCCGTCGACGGCAAATGCGTAATCGGTCGCCTGGCAGAGGTATTCACGCGACAGGCCTTCCAACTCGATGGCCGCCTGCGCCTCGTAGGCAACCACCTGCCGGACGCCGGTCAGCGCGGAGACGGCGTCGAACAATCGGCCCATGCTCGATGTCGGCGCGCATCCGAGCCCTGTCTCCAGTTGATGCAGCAGAATTCGGCGCTCGTCGTCGGGGCATGCGCGCACCGGGGGGAGATCGTCATCCCATGCAAGGCCGGCTGCCCACAGATGGGTCAACGCCATTCGGTACGGGCGCAGCACGCCGATGTCGCCGCCTGCCAGCGGAACGTATTTCAGGTGCGCGAGTCGCTGATACCCCTTGTAGTCCGCGAGCATGACCTCGCCACCCCAGACAGCTCCGTCGGGACCGTAACCGGTTCCGTCGAAAGCGAAGCCGAGCACGCGCTGCGACCCGTCCAGCCCGTGTTCGGCCATCACCGCGGCGATGTGGGCGTGGTGGTGCTGAACCGTACGGACCGGTCGGCCGCGAGCGTTGCGGTGCGCCCATGCGGTCGATCGGTATCCGGGATGGGAGTCCGCGACCACGATTTCCGGAGCCACGCCGGTCAACGACTCGAGTTGGCGCTCGGCGGCGTCGAAAGCCGACAGTGTGGCCACGTCGTCCATGTCGCCGATGTGCTGGCTCAGCCAGGCGTACTTCTGATCGGCCACCGCGAAGGTGTTCTTGAGATCGCCGCCGACGGCCAGTGTCGGCGGCACCGGCACCGGAAGCGCCACCGGCAGCGGCGCATAGCCGCGAGAGCGCCGAACGGGCAACTCCTTGCCGTCCACCATTCGGATGACCGAGTCGTCGCACGGCACGAGGACGGCGCGGTCGTGCATCAGCCAGCCGTCGGCCAGGTGGGAAAGCCGTCGAACCGCATCGTCGTCGGCGTAGCAGATCGGTTCACCGCCGATATTGCCCGACGTCATCACCAACACCGGCGGCCCGTCCTGGTCTCCGGGCAGCCCGAGCAGCAGTGAGTGCAGCGGGGTGTAGGCCAGCATCACGCCGAGATCCGGGTTGTGAGGTGCCACCGATGCGGCGATGGGTGCGCCCGCCAAGCGAGGCACCAGCACGATGGGTCGTTGCGGGCCGGAAAGCAGGCGACCCGATGGCGCATCGACCGCCGCGATGCGGTGCGCGACGGCAAGATCGGGCACCATGACCGCAAACGGTTTGTCGCCCCGGCGCTTGCGGCGTCGCAACTCGGCGACCGCGACCTCGTTGCCTGCATCGCAGGCGAGGTGGTAGCCGCCGATGCCCTTGACGGCGAGAATTCCGCCGTCGCGCAGCAGTGTTCGCGCGCGCCTCAGTGCCGATTCGCCGTCCGCTTCGCCGTTGGCGGTGGTGCGGTAGTGCAGAGTCGGACCGCAGTTGGGGCAGCAGATCGGCTGCGCGTGGAATCGCCGGTCTGTTGGGTCGTGATATTCACGCGCGCAGTCGGTGCACATCGGGAAACCGGCCATCGTGGTGGCGGTGCGGTCGTACGGCAGCGAGGCGATGATGGTGAACCGCGGGCCGCAGTTGGTGCAGTTGACGAAGGGGTGGCGGAACCGCCTGTCCTGCGGGTCACGCTGTTCGGCTGCGCAGTCGGCGCACATCGACACGTCGGGGGAGGCGAGCGTGCGGCCGCCGTCGGACCGCGTGGTATCCGCGATCACGAAGCCGGTACCACCGATCACAGGGATCTCCTGCGTCTCGACGGACTCGATCGCTGCCAGCGGCGGCCCGTGATGGGTCAGTCCGGTCAGGAAGTCGTCGAGATCGGCTGCGTCGCCCTCGACTTCGATGATCGCGCCCGAACTGTCGTTGCGCACGGATCCGCTCAATCCATGCGCGGCGGCGCTGGTGTAGACGAACGGCCGGAAGCCGACGCCCTGCACTATGCCGCGCACGCACACCCGCAACCTGCGCCGCCCGGTCATGGGAACGCCTCGGAATCGCCGCCGCTGCCCATCATCTTGAGGCCGGCCATCGCGGCGTCGGCGCCCGCCTCGTCGGTCTTCTCGACGACGAAGCCCATGTGGATGATCACCCAGTCACCCGGTGCGAACGTCTCCTCGGGCAGCATGCCGATGTTGACCTTGCGATTCTCACCCGCGACGTCGACGAGGGCCAGTTGGCCTCCGTAGCCCTCCACCATCCCCACGACCCGGCCGGGAATTCCTAGACACATGGCTCAGCCGACCTTCACTTCGTCGAGGAGGCGGCCGACGACTTCTTCGATCGCCGCGACGGCGTCGGGGACGGCGGCGGAGACCGCCGCCGACAGGCCCATCCGCTCGTCGACATCGTCGACCTCACAACCGATCACGACTGTGTACGGTGCGGTTCCGCCGAGGGCGGCGAGGCTGGCGAAGACGGCGGCCGGATCCATCGCATGGGCGTCCAAACCGATTCCCGCCGAAAGCGTTTCGTGGTCGGCCTCGAAGACGTGCAGAGTGCCCGGCGCTCCGCGGTCAGGCAGGGCGTCCACGAGCACCAGCGCGTCGCATCCGTCGAGCAGGTCGTAGGCAAGGTGCATGCCGCGGATGCCGTAGTCGACCACCCGCACACCCGGACCCGCGACGTGTTCGGGGACGTGGCGCATCACCTCGGGGCCGAAGCCGTCGTCGCCGAGGAAGATGTTGCCGATACCGGCTACCAGAATCTGAGACGTGAGGTCACCTCGCCAACGCCTACATTCGCCGCATCTTCAGGTACCGCTGCAGATCTGGCAGGGACCGGACGCCCACCACCACCGCACCGAGCACTATTACTCCGGCTATGACAGTGGCCGTCACACCTACTGTTTGCATGTCGGATTCCTTTCATTCAACGGTTCGACCTCATCGGGTGCGAAGTACAGGTAGCGGCCGTACCATTCGTGCAGGTCGGCGGCCGGGTCGTCTTCGAGAACGACGCCGACGTGCTGATCACCGTCGACGGTTTCGTGCACCGAGGTGACCTTTGCGATCTTGTCGGCGAAGAAGAGATCCTGGGCGTCGGCGCGGCGCGACGGGTGCAGTCGAACGCGGCTGCCACGACTCACCGGTACGCCGTTGACGAGCACGGCGTCGACGTCGGGCGCAACAGCGTTGTCGGCCAGCGGGTCCCACCAGTCCACGCCATCGGGTACTTCCGGGATCAGCCCTGCGGAATCGTCGACGGCATGCGGATCGCGGAGCACGCCGTGCAGGTTCAGCAACGCTTCGGGCGACATCGAGTCACACCGGTCGATGATCGCCGCGGCGAGGGGATCGGTGGCGCGGGCGGCGGCCTTCTCCTCGTCGGTCATCGTCATGATGCGCAGCGTCAGGATCTCGTCGATCTCCGTCGAGTCGTACAGCGCGCCCTCGCTCTGCTCGGCGATCTCGGGGTGGTCGTACAGGATGATCGGCGACACCAGCATCAGCGCATGGTCGCCGGCCGGTCCGGCCAGCACCGGGAAACAGCGGTGGTGCCTGCACCGGGCGACCGCGTTGTCGGCCGGTGCAGGTGGCTCGAGGAGCGACACGAAGTCGCCGTCGTCGATCTCGGCGACCAGGTGGGTGCCGATCAGCGATAGGGCGATCGCTTCGTCCTTGTCCTCCGCGGGCGCGGCGCAGTTGCGCACCGCCATCGTCACGCGCACGAAGCCGTCGTCGGATTCCGCGGCGATCTGCAGTTGCGCCCGTAATGCGCGACGGGTGCGGACCAGCCTTCCGCCGTCGACGTTCTCGATGTCGGTGCCCGCGTCGATCTCGATCGGAAGTGTCTGCGGCAGATCCGATTCGATGGGGAGCGGCCCGAAGGTGATCTCGCGTTCGACGGCCTCGTCCCAGCGCACCCAGGATTGCGAGCCCGACGACAGCTCTTCGACGGGCTCGAATCTGCCGCCGCCGGCGTCCTTTTCGACGCCCCGATGCTGCAGTTGCAGGAATCGCACCTCGACCGATATCGACGGATTGATCCGTGGCGCGACGATGACCTGTGCCGACAGCGAGTCATCCTCGCCGATTCCGGCGTCGGCGGCACCCGGGGGTCCAAGTACTCCGAACTGCCAGCGGGCTTGGTTCTTACTGGAGTTGGCGCGGTAGGGATAGAGCAGATAGCCCTCGTAGAGCACCGCGTCGGCGACAGCGCGGGCTCGCAGCCGGTTCGCAGCCGTCATCATGCACCGTCCCCGTCGGCGGTCATCGGAGTTCCTCGGTCGAGCTGGCCGCCAGCAGCGAGGTGACGGCGTCGTCGAGCGACAGAAGCCCGCGTGCCGAACGGTAGGCGACCAGCGCCTCGACGGTGTCGTGGTTCAGCCGCAGCCAGCCGGTGTTCGGATAGTGCGAAGCCATCAGCTCACGCCACACCGACACCGGCATGTCGAAGCGGTCCTCGCGGTCCCACGGCACCTGCTGCACCGCGAAACCCCGTGATCCCTTTGAGAAAACCGTTCCGCTGAAAAGGAATTGCAGGGGCACCGTGCCGTCGCGCAGGGCATGCATATACTTCGACGCCGCCACCTCGAAGTCGTAGGTGCATTCCAGCGGAAGGTTGACCTGAGTCGCGCCGCTGAATCCCTGCACCATCGCGCTCGTCTGCAACCACTGGAAGTTGTGCATGGTGGTGGCCCAGCGCTCGCGCGGCCCGAACAGGTCGACCAGGCCCGCGCCCTCGTCGTCGGAATAGCCGCGGCGCATCGGCTCGATGCGGACCTGGCAGCGCAACGCGATCGCATGGATGGGGTCGTCGCCCACCGCCGCGACACCGAGCCGCGCGTTCAGGATCGGGGTGACCGCATAGGGTTCCGGCTCGACTCCGACGACGGCAAAAGTCACGTCCGTCATGCCTCGCCTCCCACTCGCTCCGGTCCTCGCTTCGCTGCGATCCTCACTCGCGCTCGCCTTCGGGAAGTCATCTCGTCACAACCTTGCCTCGGTCGTCCAGTTGCGCAAAGAACTCGTCGATGAACTCCCGCACCTGCTGGCCACCGTCGAAGCCGTGCCACAGCATCCTCAGCCGGCCGACGAACTCGTAGCAGGCGTCGATGGGCAGCAGATAGCTCTGCGTCGCCGCGGTCTCGTCGTCCGGCAACCGGACGAGGACGGCCTCGGTGTCGTCGGCGAGCATGTCCACCCGGGGGTCGGCTTCGCGAATGTCGTTCCAGGCTTCGAGGTCGAGTTCCGATTCCGTCGCTCCGGCGGGCCCCGGGTAGAACGCCACCGTTCGGTCGAGCGTCGAGTTCCTGAAGAAGAACGCGAGCCCCACAGGTATCTGAAGGACCTCCCAGTGCCGCCGGTCCAGCGCGAAGTCCGGGAAGACGAGATAACGGTCGGGGACCGCGCGGTAGCGCAGCTCGGCCTGTTCGTCGGTGAACAGCAGGTAGCAGCCGCGGCAGACGCACATCAACTGCCTGCCTTCGACATTGACCACGTGCTGGTGCTCGTCGGCGATCGCCTCCGAGCACATCTCGCAGCTTTCGCCCGGCGGCTGCGGCGCCGTCCGTGCCGCGCGGATCCGGGCCAGAACGTCGTACGCGCCCGTCATGCCTCTACCGCCTCCGCGACCGCCATCGACAGAACCCCGTCGCGTTCCAGGAGCGGAATCGGTTCGAGATGGGCGTCGGCGCTCCCGTTTCCGTCGACGCAGGCGCCGGCGTGGACGACGTCGAAATGCGCATGGCAGCTCGGGCACCGCAACACGGCGTCGGCCGAGCCGAGTCGACGGTGCAGCGCCGCACCGGCCAGTGACTCACCGCACGCGCCGCAGCGGTCGCGGTATGCAAACAATCGGTCGTCGAGCCGGCACACCAGCACCGTGGTGCCCGCCACCGCGAACCCACCGACCTCTCCCGGCGAGAGGTCGGCGATGTCAGGCACGGGATGCCACGCGTGACCCTGGGGTTGCGCGCGCACGCGGCTCATCAGCTGCTCCGCCGGAATCACCGTGGCCGGCTTGGCATCAGGCTCCGCGGCGACCACCTCGATCGACGAGATCTCCGGTGCCG
Source organism: uncultured Actinomycetota bacterium (assembly GCA_963786995.1). Lineage (GTDB taxonomy): Bacteria > Actinomycetota > Actinomycetes > Mycobacteriales > Mycobacteriaceae > Mycobacterium. The sequence continues at coordinate 897,847 of CAWBBH010000014.1, read as the reverse complement.
CGGCGCGCACCGCGTCCTCGACGGCCAGCTCGAGCGTGACCGCCGACGACGGGCAGCTCTTGCAGCTGCCTGCGAACTGCAACCGCACCACCTCGCCGTCGACCTCGAGGAGGTTGACGTCGCCGCCATGCGAGCCGAGGTAGGGCCGCACGCTGTCGAGTGCGTCCTCGATTCGCCGGTCGACCGAGTGCGGATGCAACCCGTGCACCAGCAGCAGGCTGGCGATCAGGTCATCGGCCGCGAACGCGTCCGCAAGCTCCGGACGCGCTTGGACAGCCATCGCCATCATCCGCTCGAGGCCGGCGCCGTACAGGTCGGAGATCTCACGGACCAACTGCTCCGTGCGTTCGCGCGCGACGGCGCCACCGGATGCGCTGGCGTCGATGAGGTTCTGAATCCGATCGCCCGCCGTGCGCCACTGCGCGTCGTCTTCGGGATTATCCGGGCGATACGGCATATGTCATTCCCCGGTTACGGATTGGGTCGGGGAGTGCAACCTCTCCAGCGTCTTCCCCTTACCCAGATACATGTGCACCCCGCAGGGCAGGCACGGATCGAAGCTGCGCACTGTGCGCATGATGTCGATGCCCTTGAAGTTCTCGCGATTGTTCTCCTCGAAAATCGGCTGCCCCTGCACGGCGTCCTCGTACGGGCCCGGCGTGCCGTAGCTGTCGCGTGGAGCCGCGTTCCACGGCGTCGGCGGGTACGGATGGTAGTTCGCGATCTTGCCGTCGCGGATGACCATGTGGTGGCTGAGCACCCCGCGCACCGCCTCGGTGAACCCGCAACCGATGCCTTCCTCGGGTACATCGAACTTTTCCCACGTCTTCGTGCGCCCCGCGCGGATCTCCACGAGTGCCTTCTCGGCGAAATGCACCGCGCATGCGGCCGCATAGGCCTGGAAATATGTACGGGCGCGATTGCGTTCGATCGTGTTGCTGCCGTACTGCGGCACCTTCCACTCCAATGAAACCGGGCCCTTGAGCGCGGTTTTCGGCAGGTTGATCTGCACGCTGGTACCCGTGGCCTTGACATAGCCGATGTCGACCAGGCCTGCGAGTGCGGTCGACCACAACCTGGCCAGCGGGCCACCGCCGGTGTCGAGTGCCAAGTGGTCCGTGCCGTCGAACCACCGCGGGGACATGACCCAGCTGTAATTCGAGTCGAAGTCCCGCTTCTGCGGACGCGGATTGGTGTGCTGGTTCCACGGGTGGCGCCGATCGATCGGATTGCCGAGCGGGTCGCTCTTGACGAACATCTCCTGGTCGGTCCAGTCGTCGTAATAGCTGTGCCCCAACAGGATCCGGATGCCCAGGTTGATGTCCACCAGCGAGTGGGTGTGCAACTTGCCGTCGATCACCACGCCCGGCGTGACGAACATGGCGTTGCCCCACTTCTCCATGTCCTTGTACTCGAAATTGCAGACCTCGGGATCCTGGAAGGAGCCCCAGCAACCGAGCAGCGTTCGGCGCAGGCCGACCTGGTCGTAGCCGGGAAGCGCTTCGTAGAAGAAGTCGAAGAGGTCGTCGTGCATCGGCACGACCTTCTTCATGAATTCGACGTAGCGCATCAGCCGCGACATGTAGTCGGTCATCAGCTGGATGGTGGCGGTGGTGCCGATGCCACCGGGATACAGCGTGGACGGGTGGACGTGGCGTCCTTCCATCAGGCAGAACATCTCTCGCGTCCACCGGCTCACCTGCAGCGCCTCCCGGTAGAACTCGCCGGTGAACGGGTTGAGCGCCCGCATGATGTCGGCGATGGTCCGGTAGCCGTGCGCCTCGGCATTGGGCGCCTGGGTGTTCTCGGCCTTGGCCAACACGCTCGGGTTGGTCTCCGACACCATCTTCTCGCAATAGTCCACGCCGACCAGGTTCTCTTGAAAGATGTTGTGGTCGAACATGTATTCCGCGGCCTCGCCGAGGTTGACCAGCCACTCACCGAGATGCGGCGGCTTGACGCCGTACGCCATGTTCTGGCAGTAGCACGAGCAGGTGGCGTGGTTGTCACCGCAGATACCGCAGATGCGGCTCGTGATGAAGTGCGCGTCGCGGGGATCCTTTCCCTTCATGAAGATCGAGTAGCCCCGGAAGATCGACGAGGTGCTGTGACATTCGACGACCTCGCGGTTCTCGAAGTCGATCTTGGTGTAGATGCCCAGGCTGCCGACGATGCGGGTGATGGGGTCCCATGCCATCTCGACGAGTTGGCCGGGATCGCGCTTGACGTGTGACGGCTCGGGGATGATCGTTGTCATCGCAAATTCTCTCTCTATTCGGGGTCCACTGCGCCACAGGGCATTTCGCCGGAAACGGGAATTGCCCGCCGTGTGCGCCGAAGGAACTCGCACCTACCAGGTGCGAGTCGCTCCGGTTTCGAGTTTCTTACCGGGGTGGCGCCACTTCGGCTCTTTGTCGAGAGTGCGCCCGGTGATTGCGCGCAGAGGACGGATCAAGGACCCGTACAGTCCGGACGCGGTCGACGACAGCGTGCCGCCCGGCGGCTCGTCCATGAACGGCATGAACTTGTCCGGGAAGCCGGGCATCGTGCACCCGATGCAGATACCACCGACATTCGGACAACCGCCGATGCCGTTGATCCAGCCTCGCTTGGGCACGTTGCACTTGACGACAGGTCCCCAACAGCCGAGCTTGACAATGCATTTCGGCGAGCCGTATTCGGTCGCGAAATCGCCCTGCTCGTAGTAGCCGGCCCTGTCGCAGCCTTCGTGCACGGTTGCACCGAACAGCCACTTGGGTCGCAGGGCGTCGTCGAGCGGAATCATCGGCGCCTGTTCGGTGGCCATGTAGAGCAGGTAGGTCAGCGTCTCGGCCATGTTGTCTGGATGCGCCGGGCAGCCGGGCACACACACGATCGGAATGCCCGCCTTGCTCTTCCACTCCCACCCCAGGTAGTCGGGCACACCCATCGCTCCGGTCGGGTTGCCGGCCATCGCGTGGATACCGCCGTAGGTCGCGCACGTTCCGACGGCGACGATCGCGGTGGCCTTGGGCGCGAGGCGGTCCAGCCATTCGCTCGTGGTCATCGGCTGTCCGGTCGCGGGGTCATTGCCGAACCCGCACCAGTAGCCTTCGTCCTTCAACTGCTCGTTCGGGATGGATCCCTCGACGACCAGCACGAACGGGTCCAGTTCTCCCCGGTCGGCCTTGAAGAACCATTCGAGGAAGTCGTCCGCACCCCCGTTTGGTCCGCACTCGAAATCGATAAGGGGCCAGTGCACGGCGATCTTGGGCAGCCCGGGGAGCGCGCCAAGGGCGATCTCCTCGATGCTGGGTTGCGTGGCGGCAGTCAGCGCCACAGAATCACCGTCGCAACTCAGGCCCGCATTGATCCACAGAACATGGATCAAGGCTTCTTCCGCTTTGACTGCTGCCTCAGTTGGCATGTGTCACAGCTTCCCGGGCCCGGGCTGGGGGCCCCAATCGCCACGTCGGACGTTGGCGCCCGTTTTCCGAGCGCTAGTTTCTCGGTTTACTCCGGCGCGAATGTCTTGTCAACGGAATCTGATGACATACCTATGTTTGCCGTTGCATCCGCCTGCGAAGCGATCCAGTCGTACCATGCTGAGACACCTTCACCAGTAGTCGCGGACAGCGGCAGGATATTGACGCCGGGGTTAACCAATCGGGCGTAGCCGGCACACGTTTCGACGTCGAAGTCGACGTACGGCAGCAGATCAACCTTGTTGATGATCACGAGTCCCGCCGCGGCGAACATGTGCGGATACTTGAGCGGCTTGTCCGCACCTTCGGTGACCGAGATGACCACCACCTTGCTGCGCTCGCCGAGATCGAACAGCGCCGGGCAGACCAGATTGCCGACGTTCTCGATGAACAGCAGCGACCCGGACTCGGGTGCCAGCGCGTGCAGGGCGCGGTGCACCATGTCGGCGTCGAGATGGCAGCCGGCTCCGGTGTTGACCTGCACCGCGTGCGCGCCTGCGGCACGGATTCGTTCGGCGTCGAGCAGCGTCTCCTGATCGCCTTCGATGACGGCGACAGGCCGGTCGGCGGTCAACTCGCGGATGGTGCGCTCCAGAAGCGTCGTCTTGCCCGCGCCGGGGGAACTGGTGACGTTGAGCGCGAGGATGCCGCGCTCGGCGAGCCACTGCCGATTCCGCTCGGCGAGCAGGTCGTTCTTCTGGAGAACCCTCTGCTCCAGCGAGATGGTCTCGGTGTGGGTATGGCCGTCGTGGGCGTGGTCGTCGTGGTGGTGGTTGGCTTCGTGGCTGTGGTGGTCGTCGTGGACGTGGTCGTGCCCTGCCACGGTGATGACGGCGCTGTCGTCACCGCACCCGCATGTTGCGCACATGGTCAGCTCACTTCCATCGAGAGGATTCGCAGGTCGCGGCCGGCCAGTACCTCGACATCGGCACTTCCGCAGGGGCACAACAGGATCAGGTCGTGCAACTCGAAGGTCTGCTGGCAGGTGCGGCAGCGGGCCGCGCCGGGCTGCATATCGAGATCCAGGACGGCGCCGTCGGCCACGGTGCCCTGGGTGGCGAGTTCGAAACAGAACTGCATGGAATCGGGGACCACTGCGCACAGCTCGCCGACCTCGAGCTTGACGCTGTGCACGCGGCGACCCGCGGCGTGGGAACACACCGCGTCGACAACGCTCTGCGTGATCGCCATTTCGTGCATATCTGTCCGCTCTGCCGAGCCGGTGGACCCCACGATAGGCCGATTCTCCGCCGGCCCGCCGCCAATCGGCGTGTCCGCTTGAATCGAACACGTGTTCGTCTACTGTGGGCGACAGCAGACGACGACTTGTCGGCACCTACCTCTAACGTCACGGCCAACCGATCGAGAATCGATCACTGAAGTCGAAAGAGATGGAGACCACCCCATGGCACAGGCCCCCGATCGCGAGAAAGCCCTCGAGCTGGCGCTCGCGCAGATCGAGAAGAATCACGGCAAAGGCTCGGTGATGCGGCTCGGCGACGAAGTGCGCCAGCCGATCTCCGTCATCCCCACCGGTTCGATCGCGCTGGATGTGGCGCTCGGCATCGGCGGGCTACCCAGGGGCCGGGTGATCGAGATCTACGGTCCGGAGTCCTCGGGTAAGACCACCGTCGCACTGCACGCGGTGGCCAACGCCCAGGCTGCGGGCGGTATCGCGGCGTTCATCGACGCCGAGCACGCGCTGGACCCGGAGTACGCCAAGAAGCTCGGCGTCGACACCGACTCGCTGCTGGTGTCCCAGCCCGACACCGGTGAGCAGGCGCTGGAGATCGCCGACATGCTGATCCGGTCGGGCGCGCTGGACATCCTGGTCATCGACTCGGTGGCCGCACTCGTTCCGCGCGCCGAGATCGAGGGCGAGATGGGCGACAGCCACGTCGGCCTGCAGGCCCGGCTGATGAGCCAGGCGCTGCGGAAGATGACCGGCGCGCTGAACAACTCGGGCACCACCGCGATCTTCATCAACCAGCTTCGCGAGAAGATCGGCGTGATGTTCGGGTGTGGGTCCTGGTACACCAATGTCACTCTTGCCGATGGCTCTACTGAAAAGTTGGGCAAGATCGTCAACCAAAAAATGGACGTCGAAGTGTTGTCATATGACTTTGAGTCCGGACGAATCGTGCCTCGCAAGGTGATCAATTGGTTTAATAACGGCAAAACGCAAGAGTTTTTGCACTTCAAGGTCGATAGGGCCGGAGGCGGCACAGGACGGGGTCACGCTAGCTTAGCAATGACTCGTAACCATCTAATCCGAACTCCTGGTGGATGGCGCGAAGCTGAAGATATCCGAATTGGTGATCGCGTGATGTTGGCGCAACCAAATCTTCTTAGTGATCAGCAGTGGGAAGTCGTGTTGGGGTCGTTGATGGGTGATGGATGCCTTTCGCCGCCTGTCCGGCAGAGTTCCGAAAGTGCTAGGTTGCGTATGGGGCATGGCGCTAAGCAGTCAGAGTATCTCGACTGGAAAGTCTCACTGCTCGAAAACATCCCGCATAGTCGAACAACCAATGACAAGGGTGCGGTATTCGCTGACTTCAGTCCCCTCGCTGAACTTCATGAGTTGCGTACCGCGGTGTATCTAGGGGACGGCAAGAAGTTCCTTTCCGAGGAGTATCTCAAGGGTTTGACTCCTCTTGCGCTGGCAATCTGGTATATGGATGACGGCTCTTTCGCTCAGCGTTCCAAGGGTCTACAGCAGCGCACTGCTGGAGGTAGTGGGCGGATTGAGATTTGTGTTGAAGCAATGAACGAAGGGTCGCGAGTTCGTCTTTGCGAATACCTACGCGATACTCATGGGCTAGATACCCGATTGCGGCGCGCTGGCTCGGCAGGCAAATCAGTGTTGGTCTTCACTACGCGGGCGACGACAAAGTTCCAGGAAATAATCGCGCCGTATGTACACCCATCCATGGCCTACAAGTTGCTGCCTCGGTTCCGTGGTCAGTTCAAGGTCGATGCGCAGTTTGTTGAACAAACGATGCAACTGATGCCAGCCCGTGTCCTTGAGATCGAGTCGAAGACGGACTATCAAAAAATGGATCGTTTTGATATCGAGGTCGAAGGGTCGCACAACTACTTTGCAGACGGTGTCATGGTGCACAACTCACCCGAAACAACAACGGGCGGTAAGGCTTTGAAGTTCTACGCTTCGGTCCGCCTGGATGTCCGGCGAATCGAGACCCTGAAAGACGGCACCGACGCAGTCGGTAACCGCACCCGATGCAAGGTCGTCAAGAACAAGGTGTCGCCGCCGTTCAAACAGGCCGAGTTCGACATCCTCTACGGCAAGGGCATCAGCAAGGAGGGCTCGCTCATCGACATGGGTGTCGAGCAGGGCTTCGTCCGCAAGTCCGGTTCGTGGTTCACCTACGAGGGTGAGCAGCTGGGCCAGGGCAAGGAAAACGCCCGCAACTTCCTGCTCGAGAACACCGACGTGGCCAACGAGATCGAGAAGAAGATCAAGGAGAAGCTGGGCATCGGCGCCGTGGTCACCGACGACGAAGTCCTGCCGGCACCCGTTGACTTCTAAGTCTGCTGAACTCTCCCGCGAGGAGCAGGCGCGGGCGCTCTGCCTGCGCCTGCTCACCGCGAGGGCACGCACCCGCGCCGAGCTGGAAGGCCAGCTGGCCAAGCGCGGCTACCCCGACGACGTCAGGACCCAGGTGCTCGACCGGTTGACCGAGGTCGGGCTCATCGACGACACCGACTTCGCTGAGCAGTGGGTGCGCTCGCGGCGGGTCAACGCCGGAAAAGGCAAGCGCGCGTTGGCCGCCGAACTCCGCACCAAGGGCGTCGACAACGAGGTGATCACCGCCGCGCTGGCCGACATCGACCCGGGTGCCGAACGCCAGCGGGCCGAGCAGCTGGTCGCCGACAAGCTGCGCCGCGAACGCAACACCGACGACGAGGCCAAGCTGACCCGCCGACTGGTGGGCATGCTCGCCAGGCGCGGCTACCACCCCACCATGGCCTTCGACGTGGTCAAGGTTGCGCTCGCCAACGAGCGTGAGCGCCGGGACATCTAATCCTCGGCGTAGTCGGTCGACAGGCTGATCGACCACCACTGCTCCTGATCTTTGGCTGTGCGTTGCAGCTTGGCGGCGACGTCGTTGACGGCACGTGGTGCTGTCGTTCTATCAGCCACCGACGGCCCGACAACTGCAGGACTGTGCCGAGCGCACGCCCGCTAGATTGTGCCGCCGCCGCCTCCGGCGAACGTACCCTGCGTGACGGGTTGGTCGACGTGCATCGGTGCAGGCCCTCGCCTGGAGCGTCGCATCCGACCCTCCAGCCACACCGCGAAATACGACAGCGCGAAGTTCACCGAGATCATCAGGACCGCGATGACGATCAGCGCCGGGACGTAGTTGCCGTAGGACGAACCGACCTGCGTGCCTTGCCGCACCATCTCCAAAAACGTGATCTGGTAGCCGATCGCGGTGTCCTTCAGCACGACGACCATCTGCGAGATCAGCACCGGCAGCATCGAGGTGACGGCCTGCGGCAACAGGATCGCCCGCATGGTCTGCCCCCAGCGCAGGCCCAGCGAGGACGCCGCCTCCCCCTGCCCGCGGGGCAGCGCGTTCACACCGGCACGCACGATCTCGGCGATGACGGCGCCGTTGTACAACGTCAGACCCGTGATGACGCCCGCCAACGCGAGATGTTTCGACGCGAACACGTCGTACTTCGCGAACAGGAAATACGCGAAGATCATCATGATCAGCACCGGCACCGCGCGGAAGAACTCCACGATCACCGAGCTGAACCAACGGATGCCGTTGTGGCTCGACAGCCTGCCCACTCCAAGCGCGAAGCCCAGCACCATCGCGAGCACGATGGACACCGCGGCCGCGGTCAATGTGCCCTGCACGCCGGGCAGGATGTAGGTCGTCCACAGGTTCGCGCTGAGGAAGGGTTCCCATTTCGCCGCGGTCAGCTGGCCCTTGGACTCCAGCCGGGAGTAGATCACCCAGATCACCAGCAGGGTGACGACGACGGCGACCGCCGAGATCACGTGGTTGCGTACGCGCGCCCGCGGACCCGGCGCGTCGAAGAGAACCGATGCCGAGCTCACTGTGCTACCGCCAGCCGCTTACCCAGCCACCCGAAGAACAGCCCCGTCGGCAGCGTCAGCAGGATGAACCCGCCTGCGAAGATCGCCCCGACGGTGATCAGCGCCGCGGTGTTCTCGATCATCTCCTTCATCAGCAGCGCGGCCTCGGCGACGCCGATCGCCGACGCGATGGTGGTGTTCTTCGTCAGTGCGATCAGCACCGAGCCCAACGGAGCGATGACGGCGCGAAAAGCCTGCGGCAGCAGTACCATTCGCAGGTTCTGTCCGAAGGTCAGGCCGAGCGACCGGGCCGCTTCGGCTTGGCCCAGCGGAATTGTGTTCACGCCGGAACGCACTGTCTCGCAGACGAAAGACGCCGTGTAGACGGTGAATCCGAGGATGGCCAACCGGAAGTTGCTGTCCTCGATCGACGTCGCCGACTGGGAGTCGACCAGGGTGATTCCCAACGTCTGGGCGAGACCGAACGAGCAGAACAGGATGATCAGCGTCAGCGGGGTGTTGCGGACCACGTTGACGTAGGTCGTGCCGATCCAGTTGAGCATCGGCACCGGTGCCAGCCGCATCCCGGCCAGCACCGTGCCGAGGATCAGCGCGCCGATCGCCGAGAACACCGTCAGCTGAATCGTCGTCCAGAACGCCTCGATGATCTGGCCGACGGTGAAGCCGGGCAGGATCTCGGTGTTCACAGGCGGCGCGTCGGCTGGGCGGGGATCAGCAGTCGGCGGGCGTCGGCGGCGCCGGGGCGGCCAGACCAGCCGGGCCGAGGTTCTTGTCCCACGCGGCCTTCCATGCGCCGTCCGACTCCATCTTCTTCAGCGCATCGGTGATCTTCGTGCACAGCTCGGTGTCGTCCTTCTTCAGGCCGATGCCGTAGTTCTCCTCCGAGAACGGCTCGCCGACGATCTTGAACGCGCCCGGGGTCTGCGCCGCGTAGCCGGCGAGAATGACCTCGTCGGTGGTCACGGCGTCGATGGCGCCGTTCTTCAGCGCCTCGACGCACGCCGAATAGGTGTCGTACTGCTGCAGCTGGACGCCGGGGTACTTGTCCTTGATGCGCTGGGCGGGCGTCGAACCGGACACCGAGCACAGCTTCTTGTTGTTCTGCAGCGAGTCCGCGCCGACGATGTCGGTGTTGTCCGCCTTCACCAGCAGGCTCTGACCGGTGACCAGGTACGGCCCGGCGAAGGTCACCTTCTCCTTGCGGGCGTCGGTGATCGAGTACGTCGCGGCGATGAATTTCACCTGGTCGTTCTGGATCAGCGTCTCGCGCTGGCCGGACGGAGATTCCTTCCACTCGATCTGCTCGGGGGAATAGCCCAGCTCCTTGGCCACATAGGTGGCGACGTCGACGTCGAAGCCGCTCATCTTGCCGTCGGGATTCTTCTGGCCCAGGCCGGGCTGGTCGACCTTGGTGCCGATCACGATGGAGTTCTCGTCACCACCGCCACCGCCGCAGGCCGAAACCGCGAACGGCAGTGCGATGGCCAGTGCGACGACGCCGAAGGCGCGCAATGGGCGCGATGGGCGCAATGGGAAGGACGGCATGGTGGATTCCTTTCGCCGGGGCGTTGGTGGCATCAGTGCTTGAGGATCTTTCCGAGGAAATCTTTGGCGCGCTCAGAACGGGGATTGTTGAAGAACTCCTTTGGCTCGGCCGCCTCGACGATGGCGCCGTCGGCCATGAACACCACCCGGTTGGCGGCGCCGCGGGCGAAGCCCATCTCGTGGGTCACCACAATCATCGTCATGCCCTCCTTGGCCAGCGAGGTCATCACCGACAGCACCTCGCTGATCATCTCGGGGTCCAGCGCGCTGGTCGGCTCGTCGAACAGCATCACCTTCGGGTTCATCGCCAGCGACCGCGCGATCGCCACCCGCTGCTGCTGACCGCCGGATAGCTGGGCGGGGTACTTGTCGGCCTGGTTGGCGATGCCGACGCGGTCGAGCAGTTCCATCGCGCGCTTGCGGGCGTCCTCCTTGGACGCTTTGCGAACCTTTCTGGGCGCCAGCGTGACGTTGTCCAGAATTGTCTTGTGCGCGAACAGGTTGAAGGACTGGAACACCATGCCGACGTCGGAACGCAGCTGCGCCAGTTTGCGTCCCTCGTCCGGCAGAACCACGCCGTCGATCTCGATCGTGCCGGATTCGATGGTCTCGAGCCGATTGATGGTGCGGCACAAGGTCGATTTGCCGGAACCGGACGGCCCGAGCACCACGATGACCTCTCCCCGGTCGACGTCGAGGTTGATGTCCTTGAGAACGTGAAGGTCGCCGAAGTGCTTGTTGACGGCCTTGATCGAGACCATCGGCGTGCCCATGGGTGGTGACCTTACCCAGGGAACGCGCAGCTTGTCTCCAACTCGTGAATCCGCTCAATTAACGCGCCGATGCCGCCCGTAACATGGGCCGGGTGATATCGACGGCTGCTGAAAGTGTTGGCCCCACGCGCCAGCGCTCGTCGGCGCGCACGCGGACCTACCAGGTGCGCACCTACGGCTGCCAGATGAACGTGCACGACTCCGAGCGGCTCGCCGGCCTGCTGGAGGCCGCGGGGTACCGGCGTGCGGCCGACGGCGCCGACGCCGATGTGGTGGTGTTCAACACCTGCGCGGTGCGCGAGAACGCCGACAACAAGCTGTACGGCAACCTCAGCCACCTGGTGCCGCGCAAACAGGCCGACCCCGACATGCAGATCGCCGTCGGCGGTTGCCTCGCGCAGAAGGACCGCGACGCGGTGCTGCGCCGGGCTCCGTGGGTCGACGTGGTCTTCGGCACGCACAACATCGGATCGCTGCCGACCCTGCTGGAGCGGGCACGGCACAACAGGACAGCACAGGTCGAAATCGTCGAAGCTCTGCAGGAATTCCCGTCCAATCTGCCGGTCGCACGGGAATCTGCCTATGCCGGTTGGGTTTCCATCTCGGTCGGATGCAACAACACCTGCACGTTCTGCATTGTGCCCGCTTTGCGCGGCAAAGAGGTCGATCGCAGGCCCGGTGACGTGCTGGCCGAAGTCCAGGCACTGGTGGACCAAGGCGTGCTCGAAGTGACGTTGCTCGGGCAGAATGTCAACGCCTACGGCGTTTCGTTCTCCGACCCAGAGCAACCCCGCGACCGCGGGGCTTTCGCAGCGCTGCTGCGCGCATGCGGACGGATCGACGGGTTGGAACGAGTCCGCTTCACCTCGCCCCACCCCGCCGAGTTCACCGACGACGTCATCGAGGCCATGGCGGAGACGCCGAATGTGTGCCCGGCCCTTCACATGCCGATGCAGTCGGGTTCCGACCGGATGCTGCGGGCCATGCGACGCTCGTACCGCTCAGAGAAGTTCCTGTCCATCCTCGAAAAGGTGCGCACCGCCATCCCGCACGCCGCCATCACCACTGACCTGATCGTCGGCTTTCCCGGCGAGACGGAGCAGGACTTCTCCGACACGCTCGACGTGGTGGCCGCCGCCCGTTTCAGCGCGGCGTTCACCTTCCAGTACTCGAAGCGGCCCGGCACCCCCGCGGCCGAGTTCGACGGCCAATTGCCGAAAGCGGTTGTGCAGGAACGTTATCAGCGGTTGATCGATCTGCAGGAGCGAATCTCGCTGGAGGAGAACACCGCCCAGGTCGGTCGCACGGTCGAGTTGCTGGTTGCCGTCGGAGAAGGGCGGAAGGACAGCCGAACCGCGCGGATGTCCGGACGTGCCCGCGACGGCAGGCTGGTGCACTTCACCCCGATGGAATCGAACGTCCGGCCGGGGGACATCGTCACCACAGTCGTCACCGGCGCTGCGCCGCACCACCTGATCGCCGACGGAGCGGTGCTGTCGCACCGGCGCACCCGCGCGGGAGACGCCCACGAAGCGGGCCGACGGCCCAACGGTGTGCGGCTCGGCATGCCCGGCATCGGGGCGCCCGTAACAGGGCTGACCGCATCGGGATGTGCGCAGTGACCGGCGACCTTCCCAAGGACGGCGACTTCGAAGACTTCAAAGGCGACATCGAGGCGGCCGAACGCCGGGTCGCGCGGGAGATCGATCCCGGCCCACGGGCGCTGGCCATCGCGATCGCGGTCTTCGTCCTGCTGCTGACCTTCATCCTTCCGCACACCGGCGGCGCGCGAGGCTGGGATGTGCTTGCGGGCAACGACACCGCACTCGGCGCGGGGATCTCACTTCCATCGCGGGTGTTCATCTGGTTGACGCTGGTGTTCAGCGTCGGCTTCTCGATGCTCGCCCTGCTGACGAGGCGGTGGGCGCTGGCGTGGATCGCGTTGGCCGGGTCCACTGTGGCGTCCTTTTCGGGACTGCTGGCGGTGTGGTCGCGTCAGACCGCCCCAGAGTCCTACCCCGGACCCGGGCTCGGCCTGGTCATCGCGTGGATCACCGTGATCGTGCTGACCTACAACTGGGCCAGGGCGGTGTGGGCGCGCACCGCGCTGCAGCTTGCCGCCGAGGAAGAGCGTCGACGGGCGGTCGCGAAACGCCAGACCAGGGGTCTGCTGGAAAGCCTCGACGACGACGGTGACGACGGCGAAGGGCCGGCGAAGACCTAACCCTTCCTGCCGAGCGCCTCGACCGCGGCCTCCGCCCACTGTCGCCACTGCTCGGCGCTGGCCCGCGCCGCTTCGGCATCCTTGGTGCGGCCCGCGGCCGCAGCTTTCTCCGCCTGCCGCTCGTATTGCTCTGCGCGCTCACGAAATTGGTCGGCCCGGGCCTGCGCCTCGGGATCGACGCCGCGGCTCGGCGCGTCGCGCACCTTCTTCTCGACCGCGCGCAGCCGCCGCTCCAGATCGGCGCTGCGTTCCCTCGGAACCTTGCCGATCTTGTCCCATTTGTCGCCGATGTGCCGCAGCGCCGCGCGCGCGGCGTCCAGGTCGGAGGTGTCGAGCCTCTCGGCCTCCGCTAGCAGCTTTTCCTTGGCGTCGGCGTTGGCGCGGAACTCCGCGTCGCGCTCGGCGGAGACGGCGTTGCGCGCGGCGAAGAAGGTGTCCTGGGCGGCCTTGAACCGCTGCCATAACGCGTCGTCGACATCCTTGCTCGCCCGGCCCGCCGCTTTCCATTCCGCCAGCAGCTCGCGGAACGCACCCGCGGTGGGACCCCAGTCGGTGGAGTCGGCCAGCGCCTCAGCCCGCTCGCAGAGGGCCTCCTTGGCCTGCCGCGCACCCGCCCGCTCGCGGTCGAGCTCGGCGAAATGCGCTCCGCGCCTGCGGTTGAACGCCTCGCGCGCGGCGGAGTAGCGCTTCCACAGCGCGTCATCGGTCTTGCGGTCGAGACCGCTGATCGTGCGCCACTCATCGAGGATCTCGCGCAAACGGTCGCCCGCGGCCTTCCATTGGTTGGAGTTGTTGGCCAGCTCCTCGGCCTCGGCGGCGAGCGCCTCCTTGCGCGCGGCCTGCGCGGCGCGGTGTTCCTCGCGCTTTGCCTTGTCGGCGGCCGCGGCGGTGTCCGCGTGCTCGATGATCGCCGTCAGCCGTGCCGCCAGCGCGTCGATGTCGCCGAGCACCGAGGCGGTGGGCAGGCTCTCGGCGAGCGCCGTCGCGGCCGATTTGATCTTGCGGGCGTCACCCGTGCCCGTCGTCAGCCGGCTCTCCATCAGCGCCACCTCGGTGTCGAGGTCGTCGAAACGCCGTCCGAAATGGGCGAACGCCGCCTCGGGGTCACCCGCCTGCCAGGACCCGATGTTCCGTTCGCCGGAGCTGCTGATCAACCACACGGTGCCGTCGGCGTCGACGCGGCCGAATCGGTGCGGATCGCTGGAAGGGGTGACGTGTGCGGGGTGTGCGGCGGCCGGTGTCGGACCGGGCCGCGGGCCCGGCCGCGGCGGTCCGGGACGGGGAGCGGGTTTCGGCGCGGTCGTCACCGATTCCGAGGTGGCCTCGTGTCCGCCGGCTTCGCTTGACGTCGTCATCTTCGGTTCCTCGTACCCTCCGCGCGGGCATCACCGCGCACCTGCCGCGCGACGCGGCGCCCATCGCTTCGTCCGCTATTCAAACAGGTCCTCGGGCGCCCGTACGCCGATGCCACCATTTGCCTAGGCTCGGCACCGACGACGACGAGAGGTGATCGATGGCCAAGGCGGATATCGCCGCCCTGCTCGCACTCGGTGCCGCCTTTTTCATCGCAATCGGCGACGTCATGCATCAGCGCTCGGCGCACGAGATCACCGACGAGCCCGTCAGCCATCTCGAGCTGTTCACCCGGCTGCTGCGCGACCGTCAGTGGTGGCTCGGCAGCCTGGTCGCTGGCGCCGGCTTCGCGTTGCAGGCCGCGGCGCTCGGCTTCGGCTCGGTGCTTCTGGTGCAGGCGATTCTCGTGACATCTCTGCTGTTCGCGCTGCCGATCAACGCACGCATCACGCGCCGCCGGGTGACGCGCTGGCAGTGGCTGTGGGCCGCGCTGCTAGCGGCGTCGGTGGTGGTGATCGTGACCGTCGGCAATCCGACGGCAGGCCATTCGCATGCCTCACTGGAAACGTGGACGGCCGTGGTCGTGGTGCTCGGGCCCGCGCTGATCCTGTGCGTGCTCGGCGCGGGCATCGTCAAAGGACCCGCGAGCGCAGTGCTGCTCGGGTTCGCCTCGGGTGCTCTGTGGGGCGTCTTCGCCGTCTTGACCAAAGGTGTGGTGGACCGGCTCGACGACGGTCTTTGGGCGGTGATTCGCACGCCGGAGCTGTACGTGTGGGCCGTGGTCGCCATCGCGGCCACGGCATATCAGCAGGCGTCGTTTCGGGCCGGTTCGCTGACGGCGTCGCTGCCCACCATGACCGTCGCCGAACCGGTGGTCGGCTCGGTGTTGGGCGTGGTGGTCCTCGGCGAGGCGCTGCGTCCCGGAGACGAGGGGTTGTTCACCCTCGTGGCCGCGGTGGCCACCATGGTGATCGCAACGGCGGCGCTGGCTCGTGGCGAGGCCGCAGTCGCGGCTGCCGACCAACCCGCCTGAGGGCTGCGGAGATAGTTTGGTTGGGTGCTGAGCGCCATCGCGATCGTGCCGTCGGCCCCGGTCATGGTTCCCGAGCTGGCGTCGGCGGCCGCGGCCGAACTGACCGACCTCCGCGAGGCCGTGTTCGCCGCCGCCACCTCGCTGCCGCAGCGGTGGATCGCCGTCGGCGTCGGAGCCGGGGAGGAGGTCATCGGCCCGCAGCGGGCAGGCACGTTCGCGGGCTACGGCGTCGACCTGCCCGTCGTCCTGTCACCCACCGCCTCCGCCGCCGGCGAACTGCCGCTGTGTGCACTGGTGACGGCCTGGCTGCGCGGGGAGGTGAATCCGCAGGCCAGCGCCGAGGTGCGGGTCTTTCCCGGCGACCTCGACGACGATGTGGCGCTTGACCGCGGCAGGCGACTGCGCGCCGAGATCGACGCCGCGGGCGAGGCAATCGGTGTGGTCGTCGTCGCCGACGGCCTCCACACCCTCACGCCGCCCGCTCCCGGCGGCTACGACTGCGACTCGATCCCGGTGCAGGCCGCTTTCGACGATGCACTGGCAGGTGGGGACGTCTCAGCCCTGGCGCACCCACCCCGCGGCGTCGTCGGCAGGGTCGCCTACCAGGTGCTGGCGGGCCTCGGAGCGCCGCGGTCGGCCAAGGAGTTCTACCGGGGCGCGCCCTACGGCGTCGGATATTTCGCCGGCGTCTGGCACCCATGAGACCGCTCGCGATCATCGGGCCGACCGGCACGGGCAAGTCGGCGCTGGGGCTTGCGGTGGCCGAGCGGATCGGCGGCGAGATCGTCAACGCCGACGCCATGCAGCTCTACCGCGGGATGGACATCGGAACCGCGAAGCTCGCGGTCGCCGAACGCCGCGGAATTCCCCACCATCAACTCGACGTGTTGGACGTCTCCGAGACCGCCACCGTCGCGCGCTATCAGCGAGAAGCGGCCGACGACGTCGAGCGCATCGCGGCCGCGGGGGCGGTGCCGGTGATCGTCGGGGGATCGATGATGTACATCCAGTCCCTGCTCGACAGTTGGACGTTTCCCGCCACCGACCCCGCCGTCCGGGCGAAGTGGGAGCAGCGGCTGACCGAGGCAGGCGTCGCGGCCCTGCACGCCGAACTGGCCCGGGTCGACGCCGCGGCGGCGTCGTCGATCCTGGCCACCGACGGCCGTCGAATCGTGCGGGCGCTCGAGGTCGTCGAGCTCACCGGTCAGCCGTTCGCCGCGTCGGCGCCCACGATCGGCGAGCCGCGCTGGGACACCGCCATCATTGGATTGGACACCGAGACAGCCGCTCTTGACCAGCGCCTGGCACTGCGCACCGACACGATGTTCGCCGACGGCCTCGTCGACGAAGTGCGTACCCTGCTGGACCGGGGTCTGCGCAACGGCGTGACCGCTGCTCGCGCGCTCGGTTACGCGCAGGTGATCGACGACCTCGACAACGGCGGCGACGGCGCGGCCGCGCGGGAGCCGACGTTGCGCGGGACCCGGCGCTATGTCCGACGGCAGCGATCGTGGTTTCGCCGCGATCACCGGATCACCTGGCTCGACGGCGCCGCGGCCGACAACGTCGACGACACCATCCGGATATGGCGACACGTATCCTGATCAGGTGATGTTCGCCAAGGGCCACGGCACGCAGAACGATTTCGTGCTGCTGCCCGACCTCGACGGCCGGCTCCCGCTGGAGCCCGCCGCAGTGGCCGCGCTGTGCGACCGCAGGCGCGGCATCGGAGCCGACGGCGTGCTGCGGGTCACCACCGCGGGTGCCGCCGCGAACGCGGGCGTCTTCGACCGGCTGCCCGAAGGCGTTGCCGAGCATGACTGGTACATGGATTACCGCAACGCAGACGGATCCATCGCCCAGATGTGCGGTAACGGGGTCCGGGTGTTCGCGCACTTCCTGCGGAGCAGCGGCCTGGAGACCCGCGACGAGTTCGTCGTCGGCTCGTTGGCGGGCCCGCGGCCGGTGGTGTTGCACGCCTTCGACGCCACCAACGCCGATGTCACCGTCGAGATGGGCAAGGCCAATCAGCTGGGCACCGGTGAAGCGCTCGTCGGCGGCAGGCCGTTCGCCGGGCTGGCGGTCGACGTGGGCAACCCGCATCTGGCCTGCGTGGTTCCCGGCTTGACCGCCGCCGAGCTGGCCCACCTCGATGTGGCCGCCCCGGTCCGGTTCGACACGCAGCAGTTTCCCGACGGCGTCAACGTCGAGGTGCTGACGGCTCCGTCGAATGGATCGGTGGCGATGCGGGTACACGAGCGGGGTGTCGGCGAAACCCGTTCGTGTGGAACGGGAACGGTCGCCGCGGCCGTCGCCGCGCTCGCGCATGACGGCGAGGCCACCGGAACACTCGCGGTGCGCATCCCCGGCGGGGAGGTCAGCGTCACCGTCACCGATGCCAGCAGCTTCCTGCGCGGCCCGTCGGTTCTGGTCGCGGGCGGCGAGATCTCCGAGGAATGGTGGCGTGCGCAGCAGCGTTAATTCACGTGCATGTACAACGAGCTTCGTGCGAATCTCTATTCGCCTATGACTTCTCCCGAATTCCCCCCGCGCGGCACCCCGAGCACGGGTGAGCTGGCTCTCGAGGACCGCACGGCGCTGCGCCGCGTGGCCGGTCTGTCGACCGAACTGGCCGACGTCTCCGAGGTCGAGTACCGCCAGCTGCGCCTCGAGCGTGTCGTGCTGGTCGGGGTGTGGACCGAGGGCAGTGCGGCCGACGCCGACGCCAGTCTCGCCGAACTGGCCGCACTCGCCGAGACCGCCGGATCGGAAGTGCTCGAGGGGCTCATCCAGCGTCGCGACAAGCCGGACGCCTCCACCTATATCGGCTCGGGCAAGGCGCAGGAGCTTCGCGAGGTCGTGCTCGCGACCGGAGCCGACACCGTCATCTGCGACGGCGAACTGAGTCCTGCCCAGCTGACCGCCCTGGAAAAGGCGGTCAAGGTGAAGGTCATCGACCGCACCGCCCTGATCCTCGACATCTTCGCCCAACACGCGACCAGCCGGGAGGGCAAGGCGCAGGTTGCGCTGGCGCAGATGGAATACATGCTGCCGCGCCTGCGTGGCTGGGGAGAGTCGATGTCCCGGCAGGCCGGCGGACGCGCAGGCGGCAGCGGCGGCGGCGTCGGCCTGCGCGGTCCCGGCGAGACGAAGATCGAGACGGACCGCCGCCGGATCCGTGAGCGAATGGCCAAGCTGCGCCGCGACATCAAGGCGATGAAGAAGGTTCGCGACACCCAGCGCAGCCGCCGACTCGTCAGCGACGTCCCGTCGATCGCGATCGTCGGCTACACCAACGCCGGCAAGTCCAGTCTGCTCAACGCACTCACCGGTGCGGGGGTGCTGGTGGAGGACGCTCTGTTCGCCACCCTCGAACCCACAACGCGCCGAGGCGAATTCGGCGACGGCAGGCCGTTCGTGCTGACCGACACCGTCGGGTTCGTCCGCCACCTGCCCACCCAGCTCGTCGAGGCTTTCCGGTCGACGCTGGAGGAGGTCGTCGACGCCGACCTGCTGGTGCACGTGGTGGACGGATCAGACGTCAACCCGCTCGCGCAGATCGAGGCGGTTCGCCAAGTAGTCAACGAGGTGGTGGCCGATAACGATGGCAATGAACTCCCGGAGCTGTTGGTGGTCAACAAGATCGACGCGGCGGACGGCCTCACGCTCGCCCAGTTGCGGCGCGCGCTGCCCGGCGCCGTCTTCGTCTCCGCGCGTACCGGTGACGGCCTCGAGGCGTTGCAGCAGCGGATGGCGCAAATGGTGGTTCCGACCGACACCGTCGTCGACGTGACCATTCCGTACGACCGCGGAGACCTCGTGGCACGGGTGCACGCCGACGGCCGGGTGGACGCCACCGAGCACACCGGAGAAGGCACCCGGATCAAGGCGAGGGTGCCGGTCGGATTGGCGGCCGCCTTGAGTGAGTTCGCGACGTTCTGAATTAGCGGGGATCGGGGTGGGGCAGGCCGCCGACGGCCCGCTCGCACGAAAAATGGGGCACCCCTCGGTGCCCCATTTCGCTTCTGAGGTGCCTAGCCTTCTTGCTCGGCCTTCTGGCGCTCCTCGGCGACCTTCGCCGCGGCGCGGGCGCTCTCCGCCTCGGCTTCCTTCTGGGCCGCGTTGCGCTGCGCATCGGCCTTGTCCTGCTGAGCCTTGCCCTCGTTGTAGAGGTCGTCGCGACCGCTCACGGCACCCGCGACCTCCTTGGCCTTGCCCTTTGCGCCCTCGACGACGCCCTTGATGGCCTCTTCGGGGCCGCTGTTGTTGTCCGCCATGACGCATTCCTCCTACGGGTGGGGTGGTGCCTGTTTCGTTCCCCGGATCAACGGTTCGTTAAACGCACATCACGTGTCGGTGGTGCAGGTCACACCGGCGCACCCGTCACCAACCATCCGGTTGGCTGGTATATCGTCGTGGCAAAGCTGCCGTTCACTTCCGGAGGTTCTCCATGGGCAACGTCGTCAAGTACGAACGCACACTCTTCGAGCCCGAGCATGATCTGTTCCGCGAGTCCTACCGGTCGTTCCTGGACCGGCACGTCGCGCCGTTCCACGACCAGTGGGAGAAGGACAAGATCGTCGACCGCGGCGTCTGGCTGGAAGCGGGCAAGCAGGGCTTCCTCGGTATGGACGTGCCCGAGGAGTACGGAGGCGGCGGCAACCCGGACTTCCGCTACAACTGCATCATCACCGAGGAGACCACGGCGGGCCGGTACAGCGGCATCGGCTGGGGCCTGCACAACGACATCATCGCGCCGTACCTGCTCAAGCTGGCCACCGACGAGCAGAAGCAGCGCTGGCTGCCCAAGTTCTGTTCCGGGGAAATCATCACGGCGATCGCCATGACCGAGCCGGGCACCGGCAGTGACCTGCAGGGCATCAAGACCAGGGCGGTCAAACAGGGCGACCACTACGTGCTCAACGGAGCCAAGACCTTCATCACCAACGGCATCAACGCCGACCTGGTGATCGTGGTGGCCCAAACCGACCCCGACAAGGGCGCGCAGGGCTTCTCCCTGCTGGTCGTCGAGCGGGATATGGAGGGCTTCGAACGCGGACGGAAGCTCGACAAGATCGGTCTGGACGGGCAGGACACCGCCGAGCTGTCGTTCACAGACGTCAAGGTGCCCGCCGAGAATCTGCTCGGCGAAGAGGGCATGGGCTTCATCTACCTGATGCAGAACCTGCCGCAGGAGCGGTTGAACATCGCGGTGATGGCGGCTGCGGCGATGGAAGCCGTGCTGACCGAGACGCTGCAGTACACCAAGGAGCGCAAGGCCTTCGGCAGGCCGATCGGCAGCCAGCAGAACAGCCGCTTCCTGCTGGCCGAATTGGCCACGGAGGCAACGGTTGTGCGCATCATGGTCGACGAGTTCATCCGGTTGCATCTCGACGGGAAACTGTCCGCGGAGCAGGCGTCGATGGCGAAGTGGTATTCCACCGAGAAGCAGGTGCACCTGATCGACCGCTGCCTTCAGCTGCACGGCGGCTACGGGTACATGAGGGAGTACAACGTCGCGCGGGCCTATCTGGACGCACGCGTGCAGACCATCTACGGCGGGACCACCGAGATCATGAAGGAGATCATCGGACGCTCGCTGGGCGTGTAGCTCGATCGCGGCATTCGCGGTTCGGCGAGAACCGCGCAACCCTATCGATATCGTGTCTATCTGACGCACGGCAGGTGAACGCGCTAGTTTCAGGGGGACTTTGCCGTAGCACGGAGAGGGTGGATGAGATGGGGAGCGTGCCCTGCTGAGCTCCGTTTTCGGCCGCACGGCGGCTGCTGTGCTGGCGGCGGCCGTGGCGCTTGTGCTGTCGCCGGTGGCGGCCGCGACCCCCGAATCCGATGCCGCGGACGCGATCACCCGGGCCTACGACGCCAGTGGAGGCGTGGCGGGCCCGATGGGCCCGAGCGACGGAGGCGTCTATCCGGTCGGCGGCGGGTTCGGGCAGAACTACGCAGGCGGCAAGATCCTGTTCACCCCCGAGACCGGTGCCCACCCCATGGCGGGCGCGATCCTGCAGAAGTACGAGTCTCTCGGCGGCGCCGCTGACGGTGACCTCGGTTTCCCCACAATTGACGAGGGCCCGGGCAAGGCTCCTGGCAGCCGCAACACGACGTTCAGCGCGGCAGACAAGCCGGTCATCTTCTGGACGCCGGACACGGGTGCACATGTCGTCCGGGGGGCGATCAACGCCGCTTGGGACAGGCTCGGCGGCTCGGCGGGCGCCCTTGGCGTTCCGACCGAGGACGAGGTCTTCAGAGGCGATCTGGTGTCGCAGAAGTTCACCGGCGGTGAGCTCACCTGGAACCGGTCCACCAAGGAATTCACCACTGTGCCGGCTGACCTCGCGGGGCAGTTGGCCGGACTGACCGTGCCAGACGACGCCACCTCGGCGATCAATGCCGCGCGTCGGGCGGCAGGCGGGCCGCTCGGGCCGCTCGGCGCCAAGCAGGGACCGCAGTATGCGATCGGCCCCGACGGTGCAGGGCAGGACTTCGCCGGCGGCAAGATCTTCTACAGCCCCGCCACCGGGGCGAACGTCGTCAGCGGCCAGGTTCTGAAGAAGTACGAGTCCGTCGGCGGTCCGCAGAGCGACCTGGGCCTCCCGACGAGCAACGACGCCGACGGCGGACTGAAGACGGGCAGTCGAATCGCCACGTTCTCCGCCGAGGACAAGCCGCTGATTTTCTGGACGCCCGATTACGGAGCGTTCATCGTGCGCGGCGCGATGAACGCTGCCTGGGACAAACTCGGTGGTGCTGTCGGTTCGCTCGGTCCTCCGGTGGCCGATCAGTCGGAGGACGGCAACGTCATCTCCCAGCGGTTCACCGGCGGCGAGATCTCCTTCGACAAGCAGACCAACAAGTTCAGTACGGAGCCTGCCAACCTGGCTTCCGGCCTGGCCGGCCTGACCGTGCCGGGCTACGAACCGTCGGACGCCTCCACCGCCGCAGCGCCCAAGTCGAAGGAGCGCAGCTGGTTCACGCCGTCATGGTGGTGGCTGCTGGCGGGCATCCCGCTGCTCATCCTGATCGGTCTGATTCTGGTTGCGACGGTTCGCAACCGGCGGGGCGGCAACGACGACGGACAGGGCCCGTTCGACTCGGGGTTCGAGTCCGAGGCGGAGTCCGACTCCGGCTTCGACTCCGGATTCGATGTCGACCCCAACCACGACACCGCAGCCGAGGCCGAGGCGCTGCGCCTGGCGGGATCCGACGAGTACGGCAGAGTGCGACTGGACGAAAGCTACGGAAGGACCCCTGGTTCGGGACCGTACGGTCTTGGCGGCGGCAGTGGAGACACGTTCTCCGAACCTGCTCTCGACGAGTCGGACGATGACAGCGACGAGTTCTCCGAACTCGAACTCGAACCCGAGCCCGACGACTCCGACACCGCTCCGACGCCGATCCCCGCAGAGTCGGACGCGAGCCCGGGTAGGCACTCGTCGATCGAACTCGACGAGCCGCCGCAGGAATTCGACGAGCCCGTGACGTCGCCCCCGCCGCCCGACCCCGACACCGCCGCACCTCCGGCAGTCCAGACCGCGTTCCGGCTACCGCTCGACGATCCCTATACCGCCCCCGACGGTTACTCGATCAAAGCGGACACCAAGTCCGGGCTGTACTGGGGGCCGGACAGCGATCTCTACGACCACATTCCGGCGGATGTGTATTTCGTCAACGAGGAGTTCGCCCGAGCCAACGGGTTCGTGAAGGCCGACTGATCGGGTCAGATCTTCCGGATCACGGTGACGACCTTGCCGAGAACCGCCGCGTCGTTGCCCGGAATCGGGTCGAAGGCCGGGTTGTGCGGCATCAGCCACACCTGACCGCGCGTGCGTTTGAAGGTCTTGACCGTGGCTTCACCGTCGATCATCGCCGCGACGATGTCGCCGTTGTCGGCGACGTTCTGCTGACGCACCACCACCCAGTCGCCGTCGCAGATCGCTGCATCGACCATCGAGTCGCCGACGACCTTGAGAAGGAACAGCGACCCCTCGCCGACGAGTTCGCGGGGTAGCGGGAAGACGTCCTCGACGGCCTCCTCAGCAAGGATCGGACCGCCCGCCGCGATGCGGCCGAGCACCGGTACGAACGTCGGCTCAGGTAGCGCGTCGGAGCCCGCTACATCCGTGTTCACGATGGGAGTCACGAAATCGTCGGCGCCGCGGACGTCGACAGCGCGCGGGCGGTTCGGATCGCGGCGCAGGAAGCCCTTCTTCTCGAGCGTCCGCAGCTGATGCGCGACTGACGAGGTGGACGTCAGGCCCACCGCGTCGCCGATCTCCCGGATGCTCGGCGGATAGCCTCGGCTGCTCACCGAGGCGCGGATGACCTGCAGGATCGTGCGCTGGCGCTCGGTCAGGCCGCCACTAGCTGCGCTGGGGTGAGTGTCGGTGCGGTCCTCGCTCATGGCGCTGAATGTAGTCGCCAGCAGGACCGATAATCAAACATGTGTTCGAGGCGTGTCGCGATCGATGTGCCGACGAGGGACGTCCGCACCGTTTTGTCGGTGGCCTGCTCTATCGTTCTGCAACAGTTCGATCACATGTTCTATTAATCGAACACCTGATCGAGTAATCTTCGAACACACGAGCGAACCAGCGGAGCGAAAGGCAAGGCAGATGACAGTTCTGGACACACGGGAAGTCCTCGCAGTACCGGTCGTGCAGGGGGCTGTGCGCCCGCCTGCAGCGCGACGTCCGTACCGAACACCGCCGAGCCGGCGGCGGCCGGCGGGGGCGCCGATGCGCTACCGCGGTCCCGGCGTGGTCATGTCCCGCGCTTCGCATCGCAGGCGCCCGATCACTCCTGCCGCCACCGTCGGTCTGGCCCTTGCTGGCGGCGCTGATCACCGTGTGGCTGGGCCTGGTGGCGCAGTTCGGCGGAGTTGTCGGTACCGCAGGCTCGTCGTCGCCGGTGCCGGACACACTTTCTGTGGTCCAGGTGCAGGAGGGGGAGACGCTCGCGCACGTCGCTCACCGGGTTGCACCCGATGCGCCCGTCGCCCATGTCGTCGACCGCATCCGCGAACTCAACCAGCTCGAGTCCGCGTCGCTTGACGCAGGGCAGACCCTGATCGCCCCGGTCGGCTGACGCGTGTCATGCGCGGTGAATCGCGCTGCCGCACAACGGCCATGATGCCGACGCAGGTCCGGCAGGCCTCAATCGACGCGGACCTTCGCGTCCCGGCAGGGTGCAAAGGTACGCTCGGAGGCGTTCGATTCGGAAGTCTGTCGGTGCGGTGAAGGAGCAGTCATGCACTGTCCGTTCTGCCGCCACCCCGATTCCCGGGTCGTCGATTCGCGGGAAACCGACGAGGGTCAAGCGATCCGGCGTCGTCGTTCATGCCCGGAGTGCGGACGCCGCTTCACCACGGTGGAAACCGCCGTACTCGCGGTCGTCAAACGCAGCGGGGTCACCGAGCCGTTCAGCCGTGAAAAAGTCATCAAGGGCGTGCGCCGGGCCTGTCAGGGCCGCGACGTCGACGACGACGCGCTGATGCTGTTGGCGCAGCAGGTGGAGGACGCCGTGCGCGCCACCGGTTCGCCGGAAGTGCCCAGCCATGAGGTCGGGTTGGCGATCCTCGGGCCGCTGCGCGATCTCGACGAGGTCGCCTACCTCCGTTTCGCCTCCGTGTACCGGTCGTTCTCGTCCGCGGACGATTTCGAACGCGAGATCGAGGCGTTGCGGGCGCACCGTCAGGTGCTTTAGCTCGGCTGACACTCGCAGCCGTCAATCGAGCTGCCTGATCCCGTCGCTGACCACGCGTCCGGCGACCCACACCCAACCATCGTCACTCCATCGGGTCTGGATGACGGAACCCTTTCCCTGCACGATCGTGAGGTCGCGGCTGAGGTAGTCGGTGATGCGCACCGCAGCCGCACCGGTCGCCTCGTCCTCGGGCACGCCGAGGCTGACGGCGAACATTCGGGAGCGAATTTCGCCCTTGTCCCTGTCGGTCCACGTCCACAGATAGGTCTCGACGTCCTCGGGATAGTCGTCGGGATCAGCGGCGAACAGCTCGTCGGTGGATTGCAGATCGTAGATCGCGAAATCCGGCGCCCATTGCGCGCGGGCCCTGACAGCGGCCTCCGCGTCGTCGTATCTGACCTGCACGACTCCTGCCGGCACCTGCAGCGTGTGGATCGGACGGCCGACATCGCGCAGCCACCACGACGCGCCGACCGTCGGATGACCGGCGAAGGGCAGTTCGATGGTGGGCGTGAAGATCCTCGCGTGTGCGGTGTTGGCGCCGGGTTGCGGCACGTCGACGAAAATGGTTTCGCTGTAACCCAACTGGGTGGCGATGCGCTGCCGATCGGCCGGATCAACCGTTGCTGCGTCGACGACGCCGAGCGGGTTGCCGAATTCTCCGTCCGCATCGGTGAACACTCGCAGCACCGTCACATCGATGGCCATGAGAACGATGCTACGGCCTTGCGCGGAGGCCGAAAATCAGGTGGCGCTGCGCTCGTCGGTGCCTATCGCGTCGAGCACCGCGACACGGGTGTCGATCGGACCCGAGATCGTCTCTTCACCGCCGTTGCGCAGCAGAGAGCGCAGCAACTCCTGGTCATAGGTGGCGGGCTCGGACGTGTCGATGAAGCGCTCGACGATCTCCACGAAGCGGTCCGGGTCGTCGTGGAAGGGGAAGTGCCCGGAGCCTTCGAATATCTCCAGCTGTGAGCCGGGCATGGCGGCGTGGGCGAGTTTCGCGTGGCTGGCGGGGATCACCGAGTCCCGCGAGCCCCAGATCAGTTGCACCGGCACGGATTCGGTCAAATAACATCGGTCCAGCATGGTGACCACCTGACCCCGCCAGTCGACGACCGCGCGCAGTGTGCGGGCGAAGGCCGATGATGCGGTCGGCTCGGGCAGATCCTTGAGAATGCGCAGCATCTGGGGCAGGTCGCGGCCCACCCCGGTTCTGCCGACGGCGAGTCCGGCGATCCGTCCTGCCGCCTGCACGGCGGGCAATACCAGGGGGAGGCGCAGCAAGCCAAGGGCTTCGCTACCCATCGGCAGGGAGGCGATCCGCAGCGCGAAGTTGACGTCTTTCGTCACGCCGCCTGCGCCGACGAGGATCAGCCGTTCCACCAATTGCGGGAACTGGTAGGCGAACTGCATCGCGACGCCGCCGCCGAGCGAATGCCCGACCACCGTCACCCGCTCGACGTCGAGGACGCTGAGCAGATCCCTCATCCCGTTCGCGTAGGCCGCGACCGAGTAGTCGGCGCGAGGTTTGTCCGACTTCCCGTGCCCGAGCAGGTCAGGCGCGATGACTGTGAATCGTTGCGCGAGAGTGGATTGCACGCTGCTCCACGTTGTGGAGTTGTCACCGATTCCGTGAATCAGCAGGATGGCCGGACCCGAGCCGGCGATACGGTAGGCGCGCCGGTAGCCGTGGATGGTGCGGTACTGCAGCGTGGGCGTGAGTTCACGCACGGGCCGGAGGTTGGGTTTTCGGGACTTTCGAGCCTGTCATATCGCCAACCTCGTTGTCGGACCGGGTGGCGGTCTAATGGCCGTCGTCCCCGTCTTGGAAGCCTTCTTTTCTCTTTTTGTCCCTGGCCTGCTGCGCGAGAAAGCGTTCGAACTCGGCGCCGAGTTCGTCACCGCTGGGCAGATCCTCGTCGCGGGCCAGCAGTGATTTGTTCTCCTGGGCGGCGATGAACGCATCGTACTGGCGCTCCAATGCCTCCACCACTTGAGCGACCTCGGGGCTCGATCCCACTTGTTCCTCGACTTTGGCCGCCACCTCGGCCGCGGCGTCCGCCAGCGCGGCCAGCGGAAACTGCAGGGAGCCCGACTTGGCCACCTGGGTCAGCAGCGCCTCGGCGGCAGCCGGGTAGTCGGTCTGCGCCAGATAGTGCGGCACGTGCACGGTGAACCCGACCGCGTCGTGTCCGTGCTGGGCCATCCGGTACTCCAGGAGGTTGGACACGCTGCCGGGAACCTGAACCTCGCCGACCCACGGGGTGTGTCCCGCGATCAGCTCCTTGTTGTTGGCGTGCGCGGTCAGCGTGATCGGGCGGGTGTGCGGCACCGCCATCGGAATGGTGCCGAGCCCGATCGTCTGCCGGACCCCGAGCCGTTCGGCCAGCAGCCGCACCGCGGTGATGAAGCGTTCCCAGCGCAGGTCGGGCTCCATGCCCGCGAGCAGGAGGAAGGGGGAGCCGACGGTGTCGTGCAGGGCGTACAGGCTCAGCTCGGGCTCCTCGTAATGGGTGAAGTGGTCGGTCTGGAACGTCATCAGCGGCCGCCGCGACCGGTAGTCCAGCAGCTCGTCGATGGCGAACGACGCGACCAGTTCGGTGTCCAGCGAATTCTTCAGATGCTGCGCGGACAGCCTGATGGCGTGTCCGGCGTCCGAGAACCCCTCCAACGCATGAACCAGCACCGGCCCCCGCCCATCGGACGACGACAGCTGAGGTGCCGGGAACTCCAGCTCGTACATCCCGCTCTGGTCGGGTTCGTAGCGCTGGTCCTGCTTGTCCTGCTCTTCGCTGATCGGGCTCACCTCCTAGAACACCGCGATCTCCAGTGTCTCATTCGCCGCAGCGCACGCCCTGAAGTCCACGACTACGACGTCCCGACGGCACGATCGGGCAAGATCGAATCTCATGCGGGTATCGGCGGTGCTGGTGGCCGGGCTGCTTGCCCTGACGGCCGGCTGCGGTACCACCGCGCCGCCGCAGCAGCATCACCCATCCGCCCCGGCGCCTGCGCCGACCCGGATGGCGGCCACTCCGGTACCGCCGGACCCGAAGGTCGGCGCGCTGTTCCTCGGCGGGGTGACCTGCACACCTGTACCGCGGCCGTCCTCGACTCGAAGAACGGCGATCTGATCCTCACCGCCGCGCACTGCGTCGCCGCAGGACGTCGACACCACCTTCGTCGCAGGCTTCGCCGACACCGCGGACCCGCGCAGACATCTGGCATGTCGACGCGATCTATCTCGACCCTCGCTGGGTGCAGAACCAGGATCCGGTGGCCGACTTCGCGATTCTGCGAGTGACCCGCGACGGTGGCGGCACTGTCGAGGCGGCGGCCGGGCGGCGGGCTTGACGATAGGGACCGCGCCGACGCCGGGAACCGAGGTCACCGTCACCGGATACGGGCTCGGCGTCGGCGGCGGACCGATCGGCTGCAAGGGCGCAACAGAGTCGGCGCCGGAAGGGTTCCCGTCGCTGCCGTGCGGCGGGCTGATCGGTGGGACAAGCGGTTCGCCGTGGACGATCGGATCGACCGTCATCGGCCTGGTCGGTGGGCTCGACGGTGGCGGATGCGACGAAAACGTCTCCTACACACCGCCGTTCGACGACAAGATCGTCGAGCTCATGACGCGTGCAGAAGACTCCGGACCGGCCGACGCGGCGCCTGCGGTGTTCGACGACGACTGCTGAGCACTGCGCCCGTGCGGAGCAGATCGGCTAGGTGCGGAACTGGCTCAGCGCCCGCAGTTTGTTCATCACGTCCAGCGCGGCCACCTTGTAGGCCTCCGAGAAGGTCGGATAGTTGAAGACGGCGTCCACCAGATATTCGATGGTGCCGCCGCAGCCCATCACCGCCTGGCCGATGTGCACCAGCTCGGTGGCGTTCGACCCGAAGATGTGCATGCCGAGCAGCCTCAGATCCTCGGTGGACACCAGGAGCTTGAGCATGCCGTACGAGTCGCCCGCGATCTGGCCGCGGGCCAGCTCGCGGTAGCGCGACACCCCGACCTCGTAGGGGATCGAATCGCGCGTGAGATCCACCTCGGTGGCGCCGACGTAGGACACCTCGGGGATCGAGTAGATGCCGATCGGTTGCAGCTCGGTCATGCCCTTGGCCGGCTCGCCGAACGCGTGGTAGGCCGCCAGCCTGCCTTGATCCATCGAGGTGGCGGCGAGTGCGGGAAAGCCGATCACATCGCCGACGGCATAGATGTGGTCGACCTTGGTCTGGAACTGGTCGTCGACGAAGATCCGTCCGCGGGCGTCGATCTCGAGGCCCGCGTTCTCGGCGTCGAGGTGCTCGGTCTGGCCTTGGCGGCCCGCCGAATACATCACCGTCTCCGCGGGGATCTGCTTGCCGCTGGCGAGCGTCGTCACCGTGCCCGCGGCGCCGACGTCGACGGCGGTCACCTCCTCGCCGAAGCGGAATGTCACCGCCAAGTCGCGAAGGTGGAACTTCAGCGCCTCGACCACCTCCGGATCGCAGAAATCCAGCATGCTGTCGCGCTTCTCGACGACGGTGACCTTCGTGCCGAGCGCGGCGAACATCGACGCGTACTCGATGCCGATCACGCCTGCGCCGACCACCACCATCGACTGGGGAAGGTGTTTGAGGTCCAAGATCCCGTCGGAGTCAAGCACCCGGTTCTCGTCGAACTCCACACCTGCCGGTCGGGCCGGCTTGGTTCCGGTGGCGATCACGATGAATTCGCCTCGGACGGTGGTTCTTTCGCCACGGGCCTGGTCGTCGACGCACATGGTGTGCTCGTCGATGAACCGGCCGTGACCGGTGAGCAGATCAACCCGGTTGCGCATCAGCTGGCTGCGCACCACGTCCTGTTCCTTGGTGATGACGTGGGTGGTGCGGGCCAGCAGGTCGGCGGGCGTGATCTTCTCCTTGACCCGGTAGCTGGCGCCGTACAGCTCGCGCTGGCTCATACCGGTCAGATAGACCACCGCTTCGCGCAGCGTCTTGGACGGAATGGTGCCGGTGTTCACGCAGACGCCGCCGAGCATCCGACCGCGCTCGATGACGGCGACGGACTTGCCGAGTTTTGCCGCCGCGATGGCGGCCTTCTGCCCACCGGGACCCGAACCGATGACGACGAGGTCATACTCCAGCACCGAAGCCATATGTGAAGGTGTACGCCGATTGCGGCGATCTCGCATGCCGACGGGGGCAATAGCGAGTGAACAACCCTTGCCGAATCGGCGGTGGCACCGTTCTCCGCGCGCCCTCGAGCGGGCGCGACAGGCCGATGAGACGATGGCGGCAATGGTGGGCACGGTTCGGCGCCGATCGCGGCTGCCCGTCGTCTGCTGCGTCCTGCTGGCGGCGGCGCTCCCCGGTGCGTGTGTCCGTGTGGTCAGCGGCGACCCGCAGACAGGGGACCGGCAGGCTCAACCCAGTCGGCCGATCCCGGTGGCCGACTTGCTGATCGAACCGACGCGGTTCCCGGCCCGCTATCCGGCCGCTGTGGTGCCGCCGAAGGAGGTGGACCGGGTGATCAGTGAAATCGACGGTGTCGCAGCAGGATCCGATGTGACGCCGCCAGAATGTGCACCGCTGCCGGTGCTGGCAGACCAGCAGGCCGCCGTGCAGGGAACCGATGACGACAGCGGCGCCCGGCTGACGGTCACGGTCATCCGGCCGGTGCCTTCCGTGCGCGCCAGGGTCGCCCAGCTCACCGAATGCCCGTCGTTCACGAGCGCGTCCGGCGGTGAGGGGGCGCAGGTATCGCAGGTGACGGTTGACCTGCCGCCGGCACCGCCGGTGGACGCCGATGACAGCTACGCCGTCGATCAGACGGCGACGCCGAAGTCCGGTGCCGGGCAAAAGACCCGGACCCTGACGCTGGTCGCCCTGGTGGCAGACGTCCAGGTGACGGCGTCGTGGCAACAGCGCGGGTCATCCACCGACCCGCCGGATACCCAGGCGCTCGACACACTGTTCACCGACGCGGTGCTCAAGGTGCGTCGTCAGATCCCGCGCTAGCAGCGGTCATTCGGTCGAGGCTTGCCTGTCGTCGTCGCGGCGATCGTTTCCGACCGCGGCCATGACGTCGTCGGACGCTTCGCGGAAGACGGCGAGGCGCTCGGGTCCCAGGACATCGATGAACAGCCTCCGCACCCGGGCGGCGTTGGCGGGAGCCGACGATTCGATGGCGGCGCGGCCCGTGTTGGTGAGAACGATCTGCGGATACCGGGCGTCTGAGCCGGCGGGGACCCCGCGGCTGACCAGTCCGCGTTTCTCCATGCGGCGCAGGTGATGTGACAGCCGGCTCTTCTCCCAGAGGGTTGCCCGACCCAACTCATAGGCGCGCATCCGACCATCTGGCGCCTCGGACAAGTTGACCAGGATCTCGAAGTCGGAGCCCGACAGCCCGAATTCGGCGACCGCGACCTCGTGCGGGCACGCGAGATCAACCCGCAACTTCAGTCGTTCAGAGAGTGGGTCGGCCTGCACCGCGGGGAGTTCAACGGCACGTGAAGTCGTGGGATCGGCGCAGCACCGGTGGAACAGCACCGGCCGCCCGTCATCCCCAGTCGCGCCTTGATCCACAGACGCCACGGTCTTCGCCCGGCGCGCCGCCGGCGAGTCGGTGGATTCGTCGATCGTCAGGGCATGACGACATCGCAATTCGACTTCCAACTCAACCGACCCGGCGCGCTCATCGCAGCGCTGCCCGCCGTGCTGGGCTTCGTGCCCGTGAAATCACTCGTGCTGGTGACGATCGACCGCGGGGAGTTGGGCTGCGTTATGCGCGTCGATCTTTCGCCCGAGCTCACGGATTCTGTGGGCCATCTGGCCGAGGTAGCGGCGGCCGCGCGGCCCGACGCCGCGATCGCAGTAGTCGTCGACGAGGAAGGAGCGGGCTGCCGGCTGTGCAATGAGGAGTACCTCGCTCTGAGCAAGGAGCTGTCGACGTATCTGGGCAACCATGCGATCGAACTGGTCGACTTCCACGTCGTGGACACCATCGGCCCGCACGGCCGCTGGCACAGCGTGGGCGGCGCTTGGGGGACCGTCGATGACCCCGCTGCGTCGCCGTTGGCGATGGCAGCGGTGCTGGACGGTCGGCGGCTCTACGCCCGCCGCGAAGACCTGCAGAACGTCATCGGCATCACCGACGCGACGGCAAGTGAGGCGCTGGCCGAGGTGATCCGCGGCCAGGACGACACCGAGGCCGACGCGAGACGCGACATCAGCGACGCGTTGGCGGCAGGACAGCGGGCCGCAGCG
Organism: uncultured Actinomycetota bacterium; assembly: GCA_963786995.1. GTDB lineage: Bacteria > Actinomycetota > Actinomycetes > Mycobacteriales > Mycobacteriaceae > Mycobacterium. The sequence continues at coordinate 865,386 of CAWBBH010000014.1, read as the reverse complement.
GGGGAGCGGCTGTCGGACGCCCAGACCGCCAGGTTGGCGCGCGCCCTGACCGACCCGCAGGTCCGCGATGTGTTCTATGCGCTGGCGGTGGGAGACGGCGCGCCCGAGGCCGAGGCGCTCTGGGCGGTGTTGGCGCGCACGCTTCCCGACCCGTGGCGGGTCGAAGCCCTGGTGTTGTTGGCGTTCTCCGCCTATGCGCGCGGGGACGGGCCGCTGGCCGGGGTGTCGCTGGAGGCGGCGCTTCGTTGCGATGCCGGGCACCGGATGGCGGGCATGCTGGACACCGCGCTGCAATCGGGAATGCGGCCTGAACAGATCCGCGAGCTTGCCGCCACGGGGTACCGCCTCGCCAAGCGTCTCGGCATCGCGCTGCCGCGGCCGCGCGACTTCGGTCGGCGGGCGGGCTGATCGTGTTGCGGCTGAACCCGTTTAGACTTTTTCGACCTTCACCGCGTGCGCCATCTCGTGGGGCAGCTCGACCTGCTCATGGCCGGGAATGACGATCATGACGCCGCCGTTGGGGCCCGACTCCACCGTCACGCGTGCGTTGGGAACCACGCCGGCGTCTTTGAGCCGGGCGATCAGGTTGACGTCGCCCTGGACGTGCTCGGTGAGTTGACGCACCACCACGGCCACCGGGAAGCCGGCGGGCAACTCGGTCAGCCTCACCAGGTTGCGGTCCTCGGCGCCGAACGAATCTCCGACCCCCAACTCCGACAGGCCGGGAATGGGGTTGCCGAACGGCGACACGGTCGGATTGTCGAGCACCTGCACCAGGCGGCGTTCGACGTCTTCGCTCATCACGTGTTCCCAGCGGCAGGCCTCGGCGTGGACTTCCTCCCACGGCAGGCCGATCACGTCGACCAGCAGTCGTTCGGCGAGCCGGTGTTTGCGCATGACGGCGACGGCTAGCCCGCGGCCCTTGTCGGTGAGTTCCAGGTGCCGGTCGCCCGCGACATGCAGCAGGCCGTCGCGCTCCATTCGCGAGACTGTCTGGCTGACGGTGGGGCCGCTCTGCTCCAAACGCTCGGCGATACGCGCGCGCAGTGGCACTACGCCCTCTTCTTCGAGGTCGTAGATCGTGCGCAGGTACATCTCGGTGGTATCGACCAGATCGTTCATCGGCAGCCCTTCGTCACGAGTGAGTCTACCGGCCTAGCTGCGCGGATACGGGTTCTCCGTCGCGCGCGTGTGGCAGAAAGACCCGCCGGCTTTCGCCGGCGGGCCTTTCTGGAGGGGGTCGTCAGCTGGCGTAGGAGCGCAACCGGTCGGCGCGTTCGCCGTTGCGCAATTTGGCCATCACTTCGCGCTCGATCTGGCGCACGCGCTCCCGGGACAGCCCGAAAAGCTTGCCGATCTGGTCGAGCGTGCGGGGCTGGCCGTCGTCGAGGCCGAACCGCAGCCGGATGACCTGCTGCTCACGCTCGTCGAGCGTGGCCAGCACGTGGCGGATGTCGGTGTGCAGCAGCTCGGAGATGACGGCGTTCTCCGCCGACATCGCTTCGGCGTCCTCGATGAAGTCGCCGAGCGGGGCCTCCTCGTCGCTGCCGACGGGCATGTCCAGGCTCACCGGGTCGCGGCTGTGCTCGAGCAGATCGTTGATCTTGTCGACGGGAATGCCCGACTCCTCGGAGAGTTCCTCATCAGTGGCCTCCCGGCCGAGGTTCTGGTGCATTTCGCGCTTGATGCGGGCCAGCTTGTTGACCTGTTCGACGAGGTGTACAGGCAGCCGGATGGTGCGGCTCTGGTCGGCCATGCCGCGGGTGATCGCCTGGCGGATCCACCACGTGGCGTACGTGGAGAACTTGAATCCCTTGGTGTAGTCGAACTTCTCCATTGCGCGAATCAGGCCGAGGTTGCCCTCCTGGATGAGGTCGAGCAGCGGCATGCCACGGCCGGTGTAACGCTTCGCCAGCGACACGACGAGCCGCAGGTTGGCTTCGAGCAGATGGCTGCGGGCCGCATGGCCGTCGCGGACGATCGCCGCCAGATCGCGTTTGCGGTTCTCGCCGAGGCGTTTCCGAGTTGCAAGCAGATGCTGCGCGTAAAGGCCTGCTTCGATGCGCTTTGCCAACTCAACCTCGTCGGCGGCATTCAGCAGAGCCGTTTTGCCGATGCCGTTCAGGTACACGCGCACGAGATCAGCGGCTGGACTCTGAGCATCCAGATCGTGGTCAACGCGGCTTAAAGTGGCATTCGCCATCAGGGCCTCCTGCTCGGCTCGAACTGTCAAGTACTACAACGCCCAATAGGTACGAAGAGTTCCCAACAACCGGCCGGTTCACACGTCTTGATCTGCGGTTTTGGCTCGATGGCCTGAGAATCGTCTGAGAATACGACTAGAGCTCACTCAGGAAGGAACGTCGTCCGCCGCACCGCCACCGTCGTGTTGCGGTGCCCGCGGCGGTCGCTGTTGGAGCGCCGGCCGTTCGGCGGTGGGAAACAGCGGTATCCGGCGCGCTTCGTAGCGCCGCGGTTCCTCGGCGCGGCGCGGCGGCCGGTCATTGGCGATCAGAACCGCAATCCACGGCAAGGGAATCGAGGCCACGAGGATGGCCAGCGAGAGGAGCCCGTTCTCCCATATGCCGTATGCCACGGCAGCGAGCAGCAGCGCCGGTATGCGGAACGCCATGATGGTCAGGTACTTGCGCACGCGTGCACGGTGCTGCTCCTCGTACGCGGGGGCTGCACGGGTGATGAGTACCGGTCGACCGTCGTCGTCGAAACCCAGCTCTTGGCCGTGTTTCATAACTCCACTGTTGCACACCTGGTGGTCGACAAACGGATCGGTTTCTTACCGATGTATTGCCAGGCACAATGAAGCCATGGAAACCCAGACGATCGAGCGCACTGACACCGACGAACGCGTCGACGACGGGACCGACAGCGACACCCCGAAGTTCTTTCACTACGTCAAGAAAGACAGGATCGCCGAGAGCGCGGTCATGGGTACGCACGTGGTCGCCCTCTGCGGTGAGGTGTTCCCGGTCACGAAGGCCGCCAAGCCCGGATCGCCGGTGTGCCCGGACTGCAAGCGAATCTACGAGCAGCTCAAGAAGTAGCGGCGTCGCCCTTGCTCGTCGCCGCCGCAGGTGTCTCCGGTGGCGCTGCCGAGCTGCCGTTGATCGACTCGATCGACTCGGCGGCCTTCTCCTCCAGCCACCACCGGAATCGTTTGGCGTGTGTGGCGGGCGCGGGCCATTCCTCCTGAATCGCAGCGTTGAGTTCGGCACCGATCATGATCGCGAAACCGAGGAAGAATGCGAACAACAGAAATGCGATCGGAGTCGCCAGCGCGCCATAGGTGTAGCCGGTGCTGGTGATGTAGGTCAGATAGACCCGCAAGCCGACGGTGGCGATGAGGAAGACGAGCGTGGCGAGTACGGCGCCCAGCACCAGCCGGTGCGTCGGGAGCGGCTTGGGCAGGGACACGCGATACAGGAACGTCACCGACACGATCAGCCCGACCACCAGCGCCGGGTAGTAACCGTATTGCAGGACGTTGTCCCAACTCTGCGGAATGTGCTGGCCGATCTTCAGCGGGCCGAGCGCGACGAACGGCGCGGTTGCGATCGCCATCACGAGCATCACCACATAGAGACCGAGCGCAAAGAAGCGTTGCCGCACCGGATGTCGCAGTGGCGTCTGGTCGTGGGCCTCGGTGATCGAGTCGACGAACGCCGAGACCGCCGATGAGCCCGCCCACAACGAGATGACGAAGCCGAGCGACACCACCTCGCCGCGCGCGCCTTTGACGATGTCGCGGACCGTCGGCTCGATGATTTCGCTGACAACGTTCTCCGAGAAAAATCTGCTCGCGGTGTTGATCAACTGCTCTTGAATGACCGGTAGCGTCTCCGGGCCGAACAACGGCGCGACATAGGCGAGGCTGCCGAGCATTCCCAGTAGCAGCGGTGGCAGGGAAAGCGCACACCAGAAAGCGGCCTGCGCAGCCTCGGAGAAGATCGAGTCGTCCCAACTTTTCGACAACGTCCGTTTGGTGATGTGCCAGAAGTGGTGTCTGGAGGGCTTCACCGCGGGCTGGTCAGTCATGACCAGACCAGCATTCCTGACGGAGTGCCGATGTGCGTAGCCGGGACGGCTGGTATGTCAGGCGTCGACCGGGTCAGCCGAGTTGACTTCGAGAACGGCGGCCAACTCGATCAGCTTGGCTTCGTGCTCGTTGGCATGGTGCTGACAAAACAGTAGTTCTGCGCCCGACGGCAACTTTGCTCGTACGCGAGCAGCGGCGCCGCAGCGGTCGCAGCGATCAGCCCGGGTCAGTTCGGGACTGGTCAGAGTTGCGTTCATGGCTCCTCCGTCTCTGCTCGTGGTGCGACCGGTTAATACCCGGTTTCACGCAAGTCCACTCTCTCAGACGTATGAGGTTTCAGCCTTGTTCCCGGGCCGTACACGGGTGTGTCGTTTTTCACGCTCAGCGAAGTTGCGGGCAAGGCACTCTGGGGAGATGCTCGTGCACATCTGTGCCACAGACGAATGGCACGCCGCAGAGGTTCGCGGTGAGCACCGTCCCGGCTCCCTCGACGACGTCGGCTTCGTCCATCTCTCGGCCCCTGAACAGGTACATCTGCCGGCCAACCGGCTCTATGCCGGCCGGACGGATCTGCTGCTGTTGCACGTCGACGCCGAGCGGCTGACCGCACCGGTCCGCTGGGAGCCCGGCGTGCCGTCGGATCCGGAGTCGATGCTCTTCCCCCATCTTTACGGTCCATTGCCGGTCGCAGCTGTGACAAGCGTCACGCCGTATCAGCCGGATTCGGACGGTTCGTTCGCACCGCTGACGTAGGCGTCCGCCTCGATCTCCACCATCAGGTCGGGCGCGATCAGCGCGGCGACCTCCACCATCGTGGCGACGGGCCGGATGTCGCCGAACACCTCGGCGTGAACGGCGCCGATCTCACGCCAGCGCGAGATGTCGGTGACGAACATCCGTGTTCGCACCACGTCGGACAGCGAGGCGCCCGCGTCGGTGAGCGAGGCCTCGATGCGACCCAGGGCGTTGCGCGTCTGGTCGGCTGCGGTGGCACCCGGCGCCGTGGTTCCCGACACCACGACGTGTGGTCCGATGCGAACCGCGCGCGAATAGCCGACCTCGGCTTCGAACTCGGACCCGGACGACACGTTGCGGCGATCGGTCACGTTACAAATTTAGTGCGGACTGTCGTGCTCGCGAAGCCCACTACCTACACTGACCCACCGTGAGCATTCTGGTGGGCTTCGCGCCGTGGATCGTCTATTGGGTACTGGTCGGCAATGTCCCCTTCGAGGCCGCGGTGCTGGTGGCCCTCGCCGTGGCGGTGGCTTCGTTCGTGATCGGACGGGTCAAGCACACGCCGGGCCGCACCCTCGAAATCGGCGCGATCGGAACCTTTCTCGTGCTGGCGGTCCTGACGTTCACGGTCAGCCGGTCGTTCATGGAGCAGTGGATGCAGCCGCTGAGCAACGCTGGCATCTTCCTGGTCGCGCTGGCCGGGATGCTGACCGGCCGTCCGTTTGTGCGCGAGTTCGCCGAGGTCGACCAGCCCGACGAGGTGATCGCGAGCGAAACGTTCGCGCGCATCACCACGTTGCTGACGTGGATCTGGATCGGCGCGTTCGCCGGGATGACGGTGTCGTCGGCGATCCCGCCGATCGTTTACGGCGACGCCACCATCCTCGACACCAAGACGCCGTTGTCGTTCCTCTGCTACTGGGTCATTCCGTTCACCCTGCTGGGCCTAGCCGCCCTGGCGTCGCGCGTGCTGCCCGAGAGGATGGGGCCGAGCGACGACGAGGAACGCAAGACGTCGTTTGTCACGTTCGCCGAAGCGGAGATCGACCAGCTGATGTATGCCGCCACCGAGGCGGTCAACCGGGAGGTAGGCCAGAACAAGGAGGCCTACGACATCAGGATCGGAAGCAAGGGGATCCCGCTGTCGGGTGACGAGACCCGCGAATCCTGGCCTGCCACATACAAAGTCCGCCCGAAGCGGTAAATCGTGAGGAGGCCGCGGTGTGACTGCCGACGGCGTGGTGCTGGTACACGGTTCGAATCTTTCGGCGGCGTGCTGGAATCCGGTGCTCCCTCACCTGGCCGCGCCGACAGTTGCAGTGGACCTGCCGGGGCGCGGCAGTCGACCTGCAGACATTCTGACCGTGACCCTCGATCAGTGCGTGGAGGCGGTTCTCGAGTCCGCGCGTGAGGCCGGCTTCGGCAAGTTCGCTCTTGTGGGACATTCACTCGGCGGCGTAGTCATCACCGAGGTGGTGTCGCGGTATCCTGCGCTGATTTCTGAACTTGTCTACGTCGGAGCACTGGTTCCCGCGATGGGGGAAAGCGCTGCGGAGGTCATCTTCGGCAATGATCTGCCGACGACCAAGCCGCAGATGGCCATCGAGCAACGAGCCAAGCGCGTCTTCGCCAACGACATGACAGACGAGCAGTGGAACACGGTATGGCGGCAGTTCGTTCCTGAGTCACCGCTGCTTTGGAATGCGCGCCTGCACGGTTATCCGGGCCGAATGCCCGTCACCTACGTCAGCATGATCGAGGATGTGGGCGTTTCACCCGATCTTGTCGAGCAGATGATCGCCAACGTTGGAGTGGAGGTCGAGCACCGGGTGCTGCAGGCCGGCCACGTGGTCATGACTACCAGGCCTCAAGACCTTGCAAACGCAATTAATTGTGCGACCAATAGTTGACTTGAAAGTTTGCCCGGCGTTTGCTTGCATCAGTCATCGAGATGTGGGTCGGGGATTTTTGGGGGAGGACGACGTGTCCCTTCATGTCGATAATCGCAACACCCTGGCGGCGCTGATCTGTGCGGTCGCAATGGCGGCGGGAGCACTCGGGATGAGCCCGCAGGCCGACGCCAAATGGGCCGCCGCAGAGCCATGCGTCTCGCCGAACGGCCTGACGTTGAAACAGCAGTACGGCTATTCGGTCGCGGTCGTCGCCTCGAACTGCACGGAGATTCCCGTCGGGCAGCGGTGGGCGGTGTCGATCCCGTGGATCATGGCGTCGAGCTTCGAGCAGAAGCCATCCGGCTTCGCGACGAACTACGCCACACCGATCGACGACATCCGGGGCAAGCTCAAGAGCATCGAGTACACCGTCGACGCGGGATCGGCCTACCAGGCCAACCGTTCGTTCCCCGGCGACAACAAGCTCTGGACGGGTTACCTTCCGTCGGCGCCCGGCCAGCAGGCGATCAACACCGTGAGCGTCGGGTCGCTCGACCCGCTGCCGATCGGCACTCACACCGCCGAGGTGTCGTGGAAGCTGGCCGCGCCGCACTGCGACGGGTTCTCAGCCGATCAGGGCACGAGCTGTCTGCCGCAGGGCGAGACCGTGGTGAAGCGGATCACGTTCACGGTCATCGATCCCTACGCCCAAGGGGATCAACGCTAGGGAATCACCCCATATCTTGGCCGTGCGCATGTTGTTAACGTCCGGGCATGGCTACTTCGCTTGGCAAGAAACTGTGCGGTGCGGCCACGGCCGCGGGCGCGATCGGGCTGCTGATCAGTCCTGCGCCGGCTCAGGCGGCGCCCGACTGCTACAGCGAAGCAGCCGGTTATCAATTCGCCGGCGGACAAGTGGTACTTCACTATCCGGACGCCGACGCAGAAACGAGGTTCGACGCTCCTCGCGGAATAACGGTGGATGCGCCAGCGGAGACCTTCTATGGAAACGGCACAAGTCTCAAGGGCCGAGTGAGCGGGAAAATCGACAAGGGCGGCAACTGGATCAATCTCACGGTGACCAGAGGATCCAAATACCCACCGTTACTGCTCTCCGGTTCTGTCGAGCCCGACAACACGCCCGCGGGTAACTTGACCTACGAAAATCACGACATGCAGCCGTGGGACTCACCGACGCAGCTGATCTGCATACCGGGTGCGCCGGTTGAGGATCGGCCATTACCTCGTCCGGCTCCTGCACCTGCGCCGGAGCCGGTGGCCCAACAGCCCGCACCGCCGGCTGCCCCCGCCCCCGAGGAGGCTGCGGCGCCTCCACCGGAAGAGGCCGCGCCACCACCGCCCGAGCAGAACCAGCCGTGCATTCCGGACCCCTTCGACCTGAACTTCCCTGGAGCCTGCTGACGCCCGCCTGCAAAGACCAGCGCCGGGGATTTCCCGATTCTGGTTTGCGGTTCTCCAATCAGGGCAGACTGAGCGAGCGGGCGGTTAGACCTGGTTGTGGTCACAGGCGGCTCGCGAGGCAGTAGCTCGGGCAACCCTTGCGTCAAAAAGAGCGCGCCCGCCGGGCCGCTGCCGCTTACCGGGGAGGGTGGCGCTCAACCTCGTCGGCCAGCCCTCCGCAGAACTAGTCGAGGTAGTCGCGCAGCACCTGAGAACGGCTGGGGTGGCGCAATTTCGACATCGTCTTGCTCTCGATCTGCCGGATGCGCTCGCGGGTCACCCCGTACACCTGGCCGATCTCGTCGAGGGTGCGCGGCTGCCCGTCGGTGAGGCCAAACCGCAGCCGCACCACGCCCGCCTCGCGCTCGGACAGCGTCTCGAGCACCGACTGCAGCTGATCCTGCAGAAGCGTGAAGCTCACCGCGTCGACGGCGACAACGGCCTCGCTGTCCTCGATGAAATCGCCCAGCTGCGAATCGCCCTCGTCCCCGATGGTCTGGTCGAGCGAGATCGGCTCACGCGCGTACTGCTGGATCTCGAGCACCTTCTCGGGCGTGATGTCCATTTCCTTGGCCAGCTCTTCGGGAGTCGGCTCACGGCCGAGGTCCTGCAGCAGCTCGCGCTGGATACGACCGAGTTTGTTGATCACCTCGACCATGTGCACCGGGATGCGGATGGTGCGCGCCTGGTCGGCCATCGCGCGGGTGATGGCCTGCCGAATCCACCAGGTGGCGTAGGTGGAGAACTTGTAACCCTTTGTGTAGTCGAACTTCTCGACAGCACGGATCAGGCCGAGGTTGCCCTCCTGGATGAGGTCGAGGAACGCCATGCCGCGGCCCGTGTAGCGCTTGGCCAACGACACCACCAGGCGCAGGTTCGCTTCCAGCAGATGGTTTTTCGCGCGATCTCCGTCGCGACAGATCCAGGCCATGTCGCGTCGCTGCGCGGCGGGCAGCTTCTCGCCCTTGTCGGCGAGCTCGCTCATCAGCTGCGTCGCGTAGAGGCCGGCCTCGATGCGCTTGGCGAGCTCGACTTCTTCCTCGGCGTTGAGCAGCGCGACCTTGCCGATCTGCTTGAGGTAGGCACGCACGGAGTCCGCCGACGCGGTGAGCTCGGCGTCCTTGCGGGCCTGTCGCAGCGCCTCGGATTCCTCCTCGTCCCAGACGAAGTCGCCAGAAGCCTTGTCCTTCTCGCTGGGTTCGGCGATGTCGTCGTCCTCGGCGGCCGGGGCATCCCCTGCGGCTTCACCCTTGGCCTTGGCCTTGGCCTTGGGCTTGGCATCGTCGACTGCGTCTTCCTCGTCGACGGCTTCGGGCTCGTCGGCGGCGTCCACTTCCAGATCGTCGAGCTCGACCTCCTCCTCGACGAGTTCGTCGGGCTCACCGTCGAGTTCGTCGGTGGTCTCGAGTTCGTCGACCTCGGTGCCGTCAGCCTTCGCGGTCGTCGGCTCCGCCGAGGTGGCCTTCTTGGCGCGGCTACGGGGTCCGGCGCCCTCGCCCTTGGCGCGCGTCGCCTTGACGGCCTTGGCTGGCTTGGCCGCGGCGGCGGCGGGCTTGTCCGTCTTCGTCGGGCCTGCGGCCGCCTTGGTGGCCTTCTTGGCGGGCTTGGCGGGCTTGGCGGGCTTGGCGGGAGCCGACCCGTTGGTGGTCTTGGCTGCCGCGGCCTTCTTGGCTGGGGTCTTGGTAGCGGTGCGCTTCACCGGCTTTGTGGCTGCCGGGCTTGCCTTTGTCGCTGCCACGTCACCCTTTCGGTCATGAGGGATTTCGATGGTCGTAGGGCATGCACCATCGAAAAGCGTCTGCTATGTCGAGTGTGGCGTCGATATCTGCGGGGGATACTCGCCGCTTTCGGGTCGCGGCCGCCGTCGACCATTGTAACGACAGTGTGGGATAACGCCGCGTCCAGCGGCAAATTCGCCGCACGGCGAGCCGCGAATGCACCATCGTGGGCGCGGCTACTTGGCAGTAGCGGTGACGTCGACGTCCGCTGCCATCGCCGCGCCGACGATCCCGGCGGTGTTCTGCAAAGTGGCGGCCACGACCGGCGTGCGGTTCGTCAGCAGCGGAATCCACTTATCGGCCTTGCGGCTGATGCCGCCACCGGCGATGAAGAGATCGGGCCAGATGGCATTCTCGATCGCCACGAGCACCCTGCTGACCTCCTTGCACCAGCGCTCGTAGGTCCAGTCCTTGCTCTCCTTCACCGAGGACGCCGCGCGGTGCTCGGCCTCCTTACCGCCGACCTCGAGGTGGCCGAACTCGGTGTTCGGCAGCAGGACGCCGTTGTGGATCACAGCGGAGCCGATGCCGGTGCCGAAGGTCAGCAACACGATGACGCCCGTGTCGCCGCGACCTGCTCCGAACCGTTCCTCGGCCAGTCCAGCGGCGTCGGCGTCGTTGAGCACCGTCACCCGCTGCCCGTCGAGCTCCTTGCTGAAGAACTCGCTGGCGTTGCGCCCGATCCAGGCCTTGTCGACGTTGGCGGCGGTGCGTACGGTGCCGTCGGTCACCACACCTGGATAGGTGACGCCGACTTTGTCGGTCCAGTTGAACTCACGGACGACGGCGGCGACCGTCTTGCTGACCGCGTCGGGGGTGGCCGGCTGCGGCGTCGCCAGCTTGAAACGCTCGCCGATCAGCTGGCCGGTGTCGAGGTCGACGATGCCGCCCTTGACGCCGCTGCCGCCCACGTCAACGCCCAGTCCTCGGTGTTGCGAGCCCCCGTTGGTGCTGGGATCGGCTCCGGCTGAATCGGTCGCGGTCATGTGCGCACACATTAGTGGCTCGGCAGTGCTTTGGTGGGGGTGCTGGAGCATCCGTCATCGACATTCTGTGCTGCGATGAGTGGGTGAAGAACCTCGACCTCGACCCGGCCGAACTCCGTTCGGTCGCTCAGCGGTTGGCCGCCGAAGCCGCCGAGTTCGTGCGGCGCCGCCGCGATGAGGTGTTCAGCGGCGAACCGCAACGCGAATCCATGCGCGACGCGGTGCGGGCCAAGAGCACGCCGACTGACCCTGTGACGGTCGTCGACACCGAAACCGAACGGCTGCTGCGCGATCGGCTCGCGCAGCTTCGACCCGGCGAACACGTGCTCGGCGAGGAGGGCGGCGGCCGCTCGGACGAGTCGACCGGACGTCCGACCTGGGTGGTCGACCCCATCGACGGCACGGTGAATTTCGTCTACGGGTTACCCGCGTACGCGGTCTCGGTGGCAGTGCAGGTCGACGGGCAATCGGTTGCGGGGGCGGTCGCAAACGTCGCCGACGGCGCGGTGTACTCGGCGGCGCGCGGCCACGGCGCGCATGTGCGTCGTGGTGCTGCGACGGTGCCCCTGCGGGCAAGTCGTGTCGATGACCTGTCAATGTCGTTGGTGGGTACCGGGTTCAGTTATGACCCGCACCTTCGTCGACGCCAGGCAGGCGTGCTCGCGGCGCTGCTGCCGCAGATCCGCGACATCCGGCGGTTGGGATCGGCGGCGCTGGATCTGTGCCTGGTCGCCGCGGGTCAACTCGACGCCTACTTCGAGGACAACCTCAACGCGTGGGACTGGGCGGCGGGCGCGCTGATCGCCGCCGAGGCGGGTGCCCGTGTGCGGGTACCGCCGATGGGCGGGGCGGCCGACGGCAGGGGGTTGGTCGTCGCTGCCGCGCCAGGCATCAGCGACGCACTGACCGACGCGCTCGCCGGCGCCGGCGGCGGCTGAAGGCGAAAGGCGAACCGCCTCAGCCGGATTCGGTCAGCAGGCTGTGCTGTGGATCTTCGAGATCAACGCCGGGTCGGGGGGCGCGGTGGCCTCCGGTCGCAGGCTCGACAGCACGGCTTCGGTGTCGTCACTGCGCGTCAGCTCGGTGAAATCGGCGCCGATCGCAAGGTCGACGGTGTTGTCCGGACGCGAGTCCTGGAACAGCTCCACGCACGGCGCCACCAGCCAGACCGCCGCGGCGGCCGCGCGTCCGCTCGGCCCGAACCGGATCTGGCCCTGGCACGACAACCGGTTGTCCGTATACAGCGGGTCGTTCTCGGCTGTCGGTTCGGCGAATCCGAGGTCACGCAACTGGCCGGCCACCTCCGCGGCCTGTCCGCCCTGGCCGCTGGCGTTGAGCACCCTGATCTTGGTGTCGGCCAGGTTGGCGGGCCCGACCTCGGTCATGGAGGCCCGCGTCACCTGCTCGCCGAGCCTGGACTGCGTCGGGTCGCTTGTGGTGTTGTCGGCCGGCGGGTTGCATGCCGCGGCCTCCGTCACGTCGGTGGGGCGGTTGAGCGCGAGCGCCCAGATGATCACTGACATCAGCGCCAGCACGGCGAACATCGCGATGCCCGGCAGGAAGTTGCGGCGACGGAACGGTCGACCATGTTTATCGAAGGCTGTGCCTTCTGTGATTTGAGCGACCACATGTGCACTCTAAAACCCGCCCTGCCACCGGTTGCGCCCGGCCAGGGGGCGAGTGTGACGCAAATCACACTTATGGAATGCCGAATCTGGGCACGAATCGTTTGGCGGAGGCGTTCGACGCTGGTACAAAGCTCTGTCGCAAGGTTCACGGAGGGGACAAGACGATGGCTACCGACTACGACGCCCCACGGCGCACCGAGACCGACGACGTCTCCGAAGATTCACTCGAGGAACTCAAGGCTCGGCGCAACGAAGCCCAGTCAGCCGTAGTGGACGTCGACGAATCAGAATCCGCCGAGAACTTCGAACTGCCGGGCGCCGATTTGTCCGGCGAAGAGCTGTCCGTGCGGGTGATTCCCAAGCAGGCCGACGAGTTCACCTGCTCGAGCTGCTTTCTTGTGCACCACCGCAGCCGGCTGGCCAGCGAGAAGAACGGCATGATGATCTGCTCCGACTGCGCGGCCTGAGGAACTCCTCAACTGCGTAGCGCGGACAGCACCCGATCCGGGCGACGACAGCTCACCAGCCAGTACGGCGTGGGGTCGTCCGGGTCGTCGAGCACCATCAGGATCATCGGGCCCACCCAGGCCCGATGGACGACGTAGGCGGCCGGATCGAGCTGCCGGCCCAACGCGGCCGATTTGGCCGACCTCGGCACCTCGGCCGACCGGGAGACGACGCCGACCGGTAGATGCGCGTCACCCACCCACAGCTCGGTGTCTGCGGCCGGATCGTCGGCTGCTCCGCTGACCACCCGCACCTCGGTCTTGCTGAACCACAGCAGCACCGCAGCGGCGACGGGCAGCAGCACAGCGAAGGGGAGCCAGTTCGGCAGGGCGCGCACGCCCTGATTGACTTCCAGGGCGATCAGCGCGGCCAACCCCATCGCGGGCGGCCACCACCACCACGGCACCCACAGCCGTTCGGAGTAGCGCACGACTTGCGGTGCTGCGCGCGTGTCGGACACGCCGCCAAGGGTAATCTCATGCCTCGTGTCCACCCCTTTGGCAGTCGTTCGACTCGATCGCGACCTGCCGATGCCCAACCGGGCCCACGACGGCGACGCGGGCATCGACCTGTTCAGTGCGGTCGACGTCGAATTGGCCCCCGGTCATCGCGATCTCGTGCCGACGGGTATCGCGGTGGCCATTCCGCACGGAATGGTGGGGTTGATACACCCGAGGTCGGGTTTGGCTGCGCGCGTTGGCCTTTCGATCGTCAACAGCCCCGGCACGATCGACGCGGGTTACCGCGGCGAGATCAAGGTGGCACTGATCAACCTCGATCCTGCGCAGCCGATCGTCGTGCACCGCGGCGACCGGATCGCTCAGCTGCTGGTGCAGCGGGTCGAGTTGCCCGACCTGATCGAGGTGACCTCGTTCGACGAGGCCGGCTTGGCAGGCACTTCCCGTGGCGACGGCGGCCACGGTTCCTCCGGCGGACATGCGAGTTTGTGATGGCTTTTGGACGACATGCCAAACCTGACGACGACGATTCACAGGTCGTCGAACCGGCTCCCGGCGTCGGCGACGACGAGCTGGACGGCCCCTTCGACATCGACGACTTCGACGACCCTGCGGCAGCTGCCCACGCCCGGCTCGACCTGGGGTCGGTGCTCATCCCGATGCCCGAGGCCGGTCAGGTCCAGGTGGAGCTCACCGAGGGAGGTGTGCCGAGCGCGGTATGGGTGGTCACGGCCAACGGCCGGTTCACCGTGGCGGCCTACGCCGCGCCGAAGAGTTCGGCGCTCTGGCGGGAGGTCGCGACAGAGCTGGCCGACTCGCTGCGCAAGGACACTCCGGAGGTCCGCATCGAGGACGGCCCGTGGGGCCGTGAGGTGGTCGGCACGGCACCCGCGGGCGTCGTCCGGTTCATCGGCGTCGACGGATACCGGTGGATGATCCGCTGCGTGGTCAACGGGCCGCAGGAGACCATCGACGCATTGAGCGCCCAGGCGCGGGAAGCGCTGTCCGACACGGTTGTTCGTCGCGGCGACACCCCGTTGCCGGTGCGTACGCCGCTGCCGGTGCAGCTGCCCGAACCGATGGCCGAACAGCTGCGGGCAGCCGCGGCACAGCAGGCCGCACAGCAGCAGGCCGCCCAGCAGCAACAGCAACAGCAGCCGCCGGAGGTGCAGCCGGTCGCACGCCGCAGCGAGCACGGGTCGGCGATGCAGCAGCTGCGCACCATCACCGGCGGCTGAGCGCCTCAGGCGTCGAGCAACGCGGCCACGCACGCCGCGCCGAGCACTGACGGCTCCACGCCCATCTCGTCGAGCGACACGGTCCGCAGCGCGGCCCGTGGAGCGGCGTCGGCCCACTCGATGGCCACCTCGATCGGATGCACCGGGTCGTCGGTGGCCGCGCCGACGCCCATCGGCACCGTCAGCGCCCCCAGCTCGGCGCGGGTCGGCGAGGCGTACCGAGACGCCGCGTCCATCGCATCGGGCAACGCGGGCCACTGTCCGAGCCAGGATCGGGCCAACTCGTCGGCGAGCCAGGCCGGGCTCGACGCGCGCATCTGTGAGGTCGCTGACACCAGCCCGTGGGCGCGCAGCACGTCCGCCGAGTACCTGGCGGCCAGTGCGGCAGGCGCGGACTCCGGTGAACCCGTCCACGGCGGAAGTGCGGCCAGCACCGCGACGGCGCGGGTGGGGTTGGCCAGCGCCCAGTTCGCCGCGACCGCGGCCCCGATCGAGACCCCGCCCACCGCGATGGCGCCGAGCCGCGCGGCGTTGTCGAGTGCGCGGACGTAGCCGTCGATCAACCGGTCCGGCTGCGGCGGCGGAGTGACGACGACGGCGCCCACCTCGTGCAGAGGGGCCGCGAACGCCCGGTAGACGTAGTCGTCGTCGGAGCCGGTCCCCGGCAGCAGGACCGTGGTCACGCCGCCCAAATCGACCGTCATGACCCGATCGTGCCGTGTGGTTTAAATCACCGGCGTGGCGGGTCACCCCACACGTGGCATTGGGGAACTAACAGGTCTACCGTGGCGTTTGGTTGGGGATCCACGGTGGATTCACAGAAATGGCAGGAGTCGCCATGGCTACGGCCGAAGGGTATCTGCGCCGGCTCACACGTCGGCTGACGGACGACCCAGAGCAACTCGACGTCGAAGAGTTGTCCGAGGAGGCTGCCAGCACGGGCGCCCAGAAGGCGGTCGACTGTCAGCGCGGGCAGGAAGTGACGATGGTCGGCACGCTACGCAGCGTCGAGGCCAACGCCAAGGGTTGCGCTGGCGGCATCAAAGCCGAACTGTTCGACGGCACCGAGGCGGTCATGCTCGTCTGGCTCGGGCAGCGCCGGATTCCGGGCATCGAGTCCGGTCGCACGCTGCGGGTGCACGGGCGGGTGGGCAAGCTCGAGAACGGCACCAAGGCGATCTACAACCCGCACTACGAGATCCAGAAGTAGTCGCAGGCCAGTCACGCTGGCCACGTACCGTTGACCTCGTGTCCGATAAGCAAACCGGCGCTCAAGCCATCCTCGCGCAGATGGGCGGCGTCAGCGGCCTGATCTATTCGTCAGTGCCCGTCCTGGTTTTCGTCCCGATCTCATCGATCTTCGGCCTTGTGCCCGCGATCGCCGCCGCGCTGGCGGTGGCGGCCCTGATCCTGGTGTGGCGGTTGGTCCGCAGGGAGTCGGTGCAGCCCGCGGTGTCCGGGTTCATGGGTGTCGGCATCTGCGCGCTGATCGCCTACATCGTGGGGGAGTCCAAGGGGTACTTCCTGTACGGCATCTGGATGTCGTTGCTCTGGGCCGTCGTCTTCCTGGTCTCGGTGCTGATCCGCAGGCCGGTCGTCGGCTACATATGGAGCTGGGTCAACGGGCACGATCGCACGTGGCGGCAGGTGCCCCGCGCGGTGCGGGTGTTCGACATCGCAACCATCACCTGGGTCCTGGTCTTCGCCTCACGCTTCGTCGTCCAGCGCCACCTCTACGACGCCGACGAGACGGGCTGGCTTGCTGCCGCGCGCATCGCAATGGGCTGGCCGCTGACGGCGGTGGCCGCGCTGGCGACCTACCTGGCGATCCGTTCGGCCCAGCGGGCGCTGCACGCGCACGCCCCCGCCGGCGCCGAGACCCACCCGTCCGACGACGCTCCGGCGGAGAAGACGCCCGAGTCCGAGGACGCGGTGCGGGAAACCTAATTGGCCTCCACCCGCGAGCCCACCGACAGGCCGCTGCTCGCGGTCGCGATCCTGGCCTCGTTCGTGGCGTTCCTCGACGGCTCGGTGGTGAACCTCGCACTGCCCGCCATCAACCGTGAATTCGGCGGCGGCCTCGCGCTGCAGCAGTGGGTGGTGGACGGCTACCTGCTCACGCTGGGAGCGCTGATCCTGGTCGCGGGGGCGATCTCGGACACCTTCGGCCGGTTGGTCGTACTCAGATCGGGGCTCGTCGTGTTCGCCGTCTCCTCGCTGCTGTGTGCGGTCGCTCCTACCGGCTGGGTGCTGGTCGCGGCGCGCTGCCTGCAGGGCGTGGGCGCCGCGTTCCTGGTGCCCAGTTCACTGGCGATGCTCAACGCGCGGTTCTCGGGCGCCGCGCAGGCACGCGCGATCGGTAGCTGGACCGCTTGGACCGGAACGGCTTTCGTCGTCGGGCCACTGCTCGGGGGAGTGCTGGTCGATGCGTTGAACTGGCGGTGGATCTTCGGGCTGAATCTCGTGCCGTTGGCGGTCACGCTGTATCTGACGGGAAAGCTGTCGCGCGACGAGTTCAGCTCCGAGCGGCGAGCGAGGATCGACGTCGTCGGCGCTGCGCTCACCGCGTTCGGCTTGACCGGGGCCGTGTACGCCCTCATCGAACAGCAGCGGCTCGGCCTCACGCATCCGGCGGTGCTGACCGGTCTGGTCGTCGGGGTCGGGTGCCTCGCCGCCTTTCCGTGGTGGGAGCGCAGGACGCCGAATCCGATGATGCCGCCGCACATCTTCGCCGCACGCAACTTTGCCGTCGGCAACATCGCGACCGTGTTCCTCTACGCCGCGGTGTCGCTGGGCATGCTGCTGGTGGCGTTGTTCCTGCAGGAGGCGGCGGGCATGTCGGCCACCGAGGCCGGGTTGGCGACACTTCCCATCCCGGTGCTGTCGTTCTTCTTGGCGCGGTGGTTCGGCACGTTGGCCGGCAGGCACGGCCCACGGCTCTATATGGCCCTCGGCCCGCTGATCGCCGCTGCCGGGTACCTGCTGATGACCCGCGTCGATGTCGACTTCGACTTCTGGACCCAAATGCTGCCCGGCCTCGTGGTGTTCGGGCTCGGACTGTCGATGACGGTGTCGCCCCTGACGGCGGCGATTCTCGCCGCGGTGGACCCGGTGCAGAGTGGAGTCGGCTCGGCGATCAACAACGCGATCTCGCGTATCGCCGGGCTGATCGCGATTGCCTTCACGGGTGTGATCGTCGGCAGCGCAATAGATTTCGCGGGTTTCCGGCAGGGCTCGTTCATTGTCGCCGCACTGCTGGTGATGGCGGGGGTGATCTCGTGGGTGGGGATCCGCAACGACGAGGGCGACTACGAGCGTGTTTCGGCGGAGACGGCGGCGGGGTGTCACGACCGTGCGACACCGCCGCCCGCATACGAGAGACGGTGAGGGCTAACGGTTCTGCGGATGCAGCAGCATCTCGCGCAGCTCGTCTTCGGCCTCGGCGACCGCGACGAAGAGCAGTTCGTCGCCGCCCTCGAGCGGCTCGTCGCCCTCCGGCACGATCACCCGTGACCCGCGCAGGATCGTCACCAGCGCCGTATCGCGCGGCAGCTGCAGCTTGCGCAGCGGCCTTCCGCCCCATGGTGTGTCGACCGGAAGCGTGATCTCGATCAGGCTGGCCTGCCCGGTGCGGAAGTCCATCAGGTGCACCAGGTCGCCGACGGCGACGGCCTCCTCGACCAGCGAGGCCAGCATGCGCGGCGTGGACACCGCGACGTCGACGCCCCACGCCTCGTCGAACAGCCACTCGTTGCGCGGGTCGTTGGCGCGGGCCACCACCCGCGGAACCGCGAACTCCGTTTTGGCGAGCAGGCTGACCACCACGTTGACCTTGTCGTCGCCCGTGGCGGCGATCACGACGTCGAAATCCTCGAGGTGAACCGACTCCAGCAGGCTGAGCTCGCAGGCGTCGCCGAGCCGCCATTGCGCCGCGGGAATGGCGTCCACGTCGATGTGGTCGGGGTTGCGCTCGAGCAGCGTGATCTCATGGCCGTTCTCGATGAGCTCGCGCGCGATCGAGCGGCCGACGGCGCCTGCACCGGCGATGGCGACCTTCATCTAGGCGCCCTCGCCGTCTTCGGTCGGGGGCAGCGCGGCGATCGCCAGCGCCTCGCCGATGTGTCCGGCGATGGCGGCGATGTATACCTGATCGCCGGCCTGGATGACGGTCTTCTGGTCGGGAAGCAGTCCACTGCCGAACCGGATCAGAAATGCCACGCGGCCTCCTGTCGCGGCCTCCAGGTCGGTCATCCGACGGCCCACCCACGCCTCGTGCAGCGCCAGTTCGGCCACCCCGACGTTGCCCGACGGGTCGCGCCACTTGGTGGTCTCCGTCTCGCGGGTCAGCACGTTGAGCAGCCGGTCGGTGGTCCACGGCACGGTGGCTACCGTGGGAATGCCGAGCCTCTCGTAGACCTTCGCGCGTTTGGCGTCGTAGATGCGGGCCACCACCCGCTCGACGCCGAACGTCTCGCGGGCCACCCGCGCCGAGATGATGTTGGAGTTGTCACCCGAGGACACCGCCGCGAACGCGGACGCCTCTTCGATGCCCGATCGCAACAGCACGTCGCGGTCGAACCCCATGCCCAGCACGCGTTCGCCGGGAAATTCCGGGGACAGCCGGTTGAACGCCGTGCTGTCCCGGTCGATGACGGCGACATCGTGGCCGATCCGGGCCAGGCCATCGGCCAGTGATGCGCCCACCCGGCCGCATCCCATCACCACTACTCGCACCTTTGCGGTCCTCTCGGAGATTCTTTTCGCTCCTCGCGTGCGCGGCGACATTTTCGTTCTGCGCACTGGGAACGCTACCGCCAAAGTCGTGTGGGCTTACTCTTGGCTCTCGTGTCCAAGCTTTCGACCGCCGCCCGGCGGCTGGTCCTCGGCAGACCCTTCCGCAGCGACAAGCTCTCCCACACACTGCTGCCCAAAAGGATCGCGCTGCCGGTCTTTGCTTCCGACGCGCTGTCGTCGACCGCCTATGCACCCGAGGAGATCTTCCTGGTGCTGTCGGTGGCCGGATTGGCTGCCTATTCGATGGCACCGTGGATTGGTCTTGCCGTTGCCGCGGTGATGCTGATCGTGATCGCCAGCTACCGGCAGAACGTGCACGCATATCCCTCAGGCGGCGGCGATTACGAGGTGGTCACCACCAACCTCGGCCCCACCGCCGGTCTGACGGTCGCCAGTGCGCTGCTGGTGGATTACGTGCTGACGGTGGCGGTGTCGATGTCGTCGGCCGCGTCGAACATCGGGTCGGCGGTGCCCTTCATCGCCCAGCACAAGGTACTGTTCGCCGTCGTCGCGATCCTGGTGCTGGCGTCGCTGAATCTGCGCGGTATCCGCGAGTCGGGCACTGCGTTCGCTGTTCCCACCTACGCCTTCATGATCGGCATGTACGTCATGCTGGCCTGGGGTTTCATTCAGATTTATCTGCTGGACGAGCCGTTGCGGGCCGAATCGGCCGGCTTTGAGATGCACTCCGAGCACGGCGATATCCTTGGCTTCGCGCTGGTGTTCCTGGTCGCCCGGGCGTTCTCCTCCGGCAGTGCGGCGCTCACCGGTGTCGAGGCCATCAGCAACGGGGTCCCGGCGTTTCGAAAACCCAAATCGCGCAATGCGGCAACGACGCTGCTACTGCTAGGGGTCATCGCGGTGAGCCTGTTCATGGGCATCATCATGCTGGCGAGGGCCACGGGCGCGAAGATGGCCGAGCGGCCGCACGAACAACTGGTAGGCGCACCGCCCGACTATCAGCAGAAGACATTGATCGCGCAACTCGCCGACGCGGTCTTCCACGACTTCCCGCTCGGACTTTTTCTCATCACCCTCGTCACCGCGTTGATTCTGGTGCTGGCCGCCAACACCGCCTTCAACGGCTTCCCGGTGCTGGGATCGATTCTTGCGCAGGACCGCTTCCTGCCCCGCCAATTGCACACCCGCGGCGACCGGCTGGCGTTCTCCAACGGCATTCTGTTTCTGGCGTTCGCGGCCATCGCATTCGTCGTCGCCTTCCAGGCCCAGGTCACCGCGCTGATCCAGCTCTACATCGTCGGCGTGTTCGTCTCGTTCACGCTGAGCCAGATCGGCATGGTGCGGCACTGGACCCGCCTACTGACAGTCGAGAACGACCCCGCGGTCCGGGCCAGGATGAAGCGCTCGCGGATCATCAATACCATCGGATTACTCTGCACGGGAACGGTTCTCGTCATCGTCGTGGTGACCAAGTTCCTGGTCGGCGCATGGATCGCGATCGTGGCGATGATCATTCTGTTCGTCATCATGAAGGCCATCCGCAAGCATTACGACACCGTGGCACGGGAGCTGGAGGAGCAAGAGGCGGCCGAGGAGGGCGGAATCGTGCTGCCCAGCCGCAACCACGCGATCGTGCTGGTGTCCAAACTGCACCTGCCCACGATGCGCGCCCTTGCCTACGCACGCGCCACCAGGCCCGACGAACTCGAGGCCATCACGGTCAGCGTGGACGACAGCGAGACCCGGCAGCTGGTGCACAAATGGGAGGACAGCGATATCTCGGTGCCGCTCAAGGTGATCGCCTCGCCGTATCGCGAGATCACCCGCCCGGTGCTCGACTACGTCAAGCGGATCAGCAAGGAGTCGCCGCGCACCGTCGTGACCGTCTTCATTCCCGAGTACGTGGTGGGCCACTGGTGGGAGCAGGTGCTGCACAACCAGAGTGCGCTGCGGTTGAAGGGGCGTCTGCTGTTCATGCCGAACGTGATGGTGACTTCGGTGCCCTGGCAACTCAATTCGTCGGAACGGCTGAAAAAGCTGCAGCCGCATTCGGCGCCGGGTGACGCACGTCGAGGCTTCCTGGATTGATCGACGAACTCACGCTGACCGCGGGCCCGCCGGCCAACGGCGGAAGCTGCGTCGCACGACACGAAGGCCGCGTGGTCTTCGTTCGGTACGCGCTGCCCGGGGAGCGGGTGCGGGCGCGGGTGGTGACCGACAAAGGATCCTATTGGCACGCAGACGTTGTCGAGGTGCTCGAACCGTCGCCCGACCGAATAGATCCGCTCTGTCAGATCGCAGGCGTCGACGGCGCCGGCTGCTGTGATCTGGCGTTCGTCGCTCCCGCGGCGGCCCGCAGGCTGAAAGGCGCCGTGGTGGCCAACCAGCTGGCCAAGCTGGGCGGGTATCACTGGCGCGACGAATCGGATGCCACCGCAGAACCGGTCGCCGGCGGTGACCCGACGGGGTGGCGGACACGGGTCAGGCTGGACGTGTCCGACGACGGACGTGTCGGTTTTCACCGCTACCACAGCGCGGATCTGATCACCGATCTTCGGTGCGGACAGCTGCCGGAGTCCGCGCTCGACGGCCTGGGCGACACCGACTGGCCTGCGGGAGCCCATGTGCACGTGGCGCTCGACGATGACGGCGCACGCCACGTCGTGCAATCCGGCCCGCGCGTCGGCAGGCGCACCGCGACCCGGGTGGTCGAGGGCAGCTATGAGGCGACGCAGCGAATCAACGGCAGGGAGTGGCGGATAGCGGTGACGGCCTTCTGGCAGGCCCACCGGGATGCGGGCAGGGTGTACAGCGATCTCGTGGCGCAGTGGGCGCAGCTGCGCCCCGGAATGGTGGCGTGGGATCTGTACGGCGGCGCAGGCATTTTCGCGGCGGTGCTCGGCGAGGGAGTTGGCGATGGCGGGCACGTGGTGACGGTGGACACGTCACGCGGCGCCTCGCGGTCGGCGCGGACCGCACTGGCGGATCTGCCGAACGTCTCGGTGATCACCGACTCGGTGCGCCGCGCGGTCGCCGGGCAGACCCGGCGCGCCGACGTCGCCGTCCTCGACCCGCCGCGGTCGGGCGCCGGCCGCGAGGTGATCGATCTGCTCGCGGCGGCAGCCGTGCCGCGGATCATCCACATCGGTTGCGAAGCAGCGTCATTCGCTCGCGATGTCGGCCTGTACTCCAAGCACGGCTACCGGGTGGAGGATCTGCGGGTTTTCGACTCGTTCCCGCTGACCCACCACATCGAGAGCGTCGCGGTGCTGACGCGTTAGGTAGGCGAATCAGCGAAGACGCCGTTTCCGGGCGATGAGATGGCGATGATGAACACGATGCGGCCCATCCTCACTCCCGCTGGACACCGACGGTGCCTTGCGGATCGCGGCCAGGCGTCCTGATGTCGAGGCGCCGGGCCATCGCCCTTGCCGTCGCGCTGGCGACGCCGGTGGCGGGATTCGCGCTGCTGCTGTCCCAACCGTCGATCGACGGGCATTGGGATCACCAGCCGTCCCACTTCTGGATCGTGCTGGGCGCGGCCGTAATCGCTGCCGCCCTCGGTTGGTCTGTCGGGACTTCGGCGAAGCGTCGAGCCGACGCTCGGCTGGCGCTGGTCTCCATGTCGTTCGTTGCATCCGCGGCATTTTTAGGTCTGCACGCGCTCGCCACTCCCCGCGTGGTGATCTCGCACGCCAACGCCGGCTTCGTCGTCGCTGTCCCGATCGGACTCGTTGTGGCCGCCGGATTCGCACTGTGGTCTGCCATTCCGCTGGAGGGCGCACGAGCCCGATGGGTCGCAGGCCATCTCAGCGTTATGCGATTCGCGCTGGTGGCGACGGTGGTGGCGTGGGCGCTGTGGTCGATGCTCGAGTTCCCGCCGCTCGACGATCCTATGCCGGTCGAATCGGGTTCGGCGTTCATGATCATCGTGGGAGTGCCGACCGCTCTGGCATTCGCTGCGGCCGCAGCGCGCTACCTGTTCATCGCACGCCGACGCGGCGCGGGCCTCCTGATTGCCGTAGCGGCTGCGTGGGTGTTGCTCGCTGAGACGGCGCTCGCGGTTGCGATCACTCAAAGCTGGCGCGCTTCTTGGTGGCTGTGGCACGTGCTGATGATCGCAGCATTCGCCGCGATTGCGACAGCGTCGGCACGGATGTCGCCAGACGAGCGTTTCAGCGACCTCTACCTCGATGACGTGGCGGCAGGAACCCGTGACGTAACGGTGTTGTTCGCCGACCTCAAGGGCTTCAGCAAGTTCTCCGAGGACAATCCGCCAGACGTCGTGCGCACCATGCTGAACACCTATTTCGAGGCCGTGCTGCCCGGGGTGCGGGCCGCAGGTGGGCGCGTCGACCGATTCATCGGGGACGCGGTGATGGTGACCTTCAACGTCTCCGTCGACCAGCCCGACCACGCCGCCAGAGCTGCGCGGGCTGCTATGGATTTCCAGGCCGCCGCGCGGCGCGTCGCGGAGCGGTACCCGGGCTGGCCGAGGTTCCGCGCCGGAATCAATACCGGTTCCGCCAGCGTCGGTGTGGTCGGCGACGGCAGACAGCGCGCCTACACCGTGCTTGGGGACACGGTGAACGTCGCTGCCCATATTGAAGCGTCGGCGCCGGTGGGGGCGATTGCGATCAGCGACGCGACCTATCGTCTGCTGACCGACGCCGATGTCACGTCGCTCGGCGCCGTCACCTTGAAGACGCGGGCAGAACCCGTACAGATCTGGCGGCTCGACGGTCTAGGTCCTCAGTGAGCCTGCACCGTGTCGGCCGTGTGAGGCCCGAACTCGTTGGCGATGACGGTGACGCTGTCAGCCGGAAACCCGCCACGGCGGGCATGTTCGAAGGATGGCGTCCTCGTCGTCGGCCTCGTGAACGCAGTGGATCTTGTCGCCCGCGACATAGCTGGTGATCGCAGGTTTGGGCGGCACTAACATCTGGGCTTGTGATGCTCGCCGACGGCAATATCGGCTCGGCGAGATCATCGCCAGGGCCGACGATGCCCGGGCGGGATGGGCGGCCGTGGGTTTCGTTTCCGGCGAGTCCGGTGCGGGCAAGACGGCGTTCGTGGAGGCGTTCGTCGAGCGCTGGGTCGCCGACGAGCGTGTGCTGTGGGGGCGCGTGATCCGCTGCCCAGCCCTCGACCGTCTCGGCGCCGACGCAGTCGCGGCGAAGGTGCGCCGTGACCTGGGGCCCACGGGCATGCCGTCGTGCTCGCGCGCAAGCGTTCGGCGACGCCGGCCAACCCGGCGGGGCTGACGGCCCGTCAGGTCGAGGTGCTGCACCTGCTGCACGAGGGACTGACCAATACCGAAATCGCGGACCGTCTGTTCCTGTCGGTGAAGACGGTCGACCACCATGTGTCGGCGATCCTGGCCAAGCTCGAGGTGAACAAGCGGCGCGACGCGGTCCGCAAGGCGCGCGACCTGGGGATCCTGACGGACTCAGCGTCCGCCGAAATGGCGCTGTAGTCGTCGCTGCCGATGGGCGAACAGGGCACCGATCCCCGCCGCGATGATCGGCGTCAGCAGCCGCAGCGGCGCGCGGAGCTCGAACGTGAGACGATCGCGCACAACGGTTCTCGCGTCACCGTCGGGTTCCAGCGTGCGCTCGTGGCGCCACAGCCGCATCGACAGCATCGTGGACTCCTCGTGGAACCCGCGGCCGGGCCACAACTCGGCGATCATCAGATCGTCGTAGTCGAACGGAAGCACACCGAACAGCCGCATCCAGCATCGGCCCACCGGTATGCCGACGGGGATGTTCTCCACGGTCAGCGACTCCTTGCCGCGCGGCATCGACATCGTCATCCACGGCCTGAGTTCGTCGTTGATGCCCTCGGGGGTGACGACGCGTGCCCATACCTGCTCGGACGGCGCGTCGACGACGCTGTGCCGTTCGATGATCATTGTCCTTAACCGTATCCGACCGAATAGGGCATCGGGTGCTACGTCCTTTGGGACCCAGCTCGCTGATACCAGCGGTCAAGCAGCGCCGGAATCTCCTCGAGCAAGAAGGTGTAGAAGTCCCGCATCTGAATGAGGCGCTCGCGGGCCGGGCTGCTCTGCTCGATGGTGGCAATCCCGGCCTCGGCGGCCTTGATCACGGCCGCGGTCACTTCATTCTGGTTGGTGTACTGAACCGCCCAAGCGTTGTCCCGCAGTCGGTAGTGGTCTCGCCGGCTGCCGGGCGCAGGCACCCGCTCGACTATGCCCACTGAGGTCAGCATCTTGAGTGCGCCGGATATCGACCCCGAGCTGGCCACCAGCCGATCGGCGAGCTCGCCCATCGTCATCGTTGGCTGCTCGGTGAATAGCAGGGCAGCCAGCACGCGAGCCGTCATGCGTTGCAGACCGTGATTGCTGAGGACAAGTGCAAGCTCCTCGGCGGCGGCCTGTTGAACAGAGATCTCGGCCACCGGCCTCCTTTCAGAGTCTTCAATAATTTCTGAAAGTTGAGTATAGTGGCTTACGGCGCTCCGGGAAGTCTGGTCGGAACTTGATGTCCGCATATTCAGAGGAGGCCGGGCGCGCCATGCGAACCGCCAACGTCGTCACCCCATCGAGTGTCACAACAGAAGTGATCCGAGTCCGCGGGCTCACTTACAAGTATCCGAAGTCGGCCGACCCCGCGGTGCGCGGCATGGACTTCAGCGTCGCGCGCGGCGAGATCTTTGGATTCCTCGGGCCCAGCGGCGCCGGAAAGTCCACCACACAGAAGCTCTTGATCGGATTACTCCGCGGCCACGGCGGCGATGCTGCGGTGTGGGGGAAGGACCCGCTGGCCTGGGGACCCGACTACTACCAGCGCGTCGGGGTGTCCTTCGAGCTGCCGAACCATTACCAGAAGCTCACCGGTCTGGAGAATCTGCGGTTCTTCGCGTCGCTGTACGACGTCGACACCCTGGATCCGATGGAGCTGCTCGACGCCGTCGGGCTGGCCGACGACGCCACGACCCGAGTTGAGAAGTATTCCAAGGGAATGCAGATGCGCTTGACGTTCGCGCGATCGCTGATCAACGACCCAGAGCTGCTCTTCCTGGACGAACCCACGTCTGGGCTTGACCCCGTCAACGCGCGAAAGGTCAAGTCCATCATCCTCGACCTGAAGGCGCGCGGGCGCACGATCTTCCTGACTACCCATGACATGTCGACGGCCGATGAACTGTGCGACCGAGTCGCTTTCGTTGTCGACGGTGAGATCGTTGCCCTCAATACGCCGGCCGAATTGAAGATCGCCCGCAGTCAACGCGTGGTGCGGGTGGAGTACCGCGGCAACAACGGCGCGCTCGAGGCCGCCGACTTCGGAATGGACGGGCTGGCCGACGATCCGATGTTCCATGCCGTGTTGCGCGACAAGCATGTGGAGACCGTTCACAGCCGGGAAGCGAGCTTGGACGACGTTTTCGTCGAGGTCACCGGGAGGCGGCTGACATGACTCGGTTTCTTAGCGCACTGCGGCTCGAGCTGACGCTGCAGAACCGGCAGAAATTCCTCCACGCGGCCGTATTTTCCGGCTTCATCTGGTTGACCATTCTGCTGCCGATGCCGCACAGCCTGCGTCCCGTCGCTGAGCCCTACATTTTGTTGGGCGATATCGCGATCATTGGATTCTTTTTCGTCGGCGGCACAGTCTTTTTCGAAAAGCAGGAGCGGACGCTCGGTGCAGTGATTTCCACGCCGATGCGATTCCGCGAGTATCTGGCGGCGAAATTGACTGTGCTGCTGACGATCTCGCTCGCTGTCGCGATTGTCGTGGTCACGATCGCCCACAGGTTTGCCTTCCACCCCGTGCCAATGTTGATCGGGGTGGTGCTCGGAACTTTGCTGATGTTGTTGGTGGGTTTCATCACCTCCCTGCCCTTTACGTCGGTTAGCGATTGGTTCATGTCGGCGACTGTGCCGCTCGCAGTGATGTCGGGTCTGCCGGTACTGCACTACTCCGGCGTGTGGCCGAACCCCGTGTTGTACCTAGTCCCCACCCAGGGACCGCTGCTGTTGCTCGGCGCGGCGTTCGACCAGGTGAATCTGGCGCCGTGGCAGGTCGTTTACTCAGTGGTCTGGCCCGTGGCGTGCGTGGCGGCAATGAGTTGGGCGGCCAAGGTGTTGTTCGGCCGATACGTCATCGAAAGGTCAGGTGCGCTGTGAGCTCTGCAACGGCGCTTGCCGCGTTTGGCCGCAATGACATTCGCGGTACCTATCGCGACCCGCTGCTGGTCATGATCATCATGGCGCCGGTCATCTGGACCCTCGGCGTCATTGTGCTCACTCCACTGTTCACCGAGATGCTGGCGGAGCGGTACGACTTCGACCTCGTTCCCTATTACCCGCTCGTACTCACCGCGTTCCTGCTGCTGACCAGCATTATCATCGCTGGCGGGCTGGCCGCCTTCCTGGTTCTCGACGAGGTCGATGCAGGCACACTGGCGGCGTTACGGGTGACGCCGGTGCCGGTGTCGACCTTCTTCGCGTACCGTGCGGCCACCGTCATGGTGGTGACCGCCATCTACGTCATTGCCACGATGTCGTGTAGCGGGATCCTGGAGCCCGGACTGATTCTGGAGCTGATTCCGATCGCGGTGTTGGCCGGGTTGTCGGCGGTGGTCACGCTGCTGCTGATTGTCACGGTGGCCAACAACAAGATTCAAGGCATCGCCATGGTGCGCGCGCTCGGCATGCTCATCGCCGGCTTGCCATGCCTGCCGTGGTTCATCGACTCGGCCTGGAACCTGCCCTTCGGTGTGCTGCCGCCCTACTGGGCGGCCAAGGCATTTTGGGTCGCCAGCGACCATGGCACCTGGTGGCCCTATCTGCTTGTCGGCGTGATCTATAACGTCGCCGTCGCGTGGCTTTTGTTCCGGCGATTCGTCGCCAAGAACACATGACCCCAACCTACGTCAGGGCCGCGAATTTCTCGACGAGGGTAGTCGGGCCCGACACGATCAGCACGTCACCGCGATCCACCATGGTCTCTGGGCGGGCATATGTGAAGTCCGTGCCGGGGCGTTTGATCCCGACGACGGTGATGCCGTATTTCGTTCGCAATCCCGAGTCGCCGAGTGTCGCGCCGGCAGCCTCGCGAGGTGTGCTGGTCTTGGCGATGGCGAATCCGTCGTCAAACTCGATAAAATCAATCATTCGCCCGGTGACCAGGTGGGCGACGCGCTCCCCCATCGCGGCCTCCGGATACACGACGTGATGCGCCCCTGTGCGCTCGAGAATCTGGCCATGCTTGGCGGTGATCGCCTTCGCCCAGATCTCGTCGACGCCGAGTTCATCGAGCGCGAGCACGCTGAGCACGCTTGCCTCGATATCCGTGCCGATTCCGACCACGGCACGCCCGAGGTCCTGGACGCCGAGCTGGCGCAGGGCGTCGCCGTCGGTCGCGTCAGCCTGCACGACGTGGGTGATCTTGTCTGACCAGCGCTGTACAAGGTCGGCGTTCTCGTCGATCGCGAGGACGTCGTGCCCCAGGCGTATCAACGACTCGGCCACCGCCCCGCCGAACCTGCCGAGGCCGATGACGACGACCCCGCCGCCTGGTGTCGAGTTCTTAACCAACTATCGGACGCTCCTCAGGGAAACGGTAAAGCCTCGACCTACTGCGAAGTGCGAGTGCGGTCGCGACGGTGATGCTACCCACCCGGCCGACGAACATCAGCACGATGACAACCCCTTGAGCCGGTGGAGGCAGGTCAGGCGTGATGCCGGTGGACAATCCGACGGTGGCGAAAGCCGAGACGACCTCGAACAGCACGTCAGACAGCTCAAAGTCGGTGACGGTTAGTAGGGCGAGCGTGCCCAGCCCGACGATTCCGACGCCGAGTAGCGCAACGGTGAGCGCCTGTCGTTGTGCGGCAATAGGAATCCTACGGCCGAAAGCAGTGGTGTCGGGGTCACCGCGGACTTCGGCCCAGATGACGAACGCGAGTAGGAAGAATGTCGTGACCTTGATGCCGCCGGCGGTGCCGGCGCTGCCACCGCCGATGAACATCAGCATGTCGTTAACGACGATTGTCTCGGAGGTGAACGCGCCAACGTCGAGACTGTTGAATCCGGCCGTCCGCGCGCTGACGGAATGAAACGCCGACGCGAGCATCTTGTCGCCTGTTCCGAAGAAGCCGATTGTCCCCGGATTCGTCCACTCCGACCACAAAATCCCGATGAAGCCGCCTACCAGAAGCAGACCGGTCGCGGCCAAGGTGATCTTGGTGTGCACCGACCAGCGTGACGGGCGTCGAATGTCACGCCGCAGTTCGTAGAGCACGGGGAAACCCACCCCTCCCAACACAATCGCGACCATGATCGGTAACACGATCAATGGATCGACCACGAACCCGATCAGGCTGTCCGAATAGGTGGAAAAGCCGGCGTTGTTGAATGCCGAGACCGCGTGAAAAAGCCCGTTCCACAAGGCACGAGCCCACGGTTGGTCGTACGCGATCCGAAACCGCAGGGTCAGGATCGCTGCGATTGCGATCTCGACAGTCACGGTAACCAACAGCACGAGCCGTAGCACGCTCGCCACGTTGCCGAGGCCGAGCGTCTTGGTCTCCATCTGGGCGACAAGTCGGTCACGGAGCCGCATCCGTTGCGTCACCAGCAGTCCCAAGAGCGTGGCGCCCGTCATGATGCCAAAGCCGCCGACTTGGAATAGCACAAGGATCACTGCCTGACCGAACCGCGACCAGTACACCGGCGTGTCCTCGACGATCAGCCCGGTTACACAGACCGCGGACGTCGACGTGAACAGTGCGGTCAACGGGGGAGCCGATCCGCCACCAGCCCGGGAAACGGGAAGCATCAGCAACACCATCCCGACAGCGATGGCGACCAGGAACGCCAACGGCACAAGCCGAGTCGGGTGCCGGAGCGTAGCGCGCACGATTGAGAATCCTCCCACGATCAGCGAGCGCGACGTCGGACCCGTGCTGAATTCGTTCCAGAGGACGCAGCCCACACCCGGAGCCGGCTCATTGCCAGAGTGCGGATCTCCGCTCGCGCAACGACGACAGGTAGCGCGCTAGGCTCGCACCGCCCCGTCATCTGCACTGCTAAGCGGGGTGCTGGTGTGCGGGAAGCCCGGTCGGCGTCATGTCCCCGGCCCTGATGAGTACGCCGCTCGCTACCTCCATCCGGTAGGCGCCGGAGGTAACCGCTTTCGGAGATCGAGCGCGCCGTTCATGTCGAGCGGCTGAACGTCTAGGCGAGCAGAGGTGCAGTGACAGCGCCCAGAGGAAGAGCGCAGCCATCAGAAATTTCCCGCCACGCGAGGCCCGGCTGAGCTTGGATCGCATACGGCATCAGTTTCTTGGTGCAGCACCCGATTCGGGTGCTTACTCTGGATTAAGGGGCTGGTCGAAGCGGTGAAAGAAGATCTGAATGATGAGCATTCCGACTACTGGACCTGTGCTGAAGCTGAGTTCCTGCATGTCGACCAGGAACAGAAGGATGACGAGCGCCACGATGATGACGAGTGTGGTACGGCACCACGAATCCAACTACGAACCTCATCAATTCCTGTATGCAGAACAAGATCTGAACGATCGTCAGTTGCGATCGACATGGGAACGCCTCCTCAGCCGAACACGAAGTAACGCAACCACAAGTACAGGCCGGAGAGCACGATCGACACCACCGTGATCAGCACACCCTTGCGGGTGAACTCCCAGAACGAAATGGGACTGTCTGCGCGGCGGGCGATACCAAGCATCACGACGTTCGCACTTGCGCCGACGGCCGTCAGGTTGCCACCGAAGTCGGCACCCAACGCGAGAGCCCACCACAGCACATCCGGGTGCGCCAGATCCGAGATACTCGCTGACAACTCGCTGACGATCGGCGTCATCGTCGCGGTGTAGGGAATGTTGTCAATCACGCCGGACACCGGTGCGGAAACGCCGAGTATCAGCATCGTCGTGAGCAAGCCATTGCCGTCGGTGAATTCGGTTGCCGACCGGGCCAATTCTTCGACGACGCCCGTCTTCACGAGCGCGCCGACCATGACGAACAGCCCGGCGAAGAACAGCAGCGTCTCCCATTCAACACTGGCCAGATAGTCGCGTTGCTCAAGCCGGGAGATCAGAATCAAGATGCCGGCTCCCAGCAACGCCACAACGGAGGGCTCGATGTGTAGCACCGAGTGCCCGATGAACGCAGCGAACACCGCTACCAGAACAAGTCCGCATTTGACGAGCAGTCGCGGATTCTGAATAGCTTCGCGCTCATTCAGTGTCATCACATCGGCCACACGAGCGGGATCGACGTCGAAGGAGCCGCGGAAGATGAGCGGCACCAGGGCGATGAAGACGGCCAAGACGATCAACACAATCGGCGTCATGTGCACCAGGAAGTCGTTGAACGTCAAGCCTGCCCGGCTGGCGATAATGATGTTTGGGGGGTCGCCGACGAGGGTCGACGCGCCGCCAATGTTTGAGGCGAGAACTTCGGCGATCAGGAACGGAATCGGGTTGATCTCGAGCCGCTCGCACACCAACAGCGTGACCGGCGCGATTAGCAGCACCGTGGTGACATTGTCCAATAGGGCCGACGCGAATGCGGTCACCAGGACTAGCAAGATCATGATTCGCAGCGGAGAGCCGTTGGCGCGCTTGGCGGCCCAGATCGCGATGTATTCGAAGACGCCGGTCTGCCGCAGCACGCCGACGATGATCATCATCCCGAGAAGCAGGAAGATGACGTTCCAGTCGATGCCGGTCTCGTGTGAGAAGAAGGCGTCATCTGCGCCTACGATCCCGAGGGCGAGCACGATCGCCCCACCACAAAGGGCCACCAGCGTCTTGTTGATTCGGTCGCTGGCAATCAGGATGTAGGCGATCACAAATGTGGTGATCGCAATGGCTGCCATAGGGCTTAGGTCCTCAGCGCGGCGTCCAGCAGCCGCGACGCAGTGATGACCCCGTGCAATTTGCCATCCTTCATAACGGCGATCAACGGGCTCCTGAATCTGGCCATGAGTGCGGCCACTTCGATGATCGTGTCGTCCGCGTTGGCCGCCGGCACGTCGATGAGGTGTTCCGGCAGCACGTCGTGGACCTTCTTGTTGCCCAGCTTCTCGGCCGCACGATCGGCCCACGACTCGTTGATCACCCCGGCCAGCGAGGGATCGTCCTGAACATAGGTGGGCACGATGAACCGCACCACTTGGGACGCCGGCAGGACGGCGTACGGCGACCCGGACGAGTCGGTAACCACGATCCCCGGCAGCCGGTGCTCGGCCAACGTTCGGGCCGCGTCGAGCGCGTTGGAATCGATACTTATCACTGGAAAATCCTCGGCCATGTCCTCGGCGTGCATATCAGCACCTTACGATCGTGTCGGTCATTGTCTGCGTCCCTTCACGTGATGAGGTCGCGGCGGTGGTAGCCGAGGAGTCCGAGCGCGATCAGCGCGGCGCCGATGGCGGCGAAGGCCGCGGTCGCGACCCAGTCCGGCTCCGCGTTGGGCACCGCCGCGAGGTGAACGAACGGCGACAAATCCACCACCCACCTCGGTGCGTTTGTGCCCTGGGTGAGGACGTCGAGAAGGAACCCGCCCGCCACCGGCACCGCACCGATCGCACCGACGGCGGACGGCAGCCAGCCGACCGCCAAGGCGGCGGCGCCGACCGCAAGCCACGCGACCGGGGCAGAATTCAGCGCACCGCCCAGCGCGTGGTCAATCGACAGCGGCGCTCCGGTGATCGCAGCACCGGTCCAGATCGCGACGCCGGCGACCGCGTGAAGCAAAACCATCCCGGCCGTTGCCACGGCGATCTCGATGCCCGCCAGCCGAATTCGCGCAACGCCGGTGGCGAACACCGGTGTCCAGCGGCGGGCTCTCTCGTCGGCAACCAGTGTGGCGAGTCGCGTCGCCGCGTACAGGCCCGTCGGTATCGCGAGCAGGCTGAACAGTGCTGCGGCGAAGCCGTTCGCCGAGTCGAGACCGGCGAACCCGGCCGCGGCGGCCAGCTCTGCGAACCGCCGATTGGTGTCGAAGAACTCCAGGATCGACGCGATCAGCGCGCCGACGAGAAGGAAGTACGCGGCGATGCCGGTCGCCCAGCCGACGGTAGGCCGAATCGCGCGGCGAACAGCGAACCCGCCAATCGACCGCAGTAGACCGGTGCGGGGCCGACGGCTCGTTGCAAGCTCGATGAGTCCGCTGCCTGCGTCACGCCGTCGCGCCGTGACCAGTGCGGCCAGCCCAAGAGCGATCGGGAAGGCGGCCAGGACGAGTAGCGGACCAATGCGGTTGTCGGCGTAGGGTGCTGCTCGTGCGGTGAGGCCGAACGGTGTGGTCCACGCTGTCCAGGCCAGCCGGGGTGCGCCGTCGGCAAGCATGCGTACCATCAGGGCCACGCCAAGCAGGGCGACGGTCACACCAACTGCCGTGGACCGCGTCGGCATGATCTGCGCCGCGAGCAATGCGCAAGCTGCGAACGTCAGGGTGACCCCCATGACCGCGGCCGCATAGACCAACGCGCCTGTGGCATCCGTACCGGCAGCGATAAGGCCGGCCCCGACGGCGGCGCTGATCACCAGTGCAGCGCCGGCGATGGCGGCCATGGATCGCATTACCACGCCGACCATGCGCAGCCGGCCGGCGAGCAGAAGGTCGACGCGCCCGGCTTCCTCCTCGCCACGTGTGATGCGGGTCGCGGCAAGCAGGATCCAGACAGTGGCGAGTATCAGCAGCGGCGTGCCGGTGCGCCACACGGTGAACCCTCCGGCGTCGTCCAACGCCACCGGTGGCCCGAAAAGCACTCGGATGGCAGGGTTTTCGACAAGCGCCTGCAGCCCGGACTGATCAATGGAGCCTTCGAAAGTCGTTCGGTACTGCACCGCGACAACAGCTGACATTCCGGCGCAGACCGCGGCGACGATGAGCGCTCCGCGGCGGACCTGCCGAACCGTCAAGCGAGCGATCGCGCGCCCGGCCGCCGAGTGTGGCACCGCAATCGCTGGTGCGATTATTGCGGTGGTCATTGCGCGGTCTCGCCGTAGTAGTCGAGGAATATCTCCTCGAGCGTCGGTTCACGCATCGCGAGTGCGGTGACATCCGCCAGCGCCAGGCTGCGCAGCGCCGGCGCAGGTGGGCCGGCCAAACTGAAGCGCAGCCGATTCCCGTCGAGGCATTCGACGTTTGTGACCCCCTGAATGTTGTTCAGGTTAGGCCGAGTCCCGCGAAAAGAGGCCTCAACGACGATTCGACGCAACTGGCGTAGGTCCGCGATGGTGTCGATCTCTACCAGCCGACCGGCCCGCAGGATCGCGATGCGGTCGCATACCGCCTCCACCTCCGCGAGTTGATGCGAACTGAGGAATATGGTCTGACCGTGCTCCCGTGCCTCAAGGACACAACGACGGAACTCACGCTCCATCAAGGGATCCAGGCCACTCGTCGGCTCGTCGAGCACGAGCAGCGGCGCACGTGTGGCGAATGCGGCTACCAGCGCAACCTTCTGACGGTTTCCGGTGGAGTACGCCTTCCCTGGCCTGTTGAGGTCGAGTTGGAACCGGCCGACAAGTTCTGTGCGGTAATCGATGTCGATACGCGGGCCGACGTTGCCGAGCAGCTCGAGGATTTCGGCGCCGGTCAACGCCGGCCACAACGCCACGTCCGCGGGCACATACGCAAGGTGTTGGTGGGAATGGCGGACATCGGCGGCAGCGACGCCGAAGATATGTGCGCTGCCTGCTGTGGGTCGTATCAGGCCGAGCAGCAGGCGAATTGTGGTGGATTTCCCGGCACCGTTCGGACCGAGAAACCCGAACACCTCGCCGGGCTCGACATCCAGGCTCAGATCGTCGACGGCGACGATGTTGCCGAAGCGCTTCGTCAGGTGGTCGACGCGAATAGCGAAATTGGAGGCAGTGCGTGCATGCACCGCTGAATGAGCGTGCACCGGAAACCTTTCACGAGTCGGGCTACTGACTGCCGACCCGACTTCCCGGCGCACCGAGTCGAAATCTACTCTCACCGGGCCCTTTGCACCAGCGCTTTACGGCAGCTCTGCTGCAGTCGCCGATTTGTCAGTTGGCGTTGTCATTAAGATCGGGCCGATGCCATCGGGTTCGAGACTGCTCACACGTGGCTCCTGGGCGGAGTCGCAGCGCTTCGCCGCGATTCTGCGCAAGGAAACCGTCGGCGGTGTGCTGCTGTTGATCGCCGCGGCAGCCGCTGTGGGGTGGGCGAACTCGCCGTGGTCTGCGACCTACACGGCGATGTCGGAGTTCTCCTTCGGCCCCGAGTCGCTGCACCTGAACTTGAGCGTGTCGGCGTGGGCGGCCGACGGTCTGCTGGCGATCTTCTTCTTCGTCGTCGGGCTGGA
The DNA here is from genome assembly GCA_963786995.1 of uncultured Actinomycetota bacterium. GTDB lineage: Bacteria > Actinomycetota > Actinomycetes > Mycobacteriales > Mycobacteriaceae > Mycobacterium. The sequence continues at coordinate 829,554 of CAWBBH010000014.1, read as the reverse complement.
GCTCAAACGGGAGTTCGTCGCGGGCGACCTGCGCGACCCCGCGCGCGCGGCCCTGCCGATCGCCGCCGCGATCGGCGGGATGGTCGTTCCGGCCGCCATCTACATCGCGATCACCGTGGCCGCGGGCCACCCCGAACACATCGACGGCTGGGCCGTACCCATCGCAACCGACATCGCGTTCGCTCTTGCGGTGCTTGCGGTGCTGTCCACGCATCTGCCGACGGCGTTGCGCACGTTCCTGCTGACCCTCGCGGTGGTCGACGACCTGATCGCGATCACCGTGATCGCGGTCTTCTTCACCGACGATCTGTCGCTGGGTCCGCTCGCCCTAGCGCTCGTCCCGATCGCCCTGTTCGCCTTGGCGGTGCAACGGGGTGTCCATCACTGGTGGCTGCTGGTCCCGCTGGCTGCCGTCGCATGGGCGCTTGTGCATGCCAGCGGAGTGCACGCCACCGTGGCGGGCGTGGTGTTGGGCTTCACGGTGCCGGTCGTCGGGCGGCACGGAAAAGGTACAGCCGAAATCTTCGAGCATGCGCTGCGACCTCTGTCGGCCGGCTTCGCTGTTCCGGTCTTCGCGTTCTTCGCCGCGGGGGTCTCGGTGGGCGGCTGGTCGGGTCTCGGCGACTCGCTGCTGCACCCGGTGACCGATGGCGTGATCGCGGGCCTCGTCATCGGCAAACCTCTGGGCGTTTTCGCAACCGCCTTCCTGCTGGCCAAATTCACCCATGCCAGCCTCGACGACGACCTGGCATGGCGTGACGTTCTCGGTGTGGCTTTCCTGGCCGGGATCGGATTCACAGTTTCGTTATTGATCGGCGAATTGGCGTTCGGTCACGGCACGCCGGCCGGCGCCGACGTCAAGATTGGCGTGCTGGCCGGTTCGGTTGTCGCAGGTCTGGCGGCTGCGGTGGTCTTGCTGAGCCGAAACGCCGCCTACCGGCGTATTCACGCCGCCGAGACACTGGACGCCGACGGCGATGGTGTGCCCGACATCTACGAAGCTCGACGCGACTGACGCCGTCAACGGTGCGTAGACTGACCAAATGCTTGAACAGATCCGCGGCCCCGCCGATCTGCAGCACCTGAATCAGTCTCAGCTAAGTGATCTGGCTGACGAGATCCGACAGTTCCTGATCCACAAGGTCGCTGCAACCGGAGGTCACCTCGGCCCGAACCTCGGCGTCGTCGAGCTCACGCTGGCGCTGCACAGGGTATTCGACTCGCCCCACGATCCGATCATCTTCGACACCGGTCATCAGGCCTACGTACACAAGATGCTGACCGGTCGGTGCCACGAGTTCGACACGCTGCGCAAGAAGGACGGCCTGTCGGGCTATCCGTCGCGTGCCGAGAGCGACCACGACTGGGTCGAGTCCAGCCACGCGAGCTCGGCACTGTCGTACGCCGACGGGCTCGCCAAGGCGTTCGAGTTGACCGGGCACCGCAACCGCCACGTCGTCGCGGTCGTCGGCGACGGAGCGCTGACCGGCGGCATGTGCTGGGAGGCACTGAACAACATCGCCGCCGCGCGCCGTCCCGTCGTGATCATCGTCAACGACAACGGCCGCAGCTACGCGCCGACCATCGGCGGCTTCGCCGATCACCTCGCCACCCTGCGCCTGCAGCCCGGCTACGAGAAGGTCCTCGAGGAGGGCCGCAAGGCTGTCCGCGGCGTGCCGCTGATCGGCGAGTTCTGCTACCAGTGCATGCACAGCATCAAGGCGGGCATCAAGGACGCGATCGCCCCGCAGGTGATGTTCACCGATCTGGGCCTGAAGTACGTCGGACCGATCGACGGCCACGACGAGCACGCCGTCGAGGTGGCTTTGCGCAATGCCCGCGGCTTCAACGCCCCCGTCGTCGTGCACGTCGTCACCCGCAAGGGAATGGGCTACGGCCCCGCCGAGGCCGACGAGGCTGATCAGATGCACTCGACCGGCGTCATCGACGTGCAGACCGGTCAGGCCACGAAGGTGGCTGGCCCGGGATGGACCTCGACGTTCTCCGACGCCCTCAGCAAGTACGCCGGCAAGCGACGCGACATCGTGGCGATCACCGCCGCGATGCCCGGGCCGACCGGTCTGACCGCGTTCGGCGCCAAGTTCCCCGACCGGCTCTACGACGTCGGAATCGCCGAGCAGCACGCGATGACGTCGGCAGCGGGCCTGGCGATGGGTGGTCTGCATCCGGTGGTGGCCATCTATTCGACGTTCCTGAACCGGGCGTTCGACCAGATCATGATGGACGTGGCGCTGCACGAACTGCCGGTGACCCTGGTGCTCGACCGGTCCGGTGTCACCGGGCCCGACGGCGCAAGCCACAACGGCATGTGGGATCTGTCGATGCTCAACATCGTGCCGGGTATGCGGGTCGCCGCGCCGCGCGATGCTGCGCGTCTCTACGAGGAACTCGGCGAGGCGCTGGAGATCTCCGACGGACCCACTGCACTGCGCTTCCCCAAAGGCGATGTCGGCGAAGACATTCCGGCGTTGGAGCGGCGGGACGGCATCGACGTGCTCGCTGTGCCCGCGGAAGGCCTGTCCGAGGATGTATTGCTGGTCGCGGTCGGAGCGTTCGCATCGATGGCGAAGTCGGTCGCCGAGCGGCTGCGCAACCAGGGCATCGGCGTGACGGTGATAGATCCGCGCTGGGTGCTGCCGGTGCCCGAGGTGATCGGCGCGCTCGCGAAGGTGCACAAGCTGGTGGTCACGGTGGAGGACAACGGCGTTCGCGGCGGCATCGGTTCGGCGGTTTCGGCCGCATTACGACGCGCCGAGATCGACGTGCCGTGCCGCGACGTCGGGCTGCCGCAGGAATTCCAGCCACACGCCTCACGCGGCGAGATACTGGCCGACGTCGGGCTCTCCGCCCAGAACATCGCCCGCCAGGTGACCGGTTGGGTGGCCGCACTGGGCAGCGCGGTCACCGACCACGACGAGGTCAGTCGCCAGCTCGACTGAGCGACACCCGGCCTGCCTCCTGCAGTGCCGTGGGAGTCCGCGGCTGCTCGAAGAAGACCTGCGCGCTACGGCCGTCGACCTCGACGGTCGCGATCGTGTTCCCGAACAGTGGCCCGCAGACGTTGGTCCATGTCACTGGCGGTGACGGCACCCCGGAGCGGCGCCGCCACCAGCGGGTGACGGCGGCCGCCGGCCTGGTCCAGCCGAGCGTGAACGCCGGCTTGACGAACAGCGGCACGTAGTTGTGCACCGGCGAGCACACCAGCTGGTGCACGGTCGATCCGTCCGCCGAGACGTCGTCGACGTCGGCGCGGGCGGCGTAGCTGTGGTGTACATCGCCCGACAGCACGTTGATCGTCGAGGGTCCGTCGGGGTGGTTGGCGATCCGCGCGATCATCTCGCCGAGCCGCACAAACGACTTGTAGAATGCCGCCCAGTGTTCGAAATCGCCCACCTGCCTAAGCTTTTCGCCGAGGTTTCCGCGCCATCCGTCGCGGTCGGCGGCCCGTTCGTTGAGCGTCTCCAGGTCACCGATCGCGGGCGGCATCAGCCAGGGCACCGACGAGGCGAGCAACAGATGGTCGATCGTCTCGGGATTCTCCTCGGCCTTGGCCTCCACCCAGGCGAACTCCTTCTCGCCGATCATCATGCGCTCGCCGGAATCCAGGATCCGGCCGTTGCGTGAGTCGATCATGATCAGCCGGGTGCGTCCGAGGTCCCAGCAGTAGCTGAATCGGATTCCCTTGTTGCAGTCCACCTCACGGTCGGCTCGCTCGGCGAGCTCGGCGAGAAGCGGCCACGTGTCGCCGTCGGCGGCCAGCAGGCGTTGATAGTCCTCGTTGTCGGCGAGTTCGTCAGGGCTGAGGTTGCCCAGGTGTTGATACACCCAGTAGGACGCCAGGCCCGCCCGGATCCTGTCGCGCCACCAGTCCAGGTCCGCCATCCGCGCGCGCCAGGACTTCGAGGTGTTCCAGTCGTCGCGAATGTCGTGGTCGTCGAAGATCATCGCCGTCGACACGGTCGACATCAGCCACCGGATCTCGGGATCGCCCCAGGAGTGCCGGTAGAGCCGTTCGTACTCGGCGAAGCTGACGACCTCGTCGGGCGGCCGGCCGCCGTGCCTGCTGTTCCGCCGTCGTTTCACCCGGCGCTGCTCGTCTGGCGGAAGCTCGTCGGCGTAGAGCTGGTCACCGAGAAGGATCAGCGCATCGGGCCACTCCTCGATCGGACGGCCCGCCATCCGCGCGGCGTACGAGTCCAGCGCATCGGTCCCGACCTTCTTCTCGATCTTCTTCACGTCGGTCTTCGGATAGCGGCACGACCCGAAGATCGCGCGCAGCTTGTGCCCGCTACCGGGGCCGCGGGTCCGGATGACGCTCGGCGGGTACGTCGAGAACGTCTCGTCGTCGATGGGCCATACCGTGGCGCCGTCGATGCTGACCTGGTACTCGATGACGCTGTCGGGTTGAAGGCCGGTCACAAGGACCAGGGCGAAGTGGTAGCCCTTCACCTCGAACGTCCGTGCAGAGCAGCCGAGAATTTCTACCGTGCAGGCATTTTCGGTCTGCACCCACACCAGGGCGGTGGTGTCAGACACGTACCGCAACGCGGGTCCAAGCAGCAATCCCATCGAATTGACCCTAGGGCAGACTCGATCACTCCGTGGCGGGAGGGGTGGATCCGTCGAGCGCTGCGGCGAGCACCGGTACGACAAGTTGCCGTTGCCAGGCGCGGACCTCTGCGGCGCGCAGGAAATCGTCGACCGCGGCTTCGGTGTCGCCGGCGGGCTGCCAGTCCCAGCACAGCCTGCGCACCACCTCCGGCGTGACGAGGTTCTCGGTGGGCACGGTGACGCGGCTGGACAACTCGGCGAGTCCGGCGCGGGCGGCTTCCAGCCGAGCGGCCGCCTCGGGTTTTCGGCGGGCCCACCGGGAGGCGGGCGGGGGACCGTTCTGCGGCTCGGAGATCTCCGGATGTTCGGCGTTGTCGCGGGCGCGGCTCAGCGCCTCCAGCCATACCTGCGCGCTGCGGCGCTGCTTCGACCCGCCGAAGATCGGCAGGGCGGTGAGTTCGTCGACGTTCTTGGGGTCGGCGGTCGCGGCGCTGATGATGGCGGAGTCGGGCAGGATGCGGCCCGGTGCGATGTCGCGCCGTCGGGCGATGTGGTCCCGGGTCGTCCACAGCTCGCGAACGGCGGCAAGCGCACGGCGGTCGCGGACCTTGTGGATGCCCGAGGTGCGCCGCCACCGATCCCGTCGGGTCGGGGTGCCTTCGAAGTTGCGGAGGTACTCGAACTCCTGGGCGGCCCATTCGGTCTTGCCTTGTTCCTCGAGCACGGCCGCGATGGCGGTTTCCAGTTCGATGAGCACTTCGACGTCGAGCGCGGCGTAATTCAGCCACTCCTGCGGCAGCGGTCGTTTGGACCAGTCGGCGGCGCCGTGGCCCTTCTTCAGACCGAGCCCGAGCAGGCGCTCGACCATCGTCGCCAGGTTCACCCTGTCGAAGCCGGCCAGCCGGCCGGCCAGTTCGGTGTCGTAAAGCTTCGTCGGGCGCATTCCGATCTCGGCGAGGCACGGCAGGTCCTGGTCGGCGGCATGCAGCACCCACTCGTCGGTGGCGAGCACCTCGGCTACGGGCGCCAGGGTGGCCAGGGTGTCAGCGCCGTGGTTGACGGGGTCGATCAGCACGGTGCCCGCGCCGTCGCGGTGGATCTGCACCAGGTAGGCCCGGTTCGAGTAACGGAAACCGGAGGCGCGTTCGGCGTCGACGGCGAATGGGCCGTGCCCGGACGCAAGGAGGTCGGCGGCCTGCTGGACCTCGTACGGGGTCACCGAAAGCAGCGGGACACCGCCAGCGGGGGCGAGCAGGGGTGTGGCGTCGGGGGTCTCCGCTGGCTCGGCTCCGCCGGAGTCGGCTTCGGTCATCTCAGGCGCGGGTGCGCGACTTCAGATCGGTCACCCCGGCGGGTGGCAGGCCCGCGGCGTGTTCGAGCACCGAGCAGAACGCGGCGACGTGCGGTCCCAGCTCCAGCGTGGTCGCCGTCCACGACGCGCGCAGTTCCAGCTGGTGGGCCCGCGGCGGACCGGAGATGTCGCCGTAGCGCACCGAGGTGGTGGCGGTGACTGTGCCGCCGAGGGCGGTGACATGCTCGGTGTTGGCTTCAAGCGCGTCGACAAGCCAGCTCCATGCCACTTCGGGGAGAAGGGGATCGACCGCCTCGCTGGAGTCCAGGTCGGCCTGAACGTAGGCGACCAGTCGCATCGTGCCGTCCCACGCTTCGGCGCCCTCGGGGTCGTGCAGCAGGATCAGCCGTCCGAACGCGTCGCCGTCGGACTGCTCGGGCACGATGGCCGATTCGGGATGGCGAACTTCGGCGCCGAGGGCGTAGCTGAACGGTGCGAGCCGCTGAGGGGGCCGGATCGGGCCGAGCTCGATCTCCGGTCGCACGGTAGTGGCATTCATCGCCGCGACCGCTTCCCGGAACTGAGCCGGTTCGGCGGTGGTCACCGGCTTGACGGTAGACCATCTCGGGAGGTCTGTGCGCAGGCGCGCCGTATCGGGCGCGCAGGGATGCCCACGGGCCCGGTGTCCGGCCGCCATGGCAGCATTGAGGACGATGAATAACCGTCGTGAGCTGCCCGAGTCGCCGTATTTGACCGCCGCCGCAGGCGGCAAGCCGAGCCGGGTCCCTGTGTGGTTCATGCGGCAGGCCGGACGCTCGCTGCCCGAGTACCGGGAGCTGCGCGCGAAGAACACGATGATGCAGGCCTGCTTCGACGCCGACCTGATCACCGAGATCACGCTGCAACCGGTACGCAGGCACGGTGTCGATGCCGCCATCCTGTTCTCCGACATCGTCGTGCCGCTGCGGGCGTCGGGCATCGCCCTCGACATCGTCCCTGACGTCGGGCCTGTCATCGAGCACCCGATCCGGACCGCGGGAGACGTCGCAGGCGTGCGACCCCTCGATGTGGAACGAGTCGCGCCGGTCGCGGATGCCATCCGCAACCTCGTCGGCGAACTGGGCGATGTCCCGTTGATCGGGTTCGCGGGCGCCCCCTTCACGTTGGCGTCCTATCTCGTCGAGGGCGGGCCGAGCCGCAATCACGAGCGCACCAAGTCGATGATGCTCGGTGAGCCCGAGACCTGGCACGCGCTGATGTCGGCGCTGGCCGATATCACCACCGCCTTCCTCGAGGTGCAGCTCGCCGCCGGTGTCGACGCGGTTCAGATGTTCGACTCGTGGGCAGGGACGCTGTCGCTGGCCGATTACCGCACCTACGTGCTGCCGCACAGCACGCGGGTATTCGATGCGCTGGTGAGCGCGGGCGTGCCGATGACGCACTTCGGGGTCGGCACCGCCGAGCTGCTCGGCGCGATGTCGGAGGCGGTGGCGCCCGCCGCCAGCCCGGTGGTCGGCGTTGACTGGCGCACGTCGCTGACCGACGCCGCTGCGCGGGTGGTGCCCGGCACGGCGCTGCAGGGCAACCTGGACCCGGTGGTGCTGCTGGCCGGACTGCCGGTGGCCGAGCGCGCGGCCCGTGCGGTCGTCGAGGACGGGCGGCGCGCGGTGGACGCGGGGGCGGCAGGGCACGTGTTCAATCTGGGTCACGGGGTGCTGCCCGGGACCGACCCGGGCGTCATCACCGAGGTGGTGGCGCTGGTGCACTCGCTGTGAGCCGGTCCTATTGCGTTGTCGGCGGCGGCATCTCGGGGCTCGTCGGCGCCTATCGACTGCGCGACGCGCTCGGTGAGGACGCGGACATCACCGTGTTCGAACCCGCCGACCGGCTCGGCGGCGTGCTGCGCACCGAGCAACTCGGCGGTCAGCCGATCGACATCGGGGCAGAAGCCTTCATTGCCCGCCGCCCCGAGATGCCCGCGCTGCTCGCCGAACTCGGGCTGGCGGGCGCGCAGATCGGCACCACGGGCGTGCGCCCGCTGATTTACAGCCAGGGCCACCTTCACGAGTTGCCGCGCGACACCGTCAACGGCATCCCCACCGACCCGTCGACGATGGCCGGGCTGGTCGATCCCGGCACGGTCGCGTGGATGCGCGACGAGCCTTCGCGACCTTTCCACTGGCGGCCGGGGGCGGACCCGAACGTCTCCGACCTCGTGGGCGACCGGTTCGGCGAACAGGTGGTGACCCGGTCCGTCGACCCGCTGCTGGCGGGCGTCTACGCGGGGTCGGCAGCCACGATCGGGCTCAGGTCGGCCGCGCCGACGGTGGCCGCGGCGCTGGACCGGGGAGCGCGCAACCTCACCGAGGCGGTCCGCGAGGCACTGCCGCCGCCGAAGAGCGGATCGGTGTTCGGTGCGATCGCCGGCGGCTATCAGGTGCTGCTCGACGAACTGGTCCGGCGGGCCGATTTCAGCTGGGCGCAGGTCGGGATCGACCGTGTCGAGGCCCGCGGCGCCGGGTGGCGGCTGGTCGACGACGAGGGCAGGGCCTGGCACGCCGACGCGGTGCTGCTCGCCGTGCCTGCGCCGCGGTTGTCGACCATCGTCGCGGGCGTCGCACCGCGCACCGCCGCCGCGGTACGACAGGTGAAGGTCGCCTCGACCGCGTTGGTGGCGTTGGCGCTGCCGGGGGGCGCTCCGGTTCCCGACCGCTCGGGTGTGCTCGTGACGGCCTCAGAACGCTTGCACGCCAAGGCGATAACGTTGTCGTCGCGTAAGTGGGGCGCACGCGGCAATGTCGAGCTGGTCCGGTTGTCGTTCGGCCGCTACGGCGACGACATCGCCCATCGCGTCGGTGACGACGACCTGCTGTCCTGGGCCGCCGACGATCTCGCGTCGGTCTTCGGGGTGACCAGCGACCCGTTCGATTGCCTGGTGTACCGATGGATCGACGCGATGCCGCAGTACGGCCCGGGGCACGGCAGCCTGGTCGCCGAGGTGCGCGCGGGGCTTCCTCCGTCGCTCGCGGTGGCAGGCGCCTACCTGGACGGGATCGGAGTGCCCGCCTGTATCGCGGCGGCCACCAGGGCGGCGGCGTCGCTGGTGAGCACGCGCGTGGAAAACTAGGGCGTATGGCTCGCCTTGACTACGACGCACTGAACTCGACGCTGCGCTATCTGATGTTCTCGGTGTTCGCTGTGACGCCCGGCGTGCTCGGCGACGACAGGGCGGCGGTCGTCGAGGAGGCCGCGACATTCCTCAAGCACCAGGAGGACAGCGGCGTCGTGGTGCGCGGCCTCTACGACGTCGCCGGGATGCGTGCCGACGCCGACTTCATGATCTGGACCCACGCCGAGCAGGTGGAGGCGCTGCAGGCCACCTACTCCGACTTCCGCCGCACCACCGCGCTGGGCCGAGCCACGACGCCGGTGTGGAGCACGGTGGCCTTGCACCGCCCCGCCGAGTTCAACAAGAGCCACATCCCGGCGTTCCTGGCCGGCGAGGATCCCGGGGCGTACATCTGCGTGTATCCGTTCGTCCGCTCGTTGGACTGGTATCTGCTGCCCGATGACGAGCGCCGCCGGATGCTGGCCGAGCACGGGATGGCCGCCCGCGACTACAAGGACGTCAGGGCCAACACCGTGCCGGCGTTCGCCCTGGGTGATTACGAGTGGATCCTCGCCTTCGAGGCGCAGGAACTGCACCGCATCGTCGATCTGATGCGCGATCTGCGGGCCACCGACGCCCGCAGGCACGTGCGTGAGGAGACCCCGTTCTTCACGGGTCCCCGCATCGGTGTCGAGGAACTGGTCGCCAAACTTCCCTGACATTTGCTAGGGCTCACTCAATAGACATCCATGCAACGCCGGCGTCAATTTCGGCAACAACTATCCTGCGGCAACGGCCGATCCGCCGCTGCAGAAAGCCCTCAATCACGCCAAATCGGCAAATGGGAAGACGGGTTTGCTGCCTACGGTTTCGATCCCGTCGGATTGTTGCTAGTTTTGCACGGTGTCGAGAACAGCGTGGGTGGGGGTGGGCGCTGTCACCTCAGGTATCGCCTTCGCTGCCGCGTTGACGACGCAGTGGGGCGGCCAGGCGGTCGCCCTCACCCTCTCGCAGTACGGTCTGCTGGCCTTCGCGCTCTTCGCTGTCACGTGTAGCGGCCTGGCCGCCAGGTCCGCAGCGGGCAGGCAGCGCACAGCGTGGATCGCGATGACGGCCGCGCTGTCCGGTTGGGCGATCGGCGAAGCGCTGTGGATCTACTACGAGTCGATCGCCCACCAGTCGCCCTTTCCGTCGCTGGCCGATGCCGCCTATCTGCTGTTCCCAATCGGCGCGGCCACCGCGATGGTGTTGTTCCCGGCCGGCTATACGGGCCATTCCCGCGCCCGATTCATCCTTGACGGGCTCATCGTCGCCGGCGCGCTCTTCGAGATCTCCTGGGTGTTGGTCTTGCGGAGCATCTACGAGTCCGACGCCGCCAGTCCGTTCGCTGTGGCGCTCGGGCTTGCCTATCCGGTTTCCGACATCGTCATCGTGACGGTCGCCGTGCTGGTGCTCGCACGGGCCCGAACCGGGCGAAGCGCGACGCTGATGATGCTGACCGTCGGTGTCGTCTTCATGGCGCTGTCGGACAGCGCGTTCGCCTACCTCACCGCCGAGAACGTGTACGCCAGCGGCCATGTCATCGACATCGGCTGGGCGGTGGCGCTTTTGACGTTCGGGATGGCGGCGCTGCACAGTCGACGCGGCCCCGCGACGACGGTGGAGATTTCGCAGGTGCCCTCGAAGCGAGCGATGTGGTTGCCGTACGTACCGGTGGGCATCGCCGCATTGGTGTGCGTTCCCGCTTACTTCCCGACACCCGGGCTCGGCCCGATCTTCGTGTCGTCGACGCTGTTGATGTGTGCGGTGATGGCGCGGCAGTACATGGTGGTGCGGCAGAATCAGCGGCTCCTGACGATGGTCGCCGACCAGGCGCTGCGCGACACCCTCACCGGGTTGGCGAACCGCGACCTGTTCAACGACCGGCTGATGCATGCCGTGGCTGTACACGAGCACGACAAGCAGTCCGTCGCGGTGCTGTCGATGGATCTCGACGACTTCAAGCTCGTCAACGACAGCCTGGGCCATCCGGCGGGGGACGCGCTGCTGATCCAGGCCGCCGAGCGGCTGCAGGGCTGCGTTCGGACCTCTGACACGGTGGCCCGTGTCGGAGGTGACGAGTTCGCGGTCCTGATGGAGGGCCTGCCGGAGCTGTCGCGGCTGGTGGCGCACCGCGTCGTCGCCGCCTTCGAGGAACCGTTCGTCATCGACGGCCAGCAGCTGCTGATGCGGCCAAGTGTCGGTCTTGCGGTGGCGTCGTCGGCCAATCCGGACCTCTCGGCGGATCAGCTCCTCAAGCAGGCCGACGTGGCGATGTATTCGGCCAAGCGCTCGAAATCGGGTGGGTTGCACACGTTCACGCCGGATATGGCACTCGCCGACGCGCGCGAGATCGAGCTGGCCACCGACGCGAGGAACGGCGCAGAGCCCGGTGCGGCGGTCCGGCTGCTCGGCGAGCTGCGCCACGCCATCGACCACGGCGATCTGACGGTGTTCTACCAGCCGAAGTTCGACCTGCGCACCGGCGACGTCGTCGGCGTCGAGGCCCTTGTTCGGTGGCCGCACCCCAAACGTGGCCTGCTCGGTCCGGCGCACTTCCTGCCGCTGGTCCGCAAGCGCGGCCTGATGCGGGCGGTCACCGATCTGGTGCTGACGCAGGCCCTCGACGATGCCGCCGAATGGCATGCGATGGGCATCGGCGTTCCGATCGCGGTGAACGTCTTCGCGCCCTCACTCGGGGATCTGGATCTGCCGACGCACATCGCATCGGCGCTCTCGATGCGCGGGCTGAGCCCCGAACACCTGACCATCGAGATCACCGAGGACTTCCTTCTCGACAACATCGAGCGGACCCGCTCGGTGCTGGAGAGGCTGCGGCAGAGGGGAATTCGGATCGCGATCGACGACTTCGGCAGCGGCTACTCGGCGCTGTGGTATCTGCGCGAGCTGGCGATCGACGAGGTGAAACTCGACAGGCACTTCATCGCGCCGATCCGTGTCGACGCCCGCGCGGCGGCCGTGGTGCGCGGCGTCGTCGATCTCGCGCACGTCCTCGGCGTCACCACGGTCGCCGAGGGTGTGGAGAACGCCGAGACCGCCGAACGGCTCCGCGAGTTCGGCTGCGAGGTCGCGCAGGGTTACTACTACAGCCCCCCGGTCAGCGCCGCGGCGATGATGAACATGCTGGCGGCGGGCCATCCCAAACGGGCGACCCAGGTCGAGTTCGAAAAGCTCGGGGCTACGAGCCCGCGGGCACCAGCCGCAGCGAGATCGAGTTGATGCAGTAGCGCTGGTCGGTCGGCGTCGGGTAGCCCTCGCCTTCGAAGACATGGCCGAGATGGCTGTGGCAGTTGGCGCACACCACCTCGACGCGGGTCATGCCCATCGAGTTGTCCGTCCGCAGGATGACCGCGTCCGATTTCGCGGGATCGTAGAACGACGGCCACCCGCAGTGGGATTCGAACTTCTCGGTGCTGCGGAACAGTTCGGCGCCGCAGGCCCGGCATTCGTACACGCCTTCGGTCTTGGTGTCGGTGTACTCCCCGACGAAGGGCCGTTCGGTGCCCGCTTCGCGCAGCACTGCGAACTCAGCCGGGCTGAGCTTCTCGCGCCATTCGTCGTCGGTGAGTTCGACTCTGGGCCGTGGAGAGGTCATGTCTCCACGCTAGCGCAGTCAGGACGCGACGATCTCCCGCAGGAATCTGCGGTTGGCCAGGAAGTACAGCACGATCGCGAGTACCTGCGCGGTCGGCACGATGACCAGCAGCGCCCGGCCCAGCGACATGTCGCCGAGGTCGGCCTTGAGCGCGTCGCTGATGGCGCCGGTGAGGAACGGCCCCGCAGCGCCGAGGATGGCGCTGAAGAACAGCAGCACCGCCGATGCCGTCGCGCGCTGCGCCGGGGCGGCGAGGCGCTGGATCGCGGCAATCGAGGGCGCCATGTAGGCGATTCCGACGACGTAGCTCAAGGCGAGGAAGCAGACGGCGAGGGTAGCGCTCTCGACGAGGAACGCCAGCGAGGAGAACGGGAGCAGCGCGGCGATCATCGCCATCGTCAGCGACAGCAGCCACCGCGGGTCGCGGGCCGAGAGGCGGTCGGCGAGGCGGCCGACAACGACCAGGCCGAGTATTCCCGCGACGCCGCTGGCGATGCCGTACTGCACACCGACCTCACCCAGCGACATGTCGTGTGCGCGCATGAGAAAGGCGGGCGCGAACGTCGTCAGCGAGTAGCCGGCCACCGAGATGCATGCCGCGGCACCGACGATGGCGAGATAGCTGGGTTTTCCGACCAGCTGCCACGCGGACACCGGCTGCTGGTCAGTACCTGGCGCCGCCGCGGGCATGGGCTGGCGGCGACCGAGGACGAGCAACACAAGAGGGGCGAACAGCACGCTGATCGCACCCATCACCACAAACGTTGTGCGCCAACCGAAGGACTGCGCCAACAGGCCGCCGACGGTCAGGCTGGCTGCGCTCGCCAAGGGGATGGACAGGGTGATGACCGACAGCGGAGCGGCGCGGCGTTCGGCGGGGAAGTTGCGCGCGACGTAAGCGTGCGCGGCGGGGGTGCTGCCCGCCTCGCCGACGGCGACACCGACGCGGGTGGCGGCGAGTTGCACGCCCGAGGTGACCGCACCGCCGAGCATCGTCATCGCGCCCCACAGCGTCAGGCAGCTCGATATCACGAGGCCGAACGTGCCACGGTCGGCGATGCGCGCGATCGGGATCCCGATGACCGCGTAGACGACCAGGAAGCCGAAACCGTTGATGACCCCGATTGCGGTGTCGGACAACGACAGATCGACACGGATGGGCTCGGCGAGCACGGCGGGAAGGAAGCGGTCGACGTAGTTCAGCGTGCCGACGACCGCGAGCAGGAGCACCGCCGCCCAGGCGCGTCGCGCAGTGTGTGTGCCGTGCGTGACGCCGTCCAGTGACGCGGGCGCCGGTGTCATCCCGAGGTGACCGCTTTCGGTTCGTCCGGCGTTGCCCTCACCATCCACGGCGGGTCGATTCCGCGATCGAGCCGTCGTTCGGCCTTCGCGTCGAGGTACCGGAAGTAGAGCACGCAGAAGACCACGATCAGCAGCAGCGACCAGCCGTAGGTGATCTTCATGTACTCCAGGAAGCGGCCGGTGGTGGGCCACCGCCACATCAGCCACCGATCCATCGTCAAGAACCCGTAGGTCGCCAGCCACGCCGGCCAATTGCGCACCACCGAGTTCGGCAGCACGACGGTCATCAGGAACGGGAACAACATCATCGAGTAGTAGCCCTGCGCCAGAGAAAGCACCAACCACGACGCGAGTAGCAGGACGCCTGACGACGTAAGCATCCAGAACAGCGGATCGCGGGTTCGGTAGTACTTGTACAGCAGCCAGAGGCTGACGACCGCAAGCACTGTGAAGGTGATCCGGAGCAGCAGGATGAACCATACCGGCAACCCGTAGTAGATGCCGTTGCCCTCGATCGAGCTGTTGAAGTAGTCGCGGGTGCTGAGAATGTATGGGACAGTGCGCGTCACGAAATTCATCGGGTCCGACACCAGCGGCCATGCCGCCGCGTTGAACACCAACGGAACGGCGAACGCCGCCACGAGTACCCGCCATTGCTTGTTGAGCAGCGGCAACAGGAGCAGCACCGCCAATACCGGTTTCACCACAAGCGACAGGCCGATCGCCACGCCGGCCCACCATTGATCGCTGATCTTGCCCGACAGCAGCCATCGGAAGAACAGCACCTCGGCGAGCAGCACGCAGCCATTGATGTTGGTGAACACGATGGTGTTGGTCACCGACTCGGTGAGGAACATGGCCACGAGCAGTGCAGGCAGCGCTACGGAGGTCAGCGAGAAGCCGAACAGCCGGACCATCAGGCATGCGGCGACGATCATGGCGACGGTGTTGAGGGCGACGAACCAGTTGTGCGACGCGAAGACCGGCATGTAGCCGAACGGAGCCATCAACAATGTGCCGCCCGGCGGGTACAGGTAGTGCGGGTCGACATGATTGAAGTGCTCGTTGTAGATGTCCCAGCCGCGTCTGAAATTACTGACCGCGCGGTACACCGGCCCGAAATCGTCGGTGATGTAGCCGTTGGCGGCCATCACATAGCTGCGGTGAGCGATCGACATGATGGCGATCGGCCACAGTATCGACCGTAGTACCGTTGCCGCGCTCGGCGGCGACGTGCGGGGTCGGAAGAGATTCAGCAGGCCGGTACGAATGGAGTCTGGTGCCGCCACCAGCGAACCGTACACCGACGGCGCCCGCGGCAGAACTAGGCGGGGCAGTAAGTGTCGGTGGGCGGCAGGTTGCCGCTGTCCAGGTACGCGACGACCGGCACCAACGCGCACTCGGAGTAGATGCTGGCGCCGTGGCCGATGCCCTGCCAGATCACCCGCTTGCTCGACGTGCCCGCGTTGATCACCGTTGCTGCGACCTGCGCGACGCCTTCGTTGCCCACGATCGGGTCGTTCTGCACGCCGAGCAGCAGCACGGGGATCTTGAGGTTCTTCGGCTCCTCCGGCGCCGACCCGCTCGGCCAGTTCAGGCACTTGACCATGCTGAGTGCGCCGACAGCGCCGAACTGCGGGTACAGCTTGGGCCACGCGACGACCAACTCGCGGACGCGGTCGGGGGTCGGCCGGTTCAGGGCGTCGCTGCACGAGTTGACGAACTGACCGTCGCTCTGGCGGAGAGTGTCCGCCTGGTTGATGAGGTTGTTCATCTGGTTGACGTCACCGGAACGTGCTGCGGCTACCGCGTCGGCGAGGCTGTTGGTCGCGCTGGTGCGGTCGCCGCGCGGATAGGCCAGCGCCGTGGCGATCGCGTCGGCGACGGTGGAGACCGCCGCGCCGCTCGGCCCGTTGCCCTCCCGCGCGTCGGCGAGCAGGGCATCGATGGCGCCCTTGGGGTCGGGGCCCAGCGGGCAGTTGGTGGCCGCACACTGCGAGGCGAACGCGTCCAGCGCGGTCTGCTCGCCTTTGACCCGCTGCTCGGTGGCGGCTTCTGCGGCGATGCCGAGCGGAAGCGGCGAGTCGAGCACCAGCCGCGCCACCTTGCCGGGATGCGAGCCCGCATAGGCCAACGCGACCTGGGCTCCGTTGCCGATGCCCAGAAGCGCGATCGACGGCACATCCCAGGTGCTGCGCAGGCGTTCGATGTCCTCGGCGGCGTGCGCGATGTCGTAGGCCGAATCGCCGGGGGCGATGGTGTCGGTGCAGCTGGTGGTGGCCGTCATCGTGATCGCACCCAGATTGGCGACGGGGTCGTCGCCGGACTGGAACTGCGCCTGATCCAGCATTTCCTGGCGGTCGAACAGGTCGCGGCAGTCTATTGAGCTGGACGTGCCCATTCCGCGCCGGTCGACCGCGACGATCGGGTGGCTCTTGAGCACGTCGGACCCCGCCCGCGACAGCCAGACCGGCAGCTGAACCGACGTCGGCAAATCCGATCCCGTGGTCATCACCAGGGGGCCGGCGTCCTCCGGCGTGTCCGCGGAGCGGGCCCGCACCACGCCGATGCTGATCGATCCGGTGGCGCCGTTGATCGAGTCGAGGTCGGCGTCGTAGCTGGCGCAGTCCAGCGTGACGCCGGGCAGCGGCTGGACTCCGGAATCGCTGAACACCTCCGAGGTGCAGTTGCGCCACGACAGGTCGTTCTTCGGTGCCTCGACCGCGGGCGGGCCGCCGGCCCTGTTCTCGGTCGGCGGCTGGCCCTGAGGCCGTGCACCGGAGTCGGTGGCGTAACGCGGATCGGCCGCCAGCAGCGGCGCGCATCCGGCCAGCAAAGCCGACAAAACGACGGTCGAGGTGCTCAGAGCACGGACCAGGCGACGCCGACGCATGGAAACCACAGTACTGGTGGGCCGATCACCCACCTTTGACGTAGCGCGCGTACAGATAGCCCGCATCGTCGATGAGCAGATGGCCGCGCCGCATCGAGGTGTGCACCTGGCCGGGACCGGTGGCGATCCGGTCGGCGCCACCACCGACGAGCAATGGTGCGATCGTGATGCACAGCTCGTCGAGCAGATCGTGTTCGATCAGCAGGCCGAGGATCGCGGGCCCGCCTTCGACGAGCACGCGGAACATTCTCCGATCGGCGAGGGTCTTGAGCACCGCCGCGACGTCGACGCGATCCGACTGCGAACCCGAGGCGTCGATGACCTCGGCGACCGACCCCAGCCTGCCGGTGGCGTCGGCGACGGCGTCTGCACAGGTGAAGATCAGCGGCGGTACCTCGGTGCGGGTGAACAGCTTTGCGTCGTGGTCGAGCATCGCGGTGTTGGTGAGGACGGCGATGGGAGGCACTTCCGCCTGGCCGCGATGCTGGCGGGCCTGGCGTTGGGCGGGACTGAACTGGGCGCCCGAGTAGTTCTCCGCTCGCACGGTGCCCGCACCGACCAGGATGACGTCGGCGAGTTGGCGCATAAGCTCGAACACCGCGCGGTCGCCGGGGCCGGCGAGCCCGCCGGACTTGCCGTCGGCGGTCGCCCCGCCGTCGAGGCTGGCGATCATGCTGCCGCGCACCCAGCACGACCGCGGGTCGTCAGGGTAGTCGTAGAACTCGGGTAGCCGGTTCTCGTCGACCGACTCGGCAGCGCCAAGCGCCGTGAACCGGATACCGGCAGCGTCGTCGGGCATGGGGTCGATGGAAGCACGTCGCTAGAGTTCGTGCATGCAGTCCGCCGCGCACACGACGAGCGGGTCTGCCCCTGCCCACCTCGTCGATCGGCACCCGAGCGTCACCCCGGAGCGGTTGATCGCCCAGCTTCACCCGCCGCCCACGTTCGCCGACGTCAGCTTCGCCAGTTACCGTCCCGATCCGGCGGAGCCGTCGCAGTCCGCGGCCGTGCAGTCGTGTCGCGCCTTCTGCGACGATGCGCTGGCCCGGCGCGCGGGCAAGAAGAAGCTGTTCGGCGGGCGCGAGGTGCTGCCGGGCGTCGGGCTGTATCTCGACGGCGGCTTCGGCGTCGGCAAGACCCACCTGCTGGCGTCGGCGTACTACCGGATTTCCGACGCGTCGACTGCGCCCGCGGCGTTCGCGACTTTCGGCGAGCTGACCCAACTTGCCGGGGTGTTCGGCTTCGTCGAATGCATCGATCTGCTCGCCGACTACGTGGTGGTGTGCATCGACGAGTTCGAACTCGACGACCCCGGCAACACCACGCTGATCTCGCGGCTGTTGTCACAGCTGGTCGAACGCGGAGTCTCGATCGCGGCCACCTCGAACACGCTGCCTGAGCAGTTGGGGGAGGGCCGCTTCGCCGCGCAGGACTTTCTGCGTGAGATCAACACGCTGGCAGCCATTTTCGACACCGTTCGGATCGAGGGGCCGGACTATCGACACCGCGATCTGCCGCCCGCGCCCGAGCCGCTGTCCGATGAGCAGGTGGCTGCGCTCGCCGCGGAGTCGGCGGGGGCCACGATCGACGACTTCGATGCGCTGTGCGCACACCTGGCGACGATGCACCCGTCGCGTTATCTGACGCTGATAGAAGGGGTTTCGTCGGTGTTCATCACCGGCGTGCATCCCATCGACGACCAGAACGTGGCGCTTCGACTGGTGTCTCTCACCGACCGCCTCTACGACACGGGCATTTCCGTGGTTGCGTCGGGTTCGAAGCTGGACACCGTGTTCAGCGACGAGATGCTGGCGGGCGGCTTTCGCAAGAAGTACCTGCGCGCCACGTCACGATTGCTGGCGCTGACGACGGCGGGTCAGACCGGGCGCACCATCACGTAGTCGTTCTCGATGAGGGTGCCCAGCCGGAACGTCTTGGTGCCGGTGACGGTGAAGCCGTGCTTGGCGTAGAAGCGTTGGGCGCGTTGGTTGTTCTGGTTGACGCCCAGCCAGACAGACCTCGCGTCGAGGTCGGGGACGCGGCGCAGCGCCTCGGTCATCAGCGCGGCGGAGACGCCGCCGCCGTGGTTGTCGGGCAGCACGTACATCTTGGAGATCTCCACCGCCGGGCGCACCGTGACGGCTCGCTGCACCTGCTCGTCGTCGGGCACACCGCGAACAAGCATGGCGTAGCCGGTCATTCGGCCGTCACGGCGCGCGACGAGGACCAACCGCCCGGGGTCGGACAGGTAGCCGGCGAAGTGTGCTTGCGTCAGGTTCTCGTCGATGAAGGCGGCCACGTTCTCCGGTGTCACCGTCGGAGGGCATGCCAGCGGGAAGGTCGCGGCGGCGACGGCGGCGAGTTCGGGTAGTTCGGCGAGGGTGGCGGCGGTGACGCCGAGGGTCACACGTTCCACTGGCCGAGGTGGAATCCGGTCTTCTTGTCGATCAGGACCACGTTGGAGACCAGGTCGCGGTAACAGTCCCACCACACAGCGCCGTTGGCGGTCGCCCCCGCGGGCAGGTTCAGGATCGAGTACTGCAGCGCGTCAGGAGCATCGGAGTTGCGCGGCTCGTAGGCGTCGCCGGTCGGGGTGACGCCCCTGAAGACGAACGCGAGACCGGCCGCGTACGGCGCCGGCGTCTCGACGACGTGGACGGTGACGTTGGCGCGGTACACCTGATAGCGCGGCGCGCGCGGCGGATAGCCGAAGCCGGGGGGCACGTCGGAGGGAAGGATGTCGTGCACGGTGACGTCTGCGACGAGCCCTATCAGCTCGACGCGCAGGGTCTCGCCGAGCCGGCCGATCGGCGCGTCACCTGCAGCCGCGATGGGCGCGGCAACGGCGGTCCCGGAGATCATCAGTGCGGCGAACAGCAGCGCAAACAGGCGGCGCATTTCCCCTCCTCGGTCTCACGCACTATGGCACACACGTGCCACCGCGGACAGGGGGTTGCCGTCAGGAGGTCCAGGGACCCATGCCGCCGACCTTGTCGATCCGGATGCGGGTGAGCAGGCCCGGCGGCGAGTTCGGCGGCGGGAAGTGTTCGTCGGAGCCGAGCATGGTTGTGGCGAGCTTCTTCAGCAGCTCGGGTGCGCCGCCTTCGGTGATGCGGGCCGTGCCCGTGATCGCCAGGTAGGGCGCTTGGCTGCCCGGCGTCGGCTTCACGATGGCCACCGCGACCCGCGGGTCGCGTCGGACGTTGCGGGTCTTGCGGTATTCGGCCAGGTGGGCCGCGACGAGTTCGTCGCCGTCCGGCGTCGACTCCAGCGCCACCCAGATGACGGTCGCCTGAGGGCTGCCGTCGGGGTTGAGTGTCACCAGCGTGGCGTCTATCCCGTCGCCGATGAATTCGCGGGCGGCGTCGTTGAGCTTCATGCGTTGTTCTACCGCGCGGGGCGCTGATTCATTCCCGACCGTGCTTCCAGCTCGAGCAGCGCCGTCTTGGCCGCAGCGCCTCCGACGTACTGGCCGGTGGATCCGTCGGAGCGAACGACGCGGTGGCAGGGGATCACCACCGGCAGCGGGTTGTGCGCGCACGCGGTGCCCACGGCGCGCACAGCGCGGGGGCTTCCGACAGCGGCGGCCACGTCGGCGTAGCTTGCGCGGCGGCCGTAGCCGATGTCGCGCAGATGCTCGATGACGCTGCGCCGGAACCCTTCTGCGAGCCGTAGATCGACCGGCACCTCGAACTCGCTGCGCCGCTCGGCGAAATACTCGTCGAGCTGACGGGCCGTGTCGTCCAGTCGGGCGGGCGCACGCAATACCCGAGGGCTGACCGCGGACGCCAGCGTCGCCAGCACGGCGTGGTGGTCTTCGACCTCGTAGGCGACGCGCACCAACCCGACGGTGGTGGCGGCCAGCAGCAGGGGGCCGACGGGGCTGTCGACGGTGCGGTAGGCGACATCGAGCAGGTTGTCGGTCGTCGCGTCGCGCTCCAGCCGTCGATGGAGGCGGGCCAAGGTTTCGTCGTCGGCGTGCACATCGTCGAAAAGGTTGATGCTCATGCTGTTTCGTCCTTCGGATAGAGTTTGCGCAGAGCTTTGATGCCGTCGGCCGCGGCGCGCCGTGCGGCGTCGGGGGAGTTGCCGAGCAGTTCGGCGATCTCGGCGAACGGCAGCCCTGCGATGTGGTGGTATGCCACCGCGAGGCGTTGTTTGTCAGGCAGGCGTTGCAGGGCCGCCCACAGGTCCGGATAGCGGGCCGCGGGGTCTGCCCGCGATGACGGGCGATCCGGCGTGGACTGCACCGGGATCGCCCGACGGGATCTGGCCCGGCCGACATCGAGGGCGCGCCGATGGGCGATCGTCACCAGCCACGCCTCGACGTTGGCGTCGGCGGGCAGGTCCGGGTAGGCGCGCAGCGCCGAGAGGAACGTCTCCGACCATGCGTCCTCGGCGTCGAGGGGTCCGACGACGGCGCGGCACACCCGAAGCACGGTTGCGCCGTGCGCAGCCACCACGTCTTCGAACGGTCGCACCCTCACATCATGTAGACGCCGCAGAGGTTGCGTGTGTGAGATCAGTTCTTGGTGAACGGTTCGAGTGCGGTGACGAGATCGCTTTCGAAGCGGTCGCGGTCGGCGCCCATCCGGTGCAGCGGACCGTCCTCGACCTCGAACAGCGCCAGGGCGATGTGCTCGGTGCCGATGTAGTTGTGTCCCAGGCGGAGTGCTTGACGAAAGGTCAGTTCGAGCGCCTTCTTCGCGGGGTCGTCGAACGGGATCAGCGCCGGCATGTCGCCGTCGGTACGCGCGGGCAGGGTGACAGCCTCGGCCGCTGCATCTGCATCCACGCCCTGTGCTGACAGCAGCTTGGCCGCCAGGCCGTCGGGGTCGTCGAACAGCGCGAGCAGCAGGTGGTCGGTGGTGATCTCGGTGTTGCCGGCTTTCTGTGCCTTGTTCTGTGCGGCGACGACGACATTGCGTGCGCGGGGGGTGAACCGCCCGAAGCCCGCATTTGGGTCGAGGGCGGACGAGGGGTCGGGCACTTTGGGGACGAATCGTTTCTGCGCGGCCTGCTTGGTGACGCCCATGCACTTGCCGATCTCGGTCCACGACGCTCCGGAACGCCTGGCCTGGTCGACAAAGTGTCCGATCAGGTGGTCGGCGATCTCGTCGAGAGACTCGGCCGCGAGTACCGCGTCGGTGAGTTGTTCCAGCGGTTCGGAGTGCACCTTCTTGATGACGTCGATGAGGTCGTCGAGGCGTACGGGGTAGGTGATCTTGGCCGGCTCGGTCATATCGTCAACTCTAGGTTGACGTCCGCGGATCGTCAACCGCTGGTTGACGCTAGCCGCGGGGGTAGCCGCGGCGCACGGTGCGATCGAGGATGCCCAGTGTTGCCCGAAGTGCGCTTTCCGGGATGACGGGGAAGATGTCGGCCTCGCGCCATTCCGGATCGATGTCCGACCAGTCGTAGAACGACGTGACCATAGTGCCGCCATCGTTGGACGGCTCGAGGCGGTAGCCGTAGACGTGGCCGATCTGCGGGCGGATCCGGCCGAGGATCGTCCAGGCGATCAGTGCGTCCTTCTCGAACTCCCGGATCTCGACTGTCACATCGTATTTGCCCATCGGGTAGTCGTTGAGCGCCTCGCGATCCATGTGGATGACGAAACGGTCGCCGACCCCTTGAGCGACGTCGCCGTCGGCGTCCTGCAGCATGCCCGACGCGTCGATCGCGACGTGGCCGTGCGGGTCGCAGAGCACGGCGAAGATGTCTGCGGCCGGTGCGGAGATCGCGCGCTGCACCTCGATGCGTTCGGTCATGAGGCGATCCTGTCAGTCGGTGAGACGTTGCTGGGCGTGTTTTCGGCTCTTCGCTGCGGGGTATACGACCGCAACGTTTTACATTGACCATCCGAATCAGGGGAGTGCGCGAGCAGTGGCTGGTCACGATCACGTGCGGAATATGCCGCCAATTTTGCGAGATGCGGTGTCGTTCATACAGGAGAACGCGGATGCGGATATCGGGCTGGAAGATATTGCCGCCGCCGTCAACGTATCTCCGCGATCCGTGCAGTATGCGTTCCGCCGCAACCTCGGCACGACTCCGCTGGAGTATCTGCGCCGGGTGCGCCTCGACCGCGCGCATCGCGACCTCAAGGCCGCCGATCCCGCCCACGACACTGTCACCGCGATCGCCGGGCGATGGGGCTTCAGTCACGCGGGCCGGTTCAGCCTCGCCTACAAGGCGGCGTTCGGTAATGCGCCAAGTGACACTTTGCGGGCGTATCCGGCGTGAGCATCACTCCGCGAAGGAGATTGACGTATCCGAGCATTTGGTGACGCCCCGGCCGGGCGGGAAGGTCTGCGGATCGGCGTCGGCGATCAGGGTCTGTCGGTAGTAGGCGCGCCGATCGTCTGCTGAGCACTCGAAGTCGGCGTTGAGCACCCGCAACGACGGCAGGTCCGCATCGGCGACCGGTTGGTCGAAGTAGAAGGCGCGAACGCCGTCGCGGGCGTAAGCCCCCTGCAGCACTTGAAATTCGGCTGCACGACAAGACGATCACCGCAAGGATGAGGCACAGCGCGGCGGTCGACTTTCGTTGCATTCCGCGACGTGCCCTTTCGGTCAGGGGTCGCATTGAACCGCCGGGCAGACCAAAACGTCATCACCCTAGCGCGGACATGTCGTCGGCACGCCGAACTCAATACCGGGTCGGCGGCCTGCCGGCACCTAGGGTTGAGTGCCGCATCCGGGTTCCGGTGACAGGGGAGTAGTGAAGCACCGCGACGTCAGTGCCATCGACCGACAGTTGTCGTTGTTGGCTGCCGTGAGTTCGTCGATCCGTCGTCTCGGTGGTAAGCCGTCGACCGCGCTGATCGACGAATTGCTCGACGAGCGGATCGCCAGCAGGCCGATGCCGCTATTTGCGCCTGCGGGCCGCGGCGACTGCGATGGCGATGCCGACCAGCGCGATGACGGGTCCCAGAACTGACCACGTGGTCGTGTTGCTCATCGGGCTGCCCCCGACCACCCCGAAGCCCTGAAGCGCGAACAGCAGGCCGAACAGGGCGACGACCACGCCCACGATCACGACGATGATGCGTCCCATACGTTTACAGTAGCGGTGAAACCGATTGTGCGCGTTGACCAGGAACCGTTACCTGTAGGAGAGGCGATGGCCACGCCGGGTTGGTATCCCGAGCCCGACAGGGCGGACGCCGAGGCATTCTGGGACGGTCGGCGATGGGTGCAACGACGCCAACGGCAGGCGAGTGTTGCTCCGCTGGTGGCCGCGAGCGCATGCCTTAGTGCGGTTCGACGTCAGCGGGCTCGCTTCGCGGATCTGAATCGTCAAGCGCGCGGGCCAATCTGTGACTTTCGACTGCGGCCTTGTCCGATTCGCGGTCGGCCGCGTCGTAATTCCGCTGGCTCGCGGCGCGCTCCGAGGTAGCAGCTCGGGTATGCGCAGCAGTGTCGCCGGTTCCGTCTGCAGCGGCTGTCTCCTGAACGACTGCGGCCTGCCGGTGCAGCGCGGCCGCTTCTCTGTGCTGTTTCGCCGCCGACAGGTGTGACCGCATCGCCTGCCGGTGGGCATCGTGTGACTGTTCGGCTGTGTCCGACTCGCTCACATCCACGGGGCAACTCCTCGTATCCGGATGCAATTATGCGCGATGGAGATCAATCTTCGCTGCCGATGAACCACTTGTGAGCCAAAACTGGCCCGCCGTCGCGTGAGCGGACGGCGGGCCAGATGTGGCTTCTCTAGAGATGCGGCCTGTCAGTTGCCCTTGAAGGCATCCTTCACCTTTTCACCAGCATCCTTCAGGCTGGACTTCGCCTGGTCGACCTTGCCTTCGTTCTCGGTGCTCTTGTCGTCGGTTGCCTTGCCGACACCCTCTTTGGCCTTGCCTCCGAGGTCGTCGATCTTGTTGCTGATCTTGTCTCCGGCGCCCATAGGTGAGCCCCTTCCGTGTCTAGCGTGATGATGGTTCAAGCCGAACCAGGAAACGAATACCCGCGAACCACGGACATCCAAACCGTGAGTCACACCTCACGTCGCGAACGTCACATATTCATGAGACTGTGCGGCGAACGGGCCGCCAGGGGGTGCCGCGGCGACCCCAAGCGGGGCTAGTCTTGGAAGTGGTCAGGATTGGAGGCACAGTCATGACAAGGTCAGGAATCTTCGGTAAGACGGCGGCGGGATTCGGCGCGACGGCGGCACTGGTGGTGTTCGCAGTCGCCGGAGCGGGACAGGCGTCAGCAGATCCGGATTGGTGCGTAAGCGGCCCGTTCGGGTACGCATCCGCATGCCTTAACACGCCCGGATGGGTTAACTGGAACCCCGGATGGGACGGCGGTTGGCACGGCGGTTGGGACGACGACCACTGGGAGGGTGACGACTAAGTCCGACACCCGCGCGGACGGCCGACTTTCGTATGCCTGCGTTGTCTGCTCGACTGGCATTGTCTTAACATTTCGAGTGCGATCAGCTCGACAGCGTCAGCAGTACGCACGACGCTCAGTGTGCGCTCACGCCGACTCGATTGTCTTGGTTAAGTCTTGGCGACTTACACAGCAGAGCTAAAAACATGCTCTGAACTGCGGTAATGCTGGTGCGCGATACTGGGATTGAACCAGTGACCTCTTCCGTGTCAGGGAAGCGCTCTCCCGCTGAGCTAATCGCGCCTGCAAACTTGGAGGTGGAGACGGGAATCGAACCCGTGTGCACGGCTTTGCAGGCCGTTGCCTCACCACTCGGCCACTCCACCGCTGGGGTTGATGCGACTGCACCTTCGAGCGGATGACGGGATTCGAACCCGCGACCCTCACCTTGGCAAGGTGATGCGCTACCAACTGCGCTACATCCGCGCGCCACGAACGAGATCGTCGCCCGTCGCGAAGCACGACGATAGTCCACCGCAGCGTAGCCGCACAAATCCCTTCCACGACACGCTGAGCAGGGCGCCCCTCAGAATGTCTGATAACCGTCCCGGGAGATGCTGAAGCCGCGGCCGTGGGAGTTGGAACACCGCATTCCTGACGGCTCACTGGGGCATCTCATCCCGCGACCGGCCCTCCCCGTAGTCAACTCCGGGCAGTCCGCGGGCCGGCCAGGGGCGGGAGCGCCAATCGCGCGGACGCGACGAGGGCGGCGCCGGCGACTAGCCGGCTCATCATGGTCTGGCTCTCCTCACGGCAACGGTGGGGAGCACACTGACGCATCCGGACCTCGTCACGCGAACGGATGAATCCAACTTTGCTGGTCGATTCCTGCGGGGTGGCTGCGTTCTGGTGATCGCACTGCTGCGTGCTAATCTTCGACGTCGTTCCCCGGTCTCGTAGCTCAGGGGGAGAGCGTCCGCCTCACACGCGGAAGGTCACTGGTTCGATCCCAGTCGGGACCACAAGGTCACAGCGTTATTAGCCGCGCGTGCACGACATCTGCACAACATCGGCCAGGTGTCGCAACCGATCCGGGACGTCAGAATCGTCGAAAGAGAGGCCTACCGTGCCCCCGCCGCCCGGCGGACGCGGATCGCAACTTTTCGAGCCCTTAGCCCGCTTGTCGGTGGTGGACGGCGCGAAGTTCGGGGTAGATATAGCAGCATGAGCGATCTGCAGCTGTTCCGCATCGTCAGCTCCAAGGCAGAGGTGCTTGTGGGGTAGCGATGGAACTTGAGCGTCACTTCTAGCGCCTGATCGAGGCAAACATGGACATGTTCTTCGGCGTCAGGTTCCTGTCATCAATACTCCACTGGCCGAAAACACAAAGGACGGATTAACTCGATCGGCATCGATGAGAATGGAGCAACGATCTGGCGAAACTCTGGGCGCACTACCGGCCTAGGCTGTGCCTCATGGCGGCCAACGAAGTCGAGCACCAGCAGTTGGAAGCGAACGGCATCTCGATCCACGCGGTGTCGATGGGCACTGGTCCACTGGTCCTGTTCTGTCACGGTTTCCCGGAGTCATGGTACTCGTGGCGGCACCAGCTCCCCGCAGTCGCCGACGCCGGATTCCGCGCCGTCGCGATGGACATGCGCGGCTACGGACAGACCAGTGCGCCTGCGGCGGTCGACGCCTATACCATCAGCCACCTGGTAGGCGATGTGGTTGGCACGGTCCACGCCCTCGGCGCTGACGACGCGGTGGTAGTCGGTCACGACTGGGGTGCGCCGGTGGCCTGGTACAGCGCGCTGATGCGACCAGACCTGTTCCGCGCCGTCGCGGCGCTCAGCGTCCCCTACATTCCGCCGATCAGCCTGCCCGATGGCCTGACCATGAACGATCTGATGCGGGCCAACGCAGGCGACCGCGAGTACTACCGGCTCTACTTTCAGGAGCCAGGGGTGGCAGAGTCCGACCTGGAGGCCGATGTCGACCGCTCGGTGCGCGGCCTTCTCTACTCGATCAGCGGTGACATCGTTGCCGACGGTATTCACGAGGCCGGCTGGGACGGTCACTTTCCCATGGGCCAGAGCCTCGCCGAACAGATGGTGATCCCCGAGCAGCTGCCGTCCTGGCTGAGCGAAGAGGATGTCGCGTTCTACACATCCGAGCTGTCGGCCAACGGATTCCGCGGCGGCCTCAACTGGTACCGCAACATCAACGCGATGCCTGGGGTTTTGAGCCCGTTCGTCGGAACCGCCATCAACCAACCTGCGTTGTACCTCGGCGGCGAGCACGACCTGATCGCAGGCAACACACCCGAGGCCATCGCCGCCCTGCCGGGCACCGTGCCGGGGCTGAGAATGTCGCAGATCCTGCCCGGCGCCGGTCACTGGCTCCAGCAGGAACGGCCGCGCGAAGTCAACGACGCCCTCATCGACTTCCTGAGGTCGCTGTAGCGCGCGCGGGCAGTCACATGTCCGCGAAGCGCAGGTCGACGGGCCGTATCTGCACAACTTTGGGCTGTCTCTGATTGAATCCGTGGCCCGTGTAACTAGCTCGTCGACATCCCTTGTCGGGGTCTGCACGACAACGGCAACTGATCACCAGACGGCCACAGTGTCTGTTCGCTATGGGATGATTTGTGCCGACGTGTTGGTCCTGTGCTCGGTCAAGGATGTCGTCCGAGCCGTCGCCGAACTACATCGCGTTGTCCGGCCCGGCGGCGAACTTCGATTCAATGAACACGTTGCCTCGGCTCAATCGCTTCGTCGAGTCCTGCAGCGAACAGCCGACGCGACCGTGTGGCCGTTGCTCTCCGGCGGCTGTCATCTAGCACGCGACACCGGAAAAGCATTCGAGGACGGCGGCTTTCGCATCGGACGAGTCGAGCGTTTCGAGTTCAGTGTGTCGGCGCTCGATCCTAAAAGACCCACATCCTCGGAAGCGCCTGCCGGGCATGAGCCCTGCCGGTGCAATGGTGACCCCGATCCCGAGACTACGAAGAGTCCGCGGCGTGAAGCGCTTCGGCCGCGACCTTGATACGCCTCAGCGTTTCGTCGATTCCGCGATTTACCTGGCGCCCTCGGGGAAGGAACATCTCGGTCGCTCGATTATGTAGGGAGCACCAGAGGAACTGGAACGACTCGGTGACCACGGTCCCCGACCCCGATGGTTCCATCGCGTATTGCCACCGGGTCTCGTGACGCTGCGTGCGGTCATCGATCGTCTCGAACGTGAATTCGCGACCACGTTCAGCGGTGCAGATCAACGCGGATCTCTTCCATCGGAAGCGGCCAATGCGGTTGTACCCACGAAACCTCGCTCCTGCACGAGCGGTGCTCGCCCCGTCGAGCCACTCACATCGGTAGCACTCCGGGCTCCACTCGCCCATGCGCGTCACGTCGGCGATGAGGTCGTACACGACTTCGGGTGGCGCGGCGATCTCGATGCTCGCCTGCCCGTGCTGAGCTGTCGGCATCGGTCAAGTCTTCCACAACATTGAGGGTTGTGAACAGGTTATTCAAGTATTACCTTGAATAGGTGATTATCGCGGCTGAGGCCAAGCGTGACTTCAAAGACCGGCTCTACGGTGAGTTCGCCCGCATCGGCAAGGCGCTGGCCAGCCCTCACCGGCTAGAAATCCTCGAAGTCCTTGCGCAGGGTGAGCGCACCGTCGAATCGGTCGCGACGGAGACCGGCCTGTCGGTCGCCAATGCTTCGCGCCATCTGCAACAACTGCGGCAGGCCCAACTCGTGCTGACTCGCCGGGAGGGCCTATTCGTGCACTACCGGCTGGCCGGACCCGAGGTCGTCAGCCTGGTAGTGGCACTGCGTCATACCGCTGAACAACATCTCGCCGAGCTGGACCGGGTCGTGCGCGATTTCCTTGGTGAGCGTGACGACTTCGAACCGGTGACACCTGACGAGCTGTCACGTCGCATGGCCAATGGCGAGGTCGTGGTGCTAGATGTGCGACCCGAGCAGGAGTACGCGGCCGGACATATCGCCGGGGCACACTCTGTCCCCGTTTCGGACATGTCGGCCCGGCTGGCTGAGCTCTCCGACGAGAAGGAATACGTGGCGTACTGCCGCGGGCCCTACTGCGTGTACGCCGACGAAGCTGTCGCGGTGCTGCGCGCAAACGGGCTCAAAGCCCAACGCCTCACCGAGGGTTACCCGGAGTGGTGGCTCTCCGGGCGGCCAGTGCGCACGTCCAAATAACGGGCCACGACACGAGGAGGTCTCAATGACGCGCTTACTCACCATCGGCTACGGCGCCGTGTGCTACGTCGTCTTCTTGGCGGCGTTCCTCTACGCGATCGGCTTTGTGGGCAACATCGTCGTCCCGCGCACCATCGACCACGGCATCGACGCGCCACTCGTCGAAGCGATCGTGGTCAACGTGCTGCTGCTCGGCCTGTTCGCCGTGCAGCACAGCGTGATGGCGCGCCCGGCATTCAAACGCTGGTGGACGCGGTTGGTGCCCAAGACGATTGAGCGCAGCACCTATGTCCTGCTCTCGAGCTTGGTGCTCTTCCTACTGTTCTGGCAGTGGCGGACGATGCCGGCGATCATCTGGGATGTCACCTGGATGCCGGGTCGAGTCGGACTATGGATCCTGTTCGGACTGGGTTGGGCGACTGTTCTGCTCTCGACGTTCATGATCAACCACTTCGACCTGTTCGGTCTGCGTCAGGTTTACCTGGCCTGGCGCGGAACTACCTACACCGACCTGGAATTCCGGACTTCGGTGCTGTACCGGGTCGTGCGCCACCCGCTCATGCTGGGCTTCATCGTCGCGTTCTGGGCAACGCCCACAATGACGGCGGGCCACCTGCTGTTCGCCGCGGCGACAACGGCATACATCCTGATCGCGATACAGCTCG
This sequence comes from uncultured Actinomycetota bacterium, assembly GCA_963786995.1. GTDB lineage: Bacteria > Actinomycetota > Actinomycetes > Mycobacteriales > Mycobacteriaceae > Mycobacterium. The sequence goes on along the minus strand of CAWBBH010000014.1, from coordinate 799,500 downwards.
AGGAACACGACCTCAACGCAGCACTCGGTGATCGCTATCACGACTACCGCAGCCGCGTGCCAATGCTCATCCCGGGGCTTCACCGACGTGGCGGCCACGCTGCGCCCGACACGGCTACCCGACCCGATAGGGGCATGAAATGACTGTGAATCCAGCCCGTCCGGAGTCGCCTTGAAGCTCAAGGCTTTTGCGGACTCGACGACAAGTCGCTCACCGAACTTGCGCCGTGGATGCGATGGACGTACACGCTTGGCACGCTGGTCACACTGATCGGTGTGACGTTAATGTCGCCTGTTGTGCTGTGGTCCCTTGCCGCAGTCACGTCGGTGGGTATCTTCCTTCCGTTCCACCCGTTCGATCTTCTCTACAACTACGGAATGCGCTATCTGACCCGAACGGGACCCTTCCCGAACTCAGGCCCGCAGCGACACTTCGTTTTCGTCGTCGCGACAGTGTGGTTGGCCGTGACCGGCTGGACGTTCTACCTCGGCGCAAACGCCGTCGGGATCGCGCTCGGTGTCCTGTTGCTCTTCGTCGGTGGATTTGCCAGCACCACGAACTTCTGCATTCCATCGTTCATTTACAACACCGTCGCGGGTCTCCGGAACAAGCCGACGGCCCAGGGAGGGGTCTAGGTGTCCGGGGTTGATCTGGTACCGCTGGTCGACGAAGGACTGGGCAATTCGGCGTACCTCGTCGATCTGGGTGACGGGCGAGCGCTGGTCGTCGACGTCAGCCGCGACTTACGCGCTGTTCATGAGGCCGCGGCCAAGCGTGGTTTGACGGTGACATTCGCCGCCGATACCCATCTGCACGCCGACTTTCTTTCCGGCGCAAACCAACTCGCCACGACCGGCGGCGCCAAGGTCCTGGCGTCGGCGGCCGGCCACCGCGAGTTCGCGCACACAGGCTTGCACGATGGTGATGAGGTTGACCTGGGAGGGTTGCGTCTGCGCGCTCTGTTGACGCCTGGACACACCCACGAGCATGTGGCTTTTCTCCTGCTCGACGGCGACCGAGAAGTCGGAGTGTTTACCGGCGGGTCACTCATCGTGGGCTCGGCCGCCCGCACCGATTTGATCTCGGAGGAGCGCACCGACGAACTCACCCGCGCCCAATACGCGTCTCTGCGCCGGCTGGCCGACCTGCCCGGGGGCGTGGAGGTGTGGCCCACCCACGGCGCCGGTTCGTTCTGTTCGGCGCCCCCGGGTACCGAACGCACGAGCACGATTGCGAGCGAGCTGGCCGGCAACCCGCTGCTGCAAGCCGCCGACGAAGATGCCTTCGTGGCACACCTTCTCGGCTCGTTGGGCAGTTATCCGCCTTACTTCCGCCGGCTCGGTGAAGTCAATAGGGTCGGCCCGCCGCTGTTGGAGGGCGAGCCCGCGTTGGCGCCGCTGAGCGTGGATGAAGTGCGGGTTAGATTGGCCGACGGCGCGGTTCTCATCGATGCCCGCCCGTTGGACCGCTTCGCCGTGGCGCATGTGGGTGGCGCGATCTCCATCCCGTTGCGGCCGGTGTTCGCCTCCTGGCTGGGCTGGCTCGCGCCGGCCGACCGCCCGCTGATCATCGCTCGCGACCCGGATCAAGACCCTGCCGAGATTGCTTGGCAGGCCGCGAAGATCGGCTACGACAACATCATCGGCGAACTCGGAGGGGGAATGGCGGCGTGGACCGCAGCGGGTCGCGACACGGCAAGCATCCCGTTGGCCGGGGCCGGCCATATTGACGGCCGCCGCGTCCTGGACATCCGCCAGCGATCCGAATTCCTCGACGGACATCCGCCCGGCGCGATGCATATCGAACTCGGCGACATCGCTCACCGGGCAGCCGAGGTACCTGACGAACCCATGGTGGTCATGTGTGGGCACGGTGAACGTGCCATGGGCGCCGCCAGCCTGCTCGCAGGTACCGGCCACCACGACCTCGTTGTGCTCGACGGCGGACCCCAGGACTGGGCCGCAGCCACAGGTCGCCCCTTGGACACCGGCGGGTGAGCACGCCTGACCGAGGGCCTCGACTCGGGTTGCGCGCCAACCTATCCCAATTCTGCCTGCTCGTAGCAGTAAACGCTCTCGTCGGAGGCATGGTTGGTCAGGAACAAACCGTGCTACCCCTGCTGGCCAAGCAGGAATTCCACCTAACTGGTTACACCTTCCTGCTCACCTATGTGTTCGCCTTCGGCGTCACCAAGGCCGCCACCAACTACGTCGCCGGCACATGGTCGGACCGCTTCGGGCGAAAGCCTGTGCTGCTTGTCGGCTGGCTGCTCGCGATTCCCGTTCCGCTGCTGTTGATCTGGGCGCCGTCCTGGGGATGGGTGGTAGCGGCGAATGTGTTGTTAGGTATCAATCAAGGCCTGACCTGGTCGACCACCGTGATCATGAAGATCGACCTCGTTGGCCCCCGCCAGCGTGGCCTGGCCATGGGATTCAACGAGGCCGCGGGCTACGGCGCCGTGGCGCTGACCGCTGTGCTGGCCGGCTACCTCGCCGCCCGTTATGGTCTGCGGCCCGCGCCGTTCCTCCTCGGTCTGTCGTATGCGCTGATTGCGCTGGGCCTGTGCGCGGTATTCGTCCGCGAGACCCGCGGTCACGCCCAGCTGGAAGCCACCCAGCATGACAACAACACCCCCGATGCGGGACTGACCAACCGGAAGATCTTCGTGCGCACCAGCTTCACCGAACCGGCACTGTCCTCGGCGAGCCAGGCCGGTCTGGTGAACAACCTCAACTTCGGCTTGTCCTGGGGCCTGTTCCCGATCCTGTTCGCCACCACCGGCATGCCGGTTGACCGCATCGGCATTCTGGTCGCCGTCTACCCCGCGGTGTGGGGAGTCGGGCAACTGGCCACCGGCGCTTTGTCGGACAGGTGGGGCCGTAAGCATCTGATCACGGCCGGGATGCTGGTCCAGGCCGTCGGACTGGCGCTGATCGCCACTGGCACCTCATTCACGTGGTGGCTCACCGCGAGCGCCCTGCTCGGTGCGGGTACCGCGATGGTTTACCCCACGCTGCTGGCCGCTGTCGGCGACGTCGCTCACCCGCTGTGGCGCGCTCGCGCCGTGGGTGTCTACCGATTGTGGCGCGACAGTGGGTACGCGGCCGGCGCTATCGTCGGCGGCCTCACCGCCGACCTGTGGGGGCTGCGCGCTGCGATCTGGGCCGCCGCGGCCATCACCGTCGCCTCCGCGCTCGCCGTCGCGGTACGCATGTACGAAACCCATTCCGCCAGCGCGAGAGCCGACATCGGGAGCTGACCACGAATGGCGGCGGTACCGCAGGCGTGCGCACAGCCATGCCGCTCCGGCAGGGCGACTCGTCACCCACTTCCAGGGCCAGTGCGGTCCCCGGAGCGTTGGTTCCGGCGCCGCGTTCGCTCCAGTCGGCGCCGGGCACGAAGTTCATCCGCTCAGCCTTGCGACACGCGGCACGATCACCCTCGACCCACAGCAATGTGCCGTCGGCCGCAGTCACCGCGACCACCACGCCGGCATCCGATGCGTCGTCAACCAGAAGGCGTCGGATGACGGGAAGGGCAGGCGCCAGCGGATGAGAGGAGCGCATCCGGTCCAGGGCGACCGAGACCGCAGGCTCGGTGCCGCCGCCGAGATCGGGGTCCACCCCTGTCGCCAGACTGCGACGCCAACTCTCGGCGACGACTCGACGCAATGGAACGGAATCCAGATCAAGCTGGCCGGTGACGAAGAGATCGTGGACCGCGCGCAGCTTCGACGGCGACAGCCGGTTCGATCCCCGCCCGCCTGAGGTATTCGACATCTCCACCGGCGATCACGCTCCTCGCGCTGCCCGATTCCTGCAGGCTTGCCGCGCGTGACGACACAATAGCCGCATATCCGTTGACGATGGCAGTGACCAAGGACCCTATTTCCGCGGAGGGCCCTTCTACGTCACCGGCGACTGTCCACGGGACGGCGTGATCTGTCGCTCGATCGGATAGATCTGCAGTCGCGGTGGTAGTACCTCTCCGTGCAGATCGATCTGAGTGGAAAGACGGCTCTTGTCACGGGCTCGACGCAGGGCATCGGGTTGGCCATCGCCGAAGCGCTGGCAGGTAGCGGCGCGCGGGTCGCCGTCAACGGCCGCACCCCCGAACGCGTGGACGCGGCGGTCGCCCAGATCCGCGGCGACGTCATCGGTGTCGCGGTCGACGTCACGACCGCAGACGGGGTTGAACAACTGCAGCGGGAGCTGCCCGACGTCGACATCCTGGTCAACAATCTCGGCATCTTCGGCGCGGAACCCGCTCGAGAGATCACCGATGAGCAGTGGCGCCGATATTTCGAGGTGAATGTTCTTGCCGCAGTGCGGCTTATCCGCCTGTACCTGCCTGCGATGGTGGAACGCGGCTGGGGCCGAGCGATCCAGATCGCCCGCGACTCCGCTCTGGTGACGCCCGAGGAGATGATCCACTACGGGGTGTCGAAGACCGCGCTACTCGCGGTGTCCCGCGGATTCGCCAAGGACGCTGCGGGTACCGGCGTCACCGTCAACTCGGTCATCGCCGGACCGACGCAAACCGCAGGCGTCGAGGACTTCGTCTATCAATTGGTGGACAAGTCGCAGCCGTGGGACGAGGCGCAACGCGAATTCATGCGCACCCACCGGGCCCCAGTCGCTGCTGCAGCGGCTGATCGAGCCCGATGAGATCGCCAACATGGTCGCGTATCCGGCGTCACCGCTGGCGTCCGCGACGACCGGTGGTGCGCTGCGGGTGGACGGCGGATACGTCGACTCGAACGTCCCTTAGCCGGCGTAGGCGGGGGCCGGTTCTGCCGTAGTCAGCCGAACAATCTTCAGGCTCGAGTCGTCAGCGCGTGCGCCGCGAAATCAGCTGCCTGATCGGCGGTCCCGTTGGTCTTGTAGGCGCTGTGCGCCGAACGGTCCATGCCGCCCGGGAAGCAGACCGGATCGCCGGGATTGCAGAGCTCGAGGGTCTTGGCGGCGAACAGGTGACCGATGGCGATGCGCGGTGCATCGTGAGCGACCAGGCCCAAGAACCCATCCGACGGGGTGCCGAACAACACCACAGCCGCGACGTGCGCGGCGACCGCGGGCGTTAGCGTGCCCGCCACGCCGTCGGGCAGTGCCGTCCCGGCGGGAACAGTATCGGTCGTGGTGTAGCCGGCCACCGCGGCGCCCTGCGAGTAGCCACCGAGCACGATCTGGGTGTTGGCACAGCTCGCGGCGATCGCCTGAATCTTGTTGGCCGCGTCGGCAATACCGCTTGTCGCCGCCTGGAAGTCCAGCGAGGCGGGGTAATTCACGCCGTACGCCTCGACGGTCTTACCGCCGAGCCGGGCGTTGAGGGCGTCGACGAATGCCTGCCCTGTCGCACCGACACCGGGCGATTCAAAAGTTCCACGGGCGAAGACAACCTCCACGTCCGAACAGGAAGAGTCCTCGGCGGCCGCCGCGAGCCCGGTGGACTGAGGGCCGATCAACGCCGCAAAGGACACGGCTGCAGCAGCGAGCCAGCGCAACGCCCGCGGTGAGGGGCCGGCAACGGATCTTAGGTTGCGCATGGTCGGCTCTTTTCGCTCGGTATGAGGTTCATCCGAGAAGAACTCCCGGACGGCGCGAATTAATTCCGTGCCCGTGACCGCCACGCGGCTAGGGTGATCGCCGTGACCGAAGTAAGCGATCGAGCGCGTTCGCGAACGTTTGTTGTGACGGGCGCCTCGTCGGGCATCGGCCTTGCCACCGCGCGGCGTCTGCTTGCCGAGGGCGGCACCGTCGTCGGGGCGGATCTGATTTCCCCGCCGGATCTCGGCGAGCGGTTCTCTTTCGTCAGCACCGATGTCTCCGACGAAGCGGACGTCGCCGAGCTTTTCGCCGCGACGCATGGCCGACTCGACGGCGTGGTGCACGCTGCCGGTATCGCCAGCGGCGGTCCGGTGCATCTGCTCGACAAGGCCGAGTGGGACCGGGTGATCGCGATCAACCTCACCGGCACCTTCCTGATCGCCAAGGCCGCACTCGCCAGAATGATCGAGCAGCCGCGGATCAACGGCGAGAGGGGCTCGATCGTCACCCTTGCCAGCGTGGAGGGCCTCGAGGGCACCGCGGGCGGGAGCGGCTACAACGCTTCCAAGGGCGGCGTCGTGCTGCTGACCAAGAACATCGCGCTCGATTACGGGCCGAGCGGCATCCGGGCCAACGCGATCTGCCCCGGCTTCATCGCAACCCCGATGCTGGACAACGTTTTCAGTATCGACGGGATGGCTGGCCCGCTGGCGTCGATCACGCAGGAACACGCCCTGCACAGGCTCGGCCGACCCGAGGAGATCGCCGCCATGGCCGCATTCCTGGTGTCACCGGACGCATCTTTCGTCAGCGGCCAGGCGATCGCGGTCGACGGCGGCTACACCGCCGGTCGCGACCACGGCGTCGTCGCGCTTTTCGGATTTCCGCAGTGAAGCCTCTTGGCGCAGAACAGGTTTGGAGCTACCGCGGGCGGTCCACCGAATAGGTTCCATTGTCATCGGAGAACACCACGAGCACCTGCCGTTTGCGGCCGTCGATGACCACTGTGCACGTGAACGAAGCGCCCTCCTTGATCTCCGGGTCCTTGCCGTCGTTGCACACGACGTCGGTTACGTTCGCCGCGCCGTATCCGTCGTCGGGATCAAGCAGAATCCTCTGCACGCCCGCCTCTGCCTTGGTCACGTCGAGTACTTTGCCCGTCAGCACGTCGAATCCCGACAACGCGACCATCACCGCGACCACCGCGGCGGCCATCGCGATGAGGCCGACGCCGAGCAGCAGCACGGCCTGTCCGCGCGTGCGCGCAGGCGCCGCTTTTGCATGACGGTTCCTGGCTGGTGCCGGTGGTCGGTCGCGGCGCGGCGCCTGTGCTTGTGCCGGTGTCGGCCTGGGTGCGGGCGGAGGCACCGGCATCCTCGGCGGCGGCGGAACGCGCGTGTTCGCGTTCTTCCACCAGGGCTCTTCCACCGGGACGGGATCTGCGGGTGCTGGTGACCGCAGAGGCACTTCGACGGTTTTGTCTTCGGGCCTCGGGCGCCGGGGATCCCGTGGTCCGCTCACGTGGGTGATTCTCTCAGGCAAACCGCTGATAGCAGTCGTCGGCATTGCCGACCAGGCCGGTGCGGAACGCGAGGATGCGGGTGAATCCGGACGGCACGGGGATTCCGTTGACGTCGGTGGCCACCACGCCGTTGGTCAACAGACCCGACACCGCCTCGTCGAGATCGCCCGCACCGAGCACCAGTTGGTTGCCAGAAGGGCCGCGGATCGGATCGGCCATCTGCCGTTGAGCGACGCCGGTCAGGCACGCGGTGCGCATCGCGGCTGTCGGCGTGTTGAGTGCCAACCCCCGCTCATGTTGCACCGCAAGCGCATAGCGCGAGGTGACCATCGACAGCGCGGTGTTGTCGCCCTGCAGCAGCACGAAGTCGCTCTCATCGGCCGGGGTGCCGACCTCACGCAGGGTGGGCATGTCGACGGCAATGGTGTTCGGCCCAGGACAGTACACAACCGGCTGCTGCTGACTCGCCGAGCAGTTGTCGCCGTCTGTGCGCAGCGTCGGCGGATTCGCCGGGGCGTAGATCTGAGCCAGGAGCTCCGTCAGCGTCGACAACGTCTGATCGTCGATCGCGATGTCGCTCTGCGGGCTCGCCGGGTCGAACAGCGACGGTGGGAGGTTGCCTCGACGACGCTCGATTTCGTTGGAATCCATTGTGGCGCAAGCATCTGTGCCGACGTCGAAACCGGCCTGAAACGCACTCACCCTGTCGAGTGCGGTGCCGTGCGACGGCGGGTCGAGTGTCAGGGTCTCAAAGGTCGAGATCGGGTCGCGCCCGGCGATCGCGCCTGCCATCACCTGGTCCAAGGCGCGGCTGGTGTTGATGCTGAACCGCGGTGAGTTTCCTTCGGCGACCCAGCGCATGTAGACCCCCGCCAGGCAGTCGGCCTGCTGTTCGCGAACCAGAATCGACGACCTCTGCTCGCCGACCAGCCCGGCGCGCCACTGCAGAGCGTGGCCGTACTCGTGGGCGAGCAGTCCGTTGATCTCCATGTCGCCGAAGAACTCCTTGGCGACGGGCATCAGATTGATGCGGTCCCAGGCGATCAGGTCGTCGGGGGCGCAGTACAGCGCGTTGTAATCGAATGCGCCGGCCTGTTCGCCGCACACGATGTCCGCGCTTCTCGGATCGACCGACACGAGCCGGGATACCGGGGCGAACGCCCCCGCGAATGCGTCCGAGTAGTGCTGCGACCAGAAGTCCTCGATGTCTTCGACGGCCAGCAGGGCCGCACGGTCGATGGCCCCGTCGTCGGTGTTCTCCACACGGCCGTTGGCCGTCGGCGCGGCCGAGCGCGGTCCACTTGGGCCATCGGTCGTCGGCAGGCCCGCGACCCGGTACGGGTCGTAACGCATCGAGACCGCGCGTCCGTCGAGGACCGTGGCCTGGCTGCAGCCCGCCACGGACAGCGCCACGCAGGCGGCGGCGACGGCGGTCCGAACCGACAAGATCACTCTGCGACGGTACCGGCCACCGACCACGCGCAGGTATTTGAAAAAGTCTGTAACGGATCCGTCGGCGCAGCGATCTAACTTTTGGAACCGGATCGTCGCCCCGCCACAAGCGTCGGTCCTTCCAACCAATGAGCACTGCGGCGCCTGCTGGACAACTTCCAGTGTCGGGGGAGATGGCTGCAAGCAGCGGTGGCGGCGATCGCCACCCTCTGAAGAGACCAGAGGAGTCGATATTCACATGCGTGCCCCCCTTAAAACCTGCTCTTGGCGAAGCGCTGTCGCTGTGCTGGCGTCTGGCGCCGTCATTTCTTTGAGTGCGCTCAGCGGGGGAGTCGCGCCGGCGCTCGCGAAACCGGATAAGAACGACCCGGGGATACCGATCATCCCGACGCCGGAAGTCGTCATCCCGGAGGCTCCGCAGGCCGCGCCCGAGCAGCAAGCGCCCGTCGAGGTACCGCGGGCTCCTCAGCAGCCGCCGACGCCGCCGCAGGTGATCGAGGCGCCGCCTGCCCCGCAGGTCCAGGCCCCGGCCCCGCAGCAGGCGCCTGCCCCGCAGGTCGAGGCGCCCGCGCCAGAACCCGCACCGCGGCCCCAAGCGCCGGCCCCGCAGATCGCGGCGCCGGCTCCGAAGAAGGAGCAGCCGCGAGTCGCGGAAGCCCCCAAGGTCGACGCCCCCAAGGTCGACGCACCGAAGGCCGAGGCGCCGAAGGTCGACGCCCCCAAGGTCGACGCGCCACCCGCGGAGGCGCCGAAGGTCGACGCACCGAAGGCCGATGCGCCGAAGGTCGACGCGCCGCCAGCGGAGGCGCCGAATGCGGACGCCCCCGCACCGCTGCCTGCGGTCGCAGAAGCGGGCAAAGCCGGGGATCCGAGGCAGGATGCGCAGGTGCCGGGAAATCAGGCGCCCGGCGAGACGGCCAAGGGAACCGAGAACGCTCCCGCCGACAAGCAGTCACCCGCAGCCGATGAGCCGCAGTCCGACACGCCAAAGGCCGCGCAGCGGGTGGCGCTGGCCGCACCCGACACGCTCAAGGCGCCGGAGCAGGACATCGAACTCGCCAGGAAGGCCGAGCCGATCGAGGTGAAGCCGGAGCCCGCGAAGAAGGAAGACATCGACTTCCTGGCGAGCGCGATCAATCTGCAGAGCGAGAACAAGCTCGGTCCCTTCGAATCGGATTTCCGTGCGGGATCGGACTTCTCGGTCGCCGACCGGGACCGTGGCCGCGACTGGGACGACAGGTTCTGGGACAAGCGGGTTCGCCAGTGGGATCAGGACTGGATCGAATATGACCAGTTCTACCGGCCGATCATCTTCAATCCGTTCCGCGCGCCGGTTCGGATCGTCTACGGCCTCGCGAACGCCGCACGAATCCTGGTCATCGAGCCCCTCGCCAGGGTCGTCGTCGACGTCGCCGAGGTCGCTGCCTACAGCTTCACCGCGGTGGTGCTCGGCGCCGCGAACGTGGTCACCGACCTGGCGAACACCGCGGCCGACGTGGTGAACGTGGCGGTCGGCACCATCTTCGGCGGTGGCTATGTGCCGGCCGCCGGGCTGCCGTTCGTGCCGCCGCCTCCGCTGTTGCGCTACGACAACGTGCCGGTGCAGGTGCGGTACTCGGACGCGACCTACCAGCCTTTCCGCGTCAACCAGATCGTCGACCTCGGCGACGACGTTCAGTACGGCGGCAGGAAGGTGCTGCTCGACGGCGCGACGCCGGCCTGGGGTCAGTGGGTCACGTCGCCGGCCGGCGAGCGGCAGTTCGAGGTGCATCGCACGCAGCAGTTCCCCGGCCTCGGAGAACCGCAGGAGGCCCCACTGCCGGGGGACTACCGGCTGCAGCTGGCTTCTGACGAATCCGCGAGTCTCGACCGCACGCAGATGTATCTGATCGCGGCGGGCGGTGTGGTCGGCGGCCTTGGCCTTTCAGCTCTTGGGCTCGCCTTCTACCTCGGGCGTCGGCGACTGCAGGTGTAACGGCGCCAGCTGGAGTGCTGGACAACTGTCCGGCACTCCAGCTGAACCCGCGGGGTGGTCGACCAGCGAGTTTGATCGCACGTCCATGACCTGCCTTGTTCGCCTCGGGTCGCATCCACTAAGTTGGACAGCTGTCCAGCCGCGGCCTTGAGGAGACAGCAATGGCGATCCGCGTCGCACACATCGGCACGGGCAATGCGGGCAGTATTGCTCTCAACCACCTGATCAGCGATCCCCGCTTCGAGCTCACGGGAGTCTGGGTGTCCTCGGATGCCAAGGTCGGCAAGGACGCGGGCGAATTGGCCGGCCTCGATGCCACAACAGGCATCCTGGCCACCAACGACCTCGACGCTTTGCTCGCCGACAAACCCGAGTGCGCCGTCTACTGCGCGATGGGCGACAACAGGATTCCCGAAGCGGTCACCGACGTCCTGCGCATCCTGTCTGCGGGCGTCAACGTGGTCGGCACGTCGCCGGGAGTGTTCCAGTATCCGTGGGGCGTGATGCCCGACAAATACATCGCGCCCATCGAACAAGCGGCACGGCAAGGCAATTCAAGCCTCTTCATCTCCGGCGTCGACCCCGGCTTTGCCAACGACCTGATCCCGTTCGCCATCGCGAGCACCTGCCAGCGCATCGACCAGGTCCGGTGCATGGAGATCGCCGACTACGCCACCTACGACGGTGCGACCGTGATGTTCGACGTGATGGGCTTCGGCTGGACACTCGATGAGACGCCGATGTTGTTGCAGCCCGGGGTTCTCGGGATGGCGTGGGGCACCACGATCCGCCAGCTGTCCGCCGGGTTCGGTATCGAGGTCGACGAGATCAAGGACTCGTGCATCCGGGTGCCCGCGCCGGAGGCCTTCGACGTCGCCGTCGGCCACATCGCCAAGGGCACCCAGGCTGCCCTGCGCTTCGAGATCGTCGGCATGGTCGACGGCAAACCCGCCATCGTCATCGACCACGTGACGCGGCTTCGCGAGGACCTGTGCCCCGAGTGGCCGCAGCCCGCCCAGCCGGGCGGCTCATACAAGGTCGAGATCGTGGGCGAGCCGTCCTATACCGTCGACATCTGTCCGACCAGCCGCAAGGGCGACCACAACTATGCCGCGATCGCGGCCGGCGCAGGCAGAGTGGTCAACGCCATCCCCGCGGTCGTCGCTGCTCCGCCGGGGATCAGAACGACGCTGGATCTGCCGCTGATCACCGGCAAGGGCCTGTTCGACGCCAAATAGGTTGCGCGACAACGACAAAGGAGAACATTTCGATGGGACGCGTCGACGGTAAGGTTGCGCTCATCAGCGGCGGAGCGCGCGGGATGGGCGCTGCGCATGCGCGGATGCTGGTCGCCGAGGGCGGCAAGGTCGTGATCGGCGACATCCTCGACGACGAGGGCCAGGCGCTCGCGGCTGAGATCGGCGACAGCGTGCGGTACGTCCACCTCGACGTCACCCAGCCCGACCAGTGGCAGGCCGCGGTGGACACTGCCGTCGCCGAGTTCGGGAAGCTCAACGTGCTGGTGAACAACGCGGCCATCGTCGCACTCGGACCTCTGAAGAAGTTCGACCTCGGAGAGTGGCAGAAAGTCATCGACGTCAACCTGACAGGCACCTTCCTCGGCATGCGAGCCGCCGTACAGCCCATGATCGACGCAGGCGGCGGATCGATCATCAACATCTCGTCGATCGAGGGCCTGCGAGGCGCGCCCTTCGTGCATCCCTATGTCGCGTCCAAGTGGGCGGTGCGCGGCTTGGCGAAGTCGGCGGCACTGGAGTTGGCCCCCAAGAACATTCGGGTCAATTCCGTGCATCCGGGGTTCATCAAGACCCCGATGACGGCTCATCTGCCCGAGGACATGGTCACCATTCCGCTCGGGCGTCCGGCCGAACCGGAAGAAGTGGCGACCTTCATCGTGTTCCTCGCCAGCGACGAGTCGTCCTACGCGACCGGCAGCGAGTTCATCATGGACGGCGGCCTGGTGACCGCCGTTCCCAGCAAGACCTGACGGGTCAGCGACGTCGGCGCAGGAACCACACCAGCGCCACGGTTCCGGCGACGACCGCAACGGCGACGGGCACGGTCACCTTCGCGCGACCGTCGTCAATGGTCGCGTGCTGCACCGCGTGGGCCTTCTCGACGACTCGTTCCCTGGTTTCGGCGGCCTTCTCCTTGGTGCGAGCCTTGACATCCATCTTCGCGGTCAGCGCCTCGACGGTTTCGCCGAGTTCCTTGCGCGTCTGCTCGATATCGGTCTGGATCTCGTTGATGTCAGCGTCGGGGCCCGGTTCGGGATGGGCGCGTTCGGGTTGGCTCATGAGCGTGCGTCCTTCACTTCCTTGATGTCGGCCTTGATGCTCTCGACGCTCTCCTGCGGCGGCGCGACTTCGGCGGCCTGTTTACGGCCGAACAACGCCGCCACGCCCGCGGCGAGGAACAGCACCACGGCCACGATCACAGCTGCCGCCCACACCGGCAGCACCAGTGCCAGCGCCGCAACGGCCGCGGCGATCAAGGTCATCAGGCCCAGAAGTGCGAGCAGGCCCGCCGCGCTGAACAGCCCGGCGCCGATGCCCGCGTGCTTCGCTGATTGCTGTAACTCCTTGGTGGCCAGCCGCAACTCATCGCGGACCAGCCGCGACGTCTGCGTCGACAATTGGCTTACCAGTTCGCCGACCGACGCGTCGGCGGCGGCCTTGGATTCCACACTCATGACCATTGGTTGCCCAGCGTGGATGGGACGAAACACTTATTCGATCGTGGACTGCTGCTTTTCGACGATGTCTGCGGCGATCTGGATCAACGGGGTGTTCGAATCCTGGGACAACTTGCGCAAAAGGTCGAAGGCCTGGATCCCGTTGACGCTGTAGCGCTCCATCAGCATTCCTTTGGCCTGTCCGATGAGGTCTCGGCTCGACAGCGCCTTCTTGAACTGCTCGTCGCGGCGCGCGGCGTTCCACGCGACCGACGAGTGAGCCGCGAATGCCAGACCGATGGCCCTGGTGTCCGCAGAGAAGGCGTTCGCGGTTTCGGCATACACGTTGAGTGCACCCATCGTCTCCCCGGCGATCCACAGCTGAAAAGCCATCACCGAGCGAATGGGCGTCTCCGCCATCGCATCTCGCGCGTAGAGCGGAAACCGCTCGTCGGTCGCCAGATTGGCCACGTGGACGGTCTTCTCTTCCCACGCCGCGGTCAGACACGGGCCCTCGCGGTGACGTTGCTGTATCTCGTCCAGCAGCAGCGGCCACTTGTGCGTCGTCGCCGGGGTGTCGATGTGCTTGCCGTTGCGGGTGACGGTGACGCCTGCGTATTCCGCACCGGGGATCTCGACCGCCGCGTGTTCGGCCAGCTCGGCGATCACCGTGTCGGAGTCGGCGTCGGACCTGCCGTACAGGTCCTGCACCAACTGCGCGATCCGGCGATGAGTGGCGTCCACTTCGAGGGGGTCTATCACCAGCAGTATCCGATCGTCGAGCTCCGTTGGGTCAAGGCTACTGCGGCTATCCGCCCGGCGAAGGGTGGATCGACAAGGGCGCGAACTGCTTAGTTGACGCTTGCCTAACTCGTTGGCGCTGACCAGGCGGTTACAGCGCGGTCAGGTACCGCGATGTGATCACCCGCTGCATCAGCGCGGTGACCGGAGAGCCGAGCCTGCTCCACCATGTGGCGTGTCGGGAGAAGGCGACGACTTCGGCGTGCACCTCGCCGGTCACTGCGTCAAAGCGAACGGCGAACAACTCCTCGCCCGATTCAGGGTGGCCCGGAAGCGTTCCGTAGGCGAATCCGCGGCGATCAGCCTCCTCGATCACGTAGACGACCCGACAGGGTGCGCGTACCGGCCCGATACCGACGAGAACCTCGGAGCCGACGGCCGCCACCTCACTGGTCGCGTCGACCCGGACGCCCGCTCCGCGCAACATGCCCCACCGCATCACCTTTGTCGCCGCGTCCTCGAATCGCGGCCGGCCGTGGCCGATCACCGCTGACTTGCGCACGTGGTGATAGCCCTCGGGCAGCGGGCCCGCCGTGGCGCCCACGTCGCGGTAGGTCAATTGCAGTGCCGCCAAGTCGGTCAGTCTCATCCCGACACCATGTCATCACCGGGCGTACGGTCTTTGACGTGACCACTCCATCTATCGCTCGAGCCGCTGGGACCTTCGCCCTCGGCGGCGACCTCGCCGTCAACCGACTCGGTTTCGGCGCCATGCGGCTCACCGGCAAGGGTGTGTGGGGGCCGCCCGACGACCGCGACGAGTCGATCCGCGTGTTGCGCCGCGCCGTGGACCTCGGCGTGAACTTCATCGACACCGCCGACTCCTACGGGCCTTATGTGTCAGAGGAACTGATCCGCGAGGCGCTGGCGCCCTACCCGGACGATCTCGTCATCGCCACCAAGGCCGGGCTGCTGCGCACCGGGCCTGACGTTTGGATTCCGCTCGGCTTTCCCGGCTACCTGCGCCAAGAACTGGAGCAGAGCCTGCGGCGGCTGGACGTCGAGCGCATCGACCTGTTCCAACTGCACCGCATCGACGACAAGTTCCCCCTCGAGGACCAGATCGGCGAACTCGCCGCACTGCAGCAGGAGGGCAAGATCCGCCACATCGGCCTGTCGGAGGTCGGCGTCGAACAGCTGGCGGCTGCGCAGAAGATCGCGCCGATCGTGTCCGTGCAGAACATGTACAACCTCACCGCCCGCTCAGCCGAACCGGTTCTGGACGCGTGCGAGGCGCAGGGTCTCGGCTTCATCCCGTGGTTTCCCCTTGCGGCCGGGCCGCTGGCCGCGTCCGACGGCCCGCTGCAGCGCATCGCCGCCGAGCACGACGCCACCGCCTCGCAGCTCGCCCTGGCGTGGCTGCTCAAGCGGTCGCCGGTGATGCTGCCGATTCCGGGCACGTCGAAGGTGAGTCACCTGGAGCAGAACGTCGCCGCCGCCGAGATCGAGCTCTCCGACGAGGAATTCGAGACCCTGAGCCGGGCCGGCTCCGAGAGCTCTGAGACCGCCTGACGCGGTGCGTCTGGTCTTCACCGGGCACATCGCGGGCGCGGGCACCGGATCGGGGCTGCGGATCGTGGTCGGCAGGTGGAGCGACTCGCCCTTCGGCTCGTTCACCGACGTGATGCTGCAGACCGCCGACGACGAACGCGTCCTGCTGGCACCCGACGAGGCCGTCGCCGAGTTCGTGTCGTCGACCTACCACTTCGACCGGGTTGCACTCGGTGAGCTCTCGTCGGATCTGAAGGGAGATCTGCTCACGGTGAGCGCCGACGACTTCGACGCGCGCGTGCACATCGGCGGCCCCGCGCCCGTCGATGCGCTGCTGCGGTTCGTTCCGCGGCGGTTGGCGACCTCGCCGCGCTGGCTCCGCGCGATCGACCCGGTCGCCGCGCGCATCGTGCCGGGCGTGCACACACACGGCACCGCGGGCAACGGCCGCGTCGAGTACTACGGCGTGCAGCGGTCCCGCCGCATCACCGCCATCGACGGTCAGTATCGCGGTGTGCCGTTCGATGGCCTGGCGCCGCTGCGGCCGCCGGTGAGTTTCGGGTTCTCGTCTGCGCCCGCCACTCCGCAGATCGTGGCGGTGACCACGACAATCGACGAATCTCCAAAGGCACGCCGGTGACGCGGGAGTTCACAGCTTTCACTACCGTGTGGGGGTGAACACCGAGGCGCCCGTCGATGCGCACGCCGGCGGCGGGTTCAACCCGCCCGAACCGACCACCCGCGGCGGACCGGACTACGGACGGTTCGTCGAGGCCGTCCGCACCCTTGGAGACCACACCCGGGCAGCCGACGCGCCCGACGACGTGATCACCAAGGCGGCCGACATGATCGAGGCCGTATCCGCGATGCTGGCGCCCTTCGATGCCGACGAGTGGACGACACCGTCCGGCAGGCGGATGGATCTGCCGAACCGCGGCAACATCATGCAGGTCCCCGCCGACCTGACGACGGTCGGGGAGGAGGTCGACGGCACGGTCCGGTTCCGGCGATATCACCTCGGCCGCAACGGGGCGGTGCACGGCGGTGCGGTCGCCCTGATGTGGGATTCGGTGCTCGGGTTCGCCGCGTTCCGGCTCACCCGCAGCGTCAAACAGCGCACGGCCTACCTGCACGTGAACTATCGCAAGATCGTCCCGATTGCCAAGGACCTGCAGGTCGACGCCCGAATCGCCCGCAGCGAGGGCCGCAAGATCTTCGTCACCGGGCGCCTGCACGACGGGGACGACCTCCTGTGTGACGCTGAAGCACTGTTCGTGAAGCTCAATCCCGGGCAGCCGTGACCGACGACGAACGCCGCAGCGACACCGGCGAAGAGTCGCGATGGTCGGCCACCAAGCGCCGCTGGGCGCGCTGGCGCGACCGCCTGCGTGAACGGCCCAAAGCCGAGTTCGGCTACCGCATCGCCGTCGCGGTGATCGGGCTGGCGGTCTTCGGCCTCGGCATCGTCGCCATTCCGTACCCGGGTCCGGGGTGGGCGATCGTGTTCGTCGGGCTGGGCATCCTGGCCACCGAATTCGAATGGGCGCGCAGGCTGCTGGCCTACGCCAAGGAGCGCTACGACAAGGTCATGGACTGGTTTCATGCCCAGGGGAAGTTGGTGCAGATCTTCGGCGGCCTGTTCACCGCCCTCATCGTCTTCGCGACACTGTGGCTGCTCGGCGCGCTGGACTGGTCGGGCGAACTGTTCGGGATCGAGCATCCATGGCTGAACAGCCCGATCGGGGTCGGGGACTGACCGGCTGCACCGATAGCATGGTCGCGTTCGTAGACACCCATACAGATCACGGAGATCCACCGATGAGCGCCGCCCCCAGCCCCGCCCCAGCAGCCCCGATCCGGGTCGCTGCAGGGACGACCGCGGCGGCGGCGGTCCGCGAGGCCGGATTGCCGAGTCGCGGCGCGCCCGACGCGGTGGTCGTCGTCCGTGACGCCGACGGCCGCCTCCGCGATCTGAGCTGGGCGCCCGAGGCCGACGCCGAGGTCACCCCGGTCGCCGCCGACACCGACGACGGTCGAAGCGTCATCCGGCACTCCGCGGCGCACGTCCTGGCGCAGGCGGTTCAGGAGCTGTTCCCTGAGGCCAAGCTCGGTATCGGACCGCCGATCACCGACGGCTTCTATTACGACTTCGACGTCGCGGAGGCCTTCACCCCCGAGGATCTGGAGGCGTTGGAGAAGCGCATGCGCCAGATCGTCAAGGACGGCCAGCTGTTCTCCCGACGCGTGTACGACTCGAAAGACCAAGCGCGACAAGAGCTCGCAGACGAGCCCTACAAGCTCGAGCTCGTCGACGACAAGTCCGGCGACCCCGAGGTGATGGAGGTGGGCGGCGACGAGCTCACCGCCTATGACAACCTCAATCCGCGTACCCGCGAACGGATCTGGGGTGACCTGTGCCGGGGTCCGCACATCCCGACCACGAAGTTCATCCCCGCCTTCAAACTGACCCGCAGCTCGGCGGCGTACTGGCGTGGCGACCAGAACAACGCCAGCCTGCAACGGATCTACGGCACCGCGTGGGAGTCGCAGGAGGCCCTCGACCGCCATCTCGAGTTGATCGAGGAGGCGCAGCGCCGCGACCACCGCAGGCTCGGCGCCGAACTCGACCTGTTCAGCTTCCCCGACGAAATCGGTTCCGGCTTGGCGGTTTTCCACCCCAAGGGCGGAATCATCAGACGCGAACTCGAGGACTACTCGCGGCGTAAGCACAGCGAGGCGGGCTACGAGTTCGTCAACAGCCCGCACATCACCAAGGCCGAGCTGTTCAAGATCTCCGGGCACCTGGACTGGTACTCCGACGGCATGTTCCCGCCGATGCATCTCGACGCCGAGTTCAATCCCGACGGGTCGGTGCGCAAGCCGGGGCAGGACTACTACCTCAAGCCGATGAACTGCCCGATGCACTGCCTGATCTTCCGGTCGCGTGGGCGGTCGTACCGCGAACTTCCGTTGCGGCTCTTCGAGTTCGGCACCGTGTACCGGTATGAGCTGTCCGGTGTGGTGCACGGGCTGACCCGGGTGCGCGGCTTGACGATGGACGATTCGCACATCTACTGCACCCGCGACCAGATGCGCGACGAGCTGACGTCGCTGCTGCGCTTCGTGCTCGATCTGCTCGGCGACTACGGCCTGACCGACTTCTATCTGGAGCTCTCGAGCAAGGATCCGAACAAGTTCGTCGGCTCCGACGACATGTGGGACGAGGCCACCAGCGTGCTGGCGGAGGTCGGGGCGGCCTCCGGGCTCGACCTGGTACCCGATCCGGGCGGGGCCGCGTTCTACGGCCCGAAGATCTCGGTTCAGGTCAAAGACGCGCTGGGTCGCAGCTGGCAGATGTCGACGATCCAGCTCGACTTCAACTTCCCGGAGCGATTCGACCTGACCTACACCGCCGCCGACGGCAGCAGGCAACGGCCGGTGATGATCCACCGCGCGCTGTTCGGCTCGATCGAGCGGTTCTTCGGCATCCTCACCGAGCACTATGCGGGCGCGTTCCCGGCATGGCTGGCGCCGGTGCAGGTGGTCGGCATCCCGGTCGCCGACGGCCACATCGAATACCTGCAATCCGTTGCCGGACAACTGAGTTCGCGCGGCGTCCGGGTCGAGGTCGACACCAGCGACGATCGGATGGCGAAGAAGATCGTCAACCACACCAACCAGAAGGTGCCGTTCATGCTGCTGGCCGGCGACCGCGACGTCGAGGCGGGCGCGGTGAGCTTCCGGTTCGGCGATCGCAGCCAGGTCAACGGCGTGCCCCGCGACGAGGCGGTCGAGACTATTGCGCGGTGGATCGCCGATCGCGAGAACGCCGCACCCAGCGCCGACCTGATCAAGGCGGCCACCCCGACGTGATCGGCGACGACGAGGGCAGGGTCGTCGACCACGGCGCCGGCGAGCCCGATCACCTGCAGCGACTCTGGACGCCGTACCGGATGAACTATCTGGCGGAGGCTCCGATGAAGGGCGGGTCTGCGGCCTCCACGCAGCCGTTCACCGACATTCCGACGCTGAACGACGAGGACGGCCTGGTCGTGGCGCGCGGCGAGGCGGTGTATGTGGTGCTGAACCTCTACCCGTACAACCCGGGCCACTCGATGGTGGTGCCATACCGACGGGTCTCTGAGCTCGAGGATCTGACCAAGGAAGAGAGCGTCGAGCTGATGACCTTCACGCAGAAGGTCATTCGCGTCATCAAAGCGGTGTCCAACCCGCACGGGTTCAACGTGGGACTCAACCTCGGCAAGTCGGCGGGCGGCTCGCTGGCCGAGCACCTGCACATGCATGTGGTGCCGCGGTGGAGTGGGGACGCCAACTTCATCACGATCATCGGCGGCTCCAAGGTGGTCCCGCAGCTGCTGCGCGAGACCCGCGAGCTGCTCGCAACGGAATGGGGTAACCAGCCGTGAGCGACTTCTATCTGATGACGCGCGCGGCGTACGCGAAGCTCTCAACGCCGGTGGCCAAGGCTGCGCTGCGGGTCGGGTTCACCCCCGACAGCATCACGATGATCGGCACGGCGGGCGCGGTGGTGGCGGCGCTGACGCTGTATCCCATCGGCCAACTGTGGTGGGGCTCGTTCGCGATCTTCGTGTTCGTGCTGGCCGACATGCTCGACGGCGCGATGGCGCGCCAGAGCGGCGGCGGCACCCGATTCGGCGCGGTGCTCGACGCCACCTGCGACCGGATCGGTGACGGAGCGATCTTCTGCGGGTTGCTGTGGTGGGCGGCGTTCGGCATCCGGAGTACGTCGTTGACGGTGGCCCTGATGATCTGTCTGGTCACCTCACAGGTGATCTCCTACGTCAAGGCCCGCGCCGAGGCCAGCGGCCTGCGCGGCGACGGCGGCCTCATCGAGCGACCCGAACGCCTTGCCATCATCCTGACCGGGGCCGGGCTGTCAGGCGTCTGGTTCCTGCACATCCCGTGGCTGTTGCATGTCGCCGCATGGCTGCTCGCGGTGGCCAGCCTGATCACCCTCGGTCAACGTGTGCACACGGTGCGCACCTCTCCGGGTGCGATGGAGCCGCTGCAGAAGACCGAGCAGGGGGACGAACAGTGACCGCCACCCCGACGGGACCACAGGCGGAGGACGCTCCCGCTCCTCGTGCCCCCGGCGGGGACAGCCGCTTCTCGATCGGCGGCCAGGTCACCGACCTGGGGTACGCCACGGGCTGGCGCCTCGTGCGTGCCATGCCGGAAGTGGTGGCCCGCAACGCATTCGATGCGGGCGCCCTCTACGCATCCCGAAACGGCGGGCCCGCCCAGCTGCGCAAGAACCTGGCGCGCGTCCTCGGTGTCACACCGGATCAGGTGCCGGGCGGGCTCATTCGCGCGTCGCTCGCCTCATACGCCAGGTACTGGCGGGAGGCGTTCCGGTTGCCGTCGATGGACAAGGAGAAGCTCCGGCCGAAGCTGGAACCGTGCCTGCTCGGCCGCGAACACATCCACGCCGCGCTCGACGCGGGCCGCGGCGTGATCATGCCGCTGCCGCACAGCGGCAACTGGGACATGGCCGGGCTCTGGATGGTTCAGCACTTCGGCACTTTCACCACCGTCGCCGAACGCCTCAAGCCGGAGTCGCTTTACAAGCGGTTCATGGACTACCGGGAGAGCCTCGGCTTCGAGATGCTGCCGCTGACGGGCGGGGAGCGGCCACCCTATGAAGTGCTCGTCGAGCGCCTGCGGGACAACAAGATCGTCTGCCTGATGGCCGATCGCGACCTGACCCGCTCCGGGGTGGAGGTCGACTTTTTCGGCGAGCCGACCAGAATGCCTGCGGGTTCGGCGAAGCTGGCGATCGAGACGGGTGCCGTGGTGCTGGCGACGCACTGCTACAACACCCGCGACGCATGGGTCTTCGATGTGGCCGGTCCGTTGGACACCTCGTCGGGTGACGTCACCGTGATCACCCAGGCGATGGCCGACCGGTTCGCCAGGGGGATTGCGGCACACCCCGAGGACTGGCACATGATGCAGCCGCAGTGGCTCGCCGATCTCTCCGCCGAAAGGCAGGCCAAGCTCAGGGGCGAGACCTGATGCGCATCGGAATGGTCTGCCCGTACTCGTTCGACGTCCACGGCGGCGTGCAGTCCCACGTGCTGCAACTGGCGGAGGTGATGCGCGAGCGCGGACACGACGTCAGCGTGCTGGCGCCCTCGTCGCCGCATGTGGAACTGCCCGACTACGTGGTGTCCGGCGGCAAGGCCGTCCCGATCCCGTACAACGGCTCGGTGGCGCGGCTGCGGTTCGGCCCGGCCACCCACCGTAAGGTCAAGCGTTGGCTCACCGAAGGCGACTTCGACGTGCTACACCTGCACGAGCCGAACGCGCCGAGCCTGTCGATGCTGGCGTTGCAGGCCGCTGAGGGCCCCATCGTCGCGACCTTTCACACCTCGACGACGAAATCGTTGACCCTCAGCGTGTTTCAGGGCATTTTGCGGCCCTACCACGAGAAGATCGTCGGTCGCATCGCCGTGTCGGATCTGGCAAGGCGGTGGCAGATGGAGGCGCTGGGCTCCGATGCCGTGCAGATTCCAAACGGCGTCGACGTCGAATCGTTCGCGTCGGCCCCGCGGCTCGACGGCTACCCGCGCCCCGGGAAGTCGGTGCTGTTCCTCGGCCGGTTCGACGAGCCACGCAAGGGGATGGCCGTGCTGGTCGGCGCGCTGCCCGCGTTGGCCGAGCGGTTCTCCGACATCGAGATCCTGATCGTGGGCCGCGGCGACGAAGACGAACTGCGCGTCCAGGCCGGCCCGCTCGCCGACCATCTGCGCTTCCTCGGTCAGGTCGACGATGCGGAGAAGGCGTCCGCGCTGCGCAGTGTCGACGTCTATTGCGCGCCGAACACCGGCGGGGAGAGTTTCGGCATCGTGCTGGTGGAGGCGATGGCCGCGGGCACCGCCGTGGTGGCCAGCGACCTCGACGCGTTCCGGCGGGTGCTGGAGGAGGGCAAGGCGGGCCGGCTGGTGCCGGTCGACGACGCCGCCGCACTGGCCGAGGGCCTCATCGAGGTGCTCGAGAACGACGCCGCGCGCGAGCGCTACATCGAGGCGGCGAGTGCGGCCGTCCGTCAGTACGACTGGTCGGTGGTGGCGGGCCAGATCCTGCGGGTCTACGAGACCGTCGCAGGGGCGGGCGCCAAGGTGCAGGTGGCGGGTTCGGCGGGTAGGAGCGATGGGGGCACCTCCCGGCCGAAGGCTAGGGGGACGACTGGGGGAGTCAAGTCGTGACCTGGGTCGTGATCGCGGTCCTGGTGCTTGTACTGGTCGTGCTGCTGGCAGTCGGCGCGTGGGCGTACCAGACGGCTCACCGGCTCGACCGGCTTCACGTCCGCTACGACCTGTCCTGGCAGGCGCTTGACGCTGCGTTGGGCCGCCGCGCCGTGGTCGCCCGGGCAGTCGCCGTCGACGCCTACGGCGCAGGTCCGGAAGGCCGGCGCCTTGCCGCGCTGGCCGACACCGCCGAGCAGGCGCACCGGGCAGGCAGGGAAGCCGCCGAAAACGAGCTTTCGGCGGCGCTCGCGCTTGTCGACCCCGCGTCGTTGCCGGTGGCGCTGGTGGCTGAACTCGCCGACGCCGAAGCGCGCGTAACGCTGGCCAGGCGGTTCCACAACGACGCCGTGCGCGACACGCTGGCGCTGCGCGAGCGCCCCGGTGTTCGTCTGCTCCGGCTGGGTGGAACGGCCGCGCTGCCAAGCTATTTCGAAATCGCCGAACAGGCGGACCGCGATGTCGGGGTGGTCAGCCGTCGCACGTCGGCGCGGGTGGTGCTGCTCGACGAGGTCGGGGCGGTGTTGTTGTTCTGCGGCTCGGACCCGGCACGACCCGACGGGTCGGACGACCCGGCGCCGCGGTGGTGGTTCACCGTCGGGGGCGCGGTGCAGCCGGGAGAAACACTGACCGAGGCCGCGGTGCGCGAGCTCGAGGAGGAGACCGGTTTGCGGGCCCCGCAGGCCGAGATGATCGGCCCGGTGTGGCGACGGGACGCGGTCATCGACTTCAACGGCTCGGTCATCCGCAGCGTGGAAATGTTCTTCGTGCACCGCACCGCCCGCTTCGAGCCGGTGGCGACCGGCAGGACGGCGCTGGAACGCCGCTACATCCATGGCCACCGTTGGTGTGATGCGACAATGATCGATGAGCTGGTCACCGAAGGGGAGACCGTCTATCCGCTACAGCTTTCCGAGTTGCTTTCGGCGGCGAACGCGCTGGCCGATACCCGAGGCGTCGGACCGCAGCGAGAGCTGCAGTCCATCCGCTGATGTGCGGAAACAACGGATTTGCCGTCCCCCTTAGACTGGTTCCGTAGCGATTTGAAGGAGATTGCAGTGGGTATCGCAGGCCAGGAGCGTAGCGACCACGGAATCAGTGGAGCTGGATCGAACGGGTCGACACAGACCGGTACCGCGCGGGTCAAGCGCGGGATGGCCGAGATGCTCAAGGGCGGCGTGATCATGGACGTCGTCACCCCCGAGCAGGCGCGTATCGCCGAGGGTGCCGGCGCCGTGGCAGTGATGGCGCTGGAACGCGTGCCCGCCGACATCCGTGCCCAGGGCGGGGTGTCGCGCATGAGCGACCCCGACATGATCGAGGGCATCATCTCGGCAGTCACCATCCCGGTGATGGCAAAGGCTCGCATTGGCCATTTCGTCGAGGCGCAGATTCTGCAGAGCCTCGGCGTGGACTACGTCGACGAATCCGAGGTGCTCACCCCGGCCGACTACGCCAACCACATCGACAAGTGGAAGTTCACCGTGCCGTTCGTGTGCGGCGCGACGAACCTGGGCGAGGCGCTGCGCCGAATCACCGAGGGCGCGGCGATGATCCGCAGCAAGGGTGAGGCCGGCACCGGCGACGTCTCCAACGCGACCACGCACATGCGCAGGATCGGCGGCGAAATCCGCAGGCTGACCTCGTTGTCCGACGACGAGATGTACGTCTCTGCAAAGGAATTGCAGGCGCCCTACGAGCTGGTCGCCGAGGTGGCGCGGGCGGGCAAGCTGCCGGTCACGCTGTTCACCGCAGGCGGCATCGCCACCCCCTCCGACGCCGCGATGATGATGCAGCTCGGTGCCGAGGGCGTGTTCGTCGGCTCGGGCATCTTCAAGTCCGGCGATCCTGCCGCGCGGGCCGCCGCGATCGTCAAGGCCACCACGTTCTACGACGACCCCGATGTGCTGGCAAAGGTGTCGCGAGGGCTGGGCGAAGCCATGGTCGGCATCAATGTCGAGGAGATCGCCGCCCCGCATCGGCTCGCCGAGCGCGGCTGGTAAAGACTTACTGCATGGCGATCGAGGAGATCCTTGGTCTCGAGCAGCTCGAGGTCAACATCTACCGAGGTGGGGTTTTCAGCCCTGAATCCGGGTTTCTGCAGCGGACATTCGGCGGGCACGTCGCCGGGCAGTCACTGGTCTCCGCGGTGCGCACCGTCGATCCGAAGTTCCAGGTGCACTCGCTGCACGGGTATTTCCTGAGGCCCGGCGACGCCAAGGCGCCGACGGTGTTCATCGTCGAACGGCTCCGCGACGGCGGGTCGTTCGTCACCCGGCGCGTCAATGCGATCCAGCACGGCGAAACCATCTTCTCGATGTCGGCGTCGTTCCAGACCGACCAGAGCGGCATCGAGCACCAGGACGCGGTGCCCTTCGCCGTGCCGCCGGACGACCTTCCCAACTTCATCTCCCGGGGTGGGATCTTCGACGACGCCGGCTTTCAGCAGTTCGCCGAATGGGATGTCCGCATCGTGCCCCGCGATCAGCTCAAACTGTCGGAGCACAAGGCGTCTCAGCAGCAGGTGTGGTTCAGGCACCGCGACCCGCTGCCCGACGATCCGGTGCTGCACATCTGTGCGCTGGCCTACATGAGCGACCTCACGCTGCTGGGTTCGGCGCAGGTCACCCACCTCGAGGAGCGACAGCATCTGATGGTCGCGTCGCTGGATCACGCGATGTGGTTCATGCGCCCGTTCCGCGCCGATGAGTGGCTGCTCTACGACCAGTCCTCGCCGTCGGCCTCCGGCGGTCGGTCGTTGACACAGGGCAAGATCTTCACCCAGTCCGGCGAGATGGTCGCCGCCGTGATGCAGGAGGGGTTGACCCGCTACAAGCGCGATTTCACGTCGGCGCAGCAGTGAGCGGGCCGCGCGTCGGCGTGTTGGCGCTGCAGGGCGACACCCGCGAACATCTGGCCGCGCTGCGCGAGGCTGGTGCCGAAGCGTTCACCGTCCGGCGCCGCGGCGAACTCGACTCGGTCGACGCACTGGTCATTCCCGGCGGGGAGTCCACCACGATGACGCATCTGCTTCGGGAGCTGGAACTGCTCGAACCGGTGCGGGCCCGGCTCGCCGAGGGCATGCCGGCCTATGGGTCGTGCGCCGGGATGATCCTGCTCGCCAGCGAGATATTGGACGCGGGCGCTGCAGGCCGGGACGCGGCACCGCTGAAGGGAATCGATATGACAGTGCGGCGCAACGCGTTTGGCCGGCAGGTCGACTCTTTCGAAGGTGATATCGACTTCGAAGGGCTCGACAGCCCGGTGCATGCTGTGTTCATCAGGGCGCCGTGGGTGGAACGCGTCGGGGTGGGCGTGCGGGTGCTGGGCCGGGCTGGTGAACACATCGTCGCCGTGCGCCAGGACAAGAGGCTGGCGACGGCGTTTCACCCGGAGATGACCGGCGACCGGCGCATCCACCGGCTGTTCGTCGAGATGCTCACCGGCCAACGCTGAGGCGGGCCGCTAGGCGAGCTCCTCGTTGCCGAACCAGTCTTCGTTGCCCGGATCGTCGAGGACCGTGAGCGTGGGGTTTCTGACGTAGGTGGCCCGGTTGCCGCCGGACCTGCGCGATTCGTACATCGCGTTGGTGGCGATCGACAGGAGTTCGTCGAGCACCTCGTGTGGCGGCAGCGCCACCAGGGGCTGCAAGGCGGTGGTCACCACCCCGATGCTGGCCGACAAGTGCGACGGTGCACCGGAGATCGTGCCACGGACGCGTTCGATCAGTGCCGACGCGTCATTGCTCTCGAAGAGGTCGGCGATCACGAACTCGGAGTCGGCGATGTGGGCGAGCACCGCGTCGCGGCGCGCCGTTTCGCGAAGCCGGGCAGCGATCTCGACCCGCGCCCGGTTCGACCCCGCGACGCCGGAGAACTCACCCACCAGAGAGAAGCTGTCCAGATTGATCACCGAGATCGCCACGAATCGATCGTCACCGCGGCTGCGTGAGGCCAGCAGCGTCGTCGCCTTCTCGTAGAAACCGTCACGGTTGAACATGCCGGTGAGCCGCTCGAAATTCTCGTGCAGGATGTCCGCGTCGACGAGCCAGATCGCCGCCCGGCCGGTGAGCGAGACGAACATGACGATGAAGCCGACCAGCAGCACCGACGAGATGGCGAAGGCGATGCTGAACGACGCCAGCCTGACCGCCAGCACCGCCAGCGTGACGCCCGTGGCGATCCAGGCGATCGCCAACCACCGGGTGGTGTGGAAAACGGCGGCGTATATCGCCACGAGTGTGAATGCGGTCGCGCCGAACAAACCGGTCAGCGCATCGGTCTGAATCAAACACGAGATGGCGATGCAGACCGACCCCGCGCACACACAAATTCGGGATTCGACGGCTGTCGGCCAGCGCCCGCGCAGCCATAACACAGCCATTGCCCAACAACAGACGGCGACGGCGACCGCCAGAGTTCGACCGACGACTCCCTGCGGACCGGTCGGGCTCCAGATCAACGTCAGCGAGATGCCGCTCATCGCCACTATCACCAGCGCGACAAGGCGGCAGGTGGTCTGCTGAAGGCCGCGCGCCGCGAGGAAAGCGGTCAACCAGTAGTAATGATCAAGGCCGCGCCATCCATCTCAGCGCCGTGTTCATCGGCGACCGAATAGGCGGAGCGAAGGCATTAAGGCAGGGTAGCTCAATAACGCGCGATTAAGTCCGCCGGAATTTCTTCAAATCCAATTCAAAGACAGGGCCGAGAAATTGCTCAGCGAATCGGTGCGCGCGCGAAATGGGCCGCCGCCGCCCGCCGCCCCGCGGTGGAGGATAAACGTCAACGTAGACTCGTTGATCGGACTTCGGCAGTAGTGAAAGAGGTAGTGCACGCATGAGCGGCCATTCCAAGTGGGCCACCACCAAGCACAAGAAGGCGATCATCGATGCCAGGCGGGGAAAGAACTTCGCCAAGCTGATCAAGAACATCGAGGTGGCGGCGCGTACCGGCGGCGGCGACCCGGGCGGTAACCCGACGCTGTACGACGCCATCCAAAAGGCCAAAAAGAACTCGGTGCCCAACGACAACATCGAGCGGGCCCGTAAGCGTGGAGCGGGCGAGGAGGCAGGCGGCGCCGACTGGCAGAACATCACCTACGAGGGCTACGGGCCCAACGGTGTTGCGGTGCTCGTCGAATGCCTCACCGACAACCGCAACCGCGCCGCGGGCGAGGTGCGCGTCGCGATGACCCGCAACGGCGGCAACATGGCCGACCCCGGTTCGGTCTCCTACCTGTTCTCCCGCAAGGGTGTCGTCACGCTCGAGAAGAACGGCCTGACCGAGGACGACGTGCTCGTCGCTGTGCTGGAAGCCGGTGCCGAGGAGATCGACGATCTGGGTGACAGCTTCGAAATCATCTGCGAGCCGGGCGATCTGGTGGCGGTGCGCACAGCACTACAGGAGGCGGGCATCGATTACGAGTCCGCCGAAGCCGGGTTCCAGCCGTCGGTGTCCGTGCCGCTCGACGCCGACGGCGCGCGCAAGATCATGAAGCTCGTCGATGCGCTCGAAGACAGCGACGACGTCCAGGACGTCTTCACCAACGCCGACATCCCCGACGAGGTGCTCGCACAGCTCGACGACTGATCGTTCGCGTCGAGACTGCAGCCACGCACACCGCTACTCGGACTTCTCCTGCGTCAGCGCAGTCTCGACGCCGCGCTGCTCGCGCAGGAAGGCGCCGATCGCCTCGGCGGTCGCCTCCGGCTGGTCGAGCATGACCAACACGTAGGCGTCGTCGATCACACGCAATGTGCCGCCGGTCAACCCGGCGAGCGCCTCGGCGTGGGCGAAAGGCATGACCCGGTTTCGGCTCCACAGCACCAGCACGTCACCGGCGAAGTCGGCCAGCCGTTCGGTGGCGCGCACCAGTTCGGTCTTCACGAACTTGGTGCGGCTGTAGGAGAGCAGGTCGCGTCGGATCCGCTTGTCGGCGATGCCAGGCGCTGTCCATGCCTCGATGACGTCCTGGGGGATGGACTTCCTTGCCATCATCCCGAACATGAAGAATCGATCGCGCAACCAGCCGATCCGCATCTGTTTCATGGCCAGCGCGACGGTTCCCGTGCTGCGGGTTGCCACCCAGGTGACCTTGCCGGGGAATCCGGGCGGAAAATTGTCGAACGCCTCCGACGGGCAGATCACCAGCCGGGCGACACGTTCGTCGCGGCCCACGTCGGTGAGGAACAACGGGCCACCCCAGTCCGTCACGACGAGTGTGACGTCCGAAAGGTCCAGCACGTCGAGGAAATCCGCGACGATGTTGACCATCCCCGTCATCGTGAGGTCCGCGTCGTCGCGCATCGGGACGCGGTGTCCGCCGATCGGCAGCACCGGCAGCAGGTAGCGGTAGGTCGGCGGCAGCAGCGGAAGCACGAGGCTCCACTGCGTGTCGTTCATCAGCAGGCCGTGCAGCAACACCACGGGCGGACCGTCCGGGCTCCCCTCCTCGCGATATTCGATCGTGCCCGCCGCGACTTCCACCGATTTCATTCGCCGACCTCCATTAGAACGCTGATTCTAGAACGTATGCTCTAGTGTGTCGCGAGGAGGTCACATTGGCAAGGTCGACCAGAGAATCGATCCTGACGGCGGCAGCCGAGCTGATGCGCCACAAGGGCTACGCCGCCGTCGGCATGAAGGACATCGTCGCGGCATCGGGCTTCCCTATCGGGTCGCTCTACCACCACTTTCCCGGCGGCAAGCTGCAGATCGCCAGGGAGGCACTGCTCAATGCAGGGGTCGCCTACGGACTGCTCATTCCCACGCTCGTCGACCCGCACGACGATCTCGGCGAGGCGATCGAGGCCGTCTTCGCCCAAGCCGCAGAGGACATGGCATCGACGGGGTTCGCGAACATGTGCCCCGTCGCAAGTGTTGCCGCCGAGACGGCGGACACCGTGGCCGAACTGCGCGAGACATCGGCGGTCGTGTTCAACGGCTGGCTCGACGGCGGCACGGCGTACTTCGTGGGCCGCGGGCTGGCCGAACCGACCGCGCGCGATGTCACGGTTTCATTGGTAGCCGCGCTCGAGGGGGCTTTCGTCCTCGCGCGCACCCTGCGCAACGCCGAACCGCTGCGTGCGGCCGGCCGCGCATTGGCCCCGCAGCACCGCGGCGTCGCGCTGGGGACACGCGCTCAACGCCTGCTGCCGGTGGAGCCGGCGTAGTCCTCCTCGCGGCCGGGCGCGTTGTCGTCGAAGGCGCGCGCCCGCGCGTCGGCTTCCGGGCTGCCGGAGAACAGGCTGGCCGACACCCGCTTCGTCTCGCCGTCGTCCTCGGCGCGGCGCGTTTCGACCTCGGTGATCGTCTCCGCAGCTTCGATGCGCTGCGTCGGCAGTACCCCCTGATGCTGAACCCAGCTGACCATGCCCTCGCGCACCGCGCACCGCAGGTCGAACAGGGCGCCGGCATTCGGCGCGCTGACCACGATCCGGACCCGGACCATGCCACCGATCGCATCGGTCACCTGCAGCACGCCGCGCCTGCCGTCCCACAGATCGCTTTCGGACAGCAGGCGATCCAACTCCGCGCGCATGTCGGAGAACGGGACGGAGAAGTCGACGTCGAATTCGACGGCGCCCATGATCTCGGTGGCGCTGCGCGTCCAGTTCTCGAACGGCTCGGTGGTGAAGTAGGTGGTCGGCAACACCAGACGGCGTTCGTCCCACAGTTGCACGACGACGTAGCTCAGCGTGATCTCCTCGATGCGGCCCCACCACTGCCCGTTCTCCAGCTGCACCACATCGCCGACGCGGATGGCCCCGGAGAACGCGATCTGCATGCCTGCGAACACCGCGCCGAGCGACGTTTGCGCCGCAAGCCCGGCGACCACGGACAACACACCGGCCGACGCGAACACCGTCGTGCCGATGTCGGAGAACCGTGGGAACGTCATCAGGATCGCGGCAACACCGAGAATCACGACGATCGCGATGGCGAGCCTGCGCAACACCGTCACCTGCGTGCGCACGCGGCGCCAGATGCGGTCCGCGTCGGAGATCTCGTCGTCGCCGCCGCCGTATCGGGAGATCGCCCGACCGCTCGGCGACCAGCACCAGGTTGGCGAGCAGCCAGGTGAGCGACGCGATCAGCAGGATCAGCAGTGTGTGATCCAACCAGCCGCGCCAGCTGTCGGCGGGGTCAGATGTGCGCTGCACCGCGATCGACGAAGCCAACACCACCAGCGCGGCACGCAGCGGCATCCGGGTGAGCTCGGCGACGTCACAGACCAGCTCACTGCGGCGGCCGACGCGCACCAGGGCCCAGGAGATGGCCACCCCCAGCAGGTAGGCGCCCACCACGGCGCCTGCGGACCAGGCGAGGGTGACGGCGAGATTGGTGGCGGACTCGAGTTCGTACTCGTCGGGCATCGTGTGAAACAGCTCCACGGGTTGACGTCAGGTCCCCCGCGACGTTAGCGATGCCGGGCGCTGACGTCACATCGGGGGGAGCCCGCCTGCATGGTGGCGAGCCAGCCAATTGCCCTGCCTACCAGGGCGTGTCCTTCCCGGGAGACGTCGGTCAACCAGGCTAAACTGCCGTCGAACAGGTGTTCACAGAAGGTGGTTGGCGTGCGCGTAATGGGAGTGGATCCCGGGTTGACGCGCTGCGGGCTCTCCGTCATCGAAAGCGGGAAGGGCCGGCAGGTCATCGCGCTCGACGTCGACGTCGTGCGCACACCGTCGGATTCACCGCTGCACCAGCGCCTGCTGACGATCAGCAACGCGGTCGATCACTGGATGGACACGCACCGCCCGGACGTCGTGGCGATCGAGCGCGTGTTCGCCAACCAGAACGCGAACACCGTGATGGGCACCGCGCAGGCGGGCGGGGTCATCGCCCTTGCCGCCGCCAAGCGCGACATCGACGTTCATTTCCACACGCCCAGCGAGGTCAAGGCGGCGGTCACCGGCAACGGCAACGCCGACAAGGCTCAGGTCACCGCGATGGTGACGAGAATCCTTGCGCTGCAGACCAAACCGACGCCTGCGGATGCCGCGGACGCGCTGGCGCTCGCCATCTGCCACTGCTGGCGGGCGCCGATGCTGGCACGAATAGCGGCGGCCGAAGCGCTTGCAGCAGAACAGAAGAAGAAATACCGGGCACGACTCAAGGCGGCACGATGATCTCATCCATTCGCGGCGAAGTTCTCGACGTGGCCCTCGACCACGCCGTCATCGAGGCGAGCGGGGTCGGCTACCGCGTCAACGCGACCCCCTCGACGTTGTCGACACTTCGGCGGGGGACCGAGGCCCGTCTGATCACCGCGATGATCGTGCGCGAAGACTCGATGACGCTGTACGGATTCGCCGACGCAGACGCACGCGACCTCTTCTCGACGCTGCTCTCGGTGTCCGGTATCGGGCCGAAGATCGCGCTGGCCACCCTGGCCGTGCACGATGCGCCCGCGCTGCGACAGGCGCTTGCCGGCAGCGACGTCACCGCCTTGACCAGGGTGCCCGGGATCGGCAAGCGCAGCGCCGAACGTATGGTGCTCGAGCTTCGCGACAAGGTCGGCCCGGTCGGGCCCGGCGTCGGACTGCCCACCGCAAACGGTCATGCAGTTCGCGGCCCGGTGGTGGAAGCGCTTGTCGGCCTTGGCTTTGCGCTCAAGCAGGCCGAGGAGGCCACCGACAAGGTGCTGGCCAACGAGCCGGAGGCCACGCAGTCGACGGCCCTGCGGTTCGCCCTGTCGATGCTGGGGAACAAGTGATGGGCCGGTTCACCGACGACAACGACGAGCTCGACGACAGGGACGTCACGCCTGCGTTGACCGTGGGCGAGGGCGACATCGACGCGAGCCTTCGGCCGCGGTCCCTGAGCGAGTTCATCGGTCAACCCCGGGTGCGCGAACAGCTGCAGCTGGTCCTCGAGGGCGCCAAGAACCGCGGTGGCACACCGGATCACATCCTGTTGTCCGGCCCGCCGGGTCTCGGCAAGACGTCGCTGGCGATGATCATCGCCGCCGAGCTCGGCACGTCGCTTCGCGTGACGTCGGGACCCGCCCTGGAACGCGCGGGTGACCTCGCGGCGATGCTGTCCAACCTGGTCGAACACGACGTGCTGTTCATCGACGAGATTCACCGCATCGCCCGGCCCGCCGAGGAGATGCTCTACCTGGCGATGGAGGACTTCCGGGTCGACGTCATCGTCGGCAAGGGCCCCGGCGCAACGTCGATTCCCCTCGAGGTCGCGCCGTTCACTCTGGTCGGCGCCACCACCCGGTCGGGCGCGCTGACCGGTCCGCTGCGCGACCGGTTCGGGTTCACCGCCCACATGGACTTCTACGAGCCCGCCGAGCTGGAGCGCGTCCTTGCGCGTTCAGCGGGAATCCTGGGCATTGAACTGGGCTCGGAGGCCGGGGCCGAAATCGCCCGGCGCTCAAGGGGAACGCCGCGTATCGCCAACCGGCTGCTGCGCCGGGTGCGTGACTACGCAGAGGTCCGCGCCGACGGGGTGATCACCCGCGACATCGCAAAGTACGCGCTCGAGGTGTACGACGTCGACGAGCTCGGCCTCGACCGACTGGACCGTGCCGTGCTGTCGGCGTTGACCCGCAGCTTCGGCGGCGGCCCCGTCGGGGTGTCGACACTTGCGGTCGCGGTCGGCGAGGAAGCCACCACGGTGGAGGAGGTGTGCGAGCCGTTCCTCGTGCGCGCCGGAATGCTGGCCCGCACCCCGCGAGGCCGGGTCGCCACGGCGCAGGCGTGGACGCACCTCGGCATGACCCCGCCCAGCGGGGTGACCGGGCTTGGACAGCAGGGCCTGTTCGAATAGGAGACGCAATGCTCACCGCTGCACTGGTTTTCGCCGGTCTCGCCGCCTTGCTGCACGTCTACATCTTCGTGATGGAGTCGTCCCCCTAGCAAGCTAGGGGTACCCCCAGACGTGGACGTCGCCGCGCACCCGTGCGACGTTCGACACCACGGCCGAAGAGGCGCAGACCACCAAACTGCTCGCCTTCAACCAGGGTTTCTACAACCTCTTCCTGGCCGTCGTGTCCGCTATCGGCATCGCCGCGATATGCCTGGGGCACAACGCCGTCGGCGTCGCGCTGGTCTTCGCGGGCGTCGGATCGATGCTCGCAGCCGCCGCGGTGCTTCTCGCGTCATCGCGCGACAAGGCGCGCGCCGCCGTCACGCAGGGAGCCTTCCCGCTGGTCGCGGTCGTGCTCCTTGCGGTGGCGGTTGCGATGTAGTTCAGAGCAGCCTTACTCCCGCTAACTAGTGAGCCTGTCTATTGGCTGTGAATTGTGTTCCGGTCCGCTTGGCGCGTCTGGTTCCCGCCTGCGCGTTTGGCCACGTACATTGCGCTGTCGGCGGCGTCGACCAACTGCTCGAGGACCGCTCTGGCGTCCAGGCTGCCGGAGCCGATACGTGTGACGCTGGCAACACCGACACTGGCCGTCGCGCCCCGGGGGATCTCGGCGATGGCCTGCCTCAGCCGTTCGGCGATCGCCTGGGCCTCACCGGCCTGGGTGAGGTCCGCTATGAGGAACTCCTCGCCGCCGACCCGGGCCACCACTCCGCGCCCGCTGCTGGCGTGTCGCAGCTTGTCGGCGACGGCGATGAGGATGCGGTCGCCGGTGGTGTGCCCTCTGGTGTCGTTGACCTCTTTGAAGCGGTCGAGATCGAGCATGATCAGCGACAGATACGGCGCGGCGGCATCGTTTGATGCATAGATGAGTTCGCGCGCCGACCGGTAGAAGCCGCGGCGGTTGCGCAGCCCGGTGAGCGGATCGGTATGCGACTTCAACGCCTCGTCTCCGAGCAGGTGGATCAGGACGTGAACGGAGAACGGCACCGCGAGGACGCCGACGGCGATGATGAGCAATGTAGCCAAGGCAATGAGCACGGATCCGTCGGTCGTCAGCCTCACCGCACAGACGATCGACGTCGCCGCCGCCGTGACGAGGATGAGCGCGAGGTAGCGGCTGGTGTGGAAGAACGCGACGTATCCTGCGAGCGCGGCGAAAGCCGTGCAGCCCAGCAACGACATGCCGGGCGAGTTGTAGTTGAGGCAGGACAGCGCAAGGCAGGCGTTGGCGAGCAGGACGAACGACACCGATTGACGTCTGCTCGGCCATCCGCGCAGCCACATCGCCGACATCGCGCCACAGCAAACTGTGACGAAGACGCTAATTATCCATTCCGACGGCCTCTGCGGGCCGATCGGTGTCCACATGTTCAGCACCGGCACGGCGCCGAGGGAGGCGACGACGACGGCCATCATCCGGCGGGTGAAGCCGCGAACATTGCGATGACCCAGATAACCGGACAACCAACGGTAGTGGTCGGGCTGCGCCCACCACTCCCGAATCCAGCCCACTTCGGCAGTCTAAGGGATGTTTGCTGCTTCTGGAGTCAGCAATTATCGGCGCGCGAGCACTACAGCGTGCGGATGCTCGACGGGTTATCGGCGCGCGGGTTGGGGTATTCCGCCGCCGTTCGGGGTTACACCGTCGGGGACCGAGGAGAGATCACGATGCGTGACACGCGTGTTCACAATGGCGGCGGGCGGATGCAGATGCCGCGCAGTCGCGGGGCGGCGAGTGGCTTCCTGCTGATTCTGTTGGGCCTGTGGGGCGCTCTCGTTCCGTTCGTCGGACCGTTGTTCGACTTCGCGTTCAGCCCCGACCGGGCATGGGCGTGGACGGCGGCACGCGGCTGGCTCGAGGTGTTACCTGGAGCGGTGACGGTCGTGGGCGGCTTCCTGCTGTTGAGTTCCCGCAATCGGTTCACCGCGATGCTCGGTGGCTGGCTGACGGTGCTGGCAGGGGCGTGGTTCGTCGTGGGACGGGCACTCGCAGGGCCGTTGGGCCTTGGCAATGCCGGTGCCCCGGTCGCCGCGACCGAGACCAAGCGAGTGGTTCTGGAACTGGCCTACTTCTACGGACTCGGCGCACTGATCATCTTTCTCGGCGCGATCGCTCTTGGCCGGCTGTCGGTCCGCAGCGCCCGCGACATCAAGTACGCGGAGCGCACGGCGCTCTCCTCGGCCGAGCCCGCGGCGTCGGACGACGTCACCGAGATCCAGCCGGCTGAAGAGGAACCCAAGCGTCGCCGTCGCTCGCTCGGCGGAATGTTCGGCCGCGGCGACCGACTCGCGCACCGCTGAGGTTTTGCGTCTGCTCATCCGGGGTGGCACTGTGCCCTGGTGCGTCTGATCAGGTGGCTCTCCCGGCTGCTGGCGCGCGTCCTGTCGTTGCGCATCATCGTCATCGTCGCGGCTCTTGCCGTGGTCGGTCTGGTCATCACCCTTGGCGCATGGGTGTGGTTCGGCGTGACCAACGACCAATACAGTCAGCTCGACCGTCGGCTCGACTCGGTCAGCAGCCTTGGCGACATCAGCTCGCTGCTGCGCAACTCCGATGACCTGGGACTCGACAAGCCTTCCCCGAACAGCGAACTCATCCGCACGGCCCGGGTCGACGGCATCACCGTTTCGCTGCCGAAGGACATCGTGCTGCCTGAGTTCGATGACGGCTACGACACCACGACGATCGACGGCGTCGAGTACCGCGTTCGCACGTTCACTGCGGGTAAGGCGTCCATCGCGGTCGGCGCTCCACTGGCCGAAACGCAGAGAAGGATCGACGAACTGCACCGCCGCGTGCTGCTGATCTGCGGCGGGGTCATCGTCGGCACCGCGGTGGTTGCCTCGGCCCTGTGGCTGATCATGATCAGCCCCTTCCGGGTGCTCGCCCAGCAGGCCCGGGTGATCAATGCGCAATCCAACCCCGACGAGGTGAAGGTGGGCGGGGTACGGGAAGCGGTCGAGATCGCCGACGCGGTCGAGGGCATGCTGGCCCGCATCGGCGACGAACAGCAGCGCACCAGGGCCGCACTCGAGTCGGCAAGGGATTTCGCGGCGGTGGCGTCACACGAACTCCGCACACCGTTGACCGCGATGCGCACCAACCTGGAGGTGCTCTCCACCCTCGATCTTCCCGATGAGCAGCGCAAGGAAGTGATCGCCGACGTCATCCGTACCCAGACCCGTATCGAGGCCACGCTCTCGGCGCTGGAGCGACTGGCCCAGGGGGAGCTGACCACGGTCGACGACTTCGTCCCCGTCGACATCACCGAACTCCTCGATCGGGCCGCTCACGACGCGATGCGCAACTACCCGGACCTCGAGGTGTCGTTGGCGTCGTCGACGACAGTGCTCATGGTCGGGATGCCGGCCGGACTGCGGCTGGTGATCGACAATGCGATCACCAACGCCGTGAAACACGGGGGAGCGACCGAAGTCCGGCTTGCCGCAATCAGTTCCGTCGACGGTGTGGAAATCACGGTCGATGACAACGGACTCGGTGTCCCGGAGGAGGAGCGGGCGGCGGTCTTCGACCGGTTCTCCCGCGGGTCGACGGCGGCGCGCTCGGGTTCGGGACTCGGCCTCGCGCTGGTGGCTCAGCAAGCCGAGATTCACGGCGGAACCGCCGCGCTGGAAACCAGCCCGATGGGCGGTGCCCGGCTGTTGCTGCGGCTGCCGCCGCCCAGCTAGGCGCGGGCGTCGCGCGGGTCCAGTTCGTCGAGAAGCCGCTGCATGGTGCGGCACATCTGGGCGAAGTTGCGTTCTCCGGCCAGTTCCGCCCACCGGCGTTCGATCGCGACCACCCGCTCGCCCGCGTCGGCCATCAGGTCGCGGCCCCGCTCCGTCAGCTCGATCAGCTTCGCCCTCCCGTCGGCGGGATCGGGCCGACGGGTCAGGTACCCGAGATCGGCGAGATCGTTGACCAGCTCCGAGGTGGCCGCAAGGCTCAGCTGCGCGCGTTCCGCCAGCTCGGTGAGCCGGATGCCGCCCGACCGGATATTGCCGAAGATCTGAAAGTGCGGTTCGCGGACGTCTCCGTAGCCGGCGTCGGCGCGCGGAGCGGCGAGCTCGTCGCGGAACTCGCGGAGCAGCCGAACCAGGAGTTGCCCGATCGCGAGTCGGTCCTCGGCGAAATCCCTTGACGGCGCCACAGTGGACGACAATACTACGGGAACCGAAGTTTCGGTTACCGAAGTAAATGAGGAGAGCCACGATGACCGCGCCGAACCCGGAATTCGTCAGGACCGATCTCGGCCGGTTGCACGTCCGCCGGACCGGCGTCGGGCCGCCTGCGGTGCTGTGGCACAGCCTCTTCGTCGACTCGCGCTCCTGGGGCCCGCTTGTCGACGGGCTGGCCACACAGCGCACCGTGTACACGATCGACGGGCCGTCACACGGTCGAAAGCGACCCGGTAACAAGGGATTTCAGCTTCGAAGAAGTGGTCTCGTGCGCCGAACAGGTGCTCGACCGGCTGGGCGTGACCGGGCCGGTGGACTGGGTGGGCAACGCATGGGGCGGTCACGTCGGCATCCGTCTGGCAGCCGGCCGCCGACTGCGGACGCTGACGACGATCGGGACACCGGTTCAGGGATTCACCACGGGGGAGAAGCTCACCAAGGCGTGGCCGCTTGTCGGGATGTACCGCCTCCTCGGCCCCACCGGCCTCGTCGTCAAACTGCTCTTCGGCTCGCTCGTCGGCGGCACGGCACTGGCCGCAGAGCCCGATCAGGCGGCAGCCGTGGTTGCCTCGTTCCGGGATGCGGACCGCACCGGGATGTATCACGCGATGCGCTCGATGATGTTGCAGCGCAACGGGATCGAGGAGTTGCTCGGCGACGTCAAGGTGCCGACTCTCATCATGTCCGTCCGTGACGACGTGACCGGATGGCGCCCAGAAGAGGCTCGTCGCACGTCTGCCGCGATCCCCGATGTGCGAGTCGAGGAGGTCGCGGGCACCGGCCACGTCTCACCGCTGCTGATCGACCGCGACCGAATCCAGCGGCTGGTCACCGAATTCTGGGGTTCCGTTTCCCCGCGAGCTGGGCCCACACGCAAGTTGGGGAACGCGAAAGTACCCAAAAACCCTCAAAGATAGGGGCTTTTGCGTCTGCTCGCGCTAGAAAGTGAGTCGCTAGAGATCGGCGAGCACGAGCGCGAGCACGTCGAGAGCCTCGTTGAGGAGGCTCGTCGGAGATGCTCAGCGGCGGCAGGAATCTCAGCACATTGCCGTAGGTGCCACAGGTCAGCACGATCACACCCGCGGTATGGCAGCCGACGGCCAGCTTCATCGTCAGCTCGCCGTCGGGTTCGGTCGTTCCGGCCCTCACGAGTTCCATGGCGATCATCGCGCCGCGGCCGCGAACGTCGCCGATGCGGTCGTCTTCCGCCTGCATCCGGTGCAGGCGGTCCTTCATCACCTGCTCGATCTCGGCGGCGCGGGCCACCATTCCGTCCGCCTCGATCGTCTCGATCGTGGCCAGTGCGGCCGCGCACGCCACCGGGTTGCCGCCGTAGGTGCCGCCGAGACCGCTGACGTGCGGCGCGTCCATGATTTCCGCGCGGCCCGTCACCGCGGACAGCGGAAGTCCGTCGGCGATGCCCTTGGCGGTGACGATCAGGTCGGGAACGATGCCCTCGTGCTCGCAGGCGAACATCGCGCCGGTGCGGGCGAACCCGGTCTGCACCTCGTCGGCGATGAACACCACGTTGTTCTTCGCACACCAGTCCACCAGCGCGGGCAGGAAGCCGTCGGCGGGCACGATGAAGCCGCCCTCGCCCTGGATGGGCTCGATGATGACCGCGGCGAGATTGTCGGCGCCGACCTGTTTCTCCATGACGCTGATGGCGCGCCGCGCGGCGACCTCGCCGTCGGTGGCCATCTCCTTGCCGAACTCCGCATCGCGGAATGGATACGACAGCGGCGCGCGGTAGATCTCCGGCGCGAACGGACCGAAGCCGTGCTTGTACGGCATCGACTTCGCGGTCAGCGCCATCGTCAGATTGGTGCGGCCGTGGTACGCGTGATCGAAGGACACCACGGCCTGCTTGCGGGTGTATGTCCTGGCGATCTTGATGGCATTCTCCACCGCCTCGGAGCCGGAATTGAACAGCGCCGAACGTTTCTCGTGGGTTCCGGGGGTGAGGCGGTTGAGCGCCTCGGCGACGGCGACGTACTCCTCGTACGGCGTGATCATGAAGCAGGTGTGGGTGAAGTCGGCTACCTGGTCGCGTACCGCCTCGACGACACGCGGTGAGGCGTTCCCGATCGTGGTCACAGCGATCCCGGAGCCGAGGTCGATGAGCCGGTTGCCGTCGACGTCCTCGACGATGCCGCCGCCCGCGCGCGCCGTGTACACCGGCATCGTGTTGCCGATGCCGCGGGACACGGCGGCGGTCTTGCGCTCGATCAGCTCCTTCGAGCGCGGACCGGGGATGCTGGTGGCGAGATAGCGGCTCTGCTCGAGGGTGCTCACGGGGTTCCAGCCTAGTCTCCACGCACCGATCCGATTGCCGACTTCCGCGCCCTTGGGCGGGATGACCCGTACCGCTCGGCCGATACGACGAATTCCGTAGCCTCGGGCCCGGTGCCCACGGGGTCGCTCGGTCATCAGCTGCGACAATGGCACACTGGTCACCTAGAAGGCTCTTGAGATCGACGATCAATCCAAGGAGCCTGACCTCGCACGAACGACACGAAAGCAGTTGCTGCCATGGATCTGGTCGCCTTACTACCTCTGCTCATCATCTTGGGCGCATTCATGTTCTTCGCCTCGCGACGCCAGAAGAAGGCGATGCAGGCGACCATCGACCTGCACAACTCGCTGAAGGTCGGCGACCGCGTGCACACCACCTCCGGCCTCCAGGGTGAGATCAGGACCATCACCGACGACCACGTGGAGCTCGAGATCGCGCCGGGTGTGGTGACCACCTGGATGAAGCTCGCCGTGCGGGACCGCATCACCGAGGACGACGAACTCGACGACGACATCGACGCCGACGAGCCCGAATCGACGGCCACGGAGATCACCGACAGCACCGACCAGAACCGACTGAACTGAGCTGATTGTCGGGGACTCAGCTCCGACACGTACCCTTTGCGGTGCTGACGACCTGACCTCGAGGAGACCAAAGAAACGTGGCATCGCCTTCTGCGCCGGTGCAGCCTGCGCGCTACCTGGCAGTATTTCTCACGCTGCTGATCGGCGTGTACCTGCTGGTCTTTCTGACCGGCGACAAGAAGGCTGAGCCCAAGCTCGGTATCGACCTGCAGGGTGGCACAAGGGTCACGCTGACCGCCCGCACGCCCGACGGCTCGCGGCCCACTCCCGACGCGCTGAACCAGGCGCAGCAGATCATCTCCTCGCGCGTCAACGGCCTCGGCGTCTCGGGCTCCGAGGTGGTGATCGACGGCGACAACCTGGTGATCACCGTGCCGGGCAACGACAGCAACGAGGCGCGCAACCTGGGCCAGACGGCGCGGCTCTACATCCGCCCCGTGATTCACTCGATCGCCGCCCAGGCGCCGCAGCAGCCGGGTGAGCAGGCAGGCCCGCCGCAGGGCACTCCGCCCGTCGGCCTGCCGGGGGCACCGGGAGGGCTTCTGCCCGCGCCCGAAGCACCACCCGCGCCGGCAGAGGTCGGCGGCGCGCCTGAGGCGCCGCCCGAGCAGGGCGCCGTTCCCGGCGGCGAGCCACCCGCTCCCGAACCCGCGCCGGCGCCGCAACCCCGCCCGTACCCGCAGGCCCCGCCGCCCAGCCCCGCACCGCCTTCTCCTACGCCGCAGCCGCAGGAAAAGGAACTCGCACAGCGGATCGCCGACGAGAAGGCGCTGCGCCAGAGCACCGAACAGCAGATCCAGATCCTGGCCCTGCAGTTTCAGGCCACCCGATGCAACGACGACGACGTGCTGGCAGGCAACGACGACCCGAATCTGCCCCTCGTGACCTGTTCGACCGACCACTCGCAGGTGTACCTGCTGGACAAGTCGATCATCAGCGGCGAGCAGATCAAGAACGCCAGCTCCGGAATGGACACCCAGCGCGGCGAGTACGTCGTGCAGGTGGAGTTCAAGCCCGACGCCGCGAGCACATGGGCGGACTTCACCGCCTCGCACGTCGGCACGCAAACCGCGTTCACGCTCGACTCCCAGGTGGTCAGCGCCCCGCAGATCGAAGAGGCGATCCCGGGCGGCAACACCCAGATCACCGGACAGTTCAACGCCGAGCGGGCCAAGGAGCTGGCCAACGTCTTGAAGTACGGCTCGCTGCCGCTGTCGTTCGAGTCCTCGGAGGCTGAAACAGTCTCGGCGACACTGGGATTGACGTCGTTGCGGGCGGGCCTCATCGCAGGCGCCATCGGGTTGGCGCTGGTGCTGCTCTACTCGCTGCTGTACTACCGGGTGCTGGGACTGCTCACCGCGTTGTCGCTGATCGCCTCGGGCGCAGTGGTTTTCGCCCTCCTGGTGCTGCTCGGCAGATACATCAACTACACGCTCGACCTGGCCGGTATCGCCGGTCTGATCATCGGTATCGGCACGACGGCCGACTCGTTCGTGGTGTTCTTCGAACGCATCAAAGACGAAATCCGCGAAGGTCGTTCGTTCCGGTCCGCGGTCCCGCGTGGTTGGGTACGCGCTCGCAAGACGATCATCTCCGGCAACGCAGTGACGTTCCTTGCCGCGGTGGTGCTCTACATCCTGGCCATCGGCCAGGTGAAGGGCTTCGCGTTCACGCTGGGCCTGACGACGATCCTCGACGTCGTCGTCGTCTTCCTGGTGACGTGGCCGCTGGTGTATCTGGCGTCGAAGTCGCCCACCATGGCGAAACCGGCGTTCAACGGCCTCGGCGCCGTGCAGCAGATCGCGCGCGAACGCCGGGTTTCCGCACATACGGGACGGGGGTAGTCGATGGCCAGGCGCACATCCGACGTGACCGAGTCGAGCGCAGTGGAGGCTCCTGACCTGGAGAGTTCCACCGACGCCCCGCGGCACGGTTTCTTCATCAGGCTCTACACCGGCACCGGAGCCTTCGAGGTCATCGGCCGCCGCAAGATGTGGTACGCGATCAGCGGTGTGATCGTCGCGATCTGCGTCGTGAGCATGATCGTGCGCGGTTTTTCTTTCGGCATCGACTTCGAGGGCGGCACCAAGGTGTCGATGCCCGCCGAGGGCGTCACGACCGAACGCGTCGAAGCGGTGTTCAGCGAGGCGCTCGGCAAGAACACCGAGTCGGTGGTGATGGTCGGCAACGGACCCTCGGCCACCGTGCAGATCCGGTCGGAGGCGCTCACCAACGACGAGGCGTCCAAACTGCGCGACGCGCTGTTCGAGGCCTTCCAGCCCAAGGGTCTCGACGGCCAGCCCAGCAAGCAGGCGATCAGCGACTCTGCTGTATCGGAGACGTGGGGCGGTCAGATCACCGACAAGGCGCTGCTGGCGCTCGCGGTCTTCCTGGTGTTGGCGGCGCTCTACATCACGATTCGCTACGAGCGCTACATGGCGATCGCCGCCATGGTGACGCTGGTCTTCGACCTCCTCGTCACGGCCGGCGTGTACTCGTTGGTTGGCTTCGAGGTCACGCCTGCCACGGTCATCGGCCTGCTGACCATCCTGGGCTTCTCGCTCTATGACACCGTCATCGTGTTCGACAAGGTCGAAGAGAACACCAACGGCTTCCAGCACACCACCCGCCGCACCTTCGCCGAGCAGGCCAACCTGGCCATCAACCAGACGTTCATGCGGTCGATCAACACCAGCCTCATCTCGGTTCTGCCGATCATCTCGCTGATGGTGGTCGCGGTGTGGCTGCTGGGCGTTGGCACGCTCAAGGACCTCGCGCTGGTGCAGTTGGTCGGCGTCGTCGTCGGGGCGTACTCGTCGATCTTCCTGGCCACACCTCTGCTGGTGTCGATGCGGGAGCGCACCGAGCTGGTGCGCACCCACACGCGCCGGGTGCTCAACCGCCGCAAGCCGACCGGTGAGAAGTCCCGCGCGGTGGTCGACGACATCGCCTCC
Organism: uncultured Actinomycetota bacterium; assembly: GCA_963786995.1. GTDB lineage: Bacteria > Actinomycetota > Actinomycetes > Mycobacteriales > Mycobacteriaceae > Mycobacterium. The sequence goes on along the minus strand of CAWBBH010000014.1, from coordinate 755,896 downwards.
GACGCAGACGCGGGCGACGACGCCGACAAGGAAACGGTCGCAGCCGCGTCCGCTGCGACAGGCAAGCATCTCGTTGCCGACAAGCCCGCCCCCGGTGCGCGACCGGTCCGGCCCACCTCGAGCAGGACCGGACGGCCCGCGGGTAAGCGCAACACCCGGCGGAAGTAGCTCGACATGACGGCCCGCCTGCGGGGGATCGCCGCCGCGGTGACAGCCGCGTTCGTGGGTGTCGTCGGCCTGTCGGGCTGTTCGGAGAGCGCGGCCGATGAGGTCACCTACGCGGTCGACGGCACGTTGACGACCTACAACACCAACACCGTCGCCGGTGCGGCGTCGGCGGGGCCGCAGGCGTTCGCACGGGTGCTCACCGGCTTCAACTATCACGGCCCGGACGGTCAGATCGTCGGCGATCACGACTTCGGCACCATCGCGGTGGTCGGCCGCGCACCGCTCGTGCTCGACTACGTGATCAGCGACAAGGCGGTGTACTCCGACGGTAAGCCGATCACATGCGACGACCTCGTCCTCGCGTGGGCCTCGCAGTCCGGTCGCTTCCCCGGCTTCGATGCGGCGAACCAGGCCGGCTACCGCGAGATCGCCGCCGTCGACTGTGCACCCGGACAGAAGCGGGCCAGGGTCTCCTTCGCCCCCGATCGCGCTCTGGTCGACTTCGGGCAACTGTTCGCGGCCACCGCCTTGATGCCCGCCCACATCCTCTCCGACGAACTCGGGATCGACGTCGCAGGCGCGATCATCAACAACGATGCACCGAACATCGACCGCATCGCGCAGGCGTGGAACACCACGTGGAACCTCACACCCGACCTCGACGTGAAGCGGTTCCCGTCGTCGGGTCCGTACAAGCTGGATTCGGTCAGCGAGGACGGAGCGGTCGTGCTCGTCGCCAACGACAAATGGTGGGGCGCAGAGCCGGTCACAAACAAAATCACCGTCACACCGCGTGGCGCAGACGTTCAGGACCGGCTCAACAACGGCAGCGTGGACGTCGTCGACGTCGCAGCGGGCTCGTCGGGTGTGCTCAACATGCCGGAGGACTACGTGCAGACCGACAGCCCGTCGGCGGGAATCGAGCAGCTGATCTTCGCCGCGCAGGGACCGTTGGCCGCTCCGCCCGCGCGGCGGGCGGTGGCGCTGTGCACACCACGTGACGTGATCGCGCGCAACGCCGAGGTGCCGATCGCCAACACCCGGCTCAATGCGGTCACCGAGGAAGCGGTCGGCAGCGGTGAAGCCATCGGCGCCGAACGGTTCGGCGCCAGCAATCCCGATGCCGCACGCCAGGCGCTGGGCAACAAACCGCTCGCGGTGCGGATCGGATACCAGACGCCGAATGCGCGGCTGGCCGCGACGGTCGGGGCGATCGCCAAATCGTGTGCTGCTGCCGGCGTCACGGTGCAGGATGTCGGCTCCGAGACCACCGGCCCGATGACGTTGCGCAACAACGAGATCGACGTGCTGCTGGCCAGCACGGGCGGGGCCACCGGCAGTGGGTCGACCGGCTCGTCCGCGATGGACGCCTATGACCTGCACACCGGCAACGGCAACAATCTGTCGGGCTACACGAATCCGCGCATCGACGGCATCATCGACGTGCTCGCGGTGACCGCCGATCCCAAGGAGGTGGCCCGGCAACTCGGCGACGCGGGACCCATCCTGTGGGCCGACATGCCGACCCTGCCGCTGTATCGGCAGCAGCGATCGTTGATCACCTCGAAGAAGATGTACGCCGTGAGCAGCAACCCGACGCGCTGGGGCGCCGGATGGAACATGGACAGGTGGGTGCTGGAGAAGTGAGCCGAGCAATGAGCACCGAAGGCGAGCGCGAGTGAGGATAGCTGGGCCCACGCCCGAAGGGCAGGGGACGAAGCGAGGACCGGAGGGAGCGTGAGCCGAGCAATGAGCACAGAGGTCGCTCGCGTCATCGAGGCGCTCACCCGCGAGGTCGCCGACTTCCCCGAGCCGGGCATCCAGTTCAAGGACCTGACGCCGGTGCTCGCCGACCCGCGCGGGCTCGCCGTCGTCACCGAGGCGCTCGCCGAACTCGCCGAGGGTGCCGAACTGGTCGCGGGCATCGATGCCAGGGGCTTTCTGGTCGGCGGCGCGGTGGCCAACCAGCTCGGGATCGGAGTGCTCGCGGTGCGTAAAGCCGGCAAGCTGCCGCCGCCGGTGTACAGCGAGACCTACCAGCTGGAATACGGGACAGCCACGCTCGAAGTCCCCGCCGACGGACTCGACCTGACCGGCCGCAGCATCGTCGTCATCGACGACGTGCTGGCCACCGGCGGCACGCTTGCGGCCACCATGCGGCTGCTCACCGCGGCGGGCGCGAACGTCATGAGTGCCGCTGTGGTGCTGGAGCTGGCCGCCCTCAAGGGCCGCGACCTGCTGGCGCCGCTGCCCGTCAACAGCTTGCATACGATCTGAAGCGATATCCTCGAAGTCTGCTGCGCCGATGAGCGCTCGCGTGACAAGCAGCGGATCAGGAGGTGAGCATGGCTGACGAGCAGGGCACGGGACAGGCCGTGCAGGCACCGCCGGTAGGCAGCGAGGGTCCGGAGACGGCGCCGATGCCGACGCCGGACATCGCCAAGACGTCCACGTCGCGCCGCGTCCGAGCCCGTCTCGCGCGCAGGATGACGTCACAGCGCAGCGCCGTGAACCCGGTGCTCGAGCCGCTGGTCGCGGTTCACCGCGAATTCTTTCCCAAGGCGGAGCTGGCGCTGCTGCAGCGCGCCTACGAGGTGGCCGAGGAGCGCCACGCCGACCAGCTGCGTCGCTCGGGGGACCCGTACATCACCCATCCGCTTGCGGTGGCCAATATCCTCGCCGAACTCGGGATGGACACCACGACGCTGGTCGCTGCGCTGCTGCACGACACCGTCGAGGACACCGGGTACACGCTGGAGGCGCTGACCGCCGATTTCGGTGACGAGGTGGGCCACTTGGTCGACGGTGTCACCAAGCTGGACCGGGTCGTGCTGGGCACCGCGGCCGAGGGCGAGACCATCCGCAAAATGATCATCGCGATGGCGCGCGATCCTCGGGTGCTGGTGATCAAGGTCGCCGACCGGCTGCACAACATGCGCACCATGCGGTTCCTGCCGCCGGAGAAGCAGGCGCGCAAGGCGCGCGAAACGCTGGAAGTCATTGCCCCACTTGCTCACCGGCTGGGGATGGCGACGGTCAAGTGGGAGCTCGAGGACCTGGCGTTCGCCATCCTGCACCCGAAGAAGTACGACGAGATCGTCCGTCTGGTGGCGGACAGGGCGCCCTCCCGCGACACCTATCTGGCGAAGGTGCGCTCGGAGATCAATGCCACGCTGGCGAAGTCGAAGATCGCCGCCACCGTTGAGGGCAGGCCGAAGCACTACTGGTCGATCTATCAGAAGATGATCGTCAAGGGCCGCGACTTCGACGATATCCACGACCTCGTCGGCGTGCGCATTCTGTGTGACGAGATCCGCGACTGCTATGCCGCTGTCGGCGTGGTGCATTCGCTGTGGCAGCCGATGGCCGGACGGTTCAAGGACTACATCGCGCAGCCGCGGTACGGCGTCTACCAGTCGCTGCACACCACCGTGGTCGGCCCGGAGGGCAAGCCGCTGGAGGTGCAGATCCGCACCAACGAGATGCACGGCACCGCGGAGTACGGCATCGCCGCGCACTGGCGGTACAAGGAAGCCAAGGGCCGCAACGGTCTACCGTCGGGCAACACCGCCACCGAGATCGACGAGATGGCATGGATGCGCCAACTGCTCGACTGGCAGCGGGAGGCCGCCGATCCGGGCGAATTCCTCGAGTCCCTGCGCTACGACCTCGCGGTGCAGGAGATCTTCGTGTTCACGCCGAAGGGCGATGTGATCACCTTGCCGACCGGATCGACGCCGGTGGACTTTGCGTACGCCGTGCACACCGAGGTCGGCCACCGCTGCATCGGCGCCCGCGTCAACGGAAGACTCGTCGCGCTGGAACGCCGCCTCGAAAACGGCGAAGTCGTCGAGGTTTTCACATCCAAAGCCATGAATGCGGGGCCGTCGCGGGACTGGCAGCAGTTCGTCGTGTCGCCGCGTGCCAAGGCGAAGATCCGGCAGTGGTTCGCCAAGGAGCGCCGCGAGGAGGCGCTGGAGTCGGGCAAGGACGCCATCGCCCGTGAGGTACGCCGCGGCGGGCTTCCGTTGCAGCGGTTGATGAACGCCGAATCGATGGCGGCACTGGCCCGCGAGCTGCGCTACGCCGACGTGTCGGCGCTCTACACCGCCGTCGGCGAGGGCCATGTGTCTGCCAGGCACGTGGTGCAGCGGCTGGTGGCGCAGCTGGGCGGTGACGACGAGGCCGCTGACGAGCTCGCCGAGCGCTCGACGCCGGCCACCATGCCGGTGCGCCAGCGCACCACCGACGATGTCGGGGTTGCGGTGCCTGGCGCACCCGGCGTGCTGACGAAGCTGGCCAAGTGCTGCACGCCGGTGCCGGGGGACAACATCATGGGCTTCGTCACCCGCGGCGGCGGGGTCAGCGTGCACCGGACCGACTGCACCAACGCGGGATCGCTGCAGGAGCAGGCCGAGCGGATCATCGACGTGAAGTGGGCGCCGTCCCCGTCGTCGGTGTTCCTGGTCGCGATCCAGGTCGAGGCCCTCGACCGGCACAGGCTGCTGTCGGATGTGACGCGCGTGCTCGCCGATGAGAAGGTCAACATCCTGTCGGCGTCGGTGACGACGTCCAACGACCGGGTGGCGATCAGCCGCTTCACCTTCGAGATGGGTGACCCCAAGCATCTGGGGCACGTGCTCAACGTGGTGCGCAATGTGGAAGGCGTCTACGACGTCTACCGCGTCACCAGCGCCGCCTGAGCACGCGACTCAGTCCAGGCGAATCGAGTCGATCGTCACAGCCATTGCAGGCTTGCCGTCCTCGCCCGCACCGTCGACGCCCGCGGCTGCGATCGTGTCGAGGGTGGCCAGGCCGGTGGAGTCGATGGTGCCGAACGCGGTGTAGGTCGGCGGCATCATCGAGTCGGCGTAGACGAGGAAGAACTGACTGCCGTTGGTGCCCGAGCCCGTGTTGGCCATCGCCAACGTGCCGCGCGGATACATCACCGGCGTCTTCAGCGCCGGATCCGACAGCCGGTACTGATTCGTCGGGTACTCGTTGCCGAACCGGTAGCCGGGCCCGCCGGTTCCGGTTCCCGTCGGATCCCCGCACTGGAGCACACCCAGCTGCGGTGCCGTGGTCAGCCGGTGACAGCTGGTGCCGTCGAAGTAACCCTGCTGCGCCAGGCTGGCGAAGCTGTTGACGGTGCACGGCGCCTTGTCGTTGTCGAGCTGGATGCCGATCTCCCCGCGGTCGGTGGACATACTCGCGCTGACCTGGTCGGGGTCGGTCGGGACGCGGCCCGAGCGCGGGGGCTTGTTGGGCTTGCTCGCCGGTTCGGTGGTCGACGGGTAGGCGCAGTTGGCGCCGAGGTTCGGCGGGGGGTCGAACTCGGGCAGCCCGGAGTCCGGTATCGACGGCGCCGCGGTGACATCCGGGTAGTACCCGGACTGGTTGTCGAGCTCCCGCGCGATCACGATCGTGAACCACACCATCAAAACCAGCGCGAGGACGGTCCCGATGGTGATCAGGTAGCTGATCACCAGGCCCGCGATGGCCAGCCCGTGGCCCTCCTCGCCGGTGCGCTTGATCTGCGACAGCGATATGTGGCCGAAGACGATGCCCAGCGGCGCGAAGAGGAAGGCGCAGATCAGCGATGCGATCGCCATGCCGTTCGTGGGCCGCGGCCCCGGATAGCCGTACGGAGGGTACGGAGGCGGGGGATACGAGCCGTACGGCGGCGGCGTCGTCACCTGTCGTCAGTCCAGCCCGATGGACTTCACCGTGACAGGGGTGGCCGGCTTGCCGTCCTGCCCGCCGCCTTCCACTCCTGCGGCAGCGATCTTGTCCAGCGTCGCGAGCCCGGTGTCGTCGATCGTGCCGAACGCCGTGTAGCCCGGCGGCAGCAACGAATCCTTGTAGACGAGGAAGAACTGGCTGCCGTTGGTGCCCGGACCGGCGTTGGCCATCGCCAGCGTGCCCCGTGGATAGGTCACTGGCGTCTGCAGCGCCGGATCGTCGGGCTGGAACTGATTGGTGGGGTATTCATTGGCGAACTGGTAGCCGGGTCCGCCGCTGCCGGAGCCGGTCGGATCGCCGCACTGCAGCACCGAAAGGCCGGGGCTGGTCGTCAGCCGGTGACACGGGGTGTCGTTGAAGTAGTCCTGCTGGGCCAGGCTGGCGAAGCTGTTGACGGTGCAGGGCGCCTTCGCGTTGTCGAGCTGGATTCCGATGTTGCCCCTGTCGGTCGACATGCTGGCGCTGACCTGCGCAGGGTCTGTCGGCACCCTGCCGGTGCGCGGGGGCTTGTTCGGCTTGCTGGGGGCCTCCGCTGCCGGGTACTGGCAGTCGGCACCCAGATCGGCGGGCGCCTTGAAGGCGGGCAGACCGCCGTCGCCCGCGGGCGCCGGTTCGGTCGGTGCCGACGACGGCGGGGTGGTCGCCGCCGTCGTGGTGCTGTCGGAGTCACCGCGGGTGACGAAGTAGGCCGCGACCCCCGCGACCACGGCGACCACGGCCACTGCGGCGGCGATGATCGTGTACAGCCGCCGCCTGCGTTCCTGCGCCGCCCGTCGCTCCAGTTGACGCTCGAGTTTGCGCTTCGCTGTCGCCCGCCGCTGTTCGTTGGTCGGCACCGCCGTGGTCCTCCTCGTGTGGTCGTCGATCCGCAACGAGTGTGCCAGCAGTAGCTGAGCGCGGGCCAAGAGGCCCGCCAACCGCCAGGGATGGGAAAATGGTCGCCGTGTTGATCACCGGATTCCCGGCAGGCATGTTGGCGTGCAACTGCTATGTGCTGGCGCAACGGGCAGGAGCGGACGCCATCGTCGTCGATCCCGGCCAGCGTGCGATGGGTCCGCTGCGTCAAATCCTGGACGAGAACCGGCTCACCCCGGCGGCCGTGCTGTTGACGCACGGACACATCGACCACATCTGGTCGGCGCAGAAGGTCGCCGACACCTACGGCTGCCCCGCCTACATTCACCCCGACGACCGATTCATGTTGTCCGACCCGATCAAGGGCTTCGGTCGCGGTTTGATCGGCGGCTTCGCCCGATCTGCGTTCGGCGCGCTGTTCCGCGAACCGAACCAGGTGATCGAACTGGACCGCGACGGCGACAAGATCGACCTCGGCGACACGATCGTCACCATCGACCACACGCCGGGGCACACCCCCGGTTCGGTGGTGTTCCGGGTCGAGGGGGACGGCTCCCAGATCGCCTTCACCGGTGACACGCTGTTCCGCCAGTCGGTGGGGCGCACCGACCTGCCCGGCGGCAGCGGCCGCGACCTGCTCGGCTCGATCATGACGAAACTACTGGTGCTCGACGACGACACCGTGGTACTACCTGGACACGGCGAGAAGTCCACGATCGGCTTCGAACGCCGCGCCAACCCATTCCTCGAAGGCCTGTCCGCGTGAATTCGTTCCAAGCCCCGAAAGGGGTGCCCGACTACCTGCCGCCGGAGTCCGCACAATTCGTTGCCGTGCGCGACGGCCTGCTGGCGGCTGCCCGGCGTGCCGGCTACGCGGACGTCGAGTTGCCGATCTTCGAGGACACCGCGCTGTTCGCCCGCGGTGTCGGCGAGTCGACCGATGTGGTCAGCAAGGAGATGTACACCTTCGCCGACCGCGGTGACCGGTCGGTGACGCTGCGACCGGAGGGCACCGCGGGTGTGATCCGCGCGGTGATCGAGCACGGTCTCGACCGCGGTCCACTGCCGGTGAAGCTGTGCTACTCCGGACCCTTCTTCCGCTACGAGCGCCCGCAGGCGGGCCGCTACCGGCAATTGCAGCAGGTCGGCGTCGAAGCCATCGGTGTCGACGATCCGATGCTCGACGCCGAGGTGATCGCGGTCGCCGACGCGGGCTTCCGGTCGCTCGGGCTCGACGGCTTCCGGTTGGAGGTCACCTCACTGGGCGACGACACCTGTCGGCCGCAGTACCGGGAGTTGTTGCAGGAGTTCTTGTTCCGGCTCGACCTCGATGAGGATACGCGCCGCCGCGCGGAGATCAACCCGCTTCGGGTGCTCGACGACAAGCGGCCGCACATCAAGGAGATGACGGCCGACGCTCCCGTCATGCTCGACCACCTCTCCGACACCGCCAAACAGCATTTCGACAGTGTGCTCGCCCACCTCGATGCGATCGGCGTGCCCTATGCGGTAAACCCGCGGATGGTCCGCGGGCTGGACTATTACACGAAGACCACGTTCGAGTTCGTCCACGACGGGCTGGGCGCCCAGTCGGGCATCGGCGGCGGTGGCCGCTATGACGGGCTGATGGCTCAGCTGGGCGGTAAGGACCTGTCCGGCATCGGGTTCGGGCTCGGCGTCGACCGTGCCCTTCTGGCGCTGAAGGCCGAGGGCAAGGCGATCGGTCTTGGCGCACGGGTCGAGGTGTTCGGGGTACCGCTCGGCGAGCAGGCCAAGACGCAACTCGCAGTTCTGGCATCCCGGCTGCGCGACGCAGGCGTGCGGGTCGACCTCGCCTACGGCGACCGGGGGATGAAAGGCGCCATGCGCGCCGCCGACCGGTCCGGCGCCTCGATCGCGCTTGTCGCGGGAGACCGCGACATCGAGGCGGGCACCGTCGGTGTCAAGGACCTGTCGACGGGGGAGCAGGTCGACGTCGCGACCGATGCCGTGCTGGCAGACGTGCTGGCCCGCCTCGGCAGAAGCTAATTCGACTGGCGCTGGGCGTGCCTGTGTGCCGCCGCAGTGAGAATGTCATCGACGTTGCCGATTCCGCCGTCGAAGGGGTTGCCGCGCTTGAGCACCAGGGTTCCTCCCGGCGTGAGGGCCACCAGCTTCGGTGAGCTGGACCCAAGCTGAAGCTTGCGCGCGAATCGAACCTGATCGAGCTGCACGAGTGCGCCACCGCGGTAGCTGAAGAGTCCGAGCTTGCGATCGATGACCGCCACCGGACGACATTGGTTCAACGGCTGACGGCGGCGCTGACGGATCTTGCGGACGACGAGCGCTGTCAGGACGGCGAACAGCAGACCGACGGCCAGAAAGATCGCGCCGGTGGCGCGCGACGGCGTGTCCGCGATGACGGCCAACGCGCCGAAGCCGCCGACGACGAGTGTGATCACCGCGAGGACGAATGCGCACGTCGTCCACCCGCTTGTGCGACGGTCGATGACCAGGACGCGTCGGCCGTCATCGGTGACCAGCAGGCCGCCGGTGTCGGCGAGAACCCGGGGCTCAGTCGGTGTGTTCACGCCCTGCAGAGTGCCAGCTCGGCGGCTGCGAGCGTGGACAAACGGCACAGGGCGTCGTCAGATGGCCATCGCGGCGCGGACGTCTTCCTCGGACGCCGAGCCGCCGGTGCCGCTCGAGGTGACGCGGCCGGACTCCATGATGTAGTAGTTCTGCGACGACTCGAGCGCAAAACCGATGTGCTGCTCCACCAGCAGGACGCCGAGGTCGCCGCGCGTGGTCAGCTCGGTGATCACCGACTCGATCTCGGCGACCACCGACGGCTGGATGCCTTCGGTCGGCTCGTCGAGGATCAGACACTTAGGGCTGGTGATCAGAGCGCGTGCGATAGCCAATTGCTGGCGCTGCCCACCGGAAAGCAGACCTGCCCGCCGGGTCAGTAGCTCCTTGAGGGCAGGGAAAAGGTCGAGTTGCTCATCGATCAGATTTTTGCCGTTCTTCCTGCCGTCGGCGACGACCTGGAGGTTCTCGGCGGTGGTCAGCTGGCCGAACGACTGCTGGCCCTGCGGGACATAGGCCAGGCCGCGGGCCACCCGGGCGCTCGGCCTCATCCGTGTGATGTCGTCTCCATTGAAAACCACTGCGCCCGCAGTGCATTTCACCAGTCCAACCGCCGCCCGCAGCAGGGTGGTCTTGCCCGCTCCGTTGTGACCCATCACTGCGGCCACTCCGTCGGAGGGCACCTGGATGCTGACGCCGTGAATGACCTCCGAGCGACCGTAACCGGCGCGTACGTCGACAAGCTGAAGCACTATGGACTCTCCTCGATGAGATCGTCGGGAATGCCGTCGGCGCCGGCAGCGGCCGTGCCCAGGTAGACCTCCTGGACTTTCGGGTCGGCCTGCACCTCGGCGACAGAGCCCTCGGCGATCACCCTTCCGCGGGCGAGCACGGTGACCGACGTCGCGAACGCCCGCATGAAGTCCATGTCATGCTCGACGACGACGACGGTGCGCTCACCGCCGATGCGGCGCAACAGGCTGCCGGTCTCCTCGCGTTCCTCGGCGCTCATGCCCGCGACCGGCTCGTCGAGCAGCAGCACATCAGCGTTCTGCACGAGCAGCATGCCGATCTCCAGCCACTGCTTCTGTCCGTGCGCCAACACGCCCGCCTGCTTGTCAGCTAGATCGGTCAATCCGGTTGTCTCCAAGGCCTCTTCGATCGACGGCAACACTCCCTTGCGGCGGCGCAACAGTGTCCATGCCGAACGGCCGGCGCCTGCCGCGATGTCCAGGTTCTGCAACACCGTCAGTTGCTCGAACACGCTCGCGGTCTGGAAGGTGCGGCCGACACCGCGTCGGGCGATCTGGTGCACCTTCCGTCCCAGCAGTTCCACACCGGATTTGTCCACTGATCCTGTCGCGGGCACCAGGCCGGTTATCGCGTCGATTACCGTTGTCTTGCCGGCACCGTTCGGCCCGATCAAAAATCGCAGATCACCTTGAAACAGGGTGAGGTCGACATCGCTGACCGCCTTGAAGCCGTCGAAATCGACCGTCAGGCCGCGAACTTCGAGGTACTGAGTGCCCATGCCGACGTTGCCGCCGTGCATTGGTTGCGTTTCGGTGGTCGTCATAGGCCCGCCCCCACTTTCTCGTTCTCCGGTTCGGGGGAGGACACATCGGCGGAGTGCGCGTTTCGCCGACGCCGAAATCGGGTGAACAACGCGCTCAGCCCTGCGAGCCCAGCCGGGAAGAATCCGACGACGACGATGAACAGCAGACCCTGTGCATAGGTCCACTCGGACGGAAAGCGTTCGGAGAACAGGGTTTGCGCCCACGCCACCCCGATAGCGCCGAGCACCGGTCCAAGCAGCGTGGTGCGCCCGCCGATCGCCACACCGATCAGGAACGCGATCGACGGAAGTACGCCAACCTGGGAGGGTGCGATGAACCCGACGATCGGTGCGAACAGCGCACCCGCGATGCTGGCGAACAGGGCGGCCACGGTGTAGGCGACCACCTTGATGTTGGCCGGGTCGTAACCGAGGAAGCGCACCCGCTCTTCACCGTCGCGAACCGCCACCAACAACTCGCCGTAGCGGCTCTGCATCAGCTGGCGCACCACCGCGACCACTATCAGCAGGGTGCCCGCGGCGATGAAGTACAGCATCCGCCGATTCGCGGGATCGTTGAGCGTGAACCCGAAGAAGGTGCGGAATCTGTTGAGCCCGTTGCTGCCTCCCAGCCCCGTCTGGCCGACAAGCAGGATCGCAAGGGCAGCGGCGAGCGCCTGCGACAGAATCGCGAAATAGGCGCCCTTGACCCGCCGCTTGAACACACCGAAGCCCAGCGCGGCCGCAACGGCCGTCGGCAGCGCCACGATCGCCAGCAGAGTGAAGGCGGGGGAGGCGAACGGCTCCCAGTACGACGGCAATTCGCGAACACCCGCGATCTGCATGAAATCGGGCACCTCGTCGCCGCGCAGCTGCGCATCGGCGATCTTCAGATGCATACCCATCATGTAGCCGCCGAGACCGAAAAAGACGCCCTGACCCAGCACCAGCATTCCGCCGCGACCCCAGGCCAGCCCAATACCGACCGCCACGATCGCGAAGCACAGGAACTTGCCGAGCAGGCTGAGCCGGAAGTCGGACAGCGCGACCGGTGCAATCCCGAAGAGAACCACCGCTGCCACGCCGAAACCGGCCCACGTCTGCCAGCGGCCCAAGAAAGCCTTCACGCGAGACTCCTTGTCCGGACGGTGAACAGGCCCTGCGGCCGCACCTGCAGGAAGATCACGATGATCACGAACACGACCACCTTGGCCAGCGACGCCGTGGTGTTGTACTCGATGAATGAGTTCAGGAAGCCCAGGGCGAACGCCGCGATGACAGTGCCCTTGATCTGACCCAGCCCACCGACCACGACCACCAGGAATGCGTCGATCAGGTAGCTCTGGCCGATCGTCGGGCTGGTCGAGCCGATCAACGTCAGAGCCACACCGGCCACGGCGGCCAGGCCCGAGCCGATGAAGAACGTCGTGATGTCGGTCTTGCGCGACGAGATGCCGCTGGTCTCAGCGAGATCCCGGTTCTGCACCACCGCCCGGATCCGTCGGCCCATCGGACTGACCTTCAATACGATGGCCAGCACGGCGACGCACACGATGGCCAGCACCAGGATGAAGATGCGGGTCTTGGGTACGACTGCACCCAGGATCTCCATCCCGCCGGAGAGCCACTCGGGGGCGACGACATTCACTGCGGGCGCCCCGAAGATGTCGCGGGCGACCTGCTGCAGGATCAATCCGACCCCGAACGTCACCAGCAGAGTGTCCAGCGGCCGGTCATACATCCGCTGAATCAGGCTTGTTTCCAGCAGGGCGCCCATCGCGCCGCCTATCAGAAAGCCGACGAGCAGCGAGATCAACAGCGACGCACCGGCACTGGTGACGACCTGCTGCACAACATATGCGGTGTAGCAGCCCGCCATGATGAACTCGCCGTGCGCCATGTTGATAACGCCCATCTGACCGAAGGTGAGCGACAACCCGAGAGCTGCCAGCAACAGGATCGAGCCAAGGCTCAACCCCGTTGCCAGCTGCCCGATTACAGCTTCCATACGTGAATCAGCTGGAGAGGCCTGCGGCCCACGGGTACGACTTCAGGTACGGGTCCGGCTCGATCGGTCCGGGCGACTCCCAGATCGTGTAGATCAATCCGTCCGGCCGGATCTCGCCGATGCGTGCGGTCTTGGTGATGTGGTGGTTCTCGCCGTCTATCGTGACGAGGCCCTCGGGTGCGTTGAACGTGACGCCACCTGCATTGTCCTGAATCGCCTTGACCTCGAATGATTTCGCCTTCTCGACGGTGTTCTTCCACAGGTACACCGACACGTAGGCCGCCTCCATCGGATCAGAGGTCGGCTTGTTGGCTCCGAACTTGTCCTTGTAGGCCTTGACGAACGCCTTGTTCACCGCATTGTCGACGGTTTCGTAGTAGTTCCACGCGGTGAGCTGGCCGGTCACGTTCTGCACGCCGATGCCACCGACCTCCTCCTCGGCGATCGACACCGACACCACCGGCATCGTCTGCGGCGTCAGTCCGACGTTGCGGTACTCGCGGAAGAACGCCACGTTGGAGTCGCCGTTGAGGGTGTTGAACACCGCGTCGGCGCCTGCCGTCCTGACCTTGTTGACGATCGTCGAGAAATCGGTCGAGCCGAGCGGCGTGTAGTCCTCGCCTTTGATCTCGATGCCGTTGGCCGTCGCGTACGCCTTGATGATGCGGTTGGCGGTCTGCGGAAAGACATAGTCGCTGCCGACGAGGTACAGCGACTTGACGCCCTTCTGCTTCAGGTAGTCCAATGCGGGCACGATCTGCTGGTTGGTGGTTGCCCCCGTATAGAAGATGTTCTTCGACGACTCGAGTCCCTCGTACTGCACCGGGTAATAGAGCAGGGAGTTGGCGCCTTCGAACACCGGCAGCATCGCCTTGCGGCTCGACGATGTCCAGCCCCCGAACACCGCCGCGACGCAATCGCTGCTGATCAGCTTCTCGGCCTTCTCGGCGAAAACGGTGGGTTCCGACGCACCGTCCTCGCCGACGAGCTGGATCTGCTTACCCATCACTCCGCCGGCGCCGTTGATCTGCTCCACGGCGAGATCGATGGCATGGCGAACGGTGACTTCAGAGATCGCCATCGTCCCCGAAAGAGAGTTCAGGGCGCCAACCTTGACCGTAGGTCCGGAGGTGTCCACGCACGATTGGGCGCTTGTCGCGTCGGTTTCGCTGGCCTTGCTGCCGCAGCCGGACAACAGCAGCGATGCTGCGAGGACCACGCTTCCCCCTGCTAGTGCCGACCGTTTCAACCAGGAGCTGGGTGGTAGTGGCATGGACAGCCTTTCGTCAGGTCAATCGGGGTAAGCACGAGCGTCGAGTCGGCACGTTAGAGCGCCGGTGTTTCTCTGAAATGTCTGTGTGTGACGAACAAATTAATGCGTAGCCGGCATCAAATCGTTTGCCGCTGTAACGGTCGGCCGACGGCAGGCGATCTGTCGGTAGTGTCTTCACTACGGAAGAGGGGTACGTAGATAACCATGCGCAATGTGAAAGCCAAGATCGGTGCAGTGGCGGCGGTCGCCCTCGCGGTGGTGGCATCAGCACCTGCGACGGTCAGCGCCGAGCCGCCCGTTCCCAACGTCAAGTACGTCCTCACGTCAGCAACCGGCGCGAGCTTCCAGGTCAACTACCTGATCGCGCAGCCGCCGAGCAAGGACGCCTACAACGACGATCCGTACGCCTTCCTCAAGAAGGAGGAACTCGGCACCCCCTGGGAGTTCACCACTACTCTCGAGGACGCGCAGTGGGCCACCATCGATGCGAGCATCGGCTTCCACCGCGCCAACGCCCAACCGAATCCGCACTGCGAGATCTGGGTCGACGGTCAGTTGGCCGTCCAGGGCGACGGTCCATACACGGCGCGTTGCCAGCTCAGCAACTGGAACTAACCAGTCAGCTGTAGCTCGGTTTCCGGCGCGTCGACGAACAGCACGCGATTGTCGTCGCCGGTCGCCGTGAGGATCTCGAGTTCTCCGAAACGGCTCGCCGCCTTGCTGACAAGGCAGACGTTCACCGTCACTGCATCGGTGGCGCTGACGAGCGGATGGACGCGTTCGCGTGCGGGATCGCCGACGCCGATGATGAGGTTCTCCCTGGCCCGCACCGAGAGGACGCCGTCGCGCGTATCGAGCAGTGCGCCCGCGATGGCGTCGTCCTCGAAGAGAAGCTTGATCAACCGCACCTCGGTGTCGGGCAACAGTTCTGCCTCCGCCGCTTGGGCCCTCAGCCACCTGCTCAGCGACAGCGGAGGCAGGCCCGGGCTCAACTCGACCGAACCCACGATCGCCGCTTCGACTTTCTCGCCGCGGGCGCTGCCGCGCATCTCCGTCATCTGGCGCTTGGTCACCCGGTCGTAGACCAGGCCGTGCGGTGCACCCGCACACCTCTGCGCCCACTGTTCGAGTGCGGCACCGAAGAACGGTTCGACGACCGCGCGTCGGTGCGGCCGGGGCGGCGTGACCTCTTCGACCGCGCGAACCGGCCAGAAACCGTGCGCAGGCCGCCCGCCGGTGAACGCGTAATCGAAGCCGGCGAGGTGGCGTGTCGTCTGACCGTCGCCGCCCGGGTAGCCAACGGGCGCGGCCAGGTCGCCGCCGCTCAGCGCGCTCGCCGAAATGCCCAGATAGACGTCGAAGCCGGCGTTGGCGGCGACGAGACCAGCAGCGAGAACTCCGCCCTCGGCCCCGATGCAGACGACGTCGGCCTCGACGTCCCACTGTGTCTCGGTGATCACGGACTCAACCTTCGAATGGCGCATAGCGGCTCGCATTGTCTAGACGATTACGGATGGCCGCCATTTCGGCGATGATCGTGGCGGCTTGGCTGGGTGCGGCGTGGTTGACGACGGTCCGCCGGTCCCACCACATCAACTTGGTGCGAAAGCGCTCGTCGGGATACGGCGTGGAGCGTATCGGAGCGACGACCCCGCCGGAGGACTGCCAGCGCGCGAGGACATGTTGCGCACCGGTCGCCATACAGAACTGGACGCCCGTCACCGCCAGCACCTGACAACCGGTCCTGGCGAGCGACGCCGTGAGCCTTCGGCTGCGCGCGGCATCGTCGGTGACCCACGCCGACTTCATCTCGACCACCCCGAACGGGAGTCGATCGCAGATCATCTTGCGGACCGCCGGCAGGCTGGGGTGGTCCGCCCACTCGATGACGGCGTGGGTCTGGTCGGGCGACGTCAGCGGCCCGATGGCGCGGATGCCGCCGAGCACCGCCCCCGCGCTGTCGAGCATCGTCCAGAACAGCGACGTGTCGCCGGACCGGTGAATCTCGTCGATGTCGATGGCCGCTTCGATCCCGTGTCTGCGGTAGGAGCGCTCCGCGCCGGCCAGGTACTCCCGCCACAGGGCGTCGTTGTCGGTAGGCCTGGCGATGGCGACGGTGCACTCGGCATCGGAATCCCACCAGCTCATGAGTGCGCCGTCGGCGTCTGTGCCGGCGAACGGTCGAGGCAGTTCGATGACGGTCATCGCGTCTCCGATCGGGTCGAAATCGCAGGTGTTCGGACTTGGAAGCTTCTCGATAAACCGCAGAGATGTGCAGATTTAGCAATCTAACAAGCAAATCTAGATAGCGCCAATAGTCAGTTAAAAATACAAATAAAATAGACTTCGGCGAAAATTTGACTGACCATACAACAGGAGCACGGTTGGGGCTGGCACTCTTGACATCGGTTCGAACGTGAGTTCGAATTCAGGTATGCGATGGGACGGCCAGGGCGTGAGCATCGACGACGGCGCACTGCCGGGGCTGCAGCGAATCGGCTTCGTGCGCAGCGTGCGGACGCCGCAATTCGACGGCATCACGTTTCATGAAGTGCTCTGCAAATCTGCGCTGAACAAGGTGCCGAACGCGTCGATGCTGCCGTTCAGGTACACCGTCAACGGCTACCGCGGCTGCTCGCACGCGTGCCGGTACTGCTTCGCGCGCCCGACGCACGAGTACCTCGAGTTGGACTGCGGCACCGACTTCGACACCCAAGTCGTGGTGAAAACCAACGTCGCCGAGGTGCTGCGCCGCGAGTTGACGCGCACGTCGTGGCGGCGCGAGACCGTCGCCCTCGGCACGAACACCGACCCATACCAACGCGCGGAGGGCCGCTACGCCCTGATGCCGGGAATCATCGGCGCGCTCGCCGACTCCGGAACCCCGTTCTCGATCTTGACCAAGGGCACCTTGCTGCGTCGTGACCTGCCGCTCATCACGGAAGCGGCCCAACGCGTCGACGTCAGCGTCGCGGTATCGCTAGCGGTGGGAGATCCGGCGCTGCACAGGGAGGTCGAGCCGGGGACGCCGTCGCCGCGGGCGCGCCTCGACCTGATCGCAGCGATCCGCGATGCGGGCCTGCAATGCCACGTCATGGTCGCCCCTGTGCTGCCCAAGCTCACCGATTCCGTCGAGCATCTCGACGGACTGCTCGGCCAGATCGCGCAAGCGGGTGCGAGCAGCGTCACGGTGTTCGGCCTTCATCTGCGGGGTTCGACGAGAGGGTGGTTCATGTCGTGGCTGGCGACGGCGCATCCCGAGCTGGTCTCCGAGTACCGCAACCTCTACCGGCGCGGGGCCTACCTGCCGGCAGAGTACCGAGACATGTTGCGGGACAGAGCGACTCCACTCGTGCGCAAGCACGGTCTTGTGCCTGACCGCAGATCCTTCCGGGCGGCCGAGGCGCCACCCGCCCCAGCGGAACCCGTGGGTCAGCCCACCCTCTTCTAGGAAGGGTGAACAATCACTTGCCGTTGCGCTTGACCTCTTTGAACGGCACTCCGCGATCGGCAGCCGCCTCGCGCGGGAACCCGAGAACACGCTCGCCGATGATGTTGCGGGCGATCTCGGTGGTGCCGCCGCCCAGGGCCGCCGTCTGCCGGGACAGATAGCGCTCACCGAAGCGGAGCATGCCCTCGTCGCCTTCGACGACGCCGAAGCTGCCTGCGAGTTCGACGGCGGTGTCGAAACCCACCTGGTGGGTCTCGGCGTGGGTGATCCGGATGATCGAGCCGGCCGCGGGCGGCAGAGAACCGTCGAGAACACCGTGATAGACGTGGTCGATCAGACGCTCCTGCACCGCCTTGTGCACGATCGCCCGGCCTGCGCGCTCTCTGGCCCGCTCACTGTCGGACTGCCCGGTCGCTTCGAGCAGGGCGACCCAATCGATCGGCACGTCGGTCTTGCCCTCGGCGCCGACGCCGCTGGCGAACTCCGAGCCGCCGCCGACCGCGCGGCGCTCGTGATACAGCTGCCGCGACGCCACGTGCCAGCCCTCGTTGACCTCGCCGACGACCGCGTCGTCGCCGAGTTCGAGGTTGTCGAAGAACTCCTCGCAGAATTCGACCGAGCCGTTTACCTGTTTGATCCTGCGCAGTGTGATGCCCGGGCTGTCGATCGGAACCAGGAACATCGTCAGGCCCTCGTGCTTGGGCACATCCCAGTCGGTGCGCGCGAGCATCAGCCCGTAGTCGGCGGCGAAAGCGCTTGTGCTCCAGGTCTTCGCCCCGTTGATCACCCACTTGTCACCGTGTCGGTCCGCGCGCGTGATCACACCGGCCAGATCGGATCCGCCGCTGGGCTCCGAAAGCAGCTGAACAAGCACCTCTTCGCCGCGCAGGGCGGCCGAGATGTGCTGCTTTTTCTGCTCCTCGCTTGCGGTGTCGAGGATTGTCGCCGCACAGATCGTGAACGTCGGGGTGTTGAGGATGATCGGCAGCTCGTAGGTTCGCGATACCTCGTCGAACGCCCGCTGATAGGCGATGGGCAGCCCGAGCCCGCCGTACTCGCGCGGGAAGCAGATGCCGGCGAATCCGCCGTCGTAGAGCATCTTCTGCAGTTCGCGGGCGCGCTGCCACGGCGCTTCCTCCCCGCGATCGGCTTCTGGCGGGTTGGCGGGGTCGATGCGCGGCATGTTCTCCGCCAGCCACGCCCTGGCGCGCTCGGCGAACTCGGCGACGGATTCCGTAGTGGTCGGAGCCGACGTGGTTTCGGTCATGTCAGGCGGGCTCCCGTCCCCAGCTTGCGCGTGGGCCCAGCTCGGTGAGCGCGTACACGCGCAGGTTGTGTTCGTCGGGGGTGCCGAACAGCGAGCGGTCGAGCATCACCCGGCGTAGGTACAGATGCAGATCGTGCTCCCATGTCACACCGATCCCGCCGTGCAACTGGATGCAGTCCTGCAACATCCGCGGGGCGTATTCGCCCACATAGGATTTCGCGACGCTGACTGCCATGTCTGCGTCGGCGGACCGGCTCGCGACCTCCCCGACGGCCGCATTCGTCGCCGCCTTGCAGGCCTCGAACCAGATCTTCAGGTCCGCATAGCGGTGTTTGAGCGCCTGATACGAGCCGAGCGGGCGGCCGAATGAATGCCGGTCGAATCCCCACTGGATGGTGAAGGTGAGTACGGCGTCGAGGATGCCGACGACCTCAGCGCACTGGAGTATCTGGGCGATGTGGCTCTGGCGGGCGATGAGTTCCGCCGTCTGCTCGGGGGTGCCGACGACCGCCGATGAGTCGACCTCGACGCCGTCGAGATGTACCCGCGCATAGGACTTCACGAGGTCGACCGACTTCTGCGGTTCGATTCGAACGCCAGGCGCGTCCGTTGGAACGAGGAACTGCCGCACGGCACCGTCGCACTGTGCGACAACGAGAAGGGCGGCGCTGTCCGCGCCCGCCTCGACCCGGTCCTTCACGCCGTCCAGCCGGAATCCGGAGTCGGTCGGCGTGGCGGTCAGGCTGGGATTCATCGGGTCCCACGACGTGCCCGGCTCGTACACCGCCCACGACGCGACAGCCTCGCCACTCACCAGGGCTTCGATTGTCTCCTCGTGGTTTTCAGGCGACTCGACGAGACCCGCGAGCACGGTGCTCACCGGATGCAACGGCCCTGGGGCGACGGTCTTGCCCGCGAGCTCGGCCACCAGCGCAACGTCGCGGACGCCGTCGCCGGACACGGAACCGCCGCCGAGCTCTTCGGGAACGAGCAGGCTCGTCCAGCCGAGCTCGGCCGCGCGCCGCCACCAGCCGTGGTCGAAGGAAGTGCCTGCCGCGTGCAGCTCACGCAGCCGACTCAGCGATGCTTCCTTCTCCAGGAACGACTGGGTCGTGGAGGCGAAGAGCAGGACCTCGGGGTTGGGAGCGTCGGTCATGCAGGGATGACGACCGCGGGCGCGTCGGGGTTGTGGACGATCTCATCTGCCACCTTGAACAGATCGATCATGTTCTTGCCCATCACCTTTCGCTGGCCCTCGTCGTCGAGGCCCTGCAGGTCGTCGACAAGCTTCGTCGGCTCGGCGAGACCTTCTGGGTGCGGCCAGTCGGAGCCGAAGATGACACGGTCGACACCGAGCAGGTCGGCCATCTTCGCGAAGTCGTCCTCCCAGAACGGTGCCACGTAGACACCTCGCCTGAAGGCCTGGATCGGGTCCTCCGGGAACTCCTGCGGCATCTTCTTGTACGTGCCCTCGAACTGCTTGAACAGGTAGGGCACCCAGTCCGCGCCGTTCTCGATCGACAGGACTCGCAGGTCCGGGTTGCGCGTCAGGGCGCCGTGGCAGACCAGCGCCGCCATGGAATCCTCGATCGGCCGCTTGCCCATCGAGACCATGCGAAATGCGGTCGGCTTGAACGGCAGGTACTCGTCGGCGGGTTCCCAGTCGTTGAGGTACTCGGCGTAGCCGGAGTCGGAGGCGTGCATCGAGACGGGAATGCCCGCCTTGACGCATGCCTGCCAGAACGGATCGAACTCGGGAAGTCCGAAGGAGCGCGTTCCGCCGACACCGGGCACCGGCGCCGGGCGGACAAGCACCGTCTTCGCGCCGCGTTCCAGACACCACTCGAGTTCCTCGAGGGCGCGGTCGACGATTCCGAGGTTGACGACGGGCGTCGAGAAGATCCGATCGTCGTAGTTGAACTGCCATGTCTCATACATCCACTCGTTGAGCGCGTGGATGACGTCGGCGATCAGCTTCGGATCGTCTTTCATCCGCTCTTCGACGAGGCTGGCGAGCGTCGGGAACATCAGCGAGTAGTCGAGGCCGAGGCCGTCCATCACCTCGAGACGGGCGGCGGGTTCGCGGAACGCCGGGATGGCCTTCATCGGCTTGCCCATCACCTCGCGGAAGCTCTTGCCTCCGCTGCCGTGGCGGAAGTACTCCTCCTGGGCGCCCGGTCGGGCGACGACCTCGAATGTCGGGTTCGGGATGTAGTCGCTCACCTGGTTGCGCACCATGATCTTCGTGCGGCCGCGGACCTCGATGTAGTCGATGACGTTCTTGCGGTGGTCCGGAAGGAACTTGGTCAGCGCCTCTTTGGGCTCGTAGAAGTGATTGTCGGCGTCGAACACGGGATAGGGGAGCTGGCGAGCAGGCACGATCGCCTCCTGGAAGTCTCGTATGGCTGAAGTGGTAATGACATTACCACTTTGCGACCAGCCAAAACACCACCCCCCGAGAAGCCCTTTCTCGCCAGGTCAGGCGGTGTCGACGGGTTTTGAGAGCGCCGCTACGCAGAAGTCGTATATGTGAGAGCCCTCGACGGGAACGCCGCTCAGTTCGGCGCCGAGGAGTTGCAGTCGCATCGCGCCGAGCGCTGTCTGCATGATCAGCGCCGCGGTCGCGTCGACGTCCAGATCGCCACGGAACGACCCGTCGGCGACGCCCCGGTTGATGATGTCCTTGATCAGCGCGTGTACGGGCGAGAGCACCCGCGCGTACTCGCGCGGCAGGGTCTCGGCGAGGTGGTCGTTGTAGTACGTCAGGCCGCGGTTGACCTTGTCCTGCTTCGTCGAAGAGGCGGGCTTACAGATCTTCTCGATCAGCATCCGCAGCGCTTCGACGGGGGCAAGGTCTTCTGTGTCCTCGCGCCATATCCGCGTCGACTCGCTCATGATCTTGTCGATGAGCGCGAGCAGCAGCTCGTCCTTCGTCGAGAAGTGCTGATAGAACGACCTCAGCGAGGTCTTGGAACGCTCGACGACCTCGAGCACGGTGAAGTCGGTGCGCCCGGTTTCGCCGAGAATTTCCAGGGCCGAGCGCATGAACCGTCTTTCCCGCGGTTCTGCTTCCACGCCGGCGGCCGCGGTGGTACGGCCGGTCGACTTCGCCATGGTAATGACGTTACCGCTTTTGGGGGTGCTCGGTTACTGTTCCCTCCCATGACGACAGACTCGGCGCAATGGACGGTGCAGGCACTGCTCGATCTCTTCGACTCGGAATCCCAAGGCGAGAACCGCTTCGTCGCCGCGACAGGGCCCGCAGGCGAGGACGAGCGGCAGGTCGTCGAGGGCACCCAGGTGCTGGCGCAGATGATCGTGGCGGCGGCCAAGCGCTTTGGTGAGAAGTCAGTGCGGTCGGTGTACGCGGTGTTCGCGCGGGCGGTGATGGTCGGCGCAGGCCCGATCGAGATCGAGATCGACGTCGTCGGAGAAGGTCGGTCGACCGCGACGGCTGTCATCGCCGCGAAGCAGAACGGCAAGCGCTGCATCACTGCGACGCTGCTGGCCGACGTGCCGACCGGCGATGTGATCCGCCATCATCTGCCGCGCCCGCAGGTTGCCTCACCCGCGGACGCGAACGTCGCGGAGATGCCGATGGAGGGCCGTGAGGTGCGGTTGGTCGACGTCGTCGACGTGAACAGCCCCGATGAGGTGGGCCCGCCGGAGCTGTACGCGTGGCTGCACTACGACCCGATCCCGGATCGCGACGACCTGGCCAAGGCGCTGGTCGCGTATTTCACTGGGCACCTAGGGATTTCGACAACCATGCGGGCTCATGAGGGCATCGGCACCAGCCAGGCGCATCTCACGGTGTCCACCGCCCCCATGACGGTGTCGGTCAGCTTTCACGAGCCGGTCCGGTGGGACGGTTGGCTCCTCTACTCACACGAAAGCACGCAGGTCGGGTCTGGGATGTCCTACGTGCGCGGCGCGGTCCACACCGAGGAGGGTGAGTTGATCGCTTCGTTCACCCAGGACGCGCTGATTCGGCCGCTGCGCACCACCGACACCGCGATCAAGGAACAGTCGAGGCTGTAGGACCAAACTCCGACCTTTACATATTCTTTGAGAAGTGTCACGCTGTGATTTGTCGCAGCCCCGGACAACCGCTCGTCGAGATTGGACCCGCCATGTCGCCGCAGACCTTCCGCACGATCACCCGCGACGGTCGGAAAGCCGCTCCGGCGGCCGCTTCCCGCGCGCGTGCGGGCACGGTGCTGCGCCATGAGATGACCGTCGTCGCCTCCACCGTCGCGGACGTCGTCACCTCGGCGGGCGGCTGGCTCTACGACCGCCGCATGGCGGGCTGGCGGGTCAACGTTCTGGTCGCCGACCGGGCCGGTGAGCGGGCGCTGCGCATCCTCGGAGCCGACGTGCTCGATCTGGGCGGGGACCTCGAGGCGATCACCGACGACCCCGACCGCGCGTCCACGCTCGCGGTCGCCGCCGATGTGTACGCCGCCGATCGGCGGGTGCGGCGATTCGTCTCCACCTCGGACCACCGCCGTGCAGAGGTGGCGCTGTGGGGCGACACCGCGGCCATCAGCGGGAACGTCAGCGCAGTCACCTACCGACTGAGTACGGCGGCGAGGGCGTTCAAGGCGCAGGCGCTCAGAGCCGCTGATGTGCGCACCGAACCGGTGGAGGCGACAGAAGCGTTGTACCGCCGCGGGCTCACCGCCCTTGTGCCGGTGGCCGCTAGATTTTGAGATAGCCCTTCTCCGCAGGTATCTGGGCCGCGGTCACGAGCGACGACGCGTCGCTGGCCAGCCACACCACGATGTCGGAGACGAGATCCGGCGCGGCGAGCGAATCGGTCGGCAGCGCGCCGGGTGAGAAGCTGTGGATGAAATTCTGGTGGTCGGCGAACATCTGCCACATCGAGGCGTCGTTGCCCATCGGGGTGTCGGTGCCGTACGGGTGCACCGAGTTGACCCGAATCCCGAACTCGCCCAACTCAACCGCGAGGGAATTCGTCAACCCGACGACGCCGAACTTGCTCGCGCAGTAGTGCCCGCACCCCGGCACCGCCTTGACGCCGGCCGCCGAGCTGATCGTGATGATCGAGCCGCCGTTGCCCGCCTCGATCATCGGTGGCACGACCGACTTGACCGTGTTCCACATTCCGGTCAGGTTGATGTCGATGACGTCTTGCCACTGTTGCGGCGAAATCTCCCACAGCCGGCCCCAATTGAGCACACCGGCGTTGGCGACGACGATGTCGAGCCGGCCGAACTGCTCAATCGCGTCGGCCACCACGCGTTGCTGTGCGGCGAGGTCGCGGATGTCGACCTCGTCGGCGCGAATCTTGCGGCCTTCGCCCTCGACCAGGTTCACCGTCTCGGCCAGGTCGGCGGGTTCGGCCGGCGGGTAGCCGTTGTGCTCGGCGACGGGACGGCAGGCGTCGATGGCGACGATGTCGGCGCCGGCGCGAGCCAGTCGCACGCAATGCGAACGTCCCTGCCCGCGGGCGGCTCCGGTGACGTAGGCGACCTTGCCTGCCAGCGGCGTGCTTTCAGCCATGGTCGACATCGTGCGCGTGGTGAACGATGTCGTGCAAGTGGTAGACCGCAATCGACGCGATCGTGAACTCACTGCCGTTGCTGCGCAGCCCGCGCCGCGACCAGGCGTCAGGCGGGACGCTTTCGTAGGTGGCGGCGACCGTGCCTGCCGCGTCGACGAGTTCCGAGGTGACGACGGCGGGGTCCTGGGAGCCGTAGTCGTCCTCGATCGCCGTCGCATCCTGATCCCAGTTCGCGAAGCGGGGATCGTCGTGGCTGAGCATCAACTCGACTCGCTCGTTGAAGATCCGGTGTACGTCGCGGATGTGGCATCCGTACTCCAGCGCCGACCACACCGTCGGTCCAGGCCGCACGGTGGCATCGGCGGTGCCGAGGCGACGCGGCCACTCCTGCGCGTCGGCCAGGATGCGGCCGGCCACGTCGGTGTGCGTCACCGCTGAGCCGTCGAAACCACACTCCGGGCAGCGCTGCGAGATGACCCAGGTCCAGTCCTTGGTGTCGGGCTCGATCATGGCGTCAGTGTGGCAGCCACCTCGCGGAGGCGATCACCGGCACCGGCCGTGATCGGCTCGCCGTGGCCGAAACACGCCGTCTCGACCTCGAGTGCCGCCATCCGATGGAACGACGACACGGCGCGGGCGCGGTCCTGGTTGAACACCCCGAGCATCAGGTTCCCCACGTTGGCGATCGCGTCGCCGGTGAACAGCACGCCGTGCTCGGGTAGGTGCACGGCGACGCTGCCCTCGGTGTGCCCGGGTATCGACATGATGTGCGCGCCACCACCGAAGTCCAGGACGTCGCCGTCGACCAACTCGCGGTCCACCGGCACCGGGGGAGCGGTGGCGGGCAGGCCGGCAGAGACCCGCTCGAATATCGGGATCTCCCAGTCCTCGAACACGGCGGCAGGCATGGCGGCCTCGCCGCGGATCACTGCGGCATCGCCCGCGCCCGCGGCAACCGACGCCCCCGTCGACGCACGCAGTTCGGCCGCCGAACCGATGTGGTCGACGTGGCCGTGCGTCAAGATGATTCGGTCGATGCCGGGCACGGCGGCGGCGATCTCGGCGCCTGAGCCAGGGGCGCCCGTGTCGATGAGGGTAGCCGAATCGCCGTCCCGCCAGACGTACACCTGCCACCCGTTCACCCGCACCATGGTCAGGTTCGGCGTCACGACGGTCGAGTCCATCGTTTCACACTAGGTCACGACGGTCGGACTGACAGCTCACTTCGCTGTTAGCTAATTCACCAGCCGCAAAACGCTTTTCGTCATATCGGCCAGTCTCCGCGCAGAATGCGCAAAAGTCGGTGAATGGCGGTTATGCGGGTTTGGCGCACAAGCGCGCCTGCGTGCGGGGCGCATCCATACCGTCATTCCTGTCCTTCCAACCACACAGGAGAACCAGCAATGAGCACAACCGCATCGCGCGGCGTCAGAGGTTTGGTCGCCACACCCTTCCTCGCCGCAGGCATACTCGCAAGCACATTCGGGATGAGCGCCGTCGCTCACGCCTCGAGCGTGGTCCCCGGTGTCAACACGCACACCTCCGGGATGGTGCTGTCGAAGGAGTACATCACTGCGCAGAAGGAAGAGCACGGCGCGCCTGCCAAGCCGATCGATCTGCAGATGCAGCAGGAGGCGGCGCAGCCCGACAGTCCTGCTGCGCAGGAGGAGAACGAACTCAGGGGCAATATCATGGCCGAAGAGGTCAAGGAGGCGGCGCTCGACAAGGTCGAGTCGCTGGCGAATGTTCAGACGCCTCAGCCCAAGGCACACCCCTACAAGCTGAAGAACCCGATCCACAAGCACCTGGGCATGATGAAGGCGGGGTTCTCGCAGGTGGCCCGGTGACTCGAGCGGGCTCAGCGATCCGACAACGCCGACCGGAGAACGTCGAGAGGCAGACCTCCGAGATCCAGCGCGCGGCGGTGGAATTCCTTCAAAGGCACTCCGCCGCCGACGATCTCGTCGCGCAGCTGCTGCCAGATCCGCTGCCCGACCGCATACGACGGGGCCTGACCGGGCCAGCCGAGGTAACGGTCCAGCTCGAACCGGAGGTTGGCCTCCTTCATCGCGCTGTGCGATTGCAGGAACATCCACGCCCTGTCGGCGTCCCATACACCGCCGTCGGGTGCCGTCATGCCGCAGTGCACACCGATGTCGATCACCACGCGGGCGGCGCGGAAGCGTTGGGCGTCAAGCATTCCCATCCTGTTGCCGGCGTCGTCGAGCCAGCCGAGCTCGGCCATCAGGCGCTCGGCGTACAGCGCCCAGCCCTCGCCGTGTCCCGACACCCAGCAGCCAAGCCGACGCCAGCGGTTGAGTTGGTCGGCCAGCACCACGGCGCGGCCGATCTGCAGGTGGTGACCGGGAACGCCCTCGTGGAAGACGGTGGTGGTCTCCTGCCAGGTGTGGAAAGTGTGCACACCCGGCGGCACCGACCACCACATTCGGCCCGGTCTGGTGAGGTCCTCCGACGGACCCGTGTAGTAGATCCCGCCCGTGTGGGTCGGCGCGATCCGGCATTCGAGGTTGTGCAACGGCTCGGCGATCTCGAAATGCGTGTCCGCCAAGGCTTCCACCGCCCGGTCGGACAGTTCCTGCATCCAGGACTGCAGGTTATCGGTGCCCTCGATGACGTAGCGGGATTCCTCGTCGAGACGGCTGAGCGCTTCAGCGACCGAGGATTGCGGGTACAGCCGGTGTGCGATGGAGTCCTGTTCGGCGACAATCGCTTCCAGGCACTGTAGACCCCACTCATAGGTCTCGTCGAGGTCGATCTCCGCACCGAGGTACACCCGCGAGAACAGCCGGTAGGCGTCGCGGCCGAACGCATCGACTCCGCGGGCGTGCGGGCCGACGTGCTCGCGCAGCACCGCCGCCAACTCGCTGTACGCGCCCGCCGCGGCCAGGGCGTGTTCGTGGAGTTCGGCGTGCAGCGCCTCGTTGCCGGGTGCGGCGTCGGCGACCATCTCGACGAACAGCGCAGCGATGGTCCCCGCCTGCTCGATGCCCCGCGCCACCTGCCGCACCGCGGGCGGGCGACCCGCATCGACGGCTGCGCGAAGCGACGCCGCGTAACCCGTGACACGGTCGGGCACCCGCGACATGCGTTTGCTGATCGTCCGCCAGTCGTCGACGGTGTCGGTCGCCATCAGGTCGAACACGTCGCGCATCAATTGCAGCGGCGACGCGATCACGTTGAGCTCGCCGACGTCGAGCCCCGCCTCGTGCAGTTCGAGCCGGATACCGAGTCGTTCCCGCATCGCCGCGACGGTGACGGCGTCGACGTCGTCGTCGGGTGCGACGCCGTCCAGCTCGCGCAGGGCGGCGCGGGCGGCGTCGGCACGCGCGCTCACGCCCTCCGGGGAGAAGTCGGTGATGTCGGCGTCATAGTCGCGGTCGACGCCGACGATGCCCATTTTCGTTGCCGCACAGGGGTCCAACTCGGCAAACGTCGCGAGATAGCGTTCGGCTACAGCGTCGACTGCGGTGGCGTGCCTACCCAAGGTCGCGCGTTGCGAAGGTGTCGCACTTGTTCGGATCGCCGGTCTGGTATCCGATCGTGAACCACTTCTGTCGTTGCTCGGATGATCCGTGCGTCCACGACTCGGGGTTGACCCGGCCGGTGGCCTGCTCCTGGATCCGGTCGTCGCCGACGGAGGCCGCGGCCGACAGCGCGTCTCTGATGTTGTCGTCGGTCAGCGGTTCGAGGAACGGCACGTCGGTGCCCTCCTGCTTGGTGATCGCGGCGTAGTGCGCCCACACGCCCGCGTAGCAGTCGGCCTGCAGTTCGGTGCGGACCCCGTTTCCGGTGGGGCCTTGGGCGCCCTGCTGGGCGCGGCCGAGCGTGCCCTGCAGGTTCTGCACGTGATGACCGAACTCGTGGGCGACGATGTACTCCTGCGCGAACGGTCCTCCGCTGGAACCGAATTGGGTACGGAGAATCTCGAAGAAGTCGGTGTCGAAATACGCCGTCTGGTCGACGGGGCAGTAGAAGGGCCCGACGTCGCTCGTGGCGGCCCCGCACTGGGTGTCGACGGAGCCGCTGAACAGCCGCACCGATGGCCTGGTGTAGCCCTGAAGCAACTGAGGCCACACCGCGTCGAGGGAGTTGCCCGTGGCGACCACCCGGCACTGCACGATGTTGTTGGCGTCCTCGCCGGTTTTGCATTGGCTCAGGTCGAACCCGGGGGCTTCGTAACCCTGGTCGGCATACGCGCCCTGATCCTGCGGAATCACCGAGTCCGGATTCACCCCGAGCAGCAGTGCGACCACCACGATGACCAGGCCGCCGAAGCCTCCGCCGATCGCCATTCCGCGGCCGGGTCCACGGCCGCCTCCGCTGCTCGACGTGGTGCTCGTGTCGATCTGCATACCCTCGTTGAAGGTCATGGCTGCAAGCTTTGCACACTACGATTCGGGCGTGGCAGCTGTTGTCGGACATTCGGCGGTCGTGCACACGGAGGCGGGGGACCTGCGCGGTACCACCGAAGGCGCTGTGAGCGTTTGGCGCGGCGTCCCGTACGCCGAGCAGCCGGTCGGCGAACGGCGGTTCCTCGCGCCGGGCCCGCTCGCCCCGTGGTCGGGTGTGCGCGACGCCGTCGAGCACGGCCCGTTGCCCCCGCAGAGCAAGTCGTTCGTCGGCGGCGGCCGCGACGATCCGAAAGTCCGCGACGAGGCGTGTCTGACGTTGACGGTGTGGTCGCCGGACACGTCGGCCTCGCTGCCGGTGATGGTGTGGATCCCTGGCGGGGCGTTCGTCTTCGGCGCGGGCCAGTTCCAGCTCTACAACGGCTCACGGCTGGCGGCCAACGGAAACGTCGTGGTCGTCAACATCACCTACCGGATAGGCGTTTTCGGCGGCTTCGAACTCAGCGATCTCGGTGACGGGTTCGACGACAACCTCGCGCTGCGCGATCAGCTGGCCGCATTGCGCTGGATCGCGCGCAACATCGCGTCGTTCGGCGGCGACCCCGAGCGGGTGACCGTCTTCGGCGAGTCGGCCGGCGGCACCTCGGTGCTCGCGCTGCTCGCCAGCCCGGCCGCCGAGGGGCTCTTCAGCCGGGCGATCGCGCAGAGTCCCGCGCTGCCGCTGATCGCGGACCGCGAGCTGCGGGCCAGGCGCGCGCACGAGTTCCTGCAGCGGCTCGGCGTGCCCGTCGAGCAGGTCAAGGCACTGCCGCAACGGCAACTGCGCCGCGCTGCGGGCCGGCTCCAGCTGAAGAGCGCGGCGGCGACGCCGACGTTGGCCTACGGGCTGACCTACGGTGTGGACCTGCTGCCGAAACACCCCGTCGACGCGGCCCGCGACGGCTCGCTGGCCAGGATTCCGTTGATCATCGGCACGAACAGCCACGAGGCGTCGATGTTCGCCTGGACCAAGCCGCCGATGCTGCCCACGACAACCGCATCGATCAACACCTACATCGAACGAGTCGCACCGCAGGCGCGCGAGCGGTTGCTGGCGGCGTACCCGGACTACCCACGGCGACGGGACCTGGTGGCATTCGGCTCCGACGTCATGTTCGGCGCGCCGACATGGGCGTTCGCCGACGCCTACAGCGGATACGCGCCGACCCACATGTACCGGTTCGACCACTTCGGTTTCAGCCTGCGGATGCTCGGGCTCGGTGCCACCCACGGCAGCGAGATCGTGCACATCCAGCACAGCTACGGCTCGTTTCTCGGCCGCAAGATGCACCCGCTCGGGCGACGGCTGGCTCCGTCCGTCGGCAAGCGCATGCAACGGGCGTGGCTGGACTTCGCCGCGCAGGGTTGGAAGACGGGCGAGATCGAGTGGTCGAGCGGCCAGGACTGGCCGGTCTACGACACCGAGCGCAGGCTGACCCGGATCATCGCTTCGTCCCGCGACTCGGTGGTGTCCGACCCCGACGGCGGGCGCCGCGAAGCGTGGGCGGGCCTCTACTGACCCGCTGTCGCGTACCGCTTGGCCGAATAGTCGCGCAAGTTGTACAGGAACTTCTGGAACAGCCACGACATCACCGGGCGGCCGAGGGACATGCCGAGCCGTGCGGCAGCGCCGTTCGGCTCCATCGCCATCACCCAGGTCAGATGACAGCCGTCGGCGGTGGGCGTGATGCGGTAGTCCTCGGCGAACGCCCTGATGCTCCCGCTGGACGCCTCGTTGAACCGAAAAGCCATGTGCGCGAACGGCTCCCACGTCAGGTACTCTTCGTCGCCTGTGATGCCTCCGCGCATGTTGACGACCCTGGTGGTACCGACACCGTGCGGTTGAGGGCTTGTCCATGTCACCTTGGTGATCACCGTCGCCCAATGCGGCCACGATTCGGCGTCGTCGAGCACCTCCCACAGTTGTTCTCGGAGTGATCGGAAGGTCGACGGTGCTGACGAATCGATACGGCGCGTTGTCGATGAAGTCCAACCCGACCCGTTCACAAGGCCTCATGGCCATACAGGTTAGACGACAGTGTCTAGCCCGGTCCGTCGCTCGCCGCGGCCAACAGCGGTACGAGCAGATCGCTGAGCGGTGTCGCCAGGCCGTGCTCGGCGCCTTTGCGGGAGACGACGCCGTTGCGGATGTCCCACTCGAGCCGCCGGCGCTCCTCGCGGTCGGTGAGCATCGAGGTCGTCATGTCCTCCGGCGCCCTGGCGAACATGCCGGCGATGTCGTCGACGACGTCGTCGCCCAGGTTGGCGCCCTCGGCCCGCGCCACCGCGAGGCATTCGGCGAGATAGCGACGGGACAACGCGGCGATGTCGTCGCGGCGGAACA
This sequence comes from uncultured Actinomycetota bacterium, assembly GCA_963786995.1. Classification (GTDB taxonomy): domain Bacteria; phylum Actinomycetota; class Actinomycetes; order Mycobacteriales; family Mycobacteriaceae; genus Mycobacterium. Next base: position 724,729 of record CAWBBH010000014.1, on the reverse strand, counting down.
TCCCCGAGCGGCGTCCGGTCAGCACCATCAGATCGGCGAGTGCATTGACCAGCAGTTTGCGCCACGCCGCGGTGACGAAGTCGCGGTCGAGTTCGACAGCGACGTCGGTACCTCGCAAGACGTCGGCGAGCGTGTGCGCACCGTCCGAATCGGGCAGCACAAGGCGGACGCCGGTACGGAGCCGGAACCAACCGTCGGCGTGTGGTTCGGCGGAGAACCAGACGACGGCGGGCACGACCTCCGACGACGGGCACAGCGGTCCGACCCGCTCGATCTGCTCGACGCCGTTCTGCAGTGCGCACACCACGGTGCGGTCGTCGCAGAGCCGGGCCAGCCAGCCCGATGCGCCCTGATTCTGCGTGTCCTTGACGGCCAGCAGAACCACGTCGACCGGGCCCGCGATGTCGGCGGGGTCGGTCAGCACCGGCCCCGGCACGACGATCGGGTCCTTGTCGTCGGGCCTGACCTCGACGTGATCGCGGGGCGTGCGACCGCAGAGCAGCACCTGATGGCCTGCGCTGTGAAGGAGTGCCGCCATGCTCGAGCCGACCGCTCCTGGGCCGACGACGGCAATGCTGGTACCCACAAGGCCAAGCTACCGGCGCCACACCCCCCACTAGACTGTGGCGGTTCTCTAGTCAGGCCATTCCCAGGGAGTCATCAGTGCTGCGCAGCCATGCCGCCGGTTCGTTAAGGGCCACCGACGCCGGTCAGACGGTGACCTTGGCCGGCTGGGTAGCCCGCCGCCGCGACCACGGCGGTGTCATCTTCATCGACCTGCGCGACGCCTCAGGGGTGTCGCAGGTGGTGTTCCGGGAGGCCGGCGTTTTGGCGGCCGCGCACCGGCTGCGCGCCGAGTTCTGCGTCGCCGTCAGCGGCGTCGTCGAGATCCGGCCCGAGGGCAACGCCAACAGCGACATCGCCACCGGCGACATCGAGCTGAACGCGACGTCGCTGACGGTGCTCGGGGAAAGCGCACCGCTGCCGTTCCAGCTCGACGAGACCGCGGGCGAGGAGGCGCGGCTGAAATACCGCTACCTCGATCTGCGCAGGGAGGGCCCCGGTCACGCGATTCGGTTGCGGTCCAAAGTGAATGCGGCCGCCAGGGGTGTGTTGGCGGCCCACGACTTCGTCGAGATCGAAACCCCGACGATGACACGGTCGACGCCCGAGGGCGCCCGCGACTTCCTGGTGCCCGCGCGGCTGCAGCCCGGCTCGTTCTACGCCTTGCCGCAGAGCCCGCAGCTGTTCAAGCAGCTGCTGATGGTGGCGGGTATGGAGCGCTACTACCAGATCGCGCGGTGCTATCGCGACGAAGACTTCCGCGCCGACCGGCAGCCGGAGTTCACGCAGCTCGACATGGAGATGAGCTTCGTCGACGCCGACGACGTGATGGCGGTCTCCGAAGAGGTTCTCAAGGCGATCTGGGCACTCATCGGCTACGACCTGCCGACGCCCATTCCTCGGATGACATACGAGGAGGCGATGCGACGCTTCGGTTCCGACAAGCCGGATCTGCGGTTCGGCGTTGAACTGGTCGACTGCACACAGTATTTCGCCGACACCCCGTTCCGGGTGTTCCAAGCCGCCCATGTGGGTGCGGTGGTGATGCCCGGCGGTGCGTCACAGCCGCGGCGCACGCTCGACGGCTGGCAGGAATTCGCCAAACAGCGCGGCCACAAGGGCCTCGCCTATGTTCTGGTCGCCGAGGACGGCACCCTGGGTGGCCCCGTCGCCAAGAACCTCACCGATGCCGAACGTGACGGCCTCGCTGCCCACGTCGGCGCCGAGCCAGGGGACTGCATCTTCTTCGCGGCAGGCACGGCGAAGTCGGCACGGGCCCTGCTCGGTGCCACACGAATCGAGATCGCCATGCGCCTCGGCATGATCGACCCGGCGGCATGGGAATTCGTCTGGATCGTGGACTGGCCGCTGTTCGAGCCCGCCGACGATGCGACGGCTTCCGGTGATGTGGTCGTCGGTTCGGGCGCGTGGACGGCGGTGCACCATGCCTTCACCTCGCCCAAGCCGGAGTCCGAGGCGACGTTCGACACCGATCCCGGCGCCGCGCTGGCCAACGCCTACGACATCGTGCTCAACGGCAACGAGATCGGCGGCGGGTCGATCCGTATTCACCGCCGCGATGTCCAGGAGCGGGTGTTCGCGATGATGGGTATCGACCACGACGAGGCGCAGGAGAAATTCGGATTTCTCTTGGACGCCTTCGCTTTCGGTGCGCCGCCGCACGGCGGCATCGCGTTCGGCTGGGATCGCATCGTGGCCCTGCTCGGCGGGTACGACTCGATCCGCGAAGTGATCGCATTCCCGAAATCCGGCGGTGGGGTCGATCCGCTGACCGGCGCGCCCGCGCCCATTACGCCGCAGCAGCGCAAGGAATCGGGAATAGATGCCAAACCACAGAAGCTGGACGAGAAATGACTGACACTTTCGACGCCGACGCCATGCAGGAGTTCAACAAGAACCTCGTCGAGGAGTTCCGGGCCAACGGCGGAAAGGTGGGCGGCCAGTTCGCGGGCGCGGACCTGCTGCTGCTGACAACGACGGGCGCCAAGTCGGGTCAGCCGCGGCTGGCGCCGCTGGCCTACCTCACCATCGACGGCAAGATGATCATCATCGGGTCCAAGGCGGGCGCCGACACGAACCCCGACTGGGTGCACAATCTGCGGGCCAACCCCGCGGCGCGCATCGAGGTCGGCGTCGACGCCTACGACGTCACCAGCCGAGAACTGCCGCGCGATGAGCGCGAGGCGATGTTCGACAAGGTCGTCGCGGCCGCGCCTGCGTTCGGCGAGTACCAGTCGAAGACCTCGAGGGTCATCCCGCTGTTCGAGTTGATCCGGCTCTGATTTTGCACTCAGGGTCGCAGAAGGCACCTGACCACGACCCTGAGCGCAAAACCGGTTCGGTGGTTACAACCGCTCGACGATGGTGGCGTTGGCCATGCCACCGGCTTCGCACATGGTCTGCAGGCCGTAGCGACCGCCACGCTGCTCCAGTGCGTTGACCATCGTGGTCATGATCCGCACGCCGCTGGCTCCGAGCGGGTGCCCGATCGCGATCGCGCCGCCGTTCACGTTGGTCTTGGCCAGATCGGCTCCGACGTCGTGGGCCCAGCTCAGCACGACCGGCGCGAACGCCTCGTTCACCTCGAACAGGTCGATGTCGGAGATCGTGAGGCCGGCGCGCTGCAGCACCTTCTCGGTGGCCGGGATGACGCCGGTCAGCATGTAGAGCGGATCGGATCCGACGACCGTGGTCGTGTGGATGCGGGCCAGTGGCCGCAGGCCGAGGCGCTTGGCGACCTCGGAGGTCGTGATCAGCACGGCTGCGCTGCCGTCCGACAGCGGCGACGAGTTGCCCGCGGTGATCTCCCATGTGATCTGGGGGAAGCGCGCCTCATATGCCGGGTTGTAGAACGCGGGCTTCAGGCCTGCCAGCGTTTCGACCGTCGTGCCGGGCCGGATGATCTCGTCGGTGGCGAGGCCGGCGATCGGGGCCAGCTCGTTCTCGAAGCGTCCCTCTTTCGTTGCGGCGGCGGCTTTTTCGTGACTGCCCGCGGAGAACTCGTCGAGTTGCTGACGGGAGAGTCCCCACTTGGCCGCGATCAGTTCTGCGCTGATGCCCTGTGGCACAAGGCCGTCGGGGTAGCGCTGTGCCATCGCGCCGAACGGGTCGCTGCCAGGGAGCACACTCGAGCCCATGGGCACCCGGCCCATCGATTCGACGCCCGCCGCGATCACGATGTCGTACGCGCCCGAGATCACACCTTGGGCGGCGAAGCTGATCGCCTGCTGGCTGCTGCCGCACTGGCGATCGACAGTCGTGCCCGGCACGGACTCGGGGAAGCCGGCGCCCAGCAGTGCGTTTCGGGCGATGTTGGCGGCCTGGTCGCCGACCTGGGTGACGGCGCCTGCGATGACATCGTCGATCTGTGCGGGGTCGACGCCTGTGCGGGCAACCAGCTCGGACAGGCTGTGGGCCAGCAAGTCGACGGGCAGAACGTCGTGCAGGGCGCCGCCTGCCTTGCCCTTGCCGACGGGGGTGCGAACCGCCCCGACGATGACTGCGTCCCGACCTGGGTATCCGGCCATGTCTGCCTCCTGTGACTCACCGCTGAGTTGCTCTTGCTATACCCAGCTATACCACCTAGGTATACTAAGAACAACTCAGAAGCGGGGTGAATTCCATGACAGTTCTGCAAGGCAAGCTTGCTGACCGAGACGCATGGTCGGCGGTGGGCGAATGCCCTGTCGAGAAGACGATGGCGCTGCTCGGCACGAAGTCGGCGATGTTGATCCTCCGGGAGGCGTACTACGGCACCACCCGGTTCGACGATTTCTGCACACGGGTCGGCATCACCAGGGCCGCGGCATCGGCCCGGCTCAACGAACTGGTCGACGCGGGACTGTTGACCCGGCGGCCCTATCGGGAACCGGGGCAGCGCGCCCGTGAGGAGTACGTGCTGACGCCCGCGGGCACCGACTTCATGCCGGTGGTCTGGGCGATGTTCGAGTGGGGACGCAAACATCTGCCGCACCGCTCGCGGTTGCGGCTGGCCCATGCCGGCTGCGGCGCCGAGGCAGGCGTCGAGATCCGCTGCGCGAACGGGCACCAGGTGCCCGCCGACGAGCTGGCCGTGCGGATCGGCAGCCGCTAGCTAGCCGTTCTCCGCAAGGAACGCCTTCGCCAGCGTCTTGGGCGCCTGCGCCAGCCACGCGTCGGTGATCAGCTCGGTGAGCTCGGCCACGCCGATCTCGGTGAGGCGCACCAGCACTGCCGGATAGCCGTCGAAGTGCGGTGTGGTGAAGTACACCCCTGGCTCGTCGGAGATCAGCGCGAACTTGACTCCCTCGTCGGCGACCCTCGCCCCGAGGATCTCGCCGTCGGGGGCGTCCGCGCCGAGAGCTTCGAGGTCGGCCTTTCGCAGCGGACGCTCCCACACGATGAGCTTCTTGCGGACCCGCCAATTGCGCGGCGTCGGTTCGGCGGTCTCCGGAAGCTGGGCAACGATGCGCGCCACGTCCTCCCAGGAGGCCACGTCAGCAGTTGGTGCTGATGTCGAACGTCGCGGTGGTGCTCTGGGTGGGTTTGTCGGTGAATGCGCCCTCGGCCTCGCCGCTGACGGTGAACTTGCCCTGGTTCACCTTCGCCGAGGCCTTGCCGAGGTTGTCGTTCCAATACGTGCCGGTGAAGTTTCCGAGGTTGCGGATGTCGACGGTCTGAGCGGTGATCGGGTCGCCGAGTTGGATCGTCGCCGTGAACCCGGGCTCCTCGTCCAGCGTTTCGATCGTCCAGCTCTGGCCGTTCTGAGAGCACCTCACCGGTTGCAGCGAATTGGTGGCCTCCCCGTTGATGATCACCTTGGCGTCATGATTGCCCAGTGCTGCGGGTGGGCTGGAGCAGCCGGCGACGCCGGCGGCTACCAGGAGAGCGACTGCGGCAGAAGACCGGCGCTTCATCAATGTGGATTCCCCCTGTTCGGCGAACTCGGCAACACAGGTGACAGTAGAGCAGCGGGCGTCGGGACAGGCAGAGTCGGACCATATTGCCTGCTCGGTCCGCCGCGCAGCGCGGACGCCGGCCACCGGGGCGATGGCGACTACTCTGCCGAAAATGCTGCACTTACGGGTCATCACACCGCCTGACCTCAGCGATCGGCTGATCGATGCGCTGACCGACAATCCGGGTGTCGCGCACCTCGTGGTTCACCGCGGCGCCGCGCTCGACCCGCCGGGTGACGAAGTCACCGCCGACATTGCGCGTGAGTCGGCCAACGAAGTCATCGACACTCTGAAAGAGCTCGGCGTGAAGGAACGCGGGGCGATCACCCTCGACGAGATCGACACGGTGCTGTCCATCCGGGCCTACCGGGCCGAGCAGCGGGCGGTCGGCGACCCCGCCGACGCCGTCGTGTGGGACGAACTGGCCGCGCGGACTCGCGAGGAGTCCACCCTGAACGTCGCCTACATGACGTTTCTGTGCCTGGCCTGTCTCATCGCCGCGATCGGCGTCGTCACCGACTCGCCCGTCACCGTGGTCGGTGCGATGGTGGTCGGGCCCGAGTTCGGGCCGTTGGCTGCGGTGGCCGTGGCGCTGGTGCGGCGCAAGGTGTACCTGGCACGCCGCGCAGCGAGCGCACTGCTGATCGGATTTCCGGTAGCGATGCTGCTCACCGCGCTGCTGGTGCTCGCGGGCGAAGCGATCGGCTGGATCGAGGTGACCAGCACCCGACAGCTGACGGAGGTCGACTTCATCTTCCAGGTCGGTCCGCTGTCGTTCATCGTCGCGCTTCTTGCCGGAGCGGCTGGAATGCTGTCGCTGGTGTCGGCCAAATCCTCGGCGTTGGTAGGGGTGCTTATCTCGGTGATGACGGTGCCCGCCGCAGGTTTCGCCGTCGTCGCCGCAACCGTCGGCGACTGGGACATCGCCGCCAGGTCGACCGCGCAGCTGGCGGTGAATTTGGTGGGCATCGTGCTCGCCGCGGTGCTGGTGCTGTGGGTGAGAGGTCTGGCAGACCGACGGCAGTGGCACATGGTGAGCTAACCGGTGGCCGCGTCCGTACAGTTCTGCACTGATGGCACTCACCGCGGCTAATCCGCACGACATCGACCACCTGCTCGCCGGCTATCGCGCGGCCCGGGCGCAGCGGGCCTTGTTCGATCCCCGCGGCATCGCGGACGCCGGATACGACGAATTCCTCGATGGCGCAGGCGCTGTCCGACCGGACTGGCTCGAATTGGCCGAGGGCGTCGGCGAGCGCGGCCGCGACGGATTGGGACGGCTGCGCGCCGTGGTGGGCAGTCTGGTCGACAACGACGGCATCACCTACGTCAATCCAGACGGCGCCGAACCCGGCGGCTGGTCCCTCGACGCGTTGCCGCTGGTGCTTTCGGCCTCGGACTGGGACAGGCTGGAATCCGGTCTGGTGCAACGCTCGCGACTGCTCGACGCGGTATTGGCCGACCTGTACGGCGAGCGCCGGTCGGTGACGTGCGGGGTGTTCCCGCCGCAGCTTCTGTTCGCCCATCCCGGCTACGTGCGGGCCGCGCGCGGTATCGAAGTGCCGGGCAAGCATCAATTGTTCATGCACGCCTGCGACATCAGCCGGTTCGGCGACGGTGTGTTCCGGGTCAACGCCGATTCGACGCAGGCGCCGTCGGGGGCCGGGTACGCACTGGCCGATCGCCGGGTCGTCGCGCGCGCGGTGCCCGATCTCTACGAGCGGATTGGTCCGCGCCCCGCGTCGCCGTGGGCACAGGCACTGCGGCTTGCTCTGATCGACGCGGCACCCGAAGCGGCAGAGGAGCCCGTCGTTGTGGTGCTCAGCCCGGGCATCCACTCCCAGACCGCCTTCGACCACGCCTACATGGCCAGCGTGCTCGGCTTCCCGCTGGTGGAAAGCGCAGACCTGGTGGTGCGCGACGGCAAGCTGTGGATGCGGTCGCTCGGCACGCTCAAACGCGTCGACGTCGTGCTGCGGCGGGTCGACGCCGAATACGCCGATCCCCTTGATCTGCGGGCGGATTCGCGTCTCGGCGTGGTAGGTCTCGTGGAGGCGCTGCGCAGGGGAGCGGTGACGGTGGTGAACACGCTGGGCAGCGGCATCCTGGAAAGCCCTGGGGTGCTTCGCTTTCTGCCGGAGCTTTCGCAAGCCCTGCTCGATGAGGAGCCGCTGTTGGAGACTGCGCCGCTGTACTGGGGCGGAATCAACACCGAGCGCTCACACCTGTTGACCCGGCTGGGGACGCTGTTGATCAGACCGGTCGACGGCGGTCCGACGATATTGGGACCGGCGCTGACCGCCGCCCAGCGCAAAGAACTCGGCGTCCGCATCGAATCCGCACCATGGCAGTGGGTCGGCCAGGAGTTGCCGCAGTTCTCCGCCGCGCCGACCAACGTGCAGCCGGGCGGCCTGTCCGCGGCCAGTGTCGGCATGCGACTGTTCACGGTGGCCCAGCGCGGTGGCTATGCGCCGATGATCGGCGGCCTAGGGTACCTGCCGGCTCCCGGCAACGCTGCCTATGAACTGAAAACGATTGCTGCGAAGGATATCTGGATTCGCAGCCCGGCCCGCGTCACGGCCGAGCGAATCCTGACCTCACCGGTCGAGTTGCCCGCCGCGACGCCGAGCGCGACGCTCTCGGTGAGTTCTCCGCGTGTGCTGGCCGACCTGTTCTGGATGGGACGCTACGCCGAACGCGCCGAGCACACCGCACGCCTGCTGACCGTCACCCGCGAGCGCTATCACGAGTTCCGCTACCGGCAGGACATGGACGGCAGCGAGTGCGTGCCGGTTCTGCTGTCCGCGTTGGGCCGGATCACCGGGACCGACACCGGCGCCGACGGCGACTCCGCCGAGATGATCGCGATCGCGCCGACGACGTTGTGGTCGCTGACCGCCGACCGGCGCAGGCCGGGCTCGCTCGCCCAGTCGGTCGAAAGGCTCGGTTCGGCCGCGCGGTCGGTACGCGACCAGATGTCCAATGACACGTGGATGGTGTTGGCGGCTGTGGAACGCGCTGTGTTGCACCGCGGTCGGTCGCTGCCTGAGTCACGCAGCGAAGGTGAGTCGTATCTGGTTTCGGCGCACAGGGAAACGCTCGCCGGGATGCTGGCGCTGTCTGGGTTGGCCGCCGAGTCGATGGTGCAGGACGTCGGCTGGACCATGATGGACATCGGCAAGCGCATCGAACGCGGTCTTGCGATCACCGCACTGCTCGGCGCGACGTTGGCGACGGCCCGCGGCAAGGGCGCCGAGCAGACGGTGACCGAATCCATGTTGGTGGCCTGCGAGTCGTCGGTCATCTACCGAAGACGCAATCTCGGCGCGGTGAACATCTCGGCGGTGGCCGATCTGGTGCTGCTGGACGCCGAGAACCCGCGTTCGCTGGTGTACCAGTTCGAGCGACTGCGTGCCGACCTCAAGGCTCTCGGCTCGGCGCGACCGGAACGCATGGTCGACGAGATCGGCGCCAAGCTGCGCAGGATCGACCCCGCCGGGCTGGAGGAGGTCGCCGCCGACGGACGGCGCCGCAGGTTCGTCGATCTGCTCGACGGCCTGCACGTCGATCTGCGTGAGCTGGCCCGCCTGATCAGCGCCACCCACTTGGCACTGCCCGGCGGGATGCAGCCGCTGTGGGGACCCGCTGAGCGGAGGCAGATGCCATGAGCACACGGCGATATCGCGTGTCTCACAGCACCACATACGGGTACTCCGACGACGTGACGAGCTCATACGGTCGCGGTTTTCTCACGCCGCGCGACTCAGACCGGCAACGCCGGCTTGCCCATGCACTGCAGATCGACCCCGAACCGACCGACAGTTCCACCAGCAAAGACGTCTACGGCAACGTGAGCTCCTACTTCCACGTCACCGAACGGCACCGCTCGTTATCGGTCACCAGCGAGTCCGTCGTCGAGGTGGATCCGCCGCCGCGGGAGTTGTACGGCGCCGGATCTGCCGTTGCGCCTTGGGAAATCGCGCGTCCCGTCGGCCCTGACGGCGCGCTTGCGACGGAGTTCACTCTCGACCTGCAACCACCGGAGATCACCGATGACGTGCGACAGTATGCCGCCCCGAGCTTCGTGCCGGGACGCCCGTTGATCGAGGTGCTGGCCGACCTTTCGTCGCGAATCCACCGGGACTTCACCTACCGGTCCGGCTCCACGACGGTGTCCACCAGGGTGAACGATGTGCTGAAGGCCAAGGAAGGTGTGTGCCAGGACTTCGCGCGGCTGGCCATCGCTTGTCTGCGGGCCAATGGCCTTGCCGCAAGCTATGTCTCCGGGTATCTGGCCACCGACCCACCGCCCGGCAAGGAACGGATGGTCGGCATCGACGCCACTCACGCCTGGGCATCGGTGTGGACCCCACAGAACCAGTGGCTTGGCCTGGACCCGACCAACGACCAGATGGTCGACGAGCGCTACATCGTCGTGGGACACGGCCGCGACTATGCCGATGTGCCGCCGCTACGGGGCATCATCTACACCGACTCCACGAGCAGTGTCATCGACGTTTCGGTCGACGTGGTGCCGTTCGAAGGGGACGTGGTCCATGCGTGACTTCACCTGCCCCAGATGCGGTCAGCACCTGGCGTTCGAGAACTCGGTGTGCCTGTCGTGCCACAGCCCCATCGGGTTCTCGCTGCCGGATATGGCGCTGCTGGTGATCGCATCGGGCGAGGACGGCTCCCGGCCCGGCTTCGCCGACGCCGAGACCTACGAGCTGTGCGCCAATCTTCATCTGGCCGAGTGCAATTGGCTGGTCGAGAAAGCTCCCGTCAGGAAGCTGTGCACGTCGTGTGCGCTGACGAGGACGAGACCGCCGGACGAAGACGTCAAGGGGCTCGCGGCTTTCGCAGGCGCCGAGCGGGCCAAGCGCAGGCTCATCGCCGAACTGTTCGAACTCAAGCTGCCGATCATCGGCCGCGCCGAGGACGCAGACTTCGGACTGGCCTTCGACCTTCTGTCGAGCAAGAGCGAGAAGGTCTTCACCGGCCACGCGGACGGGGTCATCACACTGGATCTCGCCGAAGGCGACGATGTGCACCGCGAGCGTCTGCGCATCGCGATGGATGAGCCCTACCGAACGCTGCTGGGCCACTTCCGCCACGAGATCGGCCATTACTACTACTTTCGCCTCGTCGACCCGGTGCCCGACTACAAGGCCAGGTTCACCGCACTGTTCGGCGATCCCGACGCCGACTATCAGGCGGCACTGGATCGTCACTACGACGAGGGCGCTCCGGCCGGATGGCGCAAGGACTTCGTGTCCTCCTACGCCACCATGCATGCCGCCGAGGACTGGGCCGAAACATTCGCGCATTATCTGCACATCCGCGACACGCTGGATACCGCAGCGGCATTCAGCTTCGCACCCGCATCCGCGACGTTCGAGCGAAAGATGTTGGGGCCCAGTGGCTTCGACCAGACGATCGACATGTGGCTGCCGCTGTCGTGGGCGCTGAACATGATCAACCGCTCGATGGGCAAGGACGATCTCTACCCGTTCGTGCTTCCCGTGGCCGTCCTCGACAAGATGCGGTTCATCCACACCGTCGTCGAGGAGACGACCAGCTGATCTGCGGGCCCGAGCGCGGCCGAACCCCGCCGGCTTCCAGGCGCATGGTCAGGCCCGCCGCGTCAGATATGCGCGGCCTCGCGGGGATATTCGATAGCCGACGTCGAGGCTGATGGTCAGGCCGAGTCCCTTGAGCTGCCGGACCCTGCGCTTGAACCGGGCGGTCTGGGTGCCGAGCCGGGCGGCGAGGTCCGGCGCGCGAACCGCCTCGTTTTGGGCGATGAGCGCCAGGTATTGGTGAGTCCAGGGTGTTTCCGCCGCTGCGTCCCAACGGTGCAGCCGGGCGCCGATGGTGTCGACGTCGGTGTCGGTGAGGTGGTCGTCGGCGGCCAGATCGGGGCGCTCGTCGGGCGCGAGGAAGGACACCTCGATGGCATAGGTGTGCCTGGCGGGCCTGCGGTCGAGATCTGCCTGTGCGGATCTGGCCGAGGGATAGCCCGCGGCGCGCGCCTGCGCAGCGGTGACGCGATGGCTGCCGCCGTACTGGGTGACCTTGTCGATGCGGATGGTGCCGACCGACGTTCGTTGTGTGCCGCCTTCCTTGGCGCGGGGTACATCCCAGCGGCGCAGCACGAGCGTGATCGTTCCGTTCGCGATTCCCTCGGCCGTGTCGCGGTTCAGCAGCACGCGTGTGACCCTACGATCACCCGGTGGCTGATCGCTATGGCACCGACGTCCTCGCTGACAATCCGCACAGAAGGCCCCGCCCCACTGAGTTGCCGATCACGATGGGGATGGTCGTCGAGGATGCGCAGACCGGATATGTGGGCGCGGTGGTCCGGATCGAATACGGGCGAATGGAACTCGAGGACTCCCGCGGCCGCCGCAAGCCGTTCCCCATCGGTCCGGGATTCCTTGTCGACGGCAAGCCGGTGATTCTGGTCGCGCCGCGCCGTGCCGCTCCGACGTCGGGTGCACGCACCGCGTCGGGATCCGTCGCGGTGGCAGGCGCAAAGGCGAAGGTGGCACTGTCCAGCCGCATCTACGTCGAGGGCCGTCACGACGCGGAACTCGTCGAGCAGGTGTGGGGCGACGATCTGCGGATCGAGGGCGTGGTCGTCGAGTACCTCGGTGGAGTCGACGACCTGAGCGCGATCGTCGAGGAGTTCGGCCCGGGACCGGGCCGAAGGCTGGGCGTGCTCGTGGATCACCTCGTCGCCGGATCGAAGGAGGCGCGCATCGCAGAGGCGGTACGGCGCGGGCCCGGTGGCGTGCACACCCTCGTCGTCGGTCATCCCTTCATCGACATCTGGCAGGCGGTCAAGCCGCAGCGCCTCGGCGTCGAAGCCTGGCCGACGGTGCCGAAGGGAACCGACTGGAAGAAGGGCGTCTGTCGCGCCTTCGGCTGGCCGCATGCGCAGCAGGCCGACACCGCACGGGCGTGGCAGCGCATCCGGGGGCGGGTGCGCAACTGGAACGACCTCGAGCCCGCTCTGATCGGTCGGGTCGAGGAGCTGATCGACTTCGTGACGGCTCCCCAGTCGTAGGTCCGTGGTAAGCAGAGACGGTGGCTGACGGTCTGTTCGACGTCCCCGGCGAGCCCGCCTCGACCGGAGGCGCAACAGGGCCGGTCGGTGCGTCCAGTCCGCTGGCCGTGCGAATGCGGCCCGCGTCTCTCGACGAGGTCGTCGGCCAGGATCACCTCCTCGGCCCGAACTCACCGATGCGCCGCCTGGTCGAGGGCTCCGGGGCGGCGTCGGTCATCCTCTACGGCCCGCCCGGCACGGGCAAGACAACGCTGGCGTCGCTGATCTCGCAGGCGACCGGCCGCCGGTTCGAGGCGTTGTCGGCGCTCTCGGCCGGGGTCAAGGAGGTCCGCGCCGTCATAGAAAAGGCACGCGTGGCGCTCCTTCACCACGGCGAGCAGACCGTGCTGTTCATCGACGAAGTGCACCGGTTCTCCAAGACCCAGCAGGACGCCCTGCTGGGCGCCGTCGAGAACCGGGTGGTGCTGCTGGTGGCGGCCACGACGGAGAACCCGTCGTTCTCGGTCGTCGCCCCATTGCTGTCGCGGTCGCTGATCCTGCAGTTGCAGCCGCTGACCGCCGACGGCGTCCGTGCGGTTCTCACCCGTGCGATCGACGATCCGCGTGGGCTGGCAGGCAAGTTCACCGTCGACGACGACGCCGTTGAGCTGATGGTCCAGCTCGCGGCAGGGGATGCGAGGCGCGCGCTGACTGCGTTGGAGGTGGCGGCGGAGGCAGGCCAGAGGGTCACGGTGGAGACGGTCGAGCAGTCGCTGGACAAGGCCGCGGTGCGCTACGACCGCGACGGCGATCAGCACTACGACGTCATCAGCGCGTTCATCAAATCCGTCCGCGGCTCGGATGTCGACGCGGCGTTGCACTACCTGGCGCGCATGTTGATCGCGGGGGAGGACCCGCGGTTCATCGCGCGCCGGTTGATGATTCTCGCCAGCGAGGACATCGGGATGGCGGACCCGATGGCGCTGCAGACGGCGGTGGCGGCCGCGCAGACGGTGCAGCTGATCGGGATGCCGGAAGCACAACTCACGCTGGCGCATTGCACGGTCCACCTTGCGACGGCGCCGAAGTCGAATGCGGTGACGACGGCGCTCGGTGCGGCGATGGGCGATGTGAGGCAGGGCAAAGCAGGTCTCGTTCCGCCGCACCTTCGCGACGGCCACTACTCCGGCGCGGAGGCGCTGGGCAACGCCGTCGGCTACAAGTACAGCCATGATGATCCCGATGGCGTTGTGGGCCAACAGTATCCGCCTAACGAGCTGGTCGGTGTCGACTACTACAAGCCGACCAGCCACGGTGCAGAACGCGAGATCGCAGGCAGGCTCGACAAGCTGCGCGCGATCATCCGCCGGAAGCGCTGAACTGACCCTTGACACGCGCCCGACAGCTTCGTATCTTTGTAATCAACCAGACCGTTGATCAAACACAAGGTTGATAATGGGGAGTGATGGCGATGCGGACGCGCGAATGGATCGCGCTTTCATGGCGCTGGCCGACCCGGTTCGGCGGGCCATGGTGGCGCGGCTGTCCCGCGGTCCGGCGACGGTCAATGAACTCGCCGAGCCGTTCGATATCACGAAACAAGCGGTGTCCAAGCACATTCAGGTGCTCGAACATGCGGGGCTCGTCACCAGGACTCGCGATGCGCAGCGTCGGCCCGTCCATCTCGACGCGGCCGCGCTGGAGGGCCTGACCGCGTGGATCGACCGGTATCGGCTTGACGCCGAGCGCAATTACCGCCGGCTCGATGCTCTGCTGGCGCAGATGACCGAAACAACCGAGAAAGGAAAGAAACGATGACGAACGCACTCAACCTGCAGGCCCCAGTCGACACCCTGGCGATGGAGTTCACCCGCGAGTTTGATGCGCCGGTCGAGACACTGTTCCGTGCGCATGCCGAGCCGGAATTGATGAAGCAGTGGCTGGGCCCGCACGGCCTGGAAATAACGATCGAGGAGTGGAACTTCAAGGCCCACGGCGGTTATCGCTACATCCACTCGACCGAGGGCGGCGACTTCGCCTTCAACGGCACCTTCCACGCAGTGCGCGACAACGAGCTGATCATTCAGACTTTCGAGTTCGAGGGGGCGCCGGACATGGTGAACATCGAGTTCATGTGGTTCGAGGATCTCGGCGACGGCCGTAGTCGACTGCGCGGCAGATCGATCTGCCCGAACACCGAAGCCCGCGACGCGCTGCTGTCCTCGGGCATGGAGGGCGGTATGAGTGAGGGCTACGAGAAGCTCGACGCGCTACTCAAATCGCTCTGAGCCTTCATCGCCTCCGAGCGTGCGCGAGCCCGGCGACCAGGGGTGCCGCCGGGCTCGCTGTGCAGCGTCGTGGATTAGCGGAACAGGCTCGAGCGCCTGCGTCCGCCGCCGACGACGCCTGTACGTCGGCGTCCCATCATCGACGAGACGAGGGCGACGCCAAGAGCGGCGACGATGACCTGGACCAGAAGCTCCAGCCAGTCGATCCCGTTGGTCACGGTGGGGATTCCGAGCATGCGGGCGATCGCGGTGCCGAGGAAGGCGCCGACGATGCCGATCAGGATGGTGACGAGCATGCCGATGGGCTGCTTGCCGGGCACCAGTAGACGGCCGAGAACGCCGACCACAATGCCGATCAGTATTGCGGTGATAACACCGGTGATGGTCATCTCAACTCCTCCTGGGCGGTATTAGGTGGAGATGAAATACCCTCGGCGCCTAACTAATAAACGCCTGCGTCAATCCACTGCGTTCTCGTCATGCCATCTCGGGCAGGCGCAGGTGGGCCAGCGCCAAGTCGAACTCGCCGACGTCGATGATGTCCGCGCCCAGCTCGCGGGTGCGGGAATTACGGAGTTCCCTCGCGTTCTCCTGATTGCGATCCATCGCTTCGCGGCTGTCGAAGGTTGCCGAAGACACGCCCCGGCCGGTCGCCCGGTTCAGCATGAAGCTGGCACTGCAGAACCCTTCGAGGTCCTCGAGGGCAGGCAGCACGGACGCCCGGTAGAAGTCGACCGCACGCTCGATTTGATCGCGAGGCATCTTGATCCATGTCGCCCTCACGCATGCGCCGTCACCCGAACGATGTTCGCGATGCATTGCGCCGATCTCCCACTCGTCGATCGCGATGTCACCGCCGCCGAAGCGCATGACTGCCTGTTCGCGCAGCGGCGCCGCAGTCTCGGTGCTCGTGCGGAGGGTCTCCTCGGTCTCCCATGCGCTGGTGGCGATGCATCGACCGGATTCCCGGTCCGCCACCAAAGACAGCCCCACGTAGCCCGGCATGGCCTGGAGGGCAGGCATGACTTCGTGGCGTACGAAGCCTATTCCGTCGTCGATGGCCGATGTCTGTGCGTGGATAGTGGTAGAACGCGCGTACACGGTCCACCCCCCTCTATCTATGGGGCGGCGCCCCGGTGGCGCCACCCACCATCTACTAGCTTCCTCCCGGCGACCACCGGGTTCAAGGTCCGTAGCCTGGGTTCATGGACACCGATGTACTCGAGATCGACACCGCCACGCGGCGCACCGTCGACCTGACCGACGAGGTCCGCTCGTTCTGCGCTGGTCATCAGGACGGCCTGTGCAACGTGTTCGTGCCGCACGCCACGGCAGGAGTGGCGATCATCGAGACCGGCGCGGGCTCCGATGACGACCTCATCGACACGCTGGAGAACCTGCTGCCGCGCGACGACCGCTACCGCCATGCCCACGGGTCACCCGGCCACGGGGCCGACCACGTTCTGCCGGCCCTGGTCGCGCCGTCGGTCACAGTGCCGGTGCAGGGCGGCCAGCCGTTGCTGGGAACCTGGCAGAGCGTCGTGCTCGTCGACCTGAACAGGGACAACCCGCGCCGGTCCGTGCGGTTGAGCTTCATAAACGGCTGATTCATTCGCCACAAATGTGCCCGGTACTGTGGTGCGGTCGGTTAGTCATCAAACCGGGAACATGAAGGACAGCAGACGGTGCAGACACACGAGATCAGGAAGAGATTCCTCGATCACTTCGTGAACGCGGGCCACACCGAGGTGCCGAGCGCCTCGGTGATCCTCGACGACCCTAATCTGCTTTTCGTCAACGCCGGCATGGTGCAGTTCGTGCCGTATTTCCTGGGCCAGCGCGCTGCGCCGTGGAATCGGGCGACCAGCGTCCAGAAGTGCATCCGCACGCCCGACATCGACGAAGTCGGCATCACCACGCGGCACAACACCTTCTTCCAGATGGCTGGGAACTTCTCGTTCGGCGACTATTTCAAGAAGGGCGCCATCGAGCTGGCCTGGTCGCTGCTGACCAACCCCGTCGATCAGGGCGGCTACGGGTTCGACCCCGAAAAGCTCTGGGCAACCGTCTATCTTGACGATGACGAGGCCGCAGATCTGTGGCGGGAAGTCACCGGCATACCGTCGGAGCGCATTCAGCGTCGCGGGATGGCCGACAACTACTGGTCGATGGGCATCCCCGGCCCGTGCGGCCCGTCGTCGGAGATCTACTACGACCGCGGCCCCGAGTACGGCATCGAGGGCGGCCCGGAAGCCAACGAGGACCGCTACATTGAGATCTGGAATCTCGTGTTCATGCAGAACGAGCGCGGCGAAGGAACCTCGAAGGAGGATTTCGAGATTCTCGGGCCGCTGCCGCGCAAGAACATCGACACCGGAATGGGTGTCGAACGCGTCGCCTGTCTTCTGCAGGGCGTCGACAACGTGTACGAGACGGATCTGCTTCGCCCGGTGATCGACGTCGTGGCGGGCATCTCCCCGCGCGGGTACGGCGAGGGCAACCACGCCGACGACGTCCGGTACCGGATCATCGCCGACCACAGCCGCACCGCGGCGATCATCATCGCCGACGGAGTGAGCCCGGGAAACGACGGCCGCGGATATGTGCTGCGGCGGCTGCTGCGCCGGATGATCAGGTCGGCGAAGCTGTTGGGCATCGAGGTGCCGATCGTCGCCGAGATCATGGCGACCGTGCGCGACGCGATGGGCCCGTCGTACCCGGAGTTGGTCAGCGACTTCGACCGTATCCAGCGCATCGCGGTCGCCGAGGAGACGGCGTTCAACCGTACGCTGGCCTCGGGTTCGCGGCTGTTCGACGAGGCGGCGCGCGCGACGAAGCAGTCGGGCGCCTCCGTGCTGTCGGGATCGGATGCGTTCACGCTGCACGACACGTACGGCTTCCCGCTCGAGCTGACCCTCGAGATGGCCGCGGAGTCGGGGCTCAGTGTCGACGAAGAAAGCTTCCGGGGGCTTATGGCCGAACAGCGTCAGCGCGCGAAAGCCGATGCGGCAGCCCGCAAGCAGGCGCACACCGATCTCTCGGCGTACCGCGAGCTCGTCGACTCGGGCCCGACGGAATTCACCGGCTTCAACGAATTGACAACCGAGGCACGGATTCTCGGTATCTTCGTCGACGGCAAGCGGGTTCCGGTCGTCGCGCACGATGGTCAGCAGGGCGAGCGTGTCGAGCTGGTCCTTGACCGCACCCCGTTCTACGCCGAATCGGGTGGGCAGATCGCCGACGAGGGCAGCGTCACGGGCACCGGCTCGTCCGGCACCGCGAAGGCGGCGGTCACCGATGTGCAGAAGATCGCGAAAACCCTGTGGGCGCATCGCATCAACGTGGAGTCCGGCGAGTTCGTCGAGGGCGACACGGTGGTCGCGGCGGTCGACCCGCGGTGGCGCCACGGTGCCACGCAGGGCCACTCGGGCACCCACATGGTGCATGCCGCGCTGCGACAGGTGCTCGGCCCCAACGCCGTTCAGGCGGGCTCGCTGAACCGACCCGGCTATCTGCGCTTCGACTTCAACTGGCAGGGCGCATTGAGCGAGGATCAGCGCACGCAGATCGAAGAGGTCACCAACGAGGCGGTGGAAGCCGACTACGAGGTGCACAGCTTCACCACGAATCTCGAGAAGGCCAAAGCGATGGGCGCGATGGCCCTGTTCGGGGAGGCCTACCCCGAAGAAGTGCGCGTCGTCGAGATCGGCGGACCCTTCTCGCTCGAACTCTGCGGCGGCACGCACGTGCACAATTCAGCCCAGATCGGCCCGGTGACGATTCTCGGTGAGTCGTCGATCGGCTCGGGCGTGCGGCGCGTGGAGGCGTATGTGGGCCTCGATTCGTTCCGGCACCTTGCGAAGGAACGCGCACTGATGGCGGGGCTCGCGTCCTCGCTCAAGGTGCCGTCGGACGAGGTGCCGGCCCGGGTGGCTCAGCTGGTGGACCGGCTGAAGACCGCCGAGAAGGAACTCGACCGGATGCGGCTGGCCAACGCGCGGGCGGCAGCGGTGAATGCAGCGGCCGGCGCCGAGCAGGTCGGTAAGGTTCGTCTCGTGGCGCAGCGGATGGCTGGTGGAACGTCAGCCGGCGATCTGCGCAGCCTCGTCGGGGACATCCGCGGGAAGATCGGCTCGGAACCCGCGGTGATCGCGTTGATCGCCGAGGGCGACAACGATTCGGTGCCGTTCGTGGTCGCGGTCAATCAGGCCGCCCAAGATCTCGGGCTGAACGCCAATCGCCTGGTCAAAGAACTCGGCGCGGCGGTGAACGGCCGCGGCGGCGGCAAGGCGGACATGGCGCAGGGCTCCGGAAAGGGAGCCGCAGGTATCGATGCGGCGCTGGCCGCCTTACGCGCGGAGATAGGCCGGAGCTGACCAGGTGCCGAACCCAGAACACCGCATGCCGGACCGGCCCGGAGGCGACGATCCCGGACGGGGGCGCCGGCTCGGTGTCGACGTCGGAAGTGTTCGCATCGGTGTCGCGGTGAGCGATCCCGACGGCATCCTGGCCACGCCGGTGGAGACGATCCGCCGCGAGCGGACCGATCGTCACCTGCGGCGACTGTCCCAGCTCGCAGAGGAACTGGAGGTCGTGGAAGTGATCGTGGGGTTGCCTCGCACGCTTGCCGACCGAAACGGACCGTCAGCGCAGGACGCGATCGGCCTCGCCGAGGACCTGGCGCGGCGAGTCGCGCCGACGCCGGTGCGGATGGCTGACGAACGGCTGACCACTGTCACCGCACAGCGCTCGCTGCGCGAGGCCGGTGTCCGAGCCAGAGGACAGAAGGCGATGATCGACCAGGCCGCGGCTGTCGGCATATTGCAGAGCTGGCTGGATCAGCGGCGTGCAACTCTCAACGAGGTCGGCAATGCCTGACGCCTGGGACCGCGAACGTCCGCAACCCGTTGCGGTCGGCCCGCCCCGGCGACGGCTGAGCCGCGCGGACCGCATTCGCGAAGCCCGGCGTCGCCGCAGGCGCCGTCTTGTCCGTGGCGTCACGCTGTGCGTGTTCGTCGTGATCGTGGTCGGCGCGGTGTTCCTGGGTTCGCGGCTGTGGCACAGCGTTTTCGGCGGAGACTCCGACTTCTCCGGGGAAGGCAAGTCCGACGTCGTCATCCAGGTGCACGACGGGGATTCGACCACAGCAATCGGACAGACGCTCGAGAACGAGGAAGTGGTCGCTACCTCCAAGGCTTTCATCGCTGCGGCACAGGATAATTCGGCGATGCAGGCCATTCAGCCCGGCTTCTACAAGATGCGCACCGAGATTTCGGCGCGCGGATGCGGTCACGCGTCTGACCGACCCGCAGAACCGCGTCGGCAAGCTCGTGATCCCCGAGGGCCGTCAGCTGGACGACATCCAGGACGTCAAGACCAACAACGTCACCGACGGCATCTTCACGTTGATCTCGAACGCGACGTGTGTGGATCTCGACGGTGACCGTCGCTGCGTGTCCGCCGATGACCTTCGCGACGCCGCGAGCAATGCCTCGCTCCCTGAGTTGTCTGTGCCCGACTGGGCGACCAAGCCGGTGCAGGCCATGGGTGACGATCACCGCAGGCTCGAAGGCCTCATCGCGCCGGGGTCGTGGGATGTCGATCCCTCGGCGTCACCGCGCGACATTCTCTCCGCGCTCGTCGGCGCCAGCGCTTTTCAATACGCGCAGGGCGGACTGCTCGACACGGCGAAGGCGCTGGGCATGACGCCGTATCAGATCCTGACGGTGGCGTCGCTGGTGCAGCGGGAATCCAAGCCGCAGGACTTCGACAAGGTGGCCCGGGTCATCTACAACCGCCTGATCGCACCGGATCACCGCAGGCTCGAGTTCGACTCGACGGTCAACTACTCGCTCGACCGCCAAGAGGTGGCGACCACCGACGCGGATCGAGGACGCGAGACGCCGTGGAACACGTATGTGCGCGAAGGGCTTCCCGCGACGCCCATCTGCTCGCCGAGTGCGGAAGCGCTGGCCGCGGCCGAGCGTCCCGCGGTGGGGGACTGGCTCTACTTCGTCACCATCGACCTGCAGGGCACGACGCTCTTCACCAAGGATTACCCACAGCACCTGGCGAACATCGAACTCGCGAAGCGCAACGGTGTCCTCGACAGCGCCCGCTGACGCTCGCAAGGCGGCGGTTCTCGGTTCGCCGATAGCGCATTCACGCTCCCCGCAGTTGCACCTGGCGGCCTATCGGGCGCTGGGACTCGACGGCTGGACCTACGACCGGATCGAATGCACCGCCGACCAACTGCCGGGCGTGGTCGGCGCTTTCGGTCCCGAATGGGTTGGGGTTTCGGTGACGATGCCGAACAAGTTCGCGGCGTTGACATTTGCCGACGAGCGCACCCCCCGGGCGGAGTTGGTCGGAGCGGCGAACACCCTGCTGCAGACGTCGACCGGGTGGCGCGCAGACAACACAGACGTCGACGGGGTGACCGGCGCGCTGGGAGAAGCCGCGGGCCACGCGATCGTCGTGGGGTCCGGCGGAACCGCACCGGCGGTTGTGGTCGGCCTCGTCGAACTCGGCGTTCAGCGCATCACCGTCGTCGCGCGCGATCGCGAGAAAGTGTCCGCGGTGGTCGATCTCGCCACCAGGGTGGGAGTCGACGCACGCTGGTGTGACATCAACGGACCGGACGTGGAAGAAGTGGTCGCATCCGCGGATGCGGTGGTCAACACGATCCCGGCCGACGCCGCCGCGCAGTACGCAGCGGTGCTGTCGGCGACGCCGGTGCTTCTCGATGCGATCTACGACAACTGGCCGACGCCGCTTGCCGCCGCGGTCGAGGCGGAGGGCGGCCGCGTCATCAGCGGCTTGCAGATGCTGCTGCATCAGGCTTACGCGCAGGTGGAGCAGTTCACCGGTCGGCCCGCACCCAAAGAGGTGATGAGAGAGGCACTTCTGGGCCATTAGCCTCGACCTATGGGGGCGGCGGCGGCCGGGGTGGTGCTGGCATGGCTTGTGGTGCTGAGCCTGTACGACGTCCGTGCGCGGCGGTTGCCCAATTGGTTGACGGTGCCGGGGGCGGTCGTCATTCTCGTGACCGCCGTGGCGGTGGACCGTGGTGGTCCGGCAGTCTTGGGCGCGGTCGCTCTCGCGGGCCTCTATCTCGTGGTGCACCTGATCGCTCCCGGGGGATGGGTGCAGGCGATGTGAAACTCGCGGTGGGCGTCGGAGGCCTTACGGGCGCATTCGGATACGAGGTGTGGGTGCTCGCCGCCATTGCAGCACCGCTGTTCACCGCGATGATCGCGGGTGTCTTCCTCGTGCGGAACTCGAAAACTCCTGTGCCGCACGGTCCATCGATGTGTGTGGCTGCGGCTGCCGCCGCGATGCTCGCGATCGTCTAGAAGGGTGTGCTGCTTTCATTCCGTCAACGCTGGACCCTTTGATCCGCGCCAAATCCGCGTTGTGCCCTGGGGTTCCAAAACGTTTTCAGCAAGTGGTGCCGCCGACTGGCTGAAGAACCCGTCAGGGAACCACTCGCGAGCAGCATAAACGCTGCCGATACGCACCGCCCACCTGCTCGTCGGCTTAAACTTCCGCAATGCTCTCGGAGACGCGCTACGCGAGAAATGGTGACTTGCGGGTCGCCTATCGCGCGTCGGCCGAGGGTGCCCGCGACATTGTGTTCGTCCCGAACTGGTTCTTCTGCTGCGAGGTCCTTCCAGAACTACCGTCCGTTCAAGGGTGGGTCGAGGCGATGACATCGCTCGGTCGGATCATCTTCTTCGACCATCCGGGCAGCGGACTGTCCGATCCGGTCACGCCGGGTGCTCTGCCCACCGTGGAGCAATGGGCCGACAGCATCACAGCGGTGTTGGACGATCTCGACAGCCGCGAAGCGGTGATACTGTGCAGCCTTTTCAACGCGTTTGCGCCCGGTGCGCTGTTCGCGGCTACACATCCGTCCCGTACGACTGCACTGATTGCGCTGGAAGGCTACGCGGATACAACAACCGTGGAACGCGCCCGCGAAAGCGTTGCTGAGTCGGCAGCCATGTGGGGCACGGGCGAGGTCGAGCATTTCTTGAATCCGGATATGCCGTGGAACGAGGAGATCCGGGCAGCGTGGGCCCGACATGAGCGCATGGCGGCGAGCCCCGCGATGGTGGACATGATGCTGCCGTTGATGACGGATTTGGATGTGCGGGCGGTTCTTCCGGCAATCCGCGTCCCTACCCTGGTCATGCAGCACACCGACCACCCTGTGCACGCGACTTGGGGGCACACCCGCAAGTACATCGCCGATCACATACAGGGGGCCAAATACGTTGAGCTCCCGGGACGCAACTTCTACCACTTCGTGGAACCGTGGCGCGATTCGTTCCAGGTGATCGCCGAATTTCTCACCGGCCAGCAGCCCGACCTGGCCGATGATCGTGTTCTCGCCACCGTGTTGTTCACCGATATCGTGGACTCGACGCGCCGCGCTGCGGAGATCGGCGACCGGGACTGGCATGCGCTGCTCGACGCACACGACGCCGTCGTCCGCTCGCAACTTGCCCGGTTTCGGGGTCGTGAGGTGAACACCTCGGGTGACGGGTTCTTGGCGATGTTCGACGGGCCGCAGCGGGCGATCCGCTGCGCCATGGCGATCCGCGACGCGGTCCAGGTCGCTCGGCATCGAGGTGCGGGCGGGGTTGCACACCGGCGAGTGCGAGGTGCGTGGCGAGGATATCGGCGGGATCGCGGTGCACATCGGGGCGCGGGTGAGTGCGTTGGCGGGGCCGAGCGAGGTGTTGGTGTCGAGCACGCTGCGCGATCTGGTGATTGGTTCGGGGCTGGTGTTCGAGGAGCGCGGCGCGCATGAGCTCAAAGGCGTGCCCGGCGAATGGCAGCTCTTCGCGGTCGCGTCTTAGAACGGTGGGGGTTTGTTTCGTTCGGTGACGTAGCCGTTGTTGAGTTGGCGTTCGGCGGCTTTGGCTTTGGCGGTGTTGTGGGCGCGGGTGTGGCGGCGTTGGGGCATCTTCACCCCGCGCCCGGGCGTGGGCTCCCGCTTGGGTGGGTCGCCGGTCCACAACGTGGCGGTCGGTTGGCACAGCTGCGGGAACAGGTGCAGGCTGGCGGGGTAGGTGGTGTAGGTGTGGCCGGTCGGGCTGGTCCAGATGAGGGTGCCGTCGGCGAGTTGGCGGTCATACCAGCCGCCCAACGCGTTCCAGAACGTTTTCAGCAAGTGGTGGCAGCGACTGGCCGAAGAACACTTTGAGCGGCCGCCTCGCGAGACACCGAAACTTGACCCGCTCCTCGGCTTAGACTTCCGGCGTGTTCTCCGAGACGCGGTATGCGCTGAACGGGGACTTGCATGTCGCCTACCGCGCGTCGCGTGAAGGTCCTCGCGACATCGTCTTCGTCCCGAACTGGTTCACAAACTGCGAGGTGATGCCGGAATTGCCGTCGCTGCAGGGCTGGGTTGAGGCGTGTCATCGCTCGGCCGGCTGATCTTTCTCGACCATCCGGGCACAGGCGCTTCCGACCCCGTGACCCCGGACGCGCGGCCGAACTTGGAGCAATGGGCCGACAGCATCGCCGCGGTGCTCGACGATCTCGGGAGCACTGAAGCAGTTCTCCTCGCGACCGCCGCCGCGGTCGCGACGGGGGCGCTGTTCGCGGCGACATATCCGTCTCGCACCACCGCGCTGGTCGTGCTCGACGGTTATGCAGATACGGGCGGCACCGCATTCAGAGACGACGCTGCGATGGCCCGCTGGTGGGGCACCGGGCAGATCCAACATGTGATGAATCCGGATATGCCGTGGAACGAGGAGATCCGCTCAACGTGGGCTCGATGGGAGCGCATGTCGGCGAGCCCGCGGACCGTCGCCGTCATGTACACCCTCGTGTCGAAATTGGACGTGCGGGCGGTCCTTCCGACGGTCCGTGTGCCGACGCTCGTCGTCCAGCACTCCGACAATGCTTACATCCCACCCGCGAAGGGCAAATACATCGCCGAGCACGTCCCCGACGCGAAATACGTTGAGCTTCCGGGACGCAACTGGTACCACTTCGTCGAACCCTGGCGCGAGTCGTTCCAGGAGGTCGCCGAGTTCCTCACCGGCCACCGGGCCGTCGTAGCCGATGATCGGGCCCTCGCCACGGTGTTGTTCACCGACATTGTGGGCTCGACGCGCCGAGCCGCGGAGATGGGTGACCGTGACTGGCATGCCTTGCTTGATGCGCACGACGCCGTAGTGCGTGCACAGCTGTCCCGCTTCCGAGGTCGTGAGGTGAACACGTCGGGAGACGGTTTCCTGGCGATGTTCGATGGACCGCAGCGAGCGATCCGCTGCGCCATGGCAATTCGCGACGCGGTGCAGGCGCTCGGCATCGAGGTGCGCGCCGGGTTGCACACCGGCGAGTGCGAGGTACGCGGCGATGACATCGGCGGGATCGCCGTGCACATCGGAGCGCGTGTGAGCGCACTGGCCGGGCCGAACGAGGTGCTGGTGTCCAGCACGCTGCGCGATCTGGTGATCGGGTCAGGGCTGGAGTTCGAGGAGCGCGGCGCGCACGAACTCAAAGGCGTGCCGGGTGAGTGGCGGCTGTTCGCCGTCGCCTCGTAACCGCTTGCAACACGCCTAGAAGGGTGGGGGTTTGTTGCGTTCGGCGACGTGGGGGTCGTTGAGTCGTCGTTCGGCGGCTTTGGCTTTGGCGGTGTTGGCCGCGCGGGTGTGGCGGCGTTGGGGCATTCTCATCCCGCGGTCGCCGGCGGGCTTCACAGTGGGTGGGTCGCCGGTCCACAAGGTGGCGGTCGGTTGGCACAGCTGCGGGAACAGGTGCAGGCTGGCGGGGTAGGTGGTGTAGGTGTGGCCGGTCGGGCTGGTCCAGATGAGGGTGCCGTCGGCGAGTTGGCGCTCCCGCCAGCCGCCCAACGCGTTCCAGAACGTTTTCAGCAAGTGGTGAAAACGGCACAGGCACTTGAGGTTTGACGGATGGGTTGGCCCCACCGGATAGGCCACCGTGTGGTCGAGATCGCAGACATCGGCGGGCTTGTCACAACCTGGGAACCGGCACGTCAAATCGCGGCACCGGACAAACTCGGCCAACCCGCGCGAGGGCGCATACCGCGGTTCGGGGGCCGAGTCGGCGCCGGGATGGCGCACCTGCCGGATGCGGGCGCGTTCGAGGATGCCGCCCCACAGCGCGGTGGGCATGATCCCCGCGCCGAACAGATAGGCCGGCTTCGGCGGCGCCGGCCGCGACTCTCGATGCACCGGCTCAGGCTCCGGCTCGCTCTCAGGAGCGGTGTCGGGTTCGGCTTGGGGAGCAATGTCGGTGTCGGGCTTCGGCTTCGGGCTCCGGCTCGGCGCTGGGTTCGGGCTCTGGCGCCGGCTCAGCCTCCGGCTGGGTTTGGGGGTCGACGGCCTCGGCATGCGCGTCTGTGGCGGCGTCGAGGGTGGTTTCGTCGGCGACGACGTAGACGACGGCGTTTCTGGCGGGCTGCTCGCCGGGCACGCCGCCGCTGCAGTCGGGGTCTCCGCATCGGCAGGCGAACGCGGTGCCGTTGGTGCGGGCGGCGAACGCGTGCGAGCGCCGCTGATCGATGGTGCGTGGGTCGGCGCCGCACACGCTGTGGGCCATCGCTTCGACGTTGAATTCCATCAACGTGGCGTCGGCGGCGTTGATCCGCGCCCAGATGGTGGTGATCCCGGCCGGGTCGATCGGACAGCCGAACTACCACGGTCTCCTGCGCGCACGCCGGTCACGGTGCGGCGCACCGCCCCGGGATCGTGTTTGTCGACCAGCTCGTCGATGGCCTGTTCGGTTTTCTTCGCCGACAGCGCCCCCCACCGGGTCACCCGGGCGGCCAGCTCGGTGTCCACCGCGGCCATCGCCGCGGGGTCTTCGATCAAAGACGTGCGGGAGACGATGGTGCGCACCAGCAGGTCGCTGAGCAGCCCGTCCGCGAACAGCGCCGCCACCTTCGGCAGCCGGTCGCGCAGCGCCACACCGCGGTTGGTCTGATGCAACGCCATGCCGGTGCTGACGTTGACTGCTGCGGCCAGCTCGGCGCCCACTGCGGCTTGCGGGTCGATCCACCACAACTCGCGCTCCTCGGCGGTGGGCAGCCCGGTGCGGCGGTGAAAGAGCTCGGCCATCGCCGCCAGCTTGTGGGCGGCGGCCCTGTTCTCCGCGCGTGCCCACCCGCCGGCGGCGTCGACCAGCTCGGCGTCGGTCAACGACGCCAAGTCAGGGATCTCAGGCAACGAACGATCGAACATGCTTTCGAACATACCGGCGGCTGGCGACGATCCGGCCGGGAAAAGCCCAGCTCAGCCGCCACCTGTGGATGAATCGGCCACTGTGGATAACCACAGCCGGTTTGGGCTGCGGGCCTCCACGTCGCGGATTTCCGCACCCAAAGTGCGACGTGGGAAGATGGGACGCGTGTTGCGATGGACCACTGCTGGTGAATCCCACGGCCGCGCGCTCGTCGCCGTGGTCGAGGGCATGGTCGCGGGCGTCGAGGTGACTTCCGGCGACATCGCCGGCCAACTCGCCCGCCGCAGGCTTGGCTACGGCCGTGGCGCGCGGATGAAGTTCGAGCAGGACCAGGTCACCGTGCTCGCGGGCGTCCGGCACGGCGTCACTCTGGGCGGCCCGGTGGCCATCGAGATCGGCAATACGGAATGGCCCAAATGGGAAACCGTCATGGCCGCCGATCCCGTGGACCCCGCGGAACTGGAGAACATCGCCCGTAACGAGCCGCTGACCCGTCCGCGACCCGGTCACGCCGATTACGCAGGCATGCTCAAGTACGGCTTCGACGACGCAAGGCCGGTCCTGGAGCGGGCCAGTGCGCGCGAAACGGCCGCACGCGTCGCCGCGGGCACCCTCGCCAGGGCGTTTCTGCGTCAAGCCCTCGGTGTCGAGGTCGTCTCGCACGTCATCTCCATCGGCGCATCGGCGCCGTACGACGGTCCACCGCCACAGGCGTCCGATCTGGCCGCCATCGATGCCAGCCCAGTGCGTGCGTTCGACAAGGACGCCGAAGCCCGGATGATCTCCGAGATCGAGGCCGCCAAGGCCGACGGCGACACGCTGGGTGGTGTCGTCGAAGTCGTTGCGAACGGCCTTCCGATCGGGCTCGGATCCTTCACGAGCGGCGACAACCGCCTCGACAGCCAGCTGGCCGGTGCGGTGATGGGCATCCAGGCGATCAAGGGTGTCGAGATCGGCGACGGCTTCGAAACCGCACGCCGCCGCGGCAGCGTCGCCCACGACGAGATGTATCCCGGCCCCGGCGGCGTCATGCGTTCGACGAACCGCGCGGGTGGACTCGAGGGCGGCATGACGAACGGCCAGCCGTTGCGGGTCCGCGCCGCGATGAAGCCGATTTCGACGGTGCCGCGCGCACTGTCCACCGTCGACATGGCCACCGGCGCAGAGGCAGTCGCCATCCACCAGCGCTCCGACGTCTGCGCCGTGCCCGCAGCGGGAGTGGTCGTCGAAACCATGGTGGCGCTCGTGCTGGCCCGCGCGGCGCTGGAGAAGTTCGGCGGCGATTCCATCGCCGAGACGCGGGCCAACGTCGACACCTATCTGCGTTCGGTGGCCGCACGCGAACCGGCTCAACGCGCACAGGCGTCGGGCTGATGGCGCCCAAAGCCGTGCTGATCGGTCTGCCGGGATCGGGTAAATCCACGATCGGTCGTCGACTGGCGAAATCACTTGGTGTCGCGCTGCTGGACACCGATGCGGCCATCGAGCAGACGACAGGGCGAACGATCCCCGACATCTTCGCGTCCGACGGTGAGACGGAGTTCCGCCGCATCGAGGAGGAAGTGATCCGCGGAGCGCTCGGGTCACATGACGGGGTGCTCTCGCTGGGCGGCGGAGCAATCACGAGTCCTGGTGTGCGCGAGGCACTCTCCGGTCACACGGTGGTCTACCTCGAGATCAGCGCGACCGAGGGTGTCCGCCGAACAGGCGGCACCACGGTGCGGCCCCTGCTCGCCGGCGGAGACCGCGCGGAGAAGTTCCGCGCGCTGATGGCACAGCGGGTCCCGCTCTACCGACGGGCAGCCACCATCAGGGTCAACACCAACCGGCGCAATCCCGGTGCGGTCGTGCGTTACATCGTGTCGCGACTGGAGAACCAACCGACGGATGACGCACCCCCCAAACACAAGCCGCGGCGCAGGCGAAGGCCCACATGGCGGCGCGCGCCGGTCTCGCTGACGCCGAATCCTTCTGAAGCCGCCACGCCGACCAGTCCGGCCGAGTTGGCCCGCCGCGCCGAGGCCCGGCATGACTGATCTGACCGCGCCCGTCACCGTCGAGGTGAAAACCAACCCGTCGTATCCCGTGGTCATCGGCACCGGCTTGATGACGGAGTTGGGCGACCTCCTCGAGGGCAGGCACAAGGCGGCGATCCTGCATCAGCCGGTGCTCGCTGCGACCGCGGAGGCGATTCGTAACCACCTGTCCGACAAGGGCGTCGACGCGCATCGCGTCGAGATCCCCGACGCCGAGGCGGGCAAGGACCTGCCGGTCGTCGGCTACATCTGGGAAGTGCTCGGCCGCATCGGCCTCGGCAGGAAGGACGCCGTCGTCAGCCTCGGCGGAGGAGCGGCCACCGACGTCGCGGGATTCGCCGCCGCCACTTGGCTGCGTGGAGTCGACATCGTGCATGTGCCGACCACGCTGCTCGCCATGGTTGATGCCGCCGTCGGCGGAAAGACAGGTATCAACACCGATGCGGGCAAGAACCTCGTCGGCGCGTTTCATCAGCCTGCAGCCGTCCTCGTCGACCTGGCGACGCTGGAAACGTTGCCGCGCAACGAGATAGTCGCCGGCATGGCCGAGATCGTGAAGGCCGGGTTCATCGCCGACCCGGTGATCCTCGAACTCATCGAGGCGGATCCCGAAGCCGCGCTCGACCCGACCGCACAGGTCCTGCCCGAGTTGATCCGGCGGGCGGTCGTGGTGAAGGCCGACGTCGTCGCGGCCGATGAGAAGGAATCGCAACTGCGCGAGATCCTCAACTACGGCCACACTCTCGCGCATGCGATCGAGCGACGGGAGCGCTACCGGTGGCGCCACGGCGCGGCCGTTTCAGTGGGCCTGGTGTTCGCCGCCGAATTGGGCCGCCTGGCAGGACGACTCGACGACAAGACCGCTGACCGACACCGCGCCGTGCTGACGTCCCTCGGCCTTCCGGTCGGCTACGACGCCGATGCGCTGCCGCAGTTGCTCGAGTACATGGCAGGCGACAAGAAGGCGCGTTCTGGTGTACTGCGTTTCGTCGTCCTCGACGGGCTCGCGAAACCCGGTCGGTTGGAGGGCCCGGACCCGTCGCTGCTGGCGGCCGCTTACGCGGAGGTAGCGAGGCCGAACTAGCGTCCGGCTGCGCGCTTAGGCCTGTTCCTGACGGCGCTCGGTCGGCGTCTCGTCGGCGGGGGCATCCGGGTGACGGACAGCGGCGAACACGTCGGTGTCCGCGCGGTCGTCATCGCCCGCTGCAAGGCCGTGATGCTGACGCGGTGTGTCGTCGGCGTGGCGGTCGATGACCCAGTGCCCGAGCGCCACGCCCACGATCGCGGCGAGGAAGGTCAGCAGCGCGGTGAACGCCGCGAAGGTGGTGAGCTCGTTGATCAGCCCGCCGACATAGAGGTCTTTGTAGAACAGCGAGATCAGCCAGGCGACCGCGCCGCTGACGAGTCCGGCGAACAGACCGGCGAGCAGCCACGTCATCGAAAGGTCGGCGCGGCGGTCGGGGTCCGGGTTCGCGCGGGCGTCCGCGCGACCGTCCACGAAGCCCCAGATGAACACCGCGATGGCGTACAGGACGACGAGGGTGATGCTGATCAGACCCGCCTTGGTTTCCCAGATATTGATTGCAGTGCCCTGCACCAATCGGATGAAGACCATCAGGGCCGCGAACACCAGTCCGCGCAGCAACCACTTGCTCATGGGGCATCACCTTAGCGAGTAGCGTCAAGGCCTGTGACCATATCTCAGCGCCGAGACCGACTTCGGCAGCGTTTGAAGTCTGAGGGATTGGACGCGATATTGGTAACGCGCCTGGTCAACGTGCGTTATCTGTCCGGTTTCACGGGATCGAACGCCGCGCTGCTGATTCGCGCTGACGACGACACACCGGTGCTGGCGACCGATGGCCGCTACCGTACCCAGGCCGCCCAGCAGGTTCCCGACGCCGAGATCGTCATCGAGCGCGCTTGCGGGCCGTTTCTGGTGGGCCGGGCCGCCTCTTTGGGGGTGCGACGCCTCGGCTTCGAGAGCCACGTCGTGACGGTCGAGGGGTTCGATTCGCTGGCCAAACAGGCACGCGACGTCGAGCTGGTCCGTGCCGCGGGCGCGGTCGAAGCGCTGCGGGAGGTCAAGGACGCCGGCGAGGTCGCCCTGCTGCGGCTGGCGTGCGAGGCGGCCGATGCGGCGCTGACCGATCTGGTCGAGCGAGGTGGTCTGCGGCCCGGTCGTACCGAGCGCGAGGTCGGCCGCGAGCTGGAGTCGTTGATGCGCGATCACGGCGCCGACGGGCCGTCGTTCGAGACCATCGTCGCTGCCGGCGCCAACTCGGCGATCCCGCACCACCGGCCCACCGACGCAGTGCTGGCGGCAGGCGATTTCGTGAAGATCGACTTCGGTGCGCTGGTGTGCGGTTATCACTCCGACATGACGCGCACCTTCGTGCTCGGCCCCGCCGCCCAGTGGCAGCGCGACCTCTACGAGCTGGTCGCCGCCTCGCAGCGAGCCGGGCGGGAGGCGGTCAAACCCGGCGTCGCGTTACGCGACGTGGACGCCGCGTCAAGGCAGGTGATCGCCGATGCGGGATACGCCGAGAACTTCACCCACGGCCTCGGACACGGCGTCGGTCTCGAGATCCACGAAGCGCCGGGGATCAACGCGGCTGCCGCCGGTAAGATGCTGGCTGGTTCCGCGGTGACTGTGGAGCCCGGTGTTTACTTGCCCGATCGCGGCGGTGTCCGGATCGAGGACACCTTGGTCGTGTGCGAGAAAGCGCCCGACCTGCTTACCCAGTTCCCCAAAGAACTGGCCATTCTGTCGTTGAGAGACTAGGAGTAGTACCGCCGTGGCATCGACCGCCGACTTCAAGAACGGGCTCGTCCTGAACATCGATGGCCAGCTCTGGTCCATCGTCGAGTTCCAACATGTCAAGCCGGGTAAGGGTCCCGCGTTTGTGCGCACCAAGCTCAAGAACGTGCTGTTGGGCAAGGTCGTCGACAAGACGTTCAACGCAGGGGTCAAGGTGGAGACCGCAACGGTGGATCGTCGTGACACCACCTATCTCTACAAGGACGGCTCGGACTTCGTGTTCATGGACAGCCAGGACTACGAGCAGCATCATCTGCCGGAGTCACTGGTCGGCGACGACGCACGGTTTCTGCTCGAAAGCCTTCCCGTGCAGGTGGCTTTCCACAACGGCACTGCTCTCTACATCGAACTGCCGGTGACCGTCGAAATGACGGTCACCCACACCGAGCCCGGTCTTCAGGGTGACCGATCCAGTGCGGGCACCAAGCCCGCGACGGTGGAAACCGGTGCAGAGATCCAGGTCCCGCTGTTCATCAACACCGGGGACAAGCTGAAGATCGACTCGCGCGACGGCAGTTATCTGGGTCGAGTGAATTGACCAGACCCAAACCAGACCGGGGCCGGCACCAGGCCCGCAAGCGGGCCGTCGACCTGCTGTTCGAGGCTGAAGCCCGCGGCATCACCCCGGCAGAGGCCGCCGAAGCGCGAGAGGCTCTGGCGCAGAGGCAATCCGACGTGTCGGCGCTGAACGCATACACCCTGACAGTCGCCAAGGGTGTGACGCAGCACGCCGCGCACATCGACGATCTGATCGCGACGCATCTACAGGGTTGGACGCTGGACCGACTACCCGCCGTCGATCGGGCGATCCTGCGGGTCGCGGTGTGGGAACTGCTGCACGCCGAGGATGTTCCCGAACCGGTCGCCGTCGACGAGGCCGTCGAGATCGCCAAGCACCTGTCCACCGACGAGTCGCCGGGATTCGTCAACGGCGTTCTCGGCCAGGTGATGCTGGTGACCCCGCAGATTCGGGCCGCCTCTGCGGCTCTTCAAGGTGGATCTGACGGTTCCTGAGTAGATCGGCTTCCACCGCGCACTTAGGCTGTCGCGAGGCCACACCGCAGGAGTGGGCGCCGTACTACGGCCTCGAGGATGCCGCCAAGGTGTACCTGCGGGATCCGATCGTGGCCCTTGACCAGCTCGTCACCCGCAGCCACGACAAGTCGGCCACCGATACCGATTACTTCTGCGAATCGTTCCGATTCGACAAGTCGGTCGACAACGGGGGACTGGCCCAGATGGAACGGCTGCTCCAGTTCGGCCGGGTGCTGTCACGCTGCATGTGAGCCGATCGGTTCAGCCAGGCGAAGACGGAACTCGTCAGATAGCCGAAGGCGCCGATCAACATCATCAGACCCCACGCCGTCGCGCTCTCAAAGCGTTGTTGGCTGTCGATCAACAGCCGACCGAGGCCCGCGCCGACGCCGAAGATGTCCACAAGCAACGTGACGATGAGCGCCATGGCTGACGCCACGCGGACCCCCAGCAAGATACCGGGCGCCAGCGACGGGAGGACGACCTTGCTCCACCGGCGTAGCGGCGTCAGGCCGAGCGCATGCGACATCTCAAGTCGCACAACGGGAACCGTACGCATCGCGGCGGCAGCCGCCAGTAACACCGGCCACGAGGTGATCATCGCGACGATGACCACGCCGCTGAGTTGACTGGTACCCAGTAGCAAGGCCGCCACCGGTACGATCGCGGCACCTGGCACCGCGACCAGGAAGGCGATGCTCGGGCTGAGCAGGGCGTCGATGCGGTGCGATGCGCCTATCGCTACGCCGGCGACGCCACCGAAGACGACCGCGAACGCCAAGCCGAGTGCGTACGTGGACACGGTCTGTATGACTGCCGGCGTGAGCGTTCCTGAACCATGCAGCTGTGTAACAGCTTTGAACCATTCACTCGGTGGCGGGAGGAACACCGTGTCATCCGGTGCGGCGAACTGCCACGCCACCAGTGTGGCGGCCACGGGCAATAATCCGCGAGGTGACGTGGCCGGTTGGAGCACCGTGCTCTCGACCGATGCCGAGAGCCCAGTGACAGCCGGGCTGCCGGGGGAAGCGACTGCGACGAGTCGTCCGAGCAGTGCGGTGAGAGCAAATCCGATAACACCGCAGGTGAGTGCGTATGCCCACGCCCGCGCAGGCGCGAGGGCGTTCAGCGCACCGACAAGGCCACCGCCCAGTCCGCGCTGATACATGATCATTTCGGTGGCGATCGCGACGAGCAATGCGATGACGGCCGCCAATCGTGCACCGACGAGCCATCCGGGCACCGTCGCAGGCACCACTACCTTCCGTATCGTCAGTGCGCGGGAGAAATGCAGCATCTTCGCGACGTCGTACTGGCGCGGATGTGTTGCCTCCGCGCCCGCCGCAGTGCACAGCACGACCGGCCACAGTGCCGCGTAGACCGCGAGTACGACCTCGGTCTTCGTGGATGGTCCGATCGTCATCACCGCGATGGGGACCAGCGCGACTGCGGGGATGGCCCGTAGGAAGTCGATCGACGCGACGCTGTAGCGCCGCACTTCGGCAAGAAGCCCGATGGCCAACCCAAGCGCTGCACCCAAAGTCAACGCGGTCGCGGTGGCGGTCAGGGATACAAACAGCGTGTACGCCACATCGGCGATCAGTTCCCCACTGCGGATCATCTCCGCAAGCGAGGCCGCCACGTCGACCGGCGCGGGTAGGTACTCGTACCGGATCAGGCCTACCGACTCGCAGAGCTGCCATGCCACGACGGTCACCGTCGGCAGCGCCAGTCCAATGAGCCACCCCCTCGCGCGGTTGGTCATCTTCTGACCGCCAACGTCTCCCCAAGCAGGTGTCGGACCCGCAGATAGTCGGGCGTCTCGCGAGTGGTCAGTTGATCGCGCGGACGCGGAATCTCGAGGTCGACCGTCAGCGCGACAGCACCGGGTGAGCCGGCCAGAACAATCACGCGATCGCTCAGGTAGATCGCTTCGTCGAGGTCGTGGGTGATGAACACCACCGTCGCCTCGGTTCGTCGTTGAACGTCGAGCAGCACATCCTGCAACGCCGCCTTGGTGATCGCGTCGAGCGCCCCGAACGGCTCGTCCATCAATAGCACCTTGGGCTTCAACGCCAACGCGCGGGCCAGTTGCGTCCGCTGGGCCATCCCTCCGGAAAGACGCGACGGATACTCGGCACCACTGTTCTCGAGTCCGACCATCGTGAGCGCCTCGGCGACTCTGCGGCGCCGCTCGTCGCGGCTGAACCGCCCTTCCAGACCGAGTTCGACGTTCCGGGTGACCGTACGCCAGGGCAGCAATGCGTTGCCGTAATCCTGAAAGACCATGACCACGCCAGTCGGAGGCGCAACGACCGGGATGCCGTCGAAAGTCACCTCGCCGCATGACGCTGCGACGAGACCACCCAGTACACGCAGCAGAGTGGTCTTACCGACACCGGAGCGTCCGATGATCGCGACGATCTCACCTGCTTGGACCTCGAACGAGATTGCGTGCAGGACCGGCTGTGGGCCATCGGCGGTGGGCAGCGCAACAGAGAGCGAATCAACCTGGTACAGAGGCCGGTTCACGGGCCTTGCCACACCAGTGAATTGAGATCGGGGTCAGTGCGCGTCGATCCCACCGCCCGCGAGATCGCGACGTAAGGTGCCAGATCTTCCGGCGTTATGTCGACCGACCAGTCGGGCATTGGCGAGCGCGCGACCACAGCGCTCGGAATGTGCAGCCACGATTCCGTCAGCGTGCGCGCATCGGCGACGTTGCCGTTCAGTTTTTCGATCGCTTCGTTCAGGGACTTACGCCAGGCGGCAATCGCCTCGGGGTGCTGTCGGGCGAATCCAGCCGAACTGATCCATACGGATGTTATTGCGGTGTCCACGGTTCCGGCACTGGCCGCCTTGACCGCTTCCACGATGACGTCGTCGTGAGCGGTGAACCCCCGCTCGACGATGGCGCTGTAGAACGGAATCGTTGCCACCGCGGCGTCGACGTTACCGGCGTGGAGTTGGTCGCCCATGGTGGGGAATGGAGTCTGCACAAGCTTTACTTCGTCCCGCTCCACACCCTC
Organism: uncultured Actinomycetota bacterium; assembly: GCA_963786995.1. GTDB lineage: Bacteria > Actinomycetota > Actinomycetes > Mycobacteriales > Mycobacteriaceae > Mycobacterium. The sequence continues at coordinate 688,722 of CAWBBH010000014.1, read as the reverse complement.
TCGTTTCAGAAGGTATATCAGAGCGTCCGTGATGATCCCGGTCAACGACGGTACGGCGATGACCTTGCCCTTGAGCTGGGCGAGTGTGGAGACGGTGGGATCTCTGGTGAGCCACACGGCGTTCGGCCGCTCGGTGGACTGCCGCTGCATTCCCGCGACGACCGTAACATCGAGTCGCTTCTCCGCGCCGACGAGCGCGAGTGTGGGCACACTCATCACGATGTCGTACTGCCCCTTGGTGAGTGCCGCCATGAAGAGCGGCAGGTCCGTGCCCTCGGTCAACTCGACATCGAGTCCGTTGCGGCTGCACAGGCCGTCGACCATCGCAGCGTGTGCGGGCAGCGTGCTTCCACCGGGGAAGAGGGCGACCCGGATACGGGTGGTGCCCTGCTCGGTGCGCGGCGACTCGTTGTTGCCGCAACCGACAAGGACAAGAATCAGGCACGCGGCCACGGCGAGTAGCCGACGAGTCCACGTCTCCCGCTTCGGCATCCTGACCCTCCCCCGGGCGGTCTGTGCCCTTTGGAACGCTACGACACCAGTCGACTTTCAAGGCGTAAATGAACGGCGCAGTCATGCGAATCCGCGCTCAGGTTCCTGCCGAGGTGCTCTCATATGAGGATGGTCTTGGGAGCGGGGAAGACCGGCGCAGAGTCGACTTCCCGGTACCCGGCCGAAGCGTCTTTGCCGGCCGGGCGACTTCCGCTTCTCGACCGAGAGAAAGATCTCGCTGCGATCGACAACTCGTTAGCGGAAGCGCAGACCGGTGCTGGACGCATCGTCCTCATCGAAGGGCCGCCGGGAATCGGTAAGACGGCACTGTTGGACGAGCTTCGTCGTCGAGCGTCCGTCAAGGACATCGCGGTGCTGACGGCGCGTGCGGGGGAACTCGAACGCGGGTTCGGGTTCGGAGTCGTTCGTCAATTGCTCGAAGCCACGGTTGTGGGAGCGGACCGCGCAGAGCGCGCCCGGCTGTTGGCGGGCGCCGCACGGTTGGCCGAGCCGGTATTCACCGACATCAGGGCAGCCGAGAAGACCGGCGACGTCGCCTTCGCTACTTTGCACGGCCTTTACTGGTTGGTAGTCAATGTCGCAGAACGAGGCCCGTTGGTACTCGCGGTCGACGACGCGCAATGGGCAGATGAACCCTCTCTTCGGTTTCTGTTGCACCTCGCCAATCGGCTCGGCGGTCTGCCGGTGGTGGTGGCGCTGACAGCTCGAGCCGGTAGCGACATGCACCGACCACATCTCGGGTCGTTGCTCGTGCAGGCCTGTCCGCCGATAGTTCGTCCGCAGCCGCTCAGTCAATCGGCGGTCGCGAGGATGGTGCGGGCAGACATCGGTGACGACGCCAGCGCCGAACTGTGCCGAGCCTGTAGCCAGGCGACGGGCGGCAATCCGTTTCTGCTCTCCGAGCTACTCGGCGAGTTTCGCCGAGACGGCAGACCGGTGAACCGGATCGATCCTGACGATGTGGGACGGGTGGCACCCGAGCGGGTGGCCGCCGCGGTGCTGCTGCGTGTGAATGACTCTCACCCGCAGGCATCGGCGATGGCTCGGGCGGTCGCGGTTCTGGGAGAGCAGGCACGGCTCGCCACGTGCGCGGAGCTGACCGGAATCGATCCGTCTACCGCATACCTCCTGGCCGACGAGCTCGCCCGAGCCGCCGTCCTCGTTCCCGGCGAGCCGTTGCGGTTCGTTCACCCGATCGTTCGGACCGCGATCTATGAGGACCTGTCAGTCGCCGAGCGAGCCGATCTACACGTTCGCGCCGCACGCCTGCTGCACTCGCAACAGGCGGATCCCGGCGCCGTTGGCGTGCATCTCCTGGCCGTTCTGCCCAGCGGCAAGACCGACGTGGTCGCGATGTTGCGGGCGGCGGCGCAGTCGGCCCTCGCCGGGGGCGCTCCCGATACCGCAGTTGCGTTATTGCGCCGGGCGCTTGCCGAACCGCCTTCCGACGGCGATCGACCGCTCGTGTTATTCGAACTGGGAAACGCCGAACACGAAATCGGCGAGGCCGATGCGCGTCATCACCTCACTGAGGCCGGTGAGACGACCGCCGACCCGGTGCTGCGTGCCCGGGCCTTCGCCGCGTTGGCGTGGACCACTCATCCAAACGCGAAACATCAGCGTGAACAGCTTCCGCTGTACGAGCGGGCTGCGGCGGACGTCGGAGCACACGATCGGGAACTCGCGCTCCAGCTCGAAGCTGCCAGGCTCGGCGCGCTTCTGCTCAACCCCGACCTGCCGGTCAAGTACGAGGACGAAGCGCGTCGATTCGCTGAGCTGCCCGCTGCCACCGGCGCCGAATGCCTTCTACATTCGTTCGTCGCGCGCAGCGCGCTCAACACCGGACCGATCGCCTTGGCCGGCGAGTTGGCCGAGAAGGTCGCATCCCATCCTGCGCTCATCAGCGAGGGCGGGCACCCGCTCTGGCGGACGAACATCACCATCTGCCTGATCGAGGCCGAACGCTATGGGGTTGCGGATCGCATGTTGTCGCACGCGATTCGTCACGCCGAGCGAGTCGGTTCCCCGCAATGGCTGGCCCGCGCCTTGTGGCTGCGCGGGCTGGGCCGGCATCGCAGCGGAGACCTGCGGGCCGCCGAGGCGGACGGGCGCGCGGCTGTCGAACTGCATGGGCGGGAAGCCGATTACACGAAGACGCCCGGTCTCGTCGTCGTCGTCGAATCGCTGGCCGACCAGGGCCGAGCCGATGAAGCGGAAGTGCTCATCGGAGAGCGGGGCATGGATGGTGAGCTTGGACCGAGCTTGTTCTCCGTGTTGCCGCTTCTCGCACGCGGGCGATGCCGCGCTGCGACGGGGGACTACGCCCGAGCCCAGACCGACTTGGAGGACGTGTTACGGCGAATCGAGTTGAGCCGCGGACTCTTTCCATGGGCGAACGATGCACGGGTCGCGCTGGTACCTGTGCTCTGTGCGGTCGGTGACGGGGACGCCGCGCGAGAGGTGGCCGAAGCCGCGTATGCGGCGGCGACGTTCGCAGAATCGCGCCGCAGGATCGGTGCAGCGCTGCGGGTTCGCGGAGTGTTGGCAGGCGGGAAACACGGAGTGGAACTGCTGCAGCAGGCGGCGGAGATCCTGGCCGTGTCGCCTGCTCTGCTGTGGCGCGCGCAGGCATACGTCGATCTCGGCACCGCGATGCGTGCCGATGGGCAAGTGATCACCTCCCGCGACATCCTGCGTGAGGGAATGGAACTGGCGCACCGGTGTGGTGCCACGCCGCTGGCAGATCGCGCCGAGGGGGAACTGCGCGCGGCAGGCGGACGTCCCAGGAGGCGTGCGGGCATCGGCGCTGACGCCCTGACCGCCAGCGAGAGGCGTGTAGCGGAGCTGGCGGCGGGAGGCTCGAGCAACAAAGAAATCGCACAGTCGCTCTTCGTGACACTGCGCACGGTGGAGCTGCATCTGTCCAATGCGTACGGCAAGCTCCAGATCCGGACCCGTCACGAGCTCGGTGCCGCCCTCGGCAATTAGCGTTCAGTTTCGCGGTGGGGGAGTGCGGACTAGATGTCCAGCGCCTGATAGGTACGCCTCACGAACTTCGGTTGCACGCCTTGAAGTTTCGCCAGTGAGGTATTGCCCGCCACCGCGGCGGCGGAGTCACCCGACATGTCCGGCTGGTTCTGGATGAGGTAGAGCAGTATCAGATCGGCCGAAGGATCGGCCAGCCACCACGTCCCGTACGCGCCTGGCCACGTGAACGCACCCTTACCCCCGGGACCGAACAGCTGGCGCGACTTGGCAGGATCTGTGACCACCGACAGGTTCAGCCCGAAGCCGCGGCCGACCCAGTACGGCATGCCGAGGAAGGGATGCTGCCGCTGCTGATCGGTCAGCCGGTCGGTCCGCATCAGCCGGACGGACTCGTCGGAGAGCACGCGCTTGCCGTCCAGCGTTCCGAACCCGAGAAGCATGCGTATGAATCGCAAGTAGTCGTCGGCCGTCGACCACAGACCCGCACCGCCGCTGCACAGCGGTGGATCACTGATGGGGGCAGGCCCCATCGAGTCGTGGCGGAGCGAGTCACCGTCGAGCTGGTACATCGTCGCAGCGCGTTGCCTGCCGGTGGGTCCGACGCTGAACCCCGTGTCGGGCATACCGGTCGGTTCGAGGATGCGTTCTTCGAGCACCTCGGCCAGCGGCTTGCCTTCGATCCTCGACAGAGCGATACCCAGCACATCGGTCGAGACGCTGTAAGTCAGCCGCGCGCCAGGTTGATGCGCCAGCGGAAGCTTTGGCCAGATCGGCCAGCCAGCCGTCCTGGTCCTGCCGGTGGGATAACTTCGCGTACGCGCGCGCCAGCGGACCGGGCACCGAGAACGCGTAGGCGAAACCGCTGCGATGGGTCATCAGATCGTCGATGGTGATCGGACGCTCTGCGGGGACGGTGTCGTCCAGCGGGCCGCGTGGATCGGTCATCACCCGAATATCGGACAACTCCGGCAGCCACTTCGACACCGGATCCGTCAGCGCCAGCCTGCCTTCGTCGACCAGCGTCATCGCCGCGGCGACGGTGACGGGCTTGGTCATCGACGCGATGCGGAACATGGTGTCGCGCTGCATCGGCAACCGGGCTTCGACGTCGCGGTAGCCGAGTTCGTTGACCTGGAGTACCTCACCGGCCTGCCACACCAGGGTGACCGCTCCGGCCAGCAGACCGCCGTCGATCGCCTCGTTGATGGAGGCCCTGTTGGCGTCGAGATTCATCGGCGCCAGCGTACTTCGCCGCGGAGAAAACTCTTCGGTCGAGTCTTCGGTTGACTTCTCTATGCCCCGCACGCTGCGAAGACAACACTTAGAGGTGTCGCGAGTTCGGATGCGTGGCAACTGATCGGGGGAGGACTAACGCTCATTCAGCGCCGGTCGGTGGCCCGCATGAAGCGGGAGGTAGCGCGATGAGGTCTGCAACTTATGTCGGGCGCGTTGGGGCGCTGGCAGTTGCGCTGGGTGTCGGCGCGGTCATCGTAGGAGTGCCGGGTGTGGCTTGGGCGGGCCCGGAGGGCGAGGCCGATCCGTCCAACCCGCCGGGGGTCTCGGCGCCATCGCAACAAGACGATCCGGACGCTGACGTGGGCGATCCGTCTGATGGCGACGTCGACGGTGGCGGCGATCCCGGTGGCTCCGGTGATGACGACGATGACCCTGAGAGCGGCAAGAATGAAGACAGCGCTGGCGGCGGAATGAAGGTCGGCAGCTCCGGTGGTCCGATCACCTCGACGATGCCCGGTAGCGCCGGTGCAAAGTCGAAGAAGAAGGACGACGATGCCGATCCGCCGAAGAAGCGACCGACAGTCAAGACGAAGGTCTTGTCACTCGCTTCGCCATCGTCGAAATCGGCAACGAAATCGCCGCCGAAGCTCAAGACCCGGACTCAGACACCGTCTGTCGATATCGCTCCTGCGGTCGACTCCGGCACCCAGATCAAGCAGTCGACCGGTGCACCGGTCGATATCATGCCGTCGCCGCTTACCGCCCAGGGTCGCAGAAGCAGGTACTCGCTAGGATGACCGCGGTGACGAAACCGCTTGCCCATTCGCCTGTCTCGGGGTTCTTGCCGTTTGTGACGTTGGCTCCGACGGCGGATGGCAAGCAGCCGGCCACCAGTGAATCGCCGTTGCTGTCAATCTTCATGGCCGGCGGGCGTCGCGCGTCGCGGCAAGCGGTCGTCAGCGACGCCGACTCCCGCATCCCCGCGGATCAGCCCGAGCAGTCGAGCTTGATGTTCTCCACGATGGCGGCCGCGGTGAATTCGGCGCCGACAGCGACGGTCTCCGCGCCGACGGTGAATCAGGCGACGGGCGCGGTTGCTGGCACGGTCAATGGTGTTGATGTCGATGGGAATGCGTTGTCGTATTCGGTGCCTGTCTCGGGTGCGGGTGCGCCGACGAAGGGGACGGTGTCGATCGATAGGGACACCGGTGTGTTCACGTATCAGCCGTCGACGGGGGCGCGGTTGGCTGCGCAGTCGACGTCGACGCCGGATTTCGACACGTTCATGGTGAGTGTGAGTGATGGGCAGGTGTCGACGCCGGTGACGGTGTCGGTGGCGGTGTTGCCGGCGGTGTCGACGTTGGCGGTGAGCAGCACGTTGGCGTTGGGGAGTGGAGCCAACCCGTCGGCGGTGGCGACGTATGGCAACCGCACATATGTGGCCGATGCGACGGCTCGGACGGTGAGGGTGCTCAACACCGATACCAATCAGGTGGTCGCGACGGTGGCGGTGCAGACCTCGCCGACTGCGGTCGCGGTCGGCCCGGACGGCAAGTCGGTGTGGGTGGCCAATTCGGGTAGTCGCACGGTGCAGCGCATTGATACGCAGTCCAACACTGTGGTGGCCACGGTGACGGTGGGTACGACGCCGACGGCGTTGGCGGTCAGTGGCGACAGTGTGTGGGTGGCCAATGCCGGCAGCAACACTGTGTCGCGGATCAGTATGGCCACCAACACGGTGGTGGCAACGACGACGGTGGGGTCGGCGCCCAGTGCGTTGGCCGTCAGCGGCGACAAGGTGTATGTCGCCAATAAGAATGGTAATTCGATTTCGGTGATCAGCACCGCGACCAATCGGGTGGCGCAGACGAAGTCGTCGGTGACGGGGCCGACGGGGTTGGCGGTCAGCGGCGGCAAGCTGTATGTGACCCAGCAGGGTTTCATGCTCAATCGGGTGTTGGTGTTGAACAGTTCGACGCTGGCTCAGGTCGCCACGATCAATATGCAGGCCGCGCCGACGTCGGTGGTGGTCACCCCCGATGGCGCCCAGGCCTATGTGACGATGGCCAACTACCGGGTCTCGGTGATCAATACCGCAACCAATGCGGTGGTCTCCACCACGGTGGTCAACTCCGCGCCTACTTCTGGCGCCCGTGCGCCGGTTATCGCGGTGGACGGTTCAGCGACCAACGGCAAGGTCTACATCACCGACGCGGCGGCCAACAGTCTGCGGGTGCTGTCTCTTGCCCGGGGCAACACCGCACCGGTCACCACGGCTGATCCGTCGGTCGATGCCACCAACTCGGCTGGAGTGGTCACTGGATCACTGAACGTCAAGGACTGGGACGGCGACACCGTCACCTACACCGCGACAACCCAACCGGTCAGCAGCACCATCACCGGCACCAAGATCGGCGATGTCACCATCACCGGAAACGGAAGCTACACATTCACCCCCACACCGGCAGCACGCGACCAAGCGGCACACACCTCCACCACAGACACCGCAACCTTCAGCGTCACCGCGACCGACGGTCGCGGAGGTGTGATTACCGTTCCCGTCACCAACGTGCCGATTCAGCCGCTGACGATCAATCACGCACCCACAGCACCGGAATTCCAGTACTTCTACGCACTCGACGCTGTCACCGGCGAGGTGCGCGGAACGGTGATTGCCAGCGATGTCGATGGGGATCCTCTTACCTATCAACTGATGTGGGGCCCGTACGGCGCTCAATCGTTCACCTTCAACAACTCAACTGGCGAATTCTCCTACATCCCGTCGCGGGAGATGCGCGAGAGCGCGACGATCTATCCCGAGAACGGCTATGACTCGTTCCGCGTCACGATCAGCGACGGCACCTCGAGTGTGAGCCCGTGGGTCAATCTCGAAGTGCTCACGATCAACGTGGCACCGATCGCGTACAACGCTCCGGAGGTGAACCCTGCGGATCCGGTGAACGGCCGGATATCTGGGTCGCTGAACGTTTTCGACCCGAACTGGGACGCGGTTACCTATGCCGTCAGTGGTAGCCCGACCAGGGGAACGGCTACCGTGGATTCCGCGACGGGCGTCTACACCTACACCCCGTTCGCATCGGAACGCAGTGCCGGCGGCCTCGATTCGTTTACGGTCTCGCGACCGACGGCCGCGACACGGCGACGTTCACGGTGACCGTCCCCGTTCGGGTACCGGAGCTTGCCGCGATTCAGACGCAGATTCCCCTGCCCGGCTCGGGGCCCACCATCGCAGTCAGCGGTGCACGCGCGTACGTCTTCAACAAGAACCAGTGGACCGTGACGGCGATCGATACCACCACCAATACGGTGATTCGCACGTCCCAGCCGCTCGCCTCGGGCTCGACGCTGAACTACCCGGGCAACGTGGTCGTAAGTCCCAACGGCAGTCGCGTTTTCGTTGCCAACTGGCTCGAAGGCAAGATCATCGAACTCGACCCCAATACGCTGACGCCTGTTGGTCAGCCGATCGCCGTGGCGACCGGCGGAAACGACATGGTGTTCAGTCCCGACGGCACCCGACTATACCTCGCCCACGACGGCGCGAACGGTGCGCTGAGCATCATCGACACCAGCAGCCGAACTGTCATCGGGACCATGTCGACAACGCCTGACACAACAGACATGGTGATCAGCTCCGACGGCCGCACCCTCTACGTTGCGGACGGGTATTACAACCGGATTCAGGTGATCGACACCGCCACCAAGGCAGTCGCATACATTCCGCTCGGCCCGCGCTCATACAACGGTAATCCGGGTGACATCGCCCTCAGTCCTGACGGCAAGCTGGCCTACATCAGCGACCCGGATAACTCGACAGTGTCGGTGATCGACCTCACGCAGCGAGTCGTGGTCGGCGATCCCATCGTCATCGGCGTGCCGCATTGGATGGCCGTCACCGCGCGGCCGACTTCCATCGCGGTGAGTCCGGATGGCGACCGAATCTACGTTGCGAACGGCGAAGATATCGTCGTCATCGACGCCGCAACGCGGGCCGTCGTCGGTGCCGTCCGGTTCCCCGGATACATGAGCGATTCGTCGGCCAGGGCATCGCAGGCGATCGCCGTCGATTCAGACGGTGACGTACTCGCCTTCGGCGGTAGCGGTTTGGTGTCCGTGGCAATCGGTACATCAGGTCTGCAGAACGAATTGATGGCACGCACGGTGGACTCCGGGCGGGACAGCTTCATGTTGATGGCGGCCGCGGTGAATTCGGCGCCGACAGCGACGGTCTCCGCGCCGACGGTGAATCAGGCGACGGGCGCGGTTGCTGGCACGGTCAATGGTGTTGATGTCGATGGGAATGCGTTGTCGTATTCGGTGCCTGTCTCGGGTGCGGGTGCGCCGACGAAGGGGACGGTGTCGATCGATAGGGACACCGGTGTGTTCACGTATCAGCCGTCGACGGGGGCGCGGTTGGCTGCGCAGTCGACGTCGGCGCCGGATTTCGACACGTTCATGGTGAGTGTGAGTGATGGGCAGGTGTCGACGCCGGTGACGGTGTCGGTGGCGGTGTTGCCGGCGGTGTCGACGTTGGCGGTGAGCAGCACGTTGGCGTTGGGGAGTGGAGCCAACCCGTCGGCGGTGGCGACGTATGGCAACCGCACATATGTGGCCGATGCGACGGCTCGGACGGTGAGGGTGCTCAACACCGATACCAATCAGGTGGTCGCGACGGTGGCGGTGCAGACCTCGCCGACTGCGGTCGCGGTCGGCCCGGACGGCAAGTCGGTGTGGGTGGCCAATTCGGGTAGTCGCACGGTGCAGCGCATTGATACGCAGTCCAACACTGTGGTGGCCACGGTGACGGTGGGTACGACGCCGACGGCGTTGGCGGTCAGTGGCGACAGTGTGTGGGTGGCCAATGCCGGCAGCAACACTGTGTCGCGGATCAGTATGGCCACCAACACGGTGGTGGCAACGACGACGGTGGGGTCGGCGCCCAGTGCGTTGGCCGTCAGCGGCGACAAGGTGTATGTCGCCAATAAGAATGGTAATTCGATTTCGGTGATCAGCACCGCGACCAATCGGGTGGCGCAGACGAAGTCGTCGGTGACGGGGCCGACGGGGTTGGCGGTCAGCGGCGGCAAGCTGTATGTGACCCAGCAGGGTTTCATGCTCAATCGGGTGTTGGTGTTGAACAGTTCGACGCTGGCTCAGGTCGCCACGATCAATATGCAGGCCGCGCCGACGTCGGTGGTGGTCACCCCCGATGGCGCCCAGGCCTATGTGACGATGGCCAACTACCGGGTCTCGGTGATCAATACCGCAACCAATGCGGTGGTCTCCACCACGGTGGTCAACTCCGCGCCTACTTCTGGCGCCCGTGCGCCGGTTATCGCGGTGGACGGTTCAGCGACCAACGGCAAGGTCTACATCACCGACGCGGCGGCCAACAGTCTGCGGGTGCTGTCTCTTGCCCGGGGCAACACCGCACCGGTCACCACGGCTGATCCGTCGGTCGATGCCACCAACTCGGCTGGAGTGGTCACTGGATCACTGAACGTCAAGGACTGGGACGGCGACACCGTCACCTACACCGCGACAACCCAACCGGTCAGCAGCACCATCACCGGCACCAAGATCGGCGATGTCACCATCACCGGAAACGGAAGCTACACATTCACCCCCACACCGGCAGCACGCGACCAAGCGGCACACACCTCCACCACAGACACCGCAACCTTCACGGTGCGGGCGACCGATTCCCTCGGCGCTTACAAGGACGTACCGGTCAGCGTGACGATTGCTCCGACTCAAGTAGTGCCTCAAATACCGGTCACCGTCACCGCGATTCCGGTCAACACATATCCGACCGCTGTGGCGTTCAGCGGCGACAACGCCTTCGTCTATGGCGGCGACGTGATCTGGAGAATCGACACTCGCACCAACACGATCACCGATTCGACCGCCCTCTACAACGAACCTCCCGTGGTGTCGCCCGACGGAACGCGTCGATACGAGGCCGGTTACATGTCGGTTCGAGTGGTCGACAATCAGACGAGCGCCGTCCTCGACACCGTCGAGATTTCGAACTGTGATGAATGTGGATACGGCTATTCGGCCGGTCTTCAGGAATTGGTCCTCAGTCCAGATGGCAAGCGGCTGTACGCAAGGCATGCCTATGTCGTTGATTATGCGGTCCTTTCGTCGGTGACGGTGATCGATACCGACACCAACGAGGTCATCAATACGACAGGTCCTATCTATGCCAAAGACATCGAGATCGCCGTGGACGGACGGGTCTTCGCAATCGACGAGGACTTCTACTATGCCGACGTCAACGTCTACGACAAGGAGATGAGGGAGACTCTCGGTTCCATCCGCCTCACCTCGCATGCCGGGTCGCCGTGGTCATCGCCGACGACCTTTGCGATCAGCTCAGATCGCAGGCACGCCTACGTGCACGTGTATGACCCGGACAGTGGAGGGATGACCGTGTCGATCATCGATACGGACCCGTCGAGTCCCAACTACATGAAGGAGACCTACCTCACCGAGCGATACTCCGCGGTCAGCCCGGATGGCAGTCGGCTGTACGTGCCCGAGCCAGATGGCAAGACGATCACCGTGTACGACACGGCGACAGGCGCCAAGGTCGGGTCATTCGTGACAGACGCCCAGGGGAATGCGAGCTACCGCGGCGTCTACTTTGCTCCCAACGGCACGCTATATGTTGCCGACCCGGGCGACAACACGCTGTACGCCGTAACGATAGGAGGGACGGCAGCCGTCTGACGTGGTGTCGCGGCAGAGGCCTCTGAAAAGCGGGTGCTAAGCTGCCCCGCAGTTCGACGTCCTTTAACGATCCGTCCAGAGAGGCGGAGAAGGAGGTCTGGGCCCTTGGGCGCCGCCGACTCTTCAGACACCGACCGGGAATTGATGACCGCGGGGGATGTCGGTAGGACCGTTTCCCGCATCGCCCACGAGATCATCGAGAAGACCGCCCTCGACGGCGCCGACGGTCCCCGCGTCATCCTGCTCGGCATTCCCACCCGCGGCGTCGCGCTGGCGGCGCGCCTCGCCGACAAGATCAAAGAGTTCGCCGACATCGACGTCCCGCACGGCGCCCTCGACATCACCCTCTACCGCGACGACCTCAACACCAAGCCTCTCCGGCCGCTCGAAGTGACGTCCATCCCCGAGGAGGGCATCGACGGGACGGTCGTCGTCCTGGTCGACGACGTGCTGTATTCAGGCCGCACGGTGCGCGCCGCGCTCGATGCCCTTCGCGACATCGGCCGCCCCCGCGCGGTGCAGCTGGCGGTCTTCGTCGACCGCGGCCATCGTGAGTTCCCGCTGCGCGCCGACTACGTCGGCAAAAACGTGCCGACCTCGCGCAGCGACAACATCAAGGTTCGCCTGACCGAGCACGACGGGTTCGACGGCGTGGCCATCGCATCGCACGGAGGGCCGCCCCGATGAGTCCACGACATCTGCTCTCAGCGGCCGATCTGACCCGCGACGAGGCCACCGCGATCCTCGACGACGCCGACCGATTCAGCGCGGCACTGCTCGGGCGCGAGGTCAAGAAGCTGCCGACGCTGCGCGGCCGCACGGTCATCACGATGTTCTACGAGAACTCGACCCGCACCCGGGTGTCGTTCGAGGTGGCGGGCAAGTGGATGAGCGGCGACGTCATCAACGTCAGCGCATCCGGCTCGTCGGTCGCCAAGGGCGAATCGCTGCGCGACACCGCTCTGACGCTGCGTGCAGCGGGCGCCGACGCGCTGATCATCCGCCACTCCGCGTCCGGGGCGGCCCAACAGCTCGCTGAGTGGACGGCCACCGACGACGGCGGCGGCCCGTCGGTGATCAACGCCGGGGACGGCACGCACGAACATCCGACGCAGGCGCTGCTCGACGCGCTGACCATCCGCCAGCGTCTCGGCGGGATCGAGGGCAAGCGGGTGGTGATCGTCGGCGACGTCCTGCACAGCAGGGTGGCCCGCTCCAATGTCCTGCTGCTGGACACGCTCGGTGCCGAGGTGGTGCTCGTCGCGCCGCCGACGCTGCTGCCGGTCGGGGTCGCGGGATGGCCGGTGACCGTGTCGCACGACCTCGACGCCGAGCTGCCCACCGCCGACGCCGTGCTGATGCTGCGGGTGCAGGCCGAACGCATGACAGGCGGGTTCTTCCCGTCAGCGCGCGAGTACTCCGTGCGCTACGGACTGTCCGAGAAGCGGCAGGCGCTGCTGCCGGGCAACGCGGTGGTGCTGCACCCGGGGCCCATGCTGCGCGGCATGGAGATTTCGTCGTCGGTCGCGGACTCCACGCAATCGGCGGTGCTGCAACAGGTTTCCAACGGTGTGCACATCCGGATGGCGGTGCTGTTTCACCTACTCGTCGGTGCCGATCGGGAGGCGATCAGCGCATGAGCCCGGTGTTGATTCGTGGAGTGCAGCTCTACGGCGAGGGGGACCGGGTCGACGTGCTGGTCGACGGCGGCCAAATCGCCGACATCGGCGCGGACCTGTCCGACTCCGGGGGCCTCGACAAAGACTGGGACGTCGTCGACGCGTCGGGTCAGGTCTTGTTACCCGGCTTCGTCGACCTGCACACCCACTTGCGCGAACCAGGCCGCGAGTACGCCGAGGACATCGAAACCGGTTCTGCCGCAGCAGCTTTGGGCGGCTACACGGCGGTCTTCGCGATGGCCAACACCACCCCCGTCGCCGACAGCCCGGTGGTGACCGACCACGTATGGCACCGCGGCCAGCAGGTCGGCCTCGTCGACGTCCACCCGGTCGGTGCGGTGACCATGGGCCTGGCCGGGACGCAGTTGACCGAGATGGGCATGATGGCCGCCGGCGCCGCGCAGGTCCGCATGTTCTCCGACGACGGAATCTGCGTGCACGATCCGTTGGTGATGCGCCGTGCCCTCGAATACGCCACCGGCCTCGGCGTGCTGGTCGCGCAGCATGCGGAGGAACCCCGCCTGACGGTCGGCGCGGTCGCGCACGAAGGGCCCAACGCCGCCCGCCTCGGGCTGGCCGGTTGGCCGCGCGCCGCCGAGGAGTCCATCGTCGCGCGCGACGCGCTGCTGGCCCGAGACGCAGGCGCCCGCGTGCACATCTGTCACGCCTCGACCGCGGGCACGGTCGAGATCGTCAGGTGGGCAAAGGAACAGGGCATTGCGATCACCGCCGAGGTGACGCCCCACCACCTGCTGCTCGACGACACCAGGCTCGGCAGCTACGACGGCCGCAACCGGGTCAACCCGCCGCTTCGCGAGTCCGACGACGCCGAGGCGTTGCGCCAAGCGCTCGTCGACGGCGTCATCGACTGCGTCGCGACCGACCACGCGCCGCACGCCGAGCACGAGAAGATGTGCGAGTTCGCCAACGCCAGGCCCGGCATGCTCGGCCTGGAGACCGCGCTGTCGGTCGTCGTCGAGACGATGGTGCGACCCGGGCTGTTCACCTGGCGTGACGTGGCCAGGGTGATGAGCGAGAACCCGGCGCGCATCGTCGGGCTGCCCGACCAGGGCAGGCCGCTGGAGGTCGGCGAGCCCGCCAACCTCACCGTCGTCGACCCGGACGCGACCTGGACGGTCGCCGGCGCCGAGATGGCCAGCAGATCGGACAACACCCCGTACGAGTCCATGACGCTGCCCGGTGTTGTGACCTTGACCCTTCTGCGTGGCAAGGTCACCGCGAGAGACGGAAAATCGCCCACATGAACATCCAGCGAGAAGCGCAGGCGGATCGCGCATGAACACCGGCACGCTCGTTGGATCGCTGATTGTCGCCGCCGTTCTCGCGGTGGCGCTGGGCCTGGCGGTCCAGGCGATCCTGCGGGGCTGGCGGCACCGCGCCCTGCGGCAGGCCGAGCTGATCGGCACGCTTCCGCCGATGCCCGACATCGTCGGATCGGCGATCGTGCCGGCGACCAAGGGCCTCTACGTCGGCAGCACGCTGGCCCCGAGCTGGCAGGACCGCATCGCGGTCGGCGACCTCGGCTATCGGACGAAAGCGGTGCTGACCCGCTATCCCGAGGGCATCATGCTTGCGCGAACCGGGGCCCAGCCGATCTGGATTCCCGACGAGTCGATCACCGCGATCCGCACCGAACGCGGAATCGCGGGCAAGGCCATGACCCACCAAGGCATCCTCGCGATCAGGTGGCGGCTACCGTCAGGCACGGAGATCGACACCGGGTTCCGCGGCAACGACCGCGCGGAGTACGCCCAGTGGGTGGGGGAGGACGCAGCATGACCAACAAGGCGGTGTTGGTTCTCGACGACGGACGGATCTTCACCGGTACGCCGTTCGGGGCCGTCGGGGAGACGCTCGGCGAGGCGGTGTTCTCCACCGGGATGTCGGGCTACCAGGAGACATTGACCGACCCCAGCTATCACCGCCAGATCGTGATCGCGACCGCGCCGCAGATCGGCAACACCGGCTGGAACCACGAGGACGCGGAAAGCCGCGGCGACAAGATCTGGGTCGCCGGCTATGCCGTTCGCGATCCGTCGCCGCGGGCTTCCAACTGGCGGGCGACCGGAACGCTCGAAGACGAACTCGCCCGGCAGGGCGTCGTCGGCATCGCCGGTATCGATACCCGCGCGGTGGTGCGCCACCTGCGCAACTTCGGTTCGATGAAGGCCGGGATCTTCAGCGGTCCCGCATTGGCGGCGACATCGGGCCAGGACGACGCGGCCGTGAACACGTTGCTCGACCGAGTCCGAGGACAGGCTTCGATGCTTGGCGCCGATCTGGCGGGCGAGGTCAGCACCGACGGCAGCTACGTCGTCGAACCCGATGCGGGACAACGATTCACCGTCGCGGCCATCGATCTCGGCATCAAGACCAACACACCGCGCAACTTCGCCCGTCGCGGCATCCGCAGCCATGTCGTGCCCTCGTCGACGACCTTCGAGCAGATCGCCGAACTCAAGCCCGACGGCGTTTTCCTGTCCAACGGGCCCGGCGATCCTGCGACCGCCGACCACGTCGTCGGCGTCACCCGCGAGGCGCTCGGCGCCGGAATCCCGCTGTTCGGCATCTGTTTCGGCAATCAGATCCTCGGCCGTGCACTCGGCCGCTCGACATACAAGATGGTGTTCGGGCACCGCGGCATCAACGTGCCGGTCATCGACCACATCACGAAGCGGGTCGCCGTCACCGCACAGAACCACGGCTTCGCGCTGGAAGGCGAAGCCGGCGAGCGGTTCGACACGCCGTTCGGCCCGGCGGAGGTCAGCCACACCTGCGCCAACGACGGTGTGGTCGAGGGCATCCGACTGGTCGACGGGCGCGCCTTCTCGGTGCAGTACCACCCGGAGGCGGCGGCGGGCCCGCATGATGCCAACTACCTCTTCGACCAGTTCGTCGACCTGATGGCGAGGGGCCGCGACTAATGCCGAAGCGCACCGATCTGAACCACGTCCTCGTGATCGGATCCGGGCCGATCATCATCGGTCAGGCCTGCGAGTTCGACTACTCGGGCACACAGGCCTGCCGGGTGCTCCGCGCGGAGGGGCTGCAGGTCAGCCTCGTCAACTCCAATCCGGCGACGATCATGACCGACCCGGAGTACGCCGACCACACCTACGTCGAGCCGATCACCGCTGCCTTCGTCGAACGGGTCATCAAGCAACAGGCCGAGCGCGGTAACAGGATCGACGCGGTGCTGGCCACGCTGGGCGGCCAGACCGCGCTGAACACCGCGGTCGCACTGTACGAGCAGGGCATCCTCGAGAAGTACGGCGTCGAGATGATCGGCGCCGACTTCGAGGCGATCCAACGCGGCGAGGACCGGCAGCGGTTCAAGGACATCGTGAGTAAGGTCGGCGGCGAATCCGCACGCTCCCGAGTGTGTTTCACCATGGATGAGGTCCGCGAGACCGTCGAGGAGCTCGGCCTTCCCGTCGTCGTGCGTCCGTCGTTCACCATGGGTGGCCTCGGCTCCGGGATGGCGTACTCCGCCGAGGACGTCAACCGGATGGCGGGCGACGGCCTCACCGCGTCGCCGAGCGCCAACGTGTTGATCGAGGAATCGATCTACGGGTGGAAGGAGTTCGAACTCGAGTTGATGCGCGACCACCACGACAACGTGGTGGTGGTCTGCTCGATCGAGAACTTCGACCCGATGGGTGTGCACACCGGTGATTCAGTCACCGTCGCCCCGGCCATGACGCTGACCGACCGCGAGTACCAGGCGATGCGCGACCTCGGTATCGCGATCCTGCGCGAGGTCGGGGTCGATACCGGCGGATGCAACATCCAATTCGCGATCAACCCCGACGACGGCCGGCTGATCGTCATCGAGATGAACCCGCGCGTGTCGCGGTCTTCGGCGTTGGCGTCCAAGGCCACCGGTTTCCCGATCGCCAAGATCGCCGCCAAGCTCGCGATCGGCTACACGCTCGACGAGATCCTCAACGACATCACCAAGGAAACCCCCGCGTGCTTCGAGCCGACGCTCGACTACGTCGTCGTCAAGGCGCCGCGCTTCGCCTTCGAGAAGTTCCCTGGCGCCGATCCGACTCTGACCACAACGATGAAGTCGGTTGGCGAGGCGATGTCGTTGGGCCGCAACTTCATCGAAGCCCTCGGCAAGGTGATGCGCTCGCTTGAGACCGGGCGCGCCGGCTTCTGGACCGGCCCGGATCCTGACGGGAGCGTCGAGGACGTGCTCGAGCGTCTGAAGACGCCGACCGACGGCAGGCTCTACGACATCGAGTTCGCGCTGCGGCTCGGTGCGCCCGTCGAGAAGGTCGCCGCGGCCTCCGGCGTCGACCCTTGGTTCATCGAGCAGATCAACGGCCTGGTGGCGCTGCGCACCGAACTGCTCGACGCACCCGTGCTCGACGAAGAACTGTTGAGGCGAAGCAAACACAGTGGTCTGTCGGACCGACAGATCGCTGCACTGCGGCCCGAGCTCGCCGGTGAGGTCGGCGTGCGGGCGCTGCGCCGGCGCCTCGGCATCCACCCGGTGTACAAGACCGTCGACACCTGCGCGGCCGAGTTCGAGGCGAAGACTCCGTACCACTACAGCAGCTACGAGCTCGACCCCGCCGCCGAGACCGAGGTCGCACCCCAGACCGAGAAACCCAAGGTGCTCATCCTGGGATCCGGTCCCAACCGCATCGGTCAGGGCATCGAGTTCGACTACAGCTGTGTGCACGCCGCGACCACGCTGTCGGACGCCGGCTTCGAGACCGTGATGATCAACTGCAACCCCGAGACGGTGTCCACCGACTACGACACCGCCGACAGGCTGTACTTCGAACCGCTGACGTTCGAGGACGTCCTCGAGGTCTACTACGCCGAATCAGCCTCGGGTGCAGGCGGTCCCGGCGTTGTCGGCGCCATCGTGCAGCTCGGCGGCCAGACGCCGCTTGGCCTGGCCGAACGGCTGGAGAAGGCGGGGGTTCCCATCGTGGGCACCAGCCCGAAGGCGATCGACCTCGCAGAGGACCGCGGCGCGTTCGGCGAGGTGCTCAACACCGCGGGGCTGCCCGCACCCCGGTTCGGCACCGCCACCAGCTTCGAGCAGGCCCGCCGCATCGCCGCCGACATCGGCTATCCCGTGCTGGTGCGTCCGTCCTATGTGCTGGGTGGGCGCGGCATGGAGATCGTCTACGACGAGGACACGCTGCAGGGCTACATCACCCGTGCCACCGAACTCTCGCCCGAGCACCCCGTGCTCGTCGACCGCTTCCTCGAGGACGCCATCGAGATCGACGTCGACGCACTCTGCGACGGCGCCGAGGTGTACATCGGCGGGATCATGGAGCACATCGAGGAGGCCGGCATCCACTCCGGCGACTCGGCGTGCGCGCTGCCGCCGGTGACGTTGGGCCGCAGCGATATCGAGTCGGTGCGCAAGGCCACCGAGGCGATCGCGCATGGCATCGGCGTGGTCGGACTCCTGAATGTGCAGTATGCGCTCAAGGATGACGTCCTTTACGTGCTGGAAGCCAACCCGCGAGCCAGTCGCACAGTGCCGTTCGTGTCCAAGGCGACCGCGATACCGCTCGCCAAGGCCTGCGCCCGGATCATGCTGGGCGCCAGCATCGCCCAGCTTCGCGAAGAAGGTGTGCTGGCCGCCACCGGAGACGGCGGGACGACGCCGCGCAACGCCCCGGTCGCGGTGAAGGAGGCGGTGCTGCCGTTCCACCGCTTCCGCAAGGCCGACGGGTCCAACATCGACTCGCTGCTCGGCCCGGAGATGAAGTCGACCGGCGAAGTGATGGGCATCGACAACAATTTCGGCAGCGCCTTCGCCAAGAGCCAGACCGCCGCATACGGATCGCTTCCGACCCAGGGCACGGTGTTCGTGTCGGTCGCCAACCGCGACAAGCGCTCGCTGGTGTTTCCCGTCAAGCGGCTCGCCGACCTCGGTTTCCGGGTTCTCGCCACCGGTGGAACCGCGGAGATGCTGCGACGCAACGGCATTCCGTGCGACGAGGTACGCAAGCATTTCGAGCCGCCCGGCGATGGCAGGCCCGCCACCTCTGCGGTGGACGCCATCAAGGCAGGCGACGTCGACATGGTGATCAACACCCCCTACGGCAACTCCGGCCCGCGCATCGACGGCTACGAGATCCGTTCGGCGGCAGTTGCGATGAACATCCCGTGCGTGACCACGGTGCAGGGCGCGTCGGCGGCGGTGCAGGGCATCGAAGCCGGGATCCGCGGCGACATCGGTGTGATGTCCCTGCAAGAGCTGCACAGCGCGCTGGGGCCGGCTTGACCACTTCGGCTCCCGCGTTCGGTCGGCGACTCGCCGATGCGATATCGGAGCGAGGTCCGCTGTGCCCAGGGATCGATCCGCATCCCGAGCTGCTGACGTCCTGGGGCTTGACGACCGACGCCGAAGGGTTGCGCCGGTTCTGCGACATCTGCGTTTCGGTGTTCGCCGAGTTCGCCGTGGTCAAGCCGCAGGTCGCGTTCTTCGAAACGTACGGCGCTGCGGGTTATGCCGTGCTCGAAGACACCATCGCAGCGCTGCGCAATGAGGGTGTGCTGGTTCTCGCGGACGCCAAGCGCGGTGACATCGGCTCCACGATGGCCGCCTACGCCGCCGCGTGGAGCGGTGAATCCCCGCTCGCCGCCGACGCTGTCACCGCGTCGCCCTATCTCGGATTCGGGTCGTTGCAACCGCTGTTGGACCTCGCGGCGGCACGCGGCCGCGGCGTGTTCGTCCTCGCCGCCACGTCCAATCCCGAGGGCGCGAGTGTCCAGGGTGCGCTCACCGGCGATCGGACGGTGGCGCAGTCGATCGTCGACCACGCCGCCGCCGTCAACGCCGGGACATCCGAACCAGGGTCGGTCGGCGTCGTCGTCGGCGCCACCCTGACGTCGCCTCCCGATGTGAGCGCGCTGAACGGTCCCGTGCTGGTGCCGGGTGTCGGTGCGCAGGGCGGTAGGCCGCAGGACCTGCGCGGCTTCGCGGGCGCGCGGCCCGGTCAGCTGCTGCCTGCGGTGTCGCGCGAGATTCTGCGTGCCGGTCCCGACGTGGCAGCGCTGCGGGCAGCGGCCGAGAAGATGCGAGATGCGGTGGCTCACCTGGCATGAACGCCTATGACGTCGCCGCAGCGGCACCCGGCCAGACGAGGACATGCGCTCACAGCGGAATCCAGGTGCCGAGAAACCAGAAGCCCCAACCGCCGCCATTGCCTGCGGGCATCGGCGTGACGTGCTGGCCGTGCCAGTTGAACGGCTGGTGATCCCCGCGCGCCTGGTCGATTCCGCGGTGCGACCAGTCGACCTGTGCGGGCCCGCGAGTGTCGTGTCGGTCTCCGCACCGGGGTGCGCCGGGCGCATTGCAGGAGGGGTCGGGATCCGCTGCAGCGGTACCGAGCCTCACCGCAGCGACGTTAGGCAGATGGCTTCGGCACGCACTGTGGTGAGCTTAGGCGTGCGCTGTGCAATCGGTAACAATCCGAAAACCGTTGATGATCAACGGGATTGCGGCGCAGATTCGGTGCGACGTCGGATCAGCGCCGCGATGACGAAAATGGCGGCGAAGCCGACGACGGCGAGGAGGGCCAGCCTCGTGATGTCACCCCGATTGCGGTCGCGATAGACGAGCTGTCGATAGGGGGTGCCTCGGCGGCCCGATCGACCCATCACGCCATCCACGGGCTGCCCACCGAGAAGCAGCGCGACGACCGCGACGACCTGCCAGCGTCGGTTGAACACACACTGAAGCTAGGCCGAAAAGCGAACTACTACGCAACGTCATACACTGTGGCCGTGTGCATCGGCACATCGACGAAATGCCGCCACGACACGCCCGAAACGGGTTGACCAGGCAAAATTTTCTTTTCTTGATGGTTCACAGACGCGCCGAGCCACCGTTCAGAACGCCGTGCTGGCGCATCGCACCCCGGTAATGGCGCAAAAAGGCACGATGAGCTGGTATTTCTCGGCAAACCCCGTTTACCACACTGTTCCCACGCGTTTCCGCGTCCCGTTCCGACGGCAGCGAGCAAGCTGGGCTTTTGACCGCGAAACCCGGGGGTGGGGTTCGCTTTCGTCAGGATGCGTGGGTACGGTCGTCGCTGCTGGCTGGTGTTGTGACCAGTCAAGATAAAAAGTAATGAAGACGAGACGGAGGAACCCGTGGCCCTTCCCCAGTTGACCGACGAACAGCGCGCGGCAGCGTTGGAGAAGGCTGCTGCCGCACGTCGAGCACGTGCCGAACTCAAGGATCGGCTCAAGCGCGGCGGCACCAACCTCAAACAGGTGCTGAAGGATGCCGAGACCGACGAGGTCTTGGGCAAGATGAAGGTTTCTGCGCTCCTGGAGGCATTGCCCAAGGTCGGCAAGGTCAAGGCGCAGGAAATCATGACCGAGCTCGAGATCGCCCCCACCCGCCGTCTGCGCGGCCTGGGCGATCGTCAGCGGAAGGCGCTGCTGGAAAAGTTCGACTTCTCGTAAGGGAGGTCAGTGAGCGAAGGCGGAGGACCGGACACGCACAAGGCCCCGGTCGTAGTGCTGTCCGGTCCGTCTGCCGTCGGGAAGTCGACAGTCGTGCGCTGTCTGCGCGAGCGGATTCCCGATCTGTATTTCAGCGTTTCCGTGACCACCAGGGCGCCACGCCCTGGCGAGGTCGACGGTGTCGACTACTCGTTCATCTCGCCGGAGCGCTTCCAGCAGCTGATAGACGATGGCCTGCTCCTCGAGTGGGCCGAGATTCACGGCGGATTGCACCGGTCTGGGACACCCGCCCAACCGATTCTGGCCGCCACATCGGCGGGCCGCCCTGTGCTCATCGAAGTCGATCTGGCCGGCGCGCGTGCGGTCAAAACAGCGATGCCCGAGGCCCTGACGGTGTTCCTGGCGCCGCCGAGCTGGGAAGCGCTCGAGCACAGGCTCACCGGCAGAGGCACCGAGACACCCGAGGTGATGGACCGCCGGCTGGCAACGGCTCGGGCCGAACTCGCAGCCCAGCACGACTTCGATCGCGTCGTCGTGAACAGTCAATTGGAGTCAGCCTGCGCTGAATTGGTATCCTTGCTGGTGGTCCCCAGATAGCGAAGCGCCAGACGCGGCGAAACGCGGCCCGCAAGCTACTCGAGCATTTCATTCAAAACGCCAGGAGAATTTTTCGTGAGCACCCCGCACGCCGACGCGCCGCTGGCCGCCGTCGAGGACATCGACTCGC
Organism: uncultured Actinomycetota bacterium; assembly: GCA_963786995.1. Taxonomy (GTDB): domain Bacteria; phylum Actinomycetota; class Actinomycetes; order Mycobacteriales; family Mycobacteriaceae; genus Mycobacterium. The sequence continues at coordinate 666,345 of CAWBBH010000014.1, read as the reverse complement.
GCCACAGTGGCTACGACACGCCGTTGGGCATCACCAACCCGCCCATCGACGAGCTGCTCGACCGTGCGTCGAGCAAGTACGCGCTGGTGATCTACGCCGCCAAGCGCGCGCGTCAGATCAACGACTACTACAACCAGCTCGGCGACGGAATCCTTGAATACGTGGGCCCGCTGGTCGAACCGGGTCTGCAGGAGAAGCCGCTGTCGATCGCAATGCGCGAGATCCACGAAGACCTGCTCGAGCACACCGAGGGCGGCCCCGAGGGCAGCGAGCGCTAGGCCCTCCGGGTGGACCGCAAGCGGATCATCGTCGGCGTTTCCGGAGGCATCGCCGCGTACAAGGCGTGCACGGTGGTCCGGCAGCTCACCGAGGCCGGCCATTTCGTCCGGGTCGTTCCGACCGAGTCCGCATTGCGCTTCGTCGGCGCGGCGACCTTCGAGGCGCTGTCCGGCAACGCTGTCCACACCGGCGTCTGGGATGACGTCCACGAAGTCCCGCATGTCCGTATCGGGCAGGAGGCCGACCTGGTGGTCGTTGCACCCGCCACCGCGGATCTGCTCGCCAGGGCTGTCGCGGGCCGCGCCGACGACCTGCTGACCGCGACCTTGCTGACCGCGCGATGTCCGGTGCTCTACGCGCCCGCGATGCACACCGAGATGTGGTTCCATCCGGCAACCGTCGACAACGTGGCCACGCTGCGCCGCCGCGGCGCCGCCGTTCTCGAGCCGGCCCGAGGACGCCTGACGGGCGCCGACAGCGGCGCGGGACGCCTTCCCGAGGCGGAAGAGATCACGACGCTGGCCCAGTTGCTTCTCGAACGCGGCGACGCCCTGCCCTACGACTTGGCCGGCGTCAAAGTCCTGGTTTCGGCGGGCGGCACCCGCGAGCCCCTCGACCCGGTGCGGTTCATCGGCAACCGGTCCTCGGGCAAGCAGGGTTATGCGATGGCCCGCGTCGCCGCCCAACGCGGCGCCGATGTCACCCTGATCGCCGGAAACACGGCGGGGCTGATCGACCCGGCGGGCGTCGACGTGGTCCACATCGGATCGGCCGCTCAGCTCAAGGACGCGGTGTCCAAGCACGCACCCGACGCGCACGTGCTCGTGATGGCCGCTGCGGTCGCCGACTTCCGGCCCGCGCACTTCGAAACCAACAAGATCAAGAAGGGCGCCTCCGAGCCGACCGCGATCGAACTGGCCCGCACCGATGACGTGCTGGCAGGTGCGGTGCGGGCACGCACCGACGGTCAGCTGCCCAACATGCGGGCAATCGTCGGGTTCGCCGCCGAAACCGGCGACGCGAACGGCGACGTGCTGTTTCACGCGCGTGCGAAGCTTGCGCGCAAGGGATGCGATCTGCTCGTCGTCAACGCCGTCGGCGAAAACCGCGCATTCGAGGTGGACAGCAACCAGGGCTGGCTGCTGGCGGCAGACGGAACCGAAGTCGCACTGGAGCACGGTTCGAAAACTCTGATGGCCAGCCGTATCGTGGACGCGATCGTGGCCTTCCTGCACAACAGCGGCGGGTGACCGGACGCACACAACCCGATGCGCGTAAGGGTTGCGCGCGGCCGGGGCACAGGCTTGGGTGCGACAGGGTCACAGCACCGCTCCGGCGGTGACAAGCGACGACATATAATTTGATGGACTAACTTTCTCGGACGAGAGACGCAGCGAGAGGAATGACACCGTGAGCGAAGGTCGGCTGTTCACCAGTGAGTCGGTGACGGAAGGGCACCCCGACAAGATCTGCGACGCGATCAGCGACTCGGTGCTCGACGCGCTGCTCGCCGACGATCCGAAGTCTCGGGTCGCGGTCGAGACACTGGTCACCACCGGTCAGGTGCACGTGGTCGGCGAGGTCACGACATCGGCGAAGGAAGCGTTCGCCGACATCACCAACACGGTGCGCGAGCGCATCCTCGAGATCGGCTACGACTCGTCGGACAAGGGCTTCGACGGCACCACGTGCGGCGTGAACATCGGCATCGGTGCGCAGTCGCCCGACATCGCCCAAGGCGTCGACACCGCCCACGAGACCCGCGTCGAGGGCGCAGGCGACCCGCTCGACCTCCAGGGCGCGGGTGACCAGGGGCTGATGTTCGGCTACGCGATCAAGGACACCCCCGAGCTGATGCCGCTGCCGATCGCGCTGGCGCACCGGCTCTCGCGGCGGCTCACCGAGGTCCGCAAGAGCGGCGTGCTGGACTACCTGCGACCGGACGGCAAGACCCAGGTCACCGTCCAGTACGAGGGCACCACCCCGGTGCGGCTGGACACGGTCGTGCTGTCCACCCAGCACGCCGACGGAATCGACCTCGAGGCGACGCTGGCCCCCGACATCCGCGAGAAGGTCGTCAACACCGTGCTCGGCGACCTGGCACACGACACCATGGACACCTCCGACTACCGGCTGCTGGTCAATCCAACCGGAAAGTTCGTGCTCGGCGGTCCGATGGGCGACGCGGGCCTGACCGGCCGCAAGATCATCGTGGACACCTACGGCGGCTGGGCCCGCCACGGCGGCGGTGCGTTCTCGGGCAAGGATCCCTCCAAGGTGGACCGTTCAGCGGCGTACGCGATGCGCTGGGTGGCAAAGAACGTCGTCGCAGCGGGCCTGGCCGAGCGAATCGAGGTCCAGGTGGCCTACGCGATCGGCAAAGCCGCCCCCGTCGGCCTGTTCGTCGAGACGTTCGGCACCGAGACCGTAGACCCCGACCGCATCGAGAAGGCCATCACCTCGGTGTTCGATCTGCGGCCGGGCGCGATCGTGCGCGATCTGGAGCTGCTGCGCCCCATCTACGCGCAGACGGCGGCATATGGCCACTTCGGCCGCACCGACGTGGAGCTGCCGTGGGAACAGCTGAACAAGGTCGACGAGCTGAAGGCTTCCGTCTAAGCGCTGATCAAGCGGCGACGCTGACGACGCGGAAGAGCTCACACGGCTCGGAGATGCCCCTGAGCGTGTGGATACCGTGGCTCGCCAGCGCGATGCCGGAGCCGGCGACGAGGCTCCTCACGGCGGATGAAACGACTACCTCGGAGTTGCCGGCTACGCCTTGCACTCGGGCGGCCTGATGAACCGTCAGCCCGGCAACGTCGTCGCCGCGTGTCTCGATCTCGCCGGTGTGCAGCCCGGCGCGGATCTCGATCCCGAGTTCTGACTCGATGCGGGCGCGAAGCGCCCATGCGCAGCAGATCGCTCGGGTGGGGCTGTCGAACGTCGCCAGCAGGCCGTCGCCGGTGCTCTTGATCCAGCGGCCTCCGCAGATACCGACCTCTACGCGGCACAAGTCATCATGACGGTCCAGAACATCCCGCCAAGCCGCGTCACCAACCCGCCCGGCGGTTGACGTCGAGCCGACGATGTCGGTGAAGAGAACTGTCGCCAGCTTCCTCGAGTGGTCAGTATTCGGTCTCGTACCGGTGAGAAACTCCTCCATCGCATCGAGGTAGACATCTCGCGCGCTGAACCAGACGGCGTGGTCGTCAGTGGGAAGTTCCACGAAACGCGCGCGCGCTATGTGGTCGGCCAAATAGCGGCCGCTCTGCACCGGGATAGCCCGGTCGCCGCGCGCGTGCATGACAAGCGTAGGGGCGTAGATCGAGGCGAGCACATCTCGGACGTCGAGCTCCGACAAGAGCATGCCGAACGAGACGAAGTTCCGGCGAGATATCGATGCGAGTTCGTAGCGCATCGCCCAGCGCCGAAATCCTGGTTGCCGGCGCATTGATGGCGCGAACACTCGGACCGCGAGTTCGCCGGTGCCCCAGACCAATTGACTGAGCCGCATCGAGCGCCGCAAAGCGACTGCAGACGGCGCCCAAGGATGGTCGTCGCGGCGCACCAAGCTAGCGAACGCGCCACTGAGGATCAAACCTTCGGTGCGCTCCGGGTACGTCGCGGCGAAGAAGGCGGCCAGCGTCCCCCCATCCGACCAGCCGCCGATGACGGCGCGACACACGGTTTCCGCTTCCATCACTGCGACGAGGTCTTGCACCCGTGCATCGAGTGAGGGCGGCGGAATACCTCTGTCCGACACGCCCGTCCCGCGCTTGTCGAAATGGATCACCCGACAGATGGATCCGAGTCGTTCGAAAAAGGCAGCGGCCTGTGGATTCTGCCAGATAAAGTCGATGTTCTGGGACGACCCCGGAAGTCCGATCACCGTCCGCTTACCCGAACCGAACACCTGGTAGCCGATGCGCACGCCGTCCGCTTCCGCGTAGCGGGTCTCCGGGCGGACGACAGTCACATCGCGGACTCTAGGCGCGCAGTTACGCGCTGAACTCGTAATCGTCGATCGGGAACCGGCGGCTGCGCCAGTACGCCTCCATCGTGGTGGCCGGCCGAAGCGGCACGTCGCCGTTTCTGTCGAAGTAGTAGCTGTTGGCGAGCGAGCAGCTGTCCTGCCAGAAGATCTGGCGATGCCGCTTGCTCATCATCTCGTCGAAGTAGCGGTCGTTGGCGTCCTGCCTCACCTCGATCCGGTCGGCGCCACGGCGCTGCGCGTGCTTCAGGCATCGGACGATGTGGTGGCTCTGCGCCTCGATGAGCGCGAAGTACGACGAGCCGACGTAGCCGTACGGTCCGAAGACGGTGAAGAAGTTGGGAAAGCCCGGGATGCTGACGCCCTCGTAGGCCTGCAGCCGATTCTCGGTCCAATAGCCCGAAAGCGTGCGACCCTGCGGACCGGCGACGGAGTAGGTCAGCACCCCGTCGGGGTCGAGCACCTTGAACCCCGTCGCCAGGATCAACACGTCGACCTCGTGCGACAGGCCGTCGGTGGTCGCGATCCCCGCACCGGTGATCTTGTCGATCGGCTCGGTGACAAGGCTGACGTTGTCCCGGTTGAACGTGGACAGGTATGTGTTGTGGAAGCCGGGCCGCTTGCAGCCCACCGCGTACCGCGGCGTCAGCTTGTCCCGCACCACGGGGTCGCGAACCTCCTTGCGCAGGAAGGCCTTGCCCAGATTCGGGGCCCGCTTGGCCATCGGGTTGACCGTGAAGTACTGCGCGGCAAGCGGAAACGTCAGCTCGACATAGGCCTGGCTGAGCAGACGCTGCAGGGCCTTCCCGCCGGGTATGCGCATCGCTTGGCGGGCGAGAGGGGACAGCGGCAGGTCCGCCTTGGGGAAACACCAGATCGGCGTGCGCTGGAAGACGGTGAGATGGTCGACGATCGGCGCGATCTCGGGGATCACCTGAACCGCAGACGCGCCCGTGCCGATGATGGCGACGCGCTTGTCGGTGAGATCCTGACCGTGGTCCCAGCGTGCGGTGTGCATCGTCACGCCCGCGAACGAGTCGACGCCGTCGATGTCGGGCAGTTGCGGGGTCGTCAGCACGCCGCCCGCGTTGATCAGGAACCGTGCGGTGAGGGTCTCGCCGGAGTCGATCTCGATGCGCCAGAGATCGGCGTCGTCGTCGAACACCGCACCGGCCACCGTGGTGTTGAACCGGATCCTGGACCGCAGTCCGTACTTGTCGACGCAGTGCTCGGCGTAGGCCCTCAGCTCGTCGCCGGGCGCGTAGGTGCGGGTCCACTCAGCGCTCTGCTCGAACGAGAACTGGTAGGAGAAAGACGGAATGTCAACGGCGATACCGGGATAGGTGTTCCAGTGCCACGTCCCGCCGCAGCCGTCTGCCGCCTCGATCAGCAGGTAGTCGCCCAGCCCCGCTTTGTCGAGCAGGATCGCGGTACCTATCCCCGAGAATCCGGCGCCGACGATGACGGTGTGGTGATCGGGCGCTGCCATAGGGCCCCTCTCTTCCGCGACACCCTCTTTTTAATGCGTACATCCGTTCTACACCGGTCGATTTTGCGGTAAGGGCTGTCGCAAGGAACTCGATGCAACCCTGCGCGCAATAACGACGACCCCCCAGCCTGTTGAGTTGAGTCAAGTACTTTCAGCGGATGGCCTCCACCGATGCCGGGCTCGCCGGCTTCTCGTCGGTCACCAACCCGCACCGGAGAACGCGCACGCTCTGGTTGGCCGCCGTGCTCGTCGCGGCGTGCTACGGGGTGTTTCTCATCGTCACCGCGCTCCGGTTGCCGTCGGGCGCCGACCTCACCGGCCAGTACTGGCTGCAGCCAGCGGTCAAGGCCACACCGGCCGTGTTGCTGGCCGCCGCGGCCTTCACCCACCCCGTGGTCAGGGAGCGGCGCTGGCTGCTCATCGCGCTGCTCGGCTCGGCGGCAGGCGATTTCCTGCTGGCGATGCCGTGGTGGGAGCCGTCGTTCGTGCTCGGGCTCGCCGCGTTCCTCGTCGCCCACCTGTGCTTCCTTGCCGCCTTGCTTCCGCTGTGTGCACGTTCGACGCCGCGGCTGGCCGCCGCCGCGGTGGTCGTCGCAGCCTGCCTCGCGCTGCTCGTGTGGTTCTGGCCCGCGCTGATCGCCGACGGCATGGCGGTCCCGGTCACCGCGTACATCGCGGTGCTGGGCGCGATGGTGTGCGCGGCGCTGCTGGCCAGGCTGCCCACCCTGTGGACCGCGCTTGGTGCGGTGTGTTTTGCCATTTCGGACGCGATGATCGGGATCAATGAGTTCGTTCTGCAATCCGAGGCCCTCGCCGTGCCGATCTGGTGGGCCTATGCCACCTCGCTGATGCTGATCACAGCGGGCTTCTTTTTCGGTCGGACGTCCGATCCGTCTGCTAGACGGTAGGGGTGAAAACTTCAGCGGAGCACGAGCCGATCGCCCGTGTGCTGCCGATGCTGTCGGTGCCGCACCTCGATCGCGACTTCGACTACCTGGTCTCCGTCGAGCAGTCCGACGACGCACAGCCCGGTGTTCGGGTGCGGGTGCGCTTCCATGGCCGCCTCGTCGATGCGTTCATCCTCGAAAGGCGCTCGGAGACAGACCATGACGGCAAGCTCGGCTGGCTGGACCGGGTGGTGTCCGCCGAACGTGTGCTGACACCGGAGGTGCGCAGGCTGGTCGACGCGGTCGCGGCCCGCTACGCGGGAACCCGTGCCGACGTGCTGCGGCTGGCGATCCCGCCGCGGCACGCCAACGTGGAAAAGCAGCCGCCAGCAGAACTCGCGCCCGTGCAGGTCGCCCCTGTCGACACCACGAAGTGGGCCCAATACCACAGAGGTGAGCAGTTTTTCGCCGCTCTTCGGGACGGCCGCGCGGCACGGGCGGTCTGGCAGGCGCTTCCCGGAGAGCGGTGGGCCGACCGGCTCGCCGAGGTAGCGGCGGCCACCGTCGGGGCGGGGCGCGGGGTGCTGGCGATCGTGCCCGATCAGCGCGATGTCGACGCGCTGCACGAGGCGGCCGTCCGGCTCGTCGACGAGAGCCGGGTGGTGGCGCTGTCGGCAGGCCTGGGCCCCTCGCAACGCTACCGGCGATGGTTGTCGGTACTGCGCGGTTCGGCGCGCGTCGTCATCGGAACCCGCAGCGCCGCATTCGCACCCGTCGCCGACCTCGGGCTGGTGCTGGTGTGGGACGACGGCGACGACACGCTGTCCGAACCACGTGCACCGTATCCGCACGCCCGAGAGATCGCCATGCTGCGGGCACACCAATTACGCTGTGCGGCAATGATAGGCGGGCATTCCCGCACCGCCGAAGCACAGGCGATGGTGCGCAGCCGTTGGGCACACGACCTGGTGGCGGCGCGGCCCGTGGTGCGGTCACGGGCGCCGCGGGTGATCGCACTAGACGACAGCGGATTCGCCCAGGAGCGCGATCCGGCCGCACACACCGCGCGGTTGCCGTCGATGGCGCTGCACGCCGCGCGCACGGCGCTGGACGCCGGCCGCCCCGTGCTCGTCCAGGTGCCCCGCCGCGGCTACGTACCCGCGCTCGCCTGCGGCCGGTGCCGCACCATCGCCCGCTGCAGGCATTGCACGGGCCCGCTGTCGCTGCCCGACCGGGATGCCTCGGGTGCGCTGTGCCGGTGGTGCGGGCGCGAACAGGCGGCGCTGCGCTGTGCCCGATGCGGATCCGACGCCGTGCGCGCCGTCGTCGTCGGCGCCCGCCGCACCGCGGAGGAACTCGGCCGGGCCTTCCCAGGCACCACCGTCGTCACCTCGGGAGGCGACAGCATGGTGTCGACGGTCTCGGGCGAGCCCGCTCTGGTCGTCGCGACCCCAGGCGCCGAACCGGTGGCGGCGGGAGGGTACGGCGCCGCGCTGCTCCTCGACGCCTGGGCGTTGCTTGGCAGGCAGGACCTGCGCGCCTCCGAGGACGCCCTGCGCCGGTGGATGGCTGCGTCCACGCTGGTTCGCAGCCGCGCCGACGGGGGCGTGGTCGCCGTGGTGGCCGAGTCGGCGGTGCCGACGGTGCAGGCACTGATCCGCTGGGATCCGGTCGGGCACGCAGACGCCGAACTCGAAGGCCGAGACGAGGTCGGGCTGCCGCCCGGGGTGCACATGGCAGCCGTCGACGGCGCCCCGGAAGCCGTCGACGCGCTGCTCGAGACGGCGGCGTTGCCTGATTCGGCGGAGCTCTTGGGTCCCGTGGAGCTGCCCTTAGGCGCCCGAAGGCCGCCCGGCGCCCCCGCCTCGGGACCGGTCAGCCGGATGCTGGTTCGGGTGCCGCGGACCCAGGGTCTCGAGCTGGCGGCGGCGCTGCGGCGGGCCACCGGAGTGCTCAGCGCCAGGCACGATCAGCAGCCGGTTCGGGTGCAAATCGACCCGTTGCACATAGGGTAGTTCGAGAAAACTGCGCGGAACCCTGACAGGAGGTGGCATGCGGCGGGTAATCGGGTGGTCGATTCCGTTGATGCTCATCGTCTTTGGGCTTCTCTGGCCACTGGTGATCGAGGGCGGTGGCGAATCGACGCCTGTCGATGACCCGGTGGTGTTCAGCAATTTCCGGGCTGATTTCCGTGTGAACAGCGACGGCAGCGTCGATGCCGTGGAAACCATCACCGCCCAGTTCCCTTCCGACCGCCACGGTCTTTTCTGGCTGTGGCCCACCAGCAACCGCAACGATCCCTACGTGCGTCAGGTCCCAGATATCAAATCGGTCGTGCTCGACGGCGAGCCGGCGCCGTATCGCATGCTGTGGTCCGAGGGAAAGCGGTTTCGGGTGGCCAAAGTCGGCGACCCCGACGAGTACCTCAGCTTCGGCCCGCACGTGTTCGAGATCCGATATTCGATACCCAATGCGCTCCAACCCGGTTCGGTCGGGGCGGACTTAAGGTTCGCCGAGTCGACCGGCGACAGCGCGCCCGCTCAGTCGGTGTTCTACTGGAATGTGATCGGCGGGTTGTGGAACAACCGCATCCAGCAGGCCGAGGTCTCGGTGACAATGCCGGGCGATGTCACCGGCGCACAGTGCTCAGTCGGCAACGGCGTCGGGGAACCCTGCAGCGGCCTGGCCGTCGAGGGCAACACGGTCAGGCTGTCTGCCGGTTACCTCGGTTCACACACACCGGTGACACTGCGGGCCGGTGTGAACGTGCCTGCTCCACAGGGCGACAGACTGCTATGGCCCTACACCTGGGATCGCATCCTCGGCCAGTCGATGAGCGATATGGCGTGGATCCTGAGCCTGACCGTGGCGTTCGCGCTCGGCGGATTCCTCTGGTACCGCACGACGGTCGAACCGTCACCGGGCTTTCCGCTGCAGTACGCACCGCCCGCGGGCCTCGGCCCGGTCCAGACCGAATACATTCGGACCGAGACCGTTCCCAAGAACGCCCTCACCGCGACCCTCTTCTATCTCGCTGAGCGCAAGATGATCTCGCTGCAGCAGATCAACGACGAACACTGGCGGATCCGCGGGCTGGCCAAGCAGGTCGACTGGCAGCGGCTCGATCCTGTGAGCCGCGCCGTCGGCACCGTGCTCGAGGTGAACAAGCCGGGTGAGGAGTTCGAGGCCAAGAAGACCATCAAGTCGGGTGAGAAGCTCAACAAGGCCAAGACCGATATCGCCAAGGTCGTGCACAGGTGGGCCTTCGAAAGCGGTCTGATCGTCAAGCACCGCAAAGAGCTATGGGTGCGCACCGCCAATATCGTTTCGTTACTGATTGCCGCATGTTGCTTCTTCCTTGCCTTCGGCATTCCGATGACCGCGATCGGGCTGCCGTTCGCGGCGTTCTTCTTGTGCACCGCACGGTCATGGGTCGACGGCGTCGGAACTCGGCGCACGGCAGCCGGTCGCGAACTATGGTCGCAGGCAGGTGGATTCCATCGCATGCTGGCTACTGATTCGGCCGAGTCGCGGTTCGACTTCTCCGCCCGCAAGGATCTCTACACCGCCTATGTGCCGTTCGCAGTCGCGGCGGGCGCCGCGGCACTGTGGGCCAAGAAGTACGAGACGACCGTCGGTGCGCCCGCGCCGCAACCGGACTGGATCAACTCGTCGTCGTCGTCGACGTCAGCGGGTTGGGGGTTCGCTCAGAGCTCGGGTGGCTCGGGCTTCGACAGCTTCGACTCCGCGCTGGCCTCGTCGATCGGTGCCTACACCGCTTCGCAGTCGGCGTCGTCATCCGGGGGCGGCAGCAGCAGCAGCGGTGGCTCCAGCGGCGGTGGCGGCGGCGGTGGCGGCGGTGGAGGAGGAGGCGGCTCGTGGTGAGGCTACTGCTGATCATCGTGCTCGTGCTGGCGGTTCTGGTGCTCGTCGGGTTTGTGCTCGGGTACAACAAGATTCGCAGTGCCGATGTCCGGGTCGACGAAGCGCTCTCCGGTATCGACGTCGAGCTGACGCGGCGCGCGGCCCTCATCCCGAGCCTGGTGCACACAGTGCAGACGTTCGCCGCCCACGAAAAGGGCATCCTCGATCACGTCACCGACGCGAGGGCCGCACTGACGTCGGCGGCATCGGGGAAGTCCGTCGCACAGCGCAGCGCCGCAGAGCAGCAGTTCGACTCCGCGCTGGCGCCGGTGCTGGCACTCGGTCAGAGCTACCCACAGCTGAATTCGTCGAGCAACTTCCTCAACCTGCAGGAGAACCTCGCCGACACCGAGGGCAAGCTGGCCTTCGCCCGGCAGTACTACAACGACGCGGCCGCCACGCTCAACCGGCTGCTCACCACCATCCCGTGGATGTTCGTCGCTCCGATTTCCGGTGTGGCCGAACGCGAGTACTACCAGACGCCGCGGTAGCCGTGCGCATCGTCTTCGCGGGTACGCCCGAACCGGCGCTGCCGTCACTGCGCCGGCTGATCGACTCTCCGGCCCACGACGTCGTCGCCGTGCTCACCCGCCCCGATGCCGTCGCGGGCCGGCGGGGCAAGCCGTCACCGTCACCGGTCGCCCAACTGGCGATGGAGAGCGGCATCCCCGTGCTGCGGCCTGCGCGGCCCAACTCCGACGAGTTCGTCGCAGAGCTCGCGGAATTGGCGCCAGAAGCGTGCGCGGTCGTTGCGTACGGCGCACTGCTCCGCGACGACCTGCTCGCCGTGCCCACCCACGGCTGGATCAACCTGCACTTCTCATTGCTGCCTGCGTGGCGAGGCGCGGCGCCGGTGCAGGCGGCCATCGCGGCCGGCGATGCGGTCACCGGCGCGACCACGTTCCAAATCGAGCCCGCGCTGGACTCCGGACCGGTATACGGAGTGGTCACCGAGACCATCCAACCGACCGATACCGCTGCGGATCTGCTTGGCAGGCTGTCGGTTTCGGGTGCCGTGTTGCTGGAGAAGACGCTGGACGGGATCGCGGACGGCAGTCTGACGCCGGTACCGCAACCACTCGACGGCGTCACCGTCGCGCCGAAGGTCACGGTCGACGACGCCCGCGTGCGCTGGGACCTGCCTGCTCACGTCGTCGAGCGTCGGATCCGCGCTGTCACGCCCAACCCGGGTGCGTGGACCCTCGTCGGCGACTCGAGGATCAAGATCGGGCCCGTCACCGTCGACGCATCCGACCCGCTGCCGCCGGGTGCGATCCGGATCGACCGCGGCGGCGTGCGGATCGGAACGGCCTCCCAGCCCGTCCTGCTGGGTACCGTTCAGCCGCCGGGCAAGAAGCAGATGGATGCGGCGGCGTGGGCGCGCGGTGCCCGACTGGACGAAGCCGCGACGGCCTCATGACCAAACCCCGCAGACCGCGCCGCAAGCCACTCGACCCGGCCCGTCGTGCTGCATTCGACGTGCTGCGGGCGGTGTCGGAACGTGACGCCTACGCCAACCTGGTTCTGCCCGCCATGTTGCGCGAGCGCGGCATCACCGGGCGCGACGCCGCGTTCGCGACCGAACTGGCCTACGGCGCGTGCCGCACCCGCGGGGTCCTCGACGCGGTCATCGCCGAGGCCGCGGGGCGCCCGACGGACCGCATCAGCGAGGTGCTGCTCGACCTGCTCCGGCTGGGCACCTACCAACTACTGCGCACCCGCGTCGACGCGCACGCCGCGGTATCCACCACCGTCGAGCAGGCCGGGATCGAATTCGATTCGGCGCGCGCCGGATTCGTCAACGGTGTGCTTCGCACCATCGCCGGGCGGGAGCCGCAGTCATGGCTCGACGAGCTCGCCCCGCCCGCGGACTCCGATCCCGTCGGCCACATGGCGTTCATGCATGCCCATCCGCGGTGGATCGCCCAGGCGTTCGCCGATGCACTCGGCGCACGGGCCGGTGAGCTCGATGCGTCGCTCACCGCCGACGACGACCGGCCCCTGGTTCATCTCGCGGCCCGCCCCGGCGTACTCACCGCCGAGGAACTGGCGGTGGCCGTCGACGGAACCGTAGGCCGCTACTCGCCGTATGCGGTGTACCTGTCCGGCGGGGACCCCGGAGCGCTGGACGCGGTCCGCGACGGCGTCGCGCTCGTCCAGGACGAAGGCAGCCAGCTGGTGGCCAGGGCGCTGACGCTCGCGCCTGTCGACGACGACGGTGGCCGCTGGCTGGATCTGTGCGCGGGTCCCGGCGGCAAGACGGCGCTGGTGGCCGCGATCGGTGCGCAGAAGGGGGCGCGCGTCACCGCGATCGAGCCGAATGACCGGCGCGCCCAGTTCGTCGAGGAGAACACCCACGGTCTGCCCGTCGACGTGCTGCGCGTCGACGGCCGCGACCCCGGCATCGAGCCCGGCTTGGACCGCGTGCTGGTGGACGCACCGTGCACCGGGCTCGGCGCGCTGCGGCGACGGCCCGAGTCGCGCTGGCGCAGGCAGCCGGCAGACGTACCCGCGCTGGCGCGGCTTCAGCGCGAGCTGCTGGCGTCGGCGATCGCGCTGACCCGGCCCGGTGGTGTGGTGCTCTACGCCACCTGCTCACCGCACCTGTCCGAGACGGTCGGTGTGGTCGCCGATGCGCTGCGGCGCCATCCGGTGACGGCGCTGGACGCGCGTCCGTTGTTCGACGGGGTCGACGACGTGGGGGATGGTCCGTACGTGCAACTCTGGCCGCACCGGCACGGCACCGACGCGATGTTCGCGGCCGCCCTCGCAGTAGGCTGAGCCCATGTCGCGACCGCTGATAGCGCCATCGATTCTGGCCGCTGACTTCTCCCGGCTGGCAGACGAGGTGGCGGCGGTGAAAGGTGCCGACTGGGTGCACGTCGACGTGATGGACAACCACTTCGTGCCGAACCTGACGCTCGGCCTGCCGGTCGTCGAGAGCCTGCTGCCGACCACCGACATCCCGATGGACTGCCATCTGATGATCGACAACCCGGACAGGTGGGCGCCGCCCTACGCCGAGGCGGGCGCCTACAACGTCACCTTCCACGCCGAGGCCACCGACAATCCGGTCGGCGTCGCCCGCGACATCCGGGCCGCAGGCGCGAAGGCGGGCATCTCGGTCAAACCCGGCACTCCGCTCGAGCCGTATCTGGAGATCCTGCCCGAGTTCGACACACTGCTGATCATGTCCGTCGAACCGGGCTTCGGCGGCCAGAAGTTCATCCCCGAGGTGCTGCCGAAGGTCGCCATCGCGCGCAGGCTGGTGGATGCCGGCGAGTTGACGATCCTTGTCGAGATCGACGGCGGCATCAACGCCGAGACCATCGAAGACGCCGCCGAGGCGGGCGTCGACTGCTTCGTCGCGGGATCGGCGGTGTACAGCGCAGAGGATCCGGCGACCGCCGTCGAGGCGCTGCGCAGGCGGGCCGCCTCCGCGTCAAAACACCTGCGGCTATGACACTCGACGCCGCGACGCGGCCATGACCGTCGACGCCGCGATGCGGCTGGCGGTCGAGCAGGCCGAGCTGGTCAAGGGCGCCAGCTATCCCAACCCTCCCGTCGGCGCGGTCATTCTGGATCGCGACGGCGAGATCGTCGGCGCCGGTGCAACCGAACCGACGGGCGGCCCGCATGCGGAGGTGGTGGCGCTGCGCCGCGCGGGCGGGCACGCCCGGGGCGGTACGGCCGTGGTCACCCTCGAGCCGTGTAACCATCACGGTCGGACGCCGCCCTGCGTGGATGCCCTTCTGGCCGCGGGCATCTCGACGGTCGTCTACGCGGTCAACGACCCGGACGCCGAGGCCGCGGGGGGAGCGACCAGGCTGTCCGAGGCGGGGGTGAACGTGATCGCCGGTGTGCTCGCCGACGAGGTCGCGAGCGGACCGCTTCGGGAGTGGCTGCACAAGCAGCGAACCGGAAGTCCGCACGTCACATGGAAATTCGCCACCAGCATCGACGGTCGCAGTGCGGCTGCCGACGGCAGCAGCCAGTGGATCACCAGTGCGTCCGCCCGCGCCGACGTTCACCGTCGTCGCGCGGCATGCGACGCGATCGTCGTCGGCACGGGCACGGTGTTCGTCGACGACCCCAAGCTGACGGCCCGGCTTCCCGACGGCACCCTCACCGAGCGGCAGCCGCTGCGCGTCGTGGTGGGGGAGCGCGAGATCTCGCCTGACGCCAACGTTCTCAACGACGACACCCGCACGATGGTGATCCGCACGCGCGATCCCCACGAAGTGATCAAGGCGCTCTCGGATCGCACGGACGTGCTCATCGAGGGCGGTCCGACGCTGGCGGGGGCATTCCTGCGGGCGGGCGTGATCGACAGAATCCTGGCCTACATCGCGCCGATCCTGTTGGGCGGCCCGATATCCGCCATCGACGACGTCGGCGTGCTGTCCATCGCGCATGCCCAACGGTGGCGGTTCGACGGGATCGAGCCCATCGGTCCAGACATCCTGCTCAGTCTGGTTCCCGAGTAGTCGGATCGTCGCCGATGTCCAGCGGACGGTGCTCGATCAGATCGCGGATTCCGCCTGCGCCGAGGCGTTCCCGGAACGCCGCAACGGTGTAGCTGATCAGCGTCGCGTCGCTGCGGGCCCGCGCGGTGGCCGAGCGGGGCATGTGAAACAGCGGGCCGAGCTCGCCGAAGTACTCGCCGGGTTCTGCGACCCACAGCAGTTCCTCACCGCCGCCGGCCAATTCGCGCACGATATCGACTTCGCCCTCCGAGACGACGTAGATGCAGTCGCCCATGGTGCCCTCCTCGAACAGCACCTCGCCCTTCATCAGCTGGACGGTCGAGGGCGGTCGGTTGCTCTCCGCGAAGTCGGGTACCAGTTCGACCACCCGGTCGGCCAGCGGCAGGATCCGGCTGTCGTGGGTGGCGACGACCACCATCCGGTCGCCGGACGCGAGCTCGCGGATCAGCCGCAGCACCTCCTCGACCTGGATGAAATCGAGGTGCGCGGTGGGCTCGTCGGCCAGGATCAACGGCGGGTCCAACGCGATCGCCCTGGCGACTGCAACTCGCTGCTGCTGACCCCCGCTGAGGTCGCTCGGCCGGTGGGCCGCCCGGTCCGCGAGCCCGACGCGCGCCAGCAGCTGTTCGGCCTTCTCGCGTGCCGCGTGCCGCGCCATTCCCGCCGAGCGCAGCGGCACCATCACGTTCTCCAGCGCGGTCAGGCTGGGTACGAGGTTGAACGCCTGGAACACGATGCCGACGGTTTCGCGCCGGTACGTCGACAATCCCTTGGTGTCGAGGGAGGTGACGTCGACGTCACCGAATTTGATTGCGCCAGAAGAGGGTTTGAGGATCCCGCCCAGACAGGACAGCAGGGTGGTCTTGCCACATCCGCTGGGTCCCAACAGGATCACCAGCGATCCCGCGGCGACGTCGAGGTTGAAGCCGTCCAGCGGACGGACGGCGTACCCGCCGCTGGAGTACTCGACGACCAGATCCTGGATGCTGAGATCGCCCATGGCTCACGGGCCTCCGAACGCAATGGCCGGATCGACGGACACCGCGCGATGCAGTCCGGTGCCGCTGGCGATCAAGCCGAAGACCACCGCGATCACCGGCAGGATGATGTAGGCGTAACCGGGCACGATCACCTGCATCGGGAAGATGGGTCCGAGCAGTGCCGACAGCACGACGCCGACCACCACCGCGGAGAGTGCGACGATGACCGCCTGCAGAGCCAGGCCGGCCGCGATCGAACCCGTCGGGACGCCGATGGCCTTGTACACCGCGAAGTCCCGCAATCGTTCCAGCGCTGACAGATAGATCACCGAACCCACGATCAGGGCGGCGACGATCCACAGCAGGATCGCCACGATCGTGATCGAGTTGACAGCTACCTTGAGCGGGCGCAGCAGATCGGCGATCGCACCGTCGCGGTCGATGGCCTGGTAACCGCGCGGCACCTGATCGAGCGTGCCGCGGATCCCGATCGATGCGGCCAACGGCTGCCCGCCGTACACCAACTGTTGAGCCCCTTCGGTGGTGAGGAAGATGTTGGGCAGGTTCGCCAGTGCCGTGGAATTCTCCACGATGCCGACGATGCGCAGTCGGCGCGAGGCGATCTGGATGTCCTCGCCCTCGGCGCGATCCAGCGTGCTCGACACCGCGACCTCGTTCGGGTTCGCCGGAGGCCGGCCCTGCGAGACGGCGGGCATGCCGGGGCCCGTCTCCGGCGCGCCGAACAGGTCGGCGTTACGCGTGGCGTCGCCGACCGTGACGGTGCCGCCCGCGTACACGAGCGGCGCAGCGGCCTGCACGCCGGGCGAGCCGGCGATCCGACGGAGGTCGACGGGTGCGAAGGGGGTCGCGCCGACGAACGGGCCGGACGCGCCGTCCTTGACGAGGAAGACGTCGACGCCAAGAGAGTCGACGGTGCGCTGCGCCTCGGCCCGGAACCCGTTTGCCAGCCCCGTCAGCACAAGGGTCATGCCGAAGATGATGGCGGTGGACAGGATCGCGATGACGAAACGCCGTTTTCGCCACTGCATGTCGCGTAGCGCGGCGAGCAGCATGGATGCGACGCTACCGACGTCGGCGCGCTTGCGGGCCGGGTTCGCTCACGTGGTATTCAGACGCTCTCAACGGCTCGCACCGAAGGTCTGGACCATCGTGCTGCAGAACGCGGGCAGGTCGTCGGGCTTCCGGCTGGACACCAGGGTATTGGGTCCGCGTGAGCAAACCACCACTTCCTCGTCGACCCAGTTGGCGCCCGCATTGAGGAGATCGGTGCGCAGGCTCGGCCACGACGTGATCATCCGGCCGCGGACGACGTCGGCGTCGATCATCGTCCACGGGGCGTGGCAGATGGCCGCCACCGGTCGCCCGGAGTCGAAGAAGCTGCGGGTGAAATGCACCGCTGAGGCGTTCCCGCGCAGGAAGTCGGGGTTGGCGACACCACCCGGCAGCACCAGCCCGTCGTATTCCGATGCGGTGACCGAGTCGGCCGCCTTGTCCGCCTCGAAGGTATCGGCGGGCGTCAGGTGGTTGAACGCCTGGATCTTGCCGACCTCTGTGGATACCAGTTCGGGGGTGCCCCCCGCCTCCTCCACGGCCTTCCATGGTTCGGTCAACTCCACCTGCTCGACGCCTTCGGGGGCGACGAGGAAGGCGATGCGCTTACCGGCCAAAGTGGTTGTCATGACTACCTCTTTCCTTTGTCGCGTGGTCGGCCGCATACCCACGCGTCGGGGGAGGCAATCATGGGTCGGTCAGTCGATCGACACCTCGCGACCTTCGATCGCATCGCGCACGCCCGCAGGCCCGAGGCGCTCACGGAACGCCTTTGCCGTGTAGCCGATCGCCGTGGCGTCGGTGCGTGCCCGGACAGTCGCCGACCTGGGCAGCCCGAAGAGCGTTCCGATCTCGCCGAAGTAGTCACCGACGGTCGCGACCCGTAGCAATTCCTCACCGCCAGCGGCCAATTCGCGATTGATCTCAAATTCGCCCTCGTCGACGACGTAGATGAGATCGCCCATCGAACCCTGCTCGAACAACACCTCACCGGCCGACAACCGGATGGCCTCTGGTGGCCGATCCGTCGCCGCCACATGCGGTACCAATTCGACCACCCTGTCGGCTAGCGGCAGCATCCGCGTGTCGTGCGTGGCCACCACCACGAGGCGTTCGCCGGACGCGAGTTCGCGGATCAGCCGCAGCACCTCTTCGACCTGGATGAAGTCCAGGTGCGCGGTCGGTTCGTCGGCCAGGACCAGCGGCGGGTCGAGCGCGATGGCGCGGGCGACGGCGACCCGCTGCTGCTGCCCACCGCTGAGGTCGCCGGGGCGGTGCCGCATCCGGTCCTTCAGACCCACCCGCTCGAGCAGTTCCTCGGCGCGTCTGCGTGATTGGGTGCTTTTCATTCCCGCTGCGTCCAACGGGACCATGACGTTCTCCAGGGCGGTCAGGCTGGCAAGCAGGTTGAAGGCCTGGAACACAATTCCGACCGTGCGGCGCCGATACATGGTCAATGCGGCAGGGTCCAACGCGGTGACATCGAGGTCGCCGAGGCTGATACGGCCCGACGTCGGGCGCAGGATGCCGCCGAGGCACGACAGCAGGGTGGTCTTCCCGCAACCACTCGGGCCGAGCAGCAGCGTCAGCGAGCCCGCCTTCACCTCGAGGTCGAGACCGTCGATCGGGCGCACCGCGTACCCTCCGCTGGAGTACTCGACGACGAGATCGTCGATGCGTAGGTCTCCCATCACGGCCCCCCGAATGCGAGCGCCGGATCGATGGTGACGGCGCGCCGCATCCCTGCGACGCTCGCGAGCAGACCGATCACCACTCCGACGACGGGGAGCAGCAGATATGCCGAGATCGGCACGATCACCCGCATCGGGAACAGCGGCCCGAGTACCAGTGAGACAAGCCCGCCCAGCACGGCGGCGACCACGGCGACGATGACGGCCTGCACACACAACCCGGCCAGCACGGATCGGGTGGAAACGCCAACTGCCTTGAGCACGGCGAAGTCTCGGGTGCGCTCCAGTGCGGAGAGATAGATGACGGAACCGACGATGAGCGCGGCCACCACCCACAGCAGGATCGCGATCATGCTGATCGCCGACACGGCGGCGGTCATCGGTCGCATCAGGTCGGCCACCGCCCCGGCTCGGTCGATCGTTCGGTATCCGGCTGGAACCTGATCGGGACGGCCCAGTATGCCGACCGACGTCACGATCGGCTGCGCGCTGAATCCCATCCGCTGTGCGCCGTCGACGGTCAGGAAGATGTTGGGTTGTCCGGCCAGCGCGGTGGAGTCGTCGACGATGCCGACGATTCGGGTTGTCCGAGAACCGATTTCGAGATCGTCGCCGACCCCGGCGCCGAGGATACTCGATACCGCCGCCTCATCGGGGCCAGACGGTGTGCGACCGCTCGCGACGGTGGGCATTCCTTGGCCGTCCGCGGGTGCGCCGAACACGTTGACGTTGCGCGTCGAGTCGCCGTCCGGAACGGTCGTGGCCGTGTAGACGAGCGGCACCGCGTTCGCCACACCGGGAAGGCGGGCCATCATCGCGATTTCGCTCTGCGGAAACGGCGGTGAGCCGATGAAGGGGCCCGCCGGGCCGGACCTCACCACATAGGTGTCGAAACCCAGGGCGTCGACGGTGTCGTCGGCTTCGACGCGAAAGCCGTTGGAAAGCCCCGTGAGTACAAGCGTCATCGCGAACACGAGGCTGGTGCCGACGATCGCGATCACGAACCGTCGTCGTCGCCACTGCAGGTCACGCAGCGTCACCCGCCACATGGGGTGACGCTACGTCAGCGGCGGCGATCCGCGTGGGTCGTTTGCCGCACGGAAACAAATGTGATGAAAACGACTGTGGAATCTCGGCTGTCGCGCGCCCGGAAACGTCGGACCAGGCCGGTAGAATCAAATGCAAGCTAGGTATCAGACCTGGTAATCGCGCTTTCACCGCTGAGTTGCGCGCCTGGTGAGCACGAACAAAGGAACGAGCGTGACTGCACTGCAGGACTGGCTCAACATTCGCCCATTCGACCCAAGAGAACACGTCAAGGCGTTCATCTGCGCGTTGCGCGGAGGTTCCGCGGACGACACCGTCGACGCCGACATCGAGCACGTGTTGATCCGGCCCGGCGTCGAGCGCTGCTGAGGTCCTAGCGGCGGTGCCTGCCCTGCGGTGACTCGGGCGCCGCCACCTCGATCATCTGTGTCGGGCTGTCGTCAGCGTCGACGTCGGGCGGGCCGGTCACCGGTTCGTCGGCATGCTCATGGCGCCCGCTGATGAACAGCGCAAGGACCGCGCCGACGACGCACACGATCGCGGTGATGCCGAACATCTCGCCGTACTGCATGGCGAATGCGGTCTTGTATCTCGCCGCCTCGGCTGCGAGCTTGGCGGCGAGGTTGTCGGCGGTGTTCGCGGGCAGCGACTGCAGGATCTGGTTGAACCGGTACAGGCCCCAGGCGCTCAACGCGGCGATGCCCACCAGCATGCCGATCATCCTGGCCACGACGACGGCTGCCGAGGCGATGCCGTGCTGGGCGGACGGCACCACGCGCAGCGTCGCCGATGTCAGCGGGCCGATCACCAGGCCGAGACCAAGGCCCGCGATCGCGAGGTCGGTGTCCAGCACGGGAAGCGCCACGAAGCCGAGGTCGTGACGGGCGGCCAGCAGATCGACCGGCCACTGCGCGATCAGGTAGTAGCCGCCCGCGGCGATCAGCAACCCGACGCAGGCCACCGCGCGGTCGCCGATCCTGGTGGCGATCCAGCCGCCGAGCAGCGCGCCGATGGGCAACGCGATGAGGAAGCGCAGCAGCAGGAACGCCGCCTCGTTCTGATCCTGGCCGAGCACGCCCTGACCGAACAGTTCGACGTTGACCAGCGTCACCATCAGCGCGGCGCCCGCCGCCAACGACGCGCCGAGCGCGGCGAGGAACGGGCGGAAGTGCACCCCAGCGGGCTCGATCAGCCGGGTCTTGGCGAAGCGTTCCCACACGAAGAAGGCGACGGCGGCGACCAGCGCACCGATCAGCAGCGGCGGCCCGTAGGACGGCAGCACCTGCTTGCCGTCGGGCGCCGGGTTGTACATGCCGATGACGATCAAGCCGAGCGTGATCGCCAGCAGAATGCCGCCGACGACGTCCACCTTTTCCGGGATGTCGCTGCGCATCTTGTTCGGCAGGCTGAAGTGGATCATCACCATCGCGATCACCGCGAGCGGCACGTTGACCCAGAACACCGCCTGCCAGTGGGAAAATGCCCAGACCAGCGCGATGCCGTACATCGGGCCGAGCACACTGCCCAGTTCCTGGGCGGCGCCGATGCCGCCGAGCACGCCAGCCCGGTTACGGGCCGCCCACAGATCGGCCGCCAACGCCAGCGTGACCGGCAGCAGCGCGCCGCTGGCTGCACCCTGCACGACGCGCCCGATGACGAGCACCGTGAGGTCGGTCGACATCGCGGTGATCACCGACCCGACGGCGAAGCCCGCGAGGCTGACCTGAAGCAGCATCTTGCGACCGAACCGGTCCGATGCCCGGCCCAGCAGCGGCATCGCCGCGATGTAGCCGAGCAGGTAGCCGGTGACGATCGGGGTGACGCGCTGGATCTGATTGATCGCGATGCCGACGTCGGACATGATGTCGCGGATGATCGTGACCACGACATAGGTGTCCAGCGCGCCGAGCAGCACGGCGAGCGCACCCGCGCTGATCGCGATCCTGCGGCTCCGGCTCGAGGCCACCGGCGCTGCGGTCGTCATCAAGCGGCGGGTTTGGTGACGGTGACGGGCTTGTCCCAGTCGGACAGCGTCATCTGCACGCTGCTGCCTTCCTTCGGCTCGAGCTTCGCCTGCACGAGCTTGTGGTCGCCGTCCTTCTCGATCCACGCCGTGCCGGGAATCGGCCCGGTCGCGGCGATCGGCGGAGCGATCTTGTTGACCGCGTCGGCGCTCACCTGACCGGTCACCTTGACCGTCTCGACGCCGTTGATGGTCTCGGTGCTCTCGGACTTCGGATCGCTGAAGTTGGCGAGCACGTTGGCAAGACCGGTGTCGGGGTTGAGGATCGCCGCGATGTCGTAGACATCGGCCGCGGGGCCCATGTCGAGGTAGCTGTCGCCGGAGAGCGCGACGAAGAGGCTGCCGTCGATGACGACGTAGTTGGCGTCCACATCGGCACCCTGGAAGAGAAGCTTCGCGTTACCCTGCGCGGCGACGGCGGGCGCGTTGGTCAGGTCGCCGGTGAGGGTCTTGATGGGCAGGTCGGGGATCTCGCCTTCCACCGACAGTTCGAGGTGGACGCTCTTCAGTGCGCGCGTCGCGGTGTTGCTGTCTTTGAGGAGCGTCGCCGCGTCGGGGAGCGACTCGCTCGACTTCTGATCTGACGATGAACAACCGGCAATGAGGACTGTCGCTGCGAAAAGAGTGGTGAGAATTAGCCAAAGAGATCGGACTGCGTTTTTTGGGCGCGTCTGCATGAGTGCATCGTAGAGGGTGGCGCTGCGTACGCTGATTGGCGTGTTCACCGGAATCGTCGAAGAGCTGGGCGAAGTCGTCGGCAAGGAAGACCTTGCTGACGCGGCGCGATTCGTGATCCGCGGCCCCGTTGTGACCGCCGATGCGGGACACGGCGACTCGATTGCCGTCAACGGCGTGTGCCTCACGGTGGTGGAGGTGCAGGCAGGCGGGCAATTCTCCGCCGATGTGATGAAGGAGACGCTGGACCGCTCGAGCCTGGCGGACGTCGGCGTCGGCAGCCACGTCAATCTCGAACGGGCCGCGGCATTGAACAGCCGGCTGGGCGGCCACATCGTGCAGGGCCACGTCGACGGCACCGGACATGTGATTGCGCGCACACCGTCAGAACACTGGGAGGTGGTGCGGATCGCGCTGCCGACCGCGCTGTCGCGCTACGTGGTGGAGAAGGGGTCGATCACCGTGGACGGTGTGTCGTTGACTGTCTCCGGCCTTGGGCACGACTGGTTCGAGGTGTCCCTCATTCCCACCACGCTGAACCTGACGACGCTCGGCCGGGCGACGGTGGGCACCCAGGTCAACCTGGAGGTCGACGTCATCGCCAAGTATGTTGAGCGGCTCATCACCCGTCCCGACTGACGCGCAGGCGCTGAGTCGCCGGACGCAGGACAAACAGCCAATCGTGCGTACCGGGAATCGGCGGGCGCGATAATAACGACGGGCCGGGCGAGCAGAAGGAACCGATTGATGAAAATGCTGACAGCAGCGCTGTTGACCGCGGCGCTGCGGCCGTCGCACCGATTGCCATCGCGCCGACGGCGCAGGCTGACGTCTGTGCGGGCGCGTCGGGGCGGCATTTCGCCGCCGGTGGCTGCACCAACGTTGCGGGAGACGTGACGAGGGGCGTGGCCATCGCGCACGCCATGAATCCGTACGTGCCGGGCGAGGTGCCGTGCTACACGGTCGAGGGTGTTCCTTATTACACCCCTCCCGGCGACCCCTGCTGACAGGCGCCCTGCAGGCAGCAGGCAATAATCGCCACCCCGTCGTGGTTCATACTGGACACGGTGACGATGGTTCCGACCGGGACCGGCAAGGGTGGCGAACATGACGAGGTTGGACTCCGTCGAACGGGCGGTTGCCGACATCGCAGCGGGCAAGGCCGTCGTCGTCATCGATGACGAGGATCGCGAGAACGAGGGCGACCTCATCTTCGCCGCTGAGAAGGCGACCCCCGAACTCGTCGCGTTCATGGTCCGCTACACCTCGGGTTATCTCTGTGTGCCGCTCGACGGCGCCGTCTGCGACAAGCTCGGGCTGCTGCCGATGTACGCCATGAACCAGGACAAGCACGGCACCGCCTACACCGTCACCGTCGACGCGAAAGAGGGTGTGGGCACCGGTATTTCGGCGTCAGACCGCGCCACCACCATGCGGCTGCTCGCCGACCCGAACAGCATCGCCGACGACTTCACCCGGCCCGGCCATGTCGTTCCCCTTCGCGCCAAGGACGGCGGCGTGCTGCGCAGGCCCGGCCACACCGAAGCGGCGGTCGACCTCGCCCGGTTGGCCGGACTGCAGCCCGCCGGTGCGATCTGCGAGATCGTCAGCCAGAAGGACGAAGGCGCGATGGCGCAGACCGACGAGCTTCGGGTCTTCGCCGACGAGCACGACCTGGCGCTGATCTCCATCGCCGACCTCATCGAGTGGCGCCGCAAACACGAGAAGCACATCGAGCGCATCGCCGAGGCCCGCATCCCGACGCGGCACGGCGAGTTCCGGGCGGTCGGCTACACGAGCATCTATGAGGACGTCGAGCACGTCGCCCTGGTCAGGGGCGACATCGCGGGGCCGCACGCCGACGGTCACGACGTGCTCGTGCGCGTGCACTCCGAATGTCTCACCGGCGACGTGTTCGGCTCCCGGCGCTGCGACTGCGGCCCCCAACTGGATGCGGCGCTGGCGATGGTGGCCAGGGAAGGCCGCGGCGTGGTGCTGTACATGCGCGGTCACGAGGGCCGGGGCATCGGACTGATGCACAAGCTGCAGGCCTACCAACTGCAGGACGCCGGTGACGACACCGTCGACGCCAACCTCAAGCTCGGCCTGCCTGCCGACGCCCGCGACTACGGCATCGGCGCCCAGATCCTCGTCGACCTCGGTGTCCGGTCGATGCGGCTGCTGACCAACAACCCGGCCAAGCGCGTCGGGTTGGACGGCTATGGACTGCACATCATCGAGCGCGTGCCGCTGCCGGTGCGAGCCAACGCCGAGAACATCCGTTACCTGATGACAAAACGCGATCGCATGGGCCACGACCTGAGTGGTCTCGAGGACTACGACGAAGTGATCCCAGGCGAATATGGCGGGGCCGTATGAGCCCTGCGGCCGGTGTTCCCGACCTGCCACAGATCGACGCATCGGGACTGAGGCTGGCGATCGTCGCCAGCACGTGGCACGAAACGATCTGCGATGCACTGCTCGACGGCGCCCGCAAGGTGGCGGCCCAGTCGGGTGTCGACAACCCGACGGTGGTCCGTGTGCTCGGCGCGATCGAGATCCCGGTGGTGGCGCAGGCGCTGGCCGACACCCACGACGCCGTCGTGGCCCTCGGTGTGGTGATCCGCGGTGAGACACCGCATTTCGACTACGTCTGCGACGCGGTCACGCAAGGCTTGACCAGGGTGTCGTTGGATCTGTCCACACCGGTCGCCAACGGGGTGCTCACCACCGACACCGAGCAGCAGGCACTGGCAAGGGCAGGCCTTCCCGACTCGACCGAGGACAAGGGCGCGCAAGCCGCGGCGGCCGCGCTGTCGACCGCGCTGACGTTGCGCGACCTGCGCACGCCATGAGTCGAGGCAACATGCACTGGGACCTCGAGGTACGTCCGCACCTGACACCGTATTTCGCCTACGGAGCCGCTGCGTTGATCCTGGCGGCCCATGTGACCGTCGGTGTGCTGCTGAAGATTTCGTCCACCGGTGTGATCTTCCGGACCGCCGATCAGGTGGCGATCGCGCTGCTGGGTGTCGTCATCGCCTGTGCCGTGTTGATGTTCGCCCGACCGCGGCTGCGGGTTGGAGCGCCCGGGGTCTCGGTGCGAAATTTGTTCGGGGACAAATTGATTCCGTGGACCGACGTGGTCGACGTGTCCTTCCCCCTCGGAGCGCGGTGGGCCAGGGTCGATCTGCCGGACGACGAGTACATTCCGGCGATGGCGATCCAGGCCGTCGACAAGGAGCGCGCCGTCGAGGCAATGGACAACGTGCGCGAACTCCTCGTGCGGTACCGGCCGGACCTCAACGCACGCTGAGCGACATCGCGACCTCGTCGCGGGCGTTGACTCCCTCGCCGGCGATCGGTGAGAAGCCGAGGCTCTCGTACACGCCTCGCGCGACGGTGTTGCTCACCGCGACCCGCAGCGTGACGACGCGCGCCTGCCGATCGCGCGCCCACTCGACCGCCGCGGCCACAAGGGGCCGGGCCAGGCCATGGCCGCGAGCGGCGGGATCGAGCCACAGCGAGTACAGGTACACCGTTTCGGCGTTCTCCTGCTGCGCGCCGATGAGTCCGACCGGGCGGTCGTTGAGCAACGCGGCGAACTGTGCGTGGTCGCGGAGGCGCCGTCGCCACTGCGCGGCGGTGAACGAGGACTCCTGCTGGTACTGCGGGTCGTCGTCGCCGAGGGAGTCGGTGAGCGCGCGAAGTCGCACGGCCGCGAACAGCCGCCAATCCGACTCCGCCAGCCGCGCGACCCGTGCCGTCACCGAGGGTCGCCCATCACCAGCCCCTCGCGCCGCGGGTCCGCCCCGCCGGTCCAGCCCGGGGAGTCGCGCACGATGGCGGACAGGCCGCTGGACTGGTCGGCGAGGTCGACCTGGTGGCCGAGCTTGCGCAGACCCTGCACCAGCGGGTCGTTGTCGCCGTTGTTCGCGGTGTCGATGTTGGGATGTTCGCCGCCGACATTGGTCTTCGGCGAGTTGGCCGCGCCGAAGTCCACCATGCCGACAGCCTGCTGCGGATCCATGCCCCAATCCACCATTCCAACAACAGATTTCACCACGAATTGAATGATCACCGCACCACCTGGCGAGCCGAGCGTCGCGTACAGCGGACCGCGGGTCGGACCGCTGCGCTCGAATATCAGCGTCGGCGCCATCGTGCTGCGCGGCCGCTTGCCCGGCCCGATGCGGTTGGGGATGGGCATGCCGTCGGGGCCCGCGGGTTCGGCGGAGAAGTCGGTCAACTGGTTGTTCAGGATGAAGCCGTCCACCATGTGGAACGAGCCGAACTGCGACTCGACGGTGGTGGTCAGCGCCGCGGCGTTGCCCTGTGAGTCGACGACGCTGATCTGGCTGGTGCCGTGTTCGGGGACCTGCACCGGTGTGGACTCTGCCGCACCGAACTCGCCGGGCTTCGCGGTGCCCATGCTGCGCTGCTCGGAGATGAGCGCGGCGCGCTGAGCGAGGTAATCGCTGTTGAGCAGGGTGTTCGGGGTGCCCCCGGGCAGCGGCACGAAATCCGTGTCGGCGACGTATTTGTCGCGGTCGGCGTATGCGAGTCGCTCGGCTTCAGAAATCAGGTGGACACCCATCACCGACGGCTTTCCGCCGTTGAGGTCCATCTCGGTGGGTTTGTGCTCGCTCATCGCGAACCGTTCCAGAACGCCAAGGGTGGCGGCCACCGCGATGCCGCCCGACGACGGCGGCGGCATGCCGCAGACTTCCTTGCCGCGGTAGGGCATACAGATCGGTTCGCGTTGTTTGGCGGTGTAGCCGGCCAAGTCCTCGGCCGTCATCAGGCTGGGGGTGCGGCCGCCCGACGTGTCGGCCGCCGCGGCGACGATCGCTTTGGCGATGTCGCCGGTGTAGAAGGACTGGGGGTCGGATGCGATGACGCCCAACGTCTTCGCATAGGCGGGATTGGTGAGTGTGGTGTCTGCGGCCTTGGGGCTGCCGTCGGGGTTGAGGAAGTAGGCGGCGGCCTCGCGGTCCAGTTTGAGCTGCGGGGCCGCGTCGGCGATGGCCGCCGCGAGGCGAGGGCTGATGTCGAATCCGTCGTCGGCCATCGTCACGGCGGGGGCGAACAGGTCGCGCCATGCGGTCTTGCCGTGCTGCTGGTGTACGTCGGCCAGCATGCGGAGGATGCCCGGCACCCCGATGGACCGGCCCGACGCCCTCGTGTCCGGTTTGGGCTCGCTGCGATCGGTGTCGGAGATCCAGCGCAGGTAGTACTCGGTCGCCGCGGCAGGCGCGACCTCGCGGCCGTCGTAGGCCTGCACGGAGTTCGCCGCGGCGTCGAAGTAGAGCAGGAATCCGCCGCCGCCGATGCCGGAGGACTGCGGTTCGACCAGCCCGAGCACCGCCTGAGCGGTGACCAGCGCGTCGGCGGCGGTGCCGCCGTTTTTGAGCACCTCGCAGGCCTTCTGGGTGGCCAGCGGGTTGGCTGTGACGACGGCGTACTTCGCGGTGTGCACCGCGGTCATGTCCTTGCGGTAGCCGGTGGCGATCTCCGGGTTGGTCGAGATGTTGCGCGAGGTGGTCGGCGAGCCCGCCGGTGCGGCTTCTGAGGACTTCGGCGCAGGGGTGCCGTTCTCCACCACAGCGCACGGCCCCGCCGCCGCAGGCGGCGCATTCTCCTCGCCACCGCATCCAGCCAGCACCAAGACGACCCCCGCCAGCAGGGCCGTCGACTTTCGCATCGACGGGGTCCGCATCTCTGAAACGGTAGATCATCAGGGGCGTCTGCCACCGGCAGTAACCTGGATTCCGTGCCCGATCCCGCGACGTACCGACCGGCGCCAGGGTCGATCCCCGTCGAACCCGGCGTCTACCGGTTCCGCGATCCCCACGGACGGGTCATCTACGTCGGCAAAGCCAAGAGCCTGCGCAGCCGGCTGAACTCCTACTTCGCCGACATCTCCGGGTTGGCGCCGCGCACCAGGCAGATGGTGATGGCCGCGGGCAGCGTCGAATGGACGGTGGTGACCACCGAGGTCGAGGCGCTGCAGCTGGAGTACAACTGGATCAAGGAATTCGACCCGCGGTTCAACATCCGCTACCGCGACGACAAGTCCTATCCGGTGCTGGCCGTGACGCTCAACGAGGAATACCCGCGGCTGATGGTCTATCGCGGACCGCGCAAAAAAGGCGTCCGGTACTTCGGGCCGTACTCGCACGCCTGGGCCATCCGCGAGACGCTCGACCTGCTCACCCGGGTATTCCCGGCCCGGACATGCTCGGCAGGAGTGTTCAAGCGGCACAAGCAGATCGACAGACCGTGCCTGCTCGGCTACATCGACAAATGTTCGGCGCCGTGTATCGGTCGGGTGTCGGCCGACGAGCACCGCAGGATCGTTCTCGACTTCTGCGACTTCCTGGCCGGTAAGACGGACCGGCTGGCGCGCGACATGGAGCGCGAGATGAGCCAGGCCGCAGAGCAACTCGACTTCGAGCGGGCGGCGAGGCTGCGCGACAACATCGGCGCGCTCAAGCGGGCGTTGGAGAAGCAGACCGTCGTGTTCGGTGACGGCACGGACGCCGATGTGGTGGCGTTCGCCGACGATGAACTCGAGGCGGCGGTGCAGGTGTTCCACGTGCGCGGCGGCCGGGTGCGCGGACAGCGCGGCTGGATCGTCGAAAAGTCAGGCGATCCAGAGGGTTCCGGTCAGGGACACCTGGTCGAGCAGTTCCTCACGCAGTTCTACGGTGACCAGGCCGAACTCGACGGCGCGGCCGATGAGTCGACGAACCCGGTGCCCCGTCAGATCCTGGTCCCTGTGCTGCCACCCAACACCGACGAGCTCGAGACCTGGTTGTGCGGGCTCCGCGGCTCGCGGGTGGCGCTGCGGGTGCCGATGCGCGGCGACAAGCGGGCGCTGGCCGAGACGGTCAAGCGCAATGCGCAGGATGCGTTGGCCCAGCACAAGCTCAAGCGGGCGGGCGATTTCACCGCAAGATCCGCTGCGCTGCAGAGCATTCAGGAGGCGCTCGGGCTCGCCGAGGCCCCACTGCGCATCGAGTGCGTCGACATCAGCCATGTGCAGGGCACCGACGTGGTGGCGTCGCTCGTGGTATTCGAGGACGGCTTGGCGCGCAAGTCCGACTACCGCCACTATGCGATCCGGGAGGCGGCCGGCGACGGGCGTTCAGACGACGTTGCGTCGATCGCCGAGGTGACCCGCAGGCGGTTCGCGCGACACCTGTCGGATCTACAGAACACCAGTGTGCTTACCGCGGAAGGAAAATCGCGCAAGTTCGCCTATCCGCCGAACCTGTACGTGGTCGACGGCGGCGCCCCGCAGGTGAATGCGGCAGCGGCTGTGCTCGAGGAGCTCGGCGTCACCGACGTGGCCGTTGTCGGGCTCGCCAAGCGACTCGAGGAGGTCTGGGTGCCTTCGGAGCCAGACCCGGTGATCATGCCGCGCAACAGCGAGGGGCTGTTCCTGCTGCAGCGGGTGCGCGACGAAGCACACCGGTTCGCGATCACCTACCACCGCAGCAAGCGGTCCAAGCGCATGACGGCATCGGCTCTGGACGCGGTGCCGGGGCTGGGCGAACACCGGCGGAAAGCGCTGGTCACCCACTTCGGCTCGGTGGCCAGGCTGAAGCAGGCCAGCATCGAGGAGATCACCTCGGTGCCGGGAATCGGCGTGACGACCGCGAAGGCCGTTCTGGAAGCGCTCGGCGTAGCGAGCGAATCCTCAGCGCCCGCCTCGATAATCGGAGATGATCAGAGCAGGGCATCGGGATGACGGACCACGGCACGGGAGAAGAGTTGCGGGGGCAGGACGCGCCCCGCGGCACCGGCGCGGACTCGGGCATCGACGTCGTCCTCGTCACCGGTCTCTCCGGTGCGGGCCGCGGCACCGCGGCCAAGGTGCTCGAGGATCTCGGCTGGTATGTCGCCGACAACCTGCCGCCCGAGCTGATCGCCCGCATGGTCGACCTCGGTCTTGCGGCAGGGTCGCGGATCACCCAGCTTGCCGTGGTGATGGACGTTCGCTCCAAGGGCTTCACCGGCGACTTGGACTGGGTGCGCAAGGATTTGGCGACGCGCGACATCTCACCGCGGGTGCTGTTCCTCGAAGCGTCCGACGACATTCTCGTGCGCCGGTACGAGCAGAACCGCCGCAGCCATCCGCTGCAGGGAAACCAGACGCTGGCCGAGGGCATCACCGCGGAACGCAGCATGCTGGCGTCGGTCCGTGCGACCGCCGATCTGGTCATCGACACCTCGAAGTTGTCGGTGCCGGCGCTGCGGGAGAGCATCGAAGGGGCGTTCGGCGGTGAGACGGTGGCCTACACCAGCGTCACCGTGGAGTCGTTCGGCTACAAGTACGGGCTCCCGATGGATGCCGACACCGTGATGGATGTGCGGTTCCTGCCGAACCCGCACTGGGTCGACGAGCTCCGGCGCCACACCGGACAGCATCCCGCCGTCCGCGAGTACGTGTTGGGGCAGCCTGGAGCCTCGGAGTTCCTGGACACCTACCATCGACTGCTGGACGTCGTGATCGAGGGCTATCGGCGGGAGGGGAAGCGCTATATGACCGTGGCCATCGGATGCACCGGCGGTAAGCATCGTAGCGTCGCGATGGCCGAGGCGTTGGCTGGGCGATTGCAGGGCGGTGACCAACTCACGGTGCGAGTGCTGCACCGGGATCTGGGCCGCGAATGAGCTCGCGCATCGTCGCGCTGGGCGGCGGCCACGGGCTGTATGCCACGTTGTCGGCGGCGCGCAGGCTCACTCCACACGTCACCGCAGTCGTCACAGTGGCCGACGACGGCGGTTCGTCGGGCCGGTTGCGAAGCGAGCTCGACGTGGTGCCACCGGGTGATCTCCGAATGGCGTTGGCGGCCTTGGCTTCCGACAGTCCGCACGGGCGGCTGTGGGCGACGATTCTTCAGCACAGGTTCGGCGGAAGCGGCGCTCTCGCCGGACATCCGATCGGCAACCTGTTGATGGCCGGTCTGAACGAGGTTCTCGCCGATCCCGTTGCGGCGCTTGATGAATTGGGCAGAATACTCGGTGTCAAGGGCCGGGTGCTGCCGATGTGTCCGATCGCGCTGCAGATCGAGGCCGATGTCGCTGGGCTGGAGTCGGATCCGCGGATGAGCCGGGTGATCCGCGGGCAGGTGGCGATCGCCACCACGCCGGGCAAGGTCCGCCGGGTTCGGCTTCTGCCGAGCGATCCGCCGGCCACCCGCCAAGCGGTGGACGCGATCATGAGCGCCGACCTCGTGGTGCTCGGTCCCGGCTCGTGGTTCACCAGTGTCATCCCACACGTTCTCGTGCCGGAGTTGGTCGCCGCGCTGAAGGCCAGCACCGCTCGACGCGCGCTGGTGCTGAACCTGGTCGCCGAGCCGGGGGAGACGGCGGGCTTCTCGGTCGAGCGGCACATCCACGTGTTGTCCCAGCATGCGCCCGGATTCACCGTGAATGAGATCGTCGTCGACGCCTCACAAGTGCCCGGTGAGCGGGAGAGGGAGCAACTGATCCGTACAGCGACGATATTGGGTGCCGCAGTTCAGTTTGCTGAGGTGTCCAGACCTGGTACACCTTTACATGACCCGGCGAGGTTGGCCGCGGCGTTGGAGGGGGTCCGCTTGCGCGGAACAGAACTCGGCGGCACCCTTCACCAGCCGACGATTCCCACACCCGCCCGGATTGTTGACGGACCGAGAGGTGACGACCCGTGGCGATGACAGCCGAGGTCAAGGACGAGTTGAGCCGTCTCGTCGTCAATTCGGTCAGCGCCCGCCGTGCCGAGGTCGCATCGTTGCTGCGATTTGCCGGGGGCCTGCACATCGTCTCGGGCCGCGTCGTGGTCGAGGCAGAGGTCGATCTCGGCATCATCGCGCGCCGTCTGCGCAAGGACATCTTCGACCTCTACGGCTACAACGCCGTGGTGCATGTGTTGTCCGCCAGCGGAATTCGTAAGAGCACCCGGTACGTGGTGCGCGTCGCCAAGGATGGCGAGGCGTTGGCACGCCAGACCGGCCTGCTGGATCTTCGCGGACGTCCGGTGCGGGGGCTGCCCGCCCAGGTCGTCGGCGGCAGCGTTGCCGATGCGGAGGCGGCGTGGCGGGGCGCGTTTCTGGCCCACGGCTCGTTGACAGAGCCCGGCCGGTCCTCAGCGCTGGAAGTCAATTGCCCCGGCCCGGAGGCGGCGCTGGCGCTGGTCGGCGCGGCGCGGCGGCTCGGGGTCAGCGCCAAGGCGCGGGAGGTGCGCGGCGCCGACCGCGTCGTCGTGCGCGACGGGGAAGCCATCGGCGCGTTGCTGACGCGGATGGGCGCCCAGGACACGAGGCTGACGTGGGAGGAGCGCCGGATGCGCCGCGAGGTGCGGGCGACCGCCAACCGCCTTGCGAACTTCGACGACGCCAACCTGCGCCGGTCGGCACGGGCCGCGGTGGCGGCGGCGGCCAGGGTCGAGCGCGCGCTCGAGATACTCGGCGACACGGTGCCCGATCACCTGTCCGCGGCGGGCAAGCTGCGCGTCGAGCACCGGCAGGCCTCGCTGGAGGAACTCGGCCGCCTCGCCGATCCGGTGATGACGAAGGACGCTGTGGCAGGCCGTATTCGGCGGCTGCTGTCGATGGCCGACCGTAAGGCGAAGCTGGACGGTATTCCCGACACCGAGTCGGCCGTCACCCCTGATCTGCTCGACGACGCTTAGCACAGAGTGGCCAGTTATCGCACGTAATTCTAGCGAAAGCGTGTCATAACTGGCCACTCTGCGGGATTCTTGGTGCGTGCCGGCTCCGTCTGGGGTTGTGACGTTTCTCTTCACCGATATCGAGGGTTCGACCCGTCGGTGGGAAGCCGACGCGGACGCTATGTGCGCGGCTTTGGCAGTCCATGACAAGGTCCTGCGCTCGGCGATCGAAGCTCATGACGGTTTCCTGTTCAGTCACAGCGGGGACGGGGCAGCTGCCGCATTCGCCTCTCCGATATCGGCTGTGCAGGCTGCGATCGACGCGCAACACGAGTTGCAGCTGCCCGTCCGGATGGGTATCGCGACCGGCGAGGCGGAGCTGCGGGACAGTGACTACTTCGGTACAGTGCTCAACCGCGCGGCGCGCTTGATGGCCGCCGGGCATGGTGGCCAGGTCCTGATCGCAGACTCGACAGCGGCGCTGTTGGACGGTGTCGATCTCCTGACCTTGGGCTCACGACTGTTACCAGATGTGCCCTTACCGATCACGCTCTACCAGCTGCAAGCTCCCGGATTGAAAACGGAGTTTCCACCACTGCGGACGCGGGACCCGACACCGGGCAACCTTCGACGTACGGCGTCCATATTTGTCGGTCGCGAGACTGAGGTAACCGAGGTCAGTTCAGCTATCAGGTCACATCGACTCGTCACGTTGACAGGCGTGGGAGGAGTCGGCAAAACCCGTCTTGCAGTCGAAATCGCGACACAACTTGCCGACGAATTCGCCGACGGTGTTTGGGTATTCGAGCTCGCCGCTGTCAGTGATCCGGCAGCTGCCCCCGATGCGGTCGCGGCGATCCTCGGTGTGACTCAGCAGCCGGGCATGAGCATGGCCGAATCGGTGGCGACTGCTCTTGCCGGCCGCCGCCGATTGCTGGTGTTCGACAACTGCGAGCACCTCCTGGAGGCAACAGCCGACTTGATCGAGGCGATTCTTGCGGCCTCGACCACCGTGCGGATCCTCGCAACGAGCCGTGAGGGTCTAGGCGTCAGCGACGAACAAGCGTGGCCGCTGCGATCCTTGGATCTCGGGAGTTCCGCAGAATTGTTCGTCGAGCGTGCTCGCAATGTGGCACCGGGCTTTTCGCCCAACGATGACGATGCAGTCGTAGACATATGCCGACGCCTCGACGGCATTCCGTTGGCGATCGAACTGGCGGCATCCCGAATGGCGTCCATGACCGCGAGCGAAGTGCGCGACCGCCTGAGTCATCGGTTCAAGCTGCTGGTGGGATCCCGTCGGGCGATTGAACGCCATCAAACCCTGCGTCATGCGGTGGCCTGGTCCTACGACCTCCTGGACGATGCAGAGAAATCGCTGCTGAAGCGTTGTTCAGTCTTCGCCGGTGGATTCGACCTCGAAGCCGCCTGCGCTATTGCCGCTCCACGTGGCACCGACGAATTCGAAGTGCTCGACACACTCGATGCGCTGGTCCGAAAGTCGCTGCTCATTGTGGATCGAGCCGGAGGGCGAACGAGGTACTCGATGCTGGAGACGATCCGTCAATTCGCCGACTCTCAACTCGCCGCATCGGGCGCGGCAGAAGACGCACGAGCCGCGTACGCCCGGTACTTCGCCGGACTTCAGGCAGATGTGCTGACGCAGTGGGATAGTCCGCAGCAACAGAAGGCCTACGCCTGGTTCAGCGTTGAACTGGCCAACCTGCGCACCGCCTTCCGCTGGGCTGCCGAACACCGCGATCTGGACGTTGCGGCCACAATAGCCACAGATGCCGCAGTCCTCGGCTTCTGCGTCGAGAATTACGAGCCCGTTGCTTGGGCCGAAGAACTGATCGAGAGCGCGCGCGCAGTCGACCACCCCCGTCTCGTCTTTCTTTACGCGATGGCGACGCAGTGCTGGTTTGTGGGGCGCGTAGACGAGGCCCTCCGGTACACGAAAGCCGGGGAGACGGCGATTGCCGCGGGCCGACGCGGTGAACTCCCGTTCGGCTTCGAAGGCATACTTGCCAATCCCTACATAGCCATCGGTAAGCCGGATCGATCAATCAAATGGTGCCGTGATCTCATTGCGCGCACACCCGATGTGCACGTGAACACCAGGGCGTTTCTGGTCATGGCTTTGACCATCGCGGGTCGCGATGATGACGCAATGGCTGCTGCGACCGGTTTGATCGAAGCCGCCGAAGCTACTGGCAACCCGTTTGCGCACTCTATGGCGCTGATGGCCCACGGCTTCGCCTACCGCAGCGCGGATCCTGACCAAGCGGTCGAAGTGATGCGCCAAGGGCTGATAATCGCGCATGACAGCGGCAACCGCTTCAACGAGAGCCATATCGCCGCCAATCTTGCCCAACTCGAGGTGGAACGAGGCGATCCGATGGCGGCGCTCGACCACATCGGTCTGGCGATCCGCCGCATGTACGACTCTGGCAACAGAGTCACTGTCCGCTCGCCCTTCGCGAACCTCGCGATATTGCTCGACCGGCTGGGAATCTACGAACCCGCAGCCACCATTGCCGGGTTCGCTTTCAGTCCACTGACGGTCGCGTCTTTTCCGAAAATCACGGAGGCGATTTCGCACCTTCGCGAGGTCCTTGATCACGACACTTTCGAGTCGCTCACTCGCCAGGGGCGAACGATGACCACGACGGGTGTGGTGGCATACGCCTACGACCAGATCGACCAGACACGGGTGCTGCTCGAGCAGGGTCGATGAATGTGCGGTGTCGGACACCGAGTCGGCCGTCACCCCGGATCCCGCTGGACGACGCATAGCACCGAGTGGCCAGTTATGGCACGCAATTCTGGGGAAAGCGTGTCATAACTGGCCACTCGGCGGGACTACCGTGAACTGATGCAGACGCTCAAGGTCGGCGCGGCCTATCCCGACCCGCCGTTCAACGGCATGCCCGGCGACGGTGGGCTCGACATCGACCTGATGAACGCGATCGGCGAGAAACTCGGCGTGGGTATCGAGTTCGTCCCGTATGAGGGCACGGATTTCAACGGCATCTTCGACGCGCTCGATGCAGGCTCGTTCGACTGCATCGCCGCCGGAACCACCGTCACTGAAGAGCGGGAGAGAAGGGCGATGTTCGTCCCGCCGTACCTGATCTCGGGCCAGTCGCTCGCGGTCGACACCCAACGGCTGCCCGCCGTCGGATCGGTCGACGATCTCGACGGCCTGACCATCGGCGTGCAACGCGGCAACACCAGCGCCCCGATCGCCGAGCAACTCGTCGCCGACGGCAAAGCGGCCCGCGTGCGGGTCTACGAGTACGGAAGTATCCGCGCCGCGCTTGATGACCTGTCCTCCGGCGGCTGCGACGCCTTCATGAAGCTCGCTCCCGTGCTGACCGAGCTCGTCAGGTCGATCACCGGCGTCGAGGTGGTGCAGCGCGGCATCTCCACCGAGAACATCGCAATAGCGGTCGGCCGCGCAGAACCAGGAACTTCTTGCGCGGATCACCGTCGCACAGGCCGAGCTGGAGCAGGACGGGACGCTGCAGCGAATTCGTCGGAAATGGCTGGGCAACCCCTACACCGATCAGAGCCTCGCGATGCTCTGACCAACCTGCACGTGACGGCACGCACACCACTACGCTGGCACGTAGTAAACAGGCAGAAAGAGGGAGATTCACGTGACCATCCGGGTAGGCGTTAACGGCTTCGGCCGAATCGGACGCAACTTCTTCCGGGCCCTCGCGGCGCAGAAGGCCGAGGGCAAGAGCACCGACATCGAGATCATCGCGGTCAACGACCTCACCGACAACGCCAGCCTGGCGCACCTGCTGAAATTCGACTCGATCCTGGGCCGCTACCCCGAGGAGATCAGCCTCGAGGGTGAGGACACGATCGTGATCGGCAGCACCAAGATCAAGGCGCTCGAGGTCAAAGAGGGGCCCGCGGCACTTCCCTGGGGCGACCTCGGCGTCGACGTCGTCGTCGAGTCCACCGGCATCTTCACCAAGCGCGACAAGGCGCAAGGCCACCTCGATGCGGGCGCCAAGAAGGTCATCATCTCCGCGCCCGCCAGCGATGAGGACATCACGATCGTGCTGGGCGTCAACGACGACAAGTACGACGGCAGCCAGAACATCATCTCCAACGCGTCGTGCACCACGAACTGCCTCGGCCCGCTGGCCAAGGTGCTCAACGATGAGTTCGGCATCGTCAAGGGCCTGATGACGACCATCCACGCCTACACCCAGGACCAGAACCTGCAGGACGGCCCGCACAAGGACCTGCGCCGCGCCCGCGCCGCCGCGCTGAACATCGTGCCCACCTCAACCGGTGCCGCCAAGGCGATCGGCCTGGTGCTGCCCGAGCTCAAGGGCAAGCTCGACGGCTACGCCCTTCGGGTGCCGATCCCAACGGGTTCGTGCACCGACCTGACCGCCGAACTGACCAAGTCGGCCACCGCCGACGAGATCAACGCGGCGTTCAAGGCGGCCGCCGACGGCCCGCTCAAGGGCATCCTCAAGTACTACGACGCGCCGATCGTGTCGAGCGACATCGTCACCGATCCACACAGCTCGATCTTCGACGCGGGCCTGACGAAGGTGATCGACAACCAGGCCAAGACCGTGTCCTGGTACGACAACGAGTGGGGCTATTCCAACCGGCTCGTCGACCTGGTCGCGCTGGTCGGCAAGTCGCTCTGAGGGGCGAGCGAAGCGACGGGAGGATAGGTCAGCAGATGGCCGTCAAGACACTCGACGACCTACTGGCAGAAGGGGTTTCGGGCCGCGGCGTTCTTGTCCGCTCGGATCTCAACGTCCCGCTGGACGATGACGGGACCATCACCGATCCGGGCCGCATCATCGCTTCGGTGCCGACGCTGAAGGCGCTGTCCGACGCGGGTGCCAAGGTCGTAGTGACGGCTCACCTCGGCAGGCCCAAAGACGGCCCCGAGCCGAAGTTCTCGCTCGCTCCCGTCGCCAAGGCGCTGGGGGAGCGGCTCGACCGCCATGTCGCGCTGGCGGGCGATGTGGTGGGCACCGATGCTCTGGCCCGCGCCGAAGGACTCACCGACGGCGACATCCTGCTGCTGGAGAACATCCGCTTCGACTCCCGGGAAACCAGCAAGGACGACGGCGAGCGGCTGGCCCTGGCTCGACAGCTGGCCGAACTCGTTGCCGCACCTGATGGTTCGCCCGGGGCGTTCGTGTCCGACGGCTTCGGTGTGGTGCATCGCAAGCAGGCCTCGGTGTACGACGTCGCGACTCTGCTGCCGCACTACGCGGGCAAGCTGGTTGCGGCCGAGATCACGGTCCTCGAGCAGCTGACAAGCTCGACCGAGCGGCCCTATGCGGTTGTGCTCGGCGGCTCGAAGGTCTCCGACAAGCTCGCGGTCATCGAGAACCTCGCGACGAAGGCCGACAGCGTGGTCATCGGCGGCGGTATGTGCTTCACCTTCCTTGCGTCGCAAGGCGTTTCAGTCGGCAACTCGCTGCTGGAGGAGGGCATGATCGACACCTGCCGCAAGCTGCTCGAAGACTACGGCGACGTGATCCATCTACCGGTGGACATCGTGGTGGCCGAGAAGTTCGCGGCGGACTCGCCGCCCGAACGCCTGCCCGCCGACCAGATTCCCGACGGCAAGATCGGCCTCGACATCGGGCCAGGCTCGGTGAAACGGTTCACCACCCTGCTCTCCAACGCCAAGACCATCTTCTGGAACGGCCCGATGGGCGTGTTCGAGTTCCCGGCATTCGCCGACGGCACCAGGGGTGTGGCCGAGGCCATCATCGGCGCGACCGAAAAAGGCGCGTTCAGCGTCGTCGGCGGCGGCGACTCGGCAGCGGCGGTGCGGCAGCTGGGGCTGCCGGAGGACGGCTTCTCGCACATTTCGACCGGTGGCGGGGCCTCTCTGGAATACCTTGAGGGCAAGACGCTGCCCGGCATAGACGTTCTGGACACCTGAGAGGCAAGGTATGAGCCGCAAGCCGCTGATCGCCGGCAACTGGAAGATGAACCTCAACCACTTCGAAGCGATCGCGCTGGTGCAGAAGATCGCCTTCTCATTGCCGGACAAGTACTTCGACAAAGTCGACGTCGCGGTGATCCCACCGTTCACCGACCTGCGCAGCGTGCAGACGCTGGTCGACGGCGACAAGTTGCGGCTGACCTACGGTGCCCAAGACCTGTCGCAGCACGATTCCGGCGCCTACACCGGTGAGATCAGCGGCGCGTTCCTTGCCAAGCTGGGGTGCACCTACGCGGTGGTCGGTCACTCGGAGCGCCGCACCTATCACGCCGAGGACGACGCGCTGGTGGCCGCAAAGGCCGCCGCGGCGTTCAAGCACGGGCTCACCCCGATCATCTGCATCGGCGAGCAGCTCGAGGTTCGCGAAGCGGGCAACCACGTGGAACACAACGTCGAGATGCTGCGCGGCTCGCTGGCCGGCCTGTCCGCCGAACAGATCGGCCGGTCGGTCATCGCGTATGAACCCGTGTGGGCGATCGGTACGGGCCGGGTTGCCAGCGCAGCCGACGCCCAAGAGGTCTGCAAGGCGATCCGCGACGAGCTCGGCAAACTGGCCGACCCGCAGCTCGCGGCAGGCGTTCGGGTGCTCTACGGCGGCTCGGTGAACGCCAAGAACGTGGGCGAGATCGTGGCCCAGGAGGACGTCGACGGCGCGCTGGTCGGGGGCGCGTCGCTCGACGGAGAGCAGTTCGCGACGCTATCGGCCATCGCGGCCGGCGGACCGCTGCCCTGACGCGCCTGTCGAGGCGATTTCCGCCTGATCAGGCGCGGCCTGTAGTCTGGCCGCCATGGAATTGGGCCTGCAGATCACGCTGGTTGTCACCAGTGTCCTGGTGATACTGCTCGTATTGCTGCACCGCGCCAAGGGCGGCGGCTTGTCCACCCTGTTCGGCGGCGGCGTCCAGTCCAGCCTGTCGGGGTCGACGGTCGTGGAGAAGAACCTCGACCGGTTGACATACTTCGTCACCGGCATCTGGATCGTGTGCATCATCGGCATGGCACTGCAGATCAAGTACTCCTGACGGCCTCGCCGCACTACCGAGCGGCCGGCCACCTTGTGTGATTCAGTTACGTAGCGCCCGCCCGGGGCCCGTCACACGAGAGGCCATATGAACACTCCTCAGGGGCCGCAGCCGTACCGGCACAATCCACCGCCACCGCCACCGCAATACCGCCAGCCGCCTCCGCCGCAGCACCGCTATCCGCCGCAACCGATGCCGCCGCAGCAATTCCGTCCCGGCCCCCCGCCTCCGCAGCAGCACCGGCCGCCGCCACCGCCGCACTACGGCCGGCCGGCGCCTCAACATCAACATCCCGGCCAGCAGCCGAGCCCCTACGGCCAGCCCGGCGAAGGCATCGTGGTCAACACACAGTTCTTCCCGCTCGCGTGGCTGTTGTTCTTCTTCAAGCCGAAGATCTCGGTCGACGGGCAGGAGGCGCCGGTGTCCGGATGGGGCCGCACGCACGTTCCCGCCCGGCCCGGCCAGCACCAGGTGCACGTCCATGTGCCCTACTTCCTGCCGTCGAAGCTGGGTCCCGCTGACGCGACAGCCGACTTGCGGCCGGGTCAGGTCGCCGAACTCGAGTACAAGGCGCCGCTGTGGGCGTTCAGCGCGGGCGCCCTCGGCGTCGGGCCGCAGAAGTACAACGGCGTCGGTATCACCCTTGCGGTAGTGGCGATTCCGTTCATCCTGCTGTTCCTGGTGATCCTGCTCACCATCGTGGTGGCCGCGATCTGATCGGCGTCGCCCCGCCCTGCGGGTTGCAGTGCCGTCGCCGATAATCAGGTGATGGCTGACGGAACCGACATCTCGCTGGCGCCGATCGGCTCCGTGCGCCGCACCAAGACCGGCCGCGAAGCCACCGAGCCGATGCGGGAGGACATCCGGCTGCTCGGTGCCATCCTCGGCGACACGGTCAGGGAGCAGAACGGCGACGAGGTTTTCGATCTCGTCGAGCGGGCGCGCGTCGAGTCCTTCCGGGTCCGCCGCTCCGAAATCGACCGTGCCGAACTCGCCGGGCTGTTCGACGGCATCGACGTCCACCGCGCCATCCCCGTCATCCGCGCCTTCACCCACTTCGCACTGCTCGCCAACGTCGCCGAGGACATCCACCG
Organism: uncultured Actinomycetota bacterium; assembly: GCA_963786995.1. Classification (GTDB taxonomy): domain Bacteria; phylum Actinomycetota; class Actinomycetes; order Mycobacteriales; family Mycobacteriaceae; genus Mycobacterium. The sequence continues at coordinate 625,012 of CAWBBH010000014.1, read as the reverse complement.
CGAGCGGCGCCGCGCCGTTCACGTCGTCGCCGGCGAGCCGCCGCAGAACAGCAGCCTGGCCGCGACGTATCTGCGACTCGACTCCGCCGAACTCGACGCCGCGACCGTCGCCGAAGTCCTCAGGGACGCGTTGGTGTCGCCGGTGATCACCGCGCATCCCACGGAGACACGGCGGCGCACGGTGTTCGACACCCAGCACCGCATCACCGAGCTGATGCGGCTGCGGTTGCACGCCCACACCCACACCGCGGACGACCGCGACATCGAAACCGAGTTGCGGCGCAACATCCTGACGCTGTGGCAGACCGCGCTGATCCGGTTGTCCCGGTTGAAGATCCAGGATGAGATCGAAACCGGCCTTCGCTATTACCCGGCCGCCTTCCTCGAGGTCATCCCGAGGGTCAACGCCGAGGTGCGAACGGCATTGCAGGCGCGGTGGCCGGACGCCGGGCTGCTGGAAACCCCGATCCTGCGGCCGGGCTCGTGGATCGGCGGCGACCGCGACGGCAATCCCAACGTCACCGCCGACGTTGTCCGGCTGGCGACCTCGCGTGCGGCGTACACCGCGCTGGCCCACTACTTCGTCGAGATCACCGCGTTGGAGGAGGAACTGTCGATGTCGGCGCGGTTGGTCACCGTCAGCGACGAACTCATCGCGCTCGCCGACGCCTGCCATGAACCCGCCCGCGCCGACGAGCCGTATCGGCGCGCGCTGCGGGTGATCCACGCGCGCCTGACCGCGACCGCGAAGCAGATCCTCGACGACCAACCCGAACACGAACTCGACCTCGGCCTCGATCGCTACGAAATGCCTGCCGAACTGCTGGCCGATCTCGATGTCGTCGACGGGTCGCTGCGCGCCAACGGCAGCGCTGTGCTGGCCGACGACCGGCTCGCCCGGTTACGAGAAGCGGTCCGCACGTTCGGTTTTCACCTCTCCGGACTGGACATGCGGCAGAACTCCGACGTCCACGAAGAGGTGGTCGCCGAACTGTTCGCGTGGGCGGGCGTGCACCCCGACTACGCGTCGCTCGACGAGCCGGACCGTGTCGAGCTGCTGGTCGCCGAACTCGGCACCCGTCGACCATTGATCGGGGACGGCGCCAACCTGTCCGAATTGGCGCGCAAGGAGCTCGACATCTGCTCTGCCGCCGCCCGCGCCGTCGCGGTCTTCGGCCCGCATGCCGTGCCGAACTACATCATCTCGATGTGCCAGTCGGTTTCGGACATGCTCGAGGCGGCCGTCTTGCTGAAGGAGGCAGGCCTGCTCGACGCGTCCGAGTCAACGGTCTACAGCCCGGTCAGTATCGTGCCGCTGTTCGAGACCATCGACGACCTGCAGCGCGGCGCGGCGATTCTCGAAGCGGCACTGGAGCTTCCGCTGTATCGGTCCGTGGTGGCGTCGCGCGGCGACAGTCACGAGGTCATGCTCGGGTACTCCGACTCCAACAAGGACGGCGGTTATCTGGCCGCCAACTGGGCGCTGTATCGCGCCGAGCTCGATCTGGTTGAGTCCGCGCGGAAGACCGGAATCCGGTTGCGGCTCTTCCATGGTCGCGGAGGCACAGTCGGCCGGGGCGGCGGCCCCAGCTATGACGCGATCCTGGCGCAGCCACCAGGCGCGGTGAACGGTTCTCTGCGGCTCACCGAGCAGGGTGAGATCATCGCCGCCAAGTACGCCGAGCCGCGAATCGCGCATCGCAACCTCGAGACCCTGCTCGCGGCGACGCTCGAGGCGTCGCTGCTCGACGTCGAGGGCCTCGGGGAGGACGCGGGCCCGGCCTACGAGGTGCTCGATGATCTGGCGGCCCGCGCGCATCGTGCCTACTCCGAATTGGTGCACGAGACACCCGGTTTCGTCGACTACTTCAAGGCATCCACGCCCGTCGGTGAGATCGGGGCGCTGAACATCGGCAGCAGGCCGACGTCACGCAAGCCGACCACGTCGATCTCCGACTTGCGGGCGATTCCCTGGGTGCTGGCATGGAGTCAGTCGCGCGTCATGCTGCCCGGCTGGTACGGCACCGGCACCGCGTTCGAGAAGTGGATCGCCGACGGCGACGGGCGGCTGGAGATCCTGCAGGACCTCTACCGGCGCTGGCCCTTCTTCCGCACCGTGCTGTCGAATATGGCTCAGGTGCTGGCGAAGTCGGACTTGGGGCTCGCGGGACGATATGCGGAGCTGGTCGACGACGAGGCGCTGCGCACGCGGGTGTTCGACAAGATCGCCGCCGAGCACGAACGCACGATCCGGATGCACGGGCTGATCACCGGCCACGACGATCTGCTCGCCGACAATCCAGCGCTGGCCCGCTCGGTGTTCAACCGGTTCCCGTATCTGGAGCCGCTGAATCACCTTCAAGTCGAGTTGTTGCGGCGCTACCGCCGAGGTGACGACGACGAACTGGTGCAACGCGGGATTCTGCTGACGATGAGCGGGCTCGCGACGGCGCTCAGGAACAGCGGATAACGAAGCGTTCTCACCGCAGCGCGTAATCCACGGGGCATTGGTCGGCCGCCCGTGCCACGCCACCGATCTGCGCGGAGACGGGTCGGGGATGGGACGTCCAGCGTGGGGCCATCCGGTAGTGCGCCAGCAGTCGCGTCATCGCCGTCGTCATCGCGGCCAGCGAGAACGGCTGGGCCGGGCAGCTGTGCCGTCCGTGTCCGAACGCGGTCACCAGCATCGGCGACGGCAAGGCGTCGGCATCGGCGAGTCGATAGCGATGCCAGCGGGCCGGACTCCATGTCTGCAGTCCGGGCGCGACCGACGTGTTCAGCAGTGGCAGCAGCGTGGCGATGGTCCAGCCGGCGGGCACCCGGTAGGTGACGTCGCCGGTGTCGAGGTCGACGGGGGTGAGTACCGCGCGCGACATGATCGAACGCTGCGCCAACCGCGTGCTCTCCAGCGCGCAGCTCTGCGCGAGCGCGCTGTCGCCGCTCACCACCGCGGCCAACTCGGCGGGATGCTCCAGCAGGTCGACCATGGCCCAACCGAGTGCGGCCATGAGGTTGGACATCGACGCGATGTGGATCAGCGCGACATCCAATGCGATACCGCGGGCTCGTTCGGGTTCCTGTTCGGTTGACCACGCGTCGACGATCCTGGCGAACAGCGCGGTGTGTTCGCCGGCCCGGGAACCCATCTGCCGCAACGCCTCTGACACGATCTCGACGACATCGTCGAGCGCCGCACGTTCGGCCTCTTTGTCCGACGCCGCAACGGCCGCCATCGCGTCGGGGTGGACGAACGCCTCCGAGCCGTCCAGGGTGTCGAATGCCGACACCAGTCGTTCGAATGCGTCTCCCTCCGCACAGCCCGGCCCCGCCCAGGACGCCAGCCCCATCCGGTGACCGAGCCTGCGGGTGAGGCCGAAGAGGTCAACAGAGCCTCGGTCGCCCAACTCGCTGACCGCGCGGTCCAACGCCTGGTGCAGGTTGGCGAGATAGGCCGCGACGTCGTCGCGGCGGAACAAGGACGCCGGAAGGACGCGCCGTCCGGAGAAGATCTCGTCGGGCAACTTCCGGCGCAGCATCAGGTAGTCGGCGACGCCCTTGCTCGCCGCTTCCTCTGGCAGCCCGTAAAAGGATTCGACGCCTGTGGGGGAGAAGGTGAAGAGGTAGTGGCCGCCGCCGCTGTCGACGACGAAGGTGTCACCGTGGCGGGTCCTCGCTGCTGCGATCGCCGCGACGGCGTCGCCGACGGGAACGTCCCACGGCAACCCGACGCCCTCGGCGATCGGCGGCGACGGCTCGATGACGCCCGTCGGCACTAGAGCCGGGTCGTGCGGCGAACCGCGTTGATGGCCCCGCGCACGGCGTGCTCGGTGGCAGCCAGCGGGGCGACTGCGGCCTCCCCGATACCGACGATGCGTTCGACGCGGTCGACGATGCCCTCGAGGCGGTCTACGACGGCGTTCAGGCGTGGGGCCAACTCGTTGATCCGGCTGATCGTGTCGTTGAACCGCTCCAGAGTCGTGTCGAGGTTTCCGGTGGAGTGATTGAGATCCTCGAGCGTCTCACCGAGTCCGGCCAGGATGGCGTCGACCTGGTCGACCGTGACGTCGGCGTTCAGCGCCGCCTGCGCGAGTTTCTGGATCCGCTCCCGCCCGGAGCGCACACCGCCGGTCCTGCTGACACCCTTGTCTGCCATGACGGTCATTTGACCACACCGCGCGGAACCGTCGTGGCCGACCGGGCGTCTGACCTGCATGCAGTGCAGACAATGCCTTCACGATCCCCGCGAGGTGACGGCGTCGTGTGGTGACGCCGTCGATCCAGCAGCCGACTACACGGCGGGATATGCGGACGGGTTGGCCGATGTGACGCCCGACTAGAGCTTGCTCGCGGCTTCCTCGTCGAGCAGCCATACCGTCGCATCCCGACCGGTGCCTCCTGCAGCGGGCACCTCGTCGGGATCCGCGCCGTTGACCGCCGCGGCCACCGCGTCGGCCTTCTCGGCGCCCGCCACCACCAGCCACACCTCCCGGGAGCGCTGAACGGCGGGCAGCGTCAGTGTGATTCGCTTCGGCGGCGGTTTCGGGGAGTCGATCACGCCGACCACCTGCCGAACCGTCTCGCGGGTCGCTGCGCTGTGCGGAAACAGCGAGTTGATGTGCCCCTCGCCGCCCACTCCGAGCAGGTGAACGTCGAAGCTCGGCGTGGGCTCGCCGTCGTCGGCGAGTCCCGCGAGCACCTGCTCGTAGGCCAGTGCCGCCGCGTCGATGTCGGCGCCGAACTCGCCGTCACTCGCGGGCATCGCGTGCACGTTCGCCGCCGGGATGTCGATGTGATCGAGCAGCGCCTCGCGCACCTGCTTCTCGTTGCGGTCGTCGTCGTCTGCCGGCACGTACCGCTCGTCGCCCCAGAACAGCCGAACCTTCGACCAGTCGATGGCGCCGCCGTTGTCCCGGACGTGTTCGAGCAGGCTGATTCCCGTGCCGCCGCCGGTCAGCACGATCAGCGCTTGGCCCCTCGCGGCGATCGCTTCGGTGATCGCGCCGATGAGCCGGTCGCCGACCGCCGAAACCAGTTCGGCCTTGTCCGAATACTTTTCGATGCTCGGTTCTGGGCTCATGGCTATTCGTACCGCACCTTGTCGATCCCTGCGAGCGCTTCGAAATAGATCTCGTCGGCGTCGAGCCGGCGCATGTCCTCGGCGAGGCACTCCTTGGCGTCCCTGCGCGCCAACGGAATCAGAGCCTCCGGCCTGCTGGTTCGGGTCAGTGTCGCGGTCACACCGGTCTGCGGCCGGCTCAACGTCACCGTCTCGCTCCTGCGGTGCAGTTCGACCTTCAGTTCGCCGACCGCGCGCCGCACGGTGCCGTCGATCCGGCTGGCCAGCCAGCCGGCCAGCACGTCGAGCGCCGGTTCGTCCTTCAGACCCGACACCAGAGCCGATTCCACCGGTTCGAACGGCCCCTGATCCAACGCCGACGCCAGCAGTGCGCGCCAATAGGTGATGCGGCTCCACGCCAGGTCGGTATCGCCCGTGGTGTAGCTCTTCAGTCTGCTCTTGATGGCGGCCAGCGGATCGCTGCTGTTGGTCGCGTCGGTGATCCGGCGAATGGCCAACTGCCCCAGCGGATCCTCAGCGGGAACGGCGGGGGACTCCACCGGCCACCACGCGACCACCGGCGTGTCCGGCAGCAGGAAGGGCAACACCACGCTGCTGGCGTGCTTGGCGAGCTCACCGTTGAGTCGCAGCACCACGACCTCGCCCGCGCCAGCGTCTGCGCCGACCCGGATCTCGGCGTCCAGCGACGGATCTGCGGCCTCCTCGTCGCCGGGCAGAACCACGATGACGCGGCAGGGGTGCTCGCGGCTCGCGAAGTTGGCCGCCTCGATCGAATCCTCGAGACCGTCGCCGCCTTTCAACGCGATGACGAGCGTCAGCACCCGGCTCAGTGTCAGAGCGCCGCCCTCTTCGCGCAGGCCGGTGATCTTTTTGTTGACGTCGTTGGTGGTGGTTCCCGGCAGGTTGACGATCACAGTTGTCGGCTCCTCACGCGGGCGCTCGTCACGGCCGTCTCCATTCGCGGCCCATCCGGCGCAGCATCTCCGTCGCCGACTCGGGCCCCCAGGTACCGGATTCGTACGGGTCGGGCTTGCCGTGCTCGGCCCAATGATCGAGCACGGGATCAAGGATCTTCCAGGACAACTCGACTTCCTGATTGAGCGGGAACAGCGACGGCTCGCCCAGCAGCATGTCGAGGATCAACCGCTCGTAGGCCTCGGGGGAGTCCTCGGCGAACGCCGACCCGTAGGAGAAGTCCATGTTGACGTCGCGGACTTCCATCTGGCTGCCGGGCACCTTCGACCCGAACCGCAAGGTGATTCCCTCGTCCGGCTGAACCCTGATCACCAAGGCGTTCTTGCCGAGTTCCTCGGTCATCGTCGAGTCGAACGGCAGATGTGGTGCCCGCTTGAACACCAGCGCGATCTCGGTCACCCTGCGGCCCAGACGCTTTCCTGTGCGCAGCAAAAAAGGCACACCCGCCCACCGCCGGGTGTCGACCTCGAGGGCGATCGCGGCATAGGTCTCGGTTTTCGAGTCCTTCGAGAAGCCCTCTTCCTCGAGCAGGCCGGACACTTTCTCGCTGCCCTGCCAGCCCGCCGTGTACTGGCCGCGCGCCGTGGTCTGGTCCAGCGGCTGCATCGGCCTTGTCGCCGACAGCACCTTGATCTTCTCGGCCTGCAATTCGTGCGGGCTGAAGCTGACCGGTTCTTCCATCGCGGTGAGTGCCATCAACTGGATCAGGTGGTTCTGGATCACGTCACGCGCCGCGCCGACGCCGTCGTAGTAGCCGCCGCGGCCGCCGAGCCCGATGTCCTCGGCCATGGTGATCTGCACGCTGTCGATGTAGTTGTTGTTCCACACCGGCTCGTAGAGCTCGTTGGCGAACCTCAACGCGAGGATGTTCTGCACGGTCTCCTTGCCGAGGTAGTGGTCGATGCGGAACACCGACTCCTCGGGAAACACGCTGTTGACGGTGCCGTTCAGCTCCTGCGCGCTGGCCAGATCGTGACCGAACGGCTTCTCGATCACCACCCGGCTCCAGCGCCCCTGCTGAGGCCGGGCCAGCCCCGACTTCTGCAGCTGCTCGCACACCATCTGAAACGCCTTGGGCGGGATGGACAGGTAGAAGGCGTGGTTTCCCCCGGTACCGCGTTCGGCGTCGAGTTTCTCCAACGTCTCGGCCAACCGCTGGAACGCCTTGTCGTCGTCGAATGTGCCCTGCACGAAGCGAATTCCCTCAGCCAGCCGGTCCCAGACCTCTTGGCGGTAGGGGGTACGAGCATGTGACCTGACCGCGTCGCAGACCAGCTTGCCGAAGTCCTCGTGTTCCCAGTCCCGTCGGGCGAATCCCACAAGGGCGAAGTTCGCGGGCAACAGCCCCCTGTTCGCGAGGTCGTAGATGGCCGGCATCAACTTCTTGGTGGCGAGGTCGCCCGTGACGCCGAAGATGACGACCGCGCACGGCCCCGGGATCCGGGGCATGCGCTTGTCCCGCTTGTCGCGCAGCGGGTTACGCCAATCCGACGGGACGGCGGAGGCCTCGACGGACGTGGTGTCCGTGCTCATTTCTTGTCGTCGAGCTGAGTCTGGGTCTCGTCAAGAAGCTCCTGCCACGATTTCTCGAACTTCTCGACTCCCTCGTTCTCCAGGGTGAGGAAGACGTCACGCATATCGATGCCGACGGCTTCGAGCTTGTCGAAGATCTCCTGCGCTGCGTCGGCGGTGCCGGTGACGGTGTCGCCGGTGATGACACCGTGATCGGCGACGGCGTCAATCGTCTTCTCCGGCATCGTGTTCACGGTGTTGGGAGCGACGAGCTCGGTGACGTACAGGGTGTCCGAGTAGTCGGGGTTCTTGACTCCGGTGGAGGCCCACAGCGGCCGCTGCACCCGTGCGCCGTCGCCCTTGAGCGCCTCGAAGCGGTCACCGCCGACGAACACCTCTTCGTACGCCGCGTACGCCAGCCGGGCGTTGGCCACGCCCGCCTGTCCGCGCAGCGCGAGCGCCTCGTCGGAGCCGATCTTCTCCAGCCGCTTGTCGATCTCGCTGTCCACGCGGGAGACGAAGAACGAGGCGACGGAGTGGATCTTGGACAGATCGTGGCCGGCTTGCTTTGCCTTTTCCAGCCCGGCGAGATAGGCGTCCATCACCTCGCGGTGTCGCTCGACGGAGAAGATCAAGGTCACGTTGACAGAGATGCCCTCGGCGAGCACGGAAGTGATCGCCGGCAGCCCCTCCATCATCGCGGGGATCTTGATGAAGAGGTTCGGCCGGTCGACGATCTTCCACAGCTCGATAGCCTGCTGAACGGTTTTGTCGGTCTCGTGCGCCAATCGCGGGTCGACCTCGATCGACACCCGGCCGTCGACCCCGTCAGAGGACTCCCACGCCGGACGCAGCACGTCGCAGGCGTTGCGGACGTCGTCGGTGGTGACCGTGCGGATGGTGGCGTCCACGTCGGCGCCGCGCTCGGCCAGCTCCCTCACCTGATCGTCGTAGGCGGTGCCCTGCGACAGTGCCGCCTGGAAGATCGAGGGGTTGGTGGTCACTCCCACAACACATTTGGTGTCGATGAGCTCTTGCAGGCCGCCGCTTTGCAGCCGGTCGCGGGACAGGTCGTCCAGCCATACCGAGACGCCCGCGGCGGACAGCGCGGCGAGATTCTTGTTCTGAGCCATGCTTCGTCTTCTCTCTATCAGTTGTCCAGTGATCGTTCCGCGGCCGCCGCAACGGCTTCGGGGGTGAACCCGAACTCGCGGAAGAGGGTCTTGTCATCGGCAGATTCGCCGTAGTGCTCGATCGAGACGATTTCGCCGGTGTCACCGACGAGCTTGTACCAGCTCTGGGCGACGGCGGCTTCGACGGCCACCCGTGCCGAAACCGCAGGCGGCAGTACTTTGTCGCGGTATTCGGCGGGCTGGGATTCGAACCACTCCACACACGGCATCGACACGACGGTGGCGGTGATGTCCTTCTCCGCCAGAAGCTTCTTCGCCTCGACAGCGAGTTGAAGCTCGGAGCCGGTGCCGATCAGCACGACGTCAGGCAGTTCGTCCGGGATCCCGCCGAGCACATAACCGCCCTTGGACACGCCGTCCGAGTCGGTGCCCTCGAGCACCGGAATCCCTTGGCGGGTCAGGATGAAGCCGACCGGTCCGCTGCCGTTGCCGCGCGCCAGGATGCTCTTCCACGCGTAGGCGGTCTCGTTCGGATCGCCGGGGCGCACGACGGACAGGTTCGGGATGGCGCGCAGCGCGGCGAGATGCTCGATGGGCTGATGCGTCGGCCCGTCCTCGCCGAGCCCGATCGAATCGTGCGTCCAGATGTAGATGGTGTCGATGTCCATCAGCGACGCCAGCCGCACCGCGGGCCGCATGTAATCGGAGAACTGCAGGAAGGTGCCGCCGAACGCGCGGGTCGGGCCGTGCAGCACGATGCCGGACAGGATCGAGCCCATGGCGTGTTCGCGGATGCCGAAGTGCAGCACCCGTCCGTACCAGTCGGCGGTGAAGTCCTCGGTGGAGATCGACGGGGGACCGAACGACTTGACGCCCTTGATCGTCGTGTTGTTGCTGCCCGCCAAATCCGCTGAGCCGCCCCACAATTCGGGTAGTTTCGGCGCGACGTCGTTGAGCACCTGGCCGAACGCGGCGCGGGTCGCGAGAGCCTTGTCGCCCGGCTTCCACTGCGTGATGTCGGCGTCCCAGCCGTCGGGCAGCTCCTGGGCCAACAACCGGTCGAGCAACTTCTTGCGCTCGGGCTCCCGCTCAGCCCACGCGTCGAACTGCGGCTGCCATTTCTCGTGGGCTTCCTTGCCCCGGGCCACCAGCTTGCGGGTGTGCTCGATGACCTCGTCGCGCACCTCGAACGTCTTGTCGGGGTCGAAGCCGAGGACGCGTTTGGTGGCAGCCACCTCCTCGTCGCCGAGCGCCGAGCCGTGCACTCCGCCGGTGTTCATCTTCGTCGGCGCCGGATAGCCGATGATCGTTCGAAGCGAGATGAACGACGGCTTGTCGGTGACCTTCTTAGCCTCGGCGATGGCCTGCTCGATGCCGACGACGTTCTCGCCGCCCTCGACCTCCTGCACGTGCCAGCCGTAGGCGCGGTAGCGGGCGGCAACGTCCTCGGACAGCGCGATGTTCGTGTCGTGCTCGATGGAGATCTGGTTCTGGTCGTAGAACACGATGAGGTTGCCGAGCTGCTGTGTGCCCGCCAGCGACGAGGCCTCGCTGGTGACGCCCTCCTCCATGTCGCCGTCGGAGGCGATCACGTAGATGTAGTGGTCGAACGGGCTTTCACCCCATGGCGCGTCCGGATCGAACAGACCGCGCTCGTAGCGCGACGCCATCGCCATCCCGACCGCCGAAGCGAGACCCTGGCCCAGCGGGCCGGTGGTGATCTCGACACCCTTGGTGTGGCGGAACTCGGGGTGACCGGGCGTCTTGCTCTTGAAGGTGCGCAGCGACTCGATGTCGGACAGCTCGAGACCGAAGCCGCCCAAGTAGAGCTGGATGTACAGGGTCAGGCTGGAGTGGCCGCAGGAGAGCACGAAGCGGTCACGACCGAGCCAGTGCACGTCGCTGGGATCGTGGCGCATCTGGCGCTGAAACAGCGTGTACGCGAGCGGTGCGAGGCTCATCGCCGTCCCCGGGTGACCGTTGCCGACCTTCTGTACGGCATCCGCGGCCAGCACGCGGACGGTGTCCACCGCTTCCGAATCGACGTCGGCCCAGTCGTCCGGGTGGTGGGGGCGAGTCAGGGCAGAGATCTCTTCGACTGTTGTCACCAGTTGACTCCTACGAATCGGCAACTTGTCTCCACCACATACCCTAGTGCGGCGTCGGCAATCGCCGCAGGCTGCGTCGCGCATCATTGGCTCTTCGTTTGCCGATTCGACCCAGCTAGGTCGTGGGGCAACCCCGCGGTCTACCATCGTGTGTAGTAGACGAGGCGCGCCGAGCGCCCTTTCGAGGAGTTATCTGCGTGAAGGTTCGCGAAAGCCACCTGGTCGACGGGTCGCCCAGCCGAACACGCACTGCCCTCCTCGGCTATCTCTCGCTGACCAAGCCCCGGGTGATCGAGCTGCTGCTGGTCACCACCATTCCCGCGATGCTGCTCGCCGACCGCGGAGCTGTGGATCCGCTGCTGATTTTGAACACCCTGGTGGGTGGGCTGCTGGCGGCTGCAGGCGCGAACGCGCTGAACTGCGTCGCCGACGCCGACATCGACAAGAAGATGAAGCGCACCGAGCGCCGTCCGCTGGCGCGCGACAGCGTGCCGCGCAGCCACGCGCTCGTCTTCGGGCTCGCGCTGTCGGTGGCCTCGTTCTTCTGGCTGTGGTGGACGACGAACATGTTGTCGGCGCACCTGGCCGGCGCCACGATCGCCTTCTACGTGCTGGTGTACACGCTGCTGCTCAAGCGCCGCACCTCGCAGAACGTGGTGTGGGGCGGGGCGGCGGGATGCATGCCGGTGATGATCGGCTGGTCGGCGGTGACGGGCACGATCGCGTGGCCCGCCCTGGTGATGTTCGCGATCATCTTCTTCTGGACGCCGCCGCACACCTGGGCGCTGGCAATGCGCTACAAGGACGACTACGAGGCTGCCGGCGTACCGATGCTTCCTGTGGTGGCCACCGAGCGGCAGGTCACCAAGCAGATCCTGATCTACACCTGGCTGACTGTCGCCGCGACGTTGGCGTTGGCGCTGGCGACGGGCTGGCTGTACGCCTCGGTCGCGGTGGTGGCGGGCACCTGGTTCCTGGCGATGGCCCACCAGCTGTATGCGGGCGTGCGCCGCGGCGAGCCGATCAAGCCGCTGCGGTTGTTCCTGCAGTCGAACAACTACCTGGCGATCGTGTTCTGCGCGCTGGCCGTCGACTCGGCGCTGGACCTGCCGACGCTGCTGAGCCTCTACAACTAGCTCAGACCTCTACCGCGGGCACAGGTGTTGCCACGATGTTCCAGGCGTTGTCGAGAGGAACGCGCCGCAGCGGGCAGCCGAGAAATCAGGTGTTTCCCTATGCTTTTGAATGCCATCACATGAGGTGAGCGCGAATGTGTTGGTTTAGCAAAGTAATCCGTACAACTAATCCGGAAAATCAACTCATTGCGATATGAACCGTTGCTTGTGAGCAATCGACGATGTCGTCATAGCGTTAGATCGTCACAGGTCCGTCCGGCTACCGAAACGAGGCGCGCACGATGGCATCTGACCCGACAACCTTGGTCAGCCCGGACAACTTCATCCGCGCGGAAAGCGACCTCTACTTCGCCAATGTCGTCAACGAAGGCGGCTTCGGGAAGTTCTTCCACATCCGCGAACTGACACCGATCGATCATCAGCTTGTCATCCGGGCCAACCGCGACACCCTCTACTCAGCCGCGGTGTTCGACCTCGAAGCCGGTCCTGTCAGCATCACACTGCCCGACGGTGGCAACCGATTCATGTCGCTGCAGGTCATCGACGAGGACCACTACACGCACGCGGTCATCTACGACGCGGGCGAGCACACGCTCACCCGCGCAAATATCGGCACCCGCTACGTCGCAACACCCATCCGCACGATGGTGGACCCCAATGACGCGGCCGATGTGTCGACCGTCCACGCATTGCAGGACCAGATCGCCGCCCGCCAGGACAGCGCCGGCGCATTCGAGGTTCCGAAGTGGGATCCGGTGAGTCAGAAGACGGTTCGCGACGCACTGGTCACGTTGGCAACCACCTTGCCCGACACCCACCGCATGTTTGGCACCAAGGCGGACACCGAACCCGTGCGGCACCTGATCGGTTCGGCGAACGCCTGGGGCGGCAACCCCGAGAAGGACGCGCTGTATCTCACCGTCGTCCCTCCGCGCAACGACGGCGAAACGGTGCACCGGCTGACGGTCGCTGACGTACCGGTCGACGGATTCTGGTCGGTCACTGTCTACAACTCCGAAGGCTACTTCTCGCCCAACCCGCAGAACGCTTACTCCTTCAACAACGTCACCGCGCAGCAGGACCCCGACGGGAAGACCACGATCCAGTTCGGCGGCTGCGACGGCAGCGCTGCGAACTGCCTGCCTGTCACGCCGGGGTGGAACTACACCGTCCGGCTGTACCGGCCGCGGCAGCAGATCCTTGACGGGTCGTGGAGCTTTCCAGCCGCCCAGCCCGTCTAGGGAACGAGCACGATGGAGCCGACCGTCTTACGGCCCTGCAGGTCGCGGTGTGCCTGCTCGGCGTCTTCGAGGCGATAACGCTCGCTGACCGTCACATTGATGGTTCCTGAAGCAATCGCATCCAACAATTCGCCTGCACGCCAGGAGAATTCATCGGCAGTTCGGGTGTAATGCGCCAGGGTGGGGCGGGTCAGGAAAAGGGAGCCCGCGGCGTTGAGCCGTTGCGGATCGAACGACGGCACCGGCCCACTGGATGCGCCGAAGAGTGCGAGCGTGCCGCGGACGGCGAGGCTGGCCAGGCTCGCTTCGAACGTGGCCGCGCCGACGCCGTCGTAGACCGCGGCGACGCCGCCGTCGGTCAGGTCCTTGATCTTGGCGCCGAACTCCTGGGGGTCCTCCGGATAGTCGAGCACCTCCACGGCACCCGCCTGCCTGCTCAACTCTGCTTTCTCCGGCGTCGAAACCGTGGTGATCACCCGGACCGCCAGGCTGGTTGCCCATTGGGTGAGGATCAGGCCGACCCCGCCCGCACCGGCATGGGCGAGCACGTCGTCACCCTGCTGCACCGGGTAGACCGACTTCAGCAGATAGTGCGCAGTCATCCCCTTCAACAGCGATGCGGCGGCGACATCCGCGCTGACGCCGTCGGGCACGTATGCGCAAAAATCGGCTGGCGCCGTGCAATATTCGGCGTAGGAGCCGTTGCCCTGCGCGGTCACCACACGGTCGCCGACGGCGAGCGCGGCGACGTCGTCGCCGACGGCTTCCACCGTTCCGCACAGCTCCACGCCGAGAGTGAAGGGAAGCTCGCGCTTGTACAGCCCGGATCGGAAGTAGGTGTCGAGGAAGTTGACGCCGATGGCCTCGGCTTTGATCAACACCTCGCCGGACCCGGGGGAGGGTGTGGGCTTCTCGACGTATCGCAGGACTTCTGGTCCGCCGGTTTCGGCGACTTCAATGGCGTGCATGTTGTCTATCATCCATTCGTCATGAAACTCGCTCGCCCCGACGTCCGTCATCCGCGAATAGTGCTCGCCGGCTGCCCTGCGCTTCCGGAGGGCGATGGCGACGACGCCGAGATCGTCGCCGCTCTGCGCCAGCGTGGACTGCACGCCCGCTGGCTGTCGTGGGACGACCAGGAGACTCTGAGCGCCGACCTCGTGATCCTGCGTGCCACGTGGGACTACATCGAGCGGCTTGACGAATTCCTCGACTGGAGCAGCCGCGTCGCCAATCTGCTGAACCCTCCCGCCGTGCTGGGGTGGAACACCGACAAGCGCTATCTGGTGGATCTCGCCGATGCGGGCGTGCCGACCGTGGACAGCTGGTTCTTCGCACCTGGGGAGGCGCTGCGGATCCCACGCGGCGAAGTCGTCGTCAAACCCGCGATCGGTGCAGGATCGGTTGGTGCGCAGCGATTCACCGACGCGCACGCGGCCCGTGAGCACGCCGTGGCGCTGCAGGACTCGGGCAGCACGGTGCTGGTGCAGCCCTATGACCCCCGGGTGGAGGACGGCGAGACGGCGTTGGTGTTTCTCGGCGGTGAACAGTCACACGCCTTCACCAAGGGACCGATCCTTCCGCCCGCGGGTCAGCGACCGGTGTTCGATCCGTCGGGTACCTACGCAGAGGAGACGCTGACCGCGGCCGACCCCGACTTCGAACTGTGGGACATCGGCCACGCCGCGCTGGAAGCGGCGGCCGCCCATCTCAACATCAATGCGACCGATCTGCTGTACGCCCGCGTCGACGTCATCGGCGGCCCGGACAATCCGCTTTTACTCGAGCTCGAACTGGTTGAACCGTCGCTGGGTTGGCGCCAATTGGACCGCGCGACGCGCGACCGCCAACAGCGCAGGTTCGCGATCGGCGTGGAGTCAGCGCTCGATCGTCTCGGGCTCGGCCCGTTCTCGCATCGACGCCCATAGCGCTGAGGTGGCCGCGGTGCATGCGGCCGCCCCCGCGACGTGCAGCGCCACCAACTCCGCGGGCACACCGATGGCGTATTGGACGCGGCCGACCAGTGCCTGCGCGGCGACGAGGATCAGCAGGACCACCAGCCGCCTGATGACGCGCCGCGGGGCAGTCACCCGTCGAAGCGCGAAGCCCAACGTCAGCAGAAGCACCAGATACACGATCAGTAGGGTCGCGTGCAGAGTCACCAGCGTGACGATCTCGACCTCGAGCCGCGGCACGGGGGCCTCGACGCTCTTGTCGCCTGCGTGCGGACCGGCACCCGTGACGAATGTTCCGGTCACCAGAATGCCGGCCAGAACCACGGCGGTCAGTATCGTCAACTGCCGCAACGGTTTCGGAACCAGCGGTGTCGGCACGCCGTGATCGGGCTCGCCGATCTTGACGAAGAGCAGCACGGCCAGCCACACCATCGCCATCGACACCAACAGGTGAATAGCGACGGTCCACCACAGCAGGCCGGTCAGCACTGTGATGCCGCCGATCACCGCCTGCATCACCGTGGATGCGGGCATGAGCCACGCATAAACCAGGACCTCACGGCGACGGCGGGCACGGGTGACCGCCACCACCGCGAGCGCGGCGGTGAGCACGACGAGGAAGGTGATCATCCGGTTGCCGAATTCGACGGCCTGATGGATTCCCGGCACCTCGGCGTGCGGCACAGGCGTGAAACTGCCCGGGAAGCACTGCGGCCAGGTCGGGCAGCCCAATCCCGAAGCCGTGACGCGCACGATCGCACCGGTGACGGCGATCCCGCCCTGGGTGAGGATCACCGCGGCGGCGATGAGACGTTGGGTGCGCAGACTCGGCACCGGCAGCACATCCACCGCGCGCATCAGGAATCGTCCGACGGCCACGGCCTGATCGTAGAGGATTCCAACTACAGCTCGTAGTAGCGCACTTCAGCGGGGCTGTATATTGCACCCACGGCTGTGGTGAGGCCGCGCTGGCGACCGCCAGTGCAATCTTCGAAGATCACACGCCTCGTCAGGTGAAGCGGAACCAGCGCAGAGCGCACAGCGCTGACACGGCACCCCAGATCGCCAACACGGCGATGCCGAACCAGTCGACCGACAGCGACATCGCTTGTGTCAAAGCCTCGGTCAGTGCACCGGACGGGGTAAGCCTGGCCGCCCACCGCACCGCCTCCGGCACGGCCTGCCCATCGACTGTGAGTGCGCCAAGCCCGGCGAAGACGAACCAGAGCAGGTTGGCGACGGCCAGCACGATCTCGGCGCGCAGCGTGCCGCCGAGCAACAACCCCATGGCCGCGAACGCCCCAGTGCCCAGCGCGATGATGACGGCGCCGAGTATCAACCCAACGATGTGCGGTCGCCAGCCCAGCGCAATACCGATGCCGCCCAACACGATTGACTGGAGAAACACCACGGTCACCACGGCCAGCGACTTGCCGGCGATGATTCCCCACACCGGAAGCGCCGTCGCGCCGATGCGCTTGAGCGCACCGTAGCGCCTGTCGAATGCGACGGCGATCGCCTGCCCGGTGAACGCCGTGGAGATCACCGCCAACGACATGATCGCCGGAACGAACGTCGCCGCCCGGTTCGGCCCGAACGAACCGAAGGGCAGCAGTGTCAGACCCACCACCAGCGTGACCGGGATGAAGAGTGTGAGCAGCAGCTGCTCGCCGTTGCGCAACAACAATTTCAGCTCGAGCGCGAACTGCGCCGCCAGCATCTTCGGCACGGTGGCCGAACGCGGATCGGGCGTGAACGTCCCTGCCGCGAAGCGGCTCATGATCGCAGCTCCCGCCCCGTCAGGTCGAGGAACACATCCTCCAGGCTGCGTCGCTCCACCCGCATGTCGGTCGCCAACACGTTCAGTCGGGCGCACCATGCGGTCACCGTCGCCAGCACCTGCGGGTCGATGTGGCCCTCCACCAGATACTCTCCCGGCGTTGTCTCGGTGGCTGCGTAACTTTCCGGCAGCGCCGAGATCAGCAGGGAGAGGTCCAGCATGCGGGGCGCTCGGAAGCGCAGCTGGTTCTCCGCGCCGCTGCGCATCAGCTCCGCAGGTGTGCCGCTGGCCACCGCGACGCCACGGTCGATGATCACCAGCCGGTCCGCCAGTTCCTCGGCCTCGGTCAGCTGATGCGTGGTCAGGACGACCGTCACACCGTCGCTACGGAGCGCATTGATCAACTCCCACACCACGATTCGCGCGTGCGCGTCCATTCCCGCTGTCGGCTCGTCGAGGAACACCAGCTCCGGACGGCCCACGACCGCACATGCCAGTGCGAGCCGCTGCTGCTGACCACCGGACAACCGCCGATATGTCGTCTTGGCCGCCTCCGTGAGGCCGAGCGTCTCCATCAACCACTGCGGGTCGAGCGGATCAGCGCTGTAGGCCGCAACGAGATTGAGCATCTCGCCGGCTTGGGCCGCCGGATACGCGCCGCCGCCCTGCAACATGACTCCGATGCGCTCGCGCACCCGCGCGTTGTCGGTGATCGGGTTCAGGCCGAGGATCTCGATGGACCCTGCGTCGGGCTTGATGAAGCCCTCGCACATCTCGACGGTGGTGGTCTTTCCCGCGCCGTTCGGCCCCAGCAGCGCGAGCACCTCGGCGGTGTGCACCTCGAGGTCGAGATTACAGACCGCGGTCGTCGACCCGTACCGCTTGGACACCCCGCGCAACCGCACGGGACACGCCGGCGAGCGCTCGCGCGAGGAGCCGATTGCACGGCCGGCGGAGGTCACGGGGATTCAGCGTAGGCGTCAGCCTTCGCCGCCTGTGGCTGCGGTCGTGGAGGCCCAGCCGGGACAGGCTCGGGAAGTGGCGTCAGGTCGATCTCCGGGCCGGGGTCGGGCAGCTTCCGCCATGGCAACCGGTAATAGGTGATGGCGATGAGCAGCGCCGCGACAACCGTGCTGGCCGCCGTCGCGAGCAGAATCTGGAAGACGGTGAAGCGGTCGCCGTTGGCCGTGGGTCCGAAGATGCCCACCACGAGCGTGACGACGATCGCGGTTGTTCGAAACGAGCGCCTGGTGGCCCACGCCGCCAGCGGAATGACGGCCCAGAGCACATACCAGGGCTGCACGACAGGGAAGAGCAGCACCGTCATGCCCAGGGCGACGCCGAGGCCGCCGACAGGATGTAGCCGGCCGCGCAGGACCGCCAGCAGCAGCCATGTCACCAGGATCGCGATGATGAACACGCCGATGCCACGGGTGAGGCCAAGCACCGCGGTGGTGTGGTCGCCGAGTCCCAGCAGAATGCCCACCTGGCCCGTGCCGAGCGCCAACAGCGTTGGCAACGACATCCAGCTGCGCACCACGTTGGCCGTGCCGAGCGTGAAGAGCCAGCCGAAGCCGAGGCTGCTGATCCAGCCGACCACCGCCATCACGACGACCGACACCGCGGTCAGCGCGCCGCCCGCGATGAAGAACGCCTTCACGGTGCCGCCCCACCGACAGGCCAGGGCCATCGCCACGAAGCCGACGGCGAGCAGTCCCGGCAACTTGACCTGCGAGGACAGCGTGATCAGCACGACACCGAGGACCAGCATCGTCAACGGCTTCCATCGGGCCCACTCGTCGCGGGATTGCGGCCACGCGAACGGTTTCGGCAACAGCGGGCTGACGGCGTACACCCCTCGTAGGGCGAACTCGGTGCCCGCGAGCATCAGGCCGAGCATCAACGCCTCGTTGTGGATGCCCGCGACCAGATGCATGATCAGCAGCGGATTGGCCGCGCCCAGCCAGAGGGCGCTGACCTCGGCGACGCCGCACCGGCGCGCAAGCCGCGGCACCGCCCACACGATGAGGCCGACACCGAAGAGCACCACGAGCCGGTGCAACAGCACGGCGAAGACGATGTTGTCACCCGTCAGCGCCGAAATGCCTTGGCCGATCCATAAAAACAGCGGGCCGTACGGGGCAGGCGTCTCGCGCCACATCGTCGGCACCGACAGCGTGAACACGTGGTCGAGGCCCAATCCCGTTGCCGGGCCGACCTTGTAGGGGTCGAGACCGTTGATCGCGATCTCGCTCTGCGCCAGATACGAGTACACGTCTCGGCTGTACATCGGCGGCGCGATGAGCAGCGGAAGCACCCACAGCGCCAGCGTGCGGTCGAGCTGGCTGCGGCTCATCCGCCGCTCGCCGAGCGCGAAGCGGCCGAGCATCAGCCACGCCAAGGCCATCATCACCGCGCCGGTGGTGGTCATCGTCAAGGAGACGGTCTGAATGCGCGACGGGAGGTTGAGCAGCCGCACCCCGAACGTCGGATCCTGCACGACAGGGCGGGCGCCGACGCCCAGCGCGCCGATGGCCATCAACACGGTGCCTGTCGCGCCGAAGAGCCGGGTGCGGCGGAGCGCGATCAGCTCTGCGTCGTTGAGCGGCGATCCAACGGTCCGTTCATCCCCGTGCCAGCCGGCAATCGAGGTGGACAAAGACCATAGGCGCGCCGCCATCACTGCAGCGTAGCGGTCACAGCGTGACGATCACCTTGCCGGTGTTGCCGCCGCTGAACAACAAGTTCAGCGCATCAGGCGCGCGTTCGAGGCCCTCGACGACGTGTTCCGACGACTTGATCTTGCCCTCGGCGATCCAGCCGGCCATCTCCATCTGCGCCGCGGGGAAGCGGTCGAGGTAGTCGAGGATGATGAAGCCCTCCATCCGTCCACGGCGCACGAGCAGGCTCAGGTAGTTGCTCGGCCCCGGCGGCGGACCGTCACTGTTGTAGGTGGAGATCGCACCGCACAGCACCACCCGACCGCGCAGCGCGATGTTGGCGAGGCAGTCGTTGAGGATCGATCCGCCGACGTTGTCGAAATACAGATCGATCCCGTCCGGACAGGCTTGGCGAAGCCGGGCCGCGACGTTCTCGTTCTTGTAGTCGATCGCCTCATCGAAGCCGAGTTCGTCGACGATGTGTGCGCACTTCTCGGCGCCGCCCGCGATGCCGACCACCTTCTTGGCGCCCTTGATCTTCGCGATCTGGCCCGCTGCGGACCCGGTCGCGCCGGCTGCCCCAGACACGACGACGACGTCGCCCTCGGTGATCCGGCCGACATCGGTGAGGCCGAAATAGGCGGTCATCCCGGTGATACCGAGGATCCCTATGGCGATCCCCGGAGGCACGCCGTCGGGGAGTATCTGCATCACGCGTTCGCCTGCATCGACGACCGTGAACTCCTGCCAGCCGGTCATGCCGAACACCAGCTGACCGGGCGCGTACGCGTCGGACCGGCTCTCGACGATCTCGCCGACGCCGCCGCTGCGGATGACCTCGCCGATCTGGATCGGAGGCAGGTAACTGGGGACGTCGTCCATCCAGGTCCTGATCGTCGGGTCGATCGACAGGTGACGCACCCTGACCAGCGCCTCGCCGTCCTGCAGCTCGGGCACGGGCTCGGTCTCCAGGCGGGTGGTGCTGTCGTCGACCAGGCCCCTGGGTCGTTGCGCCAGCACGATGCGTCGATTCTGGGTCATGGGGCGATGGTATGACCCACGCCACGTAAGGGTGACCTTGCTTTACCGGGTTTTGGAATTCCGTCACAATGGTGTTGTGAAAATCCTGCCCGAGACCGCCGGAGCCGCTCCGGCGGCGACATCCGGCGGCGACCGCCACACGCGTGGCGCGATCGTGCAGCTCCTGCTCGAGGCCGGACCCATCACCGCAGGTGATATCGGCGATCGGCTCGGCATCTCCGCCGCAGGGCGTGCGCAGGCACCTCGATGCGCTGCTGGAAGCAGGCGACGCGCAGTCCAGCGCGGCCGCGGCCTGGCAGCACAGCGGCCGCGGCCGTCCCGCCCGGCGCTATCGGTTGACCGCCGCGGGACGGGCCAAGCTGGGCCACGCCTACGACGACCTCGCGGCCGCCGCAATGCGCCAGCTCCGCGAAATCGGCGGCGACGACGCCGTGCGGACCTTCGCCCGCCGCCGCATAGATACCATCCTGTCGGGAGTAACCGACGGACCCGACGACGTTGATTCCACGGTCGATCGAGTGGCAGGCGCGCTGACCAAGGCCGGATATGCCGCCACCGCAACTGCGGTGAGCGGACCGATCCACGGAATAGAGCTCTGCCAGCACCACTGCCCGGTGGCACATGTTGCCGAGGAGTTCCCGGAACTGTGCGAAACCGAGCGGGAGGCCTTCGCCGAGGTGCTGGGTACCCATGTGCAGCGGTTGGCCACGATCGTCAACGGAGACTGCGCCTGCACGACACACGTGCCGCTCAACCAGGACCAGCAATCAGTACTTCAGCGCACAGCCCGCGCGGAAGCGATCACGACCAAGCAAGGAGCGTCGACATGACGACCACGTCCGAAGCCTTGACCCAGGACCAGACCATCGAGTCGCTGGGTCGGTACGGCTATGGCTGGGCCGATTCAGACGTCGCAGGCGCCAGCGCCCAGCGCGGGCTTTCCCAGGCCGTTGTCCGCGATATCTCGTCGAAGAAGAGCGAGCCCGAGTGGATGCTCGACGTGCGGCTCAAGGCGCTGCGCATCTTCGACAAGAAGCCGATGCCGAACTGGGGCTCCAACCTCGAGGGCATTCACTTCGACAACATCAAATACTTCGTGCGCTCAAGCGAGAAGCAGGCTGCGACGTGGGATGACCTGCCGGAGGACATCAAGAACACGTACGACAAGCTCGGCATCCCGGAGGCAGAAAAGCAGCGGCTGGTGTCCGGTGTGGCCGCGCAGTACGAGTCCGAGGTTGTCTACCACTCGATCCGAGAGGATCTGGAGCAGCAGGGCGTGATCTTCCTCGACACCGATACCGCCCTGAAAGAGCATCCGGAGCTGTTCAAGGAGTACTTCGGCACGGTGATCCCGGCCGGTGACAACAAGTTCTCGGCGCTGAACACCGCTGTGTGGTCGGGTGGCTCGTTCATCTATGTGCCGAAGGGGGTGCACGTCGACATCCCGCTGCAGGCCTACTTCCGGATCAACACCGAGAACATGGGCCAGTTCGAGCGGACGCTGATCATCGTCGACGAGGACGCCTACGTGCACTACGTCGAGGGCTGTACCGCGCCGATCTACAAGAGCGACTCGCTGCACTCCGCGGTCGTCGAGATCATCGTGAAGCCTGGCGGCCGTTGCCGTTACACGACCATCCAGAACTGGTCGAACAACGTCTACAACCTGGTCACCAAGCGGGCCAGGGCCGAGGCGGGCGCCACCATGGAGTGGGTCGACGGCAACATCGGTTCCAAGGTCACGATGAAGTACCCGGCCGTGTGGATGACCGGCGAGCACGCCAAGGGCGAGGTGCTTTCGGTCGCGTTCGCAGGTGAGGGACAGCACCAGGACACCGGCGCCAAGATGCTGCACCTGGCACCGAACACGTCGAGCAACATCGTGTCCAAGTCGGTGGCCCGCGGCGGTGGCCGCACGTCCTACCGCGGCCTGGTTCAGATCAACAAGGGCGCCCACGGATCACGCTCGAGCGTGAAATGCGATGCGCTGCTTGTCGATACGATCAGCCGCAGCGACACTTACCCGTACGTCGACATCCGCGAGGACGACGTCACGATGGGTCACGAGGCGACCGTGTCCAAGGTCAGCGAGGACCAGCTGTTCTACCTGATGAGCCGGGGAATCACCGAGGACGAGGCCATGGCGATGGTGGTGCGCGGCTTCGTCGAGCCGATCGCCAAGGAACTCCCGATGGAGTACGCGCTGGAGCTCAACCGGTTGATCGAGCTGCAGATGGAAGGCGCGGTCGGCTAGTGGCACAGGACCTGACCGCGACTCTGGAGGGTCAGAACAAGGGCGAGCTGTTCACGTCTTTCGACGTCGACGCCTTCGAGGTGCCCGGCGGCCGTGACGAGATCTGGCGCTTCACACCGTTGAAACGGTTGCGCGGCCTGCATGACGGCTCCGCACCGGCGACGGGCGCCGCCGCGATCGACGTGTCCGAGTGCGACGGCGTCACCGTCGAAACCGTTCGCCGCGGAGACGACCGTCTCGGCGCAGCCGGTGTACCGGCTGACCGCGTTGCCGCGCAGGCATTCTCGTCTTTTGAGGACGCGACGATCATCACCGTCGGCAAGAACGCGGTGTGCGAGCAGCCCATCGAGATCGCCGTGACCGGTCCTGGGGCGGGCGCGACGGCCTACGGCCACCTGCAGGTGCGCGTCGGTGAACTCGGTGAGGCGGTCGTCGTCATCGATCAGCAGGGCAGCGGAACCTACGCCGACAACATCGAGTTCGTGGTCGCCGACGCCGCGCGGTTGACCGTGGTGTCGATCGCCGACTGGGCCGACGATGCGGTGCACGTCAGCAGCCACCATGCGGTGCTGGGTAAGGACGCGGTGCTGCGGCACGTCGCGGTGACCCTGGGCGGCGACGTGGTGCGGCTCACGGCCCGCACCCGGTTCGACGCGCCGGGTGGCGACGCCGAACTGCTCGGCCTCTACTTCGCCGATGACGGCCAGCATTTCGAATCGCGTCTGCTGGTCGACCACGCGCAGCCGAATTGCCGCTCGCATGTCACCTACAAGGGTGCGCTGCAGGGGGATCCGGACTCATCGCGGCCCGATGCGCACACCGTCTGGGTGGGCGACGTGTTGATCCGCGCCGCGGCGACCGGGACCGACACCTTCGAGACCAACCGCAACCTCGTCCTCACCGACGGTGCCCGTGCCGACTCGGTGCCGAACCTGGAGATCGAGACCGGCGAGATCGCCGGCGCCGGACACGCGAGTGCCACCGGACGATTCGACGACGAGCAGCTGTTCTACCTGCAGGCCCGCGGGATCCCGGAAGACCAGGCCCGCCGACTGGTCGTGCGCGGCTTCTTCGGCGAGCTGATCGCCAAGATCGCGGTGCCCGCTGTGCGTGACCGCCTCACCCAAGCCATCGAACACGAACTAGCGATAACCGAATCGAGGACAGCCACCTCATGACCACTCTGGAAATCAAAGACCTCCACGTCAGCGTCGTGTCCAAGGAGGACGGCAGCGACATCCCGATCCTGAAGGGCGTCGACCTCACCGTGAACTCGGGGGAGACACACGCCCTGATGGGGCCGAACGGATCCGGCAAGTCGACGTTGTCATACGCGATCGCCGGACACCCGAAGTACACGGTGACGTCCGGCTCGATCACGCTGGACGGTGAAGACGTCCTCGCGATGAGCATCGACGAACGCGCCCGCGCCGGCCTGTTCCTGGCCATGCAGTACCCGATCGAGGTACCCGGGGTGTCGATGTCGAACTTCCTGCGCACCGCGGCCACCGCCGTGCGCGGCGAAGCGCCGAAGCTGCGCACCTGGATCAAAGAGGTCAAGGGCGCGATGGAGGGGCTCGACATCGATCCGTCGTTCTCCGAACGCAGTGTCAACGAAGGGTTCTCGGGCGGCGAGAAGAAGCGGCACGAGATTCTTCAGCTCGAAGTGCTCAAGCCCAAGATCGCGATTCTCGACGAGACGGACTCGGGTCTGGACGTGGATGCGCTTCGAGTGGTCAGCGACGGCGTCAACCGCTACGCCGAAGACGCGCGCGGCGGCCTCCTGCTGATCACGCACTACACCCGCATCCTGCGCTACATCCAGCCGCAGTTCGTCCACGTGTTCATCGGCGGTCGCATCGTCGAGTCGGGTGGCCCCGAGCTCGCCGACGAACTCGACGCGAACGGCTACGAGCGCTTCTCTCCCGCAAGCGGGAGGGACCCCCAACAGGCGGTCGGAGCCTGATATGACCGCGTCGGCCCAGACATTGGATCTCACCAAGATCCGGGCGGACTTCCCGATCCTCAAGCGGGTGATGCGCGGCGGAAACCAGCTGGCGTACCTGGATTCCGGCGCTACGTCGCAGCGTCCGGTGCAGGTGCTCGACGCCGAACGGGACTTCCTCACCACCTCCAACGGTGCCGTGCACCGCGGTGCGCACCAGCTGATGGAGGAGTCGACCGACGCCTACGAGGACGGCCGCGCCGAGATCGCGGCGTTCATCGGCGCCGACGCCGACGAGGTGGTGTTCACCAAGAACGCCACCGAGGCGCTCAACCTGGTCGCTTACACGCTGGGCGACAGCCGTTTCGAACGTGCAGTCGGTCCCGGTGACGTGATCGTCACCACCGAGTTGGAGCACCACGCGAACCTGGTCCCGTGGCAGGAGCTGGCCCGCCGTACCGGCGCGACGCTGAAGTGGTATTCGGTCGGTCCCGAGGGTCGCATCGACATCGACTCGCTGGAACTCGACCGCAAAGTCAAAGTTGTTACCTTCAGCCATCATTCGAATGTCACCGGCGCGGTGGCCCCCGTCGCCCAGCTGGTCGAGCGCGCGCAGGCCATCGGCGCGCTGACCGTTCTCGACGCCTGCCAGTCGGTGCCACACCAGCCTGTCGACCTGCACGCCCTCGGCGTCGACTACGCCGCGTTCTCCGGCCACAAGATGCTCGGCCCCAACGGAATCGGTGTGCTCTACGGCCGTCGCGAACTGCTCGACGAGATGCCTCCCTTCATCACCGGCGGCTCGATGATCGAGACGGTGACGATGGAGGAGACCACCTTCGCTCCCGCGCCGCAACGATTCGAGGCGGGCACTCCGATGACGTCGCAGGTGGTCGGGCTCGCCGCCGCGGCCCGGTACCTGCGGGCGATCGGGATGGACGCCGTCGAACAGCACGAAGCCGAATTGGTCGCCGCCGCGTTGGAAGGCCTGGCGGGCGTGCCCTCGGTCCGCATCGTCGGGCCGACATCGCTGGTCGGCCGCGGCTCTCCGGTTTCCTTCGTCGTCGACGGCGTCCACGCGCACGACGTGGGCCAGATCCTCGACGACGACGGCGTCGCAGTCCGGGTGGGTCACCACTGCGCATGGCCGCTGCACCGCAAATTCGGTCTGACGGCGACCGCCCGCGCGTCCTTCGCCGTGTACAACACACTTGACGAGGTGGAGCGGCTGGTGGCTGGCGTCGAGCGCGCCGTCGAATTCTTCAGCAGGGACTGAGGTTTCGGCCGTGAGAATGGAGCAGATGTACCAGGAAGTGATCCTGGACCATTACAAGCATCCGCATCACCGCGGGCTGCGGGAGCCGTTCGGCGCCGAGGTCTATCACGTGAACCCCACGTGTGGCGACGAGGTCACGCTTCGGGTCGCCCTGTCCGATGACGGCGAGCAGGTCATCGACGTCTCCTATGACGGGCAGGGCTGCTCGATCAGCCAGGCCGCGACATCGGTGCTCACCGACCTGGTGATCGGCCAGAGCCTCGGCGATGCGTTGAAGACGGTTACGGCGTTCAACGAGATGATTTCGTCGCGGGGGAAGATCGAGGGCGACGAAGATGTGCTCGGCGACGGCATCGCCTTCGCCGGGGTGGCCAGGTATCCGGCGCGCATCAAGTGTGCGCTGCTGGGCTGGATGGCTTTCAAAGACGCAGCCGCGCAAGCACGCGCTGGATTCGATACGGAGGAGACACCCGATGAGCGACACCGCAGTGCCTAACGAGGAGTTCATCGCCGACCTCGAGGAGGCGATGCGCGATGTCGTCGACCCCGAGCTCGGCATCAACGTCGTCGACCTCGGCCTGGTGTACGGCCTGAACGTCGAGGAGGGGGATGCGGGCAAAGTCGCGCTCATCGACATGACGCTGACGTCGGCAGCCTGCCCCCTCACCGATGTGATCGAGGATCAGTCGCACCAGGCGCTCGTCGGTGCGGGGCTGGTCAAAGAAATCAAGATCAACTGGGTGTGGAACCCCCCGTGGGGTCCGGACAAGATCACCGAGGACGGTCGGGAACAGCTGCGCGCCTTGGGTTTCACCGTGTGACATTGCCGACGCTGGTGTCGGTCAACGTCGGCATGCCCGCCGATGTGCCGTGGCGGGGCAAGACCGTCCACACGGGTATCTACAAGACCCCGGTGACCGGACCGGTGATGGTCCGCACGCTGAACGTCGACGGCGACGGCCAGGGAGACCTCGGCGGCCACGGCGGCGAACAACGGGCCGTGATGGTCTATCAGACGGAGTCCTACGAGCACTGGCAGCGCCACTTCGGGCGTGACGACCTCATCCCAGGCATGTTCGGCGAGAACTTCACCATCACCGGGCTCGGTGACGACGAGGTCTGTGTCGGCGACCGATACCGCATCGGCGAGGCGGAGTTCGAGGTGACCCAACCGCGGGTGACGTGCTTTCGCGTCGGCATGCGGCTCGGCGAGCCGGAGATGCCGAGTCTGCTTGTCGCTCATCACCGGCCGGGGTTCTACCTCCGGGTCATCACCGAAGGTCGAGTGACCGCGGGCGACGTGATCGAGCGCACCCGTCGCGGACGCCACGAGCTGAGCGTGGCCGACATCGATGCGCTGCTCTACCTGCCCGACCGCAATGTCGACATGCTGGCCAAGGCGGTCGACATCGCGGCCCTGAGCCCGGGCTGGCAGCAGTCGTTCGCCGAACTGCTCGCCGCGCACGAGGGCGCGTCCAGCGCGACGGCGCCGAAAGTCGGGGTGGAACCGGGCTGGAGCGGTTTTCGCCGGCTGCGCATCGCTCGAACCCACCGGGAAAGCCCAGCCGTCCTGTCGATCGAGTTCGAGTCCTCCGACGGCACTTCGCTGCCGCCTGCTAAACCCGGGCAGTACCTCACCCTGAGACTCCCAGACGCGGACAATCCCGCGCCGCTGCGCAGCTATTCGCTGTCCGGCGGCAACCCGGGTCAGCGGTACCGGATCAGCGTGAAGCGCGAGGAACACGGACTGGTGAGCCGCTGGCTGCACGAGCACGCCGAACCCGGCTCGGAAGTCGACGTCGCCGCTCCGCGGGGCGACTTCTACCTCGGCGATGACACCGGCCCCGTCGTCCTTGCCTCAGCCGGTATCGGCGTGACCCCGGTGCTGGCCATGTTGCATGCGCTTGCCGCAACAAGCAGTGAGCGCGAAATCCATTGGCTGCACATCACTCGCGATCCGGCGTCGGTGGTCTTCGGGGCGGAGGTGGGCGAGTTGATGGCATCGCTGCCCAACGCACACAGAAGGATCTTCTACACGGCCGAGACCGGCAGGCCCGACGTGGACGCGGTCAGGGCGTTGAACCTCCCGACAGACGCCCACGTCTATCTCTGCGGACCGAACGCGTTCATGGACGACATGCGCGGCGCGTTCGTGGAAGCCGGCCTCGACCCGGTCCACGTTCACACGGAGCTGTTCTCGGCGCTGCCCCCGATCAACCCCGGGGTCGTCGATACGCCGCGTCGGACGCCGCATCGCCCCGACGGGCCGACAGGCGCTGGCCCGCCGGTTTCGTTCTCGCGCAGCGGGATCACCGCCAACTGGTCGGGTGCATACGCGAGCATCCTCGAGCTTGCCGAGGCGTGTGACGTGCCCACCCGGTTCTCGTGCCGCAGCGGCGTGTGCCATACCTGCGTCACGCCGGTGATCGAGGGAACCGTCAGCTATGACCAGCTGCCGCTGGAAATGCCCGCCGGCCGAACAGCGCTGGTCTGTGTCGCCCAGCCCGGCGAAGCCCTCGTGTTGGACCTCTGACCCGTCCACAATCGAGACATGGTCACTGTGCCTGCGTTCGTGTGGCGCTACGGTCCGCTGCTGCGCGGATTGATCCTCGGCGTCGGTGTCGGCGGTTTCCTCGGCGCGCTGGCGTGGATCGACTCCGGCCTCCTTCTCGCCGGAGTGATCGCGTTCGTCGTCCTCGTTGTGTTCTACGGCGGCTGGATGGCGCGGCGAATGACTCGGCACTGGCCGAGCGCCGACCGGCTCAGCGGCCCCGAACGCCAGCAGGTGGCCAGCGCCGCCCGACGGGGTCGGCGGATCGACGACGCCCGACTGGTGCCGGCGCTGACCGATTACCGCGACGGCCTCCGTGAGGCTGCCGAGGACGCCCGGCCTTTCCGCTGGCTGCTCTGGCTCGTGCTGGTCGTCGCCGTCGTCACCGCGGTGGTCGACGGCGTCTCCGGTTCCTGGGGCAACCTGATCGTCTCGGCGATCTATCTGGCGATGCTCGTCGTGGAGATGTTCTGGTGGCCGAAGAGGCTGCGGCAGATTCTCGTCAACGCCGACCGCGCCGTCGCGCGGCATGAGGCGCTCTAGCGGCCGCCCTCGGCTGCGGCGCGATATCCGCGAACGGCCAGCGGACCGAATACCGCGAGAAGGGCCGCCGTCCATGCGACGGTCTGGCCGAACGGCACAAGGATCGCACCGCCCTCGGCGAGGAAGGTCGGAGAAATCCGCGGTGGCGCGGCCGCCCCCCGATACGAGGGTAGCCTTGCCTAACCTCGGAGTTCATGCGGAACATGGACGCACAACCGCAGGGGCAACAGGGGTGCATACCTGGTGAGCAACGTCACGCTCCCCAATCCGAGGGGGCGCCGCGGTTTCTCCGACCACGGGTTCCGTCGACCACATAGTGGGAACACACTCGAAAACGCAGGCGTTAGGAGAAGCGTGACCACCAAAGACATCACAGCCGCCGAGTTCAACGACACCATCAACGACAACGAGATCGTGCTGGTGGATTTCTGGGCTTCGTGGTGCGGGCCGTGTCGCGCGTTCGCGCCGACATTCGCGAAGTCAGCAGATCAGCACCCCGAGATCGTGCATGCCAAGGTCGACACCGAGGCCGAGCAGCAGTTGGCCGCCGCCGCCGACATCCGCTCGATCCCCACGCTGATGGCGTTCAAGAAGGGCAAGCTGGTGTTCAACCAGGCCGGAGCGTTGCCGCCGGCCGCTCTCGAGGACCTGGTGCAGCAGATCAAGGCGTTCGACATCGACGCCGCGATCGCCGCAGACGCCAATTCCGAGCAGGCGTAATGCCGAGCACGCGATAGCGTGCAGTCCGTGACCGATCAGAACGACTTCGTCCTCGTCGATCATCCGCGCCCGAATGTCGCTTTGGTGACGCTGAACCGTCCCGAGCGGATGAACTCCATGGCGTTCGACGTCATGGTCCCGCTCAAGGCGGTGCTCGAAGAGCTGACCTACGACAACTCCGTGCGCGCGGTCGTGCTCACCGGCGCCGGGCGTGGCTTCTCGTCGGGCGCCGACCACAAGTCGGCGGGTTCGGTACCGCACATCGACGGGCTGACCAGGCCGACCTTCGCGTTGCGTTCGATGCAGGTGCTCGACGACGTCATCCTGGCGCTGCGCAAGATGCACCAGCCGGTGATCGCGGCGGTGAACGGCGCGGCCATCGGCGGGGGACTGTGCCTGGCGCTGGCCGCCGACATCCGGGTCGCCGCCGAGGGCGCCTACTTCCGCGCAGCGGGCATCAACAACGGGCTGACCGCCAGCGAGCTCGGGCTGAGTTATCTGCTGCCGAGGGCCATCGGGTCGTCACGGGCGTTCGAGCTGATGCTGACCGGCCGCGACGTCGACGCCGAGGAGGCCGAACGCATCGGTCTGGTGTCCAAGAGCGTGCCGGGTGACCAGCTTCTCGACACCTGCTATGCGATGGCGGAGCGGATCGCCGGCTTCTCCCGGCCGGGAGTCGAGTTGACCAAGCGCACACTGTGGACCGGGCTGGACGCCGCTAGCCTGGAGGGGCACATGCAGGCCGAGGGCCTCGGCCAACTCTTCGTCCGCCTCCTCACCGCCAACTTCGAAGAAGCGGTGGCTGCGCGCGCGGAGAAGCGGTCCCCTGTATTCACCGACGACAAATAGAGATTAGAGGAGAGCAGCGTGATCACCGCAACGGACCTCGAGGTCCGCGCAGGCGCGCGCACGCTGCTGTCCACAGACGGCACCGCGCTTCGGGTGCAGCCCGGTGATCGCATCGGGCTGGTCGGCCGCAACGGCGCCGGCAAGACGACCACCATGCGGATCCTGGCCGGCGAAGGCGAGCCCTACGCGGGCCACATCGCTCGCACCGGCGAAATCGGCTATCTGCCACAGGATCCCAGAGAGGGCAACCTCGACACCCTCGCCCGCGACCGGGTGCTCTCGGCGCGCGGGCTCGACACCCTGCTGGCGGACCTGGAGAAGCAGCAGGCACTGATGGCCGAGGTCGCCGACGACGCCGCCCGCGACAAGGCGGTGCGCCGCTACGGCCAGCTCGAGGAGCGTTTCGCCGCACTCGGCGGTTACGGCGCCGAGAGCGAGGCGAGCCGCATCTGCGCGAGCCTCGGACTGCCCGATCGCGTCCTCACCCAGCCGCTGCGCACGCTGTCGGGCGGTCAGCGCCGCCGCGTCGAGCTGTCCCGCATTCTGTTCGCCGCCAGCGAGGGAGCAGGAGCCGGGTCGAATTCCTCGACGACGCTTCTGCTCGACGAGCCGACCAACCACCTCGACGCCGACTCCCTCGGCTGGCTGCGCGAGTTCCTGCGGGCCCACACCGGAGGCCTGGTGGTGATCAGCCACAACGTCGACCTGCTCGCCGACGTCGTCAACCGGGTCTGGTTCCTCGACGCCGTGCGCGGCGAGGTCGACGTGTACAACATGTCGCTGGCAGAAGTACCTCGATGCCCGAGCCACCGACGAACAACGCCGACGTCGTGAACGCGCCAACGCCGAACGCAAGGCGACGGCGCTGCGGACGCAGGCGGCGAAGATGGGCGCCAAGGCCACGAAAGCCGTTGCCGCACAGAACATGCTGCGCCGGGCCGACCGGATGATGGCCGCCCTCGACGAGGAACGGGTCGCCGACAAGGTAGCCCGGATCAAGTTTCCCAGCCCCGGCCCATGCGGCCGCACCCCGCTGGTCGCCAAGGACCTCACCAAGAATTACGGCTCGCTCGAGGTCTTCACCGGTGTCGACCTGGCGATCGATCGAGGCTCGCGCGTCGTGGTGCTCGGTCTCAACGGCGCGGGCAAGACCACGCTGCTGCGTCTGCTGGCGGGCGCCGAGACACCCGACACCGGGAGGCTGGAGCCGGGCCACGGCTTGAAGATCGGCTACTTCGCCCAGGAGCACGACACCCTCGACGACCTCGCGACGGTCTGGGAGAACATCCGCCATGCCGCACCTGACACCGGCGAGCAGGACCTGCGAGGGCTGTTGGGCGCGTTCATGTTCAGCGGGCCGCAGCTCGATCAGCCGGCGGGCACGCTGTCCGGCGGCGAGAAGACCCGCCTCGCGCTCGCAGGTCTCGTCGCGTCGACGGCAAACGTCCTACTGCTCGACGAGCCCACCAACAACCTCGACCCGGCGTCGCGCGAGCAGGTGCTCGATGCGCTGCGCAGCTACCAAGGAGCGGTCGTGCTGGTGACCCACGATCCCGGCGCGGCGGAGGCGCTGGACCCGCAGCGGGTGGTGCTGCTGCCCGACGGCACCGAGGACTTCTGGTCGACGGAGTACGCCGAACTCATCGAGTTGGCCTGACGCGCGCCCCGCGCGCTGTTTGCTCAAAATTGACGTTGGGTGGTTAGCACCGCTTTTACCCTGGGTATGCGTCGGGGCATCACAGCGGGGAGGTGTCGATGAAGAAACTGAACAAATCGCGGGATCAGTTGCTACAGGAGCTGCGGAGCGCATACGAGGGCGGGGCGAGCATCCGCACACTGGTGGCCTCGACAGGCCGCTCCTACGGGTCCATTCACAGCATGCTTCGCGAGTCGGGAACGACGATGCGAAGTCGGGGCGGGCCGAACCACCGCACCCGGCGGTAGCTACTGCTGTCGAACCGACGATTCGACGAGGTCGAGTACGGCGCTGAGCTTTTCGGGGTCGTCTCCTGAAGCCAGCCGCGCGACGAGGCCGTCGAGGACCAGATCCAGGTAGGTGTGCAGCACGCCGCTCGGCACGTCGTCGCGCAGTCGACCCGCCTGCTTCTGTCGGCGTAACCGTTCGGTGGTCGCCTCGGACAGCTCGGCCGAGCGCTCCGACCAACCCTTGTTGAACGCGGGGTCGTTGCGGAGCTTGCGCGCGATCTCCAATCGCGTTGCCAACCAGTCGAACTGTTCGGGCGCCGCGAGCAGGTCGCGCATGACCTGGATCAGGCCCTCGCGCGACGCGACGTCTGCCATCCGCTCGGCGTCCTCGTGCGCCAATTCGAAGAACAGGGTGTCCTTGTCCTTGAAGTGATGGAAGATCGCGCCGCGCGACAGCCCGATGGTCTGCTCGAGCCTGCGCACGGTGGCCTTGTCGTAGCCGTGCTCGGCAAAGCACCGCCGGGCACCGTCGAGGATCTGGCGGCGGCGTGCCGCCAGATGATCGTCGGTTACCCGGGGCAACTGCACTCCTCGCGTCAGCATCGGCCGGGCTACGACTTCAGCATGTTGCGCAGCACGTACTGCAGGATGCCGCCGTTGCGGTAGTAGTCCGCCTCTCCGGGCGTGTCGATGCGGACGACCGCGTCGAACTCGACGGCCTTCGCCGTCTTCCTTGGTGGCCTTGACGTGCACGGTCTTCGGCGTCTTGCCGTCGTTGAGCGCCTCGATGCCGGTGATGTCGAAGGTCTCGGTCCCGTCCAGCTTCAGCGACGCGGCCGACTCGCCCTCGGGGAACTGCAGCGGGATGACGCCCATGCCGATCAGGTTGGAGCGGTGGATGCGCTCGAACGACTCGGTGATGACCGCGCGCACGCCCGAGCAGGCTGGTGCCCTTGGCCGCCCAGTCGCGCGACGACCCCGATCCGTACTCCTTGCCGCCCAGCACGACCAGCGGAATGTCCTGCTCCGCATAGTTCTGCGCGGCGTCGTAGATGAACGCCTGCTCGCCGCCGTCTGGTGAAGTCGCGGGTGTAGCCGCCGGACACATCGTCGAGCAGCTGATTGCGCAGCCGGATGTTGGCGAACGTGCCGCGGATCATCACCTCGTGGTTGCCGCGCCGCGAACCGTAGGAGTTGTAATCCTTCTTGTCGATGCCGTGCTCGTCGAGGTACTGCGCGGCAGGGGTGCCCGGCTTGATGCTGCCGGCCGGTGAGATGTGGTCGGTGGTCACCGAATCACCCAGCAGCGCAAGCACTCTGGCGCCGCTGATGTCGGTGACCGGCTGCGGCTCGGCCGGCATGCCGTCGAAGTACGGAGGCTTGCGGACATACGTCGAGTTCGTCATCCCACTCGAAAGTGTTGCCGCTCGGCGTGGGCAGGTTGCGCCACCGGTCGTCGCCCTTGAACACGTCGGCGTAGTTCTTGGTGAACATCTCCGTACTGATCGCCGAGGCGATCGTGTCGTTGATGTCCTTCTGCGACGGCCAGATGTCCTTCAGGAACACGTCGTTGCCGTCGCTGTCCTTGCCGAGTGGCTCGGTCTCGAAATCGAAGTCCATCGTGCCGGCGAGCGCGTAGGCGATCACCAGTGGCGGGGAGGCCAGATAGTTCATCTTCACGTCGGGATTGATGCGTCCCTCGAAGTTGCGGTTACCCGAGAGCACGGCGGCCA
The DNA here is from genome assembly GCA_963786995.1 of uncultured Actinomycetota bacterium. GTDB lineage: Bacteria > Actinomycetota > Actinomycetes > Mycobacteriales > Mycobacteriaceae > Mycobacterium. The sequence goes on along the minus strand of CAWBBH010000014.1, from coordinate 590,597 downwards.
CCGACAGGTCGGCGTCGTTGATGGCCTTGCTGATGTCCTCCGGCAGCGGTCCGCTGTTGCCGATGCACGTCGTGCAGCCGTAACCGACGAGGTAGAAGCCGAGCTTCTCCAGATAGGGCCAGAGCGCGGCCTTCTCGTAGTAGTCCGTGACGACCTGAGACCCCGGCGCCATCGTGGTCTTCACCCACGGCTTCGACGTCAGGCCCTTGTCCACGGCGTTGCGGGCCAGCAGCGCCGCCCCGAGCATCACCTCGGGGTTGGAGGTGTTGGTGCACGAGGTGATCGCCGCGATCACCACCGCGCCGTGGTCGATGATGCAGTCGCCGCGTTCGGAGTTCTTGACCTCGACCGGCTTGCTCGGCCGGCCCTCCGCTCCGTTGGCGGCCGAGACGACATCGACCGCGTCCTCCTCGGCGAACGACAGCGACACCGGGTCGCTGCCCGGGAACGTCTCCTCGACCGCCTCGTCGACATTGGAGTGCGCTGGCGAGTTTCCGTTTTCTACGTAGTTGTGGATGTCCTTACGGAAGGCCGACTTCGCGTCGGTGAGCGCGATGCGGTCCTGCGGACGCTTGGGACCCGCGATCGAGGCGACGACATCGCCGAGGTCGAGCTCGATGTACTCGGAGTACTTCGGTTCGCGCGAGGGGTCGTGCCACATGCCCTGTTCTTTGGCGTACGCCTCGACCAATGCCAGCTGCTCTTCGCTGCGGCCGGTCATCTTCAGGTACTCGATCGTCACCTCGTCGATCGGGAAAATCGCTGCCGTTGAGCCGAATTCGGGGCTCATGTTGCCCAGCGTGGCTCGGTTGGCCAGGGGCACCTCGGCGACACCGTCGCCGTAGAACTCAACGAACTTTCCGACCACGCCGTGCTTGCGCAGCATCTCTGTGACGGTCAGCACGACGTCGGTGGCCGTGACGCCTGCGGGCCGTTCACCGGTCAGCTTGAAGCCGACGACGCGGGGGATGAGCATCGACACCGGCTGGCCCAGCATCGCCGCCTCGGCCTCGATGCCGCCGACACCCCAGCCGAGCACGCCGAGGCCGTTCTCCATCGTTGTGTGGGAGTCGGTGCCCACGCAGGTGTCCGGGTAGGCCACGCCGTCGCGCTCCCAGACCACCCTCGCCAGATATTCGATGTTCACCTGGTGAACGATCCCGGTCCCGGGCGGCACCACCTTGAAGTCGTTGAAGGCGCCCTGCCCCCAGCGCAGGAACTGGTACCGCTCGCCGTTGCGCTCGTATTCGATCTCGACGTTGCGCTCAAAGGCGTTGGCGGTACCGAACAGGTCGGCGATCACGGAGTGGTCGATCACGAGGTCGGCGGGCGCAAGAGGGTTGACCTTGTCGGGGTCGCCGCCGAGGTCGCCGACGGCCTCCCGCATCGTGGCCAGGTCGACGATGCAGGGCACTCCCGTGAAGTCCTGCATGATCACGCGCGCGGGGGTGAACTGGATCTCCACGCTGGGGTCGGCTTCGGGATCCCAGTTGGCGATCGCCTCGATGTGGTCTTTGGTGATGTTGGCACCGTCCTCGGTGCGCAGCAGGTTCTCCGCGAGCACCTTGAGGCTGTAGGGAAGTTTCTCGGTACCCTTCACCGCGTCGAGGCGGTAGATCTCATAGCTCTTGTCCCCGACCTCGAGGGTGTCACGGGCTCCAAACGAATTCTTGCTGCTCACATCAACTCCCGGCTGTATCGCCGCGACGGGCTGTCGTCGTCGGCTCTTCCAATCTAACAGTACGCTTGTCCTGTAAAGCAAGCTTGGTGGGTTTCAGTCTTGTCCTCACGGGTGCGTGCTGCCACCTGTTTCGGTCGATATCGCGTACGGTTCTGCTGTGGCCGGACCGCAGGTGATCCCGTTCCTCCCGTCGTATATCCCGCCTGACGTGGATATGAACCAGGTGCTGGCCGGTGTCGGTGACGACGGGGTGAGCGTGCCGACCGCCGACGCCAAGGACGTGCCCGAACTGCGGCAGGTCATCGCCGATGCGCGCGAACACGGCATCGACCTGAAGATCGTGGTGATCTCGACCAACCCGCCGATCGACACCCCGCTGCGCGACATCGCCACCGAAGTCGGGGAGGCGTATCCGGGGTCGACGGTGCTGGCGATGAGCCCGACGTGGGCCGGCACCTACAGCGAGGACTTCGACCGGGTGACGCTGGAAGCCGGCCAGGACATCGCCAAGAACGGCGACCCCGTGCAGTCCTCGAAGAATTTCGTGAGCGAGTTGACGACGCCGCACTTTCCGTGGACGGCATTCTCAGTCGTGCTCACCTTTCTTGTATTGGCCGCCGCGATTGCGACCCGTTTACTGCAGGTCCGAAGCAAACGCGCGGCCGTCGAAATGGATTCGGACTCGGCTGAATAACGCCTGGCAGAAGGCCCTGCCGGCGTCGAATATCACCATTCGGTCACACTCCTTCTAATTACAGATATGTAATTTGTGACTAGAGTTTCTTTAGCGTCAGTTGTGACGTACGGTGCAGAAGTACCCACTGGTGTCGCTGTTGTATTTGTGACTTCTGCGAGGAGATCCGAGTCGAATGAGACGCACCCCTCGCGCGCTCGTGTCGTTCGCCATCCTGGTGGCCACGGCGCTCTACACCCCCGGGGGGATCGCTGCCGCCCAGCCCGCCAGCCCCGACTCCGTCGGCTCGCTGGTCGCCGAGATCGCCAACGTCAACCAGAAGATCGCCGAACTGGGCGCGAACATCCAGGCCCAGCAGGAGAGCGTCAACAAGGCCATCGTCGACGTGCAGACCGCGCGCGACGACGCCACGACCGCTGCCCAGGAAGTGGACGCCAGCAAGCGCGCCGTCGACGATGCAGGCGCGGCCATCACCTCCGCGCAACAGGAGTTCGACACCTTCGCCGCGTCCACCTACGTCAACGGGCCGTCGAGTTCATATCTGACCGCGGCCGACCCCGCCGACATGATCGACACGGCATCAGCGGGGCAGACGCTTGCCACCAGCGCGCAGCAGATCGTCACCGATCTGCAGCGGGCGCGCACCGAACAGGTCAACCGCGAGTCCGCGGCCAGGCTTGCCAAGCAGAAGGCCGATCAGGCCACCGCGGACGCGCAGTCCAGCCAGGACGCCGCGGTCTCGGCGCTGAGAGCTGCCCAGCAGGCGTTCGCCGACCAGCAGGGCCAGCTCAGCGCGCTCACGGCCGAACGCAACGCCGCGCAAGCCAAACTCGCTGCAGCCCGCCGCTGGTCGGCGCCCGCGGCAAACCAGCCGAAACCCGTTGCGCCGATGGCTAATCCGACGGGCAACTGGGACCGCGCCCCCGGCACCCCGGTGCCCTCCGCCGGCAACTGGGACAACAGCCTGTGGGATCCGACCCTGCCCGCGATCCCGAGCGCATTCGTCAGCGGCGATCCGATCGCGATCATCAACGCGGTGCTCGGCATCTCCTCGACCTCGGCGCAGTACACCGCCGACATGGGCCGCAACTTCCTGCGCAAGATGGGAATTCTGCCGACCCCCAGCGGCTACACCAACGGCGCGATTCCCCGTGTCCACGGCAGGCAGGCCTCCGAGTACGTCATCAAGCGGGCCGGCTCCCAAATGGGTGTGCCCTACTCATGGGGCGGCGGAAATGCCGCAGGCCCGAGCCGGGGCATCGATCAGGGTGCGGGCACGGTCGGGTTCGACTGCTCGGGCCTGATCCTCTACGCGTTCGCGGGCGTGGGCATCAAGCTGCCGCACTACTCGGGCTCGCAGTACGACCTCGGCCGCAAGATCCCGTCGTCACAGATGCGCCGCGGTGATGTCATCTTCTACGGCCCGGGCGGCAGCCAGCACGTGACGCTCTACCTCGGCAACAACCAGATGCTGGAGGCGCCGTTCACCGGCTCCCAGGTGAAGGTTTCGCCGGTACGCACCAGCGGCATGACCCCCTACGTCGTCCGGTACATCGAATACTGATGCGAGTGATTCCCTTGAAATTGCTGCGGCACAACGCTCCTCGCTGCGTCAAAGCCGTAGTCTTGATTCTTGCGGCGCTTGCCATGACGCTGGGGGCGGCCGTCCCCGCGAGCGCCGCGCCTGACGACGGCCAGTGGGATCCGACGCTGCCCAAGGTGCTCAGCGCGGGGGCGCCGGGTGACCCGGTGGCGATCGCCAACGCGTCATTCCAAGCCACGCAGATGGCGATCGAGACCACCCAGAGCATGGGGCAGAAGTTCCTGCAGACCATCGGACTGGGCGGTGGCGGCGGCGGCGCCAGCACGGGCAGCGTCGGCGTCGGACGAGTTCGCGGACCGCAGGCGATCGAGTACGTGATTCGCCGCGGGGCCTCGCAGATGGGCGTGCCGTATTCATGGGGAGGCGGCACGCCCAGCGGGCCCAGTGCGGGCGTGGACGGCGACGAGGGCATCATCGGCTACGACTGCTCGGGCTTCACCCGGTTCGCGTTCGCCGGCGTCGGGGTGCTGATCCCGAAGTACTCGGGCGACCAGTACGACACCGGCCGCAAGGTGCCGCAGTCGCAGGCCAAACGCGGCGACCTCTTGTTCTGGGGTCCCGGCGGCAGCCAGCACGTCGCGATCTACCTCGGCAACAACCAGATGCTGGAAGCCGCCGGCAGCGCAGGCAAGGTGACGGTGAGCCCGCTGCGCAGGGCTGGCCTGCAGCCCTACCTGGCGCGCATGATCGAATCCTGAGCGCGGCCTGAGCGGAGCCTGAACAGTCCCGGGCGACGTCGACGGATCCCGTAGTGCCTGGAATAGTTGACGGCGGGCACCCCGCCCGTGACGCACGACCTGCGTCTATGGACCTACAACGTAAGAGGATCGTCGATGACGTCAGCAGGTGGGCCGCAAGGCCCGGCGCAGGGTTATCCCCCTAACACTCACGCTGCTCCGCCACCGCCAGCGAACAACGGAGGCCTGCAGAACGAGGTGCAAACCCTGGAGCGTGCGATCTTCGAGGTCAAGCGCATCATCGTCGGCCAGGACCTGCTCGTCGAGCGCATGCTGGTCGGCCTCCTCGCGAAGGGTCACTTGCTTCTGGAAGGCGTGCCCGGCGTCGCCAAGACGCTGGCCGTGGAGACCTTCGCCAAGGTCGTCGGCGGCACGTTCGCCCGCATCCAGTTCACCCCCGACCTGGTGCCGACCGACATCGTCGGTACCCGCATCTACCGGCAGGGCAAGGAGGAGTTCGACATCGAGCTCGGCCCCGTGGTGGTCAACTTCCTGCTCGCCGACGAGATCAACCGCGCGCCGGCCAAGGTCCAGTCGGCGCTGCTCGAGGTGATGGCCGAGCGGAAGATCTCGATCGGCGGCAAGACCTTCCCGCTGCCCGCGCCGTTCCTGGTGATGGCCACCCAGAACCCGATCGAGCAGGAGGGCGTGTACGCGCTGCCCGAGGCCCAGCGAGACCGGTTCCTGTTCAAGCTCAACATCGATTACCCGACGCCTGAGGAAGAGCGCGAAATCATCTACCGGATGGGCGTCAAACCCCCGGAGCCCAAGCAGGTGCTCGCACCGGGCGATCTGCTGCGCCTCCAGGACGTGGCCGCCAACACCTTCGTGCACCACGCGTTGGTGGACTACGTGGTTCGGGTCGTCACCGCGACGCGGACGCCGGAGAAGTTCGGCATGCCTGACGCCAAGGCGTGGATCGCCTACGGTGCCTCGCCGCGCGCCTCGCTCGGCATCATCGCGGCGTCCCGGGCGCTCGCGCTGGTGCGCGGCCGCGACTACGTCGTCCCGCAAGACGTCGTCGAGGTCATCCCCGACGTGCTGCGGCACCGCCTCGTGCTGACCTACGACGCGCTCGCCGACGAGATCTCCGCCGAGACGGTGATCAATCGAATCCTGCAGACCGTCGGTCTGCCACAGGTGAACGCCATTCCGCAGCAAGGTCATTCGGCGCCGCCTGTCGTTCCCGCCGCCGCCGGCGCGGCCAGCGGTCGGTGACCACTTCGGGACGCAACGTCGATCTGCCGTCGCTCAAGCGCGGGGAGATCCGTGACCCTGCGCTGACCGCGGCGTTGCGCAAGCTCGAGCTGACGGTGCGCCGCAAGCTCGACGGCGTGCTGCACGGCGACCATCTCGGGCTGCTGCCCGGGCCCGGATCCGAGCCGGGGGAGTCGCGGCTTTATCAGCCCGGTGACGATGTGCGCCGGATGGATTGGTCGGTCACCGCCCGCACCAACGCGCCCCACGTGCGCCAGATGATCGCCGACCGGGAGCTGGAGACCTGGCTGGTGGTCGACATGTCGGCAAGCCTGGATTTCGGGACGACGGGCTGCGAGAAGCGCGACCTCGCGGTGGCGGCGGCCGCGGCGATCACCTTCCTCAACAGCGGCGGTGGCAACCGGATCGGCGCAATAATCGCCAACGGCGACACCGTGCGCCGGGTGCCCGCGCTGTCGGGCCGGATGCACGAGCAGGAGATGCTCCGCACGATCGCCACCATGCCGAAGGCGCCGACAGGCGTGCGGGGCAATCTCGCCGCCGCGATCGACGCGCTGCGCAGGCCGGAGCGGCGCCGCGGAATGGCGGTGATCATCAGCGACTTCCTCGGCCCGATCGATTGGATGCGGCCGTTGCGCGCGATCGCGGGGCGGCACGAGGTGCTCGGCATCGAGATCATAGACCCGCGCGACGTCGAGCTACCGCCTGTCGGCGATGTCATCCTGCAGGACACCGAATCCGGGGTGACCCGCGAATTCACCATCGACGAACAGCTGCGGTCGGACTTCGAGAAGGCCGCCGACGCGCACCGCACCGAGGTGGCTAGGACCCTGCGGCGCTGTGATGCGCCTCTGCTGACGTTGCGCACCGACAGGGACTGGATTGCCGACGTGGTCCGGTTCGTCGCCAGCCGTCGCCGAGGGGCGTTGGCCGGCCGATGAGCGCTTGCGCGAAGAGCACAACGCACATGAGCGCTTGCGCGAAGAGCACAACGCATAAGGCGTAGTCCACCGAAATGACGATTGGCACATGACATTACCGTTGCTCGGACCGATGACGCTGTCGGGATTCGAACACGCTTGGTTCTTCCTCTTTCTGTTCGTTGTTCTCGGAATCGCCGCGCTCTACGTGGTCGTACAGCTGGCCCGGCAACGGCGGATGCTGCGGTTTGCGAACTTGGAACTGCTGGAAAGCGTTGCGCCCAAACGACCCACCCGTTGGCGCCACCTTCCGGCGATCCTGCTGATCCTCGCCTTACTGTTGTTCACCGTCGCAATGGCCGGGCCGACGAACGATGTACGAATTCCGCGCAACCGCGCCGTCGTCATGCTGGTGATCGACGTGTCGCAGTCCATGCGGGCCACCGACGTGTCGCCCAACCGGCTGGCCGCCGCACAGGAGGCCTCCAAGCAGTTCGCCGACGAGCTGACCCCCGGCATCAACCTCGGGCTGATCGCCTATGCGGGGACGGCCACCGTGCTGGTGTCGCCGACCACGAATCGCGAATCCACCAAGGCTGCTATCGACAAGCTGCAGTTGGCCGATCGCACCGCAACGGGTGAAGGCATCTTCACCGCGCTTCAGGCCATCGCCACCGTCGGGGCCGTGCTCGGCGGCGGCGACGAACCGCCGCCCGCCCGCGTCGTGCTGTTCTCCGACGGCAAGGAGACGGTGCCGTCGAACCCAGACAACCCGAAGGGCGCGTTCACCGCCGCCCGCACCGCCGAGGATCAGGGGGTGCCGATCTCGACGATCTCGTTCGGTACGCCGTACGGATATGTGGAGATCAACGACCAGCGTCAGCCCGTGCCCGTCGACGACGAGATGCTGGGCAAGATCGCCGAGTTGTCGGGCGGGGAGGCATATACCGCGTCGAGCCTCGATCAGCTGCGCGAGGTCTATGCGAACCTGCAGCAGCAGATCGGCTACGAGACGATCAAGGGTGACGCCAGCGCAGGCTGGCTGCGGCTCGGCGCTCTGATCTTGGCCCTGTCCGCGCTGGCAGCCATGCTGCTCAACCGGCGGCTACCCAACTAGTGACAGAAATGGCAAGCGGCACATGACGTTACCGGTGCTCGGACCGATGACACTGACGGGCTTCGACCACGCCTGGTACTTCCTGTTCCTCCTGGTCGTGGCGGGACTGGTCGGGCTCTACATCGCCACCCAGAGGGCCAGGCGCAAGCGGCTGCTCCGGTTCGCCAACACCGAGCTGCTGGAAAGTGTTGCCCCCAAACGGCCGTCGCGGTGGCGACATCTGGCGACGGTCCTTCTGATGCTGTCGCTGGTGATGTTCACGATCGCGATGGCCGGTCCCACCCATGACGTCCGCATCCCACGCAACCGTGCCGTGGTGATGCTGGTGATCGACGTGTCGCAGTCGATGCGGGCGACCGACGTGTCGACCAGCAGGCTGGCGGCCACGCAGGAAGCCGCCAAAAAGTTCGTCGACCAGATGACGCCAGGGGTCAATCTCGGGTTGATCTCCTATGCCGGGACCGCCACCGTCCTGGTCTCGCCGACCACCAACCGGGACGCATCCAAGAACGCGATCGACAAGTTGCAGGTGGCCGACCGGACCGCCACCGGCGAGGCCATCTTCACCGCCCTGCAGGCGATCTCCACCGTCGGCGCGGTGATCGGCGGCGGTGACACGCCCCCGCCCGCCCGCATCGTGCTGATGTCCGACGGCAAGGAGACCGTGCCGTCCAACCCGGACAACCCGAAAGGCGCCTACACCGCCGCCCGCAGCGCCAAGGATCAGGGAGTGCCGATCTCCACGGTGGCGTTCGGCACCCCCAACGGCACTGTCGACATGGACGGTGAGCGCACCCCGGTGCCCGTCGACGACGAGATGCTCAAGAAGATCGCCCAACTGTCCGGTGGCAAGGCCTACAGCGCGTCGAGCCTCGAGGAACTGAACGAGGTCTTCACCAACCTGCAGGAGCAGATCGGCTACGAGACCCAGAAGGGCGACGCGGGGACGGGCTGGCTGCGGCTCGGCGCGCTGGTGTTGGCGCTGGCCGCCGTGTGCGCGCTGGTGATCAACCGCCGCCTCCCTAACTAGGTAACTAAGGCGATTTCTTAAGAATGCTCGGCACACGTTAGGTTGGCGGTCATGGATGCGCACGCGAGGAGCAATCAAGCCGAAGCCTCCACTGAAGCCGCGGCTGGCGGCCGTCCGCCGTTCGTCTCCCGCTCGGTGTTGGTCACCGGCGGAAACCGCGGCATCGGCCTCGCCATCGCCCAGCGGCTCGCCGCGGACGGCCACAAGGTGGCCGCCACCCACCGCGGCTCCGGGCGTGCCCGACGGGTTGTTCGGCGTGGAGTGCGACATCACCGACACCGACAGCCGTCGACCGCGCGTTCACCGAGGTCGAGGCACACCAGGGTCCCGTCGAGGTGGTGGTGGCCAACGCAGGTGTCTCCGCGGACGCGTTCCTGATGCGGATGACCGTGGAGAAGTTCGAGAAGGTCATCGACGCGAACCTCACCGGAACGTTCCGGGTGGCCCAGCGGGCGTCGCGCAGTATGCAGCGCAACCGGTTCGGCAGGCTGATCTTCGTCGGATCGGTCTCCGGTATGTGGGGGGTCGGTAACCAGGCCAACTATGCGGCGTCGAAGGCGGGCCTGATCGGCATGGCGCGCTCGATCTCCCGGGAGCTGACAAAAGCAAACGTGACCGCCAATGTGGTGGCACCCGGTTACATCGACACCGACATGACCCGCGCGCTGGACGAGAGGATCCAGGAAGGTGCACTGGGGTTCGTCCCCGCCAAGCGGGTCGGCACGGCCGCCGAGGTCGCCGGAGTGGTCAGCTTCCTGGCGTCCGAAGATGCCAGCTACATATCCGGCGCCGTGATTCCTGTCGACGGCGGCATGGGTATGGGCCACTGAATCTTCAATAGAGAGAAGGATTTTCACATGGCAGGACTGCTCGAAGGCAAGCGAATCCTCGTGACGGGGATCATCACCGACAGCTCGATCGCGTTCCACATCGCCAAGGTCGCCCAGGAGGCGGGTGCCGAACTGGTGTTGACCGGGTTCGACCGGATGAAGCTGATCCAGCGCATCGCCGACCGGCTGCCGGAGAAGGCGCCGCTGCTGGAACTCGACGTGCAGAACGAGGACCATCTGGCGTCGCTGGCCGACCGGATTTCCGAGGTGATCGGCGCGGGCAACAAGCTCGACGGTGTTGTGCACTCGATCGGCTTCATGCCGCAGAGCGGCATGGGCATCAACCCGTTCTTCGACGCCCCGTATGAGGATGTCGCCAAGGGCATCCACATCTCGGCCTTCTCGTACGCCTCGCTGGCCAAGGCGACGCTGCCGATCCTGAATGAGGGCGGCTCCATCGTCGGGATGGACTTCGATCCGACGAGGGCCATGCCCGCCTACAACTGGATGACCGTGGCCAAGAGCGCGCTCGAGTCAGTGAACCGGTTCGTCGCCCGCGAGGCAGGCCCCTACGGCGTACGGTCGAATCTTGTTGCGGCGGGCCCGATTCGCACGCTGGCGATGAGCGCGATCGTCGGGGGCGCTCTGGGCGAGGATGCCGGTAACCAGATCCAGCTGCTCGAGGAGGGCTGGGATCAGCGCGCTCCGGTCGGCTGGAACATGAAGGATCCGACGCCGGTCGCCAAGACGGTGTGCGCCCTGCTGTCGGACTGGCTGCCCGCCACCACAGGAACCGTCGTCTACGCCGACGGCGGCGCCCACACTCAGCTGCTCTAGATGGAGCGCTCGGGTTTCGACGGTGTTCTGCTGCTGTCCTTCGGCGGACCAGAGGCACCCGAGCAGGTGATGCCGTTCCTGGAGAACGTCACTCGCGGCAGGGGCATCCCCCCCGAGCGGCTCGCCGCGGTCGCCGAGCACTATCTGCACTTCGGCGGGGTCTCGCCGATCAACGGCATCAACCGCGCGTTGATCGGCGCTCTCGAGGCCGAACTCGCCGAGCGGGGTGAGAACCTGCCGGTGTACTTCGGTAACCGGAACTGGAAGCCCTATGTGGAGGACACCGTCACGGCGATGCGCGACAACGGGATCGGCCGCGCGGCCGTGTTCACCACGTCGGCGTGGGGGGGTTACTCGAGTTGCACCCAGTACAACGAGGACATCGCACGAGGCCGTGACGCGGCGGGTGACGGCGCCCCCGAACTGGTCAAGCTGCGGCAGTACTTCGACCACCCGTTGTTCGTCGAGATGTTCGCCGAGTCGATCGACGATGCGGCCCTGTCGCTGCCCGAGGAGCTGCGCGCCGAGGCCCGGCTGGTGTTCACCGCGCACTCGATCCCTCGTGCCGCGGCATCCCGCTGCGGTACGGACCTGTACGCCAGGCAGGTCGCCTACGCGTCAAGGCTCGTCGCCGGCAAGGCCGGATACGCCGACTACGACCAGGTGTGGCAGTCACGCTCAGGGCCACCGCAGGTTCCCTGGTTGGAACCGGATGTGAGCGAACATCTCTCGGCGCTGGCGGACGCGGGCGTCAGGGCCGTCATCGTCTGTCCGATCGGCTTCGTCGCCGACCATATCGAGGTGGTCTGGGATCTCGACAACGAGCTGCGCGCGCAGGCCCAGGACCGCGGCATCGCCTTTGCGAGGGCGGCCACGCCGAACGCCGACCGCCGGTTCGCGCGACTGGCCGTGGACCTGATCGACGAGGTGCGCGACGGCCGCGAGCCCATCCGGTCGGCGAGCCCGCCGGGTTCCGAAGCGCCTCCGCTGCAGGGCTCCTCGGTGAACGGGGCGCTGTGCACGCCCCGTTGTGTCACGGCCTAGCGCCAGGCCGAATGCAGGATCGCGCTCACCGCGGCCAGCCGGGCCGAGCGCACCACCGCCGACAGCGGCCGCAACGCCTCGTTGGCGATCTGGGCCTCCGACGAGCTCTGCAGACCGATCGGCATCAACCCCGAGCTGACGGTGACGATGGCGTCGATGTGGGCGGCGTTCTCCAGCACCCGCAACGCACGCGACGGCGCATGGTCTGGCGCGCGGTGCTGACCCGACGACTCCATCACCTGCTCGACGAGCTTGCGCGGATCGGCGACGTCCAGGCCGCCCGCTTCGGCGCGAATGGCGCCGAGCGCATCGGCCGCCGACCGCACCGCTGAGCGCAGCGCGAACTCCGCTTCGCCGAGGTCGATGTGCTCGGCGCGCGGCGCGGCGGGCATCGAGTACACCGTCCAGCCGAGGCCCGACAGCTCGGCGTCGTCGGATTCGTCAGCGTCGTCGTCGTATTCGAAGTCGGGCACCACACCGACCGCGGTCGCCGACGTCGGCCCGCCGTCGATCACGATGGCCTCGCCGGACGACACCGCGTCGCGCTGGAACTGAGTGCCCGCGGGCAGGCCGCGGACATCGCCGGGAACGGGGAGCACGACCGAGAACGCGGGGGCGCCGACGGGGATGCCCGCCGCGGTCCGCAGCGTCTGCAGCAGCGACATCGTTCCCGAGTGGAAAATGTCAGGCCATGGCAGACCCGTGCGACCTGCTGCGACGGCGTCGTACGCGGTCACCGAATGCCTTGGCGCCCAATGCGATAACGCATCAAGGACGTCGTCGGGCGCGGCGGCTCCTGCGAGCCACGCATTGGCCCACACCGAAAGCGAAACACTAGGGCACCACATGATGCTCGCAGTGTAGTTGTTCACCGCTGCACGGGCCGACCACGCGCTAGGCTCTCGACATGCCTGTTTGGTTGATCTGGCTAATCGCCGCCTTTGGCCTGGCCGGGGCCGAAGCGCTGACCGGCGACCTGTTTCTGCTGATGCTCAGCGGTGGCGCCCTCGCCGCGGTCGGGTCGAACCTGATCTTCGACAACTACGTCATCGACGGGATCGTCTTCGCCGTCGTGTCGGTCCTGCTGCTGGTGCTGGTGCGGCCGGCCCTGAAGCGTCGCTTCGCGCAGGGCACGGGACTGCAGGACCGACCCAAGGAGCTGGAGGGCAAGAGCGCGCTGGTGCTCGACCGGGTGGGACGCCACGAGGGACAGGTGAAACTCGACGGCGAGGTCTGGACGGCGCGGCCCTTCAACGACAACGATGTCTACGAACCGGGCGACCACGTCACCGTCGTGCACATTGACGGCGCGACCGCGGTGGTCCAGAAAGTCGTCTAGAGAAGCCTGGACAACTAGGGAAGGAACACCCATGGAAGGTGCCGTCGCCGGCCTGATTCTCGTCGGCGTGCTGGTCTTGTTCGCGGCCATCATCGTCGCCAAGTCGGTCGCGTTGATTCCGCAGGCCGAGGCCGCGGTGATCGAACGGCTGGGCCGCTACAGCAAGACGGTGTCGGGCCAGCTGACCCTGCTCCTGCCGTTCATCGACAGGATCCGCGCCAGGGTGGACCTGCGCGAGCGGGTGGTTTCCTTCCCGCCGCAACCGGTGATCACCGAGGACAACCTGACGGTGAACATCGACACCGTCGTCTACTTCCAGGTCACCAATCCGCAGGCGGCGGTGTACCAGATCAGCAACTACATCGTCGGCGTCGAGCAGCTGACCACCACCACGCTGAGAAACGTCGTCGGCGGTATGACGCTCGAGCAGACGCTCACCTCGCGTGACCAGATCAACGGCCAGCTGCGCGGCGTCCTCGACGAGGCCACCGGCCGCTGGGGACTACGGGTCGCACGGGTCGAGCTGCGCAGCATCGACCCGCCGCCGTCGATCCAGGACTCGATGGAGAAGCAGATGCGGGCCGACCGCGAGAAGCGCGCGATGATCCTGACCGCTGAGGGCAGCCGGGAGGCGGCGATCAAGCAGGCAGAAGGCCAGAAGCAGGCGCAGATCCTGTCAGCTGAGGGCGCCAAGCAGGCGGCGATTCTCGCTGCCGAGGCCGACAGGCAGTCGCGCATGCTGCGGGCACAGGGTGAGCGCGCCGCGCAGTACTACCAGGCCCAAGGCCAGGCCAAGGCGATCGAGAAGACGTTCGCTGCGATCAAGGCGGGCCGGCCCACCCCCGAGATGCTTGCCTACCAGTATCTGCAGACGCTGCCGCAGATGGCCAAGGGCGAAGCGAACAAGGTCTGGCTGGTGCCCAGCGACTTCGGCGCGGCGCTGCAGGGCTTCACCAAGATGCTCGGCGCGCCGGGCGAGGACGGCGTCTTCCGGTACACGCCGTCGCCGGTGGAGGAGGACCTGCCGAAGCCCGAGGATGACACCGAAGAGGTCGCCGAGTGGTTCACCACCCAGACCGATCCGGCCATTGCCGAGGCCGTCGCCAAGGCCGAGGCCGACGCGCGCAAGCCGGTTCCAGGCGTGCTCAGCGCGGGCACGGAAAGCAGACAGGACGATCCGCTGCCGCCTATGCAGTATCCGCCGCTGTCACAGCAGCGGCAGGATGGTCCGCCCCAGTCGCCGGGTCGGCACAGCGGTTAGCCGAGCCCGCGGGCGCCTGGTGGTGGCGCGGGTAGGTCCGGATCTCGTAGATCAGGCCTGCCACACCGAGACTCGCGGTGAACAGTGACACCAGGATGAGCAACGGGCTGATGTGGTTGGTCAGCGCGTCTCCGAGGATGACCACGGCCGCCGTGCCCGGCAGAAGGCCCGCCAGCGTCGCCCACGTGTACGGGAGCACGCGAACCGCCGACGCCCCCGCGGCGTAGTTCAGCACCGAGAACGGAACCGCGGGGATCAGCCGCATCGACATGACCGTCAGCCAACCGCGCTGGCGCAGGCGGGCGTCGAGCGTCCTGACCCGGGGATGCGGCACGAGACGGTCGAGCCGCAGGCCCGCCGTCCGGACCAGCACGAGCGCCAGCAACGCACTGACAGCGCTCGCGACGACCGCGATCGCAATGCCGAGCCACGGCCCGAACAGCAGGCCCGACGCCAGGGTGAATGCGGTGCGCGGGAACGGAAACACAGTGACCACGATGTGCGCGGCCAAAAAGGCCAGCGGGAACCACGGACCGAGCGACGTCGCCCAGTCCCTGAGCTGCATCGCGCCCGGCCGCGGCACCAGCAACAAAATTGCGACGAGAATCACAATGGTTGCCGCGATGGCGGCCATCTGACGTCGGGGAACCTGCTTGGCCGTCGACAGAACCGCGGTTCGTACCGCGACGAGAGTTCTGACGACGGACTTCACGACTACCAAGACTACGGGCCGCCCCGGGATAACTCGCCTCATGGAGGAGCGCGAGTCCGCCGCCCGGCGCACGCTGGTCGAATGGCCATCATTTAGCCTCATAGCGTGCAGGAATCCGGTTTACGGGAATCTCAGCAGCGATGGCGCTCCGCGGTTGCGGGCGTACTGGCGAAGTCGACGCGGCGGGATCCGGCCGACCTGCCGCCCGAGCCCGAGAGCCTGTTGGACTCGCCGACCTACGAGGGCTTTCCGATCCGGCCGCTGTACACGAGCCTGGATGCTCACCCGGAGCCCCCGCTACCTGGCACCTGGCCGTTCGTCCGCGGCGGCGACGCGCTGCGCGACGTCAAGTCTGGATGGAAGGTCGCCGAGGCGTTCCCCGCCCCCGGCCAGAAGGCCGTCACAGACGGCAACGGCTCCGTCCTGGTCGCGCTGACCGAGGGCGTCAGCGCGCTCGTGCTGCGGGTCGGCGAACCCGACGGCATCGCAGCGGGCGAGCTGGACCGTCTGCTCGAGGGCGTCTTCCTCGATCTCGTGCCCGTGGTTCTCGATGCCGGAGCCGACTTCGCCGCCGCGGCCGCCGCACTGCTGCCGCAACTGACCGACATGGATGACGAACAGCGCGCCCGGCTTTCGATCGATCTGGGCGCAGACCCGCTCACGGCTCCGTTGAGCCGGCGGTCGGCCGCCGATGTCGCCGATGTCGTCGCCACCGCGGAATCAGCGGCCCGGTACGCGGGCGGGGTGCGGGCGATCACGGTGGACGGGCCCGCGCTGCACAACCTCGGCGCCAACGCGTCGTGGGAGTTGGCCGGAGCCGTCGCGGCGGGCGTCGCGTACCTTCGCCTTCTCGGCGAGGCCGGCCTGACGGTGTCGGATTCGTTGCGGCAGATGAGCTTCCGGCTGGCGTGCAGACGACGACCAGTTCATGACGATCGCCAAATTCCGTGCTCTGCGCCGACTGTGGGCCCGGGTGGCCGAGGTGGTGGGCGAGCCCGACGCAGGCGCCGCCCGCGTG
Source organism: uncultured Actinomycetota bacterium (assembly GCA_963786995.1). Classification (GTDB taxonomy): domain Bacteria; phylum Actinomycetota; class Actinomycetes; order Mycobacteriales; family Mycobacteriaceae; genus Mycobacterium. The sequence continues at coordinate 574,556 of CAWBBH010000014.1, read as the reverse complement.
CACGCCGTCACGTCGATGCCGATGATGGCCCAGCGGGACCCGTGGGTGAACATGCTGCGCACCACGGTCGCCGCGTTCGGGGCAGGGCTCGGCGGCGCGGACACCGTTCTGGTGGCGCCCTTCGACGCCGCGATCCCCGGCGGATTGCCCGGCACCTCAGCCAGTTTCGCGCGTCGCATCGCGCGCAACACCCAGTTGCTGCTTCTCGAGGAGTCCCATTTGGGCCGGGTGCTCGACCCCGGCGGCGGATCCTGGTACGTGGAGGACCTCACCGAGCAACTGGCCGAGACGGCGTGGCAGCACTTCCAGCAGATCGAGGCCAATGGCGGCTTTGCCGACGCCCGCGATTTCGTCGCTGCGAAGATCGCCGAGGTTCGCGAGACGCGCGCAGACGACATCAGCCATCGCCGCACGGCGATCACCGGCGTGAACGAATACCCGAACCTCGACGAAGCGCCGCTGCCGCACGACGGTTCGACGAGCACCGTGGCCCGGTACGCCGCAGGCTTTGAGGCACTGCGGGACCGGTCAGATGCCCACCTGGCCGCGACGGGCGCGCGGCCGCAGGTGCTGTTGTTGCCGCTCGGCCCGCTCGCCGAGCACAACATCCGGGCGACGTTCGCGACCAACCTGCTCGCGTCGGGCGGCATTGAAGCGGTCAATCCCGGTGCCGTCGACGCCGCGCGGGTAGCCGACGCCGTGACCGCTGCGGGCGGCCCCGCCGTCGCGGTGATCTGCGGAACGGATGCGCGGTATCAGGCCGAGGCGGCAGGCATCGTCGAGGCGGTCCGTAAGGCCGGCGTGACGCGGGTGCTGTTGGCGGGACCCGACAAGGCTGTCGCCGAGGCCGATCCCAAGCCCGACGACTACCTGACCGCCAAGATCGACGCGGTCGGCGCACTCTCCGACCTGCTCACCCGATTGGGGGCATGACGACATGACGGCCACCACAGGAATCGGCAGCTTCGCCGAGGTCCCCCTGCGCAGCGATCGGGCCCCGGAACCCGCCAACGAGGCCGCGGTCCGCGCGCATGTCACCGCCGCCGCGCAGGCGCACGGCTACACACCTGATCAACTCGACTGGCAGACACCGGAAACCATCGACGTCAAGCCGGTCTACGTGGCCGCCGACCGGGACGCCGCCGCGACGGCGGGCTATCCACTGGACACCTTTCCCGGTGAGCCGCCGTTCCTGCGCGGGCCGTACCCGACGATGTACGTCAACCAGCCGTGGACCATTCGGCAGTACGCCGGTTTCTCCACCGCGGCGGAATCCAACGCGTTCTACCGGCGCAACCTCGCCGCCGGGCAGAAGGGCCTTTCTGTCGCGTTCGACCTCGCCACTCACCGCGGCTATGACTCCGACCATCCACGGGTCGCGGGTGATGTCGGAATGGCCGGCGTGGCAATCGATTCCATCCTCGATATGCGACAGCTGTTCGACGGCATCGACCTGTCCACCGTCTCGGTCTCGATGACGATGAACGGCGCCGTGTTGCCGATCCTCGCGCTGTACGTGGTGGCCGCCGAGGAACAGGGCGTGCCGCCGGAGAAGCTGGCCGGGACCATTCAGAACGACATCCTCAAAGAGTTCATGGTCCGCAACACCTACATCTATCCGCCCAAACCGTCGATGCGGATCATCTCCGACATCTTCGGCTACACCAGCACGCGGATGCCGAAGTTCAACTCGATCTCGATCTCCGGCTATCACATCCAAGAGGCAGGCGCCACAGCCGATCTGGAGTTGGCGTACACGCTGGCCGACGGTGTCGAGTACATCAAGGCGGGACTCGATGCGGGCCTGTCCATCGACAAGTTCGCGCCACGGCTGTCCTTCTTCTGGGGCATCGGGATGAACTTCTTCATGGAGGTCGCCAAACTTCGCGCCGGCCGGCTGCTGTGGAGCGAGCTGGTCGCCCAGTTCGAGCCGAAGGAAGCCAAATCGCTGTCCCTGCGCACGCATTCGCAGACGTCGGGATGGTCGCTCACCGCGCAGGATCCCTTCAACAACGTCGCTAGGACCTGCATCGAGGCGATGGCGGCCACCCAGGGACACACGCAGTCGCTGCACACCAACGCCCTCGACGAGGCGCTGGCGCTGCCCACCGACTTCTCCGCCAGGATCGCGCGCAACACCCAGCTTCTGCTTGCGCAGGAGTCGGGCACCACACGGCCGATCGATCCATGGGCCGGCTCGTACTACGTCGAGTGGCTCACCCATCAGCTGGCCGAGCGGGTGCGCGCCCACATCCACGAGGTGAACGAGCACGGCGGCATGGCGCAGGCCATCGACGACGGCATCCCGAAGCTGCGTATCGAGGAGGCGGCGGCGCGCACCCAGGCCCGCATCGACTCCGGTCAGCAGCCGGTGATCGGCGTCAACAAGTACCAGGTCGGCGCAGGCGACGGCACCGACCACGCGATCGAGGTGCTCAAGGTCGAGAACAGCCGCGTGCGCGCCGAGCAGATCGCCAAGCTGGAGAAGCTTCGCAGCGAACGCGACCAGGCCGCCGTCGAGGCCGCCCTCGCCGATCTCACCGCCGCAGCCGAAGGGGAGGGCAATCTCCTCGAACTCGCCATCAACGCCGCACGTGCCAATGCCACCGTCGGCGAGATCTCTGAGGCGCTGGAGAAAGTCTGGGGACGACATCAGGCTGAGATCCGTACCATCGCCGGGGTCTACCGCGACGAAGTCGGAAAGGTCAGCAACATCGCAAGCGCCACCGAGCTGGTCGAGAAGTTCGCCGAGGCCGACGGCAGGCGGCCGCGCATCCTGGTCGCCAAGATGGGCCAGGACGGCCACGACCGCGGCCAGAAGGTCATCGCGACCGCGTTCGCCGACATCGGATTCGACGTCGACGTGGGCTCGCTGTTCTCCACGCCGGAAGAGGTCGCGCGGCAGGCCGCCGACAACGACGTGCACGTCGTCGGTGTCTCGTCGCTGGCGGCCGGGCACCTGACGCTGGTGCCTGCGCTCCGCGACGCGCTCGCCGAGGCCGGACGGCCCGACATCATGATCGTGGTCGGCGGTGTGATCCCGCCAGGTGACTTCGACGAGCTCTACGCCGCGGGCGCGACCGCTATCTTCCCGCCCGGCACGGTGATCGCCGACGCGGCGATCGGCCTGCTGCACAAGCTGGCCGAGCGGTCGGGCTACGAGCTGACCTAGCCGCGGGCTGGATGGCTGACACACAGGAACTCGCCGCCGCGATCAAGGATCGTGATCGCGCGGCGCTTCCGCGTGCCATCACGCTCGTCGAGTCGACAAGGGCCGATCACCGCGAGCAGGCCCAACAGCTGCTGATGGAATTGATGCCGGACGCGGGCAGCGCCATGCATGTCGGCATCACCGGTGTTCCCGGCGTGGGAAAGTCGACGATGATCGAGGCGCTGGGCATGTACCTCATCGGGCAGGGTCACCGGGTGGCGGTGCTGGCCGTCGACCCGTCGTCGACGCGCACCGGTGGGTCGATCCTCGGCGACAAGACCCGGATGCCGCGGCTGGCGGTGCACCCCGACGCCTACATCCGGCCGTCGCCGACGTCGGGCACGCTCGGCGGGGTGGCCAGAGCGACCAGGGAAACCATCGTGCTGCTCGAGGCGGCCGGCTTCGACGTGATCCTGGTGGAGACGGTCGGCGTCGGTCAGTCCGAGGTCGCGGTCGCCAACATGGTCGACACGTTCGTGTTCCTGACCCTCGCTCGCACCGGTGATCAGCTGCAGGGCATCAAGAAAGGTGTGCTCGAGCTTGCTGACATCGTCGTGGTGAACAAGGCCGACGGCGAGCACGCGACCGAGGCCAAGTCAGCCGCCCGCGAACTCGCTGGTGCGATCAGGCTCATCTACCCGCGCGAAACGCTCTGGCGCCCACCGGTTTTGACAATGAGCGCGGTGGAGGGAACCGGCCTGACCGAATTGTGGGACACGGTGCTCGAGCATCGAAAGGTGCTCACCGAAGCGGGGGAGTTCGAGGCTCGTCGCAACTCCCAGCAGGTGGACTGGGCGTGGTCGATGGTGCGCGACACCGTGCTGGACCGGGTGCTCAACAACCCGGGCGTGCGCAGGGTTCGCGCCGAGGTGGAACGCCAGGTCCGCGAGGGTGAGCTGACGCCGACGCTCGCGGCCCAGAGGATCCTCGACGCGGCGGACGACTCCCGGGCCGTTTGATTGCTGTTCGGAGTCGCCCCGGGACCCCTGACATGCGAAGCGCTAACGGATCGGTAACGGTGGGTTTATTTGCCGGGGCTGCAGGTAAATTAGATGCATTGTGAAGCACTCTGACAGCGTGGAGCGCAGCGCGGCGCTTCCACACGGTGTTCAAGGCGCGGCCGATCCGCACTTCGCCTGTGCGGTGCGGGCTTTCTCCGCGATGTTCCCGGGTCCCAAGTTCGGTGGAGGGGCGCTGTCGGTCTATCTCGACGGCGTGCCCGTCGTCGACGTCTGGACGGGTTGGTCCGACCGCGCCGGCACCACGCACTGGTCCGCCGACACCGGCGCCATGGTGTTCTCGGCGACCAAGGGCATGGCTTCGACGGTCATCCACCGGCTCGCCGACCGCGGCCTGATCGACTACGACGCCCCGGTCGCGCAGTACTGGCACGCATTCGGCGCCAACGGCAAGGCGCACATCACCGTCCGCGAGATGATGCGGCACCGCGCGGGGCTGTCCCAGCTCAACGGCGCCAGCAGAGCCGAGCTGATGGACCATCTCGCGATGGAGCAGCGACTGGCGGCAGCGCCGGTCAACAAGGTCCTCTACGGCAAGGGCGCCTACCACGCACTGACGTACGGCTGGTTGATGTCGGGTCTGGCGCGCTCCGTCACGGGCAAGGGCATGCGCGCGCTGATTCGCGAGGAGCTGGCCGAGCCGTTGGGCGTCGACGGTCTGCACCTGGGCCGGCCGCCCGCGGATTCACCGACCACGACGTCGCAGATCATCATCCCGCAGGGCGCCATCAAGAACGTGCTGCTCGGAAGCGTCGTGCCGAAGCTCGCCGCGCTGCAGTGGTCCAGCGGGCTTGGCGCGCTGTACTTCCCGGAGATGGTGTCCGTCGTGCAGGGCGACACCCCGTTCCTCGACGGCGAGATACCCGCGGCCAACGGCACGGCGACGGCGCGAGGCCTCGCCAAGATGTATGCGCCGCTGGCGTGCGAAGGCAGGGTCGACGGCAAGCAGTTCCTCTCGCCGGAGTTGACCGCGGGGCTGATCGGCAAGCCCAACCTGCGGCCCGATCGAAACATCGTGTTCCCCATGGCATTTCACCTGGGCTACCACTCGATTCCGCTGGGCGGCCTGATGCCGGGGTTCGGCCACGCCGGGCTGGGCGGCTCGCTCGGCTGGGCCGACCCGAGCACCGGAATGTCGTTCGGCTACGTGCACAACCGTTTGCTGACGCCGTTCGTCGTCGCCGACCAGGCGGGCTTCGTCGCGACCGCGGCGTTGATCCGGCGGGGCGCAGCAGCGGCGCGCAGGCGCGGGTACGGTCCGGTGCCCGCGTTCGGATCGCCGATCGTCCCCGAGAGAAGTCAGGTCGCGCTGTAGGGGACGTCGTCCTCGACGGGTCAGGCCCCTTTCTCGCGTTCGAGTTTCTCCGCCTCTTCGACCGCGGCCAGCGGTGAGCGCCGGACGTCGAGCTTCTCCTGGCTGGCCAGTATGTCCATGGCCAGCCGGCGTAGATCATCTGGCTGGTGATCGCCATCTGGCCCCGGCTGTGGCTGAGGAACGTGATGAACCAGGTGATCAGCGTGGTGAAGCGGTTCTTGAAGCCGACCAGGTACACGAGATGCAGCACCAGCCACGCCAGCCACGCGATGAACCCGCCGAACTCGAGCTTGCCGACCTGGGCGACCGCGCTGAACCGCGAGATGGTCGCCATGCTGCCCTTGTCGAAGTAGGTGAACGGCGCGCGATTGGCCGGATCGTCGCGGCCTGCGAGCTCGCGCTTGATCAGGTTGGTCGCGTACTTGGCGCCCTGCAGCGCGCCCTGCGCCATTCCGGGCACACCGGGGACGGACATCAGGTCGCCGATGACGAAGACGTGCGGATGACCTTTGACCGTCAGATCGGGCTCCACGACGACGCGGCCCGCACGGTCGGTCTCCGAGCCGTCGGACTGGTCGGCGACCATCTTCCCCAGCGGGCTGGCCTGCACGCCCGCCGACCACACCTTGCATGCGCAGTCGATGCGCTCCTCGCCGCCTTCTTTGTGCTTGACCGCGACGCCCATGTAGTCAACGTCGGTGACCAACGAGTTGAGCCTGACTTCGACGCCCATCTTCTCCAGTCGGCGCTGCGCCTGCGCGCCGAGTTTCGGACCCATCGGCGGGATCAGCGCGTCCGCACCCTCGACGAGGATGACCCGGCACTCGTGGGACGGCAGGTGCGAAACGCTCCAGAGAGTGTGCGGGTGGCCAGTTCGGCGATCTGGCCGGCCAGTTCGACGCCGGTCGGGCCGCCGCCGACGACGACGAACGTCAGCCGTCGTTCCCTCTCGGCCGGGTCGGTGGTCACCTCGGCGGCTTCGAACGCCCCGAGGATGCGGCCCCGCAGTTCGAGCGCGTCGTCGATGGTCTTCATACCCGGCGCGAACGTCGCGAACTGGTCGTTGCCGAAGTAGGACTGCTGGGATCCGGCCGCGACGATCAGGCTGTCGAAAGGCACCACGGTTTCCATCGTCATCAGCTTCGAGGTCACCGTTCGTGCGGTCAGGTCGATATTCTCCACCTCGCCGAGCAGCACGCGGACGTTCTTCTGCTTGCGCAGGATCAGCCGGGTGGTCGGCGCGATCTCGCCTTCGGACAGGATGCCCGTCGCCACCTGGTAGAGCAGCGGCTGGAACAGGTGGCTTGTCGTCTTCGACATCAGCGTGATGTCGACGTCGGCCCGCTTGAGGCGTTTGGCGGCTTCCAGCCCTCCGAAGCCCGATCCGATGATGACGACGCGGTGGCGCCGCGATGCCTCGGTCGGCTGTGCCTGATCTGCTCCCTGCGCGGGCTGTGTCATCGCGGTCCTCCCCATTTCGACGGCGAGGCAACGATAACCGGGCTCAGACCCGGGTGAACCACTTCGTCTTGATCCGCCATGAGTGGGCGGACGCGAGCGCGAATCCGGCGCCACACAGGCAGGCGAAGACCCAGACCATGGTGCTGCCGACCGCGTTCTGGAACGACGGCACGAAGGCGGTGATGATGCGGACGACGCACGCCATGATGCCCGCTACCGACGAGGCGAGATAGAAATTGGCGATGGTGCGGGAGCGCGGATCACGCCGCAGCACGAGAGTGGCGCGGATCCCGTAGACCAGCAGATACATCAGGGTGCCGCAGAGCAGCAGCCAGTACAGGTTGAGCCAGAAGTCGGTCGGCACGGTGAAGAAGTCCGGGGCGTAGATCCGTGCGCCGTTGCCGACGGAGAACGTGACCAGCAGCACCGGAATGCAAATCGTGGCGGGCCGCTCGACGTACTGCTTGAACGACTTCTGCATGGCCTCGTCGTCGGCGAGCCTGCCCAGAGTGTTGTAGACGATGGCCGACGCCGCCACGATGTAGCAGTCGTGGCCGAGGTAGTCCTCGAGGTTCCACTTACCGGTGAGGGCATGCAGCCAGTGGCCGAGCGTTTCGGAGGCGAGCGGCGACATGAGCAGCACCGCGAGGCCCTGCAGGGCGATGTTGAGCGTGGCGGCGACTTCCCAACGGCACGTCCACGTCACGCGCCGGATCCACAGGCTCCATCCGATGCAAGCGATCGTGATCGCTAGAAGTGTTGCGAGGGCCATCTGTGTTGCCTTTGCGCTGAACCGATACCAGCGAGCCTACAGCGGCGGGGCGTCCTGGCGAGGTTTCATTTCCGATAGCTTCTGTGGGCGTACCCGCCGCGTTTCCCTCGTTGCCACCGCAACACCCGCGGATTCGAAGTAGCTCTGGACTTCCTGGTGGCTCATTAGCCCGAAGCGAACCTGCAGGTCGGGGTAGCTGAGCCCGAACCGGTCGGCGACCCTGCGCAGTTCCTCAGCGTCAGGGTAGAGGTCTTCCTTGATCCGCCGGTAATACGTGCTGCTAGAAACGCCAAGCGCGTCGTAGATGTCCTTCGAGTCGACGTCGCCGTCGAGGAGGTAGTCAAGCAGGGCTTTTAGCTGTCTGCCGTTCTCATCGGTACGTGGCACCGCTTTACTTTATCGTGTTCTCCCGTAAATGGGCAGTGCGAATCGTTTCCGGAAAGTGTTGCTGTTATTGACGCAGGTGTCACAGTTTTGGGAGAGGTCTCCCAATTCTGGGAAAGCCCACGTAGTGTTAGCTTCATGTTGATTGCAGAATTTGCCAGCAGTCCCCTCCGCATTGCCGATCACGAGACCGCAGACGCCCCCGCGGCCGCTGATCTCGCGAAGTTCTCTGCGCCGCTGAACAGCACGCTGACCGGCGAGCTCGACGGGGCGCAGTGGTATCTCGGCGTCTCAGCCGAGCAGATCCTGCTCGCGGCCCTCGGCCTCGCGATTGCCAGGACCATCGGCGAGGGCGTCGTGCTCGTCGACGTCGCCGGCCACCGCGGGTCGGTGCCGCTGTCCTGCACCTCCGCCGGTCTGGCCACCGCCACCGAGTCGCTCGGCGCCGTTCACCGCAGCCTCTCCGCAGGCCCGCCCGCACCGAAGATCGCCGCCGCGCCGCCCTCGGAGATCTTCTTCTCCTACCTCGGCACCGAGCCGGGGCTGCGGCACGCGCTCGAGTTGCGGGCCTACCGCGCCGACGACCTCGTCCAGCTGGACTGGTGGTACGACACCCGCAGCTTCGACCCCTACACCATCGAGGAACTCGCCGAGCAGCTGCCGCTGGCACTGATCGAACTGACCTCCGAGGCGTCGCCTGTGCCGCACACCCCGATGGCCGTCGGCCACTGAATCGCTAGAATCGCCACACAGCGGCACCGATCCGGCCATCACCGGGGAGCCTTCGGAAGAACAGCCCGGACCCTAGGTCTGGCCCAGTAGACCCGAACGGGTAGGCCCGTCACAGCCGACATTCGAGCGGCGCACCCAGGTGCGCAAGCGGGGTGGTACCGCGGCGTTCGCCCACCGGCGTGACGTCGTCCCCGTGCCATGAACGACTTTGGCATGGAGACCCACGACCGTGACCGCCTATCCCAAGCCGGCAGCCGGGCCGCCGAATTTCCCCGCGCTCGAATCCGAGGTCCTGTCCTACTGGCAGGACGACGACACTTTCCGCGCCAGCGTCGAACGCCGCGAGGGTGCTCCGGAGTACGTCTTCTACGACGGGCCGCCCTTCGCCAACGGCTTACCGCATTACGGCCATCTGCTGACCGGCTACGTCAAGGACATCGTGCCGCGCTATCGCACCATGCGCGGCTACAAGGTCGACCGTCGCTTCGGCTGGGACACCCACGGGCTGCCCGCCGAACTCGAGGTGCAGCGCCAACTCGACATCACCGACAAGGCGCAGATCGAAGAGATGGGCATCGGGCGGTTCAACGACGCTTGCCGCGCCTCGGTGCTCAAGTACACCGAGGAGTGGCGCGCATACGTGACGCGCCAGGCGCGCTGGGTGGACTTCGACAACGACTACAAGACGCTCGACCTGACGTTCATGGAGTCGGTGATCTGGGCGTTCAAACAGTTGTGGGACAAGGGCCTTGCCTACGAGGGTTACCGGGTCCTGCCGTACTGCTGGAACGACGAGACGCCGCTGTCCAGCCACGAACTGCGGATGGATGACGACGTCTACCAGAGCCGCCAAGACCCGGCCATCACGGTCGGATTCCGGGTTACCGACGGCCCGTTGCAGGATGGCTACCTCCTGGTGTGGACGACGACGCCGTGGACGCTGCCGTCCAACCAGGCGGTGGCGGTCAACCCCGACATCTCCTACGTGCTGGTGGCTGCGCAGGGCAGGCGGTATGTGCTGGCGAAGGCGCGCCTGCCCGCTTACGCGCGCGAACTCGGTGAGGATCCCGAAATCCTGGCCGAATACACCGGCGCGGACCTGCTCGGCACCCGCTATCTGCCGCCGTTCCCGTATTTCACGGATGCGGCCAACAGCTTTCGTGGTGTTGGCGGGCGGACACGTCACGACCGAGGACGGCACCGGCTTGGTGCACATGGCGCCCGCCTACGGCGAGGAGGACATGGGCGTCACGACTCCCGCGGGCATCGTCGCCGTCACACCGGTGGATGCACGGGGCCGGTTCGACGCGACCGTGCCCGACTACGTCGGCCAGCATGTGTTCGAGGCGAACCCGCAGATCATCCGCGACCTGAAGAACCAGACCGGCCCGGCGGCGCAGAACGCCCCTGTGCTCGTGCGCCACGAAACCTATGAGCACTCCTATCCGCACTGCTGGCGGTGCCGCAACCCGCTGATCTACCGGGCCGTCTCGTCGTGGTTCGTGAAGGTGACCGAGTTCCGTGACCGCATGGTTGAGCTCAACCAGCAGATCACCTGGTATCCCGAACACGTCAAGGACGGACAGTTCGGCAAATGGCTCTCCAATGCCCGGGATTGGTCGATCTCGCGGAATCGCTACTGGGGCAGCCCGATTCCGGTGTGGACCTCCGACGATCCGGCCTATCCTCGCATCGACGTATACGGCAGCCTCGACGAACTCGAGCGCGATTTCGGGGTGCGGCCTGACAACCTGCACCGGCCCTACATCGACGAGTTGACCCGTCCCAACCCCGACGATCCGACCGGCAGGTCGACGATGCGGCGTATCCCAGACGTCTTCGACGTGTGGTTCGACTCGGGGTCGATGCCGTACGCGCAGGTGCACTATCCGTTCTCCAACGCCGACTGGTTCGACTCGCACTTCCCCGCGGACTTCATCGTCGAGTACATCGGCCAGACTCGGGGCTGGTTCTACATGATGCATGTGCTGGCGACCGCGCTCTTCGATCGTCCGGCATTCAAAACCTGTGTGTCCCACGGGATCGTGCTGGGCAACGACGGACAGAAGATGAGCAAGTCGCTGCGCAACTATCCCGACGTCACCGAGGTCTTCGACCGTGACGGCTCCGACGCCATGCGCTGGTTTCTGATGGCGTCGCCGATCCTGCGGGGCGGCAACCTGATCGTCACCGAGCAGGGCATCCGGGAGGGCGTGCGGCAGGTGCAGCTGCCGATCTGGAACGCCTACACCTTTCTGGCGCTGTATGCGCCGAAGAAAGGGACCTGGCGCACGGACTCCGGGCACGTGCTGGATCGCTACATCCTGGCCAAGCTGGCGCAGCTGCGCGACGACCTGACGGCGTCGATGGACGTCTGCGACATCTCCGGCGCGTGCGACGAGCTGAGGCAGTTCACCGAAGCCCTGACGAATTGGTATGTGCGACGGTCCCGTTCGCGGTTCTGGGAGGAGGACCCCGACGCCATCGACACGTTGCACACCGTCCTCGAGGTGGTGGGCCGGCTTGCCGCCCCGCTGCTGCCGCTCACCACCGAGGTGATCTGGCGCGGCGTCACGGGGGAGCGGTCGGTCCATCTCGCCGACTGGCCGGAGCCAGACGACCTGCCGCACGACGCCGATCTGGTGGCCACCATGGACCAGGTTCGGGAGGTGGCTTCGGCGGCGTCGTCACTGCGCAAGGCCAAGAAGCTGCGGGTGCGGCTACCACTGCCCAAACTCACCGTGGCCGTTGATGATCCGCAGCGGCTCGAGCCGTTCCGCGATCTGCTCGCCGACGAGCTGAACGTCAAGGACGTCGAGCTCACCGACGACATCGCGACCTACGGCCGCTTCGAGCTGACCGTCAACGCCCGGGAGGCGGGGCCGCGCATCGGCAAGGACGTTCAGGCCGCGATCAAGGCGGTGAAGGCGGGGGAGGGCGTCGTCAACGCCGACGGCACCCTGACCGCAGGGCCTGCGGTGCTGCTGCCTACCGAGTTCAGCTCGAGGCTCGTCGCGGCCGATCCCGAGTTCACCGCGGCGCTGCCGGGCGGGTCGGGACTCGTGGTGCTCGACGGGACCGTCACCCCCGAACTCGAGGCCGAGGGCTGGGCCAAGGACCGCGTTCGCGAGTTGCAGGAACTGCGCAGGACGACGGGGCTGGACGTGTCCGACCGCATCTCGGTGGTGATGTCGGTGCCCGCGGAACGCGAGGACTGGGCGCGCACCCACGCCGAGATGATCGCGCGCGAAATCCTCGCCACCACATTCGAGTTCGGCGACCGGGCGGACGCCACCGAGATCGGCGACGGTGTGCTGGTGGCTATCGCGAAGGCCTAGCGGCGCAGAACTGCGGCGACGACCTTCGCGAAGTCGGTCAGCACATCGCGGATGAACCGGGTGCGTCGGTAGCCGATCGCGTCGAGCAGCGGCCCGTGGTCGAACGACACCACGACGGTGGCGCCGATCGCGGTGACCCACCAGAACGCGAACGCGAGCGCCCGCGCCCCGATGCGGGATGTGGCGAAGCCGGCCCGCAGCCGATCCACCTGGAACCGGACGTGCGGATGCTCGTCGGCGACGATCCGGTCGGCGACCGCCCGTACGACCGCGTCGGGGCCCCGACTTGCCAGGCCGCCGTAGTAGGAGAGCGCGACGACCTCGGCGACGGTCAACACCATCAACTCGGTGCGCAGACCCATCAGCCTGCGCAGCCGCACGAACACCGCATCCGACCAGTGCGTGCGCATCGGGCTGCCGTCGAGGTAGCCGAGCAGTCGCAGCAGTAGCGCGGCGTGCTGCTGCTCTTCGGCCACGAATAGTTCTGCCGCCCGCAGGTATTCGGGGTCGCCCGCGCGGACCGCCTTGGCCAGCAGTTGTTCGCCGTCTCCGCTCTCGCCGAGCTGGAACCGCCGGATCGATTCGATGAGCGGCGGCCGCACCGAGTCGGAGATCTGGCACCGCCCGCTGAAGTCGATGGCGGCGTCTACCTCCTCGTGCACCAGCATGTTCTGCTCGAAGTGCTCGACCCACCGCCCGAAGGTGCCGACCTCGCTGGGGGTCTGGGCCTGTTGCGTCATGGTCGCCAGGCTAGCGTCCTAGCATCGGCAGGTGTGGCCACACGCTGGGTACTGCACCTCGACATGGACGCGTTCTTCGCGTCGGTCGAGCAGCTGACCAGACCCACGCTGCGGGGCCGCCCGGTGCTCGTCGGCGGGCTGGGCGGCCGTGGTGTGGTCGCAGGCGCCAGCTATGAATCGCGCGTCTACGGCGCGCGCTCGGCGATGCCGATGCACCAGGCCAGACGGCTTGTCGGCGCGACCGCCGTGGTGCTCCCGCCGCGTGGTGTGGTCTACGGCGTGGCCAGCCGCCGCGTCCTCGAAACCGTCCGCGCCGCAGTGCCTGTGCTCGAGCAGTTGTCCTTCGACGAGGCCTTCGGTGAGCCCGCCGAACTCGCAGGCGCGAGCGAGGAGGACGTGGAGGCATTCTGCGAGGGGCTGCGGCGCACGATTCGCGACGTCACCGGGTTGGTCGCGTCCGTCGGCGCAGGCTCGGGCAAGCAGATCGCGAAAATCGCCTCGGGCCTGGCCAAACCCGACGGAATCAGGGTGGTGCGCCGCGCCGAGGAGCGGGTGCTGCTCGGCAGTCTGCCGGTCCGGAAACTGTGGGGGATCGGCCCGGTCGCCGAGGAGAAACTGCACCGGCTCGGCATCGAGACCGTCGGCGCCTTCGCCGCATTGTCCGACGCCGAAGCGGCCAACATCCTCGGCGCCACCGTGGGGCCCGCGCTGCACCAGCTCGCGCGCGGAATCGACGACCGCCCGGTGGCCGAGAACGGGCCAGCCAAGCAGATCAGCGCCGAATCCACCTTCCCGGAGGACCTGACCACCCTCGATCAGCTGCGCGAGGCCGTCGGCTCGATCGGCGACCACGCGCAGACCCGCCTGGAGAAGGACGGCAGGGGCGCCCGCACCGTCACCGTCAAGCTCAAGAAATCGGATATGAGCATCCTGACCCGTTCCGCGACGCTGCCGTATGCGACCACGGACGCCGCAACACTCATCGCGATGGCGCGCCGGCTTTTGCTCGACCCGATCGAAGTCGGCCCTATTCGCCTTGTCGGCGTTGGGTTCTCGGGTCTGTCGGAGATCCGGCAGGAGTCGTTGTTCCCTGATCTGGAGTTGATGGCCGAAGAGGTGTCGGACACTGGGTTGCCGCAGACGGTCAGCCAGGCCGCCGAGCGGGCTCCCGCCTGGCGGATCGGCGACGATGTCACCCATACCGAGTACGGCCACGGCTGGATTCAGGGCGCGGGCCACGGAGTCATGACGGTGCGTTTCGAGACGCGCAGCACCGGGCCGGGCCCGGTCCGGACCTTCAGCGACGACATCAGCGACATCCGGCGCGCCAACCCGATCGACAGCCTGGACTGGCCGGACTACGTCGAGGAGTTGGGCGCAGAGTCAGCCCCACCTGGCGAAGACGTCGTCGACGGGCGAGCCGCTCGCCAGGGCACCGATCAGTAGCACGCGGGCCTGCGGGGCGCGCAGTCGTCGCACCATCACCGCCCCCGCATCGGCAAGCTCGCGCCCCGGCCCGTAACCGGCGCTGACCTTCGCGCCGGGCACCCGCGTCGAGACGGCCACCGCCACCCCGTCGCCGCAGTGCCGCCGCACCGCCGCGATCACGGCCGCGCCCGCGTTACCCGCGCCGAGCGCCTCGAGCACGATTCCCCTTGCACCAGCCGCCACACAGGCGTCCATCGCCACAGAGTCGGCCCCCGGGTACACCGCGAGCGTGTCCACCCGCGGCGCGTCCGCGCTCGACAGCTCGCCGAGGAACGGCCGCTGCTTGGCGTCCGTCACCGTGAAGTGCCCGTCGCCGACGGTTCCCACCGAGACGCCGGCGAAGCCGGAGTGGTCGGCGGTTGCGGCCTTCTGCAGGCCCAGCGGCTGCCACACCGTCCCGGCGAGCGTCACCAGCACCCCGAGGCCTCGGGCCTGCGGACTCGCGGCCACCGCAAGTGCATCGCGCAGGTTGGCCGGGCCGTCGGCATCAGGCGAGTCGGAGCTGTGCAGGGCGCCGGTGATCACCACAGGCGGCTGGCCCTGGTAGGTCAGCTCCAGCCACAGCGCCGTTTCCTCGAGGGTGTCGGTGCCGTGGGCGATGACGACGCCGTCGATACCTGACCGCTGTGCCAGCGCGGCGGTCGCCGTCCGCATGGCATCCCAGTCGGCGGGTGTCAGCTGCGAACTGTCCACCGACATCAGGTCCACGACCTCGACGTCGAGCCCGGCAACGAGGTCCGCACCGCTGGCCGCGGGGCGCTTGACACCGTCGGCGCCGGTGCTGCTGGCGATCGTGCCGCCCGTGGTGATGACGACGAGGCGGCTCACGCCCCCATCATTGCAAAATCACACTTTGGAATGATGGGGGAGTGACTGATGACCCGGCCGCCGACGTCGAACAGAAACCTCGCCGTCGAATTCGGCTCCTGGTGACGGTGGCTGCCGTCATCCTCGCGCTCGACATCGTCACGAAAGTCCTCGCGGTGAGGCTGCTGACGCCTGGTCAGCCGGTGTCGATCATCGGCGACACGGTGACATGGACGCTGGTGCGCAACTCCGGCGCCGCGTTCTCGATGGCGACCGGATACACCTGGGTGCTGACGCTGATCGCCAGCTGCGTGGTGGTGGGCATTATCTGGATGGGCCGACGGCTCGTATCGCCGTGGTGGGCCATCGGCCTCGGCATGATCCTCGGCGGTGCGATGGGCAACCTGGTCGACCGGTTCTTCCGCTCCCCGGGACCGTTGCAGGGCCACGTGGTGGACTTCCTGTCGATCGGATGGTGGCCGGTGTTCAACGTGGCCGACCCCTCCGTGGTGGGCGGGGCGATCCTGTTGGTCGTGTTGTCGCTCTTCGGGTTCGACTTCGACACCGTCGGCAGGCGGCGGGCGGGAGATGAGCCCGATCCCGCGACCGTGAGCGAACGTGAGGCCGAAACCTCCTGATGGACACCCGCTCGATGCCCGTGCCCGAGGGACTGGCGGGGATGCGCGTAGACGCCGGGCTGGCCCGGCTGCTCGGCCTGTCCCGCACCGCGGCGGCGATCCTGGCAGAAGAGGGTGGTGTCGATCTCGACGGCACCCGGGCAGGCAAGTCCGACCGGTTGACGCCCGGAGCCTGGCTGGAGGTGCGGCTGCCCGAAGCGCCTGCGCCAGTGGAGAACACGCCTGTCGACATCGAGGGCATGACCATTCTGTACTCCGACGACGACATCGTCGCGGTCGACAAACCGGCCGGGGTGGCGGCCCACGCGACCGTCGGATGGCACGGGCCGACGGTGCTCGGCGGCCTCGCCGCCGCGGGATTCCGGATCACCACATCCGGTGTCCACGAACGGCAGGGCATCGTGCACCGCCTCGACGTCGGGACCTCGGGCGTGATGGTCGTTGCGCTCTCCGAACGCGCCTACACCGTCCTGAAGCGCGCATTCAAGCAGCGCACCGTCGAAAAGCGGTATCACGCGCTGGTGCAGGGACACCCGGACCCGTCGAGCGGCACCATCGACGCGCCGATCGGCAGACACCGCGGCCACGACTGGAAGTTCGCGGTGACGCAGGGCGGCAGGCACAGCGTCACCCACTACGACACCCTCGAGGCGCACCAGGCGGCCAGCCTGCTCGACGTCGAATTGGAGACCGGGCGTACGCATCAGATCCGCGTCCACTTCGCCGCGCTGCATCATCCGTGCGCGGGTGACCTCACCTACGGCGCCGACCCCGTACTCGCGAAAAAGCTCGGGCTGGAGCGGCAGTGGCTGCACGCGAAGACGCTCGCGTTCGCCCATCCCGCCGACGGCAGGCGCGTCGAGATCAGCAGTCCGTATCCCCCCGATCTGCAGAACGCCCTCGACGTCCTGCGCCACCAAGAACTGTGAGCGACGAACGGCGGCGTTCCGGGCTGCTGTTCGGTGCGGGCGCCTACATCTGGTGGGGGCTCTGCCCGGGATTCTTCCTCCTTCTGCTGCCCGCCACCGCGCCGGAGATCCTGGCTCACCGTTTCGTGTGGAGCGCGGTGTTTCTTCTGGCGCTGCTCGCCGTCGTGCGCCGGTTGGGCGATCTGCGCAGGCTGCGTGGCCGTGCCTGGCTTCAACTGCTCGCGGCGTCGGTGTTCATCGCGCTGAACTGGGGAACCTACATCTGGGCGGTCACCCACGGCCATGTCGTCGACGCCGCACTCGGCTACTTCATCAACCCGCTGGTCACCGTCGCGCTGGGCGTCGTCATCTTCCGCGAACGACTCAACCGGTGGCAGCTGCTCGCGCTCGTCCTCGCTGTGGTGGCCGTCGGCATCCTGACCGCCGAAGTGGGCGACGTACCCTACGTCGCGCTGATCCTGGCGTTCTCGTTCGGGTTCTACGGGCTGATCAAGAAGGTGGTGGACGCAGATCCGCGGGTGAGCGTGACGGTGGAGACGCTGTGGGCGCTTCCCGTTGCGCTCGGCTACATGATCTGGCTCCAGTTCACCCATCAGGCCCACTTCGTCGACTACGGGGTCGGCGCACGCCGCGCTGCTGCTGCTGGCCGGTCCGGTGACCGCGATCCCGCTGCTGCTCTTCGCTGCGGCAGCGCAGCGATTGCCGATGGTCACGTTGGGGCTGCTGTTCTACCTCAACCCCGGACTGCAGATGGCCTGGGGCGTGTTCATCGGACACGAAGCGATGCCGCCCGGCAGGTGGCTCGGCTTCGCGCTGATCTGGTTCGCGTTGGCGGTGTTCACCGCTGACGCCCTGCGGCGAGCACGGCTGCGCTCTCAACGAGCGCCCGCGAATGTCGAAGAAAGTGTGCGAATGGGCGACCCTCGCTCCTCCTAGTCGGTGAACACCTCCAACGCAGGAGGTGCCCACCGAAAAGGAGAAGAAGATGAACCGCACTGCCAACCGCTCGATGTCCACACGCCACAGGATCGGCGTTCTCGTCGTCACAGGCGCTGCCGCCGGACTCGTCACGCTCGCAACGGGAACCGGGACGGCGACCGCGGGCCCTGACGCGCCCTACGTGCCGGGTCTGCCGTCGCTGGTGGACTCTGTCGCATTGAATCCCCAGCCGCTGCCGCCGGGACCGGATTGGTCGCGCGTTGCGCTGAACCCTCAGCCGCTGCCGCCGGGTCCCGACCTGTCGCGCGTTGCGCTGAACCCTCAGCCGTTGCCGCCGGGACCTGATTGGCGGCGCGTGGTGCTGTCGCGAATTGGATTCTGATGAGTGCCCTCGATGTGTTGCGTGGACCACTTGGTCGGCAACTGTCGATTCGGTCCAGGCCGGATCGTCATAGCGGTGACAGGGTCACAATCGACGAAGAGGAGGACAACATGCGGTACTGCCTGTTGATGCACTACCAGGAAGGCCCGGAAATCGGTCTGACCGAGGAGGAGATGGCGCCTGCCATGGCCGCCTTCACGGCCTATGCCGACGATCTGTCGACAGCGGGCGTGCTGATCGGAACCGAGGTGCTCGACTCCGTCGTCTCGACCACCACGGTGACGGGTCGCAACGGCACCCCCGAGATCCAGGACGGCCCGTTCGCCGACACCAAGGAGAAGCTCGGCGGCATCTTCGTCATCGAGGTCGACAACCTCGATGAGGCCATCAAATGGGCGCAACGCAACCCGGCCAACGGCTGGGGCTCCATCGAAATCCGCCCGGTGGCACGGACTTACGCCGCCGACCGCGGGTGGTATGCCCCGTAACCGGGCGGATGAGCGCTTGCGCGAAGACCATCAGATCCAGCAGCGGGTAGCCGACCTCGTTCACGACTCCTACGGTCGGCTGCTCGCGCTGCTGGCTGCGCCAACCCGCGACATCGCCGCCGCCGAAGATGCGCTCGCCGATGCACTGGAGCGCGCGCTCGCGCGGTGGCCCGACGAAGGGATACCCGCCAGCCCGGATGCGTGGCTGCTCACCGTCGCGCGCAACCGGCTGCGAGACGTGTGGAAATCGCACGCCCACCGGATGACCCGTCCACTGGACGAAAACCACGACAGCCGAACTGAAGTCGACATGCCGGCGATACCGGACCGTCGACTGGAACTGATGCTCGTCTGTGCCCATCCCGCGATCGCGCCGAACATCCGGACACCGCTGATGCTGCAGACGGTGCTCGGCGTGGAGGCGGCAGCCATCGCAGAGGCGTTCGCGATCGAACCCGCCGCGATGGCGCAACGGTTGGTGCGCGCGAAGAAGCGCATCCGCGACGCGGGCATCGCGTTCGTCCTGCCTGACCGAAGGGACCTGCCCCAACGGCTGACAGCGGTACTCCAAGCGGTCTACGGCGCGTACGCCATCGACTGGCAGCTGACCACCGAGACCGCGCCGATCGAAACGCTGTCGGCGGAGGCGATGCACCTGGCGCTGGTACTGGCAGAACTACTGCCCGATGACCCGGAGGTGCTGGGGCTGGCGGCGCTGCTCTGCTTTTCCGAGGCGCGCAGGCCGGCGCGCCGCATCGACGGCCGGTTCGTCCCGCTCGACGAGCAGGATCCGACGCGGTGGAACCCCACGCTGATCGCCCGGGGGGAGGACCTGCTGCGCCGAGCGCACCGTCACAGGCGACCTGGCCGCTTTCAGTACGAGGCTGCGATCCAGTCGGCGCATTGCACGCGACCGACCGACCTGCGCGCGTTGCGCAAGCTGTATCGCGCGCTGCTGCGGACAGCGCCCTCGCTGGGCGCCGCCGTCGCGTGCGCCGCGGTGGACGGGCAGATCGAGGGACCGGACGCCGGGCTGCGCGCGCTGGAGGGAATCGACGACCCGGCGATCGCGCGCTTCCAGCCTGCGTGGAGCACTCGGGCGCACCTTCTGGCCACAGCAGGCCGGACCGAAGCCGCAGCCGACGCGCTGCGTGTCGCGATCGGGCTGACAACCGACGACGCCGTCGCCGACTACCTCCGCGATCGGCTCCGCGCGTTGACCGGGTGACTGAACCCACGCGGTTTTCCGGATAACCGTGGACGCCGCAAGACACGCGCCGCGACACGCCCGTGGGAGTCGGTGGGCGGCCATACACTGGCGTCCCTATGAACTCTGATCCGTCCTTCGTGCACCTCCACAACCACACCGAGTACTCGATGCTGGACGGCGCCGCGAAGATCGCTCCGATGCTGGCCGAGGCCCAGCGGCTGGAGATGCCCGCGATCGGCATGACCGACCACGGAAACATGTTCGGCGCCAGCGAGTTCTACAATTTGGCCACCGAGGCGGGGATCAAGCCGATCATCGGCGTCGAGGCCTACATTGCGCCGGGATCCCGCTTCGACACCAAGCGCATCCTCTGGGGCGATCCGGGCCAGAAGGCCGACGACGTCTCGGGCAGCGGCTCCTACACCCACCTGACGATGGTCGCGGAGAACGCGACAGGGGTGCGCAACCTGTTCAAGCTGTCCTCTCTGGCGTCGTTCGAGGGCCAGTTGGGCAAGTGGTCGCGAATGGATGCCGAGATCGTCGCCGAGCACGCCGCGGGCATCATCGCCACCACCGGCTGCCCGTCCGGTGAGGTGCAGACCCGGCTGCGGCTCGGTCACGACCGCGAGGCGCTGGAATCCGCCGCGAAGTGGCGGGAGATCTTCGGCGCGGACAACTACTTCCTCGAGCTGATGGACCACGGCCTGTCGATCGAGCGCCGGGTCCGCGAAGGGTTGCTGGAGATCGGCCGCAAGCTCGACATCCCCGCGCTGGCCACCAACGACTGCCACTACGTCACCCGCGACGCCGCGCACAACCACGAGGCGCTGCTGTGCGTGCAGACCGGCAAGACGCTCTCGGACCCGAATCGCTTCAAGTTCGACGGCGATGGCTACTACCTGAAGTCCGCCACCGAGATGCGGGCGCTGTGGGACGACGAGATCCCTGGCGCGTGCGATTCGACGCTGCTGATCGCCGAACGGGTGCAGTCCTACAAGGAGGTGTGGGAGACCCGCGACCGGATGCCGGTGTTCCCCGTGCCCGCAGGCCACGACCAGGCGTCCTGGCTGCGCCATGAGGTGGATGCGGGGCTGGCCAGGCGCTTCCCGGCCGGTGTGCCGTCCGCGTACGTCGAACGGGCTGCCTACGAGATCGAGGTCATCTGCGCGAAGGGCTTCCCGTCGTACTTCCTGATCGTGGCGGACCTCGTCGGGTACGCGCGGTCGGTCGACATCCGGGTTGGTCCCGGCCGAGGGTCGGCGGCAGGGTCGCTGGTGGCCTATGCGCTGCGCATCACCGACATCGACCCGATCGAGCACGGGCTGCTGTTCGAGCGCTTCCTGAACCCCGAACGCGCATCGATGCCCGACATCGACATCGACTTCGATGACCGCCGTCGCGGTGAGATGGTGCGCTATGCCGCCGACAAGTGGGGCCACGACCGGGTTGCGCAGGTCATCACCTTCGGCACCATCAAAACCAAGGCCGCGCTGAAGGATTCGGCCCGAATCCATTACGGCCAGCCGGGCTTCGCGATCGCCGACCGGATCACCAAGGCGCTTCCGCCGCCCATCATGGCCAAGGACATCCCGCTGTCGGGGATCACCGACCCGACGCACGCCAGGTACAAGGAAGCCGCCGAGATCCGCGGTCTGATCGACACCGACCCCGACGTGCGCACCATCTACGAGACGGCGCGCGGCCTCGAGGGCCTGATCCGAAACGCAGGCGTGCACGCCTGCGCCGTGATCATGAGCAGCGAACCGCTGACCGAGGCGATCCCGCTGTGGAAGCGGCCGCAGGACGGCGCCATCATCACCGGCTGGGACTACCCGTCGTGCGAGGCCATCGGCCTGTTGAAGATGGACTTCCTCGGCCTGCGAAACCTGACGATCATCGGCGACGCCCTGGAGAACATCAAGGCCAACCGGGGGATCGAACTCGACCTGGAGTCGCTGCCGCTCGACGACGGGCCGACGTACGAATTGCTCGGCCGCGGAGACACTCTCGGCGTCTTCCAGCTCGACGGCGGCCCGATGCGCGACCTGCTGCGCCGGATGCAGCCGACCGGTTTCCAGGATGTGGTCGCCGTCATCGCGCTGTACCGGCCGGGGCCGATGGGCATGAACGCCCACAACGACTACGCCGACCGCAAGAACAACCGGCAGGCCATCAAACCGATTCATCCCGAGCTGGCCGAACCGCTCTCCGAGATCCTGGCCGAGACCTACGGCCTGATCGTCTACCAAGAGCAGATCATGCGCATTGCGCAGAAGGTGGCCAGTTACTCGCTCGCCCGAGCGGACATCCTGCGCAAGGCCATGGGCAAGAAGAAGCGTGAAGTGCTCGACAAGGAGTACGAGGGCTTCTCCGAAGGCATGAAGAACAACGGGTTCTCGGCCCCGGCCATCAAGGCGCTGTGGGACACCGTGCTTCCGTTCGCCGACTACGCGTTCAACAAGTCGCACGCCGCAGGCTACGGGCTGGTGTCGTACTGGACCGCCTACCTCAAGGCCAACTATCCGGCCGAGTACATGGCCGGCCTGCTCACGTCGGTGGGTGACGACAAGGACAAGGCCGCGGTGTACCTGGCGGACTGCCGCAGGCTGGGCATCACCGTGCTGCCGCCCGACGTCAACGAGTCCAGCCTGAACTTCGCCTCGGTCGGCGAGGACATCCGCTACGGGCTCGGAGCCGTGCGCAACGTCGGCGCGAATGTCGTTGCGTCGATGATCAACTCGCGCACGGAGAAGGGGAAGTTCATCGACTTCTCCGACTACCTGAACAAAATCGACATCGGCCCGTGCAACAAGAAAGTCACCGAGTCGCTGATCAAAGCCGGCGGTTTCGACTCGCTGGGTCATCCCCGCAAGGGGCTGTTCCTGGTGCACACCGACGCCGTCGAGTCGGTGCTCGGTACGAAGAAGGCCGAGGCTATGGGCCAGTTCGACCTCTTCGGCGGCGCCGACACCGCCACCGACGCGGTGTTCACCATCAAGGTTCCCGACGAGGAGTGGGAGGACAAGCACAAACTCGCGCTCGAGCGGGAGATGCTCGGTCTCTACGTGTCCGGTCACCCCCTCAACGGCATCGCGCACCTGTTGGCCACCCAGGTGGACACTCAGATTCCGTCGATCCTCGACGGCGATGTGCCCAACGACGCGCAAGTGCGGGTGGGCGGAATCCTGACCGGGGTGAACCGTAGGGTCAACAAGAACGGAATGCCGTGGGCGTCAGCCCAACTGGAGGACCTGACCGGCGGCGTCGAGGTGATGTTCTTCCCGCACACGTACTCGAGTTTCGGCGCTGAGGTCGTCGACGACGCGGTCGTGCTCGTCAGCGCCAAGGTCAGAATTCAGGATGACCGGATCTGTCTGATCGCCAACGACCTTGTGGTGCCCGACTTCTCGAATGCCGCGATGGATCGGCCGCTTGCCGTGAGCCTGCCGACGCGGCAGTGCACCATCGACAAGGTCAACGCGCTCAAGCAGGTACTCACCCGTCACCCCGGCATCTCGCAGGTCCACCTGCGGCTGATCAGCGGCGATCGCATCACCACGCTGGAATTGGACCAGTCGTTGCGGGTCACTCCCTCACCGGCTTTGATGGGGGATCTGAAGGCGCTGCTCGGGCCTGGCTGCCTCGGCTGATCGTTCAACCCAACACGTTCACCGCGCGGGAGATCACCAGCGCCGCGGTGGACAGCGCGACCATCGCCTGCACGGTCATCAGCGTCTTGGCCCACCTGGCGAGCGGCATCGTATCGGTAGGGGAGAACGCCATCACATTGGTCACGCTGACGTACAAGTAGTCAACGAACGTCGGGCGCCAATCCGCTTTGGCCACATGGGGAGTCGCCATCTGGGGAAAGAGGAAATCCGGATACGGACGCTCGCCGACGTGTCTGGCGAACGGACCACCGCGGTCGAGTTCCCAGTACCAGATGCCGAACACGATGATGTTGGTGACGAAGATCGCCGCTCCGCTGCCGAGCAGGATGGCGGCGTCGTTGCTGACTTCGCCTGTGATGATACGGATGTCGAGCAGGATCGCCGACGCGGTGTTGTCGATGGTGATCGCGGCCAACAGCACCCAGGTCGCGTATCTGCCGAAGCGGGTACGGCGCGACATCACCCGCGGGTTGATCGCCAGCAGTGCCACCATCAGAAGGGCCTCGAGAACCAGAAGCGGCCATCGCGGCACCACCGTGTAGCCCCTCGGAATGGCGATCTGCTGCGCCATCACCGCCAGAACCGCCAGGCGCACAGGTATCGCGCTCTCGGGGTCGCCGTGGCGCACCCAGGCGGGTACCCGCCGTTCTGCGTCGGCCGTGAGTTCCTGGGCGAAGCGGATCAGGCGCTCACGGGGCAGATCAGATTCCGGTGAACCGTTCATCTGCACAGTGTGAATGCCTAAGTTGTGAACCATGAGCACATCGGATCGGCCCACCACCCTTTGTGAAGCCTTCCAGCGCGTCGCCGCTGTCGACCCTGACGCCGTCGCGCTGCGAACACCCGGTGATACGCAGACCCTGACCTGGCGGCAGTACGCCGACCAGGTGCGTCAGGTCGCCGCCGGGCTGGCCGGCCTCGGCGTCAAGCGCGGCGACACGGTGTCGCTGATGATGGCCAACCGCGTCGAGTTCTATCCGCTCGAAGTCGGCGCCCAACACGTCGGTGCGATCTCGTTCTCGGTGTACAACACCCTGCCCGCCGAGCAGTTGGTGTACCTGTTCGACAACGCCGACACCAAGGTGATCATGTGCGAGGCGCAGTATGTCGAGCGCA
This sequence comes from uncultured Actinomycetota bacterium, assembly GCA_963786995.1. Lineage (GTDB taxonomy): Bacteria > Actinomycetota > Actinomycetes > Mycobacteriales > Mycobacteriaceae > Mycobacterium. The sequence goes on along the minus strand of CAWBBH010000014.1, from coordinate 549,916 downwards.
TTCGCGCCAGCGGCGCCGCCATCGAGCACATCGTGTGTCTCGACGGCTCACCGGAGGGCACGATGTCGGTCGACGACCTCATCGCGGCGGGCGCCGACGACTTCGACTTCGAGGCGTCATGGCGGGCAGTGCAATCCGACGATGTGGCCACGCTGATCTACACGTCGGGCACCACCGGTAATCCCAAGGGTGTGGAGGTGACCCACGCCAACCTGCTGTTCCAGGCATATGCCATCGACGACGTGCTCGGCGTGCGGTTCGGCGACCGAAGCACGTCGTTCCTGCCGACGGCGCACATCGCCGACCGGATGGGTGCGCTGTACCTGCAGGAGGTGTTCGGGACCCAGATCACGACGATCGACGACCCGAGGGCCATCGCCGCGGCTCTGCCGGACGTGCGACCAACGATCTGGGGCGCTGTGCCGCGCATCTGGGAGAAGCTCAAGGCGGCAATCGAATTCGCCGCCGTCAACGAGCCCGACGAAACCAAACGGATGGGATTGCAGTGGGGGCTGTCGGTCGCGGCCAAGAAAGCCGATTCGTTGGTGGCCGGTGAAGCGCTCGACGAGGCTGCCGAGGCGGAGTGGGCGCAGGCCGACGAATTGGTGTTCTCCAAGCTGCGCGAGAAGTTGGGTCTCGACCAGATGCGGCATGCGGTGTCGGGCGCAGCCCCGATCCCCAAAGAGACGCTGGCGTTCTTCCTCGGGTTGGGCATCCCGATCGCAGAGGTGTGGGGAATGTCAGAGCTCAGCTGCATTGCCACCGTGAGCCATCCGTCCGAAACCAGGTTGGGCACCGTGGGCAAGCTCGTGCCGGGCATGGAGGGCCGCATCGCCGACGACGGCGAGTTCCTGGTGCGCGGACCGCTGGTGATGAAGGGCTACCGCAAAGAGCCGACAAAGACGGCGGAGGCTGTCGACGAGGACGGCTGGCTGCACACCGGCGACATCATGGAGGCAGACGACGACGGCTACCTCAGGATCGTCGACCGAAAGAAGGAGCTCATCATCAACGCGGCCGGAAAGAACATGTCGCCCGCCAACATCGAGAACACCATCAAGGCGTCGTGTCCGCTGATCGGTGTGATCCTCGCGATCGGCGATGCGCGGCCGTACAACACCGCCCTGATCGTCCTCGACGCCGAGTCCGCGGCGCCGTATGCCGCACAGCGTGGGCTTGCCGACGATTCACCGGAAGCCCTTGCCGCGCATCCCGATGTCCTCGCCGAGATCGCGGCGGGCGTCGCGGAAGGCAATACGAAGCTGGCGAAGGTCGAGCAGATCAAGCGTTTCCGGGTGCTGCCGACGTTCTGGGAGCCCGGCGGCGACGAGATCACGTTGACGATGAAGCTCAAGCGCAAGCCGATCAACGAGAAGTACCGGGCCGAGATCGACGAGCTCTACGCCGCACACGTCGCCGATGCGGTCCACGAGCCGAAAGCAACGAGCGCGGGGGCGCGATGACGTCGCGGCACGTCAGCGTGTGGGTCGAGGCGGCGCCGGACGTCGTGTACGCCATCGCCGCCGACCCGCAACAACTGCCGCGATGGGCGTCCGGGCTCGCGGAGGGAGCGCTGCGGCAGACCGCGCAGGGGTGGGTCGCCGATTCGCCGATGGGCGAGGTCGTCATCGAGTTCGCCCCTGCCAACGAATTCGGGGTGCTCGACCACGTGGTGCGAATGCCGACCGGTGAGGCCGTGTACAACCCGATGCGGGTGGTGCCTGCGGGGGAGAACGAGCCGCGCTGCGAGGTGGTGTTCACTGTCCGGCGACGCGCCGGCATGACCGACGATGAGTTCGAGAGGGACGCGGCAACGGTGGCCGCCGATCTGGCCCGGCTGCGACAGCTGGCGGAGACCTAGTGTCGGGAAGCGGCGAAACGCAGGGCGACTCCGACTGCGGTGGCAGACGCCGCGGCCGTCAGGACGGCGGGCGCAGCGGCACCGGTGACCATCGCGACCGCAACCAGCACGAGGGCGCCGACCAGCAGTGCAGCCAGCTTGTACATCGGCCACGGCACTCCGGCAATCAGCACTTCGTCTCGCACGGTCACGGTTTCACGATAGCTCGTAAGGGAAGTTTCGGGCAACCGAAACACCGAATCAGGGCAGGCCCTTTTCCTAGCCCGCCTAAGCTGCTGGCATGCCACTTTCCGGAGAGTACGAGCCCAGCGCATCCGAATGGGTCCGCGACCACGTCGACAAGATCGAGCAGTCCAGCGGCGCGGACGCCGAACTGAACGGCAAGCCCGTCATCCTGCTGAACACCATCGGCGCCAAGAGCGGCAAGCTGCGCAAGACCCCGCTCATGCGGGTCGAGCACAACGGCGAGTATGCCGTGGTGGCCTCGTTGGGCGGCGCCCCGAAGAACCCGGTCTGGTACTACAACGTCAAGAAGAACCCGCGCGTCGAGCTGCAGGACGGCGACACCACCGGTGACTACGAGGCCCGCGAGGTGTTCGGCGACGAGAAGGCGGCCTGGTGGGATCGTGCGGTCGCGGCCTGGCCTGACTACGCGGAGTACCAGAAGAAGACCGACCGTGAGATCCCGGTCTTCGTGCTGACGCCGGTCGGCTGAAATCGGTTTTGGCGGAAAAACCGCCAAGTGGCACCATTGATCGGTGTCCGCTGAAGTGAGTCAGACCGCCCGCACGTCGCCGCCGGTGTCAGCGGCCGACATCGATGCGGCCGCTCAGCGCATTTCCGACGTGGTCTCCCGCACCCCGCTGCAGTTCTGCGAACGGCTGTCCGAGGCTGTCGGTGCGACGGTGTACCTCAAGCGTGAAGATCTGCAAGCGGTCCGCTCCTACAAGCTGCGCGGAGCCAACAACCTGCTGAGGCAACTGTCTAAGGACGAGATCGCCGCAGGGGTGGTCTGCTCCTCGGCGGGAAACCACGCGCAGGGCTTCGCGATGGCCTGCCGGTCGATGGGCATCCGCGGTCGGGTGTACGTGCCCGCCAAGACGCCGAAGCAGAAGCGCGATCGGATCCGCTACCACGGACGTGAGTTCATCGAGCTGATCGCCGTCGGCAAGACCTATGACGAGGCGGCCGACGCCGCGCTCGACGATGTCGCGCGGACCGGGGCGACATTGGTGCCGCCGTATGACGATCCCCGCACCATCGCCGGACAGGGCACCATCGCCGTCGAACTTCTCGAACAGCTCGACGGCGAACCGGACCTGGTGATCGTGCCGGTCGGTGGCGGCGGGTGCATCTCGGGCATCACCACCTACCTTGCCGAGCGCGCCACCCGCACGTCGATTCTGGGCGTCGAGCCGGCCGGAGCGGCGGCGATGATCGCCGCGCTCGCCGAGGGACATCCCGTCACCCTCGATCACGTGGACCAGTTCGTCGACGGTGCCGCGGTCAAGCGGGCGGGCGCGCTGACCTACGCGACGCTGGCCGCCGCGGGCGACATGGTGTCGCTGATGTCGGTGGACGAGGGCGCGGTGTGCACCGCCATGCTGGATCTGTACCAGAACGAGGGCATCATCGCCGAGCCCGCGGGCGCGCTGTCGGTGGCCGCTCTGTTGGAGGCCGACATCGCGCCGGGATCTGATGTGGTGTGCCTGATCTCGGGTGGGAACAACGACGTGTCGCGGTACGGCGAGATCCTCGAGCGGTCGCTGGTGCACCTCGGGCTCAAGCACTACTTCCTCGTCGACTTCCCGCAGGAGCCGGGCGCGCTCCGGCGGTTCCTCGATACCGTGCTCGGCCCGAACGACGACATCACGCTGTTCGAGTACGTCAAGCGCAACAACCGGGACACCGGGGAGGCGCTCGTCGGCGTCGAACTCGGCTCCGCCGCCGACTTCGACGGTCTTCTCGAGCGGATGAAGGCCTCCGACATTCACGTCGAACAGCTCGAGCCGGGCTCGCCGGCGTATCGCTACCTGCTCTGAGGCTCGGGTAGTAAACGGTAGCGCTCAGTCGGCCGGGATGATCTGGACGACTGATTCGTCGTTCGCGCGGAAGATGGGTTCGAGAGCGACATTTCGTTCGGCGGCCACTTCCGTCAGAACCGCCTGCCACTGTCGGTCGAGATCAGAAACTCCGCCGACGCCGGGTCGCGAGATCAGCAGAGCCGAAGTCGTTGCGGGTTCGAACTGATACAGCATCCAATGCAGCCGAACCAGCACATCGTCGACGAAGTCGCGACGTGGGAACGGGGGCATCGGAATCTGGCTCATCGTCTTGTACATGCGGCGGTCGCGGCCGATGAATCCCAGCCACAGCAGTCGTTGACCGAATCCGAGCGGGCCCATCAGCGCCCGCCACCGCTGTCTGAGGTCGGCAGGGGAATGCATCGGGTCGGTCGCGGTTTCGATGGGCGGGATCGGTAGCAGCTCTGTGTGCGCCATTGGTGAATCATGGCCGTCGTAGCCGACCGGAGCTCAGCGCTATCCACAGGCGCTGCGCCGCTGGGGATTACCGCTTGACAGTTCGCAGAACCGCGAAAGAATGCCCGCCCAGGTCCGTGGAGTCGCTGTCGACGCGCGGCTCGCCCCACGCCAGGACGAGCTCACCGGTCACCGGCACCGTCACCGCGTCGGCATTCAGGTTGCACGCAATCGCCAATGATCCGCGGTACATGACGATCCAGCGCTGATCCTCGTCGAAATCGATCTTCAGGTCGTCCAACCACGGATCGGCCATGTCGGGTTCATCGCGCCGCAGTGCCAGGAGATCGTGGTAGAGCCACCGCAACCGGCCGTGATCGCCGTCGTCGATCTCGTCCCAGTTGAGCTTCGAGCGTAGGAACGTCTCCGGGTCCTGCGGGTCGGGGATTTCGTCGGCGTCCCATCCGTGTTCGGCGAACTCCCGCTTGCGGCCCTCGGCGGTGGCCCGCGCCAGGTCGGGTTCCGGGTGCGAGCTGAAGAACTGGAACGGGCTTGACGAACCCCACTCCTCGCCCATGAAAAGCATTGCCGTATAGGGTGATCCGAGCACCAGCGCGGCTTTGACCGCCTGCTGGCCCGCCGTCAGGTTCTGCGACGGTCGATCGCCGACCGCACGGTTGCCGACCTGGTCATGGGTCAGCGTGTAGGCCAGCAGTCTGGTCGCGGGGATGGTGGCGGTGTCCAGCGGGCGCCCGTGCCTGCGATGCCGGAACGACGAATAGGTGCCCGCATGGAAATAGCCGTGCTTGAGTGTCTGGGCCAGCGTCTCGAGAGAACCGAAATCCCCGTAGTATCCCTGCCGTTCACCGGAAACCGCCGCATGGATCGCGTGATGGATGTCGTCATCCCATTGCGCGGTGATCCCGTATCCGCCGCGGTCGCGAGGCGTGATCAGGCGCGGGTCGTTCTTGTCGCTTTCGGCGATCAGCGACAGCGGCCTGCCCAATTCGCTTGCCAGCGCATCGGTCTCGATGGCCAGCTCCTCGAGAATGTGCAGCGCCGTCGTGTCGACCAGAGCGTGCACGGCGTCGAGGCGCAGCCCGTCGGCGTGGAAGTCGCGCATCCAGCGCAGCGCGCAGTCGATGATGTAGCGGCGCACCTCGTCTGCGTCGGCGTCGGCGATGTTGATCGACTCACCCCACGGGTTGCTGCCCGTCGACAGGTACGGCCCGAACTTCGGCAGATAGTTGCCGGACGGCCCGAGATGGTTGAACACCGCATCGATCAGCACGCCGAGCCCGCGGCTGTGACAGGCGTCGATCAGCCGAACCAGCCCGTCGGGCCCGCCGTACGGTTCGTGAACGGCATACCAGAGCACCCCGTCGTACCCCCAGCCGTGGGTACCGCCGAAGGCGTTGACCGGCATGAGCTCGACGAAGTCGATGCCGAGATCCACCAGATAGTCCAGCTTTTCGATGGCCGAGTCGAACGTGCCCGCAGGGGTGAAAGTGCCGACATGGAGCTCGTAGATGGCCCGGCCCTCGATGGATCGGCCCCGCCAACCGTCGTCGGTCCACACGTCAGGCGCCGGTTGCCACAGCTGCGAGCGTTCGTGCACGCCGTCGGGCTGTCGCGGCGACCGGGGATCCGGCAGCACCTTGGGGTCGTCGTCCAGAACGAAGCCGTACCGGGCGTCGGGGCGGGCCTCGACGTCGGCGTGCCACCAGTCGTCGTCGGTGCGCGTCATGGGATGCAGGGCGCCGTCGACGTCGAGTTGCACCCGGCGCGGCCGCGGCGCCCATACTGCGAATTCAGTCATCGATCCGCTCCAGCAGCGCCACCGGCAGAGCCGCGAAGAGTTCGCCCGGCGAAACCGTTCCGCGCACGCGTCCACCGCCCAAACGGTCCTGCCACGTTCCGGCGGGCAGGGTCAATATGGTGTCGCCCCAGCCTGTTTCCGCCAGTCGGACCGAATGCCGGGTCACTGCGGTCACCACATCGGATCCGCGAGCGAAGGCCACCACGTGCGAGGCCGCATCGCCGTTGGCGAGCACCGGGGTGTAGTCGCCGCCGACGAAGACCTCCGGCTTCTCGCGGCGCAGCCGCAGTGCGGCGGTCACCACGCGCATCTTGTCGTCGCTCAACGCCGACAGTGCTTCCCGGCGTGCAGCGAATTCGACCGGTCGTCGGTTGTCGGGATCGACCAGGCTGTCGTCCCACAGTTCGGTGCCCTGGTACACATCGGGAATTCCGGGTGCGGTCAATGCAATCAGTTTCTGACCGAGGCTGTCGCTGCGGGCGTGCTCGTCGAGGCGGGCAACCGTGCCGGCCAGCTCGGTGGCGATCGGGCCGTCGATGATGTCGTCGATCCAGGTGTGCACCTTGTGTTCGAACTCGGTGTCGGGTTCGTTCCACGTGGTGTGGACGCCGGCTTCGCGGATCGCCTTCTCGGCATAGGCGTGCAGGCGAGTGCGCAGGTCGTCCGTCACTGTGCCGTCAGCGGGCCACACGCCGAACATGTTCTGCAACAGAAACATTCCGGTCGTCGGGTCCGGTGGCGCGATACGTTGCTCCCACGCTCCGACGAATTGTGCCCACAGTGACGGTACCTGTGACAGGACGCCGATTCGGGCCCGCACGTCCTCGCCGCGTTTGGTGTCGTGGGTACTGAGTGCCGTCATCGCCTGCGGCCACAGCGCACCGCGGACCGACGCGCGTTGGTGGAACTCGGCGACGCTCACCCCGAAGCGATCTGGTTCGCCGCCGACCTCGTTCAGCGACACCAGTCGCGGGTCGCGGTAGAACAGGCAGTCCTCCATCGACTTCGCCGTCGCCGCTCCGCACAGCTGCTGCAGGCGCACAGCAGCCTCCCCGCTCTCACCGACGGCGGCGGAGACGATGGCGAGAGGCTCGGCCAGATCGGGCCGCGCGTCGACTGTTTCGGCCATCGCGATGGCCAGCACGGACGCCAGGTTCAGGTAGTCCGACCGGTACACGCCGATGTGACTCAGCAGTTCGGCGACGGCATCGCCCAGCTGTGGGTGCGAATGGCCCGTCGCGGCCGTAACTGCGCGGCACAGCCGTTGCTGCTCGCTGCGCAGGGTGTCGGTGACGGCGGCGACCTTCAGGCTGCGGGCCAGATCCCGCCATCTCGGCGTAGCTCGCGCCGGTCGAATCGACCAGGGCGGTGAGTGGCTCGACACCGGCCGGATCGACGAAGACGCCGCCGATTTCGCGGAGTGCGTCGTAGCCGGTGGTGCCTGCCACCGGAAGGCTCGGGTCGAGCGGCTCGTCGACGGCCAGGATTTTCTCGATGACGATCCATGCCCGCGGCCCGGTGATTTCGCGCAGCCAGCCCAGGTACCCCGTCGGATCGGACAGGCCGTCGGGATGATCGATGCGGACGCCGTCGACCAGGTCCTCATCGAACCAGCGCTTGACCTCGACGTGGGTGGCGTCGAAGACTGCGCGGTCCTCCTGCCGTAGCCCGGCAAGCGACGTGATGGAGAAGAACCGCCGGTAGCCGCACACTCCATTGCGCCACCCGGTGAGCATGTAGTGCTGGCGGTCGTGCACCTGCCGACCGGATCCCGAACCGGTGCCCGGCGCGACGGGGTAGACGAGATCGCCGAGCCGCAGCACGTCACCGTCTACCACCAGGTCATCGACATCGTTGTCAGAACCCAGTACCGGCAATACGATTCGGCCGTCGGCGAGCGTCCAGTCGATGTCGAAGAAGGCCGAGTAGGCGGAGTCCCGGCCGTGGGTCAGCACGTCCCACCACCACGCGTTCTGCGCGGGCTTCTCGACGCCGACGTGATTGGGGACGATGTCGACGATCAAACCCATCCCGCGTGATTTCGTCGCTGCCGACAAGCTCGCCAGACCCTCGGCGCCGCCCAGGTCGGCGGACACAGTGGTGGGATCGGTCACGTCGTAGCCGTGCGTGGAGCCCTCCGCCGCGGTCAGAATGGGGGACAGGTACAGGTGTGAGACACCGAGCTCGTCGAGGTAGGGCAACACAGCCTCGGCGTCGGCGAAGGTGAACGCGTCACCGCGCATCTGGAGTCGATACGTCGACACAACGGGAAAAGGCATGTGTCAGGCGGTCTTACGCAGCACGAGTAGGGAACGCGGCTGCAGCGAGATTTTTTCGCCTGCCGCGACCACGAAGTCGGTCTCGCCCTTCGCGTCGGCGGTGTCCAGGTCCGCGGTCCACTCGTCGGCGTAATCGCCTTGCGGAGCAACGAAATCCTGCTCCTTATCGTGTGCGTTGAAGCACAACAGGAACGAGTCGTCGACCACGCGTTCGCCGCGCTCGTTCGGGGCCGGGATGGCTTCGCCGTTGAGGAAGACCGCCACGCACTTGCCAAGGCCGGTGCCCCAGTCCTCGGGTGTCATCTCGGTGCCTGCAGGAGTCAGCCACGCGATGTCGCGAGCCTGGTCGCCGGTGCGGATGGGCTTGCCCTCGAAGAAGCGGCGCCGACGGAACACGGGGTGTTTCCTTCGCAGTTCGGTGACCCTGCGGGTGAACGCCAATTGGTCGGAGTTGGTCTCGCACAGCGACCAGTCCATCCAGCTCAGTTCGGAGTCCTGGCAGTAGGTGTTGTTGTTGCCGCGCTGCGTGCGCCCGATCTCGTCGCCGTGCGAGAGCATCGGGGTGCCCTGGGACAACATCAGGGTCCCCATGATGTTGCGCATCTGCTTGCCGCGCAGCGCGAGGATGTCCTCGTCGTCGGTCGGGCCCTCGACCCCGCAGTTCCACGACCGGTTGTGGCTTTCCCCGTCGCGGTTGTCCTCGCCGTTGGCCTCGTTGTGCTTTTCGTTGTAGGACACCAGGTCGTTCAACGTGAAGCCGTCGTGGCAGGTCACGAAGTTGATGCTGGCACCGGGCCGCCGACCGGTCGCTTCATAGAGGTCCGAGGACCCGGTCAGCCGGGACGCGAATTCGCCGAGGGTTGCGGGCTCTCCCCGCCAGTAATCACGCACAGTGTCGCGATACTTCCCGTTCCACTCGGTCCACAAACCTGGAAAATTCCCGACTTGATAGCCGCCTTCGCCGACGTCCCACGGCTCGGCGATCAACTTCACCTGGCTGATCACCGGGTCCTGCTGGACGAGGTCGAAAAATGCGCTCAGCCGGTCCACTTCGTAGAACTCCCGCGCCAGCGCCGCCGCCAGATCGAAGCGGAACCCGTCGACGTGCATCTCGACCACCCAGTACCGCAGCGAGTCCATGATCAGCTGCAGTGTGTGCGGATGGCGGGGGTTGAGGCTGTTACCGGTGCCGGTGAAGTCGCGGTAGAGCCGCTTGTCGTCGTCCATCAGCCGGTAGTAGGCGGCGTTGTCGATGCCGCGCAGGTTGATCGTGGGCCCGAGGTGATTGCCTTCGGCGGTGTGGTTGTAGACCACGTCGAGAATGACCTCGATGCCTGCCTCGTGGAACGTCCGCACCATCGTCTTGAATTCTGCGACCGCACCGCCCGCGTGCTTGTTGGCCGCGTACTCGTAATGCGGCGCAAGGAAGCCGAAGGTGTTGTAGCCCCAGTAGTTTCGCAGTCCGAGGTCGATGAGACGGTGGTCGTGCATGAACTGGTGTACCGGCATGAGTTCGATCGCGGTCACGTTCAGCGATTTGAGGTGATCGATGATCACCGGATGCGCCAGCCCCGAGTACGTGCCGCGCAGTTCCTCCCCGATGGCCGGGTGAGCCCGTGTCATGCCCTTGACGTGTGCCTCGTAGATGACGGTCTGGTGGTACGGCGTGCGCGGCGCGCGATCGGACGCCCAGTCGAAGTACGGGTTGATCACGACGCTGGTCATGGTGTGGCCGAGCGAATCGATCCGCGGCGGATTCGCCGTGTCGAGGGGATCGACCTTGGCGGCCTCCATGTCATAGGAGTACAGCGCCTGGGTGAAGTCGAAGTCACCGTGAAACGACTTGCCGTAGGGGTCCAGCAGCAGCTTGCTCGCGTCGCATCGGTACCCGGCCGCCGGATCCCACGGACCGTGGATGCGGAAGCCGTAGCGCTGTCCGGGGGTGACGGTCGGCAGGTAGGCGTGCCAGACGTAGCCGTCGACCTCGTCGAGCTCGATCCGTTCTTCGGTGCCGTCCTTGGCGATCAGGCACAGCTCGACCTTCTCGGCGACCTCGGAGAACAGCGAGAAGTTGGTGCCCGCGCCGTCATAGGTGGCGCCGAGCGGATACGGAGTACCTGGCCACACCGTCGTCGAGGACATCACCCGACCTTATCGGCGGCCGCCGCTGCACGCGCGGTAGTCACCACCAGTGGGTAGCAGCGCCGATCTGACGTGCGAGCTCATCGGCCATCGTGCGCATGTACGTCTTCGAGATGTGGTGAGAATCGTGATAGATCAGCACGTTTCCCTCGACCGCGCGGCATACGTCCTTGCGACACACCGCATCGCTGAGGTCCAGCGGTTTCAACAACGGGAACCGGTTCACCCACTGCAGCGTCGGGTTGGTCTTGGACAGCACATCGGAGCGTCTGATCCCGCACGAGATCCCATTGCCGCCGTCGGCCAGGCAGTCCGCGGGAAAGAACGGCAGGCTCTTGCGCACCAGCCACGGGGTGTCACGCATCGCGAGGATCGGAATGTCGTTGTCGGACAACTCCTGCCAGATTCCGACGTAGGTGCCCGGCATCACGTCGCCGGTCTTGATGTTCCACGGCCGGGTCGCCGTGGTGAACACGTAGTCGGGTCGGTCGGAGATGATCTTCTTCATCGCCGATTCGTTCCACGTGTGGCATTTGGGGTACGGCCGGTTGTCGCCCATCACCAGCGGCACGTCTTCGGTGGTGAGCGGGCAGCCCATCTTGAGATAGGTGGTCACCTTGAAGTGGTGCCGCTTGCCCAGCAGGTCGAGTGCGGTGATCCAGTGCTCGGCGTGTGATCCGCCGGCCAGCGCGATGGTGCGCGTCGCCGACTGGTCGCCGTAGGTGCAGCTGATGACGTCGACGGTGTTGAAGTCGCTGATGCAGCCGTCTTCGGTGGTTTCAGGGAGATCCTGCTGGGCCTCGAGCACCGTCGGACGCATCGGCGCGTCCGGCACCGGTGCGTCGTCGAGAATCGCGTGTGCGCCCGGGTAGTCGAGGGACTCCAAGGTGCCCAGCTGCTCGGCGTTGGCCTGCTGAACGAGGATGTGCTCACGCCACGAGAACGAGGTGACGGTCAGCCCCACGGCGAGAGCGGCCACGATCGAGCCCAGCACCAACGTCGGCTTGCGAAGGCGCTGGCGAACCGGAGGCCTGTCCGACGGGACGTGCGCGCCTGCGGACCGGTAGCGCAGCGGGTTCTCGATGTACTTCGTCGTCAGGTACGCCAGCAGGACGGACACCAGCAGCACACCCGCGCCGTCGAGGAACCCCGCGTGCGGTCGGTCGGCGTACACGAGCCAGAAGATCAGCAGCGGCCAGTGCCAGAGGTACAGCGAGTACGCGATGGACCCGAGCCACACGAACGGCTTGGTCGCCAGCAGCCGGTTGGGCAGCGGCAGTTGGCCTCCGGTGTGCGGGTCGGCGAGCCGGTTGGCGCCGGTGAGGATGAACAGCATCGTGGCGCCCACCGGCACGAGCGCCCACGGTCCCGGGAAACTCCTTGACGCCGTTGATCAGTGCACCGCAGGACAGGATCGCGGCGAGCGCGACCAGCGCCACCGTGGTCCGCAGCCACATGGGCCAGCGGATGTAACCGACGACGGCACCCACCAGCGCCCCGAGCAGAAGTTCCCATCCCCGGGCGAAGCTGTTGTAGTAGGCCATCGCCTGATCGGTGTTGTGGGCAAAGATCGCGTAGACGAACGACGCGACGGTGAGCGCGGCCAGCAGCAGGACGAGCGCAGCCCGCATGTGCCTACCGAGAACTTTGCGGAACAGCAGCGCGAAACCGAAGATCAGCGCGAGAAACGCTATGTAGAACTGACCTTGGACGGACATGGACCAGATGTGTTGCAGCGGGCTGACCGCTTCGCCGGCCCGCAGATAGTCCGCTGCGGTGTTCGCCAGTTCCCAGTTCTGGTAGTAGCCGAGGCTGGCCAGGCTCTGATCAGCAAACGCCTCCCAGCGCGTTTCGGGCTGGATGAGGATGGTCAGTACCGCTGCTGCGGCCAGCACCACGACCAGGGCGGGCAGCAGGCGGCGAACCAGCCGGGTGATCTCGGGAACCGGGGACAGCGACGCACCCGGCGTCAGGGCGGTGCGTAACAGGCGCCCGCCGAAGAAGAAGCCGGACAGTGCCAGGAACACGTCGACGCCGCCAGAGACCCGACCGAACCAGACGTGAAAAACCGCGACGAGGGCGATCGCGATTCCGCGAAGGCCGTCGAGATCGCGGCGGTAAGCGCCGGACTTGCGGTTCGCCGCCGCCATGCCCTTGAGGGGCTTGTCTGCGGTAACCGCCGCCGGCCGTGGAGGGGCGAGGGTCATGTCGCGGGATAATCTACCGAAAATCGCTGTGCGGCTCATGTCGCACGCCGGGTGTCGCGCTCATCGACACCGAGCATCGGCAGGCAAACGGATAGGCTCGTTTCCCGTGCCCGCGTTGACCCCCGCTGAGATCAGCGCCATCGACGCCGCCCATGTCTGGCATCCCTACAGCACGATCGGCGCCGAGGCGATGCCACCCGTTGTCGCCGTGGGTGCCAGCGGGGCGCGGTTGACGCTGGTCGACGGCGGCGAGCGGATCGAGGTGCTCGACGCGATGAGTTCGTGGTGGACCGCGATTCACGGCCACGGCCATCCGTCTCTGGACTACGCGATCGCCTCACAGCTGTCGCGGATGAACCACGTCATGTTCGGCGGCCTGACCCACGAGCCCGCCGCCCGGCTCGCGCAGCTGCTCGTCGAGATCACCCCCGACGGTCTGGACACCGTCTTCTTCAGCGACTCCGGGTCGGTCTCCGTGGAGGTGGCTGTGAAGATGGCGCTGCAGTACCAGCGCAGCCTCGGCCGCCCGACCAAGCACCGTCTGATGACGTGGCGCGGCGGCTATCACGGCGACACTTTCGCGCCGATGAGCGTGTGCGACCCCGACGGCGGCATGCACTCCCTGTGGACCGACATCCTGGCCGACCAGGTCTTCGCGCCCCAGGTGCCCGGCCACTACGACGCCGCCTACATCGCCGCGTTCGAAGCGCAGCTGGCCGAGCACGCCGACGAACTCGCCGCCGTCATCGTGGAACCCGTCGTGCAGGGTGCTGGCGGCATGCGCTTCCACGACCCGCGCTATTTGACCGACCTGCGGGAGATCTGTGACCGCCACCGGGTTCTGCTGATCTTCGACGAGATCGCCACCGGCTTCGGGCGCACCGGGACGCTGTTCGCCGCCGAGCACGCGGGGGTCAGCCCCGACATCATGTGTGTCGGAAAGGCGCTTACCGGCGGCTACATCACCCTGGCCGCCACCTTGTGCACGACGGACATCGCACACACGATCAGCAGCAACGAGCCCGGCGCCCTCATGCACGGCCCGACGTTCATGGCGAACGCCCTGGCCTGCTCGGTGGCGGTGGCCTCTGTCGAACTGCTGCTCAGCCAGGATTGGCGCACCCGGGTCGGGGACATCGAAGCGGGTCTGCGGGACGGTCTGGAGCCCGCGCGCGCGTTGTCCGGCGTGGCAGACGTTCGCGTGCTCGGGGCCATCGGCGTGATCGAGATGGCCGAGCCCGTCAACATGCCGGTGGCGACGGCGGCGGCGCTGCGGAACGGCATCTGGCTGCGGCCGTTCCGCAACCTCGTCTACGCCATGCCGCCCTACATCTGCACGCCCGACGAAATAGGTCAGATCACCTCGGCGATGGTCAGCGTCGCCCGTGCACTAACCTGAACGGTGTTCAACTGTCGACTCGGCACTGAGGGAGCACCGTGACGCGCGTGAGTGTTTCCCCGCTGGCCTGGCTCGCCGATGTCGAGCGGCAGCGTCGCGCCGCCGGGTTGCGACGCTCGTTGCGCGCACGTCCGCCGGTGGGCGCCGAACTGGACCTGGCGTCCAACGACTACCTCGGCCTGTCCCAGCATCCCGACGTCATCGACGGTGGCGTCGCCGCCCTGCGCACCTGGGGTGCGGGCTCATCGGGTTCCCGGTTGGTGACCGGCAACACCGAGCTGCACGAGGGCTTCGAAGCCGCGCTGGCCGACTTCACCGGAGCGGAGTCGGCGCTGGTGTTCTCGTCGGGCTACACCGCCAATCTCGGTGCGGTGGTGGCACTGTCCGGCCCCGGCTCGTTGCTGGTGTCGGATGCGTTCAGCCACGCGTCGTTGGTCGATGCCTGCCGGTTGTCGCGGGCCCGCGTGGCGGTGACACCGCATCGCGACGTGTCGGCGGTCGAGGAGGCGCTCTCGTCGCGCGACGAGGACCGCGCGGTCGTGATCACCGACTCGGTGTTCAGCGCGGACGGCGACCTGGCCCCGCTGCGGGAACTGCACGCCGTATGCAGTCGTCACGGCGCGCTCCTGATCGTCGACGAGGCACACGGACTCGGCGTGCGCGGGACGGGCGGGCGCGGCCTGCTCGAGGAAGTCGGACTCGCCGGAGCGCCCGATGTCGTGATGACGGTGACGATGTCCAAGGCCCTCGGCAGTCAGGGCGGCGCGGTGCTCGGGCCCGCCGCCGTGCGCGCTCACCTGATCGACGCCGCACGGCCGTTCATCTTCGACACCGGGCTCGCCCCTGCCGCCGTCGGGGCCGCATGGGCAGCGTTGCGCGTCCTGCAGGCCGAACCGTGGCGGGCGCAAAACGTGCTGCGGTTCGCCACCGAACTGGCCGAGGTGTGCGACGTTCCCGACCGCCCGGAATCGGCTGTGGTGTCGGTGATTCTTGGCGCGCCAGAGGTTGCGCTCGCGGCGGCCACCGCATGTCTCGACCGCGGCGTGCGCGTCGGATGCTTCCGGCCGCCGACGGTTCCCGCGGGCACGTCGCGGCTGCGGCTCACGGCGCGGGCATCGCTCTCCGTCGACGAGATGGCGTTGGCGCGCAGCGTGCTCACGGAAGTGTTGTCGACGGCTCGGCAGTGAGCATTCTGGTCATCACGGGCACCGACACCGGTGTGGGCAAGACGGTGGCCACCGCAGCACTGGCGTGTCATGCCCGGCTGGCCGGTATCGATGTCGCCGTGTGCAAGCCCGTGCAGTCTGGCTCCGCCGCAGGCGATGACGACCTGGCCGACGTCGGCCGCCTCGCCGGTGTGACCGAACTGCACGGACTGGCGCGGCTTCCCGAACCGCTGGCCCCCGCAGCCGCCGCGCAGCGGGCGGGTATGCGACTGCCCACCGGCGACGACATGCGGTCGATGGTCACCGCCGTTGACCGGCCGGGCCGGCTGACGCTGGTCGAAGGCGCCGGGGGACTGCTCGTGGAGATCGGAGCCGACGGCGCGACGCTTCGCGATCTCGCTGTCGATCTCGCCGCGCCGGTACTGGTCGTGGCACGGGCCGGGTTGGGCACGCTGAACCATGTCGCGTTGACGATGGAAGCGCTTGCCTCACACAACGTGTGGTGCGCGGGCCTGGTCGTCGGCGCCTGGCCGCGCGACCCAGGCGTCATCGAGACCGGCAACCGCGAAGTGCTCTCGACCATGGCGCCGTTGCGTGCCGTATTGCCCGACGGTGCAGGGGCTTTCGCTGCGACCGAATTCGCGTCGATGAGCTCTGCTGCGTTCGATCCCCAATGGGTCAGGGATCTGGCGGGCTGAGATGGTCCACTCCGTCGAACTGCTCTTCGACGACGAGACAGATGCTGCGATGAGGCGCGTCTGGGCCGACCTCACCCAGGTGGGTGTGCGCAGCCTGGCGAGTTCGACGTCACCGACCAACCGGCCGCACGTCACGCTGTCGGTGGCAGAGCACATGGACGACGCCGTGAACGATGCGCTGCGCCCGCTCCTGGAAAAGTTGCCCCTGCCGTGCACGATCGGGGCGCCGATGCTGTTCGGCCGCGGGCCGTTCACCCTGGTGCGACTGCTGATCCCGTCGACCGATCTGTTGGCACTGCAAGAAGCGGTGCACGACGTGTGCCTCCCGCACATGCCGTCGGGCCCGCTGTCGCATGCCGATCCCGGCCAGTGGACGCCCCACGTCACCATGGCGCGGCGGGTGAGGGCGGAAAAGCTCGCCGATGCGCTTTCGGTGCAACGCCTGTCGCGGGATCGGCGCGGGGCGGCGGTCGCGATCCGGCACTGGGACGGCAACAACCGCGTGGAACACTCGATCACGCTGACCGGCTAAGGCACTGTTGCGGCAACGCTTTTCGGCACGCACATCCGCCAGGCCTCGACGACGAGCTCACGCAGCTCTGCGGCGTCGATCGCGTCGAGCCGCACGTGGACCCAGTTGTACCGCATATCTGACGGCCTGGGCAGCATGAACTTTTCGGGCTCCGACGCGATGAGCCCGCCGCGCTCCTCCTTCGGAAACGCGAACCCCATCACCGTCTCGTCGCGGCGAGAACGCGAGGTAGACGATCTGCCCGATGCGGAACTTGATCTGGTCGCGAACCACGACTTCATACGACCTCGGCAGCGCCGAGGTGATGCGCCGCACATCAGCGACGGTGTTCATGGCTGCGAGGTTAGTCGTCTGCTCCGACAACGGGCCGCCGCGCGGCGATGCCGTCGAGGAGCAGCGCGAGCCCGAAGCCGAACCGTTCCCCCGCATCGTCGGTGAGCACCGACTGGCCGTCGGGCAGGTCGGCGCCAGCGGCGTCCCACTGCAGTCGGGACTGTTCGTCGGCGGTGAAACCCAACACGTAGTAGACGACGGTGCGGGCGGCCAGTTCGCCCTGTGCCGTCTTGACGCCCGCATCGGCAGCGGCGTCGCCCAGACAGGCCACGATCCGCGTCATCGCCTGAGACTGACCTGCCGCGAAGCTCGCGGAGACCAACTCGGCGCCGTCGGTGTGCGACAGCAGGGCATCGCGCAGCCGGCCGCAGAAACCCGTGATCCGCTCGCGCCAGTGCCCGGAGACGTCGCCGACGGGCTCGAGGATCCGGTCGGCGATCGCACCCAGAAGCTGCTGCTTGTTGGCGAAGTGCCAGTACAGGGCGCCGGGGGAGACATTGAGCTCGCGGCCCAGTCTGCGCATCGTCAGGTCGGCGATCCCGTAGTTGTCGAGGATCGCCGTCGCCGCCTCGACCACGTCGCGTTTGTGCAGCTGCACCCCGCTACCATAACCTGAACGCTGTTCAATTCTCGGCTCAGCCGAGGTGTTCAATTCTCCGGACCGAGGAGCCACTGGTTTGACCGACATCCTGACCGACGCCCGCGACCAGGTGCTCGAACGAGGTGAGGGCCTGACCCAGGATCAGGTGCTGGCTGTGCTGCAGCTGCCCGACGATCGCCTCGATGAGCTGCTCGCCCTCGCACACGACGTCCGCATGCGGTGGTGCGGCCCGGAGGTCGAGGTCGAAGGCATCATCAGCCTCAAGACCGGCGGCTGCCCGGAGGACTGCCACTTCTGCTCGCAGTCGGGTCTGTTCGCCTCCCCGGTGCGCAGCGCCTGGCTCGACATCCCCAGCCTCGTGGAAGCCGCCAAGCAGACCGCCAAGTCCGGGGCGACCGAGTTCTGCATTGTGGCCGCCGTTCGCGGACCCGACGAACGTCTGCTAGCCCAGGTCGCCGCGGGCATCGAGGCGATCCGCAACGAGGTAGACATCCAGATCGCCTGCTCGCTGGGCATGCTGACCGCCGAGCAGGTCGAGCGGCTGTCCGAGATGGGCGTGCACCGCTACAACCACAACCTGGAGACGGCCAAGTCCTTCTTCCCTGAGGTCGTCACCACCCACACCTGGGACGAGCGCTGGGACACGCTGCTGATGGTCCGTGACGCCGGCATGGAGGTGTGCTGCGGCGGCATCCTCGGCATGGGCGAGACGCTGGAGCAGCGCGCCGAGTTCGCTGCCAACCTGGCCGAGCTCGACCCCCACGAGGTTCCGCTGAACTTCCTCAATCCGCGCCCGGGCACCCCGTTCGGCGACCTGGACGTGCTGCCCGCGTCGGAAGCCCTCAAGTCCGTTGCGGCGTTCCGGCTGGCGCTGCCGCGCACGATGCTGCGCTTCGCGGGCGGCCGCGAGATCACCCTCGGTGACCTGGGCGCCAAGCAGGGCATTCTCGGCGGCATCAACGCCGTGATCGTCGGCAATTATCTGACGACGCTGGGCCGTCCCGCCGAATCGGACCTCGAGTTGCTCGACGACCTCCAGATGCCGATCAAGGCGCTCAACGCCACCATCTAGCGGTGGTTTCATCGATGGGGACCGCCAAGTTCAACGTCTACACTGGCGAACCCGCAGGCGGTGCCGTGCCAACTGCGGCCAAACTCGGGCTCGAGCCGCCACGGTTCTGCGCGGAGTGCGGCAGAAGGATGGTGGTGCAGGTGCGTCCCGACGGGTGGTCGGCGACGTGTTCCCGGCACGGCACGCAGGATTCGAAGGATCTCGACGAACGATGAATGAGGTTGTACCACCGCGGATTTCCCGCGGTCGCGCGGCCGTGACGGTTGTCGTCGGCCTGACCATCGCCGGCGTGGCGGTCGGTGCCCTCTGGGCATGGATCGCGCCGCCTATCCACGGCGTGATCGCGCTGACGAAGAGCGGTGACCGGGTGCACGCCGCACTCGGCGCCGAGACCGACAACTTCTTCAACGCAGCGTTTCTGCTCGTGGGTCTCCTCGTGGTGCTTGCCGTCGTGACCGCCGTGTTGGTGTGGCAGTGGCGGGCCCACCGTGGTCCACTGCTCTGCGCCGCGCTCGCGGTCGGTTCGGCGACAGCCGCAGGCGCGGCCGCAGGCGTGGGTTGGCTGATCGTGCGGGCCCGCTACGACGTTATCGACATCGGCGCCGCACCGATATCACCCGAGAACCGGGTGGTCTATGTGACCGAGGCGCCACCGGTGTTCTTCGCGACCTCAGGCTGGCTGATCGCGGCGTCGATACTCTTCCCGGTGGCGATGGCCGCGCTGGTGTACTCGATGATCGCGGTGTCGTCGTCACGCGACGATCTGGGGGCCTGGCCTCCAGTGGATTACGACGTGGTGCGCCCGCCGACTCCTGTGCCGACCGAGGGCGCTGTTCCCTCCGCCGGCTGAAACAGCTCAACGGGATTGCCGTCGGGGTCCTCGAGCTGGATCTGCCGTCCGCCGGGACCTTCCTCGATGGCGTTTCTGAAGCGCACCCCGGCCTCGCGCAGCGTGGCTACGCACGAGTCCAAGTCGTCGACCTGCAGGGCGATCCGATTCGAGCCGCCCGGCCCCTGTCTGCTGCCATCGGCCAACGATCGGGCTCCGGAGCTGGCCGGGCCGCTGAGCCACAGCGTTAGCGCGTCCTTGGCGACACTGGCGAATGCCGGGCCGGGCCGCATCACGGTATGAAACCCGAGGCGGCGGGTGTAGAAGCCGACGGCCCGGTCGACGTCGGTGACCTGGTATCGCACCGCGCCCGCGCGACAGTCGATCATGAGGACAGGATGGCATCCTCCTCACCCAGCCGTATTGAACGAATTTGACCTCTTCAGGCGGCGAGCGCGACGTGGTCGGCCTTGGTGGCGACCTGGCTGGAGGCCCGGTACTGCGCCGGTGTCAACCCCGAGAAGAATTTGAACTCCCGAATCATGTGCGCCTGGTCGGCATACCCGCAATCGCAGGCGAACTGGGCCCACCGGCACGGGCCGCCGTACGCGATGCGACCGACGGCGCGGCGGAATCGGCAGAGCCGACCGAACAGCTTGGGCGTGATTCCGACCGTCGCAGTGAAGTCCTTGATGAACTGGCGGTGGCTGAGTCCGGCGTGATCGGCCAGGTCGCCGATGGGTGGAGGCCCCGCACCGGGCAGCAACGCGTCGACAGCACGGGCGATAGCGGGGCTCGCCGTGAACTCCGGTCGCAGCCTCGACGTCAGAGCGGACTCGACGATTCGAAACCGGTCGGCATGCGACACGGCCTCGCACACCCGCTCCCGCAACCGGTCGGCCGCTGTGTTCCACAGCTGCTGCAGGTCGACGTGTGTGTCGCGGAGCTCGGCCGGCGGAACACCGAGGACAGCCTGTGCGCCAACGGGTTTGAAATGCACCCCGAGCATGGCGGTGTGCCTGCTGGCATCGATGTCGAAGGATCGGGTGTGCGGCCCGGCGAGGACTGCACCGGAGAACCGTTCGGAGGAATCACACCGCTCCGGGTGGCTGACGCCGATGCGATCGCTGCGCAGGTTGATCACCAACTCGGTGGTTCCACCGGGCACTATCCGTTCACTCGTATGTGTCGGACCGTCGCTCAGACACCAGAGAAAGTCGACGTATTCGTCGAGGGGCGGCTGTGGCCGGTGATGGATCAGGTACATCGAAGCTCCTTGGAGCCACGGTACCCGCGTCGGTCAGAGTGGACTGCGTTCTACCGTCCGCCCCGTGACGACCTTCGCGGCGATCCGCACGAGCCGCGCCATGCCCATGTAGGTCATCGGGTTCAGCATCGTCGGCCATTTGGTCCGGACAATGTTCTCGCTCAGCGGCTTTCCGTTGAATCGGTCGGTGAGCCAGCGCAGCGCCATCGGCGCCGACAACGGGTGAAGCGAGAGGTGTTCGCTGAAGGCGTCGCGGTGGTAGGTGACCGACGCGCCGCCCGACTGGTAGGTGTCGGTCAGCTCGTCGATGTCATCGACGGACACGATCGGGTCGTGCACGGCCTGCACGATCAGCACCGGCGGGGCCGGAACCGCGGTGCCCAGCTTGATGTCGGCGAAGACCTTCTGTAGCTCGGGCATGTCGAGGATCTCGTTCGAGTGGCCGGTCGATCAGCTTGCCCATGTCCATGCCGATCAGCCGCAGCACGGCGTAGATGGTGGGCATGTGCTCAACCCGCAGCAGCATCGCCTTGCCGGTGTCGGTGGCGTGATGCTGGATGATCCGGTCGAGGTCGGGATAGGCGTGTGACAACGCGGCCACCACCATCGCAGGCAACGCCGAGTAGAAGCTGCCGTTGAGTCTGCGGAAGGTGTTACCGAGGTCGCCAACCGGTGAGCCGAGGACCGCGCCGACGATGTTCAATTCGGGGGCGTATGTGCCACTCACCTCGGCCGCCCACGCAGTGGCCAGTCCACCGCCCGAGTATCCCCACAGCCCGATCGGTGCTGTCGCCGAAAGGCCGAGCGTCTCGGAGCTCACCGCGGCTCGCAGCCCGTCGAGGATCCGGTAGCCGGGCTCATACGGCGTGCCCCACGCGCCCTTGGATCCCTCATGGTCGGGCACAGACACGGCCCAGCCCTCGGCGAGGGCGGCGGCGATCAGGAGGAACTCGAACTGCGCGAGCGCGCCGGGCGCCACCGCGCGCCTGCGCAGCGCATACGACGGGAAGCAGCGCGACGTCACAGCATCGATCGCGCACTGGTAGGACACCACGGGGCAGACCCGTTCGGGCCCGCGCTCGGCAGGAGCGATCACCGTGGTGACGCTCGCCTCCGGCTCGCCGTGCATGTCGGTGGTGCGGTAGAGCAGCTGGGTGGCGGTGAATTTCTGCGGGATCAACCCGAGAAAGGCCACCTCGACGTCACGGCTGCGCAGCACGGTGCCGGGCGCGGCGTGCTGGAAGCCCTGCGGTGGGTCGTAGAAGGCATCGTCGCGGGGCAACACAGGGCGAACGCCGCGCTCGATGTCCTGATGCGGCACGGAACCGATCCACTCGGCGCCGGTGGTGGCCGGTGCGACATTGCCCAAGTCCATCGGGTCAGTATCGCGTAAGGAAGCTCTAAGAAGCCAACCGGCTCGCCGGGAGTCACCCCGGCGGCCGCAGGGCCGCGAACTCGTCGGTGACCCGGTAGGCCGAGTCCGCGAAGCGATACAGGGCCGCGGGCCGTCCGCCGCTGCGGCCCGAGCGCGCGGTGGTTCCGGTGGGCGTGATGACACCGCGGCGGCCGAGCACGCGTTGCAGATTCGTCGCGTCGACCTGATGGCCGAGCGCGGCCCCGTAGATGTCGCGCAGCGTCGACAGGGCGAATTCCTTTGGCGCCAAGGCAAATCCGATATTGGTATATGACATCTTGGCCACCAGCCGGGTGCGGGCGTGTTCGACCATCGGCCCGTGGTCGAATGCCATCGGCGGCAGCGCGTTCACCGGATGCCACCGGGTGTCGGACGGCAACTCGGGGGTGGCGGGGGAGGGCACGAGTCCGAGAAACGTCGAGGCGATGGTGCGCGAGCCGGGAACCCGATGCGGATCGGAGAACACCGCGAGCTGTTCGAGGTGAGCTAACTCACGCAGGTCGACCTTCTCGGCGAGTTGTCGCCGAACTGAACTGGTCATGTCCTCGTCGTGACGCAGCTGTCCTCCGGGCAGCGACCACGCGCCACGCTGGGGCTGCATGGCCCGTTCCCACAGCAGCACGCTGAGCTGCGGGTTCCGTGTGCTCAGCTGCCGAACTTGAAAGACGACGGCCAGCACTTCGTGGGCAGTGCTACGATTAGCCATGTTTTCGATTGTAAGTCGAAAACCTAGCGTAAGCGAGGAGATGGCCATGACGGTGACCGACGAACGGATCGTCAACGGTCCGACCGGCTATTCCGGCGTCGAGGGAGACGAAGAGTGGGCCGCCGAGGTCCGGCGCCTTGCCGATCTTCGTGGCGCGACGCTGCTGGCGCACAACTACCAGCTGCCGGCCATCCAGGATGTCGCCGACCACGTCGGCGACTCGTTGGCGCTGTCGCGGATCGCCGCCGACGTGGCCGAGGAGACCATCGTCTTCTGCGGCGTGCACTTCATGGCCGAGACGGCCAAGATCCTGTCTCCGGAGAAAACGGTGCTGATTCCGGATCAGCGCGCAGGCTGCTCGCTCGCCGACTCGATCACCGCCGACGACCTGCGCGCGTGGAAGGCCGAATATCCCGGCGCGGTCGTGGTCTCCTACGTCAACACCACCGCTGCGGTGAAGGCCGAGACCGACATCTGCTGCACGTCGTCCAACGCGGTGGAGGTGGTGGCCTCCATTCCAGAAGACCGTGACGTGCTGTTCTGCCCGGATCAGTTCCTCGGTGCCCACGTCCGGCGCATCACCGGGCGGCAGAATCTGCACATCTGGGCCGGTGAGTGCCACGTGCACGCCGGGATCAACGGCGACGAGCTGGCCGAGAAGGCGCTCGCGCATCCGGACGCCGAACTCTACGTGCACCCCGAATGTGGTTGTGCGACATCGGCTCTGTACTTGGCAGGCGAGGGCGCGTTCCCCGAAGACCGAGTGAAGATCCTGTCGACCGGTGGCATGCTCGACGCCGCACGGGACACCAGGGCCCGTCAGGTGCTGGTTGCCACCGAGGTCGGAATGCTGCACCAGTTGCGACGCGCCGCGCCGGAAGTCGACTTCCGAGCCGTCAACGACAGGGCGTCCTGCAAGTACATGAAGATGATCACGCCCGCGGCGGTTCTGCGGTGTCTGATCGAAGGCGCCGACGAGGTCGACGTCGACCCCGACGTCGCACGCCGCGCGCGGGCAAGCGTGCAGCGAATGATCGAGATCGGCACGCCCGGCGGAGGTGAATGATGTGGCACCAGCGGGCCGACGTGGTGGTGGTCGGCACCGGGGTGGCCGGTCTGGTGGCCGCCCTCGCCGCACATCGGCGCGGCCGCACCGTTGTCGTGCTGAGCAAGGCGGCCGACACTGCGACGTTCTACGCGCAGGGCGGTATCGCCGTGGTGCTGCCGGACACCGATGACTCGATCGACGCCCACGTCGCCGACACCGTCGCCGCGGGCGCCGGGCTGTGCGATCCGCAGGCCGTCCGCTCGATCGTGTCCGACGGCTACCGCGCCGTCCGCGAACTGGTCGACGACGGAGCACGGTTCGATGAAGCCGAACCCGGTCGCTGGTCGCTGACCCGGGAGGGCGGTCATTCGCGTCGCCGAATCATCCATTCCGGCGGCGACGCAACAGGAGCCGAGGTGCAGCGGGCGCTGGACCATGCCGCGGCGACGCTCGACATCCGGCGTAACCACGTCGCGCTCGACATTCTTCACGCCGACGGCGCGGTGACCGGTGTGCACGTCCTCAACGAGGATGGTCCGGGCATCGTGCACGCGCCGTCGGTGATCCTCGCAACGGGCGGTCTCGGGCACCTCTACTCGGCTACGACCAACCCCGAGGGATCCACCGGAGACGGTGTGGCGCTTGCCTTGTCGGCAGGCGTGCCGATCAGCGACATCGAGTTCATCCAGTTCCATCCGACCATGCTGTTCGACGGCGACGCGGGCGGTCGCCGGCCGCTGATCACCGAGGCCGTTCGCGGTGAAGGCGGAATCCTGCTCGACCGCCGGGGCAATTCGATCACCGCGGGCGTTCACCCGATGGGGGATCTCGCCCCGCGCGATGTCGTCGCGGGCGCCATCGACGCCCGGTTGCGGGAGACCGGCGATCCCTGCGCCTACCTCGACGCCAGAGGCATCGCCGACTTCGACCGTCGGTTCCCGACCGTCACCGCGGCGTGCCTCGCGGCAGGCATCGACCCGACGCGCCAACCGATTCCGGTGGTGCCCGGCGCGCACTACAGCTGCGGCGGTGTCGTCACCGACGTCGACGGCCGCACCGAGCTTGCCGGGCTGTTCGCGGCGGGCGAGGTGGCCCGCACAGGGATGCACGGCGCGAACCGGCTGGCGTCCAACAGCCTCCTCGAGGGTCTCGTGGTCGGCGCACGCGCCGGACGCGGCGCGGCCGCGCACGCCCTCGACGCCGACGCCGCCCATGCCGAACTCGGCGAGGCCGAGACGCGGGTCGCGTTGCCGCGCAGGAAGTTGCAGCGGGCGATGTCGCGCTACGCGTCGGTGGTCAGAGACGCCGACGGGCTGGCGCAGCTGATCCGCGAGCTCGACGCCGCGGATCCGCGCGATCTCGACTGCCGGGCGAGCTTCGAGGATGTGGCCTTGACCGCGACGGCCCGCGCTGTTGCGGGAGCAGCGTTGGCGCGCAACGAATCACGGGGCTGCCACCACCGCGCCGATTTCCCGGACACCGACCCCGCGTTGGCGCACAGCCAGGTGTTCGCGGCGGCCTGCTGCTGATGGAGCTCAACGCAGACGAGCTGACGGAAGCTCGCCGGGTGATCGCGCGCGCACTCGAGGAGGACCTGCGCTACGGACCCGACGTGACCACGCTGGCGACCGTGCCCGCCGATGCCACCACGACGGCGTCCATGGTGACGCGGGAACCAGGCGTGATCGCCGGGGTCGACGTCGCGTTGCTGGTCCTCGACGAGGTGCTCGGCCGCGACGGCTATCGGGTGAAGGAGCGGGTCGAGGACGGCGCCCGCCTCGATGCGGGCGGTGTGGTGCTGGTCGTGGAGGCGGAAACGCGGGGTCTGCTGACCGCCGAGCGGACGATGCTGAACGTGGTCTGCCACCTGTCCGGCATTGCGACGACGACAGCGGCGTGGGTCGAGGCGGTTTCGGGCACCAACGCGAAGATCCGCGACACCCGTAAGACGTTGCCGGGGCTGCGCGCGCTGCAGAAGTACGCGGTACGAGTCGGCGGCGGCGTCAACCACCGGATGGGGCTGGGCGACGCGGCGCTCATCAAGGACAACCATGTCGCGGCCGCGGGCTCCGTGCTCGCTGCGTTGCGCGCTGTCCGCGAGGTGGCGCCGGACCTGCCGTGCGAAGTCGAGGTCGATTCCCTCGAACAGCTCGACGACGTGCTGGCCGAGGACGTGGAACTTGTTCTGCTGGACAATTTTCCGGTGTGGCAGACACAGATCGCGGCCCAGCGCCGCGACGCCAGGGCTCCGCAGACCAAGCTCGAGTCGTCCGGCGGGCTCTCGTTGGACACGGCGGCCGAATACGCGGGGACGGGCGTCGACTATCTGGCCGTGGGCGCGCTCACCCACTCGGTGCGGGTGCTCGACGTCGGCCTGGACCTCTAGCGCGTCAAGAGAGAACCGGCCGCCACCTTCGCCGACTCGAGTGCCGCGACGTCGCCGGCGATTCGCGACAGGATCAGGGCGCCCTCGATCAGTGCGATGACCGCCAGCGCAGTCTGCTCGGCATCGCGCCGGGGCCAACCGTCGACCCGCAGTCGCTCTGCGACAGCGGCGGTCCAGCCTGCGAACGCGCGGGCGGACGCGTCGCGCACCTGTTGGCTGGCGTTGACCGATTCGCTCGCGATGGGTTCGATCGGGCAGCCGTCGCGATCGTCGGACGCCAACTGCACGATCAGCAGGTCGATCCAGCCGCTGACGATGTCGCCGACGGGTGAGTCGCTGTCGAGAAACCGGCGCAGCAGGCGTTCGATCTCACCGCCGGCAGACTCGACGACGGCCGCCGCGAGCTGCTGCTTCCCGTCGGGGAAATGGTGATACAGGCTGCCGGCCTTGACGTCGGCGGTCTCCAGGATCTGGTTGACGCCGGTGGCCGCGTAACCCTGCCTGCGAAACAGCACGGCCGCGGTGTCGATCAGCGCGGTACGGCTCCGGTCGGGACGTGGCACCCCTTGACAATACTAGAACGGTCGCTCAAGAATACTTGAACGACCACTAAAGAAGGGCCGCCCGATGCAAGAGCTGGTGTTCTCCGAGGCCGGGCGGTACATGTGGCGCCAAGCCGCAGACCCGCAGATTTCCGATGGCGGGCAGGCGATCGTGCGGCCGATCGCGGTGGCCTGCTGCGACCTGGACGTCGGCGTGGCGCGGGGCGTGCTGCCGATGCCTCCGGGCACGCCGTCGGCCATGAGGGCGTCGCCGAGGTCGTCGCCGTCGGCGATGAGGTCACCGCTGTGGCTGTGGGCGACCGCGTCGTCGTGCCGTTTCAGATCAACTGTGGACGGTGCAGCGCCTGCCGGCGCGGCGTCACGGGTTCGTGCGCGTCGCTTCCGCTGATGTCGATGTACGGCATGGCGCCGCTGGCGGGCATGGACGGCGGCGGGTTCATGTCAGACCTCGTGCTCGTACCGTTCGCCGACGCGATGCTGGTGAGGGTTCCCGCCGAGATCGATCCGGTCTCCATCGCATCGTTGTCGGACAACATCCCCGACGGCTGGCGCGGCGTGGGCCCGTACCGGGCGGAGCTCGCCTCCCTCGACGAGGTCGACCGCCGGGTGCTCGTGGTCGGCCGGCTGTCGATCGGCCTGTATGCCGCGGCATTCGGATTGGCGTACGGCGCGCAGGTCGACTATGTCGACACCGATGAACGACGGCTGGCAATGGCCGAGAAGCTCGGTGCGCGCGTGCACGACCGCGCGAAGCCGGACAAGTCGTGGGACCCCTACCCGGTCACCGTGCACACGTCGATGGACCCGTCGGTGCTCGCCGCCACCCTGCGCGCGACCTGGCCCGACGGCGTCTGCACGGACACGGGGATCTATTTCACCGATGGGGTTGAGCTGCCGCTGCTGCCGATGTACACCCGCGGCGTGCGCTTCGTCACCGGACGCGTCAACGCACGGGCGGTCATCCCCGACATCCTCGAATTGCTCACTGCCTCTTGCGATTTGTCGCCCGCCGTCGATCGGGTGGCGTCATGGGACGAGGCGCCGTCGGTGTGGCCGACGATGACAGGGAAGACGGTGTTCACGCGGTAGCGGGCCCGCGCCGCACCAGCGACAGCACCACCGCCGCAGCGGCGAAGAGCCCGGAGAACACCCGGTTGACGAGGGTCTGCTTGCGCGGGGTGTGCATCCACGCGAGCAGCCGGACGGCCAGCGCGGTGTACAGACCCATCACGACGAGGTCGACGGCGACCATCGTCGCCCCGATCGCCAGATACTGCGGCATCAGCGGCGCCGTGGGCACGACGAACTGTGGCAGCACGGCGAGGAAGAAAACCAGGCCCTTGGGATTGGTGGCGTTGACCAGGAAGCCGCGCACCACCAGCGAGAGCCTTCCGCCGTCCATCGCCTTGCCGACCTGCTCGCGCAGATCGACGGTGGCTGTCCGCCATTGCCGGACAGCCAGGTAGACCAGGTAGGCCACCCCGATCCACTTGATCACGTTGAAGGCCACGATCGAGTTGGTGACCACCGCGCCGAGTCCGGCCGCCACCAGCGCAAGCTGCAGCATCAACCCGATTTCGAGCCCGAGGATGCTCCAATAGCCCCGCCGCACACCGTGAGTCAGCCCGGTAGCCATCGATTGGATCGCGCCTGCACCGGGGGAGACCGCGATCGCGATCGCCGCGCCGACGAAGGTCAGCCACACATCCCATGCCATCGGATGAGTGTGTCACGCGATGTCGGCGACGAGCACTCCCATTTTCCGGGCCTGCATCCGGGCCATGAAAGGCAGGCCGGAGGCGTCCCCACCGGCGGGCACGATCCGCGGATTGACGATGTGTACCGTGCGCGACCCGAAGACGACATCGGCCTCGTTTGCGGCAAGCACGTTCTTCACCCAGTCGGTCTTTCCGTGCCCCAACACGATCGCCAACGTCGCGCCCTTGCGGAACGGTGTCACCACCGTCTCGTACGGCGTGCCGGATCTGCGGCCGCGGTGCTTGATCTTCGCGACCCCCGGCATCACCCGGGCGATGCGCTTGACCAGGGGGTTCATGTACTTGATCTGCAGGCGCTCGAACGCGGGCGGGTACACCATCGGCACGCCCGGCGCGTTGTTGGGGTGATCCTTAGCGGACATGACCGGAGACGATACGCATAGCAGGGGCGTCGCCGGAACGGCACAGAAGATAAAACGGCGAGTCGGACGCAAAGTTCGCTGGCGAACACGCATTCGCCGTTACTCTTGCGCGCATGGCAGAGCACACAGGGTCTACGGGGTCTACAGGATCTTCAAGGGGTTTCATTATTTCCGTCGCTGCGCTCGTGGTTGCGCTGGTAGCCGCAGGTCTTGCGGTGTGGGCGTTGATGAAGCAGCCGTCCACGGAGGGGCAGGTCTTCACGGGCACCGCGACCGACGACCCCAAGGGCAGCATCTGCGAATCGTTCAACGTCATCCGCAACGGCGTGCAGATCAACACAAACCTGCAGCCCCCAGGAGGACCCGAGGATGTCACCGGCTCGATGGCGGTGGCCGCCAACGCTCGTCTGGCCCTCTACGACGGTGGCCAGTACCTGCTCGCCCGGCTGCAGCCGGACACGCCGACCGAGCTGGCGGACGCGATCCGCAAGTTCGCGAACAACCTGATGGACATCGGTGCGAGGTCGACATCGGGCATCCCGAACTCGGATCCCGGCCAGGCCGCGCGGCTGAAGGAAGCCGACGAGGCCAACAAGACCATCACCGATCTTTGCAAGTGAGCACTCGGGTCCGCTGAGCTGGGGCGGGGCGCCGACCGCCGCGGCGATATCGATTTGGCCTGTTCTGGGACAATGGCTGCGTGAGCGCATCGTCCCCCGTCATGGCCCGCATCGATCTGCGTGGTGCCGACCTGTCCGCCGCCAGGCTCAGGTCGACGCTGCCGCGTGGCGGCGTGGACGTCGAAGCGGTGCTGCCGAAGGTCCGGCCCATCGTCGACGCCGTCGCGGACCGGGGCGCTGACGCCGCCCTGGACTTCGGCGAGTCGTTCGACGGCGTGCGTCCGGACCGGGTCCGGGTACCCGCCGCGCAGCTGCAGATGGCGCTCGACGGGCTGGCGCCCGACGTCCGCACCGCCCTCGAGGTGGCGATCGACCGCACCCGCGTGGTGCACGCCGACCAGCGGCGCGCCGACACGACCACCACGCTCGCGCCCGGCGCCACGGTGACCGAACGATGGGTTCCCGTCGAGCGTGTCGGTCTGTACGTTCCCGGCGGCACCGCGGTCTACCCGTCGAGCGTGGTCATGAACGTCGTGCCCGCTCAAACCGCGGGAGTGGACTCGCTGGTCATCGCGAGCCCGCCGCAGGCCGAGCACGGCGGCCTGCCGCACCCCACGATCCTCGCGGCGGCACGCCTGCTCGGCGTCGAGGAGGTGTGGGCGGTCGGCGGAGCTCAGGCGGTCGCGCTGTTGGCCTACGGCGGCACCGACACCGACGGTGCGGAGTTGGCGCCGGTCGACATGGTCACCGGACCGGGCAACATCTACGTCACCGCCGCCAAGCGGATATGCCGTTCGCAGATCGGAATCGACGCCGAGGCCGGGCCCACCGAGATTGCCGTCCTGGCCGACCACACCGCCGACCCCGTGCACGTCGCCGCCGATCTCATCAGCCAGGCCGAGCATGACGAGATGGCCGCCAGCGTGCTCGTCACACCGAGCGTCGAGCTTGCCGACGCCACCGACCGTGAACTCGCCGTTCAGCTGGAAACCACGGTGCACCGGGAACGGGTGACCGCGGCGCTGGCCGGCCGCCAGTCGGCGATCGTGCTCGTCGACGACCTCGATGCGGGCATCACGACCGTCAACGCCTATGCCGCCGAGCATCTGGAGATTCAGACCGTCGATGCGCGCGAGGTGGCCGGCCGAATCCGGTCAGCCGGTGCGATCTTCGTCGGGGCGTACTCGCCGGTGAGCCTCGGCGACTACTGCGCGGGCTCCAATCACGTGCTGCCGACGGCGGGCTGCGCGCGGCACTCCAGCGGCCTGTCCGTGCAGACGTTCCTGCGCGGCATCCACGTCGTCGACTACGACGAGGCCGCGCTCAAGGATGTGTCCGGATACGTCATCACGCTTGCGCAGGCCGAGAACCTGCCCAGCCACGGCGAGGCCGTGCGCCGGAGGTTCGAGAAGTGATGAGCCGCTTGCGCGAAGAACAGACTGCAGGGCCGCCTGGTCGATCGATCTCCCTGGCGGATCTGCCCCTGCGCGACGACCTACGCGGCAAGTCGCCCTACGGCGCGCCGCAACTCGCGGTCCCCGTGCGGCTGAACACCAACGAGAACCCGCACCCGCCGACGCAGGCCCTCATCGACGACGTCGCCGACTCCGTCCGCGCGGTCGCAGGAGAACTGCACCGCTACCCCGACCGTGATGCGGTGGCGTTGCGCAGCGACCTGGCGGCGTATCTGACGGCGCAGACCGGTGTCGACCTCGGGGTCGAAAACCTTTGGGCCGCCAACGGTTCCAACGAGATCCTGCAGCAGCTGCTGCAGGCGTTCGGCGGACCGGGCAGAAGCGCGATCGGTTTCGTCCCGTCGTACTCCATGCACCCGATCATCTCCGACGGCACCCAGACCGAGTGGCTGGTCGCCGACCGGGCCGACGACTTCAGCCTCGACGCCGAGGTGGCGGTGCACGCCATCAAGGAGCGCAACCCCGACATCGTGTTCGTCGCCAGCCCGAACAACCCGTCGGGCCAGAGCGTCTCGCTCGACGAACTGCGTCGCCTCCTGGAAGCGATGGCAGGCGGCGTCCTGATCCTCGACGAGGCCTACGGTGAGTTCTCCTCGCAGCCGAGCGCAGTGAACCTGATCGGCGAGTTCCCGACCAAGCTCGTCGTCACCCGCACGATGAGCAAGGCGTTCGCGTTCGCGGGCGGGCGGCTCGGCTACCTGATCGCCGCACCCGCCGTGATCGACGCCATGCTGCTGGTGCGGCTGCCGTATCATTTGTCGTCGGTCACCCAGGCTTCGGCGCGCGCCGCGCTCCGGCACGCAGACGACACCCTCGCCAGCGTCGAGGTGCTGATCGCCGAACGCATCCGTGTCTCGGAGTCGTTGACCGCGTTGGGCTTTCACGTCATTGCCAGCGACGCGAACTTCATCATGTTCGGTGAGTTCGCCGACGCGCCGGCCACCTGGCAGCGCTATCTCGACGCCGGCATTCTCATCCGCGATGTGGGTATCCCCGGATATCTGCGCGCCACCATCGGCCTCGCCGCCGAGAACGACGCGCTGCTGGAAGCCAGCGCACGAATAGGAGCACAGTGACCGCCAACCGTCGCGCCCGCGTCGAACGGAAGACCAAGGAGTCCGACATCGTCGTCGAACTCGACCTCGACGGCACAGGAGCCGTCGAGATCTCCACCGGTGTCCCGTTCTATGACCACATGCTGACCTCGCTGGGCAGCCACGCCAGCTTCGACCTGACTGTCCGTGCCGAGGGCGATGTCGAGATCGAGGGGCACCACACGATCGAGGACACCGCGATCGTGTTCGGCCAGGCGCTGCGTGAAGCGCTTGGCGACAAGAAGGGCATCCGCCGGTTCGGTGATGCCTTCATCCCGATGGACGAGACGCTGGCGCACGCCGCCGTCGACGTGTCGGGGCGACCGTACTGCGTGCACAGCGGCGAGCCGGAACACATGCTGCACAGCACGATCGCCGGTTCGGAGGTGCCGTATCACACGGTGATCAACCGGCACGTCTTCGAATCCATAGCGATGAATGCCCGTATCGCACTGCACGTGCGCACGCTCTACGGGCGCGATCCGCACCACATCACCGAGGCGCAGTACAAGGCCGTCGCGCGGGCGCTTCGTCAGGCGGTCGAGTACGACGCGCGCGTGACGGGTGTGCCGTCCACCAAAGGCAGCCTGTGACAACGAAGTCCGTCGTTGTCCTCGACTACGGTTCGGGCAACCTCCGGTCGGCGCAGCGGGCCCTCGAGCGGGTGGGCGCCGACGTCGAGGTGACCTCCGACGCGGACGCGGCCGCACGTGCCGACGGCTTGGTGGTGCCCGGTGTCGGTGCCTACGAAGCGTGCATGACCGGGCTGCGCGAGATCGGCGGCGAGAAGATCATCGCCGAAAGGGTCGCCGACGGACGCCCGGTGCTCGGCGTCTGCGTCGGGATGCAGATCCTCTTCGCCCGCGGGGTGGAGTTCGGCGTGGAGTCCGAGGGGTGCGGGCAGTGGCCGGGCGCGGTGGTGCGTCTGGATGCGCCGGTCATCCCGCACATGGGCTGGAACGTCGTCGACGCCGCCGCGGGCAGCGCATTGTTCAAGGGTCTCGATCCCTCGACGCGGTTCTACTTCGTGCACTCCTACGCCGCGCAGGCGTGGGAGGGTAACGCCGACGCGCGCCTGACCTGGGCGACGCACAACGTGCCGTTCCTGGCCGCCGTCGAGGACGGGGCGCTGTCGGCGACGCAGTTCCACCCCGAGAAAAGCGGTGATGCAGGCGCGACCTTGCTCGCCAATTGGGTGTCGGACCTGTGATGACGCTAGGTTGTCCGCCGTGCGATTGATTCTCTTGCCCGCCGTGGATGTCGTCGACGGCAAGGCCGTGCGACTCGTCCAGGGCCAGGCCGGTAGCGAAACCGACTACGGGTCCGCGCTCGACGCCGCGATGACCTGGCAACGCGACGGCGCCGAGTGGATCCATCTGGTCGACCTCGACGCCGCGTTCGGCCGCGGGAGCAACCGCGAACTGCTGGCCGAGGTCATCGGCAAGCTGGACGTCGCCGTCGAACTGTCCGGCGGCATTCGTGACGAGGAGTCGCTGCAGGCCGCGCTGGACACCGGGTGCGCCAGGGTGAATCTGGGCACCGCGGCGCTGGAGAACCCCCAGTGGTGTGCGCAGGCGATCGCCGAGCACGGTGACAAGGTCGCGGTCGGCCTCGACGTGAAGATCGTCGACGGCGCACACCGGCTGCGCGGCCGCGGCTGGGAGACCGACGGCGGAGACCTGTGGCCGGTTCTGGAACGTCTTGTCGACGAGGGCTGTTCGCGATTCGTC
This sequence comes from uncultured Actinomycetota bacterium, assembly GCA_963786995.1. GTDB lineage: Bacteria > Actinomycetota > Actinomycetes > Mycobacteriales > Mycobacteriaceae > Mycobacterium. The sequence goes on along the minus strand of CAWBBH010000014.1, from coordinate 516,055 downwards.
GTCACCGATGTGACCAAGGACGGCACCCTGCAAGGGCCGAACCTCGACCTGCTCTCGGGCGTCGCCGCGCGCACCGACGCACCGGTGATCGCGTCGGGCGGAGTGTCCAGCCTCGACGACCTGCGCGCGATCGCCACGCTCACCAACAGTGGGGTGGAGGGCGCGATCATCGGAAAAGCGTTGTACGCGGGACGTTTCACGCTGCCGCAGGCGCTGGCCGCGGTAGGAGAGTAGTCGGCGATGGCGCTCGACGAGACCGATCTCGACGCGCTGGTCTCGCAGGCCGCAGCGATCCTCGACGGGGCGGTCGCGCCGTTCCTGTCCGGTCACGGCGCCGATTCAGCGGTCAAGAAGAGGGGCAACGACTTCGCGACGGAAGTCGACCTGGCCATCGAACGTCAGGTGGTCGAGGCGTTGCGGTCCACCACGGGCATCGACGTGCACGGCGAGGAGTTCGGCGGTGCCGACGTTGATTCGCCGCTGGTGTGGGTGCTCGACCCGATCGACGGCACGTTCAACTACGCCGCGGGACTGCCGACCGCGGCGATTCTGCTGGCTCTGGTGCGCGACGGTGAGCCGGTGGCCGGCCTGACCTGGTTGCCGTTCACCGACCAGCGGTTCACGGCCGTAATCGGAAAGCCATTGTACGTCAACGGTGTTGCACGGCCGCCGTTGAAGCCATCCGCAGTTGCCGACAGTGTGATCGGCACCGGCACCTTCGACGTCGATTCTCGCGGGCGCTTCCCGGGTCGGTTCCGGCTCGCGATCATCGAGCAGCTCAGCAGGCAGTGTTCACGAATGCGGATGCACGGTGCCATCGGCCTCGACATGGCCTACACCGCCGCGGGGATACTCGGCGGAGCCATCACCTTCGGCGGCCACGTCTGGGATCACGCCGCAGGCGTGGCTCTGGTGAGGGCCGCGGGAGGGATCGTCACCGATCTGGCCGGCGATGAGTGGACGGTGCGATCCACCTCGGTGTTGGCCGGCGTGCCGGGCGTGCACTCCGAACTCCTCGACATGGTGTTGGCCGTCGGCGATCCGGACGGGTACCGATGAACCAGAAGGATCTCGCGGTCCGCATAATCCCGTGCCTCGACGTCGACGACGGCCGGGTCGTCAAGGGAGTCAACTTCCAGAACCTGCGTGACGCAGGGGATCCGGTCGAGCTCGCGGCGGCTTACGACCGCGAAGGCGCCGACGAACTGACCTTCCTCGACGTCACGGCCAGTTCGTCGGGTCGCTCCACGATGCTCGACGTCGTGAAGCGCACTGCCGAGCAGGTCTTCATCCCGCTGACCGTCGGCGGCGGTGTCCGGTCGGTGGAGGACGTCGACATGCTGCTGCGGGCAGGCGCCGACAAGGTCTCGGTCAACACCGCGGCGATCGCCCGTCCCGAGTTGCTCGCTGAGCTGTCCCGGCGGTTCGGGTCGCAGTGCATCGTGCTGTCGGTCGACGCTCGAACGGTGCCCGAGGGTTCGCCGCCGACGCCGTCGGGGTGGGAGGTCACCACCCACGGTGGACGTCGCGGCACAGGGATCGACGCGGTCGAGTGGGCGGCCCGCGGCGCCGAACTCGGGGTCGGCGAGATCCTGCTCAACTCGATGGACTTCGACGGCACCAAAGCCGGATTCGACCTGCAGATGCTTCGGGCGGTGCGCGGTGCCGTGACCATCCCGGTGATCGCCAGCGGCGGCGCGGGTGCCAAGGAACATTTCGCGCCTGCGGTTGTTGCAGGGGCCGACGCCGTGCTGGCCGCAAGCGTCTTCCACTTCCGTGAGCTGACCATCGGCGAGGTGAAGGCGGCGATGGCGGCGGAAGGGATCGTTGTGCGATGACACTCGATGCGAGCATCGCCTCGCGGCTGAAACGCGATGCCAACGGCCTGTTCGTGGCGGTAGCGCAGGAGCGGGGCACCGGGCAGGTGCTGATGGTGGCGTGGATGGACGACATCGCGCTTGCCCGCACGCTGGAAACCCGTAGGGCCACGTACTTCTCGCGCTCGCGCGGCGAGCACTGGGTGAAGGGCGAGACGTCGGGCCACACGCAGCACGTGCACTCGGTGCGGCTTGACTGCGACGGCGACACTGTGCTGCTCGAGGTCGATCAGGTCGGCGGCGCGTGCCACACCGGCGACCACACCTGCTTCGACGCCGACCAGCTGCTGGGACCGGAGTCGTGAGAAGGATCGCTGCGCTCGCGGCTGTGGGCGCGGCCGCCATGGCGGCGCGTCGCGCGGCCGCGTTCGGCAGGTCGCTGTCGGCCGTGGCGCCGGAACTGCGTACCGCAGCCATCATCCCGATGTCCGTCCCGTTCACCACGCTGACGTTGCCGGTGATCCGCCGCGCATACAGCTATCGATCGGATCCGGGGCCGGGCATCGACGTGACCGAACATCGAGTCGGGCCGGTCGAGGTTCTCGTGCTCACGCCGACTGCCGGCTCGGCACCACGACCGGCGGTGCTGACATTGCATGGGGGCGCAATGTGCGTAGGCACAGCGCAATTGGAGGCCGAACCGGCCGCGCGCATCGCTCGTGAGCTCGGCACCGTGATGGTGATGCCGAACTACCGGCTGGCGCCCGAGCACCCCTTTCCCGCCCCGCTGGACGACTGCATGACCACTCTGCACTGGATGCGCGAGCAGGCCGAGGAGCTCGGTATCGACGTCGACCGCATCGGCGTCTTCGGCCCCAGCGCTGGCGGCGGGCTCGCCGCGGCCGTCGCCCAGCGCGCCCTCGACGAGGGAATCGCGTTGCGCGCCCAGGCGATGATCTATCCGATGCTCGATGACCGGACGGTTCTGAAGGACGACCACTGCGGCCGTGGAGAGTTGGTGTGGACACCCAATTCGAACCGATTCGCCTGGACCGCGTACCTCGGGCGCGAGCCCCGGATGTCGGATGCGCCCGAATACGCCGCGCCGGCCCGACGGGTCGAGCTGAGCGGGTTGCCGCCCGCTTGGATCGGCATCGGTGACCTGGACCTGTTCTACGACGAATGCGTCGACTACGCCGAGCGGCTCACCGCGGCAGGCGTGCCCTGCGAACTGGTGACGGTCCCCGGCATGTATCACACCGCTGACGGTCTCTGCCGAAGCGCACCGACGATCCAGAAGTTCTACGCCGCCATGGACGAATTCCTCCGCACTCACCTGTAGGCGGCCGTGTAGAACGACGTGAGCTCGCGCGCGACATCTCCGCCACTGGGCGTGTAGATGACTTCCCGAACTCCGTGTCCGGCCAATTCCTCCACCCGCTCGCCGATTTCGTCAGGCGTCCCGACTGTCACCAAGCCGTCGGGGGCATGGTCGAGCAGTCGGCGATCGCGGTCAGCGAGATGCGTGACGTGATCCTCATAGGTGAGCAGGTGACGCTCGCCCCCCGGTGCCAGCGCTTCAAGCGCTTCGCGCCATTCGCGCCCGCCGGGTAACACGTCGACGGCGTCGGCTCCTGCGATCGCGTAAGCCTCGTGGTAGGTGACGACCTGCCACGGACCAATCGCCTCCCTTACCCGAGCGCTGTCGCGATCTTCGCCCGGCTCAAGGACCGTGGCGGGCAACAGCATCGCGCTTGGCAGCGTGTGGTCGACGGGTAGACCGCCGACTATGCCGTCGGCGATCTCGTGAGCGAGCGCGATTCCGCGGGGCCCGAACGCGCTCAGCCAGATCTCGACAGCGATCGGCCGCGGTGCCGCGAGAGCGTGCGTATGCAGCATGCGGACGGGCTGCCCATCGATTGTCGGGGTTTCACCGGCCAACAAGCGGCGCACCGCAATCACGTAGTCGCGCATCACTTGCAGCGTCACCGGCCGCTGACCCATCGTGCGACGAGCAGTTGCTCCGGTTCCGAAGCAGGCGCGAAATCGCCCCCCGGATAGCCGCACAATCGTGGCAATCGATGACGCCATGGACATCTCCGACCGTTCGCCAGGAATCAGGACCGCTGTTGCGAGCCCGATGCGCGACGTGCGGGCAGCGGCGAGCGCGAGGTGCGCGAAGCGGTCCTCCCAAAGCGACGCTGTGTCGAAGATCCACACCCGCGAGTAGCCCATCGACTCCGCTAGGACGGCGAGATCTGCGAACTGCGGTCCCGGCGGTAGACCGCACGACAGCTCGATCCCCATGGGTGGCACATTAGGGTCGCCGGCTCGCTACCGCCGTGGTTTTTGCGCCAAGGGCTGTGAATTCGGCCGCGCCACGACCGTGGCTGCAATATCGAGATCTACGGTTCGATTAAGCGAGTGGCCTTCGCCCGTGCGGTCCAGCGGCCCTCGTCGTAACCCACCACCACGGGGTGTGCGAAGGCGGCGCTGACGTTGTCGGTCGTCACGGAGCTCCTCGAGGTGGTGCGTGACGAGGATCGACGCCACCTCGGGATGCGTTTCGTCGAGCGAATCGATGGTCTCCAGAAGCTGCTCGCGCGCGGCGACGTCGAGCCCGGTGGTCGGCTCGTCGAGCAGCAGCAGGCGCGGTTCGGAGATCAGTGCGCGCGCGATGAGCGTGCGACCGCGTTCACCCTGCGACAGCGTCGGCCAGACATCGTCGGCCTTGTGCGTCAGCCCGACCGCGGCGATCATCGCGTCGGCGCGCGTGAGTTCGTCGGCTCTCGGGGTCCAGCGCATCGGGGTGTCGATGGTGGCGGTGATCCCGGTCAGCACGACCTCGCGCACCGTCAGCGAATACTGGAGGCGGTGACGTGGATTCACGTGGCCGATGAACCGGCGCAGTTTTGCGAGGTCGACGCGGCCCATCTGCTCGCCGAGGATGTGCACCGTGCCGGACGTCGGGAAGGTCACCGCCGCACAAAAACCCAGCAGCGTGCTCTTGCCTGCGCCGTTCGGACCGAGAAGGGCCCAGTGCTCGCCTGCGTTGACGGTGAGCGAGTTCTACGGAACGTCACATCGCGCAGCGCGAGAACCTCGGTCACGCCGACTGCCGTTGCCGGAGCACCTCCAGCGCCTTGTCGGCGTGCGTTTCCATGCTGAATTCGCTGGCGATCACGTCGAGCACCGTGCCGTCGGCGTCGATGACGAACGTCGTGCGCTTGACCGGCATCAGCTTGCCCAGCAGCCCGCGCTTGACCCCGAACTGTGCGGCGACCTTCCCGTCGGCGTCGGACAGCAGCGAGTAGTCGAAGTTCTGGGTGTCGGAGAATCTGGCCTGCTTGTCGACGGGATCGGTGCTGATTCCGACCCGCGACGCGCCGACGGCGGCGAACTCGCCGGCCAGATCTCGGAAGTGACAGGCTTCCTTGGTACAGCCCGGCGTCATGGCCGCGGGGTAGAAGAACAGCACGAGCGGGCCGTCGGCGAGCAGCGATGTGAGGCTTCGCACAGCACCGGTTTGGTCCGGTAATTCGAACTCCAAGACCCTGTCACCACGTTTCATGGGTGTCACGCTACGCCTGACTGATTTCCGGTCTTGCCCTAGCGACTGGGAGGATCACTACGTGCAATCCACTGCCAACCTCGGCGTCGGCTCGACACGCATGCGGCCGTCGGTGGCTGTCACGACCTCGCGCGAGGACTTCCGCGCGCTGGCCGCCGGGCACCGGGTGGTCCCGGTGACCCGCAAGGTGCTGGCCGACAGCGAGACGCCGCTGTCGGCGTACCGCAAGCTGGCAGCCAACCGTCCCGGCACGTTCCTGCTCGAATCGGCGGAGAACGGGCGGTCATGGTCGCGGTGGTCGTTCATCGGCGCCGGTGCCCCGTCGGCCTTCACGGTGCGCGACGGCGAGGCGGCGTGGCTCGGCGTCACCCCGCAGGACGCCCCGAGCGGCGGCGATCCGCTGCAGGCTCTGCACAGCGCCCTGGAACTGCTGCAGACCGAGCCCGTTGCCGGGCTGCCGCCGCTGTCCGGAGGGCTCGTCGGCTTCTTCGCCTACGACCTGGTGCGCCAGCTCGAACGGCTGCCGGAACTGGCCGTCGACGACCTCGGCCTGCCCGACATGCTGCTGCTGCTGGCCACCGACATCGCCGCCGTCGATCACCACGAGGGCACCATCACGCTGATCGCCAACGCGGTGAACTGGAACGGCACCGACGAACGCGTCGACTGGGCCTACGACGACGCGGTGGCCCGGCTGGATGTGATGACCGAGGCACTGGGCACGAACCTGTCGTCGACGGTGGCCACCTTCAGCAGGCCGGAGCCGCGCAACCGCAAGCAGCGGTCGGTGGAGGAATACGGCGCCATCGTGGAGAAGCTCGTCGGTGACATCGAAGCAGGCGAGGCCTTCCAGGTCGTCCCCTCGCAACGGTTCGAGATGGACACCGACGCCGACCCGCTCGACGTCTACCGGATGCTGCGGGTCAGCAATCCCAGCCCGTACATGTACCTGCTCAACGTGCCCGATGCCGAAGGCGGCCTTGACTTTTCGATCGTCGGTTCGAGTCCCGAGGCGCTGGTGACAGTCAAGGATGGACGGGCGACGACGCATCCCATCGCCGGAACGCGCTGGCGCGGCGCCAACGAAGAGGAAGACCTGCTTCTCGAAAAGGAGCTGGCCGAGGACGAGAAGGAACGCGCCGAGCACCTGATGCTGGTCGACCTCGGCCGAAACGACCTCGGCCGCGTGTGCGTCCCGGGGACGGTGCGCGTCGAGGACTACAGCCACATCGAGCGCTACAGCCACGTCATGCACCTGGTGTCGACGGTCACGGGCCAACTGGCAGACGGCAAGACGGCGTTGGACGCCGTCACCGCGTGCTTCCCGGCGGGCACGCTGACCGGCGCCCCCAAGGTGCGCGCGATGGAGCTCATCGAGGAGGTCGAGATGACCCGTCGCGGCCTCTACGGCGGGGTCCTGGGGTATCTGGATTTCGCGGGTAACGCCGACTTCGCGATCGCGATCCGGACCGCGCTGATGCGCGGCGGGACCGCGTACGTGCAGGCTGGTGGGGGAGTCGTGGCCGACTCCAACGGCCCCTACGAGTACAACGAGGCCGCGAACAAGGCCAAGGCGGTGCTGAACGCGATCGCCGCGGCGGAGACGCTGACCGAGCCATGAAGCACATGGGACAACTCGTGCTGGTTCTGGCGGCTGGGGCGCTGTGGGTGGCGTCGCGGATGACGTGGGTCGAGGTGAGCTCGTTCGACGGGCTCGGTCAGCCCGAGGCCGCGACGCTGAACGGCGGGACGTGGTCAACGGCGCTGGTGCCGTTGGCGTTGATCCTGCTTGCCGCGGTCCTCAAGTCGACGGTGGGCCCGCGCTGGCAATTGCGGCTGCTGGCAGCCGTCGTCGGGGCGTTGAGCGCCGTGATGGCCTACCTCGCGATCAGCCTGTGGGTCATACCGGACGTCGCGGTGCGCGCAGCCGGCCTTGCCGAGGTGCCCGTGGCGGATCTATTGGGGACGCAGCGCCACTACTGGGGGGCTGTGGTCACCCTGATCGCCGCGGTGCTCACGCTCGCCGGTGCCGTATTACTCATGCGGGCGCCGGTCAAAGTCGCGTCGAACGACGACAAATACGAGGCTCCGGCACGGCGTCGGGAGGCGGCACGACGGCGCGCCTCTGCAGGCGACGACATGTCCGAGCGGATGATGTGGGATGCACTCGATGAGGGCCGCGATCCCACCAAACCAGACACCGAGGGGCGGTGACGGATGGTGTGCTCGGTACGGCTACCCTTCGATGAAGATCATGCGGCAGAACGACGGCGCGAACGCGGAAGGAGTTCACGGCTTATGAGTTCGGCGACCGTGCTCGACTCCATCATCGAGGGAGTTCGCGAAGACGTCGCCGCACGCGAGGCCGTCGTGAGCCTCGACGAAGTCAAAGCAGCCGCCAAGGCAGCCCCGGCCCCACTCGACGTGATGGCCGCACTGCGCGAACCCGGTATCGGTGTCATCGCAGAGGTGAAGCGCGCCAGCCCGTCGCGGGGATCGCTTGCGACGATCTCCGATCCGGCGAAACTCGCTGGCGCATATGAGAACGGCGGCGCCCGCATCATCAGCGTGCTGACCGAAGAGCGGCGGTTCAACGGATCGCTGGCGGACCTCGATGCGGTGCGCGCTGCGGTGTCGATCCCGGTGTTGCGCAAGGATTTCATCATCCGGCCCTATCAGATCCACGAGGCGCGCGCGCACGGTGCGGACATGCTTCTGCTGATCGTCGCGGCACTGGAGCAGTCCGCGTTGGTGTCGATGCTCGATCGGACCGAATCCCTGGGGATGACGGCGTTGGTCGAGGTGCATACCGAATCCGAAGCCGACCGCGCGCTGCAGGCGGGAGCGAAGGTCATCGGCGTCAACGCCCGTGACCTCAAGACGCTCAACGTCGACCGGGACTGCTTCGCGCGCATCGCGCCCGGACTGCCCACCGACATCATCCGCATCGCCGAATCCGGCGTGCGGGGGCCTGCCGACCTGCTTGCGTACGCGGGTGCTGGCGCCGATGCGGTTCTCGTCGGCGAGGGTCTGGTCACCAGCGGTGATCCCCGTACCGCCGTCGCCGATCTGGTCACCGCAGGTACGCACCCGTCCTGCCCGAAACCCTCACGCTGACACGGCGATGAGCCGCTTGCGCGAAGGGCGATAGTGATGGCTGATCTCGCCGGCCCCGAATTGCCGCGTTCCAGTGCGGCGGTCGCCGAGCCGACCGCCCATGACCCCGACGCCAGAGGCCATTTCGGCGCGTACGGGGGACGGCTCGTTCCCGAGGCGCTGATGGCCGTCATCGAGGAAGTCACGGCTGCGTTCGAGAAGGCGCGTGGCGACCAGGTGTTCCTCGACGAGTTGGACCGGTTGCAGCGGCACTACAGCGGCCGCCCATCGCCGCTCTACGAGGCCGCGCGCCTCAGCGAGCACGCGGGCGGGGCGCGGATCTTTCTCAAGCGAGAAGATCTGAATCACACCGGATCTCACAAGATCAACAACGTGCTGGGCCAGGCACTGCTTGCCCGCCAGATGGGCAAGACGCGCGTCATCGCCGAAACCGGCGCAGGCCAGCACGGCGTGGCCACCGCGACGGCCTGCGCGCTTCTCGGTTTGGACTGCGTGGTCTACATGGGTGCCGTCGACACCGCGCGACAGGCGCTGAACGTGGCACGGATGCGGCTGCTGGGCGCCGAGGTGGTGTCGGTGGAATCCGGCTCGAAGACGCTCAAGGACGCCATCAACGAGGCGTTCCGTGACTGGGTGACCAACGCCGACGAGACGTACTACTGCTTCGGCACCGCGGCGGGTCCGCATCCATTCCCGGTGATGGTCCGCGACTTTCAGCGGGTGATCGGGCTCGAGGCACGCGCGCAGATCCAGGATCAGGCGGGTCGGCTGCCCGATGCGGTGACGGCATGCGTCGGCGGCGGATCCAACGCGATCGGGGTGTTCCATCCCTTCATCGACGACCCCGCGGTGAAGCTGATCGGTTTCGAGGCGGCGGGCGACGGGGTTGAAACCGGCCGCCACGCAGCGACCTTCACCGGCGGTACCCCCGGAGCGTTCCAGGGCTCCTTCTCATATCTCCTGCAGGACGAGGACGGCCAGACCATCGAATCGCATTCGATCTCGGCAGGACTGGACTATCCGGGTGTCGGGCCAGAACACGCGTTCCTCAAGGACATCGGCCGCGCCGAGTATCGGCCCATCACCGACGCCGAGGCGATGGATGCGTTCGGATTGCTGTGCCGGACGGAGGGCATCATCCCGGCCATCGAATCCGCGCATGCGGTCGCAGGCGCGTTGAAGCTGGGCCATGAACTCGGGTCAGGAGCGATCATCCTGGTCAACATGTCCGGTCGCGGAGACAAGGACGTGGAGACGGCCGCCAAGTGGTTCGGCCTGCTCGACAGCACGGGGACCGCGGCGACATGACAAACGGACTCGCCGACACGTTCGCGGCATGTAGGCAGGAGGGGCGGTCGGCACTCATTGGCTATCTGCCGACCGGTTACCCTGACGTGCCGCAGTCGATCACGGCGATGACCACCCTGGTCGAATCGGGCTGCGACGTCATCGAGGTCGGGATGCCGTATTCCGATCCCGGCATGGACGGCCCCACGATCGCCACGGCCACCGAGGCCGCGCTCCGCGGCGGTGTCCGGGTGCGCGATTCGCTGTCGGCTGTCGAGGCGATCAGCAAGGCCGGTGGCCGTGCAGTCGTGATGACGTACTGGAACCTTGTGCTGCACTACGGGATCGACGCTTTCGCTCGTGATCTGGCCGCTGTGGGAGGCTTGGGGATGATCACCCCCGACCTGATTCCCGAGGAGGCCGACGAATGGCTGGCGGTCTCGGATACGTACGGCTTGGACCGCATATTCCTGGTGGCACCGTCGTCGACGCCGGAACGTCTCGCCGCGACGGTCGACGCTTCGCGGGGATTCGTCTATGCGGCGTCGACGATGGGCGTCACGGGGGCGCGCGACGCTGTATCGAATGCGGCTCCCGAGTTGGTGCAACGCGTGAAAGCGCTTTCGGATATTCCGGTCGGCGTTGGGCTGGGGGTCAGGTCGCGTGAGCAGGCCGCCCAGATCGGTGCGTACGCCGACGGTGTCATTGTTGGTTCGGCCCTGGTGTCGGCGCTGACGGAGGGCCTGGCGGCCGTCCGCGCGCTTACCGAAGAATTGGCCGACGGTGTGCGGCAAAGGATTTCGGCGTGACGACGACCATACTTGCCTCCTTCCCGAGCCCATCGCAGGGAGTGTGGCATCTGGGTCCCATCCCGATTCGGGCCTACGCGATGTTCATCCTGCTCGGCGTCATCGCCGCGTTGTTCATCGGAAACAAGCGGTGGGCGGACCGCGGCGGCGAGCGCGGAGTGATCTTCGATATCGCCCTGTGGGCCATCATCTTCGGCTTGATCGGCGGCAGGCTCTACCACGTTCTCACCGACTGGTCGACGTATTTCGGTCCGGGCGGCGCAGGCCTGGTCGCGGCCTTCAAGATTCAAGAGGGCGGTCTGGGTATCTGGGGTGCGGTGGCACTGGGCGGCGTCGGTGCCTGGATCGGATGCAGGGCGAAAAGGCATCCCGTTGCCGGCCTTCGGCGATGCGATCGCGCCCGGCATCGTGCTGGCCCAGGCGATCGGCCGGATAGGCAACTACTTCAACCAGGAGCTCTACGGCAGGACGACGTCGTTGCCGTGGGGCCTGGAGATCTACGAGCGGCGTGACGCCAACGGTGCACTCGACACGTTGAACGGGGTGTCGACCGGCCAACTGATCGAGGTCGTGCATCCCACGTTCCTGTACGAGTTGCTCTGGAACCTCGTCGTTTTCGGGCTGCTGCTCTGGGTGGACCGCCGCTTCCGGATCGGCCACGGTCGACTGTTCGCGCTGTATGTCGCGGCCTACTGCTTCGGCCGGTTCTGGGTCGAGTTGATGCGCAGCGACATGGCGACCCATATCGCGGGCATCCGGATCAACTCGTTCGTGTCGGTGTTCGTCTTCATCGGCGCCGTCGTCTACATCATGGTGGCCCCCAAGGGCCGCGAGGATCCGTCAGAACTACGCGGATACGCCGACGATGACGACCACGCCCCCGCGGGAGCAAATCTGCCCACCGAGAAGATCGAAAAGGAACTGATCGCTGTTGCGGCCGCGACGGGCGTTGTCGCGGCCGCGAAGGCGGCGGGCGAGAAGGAAGACGAGGACGCCACGGAGGTGATCGACTCCGGTGGTGAGGAGCCGTCGGACGTCGAGGCGGTTGTCGAAAGCGAGCAACTGGCCCAGGACGTCGCCGAGGCGCCGGCGGGCGAGCTCGTGGAGGCGGAGGCGTTCGCCGAGGCGGGCGAGGAGTCCGAGCCGACAGTCGCCATCGGCGGAGTCGGCGCGGTCGAAGGCGACGAGGTCGCGGCGGCGGAGGAGAGCGCGCCGGAAGTGCACGACGACGCGGTCGAGAACGCTGAGGAAGCCGCCGACGTCGCTGATGAGGTCGCTGCCGAGGCTGAGCCGGAGGTCGGTGGTGTCGGCTCGGTGGAGGGTGACGACGCCGTAGCGGCTGAGGACGCCGCGGCCGAGGTGCACGACGACGCCGTCGAGAACGCCGAGGATGCCGCCGAGGTCGCGGACGAGGTTGCGGCCGAGGACGCCGAGGTAAGCCGAGGCCGAAGACGCCGCCGACGCAGAAGACGACGACGAAACCGAGGCCGGTGACGATGCGGCCGCCGACGAGGCCTGCGGCGAGCCGGAGGTCGGTGGTGTCGGCTCGGTGGAGGGTGACGACGCCGTAGCGGCTGAGGACGCCGCGGCCGAGGTGCACGACGACGCCGTCGAGAACGCCGAGGAGGCCGCTGAGGTCGCGGACGAGGTTGCGGCTGAGGACGCTGAGGTGAAGCCGACGCTGAAGACGCCGCCGACGCAGAAGACGACGACGAAACCGAGGCCGGTGACGATGCGGCCGCCGACGAGGCCGCGGAGCCGGCCGTCGGTGGTGTCGGCTCGGTGGAGGGTGACGACGCCGTAGCGGCTGAGGACGCCGCGGCCGAGGTGCACGACGACGCCGTCGAGAACGCCGAGGATGCCGCCGAGGTCGCGGACGAGGTTGCGGCTGAGGACGCTGAGGGTGAAGCCGACGCTGAAGACGCCGCCGACGCAGAAGACGACGACGAAACCGAGGCCGGTGACGATGTGGCCGCCGATGAGGCCGCGGAGCCGGAGGTCGGTGGTGTCGGCTCGGTGGAGGGTGACGACGCCGTAGCGGCTGAGGACGCCGCGGCCGAGGTGCACGACGACGCCGTCGAGAACGCCGAAGCCGCGAAGGCGGCAGACGAAGCCCCCGAGACCGGGCGAGGACGTGCACGACGCCGATTCCGATTCGGGCGCATCAGGAGAACCTGAGCAGGCCGCGACAGGTTTTGATGGCCCTTCGCATTCGGCGAATGTTTCGCGGTTTGAGTCGTTCGGCCCCTACCATGAGGCCTGGAAATCACCCTTGTTGGAGGCAATGATGATCCAGGCGGCGACGTCCCTCTATCACAGGATGGGCGGCTACGATGTGATCGCGGCCGTCATCGATGATCTCTTCGCCATCTTGGCTGAGGACACCGCCTTCACTCGCTTCTTCGGTGGCCGCAGCAATGACTCGGTCATTCGGAGTCGGCAGCTTCTGGTCGACCAAATGTGCGCGCTTAGTGGGGGACCGTGCCAGTACATCGGCCGTGACATGAAGACATCGCACAGCGGACTCCGGATCACTGACGTCGAGTGGGAAACGAACATGAAAGCCTCGGACGCGGCTCTGGCCAAGAACGGTGTCGGCGACGCCGAGCGAGCTGAGTTCCTCGCGCTGTTCGAGCGCTATCGCGACGACATCATCGAGGCGTAGTCAGCCGAACGCAACAAACCCCCACCGTTCTAGGCGATGTGGAAATCGCGATCGTCAGGTTGCGAGAGCATGGCGGTCATCGTCTTGCGGTCATACGGCCAGAGATCGATATTGCCCTCATCGGTCAGATACCAGGAGTTGCATCCTGTGTTCCACACCGTCGGTCCGAGAGCGGTGGCGACGTCATCATTGAATTTGGTGGTCGCTTGTTCTGTCACCTCGACGGTGGTGAATTCGCCGGCCTGGAAACGCCGCAACCATTCGACGATGTACTTTGCGGTCAACTCGGCGGAGAAGTGCAACGGTATCGAACCGGTCGGGGAGTTCGGGCCGAGCACCGTGAAGAAGTTCGGGAAACCCGGTATCGCTGTCATCCGGTATGCGCGTGGACCTTTCGACCAGGCGTCGTCAATGGACAATCCGTCACGGCCCAGGATGTTCATCGGCCGCATGTAGTTGTGCGTGTGAAAGCCGGTGGCCAGGATCAGCAGATCGGCCTCGATCTCGCGGCCGTCGGCGGTCTCGATGCCGCGCGGGGTGACCGACTTGATTGCGGACGTCATCAGTTCGGCGTTCTGCGACTGGATCGCCGTGTAGTAGGTGTCCGAGACCACTTGGCGCTTGCACAGCGGTTGGTAGTCCGGCGTCAAACGCTCTCGCAGCGCGACATCCCGGACCTGCAGGCGCAGGCACCACCGCGCGTAGCTCTGCACCAGTCGTCGGCGCCAGGACGGCCTCGTGGCGACGTCCGCCAAAATGCCTGACCCCCACAGCAGTCCGCGGTACAGCCGCCGATTCGCCGACGGCAGTCTGCGGAGCGCACGGGTCAAAAGGGTTGGCTGCGGCTGCCGCATCGGTGCCCAGATCACCCACTGGGGAGTTCGGACAAAATGCGTGATGCGCGCGGCGTCGCGGTGCAGCGCCGAGACGATCTGCACGCCGGTGGAACCGTTGCCGATGACGGCGATCCTGCGACCGGACGTCACGATGGCGTCATCCCACCTGGCGGTGTGCACGACGTCGCCGTCGAAGGTGTCGAGTCCCGGAATGTCCGGTGTGAACGGATGATGCAGGACACCGGTCGCGGCGATCACGAAATCCGCTTCCAGCGTCGTACCGTCGGCGGTGACGACCTGCCATGTGGAGCCACTGAAGACAGCCGACACCACTTCGGATTGCAGACGCAGCCGATCGTCGAGACCGAACCGCTCGACGACATCCAGGAGATATCGCTGAATCTCCTCTCCCGGCGCGAAAACCCCGCTCCAGTCCGGTTTCGGCGCGAACGAGAACTGGTACAGCTGCGACGGCACGTCACACGTCAGGCCGGGGTAGTGGTTCCAATGCCAGACGCCTCCGACGTCGTCACCCTTCTCGAGAATCGTGAAGTCGTTGAATCCGGCATGCTGCAGCGCTGCCGCCGTGGCGATTCCCGCGACACCGGCACCGATGATCACGACCCTGGGTTGCCGCGTCATCGTCGATCCCTCGCCTGCATCTCGATCGCCAGGTCGTAGTCACCGCGGACGTCGTGCGCAACCGACGTCAGCGCCCGGCGGTCGGCAATCGCCTTGCGGGCCAGGCTCATCACCGAATCGGGTACGGCGGCACTCAGCAGGTCCCACGCGGCCAGATAGCGGGGCACCGCGATCTCCGCGCGCCGACTGGCGAGGCTGCCGGCGATCGCCTTCGCCACCGCTTCCGGCTCGACGGTCGGCAGCCCGCGCCCCAGCGGCACGCCGGAAGCGAGCCGGGTACGCACGGCGCTGGGCAGCACAGCCGTCACGCTGACACCCGTGTCGCGGTACTCCTCGCGCACCGCAGCGGACAACCCGACCGCCGCGAACTTGCTGGCGTTGTAGACCGCCATCCCCGGGACGACGAGCTTTCCAGCCATCGACGCGACATTCACGACATGCCCGCGACCCCGCTCGATCATGTGCGGCAACACGAGTCGCATGCCGTGGATCAAGCCCCATAGGTTCACCTCGACGGTGGTCTTGCTGATCGCGTCGTCTTCGGACAGGAAGTCACCCAGCGGCATGACGCCCGCATTGTTGACAAGCACATCGATGCGGCCGAAACGGTCGATCACCGCGGCGACGAACGCCGCGAACGACTCGCGCGACGTCACGTCAACGGTGTAGTCGGCACCGTCGAGATCACCCGCGCATACCGTCGCGCCGCGCGCCGCGAACAGCTCGGACGTCGCCTTGCCGATTCCGCGGGCGCCGCCGGTGACCATGACGATCGCACCGTTGACCGCAATATCGGGATAGGCCATCACGGCTCCTCTCCTTCAGAAACCGACGGTATCTAGAGTCCTTTGGTATGTCAACGCAGTACGATGAATCCATGGCACGCATGACCCGCGCCGAGCGGCAGGCCCAGACCAGGGCGCAACTCCTCGCGACCGCACGGCAGATGTTCTTCACCGACGGCTACCACCCGACCTCGCTCGAGAAAGTTGCCGACGCCGCTGGCTACTCGAAGGGCGCGGTGTACTCGAACTTCCGCAACAAAGACGAACTCTGCGCTGCCGTCCTCGACGAGATACGGGCCGAGCGTCTCACCGACGCCGTCGGGCTGTTCTCGCAGCCCGACAGGTTCGAGGCGCTGCGGGAGTGGGCGGAACGCGTCATCGGCGATCCGGGATGGACGCCCCTGGAGGTCGAGTTCGCGATGCATGCGCGGTCGAACGAACACATGCGCCTCGACATGGCGGGCCGACTGGCCGGCATCGTCGAAATGCTTCGCACCGCCATCGAATCCGCCGATGATCTCGAGCTGACGATGGCGAGCAGGCAGGCGGCCACCGTCGTGCTTGCACTCGGGATCGGGCTCGGCCTCATGCGTTCGATCGACCCGTCCGTTCCGGTGAACGGGCTTGTCGACACTCTCCGGCTGCTCGCAGGGCAAACCCTCTAGCGGGCGGCGGGTTTCTGGCATGCTGAGTGCCATGACAGAGCCGCAGTTCGGTGGCACCGAGGGACCTCCGCCCCCTCAGCAACCGCAATATCAGCCGCCGCCTCCCGGTTATGCACCCCAGCCGCCCGGCTATCCGCCGCCCGGCCCATACGACGGCCAATACCCGCAGGCCTACGCGGATCCCTCGGCGCCGTACGGCCGCCATCCGCTGACCGGCGAGCCGCTCTCCGAGAAGTCCAAGGTCGTGGCCGGGCTGCTGCAGCTCATCGGTCTGTTCGGTCTTGTCGGCATCGGACGCATCTACCTCGGCTACACCGGCCTCGGTGTTGCGCAACTGCTGGTCGGCCTTGTCACGTGCGGTATCGGCGCGGTGGTGTGGGGCATCATCGATGCGGTGCTGATCTTCACCGACAAGGTGCGCGACCCGGAGGGACGTCCCCTTCGTGAGGGCACCTAGCGCGACAGCGAGCCGGGCACGGCTCTACGGCGCACTCGGCACGGGCGCGCTGCTCGGCGGTGCCGTGGCCTACGTCGGACTGGCTGATCCGCACAGCCCCGACTTCGTCTTTCCCGCCTGCCCCTTCAAGCTCCTGACGGGCTGGAACTGCCCGGCGTGCGGTGGCTTGAGGATGACCCACGACGTGCTGCACGGAGACCTGGCCGCCGCGGCCGTCGACAACCTCTTCCTCCTCATCGGGCTGCCCGCATTGCTGGCGTGGGCCGTCGTGCGGTGGCGCACCGGCAGACCAATTTTTCCGATGCCCGCAATCGTCGTGATCGCGGTCCTCGCGGTCGCATGGACGGTGGTGCGGAACATGCCCGGGTTCCCGCTGGTCCCGACGATTCTCGACGGGTAGCAACCGAGCTGCGCTGATACAATTCTGTTTTCGGGCCGCTGCAGTCCCGGACGAACGATTTCGCCAGACTGCGGAGGTAAATCTCAGTGCTGTTCTCGGCATTGCCGCATGCCCAGGGGCTGTACGACCCGGAGCGCGAATCCGACTCGTGCGGTGTCGCGATGATCGCCGACATCCAGGGCAGACGATCGCACGCCATCGTCGCCGACGGTCTCCTCGCGCTCGAGCACCTCGATCACCGCGGTGCCGCAGGTGCGGAGACCAACAGCGGTGACGGCGCGGGCATTCTGATCCAGCTGCCGGTCGAGCTCTTTCGCGACGCGGTCGACTTCGACCTGCCCGAGCCGACCGCTTTCGGCTGCAATGCATTCGCCGCCGGAATCTGCTTTCTGCCGACGGATCCCGCAGAGCGCGCAAAAGCGTGCGAGCAGATCGCGGCGATCGCGGAGGAGGAAGGGTTAGATGTGCTCGGCTGGCGTGAGATGCCGGTCGATCCCGCCGGCGCTGATCTCGGCGCCACCGCACTGGGATGCATGCCGCACATGGCACAGATCTTCGTCGCGACACCTGATCGCGTCGGCGGCATCGAGCTGGACCGTCGTGTCTACCCGCTGCGCAAGCGGGCCGAGGCAGGCAACGTCTACTTTCCTTCGCTGTCCAGCCGAACCATTGCGTACAAGGGCATGTTGACCACAGTGCAGCTGCCGCAATACTTTCCGGATCTGCGCGACGAACGCTGCATGAGCGCCATCGCGATCGTGCACAGTCGGTTCTCCACCAACACCTTTCCGTCCTGGCCGCTGGCGCACCCCTTCCGCTTCGTCGCCCACAACGGCGAGATCAATACCGTGCGCGGCAACCGCAACCGGATGCACGCCCGCGAAGCGATGCTGGCGAGTGCCGACATCCCCGGCGACCTCGCCCGGCTCTCGCCGATCTGCACGCCCGACGCCTCGGACTCGGCCTCCTTCGACCAGGTGCTCGAACTGCTGCACCTCGGCGGCAGGAGCCTGCCGCACGCCGTGCTGATGATGATTCCCGAGGCGTGGGAGAACAACTCGTCACTGGCTGCGCCCCTGCGGGACTTCTGGCAGTTCCACGCATCGCTGATGGAGCCGTGGGACGGACCTGCGTGCGTGACCTTCACCGACGGCACCGTCGTCGGGGCGGTCCTGGACCGCAACGGATTACGGCCGGGCCGGTGGTGGCGCACGATCGACGACCGCGTCATTCTCGCCAGCGAGAGCGGTGTCCTCGACGTGCCGTCGGCGCAGATCGTCGCCAAGGGCCGACTCGAGCCGGGTGCGATGTTCCTGATCGACACCGCCGCGGGGCGCATCGTTCCCGACGCTGAGATCAAGGCCGAACTGGCGGAAGCGCACCCCTACGGCGAGTGGCTGCACGCGGGTCTGCTCGACCTGGCGACCCTTGCCGACCGTGTTCGCACGCAGCCCAACCACGAATCTGTCGTCCGCAGGCAGATCGCCTTCGGCTACACCGAGGAGGATCTGCGAATCCTGTTGACGCCCATGGCGGCAGCCGGCGCAGAGCCGCTGGGGTCGATGGGCACCGACACCCCCACCGCAGTGCTCTCCCAGCGCCCGAGACTGCTCTACGACTATTTTGTCGAGTTGTTCGCACAGGTGACCAATCCGCCGCTGGACGCGATCCGGGAAGCGGTCGTCACATCGATGGCACGGGTGATGGGACCCGAACAGAACCTGCTCGAGCCGTCGGCCGCGTCGTGCCGTCAGATCAAACTGGCCTGGCCGGTGCTCGACAACGACGAGCTGAACAAGATCGTCCACATCAACGACGACGGTGAACACCCCGGGCTGCGATCGACGGTGTTGCGCGGGCTCTACGATGTCGAGCGCGGCGGCCAAGGCCTTGCCGATGCCATCGAAGACCTGTGCAACCAGGCCTGCGATGCGATCGCCAAAGGCTCTCGTACCCTTGTCATCTCCGATCGTGACTCCGACCACACCCGTGCGCCGATCCCGTCGCTGCTCGCAGTGTCGGCAGTACACCACCACCTTGTGCGCACCAAGGAACGCACCACCGTGGCACTGGTCGTCGAAAGCGGCGATGCCCGCGAAGTGCACCACATCGCCATGCTGATCGGGTTCGGTGCCGCCGCGGTCAACCCATACCTGGCATTCGAATCCATCGAGGATCTGGTGCGCGAAGGCGAGCTGACCGGAATCGAGCCGGCCGCAGCCGTTCGCAACTACCTCAAGGCCCTCGGCAAGGGTGTGATGAAGGTGATGAGCAAGATGGGCATCTCCACCGTCGCGTCCTACACCGCCGCGCAGGCCTTCGAGGCGATCGGGCTCGACCGCGACGTGGTCGACGAATACTTCGCGGGCACGCCGAGTCAGCTCGGGGGAGTCGGCTTGGACGTGCTCGCCGAGGAGGTCAAGCAGCGGCATCGCCGCGCGTACCCGGAGAACCCGACCGAACGGGTGCACCGCAGGCTCGACGTCGGCGGTGAGTACGCGTTCCGGCGCGAGGGCGAGCTCCACCTGTTCACACCCGAAGTCGTTTTCCTGCTCCAGCATTCGACGCGGACCGGGCGATACGACGTCTTCCAGCAGTACTCCGAGGAGGTCGACCGGCTGTCGCGTGAGGGCGGCACGCTGCGCGGGCTGTTCGAGCTGAAGACCGGCCTGCGCCCGCCGGTTCCGCTCGACGAGGTCGAATCCGTCGACTCCATTCTCACCCGGTTCAACACCGGCGCAATGAGTTACGGATCGATCTCGGCCGAGGCGCACGAGACCATGGCGATCGCGATGAACGCGCTCGGTGGGCGCTCGAATTCCGGTGAGGGCGGCGAAGACGTGGACCGGCTCTACGACCCGCGCAGGCGCAGCGCCGTCAAGCAGGTGGCGTCCGGCCGCTTCGGAGTGACCAGCGACTACCTGGTGAACGCATCGGACATCCAGATCAAGATGGCCCAGGGTGCCAAACCCGGTGAGGGCGGCCAGCTGCCGGGCTACAAGGTGTACCCGAACATCGCCAAGACCCGGCACTCCACGCCGGGCGTCGGTCTCATCTCGCCGCCGCCGCACCACGACATCTACTCGATCGAGGATCTGGCGCAGCTGATCCACGATCTGAAGAACGCGAACTCCGATGCGCGCATCCACGTGAAGCTCGTCAGCTCGGTCGGTGTCGGAACCGTCGCGGCGGGCGTGTCGAAAGCCCACGCCGACGTCGTGTTGATCTCCGGGTACGACGGCGGCACCGGGGCAGCACCGCTGACGTCGCTGAAACACGCCGGAGCGCCGTGGGAGATCGGGCTGGCCGACACCCAGCAGACGCTGATCCTCAACGGTCTGCGTGACCGGATCACCGTGCAATGCGACGGCGGAATGCGCACGGCTCGTGATGTGATCGTGGCGATGCTGCTGGGGGCCGAGGAGTTCGGCTTCGCGACCGCACCGCTTGTGGTGGCCGGCTGCATCATGATGCGGGTGTGCCACCTCGACACCTGCCCGGTCGGCGTCGCCACCCAGAACCCCGAACTGCGGTCGCGGTTCAACGGAAAACCCGAATTCGTGGAGAACTACTTCCGGTTCGTCGCCGAGGACATCCGGCGCTATCTGGCCGAGATGGGGTTCCGCACCGTCGACGAGGCGGTCGGCCACGTGGAGATGCTCGACACCGCAGACGGCGTCGCCCATTGGAAGGCACAGGGTCTCGACCTGACGCCGATCTTCGCCACGACGAGCAACGCCCACAACCCGGAGCAGACTGTGCGCCGCCGCGTCCGCGGCCAGTACCACGCACTCGACCAGGCCCTCGATCAGACGCTGATCCAGCTGGCCGAAGGAGCGCTCGAGGACGCCCATCCGGTGCGCCTGGAGTTGCCGGTGCGCAACGTCAACCGCACCGTGGGCACGATGCTCGGCGCCGAGGTCACCCGCAGGTACGGCGCGCAGGGTCTGCCCGACGACACCATTCACATCACACTCAGCGGTTCGGCGGGCCAGTCGATCGGCGCATTCATGCCGCAGGGCATCACTCTCGACCTGATCGGTGACGCCAACGACTATGTAGGCAAGGGACTTTCGGGTGGACGCGTCATCGTCAGGCCACCCGAGGACGTGTTGTTCCTGCCCGAAGACCATGTCATCGCGGGCAATACGCTGATGTACGGAGCGACGTCCGGCGAGGTGTTCCTCCGCGGACGCGTCGGTGAGCGGTTCTGCGCACGCAACTCCGGTGCGCTCGCCGTCGCCGAGGGCGTCGGCGACCACGCCTGCGAGTACATGACCGGCGGCCGGGTCGTGGTGCTCGGCGGCACAGGCAGGAATCTGGCTGCGGGCATGTCGGGCGGGATCGCCTACGTGCTGGGCCTTGATCCGTTGATGGTCAACACCGAGATGGTTGAACTGCAACGACTCGACCCCGAGGACTACGCCTGGTTGCACGACGTGGTGGCCCGGCACGCCCGATACACCGCCAGCACGGTCGCGGCTTCGCTGCTCAACGACTGGCCACGGCGCAGCGCACAGTTCACCAAGGTCATGCCGATCGACTATCAGCGTGTCCTGACCGCGACCCGGATGGCGAAGGCCGAGGGGCGAGACGTCGACACCGCGATCATGGAGGCCAGCCGTGGCTGACCCGCACGGATTTCTCGAAGTGGGCAAGGTCGAAGCCGCCAAGCGACCCGTCGACGAGCGGGTCGGCGACTGGCGTGAAGTCTATGAACGGCAGGATCCACAGGAGCGCGCCTTCGAGGTGTCCCAGCAGGCGCGGCGGTGCATGGACTGCGGAATCCCGTTCTGCCACTCGGGAACTGCGGGCTGCCCGCTGGGCAACCTGATCCCGGAATGGAATGACCTGGTGCGTCGGGGCCGGTGGGATGCGGCCAGCGACCGGCTGCACGCGACCAACAACTTCCCCGAGTTCACCGGACGGCTGTGCCCGGCGCCGTGCGAAACGGCGTGTGTGCTGTCGATCGCCGACGACAAGACCGGCGGCAGCGTCACCATCAAGCGCATCGAACAGACCATCGCCGATCACGCGTGGTTGACCGGCAGCGTGGAACCGCAGCCGGCGGCCATCTCGACGGGCAAGAGCGTCGCGGTTGTCGGCTCCGGTCCTGCGGGACTTGCCGCCGCACAGCAGCTCACCCGCGCGGGCCATCAGGTCACGGTGTATGAGCGGGATGACCGGCTCGGTGGACTGATGCGCTACGGGATTCCCGAATACAAGCTCGAGAAGGCGACGCTGAACCAGCGGCTGGCGCAAATGCGCGCCGAGGGAACGCGTTTCGTCACCGAATGCGAAGTCGGTGTGGACCTGTCGGTCGACCAGTTGCGTGACCGCCACGACGCGGTGGTGCTCGCAGTCGGGGCGTTGCGCGGCAGGGACACCGGTGTCGAGGGTCGCGACCTCGACGGCGTGCATCTCGCAATGGAGCATCTGGTGCCTGCCAACCGGGAATGCGAAGGCGACGGACCGTCAGCGCTGTCGGCCAACGGCAAACACGTCGTCATCATCGGCGGTGGAGACACCGGCGCGGACTGCCTGGGCACCGCACACCGCCAGGGGGCGGCGTCAGTCACCCAACTCGACTACAACCCCGAGCCGCCCACCTACCGCGACCAGACCCGCACGCCATGGCCGACGTGGCCGCTCGTCCTGCGGACCTCGCCCGCGCATGCCGAGGGCGGGGCGCGCCGTTACGAGGTCGCGGTGCAGCGATTCGTCGGGGACGACGAAGGACGTGTGCGGGCCATGGAGATCGCCGAAGTCAGGGTCACCCGCGACGCCGACGGCAGGAGGCACATCACCCCGGTCGGCGAGACGCTGGAGATCCGCTGTGAACTCGCTCTGCTGGCCATCGGCTTCGACGGCGTCGAACACATGGCGCTGCTCGACGGGCTCGGGCTGACGCTCAACGGCCGCGGTGCGCTGTCGTGCGGTTCGGACTGGCAGACGACGACCCCCGGTGTCTTCGTCTGTGGCGATGCTCACCGTGGGGCGTCGTTGGTCGTCTGGGCGATCGCGGAAGGTCGCAGCGCAGCGCATGCGGTGGACGTCTTTTTGATGGGTGAGTCGGATCTCCCCGCCCCCGTGTTGCCCGGTGCCCTTCCACTGGCTGTCGCGTGACGGACACCGATCGGGACTATGCTGCGAAGTCGTGACTAGACGCGGAAAGATCGTCTGCACCCTCGGCCCGGCGACGAGTGAGGACCACGTGGTCAGGGCTCTCGTCGAGGCCGGAATGGACGTCGCCCGGCTCAACTTCAGCCATGGTGAGTACGCCGACCACGAGGCCCACTACAAGCGGGTGCGTGCGGCGTCGGACACCACCGGCCACGCGGTCGGAATCCTCGCTGACCTGCAGGGGCCCAAGATCCGCCTCGGACGCTTCGCCGCAGGCCCCACGTACTGGGCGAACGGTGAGACGGTCCGGATCACCGTCGACGACTGCGAGGGTAGCCACGACCGGGTCTCGACCACCTACAAGCAGCTGGCCAAGGACGCCTCGCCGGGTGACCGGCTGCTGGTGGACGACGGCAACGTCGGCCTGGTCGTCGAGCACGTGGACGGCAACGACGTGGTGTGCTCGGTCACCGAGGGCGGGCCGGTCAGCAACAACAAGGGTCTGTCGATGCCGGGCATGAACGTGTCGGTGCCCGCGCTGTCGGAGAAAGACATAGAAGACCTCGAGTTCGCCCTTCGGCTCGGCGTCGACCTCGTCGCGCTGTCGTTTGTGCGATCGCCCGCCGACGCCGAACTGGTTCACGAGGTGATGGATCGCGTCGGCCGAAGGGTGCCGGTGATCGCCAAGCTGGAGAAGCCCGAGGCGGTCGACAACCTGGAAGCCATCGTGCTGGCGTTCGACGCCGTCATGGTCGCGCGCGGTGACCTCGGTGTCGAACTGCCGCTGGAGGAGGTGCCGCTGGTCCAGAAGCGCGCCATCCAGATGGCAAGGGAGAACGCAAAACCCGTCATCGTGGCCACCCAGATGCTCGAGTCGATGATCGAGCACTCCCGCCCGACCCGTGCCGAGGCGTCCGACGTCGCCAACGCCGTGCTCGACGGCGCCGATGCGGTGATGCTGTCCGGCGAGACGTCGGTGGGCAAGTACCCGCTCGAGACGGTCAAGACAATGGCCCGCATCATCTCGGCGGTCGAGCAGAACTCTGTCGTCGTTCCGCCGCTGACCCACGTGCCCAGAACCAAGCGCGGCGTCATCTCCTATGCCGCCCGCGACATCGGCGAGAGGCTGGACGCCAAGGCGCTGGTCGCCTACACCCAGTCGGGCGACACGGTGCGGAGGCTGGCCCGGCTGCACACCCCGCTGCCGCTTCTGGCGTTCACCTCGCTTCCCGAGGTGCGCAGCCAGCTGGCGCTGAGCTGGGGCACCGAGACGTTCATCGTGCCGCACATCGAGACCACTGACGGAATGATCCGTCAGGTCGACAAATCCCTTCTCGAGCTGGGTCGTTACAAACGTGGCGATCTCGTGGTCATCATCGCTGGCGCTCCGCCAGGCACAGTAGGCTCGACCAATCTGATCCACGTGCACCGGATCGGGGAGGACGACGTTTAGCGACTAGGGGAGCCGCAGTGCCGCGTGGAGACTTCGAAGAGCTGCTCGCGGTGTTGCAACTCGATCGGATCGACGACGACACCTTCGTTGGCAGGCACCCCAGCAAGAACCCGCCGCGCACCTTCGGCGGTCAGATGATCGCGCAGGCCTTCGTCGCGGCCGCCCGAAGCCTGCCCCGTGAGCTCCCGCCCGGCTCGATCTCGGCGCATTTCATCGCGGGCGGTGATCCGACCAGGGATCTGGAGTTCCGAATTGTCCGGTTGCGCGGCGAGCGCCGCTTCGCCAACCGCCGCGTCGATGTCGTGCAGGGCGATGATCTGTTGACCACGGCGATGGTGTCGTTCGTCGACGGCGGGCGGGGCCTGGAGCATGCGATCGGGATGCCGTACGTGCCAGAACCGTTGTCGTTGCCCAAGATCGACGATTTGCTCATCGGCTACGAGGAGACGGTTCCGCATTTCGTGGAGGCACTGCGGCCCATCGAATGGCGCTACACCAACGACCCGGCGTGGGTGATGCGCGACAAGGGCGAGCGGCTGGACCACAACCGGGTCTGGCTCAAGGCCGACGGGCCGATGCCCGACGACCCGGTGATGCACAGCGCCGCGCTCGTGTATTCGTCTGACACCACGGTGCTCGACTCGATCATCACCACCCACGGTCTGTCGTGGGGCTACGACCGTATCTTCGCGGCGACCGTCAACCACTCCGTCTGGTTCCACCGCCCGATCCGGTTCGACGAGTGGGTGCTGTACTCGACGACGTCTCCGGTGGCGGCCGATTCGCGGGGGCTGGGGACCGGGCACTTTTTCGACCAGGCCGGCCTGATGGTGGCTACCGTCGTTCAGGAAGGCATCATCAAGTACTTCCCGGACGCGAAGCGGTGAAGGCGGCCACCGGGTTCCGAGCCGGAGCCAAAGCGCAAGGGACGCAACGGCTATCGGTCGCCTTCAGGAAGTCGGTCGGGCAGGCGTCGTGAGCGTCACGCTGAACTGGTCCTCGACGCGATTCTGAAACTGGTCGACGCATCGCTGTTGGGCAGCCTGATCCGAGCCTGCATTCGACAAGCAGTCCATGTAGTCGGTGCCACCCACCTCGTTGAAAACCCAGACCGACAACACGATGACGACGATCGCCTCGATGATGCTGAGGATGCCGAGCACGATGCCCGCGATCGCCACGCCCCCGTTGGTGGCCTCTCCTCGCTTGGCACGCTGCCAGCCGAGGAATCCGAGAATCACTGCGACGACGCCGAGCACCACGCCGCCGACGACAGAGATCAGGGCGATGATCGCCACCACCAGAGCCGCGATACCCAGGCCGTTCTTCGGGGCTTGCTCCGGCGGGGCGTAGCCCGAATACGGCTGAGGCGGTGGCGGCGGGTAGCCGCCGGGCCCCCCTGCGGTGGCGGCGGATACTGCGGGTACTGCGGCTGTTGCGGGTATTGCGGCTGTTGCGGGTCGGTCATGACGCCGAGGGCTCGACGGGTGCCTGCGGTTCCGGGGGCGCTGCAGGCGTGGTCGTCGTCTTGGAGGCCTTGCGCATCCCGAACGCCGAGACGACCTCGAATACGCCGATGACGATCAGTGAGACGCCGACCACGATGGCCAGCGTGACGATCGATTCAATCGGTGAGGCCATCACGACGACACCTGCGATGAGGCTGATGACGCCGATGAAGATGTTCCAGCCTCTGGCCGGCAGGGTGGGGTCGCTGACGGCAGCCACCGCGGTGGCGACGCCGCGGAACATGAACCCGACGCCGATCCAGATGGCCAGCAGCAAAATCGCATAGCCCTCGCCGAAATGGCGGAACGCGAGAACGGCGAGGATGAGCGCTGCGGCGCCGCTGACGAACAGCAGCACCCTGCCGCCGGCGGTGACGTGGAGGCTGAATGCCATAACGACCTGCGCGATGCCGGTCACCAGCAGATACGCGCCGAACACGATAGCGGCGACCAGGATCGAGATGCCCGGCCACGCAAGACGGTGATGCCGAGTATCACCGCACAGTAGACCCGGACAGCAGCGCTGACTTCCACAAGTGTGGCAACAGAGCTGGAGGCAGTGTGGGTTGTCATGATCGAAGTGTTTCACAGCGCTTACGGCACAGATAAGAATTCGCAAGCAACGCGCGGGAAATTCGGCCCGACAGCACAATAAGCCGAAGCGCGGCGCAATGCCGTCGTCGCACACTAATCTTCCGTACGTTAACTGCCCAATGCAGAAAGTAGAGGCAACCGTGTTAGGTGGATGGGAAATCCGTCGGGGGAAGATGTGGCGCGCAGCGACGGTGATCGCCGTCAGCAGGCGCTCTTGCGTTATCGGGGTGTTCGGCCGGCAGCGATTCGGGTTCGAGTGATTCGACGAGCGCCCCCGAGGGGGCGATCGCGGAGAAGGTCGACGAGATCGCCAACACGGTGCCTGAGGACATCAAGTCGTCCGGAAAGCTGATCGTCGGCGTCAACATTCCGTATGCGCCCAACGAGTTCAAGGATCCCAGCGGCAAGATCGTCGGGTTCGACGTCGATTTGATGAACGCGATCGCCGCCACGCTCGGGCTTCAGGCGGAATACCGCGAAGCCGATTTCGCCAAGATCATTCCGTCGATTCAGGGCGACACCTTCAACGTCGGCATGTCGTCGTTCACCGACACCAAGGAGCGCGAACAGACGGTCGACTTCGTCACCTACTTCTCGGCAGGCATCCTGTGGGCGCAGCGTCCGGGCAGTCCGATCGACCCGAACAACGCCTGCGGCAAGAAGGTCGCGGTGCAGGCCACCACGACAGAGGAGACCGAGGAACTGCCCGCCAAGAGCAAGGCGTGCACGGACGCGGGTAAACCTGCGATCCAGATCATCTCGTTCGACGGGCAGGACGCTGCCACCAACGCGGTGGTGCTCGGTCAGGCCGATGCGATGTCCGCGGACTCGCCGGTGACCGCGTACGCGATCAAGCAGAGCAACGGCAAGCTGGAAGCTGCCGGCGAGATCGCTGACGCAGCACCGTACGGTTGGCCGGTCAAGAAGGGTTCGCCGCTCGCTCAGTCGCTCCAGAAGGCACTCGAGCACCTGATCGAGAAAGGCACGTACAAAGAGATCGCCACAAATTGGGGCGTCGAGGCCGGAATGATCGACAAGCCGGTCATCAACGGCGCCATCAACTAGACGGATCCGAACATGACAGATGTCGACACGTCGCCAGCCACCTCCCCAACCGCAATCGATGCCGTTCCACTGCGTCATCCGTGGCGGTGGGTGGCGGCGGTCGTCATCGTCATTCTTGTTTCGCTGTTCCTCTACGGCGCCGCGTCCAATGACGCCTACAGATGGCAGATCTTTGCGAAGTACGTCTTCAACGAGCGGGTGCTGGCGGTCGGACTGGTCAACACCCTGCAGCTGACCGTCTACTCGATGGTGCTGGCGATCGCGCTCGGCGTGCTTCTTGCGGTGATGCGGTTGTCGCCGAACCCGATCTTCAAGGCCGTGTCCTGGGTGTATCTGTGGATTTTCCGCGGCACCCCGATCTACGTGCAGTTGGTGTTCTGGGGTCTTGTTCCGACGATCTACCAGAACATTCAGCTGGGCGTCCCATTCGGGCCCACGTTCTTTGCTGTCAACCTGCAGGCGCTATCCATCCCGTTCCTGCTGGCGATCCTCGGCCTGGCGCTCAACGAAGCCGCGTACATGGCCGAAATCATCCGTGCGGGAATCAGTTCCGTGCCTGAAGGCCAGCTCGAGGCGTCGACGGCTTTGGGCATGTCGTGGGGGATGGCGATGCGCCGCACGGTGCTTCCGCAGGCGATGCGGGTCATCATCCCGCCAACCGGCAACGAAGTCATCAGCATGCTCAAGACGACGTCGCTGGTCACCGCCGTGCCCTTCACGCTGGACCTGTACGGAATCGCCTCTCGCGAGATAGCCGCCCGCGAATTCGAGCCCGTACCACTGCTACTGGTCGCTGCGTTCTGGTATCTGGTGGTCACCAGCATTCTGATGGTCGGTCAGTATTACCTGGAGAGGTACTACTCCCGCGGTGCATCACGAAAACTGACCGGCAGGCAACTCGAGGCGCTGGCCAAGGCACAGATTCAGAAACCGGGGATGTGACCAGATGACACCGATGGTGAAGGCCGAGGAGGTCTGCAAGAGCTTCGGGGCGTTGCACGTCCTCAAGGGCATCACGTTGGAGGTGGCCAAGGGCGAGGTGCTCGTTATGGTCGGGCCTTCAGGCTCGGGCAAGTCCACTTTTCTGCGCTGCATCAACCACTTGGAAGTGGTCAACGCGGGACGACTCTACGTCGACGGCGACTTGATCGGCTACCGCGAGTCCGGGTCCAAGTTGTACGAGATTTCCCCGCGTGTCGCCGCGAAGCAGCGCCGAGACATCGGGATGGTCTTCCAGCATTTCAACCTGTTCCCCCATCGAACGGTAGTGGGAAACATCGTCGAGGCGCCGATGAAGGTCAAAGGCGTCAAGAAGGACGCTGCCGTCGCGAGGGCCAAGGATCTGCTCAACCAAGTTGGTATGTCGGAAAAAGCCGATGCCTATCCGGCTCAGCTCTCCGGTGGCCAGCAGCAGAGGGTGGCGATCGCCCGCGCGCTCGCGATGAACCCCAAATTGATGCTGTTCGACGAACCTACGTCAGCACTCGATCCCGAGTTGGTGGGCGAGGTGCTCGCGGTGATGAAAAAGCTTGCCTCCGAGGGTATGACGATGGTGGTCGTCACCCACGAGATGGGATTCGCACGCGAGGTGGCCAATCAACTGGTGTTCATGGACGCTGGTGTCGTCGTGGAAAGCGGTCCTCCACGCGAGATACTGTCCAACCCGCAGCACGAACGCACGAAGGCGTTTTTGTCCAAGGTGCTGTAGTGGCCGCGCCGGCAAACGCACCGGATCCGGTCACGCCGTTGTGGCGGGCGGCGCAGGTATTCCGCCTTCTCAGTTGCCTTTACGCGTTCGGATTCCAAATCGCGATCAACGACGACCTCGAACACCCGGCGATCGGGTGGTTGCTCTTCGGGGTTTTGATCGCGTGGAGTATCGCCTGCGCGTACGCCTACCTCGAGGGCTTCGGTCGTCGACTGACGTGGGTGCTGGCCGAACTCGTCGTCGCAGTCGCGTTGATGCTGTCCACCGGCTTGATCGCGTCCGAGCAGTGGGCTTTGAACAATCAGTCCTGGCCGACAACGCTGTGGGCGACCAACGCGACCATCTCCGCCGCAATACTTCTCGGGCCGATCTACGGAATGCTCGGCGGCGTCGTGGTCGTCGCGGCCAGCACCCTGGCCAAGGGGGTGCTGAACTACGACCTCGGCCGCAACGCAACGGTCGTGATAGAACTCGCCGTCGGCCTCGGTGTGGGCATGGCCGCGCAGACGGCGCGCCGGGCACACGCCGACCTGGAACGCGCCGCCCGGCTGACGGCCAGGACCGAGGAGCGCGAGCGGTTGTCCCGGCAGGTGCACGACGGCGCGATCCAGGTGCTCGCCCTGGTGTCGCGCCGCGGTCGCGAAATCGGCGGTGAGACAGCCGAACTCGCCGAACTTGCCGGCGAACAGGAACGGGCCTTGCGTCGCCTCGTCAGCTCCGCCGACGTCGAACCGCGCCTCGGCGAGCTGACCGACCTCGGGGCGCTGCTGCGGCAACGGGCAACCGATCGCGTGTCGGTGAGCGTGCCCGCCGATCCGGTGCTGCTCGACGCGACCGTAGCCGAGGAACTGGCCGCAGCGGCGGGCAACGCGCTCGACAACGCCGCCGCGCACGCAGGACCCGAGGCGAAGGTCTATGTGCTTCTGGAGGATCTCGGCGAGTCGGTGACGGTCAGTATCCGCGACGACGGTGT
The DNA here is from genome assembly GCA_963786995.1 of uncultured Actinomycetota bacterium. GTDB lineage: Bacteria > Actinomycetota > Actinomycetes > Mycobacteriales > Mycobacteriaceae > Mycobacterium. The sequence continues at coordinate 485,580 of CAWBBH010000014.1, read as the reverse complement.
AGGGATATCTGATGGCAGGCTCGAGGAGGCGGTCGGCGAAGGTCGGCTCGGGATCGCCAAATCGATTGTGGGGCGATTGAATTGGCTTGGTGGCAGCGCGAAGCTGACCACCGGGCCGGGATGCGGGACGGAATGGGAACTGACGATACCCCGACGGTGATGGTGGTCGACGACCATCCGATATGGCGTGACGCGGTGGCCCGCGACCTCGCCGACGACGGTTTCGACGTCGTTGCTACCGCGGACGGGGTGGCGTCTGCCCGCAGGCGGGCCGCGCTCGTCAAACCCGACGTCGTGGTGATGGACATGCGACTGCCCGACGGCGACGGAGCGCAGGCGACCGCCGAGGTGCTCGCGGTTTCGCCGTCGTCGAAGGTTCTGGTGCTCTCGGCCTCCGACGAGCGCGACGACGTGCTGGAGGCCGTAAAGGCAGGTGCCACCGGCTACCTGGTGAAGAGCGCCTCGAAGACCGAGCTCGGCGACGCGGTCCGGGCGACGGCTGACGGGCGCGCGGTGTTCACACCCGGCCTGGCCGGTCTGGTGCTCGGCGAGTACCGACGGATCGCGCAGGGGCCGGAGTCGACGTCGGCGCCGAGCCTCACCGAGCGGGAGACCGAGATCCTCCGCCACGTCGCCAAGGGATTGACCGCCAAGCAGATCGCCGCCCGGCTGTCGCTGAGCCACCGCACCGTGGAGAACCACGTGCAGGCGACGTTTCGAAAGCTACAGGTCGCCAACCGCGTCGAGCTGGCACGCTATGCGATCGAACACGGTCTCGACGACTAGACGGAGCCGCGGATTCGGGTAGTCCTACTCATCCGCCTCGGACCCGCCCTTTGCGACGATGACGCCATGACCGCACCTGCGCATGCCGTCGTTTCCCGACTCTCGGCTGATTTCGCGGCAATGTCTGTGCACTTCGCCCGGGTTTCCGCCGATCTAACCGAACTGGATCGCATTCTGGCGCAGCGTCCTTCCGCGCCGCCGCCCGTACCGCACCCTGCCCCCGCCTATCCGGCGCCGCACCCGCAGCCCTACATTCCGCCCGCGGCGGTATACGCGCCGCCGCAGCCGCCGCCCACCGCCGCCGCAGGCACCGCGGCCTCCGCGCGACGCCACCTGGATCGGCAAGGTGCTTGCCGTCGCCGGTGTGGCGGTCACGCTGATCGGTGTGGTCCTGCTACTGGTGCTCGCCGCGCAGGCAGGCATCCTGCGGCCCGAAATCCGTGTCGGCGCAGGGGCTCTGCTCGCGGGGGCGCTCGTCGTCGTCGCGGCCCGGCTGAACACCCGGCCCGGCGGACGGGTCGGTGCGATCGCACTGGCCGCCACCGGAATCGCCGCGGCCTACATGAACGTCATCGCGATCACGACGATCTATGACTGGGTGAGTGCCCCCCTCGGCCTGGTGATGGCCGCCCTGATCGGTGGCGGGGGACTGATGCTGGCTCGCCGATGGGACTCGCAGCACCTCGGTCTGCTCGTCCTCGTACCACTCATCGTGCTCGCACCGATCGTCAGCGACGGCATCACGATGCTGCTGATCGCGTTCATGCTCGCCATCTCTGCGGCGTCGTTGCTCGTCCAACTCGGCAAGGACTGGGTCTGGTTGCACGGCGCGCGTATCGCCGCTCCGACACTCCCGCTGTTGATCGCCTTGATCGCGGCCCGCATCGGCGACGGCAACGACGCATGGTTGGCCGGTGGCGCTGCGATCTCGGCCGCACTGGCGATCGTCGGCGCGCTGATGCTGCTGCCGAGCACGCGCGGCCGGGCAGCGATGGCCCTGTGGACCGTCGCAGGCGTGTTCCCGGTGTGGTGTGCGTCGATGGCGCTGGCCCCCGCGGTCGCCGCCTTGATGGCCACGGGCTTGGCGGCGGCACTGCTGTCGATCGTGCTCGTCGCCGATCGGCTTGCTGGCGTCACCAGACCCGTCCGCCACATCTTGTCGGCCGCTTCGGCGGTGTCGGCGTTGATCGCGGTGACGGTCGCTTTCGACGGCGAGATCGCCGCGCCCGTGCTGCTGGCGATGACCGTGGTCGTTGCCGTTGCGGGCCGTCGAGACAGCGGCGCGCGCGTCGCCGCTGTCGGGTTCGGCATCGTCGGCGGGCTTCTGTATCTCGGCTACGCGCCACCGACGTCCCTCCTCCGAGCCACGCCGCTGTCGACGCCCGACGCGGTCGCCGTTCTGGCCTCGAGCGTTCTGCTGATCGCCGCGGTGGTCGCGGTCGCCTGCTTCTGGGTCGGACGCGAGGCGCTCGACTCGGGTGGGGTCCAGGTTCTGACGGCGTGCCTGGCAGTCGTCGTCGTCTACGCGGTAACCACGTTCACCGTCACCGCAGGTGTTCTGGCGGGCGGCGACAGCGGTGGCTTCTTCGCGGGCCACATGGCCGCCACGATCTGCTGGATCGCGATGGCCGCCGCGCTCTTCGTGTACGCGGCCAGGCGCCCGCGTGACGACCGCTCGCTGCCGATCGCCGCTGGGCTTGCGCTTGTCGCGGGCTCGATGGCCAAGCTGTTCCTGTTCGACCTCGGCACGCTGGACGGCATGTTCAGGGTCGCGGTGTTCATCGTGGTGGGGCTGGTGCTGCTCGGTATGGGCGCCGGATACGCCAGGCTGCTCGCGCAGCAGGATCAGCAGACGTGTGACGCCACTCACAGGCTTATTTGGAGTCATTCCAGATACCCGCACGTTGGACTAGGCATGAGCACACGCCGAACCGAAGCAGAGATTCAGAACTTTCAAGCATCCCCGCAGCTCAGCGGCCACCTGCAGCGCGTCCTGGTGGACCTCGTCGAACTGCATCTGCAGGGCAAGCAGGCGCACTGGAACGTCGTCGGCACCAACTTTCGCGACCTGCACCTCCAGCTCGACGAGCTCGTCGACTTCGCCCGCGACGCCAGCGACACCATCGCGGAGAGGATGCGCGCACTCGACGTGATCCCCGACGGTCGCTCCGACACCGTCACCGCGGGCACCTCGCTGCCGCAGTTCCCGGCCTACGAGCACGGCACCGCTGAGGTCGTCGACCTGATCGCGGCGCGGATCTACGCCACCGTCGACACGCTGCGCGCAGTACATGACGAGGTCGACGCCGAGGATCCCAGCACGGCCGACATCCTGCACCAGCTCATCGACGGGCTGGAGAAGCTGGCCTGGCTGATCAAGAGCGAGAACCGCAAGGTCTGATCGCTCATCTGAGCCACACCGCCCGTCGTCGGCGCGTGGACCCCGACGGATTGGGTACACCACGCACGTGACAGTGACGAGAGACATCCACGCCTCGCGAAGCCAGGTGTGGGACGTGATCGCGGATGGCTGGACCTACTCGCAGTGGGTGGTCGGAAACAGCCGCATGCGGGCGGTCGACCCGAACTGGCCCGAGGTCGGCTCGACGATCCGCCACTCGATCGGCGTCTGGCCGCTGGTCATCGACGACGAGTCGGTTGTCGAGGAGAGTGTGCCGCAGGAGAAGCTGGTGCTGCACGCCAAGGGACAGCTCGGCGGCGCCCGGGTCATATTGCGGCTCAGCGATATTCCCGATGGCTGCCGCGTGTCGATGGAGGAGTATCCCGTCAGCGGGGTCGGCGCCCTCGTGCCGAGCAAGGTGGGCGACCTCGTGGCATGGCCGCGCAATCGCGAGACGCTGTGGCGGCTCGCGGCGATCGCTGAGCGGCTCAAACCGACTGAGCTGTCGTCGGGCGACTGAGCCCTTCCAGTTCGGTGTCGGCCGGCCGGTCGCCGTTGCGTCTGCCGACCAGATACCAGGTGTGCATCGGGCCCTTGCCCTTGACGTCCACGAGGCCCCGCTCCTCGAGCACGTACTCGCTTTTCAGCCGTTCGTAGACCGCCTGCGGCACCTGTATCCGGCCTTCGACGTCGGTGGACTCCATCCGTGATGCGACGTTCACCGCGTCGCCCCAGACGTCGTAGAAGAACTTGCGGGCCCCGACGACGCCTGCCACCACCGGACCCGACGCGAGCCCGATGCGCAGCGGCACGTCGCGGCCCTGCGGATCTTTCAGGTCTGCGACGGCCTCGGCCATGTCGAGCGCCAGACAGGCAATGGCCTGGACGTGGTCACCCCGCGGCTGCGGAACTCCGCTGACCACCATGTACGAGTCGCCGCTTGTCTTGATCTTCTCCAGCCCGTGCTTGTCGACGAGGGCGTCGAGATCGGTGTAGAGCGCGTCGAGGAACCGGACGAGGTCACTGGGAGTGGTATCGCTGGCCCGTTTGGTGTAGCCGGCGATGTCGGCGAACAGGATCGACGCATCGTCGTACTTGTCGGCGATGATCGTGCGCGTTGGATCCTTGAGCCGGGCGGCGATCGATGCGGGCAGGATGTTGGCCAGCAGCGACTCGGACCTCTGGTACTCGGCCTCCATCGCCTTTTCGGCCCCGGCGATCTCGCGCATCGCGAACCAGATCGTCGTCATCACTATGACAGCGGAGCCGACGACGGAGCTGATGAAGCCGACGGTGAGGGTCCATGGCGGCCCGAGTCCTCTGTCGTGGGGCACGAGCAGTTCCAAGGCGATGGTTCCGGCAACGCCGAACGCGACGATCGTCGAGGCCAGCACGATGCGCTCGATGCCGAACACGAGCACCACGAGGGTCGCCGAAACGAGGAAGTAGAACTGCAGGCCGGATCCGGTGCCCATCGTGTAGCAGATGAACCCGACCGACGCGTACGCGGACACGAAGAACGTCAGCGGCGCGATCAGCTCGCCGAACCGGTACAGCAGCGGCACCGCCACGAACAGCGCCGCGAAGACCAGATTGAGTACGCCCACCCACCAGGCAGGGCCGCCGAGCAGCAACTGGAAGACGCCGAAGAGGGCGCTGATCGCCGCCGCAATCATCGCTGCGATCTTGAGGACTCGGAAGCGACTGGTGACGCTTTCGGCGTAGTGCTGCGTCCGGGCGGGCACCACGCTGTTGCGTGCCAGCTCGGGCATGCAGACCGATCGCGCTCCGCGCGCCATGGCAGAAGCCTACTTCGCGAGCTCGGTCGAAAGGCCCGTGATGTCGCGGGCGCGCAGAGCCAGCCACAGTTCGTGGCGGTCCTGCGCCGACTCCATCCGTCGTCCGGTGAGCCGTTCGACCAATTCAATCCGGTTACGCATGGTGTGCCGGTGCACGCGCAGCGCCGCGGCCGCCGCCGCCCAGTGGCCGTTGTGCTCGAGAAACGCGGTGAGCCCCCGAAGCAGTTCGCCGGCCCGGTCGGTCGCGTCGAGCGGACCCAGCACGGCATCGGTGTACGCGTGAAGTGCATCCGGACCGACGGCGTTGAGCAACATCCGGCTGCTCGCGATGTCCTCGGCGCGCAGATGGCGACCCTGAATCCGGCTCGCCGGCAACGCCGAGCGAGCTTGCCGTAACGACACCGCTACGGCACCAGGCCGCACGCCGATGCCGATCCCTGCCGGTCTGTCGGGTACCAGCGTCGCCAACGCGGCGGGCAGATCGGTGGCCAGGGGCACCGCGACCTCGACGACGGTGCCGACCACCCGCACCAGCGCATCGCGCAGGGCGGTCAGCAGGTCGGCGGCCACGTCCTCGGCATCGTCGGGGGCCGAAATCGCGGCGGCCCGTTGATCGGCGTCCTTCAGCCCGAGCGACGCAAGCCAGCGGGCTGCGACCGCGTCGTCCACCGTGCCTCGTGCCAGCCGGTCGAGCACCAGTGCCCGCTCTCTGCGCGCGGCGCTGTCGAGCCCGTGTCTGCGTTCCAACTCCAGCGAAAGCAGCGAGACCAGGTCGCCGGTGATCTGTTCTGCGGCAGGCAATTCCGCTGGGCCGTCGATCAGTAACCAGGCGCGTAACCGCTGAGCACCCAGCCCGTGAAGTTCGCGACGACGTCCCTCACCGATGTCGACGGCGGCGGCCGCGAGCCCGTGGTCGCGCACGGAGGAGAGTGGACCCGCCATCCGCTCCACCAGCTGGGCGCCGTCGGAGTCGGTCTGCGCCAGCACCCGGCCGAGCTGATCGACGATGACGCCTGCACGACCCGTCGCTTCGCGGTGCGCGGCGAGAATGCCCATCAGGCCGCCAGGGCTGACGGCGGCCGCGGTGAGTGCCCGCTGCGTCTGCAGGGTGCGCTCGAGAATCCGCCGCTCGGCGCGTGCGCGGTAGGCGAACACCGCCTTGGTGACGGCGATGAAGGGAACCCCGTCGGGCACGGTCAGCAGCGGCATGTCGAGCGCGTCCGCGGCGGCGATGAGGCGCTCCGGCGCGCATTGATGCGGAAGTTCGGCGCCCAGTCCCAAGCCGACCGCCCGGACTCCCGCCCGATGCAGCTCCGTCATGTAGGCCAGGCAGCCGTCGGTGCTGTCGGGCATCAGCAACCCGATGGTCAGCAGCAGCTCGCCGCCCTGCAGCCAGGGGCCGGGATGGGACAGTTCGGAGACGGCGGCGGCTTCGATCTCCCGGTCTGCCTGCACCTCGCCTGCAACCAGTGCGAGGCCGAGGGCGGGGTCGGCGATGAGCTCGGCGACGGTGAGCATGGACATATCGTCGAACGCAGTTGTACTGATTTCTACCTTTTGTCGATATCGTGTGGCGGGCATCTCAGGAAGCCTGTTGACCATGACGTCCTCACAGCCGCCGATCGGCCCTGTCGATGCCACCAAGGTGCCGCGCTATGCGGGACCTCCGACGTTCGCCCGCCTGCCGCGCACCGACCAGGTGACCCACACTGACGTCGCGGTGGTCGGCATCCCGTTCGACTCCGGGGTTTCCTACCGCCCCGGTGCCCGGTTCGGGCCGGGGCACATCCGCGCCGCCTCCAAACTGCTACGCACTTATCACCCACGTCTCGATGTCGAGCCGTTCGCCGCTCAGCAGGTAGCCGACGCGGGAGACATCGCCGTCAACCCATTCGACATCGCCGAGGCCATCACCACGATCGAGCGCGCCTCCGACGAGCTGCGGGACGGTGGCACCAAACTGGTCACGCTCGGCGGCGACCACACCATCGCGCTTCCGCTGATTCGGTCGCTGCACCGTGACCACGGCCCGATCTCGGTGCTGCACTTCGACGCGCACCTCGACACCTGGGACACCTACTTCGGCGCCCCGTTCACCCACGGCACACCGTTCCGCCGGGCCAGTGAGGAAGGGCTGCTCGACCCCGAGCACTGCCTCCACGTCGGCATCCGCGGCCCGCTGTACGCGCCCAGTGATCTCGCCGACGACCGGGTGCTGGGCTTCCAGGTCATCGGCTCGGACGACTTCCAGATCGACGGCCTCGCCACCGTCATCGAACGCATGCGGAGTCGGCTCGGTGAGGCGCCGGTGTACGTGTCGATCGACATCGACGTGCTCGACCCGGCGCACGCGCCAGGCACCGGCACGCCGGAAGCCGGCGGGATGACCAGCCGCGAACTGCTGCACTGCCTGCGAAACCTGGTGGGTGTCAACGTCGTCGGTGCCGACATCGTCGAGGTCGCGCCCGCCTACGACCACGCTGAGATCACCGGTATCGCCGCGGCCCACGTCGCCTATGAACTCCTCTCGGTGCTGGCGGCAGGCGCATGACGGATCACCGCAACGGCGGTGCTGCCGTCGTGGAAAGCCTTGCCGCGCACGGCGTCGACACGATCTTCGGCATACCCGGAACGCACAACCTCGAGCTGTACCGGCATTTCGGGGCGAACGGCGTGCGAGCGGTCACGCCGCGCCACGAGCAGGGCGCGGGCTATGCCGCGGAGGCGTACGCCAGGGTCAGCGGCAGGCCCGGTGTCGTGGTCACCACCAGCGGACCCGGCCTCACCAACGCGATGACGGCCGCCGCGACGGCGTACGCCGAATCGCAACCGGTCCTGCTGTTGTCGTCGGGCATGCCCACCGGCGCCGAGGGGCACGACCTCGGGCAGCTGCATGAGGCCAAGAATGCCAGCGGCGCAATGAACCAGCTCGTCGCATGGAGTCGGCGGGTGGGTAGCGCGGACGAAGCCGCCTCGGCCGTGACCGAGGCGTTCAGCGGGTTCACCGGACGGCGGCCGCGCCCCGTCCACATCGAGATCCCGGTCGACGTCCTCGAGCAGGTGTGGACCGGCGAACCCCGGATCGACGCGACCGTCGCACCTCCTGTGGCAGAGCGCGGCGCCGTGCGTCGAGTCGCCGAACTCCTGGCAGGCGCCGACCGGCCGCTCGTCATCGCCGGCGGCGGAGCCGTTGACGCGCAGACCGAGTTGACCGCTTTGGCCGAGGCGCTGGGTGCGCCGGTCGCCACAACGGTGAACGGCAAAGGCACGCTCGACGAGGCCCATCCTCTGTCGGTCGGCGCGTCGATCCGGCTGCGGGCATTGCAGAAGGCCGCCGCGGACAGCGACGCGCTGCTGGTGGTCGGCACCGAACTCGGCGACTCCGACCTGTGGGAAGGCCAGATCCGCGGCCGCACCGTCATCCGCTGCGACATCGACGCCGCCCAGCTGGACAAGAACTGCCCCGCAGACCACGCCCTGCTCGGCGATTCCGCGGCCACGTTGAAAGCGCTGTTCGACGCATTACCGGCCAAACGGGGTGGGGGAGAAGAGCATGCGGCGGAGCTGCGATCGGCATGCCGGCACGAAGCAGCGGGCGACGCGGGTCTGTACGCCGAGATCAACGCGGCCGTGCGCGCCGCGCTGCCCGCCGAGTCGGCGTTGGCGGGGGACAGCTCGCAGGTCACGTATTTCGGGTCGGTGCACTACTTCGACGTGCCCGCACCGCGGCGGTTCTGCTATTCACCCGGCTTCGCCACGCTCGGCTACGGGCTGCCCGCCGGGCTGGGTGCCGCCATCGGCCGACCCGGTGCACCCGTTGCGGTTCTGCTCGGCGACGGCGCCCTGATGTTCTCCGTCCAGGAGCTGACAACGCTTGTCGAGCAGGGTCTTTCGGTACCGGTCATCGTCGTGGACAGCGGCGGCTACCGGGAGATCCAGGATCAGGAGGCGGCACGCGGCATTCCGCCCATCGGCGTCAGGCTGCGCACGCCGGACCTCGCAGCACTGGCTGTCGCGATGGGCGCCAATGGCGTTCGCACCACTTCCACCGCAGATCTGTCTGCACTCGTCGGCAACGCGCTCGCAGCCGACGGTCCGACGCTCATTCACTTCGACATCCGCTGAAAGGACTTCACGTCATGGATATCGCCGTCGTCGTCATCTATCTGGTCGGCATGATCGCTTTCGGGTTCTGGGGTAAACGCAGAGCCACCACACAGTCCGACTTCCTCGTGGCCGGACGGCGGCTCGGGCCTGTGCTCTACTCGGGGACGATGGCCGCCATCGTCCTCGGCGGCGCCTCCACCATCGGCGGTGTCGGCCTGGGTTATGAGTACGGCATCTCGGGGATGTGGCTGGTGTTCGCGATCGGCGTCGGCATCCTGCTGCTGAGCCTGCTGTTCGCGGGCCGGATCCAGCGGCTGGGTGTCTACACCGTCAGCCAGATGCTCGAATTGCGTTACGGTCCAGGATCGTCCGTGCTGTCCGGGGTGGTCATGTTCGGATACACCTTGATGCTGTCGGTCACGTCGACGATCGCGTACGCGACCATTTTCGGTGCGCTCTTCGATATCGGCAGGGTGTTCGCGATCATCCTCGGCGGCAGCGTCGTGGTCATCTACTCGGTGCTCGGCGGCATGTGGTCGATCACGCTGACGGACTTCGTCCAGTTCCTGGTCAAGACCATCGGGATCTTCTTCATCCTGCTTCCCGTCGCGTTGTACAAGACCGGCGGCATCAGCGGGCTGGCTGAGAAGTTGCCCGCCGACGCGACATCGTTCACCGCTATCGGCGGCCAGACCATCCTCACGTACTTCGTGATCTACACCTTCGGCCTGCTCATCGGACAGGACATCTGGCAGCGGGTGTTCACCGCGCGCAGCCCGGGGGTGGCCCGCTGGGCCGGCACCGCCGCCGGTGTGTACTGCCTGCTGTACGCCGTGGCCGGAGCTGTGATCGGGATGGCGGCCAAGGTGCTTCTGCCCGTACTGGAGGCGCGAGACGACGCGTTCGCCGAGTTCGTGGAGATGCAATTGCCGCCGATTCTCGCGGGCTTGGTGCTGGCCGCAGCCCTCGCCGCCGTCATGTCCACCTCGAGCGGCGCGCTGATCGCCACCGCGACCGTGTTCAGCCAGGACATCGTCGCCCGTCTGCGCAAGCGCGACATCGAAGCGGGCAGCGAGGACGACCACCTGCGGAACAACCGAATCTATGTGGCCGCCTTCGGGATTGTGATGATCGTCATCGCCTGCATATTGCAGGATGTCGTCGCCGCATTGACGGTCGCTTACGACATCCTGGTCGGCGGGCTGCTTGTGCCGATTCTCGGAGGGTTGCTCTGGCGGCGCGGCACCAATGTCGGCGCGGTGGCGGCGATGGCCGTCGGCACTGTGGTGACCCTGGCGACCATGGTTGTCGTCGGTGACATCTTCGCGAACGAACCGATCTACTTCGGGCTGGCCTCTGGTCTCGTGGTGTTCGTCGTCGGCAGTTTGCTCAGCAAGCCGACCGCAACGGAGGTCATGGCGGAGTGGGACCGGAGAAGCCGAGGCGAGCGCACCGAGCGCACTGCTGTGACGGATGCGACAATTTAGGTCCGCGTTGTAAAGTCGGTCTCCTGCCGTTGGCTGACCGTGGGGGACGAAGGCTTGGACCGGCTCTGGTTTCGTAGCGCGGCAATCAGTTGCGCATTCGCCTCGTGTGCACTGCTCGCCGGGCCGGGCCTCGCCGGCATCGCGGTGGCCCGTGCCGACCTCTTCGGTATCGACTTCTTCGGCGACGACGAGAAATCCGACATGCACCACCCGCGGCCGGGTTCCGAGCTCAGCGCGCAGTCCGCCAGAGCCGCACCGGGACCGGCTGCCGCCGAACCGCCGAGCGCCAAGATCGGCAGCGCGCCGCAGAACGCCGAGGCCGCCGAGCCCGCGGCGATGCGCTCGGCGGCGAGCGTTCCCGAGGAAGCGGTGACCGTCGCGGCCGGTGGCGGTGGCGGGGGCGTGCCGCGAGCAGTCAACCCGCGTCGGCCCGCGAACCTTGTGCCGGTGTCGTCGGCGCCCGCGACGCGCAGCGTGATCATCCGCAGAAGCTCTGAGGCGGTAGCGGCCGCGCCCGCCGACGCCGTGCCCGCGGTGCCGCGGTCGCCCGTCGCTGCGTTGGCCGCGCCGCCGCCGGAGTTCTCCGAACCGGAGGGCATTCCCGCGCCCGCCGGGCCGCCAGCGCCTACGGCGACCGCACCTCGGGTGACGGACCGGATGGCGCCGGGCACCTCAGGAGCCGCGCGGATGCCTGACTCCTACCGGGCCGGATATGCGGAGTACCTCCGAGCGGCCGATATCGGCGACTTGTTCATTGCCGCCCTGCCCGGCACGGCAGGGATCGCGGGATTCACCCTCGTCGGCGCGTACGTGGGCTATCGCCAGGCCAGGGCCCTGCAGAAAGCGCTGCTGGCTCCCGCCCCGACCCGCATCCTGCTGTAAGCAAAGTGTGTGAGCGCGCCGAACACCGGGTATCCCACTACGGCTAACCGCTGGGGTGGCTATAAATCGAGGGCGGCAAAGCATGAATGGTTCTGTGATGCGGAGTGCGATCGGAACAGCGATCGCGTGTGGTGCGTTTGTGGCCGGTCCGACGTGCGTCGGTGTGGCGCTGTCCAACGCCGGCGTGTTGGGCCTCGGTGGCGGCGGTGACGAGATCAATGTGGTCGGAGTCGATGTGCTGGGCGGCGGTACGAAGGCCTCGGGCAACGGTACGGCCGCTCGGGTGAACTCGGTCTCCACAGCGCCAAGCGCGCGCAGCGTCGTCATTCGGACGAAACCTGCTGCAGCGCAGACAGACTCGGGGACCGTCGCGGCGGCATTCACTGAGCCCTTGGCTCCGGCGGCGGCCACGCCGGGATCCGGTTACAGCGAGTTCGTGCCGGAGGTGCCACCTCCCGCGGCACCCGCTGCGCCGGCGGCGGCCCCGATGGCGATCTCGCCGCCCGCCGCACCTGCGATTCGGCCGCCCGCACCCCAAGGCGTCACGGTCCCGTCGACGAGTGCGCCACTGCCCGGCCGGCCGCTGGCGCCGGGTTCGTCACCTCGACCGGCTGGGACGCTTCCGGATTCGTTCCGGGTCGGATATGCCGAATACCTGCGCACGGCGACGAACACCGATCTGTTGGTCGCCGCAGCGCCGGGGGTGGCCGGTATCGCCGGCTTCACCCTTCTCGGCGCTTTCGCCGGGTATCGCCAGGCCAAGGCCGTCCAGACGGCGTTGCTGGCACCGGTGCCGACCAGAGTTCTGCTGTAGCGGCGCGGGCATGGAAGTGCCCTCGGTGAGATTCGAACTCACACTGTACGGGTTTTGAATCCGTTTCCTCTGCCAGTTGGGATACGAGGGCCGGTGAAGCAGTCGGCTTTCCACCATAGAGGATCCCCCGAGGTCGCTGACTCGGCCCGGGACCGACACAATGGCACCCATGACCGGCGCAACGACTGACGATGCCAATTCGGATGCCAAGCCGCATCGCGTGATCATCGCGGAGGACGAAGCCCTCATCCGGCTGGACCTGGCGGAGATGCTGCGCGAGGAGGGCTACGAGGTCGTCGGCGAGGCCGGCGACGGGCAGGAAGCCGTAGAACTGGCCGAAAGCCTCAAGCCCGACCTCGTGATCATGGACGTCAAGATGCCGCGCCGCGACGGCATCGACGCCGCGTCGGAGATCGCAGACAAGCGCATCGCGCCGATCGTGGTGTTGACCGCCTTCAGCCAACGCGAACTGGTCGAGCGGGCACGCGACGCCGGTGCCATGGCCTACCTCGTCAAGCCGTTCTCCATCAGCGATCTGATCCCCGCGATCGAACTCGCGGTCAGTCGGTTCAGCGAGATCAGCGCTCTCGAGCAGGAAGTCGCGACGCTGTCCGACCGGCTGGAGACGCGCAAGCTCGTCGAGCGGGCGAAAGGTTTGCTCCAGACCAAGCACCAGATGTCTGAGCCCGAGGCGTTCAAGTGGATTCAGCGGGCGGCGATGGATCGCCGGACGACGATGAGGCGCGTTGCCGAGGTGGTGCTCGAGACCCTCGATGGGCCGGAGGGCGGCGCGCCGTCGAGCTAGCAATAGGCGGAAAACGCGCACCGTGGCCAAGCGTTGGCTATGTTCTACCCCGAAGCGTCAGCGCACTGGCTGGTGAAAGCCGGATCGTCGATGCCAATGAAAACATTGAGTCGGAGGTGGAAACGTGCGCGGTCGCGTGGCACGGAGCGCAGTAGCGCTCGGTAGCGCAGGACTTGTGGTGCTCAGCATGGCTGCTTGTCAGCAGTCCCAGCCCGAAGAGGAGGGATCGCAGACAGACCTGAAGATCGTCGAGCAGGTACAGATCGACGACAAGGGCGGCGAGGTCAAGGCGTCAGAGGGCGCGGCTCCCGCCGATCCCGCAGGCGACGGAAAGGCCAATTGCCCGCCGGTGTCGATCGCCATGGCGGGTGCGCTCAACGGCCCCGATGCGGCGCTGGGCATCAACATCAAGAACGGCGTGCAGCTGGCCATCGACAAGCACAACGCCGCCAACAAGGGCTGCCAGATCCAGCTGAAGCCGTTCGACACCGAGGGCGATCCGCAGAAGGCGACCGCAATTGCGCCGCAGATCGTCGACGACCAGTACACGATCGGCCTTGTCGGCCCGGCATTCTCGGGTGAGACGAAGGCCACCGGTGGTGTCTTCAACCAGGCCGGGCTGGTCGCCGTGACAGCGTCGGCAACCAACCCGACGCTCAGCGAGAACGGATGGGGGACGTTCTTCCGCGGTCTGGCCAACGACGCGGTTCAGGGTCCGTCGGTCGCGAACTACATGAAGACGCGGGCTGAAGTACGAGAAGGTCTGCGTCATCGACGACAGCACCGACTACGGCCTCGGTCTGGCGACCGCTGTGCGCGACACCCTCGGTCCGACGGCCGATTCGGGTTGCAACATCTCGGTGAAGAAGGGCGACAAGGACTTCTCCGCCGCGGTGACTCAGGTCAAGGGCGTCAACCCGAACGCCGTGTTCTACAGCGGCTACTACTCGGAGGCGGCTCCGCTGGTCCAGCAGCTCAAGGACGGCGGCTTCGAAGGCACCTTCGTCAGTGCCGACGGCACGAAGGACCCGCAGTTCGTCAGCCAGGCAGGTGAAGCGGCCAAGGACGCGATCCTGTCCTGCCCGTGCGGTCCCGCGACCGGGGCGTTCGCCGACGAGTACCAGGCGAAGTTCAACGCCGAGGCGGGCACCTACAGCGCCGAGGGCTACGACCTGGGCACGATCCTGGTGAAGGGCATCGACTCGGGCGCGATCACGCGGCCTGCGCTGCTCGACTTCGTCAGGAACTACAACGGCCAGGGTGTGGCACGCAATTACCAGTGGACGCCCAACGGTGAGCTCACCACTAATTTGATCTGGATCTTCAAGGTCCAGTGATCCTGCGGCGAAGCGCGTCCGAGACTGATGAGCTCGGACGCGCTTTCGCTTCAGATAACGTGCGCGAGGAGCCCGCCGCCGGATGACCTTGATCCCCCCTGACTGCATCAACCAGTACGCGTGCCTGGCCGCGGACATCAACTTCAACCTGGAGAATCTGCGAACCGGCTTCTGGCAGTTGACGATCGACGGCCTGTCGTGGGGGGCGATCTACGCGCTGGTCGCTGTCGGCTACACCCTGGTGTTCGGTGTGCTGCGCTTGATCAACTTCGCGCATTCCGAGATCTTCATGCTCGGCATGTTCGGCGCGTACTTCGCGCTCGACATCATCATGGGCTTCACACCGAGCGGTAACGCCTACAACAAGGGCGTTGTCCTGACGATCGTGTACCTCGGCGTGGCGATGCTGTTCGCGATGCTGGTTTCGGGCTCGGCCGCCGTTGGATTGGAGTTCGTCGCGTATCGACCGCTCCGAAGACGGGGCGCACGGTCGCTGACCTTCCTGATCACTGCGATCGGCATGTCGTTCGTGCTGCAGGAGTTCGTCCACTTCGTTCTGCCCAAGCTGCTCAAGGGATATGGCGGCAGCAACGCGCAGCAGCCGATCATTCTGGTCCAGCCGAAGGCGCAGTTCACGATCTTCGGCGCGTCGGTCTCCAACGTCACGATCGTGATCATTGTGGCGGCTCTGGTCCTGGCGCTGCTGACCGACATCGCGATCAACAGGACGAAATTCGGTCGAGGCATCCGCGCGGTCGCCCAGGATCCGACCACGGCCACGCTGATGGGCGTTTCACGCGAGCGGATCATCATGACCACCTTCCTCATCGGCGGTCTGCTGGCCGGCGCCGCGGCGCTGCTGTACACGCTGAAGGTGCCGCAGGGGATCATCTACTCCGGCGGATTCCTGCTGGGCATCAAGGCTTTCTCGGCCGCGGTGCTTGGCGGCATCGGCAACCTGCGCGGTGCGCTGCTCGGTGGCCTGCTGCTCGGCATCATGGAGAACTATGGGCAGGCCGTCTTCGGCACCCAGTGGCGCGACGTCATCGCGTTCGCGCTCCTCGTTCTGGTGCTGTTGTTCCGGCCGACCGGGATACTCGGTGAGAGCCTCGGGAAGGCACGGGCATGAGCGAAGCTTGCGAGCGAATAGTGCACACCGCATGCGGCGACCGAGCCTGCGAGGGGGCCGCATGAGTGACAAATCGCAGGCAAGTGAGGCGCGCGCGAAACGCTTCCTCGCCCCCGGTGACGGTCTGCGCACCTGGTGGGACGGCCTGACGCGGACCCAGAAATGGCTATTCGGAGTGCTGTTGTTCGGCGCCGTCGCGCTGCTGCCGCTGTACACGCCGCCGTTCCTGGACACGCCCGGTATCAGTTTCGGCGGCACCATGGCGCAGTTCGCCATGGTCGCGATCATCGCGATCGGCCTCAATGTCGTGGTCGGCCAGGCCGGCCTGCTCGACCTCGGCTACGTCGGCTTCTATGCCGTCGGCGCCTACACGGTCGCGCTGCTGACCAGTCCCGACAGCCCGTGGAACAAGGTCGGACCCACGGGCTTCTTCAGCACGCCGTGGGCCTGGCTGTCCTGTGTGCCGCTGGCGATGGCGATCACCGCGCTCGCGGGCCTGATCCTGGGCTTCCCGACGCTTCGTCTGCGCGGTGACTACCTGGCGATCGTCACCCTGGGATTCGGCGAGATCATCCGGCTGATGGCCGACAATCTGGCCGACACCACCGGCGGCCCCCGTGGTCTCAACGAGGTGGCGTTCCCACGCGTGGGCCAGAGCGAGAAGCTGCCCGAAGGCGTTTTCTCCAGCGCCAACTCGACAGGCGAGGCGAACTACGGCACCTGGTGGTTCTGGCTCGGACTGATCCTCATCGTCGCCATCCTGTTGCTCGTCGGTAACCTGGAGCGCAGCCGGGTCGGCCGCGCCTGGATCGCAGTCCGCGAAGACGAGGACGCCGCAGAAGTGATGGGTGTCAACACCTTCCGGTTCAAACTGTGGGCGTTCGTGATCGGCGCGGCCATCGGTGGATTGTCCGGAGCGCTCTACGCCGGACAGGTGCAGTACGTCGCGCCGCCGACCTTCAACATCATCAACTCGATGCTGTTTCTGTGCGCAGTGGTGCTCGGCGGGCAGGGGAACAAGCTCGGCGTGATCTTCGGCGCCTTCATCATCGTCTATCTGCCCAACCGCCTGCTCGGCGTCGAGTTCCTCGGCATCAACATGGGCGACCTGAAGTACCTGTTCTTCGGGCTCGCTTTGGTGGTGCTGATGATCTTCCGGCCCGAGGGTCTCTTCCCGGCACGGCAGCATCTGTTGACCTACGGCAGGGCCGCCCGCGATCTGCTGCGAACCCGACCGGCGGAGAAGGAGCCGGCCGCATGAGCACGCCACTGCCAGGCACCGAGGAATCCGTCGAAGAACTCGCCAGTGTGCACCGTGAGATCCATGCCGCCGAGGGCGAAACGCTCTTGCAGACACAGGATCTCACCGTCAAGTTCGGCGGACTGACCGCGCTGGACTCGGTCACCTTCGACATCCGCCGCGGCGAGATCCTCGGCATGATCGGACCGAACGGTGCAGGCAAGACCACTTGCTTCAACGCGATCACCGGTGTCTATCGGCCCACCTCAGGCTCGGTGATCTTCGACGGCGCGCCGCTGGGCCGCATCAAGCGCCACCAGATCACCCGCAAGGGCATCGCGCGCACCTTCCAGAACATTCGGCTGTTCGGCGAGATGACCGCACTGGAGAACGTGATGGTCGGCACCGACGCCCGCCACCACACGTCGGTGCCGGGCGCGCTCGCGCGCACGCCGCGGCACCGCCGCGAGGAGAAGTCGGCGATCGAGCGCTCCGCTGCGCTGCTGCACTTCGTCGGCATCGCGCACCGCGGCGAGGAGAAGGCGAAGAACCTGCCCTACGGCGACCAGCGACGGCTGGAAATCGCCCGAGCGCTGGCCACCGAACCGAAGTTGCTGTGCCTCGACGAACCCGCCGCCGGGTTCAACCCGAGCGAGAAATCCGCGCTGATCGAGCTGATCCAGAAGATCCGCGACGACGGCTACACCGTGCTGCTGATCGAGCACGACATGCGACTGGTCATGGGCGTCACCGACCGCATCGTGGTGCTGGAGTTCGGCCGCAAGATCGCCGACGGACTTCCCGCGGAGATCCGCGAGGACCCGAAGGTCATTGCCGCTTACCTGGGGGTGCCCGATGACGAACTCTCCTGATACCGACGACCGGCCGGTCCTGCTGGAGGCCCGCGACATCGTCGTGCACTACGGACGCATCCAAGCGCTGCACGGTGTTTCGTTGATCGTTCGGCAAGGGGAGTTGGTCACGCTGCTCGGCTCCAACGGGGCGGGTAAGACGACGATCATGCGCGCGATCTCCGGGTTACGACCGCTGACATCGGGCTCGGTCTGGTTCGAGGGCAACGACATCTCGCGGGTAAAGGCGCATCGGCGCGTCACCGACGGCCTGATCCAGGCGCCGGAAGGGCGCGGTGTCTTTCCGGGTATGAGCGTCACCGAGAACCTGGAAATGGGTTGCTACGGACGTAAGTTCGCCTCGAAGGCCGAGCACAGGGAGCGACTGGACTGGGTGCTCGAGACGTTCCCGCGGCTCGCCGAGCGCAGGAACCAGGTGGGCGGCACGCTGTCCGGTGGCGAACAGCAGATGCTGGCGATCGGCCGTGCTCTGATGGCTCGGCCACGGGTCCTGCTGCTCGACGAACCCTCAATGGGACTGGCGCCCATGGTGATCTCGCAGATCTTCAAGATCATCGCCGACATCAACGCCCAGGGCACCACGGTGCTTCTGGTCGAACAGAACGCGCAGCAGGCACTCACCCGATCCGACCGTGCCTACATTCTGGAAACGGGTGAGGTCACCCGTGAAGGCAACGCGCGGGCGCTGTTGAAGGACGACAGCATTCGCGCCGCCTACCTCGGCGTCGCCTAGAACCGGCCGTGGCTAACCGCATCCGGGATCTGCTCGGCGTGCGGTATCCCGTCGTGCAGGCGCCGATGACCTACATCGCCCGCGCGAAACTGGCCGCCGCGGTGTCGGAGGCGGGCGGGCTCGGAATGATCGAGACGCTGACGCCCGAGGGCCGAGCAGACCTGCTCCGGGTTCGTTACCTCACAAGCAAACCCGTCGCGGCGAACCTGATGATCCAGGGCTGGAAGAAGGACCCGTCGATCGTCGAGGTGCTCGCCGCCGCAGACGTGCGCCATGTGTTCACCTCCGCAGGAGATCCCGCCTTGTTCACCGGCAGGCTGCACGACGCCGGCATGACCGTCGTGCACGTCATCGGATCGCTTCGCGCGGCGCAGAAGGCAGTCGATGCCGGAGTGGACGCACTGGTGGTCGAGGGAGTCGAAGGCGGCGGATTCAAATCGGCGCTCGGGGCATCGACGATGGTGTTGCTTCCACTCGTCGCCGAACAGATCGACCTGCCGGTCATCGCTGCAGGCGGCATGTGCGACGCCCGGTCGGCCGCTGCCGCGGTTGTATTGGGTGCCGAGGGTGTCCAGATGGGGACGAGGATGCTGGCGAGTCGCGAGTCCCTTGTGCATGCCAACTTCAAGGAGGCGATCATGACCGCAAGCGACTCGGGCACAGTGCTTCTCGACATCCCCGGCAACCCGACGATGAGGGTGCTTCGCACCGGTCTGGCCGCAAGGGTCGCCGCGCATGACCCGGAAGTACAGTTGCTCGGCAACGTCACCGACTTGTACTTCGACGGCGACATGGAGGCCAGCGTCGCGAACACCGGGCAGGTGTCGTCCCGGATCGGCGAGCTGCTGCCGGTCGCGGACATCGTGTGCGGCACATGGGCCGAGATCGAAGCCGCGCTGGACTCCGCGAGGTCGCGGATCTAGGGAGACCCCGAGCCGGGTACATCGACACGGGCCTGCAGGATCCACCCTGTCGATTCGCGGTTCACAAACCCCTCAATGGTGGTGTCGTCGACAACCATGAACAGTGTTCGGCCGTCGGCGCCGCCAAGAGCAGGTGCGACGGCCCAGCCGCGTTCGACAGCAACACGATGTGTCACGGCGCCGCCCTCGACGACCCGAAGAAACTCACCGGTGTCGAAGCAGCCAACCCAGACCCCGCCCTCCACATCGACGCACAGGCCGTCGGGGTGACGTTCCGGGCCCAGGTCGGCGAAAACAGTTGGTGCGCCGAGGCTGCCGTCGGATCCCAGCGGGAACGCGAAAATACGCGATCCGTTCGAGTCGCCGACGACGAGTGTCGATCCACCGGGAAGAAGCGCGAGACAGTTGGGGCGGGTGAGTCCGGTCGCGACGATCCTGATCGCACCGTCATAGCCGACGAGTCCGATCGCGCCTTCGGTTCCGTAGAGGTCGACGTAGGCAGAGCCGTCGGGTGTGACAAGGAGGTCGTTTGTGCTCCACGCGATGTCGGTGTAATCGAAAGTGGCTTTCACCTTTCCACTGGCGTCGAGGTGGTGGATTTTCGCGTCCATCAGGGTGGAAACCACAAGTGTCCCGTCTGGGAGCCAGCCGAGACCGGAGGCCTTGGCGACCTCGGCCTCCACGGAAAGGTCCCCGGCTTCGCTTGCCGAGTACACCTTGCCGGCGAATCCGTCGGTGAACCACAGCCGACCGTCGTGCCACCGCGGACCTTCGCCGTAGACGATCCCGTCGATAAAGGGCTGCGCCGCGACTTCGACGGGCCCAGACATGAGACGACTTTAGCTGGCGACGATCACCGAGGAGCCGTGTCCGAACAACCCCTGGTTGGCCGTCACGCCGACGGTGGCGCCCTCGACCTGTCGGCCGGTGGCCTGGCCCTTCAGCTGCCAGGTCAGCTCGCACACCTGCGCAATGGCCTGTGCGGGAATCGCTTCGCCGAAGCAGGCCAATCCGCCCGAGGGGTTGACCGGCACCGTGCCGCCGATGGTCGTGGCGCCGCTGCGCAACAGCTGTTCGGCTTCACCCTTCTTGCACAGGCCTAGATGCTCGTACCAGTCGAGTTCCAGCGCGGTCGACAGGTCGTAGACCTCGGCCAGGCTGACGTCTTCGGGGCCGATACCGGCCTCGGCGTACGCGGCGTCGAGGATCTGATCCTTGAACACGCGCTCCGGTGCCGCGACCGTCGCAGTCGAATCCGTTGCGATGTCGGGCAATTCGGGCAGGTGCTGCGGATACTGCGGCGTCACGGTGCTTACCGCACGCACCGACGGTACGCCGTCGACCGATCCGAGGTGCTTCTCGGCGAACGACTTGCTGGCCACGATCAGCGCGGCGGCTCCATCGGACGTGGCGCAGATGTCCAACTGCCGCAACGGGTCTGCCACCACAGGGCTGGCGAGCACATCCTCAACCGAGCTCTCCTTGCGGTAGCGCGCGTTCGGGTTCTCCAGACCGTGGCGGGCGTTCTTGACTTTGACCGCCGCGAAGTCCTCGGAGGTAGCGCCGTACAGGTCCATCCGCCGGCGCGCCAGCAGCGCGAAGTAGACGGGGTTCATCGCACCGATCAGGTGAAAGCGCTGCCAGTCCGGATCGTTGCGGCGTTCACCGCCGACCGGTGCGAATGCGCCCTTGGGCGTGGTGTCGGCGCCGATGACGAGCGCGACGTCGCAGAAGCCCGCAAGGATGTGCGCGCGGGCGCTCTGCAGCGCCTGCGACCCGCTGGCGCACGCGGCGTAGCTCGAGCTGACGGGCACACCGTTCCAGCCCAGCTTCTGGGCGAACGTTGAGCCGGCGATGAATCCGGGATAGCCGTTGCGGATGGTGTCCGCGCCTGCCACCAGTTGGATCTGCCGCCAGTCCAGGCCCGCCTCGGCGAGTGCTGCGCGTGCCGCGACGACGCCGTACTCGGTGAAGTCACGGCCCCACTTGCCCCACGGATGCATTCCCGCGCCGAGGATGTACAGCGGTTCAGGACTCATTGCGCGATCCTCCATGCGTGCACGATCCGCTCCACTCCGTCGCCATCGACGAACAGCGGCATGGTCGTCAGCTCCATCTCCATACCGACCTTCAGGTCGGAGGCCAGCGTGCCCTCGACGACTTTGCCGAGAATGATCAGGCCTTCATCCGCCAACTGCACCGCGGCAATCGCGAACGGCTCGAAAGGATCCGGTGCGGGATAGGGGGCCGGCGGGGGATAGCGGTTCTCGGTGTAGCTCCAGATCGTGCCGCGGCGCGACAGCGGTAGCTGGGCCAGATCGTCGCTGTCGCAGGCGGGGTTGGGGCAGTTGTTCGCCCGCGGCGGGAACACATAGGTGCCGCACTGATGGCATTTGCCGCCGATCAGGTAGGGCAGCCCGGAGCCGCCGGTGGCGAACCACCCGTCAATGGCGGGTTGGGTAGAAGCTGACACCTGAGTCAGCGTACCGATTCAGGCCTCGAAACTGAAACGTGTTCCAGTTTGGCCTCGGGGTCTAGGGAACGCCGCCGCGGTGCTGGCGTGGCGTTCGGAGGGCCCGATCAGCCCAGCCGCCCGCGTGCTGATCGATCGGGCTCGTCGGCTACTGCGTGTCAGCGCCCGTGCATAGAGTAGGGCGGTGACCGCAAGCGCTACGGCCGAGAAGGCGACCGACAAGCCGATATTGATGCTGCTGGACGGCAATTCGCTGGCGTTTCGGGCGTTCTACGCGCTGCCCGCGGAGAACTTCAAGACCCAGGGCGGGTTGACCACCAACGCGGTCTACGGTTTCACGGCGATGCTGATCAACCTTCTGCGCGACGAGCAGCCCAGCCACATCGCCGCCGCGTTCGACGTGTCTCGGCAGACGTTCCGGCTGGAGAAGTACCCGGAATACAAGGCGGGCCGGTCGGCGACGCCCGATGAGTTTCGCGGTCAGATCGACATCACCAAAGAGGTGCTGGGCGCGCTGGGCATCACCGTGCTGGCCGAGCCCGGATTCGAGGCCGACGACGTGATCGCGACGCTGGCGACGCAGGCCGAGGACGAGGGCTACAAGGTGCTCGTCGTCACCGGTGACCGCGACTCGCTGCAACTCGTCAGCGACGACGTGACCGTGCTCTACCCGCGCAAAGGGGTCAGCGAGCTGACCCGGTTCACACCCGAGGCGGTCGTCGAGAAGTACGGGCTCACCCCCCAGCAATACCCGGACTTCGCCGCGCTGCGCGGTGACCCGAGCGACAACCTGCCAGGCATCCCCGGTGTGGGGGAGAAGACGGCCACGAAGTGGATCGCCGAGTATGGCTCGCTGCAGTCCCTCGTCGATCGGGTGGACACCGTCAAGGGCAAGGTCGGCGACGCTCTGCGGGCGAACATCTCGAGCGTCGTGCTCAACCGGGAGCTCACCGATCTCGTCAAGGACGTGCCGCTGGCACAGACCCCCGACACGCTGCGGATGCAGCCGTGGGACCGCGACCAGATCCATCGACTCTTCGACGACCTGGAGTTCCGGGTGCTGCGGGAGCGGCTGTTCGAGACGCTGGCTTCCGCCGACCCCGAGGTCGATCAGGGCTTCGATGTGCGCGGCGGCGCCCTCGAGGCCGGTGAATTGGCCACGTGGCTCGCCGAGCACACCACGGGGAAGCGGTCCGGAATGGCGGTCATCGGCACGCACCTGGCGTTCGACGCTGACGCGACAGCGCTGGCCATCGTTGCGGGCGACGGCGACGGCCGCTACCTCGACACCGCCGGTCTGACGGCTGAGGACGAGGCGGCGCTGGCGTCGTGGCTGGCGGACGAGAACGCGCCGAAAGCTCTGCACGAGGCGAAGCTCGCCATTCACGACCTGGAAGGGCGCGGCTGGACGCTGCGCGGGATCACCTCCGACACCGCGCTCGCCGCCTACCTGGTCCGGCCCGGTCAGCGCAGCTTCGCGCTCGACGATCTGTCGCTGCGTTATCTGAAGCGCGAGCTCCGCGCGGATAATCCTGAACAGCAACAGCTTTCGCTGCTCGATGACAGCGACGGGGTTGACGACCAGGCGGTGCAGACGTCGATCCTGCGGGCCAGCGCGGTGAGGGATCTCGCGGACGCGCTGGACGAGGAACTCGCCCGCATCGAGTCCTCGGCTCTGCTCGGCGACATGGAGCTGCCCGTCCAGCGGGTGCTGGCCGAGATGGAAACCACCGGCATCGCCGTGGACCTCGGTCACCTCTCGGAGCTGCAGAGCGAGTTCGCCGACCAGATCCGCGACGCGGCGGAGGCGGCTTACGGCGTGATCGGCAAGCAGATCAATCTCGGTTCGCCCAAGCAGCTGCAGGTGGTGTTGTTCGACGAGCTGGAGATGCCGAAGACCAAGCGCACGAAGACCGGTTACACCACCGATGCGGATGCGCTGCAGTCGTTGTTCGACAAGACCGGCCATCCGTTTCTCCAGCATCTGCTGGCGCACCGCGACGTCACCCGGCTCAAGGTCACCGTCGACGGGCTGCTGAACTCGGTGGCCTCCGACGGCCGGATCCACACCACTTTCAACCAGACGATCGCCGCAACGGGCCGGTTGTCCTCCACCGAACCAAACCTGCAGAACATCCCGATCCGTACCGACGCAGGCCGCCGCATCCGTGACGGGTTCGTCGTGGGCGAGGGCTTCGACGAGTTGATGACGGCCGACTACAGCCAGATCGAGATGCGGATCATGGCGCACTTGTCGCAGGACGACGGCCTCATCGAGGCATTCCGCACCGGAGAGGACCTGCACTCGTTCGTGGCGTCGCGCGCGTTCTCCGTTCCGATCCACGAGGTCACCGCCGAACTCAGGCGGCGCGTGAAGGCGATGAGCTACGGGCTGGCGTACGGCTTGAGCGCCTACGGACTCGCCGCGCAACTGAAGATCTCCACCGAAGAGGCCAAGGTGCAGATGGAGCAGTACTTCGACCGTTTCGGCGGCGTGCGCGACTACCTGCGCGACGTCGTCGATCAGGCACGCAAGGACGGCTACACCTCGACCGTGTTCGGCAGGCGCCGCTACCTGCCGGAACTGGACAGCAGCAACCGCAACGTCCGGGAGGCGGCCGAGCGCGCCGCGCTGAACGCCCCGATCCAGGGCAGTGCGGCCGACATCATCAAGGTGGCGATGATCGACGTCGACAAGGCGCTCAAGGAGGCGGGCCTGAAATCCCGGATGCTGCTACAGGTCCACGACGAGTTGCTCTTCGAGGTCGCGAGCGGAGAACGCGACCAGGTCGAGAAACTGGTGCGCGACAAGATGGGAAGTGCCTATCCGCTGGATGTTCCACTCGAGGTCTCGGTGGGATACGGGCGCAGTTGGGACGCCGCGGCCCACTGAGCCCGCAGGTCTACGCGCGAAACGCGGCGAGGCTCTGCAGGGCGGGCGCACCCGCTCGGGCCCCGTACACCGCGTAGGTCTCCTCCGCGAGCAGTGCGTTCACGCGCTCGTCGCCGAAGCCCCGGTCGATCCGATCCCGCACGAATGCCAGCTCCACCACCTGATGAGCGAAGGTCTTCACGGATCTGGCGGCGGACTTGCCGCCCGTCCGGCGAGCCTGGCCGATCGCCGCCTTGCGGGTCTTGATCGAACCGAGCCAGGCCGCCTCGCCGGGTGTCACCAGGCCCGCGGCCACCATTCCCGGCAGCTTCTCGGCGGTGATCCGCTGCTCCTTGCGCCTGCTGGCGACTGCGAGCCAGATGATCAGGCCGAAAATCGGCACCATCCACATGAAGTACACCCCGAAGTACGCACCGATGCCCAGCAGTGAGGAGCCGTTCCACAGCCCGTGCATCACCACCGCGCCGACGTAGCCGAGCAGGATGCAGCCGACCTTGGCCAACGCGTTCCGCTTGTGCAGCGCGTACCACACGCCGATGCCGAAGAAGGTGGTGAACAGCGAGTGCGCGAACGGCGCCATGATGAGCCGCATCGCGGCGGTGACGAGCGAGTCGCCGACCGTTTCGCCGCCGCCGATGTAGAGGATGTCCTCGAGCCACGCGAACCCTGCCCCCACCAGACCCGCGTAGACCAGGCAGTCGGTCAGCGAGTTCAGCTCGCGGCGGCGCCGTCCGGTCATCATGACCAGAAGAAACAGGCCTTTGGCCGCCTCTTCGGTCAGCGGCGCCCAAAGCACGATCGTCACCGGGCTGGCGCCGTCGGTGGCCCCCGGGTTGATCGCCGCCTCGGCGACGAGCTGGAGTATCGACGCGATGATGACGGCCACCACCGCGCCCCACAGAAACGCCAGCACAAGTAACCGGCGCGGTTCGGGCTCCCAGCGGTCCAGCCACAGATAGGAGAGCAGCACGACCGTCATCGCGATGCTGGACAACACGAATCCGATGGATGTGCCGACGGGGTTGAACGCCGTCAGCGCGATGACGATCAGCCCTGCGAGGGTGCCCAGCAGGATCAGCACGCCGAGCGGCGCTCCGACCTTGCGCACCTTTTTCTGTATCGGCGGGTACGGCGGACCATAGGCGAGCGGTTGAGAAGGCGGACCTGCGTAGGACACCAGAGCAGGGTAGCGGTGGGACGCTCAGAAATCCGGTATCGCTCACGTCGTTTTGTCGAACGCGGAGATGGCTTCGATTCGCCGAGTTAGCTTTGCGACATGTACACCGGGGAGCACGTCCGCACACGGCCGGATCAGCCGGCGTTCATCATGGCGGGCACCGGTGAAGCGGTGACCTATGCGGAGTTGGAGGCGCGTTCCAACCGGCTAGCGCACTTCCTGCGCACGGTCGGACTCAACAGGCTCGACCACTATGCGATCTTCATGGAGAACAACGCACGCTACGTCGAATGCTGCGCAGCGGGCGAGCGCTCCGGCCTCTATTACACCTGCATCAATTCCTTTCTGACCGCCGACGAGGTCGCCTACATCGTCAACAACAGCGAATCCCAGGTGCTCATCTTCTCCGAGGAGAAGCGCGCGATCGGTACGGAAGCGTTGAAGCAGTGTCCCGGTGTCGAAGTCGCGCTGCTAGCCGACGGGCCGGGGGACGGAGCTACCGTCCTCAACCTCGACGAGGCGGTGAAGTGTTGTCCTACAACGCCTGTCGACGACGAGTCGCTCGGTATGGCGATGATGTACTCGTCGGGCACCACCGGCAGGCCTAAAGGCATCCTGCGGCCGCTTCCGGAACAACCGCCCGGAGAAGTGATCCCCGCCTACGATTTCATAAGGACAGTCTGGCGGTTACGCGAAGGCATGACGTACCTCTCGCCTGCGCCGCTTTATCACTCAGCGCCTCATGGTGGTGTGAACCTCACCATCCGCATGGGTGGCACGGCCGTGATCATGGAGCACTTCGACCCCGAGCAGTACCTGATGTCCGTGGAGAAGTACCGACCGACGTACACCCAACTGGTACCAACGATGTTCTCCCGCATGCTCAAGCTGCCCGCACACATCCGTGACAAGTACGACGTGTCCTCGCTCTTGGTCGCCATTCACGCCGCAGCGCCCTGTCCACCCCAGGTCAAGGAGCAGATGATCGATTGGTGGGGGCCGGTACTGCTGGAGTATTACAGCGCCACCGAACTGCTCGGGTTCGCCGTTTGCGACAGCACCGAGTGGCTGAGCCACCGGGGCACGGTCGGCAAGGTGGTCTCCGGTGAGATTTGTGTGCTCGACGACGACATGCGGCCTGTGCCCAAGGGAGAACCGGGCACGCTGTGGTTCAAGACGATGAGCGAGTTCTCGTACTTCAACGATCCTCAGAAGACCGTCGAGTCCAGGTCCGCCGACGGCACGATGACCACGGTCGGTGACGTCGGCTATGTCGACGACGACGGCTATCTGTACCTGACGGACCGTGCGACGTTCATGATCATCTCCGGCGGAGTGAACATCTACCCGCAGGAAACCGAGAACCTGCTGATCACGCACCCCAAGGTGGCGGATGCCGCGGTGTTCGGCGTACCGAACGAGGACCTCGGAGAAGAGGTCAAGGCGGTGGTGCAGCCGATGCCGGGCTTCGAGGCCGAACCGGAACTCGCCGACGAACTGCTGGCGTTCTGCGCCGAGCACCTCTCCCGACAGAAGGTCCCCCGCTCGATCGATTTCGAACCGGAGTTACCCCGACTGCCGACCGGCAAGCTGTACAAGCGTCTGCTTCGCGACCGGTACTGGGCCGAGCACGCGACCCGGATCGTGTGATTGTCGCTGTTCATGATCGACCAGCTCAGAGGACCAGGTTTGTCCAGCGTGTACACAGTCGAGTAATCTCGACATGTACCCGTCTGTGGTTTTGCGATCTCTGCTGCGGGTGCAGCGCACGATCTCGGCGCCTCGCGCCGAAACCAATAATTCGAACGTCCCTACGACCAAACCTGTCCGGAGCAACCCACCACATGCCAAGCCCCTCCGTCACCTCGCCGCAAGTAGCCGTCAACGACATCGGCTCGAGCGAGGACTTTCTCGCCGCCATCGACAAAACCATCAAATACTTCAACGATGGCGACATCGTCGAGGGAACCATCGTCAAGGTTGACCGTGACGAGGTCCTGCTCGACATCGGTTACAAGACCGAAGGCGTCATCCCTTCCCGCGAGCTCTCCATCAAGCACGACGTCGACCCCAATGAGGTTGTGTCCGTCGGCGATGAGGTAGAAGCCCTGGTCCTCACCAAGGAGGACAAGGAAGGCCGCCTGATCCTGTCCAAGAAGCGTGCGCAGTACGAGCGCGCCTGGGGCACGATCGAAGAGCTCAAAGAAAAGGACGAGGCCGTCAAGGGCACCGTCATCGAGGTCGTCAAGGGCGGCCTGATCCTCGACATCGGCCTGCGCGGCTTCCTGCCCGCCTCGCTGGTGGAGATGCGTCGTGTCCGCGATCTGCAGCCGTACATCGGCAAGGAGATCGAGGCCAAGATCATCGAGCTGGACAAGAACCGCAACAACGTGGTCCTCTCGCGCCGCGCCTGGCTCGAGCAGACCCAGTCCGAGGTGCGCAGCGAGTTCCTCAACCAGCTCACCAAGGGCGCCATCCGCAAGGGCGTCGTGTCCTCGATCGTCAACTTCGGCGCATTCGTCGACCTCGGCGGCGTCGACGGCCTGGTGCACGTTTCGGAGCTGTCCTGGAAGCACATCGACCATCCGTCCGAGGTCGTGCAGGTCGGCGACGAGGTCACCGTCGAGGTGCTCGACGTCGACATGGACCGGGAGCGGGTTTCATTGTCGCTCAAGGCGACTCAGGAAGACCCGTGGCGCCACTTCGCTCGCACGCACGCCATCGGCCAGATCGTGCCGGGCAAGGTCACCAAGCTGGTGCCCTTCGGCGCGTTCGTTCGCGTCGAGGAGGGCATCGAGGGTCTGGTGCACATCTCCGAGCTGGCTGAGCGGCACGTCGAGGTGCCCGACCAGGTGGTCGCCGTCGGCGACGACGCCATGGTCAAGGTCATCGATATCGACCTCGAGCGTCGCCGGATCTCGCTGTCGCTCAAGCAGGCCAACGAGGACTACACCGAGGAATTCGACCCAAGCAAGTACGGCATGGCCGACAGCTACGACGAGCAGGGCAATTACATCTTCCCCGAGGGCTTCGACTCCGAGAGCAACGAATGGCTCGAGGGCTTCGAGAAGCAGCGCGACGAGTGGGAGGCCCGCTACGCCGAGGCCGAGCGCAGGCACAAGATGCACACCACGCAGATGGAGAAGTTCGCCGCAGCAGAGGCAGAAGCAGCCGCGGCGGCGCCCTCCGGCGCCAATGGTGCACCGCGCGCCGAGGAGCAGTCGACCGGTGGCTCGCTGGCGAGCGACGCCCAGTTGGCGGCGCTTCGGGAGAAGCTGGCCGGCAGCGCCTAACCGGCGTCTGACCGGATGATTCGCATCGGTCTGACCGGCGGCATCGGCGCAGGCAAGTCGACGGTGTCCGCCGCGTTCAATGAATGCGGCGGCATCATCGTCGACGGGGACGTGATCGCTCGGGAAGTCGTCGAACCCGGAACAGAAGGTCTGGCATCGCTCGTCGACGCGTTCGGCGACGACATCCTGCTGCCCGACGGTGCGTTGAACCGGCCCGCACTTGCGGCCAAGGCATTCGTCGACGACGAGAAGCGCCAACTGCTCAACGGCATCGTGCATCCCTTGGTGGCTAGGCGGCGCGAGGAGATCATCGCCGCGGTGTCCGAGGATGCGGTGGTGGTCGAGGACATCCCGCTGCTCGTCGAGACGGGGCTGGCACCCATGTTTCCCCTCGTGGTGGTCGTCCACGCCGATGAGGAGACCAGAGTCAAGCGGCTGATCAAGCGCGGAATGGACGAGGCGGACGCCCGTGCGCGGATAGCCGCCCAGGCATCCGAAGAGCAGCGCCGCGCGATCGCCGATGTCCTGCTTGACAATTCAGGTTCCCAAGGCGAGTTGGTGGAGCGTGCCCGCGACATCTGGTACCAGCGGGTGCTGCCGCTGGCGCACAACATCCGTACCGGTGAAACGGTGCGTGTCCCGCCGACGTTGGTCCCCTACAACCCGGCGTGGGCCGACGACGCACGCCGCATCATCAACCGGCTCACGATGGCGTGCGGACACAAAGCGCAGCGCGTGGACCACATCGGCTCGACGGCGGTCGACGGCATGGATGCCAAGGACGTCATCGACATCCAGGTGACCGTCGAATCCCTGGACATCGCAGACGAACTCGCGACCGCTCTGGCCGAGGTCGGCTATCCGCGTATCGACCGCATCACCAGCGATGTGCCGCACGGCGGCGATCCGGCCCAGTGGCGCAAGCGATTTCACGCAGCAGCTGATCCCGGCCGTCCGGCGAACGTTCATGTTCGCGTGAACGGTTGGCCCAACCAGCGCTTCGCGCTCTTGTTCGTGCACTGGCTGAAGGTCAACCCCGGCGTGCGCGATGACTACCTGGCGGTCAAACGCAAGGCGCTCGAGACGCCTGATTACGTCGATGCCAAGGAGCCCTGGTTCCTGGACGCGTACCGGCGAGCCACCGCGTGGGCCGATTCCACGGGTTGGACGCCGTAGCCGTCAGGCGGACTGTGCAGGCGCGTCGGCGGGCAGCGGCGCAACGGGCGCAGGCGCATCGACCGCCGCTGTGTCGAGCGGAGCGCCGCACTGCAGCGTGCCGTACAGCGGGTCGTCTTTGACGCGGAACAGCCTCGGCGCAATGAACTGGTCGGCCTGTGCGACGATCTGGTCGTCGACCAGGATCTCGCAGTGCAGGTTCGAGCCGTACGGCCAGTCGATGGAGACGGTCATGCCGGCCAATTTCGGGTCGGACAGCACCGTGTTGACCTCGAAGGTGCTCCCGGGAAGCAGCGTGGGCTGTTCGCTGTTGACGTTTGCGTCGTCGGCCTTGTAGGCCACCACCGCGCCGCGGGACGTACCGTCGGCGCGGGCGCGGTAGATGACGTTGTGCAGCACACCGGGGTCGCTGTCGGCCACGGGGTCCGGCTGCGGCGGACCTACCGGATCAGCCAGCGCAGGCGCCGGAATTAACTGGGAACCGACGATGAGGGTCGCCAGTGCAGCGGTGGTGATCCATCCGCGCTCGGTGAGACTCATGGCAGCGACCCTACGCTGCACGCCAGGTCAGATCCAAGCCGTTGCCAGAAAGCCAACGCTGGAGGTGATAGTCGTTGCGGGACAGGCCCTGGACGGCATTGATGGCGTTGCGAACCGCCTGCTCGCCGGTCTCAGGGGTGAGCAGGCCGTGCCGGACGGCCGTCAGGAGTTCGTCGACGTCCTCCATCTCGACACCTTCACCTGTGCGCACCACCAGGTCGAGATAGTGGTCCTCGGAGTGCCAGGTCTGGGCGCCCGCGGTGTAGCGACCTACGTCGAGGTAGAAGTCCTGGTCGCGCTCGTGACCCGGATTGAAGTGAAAGACCGACGCCCGTAGTCCGAGTGACGGCAACAGCCACGACTCCAGGTAGTGGAACTGGGCACGGCCTGGCGTCGGGCGGGCCATGTACAGGCCCCACGGTGTCACCGTGTACTCGTCGACGGCGCGTTCGATCCCCTTGGGATCGGTGTTGGTCCGGGCGACCAGGTCGAATTTCTCGTGCTTTGGAGGGTGGATAGCTCAAGCATAGGCTCGGGAACAGCAGCTGTCGGTGCGTGGTTCTACCCTGTGAACATGGCTTTCGCTACCGAACATCCCATCCTGGCGCACTCCGAATACCGCCCTGTGGAGGCGATGGTGCGCGCGGGTAACCGGTTCGAGGTCGTCAGCGAATACCAGCCGGCCGGTGACCAGCCCGCGGCGATCGACGAACTCGAACGCCGTATCAGGGCGGGCGAGCGCGATGTCGTCCTGCTCGGTGCGACCGGCACCGGCAAATCGGCGACCACCGCCTGGCTGGTCGAGCGGCTGCAGCGGCCGACGTTGGTGATGGCACCCAACAAGACACTGGCCGCACAGCTGGCCAACGAACTGCGGGAGATGCTGCCGCACAACGCTGTCGAGTACTTCGTCTCGTACTACGACTACTACCAGCCAGAGGCGTACATCGCCCAGACCGACACCTACATCGAGAAGGACAGCTCGATCAACGACGACGTGGAGCGACTGCGGCACTCCGCCACGTCGAGCCTGCTGTCCCGGCGGGATGTGGTGGTGGTCGCGTCGGTGTCGTGCATCTACGGCCTCGGCACACCGCAGTCCTACATGGACCGGTCGGTGGAGGTGAAGGTCGGCGAGGAGATACCGCGCGACGCGCTGCTGCGGCTGTTGGTCGACGTGCAGTACACCCGTAACGACATGTCCTTCACCAGGGGCTCGTTCCGGGTGCGTGGCGACACCGTCGAGATCATTCCCTCGTACGAAGAACTCGCGGTGCGCATCGAGTTCTTCGGCGACGAGGTGGAGGCGCTGTACTACCTGCACCCGCTGACCGGCGACGTGATCCGGAAGGTCGACTCGCTGCGGATCTTCCCGGCCACTCACTACGTCGCGGGCCCGGAGCGGATGGCGCACGCGATCTCCACGATCGAGCAGGAACTCGAGGAGCGGCTGGGCGAGTTGGAGAAGCAGGGCAAACTGCTCGAGGCGCAGCGGCTTCGGATGCGAAC
This sequence comes from uncultured Actinomycetota bacterium, assembly GCA_963786995.1. Classification (GTDB taxonomy): domain Bacteria; phylum Actinomycetota; class Actinomycetes; order Mycobacteriales; family Mycobacteriaceae; genus Mycobacterium. The sequence goes on along the minus strand of CAWBBH010000014.1, from coordinate 453,204 downwards.
CAACTACGACGTCGAGATGATGCGCCAGGTCGGTTTCTGCTCGGGTATCGAGAACTACTCGCGCCACATCGACGCGCGGCCCGCAGGTTCGGCGCCCGCGACACTGCTGGACTACTTCCCCGAGGACTTCCTGCTCGTCATCGACGAGTCGCACGTGACGGTGCCTCAGATCGGCGGCATGTACGAAGGCGACATCTCGCGTAAGCGCAACCTCGTCGACTTCGGCTTCCGTTTGCCCTCGGCTGTCGACAACCGTCCGCTGACCTGGGAGGAGTTCGCCGACCGGATCGGTCAGACGGTCTACCTGTCGGCCACCCCCGGCCCCTACGAACTCAGCCAGACCGGCGGAGAGTTCGTCGAGCAGGTCATCCGGCCGACCGGCCTGGTCGATCCGCAGGTGGTGGTCAAGCCGACGAAGGGCCAGATCGACGACCTGATCGGAGAGATCCGCAAACGCACCGAGGCCGACGAGCGGGTGCTGGTCACCACGCTCACCAAGAAAATGGCCGAGGACCTCACCGACTACATGCTGGAGATGGGCATTCGCACCCGGTACCTGCATTCCGAGGTCGACACCCTGCGCCGGGTGGAGTTGCTCCGCCAGCTGCGGCTCGGCGAGTACGACGTGCTCGTCGGCATCAACCTGCTGCGGGAGGGCCTCGACCTGCCCGAGGTGTCGTTGGTGGCGATCCTCGACGCCGACAAGGAGGGTTTCCTTCGGTCGCCGCGAAGCCTGATTCAGACCATCGGACGCGCGGCCCGCAACGTGTCGGGCGAGGTGCACATGTACGCCGACACCATGACCGATTCCATGAAGCAGGCCATCGACGAGACCGAGCGCAGGCGGGCCAAGCAGATCGCCTACAACGAGGAGAGGGGCATCAACCCGCAGCCGCTGCGCAAGAAGATCGCCGACATCCTCGATCAGGTCTACCGCGAGGCCGACGACACCGACGTCGAGGTCGGCGGTTCGGGGCGCAACGCCTCGCGCGGGCGTCGCGCGCAGGGTGAGCCGGGCAGGGCGGTCAGCGCGGGAATCATCGAGGGCCGCGATACGTCGCACATGCCGCGGGCCGAGCTCGCCGATCTCATCAAGGATCTGACGGCTCAGATGATGGCCGCCGCAAGGGATCTGCAGTTCGAGTTGGCCGCCCGCTTCAGGGACGAGATCGCGGACCTGAAGAAGGAGCTTCGCGGCATGGATGCGGCCGGTCTGAAATAGCTTGATCTCAACCGCGGTTGAGGTCATACGGTGTCTGACGTGACTGAGACCGCGACGATCAAGCCGGGCGGCTGGCGAGAGCTGCTCGGCCGGGAGCGGCTCGGCACGGCGACATTGCTTGCCGGTGGCGTCGGCCTGTACGCGACCAACGAGTTCCTCACCATCAGCCTGCTGCCGAGCACGGTCGCCGACATCGGCGGCCAACGGTTCTACGCCTGGGTGGTCGCTGTGTACCTCGTCGGCTCCGTCGTCGCCGCGGCCGCGGTCAACCCGCTGCTCGTCCGGTTCGGCCCGCGGGTGTCGTATCTGGTGACCCTGGCCATCTTCGGCGTCGGCACACTGGGCTGTGCGCTCGCGCCGAGCATGGAGCTGCTGCTGGTCGCCCGCACGGTGCAGGGCGCGGCGGGCGGCATGCTGGCGGGACTCGGCTATGCGGTCATCAACTCCGCTCTGCCGAACCGGTTGTGGACGAGGGCGTCGGCACTGGTGTCGGCGATGTGGGGGATCAGCGTCATCATCGGGCCCGCTATGGGCGGCATATTCGCCCAATTCGGCATCTGGCGTTGGGCTTTCGGGTCACTGGTGATCATGACCGTCGCCATGGCCGCGCTGGTGCCCAGTGCGCTTCCGGCCCGGCGGCGCAGCGACGGCCCGCCGGCGACGGTCCCCCGAATACCGATCTGGTCGCTGCTGTTGCTCGGTGCCGCAGCGCTCGCAATCAGTGCCGCCGGGGTGCAGCAGGCGCCGGTCGCTACCTTCGCCCTGCTCGCCGCGGGCGCCGGACTCGTCGCGCTGTTCCTGGTCGTCGATCGCCGCACCACAGCAAGAGTCCTGCCGCGCGCGGCCTTCGCCCCCGGCCCGCTCAAGTGGATGTACGTCACGATCGGGCTGCTGATGGCCGCGACGATGGTCGACATGTACGTGCCGCTGTTCGGGCAGCGCCTGGCGGGCATGGTGCCCGCGGCGGCCGGCTTCTTCGGCGCGGTGCTGGCCGTGGGGTGGACGGCGTCGGAGATCGCGAGCGCATCGGCAAGCCGGACCCGCACCGTGGTGCGGCTCGTCGCACTGTCGCCGGTGCTCATGGCGGTCGGGCTGGCGATCGGCGCGCTGGTGGTGGGACGTGATCTGTCGTGGCCGCTGATCGTGGTGTGGGCGGTCGGGTTGTTCATCGCCGGCTGCGGTGTCGGTATCGCCTGGCCACATCTGTCGGCATGGATCATGGGCGCCGTGGCGGATCCGGTGGAAGCGGGCACCGCAGCGGCCGCAATCAACACCGTGCAGTTGATTTCCGGGGCGTTCGGCGCCGGGCTGGCAGGCGTCGTCGTCAACATCACCCAGGGTGGCGGCGCGGTCGCGGCGCGGTGGCTGTTCACCGTCTTCGCCGCGCTGGCAGCGGCCGGGTTGGCGGCGTCGTTTCGCGCGTCGCGTGGGCGCTAGTCTGGGTCCTCGTCGAGCTGGCGGATCGACGTCACACCGTCGATGCCGGCGAGCACCGTCGGCGCATTCAGGATGCCGTTGCCTGCCAGCGTCAACATGACGCCCGCTTGACCCGCCGCGGCGCCAAGCGGTTCGCCCTGCGGGTCGGCCGCGAGCTCGGTGAGCTGCCACTGCCGCCGTTCGCAGGCGATCAGTGTGATCGGAAGCCTCGACTGGGCCCGTCCGCGTTGGCAGAGTCTCGTCACGTCGCTAGGCGGGTGTGGCTGAGTGGCTAGGCAGCGGCCTGCAAAGCCGTGTACACGGGTTCGAATCCCGTCACTCGCTCCACGAGTTTCAGCGGGCCGACGTGTTTCCGCGCAGACCAGCCACCACGCGCAGGTCGGCGACCAGCGCGTCGAACGCCTTGTCTCGCTCTTCGGTTGGGCCGCGCAGGATGGCCGACGGATGGACGGTCGCAATCACCTGCGGGTCGACGTCGAGCTGAACCGTCTTGTCGTCGTCAGGCAGTCGCAGTACCTCGCCGCGATGTTGGGTCAGCCGGAAGCTGTTGCCCAGCAATGCCTTTGCTGCCGTCGCCCCGAGCAGTACCACGACGTCGGGTTGTATCGCGTCGAGTTCGGTCAGTAACCACGGTCGGCAGGACACCACCTCGGTCCGGCTCGGCGTCTTGTGGATGCGACGCTTGCCGCGCTCCTCGAACTTGAAGTGCTTGACCGCGTTGGTCACATACACCCGGTCGCGGTCGATACCCGCGGCGACGAGCGCCTTGTCCAACAATCTGCCCGCCGGACCGACGAAGGGCTGACCCGCCTTGTCCTCCTGGTCGCCCGGTTGCTCGCCGACGAAAACGACCTTCGCGTCCGCCGACCCTGCTCCGAACACCGTCTGGGTGGCGTTGCGGTAGAGGTCACAGCCCTTGCACGCCTGCGATGCATCGGACAATGCGGTCAGGTCGTCGGTGTCGGGGACGAACTCCGCGGCGCTGAGGGCGGCCATGGGAACCGGAATACCCGCTGCGCGCCCGCTCACCCTGCACGGCAGCGCCGATGTGTAGCCGGTGTCACGTCCGGCGGGAGGACGTGACGTTGACAGCGTTGAGACCGCGAAAGCCCAGGACACCCCGCTTCGTGCCGATGGATTACTCCCACGTTTGCCGGGCCACGGGTTAGGGTCGTTCGTTGGCGGTGCAAACGACACTGGGAGGGTATGGATGAGCGGCTATCAGACCGTGGTGGTCGGCACGGACGGATCGGATTCGTCGTTGCGTGCAGTGGACAAGGCCGGTCAGATCGCCGCGGGTTCGGGCGCCAAGGTGATCGTCGCGACCGCCTACTTCCCGCAGAGCGAAGATCAGCGTGCGGCCGACCTGCTGAAGGACGAGGGCTACAAGATGTCAGGCAACGCGCCCATCTACGCGATCCTGCGCGAAGCCAAGGACCGTGCGGCCGCAGCGGGGGCGAAGGACGTCGAGGAGAAGGCCGTCGTCGGCGCACCCGTTGACGCCCTCGTCGACCTCGCCGCCGAAGTCAACGCCGACCTGCTCGTCGTCGGCAACGTCGGGCTCAGCACCATCGCGGGCCGGCTGCTCGGTTCGGTGCCCGCCAACGTCGCGCGCCGCTCGAAGACCGACGTGCTGATCGTCCACACCACGCCGTAGCTTCCTGGCCGGACGTTACGTCTCCGACGCCTTGGCGATCTCGCCGATCGCCGCGTCCAGCGTCGCGTTGAACTCCTCGTCGCTCTGCTGCGCGGTCAATCCCTCGGTCAGGGCGCGCGAGAAGCTGGCGATGACGCCGGCGTTGCGCGCGAGCTTCTCGCACGCCTCGTCGCGGCTGTAACCGCCGGAGAGCGCCACCACGCGAACCACGTTGGGATGCTCCACGAGGTCCCGGTAGAGGTTGTCGGTGTCGGGCAGCGTCAGCTTCAGCATGACCTTCTGGTCCTCGTCGAGCTGGTTCAACCCGTCGAGCAGGCCGGCCTTCAGTTGATCTTCGGCCTCGGCCTTCTTGTCGCTGTGGATGTCGACCTCGGGCTCGATGATCGGCACCAGCCCCTTGGCGAGCACCTGGGCTCCGATCTCGAACTGCTGAGCGACGACGGCGTCCAGACCGGCTCCCGGCATCTTGATGACCGACCGCTCCTTGGTGCCGAAGACGCCGTTGGCCACGGCCCGGTCCAGCAGATCGTCGAGGCCGGGCATCGGCTTCATCGTCTGCGCGCCGTCCCTCTCCTCGGCCAGGCCCTTGTCGATCTTGAGGAACGGCACGATGCCCTTCACGTTCCACAGGTAGTCGGCCGACGGGCGGCCCTCGATCTGGCGGTCCATCGTCATCTCGAACAGGATCGCGCCCATGATCCGGCCCGCGTCGAAGGCGGGGCTGGTGATGATGCGGGTACGCATCTCGTGCACCAGGTCGAACATCTGCTCGTCGCCTGAATACGCGTCCTCGGGGATGCCGTACAGCTTCAGCGCCTTGGGGGTGCTGCCGCCGCTCTGGTCGAGTGCCGCGATGAAGCCTGCGCCGCTGTGCGCCTTGTTGAACTGGTCGGTGTTCACGTCTGCCCTTTCTTCGTCATCAGGCAATCTAGCGCTTGCCAGACAGCCAATTGACAGCTCCCTCGGTCAAATTTCCATCATTCCCGCTCCGCGGTGGGACACTCCGGCTGAGGGAAAGGTTGATCATGACGTCGACACTGCATCCGACCGGAATCGCCCGCCGTGAGAACGGTGTTCCTCCCCCCGAAGTGCAGCTAGACGATATCGACCTGGGCTCGATCGGGTTCTGGGACCTCGACGAGGACATGCGCGACGGAGCATTTGCGACGCTGCGACGGGTGTCGCCGATCACGTTCTTCGACGTCGCGGATTTCCCCGGGTGGCCTGCCGGGCCCGGCCACTGGGCACTGACCAGGTACGACGACATCCACTATGCGAGCCGCCATCCCGAGGTGTTCAGCTCCGTGCCGACGTGCTCGTCGCTCAACGAAGTCCCGCCCGAGATCGCGGAGTTCTCTGGCTCGATGATCAACCTCGACGACCCGCGCCATCTTCGGCTGCGCACGATCGTCAACCGCGCGTTCACGCCGAAGGTGGTGGCTCGCATCGAGGACAGCGTGCGAGACCGGGCACGCACGATCGTGACCAACATGGTCGCCAACCATCACGACGCCAAGGCCGAATTCGTCGCCGAAGCTTCCGGATTGCTTCCGCTACAGGTCATCTGCGACATGATGGGCATTCCAGAAGAGGACGAGGGCAAAGTTTTCCACTGGACCAACGTGATCTTGGGAGTCGGTGACGAGGAAGTGGCAGGCGAATACGCCGACGTCGTCGCAGTGCTTGGCGAGATCGTCGAATACGCAATGGGTCTCGCCGAGGAACGACGCGCCCATCCGGGTGACGACCTAACCACCAGCCTCGTTCAGGCCGAGGTCGACGGTGAGCGCCTCACGTCGGTCGACATCGCATCGTTCTTCATCCTGCTGTCGGCTGCGGGCAACGAGACGACGCGCAACGCCATCAGTCACGGGATGGTGGCACTCACCCGGTACCCCGAGGAACGGGAGAAGTGGTGGGCGGATTTCGACGGTCTGGCAGCCACGGCGGTCGAGGAGATCGTCCGATGGGCGTGCCCGGTCATCTACATGCGACGCACCTTGACTCAGGACGTTGAGATGCGCGGCATCGAGATGAAGGCGGGGGCCAAGGTTTCGATGTGGTACAACTCCGGCAACCGCGACGAAGCCAAGTTCGACAGGCCGTGGCTTTTCGACGTGGCCCGGGATCCCAACCCGCAGATGGGGTTTGGTGGTGGCGGTGCGCACTTCTGCCTGGGTGCGAACCTGGCGCGCCGGGAAATTCGGGTCTTGTTTGAAGAACTTCACCGTCAGGTACCCGACATCGTGGCTGCGGAGGAGCCGTCACTTCTGCACTCCGCTTTTCTGCACGGAATCAAGCGGCTGCCCGTTGCGTGGACGCCGCTCTCCTGACGGACTTCGTCACCGCAGGACGCGGCTGAATTGCGCCACCGGGTGGATGCCATGAAGGTCCCGGTATGACGGGGGCTGCCGGCCGCCGTCGTCGGCGATACCGTACTCACGCGCCAATTCGGCGCCGATCCAGGTCCGACCGCTCTTCTCCATCAGCGCAGCGTCGTTGAACAACGCCCAGATCAGGTGGCCGGTCAGTTCGGGCGTCTCGGCGATCTCGAGCAGGCCGGCGAGTTTCTCCGGCGAGCCCGCCACCATGTTCTTCAGCCGCTCGGTCAGCAGGATGCCCATCCAGATGGACACCGACGCGACGCCGAAGTCCGTGAAGTCGACGGCCATGTCGGCGGCCATCTTGTCCACCCCGGCCTTGTGAACGCCGTAGGACGGTCCGAAGACGTAGTGGGCCGCGCCCGGCGCGGACGTGAACACCACCAGACCGCGGCGGTGAGGGGTCATCAACGGCGCCGCGTACACGGTGGCGACGTAACCGCTGCGGAGACCCGACATCGAGAATGTCGACGACGTTGATCGGCTTCTCCCAGAACGGTGTCCTCGCCATCGTCTCGTCGCGGATGATGGCGGCGTTGTTGACCAGGATGTCCAATCGGCCCTGCTCACGGGCCACCCGGTCGAACAGCGCCCTGGTCTGCTCGTCGTCGGCGTGGTCGACGCGCACGGCGATGCCTTCACCGCCCGCCGCACTCACCATCTCGGCGGTCTCATGGATCGTTCCCGCCAGCGGTGACTGACCCGGCTCCTCGGTGCGCCCGGTGACGTAGACCGTGCAGCCGTGGCTGCCGAGCGCCCGCGCGATCCCCAGCCCGGCGCCCCGGCTCGCCCCGGTGACGACGGCGACAGTCCTGCCTGCGGCCGTCACCACCCGCGCTCTCGCCATTCGGCGAGGTGCGGCCGCTCGGCGCCAAGGGTGGTGTCGTCGCCGTGCCCCGGATAGACCACCGTCGAGTCGCCGTAGACGTCGAAGACGCGCTCGCTGACGTCGCCGAGAAGCTTCTCGAAATCTCCCTCCTGCCATGTCTTGCCGACCCCGCCGGGGAACAGACAGTCGCCGGTGAAAAGGTGCGTCACGTCGTCGGCCCCGCGGAGTGCGAGCGCCACCGAGCCCGGTGTGTGGCCCTGCAGGTGGATGACGTCGAAGGACAGCTCGCCGACCGTGATCGTGTCGCCGTGGGCCAGATAGCGGTCCGGCTTCACCGGAAGCGGCTCGGAGTCGAGTTCGTGAGCCGCGGTCGGCGCCCCGGTGGCCTTCGCCACGGCGTCCAGCGCCTGGATGTGGTCCCAGTGCTGATGGCTGGTGACGATCAGGGACAGCTTCGGTGCGTACCGCTCGATCAGCTCGAGCAGGATTTCGGCGTCGTTGGCGGCGTCGATGAGTAGCGCTTCCCCGGTCTGGGAACACGTGATCAGGTAGGCGTTGTTGTCCATCTGGCCGACCGAGACCTTGACGATCGACGCGCCTGGAAGGGTCCGCTTGGCCGCGGCCTGCGGCTCGACGTGGCCGGTGTAGTTGTCATCGACGACGGTCATGCTGCTCACCGTACGACTTGTCGGTGCGGCCACATAGCATGGGCATCAACTATGTCTGCGGGAGGAATACCGGGTGGCTGACCGCCTGATCGTGAAGGGTGCGCGGGAGCACAACCTGCGAAGCATCGACCTCGACCTGCCTCGCGATGCGCTGATCGTTTTCACCGGTTTGTCCGGCTCGGGAAAGTCGTCGCTCGCGTTCGACACGATCTTCGCCGAGGGGCAGCGCCGCTACGTCGAGTCGCTGTCGGCGTATGCCAGGCAGTTCCTCGGCCAGATGGACAAACCGGACGTCGACTTCATCGAGGGGCTGTCGCCCGCGGTGTCGATCGACCAGAAGTCCACCAACCGCAACCCGCGGTCGACTGTCGGCACCATCACCGAGGTCTACGACTATCTGCGGCTGCTGTACGCCCGCGCCGGGACGCCGCACTGCCCCGTGTGTGGTGAGCGCATCGCCAGGCAGACCCCGCAGCAGATCGTCGACCAGGTGCTGGCCATGGACGAGGGCCTTCGCTTCCAGGTGCTCGCCCCGGTGGTGCGGACCCGCAAGGGCGAATTCGTCGACCTGTTCGACAAGCTGAACTCGCAGGGCTACAGCAGGGTTCGGGTGGACGGCGTGGTGTATCCGCTGACCGAACCCCCCACGCTGAAAAAGCAGGAGAAACACGACATCGAGGTCGTCGTCGACCGGTTGACCGTCAAGGCGTCGGCCAAGCAGCGGCTGACCGACTCGGTGGAAACCGCACTCAACCTGGCCGACGGAATTGTGGTGCTCGAGTTCGTCGATCGCGAGGACGACCACCCGCATCGGGAGCAGCGGTTCTCCGAGAAGCTCGCCTGCCCGAACGGGCACCCGCTCGCCGTCGACGACCTCGAACCGCGGTCGTTCTCCTTCAACTCGCCCTACGGCGCCTGCCCGGAATGCACCGGTCTGGGTATCCGCAAGGAGGTCGACCCCGACCTTGTGGTCCCCGATCCGGACCTCACCTTGGCCGAAGGCGCCGTAGCGCCGTGGTCGATGGGCCAGACGGCCGATTACTTCACCCGGATGCTGTCGGGTCTCGGTGACCAGATCGGGTTCGACGTCCACACCCCGTGGAAGAAGCTGCCCGCCAAGGCCCGCAGGGCCATCCTCGAGGGCTGCGACGAGCAGGTTCACGTGCGGTACAAGAACCGCTACGGCCGAACCCGTTCGTACTACGCCGATTTCGAGGGCGTGATGGCGTTTCTTCAGCGCCGCATGGAGCAGACCGACTCCGAGCAGATGAAGGAGCGCTACGAGGGATTCATGCGCGACGTGCCGTGTCCCGAATGCGACGGCACCCGGCTGAAGCCGGAGATCCTTGCCGTCACGCTGTCGGCGGGCAATCACGGCCGCAAGTCGATCGCCGAGGTGTCGGAACTCTCGATCGCCGACGCGTCGGACTTTCTGAATTCTCTGACGTTGGGGACGCGCGAATCGGCGATCGCGGGCCAGGTGCTGAAAGAGATCCAGTCCCGACTGGGATTCCTGCTCGACGTCGGTCTGGAGTATCTGTCGCTGTCGCGCGCCGCGGCGACGCTGTCCGGCGGTGAGGCACAACGCATTCGGCTCGCAACGCAGATCGGCTCCGGCCTCGTCGGCGTGCTATACGTCCTCGACGAGCCGTCCATCGGCCTGCATCAACGCGACAACCGCAGGCTGATCGAGACGCTCCTGCGGTTGAAGAATCTGGGCAACACGCTGATCGTCGTCGAGCACGATCTCGACACCATCGCGCATGCGGACTGGGTGGTCGACATCGGCCCGTTCGCGGGGGAGCACGGTGGCCGGATCGTACACAGCGGCCCGTACAAGGAACTGCTGAGCAACCGCGAATCCCTCACCGGCGCTTATCTTTCCGGTCGAGAGAGCATCGAGGTGCCCGCCATGCGCCGGCCCACCGACCGCAAACGCCAGCTCACCGTGGTCGGCGCCAGAGAGCACAACCTGCGCGAACTCGACGTCTCCTTCCCGCTCGGCGTGCTGACGTCTGTCACCGGTGTGTCGGGGTCCGGGAAGTCGACCCTCGTCAACGACATCCTCGCGGCGGTGCTGGCCAACAAGCTCAACGGCGCCCGCATCGTTCCCGGCCGACACACCAGGGTCAACGGTCTCGAGCACGTCGACAAGCTGGTCAGGGTCGACCAGTCGCCGATCGGTCGCACGCCGCGGTCCAACCCGGCGACCTACACCGGCGTCTTCGACAAGATCCGCTCGCTGTTCGCCGCCACCACGGAGGCCAAGGTGCGCGGCTACCAGCCGGGCCGGTTCTCGTTCAACGTCAAGGGCGGCCGGTGCGAGGCGTGCTCGGGCGACGGCACGATCAAGATCGAGATGAACTTCCTCCCCGATGTGTACGTGCCGTGCGAGGTGTGCAACGGCGCCAGATACAACAGGGAAACCCTCGAAGTGCACTACAAGGGTAAGACCGTCTCGGAGGTGCTCGACCTGTCGATCGAGGACGCGGCCGAGTTCTTCGCCCCGATCAGCTCGATCCACCGGTACCTCAAGACGCTGGTCGACGTCGGGCTGGGCTACGTGCGGCTCGGTCAGCCTGCGCCGACGCTTTCGGGCGGTGAGGCGCAGCGGGTGAAGCTCTCGGCCGAGCTGCAGAAGCGATCGACGGGTCGGACGGTCTACATCCTCGACGAGCCGACCACCGGCCTGCATTTCGAGGACATCCGCAAGCTGCTCAACGTGCTCAATGGGCTCGTCGACAAGGGCAATACGGTCATCGTCATCGAACACAACCTCGACGTGATCAAGACCTCCGACTGGATCATCGACCTCGGGCCCGAGGGCGGATCGGGAGGCGGGTCAGTCGTCGCGGAAGGTTCGCCCGAGGAGGTCGCGGCCGTCACCCAGAGCTATACGGGCAAGTTCCTGTCCGAGGTGCTCGACGCGGTGCCCGCCAAGACCACGCCGACGAGGCGTCGCCGAAAGGTCAGCGCGTAAGTTATATTCTCCCAGACTGAGAATGCCATTACCGCAAGACTCGGAGTGGGAGATCATGGCGAAAACGGTGGTGATCGGCGCGTCGAGCGGGCTCGGGCGCTGCATCGGTGTGGGGTTGGCGAAGCGTGGCCATCGGGTGGCGCTGCTCGCGCGCAGGCGCGAGCGCATCGAGAAGGCGGCCGAAGAGGCAGGCGGGGATGCGGTGGCGGTCGAATGCGACGTCACCGACGAAAAGTCGGTCCGCTCGGCCGTCACACAAGCAGCCGATGCCCTCGGAGGCATCGACAACATCGTCTACACCCCGGCCATCGGATCGGTCATGCGGCTGGTCGACACCGACGCCGAAACGTGGGGCCGGGTGTTCGCCACCAACGTCACCGGCGCCGCGGTGGCAACGGCAGCGGCAATTCCGTTTCTGACGGAGTCGGCGGGCAAGGTGGTGTACCTGTCCTCCGATGCGGGCACATACGGTCCGCCGTGGCCCGGGCTTGCCGCTTACGGCGTGAGCAAGGCTGCGCTGGAACGGCTCATCGAAGCCTGGCGCGCAGAGCATCCGGGCATCGGTTTCACCAACCTCATCGTCGGGGAGTGCGCGGGCGGCGACGGCGATTCGGCGACGGGCTTCAGCACGGGCTGGGATCGCGAACTGGCCGGCGAGTTCTACCCGCAGTGGATCTCGCGCGGCTGTATGCCCGGCCAGTTGATGCCCGTCGAGGACCTTGTCGAAGTCGTGCACACCGTCCTGGCGACCACAGCGGCGACCTCGATGCCCGTTGTGGTCGCGCGCGGCGCCCCCTAATCGGTCCGTCAACCCCTGGCGCGCGACAACGGAGACGGGAACCGCGGGTTGATCCGCACCCCGTCGAGCCACTCGGTCAGCGCATCGGCCTGGCGTGCCAACGCCTCCAAGCCGTCTCGGCCGACATCGTCGAGCAGTCTCACCTCGACGCGTCCATCGGCATCCTGCCCCCAGCCGCCGACCACACGGCCGTTCCACCACGCGGTCGGTCCGGCGTTTCCGTTTGTGTCGAACACCTGGGTGCGGTGCTCACCGAGGTACCAATCGCGGTCGAACCACCCCATGGTCGTCGGGTCGAGGCCCGGTAACAGCGCGCCCCACGGGTCGGGTTCGGCTTCGGCATCGAGATCGTCGGCAAGTGCGAAGCCCGGCCTCTCGCCCAGCTTCACCTCGACCGCACCGATATCGCGGAGTGCGTGCCGCGCCCACGTCAATGTGTTGCCGAACCACCACTTGATATCGGTGACGGTGGCCGGTCCGAAGGTGCGCAGATAGGTCGAGACCAGTTGCGCACGGGCAGCTTCCGGCGTGATGGGGTCACGGGAACTGCCGAGCCAGTCCGCGGCGGCGACCCACCGCGGCCGTGAGGTGGTCCACGTCCCTTCGTTGGGACCGCGGATGATGTCGCCGCGCACCGACAGCACGGTGAGCACTCGCGGCGACAGGGGAGTGTGCCCGCCCCACCGCTTCCCCGGTGCCGGATCGTAGGTGCCTGCCAACTCGGGCAGCGCCTCCCGCAGTTGCCTCGCGCTCGTCGGGCCGTTGCCCGCGAGGTGCCGCAACACCGCTTGACAGGCACTATGCAACCACCGATCACCGTCGGCGGCGATACCGGCCTTCTGCACATCAGCGACGAGCCTGCGCCGCTCGTTCCACGCGACCCGGTCGCTGGCCGCCGCCTGAACCGCAGGAAGGTAGTCGGCGCCGACGATCCACAGCGTGCGCCGCATCGCGAGGTGCTTGAGGGCGTCGCGGCGCTCGTAGAGCGCCGCATCCAGGTCCGGCACGGCGAAGCCGGGCAGCCGGGCCCACAACGACAGGTACGGCGTCGCGGGGTCGGTGGCGTGCAGACCCACGAGGTCGCACACGACCTGGTCCACCGAACTGGCAGGTTCAGCCAGGAAGTGCCGCCGCGCCAGCCGGGCCCGCCGTTCGGCGTCAGAGATAGATCGCATCGGTTGGGAACCGTACCCAGGTGGCCCGACAGAGTTTGGGATCGGTAGCGACTCCGCCCGTCTTGACTACGACACGACGCCGCCGACATGGCGACGCACGAACGAAGGGAACTAGGACGATGAACCGAGTTGTCGCGGGGGCACTTGGGCTGCTCGCAGGCGCTGCGCTTTTGGTGGGTTGTTCGGACGACAAGGGGCGGTCTGAGCCGACCGCGGCCGCCGGTGAGACCCAGGCCGGCGCGGGCGGAAACACGGATGTCAAGGTCGACGGCGGCGATCTCGCCGGGCTCGACAAGAACTCCGTGACCTGCGTCAAGCAGGGCGGCAAGATCACCGTCGCCAGCGGCGCGATCGGCGGACAGCAGGGACTGGGCATCGTGATGACCGACGCCGACAGCCCGAGCGTGGAGTCGCTCGGCATGGTGGTGGACGGCAACGCGTTGGCCGTGAGCAACATGGGTGGCGTGAAGTCCGGTTCGGCCGAGGTCAAGGTCGACGGCGACACGTACACCATCACCGGTGAAGCCACCGGTGCCGACATGAAGAATCCGATGGCCGGCATGATCACCAAGCCGTTCACCGTCACGGTGACCTGCAAATAAACTCCAGTGAGCCGGGCGGCGGGCGTGCAGTGTGCGCCCGCCGCTTCCTAAGATTGCGCCATGGGCCCCGAAGACACGAGTCCCGCTCGAGAGCTCGAGCGGGCTCGCAGTCTGATTTTCGCCGCCGAGGAAGAGTCGGCGAAGGACATCCTGATTGCGCTGGGCGAGGCCAGCGAGGACGGCGGGCGGGACGACATGCTGCTCGAGATCTTCGCCCTGCTCGGTGAGCTGTATCTCGTCCGCACCGCCTACAACGGCACCGAGGAATGCATCCGACGCATCGACGACTGCCTTGCCGTCTACCGATCGATTCGTGCGGGCACGAATCCCGAAGCCGCTGCGCGACTGACGATGTCGGACAACGAGATCGATCGCATGCTGGCCCGGTACACGCGCCGCGCCCAGTTCCTGCGAACCGGGCTCGCGGCGGCCGCTCACGGTGATCACGAGGGCGCCGAACTGGCGCTGTTCGTGCTGAGCAGTGACGACTCAGGCGTAGCGGATCCAGGGCTGGCCGACGAGCACCGCTTCCTGATCACGTACGCGCAGATCCTGTGTGCGAGTGCGCTGTGCGACGACGATCTCCATGTGCGGTCGGTTCCCTTGTGGGAGAGGGTGGTCGAGGCGATTGATCGCCCCGGTGCGGGTGCCGAGACCGATGACTTCCTGCTCGTCGCAGGTGCCACTGCGTACGGCAGATTCTGCGTCGAAACCGGCAGGTTGAACGAAGCGGAGCCGTGGCTGCGTCGCGCTGGCGCCCGCGCCGAATCGCGCGGCTGGGAATTGGCAAGGGCTCGAACTCAACTCGAACGCGGAACCTCCGCATGGGCGTCCGGCGACATCCGGCAGACCCAGACGCTGGTTCATGAAGCGTATCCGGCGATCGCACAGGGTTACCGCGCCCACGACGTCTCCAGGAGCTGGCTGTACTTCGGCCTGATCGCGATGTCACTGAACAAACTCGATGACGCCGACGAGCGATTCGGCCACGCCGAGCGGCATTGGCGCGAGGTGGAGAAACCGCTGCACATCCACCGCATCCTGCTGCAGCGCAGCTGGGTGGACATCCTGGCGAACCGCTTCGACGCGGCAGCCGAGAAGGCAGCGCAGGCAAGAGAACTCCTCGACTCCTGGCCGCGTCACAGTTGGTTGCAGTACGCCAGGCTGGACGACCACATGGGCAGCATCCTGCGCGCGCAGGCGCTCGCCGATCCGAGCGACGCCGCAGCCAAGCTCGAGCGGGCCGCCGAGTTGAAGGTGCCCGCGGCGCTGGCGGTTGATTCGGTTCGGCACATGATCGTCGACGCCGACGCTCGGATGCGCTGGGCCACGCTGGTGTCGGCGCGCATCCTCGCGGGTGCCTTCGCCGTGGTCTACGAGTGGGGCGACACCCAACTGCTCAGCGAACTCGTCGAGTACCACTGCGCACGAGGCGCGTTCAGCACCGAGCCGAATGACGCCGCGGGCGGCGACTGGATGGGCGCCGCGACGGCCGCCGTACCCGTCGAGGCAGATGACGAATACGCCCTGGTGGCAGCGGGATCGCCGTCGGCCCCGCTCACCGGAGGGCTGACCAGGCTTGGCCCCCTGCCTCCGCTCCGGATGGAACCCGATATGCCGCCGATCATGAGCCGGTACCGGACGTTGGCGTATCAGCGGTACGGCCGCGACATCACCGCGGACGAGGCCGCTTGGCCGACGTGGCCGTGACCGGGCCCGCGCGGCAGACCCTGGTTCTGCGGTTTGCCGACGTCGGCGTCGCCACCTACGCCAGCCTCCGCGTCGTCGGAGCACCGTCGCGCACGATCACCTGGGTGGTGGAAGAGCCGACCCTGGTCGCGGCGCTGCACAAACTCGCACAGGCGCTTCCTGACCCGAGTGGCGCCGAGTCGCAGCGGGACGCCGCCAAACGTGCCGTCGCCACGGGACCTTTCGCGTCGACGGCAGGGGAGAGGGAGATCGCCCGGGGTCTGGGTGCGCAACTCATCCCCGAACCCGCCTGGCAGCTGCTGACAGAATGCGCCGCGTCGCCTCGCGCCGCACTGTTCATCTCACCCAGCGCGCGGCTCGCCAGGGTTCCGTGGTGCGCCGTGGCGATGCCCGGCGACGGCGGCTTCCGGCTCGTTGAACTCGTCGACGTGCTGATGGCTGCGCCGCCGAACATCGCCAACGCTCCGCGAAAGGCCGTCGAATGGCGCGCCAGGAAGCACGGTCCGCCGCTGCTCGTGCTCGATCCGCGCGTGCCCGGACAGCGGCCCGACTCGCCGCTGGGTTCGGTTCTGGGCCGACCATCCCCGGAAACACAGTTGACTCGCCACTTCGGTGAGCTGATGAAGCGCCGGGCCGTCCTTCCCGGTGTCGCAACGCCTGTCGAGTTGTTCCGCCGTAGCGATGCGGGCCGGGCATGGCTGGCCGGTCAGCTCGAACTGGCGCCGAGCAGACTCCTCTACGTCGGCCACGCGACGGCCGCAGACGGCGATGTCGGGCATGCCGACCGCGCGGCGCTCCACCTGGCAGACGAGCGCCCGCTGACCGCGTCGGACCTGATGTCGGCGAAGCTGCCGTTCCCTCCCCGCGTCGCGCTACTGGCGTGCGCGTCGGGGGGCGACTACCAATTCGACGAGGCGACCGGGCTGGTGGCCGCGTTCATCCTCGGCGGCGCGCAACTGGTGACCGCCACCTTGTGGTCTTTACCCACCGCTGCCGGCTACCGGCACTTCGCCCCGAGTTCCGTTGACGCGAGCGCCGATCCGATGTCCGATGCGATCGCGGCGGTCGATGCCGCCCACGAGGAGTCCGACGCCGGCAGCGCGGTCAACCGTTGGCAACGCTCGCAGATGCGGCGCTGGCGCGACGGCGATGTGGCCGCGAGCCCGCTGTACTGGGCCGCGCTGGTCACCTTCGCCGTCGACGGCGCCCGGTGACCGTCAGCCAGGGGGCACCGAGACCGCGACCTCGGTCTCGTCACCCGGCCGGAAGTATGTGTCGATGACACTGCCAGGCGCCACCTTCGCCATCGAGGATGCCGGTATCAGCGCCGTCTCGTGGACCGCGAACTGCCCACCATCTGGCTTGCTGACCATCAGGTCGAGTTCGACTTCGCGGTAATCCTCGAGCGATTCGCCGGTCGGACGCATACCGGTGATGACGCCGTGGGACCGGGTTCCATGCCGAATCAACTCGAGTTGGTGGCCGGTCAGCAGACCCTTGTCGACAAGCATCTGATCGAACGCGGACCGGACCGCCAGCATATCGTCGGCCAGCGAAAGCTGTTCGCGTGCAGCCGGATCGAATGCGACGAGCAGCACGGCTCCTGGACGCAGCGCCGAGGTGATGGCGTCGTCCCGAAGCCTGCCGGTGAATCGCAGGCCCGTCACGCTTTCGACCTCGATCGTGGCCACGTCGGTGATGGTGGACACGGTGCCGACGCCGACGTCGGGCGCGATCAGGTCCGGTTTCTCCGATACGCGGGTGCGGGTCAGCAGGGCGCGTAGCCGAGAGGCCGACTCCGATGAGGGCGAGCAAGCTGAGCAACATCGCATCACGCATGCGACAAGGTTGCGGCACTGCCGCCGCTACCGAACCCAAGTTTTCGGCTAGGTGATCCTCATCGCCGCTCCTATCCTCTTAGGGATGAGCACGGGGGCTGCAGCCGACACGGCGATCGCCGTGGCGCGGCCGCGTCACGCCGTGATCGACGCGGCGTGGCGTGCGATCGGCCAGGGCGTCGAGGTGCTCAGCGGTGACGACGGTGGTCCGTTGCGCAGGACCGTCAAACGAATCATCGATCCCCTTGTGCTGCGCCTGCGCTCGAACACGCAGTACTCGGCGCCGTTCGTCGACGCCCCCGTGGCATCGGCGATGCACCAGCTGATCGTCGGCAACGCGGCCGCGCTGCGAGACGCGGCGTCGTGGTTCGAGGTGCTCAAACGCGAACGTCGCAGACTGCGCATCACCGCGGGCAATGCGCAGGAGCTGTACTTTCCTGTCTGCTTCGAACTCGCCGTGACCAGAGGTGCGCCGTCCGGTGCCGAGGACGAGGCGTCAGCGATTTTGGCGGACATTCACGCCGATCGCGATCGCACCGGTATCGAGGTGCTCAACCGGTTCGTCGGCGACGAGCAGGTGATCGCGAAATTGGCCGAGCAGCTTCGACACAGTTGGCGAGACGTTCGGGCGGGCGACGAGATCGCCGGCCCGTTCCTCGCCGGGCTGTCCACCGTGCTGGGACCCGCGCAGGGACACCGCGAGGGCGTGGCGCGGCAGCGGGTGTGGTTGGCGCTGATCGCAGACGCCACGCCCTACAACTTCGGCGCCAAGGCCCATGACGGGGCAGAAGAGCTGCCGTGGTCGATCGTGTCGCTCGGGTTGAGTTCCGTTGAGCCGCAACAACCGCCCATGATCACCGGCGGATCGGCCACCGATCGGCCGCTGAACCGTTCGGTCGTCGACCGCGTGCGGGCCACGCTGCGGCGCGCGCTCGATCGCGACGAATTGCCCGACGTGCCACTGTTGTGCGCCGAGGAGGTCGACAGGGCCTGCGCGCCGTGGGGGCTGATGGCCGAGGACAACCAGGCCACGCTGATCGCCGGAATCGAGATCGCGGTCGACCTCGCCCCGCTGACCGATTCGGTGCCGCGTTATCAGTTGGCCGGACTGATCCAGGCGCGGCTGCGCAAAGAGGCCTATGTGATGCACGCCCGCAGGTACCTGGTCGAGGGCGGCCCCGTGCACCCGCGTCAGCAGCAGGTGATCGACGATCTCTCCGAGTTCGCGCGTCCGTACCTGAGCCGGCTGTGGGCCCGGCTGCACGGCCGTGACGTCTGGCAGGAGCCGTGCACCGACGTCGACGAGGTGAGGTCGCTGCTCGAGGGGGTCGCGCGGTCGGTGAGCCTCGACCACAGACAGCGGATCAAGGCGATGTTGCAGGTGGCCGGATGAGGCTCGTCGCCGAATCGGGACTGTGGAGCACCGGCCCGCAGCTGGCGCCGACACCGCTGGTCGCGGTACTCGAGGTCAGCGGCGCTGTGCTGGCGTGGGCGATCGACGACGCGGCGGGCGCGCCGACCATCACCTTCACCGACCTCTCGCGCGCCGACTGGCTGTGGCGCCTCCTCGGCGAGTCCGGTCACAGCGCAGTGGCGGCCGCGGTGCACCAACGCCCGCCGGACGAGGCACAGACCATCGACGTGAACGACGTCGCGGTGCTGCCCGGAACGGTTGACCCGTTGCGGCGGTTGGCACTCGGTCACTGGATGCGGCGCTGGTGGCCTGCGAGCCACCGCGACGGTATCGCGGGCCTCGACGGCGCGCTGCTCGACGCCGAGATCGCGCTGGTGACATCGGCGGCGCAGGGCTTCTTCGCCGACGACACCTTCGACTCAGATGTGACCGGGCTGCTCGCTGCGCATTCGGAAGCCCTCAATGAGCTTGTCAAAGCCGGGGATCCACGCGTCATCGAATTGGTTCGCTCCGCGAGCGAACTGACCGACGAGGTCGGCATCGTCTTCGCCGAGCCGGTCGGCACCGCGTCGCGGCGCGACGACTACGCGCTTGCGGCAGGTGCCGAGCACAGCCCGCAAAGCACAGAGGCGATCGCCAGAGGGATCAGCTCGGCGCCGTGGGCAGGTGTGCCGCCGGGGATATTCGACGCCGCGGAGGACACGGTCGACTGGCTCGTCGAGGCGCCTGATTCGGGGGTGAACGCCGTTGTCGCCGTGGCCTTGTTGGGATCGGAGTCATCCGAGGGAATTGCGGTGCGGCTGCAATCGGGCGACATTCGTGGCGAGGGTGTTCTCGATCAGCGTGGGCAGTCCCGCTTCCGGCTACTCGATGCACAGCAGCAGCAGGTCACGGAATCAACTGCCTGGAACCATGATTGGCGGGCTGCGGCGGTGACCGTCGGCGTCGACGTCGACGAATCGGCGCACATGCGTGACCGGGTGCGCGAGTTTGCGCGGGGTCGGTTGGCGGCGCCTGCTCCCGATGCGTTCCTCGCCGAGATCCTTGCCGCTGAATCGGACTACTAGGACTTGTCGTCGGACTGCATCGACTTGCGGATCTGGTCGAGTCGCTGCGCTGCCGCGCGCTGACGTTCCTCGTACTGCTCTTCCACCGAGCGACCTTCGGGGGTTTCCGCCGCCAGTTCGCTGGCGCCGATCGCGGCGCCGTATCGCGTCTCGATCTTCTCCCGCACCGATTCGAAAGTGGGCACGCCGCCAGGCGTGTAACCGCTGTCGGCGGCTTCTGCGGGAGGCGGGGGCGGCGGTGTCGGCGCGGGATCTGGCTCCACGACGTCCGCCGCTACCTCCTGCGACTCGGGCGTCGATTCTTCGTCAGCGGTCGGATCACCGGACATGAATTCACAGTACTCGGGCGCGTGTCAGCTTTGTCAGAATCACCGCTAGACCGGTTCGGCGGTGGGACACTGCGGCCATGGTGCGAATGCCGGACACGCACTACGCGACGGGCCCTACAGGCAAGATTGCCTACCAGGTCATCGGCGATGGACCGATCGACCTGGTGATCGTTCCCGGCTGGTTCTCCCACGTCGACAAGCAATGGGACGACCCGGCATGGCGTGCCTACATCGAGGAACTTGCGTCATTCGCGCGCGTCGTCGTTTACGACAAAACCGGAACGGGGTTGTCCGATCCCGCCGATGGCGTGCCCACGGTCGAGAATCGGGCCGACGACCTGCGCGCAGTGCTCGACGCTGCCGGATGCGAACGCCCAGCGCTGTTCGGATTCTCCGAGGGCGGTCTCATCAGCACGCTGTATGCCGCCACTCATCCCGAACGGGTCAGTGCAATGGTGCTGTACGGCACGAGCGCGGGTGGAGCCTCGGACAACGTCGATGAGTCCGCGCAGCTGCGTGCCATCAAGCTGGTGTCGAGGCTGCGCTCGACCGTCGACCACTGGGGCGAAGGGCAGACGATTGATTGGGCGGCGCCGAGCTTGAAAGAGGACGCCGACGCGCGCCGGAGGTACGGTGCGTTCGAACGCGCCGCCATGAGTCCGAAGATGGCGCTGATCACATGGCAGGCGGTGGTGCGCCAGCTCGACATGGCCGACGTGCACGGCAGCGTACGAGTACCGACTCTGGTGTTGCACAGGAAAAATGAGGCGATTCCCGTGGAATTCGGCCGCGGGCTGGCCGCCAAGATTCCCGGTGCCCGACTGGTGGAGCTCGACGGCGTCGACCACCTCCCCTGGGTGGGCGACTACTTGTCGGTGACCGGTGAGATCGAGCAGTTCCTCACGGGGCATCGTCATCAACACGCCCCTGACCGCGTGCTCGCTACGGTGCTGTTCACCGACATCGTTGACTCGACAAGACACGCAGCCGATCTCGGCGACAGTCGGTGGCAGGAGCTACTTCAACGTCACGACGAGATTGCGCGTACCCAGATAGCGTCGTTCCAAGGAAGATTCGTGAAGCACACGGGGGACGGGCTTCTCGCGACTTTCGACGGACCGACCAGAGCGGTACTGTGCGCGACGGCGCTTGCCGACCAACTACCGCACGTGGGCCTCGACATTCGCGGCGGACTGCATACGGGAGAGTGTCTGCGGCGTGGTGATGACATCGGCGGGATCGCAGTCCATATCGCTGCTCGGATCGCAGCAAA
Organism: uncultured Actinomycetota bacterium; assembly: GCA_963786995.1. Taxonomy (GTDB): domain Bacteria; phylum Actinomycetota; class Actinomycetes; order Mycobacteriales; family Mycobacteriaceae; genus Mycobacterium. The sequence goes on along the minus strand of CAWBBH010000014.1, from coordinate 431,823 downwards.
GGCGCCCGCAACGCAGGTCCTGGTGTCCAATACGGTGAAAGACCTCGTTTACGGCTCAGGAATTACGTTCGAAGATCGCGGAGCACACCTGCTGAAGGGTGTGCCGGGTGAGTGGCAGTTGTTCAGCCCGGTCGGTTACCACGACCCTGTCGAGTACGCGCTCGCCGCGGCCGAACAGTTCTAGCGGAAGCTATTTCGCGGCCGCCTGTTCGAACGACGGGCTCGGCGCCCCGGTGGGCAGCGCGGTCGGCGGCACATCGGGGGTACCGATCTGGCCGGCCAGCCACGGCAGGGCCACAGCGAATGCACGCGACGCGAAGGGCCAATCGTGCTTGCCAGGCTGACTGACGACCGCGCAGTCGATTCCGTTGGCAGCACCCAACGCGCACAGCGAGTTCGCCGCCGCAGCCTGGTCGTTGGTGGCACGCTGGACCGTCGCCGTCGATCCGTTGACGTCGAACCACCCGGCCACACCCGAATACGGGCCGTGCCTGGTGATCACGGTTGTCGGGTCGAACGCCGCCCACGCGTCGGCGTTCCCGCCGAACAGGCGGGCGATGGTCTGATCCTTGGTGCCGGAGTTGGGGCCGATGTCGCCGGCGATGTCCTCGAACGCGCTGAACATGTCGGGGTGCATCACCGCGAGGTCGACGGCGCAGGTGCCGCCCATCGACCAGCCGACGATGCCCCACTTCGTGCGGTCGGGGCTCACGCCGTAATGCGAAACCATGTACGGCACCACGTCTTTGGTGAGGTGGTCGGCGCTGTTGCCGCGGCTGCCGTTGACGCATTCGGTGTCGTTGTTGAACGCGCCGCCGGGGTCGACGAACACAACGACAGGCGCATTGCCGTGATGTGCGGCGGCGAAGTCGTCGAGCATCTTCACCGCGCCCCCGGTGCGCAGCCAGTCCGCCGGGGTGTTGAATTCGCCGCCGATCATCATCAGCGTCGGAAGCTTCGGCGCAGGGTTGTCCCCCGCAAGCGGGCGGTGCCCCCAGGCGTACCAGGCGGGCGGTAGGTACACCAGTTCTCCGCGGTGGCGGAATCCCGAAGCTGCATCGCTGATGTCGACCGGCACCACGGTGCCCTTCGCAGGTATCTTGCGTTCCGTCTGCATGGCCATCACAGTGACTTCGTCGGTCTGGTCGGGCAGCGGACCGGCCGTCAACTGGTTCCATGCCGTCTGCACCGTGGGGAAGTAGCCGACCCACAGATTGAGGGCCAGCCCAGCGCTCAGCAGGGTCAGCGGCAGCGCGGCCAACGATACGCCGCGCCGCCACCAGCGCGACCGTCGCCAACCGGCCACCAACACCGCCGCGGCAAAACCGGTGAGCCCGACCCAGACCCACAGCGCACGCGGTGCGGGGTTGTCGGACAGTCCCTGTGACGCGACATACCAATAGGCCGATGCGGCCATCGCGGCGCCGACGATCGACGCCCACGGCAGCCATCGTGCCTGCCAGCGGCCGCTGCGACGACTGACCGCCGCGATCAGCGCGAGCGCGGCGATGACCTGCACGGTGACCGGCAGCCAGCCGTGCATCAGGGACAGGTGGTGGCGCAACGAGTCGGGTAACGTCACGGCAACATGGTGGCCCGCCTACCTTGCGGCTGGCTGTGAGTCAGCTGCTAACGGGGTTTGGCAAGCGGGAACGGCAGCGTCTCGCGGATGCTGCGGCCGGTGATCAGCATGACCACCCGGTCGACGCCCATGCCGAGCCCGCCGGTCGGCGGCATCGCGTACTCCATGGCCTGCAGGAAGTCCTCGTCGAGCTCCATCGCCTCGGGATCGCCGCCGGCAGCGAGCAGCGACTGCTCCTGCAGCCGCCTGCGCTGTTCCACGGGGTCGGTCAGTTCGCTGTAGGCGGTGCCGAGCTCGACACCCCAGGCCACGAGATCCCAGCGCTCGGCGACCCCGGCGATGGTGCGGTGCGGTCGGGTCAGCGGCGACACCGTCGTGGGGAAGTCCTTGTAGAACGTCGGCTCCTCGGTGCGGTCCTCGACGAGCCGCTCGTAGAGTTCCAGCACGACCGCGCCCGCGTCCCAGTGAGTGAGGTAGGCAATGTCGGCCGCGTCGCAGAGCCTGCGCAGCCTGGTCAGGTCGGTCTCGGGTCCGATCTCTTCGCCGAGCGCCTCGGACACCGCGCCGTGCACCGTCTTGATCGTCCACTGGCCGGAGATGTCGACCTTCTCCATGGTGCCGTCGTCCCGTGGCCGCAGGAAAACGTGCTCGCCGTTGGCGGCAAGGGCAGCGTTCTGGATGAGTTCGCGGCAGCCGTCGATCCAGACGTTGTAGTCGGCGTGCGCCTGATAGGCCTCGAGAAGCGTGAATTCGGGGTTGTGGCTGAAGTCGACACCCTCGTTGCGGAACGCGCGGCCTAGTTCGAAGACCCGCTCGACGCCGCCGACGCACAACCGCTTGAGGTACAGCTCGGGGGCGATGCGCAGATAGAGGTCTAGATCGTAGGCGTTGATGTGGGTGAGGAACGGGCGTGCATTGGCGCCGCCGTGGATCTGCTGCAGGATCGGGGTTTCGACCTCCAGAAAGCCCTTGCCGACCAGCGTTTCGCGGATGGCGTGCAGCACACCGCTGCGCGCGCGGATGAGGTCGCGGGCTTCCGTGTTGATCGCCAGATCGACGTAGCGGGCGCGTACCCGCGCTTCCTGGTCGGTCAGACCCTTCCACTTGTCGGGCAGCGGCCGCAGGCACTTGCCGATGAGCCGCCAGTTGCCCACGATCAGCGACCGGATACCCGACCGGCTGTTCCCCATCGCGCCAGTCACCTCGACCAGGTCACCGAGGTCGATCGAACCGGTGAAGTCCGCGGTGCTGCCGCTCTCCAGTTCGGAATTGTCAAGCAGCAGTTGGACTTCGCTCGACCAGTCGCGCAGTTGCGCGAACAGCACCCCGCCGTAGTCGCGGATCCGCAGCACCCGCCCTGCCACCGTCACACTGGTGCCGTCCGCGGTTTCCATCGCCTGTGCCACGGTGTGACTCGGCGCCTGCCCGACCGGGTAGGCGTCCACGCCGCTCGCCTGCAGGTCCTTGAGCTTGGCCATCCGGACGCGCACCTGCTCGGGTAGCCGCGGCGCGTCACCGTTGTCCGGCAGATCGGCGAGCAGTTCGGCAAGATCGGGTGCGCTGCCGTCGTGATGCAGCAGACCGGTGGCAACGAGGTTCTTCGGGGCGGCGATGTGCTGTCCGGTGTGTTGTTCGTTGCGGCGCGAGAACGGAAGCACCAGAAAGCCTTCGGCGATCACCGACGCGACACCGACCCGGGGAACCAGCCGGGCGTCCTCGTAGCAGGCGTAGCGCGGCACCCACTCGGGTTTGTACTTCATGTTCGAGCGGTACAGCGTCTCCAGCTGCCACCAGCGGGAGAAGAACACCAACAGTCCACGCCACAGCCGCGCGATCGGACCTGCGCCAAGCTGTGCACCCTGCTCGAACGCCGATCGGAACATCGCGAAGTTCAGCGATACCCGGCTGATTCCGATGGTCTCCGCCTGCTGCAGCAACTCAGTGACCATGAATTCGATTGTGCCGTTGGGTGATTGCGGTGACCGTCGCATCAAATCCAGCGACACACCGTTGGTGCCCCATGGCACGAGCGACAGCATCGCGACGACTTCTTCTTTCCCTGCGGAGTGCTGGAATGCCTCGATCAGCAGACAGTCGCCGTCTGCGGGATCGCCAAGCCTGCCGAGTGCCATCGAGAAGCCGCGCTCGGTTTCGGTGTCGCGCCAGGCGTCGGCCCGCTTGATGACGGCGGCCATCTCGTCGGGCGCGATGTCGCGGTGTCGCCGCATCCGCGCCGTCAGACCCGCGCGACGCGCCCTGGTCACGGCCTGACGGACCGCGCGCATGTCCGGCCCCGACAGACGGAACCCGTCGGGATGCAGGATGGCTTCGTCGCCGAGTTGCAGGGCGTTGAGCCCTGCCTCGCGAAACGCCTGCGCTGCAGCCGAACTGGCCCCCATCACGCCCGGCGCCCAGCCGTACGCCTGGCACAGCAGCAACCAGGCCTCGATCGCCTGCGGCCACGACTTCGGATCGCCGACCGGGTCGCCGCTGGCCAGGCAGACGCCGACCTCGACGCGATAGGTGATCGCCGCCCGTCCGTTCGGCGCGAACACCGCCGCCTTGTCCCGCCGGGTGGCGAAGTAACCGAGTGAGTCGTTCTTCCCGTACAGCTCCAGCAGCCCGCGGATCGCCGATTCGTCCTCGCCGGTCAGTGCGTTCTCCGAGCGCTGCGACCGGAACAGCACGATCGCGGCCACCATCAGCGCCAGCGCACCGAACAAGCCGAGCAGTGCGTTGACGAGCACGTGCGGGTGCTGGCCGTCGAACGCGCCCGAGTCGACGCCCGCGAACGCTGCGACACGGTTGACGGCGTAGGCCAACCGGTAGTCGCGCTCCAGCGTGCCGGGGAAGAGTTCGAGCAGGCCCCAGCCGACCAGGATCCCGACGGCCATCCCGGCGATCAACGTCAGCGCGGCCTTGAACAGAGCACCGCGGCGCACCTTCGCCCAGAACTGCTTGCGGGCCAGCACGAGGAACACGACCGCCGCGATGTGGAAGGTGAGACCGATTATCTCGCCGGTTTCCTGCATCCACGTCTCGCCGCGGTCGACGAGGTCGTAGAGGTTCCAGCCGATCGCCGCGACCATGTACAGGACGAGGATCAACCAGGCGAGGCGTTTGCGGGCGGCCAGCGCCGCGGCCAGCAGGGCCAGCACGAAGGCCCAGGCGAAGCTGGTGTCGGGGAAATTGAAGATGTAGTCGTTGACGAACTCGCGCGGTTCCTTGATGAGCCACCGGATGCCCGGTGAGACGCTGGCGAGGAGCGACAGTGTCGCGATGACGCCGACGGTCCAGCCCGCGGCCGCCGGCACCCAGGAGTAGCGGGATCTGGGTCGTACCAGCGGCGGGCTCGTGAGGGTCATAGGCCGCGAGGATATTCGGTGAATCCCGGAAATGGGTGTGACCGCTACCAGAGGGGGCCGGTGTGTTTTTCGCCTGGACCCTGGCCCGGCTCGTCGGGGGCCGCGCTGGCCTCGCGGAAGGCCAACTGCAGGCTCTTCAGGCCGTCGCGGACGGGACCCGCGTGCGGGCCGAGGTACTCGGCCGACGCCGTCACCAGGCCGGCGAGGGCGGTGATCAGCCTGCGTGCCTCGTCGAGATCGCGATGGGGGCTGTCGTCTGGGTCATCGGCCGACAGGCCGAGTTTCTCCGCCGCGGCACTCATCAGCATCACGGCTGCCCTTGTGATGACTTCGACCGCCGGAATTTCGGCCAGCTCGCGGACGGAGGGCGCAGCCGTCGGTTCTGCGGATGCAGGAAACTCGGTCATGCCTGCTAGACTGGCATGCGCGACCGTCCCGGCGTACGCCAGGGACAGCAAGTGGAGTCCCAACTCCCACCACTGACCTTAACGGTGCAGTGGTCCGGTCACAGGCACCAGTGCCTGTCCTGGTCGGCTTTGGGCCCTGCTTCGAGCAGGGCTTCTGTCGTTTGACGGCAGGTTGCTGAAGGAGCTGGGTTTCCTCGAAGAGGACAACATAGGAGGCCCCATCAGCACTGAGACCCGTGTCAACGAGCGCATTCGAGTACCTGAAGTCCGCCTGATCGGACCGGGCGGCGAGCAGGTAGGAATCGTGCGTATCGAAGACGCTCTGCGCGTCGCCGTCGATGCCGATCTCGATCTCGTCGAAGTAGCCCCAGACGCCAAACCGCCGGTTTGCAAGATCATGGACTACGGCAAGTACAAGTACGAGGCGGCTCAGAAGGCACGCGAGTCTCGCAAGAACCAGCAGCAGACCGTCGTCAAGGAACAGAAGCTGCGTCCCAAGATCGACCCCCACGACTACGAGACCAAGAAGGGTCACGTCATCCGCTTCCTGGAAGCGGGGTCGAAGGTCAAGGTGACGATCATGTTCCGCGGACGTGAGCAGTCCAGGCCCGAACTGGGCTTCCGGCTCCTGCAGCGGCTGGGCGCCGACGTCGCCGATTACGGCTTCGTCGAGACGTCAGCCAAGCAGGACGGACGCAACATGACGATGGTGCTGGCCCCGCATCGCGGCGCGAAGACTCGCGCCAAGGCTGCGCACGACGCCGATGCACCGGCCGCCCAGCGCGCCAGCGCCGAGCCCGCAGCGGCACCGACCGAAACAACACAGAACTGAGGACACATGCCCAAGGCGAAAACCCACAGCGGAGCGTCAAAGCGGTTCCGGCGCACCGGGACCGGAAAGATCGTCCGCGAGAAGGCCAACCGTCGGCACCTGCTCGAGTACAAGTCGAGCAGGCGTACCCGCCGCCTCGAGGGTCGCACCGACGTGTCGGCCAACGACAAGAAGCGCGTCAACAAGCTGCTCAACGGCTAGCGCAAGGGCGGGATGAGCCCGCCTTACCGACCTTTCAGACTCCAACGAGAAGGAACATCCTCATGGCACGCGTGAAGCGCGCAGTCAACGCCCATAAGAAGCGGCGGACAGTCCTGGCGGCCTCCAAGGGCTACCGCGGTCAGCGGTCCCGGCTGTATCGCAAAGCCAAAGAGCAGCAGCTGCATTCTCTGAACTATGCGTACCGTGACCGTCGTGCCCGCAAGGGCGAGTTCCGCAAGCTGTGGATCTCGCGGATCAATGCCGCGGCCCGTGCCAACGACATCACCTACAACCGGCTGATCCAGGGCCTGAAGGCCGCGGGCGTCGAGGTGGATCGCAAGATCCTCGCCGAGCTTGCCGTCAGCGACCCGACCGCGTTCACCGCGCTGGTGGACGTCGCCAAGGGTGCGCTGCCCGACGATGTGAACGCACCGTCCGGCGAGGCTGCCTGACACTCACCGAGCGCTCCGACCGGGTGGCGGCAGCGATCAAGCTGCATCGCCACGCCGGGCGGCGCCGCGCCGGACGGTTTCTCGCCGAGGGACCCAACCTCGTCGAGGCCGCGCTGCGGCGTGGGCTCGTCGTCGAAACCTTCGTCACGGAAGCCGCATCCGCCCGGTTCGGGCCGATGCTCGGTGACGCGCCGGTGCACGTCGTCACCGAACGCGCGGCAAAAGCGTTGTCGGACACCGTGACACCGGTCGGGCTGGTCGCGGTGTGTGAAGTGCCCGCGACGAGCCTGGCTGACGTGCTCAGCGCCTCGCCCAGGCTGATCGCCGTCGCCGCTGAGATCTCCGAACCCGGCAACGCCGGAACTCTGATCCGCATTGCCGACGCGATGGGCGCCGACGCCGTCGTGCTCGCCGGCCACAGCGTCGACCCCTACAACGGGAAGTGCCTGCGGGCCTCGGCGGGCAGCATCTTCGCCATCCCAGTGGTGACCGAAACCGATGCAGGAGAAGCGGTTCGCGCGCTCTCCGAGGCCGGTCTGCGGGTGCTGGCCACCACCGTCGACGGCGAGACCAGCCTGGACGACGCCGACCTCGCCGGGCCGACGGCCTGGCTGTTCGGACCCGAATCCCACGGCCTGCCCGCAGAATTGGCGGCAATGGCGAGCGCCCGCATCAGGATCCCGATGTCAGGCCATGCCGAAAGCCTCAACGTCGCTTCCGCTGCCTCCATCTGCCTCTATCAGAGCGCGCGGGCGCACCGCACATAGCGGCGGGTGTGCGGATTCGTCCGCGGCACGCCGATTCCTTTGTCCACATCCGCACACCCAGCGTGCCGCAGCGACAAAAGAGCGACAATAGAGCGACAACTGCGCGATGTCAGACCTGCCTGTCATGGTCTGTCGATGAGCCAATTGCTGACGGTGAGCGGTGAAGACCTTCGTTGCCTACTCACGGCGTACCTGTTCGACCATGGTCCGGCGACGGTGGAGGAACTGGTCGACGCGCTGGCGTATCACGGCTTCCAACCCATCGGGCGGTCGTCGAAGGCGGTTTCGGACGCGTTGCGCTGGGAGATGGCGCACGAAAGGGCGATTCGAATCCGCCGCGGTCGCTATCGCCCTGGAGCGATCTCGCGGGCGACGCACCATCGAATCGTTGCGCGGGTGCACACGTTGCACGACCAGGCCGCTGCGCTGTCGCTGCGCGCAGGCAGCGATGCAAGCCTGACCGCTTAGCTCCCGCTCAGCAGACCCCGTGCGACATGGGTGATCTGCACTTCGTTACTTCCCGCGTAGATCATCAGCGATTTGGCGTCGCGGGCCAGTTGCTCGACGCGGTACTCCGTCATGTAGCCGTTTCCGCCGAAAAGCTGCACCGCATCCATCGCGACATCGGTCGCCGCCTGCGAGCAGTACCATTTGATCGCCGATGCCTCCGGCAGGGAGATCTCCGCGCCGGTCTGCGCCGCCTCGATGACGCGGAACAACATGTTGCGCACGTTGATTCGCGCGACTTCCATCGTGGCGAGCTTGAGCTGGATCAACTGGAACTGCGCGATCTCCTGACCCCACAGGGTGCGGCTCTTCGCGTAATCCACGCACAGCCGCAGGCATTCCTCGATGACGCCGAGCGCCATCGCCGCGACGCCGATCCGCTCAGCGGAGAAGTTCGACCGCGCGCTGGCACGGCCGTCGCCCGCCGAGTTGTCCTCGGTCTCGCCCAGCAGCCGGTCGCGGCCGAGCCGGACGTTGTTGAAGAACAGCTCCCCGGTGCGAGAGCTGTGAATTCCCATCTTGCGGAACGGCTTCGACTGGACGAAGCCCTCCATCCCGCGATCGAGCACGAACGTCAAGACCTTGCGGTCGCGCTTGTCGGCCCCGTCGCCCTCGTCGAGCTTGGCGTACACCACCACCACGTCGGCGTCGGGCCCGTTGGTGATGAACGTCTTCTGCCCGTTGAGGATGTAGTCGTCGCCGTCGCGCACCACATACGACTTCATGCCGCCGAACGCGTCCGAACCGGAGTCGGGCTCGGTGATCGCCCACGCGCCGACCTTCTCGTAGGTGACCAACCCAGGCAGCCAACGTTCCTGCTGCGCGAGCGTGCCGCGGCCCGCGATGGTCGGCACCGTCAGGCCGAGGCTGACACCCATGCCGGTGACCACGCCCATGCAGACCCGGCACAGTTCGCTGACCACGACGAAGCCCATGCCCGCCGCGGCACCGTCACCGCCGAACATCCCGCCCGACCCGCCGCCGCTGGACTTCTCGGCGCCCTCACGCATCCGTGCCAGCCGCTTCTCCAGCGAGTCCTTGGCCAGCGCGTCGATGCCAAAAGCGGCGAACAGCTTGCGGATGACGGGGTAGGGCTCCATCTCGCCGCTCTCCAGCGCGTCGACATGAGGGCGCACCTCTTTGTCGATGAACTCGCGCACGGCGTCGCGAACGGCGATGTCTACGTCAGACCACTCCAGCATGCGTGAAGCCTATGCGGCGGTGCTGCGGCCGCGCGCCGGGCGAAGGCCAGCCAGCGAGAAAGTGGTGTGCACCAGTGAGCCCGCGCGATCGAGCAGGGTCTTCCGCCGCGGGACGTAGTGCATCGGCAGGTCCCTGCGGTCGCGGGGTGGCGCCATGAAGGCCGGCGCCTCGACCAATGGCGCGTCGTCGGGTAGCCGGCCCGATGCACGTCGATACGCGGCGAGAGCGCGGGGATGCAGCCGAATCTCGTCGGGCACCACGACGAACGCCATCTCGACCAGCTTTCCGAACAGCCGCAGAAGCACCTCATCGCCTTCGGTCCACCGCATGCCGGCTTTCTCCCGCACCGCCGGATCGAACAAGCCGGCGGCGATCCAGCGCTGCCCCGCGACCATCGGCTTGAAAATCTGGTCCCACACCGGGGTCGGCATCAGCACGAACCACGGTTTGGGGATCTTGATCGAGAAGATGTCGAGTGTGGCGCGGTTGATCTCGAGTTCGTCGCTGCACACCCGGTCCCAGTACCCGCAGAACTCCTCCCACGACTTCGGCACGGGTCGCATGCTCATGCCGTACTGGGCGTACCACTGCACGTGCTCGTCGAAGAGTTGCCGCTTGTCGGCCTCGGTGAGCCCGCCGCAGAAATACTCCGCGGTCTTGATGACCAGCATGAAGAAGGTGGCGTGCGCCCAGTAGAACGTCTCGGGATTCAGCGCGTGGTAGCGCCGCCCCTCGGCGTCGACGCCCTTGATCGTCTGATGGAAGCCCGTGATCTGTTGGCCCGTCCGTGCCGCCCGGTCGCCGTCGTAGACGACGCCCATGATCGGGTAGACAGAACGGGCCACCCGCTGCAAAGGCTCGCGCAGCAGGATCGAGTGTTCCTCGACGGCTGCGCCGAGTTCGGGGTACATGTTCTGCAGCGCGCCGATCCAGACGCCCATCATCCCGGTGCGGAGGTCGCCGAAGTATTTCCAGGTCAGAGAGTCCGGGCCGAGGGGATCGGCCGGTTTCGATCGCCTGGTCGTGGAACTGACCGTCACGGGTTCACGATAAACTTGACAACGCACGTTGTCCACGATTTCGTGGGCGCGTCGCACGGTGTTTGCCCGCCGAAACAGCGGGCCTTTAACCTTGCGCAATGAATGCCGAATCGTTCGAAGAACGGTCCGGCACGTCATCAGGCCCGCGGGGGTGGCTGCGGAACACCAACCACAATCCGGGCATCGTCGCGTTCCTGCGGCGCGCCCGCAGGGCTCTGCCGGGGGACCCGGATTTCGGAGATCCGTTGTCGGCCGCAGGCGTCGGCGGGCCGAGCGCGGCCGCCCGCGCCGCGGACCGACTGCTCGAACGCGACGTCGCATCGCGGGAGGTGAGCCTCGCCGGGCTGCAGGTGTGGCAGGCGCTGACAGAACGTGTCTCGGGCAAGCCCGCCAACCCCGAGCTGACGCTTGTCTTCACGGATCTGGTCGGATTCTCGGCGTGGGCGTTGAAGGTGGGCGACGACGCCACGCTGAAATTGCTGCGACGGGTCGCCCAGGTCGTGGAACCGCCGCTGCTGGAGGCCGGCGGCCACATCGTCAAGCGAATGGGCGACGGCACCATGGCGGTGTTCGCCGACCCCGCCACGGCTGTGCGAGCGGTCCGCAACAGCCTCGATGCCGTGAGAGATGTTGAGGTGGAGGGCTATACGCCGCGAATGCGCGCCGGAGTGCACACGGGCAGGCCGCAGCGGATGGGCTCGGACTGGCTCGGCGTCGACGTCAACATCGCCGCGCGCGTGATGGAACGCGCCGCCCGTGGCGGCCTTGTCGTGTCGCAGGCGACCATGGACCGGATCCCCGCCGAGGATTTCGAGGCGCTTGGCTTGTCCGCCAAGCGGATCCGCAAGCAGGTCTTCTCACCGAGGCAGGACGGCGTGCCAACGGATCTGGCCATGTACCGGGTCAAGACTCGCAGAGAGTTGCCAGGTGACGACGAGGAGAACGGCGACTGAACCGACGCATAGTGGTCGGTGAGATGCTGTTCGATGTGCTGCGGGCGCTGGCCCGCGTCCGCGTCACGGTCGCCTACGCCGCGATCCTGACCGGCGTGACGACCGCGCTGATGACGCTCGATCCGCGGGCGCAGAGCCGGATCATCAGCCATGCCAGCACCAACCTGCACAACCTCAGCCGCGGCCACCTCGGCACCCTGTTCGCCAGCGCCTTCGTCGTCGACGCCGGGCCCGTGGTCGCCTTCGTGGTCGGCCACGTCGGCGCGACGCTCCTCGTCGCCATCGGTCTCACCGCCGCGGTCGAACTCGGCTGGCTGTCGACAGATATCACGCGGGCAACCGACGTCGGGATGAGCTACGGCGCATCCGCCGTCCTCGGCTCGCTGACAGCGACCCGCTTCGGCCAGGCGGCCAGGTGGACACCGCTGGGGTGGCTGCTGCTCGTCGCCGGGGCCGGGTTCGGATACCTGATGCTGGCCGGCAGCGGCCCGACGCTGATCGCGGCCACGGCCGCCGGTGTGTGCGGTGCCGCGCTCGCCGAACTCGCGGTCGGACGGCGACGGGCCCGCGAAGTGGTATCGCGTGACGCCGCTCTCAATCGGCCATCACCTATGATCGCCGGGTGGCTGATCAGCCCATAGACCTATCAGAGGAAGCACTGGCCAAGCTGGTCGGTGCGGCCCGCCATGCCTTCGACGGCGCAGGCGACCTCGATGCCCTCGCGCGGGCCAAGACCGAGCATCTGGGTGACCGTTCGCCGCTGGCGCTCGCCCGCCAGGCGCTGGGATCGCTGCCCAAGTCCGATCGCGCCGACGCGGGCAAGCGGGTGAACGTCGTTCGGTCCGAAGCGCAGCGCAGCTATGACGACCGCCTGCAGGTGCTACGAGCCGAGCGCGACGCCGCGGTGCTGGTCGCCGAGAGCATCGACGTGACGCTGCCGTCGACGCGCCAGCCGATCGGCGCCCGTCATCCGATCACGATCCTCGCCGAGCACATCGCCGACACGTTCGTCGCGATGGGCTGGGAGCTCGCCGAGGGGCCCGAAGTCGAGACCGAACAGTTCAACTTCGACGCGCTCAACTTCCCGCCGGACCATCCGGCGCGTAGCGAGCAGGACACGTTCTACGTCGCGCCGGAGGGTTCGCGGCAGGTGCTCCGCACGCACACCTCACCCGTGCAGATCCGTGCGTTGCTCGAACGTGACCTGCCGGTCTACATCATTTCGATCGGCCGCACCTTCCGCACCGACGAACTCGACGCCACCCATACCCCGGTCTTCCACCAGGTCGAGGGTCTCGCCGTCGACAAGGGGCTGACCATGGCTCACCTGCGCGGCACGCTGGACGCATTCGCCCGATCTGAATTCGGGCCGCAGGGCCGCACCCGGTTCCGGCCGCACTTCTTCCCGTTCACCGAGCCGTCCGCCGAGGTCGACGTGTGGTTCGAGAACAAGAAGGGCGGTCCCGGCTACGTCGAGTGGGGCGGCTGCGGCATGGTCAATCCGAATGTGTTGCGCGCCTGCGGTATCGACCCCGAAGTGTATTCGGGCTTCGCGTTCGGGATGGGATTGGAGCGCACGCTGCAGTTCCGCAACGGCATCCCCGACATGCGCGACATGGTCGAAGGTGACATTCGGTTCTCTCTGCCGTTCGGGGTTGGCGCCTGATGCGACTTCCCTACAGCTGGCTGCGGGACGTCGTCCGAGCCGGCTCACCCGGTTGGCACGTTCCCGTCGACGAGCTCGAGCAGACCCTGATCCGCATCGGCCACGAGGTCGAGGACATCATCCCGGTCGGTCCGGTCAGCGGGCCGCTGACGATCGGCCGGGTGCGCGAGATCGAAGAGCTGACCGAGTTCAAGAAGCCGATCCGTGCGGTCAAGGTGGACGTCGGTGAAACCGAGCTGCGCGACATCGTATGCGGGGCAACCAACTTCGCCGTCGATGACCTCGTCGTCGTCGCACTGCCCGGCACCACGCTGCCCGGGGACTTCACGATCACCGCGCGAAAGACCTACGGCCGTACCTCCGACGGGATGATCTGCTCGACGGCCGAGCTCAACCTCGGCACCGACCATTCCGGCATCCTGGTTCTGCCGCCGGGCACGGCCGAGCCGGGCACGCCCGCAGCCGACGTGCTCGGCCTCGACGACACCGTGTTCCACGTTGCGATCACCCCCGACCGCGGCTATTGCCTCTCGGTGCGCGGGATGGCCCGCGAGATCGCCAACGCCTACGACCTGGACTACACCGATCCCGCCGATGTCGCGCCGTGCCCCGTCGACGGCGAGGCGCTGCCGGTGTCGATCGACCCCGGTACCGGGGTGCTGCGCTTCGGGCTGCGCCCGGTCACCGGAATCGACCCCGCCGCGGTCTCGCCGTGGTGGTTGCAGAGGCGACTTCTGCTCAGCGGGATCCGCGCCATCTCGCCCGCGGTCGACGTGACGAACTACGTGATGCTCGAGCTCGGCCACCCGATGCACGCCCATGACCGCAGCCTGATCACCGGCGGGTTCCGGGTCCGCTTCGCCGAGCCGGGCGAGACCGTGGTCACCCTCGACGACATCGAACGCAAGCTGGACAGCGCCGACGTTCTCATCGTCGACGACGTCGCCACCGCGGCCATCGGCGGCGTGATGGGCGCGGGCACCACAGAGGTGCGCGACAGCACCACCGATGTGCTTCTCGAGGCGGCCGTGTGGGATCCGGCCGCGGTGTCGCGAACGCTGCGGCGGTTGCACCTGCCCAGCGAGGCCGCCCGCCGCTACGAGCGCAGCGTGGACCCAGCCATCTCCGTCGCCGCACTGGACAGATGCGCGGCCCTCCTCGCCGAGATCGCGGGCGGCACCGTCGAACCCAAGCTGACCGACTGGCGCGGCGAGCCGCCGCGAGACAACTGGTCGCACCCGCCGGTGACCATGTCGGTCGATCTGCCTGCCCGCACCGCCGGCGTCGACTACCCGGAGGGCACCACCGCGCGCAGACTCACGCAGATCGGCGCCGAGGTGAGCGTCGACGGCACGCGCATCACCGCCACGCCGCCGAGTTGGCGACCCGACCTCAAGCAGCCCGCCGACCTGGTCGAGGAGGTGCTGCGGCTGGAGGGCCTGGAAGGCATTCCCTCGGTGCTGCCACAGGCACCCGCCGGACGCGGCCTCACGCCGGTACAGAAGCGACGCCGTGCGATCGGTAAATCGTTGGCGCTCAACGGATATGTCGAGGTACTTCCGACGCCGTTCCTGCCCGCGGGAGTCTTCGATCAGTGGGGACTGGCGCGCGACGACCCGCGCCGGACCGCGAGCACCGTGCTCAACCCGCTGGAGGCAGACCGGCCGGAGCTGGCCACCACACTGCTTCCCGGCCTGCTGGAATCGCTGACCCGCAACGTTTCCCGCGGTGCTGTCGACGCGGCGCTGTTCGCCATCGAGCAGGTGGTCGAGCCGACGTCGAAGACGCGTGCGGTTGAGCTGATCCCGACCGATCGCCGACCGAGCGATGCCGAGATCGCCACCCTGGACGCGTCGCTGCCCGAGCAGCCCGAGCATGTCGGCCTCGTCATGGCCGGCCTGCGCGAGCCGGCAGGTCCGTGGGGACCCGGCCGCCCGGTGCACGCCACCGACGCATTCGAGGCTGTTCGCATCATCGGCCGCGCGGCGGGGGTCGAGCTGACGCTGCGCCCCGCGCAGTACCTGCCCTGGCACCCCGGACGGTGCGCCGCGGTGCTGGTCGGCGACACGGTCGTCGGCCATGCCGGCCAACTGCATCCCGCGGTGGTCGAACGGTCGGGGCTGCCGAAGGGCACGTGCGCAGTCGAGCTGGACCTCGACGCGATCCCGCTCACCGAAACCCTGCCCGCGCCTGCGGTGTCGCCGTTTCCGGCGGTCTTCCAGGACATTGCGCTCATCGTCGGCGACGAGGTCGCCGCGCAGAGCGTCATCGACGCGGTGCGCGAAGGTGCGGGGGAGCTGCTGGAAGACGTCCGGCTGTTCGACGTGTACACCGGCCCGCAGATCGGACAGGGTCGCAAGTCGTTGGCATTCGCACTTCGCTTCCGCGCAGCGGACCGGACGCTGACCGAGGCAGAGGCAAGCGCCGCTCGTGACGCCGCGGTCGCGACCGCCGCGCAGCGGGTCGGCGCCGAACAGCGCCGCTGATCTCCTACTGGACGGGGTTTTCCAGCGACGCGAATCCGTCGCCGAGTTCGCAGCGGACCACGTCGCCGGCCTCGATCGGCACCGCGCCCGGCGTGCCGGTGGACAGGATGTCGCCGGGATAGAACGGCATGACCTGACTGTGGAAGCTGAGCAGCTCCTCGGGTGAGAACGTCATGCCTGCGACGCAGTCCTCGCGGTGCACCGCGCCGTTGTGCACCGTCGCGACCCGCAGTTCGGACAGCGGTCCTGCCGAAAGCACCTCGTCGAGCGTGATCAGATCGGGCCCGAACGAGAAGAAGGTCGGGTAGTTCTTCACGCGGGTGAGGTAGCGGGGGTTCTCCAGCAGGACCGCCTCGGCGGTCTGATCGAGGACGGGCACGACACCGGCGACGTAGGACATCGCCTCGTCGACGCCCACCCGATAGCAGGTGCGGCCGATGACGAGGCCCAGTTCCGCTTCCGCCGTCACTCTGCCGATCCCCGGCGGCACCACGATCGGCTCACCCGGTCCGACGATGGTGTGGTCGCCTTTGATGAACGATGCGGGCGATGTGCGCGGGGCCTGCTCGCCGAGGTCGCCCGCGTGCGCGCCGTAATTCAGGCCGATGCCGAGAATCTTGCGCGGCCTGGTCCAAGGGGCGGCGACAGGTGAATCGGGATCCACGCAGGCGGCGTCGGCGACACCGGAAGCGGCCGCCTCCGCGAGCCGGTCAAGTTGTCCGGCCGCCAGCAGGCCGAGCAGGTCTGTCGGCCCGCCGCCAAGGATGCGGTCGACGCGGGCGAGCCTGCCGTCGGGCAGCGCGACACATGTCGCGCCGTCAGTTGTGAGCGTTCGCAGGCGCATACCGGCCTACACGACGCTCTTGAGTTGTCCGCCGTCCACGCGGACCACCGAGCCGGTCACATACGACGCCCGCTCGCTACAGAGGAAGGCGGCCACATCGGCGTATTCGTCGGGACGCCCGTAGCGGCCGAGCGCCATCGTCGCCGCACTGCCGGCCATCACGTCGTCGATACTCTTCCCCTCCCGCTCCGCTCTGCGCTCGTCGAGGAATTGCGTACGGGCAGTGGCGATTCGGCCCGGCACGATGATGTTGCACGTCACCCCGTCGCGGCCAACCTCGTCGGAGAGCGTCTTCGACCAGGTGTGGAGGCTGGCGCGCAGTGTGTTGGAGATCGCCAGGTTCGGGATGGGGCTGAGCGCGCCGCCCGACGTCGAGGTGAGGATGCGGCCCCAGCCGCGCTCGCGCATCCCTGGCAGTACCCTGTCGGTGATCACGATGACCGACAGGATCATCTGCTCGAAGCTCGTGCGCCAGACGGCGGCGTCCTGGCCCGCGGCGGGCGTCGGCGGCGGGCCGCCGGTGTTGTTCACCAGGATGTCCACCGGCCCAAGCGAACTCTCGATCGCCGACACATGCGTATCGACGGCCTCGATGTCACCCAGGTCCCAGGTGAGCGGCAGCCCCTGGGCACCTGCGGCCTCGACACGCTTCACGGTTTCGGTCACTTTGTTCCCCGAGCGCCCGGCCGCCGCGACGTTGGCCCCCTCTTCGGCGAGGCGCACCGCGATCGCGCTGCCGAGACCCCCGCCCGCCCCGAGCACGAGTGCGGTACGTCCGGTGATGCCGAGATCCATGGCCTGGCTCCTTCAGTGGGTGGCGGTGGTGGCGGGCAGGGTCGCGAGGTGCCGCTCCAACAGCGGGACCAGGCTGTCGGGCAGCTTCAGCGCGGGTGGGCGCACCCGGCCGGTCGCGATCACGCCGCGCCGCCGGAGCAGTTCTTTGCGGATCGAGAGGCCCACCCGCAGCTGGCCCTCGAAATTGGCCAGCGGAAGCCATGGCGCCCACGCATCGCGCGCCGCGTCGAAGCCACCGTCGCGATGTGCCCGCAGGACGGCCGCCAGCGCGGCCGGGTGGCTGAAACCCGTCATCGCCCCTGCCGAGCCCGCAGCCAGTTCGTCGAGCAATCCGACGCCGCCGAGGCCGCCGAAGACCGGGACGTCCACCCGTGGCGCCAGATGCGCCACGGCCACAGACGTCGGCGGCGTCTCGGATTTCACGCCGACCACGAACGGACATGCCGTCACGATCTCGAGGACCTGCTCGTCGGTGACGTTGACGCCCGAGACGACGGGGTAGTCCTGGATGAGGATGCCGACACCGGTCGCCTCGTGCAGGCGACCGAGCGATCTGGCGGCAGCACCGGGATCCGGTTCGGCGATCTGCGCCATCAACGCGACCGGAGGCCGGGAAACCGCGTCGAGCAGCCGCTGCGCCTGCGCGACCACCGCGTCCGGGTCTCGTTCTGACAACCCGAGCACATACGGCAGGTCGGTCGACGAGGCGACCGTCTGTGCCACGCCGTTCGCCTCGTCGGCGGTCAGCGAGGCCGCCTCACCGAAAACCCCGAGCGCCACTAGGCCGTCCGCACCGTCGGCGGCGAACGAGGCCACCTCGTTGCGCAGCGAGCCGAGGTCGACGCCGAGATCGTCATCGAAGGGAGTGGCGAGGACACCCCAAAGCCCTTGCGACAGAGGTTGTGTCACGGGGCTACCTTCCATTTTCGATTGTTGTGACGATGTGCTCGGCGATGGCCAGCGACGACGTCGCCGCAGGGGACGGGGCGTTGCGGAGCAGAACGATGCGGTCGCGGATGCTGATCCGGAAGTCGTCGACGAGGCCGCCGTCGGCATCGAGCGCCTGCGCCCGGATGCCCGCCACGCCGGGGATGACGTCGTCGTCACCGAGTTCCGGGACATACGCGCGGGCGGCGGCGATGAACCGTCGCTTGCTCAGCGATCCGCGCATCTCGCTGATTCCTGTCCGCCAGTGCTGGCGCGCGAACCGCCAAAACGCCGGTGTCCGAGCAACTTCGGCGACATCTCTGACCGACACCGTGCCCCAGGTGTATCCCTCGCGGGCCAGCGCGAGCACCGCGTTGGGCCCGATGAGCACCTCCCCGTCCACCCTCGGCGTGACGTGTACCCCCAGGAACGGGTAGCGCGGATCGGGCACCGGGTACACCAGACCGTTGACCAGGTTTCGGCGCTCGGGTTTGAGCGCGTAGTACTCGCCACGGAACGGCATGATGACCGGGTCGGACTCGTCGCCTGCCAATTCGGCCAACCGGTCACTCTGCAGCCCACCGCAGACCACGATCCGGTCGAACCTTTCTTCGGTGGAACCGCCTGCGCTGCGGGCGGTCACCACCACGTCGGTGCTCGACGTGCGCAGCCCGATGACTTCGTGTCCGAGGAGGATCTTGCCGCCTGCGGCGGCCGCGTCGGCGGCGAGGGCCCTGGTCACCTCTGCGAAGTTCACAATCGAGGTGGAGGGGGAGTGCAGCGCGGCGATGCCGCGGACATGCGGCTCCAGCTCGCGAAGCTCCTCGGGCCCGATGATGCGGACGCCCGGCACGCCGTTGGCCCGCGCCCGCTGCTCGATGTTGTCCAGCCGTGCGCGTTCGACCTCATCGAGCGCGACAAGAACCTTGCCGCAGGCGATCCGCCGAATGCTGTGCTCGGCGCAGAACTCCTCGAGCAGGCCGACGCCGCGTCGGCAGAGCACCGCCTTGTTGGAGCCTGGCTCGTAGTAGAGGCCCGCATGCACCACGCCGCTGTTGCGTCCGGTCTGGTGCGACGCGAGGCGATCCTCTTTCTCGAACAGGGTCACTTCCGCGTCGGGGCGGCGTTTCAGGATCTCCCGGGCGGTCGCGACGCCGAGAATGCCGCCACCGACGACAGCGACCCGATCGGTCACCGGCGAGGCAGGCACTTCGCGTTCTCCCAGGGTCAGTCGAGGCGGTCGACACCATTGTCTCGCGAACTGTTGGCAGAGGTACCACACAGGCGGGAGACTTGCGGCGCTGACGAGCCTACTTCGGACTCACCAACAGTCGGGCCGGGCTGCGGCCGAGCACCTGCCGCCACGGAATGTCTTCCGGGTTCTCGTCCAAGCGAAACGGCGGATCGGCGGCGAGAACAGCGCGCAGGGATTCTTCCACCGCGATCTTGGCCAGTGCCGTGCCGAGGCAGTAGTGCGTACCGGCGCCGAAGTTCAGTAGGCGCCCTTGATCGGGTCTGGTGAAGCGGTCGGGATCGAAGCGAGTCGGCTCGAGCCACGCGGTTTCGTCTCGACATGCAGAAGCGATGCACAGGAACACCATCGAACCGGCCGGAATCGTCGTGCCGTGCAAGTCGATGGGTTGCGTGGCGGTGCGGGGAATTATCGGAATGCTCGGCTCCATGCGCATGGTCTCGGCTGTCGCACTCGACAGCCGAGCGTCGTCGGCATGCACTCCGGTGAGTTGCTCGAGGTTCTGCAGTGCCACCAGGTGTGCTGCACGGGATCTGACTTCCCGCCGTATCATGGCCGGCGACAAGCAGATTCGCGATCATGTTGACCGTTTCGGTATGGGTCAGGCGCTCCCCGTCCGCCTCGGCCGCCCGCAGGGCGGTCACGAGATCGCTTCCCGGATTCTCCGCGCGTCTCGCCGTCAACCCGTCGACATACGTTTGTAGCTCTGTGATCGCCCGCGTCGCGTGCGCGATCTGGTCGGGTGTCATGACGTAGAACACCGGGCTCAGATCCTCCGCCCATTGCCTGAATATCTCGACATCTGCGTCTGGTACGCCGAGCAGGCGGCAGATCAGTCGGGTTGCCAGCGCCGAATATGCCGCTACCAGGTCGCCGCCTTCCTGCAGGGAAGCGACCGCAGCGGCCGCCATCTGCGCGGCCGGGCCTCGAAGCGCCTCAACAGACCGCGGGGTGAACGCACGAGAGACGAGCGACCGAATGCGACGGTGATAATCGCCCTCGGTCGTGAACATCAACGCGCCGTACCAGTCGCGGAGGGCTCCGTCGGCAATGCCCATCATGTCGAACAACGACAGCCCTATGCCGGAAAGTCGCTGATCGTGGGCAAGCCTTTCGACGTCGCCCTGGCGCAGCACAACCGTGGCTCCGGTCATCTCGTCAATTGCGAGGGGGCCCTGGTCGGCCGCCTTCTGCAGAACGTCGTGCAGTTCGCTGGTAAACGAACCGGTGAGATCAATGTCTGGCTTTTCCTCCGCACCCATACTCCGGAGTATGCGGGAAAATCGCAGATGACGCGCCAGAACGTCGGCTTGGTGGACACGATGGTTTCCATTGCAAAAATTCGAGCAGCTACCCAACTGGCAAACACCATGTCAATTTAGTTTGCAGTACACTGCATAAACATGCAGACTCTCCGCATGACTTCTGTGGCCGTCGCCGGTGCCAGCGGATATGCCGGGGGCGAGATCCTGCGGTTGCTCCTCGGCCACCCCGCCTACGCTGACGGACGGCTGACCATCGGCGCTCTCACGGCGGCTGCCAGCGCGGGCACCACGCTGGCCGAACATCACCCGCACCTGCTGCCGCTGGCTTCGCGGGTCCTGGAGTCCACCAATGCCGACGCGCTCGCGGGACACGACGTCGTCTTTCTCGCCTTGCCGCACGGCCACTCCGCGACGCTGGCGGAGGAGCTGAGCGTTGACACCGTCATCATCGACTGCGGCGCCGACTTCCGGCTCACCGACCCCGCGGCGTGGGAGCGCTTCTACGGGTCCGCCCACGCGGGCAGCTGGCCGTATGGGCTTCCCGAACTGCCAGGAGCGCGTGATCAGCTCCGCGGCGCAACCCGGATCGCCGTTCCCGGCTGCTACCCGACGGCGGCGCTGCTCGCGCTGATGCCCGCAGTCGCCGAGGATCTGATCGATCCCGCCGTGACGGTCGTCGCCGTCAGCGGCACCTCCGGTGCCGGGCGGGCCGCGAAGACGGACCTGCTCGGATCCGAGGTCATCGGCTCGGCCCGCGCGTACAACGTCGGCGGCAAGCACCGGCACACCCCGGAGATCGCCCAGGGACTACGAGCCGTCACCGACAAGGATGTGACGGTGTCGTTCACCCCGATTCTGATACCGACGTCACGCGGCATCCTCGCAACATGCACGGCGCGGACGGATGCCCCGCTGTCCCAACTGCGCGCCGCCTACGAGAAGGCTTATGACGCCGAACCATTCGTGTATCTGCTGCCGGAAGGTCAGCTCCCGAGAACGGGTGCGGTGATCGGTGGCAATGCCGCTCAACTCGCGGTGGCCGTCGACGAGGACGCCGGAACGTTCATCGCGATCGCGGCGATCGACAATCTCGTCAAGGGCACAGGAGGGGCGGCGGTGCAGTCGATGAACCTCGCCATCGGCTGGCCGGAGACCGAAGGACTGTCGGTCGTGGGAGTGGCGCCGTGACCGATACCTCCGCAGGCACCGCCAGACTCGTGCGCACCCAGGGCGTCACCGCCCCAGAGGGCTTCCGTGCCACGGGAATCGCGGCCGGAATCAAGGCCTCGGGGGCACTGGACCTGGCGCTCGTCTTCAATGAGGGACCCGACTACGCCGCCGCGGGCGTGTTCACCCGCAACCAGGTCAAGGCGGCGCCGGTGCTGTGGACCCAGCAGGTGCTGACCACCGGCCGGTTGCGCGCGGTGATCCTGAACTCCGGCGGGGCGAATGCCTGCACGGGACCCGGCGGATTTCAGGACACCCACTCGACCGCGGAGGCCGTCGCGACCGCCCTGTCCGACTGGGGTACCGAAACCGGCGCCATCGAGGTCGCCGTCTGCTCCACCGGTTTGATCGGTGACCGGCTACCGATGGACAAAGTGCTCGCAGGCGTCACCGAGATCGTGCACGAGATGGCGGGCGGGCTCACCGGTGGCGAAGAGGCGGCCCGAGCCGTGATGACCACCGACACGGTTCCCAAGCAGGTCGCATTGCACCATTCCGGCAAGTGGACAGTCGGCGGGATGGCCAAGGGCGCAGGCATGCTCGCCCCGTCGCTGGCGACGATGCTCTGCGTCATCACCACCGACGCGGTCGCCGATGCCGCCGCATTGGACCGTGCGTTGCGCCGGGCCTGCGCGCTGACCTTCGACCGGCTCGACGTGGACGGCAGCTGCTCGACCAACGACACGGTTCTGGTGTTGGCCTCCGGGGCAAGCGCAATCAAGCCCGGCCAGGACGAACTCGACGAGGCACTCCTTGCCGTGTGTGACGACCTGTGCGCACAGTTGCAAGCGGACGCCGAAGGTGTCACCAAGCGGGTCGTCATCAGGGTCGCCGGTGCGGCGAACGAGGCCGAGGCACTCACCGCTGCGCGCGTCGTCGCACGCGACAGCCTTGTGAAAACCGCCCTGTTCGGCTCCGACCCCAACTGGGGTCGGGTGCTGGCCGCAGTGGGGATGGCCCCGGTGAGGCTGGATCCCGAACGGATCGGTGTGTCGTTCAACGGTTCTCCGGTGTGTGTCGACGGGGTCGGGGTGCCCGGCGCGCGAGATGTCGACCTGTCCGGCAGTGATATCGAGGTGACGATCGACCTCGGCGTCGGCGACGGGACCGCCGCCATCCGCACCACCGACCTGTCGCACGCATACGTCGAAGAGAATTCGGCGTACAGCTCGTGACGACACCGACGCACACCAAGGCCGACGTGCTCGCCGCCGCTCTGCCGTGGCTGAAGGCGTTACACCACAAGGTCGTCGTGGTGAAGTACGGCGGCAATGCGATGACCGATGACGCGCTGCGGCAGGCTTTCGCGGCCGACATGGTCTTCCTGCGCAACTGCGGAATTCATCCCGTCGTTGTGCACGGGGGAGGCCCACAGATCACCGCGATGCTCAAGCGCCTCGGCATCTCAGGCGATTTCAAGGGTGGCTTCCGCGTCACCACACCCGAAGTGCTTGACGTAGCGAGGATGGTGCTGTTCGGTCAGGTGGGCCGTCAACTGGTGAACCTGATCAACATGCACGGCCCGTACGCCGTCGGCCTGACGGGCGAGGACGCGCACCTGTTCACCGCGGTTCGCCGCAGCGTCGCCGTCGACGGCGTTGCCACCGATATCGGTCTGGTCGGCGACGTGGAGCGGGTGAACACCGCTGCGGTCGTGGATCTGATTGCCGCCGGACGCATTCCGGTGGTGTCCACCATCGCACCGGACGCCGATGGTGTCGTGCACAACATCAACGCCGACACGGCGGCGGCCGCGCTGGCCGAGGCCCTCGGCGCCGAAAAGCTGCTGATGCTCACCGATGTCGAGGGCCTCTACACGAGCTGGCCCGACCGTAACTCGCTGGTGAGCGAGATCGACGTCGCCGCACTGACACAACTACTGCCGACCCTGGAGGCGGGCATGGTGCCGAAGATCGAAGCGTGTATGCGGGCCGTATCGGGCGGGGTGCCCAGCGCACACGTCATCGACGGCCGCGTCGAGCATTGCGTGCTGGTGGAGTTGTTCACCGACGAGGGGGCAGGGACGAAGGTGGTGGGTTCATGAGCGATTGGCTCATACAAGCATGCGGCGACCGAGCCGCGAGGTCGCCGCATGAGCCTGCAGCAGCGCTGGGAACGCGTGATGATGAACAACTACGGCACCCCGGCCCTCGCGCTGGCCAGCGGAGACGGTGCGGTCGTGACCGACGTGGACGGCAAGTCGTACGTCGATTTCCTCGGCGGCATCGCGGTGAACGTCCTCGGCCACCGCCATCCCGCGGTCGTCGAGGCCGTCACCGCTCAGATGAACACGCTCGGCCACACGTCGAACTTCTATGTGACCGAACCGGGTGTCGCTCTGGCCGAAGCGCTCGTCGGCCTGCTCGGCGCCGAGGCGCGGGTCTTTCTGTGTAATTCGGGCACCGAGGCGAACGAGGTCGCGTTCAAGATCACCCGGCTTACCGGTCGCACGAAAATCGTTGCCGCCCAAGGCGCATTCCATGGCCGGACGATGGGATCCCTTGCGTTGACCGGCCAGCCCGCGAAACAGCAGCCCTTCGCGCCGCTTCCCGGTGACATCGTGCACATACCGTACGGCGATGTCGCCGCGCTGGCGGAAGCCGTCGACGACGAGACCGCCGCCATCTTCCTCGAGCCGATCATGGGGGAGGCGGGTGTCGTCGTTCCACCCGACGGCTATCTGGTGGCCGCCCGCGAGCTGTCGACGACGCGTGGCGCGCTGCTGGTCATGGACGAGGTGCAGACCGGAATGGGCCGCACAGGAACATTTTTCGCCCATCAGCACGACGGCATCACACCCGACATCGTCACCCTGGCCAAAGGTCTCGGCGGCGGTCTACCGATCGGAGCCTGCCTTGCCGTCGGGCCCGCTGGTGACCTGATGACCCCCGGGCTGCACGGCAGCACGTTCGGCGGCAACCCGGTGTGCGCGGCGGCCGCGTTGGCGGTGTTGCGGGTGCTGGCCGACGAGGATCTGGTGTCCCGCTCAGACGTCCTCGGCAAGACGCTGCACCACGGCATCGAGGCGCTGCGCCACCCGCTCGTCGACCATGTGCGCGGTCGCGGGCTGCTGTGCGGAATCGCTCTGACCGCTCCGGAGGCCAAGGGCGTCGAGGCCGCGGCGCGCGAGGCGGGCTTCCTCGTCAATGCCGCTGCGCCGGAGCTGATTCGGCTGGCGCCGCCGCTGGTCATCACAGAGGCCCAGATCGCCCAGTTCGTCACCGCGCTGCCGGGCGTGCTGGACAAGGCGGTGTCGTGATGCCCCGGCACTTCCTGCGCGACGACGATCTGTCCCCGGAAGAGCAGTCAGAGGTACTGGCACTGGCCGCTCAATTGAAGAAGGAACCGCTGTCGCGACGCCCGCTCGAGGGGCCACGCGGTGTCGCGGTCATCTTCGACAAGAACTCCACCAGGACCAGGTTCTCGTTCGAGGTGGGCATCGCGCAGCTTGGCGGGCACGCCGTCGTCGTCGACGGCCGCAACACGCAGCTCGGCCGCGAGGAGACGCTCGAGGACACCGGCAGAGTGTTGTCGCGCTATGTCGAAGCGATCGTGTGGCGAACGTTCGGGCAGGAGCGGCTCACCTCGATGGCTTCCGGCGCGACGGTGCCGGTTGTCAATGCGCTCTCCGACGAATTCCACCCCTGCCAGGTGCTGGCCGATCTTCAGACGCTGGCCGAGCGCAAGGGCGCGTTGAAGGGCCTGCGGCTGTCGTACTTCGGCGACGGCGCCAACAACATGGCCCACTCGCTGATGCTCGGCGGCGTGACGGCGGGAGTCGACGTCACCGTCGCCGCGCCGCCCGGCTTCGAACCGAGCCAGGAGTTCGTCGCCGCGGCCGAGAACCGCGGTCAGCTGACGGGCGCATCGGTGACGATCAGCACAGACGCCGCGAGTGCCGCGGCGGGCGCCGACGTGCTGGTCACCGACACCTGGACGTCGATGGGGCAGGAGAACGACGGGCTGGACCGGGTCGGACCGTTTCAGCCGTTCCAGGTCAACGCTGAACTCCTCGGACTGGCAGACTCGGAAGCGGTTGTGCTGCACTGCCTCCCCGCGCACCGCGGCTATGAGATCACCGACGAGGTGATCGACGGTGCGCACAGTGCCGTCTGGGACGAAGCCGAGAACCGGTTGCACGCGCAGAAGGCCCTGTTGGCGTGGCTGCTGGAGGCGTCGTGAGGGCGGGCAAGGCACCTGAGGTCAGCACCACGAGGGCGGGGCGGCAGGCGCGCATCGTCGCGATCCTGTCGTCGAACCCGGTTCGCAGCCAGACCGAACTGGCCGCAATGCTGGCAGCAGAGGGCATTGAAGTGACCCAGGCGACGCTGTCGCGCGACCTCGAGGAACTGGGCGCAGTCAAGCTGCGGGCCGCCGATGGCGGTGTCGGGGTCTATGTGGTGCCCGAGGACGGCAGCCCGGTACGCGGCGTCTCGGGAGGCACGGAACGGTTGTCCCGGCTCCTCAGCGACCTGCTGACGTCCACCGATGCCAGCGGCAACCTCGCCGTGCTGCGCACACCGCCTGGTGCGGCCCAGTATCTGGCCAGCGCTATCGACCGTGCGGCTCTGCCCTATGTGGTCGGCACGATCGCCGGCGACGACACCCTTTTCGTGGTGGCCCGCGAGCCGATGACCGGCGCCGAACTGGCCGCCGCCATCGAGAACCTTCAGTAGCGCTGTTATCAAAGGAGATTGGTTACATGTCCGAGCGCGTCATCCTGGCGTATTCAGGCGGTCTGGACACCTCAGTGGCGATCAGTTGGATCGGCAAGGAGACCGGCCGCGAGGTCGTCGCGGTCGCGATCGACCTCGGCCAGGGCGGCGAGGACATGGAGGTGGTGCGGCAGCGTGCACTGGACTGCGGAGCGGTAGAGGCGGTCGTCATCGACGCGCGCGACGAGTTCGCCGACGAGTACTGCCTGCCCGCCATCAAGTCCAACGCGCTCTACATGGACCGCTACCCGCTGGTGTCGGCGCTGAGTCGCCCGCTGATCGTCAAGCACCTGGTGTCGGCAGCGCGCCAGTACGAGGGCGGCATTGTCGCGCACGGCTGCACCGGCAAGGGCAACGACCAGGTCCGGTTCGAGGTCGGATTCGGTTCGCTTGCACCGGATCTGGAAGTGCTGGCTCCTGTCCGTGACTACGCGTGGACCAGGGAGAAGGCGATCGCCTTCGCCGAGGAGAACGCGATTCCGATCAACGTCACGAAGCGCTCGCCGTTCTCCGTTGACCAGAACGTATGGGGCCGCGCGGTGGAGACCGGGTTCCTCGAGCATCTGTGGAACGCGCCGACCAAGGACGTCTACGACTACACCGAGGATCCGACCGTCAATTGGAGTTCACCCGACGAGGTGATCGTGGGATTCGAAAAAGGCGTTCCGGTTTCGATCGACGGCAGGCGGGTGACCGTGCTGCAAGCCATCGAGGAGCTCAACCGCCGCGCGGGTGAGCAGGGCGTCGGCCGGCTGGACGTCGTCGAGGACCGGTTGGTGGGTATCAAGAGCCGCGAGATCTACGAGGCGCCAGGCGCTATGGTGCTGGTGACCGCGCACACCGAACTCGAACACGTGACGCTCGAGCGTGAGTTGGGCCGCTTCAAGCGCCAGACCGACCAGCGTTGGGGCGAGCTGGTCTACGACGGCCTCTGGTACTCGCCCCTGAAGCGGGCGCTGGAGGCTTTCGTTGCCGATACCCAGGAGCATGTCACCGGCGAGATCCGGATGGTGTTGCACGGCGGGCACATTGCCGTCAACGGCAGGCGCAGCCCCGAATCGCTGTATGACTTCAATCTGGCCACCTACGACGAAGGCGACACCTTCGACCAGTCCTCGGCAAAGGGCTTCGTGCACGTGCACGGACTGTCCTCGAAGATCGCCGCGCGAAGGGATCTGGGTGAGCACTAACGAGGGTTCGCTCTGGGGCGGGCGGTTCTCCGACGGTCCGTCGGATGCGCTCGCCGCACTGAGCAAGTCCACCCATTTCGACTGGGTGCTCGCGCCGTACGACATCAGGGCGTCGAAGGCGCACGCCCGGGTGCTGTTCCGCGCCGGGTTGCTGACCGAGGAGCAACGCGACGGCCTGCTGGCGGGTCTGGACAGTCTCGGCGAGGACGTGGCCGACGGCAGCTTCCTGCCCATCGTCACCGATGAGGATGTGCACGGCGCGCTGGAACGTGGGCTGATCGAGCGGGTCGGTGATGACCTCGGAGGGCGGCTGCGCGCAGGACGCTCGCGAAACGACCAGGTGGCGACGCTCTTTCGGCTGTGGTTACGCGACGCGGTGCGCAGAGTGGCCGACGGTGCACTCGACGTGGTGTCCGCGTTGGCCACACAGGCCGCCGCGCATCCGACGGCGATCATGCCCGGCAAGACGCATCTGCAGTCGGCCCAGCCGATCCTGCTCGCCCACCACCTGCTTGCGCACGCACATCCGCTGCTGCGCGATGTCGACCGGCTGATCGACTTCGATGTACGGGCGGCGGTATCGCCCTACGGCGCTGGTGCGCTCGCCGGCTCGTCACTGGGCCTCGATCCGGATGCCATCGCGGAAGAACTCGGATTCAGGGCCGCTGCGGACAATTCGGTGGACGCCACCGCCGCACGCGACTTCGCCGCGGAGGCGGCATTCGTCTTCACGATGATCGGTGTCGACCTGTCGCGCCTGGCTGAGGACATCATCCTCTGGAGCACAACCGAATTCGGCTATGTGACACTGCACGACTCGTGGTCGACCGGTAGTTCCATCATGCCGCAGAAGAAGAACCCGGATATCGCCGAGCTCGCGCGCGGCAAGGCGGGCAGGCTGATCGGCAACCTCACCGGATTGTTGGCGACGCTGAAGGCGCAGCCGCTGGCGTACAACCGCGATCTGCAGGAGGACAAAGAGCCGGTGTTCGACTCGGTGGCCCAGCTCGAGATGTTGCTGCCCGCCATGGCAGGCCTGGTGGGGACGCTGCGCTTCGACGTCGACAGGATGGCTGAACTGGCGCCGCTCGGTTACACACTCGCCACCGACATCGCCGAGTGGTTGGTGCGAAGGGGAGTCCCATTCCGGGTCGCACATGAGGCCGCAGGCGCGGCCGTGCGGGCCGCCGAAGCCAGAGGAGTGGGTCTCGAAGACCTCGAGGACGCCGAGCTGACCGAAATCCATCCTGAGCTCTCGGCCGATGTGCGCGAGGTGCTCACCGTCGACGGTTCGGTGAACTCCCGCGACGCCCGCGGCGGCACCGCGCCGGTGCAGGTCGCCAAACAACTCGGCGTCGTTCGAAACACCGCCGATACGCTGCGCGCACGGTTGATGCACGGCGGCCCGGTCGGTAGCCATTAGCATTCAGCACCATGGAGGATCGACCACCCGCGTCGGTCGAGCGAACCAGTCGATGGAGTCAGTGGTTCGCTCGACTGAGCGCCCCGCAGACGCGCCGGGTGGCGCTGCTCCTGGTGCTCGCGGCCACTGCGGCCTTCGGCGGCCTCGACACCGTCAACAAGCAAGTGACCCCGTTCAAACCGGGCGAGGAGTTCAATGACGGCGAGTACACCGTCACGATCGAGCGCGCCAGGCTGGTCGACGAGCTGAAGGGCACCTACGGCTCTCCGAAGCCGGGGATGAAGTACCTCGGTGTGGTCGCGACGCTGCGCAACGACGGCACCGTGCCGGGACGGCTCCGCGATCAGCTGGATCTGCGGGATGTGCCCGACGACGAGTTCTTCGGCGTGTTCCGGTTTCGCGACGGCTCCTCCATTCAGAATCTCGGCCCAGGGCTCACCGAGCAGCTGGTGTTCTCGTGGCTGGTTCCCGACGCCATCGCGAAGTCGCTTCAATCGGTGACGATCCGGGTTTGGAAGAAGACCTACACGCAGCTGAAAGTCACGTACGGCGGCAAGGAATGGATCGACACCGACAATTACGGGCAGATCAGCCTTCCCGTCAAGGGGCCCGCGTGAAGGTGCGACCGCCGAAATCGCGCCTTATGACCGCACTCGCGGTCGTCGTCACGGTCGCTGCGGCCGCGGTGGTGTGGCAGAACCTGCCGACGCCGACCGATGTGCTCGGGCCGTTCGACGTTCGCGGTCAGGCGGGGAAACCCGTCACCGGCCGGGCCGTCTCGGCCACCGTGACAAGCGTTCGCATCACCGATGAGGTGAACGCGAAAAAGGCCGCGGGAGTGTGGGTTGTGGTCGACACCGCGTTGGAGGGCACGGTCAGCACAGAGCTTCCGCACAGCCAGCTGGTCGTGGGCCCCAACACCTATCGACCTTCCGACGTATTTCTCACCGACACGATGATGGGTGAAATCAGTCCGGGTCTGACGTTGCGGGGATCGTATGTGTTCGACGTGGTGCCCGCACTCGTCGCGCCGGACTCGTCGGATCCGCTGACGCTGTTCGTCTGGGTCGGCGACGGGCGGCTCGATTCCCGTCTTGTCATTGAAATCCCTAAGGAGGGTTCGGAATTCAGCAGGGTGGACGACGTCACGCTGAAGAAACCGGAGATAACGGCATCATGAGGGCCTTGCTGTCCAGATTGTGGGTCCGCAATGCGGTCGGCGCGGTGGTCGCTGCGGCGGCGATCGCGGTGATCGTCTTCACCAGCCTCGGGGATTCGTGGACGACCTACCGCCGCAGTGTCGTTCCCGGTGCCGTCGTGCCCGTCGGGCAGAGCGGCGACGCGGAGGGATACACCTGGAAGATCAAGGGGAGCAAGTATCTGAACCGCAGTCCGCGGAGTTACGGTCCGCCGCTGCCGACAGGCACCGTGTTGAGGGTTGTCACCGTGGAACGAACCGGCAAGCCCCCGGAGAAGGTGGTCTGCAACGGCATCATCACCGACGGACAGCGGCGGTGGAAGGACCAGGGCGTCGGCGGCTTCACTGTGCCGGCAGGCGACGGGGTGACCAGTCTCTGTTCGGGCACCGGATTGCTTCAGTTCACGTTCCTGCTGCCGCAGGATGTGGTGCCGACCGCGATGGACATCGTGCAGTTCGACGGCCGCATCACGGTGCGGTTGCTGTTGTAGTCTCTGCGTCCTTGGCGCGGACTTGCTCGAGGCAGAACGCCACCGTGGAGGCGATCAGGCAGACCCGCAGCGGTTCGACGATCATGTGTGAGACAAGAGCGATCGTGTCGGCGAACCCGTTCCAGAACGTGATCGGCTGCGGTCCGAAAAGCCATGCGATGAACCTGAAGAGGTGCCCGATGCTGACCTCGGGGTGGTAGAACGCGCCCGCCATGTCAAGCCATGCCAGCCCGAGATAGCCGAGGATGTACGCGGTGATGGCGAGCACGCCGCCGTGCAGGATGAGCCGCGCAGAATCCACGATGGTGCTGTAATCGCCGAGCTTCCCGCGCACCCACTGCAGAACCTTCTCGCTGAGAGTCTGGTCGACGCGCCAGCCTCGTTCACTGAATCTCTTCCGGCCCTCGGCGGCGCGCTCGAAGACCCGGTCGGCACGGTCGCCGACGAGGCGTCGAGCCGCGCTACGCCAGTCGGGCATGGACACGCCGTAGACGATGCCCGCCACGGCCAGCCACAGCAGTGGGATCGTGGCACCGCCGAATGCGGTCCGCAGCACCGCCATCGCGGCGTCCCACAGTGCCTCCAGCGGCTGGAAGTAGGAAAACAAGTGGGCGCGGGTTTCATTGGCCCACACGACTATTCGACGCTCGCCGATCCACCCGGTGGGGTTGAGTACGAACCCGACACCCTGGCTGGCCGCGAAACTCAGCACGAGAAACACCCACAGCGCGTCCACATAGACCCGGACGGCGAGCATCCAGCCCGGCAGGTTCTCCTTGAACCTGCTCAGGACGTACCGAAGAACCAGCGCGGTGGCGACGATGGCCCACGTGGCGCCGCTGACAGGCAGTTCATCGGGATGAAGACCGCCACCGCCCTCGCCGGTTGTCAGCACCCTGGTCATCGAATCCGCGACGCGATAGTCCAGCGCCGCCGTCTCGAACTCGAGCCAGTCCTCGGCGAACAACTTCCACGCCAGGTAGATCGCGAAGAACGGCACGATGATGTTGGCGAACACGTCGACGCTGCGCGCCGACCGTCGCGGCAGCGCAGCCACTGCCGGTAGCGCAGAGCGCAGCACGAGGAACATCGCGACATACGAGCCGAGGCGGGCAAGGCCGGCGAACGGCATCACCAGCGACGCCCACACGTCGTTGTCCCAGCCGACGTAGGCGGCCAGTTCGATGGCGCCCTTGCGCCCGAGCCAGCCGAGCAGGTACAGCGCGACGAGTTGGGGGAAGTAGCGCCACCACAGAGCGAAGGGCCGAAGCACGTAGCGCACGGCGACATCGTAAGCAGTGATCTACTCGCCTGCGGCGCGCAGCCACGCCTCCTCGAGCGAATCCTTTCGCGCCAGGATCTCGTTCAGCTCAGCGTTGAGCTCACCCAGCCGAACGTGGTCGGCCGCGGCATCGGCCATCGCCTCGTGCATCGCGGCGATCTGTTCGTCCACCTTGGCGAGCTGACCTTCGATGCGCGCCATCTCCTTACCGGTGCGCCGCTGGCGCGCCGACGCCGTCTCGGTGCGCTGCGGCTCCGGTCGTGGCGGTTCGGGCTGAGCGGCCACGCGCTCGTCCAAGTACTGCTCGATTCCGCCGGGCAGCAGGTCGCAGCGCCCCGCCCCGGTCAGCGCGTAGGTCACGTCGGTGACGCGTTCGAGGAAATACCGGTCGTGAGTGACGACGATCAACGTGCCCGGCCAGTCGTCGAGGTAGTCCTCGATGACGGTCAACGTGTCGATGTCGAGGTCGTTGGTCGGTTCGTCGAGCAGCAGCACATTGGGCTCGTCGAGCAGAATGTTCAGGAACTGCAGGCGGCGCCTCTCCCCGCCGGACAGTTCGCCGATCCGTGCTGTCAGCTTGTCGCCGATGAAACCGAAGTCCTTCAAGAGGGTGTCGGCGCTGATTTCGCGTCCACCCGCCAATTGGCTGATTCGACGGCGGTTTTCGACGGCGTCGATCACCCGGTCCGCGCCTGTCAGCTCGACCAGCGTCTGGCTCAGGTAACCGATCCGCAGCGTGGTGCCGCGCTTGATCCTGCCCGCCGCGGGCTCCAGCTCACCGGCGAGCAACCGCAGCACCGATGTCTTACCGGTGCCGTTGACGCCGACCAGACCGATTCGCGCGCCAGGGCCGATGGACCAGTCGATCCCATCGAGGATGACGCGGTCGCCGACCTCGAGCCGCAACCGGTGCAGGTCGAACACGTCCTTGCCCAGCCGGGTGGTCGCGAATCGCTGCAGCACAAGTGAATCGCGGGGTGGCGGCTCGTTGGCGATGAGGGCGTTGGCGGCCTGGATGCGGAACTTCGGTTTCGACGTGCGGGCCGGCGGTCCGCGGCGTAGCCACGCCAACTCCTTGCGCATCAGGTTCCTGCGTCGGGATTCAGTGCCTGCGGCCAGACGCATGCGTTCGGCGCGGGCCAGCACGTAGGCGGCGTATCCGCCGTCGTAGGCCTCGACGGCGCCGTTCTGCACCTCCCAGGTCTTGGTGGTGACCGCGTCGAGGAACCAGCGGTCGTGGCTGACGACCACCAGCGCCTGTGACCGCCCGGACAGGTGTTGTGCAAGCCACCCGATCACCTCGACGTCGAGATGGTTGGTCGGCTCGTCGAGCACCAGCACGTCATGTCCGGCGATGAGGACGGCGGCGAGCGCGACCCGGCGCCGCTCGCCACCGCTGAGGTCGGCGACGGCGGCGTCGAGGTCCACGGCGGCGAGTAGGTGCTCGACGACGGCGCGGGTCTCGGGTTCGGCGGCCCAGATGTGGTCCGGCCTGCCACCGACGATGACCTCGCGGATCGTTGATCCTGCGGCGAAGTCGTCGCTTTGCCGCAGATATCCGACCGACAACCCCGAGGTGTGCGTGACCCGGCCGGAATCGGGCTCCCGCGTGCCGGTCAACACCTCAAGCAGCGTGGACTTGCCGTCGCCGTTGCGTCCGACCACGCCGATGGCGTCGCCCTCGTCGACGCCGAGGCTGACGCCGTCCAGCAGCGTGCGGGTGCCATAGCCGAGCGTCGCGCGTTCGACATTGATCAGGTTGGCCATCAGCCGCCGATGATAGGTAAGGCATCTCGCCGAAGGTTCTGCAGGCTCTGTGCCATGATGACCTCGGCAATCGGGGGACAGGTGTGACAAAAGGGGAACCGCCGGTGGTGGACCTTGGTGCGATAACCAGGCCAGTGGGTCGGTTGGTGGCCACCGCGCAGAACGGTCTGGAAGTGCTGCGGTACGGCGGCCTCGAGACCGGTGCGGTGCCGTCGCCGTTCCAGATCGTCGAGAGCGTGCCGATGTACCGGCTGCGCCGCTACTTCCCGCCTGATACCCGGCCCGGCTCCAAACCTCCCGGCCCTCCGGTGCTCATGGTTCACCCGATGATGATGTCTGCCGACATGTGGGACGTCACCCGCAACGAGGGTGCGGTCGGAATTCTGCACGCCGCGGGCATCGACCCGTGGGTCATCGACTTCGGCGAACCCGACAAGGTCGAAGGCGGCATGCAGCGCAACCTGGCCGACCACGTCGTCGCGCTGAGCGAGGCCATCGACACCATCAAGGAGACAACCGAGCGCGACGTCCATCTGGCCGGCTACTCGCAGGGCGGCATGTTCTGCTATCAGACCGCGGCGTACCGCCGGTCGAAGGACCTCGCGAGCATCGTCGCGTTCGGCTCACCGGTGGACACGCTGGCCGCGCTGCCGATGAACCTCCCCGCCGGGCTGGCCGCCGGCGCCGCCGACTTCATGGCCGACCACGTGTTCAGCCGAATCGACATCCCCAGCTGGCTCGCGCGCACCGGTTTCCAGATGCTGGACCCGATCAAGACCGCGCAGTCGCGCCTGGACTTCCTGCGACAGCTCCACGACCGCGAAGCGCTCCTGCCGAGGGAGCAGCAGCGGAGATTCCTCGCATCGGAGGGCTGGATCGCCTGGTCGGGGCCCGCGATCGCCGAACTGCTCAAGCAGTTCAT
This sequence comes from uncultured Actinomycetota bacterium, assembly GCA_963786995.1. Classification (GTDB taxonomy): domain Bacteria; phylum Actinomycetota; class Actinomycetes; order Mycobacteriales; family Mycobacteriaceae; genus Mycobacterium. The sequence goes on along the minus strand of CAWBBH010000014.1, from coordinate 397,064 downwards.
CGCGCACAACCGGATGATGACCGGCGGCTTCTCCATTCACGGCGATCTCGTCACGCTGAGCGACATCCGTTGCCCGGTGCTGGCGGTGGTCGGCGAGGTCGACGACATCGGCCAGCCTGCATCGGTGCGCGGCATCAAGCGTGCCGCCCCTGCGGCCGATGTATACGAATACCTCATTCGCGCAGGCCATTTCGGTCTCGTCGTCGGATCCAAGGCGGCCACCCAGACGTGGCCGACGGTGGCCCAGTGGGTCAAGGCGATCGACGGCGACGCGGATCTCCCCGAGGGCGTGGCGCCGATGGCGCTGCTACCGGCCCAACCCTCCGAAAGCGGTGTCCCGTTCGCATCGCGGCTGGCACATGGCGCGACGGCGGCCGGCGAGATGGCGTTCACTCTCGCGCGCTCTGCCGCCGGCGCGGTTGTCACCGCGAACAAGTCGGCGCGTGCCCTTGCCGTGGAGACAGTCCGCACTCTGCCGAGGCTCGCGCGGCTCGGCCAGATCAACGACCACACCCGGATATCGCTCGGCCGGATCATGAGCGAGCAGGCACGCGACCTTCCCAACGGCGAAGCGCTGCTGTTCGACGGACGTGTGCACACCTATGAAGCCGTGGACCGCCGGATCAACAACGTGGTGCGCGGTCTGATCGACGTCGGCGTCCGGCAGGGCGCGCACGTCGGCGTCCTGATGGAGACGCGGCCCAGTGCGCTGGTGGCGATCGCCGCGCTGTCCCGCCTCGGCGCCGTCGCGGTGCTGATGCCGCCCGACGTCGACCTGGCCACCGCGGTCCGGTTGGGCGCGGTATCCGACGTCATCGCCGACCCGAGCAACCTCGATGCGGCCCGCGGACTTTCGACTCGGGTGCTCGTCCTTGGCGGCGGTGAGTCGCGCGACCTGCACGTGCCCGACGACGCCGCAGTCGTCGACATGGAGCAGATCAAACCCGACGAAGTGGACCTGCCCGGCTGGTACCGGCCCAACCCGGGGCTCGCCCGTGACCTCGCGTTCGTCGCGTTCAGCACCGTCGGCGGCCAGGTGGTGCCCCGGCAGATCACCAACTTCCGCTGGGCACTGTCGGCAATCGGCACCGCATCGGCAGCCAACCTCGGCCGGGGCGACACCGTCTACTGTCTGACCCCGCTGCATCACCAGTCCGGCCTACTGGTGAGCCTCGGCGGTGCGGTGGTCGGCGGGTCGCGCATCGCGCTCTCGCGCGGCCTGGTTTCCGACCGGTTCGTGCAGGAGATCCGCCAGTACGGCGTCACCGTGGTGTCCTACACCTGGGCGATGCTGCGTGAAGTCATCGACGATCCGTCGTTCGTGTTGACCGGCAACCACCCCGTGCGGCTGTTCATCGGGTCGGGCATGCCCACGGGGTTGTGGAAACGTGTGGTGGACATCTTCGGGCCGGCCCACGTCGTCGAGTTCTTCGCCACCACGGACGGCCAGGCCGTCCTGGCCAACGTGTCAGGCGCGAAAATCGGCAGCAAGGGCAGACCACTTCCCGGCGGCGGCGACATCGAATTGGCGGCCTACGACGCCGAGGACGATCTGATCCTCGAGGACGACCGCGGCTTCGTGCGCAGAGCGGAGGCCAACGAGGTCGGCGTCATGCTGGCCCATCCGCGCGGACCCATCGACCCGACGGCATCGGTGAAGCGCGGCGTTTTCGCCCCCGCCGACACCTGGGTTTCCACCGAGTACCTGTTCCGCCGCGACCAGGACGGCGACTTCTGGGCGGTGGACAACCGCAGCCTCGTCATCCGCACCGAACGCGGGCCCGTCTACGCGGCGACGATCAACGACGCGCTCGGGATGATCGACGCAGTGGACCTTTCGGTGACCTACTCGTTGGAAACCGGCGGGCATCGGATAGCGGTGGCCGCGCTGGCACTGCGTCCCGGCGGCAGCGTCGCTGCGGGCGATCTCTTCGAAGCGATGGCCGATCTGCCGGTCGGGGCCGCACCGGACATCGTGCACGTGGTGGCCGAGATGAGGCTCAGCGCAACATATCGACCGCTGGTCAGCACGCTGAGAGCGTCGGGTGTTCCGAAGCCGTCGCGTAACGCCTGGTACCTCGATATTGATACGAATAAGTACAAGCGACTCACGGCCGCGGTGCGCACCGAGATGATCGGTGCGGAAAGCTGAGGTCGTGCCGCAGGTCGCACACACTGTTAGGGTTGCACCGCGCACGCGAGGAGCACTGGAGGATCCATGACATCGCATAGAGGTTGGCGCCGCGCCCTGGCCGGCAGCGCGATCGCAGGAACCCTCATCGCGGGTATCGGCGCGCCGATCACCTCCGCGGCGCCGGGGAATGACGACACGACCGAGGCTCCGGCGCAGCCCACGATGACCGGCGAACAAGCGCTCGCCATCATCCAGCAGGACTACGACCTAGGTGCCGGTGGAGGCCAGCTGTCCAACTTCGTCCACGAAGTGCTCACCCTTCGCAACCTCGGCTTCAGGCCGTCGAAAGCGAATCAGACCGCCATCGTCGAGGCCCTCGAGAAGCGCCCGAACCAGGCGCCCCTCGTCGAGGCCCTCAAGGCGACCGTCGCCTACCAACGCAAACTCCAGTCGCAGATGGCTGCCCAGCAGTCGCAGGGCGGTGGCTCCGACTTCGCGATCGGCGGAGCGCCCGCCCCCTTCGATCAGGGCGGCACCATCATGGGTCATCCCGGCTGACCTGCGCCGTGCTCGCCGACAAACTACTGAACATTCTCGTCTGTCCCGAGGACCGCGGCCCGCTGCTGTTGATCGGCGACGACGAGTTCCTCTACAACCCGAGGCTGCGTCGCGCCTACCGGATCGAGGACGGCATTCCGGTGCTGCTGGTCGATGAAGCAGTAGCGATAGATGATGACACCGAACACGAACGGCTGCTGAGCCGCGCCAAATCCTGACGGTGGCGAGGGCGGAGTGTGCCCTTGTCACACCTTGGGCAGGCCGGGCAGGTCATCGGTCAGATAGCGCTGCAGGTTGGGTCCGATCGTCTCCGCGATCTGATCCACGGGAAGCGACCTGAACGGCTCCAGCTCCAAGATGTAACGCGCCATCACCACCCCGACCAACTGGGATGCCACGAACTGGACGCGAATCCGGCCGCTGCCGGGCGGATTGTCGACCCGGGCGCCGACCTCGACGGCGATGACCTCCTGCAGGAACGACCGCACGAGCGAGACGTCATTGCCCGCGAGGATGGACCGCAGGGTTGCGATGAAGCCCTTGCCCATCTCGGAGTCCCACAGCGGCAACAGGATCGACGGAAGGACATGGCCGATCTGCTCGACGGGAATTTCTCGCAGCGGTCCGATCACGGCCATCGGGTCGATCGGAATGTGGATCGCAGCGGCGAACAACTGCGTCTTGGTGCCGAAATAGTGGTGCACCAGCGCGGGATCCACGCCCGCGTCGGCGGCAATGGCGCGGATGGATGTCTTGTCGATTCCGTTGCGGGCGAAGAGCTCTCGAGCACTGCTTAGTATCCGGTCACGGGTGTCCGACGTCCCGGGCGGGCGCCCGGGACGTTTCCGCTCGGCATCGGTCGTCAAGTCCTATGGTGTCCTTCGTCGTAGCGTCGCGGCGGCGAGGCACAGGGCGACGACCGCGAAGCCGATCACCACGACGATGTCGCGCAATGCGATCGCCGTCAGATCAGGATATGCGCCGACCTGCTGCAGCGCTTCCAAAGCGTAGCTGGCCGGAAGTACGTTGCTGACCCATTGCAGCCAATCGGGCAACACCTCGCGCGGCACGATGATGCCGCACAACAGCAACTGGGGGGCGATCACCACCGGCATGAACTGGACGGCTTGGAACTCGGTCCGCGCGAACGCACTGCACAGGAGGCCCAGCCCGACGCCGAGGACCGCATTGATGATCGCGATGACGAACACCAGCAGCGGGCTGCCCTCGGTATCCAGTCCGAGGAGCCAGAACGATACAACGCAGGCCAGCGTGGCTTGTGCGGCCGCTGCGATCGAGAACGCCGTTCCGTAGGCGCCCAACAGATCGAGTCGCCGCAGTGGTGACGTCAGGATTCGCTCCAATGTTCCCGAAACCCGTTCGCGCTGCATGGTTATCGAAGTGATCAGGAACATCACAATCAGAGGGAACACTCCGAGCATGATCAGGCAGGCGTTGTTGAACGGCGGCGGGGTGCCCGGCCGGTGTGGTGCGTTCTGGAACATGAAGTACATCAGCGTGATGATGAGGCTCGGCACCACGAGAATCATCGCCACGCTGCGATGGTCGGCAGCGAGCTGGCGCAGGATGCGCCCGGTGGTCGCGACGTAGCTTTGTGGGCTCAGCTTGCTGCGGCTGCGGTGCTGTGCCGGATGACGGACAGAAACGCTTCCTCCAGTGATTGACATCCTGTGTCCTCTCGTAGCTTTCGTGGAGTGGTGTGGGCTAGCAGGTGACCGTCCCGCATCAGCAGCAGGTCGCCGCAGTGGTCGGCCTCGTCCATCACGTGGCTGGAAACAAGCAAGGTCGTTCCGTGCCGGGCCAACTGGTGGAACTGTTGCCACAGATCGACGCGTAGCACCGGATCAAGCCCGACGGTCGGTTCGTCGAGCACCAGCAGGTCCGGGGCGGAAACCAGCGCGCACGCCAGCGATACCCGTGTCCGCTGGCCGCCGGAAAGGTTGCCGCACAACGCGGTTCGGTGATCATCCAAGCCGACTGTGGATACGGCTTCGTCGGCAGCGGTGGACTCCATGCCGTACAGGGCGCCGAAGTAGCGGACGTTGTCGATGATTCGCAGGTCGTCGTAGATGGTGGGGTCCTGCGGCATGTACCCGACGCGCCTGCGCAGGGCAGCGGAGCCCGCTGGTTGGCCCAGCACCGTGACGCTGCCGCCGGTGAGGATCTGCGTCCCGACGATGCTGCGCATCAGTGTGGTCTTGCCGCACCCCGACGGACCGAGCAGACCGGTGATGGTGCCGCGCGCGATCTGCACGGACAGGTCGTGGATCGCCGGCCGTTTACCCCGCACCACCCGCAGGTGATCGATGACGACGACCGGCTCCACACCCCGCTGCAATAATTCATCACTCGATGAAGTCATCATATGATGAATAATGATCCCGAGCGATCGGGCTGTCAAGAGGCGTGGGCAGAATCGTCACGATGACTGCGAAACTGCTGCCTGCCGCTCCGGTGGACGCGGCCCGCCGTCTGCTGGGGGCGGCGCTGATCGGTCGAGGCGTGAGCGCGATGGTCGTCGAGGTCGAGGCGTACGGAGGTCCGCCCGACGGTCCATGGCCGGATGCCGCCTCGCACTCGTTCCGCGGGCGCCGCAGCCGGAACACCGTGATGTTCGGACCGCCCGGGCGGATGTACACCTATCGAAGCCACGGCATCCACGTCTGCGCCAATGTCGTGTGCGGCTTCGACGGTGTCGCAGGCGCCGTGCTGCTGCGGGCGGCGGCAGTCGAGTCCGGACTCGACATCGCGACCGATCGCCGGGGCGACTCAATCCGCCCCGCCGCACTGGCGCGAGGTCCAGGAAACCTCTGCTCGGCTCTCGGAATCACGATGGATGACAACGGAATTGACCTATTCGACGCGCGCAGCCCGGTGCGGCTCATGCTGTCCGACGAGCGAGACTCGGTCGACGGACCTCGCGTCGGGGTGAGCCAGGCAGCCGACCGGGCGTGGCGATTCTGGTTGGCCGGGCGCCCGGAGGTGTCGCTCTATCGCCGCAGTCCGCGGGCACCGGCGCCGGGCCAGAGCGACTGATACGGGAAGATCGCAATCATGGGAACGTCGAACATCCTCGACGAATTGGACTGGCGCGGGCTGATCGCGCAGTCCACCGACCGGGACGCGCTTGGAGAACAGCTTGCCTCCGGCCCCGTCACCGTTTATTCGGGTTTCGATCCGACGGCGCCGAGCCTGCACGCGGGTCACCTCATACCGCTGCTGACGCTGCGCCGGTTCCAGCAGGCGGGGCACCGGCCGATCGTGCTGGCGGGCGGGGCGACCGGAATGATCGGCGATCCCCGCGAGGTCGGCGAACGCACGCTGAACACGGCGTCCACCGTCGCGGATTGGACCGAGCGCATTCGCGGGCAGCTCGAGCGTTTCGTCGACTTCGACGAGACGCCGTCGGGCGCCGTCGTCGAGAACAACCTCACCTGGACCAGCGAGCTGGCAGCGATCGAATTCCTTCGCGACATCGGCAAGTACTTCTCGGTCAACGTGATGCTCGACCGCGACACCGTGCGTCGGCGCCTCGAAGGAGAGGGCATCTCCTATACCGAGTTCAGCTACATGCTGTTGCAGGCCAATGACTATGTGGAGCTGAACCGGCGCTATGGCTGCACGCTTCAGATCGGCGGCTCCGATCAGTGGGGCAACATCATCGCCGGCGTGCGACTCGTGCGCCAGAAGCAGGCCGCCACCGTGCACGCGTTGACCACTCCGCTCGTCACCGATTCGGAGGGCAACAAGTTCGGGAAATCCACAGGCGGCGGAAGCCTCTGGCTCGACCCGGAGATGACCAGTCCCTACGCGTGGTACCAGTACTTCTTCAACACAGCCGACGCCGACGCCGTCCCGTACTTGAAGTGGTTCACATTTCTGTCGCGTGAGGAGGTCGCCGAGCTCGAAGAGGCGACCGCGGAGCGCCCTCATGAGCGCTCGGCGCAGCGCAGGCTCGCCCAGGAACTCACCACGCTGGTGCACGGGGAGTCGGAATGCGCGGCCGTCGAACATGCCAGTCAAGCGTTGTTCGGGCGGGCCGAACTGGCGCAGCTCGACGAACCGACGCTGGCTTCCGCTCTTCGCGAAGCCAGCAACAACCAGGTGGCCGAGCTGACGCCGAATGGGCCCAACGGGATCATCGATCTGCTTGTGGCCAGCGGCCTGGTGGACAGCAAGGGTGCCGCCAGGCGCACGGTCGCCGAGGGTGGTGCCTACGTCAACAACGTGCGCGTGGAGGGCGACGACTGGACTCCGCAGCCTTCGGACTTCCTCCACGACCGGTGGCTGGTACTTCGCCGGGGGAAGCGGAATATCGCCGGGGTACAGCGCGTTGGATGACTCTGTCGGTGCTGACGCACGACCGCACCAGCGAGCAGCGAGTGTCGGGAGTGTGCAACGACCGGCGGAACCGTTGAGACACACCGCCGATCAGCCCATTTGACTCCGACTTTTCCCTCACGTAACTTGTTGAAGTCGTCGCGACGCGGTCCAGCCGCTGAGCGCGACGGCGTCCCAGAGGGAGACCTACTTCGGTGGGTTCCTGACCGTCCGCATTACGAATGCGCGGCCAAAGGCCGCGGGCTTGTCGCGCGGACGGGCGGGGCTTGTTGTTTGAGAACTCAATAGTGTGTTTGGTGGTTTTTGTTTGTTGTTTTTGTTTTTGGCCATGCCTGGCGCTTCCCGTGTGGTGGGTGTGGTTTGTTTTTTTGCCAGTTTGATACTGGTGTTAGGTCAGATTTTTCTGAATGTGCCTTTTTAGGTTTTGTTTGGAGAGTTTGATTCTGGCTCAGGACGAACGCTGGCGGCGTGCTTAACACATGCAAGTCGAACGGAAAGGCCCTTCGGGGTACTCGAGTGGCGAACGGGTGAGTAACACGTGGGTGATCTGCCCTGCACTTTGGGATAAGCCTGGGAAACCGGGTCTAATACCGAATACACCTCGCTGGCTGCATGGTCTGGTGGGGGAAAGCTTTTGCGGTGTGGGATGGGCCCGCGGCCTATCAGCTTGTTGGTGAGGTTATGGCTTACCAAGGCGACGACGGGTAGCCGGCCTGAGAGGGTGTCCGGCCACACTGGGACTGAGATACGGCCCAGACTCCTACGGGAGGCAGCAGTGGGGAATATTGCACAATGGGCGCAAGCCTGATGCAGCGACGCCGCGTGAGGGATGACGGCCTTCGGGTTGTAAACCTCTTTCAACGCCGACGAAGCGTAAGTGACGGTAGGCGTAGAAGAAGCACCGGCCAACTACGTGCCAGCAGCCGCGGTAATACGTAGGGTGCGAGCGTTGTCCGGAATTACTGGGCGTAAAGAGCTCGTAGGTGGTTTGTCGCGTTGTTCGTGAAAACTCACAACTCAATTGTGGGCGTGCGGGCGATACGGGCAGACTTGAGTACTGCAGGGGAGACTGGAATTCCTGGTGTAGCGGTGGAATGCGCAGATATCAGGAGGAACACCGGTGGCGAAGGCGGGTCTCTGGGCAGTAACTGACGCTGAGGAGCGAAAGCGTGGGGAGCGAACAGGATTAGATACCCTGGTAGTCCACGCCGTAAACGGTGGGTACTAGGTGTGGGTTTCCTTCCTTGGGATCCGTGCCGTAGCTAACGCATTAAGTACCCCGCCTGGGGAGTACGGCCGCAAGGCTAAAACTCAAAGAAATTGACGGGGGCCCGCACAAGCGGCGGAGCATGTGGATTAATTCGATGCAACGCGAAGAACCTTACCTGGGTTTGACATGCACAGGACGCCGGCAGAGATGTCGGTTCCCTTGTGGCCTGTGTGCAGGTGGTGCATGGCTGTCGTCAGCTCGTGTCGTGAGATGTTGGGTTAAGTCCCGCAACGAGCGCAACCCTTGTCTCATGTTGCCAGCACGTAATGGTGGGGACTCGTGAGAGACTGCCGGGGTCAACTCGGAGGAAGGTGGGGATGACGTCAAGTCATCATGCCCCTTATGTCCAGGGCTTCACACATGCTACAATGGCCGGTACAAAGGGCTGCGATGCCGTGAGGTGGAGCGAATCCTTGTTAAAGCCGGTCTCAGTTCGGATCGGGGTCTGCAACTCGACCCCGTGAAGTCGGAGTCGCTAGTAATCGCAGATCAGCAACGCTGCGGTGAATACGTTCCCGGGCCTTGTACACACCGCCCGTCACGTCATGAAAGTCGGTAACACCCGAAGCCGGTGGCCTAACCCGTAAGGGGGGGAGCCGTCGAAGGTGGGATCGGCGATTGGGACGAAGTCGTAACAAGGTAGCCGTACCGGAAGGTGCGGCTGGATCACCTCCTTTCTAAGGAGCACCACGAGTCTGCGGCCCGCCCACATCGTGTGGGGGTTCGGTGATCGCAGCGAATCGTGACGATGGCCCCTCACCTGTAGTGGGTGGGGGTCTGGTGCAACAACAAACGGTGAGCCGCAACGGGTCCCGGAATTTATTTTCTGGGCGTGCGGTGAGGATTGCCAGACACACTATTGGGCTTTGAGGCAACAGGCCCGCTATCTCTTCGTCCTTTCGGGGAAACCGGGGATAGGACTTGGTTGTCGCTCCACGTTGGTGGTGGGGTGTGGTGTTTGATTTGTGGATAGTGGTTGCGAGCATCGAGCACGCAGGTGGCGCCTGGCCCTTTTTGGGGGTTGGGTGTCTGTTTGTGTGTTGATGTGCAATTTCAGAGTTTTTTAACTCAGAGTTTCTTCCCTGTTTGTGGGGAGAGATTCATCTTGTGGTTTTTTGTGTTGTAAGTGTTTAAGGGCGCATGGTGGATGCCTTGGCACTGAGAGCCGATGAAGGACGTGGGAGGCTGCGATATGCCTCGGGGAGCTGTCAACCGAGCGTGGATCCGAGGATGTCCGAATGGGGAAACCCGGCGCGAGTGATGTCGTGTCACCTGCTGGTGAATGTATAGCCAGTTGGGAGGTAACGCGGGGAAGTGAAACATCTCAGTACCCGTAGGAAGAGAAAACAATTGTGATTCCGTGAGTAGTGGCGAGCGAAAGCGGAGGATGGCTAAACCGGATGCATGTGATACCCGGCGGGGGTTGTGTGTTCGGTGTTGTGGGGTCTGTGTTCTTCGGTCCGCCGATCGGAGCAGCAGTGATAAAGCAGTGTGTTAGGTGAAGTGGCCTGGGATGGTCTGCCGTAGTGGGTGAGAGCCCCGTAACCGAAAACATGTTGCCTGCTGTCGCAGTGTCCCCGAGTAGCAGCGGGCCCGTGGAATCTGCTGTGAATCTGCCGGGACCACCCGGTAAGCCTGAATACTTCTCAGTGACCGATAGCGGATTAGTACCGTGAGGGAATGGTGAAAAGTACCCCGGGAGGGGAGTGAAAGAGTACCTGAAACCGTGTGCCTACAAGCCGTCAGAGCCCTCTACTTTGTGGTGGGGTGATGGCGTGCCTTTTGAAGAATGAGCCTGCGAGTCAGGGACATGTCGCGAGGTTAACCCGTTGTGGGGTAGCCGCAGCGAAAGCGAGTCTGAATAGGGCGTATCCCCGGTAACGGGGTGTAGTGGTGTGTTCTGGACCCGAAGCGGAGTGATCTACCCATGGCCAGGGTGAAGCGACGGTAAGACGTCGTGGAGGCCCGAACCCACTTAGGTTGAAGACTGAGGGGATGAGCTGTGGGTAGGGGTGAAAGGCCAATCAAACTCCGTGATAGCTGGTTCTCCCCGAAATGCATTTAGGTGCAGCGTTGCGTGTTTCTTACCGGAGGTAGAGCTACTGGATGGCCGATGGGCCCTACTAGGTTACTGACGTCAGCCAAACTCCGAATGCCGGTAAGTCCAAAGCGTGGCAGTGAGACGGCGGGGGATAAGCTCCGTGCGTCGAGAGGGAAACAGCCCAGATCGCCGGCTAAGGCCCCTAAGCGTGTGCTAAGTGGAAAAGGATGTGCAGTCGCGAAGACAACCAGGAGGTTGGCTTAGAAGCAGCCACCCTTGAAAGAGTGCGTAATAGCTCACTGGTCAAGTGATTGTGCGCCGATAATGTAGCGGGGCTCAAGCACACCGCCGAAGCCGCGGCAACCAACTTTGTTGGTTGGGTAGGGGAGCGTCCTGCATCCGGTGAAGCCGCCGAGTGATCGAGTGGTGGAGGGTGTGGGAGTGAGAATGCAGGCATGAGTAGCGATAAGGCAAGTGAGAACCTTGCCCGCCGAAAGACCAAGGGTTCCTGGGCCAGGCCAGTCCGCCCAGGGTGAGTCGGGACCTAAGGCGAGGCCGACAGGCGTAGTCGATGGACAACGGGTTGATATTCCCGTACCCGTGTGTGCGCGCCCGTGATGAATCAGTGGTACTAACCACCCAAACGGACACCGATCCGACCCTTCGGGGAACGACGGAGTTCTGCTGCGTGGAACCTTCACTGGTAGTAGTCAAGCGATGGGGTGACGCAGGAAGGTAGCCGTACCAGTCAGTGGTAATACTGGGGTAAACCTGTAGGGAGGAACCTAGGTAAATCCGGGTTTCATAGATCCTGAGAGGTGATGCATAGCCGAGTGAGGCGAATTCGGTGATCCTATGCTGCCAAGAAAAGCCTCTAGCGAGTACACACACGGCCCGTACCCCAAACCGACACAGGTGGTCAGGTAGAGAATACCGAGGCGTACGAGTGAACTATGGTTAAGGAACTCGGCAAAATGCCCCCGTAACTTCGGGAGAAGGGGGACCCACACACCGTCAAGGCCCTCGCGGCCGGCAGCGGGAGTGGGTGGCACAAACCAGTGAGAAGCGACTGTTTACTAAAAACACAGGTCCGTGCGAAGTCGCAAGACGATGTATACGGACTGACGCCTGCCCGGTGCTGGAAGGTTAAGAGGACCTGTTAACCCTTTCGGGGGTGAAGCGGAGAATTTAAGCCCCAGTAAACGGCGGTGGTAACTATAACCATCCTAAGGTAGCGAAATTCCTTGTCGGGTAAGTTCCGACCTGCACGAATGGCGTAACGACTTCTCAGCTGTCTCAACCATAGACTCGGCGAAATTGCACTACGAGTAAAGATGCTCGTTACGCGCGGCAGGACGAAAAGACCCCGGGACCTTCACTACAACTTGGTATTGGTGCTCGATACGGTTTGTGTAGGATAGGTGGGAGACTGTGAAACACACACGCCAGTGTGTGCGGAGTCGTTGTTGAAATACCACTCTGACCGTATTGGGCCTCTAACCTCGAACCGTCTATCCGGTTCAGGAACAGTGCCTGGTGGGTAGTTTAACTGGGGCGGTTGCCTCCTAAAATGTAACGGAGGCGCCCAAAGGTTCCCTCAACCTGGACGGCAATCAGGTGTTGAGTGTAAGTGCACAAGGGAGCTTGACTGCGAGACAGACACGTCAAGCAGGGACGAAAGTCGGGACTAGTGATCCGGCACCCCCGAGTGGAAGGGGTGTCGCTCAACGGATAAAAGGTACCCCGGGGATAACAGGCTGATCTTCCCCAAGAGTCCATATCGACGGGATGGTTTGGCACCTCGATGTCGGCTCGTCGCATCCTGGGGCTGGAGCAGGTCCCAAGGGTTGGGCTGTTCGCCCATTAAAGCGGCACGCGAGCTGGGTTTAGAACGTCGTGAGACAGTTCGGTCTCTATCCGCCGCGCGCGTCAGAAGCTTGAGGAAACCTGTCCCTAGTACGAGAGGACCGGGACGGACGAACCTCTGGTCTACCAGTTGTCCCACCAGGGGCACCGCTGGATCGCCACGTTCGGACAGGATAACCGCTGAAAGCATCTAAGCGGGAAACCCCCTCCAAGACCAGGCTTCTCACCCATCAAGTGGGATAAGGCCCCCCGCAGACCACGGGATCAATAGACCAGACCTGCACACCCAGCAATGGGCATAGGGAACTGGCACTAACCGGCCGAAAACTTACACACAACCAAAACCTCGCAACCACACCCCACCCAGTCAAACAAAACGACTGCACCCCACCACCAATAACACCCTTGTTGAACACAACAAAATAAAGTTACGGCGGACATAGCGACAGGGAAACGCCCGGACCCATCCCGAACCCGGAAGCTAAGCCTGCCAGCGCCGATGATACTACCCAACCCGGGTGGAAAAGTAGGACACCGCCGAACACACCTTGAAGACCTCTGCCCCCCAATTCCGTTGGGGGGCAGAGGCATTTCTACGACGTGATGATGTGTTGCCCTGCAGGCGAAATTCGGAGTCGCTCCGCATGCGCAATCAGGCTCACACGATGTCAGGACCCCACCGCGAGTTGGTGAGCGGGGGCGTCGTCGCCTCCTCTTGCTGGAACGCTGACAGCAAACACACGATTTCGGGTGGGTGCGCGCAGAGGTGGTCCCTCGTCGTCGAACCGTAACGGGCCGTATCCTGGCACGAGGTTTCGTGGCGAAAGGTTTCCGTGGTCGACAACAGAGCAGGTGGCGAACGTCGTCAACCTCGCGGAGGAAACGGTCCCCGCGGCCCTCAGAAACGGGGCAACAGCCACCAGGCGCCACGCTCGTCAGGGCCCCACCGCGCCAGGCCCGCACAACCCAGACGCGATTCACCCGCCGACCAGGTCGGACCTGCGCTGTCGCCGGAGATCGAGGCCCGGCAGCTGGCTCCGGAGGTCCGTCGTGAGTTGACCACGTTGGACCGCAACACATCTGACTTCGTGGCACGCCATCTCGTGGCGGCCGGTGAGCTTCTCGACGAGGACCCCGAGGCCGCGCTGGAACACGCACGTGCCGCACGAGAGCGTTCGGGTCGGATAGCCGCGGTTCGCGAAGCCGTCGGCATCGCCGCCTACCGCTGTGGGGACTGGGCGCAAGCGCTCGCCGAACTGCGCGCCGCTCGACGCCTGGGCAGCAAATCGCCGCTATTGCCGTTGATCGCCGACTGTGAACGGGGCCTCGGCCGTCCCGAGCGGGCCGTCGAGTTGGCCCGCAGCCCGGAGGCCGCCGCCCTCACCGACGACGACGCCGACGAACTGCGCATCGTCGTGGCCGGCGCAAGGGCCGATCTCGGACAGATCGATCAGGCCCTCGCCATCCTGTCGACTCCCCAACTCGATCCGACGCGAACCGGACAGACCGCCGCCCGCCTCTTCTATGCCTACGCCGAGACGCTGCTCGCTCTGGAACGTCAGCAGGAGGCCCTGCAGTGGTTCATCAACGCCGCAGCAGCCGACGTCGAGGGCGTGACCGACGCCGAAGATCGAATCACGGAGCTCACCTGACGTGACAACCCTTGCACAGGAACACGATTGCCTCCTTCTCGACCTCGATGGCACCGTGTTCCGGGGTCATGAGCCGACGGTAGGCGCTGTCGACACGCTCGCGGCTGTCACGTCTCGAAAGCTGTACGTGACCAACAACGCCTCGCGGGCATCGGAGGAGGTCGCCGGGCACCTTCGCGCGATGGGCTTCACCGCAGAGGCCGACGACGTCGTCACCAGTGCGCAGAGCGCGGCCCGCCTCCTCGCCGATCGCCTGCCTGCCGGCGCCAAGGTGCTTGTCGTCGGCACCGATTCGCTGGCGGCCGAGATCACCACCGTGGGTCTCAAACCCGTCCGCCAGTGGTCCGACGATCCGGTCGCCGTCGTGCAGGGGCATTCGCCCGAGACCGCGTGGCCCGATCTCGCGGAGGCGGCACTCGCCATCCGGGGAGGGGCGCTGTGGGTCGCGGCCAACGTCGACAGGACGCTCCCGTCCGAACGCGGACTGCTTCCCGGTAACGGCTCGATGGTGGCCGCCCTACAGGCGGCGACCGATCGCGAGCCCAGTGTCGCGGGCAAGCCCCAACCCAGGCTGCTCACAGACGCCTTGTCGCGCGGTACGTTTCGGTCACCGCTGGTGGTAGGTGACCGGTTGGACACCGACATCGCGGGCGCGCACGCCGCCGGACTGCCGAGCCTGATGGTGCTCACCGGCGTCAGCACCGCCTCCGAGGCGGTTCGTGCGATACCCGGCGAGAGGCCGAACTACATCGCCACCGACCTTCGCTCGCTGTTTGACCACGCCGACCTGCTCAGGGTGGGTCCGCACAAGGCCTGGCGGGTGGAGATCGGCGAATCTGCGGTGACCGTCCACAACACCGGCACCGAGCCGAGGGATTCGGTCACGGTCGTGCGGGCCACCGCGAACGCCGTATGGAGCTCCAACCTCAGCGGGCAGCCGTTCGCGGTCGTCGCAGGCGACTACATCGCCCGCAAGGCACTGGAGCGGTGGTCCCTGCTCACGTCGCCTGATCGGCTAGCGTGATCTCCGATATGAGTACCGAACCTGACGAGATCCGGGCCAGGATCGCGGCGCTGCTGGCCGAGCTGCCCGACATCGAGGGCCCCGGATCCGCCGAGGTCGACATCGATGGCCTCGCCACTCGGCTGGAGGAGGCGCACGACCTCCTGGTTCAAGCTCTGGAGTCGGTCGAGAAGGCTCCTGCCCCATTGGAAACCCCGGACGGGTGAGGCCACATGACGCGGCGCGCTCGTGTTGACGCCGAGCTGGTGCGGCGCGGGTTGGCGCGCTCGCGGCAGCAGGCTGCCGAACTGATCGGCGCAGGCCGCGTCACGATCAACGGGATGCCTGCGGCCAAGCCTGCGACGGCGGTGTCGACGGACGCGACGCTGACGGTCGATGCGGCTGAACGCACCTGGGTGTCCCGAGGAGCCCACAAGCTCATCGGCGCCCTTGACGCATTCGGCATTTCGGTGGCCGACGAGCGCTGCCTGGACGCGGGCGCCTCCACCGGCGGTTTCACCGAGGTGCTGCTCGATCGCGGCGCTCGCGAAGTGGTCGCCGTCGACGTCGGATACGGGCAGCTGGCATGGGCGCTGAGGTCCGATGACCGGGTGACGGTGCTGGAGCGTACGAACGTGCGCGAGCTGACGCGCGAATCAATCGGGGGTGCCGTCGACATGGTGGTGGCCGACCTGTCTTTCATCTCGCTGTCGACGGTGCTGCCCGCGCTGGCTGCATGCGCGTCGGCCGACGCGGATATCGTTCCCATGGTGAAGCCACAGTTCGAGGTGGGGAAGGACCTGGTGGGTGCGGGCGGGGTGGTGTCGGACCCGGAGCTGCGCGCAGGCGCCGTGCTCGCCGTCGCACGCCGGGCAGCCGAGCTGAGCTGGCACACCGTCGGTGTCAAGGCAAGCCCACTGCCGGGACCGTCAGGAAACGTCGAATACTTTCTGCATCTGCGCGCCCAGCCCGCGAGCCCGCTTGCGGGCGTCGAGCTCGAGCAGGCCGTGCAGCGCGCAATTGTCGAAGGGCCTCAATGACAGACGAACGCACGATTCTGCTGGTGGTCCACACCGGCCGCGACGACGTCACCGAGACCGCCCGCAGGGTGGAAAAGGTGCTCGGCGACAACGGCATCCGGCTACGTGTGCTGTCCGCTGAGGCGGTGGACCGCGGCGCGGTGCATTCGTCGACCAACGACATTCGGCGGCTCGGTAACGACGTGCGAGGTCGTCGACGCCGACGAACGCGCCGCGGAAGGCTGTGAACTCGTCCTCGTGCTCGGGGGCGACGGCACGTTCCTGCGTGCCGCCGAGCTGGCCCGCAACGTCGAAATCCCGGTGCTGGGAGTCAATCTCGGCCGAATCGGTTTTCTCGCCGAGGCGGAGGCCGACAACATCGACGCGGTGCTCGAGCATGTCGTCAGCCGCGACTATCGCGTCGAGGAGCGCATGACGCTCGACGTCGTGGTCCGCGTCGAGGGTCGAATCATCAACCGCGGGTGGGCCCTCAACGAAGCCAGTCTCGAGAAGGGGCCGCGCCTGGGTGTTCTCGGTGCGGTTCTGGAGGTCGACGGCCGTCCGGTCTCCGCATTCGGATGCGACGGTGTGCTCGTGGCGACTCCCACCGGCTCGACGGCGTGGGCGTTCTCCGCCGGCGGCCCGATCGTCTGGCCGGATCTCGAAGCAATACTCGTGGTGCCCAACAACGCGCATGCGCTCTTCGCGAGGCCGATGGTCACCAGCCCGGACGCGGCGATCGCCGTAGAAGTCGAGGCCACCGGCCACGATGCGCTGGTGTTCTGCGACGGCCGACGCGAAATGGTGGTGCCTGCCGGCGGACGGCTCGAAGTGACGCGCTGCGGCACGCCCCTGAAGTGGGTGCGGCTGGACAGCGCGCCGTTCACCGACCGCCTGGTGCGGAAGTTCCGGCTGCCGGTCACAGGCTGGCGCGGGCAGTAGTGCTCTCCGAGATCCGCATCGAGTCGTTGGGCGCGATCAGCACGGCGACAGCCGAATTCGACCGCGGCCTGACGGTTCTGACAGGCGAGACCGGCACCGGCAAGACCATGGTGGTGACCGGCCTGCACCTTCTCGGAGGCGCGCGGGCGGATGCGACCAGGATCCGGTCGGGCGCGCCGCGCGCCGTGGTCGAGGGCAGATTCACCACCCGCGATCTCGGCGATGTCGTGGCCGCCCAGGTGGACGAGATCCTCGACGCCTCGGGCGCGGACCGCGACGAGGACGGCAGCGTCATCGCCGCGCGATCGGTCAGCCGCGACGGACCCTCACGGGCTTACCTCGGCGGCCGCAGCGTGCCGGCCAAGTCGTTGAGCACCTTCACCACCGAACTGCTCACCCTGCATGGGCAGAACGACCAATTGCGCCTGATGCGCGGCGACGAGCAGCGCGCCGCTTTGGATCGGTTCGCCGACGTCGGTGCGCAACTTCAGAGGTACCGCACAGTGCGCGAGCGCTGGCTTGCGGCTCGACGTGATCTCGTCGAGAGAACCCAGCGCGCACGGGAAATGGCGCAGGAGGCCGACCGGTTGAAATTCGGTCTCGGAGAGATCGATGCAGTCGACCCGCGGCCGGGCGAAGACGAGGCGCTCGTCGGCGACATCAGGCGGTTGTCGGAACTCGACGCGCTGCGCGAGGCCGCCCGGACCGCGCGCACCGCACTGTCCGGGGCGCTCGACGACGCCGCCGACGCTGATCCCGCGTCGGCGGCACACGAGGTCGGGCAGGCGAAATCCGCGCTGGACGGCACGGACGACACGACGCTGCTGGTGCTGGGCGAGCGGCTGGCGGAGGCGATGGCGGTGATCGCTGATGTGTCCACCGAACTCAGTCACTACCTCACCGAACTGCCCAGCGATGCAAGCACATTGGAGACAAAGCTGGCCAGGCAGGCCGAACTGCGGGCGCTGACCCGCAAGTACGCCGCCGACATCGACGGAGTGCTGGCGTGGGCTCGCGAGTCACGCGACCGTCTCGATCAACTCGACGTGTCCGAGGAAGCCCTCGCCGGCCTCGAGCGCACGGTGTCGCAGCTGGAGTCCGAATTGATCGGGGCCGCGGCAGAACTCAGCAAGGCGCGGACCAAGGCGGCCAAGGGCCTCGCCAAAGCGGTCACCGCTGAGCTCTCCGGACTGGCGATGGCCGATGCCCAATTCACCGTCGCGGTGTCACCGTTGACGGCGCGGGGCGACGATTCGGCACCGGTCATGCTTCCGTCCGGGACGACGGTGCATGCCGGGGCCTACGGCGCCGACGCCGTCGAATTCGGATTCTCCGCGCACAAGGGCACCGACGTACTGCCGTTGAACAAGAGCGCCTCCGGTGGCGAACTGTCCCGCGTGATGCTCGCTCTGGAAGTGGTCCTCGCCGCGTCGGTGGAGGGCACGACAATGGTCTTCGACGAGGTCGACGCCGGCGTGGGTGGTCGCGCCGCCGTGCAGATCGGCAGGCGTCTGGCCCGGCTGGCGCGCACTCATCAGGTCATCGTCGTCACGCATCTTCCTCAGGTCGCCGCCTACGCCGACGTCCACCTCGTCGTCGGCAGCACAGGCCGTGACAGCGCCAGCGGCGTCCATCGGCTCGATGACGAGGACCGGGTCGCCGAACTCGCCCGCATGCTCGCAGGGCTTGGCGATTCTGACAGCGGCAGGGCACACGCCCGCGAACTGCTGAAAGCCGCGCAGGAGGACCGCGAACAGGTCTCTTAGCCTGTGGCCTGTGTGACAAAAGCTAACTTGTGGGGCTGATGTTACGGCGCGCCTCCACCTCATGTTGAGGGTTGGCCGACAGAATCGCCCCTATGAAGATGTCTGCGCTGCTCTCCCGTACTGCCAGCCCACGACCGGGCATCACCGGCACGGCCCGAGTGGACCGCGACATCGACCGGCTGCTGCGACGGGTCGGCCCCGGAGACATCGTGGTGATCGACGCTCTGGATCTCGACCGCATCACCGCGGACGCGTTGGTCGAGGCCGAGATCGCAGCCGTCATCAACGCGTCTCCGTCGATCTCGGGCCGGTATCCGAACCTCGGACCCGAGGTGCTGGTCAACAACGGCGTCACGCTGATCGACGAGACCGGTCCCGAGGTCTTCAAACGGGTCAAGGACGGCGCCAGGGTTCGGCTGTACGACGGCGGCGTCTACGCAGGGGACCGCAGGCTCGCTTTCGGCACCGAGCGGACCGACCACGAAATTCACGAGTTGATGCACGAGGCCAAGAGCGGTCTGGTCGCCCATCTCGAGGCGTTCGCGGGCAACACGATCGAGTTCATCCGCAGCGAGAGTCCGCTGTTGATCGACGGGATCGGCATCCCCGACATCGACGTCGACCTTCATCGGCGCCATGTCGTGATCGTGGCCGAGGAGCCCAACGCGGCTCATGAGTTGAAGGCGCTCAAGCCGTTCATCAAGGAGTACCAACCGGTGCTCATCGGCGTCGGCACCGGCGCCGACGTGCTGCGCAAGGGCGGCTATCGCCCCGCGCTGATCGTCGGAGACCCCGAACGCATCAGCGCGGAGGTGCTGCGAAGCGGAGCGCAAGTGGTTCTGCCTGCCGACGCCGACGGGCACGCCGCCGGGCTGGAGCGCATTCAGGACCTCGGAGTCGGGGCGATGACCTTCCCGGCAGCGGGATCGGCAGCCGATCTCGCCCTGCTGCTCGCCGACCACCACGGCGCCTCGCTGATCGTCACCGCAGGCCATACCGCCAGCATCGAGGAGTTCTTCGACCGCTCCCGCCAGCACAGCAACCCGTCGACCTTCCTGACCCGCCTCAAGGTGGGCGAGAAGTTGGTGGACGCCAAGGCCGTTGCGACCCTGTACCGCAGCCGGGTTTCCGGCGGAGCCATCGCGCTTCTGGTGTTGGCGATGCTGGTCGCCGTCATCGTCGCGCTCTGGGTGTCCCGCGCCGATGGCGCCGTGATCGACTGGGTCGTGGACTACTGGAACCGGTTCTCGCTGTGGGTACAGAGCCTGGTCACCTAGGAGAGTTGTGCAGTGATTTCCTTACGCACCCATGCGATCTCGCTGGCAGCCGTGTTTCTCGCACTCGCCATCGGCGTTGCGCTGGGGTCCGGGCTGCTGTCCAAGACGGTTCTGTCCGGGCTGCGTGACGACAAGCAGGAGATGCAGACCCAGATCGACGGGTTGGTCGACGAGAAGAATGCACTCAACGAGAAGTTGGCGGCCGCAGGGGAATTCGATGGGCAGATGGCGCCGCGAATCCTGCGCGACGCGTTGGCCACCAAGTCCGTCGTGCTGTTCCGCACGCCGGATGCAAAGGACGACGATGTCGAGGCGCTGTCCCGGATGGTGGAGCAGGCAGGCGCAACGGTGAGCGGGACAGTCGCGCTGACCGACGAGTTCGTCGACGCCAACTCCGCGGAGAAACTTCTCTCGGTGGTGAACTCGCCGATCGTGCCCGCCGGCGCCCAACTGAGCACGAAATTCGTCGACCAGGGTTCGCAGGCGGGTGATCTGCTGGGCATCGCGCTGTTGATCAACCGGGACCCCAAAGTCCCCGCGGTCGATGACCAGCAGCGCGACACCGTGCTCACCGCATTACGGGACACCGGCTTCATCACCTACGGCGCCGACCGGATCGGCGCGGCCAACGCAGCCCTGATCGTCACCGGCGGCGGACTCGGTGACGATGCGGGCAACAGGGGCGCCACCGTCGCCCGATTCGCCGCAGGGCTGGCTCCCCATGGTTCCGGCACTGTTGTCGCAGGCCGCGACGGCACAGCTTCAGGCACCGCCGCGGTGGCCGTGACCCGGTCGGACGCCGCGCTGTCGTCATCGGTCAGCACCGTCGACGACGTCGACGCCGCCTCCGGGCGGATCACCACGGTGCTGGCGCTGCAGGACCTGATCAACGGCGGACGGCCAGGCCAGTACGGCATCGGGCAGGGCGCGGCATCGGTGACCATCCCGCAGTAGCTCGCAAAGATCGACCCGCTCCCCGTACTCGCACGGCGCGTCAGCGACGCCTTGTCGGGCTCGGTGTTAGTGTGGAGTTCCGTGGGTCGGCAGGCCCCAGATCGCCATTGCCATGTCCTGCCCGTCGTCACGGAGGTTGCCGTTGCCCGGCCAGATGAAGCCGTTACGCAAGCACCCGCAAACCGCCACCAAGCACCTCTTCGTCACCGGCGGTGTGGTTTCGTCGCTTGGTAAGGGTCTGACCGCCTCGAGCCTCGGGCAGTTGCTGACCGCCCGCGGCCTCCAGGTCACCATGCAGAAGCTGGACCCGTACCTCAACGTTGACCCGGGCACGATGAACCCGTTCCAGCACGGCGAGGTGTTCGTCACCGAAGACGGCGCCGAGACCGACCTCGACGTCGGTCACTACGAGCGGTTCCTCGACCGCAACCTTCCCGGCTGGGCGAATGTGACCACCGGGCAGGTGTATTCGACGGTGATCGCCAAGGAGCGCCGCGGCGAGTACCTCGGCGACACGGTCCAGGTCATTCCGCACATCACCGACGAGATCAAGAGCCGCGTCCTTGCGATGGCCGAGCCGGACTCCGACGGCAACCGAGCCGATGTGGTGATCACCGAGATCGGCGGCACTGTCGGCGACATCGAATCGCTGCCCTTCCTCGAGGCCGCCCGTCAGGTGCGCCACGAGGTCGGTCGGGAGAACTGCTTCTTCCTGCACTGCTCGCTCGTGCCGTTCATGGCGCCGTCGGGCGAGTTGAAGACCAAACCCACGCAGCACTCGGTGGCTGCGCTGCGCAGCATCGGTATCACCCCTGACGCGTTGATCCTGCGCTGCGACCGTGACGTTCCCGAACCGCTGAAGAACAAGATCGCGCTGATGTGCGACGTCGACATCGACGGGGTTATCTCGACACCCGATGCGCCGTCGATCTACGACATCCCCAAGGTGCTGCACCGCGAAGAGCTCGACGCATACGTGGTCCGTCGACTCAACCTGCCGTTCCGCGACGTCGACTGGACACAGTGGAACGACCTTCTGCAGCGCGTTCACGAGCCCCGGGAGACCGTGCGAATCGCGTTGGTGGGCAAATACATTGATCTGTCGGACGCATACCTCTCGGTCGCCGAGGCGCTGCGGGCAGGCGGCTTCAAGCACCGCGCCAAAGTGGAGATGCGCTGGGTGGCCTCCGACGACTGCGAGACCGACCACGGCGCCGCGGCCGAACTCGACGACGTCCACGCGGTGCTGATCCCCGGCGGATTCGGTATCAGAGGCATCGAGGGCAAGATCGGCGCGATCCACTACGCGCGCAAGCGTGGTCTGCCGGTGCTCGGTCTGTGCCTCGGTTTGCAGTGCATCGTCATCGAGGCGGCCCGTTCGGTCGGGATCGCGGCGGCGAACTCGGCGGAGTTCGATCCGGGCACTCCGGATCCCGTCATCTCGACCATGGCCGATCAACGAGACGCCGTGGCGGGGGAGGCGGACCTCGGCGGCACCATGCGCCTCGGCGCCTATCCAGCCGTGCTCGAACCGGGTTCCATTGTGGCGCAGGCTTATGCCGCCACCGAGGTGTCCGAACGGCACCGGCACCGATACGAGGTCAACAACGCCTACCGGGACCGGATTGCCGAAAGCGGTTTGAAGTTCTCGGGCACCTCACCCGACGGGCACCTGGTGGAGTTCGTCGAATACGCGCCCGATGTGCATCCGTTCCTGGTGGGCACGCAGGCGCACCCCGAGTTGAAGAGCCGACCGACCAGGCCGCACCCGTTGTTCGCGGCGTTGATCGGGGCGGCGCTGGACTTCAAGGCCGCCGAGCGGCTGCCCGTGGAGATTCCCGAGCAGCGCGCCAACGGATCCGATCACGACGGCAACGCCACGCAGATGCGCGGAGACGATGCACGGGAAAAATCGGAAGTCCGTGGCTGAACACGACTTCGCGACCGTCGACTCCGAAACCCTCTACATCGGAAAGATTTTCGCACTACGCGCCGACGAAGTGCGCATGCCGGGCGGCAACACCGCGCGCCGCGAAGTCGTCGAGCACTACGGCGCCGTCGCCGTTGTGGCGATGGACGATGACGGCAACGTCGTCTTGGTCTACCAGTATCGCCATCCCGTCGGAAGACGGCTCTGGGAACTACCCGCCGGGCTGCTGGACATGGGCGGCGAACCACCTCACCTCACCGCAGCGCGCGAATTGAAGGAAGAGGCTGGGCTCTTCGCGAAGGACTGGCGGGTCCTGGTGGATCTCGTCAGCGCGCCCGGCTTCAGCGACGAAAGTGTGCGCGTTTACCTCGCGACCGGCCTCTCCGACGTCGGCAGACCAGACGCTCAAGACGAAGAGGCCGACCTGGTGGTGCGGTGGTTCCCCCTCGACGACGCGGTGGCCATGACGATGAGCGGCGACATCGTCAACACCATCGCGGTCAGCGGCATCCTCGCTGCGCATGCCGCGAGAGGAAATGTCGAGTCGTTGCGGCCCGTCGATGCCGAATGGGTCGACAGGCCCACTGCCTTCACGGGTCGCAAGGCACGGTCGTGACGACTTTTCGCCCGGCGCTCGAGGACCAGCTTCAGGGCTATCTCGACCATTTGACTATTGAGCGCGGGGTGGCCAAGAACACGCTGAGCTCCTATCGGCGCGATCTGCGGCGCTACGCCGAACACCTGACGCTGCGCGGAATCGACGACCTGACCAAGGTCACCGAGACCGATGTCAGCGATTTCCTCGCCGCGCTGCGTCGCGGCGATGCCGACACCGGCGCGGCTCCGCTGTCGGCGGTGTCCGCGGCGCGCGCCCTGATCGCGGTCCGTGGCCTGCATCGGTTCGCCGCGGCAGAGGGTGTCACCGAACTCGACGTCGCCCGCGCCGTGAAGCCGCCGACGCCGAGCAGGCGGCTACCCAAGAGCCTGACCGTCGACGAGGTGCTGGCGCTTCTCGAGGGGGCAGGCGGTGACAGCGAGGCGGACGGCCCCCTGTCGCTGCGGAACCGGGCGCTGCTTGAGCTGCTGTACTCCACCGGCGCGCGCATCTCGGAGGCCGTCGGGCTGGACATCGACGACATCGACACCCACGCCCGCTCGGTGCTGCTGCGCGGGAAAGGGGGTAAGCAGCGGCTGGTGCCGATCGGCCGCCCCGCCGTCACCGCGCTGGACGCGTACCTGGTGCGAGGCCGCTCCGAGCTGGCCCGGCGCGGGAAGGGCACACCCGCGATCTTCCTCAACGCCCGCGGCGGACGGCTGTCACGACAGAGCGCATGGCAGGTGCTGCAGGACGCCGCCGAGCGGGCCGGAATCACCGCCGCGGTGTCTCCCCACACCCTGAGGCATTCGTTCGCCACTCATCTGCTCGACGGCGGCGCCGACGTGCGCGTTGTCCAAGAACTTCTGGGCCACGCGTCGGTCACTACGACGCAGATCTACACCCTTGTCACCGTGTCCGCGCTGAGGGAGGTCTGGGCCGGAGCCCATCCACGTGCGCGGTAGCCGGTCAGGCGCCCAGGTACTCCGACTCCAGCACCAGGTCCGGAACGACCGACCCGTATTCGCCGTGGGTCTTGTGCTCGACCGTCTGCCATTCCCGGCCCTGCTGATCCCTCATGTATGCCCGGTATTTGGGCGCGCCGGGAACCCTGATGTTGTCGGCGACGACGATCGCGCCTGAGCTCAGCCAGCCGCGCGCCATGATGCTCTGCAGATCGGTCAGGTAGGCGTTCTTGTCGTGGTCGAGGAAGAGCAGATCGACCGTACCGGCACCGAATCCGTGCTCCGTCTCCAGGACGTTCAGCGTTCGGCCGCCGTCACCCACTGTGCCCACGACACAGGTGATCCGATCGCTCACTCCGGCGTGCTCCCAGATCCGCCGCGCGTTGATGGCGTTCGCCTCTGCCAGCTCCACGGAGTACACCTCGGCAGTCGGCGCGGCCGCCGCGATCAGCAAAGCGCCGTAGCCGCAATAGGTTCCCAACTCCAGCGCCCGCTTCGGATTGGCCCGCCGCACCGCAGCGTCGAGCAGCTTGCCCTTCTCGTCGCCGACATTGATGAGAAACGATTCGTTGTAGGCGAATTCGTCGATGGTGGCGAGCACGTGCGTGAGGTCGCCTCGGCGCGCGTTGGCAACGACGTAGTCGACCACCGCCTCCTCGCGACCGTCGCCGATCTGGCCGGTGGTGGTGATCTTGCGGCTGGCCGCGGCCATTCTCCAGAACGACCATCGCAGCATGGGTATCCGGTGCTTCAATCTCATCAGCTGACCTCCTGTGAAGCGTTGTTGTCGAGCCGGCTGACCACCCGCAGCGCGATGGCCCGGTTGGGCACTGCGGCGACCCCGCGTGGTATCGACCGCGGTGGTTTGCGCTGTCGACGGCGCGAGGGCATCGTCAACTCGACCCTGGTGAGAATCGTAGCGAGCACTATCGCCAACTCGAGCGAGGCGAAAGCCGCACCAGGACACCGCCTGTGTCCGTAGCCGAACGGTGAATACTCGGCGGGGCCGGGCTTGCGGACCAGGAACCGTTCGGGGTCGAACCGACCTGGATCGGGCCACACGTCCGGATCGGCGTGCAACGCGGGAAGCGCCACCCCGATCACGTCACCCTGGTCGCGCGGCGTCCGCCACGTCGTGGCAGGAGCGGTCAGTTGACGTACGACGATCGACACCGTCGGGTGCAGCCGCAGGGTCTCGGCGATGACGGCCCCCAGATACGGCAGCTTCGGCATGTCTTCGGGCGCGGGATCGACGGACAGCTCGTCGAGGACCTTGCGACGCACGTCCGGGTCACGGTGGATGTGGTACAGCGCCCAGGCAAGGGTGGTCGCCGACGTCTCGTGGCCCGACACCAGCAGGGTGCGAAGCTGCTGCTGCACCACGTCGTCGGCGCGCGCGCCGGCTTCGTCGGCCAGGAGAACACTCAGCACGTCGTCGAAGCCCTCGGTTCCGGTGCTGCGACGGTGCGCAATCTGCTCGGAAAGCAGTGTGTCGAGTTCACGGCGCCGCTGGGAGAACCGGCGCCATGGCCCGATGCCCAGCGGTGCCCGGCGCAACGCCGGGAAGAACATGAACGGTGCAACGTAGTTGCGCATCATCGATTTGACGACGCGGACGAAGTCGTCGGTGCGCTCACGGTCATCGATGCCGAAGACCGCGCGCACGATGATCTGCAGGGTGATCGACTGCGCGACATCCCGCGCGTCGATGAACGATCCTGTGCGCCAATTGGCCATCTCGTCCTCGGCTGCCTGCGCCATCACCCCGGCGTACCGCCGAATCCGTTCACCGTGCAGCGCAGGCAGGAACCGTGCCCGCTCGTTCTTGTGCGGGTCCCCGGACAGCAGGATGATCGAACCGTCGCCCACGACGGGTTCGATCGGATTCGGCATCGGGGGAGTGAACGAGGTCATCGGAACTGCCAGAAATTCGCGCACATCCCGGGGATGTGCGGCGAACAGCACGTCACCCAGACCGGGAATAGCCATCCCGAACGCGTTCCCGTGCCTGGCGCGCCACCGGAAGTAGGCCTCCGAGTCGTACCAGGCGGCGATGGCGTGTCCCAGCCTGAACCGAGGGGATATCGAGGACTTCGCCATCACGCCCCGCGCCCCGACGTCATATGCTCGCCTTCACCGCGGCGACAACCGCGCGGGTGGACCGCCGATTGCCGACCGTGATTCGAACCGCGCCGTCGGCATATGACCGCACCCGCAAGCCCGCACCGTCGAACACGTGACTCCACGGAATGCCCGCGGGCGGCAGATAGACGAAATTGGCGTGTGATGCAGTGCTTTTCACACCGAGGCCCCGCAACCTCATCCGAAGGTATGCACGCTCCGCGGTGATCAGCCGGATGCGCTGCTGCAACTGGCCCTCCGCCTCGTAGGACGCGGTGACCGCAGCGAGGCTGATGGCACTGGTTCCGAAGGGCAATTGCATGGTCCACAGCATCCGCGCGAGTTCCGGCGCACTGATTCCGTAGCCCGTCCGCATTCCAGCCAGACCGTAGGCTTTCGAGAAAGTTCGCACCACAACGACGTTCGGATATCGGTCTACCAGTCCGCACACGTCGATACGGTGGCTGGCGGAGACGAACTCGATGTATGCCTCATCCAGAAGCACGACTGTGTCGGCGGGCACCCGGGACACGAACCGCTCGACCTCGTCGGCCGATTCGAG
Source organism: uncultured Actinomycetota bacterium (assembly GCA_963786995.1). Classification (GTDB taxonomy): domain Bacteria; phylum Actinomycetota; class Actinomycetes; order Mycobacteriales; family Mycobacteriaceae; genus Mycobacterium. The sequence continues at coordinate 370,047 of CAWBBH010000014.1, read as the reverse complement.
TGTGCCGGTGGGATTGTGCGGACGGCACAACACCACCACCCGCGCGTCAGCGGCCGCGTCGGCCATCGAGTCCAGATCGTGGCCACCGTTCTCTTTCAACGGCACCACGACCGGCCGAAGCCGCGCCATGCCGGCAACAATGGGATACCCGTCGAAGGTCGGCGACGCGATGACGATCTGGTCACCCGGGTTGGTCACGGCTTGCAGCGTCTGCATGACCACGCCGGTCGCACCCGCACCGACCACGACCTGTTGGGTCGCCACCCCCACCCGGTCTGCGATCAACAGCCGTAAACGCTCGGGCAGGAATTCGGGATAGCGATTGGCCAAACCGACGGTATCGATGATCGCGGCACGCACAGCGGGCAGTGGTGAGAACGGATTCTCGTTGAGAGACAACGCGAAAGCGTCATCCTCGAACGGGATGACTTTCGGCGATGCCGACAAACTGCTCGATATCAGGTTCACTGCGTGCGGCCACCCCAGCGGACGGCCGCCGCGCCTGCGAAGTCACCCGCGTGCGCGAACGCCGCCATCATCACCACGTCACCCTTCTGGATGCGCCCTGCGGAGATGGCGCGATCGAGGTTGACCGGAATCCCTGCAGCGAAGAGATTTCCGCACTCGTCGAAGGTGTCGACGTGTCGCTCTTTCGGAAGCTCCAACGCCTCCCGCCAGTTGCGCAGGAACACCCGGTTGGGCTGGTTGGTCACCAGCATGTCGATGTCACCGGGTTTCATCCCCACCTTGTCGCACACCGCGTACGCCACTTCGGGCACCTGGCGGTTACCGCGGGCCAGCACCTTGGTGATCTTCGCCTCGGAGAATCCGATCGACCCCTCACCCGGTCCGGCCTGCCACCATTTGCGCTCGGGTTCGACGGCGATGGTCATTTCGCCGGCGTACTGGCCGTAGGTGCGGCACTCGACGTCGAGGATCGGCGACTCGTCGGAGACGGTCGCCAGCCCGACCGCCGCCCCGTCACCGGGAACCGAGGCCTGCGCCTTGCTCCGCACCGTCGGCTGGTCGAAGATCTGTCCGGCCGCGTTCTGCGCGACGGCAATCAGCGCGGTGCGACCCTCTCCCGACGCCAGCAGGTTGCGGGCCACCTTGAGACCGAGCACGAATGCCGCGCAGCCGCCGTTGTGCAGGTCGAGCACCCAATTGGGTTTCATGCCAAGGCGATGCGCCATTCCGCCGCCACCGCCGTAGAACGGCATGTCCGGCATCTGGGTGTGGGTGATCAACACGTCGACGTTCGCGATCGCATCATGGCCGTGCCGGTCAATCAGTCCCGCCGCCGCCCGCTCCACCATGTCGATGGCGGTTTCGTCCTCGGCGACGTGGTGGCGGAATTTCGGTGCACGGAACATCAGGTTGTCGCGCAGGTCGTCGGACCCCGCGAACTGCGCGTAGTAATCCGCCCCGACCGGCTCGCCAGGAAGGTAGGTGGAGACGTCGATCAAACTGACGGACATCGGGTTGCTCATCTCATCCATTCCGGTGTCACCGACAGGCCGTTGCGGTGGCGGTATTCGGCGATCGCCTTGAGGTTCTTCAGCTCCAGCAGGTGCCCTGGACCGAACATGTCCCAGAAGTCGCCGACCCACACCGGGCGCTCCGGTGGGGCGGCCTCCGGATAGGGGTTGCGGTCATAGAACGGGTGATGACAGTTCGTCCACAACACCACCGAGCCCGGCTTGTCGAAAACCAGATGGGCGTCGACGACGCGCATCAGGTAGATCATCCACAGGTGCTTGCCCTGGTCCCACGCACAGTGGTAGTCGACCGTGCGGGCTTCGGCGTTGGCGACGGTGCGCGTGTAGATCTCGGTTTCTGACCCCAACCTGTCATAGGCCAGCCACAGCCCGGGCTCCTCGGTCGGGGTGAATCCCCGCAGACTGTAGGTCCACTCTTCCAGGCTCCTTGTGTCGGCCAGGTATTCGTAGAGTTCGTCTGGGGGACAGTCGATGTAGTCGTTGACCGTGCAGTATTCGCCGTATACCTGGTCGTGCGGATAAACCGACCGCATCATCTCCATGATGATCGGCGTGGCCTTCTCCCGTGGTGCGGATTCGATCCGGACGACCCCCTCGATCGGATCGGCGCTGCCATCGGCGGCAAGCCGGTGCGCCGCGATGTCTTCGAGAGCTGGTAGAGGCATAGTTGACGTCTCCTTCATCCGATCGATTTGCTAGACAACACTTCTGGGCGACCATCGGCCATGAACGGCAGAAAGGGCGGAATCTCGTCAGGCGAGCATTCGATGCTGACGACCGAGGGGCCATCCGCCGCGAGAGCCGACCGCATCGCTGGACGGAGCCCGTCAAGGGAATCGACATCGACGCAGGGCAAACCCGGGAACATCGCCGCCAGTCCCGCGCCGAGTCGGCTGGGCCTGAACCGGTTGTAGCTGTAGCAGTCGCCGTAGAAGAGTTGCTCGCGTGTCACACACATCGCGTGGGCATTGTTGTTGAACAGCACAGCGGTGAGGGGCAATCCGTACTCGAGCGCGGTGTGCAGCTCCATGCCGTGCATGAAGAACGCGCCGTCCCCGGCGATCACCACGGTGCGACGATCGGCCGTCGCTGCATCACCGGATGAGCGCGCCGTTCTGGCGAACGCGACTCCGACACCCGCGCCGAAGCTGTAGCCCATCCCGCCCATCCCCAAGGCCACGACGAACCGTCCGCCCCGGCGCGCAGGCAGGTGGTGAATTGCGGACGCTCCGGTGTTTCCCGCGTCCACCACGATGTCGGTGCCGTCGGGCAGCAAGTCGTCGAGCACTGCCATGGCGTCGCGATAGCGCACACCCGGGCCGTCGAACTCTGGTGGCACAAGTCGCTCAAGCGGCGAGGAAGCGGACTCGATGACAAAGGACGCGCCCTCGGACACGAATTCTCGCCGCAGCGAACCGAGCGCCGATCGCAGGTCGTCGCTGGGAAAATGTGTGCAGGGCAGATAGGGCGGCGCTGAGCCGATCGAGAGGGTGACCATACCGCCGAGCAGGTGCGCCAGCCCCGCGTTGGCCGTCGCCGGCAGCCGCGTACCGACCAGCAGACATGTCGAACTGCCAGCGATCGCGGGCGCAACGCCCGGATGGCCCATCACGCCGGTTACACCGAGGACTGCCGTGGAATCGGTTCCCGGTTCGGAGACAACGTCTTTCGCATCGGGCACCGTTGCGATCCGGGCCCCCAACGCGTGCCGGAGCTGTTCGAGTTCATACCGCGCGTCGTCGCGGACCACCTGTTCGCCGACGATGATGGTCACCGGCCCGCGACGCATCTGGCGCTTGATCGCCGACGCGATCGGGGTCACGTCCACCTCGTCAACCGAGATCCGCCCCTTGGCGGCCTGGACCTCGACATCGCCGTCGAAGAAACCCTGCTGGACATCTTTGGGCAGCAGCAGCACCGCGGGTCCGCCGGCGCGCGCAGCGGCGATCGCCTCGGGCAGCATCGTGACCACGTCCCGCGGCTGCCGCGGCCGCGCGCAGTACACCGACACCGCGCCGAACAGGCGCTCGGCGTCCACCGATCCGTTTTCACCGCTGGTGTCCTGAAAGCTGCCCCGCCCGTCCATCGCGGTCGGCGGTTGGCCGACCAAGGCCAGTACCGGTACCCGGCTTGTCAGGGACTCCGCGAGGGCGGGCACCGCGTTGAAACTGGCGCCTCCAGAGGTTGTCGCCACAACGCCGAGCCCCGCCCCGGCACGGCTGTACCCGTCGGCCATCGTCGCTGCGGAGAATTCGTGTTTGGCCAGCACCGCCGTGATGCCTTCACAGAAGGCTGCCGCGTCGTAAATGTCCTCGATGTTCGCGCCGCCGACGCCGAACAGGTAACCGACCGATTCGGCCGCCAGTTGCTGGACGATGAAATCCGCGACGCGGCCGGTCGAGGGCATGCACGCGATTGTTATTTTGGCTTAACGGTTAAGCAAGCCGAACAACCTCAATTGACCGCGCTGTCAGAAAGCCGTCACAATCAGTCCGATGGAACGCCGGTGTCCTCGTCGCACAGTGCGGCCCGGTGGGTCTGCATCGCCCTGGCCAGCGCGCCGAGTACGGCCCTGGCGACTTCCAGATCCTCATCGCTGAAGTCGGTCAACGCCTGGTGAGTGCGCGTTCCGAGAGGTCCGAAGAAACGGCGGGCAACGTCGAGCCCGTGGTCGGAATAACGCAGGAACACCTTCCGGCGGTCCGTCGGATGAGCCTCGCGCCTGACGTGGCCGGCGTCGACCATCCGGTCGACCAGATAGGTGACGGCGGCGGCAGTCATGCCCAGCCGGTCCCGTAACTCTCCGAGAGTCAACGGCGAACCGGTCTGCTCCGCGACCATAACGTGCAGGAGCGCGTCGAAATCGTTGTTGCTGATGTGGTGCTGCGCCGCGAACAGGCGCGAGATTCGGTCGGACTCCGCGGTAAGGGTGCGCATAGCAGCCGACAGCATCGATTCGAGTTCGGCGCGACCGCTTGCCCCAGGTGGGCTGCCTTGCGTCCCGGTCATCGTGGGGATGCTATCTGCGCGAGATCCGTCAGTCGCCGAGATACTCGGACTCCAACACCAGGTCGGGGATCAGCGTCTGGTATTCGACGTGGGTCTTGTGCTCGACGGTGCGCCACAGCTTGTTCTGCTGCTCGCGCATGTATTTGCGGTACCTGGGCGCGCCGGGAATGCGTACGTTGTCGGCGACGGCAATAGATCCCTTGTGCAGCCAGCCGCGGTCCAGAATGGCCTGCAGATCGGACAGGTAGACGCTCTTCTCGTGGTCGATGAAGAGCAGATCGACCGATCCGGGTCCGACGCCGTGCCGGCCGGCCAGCGCGTCGAGGGTCTGCCCCCCGTCGCCGATGGTTCCGACCACACACGTGATCCGGTCGGCAAGCCCGGCGTGCGTCCAGATTCGTCGTGCCACTTCGGCATTGGACGCCGACAGTTCGACGGTGAACACCGTGGCGTCGGGCGCCGCTCTGGCAATGCGCAACGCGCTGTACCCGCAGTACGTACCGAGCTCGAGCGCCACGGCGGGGTCGGCCCGCCGGACCGCGGCGTCGAGCAGCTCGCCCTTCTCATCGCCGATGTTGACCAGCATCGCCTTCTCGACGGCGAACTCGTCGATCGTGTTCAGCACGTCGTCGACGTCGCCGCGACCCGCATTGGTCTCCACGTAGGCCGCGCACGCCAGCTCGCGGCCGTCGCCGATCTGGCCGGTCTTGGTGAAGTTGGGCATGCCGGCTGCCAGGCGCCAAAACGATGAACGCAGGAACGGCACCCGCCGCTTCAAGCTCATGGCCGCCAGCCTATGCGGAAGTCCCGGTGGAAATGACCCGGACAATGGCCGCTGATGTTGCCCGCGGGTCTGCCCGTGCCAGATCATCTGCACCGTTAAACTTGCCCGGATGTTCGCCATGGCCTTACCCAGTCTGACCGCCGTCGGTGGGCCATGACATCCCACGGGGGGCACGTGCGAGGACCGCGGCGATGACCGCCCGAAGGCGAGCGCGAGTGAGGATCGCTGGGCCCACGCCCGAAGGGCAGGGGACGCAGCGAGGACCGGAACGAGCGGGAGCCGAGCGATGACCGAGGACGGCAGCGGCGGCGGTGCTGACCCAGCCGCACAGGCCGGCTTGACCGGTCGGACGCCGCGACCGATTCCCGAGCCCAAGCCCAAGAGCGTGCACGGGCCCGCCAAGGTCATCGCGATGTGCAACCAGAAGGGCGGCGTCGGCAAGACGACGTCGACCATCAACCTGGGCGCCAGCCTGGCCGGGTACGGCCGGCGAGTGTTGTTGGTCGACCTTGACCCGCAGGGCGCGCTGTCGGCGGGCCTCGGCGTGCCGCACTACGAACTCGACAACACCGTTCACAACCTGCTGGTCGAGCCGAGGGTGTCGATCGACGACGTGATCATCCACACCCGGGTGAAGAACATGGACCTCGTGCCGAGCAATATCGACCTTTCGGCCGCCGAGATTCAGCTGGTCAACGAAGTGGGCCGCGAACAGTCACTGGCGCGGGCACTGCACCCGGTTCTCGACCGCTATGACTACGTGCTGATCGACTGCCAGCCGTCGCTCGGCCTGTTGACGGTGAACGGACTCGCCTGCTCGGACGGGGTGATCATCCCGACGGAGTGCGAATACTTCTCGCTGCGCGGGCTGGCCCTGTTGACCGATACCGTCGACAAGGTGCATGACCGGCTTAACCCGAGGCTCAGCATCAGTGGCATCCTCGTCACCCGGTACGACCCGCGCACCGTCAACGCCCGTGAGGTGATGGCCAGGGTCCTGGAAAGGTTCGGTGATCTGGTGTTCGACACGGTGATCACCCGCACCGTGCGCTTCCCGGAGACCAGCGTCGCAGGCGAACCCATCACCACGTGGGCACCGAAATCCGGTGGCGCGCAAGCCTATCGGTCGTTGGCCCGTGAGGTCATCGACCGGTTCGGTTCGTGAACACGCAGACACAGCCGGCGGAGTCGCAGCAGACAGGCTTCCAGGTTCGGTTGAGCAATTTCGAGGGTCCGTTCGACCTGCTGCTGCAGCTGATCTTCGCCCATCGTCTCGACGTCACCGAGGTGGCGCTGCACCAGGTGACCGATGAATTCATCGCCTACACCAAGGCGATCGGTCCTCAGCTCGAACTCGACGAAACCACGGCGTTCCTGGTGATCGCGGCGACTCTGCTGGACCTCAAGGCCGCGCGTCTGCTGCCGGCGGGCGAGATCCACGACGAGGAGGACCTCGCGCTGCTGGAAGTTCGCGACCTGTTGTTCGCGCGGCTTCTGCAGTACCGGGCGTTCAAGCATGTGGCGGAGATGTTCGCCGAACTGGAGGCAGCGGCGCTGCGCAGTTATCCGCGGGCGGTGTCGCTGGAACCGCGCTATGAGGACCTGCTGCCCGAGGTGATGCTGGGCGTCGACGCGCAGCTGTTCGCCGAGATCGCGGCCAGCGCGTTCACGCCTCGGCCGGTGCCGACGGTGGCCACCGAACACCTGCACGAACTGATCGTGTCGGTGCCCGAACAGGCCGAACAGCTGCTCGCCGAGCTGCAGCGCCGCGGGCCGGGGCATTGGGCGACGTTCTCCGAACTCGTCGCCGACTGCCGGGAGCCGATCGTGATCGTCGGCCGGTTCCTGGCACTGCTCGAGCTGTACCGGGCACGGGCGGTAGCATTTGACCAATCAGAACCGCTTGGTGTGCTGCAGATTTCGTGGACCGGACACGAGCCCAGCGAACAAACCGAAGCCGCGGAGCCGGTGGAAGAGCCTAACTATGAGTGACGAGTATTCCCAGCCGCCCGGTGGCGAGCACGAACCGGCCGATCGGAACGTTCACGAGCCGGTCAACGGCGGGGTCTCTGACGGCGTCAACGGCGACATCACCGATCTCGACCTCGGTATCGACGTCGCTGAGCCGCCGGAGCTGGAGGACGCCGAACTCGGCGCCGTGCTGGAGGCACTGCTGCTGGTGGTCGACACACCCGTGACGGTCGACGCACTCGCCGCGGCCATTCAGCAGCCGGCGTACCGGGTGTCGGCGAAGCTGGCGCTGATGGCCGAGGAGCTCGCCGCGCGGCAGAGCGGTATCGACCTGCGCGAGGCGGGCGGCGGTTGGCGCATGTACACCAGGTCGCTGTACGCGCCCTATGTGGAACGGCTGCTGCTCGAAGGTACGCGTTCCAAACTCACCCGCGCGGCGTTGGAGACACTGGCGGTGGTGGCCTATCGCCAGCCCGTCACGCGCGCCAGGGTGAGTGCGGTGCGCGGGGTCAACGTGGACGCGGTGATGCGGACGCTGCTGGCGCGCGGCTTGATCACCGAGGCAGGCACCGACAACGACACCGGCGCCACCACGTTCTCGACGACGGAGATGTTCCTCGAACGGCTCGGCCTGAACTCGTTGGCCGACCTCCCGGATATCGCGCCTCTGCTGCCCGACGTTGACGTCATCGACGATCTGAGCGAAACACTCGGCGAGGAACCGCGTTTCGCCAGGCTCGGCGGCGCAGCCCCGTCCCGCGGTGAGCAGCCGATGTCCTTCGACGTGGACACAGACTGACATGGCGGATCAGGAGGGCGTGCGGCTGCAGAAAGTGTTGTCGCAGGCCGGAATAGCCTCACGCCGGGTGGCCGAGAGGATGATCGTCGACGGCCGCGTCGACGTCGACGGCAAAGTGGTGACCGAGCTGGGCACCAGGGTGGACCCCGACGTGTCGGTGATCCGCGTCGACGGGGCGCGGGTGATGCTCGACGACACCTTGGTCCATCTCGCCTTGAACAAGCCTCGAGGCATGCACTCGACCATGTCCGACGATCGCGGCAGGCCGTGCATCGGCGATCTGGTCGAACACCGAGTCCGCGGTAACAAGAAGCTCTTTCATGTCGGACGCCTCGACGCCGACACCGAGGGTCTGATGCTGCTGACCAACGACGGTGAATTGGCGCACCGGCTGATGCATCCGTCCTTCGAGGTGCCCAAGACCTATCTCGCGACGGTCCTCGGCGCGGTGCCGCGCGGGCTCGGTCGCAAACTTCGCGACGGTGTCGAACTGGAGGACGGGCCCGCACGTGTCGACGACTTCGCCGTAGTGGACGCGGTACCGGGCAAGACGATGGTGCGCGTCACGCTGCACGAAGGACGCAAGCGCATCGTCCGCCGCATGCTCAAGGAGGTCGGCTTTCCGGTTCAGGAACTGGTGCGCACCGACATCGGAGCGGTGGCGCTGGGCGACCAGCGGCCCGGCAGCATCCGCGTGCTGACCCGAACCGAGATCGGCGCCCTCTACAAGGCGGTCGGTCTGTGAGCGAGTCGGTGGTGATCGCGGTTGACGGGCCCGCAGGAACCGGAAAATCCTCGGTCTCAAGGGGTTTGGCGCGCGAATTGCATGCCCGCTACCTGGACACCGGGGCGATGTACCGGATTGTCACGTTGGCTGTGCTGCGCGCGGGCGCCGAGCTTTCCGACACTCCCGCCGTCGAGTCCGCCGCGGTGGACATCCCGCTGTCGGTCGGCTACGACCCGGATGAGGACCGCGCTTACCTCGACGCGGAGGATGTTTCGGCCGAGATCCGCGGCGACGCCGTGACCAGGGCGGTGTCGGCCGTGTCGGCAGTACCCGCGGTGCGTGCACGTCTGGTGGGTTTGCAACGCGAGCTGGCGGCAGGTCCCGGCAGCGTCGTGGTCGAGGGACGCGACATCGGCACCGTGGTTCTGCCCGACGCCGACGTCAAGTTCTTTCTGACCGCCTCGGCGGAGGAGCGGGCGCGACGGCGCAACGATCAGAATGTGGCGAATGGCTTTCGCGACGACTATGACGGCGTGCTGGCCGACGTGAAGCGGCGCGATCATCTGGATTCCACCCGCGCGGTCTCCCCGCTGCGGGCGGCTGACGACGCGCTCGTGGTCGACACCAGTGATATGTCGGAACCTGAGGTCATCACGCACCTCGTCGAGCTCGTGCGCGAGCGTACGGGAGCAACTCGATGACCGACGCCGACGGCACTTGGGTCGACGAAAGCGACTGGGAAATCACCGATTCCGACGCCGGGGAAGGCCGAGGCGAAGACGACCTCGCCGGTCCGCCCCCGGTTGTCGCCGTGGTCGGGCGACCGAACGTCGGCAAATCCACGCTGGTGAACCGCATCCTCGGCCGCCGCGAAGCGGTGGTGCAGGACATTCCCGGTGTCACGCGGGACCGCGTTTCCTACGACGCGAACTGGGTCGGCCGCCGGTTCTTCATCCAGGACACCGGCGGCTGGGAACCCGATGCGAAGGGCCTGCAGCAGCTCGTCGCCGAGCAGGCCTCGGTGGCGATGCGCACTGCCGATGCGATCATCCTCGTCGTCGACGCCGTCGTCGGCGCCACCGCGGGCGACGAGGCGGCGGCGCGGATCCTGCAGCGGTCCGGCAAGCCGGTGTTCCTCGCGGCGAACAAGGTCGACTCCGAGCGCGGCGAGGCCGACGCCGCCGCGTTGTGGTCACTCGGCCTGGGTGAGCCGCATCCGATCAGCGCCATCCACGGCCGCGGTGTTGCCGACCTCCTCGACCAGGTCGTCGAGTCGCTGCCCGTGGTATCGGAGGTCGGTGCGCGCGGCGGCGGACCGCGGCGGGTCGCGCTGGTGGGCAAGCCGAACGTCGGGAAGAGCTCGCTGCTGAACAAGCTGGCCGGAGACGAGCGGGCGGTGGTGCACGACCAGGCGGGCACGACCGTCGACCCGGTCGACTCGCTGATCGAATTAGGCGGCAAGACTTGGCGTTTCGTCGACACGGCCGGGCTACGACGCAAGGTCGGTCAGGCCAGCGGCCACGAGTTCTATGCCTCGGTGCGCACTCGTGGAGCGATCGACGCCGCCGAGGTGGTCATCGTGCTGATCGATGCGGCACAGCCCCTGACCGAGCAGGACCAACGGGTGCTGTCGATGGTGATCGAGGCAGGTAGAGCGCTGGTGCTGGCGTTCAACAAATGGGACCTCGTCGACGAGGACCGCCGCTACGACCTGGGCCGCGAGATCGAGCGCGAACTCGCGCAGGTGCAATGGGCGCCGAGGGTGAACATCTCGGCGAAAACGGGACGGGCGGTGCAGCGGCTGGTACCCGCCCTGGAGACCGCGCTGGAATCCTGGGACGCCCGGATCTCGACCGGCAGGCTGAACTCGTTCCTCAAGGAGGTGGTGGCGGCCACGCCGCCGCCGGTGCGCGGGGGCAAGCAGCCCAGGATTCTGTTCGCCACACAGGCCACCACAAGGCCGCCGACGTTTGTGTTGTTCACCACGGGCTTTCTGGAAGCCGGTTATCGCCGGTTCCTCGAGCGGCGGCTACGCGAGACATTCGGGTTCGAGGGCAGCCCGGTCCGCATCAACGTACGGGTACGGGAGAAGCGCGGAGCGAAGTCTCGCTAGGTTGGTTTGGTGCCCGTCATCGACATGATCCTGATCGCGTTGGCGGGCGTCGCGGCAGGAGCCATCAACACCCTGGTCGGCTCGGGCACGCTCGTCACGTTTCCGACGCTGGTGACGCTGGGTTACCCGCCGGTGGTCTCGACGATGTCCAATGCGATCGGCCTGGTCGCCGGCGGAATCTCGGGCACCTGGGGCTACCGCCGCGAGTTGCGCGGCCAATGGAACCGGCTGAAGTGGCAGATGCCCGCATCGTTCGTCGGCGCGCTGGCCGGCGCCTGGCTGCTTCTGCACCTGCCCGAGAAGGTGTTCACCGAAGTCGTTCCGGTGCTGCTGATCTTGGCGCTGATCCTCGTCGTGATCGGGCCGCGAATCCAGAACTGGGCCCGCAGGCGGGCTGAGGCGGCGGGCCAATCCGCCGAGCACGTGTCGCAGCGCAAGATGGTGGCGCTGGTGCTCGGCACGTTCGCCGTCGGCGTCTACGGCGGCTATTTCACCGCCGCGCAAGGCATCCTGCTGATGGGCGTGATGGGCGCGCTGCTGCCAGAAGACATGCAGAGGATGAACGCCGCAAAGAACCTTCTGTCGCTGATCGTGAATGTCGTTGCCGCGGTTGCCTACATCGCGGTCGCGTTCGACCGGATCAGCTGGCTGGCGGCGGGCCTGATCGCGCTCGGTTCGCTGATCGGCGGTTGGCTCGGCGCGCACTACGGGCGCCGGCTGTCGCCGAATGCGTTGCGCGCGTTCATCGTCGTCGTGGGCCTGATCGGGCTGTGGCGGCTGCTGACCCTCTAGAAGCTGCGGCGCGTCGACTCCTGCTTCAGAACTTCGTCGAGATCTTCCAGCCGCTCCATCGACGCCACGGAGCGCTGCGTGCGGTTGTTCTTGGCCAGCCGGTCCTTGTGGTGGTGCACGAACTGCCAGTAACCCGCGGTGAACGGGCACGCGTCGTCGCCGAGTCGCTTCTTCGGGTCATAGGCGCAGTCGCCGCAGTGGTCGCTCATCTTGTTGATGTAGGCGCCGCCCGACGCGTACGGCTTGGTGGCCAGCTTTCCGCCGTCGGCGTGCTGGCTCATCCCGATCACGTTCGTCGGCATCACCCAGCGGAACCCGTCGACGTAGGCGGTCGCGAACCACTCGGTCAGCTCGGCGGGCCGGTAGCCGCGCTGCAGTGCGTGGTTACCGAGAACCATGAGCCGTTGGATGTGGTGGGTCCAGCCCCGGTCGCGCACACCCATCAGGGCATGGCGCAGGCATTCGGCGGTGACGGAGTCGGCGTCGAGTTCGCGCCACCACGCCGGCAGTGCGGTGCGGGCGGCCAGTTCGTTGTTGCGGGTATAGCCCGGGCCGAAGTGCCAGTACAAATGCCACATGTACTCCCGCCAGCCGAGGATCTGACGGATGAAGCCCTCGACGGCGGCCAGGGGAGCGCCGTTTTCCCGGTAGGCGGTCTCGGCGGCCTCGATGGCGTCGAGCGGGTGCAGCACGCCGAGGTTGAGCGGTACGGACAGCAGTGAATGCGACATGGCCCAGTCCTGACCCATGATCGCGTCCTCGTAGCGGCCGAAGGTGGCCAGCCGATGCTCGATGAAGCGGTCGAGCGCCCGCTCAGCCTCGGTCGGCGTGACGGCGAAGAGCCGTGGACCGTCGTTGCCGATGACGTGTGGCAGGTCCATCGCGTCGAGGTCGCGGCGGACCTGCTCATCGATGTCGTCCTCGCGTGGTTGATAGGGCTTCGGAACGTTCAGCGTCGCTTGCTTTTTCGGCGGAGACTCGCGGTTCTCCTCGTCATAGTTCCACCGGTTGCCGACCGGATCGGCGCCGTTCATCAAGACATCGAAGCGGCGCCGCTGGTCGCGGTAGAAGTCCTCCATGCGGAACCGCGTGCGCTCGCCGGCCCACTCCGCGAAATCCTTCCGGGGCAGCGCGAACGTCGGCGTCGGCAGCACGTCGGCGACGAGGCCCTCCTTGCGGAGGCGGTGGACGAAACGCTCGGCGGCGTGCGATGTCGGCTCGTAGACCAGAACCTTGCGGCCGTAGCGCTCCAGGGCGTCGGTGTAGGTGTCGGATTGCAGAAGGGTGGCGCGGTCGCCGAGGTCGCGGTCGGCGTGGCGAAGGGCCGAGAGCACGATGTGCAGCTTCTGGCGGTGATACGGCCTCTTGCGTAGTGCGAGCCATCGCCTCGACCAGCAGCACCTCGCGGTGGGCATGCTCGCCGCCGTAGGTGGCGGGGCCGAGATGGTCGGCGAAGAGCCACAGGGGAGTGTCGTCAGTCGTGCTCACGACACGGGTGTACCCGCTGCAAGCGGTTGGGATTGTGACGGCGCGCTGCGGTAGGCTCACGTGCTGCTGCCGGTGGTACCCGGTGGCACCGGGCTGTGGCGCAGTTTGGTAGCGCACTTGACTGGGGGTCAAGTGGTCGCAGGTTCAAATCCTGTCAGCCCGACAAGAGAACCAGCAGGTCAGAGCCGTATCGGCGAGCTACACAGATGCGAAAAGCCATACCCGCCAGGGGTAAGTAGCGCAACAGGTAGCGCAACGCGCTTCTCACAAGTCGCCATTGGTTGGCGCGCCGTGCGCGGAAAGGTGGCTAGTGCTTGTATTTCTCGGGGGTCTTGTCGGCGGCGACGTTCATCGACTCCGACAATTCGAGGAGTTCGTGCTCTCCCATCCCGTTGGGCACGGTGTAGGCCAGCTTCCGTAGCTCGGCAGCGTATTTGTGGATCTCTCGGCGGAGGTGTGCCTCGATTGTGGGCATAATTTTTCCTGACTCGATGAACAGAGTGTAGCCCCAGCCAAGGGCTGCGCCGGGGCGTGCTTCTGGCGCTCACAGCCCGAGCACACCGCTCCACCCATCGACCGCAGCCCGCGCCGTGTCATCAGACGTATGGCCGTAGATGTCGCCGGTAATCGAGATGGACGAGTGCCCGAGCATGTCGGCCACCGCTTTGATGTGCACGCCCGCCTCAAGCCAGCCGACCGCCGCTGAGTGCCGCAGTGTGTGCACGCCGACACCCTCGACGCCCGCCGTTTTGGCGGCATCCTCGACGACCCGCAGGAAGTTGCGCGGGTCAACTGGTCGGCCTAGCTCGGTGGTGAACACCAAACCTGTCTCCTGCCACTGGTTGCCCGCCCGTAGTCGTTCGGCTTTCTGCTCGCAGGTTCAAATCCTGTCAGCCCGACCAAAGAATATGCAGGTCAGAGCATATTTTCGCAATAGCGCGCTTATTTCGCATACCCCGGAGGGGTGTGGATAGCAACGGCTGCTCAGTCCAGCAGGCCGAGCTGACTCGTCATACTAGCAAAGACAAACTTCGCCTGCTATCCATTGCGCGAGTTAAATACCGACGGGTATGTGGAAGCGTTAAATACCTGGTCTTGTCGTTTAGAGAAAGTGGCGCGGCCGAAGCGTTGCGTTAGCTGGTTGAGTAAGGCGCCGTCAGTCAGCAACACGAGCTAACGATGTCAAAAAACGGCGAAGCAATCTCGATCACGGCGGCGAGTGGACACTCCTCATTAGTCAAACTGACTCCGGCGAATAGGCTCTTGACCTTGCGCTGACAGCAGCGGTGCTAAACCGCCTCTGTAAGGGTCACGCCGCTTTCGAATTCAGTTCACGTTCGCGGCCGCGGCGCATTACATTCATCGCCGAATCATTTGGGTTGACTATCGGGTTAATGAGGGTAGGCGCGGGTACTCCGACCGTTCACAGTCGGATCGTTGCGATCCGACATCGACTCTGGGAGGTCATCGTGGCAGGCACCGTCGCTCGCGTCAGCGAGATCAGCGCCCGGTCCGACACTAGCTTTGAAGACGCAGTAAATGCTGGCCTTGATCGGGCCAACGCCACGCTGCGCGGTGTCAAGTCGGCCTGGATAAAGGAGCAGTCGGTGGATGTGGAGGACGGCAAGATCGTTGCCTACCGCGTCAACATGCTGGTTACCTTCGTCCTCGAGTAGCAGGCTTATAGCGGCCCTGCGAGGAAGGGGCTCGTAGCTCAGAACGGCGGTGCTTTTGTGAGGACCGCAGCATTTTGCTCTCACGCGAAGAGGTGTCGTACTCGCGCATCCGTTGGCACGGCCGCGGCACCGCTCTTCCAAGAGGGCGGTCATCAGCACACTTGGCTGGCAATGTCTCCCGTGCAGTGCCCACGCACTGGCGTCTTTGCTAAGTTGCCCCTGACAGTGCCAGATACGAATGAACCGTCCGGGGCAACGACGAGGTGGCCTTGTGCGCAAGCGTGCCCGACTGCGTAACGTCGCCCCACCAGCGGGGGCGAGACTGGCCCTGTCGGATGACCGCCTTCGCATTCCCGGGGCTGGTTGTCACAAGCCGCGGCGGTGCAGGATGCGCCAGTCGGTGGACACGGCTGGGATATGGGTGATGGTGGAGGCTGGTGGCGATGGTGTCGGCGCCGGCGTCGTAGCCGCGTTTGGTCAGCGTTTTGCGCAGGCGCACGGCAGCCTCTTCCACGGCGGTGTCGACGGCGCGGGGGTGGTGGAGTCGACGCGAGTGCGGTGCGAATGCCATTTGTTAAGGGGCCATATGTACAGCTCAGACGGGAACCGGAGGTAACCGTACGGCCTTCGGCGCCGACGCCTCGGGGCCATAGGTATCAACCTGGAGGGTCAAATTGACCAGAGAACCGATTCGGGGCGCCGTTGATCTGACAGCGAGTGTCGGCGTCTACGTGCCTTCAGTCTTCGTCGTCGGCGCGCCGACCGCGAAGGTTATTGATCTCCGCGGCGTTGGTGGCGCGGCTGGCGCGGTTGTTGGCGCGGCTGGTCTGCTGCCGCACGGAGCAGGTCCACAAGGAGATTCCCCGATAGCATTCTTTTCAGTTCGTCGTCGGACACGTCGACGAACATCCACATTGCGCATGCTTTGGGTCGCACGTAGAGAGCTGTGCTGTCGAGCTGCATAGGTAGCACTGTGGGAACTTCTACCACCGCGTCTGTGGCTACAGCTTGCACCAATTGCCGTGCAATCTCTTGGATGTCGGCTTTCGGATGCAATTGCACGGCGCTGGGCGGCTTTGAGCTGTTCATTGTGTGGATCTGCAATAGTTGGGGCACGGGTATCTCCTTCGCTGTTTGCTGACACATTGAGCGTAAGAGACGGCCCGCGACCTGGCGTTGGCGTTGAGGAAACGCCAGGCGCGGGCCATCCCAGTGCGGTGCGCGATGACCGCCGAGCGCTCTCGTGTCGAGTGTCGTGACCGTGCGCGGCTGGAGGGTGTCCGCGATCATCTGGAAGCTGTGCTGAATGCGGTTACGGCACCGCGTGACCCGCCGCGGTGTCGCCTGAGTACCGCCAGACGCTCGCGGCGCTGGCCGAACTGACTCCCGGCCGCAGGCGCGTCGATGTCTGACGAGATCGCCGCACAGCGCCGGAGCGCAGCGCTTGATTACAGCGACCAAGGCGGCGGTCGAACCGACGTTCTCGCGTATCCCTGAAGGCAACGAGAAGAGTTGGCAGGACTGTGTTGACCTCGTGTTGGTTTTCGTTGTGCCGGTTGATGATTGGCAGTGTGACATTGTGCGGAGGGTGCTGCGGGAGGCGGGCCCCCGAAACCAATCGCCCCAGCGTGGGGTCGACCTCGGCCCCTTCGCCGCCCACCCTGGCCGCCGTGACCGACGCCCCCACGTCGTTGGCCCCCGAAGTCAATGACCCCAGCGTGGATCTCGGACCGTTGGGCACGTTTTCCTACTCCAACAGCTTCACCAGCCTGACCGACTACAGCTACAACTTTGGGCTCAGTGGTGGGCCGGTGCAGTACTCGGTACGGTCAGCGGGAACCGACGACGGGGTGACCGGCTACTCGTCGTTTTCGGCCGGGGGCGTCTCGACGCATACGGGAAGCCAGTATGGCACCTCTTATGGGGGGTCGAGCTGTGTGCTGTGCCAGAAGAACACCACCGGCTTCGGCGACTTCTCCCAGATCACCGAGTTCGACGTGCTGGCCGACGGGACGGTCGAATACGACGGGAGCGGTCCGTTCGGCATCTACAGCTGGCCACCCGAGTGAACACCCGCACCTACAGCGCAGCACGCCCAATTCAAAGCCCTATGCCACGACTGTGGCGCGGACCCCGCATGCCGCTGTAACCAAGGGCCTTCGCCGTCGGGGATCAGGGGCGCGGCGACAGAGCAAATTGCGGTGTGGATT
This sequence comes from uncultured Actinomycetota bacterium, assembly GCA_963786995.1. Taxonomy (GTDB): domain Bacteria; phylum Actinomycetota; class Actinomycetes; order Mycobacteriales; family Mycobacteriaceae; genus Mycobacterium. The sequence continues at coordinate 352,979 of CAWBBH010000014.1, read as the reverse complement.
CTTCGTAGACTGATCAGCGCCGACAGATAGGTCGCGGGTGAGGGGTTGTTTCGACCTCAAATGCACCCTTGGCAGAATGTTCGCGCGTAGCCGCGACGAACCAATAACGACCTCAGCGGGGTATGGGCGCCAAGCTTCGGCCTGATGGGTTTCCATGCAGAACATCCTGCATCTGACGACCAGAATGGTGACTGCCCGGTCTCGGGAAGGCCACGGTTCCAACGCAGTTGCCTCAGAATTCACTTTTGTCACCTTTTGTCAGCGATCTTGATTCGTTGATGGAAGGAAAATTCATGAAAAGACTTGTCGGGCTGATGCTCGCACTGCTGCTGTTGACCGCACCTGCGGTCGGGGTTGCACGCCCAGATTCAAGCTTCGGCCGAATGTTCGCAGTGGTGGCGAAAAGTTCGACAAAAGGCGCTCTCACGGCCCTCAACCAGCAGACGGACCAGCAGCTTGCCGACCTCGCGCAAACCATGCTGGAGACGTCCGCGATCCCGAATCCCAAAGGCACAACAGGCGGTGTCACCTTTTTCGGGCAGTTCATCGATCACGACCTGACGCTCGACACCGCGCCGCCGCCCACCGAGGCCGTCAACGTGGAGGGCCTCTTGAACGCCCGGTCTTTTCCCTTCGACTTAGACTCGGTTTACGGTGGCGGCCCAAAGCGGAGTCCGCAGCTGTACGACGGCGACAAATTCAAGCTCGGCGTTGCCGCCGACGATGTTTCCCCGGACCTGCCGCGTGATCCGAATGGCTCCGCAATTCTGGTGGAGCACCGCAACGACGAGAACCTCATCATTTCTCAGATTCATCTGGCGTTCCTGCGGCTTCACAACGCGCTCGTGGACAAGGGTCTGTCGTTCGACCAGTCTCGTCAGACGGTGATCGATGCCTACCGCTACGTCGTGCTGAACGATTACCTGCCCGCAGATCGTCGGCCAAGCGGCGGTCGACCTGGCGCTTGCCCAAGATCGTAACGCCGGGTTCTTCAAGCCGGGGTCGCAGGAGCACCCAATGACGCCGGTCGAGTTCTCCGTCGCGGCATTCCGGTTCGGCCACTCCCAGATTCGGAACGCCTACAACATGAACGACACGTCGGGAGGCGTGCGGGTCTTCTCGCTCAATCCCGGCTGTAGACGACCTCCGCGGCGGGCGTCAGTTACCGAGGAACTTGATCATCGACTTCGACAACTTCTTCAGCGAACTCCCGCAAAACGACCAGAACCAAGTCTTATTGATCGGGCGGGCGGTCGACACGAAGATGTCGCAATCGCTTTTCGAGTTGCCGATCCCCGGGGCGGAGGCCAGCGGGTCCAACGTGCTCGGCTACCGCAACCTCGTGCGCGGCAAATTCTACGATTTGCCGTCAGGTGAGGCCATCGCCGAGGCGATGGGTGTGCCGGTCGTCGGCACACCAGCCTTCCCCGAAGGCACGCCGCTCTGGTACTACATCCTTCGCGAGGCCGGACAGACCAACGGTGGTGCCGAACTGGGTCCGGTCGGCGGCGGAATCGTTGCCGAGGTCATCGTCGACCTAATGCAGTTGAAGAGCGGGGAGAAGAAGATCGATAAACCGAACCTGCCGGACGTTTCGGGTGGGGACTTCCGCGTCGGTGACCTGCTGGTCGCCGCCGACCAGGTTCGGTAGGAAGCTCGTCGTGGATCTGACCGCCATGACCGGCGGCCATGACCCTTGCCGCACGGTTGAGCACCGCACCGAACTAACGCCGTCCCGCAGCTCGGCCTGGCCGATCCCAACGCGATCCGCACCGACGACCCCAACCCAAGTTGCGCAGCGATCGCGGCGTCGACGGCGGACTTCGGCGAGGCGAACGCAGCACACACCCCGCCGCCGGGTGCTTGAACAACCAGCCCCATGCGCGTCAATCGCCTTACGCAACACGTGATCGTAGGCGGCCAACGCCGCCCGCATCACAGGCGTCGGCTTCCCACCGACGGGTTGAGCCGCCCGGCGTGTCCGGAGCCTCTACCCTTGGGAGGGTCGGAGTCATGTCAGCGAATCCGTCGAGGAGGTACCCGCCCGGAGCTGCGTGAGCGGGCGGTGCGAATGGTTGCCGAGATCCGCGTTCAGCATGAGACCGAGCGGCCAGCATGCGCGCGGTATCGGAGTTGCTCGGTGTCGGAACACCGAGACGGTGCGCAAGTGGGTTCGCCAGGCCGAGATCGACGCCGGGTCGGGTCCCAGGGTCGCAAGCGAAGAGTCCGCAGAGCTCAAACGTCTGAAGCGTGAGAACGCCGAACGCAAGCGCGCCAAAGCAATTCCGAAGACTGCATCGGCTATTTTCGCGGCCGAGCTGGACCGGCCACCCCACTAGTCTGTCGGTTCATCGCCGATCATCAGGGCTGGCGCAACGGCGCTGATGGTTTGCGGTGGCGTGTCCAGTCGATCTGCGCCGGGCTGGTCGAGCTCGGTGTTCAGATCGCCCCACCGACCTTACGACGAGCATGTCGACAGTCAGCCCAGCGCACGCGTGTCCACGAGCGATCTCAGGGACCATATCCAACGGACTCACGCCGCCAACTACGGCGTCTACGGGGCGCGCAAAGTGTGGTTGGCACTCAACCGCGAGGGCATCGAGGTGGCCCGATGCACCGTCCCAACAGCTGATGGCCGAACTGGGCTGGCCGGAGCGATACCCGGCACGGTCGTTCGAGGAGCGTGGCGCTCACCAGCTCAAAGGCGTTTCCGGCGAATGGCACCTGTTCGCGTCGCCTAGTAGATGCGGGCCTGGCCAAACTGACTCGTCTACCGCCAAGGTGATCAGGTGATCGACAATTACTTCGAGACGGCGTTCAGTTCTGCTCGGGCGTGGTCGATTTGGTGGTAGCGCAGGTCACCATCTCGGCGGTGCTCATCGATTGGCCCCTGGCGCGCAAGCGATTCGTACGTCGACTCGCCTAGCACCTCGCGTATCTAACCGCGCACGCCCGCCACTGAGTCGGTCAGAAGCCGACGCGCCCGGTCCGCGTCGACCGGCGGGGGGGAATGATTCGGGACGAGGACCGGATTAGCGGCAACTATCACTAGGTGGTGATTTCCCAGATACGCGGTGTAGGTGTACGACTCGGTGGAACGGGTTCGATCCGCGACCGTGGTCTCCAGCACGCTATAGGTGCCCAGCGTCTTCGCCCCATCGATATGGGGAGCGTCGATCGCGTAGATCTCACCCTTGAGGCTGCGGCCGGTGAAGGCGATGTGCTTGCAGTGGTCGCTGACTGCTTCATAGGCAACCGGTTGTGCAGTCTCAACCGCCACAGCGAGTAGGCGGTTGTTCTCGCCCTGCGCGGCCAGTGAGGCCATGTTCCCCTTCAGACCTGGCCGCAGCGGCTGACTCAAGGCGTATTTCGAACAGTCGGGGGGATCTAATGTGATGTCGGGAGGTAGCTTTTGCGGGGCGAGAAACCGTGGGTCGATCCCCGCCGGACCCGTGGTGACGACCTTGAAGTCAGGGCTGAACGTCGATTTAACCGAGAAAATTCTGCTGATGTCGATGTGTCGGTTCAGCATCGAGTCCGTCGAGCACCCGAGGGCGAGCACCAACGTGGCGGCGCACACGACACCGATCCGCTTCCTTAAGATCGACATTGGCGCAATCTACCGAAGCGACGGCGTCAGTCTCGGAACATCCGGCAACCCCGCAACTTAGACGTTGGCGCGATGCTATGGCAGTTGCCGCCTGCCTAGTAAGGATGAGAGCCACGCTGAAAGCTGAGGCATCATCGTCGAGGACTCCGGTGAGACGGCGGCGCACGGTCGAGATTGGGGGCCCAGCATTTCACTGATCCGATGAGTCATGGGCGGTGCAGCAAGAGCCAAGCTCTGCGCCTGGTTTTGGATGTCTTATCTGATCCGCGCTTGTGTTCACGGGTCTACGTCACGGTGATCGGCCTAGCATGTCTGCGTTTCAAATGCCCTTCTGCGTGTGGGCCTAGATTCGCAGGAACTGATTGCAGCCGCTCCGGCTATATCTAGGCCACCGGTTTGTCGTGATCGCGGTGATGGTGGCGCTGTGCCTCGGCGGCGGCATCTTCGGGATGAGCCTGGGCAAGCACGTCTCGCAGAGCGGTTTCAATGACGACGGCAACGAGTCCGCCCGCGCCTCTGTTTTGGCCGACCAGGTCTACGGCCGAGACCGGACTAGTTACGTCGTGGCGATCTTCACTGCACCCGCCCGCACGACGGTCGACGAACGACCCGAAGCGGACGCCGCCACGGAAATTTTTCTGCGCGAGTTGCCTTATGCCCATGCGCAAACCGATGACTCGGGACCTCGACGAGCTGGATAGTTTGGTCGAGGCGAGGCTGGAGATGGGCCGCCGAAAGCATGCCAAGAACGCGAACATATTTCGACGGATGAGCAACCGTCGTCCAGAAGTGCGGCGGGGCCCGACCCGGCCGTGGCCATCGAGAACCCGTCGGACCTACCCAGCTAGCCGATTCCTACGCCAATTCTGACGCCACACACAGCTCGTCCGCCGTCATCCGCACATGCCCACAGATGCCGTGACCTGCCACATCGGACACTCGCGCGCATGTGCGCGATTGAATAAGGCTTTCTTGACCGGGGGTCAAGTGGTCGCAGGTAATCCTGTCAGCCCGACCATGATCCGCGCAGGTAGAGGGCGGTTTCGGTGGAGTCCGACACCGCTTTCCCCGCGTCAGCATGGGCTTCGATAGCAACGCTGACGCTGACGATCGGCGGTGCGTGGCGATCATCGTGCCCGCGAGCGTCGATGGTCCCCGCCTCAACCGGCGGAACGAGTCCTTCGGCGCACCGATCCGAAACCACGCCGATACGGGATGGCCTGTTGGTCCGCAAGCCGCAACTGGGGTCAAGGCGTCCGGCCGGTGAAATCGCGCATGGCGCATCGACGTCAACGGCTACCGTCGACTTGGCCGCAATCCTGCGGCGTAGAGCAACGTAAGGGGCCGTCATGGCCAGTTCCAATGACCCAATGTCTGCTGTGCGCCGATACGTCGATGCCTTCAACAGCGGTGACGAGCAGGAGATGGCAGCGGTCTGCGCCGACCCGATGCAAATTTTGGACGGCATGTCGCCGCATGTTTGGCAGGGGCCAACGGCTGCCCAGGACTGGTGGCGTGACGCCAGTGCCGAAGCTGAGCACGCGGGGGCTTCGGGCCTTCACATCGGTCTCGGTGAGCCACGGCACGTCGATGTCACCGGCGACTATGGGTACGTCGTTGTTCCCGTTACGTTCTTGTACAACCTTCCTGACAAGCAGATGAATCAAACCGGCGCGGTCTTTACGGTGGCGCTCCGCGACGTCGGCGGCGAATGGCTTTTAACAGCCTGGGCTTGGGCTAAAGGCACTTGGGCATGACGCGGCTTCGCCGGCTGATAATTAGCTTAGCACGCCGACCGCGCCGCCGGTATCCCGCCGCGCGCCGGGGTTAGGCCGGGGTCTTGCCCTTTCTGGAGAGCAACCGTGACATCGGCAGAAGTACCAGGAGACTGACGATGGCGACGACGACGACCATGACGACGACACTGGGGTCGCTGAAGCTTTGGCCGCCTACCACGAGCGCCGCGGCAATATTGCGCTGCGCCGTGCCCACGCCCAGGACGGGTCGCGTGTCGGCCGTTGGGCCGCCGAGTGCCCATCCCACGGCGTAACCAAAAGCTATGAACAGCAGGCCGGCCAAGATGGCACGAGTACCGAACACGGATAGCACCTTGTTGAAGTTGACGACCACCAGCAGCACCACGACGAGAATGAGCCCGAGACTGGATAGGCGATCGAATAGCGGTTTGGCACGCGCAGCCGCAGCCGCGAACCTGGCATTGACGGCGAGCGCGACGCCCAGCGGGAGGAGCATCGTCAAAACCAGTGAAATGGCGATCCTCACCGGGTTGACCGACACGCCCGGTAGCAACATCGGCAACACGAGCGGCATGTAGGCCACGGTGACAACCATGAGCAACACCATCAAGGCGACCGCGAACGCCAGATTGCCTTTGGCGATCTGTGTCAGCTTGGGCAGGAACGGCGCGCCGGCGGCTACGCTCAACAGAAGGAGTCCCACGCCCAGCGGTTCGTCGAGTCGCAGTAGGCGAGCAAGCACTGCGGCGGCCGCCGGCATCAGCACAAAGTTGGCCAGTAGCGACATCGACACCAGTCGCATATTGCGCAGCGGAGCGGTGACTTGGGTGACTTTGAGCCCTAGCCCCATCGCCACCATGCTCGACACGACGAAGACAAGCGTCGCGACCGGTACGGCGTTCTCGAGTACTCCCATCAAGGTCATCGCGGGGCCTCTGTCGGGTATGCCGATACCGCGTAATCGCTGTGGGCCCCCGGGCGCAGTGTGCCGGTCCACATGCTTGATGCTGACTGGTGTCTAACGGCGCCGGCATCGGCAAGACCTGTGTTTGATGTGACCCGCATCGAGCACTGCCTGTCTCTAGTAATGGAGTGGTGCGGCGGTACCGGAGTCGCCGACTCAATCGTTGTTGGTGGTCGTATTCATTTCATGGTGGCCAGGTTGTGCCACATATTCCTGAGGCTGTCTGTTCCTCCGAAAAGCGTCGTGAAGTGGGTCGAGTCGGTCAGCACGATGTCGCCCGCGCGCTGGCCGTTGGGTGGCATCCAGATCAGCGCGTTGAACTCTGTGTTGCCTTCATCGGTGAAGGGATGTGGCCGGTTGGGGTCGACGCGCTGTTTCCCCAGCACCCGCAGCGTGTCGCTTTCCGGGGCGGTGAGTTCGTAGTGCGGTAGGTGTGGGTGGAAGTTGAAGGTGGTGACGTTGTCGAGTAGCCGGGCGTTGTCCAGATCTCGGATCGCTGTCAGCGGCGCGATCTCCGTGGTGCCTTCCACGACGGCGGGCCGCAAGCCCCAGATGTTGTGCACCGGCACGTCGAGCGCCCGCATCAGCGACCGGGTGTACTGGCTGAACCGTTGCTGGCGCGGCACCAGCCGGTCGCCGTGGTGCAGATACTCGACCTGGCGCTGCTCGAAGTCGTCGGTGAAGCCCACATCGTGATGAGGTGCCAGCAGCAGACAGGTGCCTTCGCGCTTCAGCCACTCGGTGATCGCGGCGATCTCTTCGGGTGTGGCCTCCTGTTCGCCGAGCAGATGGTCGAGCCCGAACACCATCAGCGTGTCGGTGTCGGCCAGAATCCGTTCGTCGATCGGCAGCTTGTAGCCGGCCTGGTCGATGCGTTGGTACACCGCAACCGGGTGCCCGGTGGCTTCCCCGGCGAGCTCCTGGAAGGCCAGGGCCGATCGGTGAAAGAGCTCCAGTGTGCCCGCGACGCCTTGCAAGAAGTTGGCGGCGTTGTATTCCTCCGTCTCATAGGCGGGCCACAGCACGTTTCTCACCTCGGTCATCGTCGAGAATCGGTTCTCGATGAGCGGCCGGATCGCGCTGGGCTTCCCAGGGATAGCTCCACGTCCAGTAGATGCTGATCCGCCGGCCACCGGTATGGGCGCGGGGGATGTGGTTCTGGTTGTAGGTGCGCGGCGGAGGCGGGGTGGTCATGGTGATCCTTCAGTTGCCGAGCGATGCCAGATAGCGCATGGCGTTCATCCCCGGCAGGAAGAAATACGCCCCGCCGCGTCAGGGTGGTGAACGCCGGAATACCCTTGTGCACCTTGCGGATCGGCCGCTTCGGGAACGGTGAAGTCCAGGCTGCCGTCCTGGGTTCCGAGATCGGGTCGTGCTCGTTGCCGAGCTCGTGAAAAGCCTTGTCGTTCATCCACACGTTCTGCGCGAACTCGAACTGGCGCACGAGGTCGGCGCAGATGATGAACGCGGCGATGCCGCGGTCCACGCCGTCGTCGGGCGCACCCTCGGGCAGCGCGGGTCCATACGTCGCACCGCGGCGGATCATCCGCCGACGGTTCATGTAGTGCGCGGTGTCGCGCGGATTCAGCCGACGGGCATGAGAGCCGAGGGGACACGCATACCCGAACGGGTCCATCTCCTTGTAATCGAAGTCGTTGTTGCGCATCGGATCAGCGCCCAACTCGGGGTCGTCCTTGTCCGGCGCGAGCACCAGTGGCGCACCGCTGCGCCACCGACCCATGAACTTCGCCGCGAGAAGCTCCTGCTCCTCCGGCGTCTCCGCGTTGTCCAGCAGGTAGTCACGAAAAGCTCCGACGTGTTCCTGCAGGCGCCGGTACGCCATGTAGCTGCCGTTGCGCGACAACACTTGCGGCTCCGGCAGATTGGCGACCGGTCCGTTCTCATCCGGGTATCCCAGGATGAACTCGCCCGGTTCCAGCGGGGCGCCGGAGCCCGGTGTCGGCTCTTCTCCGGAGCCCTTCATCACAGGCTGCGACAACCTGTCCCGGTAGCCGAAGTGGTCGTGGGCGTAGTTGAACGGTGGCGTCGCGTTCAGGTCGAGGTAGGACAGGCTGCGCACCCCGTCGGTGCGGGCGAGCAACTTGTCGTGTTCCTCGATGGATCGCTTGCACTGTTCATCGGTGCGCGAGAACAAGATCGCGATCGCGTGCAGATCGTCGCCTGCGAGACCGCCGACCCAGTGCTCCGGCGCGCTGGCGCCGGTGTCGCCGAGGATGTCCGCGCGGGCCGCCATTCCTGAGCGGAACTCCTCGGGAAAGGTCTGCAACGAATCGTCGGGCACCCCGAGTGCGCGCAGCCCGGTCCAGGTGAACGCGAGCGTGACCCAGCGGTCGGACTCGTCCATCGTGGCTGTCGCGTCGGCCGCGGATTGGGTTTTGTCCAACAGTTCGGACAGCCACGCCCGCCCGCCCTCGGGGGTATCGAAGGTCAGGAACTCGTAGCGCCCCGTGATGGCAGGCGTGCGGGTCAGCAAGATGTGCTGGATGTCGTGGAATTCAAGCACCGGTGCGGGTCACTGCATCTGGTCGAGCATGGTCGAGAAGGCCGCCTTCAACCGCAGCGCCTTCTTGATTTCCTCTGCGGTCACATAGGGATATTCGCCGTACTCGAGGAAGCTCGGCACGTGATGCTCACGAACGAACTGGACGAACCCCTCGGGACGATCTCGCCAGTCCTCCGGGAAACCTTCAAGGTTCTCGAAGGTGGTCGCGATGCCCGACTGGCTGAACAACATCACCGCATCCTCGGTGTACTTGTCGAAGTCGGTGTCGAAGATGCCCTGGTACTGGAAATACAGGTCGTCGCCGATATTGAAAAGCTGCCACCGCAGATAATGCAGCTTCAGCGGATCCAAAACCCTGGGATCCTTCTCAACCGCTGCCTGGATAGTTCTCCCGTGTTCGCGGATCGCCTCTTCGCGGCCCGGTATGACCTTCGCGATGATCGTGAAGCCGTAACACGCAGGGGTCCTCGGGTAGACCGGGCCGTAGCGCCCGCGCTCTTCTGTGAAGTAGCCCTCCGGCGGAATCGCCATCGCCGACGGCTTCGTCCAGTCCTGGTCAGTTGTCGTCATCGTCATCCTTCGTCGGCCCCGACGACATCGACGCTACGCCTCATCTTCGCCGTCAAGATTGTCTTTTGGCGGTTCGGGGATGGAGGACGACGAGGCCGTGAAGGCGGCAGCATACGGGGCTCGCCAGCGCCAGCGATTCGATCGAGCGAATTGACGCACGCCTCCATGGTGAGTCGGCTTGCAGCCCAGAGTCGTTGAGACCGTTTGGATCTCCATCTATTTCAGGCTCAGCCCAGTCACTGGATGACGCCCCTAGTGCGGCGCCCGCCGCTAGTCCTGCCGTCGAACTCGAGGGTGCGGCGTCATCCGTCGCCGGTATGAGCGTAGAAACCATCGGTCCTGGCTTCCGTTGCGGCAGGGAGGTGGACGACTACCAGCGCGAACAGCGCTATGACGGCACTGCGAAATGCGGCTTCGGACCCATTCCAATCGGACGAACGCCACATTTGGAACCATTCGCCGCCGATGGCGAGGAAGCCGCCTACGAACTGGACGACAATCATCGTCAGTCCGATTGTCGCCAGCGCGCGTGCCCGGGTCCGACTGCGCACGGAACGGACGAACCACGAGATGCTCGCTGCCGCCAGTGCCAAGCCGGCAAGCAGTTCCCACGCGATGATCCCGATATATGCGGCATTCTGAAGCGGACGGGACTCGACCGCGTGCCACATCACCTCTGGATCGAGTCCCTGGCCCACCGGCGCACCGAAGTTCGCCGTGTCCATCGAGAGAACGTGTTGAACGAATGCCTGATTCGTCGCAAAATCGGTGATGTTTCCGAACGCGACCAACAGGATGAAGAGCGCGTTCAGTCCGACGAGAACTCCACCGACAGTGAACAAGCTACCGATGGCTAGCCAACGCGGTTGCGATTGCCCAGCGCCGTCGATTCTCTTCGAGGAGTTCATGCCCGACTTCTCCTATCAACGTGCTATCGATGTGCGTGACAGGAACCTGGAGCCGTGCATGCGCCGCAGTGCCCATTGTGCGCGGTAGCGCCACAACCGGCTACGACATACGCGGACCTGAGCGGACGCCGACGAATATCGGGTCGGGGATTTCTGTGATGCAGATATCAGTCATTGAGGCGTCCTTCACGCCGAGATCGATCACGTGAATCGTCAGACCTCATGCAAGCCGTAATCGTCGGAGCGGCTGCCATCGGGATCCTCGCGGGCGGACCCCTCGCCCCACAGATGTAGCAGTAGCCGGACGCGGATAGGCCCCCACCTCTCGGAGGGGGCCTATTCGTCGATACTGAGTTCGGGCCGCTAGCTCAATCGACTCCGAATGTCGTCAGTCGTCGCCGTCGGTTTTATCGGGCTTGTTGGTTTGCTTCTTCTTTCCTAGGCCACTGACGGCATTCTTGACGCCGTCACTCACCTTCTTGAGCGAGGAACTGAATTGCTTGCTGCTCTTCGTCAATGACCCGCTCAGCTGGCTGCCGGACTTGTTGGAGCTCCCACCGGCGAACGTCGTGGGCGTGAACTTGTTGGCCGAAGCCAGAGTAGTGGCGGTGCTGCCGCCGGTGTTGGGATCGAACGGGGTCCGGAGGGTGATGCCCGGGCCCTGCTGGACGACAATCTGATTGATCACATTGATGGCGCCAGCGATCGCCCCTGGGCCTGAGCGGTCACGATGTTGCCGCAGAGGTTGGGGCATCTCCGGGGGTACCAAGATGCCCTGGTAATTGAAAGCCGTGCTGAAGTTGCTCCGTCGAGGTGAGCACGCTGTCGCTGCCATTCGGGAAGCCAAACGGATTGCCCACGTTTGTGGTGTTGTTGAGGATTCCGGTTGACGTAAGTTGGTTGCGGTTGCCAATGAAGTTGAGTGCGGAGCTCCCGAATCCGGCTGCCACGATCTGCATGGGTTGCGGGCCCTCGGGGGTGGGACTGGCGTTACCACCGACATTGGCGCCGAGGTTGAAGACACCTGGGCCCGCGCTAACCACGTTGAAGGCAAGGCCGGTGGGGAGGCCGGTGGTGGGGTTGAATGGATCATCGGCGCTGCCGAGGTTGTATGCGAGGTTGGCCACACTGAGCATGCCTGTGCCAGTTGGATCGCCTGCGAATGCCGCGACGTTCGTGCCAGCCGCGATGGCGGCGTTGAAGAATCCACCAGAGGCGTTCGCTACGGTGCCCTCGCCCAGCCCCCACGCGAAGTTGCCGAAGGTGGTCGTGCAGCCGTCGCCAATGTCGATCCCGCTGATGCCGATGCAGGTGCCGCTGGCCGGCCCGACTCCACTCAGTGAGCCCACCGCCACTGCCGAGGCCACCCCTGCTACCAAAGCGGCCCGCACCACCCCGTTGTTGACCTTTTCCTTCGCGGTAACCCGACGCATGAGCATTGTTCTTCCTCCCTAGTCACAACACGCTGATCTATCGAAGGTATTGCTCCGATGAGTGGCGCGCGTGTGGAATCGCACCAGAATTGACGAGGAAGACAGATTTTGCCCCTTCGAACTGGCGGCCCGTGCATCCGAGCGCAACAACCGCAAAGGGTCGTGCACTTCGGCGGGCGGCCTGGTAGTCGATTAAGCGCAGAATCGCAGACTCGCAGCGATGGGACAGACGCTGAGACGACGCTTCGAGATTAGTTGCTTATGCAAACGCATTCGATCTCGAGCTTCATTGCTGCTCGTTCAAACGGATCACCGGAAGGACGCAGGTGCCGGCGTGGGTTCGGCCGATGCCGATGTGGTGGAGTTATTTCGGGCCGCCGGGTACGACGCGGCCTTGACTGGGGATGCGCGTGTAGGTCGCGGTGGACCGAATGAGGACTCGGTTTGCGGCGTCGAGCACCGAGCATTCGGCACTGAGAAGGGTGCGCCCGTTGTGGACCACTCTGCTTCCGCGCGGAGGGGGCCTCCGCGCGGCTGTCGGTAGTAGCGGACGTGCATGTCCGTCGTCACGGTGAACTTAGAATCCAGGTCGTAGCAGCCGACTAGGCAAGAGGCGCATGCAGCGTCGGCGAACGTCGCGAGTATCCCCCCGTGGATCGTGCCTTCGTAGCCTCCTCGAACTTCCTCAGACAGCGGCATGGACAATATTACGAAGCCGGGTTTGTACTCGACGACGCTCATCCCCAATCCCTTGTGGACGGGAGATCGGTGCAACTGGTCAGTATCGAGCTCGGCCATATGTTTTCGCTTCAAATAGATTCGTAGCTAATCAATTTGGCGATGATCGCATAACGCTGTACCCAAGGGGTCAGTTGATCCAAGTTCGTTGCCGACGCCCTCAACGTGTACCGGCGGGGTCGGGTTCTCGACGTTCTGTGAGCGTTAGGTCAGCTTGTGGACGAGTACAGGTCCGTTGTCGCCGTTGCATTTCGGAGCCAGGGGCCAAAGCCCTGCCAGAAATTTTCCTTCAGTGAAGTGACGTAATGTCGAACGCTGGTTCGAGTAGTAGGCGTCAATCGTCGGTCCTCGTGGTGGGCCTCGGGGATTGACCACGGCGGATGGCGGGAGAATGCTGAGTTATCGCTGGGGCCGATCACCCTACGGTTCGGAGGGTTAATGAGCTCAGAGCATGTAACAGAGCAGGTGCCGCTGTCCGAAATTCAGGAAGGCGACACGATTCAAGATCCCGCCTCCGGTCAATGGTTCACCGTCACGCGAACGGCGGACGGCACAGAGAGCGTCGCCGACGAAAACTCACCGGGCGGCACGACGGTCCTTGAGGGTTACCGCGTCTACTACGGCGACGAACGACAAGGTGAACGGGTCGATTCGCGGTGCGTCATCGATTCGCGGTCCACCAAGGGTCTCGTCACGCGACAGGTGCGGGAGTAGTCCCGACGTCGCTGTGCGGCGACGTCCGGTCGCAATTGGGCGTTCGGCGCGCCGCCAGCATGGCTTCTGCTCGGCTCCGACGCGCTGGCCAACTTTCTTTGGTTGCCTGGCAGACAGCAAATTCTTACCTCCTCGCGGACAACTCTCGCCTCCGGGCCACTACAGAAGCGATGCGTGGCGATGAAGCATTTTCCCATCAGCCCACGAGAGGAATCCACGATGGTCGCACCGCCCAACACCAACTCGAGCCGCGACAACAGCGAGTGGGCGTCGTGATGTCTTTCGGCGAAGCCACCTACTGGCACAACCACCCCGACTTGCCGCGCCTCGCGCAGAACATGCGCGAGCAGATGGAAGAACAATCAACGGCATCCGACTGACACGAGGTCGCCGACCTCAAAGCGCTCTGAGGCCGACCAGGGTCCTCCTGATCAATTCACACTTCGTTCGTCGATCGGCATCGAGTCAGCGCGGGGGGTATGCACCCGCAGATAGCCCTGCGTCACCAGGTCGCCGACCAGGAAGCGCGTCGCACCGAGCGGCAATGACAGACGCGCGGCCAGCTCTCCGACCGTCGGGCTCTCCACGTAATACGTCAAAATTTGGGCTCGCACATCGTTTTTCGACCAGCGTGGGGGCTTCGACGTGGTGGTGAGCGCTTCGACCGCGGCATCGAGAGGTATTTCGACACCGGTACGGGCTGCCGCCAGCGCGTTCGGCTCGACCAAGCTCGGCTCGGCCGCGGCTTCCGGTTCTGTGAACCAGTCGCCTACTCCCTCCACTGCTGACGCTCGTCGCCGTGCTTTCCCCGGATGTGTGGCGAATGCGCCGGCTAGTTCTGCAAGAACCACAGGGCCTGCTCGGCATGCACCGATGCGCGCAGCTCGTTGGACACGACCTTGAGAACTGTGCGGTCGGTGCCGATGACGAAGGCGGCCCGCCTGACCGGCAGCAGCCTTGCCAGCAGGCCACGGCGCCGAGAGTGTCGACGACGCCCGGCCGCCGTCACGACTGATTCCCGCAGCTTGGCGAGCCTGCCTCGGCGCAACCCGAACAGCTCGGACACCACGCCGTCAGCGTCGGAGAGCAGTGGGTATTCGAACGAGCGCTGTTGAGCGAAATGGGCCTTTGTCCATGGCGTCGGTGCTGATGCCGACGGTGGGCACCGACCGCGGCGAATTCGTTGCTCAGGTCGCGGAAGTGGCAAGCCTGGGCTGTACAGATCGGTGAGGAAGCCAACGGGAAGAAGAACAGCACCACCGGTCCCTCGGACAGGAGCGCCGACAGTGACCGAGGCCGACCGGAGTGGTCGAACAGCGTGAAGTCAGGCGACTTCTCGCCCGCGATCATCGGCAAAGACCAACGCCGGGGCCCTGCGCGACGAATGGGCCAAAGAACCTCGGTAGCCAACAACGGCGCCGCGCGAATCGCGGCCAATCCGATCGACAACTAGCTGGTCACAGCGGCTATCAGCGGCATCTGCTTACCTCGGGGATAGGAAATCATTCCCTCGTCACGGCTTAACTCTGGCTTGTGGGCGATTACGGACGCGCCGCGGATTGCGGAGTATTTCATTCATCAACTTCACACCCGCAGCACCCCACACCCCACCCGAGAAGGAACCCGAAATGACCACTTCGACCACCCGCCTCAAGTACGCCGCCACGCTCCTCGGTGCGATGGCCTTCCTCGCCCTCGCACCGGCGACCGCGCAAGCCGTCCCCGTCGACGGGACCACCGGCGGTGCAGGCTGCACCTACACCGACAAAGACGGCTATCCGATCCCGATCGACGACGGTCAGTCCGTGATCGTCGACGGAAAGACCGTCAGCTGCAGCGGCGGAACGATCACCACCACACCCGCGCCCAAGAAGAACGTCGGCAACATCCGGGTGCCGGTCCTCAAGAACTCCCCGGTGTTCAGCGTCGCACCCTGATCACCCTCCGACCGTCGGCCCGCCACCCGTCCCCCCGGGGTGGCGGGCCGACTCGGGTCTACGTCTAGACGCGCGGGGTGCCGGGACCGACGGTTCCCGCCGGACCAGCGGTTCCCGCGGTAGTCGCGACGCGCCGGTCATCGCGCCGTTTCAGACCGATCAGCCCAAGCAGGCCGAGAAGGCCTGCGAGCCCCCACAGACCGGTGTTGTCACCGTCGTCCTCGCTCTCGGCGGCCAACACCGTCGTCGTCGAGGCAGGCGCGGGGCTCTCGTAGGTCGTGGCGTGGGCGAGGCCCGCGCCGCCGAAGGTGAGAGCACCGGTCATACCGAGGACAGCAATCGCTTTACGCATGAGTTTCTCCATTGTCTCTACCCGGGCATCAACCCGGGTTTGGCCGCGGACCGAGGGCTAAAGTCCACCTTTGAACGCGACGAAATGAGACGGTTCCCCCCCGTCGCACGGCGTTTAGTACCCGCGGTCCAGCCGGCCAAACATGGCGGCGTTAGTCGCCTAGCGACTCATCGAGCTGATGAAGTAGGTCTCCTGGCCGGTCGGGAAGCCGCCGCCGTCGGTGGCGATGTGCACGTGGTCGTAATGGTTGGCGGTCTCGTTGCCGTAGTCGGCGGTCCAACTCGGTGCGCCGATTCCCGGGTAGAAGCCCTGCCGCCAGATCACGTGGATCACGCCCCACCGCTTCGCGTTGGCCAGCGCGAGCCCTGCGATCTGGTTGCCGAGTTCGATGCCCTCGTCCGAGTTGTGATTCGGGATCATCACATCGATCGCCAGCCCGTTGGGATGCCACGGCAGCGGATCCTGGCGGGCTCCGCCGATCGTGGTGATCTCGGGGAACATCACGCTGATGGCGCGGGCCACCCAGATGGTGTGGATCTGCAGTCCCTGCTCCGGCGCGATCCCGACCGGAAGTGCGAACCCCGCTGCCTGGTTGGCGACCGGCGCGCTGGCGGCGATCAGGTCCGGCGCTGCAGGTTTGTCGGGCTGGCGTGCGCTCGACGTGGGACCAGCAGGGCTGGCGGCCGGCTTCTCGTCGCTCGTCGCCGGCTCGTAGAGCAGCGCGGCCGAGACAGCTACCGAGGCCACGACCGCCAGCAGGCGGCCCCGGCCGTTGGCGAGCAGGTCCTTGCGCACGCAACGCAGAATACGTTTGTGTCCGATCCGACGTGGCAATCTGGTCGGCGAACCGTTGAATCGTCATCAACTTGACGTTGTCGGCGCTCGGATCGGGCCTGGTGAAGACCGACACGTAGTCCTACTCAGCCACGCCAGGGCGGATACCCGGCATCCTGGACGCATGCCGCTGAGCTCCTCTGTGCCCGACGCCCGCGCCGTCGCCGAGAGCACGAAACCCGACCGTGACCGCGCGGTCGACGTCGCCCGGCTCGCCGCCCTGGTCGTCGTGATGTTCGGCCACTGCGCGCTACTGCTCGCCACGATCGACTCGAGCGGTCTGCGAATCGGCAACCTGCTCGGCGCAATGCCTGCGCTGACCCCTGTCACCTGGCTCGTGCAGGTCATGCCGCTGTTCTTCCTCGCGGGCGGTGCGGCGGGAGCCTACGGCTGGCGCGAGGGGTCGCCGTGGGGAACGTGGCTGTTCGCCCGGGCACAGCGGCTCTGCCGTCCGGTGTTCTGGTATCTGGCCTTCTGGACAGTCGGCCTCGCCGTGGCATCCGCAGTGCTGGGCGCCGACTCCGCGGTGGGCCTCGGCCGGGAGTCCGTCGCCCTGCTGTGGTTTCTCGGCGTCTATATCGTCACGCTGGCGTTCGTTCCGGTGCTGACAAGGATGCGCGCGGCGCGGACCGTGGCGATCCTCGTCGCCTCGCTTCTGGTGTTGGCCGCCGTGGTCGATTCGGTTCGAATCGCCACCGGCGAACTGTTGGCGGGCCTGCCCAACTTCTTGATCGTCTGGTTGATCCCCGTCGTGATCGGAGTCGCATATGCGCGCAAGCTGATCGGCGTTCCGGCGGCCGTGTCGGTCGCGGTGTGCGCGTTAGTGGCGCAGATTCTGCTGGCGACGTTCGGTCCGTATGAGATCTCACTTGTCGTGACCGGCACCGAACACATGTCGAACGTCACACCGCCGACGCTTCTGCTTGCGCTGCAATGCGTTTGGATGTCGTGCGCCTTCGTCGCCGCAGCCGGACCGGTGCGGCGGTGGGCGCAGCGGCCGCGGGTCTGGCAGGTCGTGGCCGTGGGCAACGGGGGAGCAATGACGTTGTATCTGTGGCACATCCCTGCGATCGCCGTCGCCACCTTCGCGCTGCACGCCGTCGGTCTCGATGCCTATGACGTTGACGCACCGGGATTCTGGGGCTTACTCGCGCTGCGGGCTGCGGTTTTCGCGGTGGTGATGGCGGCGGCGTTCTTCCTGCTGTCGCCCCTCGAACACCGCCGGATCCCGTGGTGGGACGCCACGGTCAACGCGACGGGAGCGCGGTCGACGGCGGCAGGAGTGCTGATCTGCGCCGCGGGTGTGGCCGTCGTGATGCTCGCCAAGAACGGCTTGGGCGACGCCACCGGCTACGCACTGCTCGGATGCTTTCTGGCTGCGGCGGTGGTGGCCCGCGCCTGCGCCGGTGGTCACAGCCTCGTCGCAGATCGGTAACCGATCGAGAGTTCCCGGTGCGGTGCCGGGATCAGCGGCTTTATGCTGCGCATTGATCGCTGTCACACCACGATGCGGCGATGTCGACAAGGGCGGGACCCGGCGAGTGCGAACAGTATTGGGGCTGTCGAAGACGTCGACCAGTATCGGATGGGTTCTGGTCGACGGACGAGACGCCGCAGCGGAGCCGCTCGACCATGATGCGTTCGACATCACCGATGCCGGCACCGCCGCACCCGCAGCGACAGCGCGGCGGGTCCGCGATATCGCCACCGCAAGTGGTTTCACCGTCGACTCGATTCATGTGACGTCCAGCGGCAACGTGTCGTCGCTTCGTGATGCGTTGGCAGAATGCGGATTCGCGGATGTGGTGGCCGTTCCACTGACGGAGGCGACCCGGTCGTGGGGGAGGGACACGGGCTACGCCAACGCGATGGAGAAGACCGCGATCTGCGTGTTCGGGCGGGATTCGGCGGCCCTGTCGGTGATCGACACCCGCAGCGGAGCAATTCAGTCGTCGACGACGACGCTCACACATGATCTCCCCGCGTTCACCTCATGGCTGAACTTCGCCGTAGGAGCAGACGGTTCGCTGCCCGACGCGCTGTTTCTGATCGGCTCTCGTCAGACGCTCGACGAGGTCGAAGGTCCACTCGACAGGGCGCTGTCCGTTCCCGTCGTCGCCACCCACGACGCGCAGATCGCACTGGCTCGCGGTGCGGCGTCGTCGAACGGAACGCGCACTCACATCGCGGCTGTCGAATGCGGTCGCGTCGCCGTGCATACGCGGGCGCTCACCGTGGTGTCAGCTGTCGCGGTGGTCTCCGTCTTCACCTTGTCGTCGGCCGCCAGCTCGATTCCGCTGCCGCAGAGCAACGCCCAGCAGTCGGCCGTACCGGCCGCAGCGGATATCGTCGAACGTCCGACCGTGGACGTGCCTGTCGCGCCGATGGTGTTCCCGCCTGCGCCCGCGGCGCCTGCGCCGATTCCAGAGCAGCAGCCCATGCCGGATTCCGAACCCGCGGTGAGCGGACCTGAAGCCTCTGTGCCACAAGCGGTTCCAGCCATGCCGCCGGAGACGGGTGCCTTTGCGCCCCCGGTCGAGCACCTTCCGGACCCGCTACCCGTCGAGCACCTGCCGGACGCGAACCATGTGCCGGCGCCGGGCCCCGTAGCCCCGGCGGTGCCGTGAACTAGAGGCGACCCACCGCGAAAGTGGCTGCGTCGCCGATCATTCCGTTCACCGGATACAGCGCGTGCGCGAACGACGGCTCTCCGCCCGGCGTGCCGTCGCAAATGGTGTCGCCCTGGGCGCACAGTTCTTTGGTTTTCGCGGCATACGCGGGGCCGACCGTGATCGCCGGTGCGCCGTACCGATTCGTCCAGGCATCCGACGGCTTGCCGAAGAGGGCCACGGCGGCCACATGATCGGCCACCTCGGTCGGCAACGGCTCCGGCACAGCTGCCGCGGGAACCCCCGGTGGAACCTCCGCGGATGTCACAAAGCCCGCCACCGCAGCGCCCTGCGAGTAGCCGCCGAGAACGATGCGGGTGTCAGGGCAGTTGGCAGCGGTGGCTTGAACGTGTGACGCGGCGTCCCTGACCCCGTCGATGACGGTCTGCGCGAAGGCCGTCGTGTTACCGAAGTCCGCGCTGGCCGCGTAGTTGACGGGATACACCGAAACCGACCTGCCCGCCGCCTGCGACCGCACCGCATCGACGAAGGCCTGCCCGACACCTCCGACACCGGGCGGTTCACCGGTGCCGCGGGCGAAGACCACCTCGACATCCGGACACGGCTCGGCGGATGCGCCTGGCGCCGGCGTCCACAGAAGCGATCCCGCTACGGCCGCACCTGCGACCCCCACAATCGTGGCGACTCTCATGATTCCTCCCCGCATCGTGCGCTGGGGATACCCACGTCCGGCCGGTCTATACCCGGCTCGCGGCGAAGGCAGCAGCTTCGTTGACCATCCCGGTCTGAACATATGCGCCATGTGCCCGCCAGTCCCAGCCGCTCTGTGAGCAGATCGGGTCGTTCGGCACGCACATTTCGATCGTCTTGGCCCTGTAGAGCGAACCCACCGACGGAAGCGGGCCTGCCGACAGGCTGTCGGCGAACGCGCTGCGCGCACCGCCGAACTCCGCGGCGGCGGCCACATTGTCTGACACCTCGGCGGGCATAGACGTGGTGGCCAGGTCGACGACGGCGGCGCCCTGCGAATACCCGCCCAGCACCACCCTGGTGTTGGGGCAGTTGGCTGCCATCGACTGCACGTGTGCGCTCATATCGTCGCCGCCCGCAGGAGTGCTGCTGCCGAAGTCGTTGCTGGCCGGGTAATTGACCGCATACACGCCGACCGACCGGCTACCCAGCTGGGACCGGAGGGAGTCGACGAAGGCCTGCCCGATACCGCCGACACCGGGTGGCTCGGTGGTACCGCGGGCGAAGACGACCTCGACGTCCGGGCACGGCGCGGCGCCTGCGGGAGGCGACGCGACCAGCAGGGCGGGGGAGAAAGCGGCCATTGCCGCGGCGGCACCGAGGGTGCGGATCGCTATTTGCGCAGGCTTGATCGTCATGCTCGTATGTCGCGGCAGCGCGTCAATACGTGACAGGCAACGGCAGAATCGGGCTTCGGCCGCTGTCCCGAGGTTTGGATCGATCCCGTTCGCGCGGCGGCGTCGGACTCTCTGGCGCAGGCGCTCGTGGTAGCCGACCGGCTCGGTCCGCAGGGATACCAACTGGCCGATGCCAGCAGGGCCGCGTTCGTCGACGCCGTCAGTTCGTCATATCTGGTGATGGCGGTCATCGTGGGGGTCTCCGCCATCGTCATACCGCTGTTTGCGCCGGCCGCGACGGCCGTCAGCTCCGGGTGATCCGGCGTCTGAGCACCCAAAGGCACGAGAAGGCCGTAACCGGCGCAGACGCCCCGGTACGCTAACCGTCGAAGCGAGCCCGTATCGGAGGGGACGAGTATGAAGCTCATGGCAGTGATCGCTTTGGCCTGCGGGATCACCGCCGCGCCACTGGTGGCGGCCGGCGCCGCCTCCGCGGAACCGAATTTCTGCGACGGCGTCGACTGTGTCCCATTCGTGAGGCGCGACATCGTGCCGACCGACTACTGCCAGTTCAAGTCCCGCTATCCGTTCGGCGTCGACGCGAAGGGCGGCACGTTCGTGTGCGCCGCCAGGAACGTGTGGGTGCCGGTGGCTCCGCTGGTCGGCGTGCGCACCATGCGTGCACCGTGTGACGACAAGGTGCCCGGCACCGCGCAGACGCCGGCAGGCCAGCTTCTGAACTGCGAGGGTCAGGCCTGGACGGCCTACAACGACGTGCTCTATTACCAGTAACCGCTCGCGCGGCGGCGCTCAGCCGCCGTTGGTGACGGGGTTCGACGACAGCGTGATGATCTGACCGTTCTTCCAGACGCACCACCGCCCGCCCCATCCGGTGGTCCACACCACGGGCTCGCCCAACCAGAAATCGGCGGGCTTTCGCGGCGCCCAGTCCGGAACAGGGTCGCCGACGGCGGCCCACGGCGGATTCGGCGGCGGGGGAGGATCGGCGCTGGCCACCCCGATACCGAGAACGCCTGCGACCAGACCGCCAGCGAGCGTCGACCGCCGGAAGCGCCCTTCGCAGAATCATCTCCAGTCCCAAACCGTCGGATCGTTCGGCGGGTAGTTCATGCAGACGTCGGTGGCATGTGCGGCGACGCCCTTGTTGTTGAAGAACAGCTTCGCCCAGTTGCCCCATCGAGTCGCCATGAACTCGTAGTAGACGTTGGTCGCGGTGTCCTCCGAGTATTGCCGCCTGCCCGCATAGTCCAGCGAGAAGAACCAGTAAATGCGGTCGCGGGCGCCGTTCTGCACATCGACCGGCCTGTTGTGATAGTCGGTCATGTAGCGCTCGTAGTAGATCGGGTCGGTATCCCGCGTCGCCGCCATGTACTGGTCGACGGTGCAGGTGGTCTTCAGTATCCGGTTCGGAATCGGATAGTCGTCGGTCGCATCCGCGGACGCGTTGGCCGGAATCATCAGCGTGACCGCGCTCATCGCCGCCACCG
Organism: uncultured Actinomycetota bacterium; assembly: GCA_963786995.1. GTDB lineage: Bacteria > Actinomycetota > Actinomycetes > Mycobacteriales > Mycobacteriaceae > Mycobacterium. The sequence goes on along the minus strand of CAWBBH010000014.1, from coordinate 331,133 downwards.
CAAAGCTCGCCTTACCCAACATCTCTGCCTCCTTCACTACTGCTCGGCCGGTAACGGCGGTCCAGCGGGTGCAGCCGGTGCATCCACCTGTGGCGCACCTGCCACTTGCTGGAGCAGCGGCAGCTTGTCGGGGCAGTAGGTCCGATATGCGGCGCCGAGGAACTGCCACGTCTGCTCGGTTGAGGTGTTCTTGTTCAGCTGCGGCTTGATGAATTTCGCCGACGCGTAGGCGTCTTTGATCGAGGTTGTTGTTCAGCCGCTTGCACGTGATCTTGCCGATCCAGGCGTTGTAGTCCTTCTGGCCGTAGATGCCGTAGATGTGCAGTTCGTTGTAGAAATCGGTGTCCGGATCGGCGTTGGCGGGTGTCGCCACCGCAAGCGCGGGCACCGCCAAGGCGATCGCCGTCAGGACGGTCGACGCAATCCGTTTCGTTGTCATCATCACCTAATCCATCTCATTCATCTGACTCTATCCGGTTTTTATACGGGACGTAATGGGCCCGTTGGGTTTTCGTCACCCGGCTGACGACCCGGCACCGCACCGACAGTTGCAGTCCCCGGCTCGCGGCCACGGCTCGGGAACCGGCCGCTGCCGCACGTGCTGAGGCCACCAGAACCATTTGCCCAGAAGCGCGGCGATCGACGGTGTCATGAACGACCGGATCACCAAGGTGTCGAAGAGCAGACCCAGACCGATGGTGGTACCCACCTGACCGACCACGCGCAGATCGCTCACCACCATCGACATCATCGTGAAGGCGAACACCAGGCCCGCCGAGGTGACCACCGATCCGGTTCCACCCATGGACCGAATTATGCCCGTGTTGATGCCGGCCTGGATTTCTTCCTTGAACCGCGACACCAGCAGCAGGTTGTAGTCCGAACCGACGGCCAGGAGCACGATGACCGACATCGCGATGATCATCCAGTGCAGGTGCAGGCCCAGGATGTACTGCCAGATCAACACCGAAAGCCCGAACGACGTGCCCAGCGACAGCAGCACCGTTCCGACGATCACCGCCGCCGCGACAACCGAGCGGGTCAGCAGCAGCATGATGATGAAGATGAGACAGAGCGACGCGATTCCCGCGATCAGCAGGTCGAAGTTCGACCCGTGCGCCATGTCCTTGTAGGTGGACGCGGTGCCCGCCAGGTAGATCTTCGAACCCTCCAGCGGCGTGCCCTTGATGGCCTCGAACGCCGCCTCCTTGATCTGGTCGATGTGCCTGATGCCCTCCGGCGTGGCCGGATCGCCCTCGTGGGAGATGATGAAGCGGATCGCCTTGCCGTCGGGGGAGACGAACATCTTCATGTCCGCGCATGAAGTCCGGGTTGGTGAAGACCTCAGGCGGAAGGTAGAACGAGTCGTCGTTCTTGGACGCGTCGAACGCCTGGCCCATCGCAGTCGAATTCTCTTGCAGCGCAGCCATTTGGTCCTGCATCCCCTTCTGACTCTGATACATCGTCAGCATCATCGTCTTCATGGTCCGCATGGTGGAGATCATCTCGGGCATCAACGCGGTCAGTTGCGGTAGCAGCGTGTCGAGATGCTCGAGTTCCGGGACGAGCTGCTGGAACGTCGTCGGTCAGCACGTCGATGCCGTCAAGGGTGTCGAAGATGGCCCGCAACGAATGGCAGAGCGGAATGTTGTAGCAGTGCGGTTCCCAGTAGAAGTAGTTGCGGATCGGGCGGAAGAAGTCGTCGAAATCGGCGATGTTGTCCCGCACTTCGGCGATGTCGACGGCCATGTTCTTGGTTTTCTCGACCATGTTGTGCGTGGTGTCCGACATCTCTTTGGTCAGCGCCTGCATCTTTTCCATCGTGGCGATGGTCTTGTCCATCTCGGCGGCCTGGGTCAGCATGTCGGCCATCCGGGCCTGCATGTAGTCCTGGTTCATCTGCTGGGTGGTGCCCTGCATGCTGATCTGGAACGGAATCGAGGTGTGCTCGATCGGTGTGCCCAGCGGTCGGGTGATGGTCTGGACGCGGCCGATGCCGGGAATATGGAAGACGCTCTTGGCAATTCGGTCGACGACGAGCATGTCGGCCGAGTTGCGCACGTCGTGGTTCGTCTCGACCAGCAACATTTCCGGATTCATCCGCGCCTGCGGGAAATGCCGGTCGGCGGCGGCATAGCCGAGGTTGGCCGGGATGTCGTCGGGCAGGAACTCGCGGTCGTTGTAACTCGGGACGTATCCGGGTAGAGCGAGAAGACCGACGAGGGCGAGCGCGATGGTGGATACCAGGATCGGCCCCGGCCACCGCACCACCGCGGCGCCGATCTTGCGCCAGCCGCGGGTTCGCAACTCCCGCTTCGGGTCGAAGAACCCGAAGCGGCTGCAGATGGTGAGGAGGGCGGGCGCCATGGTCAGCGCGGCGAAGGTGGCGACGAGCAGTCCGACGGCCAGCGGTATGCCCAGGGTCTGGAAGTACGGCAGCCGGGTGAAGTGCAGGCAGAAGGTCGCCCCGGCGATCGTCAGGCCGGAGCCGAGGATCACGTGGGCGGTGCCGTGATACATGGTGTAGAAGGCGGTTTCGCGGTCTTCGCCGTTCTGTCGGGCCTCCTGATAACGGCCGACGAGGAAGATCGCGTAGTCGGTGCCCGCGGCGATCGCCAACGTGGTGAGCAGGTTGACGGCGAACGTCGACAGCCCGATGAGCTCGTAATAGCCCAGGGTGGCGACGATTCCGCGGGCCGCTGCCAGCTCGATGAACATCATCACGAGCACGAGTAGCACCGTCATGATGGAGCGGTAGACGAACAGCAGCATCACGAAGATCACCGCGATGGTGATCATCGTGATCAGCTGGACGCTCTTGTCGCCCGCCGTGGTGCTGGTCGCTGGTCAGCGCGGCGGGCCCGGTGACATATGCCTTGATCCCCGGCGGCGGCGGGCTGTTGGCGACGATGTCGCGCACGGCGGCGACCGACTCGTTGGCGATGCTCTCGCCCTGGTTCCCCCTCAGGTACAGCTGCACGTAGGCGGCCTTGCCGTCCGCGCTCTGCGATCCGGCCGCGGTCAGCGGGTCACCCCAGAAGTCCTGGATGTGCTCGACGTGGAGCTTGTCGGCCTCCAGCTTGTCGATCAGGCCGTCGTAGTAGGCGTGGGCGTCGTCGCCCAGCGGCTGCTCGCCCTCCAGCACGATCATCACCGAGCTGTTGGAGTCGAATTCCTGGAACGTCTTACCGACCTGCTGCATGGCCTGCATGGAGGGCGCGTCGGTGGGTGCCAGCGACACCGCGTGCGCCTCGCCGACCTTCTCCAGCTGGGGTGCGATGACGTTGACCAATACCGTCACGCCAGCCAGCCGAGCAGGATCGGCACCGAGAAGAGCCGGATGAACCGGGGGATCACCGGATGCGCGCCGACGTGGCGTATTGGCTCATGCGGACTTCACCAGGCAGAACGTCTGGGCGTTGAGACCGTCGGTGGTCTTCTCGTCCTTCACCACACCGTCGACCGTGATCCGGCAGCTGATGCTGTCACCGTTGCCCTGCGCGACGATGTTGGGGCTGGCTGCGGGAGCAGTCGTGGTCAGTGTCAGCGACCAGGGCAACGTCACGTTCACCGCCTTCTGCGGCTGGGCGTCCAGATCCAGGTAGTTGATGGTCGCGGTCGCACCCGGCTCCCCGAAGATCTCGTAGCGCACTTCCTTCGGGTTGAACGGCTCCGGGTCGTTGACCAGACCAGCACCCGGCCGGGTGAGCTCGGTCTTGCCGAATACACCACGGAGCCGGTCGACCATGAAGGCGCCGAGGAGAATCACCGCAACGATCAGGACGGGCACCCAGAAGCGCCGTAGCACCTTCACCATCACACGCCTCGCAGCCCGTACGCCGGGGCAGCGACGTCCGCCCGACCCATCGATCTCTCCCTACAGATGTTGGCCTCCGCTTAACTTAGCCCATATAACTTATGTTGGCGCAACAGGCTGACCAAATGTTTGGCGGCATTCTTTGCCGCGACGCGCGTGTCTGGCCGGCGGCGCCGGTGGCCGACCTGGCGAATCCGCCCACATCCGCCACTGGTGGTCGTAATCTGCCGTTAGGCCGGGGGTGGCCAAGGGGAGGCGGCGATGGCCGTTGTCGAAGAGAAGTGCGGCGGCTCGATCCGCCGGGTGACCGTGGCGGCGGTCGTCGCCCTGCTTCTCTGCTGCCTGTGGCCGCCGACGGCGGCGGCGTTCTCCACTGTCCCGGTCGAACAGCTGTCCGTGCCGTCGTCGTCGATGGGCCGCGACATTCGCGTCGAATTCCTCTCAGGCGGTGAGGGCGCGCACGCGCTGTACCTGCTGGACAGCATGGAGGCCGGCGACGATTTCAACGGCTGGGACATCAACACCGCGGCGTTCGACTTGTACAAGGACTCGGGTATCTCGGTCGTCATGCCCGTCGGAGGCAAGTCGAGCTTCTACAGCGACTGGTACGCACCGGCGGCGGGCAACGGTGGAACCTTCACCTACAAGTGGGAGACGTTTCTGACCCAGGAGCTGCCCGCATACCTGGCGACGAACAGAGGTGTGCCGACGACGGGCAACGCCATTGTGGGGTTCTCGATGGGCGGATCGTCGGCTCTGGTGCTGGCCGCCTATCACCCGCAGCAGTTCATCTATGCAGGATCGCTGTCGGGCTTCCTCAATCTGTCGGCGGACCCGGGGCAGGTCGGTATCGCCATGATGTGGAACGGCGGCTTCAGTCGCGAGGCGATGTGGGGACCGCCGGGTGACCTGGCCTGGGCGCGCAACGATCCCACCGTGCAGGCAGGCAGGCTGGCCGCCAACGGCACCCGGCTCTGGGTGTACTGCGGCAACGGGGCGCCGACCGATCCAGCGCTGGCCAGCCCGGACGCGCCGATCGGCGGGCTCGGCTTCCTGGAAGGCATGGCGATCGACTCCAACCGCGGCTTCGCCGACGCCTATGTCGCCGCGGGCGGCAACAACGCGACGTTCAACTTTCCCGCAGGCATTCACAGCTGGGGTTATGCGGGCCAGCAGCTGCAGCAGATGAAGCCGGACATCCAGCGGACGCTCGGCGCTACACCGACTCCGTGACTACGACAACCGTTCCCGCAGCGCACGTTTGAGCACCTTGCCGTAGCTGTTCTTCGGCAGTTCGTCGATGAACTCGTACCGCTTGGGCCGCTTGAAGCGGGCGATGCGGTCCAGGAGATGGGAATCGAGCTCCGCGGGCTCGACCTCGCCGACGACGAACGCGACGACGATCTCGCCCCACTCGTCGTCCTTGGCGCCGACCACCCCGGCCTCCACCACGCCGGGGTGCTCGAGCAGCGCCTCCTCCACCTCGCGCGGATAGATGTTGCTGCCGCCGCTGATCACCACATCCTTCGAGCGGTCGCGCAGGGTCAGGAAGCCGCGTTCGTCGAACGAACCCATGTCGCCGGTGTGCAGCCAGCCGTTCCGCAGGGTCGCGGCAGTGGCCGCGGGGTTGCGCCAGTAGCCGGACATCACCACGTCGCCGCGGCAGACGATCTCACCGATCTCGCCGGTCGCCGCTTGGCTGCCGTCGTCACGCAACACCGCCACGTCGACGCCTGACCTGGCGTACCCGACCGACCCGAGAACGCTGTCGTCGGCGTCGAGATGGTCGGCGCGGCGCAGACCCGTGATCGTCATCGGCGCCTCGCCCTGTCCGTACAACTGGACGAACACCGGTCCGAATGCGGCCATCGCCTTCTTCAGGCTGTCCACGTACATCGGGCCGCCGCCGTAGACAATCGTGCGCAGGTTCGGCGGGGCAGGCCGGCCGGTCGCGACAAGGCGCGCGACCATCGTCGGGGCGAGGAACGCGCTGCATCCCGGGTGACGCTCACAAAGGTCGAGGAACTCGTCGGGCTCGAAAGCCGCCGACGCCGGAATCACCTGACGGGCGCCGCGCAGCACGTACGGCGGGATGTAGAGACCTGACCCGTGCGACATAGGGGCGCCGTGAACGAGGCTGCAGTCCGCATCCGGGGAGTCGAAGTCGGCGAGGTGGGAAACGGTCATCGCCATCAGGTTTCGGTGCGACAGCATCGCGCCCTTGGACCGACCGGTGGTCCCGCTGGTGTAGAAGAGCCACGCCAGTTCCGCCGGGTCAGTGCATGGCGCGGCCACCGGTTCGGCAGTGAACCGCGACTCGTAGGCGCCTGCGGCGATGACCTCCACCGGCACATCGGTGACAGGGCCGAGGCCCGCGGCGATCTTCGGCGACGCGAAAACCTGTGCAGCGCCGGCATCTTCGAGTATCTGTTGCATCTCGCGCGGATGCAGCTTGTAGTTGACCGGCAGGTATACACAGCCGGCCGCCCATACGCCGAACATCGCCTCGATGATCTCGGGGCGGTTCTCGCTGGCGACCGCGATGCGTGCGCCCGGCCCCAGCGCGCGCAACGAGCCGGCCAACCGCAGCGCCCGGTCCCGCAGCTCGGCCCAGGTGAGCCGTTGCTGCTCACCGAGATACACCGCACCCTGGTCACCGAACCGCGCGGCGGCCTGGTCGAGCAGGGCGAACAGATTCAACGGGCCACCCACTCCGCGTTCAACGCGAAGTCCGACAGGTACTTCGTCGAGCTCCAGCCGCCGTCGACGACGATCGTCTGGCCGTTGATGAACTCGGCCCCCTCCGAGCACAGGAACGCCACCGTGCTGGCGATGTCGTCGACCCTGCCCAGCCGCTGATGCGGTGTCATCTCCGTATTGATCTTGCGGAACCGCTCGTCTTCGAGCCGCTGCGCAACCATCGGCGTCAGCGTCACCCCTGGCGCCACGGCGTTGCAGCGGATTCCCTGCGGTCCGTACTGGCATGCGATGTGCAGGGTCAGCGATGTCAGACCACCTTTGGCCGCCGAGTACGCACCACCGCGCAGGCCACCGACGACCGCGAACGTGGAGGTGACGTTGACGATGCCCGAGCCGGGCGCCATGTGCGGGATCACGTCGCGCGCCAACCGGAACGGCGCGCGCAGCATCAGCCCGAGGAAGTAGTCCAACGACTCGTCGTCGGTCTCGTGCAGCGGTTTCGGGCTGCCGACGCCCGCGTTGTTGACCAGGAAGTCGATCCGGCCCCACCGCTGCACGGCGAGATCCACGATGCGGGCGGGTGCCTCGTCGGCGGTGAGGTCCACCGCGATGGTCGCCACCCGGTCGGGATCGCCGACCGCCGTCTCGAGGTCGGCCAGTCTGCCTTCGTCGCGCCCCGCACCCACGACGGTCATCCCCATCTCGGCGAGTTTCGTCGCACAGCCGAAGCCGATGCCGCTGCTCGCCCCGGTCACGATCGCTACTTGTCTTTCGCCCACCCGGCCACTGTCCGTCATGTTCACTCCGCTTCCGCCAGTTCCGCCCGGATCTGATGCTTGAGTACCTTGCCCGCGTCATTGCGCGGCAGACTTTCGACGATGACCACCTGTTCGGGCGCCTTGAACTTCGCGACGCCGTAGTCGGCAAGGAAGTCTCGCAGGGTGGTGACGTCGGGACCGGGCGGCGCCGCCGGCACGATGACCGCACATGCCCGCTCACCGGTTCGGGTGTCGGGAAGCCCCACGACCGCGATCTCGGCGATGCCGGGATGTCCGGCGAGGATGTCCTCGATCTCCTTCGGCGCGATGTTCTCGCCGCTGCGGATGATGATGTCCTTGGCTCTGCCGGTCACCACCAGGTAGTCGTCGTCCACCCACTGCGCGAGATCACCGGTGCGGAAGTAGCCGTCGTCATCGAACGCGTCCCGTTCGTCGTCCGGATTGCGGTAGCCGACCAGCATCTGCGGGCCGCGGGCGCAGATCTCGCCCGATCCGGCGGGCGCGGCGGCGTGCGCGACCAGCTTGACCGTCGCGATACCCGGCCGCCCGTCGGTCTCGGCGGCGTGCTCCGGATCGGTCGGCGAACCGACGGTAGTGACGGGCACCTCTGTGGAGCCGTACACGCGCGTTACCACCGCACGGTCGAAATACGCTGTCGCGCGGCGAATCAGCGAGGGGGAGACCGAGGCTCCGCCGCAGATGAACACCTTTAGATCGGGCAGTCGCGTCTCGGCGCGCTCGGCAGCGGCGAGGAGACCTTCGAGGAACGGGGTGGCGCCCGCCATGTGCGTGCAGTGCTCGGAAGCCATCAGCGACACCGCCTCGTCGGCATCCCAGCGGTCCATCAGAACGGCGGTGGTGCCGAGGAGAAGCGGGCATTCGAAGGCGTAGATGGAGCCGCCGATGTGCGCGATCGGTGACGGCACGAGGAACGTGTCGCCCGCGTCGATCAGCCAGTTGTCCCCGAGCTGACCGATCAGGGCGTGGATCGAGTCATGGCTGTGCAGAACACCTTTCGGGCGGCCGGTGGTGCCCGACGTGTAGAGGATCATTCGCACGGCCGCCGAATCGACCGTGGGCAGCTCGGCGGTCTGTCGCTGTTCGAGCAGCGCGGGGAAGGCGGTATGGTCGCCCGGTTCGCCGCGGACCACGACGATTTCGGGCGGAGTCCTCAGCTGCACTGCGACGCGATCCAGCATGGACGGGTAGTCATGCTGCCGAAACTCTTTGGGTACGAATATCATTCGGCTGTCGACATCGTCGAGGATGAACGCCAGCTCCCGCTCCCGCAGTGACGGCAGGATCGGGTTCACGGCGACACCCGCCATTGTCGCCCCCAGGTAGACGACGGCGGCCTCGTGCCAGTTCGGCAGCATGAACGACACGACGCCGCCGGTCGGCATCCGGGACATCAGTGCCTGCGCCAGGGCGCTTGCCCGGGTGTGGAGTGCTTCGCAGGTCAGTCGGAGGTCGCCGTCGACCAGCACCACCCGTTCGGGCGTGATCCGTGCGGCTTCGGCAAGAGAATCGGCCAGCGTCGGCATGGCGCTAGCCTCTGACCCGCCGCATGGTCATCGAGTGCCGGAACCGCGACGCCGGATGGGTGTTGACCGTCACCTGCGCCGTCTCGCCGTCGGAGGTCTTGTACGTGCGCTGCACCTGCAGCGCGGGCGAGCCGGGCTCGGTCTTGAGCTCGACGGCGAGGTCCGGTGCGATCAGCACTGCGGCGATCTCCTGGTTCACCTCGACGATGTTCACGCCGAAAAGGTCCTCGATCAACGGGAAGATCGGGCCGGTGTGGCGCTGCAACAGCCTGCCGACCGAGGCGAAGGCGCGGTTGATGTAGTACTCCGTTCGGCAGAGCGGGAACTCGGCGCCTTCGGCTCGCCGGTAGCCGCGCACGGCCAGCCACTCCTCGCCGCTGCCCAGCCCGGTGCGGGCGGCCACGTCGTCGGTAAGCGCGACAGTGTTCATCGAGTCGATCGCGAAACGCGCCTCGGTGGCGAAGGCCACGAGGTCGTTGATCGACATCACGTCATAGGCATCGGAGGTCGATCGGGGCACGACGAGCGTGCCCGTCCGGGGACGCGATGAGACGAGGTTGTCGTCGCGGAGCCGCCGCAGCGCCTCCCGCACGGTGTAGCGACTGACCGAGAACCGTTCGCACAGTTCGTGTTCGGTGGGCAACTGCGATCCGACCGGATACACGCCGTCCACGATGTCCTTGCGCAGTGCCCGCGCCACCTGGATGTAGCGATGGTCCACGGGGGAGGTTTCGGTCATCGGCGACATCGCTCAGGCGCCGGGGCGCAGCACGACGACGCTGCCGTCGCCGTCGGCCGACACATAGAGGGATCCGTCAGGTCCCGCCGCGATCCCGGCGAACGGTCCCTGCGGGCCGGAGAACGGTGGCATGCCTTTGAGCGGCTTCGGCTCGACGCCGGGAGGGGGACCGACCGGCAGCCCTGCCGCGATGGTGGTGCGCACCTTGCTTCTCAGGTCGAACGAGACGACTTCTTTCGCCCCGGCGTCGACGACGAAGAGGGCCCCGCCCCGAACCAGGATGCCCTGCGGTGCCTGCAACCCGTCGACCACGACGTCGGAGCCCGAACCGGTGAGCTTGACCACCCGGCCCGCACCCGACTCGGAGATCAGCACGCTGTGTCCGTCGAAGGCCACACCGACGGGGTCGTAAAGACCGGTGGCCAGCGTCTCGACGGCGCCCGATCGCAGCGTGTGCACGCTGCCGGTGCCCAGCTCGGCGAACACGCTTTGACCGTCCGGGCCGATCGCAACACCGTAGAGCTGATCGAAGTCTGCTGCCAGATAGTCGGTTTCGCCGGCCGCGGGGCGGTACTTGGCGACCTGGCCGCCCGAGGTCGTCACGATGAACTCACCGCCACCCGCGGGTGCCAGGCCGCGCAGGAAGCCCGGATAGCCGGGGGAGAACAGCATCCCGACTGTCTGCAGAGCGCCGTCCGGGGTCACGACGTAGAAGTAGGTGCCGTCGGCGACATAGAGTCGGCCGTCGTCACCCACGGCCAGGTCCAGTGGCCAGTTCAGCCCGCCAGGCAGCATCGTTGCGGTCTGTCCGCCGACGATCTCGGTGATCTCGCCGGTGAAATTGGAGACGAACAGGCGACCGTCGGCGATGGCGAGGTTGTCCAGCCCCGGGTTCAACTGTGCCAGCACGGTCTTCTCACCGGTGCGGGGGTCGATGCGCAGCACCTGTCCGCTGGCGACCTGGGTCGACACGATGTATCCGTCGGCGTCGAATTTCACCGCGTCGGGGACGCCGAGATCCGCCGCCACCCGTTGCGGCTCACTGGGCTCATCCGAGTTCGGATCCACTCGCCAGATCTCGTTGGCGGTCATCAGCGGGTAGTACAGCAATCCGTCCGGCCCGACCTCCATGGCGTTGGGGGAGGGCAGGTTCTCCAGAATGATCCGTTGGGCACCGGTGGCCCGATCAAGTTCCATCAGGCGTCCGCCGTCGCGGCATTCGTTGACGAACAGCCGCCCCTGATGCACGGTGATGCCGTTCGCGCATGGCAGGTCGTCGCGGAGCACCCGACTGTGGCCGTTGGTGCCGAGCGCGCTGACCCGGCCGTCCATCACTTCGGTGGCATAGAGCTCACCGTCGGGACCGAACGCCACATCGTCGGGCGCGACGATATCGCCGCCCTTGGCGCTGACGGTTTCGAGCCGGCCGGTGCCGATATCGAGCGCGCTGATCTGGCTGCCGGTCACCTGCGCGATGTAGACGCGGCCGTCCGGGCCGGTACGCAGGCCGTTGGCGCCGAACAGCCGACTGGGCGCGGTGAGCCGCTCGAAGCGCCACCCGTCGGCGACTTCCGGCGCGGGCGAACGGTAGCGGACCTCGGTGTGCGGCGTGCTCATGGCCTGGAGACGTTATCAAGCTCGAATAGTCCAGACAATAGCGCGGTAAGCGCTCCTGGCGGCCCTTGACTGTCGGATTACCGCTGCGGAATAGTGTTCTTCAATATGCAGAGCACCGTATGTTGTCCGGACAAATAACGCGATGAGCGATCTACTGAACCTCGACGGCCGCATCGTGGTCGTCTCCGGCGCCGCCGGCGGCGGCATCGGCACGACCGTCACGCGAATGGCCGCCGAAGCGGGCGCGACGGTGATTGCGGTGAGCCGGTCGCAGGAGAATCTCGACCAGCACGTCGCGCCCCTCGCCGAGCGGGGACTGCTGGTGACATCTGTTGCTGCGACGCGTCGACCGATGACGGGATCGCGGCGGTCCTCGAGCATGTCCGCGGTACCGACGGCGATCTCTACGGGTTGGTGAACGTCGCTGGCGGAGCCGAACCGTCGACGTGGATGCCGTCGACGCGCGTCACCCGCGACGACTGGCGGGCCCTGTTCACCGCGAACCTGGAGACCGCGTTCTTCATGAGCCAGGCGGTTGCGGCAGAAATCCGAAGCCATCGCGGGCGCGGGTCGATCGTCTCGATCTCGTCGATCAGCGGGATGAACACCGCCCCGTTCCACATCGCCTACGGAACCGCGAAGGCCGCTGTCGTCGCGATGACCCGCACCATGGCGGCCGAACTCGCACAGGACGACATCCGGGTCAACGCGGTGGCGCCCGGCGTCACCGAAACCGCCGCGTCGCGCACCTACACCGACGACGATCCGGGCCGTGACCGCAAGGCCATCGCGATGGGCAGGCGCGGCAAGCCGGAGGAGCAGGCTGGCGCGATCCTGTTCCTGCTCTCCGACCTGTCGAGCTACGTCACCGGCCAGACGCTGCTCGTCGACGGCGGCCTGAACCTGCGATGGACCCATCTCGGCGCCGACAACACCTCGCTGTTCCTGAAGGACGAGTCCTTCAGGGCGGCGATCAAGGAGATGTGATGACCCACAGCGAAACCGACCTCGATGCCGCCATCGAAGTCGATGCAGAGCCGGACGACTCGACGGGACAGATCGCCGAGGATCTCTCCGATCCGATGACGATCGGCGTCGAGGCGTACATCTCGGAGGACTACGCCCGCGCCGAGCGCGACAAGCTGTGGCGCAAGGTGTGGCAGCAGATCGGCCGGGTCGAGGAGATACCGGAGATCGGCAGCTACCTCACCTACGACATCCTCGACGACTCGATCATCGTGGTGCGCACGGGGCCGAACGAATTCGCGGCACACCACAACGTGTGCATGCACCGGGGCAGGCGACTGGTCGACAGACCCGAAGGCGCCAAGAATGCATGCGCCCGTGCGCGTAGATCTTTCGTCTGCGGATTCCACGGCTGGACATACGGTTTGGACGGTGCGTGCACCCACATCCGCGAGCAGGACGACTGGAAGGGCGCGCTGACCCCGCAAAACACCCACCTCGCTCCGGTTCAGGTCGATACCTGGGGCGGATGGCTGTTCATCAACATGGACCCCGACTGCGAACCTCTCGGCGACTACCTGTTCCCCGCGGCGAAGATCCTCGATCCGTTCGGGCTGGAGAACATGCGCTACAAGTGGCGCAAATGGCTGAAGTTCGATTGCAACTGGAAAGTGGCGATGGAGGCCTTCAACGAGACCTACCACGTCTTCACCACCCACCCCGAATTCAACAAGTTCGGAGAGTTCAAGGGCTGGGCCAAGGCGCAGGGCAGGCACAGCAACATCGGCTACGACGCGCCGAAAGGTATGGACGAGACCAAGTCCAAGATACGGCTCGGCACGGGCGACGACCCGCGCGTCTCCACCGCGGAGATGCAGATGTACACCTGGGAGCAGACCAACGCCACCACCACCGAGACGCTGGTGAACGCCGCCAAGCGACTCGTCGACGAACTGCCGGAGGGCACACCCGCCGACAAGGTGCTTGCGCACTGGCTCGCCTCGGCGCGCCGCGACGACGAGGCCCGCGGGGTGATCTGGCCGACGATCCCCGCCGACATCCTCGGCCAGAGCGGGACCGCATGGCAGCTCTTCCCGAACTTCCAGATCGGACAGGGCCTGACGAGCGCACTCTGCTACAGCGCGCGGCCTGATCCCGGGTACGACCCCAACAAATGCATCTTCGAGGTCGCCGTCTTCGAGCTCTATCCGAAAGGTCAAGAGCCGCAGACAGAATGGCAGTACACGCCCAAGGAGAGCCCGAACTGGCTGTCGGTGTTGCCGCAGGACTTCTCGAACATGGCCGCGGTGCAGCAGGGAATGAAGTCGCTCGGCTTTCCGGGCACCAAGCCCAACCCGTACCGCGAACGCAGCACCGTCAACCTGCACACGCAGCTGGCCAAGTACATGGGCGCCGGCGAACCTCAGGAGTTAACAGACAAATGACTTTGTTCGACACATGCGGACCGACTCAGACGCCCGATGACATCGACATCGACGCGCTGCGGGAGAAGTACGCCCACGAGCGTGAAAAACGGCTGCGCACAGACGGTGCCGCGCAATACCTGGAACTGAAGGACGACTTCGCGGAGTTCGCCGAGATCGACCCGTACACTCCCGTGACACCCCGCACCCCGATCAACGAGGACGTCGAGGTGGCCGTCCTCGGCGGCGGGATCGCCGGCCTGCTGGCGGGCGCCTACCTCAAGAAAGCCGGTGTCGACGACGTTCACGTCATCGAGATGGGCGGCGACTTCGGCGGTGTGTGGTACTGGAACCGGTTCCCCGGAATCCAGTGCGACAACGACGCCTACTGCTACATTCCGCTGCTGGAGGAACTGGACTTCGTTCCGTCGAAGAAGTTCGCCGACGGCGCCGAGATATTCGAGCACTGCAAGCGGATCGGCAAGCATTTCGGGCTGTATGACGGCGCGATCTTCTCCACGCAGGTGCAGACCGTGGTCTGGGACGACGAGATCAACCGCTGGCGATTGACCACCAACCGCGGCGACGACATCCGTGCGCGCTTCGTGGTCATGACCCAGGGCTCCTACAACCGGCCCAAACTGCCCGGCATCCCCGGTATCAAGGACTTCAAAGGTCACGTCTTCCACTCGGCGCGGTGGGATTACGACTACACCGGCGGGGACGCCGGCGGTGGCCTGCACAAGCTGGCCGACAAGCGCGTCGCGCTCGTCGGCACCGGCGCCACAGGCGTCCAGCTGGTTCCGCACCTGGGTCGGGACGCGAAGCATTTGTACGTGTTCCAGCGCACCCCATCGTCGGTGGACATGCGTGGCAACGAGCCGACCGATCCGCGATGGGCGGCCTCTCTCTCCCCGGGTTGGCAGCAGGAACGCAAGCGCAATTTCCATCGCTGGTCACCATTCGGCGACGGGGTGATCTTCGATGCGGAGGATCAGGTCTGCGACTTCTGGACCGAGCTGGGCCGCAACCTGACCGCGCGGGTCGCGGCGTCCGAGGACCCGGCTTCGCTTGGCGTCGAAGAGATCATGGCGATGCGCGAGGAAGAACAGTTCAAGGTCATGGAGCGGCTCCGGCGGCGCGTCGAAGCCATCGTCGAAGACCCGCAGACCGCGGAGGCGCTCAAGCCCTACTACCACTTCTTGTGCAAGCGGCCGTGCAGTAGTGACGAATACCTGCCGACGTTCAACCGCCCGAACGTCACGCTGGTCGACGTGGCGGAGTGCAAGGGAGTGGAGCGTCTGACCGAGAAGGGCATCGTCGCCAACGGCGTCGAGTACGAAGTCGATTGCGTGATCTTCGCCAGCGGCTTCGAGATCTCGACCGAGATCAGCAGGCGATACGCGATGGAGGCCATTGAAGGCCGCGACGGGCTCTCGCTCTTCGAGCACTGGCGCGACGGCTACAAGACGCTGCACGGCATGACCAGCCATGGGTTCCCCAACCAGTTCCACACCGGGTTCATCCAGGGCGGCGTCTCGGCCAACACGACCGCGATGTTCGAGCAGCAGGCTGAGCACATCGCCTACATCATCGCCGAGGCGGTGAAGCGGAAGGCGACGACCGTCGAGCCGAGCGTCCAGGCTCAGGAAGCGTGGGGCGCCACCATCAAGGACGTCGCGATGGACACCTCGGCGTTCGATCTTTCCTGCACCCCTGGCTATTACAACAACGAGGGGCGCGGTTTCGGCGAAGGCGTCCGGTCGTTCCTCGGGGACTACTACATGCCCGGCTTCTACGCATTCGACGAACTGCTGACGGGATGGCGTGCCAAGGGTGACCTCGACGGTCTCGTGCTCGGGAAATAATGCCTGACCTCAGATTCGACGACCGCGTCGCCGTCGTCACCGGGGGTGGCAGGGGACTGGGCCGCTCGTACGCCATGCTGCTCGCCGCACAGGGCGCAAAGGTGGTGGTCAACGATCCCGGCGGCAGCCTCACCGGCGACGGAACCGATGTCGGTCCGGCCGAAGAGGTCGTGCGCGACATCGTCGCGGCAGGCGGCGAGGCGGTCGCCAACACCGACTCGGTGGCGACGCCGGCCGGCGGCGAGGCGATCGTCGACGCGGCGCTGGACCGCTACGGCCGCATCGACATCCTGATCCACAACGCGGGCAACGTTCGCCGAGCGTCGTTGAAAGCGATGTCCTACGACGACTTCGAGGCCGTGCTCGATGTCCATCTGCGGGGCGCCTTCCACGTTGTGCGCCAGGCTTTCCCCTTGATGTGCGAGGCGGGCTACGGGCGAATCGTGCTGACGTCCTCGATCGGCGGCCTGTACGGGAACCACGACGTCGCGAACTACGCGGCCGCCAAGGCGGGCATCATCGGCCTCTCCAACGTGGCCGCACTCGAGGGTCAGGCCAGCGGAGTGAAGTGCAACGTCATCGTTCCCGGCGCCGTCACGAGAATGGCTGCGGGGCTTGACACCTCGGCATATCCACCGATGGAGCCCGAATTGGTGGCCCCGGCCGTCGGCTGGCTGGCCCACGAATCGTGCTCGATAAACGGGGAGATCCTGGCGGCGATCGCGGGCCGGATCGCCAGGGTGGTGGTGGCCGAGACGCCCGGTGTCTACCGACCGGCATGGACGATCGAGGACGTGGGTGAACACCTCGACGCCATTCGCGATGCGTCCGAGCCGCTGATCTTCGGTGTGGTGCCCGACGCGCACGCCGAACACATCCGTTACAGCTTTGCGATGGCCGCTCATGGCTAGTGAAGGTCCGCTGGCCGGCGTCCGCGTGGTCGACCTCACCGCCATGGTGATGGGGCCGTATTGCACCCAGATCATGGCCGACATGGGCGCCGACGTCATCAAGGTCGAGCCGCCCGCGGGCGACAACACGCGCTACATCTCGGTGGGACCCGCGCCCGGCATGAGCGGTGTGTACATCAATGTGAACCGCGGTAAGCGCGCCGTCGTGCTGGATCTGCGGGCCGACGAGGGAAAGGCGGCGCTGCGCGCGCTCATCGGAACCGCCGACGTGTTCATCCACTCGATGCGATCGAAGGCGATCGCCAAACTCGGCTTCGGCTACGACGACGTCGCCGCGCTCAACCCGTCGATCGTGTACACCAACTGCTACGGCTACGGCAGGCGCGGGCCCTACCGGGACCTGCCCGCCTACGACGACACCATTCAGGCCGAGTGCGGAATCCCCGCGGTCCAGGAACAGCTGACGGGGGAGGCCAACTACGTCGGCACGATCATGGCCGACAAAGTCGCGGGCCTGACCGCCCTCTATGCGACGACGATGGCCCTGTTCCACCGGGAACGGACCGGGGAGGGCCAGGAGGTCGAGGTCAGCATGTTCGAGACGATGGCATCGTTCATGCTGGTCGAGCACGCCAACGGAGCCATGTTCGACCCTCCTCTGGGTCCCGCGGTGTATCCGCGCACGGTCGCGCCGAACCGGCGGCCGTACCAGACGAAGGACGGCCTGATCGCCGCATTGATCTACAACGACAAGCACTGGAACGCGTTCGTCACCGCAGTCGCCCCGCCGTGGGCGACCGAGGTGTACGCCACCCTGGAGATGCGCGCCAACGACATCGACACCGTCTACGGGCTGGTCGCCCAAACCATGGTGGAGCGCACGACAGACGAGTGGTTGACGTTGTTCCGCGAGTTGGAGATCCCCGCGGCTCCGATCAACACACCCGGCGACCTGTTCGACCATCCACATCTGAACGCCGTCGGCTTGTTCGAAACCGTGGAAACGCCGCACGGACCGGTGAGAATGCCTGGTGTGCCGACCTGGTTCTCGCGAACTCCCGGGCGGATCGCGGGCCCGACGCGTGAGCTGGGCGCGGACACCGCTGAAGTGCTGCGCGAGCTCGGGCTCGCCGACGTCGAGCCAGCAGTCGGCTCGGGATAGGTGGGCCGGTGGACTTCGAAATCGGTCGCGAGGCGACGAAACTGCGCGGTGAACTGCGCGAGTTGATCAACTCCCATGTGCCAGAAGGCTTTCTCGGTGCCTTCACCGACAATCCGGCCGATCTCGAAACGGCTCAGCGGTTCTGCCGGACGCTGGCCGAACACAACCTGCTGTGCCTGTCGTGGCCGGAGGAGTTCGGCGGCGGCGGGGCGTCGGTGTGGGAGCAGACCGTTGTCCGCGAGGAGATGTGGGCACACCATGAGCCCCGCGGCGCGCAGTACATGGGCGTCAACTGGGTCGGCCCGATCATCATGCGGCACGGGACGGAAGACCAGAAGCGCAGGCATCTGCCGCCGATCGCGCGCGGCGAAGTGATCTGGTGTCAGGGCTTCTCCGAACCCGAGGCAGGCTCCGACCTGGCGTCGCTGCGCACCGCGGCCCGCCAAGACGGCGACGGCTGGCTGGTCAGCGGCCAGAAGATCTGGACGTCCTACGCGACGATGGCACAGTGGTGCTTCCTGCTCGCCCGCACCAACAGGGGCGAGAAGAAGCAGCAGGGCCTGACGATCTTCCTTGTGCCGATGGATGATCCGGCCATACAGGTGCGGCCGATTCGCGCCATGCTGGGGCCACACCACCTCAACGAGGTGTTCTTCGACGACCTGCGGGTCACCCGTGCCGACGTGCTCGGCGAGGTCGACCAGGGATGGTCGATCGTGCAGGAAGTGACGTCGTTCGAACGCGTCGGCATCGCCCGGTACGCCAGATGCGAGCGGCTGCTGGCCGCGGCGCCGTCGGTGCTGGGCGACCGGTGGGACGATCTGCCCGCCGAGTTGCGCGGCCGCTGGATTCGGATGCTCACCCACTGCAGACGCGCGCGCCTGCTCGCGTATCGCGTGGTGTCGCTGCAGAGTACCGGCCGCATACAGCCCGGCGACGCCGCCGCGTACCGCATCGCGGTGACAAAGCTCGACCAGGACAGCGCCGAGGTCCTGATGGAGATCGCCGCCGAAGTGTCGCCCGACGATCCCGGCGGTACGTGGTTCCTCGGGGAGACCGAGGACCACTGGAAGTACTCGCAGGCATCGACCGTGTCGTCGGGCAGCATCGAGATGCAGCGCATCCTGTTGTCACGGACATTGCTGGCAGGCGCGAAATGATCCTGGACCTCGGCGAAGACGCCGCAGAGTTCGGGCGCCAGGCGCTCCGGGCGTTCGAAGCGGCCGGCGGTGACCAGTTGGTCCAGCAAGCCGAAGCCAAGCCCGACATCCGCGACGCCCTCGTCGGGCCGGTGCTCGACGAACTCGGTGCCTGGGAACTCGATGCCCGCACTGACGCCGACGGGCTGGAAGCGGCGGCGGCGCTGTGTCGCAGCGCCGGGTACTGGGCGCTGCCGTATCCGGTCGCCGAACGCCTCGCAAAACCGACAGACCTGGACTCCGACGGTCTGATCGTGGTGTCGTCGAGCCGTCCGTCGGCCGCTGTCGGCGGTGTCGAAATACCCTGGACGACAGTGACACTCGACGGTGTCAGGAGCTCAGTCGTCGGCCACGGCAGCACCGGACCGGCGTTCGTCACGCCGCTCGCGCTTGCCGAGATCGACCGCAACGGTGCGGGTGATCTGGCACTGGCGCTCGTGCTGCCGTGCTGGACGCTGCTGGGCATGCTCGACAGAGCCATCGAGCAGACCATCGCCCACGTCAGCCTGCGCAAGCAGTTCGGTCAGACGTTGTCGTCGTTCCAGGGCGTGCAGTTCCAGCTGACCGACGCCGAAGTCGAACGCAGCGGGCTCGACATCATGGCCAGGTACGCGCTGTGGACTGCGTCCGCCGGCTCGCCGGGAGCAGTCGATGACGCGCTCGCGCTGCGGATGTCGGCGATCGAGGCGGCCGAGGTCGTCTTCCGGGTATGCCATCAACTGCACGGCGCCGTGGGGTTCTGCGACGAGACCACCCTGTCCTGGCTGTCGCGCTACAGCCAGCCGCTGCGCAGGCTGCCACTCGGTTTGTCGGCCACCCGCGACGAGTTGACGCGTCGCGCAGGACGATCCGGGCTCAGGGGGCTGTACACGTGAGCGCAGCGAGCACTGATCTCGACGACTTTCGCGCCACCGTGCGGGACTGGTGCTCCGAACACATCCCACCGGACTGGCGCGCGACCCAAACCGGCGTCGACGACGAAGAATTCGCGCGCTTCCAGAAGTGGTGGTTCCGCGAGCTGCATGCCGCGGGTTACGCCGTGCCGCACTGGCCTGCGGAGTGGGGCGGTGGCATGAGCGTGGCCGAGCAGATCGTGCTCTACTCCGAGCTTGCCGCCCACGATGCGCCCCGGCTGGTGCTCGCATTCGTCGGCATCCACCACGCCGCGTCCACTCTGCTGGCAGCGGGCAGCGACGACCAGCGCCGCAGGCACCTGCCCGCCATCCTCGATGGCGAGATCTGGGTGCAGGGCTTCTCCGAACCTGAGGCGGGAAGCGATCTCGCGAGCCTGCGCACGACGGCACGCACGGACGGCGACGGCTACATCGTCAACGGCCAGAAACTGTGGGCCAGCGGCGGCAGGCACGCCGACTGGTGTCTGCTGTTGGCCCGCACCGACGTCGACGCCCCCAAGCGCAAGGGCATCTCGTACTTCCTGCTGGATATGACCACCCCCGGCGTCGAGGTGCGGCCGATCCGCAACGCCATCGGCGACTCGCACTTCTGCGAGGTCTTCCTCAACGATGTCCGGATTCCGGCCACTGATCTGGTCGGGCAGGAGAACTCCGGCTGGCAGGTGGCGCAGGCGACGCTGGGCGCAGAGCGTGGGATGACGATGCTCGAGCTGGCGGAGCGCCTCGGCAATGCAGGGTTCCGGTGGCTGGTGGCCTCCTGCCCAGCCGACGATCCCGTCGTCGCCGATCGGCTCGCAGGGTTCGAGGCCGAGATCACCGGTTTGCGCGGGTTGTGCCGCGACTTCGTGGAGAAGTCCGAAGCAGGCACGGCGGGTCCTGCGGACGCGTCCATCGTGAAGCTGTTCTACAGCGAGCTCCTGCAGCGCATGACGGACTTCGGCGCGGAGGTCGGCGGCCTGCCCGCACACACCACGTTGGTGAAGTCGGCCAGCAGCGGGTGGGAATCCGGTTCGTGGATGCTGGATTTCATCGGCTCCTGGGAGTGGACGATCCCCGGTGGATCGAGCGAGATCCAGCGGACCATCATCGCCGAGCGCGGGCTTCGGACTGCCGCGAGAGCCGAGCGCGGTGTAGATGAGCCACGACTTCGACGAGTTCCACGCCGAGCTGCGATCCGTTGCGGGCGACCTGCTCGCCAAGGACCGCTCTGTCGACTGGCAGGTGCTGGTCGACGCGGGCTGGGTCGGATTGGAGATCCCGGAGGAATTCGGCGGGGCTGGTGCGACATTCGCCGAGGTGGCAATCATCTGCGAGGAGATGGGACGCGCGGCCAGCGCCAACAGCTACCTCGGTGGCGCCGTGCTCGCGGTCAGCACCCTGAATGCGTTGCAGCCCAGCGATACTCGTGACCGGCTGTTGACCGGGGTGGCGTCGGGCGCCGTCAGGCTCGGCGTCGCGGTGGAATCGACGGACTTCGTGCCCGACGCTGAGGGCGCCGACACGGTTCTCATCGTGGTCGACGGTGGCGTCGCCGTCGTGGACGCGACCGCGACCCCGCAACCTGTGCTCGACGAAACCCGCCGCCTTTCAACGGTGTCGTCAGACGGTGTCGACGTCGCGGAGATTCTCCTGTTCACCGGCGATCCCGCCGACGCCGTGCGCAGGCTTCGCCAACGTGCCGCGGTAGCGATCGCGTGCGACAGCATCGGAATCGCGGAGGCGATGCTGTCAGCGACGGTCGCGTACGCCAAGGTGAGGCACCAGTTCGGCCGTGCCATCGGTTCGTTTCAAGCCGTCAAACATGCCTGCGCGGACATGCTCACCTCGATTTCGGTGTCGCGGCAACTCGTTTCGGCTGCCGTCGACGCCGTGGCCGGGCACGCCGATGCCGGCCCGGCGGTCGCGATGGCGAAGTCGCACACCTGCGCCGCTGCGGTGGACATCGCCGGTAAAGCCATGCAGTTGCACGGTGGCATCGGATACACCTGGGAGAGCGGTATCCACGTCTATCTCAAGCGCGCCGCGCTCAATCGATCGTTGTTCGGTTCACCTGCAGCTCACCGTCAAGAGCTGGCAAAACGCTACCGCTAAAAGGAGTTCCACCGTGGGTACACCCGTCTACAAACGCATTCTCGACCTCTTCGAGGCCGAGGGCGTCAACACGTTGTTCGGCATCCCTGACCCCAACTTCGTGCACATGTTCGCCGAAGCCGACGCGCGCGGGTGGTCGGTGGTCGCCCCGCACCATGAGCTGAGCGCCGGATTCATGGCCGAGGCGGCCTCCCGCATGACGGGCAAGCCGGGCCTGTGCATCGGCACGCTGGGGCCAGGGGTCGCCAACATCTCCGGCGCGATGATGTGCGCGCTGGTCGAGAACTCGCCGGTGATCTTCCTCGGCGGGCAGCGCGCCCGTATCACCGAGCGTCGGGTCCGCCGCGGACGAATCCAATTCGTCCAGCAGGAGGGTCTTTTCACGCCGTCGGTGAAATACAGCAGCTCGATCGAGTACGCGGATCAGACCGACGAGATCATTCACGAGGCGATCCGGCGGTCGATGTCCGGCACGCCGGGACCCAGCTACATCGAATACCCGTCGCACGTCATCCTCTCCGAGCTCGACGTCTCCGAGCCTTTGCCGCCGCACCGGTACCGCCTGGTCAACCAGGGCGCAGGCGCACGCGAGGTCGCGCAGGCAGCGAAGCTGATCACCGAGGCGAAGAAGCCGATTCTCCTGGTGGGTCACGGGGTTCACACCTCGAGGACGGGCGCAGAAGTCAGGGAGCTCGCCGAGTTGATGGCGTGCCCGGTGATCCAGACCTCAGGTGGCACATCGTTCATCGAGGGACTGCAGGAGCGAACCTTCCCCTACCTGTTCTCCTCGGCGGCCAACGCCGCAGTCGAGGAATCCGACCTCTGCGTTGCGCTGGGTACCGAGCTCGGAGAACCGATGCACTACGGCCGGACCCAGCACTGGGCCGCAGGCGATGCGAATCGCAAATGGGTGTACGTCGAGCAGGACCCGACCGCCATCGGGGTCAACCGCGCTTTCGACGTGTCTCTGGTCGGCGATCTGCGCGGCGTGGTGCCCCAGCTCGTCGAGGCGCTGCGCGAAACCCCGCGCACGGCGACCGACACGCTGCAGACATTGATCAAGCAGGACGAGAAAGAACTCGCGGAGCTCACTGAGAACGCCCCGACCGGACGTTCCCCGATACATCCCGCGCGCTACATCATCGAGGCCACCAAAGCTTTCAACGAACTGGAGGACGGCATTCTGGTCCGCGACGGCGGCGCCACCGTGATCTTCGGTTGGACCTACTCGCAGTCCAAACCCCGTGACGTGATCTGGAACCAGAACTTCGGCCACCTCGGCACCGGGCTGCCGTATGCCGTCGGCGCCTCCGTGGCCGAGGGCGGCAAGCGGCCCGTCATGCTGCTGACCAGCGACTCGGCATTCCTGTTCCATATCGCCGAACTCGAGACGGCGGCCCGGCAGAACCTTCCGCTGGTCTGTGTCGTCGGGGTCGACCACCAGTGGGGCCTCGAGGTGGGGGTCTACAAGCGCACGTTCACCCAGCCGTCCCCGCAGCCCGGTGTGCACTGGAGCAAAGACGTCCGAATGGACAAGATCGGCGAGGGCTTCGGGTGCCACGGCGAGTATGTGGAGAAAGAGGAAGAGATCGGACCGGCGATCGCCCGCGCGTACGCCAGCGGCAAGGTCGGCGTCGTGCACGTCTGCATCGACCCGAAGGCCAACTCCGAGGAGATGCCGCGCTACGACCGATTTCGGACGTGGTATGCAGAAGGAACGCAGTAGCTTCTCGCACGCGAGGAGGACTGATTAGGAGAGGATGACCGCTATGCGTGAATACCTGAAGTTCTACATCGACGGCCAGTGGGTCGACCCGACCGAGCCCAAGACGCTCGACGTCGACAACCCGACCACCGAGCAGGTGTCCGGGAAGATCGCCATCGGCACCGCGGCCGACGTCGACAAGGCGGTCAAGGCGGCCCGGAAGGCGTTCGCGACTTGGTCGGGCAGCACCCGCGAGGAGCGCCTCGACCTGCTCGGGGCGATCGCCGCGGAGTATCAGAAGCGCTCCGACGACCTGGCTGCCGCGGTGCACGAAGAGATGGGCGCACCGCCGTCGCTGGCCGCAGGACCGCAGGTGATGATGGGGCTCGGCCACCTGATGGGTGCCGTCGACGCCCTGAAGAACTTCAACTTCGAAGAGCAGCGCGGTTCGACGCTGATCCTCAAGGAGCCGATCGGCGTCTGCGGTCTCATCACGCCGTGGAACTGGCCGATCAACCAGATCGCCTGCAAGGTGTTCCCGGCTCTGGCCACCGGCTGCACGATGGTGCTGAAGCCCTCGGAGGTGGCGCCGTATTCGGGTCAGATCTTCGCCGAGGTGATGGACGCGGCAGGGGTGCCCGCCGGTGTCTTCAACATGGTGTTCGGCGACGGACCCGGCGTGGGCGCGGCGATTTCGAGCCACCCCGACATCGATCTGGTGTCGTTCACCGGGTCGACGCGCGCCGGTGTCGACGTCGCCAAGAACGCGGCGGCCACGGTCAAGCGGGTCACCCAGGAGCTCGGCGGCAAGAGCCCGAACATCGTCCTCGACGACGAGAAGTTCGCCGAGAGCGTCACCGCCGGTGTGACCACCATGATGGTCAACTCGGGGCAGAGCTGTAATGCGCCGTCGCGCATGCTCGTTCCCCGTTCGCGCATCGAGGAGGCGGCCGAGATCGCGCGCAAGGTCGCCGAATCGGTGGCGGTCGGCGATGCCGAGAACAAGCGGGCGATCGGGCCCGTGGCCTCCAAGGTGCAGTTCGAGAAGGTGCAGGCCCTGATTAAGAAGGGCATCGACGAGGGCGCCACCGTGGCGGCAGGCGGCCCCGGACGACCCGACGGACTCGACACCGGCTACTACGTCAAGCCGACGGTGTTCTCCGATGTCACCAACGACATGACGATCGCCCGGGAGGAGATTTTCGGGCCGGTGCTGTGCATCCTGCCCTACGACGACCTCGATCAGGCCGTCGACATCGCCAACGACACCGAATACGGTCTGTCGGGCTATGTTTCGGCCGCCGACCTCGACGCTGCCCGCGCCTTGGCGCGCCGGATCCGGGCGGGCCAGGTCGCCATCAACCACGCGTTCGACCTGAACACCCCGTTCGGTGGGTACAAGCGCAGCGGCAACGGGCGCGAGTGGAGCGAGTTCGGGTTCGAGGAATACCTGGAGATCAAGGGCACGCTGGGCTACGCACCCGAGAGCGCATAGCGCACGCGAGGAGCATGAGAGCGGAAGCGCACGCGAGGAGCATGAGAGCGGAAGCGCACGCGAGGAGCATAGAAGACAGCCGGGTTACGACGTTTCCGCCGCGCGGTGCACCGCGTTGATGATTCCCTGATAACCGGTGCACCGGCAGAAATTGCCGGAGAGGCCCTCGCGGATCTCCTCGTCGGTGGGCTGCGGGTTGTCCCGCAGCAGTGCGGTGATCGACGTGACGAAACCAGGTGTGCAGAAACCGCATTGCAGCCCGTGGCACTCACGCAGTGCGGCCTGCACAGGCGACAGCTCACCGTCCTCACCGGCGATCCCTTCGACGGTCGTCACCTCCTGACCGTCGACCTGCACCGCGAAGATCAGGCAGGCGCGGACGGCCTGACCGTCGAGCAGTACCGTGCAGGCGCCGCATGCGCCGTGCTCGCAGCCGAGGTGCGTGCCGGTCAGCCCGCACTTCTCGCGCAGGAAGTCGGCCAGCGTCAGCCTCGGCTCGACGGTGTGCCTGCGCGCTCGCCCGTTGACGGTCAGCTCGACCGGCAGCTCATGCATGGATCGCCTCCTGGAAGGTCTGTGCCTGTCGGACCGCCGCGGCCCACGCCCGCGCCACCATCGCAGCACCGACGCGGGCCCGGTAGTCGGCCGAGCCCTGCAGGTCGGCGGGGATCTCCGAGAGTCCCGCGATCGCGAGCCTCCCGACGTCTTCGGCGGTGACCTCGTCGGCCCGCCCGGCCGATGACAGCCGACTCCGCCTCCGATCCGCGCAGCGGGGTGGAACCGAGGCCCAGCAGCCCGATGCCGCAGCGTGCCACCCGGTCGTCGTCGTCGAGCTGGACCGCGATCGCGGCGCCGGCAATCGCGAAATCGCCGTGGCGGCGGGCGAATTCCTCGACCGCGAAGCCCGACCGGCCACCCCACACCGGGAACCGCACGGCGGTCAGGATCTCGTCGGACGCCAGCGACGTCTCCCATAGACCGGTGAAGAAGTCAGCGGCCGCGATGTCGCGGCGGCCCCGCGATGACGTCGCTTCGATCGTGGCGTCGAGCGCCAGCGCGACCGCGGCTTGCTCCGCGGCCGGATCCGCGTGTGCGATCGCCCCGCCGAGCGTGCCCCGGGTCCGGATCTGGAAGTGTCCGATGTAGGGCGTCGAAAGCGTCAGCAACGGAACGGAATCGGCTACCTCATCGTCCATCCCGACCAGCGAGTGCGGCGTTCCCGCCGCAACCACCAGCTCGTCGCCGCGCGATTCGATGTTCTTCAATTCGTCGACCCTGGAGATGTCGATCAGGTTCTCGAAGTGCGTCAGCCGCATCGCGAGCATCGGCACGAGGCTCTGCCCGCCCGCGAGAATCTTGGCGTCCTCGCCCCACTCACCCAGCATCTGCACGGCCTCGGCGACCGTGTCGGGCCGGTGGTACGCGAACGCGGCAGCCTTCACGGCCGGAGCCGTTCGGGCGGCGACATCGAACCGAGCAGCCGAACCAGGGCAGCCTGCACGTCCTCGGCCAAGTCCGCGGCGGGGTGGCTGCGTTTGCGTCGCCCCAGCAGGAAGCCGACGGTGACGCCTGCGGCGACAGCTGCCAGCGCGGGGGCGTAGCGCTTGGCCATCGGCACCGCAACGACTTTCAGGAGATCGACGGAATCTCCGCCCGCGTCGGCTGCGGCCGCCAGCGACGGCGCGGCGGCAGCCGAGGACGGTGACGCCCCCGCTTGTGACCCCGAGCCGCCAAGCAGCTCGGCCTCGAGGTTCCTGGCGAACTGACCGATCAGGTTCGTCGAGACGTCCGCCAGCACACCGCGGCCGAACTGCGCGGCCTTACCGGAGATCGTCAGGTCGGTGGTGATGACAACGTGAGTGGCGTCGCCCTCGTCCTTCAGCACGGCGGTGACAAGCGCCGCTGCGTTGCCGCTGCCCCGTGTCTCCTTGCCGCTGGCCTTGATCACCACCCGTTGCGCGGCCTCATCCTTCTCCTGAAACGACGCATCGCCCTTGTAGGACACCGTGATCGGGCCGACCTTGACCTTCACCGCTCCGGTGAAGTCGTCACCGTCGACGGAGAGGAGTTGCGCGCCGGGGATACAGGGGGCGACGCGCTCGACATCGGTGAGCACCTGCCACGTCGTGGCCGCGGGCACCGCGACCCGGAATTCGTTGTTCAGTTCCACGGTCAGCGGTCCTTTCCAGATGTGCCTGCATCAGCTTTGGCCTGTTCGATCAGCTCGACGATGGCGGCAGGGCTCGCGGGCAGCCGGGTGAGTGTCACACCCAGCGGGGCCAGTGCGTCGTTGATGGCGTTGATGACCGCAGGCGTCGAACCGATGGCTCCGCCTTCGCCGCAGCCCTTGTATCCGCCGACGCCTGGGCCGGGGATCTCGACGTGGCCGTATTCGATGGCGGGCACCTCGGTGGCCGTCGGCAGCAGGTAGTCCACGAACGTCGACGAGAGCGGGTTGCCGTCGTCGTCGTACACCATGTTCTCCAGCAGCGCACCGCCGATACCCTGCACCGTGCCGCCCGCGATCTGGCCTTCGACGACGTTCGGGTTGATCATCGGGCCGACGTCCTCGCTGACGATGTAGCGGGTCAGCGTGACGTGCCCGGTCTCGATGTCGACTTCACAGGTGCAAGCGTGTGTTGCGTTGGCCCAGTGGATCATCGCCTGCGAGGTGAACCGCGCGGTGGCCTCGAGCGTGGCCGCCGTTCCCGGCGGAAGCGCCGACGGCTCGTAGTACGAGCGGTAGGCGAGGTCGGCGAAGCTGACGCTTTTGTCGGGATCGTCGCGAACCGAGGCACGCGAATTGGCCAGCTCGATGGCCGACGCGTCGACGTCGAGCCGATGGGCGGCCATCGCGATGATCTGGTTGCGCAGGATCGTGCCCGCCTCGTTGACGGCGCCCGCGGTCATCGGGCCGCTGCGGCTGCCCTGCGTGCCCGCCCCGTATGGCGTCACCGCGGTGTCACCCTGAATCGTCGAGACGTCGGAGATGTCGGCGCCGAGCGCGTCGGCGGTCAGCTGGACCACCGTCGTCTCGATGCTGTTGCCGGTCGACCCGCCGTTGACGTAAACGTTGATCTTGCCGGTGGGTTCCATCCGGATCGTCGCGCCCTCGGTGGCGAGATGTCCCGTCGCCGCGCCGGTGGGTTCGATGTACGCCGAGAACCCCAGCCCGATGTAGCGGCCCTCGCCGAGCGCATCCCTCTGTTCCTTCCGGAACCCCTCGTGGTCGAGGATCTTCACGGCCTGTTCGAAGGTGTCCGCCGGTGCCACATGCTCGTAGGGCATGCCGTTGGCGTTGAAGTAGGGCATCTCGTCGCCGCGCAGGATGTTGCGGCGGCGCAGTTCGACGGGGTCCATGTCCATCTTGCGCGCGGCGATGTCGAGAAGTATTTCGCGGGTGAGGGTTTCGTACTGCCACGGGCCCCGGTAGGCGGCCAGGCCCGCCGTGTTGGAGAACACCGTCTTGTAATTGAAGCTTGCCTTCGGGACCCGGTAGGGGCCGGGGAAGAACATGCCGATCGCCGCGGTGGTCAGCACCGGGTAGGGGGTGGGGTAGGCGCCGATGTCCTGAACGAAGTCGATGTCGGCGGCGAGGATGTTGCCGTCGCCGTCGAACGCCATCCGGACGTCGCCGTCGACGTGGCGGGCCTGACCCGCCGACATGAGGTTCTCGCGACGGTCCTCGATCCATTTCAGCGCGCTCGACACCTTGCGCGCGGCAAGCATGATGCACATGTCTTCTCGCATCGGCACGACCTTCTGCCCGAACCCACCGCCGCTGTCGCGCATGATGACCCGGACATTCTGGGCTGGGATACCCAACAGCCGTGCGGCGAACGCGCGCAGCTCGTGCGGGGTCTGGGTCGAGGCCCACATCGTCAGCTCGCGCGACGCCGCCTCCCACTCGGCGACCAGGCCCCGCGTCTCGATGGGGACCGGTGAGTGGATCTGCTGGTACACGTGCGCAGAGGCGACGTGCGCGGCCGACGAGAAGATCTCCTCGTCGGGTGGCGCGCCGCCCATCCCGCCCGCGACGTTGTCGGGATACGCCTCGTGCACCACGGGGATTCCGGCGGCCGAGCCGCCGACAGCCTTGGTGAAGTCGGCGATGGCAGGCAGGGGTTCGTAGTCGACGTCGACCAGTTCGGCGGCGTCCTCGGCGATGTACCGTGATTCGGCGATGACGAGCGCCACGGGGTCGCCGACGAACCTGGCCTCGCCTTCGGCTAGGGGCGGCCGGGGAGTGTCAGCGATGTCCTTGCCTGCGACCGCATGCCAGGCCTCATGCACCTCTGGGTTGAGGTCGTCGGCGACAAGCACCGCCTGAACCCCCGGCAGCGCCAGCGCTGCCGAGGTGTCGATACCGTTGATTCGCGCCTTGGCAAACGGACTACGGACAAAGCAGGCGTGCAACATGCCCGGCCGTGAAACGTCGTCGACGAACGTCCCGTGGCCAGTGAGCAGGCGGGTGTCTTCAACCCTCGGGACCCGCGCTCCCGCGTACCGAGTTGCGACGGCTTGATCCGCTGAAGTCATGGCAAACGCTCCAATCCGTCGTCGACTAGGGCCCGAACAGGCTGCTAAGCAGTTGCTCAGCGAGCCTACCGGATACGCGATTCTCCCTATTGAGCATATGACATTCTCGTGACCGGACCGGATACATTGAGCACCGTGAGCCGGTGGATCGGGCGGGTCGAGCGGACGCTCACCAAAGACGTTCCAGGCCTGCCTGCCGATGTGCGTGCTTTCTACGCCGACCTCGACAACATCCCACTCGTGCACCCCCTCGTCGTCTCCGTGCGAACGGTCCACCGAGGTGACACGGCCGACGGATACGAGCAGACCTACCGGGTGACCGACCGCATCCCGTTTGGACCGTTGCGCCTGCGCGCGAGCTACGTTGTGCAGCTAAAGGTTCCGCGCACCGGCGACATCCTCACCGATGCCAGGCAGTTCCCCCGGGTTCGACTGCGTGGCACCGTGTCGTTCACGCCGACCGGTTCGGGCACGCGCCTCATCGAGCGGATCGGTATCGAAGCACCGCGGCCGTTGCTGCCGGTCACCGCACGCACAGCCGTCGAGGCGCACGCCGAGATGCTCGCCGGAATTCGGCGACAGTTCGAAACGAGGGCCTAGCCCGAATCAGGTCGGCCAGTACCCGGTGCCGGTGAAGAAGCCCGGCTGCCAACCTTGCTCGCCGAGGCACAGCAGCGGCCGGCCATCAGGAGCCTGAGCGGCCGCCTGGTCACTCGGGCAGGGGCTGCCGATCTCCTGCACCCCGAAGATCTCGGGCGAGATCACCCAGAAGCCGGTCGTCACCGGCGGCCACTGGTTGGGGATCCAGTGGCACTGCAGCGGTTGGCCGCCTGGGCCGCGCCCGAACGTGTTGATCTGGAAGTTGTCACACGGGGCGGCCAGCCGCGCCTCGTAGTTCATGAACGGCACGTCCGAGTCGTATCGGCCGGGCTTGTCGAAGTACAGGTTCTCGTTCGGGTCGGCCCCGGCAACCTGCGCACTTCCGACTGCGGCACACGTCAGTGCCGCTGCGATGACTGCTTCGCGAATCATTGTCCCCACCTTCCTCGCCAGGAGCCTATCGGTAGGGGCCTGGTCAGGTAACCGTTTGGGCCCCGGGAGTCGGGGTAGATACGCCTCATGACGCCAGGTGACGACGATAAGAGCGAAGAAGACGTCCAGGACGACGACAAGGTCGCAGGCTCGCGCGCCGGCAAGCACGGGGACGACGGCAGCTATGTCGGCGAGTCGTCCAACGACGACGCGATTGACGCGGGGGAGACCGGCGCGGAGGCGCGGAGCCAGGAATAGCGCTGACCTGCTCTCCATACGGGTTGATGTCGTGAGACTGTAGAGGCCTATGGATGGCTACGAGTACGTGTCCTACGAGGAGTTCGGCCGCAGGTTCTACGAGATAGCGGTGTCGGAGGAGCGTGTCGGCGATGCGATCGCCGCCATTGCGGGCGACGAGTTCGAGATGGGGCCGATGGGTCAGGGTCCCGGAAAGATCGCCAAGGTCACCGCCAAAGTGCGGATCCAGCAACCTCGGGTCACGCGCAACATCGACGAGCTGATCACGTTTGCGATTCGCATCCCGCTGGAGATCGACATGGTCATCGACCTCAAGATCGACAAGCCGAAGTTCGTGGTGTTCGGCGAGATCTCGTTGACCGCGATCGCCCGCGCCGCCGAGCCGCTGCTGCTCATCCTCGACGTGCAGAAGCCGCGACCGGCCGACATCGCCATTCACGTCACGTCGAAATCGCTGCGCGCCGAGTTGCTGCGCATCGTCGCAGGCGTCGACGCCGAGATCCGGCGCTTCATCTCCGCACATGTGGCGGGGGAGATCGACAGCCCGGCGTCGGTCAAGGCGAAGGTCATCGACGTCGCCGAACGTCTCGACGCCGCATGGGACGGCGTCTGACGCGTTACTTCGCCAGCGTGAACTGCACGACGTCGGTCTGCCGGTTGCGGAACAGCTTCGCGCAGCCGGTCAGGTACTTCATGTACCGGTCGTAGACCTCTTGGGACTGGATTGCGATGGCCTCGTCCCTGTGCGCCTCGAGCGCTTCCGCCCACAGGTCGAGCGTGCGGGCGTAGTGCGGCCCGAGCCGCTGCTCGCGGGTCAGGGTGAATCCGCCTTCGGCAGCGCGCTCCTCGACCATCGGAACCGACGGCAGCCGTCCGCCAGGGAAGATCTCGGTCATGATGAACTTGATGAAGCGCGCCAGCTCGAAGGTCAGCGGGATTCCGAGTTCCTTTGCGCGCGCGGGGTGTTCACCGACGATCGTGTGCAACAGCATGACACCGTCATCGGGCAGAACGCGGTGGGCCATCGCGAAGAAGTCGGGATAGCGATCGTGGCCGAAGTGCTCGAAGGCGCCGATGGACACGATCCGGTCGACCGGCTCGTCGAACTGTTCCCAGCCCTGCAGCAGCACCCGCTTGGAGCGCGGATCGTCCAGCTCGTCGAACGTCTTCTGAACGTGCGCGGCCTGATTCTCCGACAAGGTCAGCCCGACGACGTTCACGTCGTAGCGCTCGATCGCCCGCCGCATCGTGGCGCCCCAGCCGCAGCCGATGTCGAGCAGTGTCATGCCGGGCTGCAGGCCGAGCTTGCCCAGTGACAGGTCGATCTTGGCGATCTGGGCTTCCTCGAGCGTCATGTCGTCGCGTTCGAAGTAGGCGCAGCTGTAGGTCTGCGTCGGGTCGAGGAAGAGCCGGAAAAAGTCGTCCGACAGGTCGTAATGCGACTGCACGTCGGAGAAATGCGGCGTCAATTCATCGCCGGCGTCGCGTGATTTCGGCATCGTCTCAGCGTAGTTGACGTGCCGGTTAGCCCCTAATCGGCTGGTCCTCTACGATTCTGCAGGTGCGCAGACTTTCCAGGCCCGTTCGCCTGATCACCGTGTTCGCTGGAGTGACCGCGACGGCCTCGCTGCTCGCGGCGCCCGCGCAGGCCGATCCCGGCACCGACGCGTTCCTCGACGCAGTCTCCGGCGCGGGTCTCGGCAACACCACCGATCCGTCGAATCTGGTCGCGGTCGGCCAGTCCGTCTGCCCGATGTTGTCCGAACCCGGCCAAACGGCGGCCGACGCCGCTGCCAAGGTCGCCGATACCACCGGCATGTCGCTGGGCGGGGCGAACATGTTCACCGGCCTGGCGATCTCGTTCCTGTGCCCGCGCGTGCTGGAATCGGTCGGCGGCGGCCAATCTCCGATCCCGCTCGGCCTCCTCGGCTTTTAGCCGACCAGGCTGTCCAACTCCGCGCGCTTGGGCTCGCGTCCGTCACCGCTGGAGATCCCGCGGGCGTGGTGCCACATCCACGGCGCCAGCATGTTCTTGGTCCACAACACCTGCGAGTAGGCCCGTGAGCGCAGGGTCGGTTTGCCGCCCTCGGCGCCGACGTACGCCCAGTCGTGGTTGCTGCCCGGCAGGCCGAGCGCTTCAGCGGCCGCTGCGGCGAAAAGAATGTGTCCCTGCGTCGAGCCGTGCACCCGGTCCTCGCTCCAGACGCCGGGCTGGGTCATCGACGGCGCGCTGTAGAGATCGACGAGCTTGAACCCGTAGGCCTTCGACGCCGTCACGATGGCCTCGTTGGCATGCAGCATCCGGTTGGTCAGGATCTTGCCGATGGGCACAATCTCTCCGATGTCGGGAAAGGTGGTCGTCACCACCGTCGCGCCGGACCTCGCGAGCAGTTCGTACATCCGCTCGAGGTCGGCAAGCGCTCGACCGAAGAGCCGTCCTGGCCGAGTGATGTCGTTCATTCCGACGCAGACGGTGATCAGGTCCGGGCGCATCGCCAGCGCCCGCGGAAGTTGATCGTCGAGCACGTCGCGGATTCGGCGGCCGCGGATCGCGAGGTTGGCGTACTGAAGGCCGGGATGTAATTCGTCGAGCATCGCCGCCAGCCTGTCTGCGAATCCGGCGATTCCGTCGCAATCGTTTCCGTCCCACAGTCCCTCGGTCTGACTGTCGCCGAGGGCCACATAGCGGGTGTACACGCCGTGCGCCATGAGCGTGACTCTAGCGGCGCACCGGATATCGGACGAGCTCGTGCATGGTTCAGCCGCGGCCCAACCGGGTCAGATTCAGCGGACGGCCCACCACGCTGAGCTGGTTGATGACGTCCTCGAGGCGTGCGCGTGGCACATCGATGCGCCATTCGTCGAGAGTGCCGGACAGGCAGAGTTTATCGGGCTCAATGCTGATGTCGGTCAACACAAGCCCGTGCGGAAGCTCTGGGAGCATCACTCGGTATCGGGGAGTGCGATCGGGCAGCCGAAGACGCTTGCGGCGCAGGACGAGACCGCGTGGGTGCAGCCACAGCGTCGACCCGTCGAGGACCGCGTCGATCTCGAGGTGGCCGAGGCCCGGCCGGCGGGCGAGCCGCAGCCGAGCGATGCCGTCGGGGCCGATCTCGCCTGCCAGTCGCGGCGCGGCCAGCCGAAACAGGTCATCGAGGGCATCGGCGGGAAACTCCACCGACAGGTCGACAGGTGCGGCCACCAGCACCGGCGGCGCAGCGGGACGGAGGTGAACGTTGTGCAGTACGGCGGTGGCACGGTCCAATCTGTTGTTGTCCCAACGGATGTCGCGCGCTGCCAGCCGGACGTCGCTGAGCTGGCCGACCGCGAGCCCGCGCACGTCGAGCTTGGAATCGAACTCGGTGACCGTAAGGGTGATGTCGCCCTCGTCGAGGCGGACCGACAGTTCGCGCCCCACCACCAGCTTGCGCAGCGTCATGAACAGCGTCCGGTATGCGGCGGCGGCACCGGTGCTCATGGGCGCAACGGCGGCCGTCGACCACAGCGACGCAAGCATGTCGAGTGGCCGGAATGGATCCCACCGGCGCTGCGGTCGCGATCGCGTCATGTCATCCGCCATCCTCGCATTGCCGGCCGCGGCCACGCGATGGACCTCGATCCACCGCCTCGTATACTCGGGCCAATGACTTCCGTCGTAATCGTCGGCAGCGGCTTCACCGGTTTCGAATGCGCACGCAGATTGTCGCGTGCGCTGCGCAAACACAACGCGTCGGTGGACATCTCGATCATTTCGCCGGTCGACTACATGCTGTACACCCCGCTGCTACCCGATGTCGCAGGGGGCCTGGTCGATGCCCGTTTCGTCACCATTCCGCTGGCGAACACGCTGCGGGGCGTGCGCACGGCGCGCGGCCGGGTGGACGCGGTCGACCTCGACGGACACACCGTGGACTACACCGATCCCGAGGGACGATCGCGCAGCCTGTCATGGGACCGGCTGGTGCTGACGCCGGGCTCGGTCACCCGGTTGTTCGACATCCCGGGCCTCGCTGACTACGCACGCGGCCTCAAGTCCACGGCCGAGGCCGTCTACCTGCGTGATCACCTGCTCGAGCAGCTCGAGTTGGCCAATATCGACGACGACGAGGACCGCATCACAGCGAGGCGCACCGTGGTCGTCGTCGGCGCCTCCTATTCGGGCACCGAGCTTGTAGTTCAGCTCCGGGCGCTGGCGGACACGGCGGCGGAGCAGATGGGATTCGATCCGGCGGAGGTGAGGTTCGTCCTGCTCGACATGGCCGAACAGGTCATGCCCGAAGTGGGGGAGAAGCTCGGCGAGCGGGTTCAGCGGGTGCTGCGTCAGCGTGGCGTCGACGTGCGTCTGGGGCTGACGCTGAAGGAGGTGCATCCCGATCACGTTGTGCTCAGCGATGATTCACGCGTCAACACCCATACTGTGGCGTGGGTGACCGGCGTGACCGGCGCCCCGCTGATCGAGAAGCTCGGGCTGCCGACCGAGCGTGGCAGGCTGAAGGTACAGACCGACCTGCGGGTGCCCGGCCATCCCGACGTCTTCGCGGCGGGCGATGCCGCGGCGGTGCCCGACGTGACACAACCGGGCAAGATCACACCGCCCACCGCGCAGCATGCATCACGTCAAGGAAAGGTGTTGGCGCGCAACGTCGCCGCCAGCCTCGGGTACGGCAAGCCCAAGGACTACAAGCACAGCGACATGGGTTTGGTCGTCGACCTCGGCCCGCACTACGCGGTCGCCAATCCGCTGAACATCCACCTGTCCGGCTACGCCGCGAAGTTCGTGACGCGGATGTACCACCTGTACGCCATGCCGCGCGCGGTCAACCGTTGGGCGGTCGGGCTGGCTTATTTGACCGACGTGTTCTTCGACCGCTCGGTGGTGTCGGTCGGACTCTCGTCGCAGGACGACGCCCGGTTCTCCACCAGCGAGGGGATTCCGCTACCGAAGGCCGACTGACGTGTGAAAAGTGGCCAAGTGGGAATCCACCCGCAATGGCTACCTATCGCGTGCTGAATCCCAAAGGTGACGTCGTCGACACGAAGGACATCGAGAGCGCGGACGACGCGCACGCCTGGTTCGTCGACGAGAAAGCCGACAACTCCGAACTCGGGTGGCGCATGGAGGTCAAGTCCGACGACGGTCACTGGGCCTTCTTCGACGACACGGAAGGCGACCGGAAATAAGTCAGACGGCCGTCAGCGTCACATTGAGCAGGGAAACAGCGACGTCGGTGGGCAGGATGTCCATGAATGTCGGTTGGTCGCGCAGTGCTTCTCCAGTGGCGATGATGTTCTGCGGATAGTTACCCGCGCACGGGAAGTTGTTGCACCGCAGCCACATTCCGGGCGGGCTCTGATACGGGTGCATGCTCGGCGACTGGTCGACGCGATAGCGGCCCGGCGGAATGCTCGCAGTGGCCCAGCCCGCGGGTGGCTCTGCGCCGACGCCGAACACACCGTTGGAGCCGTAGGTCACCGGGTCGGCACCGGCGGGCGCCGCCGCGATGCCCGCGATCGAGATGCCCAACGCAGCAGCCAGCCCCGCGCGCCTCATCGCGCTACCAGACGCGCACGTAGTCGATCAGCATCGGCTCCGAGACGGCGCCGAAACCGGGGTCGCCACCTCCCGGACCGCCGACGGCGAGGTTGAGCATCGTGAACAGCAGATAGCCGGGGTCGTTGAACGGCCACGCACCCTGGATAGGAGCCGCGGGCACCGAGAAGTATGGCGGTCCGGCGACGTCGTCCTTCCAGAACCTGAAGCCGGCATCGTCCCACCGGGCCCGGTAGGTGTGCCACGCGTCGTCGACCGGCCAGCGGTGCTCTCTCCACGTCTTGCCGTCGGATCGGGCGTGCACGGATGTGCCGGGAGCCCACTTGCCGTTGCCGTACCACTCGACGATGTCAACTTCACCGTCCGGCAGCGGACCCCGGCCGTCCGGGGTGTCCTCGATGTTCACCAGCCAGTACGCCGGCCACAGGCCCGGCTGCATGGGCAATTTGACCCGGGCTTCCCAGGTGTGGTTGATGCCGATCTTCATCCGGCTCTCGACCCGCCCGGTGAAGTAGTCGGCGCCCTCCTGGGTGGCCCGTAGCGCGAGGTTGCCGTTGCCGTCAAGCGACACGTTGCGCGGGTCGTCGCGGTAGCGGCCGAGGATCGGCGGGTTGACGGGCTCGTTGAAGTTCTTCACGAACCACTTTGACCGGTCGGGCGACGCCCCGGCGGGCCCGTCGAAGTCGTCGGCGAAGATGACGTTCTCCGGCGCGGGGTTGGCTTCGGGGGGCGGAGCGCCAGGATTTTCCGGTTGACCTGGGGGCAGTGGTTCTGCACTTGACTGAGGAGCCGAAAGGGCGGTGGTCAGCGCGGCGGCGCCGGTCATGAGCAGCAGGTTGCGGCGATTCAATTCGAGCACACCAGAACCTTAGCGTTTTCCAACCGGATCGTTAACTAGGCTTGGCCACAATGCCGAAATTGAGTGCGGGTCTACTGCTCTACCGGGTTGCCGACGGGTTCGTCGAGGTGCTGATCGCACATCCCGGCGGCCCGTTCTGGGCGAAAAAAGACGAGGGCGCCTGGTCCATCCCCAAGGGCGAATACGTCGAGGGTGAGGACCCCTGGTTGGCCGCAAAGCGTGAGTTCAGCGAGGAATTGGGCAAACAACCGCCCGACGGTCCGCGAATCGACCTCCCGCCGCTGAAGCAGCCGAGCGGCAAGATCGTCACCGCGTTCGCCGTCCGCGGCGACTTGGATCTGGACGGCACGCGTCAGCAACACCTTCACGCTGGAGTGGCCGAAGGGTTCGGGCAAGCTCAGGGAGTACCCGGAGATCGACCGGGTTGGGTGGTTCGGGGTGGCAGAGGCGCGGTCGAAACTGCTGAAGGGTCAGCGGCCCCTTCTCGATCAGCTGCTGGATGCGGTCGGAGACGCCGAATCGGCTGCTTCTCAATAGCATTGATGGTCAGAGCTCGACCGTGGATGCGCCAGCCCGAACGTGTGCGCGAGTACTCGTCGTCGTAACGGAGGTGCCAGATCAGGTCGGTGGCGCCGTCGTCGGCGACGCTGAAATGATGTGCGATGCACGTGATCCGGCCCAACGCATAGTCGGCATCGGCACCCGGCGCGTAGACCTCGCCGACGACCGCGTGTTCGGTTCTGGCCAGGCCCGACAACGCCGCCATCGCCGAGCGGACGCCGTCGCGACCGCGCAGCATGCGTACCGGATCGAGCGACCGCGGCGGGTCGGGTAATCGCAGTTCGGCTGTGTCGGTGAACAATTCCACGACGTCGCCGAACCGTCGATCATCCACGGCGGCCGCGTACAGGTGTACGAGATCGGCCAGCGCCAATCTGTCCGCTACGGCAAGGGTCATGCGCTGCTCAGCTGCCTGCCTCGTTACTGGCGCGGATCGCTTCGCGGCACTCCCGACGGGTCTGGCCCGTCTCCTGCATGCAGACCCGAACCGGCGTCTCCTCCTGCACCGGCAGCGGCTCGTCGGTGGCCTGCGTGGTGACCGTGATGGTCGGCGCGGGAACCTGACCCTGGCTGGTCGACCAGATCGACGCGCTCGGTGCCCTCGAGCGTGGAGCAGTACACGGTGTTGCCGTTGGCGGTGGTCGCCGAACTGCCCAGCGGCGAGCAGTCGGCCCCCACGACCGGGGGTGTCGGCGCCGACGCGGTGGCGGTCACCGTGGTGGTGCGCCTCGGTCGGCGGAGCTGCGGGCGCCGGGGGTGCGTCGGCACGCGGCGACGTTGCAGGTGGCGTCGGTGAAGGTGTGTAGTCGTCGTTGAGCAGCTTCTCGATCTCTCGGAACTGGATCAGCACCAGGGCGATCGCGACGACGAGCAGCGCCGCCAGGATCGCGGGCACGATGTAGGCCGGCCGAAGGTACGTGCGCTTCGGCGTTTTCTGCGCGTGGTGGGCTTCGTGCCTGCCTCCCCTCGGCCTGGTGGGGACTGGTACCGAGCTCTCGGTGCGGTCGTTGTCGGCGTCGGGCTCGATCCCTAGCCGGTGGCCCAACGCCCGCGCGAAATCCAGACAACTGGTGAAGCGGTCCTTGGGATCCTTCGACAGCGCTTTCTGCAGCACCGGATCGAGTGCTGAGAGCTCGGGACGTTTGTCGGCCAGCGCCGGCGGGGACGCGGTGAGGTGCTGGCTGATCACCACCGTCGGGTTCGAGTGGTGAAACGGCGGTGCTCCGGTCAGGAGATGGAACGCCGTCGCTGCGAGCGCGTACTGGTCCGCGCGACCGTCGAGATCCTCGCCCATCAGCTGTTCGGGCGCGGCGTAGAAGACGGTGCCGACGGTCATGTTCGTCGCGGTCAGATTGTTGGAGTCGTCGACTCTGCGCGCAATACCGAAGTCGCCCAACAGAACTCGTTGGCCACCTTCTGCGGGGTGGGTCAGCATGATGTTGGCGGGCTTGACGTCGCGATGCAGCAGCCCTTGCTGATGGGCATAGTCGAGTGCTTCCGCGACACCGGCGATGATGGTGAGGACCTGGTCTTTGGGCATGCCCTTGGGATAGCGGTCCCGAAGCACCTCGGCGGCGTCTGTGCCGTCGACGTAGTCCATCGAAATCCAGATCTGGCCGTCGACGTCGCCACGGTCGTGCACACCCACGATGTGGGGGTGCCACAGTGTCGCGGCGAGATCTGCCTCCCGGTCGAAACGCTGCCGGTACTCGCTGTCGGCGCACACGTCGTTGCGCAGCACCTTGAGCGCATCGCGCCGGGGCAGACGCGGGTGCTCGGCCAGGTACACATCGCCCATGCCCCCGGACCCCAGAAGCCGCACGATGGTGTAGTCCGCGAAGGTCTGACCAGCGGCTAACGGCATGGCCGAATAGTACAGACGGACTACAAATCGAGTACGAGACGCTCCCCGTCGGCCGCGCGCGAGATGCAGACGAGCATCATCCCGCCCGCGCGCTCCGGTTCGGTCAGCAGGGTGTCGCGATGGTCGACCGCACCCGAGGTCACCCGCGTCCGGCAGGTGCCGCAGAACCCCTGCTGGCAGGAGTAGGACGCCGGCACGTTCGCGCGCCGCAACGCGGTCAGCACCGTCTCGTCCGCGCCGACGACGATCTCTCGACCCGTGGACGCGATCGACACCGAGAATTCCCTGCCGTCGATGACGGGCGGCGCGGCGAATCGTTCGAAGTGCAACTCGATGTCGTTCCGACCCACCAGCGAAGCGCGGATATCGGTCAGCATCGGGGCCGGTCCGCAGGCATAGACGGTCGTGCCGTCGGGGCAGTCGCCGAGGAGTTCCGCTGCGGTCGGTACACCGCCGACGTCGTCGGTGCGGATCTCGACCTTGTCGCCGAAACGGCTCACGTCGTCGACGAACGGCAGGCTGTCGCGGCTACGGCCGGCGTACACCATCGACCAGTCGACGCCGAGACGTTCGGCGAGGCCGAGCATCGGAAGGATCGGGGTGATGCCGATGCCGCCAGCCACGAAGCGGAACTGTCGGCTGGGGGAGCCGTAGCCGGGCACGGTCAGCGGGAAGGCGTTTCGGGGGCCGTGCGTGGTCACGGTGTCACCGATCTGCAGACGGTGCATTTCGACCGACCCGCCGCCGCCGTCCGGAATGCGCCGCACCGCAATGCGATAGCGGTCGGTGACCTGCGGGTCGCCGCATAGCGAGTACTGCCGGAGCAGACCGCTCGGCAACCGCACGTCGATGTGAGCGCCCGGGTGCCACCGAGGCAACGGCGCGCTGCCGGCGGCATCGAACGTCAACGCGACCACATTCTCGTCGTGCGCCACCACCTGCCTGTCGACCACGCGCAGGAGGCGGGTCCGATCGACGTCGCCGGGCAGTCGCACCTTCCTGGCCGCTCCCGACACCGCCTCCATACCCGCGATCGCCGCACCGGCCATGCCGACGACGAGGTCGCGTCGTTGCCGCCGGAACGGGTTGGCCGGCAACTGCCGGTAGCGCTCGCGCAGACCCATCAAAGGTGCGCGGCCCTCGCCGCCGGGGAGGTCGCGAGGTATGCAACGGCCTGTGCGGTCGAGCCCATGTCCTCCGGCGAGTACGAGCGCCGGAAGTAGGTCAGCGTATTGGCGCCGAACAACGTCCGGAATTCGGGCAGCAGTCCGAGCTTGGAGTCGGCCATCCGCAGGCGCTGCATCTGCCACCAGCCGATGTCGACGCTCGGATCCGACTTGAGCAGGAACCACGTGCCGCGCTGGAAGAAGTACAAGATCGCGGCCGCTGCCAACGCCATCGCCCTGATGCGGTCGGGATAGCTGTTGTGGAAGTAGACCGCGACGTCATGGGCGACGCTGCGGTGCTCGACCTCCTCGCTGCCGTGCCACCGGAAGAGGTCGACCATCGTCGGGTGTGCACCGTGCTCGTCCCAGCTGGAGTTCAGCGCGAAATCGCCGAGCACCGCGGTGTAATGCTCGATCGCCGCAATGAGCCATAGCCGTTCGCAGAGATTGCTGAGTCGGCGCTGGGGGTCGGTGAAGGGTTTGGGCGCGAGCACACGCCCGAACATGTACTCGACTGTGTCGAGGATCGGCCCGGGATCGAGCCCGTTGCCGACGAGGAACTCCCGGATGACGTGCTCGTGGGCCGCGGCGTGGGTGGCTTCCTGGCCGCTGAATCCGCGGATGTCGTCGGCGAGCTTGGGGTCGCGCACCATCGGCAGTGCCTCGTCGAGCGCCTCGACGAACCAGTGCTCCGCGGCGGGCAGCACGACGTTGAACAGGTTGATCATCGATGAGGCGACAGGGTGTCCGGGGATCCACTCCAGCGGGATGTCCGACAGGTCGAACGCCACCTTGCGTGCCTGGATCTGGACCGGGCCGGGATCGACCTCGCGCTCGAAACGGCGTGGACGCAGCATCGCGGTTCCCCTCCTACCCCAGTGTGCTGGGGTGAGTCTACGACCACTACATGGGAACGCAGGTTTCGGATAATCGCGCTCTGTCAATATGACGTTGCATGGCGGGGTTGGGCGACGTCCTCCAGTGGACGAAACAGCAGGTCGGGTCGCGAGTACCGAAAGCCGACCTGGATCAGCGCGACCCCGACTACATCCGGGAGCAGCTGCCCGGGCTGTGGTTGCTGGCGTCGCTCTACTTCCGGGCCGACGTCCGCGGCCTCGATCGCATTCCGACCGAGGGCCCCGTGCTGCTGGTCGGCAACCACAGCGGCGGCAATCTCCCGCCCGACACCTTCGTGTTCACGCTGGCATTCAGCTCGTACTTCGGTGTCGAGCGACCGTTCTACCAACTGGCGCACAACCTCGTCGTGTCGATGCCCGGCCTCGGGTCGCTGCGCAAGTTCGGCACGGTAGCCGCCAACCATGACAACGCCACGATGGCACTGAAATCCGGCGCGGCGTTACTGGTGTACCCCGGTGGCGACTACGAGGTGTTCCGGCCGTCGTGGAAGCGCCACGAGGTGGATTTCGGCGGCCGCAAGGGCTACGTCAAGCTGGCCCGCGAAGCCGGCGTGCCGATTGTGCCGATCGCCAGCGTCGGCGGCCAGGAAGCGGCGCTCTTCCTCGACCGGGGCCAGTGGCTGGCCAAGCTGCTGATGGTGGACAAGATGGCCCGGTTGAAGAGCGTGCCCATTCTGCTCGCGCCGCCCTGGGGTCTGGCCGTCAGCGACATGATTCCGCGACTGCCCCTACCGACCAAGATCGCGATCGAGGTGCAGGACCCGATCGACGCTGCCGACATCGCCGAAAGCGACGACGATGACATCAACGACAAGGTCCTCGCCAGCCTTCAGGGCGGGGTGGACAGGTTGGCGGCGGAACGACGATTCCCGGTGATCGGCTAGGACGCGATGAGACTGCAACGGCGAGTGGAGATCCAGGCCAGCCGCGAGGCGGTGTGGAAGCGGGTGAGCGACGCCGCCTGCTATCCGGAGTTCATGGCCAACCTGGAGCGCTGGGACACCATGACCGACGGGCCGGTGCGCGTCGGCTCGCGCTACACCGGGCACTGGAAGATCGGCTCGGTACCCGTCGGCGGGGTGATCGAGATCGTCGAATTCGACGAAGCCCGAGACCTGGCCTGGATCGGGATCACCGGGATCACGCAGCGCGGCCGGTTCCGGTTGCGCGACTGTCCCGACGGCCGAACCACGGTCACTTTTCGGATGTCCTACGAAGCGCCGGGTGGAGTGCTCGGCCTGGTCGCCGACTGGGTGGCGGCGCGACAGGTCGGACGGACCATGTCGCAAACCCTGCAGAACCTGCGGGAACTCGCCGAGAATTAGCTAGCCGAGCGGGGGCGGCGGCGGTGCGGGCGACGTGGGAACGCCGACGTTCGACCCTGGGGCGATCGGAACCTGCTCGGGCCGCAGCGTGCCGCCGACCGCGCTGCCGGTGCCAAGGGCACCCGATTCGGCCATCTGCTGGGCGGCTTCCTCCGTGCAGTCGAGATTCAGCAGCATCTTGTTGTTGCCGCCCATCTTCTGGCTGGTCACCATGCACTGCGCCTGCGGGAGGGCACTGCCGACGCCGCCACCGAAACCTGTGCTCAGGCCCATGCCCTGCAGGATCTTCACGGCCTTGTAGTAGGGCTCGCCGATCACGTTCATCTGGTTGGGGTTCACCGGGTCGGCACCCGCGGGTGCGGTGTTGAGCAGGCCGATCGCGCCCGCCGCTACCGCGGTTGCGCTCAGGACGACGAGCTTCTTCACGTGACCTCTCCCTACGTCGATGCGTTGCGAACATATCGCAGCCGTGACAATTGTGAAACCGGTGAAGAGTCGCTCAGCGTTACACCTGGGTGTTCACCGCTGAGCGCAGCGCCTCGCACAGCGCCGCCGCGCGGGGGTCTGCGAACACTTCCTCGAGCAGCAGCCTGCGCCCGTCCGGACCGCCGAGGGGGATCCGCCAGTTCGGGTATTCGTTGGTCGTGCCCGGCTGGTTCTGGGTGCGCATCTCGCCGACCGCGTCGGCCAGGGACAGCCCGAGAAGTCGCGATGGGGTGCGGCCGAGATACCGGTAGAGGGCCAGCACGGTCTCGTCGACGCCGGGCTTTTCTCCCAGCAGGTCGGCGCGCCGTAGCTCGCGGACCCATGCCGACTGCTCGGCGCGGTCATCGGCCAGTTCGTCCTGGACCGGTCGGGTCAGCAGATTCAGCTCGGCGCGCAGCCGCACGTGCTCCCCGGCCAGGTAGCCCGCCGTCGGCGGCAGGTCGTGGGTGGTGACCGAGGACAGGCAGGACTCGCGCCAGCGCTGGGCCTGCAGTGGACCGCCGTCTCCGTCGCGGTCGAGCTCGAACCACAGGATCGAGGTTCCGAGCAGCCCGCGGCGGGCCAGATAATCGCGCACCCACGGTTCGACTGTGCCGAGGTCCTCGCCGACCACCACCGCCTCGGCACGGTGCGCCTCCAGCGCCAGGATGCCGATCATCGCCTCGTGGTCGTAGCGCACGTAGGTGCCTTCGGTCGGCGGCGCACCCCTGGGAATCCACCACAGCCGGAACAACCCGATGATGTGGTCGACGCGAACACCGCTCGCGTGCCGCAGGATCGCGTTGACCATCGACCGGAACGGTTCGTAACCCTTGCTCACGAGCTGATCGGGCCGCCACGGCGGCTGCGACCAGTCCTGGCCGAGCTGGTTGAACTCATCCGGCGGTGCGCCCGCGGTGACACCGAGTGCGAGAACGTCCTGCATCGCCCAGGCGTCGGCGCCGTTGGGATCCACCCCGACCGCGAGGTCACCCATGATGCCGAGCTCCATGCCCGCCCGCATGGCCGTGGACTGCGCGATGGCGAGTTGGTCGTCGAGCTGCCACTGCAGCCAGCGGTGGAAGTCGACCGTCTCGGCGTGTTT
Source organism: uncultured Actinomycetota bacterium (assembly GCA_963786995.1). Lineage (GTDB taxonomy): Bacteria > Actinomycetota > Actinomycetes > Mycobacteriales > Mycobacteriaceae > Mycobacterium. Next base: position 286,560 of record CAWBBH010000014.1, on the reverse strand, counting down.
GGCGGCGAACCCGGCCACCGCGCTGTTCGTCGGGCGGGTGAACTTCTTGGGCCAGCGGTGCCAGTCGGGACCGTGGCGCTCGGCCAGCGCGCACCAGACCGCGAAATCGTCGAGGCTGCGGCCCTCGCGCGTCCGGTAGGCCTCATACGCCAGTTGCCTGCCCGCGGGCCGCTCGACGCGGTACACGCTCATCAGCACGTCGCGCTTGGCCTTCCACGCCGCATCTCTGTCGATCAGGTCTGCGCGCCTGGCGTCCTCCTGCAACTCGAGCCGCCTGCGCCGGATCCGGCTGCGCTGTCGCACTTCTGCGAACTCGGGGATGGCGTCTGGCCGCAGATACAGCGGGTTGACGTAGCGTCGCGACGTCGGGAGATACGGCGAGTGCTCCATCGGTGCGACGGGCGCGGCCGCGTGCATCGGATTGACCAAAATGTATCCGGCGCCGTGGTTCGCGCCGGACCACACCGCCAGATCGGTGAGATCGGTCAGATCGCCTGTGCCCCAGGATCTTTTGGACTGAACACTGTAGAGCTGGACGGCCAGGCCCCATGTCCGCTTGTTGCCGAGCCTGGGTGGCGGCTCGAGTTTGGCCGGAACGACGATCAGCGGTGCGCTCGACTCCGACGATCCGGCCTGGAGGTAGAGCCGGTGATAACCCAGTGGCAGGTCTGCGGGCAACTCGAAGGTGGCTTCTCCGACCAGACGGTCCCCGAGATCGTATGGGGGAGTGTGATTTTCCAGTTGACGCAGGCCGGCCCGCACGCTGCCGTCCTCCAGCCGGATCCACAACCCCACCGGCTCGCCGTGGGTGACGTGCACCCAGAACGAGGCTTCACTGTCGACGCGGGCCACGATGGTCGGTGGCAGCGCGCGGGTCCAGTGCTCGCGGTCGTGGCGGGCCAGCGCGGCGGATCTGTCGTCCTCGGTGCCCGCAGCAACCCCGAGTGCCGCGAGCACGGCGACCAGGGTCGTCTCGGGCACGTCGACATGTTTGCCCGTCCAGTCCTGATATTCGGTGGCGACGCCGTAGCGACGGGCAAGTTCGCCTAGCGACTGCGGAGTGTCGGCCATGGCCACAATATTGCCCGGTTCGGCACTAGTCGACATCGCGGCTCACGAGGTCCTCCCAGGTGTCGCGGCGAACCACCAAGCGCGCCTTGCCATCGCGGACGAAAACCACGGGAACGCGTCTGGCGCCGTTGTACTGATTGGACATCGTGTAGCAGTACGCGCCGGTGACCGGCAGTGCGAGCAGGTCTCCGACGACGGGGTCGGAAAGTTCGACGCCGTCGACGAGCTGGTCGCCGGATTCGCAGTGCCGCCCCACCACGGTGACGGTCTCGCCTCGCGCCGCCGACCCTGTCGACGAGTGCGGCCTCGAACCGCTGGCCGGTCAGCGACACCTCGAGGTTGTCGCCCATGCCGCCGTCGACCGCAACATGGGTGACCATCCCGCGCTTGACTGTCGTGACGCGGTAGATCGTGCACGCGCTGCCCGCAACCATGCTCCGGCCCGGCTCGACGATGATGCGGCTGCCCTCGGGCAGCAGCGCACGAGCTTGCGTCGTCATCGCTTCGGCGTAGTCGTCGACGGTGGGCGGGTGCTCGTCGTAGGTGTAGCGCACGCCGAGCCCGCCGCCGAGGTCGTAGGTCTCGAAAGTGCCGAGGTTCGCGATCGGCTCGACCGCTGCCGCCAGCTGCTCGACGTTGAGCAACTGCGATCCGACGTGGGTGTGAACGCCCTCGAGCGCAAGCCGGGCGCTGTGCTCGATTCGCGCGATGGCGTCACGGGCGTCGGCGGGCATCAGGCCGAACTTGGATCCGGCGTGGCCAGTCGCCTGCGAGGCGTGGGTTGCCGCGTCGACCCCCGGGATGACCCGGACCAGGCAGCGCTGTCGACGGCCCTGCGGCACAATGCGTTCCAGCCGGTCGATGTCGTCGAAGTTGTCGACGACCACGAGTCCGACACCGTGGCGGACGGCGATCTCGAGCTCTTCGTCGGTCTTGGCGTTACCGTGCAGGACCAGGCGGTCGGGGTCCGCCCCGGCCTTGATCGCGGTGAGGATCTCGCCGCCGCCCGCTACATCGAGGTGCAAGCCCTCCGACACCATCACTTTTTGAACCGCCGTGCACGGGAACGACTTCGACGCGAACGCGACATCGCTGCGCGGCCACCGGCTGCGAAACGCCGTCAGATATTCACGGGCGCGGTCCCGCAGGGCGTCCTCGGCGACGATGATCGCAGGAGTGCCGAATTCGGCGGCGACGTCGTCGAGGCGGCATCCACCGACGGTCAGGACGCCGTCGCTGTCGGTGTGCGATCCCGGCGGGAACAGGTTCAAGAGATCGACTGCGGTCGACTCGCTGCGCATCGCCTCAGCCTTCCACTCCGCCGCGTCGGCGGTGGGCTTCTCGTCGGTAACGTCGGTGCCCGTGGCACAGCGACGACTCGACGACGACGGCGTCGCGGTGCGCAATCGGCGGGCCAGGTTCGCGGTAGCGGCCTTGTTCCTGACCAACGGGGCCTTGTTCGCCAACCTGTTGCCGCGGTATCCGGAGATCAAATCCGATCTCGGGCTGTCCAACGCGCACTACGGAGTCGCGATCGCGGCATTCTCGGCCGGTGCCCTGGTGGCCGGCCCCGCTGCGGCGGCGCTGATCCGCCGATTCCGGTCATCGCGCGTCGCGGTGGCAGGCAGCCTCGGCATCGCGGTGTTCATCCTCGTCGCGGCACTGGCTCCGTCGGCGGTCACTCTCGCCGCGGCGCTGTTCGTCGCGGGCGCGGCCGACTCGGTCACCGACGTCGGACAGAACGCCCACGCGTTGCGCCTCCAACGCAACTACGGGCGCTCGATCATCAACTCGCTGCACGCCGTGTGGTCGGCGGGCGCGGTGCTCGGCGGCGCGATGGGCGCGGCGGCGATCGCGTTGGACATTCCCCGCACCACGCATCTGGCGGTGTCTGCCGCGTTGTTCAGCGCGGTGGTGCTGGCCGCGTACCCGTTCCTGCTGCGCGGCCCCGATGAAGCCGATCACCCGTCAGCCGGCGCCGCCACCGCGGGCCGACCCGGCTTCGCGGTATCCGCCACGCTGGTCGCGCTGGTGTTCATCGCGATCGCGGGCGCGCTGGTCGAGGACGCAGCAAGCTCATGGGCCACAGTGTATTTGAGGGATGGGCTGGGTGCGCCGGGCGCGCTCGCGGCGTCTGGCTACATTGCGATGGTCGCGTCCCAGTTCGTGGGGCGGATGATCGGCGACCGGCTGGTCGACAGGTTCGGCGAGCGCGCCGTCGCGAGAGCCGGTGGACTCATCACCGCGGCGGGGATGGGCCTGGCGCTGGCGTTCCCCAGCGTTCCCGGCACGATCGCCGGCTTCGCGGCGGCGGGTTTCGGAGTCGCCACCCTCGTTCCCGCCGCCATGCACGGCGCCGATCAGCTGCCCGGCCTGAGAGCGGGCACCGGCCTGACAGCGGTGACCTGGCTGATGCGGATCGGATTCGTCGCCTCTCCGCCGGTCGTCGGGCTGATCGCGGATGCGACGAGCCTGCGGGTCGGGCTGCTGGTGGTGCCCGCTGCCGCGGTGGCCGCGATGCTTCTCGCGGTGGCGCTCACCCCGCGGCGCCAGCCATCTCGATAGTCAGTACGCCCGCGACGATCAGCGCGATGCCGGCGACCATCAACCAGGTGAGCGGTTCGCGAAAGAGCACCCTGGCTGCGATCGCCACCAGCGCCACTCCGCACGCGGTCCAGACGCCGTAGGCGATGCCGACGTGCATGCCCAGCCTCAGCGTCAGCCACAGCAGGCAGAACGACGCCACGTAGCCGAGGGTGACGGGGATGATCCAGATCCGCTTGCGAAAACCCTCGGAGGCCCGCAGCGCGATCGTCGCGAGCACCTCGAAGAGGATCGCCCCGATCAGCGCGGCCCACATCAGGCGGAGGTCTCGTCGACTTGCCTCGACCCCAACTCGACACACAACACCCCGGCGATGATCAACGCGATGCCGACTGCGATCGGAATCGTGAACGGGTCGCCGAACATGGCCGCGGCCAGCACAGCGGTGCCCGCCGTGCCGAGCGCACCCCAGATTCCGTACGCGACGCCGATGGACAGGCCGGCCCGCAGCACCAACGTGAGCAGCACGAAGGCGCCGCTGTAGCCTGCGACGACGACGAGCAACCATGCCGAATCATCCTGCGAGGCACGCAAAGACAGGGTGGCCGCCACCTCGACGATGATCGCCGCACCGAGCAGCACCCATTTGCGCACGGCTTACAAGCTAGTCGAGCTGCGCGGTCGCGCGCTCCACCATCGGCGTCAGGACCTCGTGGGCGAACCGGCGCAGCTCGGCGTCGTCGGCGAAGTCGGGGTCGCTGGGCGGCATCGATATGTAGGTGAAGAACAGCCGCGCGAACACGTCGGCCACCCAGCGCACCTGCTGGCCGGCAGTGCCGGGTGCGTCGCCGTGGATGTAATTGGCGATGAACGCCGAGCCCATCGTCAACAATTCCACCGAGTCCGCGATCGGCGCAGGCTCGTTCTGGGCGGCCCTGCGGAGGATCGGATGTTCGCGCGCGAACGAGACCGCGGCGATGAATGCTTCCGCGACACCCTCCCGCGGGTTCTCGGCGCTGTCGATCGCATCGGCCACCGCGCCGAGAAAGCGCTGGGTCTCCCGGCGGGCAAGGGCAGCCACCAGGTCATCCCTGCGCGGGTAGCGGCGATACGCCGTCATCCGTGACACTCCTGCCCGGCGAACCACTTCCTCGACCGTGATGCGTTGCAGCCCAACGGATGCCGCCTCGGCCAAGGCCGCATCGAGGATGCGCTGGCTGGTCCGGTCGGACGCCTCGTCGACCAAGCCGCCCGCCGTCGCGCCGCCGACGACCTCGACGAGATGCAGGCCGGTCACGACGCGACGACCGTCGGCTGGGTGACGCCAGCCGCACGGCGCTGCGCCATCACCCGATACCGAGGCGCGCCGAACGCCCATCGCACCCGGTGGGCGTCCATGCGCAGCACCGGCGCCGTCAGCGCGCGCGTCAGCATGGGCGGGCGGTCGTAGCCGATGAGTTCCTGCGCCCACCGCGGCGCCAGGCTCATGCCGGCGTAGATCGCGAACCTGTGTAGTTGCCGGTCGATCCTGTCGGGTAGGTCGGGGAAGAATGGCGAGGTCATCAGGAAGTCGATGAACTCCCGCGTCTGCGCGTTGACCGACAGCCGCGCCCGCATCGACTCGACGTAGTCCTCGAGCTCGGCCTGCGTCTCGGGTACCCAGTCGGCGCCGCCCAGTCTGCCGATGACCGCCTGCTCGCCGAGGTAGCGATCCTTCTCCCGTCGCGACAGCGGCCTGTTCGTCGCTTCGTAGGCGCGAAGGATCATCCACGGAATGCAGGTGTGCACCCAGGCGATCAATTCGGGGTCCAGAGCCCGGTACGGCACACCATCGGGTCGGGTGCCGTTGACGAACGAGTGAATGTGCTTGACCCGTTCGATCACCGCCATGGCCGACTCGGTGTTGCCGAATGTGGTGACCAGCACATAGCCGAGGGTGGCGCGAGCCCGCGCGAACGGGTCCTCGCGGTAGTCGGACAGGTCCTGAACGCCTGCCACGACGGAGGGATGCAGGATCTCCATCACGATCGCGGGCAGACCCGCCGCCGACACCGAGGCGATATCGGAGTTGATCTCCCACGACATGCTGCCCGGCCCGGTCAGCCCGGGGTCACCCTCGGGTCCGCCGTAGATCTTCGGATCGTCATGGCGGCCCGCGGCCTTCTCGAAGTCGTCGACGATCCAGCGACGCAGCGCGTTCATAAGCCGACCCCTGATATGAATGTGACATCTTGCCTCACTTCCATACCATTTCGTGTCGAGTCCCGCGCTGTCAAGAGCTAGGCCTCGGTAACATGGACGGCCATGAAGCGCGGCAACACCCTGGTGGAAACCGTCAACGGCCCAGTCCGCGGTGCCGATGACGGCCGGGTGATCGCAGTGGAAGGGCGTCCGGTACGCCGCCCCACCGATCGGGGACCTGAGATGGCGGTCGCCGCAGCCCGTGGAACCGTGGACGACCGTCGCAGACACCACCCGATTCGGCTTCGTCTGCCCGCAACCCGTCGATCCCCGGATTCCGATCGACCTGGGTGCCCCTCAGAGCGAGGACTGTCTCACGCTCAATGTCTGGGCGTCGTCAGACACCGCGGCGGGCGACCGCAAGCCGGTGATGGTGTGGGTGCACGGCGGGGCCTACATTCTGGGCTCGGCGAGCCGACCGCTCTACGACGGCACGGTGATCGCCGAAGACGGCGAGGTCGTCGTCACGATGAACTACCGAGCAACCGCATCTCCAGCTGCCCACAGACGATCAGCTGGGCGCCGCCTATGCCCGTATGCGCGGCAAGGCCAGAGGGATGGGCGTGGCGCGCGACCTCGGCTTCCGGATGCCCTCGGTGTGGCTGGCCGAAGGGCACAGCGCCGTCGCGCCGGTGTACCTGTACCGATTCGACTTCGCCACCCCCATGCTGCGCCTGTTGCGCATCGCGGCCGCACACGCGACCGAATTGCCGTTCGTATGGGGCAATCTCGTGTCGAGTGCCAAGGATCCGACCTTCAAACTCGGCGGGTTGAAGACCGGTGGCGCGGTGTCGGAGCGGATGCGCACCCGCTGGGTCAACTTCGCGGTGGGCGGCAAGCCGACCGGACTTCCAGGTGAACCGGAATGGCCTCGATATGAGGACCCCGACTGGGCGAGCCTGCTGATCGATCGACAGGACTCCGTCGTCAGCGACATCGACAACGACATCCGGGCCACCTGGGGCACTCAGGTGCTCAACTTCAGGTAGTGGAACCCACCCTCGCTAAACTCCATTCCGGGAGGTGTCGGACGTGGACTGGGCCAACGCATGGGAGCACGTGCTTCCGCCGCTGATGCATGACCCGGTGACGTTCGCGGTTCCCTTTTTCCTGATCCTGCTCATCATCGAGTGGGCGGCCGCGCGCAAGCTCGCGCACACCGAGACCGAACGCGCCCCATCGGGTGCCTATCTGCGGCCCGACGCGTGGGCGAGCATCCAGATGGGCCTGGTGTCCGTCGCCACAAGCGCGGTCATGAACGGGATCGCGCTGGTCGGCTACGCGGCCCTCTTCGTGTACGTGGCGCCGTGGCAGCTTCCCGCTGACGCCTGGTACACCTGGGTCATCGCCATCGTCGGGGTCGACTTCCTCTACTACTGGTATCACCGGATGGCGCACCGCGTCCGGATCTTCTGGGCCACCCATCAGGCACACCACTCCAGCCAGTACTTCAACCTCGCCACCGCGCTGCGGCAGAAGTGGAACATCAGCGGGGACGTTTTCCTTCGGGCGCTGCTTCCGCTCTTCGGCGTGCCCCCGTGGATGGTGTTCGCCAGCTTCTCCATCAATCTGATCTACCAGTACTGGATCCATACCGAGCGCATCGGCAAGCTCTGGCGGCCAATCGAATTCGTCTTCAACACGCCGTCGCACCACCGTGTGCACCACGGAATGGACGAGATCTACCTGGACAGGAACTACGGCGGGATATTGATCATCTGGGACAGGTTGTTCCGCAGTTTTCAACCCGAGGAGTTCCGGCCGCACTACGGACTCACCAAGCAGGTGGACACCTACAACATCTGGAAGCTGCAGACCCACGAATACGTGGCGATCGCGCGGGATGTCCGCGGCGCACGGCGGTGGCGTGACCGGATGGGCTTCATCTTCGGCCCGCCGGGCTGGCAGCCCCGGCAGTCAGTGCAGCCCGACATCGCCGCGCCGGTCAGCGTGGCGAAATAGCGGCACCCACCCCCTCGATCGCACCGGACACCCACTGCAGCACGATTTGTCACCGCGGACACCGGTGTACCCCGTAGTGTCGCGGTGTGCAGACGGTGTTCGATTCCCACGTCGACCCCGGTCTCATCGACCGGTCGTTGGCGGACAGTGCCTTCGGTTCGATGTGGCTGGACATGCCGAGGCCGTCCTATAAGAACCTGTCCGGCTCACTGACTGCCGACCTCCTCGTGGTCGGCGCGGGCTACACCGGACTATGGGCGGCTTTGCATGCCGCACAGCGCAATCCGGGCCAGAAGGTGGTGGTCGTCGACGCCGGACGTGTCGGATGGGCGGCATCGGGGCGCAACGGCGGTTTCGTCGACGCGAGCCTGACTCACGGCGTCGCCAACGGAAAGGCACGCTGGCCCAACGACTTCGACGCACTCGAGGCGATGGGCCGCGAGAACCTCGACGGCATGGGTGAAGATATCCGGTCCCTCGGTCTGGACTGTGAGTGGCAGCGCACCGGAATGCTGTCGGTCGCGACCGAACCGCACCAGGTGGCCTGGCTGCGGGAGGCTGCCGACGAAGGGGAGGGGAAGTTCGTCACGCAGCAGGAGGTACGCGCCGAGGTCGCCTCGCCGACGTATCAGGCCGGCCTGTTCAGCCCCGACACCACCGCCATCGTGCATCCGGCGAAGCTTGCGTTCGAACTCGCACGGGCCTGCGCGCAGGCGGGCGTGCGCATCTTCGAGCACACCAACATCACGGGTATGGACGGCGGCTCGAGCGGCGCGCTCACGTTCACGGCGGACAATGCCACGATCACCGCCGACCAGGCCGTACTGGCCACCAACGTCTACCCGAGCCTGGTGGTGCGCAATCGGCTGCAGACGGTGCCGGTCTACGATTACGTCCTGGCCACCGAGCCGCTCTCCGACGAGCAGCTCGGCCGGATCGGATGGGCCAATCGCCAGGGAATCGGCGACTGCGGCAACCAGTTTCACTACTATCGGCTGTCTGCCGACAACTGCATCGTGTGGGGCGGTTACGACGCGATCTATCACTTCGGGGGCAAGGTCAAGCCGGCGTACGAAGACCGGCCCGCCAGTTACCGGCTGCTCGCCGCGCACTTCTTCCTCACCTTTCCCCAACTCGATGACGTCTCGTTCAGTCACCGCTGGGCCGGCGCCATCGACACCAACACCAGGTTCTGTGCGCACTGGGGGCTTGCCCGCGACGGCCGGGTCGCCTACGTGAACGGCTTCACCGGGCTCGGCGTCTGCGCAGCCCGGTTCGCCGCCGATGTGTGCCTTGATCTGCTCGACGGGCGACCCACCGAGCGCACCGAACTGGAAATGGTGCGCAAGCGGCCGCTGCCGTTCCCACCTGAGCCGTTGGCAAGCATCGGAATCCAGGCCACCCGCTGGTCGCTCGACCGCGCCGACCACTCCGCGGGCCGGCGGAACGTGCTGCTGCGCACGCTCGACGCGCTGGGCCTCGGCTTCGATTCCTGAGCGTCATACGTAGCGTTCGCGCGACGTTCGGATTGGCGCGATCCGAACCGCACACACGGGTAACCGGGATGAGTAAGCTCAGCCGGGTTGGGTTCGGGGATCAGATGTCCACGTCAATCGACGACAGGATGTCGCCTCGAGAAAGGGGCGTAGGACGTGACTGACAGGCTCGCCATCGGTGAGAAGCTCGAACGAGGGCAATCGCTGACGTCGAAGAACGGGGCGTACACGCTCACCTTGCAGGACGACGGCAACCTGGTGCTTGCCGCGCAGGGCCAGGCCGTCTGGGCGACGGGGACGAACGGCCAGGACGCCGAGCGTCTCGAGGTGCAGAAGGACGGCAACGTCGTGCTCTACACGTCGGACAAGCCGATCTGGCACACCGATACCAAGGGCGCCAAGGACATCCGGCTGATCCTGCAGGACGACCGCAACGTCGTGGTGTACGGGTTCGACGGCGTCGCGTGGGCGTCGGGCACCAACACCGACGAAGCTCCGCATCCACCCATGATTGGTGACGCCGCGGCGCCCGAGGTCGTGCCCCCGTCGGCGCCCGAAGTCGCGCCTGCCGCGGCAGAAGAACCGCTGCCGCCCGCTGAGGCTCCGGCACCACCGCCTCCGCCACCGCCACCACCACCGCCGCCACCGCCTGCTCCTCGCACCTACACGGTGGTCTCCGGTGACACGCTGTGGGCGATCTCCGAGCGCTTCTACGGTGACGGCAGCAAGTACCAGCGAATCGCCGATGCCAGCGGCATCAGCAACCCCGATCTGATTCATCCGGGTCAGGTGCTGACGATTCCTTAGCCGCAGTGACGCAGGCAGCCCGGGTCGAATGACCCGGGCTGCCTTGCTGTGTGCGCCCCCGCCGGTAGGGTGGAGGGCCACTGACCCCAACGAATCGGAGATCACAGTGCGCCGACAGTGGTTGCGCTCGTTGGCCGCAGCGGCGGCCGCCTCGATGTTTGCGCTGACCATTCCCCCGGCGCCCGCGCTGGCCGATCCCGGCGTGCTGGTCTACCCGGGCATGGAGATCCACCAGGGGTCGAGCGTGTGCACACTCGGGTTCGTCGACCCGGGCTCGCGCACCGCGTTCACCGCGGGTCACTGCCGCGGCAACGGACCGGTGGTCGACCGGGACAAAAATCCGATCGGCACGCTGGCGATGTTCCGTGACAACACCCCCGACGGCGCGACCGTCGCCACCGACCACATGATCTCGGACTGGGAGTCCATCAGCATCGCGCCGGACGTCGCCGTGAACGACATCCTGCCCGGCGGGCGAATCCTCTTCTCCGATCCCGGCATCGTGCCCGCGCCGGGTCTTCCGATCTGCCACTTCGGCGTGATCACGGGAGAGAGTTGCGGGAACATCGAGGCTGTCAACAACGGCTGGTTCACGATGGCCAACGGCATCGTCAGCCAAAAAGGCGATTCCGGCGGCCCCGTGTACGTCGTGACCCCCGACGGGCGTGCCGCGATCGTCGGCATGTTCAACAGCACCTGGGGCAACTACCCGGCTGCGGTGTCCTGGCATACAGCCAGCCAGCAGGCGCGCGAGGACGTCGTGCAGTCCGCATCCGGCACAGCCTAAAGACTTGACTTATATAAGCGCCGGTTTTTAGTATCGACCGGTGCACGCGTTCGACGTTCTCTCCGACCCGGTTCGCCGCCGCATCCTCGAACTCCTCGTCGACGGCGAGCTCACCGCGGGGGTGATCACCGCGACGATCCAGGCGGAGTTCGACATCAGTCAGCCGGCGGTCTCGCAGCACCTGAAGGTGTTGCGCGACAATGGTTTCACCTCGGTACGCCCCGATGGGCAGCGGCGCCTCTACGCCGTCAACGGAGAGGCGATGCGCGAAATCGACGAGTGGCTGGCCGGGTTCCGTCGTTTCTGGACGCCCAAACTCGACGCACTCGCCACCGAGATCGCCCGCGGGAAACGACAACGACGAAGGAGCACACCATGATGGAGGTCGACCAGCAGATCAGCGCCGTGCGTCGCACGGTCGGCAATCGGACCTTGGAGGCGGGGGAGGCCCGCGTCGTCACCATCAGCCAGACGTACGACACAGACGCCGCCGACCTGTGGGACGCGTGCACGAACATCGAGCGCATCCCTCGGTGGTTCCTGCCGATCACCGGCGACCTTCGGGTCGGCGGTCGATATCAACTCGACGGCAACGCCCACGGCACAGTCCTCACGTGCGACCCGCCACGTGAGTTCTCCGCGACATGGGAATTCGGCGGCGGTGTCAGCTGGATCGAAGTACGGGTGACCGACGAGGGCGAACAGCGTTCGCGATTCGAACTCCAGCACATCGCCCACGTCGACGATCACTGGGAGCAGTTCGGTCCCGGCGCCGTCGGCATGGGGTACGACGGGGCGCTGGTCGGTCTGACGATTCACCTGTCGACCGGCGCGGCTGTGGAGCAGTCGGCAGGTCAGGAGTGGATGGCGTCGGCGGATGGCCGCCGCTTCACCAGGGAGTCCGGCGAGGCCTGGTACGCGGCGAACGTGGCGTCCGGAGCCGACCCGGACTGGGCGCGCGAGGCTGCCGACCGGTGCATCGCCGCCTACCTGGGAGAAAACTAGAACACGTTCTAGCCAGCCGCGCGTGCCGGGGATATCCTCGTGTGCGATGCATGATCAGACACCTGTCCAGATCGCCTGGGTGACGACCGATCTGGATGCCACCGAAAACGCGCTGACCACGCTGTTGGGTGCCCGCACGTGGATCCGTGTCCCCGGCGTGCACTTCGGCCCGGACACCTGCGAGTACCGCGGGCAACCGGCGGACTTCACCGCACACATATCGTTCAGCTATGCGGGCGACACCCAGCTCGAGTTGATCGCGCCGGTGGAGGGCGACAGCGTCTACAGCGAGTTCCTCGACCGGGCCGGACCCGGACTGCACCACATCTGCCGGGAGGTCGACGACGTCGACGCGGCGATCGGCTCAGCTGAGGTGGTACAGCGCGGAACCATGCCCGGCGGAATGGAGTTCGCCTATGTCAGCGCGGAGGCGGCCGGGGTGCCCTACATCGAGATCGCGCACATCCCGCCCGAGATCCGGGCGTTCTTCGATTACGTGAAGCAGGAGCAGCAGTGAGCACCCAGATACCCGAGACGGTGGCCGCCGAAGACGTTTCGACGTGGTCCGACGATGTCGACGTCCTGGTGATCGGCTTCGGCATCTCCGGGGGCGCGGCCGCGATCAGCGCAGCGGCCGCAGGTGCGCGGGTGCTGGTGCTGGAGAAGGCCGCCGCGGCGGGCGGCACGAGCTCCATGGCCGGCGGCCACTTCTATCTCGGTGGCGGGACGGCGGTGCAGCAGGCGACCGGCTTCGACGACAGCGCAGAGGAGATGTACAAATATCTGGTCGCGGTGTCCCCGGACCCGGATCATGACAAGATACGGACCTACTGCGAGGGCAGCGTCGAGCACTTCAACTGGCTGGAGGACTTGGGGTTTCAGTTCGAGCGCACGTTCTACCCCGGCAAGATCGTCGTTCCCCCGGGCACCGAGGGATTGTCGTACACGGGCAACGAGAAGGTGTTTCCGTTCACCGAGAAGGCCAAGCCCGCGCCGCGCGGACATTCCGTGCCGGTGCCGGGTGAACTCGGTGGCGCGGCGATGGTCATCGACCTGATGCTCAAGCGCGCCGACGAGCTCGGTGTGCAGGTCCGCTACGAGACAGGCGTGACCAACCTCGTCGTCGACAGCAGCCAGGAGAATCGAGTGGTCGGCGTCTCATGGAAGCACTTCAGCGAAGCCGGTGCGGTCAAGGCGAAAGCGGTCATCATCGCCGCGGGGGGGTTCGCGATGAACCCCGAGATGGTGGCCGAGCACACGCCAGCCCTCGGACAGAAGCGGCGCACCAAGCATCATGGTGTCGTCGAGCCCTACATTCTCGGCAACCCCAACGACGACGGCCTCGGCATCCGGATGGGGGTCTCCGCGGGTGGCGTCGCGGTGAACCTGGACCAGCAGTTCATCACCGCAGCCGCGTATCCGCCGGAGATTCTGTTGACGGGCATCATCGTCAACAAGGACGGCAAGCGGTTCGTGACCGAGGACTCCTACCACTCGCGCACGTCGGCCTTCGTCCTCGAGCAACCCGAGCAGATCGCGTACCTCATCGTCGATGAGGAACACATGCAGATGCCAGAGATGCCCCTGATCAAGTTCATCGACGGCTGGGAAACCGTCGAGGAAATGGAAGCCGCCCTGGGGATTGGAGAAGGCAACCTGGTCGCGACGCTCGCCAGGTATAACGAACACGCGGCCAAGGGCGAGGACCCCGACTTCGGTAAACAGCCGGAATACATTGCGCCGCAGACGAAAGGGCCGTGGGCGGCGTTCGACCTGTCCCTGGGTCGCGCGATGTACTCCGGCTTCACGATGGGCGGGCTGGCGGTGACGATCGACGGCCAGGTCCTTCGAGAAGACGACACCGTGGTCCCCGGCCTCTACGCAGCGGGCGCCTGTGCCTCGAACATCGCCCAGGACGGCAAGGGCTACGCCAGCGGCACCCAGCTGGGCGAAGGGTCCTTCTTCGGCCGCCGCGCCGGAACCCGAGCGGCAGCAGACTAGACCGGCGACAGTCGCCAGCCGCCGTCGCCGAGCAGCTCGAGCCTGCGGTCGTGATGCTGGTCGAGCGTCGGGCGATGGCTGACGCTGACCACGATGCAGTCGGGAAGCTGGGTACGTAACGCGCGGTAGAGCGCGAATTCCTGACCCTCGTCGAGCGCCGACGTCGCCTCGTCGAGGAAGACCACCTTCGGCTTGGCGAGCAGCACGCGGGCGAACGCGATGCGCTGTTGCTCACCCGGCGAGAGGATCTTCGACCAGTCGGCCACCTCGTCGAGGCGGCTGCCCAGGTGCCCGAGCGACACGGTGTCGAGCGCCGCGCGGACCTCGTCGTCGGAATGCCTGCCCGGCTCCGACGGATAGCAGATCACCCCCCGCAGGTCGCCGAGCGGCATGTACGGCAGCTGAGACAGGAAGATCGTATCGTCCTGCGGCCGCCGCAGTGTGCCCGACGTGAACGGCCACAGCTGCGCCAGGCTGCGAAGCAGGGTGGTCTTGCCGCTGCCCGATCCGCCGGTGATCACCAGCGACTCGCCCGGCTCGAGCCGGACATCGAGTGGATCGATCAGCCGCGCGCCCGCGGGGGTGCGCACCTCGACGCTGTTCAGGTCGAGCGACCCGTCGGTGCTCGGCAGCGCCGTCAAAGTCGGTAGATCCCTTGCCGATTCGTTGGCGACAACGAGGCCGTGCAGACGGATGATGGCGGCGCGGTAGCTCGCGAACGCGTCGTAGACCGAGCGGAAGAACGACAGCGACCCCTGCAGTTGGTTGAACGCGCTCGACGACTGGGTGACATCTCCGAACGCGATCTCGCCCGCGAACAGCCGCGGCGCCTGGATGATCGTCGGCAGCGGGTCGACGATCTCGTTCATCGACCTGTTCCAGCCGAGGAAGGCGATACCGCGTCGGACGAATGCCCGATAGTTGGCGATGATCGCCGCGAACCGGCTCATCAACTCGCCGCGCTCGGCACGCTCACCCCGGTACAGACCGATGGCCTCACCTGCCTCGCGCACGCGGACAAGCGCGTAGCGGAAAGCCGCGTTGGTGAGCTCGTTGCGGAAGGACAGCCGGATCAGCGGGCGACCGATCCAGAATGCGACGATGGTGGTGAGCGCGACGTACAGCAGCGCGATCCAGAACAGCGCCTTGGGCACGGTGAGGCCGAACAGCGTCAGCGGCCCCGACAGCCCCCACAGGATGGGGGTGAACTCGACCACCGAGACGATCGCGAAAATTGTTCCGAACAACAGGGTCTGGGCCGTGCTCACGGTCGGCGTGTTCGTTTCCGGGCCGGTTCCGGTGGTGAAAATGTCGATGTCCTGCTGGATTCGCTGGTCGGCATTGTCGATCGGCTGGTCGATGAACCGTCCGCGGTAGTACGCGTCGCCCTCCAGCCAGTCGCCGGTCAACCGGTGGGTGAGCCACACACGCCATCGGATGATGAAGCGCTGCATCAGGTAGGTGTCGAGCAGGGTTCGGCTCACCCTGGCCACGACCAAGGCGGCAAGGATCAGAATGGCTTTCCAAAAGCCCTGTATGGCAATGTCTTTGGCGGTTCCCTCGCCCTCGAACGCCGCCTGCATGGCCGAGAACTGGTCGTTGGACTGATAGGTGAACAGGACGACGATGCGCACGTCGATCATCACCAAAGCCAGCAGCACGCCAAGCAGTCCCCACACCGGGACACTGTCGCGTCCGGTGAAATAGTCACCGGTGACACGCCAGAACTGTCTGCCCCAAACGCTGTAGCGGGCGAGCAAGGCGCAGACGACAACGACGCCGATTGCGGCGAACACCCAGGCCTTCGCCACCCACAACGCCGACGCGACGAGCTCGTCGCCCCAAACCAGGGACGGCGTAAAGGTTTCCATGCGGGGAAACTACCCCCGCTGCGATCACACCGGCGCGGGTTCTGTTTCCTCACCCGAGACGCGGCCGAACCGCCAGTCGCCACCGCCGAGCAGTTCGAGTTCGTGAGTATGGTGTTGTTCCACGGTCTTGCGGTGGCTGACGCTGACCAGAATGGTGTCCGGAAGCTCGGTGCGCACGAGGTTGTAGAGCAGATACTCCAGGCCCTCGTCGAGTGCCGAAGTGGACTCGTCGAGGAACGCGGCCTTCGGTTTGGTCAGCAGGATGCGAGCGAACGCGATCCGCTGCTGTTCACCGGGGGACAGCACCTTTGCCCAGTCCAACACCTCGTCGAGGCGGGGGACGAGGTGCGGGAGAGCCACCTTCTCGAGCGTCCGCTTGAGCGTCTCGTCGTCGACGGAACCCTCTTCGTTCGGATACGTCACCACGGCGCGCAGGTCACCGAGCGGGACGTAGGGCAGCTGCGACAGGAACATGGTCTCGTTCGGTCCGCACGGACGGGTCAGCACGCCGGACGTGAACGGCCACAACTCGGCCAGGCTGCGCAGCAATGTCGTCTTGCCGACGCCCGACTGCCCGGTGACGACCATGGTGTCGCCCACCTCGAGGCGGAGGTCGAGCGGGTTGATGAGTTGCTTGCCGTCCGGGGTCCTGACCTCGACGTCGGTGAGCTGCACGGTGCCGTCGACGCACGGGGTCGTCGTGATCTCCGGCAGCGCCCTGCCCTCTTCGTTGGCGGTGACGAGACCGTGAAGACGGATGATCGCGGCACGGTAGCCGGCGAAAAGGTCGTAGGCGTTGCGGAACCAGGAGAGCCCCGACTGGATCGACCCGAAAGCCGATGCGGACTGCGACATCGCGCCCAGCATGATCTCACCGCTGTAGAACCGTGGGAACTGCAGAAGGTAGGGCAGCGGCACGATCAGCTGACCCATCGACCAGTTCCACCCATTGAACCCCAGTGACCGAAGGACATAGCGCTTGTAGTTGTCGACGACCGCGGCGAACATCCGGCGCAGGCCGGTCCGCTCGGCGACCTCGCCGCGGTAGAAGGCGACCGCTTCCGACGAGTCGCGCAGTCGCACCAGGGCATAGCGGAAGGCGGCGTTGAACTTCTCGTTGCTGAACGACAGCCAGATGATCGGCCTGCCGATCCAGAAGGCGATGATCGACGCGAACAGGACGAATACGATGCCGATCCAGAACATCGCGCGCGGAAGCTCGTAATCGATCAGCGGCAGCGTCATCGGGCCGGACAGCCCCCACAGGATCGCGGTGAACGAGACGATCGACGCCACCGCGCTGATCGCGCCGAACAGCAGGGTGTTCTGCGAGGAGTAGTAGGGAACGTTGGGCAGCGGGCCGTTGTTGGCTGTGAAGATGTCGATGTCGCCCTGGATGCGCTGGTCGGGGTTGTCGATCTTGTCGTCGATGAAGCGGGTCCGGTAGTACGCCTTGCCGGTGAGCCAGTCGCCGGTGAGTTGATCGGTCAGCCACGCCCGCCACGCGAGGCAGAACCTCTGCACCATGAACATGTCGATCAACAGCTGCGCGATGAAGAGGGTGGCCA
This sequence comes from uncultured Actinomycetota bacterium, assembly GCA_963786995.1. Taxonomy (GTDB): domain Bacteria; phylum Actinomycetota; class Actinomycetes; order Mycobacteriales; family Mycobacteriaceae; genus Mycobacterium. Next base: position 269,207 of record CAWBBH010000014.1, on the reverse strand, counting down.
GGATGGAGAAGGTCACCATCGAGAAGTAGAAGCCTTGCTTGCCTGATTCCCTGAGGGCGTCGTTGCCGGTGCTGAGCCCCCCCGCGACGGCCTGGAAGGCGTTCGACATGTCGTTGCTGTAGTAACTGAGTAACACGTCGACACGCACACCCAGCATCACGACGAAAAGAATCGCGCCGAGCCACAGCCAGACCTTGACGCTTTCCGCGCCGGTGAAGTACGCGCCGGTGATCCGCCAGAATTGGCGGCCCCAGACGGTGAAGTTGGCAATGAGGACGCCGATGATCAAGGTGGCTACGGCGGCGATCGCCCAGGCCTTTCCCAGCCACACCAGCGATACCCATAGCTCGTTTCCCCAGTCGAGCGTCGGAGTCCACATTTCCGATTCCATGCGGGCAAGGTACCCCGGCACGCTGCGGCCAGCCTTGCGGACGTCTCAACTGCCCGTGGTCAGCGTGTCGAGCCGCCACCGGCCACCGCCGACGAGCGTGAGATGGCGGGCGTGGAACTGCTCGACCGTGGCGCGATGACTCACGCTGACCAAAATCATCTCCGGCAGTTCGGCGCGGACGAGTTCGTACAGGGTCAGCTCGAGACCTTCGTCGAGCGCGGAGGTCGACTCGTCGAGGAACACGGCCTTCGGCTTGGTGAGCAGGATGCGGGCGAAGGCGATGCGCTGCTGCTCCCCGACCGACAGCACCTTCGCCCAGTCTGAAACCTCGTTCAGCCGGATCGCCAGCTGTGGAAGGGCGACCTTGATCAGCGCCTGCTGCATCTCCGCGTCGCCGATCGCGCCGTCGTGCGTTGGGGTAGGACGTGACGGCGCGGAGGTCGCCGAGGGGGAGATAGGGCAGTTGCGGCACGAACATCACGGCCTGTCTGCCCAGCGGCAGCCGGACACTTCCCGAGACGAACGGCCAGAGCCCGGCGAGGCTCTGCATCAGCACGGTCTTGCCGATTCCAGACGGCCCGCTCACGAGCAGCGTGTCGCCCGGTTGGAGGGCGAAGTCAAGCCTTCGAACGAGATTCGCGCCGTCGGGGGTTCGCACCTCGACGCCGGCCACCGTCAACGACCCGTCGACGGAGCTCGCTGTGGTGACCTGGCTGAAGGTGCGGGCACGGGCGTTCTCCTCGACCAGGCCGTCGAGCCGGATCACCGCCGCGCGGTAACTCGCGAATTGGTCGTAGGCCTCCCGGAAGAACGACAGCGCGTTGTGGATGGTGACGAACGCGGTCGCCGACTGGATCACGTCGCCGAAGGTGATCCTGCCCGCGAACAGCCGCGGCGCCTGAACCACATACGGCAACGGGTTGATCGCCTGGCTCACGGTCAGATTCCAGCCGGTGAAACGCACCATCCGGCTCAGCCAGTTCCCGTAATTGGCCATCACCTCCGACAGCCGCCCGCCGAGCAGTCGGCGTTCGACGGCCTCGCCGCGGTACAACCCGATGGCGGCGCTGGCGTCGCGAACCCGCACCAGCGCGTATCGGAAGCTCGCGTTGCGCAGCTCGTTGAGATAGCTCAGCTGGATCAGCGGTCTGCCGATGACGAACGCGATGACGGTGGCCGCCAGCACATAGGCGATGACGATCCAGAACAGGGCGCGCGGCAGGGTGAGCCCACCGACCGTCAGGGCGCCCGACAGCTGCCACAGGATCGCACCGAACGCGATCACCGACAGCACCGCCCCTACGGCACCGAACAGCAGTGTGTTGCCCGAGCCGTACGCCGGGTTGTTCGGCTGTCCGCCCACCCCCGTGGTGAAGATGTCGATGTCCTGCTGGATCCGCTGGTCGGGGTTGTCGCCCGCGTGACGGAAGAATTGCCTTCGGTAGTAGGCGAAGTCACCGAGCCAGTCATCGATCAGCCTGCTGCTCAACCAGATTCGCCACCGCATGATGAAGCGCTGCATCAGGTACATGTCGGCCAGGCTCAGGACGACGTGCACGACAGCAAGAATCAGGAAGATTCCGATGGTCACCCAGAACCCGTGGATGCCGGAGTCGGTGATGTCGCCTCTGTCGGTGGCGATTCCCTGCAGGGCGACCTGCAACGACGTGAAGACGTCGTTGGTGTAGTAACTGATCAGGACCGAGATGCGAACAGCGATGATGGTCGAGGCCAGCAGCAGCGCCAACATGATCCAGACCACCAGGCTCTGGCTGCCGACGAAGTACGGACCGCTGATTCGCCAGAACTGGCGGCCCCATTCGGTCAGCCGCCCGATCAGCACGAGAACCACGATCAGGCACGGCGCGGTGATGGCGAACGCGACAAGCACCCAGACGGCGGAGTTGAGAAGCTCGCGACTCCAGTCGATCGAGGACTCGAACGTGGCGGTGTCCACCGCGCGACACCTCCCTCCGCCGGAGTCGGCCTGCGGCGAAGCTACCCCAGGTCGCGTGCCGCTGGGGTCGACACGCTCGTGCCGAAGGTGGACGCCAGATGGGCCGTCAGGCCGTCGGTGTCGACGCCGGACGAGCGGTAGGAGAGGTAGCCGTCGGGCCGCACGACATAGATGCCCTCAAAGACCTCGAGCGCACGAGGCTGCACCCCAACCGCTTTGGCGAATTGCGGGGGACGCAGATGGATCGACGATGCGGAGGTCGATGCCGCGGCGGGCGAGTTCGATCGCTGCCGTCAGACCGACGGGGCCTGCGCCCGCGGTGAGCACGTCGATGTGGTCCATTGGCTCGAGATTATGCTGCGGCCATGACCACCGATGCTTCGCCGAGCACCACGATCGGCGCCGGACACCTGATCGCCCGCCGGTTGCGCGCCAGCGGTATCGACACGATCTTCACCCTCTCCGGTGGGCATCTGTTCTCGATCTACGACGGCTGCCGCGCCGAAGGTGTCCGGCTGATCGACACCAGACACGAGCAGACCGCGGCCTTCGCCGCCGAGGGCTGGTCGAAGGTCACCCGCGTGCCAGGAGTGGCGGCGCTGACCGCCGGGCCGGGCGTGACCAACGGCATGAGCGCGATGGGCGCCGCCCAGCAGAACCAGTCCCCGCTGCTGGTGCTCGGCGGTCGGGCCCCGGCGCTGCGCTGGGGACAAGGATCGCTGCAGGAGATCGATCATGTGCCGTTCGTCGCTCCGTTGACCCGGTTCGCCGCCACCGCGCCGTCGGCGGACGCGGTCGGCGGGCTCGTCGACGATGCGCTGCGCGCCGCGGCCGGTTCGGGGGGGACGCCGACGGGCGTGGCGTTCGTCGACTTCCCCATGGACCACGTCTTCGGGCAGGCAGATGATTCCGGCGCCCCCGGTGCACTCACATCACCCGCGGAAGCGGCGCCCGCCGACGGCGATGCGCTAGCGGCGGCTGCCGGTCTGCTCGCCACGGCGAAGCGGCCGGTGATCATGGCGGGCACCAACGTGTGGTGGGGGCGCGCCGAGGCGGCCGTGCTCGGGCTCGCCGAAGCGTTGCGCATTCCCGTGCTGATGAACGGCATGGCGCGCGGAACTGTGCCCGCCGACCACGAACTGGCGTTCTCCCGCGCGCGGTCGAAGGCGCTCAAAGAGGCCGATGTCGCACTGGTGATCGGCGTACCGATGGACTTCCGGCTCGGCTTCGGCGACGTGTTTGGCGAGCAGACCCAGCTGATCGTCGCAGACCGCGTCGTGCCAGAACGGCCGCATCCAAGGGCGGTCGCCGCCGAGCTGTACGGCGATCTTTCCGCGACGCTCGCGGCACTGGCCGATCGCCCACCTGCCGACCATGACGCCTGGATCGCCGACCTGCGCGCCGTCGAATCCGCCGGCCGTGCCGCCGAACACGCCGAGCTGTCAGACGAGCGCAGCCCGCTGCACCCGATGCGGGTGTATGCCGAACTCAAGCCGCTGTTGGATCGCGACGCCATCGTGGTGATCGACGCGGGGGACTTCGGTTCGTATGCAGGGCGGGTGATCGACAGTTACGTGCCGGGCGCCTGGCTGGACAGCGGGCCCTTCGGGTGCCTCGGTTCAGGTCCGGGATATGCGCTGGCCGCCAAGCTGGCCCGGCCCGACCGGCAGGTGGTCCTGCTGCAGGGCGACGGTGCGTTCGGATTCAGTGGTATGGAGTGGGATACCCTGGTACGCCACGGTATTCACGTCGTGTCGGTGATCGGCAACAACGGCATTTGGGCGCTGGAGAAGCACCCCATGGAGATGCTGTACGGATACTCCGTCGTCGCCGAACTGCGGCCCGGCACCCGCTACGACGAAGTGGTCAAGGCCCTCGGCGGACACGGTGAGCTGGTGTCGGCGCCCGCCGAACTGCGGCCCGCGCTGGAGCGGGCATTCACGGCGGGAGTGCCCGCCGTGGTGAACACCTTGACCGATCCGCAGGTCGCTTACCCGCGCCGCTCGAACCTCGCCTGAGCCCGCGCCCCGCGGGAAATGCGCTCGACGCGTGCGGTTACCCACCTTCATCCTTGGGAGATGGAAGTCTGCGTACATCGGTCCGTCGACGACTTTCGTGCGATCGCCGAGCCGTTGTACCGCCGCGACCCGGTGCGCAACACCGTCGAGCTGACCCTCCTGCGGTCGAACAGGTGGGGCGATGACCCTCTCCTCATCACGATCAATGACCACGGGGTGCCCGTCGGCGCGGCACTTCAGACGCCGCCATATCCTTTGGCGTGCAATGGAATACCGACGGCAGCCAACGACGCACTGGCCCTCGAGCTGGCGCGGCTGCGCCCAGAACTCACCGGCGTGCGAGGTGCCCGCACCGCGGCGATGGCATTCGCCGACGCGTGGCGCGCGGTCACCGGGAAACGCGGACGGATCACCACAGAGGAGCGGCTGTACCGCCTCGGCGCTCTGCGCCATCCTGCGGGAGTTCCCGGCGCGCACCGCGACGCCACCGGTGCCGATGTCGACGTGCTCGTCGACTGGGTCGAGCAGTTCTACGTCGAGACCTTCAACCATCAGCGTGATCAGACTGCGGGTCGGCGGTTCGTCGACAACGCGGACGCGGTTGGTGACCGGTTCGTGCTCTGGGACGACGACGGCGTGCCGGTGAGCATGGCGATGCTGCGCGCGCCGGCCGCAGGCGTGTCCCGCATCGGCCCCGTGTTCACGCCGCGCGGTGCGCGCGGGCGCGGTTACGGCTCGGCGGTCACCGCCGCCGCCTCGGAACGGGCGCGCCGCGACGGCGTCGCTGACGTGGTGCTGTTCGCCGATCTGGCCAACCCGACCTCCAACGGCATCTATCGGGCCATCGGATTCGAAGCGGTGACTGATTCGGTGCGGGTCGACTTCGATTCGCCGGCTGGGCCGTCCTTGCGCCGGTCCCGGTCCGGCGGCCGCGTACCGTAGCTCTCGTGGCGAAGACGAAGACCCGCACCTCAGGTGGTGTCAGCAACCGGTTCTGGAAGCTGCTCGGCGCCAGTACAGACAGGGATCAGGCCCGCTCTCTCGCGCAGGTCAGCGCCTCGGCCGAGTTCGACGAGAAGGCCGCCGACCTCGACGACGAGCAGTTGCGCAAGGCCACCCAGCTGCTGCATCTCAAGAACCTTGCCGAGTCGAAGGACATCCCGCAGTTCCTCGCGATCGCGCGCGAAGCCTCCGAGCGCACGACCGGGTTGCGCCCGTTCGACGTCCAGTTGCTCGGTGCGCTGCGCATGCTCGCAGGCGATGTCGTCGAAATGGCCACCGGTGAGGGCAAGACGCTCTCGGGTGCGATCGCAGCCGCGGGCTACGCGCTGGCAGGACGCCACGTGCACGTCGTCACGATCAACGACTATCTCGCCAGGCGCGACGCCGAATGGATGGGCCCGCTGCTGAAGGCCATGGGATTCACCGTCGGCTGGGTCACCGCCGAATCGAGCGCCGAGGAGCGCCGCGCCGCCTACAAGTGCGACATCACCTACGCCTCGGTCAACGAGATCGGCTTCGACGTGTTGCGTGACCAGCTGGTCACCGACGTCGACGATCTGGTCTCGCCGAATCCGGACGTGGCGCTGATCGACGAAGCCGACTCCGTCCTCGTCGACGAGGCGCTGGTGCCCCTGGTGCTCGCGGGAACGTCGCATCGGGAGACGCCCGAAGCTCGAACATCATCAGGCTGGTCGGCGAATTGGTGCCCGGCGTGGACTACGACACCGATCTCGACAGCCGCAACGTGCACCTGACCGAGACCGGCGCCCAGAAGGTCGAGGCCAAACTCGGCGTCGACCTCTACTCCGAGGAACACGTCGGCACGACGCTGACCGAGGTGAACGTCGCCCTGCATGCGCACGCGCTGCTGCACCGCGACGTGCACTACATCGTTCGCGACGACGCCGTCCACCTGATCAACGCCAGCCGCGGTCGCATCGCGCAGTTGCAGCGCTGGCCCGACGGGCTTCAGGCCGCCGTCGAAGCCAAGGAGGGCATCGAGCCCACTGAGACCGGCGAAGTGCTCGACACCATCACGGTGCAGGCGCTGATAAGCCGGTACCCGACCGTCTGCGGCATGACCGGCACCGCGCTGGCGGCAGGCGAGCAGCTACGGCAGTTCTACAGGCTCGGGGTATCGCCGATACCGCCGAACGCCCCCAACATTCGCGAGGACGAGTCGGACCGCGTCTACATCACCGCCGCCGCCAAGATCGACGGCATCGTCGAGCACATCGCCGAGGTGCACAAGACCAGACAGCCGATCCTCGTCGGCACCCGCGACGTCGCCGAATCCGAGGAGCTGCACGAGCGGCTGGTCAAGGCGGGCGTGCCCGCCGTCGTGCTGAACGCCAAGAACGACGAAGAGGAGGCCCGGGTCATCGCCGAGGCGGGCACGCTCGGCTCGGTGACGGTGTCGACGCAGATGGCGGGCCGCGGTACCGACATCCGCCTCGGCGGCTCCGACGAGGCGGACCACGACGAGGTCGCCGAACTGGGCGGGCTGCACGTCATCGGCACCGGACGGCACAGCACCGAACGGCTGGACAACCAGCTGCGCGGCCGCGCGGGCCGCCAGGGCGACCCCGGTTCGTCGGTGTTCTTCTCCAGCTGGGAGGACGACGTCGTGCGGGCGCATCTGGAGACGGAGAAGCTCAACAAGCTGCCGACCGAGACCGACGAGAACGGCCTCGTGCTCAACAAGAAGGCCGCGGGCCTTCTCGACCATGCGCAGCGCGTCGCCGAAGGCAGGCTGCTCGCGGTGCACGCCAACACCTGGCAATTCAACGAACTCATCGCACAGCAGCGCGCGATTCTGGTCGAGCGTCGAAACACGTTGCTGCGCACGCCGACTGCTCGTGAAGAGCTGGAGAAGAAGTCGCCGGACCGCTATGAGGAGCTGGCCGAGGACCTCAGCGAAGAACAGCTCGAGAAGATCTGTCGGCAGATCATGCTTTACCACCTCGACCGCGGCTGGGCCGACCATCTGGCCTATCTCGCCGACATCCGCGAGAGCATCCACCTGCGCGCGCTCGGACACCAGAAGCCGATCGACGAGTTCCACCGGATGGCCGTCGACGCGTTCGCCTCGCTCGCCGCCGACGCCATCGAGGCCGCCCAGCAGACATTCGAGACCGCGAACGTGCTGGAATCCGAGCAGGGTCTCGACCTGTCGAAGCTGGCCCGGCCCACGTCGACGTGGACGTACATGGTGCACGATAATCCGCTGGCAGAAGACTCGATGTCGGCACTGAGCCTGCCGGGGATATTCCGCTAGGTTTATGCGCCATGAACCGCGCTGCGGGGGAGTCGTGACCGCGTGGTGACGGTGCCCAACGCACTGTCGGTGCTGCGCCTGATCCTGGTGCCGGTCTTCCTGTACCTGCTGCTCGTCGCCCACGCCTACGGCTGGGCGGTGGCGGTGCTGATGTTCAGCGGCTTCTCCGACTGGGCCGACGGCAAGATCGCCCGGCTCGTCGACAACCAGTCGTCGCGGCTTGGGCGAACTCCTCGATCCGGCCGTCGACCGGATCTACATGCTCACGGTCCCGCTGGCTTTCGGTTTCGCGGGCATCGTGGGCTGGTGGGTCGTCATCACGCTGATCGGCCGCGACGTACTGCTTGCGGCCACCCTTCCGCTGCTGCGCACACGCGGACTCACGGCGCTGCCGGTCACCTACATCGGCAAGGGCGCGACGTTCGCGTTGATGTCGGGGTTCCCGCTGATCCTGCTCGGACAGTGGGACGCCTTGTGGAGCCGGGTGATCCTGGCGTGCGGGTGGGCGTTCGTGCATCTGGGGTCTTGCGCTGTATCTGTGGTCGGCAGTGCTCTACCTCATCCAGGTCGTCATGGTGCTGCGCCAGATGCCGAAGGCACATTCGCGTGGTTGAGCCAGGAGCGGGCCGACCTGCGGTCTCCGACCGCAGGGCCCTCGGCGGGTACGACCCCGACGCCGGACGAAATCAGCACCAGGCCAACGCGCCGACGCTGATCCCCGTGCCGTCACTGCTGCGGTCGCTTCTGTCCGACCATCTCGATCCCGGTTATGCGGCGGCCGCCGCTGCACGCGACGGCGGCGCACCGCAGCGCGGTCGGCTGGCAACAGCGAGCTGGCAGGTGCTCGCCGCCCTGGCGATCGCCGCCGTGTTCGCCTTCGCGGTCGGGCAGGCCCAGGCCACCGCGCCCGGTGTGCGCGAATCCCAGCAGGTGCTCTCGGAAAGCGTTCGATCTGCCGAGGAGTCGACGAACGCCGCCACCGCCCGCCGTGATGCGCTGGCCACCCAGCTGGACACCGAACGACGCAGCCGGCTCGAAGGTGACGAGCGCGGCAGGCAACTGCTCGGCGGCCTCGACGTCGCCAACTTCGCCGCCGCGGCCACCGCGGTCACCGGCCCCGGGTTGACGGTGATGGTCACCGACCCCGGCGTGTCCAATGACCTCAGCGACGTGTCGAAGGAACGCGTCGAAGGCAGCCGCCAGGTCATCCTGGACCGGGACCTGCAGCTGGTCGTCAACTCGCTGTGGGCCAGCGACGCCGAGGCGATCTCGGTGGGCGGCGTGCGCATCGGGCCCAACGTGACGATCCGGCAGGCGGGCGGCGGCATCCTCGTCGACAACGAACCGATCGCCAGCCCCTACGAGATCCTGGCGATCGGTCCACCGCATGCCATGGCCGATGCGTTCGACCGCAGCCCCGGTCTGCAACGGCTCCGGCTGCTGGAAGCCAGTTACGGCGTCGTGGTCACCGTCAGCGCCACCGACAACGTGACCGTGCCCGCGGGCTCGGTGCGAGATGTCAACTTCGGCAAGCAAATCGGAGACAGATGATCGGAATCGCCGCCCTCGTCGTCGGCATCGTGCTCGGCCTGGTCTTCCATCCCAGCGTGCCCGAGTTCGTGGAGCCGTATCTGCCGATCGCGGTCGTCGCCGCACTCGATGCGGTGTTCGGCGGCCTGCGGGCCTATCTCGAGCGCATCTTCGACTCGAAGGTTTTCGTGGTGTCGTTCGTGTTCAACGTCCTCGTCGCCGCGCTCATCGTCTACGTCGGCGATCAACTCGGCGTCGGCACCCAGCTGTCGACCGCGATCATCGTCGTCCTCGGTATCCGGATCTTCGGCAACGCCGCGGCCCTGCGCCGCAGACTCTTCGGCGCCTGACCGATGAGCACCGAAGGACACGACGCACACGAAGCCGATCACGTCGGCAAACACGAGCTGCCGCCAGACAAGGCCACCCGCGCCAGGCCCGGGCGGACGCAGCTGCTGTTCGGGGCGCTCGGCGCTCTCCTGTGCGTCCTGCTCGGGGTGGCGATCGTCACGCAGGTCCGGCAGAACGATTCGGGCGACTCGCTGGAGACGGCCAGACCCGCCGACCTGCTGGTCCTGCTGGATTCCCTACAGCAGCGGGAGGCTGCGCTGAACACCGAGGTCGCCGACCTGCAGCGGACGCTGGCGTCCCTCGAGGCGTCGGGGAGCAGCGACCAGGCCGCCATCGACAATGCCCAGGCCAGGCTTGCCGCGCTGTCGATTCTGATCGGCACGGTTTCGGCGACCGGTCCCGGGGTGACGTTGACCATCTCCGATGCCGCGCCCGGGGTGGCGCCGGAGACCATGCTCGACGTGATCAACGAGCTGCGCAACGCGGGCGCCGAGGCGATCGAGGTGCAGGGCGGCGCAGGCGAAGCCAGGATCTCGGTCCGTGTCGGGGTCGACACCTGGGTCGTCGGCGCGCCCGGTGCGCTCGAGATCGACGGCCAGACCCTCAGACCGCCGTATACCGTTGTGGCGATTGGTGATCCGCCGACGCTGGCGGCGGCGATGACCATCCCCGGCGGCGCGACGGACAGTGTCGAACGCGTGGGCGGCACGATGGTGGTACAACAATCCGACCGGGTCGACATCACCGCCTTGCGGCAACCGAAAGCCCGCCAATACGCTCAGCCCGTGAAATGAGCCCTACCTGCAAAGAGGAGCGCCGTGAGCGAAATCCCGACCGAATTGACCTACACCGCCGAGCACGAGTGGGTGCAGCGTGTGGGGGACGACACCGTGAGGGTCGGCATCACCGACTTCGCCCAGTCGTCCCTTGGCGACGTGGTGTTCGTCCAGCTGCCCGACGTCGGCACCGATGTGACCGCGGGGGAGTCGTTCGGCGAGGTGGAGTCGACGAAGTCGGTGTCCGACCTCTACGCGCCGGTCACCGCGAAAGTCGTTGCGGTCAACGGTGATCTGGAGGGCGATCCGCAGCTCGTCAACTCCGATCCCTACGGCGCGGGGTGGCTCGTGGAGTTGCAGGCCGACGGGGAAGCGCTCGGCGACGAACTCGGCGGCCTGCTCACCGCGGACGCCTACCAGGCTCTGGTGACCGAGTGAGATGTTGTTAGGGTGCCAGCGATCGGTTCCACGTCCGGCCGCGACGAGGTCTTCGCGTCGATCCGGCGGGGGTGGACCCAACGACGACCCCAGCGCGGTACGGTCGACGTGAGACGAATGACGGCTGGAGAGGGGGCCCACAGCGGGCCCGGCCAGATATCGCCACAGCAGCCAGTGAGGAGCAGCGGGTGACGGACAAGTATCAGAACTCTGGGCCAGACCAGGCGTCTGACGATCTGACCGTTGAGACGACTTCGGTGTTCCGCGCCGACTTCCTCAACGAGTTGGACGCCCCGGCGAGCACCGGGGCCGAGGGGGCGGTCTCGGGCGTCGAGGGTCTGCCGGCCGGATCGGCACTGCTTGTCGTCAAGCGCGGTCCCAACGCGGGTTCACGCTTTCTGCTGGACCAGCCCACGACGTCGGCGGGGAGACATCCCGACAGCGACATCTTCCTCGACGACGTGACCGTGAGCCGTCGGCACGCGGAGTTCCGGCTGGAGAACTCGGAGTTCCAGGTCGTCGACGTGGGCAGCCTCAACGGCACCTACGTCAACAGGGAACCGGTCGACTCGGCCGTGCTCGCCAACGGCGACGAAGTGCAGATCGGCAAGTTCCGCCTGGTCTTCCTGACCGGTCCCAAGACGGACGACAGCGGCCCGGGCACCTAAGAGCGCTTGAGCGTGGGGGCACCCCGCGCGTAGCGGAGTGGGAGAGCCGATGACACAGCCCGACACGCCGGCGCTGGCCGGGATGTCGATCGGGGCCGTGCTCGACTCGCTGCGGCCGGACTTCCCGGACGTGACCATCTCCAAGATCCGTTTTCTCGAGGCCGAGGGACTGGTCACGCCGCAGCGCTCGGCGTCGGGTTACCGGCGGTTCACCGCCTACGACTGCGCTCGGCTGCGGTTCATCCTCACCGCGCAGCGCGATCAGTACCTGCCCTTGAAGGTGATCAAGGCGCAACTCGACGCCCAGCCCGACGGCGAGCTCCCGCAGACCGGATCCGCTTACGGTGTACCGCGTTTGGTGCCGGTGTCGGCAGAGTCGGCCGAGATGGATGCAGCCGTCACGCCGACCCAGGTGCGGCTGAGCCGCGAAGACCTTGTGTCGCGTTCGGGCGTGGACGACAAGCTGCTCACGTCGTTGATCAAGGAGGGCGTGATCAAGACGGGCCCCGCCGGATTCTTCGACGAGCACGCCGTGGTGATCGCCCAGTGCGCGCGTGCGCTCGCCGACTACGGGGTGGAACCGCGCCATCTGCGCGCGTTCCGGTCGGCGGCCGACCGGCAGTCGGACCTGATCGCGCAGATCGCCGGGCCGGTGGTCAAGGCGGGAAAAGCCGGTGCGCGCGACCGCGCCGACGACCTGGCCCGCGAAGTCGCCGCGCTCGCGATCACCTTGCACACGTCGTTGATCAAGTCGGCCGTGCGCGACGTTCTCGACAGGTGAGGATTAGACTCGTCCTATTGGCTTCGGCGGTGCGGAGGGCAGGCACAGATGGGTGAGGTTCGCGTGGTCGGCATTCGCGTGGAACAGCCGCAGAACCAGCCAGTTTTGCTGCTGCGTGAGTCCAACGGTGACCGGTATCTGCCGATCTGGATCGGCCAGTCGGAAGCCGCGGCGATCGCGCTCGAGCAGCAGGGCGTCGAGCCGGCCCGGCCGCTGACCCACGATCTGATCCGAGATCTCATTGCCGCGCTTGGCCATTCGCTCAAAGAGGTGCGCATCGTCGATCTCCAGGAAGGTACCTTCTACGCCGACCTGATCTTCGATCGCGACATCAAGGTGTCAGCGCGGCCGTCGGACTCGGTGGCCATCGCGCTGCGCGTCGGGGTGCCCATCTACGTCGAAGAAGCGGTGCTTGCCGAGGCGGGGCTGCTGATTCCCGACGAGAACGACGACGAGGCCACCGGCGCCGTACGCGAGGACGAGGTGGAGAAGTTCAAGGAATTCCTGGACAGCGTCTCGCCCGACGACTTCAAGGCCACCTGACAACTTCTCCCGTGCCTGGTGCGAACATCACGGATGCGTCTCAACTGACGCTTTCGGTTCGACACGCGGCTCCGGTTTCCCGGAACGGGTATCGGGGCAGCCATACTTTGATGGACGCGACGGGCAGTCAGGGTTCGTCGGGGAGCGTATGCTCGACACACTCGGGCTTGGGCAAACGTGCCGCGGTGCAGGTCACAGACGCGAGTTCGATCGGCGAGAGGATTCTCAAGTGGTAGATACGCCACGGCAGGAGCAGCTGGATCTTTCGTCGAGCGACGGCACAGCGCAACCGCCCGCCGCAGCTCCCAGCGAACCCGTTCAGGCCGGACTGTTCCCCGACGACTCAGTGCCCGACGAGCTGGTCGGCTACCGCGGACCGAGCGCCTGCCAGATCGCGGGCATCACCTACCGCCAGCTGGATTACTGGGCCAGGACCTCGCTGGTGGTCCCGTCCATCCGCAGCGCCGCCGGGTCCGGCAGCCAGCGGCTGTACTCGTTCAAGGACATCCTGGTCCTCAAGATCGTCAAACGTCTGCTCGACACCGGCATCTCACTGCACAACATCCGCGTTGCGGTCGATCACCTTCGCCAGCGCGGCGTCCGTGACCTGGCCAACATCACGCTGTTCTCCGACGGCACCACCGTCTACGAGTGCACCTCCGCCGAGGAGGTCGTCGACCTGCTGCAGGGCGGCCAGGGCGTGTTCGGCATCGCGGTGTCAGGTGCGATGCGAGAGCTGACCGGAGCGATCGCCGATTTCCCCGGCGAGCGGGCCGACGGCGGCGAATCCATCAGCGCGCCCGAGGACGAGCTGGCCAGCCGCCGCAAGCACCGCGACCGCAAGATCGGCTGACTGCACACCCGTCGTCCACTGTCGGTAGGATCGGACACGCATCGCCCCTGTGCGGGAGAGATCCGTGACGGCCAGCCACGGACGCCGAAGGAGCAACACCTCTCCGTCAAACTCTCAGGCACCCGGACCGCGCAGGGCCCCGAATGCCTCTGGAGCGCCCGTAGGGGGTTGACGACTGAGGGAGAGGAACCCTAGCGGGTTTCCTGCTTTCGAACCTCAGGAGAAAGATGTTCTCCCACGATCAGCCGAACTTCGCCGACCGCCACATCGGGCCGGACGCCGACGCCGTGGCCGTCATGCTCAAGACAATCGGAGTGGGTTCGCTCGACGAACTCGCCGACAAGGCACTTCCCGCAGGCATTCTCGACGCGTTGTCCGCCGACGGGGTGGCGCCGGGGCTCGACCACCTACCGCAGGCCGCCACCGAAGAGCAGGCACTGGCTGAGCTGCGTGCTTTGGCCGACGCCAACACCGTCGCGGTTTCGATGATCGGCCAGGGCTATTACGACACGCTGACCCCGCCGGTGTTGCGGCGCAACATCCTCGAGAACCCGGCCTGGTACACGGCGTATACGCCATACCAGCCGGAGATCAGCCAGGGCAGGCTCGAGGCGCTGTTGAACTTCCAGACCATGGTCTCCGACCTGACCGGCCTCGAGGTGGCCAACGCATCGATGCTCGATGAGGGCACGGCCGCCGCCGAGGCGATGACGCTGATGCACCGGGCCGTGCGAGGCAGCGCGAATCGGCTGGCCGTGGACGTCGATTTGTACCGGCAGACCGCCGCCGTGATCGCCACCCGGGCTGAGCCGCTCGGCATCGAGATCGTCACCGCAGACCTGCGTCAGGGTCTGCCCGACGGTGAGTTCTTCGGCGTCATCACCCAGCTGCCTGGCGCAGGCGGCGAGGTGGTCGACTGGACCGACCTGGTGGCGCAGGCCCACGAGCGCGGCGCGTTGGTGGCCGTCGGAGCCGACCTGCTCGCCCTGACGCTGATCACCCCGCCGGGCGAGATCGGTGCCGACGTGGCGTTCGGCACTACTCAACGTTTCGGTGTGCCAATGGGATTCGGCGGTCCCCACGCGGGATACCTTGCCGTGCACGCCAAACACGCACGCCAGCTGCCCGGCCGGCTGGTCGGGGTGTCGGTGGATGCCGACGGATCGCCGGCCTACCGGCTGGCTCTGCAGACCCGCGAACAGCACATCCGAAGGGACAAGGCGACCAGCAACATCTGCACCGCACAGGTGCTGCTGGCCGTGATCGCCGCGATGTATGCCAGCTATCACGGTGCCGACGGGCTGACGGGTATCGCCCGCCGGGTGCACGACCGGGCCCGTGCGCTGGCGGCCGGGCTGTCCGCCGCGGGCGTCGAGGTGGTGCACGACCGCTTCTTCGACACCGTGCTGGCACGGGTGCCCGGCCGGGCCGCACAGGCGCGCGACGATGCCAAGGCGCGCGGCGTCAACCTGTGGCTCGTCGACGACGATCACGTGTCGGTGTCGTGTGACGAGGCGACGACACCCGAACACGTCACCGCCGTGCTTGCGGCGTTCGGAGCCGCACCGGCGGCGACATCCGAGTTCAGCGGACCCGACATCGCGACCAGGGGCTCGCAGTTCCTGACCCACCCCGCGTTCACCCGGTACCGCACCGAGACTGAGATGATGCGCTATCTGCGCTCGCTGGCCGACAAGGACATCGCGTTGGACCGCAGCATGATTCCGCTCGGTTCGTGCACCATGAAGCTCAACGCCGCCGCCGAGATGGAGCCGATCACCTGGCCCGAGTTCGCCCGCCAGCATCCGTTCGCCCCGCACTCCGACGCACCGGGCCTGCGCAAGCTCGTCGCCGACCTCGAGACCTGGTTGTCGCAGCTGACCGGGTACGACGCGGTGTCGCTGCAGCCAAACGCGGGCTCGCAGGGCGAGTATGCGGGGCTGCTGGCGATCCAGGCCTACCACGCCGAACGCGGCGAACCCGACCGTGATGTCTGCCTCATCCCGTCGAGTGCGCACGGCACCAACGCGGCGTCGGCTGCGCTGGCGGGCATGCGCGTGGTGGTGGTCGCCTGTCGGACCAACGGCGACGTCGATCTCGACGATCTTCGCGCCAAGGTGACCGAGCACGCCGACCGGTTGTCGGCGCTGATGATCACCTACCCGTCCACGCACGGCGTCTTCGAACACGACATCGCCGAGATCTGTGCGGCCGTCCACGATGTCGGCGGCCAGGTGTACGTCGACGGCGCGAACCTCAACGCGCTCGTCGGGCTCGCCCGGCCGGGGAAGTTCGGTGGCGACGTCAGCCACCTGAACCTGCACAAGACGTTCTGCATTCCGCACGGCGGAGGTGGACCGGGTGTCGGACCCGTCGCGGTCCGCGCGCATCTGCAGCCGTATCTACCCGGCCACCCGCTGGCCGATGTGGGGGCACTCCCCTCGCACGCTGGGGGCCCACCCGCTCGCGGGGGACTGTCCGACGACCACACGGTGTCGTCAGCGCCGTATGGGTCGGCGTCGATCCTGCCGATCACCTGGGCCTACATCCGGATGATGGGCGCCGACGGGCTGCGGGCGGCCTCGCTGACCGCGATCGCATCGGCCAACTACATCGCCCGCCGCCTCGACGAGTACTACCCGGTGCTCTACACGGGAGAGAACGGCATGGTGGCACACGAATGCATTCTCGACCTCCGCGGCATCACCAAGTCGACCGGCGTCACCGTCGACGATGTGGCGAAACGGTTGGCGGACTACGGCTTCCACGCGCCCACGATGAGCTTTCCTGTTGCCGGCACGCTGATGGTCGAGCCGACGGAAAGCGAGAGCCTCGAAGAGGTGGACGCGTTCTGTGAGGCGATGATCGCCATCCGCGCCGAGATCGATCAGGTCGGCTCCGGCGCGTGGCCCGCTGACGACAACCCGCTACGGGGTGCCCCGCACACCGCGGAAAGCCTGCTCGTCGAGGACTGGCCGCATCCGTACAGCCGCGAGCAGGCGGCCTATCCGCTCGGAAAGGGCTTCCGGCCGAAGGTCTGGCCGCCGGTGCGGCGGATCGACGGCGCGTATGGTGATCGGAACCTGATGTGTTCGTGCCCACCGGTGGAGGCGTTCGCCTGATGTCCCGCATCGCTGTCGCAGCCGCGCTGCTGGTTGTCGGCGTGACCGCGGCACCTATCGCCCACGCGGATCCCGTCCCGCCACCACCGCCGCCTGGACCGAAGACCAGCTTCGGTGACGGCACCCACGCGGTGGGAACCGACATTGTGCCGGGCGTCTACCAGTCCGCCGGCCCGGTCGAGGGCGGCGTCTGCTACTGGAAGCGGTCCAATGCCGAGGGAACCGTCGCCAACGCGATGACGAAGAAGCCGCAGACGGTGCAGATCGAGGTCGGCGACACCACGTTCAAGTCCAGCGAATGCCAGGAGTGGCTGATGACCGATGCCCCTCCTCCTGCGGCTCCGAGCCCGGTGGACGTGATCGGTCAACTCGGCAGTCTGATCGGAGTGGGCGCCTCACCAGGCGGCAGCTGATGATGTCAACGCCGTGACCCCGCCGAGTGTGGTCGCGTGGCGCAACGGCGGCCGCTTCGTGGCCACGGACGCCGGCTCGATCTTCGTGCGGTCCGGCGCCGGTGACGGGCCGACTGTTCTTCTGCTGCACGGTTATCCGTCCAGCTCGTTCGACTACCGCGAAGTGGTACCGCATCTGGCCGGCCGCGCCTGGTTGACGCTGGATTTCCTCGGGTTCGGCCTGTCCGACAAGCCGCGACCCCACCGCTACAGCCTTCTCGAGCAGGCTGATCTGGTGCAACGAGTGGTCACCGATGCAACCGAAGGGCCGGTCGAGTTGATCGCCCACGACATGGGGACCTCGGTGGCCACCGAGCTGCTCGCGAGGGACCTGACCGGAGCACTGCCTTTCGACCTGCAGCGCGCCGTGATCACCAACGGCAGCGTGATACTCGAGCGCGCCAGCCTGCGGCCGATCCAGAAGATTTTGCGCGGTCGACTCGGCCGTGTCGTCGCGCGGTGCGCCAACCGCCGGATGTTCACCCGCGGCTTCGCGCATCTGTTCTCCGACGCCCATCCGCTGACAGCCGAGGAGGCCGAAGCTCAGTGGGCCCTGATGTCGGCAAACGACGGCGCCAAGATTGCGCACCTGTTGATCTCCTATCTCGATGAACGCGTGCGGTATGCATCGAGATGGCATGGTGCGGTGCGCGATTGGCCTAAGCCGCTGAGTTTCCTGTGGGGGCTCGAGGATCCGGTGGCCACCACCGAGGTGCTTGACGGTCTGCGGCTGCTTCGGCCCCGCGCACAGGTGATCGAGATCCCGGGGGTGGGTCACTACCCTCAGGTGGAGGTTCCGCGCGAGTTCACCGCCGGTGCGCTGAGCCTTCTCGACGCGTCGCGCTAGCCGAGGACCTTCCCGATCGCCGACGTGAGGTCCGGCGACGCCGACGTCGACAGATTCTGGTAGACGCCGCCGGTCGCCTGCGCAACCGCTTCCCATGTCGCACGGTCGGGGTCGGCACCGAAGTCGATGACGTTGATGGCGACCGGCTTCTCGGAGTCGAAGGTGCGGCGTACATACTCCTGAAGGCCGCTTCCGTCCAAGCTCTGGTCGGTGTGGGGGCCCGCCGTGATCACCAGGACCGAGTTCGTCTGTCCCTGACGGAACTTCGCGAGCGCGTCGTCGTAGACCAACCGCATTGTCGTGAACGACACCGCTCCGCCGCCGGATGCGGTCTGCTCGTCCAGCGTCGCGGCGAGCGCGGCCGAGCGTGGCCTGCCCTCGACAGGATCGGCGAGCGGGCCTATCGGGACCTCGTTGCGGCCCTCGACTCCGTCGAATGTCCATAGCCCGACCGCCGATGTCGGGGGCATGGATCCCAGTCGACTGTCCAGCGCCGCAACGACGTTGGCGAGCCGCGATTTGCCGCCCTCCTGAACGGTCATCGACTGGTCCAGCATCAGCGTGACCGCGGGATTGCCCGCCGGGGCGCTGCCCGCCGCGGCGCTGCCCGCCGGGGCGGTCAGCACGTTGGCCAGCGTCGCCCGCATCGCCGAGTCGCCGACCGACAGCGGAGCCGAGACCGGCGCGAAGTTGGTGACGTCACTCTTCGGGGTTTCGCCGCCATCGGTACGGAAGCCGAGCTTGGCCAACTCGCCGAGCTGTTCGGGCTTGCGCAGGAACCGGGAGAACTCGCTGGCCGCGGTGATTTGCTCCTGCGACAGCCAGCTGCCTTTCAGCAAGACCGTCGGATAGTCGGCCGTCGCGGTCGGGCCCGGCGGAATCCACGACGTGACCACGTTCTTCGCGTCGGGAAGCGACGTTCCCGCGCTGATACAACTGTTGCTCGGTGGTGACGACTGCGTGCACCGGCGCCGCCGCAGGGTCCGTCGCATTGAGCAGCGCGTCCATCGCAGTGGCCGTTGTGCTGTCGGCCAGTTTGGGTTGACCCGCCACCAGCGTGTTCACTGCGCCGGTGCCCGCACTGGCCGGCGAACCGGCCGGCGCCGATGCCGCCGCGACCGCTTCGGCGGCGAGATAGGACGCGTCGCTGTCGCCGGTCAGCGGCAGCGCCAGCCGCAGCGATCCCCAGCCGGGCAGATTCATCGCGTTCAACGAATTGGGGTTGCTCTGAAGACCGGGCAGTGTTCCCCAGTTCTGCGCTCCGAGTGCCGCTTTGAGTTGCGGTCGGATCGCCAGCACGACCGGCGAGCTGACCAGCGAACGGCTGTCGTCGACGGTTTCCTCGCCTGCCACCGCCTCGAGGCGGGCCTGCGAGATCGAGCTGCCGGGAATCCACAACGCAGGCCGCTCGCCGAGCTCCGCCGGCCAGGTACCGACGAAGCCGTTGACCACCTTGTCGGAGTCGGCCGGTTTGACGTCCAGTGCGACACAGCTGTCGCCGACCGGGTTCGCGGTTTCGTTGAATTTCTTGGCCAGCGCCGCGATCTCGCCGGAAATCGCCGGATCGGCGACGACCGCCACCGATTTCTGGCCGTCCACACATCGCGCGGAGGCGATGCTCGACCGGTTCGACAGCGCGTCACCGAAGAAACGCCACAGGATGAAAGCCGCCACCAGAACGACGACTGCGGCCAGAGCGCCGATCACGCCCCAGCTGACACCCCTGCGGCCGGTTTGGATCGCGCGGTGGCTGCCCGTCCATTCGCCGCCCTCCCACTCGCCGGAGTGCTGGGCGCGCGGCGGCGCGTTGGGCTCGGGCGTGCGCATGGCATACGCCGCCCGTTCCTCGGCGCCGCCGCGATACTCGGGCTCGTCGGAGCCCTGATCGCGGTAGCCGGTCCGTAAGTATTCGGGCAGTTCGGAGTTGTCCGACCGGTCGGAGTAATCCGATTCCGCGTAATCGGGCTCGAAGTCCTCGTCGTAGTCCGAGCCGTACCCAGGGTCGAATTCCGGCCCGCCGGCCTGCGGGTACCCGGGCTCTGAGTAACGCGGCTGCCGGTGGGTTGGTTCCTCGAAGTCGTCCTCCCCGTAGCGGGGGGACTCGGGCTCCGCCGCGGGTTGCCGGTGGGCCGGGTAGTCGTCCGGCGGCACCAACGGCTGATCGAACTGCTCGGTGGCATCGCCCGCGCCCTGCGGGGGACCGCCCGAGGACTCCTCGGGGTCGGGAATGCTGTGCCTACCCACGCCTGCGCCTGCGTCCTCTCAGTCTGCCGGTCATTGCTGGCAATTCACCTGCCACGCCGAAGTCTATCCAAATCGCGAAACACGCCGGTCAGCCCGCGTTGCTGGGATTCGCGGCTTTGAACTCTCTCCTGCGCCGGTGCAGGATCGGCTCGGTGTAACCGTTGGGCTGCTGCGCGCCCGACAGAATCAATTCCTGGGCGGCCTGGAAGGCGATGCTCGCGTCGGGGTCCGTCGCCATCGGCCGGAACTCCGGATCCGCTTCGTTCTGCTTGTCCACCACGGCCGCCATCCTGCGCAGGCTGGCCTTGACGTCCTCTTCGGTGATGACGCCGTGCCGAAGCCAGTTCGCCAGAAGCTGGCTGGAGATGCGCAGCGTGGCGCGGTCCTCCATCAGCGCGACGTCGTGGATGTCGGGCACCTTGGAGCAGCCGACGCCCGCGTCGATCCAGCGCACCACGTATCCGAGAATCGACTGGCAGTTGTTGTCGACCTCTTCGCGGATCTCCTCCGGAGCCCACGCCAGCTCTTTGGCCAGCGGGATACTGAGCAGCTCGTCGACCGTGGTGCGGGACTTACCTTGGAGCTCCTTCTGCACCTCGAAGACGTCGACCTCGTGGTAGTGCATGGCGTGCAGGGTGGCCGCGGTGGGCGACGGCACCCACGCAGTGGTAGCACCCGCCTTCGGCTGGCCGATCTTCTGCTCGACCATGTCGGCCATCAGCTCGGTCATCGCCCACATGCCCTTGCCGATCTGCGCCTTACCCGAGAAACCGGTGGCAAGACCCGCGTCGACGTTGGCGTCCTCGTAGGCCTTGATCCACGTGGTGCCCTTCATCGCGCCCTTGCGAATCATCGGGCCGGCCTCCATCGAGGTGTGGATCTCGTCGCCGGTGCGGTCCAGGAAGCCGGTGTTGATGAACACGACCCGGTCGGCCGCGGCCTTGATGCACGCCTTGAGGTTGAGGGTGGTGCGCCGTTCCTCGTCCATGATGCCGACCTTGATGGTGGTGGGCGGCAGCCCCAGCACGTCCTCGACGCGGGCGAACAGTTCGGCGGTGAAGGCCACCTCCTCGGGCCCGTGCATCTTCGGCTTGACGATGTAGATCGAGCCGGTGCGGCTGGCGATCAGCGGTCCGTTGCCGTCACCTGTCTTGAGCCCGTGCATGGCGACGAGGCTGGTGAACAGCGCGTCCTGGATGCCTTCAGGCACCTCTGGGCCGTCCTGGCCGTCGGCGTCGAAGACGATGGCGTCGTTGGTCATCAGGTGGCCGACGTTGCGGACGAACAGCAGGCTGCGGCCAGGCAGCGTGAATTCTCCGCCTTCGGCATCCGATCCGACGGCGGCATCGGGCCGAGCGGTCTTGTAGGTGCGGTCGGAATTGAGCACCCGGGTGAAGGTCCTGTCGCCCTTGCTGACGTCTTCTGACAGGTCACCCTTGTTGAGTCCCAGCCAGTTGCGGTAGCCCAGAACCTTGTCCTCGGCGTCCACCGCGGCCACCGAGTCCTCGAAGTCGAAGATCGTGGTGACGGCCGACTCCAGCACGACGTCCTTGATGCCCGCGTCGTCGGTCGAACCGACGGGGGATTCGGGGTCGACCAGGATCTCGATGTGCAGGCCGTTGTTGACCAGGAGCACCGACCATGACGGCGAGCCGAGCTCACCGGTGTACCCGATGAACTTCTCCGGGTCGGCGAGGCCGACCGACGAGCGCTCGCGCGAGGAGTCGACATCTGCGGATCCGTCGGCGGTCGACAGCTGCAGGTAGCCGTCCTCCACGCTCAACCCGGTGATGTCGGCCCACGATCCGGATTCCAGCGGCACGGCCTTGTCGAGAAATCCGCGTGCATAGGCGATGACCTTGTCGCCACGCACCTGGTTGTAACTGGACGTCTTCTCCGCGCCGTCGTCTTCGGAGATGACATCGGTGCCGTACAGCGCGTCGTACAGGGAGCCCCAGCGGGCGTTCGCGGCGTTCAGCGCAAACCGTGCGTTGAGCACCGGAACCACCAACTGCGGGCCCGCCGTCCTGGTGATCTCGTCGTCGACGCCCGAGGTGGTGATGGTGAAGTCGCCCGGGTCGGGCTGCAGATAGCCGATCTCGGTGAGGAACTGCTTGTAGGCCTCGGGATCGTGAGGCTCGATGACGCGATGGCGGTGCCACTTGTCGATCTGGGCCTGCAGATCGTCGCGGCGGGCCAGCAGTTCCTGGTTCTTGGGGGTCAGATCGGCGACGACCTTGTCGACCCCCGACCAGAAGGTGTCGGGATCGATCTCGGTACCCGGCAGCGCCTCGTTGTTGACGAAGTCGTACAACGTCTGGGCGACGCGCAGGTTTCCCACCGTCACACGATCAGTCATGTCTTTCCTCCCTCGGCCGCACGGCGCCGCTTGGCGCACTGCCGTCGGTCCAGTTTACCCGCGAGTAGCAGGGCTAATTCCTGGCGGCGGTGCCGGAAGCCACCAGCAGCTCGCCGCACCGATCGGCGATCGCGGCCCGCAGCGGAACCGCCCGCTCCGCGATGTCCTGCTGCGCGCGGATGTAGTCGGCCCGCCCCGCCGGGGTCTCGATCGCTATCGGATTGAATCCGAAGTCGCGGAGATCATAGGGGCTCGCCCGCATATCGAGCTCACGGGCGTCGGCGGCCAGCCCGAGGCAGTCGAACAACAACTCGGATTCGACGAGCGGGCCCAGCTTGTAGCACCACTTGTAGAGGTCCATGTTGGCGTGCACGCAGCCGGGTTGCTCCCACCCCGCCTGGTCGCGGCGCGACGGCGTGCCCGCGTTCATCGCGGCGGCGGGTTCGGTGAAGAAGCGGAACGCGTCGAAGTGGGTGCAGCGCAGCGGCATGGATTCCACTACCGCTTCGGTCCTGGCCGCGCCGAGTCGAAGCGGCACGTGGCCGTGGCGGACCGTGGGCGAACGGTACACCATCGCCCACTCGTGCATGCCGAAGCAGTTCAAGCGGGCGGTACGGCTTGCACTGGCGCGCAACAGTTTTCCGATGAACTCGACGGTGTCGATGCGGGAGCTCAGATAGTCGAACGTCACCGTCACCCCATCGGGGTGTTGGCCGTAGCCCGTGCGGTTCAGGTACCTCCGCGCGGCTCCGCCGAGCACGACGCCGAAGCCGGGATGCCAGACCCGCAGTTGCCGGGGCCGCAGGCTGTAGTACTGAAACAGGAAGTCCCACACCGGATGTGGCTCGCCCACACGCATGCGGCGAAGATGCGGCTCGACGAATTCCTCGACCCTGCGCCGATATTCGTCGGCTCGGGCGGTCCAGTCGCCCTCGGGAAGCAGTGCGTCAGCCACCGTGGGTCCGGTGCCGCATCGTGCCGACGAGGTCCTCGACGAGGTCTTCGAGGGCCACGATCGCCGAGACATCTCCGTCGTCGCCGGTGACAAGCGCCAGGTGGCTGTTGCTGCGGCGCAGCCGCGACAGTGCGTCCGGCAGCGGCGCGGACGCCGCGACCTGCGGCAGCGGACGAATCATCGACAGGTCGATCACCGCGTCGCCGTCGTCGACCAGCCGCAGCACGTCCTTGATGTGGATGTAGCCGATGAACCGCCCGCCGCTGTCGGTAACCGGGAAGCGGGAGTAGCCGCTTTCCTCGAGCGCCTGCTGGATCGCGCGCAGTGTCGGGCCGGTGTCGTCGGCGGACGCGGACACCGCATGGACCTCGCTCAGCGGTACGGCCACATCGGCGACGACGCGCGTGCGGATCTGCAGAGCCCGCGACAACCGGTGGTGCTCCTCGGGGTCGAGCAACCCCTCGGACAACGACTCGGCGATCATCTCGGAGAGCTCCACCGACGAAACCGTGTTCTCCAGTTCAGGTTTGGCCTTGATTCCGACGGTTCGCAGCACCATGTGCGCGCACCAGTCGTAGACCGCGATGACGGGCCGGGCCAGCCGAACCCACGCCAGATACGGCGGAACGAGGAGCATGGCTACCGATTCGGGTCCGGCGATCGCGATGTTCTTCGGCACCATTTCGCCCAGCAACACGTGCAGCACCACCACGATCGTGATCGCGATGACGAAGGACACCGTGTGCAGAAGCGCGTCCGGCACGCCGAGCAACTCGAACGGTTTCTCCAGCAGGTGTGCCACCGCGGGCTCGCCGACCCGGCCGAGCAGGATCGAACAGATCGTGATGCCCAGCTGCGCTCCCGCCAGCATCACCGAGAGCTGCTGACCCGCGCGTATGACCGCGACCGCGCGGCGCTTGCCCTGCTCGGCGAGCGCCTCGAGGCGGTCGCGGCGGGCGGAGATCAGCGCGAACTCCGCGCCGACGAAGAAGGCGTTCGCCGCGAGCAGCAACACCGTGAGCAGCACTCCGAAGATGTCACCCATCAGCGCTCACCCGACAGTTCTTCGGACTCGCCGCTGCGACCCAGCTTCGTCAGCTCGAGCAGATCGATGCGACGTCCGTCCATCCGCACGACCGCGGCCAGCCAGCGCACCGGGTCGTCGATGGGGCCGTCGGGGTCGAAAGCGGTCAACTCGACCGCCTCGCCCGGCTTCGGAATGTGCCCGAGCTCCTGCATCACGAGGCCACCGATGGTCTCGTATTCGCCTTCGGACGCACGGAATCCGGCGCTCTCGGCGACTTCGTCGATGCGCAACAACCCCGAGACCCGCCAGCTGTCGCTGCCCATGCGCAACACGTCGGGAGTGACGTCGTCGTGCTCGTCACGGACGTCGCCGACGATCTCCTCGATCAGGTCTTCCATCGTCACCATGCCCGCGGTGCCGCCGTACTCGTCGGCGACCAGCACGGTCTGCAGTGAGCTCGCCCGTATCTGGGCCATCACGTCGTCGCCGTCGAGGGTCGACGGCACGACGGGCACCGCCGATGCCAGCCCGGCCAGTTCGGTGCGCCGCCGCTCATCGGGCGGGACTTCGAAGATCTGTTTGACGTGCACAAGGCCCACCGTCTCGTCGAGGTCGCCCTGCACGATCGGGAAGCGGGAGTAGCCGGTCTCCATGGCCATCACCACCAGATCGGCAACATTCTGGTCGGCCTGCAGGGCCTCGATCTTGGAGCGCGGCGTCATCAGCTCCTCGGCCGTTCGTGAGCCGAACTGCAGTGACCGGTCAACGAGAGCGGCCGTGGTCGGGTCGATTGCGCCGCGGCGCGCGGAGTTGCGGACCAGCGAACCGAGCTCCTGAGGTGAGCGCGCCGACCGCAGTTCCTCTGCCGGCTCGATGCCGAGCCTGCGGAGGATCCAGTTCGCGGTGCCGTTCGTCAGCTTGATCACCGGCGTGAAGAACATCGAGAACAGCACCTGCGGACCAGCCACCGCGCGGGCCGTTTCCAGCGGTTTGGCCACCGCGAGGTACTGCGCGACCAGTTCGCCGAAGACCATCGACACCGAGGTCGCGATCAGCAGCGAAATACCCAGAGCGAGGCCACCCGCGATGCTCTCGGTCAGCGGGATCGTCGCAAACGCGGGCTCCAACAGCCGCGCGATCAGCGGCTCGGCGAGGTAGCCGGTGATCAGAGTGGTCAGCGAGATGCCGACCTGAGCACCGGAAAGCTGAAACGACAGGGTCTTGTGGGCGCGCTGGACCAGATGGTCGGCCCGCCCGCCGGTGCGGGCGTTGGCGTCGACGGTGCTGCGTTCCAGGGAGGTCAGCGAGAATTCCGCTGCGACGAACACCGCCGTCCCCACTGTGAGGACGATGAAGGCCACCAGGGCCAGCACGGTGTAGATGACGCTCATCGCGTTGTCACTGGGTGATCGCCGGACCGCGGGCCCGGCCGACTAGAGGAGGGTTCGGCGTCGGACTCGACTTCAGTCGCCGTTCCCGGCATTCCCGGGATCGGCCCACCGGCCCGGAAGCTCGAGGCCTCAACGGGTGCCTGCGGCAAGCAGTTGCCTTTCTGTGAGGGCGTGTGGAAATCCTCATGCTAGCCGCTTCGACGGGGCCGGCTGACTCACCAGCCCGTCGGCAGCGGATGCCCCTCTGCGAATCCTGCGACGGACTGCACACCCAGCACGGCCTTCTCGTGAAGCTCGGCGAGGTTGCCGGCCCCGACGTATGTGCATGTGCTGCGCACGCCGGACGTGATGTGATCGAGCAGGTCCTCCACCCCGCCGCGGACCGGGTCGAGGCCCATCCTCGAGGTGGAGATCCCTTCTTCGAACAGCGCCTTGCGGGCCCGGTCGAACGCGCTGTCTCCGGCGGTCCTGGCGGCGAGGGCCCGCTTGGACGCCATTCCGTAGCTCTCCTTGTACGGCTGATCCTCGCGGTCGCGCATCAGGTCGCCCGGCGATTCGTAGGTGCCCGCGAACCACGAGCCGATCATCACGTTGGACGCGCCTGCCGCCAGCGCCAGCGCGACGTCACGCGGATGACGCACTCCGCCGTCTGCCCACACGTGTGCACCGAGTTGTGCTGCCGCCGAGACACATTCGACGACTGCCGAGAATTGGGGCCGGCCCACCCCGGTCATCATCCTGGTCGTGCACATCGCGCCGGGGCCGACACCGACCTTGACGATGGACGCCCCCGCGCTGATCAGGTCTCTGGTGCCCTCTGCCGACACGACGTTGCCCGCGACCAGCGGAAGCCCGAGGTCGAGCGAGGACACCGCCTTGATCGCGTCGAGCATTCTGACCTGATGCCCGTGCGCC
The DNA here is from genome assembly GCA_963786995.1 of uncultured Actinomycetota bacterium. Classification (GTDB taxonomy): domain Bacteria; phylum Actinomycetota; class Actinomycetes; order Mycobacteriales; family Mycobacteriaceae; genus Mycobacterium. The sequence goes on along the minus strand of CAWBBH010000014.1, from coordinate 242,309 downwards.
GTGTCGACGACCAGCAGGTCGACACCGGCTTCGGCGAGCGCTCGCGCCTTGGCGCCGACGTCGCCGTTGATGCCGACCGCGGCCGCGATCCGCAGCCGGCCGCGCGCGTCGACGGCAGGGGAGTAGATGCCCGCCCTGATCGCGCCGGTTCGGGTCAGCACGCCGGCGAGCCCGCCGTCCGCGTCGGTCATCACCGCGACGTCGACCGGAGCGTGTTCGAGCAGGTCGAAGACCTTGCGCGGGTCCGTACCCACCGGCGCGGTGACGAAGTCGGTGATCGCCACATCGCGTACGCGGGCGAATCGGTCCACGCCGAGGCAGTTGGCTTCGGTGACGAGCCCGATGGGCCTGCCGTTGGACACCACGACGGCGGCGCCGTGGGCGCGCTTGTGGATGAGTGCCATTGCATCGGACACCGAGTCGTCGGGCACCAGGGTCACCGGGGTGTCGACGACGAGGTCTCGGGTCTTCACGAAGTCGACGGTCTCCTCGACGGCGGAGATCGGAAGGTCCTGCGGGAGCACGACGATGCCGCCGCGACGTGCCATCGTCTCGGCCATCCGCCGACCGGCCACCGCCGTCATGTTGGCCACCACGACGGGAATCGTGGTGCCCGACCCGTCCGACGTCGACAGGTCCACGTCGAACCGCGACGCCACGTCCGACCGGCCCGGGACGATGAATACGTCGTTGTAGGTCAGGTCATACGGTGGCTTCTGGCCGTCGAGGAATCTCATCGGTGACCAGTCTAGGTTTCTCCCGAAACTGCGGTGATACCGCGCAAAGGCGCAATTTCACGATCTGCCCCCAGTCTCGGTGTTGGTGGGGCGCTCAGGTCGGCATTCCCTGCACGAGTTCGACGCGGGTCCCGTCCGGGTCCTTTACGACAACCAGTTTGATCGTGTCGACCAGGGTGGTCCGGGTCCCCTCGATGACGGTGCCACCCAGCGAGACGAGACGAGCTGTGGCCTCGTCAAGATCGTCCACCTGGAATGCGAGATGGGTGAGCCCGATCTGATTGCGATACCTCGAGGCCTCGCCACGCACGCCGGGGCGCCGCCATGCGAGCAGTTCCAGACGCGTGCCGTCCTTGACGATGAACTGGGCGAGCATGTCGACCGGCGGTGTCACTTCTGCGAGCCCAGCGACCTCATCCTTAGACGGGATTTGCTCCTGCACCTCGAAGCCGAGTCCGTCGACGTAGAACCGCAATGACTTCTCAATGTCCGATACGCACAGACCGACGTGCGAGATCCGCGTCGTCACTAGGCGGGCACTTCGGAACGGTCGCCGCTCCACAGCGTGTGGAACCGCTTGGCGGGGTCGTCGTCGATGCGGCCGTAGGTGTGCGCCCCGAAGAAGTCCCGCAGCCCCTGCGTCAGCGCGGCGGGCAGGCGCTCGGTGCGCAGCGCGTCGTAATAGGACAGCGCGGAACTGAAGCCGGGGATCGGGATGCCGAGCTTGGTGGCCGTCACCACGACGCGGCGCCAGCTGTCGATCGACGCCTCGATGGCCTCACGGAAGTACGGGGCGACGATCAACGTGGCGAGGTCCGGCTCGTCGTCGAACGCCTCCTTGATCCGATTGAGGAACTTGGCGCGGATGATGCAGCCGCCGCGCCAGATGGTGGCCATGTCGCCGGGGGTGATGCCCCAGTCGTACTCCTCGCTGCCCGCCTGAATCTGGTTGAAGCCCTGCGCGTAGGCGACGATCTTCGACGCATACAGCGCCTTGCTGACATCGTCGATGAATTGCGCTGCGTCGCCGGGCTTCTCGCCGAGCTCTCCGGACGCCAAGCCGGTGGTGGCCTTGCGCTGTGCGACAGATCCGGACAGCGCGCGGGCGAACACCGCTTCGGCGATGCCGGTGACCGGGACGCCGAGGTCGAGCGCCGACTTCACCGTCCAGCGACCGGTGCCCTTCTGCTCGGCCTCGTCGAGGATGACGTCGACGAGCGGCTTACCGGTCTTGGCGTCGGTCTGGCGCAGCACCTCGGCGGTGATCTCGATCAGGAAGCTGTCCAGGTCGCCCTCGTTCCACTCACCGAAGATGTCGGCGATCTCGGGGGCGGTTTTGCCCAGGCCGTCGCGCAGCAGCTGGTAGGCCTCACCGATCAGCTGCATGTCGGAGTATTCGATGCCGTTGTGCACCATCTTGACGAAATGCCCCGCCCCGTCGGGGCCGATGTGGGTGCAGCACGGCACACCGTCGACGTGAGCGGAGATCTCCTCGAGCAATGGGCCGAGCGACTCGTAGGACTCGGCGGGGCCGCCGGGCATGATCGACGGGCCGTTCAGCGCGCCTTCCTCACCTCCGGAGATCCCGGCGCCGACGAAATGCAGGCCGCGCTCGCGCATCGCCTTCTCGCGGCGGATCGTGTCGGTGTACAGCGCGTTGCCGCCGTCGATGATGATGTCGCCCTCTTCCATCGCATCGGCGAGCTCGTTGATCACGGCGTCGGTCGGGTCGCCCGCCTTCACCATGATCAGCACCCGGCGCGGTTTCTCCAGCGCGGCGAGGAACTCCGGAATCGTCTCGCTGCGCACGAACGAGCCCTCGGACCCGTGCTCGGCCAGCAGCGCATCGGTCTTGGCGATCGACCGGTTGTGCAACGCGACGGTGTAGCCGTGGTGGGCGAAGTTGCGCGCGATGTTGGAACCCATCACGGCGAGGCCGGTCACGCCGATCTGCGCGGTGCCGGTGGTTTCAGAGGACTGAGCGGACTGAGCAGATTCAGACAACTGAATGCAGCCTTTCGTTGTTTTGTTGTAACACTGGGGTTTTCGACAGATGCGTCTACGCGATGAAGAGCCGGTGGAGTTCGGTCAGCCACGGAACGGCGAGCGCGACGGTGGGCACGACGAGCACGGCAGCCGCAGCCAGGTATGCGGTCATCGCCAGAATGATGCTGTTGCCGCGGCCGCCGAGGCGGCGCACCCGCAAGACCGTGGTGGGTCCGCCCGCGGCCAGCGCGCCGGCTGGGGTCCGGCCTGCCGCGCACGCGACGAGGGCCCGGGCCAGGGGAGTGGGACCGGTCGCACGCACCGCGGCGTCGTCGGCGAGCAGTTCGATGAGCAGGCGAACCGCGTCCAGCGCGCTCGCGCTGCGCACGAAGCGTGGAAAGGCGGCGTGCACGGCGGTGAACATCTCGAGCACCAGGTCGTGGCGGGCCCGCAGGTGCGCGCGTTCGTGGGACAGGATTGCCGTGACCTCCCTGTCCTCGAGCGTCGTCAACGTGCCCTGGCTGACCACGACCCGGCTGCGCACCCCGGGCAGGCAGTACGCCAGGGGCTGCGGCACATCAAGGACGCGCAGCCCACTTCTCCGCGACTTGCCGACGAGGTCGACGACCATGCGGTGATGCGCCCGGCGCCGTCGCGTCGCGATCGCAACCTGCACGACGGACACGACGAGCCTGGCGCCGATCAGCAGCGTCAGTGCGAACACCAGAACGTAGGCGATCCAGAGGGGCCAGCCGAGCGCCTCGATCTCGCTGGTGATCGTCGCGGTCGGTCGGCCATCAGGGCCGGGGACGAACAGCCGGCTCGCGATCGCGATACCCGCGCTGAATGCCGAGAGGACCGCGGCCAGCGCAATCGACTGCCACAGCACGATGGAGGCGCGGGGCGCCCGCATCGTCCACGTCGCACGGGCCAGCAGGGCCGGAACGGGTCCGACCAGCAAAAGCGCCACGAGGGCGAAGGCCAGCGCTGACACCCTGTCAGTCTCCCCTAGGGAGAGCCCGGACCGCCACTGGTTGGAGGCATTTCGCCTGCAGTTCCGCTCTTCGTGTGCGCGGCGTTGGCTTCCAGCTCCGCCAGCGCACGTCGGAGAGCGGCCGCCTCGTCCGCACCGACGCGTTCGACGAAGTGCACGAGAGCGGCTTCCCGACTTCCTGAGTCAGCGGCCTGATCGAGTGCGTCGACCATCAGCCCGGCGACCAGCTCGTCTCGGCCGTGGGTGGGTGCGTAGCGGTGGGCGCGATCGTCACGATGCTGCACGACGAGGTTCTTCTTGGCCAACCTCTGCAGCACCGTCATGATCGTGGTGTAAGCCAGGTCACGCCGAGCCGAGAGGGCTTCGTGGACCTGGCGCACAGTCTGGGGCTCGTGCGAGGACCACAGGTGGTCCATCACCGCGCGTTCGAGGTCTCCTAGACGCGTCAACTTGGCCATTTTTCGTTCATCTCCACAGCAGCGATCCATTAAGGGTACTACGGCTTTACTACCGTGTGTCGTATGCAAGTCGGAGCCTCCGTTTCTCGGGCTCCGCACGGTGCGTTCGCACCGCTCATCGCCCGTCCGGGTACGAGCATGTGACTCCAGTCACAGAGGCTGGCCCCTCGATTGGTCATGACTATAGTAAGGCTAACCTAAGTTAATTGGAGGTGTCATGACCGTCGCGATGGACGACCCGCTGATCGCGGGAATGACGATCGCGCGAACGCTGCCGTTGCACGAATCGAGCCGGCGCCTGCGTGAGCTGTATCCCGAATGCCCCCGGGTCTACGGCGTCGCGGTGATGTCCGATCTGACACGTCGGCGGTGGTGGCCGCTGCACGAGGCGCTCAGCACCGACCGGCTGGCCGAGATGTTTCAGATCGGCGCCCTGGAGATGGAGAGCCCGGTTGCCGCCGCCCAGCAGCTCGCCGCAACGCTCGCCCACGTCGTCGTCGGCCGGGTGATCCCGCTGCTCGTCCTCGAGGGCAGGGCGTGGGACACCGGGCTGGAAAACCTATGGGTGCATGTCGATTCGGAGGGCGCGATCGATTGGGTCGGCGTGGTCGACCCGACCTTGCGCGCCCTGCCCGACGACGCGTTCTTCCACGCGCGCGACCGAGGGGTCGCCCAATTCGCCAGGGAGGGGATGGTTCGGCTGCCCAGCGAGGCGGCGCTGACCACCTGGGTGGCCCATCGAAGCCACCGGGCACTTCACCCGCTGTTCGACAAAATCCACGAGGTCAGCGGGAACGCCATCTCGACGGCGTCGATGTGGCACATCGTCGGGGCGGCCGTCGTCGGCGCCGCCACGCACGTTCCGCTGCTGGCCCGGTCAAGCGAGCTCACCAGCATGCGCCGCGCGCAGGCCGTACTCGACGCGCTCGTCGGTTTCGGGTTGCCGGTCCGTGGCGGCGGGCGGCCACGCGAAGGGAAGGGCTTGCTTAATTAGGGCAGCCTTGCCTAAAGTAAAGACCAGTTGAACCGAGCGGGAGTCCTGAGGGCTGCAGAGACCCCCCGGTTCACTCCGGGGCGGGTCCCGTGCCATCGGCGCGGGGCCCGCCCACTGCTTCCCCGACGTGTCTAGGGCTTGTCGACAGCGCCGCCGCTGTCCGCCCAGTCGGTGAAGCCGCCGAGGTTGTAGACCTCGTCGTAGCCCATCTCCTTGAGGGCCTGCCCGGACAACGCGGCGCGCCCACCCGACGCGCAGTACACGATGACGGCCCTGTCCTTCGTGAAGTTCTTGTCGTAGTACGGCGTATCCGGGTCGGCACGGAACTCGACCATGCCGCGCGGGATGTGGACAGCCCCTGCGATTTTGCCGCTCTTCTCGACCTCGGCGGCGTCGCGCACGTCGACGACGAGAGCGCCGTCGGCGATCTTCTGTCGTGCATCGTCGGCCGATATCCGCGGCACCACGGCGTTCGCCTCAGCCACCAAGTCCTTGACACTTTTACCCATGCCCCGACCGTAACGCGAGGCCCGCAGCGCGCGTTGGGACTTCACCGTGTAAACACATGTGCGTGTCAACTGCGCCACTTTCAGAGCTCGGCAAGGGCTTCGACAAGGAGCTCGGACTGCGCTACATCGACGTCACACCCGATGGCGGACGCGCCGAGCTGGAAATCCACGACACGCTGTTGCAGCCGTGGGGCATCGTGCACGGCGGCGTGTACTGCTCGATCGTGGAAAGCCTCGCCAGTGTGTCCGGCCAGGTCTGGCTGACCGCCAACGGCGAGGGCCACGTGGTGGGCGTCAACAACAACACCGACTTCTTGAGGGCGATCGACTCGGGGACGGTGACCGCGGTTTCCACGCCGATACACCGGGGCCGACGCCAGCAGCTGTGGCTGATCACGATCACCGACGACAACGACCGCTTGGTGGCACGCGGACAGGTCCGGCTGCAGAACCTGCCGCCGGAGTAACGCATAGGCGTGTGCGCTGCGGGCGGCGACGACCCGTGGCAGCATCGCCGGTTATGCGTCTGAGCCCGCACGAACAGGACCGGCTACTGATTTCGTATGCCGCCGATCTTGCCCGTCGCCGTCGAGAACGCGGTCTGCGACTCAATCACCCGGAAGCCGTTGCCGTTCTCACCGACCACCTGCTCGAAGGTGCCCGCGACGGCCGCACCGTGGCCGAGCTGATGGTCAGCGGTCGCGAGGTCCTCGGTCGCGACGACGTCATGGAAGGAGTGCCGGAGATGCTGCACGACGTGCAGGTGGAAGCGACGTTCCCGGACGGCACCAAACTCGTCACCGTCCACCACCCGATCCCATGAGCAGCGAGAAGCCGGATCGCGCATGGGCGCCGGGCGAAATCCTCTACGGCGACGGCGATATCGCGATCAACGCCGGCGCGCCGCGGCTGGCCCTCGACGTCGTCAACACCGGTGACCGTCCCGTGCAGGTCGGTAGCCATGTCCATCTCCCACAGGCCAATTCGGCGCTCGACTTCGACCGCGCCGCCGCGCACGGCCACCGTCTCGACATCCCGGCAGGAACCGCAGTTCGGTTCGAACCCGGTGTCGTTGCCCACGTCTCGCTGGTCCCGCTGAGCGGGACGCGGGAAGTGCACGGGCTGAGCCTCGACCCGCCCGGCCGGCTGGACGCGTCATGACCGACCTGTCGAGGGCGCGCTACGCCGCGCTGTTCGGCCCGACTACCGGCGACCGGATCCGGCTGGCCGACACCGATCTGCTCGTCGAGATCACCGAGGACCGCAGCGGAGGCCCCGGCCTGGCAGGCGACGAGGCGGTGTTCGGCGGCGGCAAGGTGCTGCGCGAATCCATGGGGCAGGGGCGTGTCACCCGCGCCGACGGTGCGCCGGACACCGTGATCACCGGTGTGGTGATCATCGACTACTGGGGAATCATCAAGGCCGACATCGGCATCCGCGACGGCAGGATCTCCGCGATCGGCAAGGCAGGCAACCCGGACACCATGTCGGGCGTGCACCAGGATTTGGTTGTCGGCCCGTCGACCGAGATCATCGCGGGTAACGGGCGGATCGTGACGGCCGGGGCCATCGACTGCCACGTTCACCTCATCTGTCCGCAGATCATGGAAGAGGCGCTCGGCGGGGGTATCACGACGATCATCGCGGGCGGCACGGGTCCCGCGGAGGGCAGCAAGGCCACCACGGTGACACCCGGTGCGTGGCATCTGGCCCGGATCCTGGAAGCCACCGACGGCTGGCCGCTCAACGTCGCGCTCCTCGGCAAGGGCAACACGGTCAGCCAAGAGGCGATGTGGGAGCAACTGCGCGGCGGCGCAGCGGGTTTCAAGCTGCACGAGGATTGGGGCACCACGCCCGCGGCGATCGACGCCTGCCTGACGGTGGCCGACGCGTCGGGAGTGCAGGTCAACATTCACACCGACACCCTCAACGAGATGGGGTTCGTGGAGAACACGCTCGACGCCATCGGTGGCCGTGCGATCCACGCCTACCACACCGAGGGCGCGGGCGGCGGGCACGCCCCGGACATCATCACGGTCGCCGCCGAGTCGCACGTGCTGCCGAGTTCGACGAACCCGACAAGACCGCACACCGTCAACACCCTCGACGAGCACCTCGACATGTTGATGGTGTGCCATCACCTCAACCCAAGTGTCCCAGAGGATCTCGCCTTCGCAGAGAGCCGGATCAGGCCCTCGACCATCGCCGCCGAGGACCTGCTGCACGACATCGGAGCCATCTCGATGATCGGCAGCGACGCCCAGGCGATGGGCCGTATCGGCGAGGTGGTGTTACGCACCTGGCAGACCGCACACGTGATGAAACGCCGCCGCGGGGCGCTCGACGGTGACGGCCTCGCGGACAACAACCGGGCCCGCCGCTACGTCGCGAAGTACACCATCTGTCCTGCCGTCGCCCACGGACTGGACACGGAGGTCGGCTCCATCGAGGTGGGCAAGCTCGCCGATCTGGTGCTGTGGGAGCCGGCATTCTTCGGGGTCCGACCGCATGCCGTCGTCAAGGGCGGCATGATCGCGTGGGCCGCGATGGGGGATGCCAATGCGTCGATCCCGACGCCGCAGCCAGTCCTGCCGCGGCCGATGTTCGGCGCGGCGCCGTCCGCCGCCGCGGCCACATCGGTGCATTTCGTATCGCCGCAGGCGATCGAAGACGGGCTGGCCGATCGGCTCGCGGTCAACCGCAGGCTGGTACCGGTCGGCAACGTCCGCGGCATCGGCAAGGCGGATATGCCGCTCAACGACGCCACACCGCGGATCGAGGTGGAGCCCGACACGTTCACCGTGCGCATCGACGGCGAGGTCTGGCAGGAGCAGCCAGCGGCCGAACTGCCGATGGCACAACGGTATTTCCTGTTCTGATGACCGGTTTGACGACCTTGCTGGCACTGTCCGACTCGCGGTTGCCCACCGGCGGGCACGTGCACTCCGGCGGCGTCGAGGAAGCGGTGACCAGTGGACTTGTCGTCGACCTTGCCACGCTGCGGGCATTTCTGCGGCGGCGGATCGCCACCCAGGGCCTCGTGACCGCCTCGATCGCGGCGGCCGTGCACGCGCGGTCGCTGACAGTCGCCGCCGCCGACCACGAAACCGACGCCCGCACACCGGCCCCCGCCGCCCGACTGGCGTCGCGCGCGCAGGGACGGGGACTGCTGCGGCTGGCACGCCGGGTGTGGCCCGAAGCGCACTTCGACGGACTCGGGCCCACGCCGCACCTGGCGGTTGCCGCCGGTGCCGCAGGTGCGGCCAGCGGCATGCCGCCGCAGCACACCGCGCTGTCCGTCGTCTACACGACGATGACCGGATCGGCGACCGCCGCACAACGTCTGCTCGCGCTCGATCCCGGCGACGTGGCGGCGTTGACCTTCGACCTGTCCACGATGTGCGACCAGACCGCCGAGTTGGCGTGCAAGGAACTCGCCGACCTGTCCGATCCGCTGCTCGATGTGCTGGCACAGCGGCACAGCGAGCGCGAACGCCCGCTGTTCGCTTCCTGAAAGGGCCGAAATAGGCATCATGGCACCGCATTTCATCGACGGAGAACCTCATGGTCACCAGCCCGACCGGCCGAAGCGGCACCGGACGCCGGGGGAGCCGCTTCGCATCGGGGTCGGAGGACCCGTCGGGTCGGGCAAGACCGCGCTGGTGGCGGCGCTGTGCCGCGAGCTGCGCGACCAGCTGTCGCTCGCGGTGCTGACCAACGACATCTACACCACCGAGGACGCCGACTTCCTGCGCAGGCATGCGGTGCTGCCCGACGACCGGATCGCCGCCGTGCAGACCGGAGGGTGCCCGCATACCGCGATCCGCGACGACATCACCGCGAACCTCGACGCCATCGAGGACCTGATCGCCGCCCACGACGACCTCGATCTCATCCTGGTGGAGTCGGGCGGGGACAACCTGACCGCGACCTTCTCGTCGGGGCTGATCGACGTGCAGATCTTCGTCGTGGATGTCGCAGGCGGCGACAAGGTGCCGCGCAAAGGCGGCCCCGGCGTGACCTTCTCCGACCTGCTCGTGGTCAACAAGACCGACCTGGCACCCATGGTCGGCGCCGATCTCGACGTGATGCGCCGCGACGCCGCGGCCGCGCGCGGAGACCGGCCGACGGTGCTGATCTCGCTGACCGACGACCCGTCGGCGGGACCGGTGAAGTCGTGGGTGCACGACCAGTTGCGCGTCGCTCAGGCGGTGTAGGTGCACTCCGACGTGCTGATCGTCGCCCGTCCCGGCCTGCGGCCGACGATCGAATGCGCGGGCGGGATCGCCGCCCGGCTCACCGATCCCGACACGGTGCATCTGGTGTCGGCGGCGGCGACACCGCTCGGCGGCGACACGATCGCGATGAGGGTGATCGTCGAAGCAGGCGCTCGGTTACGGGTGCGCAGCGCCGCGGCGACCGTCGCGCTACCCGGCCGCGGCACCGCGGAGTCGACCGCACACTGGTACCTCGAGGTCGCGGGGGATCTCGACGTCGATACGGAGCCCACGGTGGTGGCCGGCGGGTCCAGGCACGCGACATCGACCCGGCTGGCGGTCGACGAAGCAGGAAGGGTCCGGCTGCGGGAGCGGATTCAGGTCGGCAGAACCGATGAGCGACAAGGCTTTTGGTCAGGATCGCTGCACGCCGACGTCAGCGGGAGGCCACTGTTGCGACACCGGATCGAGATCGGTCCGGAAGCGGCCACCCACGATCTCATCGGTGCACCGCTGGCGTCGGTCAGCGAACTGCGCTATCCGGACATCTGCACCGACGCACTGGGCACCGTGCTCGAACTCGCCGAGGGCGGCAGCCTCGCAACGTGGCAGGGGCGGCGACTCGGTTCGGCTAACTAGCCGCTTTCTCCCCTTCGACGGCCGCCGCGATCTCTTCGAGTTCCTCTATTCGAGTGCGCGCGTATGCCTGCTGCTCGGTGATGTAGAGGTTCCCGCGGGCCCGCCCGAGGAACGTGACCGTCCAGGAGATCAACGTGGTGATCTTGCGGCGGAAGCCAACGAGGTAGATCAGGTGCAGCATCAGCCAGGCCAACCACGCGATGAACCCGCCGAACTCCAGCGGCCCGATCTGAGCGACCGCGGAGAAACGCGACACCGTGGCCATCGAGCCCTTGTCGAAGTAGTCGAACGGCTCCCGTTCGAAGGGGTCGGCACCGCGCAGCTCGGCCTTGATGGTGTTCGCGACGTACTTGCCGCCCTGGATGGCGCCCTGGGCCATGCCCGGCACACCTTCGACCGCGGCCATGTCGCCGATGACGAAGACGTTGGGGTTACCGGGAACCGAGAGGTCGGGCAACACCTTGACGCGACCCGCGCGGTCCACCTCCGCGCCGGACTGCTCGCCGATCTGCTTGCCCAACGGACTCGCCGACACTCCCGCCGACCACACCTTGGTCGCGCATTCGATGCGTCGGGTTGTCCCGTCGGCGTCCTTCACCGTGATGCCATTGCGGTCGACGTCGGTGACCATCGCGTTGAGCTGGATTTCGACGCCCATCTTCTCCAACCGGGCCTGCGCCTTCTTGCCGAGCTTCTCACCCATCGGCGGCAGCACCGCAGGTGCGGCGTCGAGCAGGATCACCTTGGACTTGGTCGAATCGATGTGGCGGAACGCGCCTTTGAGGGTGTACTCGGAGAGCTCGGCGATCTGGCCGGCCATCTCGACACCAGTGGGACCGGCGCCCACGACGACGAAGGTCAGCAGCTTTTCGCGCCGAGCCGGGTCGCTGGACCGCTCGGCCTGCTCGAACGCACCGAGAATCCGGCCGCGCAACTCGAGCGCGTCATCGATCGACTTCATGCCGGGCGCGAACTCGGCGAAATGGTCATTGCCGAAGTACGACTGTCCGGCGCCCGCCGCCACGATCAACGTGTCATACGGCGTCACATAGGTGTGGCCGAGCAGCTTGGACTGGACGGATTTCTTCGCCAGATCGATCTGGGTGGCCTCACCGAGCAGAACCTGGACGTTCTTCTGCTTGCGCAGGATCATGCGGGTGGGCGGCGCGATCTCCCCGGACGAGATGATGCCGGTCGCCACCTGGTACAGCAGCGGCTGAAACAGGTGATGCGTGGTCTTGGCGATGATCTTGATGTCGACGTCGGCGCGCTTGAGAGCCTTCGCAGCGGTCAAGCCGCCGAAACCCGACCCAATGATGACGACTCTGTGCCGGTCAGACGGGGTAGCTCCGGGGTGGCTCATCAGCTGTTGCTCCTCGAACGGCGTCACGTTCCGATACAGCGTCTACCGTAGCCGCCCGCATCCCGCCGGGAGCGGGCGACTAGGTGAGATTTGCCACGTTAAAGCGTGTTTAACCATTCAGGAGCGGCTTCAGAATTTCTGCAACCGCGGTGATGCCTCCGGGGTGGTATCCGGACAGGCTGGTGACGGGGCTCAAAATCACCCCGCTGACGCCTGCGTCGAGCACCTTGGTCTTGACCTGCTCGGCGACCTGCTCCGGGCTGCCGAACACCGCCTGCTGCCTGAAGTCGTCAGGGATCATGTCGGCGGTGACGTTGTCGTCGATGAGAGCGATGACAAGTGAGCTCGTCTCGAGCGACGCCGGGTCGCGGTCGATCTTCTCGCAGGCCTCCTTGACGACCTGCACCTTGCGAGGCAGCTCATCGAAGCCGGCGATGATGTTCAGGTGGTCGAAATGCTTGGCCGCCAGGGGGATCGTTTTCTTCTCGCCGCTGCCGCCGATCATCAGCGGGATGTGGTCGCGGAAGCGGGGCTCGGCCATCGCCTCCTGCGTCCGGTAGTACTCACCGGTGAAGGTCGGGCGCTCCCCGGCAAGCATCGGCAGGATGATCTCGAGCGCCTCGTACAGCCGGTTGAAGCGGTCACTGAAGGTGCCGAAGTCATATCCGAGCGAGTCATGCTCGAGCTCGAACCAGCCGGTGCCGATCCCGAGGATGGCGCGGCCCTGGCTGATGACGTCCAACGTGGTGATCGCCTTGGCCAGCAGGGTCGGATTGCGATACGTGTTGCCGGTGACCAGCGTGCCAAGCTGAACGCGCTCGGTGGCGGTGGCCAGCGCGCCCAGCGCGGTGTACGCCTCGAGCATGGGCTGGTCGGGTGTGCCGAGGCCGGGCAGTTGGTAGAAGTGGTCCATCACGAAGACCGAGTCGAAGCCTGCGGCCTCGGCCTCGCGAGCCTGCGCGATCACGGTGGGAAACAGCTCTCCCACGCCGGTGCCGTAGGAGAAATTAGGGATCTGAAGTCCGAGTTTGATGGTCACGACTTCACGTAACCACAACTAAGCGGGGCGGTCACCCCGCTTTAGCTTCGGGCGAACGCGGGAATATCAGGCGGGCTGGGCGACCGCGCCATTGCTGACGTGCATCGTCTGCCCGGTGATATGACGCGCTGCCGGCGTGCTCAGAAACAGCGCCAGCCGCGCGATCTCCGCCGCCACAGGCGCTGAGCTGCCGAGACCGGCGTATCCCTCCTGGGCGCTGCGGCCCGAAGCCACCACGTTCACGGTGATGCCACGGGTACCGAAGTGGGTGGCCTGGCCCTCGGTCCAGTTCGACACCGCGGCCTTGATGGCGGCGTCGGCACTGCCCTCGCGCGGGTTCTCACCGACGACGCTGATGATCGAGCCACCGGAACGCAGGTGGTCGCCGATGACCTGGACGGTGAGCATGGTCGAGAGCATCGTCGCGTCGAGAGCGTTGCGCCACGCCGCGGCGTGGTCGGCGAGGGAGAAGGTACGGGGATCGCCCGACTCCCACAGCGGGGCGGGAACGTTCACGATTGTGTCGAGATGATGGGGGAACAGGCTCCTGGCGTCTTCCAGGCTGGCCGCATCGGTGTTGTCGCACACGATCGCGTCCACGTCGAGTTCCTTGGCCGCCACCTCGAGATCCTCACGGCGCGCGCCGGTGATCACCACTCGATGGCCCGCGTCGCGAAAGCTTTCCGCGATCGTGCGGCCCAGATCCGTATCTCCGCCGGTGACCAGCACCTCCATCGCCATGACCTCCTGTTAGCGCGGGATCCACGCCGTCGTGGCGCCGATCCGCCGACGATGTTACTGGACGGTAGCTATTAGGCGAAACCGACGCGCATATCGGTGGCGACACGATTTCGACCTGTGATGCTTCACCTCACCTAGGGTTTTATCGGTGACCCCTGCGCCCGCGCTGCCGCGCTGGATCTATCTTCCCGCCGCGATCGGGGCGCTGTTCGTGGTGCTGCCCCTTGTGGCCATCGTCGCGAAGGTCGACTGGCTGCAGTTCTGGTCGCTGATCACCGATGACTCCTCCCGCGCGGCCCTGGCTTTGAGCCTCAAGACGGCGTCCGCGAGCACGCTGCTCTGTGTGCTGTTCGGCGTTCCGCTGGCTCTGGCGCTGGCCCGCAACGACAACAGGGTGGTGCACATCGTGCGCCCGCTGCTGCTGCTGCCGCTGGTGCTGCCGCCGGTGGTGGGTGGCATCGCTCTGCTGTACGCGTTCGGACGACTCGGGTTGGTCGGGCAGTACCTCGACGCCGCGGGCGTCCGGATCGCGTTCACGACGACGGCGGTGGTGCTGGCGCAGACCTTCGTGTCGCTGCCGTTCCTCGTCATCGCGCTCGAAGGCGCGGCGCGCGCGTCCGGCCGCGACTACGAGATCGTGGCGGCGACGCTCGGCGCTCCGCCGACGACGGTGTGGTGGCGGGTGTCGCTGCCGCTGCTGGCGCCCGGTCTGGTCTCGGGAGCGGTGCTGGCCTTCGCCCGCTCGCTGGGCGAGTTCGGCGCCACGCTGACGTTCGCGGGCTCGCGAGAGGGTGTCACCAGAACGCTGCCGTTGGAGATCTATCTCCAACGCGAGACCGACGCCGACTCCGCCGTGGCGCTCTCGGTGTTGTTGGTCGCGGTCGCCGCCGTCGTCGTGCTTGTCCTCGGAACCCGGACGCTGCGCTCCGGCTGGGCCATATCGGGAAGTGCGCCGTGACCGGTATGCATGTGCATGCCGTCGTCTCCGACCGCGGCGTCGATCTCGAATTCACCGCCGCCGCAGGTGAAGTGCTCGCCATCCTCGGCCCCAACGGCGCGGGTAAATCGACGGCACTGCACGTGATCGCGGGTGTGGTGCGGCCTGACAGGGGAGTGGTACGGCTCGGCGACCGAACGCTCACCGACACCGCGGCTGGCGTCTTCGTGCCGACCCATGCGCGGCGGGTCGGCATGCTGTTGCAGGACGCGTTGTTGTTCCCGCATCTGAGTGTCGCGGCCAATGTGTCGTTCGCGCCGCGCAGCGGCCATCGCACGCGCGGCAGACGGGAGGCTCGCGCAACGGCCGCGCACTGGCTGGACCAAGTCGACGCGGGCGATCTCGCCGATCGGATGCCCAGGCAGCTCTCCGGCGGGCAGGCCCAGCGAGTCGCCCTCGCCCGCGCCCTCGCCGCCGAGCCCGATGTCCTTCTGCTCGACGAGCCGCTCGCCGGCCTCGACGTCTCGACCGCGTCAGCGATGCGAACGCTGCTGCGGCATACGCTGACCGAGCGCGGCCGGTCGGCTGTCCTGGTCACTCACGATGTGATCGACGTGCTGACCCTCGCCGACAAGGTGCTGATTCTCGATTCCGGCCGCATCGCGGAATCCGGTTCTGCCGCATCCATTTTGGCTGCGCCGCGTAGTCGTTTCGGCGCACGGTTCGCCGGGATCAATCTTGTCAGTGGCATCGCCGGGGCAGACGGTGCACTCGTCACCGAGTGGGGCAGTTCCTGGCACGGTATCGCCGCACCCGACGTTGTTCCGGGGCAAGCCGCCGTCGCGGTCTTTCCGCCGTCAGCCGTCTCGGTCTACCGGGACAAGCCGCACGGCAGCCCGCGAAACACCGTCGAGGTGGTGGTGGCCGAACTGGAGGGCAAGGGGCCAGCCCTTCGCGTGCGCGCGGCAGAGCAACCCGACGGAGCGCCCGGCCTCGCCGCCGACATCACAGCCGAGTCCGCGACCGAACTGCGGGTGGCGCCGGGGGAGCGCGTTCACTTCTCCGTCAAGGCGCAGGAGGTAGCCGTTCACCCCGTTGCGTAACGGTCTGTGGGCGCGCGCCGATCAAGTGAACGAACCCTGCACATGCCGTGCGGGGCACTCGTCGTGCCAGCAACGTCCGCCGAAGGCTTTAGCTCGAGGTTTTAGTCCGCCAGCAATGTAACAGTTAAGCACTTTAAGACCGCCCCACACTTGCGTCACGGCAGCAACACTGTAGTTTCGTCTGCATGCATGAGCCGGATGCCATTCCTGAACACCGCAAGCGTCACGCGAAGTCGTTGACGATGGCCGCGCTGGCCGGTGCCGCGGTGGTGGCCCTCGCGCTGCCGTCCGTGGCACAGGCCGAACCCGAGCCCTCTCCGGAGCCGGGCCCGCCGCCGGGCTCGGGCAATACCTTCATTCAGGGCCCCCCTGCCGACCCGGCCGCACCGCCGCCGCCCGCCGCACCGCCGGGCGATCCGGCAGCGCCCCCTCCTGCGCCCGCCGATCCCAATGCACCGCCGCCCCCTGCCGCCGATCCGAACGCCCCGCCACCGCCCCCCGCGCCGGAACCCGGTCGCGTCGACAACGCCGCAGGCGGCTTCAGCTACGTGGTGCCCGCGGGCTGGAAGGTCGCCGACGCCACCCAGTTGTCGTACGGTCAGGCGCTGCTGACCAAGGCGACGGCCGAGGAGACACCCGCTCCCGCGCCGGGCCAACCGAGCCAGCAGCCCGCCAACGACACCAGCGTGCTTCTCGGCAGGCTGGACATGAAGCTGTTCGCCGGCGCCGAGGCCGACAACAGCAAGGCGGCCACCCGGCTCGCCTCCGACATGGGCGAGTTCTTCATGCCGTTCCCCGGCACCCGTATCAATCAGTCGAGCGGGGCGCTCGGCTCCGACGCGATGCCCGGCGCCTACTCCGCCTACGAAGTGAAATTCACCGACGCCAACAAGCCGACCGGCCAGATATGGGCTGGCGTGGTCGGCAACGCCACACCCACCGTGGCGCCGGGTCAGCCGTTGACTCCGCGCGGCCAGCGCAACGAGCGCTGGTTCGTGGTGTGGCTCGGCACCGCCAACAACCCGGTTGACAAGGGCGCGGCTGTCGCGCTCGCCAACTCCATCCGGCAGTGGTCACCGCCCGCGCCGCCTCCGCCGGACCCGAACGCACCCCCGCCGCCCGCGGATCCCAACGCGCCGCCCCCGGATCCCAACGCGCCGCCCCCGGACCCCAACGCGCCTCCTCCGCCGGCGAATGCACCGGGACGCCCGCCGGTCGGCGTCGGTGTGCCGGTCGACCCGGCCACCGCACCGGGAATGATGCCCGCGGGCTGACGCAACAATGGAGAGAACACAGCGGCCGACCCACCCGGGTCGGCCGCTGTTCGTTCATCTGCCCGCCTGATCTTGTTCGTGTCCGAATCGACGGCTGAATCGTTACGGTTGGGGCGTATACCGGAAGTTGGCCCAGCGGCCGAGTTGGGCGCCCACAGGTAGGAGACCGCGAAGATGGATGTCCTTGCAGCGACCGAGTTGCTCGCTCGGTCCACAACACTGACCAGCGTCGGCTGGATCGGTTACATCATCATCGGTGCGCTCGCGGGCTGGATCGCCGGCAAGATCGTGAAGGGCGGCGGCTCAGGCATTCTCATGAACATCATCATCGGAATCATCGGTGCGCTGATCGGCGGCTTCCTGCTCAGCTTCTTCCTCGATACGGCCGCGGGCGGCTGGTGGTTCACATTGTTCACCGCGATCCTCGGATCGGTGATCCTGCTGTGGATCGTGGGCAAGGTGCGAAGCCGGGCCTAGCACCAACCTGCGCCGAACGTTCCTTACCCGTTGATGTTTCAGCGAGAATTCAACCGGTAAGGAACGTTCGTCGCGTATGAGCACCAACTCGATGACCGCGTGGCGGGTGACGCGTCCCGGTCGGATCGTGATCCACCCGCTGGAGCGGGTGAGCGTACCCGTGCCGACACCGGCGCCGGGCGAACTGCTCGTCGCGGTGCGTGCGTGCGGTGTGTGTCGCACTGATCTGCATGTCGCAGAAGGCGATTTGCCGGTGCATCGATCGAACGTCATCCCCGGTCACGAAGTCGTCGCCGAAGTCGTGGCGCTGGGGGAGGACTCCGGCGACGAGTTCAGAGTCGGCGATCGCGTGGGCGTCGCATGGCTGCGGCATACCTGTGGCGAGTGCGCCTACTGCGTTCGGGGCCAAGAGAACCTGTGCCCCAACTCGCTCTACACCGGCTGGGACGCCGACGGTGGCTACGCCGAATACACCACGGTCCCAGCGGCTTTCGCCCATCCGCTGCCGGCGGGGTACACCGACACCGAGTTGGCGCCGCTGCTGTGCGCGGGAATCATCGGCTACCGCGCACTGATGCGAGCCGAGCTACCGGCAGGCGGCAGGCTCGGGATCTACGGTTTCGGCGGCAGCGCGCACATCACCGCGCAGGTGGCGCTGGCCGAGGGCGCCGAGGTTCACGTGATGACGCGTGGCGCGGCCGCACGGGAGTTGGCCGCTGTCGCTGGGTGCGGCTTCGGCGCAGGGGGCCGACGAGGCGCCGCCGGTGAAGCTCGATGCCGCAATCCTGTTCGCGCCCGTCGGCGAGCTGGTGCTCCCTGCGTTGGAGGCCCTGGACCGCGGCGGGACCCTGGCCATCGCGGGGATCTACCTGAGCGACATCCCGGCGCTCGACTACGAGCGGCATCTGTTCTTCGAACGCCAGGTGCGCTCGGTGACGTCCAATACCCGTGCCGACGCCCGCGGCTTCCTGGCCTTCGCCGGACGCCATCGCATCCGCCTGACCACGCCGGAGTATCCGCTCGCCCGCGCCGACGAGGCGCTCGCCGACCTGAGCGAAGGGCGCGTCTCCGGCGCAGCCGTGCTGCGGCCGTAGCGGTCTACAGCGCGGCCAGGGCCGCGCCGAGTCGGCCCTCGAGATCGCCGTGGCCGTACCGGTACATCGGGCCGACGCCGTCAGCGAGCAACACCCGCAGCCGCGCGACGCCACGCGGGGTGACGGGCCGCGGGGAGTGCAGGCGCAGCGTGACCTCGTCGATACGGTCCTGCGCGGCCAGGATGTTGGGCACGTTCAGCGGAACGGCGGACGACAACCGGATGTTGCGATCACGCGCCCTGTCGACCGCGCGGCGCAGCGAGCGCGCGATGGCCTCCCGTTCGGCGACCGACGTCAGCCGGGCCGCGTGCACGGCGAGCGCGCTGCCTTCCGTCACGGGAACGCCGACCGCGAGCAGCCGATCGAGCTTGTTGGCGAACAGCTTGGCCGTCGCTCGCGCGCGGAGCGGCGCGCGATACGGCGCACCCCGGCGCGAGGCGTCCTGGATCTGGGCCGATGTGAGGAACCCCATCGAAATCCTGCTCTCGCTCATCGTTGACAACCCTCTTTCCATTCGAGTCCGTTTCAAACGTGTGACTATCAAAAACGCTACACCGGTCATGCATGACCAGTCAACTCGCTTTACCGGTTACGTAGCCGTAGACTGACGAACATGTCGTCGCCTACCGTGCGCTGGCTCGGCGATTCCGAGACCAAACCGGCGCCTGAACCACTGAGCCGCGTTCAGGCGCTGGTCAACACCATCGAGATGCCAGAAGGCCGGGACCGTCTCGCCGACCAGGTGGAGGCCGAGAACTGGCTGATCACCGCCGGCCTGCTCGGTCCGAAGGCGGGCCTGCAGCCCGGCGAACTCGACCTCGTGCGCGGCGTCCGCGAGGGCGTGCGCGCCATGCTCGTGCACAACGCGGGCGGCCCGCCGCCGACCGGCGCCGCCCTGGCGCCGCTGCGGACCGTCACCGGCGACGCCACCGCGCGCGCCCATCTCGGCGAAGGCGGGGAAATCCTGTTGTCGGCCGACGGCGATTCGTTGTCCACCCGGTTGATCGAACTGCTGCTGATCATTCGCGACGCGCAACGCGACGGCACGTGGGCGCGACTCAAGGCGTGCGGGAACGACGAATGCCTGTGGGCTTTCTACGACCGCTCACGCAACCACGGGGGGACCTGGTGCGACATGTCCTCGTGCGGCAACAAGCTCAAGAACCGCGAGTTCCGCGCCCGTAGGCGCGCGACCTAGGTCGACGCGTGCCACACCAGCGCAGCGGCGAGCGCGCCGAGCCCGTTCAGCGACCAGTGCAGGGCGATGGGCGCCAGCAGGCTGCCGCTGCGGCGCCGTAACCAGGTGAAGACGAAGCCGGCCACCGCGGTGGCGGCCACCGCGAGCACCACGCCGGCGATCGTGCCGAACAGGCCGCCGCCGAAGATGCGGGTGAATCCGACGTTGCTGCTGGTGAGGCCGAGCGAAGTGGCGACGTGCCAGAGGCCGAACAGAAGTGAGCCCGCCGCTGCGACGCCGCGAAAACCCCAGGCCCGGTTCAGCGCGCCGTGCAGCACGCCCCGAAACGCCAACTCCTCGGGTATCACCGTCTGCAGCGGGATGATGATCATCGATGCGATCAGCGCACCGGAAACGGTGGCGTAGTTGTTGTTCATGAACATCGGCCGCGTCCACGGCAGCATCGCGCCGATCGCGATCACCGTCATCACCACCCCCACGGCCGCCAGCGCGTAGCCTGCACCCGATTTCCAGTGATCACGGCCGAGGCCCAGCTCGGCCCAGCCGAGGCCGCGCGATCTCACCAGGATCAGAAGGCCGACGGCGGCGGCGGGAACGGTCGCGATGCTGGCCCACGGCGTCGTGAAATGCGCGACGAGGTTGGTGATCGCCAACACGACGACGACCACCGCGATATCGATGTAGGTCCGGAAATGATGAAGCGCCGAGAGCTGGGCGACCAGCGGATGGGGCTGCGGGGCCACCGCGGCGTGCTCGGACATCCCGCCGAGTCTACCTGCGACGTCTCCTCACTCCGGCTCGTTGACCGGGCGCTGGTCAGAGCCGCTGCCGCGTCGGTAGTCGGCGTCCCATGTCCAATCGGAGATGGCGGGATCGTCCTCGCCGTGTTCGCGTGTGTAGCGACGCGCCGACAGGCGCGCGTCGGCCATCCGTTGCCGCAGGGACGCGGCCCGTGTCGGCAGGCCGTCGACGCGATCGATGACATCCATCACGAGGTGGAAGCGATCGAGGTCGTTGAGCATCACCATGTCGAACGGCGTGGTGGTGGTGCCACGCTCCTTGAATCCGCGGACGTGCATCTGCGCGTGGTTGGCCCGCCGATACGTCAAGCGGTGGATGAGCCACGGATAACCGTGATAGGCGAAGATCACCGGCTTGTCGTTGGTGAACAGCGCGTCGAACTCGCGATCCGAGAGCCCGTGCGGGTGCTCGCTATCCGGCTGCAGCCGCATGATGTCGACGACGTTGACCACCCGCACCGCCAGGTCGGGCAGTTCACGGCGGAGGATGTCGGCGGCGGCGAGCGTTTCGAGCGTCGGTATGTCGCCCGCGCAGGCCAGCACCACGTCGGGCTCGCCGTCTGCGCTGCTCGCCCAGTCCCAGATACCGAGGCCGCGGGTGCAGTGCGCGATCGCCTGATCCATGTCCAGGTACGTCAACGCCGGCTGCTTGCCCGCGACGACGACGTTGACGTACTGGCGGCTGCGCAGGCAGTGGTCGGCAACGGACAACAGCGTGTTCGCATCCGGCGGCAGGTAGACCCGCACCACCTCGGCTCGTTTGTTGGCGACGTGATCGATGAAGCCTGGATCCTGGTGCGACGCGCCGTTGTGATCTTGGCGCCAAACATGAGATGTCAGTAGGTAATTGAGCGACGCGATCGGCCGCCGCCACGGCAACCCGGAGCTGCTGGTCAACCACTTCGCGTGCTGGTTGAGCATCGAGTCGACGATGTGCACGAACGCCTCGTAGCAGTTGAACAAGCCGTGCCTGCCGGTCAGCAGGTAGCCCTCCAGCCAGCCTTGGCACAGGTGCTCGGACAGCACCTCCATCACGCGGCCGTTCGGCGCGAGGTTCTCGTCGCCGGGCTCACCCTCGGCGAGCCATACCTTGTCGGTGGTCTCGAACACCGCGCTGAGCCTGTTGGACGCCGTCTCGTCGGGACCCATCAGGCGGAACGTGTCAGGGTTTCGCTCGATGACATCCCGCAGAAACGTGCCGAGCACCTTGGTCGCCTCGGCGGTTTTCGTCGCGGGCGTGTCGACTCCGACGGCGTATCCGGCGAAGTCGGGCAGGTCGAGGTCGCGCAGTAGCATGCCGCCGTTCGCATGAGGGTTCGCACTCATTCGCCGCTGTCCCTGCGGCGCAAGTGCACGCAACTCGGACCGCAGCGCGCCGTCGTCGTCGAAGAGTTCCTCCGGCCGGTAGCTGCGCAGCCATTCCTCGAGCTGTGCCAGGTGCTTCTCGTTGGTCCTCGTCTCCGACAGCGGAACCTGGTGGGACCGCCAGGTTCCCTCGACCTGCTTGCCGTCCACCTCGTGGGGTCCGGTCCAGCCCTTCGGCGTGCGCAGCACGATCATCGGCCAGCGCGGACGGGTGGCGACGCCGTCGACGCGTGCCGCCTGCTGGATGGCGGCGATCTGGTCGAATGCCTCGTCGAGCGCGACGGCGAGTTGCTGGTGCACGTTCGTCGGGTCGTCGCCGGCCACCGTGATCGGCCGGTAGCCGTACCCGGTCAGCAGTGATTCCAGCTCCTCCTGCGGAAGCCTGGCGAGCACGGTGGGGTTGGCGATCTTGTAGCCGTTGAGATGAAGGATGGGCAGCACCGCTCCATCGGTGACGGGGTTGAGGAACTTGTTGGAGTGCCAGCTGGTCGCCAACGGTCCCGTCTCGGCCTCACCGTCGCCGATGACGCAGGCCACCACCAGGTCGGGGTTGTCGAAGGCGGCACCGTATGCGTGCACGAGTGCATAGCCCAGCTCGCCGCCCTCGTGGATCGATCCCGGTGTCTCGGCGGCGACGTGGCTGGGTATGCCGCCAGGAAAAGAGAACTGCCGGAACAGCTTTCGCAGTCCGTCGACGTCCTCCTCGATACCGGAGTACACCTCGCTGTAGGTGCCCTCGAGGTAGGCGTTGGCCACCAGTCCGGGACCGCCGTGACCGGGCCCGGTGATGTAGATGACGTCGGCGTCGCGGTCGCGGATGATTCGGTTGAGGTGGGCATAGATGAGGTTGAGTCCCGGCGTGGTTCCCCAGTGTCCGAGCAGCCTCGGCTTGACGTGTTCGGGGCTGAGCTTGTCCCGCAGCAGCGGATTGTCCAGCAGATAGATCTGTCCCACAGACAAATAGTTGGCCGCGCGCCAGTACGCGTCGGTCAAGGCGAGTTCGTCGTCGGACAGCCGCGCCGCGGTCGGGGAGTCAATGTCGGTGCTCATGAAGTCCATAGTCGTCGCTCGAGGTGAACAGCGGGTGGGGTACTAGTACCCGGACGGCCGGGGCCTACGCACTAACCTGACGGGCGTGCTGCTGGCGGAACTGCGGGTGCTCGATCTGTGCGACGGTGACGCCGATGCGGTGACCCGGTTGTTCGCCGACCTCGGCGCCGATGTGCTGAAAGTCGAATCACCGGGTGGAAACGCGGGCCGGTCGCAGCCACCGCTGGTGGCCGGCGTCAGCGTGGCGTTCGCACTGAACAACGCCAGCAAGCGAACATGTGTGCTCGACCCTGACGAGGCGCGCGATCGGCAGCTGCTGGTCGAGTTGGCCGAAGGCGCCGACATCGTCGTCGACAGCGGCCGCCAGGGCGGGGCGGCAGCGTTCGGTGTGTCGTGCGAGGAGCTGTCGAGGCGGTACCCGCACCTGGTGGCGATGTCGGTCACCGACTTCGGCACCGACGGACCGCGGGCATCGTGGACGGGCACGGACCCGGTGTTCTATGCGCTGTCGACGTCACTGTCGCGATCCGGACCGACGGCGGGACGTCCGGTGCTGCCGCCCACCGGCATCGCCTCGGCCACCGCCGCGGTGCAGGCCGCCTGGGCGGCGCTGGCCGCCTACTATCACCGATTGCGTTACGGCACAGGCGACTACGTCGACTTCTCTCGTTTCGAGGCCGTCGTGCTTTCGCTTGATCCGCCGTTCGGTTCAGAAGGTCAAGCTGCCGTGGGTTTGAAGCGGTCCGGCGAACTGTGGCGCGGAAGGCCCCGCAACCAACAGATCTACCCGACGTTCGCATGCCGGGACGGCCACGTCCGCGTCTGCCTTCTGTCGCCCCGCCAGTGGCGCGGGATGAGGGCTTGGCTGGGCGAACCGGAGCAGTTCGCGGATCCGAAGTTCGACACGATCGCCGCCCGCTACGCCTCCTCCGAAGCGATCAACGCGCTGATCGCCGACCTGTTCGCCACACAGACGATGAGCGAACTGGTCTCGGCCGGCCAGTCCAGGGGAGTACCGGTCGCCGCTGTGCTCAGCCCGGCCGAGACGCTGGACTCCGAGCATTTCCGGTCGGTGGGCGCCCTGGCCGAGGCGACGATCGCGCCGGGCGTCGACGTCACCGTGCCGGTGGGCCCGTTCGTCGTCGACGGACGCCATGCCGGCTTCACCTCGGCGGCCCCGCCGATCGGCGCACACGAAGCCGCTTGGCGCTCAACGCGATCGGACGGTCCTGTCGCACCCGAGGTCGTGAGGACCAATCGCCCGTTCGACGGCCTGCGGATCCTGGATCTCGGCGTGATCGTCGCTGGCGGCGAGCTCGGCAGGCTGTTCGCCGACCTCGGCGCGGAGGTCATCAAAATCGAGAGCGCCGCCTATCCCGACGGTCTTCGTCAGACACCGCCGGGGCAGGTGATGAGCAGATCCTGGGCGTTGACGCATCGCAACGAGTATGCGCTTGGCCTGGACCTGCGCAGCGCCGACGGAGCGGAGATCTTCGCCCGCCTGGTCGCCGGTGCCGACGCGGTGTTCGCCAATTTCAAGCCAGGAACCCTTGCCTCGCTTGGCTTCCCGTACGAGAGGCTGCGCGAGCGCAATCCCGGCATTGTGCTTGCCGAGAGCAGTGCGTTCGGTGCGACGGGACCGTGGAGCGCACAGATGGGCTACGGGCCGCTTGTGCGGGCCACCACCGGTGTCTCCACGCAGTGGACCTCCGAGGAGGATCCCGGGTTCTACGACGCCACCACGGTCTTTCCCGACCACGTCGTCGCCCGCATCACCGCCGTTGCGGCGCTGGCGGCGCTGATCGGGCGTGACAGCGCCAGAACCGGTGCGCACGTTCACATCTCGCAGGCCGAAGCGGCCGTCAACCAGCTCGCCGTCAGCTACGTCGCCGACGCCGCACGGTCCGCGGGCCTGCCCGTGGCCGACGATGCGGGCCTGCACGCCGTCTACCCGTGCGCGGGCGAGGACGAATGGTGTGTGATCTCGTTGCGCTCCTCCGTTGATCGCGCCGCGCTGGCCGCCGCGATGGACACTGCCGGGCTGCCCGACGATCCCGCCGATCTCATCGCCGTGGTGTCGGCGTGGACGTCGCGCATGGACAAGTCCGTGGTCGCGGACACACTGCAGCGGCTCGAGGTGCCCGCGGCACCGATGAACCGCGCGGCCGACGTGCTCGTCGACCCCACGATCGTGCACCGGGAGGTGTTCAG
The DNA here is from genome assembly GCA_963786995.1 of uncultured Actinomycetota bacterium. Classification (GTDB taxonomy): domain Bacteria; phylum Actinomycetota; class Actinomycetes; order Mycobacteriales; family Mycobacteriaceae; genus Mycobacterium. Next base: position 217,123 of record CAWBBH010000014.1, on the reverse strand, counting down.
CGACATGGTTCATCCGCTGTTCGAACACCCGATGCCCACCGAGACCAGCCCGTCGCTGTTCGCGCGCATCCCGCGTGCCGATCTGCGGCCCGCACCGATGGCGGGCGAGCACACCCGTGAGATCTGCCAGAAAGTCCTGGGGCTGGACACCGATGAGATCGACCGCCTGATCGCCGATGGCGTGCTCTTCAGCTCCACCGACACAACGAGGACGCGACCGTGACACCGCCACCGAGAACGCCGGTACTCATCGGCTACGGCCAGGTCAACCAGCTCGACGAGAATCCCGCTGTCGAACCCATCGACCTGATGGCCGATGCCGCCCGCGCGGCCGCAGATCCCCAGGTGCTGGCGGCGGTCGATTCGGTGCGCGTCGTCAACATCCTGTCGTGGCGCTACCGCGACCCGGGACTGTTGCTGGCGCGGCAGATCGGGGCGAACGGCGCGTCGACCCGCTACACGGGCGTCGGCGGCAACGTCCCGCAGACCCTTGTCAACCAGGCGTGCCTGGACATCCAGTCCGGCCGGGCGGGCGTGGTGCTGATCGCCGGCGCCGAAACGTTCCGCACCAGAACGCGATTGCGCAATCGCGGCGTGAAGCCGAGCTGGACCAGCGAGCCCGAGTCGGTGCCGTTCGCCGAGGGTGCCAACGAGAACCTGCCGATGGTGGGGCCTGCGGAGCTGCGTATCAATCTGGATCGGCCCGCGTACGTCTACCCGCTCTTCGAGCAGGCGCTGCGGATCGCGTCGGGGGAGTCGCCCGACGAGCACCGCGGACGCATCGGGACGCTGTGGTCGCAGTTCAGCGAGGTGGCACAAAACAATTCGCACGCCTGGAGTCGGACGGCGCGCACGGCCGAGGAGATCTGGCGGCCGAACGAGGGCAACAGGATGATCAGCTGGCCCTACACCAAGCTGATGAACTCCAACAACATGGTCGATCAGGGTGCGGCGGTCATCGTGGCCTCGGTTGACAAGGCGAGTCAACTGCAGATCCCCACCGACCGATGGGTTTTCCCGTATGCGGGCACCGATGCGCACGACACCTACGCGGTGGGTGAGCGGCTGGAGCTCAGCGAATCGCCCGCGATCCGGATCGGTGGCAGGCGGGCACTGGCACTCGCCGGGGTCGGCGTCGACGACGTCGACCTGATCGACGTCTACTCGTGCTTCCCGTCGGCTGTTCAGGTCGCAGCAGCCGAACTGGGGCTTCCGCTTGCCGACGCGGCCCGTCCGCTGACGGTCACCGGCGGACTCACGTTCGCAGGCGGGCCGTGGAACAACTACGTCACCCATTCGATCGCCACGATGGCCGAGCGGCTGGCGGGCACGTCCGGACAGCTCGGTCTGATCACCGCCAACGGCGGCTATCTGACCAAGCACAGCTTCGGTGTGTACGGTTCCGAACCGCCCGGGCACGAATTCCGCTGGGCGGATGTGCAACCGGCTGTCGACGCCGAACCGACGAGGGTCGCCGAGGTCGAATGGTCCGGGATCGGCACCGTCGAAGCGTGGACGACACCGTTCGACCGCGACGGCGCCGCCGAGAAGGCCTTCCTGGCGGTCCGCACTCCCGACGACTCCAGGACGCTGGCGGTCATCAGCGACGCCGGGGAAGCCGAGGTGACCGTGCGCGAGGACATCGCAGGGGCGAAGGTGGCGGTGCATCCCGACGGCACCGCGAATCTCGAATGACGCTGCGCCGCTAGGGCGCGTCGAGCGGTACTTCGCTGTACTGCAGAGTGAATCCGTCCGCGCTGAACGTAAATCCCTTGCCGCTCTCCTCGCTGAGGCACGAGACGCCCTTGGACTCCTGGAGGTTGCACCGGAAGCGGGCGACGGCCAGTGTGCGGTTGAACGGCAACACCTTGGCGGACGTGGGCGGGGCGAAGGCACTCGCATCGACGCCGACGAACTGAGCGTCGCCCTGCGGGCCGACGACGAGCGCGTCGGGTGGCGCCTGCTGACCGTTCGCGATCGGCACGGTGTCCGGTGCACCCGTGATCGCCAATGCGCCGCCGGTGCCTTCGCAGCCGGCCTTGTCGCCGGGCAGTATCGCGCACTGCCAGCGACCGCTGGGCGTGGAGAAGTAGTAGGCCGATCGGCCGTCGCGATTCTGGGCGAAGTCGAGCGGGTTGGCCAGCAGCGCGGGGTTCGTCGGCGGCAGCGGCGGTGCGACCCGGGTGGCGGTCGAGGAGGTGTCTGTGGCCCACTCGCCGGTGTTGACGACACGTTCCGATGTGTACCCCGTCACCAGCAGCAGCGTCGCGGAGGTCAGAAGTATATGGCTCGCATTTGGTTCATTAGATTGCCGCACGAGAATATCGCCCCGCGCACCGGGGTCAGCAAACGCTCACGCCACCCGAAATCGGCGAAGGACGTTTCGCTATCCGGACAACCCGGTGACTTGGACGCCGCTAGGGCGCGTCGGGCGGTACCTCGGTGTATTGCGGGCGGAACTCGTCGGAGCTGAACGTGAACCCCACGCCGCTCTGCTCGCTCACGCACGACACACCGGTCTCCTCCTGGATGTTGCACCGGAACCGGGCTGCGATCAGAGTTCGGTTGAACGGCAACACGTTAGCGGGCTCGGGCGGTGCGAATCCGGGCTTTTCCAGCACAGCGAAGCGCGCGTCGCCCTCCGGTTCGATGACGATCGCGTTCGGAGCCACCTCGTCGCCGTCGGCATCCGGCACCGTGTCCGGCGCGCCAGCGACGCTCAGCGCGCCACCGCCGGTGGCCTGGCACCCCGCCTTTTCGCGGGGGAGGATCGCGCATTGCCAGCGGCCGCTTGGCGTGGCGAAGTAATACGCCGCCTGATCATTCTTGTATCCGACGAACTCGAAGGCGTTGGCAAGGTGCGCGGAGTCGACAGCAGGCAGCTGTGCTTCGACCGGCGCGGCCGACGTCGGGAACGTCGCCCACTCGCCGGTGTTGACGACGCCTCCATTCGAACATGCCGTGACGACCAACAGGAGCGCCGAGCTCAGAGTTATGGCACGCATTCTGATCGACTAGCGTGCCGGAACCTGATTTCGGTGGATCAACCGGGGGTCACCAACTCTTTCAGCCGACGCGCGTTGCGCACGGCGTGGCCGCCGAGGTCGTTGTTGAAGTAGACGTCGACGCGCCTGCCCTCGTCCCGCCATGCGAGGAGACGGTCGGCCCACGCGCGCAGGTCGTCCTCGGAGTAGGAGCCGGTGTACATCGAGGCGGGCTCGGGTCCGTGCATCCTGACGTAGACCAGATCGCTGGTGGCACGCGGCACGCAGGGCAGTTCCGCGCCGCTCATCACGACGTAGGCGGCGCTGTGGCGCTCGAGCAGGGAGAACACCGCGGGATCGTTCCACGACGGATGACGCAGCTCCATCGCCACGGGGATCGACCGCGGCATCAGACCGAGGAAGTGCTCCAGCCGCGCGTCGTCGCGTTCCACACCGGGATGGAGCTGAACCAGCAGCGCTTCGGCCCGCTCGCCGAGCGCCGTCCAGCAGCGCTGGAACCGCTCGACCCACGGCTCGGGTGACTTCAGCCTGCGGTAGTGCGTCAGCCCGCGGTGCGCTTTGACCGCCATCGTGAAGCCCTCGGGCAGCCGCTGCCGCCATCCTGTGAACGCGTCGTCGCGGGGCCAGCGGTAGAAGCTGGCGTTGAGTTCGACCGTGTCGAACTCCTCCACGTAGCGGGCCAGCCGTCGCGCGACCGGCAAGCCGGAGGGGTAGAGCACATCGGTCCAGTGGTCATAGGACCACCCCGATGTCCCGATACGGATCACGCCGCGAGTTCGGCTCGCACGCCGTCGTCCAGCGAGACGCGCACCAACGCCGCGGCCAGGGTCGCGGTCGTGCGCGGCGCGAGTGCGTGCAGCGCGGCGGGATCGGCGGGCAGACCGATATCGCGCGCCGCCCCGGTGGCGCGTCGGTCGAAGTACGGTCGCACCCATGTCCATACGTCCTGGACCTCGCGAAGGAAGATGTCGGCGCCCGTGTCGCCGATTCCTTTGAATCGCTTCAGCAGTCGCTTCGCCTCGTCCACATCGTGGTTGCTCGCGGCAGCCAACTCCCTGAGGTCGCCGCCGTAGTCCTCGCCGAGCATGGTGGCCATGTCAGTGAGCCGGGTGGCCGAGCTTTCGTCGTAGCGGGCGTAGTGCGCCCGCCCGAACGCTGCGATCATGGTCTGGCGGTCGACGGCCAGCACCGCCTTGGGTGACGTGAGTCCGGCCGCGAAAAGTTCGCGCGCGGCCGCCGTTGCGATCGTCGCATCGATGGGCTTGCTGGCGAGCATGCACAGCACGAGCAGCTCGAAGAGCGGCATCGGCTTGTCCCGCAACGTGATGCCGGCCTCGTCGGCGTAGGTGGTGCCCGCGACCGTCATCAATCGGCCGACGAGGTCTGTGTGCGATGACCGTGCCACCAGAGATGGCTACCCGTCGTCCGTGGACGGAAACGTCACTTCGGCGGCAGCGACTTGGCGTAGTCCACGCCACGGGTCACCCACGACTGCAGCCGGCGTTTGGTCGTGACGCCTGCGCCCGACACCCGCAGCCAGCCGCGGGTCTCCCGGCCCGCCATCACCATCGGTTCGACGTGCTCGCGTGCGAGCAGCTTGTCGGTTTCGGTCGGCGGAACGCGAACCATCAGCCCGCCGCGGCCGCTGGCGGCCACCGCCATGTTGCCGTTGATCAGGAAGGCCAGCCCGCCGAACATCCGCTTCTCTTCGACGCCCTTCTCCGCGCCGAGGAGTTCGCGGATGCGGTCGGCGAGGTCTTCGTCGTACGCCATGGGTTTCTAAAGTAGCGATTGCACACAGGGTCGTGACCCGTTTGGGATCACGACCCTGAGTGCAATCTTGGTGGCTACGCCGCGACGGTGACCGTCTCGGACGCGGGCTCCAGCGCCAGGCCGACAATGTCGGCGACGTCGGTCATCGGCCGCACCTCCAGGGCCTCGAGCACCTCGGCCGGGACGTCGTCCAAATCCGGTTCGTTGCGCTGCGGAATGAAAACCGTTGACAGCCCGGCACGTTGGGCGGCCAGCAGTTTCTGCTTGACCCCGCCGATCGGCAGCACCCGACCGTTGAGCGTCACCTCGCCGGTCATCCCGACGTCAGAGCGGACCTGGCGTCCGGTGGCCATCGAGACCAGCGCGGTGACCATCGTGACGCCCGCCGACGGACCGTCCTTGGGCACCGCGCCCGCTGGCACGTGCACGTGGATCTGGCGGTCGAGCGCCTTGGGGTCGACGCCCAACTGCTCGGCGTGCGCCCGGACGTAGGACAGCGCGATCTGCGCCGACTCCTTCATCACGTCACCGAGTTGACCGGTGAGCTTCAGGCCCGGCTCCCCGTCGTTGGCGTTCGCCTCGATGTAGAGCACGTCGCCGCCCAATCCGGTGACGGCAAGGCCGGTCGCCACACCGGGCACCGCGGTGCGCTCGTTCGACTCCGGCGTGAACCGCGGACGACCGAGGTAGTCGACGAGGTCAGGCTCGTCGATCACCAGCGGAGCCGCTCCGGCGGCGACATCAGACAGCGCTCGGGCTTCCGCCAGCTTGGTGGTCGCCTTGCGCAGTGCCTTGGCCAGCAGCCGCTCGAACTGCCGCACACCCGGTTCGCGGGTGTAGTCGGCGGCGATCTTGCGCAGCGCGTCGTCGGTGACGGTGACCTCGTCGGTGGTCAGCGCCGCCCGCTCGCGCTGCCTCGGCAGCAGGAAGTCGCGGGCGATGGCGACCTTGTCGTCCTCGGTGTAGCCGTCGATCTGCACCAGTTCCATCCGGTCCAGCAGCGCCGAAGGGATGTTCTCGATGACGTTGGCCGTCGCGAGGAACACCACGTCGGACAGGTCCAGATCCAGATCCAGGTAGTGGTCGCGGAACGTGTGGTTCTGCGCGGGGTCGAGCACCTCGAGCAGCGCAGCGCTCGGGTCGCCGCGGTAGTCCGAGCCGACCTTGTCGATCTCGTCGAGCAGCACGACGGGGTTCATCGAACCCGCCTCGCCGATCGCGCGCACCAGACGACCCGGCAGTGCACCGACATAGGTCCGACGGTGGCCACGGATCTCGGCCTCGTCGCGCACGCCGCCGAGGGCGACGCGAACGAACTTGCGACCCAATGCGCGTGCCACGCTTTCACCGAGCGACGTCTTGCCGACCCCGGGAGGGCCCGCCAGCACCATTACCGCTCCGGAGCCGCGGCCGCCGACGACGGCCATGCCGCGCTGTGCCCGCCTGGCACGTACCGCCAGGTATTCCACGATGCGGTCCTTGACGTCCTCGAGCCCGTGGTGGTCGGCGTCGAGAATCTCGCGGGCGGACTTCAGGTCCGTCGAGTCCTCGGTGGTGACGTTCCACGGCAGGTCCAAGACGGTGTCCAGCCACGTGCGGATCCACCCGCCCTCCGGGCTCTGCTCGCTCGAGCGCTCCAACTTGCCGACCTCGCGAAGCGCTGCCTCGCGCACCTTCTCAGGCAGGTCGGCGGCCTCGATGCGGGCCCGATAGTCGTCGGATCCGTCGGGTTCGCCCTCGCCGAGTTCCTTGCGGATCGCGGCGAGTTGCTGGCGCAGCAGGAACTCCTTCTGCGTCTTCTCCATGCCCTCGCGGACGTCCTCGGCGATCTTGTCGTTGACCTCGGTCTCGGCGAGATGGCCCGCAGTCCAGTCGATCAGCACCCGCAGCCGCTCGGCGACGTCAGGTGTCTCCAGCAGCTGACGCTTCTGGACGTCGGTCAGGTACGAGGCGTACCCGGCCGTGTCCGCCAGCTGCGACGGATCGGTGAGCTTGTTGACGAAGTCGATGATCTGCCACGCCTCGCGTCGCTGCAGCATCGCCAGCAGCAGCTTCTTGTATTCGGCGGCGAGCGCACGCGTCTCGTCGGTCTGTGCGGAGTCGTCGACCTCGGTCACCTCGACCCACAGCGCCGCGCCCGGGCCGGTGGTTCCGGTACCGATGTGGGCACGACGCTCACCGCGGACCACCGCGACCGCGCCGCCGCTGCCGGGGATGCGCCCGACCTGGACGATCGAGGCGAGCACGCCGTAGGTGGGGTAGCGGTCATCGAGCCGCGGCGCGATCAGCAGCTTTCCGCTCTCGCTCGCTTGCGCGGCGTCGACCGCAGTCGCGGGCGGCGTCGTCGAGCTCGACGGGCACCACCATGGTCGGCAGCACGATCGGCTCGCTGACGAACAGCACCGGCACTGAGATTGCTTCAGGCATCTAGTCCTCCAAAGTTCAGCCTGATGCGCTCAACCTTGGCCGGCTCTGCTTTGTTCCCGCCGCGCTTCCAGCCGGCGGCCGACATGGATCGTCGCCGCGATGATGACGTCTGCTGTGAGGCGTCGGACCCCCGCACAACCCCCCATCTGGGCGATGCCCGTCCGTCGCCGGGTCAGGTACTCATGAACATGCCCCCTTGGCGAGTGCGCGACTTCCACCAGGATGACCTCGACCAGGCGATCAGCGTCTGGGACCAGAGCCGAAGCCGTGACGAGGCACATCCGGTGTTCGGAGTCTCGGAGGTGATTTCGGCCGCCAGGTCCGGCCAGCCTGCGGTGGTCGCGGTCATGGGCGAGGAACTTGTCGGCATGGCGGCCGCGCAGCCGCAGGGGGAGCGAGCGTGGATCTCTGTGATAGCGCTGAGTCATCTTTGGCGAAACGGTGGCATCGGAAGTGCGCTGCTCGGCGAATTGGAGATCCGGCTGCGCACGATGGGGGTGCGGCGGGTCTGCGCACTTTTGCCTGCGGACGCGACCGGGACGGCCGCCCTGCAGAACTCCGGTTACACGGAACGCGCCTCGTTGAGCTATTTCGAGAAACTCGATCATGCCGGTACCGCAGATGCGGGATTGCTGGCCAATCTCGGCGGTCGGGTGATGGCCGGTGGACTCTGGCACGCGATGGCCGGGATGGAGCGAGAGAAGCAACTCATCGAGAAACGAATCGTGCTGCCACTCGTCGAACCCGATACCGCTGCACAGTATGGGGTTTCGCCGCCGAAGGCGGTCATCCTCTTCGGCCCGCCCGGCACCGGGAAGACAAGTTTCGCCAAGGCGGTGGCAGGTCGACTCGGTTGGCCGTTCGTCGAATTGTTCCCCTCTCGGCTCGCGACGCCTGACGTCGCGATGGCCAGCGCACTGCGGGAGGCATTCGCCACGGTGATGGAATTGGAAACAGCCGTGGTCTTCATAGACGAAGTCGAGGAGATCGCGGGCAGTCGGTCGGGAGTCCCCTCAGATCCGTCACACGGCGTGACGAACGAATTGCTCAAATTGATACCGACGTTTCGCCAGCAGGACGAGCGCCTGCTGGTGTGTGCGACGAACTCGGTACGATCACTCGACTCGGCGTTTCTGCGGCCGGGCAGATTCGACTACATCATCCCCATCGGTCCGCCGGACGCCATTGCCCGCGCAGCCATTTGGAGTCGCTATCTGGGTCCGATGAGGGATGCCGTAGAGGTCGACAAATTGGTCGAGGCAAGCGCGATGTTCACACCGGCCGATATCGAATTTGCAGCACGGAAGGGCGCTCAGTGCGCCTTCGAGCGCGAGGTCGAGTTCCGGCGTGGCGAAACCGCTCACACCGACGACTACCTGACCGCCATCGCCGATACCCGTCCGACGTTGACTGACGCGATGCTGTGCGAGTTCGACGAGGACATCGCCCTGCGCACGCGGCTCTGACCGGCAGCCGGGCGGCGCGGGCCATCCGTCGGACGGTTCAGAATCAGCGCACCAAGACAGTGAGCCTGCCGCCGGGGCAGGCGACAGGCTCACTGGAGGGAGGTGCTGTTACGCGGAGGTGGGGGACGCGCCCAGCACCCGTTGGAGGTCGGGCTTCATCTGCTCGAGCTGCTGTCCCCAGTAGCCCCAGCTGTGAGTTCCGTTCGGCGGGAAATTGAACACTGCGTTCTGCCCGCCTGCGGCGACGTAGGTGTCCCGGAAGGTCTCGTTGGTCCGCAACGTGAATCCTTCGAGGAACTGTGCCGCCATCAGGTTGCCGCCGTCGGCGCCCGAGTCGAGATCTGCGGGCGTGCCGTTGCCGCAGTAGATCCAGAGCCGGGTGTTGTTGGCGACCAGCTGGTTGATGTTGACCATCGGGTCGTTGCGCTTCCATGCCGGATCCGACGACGGGCCCCACATGCTGTCGGCGCTGTAACCGCCCGCGTCGTTCATCGCCAGACCGATCAGCATCGGCCACCAACCCTCTGAGGGGTTGAGGAAGCCGGACAGCGACGCGGCGTAGATGAACTTCTGCGGGTAGTAGATCGAGTAGGTCAATGCCGTGGCACCGCCCATCGAAAGGCCTACCACCGCATTGCCGTTGGGTGACACACCCTTGTTCGCCTCCAGGTACCCGGGCAGCTCCTGGGTCAGGAAGGTCTCCCACTTGTAGGTGTAGTCCTGACCGTTGCCCTTCGACGGCTGGTACCAGTCGGTGTAGAAGCTCGACTGGCCACCGACCGGCATGATGGTCGACAAGCCGGAGCCGTAGTACCACTCGAACGCAGGGGTTTCGATGTCCCAGCCGTTGAAGTCGTCCCGTGCCCGCAGGCCGTCGAGCAGATAAACGGCGTGCGGCCCGCCACCCTGGAACTGAATCCGGATGTCACGGTTCATCGCCTGGGAGAACACGTCGAGATACTCGACGGGTAGACCCGGCCGGGAGAACGCCCCTGCGGTCGCCGAGCCCCCGGCGACACCGATCACACCGGGCAGGGCTGCCGCCACGAGGGCGCCGGCCGCCAGCCGACGTCCCCACTTTCCTCGAATCTTTTCAATCCATTTCATAACGGCAACAAACCCACCTTTCCAATTACTTGCTTCAAGCAATTGCCGTTGCTTTGCGTGGATTAGTGAACCACCAGTCACATGCGTCACACGGGTACCAACACGGCGATCGGAGATCGCGAAAGGCTAACGATTGCGACTCGGCGTCGATACCGACCGTCGCAGCGGCGCTTCCGCTAGTCGCCGCGAACGGATAGCCGGGTGACGTGCTTTTTGGTCAACTCCGCCAGCGTCGTCACGCCAAGCAGCCGCATGGTGCGGGCAACCTGGTCCGACAGGATCGCGATGGCCCGATCGACACCGGCCTCGCCGCCCGCCATCAGGCCGTAGAGGTAGGCGCGACCGACGAGGGTGAACCTCGCGCCGAGGGCGATGGCGGCGACGATGTCGGCGCCGGACATGATTCCGGTGTCCAACACGATCTCGGTGTCACCGCCGACTTCTCTCGCGACGTCGGGCAGCAGGTGGAACGGGACCGGCGCGCGGTCCAGTTGACGGCCACCGTGATTGGACAGCACGATGCCGTCGACGCCGAGGTCGACGACTGACCTGGCGTCCTCGAGGGTTTGAATTCCTTTGACCACCAACTTGTTCGGCCACTGCGACTTGATCCACGCCAGATCCTCGAACGTCACAGTCGGGTCGAACATCGAGTCCAGGTATTCGGCGACGGTGCCCGGCCAGCGGTCGAGAGAAGCGAACGACAGCGGCTCGGTGGTGAACAGGTCGAACCACCAGCGGGGGTGGGGCACTGTGTCGAGCACCGTACGCAGAGTCAGTGCGGGCGGGATCGACATGCCGTTGCGCGTGTCGCGCAGCCGCGCACCCGCGACGGGCACGTCGACGGTGACGAGCAGCGTGTCGAAGCCCGCCGCCGCGGCGCGCTCCACCAACGCCATAGACCGGTCCCTGTCCTTCCACATGTACAACTGAAACCAGTTGCGGCCGTATGGGTTCGCGTCCTTAACCTCCTCGATCGACCTGGTACCAAGTGTCGACAGGGAGAACGGAATGCCCGCCCTGGCCGCCGCCCGCGCACCGGCTATTTCGCCTTCTGTCTGCATCAGCCGCGTGAACCCCGTCGGGGCGATCCCGAACGGCTGGTCGACCCGATCTCCGAAAACGTCCCAGCCGGTGTCGATGTCGGCGACATTGCGCAGAATCGTCGGGTGGAACTGGATGTCGCGAAACGCCTGCCGCGCCCGCGCCAGCGACAGTTCTTCCTCTGCGGCACCGTCGGTATAGTCGAAGGCGGCTTTCGGCGTGCGTCGTTTGGCGATCCGCCGCAGATCATCGATCGTCAGAGCGGCCGCCAGTCGCCGCTTGGTTCCGTTCAGCTCCGGCTTTTTGAACTGGATCAGCGGAGCAAGGTCGCGGGCCCTGGGCAGTCGACGCTTCATGGCAACAGCTACTCGGCCGCCGCGGCCAGCTTCCGCCGCAGGCTGGCGCGCCGCTCCTCAATAGAGCGACCAATATCCTGCAGCAGCAACGGCTTTCGCTCCACGAGTTCTTCGATGTAGTCTCTCTCCACGCGCACGACGGTCACCTCTTCGAGCGCATAGGCCCGCGCCGCGACGGGCTCCCGGGTAAGGGCGGTCTGACCCAGAAAGTCGCCCCGCTCTAGGGTACGCAGCGGGATGATCACGCCGTCGTCGCCGCTGACGACCAGCCGAACTCGGCCGTCTACGATGAAGGTCATCCGTTTGGGGACCTCACCGGATAACTGGATATTCTCGTCGGCGCCATATCGGGTGAGACGGGCGTGGTCGAGCATCTCCTGCTGTTCCGCCTGGTTCAACCGCAGAGTGGGGGCGATGACTCGAATGGATCGTTCGCGCCGCTCTGGCGTCTCGAATTCGTCTTCGGCCTCGTCAAGATGGAGTCCGTACCGCCGCGATGCATACCAGACCCAGCGCAGGAACATCGATTGGGCCGCGAAATCGTCGGCTGGAGTGCGCATCGGTATCACTGTCTTGTACTGGAGCCCGCCCACCGGCGCGGTCGACGGCGCCGCGTCGGGCCGCAATTGTGGCAGCGCGGCCGCGACCCGGTTCAACATCTCGCGGACGTCGTCGGGCGGGTCGTCGACCGCGAACACCGTGGTCACACTGAGGGAGTGAGCGCCGGGCGGCCGGGAGAAGTTCGTGAAGGATGCGGCAGCCAGTACCGAGTTGGGCATGACAAGCAGCCCGTTGCCGGTGTCGATATGTGTGGCGCGCCAGTTGACTTCGACCACGCGGCCTTTTGCCGTCGGCGTTTCTATCCAGTCGCCGAGCTGAAACGGCTGCTCGAAGAGGACGAGCAGGCCCGAGATGATTTGCCCGACGGAGTTCTGCAGGGTCAGTCCGAGCACGATCGACGACACGCCTAGCGCGGTGAACAGCCCGCCGATATGTGCGCCCCAGATATAGGCGAGGATCAGGCCAACGCCCACCGCAATCAACGCGAACCGCGCCACCTCGAGAAAGATCGACGGAATCCGATGGCGCCAGCTTTCTGCCGGGGCCCCCTCGAACAAGGTGGCGTTGGTGCCCGAGAGCAGCAGCACCAGCACGACGAAACCGAACGCCGTCGCAACCATGCGCACCGGGGTCGTCTCGCCTGAAATTTGCATAGCTCCGACGAGGAGAATCAACAGCGCACCGAGAGGCAGGATGTAGTTGCGCACCAGATGGACCGGCCGAGCGAGGATACTGCCACGGCGGCGCAGGGCGCTGTGCAGCTCGGTGAGCAGGATCAGGCAGACCGGAAAGCCGATCGCCACGCCGACTGCCCAGTAGAACCAGGGCGCATCGAGCGCGCTGGTCATGATTGCCGCTCCGTCAGCCGCCAGATCGGTTGTGCTTCCCCGTCGACGGTGATCGTCCCGGCAGACTCGAAGTTGCGGCTTTCGCGCATCACTTCGTGCACCGCCGAGCTGACGTAAACGCCGGGTTGCGGCGAGCCGCTCTGCACCTGATACGCGAGGTTCACCGCCGATCCCCACATGTCATAGGCCAGGGTCGAGCGGCCGACCAGCCCGCTGGTCACTGAGCCGGTGTCGACGCCGGCCCGCAGTTTGAGGTTGTGACCGGTCTCTACGTTGAATCGGTCGACCGTGCGCTGCATTTCGACCGCGAAGTCAACGGTGCGCCGCACATTGTCCAATCGCGGCACTGATAATCCACAGCCGGCCAGATAGCCGTTGTGCAGGGTGCGGACTTGCTCGACACCGAGATTCTCTGCGGCCGCGTCGAACTGCCGCGTCAACTTGTTCACGATGACCAGCAGCTCATCCGAGGTGATCTCCTCTGTCAGCTTGTCCAGGCCCACGACGTCGGCAAAGATCACCGTGACGTTCTGGTGATCCTGGGCGATCGTCTCCTCACCCTCCCGATAGCGCTGCCCCACAGGCTCGGGCATCAGCGAAAGCAGCAGTCGGTCGTTCTCGCGACGTTGCTCGGCGAGCAGCTCCTCTTTGATCGTGAGGTTGCGGCTCATGTCGTTGAACGCCACGGTGAGATCGCCGAACTCGTCGCGAGACTCCACCGGCACCTTCACGTTGTAGTCGCCGGAACTGACCCGTTGGGCGCCAGCCTCGAGCCGACGGATCGGCCGCACGAACAGTCGCGCCAACAGCATGGCCGCGAGAGAGACGACAAAAATGATCAAAGCCGTCGACACCACAAGTGTGCGGGTGAATGTCGCCACCGGCGTGAATGCCTCTTCGGTGTCGATCTTTGCGACGATCGACCAGTTCAGGCCATCCAGGTTTACGGGTGCGTAGGCCTGTAACGTCCTGTGACCGAGGTAGTCGTCCTCGATGATCGTGCCGGTCTGGCCACGCTGGGCCCGGCGGGTGGCCTCGGTCTCGACTGGCTGTACCAGCGTGGTGCCATTTTGGCGGATCGAGTCCTCGGCGACGTCGGGCGGTGTTCCGGCTTCGATGACGTCGCCCTTGAACTGCTCGGGGTTCTCCAGGAACAGCCGCGAGTCCGAGCGCATCAGCCCGTCCGGACCCACCAGGAACGTCTCGCCGGTCTTGCCCATCCCGGCTGCTTCCCACTTTTGGTCCGCGGTCATCAACCGGTTGATCGAGGAGATCGGGAACTGCAGCGCGAGAACACCTTCGGCCTTTCCTGGAGGTCCTACCGGCGCGACCATCCAGGCGGTCGGTTCGTCGGCTGGCTGGTAATCGCTGAAGTCGGTGACGCCCACATAGTCCACGGTGTTGGATGCCAGGGCCTTTTCGTAAGCGTCTGGCAGTGAACTCTCGCGAAACGGGCCGGTGAGGACGTTGGTCCCGAGATCTACACCCTTGTAGGCCGTGTAGACCACATTGCCCGCCGTATCGAGCAGCAACACGTCCTCGAAGTTGAAGCGAAGCACCATCGTGCGGAAGAAGTCGTTGAACCGAGCGTCGGCCGCCGACCATGCGCTGCCGTCGCGAGCGTCGTCGAACCGGATGGCCTTGTCCCAGTCACTGAAGGGAGCGGTGTAGTGGGCCTGGAGATACCGCTGTGCGTTCGAAGCGGGCAGCAGCGCGTCGACGTCGATGGCGTCCCCGGTCTGCGCCTGTTCGGTCTTCAGGAACTGGTTGTTGTAATAATCGACGACCGATCGCCACTGGGCAGGGTTGATCGTTGAAGTGTTGAGTTGGTTGAACGCGGTGGTGTAAGCCTCGATGGCCTCGGTGGTTGTCGTCCCGCGGGTGAGGGTGATAAGGACATCCTCGAGGTCGGTGAACTTGGCCTGGAGTTGGCGCGACTGTGATCCTCGGATCTCCGTCAGCCGCTCGAACGCCGATGCCCGCAGGGACGTACGACCCGAATGGAAGCCGATGGCACCCACCACCGCCGCCGACAGAATGCTGGTCATCAGCAGCATGACCAGCAGCTTGGACTGGATGCTGACCCGCGACAGCAGTCGCCGCCCGGAAAAACGGCCGATCCTGGGGGTCGGTCCGACGTCGGTCTGCTCGTCGGTCGTCGTCGACGCACCGTTGCGGCCCGTGGACCAAGGCGGCATGGGCGTCCTTTCGCAGGAAATCGGCTCCCAGGCGAAGACTATCTGGTGAAACTTGGAGCCTTCATCACAGGGAGGAAATCACGACATGGCGGCGACCAACGATCCATTTGCCCTGCAGCGGTTTGTCGAGGCGCAAGATCGCATTTACGACACCGTCGTCGACGAACTGATTGCCGCCCGGAAGCGAAGCCACTGGATGTGGTTCATATTTCCGCAACTGCGCGGGCTGGGCAGCAGCCCGACTGCGGTCCGATTCGCGATCTCGTCGGCCGATGAGGCGCGCGCATACCTCGCGCACGAACTGCTCGGGTCGCGGCTGCGGGAGTGCGCGAGGCTGGTCGCCCGGATCGACGGCCGCTCGGCCGAGGACATCTTCGGCTGGCCGGACAATATGAAGCTGCGGTCGTCGATGACGTTGTTCGCCAGGACGGCGGACGACAACGCCGACTTCATCGCTGTGCTGGAGAAGTTCTACGGTGGCGAGGAGGATCCGGCGACGCTGGCGCGGCTGGCCTGAGATCAGGTCGGTGCGATGATCAGCCAGCCGTGCGGCTCGATCTCGGCGCTGGATACGGTGTCTTCTGGCGGCGCGCCCGAACCGGCGACGATTCGTCCGTCGCTATGCCCGAACTCGCCGAGCTCGACCGACATCGGCACATCATCGATGTTGAGCGCCACCAACAGCGCATCCGAGTCGTGGCGGACGCGGTAGACGTACTGGGTGTTGGTCAGCTTCTCCGCCGATGTTCTCGCCGTGTGCAGCCACGGATGCCTGCGTCGCAGCCCGATCAGATACTGATGCAGTCGGTAGACTTCGCGGCCGCGCTCGTCGACGCCCATGAGCGGGGAGGTGAATTCGGGCCGGACGGCATCGTCGCCGCCGACACGGTCCTCTTTGACGCCGCGATAGGCGAATTCGTCGCCTGCGTACAGGCTCGGGGTGCCGCCGATGGTGAGCAGGATGACCAGGGCGTGCTCGAGATGCCGGGTGTTCTCCAGCTGGCTTGCGATTCTGGTCACGTCGTGGTTGCCGACGAAGGTCATCGGAACGAAGGCGTCGAGAAATGCGTCGTGTCGCTGCTAGCGCGTGGTCGAGCTCGTGGAAGTTCCCGTCGTTCAGGCTGCTCCAGATCGCCTTCCACAGCTCGTACTGAGTGACCGAGTCGAATCCGGCGTCGCGGACATGCGCGGAGTAGTCACCATGGATGACCTCGCCGACGAACCAGGCGTCACCGAACTCCTCCCGGACGCGCGGCAGCACCTGCGCCCAGAACCGGTCCGGTACCGCGTATGCGGCGTCGAGACGCCAGCCGTCGGCTCCGCGCCGGAGCCAGTGCGTCATCACGTCGACGGTGTAGTCGACGACGTCGGGGTTGTCGTGGTTCAGCGCGATGAGCTCGCCGTGGCCCTCGAATGTCTTGAACTCGCCGCCGGTGCGGCGGAACCACGAAGCGTCGTGGCCGGCGACGGCGTCTCGGTAGCGCGAGAAGTCGGTCCCGACATGGTTGAAGACACCGTCGAGCAGGACGCGCAGACCACGGCGGTGCGCCTCGGAGACGAGTTCGTCGAAGTCGGCGTCGTCACCGAGCCTGGGGTCGATCCGGTGGTGGTCGGTGGTGTCATAACCGTGGGTTCTGGACTCGAAGATCGGCCCGAGCGCGATACCCGACGCGCCCAGTTCGACGGCTTGATCGAGCCATTCGACGATGCGCCGCATCCGGTGCTCGTCGGCGCGCGGCGGCGTATCGGCCGGGAATGCGCCGACGAAGCCGAGCGGATAAACCTGCCACCAGATCGCGTGCGCGACCCACGCCGGTTCACTCATGGCCGGAACTTCTTCTCGTAGAGGGCTTTCATGGTGTGGGCCAAAGCGGGAGCGGGTCCGTCGGCGACGAGTCCCGGCGCAATCATGGTGATCGGCACGGGCGCCACCGGCGGTAGCGGCGCACCCCATTCGGTGAGCCACTGGGTCAGCTGTGCACTCGAGGTGGCGTACACGATGCGCCCCAGCCCGACCCACGCGTGCGCGGCGGCACACATGGCGCAGTGCTCGCCGGAGGTGTACACGGTCGCCTCGGCGCGCTCGGCGGCCGACAGGTGCTCCGCAGCCCAGCGGGCGATCGCGAACTCGGGATGGCGGGTGGCGTCGCCGCCGGCGACCCGGTTGTGGTCTTCGAAGACCGTGCGACCATCGGCGCCGACCAGGATCGAGCCGAAGGGCTCGTCGCCGCCTTCGAGCGCCGTTTGCGCGAGTTCCACGCAGCGGCGGAGCCGGGTCAGGTCGTCGTCGTGCAGGGCCACGGGCGGTGAGTTTACGCAGCGCAGCACCCGGCCGAGCTAGCCGACCTCGAGCCGGCATGCGCACGACGCGGCGATCGGCACGTCCGCGCGCGCCATGGCCAGTGCGAGCTGCTGGCCGATGATGCCCGCCTCGGCCGTTCGGCCGAGACGATCGAGGCACTCGTGATAGCCGTGCAGGCTCCACACGTTGCCGGGATGCTGGCACGGCCTGGCCAGGGTGGGATCGAGTCCGAGATCGGCGGCGTACACCTCGGCGGCCTCCTCGACGCGCCCCTGCTCGAGCAGCAGGGCTCCGTAGGCATGGCGGGTGGGCTGCATCCAGCCCCACGGCTCGTCGTAGGGCAGCGCGTCGTCGAGTTCCACGGCCCTTCGCAAGTGGACGAAAGCCTCGTCGAAATGCCCTTCGCGGTAGGCGATTTCGCCGTCAAGCATCTCCGCGGCCACCGCGAGTATGTCGCGTGCGGTGTTGTTGAACAGATAGCGTGACTCCGGGATGCGGTCGTACGCGGCGGTGAAGGCCGTTCGCTCGGCATGCGCCTGCGGAAGCCGGCCCTTCGCGGCGTGCGCGACACCGCGTCCGTAGTGGATGGTGGCAGCGGTCGTGCAGTAGAGATCGGGGTCGTTGGGGATCGCGTGCGCGATCAGATCGTCCCAGCGCCCGAATCGAACCAGTACGTGAATTCGCAACGGCACGAACGCTTCCAGCCAGTCCGCCATTGGCGGCGACTCGATGGCGAGCAGTTCGGGGGTCAACTGTTCGGCGAGTTCGTCGGCGGCCACAAGCGCGGTGGCCGAGTTGCCCTCGAACATCGCCGAATAGACGACGAAGTGGAGGTTGTGCGCGCGGTAGAGCGAGTAGAAGTTCAGCGGCCCTTCGCGTTCGACAAAAAGCCGGTCCGCCGCGACGGCAGTCAGGTTCGACACGACCGAGTTTCGGTAATCGCCGCACAGCACGTCGATGTGGCTGGCCATGTGCTGCAGGTGGCCTGCATCAGGCACAAGACCGCGCAGCAGATCGGCCGCGGGCAGGGCGTCCTGTGGAGTGGCCGACATCTCCATGGTGTGCAGATAGAGGTGCAACACGCCGGGGTGTGCGCGGCCCGCGTCCGTGGCCAGCGCGTCGTCGAGGATGCGTTTGGCCTCGATCACCCGCGAGCCTGCCGCGGGTTCACCTGTGCTGGTGTCCCACAATGCCCACGCAGTGACGTTGACCACGGCGTCGGCGGCGAGCGCCTGCACGTCGATGTCGTCGGGATATGCCTCGGCGAGTGCCACCATCGCGTCGGCGTAGCTCACGTGTCCGGCGTGCAGTGCGCCGGTGTCGTCGGGGTCGTCAGTGGGGAACCGGGCCGACAGCGCCTCGATCAGCCCGCGTTCGACCGCGGAAGCCCGCCCGTCAATGGCCAGCCGAAGTTCCATCCGCGCCCGGGCCAACGAGGCTGCCAGGTCGACGGGATCGAATGCCTCCCAGGCCTTGTTGTAGTTGGGGCCGACGGAGTATGCGATGCCCCAGCGCGCGATCGCGAGATCGCGATCCAGTTCGAGCGCGCGCTCGAAGCAGCGGATCGCCTCGTCGTGGTTGAACGCGTACGCCCACACCAAGCCGCGGTCAACCCACACCTGAGCCTGCGCCGACGGTGTGTCAATCGACCGGTGATAGGTGCCGAGGTTGTAGTACGGCTCCACTATGCCCGGCGAAACGCTCATAGACGGCACGATAATTCACCCGGCGTGCAGTGGCGAGGACTGCGAGCAGACAGCCGGCCGCACCCCATGCCCCGAGCGTGAGCAATGGCGCCTGGGCGCCGTTGCCGTCGAAGTAGGAGATGCTGCGCAGAAGCGAGACGCCCGAGCCCTGCGGAACGATCGCGGTGAAGGTGGAGTAGAAGGGCGACAGCAACGGCCTGCCGACGGGTCCCGCAGCCGCGGCGTTGCCGACGACCACCAGAAAGAGCGTGAGCAGAGCGGACGCGGCCGTCCCGAATGCCGCTGCGGCGCCCGTCACCGCACCACCGACGGCCATGGCATAGCGCCAGAGGACGCCGAAGACCAGCCACGTGTGCCCAGTCAAGGCGCCGAGGACGGCGTCGACGTAGAGCGTCACCACCCCGGCAACCAGCGCCGAATAAGCCGTCAACGTCATGGTACGCAGGAAGATCGTGGCGGGCCTGTGCACGCTGCCCATCAGATAGCCGAATACGGTGGCGCCCAGCGAGGCTCCGATCGAGATGAAGATGATGGCGTAGAACTCAACGGTGCCAGACGGGTCCGCTGCCGACGTCGGCGCGACGTCTTCCACCGCCGTGGTGAAGCCGCCTTGCGCGGCGATCTCCCGACCGACGGTCTCGGACGCGGTCGCGACGCTCTTTCCGCCGCCGTCTGCGACGTAGATCTTCATCTCACCGGCAGGGGAGACGACAAAGGCGGCGTCGGCCTCGCGTTCGCGAACCTGTTGCCGCGCTTGCGCGTCGTCGCCAACTGCGTTGACCGACAACGCTTCCTGCGCTCTCAATCCGTCCACTATCTGGTCGGGTGCCGCTACCGCGACGGTGAGGTGGTGCAAGGTCGGCTTGGCGAAGGCTCCGGAGTAGCTGGCGATCATCGCGACGACGAACAGTGTCAACGCCGTCATCGCGAGCACCATGTTGCGGATTGCGCTTGTCGTCACGGTAGGTGACGCGTGTCGTGCCATGGGATTTGTCCTTCGGGGAGCGTGGATGTGATTCAGAGCTTCGATGCCGCGGGCGAACTCAGCAGCGCGTCGACGGTGTCGAGCGCGGCGATGACCCGTCCGCGCAGGTCGGCCGCGTTCGGGTCCTCCATCCAGGAGCGCAGCACCTCGATGAACCCGCCGAGCAGGAATCGGCCGACTGAGTCGGGGGTCAGGCCCGCGATGTCGCCGGCTTGTTCGGCAGTCTCAGCGGCGATCTGGTTACATGCCGGGGCGAGCTCGGCGCGGAAGGCGGCGACCACACGCAGGGTGACGGCGCTCGGCACGACGTTGCGGTACATCGTGCGGTGTTCTGCGGCGAAATCGAACAGCGCAAGGATGCGGGTGCGGGGATCTCCGTCGAGGTGTGCGGTGGCCGAGGCGAAAGCGACGGCGACCGCGTAGGCGACTGCGTCGTCACGGTCGGTGAAGTGTTGGTAGAAGACCTGTCGGCTGACCGCGGCGCGATCGACGATGTCGCCCACCGTGAGCTGGTCCACGGGGCGCTCGTGCGCAAGCGTGAACGCGGCGTCACGGAGCTTCGTGCGGACGCGCTCGGCCCGCGGATCGACGCTGTTGGTGCGTGCTGCCATACCTGCACGGTACCCGCCGTCGTAGACAGCTGACCACGAAAGGTTAGGTAATCTAAGACACCACGTTGGCTTGGATGTGACGGCCGTGACGTCAGGTGGTGTGGGACCGGGCGGTGGCGGCGCGTGTGCGACGCCGGTCACGGCGGGAACCCGGCGGCCCGCCCTCGCGTTGGAGCACCGCACATCTGGCTGGGGTTCGCGTCGGCCGGCAGCTGCAATTCGACTTCAGACTAGAAACATGTTCTAGTTCTGACGTGCTGGAGTTCACCCATATCGGCGACCTGACCTCCCAGGACGTCGATCGCATGCGCGCCGTATACGAGCCGCTGGCCGAGTCGGTCCGTGATCTCGTCGATGCCACGATCCGCACCGAGGTCGACGCCGACGAGGTGGCCGCTATCAAGGCAGAGATCGACAACGCCACCGCGCGGCTGCGGGCCAGGCAGATCGACGGCGCGTTCGGCGTGCGGTACACGACGGGAGGCGACCGGATGGCGTGGGGCAACCCGGTCGTCGGGATCCGCAATCCGATCGCCCCGCCGCTGGTCATCAACCGTGACGCGACCGGCGGCGTGTACACCGATTTCGTGGTGGGTGCGCCCTACGAGGGACCGCCGGGCCACGTGCACGGCGGGATCTCGGCGCTGGTACTCGACCACGTGCTCGGCGAGGCGGCCAGCGACGGGATCATGCCGCGGTTCACCGGCACCATCACGATGCGCTACCTGCGCACCACGCGGCTCGGTCGCCTGCACGCCGAAGCGCGAATCGACCGCACCGATGGTGTGAAGACCTACGTTGTCGGCCACCTCGCCGACGAGGAGGGCGTCACCGTGGAGGCCGAGGGCGTGTTCATCACACCCAGATGGGCCCGCGACCAGAACTGAGGCGCTCAGGACGTGGCGGCGTCGTGCGCGTCGACCCCCGCGATGCCCGCGAGGCTGCGGGTGATGGCACCGACCTCTGCGAGCAGAACCCGCGCCGAGCCGTCGTCGGAGACGATATGTGCTGCGGCGTCCCGTAATTGGCGCTCCTTGATGACCAGCTGGTCGGTGTCGATGCTCCACGGTGTGGCCGGTGTCGGCGGGTCGCCGCGCAGCACCTCGACATAGTCGTCGACGGCGAGCACGAACTCGCGGCTCAGCGCCGTCGAGGGGTGCGGCGGCAGGCTGTGTTCCAGCGAGGTGCAGGAACTGGTGACGGCATTCAGCGCCGCGCGGAACGACCGCAGCCAGCGCCTCAGGTCCTTGGACTCGACGCGGGTCGCCCCTGCGGCGGCCTCGAAGGCCGACCGGGCTCGAACCGCCCGCTGCCAGGCGGCGGCGAGCGCGTCGGACGGACTGTCGAGGTCGTGCACGAACGCCTTGATCACAGCGGCGGCGTAGTCGATTTCGGTCTTCAGCAGTTCGCCGGCGCGCTGCCGGAGCCGGATCAGCGCGTCGTCGGGGACGAGGACGTGGAACAAGACCGCGAGAGCGGTGCCGATGACGACTGCGAGCAGCAGGTCGCCCATCGTCGACGACGGGTCGGTGATGTCGAGGAGCAGCGCGATCGTCGCGCCGAACGCCGCCGTCACCGCGATGTAGCCGAAGACCGACACCGCGTACGTCACGCCAAGGCACAGCACGGCCAGCACCGCCGCCGCCAGACCGCTCGGCTGCCACATCAACGTCAGCGCCGAGACCACGACGACGCCCGCGCAGATGCCTGCGGCCCGGCCGACACACCGCGTGTAGGTGTGCGCGGTCTCCGGCCTCATCACGAGCAGCACCGTCAGGGGAATCCAGTAGCCCGCAGGCACCTCGGCGAAGCGCGCGATCGCGGTTCCTGCGGCGGCCGCACCCGCAACGCGCACCGCATGCCGCGATATGGGTGACCGCAGATCGAGATGGCGATGGACCATGCCTAAGCCCGTTTGGACGGCGGCCATCCAGTCCGAGACGCGGCGCCTGCCGAACCGCAGCGCGTCGGCGTGATGCAGCTGGCGGGAAAGCCGTTGCGCGACAGCGGAATCCGAGGCGGCCACCGCCGCGACCGCGGCGTCGACGGCCTTCAGGGCGTATTCCGCGTCCCGGCGCGCCGACCGGGCCTGCGTGGCGATCGCGGCAAGCATGTCGGCCGCCGCGATCAACAGATCGCCGATAGCTTGGCTTCCCGCTGCCTTGCCGCGAAACGCCATCAACGTCTTGGCGATCTGCTCGGGCAACGCGTGCCAGTCGCGGTAGGCGGACGAGCGGCGGCCCGACGGCTTCTCGTTGCTGCTGAACGCCTCCCTACAGTCCAGCAGCTGCGACGAGTCGACCGCCGCTGCCTCCTCGGTGGCCAGCAACCGGGCGTCGGCGCTCAGCGAGCGGTACACCTTCGTCAGGGCGTCCCGCTCGAGCTGCCACCGCCGTGGCGGCCACACCGCGATCAGCACGGCCTGCGTCAACCCGGCGACCAGGGCCAACAGCGCCGAAGCCAGCGCCGCCAGGGCGGGCTGCGGATGCTGGATGACCAACAACAGGCCAGACGCGCCTGCGAGCAACCCGGCGGCCGCGCCGACCGCCCACTGCATCCCCGCCATGAAGCACCACAGCGCGACGACGATGACGAACACGACGCTCACACCGGACGTCAACCCGCCTGCGAGGACGGCGATGCCGAGTTCGGCGGACACGGCGAGCACGACGGGGATCCGGCCGAGCGGGTTGTCCTGCAGCGCGATGGCGCCGGCGATCGCCCCGGCGGCGGCCGTCGAGGTTGCCGCCCCCGCCGGACCCCACAGCAGCGCAACCGTGGTCAGCGCCAGCACGCCGAGAAGGCTGCGGGCAACGGCGCCGTTGTCCGGCAGGCGCATCCGCAGCCCAAACCCCTTGCTCACTCGACCATTCTCACCCCGGCAGGGCGGCATCCGGGTCAACCGGGTGATCGAACGCGCCGCGGCCACGAACCTGCGTTGCGCTTGTCGGCTAGGTTCGGTTCGTGGAGAAAGTCATCCTCACTCTCCGGGGAGTCGACGCGGACGACGCCTGGTGCGCGCGGCTGCGCGCGAAGGTGGCCGCCGATCTGCTCGACCTCGGTCTGCCGGGGTTGGCGATCAACGTGCGTGACGCCGAGGTGCGGGAGTCGTTGATGACCCTCACGACGATGGACCCGCCGGTGGTGGCGCTCGTCAGCGTGTGGACCCAGCAGTCCTACGGTGCCCAGCTGAGGGCCGCCACCGCGCTGTTGGAGAAGGAGTGCGACGACGTCGCGGCATACCTCGTGACCGAGTCCGTGCCTCTCACACCGCCGACGACCGTGCCCGGCCAGCGCACGGCCGGGTTGGCCAACGTCGCCCTGCTGCGCAGGCCCGCCGACCTCGACGAGACAGACGTGGTTCTCACGCTGGCACATCGATCACACCCCGGTGGCGATCGAAACCCAGTCGACGTTCGGCTACATACAGAACGCCGTGGTGCGCGCGCTGACGGCGGACGCACCCGCGCTGTCGGCGATCGTTGAGGAACTCTTCCCGATAGAGGCGGTCGCCGATCTGCATGCGTTCTTCGGCGCGGCCGACGACGATGACCTGCGCAGCCGGATGGAGCGGATGCTCGCGAGCACCGCGGCCTTCGGGGCCAACGAGAACGTCGACACCGTGCCCACCAGTCGGTTCGTGTACCGCAGTCCGTTCGACGGCCAGAAGGCGAAGGTGAGCAGATGACGACTCTCGACGAAGCGGTGGCACTGGCGCGCGCGGAGAGCGGGCTGACTGTGGTGTCGACGCTGCGGTCCGACAACACGATCCAGGCCTCGCTGGTCAACGCGGGCGTCCTGCCGCATCCCGAAAGCGACAGTCCGGTACTGGCTTTCGTCACCTACGGCAAGGTCAAGCTGGCGAACCTGCGGGCCCGCCCACAGCTTGCGGCGACGTTCCGCAACGGATGGCAGTGGGCGACGGTCGAGGGCAACGCCGAGATCGCGGGACCCGACGATCCGCAGCCCTGGCTGTCGGGCACCGACCAGCTGCGGGTGCTGCTGCGGGACGTGTTCACCGCGGCGGGCGGCACCCACGACGACTGGGACGCCTACGACCGCGCGATGGTCGAACAGCGCCGCGCAGTGGTGCTCGTCGCACCCACCCGCGTGTACAGCAACGGTCCCCCGTAAACGGGAGGTGCCCCCAGAGACATACTCTTGCGCGGTGACTCTCAAGATCGCCGACGCCAACCGGGTGCGGACACTCACCTTCGATCGTCCCGAGGTGCTCAACGCGTTCAACGAAGCGCTCTACGAGGCCACGGCGCGCGCCATCCGCGAGGCCGCAGACGACGACCAGATCGCGGTTCTGCTGCTGACCGGCAACGGCAGGGCGTTCAGCGCGGGCAATGACCTCAACGAGATGCAGTCCCGCATCAGCGACCCGACGCTGGCCGACAAGGGCAGCCATTTCACGTCGATGATCGACGCGTTGACCGACTTCCCCAAGCCGCTCGTCTGTGCCGTCAACGGGCTGGGAGTCGGCATCGGCGCCACCATCCTCGGCTACGCCGACCTCGTCTTCATGTCGTCGGAAGCCCGGTTGAAGTGCCCGTTCACCAGTCTCGGCGTCGCGCCCGAGGCCGCATCGTCCTACCTGTTGCCCCAGTTGATCGGCCGACAGAACGCGGCGTGGCTGCTGATGTCGTCGGAGTGGGTGTCCGCGCATGAGGCGCTGCAGATGGGGCTGGTCTGGAAGGTCTGCGAACCCGACGATCTGATTGCCGAGGCCCGGCGACACGCCGAAATCCTTGCCGCACGGCCTATCCCGAGTCTGATCGCGGTCAAGCAGACGATTGCGGAGCCATCGCGACCGGGAATCAAGGCGGCCACCGAACGCGAGAACGCCCATTTCGCCGAACTGATGGGCGCTGCCGCCAATGCCGACGCCCTCGCCGCGTTCACCGGCAAGCGGGGGAAGGGCTGACGGGGTCCGCTCGTCTAGCGGCTCGCCGTCGACGGGGCGCCGTTGCTGGCGAAGTGCGCCTCGATGATCGCGCGCACGGTGCGCCTGCACCGTCCGCAGTCAGAGCCCGCCCCACACGCGGCCGCCACTTCCTTCGAAGTCGAGGCGCCCTTGGCGACGCACTCGTCCACGACGTGGCTGGTGACTCCGGTGCAGAGGCAGACGAACATTGGCCGACTCAGTTCCTGCTGTCGATGGTCATCAGATGGGCGAACTTGCCGACGAACTGTGTCGGATAGGCGCCCAGCCCGGCGTTGGACATCCACTCCGCCGCGGCGTCAGGGTGATCGATCCACTGCCGCGCGCTGATCTCGTTGTCGATCTCCTGCAAGATCATCACTTCCTGGCCGTCGTCGAGCGCGCTGTAGACCCAGATCTTGCGGACCCCGCCGCGTTTGAACCGGTCGAGCCCGTCGTGCACCTTGTCCATCAGGGACGCCACGTCGTCGACCGACGACATCACCCCGACCACGATGCGTCCGACGTGTTCTTCCGACGACGGCCGATCCAGGTCGATCTTCTCGACGACCTGACCGCCGAAGATCGGGGGAATGTCGTCGAGACCGGCGATATCGAACCATTCGAATACCGCGGGGGAGCGGATCAGTTCGCGAATCGAACTGGCATGTCGAATTCCGATTGTCACCAGCACCCGGCCCGGTTCCCAGATCGAGGTGTAAAGAACTACGTGATGCGCACCGATCGATGCCAGGTTGTCGCGATGACGTTTGAGCCAAGTCCACATCCGGTCGATATCGTCGACACGAAAATCGCAGGCGAGAATTAGTGAGTGCAAATTGAACTCACTCATCGTGATCCTTCGTTCCGATGCGCTCGCAATCATGTTAGCGCAGTCTAACCTTACTAAGCCTAGGCAGTCCACAGGCGGGGGCTGTTCTTAGCTTAGGCAGACCATCTGCCCGGTCTCATCTTCGCGCTTCGTACCGAAGTTCGTTGCCGCAAACCGGGAAACACCCCTCACCGCCTGCGAAGTTGCGCCAGCCACGTCGCCGCGTGCACTAGATTGGACCTCGAAGCACAGCCCATCGACCTGAACGCGCGACCGGCGCCAAGGAGCCAGCATGCAAGGGGACCCCGACGTTCTGAAATTGCTCAACGAGCAGTTGACGAGCGAACTGACGGCCATCAACCAATATTTCCTGCACGCCAAAATGCAGGAGAATTGGGGATTCACCGAATTGGCTTCTCATACGCGTGCCGAGTCTTTCGATGAAATGCGGCACGCCGAGACCATCACCGACCGCATTCTCCTTCTCGACGGGCTGCCCAATTATCAACGGCTCTTCTCGCTGAGGGTCGGCCAGACGGTCAAGGAGCAGTTCGAGGCCGACCTCGCCATCGAGTACGAGGTGGTGGCCAGGCTGCGGCCGGGCATCATCATGTGCCGGGAGAAGGAGGATGCGACCTCGGCGAACATCTTCGAGGCGATCCTCGCCGACGAGGAGAACCACATCGACTACCTCGAGACCCAGCTCGAGCTGATGAACAAGCTCGGCGAGGAGCTCTACCTGGCTCAGTGCGTGTCGCGGCCGCCGGGCAGCACTGCCGGCTAGGCAAGCGTTTCGCGCCTCACCCACGCGTGTAACCCCTGCCCGGACCGCCGTAACTTTTGTAGCCTGTCTAACGATATGGCTCAGGGGACGGTTGGCGACGGAAGGCAGGTATGACGAGTCAGGTCTCGACGGCCGCTGTCGCCGACCCCGAATCCAGCAGCGCGGGCATCAGCGCCAGGCGGCGCAACTTCATCTTCGTTGCGGTGCTCCTTGGCATGCTGCTGGCCGCCCTCGACCAGACCATCGTCGCCACCGCGCTGCCGACGGTCGTCGCAGACCTCGGCGGGGCCGGCCATCAGTCGTGGGTAGTCACGAGCTATCTGCTTGCCTCGACGATCGTCACCGCGATCGTCGGCAAGCTCGGCGACCTCTTCGGCCGCAAAGCGGTCTTCGAGGTGGCGGTGCTGTTCTTCCTCGCGGGATCGGTGCTGTGCGGGCTGAGCGGTTCAATGACCATGCTGGTCGCTTCGCGCGCGCTGCAGGGCATCGGCGGCGGGGCGGTCATGGTGACGGCAATGGCCGTCATCGGCGAGGTCATCCCGATGCGAGAGCGCGGCAGGTACCAGGGCGCGCTGGGGGCGGTGTTCGGCGTCACCACCGTGATCGGGCCGCTGCTCGGCGGATTCTTCACCGACCACCTGAGCTGGCGGTGGGCCTTCTGGATCAACATTCCGGTCGCGGTCGTGGTGCTGATCGTCGGGGCGGCGGCCATCCCCGCGCTCGCGAGAGCGGGCAAACCCGTCATCGACTACGCGGGCATTCTGTTCGTCGGCCTCGGCGCCTCGGGGCTCACGCTCGCCACCAGTTGGGGCGGTGGCGAGTACGCGTGGGGATCACCGGTCATCATCGCCCTGTTCGCAGCGTCAGCCTTGGCTCTCGTGGTCTTCGTC
Source organism: uncultured Actinomycetota bacterium (assembly GCA_963786995.1). Taxonomy (GTDB): domain Bacteria; phylum Actinomycetota; class Actinomycetes; order Mycobacteriales; family Mycobacteriaceae; genus Mycobacterium. Next base: position 189,301 of record CAWBBH010000014.1, on the reverse strand, counting down.
TGGGTGGAATCCCGTGCGGTCGAACCCATCCTGCCGATCCGGCTGTTCGCCAGCCCGGTGTTCACCGTCTGTTGCATCCTCGGCTTCATCGTCGGCTTCGCCATGCTGGGGGCGCTGACGTTCCTGCCCACCTTCATGCAGTTCGTCGACGGCGTCTCCGCGACGACCTCGGGGCTGCGCACACTGCCGATGGTGGCAGGCATGCTGATCACCTCGATCGGCAGCGGCAACATCGTCGGACGCACCGGCAGGTACAAGATCTTCCCCGTTGCGGGCACCGCGATCATGGCGGTGGGGTTCGCGCTGCTCTCCACCATGGACGCCGCCACCCAGACGTGGCAGCAGTCGCTGTACCTGTTCGTGCTCGGCTCCGGAATCGGACTGTGCATGCAGGTGCTCGTGCTGGTGGTGCAGAACACCGCCAGCTTCGACGATCTGGGTGTCTCGACCTCGGGCGTCACATTCTTCAGAACGATCGGAAGCTCTTTCGGCGCAGCGATTTTCGGATCGTTGTTCGCCAACTTCCTGGCGAGCCGGATCGGGCCTGCGCTGGCTGCGGGCGGCGCGCCGCCGCGTGCGGCGGAATCACCCCAGGTGCTGCACGCGCTGTCACCGCAAGCGGCGGCCCCGATCGTCGATGCGTACGCCGATTCGCTCGGCACGGTGTTTCTGTGCGCGGTTCCCGTCGCGGTCGTCGGCTTCATCGTTTCGCTGTTCCTCAAGGAGATGCCGCTACGTGAGATGGAAGCGGTGTCGGCCACCGACCTCGGCGAGGGTTTCGGCATGCCGAGCAACGAGTCGCCCGAGAAGATTCTCGAGGTGGCGATCGGGCGGCTGATGCGCAACTCGCCGGAGATCAGACTGCGCAACATCGCAGGACAAGCCGGATGCGAACCCGACGTCGCCTTGTTGTGGGCGCTGATCCAGATCTACCGGCAGAGCCAGGTGTTCGGCTCAGCACGGCTGTCCGACATCGCCGAGCGCCTTCGGGTGCCGCCGGAAATCCTCGAGTCGACGTTCGACCGGCTCGTCGAATCCGGGTACGCGCTACGCACCGGCGATCAACTCTGGCTCACCCAGGCCGGAGTGGGTCAGGTGGGCTGTGCATCGGGGGCGCTCGCCAACCGCATCGTGGAAAAGCTTGCCTCGTCGTCGGCGTTCGAAGGGCGACCGGATCGCGAGCAGGTCGAGGAGGCGCTGGAGCGGATCGGCCTGCGCGTGCTCGTACAACGCGAATGGGGCGATGACCGCTTCGCTCCGGCTACGGCTGCCGGCAAGTGATCTGGCTGCGCCGTTTCAACCGCTTCTAGAACGCGTTCCAATTTTTGGGTCGTCGGCGTACGATTTGCGCCCATGAGCCGCATCGGAGACTTCCCCGACGACGACGCCACCGCGTGGGCGGTCAAATCGCCCGACCTCGGAACGGGCATGGTCGGCTTCGTCAACGCGGTGTACCACAAGAATCGGCTACCGATGCGGGTCCGGGAGTTGGCCCGGATGGTCATCGCGCTCGACAACGAATGCGTGGTGTGTCAGAACACCCGCGACTCCGAGGGCATCGCCGCGGGGGTCGACGAAGACCTCTACGAGCATGCCGCGATGTGGCGGACGTGGCCCGGCTACAGCGATCAGGAGCGGATCGCCGCCGAGTTCGCGGAACGCTTCGCCAGCGATCACACCGGTCTGCGTGACGACGAAGAGTTCTGGGACCGCGCCCGGGAACACTTCAGCGACGAGTTGATGACCGACCTCGCGTTGTCCTGCGCGATGTGGCTGGGCATGGGCAGGATGTTGCGCACGCTCGACATCGGCCAGAGCTGCAAGATCACGCTGTAGCCGGCGCGGCAGCGCAGAATGGCTGTCATGGCAGCCAAACCCCTCGCCGCAGCGGCCATCGCCCAACTCGAGTCCGACGGGGTGGCCACCCTCATCGGCACCGTCGTCAACGCCGCCGGGTTGACCCAGGCCAAGACGATTCCACTGCGCAAGATGGGCGCGTTCGCCGATCCGGGTCTCGGAGCCAGCCCGGTGTGGCACGTCTTCACGATCGACCAGACGGGCATTGCCTTCGCAGACGGCCTCGGCGTGGTCGGTGACCAGCGGATCAGGATCGACCTCGGCGCGTTGCGCATCCTTGGCGACGGATTAGCTTGGGCGCCAGGCGCTTTCTTCGGCCAGGACGGTCGACCGGATCCATACTGCTGCCGCGGGGCGCTGTCCCGCATCGAAGCCAGGCTCGCCGACGCCGGAATCGACGCGCTGGTCGGTCACGAGATCGAGTTCGTTCTCGTCGGCCCCGACGGCGCTGCCCTGCCAGCCCACCTGTGGGCGCAGTACGGACTCGCGGGTGTGCTCGAATACGAGGGCTTCGTGCGCGACGTCACCAACGCCGCGACGGGTTCGGGTGTCTCCATCGAGCAGTTCCATCCCGAGTACGGCCTGAACCAGTTCGAGATCTCGTTGACCCCGCAGCCGCCGACCGCCGCCGCGGATCAATTGATGCTGATGAGGATGATCGTCGGCCGGGTCGCCAGACGATACGGACTGCGGGCCAGCCTGTCCCCGGTGCCGTTCGCCGGAAGCGTGGGTTCAGGTGCACACCAGCACTTTTCGCTGAAGCGCAACGGTGAGCCACTGTTCTCCGACGGCTCCGGTGTCCGCGGCATGACACCGGACGGGGAGTCCGCGATCGCAGGCGTGGTGGCCGGTCTTCGCGAGGCGGAGGGCGTCCTGTGCGGCTCCATCCTGTCCGGGCTTCGCATCCAGCCGGGACACTGGTCGGGCGCCTACGTCTGCTGGGGCACCGAAAACCGTGAAGCGGCCGTGCGTTTCCTCGCCGGAGGAAGCAGTAATCCGCTCGGCGCGAACGTCGAGGTCAAGATCGTCGATCCATCGGCGAACCCGTACCTCGCGACGGCGGCGATCCTCGGGCTGGCGCTCGACGGTATCGAGCGGAAACTGAGCCTGCCGCAGGAGACCACCGTCGACCCGTCCACCCTGACCGACGACCAGCGTTCCGCCGGTGGCGTCACCGTGTTGCCGACGAGCCAGGCCGAGGCCATCGACCTTCTCGACGGATCAGCCACTCTCCGAGGCATTCTCGGCGATCCTGTGGTCGACGCGACCGTGGCGGTGCGTCGCTACGAACTCACGACGTACGGACAACTCGGCGAAAACGAGCTCGCCGACAAGTTCCGGCTCGCGTGGAGCGTGTAGCGATCCGTCGGGCGCCTCAGACCAGACTGCTCGCGTCGAACACCCACGACGTGTCGACGGCGCCGAGCTGTTCGACGTACGACGAGGGCGCCGCGGTCAGCAGGGTGTTGAAGTCCGAGTAGTCCTTCCACAGGGTGATCTTGCCGTTCTCCACGCGGTGGACCGAGACGAACGGCAGCTTGACTGTTTCCCCGCTCGGCCAGCCCCAGGTCTCGGAGTGCTCGTAGACGACATCGGTGCCGTTGGTCAGCAGCAGCCCGTCATGATTGACGTAGGACGACAGCGATTCCAGACCGATCTTCAGACGCGTGACGATGTTCTCGGGGCCGCGCGCCGAAACAGCGGGCATGGGCATGTCGACGTACAGACAATCGTCGTCCAGGAAGGTTTTCAGCGCGTCCCAGTCGCGATCCGACAACGCCTTCCACATACCGAGGACAGTCTGCTCAACGGACACCGGCCAGCTCCTTGTCGTCGTGTGTCTGCACGGGCGAATCCTGTGCCGCCCGCAGGAAGCGGCCGGTGCGCTCGGCGCCGACGACGGCGGTCGGCGACCCGTCCAGGAACACCGCACGGCCCGCGACGAAGACCGCCGAGACGGTGTCGTCGTTGCGATTGACCATCCGTGACAGCCCGCCGTACTGCTCGACTCCGGCCTCGGCGTAGTCGTCCAGCGTCGCATCGAGCCTCTCGGGGTCGACGACGACGACGTCCGCGCGGTCACCGATGCGCAGGTGGCCCGCGTCGATGCGGTACCAGTCGGCGAGTTCACCCGTCAGCCGGTGCACCGCCTGCTCGACCGACATGAACGGCTGCTCCGGCACGATCGGCATCGCGCACGTGACGCAGCAGCCGCAGTCCCATGTTGTAGAACGCCATGTTGCGCAGGTGCGCACCGGCATCCGAGAAGCCCATCTGCACGCCGGGCTCCCGCGCCAGTTTCTTCAGCACCTCGGGCCGATGATTGGAGATCGTGGTACGCCAGCGCAGCGCCCTGCCGTGCTCGAGCACCAGATCGAGGAAGGTGTCCACGGGGTGCAGCCCGCCGCGCTGGACCCCGACCTGCCCGAAGGACTTGCCGATCACCGAAGCGTCGGGGCAATCGACGATCTGGGCGTCGAAGAAGTCGCGGTGCCAGACCCGCAGGCCGAATCTGCTTTCATACTGCTTGCGGAACGTGCGCCGGTAGGACTCGTCGCGCATCAGCGCATTGCGTTCGACCTCGTCGCGCAGATGAAGCGCCGCGGCGCCCGCGCCGAACTCCTCGAAGATGACCAGGTCGATTCCGTCGGCGTACACCTCGAACGGCACGGGGAGGTGTTGCCAGCGGAAGTCGCCGCCGAGCCGGTTGACTACGCGCGCAGCCGGACCCATGCCCAGTACCGCATACGGGTTGGACTTCACGTCCGCTGCCGATAACAGGCTGGTCTTCAACGGGTTTCGCAGGATCGGAAGCGATTGGGCGAGCTGGGAGCCGAGGTTCACGGGGTTTCCGATATCGGGTCCCGACTGCAGGACCCGGCCCGCGCGGCGAAGCATCGCCTTCAACCGGCGCAGTTCCCTGGGCTTGGCGTAGGTCGACGGCAGCGTCCGCGATCTGCAGACATCACCGTCGAGTTTGTCGAAAAGCAGTTGCTGAGAGGACATTCCGACGAAGCCGGCCGCCAATGCCTCGGCAAGCATGTTCTCCATTCGGGCCTGTTCGGCCTTGGTCGGGCGTACCCGCTTCTGCGTTGAACGGTCCAAACCCATGACCGCTGCCCGCATGTCGGAGTGCCCGATGAAGGCAGCGACGTTCGGCCCCAGCGGACGGTTCTCCAACGCCTGGATGTATTCCTCGCCGTCGGACCATGTCTTGTGTTCTTCGACCGCGGAGATGACGTGGTCGCGTGGGATCGCCTCGACGCGCCCGAAGATGTCACCGGCATCCTTTGCGTCGACGTAGACCGTCGACAGCGAGCACGATCCGAGCATCACCGTGGTCACACCGTGCCGCAGCGACTCCGACAGAGACGGACCGACGAGCACCTCGACGTCGTAGTGCGTATGGATGTCGAGCATGCCGGGCAGCACCCACTTGCCCGACGCGTCGACCACGGTCGGGCAGCCAGCCTCGTCGAGCGCGTCCGGCGTCACCGCGACGACATGTCCGTCGCGAATGCCGAGGTTGCGGATCGCGGACGGGGCGCCTGTGCCGTCGAACCAACACCCGTTGCGAATGATCACGTCGAACGTCACCCCGCCATAGAACAGCCCGCGGCACAAGGGTGTCAATGACTTCAGTGAACAGATTTGAGAAACTGTCTACCCGACGGGTGGTACCGCGCTGAGCTGGTACTCGATCACGACCAGCCGTCGGGTTGCCGGCCGTCGATGTCGGTGAAGCCGTACTCGCGGGACAACTCGGCCGAGGTCACCGAGCACTGATTCCACCGCGCGCGATCGCCGTCGGCCGCGATCGCAGCAATACCCCGGCCGACGAACCGCGGCGACTCCGACTCCGCGAAAGCAGGCGGCGCGGTAGGCAAGCCGTCGCCGCGATTCGGGTCGAGCGCCATGCGCCAGGTGGCCTCGGTGACACCCCAGTTGTCGAGCATCATCTCCGAGCGCAGCCAGCCCGGCGTGACCGCCACGGCGGTGGCGCCGTAGGCCGACAACTCGTGCCCGTGCGCGAAGGCCAGGCGATTCACGGCTGTCTTGGCCAGGTCGTAGAACACCGACAGCCGGAAGTTCGCTTCGTTGTAGTCGCGGGTGCCGTCGGTCACCTCGACGAGCAACCCTCCCTGCCGCTCGATCAGCAGCGGATGCAGGCAGTGCGACGTGATCAGGTGCGTGTCGACGCCCAGCCGCAGAATCCTCAGGCCGTCGTCGAGGTCGTGCTCCCAGATGGGCCTGTTCCACGACGGCGGCGGCCCCTTGAGCACTTCGGCGCCCCAGATGTCGTTGACGAGGATGTCGATACCGCCGTAATCGCCTCGGATTCGGTGCGCCAACGCGCGCACCTCGCCGGGCTCGAGATGGTCCACCACGACCGCGACACCAACTCCGCCGAGTTCGTCGACGAGCGCGGCGGTCTCTTCGATGGTTTCCGGTCGGTCGTAATCGGAGACCTTGCTGCCCGAGACGGAGCTTCGACCGGTGCACACCACAGTCGCGCCCGCCTCGCCGAGCGCGGCGGCGATACCGCGGCCCGCACTCCGCGTCGCACCCGCGACCACAGCGACGCGCCCGCGCAGAGGCCGGTCCCGCGTTGCGTCCATTCCTCGAGTATCGCCCGCATCCAGAAGCGGCTACCCCACTTGAGCATTCAGGCGCATACTCGCGAAGGTGACTCCACTACAGCGCTACATCGCAGAGGAAATCGCAACCGACCACGTCGACGGGTTGCTGTCCAGACGCGAGGCGTTGCGCAGGCTGGCGCTTCTCGGAGTGGGCACCGCGGCGGCGACGACGTTGATCGCCGCGTGTGGCGAGAACAAGAAACCGGCCGCGGATGCGCCCGCCACATCCACGGGAGCGGTGACGTCGAGCGAATCCCCGAAGGCCCAAGCCCCTCCGCCGGGATCCGACAAGGCCGTGCCGACCACGCCGATCACCTGGCAGGGGCCGAGCGGCGAGCTGCAGGCGGCGTGGGCAGAGGCGCCGAACGCCCGCGGCGGTGTCCTCGTCATCCACGAGAACAAGGGCCTTAACGACTGGACCAGGTCTGTCGCGGGCCGGTTCGCGGGAATCGGCTACTCGGCGCTGGCCATCGATCTGCTGTCTGCGCAGGGCGGCACCGCAACGTTCGCCGATCCCGCAGAGGCGACGGCGGCACTCGGCAAGATCCCCAACGAGCAGTTCGTCGCCGATCTCAAATCGGGCATCGTCGAGTTGCAGCGGCGCGTGCCCGACAACAAGGTCGCGGCCGTCGGATTCTGCATGGGAGGGGGACTGGTGTGGCGGCTGCTCGCCGCGGGGTCGCCCGAGCTGGCGGCGGCCGTCCCGTTCTACGGCCCGACTCCCGACAACCCGGATTTCGCCGGTTCCTCCGACGTCGCGGTGCTCGGCTTCTACGGGGCGCTCGACGACCGGGTGAACAAGACCGAACCCGCCGCAAAAGCGGCGCTGGAGAAGGCGGGTCTGGTGCATGAACTGGTCACCGAGCCCGACGCCAACCATGCGTTCTTCAACGACACCAACGCCGATCGCTACAGCGCGACAGCCGCCGAGGACGCGTGGCGGCGGGTCCAGGACTGGTTCGGCCGCTACATGGTCTGACCTCGCACGGCGTAAGTGCCGAACGTTGTTCACGAGGCGTTAAGACACCTGTCGTTGAGGCGTCGACGCCGGCACAGACGTGCCGGTTCTCATTCGTGACATGCGTGTCGTTCAGGTCGCGAACTTCTACGGGCCCCGGTCGGGCGGCCTGAGAACTGCCGTCGACCGCCTCGGCGCGGAGTACTCGGCCGCCGGCCACGACGTCGTCCTTCTCGTTCCCGGTCAGCAGCCGCAGACAACGGAGTTGCCGTCAGGCGTCACGCGAATCTCGCTGCCTGCCAGGCAGATTCCGTTCACCGGCGGCTACCGTGCCGTATTGCCGGGGCCCGTGCGGTCAGCGCTGGAGGGACTCGCTCCCGACGCCATCGAGGTGTCGGACCGGCTGACATTGCGGTCGCTGGGACGATGGGGCCGCGAACACGACATCGCCACGGTGATGATCAGCCACGAGCGCCTCGACCGGCTCGTCGGCCAGCTTCTTCCGCGACGGGTCGCGCGCAGCGTTGCCGATTTTGCGAACCGGAGAACGGCCGCCGACTACGACGCCGTCGTCTGCACGACCGGTTTTGCCCGCGAGGAGTTCGACCGCATCCACGCCCCGAACGTGGTGACCGTGCCCCTTGGAGTCGACCTCGATCAGTTTCACCCCCGTCGTCACTCGGAGCTGGTCAGGCGGCGGTGGGCGCGACGCGAACAGCTACTGCTCGTGCACTGCGGACGGCTGTCGGTGGAGAAGCACGCCCACAGAAGTATCGACACCGTTGGCGCACTGCGTGATTCGGGTGTCGACGCGCGTCTCGTCGTTGTCGGTGAGGGACCGATGCGGGCACGACTCGAACGGCAGGCCGCTCGCCTCCCCGTCGATTTCACCGGGTACATCGGGTGCCGTGACACGATCGCGGCAATTCTGGCGTCGGCCGATGTGGCGCTGGCGCCGGGCCCACACGAAACGTTCGGCCTCGCGGCGCTCGAGGCGCTGGCCTGCGGTACGCCCGCGGTGGTGTCGCGGACGTCAGCGCTGGCCGAGATCCTCACTTCGGACAGCGGTGCGACGGCCGACAACGATCCTCGGGCGATCGCCGATGCCGTGTCCTCGATCATCAGTCGACCGGAGTCGTTGCGACGCAACGACGCACGCAGGCGCGCCGAGCAGTTCACCTGGCCGCGAGCGGCGGCGGGCATGCTCTCGGCGATGGGCGCGATGTAGCCGCGCGCCCGCTCGGAGCGCTACGTTTGCCCGGCGACGGATGCGGTGGGCGGTCCGGTGGACATCGAGCGGTCGAACACCCTGTGGTTCGCCGTGCTGCTGACGATGACCAACGGCTTCCTCGACGCCCACACCTACCTGGCCCGCGGCCACGTGTTCGCCAACGTGCAGACCGCCAACGTCATCTTCTCCGTGATCCACGTGTCGGAGCGGCAGTTCTCTGCAGCACTGGCGCACCTGTGGCCACTGCTCGCGTTCATCGCGGGGATGCTGCTGGCCTCGCACATCAAGTCCGGACGCGTCGAGCAGGTGGTGCCGCACTCGCTGCGCTGGACGATCGCCGTTCAGGCAGTGGTGCTCGCGGTCATCGGGTTCGTACCCGCATCCGTGAACCACAGTGTCGTCACGGTGCCGATCTCGTTCCTCGCCGCCGTACAGATCGGTTTGTTCCGCAAGGTGGGCGACCTGGCGTACCTGCCCGTGGCCACCACCGGCAACCTGATGCGCTTCATGGAGTCGGCCTACGAGACCATGGTCGACAAGCGGGCCGACGCGCGACGACCAGTCGTCGTGTACGGGACCTTGATCATTGCGTTCGCCGGCGGGGCGCTGGCGGGCGCATACGCCACCGGCGCCTGGGGGGTGCACGCGATCTGGCTGCCCGCGGGCTTTCTGGCGATCACGCTGTGTCTGTTCCTCATCGAGGAGCGCGAGTGGATGCGGTGACGAAGTCATAAGGGCGCTAGCGGCGTTTAGGGCAGGCGCTCCGCGGGCATCCCCGGCCGATGCCCAAGCCGCCGGCCGTATTGTTCGACATCGACGGAACCCTCGTCGACTCCAACTACCTGCATGTGCACGCGTGGGCTCGGGCCTTTGACGAGGTCGGCCTCGCAGTCGACTCGTGGCGAATCCACCGGTCGATCGGTATGGACGGAGCCCGGCTGCTCGAGTCGTTGACCGGTGACGCCGAGGGCGACGTGGCTGACCGCGCCAAGGAGCTGCACCTGCGCTATCTTCGCGAAGCGGCGCCGCTCCTGCGACGCCTTCCCGGTGCACGTGAGCTGCTGGAGCGGATCCGGTCGCTCGGCTTGCAGATCGTTCTGGCCAGCAGCTCGAGCGAAGACGAACTGGCGTTGTCTCTTCCCGTTCTCGACTGCGACGACCTGGTTTCGGCGAAGACGTCGTCGAAGGACGTCGAGGTGGCCAAGCCGGAACCGACCCTCATCGAGATCGCCGTCGAGCGCGCCGGCATCACCGCCGAGAATGCCGTCTATGTCGGTGACGCCGTATGGGACATCATCGCGTGCGAGCGCGCCGGAGTGCCCGCCATCGGCCTGCTCAGCGGCGGTGTATCGCGCGCTGAACTCGAAACGGCCGGCGCTGAGGCCGTTTTCGAGGATCCGCAAGACCTCGCCGACCACCTGGGCGACACTGCCATCGATCGATTGAGTGCGACGCCGAGCAACTAACGGGGTGTCCACGCCACCGGAAGCCGCTTGATCCCGTGGATGAAGGCGGAATGCAGGCGGTCGGGCTCTTCGGTCGCCGTGAGATCGGGCAGCTGCCGGTGAATTTCTTCGAATGCAACGGTGATCTCGCGGCGAGCGAGGTTGGCGCCGAGGCAGAAATGCGCGCCTCCGCCGCCGAAGCCGACATGCGGGTTGGGGTGGCGCCGCACGTCGAACGTCCATGGGTCGGCGAACTTCGATTGGTCCCGGTTGGCCGACCCGTACCACAGCGTGACCTTCTCGCCCGCAACCATTTTCACGCCGCCGAGCTCGACGTCCCGGGTTGTGGTGCGGCGCATGTAGGCCACCGGCGACGCCCAGCGGACGATCTCCTCGACAGCCGTCGGCGCGATCTTCTCGTAGTCGTTCCACCAGACGTCGCGTTGTTCCGGGTAGCGACTCAACGCCAGTACGCCGTGGGTGATCGCGTTGCGGGTGGTTTCGTTTCCCGCGACCACCAGCAGGATGAAGAACGAGGCGACCTCGGCGGAGGTGAGCCGCTCGCCGTCCAGTTCGGCCTGCACGAGGCTGGTCGTCAGATCGTCACCGGGGGCGCCACGCCGGTCCTCTGCGAGGTCCTTCGCGTACGCGCCGATGTCCATCGCGACTTGGAAGAATTCGTCGAAGTCCGTGGCGATGTCGGGGTCGCCGAAGCCGAGAATGACGTTCGTCCAGTGAAAGATTCGCTCGTGATCCCGCTCGGGGATGCCCATCATGTCGCAGATGATCTGCAGCGGCAGGGGACCGGCCAGATCGGCCACGATCTCGCCGGTGCCGTCCAGGTGGTTGCTGCGCATCTCGGCCACCAGGCGCCGCGCCCGGTCGCGAACCGAATCCTCGACCAGCGCCAGCACACGCGGGGTGAACGCGCTGCGGACGATGTTGCGCAGGCGGGTGTGCCGCGGATCGTCCATCGCGATCATCGACCCGAAGTACTCCGCCAACTCGGGGTTCTGATCGCCGATCGTGATACCGCCCGCCGAGCTGAACAAATCGGGATGGCGGCTGGCGTAGAACACGTCGTCGTGCCGCGTCACGGCCCAGTGGCCGAGTCCCGGGTTGAACTCCTCGCCGATGAACGACTCGTGGAACGAGACCGGCGCCTCCCTGCGGAGGGTGGCGAACGCGCCGTCGCGTATGTCGTCGTCGAGACCCCAGAAATCCCACGACCCGAGGTCGATCTCCGACAATGGAATCTCGGGCGGAACGGCACCGTTCACCCTGGTCGCAATGCCCACCCCAGGGAGTCTACGGCGCAGCTTCGTGGCCGGGCCGCCCGCTCGTGCGCCGCTTCTCCTTCATCTCGGCCTCGAACACGTGGCGCGCGCCGTTTTGCAACTCGTCGCGCACCGCGCGCTCGTGTTCACGGAAGACCGACCAGTAGACGTCGTCGAATTCCTCGACCACCTGGAACGTCCACCGGCCGTAGAGCACATTGCGCCCGACCAGATCAGCCTCCAGGCGGTCGGCGACACCCCCGTGCCCGGCGTCGCGCAACTTGTCGCAGGCTTCTCCGAGGAGCAGGTCGGCATGGCCTATGAGCTGGTGGAATGAATACAGATGGCCCCGGGCACGCTCGACGAACTCCAACGCCTCCGACACCTTGCCGACCGCCTCGACGGTCTCGTCGCTGATCCCGTCGGCACGCCTGTCCAGACCGCCTGCTGTGTTCGCTGCCTCACTCACCGGGTCGATGTACCCGCTTTGCCTGCCTGCAATCGCCTGCGCACGCGCAAGGAGGCGTGGTAGCACTTCAGTCGTGCGAAACACACATGCCGGACAACCGTTTACGACCCCGGACGAGGAGATCGCCGAAGCGCTGCTCGATGTCAGCATTCCCACGCTGATGCTCTCGCTGGTGCACATGTCCGGCGACGCGGAGTTGATCCGTGGCCGTCTGAAGCCCGCCGGGCTCTTCCTCAACGAAGTTCAGGGCTACATGTCCGAGGAGGACAAGGCCACCGTCCGCACGATCGCACTCGACGTCATCACCGACTACCGCGATCGCGGCTGTCCAGAACCAGAACCGGTCAGCGCCGACCTGCTGCACGAGATGATGGCGTGGCTGGTGTGCGAGCCCGTTCCCGACGAATACGTGCCGATGCTGCTCGAGGAGATGGAACTCGACGGCCGCGACGCACGATTCGTCCCGCCCGCCGGCGATGCCGACGGATTCCCCGTCGTCGTCGTCGGTTGCGGTGAGTCGGGACTGCTGGCGGGAATCAGGCTGAAAGAGGCGGGTATCCCGTTCACCATCGTCGAGAAGAACGCGGGCGTCGGCGGCACCTGGTATGCGAACACCTATCCCGGCGCGCGGGTCGACGTACCGAACCATTTCTACTGCTACAGCTTCGAGCCCACCGATCAGTGGACGCACTTCTTCGCCGAACAGCCGGAACTGCAAGCGTATTTCGAGCGGGTGATGGACAAGCACGACATCCGCCGTCATGTGCGCTGGGAGACCGAGGTCACCGAGGCGTCATGGGACGACGACACCGCCATGTGGACCGTGCGCACCCGCGACCGCGGCGGAAGAACCGCAGAACTGCCCGCCCGCGCGGTGATCACGGCGGTGGGGCAGCTCGATCGGGCACACACTCCGGCCATCGAAGGGGCAAACGACTTCGCCGGGCCTGCGTTTCACTCCAGCGCGTGGGATCACTCCGTCGACCTCTTCGGAAAGCGCGTCGTCATGATCGGCGCGGGGGCCAGCGGCTTCCAGATCGCGCCGACGATCGCACCGGATGTCGCGCAGCTCACGGTCTTTCAACGCACCGCTCAGTGGATGTTCCCCAACCCGAGCTACCACGACGAAGTGGGTCCCGGGGTGCAGTGGGCGTTGAAGCATCTGCCCTTCTATGGCCGCTGGTACCGCTTCCTGCTGTTCTGGCCGTGGTGCGATAAAGGACTCGACGTGGCGCGCGTCGACCCCGATTATCCCGACCAGCAGAAGGCGATCAACGAAATCAGCGAGGCCACCCGGATCATGTTCACCGAGTGGATTCTCAGCCAGGTCGGCGACGATCCCGACCTGCAGGCGAAGGTGGTGCCGGATTACCCCGCGACCGGCAAGCGCACGCTGCAGGACAACGGGAGCTGGCTCACGACGCTGACGCGGGACAACGTCGAACTCGTTCGCGCGGGTGTCGACCGCATCGAGTCGGACGCCGTCATCGCCACCGACGGCACCCGGTATCCAGCCGACGTCATCGTGTACGCCACCGGGTTCGAGCACACCAAGCTGTTGTGGCCCATGACGATTCGCGGCCGTGACGGAGAGGTCCTCAGCGAACGCTGGGGCGAGCGGCCGTCGGCCTATCTGGGCATCACGATCCCTGGCTACCCGAACTTCTTCTGCATGAACGGCCCCGGCACCTGGCTGGCCAGCGGCGGCAGCCTGATCTTTCATTCCGAGTGTCAAATGCGCTACATCACACAGTGTTTGGAACTTCTGATCGCTGGCGGACGCCGGACGATGGAGCCTACGGCCGAGAAAGCGAAGGACTGGCACGAACGCAGCCAGGCCGAAATGCGCACGATGGTGTGGTCACAGCCGACCATCAAGCATTCGTACTTCAAGAACAGCTTCGGCGAGGTGCACACCCTGAGCCCGTGGCGGCTTGTCGACTATTGGACGTGGACGCGCACCGCCGACCCCGCCGACTTCGTATTCGGTTAGGCGAGTTGCCAGCCCATGTTCTCGGCGAAGGTGCGACCGTCGTCGGAGAGCGTGCCCAGTTCGTGGCTGCGCTTGACGTACTCCTGCACCATCACCAGGAAGTTCATCGGGTTGTACGCGTCTTCCTCATAGCTCCACTTGCCGTCTCCCGCGTACTTGAGCACCGTGATCACCGGCGACTCGTGGACGCTGCCGTCGCCGGGATCCCTCATCCGGTTCGGGATTCTGGCGATGACCCAGCCCTTCTCCTCGTCGATCGCGAACCACTCGCAGGGAAAGGTCGGCATCTCATTGCCGGGGAACATGTTCATGGTCGAGCTGATCCATTCGCGGATCTCCTCGCGGCCGGTCCTGTTGCCCATGCCGTGCTCGACGTATTCAGCGTCCTCGGTGAAATGGTCGGCATAGCGGGCCCAGTCCCAGCTCTTCCCGATCTCGACGACGGCCTGCTCGTAGTCGTGAAACGCCTCCTCGAGTTCTGCGCGTGACCATCTACCCATCGCGATACTCCTTCGGCTCGCCGCTGAAACGCCGACCTCGTTCTACCAAAAGCGGATCGACGACGGGCCGAAATCGTCGAACCAGTATCCATCGCCCAAAGTGCTTGCGAGACAGTGTTAGAACCGCGACCACAGCTGCAACCGGAACGGGGGAGCCGCCGCAATGGGGTGTCGTCGGCGGCGGACGTCGCGCGCCACCACGATACTGTCGGCCCATGACCCTGCGCCTCGACCCACAGGTGAAAGTAAAGATGAGGGCGCTGTCGGACGCACTGGGACCCAGCGAGGAACCGCCGGTCGGCGACGTCACCGCGCGGCGGGCCGGCGGCCACCGAATGATGGACCACATCGCCGCGACCACCGCGCCGATCGACGGCGTCGACTCCACGCCGCTCACGCTGCCAGGCAGCGGTGGCGCTGAGCTCGAAGCGACCTGGTATCGCAGTTCGACGGCGCAGCAGCCGGGCAGCGCGGTTCTCTACCTTCACGGCGGCGGCATGATTTTCAGCCTCGCCGAGATGGGGAAGGTGTACGACCTGATGGCGCGCCGGTACGTCGCGGCGTCGACGGTTCCCATGCTCGTCGTCGACTACCGCGTCGCGCCTGAGCATCCCCACCCCACACCGGTCGAGGACTGTTACGCCGCACTCGAGTGGTTGGCCGGGCAGGCCGACGCCCTCGGCTTCGACCCGAACCGGCTCGCGCTGATGGGTGACAGCGCAGGTGGCGGGCTCGCGGCGGGCGTCAGCCTGATGGCGCGCGACCGCGGCGGACCGGCACTCGCCGCGCAGCTGTTGATCTATCCGATGCTCGACGACCGGACGACAAGCCCAGATCCGGCCATCTCGAGCTCTCCTGACGTGGACCCACGACGACAACCTCACCGGGTGGGGTGCGCTGCTGGGACAGTCGGCCCGCCACGACAGCGTTTCGCCGTACGCGGCGCCGGCACGCGCGGCCGACCTCTCGGGACTTCCCCCCGCCTATCTGGATGTCGGCGACCTCGACCTTTTCCGCGACGAGGACCTGGAATACGCGCGCAGGCTCTCCGACGCCGGGGTGCCCACCGAATTTCACCTTCATCCGGGCTGTCCGCACGCCTTCGAGGTATTGGCCTACGGAACCGACGTGGCCTCGCGCACGCTGAACGACCGCATCCGCCGACTGAAAGCACTGTGACCACGGCACCGTAACGGAGCATCCGCGCCGCTCGATTGAACACCCGGGGTCATGGCTTGCCGCCACCGCCACGTCAGGCAGGTCACTGGGAATGAGCAGTGACGCTTCGGCGTCGGATAAGGACTGCCGAGCGTCCGCGTCACAACAGCGAGGAGTTGAGGATGAAACTCTCCAGAACACTGGTCAACGCGACGGTCGTCGCCGCGCTCGGCTTGGGGACCGCCGGGCTGGGCACGGGTGTGGCGTCGGCCAAGCCGGGCCACGACATCGACAGGCCGTGCTTCCCGTTCTGTGAGAACCGGCACGACGACTGGAACGATATCGACCGCAGCAACTTCGACCGCGGCCCCGGCCAGTGGGACAAGGGTCCCTGGTGGGCCAACAACCGTCACGACTGGTGGGACGACCGCCAAGGTCCGCCGCCGTGGGGTTGGGGTCCACCACCGCCGTACCGGTGGGCGGGCGGGCCGCCGCGGCCGTTCAACTACTGGGGCTACGACGTCACCCCGGTGTGGGATGACGGCTTCCGCGAGTGGGGCATCTGGTTGTTCGGGCTGTGGATACCGATCATCGGGATCGGTGTCGGCTAGCCGCGCCGCGCCCTGATGGCTGCCGCCCTGCCACGCGCAGGGCGGCAGTTCTCATTTCGACTCGACGACAGCCTTGATCCGTTCCAACGTCTTGCGCATGTCTCGCTTGTTGCGACGCGTCCGCAGCTGACCACCGAGCACCCCGAAGATCTTGGTGAACACGTTGTCGTTCATCCGGAACGACTCGGTGACGTCGGTGCCGCGGTCAGTCGGCGTGAACCGGTAGTGCCAGTTGTTCACCGGCCTGTCGCCGACGAGCACCTCGAAGCCGAATTCCTTGCCCGGTTCGCACGCGGTCACGCGGCACACGGTCCAGTACACCGGGCCGATCTCGTTGCGCTTCACGTGGCCCCGAAACCGTGCGCCCAGCGCAGGCCCGGTGCGCGCCGTCGAGCCATTCGGCTTCCATCACCTCCGGCGAGAACTTCCCGGTGTTGCGGACGTCGGCGACGATGTTCCAGATCTCGTCCGCCGACGCTGCCATCGGAACAGTCACCGATGCCTCCATAACGACCTCCTCGAGTGGGTGCCTTCACGTTAACTGTGCCGATGACCGATTGGAGCGGCGAGGACTACGCGAAGATCAGCGGGCTGCAGCGAACGATGATCGAAGAGGCGAAGGCCGGACTCGCGCTCGGCGAGTCCGATCGGGTGCTCGACGTCGGGTGCGGCGACGGTTACCTGACCCGGGCGATCGCGCACATGGTGCCGCGCGGATACGCCGCGGGCGTCGACCCGTCGCGCCGCATGATCGCCACCGCACACGCCGCGCAGGCGCCGACGGGCGCCGGTCCCTGGTTCGTCCGCGCCGATGCGCGGCTGCTGCCGTTCGGCGCGTGTTTCGATCTCGTGGTGTCGTTCAACGCTCTGCACTGGGTGCCCGAGCAGACGCAGGCGCTGCGCCAGATCGCGGCCGTTCTGCGACCGCGCGGGCGGGCGCTGATCCAGGTCGTCTGCGCGGGGGAACGCAAGAGCCTGGAGACCGTGGCCATGGAGAGTTGTCGCGATCCGCGTTGGGCGGACCGCTTCGAGGGATTCGCCGCGCCCTTCGTGCACGTCGAACCCGGACGTTACGGAGATCTGGCGTCGTCGGCGGGGTTGACCCTGGAAAAGCTCACGGTGGCCGATCGCGAATGGGATTACGGGTCGCGCACCAGGTTTCGGCAGTGGTGCGAGGTCGGAACCACAGCGTGGACCGACCGATTGGCCCCCACCGACCGCGAACGGTTCCTCGACGTGCTCGTGGCGGCGTACGAGAGCGTCGTCGGTCGGCCAGGACTGTTCCGCTTCATGCAGATGCGGGCCGAACTCCGGCGCTAGGACGCCACGGCGTCGCCGTACAGCAGTGCCATCCGGTCGAGAAACCACAGTTTGCCGAGCATCTGCACCGCCAGGCGCCTCCTTGCGGTCAGACCAGAGTTTCTCGCCGAGTACCGACCTCGACGCCCAACTGGTGATCTCTCTGGGCGGCGGGAACACCCGCGGGTTGACCATGGTCCATACCCCGACGGCCGCCACCGGGAGCAGCGACCACCAACCGATCCAGGCACGCGTCCATATCGCGGCGGTCAGCATCACCGGAATCGGGATGCGGGTGCAGACGCTCCACGGATTGGCGTGGCGCAGCCAGGCTTCCTCACTGGTCAGCCCGAATGCCTTGGTCAGTCGATTCCGGCCGGTCAACGCTCATCCCCTTCCGGTTTGTGCGCCAATGAACCAGGGAACGACCCATCGCGTGTCACCAGTGTCACCCCATGCGTCTGTCCGGCGTAGTCAGTCTCAGTGAGGAGCTGTCATGATCCGTCGCTTACTGCGTGTATCGAGGTCGCTGACGATCGCAGCGGCTACCGCCGTCGTTGCGCTGTCGTTGGTCAGCCCGCCGACTGCTCTGGCCGACGACCGCATCGACTTCACCGGCACCACGTTGAGCGGGGCGCCGTTCGACGGTGCAACGCTTGCGGGCAAGCCGGCCGTGTTGTGGTTCTGGACGCCCTGGTGCCCGTTCTGCAACGCCGAGGCACCATCGGTGAGCAGCGTCGCGGCGGCCAACCCGGGCGTGACATTCGTCGGGGTCGCCGCGCGGTCGGACGTCGCCGCCATGGCGGCTTTCGTGTCGAAGTACAACTTGGACTTCACCATCCTCAATGACGCCGAGGGCGCCATCTGGGCTCGCTACAACGTGCCGTGGCAGCCGGCTTACGTCTTCTATCGGGCCGACGGCACCTCCACGTTCGTGAACAACCCGACCTCGGCGATGCCGGAGCAGGAACTGGCCGACCGGGTCGCAGCGCTGCGCGCGTAGCCGCCACCGCGGTGCAGCAGGATCTGGTCGGGCTCGCGTTCGCCGCCGGCCTGGTGGCTGCGCTGAACCCGTGCGGGTTCGCGATGCTGCCCGCCTACCTTGCCCTGGTGGTGCACGGCAACAGCGGGGTCGCGGGCGGTGCCGCGACCGCGGTCGGACGCGCCGCTGCGGCGACGGCGGCCATGACGCTGGGCTTCCTGACCGTCTTCGGCGTCTTCGGCGTCCTGACCGTCTCACTGGCGTCGACCGTCCAGCGGTACATGCCCTACCTCACGATCGTGATCGGACTTGTGCTGGTGGCGGTCGGACTGTGGTTGCTGGCTGGACGCGCGCTGACGCTGCAGGCGAATCGCTTGACTGGCATTGCTCGGGCACCGACGCGCGGGGTCGGCTCGATGTTCGGTTACGGCGTCGGCTACGCGATCGCCTCGCTGTCCTGCACGGTCGGCCCCTTCCTCGCGGTGACGGGCGCGGGCATCGGCGGCAGATCCGTCGTCGAGCGCATATGGATCTACGTCGCCTATGCGGCGGGCTTCGCCTTGATTGTGGGCGCACTCGCGGTGACGGTTGCCGTCGTCGGGTCAACCGGTGTCGACCGGGTGCGCCGAATCGTGCCCTACGTCAACCGAATCGGTGGCGCCGTGTTGGTGCTGGTCGGTCTGTATGTCAGCTACTACGGCTACTACGAGGTCCGGCTTTTCCACTCGGGCGGCAGCCCCGACGATCCGGTGATCGCGACGGCGGGCCGGCTGCAGGGCGCCGTCGCAGGCTGGGTGCATGAGCACGGCGGGTGGCCGTGGGCGGTGGTGCTCGCCGTGCTGACCGCCGGAGCACTCATCTGGGCTTGGCTATCGAGACGGTCCCGTGCAGGTCGGGCCACGGCGGCCGGCGAACCATAGCCAGCGTTCCCAACGTCGCCGAGACCAGCCCGGTCAGCGCACCCACCAGCGCGATCCGGGTGGTGTCCACGGCGGGCACCCATTTGGCTTCGCCGTCTTTGATCACGAACACACCGACCGGCCTCGCGCTCACGCGCACACCAGGGGTGTCGGCGCCGGATCGAGTCCGCCCGCGCACCATGGCCACGGGCAGCACCGTCACGCCGTCGGCGGATTCGTAGGGCTGGCCGTAGACCTGCGCGGCGGACGGGTCGGGCACGATCGAGTCGAGGGCCTCTCGCAGTTTCATTTCTTCCTCTCGGATTCTCTCGATGACTTCTCCGATCACGCGTGGTCTGACGTTTGAAGTGATCGTCGAGTACATGGAGGAGAGCGACATGGTGATAGTGGCGGGGCATCTCATTGTCGGCCAGGAGGCGCGCGACGACTACCTGACCGGCTGCGCGCAGGTCGTCGAACTGGCCAGGTCGGCAGTCGGGTGCCGCGACTTCGCGGTCTCGGCCGATTTGCTCGATCCCGCCCGGATCAACGTTTTCGAACGCTGGGACTCTCAGGAGGCGGTCGAAGCATTTCGCGGCAGCGGACCGGGCGAGGACCAGTCCGCGGCGATCCGCTCGGCGTCAGTGTCCGAGTACGACGTCTCCGGGGAGCGCACGTTGGCCTGAACCGCGAACTGCACCAGCAACGTCCGCGACCCCGTCAATGACCAGTTCATGCAATTTGGCCAATTCGTCAGCAACGGCGTCCTACACTCGAGCGACAGCGGCGCCAGAGATCACGCCACCGCGGCGCCCACGTCAATCGACGGGAGACAGCCATGACCGTCTCGATTTCGCAGCCCCATACCGTGAGCTGTTTGCTGCGAGAACTCGGTATGTCCCACGCCTGCGTCGAGAAGACCAGGGTCGCCCTGGGGACCTGGTTGACGTCTCATGAGCCTGGTCGACCTCTGCGGCTGAGTCTTCTGGAGAACGGTTACGGGCCTCTGCTGCAGGAATTCGACAGCAAGCATCCGAAACAGGACGTCGGCACCACCTGAGCGCGCAGCGCTCAGCGATCGAAGTCGTCCTCCACGATCGGGACGGCTGTCGCCTGTTCGATCAGATCCGCCTCGTTCGCAGTGGAGGCGCGCTCCGCGCTGACCTCTGAGGGGTCGAGGCCGGCTTCCTCGTCGTCGACCTCGACCGGAACGTCGTCGGGGTGGGTCATGAAGTCCATTGTCTCCCTTCGGGCACGCCGATGTAACTGCACGTTCGCGGTAGGCGATAACCAATCTGTCGGGGCTTTACGCATGACGGGAAGTAATCGCCATGAAAATCCTCCGCCGTTTCTTGTCCGCCGCCTTCGCAGCGACCATGCTGGCAGGCCTGATCAGCATCGTTGGCGGAACGCCGAATGCCGCCGCGGCGCCCGAGATATTGAGTGTTCCGTCGGCCGCCATGGGCCGCGATATCCAAGTCCAGTTCCAGGGCGGCGGCCCGCACGCCGTCTATCTTCTCGACGGCCTGCGGGCGCGAGACGACAGGAGCGGCTGGGATATCGAGACCGGCGCGTTCGGGTGGTTCGACGGTTCTGGGGTCTCGGTGGTCATGCCGGTGGGCGGCATGTCGAGCTTCTACGCCGACTGGTATCGACCCGCTGTCGGCAATGGCACCACTCAGACCTACAAGTGGGAGACCTTCCTGACGTCGGAGCTGCCGGGCTGGCTGGCGGCCAACAAGGGCATCAGCCCGTCCGGTAACGCCGTGGTCGGTCTGTCGATGTCCGGGGGAGCGGCGTTGGTTCTGGCGGCCTATCACCCGGGGCAGTTCGTGTACGCGGGATCGCTTTCGGGCTTTCTGAACACCTCGGATCGACTGTGGCCGGTGCTGATCGGGATCGCCATGGCCGATGCGGGCGGGTTCAACGCGCTCGACATGTGGGGTCCCTACGGCGGTGGGGCGTGGCAGCGCAACGACCCGATGCTGCAGATCCCGCGACTGGTGTCGAACGGAACCCGCATCTGGGTCTACAGCGGCAACGGCAATCCGACCGACCTCGATGCCGGGCTGGGGAATGCTGCGATTCCCGCGCAGTTCCTCGAGGGTCTGACGATCAACACCAACAGGCAGTTCCAAGCCCGCTACCTTCGCGCGGGCGGAAGCAACGGGGTGTTCAACTTCCCGTCCGGCGGAACTCACAGCTGGGGTTATTGGGGCGGGCAGCTGCAGGCCATGAAGCCCGATATTCAGCGCGTGCTCGGCGCCACACCGGCCGCTTGAGTCAGAGAACGCGTGACCAGTATTCGCCGACGATGTCGTGACCGAACTTGGTCTGCGGCTCGGCGCGGTCGAGTGAGAAGCCCGCACGCTGGTAGATCTTTCTGGCCTGCACTTGTTGGTCGGTGGTCCACAACATGATTCGGGCGTACCCGGACTGTCGCGCGAAATAGAGGCACTGATCGACCAGCCGGGTACCGACGCCGGTGCCGCGCGCCTGCGGTTCGACGAGCAGCAACCGTAGCTGCGCGGTGTCGGCGTCGTCGGTCGCGGTGCAGAAGATGGAGCCGACGCGTTCACCGTCGAGCTCGGCGATCCACGCCGCTTCGCGGACGGTGTCACCCCGCTCGCCGAAGTCGGCGACGATGCGTGCGACGAGCGCCTCGAAGCCCACGCCCCAACCGTGTTCGGCGGCGTATCTGGCGCCGTGCCGCGCGACCACCCAGCCGAGGTCCCCGGCCACCGGGGCGCGCAGGACCAGCCTGCCGGTGCCGTGCGGATCGTCGGCGAGAACGCGACGGATCAGGCCCATCGCCGACACCAGCTGGGTGCACTGGTCGGAGTCCAACGGCTCTATCAGGCGGTCGATAGCGCCCGCCTGCAGAGCGTCGGTCTCGGCGAAGGCCGCACGCCCCTCGGGTGTCAGGCGAACGAGCTGGCGCCGGCCGTCGGTCGCCGACGGCTCACGCTCGACGAGCCCGTCGGCGATCAACCGGGACAGGATGCGGCTCAGGTACCCGGCATCGAGATCAAGAGCGCGCCGCAGATCAGTCACGGCAGCTTGGTCGGTATGCGCCAGTTCGAACAACACCCTGGCCTCGGTCAAACCGAATGCGGAGCCGGCCAGCTTGGGTCGGAGCAGGCCAAGCACGCGGGTGTAGAAGCGGTTGAATACCCGGATTTCCGCCACGGTGGCCGTCGACACCGTTGACAGAGTCAACTATTCAATTGATTTTGTCAACGATTGGCCGTTTTCGGGATATGCCGACCGGCCCGTTATCCTCTACGCAGCCGGCATCGGCCGAAACCAACGCGCCGACAATGCCTTAAGAAAAAATCGTCGAACGCCGAAAGGCCCTACCTTGTCAAAGACACCGACAGGCACCCCGAACCTGGAACCGCATTTCGAGGACGTCCAGGCGCACTACGACCTGTCCGACGACTTCTTCCGGCTCTTCCTCGACCCGACGCAGACCTACAGCTGCGCCTACTTCGAACGCGACGACATGACGCTCGAGGAAGCCCAGATCGCCAAGATCGACCTGTCACTCGGCAAGCTCGGCCTGCAGCCCGGCATGACACTGCTCGACGTCGGCTGTGGCTGGGGCGCCACGATCAACCGGGCCCTCGAGCGCTACGACGTCAATGTCGTCGGCCTCACGCTCAGCCGCAATCAGCAGGCCCACGTCCAGAAGCTGCTCGAGAAGAATCCCAGCGAGCGGAGCAAGCGCGTTCTGCTGCAGGGGTGGGAGCAGTTCGGTGAGCACGTGGACCGCATTGTGTCGATCGGCGCCTTCGAACATTTCGGCCGCGATCGCTATGACGACTTCTTCGCGATGGCCTACGAGGCCCTGCCGTCCGACGGCGTGATGATGCTTCACACCATCGTCAAGCCCAGCAACGAGGAGTTCGAGGAACGCGAGCTGCCCGTCACGATGACCAAGCTGCGGTTCTTCAAATTCATCATGGACGAGATCTTCCCCGGCGGCGATCTGCCGCAGGTGAACGTCGTGACCGACCACGCCACCAAGGCGGGTTTCGAGGTCAAGCTCGTCCAGCCGCTGCGCCTGCACTACGCGCGCACCCTCGACACATGGTCGGCGGCGCTGGAGGCCCGCAGGGACGAGGCGATCGCGATCCAGTCGGAGGAGGTCTACGACCGGTACATGAAGTACCTGACCGGTTGCGCCGACCTGTTCCGTGAGGGTTACACCGACGTCTGCCAGTTCACGCTCGTCAAGAACTGAGAGACGTTGCGGCACACCGGTGCCGAGCCCGCACGCGTCTCGCGGCGATTGAACGCTGCGGCCTCTTCGCGAGCCCACCGTCGCGCCGGCGGGGGAGTACCCGGGGGAACCCGTTCAGTCCGAGATCGGATGCGGTCGACCCCCGCGGCGTACGTTGACAACCATGAACGGCGGGGACCCGGGGTGGCTTCGATCCTCTCCGGCGAGAGCGCTGATGGCTGCCGCGTTCGTGATGTCGTTGGTGCTGGGGATTGGATTCCTGATCCTCGCCTCGCGCGGAGACGGGAAGAGCACCGAGGGCGGCGCCGCGCCGATGTCCGACGACCAAGCCGTGAGCCAGGTGGTTGACGCGGCACGGCAGATCGTGGACAGCGCCTCGCTGCGAGGAGTCAGCGGCAGCTACGTCTTCCTGTCATGTACGAGCCTGCACGACCCGCCGTACCAGGCGGCCGTTCACCTCAACTTCCTTCTGCCCGAGAAGAATTCGGTGAGGCGCATCCGTGAGGTCGCCGAGTCGATGGTGGCCGCCGGCTGGCAGCAGGCGCCCGCGATGGCTGAACATTTCGGCATGAAATTGACCAGGAACGGTGTCACGACGACGTTCCACGAAAACCCCGACGATCCGAAGTTCGCGACCATGCGCATCTACGGGGAATGCCGTGTCACATCGGATCACCGCAACGACAACCCGGCCTTCACCGATATCACCGGCCGCCTCGGTTGAGTGCGCTGCAACAGCACGGTGTCCAGCCAGCGGTTGTGCTTGAACCCGACGGCCGTCAACCGGCCCGCGTCGACGAAGCCGCGATTACGGTGCAGCGCAAGTGAGGCGCCCGCATCGGCATCCACGATGACGGCGATGACCTGCCGCACTCCGGCATCTGCGCAGCCGACGAGCAGTGCACTGAGCAGGCGGCCACCGACACCGTGGCCCACGGCGTCGGGCGCCAGGTACACCGAGTCCTCGACGGTGTGGCGGTAGGCGGCGCGCGAAGGTCGCCACCCCGGTACGCACGTGGTGGGCGTAGATGTCGGCGATCGCGTTGAGGTCGTGCGGTTCGGCGGGCCGCACGATCGGTTCGCTCATCCCGACGCGGTCAGCAGGCGACCGGATGTGATTCGCAGTAGGGCGTCGTGCCGGGGAAGCGATAGCGGTGGTCGGCGACCCACCGGTAGATGGCGTCCTGCGCCCACTTCATTCCGGGCAACCGGTACACCAACAAGGGAAGCCGGGTCCCCAATGCCGCCGACACGGCCGCGTTGGCGGCCTCCGCGCCTGCATACACCCGGCCCGAGGAGTCCAGCCACCGCGCGCTGTCCAACAGCTGTTCCGGCGGGATGCCGAGACGTTGCGCCGTGCCCTCGCGCTGAAGCGGTTCGGTCGTCAGATCGCCGGTGCGGTTGAACGTGAGCAGGAAGTCCCTGGACCTGGTACACATCCCGCACGCGCCGTCGAAGAACAACGTGCCTTTCATGACCTCATTGTCGATCCGGTGACAGGTCCACCAAACGCGTGCCCGGCCGGTCAGGTAGGTCTGTAGGCGGGAGGACCGGGCGGGGTCGGGCTGTCCGCGGAGTCCCGGCGACGGGCAGCCATGCCGGCGAGCGCCTCGAAGACCACCCGGTGCGCGGCGTTCACGGTCAGCTCGGCGTGGTCGTAGGCGGGCGCCACCTCGACGACGTCGACGCCCACGACATCGTGCTCGTAGCAGAGCTGGCGCACCATGCGCAGCAGGTCGGCGCTGGTGATCCCGCCGGGTTCCGGTGTCCCCGTGCCCGGGGCGTGCGCGGGATCCATGACGTCGACATCGACAGAGACGTAGAGCTTCTCGGCCTTGGCCAACGCCTCAGCGACCGCGTCGCGCAACACCTCCTTGAAGCCGCGCTCCCAGATCTCCTGCATGGTGTGCCACGTCATGCCCTGTTCGAGCATCCACTCGAAGGTGTCTTGCGGAGGCCAGTAGCCACGCAGCCCGACCTGGACGAAGTGGGTGCCTGGCACTGCGCCGGACTCAATGAGCCGGCGCATCGGCGTGCCGTGGCTGGCCAGGTTCCCGTCGATGATGTCGGCGGTGTCGGCGTGCGCATCGAAGTGCACGATCCCGACGTTGCCGTAGCCGTGGACGTCGGCCACTGCGGTGGCGGCGGGCCAGGTGATCGAGTGGTCACCGCCGAGAATGACCGGCACGATCCCGCGCGACGCCACGGCGTGGACGCGCTCGCGAATGTTGTTGTGTGACACTTCCGTCTGACCGTGGGGACAGAACGCGTCACCGAAATCGACGACCTCCAGCCAGTCGAAGATCTCGAGACCGTAGTCGAGGTGATAGGTGCCGGGCTCGTAGGCCGTCGCGCGGATGGCACGAGGACCGAACCGGGCACCGGGCCGGTTCGTCGTCGCCACGTCGAACGGGGCGCCGACGATCGCGACGTCGGGCCGCCACGACTCGAGCTGTTCGGTCTCGGTCAGGAACGGCCGGTGACCAAACGACGCGAGGCCCGAGTAGGGCAGGTCGAGTTGCTCGGCCATTCCCGGCGGCAGGTCACGCTGCGGCCCGTGGTCGTGCTGATCGCCCATGGGCGTGACAGTACCGCTCGCGCAGGCCCGATTCCGGGTATCCCCGGACCCGAGATCACTTCGCGGCGAACTCGGCGAACTTCGTCAGCCCCGAACCCCAGCCGTCGGCCGCACCCACCGCGTCCGCCATGCCTTGGCCGCCTTGCGGCATCCGCCAGAAGTCCTTGTGCACCACGGCGACTCGGGTGCGGTCACCCTCGGCGGCGAACGTCACCGTGACCCGCGAGGCCTTTTCCACATCGTTCTCCAACTGCCAGCTTCCGTTGATCATCCACGCGAATGTGAAGCCGGCGGGCGGGTCCCATTCGGTGACCTGGCCCCACACGGATTCGCTGCCGTCCTCGCAGGTGTCGTACAACCGGCCGCCGATGCGCGGTTCCACCGTCATCGCGACGACGGGGGAGGCCGCCAGATGGTGTTCGGCGGGCCACCATTCGGCCATGCGCTTGGTGAAGAGGTCGAAGGCCCGCTGTGGCGTCGCGGCAACGGTGACCTCGCGGCGGACATCGGTGATCGTTGTCATGAATCGTCTCCTTCAGTCGTTGGGCTGGTTGTCGGCGACGTCGCCGTCGACAAAAGATGCGAATGCGGTGAGCGCGTCGCGCCACATGACATCGAGCCATTGCCGAAGCACCTCGAAGCCATCGGTGGTCACGGTGTACACCCGACGGGTTCCGACGGGGTGGGATGCCACGACGCCGGCGTCTTTCAGGATCTTCAGGTGCTGCGACACCGCGGGCCGACTGATCGGCAATTGGTCCGCGATCTCCTGAACCGACGACGGCTTGCGTGCCACCAGCTCCAGGACGTCTCGCCGAGTCGCGTCGGCGAGCGAATCCAAGACCTGTCCGTAAGTAACCACTTACCGTTTGTATCAACTTACGGACGGTCCGTCAAGAAGCTACGATTCTCAGGGCTGCGGGCGCGCGGCTTCGACGTCGACGAGGCGTCGACCGGTGAGCATTTCAGCGCGAGGCGGAAGCCGTAGCCCGTCGCATGAGATAAGGGCCGACCCTGCGATGGACCGGCCCGACAGCCGCCCAGGCAAGCCGGGCAACGACCGGTCGCCGGTAGGTGATTGACGTTTCCAAGGCCGCTGCCGAACGGGTCCGCCACGCCACCAGGACGCCGTCGATGAGTGGGCCCGAGGCGCCGAGCCTGATGCCGTCGTGATCGGCGTCCAAGATCTTCCAGCCCATCAGATGGTCCGGCGCGCCGATCGGGGCCAGCCGAAGCCTCAGCACGTACCGGTGCGCAACGAGCACCACGATCCCGAGCCAGGCCGGTATCGACTCGACGCCGGCCAGATAGAGCTCCTTCGCTGATCGGTCGTCACCGGGGGTCAGCGGGACCTCGAAGGAGTCCGAGTAATCGGATCCTGCGACCGCTATGTTCGATCGGCGTTCTGCGAGAGCCATTTCCGGCGCATCCCTTTCAGCATCTGCGGGTAGACGATCAGATATCGGAACGGCATGATCGCGGCCATGTAGACGCGGCCGAGCGCGCCGTTCGGCTTCACCAGGATCGCCATCTGGCCGCGGTAGCCGCCCTTTTCGCTCGGCACCCAGCCCAGATGGATGACCCCGTGCACAGTCCGGTTGATCAGCTCGGCAGCCCACTCGTCGTCGAGCTGATACAGGGGAGTGAAGCCCATCGCAGGGGTCACCGCCGACGGGGAGTCTCGTAGGTCATCTCCAAGCCGCTGCCGAAGACTCGGCCGCATCGGGTCGTCTCCGTTTCCGTCCCAACCCAACAGGTCACCGAGCATCTGCCGGATCCCGAACAGCACCCCCGTCAAGGAGGACCGTCGCTGCGCGTCGTCGAACAGGCTCACCATCCGAACGAGCCGCGGGAAGTCATCGGGACCGCCTGGCGTGGGCAGCGCCCATACGTCCTCGAGCCGAAAGTCTGCGGTGAGTTCGTGGATTCGCCACGACTGTGAAAAGTGTGCATTGCTCGGGAGTTTCATCGCCGGCCTCCTCAAGCCTACGTTAACATACATACATGCACGTATCTAACTCTGATTCCCTGACGCGGCGGCGCACGCAGGCCGAGCGCCGCGCACGCACACGGGCCGCCCTGCTCGAGGCGGGTGCGCAGGCTTTCTCGCGGTACGGCTACGGCAATGTGATCCTCGAAAAAGTCGCCGCCGAAGCCGGATACACGCGCGGCGCGCTCTACCACCAGTTCGCGGGCAAGGAGGAACTCGCGGTCGCTGTCGTCGCCTGGGTCGCCGAGACATGGGAGCGCGACGTGTGGGAACCCGCGCAAGCCCGGCGAGCGCCGGTTGACATCCTGGTGGCACTCGCACGTGGGCACGTCGTGTTCTGCCGACGTGATGTCGCACGGGTGATGATGGCGCTGCGAGTGGAGTTCGACGGCCGCCAACATCCGGTCGGCGCCATGGTCGCCGACATCGGGCGCGATCTCGCGAAGCGGTTCGGCGCGCTGGTCTCTGCGGGGAGACGGGACGGATCGATTCCGCCCGGGCCACCGGCCAAGACCCTCGGTGCGGCGATCACGGCCGCCGTCGAGGGCATGGCGATCCATCTCGCGGGCGCCCCGCACGACGAGGCGATGGCCGAACGAATGGTGCGCGGTCTGCTGGGGGTCGGCTCCGCCGGCTGAGTGACGGGCACACTTGACCTCGTGCAGCTGATCAGCCTCACCGACATCCAGTCGGCGGCCGCACGGATCGCCGACGCCGTGGTGCGCACCCCGCTCTTACCGGCGAGGTGGGCAGATCCCGCGCGACCCCTGTGGATCAAGCCGGAGAACCTCCAGCCCATCGGCGCCTTCAAAATCCGAGGCGCGTTCAACGCCATCGCAAACCTCTCGGAGTCCGAGCGCGCCCGCGGCGTCGTCGCGTACTCCAGCGGCAATCACGCCCAGGCGGTCGCGTTCGCCGCCGCCGCGTACCGCACCACCGCCCACATCGTGATGCCGGCCGAGACGCCCGCCGTCAAGGTGACGGCCACTCGCGACCACGGCGCGCACGTGGTGCTCTGCGGTCCCGGCGAACGCGAGAGGGTCGCCGCAGAAGTGCTGAAGCACACCGGCGGCGTACTGATACCGCCTTTCGACCATCCCGATGTGATCGCCGGTCAGGGCACCATCGGCCTGGAGATCGCCGATGACATGCCCGACGTCGAGAATGTGCTGATACCGGTGAGCGGCGGCGGCCTGGCGTCCGGCATCGGCACCGCCATCAAGGCCAGGTGCCCGAATGCGATGGTGTTCGGAGTTGAACCCGAACTCGCCGCCGACACCGCAGAGGGCATGCGGCGGGGTGAGCGGGTGGACTGGCCGATCGAGGATCGCAATCGCACCATCGCCGATGGACTGCGTTCTCAGCCGTCGGAGCTCACCTTCGCGCACCTGCAACAGGTGGTTGACGAGATGATCACCGTGTCGGAGAACGAGATTCGCGCTGCGGTTCGTGAGCTCGCGCTGCGTGCACACCTGGTCAGCGAACCCAGTGGCGCGGTGGCACTGGCCGCATACCGGCACGGCGGCACGCCTCCCGGCCGGACCGTGATGATCCTGTCGGGCGGGAACATCGAATCCTCGACGCTCGCCGACATCGTTGCCGAAGGAAGTTAGTCGCACTTTTTCGAATTTGCTATAAGGCCTTGTCCGGCGGTGTCAGCCCATATCGGTCATTTGCTCTGCGCCGAGAAGGGGCGAACGGAGACCGCCCGGGGACGGTCGTACCGGGGGATCGGAGGTAGTCTCACCCCGTTAGGTGACCCAGACCACGCCCATACACGGATTTCAGAGGGGGTGCGGATGGACGCGGTCCTTGGACTGTCCATGACGCCGACCACTGTTGGGCTCGTTCTCGTCGAAGGCCAGGAAGCCGACGGCGCCACCATGGACAAGGACGAGTTCGCGGTTCACGAGCGCGGCCTTGCCAGCGCCGTCAACACATCGGAGAAGGCGGCCGCGGCCGTCATGCGCACGGAGGCGATCGCCGCCGCGCGCGGCCACCGGCTGCATTCGATCGGCGTCACGTGGAGTGAGGACGCCGACACCGAAGCCTCACTGCTTCTCGAGTCGTTGTCGGAGTCAGGCTTCGAGAACGTGGTTGCGGTCCGGCTACCGGAAGCCACCGAAGCCCTGGCCCGCGGGATCGCGGACGTCATCGGCTACGAGATCACCGCGGTGTGCGTCATCGAGCCCGACGCCGTCGTCGTGCTCGTCGTTGACACCACCGACGGCGCCGTCCAGACAGCGGTCAATCACGCCGTCACCACCGATGAGGACCTCGCCCGCTGGCTGAGCTCGATCTTCGCGCAGGCCGAGTGGCGCCCCGAGGCCCTGGTCCTGGTCGGCTCAGGCAGCGACCTCGAGGCGATCACTCCGCATCTGGAAGACGTGTTGGCGGTGCCGGTATTCGTTCCCGCCGAGGCACAGCTTGCGCTGGCCCGCGGGGCGGCCATCGCCTCGACCCTCGGCTCCGATGCCTTCGGTGATGATGCTGGCCTCGATTCGGGCCGGGTCAAGACCACGCCGCAGAAGTCCTCGCTGTTCCCACGCATCGGCGCGGCGGGCGCCATGCTCGGTGTCGGCGTTGTGACGTTCGTGGTGTCCGGATCACTGGCGATCGGGATGCAGCTCACCGGCAACGAGACGGCCAATACAGCCGAGAAGCCCGCTGCGGCAAGTGATTCCGATACGGCCGCCGCGGTGAAGGCGGTTCAGCCCGCGCCTGCCGCGCCTGCGCCGAGCGTCGAGGCGGCGCTGCCCGCGGCACCACCCCCGCCCGCCGAGCTTCCGCCGCCGCCGGTGTACGACGTCGAACCCGTCCCGATCGCGGAGCCGCTACCGCCCGAGGCGCCCGCACTGATCCCGGTGGACGGGACCGTTCCCCAGGGCCCGGTGGCCGCCAACGGCGTGCCGCTTCCTCCGGGGGTCACGGACCCGGCACCCGGGCTTGTGCCTGCACAGCCGACGCCTGTGCAGGAGCAGAGTGGGGGATTCCTGAAACGGATCAGGGACAAGATCACGGGCATCGGGCAACCGGACGAACCGGCCCAGGCGCCGGTTGATGTCGCGCCGCCCCCGCAGGATCCGTTGCTGGTGCCGCCGCCCGCGGATGCGCCGCCACCGCCACCGCCTGGATAATGACCATGTGCGGGTGCTGCTGCGGGTCTTGATCGTCGCGGCGGTCGTGATCGCCTTGATCGCCGTCGAAACGTCGTCGCGGTCCGGTGTGCTCTGGCGGCTCACCACCTTCACCTACCAGGCCAACGTGCTTGCCGCGGCGTACTACTCGTGGACGCTGTTCTCCGCGCGGACGGATGACCGTGGCGGTCTGCGCGGAGCGGTTGTGCTCTACGTCGTGGTGGCCGGAATCCTCTGGAACCTGCTCCTGACCACCTACAGCATGGGCTACACACCGGCCAACATTCTCTTGCATGTCGTCGTGCCCACGCTCGCGGCCCTCGACTGGTTGATCGTCGGTCGCGGCCGCGTGCGCTGGTGGCAGCCGCTGGTGTGGCTCGTGTACCCGGCGCTGTACGTGGTGATCGCGCTGCTCGTGCTCAACAAGGCGGGCCGCCGCGCGCCCTACTACTTCCTCGACCCCGAATCGGTCGGCATCGCGGTGGTCGCCGCCAACATCGGCCTTCTCGGACTGTTCATTCTTGTTCTGGGATACGGGATCTCGGCAGTGGGAAGGCGATCGCCTGCCCGCTAGGACGGGATCGCATGCAGGTTCTTCGCCGTCGGCGACGTCTCGACCGATGCGGAAGTCGGGACAGGTGCCCAGTACCCGGTCGGCCGTTCCG
The DNA here is from genome assembly GCA_963786995.1 of uncultured Actinomycetota bacterium. Lineage (GTDB taxonomy): Bacteria > Actinomycetota > Actinomycetes > Mycobacteriales > Mycobacteriaceae > Mycobacterium. The sequence goes on along the minus strand of CAWBBH010000014.1, from coordinate 157,366 downwards.
GAACTGGTGACGGTGAACCAGTAGTGCTCGTTCTTGAAGTGGTGCTGACGGTGGTTGCGCCAGATCGCCCGGTAGAACCGGGTCTTCGGCTTGTAGTCGCTGTGGATGAGGTAGTGGCACCACTCGTAGCAGAGGCCGAGCACGCCAACGAAAACGAGGAACGTCAGGCCGAGGCCCGGACGCGGAAACGCAAGCAGTGCAACGGCAACCACCAACGCGATCACCCAGATCAGCGCCTTCCACGGGATGAAGATCACCGGAATGTCGCGCGGGTCGACGTGGTGGCGACGGTGCTCACGCGCCAGCAGCGGGTCGATGGTCAGGCTGCCGATCCGCTTCGGCCGCCAGTGCAGGATGGTGACGTGGACGACCCATTCGAAGAACGGGAACACCGCGAGCATCACCAGCGGGACGAAGGCGTCGGTGATCTGCCAGTCACCGACGCCCACACGGGCCGTCACCGCGGCGACGAGAACCGCCCCGATCATCCAGGGCGACGGGTGTTTCAGGAATTCCCGAGAGGCGTCGCGCAGGGTGAAGCCCTTGCGAGTCGGACGCGCGGTCGAAATCGTCATTTCTGTTCCTCCAGGTGAGTGATGACGGCGAGCATCGCCGCGGTGGCGGGTTCGAGAAGATCGACGGCCGCTTGCCGGGCGGCGGCCGGATCGCCTGCGGCGATCGCGGCGGCGAGAGCCCGGTAGGCCTCGGGGCGGCCGACTTCGGCGGCCATCACCGCGGCTAGCGCGGGCAGCGCGGGTTCGTACGTGGCGCGCAGCGTGTTGTACATCAGCCGGAACACGATGGAGTCGGCGCCGTCGACGACGTGGTCCCAGAACGTCAGCGCGTGCCGCTGCCGCGCGACCGGGTCGACCTCGGCCTCCAGGTCTGCGACGGCCTCATCCAGCAGCGCGACCAGACCCGGCTGCTGCCGCGCGGCGGCGAGCTCGGCGGCTTTCGGCCCGTTGTGCAGCCGGGCCTCCAGAATGCTGCGCACCACCGACAGGTCGAGTTCGCCCGCACGAAGCAGCAGGCTGGGAAGCAGATCCAGGCCTGCGTGCCTGCGAAAGTCGCGGACCGTGGTCGCGTCGCCCTGGCGCACCTCGACCAGGCCGGCGGCCGAGACCCGCTTGAGCGCTTCTCTGACGGCCGGCCGGGAAACGCCGAGGACCTCGGCGAGACGACGTTCGCTTGGCAATGTCTCGCCGGGCTGCATCTCCCCGCTGAGCACGCCGGACACGATCTGATCGAAGACGTCCTCGGGCACCGAGCGCCTGTTCACCGGTTGCAGCTCCATGACTCCACCATGGCCGATCATTGGCCAGAGGTCAAGTGGTCATACCAGTTGCTGCCTTACCCCGGGGGTAATTGCATATGCATTCTGCGAAGGGGAGCGTGGAAGGTGCCGAAAGGAGGGCGACAATGACCAACCGGCCACAGGTCCCGGCGTCGATTCCGCGGTGGCTTCGCTTCGTGCTGATCTCCGACCGAGCAGGTTCGGCGTGGTTCATCGGCACCGGCTTCTTCTTCGCGCCCGTACTCGCCGCAGTGTCGCCGTGGCCGACGGTCACCGCGATCCTGTGGGCGGTCATCGCCGTCGCAGGCCTCTGGCTCGGGCTGCTCGGCATCGCGATGGCGACCGGGTTGGCGATGGTGCTCAAATCGGGTGAGGAGATCGGCGAGGACTACTGGCGATCGATCATCGACTACCCGGCTGCCCCAACCGCTAGGTCGCGATAGCAGCCTTACCGGTGTAGTCGACCTGCCAGTGCTTGATCCCGTTGAGCCATCCCGAGCGCAGCCGCTCGGGCTTGGAGATCGGAGTCAGGTTGGGCATCTCGTCGGCGATGGCATTGAAGATCAGATCGATCGTCATCCTGGCCAGGTTCGCACCGATGCAATAGTGCGCGCCGGTTCCGCCGAATCCCACGTGGGGGTTGGGGTCTCGCAAGATGTTGAAGCTGAAGGGGTCTTCGAAGACCTCTTCGTCGAAGTTCGCCGAGCGGTAGAAGATCACCACCCGCTGATCCTTCTTGATCTGCACGCCGCCCAATTCGGTGTCCTCCAGCGCGGTGCGCTGAAACGAGGTGACCGGCGTCGCCCACCGGACGATCTCGTCTGCCGCGGTCGCCGGCCGCTCGCGCTTGAAAAGCTCCCACTGGTCCGGGAATTCGGTGAACGCCATCATTCCCTGCGTGATCGAATTGCGGGTGGTTTCGTTTCCGGCCACCGCCAAGAGGATGACGAAGAAGCCGAACTCGTCGTCGGTGAGCTTGTGCCCTTCGACGTCGGCCTGCACCAGCTTGGTGACGAGGTCGTCGCCCGGATTCTCGCCACGCTCCGCGGCCATCGCCATGCCGTACATGATCAGCTCGGCCGCCGCGGCCGTCGGATCGTTCCTGGTGTACTCCGGGTCTTGGTCGCCGACCATCTGGTTCGACCAGTGGAACAGCTTCTTGCGGTCATGCTGCGGCACGCCCATCAGACCCGCGATCGCCTGCAGCGGCAGTTCGGCGGACACCTGCTCGACGAAGTCTCCCGAGCCCTCGGCCGCGGCGTCGGCGACGATGTTGTGCGCGCGCTCACGCAACTCGTCGCGCAGGGACTCGATGGCGCGCGGCGTGAACGCCCGCGAGATGATTTTGCGGAGATGGGTGTGATGCGGAGCGTCCTGGTTGAGGAGGACGACCTTGCCGCCCTCCAGAGACTCCGGGTCTGCGTCGTCGCGGTAGCGCGGCAACGCGGTCTTGCGGTTGCTGGAGAACACGTCGTTGCGCCGGGACACTTCCTTGACGTCTTTGTGCTTCGTCACCACCCAGTAGCCGTCGTCGCCGAACGCGCGGTTGCCCTTCTCCTGGTGCTGCCACCAGATCGGCGCCACCTTGCGCATCTCGGCGAGTTCCTCCACCGGTAACCGCTCGGCGTACATGTCGGGATCGGTGAAGTCGAACCCGGGTGGGAGGTTCGGAGATGGCATGGATTGGCTCCTCGTACGACGTTGTCTAGTGCCCGTATGGCATTGCTACACCACAGATGGGACCGGGTGAAGGGGGTTCTGAAACTTGGACGAAAGTCGCAAGTGGAACGTGTTCCGCCCAGCGGATCCGAAATGACGCCTTGGTCACACAGGGCACAGGTGTAACAATTGGAGGGTCAAGGCTGAAGTTCCCACTAGCACCGTGACGAGACCAAGGGGGCATCGGTGAGGAAATCCGACAGAGCCAGGACGCTGTCCGTGGCGGGCGGCGTGCTCGCAGCGCTCGCGGCGTTGACGCTCGCCGCTCCCACTGCGCAGGCCGACCCGGCGTCACCGAACCCGCCGCCGCCTGGACCGGCACCCCTGCTGCCAGGACCCGAGCAGTCGATCTCGACTCTGGCCGCGGCCGGAGACCCCGCGCTGCCCGCCCCGCCGCCGGCCGAGGTACCGCATCTGCCGAGCCCCGAGAACCTGCCGCCGGGCACCTCCGATGTTCCCGTCGAGCCCCCGGAAGGACGGGGCACCTCGTATCTGCGCGATCTGTGGCACGCGGTGCAGACCCAGGACATCAGCGGTCGCGATGCGCTGCTACTGCTGACGCAACGACCGCTGGACGCCAACGCCATGCCGACGAACGGACTGCCCGCAGGACCCCAGGCACCGGCGGGCGCCCCGCAGGGCGACCCGCTCGCGCCTCCTGCCGATGCACCGCCTCCGGCTCCGGTCCTTCCCGGACTGGCACCGCCGCCTCCGGGTCCGGCGCTGCCCGGGATGCCGCCCCCGACGCCGTAGTTCAGACCGAGGCGGCCTCGTTGATTTCGTCCAGCCGGCTTGTCGCCTCGAGGTATTCCTGCACCCAGCGTTGGATCACCGTCGCCGACTTCTCCACCTTGTTCAGCTGACCGACCACCTGACCGACCGGGTTGAACGCCACATCCACGCTCTCGTTCGGGTACTTGTGCGTGGCCGCGACCGCCATGCCGGAGACCATGTACTGCAACGGCATTCCGAGCGGCTGCGGATTCTCGGGGTTCTCCCACGCCTCGGTCCAGTCGTTGCGCAGCATGCGCGCCGGCTTGCCGGTGAACGATCGGCTGCGGACCGTGTCACGGCTGGATGCCTTGACGTACGCGGCGTGCTGCACCGGTGTGTGCTCCGACTCCTCGACCATGACCCACTGCGAACCGGTCCACGCGCCCTGGGCACCGAGCGCGAGCGCGGCCGCGATCTGCTGACCGCTGCCGATGCCGCCTGCGGCCAGCACCGGAACGGGGGCCACCTCCTTGACCACCTGCGGCCACAGCACGATCGAGCCGACCTCACCGCAGTGGCCGCCCGCCTCGCCGCCCTGGGCGATGATGATGTCGACGCCTGCGTCGGCGTGCTTGCGTGCCTGTGACGGCGACCCGCACAGCGCCGCGACCTTGCGGCCCTCGGCGTGAATGTGGGCGATCATGTCGGCGGGCGGGGTGCCCAGCGCGTTGGCGATCAGGGTCACCTTCGGATGCTTGAGCGCCACCTCGACCTGTGGCGTCGCGGTGGCCTCGGTCCAGCCGAGGAGTTGCAGCGCGTCGTCGTCGCTGTGCTCGACCGGTACGCCGTGGTCGGCGAGGATCTTGCGGGCGAACTTCAGATGCTCCTCGGGCACGAGCGCGTTGAGCTGCTTCTTGAGCACCTCGGGCTCCAGGTCGCCCGCGTCCATGCCCTCGTACTTGTTCGGGATGACGATGTCGACACCATAGGGATGGTCGCCGATGTTCTCGTCGATCCAGTTGAGCTCGATCTCCAGCTGCTCGGGGGTGAAGCCGACGGCGCCGAGAACGCCGAAACCGCCCGCCTTGCTGACCGCGACCACCACGTCGCGGCAGTGTGTGAAGGCGAAGATCGGAAACTCGATGTTGAGGTCGTCGCAAATAGCCGTGTGCATGCGAGCTCCTTTGACGCGAGGGGGGCGAACTGGAACGTGTTCTAGTTTAGTACGCGCCGGCATCAGGGATTCAAGCAGGCCCTGCAGATACCGTTACGGCCGCCTAACCGTCTTTCTTAGCCTCGTCGCTCTTGGCCGCGTCGTCGCCCTTGGCCGCGTCGGTGTCGGTCGCTCGTTGTCCGCCTCGTCGTTCTGTGCCCCGTCTTTCTTAGCCTCGTCGTTCTGTGCCCCGTCTTTCTTAGCCTCGTCGCCCTTGGCCTCGTCGTTCTGTGCCTCGTCGTTCTGCGACTTGTCACCCTTGGCCGCGTCGTTGTCCGCCTCATCGTTCTGCGCCTCTTCGGCCTGTGCCTCGTCGTGCGCTTTACGAATCCTCTCGTTTCTTTCCTTGTCATCCGCCACCGTGTCGCCATATGACTTGTCTTCGTCGGTCCTGCCGGTTTCTACGTCATCGTCCGACGTGTCGGCCGCTGACTCCGACTCGTCCCCGAACTTCGGACTCCCGTCGTCGTCGAGCCATTCGTTGACGGCCGTGCCCGACACGGTGCCACCACTACCCGGCATGATCACTGTGGGGCGTTGTTCCACGTACTCCTTCCGCATCTCCTTGGCCTTCTCCTGGTGCTCCTCTTTCACCTCGGGCTTCTCGGTACGCGGCCGGTCGTCCTGCTGATCACTGTCCTGCTGATCACTGTGATCACTATCCTGCTGATCACTATCCTGCTGATCACTATCCTGCTGTCGCTGTCCTGCTGCTGCGTTTGTTGCTCGTCGCTGTCCTGCTGCTCTGCTTGCTGCTGTTCGCTCGACACCGTGCGCCCCCTTTGGCTGGATGATCCGATGCGTAGAGGACTGCCCGGAAGTGTGATTTACGAAACAGAGCGCGCTCTGGGCGCCACCAGGGATCCCACGGCCACCAGGACGCCGACGACGGCGAGCGGAATGGACCACGACCGCCGGCTCGACACCGCCTGTTGACACTCGGCGACGTAGTCGGTGTGCGGCACGATCTCGTTGAGGATGGGCACGCCCGCGACGGTCTGGCCGTTGGCCGCCTCCGCCTCGGAGGTGTCGGCGGCGATCGCGGTGCCGCACCCGATGGACTTGCCGTTACCGGTGATCGACACCGGAACGAGCAGGGCGATCACACCGGCGATCAGGACCACCGCACCGGCGATCAGGATCAAGCGTCGTGCAGTCATCGTCTCGTGCCTCGTCTCTTGAACGGGAAAGGCGGCTCGATGCCCCCTGGACGGCTCAGGGATTGCCCGCCGAAGCGTTCACCAAACCGCGGCCAGCCGAACCACGAGGAACGCCGAGATGGCGGCAAAGCAGACGAGGTGGTCCCAGTAGATCGACCTGGCCAGTGCCGACTGCTCGTCAGGGCCGTCCTTGCGGGCGCCGAGCCGGACGGCGTTCGGCACGGTTCTGCTGGCGGCGAGCGCGATGGGCGCGACGACGAGCGCAGCCGACACGGCGGTCATCCACACCGGGTCGCGTCCACTCACACCTTGGAAGACCAAAGCGCCGAGAAGGATCGCCATCATCGCTGCGATCAGTCGGCTCATCGGTTGCGATGTGGTCGTCGCGCGGCGGTAGTACTCCGCGATGGAGGTCAGTACCGGCGCGGGTAGTTGCCTGCCCGTCGCACCGCGGATTTGGCTGTCGAAGATCAGGTCCATCCACAGCACCGCAAGCAGAAAGCCGCCGCAGGCGAGCAGCGACCCTTCCGCGACTCCCGTCACACCGGTCGGCCCTTTCGGCCCGCAACCGCCACGCGCAGGACGGGCCAGCCGTTGGCCGTCGCGGCGGCAGCGAGCCCGGCGCGCGGATTGACCGGCCGCGGATGGCCGACCACTCTCATCAGCGCCACGTCCTCGTCACCGTCGGCATAGAAGTAGCTGCGCTGCAGATCTACTCCGTTGTCTGCACAGAACCGCTGTGCGGCATCGGCTTTCCTGGCGCCCCAGATGATCGGCCTCTCGATGTCGCCGGTCAGCAGGCCGTTCCCGTCGACTTCGAAGCGGTTGCACAGCAGCGTGGTGATACCGAGGGCGCGGGCGACCGGCTCGGCATGGATCGTCAGCGCCGACGAGCACAGCGCGATGGTGTGGCCACGCGCCTGATGGGCTGCGACGACCTCACGCATGAGAGGGAAGACCCGTGAGGCGATGTGTCTGTGAAAGAGCCGCTCACCGAGTTCGTCGAGTTCGCGAAGTGACTCGCCCTTCAGATAGCCGGCAGCCCGCACGATGAGCCGCTCGAACTGCATCCGCCCGAGCCGGTATCGGATCGAGGCCTCCATCACCCCGAGGACCTCGCCGATCCGCGCCTGCCGGCGGCGTATCCGGTCGCCGGCATGCGCCGTCGCGGTGAATCCGGAGACGAGCGTCCCGTCCAGGTCGAAGAACGCACCCACCTGCCCGCCCGGCGGACTGGCGGCGATTTCGGCGACCCGACCCGAGGGCTCGACCATCATGAATCGAGACTACGGTTTCTAACCAACAGCGACCGAGAGGAGAGGGCCATATCGACCCGGCGCCGCACCGTCCTCGCCACCGTCCTCGTCGTCATGTTGCTGCTGGGCTGCGCCGGATCCTTCGCCACCGTCGTGCCCCCTCAACAGCCGCCCGACACGATCGAACTGTCCGACGGCTGGCAGCTCGCTTCAGCCACCCGACTGGGCGTCGACGGCGCGACGGTCTCGCGCGCGGACTACGCCGCGACCGCGGGCTGGCACACCGTCGCCAGGATGCCGTCGACGGTCCTTCAGGCGTTGCAGGACGACGGCACCTACCCCGACCTGTTCTACGGGAAGAACCTCCTCGACGAGGTGCCCCAGAATCTCTACAAGCAGGACTGGTGGTACCGCACCTCATTCACGGCCCCCGCGGGCCACTCGACCTACCTGCTCGAACTGCCGGGCATCAACTACCGCGCCGAGGTGTGGTTGAACGGTCGCCTCGTCGCGGGCAACACCCAGATCGTCGGGATGCACAATGCCCACGAACTCGACGTCGGGCGCTGGCTGCGGCCGGGTGAATCGAACACCCTCGCGATCAAAGTGACGCCCGAGCGGGCCCTGCAGGACATCAACGGGGTGGAGCTCGCCGACAGTTGGTGGGACTGGATCAACTGGAACTATTTGGGTTATCAGGGCCCGGGCAGAAACGTCGACCGGGGCAACTCGTTCGTTTCCGATCGCAACGCGGGCATCTGGAAGCCGGTGTATTTGAAGGTTTCCGGCGAGGTGTCGCTCGGCCCGTCTGTCGTCAACACCGAGTTGCCGCTGCCGCGAACCGATTCCGCGCGGTTGACCGTTCACACCACCGTGCACAACTACTCGACCCGTCAGTTGCGGGGTGTGCTGAAGGCGAGGATCACCCGCCAGGGCAAGCCGGGCGTCGATATCCAAAAGGCGGTGACGCTGCTGCCGGGCGAGCAGCGCGAAGTCACCTTCAGCCCGGACACGTTCGATGAGCTCACCGTCGCGAACCCCGACCTGTGGTGGCCCTACACCCTCGGTCCGCCGAACCTCTACGACCTCCATCTGGAGTTCAGCCAGGCTGGACAGATGTCGGATTCCTCGGATCTTCGCTTCGGCATCCGCACTGTCTCTCAGCACCGCGACTCCGACGGCGAATTCCCCGACCTCGGCAGGGGCGGCAACTTCTATCTGACCGTGAACGGCCGGGATCTGCTTGTCAGAGGGGCGGCCTACACGCCCGACCTGCTCTTCGCCTACTCCCCGGAGCGCGACGACGCGATCCTGCGGTACGTCAAGGATCTCGGCCTCAACATGATTCGGTTGGAAGGCAAGTTTCCGGGTGAGCACATCGTCGAGAGGGCCGACGAACTCGGAATACCGCTGATGTTCGGCTGGATGTGCTGCAACCAATGGGAGAAATGGTCGCAGTGGGACGACGAGGACCGACGGGTAGCCGAGGAAAGTCTGCGGTCGCAGATCCTGATGCTTCGCTCCCACCCATCGGTATTCCTCTGGGCCAACGGCAGCGACGGTAAGCCGCCGGCGGAAGTGCTGTCGAAATATCATGCGGTGCTCGATGATTCACTCTGGCAGAATGCGACCGTCGACACCGTGTCCTCGCTGACGCGCGATGCGACGGGGGAGCGCGACTGGGACGGGATCCACATGGCGGGCCCGTACAGCTGGCGGCCGCCGGGGTACTGGTTCAGCGGCCGGTACGGCGCCACCCGCGGGTCGACCGCCGAACAGGGCGACAACGAACACATTCCGCCGTTTGCAAGCCTGAAGAAGTTCATCCCGCCCGACAAGCTCTGGCCCATCAACGACACCTGGTACTTCCACGCCGGATCCAACCCGAAGAACGCCACTCTGCAGAGCATCAAGCGGGCGGTGGACCGCCGCTACGGACCGTCAGAGGACGCGGAGGAGTTCACCCGCAAAGCTCAACTCGCGCATTATGAATCGACACGGGCCCAGTTCGAGGTCTTCGCCGCCAGCGGGTGGGCGAGCCACAAGATGACCATCTACTGGATGTTGAACAACCACTGGCCGTCGTTCTTCGGCAACATCTTCGACTACTACTTGCGGCCAGGTGGCGCGTACTACGGCGCCAAGAAAGGTCTTCGGCCAATTTCGGCGGTCTTCGATTCCTACGCCACAGGCGACCACACGAAGGCCAACGTGACGCTGGTCAACCAGACCCCCGACGACCGGTCCGATCTCCGCGTCCGCGTGCGCGTCTACGACCTGCAGGGTGACGTGCGCGAGGACCGCACGACCGACAAGCTCACCGTCGCGTCCGGCGGAAGCGTCGCGGCCATGACGCTGCCGAGGGTGGCGCGTGACTCGAGTGTGTATTTCGTCCGCGCCGAGGTGGTCGACGACGACGGATCCGTTCTCGCCGAGAACGTTTACTGGCAGTCGCAGCGGCGTGACGACCTCGGTGACCCGACGAACGACTGGGCGTTCGAACTGAAGCAGGTCAGTTGGGCGGACATGACCGCACTGAACTGGATGCCGCGGGTTCCGCTACAGGTGAGCGCGCGGCGCACCGATGCGGATAATGAGAACGGAGTCACGATCCGCCTGCGCAATCCGACGCAGGGTGTGGCGTTCTTCGAACGTGCCGAGATCCTCGACTCGAAAAGCGGAGACGAGATCCTGCCGATCGAGTACAGCGACAATTACGTCACGGTGTTCCCGGGTGAAACCGTCGAACTGCACGGAGTCGTTCCCACGGACGGCACGGTCGCCAACTGGGTGCGCGTCGCGGGGTACAACTCCGCCCCTGTGGTCGTGCCGATCGAATAGCGGAGTCCTATTTCAGTGCCGCGGCGATACGCCGCCACTGCTCGCGGGGATAGGCGCTCAGGTCGGCGGTCAACACCTGCACGCACACATGGTCGGCTCCCGCCGACAGGTGCTCGTTGACCCTGGCCAGCACGGCGCCCTCGTCTCCCCACGCGATGACGGCGTCGAGCACCTCGTCGCTCACCGTCGTCACGTCATCGGGTGAGAAGCCAAGCCGTAGAAGGCTGTTCCGGTAGTTCGGCATCGCGAGATAGTTCCTGATCCAGCGCGACCCGATCGCGCGGGCTTCGGCGGCGTCGTCGGTGAGGATCACCGTCTGCTCGGGCAGCAGGAGTGGGCCGTCGCCAAGGACCTCGCGAGCCTGACGCGTGTGCTCTGGCGTCACGAGATAGGGGTGGGCGCCACGGGAGCGGTCCGCAGCAAGCCGGAGCATCTTGGGGCCCAGTGCGGCGAGCACCCTGGCGTCGACCGGTACCGGTTGGGCGGCGCTGTCCAGCGCGTCGAGGAAGGACGCCGTAGCCGCGAGCGGCTTGCGGTACCGTCCCGGCTCCGTCGAGTCGATCAGCGGCGCGTGGCTGACGCCGATACCCATCAGGAACCGGTCCCGGTGATTCACGCTTAGCGACGCGTAGAACGCGGCGACCTCGGCGGGCTCGTTCATCCACAGATTGAGGATTCCCGTCGCGATAACGACCTCGTTCGTCGCTGACAGCAGATGATCGACCGACTCCAGAACCGGCGTCTGGCCGACATCGGGGATCCACAGCGCGGTGTAGCCGAGTTCCTCCAATTCTGCTGCAGCGTCGGCGGATTGCGCTTTGTCGCCATAGCGAAGCTGATGGCTCCAGATACCCACACCGGAAAGATTCATGGTTGCTCCTACCCGACTGCGGCGAAGTTGACTGTTGCCGTGGCACCGAGTTCACCGTCATCGCCCCGAAAAATGTCGACCTGGATGACGACGGACCGCTTACCGGTGCGCAGGATCCGCGCCACGGCACGGGCAGGCCCGTTGCGGACTTTGATCGGCCGCAGGTAGCGGATGAAGAGATCGGTGGTGGCAATGGCGTGGCCGAAGGGGGTACTTCGTGCGGCGAGCTGGCCCGCCGTCACGTCGGCCATCGTGGCGATGAGGCCGCCTTGAAGACCGCCAGCGGTGTTGGTCACCCGCTCGTCGACCGGCATCTCCATGACGACCGTGTCGTCGTCCGACGGCACCTCTTCGAGCCCGATCTGGTCGAACAGCTCGCGCAGAGATTTCGGTGCCGTCACAGGAATGACACTATCCGAGGCGGGTAATCGAGAGCCGTGGCCGTAGGAGCCGTTCTTCGATCTCGGCGCGCGTGGGTGCTGTCGAGTGAAGAGCTGTGTGCCTACCTCGGCGTCGACGCCACCGCCGGATGGAGCCGCTTCGCCTCGCACTGGGACCACCTGACACAGGACTGTTACGCCGCTGAGCTCGGCATCGTCCGGCTGCGGCGCTACGGACACTTCCTGTACAGCGCTGCAGAGGGCGCCGCGCGGCTTCTGCCGCACGGTGTGTTCGTCCAACCGGAGAACTCCAACCCGCTCTACATCGACCGGGACCGCGACTTCGAACCACTGACCGAAGCCTTCGCGCGGGATCGGTTGCTGCACCGTCTGCTCGCCTTCCTCGGGGAAGTGGCGACCGGACTCGAGGACGCCCAGGAGTGGAGCGCGAAAGTCACTCCCTTCCGGGTGCTGAGCGCGGCCGACGGGGTCGGTGACCCCACCCCGGAGGGGTTGCACCGCGACGGCGTCACGCTGGTGACCTCACTGCTGATCGCCAGGGACAACGCGACGGGCGGTGAGAGCACCGTCTGCGACCGGTCCGGGGCAGCAATCCTGCGCACGACTCTGACCGAGCCCGGCACCATGCTGCTCGGCGATGACCGCGCCACGATGCACGGCGTGTCCCCGATCCGTCCCGTCGATCCCGCCTATCCGGCTCGTCGCGATGTACTGGTCATCACGTTCGCGCCGTCTCGGCGATGAGATCGTCGACCACTGCGGTGAGCACTCCGTGACGGGCCGCCGAGGCACGCTGGCGTTCCGCGCCCGTGCCTCGCGCCTTTAGCCGCCGAAAAAAGTCGGCGACCAACTCGACATCACCACAGTCCTCGAGCGCGGGCCGGACGTGGTCGAGTAATCGTGCTGCCTGCACCGGCGCGGGCAGAATCCGGTTGCTCAACGCGTCGACTCCGGAGCCCGCCCATCCGTCTCGGGCGGCCCGCCAGTAGGCCGCCCGAAGCAGCTCACTCGGCGGTCGCGGACCCTGCTCTCCCGCATCCACTTTGGCGCTGCCGGTCATCACGAGCGCTCGGATCAGCGCCGCACAGGCAACCGTGTCGTCGATGTCGGAGCCGACCGACATGCACCGAACCTCCAGGGTTGGCAGCCGCGGGTTGGGGCGGACGTCCCAGAACGGAGTATCGGCGTCGAGCATCGCCTCCGTTTCGGCCATCCTCGCCTGCAATTCGTCGTGGTGACGTGCGGATTCGCAATAGGGGGGCGGACCCAGGCACGGGAAGCGGCTTCTGATCACCGCGCGCCAGTCGGCGTAGCCGGTGTCCCTGCCGTGATCGAAGGGCGAGTTGGCGGCGAGCGCCACCAGCAGTGGCAGCCATGGCCGCAGGTGGTTGCCGACGAGGACGGCGTGCTCACGGTTGGGAACGTGGACGTGGACGTGGACAGCGCAGACCGCGAAGTCGTCCAGCATCGCGCGGTACTGCGCGACTCCGGCGCGGTAACGCGGGTGATCGACCACCCCCCACGGTTGGTGACCGGCCACAGGCGGTGTGCCGGCGGCGCAGACCCGGACGCCTTCGGCGGCAGCGGCAGCGATCGCGCCGGCGCGCAGGCCGACCAGGTCGCGACGCAACGATTCGGCGTCCGCGCACGGCCGCGTTTTCACTTCCAGCTGGAGATCGGTGAATTCGGTCGACACACACTCGCCGAGCGTCGCGCGGGCTCGCCTCAGTACCGGGTCGGCGGCCGGCGTCGGGGCACGGCTGACCGCGTCGACCAGAAAGTACTCCTCTTCGACGCCCATCGTCGGCACGGTCCCCACGCCGGTGGTGTGCCCGCGATCGGCGCCGGGTATTCGTTCCGCGATGCAGACCTTCCTCCCGTATCCGGGTTTCATCGATTCGGCGCGGATCCTCGACCAGCGACGTCTTGGCAAACAGCGGGTCGAAACCATCCAGGTGCTGCGCGCGCTAACCGTCGCGGGCTACGGGTGGCGCCACCATCCCGCCGCCGCGATGTGGGCCGGCTACGAGGAAGCGCTCGTGCGGTACGGGCTGGATGTCTGCACGGTCTGGTGTGAGCGCGGCAGAGCCGATACATGCGCGGCGACTCTCGTTACCGATATGGCCGAAGCGACCGGGCAGCGCTCGGTTCGCACCGAGGAGGAGTTGGCCGCGGCGCGCGAACTGCCGCCGTGGCTCGGCCAGGAGGCGTTTCACCGCAGCCATCAGGCCGCGCTGGTGCGCAAGGATCCCGAGCATTACCGCAGGTACTTTCCCGACGTTCCCGACGATCTTCCGTACGTATGGCCGGCGTCCGACAGGGCGCGCCGCGTGCCTGTGTGATCGCGATTCGACGGGCCACGTGGCTCGTATGCTCATCCCATGGGTGACACCGAGCGCGCCACATTACCGCCGGGGCCCCGGCTGCCTGCGCCGATTCAGGCCGCACTGATGGCCCGGTACTGGCCACGCTTCATCTCCGCGTGCAGACGTCGCTACGGCAGCGTCTTCACGATGCGCATCGCCACGATGGGGACGCTTGTGTATCTGGATGACCCCGCCGAGATCAAGAAGGTGTTCGCAGGCAGCCCGGACGTGTACCACGCAGGCGAAGCCAACATGATGCTCAGCGGTCTCCTTGGCAGCAGTTCGGTACTGGTGATCGACGGCGACGTGCACAAGGAGCGCCGTCGTCAGATGCTTCCCGCGTTCCACCGCGACGCGGTGGCTCGCCAAACCGCGTTGATGGAGGAGATTGCCGCGGCCAACATCGCGACGTGGCCGGTGAACACCGAATTCCCTGTCGCACCGAGGATGTCGGAGATCACCCTCGAGGTGATCCTTCGGACCGTCATCGGCGCGTCCGACCCCAAGCGGCTCGCCGCGCTGCGCGCGGTGATGCCCAAGCTGCTCAACGTGACACCGTGGGCGTCGCTCGCCATCGCCAAACCCGGTCTGCAGCGGCTCGGTCCATGGCGCGGGCTGCGTCGCAACATGGACGAGGCCGACCGGCTGCTGTACGCCGAGATCCGTGACCGGCGCGCCGATCCGGGCCTCGCATCGCGGACCGATGCGCTCGCCATGCTCATCCGCGCCGCCGAAGGCGACGGCGGCACGATGACCGACCGCGAACTGCGCGATCAGCTGATCACTCTGCTCGTTGCCGGGCACGACACGACGGCGACCGGACTTGCCTGGGCACTGGAACGGCTGACCAGACATCCCACGGTTCTGCAGAAGGCGGCGAACGCCGCGGAGGCCAGTGCGGCGGGCGATCCCACCGGCGACGAGTACCTCGACGCGGTGGCGAAGGAGACGTTGCGGATCCGGCCTGTGGTCTTCGACGTCGGTCGCATCCTGAAGGAACCGGTCGACCTGGCGGGCTACCGACTGCCCGCGGGAATCATGGTGGCACCGGGAATCGGTTTGGTACACAGCAGTTCTGCGCAGTATCCGCATCCCGCGCGCTTCGACCCCGAGCGGATGGTCGGCGCCGCACTCGGACCGACGACGTGGTTCCCGTTCGGCGGAGGCAACCGCCGTTGCCTCGGCGCGACGTTCGCGATGGTCGAGATGCGCATCGTGCTGCGGGAGGTGCTGCGCCGGGTGGAGCTGGCCACCACCACGGCGAGCGCCGAGCGACAGAAGGTCAAACACGTCATCCTGACCCCGCATCGCGGCGCGCGCATACGGGTGAGAGCCCGCAAGGACGACCTGCCTGCGGCCGCTGTCGCCGCGGACGCGTCGTCGGGTATGCATAGTTCGTGAGTGCACGCGCAGGCATCGTCGTCACAGGCACCGAAGTTCTGACCGGGCGGGTCCAGGACCGCAACGGCCCCTGGGTCGCCGACCGGCTTCTCGAACTCGGTGTCGAGCTGGCGCACATCACGATCTGCGGGGATCGTCGCGACGACATCGCCGCACAGCTTCGTTTCCTCGCCGACGAGGGTGTCGACCTGATCGTCACGAGCGGCGGCCTCGGACCGACGGCCGATGACATGACTGTTGCGGTCGTCGCGGAATTCTGCGAAAGCGAGTTGGTGCTCGACGACGCGCTCGAGGAGAAGATCGCCGAGATACTGAAGCGGCTGCGGGCCAGGTACGCCGACGTGGATTTCGATGCGGTGCGGGCAGCCAACCGCAAGCAGGCGATGGTGCCGGCCGGTGCGACGATCCTCGATCCCGTCGGCACGGCGCCGGGCGTGGTGGTGCCGGGAAAGCCAACGGTGCTCGTACTGCCGGGGCCGCCCCGCGAACTGCAGCCGATGTGGCGCGCCGCGGTCGAAACGCCCGCGCTGCAGGAGGCGATCGCAGGTCGCACCGAATATCGGCAGGACATGATCCGGATGTTCGGGCTGCCCGAGTCGGGGCTGGCCGAAACGCTGCGTGAGGCCGAGGGCCGCATCAACGGGTTCGGCCGACTCGAGATCACCACCTGCCTGCGCCGCGGAGAACTCGAGATCGTCACGCGATACGAACCGGACGCGACTGACGTCTATGCCCGGCTGCTGGACGTGTTGCGCGAACACCATGCGCGGCACATCTTCTCAACAGATGGCGCGCTCGTCGACGATCAGGTGGCCACGCTGCTGGCGGGCCGCCGTATCGCGACGGCGGAGTCCTGCACGGCCGGCCTCGTCGCCGCGCGCCTCACCGACATCCCCGGATCTTCCGGCTACATGGCGGGCGGGGTGGTGGCCTACGCCAACGAAGCCAAGGCGGGGATGCTCGACGTCGACCCGGCACTGATCGAGACGCACGGAGCGGTGTCCGAACCGGTGGCCGAGGCGATGGCGCGGGGTGCGCTTCACCGCTTCGACGCCGACACCGCGGTCGCGACGACGGGCATCGCGGGACCGGCCGGTGGCACCGAAGACAAGCCGGTCGGCACGGTGTGCTTCTCGGTGATGCTGGCCGACGGCCCGACATTGACCAGGACGCTTCATCTGCCGGGCAACCGCTCCGACATCCGTGAGCGCTCGACGACCGTCGCCATGCACCTGCTCAGGCGAGTGCTTCTCGGCGCGAAAGACCCTGCCGCGCTGCAGGACTGACGCGGCCGTCACTCCTCGTCGGTCACGGTGAACCCGGCGAGCCAGTCTTCGTGCATCTCGTCGTCGATGGAAACGCGCCACTGGTAACGCTCACCGGCGGTGAGCTTGAGCGGCGGGATGGTCGCGGTGAACGGGATCGTGACCGGCGTGCCCTCGGGGTGAACGGGTTTGTGTTTGGCCTTGATGACGCCGTGCTCGGTCTGGGCGACCCGCACACCGTCGCTGTCGACGAGTTCGGCGCGAATCGGGAAGGACTTGTTGAGTTCGGCCCACTCGACTTCGACGAAGATGACCAGCGCGTGTTGCGGGACGGGGTTGGAACTCGCCGTCCAGCCCAGCCCGAGCGCGTGCACTGTACCCGCCTGGTCCAGCGCCGCACTCTGGGCGAGCAGCACGATCGCTCTCATCGGTCAGTCGGTGCCGGCGCGGTCCCACACCTCGAGCATCGAGCGCAGGATCTCCTCGGCGCGACCGAGTCCGCCGAGGTGGCTTTCCCCGGGCATCGGGAACAGTTCGGCGTCGGGCAGCCTCGACACCACGTGCTGCCCGTGCGCATAGGGGACGATGTGGTCGGCGTCGCCGTGCCACCAGCGCACGTGCACCTTGACCTCGTCGAGCCGGAATCCCCAGTCGTTGGCGAAGGCGACGACGTCGTAGAACGGCGCCGCCATCTGCCGACGGCTTCCGTTGAGCAGATCGTCGAGGAACATCGCCTTGATCTCGGGGCGCGCCAGCAGCGCGCGGTCGGCGGGCGGCGACACGAGGCCGTACAGATCTGCAGCGGGCCCTGCGACCGGACGGATGAAGCGGATCAGCGTGCTGGCGATCATTCCGATCGGCACCTTCGCCACCGCGAGCAGCGGCGCGACGCGGATTCCGAGGTTGCCCATCAGGCCTCCGAGGATGCCGTCGGGTCCCGACGGCGGCGCGACCCCGCCGACCACACCCGCAGCCACCACCCGTTCGGGCATCGCCGCCGCACAGGCCAGCGTGTACGGACCGCCACCGGAGAGACCGACCACCGCCATCTTGTCGATACCCAGCGTGTCGGCGATCGTCCGGAAATCCTCGGTGAACGCGAGAACGTTTTCGTACTGGTGCGGCGTCGACGACCCGATCCCCGGCCGGTCGATCCCGATCAGCCGGATGCCGGCCTCCTCAGCGAAGCGACGCGCCTCGGTGGGGATCTGTCTGCGGGCGCCGGGTGTGCCGTGCAACCAGAAGATGGCGCGGCCCTGGGGGGCGCCGAACTCTGCGAACCCGATCTGCCGGTCAACGCCGACAGCGATGTTTCCTTCGAGCTTCGGGCGATCGATTGCGACAACCATGCCCAGAGTGTCGCATGCCCGCCGCGAGCGCTTGTCGGCCTTCCCGACTTCGTTGGCGCATCATGGCGTCATGGCCGCTGACGAGCTCGACGAACTGTACGGCGTCAAGCCCGAGGAGTTCACGGCGTTGCGCACCCGACTCGCCGCTGCCGCCAAGAAGCGCGGGGACACCGCCGCGGCCAAGCGCATCTCGGCGGCGCGGCGGCCGACCACGGCGGCATGGGTGGTCAACCTGCTCGTGCACACCAATGAAGATGTCAAAGAATCACTGACCGATCTGGGGGAGCGGCTGCGTGCGGCGCATGCCGCGATGGATGGCGCCGCGATCCGGCAGCTGTCCGCGGAGCAGCGTTCGTTGGTCGACCAGCTGGCTCGCGCCGCTTTCGACGGTGCCGGGGTGACGAACCCGTCGGCGACACTGCGCGAGGACGTCGTCGCTACGCTGCAGGCCGCGGTCGCAGACCCGGATGTGGCAGACCGGCTCGGGCGGCTGGCCAAGGCCGAACAATGGTCAGGGTTCGGGGACTTCGGCGCCACCGCCGTCGTCTCCACTGCTGGGCGCAGCAGCAGGAGCGCTACCAGCAGCAAGGCTGGATCGACGGCGGACCAGACGCGTGCCGAGCCCGAGCGCCCCCGCCCCGACCGGCTCGACGCTGATCGGGCATCCGCCAGACAGGTGGAGGAGGCGAAGGCGGCTTTAGCTGCGGCCGAGCGGGCCAAGGCCGACGCGGACAGCCAATTATCAGACAGGCAAACAGATCTCGCGATTGCGCGGTTGCGACGCGACGAGATGCGGCAGCGCCTCGACGAAGCAGAGCGCAATCTCGCTGCCGCCGATGACGCCTATGGTGAGGCTAAGCGGGCCAGCCGCGACGCAGCAGACCTGGTAAAGCAGGCCAAGGCCCGGCTCAAGCAATCGCCGCGCACGAAATGAGTCAGCCGACAGCGGCTTTCGCGTCGGCGAGGTTGTCGGCACCAAGAACCAGCCGGGTGTTGGTGGCAAGGTAGGCCAGTGTCAGGTTGACCCGCGACGCGCCGAGCTCGTGCGCGATCTCACCCAGCGCCCCCGGCCGGTCCTCGACCGTCAGCACGAGCACCTCCTGTTCGGCCGCGATACTGATACCGGCGCCCTGCAACGCCTCGAAGGCCGCGGTCGCATCCTCGACGAGGATGTGGACCTCCGCCTGGCCTCCGCCGCTCGTCACCGCGCACAGCCCGGAGATATTGGCACCGGCTCTGCCGAGAACGTCACCGATGCGGGCGAGTTCCCCTGGTTGATCGTTTACATAGAGCGTCAGGTCTGTGGCCATGACCGATTCCTCTCGCCGGATTACCGACGATCATCCTCCGACGCACGAGCTCTCGTTGCCGGATTCATCAGCGCTGGTCGCGTTTCCACTGATCTGCAATACTGCGACGATGCGTCGTGCATTGCTGGTCGTGGCGGTCTCGTCGGCGCTGCTCCTCGCCGGTTGCGGGGCCAAGATCAATCCGGACGGTGCGGCGAAATCGGTCGCCGACGTCGTGTCGGGCCAGACCAAATTCAAGCCGAAGGATGTCATGTGTCCGTCGGGGGTGGATGCAGAGGTCGGCGCCGAATTCGACTGCACCTTCACGGGACCCGAGGGCAAGGAATACACCGCCCACATGAAGGTGACGAAGGTCGACGGCGACAACGTCGAATTCTACGTCGAGTCCAAGCCGAGCTGAGCCGCTACCGACGCGCCTCGCGGTAGGAGATCATCGGCTCCCGTTTGATGACGGTGTCACCAGAGGTGACCTTCAACTCGGTTGGGTACACCGCGGAGAGAACACCGGCCTTCTGTGCCAGATATGAACGTGTCGTAGCGCTTTGCGCTTTTGCGCGCAGCACCGCGGCATCGCTCAACCGCACACCAAGGTATTCGTACCGTCCAGCTTGCTCGCCGCAGATGACGACGACGAACGCCACCGCGACGACCACACCGGTGGAGAACAGCCGCGTCATGGAAACCCGTTGCTTTACAGGGTCTTTGCGGTGCTTTGGCTGTTCTCGTTGCCTGCCTGACGAATGCGATCGACCTGTGTAGTCACGGGTCTGGCAACCAGGGTTGCTCCCGTCGTGCAGCATCGTCACAAGCTGTTGGCCATTTCGGCGGCGGTGACCATTCTGCACGACGTCTATCCAGTGCCCGCTTCTCGGGCAGGCGTCGCTACGCGACGAGGGGCGGCGGGGGCAACTCGCCACCCGGCGGCGGTGGAGGCAGCGGCGCACCGGGCGGCGGCGGCACCTCGGCTCCCGGCGGAGGGGGAGGCAGGGGAGCACCCGGCGGGGGCGGAAGCGGCGCGTCGATGCCGACCGGGATGACGGCGCCCTCGGGCGGGAGCGGGGCTCCGGGGGGTGGCGGCAGCACGTCGGGCGGCAGCGGTGCGTCGGGCGCGGGCGGCGCTTCGGCGTGGAGCCACGTCGAAGAACATGTGTTTCGAGAACTGCTTCTGGAAGGCGCCCCCGCCGCCGATCTTCACTCCGCCACCCTCGCCGGACGAGACGGGCGTGCCGTCGGGCAGCGTCGCGGCGGTGTGCCCGCCGTTCCAGCCGACATTGAGGGCGCCGGGCTTGGTCCCGTATTGGAAGCCTCGCGCCTTCAGAGCGCCTTCGATGTTGCCGGTGTTGAACCGGCCGCTGTAGACCGGGCGCCCGGTCGGCGGCGTTGCTCACGAAGGAGACCAGGCCCGAGCAGTCGGTTCCGGCTGCGGAGTTTCCACCCGAGATGTAGGGCGTTCCCGACAGCTGCTGCACGAGCGTCAACAGAGATGCGGTAGCGACAGCAAACATGACGACGGACAGTAACAGAGGTGCGATTCGACCCTGAAATTCTGTGATGGCCTTCACAAATGACTTATTTAGTGGGCCCTTTCACTTTGTGCACTATTTGAACCCTATTGCAGCACAGCCGGTTTCGTAAATCGAGCTCGATACCTTTGTCCGAGAAGCAGAGCCGAACTGCGATTGATTTTCGTTGTCTGTCAGCATATTTCATCTCACCAAGCCGGAGCGCCGCCGCCCACACTTCCTCGTGCTGCGCTGCACCCGTCTGGCCTAAGGCGATTCTCAGCACGCAAACATGCAGATCCAGCAAATTTCAGCTGCTGACCACGGATGTGCAGTCGCACGGTTGCATGTCGAGCACAGGCAGCCAGCGGGCTGCACGATGTGGGAACATGGCGCGGTGGACGAGGTGTTCCGGGCGCTCGCCGACCCGAGCCGCCGACGCCTGCTCGACAGCCTGACCGAGCGGACCGGGCAGAGTCTGCGGGAGCTGTGCGAGGGACTTTCGATGGCGCGACAGTCGGTCAGTAAGCACCTCGCGGTTCTCGAAGCCGCCAATCTGGTGACCACACAGCGGCGGGGCCGAGAGAAGCTTCATTTCATCAACGCCGGCCCGCTGCGCGCGATCGCCGCGCGGTGGACCGAGCAGTACCGCGATGAATCCGAATGGCCGTCACACCGGCCGACGCACTGGCACGATGCGGCGTATCAGCCGTAGGCCAGTAATAGAGGAATGGTCTGTTCGGCACTCGTGAGCGAGCCGTGGTGGCCGACAAGCGACGACTCGAGCGGCTCCACCGCCCGCCGCACCATCGTCGCTGTGCCCGTGGCCGCAGCGACGACGTCGCCGATCCTGAACCGAATGACATCGCGCACCTGCCCGCCGAACCAGCCCGCTGCGATCGCTTCCTCACGCGACGCCACCCAGGCGCGCTGGCCAGCGTCTCCCGCCACGCGGCAAGCACCGCGTCGTGGGCGCCGTCCTCTATATAGATGTGGCGGGCCCGCGGCTCGCCACCGATGGCTGCGACTCCGTCGAGCAGTGCGGCGCACTCGTCGATGTCCACCGCATCGTCGCCCGCGGCCACCATTCCGTGATCCGCGACGACAGCCAGCAGCCCGCCGGGCGGAAGACCCTCCACCACCGACTCGACAAGACGGTCGACCTCCCGCAACTGCAGCCGCCACGCCGGTGAGCCGGGCCCGTACAAGTGTCCGAGCAGGTCCACCTCGCCGTGGTAGCCGTAGCAGAAGCCGCCGTCGGCGACGGCGGTCCGCACCGCTGCGGCAAGGTCGCCGAGCGCCTGGACCCCGACGTAGCGGCCGCCGCGCAGTACCGCTCGGGTCAGGCCGGAGCCGCGGAACTCCGCTCCGGAGACGACGCTCACCGAAACGCCCGCCGCGGCCGCCCGCTCGAACGTGGTGGCCATCGGTTGCACCTGTTCCGGCGGCGCGGCCTCGCGCAGGTCCTCACCTCGAGGGTGGGGCCGCCAGCGCAGCGCGTTGATCACCCCGACTTCGGGTAGCCGGAACGACATGCCGACCAAGCCGTGCTCGCCGGAGCGACAGCCGGTGCCGACCGCGGCCAACCCGGCGACTGTGGTCGATGGGAAACCGGCCTGCAGTGTGCGGCCGCGCAACTCCGCCATCACCGGGGCGTCCTGCGCGTGCGCGTCGAGGAGTTCGGCCCCGAGACCGTCGACAAGGAGAACGCATGCGCCGCGTATCTCGCCCGGCAGTTCGATCCGGGAGTCGAAATCGGCCGCACCCATCGCCGCCAGCACTGATGGCACAACGTCGGCCAGATGGGGCGTGTGCTGGTCCGGCTGCGGCAGGTCCACATCGCGAGCCTGCCATATCCTTTCCGCTATGCCGCTGCGGATGATAACGGTCGCGGGCGTCGGGCTCACCGTGCTGCTCGGCGCCTGCGCGTCACCGCACCCGACGACCGTGCCCACGCAGGCGGCAGGCACCAAGCCCATGGCGGCACCCGCGGCCCAACTGACGACCGGGCCCGCACCTGACGACAGCGCCTTCTCGATCGGTCGCGCAGCCACCGACACGATCGGCGGCTACCTCCCTGATGGCCAGACCCTTTCGCCATTCGATGTCACCAACCCGGTGATCGCGTGGCTGGATCCGCCGCTGCTCGCCGCGATCCAGAACGCGACCCGCAGCGCCAAGGACGACGGCATCGACGTTGCGATCACTTCTGGCTGGCGAACCAAGGGTTTTCAGCAGCGGCTGTTCGATGACGGTGTGCGCACCTACGGCAGCGTTGAGGCGGCCCGACAGTTCGTCGCCTCCCCGGACGCCTCCCGCCATGTCGTCGGCAAGGCGGTCGACGTCGGCCCGGTCGAAGCCGACAACTGGATGATTCGCAACGGTCCGCGATTCGGGCTTTGTCAGATCTATGCCAATGAGATATGGCATTTCGAGCTCGCGGCCGACGCGGACGGCAACTGTCCGGCTTTGAAGCCAAACGCCGCAGGGTGAGCCGCTTCTCAGTCAAAGGCCGCCGCGATCCGAGACGCCACATCGGTTGCCACCGATAGTGTTTCGGGGTCGTCGGCGGCAGAATAGCGACCCGCGACAGGGTCGTAGGCGGCGCCCGCGATCGATGCATGGTCGGCGTTGAGTTCCCCGACGCTGACCTGCCATCCATGGCGTGTCAGCTCCTCGGCGAAGTCACGGCTGGCCGAGATCGGCACGACGTCGTCGGCGATGCCGTGCAGGAGCGTGAACGGCGTCCGGTGCTCGACGCCCGCAAGGCGTCGTGCGGGCACGTCGCCTGAAATCGGATCGGTCGCCATGAACGCTCCGGCCAGACATATGGTGTGCCGCACTCGGATGTCCAGCCGATCGGCGTTGATCGTCAGCCCCGCCGCGGCCAGTCCGCCCATCGACCAGCCCACGATCACAAGGCCGTCCGCCGCAGACGCGAGGTCGCGCGCAAAACGTGCCGAACGAAGCAGGTCGTCGCGGCCGTGGTCGGCGGCGTGAGAGTTCCAGTCAGCCGCCACGACCGACACACCGCGAGCGGCGATGAGCCCGGCGAGCGGCCTCACGGCCGCGCGGGCGTCGCCCTGCATCCCGTGCCAGAGCAGCGCGGTCGGTTGCGACGGATCTCCGAACACATCGGCGAGCCGGCCGGGTGCATATTCGACGGTGTCCATCGGTTTCCAGCCTACGAGGCCGTCGAGGGAATCTTGTACTACCGGCTGTACCATCTGTCCATGCCGAGAGAGGACAGCCTCTCGAGTCGATTCGACTATCTCTTCGAGCCCCTCGACACCGAGGAGTCGGTGCACGACGCCGATCCCGTCGAGGCGTCGACCAGGGGTGTCTCCGACGGTGCGGGGAAGTCAGGCGGCGCGCCGGTGCGGATGGCTTTCGCGGCGTTCGTGCTCGCGTCGCTCGGTGCCGTTGCGGTGGTGGCGGTGCTGCTCCTGCAGCAGCCGAACATGCCGCGGAACCCGCGCACCGTTCCCGTCCAGCCGACTCCGCTGCCCACACCGATGGTCAGCGTTCCGTCCCAGGGCGCCACCGTTTCGCCGCCTCCGGATGCGACCGCGGACAACCAGCCGACCCAGACGATCGAAACCGTTCCCACCCAGCAGGTGTCGCCTGCGCAACAGCAGCCGACGCAGACGCCGCGTGCGCCGCAGGGCGGCATGACGAATTCCCCGACCACCCGAGCACCGATCAGCGTCGCGCCGGAATCGCGTCCGCCTTTCCCCAACCAGGGACCGCGAACCGGCGGGAACGGCGCCGGCGGTCTCCTCGGGGGACTGCTGTGACCGAGGCGCGGGAATCGTATGAGCGGCTACGCGTCGCCCACGTGGATGCGGTCACCGCCGCCCTCGACGATCACGTCGATCGGATCGACTGGACGCGGGACCGATCCAACACCACCAGACCTAACGGCTGCGCTCTCTACTGGCATACGCCAGGGAGCGGTCGCCGTTTCACGCGCGGCGGCTGAGCGGCATCGACCCATCGGTGGTGACGGCAGCCGATCTGGCGGGTGTGCCGATGATGACCAAGGCGCAAGCCCAGGACGAATGGGACGACATCGTCACCGTTCCCGATCTCACGCGCGAACAGGCCGAAGGCATTCTTGCTCGCCAGCAATGGTTTTCGTACACGCCGAGCGACCAGCAGGTCTTCAGTTCCGGCGGATCGAGCGGTGTGCGTGGCATCTATGTCTGGGACTGGCACTTCTTCGTGTCCATCGCGTGTTTGGCGTGGCGCCTTCAGGCGCGTGAAGAGCGGCGCGCGCCACGCTCACCGACGAAGCTCGCCGTGCTGGCCGCGGGCATGCCGCCACACGCCAGCACGCCGTTGTTCGACGTGCCGACGGCGCCAGGGATGGAAACCGTCGTGATTCCGGCGGGCGCACCGATCGACGAGACCATCTCAGCGGTCGCGGCAGCCGATCCGACGCATCTTGTCGGCTACGCCACCGTCGTCGGACAACTCGCCCGCGCGTCGTTGGCCGGGCGCCTCGACATCCGACCGGTGCGGGTGAGCACCAATTCCGAACCGCTGCTCGACGAAGACCGCCGCGCGATCCGCGACGCCTGGGACGCGCCGGTGCACAACCTGTGGGGGTCGACCGAGATCGGGGTGCAGGCGGTCGGTTGCGCACGAGGTGAGGGATTGCACGTCTGCGAGGACGAGGTCATTCTGGAACGCGTCGACGAGAACGGCGCACCCGTCGCTCCCGATGAGCCTGCCGCCCGCACGCTGGCGACCGGTCTGGCCAACCGAACCTTCCCGTTCATCCGTTACGACCTTGGCGACCAGGTCAATTGGCTTGCCGGAGAATGCGCCTGCGGAAGTGCTTTCGCACGGGTCGCCGACATCGGTGGCAGGCGTGATGACGACTTCCGCTACGACACCGCAACGATCCCCGCGAGTGTGTTCCGCCACGTGCTCGGCACGGATGCCCGGGTGTCCGAGTACCAGGTGCATCAAACCGCGCGTGGTGCCGACGTTCTCGTGGTGGGCGATCCCGATGTCGACGGTTTGGCGTCCGCGGTCGCCACGGCGCTGAGCCGACATGGGCTGGCTGATGCCGAGATCTCCGTTCACGCAGTGGAACGCCTGCAGCGTCATGAGTCGACCGGAAAACTGAAGCGTTTCGTCCCGTTGGCTTAGTCGCGCGCGCGCGAAGCAATCGACGATCGCCGGTGCCGATGTGGACGCGTCCCGCTAGCGTGGGACCCGTTGCATGAACCGGCGGAAGGATCACCTGCATGGCCGACGAGCTGACGGGGCAAGCAAAGCTGTTCGACCCACTGACGACCAAGGGCACCGCTTTCACCCATGAGGAGCGGCTCCGCTACGGTCTGCTGGGCCTGCTTCCGACCGCAGAGAAGACGCTCGCACAGCAGGTTGCACACAGCTGGCATGAGTTCTCGCACCCGCCGTGACGATCTCGACAAGCACATCTACCTGCGCGCGCTGCAGGACCGCAACGAAACCCTGTTCTATCGGCTGCTTTGCGAGAACATCATCGACACCATGCCGATCGTGTACACGCCGACCGTCGGTGTGGCCTGCCAGCGCTTCAGCGAGATCTATCGGCGCCCGAGGGGCCTGTTCGTCTCCTACCCCGACCGGGACCGGCTCGCCGAGGTGATCGACAACCGTCCCCACCGCGATCCCGACGTGATCGTCGTGACCGACGGTCAGCGCATCCTCGGCCTCGGCGATCAGGGAATCGGCGGGATGGGTATCCCGATCGGCAAGCTGTCGCTCTACACCCTCATCGGCGGCATCGATCCCGCTCGAACGTTGCCGATCGTTCTCGACGTCGGCACCGACAACGTGGAACTGCTCGAGGATCCGCAGTACCTCGGTTGGCGCCACCGTCGGATCAGCGACGAGGACTACTACGCCTTCATCGATGAATTCGTCGCGGACGTACGCGACGCAGCTACCCGGATGTGTTGCTGCAGTGGGAGGACTTCGCGACCGCGCACGCGCAGCCGATCCTCGAGCGCTACCGCGACCAGCTGCTACCTTCAACGACGACATCCAGGGCACCGCGGCGGTGACTCTCGGCGCCCTGCACGGCGCGTCGAAGGTAGCGGGCAGACCGCTTTGCGAACAGCAGGTGGTGATGCTGGGGGCCGGGTCGGCGGGAATCGGCGTACTCGACATGGTGCACGCAGGAGATGATGGCGCAGGGCCTCTCCGCCGCCGACGCCGCGGCGCGGATCTGGGTGGTCGACGTCCAGGGACTGCTCACCGACGACCGCACCGATCTGTCACCGGGGCAGCAGAAGTTCGCGCAGCCGGCGGACCGTGTCGCAGGCTGGGGGCTCTCCGGTCCGGCTCAGCTCGCCGATGTCGTGCACAATGTGGACGCCGGGATTCTGATGGGACTGTCCACCGCTGCGGGCGCCTTCACCGAGGACATCGTTCGCGATCTCGCCGGAAAGACCGAGCCCGGCCCATCATCTTTCCGCTGTCGAATCCGACGAGTCACGCCGAGGCGCACCCCGCCGAGTTGGACGATGGACCGGGGGGCGCGCGCTCATCGCCACCGGTTCGCCGTTCGCGCCGTTGCAACGCAATGGAATCGAGCGCCCGATCGCACAGTGCAACAACGTCTACATCTTCCCCGCGATGGGGCTGGCGGTGACCGCGGCGCAGGCCACCCGCGTCACCGACGCGATGATGAGGGTGGCGGCCGCGACACTCGGCGACGCCTCGCCCGCCTTGTCCAACCCGGACGCTCCGCTGCTGCCCGCATGGTCGGAGCTTCCCGACATCGCCATGAGCATCGCCCATGCCGTCGGCCGCCAGGCGATCGCGGAGGGCGTCGCACCGCCGCGCAGTGACGACGAACTGACCGCGCGCATCGCGCGAAGTGCACTGGACGCCGGAATACCCGGAGTAGTCCGGCTCGGCTACCGTCGGCCGGATGTAACGCTGCGCGAACCGTCGCAGTATCGTGGGCGGATACTCGATATGCCGTTGTCGTGCAGCGGCTTTCAACGACGTCAGCCGACTCGGGCTCGAAATAGCCGTAGTTCTTGTACACGTCGATCCTGGTGAGGATGCCTTGGAGATCCAGTTCGGGGTGGAACTGGGTCGCGTAGGTGTTGGCGCCGACCCGGAACGCCTGCACGGGACAATCCGGTGACGAGGCGAGCCGCACCGCCTCGGCGGGCAGGGAACTGGCCGCCTCCTTGTGTCCGCCGAACGCGTCGAACACCTCGGGCAATTCGGCGAACAGCGGATCCTCGCGACCCGCCTCGGTGAGCGTTACCGTAACGGCGGCAACCGGTTCTGGGTAGCTGCGGTCGACGGTGGCACCGATGACCGTACCGAGCGTGCCAACGCCGTAGCAGCACCCGAGGAACGGAAAATCCCGGTCGACGATCTCTTCGACGAGCGACAGCAGCTCGGATTCGGCGCGGTGCTGTGTCTCGCTCTTCGACTCCGGTGGATCGCTGACGTTGTACGGTCCACCACCGAGAATGACCCCGGACCAGTCGTCGAGATCGATGTGGCCCCAGAGACCGGTGCGTGAGGCGGATCCGGTGCATGCCGCTCTCGTCGAGGCCCGCGAACCGCATCATCGCCTGATATTCGTCGTCGGCCGCGGCGTCCTCGCCGCGAATGGAAAGCAACAGGAATGGGGCGATTTCGGCGTCTGTCGTCATTGGGTTCCCGGTGAGAAGTGTCAGCAGAAACCGAAACAGCCTCGACGACGCGGCTTTTCACCCGGCGCGTCGCCCGGGGTGTTGGAATCGCTGCCGGGAACCGGTTTAGGTACCGGCGCGACGCTCATCGGCGCCCGGGTCACGTCCACTCTGGGCTTCTCCGCCGGGGACGGCTCGCTGTACCGAGGCTGGTACTGACGTTGCGGCGCGGAGTATGTCGGCTCGGCCGGGGGCGGCGGAGGCGGAGGCGGAGGCGGGGGAGCCGGCCTCGGTCTGGGATTGGGCGCGCTCACCGCAGTCGGCGAAGCCTTGCTCGGCGCAGGCGGGGCACTCGTCGGCGCCTCGGTGGACGACTGTTCGGCCGCCGTGCTCGGACTCCGCAGCACGAACCAACCGCCGCACATCACCGCGGCGATGACCGCCACCGCGACGACCACAGCCGCGGGTTTCGTGCGGTACCAATGCTGCTCGCGATAATTCGGCAGCAGCGAAATCGAGTTCAGGTCGCACATAGGCGCTCTCGGCGATGGGACGCGGCCGGGATGGCGCAGCCATTGGGAGGACGACGTCGTCGCGGTCAGGCGTCGGGGCAGACACCACAGTCGGTGCCCGCGGACTGTCCGCAGCGCCGGTCCACTCGGGTTCGGCGACCTGTTGCGGCACGACGTCGTAGAGGTCGGCGGGACCGTCATGCAGCCCGGTCCTCCCACGGAGGTACCGACTGCGGCAGCACCGATTCGGGAACGTCGATGACGGGAATCGGCGCGGTCACCGGATCGTGGTCGTGAGTATGCCGGGGGGGATCCTCGGCGGGGCGAGGCTGCTCGCGCGCGGGATCGGAATACGTGAAGTCCTGGTCTGCGGGGCCGCCTGCCTGGCTCGACGCCGAACTGCCCAACGAGGTCAGGAGCGCCTGATCGGCGGCGCGACGCAGGGCACGACGTTCCATCAGCCGATTTACCCGCCCCATACAGTCGAGCTTAATCGGGCCAGGACCGCATCGCGTGCGCCGATACCGTGCCGTGTGGCGGCTCTTCGCACTCGGCGTCTTCAGCGCGCAGCTGGCTCGTCTCCGGAAAAATCCGTCTCAGGCGCTTGTATTCGATCTTCAGCAAATTTCCGTGCGACAAGTCTCAGACAGGTCGCTTACCTCGGGCGCTTCCAGATCACATTCTACGCTGTAGTAAATTAGACGGCCGACGTTACGCCAGCGTAACGCCCTTTTCCAGCGAGATTTTTCGGCCGAATTTTTTGTTGATCTTGGTGATCTAGCTGGGTACTCGCCGGACACGAAAAGTGACGGCGATCACCGGGCTGGTTAAGCCGGGGCGATGAACAGGAGAGAGCAATGAGTCAGCAAAGCCTCACCCCCGAGGAGCTGATGGCGGAAAGCGCGACCGCACTTCCGGACAAGGAAGTCGTCTCGATTCTCGACCTGAACGTCGACGTCGACGTCTTCATCGACGCCGCCGCGCCCATTGACCTTGCCGCAGCCGCCCAGCTGAACGTGGCGGCGCCGATCGACGCCGCGGCCAGTGCCAACGTCCTGTCGACCGGCTCCACCGCGGTCTCCGAGGTCAACCAGACCGGCACGCCTCAACCAGATTCTGGATGGCAATGCAACCGCCACGGCCGATCAAATCAGCGTCATCGACCAGTCCGATGAGGCCGACGGCGATCCCGAGCCTACGGATCCGCCTGATGACGGCGGCACCGTGGAGGTCGGCGACCTTGCCACGCTCAGTGGTCCGCTGCTCAATGTGGACGTCAACGTCGACCTCGACACCGACCTGGCAGCTCCGATCGCCGGGGCGGTTGCGGCCAACGCCAACGTGGCAGCGCCGATCAGCGCCAGCGTCGCCGCGAACGTCCTCTCCGACAGACTCCGTCGCCAGCGCGGTGTCAAACCAGGACGCGCAAATCAGCCAGCAGCTCTACGGCGATTCTGTGGCGACGTCGACGCAGGACGCCACGATCTCGCAGGGCACCTCGCAGCCTGAGCCCGGTGACCTGGCGGCGACCGCAACCGAAGCGGCTTCGGCGAGCACTGCGACCGGTGACGCCGGTGGCACGCACGTCCGGTGACGGCGGTAGCACGTCCGGTGACAGCGGAGGCACCTCTGGCGGTACCTCGGACGGATCGAGCGGTTCGGGTAGCTGACGGGTTAACCACTGAATCGCTGACACCACAGGGAGCAATGCTGTGACCATCGAGGCTCTAGGTAATGAGCGCACGGCACCGGCGCAGGCGAAGCTGCGCCGGGCCGACGGTGTTGAGCTGATCGGGGAGATGGCGGGATCGGGCTACCGGGTCCCGCCTTCTCTCGCCCGGCGCGCCGACGGGCAGACGATCCAGCTCACTCCGCTGCTCTACGCGCTCCTCCGCGAGATCGACGGTCGCCGCTCCCCGGCCGAGCTCAGTACCGCCGTTTCCGAGTCGACCGGGCGTCCTGTGAGCGAGGAGAACGTTCACCAGCTCATCGACCAGAAGCTGCGACCCCTAGGTCTACTGGCCAACAAGGACGGCAGCCAACCCGAGCTGAAGAAGCGGAATCCGTTGCTGGGACTCCGCTTCCGCTATGTCGTCACCGGCGCCGAGCGGACCCGGCGGCTCACCGACCCGTTCAGAGTCCTGTTCCGGCCCCTGGTGGTCGTGGCGCTTCTCGTCGCGTTCTGCGTCGTGTGCTGGTGGGTGTTCTTCCGTAAGGGTCTGGCCTCGGCCGCGTACGACGCGTTCGAGCGACCGGGACTGCTGCTGTTGGTGTTCGCGGTGACGGTGGTGAGCGCCGGGTTCCACGAATTCGGGCACGCGGCGGCGGCGAGATACGGCGGCGCCACGCCCGGCGCCATGGGCGTCGGCCTGTATCTCGTCTGGCCGGCTTTCTACACCGACGTGACTGACTCCTACCGACTCGGCAAGGCAGGACGGCTGCGGACCGACCTCGGCGGCTTGTATTTCAATGCCATTGTCGCGGTGGGGATTTCCGGGCTGTGGTTGTGGCTGCAATACGACGCCCTGCTGCTGGTCGTAGCCACGCAGATCATCCAGATGCTGCGTCAACTCGCACCGCTGGTGCGGTTCGACGGCTACCACGTGCTGGCCGACCTCACCGGTGTGCCCGATCTGTATGGCCGGATCAAGCCCACCCTGTTGAGCATCCTGCCGTGGCGCTGGGGTGACCCGCATGCGCGGCTGCTGAAGCCGTGGGCACGGATCGTGGTGACGCTCTGGGTGGTGATCGTCGTTCCGCTTCTGGCACTTGCGCTTTGGACCGCAGTCGTTGCGCTTCCTCGCCTGATCGGCACCGCATGGGCCAGCCTCAACAAGCAGCAGGACGTGCTCGCCACTGCCTGGGCAGACGGCGACATGATTCAGGCGACCGCCCGTGTGCTGGCGATGACCATCGTCGTGATCACGGTGGCGAGCGTTCTCTACATGGTGACTCGATTCACGCGCCACACCGTGGTCACGGTGCGGCGGGCCACCGCCGATAAGCCGGTGAAGCGCATCCTCGCCGGCGTCGTGGGCGCCGGTGTCGTGGTCGCGATCGCCTGGGCGTGGTGGCCGAACGACGAGAATTACCGCCCCATCCAGGCATCGGACCGCGGCACGATCGGCGACATCTTCTACGGCTTGCAGGTCGAGTCGATGAGCTCGCGCACCGTCAGCGCCGCACCACGCAACCGGCTGCCGCGTCGACAACCCTCGTCCGCGGACAACAGGGTGTCATGCGGGCCGTCTGGGATATGAGCACCCCGCCCCCGACGAAGGAGTCGCCGCAACTGGCAGTCATCCTGGTGCCCCGGGCCGGGTCGGTCTCCGTGGCCGGTGGTGGCGGTGGGTTAGTGGCTACCCCGTCGACCTCGGCGAAGGACGGTTGGGTCTTCCCCGTAGACAAGCCGCTGGCTCCGGAGGAAGGCGACAACCAAGCACTCGCGGTGAACACCAGAGACAACTC
This sequence comes from uncultured Actinomycetota bacterium, assembly GCA_963786995.1. Taxonomy (GTDB): domain Bacteria; phylum Actinomycetota; class Actinomycetes; order Mycobacteriales; family Mycobacteriaceae; genus Mycobacterium. The sequence continues at coordinate 125,066 of CAWBBH010000014.1, read as the reverse complement.
GATGGTGTACGACGCCGCGCTCGCCATGGTCTACGTCGAGGGCTCGGAGGCGATGAACGTCAACGAGGCCCATGCCTACGCGTCCTGCGATTCATGCGGCGCGGTCGCGGTGGCCTATCAGGTGGTCATCGTCCTCGACACCGACCCAACCGACGACAACGTGGCCGTCGCCGCAGAACCTGGCCGGCGCCCTCAACTACGACTGCGTCAACTGCATGACCTATGCGCTCGCGCAGCAGCTGTTCATCACGATCGACGAACCGCTGACCGAAGAGCAGAAGTGGGAACTCCAAAAGATCATGTGGGAGATGAGGCTCTACGAAGCCCGGATCAAGTCGGGCACCGAGGATCCGGAGGAGATCCAGGCCAAACTCGACGAATTCATACGAGCGGATACTGGACGTCGTCGAGCCCAACATCGCACCTCACACCTACACAACCGTCGACACGCACCGCCCACCGCCGCGCCGAGCGCGTCGACAGCGCCCTCGTCGTCCGCGCCATCGGAGACTGCTACCGCACCACCCTCGCCGAGCAGCGAGCCCACCGCATCGACGGAACCGACTGCGTCCGCTGAAACCACAACCGGGAACGTCATATCCACCGACCCGACCACGTCGGGGGACAACACCTCGGTGGCGAGCACCCCAGACGGATCCACTTCGGCCGACCCCACGACATCAAGCGGAACGGATGGCTCGACGTCGACCGATTCCACCACGGACGGCACGGCGACGACCGACTCCACGACCGACTCGACGACCGATGGGTCGGCCACGGACGGCACTACCTCGCCGTAGCGTCAGTCCTCCTTGCGGATCAACCGCATCAGCGCCTCGCGGTCGGGCGCCAGCAGCTCCTCGATGCGCGGCTGGTTCACCTCGGCGACGATGACCTCGCCGACGTCCTTGTTGACCTCGCTGAAGATGCCGTGCGACTTCATCTTCTCGGTTTGATAGATGTTGTCCTCGGTCGGCTTGATGTAGTACACCGCGTCGGCCTTGAAGCGGTGGATCAGCCACAGATGGATCAACGTCATCAGCCGCTTCTGCCGCAGTTGCTCGATGCGAACGTGTTCTGGTCGCGCACCGTGAGGATGCTGCGGCCGTTCCGGTCCTTGATGGGATCGACGAGCACGTTGGCGAGCTTGTCGTCGCCATCGGCGCCGCCGTAGATGCCGAGCTCGAGCACTTCGCCACCTGGGCGCAGCGGACGGAACTGGATGCGCAGCTTCTCGCCGAGCTGGTAGTGCTCGCCCCACATCGCCAGCCACTCCTCGAGCAGCTTCTTGGGCACCTCGGTCTGCACCAGGTGCTGATGCTGCGTGGACCCTTCGCCCATCGACTTCGTGGTGGCCGTCCGGCCTGAGGACGCTGCCAGGGCGGCGTCGCTGCGCGGTCCGCCGACCAGGGTCTGCGGTGTCCGGTACGGCGACTCCACGAGGCGCATCTTGCGCTGAAGGCGGGCCAGCGACAGCATCCCGTCCTGTTTGAGCGCCCCGGCGAACTCTTCGGCGGCGACGCCGTCGATCTGGTGGCCGCCGTAGGTCATGAAGTTGAAGACGAAGCCCATCTTGCCGATTTCCTCTGGGAACCGGCGCATCTCGTCGTCGCTCATACCGGTGGTGTCCCAGTTGAACGACGGGGAGAGGTTGTACGCCAACATCTTGTCGGGGTACACGGCGTGGATGGCGTCGGCGAACTGCTTGGCGTCCGCGAGGTCTGCGGTCTTGGTCTCCATCCACAGGATGTCGGCGAACGGCGCCGCGGCAAGTGATTTCGCGATCGCGTACGGGATACCGCCGCGCAGCTGGTAGTAGCCCTCCGGGGTCTTCGCCCGCTCGCAGTCCCATCCCGCGTCGGCCCGCAACTCGCCGCGCCTTCTGCCGGGCCTCGTAGAGCGGCGCCGTCGCGGCGAACGTGCGCCAGTCGGCGGCGCTCATGTCCAGCGACTTCGCCCTCGCGTTCGCGGAACTCGAGAAGATCCGCGACGGCCTCACCGTAGGTCTCCAGACCCGCGTCGTTCTGCCAGGCCTCGACGAAGCGCGACTCGACCTTGTCGAAAAGGGCGTCGACCACCTCGTCGCCGTCCTGCTGCCAGGTCGACACGGCCTCGGCGATGAGCGCCAGGATGCCTTGCCGCTCAAGCCAAGCCGTGGCCGTCGCGTACTCACCCTCGGGCAGAGCGTAGAGAAGATGCCCGTTGAGATGTTTGATGCCCGACTCGTAGAAGCTGCGCACCATCGCCAGGAAGCACGACTTGTACGACGGGATTCTGAGGTTGGTGACGCCGAGCAGGAACGGCTGGTCGCGTTCGTCGGCGCGGCTGTCGATCAGGTTGGCGGCCTCGGCGTCGGTACGCGCGACGATGATCCCTGGCACTCCCATGATGTCGAGTTGGAAGCGGGCGGTGTTGAGTCGCTTGATCTGCTCGTCCGACGGGACGAGCACCTTGCCGCCCTGATGGCCGCATTTCTTGGTACCTGGACGCTGGTCTTCGATGTGGTAGCCGGGCACGCCAGCCTCGACGAAGCGGCGGATCAGGTTGCGCACGTGTGGATCTCCACCGTGTCCGGTGTCGGCGTCGGCGATGATGAACGGCCGGAAGTCGACTGCCGGAGTGGCTGCGCGCTGCTCGTCGGTCATCCGCAGACGCAGGTACTGCTGGTTGCGGTCAGCGGTCAGCAGCGCGCGCACCAGACCCGGCGGCCTCGTCGGGAACCTGGCTCAGCGGATAGCTCGCGAGATCGGGGCCCGGGTCCTCGGTCGTCGATCCCTTCGCCGACGTCGCCCACCCGCCGAGGTAGATCCCCTCGATGCCCATCCTCTTCATCGTGACCGCCTGGCCGGGGGAGTACGGCCCGAACGTGGTGATGCTCTTGTGCTGGGAGAAGAGTTCGCGCAGCCGGTCGTAGAAGGCCGCCGCGGCCTGGCGTGCTACCGGGTAGTCGGTGGCGATCGTGCCGCGCTGCTCCATCACTTGGCGGGCCGAGTAGAGGCGAATGATGCCCTCGAAGCGCGGGCTGTCGAGGTACCGCTGCATCGCGGCGACATCCTGCTCGAACGGGGTCTGGGGCGCTGCATCAGCTTCGACGATGGCCATGGGTCAACACTACGGCGCACGTTTGACCGAATGTGTGCGAATCACCCAGGCCCTCCCGCCCAGTACTACCGCGAGTAGTTGGCGACCTGCGGCGGCTGCGACAACTGAGCCCGCACGGTCCGCGTCAGCTCGTCGGCCAGTATTTCGGGCTCGCCGGCGAACAGGCCGTCGAGTGCCTGTGCGGCCACCGCCGCGGGATCGGCCTTCTGGTCGGCGGGCACGAATGCGGCCATGTCGGTGTCCATGAAACCGACGTGTAGCGCCGCGACGTGGATGCCTCGCGGCGCGAGTTGCTCACGAAGCGCGTCGGTCATCGCCCAGCCCGCCGCCTTGGCCGCGGAGTAGGCGCCGAACTCGGCGGCGTGCAGCCAGGACAGCACCGAGAGCACGTTGAGGATCGCTCCGCCGCCGTTGCGCTCGATGACCGGAACGAATGCGCGGATCACCTGCAGGGTGCCGAAATAGTGGGTTCCCATCTCCAACCGGATGTCGTCCATGGCGCCCGATAGCAGGTCCGATTGCGTGGATACACCGGCGTTGTTCACGACGACGTTGACGTCGGTCGCCAATTCAGAGGCACGGCGTACCGATTCAGGGTCGGTGATGTCCAGTTGCACGGGAATCACGCCGGGTAACATCAACTCGTCTCCGGTCGCCGCGCGGCTCCGTAGACCTTGGCTCCTCGCGCCACCAACTCGGCGGCGAAGCGCTTGCCGAGCCCTCGATTCGCGCCGGTTACCAGTGCGATGATCTGGCCGTCGGCCGAAGTGATCGCGGACATGTCGATGCCTTCCGGTTGGGTCATTCTGTACCAATCGGTCAACAATGTGAGGCGCGGGTCTATTCCCGGTCGCGCAACGTCGCCGCCAGTGCATGCGGATCGGCCACGGTCACGGTGAGCGCGGAGTGGTCACGGAACCCGATGACCCGCTTGATCTTGTGCTTGAAGTGAATGCACAGCCCGCTTGCCGGGTTTGTGCCGAAGGTCAGACCGTCATCGGCGAACGAGAGGCGGGGGCCGACCGCGGTCCACCACCGGTAGGGGCCCGCGACATGGGCCTCCGCGATGTTCTCCACCGGCGTGTCGACGCGGAGCAGACCATAGGTCGCGACGAACCGGCCGTCGTCGGTGAGGGTGACGCCGTCGCGCCACGGCAGCGCGCCGGCGCCGAGCCACATCGGCGCGAACCGCTTGTCGAAGCGGTAGGGAAAGAATTCGCTCACCTGCGATATGCAAGCACGCCGATCACCGTTTCGTTACGTTACGGCCTCTCCTTGGCGATGTGCCGTGAGGTGGATGGCTCTTGGCGACGCCAGCTTGTACAAGTAGCTGTGGTGACGTCCGTCCACCAACGGGTCGCCCATTGTGGTCGCGGTGAACGAAGAAAGTGAAAGCTCGACATGAAACGCATCTACGCCTTGGTGGTCGGTCTTGCCGTAATGATGGCGACGCCCGGTTTGGCGCTCGCCGACGTCACCCGACCGCTCAGCAACCAGCAGTTGATCCAGTACGTGATCGCGCGCGGGCTCTCGCAGCGCGGGGTGCCGTTCTCGTTCGGCGGGGGCGACGTGAACGGCCCGACCCGTGGCAGCGGCCCCGCCGACAACGCGATCGGGCTGGACCGCCAAGGCCACGTCGTGGGGCTGGATCCGGTGGCCAGCACCGTCGGCTTCGACGCATCGGGTCTGATGCTGTATTCGTACGCCGGCGTCGGCGTCAAGCTTCCGCGCTCGTCGGGCGCGCAATACAACGCAGGCGCCAAAGTGCTGCCACAGCAGGCTCTGCCCGGTGACCTGATCTTCTACGGCCCGAATGGAAGTCAGAGTGTGGCGATGTACCTGGGGAACAACCAGATGCTGGAGGCAGGCGATCCGGTGGTGACGGTGTCGCCGGTGCGGACCGCCAACATGGCGCCCTATCTCGTTCGGGTCATCACCTGAGCGACGTCGCCGCGCGGCCCATTTCGTCGAGCCGGCCCTACGAAACCCGTAGCCGTGTGACAGTTGCGCCATGCGCGCGGTCAGATCGGCGCCACCCGGCGTAACTGTCGTCGATGTCGATGAGCCCACCGGCCAAGGCGAGCTCGTCAAGGTACGCGCCGCCGGCATCTGCGCCTCCGATCACAAATACATCGCCTACGGAAGCGCGATGATCCTGGGCCACGAACTCGCGGGCGTGACAGAGGACGGCACGCCCGTCGGAATCGAGACCATGTGGGGCTGCGACGGCTGCCCCCAGTGTGATCTCGGCCGGTACAACCTGTGTGTGAACGGGCTGACGGCGCTGGGCGTATTCGCCGACGGCGGTATGAGCGAATACTTCAAAGCCCCTGCTCGATCCCTCATTCCGCTGCCGCCCGCGCTCGCGGTGAGCGACGCCTGCCTCATCGAGCCCGCGTCGGTCGCGTGGCATGCGTGCCGCCTCGGCGGTGTGGGTCCCGAGCAACGAGTGGCCGTCGTCGGCGGCGGAGCGATCGGGCTGCTCGCGGTGGCCGCCGCACAGCGGATGGGAGCGGCCGAGGTCGGGCTCGAGGCACGCCATCCACATCAGCGCGATGTCGGCGAGCGGTTGGCGGCATCGGCCGTCGACTGTGACTACGACATCGTCATCGAGGCAGCGGGCTCGGCGAGTGGCCTCGCGCGTGCCGTCGAGCTGGCGCGCCCGGGCGGCTCGATGGTGGTGGTCGGCGTCTACGAGTTCGATGTGGCCTGGCCGCACCTTCAGTGCTTCATCAAGGAGATTCGGACGATCCCCTCCGTCGGGTTCTGTCATTTCGACGGCGGAAGCGATTACCTCAGCGCGGCAACCATGCTCGCCGACAGACCCGAAATCGCCGGATCGCTTATCACCCACCGGTTCCCGATCGAGGACGCCGCCGAGGCGTTCCGCGTATCCGCCGACAAGTCGACGGGTTCGCTGCGCGTCGTGATCGAGCCCTAGCCGAAAAACCGCGCGACTTTCCCCGGCTGCGCTCCGTAACGTCAGGCTGATGGCAGTGCTGACCACTCAGCAGGACGATTTCCCCCGGTGGTATCAGGATGTGCTCACCAAAGCCAAGCTCGCCGAGAACGGGCCGGCCCGCGGCACCATGGTGATCCGCCCGTACGGCTATGCGATCTGGGAGCGGATGCAGGCGGAGGTCGATCAGCGGATCAAGACCGCCGGGGCGAGCAACGCCTACTTCCCGCTGCTGATGCCGATGAGCTTTTTCGAACGCGAGGCCGAGCACGTCGAGGGGTTCAGTCCGGAGCTTGCCGTCGTGACCCACGGCGGTGGCAAGCAGCTGACCGAACCACTTGCCATCCGTCCCACGAGCGAGACGGTCATCGGCGAGTACATGGCCAAATGGATCGACAGCTACCGCGACCTCCCGCTGCTGCTCAACCAGTGGGCGAACGTGGTGCGCTGGGAGATGCGGCCACGAATCTTTCTGCGCACCAAGGAATTTCTCTGGCAGGAAGGTCACACCGCACACGCCAGCGAGTCCGATGCACGCCGGTACGCCCGCGGCATCATGCGCGACGGAAAGGCCCTGCAGATGGGCACCTCCCACGAACTGGGCCAGCGATTCAGCACCGCCTTCAACATCACCTACTCCGACGCCGACGGCGCCAGGCAGCTGTGCTGGACGACGTCGTGGGGCTCGTCCACCCGGATGCTCGGCGGCCTGATCATGTGCCACGGAGACGACGCCGGCCTGGTCCTTCCGCCGGCGGTCGCACCGGTCCAGGTGGTCGTCGTCGTCGTCAAGGAAACCGACGGAGCCGTCAGCCGCGCTGCGTCGACGCTGGTTCGTGAAGTCGAGCGACGCGGCCTGCGCGCACGCCTCGACGACGATGTCGAGGCGAGCTTCGGTTGGCGCGCTACCGAGTGGGATCTGCAGGGTGTGCCGATCCGGGTCGAGGTCGGCCCGCGGGAAATCGCCGACAACACCGCCGTGCTGTGCCGGCGCGACACCCGCGAGAAGACCACCGCGAGGCTGGATGCCGTGGCCGATGACGTGCAACGGCTGATCGGCCGCCTCCAGAGCGACATGCTCGGGGCGGCGACGCAGCGACGGGACTCGGTCACGCGTGACTGCGCGACGCTCGAGCAGGCGCGCGACTGCGCGCAGACCGGCGTCGCCCGCGTGCCGTGGAACGCGGTGGGGGAGTTGGGCGAACAGGACCTCGCCGCAGGCGGCGTCACCGTGAGATGCCTGCAGTCCGGCGACGGAGCGCTACCCGACGAGCACGACGCAGATGCCGTCGCCTACGTTGCCCGCGCCTACTGAAGCGGAACGAAACGTAAAGGCGGACTAGCCATTCAGCGTGCCCTCGATCACGAGCGCCCGCAGTCCTTTCCGGTTCAGCTTGCCGCTGGGCAGCGTCGGTATCTGGTCGCTGGTCGCGCGCACCCAGCGGGTCGGTACCTTGTAGGCCGACAACTGCTGGCGGGTGCGGACGGCGATCGAGTCCATGTCGATGGCGGCGTCGGCAGGAACCACGACCGCGCACACCTCCTCGCCGCGCACGGGGTCCTCGATTCCGACCACGACGCACTGCGCGACCTCGGCGAACTGTTCGATCACCGATTCGACCTCGAGCGGTGACACGTTGGCACCGGCAGCCTTGATGAGTTCGCTGGTGCGACCGACGTAGAACAGGCGCGGGTCGTCTGTGTTGCGGTAGACCCGATCGCCGGTGTGATACCAGCCGTCGGCGTCGAACGTCTCGAAGCGTTCACGCTTGTTGTAGCCCGACATCACCCCGATCCCACGCACGAGGAGTTCGCCCACGCTCCCGTCACCCACGGATTCGCCGTTCTCGTCGACGATACGCATGTCGGTGTACGCGAAACCGCCCGCGGTCTCGGACATGGTGCGGTGCACCGGAAATCCGTCGGGCACATCGGTCATCGCGATATCGAGCGGACCGTCGCGAAGCGTCGGTGCGCAGGCGAGGTCGCGGCCTGCGAAGGACGGGTGTGCACGCAGGCGCTGGGTGAACGCCGGCCAGCCGACGATTCCGGTGGCACGTTCCTGCTCGATCAGGTCCAGCGCCGCCTCGGCGTCGAGCCGGGGCAGGATCAGCAGCGTGACAGGTTCGTGCAGGGCCCCCGTCGTGGCGAGCAGCCCGCCGATCCAGAAGAACGGCATGGCGCAGAAGATCCTGGCCGACCCCGTCGAGCGCGTCACTGTTCTGATGGCTGCGGGCCACGTCGATGTCTGCCGAACCAGGGTGCCGTGGGTGTGCATGACACCCTTGGGGTCGGCGGTGGAACCGGAAGTGTGCACCATCACGGCCAGATCTGCGGGTGTCACCTCCGCCTCGACCGCTGCCAGAATGTCCTGCGGTGCAAGCGCACCGGGGTCATCGCTCCACCGCGTTGCCCACCGCCGACCGGTGTCGGCGGTCAGCACGATGCGTCGGAGATAGGGCGCGGCGGCTACTGTCAGCGCATCGTCGGTATGGTCGGTCAGCTCCGGCAGGGCCGCTTCCAGCCGGTCAGCGACGTCGATGCCGACCACTCGGGCGGGACTGACCAGCACACCGATGTCGGCGAGCCGCAACACCTTTGCGATTTCGGCAGGGGCATACATCGTGCTCAACGGAACGGCCAGTGCGCCGATGCGCGACGCCGCGAGCCACCACACGACCCACTCGACCCCGTTGGCGAAGAACAAGCCCACCCGCGAGCCCTTGCCGACGCCCTGGTTGAGCAGCCAGCGCGCGGCCTCGGCCGACCGCTGGTCGGCTTGCTGGTACGTGAGCCGGTCGGTGGGGGTGATGACGTAGGTCTGCGAACCGAACTCGGACACACTTCGCCGCAGAAGTGCGGGCACCGTCGGGCGGGGTTCGCTCACCGGCCGATCTTCTCCGATCTCCGTGACCATGGCCACACCGCAAGTTAATGCAACCGCAGGTAACAGTAAACTATCGTGGACGACATGACAGTCGACCCGGGTTTCAGGTCAGCGGTTCACGAGGGGCTCTGGAAGATCGAGGATGTCCTCGACGCCGACGGCAACGTCGCGTTGCCGCCGGAGATCACCCTGATCTCGCTCATCGAACGCAACATCGCCAACGTCGGCGGCACCGTGGCCTACCGCTACCTCGACCACACCCGGTCGGAGTACGGGGACGTCGATCAGCTCACCTGGACGCAACTCGGTGCGCGGATGCGCGCCATCGGCGCGGAGATACAACGGTTCACGTCCCAAGGGGACCGGGTGGCCGTCCTGGCGCCGCAGGGCCTCGACTACGTTGCCGGCTTCTTCGCCGCCATCAAGGCAGGAACCGTCGCGGTGCCGTTGTTCGCGCCCGAGATGCGCGGTCACGCCGAACGGCTCGCGATCGCGCTGCACGATTCACGGCCTGCTGTCGTCCTCACCACGTCGTCGGCGTCGGCCGCCGTCGAGGCCGCGCTAATTGAGATCGGACTGACGCCGAGACCGCATGTCGTCGTCATCGACCAGGTCCCCGACTCCGCGGGCGCTGCGTTGGCCCCGGTGCACCTCGGGGCCACGGACGTCTCCCACCTGCAGTACACCTCTGGTTCGACACGCGATCCGGCCGGCGTGGAGATCACACACAGAGCGGTCGGCACCAACCTGACGCAGATGATTCTGTCGATCGACCTCCTCGACCGAAACACGCACGGCTGCAGCTGGTTACCGCTCTACCACGATATGGGACTTTCGATGATCGGGTTCCCGACCGTGTACGGCGGACACTCCACGCTGATGTCGCCCGCGGCATTCGTTCGACGGCCCGAGCGCTGGATCCACGCGTTGTCCGCCGCGTCGCGAAGCGGCCGTGTCGTCACAGCTGCACCCAATTTCGCACTGGAATATGCCGCGCAACGCGGTGTGCCCACAGGCGGGGACGATGTCGACCTGGGCAACGTCGTTGTGATCCTGGGCTCGGAACCGGTGAGCATCGCGGCCATCGACGCTTTCACCACCGCCTTCGCGCCGTACGGGCTGCCGCCGACGGCGATCAAGCCGTCCTACGGTATCGCCGAAGCGACCCTGTTCGTCTCGACCATCGCGCCGAACGCCGTGCCGACGGTGACCCATCTCGACCGCGACAGGCTGGAGAGGGGCGAGGCAGTGCGCGTCGGCGCCGACACGCCCCGTGCCGCCGCACACGTCTCATGCGGTCAGATCGCCCGAAGCCAGTGGTGCGTCGTCGTGGATCCCGATGCCTGCGTTGAGCTTCCCGACGGCCGGATCGGCGAGCTCTGGATTCACGGCGAGAACGTCGGCCGCGGCTACTGGGAACGCCCCGAGGACACAAGGCAGACCTTCGGCGCCGCGCTTCGGTCCCGGACCGCCGAACGCAGCCACGCCGACGGGGCCCCGGCTGACGCGCCATGGTTGCGCTCGGGCGACCTGGGTTTCTACCTCGACGGTGGGCTCTACGTCACCGGGCGCATGGTCGATCTTCTCGTGGTCGGCGGCGACCGCTGGCTCCATCCGGAGGATGTCGAGACCACCGTGGCGGAGGCATCGCCGATGGTGCGCCGCGGCTACGTCGCCGCCTTCTCAGTACCGTCGACCGACGGCGAGCAGATAGTGGTCGTCGCCGAACGCGCATCGGGCACCCGCCGCGCCGATCCCGCTCCCGCCGTCGACGCCGTCCGCGCGGAAGTGTCGCGCCGACACGGGCTCACCGTCGCCGACGTTCGCCTCGTTCCGGCGGGCGCGATTCCGCGGACGACGAGCGGCAAGCTGGCCCGGCGCGCGTGTCGGCTCGCCTACCTAAGTGGCGCGTTCGGGGACCAGCCCCAGCCACACCGCTAATGTCAGGCGAATGACGTCGATAGCCGAAGCGCCCGGCCGGATCGTCGGGCTGGCCCGCGGAATGCGCGAACTCGTGGCAGCAGAAGCCGCCGAATCCGAGCGCAACCGCACCCTCACGCCAGCGGTCGTCGAGGCGATGTGGGACTGCGGCCTGATGACATCCTTCAACCCGGTCGCGGCGGGCGGGACCGAGCCGTCCTTTGCCGAGATGATCGAGACCTGGATCGAAATGGCTTGGCAGGACGGGTCATTCGGTTGGATCGGCATCGCCAACATGCCGTCGTCGTTCGCCGCGGCTGCCTATCTGCCCGACGACGGTTTCGCTGAGGTCTTCACTGCCCACGACAACCGGGTCACCATGGGTGGCCAGTTCTTCCCCAACGGCCAGGGCGCCGTCGTCGACGGCGGCTACCGGTTGAGTGGATCATGGAGCTTCGGCTCCGGTACCGGCCACTCCCAGTACGTCGCCGCGGGGTTCTTCCCGATGGAGGACGGGGAGATGCGCTGGATCGCCGAGGGTGTTCCCGATATGCAGGTCGCCGTCGTCCCGCGAGAACAGATCGCGTTCAACGACGGCTGGTTCGTGCAGGGTCTCAAAGGAACCGGTTCCTACGACTACAGCGCCACCGATGTGTTCGTGCCCGCGCACCGCACCTTTGCGCTGTTCTCCCGGGAGCCGAAGCGGGGAAGTTCACCGGCTACGCGGATGGGGCTCATGCCCGTGACGGCCGCCGGTCACGCGTCGTGGGCGCTCGGCGTGGCCAAGAGCATGCTCGACGACGTCGCGGAACTGGCCGCCACCAAATTCCGGATGAGCGATATGGCATCGCTGGCCAGCCGTCCCACCTTCCAGAAGGGTCTGGCGCACCACGTTTCTGCGTGGCGGGCCGCGCGGCTTCTGGTCTCAGACGCGTTCACCACTGCCGAATCCGCGGTTGCCCAAGGCGAAGAACTCACTCCGACGCTGCGCGCGGATATGCGCGCAGCCGCCGTTTACGCCACCGACATCGCACGCGAATGCGCCGAGTGGGCCCACCTCGTCGCGGGCACCAGCTCGATCCGGGAGGGCAGCAGGCTCGAGCGGGCGTTCCGCGACATCTACACCGGCACCCAGCACGCGTTCATCAGCGAGAAGGTGGCGATCGACGCCGCCCAGATCTGGCTCGGGGTCATATCCGACCAGTTCGGGCTGTAATCACCCACGCGGTTAGGGTTTTTCCATGCGCGACCGAACCGCAGGTCTGTCCGTCGCCGCGCAGCACGCGCGGGAGTTTCTCTCTCGCCTCGACGACCGTCCGGTGGCCGCCCGCGTCGACGCCGCCGGGGTGCGCGAGGCGCTCGGTGGCCCGCTGCCCGACCACGGCGAGGATCCGCAGAGCGTGATCGAGGCGCTGGTGACCGGCGCGGAACCGGGCCTGGTGGCCACCGCGGGACCGCGTCATTTCGGCTTCGTGATCGGCGGGGCGCTGCCCGCCGCGCTCGCCGCCGACTGGCTGGTATCGGCGTGGGATCAGAACGCGGCGTTTCACGCCCTGTCGCCTGCGGCCGCGGCCATCGAGGAGATCAGCTCGGCGTGGGTGCTCGACGCGCTCGGACTGCCCGGCCGCGCCAGCGTCGGATTCGTCACCGGGGGACAGGGTGCCAACACCACATGTCTGGCCGCCGCACGGCACGCGGTGCTCGCGAAGGCGGGCTGGAACGTCGAGGACGACGGGCTCATCGGCGCGCCACCGGTGCGGATCTTCTGCGGCGAGCAGGCCCACGCGACGATCGACACCGCGCTGCGCCAACTCGGCCTCGGCGGCAACACGGCTGTTCGGATAGCCGCCGACGATCAGGGCCGACTGCGTCCCGACGCCCTGAGCGAGGCTCTGGCCGCCTCGACAGGCCCGGCGATCGTGTGCGCGCAGGCGGGCAACGTCGCGACCGGCGCGTTCGATGCCTTCGAACCGATCTCCGATGCGTGTGCCGCACACGACGCCTGGCTTCACGTCGATGGCGCGTTCGGGCTGTGGGCGGCAGCGGCGCCCGCGCTGCGCCACCTGACGGCGAGCGTCGACCGCGCTGACTCGTGGGCCGTCGACGCGCACAAATGGCTGAACGTGCCCTACGACGGTGCGATGGCCATCGTCGCCGACCACGACGCTCATGTCGCCGCGATGAGCCTTGCAGGCCCGTACCTCGTCGCCGACGCCGGCCAGCGTGACAGCACCAACTACGTCCCCGAGAGTTCCAGGCGCGCACGGGTGGTGCCGATCTACGCGGCGATGCGGTCGCTGGGTCGGGCCGGGCTGGCCGAGATGGTGGACCGCAACTGCGCGCAGGCCCGGCGGATGGCTGATCGGCTGTCGGCGATCCCCGGCGCCCATATCGTCAACGACGTCGTGCTCAACCAGGTGCTGGTGGCACTGCCCGGCGGCGACGACGCCAACAGGGCCGTGGTCGCCGCGGTCCAGCGCGACGGGACCTGCTGGCTCGGCGGCACGACATGGAGCGGCCGGTATGTCCTTCGGGTGTCGGTCTGCAACTGGGCGACAACCGACGACGACATCGACCGTTCGGCCGACGCGATCACGCGGGCCGCAGCGGCGCGAGAAGCGCGCTGAGCCCGTATTCGAAGACGGCGTCGTAGTCGGTCGGGGACTGCAGCGCCTCCACGAGCGCGCGGTCGGGCCAGTCCTCGCTCCACAGCGAGGGATCCTCTTCGTCGTGCTTGGCGCCCCGAACCGCCGAGAACTGCATGACGGCCGATGAGATCACGTGGACCTGGATCGCGCGCAGAACCAGCGCCGCATCGGTTCCGGTGACGCCGACGTCGGCCAACTGTACGGCCAGCATCTGCTGAATCGGTAAGAACAGCAACGGTGTTCGGTCACGCTCGTGTGCGATCGCCAACAGATGCTGTCGTTCGATGAGGGCCTTGCGCTGCGAGCGCGCAAGCGAGGCGATGCGATCGAGGGGGGTCTCGCCTTCGGCGGGCAGGTGCGCCATTCGGCTCAGCAGCCAGTCCACGAGGCTGTCGAACAGCTTGTCGCGGCCGCCGACGTGCCAGTAGATCGAGGTCACGGCGACCCCGAGCTCTTCGGCGAGGTTGCGCATGGTGAAGCCGTCGACGCCGTGAACCTCGATCAGGCGGGCGGCGGTCTCGAGGATCGTCTCGGCGTCGACGGATTCCTTCACGGATTTTCGCCCCCGGTCATCAACTCCGCCTCCGGCAGATCCAACCAGCGCTCGAGGTTGCGATGCATGTTGATCACGCGACGTTCCTCGCTGGACAGCGTCAGGTGCGTCAAACCGGGTTGGTGCAGGCCACGCTGAAGCCCCGCAAGCACGGCGATGTCCTGGGTCAGCACCAGGCCGGGGTGCGCCTCCTCGGCTGTCATCCGCATATCGGTGGGCGTGATTCGCGGTGCGCCGGGTGCCATCCGCGTCCAGAGGATCATCACCAGTTCGCCGTGATCGGGATCGGGCCCGGGCCGGGCGGCCAACACCGTCATGTGGTCGGCGTTGGTCAGAAGCGACATGTTGGGGAAGACGTTGTACTGATGCAGCCGCATGACCTGATCGGTCGAGGCCCAGCTCAGATCGACACCGCGTTGGTATGCGAATTTCTTTGTCCGGTCGGCGATCACTTCGGCAACCGATCGGCCGGGCTCCCGGTCGGCGGGCAGCGGGGTGCCCTCTTCGACTCCCATCAGAGCGCCCTGAGTCGCCACGTACGCGTCCCATACCTCGGCGTCGGAGAGCGGCTCCTTGATGTGCGGGCTCGGGACCCCGTACGCCTGCTCGGACTTACCGGTTCGCCCCCAGATCACCTGTGGCGCATAGACGTCGTCCATGCATCTGTGCAACTCGGGGTGCAGCGTCTGAATGTGATACGTCTCGCTGAACCCGTCGGCGATCGTCTTCCAGTTGGCATCGACCTCGACAGTGATGGTCGCGTAGCAACGGAAGTCGCCGAGGCCGCACCACGCGATGTCAGTCGGCACCGCTTCGAGCCAATCGTCCAGCGTCATCGCGTCGACGTCGAGGTTGACGAAGACCAACCGTTCCCAGGTGTCGACCCTGGCCGCCAACAGCGGAAACTCCGACATCCGCAGCGCGCCGAAGCCTTTCCGGTTGGGCACCCGCTTGAGCGCTCCGGACAGATCCCACGTCCACCCGTGATAGCCGCACTTGAGCTCGCGCAGTTGCGAGCCCGACCCTGAGCACAATGAGTTCCCGCGGTGTCTGCACACGTTCTGGAACGCGCGAAGCTCACCGTCGTCACCGCGGACGACGACGACCGAGTAGGGACCGCACCTGTACTCGAAGTAGTCGCCTGGTTCTGCGACGTGGTCGACAGTGCAGGCCACCTGCCACACCGTCGGCCACATCCGGTCGGTCTCGAGCTGCGCGAATGACGGGGACCGGTAGCGATCGACGGGCACCCGCGTCGGGCGATCCGGCGCGGTGCCGATGGCGTCTTCGCGGTGGCTGGGCGCCTGCACGGTTTCCGTCACGATTGGCCCTTCCTATTCGGCGCCACAGGTCTGTAACGGTGTTACATTGACGACCGTAGCCGCTCGGGCGGCGACATGGAGCGAAGTCGCCCGCCTGCCCGCAGATCGAGGGAGTAGTCGTGTTCGACCTCAAGATCACCAACGGAACCGTTGTCGACGGAACGGGTGCGGACCGGTTCCGAGCCGATGTGGGAATCAAGGACGGCAAGATCGTCGAGATCCGCCGTCGCGGCGCGGGTGATCCCGCGCTGGAAGGCGATGCCGCGGAGACGATCGACGCGCAGGGGAGGATCGTCGCGCCCGGTTTCGTGGATATCCACACCCATTACGACGGCCAGGTCAGCTGGGACAGCCTGCTGGAGCCGTCGAGCGGGCACGGCGTAACGACCGTGGTCGCGGGCAACTGCGGCGTGGGCTTCGCGCCGGTGCGGCCGGGCAAAGAGGACTGGCTGATCGGTCTGATGGAGGGTGTCGAGGACATCCCGGGCTCCGCTCTGACAGAAGGCATGTCGTGGGGGTGGGAGAGCTACCCGGAGTACCTCGACGTCATCGAGAAGCAGGACCTCGCCATCGACGTCGGAAGCCAGATCGCCCACGGCGCGGTGCGCGCGTACGCGATGGGTGAGCGCGGAGCGCGCAACGAACCCGCGTCACCGGAAGACATCGCGGCGATGGCTCGCATCGTCCAGGAGGGCATCGAAGCGGGTGCGCTCGGTTTCTCGACGTCGCGCACGATCGGCCACCGCGCCATCGACGGCGAGCCGGTCCCCGGCACCTACGCGGCAGAGGACGAACTGTTCGGGCTGGGCCGCGCAATGGCCGCCGGCGGGCGGGCCGTCTTCGAACTGGCGCCGCAGGGCGTCGCAGGCGAGGACATCATCGCGCCCAAGAAGGAGCTGGAATGGATGCAGCGCCTCGGCGCCGAGATCGACAGGCCGATCTCGTTCGGCATGATCCAGGTCGACGCGGCGCCCGACCTCTGGCGCGAGCAACTGGACATCTCGGCAGCGGCGCATCAGGCCGGCAGTCAGCTGTATCCCCAGATCGCCGCGCGACCGTTCGGGATGCTGTTCGGCTTTCCCGGCCACCACGCCTTCACCCATCGCCCGACGTTCCGCCGCCTGAAAGCCGAGTGCAGCCGGGAAGAACTGGCGCAGCGCCTCGCCGTACCGGCCGTCAAGGCGGCTATCCTCGCCGAGGACGACCTGCCGCCGGACCCGAACTTGTTGTTCGACAACATGTTCGCGCTTGTTCAGTACTCGCTCGGCCGTCTCTATGCGCTCGGTGATCCGCCCGACTACGAACCGACGCCCGATATGGCCGTCGAGAAGATCGCGGCCGAGCGCGGCGAGGACCCGTTGGCCACGCTGTACGACCTGATGCTGGAGGCCGATGCGGGCGCGATGCTGATGCTGCCGTTCTACAACTACTACTACGGCAACCACGACGCGATCCGCGAGATGCTTACCCACCCGGCGGGCGTCTCCGGTCTGTCCGACGGCGGCGCGCACTGCGGCATGATCTGCGACGCCTCCTATCCGACGTTCCTGCTGACCCATTGGGCGCGGGATCGCCATCGCGGCGAACGGCTGCCGCTGGAGTTCGTGGTGCGCAAGCAGTCTCACGACACCGCTCAGTTGTTCGGCCTCTCCGACCGAGGTGTCATCGAGGTCGGCAAGCGTGCCGACGTCAACGTCATCGATATGGATGCACTGACGCTGCACCCGGCGCGGATGGCCTACGACCTGCCCGCGGGCGGTCAGCGGCTGGTGCAGGGGGCGTCCGGCTATGCCGCCACCATCGTGAACGGCGTCGTGACCCGCCGCGACGGCGTCGACACCGGCGCGCGTCCAGGGCGCCTCATCCGCGGGGCGCGCTGACTGCGGACACACATTCGGCGAGCCGCGCACTCGCGGGTCCGAGCTGCGGCGCCGCATCATCCGCGTCGTCGAGGCCTACCGGGCCGGCCGTGAGCCGCTTTCACACCTGCCGCTGCAGCACTACTCGACGAGGTCGGTTCGGCTCGGGCCGAACATGCAGAGATGGTCGAGCACCACCTCCGGGTCGTCCGACCAGTCCATCGCTGCGAGCTGCCCCCGGCTGCGGCGGCCGGTTCGCCACCGCAACGCCTCGAATCGTGTGGTGTGAAGCCGTAACTCGGGTCCGTCCTCGGGCCCGCTACGGTACTCGCCATCTTCCACGGCGACGCGCAGCGGCACAGGCGTCGACAGATTTCTCAACAGCCGATCCGACGAGTACCGGACGGCCACGGAATCGCGAGCGCCCGGCCTGCCGATCGCACCGCGGATGTCGTGCTCATGGCTGGCGACGTCACCGACCGGCAGTTCGAGCCCGGCGGTTTCGGCCAGACGGTTCAACTGCTCGGCGGCGGCCGACCACGCCGCAAGAATCTCGTCGACGTCCATCCCGTCGAACCGGGCGACCTGCGCCGCGGTCTGCTCGTCGCTCGGCGGCCCCGTCAGGCGGCCCTGATGGATGTCCTCGGCGACCGCGGCCAAGTGGGCCACCACGTTTCGGACTGACCAGCCGGGACAGGCCGCCACCGCGCTGTTCAGCTGTGCCGCGTCGAGGGCCGTCACCAGTGCCGCGACCCGCTCTCGCGATTCTTGGTAGATACTCGCGACCTGAGTTGGGCCGACGGCCGACACGTCGATCACGTCGTCGGCGCGGAGTCGCTGTCGGCGTAATCGTCGTTCCAGCGCCACCATTCGTACGGCTTGGTCTGCGGATAACCCTCGGGGGAGTCCTCCCAGGTCTCCTGTCGGCCCAGGGCGGTGATGTCCAGGAAGTGGAACGTATTGTCGAACACCTCGTCGCCGCGGTTGTCGATGAAATAGGTGCGGAAGATTCGTTCGCCGTCGCGGATGAAGGCGTTGGTGCCGTGCCATTCTTCGACGCCGAAGTCGGTGTCGAACGCGCCGTCCGGCCCGGGGACGATGGTGTACCAGGGGTGCTTCCAGCCCATTCGCGATTTGATTCGCGCAAGATCCGCCTGCGAGCCGCGGGAGACGTACACGAGCGTGGTGTCGCGGGCATTCAGGTGGCCCAGGTTCGGTACATGGTCTGCCATCAGCGAGCAGCCGGTACATCCGTGCTCGGGCCAACCGTGCACACCGGGGTCGAGAAAAGCGCGGTAGACGATCAGCTGACGCCGCCCGTGGAAGAGGTCGAGCAGGCCGACTCTGCCGTCGGGGCCATCGAATTCGTAGGCCTTCTCAACCGCCGTCCACGGCATTCGGCGTCGCTGCGCGGCGAGCGCGTCACGCGCCCTGGTGTGTTCCTTCTCCTTGACCAGCATTTCTTGCCGCGCAGCCTCCCACTCCTGCGCCGACACGATCGGAGGTGTCTTCATAAAAGCTCCCGTCGTCAGACTCTAAACATTCAACATCTCAGTTGAACGACTTTTGTCCAGCACAGCACGATCGGTGGCTATAGTCAACAGAATGGTTGAAGATCAGGTTCTGGACCGCGCGTATGGAGCGCTGGCCGATCCGACCCGTCGATGGTTGTTGGAAAGGCTGCGAGCGGGCGACGCCCGAATCTCTGACCTCGCCGCGCCGCTTCCGATGACGTTCGCAGGCGTTTCGCGTCACATCGGCGTGCTCGAGACGGCAGGACTGGTACGGCGTGAGGTGCGCGGGCGCGAGCATTGGCTTTCCCTGCAACCCGACGGACTCACGATGGCCCAGGAGTGGATCAACGAGCAGTCGGAGTTCTGGGCGACGCGCGCCGACGCACTGGCGGAGCGACTTCGCACGAAGCGAGATCGCCGGTGACCGAGACGGCGACCGTGCGAGTACAGCGCGTCATGCCCGCTGCGCCGCACGTGGTGTTCGATGAGTGGCTGGACCGGGAGTCGCTGCACGAGTGGATGTGTCCACGTCCGGTTCAGGTGCTCGACGTCACCGTCGAACCGCATGTGGGTGGCATCGTCCGCTTCGACATCGACGATCAGGGCACCCGCCTGCTGATCTCGGGACAGTTCCTGACCATCGATCGGCCTCACCTGCTGCGGTTCACCTGGAGCAACTCCAACTGGGCCGACCCGACACGGGAAAGCATCGTCAACGTCGCGTTCGAACCGGTGGGGGACGAGGAGACCCTGATGTCGATCGAGCATTCCCTGCTTCCCCCAGAGGAATTCGACAGCTTCCACAGCGGATGGACCCTCACCGTCGACCAGCTTGCTTGCCGACTGGACGGTTAATGACGCAGCGCTGGATCGTCGATGCGATGAACGTGATCGGCAGCAGGCCAGACGGCTGGTGGAAAGACCGGCGGGCGGCGATGCTCGCGCTGGTCGACCGACTCGAACAGTGGGCTTCGGAGGACGACCGGGTGACGGTGGTGTTCGAGCGACCGCTCTCGCCGCCGATCAGCTCCTCGTTGATTTCGATATCGCAGGCACCGCGCGCAGCCGCCAACTCAGCCGACGACGAGATTGTTCGGCTTGTGCAGGCGGATCCGGATCCGCAGAGCCTGACGGTGGTGACATCCGACAGCGCACTGGTCGACCGCATCCGGGACGCGGGCGCGTCCGCCTACCCGGCGGCGCGATTCCGCGATCTCATCGATCCCCGAAGCTGACCGCGTCGTGGACCGACATCACGTGCCGGTAACCGACTGCGGGGATCAGCCGTTCTGAGCCATTCCGTAGCAGACCGCGTAGTGCTCGGGGGTGCACGGAACCCCGTTGACCGTGTCGTACCCGTTCGGATTGTTGACGATCTTGGCACCGCCACCGGCGGGCGGAGGTACAGGAGGAATCGGCGCGCTGCCGCCGCCCGCACCGCTGATGCACACGCCCTCGAACCGGGTCGGCTTCGTGCC
Source organism: uncultured Actinomycetota bacterium (assembly GCA_963786995.1). Lineage (GTDB taxonomy): Bacteria > Actinomycetota > Actinomycetes > Mycobacteriales > Mycobacteriaceae > Mycobacterium. Next base: position 104,824 of record CAWBBH010000014.1, on the reverse strand, counting down.
CCAGGGACACTCGGCAGAGGCAGGCGAGGCGACCACCAGCGGCGCCGCGACGAAGGCCACGGCGGATCCGACAACCAGCACTCCGCGCTTCCAATTCACCATCTACGCTCCCGAACCTCTCAGCCGACCGCGACCAGCCTAACCTGCGGACTGTCAGCTTGCGGCCGCGCGCCTGTTTTCTCGAAAGTTGGGGCCCTCCTGGCAGCCGGCTCGCCAACGATCAGCGCAGAGCCGCGCGCCATCTGTCCAGACGCCGACGGTCCCGCTTGGTCGGCCGTCCTGCGCCACGATCACGTGGCGCAACGGATACCGGGGAGGGGGGCGGTGGAGGCGTTCGATCGAGGTAGCAGGCCACGGCTTCGGCAGCGCCAACCCGCTTCTGGATCACCCGGACCACCTCGACCACCCGCGTCCGGTTTCCGACGAGGGCGCGCACCTCGTCCCCGGGCGACACAGTCGTCGACGGCTTGGCAGCTCGATTGTTGACACGAACGTGACCACCGCGGCACGCATCGGCGGCGTCGGGCCGGGTCTTTGTCAGCCGGACCGCCCACAACCACCGATCCAGCCGGGTCGACTCCATATCGCCCATCATGGGCGTGGGACGGCTCGAGTGACAACCGCGACCGGGCGATCCGCCTAGGTCAGCAGGCCTTCCTTGACCAACCAGTCGCGCGCCACGATCGCCGGGTCTTCTCCGCCGGTGTCCACCTTGGCGTTGAGTTCCAGCATGACCTCGTTGGTCAACTTCGGGCTCAGCTTCGCGAAGATGTCAGCCACCTCGGGATGTTTCCCGAGCACCGCAGAATTGACCACCGCGGACAAGTTGTAGTGCGGAAAGAAGGCCTTGTCGTCCTCGAGCACCCGCAGCTTCAGGCCAGGGATCCGGCCGTCGGTGGTGAACACCTCACCGAAATTGCACTGGCCGTCGGCTGTCGCCGTGTAGATGACACCGGTGTCCAGGTTGGTGACCCGGCCGAGCTGCTGTCGGCTCAACCCGTAGGTCTTCAGCATCGGGACGAATCCGTCGTTGCGATTGGCGAATTCGCTTTCGATGCAGAAGGTCAGATCGGCCTTGTTGAGCTTCACAAGGTCGGACAGCTTGCTGACGCCCAGCCGTTGGGCCTCCGACTCGCGGATGGCGAACGCGTAGGTGTCGTCCATGGGCGCGGGCGGCAACCAGGTCAGCCCGTTCTTGGCGTCGGCTTCCTTGACCGCAAGGTATTGCGCCTCTTCACCTTTCACCGGATTCTCGTTGCCGAGGTAGTTGATCCAACCGGTGCCGGTGTATTCGGGCGCAATGTCGGCTTGACCGCTCGTCATCGCCTTCCTGGCGCCGAAACTTCCCGGGATGTTGGTGAGGTTGGTGACCTCGGCGCCGGCCGCTGCGAGCACCGTGGAGAACATGTTCCCGAGGATCAACTGCTCGGTGAAGTCTTTGGCCGCGACGGTCAGCTTGACGTCCTCGAGGGAGTCGTAGTGCGGGATGATGCCGGGCCGGGCCTCGAGGATCGCGCCGCTCGCCGACTGCAGACCGCAACCGGCGACAACGCCGGCGAGCAGCACAGTCGCCATCGTCAGCGCGCGTCCACGTTTGAGGAAGGCCATGCTCAGAGCCCCTTCGGCGCGGCGACGATTTCGGCCACCCGCGCCAGCCAGTCGATGAACAGTGCCAGCGCGGCTACCAGCACGGCGCCGACGACCAGCGTCACGGTCTGCTGCAGCTTGATGCCGGTGGTGATCAGCTGGCCCAGCCCGCCGGCACCGGTGAACGACGCGAGTGCGGCGGTTCCGACGATGAGGACGAGAGCGGTGCGGACGCCGGCCACGATCACCGGGAGCGCCAGCGGAAACTCGATGCGGAACAGGGTGGACCACGCCGACATTCCCATGCCGCGGGACGCCTCGACCAACCGTGGGTCGACGCCGTCGAGACCGGTGACCGTGTTGGCCACGATGGGCAGCGCGCCGTACACGGTCAGCGCGACGATCGCGCCCGCCTCGCCGATGCCGAACAGAACGGCACCGAGCGCGATCAAACCGATCGCCGGTGCGGCCTGACCGAAGCCGGCGACGGTGATGATCGGCTTCGAGTAGCGACGAAACCGCCCGCGGGTCAGCGCGACTCCGAGGGGAATCGCGACGGCGCAGGTGAGCAGAGTGGCAGCGAGGCTCACCGTCATGTGTTCGCGGAACAGCGTGAGCAACTGCGGCACCGCGAGTGAACGCCGTTCGGTTTCCGACACGTCGGCGTTGTTGACATACAGCAGCGCGCCGGCGACCACCGCGATGCAGAGCGCGGGTTGAAGGACCCACCGGCCGAACCCGAGCCGACGGTTTCGCCCGCGCGTGTCGAAACCGCCTGCGGCGGTTGCTGGTTCGGCAATGAGCACCGTCACGTCGGCGTGCCCGTCGGCTGTTCGTTGCGCCGCAGGTCGCTCATCGCGTCCATGATGGTCTCGACCCGGATCACGCCCTGATAGCTGTTGCGTCTGCCGGTCACCACCACGACCCCGTGTGACGAGGTGAGCATCACGTCGAGGGCGTCGTTGAGTGTCGATGCGATGTTGACGACTTCCAGTTCTTCGTCGCGGGCGACATCGTTGAGGGCATCGGCCCGTTCGAGGTCGGTGAGCGACAACCACCGCTGCGGCCGATCCTGGTCGTCGAGCACGATCACGTGCTCGCGGTCGAGAGCGCGCGCCGCGGCGATGGCCTCGGCCGGTTCGCCGCCCACCCTGGCCACAGCGGCCTCGTGGAGGTCGACGTCACGCACCCTGGTCAGGGTCAGCTGCTTGAGCGCAGCGCCGGCGCCGACGAAGCCGCGCACGAAGTCGTCGGCGGGTTCGGCGAGGATCCGTTCGGGGGAGTCGTACTGCACGATCTTGGAACCGGTCTGCAGAATCGCGATTCGGTCTCCGAGCTTGACGGCTTCGTCGAAGTCGTGAGTGACGAACACGATGGTCTTGCGCAGTTCCTCTTGCAGTCGCAGTAACTCGTCCTGCAGCCGTTGGCGGGTGATGGGGTCGACGGCTCCGAACGGTTCGTCCATCAACAGCACTGGCGGATCGGCGGCGAGAGCGCGCGCGACTCCGATGCGCTGCTGTTGGCCGCCGGATAATTCGCGCGGGTAGCGGTCGCGGTATTGCGACGGATCGAGGCTCACGAGGTCGAGCAATTCGTCGACGCGGGTGACGGTGCGCTTCTTGTCCCACTTGAGGAGCCGGGGAACGATCGCGATGTTGTCACCGACGGTGAGGTGGGGGAACAAGCCTGCGCCCTGGATGACATAGCCGATGTGGCGCCGCAACTGGTCGGGGTCGCGCTTGGTGACGTCGTCGTCGCCGATGAGGATGCGCCCACTCGTCGGCTCGATGAGCCGGTTGATCATCTTCATCGTGGTGGTCTTGCCGCATCCGGAGGGCCCGACGAGCATGACGATCTCGCCTGCGGGGATCTCCATGGTGATGTTGTCGACGGCCGGTTGCGATTGCGCGGGGTATTTCTTGGTCACCCCGTCGAGCAGGATCCGTGCGCCGCCAGTGCTTTTCGATTCAGACACGAATCCCCCTCGGGACGGTGAGACGGGTGACGAAGTTCAAGACCGTGTCCAGGATGACCGCCAGTATCAGGATGCCGACCGTCGCGGCGACGATGGAATTCGTCGCGTTGGCCCCGCCCATGCGCGAGATGCCGGAGAAGATGTAGCCGCCGAGGCCGGGGCCGAGCGCGTACGCCGCGATCGCGGCGATGCCCATCAGCATCTGCGCCGAGATGCGGACGCCGGTCATGATGACCGGCCATGCCAACGGGAGTTCGAGGCGGATCAGGGTGGCCGCTCGGCTCATTCCCATTCCGCGTGCGGATTCGATCAGCGTCTTGTCGACACCGTTGAGGCCGACGACGACGTTGCGCAGGATCGGGAAGATGCCGAAGAACACCAGCAGGATCACCGAGGGAACGACACCGAGTCCGACGACGCCGACCAGAACCCCGAGCAGGGCGTAGGAAGGGATGGTCAGGCCGACGGCGGCAGCGCTGTTCCCGAGTGCCACGCCGATCGGTGACCGATAGATCAGCATGCCGATGGCGAGGGCGATCACGGTGGCCAGAAGAAGCGTTTGAACGACGAGGCTCATGTGCTGATAGGCGAGGAACGACAGAACCGGCCAGCGGTCCTGCACGAACTCGACGAAGCCCATGACGTTACCCAAGCCCCCGGGTCAGTATGCGTTTGTTTGCTCGGGGTTTGCCGAGCCGCAAATCGCTAGTTCCCGAAACGACGTCTGGCGAAACCTGTGTCGTCAGTCGTCAGGTAGCCGGACGGGGTCTCGGCGATCATCTGCTGCGTGACGCCGCGCGATGCGGCGACGGGCGTAGGCCTTGAGTTCGCCGGAGAGCGCATCCGCGCGCAGCAGATGCGGAAGCAACGTCGGATCCGACATCTTGGCACGGAACACCAGATCGATGGTGACGTCGTGGTCGGGCCGCGATTCGATGGATATCGCATCTCCCGCGCGCACCGTTCCCGGTGTGATGACTCGAAGGTAGGCACCCGGCTTCGCCGCGCGGGTGAACGTTTTGAGCCAGTTGTCGATCTCGAGGAACGCCGAAAACGTGCGGCACGGCGTGCGGGGCGCCGACACTTCCAGCAGCGGGCCGTCGCTGCCGATGCGCCATCGCTCGCCGATCAGCGCGCCGGTGACCTCGACGCCCGACGTCGTGAAGTTCTCGCCGAACATGCCATTGGTCAGTCGCCGAGCCAGTTCGGTTTCCCAGTCGTCGAGATCCTCGCGGGCGTACACGTAGACGGCTTGGTCGTCGCCGCCGTGAAGCTTCTGATTGCCGATCGTGTCGCCGACAAGGCCGCTGCCGAGACCGCTGCGCATCGGTCCGGGCGCCCGCACCATGACCGCTTCGTCCGTCGCCGCCTTGTCGATACCGGTGCGCCTCGACGGTGCGTCGGGGTTCGGGCGGACTCGTGCGAGGTTGACCGACAGGACAGATGCCACGGGGACAGGGTATTGGTTGCGATATGAGACAGACCGTCGAGTCGAGGAGGCGCGGGTGAAAATCCGTTTCGGAGTCGGACTGGGAACCGATCGAGGTCCCGATCAGCTGGCCGACATCGTCGATTACCTCGAGGGCGCCGATGTCGACTCGCTCTGGTTCTCCGAACTCGTCTATTCCGACCTGGTGGACCCGTTCGTCGGCATGGCGTTCACGCTCGCGCGCACGACGCGCATGAAGGTGGGCACGTCGGTGGCGGTACTGCCGGGCCGCCATCCGGTGCTGGTCGCCAAACAGCTCGCGTCGCTGGCCGCGCTCGCCCCCAAGCGGGTTCTGCCGGTCTTCGGTCTCCGTTCGGCGTTACCGGCCGAACGCGACCTCTTCGTTGTGCCCGACGGCAAGCGCGCGGCGGTCTTCGACGAGTCGCTGCGCCTGCTTCGCGCCGCGCTGCGAGACGACAACGTCGATTTCTCGGGCGACTACTTCACCGTGCGGGGAGCGCAGGTGCTTCCGAAACCGATTCCGCCGCTTGATATCTGGATAGGCGGAGCGACGGACGCCGCGTTCCGGCGGATCGGCGCGCTCGGCGACGGCTGGTTGGGCAGCTTTCTGACTGCCGCCGAGGCCGGGCTGGCCCGTCAGGCGATCACCGCCGCGGCAGAGAAGGCGGGCCGCGAGATCGAACCCGACCACTTCGGGATCAATCTGGCTGTCGGCGACGGTGAACTGCCCGCGGCGGTTGTGGCGGGGATCCGCAAACGCAGGCCCGATCTGGATCCCGCGGACCTCGTGGCGGCCGATTGGCCGACGCTGCACCGCCGACTCGACGATTACATCGCCGCCGGCTTGACGAAGTTCGTCATCAGGCCGGCCGGAGGCTCCGATCTCGACTCGTTCCTCGAGACGTTCGTCGCGGAATTGCAACCGCGACAGAACTAGGCGGAACTCGCGGATAATGGATTGCATGCCCATCGAGGTGCTGACAGACGTTCCCGCAGGAGTGACCGGCTTTCGCGTTTCCGGTCGTCTCAGCGGCGAGGATCTGCGCGGGTTCAGACCGGCTCTCGATGAGCTCAAAGATTCGGGCGAGATCAGAATCGTCGAGGTCATCGACCCGGACTACGCGGGCTTCGGCGCGGGCGGACTGGCCGAGGACCTCAAGATGGGCCTCGGTCTGATGCTCGAGCACCACTCCGCGTTCAAGCGAATCGCGATTGTCTCCGACAAGGAGTGGATCGGCCACGCGGTCCACGCAATGGCGTGGATGGTGCCCGGCGAGCTGGCTGTGTTCGGCCTGGACGACCTCGAGCAGGCCAAGCAGTGGGCGGCCGGCGGATAGCGCCTATCGTTTTCGGAGTGGCCGAACCGTCCGTCGCGCAGCTGCGCAAGCGACTCGACGGTCTCACCGTCAGGGACGCTGCCCGGCTGGGCAGGCGGCTGAAAAGCCTTCGTGGCGCAGGGCCTGACAAGCTGGCCCGGATCGCAGACGAGTTCGCAGCGGCAGAGGCGCTGATCACCACTCGAGAAGCCGCCCGCCCTCCGATCACCTACCCGGACCTTCCCGTCAGCGCGCGGCGCGACGAGATTGCCGACGCGATACGCGCGCACCAGGTGGTCGTGGTGGCCGGCGAGACCGGGTCTGGCAAGACGACTCAGCTGCCCAAGATCTGCCTCGACATCGGCCGCGGTATTCGCGGCACCATCGGACACACCCAGCCCCGAAGGCTGGCCGCCCGCACCGTCGGCCAGCGGATCGCCGACGAACTGGGCACCCCGCTCGGCGACACTGTCGGCTACACCGTCCGGTTCACCGATCAGGTCAGCGACCGCACGCTGGTCAAAGTGATGACCGACGGCATTCTGCTCGCCGAGATCCAGCGCGACCGGCGGCTGCTGCGTTACGACACGCTCATCCTCGACGAGGCCCACGAACGCAGTCTCAACATCGACTTCCTGCTCGGATATCTCCGCGAGTTGCTACCGCGCCGACCCGATCTCAAGGTGATCGTCACATCGGCGACGATCGAACCGCAACGCTTCGCTGCGCACTTCGGCGGAGCCGAAAATGGACTCAGCGACGGTGCCCCGATCGTCGAGGTGTCGGGCCGTACCTATCCTGTCGAGATCCGTTACCGCCCATTGGAAGTGACTGTTCCGTCGGCGAGCGACGACGATCCCGACGATCCGGATCACGAAGTGGTGCGCACCGAGATGCGCGATCCCACCGAGGCGATCATCGACGCCATCGAAGAGCTCGAGAAGGAACCGCCCGGCGACGTCCTGGTTTTCCTCTCCGGCGAGCGCGAGATCCGCGACACCGCGGACGCGCTGCGTCATCTCGAGAACACCGAGGTGCTGCCCCTCTACGCGCGGCTGCCGACAGCCGAACAGCAGCGGGTGTTCGCCCCGCACACCGGCCGCAGGGTGGTGCTGGCCACCAACGTCGCCGAGACGTCGCTGACCGTGCCGGGCATCCGCTACGTCGTCGATCCTGGCACCGCCCGTATCTCGCGCTACAGCCGCAGAACGAAGGTGCAGCGGTTGCCGATCGAGCCGATCTCCCAAGCGTCCGCCGCCCAGCGGGCGGGCCGCTCGGGGCGGGTGGCGCCAGGCGTCTGTATCCGGCTCTACTCCGAGGACGATTTCGCGGCGCGGCCCCGCTACACCGACCCCGAGATCCTGCGGACCAACCTCGCCGCCGTGATCCTGCAGATGGCCGCACTGGCGCTCGGCGACATGGAGAGCTTTCCGTTTCTCGACCCGCCGGAGCGGCGCAGCATTCGCGACGGGGTGCAGCTGCTGCAGGAGCTCGGTGCGTTCGACGGCGACGGCGCGCTCACCCCGCTCGGGCGCAGGCTCGCGCAGTTGCCCGTCGATCCCCGGCTGGCCCGCATGATCCTGGCGGCCGAATCAGAGAACTGCGTGCGCGAAGTTCTGGTGCTGGCCGCCGCACTGGCCATCCCGGATCCGCGTGAGCGCCCCGCGGACAAGGAGGAGGCGGCCCGGCAGAAGCACGCCCGGTTCGCCGACGAGAACTCCGACTTCCTGTCCTACCTCAACCTGTGGCGGTATCTACGGGAGCAACGAAAGGAACGGTCGGGCAACTCATTTCGCCGGATGTGCCGCGAAGAGTTTCTTCACTACCTGCGCATCCGGGAATGGCAGGACCTGACCGGTCAGCTACGCAGCATCGCGCGCGACATGGGTATCCGCGAGCAGGACGAGCCGGCCGATGCCTCACGCGTCCACGCGGCGGTCACCGCCGGCCTGCTGTCGCACATCGGGATGCGCGACGGTGATTCACGCGAATTCCAGGGCGCGCGCAACAGCAAGTTCGTGCTGGCGCCGGGCTCGGTCCTCGCGAAACGCCCACCCCGTTGGATCGTCGTCGCCGACCTGGTCGAGACCAGCAGGCTCTACGGGCGAACGGCCGCGCGGATCCAGCCGGAGGACGTCGAACGCGTCGCCGCACATCTGGTGGCGCGCACGCACAGCGAGCCGCACTGGGACGCACAACGCGGTGCGGTGATGGCCTACGAAAGGGTGACGCTGTACGGGCTGCCGCTCGTGACGCGCCGCCGGGTCAACTACGGGCAGATCGATCCGACGCTGGCCCGCGAACTGTTCATCCGGCACGCGCTCGTCGAGGGGGAGTGGCAGACCCGACACCACTTCGTCCGCGACAACACCCGCCTGCGAGCCGAACTCGAGGAGTTGGAGGAACGCGCCCGCCGACGCGACCTGTTGGTCACCGACGACGAGGTCTACGCCTGGTACGACGCGCGGGTTCCTGCCGACGTCGTCTCCACACGGCATTTCGACGCATGGTGGAAGAAGCAGCGGCACAAGACACCGAACCTGCTCACCTTCACCCGTGACGACCTGTTGCGCACCGACGACGCGGCAGGTGCCGACCGGCCCGACACCTGGCAGGCCGGCGACGTCGCGCTGCCGCTGACGTATCGCTTCGAGCCCGGCGCGGCCGACGACGGCGTGACGGTCCATGTGCCGATCGACGTCCTGGCCCGGCTGGGCGGCGACGAATTCGCATGGCAGGTGCCCGCGTTGCGCGAGGAGTTGATCACCGAACTCATCCGCTCGCTGCCCAAGGCACTGCGCCGCAACTTCGTCCCCGCTCCCGATACGGCACGCGCTGTGATGGCCGGGATCGATCCCGCCGCAGAACCGCTACTGGAGGGACTGCAACGCGAATTGCGCCGTCGCTCCGGTGTTCTGGTGCCCATCGACGCGTTCGATCTGGACAAGTTGCCGCCGCATCTGCGGGTGACGTTCGCCGTCGAGTCCGCCGACGGCGCCGAGGTCGCCAGGGGCAAGGACCTCACCCACCTCCAGGAACAGCTGGCCACAACGGCGCAAAGCGCGGTGGCCGATGCGGTCGGTGGCGACCTCGAGCGGACAGGGCTTCGCAGCTGGCCCGATGATCTCGACGAGGTGCCCCGCACCGTCGAGCGCACAGTCGGCGGACGCGCGGTGCGTGGCTATCCCGGGTTCGTCGACGCGGGAAACGCCGTCGATCTGCGCGTGTTCGCCACCTCCGCCGAGCAGGACCGCGCTGTCGGTCCCGGCATCCGGCGACTGCTGAGGCTGAGCGTGGCGTCGCCGGTGAAATCGGTCGAGCGGCAACTGAATCCGAGGACCCGCCTGACACTCGGCAACAACCCGGCCGGTTCTCTCCACGCACTGCTCGAAGACTGCGCCGACGCCGCGACCGACGCGTTGATACCCGGACCAGTCTGGACCAGAAGCGATTTCGCTACATTGCGCGACCGGGTTGCGGAAAGGCTTGCCGCCTCGACACTCGACGTCGTCGGTCGCGCCGAGAAGGCGCTCACCGCTCTGCACGAGGTGCAACTGCGCCTGCCCGCCGAACCGACCGCCAATCAAGCCGAAGCGATCGCAGATATCCGCGCGCAGCTTGACCGGCTGTTGCCCGCCGGGTTCGTCACGGCCAGTGGACCAGAACGCCTCGGTGACGTCGCGCGCTACCTGACTGCCATCCAGCGACGCCTCGACCGGTTGCCCCACGGCATCGAAGCCGACCGGCAGCGAATGCAACAGGTGCACGCGGTCGAGGATGCCTACGACGAACTCGTGCGGGCGCTGCCGACCGCGCGACAAACCTCGACGAGCGTCCGCGACATCGCCTGGCAGATCGAGGAGTTGAGAGTGAGCCTGTGGGCCCAGCAGCTCGGTACCCCCCGCCCGGTCAGTGAGCAGCGGATCTACCGCGCGATCGATGCTGTTGCAGGCGGCGGTTGACGGGCGTGTCGTCGCGCGCGCGTTGACGAAAGATATCCAGCGTCAGGCGCGGTGGCAGAAGAAGGTGGACGAACCGCGCGACGGTAGGGCAGGCGATTCTTGTGATCGGTAGCGATCGGCCGCTTGTGTACTTGCTTCATCGACGCCACAGGCGTGGCGCATGACCGAAGGACGCATCACATGAACAAGGGAAAAAGGATCCTGGCGGGAACGCTGCTGTCGCTAGGCGTCGCTGTCGCGGGGATGGGCATCACCGAGGGCACCGCCGCGGCGCGGCCCGTCGCACCGTTGCCGCAGAGCGGCTCTTGGCCCGGATGCCCGGAGGACAGCCCCGAGGGGCCGTGCACCTGGTGCCCGGGGGACCCGCCGGTGGAGACCGGCAACAAACGCGTCTATCCGGTGGTCTGGGATGAGTCCGTCTGCCACACGTATTGGTATGTCCGCAGCGGGCAGGGCAACGTCGCTCACAACATCTTCGAAGGCGAGGTGCCGCCGGCGCCTCCGCCGCCTCCGCCGAACTTGACGCCGCCGCTTCCGCCGGGATGGTGCTGGTCGCTGTTCATCCCGACCACGAGCTGCCCGAACGGCTGATGAGACCGGAGGACTCGTCCGCCGTGGCCCGTTACGATCACCCAATGTTCCGAATCGATGGGATCGACGGCGAAAGCATTGTGGTCGACGGCAACTGGGTCGAGAAGCTGCGCAGCAACACCTCACGCGGCCGCAACCCGGCGGACAGGTACTCCGGTACCGAGGTCAAAGAGTTCAGTAGGCGCAAGAAGCTTTTCGGCGGCGAGAAGGAGCAGTTGCTTCAGGTCATCGTCAACGTCGGCACGTTCTACTCCCTGAACGTGCCGGCGGAGCGCCGTTCGGAGGTCGATGCACTCGTTGCCGCCCTCGAGAAGGCACGGGACAGCGCGTTGTCGTAGGGAACTACTCCTGTGAAAGACATACGGTCGCTTCATCACTAATCGATCGAGAGCATTCCGGCGGCGGTACTGTCACGCCCGTGACGGTCTATGCGCTCAACCTGTTCGATATCGCCAGTCGCGACGAGTACCTCGCCTACTCCAAGCGGTCACCCGCCGAGGTCGCCAAGCACGGCGGTCGCGTCGTGGCACTCGGGCAGTTCCGCGAGTCGCTCCTCGGCGATATCGAACCACGCACCGTGCTGATCCTCGTTGAATGGGATTCGAAGGACGCCTTTGACAGCTATTGCGATGATCCCGAACTGGCCGATCTGCATGCCCACCGGGAGAACGGGTCGTCGTCCTACATCTGGCATCTGTTCGACCGGCTCGACGATCTGCGGCCACTGCTGAGGCCGCAGTAGCAATTCTTGGGATCGGTAGTCGGTTGCCGCATATCTACTTGCGGTAAGCAACGCCAGCGGGGCGACGCGCGATGAAAGGAAACAGATGAGCCAAGTTTCGCGGTTCGCAGCGGCGGCAGTCGTGGCCGGTGCCGTGGCGTTAACGGGGCTGACCGTGGGCGCGGGTCCTGCCACCGCCGAGGGCCCCAGCTATCAAGGCGGCAACTGTCCGCAGGGGATGACCTGTACCCACTGGTGTCCTGGCGATCCGGCGATACCGGGCGGCCAGGTGCTCAGTTGGGATCAGAACATCTGCCACGACTGGTACTGGAACTCTGAGGGCATCTTCGACGTCAACAGCAGCACGATCTACCCGTGGTCGGGCGCACCGCGCCAGGTCGCGCCTCCACCGCCGCTGATGGGCCCGGCAGCGGCTCCGCTGTCACCGCCGCCGGGCATGCCCTTCTGCAGTCCGCGCGGATCACTTTTCATCATCCCGCCGATCTGCGACGAGATCGGCTATGACTGGCCGCCCGGTTCGCTGAGGCGCTAGCAGCAGCTAGTTCACGACGTCGAGTATCTTGATCGCGAAGACGAGCGAGTCTCCTGGCTGGATTCCGGCCCGGGGCTCGCCGTCGGGGTAGCCATCGGCGGCGGTCATCGCGACACCGACCGTCGAGCCGACCTTCTGTCCCGCGATGGCTTTCTGGAAGCCCTTGACGACGCCGTCGAGGGGGAAGTCGACGGGGCTACCACGCTCGTAGCTGCTGTCGAACACTGTGCCGTCGCGTCCGTTCACGCCCATGTAGCAGACCAGCACCGTGGCATCGTCTGCGACGACGGGTCCTTCACCGGCCTTGAGTGTCTGCACCTGCGTCTCGGTCACGCTGAACGGAGCTTTCACGTCGACGCGCGGAGCCGCCGTTTCGGTGGATCCGGTCACCGCGACACTGCCCGTCGAGCCGGGCAGCGTCCATTCCGGTGCACCCCCGCCGGCTGGCGCGGCAGTGGGGCACGCGCTGTCGGCGGTCGGTGTCTCAGGTACCGAGAACGGGTCGTTTTCGGTGGACGAAGAGGTAGTGGTCGTCGACGAAGTCGCCGTATCCGAGTCCGATCCGCATGCGGCGAGCAACATGAGCAGGGAAGCCGCGGACGCTGCGACCGCGAGAGAGGACGTTCGAGTGAAAATCACGGTCGCCACCGTACAGCGGCATTGCGATGCGCCGGCATGACGCGGTTGAGATTGCACTGGCTGCTTAAGCGCGTTCCGCAGGGGAATCCCGGTTTGTTATGAGACAAAGCGGCTGGGATCCGGATAGATCCCGACCGACCACACGAGGGCGACACCGTGCCGATGGCCGGTCGATCGGCCGTTCGTCGCGGCTCTCGGGCAGGGCCCTCGGCGGATTGATCGTGACCGTGATAGTCGTTCTCGCCGCGATCGCATGGACCACGTACCACGACGTGTCGGACGGGATCACCACCTCGGCGGCATTGGACGGCGCCCCCACGTCAACGGGAACCGAGCAAAACATCCTGCTCATCGGTTTGGATAGCCGCCGCGACCAGCAGGGCCAGCCGCTGGACGAAAATATCCTCGAGGCGATGCACGCCGGCGACGAGACGTCGGGCAGCTATGACGCGGACGTGCTCATCGTGGTGCACATACCGGCGGGGGATGGGCCCGTCACCGCGATCTCCATTCCCCGCGACGACTACGTCGAACTGCCCGACTGCCCGACGCCGGATTGTCAGGGCAAGATCAAAGCGGCGTACCGGCTCGCCTACCAGAACATGATGGACTCACAAACCACCGGTGATGCGTCGACGGATATGGCGGCGCGCGAACAAGCGGCGCGCGAGGCCGGCCGCAGAGCGCAGATCGACGCAGTCAAGGATCTGCTGCAAATCCCCATCGACCACTTCGTCGAGATCACCCTCGGGGCCTTCTTCCAAATCGCGCGCGTGGTGGAGCCGATCACGGTGTGCCTGAACGAGGACACTTCGGACCACTACTACTCCGGCGCCGAGTTTCATGCGGGCACTCAACAGATCGACGCGGCGCAGGCGATGTCGTTCGTGCGGCAACGACGCGACGCCAACGACGTGCTGTTCACCGACCTTGACCGAACCCGCCGACAGCAGGCCTTCATGGCGTCGGTCGTGTCTGCAGTACGCCACGGGGGTACGTTGTGGAACCCCGTCAAGCTACACGCCCTGCTGGACGTCGCCAAGCAGAACCTTGCCGTCGACGCAGGCTTCGACCTAGCGGAACTGGTTCCGTTCGCGTCGGCGGCGATCGATAGGTCGGTCGAGTTTTATACGTTGCCCGTCACTGATTTCCGCACCCTGCCGGACGGCGAGGACGTCAACATCGTCGACGTGGAAGCTATCCGAACCATCACCCGCAAGCTGTTGTCCGGTGAAGACCCGTCCACCGCCCAATCTATGACAGAGAGCTACCGCGCCTCCGCACAGCGCGTCACCCTCGACGTGGTCAATGCCGCCGGCCGAGACGGCGTGGCGGCCGCTGTCCAAAAGGCTCTGGCGAAGGACGATTTCACCGAAGGGTCGGTCGGTACCGCCGGCTCCGTGAGCGCGGCGAGCAGCATCACCTATGGCAGAGGAGCTCAATCCGCGGCTGAGTCACTGGCCGACGAGACAGGCCTGCGCGCTGTCGCCTCCGATGCCATTGCACCCGACACCGTGTTGCTCACCGTCGGCACCGACTTTCACACCTCCGAGTACATCGACGCGCTGGCCTCCACAGCGGACGCCACCACAACGCAGATGCCCAGCCAAACCACGGTGGCCGCGACAGCCACTGGTGAGGCAGCACCGACGCCGACGAATCTCACGGTGATGAACACCGGCAGCGTCCCCTGCGTGAGATGACCTCACGCCGGCAGCAGTTTCGGTGTGAAGCCCGCCTCGGCATTCACTTGCTCGGCTCGACCACGTAACCAGGAGGCAGAAGCGGGGCCGGAGCGAACGCGACGACACCTTCTCGGCAATCAACCGCGAGATATCGACAGGCGAGTGCCGACGCGAACTTCGTCAGGCACCCCAGGACCTCGACCGCGCCCGCGTGCGGTACGCCGACGCGGTGAGGGCAGCCAGAGCCGTCGGCTACTCCTGGGGTGAGATCGGCCAACAGCTCGGAGTGTCCAGGCAAGTGCTGCACCGACGTTTTCGTCACGAGGTCGATGACGATCGCTGAGCCCAGCGATCAATGGGGAACCGGGTCGACGTCGGGCACGTCGCGAACCCGCCGCGACGACGCGGCACCAAGGCGCTCCCTGAGCCTGCTGATCGCGTCTGGGTACTGGCTCGCGCGGAAGTAGTCGCTGTGAGTGTCGACTCGAACCGTTGTCGTCGACGCGAAACGCACCGAGGTCTCCATCGGAGCGGGGGTTTTCAACTCGTGGATGTCAACCGACATCTGGATCGGCGTTTGATTGCCGACCGAATCTTCAGCCGCCGACTGTTCGGCGGGCTTCGGTGCGACGATCTGGCCGTGCGCCGACTGTTCCGCTGTCACCTCGTCGGCGGGCCAATCTATGTCATTGCAGGGCGTACGCGATTCGACGGGAAATCCGAGATAATCCGTTGGGCGCCAGAGATTTATCCACCGCACGCAATCCGCTCCGGTCAATACGTCTCGAACGGAGGGGGGAAAGTCGCCGCCGTCGGGGACGGCGGAGTCCCTGTCGTCGAACGTTGGGCATCTCAAGAGCCGTGCAGGACGCGAGGTCGTCACGCCGAGGATCCGCGGCCCGAGCAGCTCGGGGAAGATCCGCGCGAAGTAAGCCCGCAGTTGGCATCCGTAGGTGACAAGGGCGATACGGCTGCTGTACTTTTCGGCAAGTAAGAGAACGGTCGCGACCGCCAGCACACCGCCAAGGCTGTGGGCGGACAGGATCAGCTTTCGCGGCGGTGCGTTCTCACCCTGCCCCGGTGTATTGAGCCATGCCCGGCAGTAGTTGAGCACCTCCGGCACCGCTCGTTGCGCGTAGCACGGCGGGCCGAATGGATGTGCGGCACGGGGCAGGAAGCAGATGAGATCCCACACGATGCCCAGCGGTCGACCCCGTGTCGTGCCCAGACCGGCGATGAAGCCGGCCACCACCACGGCGATCCAGACCCCCCATTTCCGAGAGAAATTCACGGCGGATGCCTCTTGGACCAGGGATCCGTTGTGCAGCATGAGGCTGAGGATCAGACCGCCGCATATCGCCAAGCCGGCGACGGCGGCGAGCACGGCCGCCATCGGTTCGGCTCGATGGGCGGTCGCGGCGAGTCTGCGTTTCCGACAGCGCGTCGGGTTCAAGTGCCATTGGCGGCGCAGTCGCGGTAGCTTTCCCCACCAGGGCACATGCGGTGAGGTGTCGAAGAGCGCTGCCCGCCGAGCCAATACCTGAGCACCCGGCTGAGTGGTCCTGTCCAGTTCCGGCTCAATCGGATTGCGGCAGAACAGCATGGTTCGGCCGAGGACAACAATGACGAGGAGCAACAGCGCGATGACCACTGGTAGGAGCATCGACGCGAAACTGAGGTAGATCGGCGGAGCGGTCAACCACTCGGTGTCATTGATCCTGATGTTGCCGTCGCCCAACAGTGCCGCGGCCGCCATCACGAACACCGTCGAGAACAGCACGGCCGCGAACAGCGCCAGAATCATCAGCACACCAGGAGCCGTGCCCTGCCAAGCGTCCTCGCTATGGCGTGCGCCCCCCCGATAGAGAAACATCAGCCAGCCAACCGCGAGCACGGTGAGCGCCACGGCGAGAATACGGTCGACAAGCACTAATTCGTGATCCCCGACCAGTTTCCATTGGTGCACGACGAGGACGGCGGCGCCGAGTAGCACCGGCACTGCAGCCACGACGTATGACCACCTTCGCTGCCACCGCCAGCCGAGCGCCGACACGGCGAGCACCAAGAGCATGAACACCAGCGCGCCGGGCACGAACGACAGCCCGGCCAGCGGCTTGATTTCCTGCGTCGGCGAATAGCTGAAGAGCAGCGCAGAGAACTGCGCAGTGAATAGTGCGATGCTCGCCGAAAGCACCAACCACGTGAGCGCCTTTCGCTTCCTACCGATCGCTCTTCCCTCGGTGACCAGAGGCATGCAGGCGATCAGCGCAACGCACACCGTGACGATGGCCAGCGAGATGACGACCACTGCGACACCCACGCGGTGGTGCTGGGTGAACCAGATCTGTCCGGTCCAGATCGAGGTGAGCGCCACGCCGGCGGCGGTGTGAACGGCGGAGTTGTGCGTGGACAGGTCTGCGTTGTTCCAGAACTCTCGGCTGCCGATTTTCCACACGTCGGCCTGCGCTGTTCCCCGGGGGCTCAAATTCGGCGCCGACTGCGGGAGGTCTTTTCCCCAGTCATACTTAACGCGGCTGCGGCGGGCCAGCACGAACAGGATCAGCATCGCAAGCAGGGGTGCCGCCGACAGCATGGCCAGCCGGCACCCGGGTTCGAGGTTTCCAAGCCACCGCAGCCAGGACGGCAGCGGGGGTTCCTCCACGCGGGCCCGGCCGTCGGTCATGTCGAGGCTGACGGAGCACACCGACGATGCCAGCAGCAGCGTCAGCCCCAACGAGAAAACCCGTGTCAGGCCGGCCGTGACGCGAGCGCCCCGGTACTGCTCGCCCGGCAGGGTTAGGCGTCGCGACCAATAAGCGACGTTGGCCAAACCGAACGGCAGCACAAGAAGCCACGCCGCCGAGCCCACCGATTGGAGCCAGCCGGCGAATCGGATGCGAGGAATCGGCGACATCCGGGCAAGGCCTCCCCAGGACAACGCCCGCACCAATCCGGTGTTCGGTCTCTGCCCGTACACACCGACCAGCGAATCGCCGTACTCTTCGCCAATCGCGTAGAGCAGGCTCGCGGGTGGCGTGTTGTTGACGCCGTGTACCCGAAGCTCCAGCAGATCGTCGTTGACCATTCGTCCCGCCTACGCGTTGATGTTGACCTCTAAATCGCGTGGATCAAGCCGCCAAACCGGACGAGGCTGGCTGTCCATTTCTGTCTGCAGCTCCATGAGTTCGCACTGGAATCGCTCCATCGCCGCCTTCGCGGAGTCGTCGAGCGCGAGGTAGGTGAAGTCAGACATCAGCTCGCGCCTGTGCACGTTCAGGTTGAAGTTGGCGTTGACCAGACGTTGATAGACGTCCAACGGCTCGCGCCTGAAACCGCTGTATACCCGCGCGGGCGCACGGTGCGTCCAAAGCTGGTAGTCCCACATGTAACTGCCGAGGATCTCGTGCTGGACGGTCACCAGATACAGCTGACGCGCCAGCAGCCGCGCCAAGTCGGTCCACGTGACATTGTGGGGGGTGACGCCAACGCCGTTGGGAATGAGTGCGTTGAGTTGCTCGAGCCAGCCCAGCGTCTCTGCGTCGTCGATCACGGAATTTCGGGGATAGTAGATCTCCAGGTAGTTGCACACGAAGCGGTGGAATACGTCGAACAGCGCCTCCAAGTTGTCCTGCGTCGGCGTGTCGAAGCCGGCGTTGCGCACACCGCGCGCGTCACCGTCGGCCTCGGGGTCGTTGACGAGATGCGGATAGGCGAGATGAGTTTCGTCGAACAACTGGCACATTCCCTCGAAGGTGAAGCTGAAGGTGCTTTCGAAATCGCCGCCGCGTGCCATCTGACCGCGGGTGACGATGTCGTTACTTTGTTGGGTGGCAAAGATGTACGGCCACAGCAACCTGCACAGCGGGTGGGTGGGGGAGAAGGCGTTCCGCGTCGCGATCGCCAATTGTGCACCTCCCGCCAGGTGCACCCAGTTGAAATGCCGTACGAGGGAGACATGTGTCGAGGCTGCGCACAACGCGATCTTGACCGCCTGCTCCCACTCCGGGTCGGTTGGTTCAATTGAGCCGAGCACGCATTCGATGCGCCTGGCTTCCAGTGAACGACGCAGTGG
The DNA here is from genome assembly GCA_963786995.1 of uncultured Actinomycetota bacterium. Lineage (GTDB taxonomy): Bacteria > Actinomycetota > Actinomycetes > Mycobacteriales > Mycobacteriaceae > Mycobacterium. The sequence goes on along the minus strand of CAWBBH010000014.1, from coordinate 86,273 downwards.
GTCTACACCGAAGAACACACGCGAACCTATGTTCAGTAGGCCTAGGTGGTACTCGTAGTCGTCGAGAATGCGTAGGTCCCACTCCCAGGTGTCGTCATCGACGCGGGTGGTGTAGCAGGCGAAGGGCCCGCGCACCGCCAGCGAGCCCAGGTCGGCGATGCCGAGATACTCGGCAGGCAATTCGGGCGGCCGGAACTGCTTGCGATGGAGTCGCGTGAAGGCCCGGTCCAGTGCGGCCTGCGGGTCGGCGTCGATCTGGGGCAGGCCGGGCTGCATCGGCGACAGAAAGGTTTTGTACAGCCAGACCTGCAACCGGTAGAACGCGGTATTGCGCGGCACCCGTTCCTCGGGCGGGATGTCGGCGCGCGCGCAGACCATCACGTTTTTCAACGGCACCTCGGGAATCACCTCGATCATCGGCCTCGGCTCGATGAGGTGTCGTTCCGCAGGCGGCAGTGGGATGTCAAGCGGCTTGTTCATCTTGAACTTCCCCCAGCCGATCACGTTCCAGAACGCCCGCCGCAGATACCATCTCAGCATTTCGTCCCCCCTCCTACGCTGGCGCGCGGCGGTATCCGTCGCCGAGCCACGGGTTGTCTTTGGTCTCGGAGTCGCTGGCGCGCAAAGGATGGCGCGCAGGATCCAGAACGGGCGTTTCGTCCCACGGCTCGAACGCGTTCTTCACGTTCGCCAGGCCGGTGTCGGCCAGTTCGGGGTGGTGTCGCAGGATCACGGCCTTGAAGTCGGTCTGGTCGATCCAGCGCATGCCCTCCGTGGTGTAGTACTCCTCGTGGTAGCAGTCGGTGTAGAAACGATCAGCCTGCAGTCGGCGACTGGCGTTGAGGATGAAGATCTGGAACATGGTCTCGCCGAAGCCGAAACCGGTCGGCCGATGGCCCTCGGCAAGCGTGCCGATCAGTAGGTCGAGCTGCTCGACGTCTCCCGGCTTGTCGCCGTAGATCAACTTCAGCTCCGACCGGATATGGGGATCATCGGCGAGGTCGTCGAAGCTCTCGATCGGATTCAGCCCGAGCTGGCGGCGGAATTCGTTGTACCGCGGCACGCCACGTTCACGTGCCCGCAAGACATCCACCGTGCCGACGTCGAAGAACGGATTGCCCGGGATGCTCAGATCTTGCAGGAAATGCGGGAAGTTGTTGAGCTGCAGTGCGCCAGGCAGCTGATTGCCGAACGAGTAGAACAGGTCAGACATCGGGTGACGCGCTGTCACTCCGGTTGATCCGCCCTGGCGTGTCTCGGGGAACGGCAACTCCTCGACGACGCCGTCGTCGCCGCGACGGCGCAGCCGCAATGTCTCCGGCAACATCGAGTGCAGCCGGTAGACCTCGACGAACTCTTCGGTCAGTCCGAACGGCTGGCCGTGCTTGTTCGTCGGGTTGCCGACGATGCCGCCGAGCTCGGCATTACGAATGTTGATCTCGGACAACGTCCTTCGCTTCTTGCCCTTTCGGAGCGTATACGTCGCCAAGCCGTACCAGTTGACGTTCAGTCCGAGGTCGAGAACCTTGTTGGGCAAAATGGCGGGCGTCCACTCGACCGAGTGGATCTTGGCCATCACCGCGGCGTTGATGAGACGCGCGACGTTGAAGAGGCGGTTGTCGTCGCCGTCCCATTCCGGGTGGGCGGCGTGCAGCATGTCGCAGATGGCGTTGTGTTCGGCAACGAAAAGAGCGTGCATCATCGACAGCCCGACCCACCAGTTGCGCCTGAAGCCGGTGTCCTCCACGCCCGTTTCGTCCACCGGGAGCGTGCCGTTGCGGTGGATTCGCATCTTGCCGAGCACACCGCTGCGTAGCCGGTCTTGCGTGGCCTGGTCGCTGCCATAGATTTGCGACCCGTCCCACCAGTGGGTGACCTCGTTGATCGAGCTGGTGACGGCGGGTTCAGCGGCACCGCGCGTCGGGTCGGGCTGCGTTCTGCCGACGAACATCGCGGTCTGCCGGTACCGATCGCGCGCCGGATCGTCGTCGGGCAGTGGCACCTCGATCACGTCGTCGAACATGATCTCGCCGTGGTTGATCCAGTCGCCGTTCATGAACTGGATCCATGTTGCGGCGAGAAGGTTGAGGAAGGGCACCTCCTTCATCGTCGTCCGGCCATCACAGTCGCGGTCCCGGGACAACAAGCGGCGGCTGATCTCGCGCGGGTTCGGCGTGAGCATTTGCGTCTCCGCCTCCCTCACGATGGCTGATGGTTCGACGTTGCGCAGGAAGCGTGTGCCTGCTGCACCCTCCTTCGGGTCGGCGAGGTTGTTCCAAGTCCCATCGGCGGTGCGGAAATGTGTCACGCCCGGGGGCGGCTGCTCACCCTCAGGTTGAAAACCGACCAGGAAACCCTTCGGGTAGCTGCTGGCCAGATTGTGCGTGTTGAGCCGCTCGCGCATGTATGCCAACGTCAAGACGCCGATCACCATCTGCTTGCGGTACCAGTTCGTCCAGATCTTGTCGCGGTACCCGCTGATCCGTCCCACCAGGTTGGTGAGGGTATTGAGCACGAGTGTCCCGAAGGCGCCGATCAACCAGCCCAGCCACAGCCACAGTCGCTTGGCGCCACCGTGGCCCCGAGCCGACGGCAGGGGCGACGGCAGCGCACCCTCGCTTACCGAGGCGGGTGCCAGAAGTACGTCGGGGTCGAAGTAGTGCAGCGCAGGCACGTGCACGTTGACGCCGGCCGTGGCGTTCGCCTGTGCGACGGCAAGCATCGAACGCCAAGCGCATTGCGTCCCATCGATCTGCAGCGCCGCCGTGTAGTGCCGCGCCGCCTCCTCATATCGCTCGAGCTGAAAGTTCGCCAGGCCCGCGAGTGCGTGCAGTTCCGCCTCGGGCCGCATGGCGAGATCGTCTTCCAACAACTTCAGCGCATGTGCATACTCACGCCGGTCCAAGGCCTCCAACGCCTCGCTGTTCATTTCGGTACCTCCGACTGGCACGTGGTGACCATTCACGCCGGCCAAGGTCGACGATTGCCCCTGATTGTTATCGCCGCGATCACATTCAGCGCAGGTAGTCGACTACTCGAACTCGAGGATCGCAGGCCCGCCTGCGCAGGTGGTGGGAATCGGCAACGGTGCAGATATGCGCGCTTTGGCGGCCGGCGAGCTTTAGGGTTGCCAGAAGAGGGGTCCGCGCCATTGATCACGGTTGGAGGAGAAATGGGGCTGGTCGGCGCGATGTGTCGTAGGTGCGGCACAGAGCTGCGCCACCGCGCCCGATTCTGCGACAGCTGTGGGGCACCCGCCCCGGAACCTGGAGAACAGGCGGAGTTCAAGCAAGTCACAGTATTGTTCGCCGACGTCGTCGGTTCGTTGGCCATCGCTTCAGCGGTCGGCGCCGAACGCCTGCGCGAGATGATGGCCGACGTCTTCGGCCTTGCGGCACAGACCACCCGGCGCTACGGCGGCACGGTGGACAAATTCACCGGTGACGGGATCATGGCCCTTTTCGGGGCACCGGTCGCCATGGAGGATCACGCCTTCCGGGCGTGCCTGGCGGCCCTGGAGATCCAGGAACAGATCGCGCAGCTCGCCGGCAAGGTGCAACGCCGCGACGGGGTCGAACTGCGGCTCCGGGTCGGCCTGAATTCTGGACGTGTGATCGCCGGCGAAATCGGCTCCGGCGCAATGGGCTACACCGCGGTAGGGGAGCAGGTGGGGCTCGCCCAGCGAATGGAGTCGGTCGCCCTACCCGGCGGGGTGATGCTCGGTGAGTCCACCGCGCGGCTGGTCGAACACGCCACCGTGCTGGGTCCACCCGAGCGCGTCTACGTGAAAGGGACGCAACAGCCGTTACCCGCTCGTCGGCTGCTTGGCACCGCCGCTGCACACGAGCGGATCGGTCGCCGCGAACCGACCCTCGTCGGGCGCACCCAGGAGATGAACAACGTCACCGCGATCCTCGATCAGGCGATCGACGGTGCCGGGTGCACAACCGGGGTAGTCGGACTACCCGGAATCGGCAAGAGTCGCATCGTGCACGAGGCCAAGACGCTGGCCACCGCCCGCGGGATGCTGGTCTTCACGATGTCGTGTGAATCCCACACTCGCGAGGTCCCTTTCCATGTTGTCGCCCGGCTGCTGCGGACGGTTTTCGGACTCGGCGACGTCGACGAGCGCGAGGGCCGCGCGCGGGTCCGGGCAACCATCCCCGATGCCAATCCGGAGGACCTGCTGCTGCTGGACGACCTACTCGGAATCGGCGATCCCGATGTCGCGCCGCCGGCGATCACCGCAGACGCCCGCAGGCGCCGGCTGGCGGCTCTGCTGAACGCGGCGACCCTGCGCCAGACCGCGTCCGTGCTGTATGTCATCGAGGACGTGCACTGGATCGACGAGGTGAGCGAAGCCATGCTTGCCGACTTCGTCCCGATCGTGCCGCAAAGCCGTTCACTGGTGATGGTCACCTACCGCCCGGAATACCGTGGCGCGCTATCCCGGATACCGGGCTGTCAGACGATTTCCCTTGCGCCGCTGAATCCTTCGGAGACCTCGGCGTTGACAGCCGAGCTCCTCGGCCCTGACCCATCGGTGCAGGCGCTCGCCACCAGAATCACCGAGCGGGCCGCCGGCAACCCGTTCTTCGCCCAGGAGATGGTGCGGGATCTGGCTGAACGCGGTGTACTCAACGGCGATCGCGGTGCATACCTCTGCCGTGACGACGTCGCCGACATCGGGGTTCCCGGCACGCTGCAGGCCACCATCGCCGCCCGTATCGACCGCCTGAGCACGCCGGCCAAGCAATTCCTGTACGCCGCTGCTGTCATCGGTGCGCGGTTTCGGGCCGACCTGCTTCGAACTTTGATCGAGGCGCACCACCAGTCGGATTCCATCGACGAGTTGTTGCAGGCCGAGCTCGTCGATCGAGTGGCGTCGACTGCGCACTCTGAGTACGTGTTTCGGCACCCACTGATCCGCGCCGTCGCATACGAGTCGCAGTTGAAGTCCGGGCGCGCCAAACTCCACCGTCGGTTGGCCACCGCGATCGAACAGAACGAGCCGGGCTCGGTCGACGAGAACGCCGCTCTGATCGCCGAGCATTTGGAGGCAGCAGGGGATCTGACTGCCGCGTTCGGCTGGCATATGCGCGCAGGCGGCTGGCTGGCCGCACGCGACGTGCGTGCGGCCCGGGCCAGTTGGCAGAGGGCTCGCCAGGTCGCCGACCTGCTGCCCTCCGACGCCCCGGAGCGGGCATCGATGCAGATCGCGTCACGAACGCTGCTGTGCGGCACCGTTTGGCGTGCCGGTGGCAGCGTCGCCGACACCGGCTTCGACGAACTGCGAGAACTGTGCACCGCGGCCGACGACAAGGTATCGCTGGCGATCTCGATGGCCGGCTACATCATGGTGTTGACGTTCCACAACCGGTTCCCCGAGGCGGCCCAAGTGGCCTCGGAACTCAGCGAACTGCTGGAGTCAGTCGGGGACTCGACGCTGACCGTCGCTCTGTTGTTCGCGTCCATCTACGCCAAGAATCAGGCAGGCGAGATGATCGAAGCGCTGCGATTGGCAGATCGCCTCGTCGATCTGGCGGACGGCGACCCCACCAAAGGCAACCTGATACTGGGGTCACCACTCAGTACGGCGATCGCCATGCGCGGTCACGTCAAGATGTGCCTGGGAAAGCCGGACTGGCTGGACGACGCCGCCGAGTCGATCGCAATGGCCGCTCCCCTCGACCCGACGAGCTACGTTTTTGCCTTGCTGTGGAAGTACGTTGCCGCTATCCCGTTCGGGGCCCTGCCGGCGGATTCGACCGCCATGCGCGAAACCGCCGAAGCGCTGCGGATCGCGGAACAGACCAGTGACGACTTCATTTTGGGCATGGGCCGACTCAGCCGAGGCCTCGCCCTTGTGAGTGGTGACGGCCAGGAGCGCGCGGCAGGCCTGGACCTCTTCAGCCAAGCCCGCGAAGCCGCCATGACGGAGCGGTTCTCGTTGAGCGCGTTGACGATCGTCGACCCTGAATTCGCGATCGAGAAGGCACGCACAGGTGATCTCGATGGCGCAATCGAGATGTCGCGCGCAGTCGTGGACGGCGCATACGAAAGCGGCGACATGATTTGGCGTGGAAGGGCTTCCGCCGTGCTCGTGGACCTGCTGGTTCGTCGCGGGTCGGCCGGTGACCACCGGGAAGCGCAGGCGGTGATCGACCGCCTGGCCGCCGTACCCACGGACCCCGGCTTCGTGCTCCACGAATTCTCTCTGCTGCGTTCGCGGGCGCTGCTGGCGCAGGCGCACGGCGACGACAAGAGCCGCCGGAAGTTCATCGAGTGCTGTCGCGCGAAAGCGGCAGCTACCGGCTTCCAAGCGCTGGCAACGACGCCGAGCCTGCTAGTAGATCGCGAAAATGCATGAATTGACAGGGCAAGTCAACCGACAGCACCGGCTTGATCGTGGTCACCCGTTGTCCCGCCATGTGAGCACCTGCTTGAGAGACGTGATGTCGTAACCGTCGTCGGAGGTGAGTTCGGTCTGGAACAACGTGACTCCTGCCTCGCGGAAGGCATCGGCGCTGTCGGCGTTCTCCCACAGCGTCGAGCGTTCGATATCGGAACCGTTGCGGCCGAACGTCGCTGCCAACTCGTCGACGCGGTCGCTGAGCCTGCGGAACGCGTCCAGCTCCTGGAACGCGTGCCAGATGTCGGCGTGCCGGGCAACGGCGGGCAGTGAGCGCTTGGGCCCCGTGCCGCCGATGAGGATAGGCACCTTACGCGTGGGCGGCGGGATCAAAGCGGCGAGCCGGTTCTCGATTCGGATCAGGCTCTCGTCGAACAGATCGAAGCGGGAGCCGAACGTACCGAAGTCGTAACCGTAAGTGGTGTAGTCCTTTTCGTACCACCCCGCGCCGAGGCCGAGAATGAGCCGGCCGCCGCTGATGTGGTCGACGGTGCGCGCCATGTCAGCGAGCAGGTCCGCATTGCGGTAGCCGACGCCGGTGACGAGGAGCCCGATCTCGGCGTGTGAGGTGATCTCGCCCCACGACGCGAGCGCGGTCCAACCCTCGAAGTTGGCGACGTCGGGCTGCTCGTCTGACAGGACGGGCTTGCCGTCGACGATGGCCTCCATCGCAGGGCGGTGGAAGTGGTCGTAGCCGAAGATCACGTCGACGCCGAGGTCGTCGGCGGCCAGCACGGCGTCGCGCCATGTGCGGTAATCGGGCGTGCCGCCGGGCTGGATCTGCACGGCGACGCGGACGGGACGGGTCATGGATGCTCCTGAGTCGGGGAAGGGGCGACTCTTGGGCCAAGTTGATTGGGCGCGGAGTTTATTCCGGATCGGCACGTCGATGTCGGTAGCTCACAACGGTCAAAAGGTCGAATGTCCACGTCCGGGTTGGCCGGTTGACTGCGGAGCAGGTCGTCGAGGTCGAGCGAGCGATGATGGCATTTCTCGGCCTTGCGCGATAGACGAGACCTATTGGGCGGCAACGCACAGGTACTACGCGAATCAGGGTGCGCGGAGGAGTGGTGATGTGTGGAGTCGACCGCCAGCACGGCGAGATCAACACGGGTTGGCCCAACTGTTTTCAATCCGGCGGCATGCGGCATCAGGAGAGGCCGTATCCGCATCGCACGCGAGTATGCAACTCACTACTGGTCACCCGCCATATTCGATCCTCGTTGTGGCGATGTGGCCATTGTGAGCGATCCGAGACGGTCCGAATGCCCGTGTTCCTGTTTGCTGGGGAGCCATACCGAGGTGTCAGTGGTTAGGCGCTGCGGGAGGTGCCGATGCTGTGCCGCGACAGCGCCGACGGGGAACCGAGTTACTGTCTTACAAAACGTCGTACACTGTCGCTATGGCTGACACGATTACCTTCCGGCCGGACGAAGACACTTCGAAGGCGCTGGAGGTCTTGACCAAAGACGGCACGGCTGTGTCCGCAGCCGTTCGATCTGCTCTGATCGATGCCGCACGCCGGAAGGCCGGCGCGGCGATTCGCGCCGAGGCGGAAAGCCTTGCCGAAGACGAGTTCGATCGCGCGGAGGCCATGCAGGTGCTGCGCGATATGGAGACTCTGCGTGCGTGGTGAGGTCTTTCAGTTGCATGCCCCGCGGGGGAGCCGCGGTCACGAACAGTCCGGTTTCCGCTACGTCGTCGTCGTTCAGTCATATCAACTGCCACTGTCGACCTGGCTGGTTGCACCGACGTCCACGTCGGCTCGCGCCGCCAGCTTCCGACCCGAGATTGAAATCGGCGGCGTGAACACCCGGGTGCTTGCCGAGCAGGCTGCGGCGATCGACCCGGGGCGGCTCGGCAAGAGCGTCGGGTACCTGAGCTTCGGTGAGATGCGGCGCGTTGACGCGGCACTGCGCATCGTCTTCGATCTCTGAGCGCTGCACCGCCTCATCGATGGAGCGAGGAGTGCTTGACCCGAACTGAAATCTTCTGTGCCACAGGGTAGATTGAGTTGACATAATGTGGCTTATCGGCATTTTGTAGTGGCTGGTCGAAACTGGCGGACCCCAACACGCAGTCGCGCCGATCCATTCACTCTCGCCGATGACGACCACCCCTACGGTTCATGTCGGTCGGCAGTTCAACACTGCAGCCGGGTTCGACACAACGGGCCAACGAAGGACCGCCGGCGACCCACGCTGAATGTGCACGACTCCGAGCCGACCTTATCCACTCTCTGATACACCCCCGACGATGCCTCAATACGTCACAGTGACGAATTCATCCCATCGGGCTCGACCCGCTGACAGCACGGTTCACCATGCGGCACAGTGATCATCATGACCAAACAGAAAATTCCGGGGCCCCGGGAGATCAAGGCCGCGGCCCAGGCGGCGGCAGAGACCGCGCAAACGATCGCAGGCGATGCCATGCGCATTCCGCCCGCGACCGTTCAACTTGCCGGCCAGTTTCCAGAGTTGCTCGAGAACATGGCGACCGCTACCGCACGTCTCAATGAGGCGATCGATCGCGCCGAACGCTACATGGCTCTCGCCGATCCGATGTTGCGGACGATGGATCGCATGTTGCCTCAGCTCGAGACCCTGGTCGCGACTGGCGACGATGCGTTCAAGGCCCTTTCGTCACTCCCTGGTGTTTCGAGTCTCGGTCGGTTCACGGGTGGCTCGTCGTCATCGACACGAAAGCGCGCAACCCCGAAGAGAACTCAGCCGCCATCGAAGTGAGCCCGAAGCGGGGCACTACCTTGTCCCCCGGCACCGCCCCACACGCCTTGGCATTGCGTCACAGTGACAAAATGACCGAGGGTCGCTGTGTGGCCGAAGATGCTGTGCTGCAGCGCTTTAGGCGGTTTCTACGAGCCTGCGAGATTCCGTACCGTATCGTCAGCGTGAGATGACGGCCCCCGATCCTTCGACGACGTCTGTCGCCCCGCCGGGCCCCCGGGCGATCGCCCCGCTGCGCCCGTTGGTGGCCGCCGCGTGTGGCGCCGGATATCTGATGGCCGGTGAATGGTTGATACGGCGTCTGTTCGCTCACTACGGACCTGTGGTGTCGATCCCGCTTCCCGGCACTCCCGTGGTTCTCATCAAGGAACCGGAATTGGTCAAGCAGGTGTTCACCGAGAAGCCGGACATCCTTTTGGGCGGCAAGGGGGTACGCCCGTCGGCGCTCATCTACGGAACGGGTTCGATGTTCGTTCAGGAAGAGCCCGAACACCTGCGCCGACGCAAGCTCCTGACGCCGCCACTGCACGGCAAGGCCCTCGAAAATTATCGACCCATCATCGTCGACAGCACGCAGGAGGCGCTTTCCTCGTGGCCGAAGGACGCGCCCTTCGAAATGCTGCGTGCCGCCCGCGATCTCGCGTTGGACGTGATCGTCCGCGTCATGTTCGGAGCGCACGACCCTGCCGAACGCGCCCGCCTCGGGCGCCCCTTCGAGACGCTGCTCGACCTGGGATCCTCCGAACAGCTGATCGTGCGGGTGGCGCTGCACTCGGTCGGCGGACTGCGGCGCTGGCCCAGGCTCGACCGCGCCAACCAGGGCATCGACGATCTGCTGACCCCGATGATCGCTGCCCGCCGCCGAGACCCCGATCTGGACAACCGCACCGACATCATGTCGTTGTTGCTCACCGCCCGCACAGAGGACGGCGAGTACCTGACCGACAAAGAGATCCGCGACGATCTCGTCACGCTGGTGCTCGCCGGCCACGAGACGACGGCAACGACGCTGGCCTGGATGATCGATCTGCTGCTGCACCATCCTGACGCGATGGCAAAAGTCCACGCCGAGGCCGACGCGGCCGAGTCGACGACATACACGCAGGCGGTGATCAACGAGACGCTTCGGATCCGCCCACCATCCCCCTTCACCGGGCGCTACACGGTCGGCGACTACCCGCTCGGCGGATACACCGTCCCCGCCCGGACCCGGATCGTTCCGCACATCGGCGAAGTGAATCTCGACGCCACCACCTACGACCGACCGCACGAATTCCGGCCGGAGCGCTTCCTGAAACAGCAGCCCGCCGACCTATGCCTGGATCCCGTTCGGCGGCGGTATCAAGCGTTGCCTGGGCGCGAGCTTCAGCACTCTGGAGCTCACCGTCGTGCTCCAGACGCTGCTGCGCAGCGGGAGCTTTGAGGCCGTCCACCGCACCCAGGACAAGCAGGTGCGGCGCGGAATCGTGTTGCTGCCGCATCGGGGGGTTGCCGTCCGCTACCACTCCTAGCGGGTCATAATCTTGCGAGCGTTCGGCCACGACGAAGGAGTCTTCGATGGAGATCGACCCTGCCGCGACTGCCTGGGTCCTTGCCTGCACGGCGCTGGTCCTGTTGATGACGCCCGGCCTCGCCATCTTCTACGGCGGCATGGTCCGGTCGACTGGCGTGCTCAACATGATCATGATGTGCTTCGTCTCGATCCCCGTCGTGACGATCGCGTGGGTGCTCGCCGGCTATTCACTGGCCTTCGGGCAGGACGCAGGCGGCGGTCTCATCGGCAACCTCGACCACGTCGGCCTACTCGGGATCGATCCGACGACCGTCCGATCCGGGATTCCCGAGATGCTCTACCTGACATTCCAGCTCGGCTTCGCGATCGTCACCGCTGCGCTGATATGCGGCGCGATCGCCGACCGCGCCCGGTTCTCGGCATGGATGATCTACCTCGCCGTCTGGACCGTCGCCATCTATGCGCCCGTTGCGCACTGGGTCTGGGGCCCCGACGGCTGGCTGGCCTCGTTCGGAGCCGTCGACTACGCGGGCGGTCTGGTCGTCGAGATCGTCTCGGGCGCGTCGGCACTGGCGTTGGCGCTCGTGCTCGGACCGCGCATCGGGTTCAAGTCCGAGGCGATGCGTCCGCACAACCTTCCGTTCGTGCTGCTCGGGGTCGGCCTGCTGTGGTTCGGCTGGTTCGGCTTCAACGCCGGTTCGGCGCTCACCGCGGACGGCAAGGCGTCGGTGGTGTTCCTCAACACGCTGATCGCAGGGTGTCTCGGCATGCTGGGCTGGATCTTCGTCGAACGTCTCCGCGACGGCCGGCCGACGACATTCGGCGCAGCTTCAGGCGTGGTCGCCGGTCTTGTTGCCATCACGCCCTCGTGCGGATTCGTCGCCCCCATAGGCGCCTTCGTCGTGGGACTGGCCGCCGGTGTGGTGTGCTCCTACGCCGTGGGCTGGAAGTTCAAGGCCGGCTACGACGACTCGCTCGACGTCGTCGGCGTCCACTTCGTCGGCGGCGTCGTCGGCACCTTCCTGATCGGCCTGCTCGCCACGGAGGTGGTATCCGGCGGCGCCGAGGGCCTCTTCTACGGCGGCGGGCTGTCGCTGCTCGGCAAACAGATGGTCGCCATTCTCGTGGTCGCACTGTTCGCGTTCGTCGTGTCGTTCGTCATCGCCAAGGTCATCGACGTGACGTTCGGCTTCCGTGTCGAGCGCGACGACGAGATCTCCGGGATCGACCTCGCCCAGCACGCCGAGACGGCCTACACCGAGGGTGTGCACGGCGCGCCGCAGAAGCGGCCTGGCCTGAACTGACCAATCACACTGCGGCGACGGCCTTTACGGCCTCGATACGCGCGGGCACATGCTTGTGCCACGGCGTGCCTGCGTAGGCGTCCCGCCATTCCGTCGACGTGAGCGCGTTCGGCGCGACACCGGGCACCTGCGTCTCCCCGTGCTCGTCGACGAAGTCCAGTCCGAGCCCGTTGGGTAGCGACGCATGCCCGGGAAGCATCGCCTCGCTGATCTCGACGCTGGCTTCCGCGCTTCCCGCCGCAGTGGTGATACGCGCGCGTCCGCCCGCAACCAGGCCCAGACCTTGGGCATCCTCGACACTGACGCGCAACGCGCCATCGGCGTCGCGTTTGCGCCAGCTCGGGTCACGCAGAATGTCGTTGGCGGTGTAGGCGCGCCGCTCACCCGCCGACAGCACTATCGGGAAATCCGGCGTGGTCAGCGCAGACGGCGCGTCGCGTAAAGCCGTTATCTCGTGCAGCATTTCGGGCATCTCGAGCGCGATCTTGTGATCGGGGTGCGCGATCAGCGCGAAGTCGTCGGAGTACTCGTGCACGGTGAACGTCACACCCGAACGACTCTCCAGGATCGCGGTGAAGAGCGCGTTGCCATCGGCGTGGCCGGCCCGCCGCACTGCCTCGGGGTAGGTCATCGCGGTCTTCTGCGCCAGGCCCCACAGCGCCGCGGCACCCTTCAGATGCGCGGGCAGTGTCGGACCCAGCGTCTCGTAGAGGACGTAGGGCAGCACCCGCGACATCGCGGGATTCGCGCTGATCGCCCCCAGGAACGCCTGCGCGTAACTCTCCAGGCCGTCTTCGGCCGCTTCCCGCAACGGCGCGAGATCGGCCTCGTCGACGACACCGAGAGCCCGCACCAGCCGCGCCCAGATCTCGGGCTCGGGCAGCGTGCCGGGCAGCGGTTCCATCAGCGGGTGCCGGAGATGGAATGTGTTGTGCGGGAATTCGAGGTTGAAGAACGTCGCTTCCGGTTTCTCGAACTGAGTTGCCGCAGGCAGCACATAGTGGGCGAGCCGGGCCGTCTCCGTCATCGCGACGTCGATGACGACCATCAACTCCAATGACTGGAACGCCTCGCGGCAGGCCGCGGAGTCCGCCAACGAGTGCGCTGGGTTGCTGCTTTCCACGATCATCGCCCGGAAGCGGTCCGGATGGTCGGTCAGAATCTCCTGCGGCACAACGTTCGACGGCACCAAACCCGAAATCACGGGTGCGCCCGTCACCGGCGTGCGCCCCACACCTCCGAAGGTGAACAACGGCGCGAACGACGAATGCAGGTGCTGGCTGCCGCGTTTGGCGAAGTTGCCGGTGAGGATCCACAGCAGCTTGTTCAGATACGAGCACAGCGTGCTGTTGGGTGCCTGCTGGATGCCGAGGTCTTCGAAGACCGCCACCGTGCTCGCTTCTGCGATGCGCCGCACCGCCGTGCGGATCAACTCCTCGTCGACACCGCACCGTTGCGCGTATTCGGCGACCGGCACGCCGCGCAGCACCTCCCGGACGGCCTCGGCCCCGTTGACGTGGTCCGCCAGAAACTGTTCGTCGCAAAGGCTTTCCTGCACCAGCACCGCGGCCATCGCCGCAAGGCACCACGCGTCGGTTCCCGGCCGCACCCGCAGGTGCACGTCTGCCATCTTCGCGGTATCGGTGATGACGGGATCGATGACGATCATCGCGCGCGCCGGGTCCTTGGCGATCTCGTTGAGCACCGTGCGTGCCCTCGGAAAGCTCTGCGACATCCACGGGTTCTTCCCGACGAAGACGGATACCTCGGCATGTTCGAACTCGCCCCGCGTGTGCCCGCCGTACAGGTGCGCGTCGACCCACGCCTCGCCGGTCTTCTCCTGCGCCAACGCATTCGAGCGGTACCGTGCGCCGATCGCTTTGAGGAATGCGCCCGAATAGCCGCCGCCGAGGTGGTTGCCCTGGCCGCCGCCACCGTAATAGAAGACCTTGTCTCCGCCGTAGGTGTCCCGGATGTGTGCGAAGCCCTCGGCGATCTCGGTGATCGCGGTGTCCCAGTCGATCTCCTCATAACTGCCGTCGGCGCGCCTGCGCATCGGAGAGGTAAGCCTGCTGCGGTTGTTCTGGTAGTGGTCGAGCCGAAGCGCCTTGTTGCAGGTGTAGCCCTGCGACGCCGGATGCTCTTTGTCACCGCGGATTTTGGCGAGTGTGCGCCCCTCGAGTTGCACCACGATTCCGCAGTTGCACTCGCACAGGATGCAGGCGGTCGACTGCCAGTCGTTGGTCATCGGGACTTCCCTTCGGTGGTTGCTTCGTCCAGAAGGCCGCGAAGCCGACGCTGGACGAGGTCAAGTGGTTTCACGTCGCGCGACGCGCGGGCGACGATGATGGCGCCCTCGATCGACGTCGTCACCAACATGGCAAGTTCTTCTGCGCGTTCGGTCTCGACGCCCTCGGCGACCAATCGCTGACCGATCAGCTCGGTCCAGAGCGCGAAGGCCGCCGCAGCGCGCTCGATGACCCTTGTGGTGCGCTCGGGATTGTCCGGATCGCCGGCCTCGACCGTCACCGCGACGATCGGGCAGCCCGCCCGGTAGTCGGTGTCGATCAGCTGTCGGCGGTACAACTCGGTCAGCTCGTCCAACAGCTCGACGGAGTTGTCGGCGGCCTGAATCTTGCCCGCGATGTAGGCCGCCCGCGTAATCGGTCGCCTCTTCGAGCAGCTGCATCCGTCCGCCGGGGAAATAGTGGTAGGCCGATCCGCGCGGCGCGCCGCTGTGCTTCAACACATTCGATATCGCGGTCGCCTGAGCACCGCGTTCGCGCATCAACAGGGCGGCGGAGATGACCATGCGCTCCCGCGGGTTGCTGACCACGCTATATATGATGGCATACATAACGCGGGCCCGGCTATGGACAGCCCAAGTCCAGCTGACGTGTCAGGACCTTTTGACGGGTTTTTCGTCTTCCTCGTCGGAGTCCTCGCCGACGTCCGCGGTGTCGCGGCGGCGCTCCCGCAGCACGAAGGCTGCCAGCGCCAATGCCAGAACGACACCCGCGAGCACACCGATCTCGACGACCGCGCGGGAGAAGGCCGGACCCTTCTCGAGCAGCGTGGCCGCCTCCACGGAGAGCACCACGATCTCTTTGATGCCCGCCAGGATGCCGACGATGAGGAACGGCTCGGCGACGATCTCGTGTGACCGCAGGCAGGCGCGCACGGCGTAGAGCAACTCGACGAAGATGAAGATGAGCAGCAGCCCGTCGAGGACCTCGAGCATGACGGACTTGGCGGGTGCGTTGCGCAGGTTCAGCATCGTGTTGAACTGCGCGACCAACAATGCGATTGATCCGATGATCAGTACGACGGCTATTCCCCAGTAGACCGAGTCTTCCAGCCTGCCGAGAACGCGGTCGGCGAGGCGCTGACGTTCCTCGTCGCCCTCGCTTTCGGACTTCTCGGCCATCAGCGGTTCAGCATCCAGATCCGAGTGGAGAGCGCTGTCGCGAACGCACACCACAGCGGATAAAGCGCCAACGGCGCACCACGATCCGGCCGGACCACGACCGCGCGCCGGGTCAGATCGGCGCTGCTCACCGTCAGTGCCGCAGCCGCAAGCGCGGAGGTGCCGAGCATGCGGCGATTGAAGAACAGCCACGACCAACTGCCGTTGAGCACGAGGTTCAGCGCCAGAGCCTTGCGGTATGCCTCGGCCTTGTTGGGGCGACGCTGATCCTCGAGCCGGTCGACTGTCGACGCTGAAACGGCTGCGATGTCGGCATACAGCAGCGGCCAGACGATCGGAAAAGCTTGCGGGGGCGGCTGAAACGACGGCTTGCGAAGCTGTGCATACCAGTCGGATTGGGCGGGCCTGCTGGCCAGCCCTCCGACGGCCGCGGTGACGAAGACCGCAGCTGCCGATTTCGCAAGTGTTGCCGGGCGCATGATCACTAAATTAACCCCAGCCCCGAAACCGCAAACAACCGGACGGTTCGGCTAGCGTGGCCGCCTACCGGGGAACCGGACTCGGTTCAGAACTGCTCGATCGACTCGAGAAACATTTGAGCGAACTCGGCGTCGAAGATCTAATCCTCGGCGCGCTCGCGGGCAATGCCGACGCCATCCGGCTGTACCAACGGCGCGGATATCGCCCGACCTGGCTCTATCTGTCCAAGTTGGCCGGGCGCGACCGCAGGACCCGGTAGCCACCGTAGAGAATCGCCGCCACCACCAAGTTGACGAAGTAGGCGACGTCGGCACCGTGCCAGGCCGCGGCGATGGGGCCCGTGAACAACGAGGTGTTCATGAACGGCACCGCAGCGGCGTAGGCCGCCACGAATGCGACCACAGCGGCGATCGCGTCGTTGCGCTCGGTGTGCTCCTGCGCGGGGTTGATCGAGTCCCGTCCGCGCACGCGCAGCGCCCAGTCGATCACCACCACCGCGACGAAGGCCGGAATCCAGTAGCTCACCAGGAGCAGCACGTGCTCGAACCTCGACGCCGTCTCGCCACCGTGCAGCCACAGGATCAACGCGAACGCGATCACCGTGACGAGGACAGCCGATATCGGCCTTCGCACCTTCACTCCGATGGTCTGCAGCGCCAAGGATCCGCTGTAGTCGTTCATCACGCCGGAGCCGATCGACGCCAGCGCGATGACCAGAAGTGCCAGCGCCCCGAGGACGCCACCGCCCATCACCGATCTGACGCCTTCGGCGGTGTGCTCCGACACCAGGTCGCCGGCTGCGATGCCTATTCCCTGGACGAAGATGTATGCCGAGACGATTCCCGCGAAGGTGAAGCCGAACACCCGCAGCCGCGACGAATCGGCGGGCAGGTACCTGCTGAAGTCAGCCGCGTAGCTCGCCCACGAGATCGAGAGGCTGAATGCGATGGTCACCTCAAGCACGAACGCCCCGACAAGGTCGGCGCCCGCCACGGTCGCAGGCGTCACGACCTGGTGGCCCGCGGCGAGCTTCATCGCGAATACGACGAAGGTGACCAGCAGCACCACCGTCAGCACCGCCTGGATACGGTGGATCATCTCGTATCCGAAGAAGCCGACGGCACCCTGCACGGCCAACACGATGAGCACTGCGCTCCAGAACGGGATGCCGAGAAGGACCGAAAGCGCCTCCCCACCGAACAGCCCCACCAGCGCGTCCCACGCGATCGACGAAAGCCATTGCAGCACACCGGGAAGCACTACCCCGCCACCGAAGGCCATGCGAGAGTTCGGCAGCTGCGCCGTCCCTGTGCGCGGACCCCACGTGGAGAGGTAGCCGACGATCAGTGAGCCGAGCACCGTTCCGATCACCATGGCGAGCAGTCCGAGCCAGAACCCGAGCCCCAGAGCGATCGCCAGCGCGCCCGTGAAGACCCCGGTCATGTTGACCTGAGGTGCGAACCAAACGGTGAACAGCCGCCACGGGCTGCCGTAGCGCTGGTCCTCCCGGATCGGCGCGATGCCGTGGGTTTCGACCGACAGATCCCCGGTCCCGGACGGCGTGCGGCCGCTGAAGGTCGGCGCTGTCAGCGCACTCGATGATCGGCCCCCATGTGTCATGGGGTCTATTCGATCACGACGGCATCAGTCGGTCGACGGCACATCGCTTGCCGAGGGCGATGATTCGCCGCCGGAGGCGGCTAGATTCGTGTCAATGACCACGACACACACCGCGGACGGCAGGCCGAGAGCGCGCGCGCTCGGCATCGCACCGCCGGGCGATCCAGGTCCACTCAACGCCATCACCGACGTGGCGGGCGTCGAGGTCGGGGTGACCACTTTGATCGAGGGCGACGGCCCGCTCGTCGTCGGCAAGGGCCCGGTGCGCACCGGGGTCACCGCGATTCTCCCCCGCGGACGGGACGGCGTCGGAGCGCCGTGCGCGGCGGGCTGGTATTCGCTCAACGGCAACGGCGAGATGACCGGCACAACGTGGATCGACGAGGCCGGATCATTCAATCTGCCTGTCGTGCTGTCGAATACGCACTCGGTCGGCGCCTGCCACACCGGCGTCATCCGCTGGGTAAACCGCGTCAATCCCCGGCTCGCCCGCCAGTGGCTGCTGCCGGTGTGCGCGGAAACGTGGGACGGCTATCTCAACGACATCAACGGCGGCCACGTCGTCCCGGAACACGTCGAAGCCGCACTCGACGCGGCCGGGCCGGGATCCGTCGCCGAAGGTTCCGTCGGTGGCGGCACCGGGATGAACTGCTACGAGTACAAGGGCGGCAACGGCACCGCATCCAGGCTGGTGCGCTACGGCGACGCGACCTTCACGGTGGCCGCCTTCGTCCAGGCCAACTTCGGTTCGCGCGCCGAGCTGACCGTTGCCGGCAGGCACATCGGCCCACATCTGCTCGACGACAACCCCCTCGACGGCGACTGGTTTTCGGTCGACCTCGGCGTCAAACCGCCGGCTGGCGCGGGATCGGTGATCGCCGTTGTCGCCACCGACGCTCCGCTGCTGCCCGGTCAGTGCAAAGCGCTGGCGCGCCGAGTACCTCTCGGCCTCGCGCGAACCGGCACCGCGGGCAGCCACTTCTCGGGTGACATCTTCCTGGCCTTCTCGACATCCGACGTTCCAGGACTTGCCAGCGCGTTCCCCGTCGGACCGGTCGGCGCCGACGACTTCGGCACCATCTCCTTTGTTCCCTGGGGTCGGATGGACGACCTGTACACGGCGGTGGTGCAGTCGGTCGAGGAAGCAGTCCTCAACGCCATGATCGTCAACGACGACATGGTGGGCCGTGACGGCCACCGGTCGCCGCGTCTGCCGCTTGATCGATTGGTGGCGCTGCTGGGTGAAGGGACATAATCGACAGAACCGAAGCTGACCTAACGATCGGAGCGTGGAGTGGTCAGGGCGGAACCGACACACTCCCCCGATGTTCAACAACCGATTCGACGACCACGGGCCCTCATCGTCGGACTGAGCATCGTCGTACTGACCGTCGCAGTGCTGCAGACCGCCGTGGTTCCGGTTCTCGGCGTCATCGCCGATCAGCTCGACGCCTCCACCGTCGGGGTCAGCTGGGCGGTCACCGCGAACCTTCTCGCCGCCGCGGCCGCCACCCCATTAATCGGCAGGCTCGCCGATCTGCATAGCAAGAAGCGGGTGCTGCTGATCGTGCTTGCGGTTGTGCTGGCGGGATCGGTGCTCGCCGCCACCACGTCGTCGCTGCCGCTGCTGATCGTCGGCCGGGTTCTGCAGGCCGCCTCGTTCGCCCTCTATCCGATCGGTGTCGCGATCCTGCGCGAGGAGCTGCCCGAGGAACGGATGGTTTCGGCGATGTCGGTGCTGTCGGGAACCCTCGGCTTCGGCGGCGGCACCGGTCTCGTGGTGGTGGGTCTGCTGGTGGACCACGGCGCCAACTACCATCGCGTCTTCTGGCTCACCACCGCGTTCACCGTCGTCGTCATCGCCATCGTGATCCTGGTGGTACCCGCCCGACCGCGCAGCGCGACGGGATCGATCGACTGGCTCGGCGCCGTCGGCCTCGCTGCCGGGCTCTCGGCGATCCTGCTGGCCATCACCCAGGGCCACACCTGGGGCTGGACATCGCCGCGCACGCTGGCGTGCGCGGCGGGCGGCGTCCTCATCACGGCCGGTTGGTGGCTGTGGGAGCGGCGGGCCAAGCAACCGCTGGTCTCGACCGCAATGCTGACCCGGCGCCCGATCATGCTGACCAATCTGGCGACCATCTTCGTCGGCATGGGGCTGTACTTCGCGTTCCTCGGGCTGACGCAGTTCGTCCAGATACCGCCCGAGGCGGCGGGATACGGTTTCGGCGCCACCGTTCTGGAGGCCAGCGTCATCTACCTGCTGCCCGGTGCCGTCACCGGCTTCGTCGTCGCCCTGGTCAGCGGCAGGTTCATCGACCGATTCGGCGCCCGACCGGTCCTAGTGGTCGCCGCCGCGGTCGGCATCACGGGGTTTCTGTTCATCGCGCTCGCCCATTCCGCGCCGTGGCAGGTCATCGCCGCCAGCATCCTGGCCAACGCGTACATCAGCCTGGGCTACGGCGCACTACCCGCTCTGGTCGTCAGCGAGGTCACCGCAGGCGAGACGGGAGTGGCCACCGGCATGAACGCGATTGCGCGCACGATCGGCAGCTCCATCGCAGCGGCACTCGTGGCGGTCCTGCTCGCGCGCACCGCAGACGGCACAGGCGTCCCGATGGAGAGCAGCTTCGTCGCGATCTTCGTCGGCGGGGCGGTCACCGGTGTGATGGCGATGGCGCTCATCGCACTGTCGCGGGTGCAGGCGCACGGTAACGAAACCGTCGAGGCGCGCTACGAATCCCGTGCCATGAACCACGAGTGGGGTTAGTGACGGGAGCTACCGGAGCGCGGCCAGGTTCGTCACCGACTTGCGGACCTCCGACTGCAGCACCTTGGCCACGAGTTGTCCGAGGCGGGTGCTGAGCAGCCCGCCCTTCAACTCGGCGAGCACGCGGAACCTCGCTCCCGGCGCAGCGTCGAGCACCTCGATGCTCAACGAGATGCGCACGCCGCCGCGGCCGGCTCCGTTCAGCGCGATCAGCCGCGGTTCCTCGTAACGATCGACCCGCCAATGGATGATGTTGCGGAATCCCTTGACCTTGATGCATGACGAGACACAGGTGCCGACCTCGATCGTGTCGGGTACCTCGCTTCGCCAGCCGCCGAATATGGTCAGCCACTCGTCGAAGCGGTGAAGGTCGGACGCCAGCTTCCAAGCCTGCTGCGGCGCCAGATCGGTCGACACCGCCACATCAATGTTCGCCATTGTGTTCACCTACCCCCGAGCCCCCGCGCCCGAAACTAAGCTGACTGTTCTCACGAGCCGCGCACTGCCGCCCGGCTGGCGACTGCCAGCCGTCGTTTGGTCGCGGCTGTACCCGCGAAATCTGTGCTTCGAACGGCGGGTGGGCAAGTGATTCCATTGTCGATATGTAAATTCGTTGCGGATTCGCTTGCGAAGGGCGACTGAATCCGCGATTGTTTACCCGAAAGCTACGGGGGCTTTAGGGAGGAACCGCCCTGACCGACATACACACCACCCAGACGGGCCAGCCGACGGGACAGGACGGGGCCGCCCGCAAGAGCGGCAGCCCGGTCGTCGAGATCGACAACGTCACGAAGCGCTTCTCCGACTACGTGGCCGTCAACGAGGCCGACTTCTCGATAGGTTCCGGCGAGTTCTTCTCCATGCTCGGGCCGTCGGGTTGCGGCAAGACCACCACGCTGCGGATGATCGCCGGCTTCGAGACCCCGACCGAGGGCGCCATCCGACTGGAGGGTCGCGACGTTTCGCGGGTGCCACCGCACAAGCGCAACGTCAACACCGTGTTCCAGCATTACGCGCTGTTCCCCCACATGACGGTGTGGGACAACGTCGCATACGGCCCCCGCAGCATGAAGATCGACAAGACCAAGGGCAAAGGGGAGGTCAAGAGGCGCGTCGACGAGCTGCTCGAGATCGTCCGGCTCACCGACTTCGCCCAGCGCAGGCCTTCCCAGCTGTCGGGCGGCCAGCAGCAGCGCGTGGCGTTGGCCCGCGCGCTGGTCAACTACCCCAGCGCTTTGCTGCTCGACGAACCCCTGGGCGCGCTGGACCTCAAGCTGCGGCACGCGATGCAGTTCGAGCTCAAGCGAATCCAGCGCGAGGTCGGCATCACCTTCGTCTACGTCACCCACGACCAAGAGGAAGCGCTGACGATGAGTGACCGGATCGCGGTCATGAACGCAGGCAACGTGGATCAGATCGGCAGCCCGACGGAGATCTACGACCGGCCCTCGACGGTGTTCGTCGCCAGCTTCATCGGACAGGCCAATCTGTGGGCGGGTAAGCAGACCGGCCGGATCAACCGGGACTTCGTCGAGGTCGAGGTGCTGGGCAGCTCGCTGAAGGCCAGGCCCGGCGAGACGACGATCGAGCCCGGCGGTCACGCCACGCTGATGATCCGGCCCGAACGGGTGCGGGTGTCCATGGAGGCGCCGACCGGCGATGTCGCGACGGTTCCCGCGACGGTCACCGATCTCACCTTCCAAGGACCCGTCGTTCGGCTTTCCCTTGCCGCGCCGGACGACTCGACGATCGTCGCGCATGTCGGCGCCGAGCAGGACCTGCCGTTGCTGCGCCCCGGCGACAGCGTCCATGTCAGCTGGGCGCCTGAGGCGTCGCTGGTTCTTCCCGCCGCCGACATTCCCACCACCGAGGACCTCGAGGAGATGCTCGACGACTCGTAGAAGTCGCGGACGTGAGGAGCGCACCAACTACCGCAGTCCACCCTTCCCTTTCTCCTTGACGAATTCACGAAAGGCACACTCGCCATGCCCAACGAGATCGATCCTCGCCTCCTGTCCCGCTTCGCCACCAACCGCACGTCGCGCCGCCGCTTCATCGGTGGCGGTGCCGCCGCCGCGGCCGCAGCCATTCTCGGCCCGTCCTTCCTGGCGGCTTGCGGATCCGACTCGGGCGACGGCTCCGGATCGCCGTCGGCGTCCGCTCCGCCCGACGACGGCGCGCCCGCCTCGGGCGAACTGCGCGTGTCGAACTGGCCGCTGTACATGGCCGACGGTTTCGTCGCCGCCTTCCAGGACACGACGAAGATCACCGTCGACTACAAGGAAGACTTCAACGACAACGAACAGTGGTTCGCGAAGGTCAAGGAACCCCTGTCGCGCAAGCAGGACATCGGTGCAGACCTCGTGGTGCCGACCCAGTTCATGGCAGCCCGCATCCAGCAGCTCGGATGGCTGAACGAGATCCGCGAAGCCCGCTGGACCAACAAGAAGAACCTCCGCGAGGACCTGCTGAACACCAAGGTCGACCCCGGCCGCAAGCAGACCGCGCCCTACATGACCGGCATGGTCGGGCTCGCCTACAACAGGGCGGCCACCGGAAAGGACATCACGGGCATCAACGATCTGTGGGATCCCGCGTTCAAGGGTCGGGTCAGCTTGTTCTCCGACACCCAGGACGGGCTCGGCATGATCATGCTCTCGCAGGGCAGTTCGATAGAAGACCCCACCACAGAAGCGGTCCAGAAGGCCGTCGACCTGGTGCGTGAGCAGAAGGAGAAGGGGCAGATCCGCCGGTTCACCGGCAATGACTACGCCGATGACCTGGCTGCGGGCAATATCGCTGTCGCGCAAGCGTATTCCGGTGACGTCGTGCAGCTGCAGGCCGACAACCCCGATCTGAAGTTCATCATCCCCGAGTCCGGCGGCGACTGGTTCATCGACACCATGACGATTCCGTACACCACCCAGAATCAGGCCGCTGCCGAGGAGTGGATCAACTACGTCTACGACCGCGCCAACTACGCCAAGCTGGTGTCCTTCGTTCAGTACGTCCCGGTGCTGTCGGACATGAACGAGGAGCTCGACAAGATCGACCCGGCTCTGGCGAAGAACCCGTTGATCGTCCCGCCGGCGGCCGACGCCGCCAGGCTGAAGTCATGGGCGCCGCTCACCGACGAGCAGACCCAGGAGTTCAACACCATGTACGCCGCAGTCACGGGCGCCTGAGCCCGATGGCACTGCGGACGCGTGGGGGTACTCCCCTCGCAAGCGGTGGGCCCACCCACCCGAAGGGTAGGGGGAGAGCATAAATGGCACTGCGGACGCGAGGAGCATAAATGGCAGGTGTCGCCAGCAGCAGCCGGCAGCGGAGCAAGATCGCTCCGTACCTGATGATCCTGCCCGCGCTCGTGTACCTCGGGATCTTCTTCGTGGTTCCGTTCTTCTCGCTGGCACGCACCTCGCTGTCATCGACGGGCGGTTCGATCTATCTGCCGACGCTGACGTTCTCGTGGGATTTCGCCAATTACCTCGAGGCGTTCAGCGCCTACAAGGACCAGATCATCCGGTCGTTCGGGTTCGCAGCGGCCGCGACGGTGCTGTGTCTGCTGCTGGCGTTCCCGCTCGCCTACGTGATCGCGTTCAAGGCGGGCCGTTACAAGAACCTGATCCTGGGTTTGGTGATCCTGCCGTTCTTTGTGACGTTTTTGATCCGCACGATCGCCTGGAAGACGATTCTCGCCGATGACGGTTTCGTGGTCAGCGCACTCGGCGCCATCGGTCTGCTGCCCGACGAGGGGCGTCTGCTGTCGACAAGTTGGGCGGTGATCGGCGGGCTGACCTACAACTGGATCATCTTCATGATCCTTCCGCTGTATGTCAGCCTCGAGAAGATCGATCCGCGGTTGATCGAGGCCTCGAAGGATCTGTACTCCAGCAATACGCGTGCCTTCGGGAAGGTGATCCTGCCGCTCTCGATGCCCGGCGTGCTGGCAGGCAGCATGCTGGTATTCATCCCTGCGGTGGGCGATTTCATCAACGCCGACTATCTGGGCAGCACACAGACCACGATGATCGGCAACGTCATCCAGAAACAGTTCCTCGTCGTCAAGGACTATCCCGCCGCCGCGGCACTGTCCATGGTGCTGATGGTGATCATTCTGATCGGCGTGCTGCTCTACACCAGGGCGCTTGGCACGGAGGACCTGGTATGACCACACAGGCGGGCGCCGCCGTCGCCAACGCCGCCGGCCAGATCGACCGGCCGGCGAAGACCGTCAAGGGCACTCCGAGGTGGGGCGACTGGATCCTTCGGATCGTGGCCGGCCTGGTGCTGCTCTACCTGTTCCTGCCGATCTTCGTGATCATCTTGTTCTCCTTCAACGACCCGAAGGGCAAGTTCAACTACTCGTGGCAGGGCTTCACCCTCAAGAACTGGGCCGATCCGTTCAAGTACCCGGCGCTGACGGACGCCTTGAAGCTGAGCCTCAACGTCGCGGCGGTGTCGACGGCGGTCGCCCTTGTGCTCGGTACACTGGTGGCCATAGCGCTTGTCCGACAACGGTTCCGCGGTTCGACGGCGGTGGACACGTTCCTGGTCATCCCCTTGACGGCGCCCGAGGTCGTGATGGGTGCGGCACTGCTGACGCTGTTTTTGGACTTCGGCTGGGCCGCCGGCTACACCACGATCTTGGTCGCCCACATCGCATTCGAGGTCAGCTTCATCGCGATGACGGTGCGCGCCAGGGTGCGCGGGTTCGACTGGACGCTCGAAGACGCCTCGATGGACCTCGGCGCCAGCCCGATCCGGACGTTCTTCAAAGTGACGCTGCCGCTGATCGTTCCGGGAATCGTCGCCGCCGCGATGCTGTCGTTCGCGCTGTCGCTCGACGACTTCATCATCACCTACTTCGTCAGCGGTTCGACGGTCACCTATCCGCTGTATGTGAACGCAGCCGTCAAGGCTGCCGTTCCGCCGCAGATCAACGTTCTGGCGACGGCAATCCTGGTGATCAGCCTGGTCCTGCTCGCGGTCGGAACCTTGTACCGCCGCAAGCGATTGGACGCCTGAGCGCGTCAGGCGTCGAGCCGGACGATGACCGACACCCGCCCCTTGGCGTCTCGTTCGGCGACGGCGTGCCCGCTTCGGTCGCGGCCGTCGAGGTTGCACAGGGTGATCGGTGCGCCGCCGTCGAGGAAGTTGCGCCACCAGTTCTTGGAGTCGGGTCCGACGATGTTGATCGTCACGGTGTCGCCTGAGCGTCGGTATCCCACCGGGGTTTCGAAGGTCTTACCCGAGCGACGTCCGGTGTAGCGGATCACCACCAGACCCCGGCGGATGACCGCCCCGATGCCGGGAACGTTCATCAACCTGACGAACGCCCCGTTGACGATGCCGACCACAGGCGAGTTGAAGATGCCGCGTGCCATGTCCTTCAACCTACCAACGGCCCGCGGATCCGCTGTTACGCTCGCGCGGTGGCAAACTCGGGCGTAATGCCGTGGTGGCAGATCATCGCGATTCTGATCGTGGTCGCACTCGTCGTCGGCCTGGCCGTCGGGTTGCTCAGCAGCGCGGTCGGCTTCTCCAGTTCTTGGTCGGCTCCCGCGATCGGCGCCGCGGTCGGTGTCACCGCGGCCGCGCTCGTCGGTCGCCGGCGCAAATCCGGATAGGTTTCAGCGCACCTCGACGGGTAGCGGCGGCGCAGCGCGCGCTCCCGTGCGGGCGGCGCCGATGCCCGCCGCGACGACGAGACAGATGCCGACGACGCCGAACGCGCCAGGCACTTGGTGCAGGATCACCAGACCGACGATCATGGCGAAACCGGGTTCCAGCGCCATCAACGTCCCGAACGCCGCAGTGGTGAGCCTGCGCAGCGCCATCAGCTCAAGTGCGAAGGGGACTACGGGCAGCAGGATCGCCAAACCGATTCCGATCAGCAGGATCTCGGTGGTCATTCGATCGAACACACTGGGCCCGACGACGAGCGTCGCCACCACTCCGGCCACCGGCATCGACACGGCCAACCCGTTGATGCCGGCAACCTCATCTCCCACCCGTTGGGTGAGAAGGATGTAGCACGCCCAGCAGACGGCCGACCCCAGCGCGTACAGAACACCGACCGGGTCGACCGCGCCCGCCCACGGCTGCGTCAGCAGCACCACGCCGACGGCGGCGAAGCCCGGCCACAGCAGCCGGCCGCGGCCCTTGCCGTTGGCGACGGCCACCCCGAGGGGGCCCAGGAACTCAAGCGCGCTGGCGGTGCCAAGGGGAATCCGACCTGCGGCGGCCATGAACAACATGGTCACCGAAGCGGTGACGACGCCGAGCAGCACGCACGCTGCGAACGTCTTTCTGGTGAACGCCGCGGGCCGCGGCCGGACGATCACCAGCATCAGAACGCCTGCCCAGGCGAGCCGCAGCCACGCGGCCCCCTGGACGCCGATCTGGTCGATCAGCGTGACCGCGATCGCCAACCCGACCTGCACACAGGCCATCGACCCCATCGCCATGAAGGCGCCGGTGCGGGCCTGGTTGTCGGTCATCACTGAATTGAACGGGACGCCATCCGTTCGCGTCCACCTGAATTATCCGGACATACCGTTCGGAATCTCTGAACAATAGCGTCAGCGCTCGACAGGCTCGTAGCTGTTGATCGCCTCCACCTTGTCGGCCGATTTGCTCGCCGGATCGCGACGGCGGCTACACCATGGGGTGACGCTACTCCGGATCGGTGGCAGCCAACGTGTGCACGACATCCCTTGTGGCCGGGTACAACTCACGCCACGTCGCGTAGAGATCCTGGTAGAGGGCATGGTTGCCCGGATTGGGCTTGATCTCCCTGGCGATCTTCGCCCAATCGGTGCCCGGTGACACCAGCCCGACGCCGATCGCAGCGAGCAGCGCATCTCCATAGCTGGCGCCGATGGCCTGTTCGGGGACCAACTGCAGACGCCCGGTGACGTCGCTGACGGCCTGGGCCCAGATCGGGCTGGCCAAGCCCCCGCCCACCGCGACCGTCCGCTCACCGGCGTGCGCGTCGTCGAACCGCTCGAGAATCTGCCGGATCCCGAACGCGATCCCCTCATACGCAGCGCGAAACACATGGCCGCGCCCGTGTCGCAGCGTCAGTCCCGCGACCACTCCCCTGGCCCGCGGGTCGAAGACCGGGGTCCGTTCACCGGCCAGATACGGCAACATCAGCAGCCCGTCGCTGCCGGGTGCCACGTCGAGTGCCTCCTTCATCAGATCGTCGAATGACGCACCGCCGGTGATGCTCTGCAGCCAGCTGATCAGACTGCCCGCAGTCGACGTGCCGGCGGCCAGCGCGAGGCTCCCCTTCTCCACGCCTGCCGTCGTCCACAGCGTCGGATCGCTGTAGTAATCCGCGATGATCTGCACCAGGAACATCGTCGAGCCGTACATCAGCATCTGGTCGCCCGGCTGCCGGACCCCGACCGAGAACGCCTCCGAGTATGCGTCGACGGTGCCAGCTGAAACGGGGGTGCCGACCGGAATCCCGGTGGCCGAGGCGGCTTTCGCGGTGATGCTTCCGACGACATCGCTGGGCCACACCAGACGCGGCAGTGGCAGGTGGCGGCAAATTCGGGCGGCCCATGGCCGATTCCAGTCGAAGTCGCGGGTGGCGTACAGCGGGTCGCACTGGCTGGCGGTGTGGTGATCCATCACGTATTCGCCGGTGAGCTTCGCGGCGATGAACGAGTTCGACCCGTACCAGCCGGTCGCGCGGTCGAAAAGTTCGGGTTCGTGCCGGTGCACCCATTCCAACTTCGGACCGACCGCCTGGCTGGACAGTAGGGTGCCGGCCTGTTGGAGAATGTTCTGCTCGCCGAATTCCTCGGTCAGCGAACCAATCTCGGCGGTCGCGCGGGTATCGACTCCATAGAGGATCGCCGGCCGCAACGGTCGGAGTTCGTCATCGCAGAGCACCAGGCACGGCCCGACGCCGCTGACACACATTCCCGCCAGGCGGCCGCCGAACGGCATCTTCGCCATCAACGCGGAACCGATGGCGCACACCTCATGCCACCAGACGGCCTCGGCATCGACTTCGGCCCATCCGGGCCGCGGTAAGTCCATCGAGTGCGGAATGGCCTCGGACGCGAGCACGGATCCTGCGGTGTCGACCAGGACACCCTTCGTGCTCCCCGTACCCATGTCGATCCCGAGCAGCAAGTCCACGCCATCACCCTACGTCGCGGAAACGGGCCATTCGATGTCCGCTTGGACCGGATAGTCCTGGACAGAACGTTCACCGATCGCGAACAATCGGTTCGATGGAACTCTGGGAGCCTGTGGTCAGGGAGTCCGTCCGGCAGACGTTGGCCGACTACACCGCGGGTACCGACCGCAACCGGCTGGAGGACATCGCGGCCTGCTTCGCGCCGGACGGCATGCTGAAGATCGGCACAGCCGATCCGATGGTCGGTCCGGCCGCGATCGTCGCGGGGCTGGCGGCGCAGGTGAGTCGCTTCGCGGCAAGCCCCATCCCGTTGACCCATGTGCGCCATCATGTTTCGAGCGTGCGGTTCAGGTCGGTCAGCCGCGATCGCGTCGAGGTTGACAGCTACTTCCTCGCCGTCTCGAACATCGGTGTCGACCACTGGGGCAGATATCGCGACGTGCTCGTCCCAGCGGGTGAGCGGTGGCTGTTCGCGTCGCGACAGGCGAGCGCGGACGGCTTCTCCTCCGACAGCCTGATGCGTTCGTGATGGACACACGACGACTGCAACTGCTGCTTGCCCTGTCGCGGCTGGGCTCCATGCGCGCGGTCGCCGACGTCCATCACCTGACGACGTCGACGGTGTCTGCGCAGATCGCCGCGCTCGCAAGGGAAGCCGGCGCCCAGCTGATCGAGCCCGACGGCAGACGGGTGCGCTTGACACCGGCGGGGCAGCGACTGGCCGACCACGCCGTCACGATCCTTGCCGCCATCGACAGCGCCCGAGTCGACCTCGATCCGGATGCCGAACCCGCCGGGACCGTTCGCGTCGGAGGTTTCGCCACCGGGCTTCGGGTCTCGCTACTGCCGACCATCGCCGACCTCGCCGAGCGGTATCCGAAGGTCGATTTCGTGATCAGCGAGTACGAGCCCATCGAAGTATTCGCCCTGCTCACCAACGACGACCTCGACCTCGCGTTGACCTACGACTACAACCTCGCGCCCGCCTCCCCCGGTCCCGCGTTGGAGACCGCCCCGCTGTGGTCGGTCGAATGGGGTCTCGCCGTGCCCGCCGAGTCCGCTGCGCTCGGTAGTGCCGACATCAGCGCGTTCGCGGATCGAACCTGGATCGTCAACTCGCGCAACACCGCTGACGAAGACGCGGTACGGACGCTGGCCTCGCTGGCCGGCTTCACCCCTCGCATCGCTCACGAGATCGACAGCCTGGACCTGGTCGAGGATCTGATCGTCGCCGGCTACGGCGTCGGACTGCTTCCGATCGGCAGGCCGACACATCCCGATGTCACCGTCCTGCCGCTGTCCGACCCCAAGGTGGTGCTGACCGCCTACGCCGCGACTCGGCGCGGCAGGTCCACCTGGCCGCCACTGCGTGTCGTGCTGGACCGACTGCGGCCGCCCCCCGGTGAGCCGTTGCCGTGGCCGGAATGGCCGCGGCCGGTGGCCGGTCCGTCACTCGCGTCGACAGATCGGCTGCCGCGCCGACCGGCCGCGGTGATCACGCGGCCTTAGACCGCCTCGAGCCGCTGCGAGTATCGGTCGACCAGAGGTGGGCGCACGTCGGGCACTGCATGTTCACCACCGTGCCCTGATTGCTCAGCAGGTACTGCCAATGTGTGGCGCAGTTCGTGCTGCCTTGGCAGTCCGCGCAGGCACGGCCGTGCTCACAGCGGGGGCACTCCAGCCAGGCGCGGCGAGACCGGTCCGCTGTCGGGTCAATCGGTAACACGGTCACTGTCCCGCTGCGGCAGCACCCCGGCGCTGACCAGCTCGTCGTAGATCCGCTGCTGCTCCTCGTCCAGGTTGGAGTAGAGCATCTGGTACGCCTTGTCCTCCTCGGCGAGAACCTCGGCGGGATCCCAGTCCTCGCCGATGGCCTCGAGCACAGCGGCGCGTCGACGGGTCTCGTCCATTGTCAGGTCGTAAGCGATATCAAGGTGGGCCACCGGGGCAACTCCCGTCATTCAGTCACGCGAATTAAGGAAGTAAGGGTGCCCTTGGTAGCCGCTACGGGCAATGAGCTGGATCACGTCGGTCCTGCGACATTGGTCACAGCCCGGTTGGGCTCAGCGCTGTCCCAACGTCAACGGCTGAGCCGATCGGTAGGCCTCGACGACCTCGGGCGTCGGCGAACCGGTGAACATGGTGCTGATCCCGAACGACCAGCTCGGCGGCGACTCTTCCTGAGATACCGTCCATGCCGCCTGCCGCGCCGCGCCGAGCGCCACGTACTCCGCGGGCGTCGGCACCAGCACCGGCTTGCCGAAGATCGCCGGTGCGATGACTCGAATCGCCTCGGATCGGGCGCCACCGCCGACCAGGATGATCCGCTCGGCGTCCACCCCGTGCGCCGAGATCTTGTCGAGGCAGTACGCCAGCGAGCAGAGCAATCCTTCGACTGCGGCGCGCGCGATGTTGGCCGAGGTGAGATTGCGCGCGGTCATCCCCTGCAGAGCGCCCGACGCATAGGGCAGGTTCGGCGACCGTTCCCCTTCCAGGTACGGCACCAGCGTCAAACCCTCGGCGCCTGCGGGCGCCGACAACGCCAACCGGTCGAATTCGTCGTAGTCGACGCCGAGCATCGCCGCGACGGCGGCGAGCACCGGCGCACCGTTGAGCGTGCACACGAGCGGTAGTTGCCGTCCCGTCGCGTCGGCGAACCCGGCGACGATCCCCTCGGCGTCGTGCGGCGCCGCGTGGCCGACGGCGCTCACCACGCCCGAGGTGCCGAGCGAGACGATGCAGTCACCTGGGCGCGCACCCAGACCCAGTGCGGCGCCCGCGTTGTCGCCTGCGCCGGGGCCGAGCGTCGAACCGCTCGACGTCTGTCCGGCCGCGTCGTTGGGGCCGAGCACCGTCGGCAGTGCAGGCCGGCGCCCCCGCATCGCCAGCTCCAACAGGTCATATTGATAGCTGTCGGATTCGGCCGAGAAATAGCCGGTCCCGCTGGCGTCGCTGCGGTCGGTGCGCAGCGCACCCAGATCCGCCGAGCCGGTCAGGCGCCAGGTGAGCCAATCATGCGGCAGGCACACCGCTGCGGTCGCGGCGGCATGTTCGGGTTCGTTGTCGGCCAGCCAACGCAACTTGCTCACGGTGATCGCGGCCACCGGAACGACGCCTATGCGCTTGGCCCACTCCGCTGCTCCGCCGAGTTCGTCGACGAGATCGGATGCGGCCGCGCTGGACCGAGTATCGTTCCACAGCAACGCATCTCGGACGACTTTACCCGCTTCGTCCAAGCACACCATGCCGTGCTGCTGGGCTCCCACCGAAACGGCGGCGACGTCGTCGAGGCCGCGGGCCTTCTCGACGGCCGTGTTCAGGGCGTCCCACCAGCGGTGCGGGTCGACCTCGGTGCCGTCGGGATGCGCAGCCGTACCGGCCCGGACGATCTCACCGGACTCCGCATCGCACACGAGCACCTTGCACGATTGCGTGGACGAGTCGACTCCGGCGACGAGGGTCACACTTGCGAAGCTACCGCAGACGCCGGTGATGAGTTCTGAGCTCGAGGCATGTCCATAGAGGTATGCGAAAACTTGTCATCACCGAGAACATCACGCTCGACGGGTCGATCGAGATGCTCGACGACTGGTTCGATCCGCAGGCTCAAGACGACGAACTTCTCGCCGAGTCGCATCGCCAGGACGCCGAGTGCGACGCCGTGCTGCTCGGACGTCGAACCTTCGAGGATTTCCGGAGCTATTGGCCGATCCAGACCGCCGATCAGACCGGAATCACCGACTACCTCAACGGCGTGGCCAAGTACGTCGTGTCGACGACTATGGCCGACCCGCGGTGGCAGAACTCGACGGTGATCGACGGCGACCCCGTGCGGAAGGTTCGGGAATTGAAGGCAGAGACCGGGAAGGACATCGTGCTCACCGGCAGCATCAGCCTCGCGCACACCCTGATCGAGGCCGACGTGGTGGACGAGTACCGGTTGTTCGTCTATCCCGCCGTGCAAGGACGCGGACGCCGGGTGTTCCCCGACGGCACCTCGACGTCGTCGCTGGTAGCGGCGGGACCGGCCGTGTCGTTCCCGTCAGGCGTCACACTTCTGCGCTACACGACGAACTGAAACCGCCGATCGGGCCATCCACGATGTCCGCCCTGCCAGAATGTGCGTCGTGGACATGGAGCATCCGGCGGCGAGCAGGCAGTGGGATTCCGACCGCGATGAAACGGAAGCTCAACGGCTGGACCGTAATTGGTCGAGTCTGCTACAGGAGTTGAGGGTGACCCAGACCGGCGTCCAGCTGCTCACCGGTTTTTTGCTCACGATCCCGTTTCAGCAGCGCTTCACCCAACTCGACGGCACCATGACGACCGTCTATCTGGTCACGGTCGCCTGCTCACTCGGCGCGACCGTGCTGCTGGTGGCACCCGTCGGCATGCACCGGGTTCTCTTCCGCAGGCACCGTTTGGATGCAATCGTGTCGGCCTCGCACGCCTGCGCCGTCGCCGGGCTGGTACTTCTCGGCTTCGCGCTCGCAGGCGTGGCCGCCGTCATTTTCGACGTGGTCGCGGGGCCCACCGCCGGCTGGATCGCCTGCGGCGCCACACTGGTTGCATTCGTCGTCTTCTGGTTCCTGATCCCGCTGCCGCTCCGCCGCAGGGCCGACAGGTCTTACTAGGGTTTGTGACGGGTTGACCTTGGGAACCCCTGGGCCATGTTGATCCGACGTATCGCGCGCCCGCTCCTCTCCGTGGCATTCATCGGGCAAGGGGTGGACGCACTCCGCAACCCCAAAACAGCCGCCGACGCGGCCCGCCCCGCACTCGACGGCATGCGCCAGCTGCCGGACCCGATCGGCACGAACGTGCCGTCGGACGCCGAGAACTTCGCACGGGTGAACGCCGCTGTGCAGGTCGGCGGCGGACTGCTGCTGGCAACCGGCAAGATGCCCCGATTGGCTTCTGCCGCACTTGCATTCACCGTCATCCCGGGAAGTGTCGGCGGCCATATGTTCTGGAACGAGTCCGACCCGCAACGCAAGGCCGACGAGCGGCGGGCTTTCATGACCGACATGAGTTTGCTCGGTGGGCTGATCATCGCCGCCGTCGACACCGAGGGCAAACCGTCACTCGGATGGCGCGGACGGCGTGCGGCGCGCAAGGTCTCCGGAGCGGTCACCGCGGCGCTGCCCGTCGGTGCCGCCTCCGGCGGAGCGCTGGCCGACAGCGCGTTCGCCGAGAAGTTGGGCCACGGTCTGCAGGTCGCCCGCGACCGCGCGCCGGACGTTGCCGAGGCCGCCCGTGAGCGGGCTGCGGGATTGGCCGACGTCGCCCGCGAACGCGCGCCCGAACTGGCCGAGGCCGCGCGCGAACGCGCAAGCGAGTTGGCAGGCGTCGCCCGCGAGCGAGCTCCCGAGCTGGCCGGCGTCGCCAGGGGGCGCGCCGCCGAATGGGCTGAGGTCGCGCGCGACCGCGCACCCGAGCTCGCCGAGGCGGCCCGCGATCGGGCCGAGGCCGCACGGGATCGCGCCGGCGATTGGGCGGACACCGCTCGCAAGGAGACCAAAAAAGCGAAGCGGGATGCGAAGAAGCAGCGTCGCCGCCTGAACTGAGTCTCGCCGGGTCGACGTGTCGGACCGGTAGATTGGCGCTACCCATCACCTTCGCCACAGGAGGGTCAGGAGCGACCATGACCACCGATCCGACGTACGGCAGCGATCCGCGAAGCTATCCGCCACCGTTTCCCGCAGGCCTCGAACCGGGCGGCCTGGTCGTCCGGTTCTTCGCCAGGCTGATCGACGGCATCATCGTCGGCGTCGTCAGCTTTCTGCTGAGCTTTTTCACCGACACGCTCTCCAGCGTGTGGGTGACGGGCTTGTTCACCGGCCTGCTGATGTTCGCGTATTTCCTCGCGTTCGAGACCGCCCAGGGTTGGACGCCCGGTAAGCGTGTGCTGGGGTTGCGCGTGCACGGACCCGGCGGCGCACCGAAGCCGACCGCCCAGCAGGCGGCGATCCGCAACATATGGACGCTGTTCCCGATCGTCCCGTTCGTCGGTGGCCTGCTCGCCTTCGCCGCCATGATCGTGATCGCGGTGACGATCAGCGGCAGCCCGACCAAGCAGGGCAAACACGACGACTTCGCGGGCGGAACCCAGGTCGTCAAGCGCTGACCGGTCAGATCACCAGCCCGAGCAACAGCACCAGGATCAGACCGGTGACCGACAGCACGGTCTCCATGATCGACCACGACTTGATGGTCTGACCGACGCTCATCCCGAAGTACTCCTTCACCAACCAGAAGCCGGCATCGTTGACGTGGGAGAAGAACAGCGAACCTGCGCCGACGGCGAGCACGATCAGCGACACCTCACCGGTGCTCATCCCCTCGACCAGTCCGAGCATCAACGAGGACGCGGTGATCGTGGCGACGGTCGCCGAGCCGGTGGCGAGGCGGATCAGCACGGCCAGCACCCAGGCGAGCAGGATGACCGAGATGTTCGCCGCCGTGGCCCATTCCGCGAGCTTGGTGCCGATGCCGGTGTCGACGAGCACCTGCTTGAAGCCGCCGCCTGCGGCAACGATGAGGATGATGCCCGCGACCGGCGGCAAGGAGGTCTCGATGCATTTGGTGATCTGATCGCGCGTCATCGCCGCACCGCGTCCCAGAGTGAACATCCCGACGATCACGGCGATCAGCAGCGCCATCAGCGGACGGCCCAGAATGTCGAAAGTCTGTCGGAGAAGGTTGTTCTCGTCATCGATGAAGATGTCGACCAACGCTTTGCCCATCATGAGCGCGACCGGCAGCAGGACCGAGAACATGGTGACCCCGAAGGACGGGCGTGTGCGTGTCGAGGTCCGGGTAGCGGTCGCGGTGCCGTCCCCGCCTGCCTCCACCTCGCCGGCAGCCGCGCCTGCTCCACCGCCGTTGCCGGAGAAGTCGTCGGCGTCGAACCGGTCGGGCACGTCGAGAACGACCCAGCGGCCCGCGAGTCGGCCGAACAGCGGTCCGGCCACGATCACCGTCGGGATCGCGACGGCGACGCCCAATGCCAGCGTGATACCGAGGTCAGCGCCGAGAAGGTCGATCGCGGTGAGCGGCCCGGGATGTGGTGGCACCAGGCCGTGCATGGCCGAAAGGCCTGCCAGCGCGGGGATTCCGACGGTGATGAGCGACAGCTGCGAGCGCTTCGCCACCAGGTAGATGACCGGCATCAGCAGGACCAGGCCGATCTCGAAGAACATCGGCAGCCCGATGATCGACCCCACCAGGGCCATCGCCCACGGCAGCGCGCGCGGCGACGCGTGCCCGACGATCGTGTCGACGATCTCGTCGGCGCCCCCGGAGTCGGCGAGAAGTTTGGCGAACATCGCGCCGAGTGCGATCAGGATCCCGACCCCGGCGGCGGTGGTGCCGAACCCGTCGGCAAACGATTCCAGGACGTCGCCGATGTTGACGCCCGCGACGACACCGACCGTCAGCGCGCCGAAGATCAGCGCCAGGAACGGATGCAGTTTTGCGACCGTGATCAGCACGACGATCAGCGCGATGCCTGCGAGCGCGGCGAGCACGAGCTGCCAGCCCGCGGCTACGGGTTCGGCCAACTCGGTGTCGGCCGCCAGGACGGTCAGTGCCGGGGTCATGTGTTCTCCTGTTCGGTTGCGCGCGATTCCGTATGTGTCAGATAGCTTTCGACGATCGAATCGATGTCCTGGTCGACGTCGATGGTGACGCCGCGTTCGTCATCGGCGAGCGGCTCGAGTGTTTCGAACTGGGAGGCCAGCAGCGATGCGGGCATGAAATGGCCCGGGCGGCTGGCCTGCCGCCTGCCGATCACCTCGGGCGAACCGGCAAGGTGCAGGAAGATGACCGCGCCGCAGTGCTGCCGCAGTTGCTCGCGGTACCTGCGCTTGAGTGCCGAGCAGCTCATCACGCCTCCGTCGGTGCAGCGGGCACCGAGCCACTCTCCGATCGCCTCGAGCCACGGATACCGGTCGTCGTCGTTGAGCGGTTCCCCCGCCGTCATCTTCGCGATGTTCGCGGGTGGGTGGAAATCGTCGGCGTCGGCGAACGGCACGCGGATGCGCTGTGCCAGCGCCGCGCCCACCGCCGACTTACCGGAGCCGGAAACGCCCATCACCACGATCGGTGACCCCATCAACTCCACCTACCCTCTTGTGCCCGACGTCACACAGATTGCCTCAATCATCATACGATTGCAACCCTGCAACGAAAAGATATGTTCTTAGCGTCCCCTAGCAAACGTATGACAACATGTATGCGTGGCTTCGCCATCAAACGTCGGCGCCTTGCACCGCAATCTGCTGGCCGCTCTGGGCACCGGAATCGCCTCCGGGAGGTACCCGGCGGGCCGGGTCCTGACGCTCGACAGCGTCAGCGCCGAGCACGGCGTGTCCCGCAGCGTGGCCCGCGAGGCCATCCGCGTGCTCGAGTCGATGGGCATGGTCGCATCGCGCCGCAGGGTCGGAATCACGATTCAGCCGTCGGACAAGTGGAACGTCTTCGATCCGGTGGTGATCCGGTGGCGACTCGAATCCGACAACCGCGCAGCAGTTCTTGTCTCGCTGTCGGAGTTGCGGCGAGGGTTTGAACCCGCTGCGGCGGCATTGGCTGCGCGCCGCGCCGATCCGCACCAGTGTCGGATCCTGGCTGCTGCCGTGTCGGACATGGTGATTCACGGCCGAGCAGGCGATCTGGAGTCATATCTGCTCGCGGACAAGGTTTTTCACAGTACTCTGCTGGAGGCCAGCGGCAACGAGATGTTCCGGGCCCTCAAGGATGTGGTGGCCGAGATCCTGACCGGCCGAACCCATCACCACATGATGCCGACGACACCCAACCCGGTGGCCATCGAGTTGCACGACGAAGTCGCCCGCGCGATCCGGCTTCGCGACGAGGCCGCGGCCGAGCACGCCATGCGCGCGATCATCGACGAGGCCGCCGCCGCTGTCGCCGATGACTTCTCGGTCGACACCGATCACGACGCGGCGTCACGGCACGAGGCCACCCCGCGGTGACACGACGTCGATCTCCATCTTCAGGCCTCTGACGCCGGACACCACAACGGTGCGTCGTAGGCCCAGGCCGGCCGCCTCGACGTCGCAGTGTGCCACCGCCCCCACTCTGCCTTCGATGCCCGACTCACACGACACCGCGGTCACGCGGGGAACGCCGGAGTCGGCGACGAGCCGCGTCACCACCTCCTCGAGCTGCCTCCTCGATACTGCAGGCGTCATCTCGTAGTCGACCGCCTCCCCATCGACGGCAGTCACCGTGACGATCGGCTCGAAGCTGTTCGTCGCGGTCACGACGACCTCGCAGTGTGTCGTCGCGCGCACCTCGCCGACGAGGTCCTCCCTGCACGTCACCGACTGCGGCTTCTCGCCCGCTTCCGCCCAACCGCCGCGAGATGTCGTCCTGCAACGCCTGCCGCGGGACAGTGGGTACATTCGAGCCGCCGCCGTTCGCGCCGCAGCCGGACATTGCGCAGCACAGCACCCCGGCCGCAACCAGAGCTGCAGCAGACAAATGCACCCAGCCCTCCTGAGCTTTGCTGAAACTACATAGCACGTGTGTTTTTACAGACAGTATCAGGCTGAATCGAAGGGAAGTTATTAACTGTGAGGCTGAACCGCGAGCCGCGGCTGGCACGTCGATTCTTCGAACGCTTCGAACCGGTACACGCCGTCACCTACTTCTCCCCGGAGAGCAGGGCGGCTTTCGACGGTCTCGGCTACCGCGGATTCTGGATGGGGTACTTCGCGGGCCGATCCGCACCGCTCGGGATCGTGCCCGCCGAGGTCGTCACCGCGGTGTTCTACAACTTCGCCGCCGCGCGGGTCGCCAAGGCGCTGCCCGCCGCGTGGGACGTGGCGCCGCCCGAAGCTGCGCTTCGCGCGCGCGAGGAATCCGCGGTCGCGACCCTGCGCCGCTACGGGCTCACCGACGACGGTGTCCGGTCCGCCGCCGAACTGGCCGCCAAGGCCGCACGCAGCGCATCCCTCGACGGCAGGCCTCTCTTTGCGGCCAACGCGGCGCTGCCCTGGCCGTCGGAACCTCTCGCCGCGCTTGTGGCACGCGACCACGCTGCTGCGTGAGCACCGAGGCGATGCGCATGTCGCTGTGCTGACGTCGGTCGGGCTCTCCGGCCGCGAATGCAATGTGCTGCACGCCGCGGCCGGGCGGGTTCCCACCGAGATGATCATGCGCAGCCGTGACTACGACGACGAGCAGTGGCTCCACCACACGGAACGCCTCGTCGCGCGCGGCCTGCTGGATACCCACGGCGGGTTGACGGATGCGGGACGGGACCTCAAGCAACGCATCGAAGACACCACCGACGAACTGGGCGTCCGCGCCCTTGATGCACTCGACGACGACGAGGTCGAGCAGCTGTTTCAGGCGCTCACACCGATCGCACGAACGGTCGTCGCGGGCGGTGACGTACCCGCGGCCACGCCGATGGGCCTGCGGCGAGACGATCTGGACGACGGAAGCGCTACTTCTTGACGGGGTCGTGTCCCCAGTTCATCAACGAGTACCGCCACGCGCTATCCTTCACGTCCTCCGATGGACGTTGTGCGAGATGACGTTTCGTGTATCCGACCACCTTGCGCATGTGCGC
This sequence comes from uncultured Actinomycetota bacterium, assembly GCA_963786995.1. GTDB lineage: Bacteria > Actinomycetota > Actinomycetes > Mycobacteriales > Mycobacteriaceae > Mycobacterium. The sequence goes on along the minus strand of CAWBBH010000014.1, from coordinate 47,236 downwards.
GTAGTCGTCATCGGTCAGGTCCGACTTCTTGGCCTCGAGGATCTTGATGATGCGACGACCGCTCTCGTGGCCGGTCGACTCACCGCTGCCTCCTGATTTCTGGCCGACGGACTTCGACTCGTCGCTGGCGAGCCACTTGTCCAACTCGCCTGCGGTCATGTTGACCGCGTCATCGAACTCTTTCCTTGTGTCATCGTTGTCGTCAGACACGCTCGGTCACTTCTTCTTCAATGCATCGGGCTTGTGCACCGCGTCGCCGCCGCTCTTCTCGCTGCGGACCTTGTACTGCGGCTCGTGCTTGGACGCTTTCACCTTGCGGCCCGCTTCCTCGGTGTTCGAGGTGATTTTCTTCTCGACTTTCCCCTCGGCGGTGCTGCCGTGGCTCTGCCAAGTGACCTTGTCGCCCTTCTTGAATTCTTTGCTCATGGGTCGCGGGCTACCCGATGTCGCCCGGAGCACTCAATTCGTCGCCGGCGTTCGAAAAACGTCAGATTTAGCGTGCGGGCGTACATGATGACGCCGACGCCGACCAGACAGATCAGGGCGTCGTCACCGTTGGTTGCGGTTCCACTCGAGCCAACCGACGCCGGTGCGACCGTCGCCGGTGGTGACCGTCGCCCATGCGCGCGGGAAACGGCTCACCCGGCCGTCGGCCGACGTCAGGAGCACCGGCGCGTGCCCCAAGATCTGCACCGCGGCGGTGACGCCCGTCGGATCGAGAGCCAGTTCGGTGCCGACGGGCAGGTCGTCGGGGCCGAAGGTCTCCGTGGCCGTCACCGACTGGAGTTCGATCAGCTGCGCGTCCGGCGTCTGGATGTAGCCGACACCCATCGGCGGCGCACCGGGGATGCGCAGGTCGACGCCGTGCAGGTGAGTTCCGTCGTGCAGGTGCAGGGCACTCCACACCCACTCCATGCTCCACCAGTCCCGCACACCCCATGAGTGGTCACGTTGTCCGGCGACGTCGGTCATGTCGATGGTCGTATCACCGAAGCTGACCGTGCCCGACACCGTGCACGGGATCTCGTAGCGAGGCGTCAGCCGGTACTGGTACGGGGCGCCCGCCGTCGTCCACGTCAGGTCCATCGCCATCTCGACCGGACGGCCAGGCTCGTTGCGGAGCAGCGCCGACGGGTCGTCGTAGGCCTGCGCACTGCCCCGCAGAAGAACGTGGTAGCTCTGCAGGGCTTCGGTGGCGGTGTGAGCGAGCTCGAAGGTGTCGGCCTTCACCGTGCCGGAGTCCGCAGGCAGTGCCACGTCGAAATCGCTTACCGCGATGGTCGGAATATCAGGCCCGCAGAGCAGCGCGTTGACCCAGGCGATCTTCTCGTTGGGCATCAGCCCCAGCCGGAACCAGCCGCCGACGGCCCGACGCTCGTCGACGAAGTCGGCGTACCAGCTCTCGCTCCACAACGGTTCGGCGCCCGGCCGATGAGCACCCTCGTCGTCGGCGGCGGGCTTCAGCGCCTCGGTGGCAGCGGCTGCGGGCAACGTCGACAGCGCGTCGGTGTCGAGAACGTGCTGACTGTGCCGCGCCAGCATCGTCATGAACATCTCGTCGCCGCGTTCGGTGCGCTCGACGAGCATCGACGAGACGATCGCCATCATCACGCCGAAGAAGCTCTGCCGACGCACCCCCTCGCGCACCTCGTCGATACCGAGCACGGGCTCGGGTCCGAGCGCCGCGTGGTAGGCGGCCAGCAGCGCGTCGTAGTTGTCGCGGCGAAGGTCGTCGGGCACCGCGCAGCCGAGGAAGTATGCGACGTCGATCATCGCGGGCCCCCAGGTGACGGTCTGCCAGTCGACAACGGTGAGTGCCCGGTCGGCGCCCTGCTCTCCGAACAGCATGTTGTCCAGCCGGTAGTCGCCGTGCACCAGCCCGTGTACCCGGTCGGCCGCCGCCTCCTGGTCGAAATAGGCGTCGAAGCAGGCGATCAGTCGTTCGCACACCTCGCGATGTGCGGGCGCGATCGCGTCGCCGTACCGATCGAGGAAACCCGCGTACAGCTGCGCGATGAGCGCCTGGTTCATCGGCGACTCGCGGTTGAGCCACTCCACGTCGGCCATCGCGGTCTGGCCGAGAAGCGGCGCGTGCAGCCGGCCGAGCTCACCCATCGCCAGCATCGCCTGTTCGACTGTGGCGCCGCGTATCTCGTCGCCGACGACTGCGGGTGCCGCGTCACCGAGCAGCAGGTGGAACACACCGGTCTCGCCGTCGAAGGCCGAGCTGTAGCACGGCGCGACGGGGCCGCAAATGCGCGGCGCTATGTCGGTGTAAAACCGCACCTCGCGTTCGTAGAGGCCGAGCGCGAGGCCGGTCTGCCTGCTCGCAGGATCGGAAGCGGCGACCTTGAGCACCACTGACGCTGGCCCGGTATGCCCGTCGGCGTAGCTCAACGCAACCCGGTAGCACTCGCTCATCTGGCCGGTGCCGATCCTCTGGGTGCCGAACTGCGCGACGGTGCCCGCGCCGAGGGCAGCCGTCAGCCAGTCCGCGGTCAGGTCGGCAGGCCGCTCGATGTCAGTGTCCGGCACTCGTGGCCTCCGTGTGGCAGGTGTCAGGCGGGGTGCCGACGACGTCGAGGGCGGGATTCCGGTCGAAGAAGCCGTAAGGCTTGAGCCAGAACGACACGATGTCGACCGGCATCACCGGCCAGTTCTCGGGGCGGGTGATGTGGTGGATGCCGAAGACATACCAGAGCACGACGTCGGTGTTCTCGATGTTCCTGTCACCTTTGGTCCATTCCGCGAGCCCGGTGTCCTTCGCGGACTGATTGACGAATTCTCCTGCGGGCCAGCGTTCGTCCGGACTGTTCGGCGTCACCCACAGCGTGTGGCCGATGACGGTGGCGCGCTGGTAGACCGGCGAGTCCTTGTCGAACATCATCGGCAGCGCTTCTGGGCACCAGCTTGTACAAGGGGTGCGTGCCGAGGCCGTACGGATTGTCGGGGCCCATCGCCTCGGCGTAGGACTCCGACATGAAGACGGTGTTGTCGCCGCCGTCGACGTCCATATCCAGGCGGGCCACCAGGAAGTGTTGGTGGAAAGGCGCATACGTGCGTTCGTAGACCAGCGTCCCGTTCGGGTGCGGCTGTCCTTCGGCCACCGACGTGGTCACCATGATGCCGGTGGCCCGGATCTCGCACTCGATGTTGCCGTCCTGATAGAGCCGCCAGTAGACGAGGTACTCGTAGTTGGCGACCGTGACGTGGGTCGAGATCGTCAGCCTGCGCATCCGGCGCACCTCGGCGCCCGCGTCGTGGTCGACGTGCTTCCACAGCACGGCGTTGTCTTCCTCGTGAATGCAGATGGCGTTGGTGATGGTGTAGGGCTCGCCCTTGCTGTTGTGCAGCACGGCGTCCAGATAGCGGATCTCGCCGAGGCAGTCGCAACCCAGCTCCAGCGACGTCGTCATGAAACCGAGACCCCACTCGCCGATGTCGAACGCGGTGCGGCGGTAGTGGTCCTCCGACGAGTCCCGGTAGGGCACGATCATCTCCGCGAGCGAAATCCGGTGTGCCACAGAGCGGGTACGTTCTCCATCGCGGTAGCGAATCGCGTGCAGGGTCATCCCCTCGCGGTGGTTGAACCCCACGCGCAGCGACCAGTTCTGCCAAGCCAGCAGGTTTCCGTCGAGGCTGAATGAAACTCCTTCCGGCTGCGTGAGGTGCAACGGCTTGAGGGGCTCACGGCGCGACGCCGCGCGAATCCGCTCCGGGATGTGTTGGGGCACATACTCGCCCATCACTTCCGGCTCATCCACCCCGCCGTTGTCCTCGATGCGCAGCACCTCCATCGCGTTGACGTCGATGACGCAGTGCAGCCCGCTGATCGGGTGGGCGTAGGGGCTCTGTCCCGGCCCGTCCTTGCGCCAGGTGTCCGACCAGCCGAGCCGGCGGTCGCGGAACTCCGGTGGAGCGACCGCGTCACCGTAGGTCCAGGTGTCGACGAACACCAGGTCCATGTCGGTGATCCCGCGCTTGGCCAGCGCCGCGATGAAGTCAGGATGCTTGCGCACCAGCTCGTCGCACTCGAGGAATTCGTCGACGGTGAAGTTTGCCTGCACACCGGGGATGTGGACGAACGACTCGACCCGGTCGTCGTCCAGCGACACCACGCCCTTGTAGGTGGCGTTGTCGGCGCGCTGCAGGCAGACCACCTCGGCGCGGCGGGGCGGAGCAGCTCCCCCGCTGTCGAAGTCGGCCAGCTCTGCCTTTGTGGGCTCGACGAGCTCGATCGACGCGATCCGCCGGCCCGGGTTTGATGTCTGCGGTCCTGCCACTCCGTGCTCTCGCCCCAGGACCGCCGCCACCGCGGTGAACTCGTCTGCTGACAACGGATCCAGTGGGTACTTCACCCGATCACGCAATCACATCGGGTGATTGCGCGCAGGCGGTTTCGCTCACCGTGTCGCGAGCGTGAAGCCTTCCCAGGCGGTGCGCCGTTCGGCGTGCGGGTCGTAGACGACGCGGGACCGGCGGTCGAAGATCATCACCGCACGGTCCGGATCGGTGTACTCAGGCCAGCCGGCACCGGGCACGCCCGTGCGGCTGAACTCACGCCAGCGCGTCTGGACATCGTCGGAGACCCGGCGCGCCGAGCGGCCGTCGGCGGCCGCGGTGAGCAGCGAGCCGAACCTGGTGCGGTAGACGTCGAAGACGGCGAACAGTTCCGTCGCGTGGGTGGCGCCGAGACCCGACCAGTGGAACGTCCGCGGCGCGTAGTCGTAGCGGTAACGGTAGGTCGGCGCATGGAAGCTGTGGGCCTCGGCGATCTGCCACGCCGCGGTCCCGAAAGCGAAGTCACCGCCGAGCCGGATGCACGCCGACTCGTTCGGATAGCCGGGGTAAGCGGACGTGATCCGTGCGCGCTGTTCGGGATCAAGGCCACCGAGCAGCCCCTCGATCATCGCTTCGTTGGTCGGCAGCAACTTGAGCCAGCGGGTGAACAACCTGCCCTCGTGGGCGTTGCTACCGACAATCAGGGGCACGGGGTGGGCCGCACCGGTGCGCATGGACTCGACCGGGTCGAGCGGCAGATATTCGGTACCGCTGGTCGGGCCGACGGCGAAAGCGCCGAGCGTACCGTCGCGAGACTGCTTGATCAGCGCATCGAGAGTGTTGACCAGATCCGCGGGCCTGGCCGACATCAGTGCGCGGGTCGCGTCCTTCTCATCTGATTGCAGAAGCGCGGCGAACTGCTCGGCGTACTGCGCCCTGACCTCTGTGGTGCCGACCATGCCGCTGGCCGGGCTCTCCGAGATCGCGCGGGCGAACAGCCCTTTCGCGGCGGGCACCGCAAGCAGCGTGGCGACCGCCTGCGCGCCTGCACTCTCGCCGAAGATCGTCACGTTGTCGGGGTCCCCGCCGAACACCGCGATGTTGTCACGCACCCAGCGCAACGCCATCACGAGATCACGCAGAAAAAGGTTGTCGTCGATCGGCACCTCACGGGTGGCCAGCGACGACAGGTCGAGGCATCCGAGCGCACCGACGCGGTAGTTCACCGACACGTACACGCAGCCCTTGCGCGCCAGCGCAGCGCCGTCATAGATCGGCGTCGCCGAGCTGCCGAGGAGGTACCCGCCGCCGTGGATGAAGACCATCACCGGCATCGGCTCGTCGCGCCGACGCTTGGGGGTGGTGACGTTCAGCGTCAGACAGTCCTCCCCCATGCGCTGGTACTTGCCGACGCCGAGCGCGGTGTACATGCGCTGCTGCGGAGCGCAGTTGCCGAACCCGTGGCAGTAGCGCACACCGCGCCACGGCTGCACTGGGCGCGGCGCCCGATACCGCAGCGGGCCCGTCGGCGGCTGCGCGAAGGGAATCGACCGCCAGCGGTGCACGCCGTCACGGGTGAATCCCTCTACGGTTCCCGAATTGGTCGTCACACGGACCACGTGTTCGTGCATCAATCGACCGTATCTAATTAACTCACCGGGCCGCGCCTCGCCCGTATCCGGATGTGGGTTCGCTAGCCTGGCCGATATGCGGATAGCTGTGCTCATCGCGGCGTCTGTGCTGGTCGGGGGCTGTTCACAGGGGGTCGGCAGAGAGGCCGAGCAGACCAACCCCTCCCTGTCGCCCCCGCAACGGAGCACAGCGTCGACGTCATCGACGCAGACGCCGACCCCGACGGCTGCACCGAAGCCGCCGGAACCGGGTGCTCAGATCTCCGACGTGATCACGTTCGTCGAGTCGGGCCAGTCCGCCGATGTGGCCCAGTTCCACATCGCCACCCGGGACGGCACCGCGACGCCGCTGGGCGACGACGTCGCATTCACCACGCCATCGGGCACGTCGCAGTGCATGACCGATTCGAAGAACTTCGGCGGCGCCCTGGCATGCCTGGTCGACCTCACCATTCCGCCGCTGCAACCGCCCGACGTCTACGGCCAGTGGAAGGGCGGGTGGGTCGACTTCGCCGGCCCGAGCGTCGAGATCGGCTCGGCGCACGGCGATCCCGGCCGGTTCGCCAACGGCATGGGTCCGCAGCTGCCCTACGGCCAGACGCTCGCCTTCTCCGATTACCGGTGCCGCTCAGACGAGGCCGGGTTGTACTGCGTCAACTACGCCAACCAGTCCGGCGCCCGGTTCAGCGAGGCCGGCATCGTTCCCTTCGGATGCCTGCAGAAGGTGACACCGCCCGCCGGAATCGGCGAGAAATACAGCTGCTGAACCGTGTTTCTTTCCGGTGCCGGTCAGGCGACGCCCTTTTGGCGCAGCAGCGGCAGCACACCCTCGGCGAACCAGTAGGCCTCTTCCAGGTGCGGATAGCCGGACAGGATGAACTCGTCGAACCCGACGGAGTGGTACTCGTAGATGAGGTTCGCGACCTCTTCGTGGCTGCCGACCAGCGCTGTGCCCGCGCCACCGCGCACCAGTCCGACACCGGCCCACAGGTTGGGGTAGATCTCCAACTGGTCCGTCCGTCCGCCGTGCAGCGCCGTCATGCGCCGCTGACCCTCGGATTCCGACTTCGCGTGCAGCTCCGTCTGTTTGGCGATCTGCTCTTCCGAGAGTTCGGCGAGCAGTTCGTCGGCGACCGCCCACGCCGCGGCGGAGGTGTCCCGGCTGATGGTGTGCAGCCTGATCCCGAACCGGACCTTACGGCCACGCGCCTCGGCGAGTGCGCGCACTTGCTCGATCTTCGCGGCCGCCGCCTGCGGAGGCTCCCCCCAGGTGAGGTAGACGTCGACGTGCTCGGCCGCTATGGGCAGTGCGGCCGCAGACGATCCGCCGAAGTAGATCTCCGGCAGCGGGTCCGGCGGCGCTGATACACGCGCGTCCTTGACCGTGTAGAACTTGCCCTCGAAATCGAGCGACTCCTGGCGCCACACCGCGTTCACGATGTGCAGGAATTCACCGGTGCGGTCGTAGCGTTCGTCGTGGTTGCACCAGTCGCCGAACCTCTGCTGCTCGACGTCGTCGCCGCCGCTGACGATGTTCAGCAGCACCCTGCCCTCCGAGAACCGTTGCAGGGTCGCGGTCTGCTGCGCCGCCAGCGTCGGCGGCACCAGACCGGGCCGAAAGGCGACGAGAAATTTCAGCCGTTCGGTTTCGGCCAGCAGCGCCGACGCGGTGAGCCACGCGTCCTCACACCAGGTGCCGGTCGGCGTCAGCACACCCTCGTAGCCGAGCCGGTCGGCCGCGCGGGCCACCTCGGCGAGGTAACGGCGGGTCGGCGGTCGGTAGTTCGGCGGCAGAACATATCCCGAGGACGCGTGCGAGGCGCCGACGATCGAACGGCTGTCACCGTTGGTGGGCAGGAACCAGAAGAATTTCGCCGGCATATCGGTCCTAGCGGTTGATGAGGAGAGGGTTGAGGGCGTCGCTGTACCGGCGGTCCACCCAGTCGTCGAACGTCGGCGCGCCCGCGATCTGCTTGGACTCGGCGAACAGATCGGCGAGCTTCTGCTCCGATCCGACCAACTCGTCGGACAGCGCGGTCGGTAGCCGCAGGCTGCGCGCCTGCGCTGCGGCGGCCACCTCCGGGTCGAGGCCGACGGCCGCGGCGTAGTCGGCCGCCCACCGATCGGGATTGTCCTTCGCCCATCGCACCGCCTTGGCATACCGCACCAGCAGGTCGCCCAGTGCGGTATTGCGTTGTGGATCGGCCAACGCTTCATCGGATGCGACTCCGAAGCCCGCGCCGTTGGTGACCCCGGTGGCTTCTGCGATGCTGCGGACGGGAATGTCGGCTTCGGCTTGGGCGGTGTAAGGGTCCCAGACCGCCCACGCGTCGACCTGTCGCTGGGTGAATGCTCCCAACGCATCTGCGGGTTGCAGGAAGACGAGTGTGACATCGGACGGCGAGAGTCCCTCGCGGTCCAGCTGAGCGAGCACGTTGCCGTGGGCCGAACTGCCCTTGCCGACCGCGATGCGCTTACCGCGCAGATCGGTCACGGCGCGGATCGCGGAATCGGCGTGCACCAGAATCCTGTCTCCGCGGCCGCTTCCGTCATAGGCGGACACCACCTTCACCTTCGCATTGGACGCCGCTCCGAAGATCGGCGGCGTGTTGCCGGTGATCGCGAAGTCGATCTTGCCCGCGGTCGCCGCCTCGATCTGCGGTGGACCCGAGGTGAACGTGGAGAAAGCGATCTTGTAGGGCAGCCCGTCGAGTGCCCCTGCAGCCCGTAGCAGCGACTCGGTCCCGCCCTTCTGATCGCCGACTTGCAATGTCAGAGAGGACAATTCCGACAGCGGAACGGTTGAGGGCGCCGCTGTGACACCTGAGCTGTCCTCACGCGAGACGCACGCTGCCGTCAGCCCGATGAGCATCGCCAGCACGGCGAAGCGAAACATCAACGGCCGCCGAGATGCGGACATGGAATTCCCTTCTGGAGTGTTCTTCATCAGATCTGCACGCCGAGTTTGTCCAGCAAGTCGGCGCGGTAGCGCTGCGATTCGGCGGTGGCCTCTCCAGCCGCCGGGCGCGGATCGTCGATGGTGAGCGTGTAGGCCAGACGGCCCTCGTCGAGGACCAGCACCCGGTCGGCGAGCGCGACGGCCTCGTCGACGTCGTGTGTGACCAGCAGGACGCCGAAACCGTGTTCGCGCCACAAGTCGAGCAGCAGGCGCCGCATCGTCAACCGTGTCAGCGCATCGAGCGCACCGAACGGCTCGTCGAGCAGCAGCAGTTCAGGCTCTGCGACCAGCGCCCGGGCAAGCGAAACCCGTTGTGCCTGACCACCTGACAACGTCGACGGCCAGACATTCGACCGGTCGGCCAGCCCGACGTCGGCCAGCGCCCGATCCGCGCGCGCCGTGGCGTCCTGCCGGCTGAGCTTGCTGCGGTTCAGCCCGTAGACCACGTTGGTCCGCACGTCGCGCCACGGGAACAGCCGCGGTTCCTGGAATGCCAGAGCAGGCGATCCGGCCACCGTGCGCAAGCCGGTGTGGTCCTTCGACAGGCCGGCCAGCACCCGCAGCACGGTCGATTTGCCGGAACCGCTGCGCCCGATCAGCGCGGCGATCTCCCCCTTGCCGATCGCCAGCGACACATCGGTGAGCACATGATCGGTGCCGTACCACTTGTTGACGTCGCGCAACTCGGCGGCCAGAGTGGTCGGCCGGTCGGTGACTACGGTCATGTGCGATACCTCATGGCTCGTTTTTCCAGCGCGCGGACAATGGCGTCGGTGCCGATGCCGAGCAAGGCGTACACGGTCAGGCCGAAGATGATGATGTCGATGCGCAGGAAGTCGCGCGCGTTGTTGATCATGAACCCGATGCCCTTGTCGGCATTGATCTGCTCGGCGACGATCAGCGTCAACCAGGCGATCGCCAGCGATTGGCGGAGGCCGACGAGCACCTGCGGCGCAGCGCTGGGCACGATGATGATCCGGAACCGTTGCCAGAACGAAAAGCCAAGCACCGCAGCGGTTTCAAACAGCTTCGGATCGACCTGGCGAATCGCGGAGAACGTGTTCAGGTACAGCGGGAAGCTCACCCCGAGCGCGACAAGCAGAACTTTGGGCAGTTCACCGATGCCGAACCAGAGAATGAACAGCGGGATCAAGCCGAGATGCGGCAACGCACGCACCATCTGCATCGGCGGGTCGACGACCGCCTCGAACCAGCGTGACAGCCCGACCGCGGTACCGAGCGCGACTCCGAGGATTCCGCCGAGCAACAATCCCTCACCGACGCGGATGCCCGAGACCCGCAGCGCGTCGACCAGCTGTCCGTTCTCGACCACTTCGACGCCCGCCTCGACGATCAACGAGGGGGCGGGAAGAACGTCCTGGGGAATGACGCCGAGCGCGCTTCCCAACTGCCACAACGCGAGAAGGACCAGCGGTGACGCCCATCGGATGAGGGTCCACGTGCGGCCGGTTCGGCGCGCGACAGTGGTCGGGGCGGCGGTCAGCTCTGTTGGTGTCGTCACGGTGGCTCGACGCTACGCAGCATCCAGCCACCGGTGAAGGATTCAATTCTGGTTGATGGAAAAGCAGTAGCGGTTACCGGCCGTCGAACAACGGCCCTACCGGCTGCGCATCGAAAAGCGAAGTCCGGCAGGGCCGTTTCGGATTGGAGCTATTCAGTTGCGCTCGTCGTCACAACCGGAAGTTGCCGTTGACGATGACCGGCGTGACCTCGGTGCCGTTGATGGTCGACCTCGCCGAGCGATTGGCCAGCAAGGTGATCTGCTGGGCCTGCTGCAACTGCCGCTTGTTGCGCACGCTGTTGCGGAACTGCTGCTCGTTGAGCTGTTGCAGCTCGGCCTGTTCGAAGTCACGGCCGCTGATGCCGCCGTTGAACTGCACGCCGGTCGCGCTGCCGTCCGGACGGACCACCCAGGAGGCGCGCACACCGTTCAGGTCGGCGGTGTACATGCCGGCGGGCGCAGGCACGGCCGGAGCGCTGAACTTGAAGGCGACGCCGTTCATCGTCAGGTCGCCGACGACGTCCTTGCCGTCGAACTCGGCCCTCAGCGTGTCCTTGAACCGGGAGGTGATGTCGATCTTCCCGTCCTTCTGGTTGCCGAAGAACCACGCCTCGTCGTCGGTGCCGTTGCAGGCGTAGGCGGCGATCTCGGTGCCGTCCACGGCGATGCCGATGACCATCGGCTTTCCGTCGGGCGACGTGGTGTCGGCGATGTATTTGGCCGACTGCGGGAACGGTGATGCGGTGGCGGGAGCGGGGGTGGCGGAAGTGTCAGAGGCCCGGGTGGATTCCGTGGACTCCGTCGCTTCTTTCGTGCCGCTCGAGCACGCGGAGAGGGTGCCGAGCGCGAAAAGCGCGATGACGCCCAGTAGCAGGATGCGGATGTAGGTTTTCATGTCACCAGCATGAATCGCTCACAGCTGCCGCACATGAAGAATGTGTGGAGATTGCGTGGAGATCAGCGGGCAGCCCCGGCCTCATTCGGCCAGGAAGGCGTGCACCTCGTCCAGGAACACCCGCCATGCGGGCTCGTCGGCGGTCAGTAGGTGATTGTTGCTGTCGAGTGCGATCAGTCGCGAGTCGCCGATCAGCGCGGCGAGCTCTTCGGCGGCGCGCAGCGGCTGCCGGTGGTCGTCGCGGGAGTGCAGGATCAACGTCGGGCACGCCACCTGGCCGGCCTCGTCGCGCACGTCGATACGGCCGAACTCCTCGAGGAACCGCACCGCGTTCTCCGGTGAGGTGGTGCGGCGCTGCAGCTGGTCGAAGGCGGCCCAGTCGGCGCGGGTGCCGTCGGGGACGAACTGGGCCGCGAACACCTGCCGAAACGCTGGGTCGTCGCGGCCCCAGCCGACGCGCGCCAGATCGAGATCGAGCGCCGCGGCGCGCTTCTCCTCATCGTTGGTCGCTCTGGTGCCGCGGCCGCGCGCATACGAGCTACACAGCACCAGCTTGGTGACCCGCTCAGGATGCCGGGCGGCGTACGCGACGGCCACAGCGCCGCCCTGCGACACACCGAGCAGCGGAAAGCGTTGTAGTCCGAGCGCCTCGACGACCGACTCCAGGTCGCTGACCCAGTCATCGAAGCTGAACTCGCTTGCGCTCCAATCGGATAGACCGCATCCGCGTTCGTCGTAGCGGATGAAGGTGTGCCGAAGCGAGAGGTCGCGGACCCAGTGCCGCCACACCGGGCTCTCGATGTCGTAGCCCAGGTGGGTCATCCAGTTCGCGGCGCGCACCAGCGGCGGGCCATCCCCTGCCACCGCATACGCGAGCCGCACCCCGTCGGCGGCCCGACAGAAGGCGATGCGCTGTCGGGGCGGCGGCGGCTCTTCGGGTGGTTGCGGCGGGGCCGGTGCGGCAGGAGCGTCCTGCACTATCGTTCTGACGAACTGATATCCCCGCCCGCGCACCGTCCTGATGTAGCGCTGCGACTCGCCGTCGTCGCCCAGCGCCCGTCGCGCCGCCTTGATCCGGCTTGTCAGGGCCGCCTCGCTGACGAACCTGCCGCCCCATACCTTGTCGAACAACTCCTCCTTGGTGACGCAGCGCTCGTGGTTGCTCACCAGTTGGGTCAGGACGTCGAACACCTGCGGCTCGACGCGCACGACCTGGTCACCGTTACGGAGTTCGTAGCGCTGGGTGTCGAGAACGAAGTCATCGAACCGCCACAAGCCGGGGGTCCCCTATCGCCAGCCGTCGGCCGCCTTGGCCGCGCGCAACAGAGCGTCGCACAGTTCTCGCAGTTCCGTGGTGTCTGCGCCCTCGTCGACCGCTGTTGCGACGTCCTCGGCGGCACACCTGACCTGATAGACCCGATCGGACAGCTCGGCGGCCTCCTCGGAGGTCAGCACCACCGAATCGGCGCTCAGCGCCGTGCCCTTCACCTGCGCCCGCTGCTCGTAGGCGCGCTGGCGGCAGGACTGCCTGCAGTACTGACGCCGCCTGCCCAGGCCGGCGTCGGCCACTTCGCGACCACACCAGCGGCACGATTGGGGACGTCGGCGCGTGCGCATCAAGGTCTCCACGGAACCCGACTGTAGACCGGCGATCACGCATATCCCGGTATCATGAAGGGCTGAGTCGGGAACTCGTGGCAAGTGTGCCGCGTTGTTTGATCCGGACAATATGAGTTTTCGAGGAGTGTTGACGAATGGCTGATCGGGTTTTGAGAGGCAGTCGGCTCGGAGCGGTGAGCTACGAGACCGACCGCAACCACGACCTGGCGCCGCGTCAGGTCGCCCGCTACCGCACCGATAACGGCGAGGAATTCGACGTCCCGTTTGCCGACGACGCCGAAATCCCGGGCACCTGGCTGTGCCGCAACGGCATGGAGGGCACCCTCATCGAGGGCGACGTCCCCGAGCCCAAGAAGGTGAAGCCACCGCGTACCCACTGGGACATGCTGCTGGAGCGTCGATCCGTCGAGGAGCTCGAGGAGCTGCTCAAGGAACGGCTCGACATCATCAAGACCCGCCGCCGCGGCAGCTGACCGGTTTCTAGCGCACTACGCCGCGGGCGCGATCGAGGCGCCCGCGGATTCCCCATTCCGCGACCTTGGCCATCGCCTCGCGGATGTTCGATCCGCTCATCTTCGACACACCCAGCTCACGCTCGGTGAAGGTGATCGGGACCTCGACGACGACGAAGCCGTTGTTGATGGCGCGCCAGGTCAGGTCGATCTGGAAGCAGTAGCCCTTCGAGTCGACGGCGGCGAGGTCGATCTTCTCCAGCACCTCGCGCCGGTACGCCCGATAGCCGGCGGTGATGTCGTGCACGTCCACGCCGAGTAGCACCCTGGCGTAGGTGTTGGCCGTCTTGGAGAGCGCGAACCGGCGGCGCGGCCAGTTGCGGATGGCGCCACCGGGTACGTAGCGCGATCCGATCGCGAGGTCGGCGCCGCCGTCGACCGCGTCGAGCAGCCGGTGCAACTCCTCAGGCGCATGACTGCCGTCGGCGTCCATCTCGACCAGTACCGAGTACTCGCGGCTCAGCCCCCATGCGAAGCCCGCCAGGTAGGCCGCACCGAGCCCGTCCTTGCTCTTGCGGTGCATGACATGCACCCGGTCCGGGTCGGCGAGCGCCAGTTCGTCGGCGAGTTCGCCGGTGCCGTCCGGGCTGCCGTCGTCGACGACGAGGACATGCACGTCGGGCACCGCCTTGTGCACCCGGCCGACGATCAACGGCAGGTTCTCCCGCTCGTTGTAGGTGGGGATGATGACCAGAGTGCGCTGACTCGGGCGTTCTGCAGGCCCAGGGCGGCTCATGTGGTTCCTCTTTCGGTGCCACCCTTGTCGGGCGCTGTGTCGTGACCGCTGGCGTCGGTCACCCTACGGCGACCACGCACGAACCTTCCATTCTGCCGTATCGCGCCCAGCAGGGCCCCGACGCCGACCGCGATGAGCAGGCCCTGCACCGCCGGACCCCAGCGCGTCGCGGGCGTGAGCTGCGTCTTGAGCCTGATCGCCATGTCCAGATAGGCCGGCTCGAAGAACTGGGTGCGGGCGAGCACCCGGCCGTCGGGAGCGATGACGGCACTGATCCCCGTGGTGCCCGCCACGATGACGAAGCGGTTGTGTTCGACGGCGCGCAGCCTGCCGAATGCCAGCTGCTGCACGCTCATCGATTCGTTGAAGGTGGCGTTGTTGGAGGGCACCGCCAGCACCTGGGCGCCGCCGAGGACCGACTCGCGCGGGGCCCGGTCGAAGATGACCTCCCAGCACGTCGACACGCCGATCGGCACCCCTGCGGCGGTCACGATTCCGTTCCCGCTGCCGGGCTGGAAATAGCCCGCGCGGTCCGCGTAGTCGGAGAAACGGGAGAAGAAGCTGCGCCAGGGCAGGTACTCCCCGAACGGCTGGACGATCTGCTTGTCGTGGCGGTCGCCGGGGCCGTCGGGATTCCAGACGATGACCGAGTTCGTCGACACCGGGTTGTCGCGCGTGTACCCCGGCGCTGCGAGCACGCCGCCGACCAGGATCGGTGCCTTGATGGCGTCAACCGCGACCGCGATCTGGTCTGCGGCGTCCTGATTGGCCAGCGGGTCGATGTCCGACGAGTTCTCCGGCCAGATGACGAACAGCGGCTGGGGCGCACGCCTGGCCCGCACGTCGTCGGCCAGCCTCATCGTCTCCCGCACGTGGTTGTCGAGCACAGCGCGGCGCTGAGCGTTGAAGTCCAGCCCGAGTTGCGGCACGTTGCCCTGCACGGCGGCGACGTTGACCGACGGTTCGTCGTCGGCACCGGCACCCGAGTGCCGAACCGCGGGCGTGATGGCCGCGGTCGCGATCAGCACCAGGCACACGCACGCGCCGGGCAGCACCACCGCGGGCGGCGGCGAGCCGGGCCTGCGGTCGCCGCCGTTTCGCCACCAGTCGAAGATCTCGAAGGCCAGCGCGGCGAGACCGAATCCGAGCAGCGTGACGGCGAACGACACCAGCGGCGCCCCGCCGATCTGCGCGAGCGGCAGCAGCGGGCCGTCGGACTGCCCGAAACCGACCACGCCCCAAGGGAACCCGCCGAACGGGACGGTCGATTTGAGCCATTCGAAGAGCGCCCACAGGCCGGCGAACCAGATGGGCCAGCCGGTCAGCCTGCGGGTCGCGACGGCACACAGGCCGAACAAGGCCGGAAACACCGCCTCGACGAGCGAGAGCGCAAGCCATGGCATGACACCGACCATTTCGCCGGTCCACGGCAGCAGCGGAACGTAGAACGCGGCCCCGAACAGGAAGCCGTAGCCGAGTCCGCCGACAAGCCTGGTGGTGTCGCGGGTCAGCACCCAGGCCAGAAGCGGGAACGCGACGATCGCCAGATACCACCAGCCGAAGGGCGGGAAGCTCAGGCACAGCAGCAGCCCTGCCGCGATCGCGGCGCTGATGCGGGGCAGCCGGGCCACCAACCGGTCGCCGAATCGTTTGACCCGGTCGGGTACGCCGCGCGACGTCGACGCCTTCACGGCGGCGGTTGATGCGGCCGCAGGGACGTCTGGTTGGGCCGCGTCGTCGGGTGCGGTCCCCTCGACCGGCTGGTCCGCGGTGAGCACCGGCAGCGAGTCGGTGTCGTCATCCGCGCGGTGCTCGCGGTTCGGCAGCCGTCTAGCCATGGATGACGACACCCTGGTGAACGGTTCGGCGGCAGCGGGGCAGCGGGTCGTCTGTGCCGAGCCGCGGCAAGGCGGGCACGCGTGACCGCGGGTCGGTGGACCACCGCGCAACGGCGTTGTCGGGCGCGGTGACCTCGAGGTCGTCGGTCTCCCACACCGCGTACGAGGCCGGCGCACCGGGAACGAGAGTCCCCGAGACACCGTCGCGCACGCCGCCCGCGCGCCAGGCTCCCCGGGTGGCCGCGGCAAACGACGCTCGCATGGATATCGCGCTCGCGGGGGTCTGATGGCTGGCGGCGGCCCGCACGTTCTCCCATGGATTCATGCTGGTGACCGGCGAATCGGAGCCGAAGGCGAGTGGCACGCCTTGGGATGCTAACAGCGCCAGCGGGTTGAGCCGCATGGCTCGGTCCCGGCCGAGCCGCTGCGCGTACATCCCGCTCCCGCCGCCCCAGAGTGCGTCGAAGTTCGGTTGCACGCTGGCGATGACGCCCCACTGCCCGAGGCGGGCCGCCTGCTGCGGGGTGACCATCTCCAGGTGTTCGAGCCGGTGACCGCAGCGCGCGACCGCCTGGGCGCCGAGCGCGTCGACCACCCGTCCGAAGGCGTCGACGACGGCACCGACCGCGGCGTCCCCGATGACGTGGAAACCGGCGGTTATCCCCGCTTCCGTGCAGGCCCGCACATGGTCTGTGATCGCGTCGGGGTCGAGGTAGGTGTTGCCGCAGCGATCCGGCGCGTCGGCGTACGGCTCGGACAACCAGGCGGTGCGCGAACCCAGGGCGCCGTCGACGAAGAGGTCCCCCGCCAGGCCCCGCGCGCCCGTCGACGCGATCAGGTCCTCGGCTTGTTCGCGGTCGGTGACGGCCTCGCCCCAGTAGCCGACGATGTCGACGCCGTGCCTGAGTTCGCGGAGGTCGCGCCAGTCGTCCAGACCGCCGATCTGCGGGCCCGCGCATTCGTGGACGGCGACGATCCCGTTGGCGGCGGCCAG
This sequence comes from uncultured Actinomycetota bacterium, assembly GCA_963786995.1. Taxonomy (GTDB): domain Bacteria; phylum Actinomycetota; class Actinomycetes; order Mycobacteriales; family Mycobacteriaceae; genus Mycobacterium. The sequence goes on along the minus strand of CAWBBH010000014.1, from coordinate 30,248 downwards.
GTCGAGGGCGGCGGCGCGGGCCCGGCCGCGCTGGTCTGCGGCGAGCCCATCCCTGGCCGCGGCGCGCACGAGGTGGTGGGCGTCGGCGGTGAGGGGCCGCTGCGAGTCGAAGCCCTTCGCCGCCGAAAGCCCCTGCGTGAGCCGTCGCAGCGTCGTGGACGCGACCGCCGAGTGGACGTCGACACGGGCCAGGTAGGCGGGCCGGTCGCCGACGATCCCGTCCAGGGCGTCGGTGCTCGGCGGCTGCCGGTCAGTCCATCCCGACTCGTCCCAGCCGTGCCCCCAGATCAGCCATTCGGGATTGGCCCGCGCGAAGTCGGCGACGAGCCGCAGGCAGTGCCGCGCCGAGGTGGCCGTGCGCAGATCGAGCCCGGCGAGCATCAGACCGGTGGAGGTGAGATGGACATGGCTGTCGACGAATGCGGGTGCGACGAAGCCCCCGTCGAGGTCGACGATCTCGGCGTCGGAAAACTGGGCGAGGCCGACGTCGTCGCTACCCAGCCAGGCGACGGTGCCGTCGCGGACGGCCATCGCGGTGGCGTCCGGCATGGCCGGACTGTGGATCCGGCCGCGGTGAAGAAGGGTGGTCAACTCAGTCGGGTGTGCGAGGCAAAGCCGGCCGTTCGGCGCCGGTGTCGGTGCCGCTGTCACCGCCGATGTCACTGTCGACGACGTCGATCACCTCGCCGTCGATGTACTCGCCGCGCCTTGCCGCGGGGCGAGCGCCGGCAGCGGCGGTCGCGACGGTGATCAGCGGCATCCGGCGGGCGGCCATCGCGGTCAACACCGGGCGGGCGACGGCGCGGGTGGGCGGCGTCAACAGCAGCAGACCGGCGACGGTGGTGACCACGCCGGGAACGAAGACCAGCACGGTGCCCAGAGCCACCATGGCGCTGTCGGTGACGGCGCCCTGCGGTGTGGTCAGACCGGACCGCAGCCGCTTGAGGTGGCGTTTCACCTGAGACCCGGCCAGCACGAACCCCAGCACCGAGGTGCCGAGCAGCGCCAGAACGGTCCAGCCGAACCCGATCGTCGAGACCAGACCCACGACCACTGCCAGTTCGACGACCAGGTAGATCAGGAACAGCCGCATCGCCATAGTGTGCCAACGGTCGGCAACGCCGTGGGGTTCCTACCCGGGTGCGGGCGCGGTCACTTCGATGGCGCTGTGCACCTTGTCGATGCCGCCGCGCACGACCGTGTGCGCTAGCCACCACCAGGCGTGCCACCAGTAGCGCTTGGTGATTTTGTCGTAAACCCGTCGGGTCTCGGACTTGGGTAGATTGCGCGCCACCGCATCGACGGGTTCGCCCTTCACCTTGCCCAGCGCCCCCGCCTTCTGGATGGTCACCCGCGGGGTGTTGTTGATCCGCTTGGTCTTCCACGACCCGTCGTCGGTGATGATCAGCAGCTTGTCGCCCTCGGGCACTCCCCACACCGTGGTGGGCTTCGGCCTTCCGTCCTTGGTGAAGGTGGTCAGCAGCAGATACTTCTCGCCGTAGACGTCTGTGAAGGTCGGGGCCATGGAGTTCAGTTCACCGGTTTCAGCTCGATCGAAACATTGCTCTTCATCCCGCCCTTGAGCTTGGAGAAGAAGGAGAAGCCCTTTCCGATCAGGCCGTACCGCCTGCCGATGGCGTCGTAGGTGGCGCCGTTGGCGGACTTGTCGAGAATGGCGGCCTCCGCCTCGACGGCCTCCCCCTTGGGATTTCCCACCCGGTCGCACGCGGCGATCGTCACCCGGCGGTTGTTGCGAAGGCGTTTGACCTTCCACGACGACTCTTGGGTGATGACCACCAGGCCGTCACCGCTGGGCGCCGCCCAGATCGCCGTCGGCTTGGGGCGGCCGTCCTTGGTGAACGTGGTCAGCAGGATGTATTCGCTTTTCGCGACGTGGGCGAAGGTGACAGGCACGTAGCCAACGTAGCGGGAATCAGCCTTCGAGGTCGCCCTCGGTTTCCAGCAACACCGTGCGCAGGCCGTCGAGGGTGTCGGCCTCCGGCTGCGCCCACATGCCGCGTTCGGCCGCCTCGAGCAGCCGTTCGGCCATGCCGTGCAGCGCCCACGGGTTCGACTCGGCCATGAACTTGCGGTTCTCGTCGTCGAGGACATAGGCGTGCGTCAGCCGTTCGTACATCCAGTCCGCCATCACGTGTGCGGTGGCGTCGTAGCCGAACAGGTAGTCGACGGTGGCGGCCATCTCGAACGCGCCCTTGTAACCGTGTCGGCGCATCGCCGTCATCCACCGCGGGTTGACCACGCGGGCGCGGAACACCCTCGTGGTCTCCTCCGACAGCGTGCGGGTGCGCACGGCTTCGGGCCGGGTGTTGTCGCCGATGTATGCGGCGGGGGCCTTGCCGGTCAGCGCGCGCACAGTCGCCACCATGCCGCCGTGATACTGGAAGTAGTCGTCGGAGTCGGCGATGTCGTGCTCGCGGGTGTCGGTGTTCTTGGCGGCCACCGCGATACGGCGGTACTGCCGGCTCATATCAGCACTGGCGGCGGCTCCGTTCAAACCCCGACCGTAGGCGAAACCGCCCCATGCGGTGTACACCTGCGCGAGGTCGGCGTCGTCGCGCCAGTTGCGGCTGTCGATCAACTGCAGCAGCCCCGCGCCGTAGGTGCCGGGCTTGCTGCCGAAGACCCGGGTGGTGGCGCGGCGCCGGTCTCCGTGCTCGGCGATGTCGGCTTCGGCATGCGCGCGCACGTAGTTCTGCTCGGCCGGCTCGTCGAGGCCTGCGACCATCGCCACCGCGTCGTCGAGCATGGTGACCACGTGCGGGAAGGCGTCGCGGAAGAACCCGGAGATCCGTACGGTGACGTCGATGCGCGGCCTGCCGAGTTCGGTGGGTGCGATCGGTTCGAGATCGACGACGCGGCGCGACGCGTCGTCCCATATCGGTCGAACACCCAGCAGCGCAAGGACTTCGGCAATGTCGTCGCCGGAGGTTCGCATCGCCGAGGTGCCCCACACCGAAAGCCCGACCGATCGGGGCCAGTCGCCGTTGTCGTCGCGGTAGCGGGCCAGCAGCGATTCGGCCATCGCGCTGCCGGTCTCCCACGCCAGTCGCGACGGCACCGCCTTCGGGTCGACGGAGTAGAAGTTGCGCCCGGTCGGCAACACATTGACCAGTCCGCGCAACGGCGAACCCGACGGGCCTGCCGGGATGAACCGCCCGTCCAGCGCCCGAAGGATCTCGTCGATCTCCCCCGAGGTGCCCGCAAGCCGCGGTACCACCTCGGTGGCCGCGAACCGCAGGATCGCAGCGACATCGCGGTTGTCGGTCAGCGTGTCGGCGACGGCGGCATCCCAGCCCGCGCTTTGCATGTCGATCAGCAGCGCGCGGGCGCGAGACTCGGCGTTGTCGACGGCGGCGCGGTCGTCGTTGCCGTCCTCTGCGAGGCCGAGGGCCTGACGCAGGCCCGGCACCGTCTGCTCGCCCCCGAACAACTGTCGGGCGCGCAGGATGGCCAGCACCAGGTCCAGTTGCGCCTCGTCGGCCGGGGCCTGACCGAGGATGTGCAATCCGTCGCGGATCTGGACATCCTTGATCTCGCACAGCCAGCCGTCGACGTGCAGCAGCATGTCGTCGAACGAGTCGTCCTCCGGACGCTCGGCCAGGCCGAGGTCGCGGTCCATCTCCGCGGCGCGCATCAACGTCCAGATCTGCTGGCGGATCGCGGGCAGCTTGCCAGGGTCGAGCGCGGCGATGTTGGCGTGCTCGTCGAGCAACTGCTCCAAACGGGCGATGTCGCCGTAGCTTTCGGCGCGCGCCATGGGTGGAATCAGGTGGTCGACGAGGGTGGCGTGGGCGCGCCGCTTGGCCTGCGTGCCCTCCCCCGGGTCGTTGACGAGGAACGGGTAGATCAGCGGCAGGTCGCCCAGCGCCGCGTCGGACCCGCAGGCCGCCGACATGCCGAGCGTCTTACCGGGCAGCCATTCCAGGTTGCCGTGCTTGCCGAGGTGCACGACGGCGTCCGCACCGAAACCCGCTGTGCTGCCATCGCTCCTCGCGTCCGCGGCAACCCAGTGATATGCGGCCAGATAGTGGTGGCTCGGCGGCAGATCGGGGTCGTGATAGATGGCGACCGGGTTCTCGCCGAAGCCGCGCGGCGGCTGCACCATCAACACGACGTTGCCCGCCTGCATCGCGGCGATGACGATCTCGCCGTCGGCGTCGCGTGTGCGGTCGACGAACAGGTCACCGGGGGCGGGACCCCAGTGCTTCTCCACCGCCTCGGTCAGCTCGCGGGGCAGTGTGGCGAACCAGTCGCGATAGTCCTTGGCGGACAGTCGAACCGGATTGCCTTCCAGTTGGACGTCGGTGAGCCAGTCCGGATCCTGGCCGCCGCGCTCGATCAAGGCGTGGATCAGCGCGTCGCCGTCCTGCGCCTCGACGCCGGGGATGTCGCCGATGTGGTAGCCGGCGTCGCGCATCGCGCGCAGCAGCGCGACCGCGCTCGCCGGGGTGTCCAAACCGACCGCGTTGCCGATGCGGGCGTGCTTGGTCGGGTAGGCGGAGAAGATCACCGCTACCCGCTTGTCTTGCGGTGCAACGGCTCGCAGCCGGGCGTGCCGCACGGCGAGGCCGGCCACCCGCGCGCAGCGCTCGGGGTCTGCGACGTAGGAGATCAGGCCTTCGTCGTCGATCTCCTTGAACGAGAACGGAACGGTGATGATGCGGCCGTCGAATTCAGGCACTGCCACCTGCGTCGCGACGTCGAGCGGGCTGAGGCCGTCGTCGTTGTCTCGCCACTGCGACCGCGAACTGGTCAGGCACAATCCCTGCAGTATCGGAATGTCCAGTGCGGCAAGATGTGCCACGTTCCACGCGTCATCAGTGCCACCGGCCGACACCGCGGCGGGAACCGCACCGCCTGCGGCCAGCACCGTGGTCACCATCGCGTCGGCCGACTTCAGCAGGTCGAGCATCTCCGGTTCGGCGGTGCGCAGCGAGGCGCAGTACACGGGCAGCGGCTTTCCGCCCGCGGCCTCGATGGCGGTGCACAGCGCCTCGACGTAGCCGGTGTTGCCTGCCAGCTGCTGGGCGCGGTAGAAGAGCACGGCGATGGTCGGGCCGTCGCCGTCAGTCTGCGCGCGGTCGAGAACACCCCAGTTCGCGATCGGTGCGGGCGGCGCGAAGCCGAGCCCGGTCATCAGCACGGTGTCGCAGAGGAAGGCGTGCAGCTGCCGCAGGTTCTCCATGCCGCCCTGGGCGAGGTAGACGTGGGCCTGCACTGCGACACCGGCAGGAACCGTGGAATGGCTCATCAGGTCGGCGTCGGGAGCCTGCTCGCCGCTGACCACCACGGTCGGTACACCGCTGGCGATGACGGCGTCGATGCCCTCCTGCCAGGACCGGTAGCCACCGAGAATGCGGACGATCACCAGATCCGCGCCGTCGATCTGGTCGGCGAGCTCACCGTCGACGAGCCGCGACGGGTTGGCCCACCGGTAGCGCGCCCCGCTCGAACGCGCCGTGATCAGGTCCGTATCGGACGTCGACAGCAACAGGATGGTGGGCGCGGGCACCCTCCATTCGTACAGCAAGCGCTTTCTGGAGCTTTGGGACCTGTCGGCCCAGCCCGGGCTGAGGGTCAGTCGCCGAAGCGGCCGTGCCAGGTCTGCGGGTATGGCAGACCGGTGGCGGCGACGAGCCCGACGAGGACGGCGGCGAAGACGATCAAGGAGAACATCGGTGGTCCTTCCGTTCGTTGTTGCACACACGTGCAACTGCGAGGAATGTACGACGTAACCGGCCGGTAGCGATCGACTTGTGCTGGACGGAACTTGCTGGCCACAGCTGTGACGACGGTCACATTCCGTTCTGTTCGCGCTGCGCCGAACCCTTGCCGGCAATGGCCGCCGACAGCAGCGTGGGGATATGCAGGTGGTGAAACTCGGCGCCGTCATCGGCGCCCGTATCGACGACGTGGACCTCTCCGGCGACCTGGACCCGGTGAGGGCGGCGAGGATCAACGCCGCGCTGCTCGAGCACAAAGTGATCTTCTTCCGCGAGCAGCACGGTCTCGACGACGAGGGTCAGCTGGCGTTCGCCCGCCTGCTCGGCACACCGACGAGCGCGCACCCCACGGTGACAAGCCGCGGGAACCGCCTGCTGCCGATCGACTCGCGGTTCGACAAGGCCAACAGCTGGCACACCGACGTCACCTTCGTCGACCGCATCCCGAAAGCGTCACTGCTGCGGGCGATCACGCTGCCGAGCTACGGCGGCACCACCACATGGGCCTCGACGGAAGCGGCCTACGACCAACTGCCCGCGCCGCTGCGCGCGCTCGCCGACAACCTCTGGGCCGTGCACACCAACCTGTACGACTACGCGTCGCCCCGCGACTTCACCGCCGAGGAACGCCAGTACCGCGACGAGTTCGTGTCCGACTATTACGAAACCGAACACCCGGTGGTCCGCATCCACCCCGAAACGGGCAGGCGGGTGCTGCTGCTCGGTCAGTTCGTCAAGCGCTTCGTCGGCCTCGGCTCGACCGAGTCGGCGACGTTGTTCAACCTGCTGCAAGCCCGAATCACCAAGCTGGAGAACACTATCCGATGGAACTGGGCCCCCGGCGACCTGGCGATCTGGGACAACCGCGCCACGCAGCACTACGCGGTGTCCGATTACGACGACCAGTTCCGCATGCTGCACCGCGTCACTTTGGCCGGTGACATCCCGGTGGGCGTCGACGGCAGCCGCAGCAGGGTGGTCGCAGGCGACGCGTCGCAGTACTCGGACGTGGTGGACCCGGTGCCGCTGGCCGGCTAGAGCCGGTCCATCTCCCGCGACATCGCGGAGCTCTCCAGATAGGTGAACCGCTGCGGGTAGTGCTTGCGCGCGTGCGGCTTCTCTGGCCGCGCGAACATCGCGCGTACCGCCGACCCGAAGTGATGGTGCTTGGCCGGCGCAGGCGCCAGCGCCGCCGCCGACGCGAACAGCACCTGCTGCTCGGTGATCAACGCAGCGGTGTCGGCCGCCGTCTCCGGTGTGCTCGCTCGTTTCGGTGTCGTGTCGACTGCGTCAGCGGTGCCGGCCTTGGTCTCCAGCGTGGTCATATCCCTGCCCTCCAAACCCACACAATGTCCCGCGCTCTACCGCCGCGGGCTCTTCATGAGGTGAAAAGTAAGTCGGGTGCCTTACTGACACACGCGTAGTTCACTACTCCAATTCGGTGCAGCGTCCCACGCGTACGGTGAGGCTGATGGCCCGAACCCGTGACCAGGACGCATGCCCGGGGGCACTTCAGTTGCACCGGGCCGCCGACGGCGCACTCGCCAGGGTCCGGCTGCCCGGCGGGATGATCGGGCCGCGCCAACTCGAGGCGCTCGCCCACGCCGCGAACCGGTTCGGTTCGCCCGCCATGGAGCTGACCTCGCGGGGCAACATCCAGATTCGCGGCGTCGGAGACGACAGCACCGCCGCGCTCGCCGACGCCGTGGCGGCCGCGGGACTGCTGCCCTCGCCCACACACGAGCGGGTGCGCAACATCGTCGCCTCGCCGCTGTCGGGCAGGCTCGGAGGAAGCGCCGATGTTCGCGAGTGGGTCAGCCGCCTGGATGCCGAGATCTGCGCCGATCCGGCACTCGCCGAGCTCCCCGGTCGGTTCTGGTTCAGCCTGGACGACGGCCACGGCGACGTCTCCGGCCTGGCCGCCGACGTGGGCGCCCACGCTCTCGGCGACACCGTCGCCGTGCTGCTGGCGGGCCGCGACACCGGTGTGCGGGTCACGCCCTCGGACGTGGTGGCAACCCTGACATCGATCGCCAGGCGATTCATCGGAATACGGTCGAGCGCTTGGCGGGTAGCCGAACTCACCGATCCTTCGGTGTTGATCGACGACCTTCCCCCCTCTGCTGAACCGGGCGAGACCTGGCCTGCCGTCACCCGGCCGCCGGTGGGCTGGCTCACGCAGGACGACGGTCGCATCGCACTGGGCGGCGCCGTGCCTCTGGGTGTGCTGCAGGCGCGGGTGGCCGAATACCTGGCAGCCGTCGACGCGCCGATCGTGGTCACGCCGTGGCGCTCGGTGCTCGTCTGCGACCTCGACGAAGGCGTCGCTGACGCCGCGCTGCGGGTGCTCGCGCCGATGGGGTTGGTGTTCGACGACACCTCACCGTGGCTGCACGTCAGCGCCTGCACGGGCAGCCCCGGCTGCGAGCACTCGGCAGCCGACGTCCGCGCCGACGCGACCCGCGCGGTCGACGAGCCGGCATCGGTCCACCGGCACTTCGTCGGATGCGAGCGGGCCTGCGGCAGCCCGCCCGACGGCGAGGTGCTGATCGCCACCGCGGACGGATACGTGCTGCGCACACCGCCCCCGTAGGGTGAGCGGGTGCTCGACTACACCCGCGACGCCGCCGAGATCTACCGGCAGTCGTTCGCGACGATTCGCGCGGAGGCAGACCTTTCACGATTCCCCGACGACGTTGCCCGCGTGGTGGTGCGGATGATTCACACCTGCGGCCAGGTCGACGTCGGCGAGCACGTCGCCTACAGCGAGGACGTGGTCGCCAAGACGCACGCCGCGCTGGTCGCGGGCGCGCCGGTGCTGTGCGACTCCTCGATGGTGGCGGCTGGGATCACGAGGTCCCGGTTGCCGGCCGACAACGAGGTGGTATCGCTGGTCGCCGACGCGGGGGCCGCCGATCTGGCGGCGCGGCTGGGCAGCACCCGGTCGGCCGCGGCGGTGGACCTGTGGGCCGATCGGCTCGGCGGAGCGGTGCTGGCCATCGGCAACGCACCGACCGCGCTGTTCCGGCTGCTCGAGCTCATCGACGAGGGAGCACCGACGCCTGCGGCGGTGCTCGGCGGCCCCGTCGGCTTCGTCGGATCGGCGCAGTCGAAGCAGGAACTCGTCGAGCGGCCGCGCGGCATGTCCTATCTCGTGGTGACCGGGCGTCGCGGCGGCAGCGCGATGGCCGCCGCTGCGGTCAACGCGATCGCGAGCAGCGCCGAATGAGCGGCCGGGGAACGCTGTGGGGTGTCGGCCTCGGGCCGGGCGACCCGGAACTGGTGACGGTCAAGGCCGCCCGGGTGATCGCGCAGGCCGACGTCGTCGCCTATCACAGCGCGCAGCACGGACGCAGCATCGCTCGCGGTATCGCGGAGCCCTATCTGCGTGCGGGCCAGATCGAGGAGCACCTCGTCTATCCGGTCACCACCGAGACCACCGACCACCCCGGCGGCTACGCGGGTGCGATCGAGGACTTCTACCGCGAGGCCGCCGAACGCATCGCCGTCCATCTTGACGCGGGCCGGGACGTGGCGCTGCTCGCCGAGGGCGACCCGCTGTTCTACAGCTCCTACATGCACATGCACACTCGGCTGACCGAGCGTTTCGATGCGGTGATAGTGCCCGGCGTGACGTCGGTCAGCGCGGCGTCGGCCGCGACCGGTATCCCTCTCGTGCAGGGCGACGAGGTGCTGACGATCCTTCCCGGCACCCTGCCGGTCGACGAGCTCGAACGCAGGCTCGCCGACACCGACGCGGCCGTCGTACTGAAACTCGGACGGTCGTTTCTCACCGTGCGGGAGGCACTTTCGGCGGCGGGACGGCTCGACGACACCTACTACGTGGAACGGGCCAGCACGCCGCAGCAACGGGTGGCGCCCGCCGCCGACGTCGACGGTGACAAGGTGCCGTACTTCTCGCTCGCCATGCTGCCGGGAAACACCGCCAGACAGGCCGGCGCGGGCACGGTCGCCGTGGTGGGACTCGGCCCCGGCGACACCGAGTGGATGACCCCACAGAGCCGACGCGAGCTGGCGGCGGCCACCGACCTGATCGGCTACGGCCCGTACCTTCAGCGCGTCCGGCCCCGCGAGGGACAACGCCTGCATCCGAGCGACAACACCGACGAGCCCGCGCGCGCCACGCTGGCATGCAGCCTCGCCGAGGAGGGCCGCGCCGTCGCCGTGGTGTCGTCAGGCGACCCCGGCGTTTTTGCGATGGCCACGGCCGTGCTCGAGGAGGCCAAGCAGTGGCCGGGCGTCGAGGTCCGTGTCATTCCTGCGATGACCGCGGCGCAGGCCGTCGCGAGTCGCGTCGGCGCACCGCTCGGCCACGACTACGCCGTCATCTCGCTCTCCGATCGGCTCAAGCCGTGGGACGTCATCGCCGCACGCCTCACCGCGGCTGCCGAAGCCGATCTGGTGCTCGCCATCTACAACCCCGCGTCGGCGACCCGCACCTGGCAGGTCGGCGCCATGCGTGATCTGTTGTTGGAGCACCGCGACCCGGGCACGCCCGTGGTGATCGGCCGCGATGTCTCCGGGCCGCGCGAGGAGGTGACGGTGGTGCGTCTCGCCGACCTCGATCCCGCCGATGTGGACATGCGGTGCCTGCTGATCGTCGGATCGTCGCAGACCCAGTGGTACGACGATCGGGTGTTCACCCCTCGCACGTACCCGACGCTCTGATACTGTCCGGCAGCCATGACCATTCCACGCGGGCCACGAAGATGTAACGCCGTTCTGGCTCGGCTCCGTGGTGGGCGCCCAGGTCAGTGGCGTCGACGTCACGCCGATCGGCACCGGCCAGACCGGTGCCACCTACCGGGTGAGCGCGACGTACGCAGCCGAAACCTCCGATCTGCCAACGTCGTTCGCGGTCAAGCTGAGCGCACAGGACGACGCCGTGCGCGAGCGGGTGGCCCTCGGCTACCGCTCGGAGGTCGAGTTCTACTCGCGGATCGCGGACAAGATGCGGATTCCGGTTCCGCGGAGCTACCACACCGACATCTCCTCCGACGGCGCAGACGTCGTGCTCCTACTCGCCGACATGGCGCCGGCGGTGCAGGGCGACCAGATCGCCGGCTGCAGCGCCGAGGAGGCGGGCCTGGCGGTCGAGGCCCTCGCCGGGCTGCACGGCCCGAGCTGGTGCGATCCGCAGTGGATGGACCTGCCTGCCATCGTGATGCCCAAGCCCGGCGACGACGACGCCGCCAATGGCCTCGGCGACGTCTCGCGTATGGCGGCCGACATCGTGATCGACCGCCTCGGCGCGAAGATCACTCCGGAGGACCAGGAAACCCTTGTCGCGGCAATGTCATTGGTGGGTCCGTGGCTGAAGGCCGAGCCGACGCGATACGCCCTCATGCATGGTGACTATCGGCTGGACAACATGCTGTTCGATCCCGACCGGACTCGAATCACCGTGGTGGACTGGCAGACCGTCGGAATCGGCTTGCCGGGGCGCGACCTCGCCTACTTCACCGGGACCAGCCTCGAGCCGTCGGTGCGCTCGGACATCGAGCGCGATCTCGTGCAGCGCTATCACCGTTCCCTGCTCGACTTCGGCGTGACCGACTACGACCTCGCCACCTGCTGGAACGACTATCGACTCGGTGCCGTTCAGGTCCCGCTGCTGGTCGCGCTCGGCACCGCCTTCGCGTCGACGACCGAGCGCGGCGACGACATGATGATGGCGATGTTGAGCCGGGGCTGCCGGGCCATCCGCGAGCTCGAGACGCTGGAACTCATCGGGTCCTACCGAGACCGCTGACCCAGGCGACCGCGTCGTCGACCGTCGACACAGGGGCCACACCGTCGGGCAACGCAGGCCGGTCGACCATGACCACCGGAACACCAAGCGCGGCAGCGGCATCCAGCTTCGGCCTGGTCATGTCGCCGCCGCTGTTCTTGGTCACCAGGCAGTCGATCCGATGCTCGGCGAGCAGGGCATGCTCGTCCTCGTACCGGTACGGTCCGCGCGACAGCACGACTTCGTGGCGAGGCGGCAGACTGTGCGGGTCCGGTGCGGTGACGGCGCGGATGAGAAACCACGCGTCGACATCGGAGAACACGTCGACACCCGAGCGGCCTGTGGTCAGAAACACCCGCGTGAAGCCGCGGTCCCGGACGGCTTTGACGGCGTCGGCATCGGAGGTCGCCGGGATGGCGTCGCCCTGCGGCCACGCGGGGCGCGCGACGACCAGATGCGGAATCCTCAACGCGCCGCACGCCTCTGCGGCGTGCTCGGTGATGGTCGCGGCGTACGGGTGGGTGGCGTCGACGACGGCGTCCACCCGTGATTCGACCAGCCACCGCCGCAGCCCGTCGACACCGCCGAACCCGCCGATGCGCACCTCGCCGACCGGCAGCGCGGGATTGGGCACCCGGCCCGCCAGCGAGCTGATCACGTCGACCTTCGGGTGCAGTAGCTCAGCGAGCTCCCTGGCTTCCGACGTGCCGCCGAGCAACAGCACGCGCATCAGTGCCGGTCCCCGCGTGCCCGGCCGGCCGAATAGAGGTAACTGTCTGCGAAGCCCTCCGCGGCAAGCACGTCGCCGACGACGATCACCGCGGTTTTGGTGATGCCGGCTGCGTGCACCTCGGCGGCAAGGTCCGCCAGCGTGCATCGCAACACCTTCTCCTGCGGCCAACTTGCGAAAGCCACCACAGCACAGGGGGTTCCGTGGTGATAGCCGCCGGCCAGCAGCTGCGGCACGATCGCGTCCACTTGAGCGGCGGCCAGATGCAGTACCAGCGTCGCGCCCGGCGCCGACACGGTTGCGAGGTCCTCCCCCGGCGGCATGGCGGACGACAAGGTCGAGACCCGCGTCAGCGTCACGGTCTGGGCGACGCCTGGCACGGTGAGTTCCCGCCCGAGCGCGGCGGCCGCGGCCGCGAAAGCCGGTACGCCAGGGACGATCTGGTAGTCGATGCCGAGCGCGTCGAGACGTCTGCATTGCTCGGCGAGCGCGCTGTACAGGGACGGGTCGCCCGAATGCAACCGCGCCACATCGAGACCGGCTTCGTGCGCGTCGGCGATCTGGTCGATGATCGCGTCGAGTGTCAGCGGGCCGGTGTCGACGATCTTCGCGCCCTGAGGGCACAGTGCCAGCAGGTCATCGGGCATGATCGAGCCCGCATACAGGCATACGGGACAACTGCTCAGGAGCCGCTGACCCCGGACGGTGATCAGATCGGCGGCGCCGGGCCCTGCGCCGATGAAATAGACGGTCACGACTTGGTGACCACCCACTGCGTGACGGGCATCGCCGGCCGCCACCCCGTGAACCTCCCGAGGGGTTCACCGGCGTAATGCTGGAATCGGCGCAGTTCGCCGCCCTCACGCTGGTACCACTGTGCGACAACGGCTTCCGATTCGGCGGTCACTGCGTTGGCGACCAACCTGCCTCCTGGGCGCAGCCGCTCGAAGCAGGCGTCGACGAGGCCGGTTTGGGTGAGGCCGCCGCCGATGAAGATCGCCGACGGAGCCGGCACGAAGTCGAATGCCTCCGGCGCGTCGAAGTGCACCTCCACCCGGGTGCCGAACGCCACCGCGTTGTCGGCGATCCGCTTGCGGCGCTGCTCGTCACGCTCGAAGGCGACAGCACGGCAGCCCGCCCCGCTGCGGCACCATTCGATCGCGATACTGCCCGAGCCCGCACCGACATCCCACAGATATTCGCCGGGGCGTGGTGCCAACGCGGCCATCGTGACGGCGCGGATCGACTGCTTGGTGATCTGGCCGTCGTGGGCGAACGAGTCGTCGGGCAGCACCCCGAAACGGCGGTCGTCCGGCAGATAACGCACGGCGATCACGTTCAAGTCGTCGACATCGGCCGGTGGCCGCCGCGCCCACTCGCGCGCCGTCGACGACCGGCGGCGCTCGGCGGGTCCACCCAACTGCTCGAGCACGGTGATCTCCGAGTCACCGCGCCCGGTGTCGGTGAGCAGCCGCGCGAGATCGGTCGGAGTCGAGGCGTCGCGCGACATCACGACGGCCTGCCCGCCGCGGCGCACAGCGGTGTAGGGCTCGGCGGTGACGAGGCTGATGATCTCGGTGTCCTGCACGATCCAGCCCACCCGCGAGCACGCCAGCGTCACCGATGACACGTGCGGCAGCACCGCGACGCGGTCGCTTCCGTGCATCCGGATCAGCGTGCCGCCGACGCCGTGCATCAGCGGGTCCCCGCTCGCAACGACGTGCACGTCGCCGTCGGCGCCGTCCAACAAGGTGTGCAGGGCAGGCAACATCGGCGAGGGCCAGGGCCTCCTGACCGCGGGCACGGTGTCATCGAGCAGCTCCAGCTGCCGTGGCGACCCATAAATGACGGTGGCTCTTCGTAATTCGGCAAGTGACGTCGGCGCGAGGCCTGGAAGCCCGTCTGCCCCGATGCCGACAACGACAATCACCTGACACCTCTGCTCTTCGCGCGCACGCTCATCGCGGCAGCCTCCGCCACACCCATTGGGGCAACAGTCGCATACCGACGAAGACAGGGTGCAGCGCCCACGGAATCCAGACTGTGCGACGGCCCTTCGCAAGTGCCCTTGCGGTGGCCTTGGCCACCTGCGCAGGCGTGCTCGACATGGGTGCGGGCGTCATGCCCTCTGTCATCCGGCCGATGACGAATCCGGGCCGGACGAGCAGCAGCCGGACACCCGAGCCGTGCAGCGCGTCGGAGAGCCCGCTGCAGAAGCCGTCCAGGCCGGCCTTCGCCGAGCCGTAGACGTAGTTGGCGCGGCGCACCCGCACCCCGGCCACCGAGGAGAACACGACGATCGCGCCCGAGCCGGCAGTCCGCATGGTCTCGGCGAGGACGGTCAGCAGGTTCGCCTGGGCGACGAAGTCGGTGTGCAGCACGGCTGACGCGTGGCCGGGATCCTTCTCGGCGCGGGCCTGGTCGCCGAGCACGCCGAAGGCCAGGACCGCGGTACCGATCGGTCCGTGGTCGGCCACGATCGAGGCCACCAGCGGGGCGTGCGAATCGAGATCGTCGGCGTCGAACTCGCGGACGTCGACCTTGACAGCGCCGGCCTTCTCGACGGCCGCGACCTGCTCGGACAGGCGCTCGGGGTTGCGTGCGGCCAGCACCACCGCCGCGCCGGGCGCCAGCAACTGGGCGAGCTCGATGCCGATCTCGCTGCGGCCACCGAAAATCACCACCGGTCCGCGGCTCGTGTCATCCACGGCTGCGATTATCACCTGCGCTAGTTTGGAACCCGATGGCGAATGCAACCACCCGGCTCACCAATGACGCGCTGGCGTTCCTGACGGAGCGCCATCTCGCGATGCTGACGACGTTGCGTTCGGACAATTCTCCCCATGTCGTTGCGGTCGGGTTCACATTCGACCCGAAGACGCACATCGCCAGGGTGATCACCAGCGGCGGGTCGCAGAAGGCGGTCAACGCCGAGCATCGGGGCCTCGCCGTGCTCAGCCAGGTCGACGGTGCGCGGTGGCTGTCGCTGGAGGGCAGCGCGAACGTCAACACCGACCCCGAGGCTGTGCGCGACGCCGAACTCCGCTACGCGCAGCGCTACCGGACGCCGCGGGTCAACCCTAGGCGAGTCGTGATCGAGGTCAGGGTCGAGCGCGTGCTCGGTTCGTCCGAGCTGCTCGACCGCAGCGGTGACTAATCACTGAATTCACTTCCGGCACTTTCGTTTCAGAGGTCACATTCGGCCGGTGTCATGTCGGTGTTCGAATGTATGTTCGAAGTATGTCGGCGGTTGACGGTGCGGGAGGCGATGGCGAACCTGCGCGCGGCCTACGACGCGTTCGCTGCCACCGACTTCGACGCGTTGACCCGCGCCGAGGTGGTGGCGGTGATCGACGAGCTCGAGATGCTGGGCTGTCAGTTGCCGACCCAGAATCATCGGCTGTTGGCCCGGTTGCAGGCCGAGACCACGCCCAAGGCGATGGGCGCCAAGTCGTGGAACGAGGTGCTGCGGGTGCGGTGGCGGCTCTCCAGCGCGGAGGCGTCGCGGCGGCTGGGTGAGGCCGCCGACCTCGGACCCCGCACCAGCCTGACCGGGCAGCCGTTGGCGCCGCTGCTGCCGGCGGTGGCTGCGGCGCAGGCGGCCGGGTCGATCACCGGCGAGCACGTCAAAGAGATCCGCAACGCGGTCAAGCAATTGCCGATATGGGTCGACACCACCACCGCCTCGCAATTCGAGGTGGACCTGGTCCGCGTCGCGGCCGGGGTGGGTCCAAAAGAATTGCGGGATACCGCGGAGTTGCGGCTGTTCCTGTTGGATCAGGACGGCCCCGCACCCGATGACGCCGAACGGGCACGCAAACGACGCGTGACTGTCGGGCGGCAGGGCCGTGATGCGATGGTGTCGGTGCAGCGGCGAGCTGACACCGGAGGCGTGGGCGGTGTGGGAGGTGATCTTCGCCAAGTACGCCGCCCCCGGCATGTGCAACCCCGCCGACGAGCAGCCGTGCACCTCAGGCACCCCGACCCAGGCCCAGATCGACCACGATGACCGCAGCCTGGCCCAGCGCCGGCATGATGCGCTGCTGGCGGTCGGGCGGATCGCGTTGATGAGTGGTGAGCTCGGTCAGCTCAACGGGCTGCCGGTCAGCGTGATCATCCGCACCACCCTGCAAGATCTGGAAAGCCGCGCCGGGATCGGCGTCACCGGTGGAGGCACCAAGCTGCCCATCGCCGACGTGATCAAGATGGGCGGCCACGCCAACCACTACCTCGCGGTGTTCGACGGCGCCACCGGCCGCGCGCTGGACCTGTACCGCGCCAAACGCGTCGCTTCCCCGGCGCAGCGGATCATGCTGATCGCCCGCGACGGCGGCTGCACCAAACCCTGCTGCGCCGTCGGCCCCTACGGCTGCGAAGCCCACCACGCCAAAACCCCCTGGCGCCACGGCGGCCACACCAACGTCAACGACATGGCGCTGGCCTGCGGCACCGACAACCGCGACGCCGAGGACGGCTGGACCACCGCCATCAACGCCCGCGGGGAATGCGAATGGACACCACCGCCCGATCTGGACCACGGCCAATCCCGCATCAACTACCACCACCGCCCCGAAGCACTCCTCAGACCACCAGACGACCAGACCAGCCGACAGACACCACCTGAGCCGACGCAGCTGAAAGCCAAGCCACACAACGATACTCACGCCGAACCCGGACACCTCGACCCCACCGAAACACCCGGCGGACCCGAACCACCCGACAACCAAGCCGCATGATTTCCCGACGGGTGGCAGGACGCCACTAGGCAGTCGCTTCGGGTCCCGCGGGCACAACGATCAAGTCGTGCGGGCGAGTGTTCACCGCTTCGGCACCGTCGGCGGTGACGATGACGATGTCCTCGATGCGGGCTCCCCACTCGCCGGGAAAGTAGATCCCCGGCTCGACGGAGAACGCCATGCCCTCGGCGAGCGGCAGATCGTTGCCCGCCACGATGTAGGGCTCCTCGTGCACCGACAGCCCGATGCCGTGGCCGGTGCGATGGACGAACGCCTCGGCGAGTCCGGCTTCGGCGAGCACATCGCGCGCGACGGCATCCACCTGTTCGGCCGTGATGCCAGGCCGCACCGCCTCCACCGCCGCCTGCTGCGCGCGCTGCAGAACCGAATACCGCTGCGCGACTTCCTCGTTCGGCTCGCCGATGCTGTACGTTCGCGTCGAATCCGAGTTGTATCCGGGCTCGTAGGGCCCGCCGATGTCGACGACGACGACATCGCCGGCGCGCAGCTCACGGTCCGAGCACTCGTGGTGCGGGTCGGCGCCGTGCGGGCCCGACCCGACGATGATGAACGCCACCTCCGAATGCCCCTCGGCGACAATGGCTTCGGCGATATCGGCCGCCACGTCAGCCTCGGTTCGACCCGGCACCAGGAATTCCGGCACCCGTGCGTGCACCCTGTCGATCGCGGCGCCCGCTGTGCGCAGCGCGTCGATCTCCGCGCCGTCCTTGATCATCCGCAGCGTGCGCAGCACGTCGGTCGCCAGCACCGGCACCACACCGAGCACGTCGGCCAGCGGCAGCAGATGCAGCGCAGGCATCGCATCGGTGACGGCAGCCGACGCCCCGCCGAGCGCGTCGGCCACCAGCCGGTACGGATCCTCGCCATCCACCCAGTCCCGCACCGCGATACCGAGCTCGGTGGCCGCCGACTCCTTCAACGACGCCAGCTCCAGGCGCGGCACCACGATGGTCGGCTCGCCGGACGCCGGCAGGACCAGCGCGGTGAGCCGCTCGAAGGTCTGCGCGCGCGAGCCGATCAGATACCGCAGGTCGTATCCGGGCGTGACGACCAGACCGGCCAGGCCCGCGTCGGCGGCTGCCGCCGACGCCGCCCGCAGTCGCTGCGCGTACACCTCGGTGCTGAACCGGCCCGCCGTCATGGGAGCCAGGCTAATCGCGGCCCGAATAGCTGGCGACCTCGACCAGGTTGCCGTCCGGATCCCTGCAGTAGTGCGATGTCATGGGCCCGAGCGCACCGGTCTTGGTGACGGGTCCCTCGGTGATCACCACACCGCAGGACCGCAGGTGCGCCCCGACCTCCTCGGCGCTCACGTCGGCGATGAAGCACAGGTCAAGGGACCCTGGCGCGTCGACCGCGCCGGTCTTCCAGTTCGGTGCGCCCGTCGGCCGCACGTTGATCTTCTGGTTCCCGAACCGCAACGCCACCCGACCCTCTCCGAACTCCTCCCGCTGCATTCCGAGCACCCGCACATACCACTCGGCGACGGCGTCGACGTCGCCGGTGTTGAGCACCACGTGGTCGATTCGATTCACGCTTAAGGCCATACGTCACGCTACTGTCGATGACCGTGGCAGCTCCCGTATTACTGCTCGACGGCGCCAGCATGTGGTTCCGCTCCTTCTTCGGAGTGCCCTCGTCGATCACCGCTCCCGACGGCAGGCCCGTCAACGCCGTGCGCGGCTTCCTCGACGCCGTCGCCACCGTCATCACCCGCGAACGCCCCAGCCGGCTGGTCGTGTGCCGCGACGACGACTGGCGTCCGCAGTGGCGGGTCGACCTGATCCCGTCGTACAAGGCGCACCGCGTCGCCGAGGAGGAGCCTGCAGGCACCCCGGATGTCGAGGAGGTGCCCGACGACCTCACTCCCCAGGTCGACATGATCATGGAGATCCTCGACGCGTTCGGCATCGCCACCGCGGGCGCCCCCGAGTGCGAGGCCGACGATGTGCTCGGCACGCTCGTCGAACGCGAACGCAAGGACCCCGTCGTCGTCGTCAGCGGCGACCGCGACCTGCTTCAGCTCGTGCGCGACGATCCGGTGCCGGTGCGGGTGCTCTACCTCGGCAGTGGCCTGGCCAAGGCCGTCAAGTGGGGGCCAGAGGAAGTGGCGGACAAGTACGGCGTGCCGCTCGACCGCGCCGGGCCCGCTTACGCCGAGTTGGCGCTGCTGCGCGGCGATCCGTCCGACGGGCTGCCCGGCGTGCCCGGCGTCGGGGAGAAGACGGCGGCCACCCTGCTCGCACAACACGGTTCCTTGGAGAACATCCTGGCTGCCGCCAACGACCCGAAATCGAAGATGTCGAAGGCCTACCGGACGAAGCTGCTCGCGGCCGGCGACTACATCGAAGCCGCGCAACCGGTCGTCAAGGTCGCGGTCGACGCCGACGTGAACTTCTCGACGAAGTCGGACACCCTGCCGCTGGCGGCGGAGCACCCGCGAAAGGTCGTCAAGCTCGCCGAACAGTACGGCGTCACATCGTCAATCGGCCGGCTGCAGAAGGCACTTGACGCGCTGCCGGGCAACTAGCTCCCGCTACTTGGGTCGACCGACCTCGTAGGTGCCGTCGTTGTCCTGGAACGTCACCGTCACCTGGCGCTTGGTGCCGTCGATGCTGACCTCGCAGTCGAACGTCTCGCCCTTCTTCACCGTCGGGCTCTGGCCGTCGTTGCACTTGACGTCCTTGACGTTCTTGGCGCCGTAGCCATTGGACTCGTCGGTGAGGATCTGCTGCACGCCGGACTGTGCCGCGTCGACATCCAACTTGGTGGTGACGAAGAAGCCGGGCTTCCAGAAACCAAGCACCGCAACGACAGCGACCACGATCGCGGCGAGGAGGCCGATGATGCCGCCGACGAGGGCCAGCGAGCGCTTGGAGCCCTGAGGCGATTCCGTGGAGCCGTACTGCGGGTACTGGCCGTACTGGCCGGGTTGCGCACCGTATTGCCCCGGCTGCTGACCGAACTGCCCCGGTCTGGCCGTACTGCGGGTACGCCTGCTGCGTGTAGTCCTGGCCCGGCTGCTGGCCGTACTGCTGCTCGGTGCCGGGATACTGCGGCGGCTGATACTGCGGCTGGCCGGGCTGCTGGTACGGGTACTGCTGAGGCGAGTAGGCGGGTGGCTGCTGCTGCCACGCGGGGTCCCCGCCGGGGGCCGGCTGCTGCCACGCGGGCGGCTGCTGGTGCGACGGATCGCTCGACGGCTGGTCCTGACCCGGCCACGGCTGCGTCTGGTCAGGCCCCTGCGGTCCGCTCATCGTCTCTCCCTGAAGTTCCCTGTGATCGCTGATACTGCCGACACCTTACCCTGCATCAACAGCCACGACGCCGCGCCGAACGTCGGCGATCGCGCGTTTCGCGACGGCCCGGAGTTCGGGCGTCGGCGCGGCGTTGCGCACCTGATCGGCCAGATCGAGCACCTGCCGGCACCAGCGGACGAAGTCGCCCGCCGAAAGCGGCGAACCGGTGCGGCCGATGTCCGATGCGTCGAGCGCGCTCGCCAGGTCGCCGGTGGTGGCCCATCGATAGACCGCCGCGACGAAGCCCTCGTCGGGCTCGCGGCTCGGCGCGATCCGGTGCCGTTGTTCGTCGCTGCGAATCTCGGCGGCGAACCGGCGGGTGTCGGTCAGTGCACGGCGCAGCTTGCCGGTCGGAACCTCGGCCGCCTGCGGCGTCGCGGAGTCGCCCCGCGACTCGTACAGCACCGCCGAAAGCACACCGGCCAATTCCGCGGGTGACAGGCCCTCCCACACGCCGCCGCGCAGGCATTCGGCGACCAACAGATCGCTTTCGCTGTAGATGCGCGCCAGCAGCTTGCCGTCGTCGGTCACGGTGGGGTCCCCGTCGGCGTCGCGGATGAAGCCGCGTTCGGTGAGCAGCACGACGATCCGGTCGAACGTTCGCGCCAGCGAGTTCGTCGCCGCCGCCACCTTCTGCTGGATCTGTGCGTTGTCGCGCTCGATACGCAGGTACCGCTCGGCGAGCCGGACCTTCTCCTCACGGTCGGCCAGCCGGTGGCCGGGGTGACGCGACAACTGCTCGCGCAGCCCCGCCAGTTCGGGGTCGACGTCGAACTCGCGCGGCGGGCCGCTTCGCCTGCCCTTGGGGATCGACATGTGCTCGGTGGCCGACCGCAACGCCGACGCCAGGTCGCGGCGCACCCTCGGCTGGCGGTGCTCGACCCGCTTGGGCAGTGGCATCGAACCCACCTTCGCCGATGCGCCCGAATAGTCGGCTGAGGAAATCCTTCCCGCCCAACGGTTCTCGGTCAGCACCAATGGCCGCGGATCTTCGTCGTCGCGGGCGGGCTCGAGGATCACCGCCAGGCCGGCGCGCCGGCCGTTGACGATGTTGACGATGTCTCCGCGCCGCAACGACGACAGCGCATCGTTGACCGCCCTCCTGCGCTGCAGTCGCGATGCACGCGATTGAGCCTTCTCGCGCTGGGAGATCTGTGCGCGTATCCGCGCGTACTCCAAGATCGGAGGCTCGGCCTTCTCTTTGTCACGTGCACGATCATCACCACCCCCGCCGAGTTCGGCGGCGATCTCATTCAGCATCTTCTCGCCACGTTCGATGCCCCGCACCAGGCCGACCACCGAACGGTCCGCCTGATACTGCGCGAACGACGATTCCAGCAGTTTGTGCGCCTGCGTCGGGCCCATCTGGTTCACCAGGTTGATCGTCATGTTGTACGACGGCCCGAACGAACTGCGCAGCGGGAAGGTGCGGGTGGACGCCAGACCCGCCACTTCAGCGGGATCCACATCCGGCGTCCACAACACCACCGCGTGGCCTTCGACGTCGATGCCGCGGCGGCCCGCCCGGCCGGTCAACTGGGTGTACTCGCCGGGCGTCAGCTGGACATGCTGCTCGCCGTCGAATTTCACCAGCCGTTCCAGGACGACGGTGCGCGCCGGCATGTTGATACCGAGAGCCAATGTCTCCGTGGCGAATACAGCCTTCACCAGACCTTCGGTGAACAATTCCTCGACGGTGTGGCGGAACGCGGGCAGCATCCCCGCGTGGTGCGCGGCGAGACCGCGCAGCAGACCGTCCCGCCATTCGTGATAGCCGAGCACGACGAGGTCGGATTCGGACAGGTCGGCGCACCGGCGGTCGACGATCTCGGCGATGCGGCTCCGCTCGGCGTCCGTAGTGAGCCGCAGCGACGAGCGAAGGCACTGTTTGACCGCGGCGTCGCAGCCCGCCCGCGAGAAGATGAACGTGATCGCAGGAAGCAGCTGCTCGGACTCCAGCAGCTCGATCACTTCGGGTCGTGACGGCCCGCGGAAGATGCTCGGCCGCCGCCCGCGATGGTCGCCGCCACCGCGTCGCCGTGGCTGCCAGTCGGCCAGCCGGTCGGCCTCGCGCCGATGTGCGATGTGCCGCAGCAGTTCTGGGTCCACCAAGAGCTCGCGGCCGTTCTTCGTGGCGCCGGTTGCCCGGTAGTCGAACAGGTCGAAGAGCCGCTTGCCGACCATGACGTGCTGCCACAGCGGCACCGGCCGGTGCTCGTCGACGACGACGGTGGTGTCGCCGCGAACGGTCTGGATCCAGCTGCCGAACTCCTCGGCGTTGCTCACCGTCGCCGAAAGGCTGACCAACCGAACGTCTTCGGACAGGTGCAGAATCACCTCTTCCCACACCGCGCCGCGCATCCGGTCGGCGAGGAAATGCACCTCGTCCATGACGACGTGCGAAAGCCCCTGCAACGTTTCCGAATTCGCGTACAGCATGTTGCGGAGCACTTCGGTGGTCATCACCACGACCGGCGCGTCGCCGTTGATCGACTGGTCACCGGTCAGAAGGCCGATGCGGTCGGCGCCGTAGCGGCGCACCAGGTCCGCATGCTTCTGGTTGCTCAATGCCTTGATCGGCGTGGTGTAGAAGCACTTTCGGCCCGCGGCCAGCGCGAGGTGAACGGCGAACTCCCCCACCACCGTCTTGCCCGCACCGGTCGGGGCGCACACCAGCACACCGTGGCCGTCCTCGAGCGCCCGGCACGCGCGCTGCTGGAAGTCGTCCAGCGTGAACGACAGCTGGTCGGTGAACGCGGCGAGCTCGCCGCTAAGTGGCGTCGTCATCGACTACCACCCGCGACGATGTCGGCACGGCGGTCGGCGGTGCGATCGGCTCGACGGCGCCGATCTGCGAAGCCTGATCGTCCGGGATCTGGTCGAGCGCCTCGCGGCGCGCTTTGCGCCTGTCGTGCACGCGGCCGATCTGGATCGCGAACTCCAGCAGCAGGGTCAGTGCCAAAGCGAGCGCCAGCATCGAGAACGGGTCCGACCCTGGCGTCGCGAACGCGGCGAAGACGAAGAGCCCGAAGATGAGCCCGCGCCGCCACGCTTTGAGTCGCTCGTAGGTCAGCACGCCGACGAGGTTCAGCATGACGATCAGCAGCGGGAACTCGAAGCTGATGCCGAATACCAGCAACAGGTTCAGCAGGAAGCCGAAGTACTGGTCACCCGACAGCGCGGTGACCTGGACGTCGCTGCCGACGGTCAGCAGGAAGTGCAGCGCCTTGGCCAGCACGACGTAGGCCAGCACCGACCCCGTCACGAACAGCGCAGCGCCGACGGTCACGAACGCCATCGCGAAGCGGCGTTCCTTCCGGTACAGACCGGGCGTGATGAACGCCCAGATCTGATGCAACCAGACCGGGCAGGCCAGGATGATGCCCGCGGTGAGCGAGACCTTGAGCCGCAGCATGAACTGGTCGAACGGCGCCGTCGCGAGCAGACGGCATTCGCCGTCGGGTGTGATGGTGGCTCGCGCGGAGGCGGGCAGCGAGCAGTACGGGCCGCGCAGCCACTCGCCGAGGCTGTGGAAACCGAGGATGCCGTGGGTGTACCAGAAGAACCCGATGATCGTCGTCGCCACGACGGCGGCCGCCGCGATCAACAGCCTGTTCCGCAGCTCGGCGAGGTGGTCGACGAGCGACATGGTCCCGTCGGGATTCACCTTGGCGCGACGTCGGCGCGGATCCAGCCGCTTGAGGAACCCGGGGGTGTGCACGCAACTCGCCTAGGGATGAATGGACACGGACAGTCGACGCGGCATCATGCCGCGGTCGGTCGACGTGGGCTCAGGCCGGGCGCTTGTCGGTTGGCTCGGATGACGGAGCCGCCTGGCCGGCGACATCGGATCGGGCTTCGGGGGTGTCGACGCGCTCGGATGCGATCGGGGTCGCTGTCGCAGGCTTCTCGGCCTCCGGCTTGTCCTTCATCTCCTTGACCTCGGACTTGAAGATCCGCATCGACTGACCCAGCGAACGGGCTGCGTCAGGAAGCTTCTTGGCGCCGAACAGGAGAACGAAGACAGCGATGACGATTACCCAATGCCAGGGTTGTAAACCGCCCAATTTGGTCACCTCCAGAGGTCTGGGGCGAGTCTACCTGCCCGCCTCGGCACCGACGCCATACGCACGAAGTGCCGCTGCCGCCGATCGGCGAACCCGCTGCGCCAGCGCCTCCGGCGCCAGCACCCGCACCCCGGAGCCGAACCCCATCACGAAGCGGGCCATCCAGTCGTCGGAGGCGTAGGTCATCGCTGCCTCGCACGCCCCGTCGGGCAGCTCCTTGGTCACCCGCAGCGGGTAGTAGTCGAACATCCAGGACGCCGACCGGTCGATGAGCAGGGTCGCCGACGGCAGCGCCGGGTCGGCGTCGAACAGCGAGGTGTCCGGCGGCGCCGCAACGGCGGGCTCCGGCGGCGCCGACGGCTCGTCGAGCACGGAGGCGTCGACGATGCGGTCGAAGCGGAACAGCCGCACGCCTTCGGCGGATCGGCACCACGCCTCCAGGTAGCTGTGTTCGGCGACCAGCACCACGCGGATCGGGTCGACGACCCTGCTGGTCAGCATGTCGTGGGAGGCCGAGTAGTACTCGATGGTCAGCGCGTGGTTGCCGCGCACCGCTTCGCGCACCGCTGCTGCAGCCCGGCTCTCGACCGGCGCGGGTTCGTCGACGGCGGCCTCGTGCCCGTGGGTGGCGGTGCCCGCGGCGGACTCGATCTTGGCGATCGCGCTGCGGGCGGCCTCCGGGTCGACCATGCCGGGCACGTCGACGAGCGCGCGAAGCGCGACGAGCACGCCGGTGGCCTCCGGCGAGGTCAGCCGCAGCGGGTGGTCGATGCCCGCGGAGAACGTGACCTCGATGGTGTCGCCGGAGAACTCGAAGTCGATGAGGTCGCCGGGCCCGTAGCCGGGCAGGCCGCACATCCACAGCTGGTTGAGGTCGTCGCGCAGTTGCTTCTCGGTGACGCCGAGATCCGACGCGGCCTCGGCGTAGGTGATCCTCGGGTTGGCCTGGAAGTACGGCACCATGTTCAGCAGCCGGACCAGCCGCTCCGATACGGGACTCATGCCTCGACTCCCGCCTGCGCGCGCAGCCGTTCGAGCACCTCGTCGCGCAGCGACTGCGGCTCGAGCACCACAGCGTCGGCGCCGTAGCTGGCGATCTCGCGGGCCAACCGATCGGACATGCCGATGTCGATGCTGATCTCCTCACCGCTGCGGCCGTCGAGTTCCCGCGGTCCGAGTACGACGGCGAGTCGGCGCAGCGCGGTGGCGCGGCCGTCGGCGACCCACACCTTGGCCTGCGTTCCCGTCGGCGTCTCGCCGATGACCTTGTGCACGATCTCGCGCAGGTTCACATCGGGTCGCGTGACGGCACCGGCGGGTCCGATGACCTTCACGTCGGTGCCGATGCGGGACAGCCGGAAGGTTCGGGTGGCGTCGCGGTCGCGGTCGTGGCCGACGAGATACCAGCGGCCCCGGTCGGTGACCACGCCCCACGGCTCGACCGTCCGCGTGGTGTACGGCTCGCTGCGGGCGGGACGGTGCGGGAACTGCACGGCCTGCCCGGAGTTGATGGCGGACAACAGAATTCCCAGCACCTCCTCCGACCCGCGGATTCCGGGCATGCCCGCGGTGGAGGTGATCGCGATGCCCGCGTCGCCTGCATCGACGTCGACTCCTGCGGCGCGCAGCTTGAGCAGGGCGCCCTGGGTCGCGGTGATCAGCTCGGGCGACTCCCACAGCTGGGTGGCGACTGCGACGGCGGCGGCCTCGTCGGCGGTCAGGTCGACGGCGGGCAACGCGTAGGCGTCGCGGTTGATGCGGTAGCCCTCGGTCGGGTCGAACTGCGAGACGCGACCGGTCTCCAGCGGGATGCCGAGATCGCGCAGTTCGTTCTTGTCCCGCTCGAACATCCGGGAGAACGCTTCGTCGCTGGCGCTGTCGGAGTATCCGTAGACGGTTTGCCTGATCCGTTCGGCGCTGATGAACGTGCGCGTGGACAGCAGCGCGATGACGAGATTCATCAACCGCTCGACTTTGGAAGTCCCCACGGGTTCACAGCTTAGGGTGAGGCGTGGGCACCCGTTGGCAGGACACCTCCGCGCCCCGCGGCGACGACTACGACGCCCGCTGGCACAAGCTCGCCGCTGCCGGTAAGAGCGTTCACGGCGAGGCCGATCTGGTCGAGGCTCTGCTCGCGGAATCGGGCGCCACCCGTGTACTGGACGCGGGGTGCGGCACCGGACGGGTCGCTATCGAGCTGGCCAACCGGGGATTATCGGTGGTCGGGATCGATTCCGATGCCGCGATGCTGGACACAGCCCGCGCGAAAGCGCCAGGACTGAACTGGGTGCACGCGGATCTCGTCGAGACCGACGCCTACGTCGACACCGATTTCGACGTCGTCATCGCGGCAGGCAACGTGATGATCTTCCTGGCGCCCGGCACCGAACGTGAGGTCGTCGCCCAGCTCGCCGCCCGCCTGGCGCCCGGCGGCCTGCTGTTGTCAGGTTTCCAGCTCAACACGGGGCGTCTGACGCTGGAACGCTACGACGAGTACGCGGCTGCGGCGGGTCTGGAACTCGTGCACCGATGGTCGACATGGGACCGGAAACCGTACTTCGGAGACGACTATGCCGTCTCCCTACATCGACGCGATTAGCCGCTTCACCCGCTCATCGACCGAGCGGAACGGGTCCTTGCACAGGACGGTGCGCTGCGCCTGATCGTTGAGCTTGAGATGGACCCAGTCGACGGTGAAGTCGCGGCCGGCTTCCTGTGCGGCGCTGATGAACTCGCCGCGCAGCTTCGCCCGCGTGGTCTGCGGCGGGGTGTTCACCGCGTCCTCGATCTCCTCGTCGGTGGTCAACCGCGTGGCCAGGCCCTTGCGCTGCAGCAGGTCGAAGACTCCCCTGCCGCGCTTGATGTCGTGGTAGGCCAGGTCGAGTTGGCTGATCTTGGGATCGGACAGCTCCATGTTGTAGCGGTCCTGGTAACGCTGGAACAGCTTGCGTTTGATCACCCAGTCGATCTCGGTGTCGACCTTGGCGAAGTCCTGGCTCTCGACGGCGTCGAGCTGACGTCCCCACAGGTCGACGACCTGCTCGATCTGCGGGTTGGGCTCGCGGGTCTGCAGGTGTTCGACGGCGCGCGAGTGGTACTCGCGCTGGATGTCCAGGGCGCTGGCCTGCCTGCCGCCCGCCAGCCGCACCGGCCGCCGTCCGGTCAGGTCGTGGCTGACCTCTCTGATCGCCCGGATGGGGTTGTCGAGCGAGAAGTCGCGGAACGCCACACCGGACTCGATCATCTCCAACACCAGCGCGGCCGTGCCCACCTTGAGCATCGTGGTGGTCTCGCTCATGTTGGAGTCGCCGACGATGACGTGCAGGCGCCGGTACTTCTCGGCGTCGGCATGGGGTTCGTCGCGGGTGTTGATGATCGGGCGGCTTCGGGTCGTCGCCGACGAGACGCCCTCCCAGATGTGCTCGGCGCGCTGGCTGAGGCAGAAGGTCGCGGCCTTCGGCGTCTGCAGCACCTTGCCCGCGCCGCAGATGAGCTGGCGGGTGACCAGGAACGGCAACAGCACATCGGAGATGCGGGAGAACTCTCCCGCCCGCACGATCAGGTAGTTCTCGTGGCAGCCGTAGCTGTTGCCCGCCGAGTCGGTGTTGTTCTTGAACAGGTAGATGTCGCCGCCGATGCCCTCGTCGGCCAGCCGCTGCTCGGCGTCGATCAGCAGGTCTTCCAGCACGCGCTCACCGGCGCGATCGTGGGTGACCAACTGCACCAGGCTGTCGCACTCGGCGGTCGCATACTCCGGGTGGCTGCCGACGTCGAGGTACAGCCGCGCACCGTTGCGGAGGAAGACGTTGGAGCTACGGCCCCACGACACCACACGGCGGAACAGATACCGGGCGACCTCGTCGGGGCTAAGCCGTCGATGCCCATGAAAGGTGCAGGTCACACCGAATTCTGTCTCGATGCCCATGATCCGTCGCTGCACCTCATCGAGCTTACGGGGTGGTTTCGAATCGCGGCGCATCAGCCGCGCCTATCAGAGCGGCTTTTCCTGCACCGACCCACCATTCTCCAGGCATACGGCGCCTGTGGATAACGTCAGCGCCCCAGCCCGCCGATCTGCCAGCATGAGGCATGGGGGGAAACACCGAAGTCGACCTGGACGCCTTGCGAGCCGTCGCCGACCATGTCACACAAGCCGCCGACGCGATCGCCGAAACCCGTTGGCCCGCAATACCTGTCGACGAATTGGCGGGCTCGGCGGTGGGAGCCGTGCCCGCGCCGGATCTGATTGCGGCCAAATTGGGCGACGTCATCGCGAACATGCGCGGCTGGGCGGTGGCCGCACGGATGGCTGCCGACGCGTTCGAACGGGCCGACAGCCGTAGCGCCGACCGCTTTCCGCCCCGGTGAGCAGGCTGACTGTCGCGCAGGCGCAGGCATGGAACCCCGACGCGCTGCGCGCCACCGCCGACGAATGGGACACCGCCGCCACCGGATTGCGGACCCGCGTCGACGGTGTGGTCCAGGCGATCGAGGGCAGCCGCGACTACTGGACCGGCTCGGCCGCCGAGGCGGCCCGCGGGCACGGCGCGACGATCGGCGCCGACGGCGCGCTGGCGACCCGATGCCTGATCGCCGCCGCCGTCGCCGCCCGCGACGGGGCGGCGCAGATGGGTTCGGCTCGAGACCAAATCCTCGCGGTGTCGGCCACCTCGTCGCCACTTCTGACCTCGCTGACCGGCGGCAGTCCTGACGTCGCTGCCGAGGTACGCAACGGGCGGATCGAGGCCGCCTTGGATCGGCTTGCGGCGGCCGATACCGATACCGCGGCCGACATCACCGAGGCGCTGAACCCCGCGCAGGCGCCGAAGACACAGACTGCGCCGGCCGGGGCATGGCCGGTGCCGATGGCCGACGTCGTCGCCGGCTGGTCGGCGATCGGCCAGGACCGCATCGCGAGCCAGATCGAGGCAATGAGCCCCGAACAGCGCCAACGACTCGTCGACGATTTTCCCAAGCAGGTCGGCAACACCGACGGGGTGCCGTGGGATATGCGGATCGCTGCCAACCGCACCAACATTGCGCAGGCCATCGCCGATGAGCGCCACACCAACGGGCCGGGGTCGCAACGCCGCATCGCCCTCTATCAGGACCTGCTCGCCGAGGTCGACGACCCGACCCGCAGCGGGCGCCGGGTGGACAGGCAGATTCTGGCGTTCGACCCGCAGCGGGCGTCGCTGATCGAACTCAACGGCAACCTGGCTGCGGCCAAGAGTGTCGCGGTCATGGTGCCCGGGATGAACACCACGATCGAGGACTCGGCGGCGAACACCACAACGGCGAGGCGCTTCGTATCGGCCACCCGCGGCGAGGTGGCGGCGATCACCTACCTCGGTGGCGCGTTTCCCCGCGGGGACAACGTGGCCGCAGGCGTCGCGCAGGCCGCCGACCCCCGGTACGCGCTCGACATGGCGCCGCGCCTGGTGGCGTTCAGCGAGGACGTCGAGCGCACTGTCGACGCCACCGGCCGCGACATTCCCGTCACCTACATCGGTCATTCCTACGGCGGTTCGATCATGGGCACCGCGGAGGTCTTCGGCCTTACCGCCGACCGCACGCTCTATCTCGCCGCGGCGGGCGCGGGCGTCGGCGTCGATGACTCGTCCGACTGGCACAACCGCAACCCCGACGTGCTGCGGTTCTCGATGACGGCGCCCGGCGATCTCATCGAGGTGGTTCAGGGCAATCCGGCCAGCCCGCACGGCGCCGACCCCGACGAGATGCCCGGTGTGATCCGTTTGACCGCAGGCGATTACGACGACGGTCGGCCGATGGTCGGTCCCCGGGCACACACCGACATCGTCAACGCGCCGTCGGATTCGTGGCGCACCATCCTCGCGGTGATCACCGGCGATTCCGCGACACTGCACAAAGCCGGCTA
>CAWBBH010000013.1:0-750074 GCA_963786995.1 uncultured Actinomycetota bacterium | reverse complement strand
TGGCGGTCGTCATGTCGGATTCTCCTCGGTAAGCTTCAGCTGTTGACGTTCGACGGGCGCGTTCGCCAGCGGCGCTTCTGGCTGAAGCTCCATGTTCGCGATGTAGCCGCCGCGCGGCGTCTCGGCGACGAACGCGATGGCGCGTGCGAGATCGCTTGCGCGCAGGAAGTAGTCGTGGCGGGCCTGACCCCACTTGGCCCAGTCCTCGAGGGCGGGACCGATCTTTTCGGCGGGCAGGCTCCAGCCCATCCCGGTCTTGGTCGGACCGGGATGCACGATCGACGCCCGAACGCCGGTGCCCTCCAGTTCCATCTGATAGTTGGTCACCATCGCGATGAGACCGGCCTTGGCGGCGCCGTAGGCGCCCATGTGCGGGCGTTGGCGTAGCGACACGTCCGAGCCGACGAAGATGAGGTCGCCGCGCTGACGCTCCATCATTCCCGGCAGCACCGCCGCGGCCAGCCGGTTGGCGCCGACCAGATGGATCTGTAACTGCGAGTTGAACTCGTCGGGGGTGATCTCGTCGAGCTTGCCGAAGAACGTGTCGCCTGCCCCGGCCACCAGTACCTCGATATCACCGAGCGCCTCGATCGATGTGAGACAAACGATTTCACCGAATTGGGATCGGTGACGTCAAGGTGGAATCCGACGGCTTCGCCACCGTCGGCCTGGATCTTGCCGACGACTTCGGTGAGCTTCTCCACGCGACGTGCGCCGAGCGCCACGGGAAAGCCGCGGGCGGCGAGTTCGATCGCGGTCGCCTCACCGATGCCCGACGATGCGCCCGCCACGAGAGCGGGCCTACGTTCGGGTAGGGGTTCGAAGCGCGGCATTTATCGGACCTTCACTGATCGGACAGTCATGGGTAGATGGGCGAACCCGCGGACGCTGCTCGAGTGGACGCGGACGGCGTTGGCCTCGTCCACCTCGAATCCGCGGACTCGGGAGAACATCTCGGCGAGTGCGACCCGCGCTTCCATGCGCGCAAGGTGTGCGCCGAGGCAGAAGTGTGCCCCGCTGCCGAAACTCAGGAGGTTGGAACCGATTTCGCGGCCGATGACGTAGTCGTCGGGTTTGTCGAAAACCCGCTCGTCGCGATGCGCGGAACCGGGCAGCAACAGCAGGATGTCGCCGTCGGGGATCGCGGTGTCATAGAGGTTCAGGTCGCCTGCGACCACACGTGCCAGCAGCTGGCTGGACGTGTCGTAGCGCAACGTCTCCTCGACCCACAGCGGGATTCTGTCGAGGTCGTCGTACACCGGCGCCAACTGGTCCGGATTGCGGTGTCCCCAGAAAGCGGCATTGGCAAGCAGTTTGGTGGTCGTCTCATTGCCGGCGATCACCATAAGGAACAGGAATCCCAGCACTTCGTCGTCGGTCAGCCGGTCGCCGTCGATCTCGGCTTCCAGCAGTGCGGTGGTGAGGTCGTCGGCCGCCTACTTGCGCCGGTCGGCGATCATCTGCTGGTAGTAGACCATCAGGTTGATCGACGCCTCGATCGCGGACGCAGGCACGTCGTTCACGCCGTCCTCGCGGTGCATGACCCCGTCGGCCATGGCACGGATACGGTCGCGGTCCTCGAGCGGCACGCCCATCAGCTCGGAGATGACGTCCATCGGCAGCTTGCCCGCGAACTCTGCGACGTAGTCCACTGTTTCGCCGGAGCGCGCCCGCTCCAGCATCGTGTCGAGATGACCGACGGCGAGTTCGGTGACGCGCGGCTCGAGTTCCCTGATGCGTCGCGGGGTGAAGCCTTTCGAGACCAAAGTGCGCAGGCGCAGATGCCCGGGGTCGTCCATCGCGAGGAACGACATCGTCTTGCTCGCGTGCGGACCGCGCGAGATCGGGTCGAGGGACACCCCGTCGCGGTTGGAGAGCGTGGTGCTGTTGCGGAAGCCCTCGCGCACATCCTGATGCCGCGACAGCGCCCAGAAGCCGAGCTCTTCGTTGTGGTACAGCGGCGCTTCGTCGCGCAGCCGCTTGTAGTACGGGTACGGATCCTCGTGAAAGTCATAGTCGTACGGGTCGAGGATCACGGTCGAAGCTGTCACTGTTTGTCTCCCAAGCTTCTGTTCATTTGTCCTCTCCGAGGACGAGGCCGACGACGTAGGTGAGGCGATCGGCGATCTCGCGATAGCTGACATAGCCGCTGCCCGCGTGAACCAGTGCACCGAAATACGTCATCTCGAGGGCGGAGACGGTGCGGGGGTCGGCGTCGGGGCCCATCGCCGACCGGATGCGGCGGTGGATCTCGGCGCCGATCCGGTCGCGGACGGTGATCGTCGCCTGGTCGCTGCTGGACAGCAGCGCCGTCGTGCAGGCCGCGGCGACCTCCGGTTCGTCGGCGATCATCAGCGTCATGGCGCGCAGCGCCTTCTCCACCCGTGTCGGCGTGCTGTCGTTGACATCGGTGAAATAGGGCACCTGACGCATCAGGTCCAGGTACACCTCGGCGATCAGATGGTTCTTCGACGAGAAGTAGGTGTAGGCCGTGGCGGGCGCGACCTTGGCCCGGGCCGCGACCGCACGCACCGTCAGATCGGCGTAGGAGGACTCCCGAAGCATCTCCACACCCGCGGTGAGGACCTTGCGGAACGTCTCTTCCTGCCGACGGTTGCGGGGTGTTTCGCCGCTCTGGTCGGTAACCGCGACCACGGCATCGCTGGACACATGTCCAAGTTATCGGAATCGAACGGCGGCAAGCAAGTGGGGATAGCAAACTTGCTGATCAACGCGCATTTCATGGCCGCGAACGGTTCGGCATCCGACCCGTCCTTGCGTCTCGCACCGGTCTGCGGCTATCGTTCGAGTGAACTTAGTCGGACAGTTGTCCAGCAATCAAACAGGAGTCGGTATGGGTCTGCTGGCCGATCGCCAGAGTCAATTGCTCATCGACGGGAAACTCGAGGCGGGTAGCGGCGGCACCTTCCCCACGGTCAACCCCGCCACCGAGGAAGTGCTCGGCGTCGCCGCCGACGCGACGGCCGACGATATGGGCCGCGCCATCGAGGCCGCCCGGCGTGCGTTCGACGACACCGACTGGTCCACCAACACCGAACTGCGGGTACGCGGCATCAGGCAGTTGCAGGAGGTGCTGCGCCATCACGTCGAGGAGTTGCGGGAGATCGCCATCGCCGAAGTCGGCGCGCCCCGGATGCTGACGGCGGTGGCGCAGTTCGACGGGCCGATCGAGGATCTGAGTTTCTGCGCGGACACCGCCGAGTCGTATCAGTGGACCACCGATCTCGGTGTCGCGTCCCCGATGGGCATCAAAACGCATCGGACCATCGCCAAGGAGGCGATCGGCGTCGTCGGCGCCATCACGCCGTGGAATTTCCCGAATCAGATCAACCTCGCCAAGATCGGGCCTGCGCTGGCCGCGGGTAACACGGTCGTGCTCAAGCCGGCGCCCGACACCCCCTGGAGCGCGGCGGTACTCGGCCAGCTGATCCTCGACCACACCGACATTCCCCCGGGCGTGGTCAACATCGTCACCTCCAGCGACCACGCGGTCGGCGCGCTGCTGTCCAAAGACCCACGGGTGGACATGGTTTCCTTCACCGGGTCAACCAGCACAGGCCGGGCCGTGATGGCCGACGGGTCGGCGACGCTGAAGAAGGTGTTCCTCGAACTCGGCGGCAAGTCGGCCTTCCTCGTGCTCGACGACGCCGATCTCGCGGGCGCCTGCTCGATGTCGGCGTTCACCGCCTCGATGCACGCCGGGCAGGGCTGCGCGATCACCACCCGACTGGTGGTCCCGAGGGCGCGCTATGACGAGGCCGTCGAGGCCGCGGCGGCAACCATGGCCGGGCTCAAGCCGGGAGACCCGACCGATGCGGGAACCATTTGCGGACCGGTGATTTCGGCTCTGCAGCGCGACCGGATCCAGGCCTACCTCGACTCGGCGACCGCCGAGGGCGGCACATTCGCCTGCGGCGGAGGGCGTCCCGCCGACCGGGACACCGGATTCTTCATCGAGCCGACGGTCATCGCCGGACTGGACAACAACGCCAAGGTCGCGCGCGAGGAGATCTTCGGACCGGTGCTGACGGTGATCGCCCACGACGGCGACGACGACGCCGTGCGGATCGCCAACGATTCGCCCTACGGCCTGTCCGGCACGGTGTTCAGTGCAGACCCCGACCGGGCCGCCGGCATCGCCGCGCGGATGCGCGTCGGCACCGTCAACGTCAACGGCGGCGTCTGGTACTCCGCCGACATGCCCTTCGGCGGCTACAAACAGTCCGGCATCGGCCGGGAGATGGGGCTTGCCGGCTTCGAGGAGTATCTCGAGACCAAAGCCATTGCCACAGCGGTGAATTAGGAGAAGTGGGCGCATGGGACTTTACGGAGATCAATTCAAGGAGAAGGTGGCGATCGTCACCGGCGCAGGCGGCGGTATCGGCCAGGCGTACGCGGAGGCGCTGGCCCGCGAGGGCGCTGCCGTCGTCGTCGCCGACATCAACACCGAGGGCGCCCAGAAGGTCGCCGACGGCATCAAGGGCGAAGGCGGCAACGCGCTCGCCGTTCGGGTCGACGTATCCGACCCGGACTCCGCCAAGGAGATGGCCGCGACGGCGCTGTCCGAGTTCGGCGGCATCGACTACCTGGTCAACAACGCGGCGATCTTCGGCGGGATGAAGCTCGACTTCCTGATCACCGTTGACTGGGACTACTACAAGAAGTTCATGAGCGTGAACATCGACGGCGCACTGGTGTGCACCAGGGCGGTGTATCGCAAGATGGCCAAGCGCGGCGGCGGCGCGATCATCAACCAGTCATCCACCGCGGCGTGGCTGTACTCCAACTTCTACGGCTTGGCCAAGGTCGGCATCAACGGCCTGACCCAGCAGTTGGCCACCGAACTCGGCGGTCAGAACATCCGCGTCAACGCGATCGCGCCGGGACCGATCGACACCGAGGCCAACCGCACGACCACGCCGAAGGAAATGGTCGACGACATCGTGAAGCGAATCCCGTTGTCGCGCATGGGCGAACCGGACGATCTGGTGGGTATGTGCCTGTTCCTGCTTTCGGATCAGGCGAAGTGGATCACCGGCCAGATCTTCAATGTCGACGGCGGCCAGATCATCAGGTCGTGAAAGGCTTATTGCAATGAGTGACAACGACGTCAAGCTCGGCTACATCGGCCTCGGTGACATGGGTGCGCCGATGGCCAAGCGTCTCGTCGACTGGCCCGGCGGTTTGACGGTCTACGACCTGCGCCGGGACGCCATGACCCCGCTGGCGGAGTGGGTGCCGGCCTCGCCGACAGCCTCGAAGACGTCGCCAAGGCCGACATCATCAGCGTCACCGTCCTCAACGACGAGCAGGTGCGCGACGTCATCGCGGGCGAACGGGCTGGCCAGGTTCGTCAAACCGGGCACGGTGATCGCCATCCACTCGACGATCAGCGAGACCACCGCCGAGGAACTCGCCCGTCAGCTCGCGCCGGAAGGCATTCACATCGTCGACGCACCGATCAGCGGAGGCAAGGGCGCCGCGGAGAAGGGCGAGCTGGCAGTGATGGTGGGCGCCGAGCGATATCTCGTTCGCGAAAGTGAAGCCCGCCTTCAAGAAGTGTGCCAGCGCTGGTCGTGCACGCGGGCGAACCCGGCGCGGGGACCCGGATGAAGTTGGCGCGCAACATGTTGACCTTCACCGGATTTGCGGCCGTCGGCGAGGCGCAGAACCTTGCCGAGGCAAGGCGGACTCAACCTGCAGGATCTCGGCAAGGTCGTGCGACACACCGACCTGCAGAGCGGTGGCCCGGGTGCGGTCGTGTTCCGGGAGGACATGGATCCGTTGCACCCGACGATTTCCTGCATGGCCTGTTCGTGCATACCCGAAGTCTCGGCGAGAAAGATCTGACCTTGCGCTCGCGCTGGGCGAATCCGTCGATGTCGACCTACCGCTGGCGGAGATCGCGCGGAAGAACCTGGCGGCAGGCCTCGGAGTGCCCCACACGGAGAGAGAAGGAGTAGCGATGGACGATGCAGGAAGGGCCTCGAGAAGATGAACGAGGTCTACGGCTGGGAGATGCCCGACGTCGAGGGCGACGATTCTTCGACCTGACCGCCGACCACCTCTTCGGGTCATCTGGACTCGGCCCGCGCTGTCCATGCGGGAGAAGCGCCTGATGACCCTGTCTGTGGTCACCGCGCTGGGGATTTCGGACCTGGCCGAGATCCAGGTCAATGCCGCGCTGCAGAACGGCGAGTTCACCGTCAGCGAGCTCAAAGAGGTCGCGATCTTCCTGACGCAGTATCTCGGTTTCCCGCTGGGATCCAAGCTGGACGGGGTCGTGACGAAGGTGGCCAAACACGTAAGAAGGCCGCCGAAAAGGGCGAGGGTGAGGACAAGAAGGCGAACGTCAACGCGCTGTCCAAGATGCACTCGGGGAGTAGTCTCGATGACTAGCCGATATGCGAGCCTGCCCCGTCAGCAACTCGCCACCTTGGTTCCGGAGCTTCTGCTGATCGGGCAGTTGATCGACCGGTCCGGAATGGGCTGGTGCATCAAGCCTTTCGGCCATCCGGGAATGCTCGAGATCGCCATCGAGGAGTGGATGGGCGCGAGCCCGATCTACACCAGGCGCATGCAGAAGGCCCTGAAGTACGAGGGCGTCGACGTCATCACGATCTTCAAGGGCCTGCAGCTCGACATCGGCGCGCCGCCGCAGTTCATGGACTTCCGGTACACGGTGCACGACCGCTGGCACGGCGAGTTCCACCTCGACCACTGCGGCGCCCTAATGGACGTCGAACCGATGGGCGAGGACTATGTGCGCGGCATGTGCCACGACATCGAGGACCCCACGTTCGACGCCACCGCCGTCGCGACCAACCGCAAGGCGCAGATCCGTCCGATCCACCGGCCGCCGCGGGCGCCTGCAGATCGGCATCCGCACTGCGCGTGGACGGTGATCATCGACGAGTCGCACCCGGAGATCGACGACCATCCGGTGACCGACGTGATGCGTCGAACCCGCGCCGCCACAACAGAACTCGATCCGATCGACGCTGATGACGAAGGCCAGTCCGACTACTCGGGTGAGTTGGTGTCCGACGTCGACTTCGGCAAGTTCTCACATTCGGCGCTGGTGCGGATCGCCGACGAGGTCTGCCTGCAGATGCACCTGCTGAACCTGTCGTTCATCATCGCGGTGGGCAAGCGCGCGGGCACGGACACCGAACTCGCCAACAAGATCTGCACCAACCAGCTGACAGGTATCGCGGGAGTGGCCGCGGAACGCATTCACCGTGCACTCGGGCTTCCCGGTGGCATCGAGGGGGCGGTCCGCACCCTCGAACTGCATCCGCTGTTCAACCCGACGGCGTATGTGACCGCCGAGTTCGGCCCGGACTCGGTTTCGGCGCGCAGGTCGCCGGCACACGAGGACGGTGCGTGGATATCGCTTGTGGGACCGTCATCGACACGGCCGCTTCAGGCTGCCGTCGCCGCCGTCGACCCGCACCTCGACGTCGAGGTGACCGGTACGGACACCGAGTGGACGGCGAGGGTGATCGAGAACGACACGGCCGCAGAGGAGTTGGTCGAGGTCTCCGTCGTGCGTGTCAGCGGCGGCTCGTCGTGGGTGTTCGCCCCGCGCAAGTCGCTTCCGCTCACGGTGGTCTGACACCACGATCCGCGCGTAGGTCAGCGCGCGACCGCTGAGCCGACCCAGCGGCGGAGGTACTCGCGCAGTTCCACGCCGGTCCGCGGCGGCCGTCCCGGATCGATGACGAACGACTGGATGATCCGCAGCAGGTGCTCGGCCAGTTCGTCGAGATCCTTGTCGGTGTAACCGAGGCCGGCCCAGTCCACATCGAACCGGCGCACCATCGAGTGGCCGAAGTCGAGCGCGACGTCGCCGGTGACCGACCCGGTGTGGGGGTTGGGCCGACCGGGCACGATGAGCAGACCGAGATGCTTGTCCTTCGGCAGCCACTCGAGTGCGGTCGCGATCCCCTCGGTGACGGCCTCGACGGGATCGGTGATACCGCGCAGATGTGCCTCGACACGGTTCGCGAAGTCGTCTGCCGCATGCACCGCGGCGGCCACCAGCAGCGCGTCGGTGCTGGAAAAGTAGCGGTAGACCGTCTGGCGCGTCACGCCGAGCGTTCGGGCGACGTCGGCGATGGAGAAGTCCGCACCTCGGGCGTCGATGGCCTTGCTCGCCGCATCGAGGATGCGCGCGATCGCTTCGTCGTCGCTGGCGGGCGCGGCGCCAGACCAACCGTGGGTTCGCACGCCGGCGATACTACTGCTAGCCCTGGTAGCAGACCTGCAGGTCCTTGACGCCGTTCAGCCAGCCGGACCGAAGCCGTTGCGGCTCGGCAAGTTTCGAGATGTCGGGAATCTGATCGGCGATCTCGTTGAAGATCAGCTTGATCTCCATGCGAGCGAGGTTCGCCCCGATGCAGAAGTGCGCGCCGTTGCCGCCGAATCCGAGGTGCGGATTGGGGTCGCGCAGGATGTTGAACTCGAACGGCCGGTCGAACACCGACTCGTCGTAGTTGGCCGAGCTGTAGAACAGGCCGACGCGCTGGCCTTCCTTGATGGCCACGCCGCCCAGTTCGGTGTCCGCCGTGGCCGTGCGCTGGAAGCAGTGCACCGGCGTGGCCCAGCGCACGATCTCGTCGGCGGTGGTGTCCGGACGCGTGCTCTTGAAGATCTCCCACTGCTGCGGGTTCTCGAAGAAGGCGTTCATGCCGTGCGTCATCGCGTTGCGGGTCGTCTCGTTGCCGGCCACCGCGAGCAGGATGACGAAGAACGCGAACTCGGCGTCCTCCATCCACTCGCCGTCGACGTCGGCCTGCACCAGCTTCGTCACGATGTCGTCGGCCGGGCAGCGTCGGCGTTCCTCGGCCATGGTGTAGGCGTAGCCCATCAGCTCGGCGTTCGCCGCGACGTAGTCCGACGCGAAGTCGGGATCGTCGGTGTTCATGATCGAGTTGGTCCAATGAAACAGCTTCTCGCGATCGTCCTCCGGAACTCCGAGCATGTCGGCTATTGCCAAGAGCGGCAGGCGCATTGCGATGTCGTCGACGAAGTTGCCGCTCTGCTTCTGCTTCGCGTCGGCCACGATCTCGCGCGCCGCGCCTGCCAGCTTCTCCTCGAGCCCGGCGACGGCGCGCGGAGTGAACAGCCGCGACACCAGCTTGCGCAGCCGGGTGTGCTCAGGGGCGTCGTGGTTGATGAGCATCGCCTTCGTCAGCTCCAGCTGATCTGAGGTGGTTCCCTCGGGCAGGCGCATCACCACGCCTTTGCGGTTCGTCGACCACAGGTCACCGTCGCGGGAGATGGCCTTGATGTCCTCGTGGCGGCTGATCACCCAGTAGCCGCCGTCGTCGAAGATCGACTCCGGCTGCTCGTTCCACCACACCGGCGCGGTCTTGCGCAGTTCGGCGAACTCGGTGACCGGTATGCCGTGTTCGAGGATGTCGGGGTTGGTGAAGTCGAATCCCTGGCCGAAGGGGCATGTGCTCTGCGTCATACCGACTGACCATACATCAAGGCTGTCAAGTGTATGGCCGGGGATTGCGTGGGCCAGGCGTTAGGGTTGGCACTTGTGCGAGTCCTGGTGATCGGATCCGGCGCCCGTGAACATGCGTTGTTGCTGGCGCTGCGCAGAGACCCCGAGGTGACCGGGCTGGCCATCGCGCCGGGCAATGCCGGCACGGCGGCGATCGCAGACCAGTACGAGGTCGACATCACCTCCGGCGACGCCGTGACGGCGCTGGCGCAGAAGATCGGCGCCGACCTCGTCGTCGTCGGTCCCGAGGTGCCGTTGGTGGTCGGCGTGGCAGACGCGGTTCGCGCAGCGGGCATCGCCTGCTTCGGGCCGACAAGGGAGGCCGCTCGGATCGAAGGCTCGAAGTCGTTCGCCAAGGACGTGATGTCGGCGGCCGGCGTGCGGACCGCCACCAGCGAGATCGTGGACAACCCCGCGCGCCTCGATGCGGCGCTGGACCGGTTCGGGCCCGGCAGCGGACAGGCGGCATGGGTGGTGAAGGACGACGGGCTCGCCGCGGGCAAGGGCGTGGTCGTGACGACCGACCGCGACGCCGCACGGGCCCATGCGGCCAGCCTGCTCGACGCGGGACATCCGGTGCTGCTCGAGTCGTTCCTCGACGGGCCGGAGGTGTCGCTGTTCTGCGTCGTCGACGGCGAGACCGTGGTGCCGCTGCTTGCCGCGCAGGACTTCAAACGCGTCGCCGACGGCGACACCGGGCCGAACACCGGCGGCATGGGCGCCTATGCGCCGCTGGCGTGGCTGCCCGACGAGGTGGCGAACCAGATCGTCGACGAGATCGTGAAACCTGTTGCCGCAGAGCTTGTCAGACGTGACAGCTCGTTCTCCGGACTGCTGTACGCCGGGCTGGCCATCACGTCGCAGGGACCGGCGGTCGTCGAATTCAACTGCCGCTTCGGCGATCCCGAGACCCAGTCGGTGCTCGCCCTCCTCGAGTCGCCGCTTGGCCAGTTGCTGCGTGCGGCCGCTACCGGGCAGCCTCGCCGAGCAGCCACCCCTTGTCTGGCGCGACGGCGCCGCGGTCACCGTCGTGGTGGCCGCCGAGAACTATCCGGGCAGGCCCAGGGTCGGTGACGTGATCAGCGGCGCCGAAGCCGACGGTGTGCTGCACGCGGGCACGGCGCGTCGCGACGACGGAGCCATCGTCTCATCGGGTGGGCGGGTGCTCTCGGTGGTCGGCACCGGACCCGATCTGGCCGCCGCCCGTGAGGACGCCTACCGCCTGGTGAAGTCGATCAAGCTGGCGGGCAGCCATTTTCGGAGCGACATCGGTCTTGCCGCAGCCGAGGGCCGGGTCAGCGTCTAGTCGCTACGCCGTCAACAGCGGAGCGATCCACGCCAGCTCGGCGGGCAGTTGCGAACTCCAGAATCCGCCGTCGTGCCCGCCCGGCGAAAATCCGCCCGCGGGCGGGTTCGGCAGCTGCGCGATGAACTGCTGCGTCGCCGAGTAGAACGGATCGCTGTTGCCGCAATCGATTCGGATCGGGATCGACCCGAGCGCGGGCAGCCCCCACACGCTGTTGGCCGCGTAGTCGTCGGCGCCGTCGAACGCCCCGGGTGCGGCCGCTCCCGACGACGTCCACAGCGCCGGGCTGACCGCGCAGATCGCGGCCGTGCGCGCAGCGCCGAGCCGCGCGCCGAGCAGCAGCGCCCCGTAACCGCCCATCGACCAGCCGAGAAACGCCACCCGTGACGTGTCCAGACCTTGGTCGGCGAGCATCGGGATCAGCTCGTCGAGCACCATCGCACCGGAGTCGTCACCCGACGCGCGCTTGTGCCAGTAACCGCCGCCGCCGTCCACGGCCACCACCGCGAAGGGCGGCAGGCCCGCATCGACTGCCTGCGCGAGCCCCTGCTCGACACCGCCCGCCATCACCTGTGCCGCGTCGGCACCCTTGCCGTGAAGGGCGATGACCGGTCGCAGCGGCTGGGTCTGCCCCGGTGGCCGCGCTATCGCCCAATTGGTGTCGATACCGCCGCGTGCGGCCGACACGAACGACCCTCCTGTGTACGTCGGCGCCGCGGTGGGCGCGGGCTCCAGCGGGGCGGGCGGTGCCAGCGGTACGAGTGGGGTTC
Source organism: uncultured Actinomycetota bacterium (assembly GCA_963786995.1). Taxonomy (GTDB): domain Bacteria; phylum Actinomycetota; class Actinomycetes; order Mycobacteriales; family Mycobacteriaceae; genus Mycobacterium. Next base: position 738,460 of record CAWBBH010000013.1, on the reverse strand, counting down.
CGGCGCTCGTCATGTCCACGGGCGGGCCGGCGACCGACGGAGAAGTTTCGTGCAGCGAGCCGAATGCGACGGCGCCTGCGGCGCCCGCGGCCGCACTCATGCCGAGACGCAGCATCGCCCGACGGGTCAGCGCAGCCATGCGGGCCATCATGCCACTGGCAGTTGGCGCGCAATCCTGGCGGTGTTTCGGCAATGCATCCAATCCCGCTGTCATGCCGACTTCCTGTGTAAAGGCTTAGCTTTAGCCGAAAGAGTCATCTCGACTCCGGCCGACTGGCAGCATGCATGCCATGACGGCAGCGGTGACTCCGAAAGGCGTACGCAGGAAGTACGCGCTGGTGTCCGCTGCAGCGGAGCTGCTGTGTGAAGGCGGCTTCGATGCCGTGCGTCATCGCGCCGTCGCGCGTCGTGCCGGGCTGCCGCTGGCGGCGACCACCTACTACTTCTCCTCCCTCGACGACCTGATCGTCAAAGCCGTCGAACACGTCGGTGCGCTCGAGGCGCAGCAGCTGCGCGAGCGGGTGGCGGGCCTGTCGCGCAGGCGGCGCGCGGCGGAGGCGACCGTCGACGTGTTGGTCGACCTTCTCGTCGGCGACGACGCCGTCGTCGGAGACGAACCCGAGACACAGGTCAAAGAGCAGTTGATCTCGCGGTACGAGCGGTATATCGCGTGCGCACGCCAACCGGCGCTGCGTGAGGTGCAGCGGCGGATCCTGCAGCAGCGGACCGATGCGGTCGTCAAGGTCGTCGAGCGGTCCGGACGCTCGGTGCGTGCGGAGCTCGTGCCCGCCCTGGTGTGTGCGGTGGACGGGGCAGTGGTGGCGGCGCTCGTCGACGACGGGAACGGCCCCCGCAGCGTCGCGCGGGCGACGTTGATCGACGTCATCGACGTGCTGGCGCCGATCACGACTCCGATTTCACCGCCTGTGCTCACCGCGTCCGCCGGCTGACCGACGTCACGGTTTCGCAATCGTCTTTGCCCCATTGCGGGTGCGAGGCCCTACGTGCTGATCAATGATGGGGTGTCAACAGTCGCCTGACAGGGAGGGCCCAGGCATGAGTACCGCAGGCGGACACCGTCGACAAGCAGCCCGAACTGAAGCGGGTGATGGGCCCGGGTCTGCTGTTGCTGTTCGTCGTCGGTGACATCCTCGGCACCGGTGTGTATGCGCTGACGGGCGATGTCGCCGCCGAAGTCGGTGGTGCGGCTTGGATTCCGTTCCTCGTCGCCTTCCTCATCGCTTCCATCACCGCGTTCAGCTACCTCGAACTGGTCACCAAGTACCCGCAGGCCGCCGGTGCCGCGCTCTACGCGCACAAAGCGTTCGGTATCCAGTTCGTCACGTTCCTGATCGCGTTCGTGGTGATGTGTTCGGGCATCACGTCGGCGTCGACAGCATCGAGGTTCTTCGCGGCCAACTTCTTCGAGGCTTTTCACTTCAGCTGGGGCACCGCTGGAATCGTTGCCGTCGCAATGCTTTTCATGTTCCTGCTGGCGTTGGTCAACCTGCGCGGCGTCGGCGAGAGCGTCAAGCTCAACGTCATACTGACCATCATCGAGATCACCGGCCTGATGATGGTGATCGTGGTGGGGCTGTTCGCGTTCACCGGTGGGGGAGACGTCGACTTCTCGCGCGTCGTCGCGTTCGACACCGCCAGCGACAAGCACTGGTTCATGGCGGTGACCGCGGCGACCTCGCTGGCGTTCTTCGCCATGGTCGGTTTCGAGGACTCGGTGAACATGGCCGAGGAGACGAAGGACCCGGTCAAGACTTTCCCGAAGGTCCTGCTGGGCGGCCTGGCGATCGCGGGCGTCGTCTACGTCATCGTGTCGATCGTCGCGGTGGCGCTGGTGCCGGTGGGCGTGCTCGAGGAAAGCGAGACGCCCCTCGTCGAGGTGGTCAAGGCGGGTGCCCCCGGGCTGCCGATCGAGGACATCCTGCCGTTCATCTCGATGTTCGCGGTGTCCAACACGGCGCTGATCAACATGCTGATGGCCAGCCGGTTGATCTACGGAATGGCACGCCAGCACGTGTTGCCCCCCGCGCTGGGAAAGGTGCACCCGCGTCGGCTCACCCCGTATGTCGCGATCATCTTCACCACGCTGATCGCCTTCGGGCTCATCCTCTACGTCACCGCGTTCGCCAACAGCAAGGCCATCTCACTGCTCGGCGGGACGACGTCGCTGCTGTTGCTGGCCGTGTTCGCGGTCGTCAACGTCGCGGTGCTGGTGCTGCGGCGGGATGTCAAGGCGGTCGGAGGCAACTTCAAGACGCCGACAGCCCTGCCCGTCGTCGGGTTCCTGGCATCGCTGTACCTCGTGACGCCGCTGTCGGGCAGGCCGGGACAGCAGTATGTGCTCGCGGGGATCCTGATCGTGATCGGCATCGTGCTGTTCTTCGTCACGATGCTGATCAACCGCAAGCTCGGAGTGCGTGACGCGGGCATCATCGATCCGACGCACCTGGGCGAGGTGCCGCAAGTAACTACATCCGGTAGAGCTGCTCGCGGATGGTCTTGGCCTCCAGCTGCGCCTGCGCGAGCAGCTCTTCCAGGCGCGAAAGACGTTCGTGCAGCTCGTCATTCGGCGGCGGCACCGCACGCCTGCGCGGAGCCGGCGACAGCCCGGGCGGCAGGCTCGGCGTGACGATGTAGCCCGACTCGAAATCGCCGTAGATCGTCACGTCGTCAGGGCGGTGATACCAGTAGAGCGCGATGTAGGCGCACAGCACGGCGTCGACGGGATCCTCGTCGCGGTCGAGCTGCGACGGCCGTGATGCGGCCTCGACCCGCTTGCGCAACGCCACCCAGTTCATGTTGTGGTTGACGCGCAGTCGCGGCGAGGCGTGGTCGAGCCCCTCGATCAGCGTCATCAGCTTCAGCAGCTCGCCCCGCCGCTCGTCGAACGTCCTGCCCTGCTTGTTCTTGTACTTCAAGGTCTTCTCGAGTTCGAACAGCACGACGCTCGCCGGATGCGGGTAGACCTCGATCGCGCGTCGCTGCGCGCCGGATGCGGGATCCATGTTGAGGCCGAGCGCTTCGGCGAGCACCGCGGCGCGCGGCGGATTGAACAGCGGATTGCCGGTGTTCGCCGGATAGGCGCCGGCGTCGAACTTCGCGAAGTCGCGGTTGAACGTGGTTTCCGCGGCCCGGTAACCGGTCTGGTTCTTGACCACCAGCGGTGCGTCGATGGCGACGAGGCAGGCGTCGGCGACATAGGGGGCGATGGCGTCGATGATGCTCGCGTCGTCCTGGGCGATTCGGACGTCGAGCAGGCGGCCGTCGGAGTCGATGGCCGCGACCCCGGTCTGTTTCTTCTCACCCCACGCCAGGTCCAATCCAACGAAGTGCATGGGCCTACCCTGCACCATCCGGGCCGTAAGCTGTGAGACTGTGACGATCCCCAACGTGCTGGCCAGCAGGTACGCCAGCGACGAGATGGTGGCGATCTGGTCACCGGAGGCCAAGATCGTCGGCGAACGCCGGCTGTGGCTGGCGGTGCTGCGCGCACAGGCCGAATTGGGGGTCAGCGTCCCCGACGGCGTCGTCGACGACTACGAGCGGGTCATCGACAACGTCGACCTCGCCTCGATCGCCGAGCGGGAACGGCTGCTGCGCCACGACGTGAAGGCGCGCATCGAGGAGTTCAACGCCCTCGCAGGCCACGAGCACGTGCACAAGGGCATGACGAGCCGCGACCTCACCGAAAACGTTGAGCAGCTGCAGATTCGCCGTTCGCTGGAGCTGGTGTTCTCCCACGGCGTCGCGGTGGTGGCGCGGCTGGCCGAGCGCGCGGTCAGCTACCGCGACCTGGTGATGGCGGGCCGCAGTCACAACGTCGCCGCGCAGGCGACGACGCTGGGCAAGCGATTCGCGTCGGCCGCCGAGGAGATGCTCATCGCGCTCTCGCGGCTGCGCGAGCTGATCGACCGGTATCCGCTGCGCGGCATCAAGGGCCCGATGGGCACCGCGCAGGACATGCTGGACCTGTTCGGCGGCGACACGTCGCGGCTGGCCGACCTGGAACGCCGGACCGCCGAATTCCTCGGCTTCACCGAGATCTTCACCAGCGTGGGACAGGTCTACCCGCGCTCGCTCGACCACGACGTGCTCTCGGCGCTGGTCCAGGTCGGCGCGGGGCCGTCGTCGCTGGCGCACACCATCCGGCTGATGGCGGGCCATGAGCTGGTGACCGAAGGCTTCGCACCGGGACAGGTCGGGTCGTCGGCGATGCCGCACAAGATGAACACGCGGTCGTGTGAGCGGGTCAACGGCCTGCAGGTGGTGCTGCGCGGCTACGCGTCGATGACCGCGGAACTGGCTGGCGCGCAGTGGAATGAGGGAGACGTGTTCTGCTCGGTGGTGCGCAGGGTCGCGCTGCCCGACGCGTTTTTCGCCATCGACGGGCAGACCGAGACGTTTCTGACCGTGCTCGACGAGTTCGGCGCGTACCCGGCGGTGATCCAGCGCGAGCTCGACCGCTATCTGCCGTTCCTCGCGACCACCCGGATCCTGATCGCCGCCGTGCGCGCCGGGATGGGTCGAGAGGCCGCACACGAGGTGATCAAGGAGAACGCGGTCGCCGTCGCGCTGGCGATGCGCGAAAAGGGCGCCGAGCCCGACCTTCTGGACCGGCTCGCCGCAGACCGGCGGCTGCCGCTGGACCGGGCGGCCCTCGACGCGGCGTTGGCGGACAAGCAGGCGTTCACCGGTGCGGCGGGCAGCCAGATCGACACCGTCGCCGCAGCCGTCGACGAACTCGTCAGCCGCTATCCCGAGGCGGCCAAGTACACCTCGGGCGCGATCCTGTGACACTGGCGGCGTCGGTGCACCGGATCGACTTCACCGATCTGGACAACTTCGCCGCAGGCTTCCCCCACCACCTGTTCGAGCTACACCGCCGCGAAGCGCCGGTGTACTGGCACGAGCCGACGGACAACACCCCCGACGGCGAGGGCTTCTGGTCGGTGGCGACATATGCCGAAACGCTTGCGGTGCTGCGTGATCCGGAAACGTTTTCGTCGGTGACCGGTGGCGATCGACCATACGGTGGAACGCTGCTGCAGGATCTCGCGATCGCGGGCCAGGTTCTGAACATGATGGACGATCCGCGGCATGCGCAGATCCGGCGGCTGGTCAGCTCCGGGTTGACACCGCGGATGGTCCGTCGCGTCGAGGACGACCTACGGGACAGGGCGCGCCGTCTGCTCGACGACGTGGTGGCAGGGTCGCCGTTCGACTTCGTCGTCGACGTCGCCGCCGAGCTGCCGATGCAGATGATCTGCATCCTGCTGGGAGTGCCGGAGTCCGAACGGCATTGGCTATTCGAGGCGATCGAGCCGCAGTTCGATTTCGGCGGCTCTCGTAAGGCGGCCGTCGGGCAGATGACGCCCGAAGAGGCCGGCACCCGGATGTACACCTACGGCCAGGAATTGATTGCGGCGAAGCGCGCACAACCTACCGACGACATGCTGTCGGTTGTCGCCAACGCGGCGCTCGACAGCGACGGTCTTACCGATCTCGAGCTCTACCTGTTCTTCAGCCTCTTGTTCAGCGCCGGCGCGGAGACCACGCGCAATGCGGTCGCGGGTGGCTTGCTTGCGCTTGCCGATCACCGTTGGCAGCTGGAGTCGTTGCGGGCAGATGCGTCGTTGTTGCCCTCGGCGGTCGAGGAGATGGTGCGGTGGACGTCGCCGTCACCGTCGAAGCGGCGCACCGCGACCCGCGACGTCGAGTTGGGTGGCTGCGCCGTCAACGCCGGGCATAAGGTGCAGATCTGGGAGGGCTCGGCCAACCGCGACGCCCTGGTGTTCGACAGGCCGGAGATTTTCGACATCGCGCGTAAACCCAACCCGCACCTGGGTTTCGGCCAGGGTATTCACTACTGCCTCGGTGCCAACCTGGCGCGTTTGGAGCTGCGGGTGCTCTTCGAGGAACTGCTCGGCAGGTTTTCGTCGGTGCGCGTCGTCGAGCCGGTGCAGTGGACGCGAAGCAACAGGCACACCGGCATTCGGCACCTGATCGTCGAACTGGACGCGTGAGACCCGACGCGTTCGCGGCGGTGATGGCGACCGGCATCGTCTCGATCGCGGCCCGGGACCACGGCTGGGATGTCGTCAGCGCATTGCTCGCGGCGACTGCTGCGATCGGATTGCCCGTGCTGATGGTGCTGTCCGCGGGGGCGTGGCGACGGAAGTCGTGGAGCCTGCGCGATGTCGACACCGCCGTCGGATTGCTGACGAACGTCGCAGCGTGCTGCGTGCTGGCCGCGCGGTTCGGCGGGCACCAGTGGCTGGTGGTGGCGCTCGGAGGCATGGCGCTGCTGGGTTGGGTGTCATTGCTGCCGTTCGTGATTCGCGGACTGTGGCGACTGCGTTGGATCGGGCTACGAGATCGAGCACGCGGTGCGTGGCAGCTGGTCAGCGTGTCGACGTCGGGGTTGGTGATCGTGTGCGTCGCGGGAGGCAATGTGTTATGGCCGTTCGTGTTGTGGCCGTTGGCGATGGGCTGCTATGTGCTGGTCGCGGGGCTGGTGGGTTGGCGGGCGGTAGTCGATTCTTCGGCTCGCCGCGATGTGCCCGCTGACCACTGGATCCTGTTGGGCGGCACGGCGATCGCGACGCTGGCCGGGGAACATCTCCACGCGGCGCTGCATCCTGAACCGATCGCCGACACGGTGGCGGGTGGTGACGATCGTGACGTGGGCGGTTGCGACAGTGCAGATCGTGCCACTGGCGATCGCGGGCTGGCGGTGGGTGATCGCGTGGCCCGCCGTGTTCCCGCTGGGGATGTATGGCGCGGCGACATTCGCGATGGCTGAGGAAACCGGGTGGCCGGCGCTGCGTGAGCTCTCATTCGCCTTCACGTGCGTGGCCGTGACGCTCTGGCTCGCCACGGCCCTCACCTTCTGGCGATTTCGGCGTGAAAACCTGCGATGAGCGCGGGAAATCACGCCCGAATCGCACGCTTTATCTCGTCGATGACGCGTTCCGGGTACTCCGTCAGGTCCAGCCACGTGAAGCGGAGCACTTGCCAGCCTGCCAAGGCGATGGCGTTCTGGCGCTTGCGGTCCTGGTGGAAGTCTTCGCTATTGCTGTGGAACGCGAAGCCGTCGATCTCTATCGCAACAGTCTGCTTCGGGAAGCCGACGTCGACCTTGTACCCCGCCACCGGATAGTTGGCTTTCCAGCCGGTGATCTTTGCGGCCTTGAGCAATTGGATGAGCAGTCGCTCGGCATGCGAGTGGGCATTGTCTTCAGCCGCCTGCAAGAGGAGGCGCGCGGCCGGTGATCCGTGCGGCCCTTGTTCGCAGATGTGCGCGCCATAGGGCGGGGAGCTCAACCTGGTGTTGAAGAGCAGAATCCATGATCTTCACTCCGCCGCGTTGTCGGACCCCAGCCTCGATGACCGTTAGGGCGAGCCTCGTGACACGAAGGCCAGATTGCTCCTCGACGTCCGCTGATTTCAGATCTCGGCGTCTCACTCTGGAACCAGGATGACAACGTCCGTTGCTCGCCCTCGGCACAGTCACCTCGACGATGTCGGGGCGCGAACTTCGTCAGCCCGTGCCACCACGCTGCCGACAGACCACTCGCAGCAGCCCGGTCGCCGTAGCTCCATACCGCGACCCGAACCCGTGCCGCATCCGAAAACGGCCTGTCGTCGACGAAGTAGACGCCGGGCAAGTACCGGCGCCATTGTCCGGAGTGCACGCGTCGCAAGACAGCGTCCTCGCTGAGACCTGCGCGCCTCGCCTGGCGAGGGTGATGACACCGTCGTGTCGGCGCAGGTAGTCATCGAGCACTCGGAATTGACGGTTCACAACCCCGGCAGGTTCCACTCCGAGCGATTTGGGCGTGGAACACCGCGGCGAGCGCGGGAAATCACGCCCAAATCACCGGTAAGTGCGGGCGACACCCGCGGAGCGCAGTTCGAGCGCGGCGAGGCCGCTGATGGTGCCCGCGTCCTGGCTGCGCCAGGCACCCACCGGGTCCTCGTGCACGGCGACGAGCTTGGCCAGCGGGCGGTTCGCCAGCGCGCGCAGCGCAAGCAGTTGTTCGCCCGCCGGCGTCCTGGCCAGCGTCAGCGCCACCCACTTGCGACGGAAGAACCGCAGCCGCAGCACCAGCCACGGCCCCGCGATCGCCAGTATCGGCGGCGCAGCGACCGCCAACGCGAGCAGCCACGCCAACCACGTCGCCGTCGTGCTCAGCTGGTGGCCCGCACCCGCGATGTCACGGGCGAAACCGCCCGCCGCCGACAGCGGGTCGGACAGCGCATCGCCGATCAGCGGCACCTTGCTGGCGTTCTCGCCCGCCTCGTCGAGATTGCCCGCGATGCCGCTGGCGCCGCTGTCGATGTCGGCGCCGAAACTGCCGATGGCGGCGACGGCCGAATGCACCGCCATCCCGACCACCACCCAGACGGCGATCCACACTCCGACGACGAAGTCGCTGATCAACTGTCCGAGCAGTCGGGCAGGGGTGGTGGCGTAGGGCACGTACCTCGAAGTCATGCCTTCGATCCCAACACAGATGGACCGCTAGGCTGACCCGATGCGCCCAGCTCTTTCCGACTACGAGCATCTGGCCAGCGGCAAGGTCCGCGAGCTCTACCGCATCGACGACGACCACCTGCTGTTCGTCGCCAGCGACCGCATCTCGGCTTTCGACTTCATCCTCGACAACGAGATCCCCGACAAGGGCCGCATCCTCACCGCGATGAGCGTCTTCTTCTTCGACTACACCAATGCGCCCAACCATCTCGCAGGCCCTGCCGATGACCCGCGGATCCCCGACGAGGTACTGGGCCGCGCGTTGGTGGTGCGCAAGCTCGACATGATCCCGGTCGAGTGTGTGGCACGCGGCTACCTGACCGGGTCGGGCCTGCTGGATTACCAAAAGAGCGGCGAGGTGAGCGGGATCGCGCTGCCGCCCGGCCTGACCGAGGCCAGCAAATTCGACCACCCTCTGTTCACCCCCGCCACCAAGGCCGACCTCGGTGAACACGACGAGAACATCTCGTTCGCCGATGTGATCGACATGGTCGGCGCCGAGCGCGCGAACCAGCTGCGCGATCTCACCCTGGCGACCTACATCCGCGCCGCCGACCACGCTCTGACGAAGGGAATCATCATCGCCGACACCAAGTTCGAGTTCGGCGTCGACGAGCACGGCGACCTCGTGCTCGCCGACGAGGTGTTCACGCCGGACTCGTCGCGGTACTGGGCCGTCGACACCTACCAGGAGGGTGTCGTGCAGCCGAGCTTCGACAAGCAGTTCGTCCGCAACTGGCTGTTGAGCCCGGAGTCGGGTTGGGACCGCGGCAGCGACGAACCGCCGCCACCGCTGCCGCCCACCATCGTCGACGCCACCCGGGAGCGCTATATCAATGCCTACGAACGTATTTCGGGCCTGAGCTTCGCCGACTGGATCGGACCCGCCGCGTGAGCACGCCGGTACCCCCCGTCGCGAAGCGGATCGAGCACCGTCGCGAACATCACGGCGACGTCTTCGTCGACCCCTATGAGTGGCTGCGTGACAAGTCCGACCCGGCCGTGCTGGCCCATCTGGAAGCCGAGAACGCCTACACCGAGAAGATCACCGACCACCTTGCGCCGTTGCGGCAGAAGATTTTCGACGAGATCAAGGCCCGCACCAAGGAGACCGACCTTTCGGTGCCGGTCCGGCGCGACAACTGGTGGTACTACAGCCGCTCCTTCGAGGGCAAGCAGTACAGCGTGCATTGCCGTAGCCCGATCAGCGATCCCGACGACTGGTCGCCGCCGCAGTTCGACGAGCACACCGAGATACCCGGCGAGCAGGTGCTGCTCGACGAGAACGTCGAGGCCGAGGGTCACGACTTCTTCGCGATGGGCGCTGCAACCGTCAGCGTCGACGCCCATACCCTGGCTTACTCCGTGGACATCGTCGGCGATGAGCGATACACGCTGCGGTTCAAGGACTTGCGCACCGGCCGGCTGTACGACGACGAGATCGTCGGCATCGGCGCCGGGGCGACCTGGGCGGCCGATAATCGGACCGTTTACTACACCACCGTCGACGAGGCCTGGCGGCCGGACACCGTGTGGCGGCACCGCATCGGCTCGGGCCTGCCGGCCCAGAAGGTGTACCACGAGCCCGACCAGAAGTTCTGGCTCGCGGTGGGACGCACCCGCAGCGACAAGTACCTGATCATCGCCGCCGGCAGCGCGGTGACATCGGAGATCCGCTACGCCGACGCACGAGACGGCGACGCCGAGTTCACCGTCGTCTGGCCGCGGCGGGAGCGCGTCGAGTACTCGGTCGAACATGCCGTCGTCGGCGGCGAAGACCGGTTCCTCATCCTGCACAACGACGGGGCGGAGAACTTCACCCTCGTCGAGGCGCCGGTGAGCGAGCCCACCGCCACCCGCACACTCATCGAACACCGTGACGACGTCCGCCTCGACGCGGTCGACGCATTCGCCGGTCACATCGTCGTCAGCTACCGCAGCGAGGCGCTGCCACGCATCCAGCTCTGGCCGCTCGACCCGCAGGGGCAGTACGGCCGCCCGGAGGATTTCACCTTCGAGTCGGAGCTGACGTCGGCTGGACTGAGCGGCAACCCGAACTGGGATTCGCCGAAATTGCGGATCGGCTCGACGTCGTTCGTCACCCCGGTGCGCATCTACGACGTCGACCTCGCCACCGGCGAGCGGACGCTGCTGCGCGAGCAGCCGGTGCTCGGCGACTACCGTCCCGAGGACTATGTCGAGCGGCGCGACTGGGCGGTGGCGGCCGACGGCGCGCGGGTGCCGGTGTCGATCATCCACCGCGTCGGCCTGCAATTCCCCGCTCCCACACTGATATACGGCTACGGCGCTTACGAGTCGTGCGAGGACCCGCGGTTCTCGATCGCGCGGTTGTCGCTGTTGGACCGCGGCATGGTGTTCGTCATCGCCCACGTCCGCGGCGGCGGCGAGCTCGGCCGCCCCTGGTACGAACACGGCAAGATGCTGGAGAAGGTCAACACCTTCACCGACTTCGTCGCCGTCGCAGCACATCTGATCAACACCGACGTGACCCGGCCCGAGAACCTGGTGGCGCTCGGCGGCAGCGCGGGCGGCCTGCTGATCGGCGCGGTGGCCAACATCGCGCCGCAGTTGTTCGCGGGCTTTCTCGCTCAGGTGCCGTTCGTGGATGCCCTGACCACGATCCTCGACCCGTCGCTTCCGCTGACCGTCACCGAGTGGGACGAGTGGGGCAACCCGCTCGCCGACGAGAACGTCTACTTCTACATGAAGTCCTATTCGCCGTACGAGAACATCACGGCCAAGGATTATCCGCCGATTCTCGCGATGACGTCGCTCAACGACACCAGGGTGTATTACGTCGAGCCCGCCAAATGGGTTGCAGCGCTTCGGCACACGAAGACCGATGGCCATCCGGTGCTGCTGAAGACGGAGATGACAGCGGGCCACGGCGGCATCAGCGGCCGATACGAGCGCTGGAAGGAGGCGGCGTTCCAGTACGCGTGGCTACTGGACACCGCCAAGGCCAACCACGAGGGCGGCGCCTATGAAGACGGCCTGCTCGACCGTTCGTAGCTGCAGCTGCGCGATCAGGTCGCCGCGCAGCGGTGGCACGAAGTGGGCGATTCCGGTGACGACGAACATCAGCGCCAGCCCGGCCGCGACGGCCGAAGGCCAGCTGCCCAGATAGCCGACGCCGAGCCTGGGGGCACCTCCCGCTTGCGGGGGACCGATGAGCCGGGCGCCGAGCGTTCCGACGACCAGCGCGATGAGAGGGGCCATGCCGAAGTCTCCAATCTTGACAGTGACAAGATGGACGGTAACCGCCCGATCTAGGCACTGTCAAGATTGCGGGCTATGATGGCGTGATGAGCAGGGGCACCTACCACCACGGCGATCTGAAGGCCACCATCCTTGCTGAGGCTGCCGTCCTGGTGGCCGAGCGCGGTGCTGCGGACCTGTCGCTGCGCGAGTTGGCACGTGCCGCCGGCGTCTCCCATGCCGCCCCCGCCCATCACTTCACCGACCGTCGTGGCCTGTTCACCGCACTGGCGAGCGAGGGGTTCCGCATGCTCGCCGACGCGCTCACCGGCGCGCGGCCCGACTTCCTCGACGCGGCGCTGGCGTACGTCCGCTTCGCGATCGACCACCCCGGCCACTACGCCGTGATGTTCGACAAGTCGCTGTACGAGCCGACCGACCCCGAGCTTGTCGCTGCCGAGACAGCCGCAGGCGTCGAGCTGGCCGCAGGCGTCGCGACCCTCGACGATCCGCGCGCCACCGACGATCCGCAGGCGGCCCAGCTCGCGGCATGGTCTCTGGTGCACGGCTTTTCGTTGCTGTGGCTGAACAAGGCCATCGACAACGACACCGATCCGGTTGCCACGGTGCGCAGGGTGGCGGGAATGCTGTACGGAAGCGCATCACCCGAGCGGTAATGTTCGGCCCATGACGGACACGCAGCTGCGCGACATCGCACTCAGCACGCTCGACGGCACTCCCACCACCCTGGCCGAGCTTGCCGACGGCGCAGCGCTGGTCGTCAACGTCGCCTCGAAATGTGGTCTGACGCCGCAGTACAGCGCGCTGGAGAAGCTCGCGCAGGAGTACGGCGAGCGGGGGCTCACGGTGATCGGCGTTCCGTGCAACCAGTTCATGGGCCAGGAACCCGGCACTGCCGAGGAGATCCAGACGTTCTGCTCGGCCACCTACGGCGTCACATTCCCGCTACTGGAGAAGACCGACGTCAACGGCCCCGGCAGACATCCGCTGTTCACCGAGCTGACGAAGGCCGCCGACGCGGACGGTGAGGCGGGCGACGTCCAGTGGAACTTCGAGAAGTTCCTGCTCGCGCCGGGTGGCGACGTGGTGAAGCGGTTCCGTCCGCGCACTGAACCCGACGCTCCCGAGGTCGTCGAGGCCATCGAGGCGGTCCTGCCGCGATAGCGGAATAGACAGCTGCTGTAAGAGTGTCGTAAACCGTTGCGACACCTCGCGTTGCGACAATGGCGGAGTGGCTGGACAGCTGATCGTGTCGATTTCCGGCATCAGTGAGCAGACGCTGCCCGACGTCGTCGCGTTCTGCGAGCGGCTGGACGAACGTGGTGTGCCGTCGTCGTTCCTTGTTGCACCGCGGCTCAAAGGCGGTTACCGGCTTGACGAAGACCCGTCGACCGTCGCGTGGCTGGCGGCGCGGCGGGCCCGCGGCGATGCCATCGTTCTGCACGGCTTCGACGAGGCCGCGACCAAGAAGCGGCGCGGGGAGTTCGCGACCCTGCCCGCGCACGAGGCCAACCTGCGACTGATGGCCGCCGACCGCGTGCTCGAGCACCTCGGGCTGCGCAGCCGGCTTTTCGCGGCGCCCGGCTGGACGGTATCGCAGGGCACGGTGGACGCGTTGCCCCGCAACGGTTTCCGCTTGGTCGCCGGTCTCAGCGGCATCACCGACCTGGTGCGCAGATCCACCATCCGCGCGCGAGTGCTCGGCATCGGCGAGGGCTTCCTCTCCGAGCCATGGTGGTGCCGAACGCTGGTGCTGTCCGCCGAGCGGACCGCCAGGCGCGCAGGCATCGTGCGGGTCGGGGTCGCGGCGCGGCACCTGCGCAAGCCCGGCCCGCGCCAAGCCATGCTCGACAGCGTCGACCTTGCGCTGATGCACCAGTGTGTGCCCGCGGTCTACGAATGGCGGCCGTATCCCGCGCTGACCGGCGCCGCCTGAGCAGACCGCTACATTGGCGGCCCTGCGCATTTGGTGATGTCATCGGCGAGCAGACGCAAAATCGCGCGAGTTCAGCGCAATTTGTGCGAGTTTGCGTTCCCCTACCTGCGGTGTGGGCCCAGCTCGCGGTCAGAACTGAGTGCCGTTCTCCTCCTCGAGCACCTGAAAGTCGGTGTCGGTCATCTCGCTGAGCCTGCCGTAGTAGATCCCCCTGGCGCCGGGGTCGACGATCCCCTGGTGAATCGGCACGGCGCGGTCGGGCGCGACCGCGCGCAAATACTCAACCGCCTCAGAGATCTTCATCCACGGCGCGGCAGCCGGAGTGGCGAGCACGTCGACGGGCTCACCCGGGGTGAAGAGCGCGTCGCCGGGATGCATCAGCCGCGCCGGGTGGTCGCCGTCGCCGATCAGATACGAGATGTTGTCGATCACCGGTATCTCGGGGTGGATCACCGCGTGTTTGCCGCCGACGCCGCGCACGGTCAGGGAGCCGACGGTGAACTCGTCGCCGACGTTGACGGCCGTCCACGCCCCGCCCAGCTGCGCCGCCGTCTGCGGGTCGGCGTACAACGCGGCCTGCGGATTGGCATCGAGCAGCGCGGGCAGCCGTTCGGTGTCGGCGTGATCGGGGTGCTGATGGGTGATCAGGATCGCGTCGAGACCGGTGACCCCTTCGAAGCCGTGTGAGAAGTTCCCCGGATCGAACAACACCGTGGTGGTGGCGGAATCGGCGGTGAACTCGGCGAGTAGGCAGGAATGGCCGAAATGTGTCAGCTGCATGCCTATATTGTGCGCTCAGGGGTGGTGGGCGATGCGAGTGATGCTGGCGGTGTTGCTGACGGTCTGCGGGCTGGTCGTTGCACCGGGCGCGGTCGGTCCCGCACACGGGATTCCGATGGATTGCCCGCCGAACTGTGACCGTATTCCGGACTCCGCCTGGATCGACCAGACAGCGCTTCCCCTGTATTCGACGTACCGCTGGCCGGGCCTGGCTGGAATCGCCGTCACGGCAATCAACCCGCGTCTGAAGGTCGAGGAGGCGTGCGCCTCGCCGCCGGCGCCCGACGACCCCCGCAGCTACGCGGTCGCATCGCGCGCCACCGTGGTCCAGCCGGACGGGCAATGGCAGCTGCAGGTCCAGGTGATCCACTGGCGCGGCGAGACCTGGCGCGGCGGCCAACTCGCCATCGACGTCTTCGACAAGGCGGTGGACGCGCTGCGCCGCTGTCAGCTGACGTCGCCGCTGACTTCGCCGTCGCTGACCACCGACACCACCGACCGGATGGCCGCAGTGGTCAGCGGGATATTGCCGGGACAGGCGGTGCTCCACGAGTACCTGCTGGTCAACCCGTTCAACAGCACCATTGTCGAGGTGGCGATGTGGGCGACCACCCCGCCTCGCGTGGACTGGCCCGCGGTCGCCGACACGCAGATTCTCGACGCGATGGCCGCGCCGTTGTGCACGGCGTACATCGGTTCGTGCCGGTGAGGCGGCGAGGGCAGGGCCGCCGGTAGAGTGAACCCGTGGCAAAGGTGGTTGTGCACGTGATGCCGAAAGCCGAAATCCTCGACCCCCAGGGGCAGGCGATCGTCGGCGCACTGGGCCGTCTCGGCTACGACGGTGTATCAGATGTCAGGCAGGGCAAGCGGTTTGAGCTCGAAGTCGACGACAGCGTCGCCGATGAGACGGTCGCCGAGATCGCCGAATCGCTGCTGGCGAACATCGTGATCGAGGACTGGTCGGTCAGCAGGGAGCCGTCATGACCGCTCGTGTGGGCGTGATCACATTCCCCGGCACGCTCGACGACATCGACGCCGCGCGTGCGGTTCGGCTCTCCGGCGCCGAGTCGGTCAGCCTGTGGCACGCCGACGCCGATCTCAAGGGCGTCGACGCGGTCATCGTTCCCGGCGGCTTCTCCTACGGCGACTACCTGCGCTGCGGCGCCATTGCGAAGTTCGCGCCCGTGATGAAGTCGGTCATCGACGCGGCGGGTAGCGGGATGCCGGTATTGGGTATCTGCAACGGCTTTCAGGTGCTGTGCGAAGCAGGCCTGCTGCCGGGTGCGCTGACCCGCAACGCGGGACTGCACTTCGTGTGCCGCGACCTCTGGCTGGAGGTGGCGTCGAACACGTCGGCGTGGACCACGCGCTTCGAGCAGGGCGCCGACATCCTGGTGCCGCTGAAATCCGGCGAGGGCCGGTACGTGGCGTCCGACGAGGTGCTCGACACGCTCGAGGGCGACGGCCGGGTGGTGTTCCGCTACCGCGACAACCCCAACGGCTCGATGCGCGACATCGCGGGCATCTCGTCGGCCAACGGCCGGGTCGTCGGACTGATGCCGCACCCCGAGCACGCCACCGAAGCGCTCACCGGGCCCTCCGACGACGGGCTCGGGCTGTTCTACTCCGCGCTCGACACGGTGCTCGCCAGCGCCTGATCTAAGGCGACAGCGCGACCGAGGCTTCCGCGGTGTAGCAGAGGAACGTCAGCGTCTCCTGCAGGTACAGCTGCACCGTGTCGGCGTCGTGCGCCAGGTAGCCGATGGACACGTCGGTGCCGAGCTGAAGATCGAAATCGCCGCCGCGGGTGGACAATACGAACGCTCCGTCGATGGCAGGCGCCCAGATGATCTCGCCGTCGACGAGGCGGTTGAGGTGCTCACGGATCGGATAGCCGTGCTCGGTGGTCTCGCTCACCTTGGTGTACACGTCGGCCGACAACAACACCGAATACGGGCCGTCGACACCTGCCAGCCGCAGCTCCGACAGCGCCTGAGCGAGGACGTCGGGCATCTCCCGGGGATCGCTCGGCAGCGCCAGCGCCGGGTTGGAGCTGCAGGCGCGGATTCCGCCGATCGCCGCATCCTTGTAACCCTCGAAGATCGCCCGGTCCTCGATGAACGCCAGCTTCTTCGCGGCCTCCTTGACCGGATCCCAGTCGGAATCCTGGGATCCCCGCTCGACGTCGTCGATGTCGTTGCGGAACAACGTGAACGGCACCCGCAGTCGCACCAGCGGCTTGCTCTCGCGAAGGTGCGCGATCACGCCGTCGCCGGGGGCGCCGACGTCCAGCAGGTGCCCGGTGCTGACCGCCGCGGTGGCCGGTCCGCTCGGCTCGCTGACGTCGACGACGCGCCGTCCCGCGATGTGACGCTTGAACGTGCGCGTCGCCTCCATTTCGATCTCCGCCCACGCCTCCTCGGTGATCGGAGCCAGGTCGCGGTACAGGTTGTTCATCGGGTGGTTCCTTTCAGGCTGCCGATGCCGAGTGATCCGTCGGGGGCTGCGGGGACGTCGGCCGCTGGCGTCGGTGCGGGCTGCTCGTGTGTCGAATCCGACAGTGGCGGTGGGTCATCGAGGAAGTCGACGGTCGGGGTGAAGAACAATCCTCCGGTCAGCGCGGTGGAGAAATCGAGGATGCGGTCGGTGTTGCCGGGCGGGTCGCCGATGAACATGTTGTCCAGCATCCGTTCGGTGACCGCGGGAGTCCGCGAGTAACCGATGTAGTACGTGCCGAATTCACCCTTGCCGATCTCTCCGAACGGCATGTTGTGGCGAACGATCTTGAGCTCGTTGCCGTCGTCGTCTTCGATGACGTTCAAGGCGATGTGCGAGTTCGCGGGCTTGACGGCGTCGTCCATCTCGATGTCGTCGAGTTTGGTCCGTCCGATCACCCGCTCCTGCTCCTCGGTCGACAGCGAATTCCACGAGCCCATGTCGTGCACGTACTTCTGGACGTGCACATAGCAGCCGCCCGCGAAGTCGGGATCCTCGTCGCCGATCTGGGTGGCCGACGACGCGATCGGTCCATCCGGGTTCTCGGTGCCGTCGACGAAGCCCATCAGGTCGCGGTTGTCGAAGAATTTGAAGCCGTGCACCTCGTCGACGATCGCCACCGCGCCGTCCATCGACTCGACGATCTTGGTGGCCAGCTCGAAGCAGACGTCCACCGACTCGGCGCGAATGTGGAACAGCAGATCGCCCGGCGTCGACGGGGCATGGTGCCTGCCGCCGCGGATCTCCACGAACGGGTGCAGTTCGGCGGGCCGCCGGCCGGAGAACAACCGGTCCCACGCCTCGGAGCCGATCGAGGTGATCACAGACAGCCGTTTCGTCGGGTCGCGGAAGCCGATCGAGCGGACCAGGCCCGACACGTCCGGCAGCGCGTCGTGGACGTCCGCCGCCGCCGACTGCCCCTCGTTGATCGTCGCCACCAGGAAAATCGCCGCGGGAGTCAGCGGAGCGAGAACCGGTTGAGGGGCGGCTGCGGGCACCGTTGAACCCTAAATCAAGATCGTGGGCGAAGATGGTGAACCATGTCGGCAAGTGCACAGGGGCTGTGCGACTTCATCGATGCCTCGCCGTCGCCGTTTCACGCGTGCGAGACGGTCGCGCTGCGGCTGCGGCAGGCAGGCTTCGTCGAACTCTCTGAAGGGCAGGCCTGGCCTCCCGCGGCGAGCCGCGAATCCAATATCGCGGCGAGCCGCGAATCAACCGGCGCGGGCGACTTTTTCATCGTGCGCGCGGGTTCTCTGGTGGCGTGGCGAGCCGGCGGCGCACCCGATGCGCCGTTCCGCATCGTCGGCGCTCACACCGACAGCCCGAACCTGCGGGTCAAACAGCATCCCGACCGGTTCGTCTCCGGCTGGCAGGTCGTCGCGCTGCAGCCCTACGGCGGGGCGTGGCTGAACTCGTGGCTGGACCGCGACCTCGGGATCAGCGGCAGGCTGTCGGTGCGCTCGTCGGAGGGCATCGAGCAGCGCCTGGTCCGGATCGACGAGCCGATCCTGCGGGTGCCACAGCTTGCCATCCATCTGGCCGACGACCGCAAGGCGGTGTCGCTGGACCCTCAGCGGCACGTGAACGCGGTCTGGGGCGTCGGCAGCGGTCCGAGATCGTTCCTCGGTTACGTCGCCGAGCGGGCCGGGGTGGACGCCGACGAGATCCTCGGGATCGACCTGATGACCCACGACCTGACCCCGTCGACGGTGGTGGGCGCCGATGGCAGGCTGCTGAGTGCACCCCGGCTGGACAACCAGTGCACCTGCTATGCCGGGCTCGAAGCGTTCCTCGACGCCGAGCCCGCCGCCTGGGTGCCGGTGCTTGCGCTGTTCGACCACGAGGAGGTCGGCTCGCAGTCCGATCACGGCGCGCAGTCCGAACTGCTGCTGACGGTCCTCGAGCGCATCGCCCTCGCCGGGGGTGGGGGGCGCGAGGACTTCCTGCGCCGGATGGCGGGCTCGATGGTGGCCTCCGGCGACATGGCGCACGCCACCCACCCCAACTATCCGGAACGTCACGAGCCGTACCACCTGATCGAGGTCAACGCCGGACCCGTGTTGAAAGTGCAGCCGAACCTGCGGTACGCCACCGACGGCCGCACCGCCGCTGCGTTCGCGCTGGCCTGCCGGGAGGCCGGAGTTCCGCTGCAACGCTACGAGCATCGCGCCGACCTGCCGTGCGGATCGACGATCGGCCCGATGACGGCCGCGCGCACCGGCATCCCGACGGTCGACGTCGGCGCCGCGCAGCTGGCCATGCACTCCGCGCGTGAGGTGATGGGAGCCGACGACGTCGGCGCCTATTCGGCGGCGCTGCGCGCGTTCCTCGCGCCCGGCTGACCTTTCCGGGTCAGCCGGGATCGACCATGTCGTAGCGGATGACGTTCTCCACCACGATGCCGTCACGGGCGCGGACCCGGTCGATGCCGCGAAAGGACAGCGGCCCGTCAGGCCCGGTTCCTGTGCCGACGTAATGAAGGAACACCAGCTGCTCACCGGGTTGGTCGCCGTCGACGGTCGCGCTGTCGATCAGGTCGAGCGTCAAATCCGGTATGGCGCCGACTAATTCGGTGATCTTGCCGACGTAGGGTTCCTTGCCGCGCACCGGCGTCGGGTCGCCCTGCCAGTAGCCGACGATGTCGTCGGCGAGCACGTCGCCTGCCCGTGTCGGGTCCGGCTTGGCCCAGAACGCCGCCCAGTGCTCGGCGCTGAACTTCGGTTGGGTGTGTGTTTCGGTCATGGTTCAAGCGTGCGTGGTGTTGCTTCACAGCTCAATTACGTGCGAGGTAATGGTCTGTCGAGTTGTCGGTGGGCTGACATAGGGTCGGCCCATGGCGCTGAAAACCGAAAACATCACGTTCGACACCACCGACCCCGAGAAGCTCGCCGACTGGTGGGCCAAGGCGTTGGGCGGGCAGGTAAACCCGGTCGCTCCACCATTTTTCGTCGTCGTGTCGGTACCCGAAGGACCGGGTCTGGCGTTTCAGCAGGTCGAAGATCCCACGCCGGGCAAGAACCGGGTGCACCTCGATTTCAGCGCCGCCGATCGGGAGGCCGAGGTGAAGCGCCTGGTCGACCTCGGCGCGAGCGAAACCGGCAGGGGCAACTTCGGCGACTTCGAATGGGTCGTGCTCGCCGATCCCGACGGCAACGCGTTCTGCGTCGCGGGCGGCTAGCGGAGCCGTCGCTCACCAGGCACGATCGCGACAGCGCAGGCGTCGGGCATCGCGGTGCTCGGCAGCGTCATCCTGCACGGATTGGGCGCGCCCGCGGCTGCCCGCACGGATGACAGGTCGCAAACTAGACTGTTCGAGTGACCTCCGAGCTCACGCAGTCCGTCGACACTGTCGAGCAGGCAGCAGCCACTCCCGACCAACCCCAACCGTTCCGAGAGCTCGGGCTCAAGGACGACGAGTACGAACGCATCCGGGAAATACTCGGCCGACGGCCGACCGATGCCGAGCTGGCGATGTATTCGGTGATGTGGAGCGAGCACTGCAGCTACAAATCCTCCAAGGTGCACCTGCGCTACTTCGGCGAGACCACCACGGAGACGATGCGCGCGGCGATGCTGGCGGGCATCGGTGAGAACGCGGGCGTCGTCGACATCGGCGACGGATGGGCGGCCACCTTCAAGGTCGAGTCGCACAACCACCCCTCCTACGTCGAGCCCTACCAGGGCGCCGCCACCGGCGTCGGGGGGATCGTCCGCGACATCATGGCGATGGGCGCCCGCCCGGTCGCGGTGATGGACCAGCTGCGGTTCGGCGCCGCCGACGCGCCCGACACCCGTCGCGTCGTCGACGGCGTGGTCCGCGGCATCGGTGGATACGGAAACTCGTTGGGACTACCCAATATCGGCGGCGAGACCGTCTTCGACGCCTCCTACGCGGGCAACCCGTTGGTGAACGCGCTGTGCGTCGGGGTGCTGCGCAAGGAAGATCTGCACCTGGCGTTCGCGTCGGGCACCGGCAACAAGATCATCCTGTTCGGCGCGCGCACCGGCCTCGACGGTATCGGCGGGGTGTCGGTGCTGGCGTCCGAGACCTTCGGAGGCGATGAGGGCGAGGGCCCGGGGCGTAAGAAGCTGCCGTCGGTGCAGGTCGGCGACCCGTTCATGGAGAAGGTGCTCATCGAGTGCTGCCTCGAGCTGTACGCCGCGGGCCTCGTGATCGGCATCCAGGATCTTGGCGGAGCCGGATTGTCCTGTGCAACATCAGAACTCGCGTCAGCCGGTGACGGCGGTATGGCCGTCGAACTGGACACCGTGCCACTGCGGGCGGCGAACATGACTCCCGCGGAAATCCTGTCGAGTGAATCGCAGGAACGGATGTGCGCCGTCGTCGCGCCCGAGAACGTGGACGCGTTCATGGCGGTGTGCGCCAAGTGGGAGGTGCTGGCCACCGTCATCGGCGAGGTCACCGACGGCGACCGGCTGAAGATCACCTGGCACGGCGAGACCGTCGTCGACGTACCGCCCCGCACCGTCGCGCACGAAGGGCCCGTCTACGAACGGCCCGTCGAGCGGCCGTCGAGCCAGGACGCGCTCAACGCCGACACATCCGACAAGCTGCCGCGCCCGACGACCGGCGACGAGCTGCGCGCGACTCTGCTTGCCATGGTGGGCAGTCCGCATCTGTGCAGCCGGGCGTTCATCACCGAGCAGTACGACCGCTACGTCCGCGGTAACACCGTGCTGGCCGAGAACGCCGACGGCGGCGTGCTTCGGGTCGACGAGTCCACCGGCCGCGGCATCGCGGTGTCCACCGACGCCTCGGGCCGCTACACACAGTTGGACCCGTATCGGGGCGCGCAACTGGCGTTGGCCGAGGCCTACCGCAACGTCGCCGTGACCGGTGCGACGCCGATCGCAGTCACCAACTGCCTCAACTTCGGCTCGCCGGAGGATCCCGGCGTCATGTGGCAGTTCTCCGAAGCTGTCCGCGGCCTGGCCGACGGCTGTGCCGCCCTTGGCATTCCGGTCACCGGTGGCAACGTCAGCTTCTACAACCAGACCGGCGCGACCGCGATCCTGCCCACGCCTGTCGTCGGGGTGCTCGGTGTCATCGACGATGTCAGCCGTCGCATCCCGACGGGAATCGGCACCGAACCGGGCGAGACTCTGCTTCTCCTCGGCGACACGCGCGACGAGTTCGACGGCTCGATCTGGGCGCAGGTCACCGCCGAACATCTGGGCGGCCACCCGCCCGAGGTCGACCTCGCCCGCGAGCAACTGCTCGCCGAGGTGCTCGCCGCGGCGTCGCGCGACGGGCTGGTCACGGCCGCGCACGACCTGTCGGAGGGCGGGCTGATACAGGCCGTCGTCGAAACGGCCCTGACCGGCGAAACCGGTTGCCGCATCATCGTTCCCGATGGTTGGCAAGACGGCACTGGCCCGTTCACGTTTCTCTTCTCCGAGTCGACGGGGCGGGTGCTTGTCGCCGTTCCGCGCACGGAGGAGAGCCGTTTCCGGTCCATGTGCGAGGCCCGCGGCCTACCGGTCACCCGCATCGGCGTGGTGGACCAGGGCAGCAGTGCCGTCGAGGTGCAGGACCAGTTCACGGTTTCGCTGGAGGACCTGCGCACCACATCGGAAGGTGTGCTGCCCAGGTTGTTCGGGTGAGTGTTCCGACCGACACCGCCGGCGATCAGGTCGCCGCAGACCACCAGCGCAAGCAACGACATCCGATGCTGGTCTGGGCCTGGAGCCTGGTGCGACTCGACTTCGTCGGAATCGGTTTCGGGGCCCTGTTCTTCTGCCTTTCGCTGACACCGTCGCTACTGCCGCGCGACTGGCTGTTCCAGGGCCTGATCGGCGGCGTCAACGCCGCCATCGGATACGGGATCGGTGTGTTCACCGCAAAATTGGTGCGCCGCTTCGTATTACGACGCCGGTCCTGGTGGCCACCGCCCAAGCGGGTGCTCTACTGGTGCAAAGCGTTGACCATCGCGCTGTCGACGGCCGCGGGCCTGCTGATGCTCATTCCGGCCGCTGCCTGGCAGCGCCGGGTGTCCGCGGTGATGGGGATGGAAGGCCCCGACACGGTCGGCTACCTGCGCACCCTGATCATCGCGATGCTCGTCACGGGCCTGTGCGTGTCACTGGCGCGCGTCGTCATCGACGTCATCAAGACCATGGCCCGTTACTTCATCCGGCGCTGGCACCTGCACGACGAGGTTGCGCTGTTCATCGGCACCGCGATCGTCGTCGTGCTGGCGATCACGTTGATCAACGGCGTGCTGCTGCGCGGCTTCCTTGCCGGCGCCAACCGGGTGTTCCAGCCGCAGAACACCACCACACGCGAGACCATCACCCAACCACTGGACCGCGAAAGATCAGGCAGCCCAACGTCTCTCGCGGCGTGGGACACTCTCGGCTATCAGGGCCGCAACTTCGTGTCGACCGGGCCCGACGCCGACGAGTTGACGCGGCTGAACGGGACAGCCCGCCAAGGAGCCGATCCGGGTGTACGCCGGTCTGCAGACGGCGGACACCGACGCCGAGCGCGCCGACGTCCTGGTTCGCGAACTCGAGCGCACCCGCGCGTCCGACCGCAAGGTCCTCGTCATCGTTCCGACCACGGGCACCGGGTGGATCAACCCCGTCGCCGCACGGGCGCTGGAACTCATGTACAACGGCGACACCGCGATCGTCGGATCGCAGTACTCCTACCTGCCGAGCTGGATCTCGTTCCTCGGCGATCAGGAGAAGTCCATGCGATCCGGTCGGACCATGATCGACGCCGTCCACGAATGGTGGGCGCGGCTGCCGTCCGATCGGCGACCCGAACTGCTCCTCTATGGCGAAAGCCTGGGCTCCATGGCGGGACAGGGCGCGTTCAACTGGCTTCCCGACATCGCCAGGATGGGGTTCTCCTCGGTGCTGTGGGTCGGACCGCCGAACGCGAGCCCGCTGTGGAAGGCCATCACGGTGCGGCGCGACCCCGGTACGCCCGAGGTCGAACCGCGCTACGACAACGGTCGGACCGTGCGGTTCTCGGCGGCCAACGGCGCCGCCGAGATCGCCGCCGACACCAGTGCGCCGTGGGAGGGCACCCGGGTGCTGTTCCTGCAGCACGCCTCCGACCCGATCGTGTGGTGGTCGGAGGACCTGATGTTCAACCAGCCCGACTGGCTGAAGGAGCCGCCGGGCCGGGACCGGACACCGTTGATGCGGTGGTATCCGATCGTCACGTTCTGGCAGGTCGCCGCCGACATGACGAACGCCAGCTCGGTGCCAGGCGGACACGGCCACAACTACGGCGAGTACGTGCTCGACGGGTGGGCTGCCGTCGCACCGCCGGACGGCTGGACGCCGGATGACACCGAACGGATCAGGATCGCTCTCGAGAAGACCGAGGCCGACGACGGACCCGAGTATTAGTGCGCGCCTTGCAGTTACGGGCATTAGCGCTGGCGGCGGGGCTGGTCGGATGGCACGGTGTGCTCGGTCGTCGGCTGCCTGAGCGCCTCCAGCCGCCGGTCGACGCGCTGCTCGGGGCGGGGCTGGTGGTGGCGACCCGCGCCCCGCTCGGGCTGCGCCCTCCGCAGTTGTGGTCGGGGGTGCGACTCGGGCTTGCCGTGGCGACACCGGTGATCGTCGGTGTCGCCGCGTCGACGGCCGCGTCGCCCGTGCGGTCCTCGATGGCGCAGCGGGATCTGCCCGCGCCGGCGCTGTGGTTGGGGTTTCGGATACCCGTGGGAACGGTGTGGTCGGAAGAGGCCGCGTTCCGCGCGGCGCTGGGCACGGTCGCAGCGGACGCATTCGGGTCGACCGGCGGGCGACTGCTTCAGTCGCTGGCGTTCGGGCTGTCGCACATCGAGGACGCCCGCAGCGCCGGCGAACCGGTGATCGGCACGGTTGCGACGACCGCAGTCGCGGGCTGGATGTTCGCGCTGCTGCGCGAGCGGTCGGGCAGCCTGGCCGCGCCGATGCTCGCGCACCTCGCGATCAACGAGGCGGGCGCTGTCGCGGCGCTCGCGGTGCAACGGCGCACCCCCTGATTCTCGCGAAATGGCATTCCAGCAGGCCCGTTCTCGCGATTCCTCTGCGGGAACGCAATGTCGCGGAAGGATTGGATCCCACAGGGTCGGTCGCGGACGTCTATTCGGCGTGGACGAGGTATTCATCGGGACTGAGGCGGTAGCCGCAGGCGTCGTCACGCGACACGAGCTCGCGCGCTGGTATCGGCCGTTCTACCCGAACGTGCATGCGCCTCGCCGTCACCAGTTGACTGTTCGCGACCGCACAGTCGGCGCGTGGCTGTGGTCCAAGCGGCGGGGGATCGTCACGGGCGTGGCGGCCTCGGCAATGCACGGCGCCGAATGGGTCGATGCGGACATCGACATCGAACTGATTCACCGGTGCCCTCGACCTCCGGCCGGCATCCTCGCGCGCAACGAACGCATCGCCGACGACGAGATCACCTCCGTCGACGGCATTCCCGTCACGACCGTCGCACGCACCGCACTCGACCTGGGCCGCTACCAGCCGCGAGGGCAGGCGATCGCACGGATGGACGCCCTGATGCGTGCCTCGCCGTACTCGACCGAGGACGTGCTGCTCTTGGCCAAGCGTTACCGCGGTGCGCGAGGTGTGAAACGAGTCAGGGACGCCGTCCCGTTGGTCGACGGCGGCGCGGCCTCGCCACGAGAGACGTGGTTGCGGCTGCTCTACATCGACGGCGGACTACCCAAACCGAGGACCCAGATACCGATCTACGACACCGACGGCACGCTGCTGCGCACCGTCGACTTGGGCTGGGAGGAGTTCAAGGTGTTGTCGGAGTACGACGGCGATCAGCACCGCACGGACCGCCCCCAGTACGTCAAGGACATGCGGGTGATCCCGAAGATCGAGCGGCTCGGCTACATCGTCGAGCGCGTCATCAAGGAGGATCAGCCGGTCGCGATCGTCCGTCGTGCGTGGGACGCGATGGTCTCGCGCGGCTGGCGTCCGTAGCGACCGCGAGATTGCATCCCCGCAGGCCCGCTCTCGGAATTTCCCTGCTGGAATGCCATTTCGCGGGGGAAGGGTCAGGGGTTGATGGTGGCCTCGCCGACCGTCCGGCCCCAGATGTAGTCCTGCGTCAACGGCGTCGCGAGCTCGAAGTGGTTGTACGGCGCGATGCTCAGGCCGGTGTCCATCACCAGATACGGGAACGGCCACAGGTCCTTGGTGACCTTCTGCCAACAACCGGGTCTTCCCTCGTAAGGCGGCTTATGTCGGTCGACGAACACCTTGAGACACTAAGGTATGCCAGCCCGCCGCACCGCTGATCCGGCGAAGACGCGCGCAGCCGTGCTCGCACTCGCCGACTGGCTGCGCGACGAAATCCGCCCTGCGCCGCAACGATCCGCGCTCGCAGAGGCCGTTCGGCTCACCGCGCGCACGCTCGCCGCCGCCGCACCGGGCGCAAGCGTCGAGGTTCGGGTACCGCCCTTTGTTGCGGTGCAATGCATTTCGGGACCCAGGCACACGCGGGGTACACCGCCCAACGTCGTCGAAACCGACCCGCGCACCTGGCTGCTGCTGGCAACGGGCCTGACGACGGTCGCCGACGCCGCCTCCGGCGGACGGTTGCAGATGTCCGGCGCCCGCGCGCCCGAGGTCGCCGCGCTGCTGCCGGTCGTCCCTCTGGACACCTGACCCAGTGGACCCAAGGCCGCCAGGGAATCGAATCGCGCCGCCCGCCCGTTGAACGAAGCGGCGACACCAGCGCCGACGATTCCGTGATTCGCCCAGCAAGACCGTAGACTGGGCGCGTCACCCACCGCCCATTGGGAGCAGCCCTATTGTGACCGTCGAGCAAACAGACTCCGCTGATTCTCTTCGCGCAGGCAAATCGGATGACCCCAGAGAGGAATGCGGCGTTTTCGGCGTCTGGGCTCCCGGTGAAGAGGTCGCCAAGCTCACCTATTACGGCCTGTACGCACTGCAGCACCGCGGCCAGGAAGCTGCGGGTATCGCGGTCGCCGACGGCTCGCAGGTGCTGGTGTTCAAAGACCTCGGACTGGTCAGCCAGGTGTTCGACGAGCAAACGCTCGCCGCGATGGACGGCCACGTCGCGATCGGACACTGCCGCTACTCCACGGCCGGATCCACCACCTGGGAGAACGCCCAGCCTGTGTTCCGCAACACAGCTGCGGGCACCGGTGTCGCGCTCGGCCACAACGGCAACCTCGTCAACGCAGCGGAGTTGGCTACCCGCGCCCGCGAAGAGGGCCTGATCAACACCCGGGGCGGCTCGGTGGCCACCACCGACTCCGACATCCTCGGTGCGCTGCTAGCGCACGGCGCGGCCGACTCGTCGGTGGAGCAGGCGGCCCTGGAACTGCTGCCGACCGTCCGCGGCGCGTTCTGCCTGACGTTCATGGACGAGAACACCCTCTATGCCGCCCGCGACCCGTACGGGGTGCGGCCGCTGTCGCTGGGGCGCCTCGACCGCGGCTGGGTGGTCGCATCCGAGACCGCCGCCCTGGACATCGTCGGCGCCTCGTTCGTCCGCGACATCGAGCCCGGCGAGCTGCTGGCGATCGACGCCGACGGGGTGCGCTCGAGCCGGTTCGCTCCGCCCTCGCCGAAGGGCTGCGTCTTCGAATACGTCTATCTGGCGCGGCCCGACAGCACAATCGCCGGCCGATCGGTACACAAGACGCGCGTCGACATCGGCCGCAGGCTCGCCCAGGAAGGGCCGGTGGACGCCGACCTGGTGATCGGCGTACCGGAGTCGGGCATCCCCGCCGCCGTCGGCTACGCACAGGAGTCGGGAATCCCGTACGGGCAGGGCCTGACCAAGAACGCCTACGTCGGACGCACGTTCATCCAGCCGTCACAGACGATCCGCCAGCTGGGCATCCGGCTCAAGCTCAACCCGCTCAAAGAGGTGATCCGCGGCAAGCGGCTCATCGTCGTCGACGACTCGATCGTGCGCGGCAACACCCAGCGCGCGCTGGTGCGGATGCTGCGCGAGGCCGGCGCCATCGAGGTGCATGTGCGCATCGCCTCGCCGCCGGTGAAATGGCCGTGCTTCTACGGCATCGACTTCGCCACGCCCGCCGAGCTGATCGCCAACGCCGTCGAGAACGAGGAGGAGGCCGTCGAAGCCGTCCGGCACGGCATCGGTGCCGACTCGCTTGGCTACATCTCGCAGCACAGCATGATCGCGGCCACCGAGCAGCCGGCGTCTCGGCTGTGCTCGGCCTGCTTCGACGGCAAGTATCCGATCGAGCTGCCCGGCGAGACCGCACTCGGCAAGAATGTCATCGAGCACATGCTCGCGACCGCCGCGCGCACCGGGCTTCCTCTGGTGTCCGACAACGACAACGCGTCGGCTCTGCGCAGACCCTGAAAGCTATTGCGGCGCAGTGTGACTGAACCGCAACAGGTGTCGCTTTCCGTCGTCTGATGCGGTGCCGTCGGCCTTCAGCGCCTCCGCCACGGCAGCCCGGTAGCCTGTCAACCCACCCTCCGGCTGCGGGATGATGCCGTCGATGTCGTGGTTCTGCATGACGGCATCGCATTCCAGTGACTCGACCAGCGGGCGAGCCAACCCCGACGGGATCGGCGTCACCAAACCGACCCACCAACTGGCGATCGTCGGCGTGAGGAACGGCAGCACCACGATGATCCGCCGGCGCAACCCCGCCACGTAGGCGTAGCCCTGCATCGCATCGCCGTACTCCATCACGTCGGGACCGCCGATGTCCCAGGTCCGCGACGACGGGACGTGGGCTGTTGCGGCAGCCGTCAGGTAGTACAGGGCGTCGTCGATCGCGATCGGCTGGATCTTGTTGCTGACCCATTTCGGTGTCGTCATCGCGGGCAGTCGGTCGGTCAGATGCCGAATCATCTCGAACGACGCCGAACCGGAGCCGATGACGATGCCCGCCTGCAACACGACCGTCTCGATACCCGAGTCGATGAGGATCTCGCCGACCTCCGTGCGCGACATCAAATGGCGCGACAGCTCAACACCCTCGGGGTGCAGACCGCTCAGATACACGAGCCGCCGCACGCCCGCCTTCTTCGCCGCCTCGACCACGTTCTTGGCCGACTGCCTCTCCGCTGCGACGAAATCCTTCGAGGTCCCCATCGAGTGCACCAGGTAGTAGACGACGTCGACGCCGTCGAACGCCTCGGTCAGCGATTCGGGTTCGGTGAGATCTGCGCGCGCCACCTCGACGTCGTCACGCCACGGCGCTGTCGCCAGCTTGTCGGGATCGCGTGCCGACGCCCGCACCAGGAGGCCGGCGTCGAGCAGTCGCGGCACCAACAGACCACCGATGTACCCCGTCGCCCCGGTTACCAGGCAGCGAATATTCTCTGCGGGCATTTCGCCTCACCTCCTCGTGTCTGCTCAGGTATTCGGAGCCAACAGACCCGCGGATGACCGTTTATGGCCTCAGGCAAACCCGCAGCCCGGATCGGGCTGGTCGTCCGACAGTGGCGCACCCGCCGGGTCGATGTAGAGGATCTGCAGAACCAGCGGGCCCGGGCCGGGATTGCGGCCGATGTGCACATAGTCCGGACCGCCCTTCTCGGCGATGCTCTGACCAGCCACATACAGCCCGTCCATCGAACAGTCGGCCCGGTAATGCATCAGCACGCCCTCCTTGACGGTGCCGAGCAACTCGCCGTCGTGGGAGTGCCAGCCGGTGCTGCCGCCAGGGGCGATGGTGATCTCGCGGAAGATGTAGTCCTTGCCGGCGTCGCTGGTTTGCCAGATGACGATGCCGTCGGTGTCACGCGGAGGCGTCGCCGCCGCCACCCCGGCGACGGCGACCGACACCGCCGCGACTGCCACGACGGCCGGTGCACACCGGGCCACTCGGGTGAAGGCTCCTCGGATGCTCGCTGCCATGCTCGGCCACCCTGCCACAGCCCGAGAAGTCCCGGGTCCATGTCGCTGACGAAGATGCGAACCGGTCAGCGCATACCGCGGCGTCGCCCAGACCGGTAGATTTGGCGGCGATGACGGATCGCGCCGCACAACACGGCATCTCCTATGCATCGGCCGGGGTGGACATCGAAGCAGGTGACCGCGCAGTCGAACTGTTCAAACCGCTGGCGAGCAAGGCGACCAGGCCCGAGGTGCGCGGCGGCCTCGGCGGGTTCGCCGGGCTGTTCGCCCTACGCGGCGGGTACCGCGAGCCGGTGCTGGCCAGCTCGACCGACGGGGTCGGCACCAAGCTGGCCGTCGCCCAGGCCATGGACAAGCACGACACCGTCGGCCTCGACCTCGTCGCGATGGTCGTCGACGACCTCGTCGTGTGCGGCGCCGAACCGCTCTTCCTGCAGGACTACATCGCCGTCGGGCGAACCGTGCCCGAGCGGGTGAGCGAGCTCGTATCCGGCATCGCCAACGGATGCGTGATCGCCGGGTGCGCCCTGCTGGGCGGTGAGACCGCCGAACACCCCGGGCTGATGGCGCCCGACCACTACGACATCTCGGCCACCGGCGTCGGCGTCGTCGAGGCGGACGACGTGCTCGGGCCCGACCGGGTCAAGCCGGGCGACGTCATCATCGGCATGGGTTCCACCGGCCTGCACTCCAACGGCTACTCGCTGGCCCGCAAGGTGCTTCTGGAGATCGACCGGATGAGCCTGGCGGGCCATGTCGAGGAGTTCGGTCGAACGCTGGGCGAGGAACTGCTCGAGCCCACCCGCATCTATGCCAAGGACTGCCTGGCGCTGGCCGCCGAAACCCAGGTCCGCACCTTCTGTCACGTCACCGGTGGCGGCTTGGCGGGCAACCTGGAGCGTGTCGTGCCCCACGGGCTCGCGGCCGAAATCGACCGCGGGACATGGACGCCCGCACCGGTGTTCGCGATGATCGCCCAGCGCGGCCGAATCGAGCGCGTTGAGATGGAGAAGACGTTCAACATGGGTGTCGGGATGGTTGCCGTCGTGGCGCCGGAGGACACCGATCGCGCGCTGGCGATCCTGACCGCGCGTCACCTGAACTGTTGGATCCTAGGAACGGTCAAGAAAGGCAGTAAGGACGGCCCACGCGCACAACTCGTGGGCCAACACCCGCGATTTTAGAAAGGCGGGCTGCTGCGGACTACCGCCGCCAGTCGTCCTCGGGCGCCCAGTCGTCGGCGCCGTTGAGATCGTCATCAGGCTCGTTGCCGTCCGACCCGGCCAGCTCGCGCTGCAACTGGCTGAAATCGGTCTGCGGTGAGCTGTATTTCAGCTCACGAGCAACCTTGGTCTGCTTTGCCTTCGCCCGGCCGCGGCCCATGGGGGGACCCCCTCGCGCAATAACGGAGCGGCCCAATTAACAGGCGGCTCCGATCTGTGTGTCATTTATTGTCCTGCCAACACTTTACCGTGCCATCCCGCGGTGCGCTGGCAGGCCCTCGCCCGGCGCGGGTCGGCTCACCGCGCTCCGCCCCGCAGCCGCTCGACCGCCAGCCGCCCGGCTCCGGTCACGTCGGCTGCGGGCATCGAGTCGGGGTCGATCACGGCGGGCACTTCGACCTCGCCGCCGGTGGTCAGCGCCGTGTCCGCCGGCAGGCCGCGTTTGAGCAGAGCGAGCGCGACCGGGCCGAGGTCGACGTGATCGACCACGGTGCCGAGGCGCCCGACCACCCGGCCGCCCGCGAGCACCGGATCGCCTGCCGCAGGCCGGTCGGCGGATCCGTCGAGGTGCAGCAGCACCAGCATCCGTGGCGGTTTACCCAGGTTGTGGACCCGCGCGACAGTTTCCTGTCCGCGGTAGCAGCCCTTGTCGAGATGGACCGCGCTGCCGATCCAGCCAACCTCGTGCGGAATCGTCCGCTCGTCGGTGTCGACACCGAGCCGCGGCCGCATGGCTGTCACCCGATGTGCCTCATAAGCCCACACCCCGGCCCGCCGCACGCCCGCGGCGGTCAGCCGGTCCAGCCATTCGGCGGCCTGCGCGCGGGGCACCACCAGGTCCAGCTGGCCGTCGGGCCCGCCAAGCCTTCGGACGAAACCGCCGCCGGGCAGCGCTTGGGCGGTGTGTTCAGCCGGTAGCGAAGTCAGACCGAGGACCGCGAGCACCCGGTCGTCGGCCAGACCGGGGCCGAGAAGCGACAGCACCGCCAGGTCGGCCTGCTCGATCGCGACGTCGGACCAGAAGATCATCTTGCGCAGGTAGGTCAGCAACGGCTCGCCGCGCCACGCCTCGGTGTCGAGGTAGGTGACATCGCCCAGCTCGGTCTGAATCCAGTGATCTTCGACACGCCCCTGGCCGTCCAGGCTGAGATTGTCGGTCACCGTGCCGTCGGCCGAGTCGGCGACGTGCTGGGTGGAGATGTTGTGCAGCCAGCTCTTGCGCTCACCGCCGGTGAGCGCAAGGACCACCCGATGCGATCGGTCCACCACCACGGCGTCGTCGGCTGCGGCGCGCTGCTCGCCGAGCGGATCGCCGTAGTGCCAGACGGCGCCTGCGTCGGGCCCCGACTCGGGGGCGGGAACTGCTGACATGGCGTCAATCCTACGTTCGACGCTGCTGGCACCGCGCTCGTCGGGCGGCGCTACGCTTCTTGGCCATGGCGACCGAACCGGGGGTTGTGGCCACGCTCGACGGGCAGTTGCACGATCCACGCACACCGCTGCTGCACGCCGACGACCTGGCCGCGGTACGCGGTGACGGCATCTTCGAGTCACTGCTGGTGCGCGACGGGCGGCCATGTCTGCTGGAAGCCCATCTCGGCCGGCTGACGCACTCGGCACGGTTGATGGACCTGCCCGAACCGGATCTCGCCCGCTGGCGTTCTGCGGTGACTGCCGCGACCGCCCGATGGACCGAGATGGGCGGCGCCGAGGGTGTGCTGCGGCTGATCTACAGCCGGGGACGCGAAAGCGGGTCCGAACCGACGGCGTACGCGATGATCGGCGCGGTGGCCGACCGGGTGGCTTCGGTCCGCGCCAACGGGTTAGCGGCGGTGACACTGGAACGCAGCCTGCCGTCAGATGGTGCAGACGACATGCCGTGGCTGCTCGCGGGCGCCAAGACGCTGTCGTATGCGGTGAACATGGCGGCCCTGCGCCACGCCGAGCGGCACGGCGCAGGCGACGTGGTGTTCATGAGCTCTGAGGGCACGGTGCTCGAGGGGCCGCGTTCGACGGTGGTGATCGCCACCGATGTCGAAGGCAAGGGCGGACGTCCTTGCCTGCTGACCCCGCCGCCCTGGTATCCGATCCTGCGCGGCACCACACAGCAGGCGCTGTTCGAGGTGGCCCGCAACAAGGGCTACGACTGCGACTACCGGGTTTTGCGTCCCGCGGATCTGTTTGCCGCGCAAGGTGTTTGGCTTGTCTCCAGCATCACGCTCGCGGCCAGGGTGCACACCCTGGACGGCAAGCCGCTGCCGCCGCCGCCGATCGCGGCAGAACTCGCCGAGCTCGTCGACGCCGCTATCGTCAGCGACCGCTGACCGTCGTCACTCGGGTTTGCGGCCCGACAGCATCAGAAGCGGCAGTCCCTCGATGCGCGAGACGTCCTTGTCGACCAGCTCGATGCGGCTCGCGAGGTCACGCGCATCGTCGAGGTCGAGCGACCGCCCGGCGATCCAGGTGCGGAAGAACGCGAGGTTCGGCCCGCCGAGGAAGCGCGGGGTGGTGTAGTTGGCGACCAGGTTCTCCGAGTCTTCGAAGGTCGCGCTGCGGTCGGCATCGGTGACCAGTAGCGGGCCTCCCGGTTTGAGCACCCGCAAGCACTCGGCGAGGCCGGCGTCTTGGCTCGTCCAGTGCTTGATCGAGCCATAGCTGATCACGCCGTCGAAAGAGGCGTCCGGAAAGGCCAGCTGTGTCGCATCGCCGATCTCGAACCGGACCCGGTCGCCGTAGCCGCGCATCAGCTTCGCGGCGCGCGCGATCTGCGGCTTGGATAGGTCGATGCCGACGAGCGCGATGTCGGGTCGCTGATCGGCGATGTACTTGGTGAACTTGGCGCCGCCGCATCCCACGTCGAGGACGCGGGCGCCTTGGGGAAGGTGGGGCAGAAACCGCTCGTCGATGACGTGCCGGGACAGAAAGACAGCAGGCGCGACGATCGTCTCGTACGTCCACGCGTGAAACGACGTGTAGATCGCGGTGATTTCGTCGAACGGCGCCATCGCCATGATTTCTCGCTCCCCTCAGACCGGCGCGTCGATCATACCGAGGCCGCATGTTCACTCTGGAAGTAATTTGGTAGCAGTGGCTTTGGGTCGGTGGTAACTTCGGCCGTACACAGGGAAGGAGGTGGTCCGAGAAATTGATTGACTTATGGACATGTGAGGTGGCTGCGAGCTAGCAGCGCCAGGGGAGTCACCTGCGCGCGCTGGCGAATTCCCCGCAGTCACCCGGCCCCCGAGCCCCTAGGTTTGTCCAACCAGGAACAGCGGCTCGGGGGCCGCACCCTTTTTCAGGGTCGGAAGACGACCCCTATCGGATCGAGGCTCTTCCCATGCGAATCTCCGGGTCAAACGTGCTGCTGACGGGCGCCACCGGCGGTATCGGGCACGCGATCGCCCAAGCCGTCGCCGAGCGCGGCGGGAACCTGATCGTGACCGGCCGGCGCGGCGACATGCTCGAGCAACTGGCGACCGAATTCACAGCACGGCCGTTGACCGTCGACCTCGCCGTGGCCGACGACGTCGAACGCCTCGCGTTAGAGGCGGGGGAGGTCGACATCCTCATCGCCAACGCCGGGCTGCCCGCATCGGGCACGCTCGATTCGTTCACCGTGAACGAAATCGACCGCGCGCTCGATGTGAACCTGCGTGCCCCGATGGTGCTCGCGCACGAGTTCGCGCCGCGCATGGCCGCCAAGGGCGGCGGGCACCTGCTGTTCATGTCGTCGCTTCTCGGGAAGGCCGCGATGACGGGCACGTCCGTCTACAGCGCCACCAAGTACGGCCTGCGCGGGTTCGCCGCGGCACTGCGCGCAGACCTGCGAGAAACCGGCGTCGGGGTGTCGGTCGTTTTCCCCGGCATGATCCGCGAGGCGGGCATGTTCGCCGACGCCAAGGTGGACCTTCCGCCGGGCACCGGCACCAGCTCACCTGAAGAGGTCGCGCACGCCGTCGTCACCGCGATCGAGAAGAACCGCGGCGAGGTCGACGTCGCACCGCTGCCTGTGCGGGCCGTGTCGATGTTCGCGGGCCTGGCACCCGAGCTCGCCGGCGGCCTGATGCGACGCATCGGCGCCGACAAGGTGACCGCCAAGGTTGCCGAGGGTCAGCGCGACAAACGCTGAGCCGACGACCGAGTGTGGCGCCGTGGCGCCGGTTGCGCGATGATCCCCCGCATGCGTTCGCTGTGGCGGCTCGTCCCTGTGCTGGCCGCCGCCGTCCTGGTGGGCTGCGCCCAGCCTGCCGAGCCGCCTGCTGCTGGGGGCCTCTCGCAGTGCACCAAGAATTCCCTGGACACGCTGTACAAGGGCGTCTTCACCGTCGGCACCGATCAGCCCGTCTACCCGCCGTGGTACATGGGCGACGACCCCGAGAACGGTGAAGGCTTCGAATCCGCCGTCGCCTACGCGGTCGCTGCCAGGCTCGGTTATCCGCGGGAGGACGTGCGGTGGGTGCGGGTGCCGTTCAACGCGGCCCTGGCGCCCGGTGCCAAGGAGTTCGACGCGAGCCTGTCGGAGTACTCGATCACCGATCAACGCAAGGCGGCCGTCGACTTCTCCTCGCCGTACTTCGACGTGACGCAAGCCGTCGTCACGGTGAAGTCGTCGCCCGCCGCCGCAGCGCGCAGCGTGGCTGCGCTCAAGCCACTTCGGCTCGGTGTGCAGGTCGGCACGACCAGCTACACGGCGGCCACCGCGGTGGACGGCGCCAATCCGGTGTCGGTTTACAACACCAACGTGGACGCGAAGATGGCGTTGAGCAACGGTGAGATCGACGCGCTCGTCGCGGACCTGCCGACCGCGTTCGCGGTCGCAGGTGAACTTCGCGACGGTCTCATTGTCGGCCAATTGCCTTCCGACGCAGGCGATATCGAGCAGTTCGGCATCGTCTTGGACAAAGACAGTTCGCTGACCCACTGCGTCTCGTCGGCCGTCGATGCGCTTCGCGCAGACGGCACGTTGGCCGCCCTGCAGGAAACCTGGCTCGCCGAAGCGGGGAAAGCGCCGCTACTCCGCTAGGGCGCGTCGGGGCCCGGCGCCAGCGAAGCGCACGCCTTCTCGGCCTTCTTCCAGGTGGCCTCGTCGGTGCCGGGGGGAGGGCCCGCGACGGGTCCCGGCGGAGCCGAAACACCTTGTTCGTGAAGGCAACTCGCGTATGCACCATGACCGCTGGGCGCGCCGGACTGCGTCGGCGACTCCTCGGGCGTGGCCTCGTTGGACGAGCAGCCCGCGAAAAGCACCACGGCGGCCAGAACGACCGCCGACCCGAATGCGCGCATCAACCGACGAACCTTGTCAGCCTGGCCGACAGATGCGGCACCAGCCCACCGTCGGCGTCGACACGTTCCTCCACGTAAGCCAAATCGCCCCCTTCGACAATGCCGTACAACCTCTTCGCCCCTCCGACCAGCATTCCGGACTTGCTGCGTGCCAACGCATCCGTCACCAATTCCCACGACGACTGGTTCAGCGGCCTGCCGTAGAACAACTCGACATAACCCCGGGAGTGCGCCAACATCAATTCGATCGCCTGCGACTCGTTCGCGTCGTTGGGATCGTCGACGAAGCGCCAGAAGCCGGACTCCCGCAGACCGTGCTCAGAGAACTCGCCGGACTCGGACAGCCGCCACGAGCGCGCTTCCCAGATCAGATAGTCACCGCCGTCGTGCGACACGACGATCTGCTGGCCGAACCGGTAGTCGCCCTGCGCACCTCTGCCCTCACCCTCGCCGCGCCACACGCCGACCAGCGGCAGCAGCGCGAGCAGCGCGTCATTCAGGTTGGCGCCCTCACGCAGATTTGCGGTGTCGGCGGGCGCGGGGAGATCGGAGAACACCGGGATGTTGCGCGCGGCGGTCGTCTTGGCCCGCTCGAGGGCGGCGGCAACCGCCCGGTCGCCCGACCCGTCGGGCAGCGGATTCTTACCGGAAGTCACGATTCGTCGGTGATGAGCCGATACAGCGCGTACAGCGCGAACCAGGTGATGATCACCACGCAGGCCACAAGCAGGAGTTCGTAGAACAGCACCACGGTAGCGAGTCTAGTCCCTGCGTGTTTTCGGCGTGAAAACCCGCGCCCAGCGCGGGAATCACGCCGAAATCGCAACTACGCGACCTTGACGTCGACCTCGTGGATCCCGGCGCCCGACGGCGCCACGCTGGCGTCGCCGTTGCCCGCGGGCGACAGCGCCCGCAACGTCCACGTGCCGGGCGCGGCGAAGAACCGGAAGTCTCCGGTGGCCGACGCGACGACCTCGGCGGTGAACTCGTCAGACGCGTCGAGCAGGCGCACGAACGCGCCACCGACGGTCTGGCCTGCGCCGTCGACGACGCGGCCGGTGATCACCGTTTCCTTCTCCAGGTCGACGCCTGCAGGCAGCGTCTGTCCTTGCTTCGGTGCAGAGCACATATCAACTTCCCAACTCAATCGGGGCACCCACAAGGGAGCCGTATTCCGTCCAACTGCCGTCGTAGTTCTTGACGTTCTTGTGTCCCAACAGTTCCTGCAGCACGAACCAGGTGTGCGACGAGCGCTCACCGATGCGGCAGTAGGCAATGGTCTCCTTCTCGCCGTCCAAACCCGCCTCGGCGTAGAGCTTGGCGAGGTCCTCGTCCGACTTGAAGGTGCCGTCCTCGTTTGCCGCCTTGCTCCACGGAACGTTGATGGCGCCGGGGATATGCCCCGGCCGCTGGCTCTGTTCCTGCGGCAGGTGCGCGGGGGCGAGGATCTTGCCGGAGAACTCGTCGGGCGAGCGCACGTCGACGAGGTTCTTCTCGTTGATCGCCGCGATCACCTCGTCGCGGAACGCGCGGATGCTGGTGTCGGGCGCCTTGGCGGTGTAGCTGGTCGACGGGCGGTCGGGCACGTCGGTGACCAGGGGGCGTCCGTCGAGCTCCCACTTCTTGCGGCCGCCGTCGAGCAGCTTGACGTTCTCGTGTCCGTACAGCTTGAAGTACCAGTACGCGTAGGCGGCGAACCAGTTGTTGTTGCCGCCGTAGAGGATCACGGTGTCGTCGTTGGAAATGCCCTTGTCCGACAACAGCTTCGAGAACTGCTGCGCGTCGACGAAGTCGCGCTTCACCTGGTCCTGCAGCTCGGTCTTCCAGTCCAGCCGGACCGCGCCGGCGATGTGACCGCCTTCGTAGGCGGACGTGTCCTCGTCGACCTCGACGAAAACGGTGTTCGGAGCGTCGAGATTGCTCTCGGCCCAGTCGGTGGTGACCAGGACGTCGGAGCGTGCCATGGAGGAAATCCTTTCGATTGCTTGATATTCGGGGTGCTATGCGGGGTTGGCCGGGCGACGCAGGCGCGCCACCAGGGGGTAGAGCTGACAGCCGAGACAGATGGCGAAGGCGGCGTTGAGGAATGCGGCAACCAACGCCAACGCGGTGGCGACCAGGCCGAGTGTGGGGATCCCGGTCGCGAACCCGAGGGCGCCGACGGCGGCGAAGACGAACCCGACTAACTGGGCGAACTTCAGCGGCGGCACCGGCTCC
Source organism: uncultured Actinomycetota bacterium (assembly GCA_963786995.1). Taxonomy (GTDB): domain Bacteria; phylum Actinomycetota; class Actinomycetes; order Mycobacteriales; family Mycobacteriaceae; genus Mycobacterium. Next base: position 699,863 of record CAWBBH010000013.1, on the reverse strand, counting down.
TTCTCGGTGACCGGCGCGAGCCGGGGCGCGACGAGCTCGGCGAAGATCACGCCGTACGGGTGCTTGCGCGGCCCACCGAGCCCGCCGATCGCAAAAACCACTGTCTGCACGCCGAGGATCACCGCGGCGGTGGCCAGGCTGACGCTGGACACCAGCACTGCGGCGGCCAGCACCGCGGTGGTCACCCACGCGGCGAAGCGCGGGCCTCGGACGTCGACCGAATCGACGGCCACGCGCGCCTCGGGCGATCTCAGTTCGGATGTCATGGACGTCACACTCCTGTTGCTGGATAGGGCTGGTTGCGAGCAGGCCACATCAGGGCTGCTCCGAGCGAAGCGCGCGAACCCGCGCAGCTGCGCTCAGCAGCTACAACAACAACAGCAGGAACCCGCAACGCGGCACAGGTCGACTGCGCGGCGCTTGGTGAGCATCACCTGGAGGCGGGCGGACACGCGGGACAGCTTACCCAATGACATGGTGATCAAGCCAACAGCGGTTCGAGCGCGGACCGCAGGTCAGCGGCGGTCGGCACCCCGGAGGCCCGGTATCGCCGTCTGCCGTCGGCGTCGAAGATGAACGTCGTCGGCAGCGACAACACCGAAAGGCGGCGCGCGGCGTCGGGATCGGCGTCCATGTCGATCTCCACGTGCGACACCGCCGGCAGCTCGTTGCAGACCTGGTCGACGACCTTGCGCACACCCGCGCAGGGCCCGCACCACACCGCGCTGAAGTGCACGATCGTCGGGCCGGTTGTCGAAAGGCCGAGGTCGGAGACGTCCAGCGGCGTCGATTCGGCGGTAACGCCGGCTTCCTTCAACAGGCCGGCACGAAGCGCGATCAGCCGATTGATCACATAGGCGATGCCGAACGCCGCGATCAGCACGACGAGGACCACGGCAACCGACGGACTCATGACTGTGTGAACTCATTCAGCGAGACGGTTACTCCCTCGGCGATGCCTTCGATGATGACGTCGGATCCGCGGACTCCCTCGCTGGTCGGACCGAGCCCGAACGGCAGCTTCAGCCCGGGCATGGTGGACGTGAACGCGGCCAGCACGGCTGCGGTCTTGTCCTGCGGCACGTCCTGGTCAGCGGTGCCCGCACCGGTGAGCACCCCCGTCGGGGTGAACACCAGCGTCGTGCGGTCGGGTCCCGCCACCGAAAGATCCACCGAGATGCTCACCCTCTCGTCGAAGTCGGCTGCCTTCGGTGTACCCGTGAAGACCAGCCCCTTATTGCTCGAGATACCCGATTCGGTGGTGCCGCCGGTGGCGTTGTTCGTCTCCTTGGGCGGCGCCTCCACGAGCAGGTCGGGAACGCCCATGAAGCGGCCGAGATGGGTGGAATCGATGATGATGCGGCTCTCCACCTTTGCCACCGGAAGTTCGGAATCCGCATCGATGAGCCAGGAATTCCGTGGAACGTCGACCGAATACAAGGTCGCCTCGTAGGAAACCTTGCCCGCGACAGGGTGATCTACGCCATTCGCGCGGATCTCGATCTGGCTGTAGTGCCGGTCGGTGGCCTGCGAGATGAACGGGAACCCGATGATGCCGACCCAGGGGTCGAAGTCGAGCTTGGCCTCGCTGCGCACCGCTCTGGCCAGGCGATATTCGGCGTAGATCGCCGCACCGAAGTCGGCGCCGACGGCCGCCACCACCACCGCGGTCACTGCCGATACCGCCCCGATCACCAGCCTGCGCACAGCGACATTCTGGCCCACCGGTCCGGCGGCGCCCTGCTCGGCGCGGCTAATCGCCATGTGTCGGGTTATCGTTAGTGCACCGGTAACGCCCAGATGTCGAGCACGAATCTGGGAGGTATCCGACGACAGCGATGTCCGTCAATACAGCCCGGCACGCTGGAGGGCCCGTGGATCTACTGCTATTAACCGCCGACCCGCATCCTGAGGGGGTTCTGCCCTCGTTGTCGCTGCTCGCCCACAACGTGCGCACCGCCCCCACCGAGGTGTCGTCGTTGCTGGAGGCCGGTAGCGCCGACATCGCGATCGTCGACGCACGCACCGACCTCGCGGCCGCGCGTGGACTGTGCCGACTTCTCGGCACCACAGGTACTTCGGTTCCCGTCGTGGCCGTCGTCAACGAGGGCGGCCTGGTCGCCGTCAACGTCGAATGGGGACTCGACGAGATCCTGCTGCCGAGCACCGGCCCCGCCGAGATCGACGCGCGGTTGCGTCTACTCGTCGGCCGCCGCGGCGGCGCCGCGAGCCAGGAGAACGCGGGCAAGGTCAGCCTCGGCGAGCTCGTCATCGACGAGGGCACCTACACCGCTCGGCTGCGCGGCCGACCGCTCGACCTCACCTACAAGGAATTCGAGCTGCTCAAGTACCTGGCCCAGCACGCCGGCCGGGTGTTTACCAGAGCCCAACTGCTGCAAGAGGTTTGGGGCTATGACTTCTTCGGCGGCACGCGCACCGTCGACGTCCACGTGCGTCGGCTGCGGGCCAAGCTCGGCACCGAATACGAGTCTCTGATCGGCACCGTGCGCAACGTCGGATATAAGGCGGTGCGCCCTGCACGGGGTCGCCCGCCCGCGGCGGGCGTGGACGCGCCCGACGACATCGACGATGCCTTCGACGCGCCCATGGGTCTGCCCGACGAGCTGGCTGACCCGCTGCGCACACAGTGACCGACGGTTCGATCGCGTGGCGCACCGGCCTCGCCGATGAGGACCAGCGCGCGATCCGCGCGGTGATCGCCGCCGCGACGAAGGACGACGGGATCGCACCCGTCGGCGACCAGGTGCTGCGCGCGCTGTCCCACGACCACACCCGCCACCTGCTCGCGCTCGACGGCGCCGACATCGTGGGCTATCTGAATCTCGCACCGGCAAGCGGGGACGATCCGGCGATGGCCGAGCTCGTCGTCCACCCGCAACGGCGCAGGCGCGGAATTGGGTCGGCCATGGCGCGCGAGGCGCTGGCCGAGGGCGGAGACGGGACGCGGATCTGGGCGCACGGGAACCTACAGCCCGCGCGGGCGACGGCGGAGGCCCTCGGTCTCGAGGCGGCCCGCGAACTTCTGCAGATGCGTCGCCCGCTGCCCGGCGCCGGGCGGCTTGCGACGTCGGAAGAAGTCCTCCCTGCAGTGACCATGCCGAGGGGCGTGCGAATCGACACCTACCGCGGACCAGCCGACGACGCAGAACTCCTGCGCGTCAACAACGCCGCATTCGCCTGGCATCCCGAACAGGGCGGGTGGACCCAAGCCGACCTCGCCGAGCGCCGCGGCGAGCAGTGGTTCGACCCCGAGGGACTGTTCCTCGCGTTCGACGACGAGGGCGGCGAGCTGCTCGGCTTCCACTGGACCAAGGTGCACGACGAAAACCTCGGCGAGGTCTACGTTATCGGCGTCGACCCCGCCGCACAGGGCCGCGGCATCGGGGCGGCGCTGACGCTGATCGGGCTGCACCACCTGGCCGACCGGCTCTCAGGAAGCTCCCAGCCAGCGGTGATGCTTTACGTCGAGGCAGATAACTCAGCGGCGGTGAACACCTATCGACGGCTGGGTTTCAACGTGTTCGGCGTCGACGTGGCCTACGCATTGAAATAGCCGTTGGACGCGCCGTAGTTTCGCGGGCGCGATTCATTTTCCGTTCACCATCCGTAGGCAGTTCATTCATCGCGTCCCCCTAGGTTCACAGCCGAGCAGCAATTGAATCTGCTCGACGCAAGGGGGCTGGTGGTGGGCAGTCCGCCCGAAGCCCAGCGTCTACCGGTGATCAAAAGGAGCTTCGTGAAGGCGAAACGATCTGGTGCTGCGTTGGGCCTGCTGGCCGCCAGCGCCTTGATGCTGTCGGCGTGTGGCAGTGATAACAACACCTCTTCGGGATCAGGTGAGTCCGGTTCGCAAGCCGCCGGTGACTGCGGTGGCAAAGAAGCCCTCAAGGCGAGCGGATCGTCGGCGCAGGCGAACGCTATGACACGGTTTATCAACGCCTATGAGAAAGACTGCCCCGGCTTCACCCTCAACTACACCTCAAGCGGGTCGGGCGCCGGTGTTTCGGAGTTCCTCGGTGCCCAGACGGACTTCGGCGGCTCCGACTCTCCGCTCAGCGCGGAGAAGGGCGAGGTCGAAAAGGCCAAGGAACGCTGCGGGGGTAGCGACGCGTGGAATCTTCCCGCCGTCTTCGGCCCCATCGCGGTGACCTACAACGTCGCTGGCGTGGACGGCCTGGTGCTGGACGGACCGACTTTGGGAAAGATCTTCAACGGAGCGGTGAAGACCTGGAATGCGCCTGAGATCGCGGCGCTGAATGAGGGCGTCTCTCTGCCAGCGGAGCCCATCAACGTGATCTACCGCAGCGACGAGTCGGGTACGACGGACAATTTCCAGAAGTATCTGGAAGCGGCCTCGGACGGTTCTTGGGGCAAGGGCGCGGGCAAGGGCTTCGCCGGCGGTGTCGGTGAGGGCGCCAAGGGGAACGAGGGTACCTCGGCGGCAATCAAGAGCACCCCCGGCTCGATCACGTACAACGAGTGGTCGTTTGCCAAGTCCCAGGGCCTGTCCATCGCCAAGATCATCACCTCTGCGGGGCCGGAACCGGTCGAATTGAGCACCGAGACGGCGGGCAAGGCGATCGACGGCGTCAAGTTCAAGGGCGAAGGAAACGACCTTGTCCTCGACACCGCGTCGTTCTACATGCCCACCGAGGCCGGGTCGTACCCGATCATGCTTGCGGCCTACGAGATCGTGTGCTCGAAGTACCCCGATGCCGAAGTTGCCACCGCGGTCAAGGCGTTCATGCACTCGGCTCTCGGCAACGGCCAGACCGGTCTCGAGGACAACGGCTACATCCCGGTGCCTGAGGCCTTCAAGGAGCGGCTGACCACAGCCGTTGACGCCATCAACTCGACGGCCTAGTAGCCGGCGACGCATGGCTGTCACACCAGATTCGGCCGCTGTGGGCTCGTCGGAATCGACGACGAGCCCACAGCAGGTCGGGCACTCTTCCAAGAAGCCAACCAAGGACCGGGAGGGATCGGCTTTGAAGCGAGGCGAGGGACATTGGGGCGACACCGTCTTCAAGTCCATCGCGATCGCTGCCGGTGCCACCATCATCGGCGCGATCGCCCTGATGGGGCTCTTCCTGATCATCAAGGCGATTCCGTCGTTACAGGCCAATCATGCCAACTTCCTGACCAGCGCCGAGTTCCTGACCAGCGATGCGGAGAATCTGCGCTTCGGCATCCGTGATCTGTTCATGGTGACCGTGCTCAGTTCGGTGTTCGCCCTGATCATCGCCGTACCGATCGCGATCGGCATCGCGGCGTTCCTGACGAACTATGCACCGAAGCGGTTGGCGAAGCCGTTCGGAATGCTCGTCGATCTGTTGGCGGCGGTGCCGTCCATCGTCTTTGGTCTGTGGGGCATCTTCGTGCTGGCTCCGTGGCTCACTCCGGTGGCGACGTTCCTCAACGAGACCCTCGGCTGGTTCTTCCTGTTCTCACAGGGCAACGTGTCGCTGGCGGGTGGTGGAACGATTTTCACCGCCGGGCTAGTGCTCGCGGTGATGATCCTGCCGATCATCACCTCGGTGACCCGCGAAGTTTTCGCGCTCACCCCGCGAGGCCACGTCGAAGCCGCGCAGGCTCTCGGCGCCACGAAGTGGGAAGTCATCCGGATGACCGTCTTCCCCTACGGTCGCAGCGGCATGATTGCGGCCTCGATGCTCGGCTTGGGCCGGGCGCTCGGCGAGACGATCGCGATTCTGATCATCTTGCGCACGGCTGCTCAAGCAGGCCACTGGTCCCTCTTCGACGGTGGTTACACATTCGCGTCCAAGATCGCCTCGGCAGCAGCAGAGTTCAGCGCTCCACTGCCGACAGGTGCATACATTGCCGCCGGCTTCGTGCTCTTCGCGCTGACCTTTGTTGTCAACGCGCTGGCCCGGGCAGCGGCAGGCGGAAGGGTCAGCGGAGGATGACAGCAACACTCGACGAACCGGTGAAGGCACCCACCTTCCACCCGGTCAGCACCAGTCGCAAGCTCAAGAACAGCATTGCGACGACGTTATTCACCGCATCGTTCGTGATCGCGATGATCCCCCTGGCCTGGCTGATCTACACCGTGCTGGCCAAGGGCATCACCGCACTCACGTCATCGACGTGGTGGAGCAACTCTCTGGCCGGTGTCTTGCCGGAAGAGTTCGCCGGCGGCGTGTACCACGCGATATACGGCACTCTCATTCAAGCGGCGATCGCCGCCGTACTTTCCGTGCCGTTGGGCGTCATGGCGGCGGTGTACCTGGTGGAATACGGCCGCGGCCGGTTCGCCAAGGTCACCACGTTCATGGTGGACATCCTCGCCGGTGTGCCGTCGATTGTCGCGGCACTCTTCATCTTCGCGTTGTGGATTGCGACGCTGGGCTTCGAGCAGAGTGCCTTCGCGGTGTCGCTGGCCTTGGTGCTGCTGATGCTGCCCGTCGTCGTGCGCAACACCGAGGAGATGCTCAAGCTCGTGCCCGACGAGTTGCGAGAAGCGTCCTACGCGTTGGGCATTCCGAAGTGGAAGACCATCATGCGCGTCGTGGTGCCCACCGCCCTGCCCGGCATGATCAGCGGCATCCTGCTTGCCCTGGCCAGAGTCATGGGTGAGACGGCGCCGGTATTGGTGCTCGTCGGCTATAGCCGTTCCATCAATTTCGACGCCTTCGAAGGCAACATGGCGTCCCTGCCTCTGCTGATCTACACCGAACTGATCAACCCGGAAGCGGCAGGCGCGCTGAGGGTCTGGGGCGCCGCACTGACGCTGATCCTCATCATCGCAGGCCTCTACCTCGGCGCTGCCTTCATCAACCGATACCTCACGCGGAACAGAGTTTAGGAGCCTCATGGCCAAGCGCCTGGATCTCAAGGATCTCAACATCTACTACGGCAGCTTCCATGCCGTGGCCAACGTTAGTCTCGCGGTACACCCACGCAGCGTCACCGCCTTCATCGGGCCATCCGGGTGCGGAAAGTCGACCGTGCTGCGGACCTTGAACCGTATGCACGAAGTGATTCCTGGCGCCCGAGTCGAGGGATCGGTGCTGCTCGACGGTGAGGACATCTACGCCTCGGGCATCGACCCCGTGAGCGTCCGGAAGACCATCGGCATGGTGTTCCAGCGCCCGAATCCGTTCCCCACCATGTCGATTCGCGACAACGTGGTGGCCGGTCTGAAGCTGCAGGGCGTGCGCAACAAGAAGTCGCTCGAGGAGGTCGCCGAGCGTTCGCTGCGGGGCGCCAACCTGTGGAACGAGGTCAAGGACCGACTCGACAAGCCAGGCGGCGGCTTGTCAGGCGGCCAACAACAGCGGCTGTGCATTGCCCGTGCGATCGCGGTGCAGCCTGATGTGTTGCTGATGGACGAGCCGTGCTCGGCGCTCGACCCGATCTCGACGCTGGCTATCGAGGACCTGATCTCGGAATTGAAGCAGGACTACACGATTGTGATCGTCACTCACAACATGCAGCAGGCCGCCCGGGTCAGCGATCAGACCGCGTTCTTCAACCTGGAGGCCACAGGCAAGCCCGGCAGGTTGATCGAGGTCGACGATACCGAGAAAATCTTCTCCAACCCGACGCAGAAGGCCACGGAGGACTACATCTCCGGCCGCTTCGGCTGACAGTTGCTGCGTGCACGTCGCACAGGAGGGGTCGCAGCGTGACGGGCAAGGCGGTAACTGGTGACTCTTGAGGCGCGGCACACTGGCGAGGCGATGTCCGGCTTGGCGAAGTATCGAGCGGCCGTTCCGCCCGCGCGGGGGAACCTAATGCTTGTCGACACCGATCCGAACGTCGCGTCGCAGTTGATGGACGATGCGGCGGAAATCGGCATCGATACCACCTGGTGTGACGATGGCGCCGAAGCGCTCCTGGCCATCGGCGAAGGCCAGCCCAATGTCCTTGTCCTCGCCGCCCGCACGAAAGTCGTTGACGCGGCGCGGATCACTGCTGCGGTCCGCAGCAGATGGGACTTCCCCATTTTGATCGGGTCGCCAAGTGCCGACAGCGACGACACGCACGGCGCCTTGGCTGCCGGGGCCTCGGCGCTGATCGCTCGCCCCTACGACATAAACACGATCGCGCCGTTCGCTCTCAACGGAAGCCATCAATCACCAGGGGGTCCAACGGTTTACGTGGCAGGCCCAATCGAAGTCGACCGCGAAGGTTACGAAACCCGTGTCCGCGGCCGAGACGTCCAGTTGACCCAGCGGGAGCTCGAGCTGCTGGTCTACCTCATCGAGCGCCACGGGCGCGTCGCCAGCAGCGACGAGATCAGTCGGGCCGTCTGGGGTCATCCTGCAGACACCAATACGGTTGCCGTTCATGTACGGCGGCTGCGTGAGAAACTCGGCGATGACCTCGAGCACGGCGAGTTCATCCGTACCATCCGCGGCGCCGGTTACCGGTTGGCTCCCTCGATCTACGCGTGACGACAGCTTCCAGCTCTCTGGCATGGGGAAGCGCGTGGCCGCCGAGAAGGTCGGTGTCCGGATAACTCCGGCACGTCAGCGCCCCGACGGTTAGCGGGCGGGCAGTTCCTCGTCCTCGGGGAACCTGCCGGTGGCCTGGAAAATGACCCGGCGAGCCACCTCGACGGCGTGGTCGGCGAACCGCTCGTAGAAGCGACTCAGCAGCGTCACGTCGACAGCGGCGGTCACGCCGTGCTTCCATTCCTTGTCCATCAGCACGCTGAAGAGGTGACGGTGGAGGTCGTCCATCGCGTCGTCTTCCTCGCTGATCCTTGCGGCCCTCTCCGGATCCTTCGTCAGCAGCACGTCCTGGGCGCTGTTGCCCAGTTCGACTGCGACGCGGCCCATCTCGGCGAAGTAGCCGTTGACCTCCTCGGGCAGCGCATGCTGGGGATGGCGGCGGCGAGCGATCTTGGCGACGTGCAACGCAAGCGCCCCCATCCGGTCGACGTCGGCGACGATCTGAATCGAGCTGACGATCGCGCGCAGGTCGCCTGCCACCGGAGCCTGCAGGGCGAGAAGCACGAATGCCGACTCCTCCGCCTTGGCGCTCATCGCCGCGATCTGCTCGTGGTCGGTGATCACCTGCTCGGCCAGTACCAGATCGGCCTGCAGCAGGGCCTGGGTCGCACGCTCCATCGCCACACCCGCCAGCCCGCACATGTCGCCGAGCTGGTTGGTCAGGGCGTCTAGCTGCTCGTGATACGCAGTTCGCATATGCCCAGCCTAAGGGCTGATCAGCTGAATGGTCACGATGTACAGGGTGAACGACAGGTGAATGCCGCCTGCCCGGCCCCCGCGGCTATTCGCAGGTGGTGTCGGCGGCGTTGGTGATCGAGAGGTCTTCGGGCAGCTGAGTGGGTGTGCTGCCGGTGCCGTGCAGGACGTGCACCTGCACCGAGGAGCCGCTCGGCTTGGGCGGGCTCACCGTCGAGAAGTCCGAACCGAGCACCACCTGGACGGTGTCGCCTTTGCCGTTGACGCGCTCGATCGTCGGCTCGATGAAGGCCGACGCCACAGTTGCCGCGGCTTCTTCGTTGCCGGGCGAGAAGAACACGGTGGTCTCGGTGAGAGAGCTCGGGTAGGTGTCGGGCGTTTCGACGTTGAAGCCGTGCTGCTGCAATTCCGTTGCGGCAGTTGCACCGAGACCATCCTGGCCGGTGGAGTTCGACACCTGCACGGTGACCGACGTGGGGTCGGTGGTGACGGCGTCGACCACCTCGCCGGGGTCGGCGGCGAGTTCGGGGGCCGGCGTTTCGCTGGTCGGCGACTCGCTGGTCGCGTTGGTCATCGACTCCGGCGTGCCGGGGACCGGTGTGTTGTCGGCGTTGCGTTCCTCGGGCAGCGGGTCGTCGTTGATGATCGCGTCGAAGATCGCGTCCGTGTCGTCCTCGCGCAGGTGCTCGTTACCCCATTCGTCCATGTAACCGGTGGTCGGGACGGTGAGGAAGGTGATGCGACCAGCCGCGACGTTCTGCAGCGACTGGCCGAGGGCGACCAGGTCCTTGGTGTCGATGTTGTCGACGTAGCTGTCGCTGATGAACTGGTTCACCACATTGTTGAGCTTGCTGAGCGAGAAGAAGACCTCTTTGGAGATCATCGAGCGCAGCAGCGACGACAAGAACAGCTGCTGACGCTTGATGCGGCCGTAGTCGCCGTTGGTCTCGGTGGTCACCTGGCGGGCGCGCACATAGTTCAGCGCGGTGTGCCCGTCAACCGTCTGACGGCCCGCGCTGGCCAGCACGGGGCCGAGTTCGTAATCCTCCAGCGGCGTGGTGCTGCACACCTCGACACCGCCGAGGGCGTCGACCATCTTGGAGAACCCGGCGAAGTCGACCGCCATGAACCGGTTGATGGACAGGCCCGACAGCTTCTGGATGACCTTCACCAGACATTTGGGTCCGCCGAAGGAGAACGCCGAGTTCAGCTTCGTCTCGGTGTAGATCTCGTCGGGACCGTAGGTGCCGGTCTCCTCGTCGTACAGCGGGCCGTATTCGCCGGTCTCGGGGTTCCAGGCCTCGCACTCCATCGGCTCGATGTTCAGGTCGCGCGGAAACGACACCGCCACAACGCGTTCCCGGTTGGCGGGGATGTTGACGAGCATGATGGTGTCCGAGCGCGCGCCGCCGGCGTCCTCGGTGTCGCCCGCGCCCATGCCGGCGTTCTCGCCGAACCTGCTGTCGATACCGACGATGAGGAAGTTCTCGTCGCCGAACTGCGCGTTGGGGTCGATGATGTCGCGCGAATCGGGGTCCAGCGCCGAGATCCGGTTGAGCATGTTGTTCTTGGTCGACTGCCACTGCCACGCGCCGCCGGTCATCGCTAGCGCGAGCACCGCCAGGAGCGCGGCGATGGAGCGTCCTGCCAGCATGACGCGGCGAAGAGACCGCCGCTTCGCCGGCGGGTCGACAGGATCAGCGGAGGGTTCGCCGACCCGCTCCGGCGCAACGCGTTCAAGCCGGGCGCGGCGCAGCGCGGCCAGGTCGGGAATCTCGTCGGCGTAGGAGACCCTCGGGATGACCTCGGTGTCGGGGTCGAATACGTCCCCGGGCTGCGGCTTGGATCGTAGGGGCCGGGGCTGCCGCGTGCGCGGCGGAGTTCCTGGCGGCGTTTCCGCGGACCGCGGTCGGGGGTCGCGCGGCGAGGTTGCGCGAGTGGCCTTCGGCCGCGGCGTCGCCGGCGGCTCCGGCTGGGATTCCTCCGGCTCGGGCGCCGCGTGCCTGCTGGGGAGATCCGCCGGGGCGCCGGTGATCTTTGCGATGAGATCGGCGACCGTCACACCGTCGGTGTGGCTGCCGGTGGCCGGCGAGGGGTCGGGGGTTGCGGGTTCGGCGACCGATCCGCGCTCCCACGGCGCGGCGGCTCGCGGCGGCAGCGGAGATCGGGTAAGCCACTGGTCAGCACCGTCTGAATCGGCGCCGTTCGGATCGGACGCGCGGCGGCGACCAGGAGTGGCGTTATCGCCGTCACTCATGTCCCTACTGGCCTCCGACCGTGTGAGCGGCGTGCGCGTCGATGCGCATCAGCAGCCGCTGCGCTGCCGCCACTGCATTGGAGCGGCAAAAATTCGTGGCCCCGCGTCTGGAGCCAATAACGACAAGCTCATATCGTACTGAGAGATCCTGAGATACGTAATGTCGAGTTGATCTCGGTTCACCCACCGGAATGCATCACATCGGCGCCCTCGGGCACCGTGCAATCGTTCGGGTCGGTGAGCCAGCCGTCCGGCAGGGCCACCGAGGCGGGTGAACCCTGTCGCCCGCGGGGGCCTGTCGCCGCCAGGGGGAACGGTACGTCGGGGTCCAGCCCGCACAACAGTTCGTCGAGCTCCTTGCGCGTCTTGACCAGCGCCAATGCCCGCCGGAGTTCCGCCCCGGCGGGGAACCCGTGCAGGTACCAGGCGATGTGCTTGCGGAAATCGCGCATGCCCTTGTCCTCGCCGAAGTGGGCGCTCAGCAGCTCGCCGTGTCGGCGCATGATCGTCGCGACCTCGCCCAGTGTGGGCGGTTTCACACCCTCGCGGCCCGCGAAGGCATCCGACAGCTCGGCGAACAGCCACGGCCTGCCGAGGCAGCCGCGACCGATGACCACGCCGTCGCAGCCGGTCGCCGCCATCATCGCCAGCGCGTCGTCGGCGTCGAAGATGTCGCCGTTGCCGAGCACGGGAACGCTCGTGACGTGCGCCTTCAGCGCCGCGATCTGATCCCAGTCCGCCGTCCCGGAGTAGCGCTGGGCCGCCGTGCGGGCATGCAGCGCCACAGCCGCGGCGCCCTCCTCGGCCGCGATGCGTCCGGCGTCGAGGTGGGTGTGGTTGGCGTCGTCGATGCCGATCCGGAATTTCACCGTCACCGGAACGTCCGACCCTTCGGTGGCGCGCACCGCGGCGGCCACGATCTGGCCGAACAGCCGTCGCTTGTACGGTATCGCCGCCCCGCCGCCGCGCCGGGTCACCTTGGGCACCGGGCAGCCGAAGTTCATGTCGATGTGGTCGGCAAGGTCCTCGTCGACGATCATCTTGGCCGCGGCGTAGGTGTTCTCCGGGTCGACGGCGTAGAGCTGCAGCGACCGCGGCGTTTCCGACGGCCCGAACGTGGTCATGTGCATGGTGACCGGGTGACGCTCGACGAGCGCGCGGGCGGTCACCATCTCACAGACATACAGCCCGCTGACCGTGCCGGCCCGGGCGAGTTCGAGTTCGCGACACAGCGTGCGGAAGGCGACGTTCGTCACGCCTGCCATCGGCGCCAGCACGACGGGGCTGGCCAGCCGAATAGGCCCTATCCGCAATTGCGCGCGGGTTTCGGTCAGGACGGAGATGACGCCAGGACCTTCTTGGCTTCCAGTCGCTCGGCCCTCTTCGCCTCCCGCTCGAGGCGCTTGTGCTTGGCGACCTCGAACTTGTCGCAGGCCTCCTTGAGCTCCTCGATGAGCAGCCCGAGGTCGTCGCGCATCCGCGCGGCCTCACCGGTGAAGTCTTCGCGCTCGAAGATTCGCCACTTCTTCAGCACCGGCATGACGACGTCTTCGAGGTGGATGCGCGGATCGTAGACGCCGCCGACGGCGATGATCACGGCCTTGCGCCGAAATTCGGGAACCGTGAACCCGGGCATCTTGAAGTTGCGCAGCACGCGGTGCAGCGAGTGCATGGCCTGGTCGGGCGCGATGTCGAAACCGGCTTCGCTGACGTCGCGGTAGAAGATCATGTGCAGGTTCTCGTCGGCCGAAACACGTTGCAGCAGTTGGTCGGCGATCGTCTCGTCGCACGCCCTGCCGGTGTTGCGGTGCGACACGCGGGTGGCGAGCTCCTGGAACGTCACGTAGATGACCGAGTCGAAGAGGCTCTCGGCGAACAGGTCACCCTGCTGGTTCTGGCCCGGGCTGAAGCCGCGCGTCACCTGCTCGAGGCGCAGGGTCTCCAGCGCGACGGGGTCGATCGCGCGGGTGACGACCAGGTAGTCGCGCAGCGCGATGCCATGGCGGTTCTCCTCGGCGGTCCAGCGGTTGACCCACTGGCCCCACGCGCCGTCCATCGAGAAGTTCATCGCGATCTCACGGTGGTAGGACGGCAGGTTGTCCTCGGTGAGCAGGTTCTGGATCATTGCCGTCTGTGCGACCTCGGACAGCTTCGACTGTCCGGGCTCCCAGTCCTGGCCGCCGAGGGCGTAGTAGTTCTTGCCGTCCGACCACGGGATGTAGTCGTGGGGGTTCCAGTCCTTGCGCATCGACAGGTGCCGGTTGAGGTTCTTCTCGACAACAGGCTCGAGCTCGTGCAGCAGGTGCAGGTCGGTCAGGTTTTCGTGCATCAGGCCTGCGTCCTCCTTGGAATGTGGGCCGTCCGTCATCAGTGCGGGGCCCCGAAATTTATCTGTACCTGTTGGTTGCAGTCAATATATCTGTGTACCCCAGACACATCAAGTTGCCCAAGGGGTGTCGAGGCGTCGGGAAGATCACGATTAGGCGCGCGTGACGCCAGGTCGATCCGGTCCGAAGCAGACCTCGTTACTGCTCGCGGGTCGGCCCGCTCGGTTGTATTGTTTCCGCAGGCAATGAAGGCGCCTGCATTCCTGGCAACCGTAGACCTCAGACATAGGTGGGCATGTTGAAGAAGATCATCGTTTCGGCCAGCACCATTGGCGCCGCCGGGGTTGCAATGGGAGCGCTGGGGCTGTTCGGCGCTGGCATTGCGTCGGCCGCACCGGACGTGGTGGGAATGACCTACGGCGACGCGGTTTCGGCGATCGAGGAAGACGGCGGGACGTCGAAGATCGCAGTCACCGTCGGCGACCGTCAGGACGCGATGGGCGACTGCCTCGTCACCAACGCCAGCGACGCGCCCTTCGTCCGCGACTCCGAGGGTGAGTTCGGCCACGCCGACGGCGAGGTGCTGCTCACCCTCAACTGCAACCGCGGTGCCGCGACGGCCGGCGTGCCCGGCGCCTCGGCGGCCAGCCCCGCGGGCCGCGACTTCACCGCCAAGGCCGAAGAGGCCGCCGCGGCCCAGCAGAGCGAGGAAGCGGAGCTCGCCGAGGCCGGTGATGAACGCGGGTGACGCCGAGCGAGATCCCGACCGGTTAATTAACACCCGGCTCACTTTTTCTTCTTGAATTCTCAGCGAGCGTTTGACACGCTCAGGCTATGAAAATCATCGGTTCGGTGGCCGCCGCTGCGGCCGCCTGTGGCGCGCTCGGACTGTTCGGCGCAGGCGTTGCGTCGGCAGCACCCGATGTTGAAGGCATGACATATGAAGACGCGGTCGCCGCGATCGAGGAAGACGGCGGCATCCCGAAGATTGCGGTGACTTTCGGCGACCGCCAGGACGCGATGGGCGCCTGCCTCGTCACCAGGGTCACCGACGGTTCGTTCGTCCGGCCGATCGAGGACGACGTGTACTTCGGTCCGGACGAAGGCGACGTTCTTCTGACGCTCAACTGCAATCGCGGCGTCGCGAACGCCACCACGCCGGGTGCTTCGGCGGCCAGCGCGTCGGGCCGCGAGTTCCAGGCCAAGGCAGAAGAGGCCGCGGCAGCCGCCGAGAGCGAGGAAGCCGAACTGGCCGAGGCGGGAGAGTAGCTCTCAGTACGTCGGCACCTTGTTGAGCACCATGTCGACGCAATAGTCGATGAACTGCTCGCGGGTCGCGGTGAGCCTGCCGTTGAGGTAGGCGATGAACAGCGCGGTCAGCGAGCCGAGTAGGCCGGTGGCCACCATCGCCTGCATGGCCGGCTCGGTGATCTCGGTGATCCGCGTCACCTTCCGCTGCAGGAGTTCGATGAAGCTCGGCATCCAATTGGCGCCTGATCGGGTGAGTACCGGCTCGACCGTCGGCGCGACCAGAAGCACCCGGCCGCGCGTCGGGTCGTCGACCATGAGCGCGACGAACCGTTCGACGGCATCGCGTGCGGTCGCCGCCGACGTCAGCGCGGAAACGGCTCTGGCACAGACGTCGTCGTACACGGCGCGCACGAACTCGTCGCGGTCGGCGAAGCTCTCGTAGAAGTAGCGTTCGGTCAGGCCGGAGGCCCTGCACACCGCGCGCACAGTCAACGCCGGTCCGTCCTGGCCGCCCAGAAGGTCGACGCCCGCCGCGATCAGTTCGTCGCGGCGCAGTGCCTGACGGTCGGAGAGCGGAACGCCCGACCATCGGCCCCGTCGTTGACCGTCGGCCACATCCCTCCTAAACTCCGATGACAACGCACGTAGTCAAAATGTCAGATCGACGCCGACCGGAAGCGCGCCAGTGACTCAAGATACTTTCCCGGCATGCCCCGTGAACAGGGAAACCACACCTGGTGCCGCGGGATGCCCGGTTTCCGGCGGCGGGTACGACGCCGTGCCCGATGCGCTTGGGCCCAACTCGCTGACGTGGAAGTACTTCGGGCAGTGGACCGGGATGCTGCAGACTCCCTGGGCGGGGTCGATGCAGAACATGCACCCGCAGTTGGGTGCGGCCGTCAAGGAGCACTCCATCTTCTTCATGGAGCGGATGCCGCGGCTGTTCCGGTCGGTCTACCCGATCGGCGGTGTGGTGTTCGACGGCGACCGCGCGCCGACGACCGGCGCCCAGGTACGCGACTACCACATCGGCATCAAGGGCGTCGACGATCAGGGCCGCCGGTACAGCGCGCTGAACCCCGACGTCTTCTACTGGGCGCACGCGACCTTCTTCAAGTCCGTGCTGCTGGCCGCGGAACGGTTCAGGGGCGGGCTGACCGACGGCCAGAGGCGTCAGCTTTTCGACGAGCACGTGACGTGGTACCGGATGTACGGGATGAGCATGCGCCCGGTGCCGAAGTCCTGGGAGGAGTTCGAAGAGTACTGGGATCACATGTGCAACAACGTGTTGGAGAACAACTACGCCACGCGCGAAGTGCTCGACCTGTCCACCATGACCAAGCATCCGTCACTCGAGTGGGTTCCTGACTGGTTGTGGCGGATCAACCTGAAGGTGATGGAGCGTTTCCTGCTGTTCGTCACCGTCGGCCTCTACGACCCGCCCGTTCGTGCGCTGATGGGCTACACGTGGTCGCCGCGCCAGGAGTGGCTGCACCGCCGCTTCGGCAACCTGGTGCACCTCGCCACCAAGCTGACGCCGGACCGGATCATGATGCATCCGCGCAAGCGCAGCGCGTTCGATCGTGCGACGGGTCGGCTACCGTCGGACGCGCCGCTGGTGGAGACCCCGGCACGTAACCTGCCGCCGGTCGAGCATCGCGACAACGGCTGGCACTACTGCCCCGTGCAAGCCGTGTGACCCGTCCACACCGCACCGTCGAAATACCGTAACCGCGAACGGTTCTGCGGATCCGGGAACCAGCCCGACTGCACCGGAGGATAGCGGCCGTAGATTCCGCGCGGATCCCCGCACAGGCTCAGCCGGTGCTCGTATTCGGCGCGGGCGCGCAGCCCGGCGTCACGCAGCGCATGGGCCCGACGCCGCCTGCGAACAGCAAGGCCGAGCCAGACGAGGCCGACCACCGCGACGACGACGTGCGCGCCGCTCCACACCAGCCAGATCACCAGGACGGCACCCGCGGCCGTCAGGACCGGGTGACGTTGCCAGAGTGGTCGTCGAACGCGCTTGAACAGCATCGTCTTCGATCGTACCGAGCGGCTGGCGGTCCGGCGCCGATACCATTCCGCCATGCCATGGCAAGTGTTTGCAGCAGTGCTGTTCCTGGTCGTGACCGTGATCGCCCTTTTGATCAGGGCAACGTCGAGCAACCCAGCCGGTAAAACCAGGGCGCTGCGGATCGCGGTCATCGCAGGCGGGCTGACCGTTGTGGTCCTGATCCTCGGCTCCACGACCGTCGTGTCGACCCGCAACGTCGGCGTGGTCACGACGTTCGGCAGGCCCAGCGGCACGCTGCCCAACGGCCTGCACCTGAAGGCGCCGTGGCAGAAGGTCACCGAGATGAACGGCACCATCCAGATCGACAACCACACCGGCGAGTCCGCGACCACCGTGCGCCTTGGCAACAACTCGACCGCGAACGTCGACAACAGCGTGCGGTGGCGGATCAAGCCTGCCGCGGCCGACGAATTGTTCCTGGACTACCGCGAATTCGACAACGTCCGCGACAACCTCGTCACCCGCGAATTGCGGGCGGCGCTCAACGAGGTGTTCGCCGACTTCGACCCGCTGGCGCCGGAGAACTCCGAGGGCGCCAACGTCCAGGCGCTCGGCGACGATGTCGCAGACAAGCTGCGCGGCAAGGTGGGAGACCAGGTCGACATCCTGAACGTGATCGTCCCGCTGGTGAACTACGACGAGGCGACCCAGAGCCGCATCAACGCGCTCAACGTGGAGAAGGCGAACACCCGGGTCGCCGAGCAGCGGGCCAAGACGGCGGCGGCCGAGGCGCGGGCGAACGAGATCCTGGCGGCTTCGGTGTCCGACAGCCCGAACGTGCTGGTCAGCAAATGCCTCGATGCGGCCCGCGAAGGCAACATCAGCCCGTTGGGCTGCTGGCCGGGGACCTCAGCGGTGCCGACGGTGCCCGCCCGCTAACGTAGGGGTGTGCAGGCGCCGGATCTACTTGGCGGCCGCTACGAATTGCGGGGAATTCTGGGCCGCGGCGGGATGGCCGAGGTCCGCGACGGGTGGGACAGGAGATTGGACCGCCCGGTCGCGGTCAAGCTGCTCCATCCCGCCTTCAGCGCGGCGCCGGACAGTCGCCGGCGCTTCGAGATCGAGGCGCGCGCCGCCGCGGGCCTGAACCACCCCCACATCGTCGCGGTACACGACAGCGGCGAGCATGCAGGAACGCCGTACATCGTGATGGAGCGTCTCTCGGGACGGACACTGGCCGACGAGCTGGGGCAGGGTCCGCTGCCGCAGGACCGGGTGCGCGCGATCCTCGACGACGTCTTGGCGGCGCTGACGGCGGCGCATGCGGCCGGGATCCTGCACCGCGACATCAAGCCCGCCAACATTCTGCTCACCCCGACCGGGCAGGTGAAGGTGGCCGACTTCGGCATCGCGAAAAGCGCCGCGACACCCGCCACGATGACCGGACAGATCGTCGGCACGATGGCGTACCTGAGCCCCGACCGGATAGCCGGACGGCCCGCTTCGGTCGCCGACGATCTCTATGCGGTCGGTGCGGTGGGTTACGAGGCGCTGTCGGGGCACAAGCCTTTCCCGCAGGAAGACATTCTCGCGCTGGCACGCGCGATAGTGGATACCGCACCGCCGCCCCTGCAAGCGCTGCGCCCCGACGTCGAACCCGCCCTGGCGGCGACAATCGAGCGCGCGATGGCTCGTGACCCACAGTGGCGGTTCCCCACGGCTGAGGCGATGCGGTCCGCGTTGTACGTGACACCGGCTGTGATGCATGACAACCCGGCACGGCCGTCCACCCGCGTGATGGCTGAGCCGCTGCCGCCGCCGCTGACGATGGCTGTTGCGCCACCCGCCGGCCCGAATCGCAACCGCACGATTCTCTACATCGCCGCGGCACTGTTCGCGATCGCACTCGCCGCGATCCTGATCCTCTTCGAGTCTGCGTCGTCACCGACGCCGACACCCAAGCCGGCGACCACTTCGACGTCGGTCACGACGTCGTCGACATCGTCTGTGATGCCGCCGCCCCCGCCCCCACCGCCCCCTCCGCCCGCGCAGATCGACCAGGAACCGCCAGGAAAGAAGAAGGGCAACGGCAGAGGCAACGGCAAGAAGGACGACTGAGGCCACGCATCGGGCCTAGAGATTTGTCCAACCGGCGAATTGCGCAGCGCTCGTCGATTAGATTCCGATCGATATTCCGCTCGCGCAAAGGAGCGCATGGTGGACGGTCGGGGTTCGGTGCTCGTCACCGGTGCATACGGTTTGGTCGGCAGACCCGTCGTCGACCGACTCGTCGCCGACGGATTCTCAGTCACCGCGACCTCGCACCGAACCGTCAAACCGTCGCTGCCTGCGGGCGTCGATGTGCGCCAGGTCGACCTGGCGAAACCGGAGCAGGTCGACGCCTTGGTCGCCGATGTCGCCCCGTCGGCCATCGTTCACCTGGCTGCCTACATTCCGCCGATGTGCTACGCCGACCGTGCGCGGGCCCGCGCCGTCAACGTCGACGCCACTGCCGCGTTGGTGCGAGCCGCGCAGGCGATGCCGACTCCGCCGCGGTTCGTGCACGCATCGAGCATGGCGGTGTACGGCAGCCGTAATCCGCACCGGTACAACGAGCTTGCTGACCCCCGAAACGCCGCCGCTGGCCTCCGAACTGTATGGCTGCCACAAGCTCGAAGCCGAAAACATCGTTCGCTCGTCAGGCTTGGAGTGGTCGATACTGCGGCTTGCAGGCGTCATCACGCTCGAGCCGTTGATTGACTACGGGGACTTCGACTCCTTCTACTTCGGCTCGATCATGCCCACGGACAACCGATGCCACTCCATCGACGCGCGTGATGTCGCCTCTGCGTTCGCCGCGGCGGTCACCACCGATGCTGTCCGCGAAGTGTTCCTGATCGCCGGCGACGATTCTCACAAGGTGTCCCACCGCGAGCTGAGTTTCGCGGGTGCCGACGCGATGGGGATGGGTGCCATGCTGTTTCCCGGCCGCAAGGGAAATCCCGACAGCGACACCGATTGGTATCCGCTGGATTGGATGGATACCGCTCGCTCGCAAGAGGTCCTGTCCTTCCAGCGGCACTCGTACTCGGATTCCTACGCGGAGATCCGTGCCAGGGCTGATTGGAAGGTGCGGCGGATGCGGATGATGGCACCGGTGCTGGCGCGCGCGATGCGGCGCCGCGCGCCGTACTACAAGCAGCCCGGCCAGTACGCCGACCCGTACGGCAGGATCCGCGACCGATGGGGCGATCCCTCGCCGGATACGTAGAGGGGCGGATGCTTTCGGATTAACGTGAGCCATGACCAAGGCCGGCTTCTGGTTGAACGCCGCGACCACATCGCTCGGAGTCGTGGGCTTCATGGTGGCCGTGGGATTCTTCGGTTACAAGTGGCTCGCGTACATGCTCCTGACGTTCGTGTTCGCGGGTGTCGCGATCGCCGGAAATCGGGCTCTTCGCGAGGGCCGTCCGCGCTCACCGCCGCGCGTCACGTATCGCTGACGTCCGCCCCCGTGTCGGTCAGCCCACAGAGGCGCCGGACGGCACTGAGTCCTTCTGGGTACAACTCGGGCGGCGCCTGCGCCTACCTCGAGTGCGATCCACCGGGCGTGACCAAGCCGTGCCCGCCGGTGACGTTGACCGAATAGATTCACCACGCCGTTGTGCCCCTGATCAGGGTCGGTCGATTGTCGACGTTTCTGTTTCGGTTGAATCTTGACACTCTGTGGTCTGGTTCAGGGTATCGCCGGCGCGTAGGGCCCCAATGTTTCGTACCGCGCGAGGCCTAGTGCCCTCAGCGACTAGTCCAGGCGTCCGGCGTCGACAACGCGCAGGACCGCCGCGCCCTCCTCGTCGGATTCCGCAAGGTCAACTTCCGCCTCGAGGCCCCAGTCGTGGTCACCCGCGGGGTCGTCCAGGATCTGTCGCACCCGCCACACGTCTGGCTGCCGGTCGATGATCAGCAGCGCGGGCCCACGGGCGTCTGCGCCGATGCCCACGTCGTCATGCTCGGCGAAGTAGGCGCCGATGGCTTCCTCCCAACGTTGCGCGGTCCACCCGGAGCCGGCGTCCAATTCGCCGAGATCGTGCCAGCGGCGTCGCGAGAACAACTCGACCCGCTTGAACAGCGCATTGCGGACCATCGCGGTGAACGCCCGCTCATTGCCCGTCAGCGGTCGCGGGCGGGCGGGAACCGCCACGGGCGCGTCGTGCGGCTGGTCTGGGCTGGTGAGTTGCTCCCACTCGTCGAGCAGGCTCGAATCCACCTGGCGCACAAGCTCGCCGAGCCATTCGACGATGTCGGTGAGCTCTTCGGTCCGCGCCGCGGCCGCCACGGAAGACCGCAGTGCCTTGAACGCGTCGGAAAGATAGCGCAGTACCCCACCTTCGGAGCGGGTCAGCCCGTAGACGCTGATGAACTCCCGGAACGTGAAGGCTCGCTCCCACATCTCGCGTACGACGGACTTCGGCGCCAGCTGCCCATCCGCGGCCCACGGGTTGCTCTGCAGGTAGACCTCGAAGGTGTGGGTGAGAAGCTCGTCGAGTGGCTTCGGATAGGTGACCTCCTCTAGTAACTCCATCCGCTCGTCGTACTCGATGCCGTCGGCCTTCATCTGGGCCACCGCCTCGCCCTTGGCCTTGTTCAGCTGCGCCGCCAGGATTTGGCGCGGGTCCTCGAGGGTCGCTTCGATGACCGAAACGACGTCCAGCGCATAGGTTTCCGACGCTGGGTCGAGCACGTCCACTGCGGCGAGCGCGAATGTCGACAGCGGCTGGTTGAGGGCGAAATCGGGTGGCAGGTCGACGGTCAGCCGGTAGCGCCGCCCATCCGGCTCGGGTTCGTCGAGCCGCTCCACGACAC
Organism: uncultured Actinomycetota bacterium; assembly: GCA_963786995.1. Classification (GTDB taxonomy): domain Bacteria; phylum Actinomycetota; class Actinomycetes; order Mycobacteriales; family Mycobacteriaceae; genus Mycobacterium. The sequence continues at coordinate 677,951 of CAWBBH010000013.1, read as the reverse complement.
CGGCCTGTAGCAGCGAGCGGGCGATGCCGACCGCCTCGCGGATGTGCTGGAGCTGGCGCTTGCGCGGCTCGTGGTTATCGGTGAGCAGCCTGCGCATCGCGGCGAACGGGTCACCTGGGCGGTCGACGACGTCGAGGATCATCGAGGTGCTCACCCGCATGTTGCTGGTGAGCGCCTCGGGGGCGGCGTCGACCAGCCGCGTCATGGTCGACTCGCTCCATGGCACCATTCCCTCGGGTACTTTGCGGCGCACCAGCTTTCGACGCTTTTTCGGATCGTCGGCCACCTTGGCGAACTGTTTGAGGTTCTCCACCTCGTGGTCGGGCGCCTGGACGACGACGGTGCCTGCCGTGTCGAAGCCGGCCCGCCCCGCCCGGCCTGCGATCTGGTGGAACTCGCGGGCGCTGAGCAGCCGGGTACGAGTGCCGTCGTACTTCGACAGGGCCGAGAACACGACGGTGCGGATCGGCACGTTGATGCCAACGCCGAGGGTGTCGGTGCCGCAGATGACCTTGAGCAGGCCGGCCTGGGCGAGCTGCTCCACCAGACGCCGGTACTTGGGCAGCATTCCGGCGTGGTGGACACCGATCCCGTGCCGCACCAGTCTCGACAGTGTCGTGCCGAAAGCGGACGAGAACCGAAACGCCCCGATCAGTTCGGCGATGGCCTTCTTCTCATCCTTGGTGCTCACGTTGACGCTCATCAGCGCCTGAGCTCGCTCCAGTGCGGAGGCCTGGGTGAAGTGCACGACGTAGATCGGTGCCTGTTTCGTGCTCAGCAGCTCGCCGATCGTCTCGTGCATCGGCGTGGTCGCGTAGTAGTAGTGCAGCGGAACCGGGCGTTCGGAGTTGGCGACCAGCGCTGTCGGCCGACCGGTGCGACGGGTCAGGTCCTCGCGGAGGAACGTGACGTCGCCGAGCGTGGCCGACATCAGCAGGAACTGCGCGTTGGGCAACTCCAACAGCGGCACCTGCCAGGCCCAGCCACGGTCGGGATCCCCGTAGAAGTGGAACTCGTCCATCACCACCAGGCCGATCTCGGCGCCTGCACCCTCCCGAAGGGCGATGTTGGCCAACACCTCCGCGGTACACGCGATGATCGGCGCCGCGGCGTTGACCGCAGCATCGCCGGTGAGCATCCCGACGTTCGCCGCCCCGAAGACGTCGCAGAGGGCGAAGAACTTCTCGCTCACGAGTGCCTTGATCGGCGCGGTGTAATAGCTGGGTGTCCCCGCTGCCAACGCCGCGTAGAGCGCGCCGGTGGCGACCAGCGACTTTCCCGAGCCGGTCGGTGTGGCAAGGACGACGTTGGCGCCGCTGACCAATTCGATCAGCGCCTCTTCCTGCGCCGGGTACAGCGTGGTGCCGCTCTGCTCGGCCCATTCGGCGAAGGAGGCGAACAGCTCGTCAGGGTCGGCACCTTTCGCGCGCATCGCGGCAAGGTCGCCTTGGTTGTCGAGCAGGGAAGGGGCGGGGGTCATCGTGGAGACCAGCGTGCCTCAGCCACCGCCGTCGTCGGCGAGTACCCCATGGAAGTGGAGCCTGCTGAACCGTCGCACAGATCAACGCCCTTCAGCTCGATCCGGCCCAGCAGCGAGTCGGTCGATCGATCGACCAACGCCCAGTCGAGCCGAGATCGTGCGAGATTGCAGTGGCAGGCTACTGCACTCGTCGCACCACAGGGCAACCACGATTTCCACTGTGGAGCGAAACATCTGACCCTGTGGCCGTCGTTTCGCCAGGACATCGCGGAAGGGACGATGATGGGTGGGGCAAGCACATCGGTCGCGAGCGACGGCCTCAGCGCTGACCGCCCTTCGCTGACCAGCGCATCCGATCACTTGGCGATCCTGGGCCGGATCCGGGGTCCGCATGACTTGCAGGGATTGTCGCGCGATGAGTTGACAAGACTCGCAGATGCGATCAGAGCATTCCTCATCGAAAAGGTGTCGGTGTCAGGAGGGCACCTTGGTCCTAACCTTGGTGTGGTCGAGTTGACCATCGCGCTTCATCTTGTATTCGAATCACCGCGCGATGCGTTGATTTTTGACACCGGTCATCAGGCCTACCCGCATAAGCTTCTGACGGGCCGCCAAGATGACTTCGACCACTTGCGAGCCTCCGGCGGCCTGTCAGGGTATCCGTCGCGCGCAGAAAGCGAGCACGACTGGGTCGAGTCTTCGCATGCGTCGGCGGCGCTTTCCTACGCGGATGGGTTGGCAAAGGCATTCGAATTGACCGGCAGTAAAGATCGCCGCGTCGTTGCGATCGTTGGTGACGGCGCCCTCACCGGTGGAATGTGTTGGGAGGCGATGAACAACATCGCTGCCGGCAAGAGCCGTCGTGTCATTGTCGTGGTCAACGACAACGGCAGGTCTTATGCACCGACGATCGGTGGCCTTGCCGAGCGTCTGACCAGCCTGCGGACGCGTCCGAGGTATGAGCGGCTCCTGGCCGCAGTGAAAACGGAACTGACCGGGTTGCCGACGCTCGGACGTCCCGCCTATTCGGTACTGCACGCGGTAAAGAAAGGATTGAAGGATGCATTGAGTCCGCAGACGCTATTCGGAGATTTGGGCATCAGGTATCTCGGCCCGATCGACGGACACGATATTTTCGCGCTCGGAGAAGGCGCTACGGATGGCAAAGGGCGTGGATGGCCCGGTTATCGTCCACACGGTTACCCGCAAGGGAATGGGATACCGCCCAGCGGAGGAAGATCCGGCTGATCGCATGCATGCATGCGGACCGATCGATCTTCGAACCGGCAAACCGAAGGCCAACACCGATGTCAGGCAATGGACAGACGTCTTTGCCAGTGAGCTGCTCCGATGGGGCAGCCGCCGCGACGACCTCGTCGCAATCACCGCCGCCATGCCGGGGCCGACCGGTTTGGCGGCGTTCGGAAAGCGGTTTCCCAACCGGATGTTCGATGTAGGGATCGCTGAACAACACGCTGTTACATCCGCTGCGGGGCTCGCCCTCGGCGGCATGCATCCGGTGGTCGCCATCTATTCGACGTTCCTCAATCGGGCCTTCGACCAGGTAATGATGGATGTCGCACTGTTGAAACTGCCGGTGACATTGGTTCTCGACCGTGCAGGCATCACCGGGCCCGATGGCGCCAGCCACAACGGCGTGTGGGACTTGTCACTGCTGGGCATGGTCCCTGGCATGCGAGTCGCCGCCCCACGGGATGCCTCCTCGCTCCGTGAACAGCTCGGCGAGGCGCTCGAAGTCGATGACGGCCCTACCGCGATCCGGTTCCCGAAGGGATCAGTGGGCGCCGATATAGAAGCCGTAGAACGAATCGAGGGCGTGGATATGCTCTGCCGCCCGCATGATCCGGATGTTCTGCTGGTCGCGGTCGGGCCGCTCGCGACAATCGCGTTGACGGCGGCTGCGACACTCGGGCAGCGTGGCGTGGCCGTCGCGGTAGTGGATCCTCGGTGGGTGCTGCCGGTGCCCGAGCAAGTGGTGAAGTTCGCCGGCAAGGTGGGGCTCGTGGTGACTCTGGAAGAGTCGGGGCTACACGGCGGGGTCGGGTCGGCCGTGGCGGCCCGGATGCGCGAGGCGCGGATCGACACACCGGTGCGCAGTGTCGGTGTGCCGCAACGATTCCTCGCTCATGCCGCGCGTAGTGCGATTCACGCCGACCTCGGCCTCGCGGCCGCCGACCTGGTCACCAACATTAGTTTCTGGGTTGAGCGGGCGGCTGACTTCGAGGCGGACCGGGGCGAATGACAATCTGCAGCAGAGGATTTGCAGTGGGCGAGGGAGCGATGCTGTAGCACACGGCGGTGGGCGCCGTCGAGTTGAGTCGGGTCGAATTAGTGGTCATGGGTTTGCTCCCTGGACAGCGGGGCGAGGGCGGCGAGCTGGAATTGCGTTGCGAGGGCCCGCATACCGTCGGCGTCGCGGGGTCGCAGCCGGTCCAGGGCGCCAAAGGCCAGATGGTCGGCGATCATCATGCGGCGCACTTGGAACTCGGGCAGTTCGGCGGTCAGCGGTTCTCCCGGCAGGGCTTCGACAAGCGCAAAGGTAGCGCCGACGATGAGCGGGCCCACCGAGGGCGGCATCGAGCGCGGATCACCAAGGGCAAGGAGGTCGGCCGCGCCCGATCGGGCGGCAGGGCTAGCCTTCACCGAGGGGTGGGGCGACGCATCTAACAGACGGTGGATCGCCCCATCGACGGAACAGCGCACTCGCTTCAGCATCGTGGTCCAATGAGCAGTTGAGACGGCGGCCAGCACTGCCGCGGCCAGCCGCACCGGTCGCCGGTAGGGTGCGGGCGCTCCGACGGCCGCGCACAAGAACGCTGTCGTCGTAATGGTCATATAGGCCATCGCCACCCGGGCGCCGCGACTGTGGATGCACGGGCCGAGCCGGGCCAGCAGGGCGATGCTGCCTAGCGCTGGGGCCAGCATGCGTTGCATTACCGCCCGGGTCAGTTCCTCGCGGTCGCAGGCGCCGTACAGCACCAGTTCGCCGTCCCGCAAGTCGTTGGCCAACTGGGCAGTGACGCCGATGCATCCGGCCAGCTCGCTCAAATCGGCCTCGGCGCAGGCATCTTCGGCGACCAGTGAGCATACGTATAGCATCCCCCGTCCGAGCACGCCCTCGCCGTAGGCGGTCCGCGGCAGCGGGCAATCCAGGTTCAGCGCCATCACCTTGCCGACATCGGCCAACAATCGGCCGATCCGTTTGCGGCCTTCGAAGGGCAGTTCCGACAGCAGCTCCCGCACGTCGCGGATGCGCTCGGCCAGCACCAGGTCGACCGCTTCGCTGTCGCAGACGTCGATCGCCGGCAGTGGCGGTGGCGGTGTGTCGGTGTCGCCGTTCAGGTAGTCCACGGCGGTGACGACGGCGCCGGCCGCCAGCGGGCGGGCGCTCAGGCCTTCGTAGGCGTCGAGCACCCGGCAGGCCAGCAGGGCGGCGGTGGCCTCGGACCGTAGGTCCGCGGGAAGGAAACCGGCCGCGATGCCGAGGTTTCGGGCCGCCGGGACAAGCGCCAGCCGGGCCAACTCGTCTGGTGACCGGGCCGCCCGCATCGCAGCCAAGTCTGGCGTGCGGTGCAGGTGCCACAGCCCGTCGGCCAGGGTGCCGAGTCGCCCCCCGCTCATCGGGACACCACCCGCACCGAGAGTTCGCGCAACTGCTCACGCGCGGGGGAGGGCGGGAATGCATTGATCGCCCGGCAGGCCGTCTGGGCGGCGCGGACGGCGACGGCACGGGCAGCTCGGGTGGCCCCGCTGCGCATCAGGTCGGCCTGCAGGTCGGCACTGGAAGTCAGCCTGGAGAGCCACATTTCATGGGACCCGGGCCGCATGGCCAACCATTCGATCACCGGCCAGGTCGGCACCCGTCGGTCGAGGTCGCCGGCGGCCTCCTTGCCCAGCGAGGGGCCGCCCTCGACGTCGCGGACGTCATCCATGATCTGAAAGGCGAGGGCGAGTTGGTCTGCGTATCGCATCAGGGCGCACAGCTGATTGTGGTCGAGGCCGCCCGCCGTGCCGCCGTACGAGCAGGCCAGCCGGAACAGCGTGCCAGTCTTCGCCCCGGCCACGAGTTCGTAGTGCCTGCGCATGGCGGCGTCGTCGACGGCAGGTGGCAGGGTCTCTATGAGCTGCCCGAAAGACAGGTCCGAGATGCGGTCGAGGTAGGTGACGCCGGGGGCCTCACCGAGCCGCGCGAACACCGCCGGGTTGTCGGCCAGCACTCGTGCGAGTACCTGTAAAGCCTCGCCGACCAGATGAAATCCTGCCCGGGCGGCGGTGCGGACGCCGAACACGGCCGGTACTGACGGCGCATCGCGCCGCAAGAGCGATCCGTCGCAGATGTCGTCGTGAACGAGCGACGCCTCGTGGATCATCTCGATCGCGCACGCCACATCGACGGCGCCGCGCAGCGGCACCGCGGCAGCCGAGGGCAGCAGACGGGCACAGGCCAGCACCATCGCGGATCGGACCCGTTTACCGGGGACGGCAAGGATGTGACGGTAGATTGCATCGAAACCGCCACCGTTGACAAGGATTTCGCGCAACCGATCGGCGACCAGGGGCAGCTGATCGGATGGGCTGGTCAGCGAAGGGTGGTCGACGCTGAGGCCGTCGGATGCGACCAATATGCTTGCCTCGACCATCATCATTCCTTCTGCGATGTCCTCGAAACACGGCCACCGGATCCGGCGTTTCGTTTCACCACAGAAATCGTCGCTGCCATGTGGTGCAGGGAGCGCAGTAGTGCGCCACTGCTATCTCGCCCGATTTCGCGCGGTGCTACTTAAGCCCGATCTTGAGCGACCGGTCGCCGACGCCGTCGTTCATCCGCTCGCCGTCGTGACGATTCATGCACATCGCGTGCAGCTCCGCGAGACCGCGGCCCGAGCAAAACAGCTCAATCCGGCGACTCAGTAATACCGCGCCGAGACGAGCGTCGATTGCAGTAGGGCTCTACTGAGAGCCACCCCCCGAATCCGAGTGACGATCCCTATTGCAGTGGTCCTTTGCGTCGGATCGCAGACGGCGCAAACGAGCGGAGGAGGCAAAGATGCATGCACTTGCACCGAGTACGCCTCGGGTGATTCCCGGACGCACGATTGACACCCTGGACTTGGCGCCAAGCGGAGGCGTTTCTCGCGGGTTTATCCGCGTGGATCTTCAAGACCCTGTGTTCTTCGACCATCCGCTCGATCACGTCCCGGGAATGCTGCTGGTGGTGGCCGGCCTTGAATTGGCTGAGCATGCAGCGATGCTGCGGCCGGCCAATGTGAGCTTCCGTCTCACCTTCACCAAATTCTGCGAGCTCGACGCCCCGGTTGAGGTGAGTGCGACCCGCGAAACCGGTGGAAACCCGTTCGAATTCATCCAATCAGGCCGCAGCATAGCGAGGGGGCTGCTGGGCCGACGCGAGACCGCGCTGCCTGCGGAGCTTGGCCCGGTGCCAGCATTTGGGAACGGCTCGATCCCGAGTGAACTGGTGCACCGGGCCGACCCCGGAAATATCGCAGTCGGCCCGCTCACAGTCGACGCCGGACGCGTCTGGGTCCGCGTCCATGAGCAGGCCGCCATCGGCGGAATACCGCCGCGGGCCAGCGCGGTCGCCTCCATTATCGAGGCCGCCCGCCAGTTCGTCATCGCGATTCTTCACTTATGGGGTCAGCAGCCAATGGGGACGAAGATGATATTCGTCGGGCTCACCGCAGACGTGCCCACTGCGGTGCCGCAGGGCCACATGACGCGGGCGTTGTCGTGGCAGCCCACTCCGCCAGAACAGACGCGCAAACTCCACATCGACGTGCACGCAGTAGGCGATCGAGCGATCAAAGTCGGCTCGATCGTCATCGCGAGCCGGTGCGTCGACGAAGTCGAGTATGCGCAATTGCGCGCGGGCTAGACCCTGACTCGATGGAGGCTGGTAATGACTGATCGAGTCGCCATGTACATTCTTCGTACTCTGTTGGCACTGACCGCTATCGGCCTCACCATTGCGGTCGCGGCACACCTTGTCGGCGGGCGCCTCGCTGCAGCGGCTTTCGTCGCCGCATATCTGGTGTGGGTGCTTTCCGAAGCACGAATCACTGTCGGGACACCAACACAGTCGGCCGCGGAGACTCGCACCCTCGTTCCATACGCGGTAGCGCGAGTCACGACGGCACTTACGGCTGCGTACTCCGCGCCCGCGGTGCCCGACAAGTTCGGTATCGTGCTGGCGGGGGTTTTCGTTGCTGGTGTGACGTTACGCGCATGGGCGATTCACGAATTCGGCGTCCAATATTCGCACCGGGTGGTACGGATCTCCGAGGGTGGCCTCATTTCATCCGGGCCGTATAGGGTGCTGCGCCATCCTGCTTATGCCGGGATGTTGCTCGCCAACATCGGTTTTGCCGGTTACTTTTCGAGTCCTGCGAGTATCGCGGCACTGACTCTCCTTGTCGCCGCGGTTCTCTGGCGCATCAGGATCGAAGAAGACATCCTCACTGAATCGCCCCAATATCGCGCTTTCGCCAACACTCGATGCCGGATCGTGCCGGGGGTGTGGTGATGATCAAGATCATTGACGCACCTGCAGAACTGGCTGACGCCAGCGTGGTTGGGCACAAGTTCGCGCGCCAGCAACAGTTACGTCGATGCCGGAGTTTCCGTCCCGCCGTTCTTCTGCGTCGTCAGAGAAACTCCGTGGACAGCCATCGCCGATGTGGTTGGCACCTTTCCTGGCCTCGGCGCCAGTGTCGAGAAATTGACTGCCTGGGCCGAGGCGGCTCGCAGCGCTGCCGAACACATGCGCCTCATGCCGGAGACAGAAACCGAGATCCGGGACAGATACGCCGCCCTCGGCTCACCCGACGTCGCAGTCCGAGCATGCGTGGTCGGCCGCCACGCACAGCCGGGCGAAGATGACGCCGCCGACCCGTTCGCGGGCCTCACAGATAGTTACCTGTACGTTGGTGCCGACGCGCTCATCGACGCCGTTTCCGCCTGTACCGCATCGCTTTTCAGCGTCAGATCGGTACTCTACCGCGCGCGGCGAGGAATCGACCCCCGAGTCCTCAGCATCTGCGTCGGAATTCAGCAGATGATCGATGGCGAGCGGTCGTTTGTCGCGTTCACCCACGATCCTGCTACCGGAGCCAGAGAAACTGTGGTCGCTGCGGTCTACGGCATCGGAGAAGGTGCGGTAGCCGAACGTGCCGACATCGACCACTTTTTCGTACGCGCGGACGGGATCGGGCGGCTCATCTCTCACAAGAAAAGAATGCTCCGCCGAGCACCGGGCGGTGGCGTTGCCGAATATCGGGTGCCGGATGGACTCGCCGACCTACCGGTGTTCTCCGATGCGCAAATCAGTCAGATCGCAGCGCTGGCGGAGACCACCGAGCGGCTGTTGTCCGGACCCCAGGACATCGAGGGCGTCGTCACGGCCGACTCAGCGATTCACCTGGTGCAGGCACGGCCCGCCACGTCGCCCCAAACGCAGGCGACCACGATCGAATGGACCAATCACAATCTGACTGAGAGCTTTCCGGGCGTTACCACCGCGATGACGTACTCGCACGCACGAGTCTTCTACCGCATGAGTTTCCGCGACTTCTATCGCATCGTCGGAGTCCCTGAGAGCCAACTGCGGAGTCGGGAGCACCAACTTCGTCGCATGATCGGATACCTCGACGGCCGGGCCTACTACCGCCTAGACGCGTGGTACGCACTGCACAGCCAGCTCCCCGGATGGGACGCGCTTCGTCCGATGTGGGAGCGGTCGTTGGGGCTCGCGGAACGAAATCCCAACCCGGGCCAAATGCTCGACCGCCATGCCATCACACGCATCATCGGGCGTTCACCGCGACTGATATGGGCGGCCGCGAGTTTTCCCCGCAAATTGCGGAGATTCTTGTCCTGGTGGGATGCCCAGCACGTCCTCGGGGACAGGACTGTCGCAAAAGCCGGTTGAAGAAGTAATCGAGATATACCGCCGAGTGTGGTCAGAAGCCGAATCGCGCTGGGGCATAACGATCCTCGCTGGCTATCTCGCCCTGGCCGGATATGTCGTGGCGAGCGTCCTTGTGCGGCGGTGGACCGACTCCCCAGAGGTGGACCTCACTGTGCTGTTGCCCGGAGGGCCGCCGAACCGAACGTTGCAGTCGGTGCACTCCACGGTGGCGCTCGCCGAGCAGATAAACGCGAACCCCGCGTTGTCGGCGCGGGTGCTGACTGCCGACGCACGCGATACCTGGAACCGTATCGCACGAGGCGCCTACGGCGGCAAACTGCAGTCCGATGCCCTCACGCACCTGAGGAAATTCGGCGATCGCGCCATGCACGACCTCAAGATCGAGGAGCCGACGCCACGGCAGAGACCTGAGATGGTCATCGACGCCCTGCGGCCGTTCGTTGCGGTGGGAGCGACAATGCAGCAGACGCGGCTTCAGGAATCGACCGCGGCCACAGCCGCACTCGACGAACTACACCGCATCTGCCCGTCACGATGGAGACGCGCCATTCTTCGCGCCGCGTTGCGGGCGGGTAGGTTCTTGGTGAAAGCCCGCGAGGACACCCGGTTCTGCCGCACCCAGCTATACGGATTCTCGCGGGAGGTCATGCGTCGACTCGGGTCTGACCTCGCCGCTGCGGGGTGTCTGGACTCGCCCGAGGACTATGTTCATCTGGAGGCCGAGGAATTATTGGGAGCCTTCGACGGCACCTCCACACACCCCGATCTTCGCGTCCTGGCACGGACCCGAAAAGACGCCTATCTACGATCGTGCGATCGGCCCGCCCTCGCCGCCAATCTCACAACTGTCCCGCCGCCGATCGCTGCTGCCGACCTTCGTCGCAGTGCTGCGACATCCGCGGCCGCAGGTTCCAGCACCGAACTGGCCGGTCTTCCATCCAGCGCCGGGATCGCCCGTGGTCGCGCGAAATTGGTGCTGCGACCGAATGTTCCGCCGAGTGATTGCGCTGGGCGGATCCTGATCGCCCGTGAAACCGATCCTGGATGGCTACCACTGATGCTCAACGCAACGGGACTCGTCGTCGAGCACGGCAGCATGGTCTCCCACACCGCGATAACAGGACGGATGCTCGGTATCCCCACCGTCGTAGCGGTTCCTGGCGCGACCTCCAAGATATCCGACGGCGACGAGGTCGAGATCGACGGTAGGGCGGGCAGCGTCCGCATCCTCCGCCCCCACTCGCAGAAATCGCGGTGACATCATGCAACTGCCGCTAGAGAGCTGTCCGCGTACTTCGCTCCCGCAACGTCATGTCGATCTCTTTCGCAACAAACCGACTCTCGACATCACGTTGGCTGACGGCACGGCGGCGATAGCCGTAACGCGTCAGTGCGACGTACGAACCGTGTTGAGTGACAACCGCTTCAGTCGGGCACAATTTCACGTGCCTCCCGTTGGCGCGAGCGACGATCTGCCTCTAGCACTGGTCACCTCGGATCCGCCGACCCACACTCGTCGGCGCCACGCCGTTCAAGGATGGTTTACGAAGCGACGGGCTGAGGAGGCTCGGCCGTTCGTTGGCTTCGTCGCCGATCAACTTCTCGACGACATGCTCGCGGCTGGGCCGCCAGCCGACATCTTCACGCAGTTCTGCCAGCCTCTTCCGAACCTGGTGCACATGACCCTCCTGGGGCTGGACACCGCCGATCTGCCTTTTCTCCTGCCGCGGATGACGATCGCATGGTCGGCTGGTCACGACCAACCTGACGAGGTCACGAAAGCAAACCGCGAATTGCGCGACTACTTCGAAAGTCGAGTCAGTCGATCGCGTAGCGAGACGACAGCGGGCGGACTGATCGATGCCCTGGTACAGGACGAATCGTCAAACAGATTGACCCACGCAGAGATCGTCATGCTCGCCATGGGGCTGCTCATGTCGGGCGCAGAGACGACCGCCAGTCACCTCGCACTTGGTCTCATTGAGGTACTTCAGCGGCCCGGACTGGTGGATTCGCTTCGCCGATGTCCCGAGCAGATTCCTTCCGCGGTCGAAGAGCTGCTGCGCTGGGTTTGGTTCGGCGGCACGAGCGGTGGTACGGCGGGGCGTCCGCACATCGCAACCGCTGACGTGAAGCTGCGCGACCGTTTGATTTCAAAGGGCGAAATCGTGGTGCCCATACTTGATGTCGCCAACCGCGATCGCGATGTGTTCCCGGACGCTGACGAGTTCTGCCCTCAGCGGAGCCCGAACCCGCATCTCGGATTCGGCCACGGTCGGCACCAGTGCATCGGAATGGCTTTCGCTCGCCTCGAACTGCAAGTTGGCCTGCAAACCGTGCTGTCCCGACTCGAGCGGGCTAAAGCTTGTGACTGCATCCGAGATCGATTGGCGCATCGGGATGTTCAGCCGGGGCGTATGGAGCCTGCCGGTGATGTGGCAAGGAGGCGGACAATGACTGCTGCGGTTGGTATCTCGAACTTCATTATCACCAGGTATCCACCCCTTCTGTCGAGTGTGTACGTCTTGGCGTTCGGCGTCGGAGGTATCGGTCTATTCGCCGCGCTCGCTGGGGAACGGATTCCGGCCAGTGCGATACCGATGTTGGGGATCGTCGCCGTGACCCTGTTCGCCGACTTGCTGATCATGCGTGTCGTCGACGACATCCGTGACAGCGACTACGACCGGATTGCCAACCCACAGCGCCCCGTGGCGTCCGGCGCAGTTGCGCATCGGGACCTGTCCACTCTGTGCGCCCTATGCGTGACGGTCATCGTCGTCGCGAATCTGTCCTTCCCCAGCGGACTCTTCATCATCGTCGTCCAGCTTCTCTATACCGGGGCGCTGACGGCTGTCGGGCAGCGATTCCCGGCCACCCGCGGCGACAACCTAGTCCTGAACGTGCTCGTTGGCTTCCCGGTTCAACTACTGCTGTATGTGTACCTGCTCGCAGCCTTCGCCAACATCCGCGCCGATGCGCCGACGGCAGTCGTTGGTGGGCTGGGAATTCTGATCCTGACACTGTGCGCCGGCCAGGTCGAGTTCGGAAAGAAGCTTGTCCGCCGGCCCGCGCCAGGCGAACGAAGCTACGTCAATTCGATTGGCTACCATGCAACGTCGCTGCTTACGATCGGGACCGGGCCGCTCGCCGTCGCGCTGTTCGCCATCGCTGCGCCTGTTTCGCCGCTCGCCAAGGCAGTCGTTGCGTTGCCTGCGATCTGTGTCGCGGGAATCGGCATCAAGTACCTCAGCCATAAGGACAACCGATGGCCGGCAGCGGTATCAACCCTCAGCCTACTAGGCACGCTGGTCGCCTTCGCCGTCGTCGGAGCGGTCGGTTAGCTTCGGTGTCCCGCGCGAACAGTGCCCCGCCCCTCGGCGCGCGGCGAGAACCAATCCTCTGCCGGATCGATTGCCACGTTCAACTCGGCGTGCCAATACTCGTGCAAGACCGAGCAGCGTCCGTCCGATCCGAATCGGAGCGTGAGGCAACCGGATGCGGTCCGTGGTTCGCGCGTCGCGGGATCGTGAAGAACGCACCAGAATTCCACCGCGGCGCGGCCAGCGGACTCGATCGCACTGCCGAACCAGATTCGCGGGTCGACTTGTCTGGACAAGGTCTCGACCCAATGTGCGCGTATCGCGTCGCGTCCGCGATGCGGTTCACCGAACGGGCCGCGATGGTAGTACGCATCGTCGGTGAAGAGGCCGGCGATCGCACTGGGATCCCTTTGTCGCCAACCCGACTCGAGAGCGCTGATCCATCCGTCGGTGCTCATAGGTCCTTGCGTCACCGGAGTTGAAACTGCGGAAAGTAGGAAATCGTCTCGTCGATGAGCCCGGCTAGCTCAGTGACACACTGCGGGTCACCGCCGAGCGACGCGAGCGTGTCGCGAGCGGCACGGACGATGGGCTGGATCGTCTCTGCGTAGCTGGAAACGATGTCCGCCGCCAACATCGCTCGCTTCAGTTCGGCCCGCGCCTCCTCCGAAGTGCGCGCCTGCCGGTGAAGGCCGATCAATTCCGCACGTCGGGCAGTCGACACAGTGCCTAGGAGATGAACGAGCAGATAGGTCGCAGTGCCGTTTCGCAGATCCTCGTCGCGCTCGGTGACCAGGTCGCGCTGGTCGTTGACCAGTTGACGAAGCACTCCGAGCGCCCTACCGAATGAGCGCCAGGCATCGACCCGGTCGGCATCGCGCTCCGCGAGCTGCGCGGCGAGCGCCGCGGACATTCCGTAGGGCGCGCCCGTCTTGCCCTCGTAGTTGCGCAGCACGTCGTCGAGAGTTGCTGTCTCCGCGTTGAGAACCAGGTCGGTCAGCTGCCCGCCTAGTGCGTCGATACATCCGTTGCTGTACTCGGTGATCAGCCGAAACCGAACGGCATCGGATACAGCAAGGTCGCCAAAGATATTGAGCGGCAGATAATTACCCACCGCAATTGCGGTCATCACCCCGCGGTTGAATTCCGCGGGATCGGATCGAGCGAGTTGCGGAGTGTCGATCATGTCGTCCAGATACCGCGCGGCCGCCCACCACAGTGTGTGAATAAGTGCTACAGGTGTCGCGCGCATCGGCGCAGCGGTCTCGGCGCCGAACACGAGCACGGGCAGCATGACGATGCCGTTGATACTGCGCGCGGAACCGTCCAGCGGAATCCTGGCGAAGAACGTGTCGACGAACGTCCCCATCGCGCGATCGCCGGTTGAATTGCTGGCCAACAGCCGTTCGGTCATCGCCGAAGCTTGTGCTGCGACCTCCGCCAGCGCGCGTTGCTGTGCAGTCATTTCGAACGCATCGCGTCGTAGCGCTGGCATGTCAATTCGCCGCCAGTTGCGCCGTCAATTGGCGCACGGTGAGCTGATGCCGGCGACGGGCGCCACTCACGAGCAGATGCGCGGGACGCCGTCGCCAATGAGGCGCCCACCAGTTCGCCCGACCCATCAGCCTCATCGCGGCGGGCATGAGTACAGCACGAATCAGCGTGGCGTCGAACAGGATTGCAAGTGTCAACCCGACGCCTAGCAACTTGACGAACGACACCTGAGAAGTTGCCATCGCGATGAACGCGACTGACATGATCAGTGCCGCCGCAGTGACGACGGGGCCGACGCGTTGCAGCCCGCGCATCACCGCGAGATTGGTGTCGCCGTGCGCGCGATATTCCTCAGTGATGCGCGACAACAGGAACACTTCGTAGTCCATGGACAGCCCGAACGTGAGACAAAGGATGAGGATCGGGACGGGTGCAGGCAGTGTCCCGGTGACAGCGAAATCTCCAACCAGCCACTTGAGGTGACCCTCCTGAAAGATGAACACCATCGCGCCGAGAGTCGCAGACAAGCTGACTACGTTGAGCAGCAACGCCTTTATCGGCAGTACCACGCTTCGGGTGAACGCGAACAACACGCCGAACATCGCCAGCACGATCAGTGCCACTGCTAACGGAACTCGTTCGAACAAAGCATCTTTGGTATCGGCGTTCTCTGCAGTGAGTCCGCCGACAAGCACGGTACCTGGAGCTGGTGTTCCGCGTACCCGATCAAGCAGCAGATCGGCCGCGTCGCTATAGGGATCGACGTCTGGGAGCAGCTGTAGATAGGCGCCATTGGCGCCGGGCATCGGCCTTTCGCCTATCCGTTGCCCGTCGACATAGCTTGTCACTCCCAGCTTGACTGCCACGACATGCGGCAACTGTGACAGCGCCCCGGCGTACCCGTCCAGCTGATCCGCGCTTGCGGAATCTGTCGAGGAGCACATCCATCGCAGCGGTCGCTTGTGCCGGGAATTCGGAGCGGATCACGTCGCCGACACTTCGGCTTTCAATCGTCGCCGGCAGCGACCGGTCATCCGGAAAGTTCAAGCGGATCGAGCCGAAAGGTGCCGCGAGCACCAGGGCCAGGAGCAGAACCGCGCCCCCCATCACGACCGGCCTCCGCATGACCAGCCGTGAACTGCGGAACCAGAACCCGTCCTCGTCAGCCCGCGCTTCGGCCGGTGCGCGACGCCCAAACACCTGCAGAATCGCCCGGCGCACGTTGAGCGAGTCGATGCGGGAGCCCAGAAGTCGCAACAGTGCGGGCATCACGACAAGCGCGCACACCGTCGCGAGCAGTATCACACCGACACACGCATAGGCGATCGACCGCAGGAAAACCATCGGGAAGGCAAGCAGCGCCAGCACCGACAGCGTCACCGTGGCGGCAGAGAACACGACCGTGCGGCCGGCGGTTCGAACCGATTCGATGATCGCATCATCGAGGGACTGAGCCCGAGTCCGCTCCTCACGGAACCTCGTCAGCACCAAAAGGCTGTAGTCGATGGCCAGAGCCAGACCGACGATCGTCGTCACGTTGAGCGCATAGTTGGACACCGGAGTGACATTCGAGAGCAACGCGAGAAGGCCGAGCGAACCCATGATCGAAAGCACACCGGTCAAGAGCGGCAGGCCGGCTGCCACGAGACTGCCGAATACCAGCGTCATCAGCAGCAGGATTATCGGCATAGCGATTGCTTCACTGATCGCCAGGTCGTGATTGAGTTGATCGGTCACATCGTTGTAGCTGACCGCCTCACCGCCGAGTTCGAGCTTCAGCGGACCGCGCTCGGTGTCACGGTAGTTGGCGATGAGATGTCTGGCCGCCGCCGCAAACTCGCGCTCATCGCCTTCGACGTGCGCCACGATCAGCGCCTTGGTCCCGTCCTTACTACGGAGCAACTCGGACTGGCCTGGTCCCCAGTACGAGGTGACCGTTGTGATACCAGCCTTGGCGGCAAGCTCTTGAGTGAGCGCCTCGCCGGCGGCAACCGCACCGGGATCGTCGACAGACCCGCCTCCGGTGTCGGTCGCGAGGATCACCAGGTTCGGTTTGCCGACGTGAAAACGCTGCTCGAGCGCGGCGGCGGCGCGCTGCGATTCGGAAGAAACGCTGTAGAAGCCGCCGCCTGACAGCCGCTCGCTGATCCCCGATCCGGATGCAAGTGCGGCAACCATGAGTACCAAGGTCGCGGCGAGAACCGCCTTCGGCCGGGCCACTGCTAGTCGTGCAAGCCGGTCCAGCATGATTGCCTTCTCCTGCGTCGACGGGTACGGCGAGTGTGGCCGGTCGCGGGTGGGGAGATCGTCGCCGTAACACCGCGGCCATCCGTCCGCCGTAACTGCGATGGAGAAGCCACGATGAGTTATCGGACACTTCGTGTCTTCTTCGTTGTTTTATGACGGATGAATCATCAGTCGCGTTCGGTGCAACGAGCGCAGTAGCACCCCACTGCAATCTCGCCCGGTTTCGGCCCGGCACTACTTAGTCGCGATCTTGAGGCGCGGTCATCTGACGCGCCACCCCCGTCTTCTCTGCCGCTTGCGACACCGTCAAAGATCACCGCCATATCGGGAGTGTCAAGGGTCAACCAAAGTAGGTGTCGAGCATCAGCCGAAACACTGTCAGCCACCAACCGAAGTAAAAACATCAAGCACTCAACCGACGTCGCAGATAGTTTCGTGGGGCCCCACCAGGGCTCGAACCTGGGAAGGGCTGAAGTTGGCCCGGGTGGCGACTCTACCGGTCAGTAGCCTGAATAGCTTCGCGACGGAAGCTGGTCGATGGGTACGTCGACGGCTCGATCTACCCATGTTGACCAGCGGAAACCGTTCATTTGCAAGCATGGGCCAGCGCGGCGAATGTAGGGAAACACCCTATTTCTCTCGGAGGACAACAGAGATACCTTTAGCTCGGCGGGGTTGTCTCTGCAGTCACAACCCAGAAGGGTTCGTCCATGATGAGAGAGACCAATTTTCCCCTTAGGGGGCCGCTGCGCGCAGCGGCTGCCGCGATATTCGCGTTGGGTGTACTCGGCGCGGCGCCCGTCCAGGCCATGCCGAACTTTCCGCTCGCGCCGAGCGACTGCCCGCAGTGGGGCTTCAACGGCACCATGTCTCTCAAGCAGGCTACCGGGGAGAGCGTGGGCTTCGAATCGGCTAACCAGGTCGCCAGCGGGCCGGCCACGTGGTATTACCCGAACGGTTCCAGAGATAGCGGCAATATCACGGGCACCATCGACCCCAACGGTCAGGTCAACGTCGCCTGGTATGACCCCGATTCCAGGGTCGACTTCGTGGGCACAGTCGGTTCCGACGGGATCGCGCGCGGCACCCGGCCAGGCGCTGATGCTCCCGTCTCGTGGAATACCACGACTCAGATGCAATGCCTGCAGGACGTACGCGCGCCAGGGCAACCGGCGGCGCCGAAGCCCGGCAATTGCATTGCCGACCCATTCAATTTGAACTTCCCCGGAGCGTGCTAGGGATCCTTGTCCCCTAGAACGTTGGGAGTTGTCTTGAGTCTTCAGGCGGCGTTCGGCGCAGGAGCCGGGCTTAGTCGATTGGTTCCGTTGATGTGAATATCTGTGATGTGCAACGCCTTTCGTAATGGGCGCGGGGGCTTGTGGCTGGTCGGTGGCGAGTAAGGGTCGTAGCAGCCGGTCGTGCAGTTCGGTGTAGAAGATCGCAAATCGCAGGCCGTCGCCGAACCGTGCGTTGCTCATACAAACGACTACGCCTCTCCGCCGGGGTATCACCGGGGTAAGACGCCGCTCGGCTGCGCTCGATGTCGGAAAGTGCGCTGACCAAGTCGTACGGTGCCCCCACCAGGGCTCGAACCTGGGACCTGCGGATTAAAAGAACCCGTTCGCGTCGCACGTCGTGAGCTGTCTAGCTGCGGCAATGGCGGTCGAGACTGTATAACAAGCAGCTCAACGGGTGTTCCGGGCCGATTGCGGCGCGGTTGCGGCTGTCTTAGGGGCCGATCCGGATACGCCCCAAGCCGCCGGGGTAGCGCCGGGGTGGAGTCGCTGGGACGTAGCCGGAGGCGCACGGCGATAACACAGACGTCGTCTTGGCGAGGCGGCGAGGCAAGCGTTTCCGTGAGTTGCCGGCATCCTTCAGCCAGCGCGATCTCCGACCGCCAGCCCGCTAACAGGCGCTGTGCTTGCGAGATGCCTGTCGCGATGTCCCGGCCGCGGCGCTCGACCAGGCCGTCGTGTACATGACCAGAATGTCGCCGGGCTCGAGCCTCACTTGGCCCTCGGTGTAGGTGGCTTCGCGAATGGGCCCCATCACTGGACCGTCGGCGTCGAGGAGTCGCACGACTTTCCCGTCGCGCGAGCGACGCAGCAAGGCCGGTGGATGGCTGGCCAGACCGTACGACAAGGCGCCGGCTAGTGGTGCTCGTGCATCGGCATGTCAGGCATGGGCATCACACTCGCGTCGGTCGAGGCCGAGACGAAGCGGATCTTGCGCATCATCACGTTGTCTTCGTGGTCGAGCATGTGGCAGTGCCATACATAGCCCTGTAGCGGTGTCCCGTCGGGTGCCGCGAACGGCGCATCGGGATCGAAGCCGAGTTCCTCGGCGGTCGGCCACCGGATGAGAATCCGCGTGATCTGGCCGCGGGGACACCGCACTGTGTCCTTCCAGCCCCGCTCGTAGGGGGCCGGATCCTGCAACGGTCCGATGAGGTAGTCCTCGGCCGACGGGTTCCACTTGCGGTCGCCGATGTGCCCGGGGCTGTCGAGTTCGTGTGCGTACCGACGGCGGTCGAAGTCGTGTCGTCCGAGGACGCGGAACTGTGCAAGATGGGTGTGGATCGCGTGGGTCTCCAGCGTGACGTCGGCATTGACGAGGTTCCATTGCTCGACGGTGCCTTGGCGGGCGATGTCGATGTCGGGAGAGTCGAAGTCGAGATTGTCGATGTTCATGTTCACCCGTGCGAGCCAGTCTCCCTCGCGGTTGAGGTTGAGGTTCATCGTGTGGGTGACTGGCGGTTCTGTCGGGGTCATCAAGGCGGGCAGCAACTTCGGTTGCCTTTTCTCGCCGCGCAGGGTTTCCGGAATCTTTGTGAACCGTCCGGGCCTGCCGGTGCCCGTGAACCGCATCACCTCGCCCAGCCAGGCATTGCCGCCGAGCTGTCCGATCCACCCGATCTGGACGGTGTTCACCATCTCGACCTGGTCGCCCTCTTCGAAGCCGGTGAAGTCGACGAGGATGTCGTACCGCTCGGCCGCGGAGACGTCGAGCGCGCCCACCATCGCGGGCTTGTCCAAAAGTCCTCCGTCACTGCCGATCACCCAGAACGGCATGCCGTTGGAGAACGCGAACCGGAAGTCGTTGATCGACGTCGACGAGGTGATCCGCAGCCGGTACACGCCTTTGTCGACCGTCATGTTGGGCCACGCTTTGCCGTTGACGATCATCACGTCACCGGAAAGTCCTCCGTTCCAATGATGTTGGAGGAGGTTGGTGCGGACACTGTCGTAGCGCAGCCGTCCGTCGCGTATGAAGATCTTGTCGCAGATGATCAGCGGCTGTTCATACTCGCCTGCCGGGAGCCCCAGCGGGTTGTCGTCCTCCCCGGTGTCGAATTCGTCGCGGACCCAGTACGGTGCGGCCAGCCCGGCGTAGATGCTCAGCCTGGTGACGCCCATCGAGTGGTCGTGGTACCAGAGTGTCGTCGCCTCGAGGTCGTTGTTGAACGTGTAGTCGATGCTCTCGCCTGGGCGCATGACCGCCGTCGGGTAGCCGTCGTTTACCGGGGTGTTCGGCGCGCCGTGCAGGTGGATGACCAACGGCGGCCGGTCGATGTCCTCAGGGTTGACTCCGTGCAGCGACAGGTCGACGTAGTCCGCCATGACATGTCGGGCGAGGTTGTTCACGAACCGGGTCGGGGTGACCTCACCGCGCTGCACCTCGATGACGGGCCCGAGATGGGTGACGCCGTCGAAACCCCAACTCGGCGCGGGCGGCATGTCGACACTGAAACTGTGCATCGACTCCGCTGCCACGATGTCGCCGCCCAGCCGCCGCCGGGGAAGGATGGGGAGGTCCTCCACGTACTTGCGGATATTGCGGGGCGAATGGAAGCCCTGAAATCTGAAATTGGGAAGAAACGGCTGATCTTTGGCGGTCGATGGATAGTAGGGCGCGTTGTCGTCGGCACCAGCCCACCGCGACCCTGAGGCCAGGCCTGCGAGGCCGGCCGCTGTGCCGAGCAGCACAGCACGTCTGGTGAATAGGCGATGGCCCCCTGCCCCCACGCAGCAAATTGAAGCACATGCTAATTATCAGGCATACGGTTTGCCGTGCTGCGGCATCCCGCCACGCGCCGGTTAACGCCGGGGCGAGCTGGGGCGCGAGCCGCTCCATTAGCCCTATGACGCGTCTACCAGGGCGGTCGTGGTGCCCCCACCAGGGCTCGAACCTAGGACCTGCGGATTAAAAGTCCGTAGCTCTACCAACTGAGCTATAGGGGCGCGATGGGTAAGGATACTGGGTGGGCTGACCGAAGCACGTTTGAGGATTGGGGTCCCGGTACCCTAAGCTATCGAGGCTCCCAGCGTCATCGGCGTTGCGAGTACCCCGGAGAGATTCGGCAGGCCCCCTTCGTCTAGCGGCCTAGGACGCCGCCCTTTCAAGGCGGTAGCGCGGGTTCGAATCCCGTAGGGGGTACACGCTTCGTGGCGACGCGGAGCAGGATGTGAGAAGCAAGGCCCTGTGGCGCAGTTGGTTAGCGCGCCGCCCTGTCACGGCGGAGGTCGCGGGTTCGAGTCCCGTCAGGGTCGCCAAACGGCGGCGAGGCACAGCGGTGCCGTCGGGCCAGGTAGCTCAGTTGGTACGAGCGTCCGCCTGAAAAGCGGAAGGTCGACGGTTCGATCCCGTCCCTGGCCACGTCAGAGGCTACTTCCCTCTCGGTTCTCATCGCTACTTGACGTTTATTCGTCGTTTACGCCGACCGCTTTGTCGAGCGCATCGGCGACCTCTGTGTGCACCTGGCCGCGTGACATGTAGACGTCCTGAGTCATCGACGGCCGGGCGTGGCCGAGCTGGTCGGCCCCGATCCTCGCCGACAACCCCGAGTCGTCAATCAGCGCGGCCACCGTCTTACGGAAGCTGTGTGACGACACTTCCGGCAGACACAAGGATTGGCGTACCTCGCGCCACTGCTTTCCAAAGTTGTCGGGGTCGCGCAATGTGCCGGTGGACGACGGGAAGATCACGCCTGACGCGCCTGTCCTTAACGGGTCACCCTTGCGCCGATGGAGCGCGTCGACGGCGAATTGGGGGAGCGAGATCGATCGTGCCCCGCCGCCCTTGGTCGTCTCCTGTCGAACCAGTCCGACGCCGACTGGTGACATCGGGCAAGGAGCCATGTCGGGGAGCGGCTCTAGTGTCGATTTCGCCGCCTGCTACGACAGAG
Source organism: uncultured Actinomycetota bacterium (assembly GCA_963786995.1). Lineage (GTDB taxonomy): Bacteria > Actinomycetota > Actinomycetes > Mycobacteriales > Mycobacteriaceae > Mycobacterium. The sequence goes on along the minus strand of CAWBBH010000013.1, from coordinate 656,259 downwards.
AGCGCATTAGTATACCCGCTTATTCGCCAGAGCATCGACGCCATTCGCTTTCCCTGTTGACATTTGTTATTCCACCGCGGTGGGCGGAAGCTGTGAGCGTGCGGGGGCGAGCTTGTGGATCGCGCTCACGCACGACCACTAGTTCAGCCAAGTGCTAGGAGAAATCAATGAAGTACGTGGTTTCGATGAAGTTCCTGCGAAACGGCTCCGCAGCAGAGAATAAAACAGCTCAGCGAGAACTCTTGGACTTGTATTCCAAGTGGAAACCAGCCGCCGGCACAACATTCCACCAATTCCTCGCCAGGGTGGACGGCGGTGGAACAATTGCCGTAGTGGAGACCGACAACCCAAGTGATCTGATAGACACCACCAGCCTGTTCGGCGCCTTCGTCGAATACCAGGTCTACCCCGTCGTAGAAGTTGACGAAGCGGTACGGGCCGCGCAGGAAGCCCAGTCAATCCTGGAATCAAGCAGCGCCTGAAACCGCGATACACTAGAGGGGCCGCTCCTGGTGGGCGGCCCCTTTACCGTCCTGACGACGTGGGAACCGAATCCACTGCATCGTTAGGACATTCCCGTGGTTGAATCCGCCGCCGCCAACCCCCAGTTGCTCGCCGACCAGGTCTCCAGCCTGCTGGTGCAGCCCCTTGAAGCAGCCAGCGTCGTCCTCTCGTCCGGACCCCGGATCTTCGACACCGCAGGCGTTCTGCGCATCCCGAGCTGACTAAGTCGTCCACCGTCGGCTTCATCGGTGAGAACCAGTTGATCCCATCCGATCACGAAACTGATTGGGATGAGGTGGTGTTGGTGCCGACCGACCGCAAGAGCATCAAGGTCATCGAACGCTACAGCCGCGAGCTGGCCCGCCAGGCCGTGATCGGTATCGTCGCCACGCTCAAGAATCGGTTGGTCAAGGTCGTTTCCGACAAGCTCGACACCGCCCTGCTGATGGGCCACGGTCAGGCCACCAACGAAGTGCAGACCGTCACCGTCACCGGTAGTCCCACGGGCGGCACGTTCACGCTGACGTTCCGCGGTGCCACCACGTCCGGGATCGCCCACAACGCCGCCTCCTCGACCGTGCAGACCGCCCTGCAAGGCTTGTCGACCATCGGGTCGGGCAACGCCACCGTCGCCGGTTCGGCCGGCGGACCCTACACCGTGACGTTCGCCAGCGGCCTCGCCGCCACAGCGGTCGACGAGATCACCGCGGACGGCTCGTCTCTGACGGGCGGCACCGACCCGAGCGTTACCGTCGTCACGGCGACGGAAGGTGAAGCCTCGAACGGGATCACGGTCAACCAGTTGGGTGCAGACCCGTGATCTGGACGTGGCCGACGCCGATTCGCTGCTCGACGCCATCGCGCTTGCGTCGGCCGCCGAAGTCATGCCGAATCGCTGGTTCGTCAACGGCACCGACTTCATCGCGCTGCGCAAGCTCAAGGAGGCCACCGACTCCAAGAAGTACCTCCTAGAGGCCGATGTGACCTCCGGGCCGACGTATCGACTGTTCGGAATCGGTGTGACTCCGACCAATAAGCTGCCGCAGGGCACCGCCGTGCTGGCCGACATGTCCCAGGTGGCTGTCGCCCGCGACGAAGCACCCAGCGTGACGATCCTGACCGAGCGGTACGCCGACTACGACCAGATCGGTATCCGCGTCGTCACCCGCTACGACCTCGGGCTGCTGCACCCCGAGGCCGTCAGGGTTTGTACTGCGAAAATTACGGATACCTAAGGGTCATGAACAGCGCCGGGCTACTTGGCGGACGCTACGAAGTTCGCGACGTGCTGGGTTTCGGCGCCACGGCCGAAGTATCTGACGGCTGGGACACCCGCTTGAGCCGCCCCGTCGCCATCAAACTCCTTCGCCGGGGTCTGAGCTCGCAAGCCGATGTCCGGCAACGGTTCGAAATCGAGGCGCGCGCGGCGGCGGCTCTCAACCACCCCAACATTGTCCGGGTGTATGACATCGGTAACCACGACGGGACTCCGTTCATCGTGATGGAGCGACTGCCGGGCGACACGCTCGGCGACCAGATAGCGCTCGGACCGCTCCCTCAGGCGCAGGCTTGTGCGGCGCTCCGCAGCGTGCTCGCGGCACTTGCTGTCGCGCACGATGCCGGGATGCTGCATCGTGACATCAAGCCCGGCAACTTGCTGCTCGCGCCATCGGGCATCGTCAAAGTCGCCGATTTCGGGATTGTGAAAACCGCTGCGTCTGTCCACACGACGACTGGTCATATCGTCGGCACGCTGGCGTACATGAGCCCCGCCAGGGTTAGCGGCGAGCCTGCATCCGTTGATGACGATCTCTATGCCGTCGGTGTCGTCGGATATGAGGCGCTGACGGGTCGAAAGCCGTTCCCGCAAGAGGACATAATGCCACTGGCGCATGCGATCATCGAGGGCCGTCCACCGCCGGTGAAGGAATTGCGTCCAGACATCGATCCGGTACTTGCCGACGTGATCGAGCGTGCGATGTCACCAGATCCGCTCCGGCGATTCGGTAGCGCCGACGCTATGCGGAGGGCATTGAACGGAGAAAAGGTCGGGCTCGTCAGTCCCGTTCCTGCCATTTCTCATGGCCGATCGCAGAGGGTGTCACGCCTCAAGAGCTCACCAGCGGTGGCCACGATGTCGGCGGCCTCGGTCAAACGCTCACCGAGGCGGGCATTCGAAGCTGCCGGATCCGCAGTCCTTTTAGTGGCGATGGCAACCGCGGTGCTTGCCTTCACGTCGAAGACGACGTCGACGACACCCGCGACGGCGCCTGGAACCTTCAGCGTCAGCACGCCCGTGCCGTCCCCGATTGGGGTGACGGAGATTCCTCGGCCGACAGCGCCGACTGTTGCTTCCTCGCCGGTGCCCGTTGTGGTGGTTGCGGAAGTGAAACAGCCTTTGCCGACACGCACGGTCGAGAAAGCGACCCCACCCGAAGTACGCGGCACGGGAAGCAACTTCAGCGGCGGCGGCTCAGGCAACAGCGGCAATGGGAATGGTTACGGCAATGTCAGCCGCGGCAACGACACCGGCAACATCAACGGCGCCAGGCGCGTAGGCGATAGAAAGACCGGCAACGGAAGCAACGGCACCGCAAACGGAAACAACGGGCAGGCCAACGGAAATGGGGGGAACGGGAAGCCGAAATAGTCGGCTTTCTCGATGAGTTCCTAGGGCAATCATCCGTTGCAGTCCTTCGCCGATGCTCTGCTCGGGCGGTCCCCTTACGCCGCTAGGACAAAGGAAAGGAAGAAGCCACCTGCGGTTGATAGGGCATTGAGCGGTCTACCGTGCTCGAACGCTTCTGGCATGAGCGTGTCGGCAAGCGAGGCCAACACGGCTCCCCCGGCGAAGGACAGAGCCACCGCCAACAGGTGTTCACTCAGGCCCGATGCGGTTGCCCGGCCGACGACAACGGCGGCCGCCAACAAGACCGCGCACGACACCCATGTGAGGATCACGGTGCGCGGACGTGTCCCCGCGTTGCGCATAGCGACGGCGCCAACCAGTGACTCTGGCAGGTTGGAGAAGAAGATCGCCACCAGCAGGGATAGCGAGGCTCCGCCCACGAGCGACACGCCCAGCGCCAGATTTTCTGGCACTCCGTCCAGCGTCACCGCTGCCAGCAGCGCGAGTCCAACTCCGCCCCGCGCGCCGGAGGCGGCAACTTCACGTTCGTCTGGACCCGTCTTGCCACTGATGTATCTGTCCAGTGCGGTGTCGACAGCGACGAACGTCGCGGCCCCGGCGAGCAGTCCGAGGCCAGCACGCACCGCACCGCCCATGGCGAACGCTTCTTCGAACAGTTCGAAGGCGAGTGCCGAGATGAGGGCTCCGCTGGCGAAGGCGAGCAGCACGCCCGTCACCTTCTTCGGTGGGCTCCACCGCGCCCCGATACCCGAACCGATGACCAAAGCGCTGGATGCCGCGAGCCCGAACAGTAGGGCGGTCAGCACGGCACCGTAATTCCCAGCTTGCACCGGGGTGAAACAAGCTCAAGACGTCGGTTTAAGGATCGAGTTATGCCCTGACATTCTCCGTATCTGCGATGAGTTCAGGTGCTCCGACGGGTCGTACCTCCGTTATCCATTTCCTGTCACCAACGGAGGAGCGTCCATGCCGCGGACCCGAGTGCACAACCTCAACGTCTCCATGGACGGCTACGCCGCTGGTGGCCACGTGACCTTCGATCAACCGATCGGCGGCGCCGAGCGGCTCTTCGGGAAGTTCGACGGTCGCGTCATTCACGGTGTCGACAAAGTGGACGACCCGATCACGGCAGACCGGGCACTGACCAGTATGTGGAGCCAGGGCATCGGCGCCGAGATCATGGGGCGCCGGAAATTCGGTCCGCAGACGGGCGAGTGGCCGGACGACGGATGGCGCGGCTGGTGGGAAGACGAGCCTCCGTTTCGCACACCGGTATTCGTGTGGACCCATTACCCGCATCCCGCGATCGAGTTCGCCAACGGGACGAGCTTTCATTTCGTGAACGGGTCCGCGCAGGAGGTGCTGAGCCTGGCCCAGGACGCTGCCGCCGGCCGCGATGTGCGCATCGGCGGTGGGCCGACCACGGTTCGTCAATTCCTCGAGGCCGACCTGATCGACTTCATGCACCTGGTGATCGTGCCGATCGTTCTCGGGCACGGCGTATCGCTCTGGGATGGACTGGGCGATCTTCAGGACAGGTTCACCGTCGAATCCCTCACCACGGCGAGCGGCCTCACACATCAATTGCTGAACCGAGCTGCGTAGCGCCCGACCGCTCGGCGGGCATCGACCCCGGCGTCAAGCGCCCAGCGCGGGCCCGATCACGGTTTGCCAGGACTTGGTTTGCTGCTTTCGAGCGCCAGGAAACGAATACAAGCGTCGCTACGCGCCCTTGAAATGCTTGGCCCAGTAGCGCTGACCGTCGTTGGGCATCTTGCCGAAGGCAGCCTTGATGACCGGCGCGAGCACCTTGACCGGCAGGGCCAACGCACTCTTCGGCTCGATCGCCAGCGTCCATGTGAACAGGGTGTCACTGCCGTCGGGTTCGACGAGATAGTCCTCGGCGAAGCGTTTGAAGGCAGGGATCGACGACTCGTAGACCGCGAATGACTTACGGCTGCCCTCCTCCCAGCGGAAGAATCGTTCCCGCATGGTGGCTCCGCCCGGCGCGACGACGTCGCGGGTGGTGCCGACACCGAACGGGCGTGGCGACGTCCACGTGAGTTGCTTGACGGCCGGTCCCCAAGCCGCGATCGACTCATCCGACGTCAGCTGGGCCCACACCGCCTGCGGTGGCGCGGCGAAACGCTTTTGATAGCTGAAGACGTGGGGAGCCGACGTCAGGAAGTCCTCGTCGGCGGTCTCGAGTGGATACCAACGGGTCACAGCAGATCAGCATGCCGCATTGACGGGAGATCCGTGTGAGCACCGACAACCACGCCTTTATTGCACATATGTAGAAGGGGGTTGTCGGCGCCGGTACGGTGACGTACCGTAGGCGGTACCTTGGAGTACCAACTTAAGGGGCGACATGGGCGAGGCCACGAAGGATCCGGTTCGGTTGCCGCCGGGGCCGCGGGTACCGAAGGCCCTCATGGGCGTCGCCTTCCTCACCGCGCGCCACCGTGCGGTGGCCTCGATAGGCCGCCGCTACGGCACCGCGTTCACGGTGAACCTGCCCATGTTCGGCGAGACCGCCGTGATCAGCGACCCGGCCTTGATCAAGGACCTGTTCACCACGAGCAGCGACCTGGTCGGCCGCGCCTCCAACCTCGGCACCGTGCTCGGCCCGGGCTCGACGTTCAGCCTCGACGGTGACGAGCATCGCGCCCGGCGGAAACTGCTCGTGCCGCCGTTCCACGGCAAACGCATGACCGGCTACGAGGCGATCGTCGAAGAAGAAGTGATGCGTGAGATCGCGACGTGGTCCGAAGGCCGTGAGTTCGAAACGCTGCAGCCGATGATGCGCATTACGCTCAACGCCATCCTGCGCACCGTGTTCGGCGCGCAGGGGACCTCGTTCGACGAATTGCGTGCGCTGTTCCCGCCGATGATCCCGCTCGCCTCGCGGATGGCCGTGATGCCGCAGGCTTTTCGGCGTGACCTCGGGCCGTGGAGCCCGTGGGGACGGGTTCAGGGGTACCGCCGGCGCTACAACCAGATCATCGCCGACCTCATCGCCGAGGCGCGCGACGATCCCGCATTCTCCGAGCGCACCGACGTGCTGGCCCTTATGCTCGCGGCACGTTACGAGGACGGCTCGCCGATCTCCGATGACCACATCGCCGACGAACTGCTCACCCTGCTGTCTGCGGGCCACGAGACCACGGCCACGACGCTGGCGTGGGCGATCGAGCGGTTGCGCAGGCATCCGCGGCTGTTGAACCGGCTCACCGCGGAAGCCGACTCGGGCGGCACCGAGTTGCTGCAGGCCACCATATGGGAAGTGCAGCGCATCCGCCCCGTCGTCGAAGCCACCGTCAGGGTCGCGCGTCAGCGGATTCGGCTGGGCGAGTGGGTGATACCGGAGGGTCATGCCGTCATTGCGAGCATCACGATGTCGCATTCGTCGGAACAGAACTTCACCGACCCGACGGCGTTCAACCCCGACCGTTTTCTCGGCGCAAGCCCCGATACCCATACGTGGATCCCGTACGGCGGAGGCATCCGCCGGTGTATCGGCGCCGCCTTCGCGAACATGGAGATGACCGTGACACTGCGGACCCTGCTGCGGGAGTTCGAGTTCGGCACAACCTATTCCACAGGCGAGCGCGTTCACTCGCGCGGCGTGGCCACAGCACCGGCGCGCGGTGGGCGCGCCGTTGTCTACCGACGAAAGGCGGGATCGACATCAACGACTCGAAGCGATGTGCAGAGGGTGACGGCGTGACGCTCGACGACGAGAAGGTCGTCGATGTCGGTCGCGGCATCGAGCTGTGCTACCAACAGGTGGGCGAGGAGAACGATCCGCCGATCGTGCTCATCGGCGGGCTGGGACAACAGCTGCACGGCTCCTGGCCGACCGACTTCGTGACGGCGCTTGCCGCGCGCGGCTACCGGGTCACCCGGTTCGACAACCGCGACGTCGGACGGTCCACCTACATGAAATTCCCTCCGCCGAAACCGTTCTGGATCCTGCGCGGCGGCAACCATCCACGGCAATACCACCTCGGTGACATGGCGCGAGACACCGTCGGGCTCCTCGAAGCGCTCGGCTACCGGGACGCCCATCTGGCCGGCATCTCGATGGGCGGCATGATCGCCCAGACCGTCGCCGCACAGTACCCCGGCCGGGTGCGCACACTGACGTCGATCATGTCCACCACCGGTGCGCCGAAAATCGGCAGGCCCGCGATGTCCACGTGGTGGAGGTTGGCGACCGCGAAGCCGCCGCGAAGCCGCGAGCAGGCGATCGCCCGCGACATGGCCATCTTCCGCCACATCGGTTCGCACGGTTTCCCGTTCGACGAGCAGCGCGTCCGTGAGCGGGCAGCCGTCGGCTGGGACCGTGATCCGAGCAGCGCGGGCACACCCCGTCAGCTCGCGGCGATCTTCCGATCCGGTGACCGCACCCGTGAACTCGCCGGCATCGATGTCCCGACGCTGGTGATCCACGGCGACCGCGACCGGATGGTCCACCCCACCGGCGGCGCCGCGACAAAGGCCGCCATTCGCGGCGCACGGCTGGAGACCATCGCAGGAATGGGCCACGACCTTCCGAGCGGAGCGTGGGAGCGCCTGATCGATGTGCTCACCGAACACGTCGCCTCCGCGCCGGCCGACACCACCGAACTGAAGGAGCACTCATGAGCAGAGCCATTAAGCGGAGAATCAGCGGCCGCACGGTCGTCATCTCTGGAGCGGCGTCCGGCATCGGTCGCGGCCTGGCGCATCGCCTGTCCAGTCACGGCAGCCCGGTGGCTCTCATCGACGTCGACGAGGTCGGGCTGAAGGAGACCGAGGCCGGCCTTTCGGGTCCCAGCCTGACGCGCGTGCTCGACGTTCGCGACGCCGACGCCCAGCGCGACTTCGCGGCCGAGGTGCGGGACTGGGCACCCGCTCCGCTGGCTGCGGTGTTCAACAACGCCGGCGTCGCCACCGCCTCGAGTGTTCTCGACTCCAACGCCGACGACGACAACTGGTTGTGGGACATCAACTTCGGTGGTGTCGTCAACGGAACGCGGGCGTTCCTGCCGATCCTGGTCGAGCAGGATTCCGGGGTGATCGTGAACACCTCGAGCGTGTTCGGGCTGGCCGGGATGCCCAACCAGAGCGCCTACTGCTCGGCGAAATTCGCCGTTCGCGGCTTCACCGACTCCCTGCGTCAGGAGCTTCGCGGCACCGGGGTGACCGCGATCAACGTCCACCCCGGCGGCATCAACACCAACATCGTGCGCAACGCCCGGTTCCGCAAGGATCCGGGGGGGCGCGGCCGCACCCAAGAGCAGATGGCGCAGGAGTTCGCCGCGATCACGATGACGCAGCCGGACAAGGCCGCCCAGATCATCCACAAGGGGGTCGAGAGCGGCAAGGCGCGCATCCTCGTCGGTCCGGACGCCTATCTCTTCGACATCCTGACCCGGGTGGCGCCCACCCACTACTACGACCTGCTCGGCGCGGTTGTGGGACGCCTGCGGAGTCGCGCGCAGCAGCCCGACGACGCGACGGTCTGATCGATCGTGCGCGCCGTTGTCATCACCAAACACGGTGACATCTCGGTACTGAAGGTTCAGCAGCGACCGGATCCGCCGCCGCCGTCGGCGGGTCAGGTGCAGATCTGCGTGCGGGCCGCAGGGGTGAACTTCGCAGACCACCTGGCACGCGTCGGCCTCTACCCGGACGCGCCCAAGCCGCCGTGCGTCGTGGGATACGAGGTGTCGGGAACCATCGAGGCGGTCGGTGACGGGGTCGACCCCGCACGCGTCGGCGAACGGGTCTTCGGCGGAACACGATTCGGCGGCTATGCCGAGATCGTGAACATCCCAGCGGTCGACGCGATCGCGCTGCCTGAGTCGCTGAGCTTCGAACAGGGTGCGGCGATCCCGGTCAACTACGCCACCGCCTGGGCGGCGTTGCACGGCTACGGCTCGTTGCGCGAAGGGGAGCGTGTGCTGATCCACGCGGCGGCAGGCGGTGTCGGCATCGCGGCGATACAGCTGGCCAAGGCCGCGGGCGCCGAAATCCACGGCACCGCCTCGCCGGGAAAGCATGCACGGCTCGTCGAGTACGGCGTCGACCGCACCATCGACTACCGCCAAGACGGTTGGTGGAAAGGCTTGCCGCCCTACGACATCGTGCTCGATGCGATGGGTGGAAAGTCACTCAAGCGTTCCTATGCGCTGATCCGCCCGGGCGGACGGGTCGTCGCATACGGTTTCTCGGCCATGCAGCAGGGCGAGAAACGCTCACTGCGCACCGCCTTACCGCAGCTGCTGCCGATGCTGCGCGGTTTCAACCTCGTCAACCAGCTGTCGGACAGCAAGGCCGTCATCGGGTTGAACATGCTCAAGCTGTGGGATGACAGGGGAACGCTCGAGCCGTGGATCGGTCCGCTGACCGCCGCCCTGACCGACGGTGTCGCCGTGCCGGTGGTGCATGAAGCCGTACCCTTCGCGAATGCCGGTGAAGCGCACCGGATCCTGGCCGCGCGAGAGAACGTCGGCAAGGTCGTGCTGGTGCCCTAGGCGGTTGCCTTGGCGCGTTCGAACAGCTCGTTGTCGTGCGCGGGCGCGATGATCAGGTCCGGCTCCTGCTTCCGGTACAGATCCGCGAGCCGCTCGTGGTTGTCCCACATCTTCTTCCGGTCGAAGGCGACGAGCGTCTCCATGGTCCGCAGCGTGCGCGGTATGCGAGTGCCGTCGAGCGTGCCGTAGTGGTAGAAGGCATCTCCGCAATGCAGGACCCAGCGATGGCCCGCGTCGATTGCGACGCACGTGTGCCCACGGCTGTGGCCCGGCAGCGAGACGAGCACGATGCCCGGTGCGATCTCGTCGAGCTCCTTGGCAGCCGAAAACCCGCGCCATGCTTCGCCGTCGGGGTTGTGTTCGACGACACGGTCTTTCGCCCACTGCTGGCGACCATATCGGACCTTCTCGGCGCGGGTCGGCGAGGTGAACGCTGCGACGGCCTCCTGCGAGGTGACGTGAAGTTGCGCCTGCGGGAAGTCGGCTGCGCCGCCGACGTGGTCGGTGTCGAGGTGGGTGAGGATGATGTGGCGGACATCCTCACGGCCGAATCCGAGCCGGTCGAGTTGATTGACGGCGGCCTCGCTCGACTCGAACACCGGCCGGGTGACGAAGCGGACCGGGCCCACCCGGCCCTTTGGGTCCGCGCAGTCGTCGGTTCCGAATCCGGCGTCGACGAGGACGAGGCCGTTGTCGGTCTCCACCAGCAGGACGTGGCACACGCAGACCGGGCCCTTGACGGGATGCATTGTGCCGCAATTGAGATGGTGCACCTTCATAGGCCGGAGTGCTCCTCGGGTGCGGCGGTGTCGTCCAGCAGCGCCAGAATCTCTCCGCGGCCGATCTGCGTCACCAGGCTGGCGGAGTCGAAGTAGACGCGCTCGTTGACGATGCGGTCGCCGTCGAAGAAGAACACCGCGATGATCGGTACCCGGAACGCCCTGCCTGTCGGCGGCAGACCATAGAATTCGCCGAGATTGGTTCCCAGCAGGTCGAATTCGACGATCACGGAGTCGTCGGCGACGTGGTGACGGACGTTGTCGTGGCGCTGGTCGGGAAACGCGGTTCTGGTCGTGCGGTAGTAACCCATGACCTCGTCGTCACCGTCGAAGACCTGGCCCGTCGGCATGATCTCGTAGCGCGGGTGGCCGTTGAACGTGGCCAGGGTCCGGTCGAACTCCTGGGTCACCTCGGTGTCCATGTGCTCGGAAATGATCTCGAGGCGGCGCTGCCGCAGATCGTCGGCGATCATTCTCCAACTGTAGGCCGATGCCGACGAGTATCGGGCCGGAGTAGCGCTAGAGCCAGAGATACAGCCCGGTCAGGACCGCCCAGATGGCGAAGCAGTAGAACTCGAAGGCGGCACGCAGAGGAATCGGGGCGTGCCGCAACTCCATGAAGTCCAAACCGAACCGGACTTGAGGGGGCGATCGACACGACCAGAACCAGACCCGGTCCGTGAATCGAGCGCCGAGCGCCGGAGAGATGGTGATCAGCACCAGCAGGAATCCGGCGCTGATGGAGTAGTCGAGCACCTTCATCAACTGAACTCAGGAAAAATATACAGGAGCGCGAAGGAAGATCCAGAGCAGATCAAGATGAGGCCGATCATCAGTGCTAGGCGCGTATTAGTAGAGATAAAAGATGTTGGAGTACCGGCTGAGCTTCAAGGACACGTATCGACGATGGCCCAGTATCCGATCTCCTCCCGAACCCATTTCGACGCCCGACCAAGCGACGATCAGCAAGGGTTGAAGACGTCAGGCGGCTTCTGCCGGCGACGTCGCCAGCTTGTGCCTGCGCTGCCGCTCGATCGTCGCGAAGTAGAAAGCGAACGCGAACACGCAACTGGTGAAGAGGCTCGACACAAAGAACAGCCATGGTCGGTGAATCCCGCGCCTACGGCCGTCGACGATGGTGAACAGCGGCAGCAGGATCACGTTGATGATGGTGTAGTCGAGCCCTGCGAACTGGACCCAGGATTGGCGTACCCGAGCGCGATGAATTCCGACCAGTTCGGTTGGCCGATCATCGTGTTCGGCGCGTACTCGTAGACGTAACGGATGTTGAAGTACCAGCAGAGCGGTAGGGACACGATCGCGATGGCCCAGTATGCGATCTCCAACGCCGACAGCGTCGGGCCCGTAGCGACGCGTTTGAACACAGTCGGGTTCAGCTTGACGACGAACGCGACGACGATGATGCCGAGGAGCGCGTGCACGATCAGCGAAATCATGAGCGGAGTCTTTCGACCGATTTGGGTTTTGTCAATATTGACATAACCCCCGTGAGGTAATTTACCGCCATGGTCCGGCCCGCTCAGACGGCGCGAAGCGAGCGCACGCGCGAAGCGCTGCGCCAGGCCGCGGTGGTTCGGTTCCTGGCCCAGGGCGTCGAGGAGACGTCGGCCGAGCAGATCGCCGCGGACGCCGGGGTGTCGCTGCGCACCTTCTATCGGCACTTCGCCAGCAAGCACGATCTGTTGTTCGCCGACTATGACGCGGGCCTGCACTGGTTCCGGTCCGCGCTGGCAGAGCGGCCGGCCGACGAGTCGATCATCGAGGCCGTCCAGTCGGCGATTCTGGCCAGGCCCTATGACGATTGGGCGGTCGCGAAGATCCCGTCGTTGCGGGCCAAGGAACTCGACACCGGTCGGATCGTGCGGCACATCCGCCAGGTCGAGACCGAGTTCGCCGAGGTCATCGAGGAGCGCCTCGGCGGCGACGAGCCGCCGGGTCCGGGAACCGACGACCGGATGCGGATCACCGTGATCTCGCGGTGCATGGCCGCCGCGGTGTTCGGCGCGATGGAGGTGTGGATGCTGGGGGAGAACCGGTCGTTGCCGGAGTTGACTCGGCTGACCCGGGAGGCCCTGCAGACCCTGGAGAAGGGCATCGCCGACCTCTAGGTCGAAGTTTCGTCAATATTGACAAAACTTTGTCGTCGTGTCAGCCTCAGCCCATGGCGGACTTTGACGCGATCGTCGTCGGCGCGGGCCACAACGGATTGACCGCGGCCGCACTCCTGCAGAAGGCCGGGCTGAAAACGCTGTGCCTGGACTTCAAGCTGTACGCCGGCGGAATGGCTTCCACCGTCGAACTTTTCGACGGGTTCAAGTTCGAGATCGCCGGGTCGGTGCAGATCCCGACCTCGGCTGTGGTCAGCCGGGAGCTGGGGCTTGACGCGCTGCCGACCGTCGATCTCGACGTCATGTCGGTATCCCTGCGCGGCGTCGGCGACGAGCCACTGATCTACTACACCGACCCGATGAAGCTGCTGACGCACATCAACGAGGTCCACGGCGCCGAGGCGGTCAACGGGATGGCCGGCCTGATGGCGTGGTGCCAGGCGCCGACGCGTGCACTCGGGCGCTTCGACGCCGGCGCGCCACCCAAGACGCTGGACGAGATGTATGCCTGTGCGACAAACGAATTCGAACGGTCGACGATCACCGACATGCTGTTCGGATCGGTCTGCGATGTGATCGACCGCTATCTTCCCGACAAGGAGAAGAACGGCGCGCTGCGCGGCATGCTGTCGCTTCTTGCCTGCAACACCACCTACCGCGGGCCCGCCACACCCGGCACCGCCGCGGCGCTGGCATACGGGTTCGCCGTGCCGGACGAGAACGCGCTGTTGGTCAAGAAACTGCAGGGCGGCATCGGCGCGCTCACCGCGCACCTTCAGCAGTTGTTCCTCACCAGCGGTGGCGAGCTGCGGTTGCGCAGCAAGGTCGACGAGATTCTGGTCTGGAACGGCCGTGTCACCGGTGTCCGCCTCGACGACGGGTCGACAGTCTCCGCGCCGATCGTCATCTCGGGCATCGCGCCCGACCTGACCGTCAACGGCCTCGTCGACTCCAACGCGGTACCCGCCGACATCAGGGAACGGTTCTCCCGGTCCGACCACCGCGGCAGTTATCTGCAGATGCACTTCGCGCTGGACGGCATACCGGAGTTCGCGGCACCCTACGAGCTGCTCAACGATCCCGAAATGCAGTCCAACATCGGCATTTTCAGCACACCCGAAGAGTTGCAGCAGCAGTGGGAAGATGCCAGGCGCGGCATCGTGCCCGCCGACCCGTCGATCGCGCTGCAGATCCCGTCCGTCAACGATCCCGGCCTCGCCCCGCCGGGCAAGCACGCGGCCTCGGCGTTCTCGCTGTGGTTTCCAGTCGCGGACGCGAGGAGCGACTCGGCGAGAGCGGACAGTGCCACCAGCTACGGCGAAATGAAGACCGAGATGGGGCAGCGGGTGATCGACAAAATCACCAGGCTGGCACCGAACTTCGAGAGCCTGATCATTCGCCACACCACGTTCACGCCCAAGCACATGGGCACGATGTTCGGCGCGCCGGGCGGCGACTACTGTCACGGGCTGATCCATCCCGACCAGATCGGCCCCAATCGACCGGGCCCGAAAGGCTATGTCGACCAGCCCATCCCGATCGACGGGTTGTACCTCGGAAGCGCGGGCTGCCACGGCGGGCCCGGCATCACCTTCATCCCCGGATACAACGCAGCCAAACAGGCCCTCGCCGACGCCTGATCGAAGCGTTTCGCGGGCGGGCCAGCGGGAACCCACTCCACATGGGGTGGACGGTCGCAATAACGGGTCCGACAGGTGAGATCGGCATATCGGCGGTCGATGCGCTCGAGGCACATCCCGAGGTGGACCGCATCATCGGAATGGCCCGCAGAGCGTTCTCTCCCGACTCTCACGGCTGGACGAAGACCGAGTACAGGCAGGGCGACATCCTCGACCGCACGGCCGTGAACGCTCTTGTGGCCGACGCCGACATCGTGGTCCACCTTGCGTTCATCATCATGGGCTCGCGTGAGGAGAGTGCCCGGGTGAATCTCACGGGTACCCGCAACGTGTTCGAGGCGGCGGTGGCGTCTGAACGGACCAGGCGGCTGGTGTACACCTCGTCGGTGGCGGCCTACGGCTACCACTCCGACAACCCGGTGCCGATCACCGAGGACGTTCCGCCCCGCGGTTCGCCGGAGCACTACTACTCCGAGCAGAAGGCGGCGTGCGAGAAGGCGCTGGCCGAGGTCACCGCGGGCTCGTCGCTCGAGGTGTTCATCCTGCGGCCGTGCATCGTGGCGGGTCCGAAGGCGCCGGCGCTCGCCGAGGTGATGCCGTGGACGCGGCTACCGGAGGGCATTCGCAAGGTGTCGGAGGCCTTGCCGTTGCTCAAGCCGCCGTTCCCCGACCCGGGGACGCCCGTTCAACTCGTCCATCATGACGACGTCGCCTCTGCGATCGCCCTTGCAGCAACCACTTCCGCGCCGCCCGGTGCCTACAACCTCGCTGCAGACGGGTTGCTGACGATGTCGGATGTGGGCCGAGCGCTCGGTGCGCGACCGTTCAAAGTGCCTCATGTCGCGGCGAGAGCCACCTCCGAGCTGATCGCTCGCCTGCCGTTCGTCCCCTCGGGTTTGGAGTGGTTGCACGCGGGGCGCGCGTCGACGGTGATGAGTACCGACAAGGCCAAGTCGCAGCTCGGCTGGACACCGAAGTACACAGCGGCCGAGACGTTGTCCGGACTGGCCGAGTCGATCTGATTACTGGGTGTGGTCCCCGGTATCGGCGGGTCCACCCGGGGTGGCACCGCCTTCGTCAGACCAATCGCCACTGCCGCCCGCGCTTCTGGCGGGATCGCTCACGACATCGTCGTCGGCGTTCTCGGGGCCAGTATCCGATGAGGCGGTTTCGGGCTTTTCTTTGTTCACGGCGAGGGTTTACCCGGTGGCCATGGCTTTCACTCAGCTGCTCCGTCGACGCAACTGCTCGGCCCAGTCCCCGGGCACCCGGCCGCGCGGCCCCGGCACGGTCTCGTCGGTGGGCCTGCAGTCCGGCGCCGCGAGCTCGGGGCCGTCGTAGTACTCGCCTGCCCGGTAGTTCCAGAACCAGTCTTCGCCGGGCTCGAACGACCGAATGATCGGGTGGCCGGACTCGCGCCAGTGCGCCGACGCATGGCGCTCCAAAGAGTCGTCACAGCAACCGATGTGGCCGCACGCCGCGCACCGACGCAGATGGACCCACCATCCGCCCGTCGCGTCGCACTCCACGCATCCGGTACCGCTCGGCGGGGCGGTGGGGTCGACGTCGGCGCTCATGGCCAGCCAGCCTACCGCCATCGAGAAATGCGGTCGCTGCGACGAAGTTCGGGAAGTCGCCGCAGCAACCGCACAGGCGGCTTAGGGTCGCGCCATGGCTATTAGCGATTCGCGTGAGGTCGTCATCGAAGCGACACCGCAGGAGATCCTCGACGTCATCGCCGATGTCCGGACGGCACCGGACTGGTCGTCGCAGCATCAGGGCGCCGAGATCCTGGACACCGACGACAACGGCAGGCCCGCGCGCGTGAAACTCAAGCTGAAAACGATGGGCATCTCCGACGAGCAGGTGGTCCAGTACACCTGGACGGACAACTCCGCGGCATGGACGCTGGTGAGTTCGGGCCAGCTGAAAAAGCAGGACGCCGCCTACACGCTCACTCCCGACGGCGACAAGACCAGGGTCAAGTTCGAGATCACCATCGACCCGGCGGTGCCGATCCCGGGTTTCGTGTTGAAGCGAGCGATGAAGGGCGGCCTGGAGTCGGCCACCGACGGACTGCGCAAGCAGGTGCTGAAGGTGAAGAAGGGCTAGCCGCAGGTTTCGGAGTCGTCGGCCGTGGGCACCGTGCTTACATGGCCATCACCGAAGCCCGCGACGTCACCATCGAGGCGACGCCCGAGGAGATCATGGGCGTCCTTGTCGACCTGGAATCGCTGACCGAGTGGTCGTCGGCTCATCAGAAGGTCGAAGTGCTCGAGCGCGACGAGCAGGGCCGCCCCGCGAAGTCCCGGCAGGTCGTCAAGATCGTCGGGGTCAGCGACGAGCAGGTCCTCGACTACACCGTCCACGACGACGGCGTGGGCTGGACGCTGGTGAGTTCCAAACAGCAACGGGCGCAAGAGGGTCGTTACACGTTGACACCGAACGGGGACTCGACCGACGTTCGCTTCGAGTTGACCGTCGACCCTGTCGTGCCGTTGCCCGGTTTCCTGATCAAGAAGGGCGCCAAGGGCCTCATGGATACGGCGACCGACGGCCTGCGCAAGCGCGTTCTGAAGGTGAAAAGCGGCCGCTAGAGCCAGCGGTCTCCTAGGCTCGGTGGGTGCATTTATCGTGGCCGTTAATAGGCCGCTCCGCCGAGATGCGGGCCGTCGCGGCCGCCATCTCGGCGCCCAACGTCGGCGGAATCCTGATCTGCGGCGCCGCGGGCGTGGGCAAGAGCCGGATCGCGCGGGAAGCGTTGACCGTCGCCGCATCGCGCGGCTGTGAAACCCGCTGGACCGTCGGCGCCTCGTCGGCTCGCTCGATCCCGCTCGGCGCGTTCACGGCATGGGCGCCGTTGGGTGCCGCAGACACCGTTGCGTTGGTGCGCGGCGTCGTCGAATCGCTGACCGCTGCGCCCGCGGGTGCCGACGTGGTCATCGCCGTCGACGACGCTCATCTGCTCGACGATCTGTCGACGTTCGTGGTGCATCAGATCGTGGCGCGCAACGCGGCGAAAGTGATACTGACCGTCCGGGACGGCGCGCCGCTTCCGATTGCGCTGCAGGAGATCTCGAACGTCGGCGCGTTAGACCGGCTCGACCTGCAGGCCCTGCCGCCCGAGGAGACCGAGGCACTGCTGCGCGCCGCGTTGCGCGGAGCGGTGGCGCCGGACGCCGCGTCGCGGCTGTGGAAGCTGACGCACGGCAACGCGCTGTACCTGCAGAACATCGTCGAGCAGGAGATCGCCGACGGGCGCCTCGCTCACGAGCAGGACACGTGGCGCTGGACCGGCGATCCGCAGTTGCCTCCCGGGCTGGCCGAGCTGATCGAAGCCCGCATCGGTGACCTGCCGCCGGCCGTCGGCGACGTCATCGACCTGCTGGCGGTCGGCGAGCCGATCGAACTGTCGACGTTGTCGCGGATCACCGACGCCGGCGCCGTCGAGGAGGCCGACGTCAGGGGCCTCATCACCCTCGAGCCCGCTGGCGGCGGTATCGAGGTGCGCGTCGCGCACCCGCTGTACGGGGAGGTGCGCCGCCGGCGGGCGGCGCCGACCCGGTTACGACGATTGCGAGGGCTTGTCGCAGGAGAACTCGCGGCCTCCGATGACCGCGACGACATCCGCGTCGTCGTGCGCCGCGCGGCGCTGAGCGTCGACTCCGACCTCGTACCCGACGCCGATCTGCTGTCACGGGCGGCTCACGGCGCTGTGTGGCTGGCCGATCTGGCGCTGGCCGACCGACTGGCGCATGCGGCCGTCAAAGCCGGCGGCGGACCGGAGCCGAGCCTGATCCGGGCGCACGCGCTGTCGTGGCTGGGTCGCGGGCAGGAGTCGGAGGCCGTCTTCGCAGGCATCCGCACCGACGAGTTGACCGAGGAGCAGCGCGCCAGGTGCGCGTTCCTGCGGTCGAGCAATCTGCTGTGGGCGCTCGGTGACCCGGAGCGGGCGAAAGCGACCATCGACGAGGCGGCACGCACCGCGCCTGCGGACGCCCGCACCTATATCGACGCCTTCCTGACTGTCTACTGGTTCGCGATGGACCAGCCGGAGGCCGCGGTGCAGGCCTCGAAAAGCCTTGCGTTCGCGGATATCCCCGTCGTCGGCGCGGAGATCGCGTGGGCGCTTGCGCAGATCGCCGCGGATGCGGGCCGCACGTCCGACGCCGTCGACTACGCGGAAGCCGGATACGACGTTGCCACCCGCACTCTCGACGCCCCGCACATGAGGTTCAACATCGCCGACGCCCACGTCGGCGCGCTGCTGCTGGCAGGCCGGATCGCCGACGCGTGGGAGGTGGCCGACCGCATCCGCGCCCAGGCCGACGACCTTCCCGGGGCGGCAGGGCTTCTCGGCGCGGCAATCGCGGGACGCGCCGCCCTCGGCGCCGGCGACCTGCAGGCCGCGTGCCGGCTGCTGGGGAGGGCCGCCCAGGGGCTGTCGGCCTCGTACGCCGCTGGTTGGGGGTTCAGCTACCGGGTTGCCCACGCGTGCGCACTGGCCATGCGCGGGTTGAGCGAGCGGGCGCAGGCCGAGCTGAGCGCGCTCGATGACGTGCAGCGCCGGTTCCGTCAGCTCGACTTCGAACGCGGGCTGGCCAACGCGTGGCTCGCCGCGAGCCAGGGGGCGGTCAGCCAGGCGACGAGCATCGTGCTATCGATCGCCGAGAAGGCAAGGGCAGCTGGGCGGTTCGCCGAGGAAGTGATGTGCCTGCAGACCGCCTCGCAGTTCGGCGACCCGTCGGGAGCACCCAGGCTGTCCGAGCTGACGGCCGTCGTCGAAGGACCGCGGGCTGCGGCGGCCGCCGCATTCGCCGCCGCCTTGGCCGACGGTGACGGTGACGGCCTCGCCTCGGCCTCTCAGGAGTTCGAGCGCCTCGGTGACGTCGTCGCTGCCGTCGACGCGGCCGCGCATGCCGCCATCGCGTACCGCCGCCGGGACAAGCGCGGGTCGGCGCTGACTTGCTCAACGCGTGCCGACGCACTGGCCGCGCAGTGCGGTGCGGCCACTCCTGCCCTTCGGCAGGCGACCGAGGCGCTTCCGTTCACCGACCGCGAAACGGAGATCGTGATGTTGATCGGCGAGGGGTTGTCCAACCGTGGCATCGCCGAGCGGCTGACGCTGTCGGTGCGCACCGTCGAGAGCTACGTCTACCGTGCCATGTCGAAGACGGGGACGACCAGCCGCGACGAACTCGCCGCGCTGATGCCGCGCCGCAAGGGCGCGCGGTAAAACCACCCCTTCAGCGCCGCCGAGATTGCAGTACCCCGCTACTGCGCCCGTCGGGCAGTCCCGCAGCCACGATTCAACCAGTCGCATCTATAGAGAACGGCCCCGGCTCGCGGGGTTCGGAGCCGCTTTCTGTCCAAGCAGAATGGAGCAGCCATGGCCGATGTGGCGTTGGCGCCATGGATATTCTCGGCGCTGTTCAACCACCGGGCGGTTGCCGCCGATGCCGTCGGGAAAACCGTCTTCGTCTTCCCCGGTCACGGATCGCGGTGGACGGACATGGCGATCGAATTGCTGGAGTGGGCCCCTGCTTTCGCCAGCGAGATGCGCTTGTGCGAGATCGCCTTCTCCGAGTACTTCGATTGGTCGCTGCTCGAGGTGGTCCACGGCAATCCGGGGAGGCGACCGATCGACCGGACTGACTTGTCGTTGCCCGTCTCCTTCGCCGTGATGGCGTCGCTTGCCGCCCAGTGGAGGGAACTGGGCATCCATCCCGACGCCGTCCTGGGGCACTCACACGGTGAGGTCGCCGCCGCCTACATTGCAGGCGGCTTGACGTTGAACGACGCGGCGAAGGTGGTGGCCCAGCGCACCATTGCGATCAGTTCGATTGCCGGCACGGGCGGCATGGTTTCGATTCCGTGGCCCGTCGAACATGTGCTTCGGCTGATCGAACGGCTGGGTGAACCGATTTCCGTTGCCGCGCACAACGGTCCGTCGTCGACGGTCGTGACCGGGCCAGCCGCCGCGATGGACGAGCTCATCTCGAAACTCAGACAAGACGACGTGGCAGCCGAAAGGATCCCCATCGACTACGCCTCCCAGTCCGCTCACATCGAGGAGTTGCGGCCCGCACTGCGCAAGTCGTTGTCGGATCTGCAGCCGCGAACGGGTGACCTTCCCTTCATCTCCTCGGTCACAGGCGCAGGGCTCGATACATCGATACTCGACGGTGACTACTGGTTCGCCAATCTGCGCCAACCGGTGTTGTTCGAGCAGGCGGTCCGATGGTCGTATCAGCACGGCTATACGACCTTCGTCGAATGCAGTCCACACCCCGTGCTGACGTCAGGCATCCAACAGTCGCTGGACGATTCATTGAAGGTATAGATTAACTCGGGTTCATCGCATCGGCCATGTCCAGGTGTCCTTCAAACCCGTGCGATTCGGCCGTCGCGCGGTAGCGACTGACCAGATTGTGATAAGCGGCATCGTCGCTGCGCGTGCCGTGACCTCGATGAATCCATGCTGTCGTGGAGCAGGCGAGAACTCAAGATCGTGAAAGTACTGCCGCGCCACACCGAGCGAAATTGCAGTAGTGCACTACTGAGCTCGTGGCACCGCACGCATCGCCTCGGCCCAAACGATGTGCCCTTCGTAGCCCAGCGATTCCGCCATCGCCCGATAGCGGCCCACCACGTCCCGGTAGGCGACCTCGTCGCCGTTGGTCCGGGCCAGCAGGGCGCGCAGTCGCAATAGCGTGACCTCGAGAATCGCCCAATCGTGATCGGCGCGCAGGGTCGCCAACCGGTCGATCGCCTCTTGGGCTTCGGCCAGGTCGCCTTCGGCGCCACGCTCCAGCAGCGTCTCCACCAGAGCGGCGGTGCCCCACGTGCCGAACCCGAGCCGTCCTGCCTGCTGCAGATCTGCCACGGCGTCGCGCATCACTGCAATGGCAGCATCGCGGTCGCCGCGCCTGGCCGTCTCCCGGGCGACCACCAAGTCGGCGAGCGGAACCAGGAAGGGGCCATGCTCGCGGGAAAACTCGCGTGCCCGCCTGAGCAGCTCCAGCCCCCGATAACGGTCGCCCGCGGCGTCCCGATTCAGCAGCGCGATAGCCAGCGCGTATTCGGCCAAGCCCAGTGCGTGGTCGTTGCCGGCCCGTTGCGCGGTCTGCATCGCCTCCTCGCACGCGCGCACCGCGGAGTCATCGGCCTGAAGCACCCCCCAGAGTATTTGCACACCGTAGGTCCAGGTGACGACAAAGGCGACGGTTGTCGGATCGCTGGCTCGGGCCATTGCGACGGCGTCGTGGAGGTCCTGCCGCCACCCGGGCCGGCCCAGGCACCAACGGGCCACGCTGCGAGCTGCCAGCGCAAACGCCAGCGGCGATCCCACACCGAAGCCGGCTCCCTTGGCGGGGTCACCTTCGGCTAGGTCAACGACGGTCTGCGACCACCGCAAGATCTCACCGTATTCGCCGGCGTCCGCCCAAGTGACGAACCCTATGACCGCCAACGCCATGATCGGGGTGGGATCGTCGATCGATTCGAGCAACGCCATCTGTTCGGATGCCAGCCTCGACCCCTCAGGCGAACGCCCGGTATACACCAGTTCGGTGGCCAGCCCGGTCATGGCAATGGCCAACGAAACCTTGTCTCCGGCCGCGCTGCACAACTCCTGCAGCTCGGAATAGCGGCGTTGACTCTCCTGTAGTGCTCGGGCGTGAAAGTCCGTGGCACACAGCATGGTTCGGGGAGTGATCTGCATCCACAGGCGGTTCGCGTCATCGTCGGGTAATCGGTCGGCGATGCGGCGTGCCCGCTCCCAACTGAGCCGGGCGGCGTCGAGATCGCGGGTGGTTGACCATGTGCCGGCGCGCATGTGCCAGCCGTAGGCGGCGTGCAGCTCGCCGGCGGCCTGCAGATGTTCCGCGATCAGCGCCGCGTTGTCCTCCACCGACTCCTGCTGGTGCTCTTGGATCGCGGTGGCCAGGCGCCCGTGCCACTGGGCGCGATCGGATTTCAGCTGCGATTCGTAGGCCACCGCGCGGATCAGTGGGTGGTGGAAGGCATACTCAGCGGTTGGGGTGAACCGCACCTGATCGATCAGCTCGACACTGAGCAGCTCGTCGAAGTCCGGATCGATGCCCAGCGCGGCGAGCAGGTCGGCCCCGAAGCGGGCGCCGATTACCGACGCCGCATTGAGAGTGCGCTTGGCTGCCGTGGTCAGTCGGTCGATGCGCGCGGCGATGGCCGCCTGCACCGTCGCCGGCACCGCGACGTCGGCGACATCCGTGCGACACGCGTAGCTTCCGCGGTCGCCTTCCATCACCCTGCGCGTAGCCAACTCGCGCACCATCTCCTCGGCGAAAAAGGGGTTCCCCGCCGCCCGCTGGGCGACGATCGCCGCCAGCTCGCCGACCGACGGATCCGACCCAAGCAGCTCATTCAGCAGCTCCGTTATGTCCGAATCAGCTAGTGGGGCAAGGGCTATCGACTGCGCACCGCGCACCCGCGTGAGCGCTCCGTCGTATTCCGGCCGCGACGTGATCAGCACCATTGACGGGGTGCGTGAAATGACAGTGAGGAAGTCGGCCAGCATCGACTCGCTGACCGCATCGATCCAGTGCGCGTCCTCGATGATGAAGAGCGCCGGCTCGGTGCGGGCCAGCGTTGTCGCGTTCACCAGCGCGATCAAGCGGCGCCGCCGCGCATCCGGGTCGACCTGAGGCAGAGCCACATCGGGGTCCGCGATGCCCAGCAGATCATCCAGCAGCAACAGATCCTGCGGGTCGACATCGGCTGACACATAAGCCCGCAATGCGGCGCGGGCGGCTTCGCCGTCCAGATCGGCCACCCCGCTGCCCGCCCGCAGCAGGCGCGCCACCGCACCAAAGGGGACGTCACGGGTATGCGACTCGCAGAACGTCCAAAACACTTCGACCCCGCGGCCGGCCGCCAGCGCCGCGGCCTCCCGCGCCGCTCGGCTCTTGCCGATGCCCGGCGGTCCCACCACATTGACCACCCCGCCCCGGCCACCGATCGCGCGATCCACCATGGCGTCGAGGGCGGCCATCTCCCAGCCCCGACCCACCAGCCTCGCGTCCGCCCGCCCCTTCCGCGGGCCGGCCGCCAGTAGCCGGCGCGCGCGCACCGGTTCGTCGGTCCCCTTGATACGCACCCGTTCAGGTTCGGCCAGGATTGTGGTGTGCTCGACGAGTCGTGCGGTCGACTCCGAGAGCATCACCCCGCCGGGGGGCGCAACCGATTCCATGCGTTGCGCGAACCCGACTGCCTCGCCGGTCGCGGCGTAACCCAGGGAACCAGAGCCGATGTCGCCGGCGATGACCCGACCCGAGTTCAGGCCGACCCGTAACTGAAGGGCTACGCGATCCCGACGCGCCACCTCGGCAGCCAATCGACTCGCCTCTTCCTGGATGGCGAGCGCGGCCAGGCAAGCACGAAAAGCGTGGTCTTCCAGCGCAACTGGGGCACCGAACAGCGCCATCAGCCCGTCGCCGGTGTATTCGACGCTCCCGCCGCCGTAGCGCTGCACCACCACCGCCGACCGCTCTACCAGCTCGGTCATGATTTCGCGCAACCGCTCCACGTCCAACGCCGCCGCGATGTCCATCGAACGCACGACATCGGCGAACAGCACCGTCACCTGCTTGTACTCCGCTGCGTCACCCGTAACCGCGGTCGGCGCACCGCACTCGTCGCAAAACCTGGCGTTCGCTCGGAGACCATTGGCGCACGATGCACACGCCATGCTCACTCTCATGGCATCGTCCTCGCCCAGTCGATGTGTCCTTCGTAGCCAAGCGATTCCGCCATCGCGCGGTAGCGGCCCAGGAAGTCCTGGTAGGCGATAACGTCCCCGTGGGCACGGGCCAGCAGCGCGCGCAGCCGAAGTAACCAGATCTCGCGGATAATAAGCCCGTCATCGGCTGGTGCCGCTGCCAACCTGGTGATCGCGGCCTCTGCTTCGGCCACGTCACCCTCGGCCCCGCGATCGAGCAGCGTCTCCACCAGAACACCCGTCGCAGGAGTGCCCCACGACAGCAGTTGTCCCTCGCGAACCAGTTGGTCGACGGCGGCGAACATGAGCGGTATCGCCTCATCGCGATCTCCACGCCGAGCCCTCTCACGTGCCAAGTACGCGTTGACGAGCCGTAACTCGCTCAGGCTGTGTCCCCGCCGTTGGATCACTTCGCTGACCTCGGCCAGCAGCTTCCGCCCGCGGGAACGCTCCGCATCCGTGTGGCGGTGTATCAGTGCAAGGCCCAGAATCACCCGGGCGAACACCAACGCCATATCGTCAGCGGATCGTTCGGCAATCAGCAGCGCATCCTCGATCTCGCGCACGGCCCGATCGTCGGCAGTCAGCACGCCAAACGGTAGTCCCGGGAAGTAGACATACGCGACAACCGTGGCGTAGGAAAACGGGTCGGCGCCGCGGGCCATGGCCAGGCCGTGACGCAGGTCTTCTGGCCAGCCGGGACGACCCAGGCAATACCGGGCCAGGGCCCGCGTCGTAAAGGCGAGCGCTAACGGAGACCCGAAAATGAAGTCGCCCATACACGGATCGCCGTTGGCTAGGTCGATGGCCCGCTGCGACCACCGCAGCGTGTCAGACCACTCGCCGCTGTGACCCTTGGCATAGATCATGGGGAAGGACAGCCCCACCGTCAACGTCGCATCGCCGAGCGCCTCGATGAGGGCCCACGCTTCCGATGCCAGCCGGGATGCCTCACGGATCCGGCCCTGGACTGCTTGATCCATCACCAGTCCCGCCATGCCGATCGCCAGTGACGCCTTGTCCCCGGCGTCGGCGCACAATTCCCGCAATTCATCAATTGGTCGCCCGCGACGTTCGCGTGGAGTCGCCAGGCGATCCCGCACAGCATCGTCCGTGGGGCGATGCGCATCGCTGTCCGGTCGGGGTCCTCGGCGGACAGTGCATCGGCGATCGCTTGGGCGCGCTCCCAACTTTGGCGCGCCGCGGCGATGTCGCGGTAGGTCGCCCAGGTTGCGGCGCGCATGTGCCAGCCATATGCGGCGTGCAGGTCGCCTGCGGACTCGAGATGTTCGGCGATCAGCGCCGCGTTGTCGTCGGCCGAGCCCGGGTCACGCTCTTGGATCGCGGCCGCCAGGCGCCGGTGCGACTCGGCACGCTCGGATTTCAACTGCGATTCGTAGGCCACCGCGCGGATCAGCGGGTGATGGAAGGCGTATTCGGCGCTCGGAGTGAACCGCACCTGATCGATCAGCTCCGCGCTGAGCAGCTCGTCGACAACCGCATCGACTCCCAGGGCGACCAGCAGTTCCGCGTCGAAGCGGGCGCCGATCACCGATGCTGCGTTCAACGTCTGCTTGGCCAGGGTGTCCAGTCGGTCGATCCGCGCCTCGATAGCGGCCTGCACTGTCACCGGCACCGCGACTTCGGCGACGTCCGCACGACACACATAGCCGCCGCGCTCACCGGTCAGCACGCTTCGCTGGGCCAACTCGCGCACCATCTCCTCGGCGAAAAACGGGTTCCCCGCGGCCCGCTCGGCGATGACCGCCGCCAGCTCGTCGACCGAGGGATCCGACCCAAGCAGCTCGTCAAGCAGCGCAGCGGTGTCCGAATCACCCAGTGGGTGAAGGGCTATCGTCTGGGCGCCGTGGGCCCGCGTCAGCGTTCCCTGGTATTCGGGTCGAGACGTGATCAGCACCATCAACGGGGTGCGCGAAATGACGGTGAGGAAGTCGGCCAGCATCGACTCGCTGACCGCATCGATCCAGTGGGCATCCTCGATGATGAACAACGCCGGTTCGGTGCGCGCCAGCGTCGTCGCGTTCACCAACGCGGTCAACCTGCGCCGCCGCGCATCCGGGTCAATCTGGGGCAGCGGCACGTCGGTGTCGGCGATGCCAAGCAGATCGTCCAGCAGCAACAGATCCTGAGGGTCGACATCAGGCGACACATACGCCCGCAACCCGGCACGCGCGGCTGCGCCGTCGAGATCGGCTATACCGCTGCCCGCCCGCAGCAGCCGCGCAACCACACCGAACGAGATGTCGCGAGCATGCGATTCACAGAAGGACCAGAACACCTCGACTCCGCGACCGGCCGCAAGGGACGCGGCCTCGCGAGCCACCCTGCTCTTGCCGATGCCCGGCGGTCCGACCACGTTGACGACTGCGCCGCGCCCGCCGATCGCACGGTCGACGATGGCGTCGAGCGCCGCCATCTCCCAGCGCCGACCGACCAGGCTGACATCGGCACGCCTCACCAATCCGTCCCGCGGGCCGGTCGCCACCAACCGGCAAGCGAGCACAGGCTCTTGCGACCCTTTGACCTGCACCCATGCCGGATCGTCGAGCTTTACCATCCCCTCGACCAGTCTCGCGGTCGATTCCGAAAGCAATACCCCGCCGGGGGGCGCCACCGACTCCATCCGCTGCAGCGAATCCGACTGTTGCGCCCGTCGCGGCGTATCCCAGTGCTCCCGAACCGATCTCGCCGACGATCACCCGTCCCGAGTTCAGCCCCACCCGCAACCGGAGAGACACACCGTCGCGGCGGCGCACGTCGTCCGCCATCAGGTTGGCTTCGTCCTGGATGGCGAGTGCCGCAAGGCATGCCCGGAAAGCATGATCTTCGAGGGCGACCGGGGCTCCGAACAGTGCCATCACCCCGTCACCGTTGTATTCCGCGGTGCCGCCGTAGCGTCGCACCACCCCCGCCGCCCGTTCGACGAGCTCGGTCATGATTTCGCGTAACCGTTCGATGTCCACGCTTGCTGCGATGTCCGTCGACCGCACAACGTCAGCGAACAGCACTGTCACCTGCTTGTACTTCGCCGTGTCAGCGGCAATCGCAGTCGGAGCACCGCACTCGTCGCAGAACTTGGCGGTCTCCCGCAGTTCAGCGCCACATGATCGGCAGGACAGTGCAGAAGTCATCCGACCAAAGCCTCCGCCATCGCCATGTGTCCCTCGAATGACAGAGCGTTCGCCATCGTTCGGTAGCGGTGGACCAAGTCCTGGAAGGCAACGTCGTCTCCGCATGCGCGCGCCATCAACGCGCGCAGCCGAAGCAGGATGATGTCGACCACCGCCGAGGCGTGATCGCTGTGGGCCATCGCCAACCGCTCGATTTCGCGCTGCGCCTCGGCCAGGTCGCCGTCATGGCCGCGTTCGAGCAGCGTTTCCACGAACACGACCGTGCTGCACACGTCCCAGCCCACGCGCTGCGCCTCGCGCAACTCACCGACGGCCTCACGCATCATCGAAACGGCCTCGTCCCTGTCGCCGTTCTTGGCCATCTCCCTGGCCACCCACACGTGGGCGACGGGAACGAGCGACGGCGCGTGCTCGGGCAGTCCCGCGTCGCGGGCGTGGATCATCATCTCCATCCCACGACGACGGTCGGCGGGGTCGTCCCGATACAGCAGCGCGGTACCAAGCGCGAAATGTGCGCCTGCGCGCGCGAAATCGTTCCCGAATTCTTCGGCCCTCAGCATCGCCTCCCCGAGCGGGCGCAAAGTGGAGTCATGGGCTTGGATCACCCCGTAGATCACTGAGGTGAACGTCCAGCCGATGACGAGGGCGAAGGTGCTGGGGTCGCTGTCTCGGGCGATTTCGATGGCGTCGTCGAAATCCTGATGCCACCCGTCATGACCAAACCAGAACCTGGCAATGCCGCGGAACGCCACCGCGATCGCCAGTGGTGTTCCAATACCGAAACTAGCGCCGAGTACGGGGTCGCCGGTGGCCAGGTCGATAGCCCTCTGGGACCACCGCAGTATCTCGCCGAACTCGCCGGAATTGAACCAGTTGGCGAACGCTGGGAACGCCAGACCGACGGTCAAGGCAGGATCGCCGATCGACTCGAGCAGCGCCATCTGTTCGGATACCAGCCGCGAGCCCTCACCTGGACGTTCGGCGTAGAGCAGTTCGGTCGCCAGCCCGGTCATACCGATGGCGAGTGAGACCTTGTCGTCTGCCGCACTGCACAATTCGCGTAACTCAGAGAAGCGGCCCCAACTTTTCTGTACCGGCCGTGCCTGCCAGTCGGTGACACACAGCATGGTGCGGGGGGCGATGCGCATGGACAGTTTGGCGGGGTCATCGTCTTGGAGTGCGTCCGCGATCGTGCGGGCCCGATCCCAGCTGAGCCTGGCTGCGTTGAGGTCCCGGCCGGTCAACCACGCGGCAGCGCGCATGTGCCAGCTGAAGGCCGCATGTACGTCGCAAGCGTTCTGCAGATGCTCGGCGATCAGGGCGGCGTTCTCCTCCGCCGACGCCGGGTCACGCCTCTGGATCGCCGCGGCAAGGTGCCGATGTGTCTCCGCGCGAACAGATTTCAACTGCGATTCGTAGGCCACTGTACGGATCAGCGGATGGCAGAACGCGTACTCGACGTCAGGTGTGAACCGCACCTGATCGATGAGTTCCGCGGTGAGAAGCTCATCGAAGGACGAATCGATTCCAAGCTCGGTCAACAATTCCGCACTGAAGCGAGATCCGATGACGGACGCCGCGTTCAAGGTCCGCTTGGCGACAGCGTCGAGGCGATCGATGCGCGCCTCGATCACGGACTGGACCGTCGCCGGGACGTAGAACTCGGCGACGTCTGTTTCGCATGTGTAGCGGCCCTGCTCGCCGGTCAGCACGCCACGCTGCACCAGCTCGCGCACGATCTCCCCGGCAAAGAAGGGGTTCCCGCCGGCACGGTCGGCAATGATCGTCGTCAGCGCACCGACGGAGTCGTCGGTACCCAACATCTCGTCGATGAGTGCTGCGGTGTCGGAATCACTCAGAGGGCCAAGCGCTATGGCATGCGCGCCGTGGACGCGCGTCAGGGCGCCGTCGTACTCGGGGCGGGCCGTGATCAGCACCACCGTCGGGGTGCGCGGGACGACGGCGAGAAGATCGATGAGCAAGGACTCGCTGACCGCATCGATCCAGTGCGCGTCTTCGATGATGAGAAGCGCCGGCCGCGTCCGCGACAGCGAAGCGGTGTTGAGGAGCGCCGTCAACCGACGGCGTCGGGTGTCAGGATCCACCTTGGGTAATGGTGTCGCCGGGTCGCCGATCCCGAGCAGATCATCGAGCAACAGCAGATCCTGCGGGTCAGCGTCGGGTGGCACCGTGCTGCGCAACCGCGCGCGTGCGGTGGCATCGTCGAGATCCGCGATTCCACTGCCCGCGCGAAGCAGACGAGTCACCGCGTGGAACGGGACGTCGCGCGCGTGCGACTCGCAGAATGCCCAGACCACGTCGACGCCGAGGCCCGCCGCCCGTGCGGCGGCTTCGCGTGCCACCCTGCTCTTGCCGATGCCGGGCGGTCCGACCACGTTCACCACACCGCCCCTGCCTCCGGTCGCGCGCTCGACGATGGCCTCTAGGGCGGCCATCTCCCAGCGCCGGCCGACCAGCCCGGCCTCCGCGCGCCCGATCATGCCGTCTGGCGGAGCCAGCGCCAGCAGTCGGCGCGCGGGTACGAGTTCGTCAGCACCCTTGATACGCACCCATTCCGCGTCGGCCAGCACGGCGCTGTGCTCGACCAGCCGTGCCGTCGACTCCGACAGCATCACGCCGCCTGGGGGTGCCGCTGATTCCATCCGTTGGGCGAATCCGACCGTCTCACCGGTCGCGGCATATCCCAACGAACCCGAACCGAGATCACCGGCGATCACCCGACCTGAGTTCAGGCCGACCCGTAGCTGCAGGGTGACGCCGTCGTGGCTCTGCACTTCGGCTGCCAACCGATTCGTTTCGTGCTGGATGGCGAGCGCTGCAAGACATGCGCGAAAAGCATGGTCCTCCAGCGCGATCGGCGCCCCGAATAGGGCCATGACCCCGTCGCCGTTGTACTCGACGGTCCCGCCATATCGCTCGATGACCGTCGCCGCCCGCTCGAGGAGTTCGGTCATGATCTCGCGCAAACGCTCCAGATCGACAGCGGCTGCGATGTCTGTCGACCGCACGACGTCGGCGAACAGCACAGTCACCTGCTTGTACTGCGCGGTCTCGACGTGTCCACGGGTTGGCGCTCCGCACTCGTCGCAGAACTTGGCTTCCGTTCGCAGCTCAGTGCCGCATGAGCCGCACATCATGTCTGCCGTCATTCGTGTACCGCCTCGGCCATCGCTGCGGCCCAAACCGTGTGCCCTTCATATCCGAGGACTTCCGCCTTGGCGCGATAGCGGTCTGCCAGATCACGGTAGACGGCGTCTTCGCCGCGAGCGTGTGCCAGCCACGCTCGCAGCCGCAGCAGCGTGACCTCGCGTATACCCGTGTTCTCAGCTCCTAGATTCGCCAACCGGTCGATCGCCACTTCGGCTTCGGCCAGGTCGGCCGCGCCGCCGCGCTCGACCAGCGCCTCCGTCAGGACGCTGGTGCCCCAGTCGATCCATCCGATGTGGCCGTCCTTGTGAAGGTCATCCACCACGCTGCGCATCACCGTGATGGCACCGTTGGGGTCGCCGCGCCGCGCGGTCTCCCGCGCGACCAGCAACTCGGCTATCGGAAGCATGGAGAGGAATTGCTCGCGGATGTACCAGTCGCGGGTCCACTCCAACAGCTTCAGCCCGCGGTCACGATCCGTGTCGGCGTCGCGACTCAGAAGTGCGACACCGAGCGTGTACTTGATCAAGGCGAGGGACGCATCATCGCTCGTTGCCTCCGCGTTTTGAACGGCCTCCTCGAGCGCATGCACCGCTGAGTCGTCCGCGCGCAGCACTCCGTTGTAGATCGCAAGACTGTAGGTCCAGGTGAGAACACCGGCGAGTGTTGTCGGGTTGCTGCACCGGGCCATCGCCACTGCGTCGTCGAGGTCCTTGCGCCAGCCGTTACGCCCGAACCACCATCCAGCGACACCGCGAAAAACGAGACCGATTGCCAGCGGTGAGCCCACGCCGAACCCCGCTCCCTTGGCGGGGTCACCGTCGGCCAGGTCGATGACAATTTGCGACCACCGCGAAATCTCGCCGAAGTCCCCGTCGCCGTACCAGCTGCAGAAAGCTATGGCAGCCAACGCCATCGTCGGGTTCGGGTCGCCGATCGACTCGAGCAGCGCCATCTGCTCGGAGGCCAACCGCGATGCCTCGAGTGTGCTTCCGCAGTACATGAGCTCGATGACGCGCCCGGTCATACCAATGGCCAGTGAGACTTTGTCGTCGGCGGCCATGCAGAGCTCGCGCAGTACTGTAAAGCGGTCTCGACTTCCGTGTAGTGCTCGGCCTTGAAAGTCTGTGACGCACAGCATGGTACGGGGGGCGATGCGCATTCCGAGTTGGTTCGGGTCGTCCGCGGGCAGTCGGTCAGCGATGCGGCAGGCCCGAACCCAGCCGACCCGCGCGGCGCCGATACTGCGATTGATCGACCAGGCGGCCGCGCGCATGTGCCAGCTGTAGGCCATGACCGAATCCCCGGCTGCTTCAAGGTGTTCGGCAATCAGTGCGGCGTTCTTGTCCGCCGAGTCCTTTTCGGCGGATTCGATGGCCGCCGCTACGCGCCGATGCCATTTGGTGCGCTCAGACTTCAGTTGAGATTCGTAGGCCACGGTCTGAATCAAAGGATGCCGAAATGCGTACTCCGCGTGTGGAGTGAATCGCACTTGTTCGATGAGTTCCGCGCCCACCAGTTCGTCGACCCCTGATTCGATGTCAAGCGTGGCGAGTAGATGCGCTCCGAAGCGGGCTCCGATCACCGACGCCGCGGTCACGGCGTGCTTTGCCGCTCTACTCAGTCGATCGATGCGCGCTTCGATGGCTGCCTCGACCGTCCCCGGTACGGCGACGTCAGCAGCGGTCGAACGGCATGAGAAACTTCCGCGCTGGCCGGTCAGCACCCCGCGCTGGACCAGTCCGCGCACGATCTCCTCGGCGAAGAAGGGGTTCCCTGCGGCTCGCTCTATGATGGTCGCCGCGAGCTCGCGGACTGAGCCATGCTCACCAAGCAGTTCACCGAGCAGTGAGGCGATATCTGAATTTTCCAGTGGCGTAAGGGCTATCGACTGCGCGCCTCGGATGCGTGTCAGCAGTCCGTCGTACTCAGGCCGGGAAGTAACGAGCACCACTGAGTTGCCGCGCGGGATCACGGTCATGAGATCACGCAGCATCGACTCGCTCATTGCGTCTATCCACTGCACGTCCTCGATGACGAACATCGCCGGTTGCGTGCGTTCCTGCATGGCGGTGTTGATGAGCGCTGTCAGCCTGCGCTGCCGCGCATCCGGATCGATGAGGGGCAGCGGGACCTCAGGGTCTCCAATGCCGAGGAGGTCATTAAGCAGCAGCAGGTCGTACGCCTCTGCGTGGGGAAGTCGCTCCCGGATGCGGCCGCGGGCAGCCTCGCCATTCAGTTCGGTCACGCCTGCGCGAGCGCGGAGCAGTTGGGTCATCGCATGAAATGGAACGTCGCACGCGTGCGAATCACAGAAGATCCAGAAGACCTCGACCCCGCGGTCCGCTGCCAGCGCGGTGGCTTCGCGGGCCACCCTGCTCTTGCCGATACCGGGCGGTCCGACGATGTTCACCACGCCGCCCCGACCCCCGATCGCGCGTTCGACGATGGCGTCAAGGGCGGCCAACTCCCATCGTCGGCCGACCATCGCGGTCTCGGCGCGCTGGAGCATCCCGTCCCGCCGGCCTATCGCGACTAGTTGGCGCACCGGCACTGGTCGATCGGCTCCCTTGATTTGAACCATCTCGGTGTCCTCGAGGGTCGCGACGTGCTCGACCAACTGCGCGGTGGCCTCGCTTAGCATCACCCCGCCGTGCGGGGCAACCGACTCCATCCTCTGCGCATATCCGACTGTCTCGCCGATCGCGGCAGCATAACCGCTCGCCCCCGAACCCAGTTCACCCGCGACGACTCGACCTGAATTCAATCCGACACGAAGCCGCAGTGAGAGCTTGTCACGACGCTTGACCTCCTCGGCGACATGGACGGCCTCGGCTTGGATCTCCAGCGCCGCCAGACATGCCCGGATGGCGTGGTCCTCCAAGGCCATGGGCGCGCCAAACAGTGCCATCAGCCCGTCGCCGGTGAACTGCTCCATCGTGCCGCCAAAGCGCTGCACCACTGCCGCTCCGCGGCCGACGAGGTCGGTCATGATCTCGCGCATCCGCTCCGCACCCACAGCCGCCGCAATGTCCATCGACCGCACCACGTCGGCGAACAGCACCGTCACCTGTTTGAACTCAGCGGTGTCAGCGCACGCCGTGAGGGGTTTACCGCATTCGTCGCAGAATTTCGCGGTCGCGCGCAGCGCAGTGCCGCATGAGCCGCACGTCACGCCCGCTGTCATCTTCAGTACCGCCGATTCTTGACGATTCAACGTTCGATCGCCCACAGGATAGGTCGCCTAACAGCTGTAATCGGCGCAATTGACATTTGCGTCAAGCGGTGTGGATCACACGCTGAGATACCTTGCACTCATGGCCAATAGCGGACCCCTGGCAGGGGTGAGAGTGATCGAACTCGGCGGCATCGGCCCGGGGCCGCACGCGGCGATGATGCTCGCAGACCTGGGTGCCGACGTGGTGCGTGTGCGTCGGCCCGGCGGATTGAGCATGCCCGCCGAAGACGTCGACCTCACCCATCGCGGCAAACGCGTCGTCGACCTCGACGTCAAGAAGGAGCCGCAGACGCTCATCGACCTGGCGGCCAAGGCCGACGTGCTGCTCGACTGTTTCCGGCCGGGCACCTGCGAGCGGCTCGGCATCGGGCCCGATGACTGCGCACCGGTCAATCCGCGGCTGATCTTCGCCCGAATGACCGGCTGGGGTCAGGACGGGCCGTTGGCGATGACTGCGGGGCATGACATCAACTACCTCTCGCAGACCGGTGCACTGTCGGCGATCGGCTACCGGGACAGGCCGCCGGTCGCGCCGCTCAACCTGCTCGCCGACTATGGCGGCGGGTCGATGTTCGCGGTACTCGGCATCGCTGCCGCGCTGTACGAGCGGGAGTCGTCAGGCCGGGGCCAGGTGATCGATGTCGCGATGGTCGACGGCGTCAGCATCTTGTCTCAGATGATGTGGACAATGAAGTCGACCGGGTCGCTCAAGGACGAGCGCGAGGCCTTCCTGCTCGACGGCGGCGCGCCGTTCTACCGCACCTACGAGACATCCGACGGCAGGTACGTGGCGGTCGGCGCCATCGAGCCGCAGTTCTATGCACAATTGCTGACCGGTCTTGGTCTGACCTCAGAAGATCTGCCCCACCAGATGGATACGAGCGCCTTTCCAGAGATGCACAAGCTCTTCACAGAGCGGTTCGCGAGCAAGACCCGCGATGAGTGGACCGAGGTCTTCGCAGGTACCGACGCCTGTGTGACACCGGTGCTCACGTGGACCGAGGCTGCTGAAAACGAGCACCTCAGGACACGTTCCACCCTGGTGGACAGGGACGGCGTTGCACAGGCGGCACCGGCGCCGCGGTTCTCCCGAACGCCGGCGGGCCCGGTCGGCGGGCCACCGAAGGGCGCCACCGCCCTCGACGAAATCGGGTGGTGAACGCGCGAGTCGCCGGACGTGCCGCGGCAAGAGGATTACATTTGCCAGTATGGCCGTTCGAGCGTCGCGGGAGGTCGTATTCGACGCCCCTGTGGAGGAGATCCTCGACGTCCTCGCGGATATCGACGCCGTGCCCGCCTGGTCGTCGCTGCACAAGACTGCCGAAGTGCTCGACCGTCATCCCGACGGCAGGCCGCATCATGTGCGGGCGACGCTGAAGATCATGGGCGTCACCGACAAGGAGATCCTCGAATATCACTGGGGCGACCGCTGGATGGTGTGGGACTCCTCGGCGACCTCGGCGCAACGAGGCTTGCACGGCGAGTACAACCTCACGCCGGAGGGTGAAGACCGGACGCGGGTGCGCTTCGACATCATCCTGGAACTGGCCGCTCCGGTGCCGAGCTTTTTGATCAAGCGGGCCAAACAACAGGTGCTCGACGTCGCCACGGAGCGTCTGCGCGAGCGCGTCGCGCAGATCGCCCACTAACGGTGTAGTGGTATGTGAATCTGACGGCGAACAAGGGCGAAGATCGTCGTCAGATTCACCGATGGAGCACGGCCAGCCGCCGGATGGCCTCGTCGAGGGTGTCGTCGCGTTTGCAGAAGGCGAAGCGCGCCAGGTGATTCCACTGGTTGTCTGTCGACTCGCAGAACGCTGCCATCGGAATGGCCGCCACACCCGCCTTCTCGGGTAGCTCGGCGCAGAACGCCGTGCTGTCGTCATAGCCGAGCGGCCGAGGGTCGGCGCACAGGAAATACGTGCCGAAGCTGTCGTGCACCTCGAAGCCGAGCTCGTCGAGGGCGTTTCCGAGCCGATCGCGCTTGGCTTGCAACGACCCCCGCAGCCCGGCCACCCACGCGTCCTCCGTGTTCAGCGCGTGGGCCACAGCGGGTTGGAACGGCGCACCACCGACGTAGCTCAGGTACTGCTTGGCTGCGCGCACGCCCTTGATGAGATCGGCGGCGCCGCAGGCCCATCCGATCTTCCAGCCGGTGACGTTGAACATCTTGGCCGCGCTCGAGATGGTGACGGTCCGCCCCGCCATGCCCGGATAGTTGGCCAGCGGCAGGTGGCGTTGGTCGTCGAACACCAGATGCTCGTACACCTCGTCGGCGATGACCAGCAGGTCGGCGTCCACCGCGAGTTCGGCGATCGCTGCGAGTTCTGCGTCGGAAGCCACCATCCCGGTCGGGTTGTGCGGCGAATTGAGCATCAGCGCCTTGGTTTTCGGCGTGACGGCTTGCCGTAGCGCGTCGACGTCGATGGCGAAGCCGCGGCCGTCGGGGACCATCGGGACGACGCGTCGCTCGCAACCGGCCATCGCGATGACGGGCGAGTAGGAGTCGTAAAACGGCTCGATCAGCAGCACCTCGCTGCCGGGCTCGATGAGCCCTATGACCGAGGCCGCGATCGCCTCCGTTGCGCCGACGGTCACAAGCACCTCGGTGTCGGGGTCGTATTCGGTGCCGAACATTCGCTTGCGCTGCGCGGCGATCGCCTCACGCAGCGGGGCGATGCCCAGCCCGGGCGGATACTGGTTGACGCCGTCGGCGATCGCGTTCTCCGCGGTCTTGAGCATCGCGGGCGGCCCGTCCTCGTCGGGGAATCCCTGGCCGAGGTTCACTGCGCCGATGCGTGCAGCCAGCGCCGACATCTCGGCGAAGATCGTCGTGGCATAGGGCTGCAGCCGCCGCACCGTCATGGGTTCTGAGCCTAGGCGAGGAATGAATGAAAGCTTTCGAGCGCTGTCAGCGGCATGGCTTTCACTCTGGACCGAGACTCCGCACTCTTGCAGCCCGTGACCATCGGCGACACGGTGGCCGCCAACCGGATCTTCATGGCGCCGCTCACCCGTTCGCGTGCGCAGGCCGACGGCACGCCGTCCGATCGAGCGGCCGAGTACTACGCCCAGCGTGGATCGGCGGGCATCATCATCAGCGAGGCCACCGCGATCTCGGCCGGCGCCAACGGCGCGTATCTCAACACGCCGGGGATGTTCACCGACCGGCACCAGGCGAAGTGGGCCGAGATCGCCGACGCCGTGCACGCGACCGGTGGGCGGATGTTCGTCCAGCTCTGGCACGTCGGGCGGATGGGTCATCCCGAGATCAGCGGCGTGGAGACCGTCGCCCCGTCCGCCATCGCCGCCGACATGACCGCGCACACACCGACGGGTCGCAAGCCGCTTCCTGTTCCGCGTGCGCTGCGCGGCGACGAAATCTCCGCCGTCGTCGCCGACTTCCGCGCCGCCGCGCGTCGCGCCGTCGATGCCGGCATGGACGGCGTCGAGATCCATTCGGCCAACGGCTATCTGCTGCACGAATTCCTTTCCGATGTGACCAACCGGCGCGACGACGTCTACGGCGGTTCGCCGCAGAACCGCGCACGGTTGACGGCCGAAGTGGTCGAAGCCGTCGCCGATGAGATCGGCGCAGGCCGGGTCGGGCTGCGGGTTTCGCCGGGGAACGACGCGGGCGACATGCGCGAAGTCGACGACGTGTCGGCCTACGAGGCGCTGCTGCGCCGCATCACCCCGCTCGGCCTGGCGTATCTGCATCTGGCGATCGAGCCGACGCAGCCCGCGTTCGCGGTCATCCGTTCGGTGTGGGAGGGCACGCTGGTGCTCAACACGCCGCGAGCCGTCGACACGAATTTCTGCGAGCTGGAGAACCTCGTCGACTGGAGCGTCGTCGGCGCGGTCGCCGTCGGGCGTGCGTATCTCGCGAACCCCGACCTGATCGAACGCCTGAGTCAGGGTGCCGATCTCAACGAGCCGGACGTCGGGACGTTCTACGCGCCGGGGCCCGACGGCTACATCGACTACCCGACGCTCGCCGACGCCGCCTCGCTGGAAGTCGCCTGACGCTCGCGTGGGGGAGGGTAATGAACCTCCCAACCAACAGGTTGGGAGACGCTGTTAGGCTGGCGCGCAGAGGACAACCGCCCACGTGGGCAGGTCTCCCAATTAACCCCACCTGAACAGGAACATCTTCATGTCTGAAGAAGCCTTCATCTACGAGGCCATCCGTACGCCTCGCGGCAAGAACAAGGGCGGCGCGCTCAACGAAGTCAAGCCGGTCAACCTGGTCGTCGGCCTGATCGACGAACTGCGCATGCGCTTTCCCGACCTCGACGAGAACTTGATCAGCGACCTCATCCTCGGCGTCGTGTCGCCCGTCGGCGACCAGGGCGGCGACATCGCCCGCACCGCCGCGCTCGTGGCCAACCTGCCCGAGACCACCGGCGGCTTCCAGCTCAACCGCTTCTGCGCCTCGGGCCTCGAAGCCGTCAACACCGCGGCGCAGAAGGTGGCATCCGGCTGGGACGACCTCGTGCTCGCAGGCGGCGTCGAGTCGATGAGCCGCGTCCCGATGGGCTCCGACGGCGGCGCATGGGCCACCGACCCCGAGACCAACTACCGCATCGGCTTCGTGCCGCAGGGCATCGGCGCCGACCTGATCGCCACCATCGAGGGCTTCTCCCGCGAGGACGTCGACCGCTACGCGCTGCGGTCGCAGGAGAAGGCCGCCGCGGCATGGTCGGGCGGCTACTTCGCGAAGTCCGTTGTCCCGGTCAAGGATCAGAACGGTCTGGTCATCCTCGACCACGACGAGCACATGCGTGCCGACACCACGCTCGAGGGCCTTGGCAAGCTGAAGACCGCGTTCGACGGCGTCGGCGCGATGGGCGGCTTCGACGATGTGGCGCTGCAGAAGTACCACTCGGTCGAACGCATCAACCACGTGCACACCGGCGGCAACAGCTCCGGCATCGTCGACGGCGCCGCGCTGGTGCTCGTCGGATCCGAGAAGGCGGGCACGTCGCAGGGTCTGACCCCGCGGGCCCGCATCGTCGCCACCGCCACCAGCGGCGCCGATCCCGTCATCATGCTCACCGGCCCGACACCGGCCACCCGCAAGGTGCTCGACCGCGCAGGGCTGACCGTCGACGACATCGACCTGTTCGAGCTGAACGAGGCCTTCGCCTCGGTGGTGCTGAAGTTCCAGAAGGACCTGAACATCCCCGACGAGAAGCTCAACGTCAACGGTGGCGCCATCGCGATGGGCCACCCGCTGGGCGCCACCGGCGCCATGATCACCGGCACCATGGTCGACGAGCTGGAGCGGCGGAACGCGCGACGTGCGCTGATCACGCTCTGCATCGGCGGCGGCATGGGTGTCGCGACCATCATCGAGAGGGTGTAAGGCCATGGCAGAGAACACGATCAAGTGGGACAAGGATGCCGACGGCATCGTCACCCTGACGCTCGACGACCCGACCGGGTCGGCCAACGTGATGAACGAGCACTACTCCGAATCGATGCACAACGCGGTCGAACGCCTTGTCGCCGAGAAGGATTCAATCACCGGCGTCGTCATCACCAGCGCGAAGAAAACCTTCTTCGCCGGCGGTGACCTCACCGCGATGGTGAAGGCGCAGCCCGAAGACGCAGGCGAGTTCTTTTCCACCGTGGAGGGCATCAAACGCGACCTTCGTACGCTCGAGACGCTCGGCAAGCCCGTCGTCGCGGCCATCAACGGCGCCGCACTCGGTGGCGGGTTGGAGATCACGCTGGCGTGCCACCACCGGATCATCGCCGACGTCCCCGGCGCGGTCGTCGGCTTCCCCGAGGTGACGCTGGGCCTGCTGCCCGGCGGTGGCGGGGTCACCCGCAGCGTGCGGATGTTCGGCATCCAGAAGGCATTCATGGAGGTCCTGTCGCAGGGCACCCGGTTCAAGCCGGGTAAGGCCCGCGACGTCGGCCTTGTCGACGAGGTGCTGCCGACCGTCGACGAGTTGGTGCCCGCCGCCAAGGCGTGGATCAAGGCCAACCCCGAGGCCCACACCCAGCCGTGGGACGCCAAGGGCTACAAGATGCCCGGCGGCACGCCGTCAAGCCCCGCGCTCGCCGGCATCCTGCCGTCGTTCCCTGCGCTGCTGAAGAAACAGCTCAAGGGTGCGCCGATGCCTGCCCCTCGGGCCATCCTGGACGCGGCCGTCGAGGGCGCGCAGGTCGACTTCGACACCGCGTCGCGCATCGAGAGCCGCTATTTCACCCAGTTGGTGACCGGTCAGACCGCGAAGAACATGATCCAGGCGTTCTTCTTCGATCTGCAGCACATCAACGGCGGCGGTTCGCGGCCCGACGGCATCGCCAAGCAGGAGATCAAGAAGATCGGCGTGCTCGGCGCGGGCATGATGGGCGCGGGCATCGCCTACGTCTCGGCCAAGGCCGGCTTCGACGTGGTGCTCAAGGACGTCAGCATCGAGGCCGCCCAGAAAGGCAAGGGCTACTCCGAGAAGCTCGAGGCCAAGGCAATCGAGCGGGGCAAGACCACCGAGGACAAATCCCAGAAGCTGCTGGCCCGCATCACACCGACCGCCGACGCCGCCGACTTCAAGGGCGTCGACTTCGTCATCGAGGCCGTGTTCGAGTCGGTCGAGTTGAAGCACAAGGTGTTTGGGAGATCGAGGAGATCGTCGAACCCAACGCGCTGCTGGGCTCGAACACCTCGACGCTGCCGATCACCGGCCTGGCGGCGGGCGTGAAGCGTCAAGAGGACTTCATCGGGATCCACTTCTTCTCGCCGGTGGACAAGATGCCGCTCGTCGAGATCATCAAGGGGGAGAAGACCTCTGACGAGGCGTTGGCCCGGGTGTTCGACTACACGCTGGCGATCGGCAAGACCCCGATCGTCGTCAACGACAGCCGCGGCTTCTTCACCAGCCGCGTCATCGGCACGTTCGTCAACGAGGCGCTGGCGATGCTCGGCGAGGGCGTGGCCCCGGCGAGCATCGAGCAGGCAGGCAGCCAGGCCGGCTACCCGGCGCCACCGCTGCAGCTGTCCGACGAGCTGAACCTCGAGCTGATGCACAAGATCGCCGTCGCCTCCCGCAAGGGTGTCGAGGACGCGGGCGGCACCTACGTGCCGCACCCCGCCGAGGCGGTTGTCGAGAAGATGATCGAGATCGGTAGGCCGAGCCGCTTGAAGGGGGCGGGCTTCTACGAATACGTCGACGGCAAGCGCGCCGGTCTGTGGCCGGGCCTGGCCGAGACGTTCAAGTCCGGCGCGGCGGAGCTGCCGCTGCAGGACATGATCGACCGGATGCTGTTCGCCGAGGCGCTCGAGACGCAGAAGTGCCTCGACGAAGGCGTGCTGACGTCCACGGCCGACGCGAACATCGGCTCGATCATGGGCATCGGCTTCCCGCCCTACACCGGCGGCAGCGCGCAGTTCATCGTCGGCTACCAGGGTGCGGGCGGCACCGGCAAGGAGGCCTTCGTGGCCCGGGCCAAGGAACTCGCCGCGCGCTACGGCGACCGCTTCAACCCGCCGGGGTCGCTGACCTAGCTCTTCCTCCCGAGTGGCCACTTGTGACACGTATACGGCGAATTGCCGTGTCATAGGTGGCCACTCGGCGTTAGCCTCGCATCATGCGTGTCGCGGTAGCAGGGGCGACCGGCAACATCGGAGCACGCACCGTCGCGCACCTCGAACACTGCGGGCATGAGGCCATTCGCATGAGCCGGTCGCTCGGCGTCGACCTGATGAGCGGCGAAGGACTCGAGGCGGTGCTCGACGGCGTCGAGGCCGTCATCGACACCATCAGCTCTCCGCCGGCGAGCCAGGAAGAGACGCTCGTTTACTTCGGCACGACGACGCGCAATCTGCTTGCCGCCGAGGAGCGCGCGAACGTTCGCCACCATGTGCTGCTGTCAATCGTGGGCATCGACCGGGTCGAAGGCAATGCGCATTACGCGGGCAAGAGGGAGCAAGAACAACTCGTCGCTCAGGGCAACGTGCCGTGGACCATCGTGCCTGCAACGCAGTTCTTCGACTTCGCCGAGCTGGCGGCGGGATGGGCCGAGGTCGACGGCGTCGCCGAGATCGCGCCTTTGCTCATCCAGCCCATCGCTCCCGACGACATCGCGGCCATCCTCGCAGAGCTGAGCCTCGGACCTCCGCAGGCCAGATATGCCGACGTCGCCGGACCCGATACGCAGGACCTTGTCGACATGGCCCGACGCACCCACCAGATGCGCGGCCGTGAGGTCAAACTCGTGCCCACCTGGTCGGCGATGTTCGACGAGACCATGGCCGGCAACGTCATGTTGCCTGGCGAACGTGTACGCATCGCGCCGACCACCTTCGAGGAGTGGCTGGCCGCCGGCGGCCGTTGACGGCACGCCGACACCGGGCTGAGGATGCGCGAGCCGTGACTACGCGGCCAGTACCTCGGCCGGGTGAAGTTGCGGGTTCGCCTCCGGATTGGCTTCCAGAGCATCCAGCACGATGGACCAGACCTGCGGGCTCAACACCACGCCGAGGTGTCCGGCCGGATATCCGGGATAGCGGTCCTGCAGAACGATATTGGTGACGTTGTCGCCCTCGAGGGCCTGCTGGGTGTAGGGGGTGACGATCTCGTCGTTGCGAGTGATGATGTTGGTGTAGAGGACTCTGGGGTCGGTGTCCTGCTCGCCGTAGACGACGTCCTGGAAATCCGAACCCACCGTCTGCTGGATGAAGGCCGGCCCGAGCACGTTGACGAACGCAGTGATGAGCGGTCCCGCGACCGGCACGCTCAGCAGACCGACAAGCCCGTTGAAGTCAGTGCCGTGATTGCTCGGCGCAATGCCGATGACCTGGGACACCTTCTCGGCGCCGCCCTCGACATTGTTGATGTAGTACGCGGGCAGGATGCCGCCACCCTGCGAATGGCCGATGAGGATCACCTTCTCGGCACCGGTCTCTTCGAGCACTCTGTCGATCTCGGCATCAAGTTCGTCAGCCGACTTCCTGATGTCGCCCGTCGCCTGAATCGGCGAGTTGGGGTCACCGGTGACGTTGCCGTAGTTGAACGTGTACACCTTGTAGCCGGCATTGGCCAGAACCGGTGCTCCCACAGACCAATTGGTGCCCTGCGTGGCCGTCGTCCCGTTCAGGAGAATGATCGGCAGCGGATGCTCGTCGGTGACCGTGATCGAGGGATCGTTGGCGCCCGGCGGCGGCTTCTGGGGGTTGAAGAACGCCAGGCCGTCGAGGACCCCGTAGGTCACCGGAAACCGGCCGGGGCTGGCCGCGTCGAGCGGTGCACCGATCAGCGTCCTGCCCGCGGCTGCGGCGGTGTTGGCCAACGCCGTGGCGAGCGCGTACGGCACACCGAGGAAGTCGTTGGGGCCGAAGGCCTGTGCGACGGCGTCGGCGACCGTGTACACCACCGACACCGCTACCACGCCGACGTCGGAAATCAGCCCGGCCGCCTGCCTGCCGAGTTGCGGCACGTCGGCCGCACCGACGCCTGCCGGCGTGTTCGGCAGCACCGGGTCAGCGGGAGCGATGGCAGCCGCACGCTGGATCGACGGGCTTCCGACGTTCGGCGTTTCGAGGTCACGCTGCGCAGGTGCGACGACGGTCAGCGTCCTCGGCTTCGGCGGCTCGACCGGCTTCAGCGACGTGAAAGACTGCAGCGGCTTCGCGGGCTGCAGCGACCTCGCGGGCTGCAGCAACCTCGGAGCCTTCGCCGGCTTCGGTGACGTCAGCGAATTCGGTGGCTTCACCACCTCGCCGGTCAGGTCAGCGGAGGCGTCAGGCTCCTCGTCTGCCGCGCCGGGATCGACGTCCGCGCGCGACGGCTTGGTGGTGCTGGTCTTCCTGTCGGCGTTGTCGGTGCCCCGAATTCGGTTCTCCGGCCGGAGATGTCGTGTCAGTCGATCGCGAAGATCACCGACCCGCGTCGACGAGTCCTTTTTCGCTGTGTGCGCTGGGGCTGGAGAATCGCCAGCGGCCCGCGTGCCGTCGCGGGTGCCTTCTGACGTCGACCCGCCCTCCGATGGCGGCGGACTGTCGGCCCGGGCGACGCCGGTGCTCACCGCGACGGTCATCCACGCGGACAGCACGAACACCGCCACCGCAACTCGCACGAACCAGTACAGCGCCGACCTGTGACTCGTTGGCAACCGAAGCCCTCCCCCGACCGTCGAGGCTTGCACTGTAACCAGACTGATGCGGACAGGTCCGGCTTTTGGGTGAAGGTAATCGTTCGGCGCCGTTGGTTAAGGTCGAGGCGTGACCGAACCCTTCACCGAGAGGTTCGCAGCAGCGCTGGCCGGCTACGGCGACGGA
Source organism: uncultured Actinomycetota bacterium (assembly GCA_963786995.1). GTDB lineage: Bacteria > Actinomycetota > Actinomycetes > Mycobacteriales > Mycobacteriaceae > Mycobacterium. Next base: position 612,430 of record CAWBBH010000013.1, on the reverse strand, counting down.
CAGTGCATCGAGTTCGAGGGCAGGTGGTATTCGGGCACCGAGGTGACCGCGTACGCCGACGCCATCGCGTCGCTGCTGCGGGATGCCGGGGTCGCCGACGATGCCCCCGTCGGACTTGTGGTGCGCAACCGGCTACCGCATGCCGCGGCCATCCTGGGGTTCATCGCGGCGGGCCGAACCGTCTCGATGATCTACTCCTTCCAATCCGCGGAGACAATCGGCCGCGACATCGAGAAGCTGAACCTGTCGGCGATCGTGGCCGACCACGAGGACTGGACCGACGAGGTCGTCGCGGCGGCCAAGCGGGCGGGCAGCGCAGGCGTTGCGCTGTCGATGAACGCGCCGACCGTCGCCGCGGTCGCGGGGCTGGAGCGACGCGACCAGACGCGCGGCCATGCGGAGCCGGAACCCGGTGTCGCGCTGCAGATTCTGACCAGCGGCACCACCGGTCCGCCGAAACGGCAGTCGATCAAGACCAGGGTTCTGGAACGGACCGTGTTCAGTGTCACCAGCGGCGAAGCCGCGCCGCCTGGCGCGCCGCCGGAGTTCTCGTACTGGCAGTTCGGCGGCATCGGAGTCTGCCAGCTGATCGCGGGCGCCTACAACGGCAGACGGATCGTCATCCTGGAGCGGTTCACCGTCGAGGGGTGGGTGAACGCGGTGAAGACCCACGGCATCAAGAGATCAGGCGTGCAACCCGCGGTGATCCGCATGCTGCTCGACGCCGACGTCGGAAAAGAAGACCTCGCGTCGCTTGACTTCTTGATCAGCGCCTCGGGTCCGCTCGATCCGCACACCCGCGACGAGTTCGAGGACCGCTACGGTATTCCCGTCAAACTGGCCTACGGCGCAACAGAATTCGCGGGTTCGCTGTGCGCGTGGACGCCGGACATGGACCGTGAGTTCGGCGAGTCGAAACGCGACAGCGTGGGAAGGGCGCTGCCCGACACCGGCTTGCGGATCGTCGACCCTGACACCGGCGCCGAATTGCCGGTCGGCGAGCGCGGGCTGCTGGAGGCGAAGATCGCCGCGATCAGCGAGGACTGGATCCGCACCACCGACATCGCCTCGATCGACGACGACGGTTTCGTCACCCTGCACGGCAGGGCCGACGGTGCGATCAATCGCGGCGGCTTCAAGATCCTGCCGGAAACCGTTCGCAGCGTGCTGATCTCGCATCCGGCGGTGCGCGACGCCTGTGTTGTCGGGGTGCCCGATGCCCGCCTGGGTCAGGTGCCGTTCGCTGCCATCGAGGTGGTGCCCGGCGAGCCGGTGCCCGCCGAGGACGAGCTCAAGGACCTGGTGCGGGCGGCGCTGCCGGTGTACAACGTGCCGGTCGCGTTCACCGTCGTCGACGACCTGCCGCGCAACCCGGCGTTGAAGGTGAGCATCCCTGCCGTCGCCGCGCTCTACGAGGCGCGCGCGAGCAGGTAGTACCTGCCGGGGTCCTTGCCGTTGTGGTCCATGGCGGGTTCGCTGCCCGACGCCAGCAGCGTCCACGGACCCTCGAACCGCTGGGCGACCTCCGACGGCTCGATGCCGGGCACCCCGTAGGACCCGCCGGGGACGAACTCGACCAGCAGCAGCCGCGCGTCCGGCGCGGCCGCCGCCGTCACCTCCCGCACGTAGTCGTGGCGGTCCTCGTCGTTCATGCCGTGCAGGCACCCGTTGTCGACGATGAGCGAGAAGTTGTTACCGATGTTCTCCTCGCACAGCCGGGTGACGTCGGCCTGCTCGAACCGGACGTCGACGCCTTTGGCCGAGGCCTTGGCCCGCGCCTTGTCGACGGCCTTCTGCACGTAGTCGATGCCGGTGACCTGCCAGCCGTGGCCGGCCAGGTAGATCGAGTTGTCACCGGTTCCGCAGCCGATGTCGAGCGCTGTGCCCGGGGTCGGTGCCTGGTCGCCTTCGATGAGGTTCTGCAGGCTTGTCGCCAGCGGGTGACCGTCCCACGGGGTGAAGCCGAGCCGGTAGAAGGTCCGGAACAGCAGCTGCCGCGAGCCCATGTCAGATCGAGCCGAGGTCCGAGGAGTTCCAGTGCTGCGGCTTCATGTAGATGACGACGCCCTCGCCGTGTTCGCGTCGAGCGAATTCCAGATACCCGTCCACGGCTTCCGGGGGCAGGTAACGCTTGACCATCTCGACCAGTTGATCGTCGGTCGCCGGCTCGATCCGGCTCACCGGGCCGTCGACGGCGACGTACCGCACAGTGGGCTCGACGCGGTCCACCATCAACGTGAACTCGCCCTGGGTCTCGATGAGCCGGTGCTTGCGGGAGCCCGCGCCGGTGTGGATCCAGGGTTCGCCGCCGGGGCTGTACTGGTACCAGATCGGCACGGTCAGCGGCCCGCGTTTGTCACCTGCGCTCACCGACAGCGCTGCGACGTGTGGTTCGGCCAGAAACTGTTCGCGCTCTTCTGAGGATAGGGCCATGGTCGCCAGGTTAGTCAAAGCCGCCGACTTCACCGCCGACCGCGAGATTCGTCTTGCGCGCGACGGCCTAGAGTCGCATCCATGGACTTCGGACTGTTCATCCCGCAGGGTTGGCGCCTCGATCTTGTCGACATCCCCACCGAGAACCACTGGGCGGTGATGAGCGAACTGGCCACCTACGCCGACAACAGCGCATGGGATTCGCTGTGGGTGTACGACCATTTCCACACCGTCCCTGTGCCGACGAACGAGGCGACGCACGAAGCGTGGTCACTCATGTCGGCGTACGCGGCGAGCACGTCGCGGATCAAGCTCGGCCAGATGTGCACGGCGATGAGCTATCGCAACCCGGTGTACCTGGCGAAGGTGGCCGCCACCGCCGACATCATCTCCGGCGGCCGTGTCCAGATGGGCATCGGCGGCGGCTGGTATGAGCACGAATGGCGCGCCTACGGCTACGGGTTCCCGTCGGCGGGTGAGCGGCTCGGCCGACTCGACGAGGGTGTCCAGATCATGCGCGACGCATGGCGCGACGGCCGGGTGACGTTGCAGGGCAAGCACTACCAGGTCGACGACGCCATTGTTGCGCCGAAGCCATTGCAGGACGGGGGCCCGCCGCTCTGGATTGCCGGCGGCGGCGAGAAGGTGACGCTGAAGATCGCCGCGAAATACGCGCGCTACACCAACTTCAGCTCCGAGCCCGACGTCTTCGCGCACAAGTCGCAGGTGCTGGCCGATCATTGCCGCAACGTCGGCACCGACTACGACGCGATCGTCCGCTCGGCCAACTTCAACGCCGTCATCGGCGACACGGAGGCCGACGTGTCCGACCGCATCGCGAGAATCCGGAGCAAGCAGGTCGGCGTGGCCAACGAGCAGGCGGTCGACTCGATGCTGAACATGCTGAAGTCACCGGACTCGCTCGGCTGCACACCCGAGCAGGCCGTCGAGAGGCTCGAGCGGATGCGCGACCTCGGCTGCGAGTACGCCATCCTCTACTTCCCCGAAGCCGCCTACGACCGCTCCGGTATCGAGCTCTTCGAGCAGAAGGTCATCCCCGAGCTGAGCTAGCGCCGGCTAGGGGATCGGCGTGATCGGCACCGCTCCCGGTGGCGGCGGCGGTCCGTCGAAATACCCGGGCGGAGGCGGGCCGCTCAGCGGGTAGTAGCCCTCGGGCAGCGGGGGTCCACCGCCCGGCGTCCCGGCAGGGGGCGGTTCCGCGCTTGGCGGGGCTTCGGAACCCGGCGCGTTCAGCGACGTGAACCCGGGCGGCAGCGGCGGCGCGGGACCGGCACCCGGCGGCGGCGGAGCACCGACGGGCATCTGGCCTTCCGGGGTCTCGGCGAAACCGTAGGGGTCCTTGGCCTGATTCCAGGCGTCCTTGAGGAAGCCCAGCGGTCCGCTCGAGTTGCCGGACCCGTACTTGGGATCGCGAATCTCGGGCACCATCGGCGGTCCGACGGCGGGCGGCGCCGCAACCACGTCGCCGCCAACCGGCAGGCCTGCAGGAGCGGGTTCGATCACTGGCTGTCCGGGGGGAACCGGCTCACCCGGAACCAGGGGAGGCGGTACCGGCTCCGCGTTCGCCTGGGCTGCCAGGCCGAGCGCGCCGAATCCGATGACCGTTCCTGCGATCGCCGCGGCGGCGATTCTTCGCGTCATGGGTCACGAGGCTAGTCGATTCACCGACGCCTGGTAGTGGCCGATCCGCCAGCCGCCGCGACCGTGCTGGACGAGCACGCCGATATGCAGCGCGATCGGGGGCTGTGCGTGCATCAGCCGATGCCGAGGTGAGCGGCAATGCCACGACCGATTTGCTCACAGCCGAGTGGCTTCGCTTTACAGGCGGTTCGCCACTTGCCGCCGGTGCGGAGGGCGAGAATGGTGGAACGGGACCGCACAACCGATCGCCTGACGAAGGATGCCGAGCATGAACAAGGTTTCTCTCACCGCGCTCGCGCGTGAGCATCTCGAGACGGCGCGAGCGGCCAGCAGCGGCCGCAGCTCACATACCGTCTACGGCGGCCACGAGCATTCGCTGCGCCAAACGTTGATCGCGCTCAAAGCAGGCAGCGGTCTCGACGAACACGAGAGCCCGGGCGAAGCGACGGTGCACGTCCTGCATGGCCGCGTTCGCGTCACCAACGAGCACGCCAACTGGGAGGGCTCGCCGGGAGATCACATCGTCGTCCCGACGTCTCGGCACGGATTGCAGGCGCTGGAGGATGCCGTCGTGCTGCTGACCGTCGTCAAAGCCGTCGGACCGCACGTCTAGACCGTCGGGTGTGCGGTGTCGTACGCGACACGCCGCAGCGGCGTCCGAGAACCGCACAGTCGTCACCCTCGGTGGCTCAGCACGTTGACGACGTTGCCTGCTGCATCCGCGAAGAAGAAGCGCCGTACGCCCCACTCCTCGTCGCTGAGCTGATGCACGATCGCGAGTCCGGCGTCGACCGCGGCGCGGTAAGCGGAGTCGACGTCGTCCACCTCGACTGAGACGTTCGGGTTGACCGGTGCCGTGGCATCCCTCGTCATCAAGCTCACCTGATGTCGGAGGTCCTCGTCGGCGAATGTGGCGATCCAGCCGAGGTTCATCACCTCACGCAGCCCGAGCACGTGTATGAATGCGCCAGAAGCCGCCTCGAGGTCGGGCACGGTGAGGACCGGCATGACGCGGCGAACTCGTTGGGTCATATCGCGGGGCCCAGCAGATCGTCGGCGTCCTTGATGACGTACCCGTAACCCTGCTCGGCGAGGAAGCGCTGACGGTGCGCGGCGTACTCGGCGTCCAGGCTGTCGCGCGACACCACCGAATAGAACACCGCGCCGCCACCGGCGGCCTTGGGTCGCAGCAGCCTGCCCAGCCGCTGCGCCTCCTCCTGACGCGAGCCGAAGGTGCCCGAAACCTGCACCGCAACACTGGCTTCGGGTAGATCGATGGAGAAGTTGGCGACCTTCGACACCACCAGCGTGGTGATCTCGCCGCGACGGAACGCGTCGAACAGTGCCTCGCGCTCTGCGGTCTTCGTCGAACCCTGAATCACCGGGGCGTTGAGCTCGGTGCCCAACTCGTCGAGCTGATCGAGATATGCGCCGATCACCAGCGTCTGCTCGCCGGGATGCCGTTCCAGGATGGACTTCACCACCGCGATCTTCGAGTGCACCGTCGAGCACAGCTTGTAGCGCTCCTCGGGCTCGGCGACGGCATACAGCATCCGCTCGTTGTCGGTCATCGTCACCCGCACCTCGATGCACTCCGCGGGTGCGATCCAGCCCTGGGCTTCGATGTCCTTCCACGGCGCGTCGTAGCGCTTCGGCCCGATGAGGCTGAACACGTCGCCCTCGCGGCCGTCCTCGCGGATCAGCGTCGCCGTCAGGCCGAGCCGCCGCCGCGACTGCAGATCGGCCGTCATCCGGAAGACCGGCGCGGGCAGCAGGTGCACCTCGTCGTAGATGATCAGGCCCCAGTCGCGGCTGTCGAACAGTTCGAGGTGGCGGTATTCACCCTTGGTGCGGCGGGTGATCACCTGATACGTGGCGATGGTGACCGGGCGGATCTCCTTTTTCTCGCCGGAGTACTCGCCGATCTCTTCCTCGGTCAGCGACGTGCGATTGATCAGCTCGCGCTTCCACTGTCGACCCGCGACGGTGTTGGTGACGAGGATCAGCGTCGTCGCGCCTGCCTTCGCCATAGCGGCGGCGCCGACGAGCGTCTTGCCTGCGCCGCACGGCAGCACGACGACGCCCGAGCCGCCCTGCCAGAACGAGTCGGCGGCCATCTCCTGGTAGTCGCGTAGATGCCAGCTCTCCTGGTCCAGGCTGATCGGATGCTTCTCGCCGTCCACGTAGCCGGCCAGATCCTCTGCGGGCCAACCGATTTTGAGAAGCATCTGCTTGACGCGGCCGCGTTCGCTGTTGTGCACGATCACGGTGTCGTCGTCGATGCGGGCGCCGAGCATCGGGGCGATCTTCTTGTTGCGCAGCACCTCCTCGAGCACCGCGCGGTCGAGGCTGACGAGGGTCAGCCCGTGCACCGGGCTCTTCACCAACTGCAGCCGGCCGTACCGGGCCATGGTGTCGACGATGTCGACGAGCAGCGGCTGGGGCACCGCGTACCGCGAGAACGACACCAGGGCGTCGACGACCTGTTCGGCGTCGTGTCCGGCGGCGCGCGCGTTCCACAGCGCGAGCGGGGTGATCCGGTAGGTGTGTATGTGCTCGGGCGCGCGCTCGAGCTCGGCGAAGGGAGCGATCGCGGCGCGGGCAGCGCCTGCTTGCTCGTGGTCGACTTCGAGCAGCACCGTCTTGTCGGACTGCACGATCAGGGGGCCGTCGGTCATTTTGTCCATTATCCCGATCGGCCGGACATGCGCCCCCACCAGGCACCGCGAGCGACCGCTGAATGCCACATTTTCGCGGCGTGTCGCGTACAAACACGGTCGCTCGCGGTGCATCGTCGGCTTTCGCCGAGTGTCAGGCCTCGTCGGCCGACACCACCGACGTCACGCGGTGGATCGCGAACTCCCTGACCCGGCCGGTCGCGGGATCCCAGGCGGTCAGCTGACCGCCGCGAACGCTCACCGGCGCCACCACCCGCTGAGTCGCCACCCCGGCAGGATCGACGTAGCCGATCACCACCGAGCTCTGCAGCCGGGCCGCCTCCTGCAGCTGCGAAATGGCCACCGCAGGGTCGATACGCATGTTCGCGAACGGCTGCGACGCCACCTTGCGCAGCACCGCGACGATCGCGCCGAGCGACTGTCCTGCCGCCGGCATCAGCTGCCGCGGGACGCGACGGTTCGTCGGTGCGGGCACGCGGGCGCCCCTGGCGCGGATGTCGACGATGGTGCCGGTGGAGTCCTCGGCGGCGGGCGCGAAGCCCCCGGTGCGCAGGGCGGCGAGCACCTCGGAGATCGGCGCCTGCGACACCGCCACCGTCGGGGCGAGCAGCCGCATCTCCAGCGGCTCGGCGGCGGGCGCGCCGACCGCCTGGGCGAGCAGTGCGGGATCCTCGCAGCGGACGAACGAGGCGGCCATCCCGACACGCAGCTGCCCGTGCCGACGCGCCACATCGTCGATCAGATAGGTGAGTCCCTGCGGCACAGGCGTTTTCGAGTGACGCTCGAAGAGCGCGTGCAACTCGCTCGCGGTGCGGCCGGTGTCCAGCGCGCGCCGGATCGACTGCTCGCTGATCCGATACACCATCGCTGCGCCCGCCGACTCCACGGTCGCGACCGACGCCAGTTGCTCCGCGAGATCGCGTTCGAGCGGGCCCGGGACGACGACGGTGAGATCGGCCTGAACCAGAAAGTGGTCGATGGGTTCGGGCAACACCTTGGCCATCGCGTCGACGGCGCCCGCGTCGCCCGTGAGCAGCTTGCGGCCAGGACCGGTGATCGCGCCGCGGCCGACGATTCCCAACGCGTGAGCCTCGGTCACCAGGTCGCCGACGGGCTGCGGCTGCAGCCGGACCGCCCAGCGGGGGCGCCGCCAGATCATCGCCCGTGACGCCTCGGTTGCGGCCACACCCGCACCCTCGGGCAGGTCGGCCAGCATGCTCAACAGCAGTCGACGGTCGTGCGGGGCGGCGGTGGAGTACAGCGAATCAGACAGCGCCGCATAGGGTTTGCCGTCAGGTCCGCGGCCGCCGATCAGACCCGGCCTTCCGGGCAGCTCCAGCCAGGTTGAGGCCAGCAGATGCCAGCGCACCGCGACGGGGGACTCGACGAACCGGTCGGCGGCCACCGTCGGAGCCCAGTACGGACCCGTGCCGTCGAGAGGTTCGGGATCGGGCAGTCCGGCCGCGATCAGACCCGCAGCCGCCGACACCTCGAGGATGAGGCCCAGCCGCGGCTCGTCGATGCCGGTGATCTTCGTCAGCCGCTTGACGTCGCGGACCCCGAGGCCGCCGTTGCGGAGCTCTGGAACCGGTGTGGCGCCAAGCGTTTCGATCACCATCTCGACTTCGCGCAGCAGGTCGATGACGGCGCCCGCCGCGACCGCGTCGATATCCTTGGCCGTCGTCGTCGACACCACGGGGTCGGGTGGTGTCAGCTCGACGGGTCCCGGGGTCTCACCGCGCAGCACCTGACCGACCTGCCGCGGCAGGATCACGGTGTCGGCGTCGACCTGCCGCAGCAGACCCGCCGCCAGCAGTCGCTGCACCGGCCGGTCCGCCGGTGTGCCGGGTGCCGCGTCACGGGTGCGGCCCATCGGCGAACCCTCCATCAGCCGCCGCAGCAGATCGCGCTGCGCGTCGTCGATGTCGGAAAGTCGCGAGGCGATGTCGGCGCCGGTGAGCTCGGCGCCCTCCAGCACCGCCTGGCCCGGATACCAGGGCAGCCCCGACGAGGCTTCGGCCGCCACCCTGACCTCGGTGTCGCCCCACACCAGCGCCCGCTCGCGCAGATCGTCGACCGCTGCGGTGATCGCGCCCTCGCCGACACGATCCCCCAGCAGCGCGACCAGCTTGGCCAACGGCACCGGCGTCGTCTCGGCGTGCAGAGTCAGCAGTGCGTCGAGCACCGCCAACCGCAGGAAGTCCAGCTCGTCGGTGGCGGCCTTGACTGATTGCCTGGCCTGCGCGCGGGCGGCCAGCGCCGCGATGCTGCCCGGCGGCGGCGCAGTGAGGTCGGGCCGCAACTCGAGCAGGCGGATCAGCCGCTCGTCAGGCAGATCGGCCAGCCAGGCGCCCAGCGGGACGCCTGAATTGTGTTCGGACATTACTGACCAGCGTAAAGCAGGCGAATGCTCGTATCGCTGTCTGCGCCCGCGCCGGTCTCGCCACCGACCGACGGGCCTGCAACAATATGAGGCGTGGCAGACAAGAAGCAGAAGGCCCGCTATATCGACAACGGATGGCCGGCAACAGGCGGCGACGGCGATCACCCGGTCAGCGAGCTGGCCGCAGACCGGACCGGCGCGCTGTCGCCCTTCGGAGACCTGACGTTCCCGCTGCCGTCCGAGGAGCTGCCGTACACGCACCCGGTCACAGTCGTCAACAGGTAGTCGTGGCCGACGCCGATCAGGGCCGGCTGTCGCATCTGGACGAGGCGGGTGCGGCGCACATGGTCGACGTCACGGCCAAGGACACCACCAAACGCACCGCGGTCGCGGCGGGCGTTCTGCGCACCCGCGCAGACGTCGTGGCGCTCATTGCGTCGGGCGGTCTGCCCAAGGGGGACGCCCTGGCCACCGCCCGCATCGCGGGCATCCTTGCGGCCAAACGCACCAGCGACCTGATCCCGCTGTGCCATCAGCTCGCCTTGACCGGGGTCGACGTCAACTTCGAGATCGGTGAGGCCGAAGTCGGCATCACCGCGGCCGTGCGCAGCACCGATCGCACCGGTGTGGAGATGGAGGCGCTGACGGCGGTCAGCGTGGCCGCGCTGACGTTGTACGACATGCTCAAGGCCGTCGACCCCGCCGCCAGCGTCGACGACATCAGGGTGCTGCGCAAAGAGGGCGGCAAGACGGGGCTGTGGACGCGGCCGTGACGCGGACCGGACGGGTGGTCATCGCATCGACCCGCGCCGCAACCGGCGTCTACACCGACCGCACCGGCCCCCTCATCGTCGACTGGCTCAACCAGCGCGGTATCGCCACGCCTGCACCGACGGTGGTCGCCGACGGAGTCGACGTGACCGACGCGCTGTCGGTCGCTGTCGGCGAAAGGCCCGACGTCGTCATCACCTCCGGCGGTACCGGAATCTCGCCGACCGACGGCACCGCCGAAGCCACCGCAGGCATCGTCGACTACCAGATTCCCGGCCTCGCCGACGCCATCCGGCGGTCGGGGCTGCCGCACGTGCCGACGTCGGTACTGTCGCGCGGCGTCTGCGGCGTCAAGGACCGCACGCTGATCGTGAACCTGCCGGGGTCCACCGGTGGGGTCAAGGACGGTCTCGGCGTGCTCGACGACGTTCTCGAGCACGCGCTCGATCAGCTCGCAGGCAAGGACCACAAGCCATGACCGCCGTCGTGCTGCGCGCGGATCTGACCGAGCAGACCATCGACCTCGCCGAGCACGAAGGCGTCGTCGCGCATCAGGCCGCGGGTGCGGTCGTCGCCTTCTCCGGTGTCGTGCGCGACCACGACGGCGGGCGCACGGTCACCCGGCTGGAGTACTCCGCGCATCCCAGCGCACAGCAGACTCTGGCCGACGTGGTCGCCGAGGTCGCGGCCGCGGCGGTCGGGGTGCGCGCCATCGCCGTCAGCCACCGCATCGGCAGGCTCGACATCGGCGACGCAGCACTGGTTGCCGCCGTCGCGGCCGACCACCGGCAGGCAGCCTTCGAAACATGCGCCCGGTTGGTGGACAGCGTCAAGGAACGGCTACCGGTGTGGAAGCACCAGTTCTTCGCCGACGGTTCCGACGAGTGGGTGAACTCCGCTTAAGCCAACCGGTCAGGCAGGCGGCAGCGGCGCGGCCGGAACCGCGGCACCCGGGTCGGGAATCGGCACCTCGGCGCCGAGCGGAGCCGGCGGGACATCGGCGGCCGGCGCAGGAGCCATGCCGGGGGCGTTGAGGTTCTCCGGCCCAGCGGGCGTGGTGAGCGGGCGCTGGGTGAGCGCGAGCAGCGCGTCCTTGCCCGTGATGTCCTGCGTCTGGATCGCGTGCCACAGATCCTTGAGGTAGGTGACGTTCGCGCTGTCGCCTCCCGTAGCGGCCACCTGATCCAGCGTGGTGCCGGTGGGCAGGTTCTCCGGGCTGACCAGATGCGGGATCTCGGCGGGCACCGCAGGCATCTCGCCTGTCATCGCCTGGTTGGCGGCGTCGAACGCGGGCTGCGGGATGTCGACCGAGTTGACCATCGCCAGCGGATCCGGTCCGGGCGCGGCGACAAGTGGCGCGGGCGCGACCCCGGGCGCCGGCGCGGGCGGAACCACAGGCGCGGGATCGAGCGCGATCGGCGTGGTGTGCAGCGACCACAGCTGCGGGCCGTCGGCGGGTGCCTCAGCGACATCCCAGTCCGGTGCCGGCTGCTGCAGCGACGCGTTGACGGCCTGGACGGGATCGGCATCCGGGTGCGGTGTCTCCAACAGCACCGGTTGGGTCGGCATCGCCGAGGGATCCAAGGCGACGACGTCGACGGCCTCGGGCGCGGGCGGCGGTGGGATCTCGGGCGCCGGCGGGGGAGGCGGCGGGGCATCCGGCAGCGGCGCGTCGAGTGCGACGAACTCGGGCGCGGGCGGTGGAGGCGGCGGGAGTTCAGGCGCCGGCGGCGGAGGCGGGGCCTCGGGAAGCGGGGCTGCCATCGCGTCGACCGGAGCAGGCTCTGGCGGCGGGGGTGGCGCAAAGGGGTCGATCGGCGGAGGCGGCGGCACTTCGCCGTTCAGGCCAACCGCGTCGAGCGCATTGTCGACGCCTTCCTGGATGTCGTCGACAACGTTGCGCGGGGTGGCGCTGGAGAGCCCGCGGCCGCAGGACGGCCACGCGCCGCGGCCCTGGCTGCCGAGCACGCGCTCGGCGACCGCGATCTGCTCTTCCTTGGTCGCGAGGTGGGCGGCGGGCGCATACTCGCCACCGCCGTGACCGCTCCAGGTGCCGGGCGAGAACTGCAGCCCGCCCTGATATCCGTTGCCGGTGTTGATGGCCCAGTTGCCGCCCGACTCGCAGGCAGCGACCTTGTCCCATTCGCCATCGGTGGCGGCGCCAGCCTGCCCGGCGAGGGCGAGGCCTCCGGTACCGATGACTGCGCCCGTGAAGGCGACTTTCGCGACTGATTTGGCCGATGTAGTGGGCTTGCGATGCCGTCCACTCATAGGTGCGTTGAGTCCTCTCTTATGCGCCCGCGAGGTCAGCTGTCGGGTTCGGGCTGGAGAGGTTGCCCGGCCGGCCGTTCGTGTGAACGGTTCGGCTTCACCCCAAGGAGCCGCACGCGACTCCTGGTCCTTCTTGATCGGTGGACCGGTGGGTCCCCCGCCTCCATCCAAGTTGTTGGTGGTTTCCCTGCCCGATGGATGGAGCTCGGCGCTATCGGGACAGGAAGGGCTAGCCGATTAGGGTCGACTGGCTTGCGGAAGAAACTAGCGGCTCGCCGCGTTTTATTCATCTTTTGCCGGACAAGGCGTTTCGGCTGGTGGCAAAACTTAATAGGGCTCTAAACCCGCAGGAGTCCCGGGCGTTTCTGCTGGTGTTTGTCGCTGATCACGGTCCCGTAGCCAGCCTGTGACCATTTCGTTATGTGATGTAAATCACTTTTATCCGCCGGCAAAGGGCGGAAGCACATCGATTATCTGGCCGTCGAGCAGGTTTAGCGCCTCGTCACGGACGGCGAATCCATCGCACAGAAACGAGCACCGTGCGAGCACCCGAGCAAGCTCGGAGCTCCGTTCGCCGAGCAGTACGGCCAACCCGCCGACCGTTGTGCCGGATTGCACCTGCACGGTCTCGCTCTCGACACCCGCCGCCGCCCTCGCCGCGGCGAAATAACGGACGGTCAGTTGCAGCGTCGCAATCTCCGTCGTCGGGTCTGCTTTCCCCCTACCCTTCGGGGGGGAGGTGCCCCCAGGCGTGCGCACCGTCAGCCGCCGATTGCGCTCATCGGGCGGTCGGGCTGCACGAAGTCCGGTTCGTTGATGCCGTGACCGGCCGGCTTGGCCCACATCGCCGCGCGCCAGGCGGCCTCGACGGCGTCGTCGTCGGCGCCCGCCCGCATCAGCCCGCGCAGATCCGTCTCCTCGCGGGAGAACAGGCAGCTGCGGACCTGACCGTCGGCGGTCAGCCGGGTGCGGTCGCAGGCCGAGCAGAACGCCTGCGACACCGACGCGATCACGCCGACGGTGGCGGGACCGCGGTCGACGAGCCACAGCTGTGCCGGCGCGGAGCCGCGTGGAGCGGGGTCGGGCGTCAGCTGGAAGTGGCGCCCCAGCGCGGCGAGGATCTCGTCGGCGGCCAGCGTCGCGCCGCGTGACCACACGTGGCCGGCGTCCAGCGGCATCTGCTCGATGATGCGCAGCTGATAGTCGTGCTCGAGGCAGAAGCGCAGCAGCGTCACGGCGTCCTCGAGCCCGGTGGCCGGGTCGAGGACCGCGTTCACCTTGACCGGCCTCAGGCCGGCCCGGTGCGCGGCGGCCAGCCCGGCCAGCACATCGTCGAGACGGTTGCGGCGGGTGATCTGCGCGAAGTGCTCCGCGTCGACGGTGTCGAGCGAGACGTTGATCCGGTTCAGTCCCGCTCGCTTGAGGCCTTCCGCGCGACGGTCGAGCCCGATTCCGTTGGTGGTCAACGTGATCTCCGGACGCGGGGCCAGCGCGGCGGTGGCGGCGACGACATCCTCGAGCCGTTTGGCGAGAAGGGGTTCGCCGCCGGTGAAGCGGACCCGGGTGACCCCGAGGCGGGTCACCGCGACGCGAAGCAGACGGGTCAGCTCGTCGACGCTGAGCAGTTCGTCACCCGCCATCCAGTCGAGCCCCTCGGCGGGCATGCAGTAGGTGCACCGCAGATTGCAGCGGTCGGTCAGCGACACCCGCAGGTCGGTGGCGACCCGGCCGAAGGTGTCCAGCAGCGGCCCGCCGGCGGGAGCCGGCCCCACGGGCCGCGTCACCGACGGAACGCCGAGCGAGATCACCGTCACGCGGCGGCCCGCACGGGTGCGTTCAATGAGTCGGCAGGCACGATCTCCTTGCCCAGCGGCACCAGCGAGACCGGGATGAGTTTGAGGTTGGCCAGCGCCAGCGGGATGCCGATGATCGTGATCGCCATCGCGACCGCGGTGATGACGTGAGCGATCGCCAGCCAGATACCGAACAACAGCACCCAGATGATGTTTCCGATCAGCGCGCCCGGCCGGGTGCCGGGCTTGTCGATCACCGTGCGGCCGAACGGCCACAGCGCATAGGAGGCGATCCGCAGCGACGCGAAGCCGAACGGGATCGTCACGATCAGGATGAAGCAGATGAGCGCCGCCAGCAGGTAACCCAACGCCAGCCACAGGCCGCCGAAGACCAACCAAATGATGTTCAGGATCAGGCGCATCTCTTCCTCCAGCTGTGGTTTCAGCCTACCGAGTAATGGGGGTGCTGGTCGGCGCGGCCTCCGAGTAGGATCACGCATGCGCGTCCCAGCGGTAACGGCGGGACGCTTTCCTTATGTACGTACGAGATTGCAAGCGGGTGAGACCAGTGCCGACCGGCCGGGTTAAGTGGTACGACGCCGACAAGGGCTTCGGCTTCTTGTCGCAGGAGGAAGGCGAGGACGTCTACGTCCGGTCGTCGGCCCTGCCCGCAGGCGTCGAAGGGCTCAAAGCGGGCCAGAAGGTCGAATTCGGTATGGCCGCGGGCCGGCGCGGACCCCAGGCGTTGAACGTCAAGGTCCTCGACCCGCCGCCCAGCCTCACCCGCACCCGCCGCGAGGCCGCCGCGGCTGAGCACAAGCACTCGCCCGACGAACTGCACGGCATGGTCGAGGACATGATCACGCTGTTGGAAGGCGCCGTGCAACCTGAACTGCGCAAGGGTCGGTATCCCGACCGCAAGGTCGCGCGCCGGGTCTCCGAGGTGGTGCGCGCCGTAGCCCGCGAACTCGACGGCCAGGCGTAGTTCGTTCGATCGCCGTTGATTCTGCGCTGAGGGCGTATTTTTCCGTGATCGCACGCCCTGGCCGCAGAGTCAACAGGAACGGGCATGCTGGAGGCGTGGCATATGTCTCCGGCGGCGGTGAGTTCAACCGCGACACCAAATACATCGACACCCGCATCACTTCGCGCACCGACGGCAGAAGCGGGCGAGGCGGCCGTCATTATCCCGTCGAACCCGGCCGTTACCGGCTGATCGTCGCGAGGGCATGCCCATGGGCCAACCGCGCGATCATCGTGCGTCGTCTCCTCGGGCTGGAGGACGTGCTGTCCATCGGCTTCTGCGGGCCGACCCACGACCAGCGCAGCTGGACTTTCGATCTGGACCCCGGCGGCGTCGACCCCGTACTGAAAATCCCGCGGCTGCAGGACGCCTACTTCGCGCGTATCCCCGGCTACGAGAAAGGCATCACGGTGCCCGCGATCGTCGACGTGCCGACGGGTCAGGTCGTCACCAACGACTTCCCCCAGATGACGCTCGACCTCTCGACCGAGTGGACGCAGTATCACCGCGACGGGGCACCGGAGTTGTATCCCGATGCGCTGCGCGACGAGATCGACGAGGTCGCTCAACGCATCTACACCGAGGTCAACAACGGCGTGTACCGGTGCGGGTTCGCAGGCTCCCAGGAGGCCTACGACAAGGCCTACGACCGGTTGTTCACCGCGCTGGACTGGCTCGCCGAACGCTTGGAGAATCAGCGATATCTGGTGGGGGACACCATCACCGAGGCCGACGTCCGGTTGTTCACGACGCTGGCCCGGTTTGATCCCGTCTATCACGGGCATTTCAAGTGCAACCGATCCAAGCTCGACGAGATGCCGGTGCTGTGGGCGTACGCGCGGGACCTGTTCCAGACGCCGGGTTTCGGCGACACCATCGACTTCGTCCAGATCAAGCAGCACTACTACATCGTGCACACCGACATCAACCCGACGCAGGTGGTGCCGAAGGGGCCCGATCTGTCGAGCTGGTTGACGCCGCACGGCCGGGAAGCGTTGGGCGGCAGGCCCTTCGGCGACGGAACACCGCCGGGCCCGACGCGGGAATCCGAGCAGGTCCCCGCCTCGCATTCGGCCGGCTAGGGCCAGGCGGTCCTCACCGACCACTCGGCGTGCGTCCACGGGAACTCGTTGCCCTGCTCGTCGCGGACGAGCGTGGGCAACTGCACGGCGAACCCGAACAACTTGCCGCGCTGCGGATCCATCGTCGGAATCGTGACCGCGTAGGTGCTGCCGGGCCGGAACTCATTGACGACGTCGGAGTCCTCGTAGGTGCGCACCAGGATCCACGGCGCCTCGGCGATGGCCGGCGGCACCGACAGCTGAATGGGATCGGCGTGTCGCGGGTTGACGGCCAATTCGCCGTCGGTGCGCGGGGTTTCGCAGTCGGTGGGGTTGAGCACCGCACAGTACTGGTACGGGCCGATGCGTACCAGTTGCCCGCGCGTGTACGCGCTGATCTCCGGATGCTCCGACGCCGGATGACGGGTCAACCGCCAGATGAGCACGCCGGTCGCGACGGACGCCACTACG
This sequence comes from uncultured Actinomycetota bacterium, assembly GCA_963786995.1. GTDB lineage: Bacteria > Actinomycetota > Actinomycetes > Mycobacteriales > Mycobacteriaceae > Mycobacterium. The sequence continues at coordinate 595,883 of CAWBBH010000013.1, read as the reverse complement.
ACGACGGCGGCGAGCACCGCCAGCCCCTTCTTCACTCGCGTGGCACCCCGGCGGGATCACGCCACGCGCCCTCCTGTGCCGCGAGCACAGGCCGGTTACCGCCGAGGCCCGGAATGAGCGAGTCGCCGCGATAGCTCACCAGCGTCTGCGCGAGGCCGAGGATCAGGATGGTCGAGATCACTGTGAAGCCAACGTGGAGTTGGGTGTAGACAAGTACACCGGTCGCGCCACCCGCCACCCATGCCAGCTGCAGAAGCGACTCCGAACGCCCGAACGCCGACGCGCGCGACTCCTCGGGCAGGTCATCCTGAAGCGATGCGTCCAGCGACGCCTTCGCGACGGCCGCGGCCGCCGCGGTGACCAGTGCCGCCAACGCCGCCACCATCAGCTTGCCGGTCAGCGCAGTTGCCAGTGCCGCCAGCGTGACCGCGATCGTGCTGCGCACCACCAGCTGCGCCGGGTGGCCGAGAGAAAGACGTGCGCTGGCATAGTTGCCGCCGAAGTTGCCGATCGCCGCTGCGGCGCCGATCAGCCCCAGGATCATCAGCTGCTCCCAGCCGCTCCTGTCGTGCGACTTGGCGACGAAGGCGGGGTAAAGGAACAGGAAGCCGACCATCACCTTGATCGTGCAGTTGCCCCACAGCGAGGTGATGATGTTGCGTCCCAACGGCTGTCGGGCTTTACCCGGCTCCGGCAGGCGCTGCGGATGACGCCGCAGTTCGCCCTCCCCGCCGTGGTAGCTCAACGTGGTGGGAACCTCACCCTCGGTGACCTCGACCCACTTGGGTATCCGCATCGACAGTGCCGCACCTGCGAGCGTGAGCGCGACGACGACATAGAGCGCCCCCGGCATATCGAACAGGTTCAACAGGTACTCGGCGCCGGCGGCCACCGCGCCGCCGATGATCGTTCCGCCCAGCAGACCGAACACCGTCAGCCGGGAATTGACCCGCACCAGATCGATGGTGGGTGGCAGCACGCGCGGCGTCACCGCGCTGCGCAGCACGCTGAAAGACTTGGACAGCACCATCATTCCCAGCGCACACGGATAGAGCACCCACGACGGGAAGCCTCCCGTCGCGCCGTCGTAGTTGGCGATCAGGATCACCACGAGGGCCGTGCGCAGCGCGAACGATGTGGCAAGCGCGAGTCTGCGGCCGTGCTGCAGACGGTCGAGCGCGGGACCGATCAGCGGAGCGATGATCGCGAACGGTGCGATGGTGATGAGCAGATACAGGGCGACCTTGCTCTTGCTCTCCCCGGAGGCCGCCGCGAAGAACAGCGTGTTGGCCAGCGCGACGGCCATCGCGGCGTCCACCGCGAAGTTGGCCATCACCGGATAGGTCAGGGCGGTGAGCCCCGACTTGTCAGCGCCGTCGGCAGTAGCCGCGCGGTGGAAGAGCCCGTACATCTTCGAGCCCATTTCGCGGCTGCGCTGGGCGGCCCCGCGTGGACCGGGCGGCTTCTGTCCGAGGCCCTCCCCGATGCCGGGGTCGCTGCGGGCCGACGCCCGCTCCTCGAGCGGCGGCAGATAGCGGTTCGCGCTGGGCGAGGAGCGTCGCTGATGCCGGTGATCCACGCCGTCGCTGGGGTAGTTCGCCATGCCCGGGTGCTCCCCCGCAAGCGGGCGGTGCCCCCAGTCGCCACGGGGGCGGTGCTCCCCATCGCCGGGGTCGGAAGGCGGTCGCGGCGGGTAGTAGCGGGGATCACGAGCGCCCGACCCGTCCCTTGGGTCCCGCCGCGATCCACTCACACCGACGATTCTCCCCCATCGCGATGGCGGCGTCCTGCAGCCGACCGGGTGTGGCTGCGCGCAGTCCGGTCAGGCACTATTAAGTGCGTGGACAGCGTGACGGAATCCACCGAGGACGGCTCGGCGGCACCGGCGACCGAGCGGTCGGCGGACCTGGAGGCGGTGCTGATGGGCGCCGTCGATCTCGCGCGTGCGGCGATCATCGAGCACAGCGGCGACACCGTCGGCGACTATTTGGGCGCCACATTCGACGATTCCACCGCCGCGACGCACCGTTTCCTGGCCAATCAGCCCGGCTACCAGGGCTGGCAGTGGGCCGTCGTGGTGGCTGCCCACCCGGGTGCCGACCACGCGACGATCAGCGAAGTGGTGCTGGTGCCGGGGCCGACCGCGCTGCTCGCGCCGAAGTGGGTGCCTTGGCAGGAGCGGTTGCGGCCGGGTGACCTCGGCCCCGGCGACCTGCTGTCCGCGCCCACCGAGGATCCGCGCCTGGTGCCCGGCTTCGCCGCGACCGGCGATCCCGCGATCGACGACGTGGCCTACGAACTCGGGCTTGGCCGATGCCGTCTGCTCAGCCAGCTGGGCCGGCTCGACGCCGCCCAGCGGTGGCACGACGGCGACTACGGGCCCGGGTCGCCGATGGCCAGGTCCACCCGCAGGGTGTGCCGGGACTGCGGCTTCTACGTGCCGGTGTCCGGGGCCCTCGGCCTGATGTTCGGCGTCTGCGCCAACGAGCTGTCGGCCGACGGCCACGTGGTCGACGCCGAATACGGTTGCGGCGCGCACTCGGACACACCTGCGCCGCCGGGAACCGGCTCACCGCTGTTCGACCCGTACGACGACGGCGTCCTCGACGTCGTCGAGCCGCCCGCCGCCGCGACGAGCCACCCGCCGCCGCGGAGGACGAGCCACCCGCCGCCGCGGAGGATGAGCCACCCGCCGCTGCCGAGGATGAGCCACCCGCCGCTGCGGAGGATGACCCCGGCTCTGACGAGCAGTCCGGCGACGAGCCCGATCAGGACCCCACGTAATCGGCAAGGTGCTTACCGGTCAACGTTGACCGTGTGGTGACGAGCTCTGCTGGCGTGCCCTCGAAAACCACTGTGCCGCCGTCGTGTCCGGCTCCTGGCCCGAGATCGATGATCCAGTCGGCATGCGCCATCACCGCCTGGTGATGCTCGATGACGATGACCGACTTACCGGAGTCCACCAGCCGGTCCAGCAGCCCGAGCAGCTGCTCGATGTCGGCGAGATGCAGACCCGAGGTGGGCTCGTCGAGGACGTAGATGCCCGCCTTGTCGCCCATCTGCGACGCCAGCTTCAAGCGCTGACGCTCCCCGCCGGACAGCGTGGTCAGCGGCTGCCCCAGCGTCAGATAGCCCAACCCGACATCGGAAAGGCGTTCCAGGATCCGCTGCGCAGCAGGTGTTTTCGCGTCGCCGTCGGCGAAGAACTCCAGGGCCTCGCTGACCGGCATCGCCAGCACCTCGCTGATGTCCTTGGCGTTGGCCGGGTCGCCGAGGCGATATTCCAGCACCGACGCGTCGAAACGCCTGCCCTCACACACGTCGCACGGCGTCGCCACGCCGGCCATGATCGCCAGATCCGTGTAAATGACGCCCGCGCCGTTGCAGTTCGGGCACGCTCCCTCGGAGTTCGCGCTGAACAACGCCGGTTTGACGCCGTTGGCTTTCGCGAACGCCTTGCGTATCGGATCCAAGAGCCCGGTATAGGTAGCCGGGTTGCTTCGTCTCGAACCGCGGATCGGCGTCTGGTCGATCGTCACCACGCCGTCGCGTCCGGCGACGGATCCGTCGATCAGTGAGCTCTTGCCCGAGCCCGCCACACCGGTGATGACGGTCAGCACCCCCAGCGGGATGTCGACGTCGACGTTGCGGAGGTTGTTCGTGTCGGCGCCGCGCACCTCGAGCACGGCGGACGGCGTGCGTACCTCCACCTTGAGGCTGGCGCGGTCACCGAGATGACGACCGGTGACCGTATCGCTCATGCGGAGGTCGCCGACGGTGCCCGCGAACACCACCTCGCCACCGGCCGTGCCTGCGCCCGGCCCGAGATCGACAACGTGATCGGCGATTTCGATGACCTCGGGCTTGTGCTCCACCACGAGCACGGTGTTGCCCTTGTCTCGCAGCCGCAGCAGCAGGTCGTTCATGCGGGCGATGTCGTGCGGGTGAAGCCCGACGGTCGGCTCGTCGAAAACGTAGGTCACGTCGGTCAGCGACGACCCCAGATGGCGGATCATCTTGACGCGCTGCGCCTCACCACCCGACAGCGTTCCCGCAGGCCGGTTGAGCGACAGATAGCCCAGCCCGATCTCGACGAAGGAGTCCAGGGTGTGTCGCAGCGCCGCCAGCAGCGGGGCCACGGAAGTGTGCTCGAGGTCCCTGACCCACTCGGCGAGGTCGCTGATCTGCATGGCGCAGACGTCGGCGATGTTGACGCCCTTGATCTTCGAGGATCGCGGCGTCTCCGACAGCCTGGTGCCGTCGCACTCGGGGCATGTGGTGAACGTGACCGCCCGCTCGACGAACGCGCGGATATGCGGCTGCATCGCCTCGACGTCCTTGGCCAGGAACGACTTCTGAATCTGCGGGATGAGCCCGAGGTAGGTGAGGTTGACACCGTCGACCTTGATCTTGGTGGCCTCCTTGTACAGCAGCGCGTCGAGTTCCTTGCGGGTGAACCTGTTGATCGGCTTGTCGACGTCGAAGAAGCCGCAGCCGCGAAAGATCCGGCCGTACCAGCCCTCCATGCTGTAGCCGGGAATGGTCAGCGCACCCTCGTTGAGCGACTTGCTGTCGTCGTAGAGCGCCGTCAAATCGATGTCGTTGATCGAGCCGCGCCCCTCACACTGCGGGCACATGCCGCCGGTGATGGCGAACTCCCTGCGCTCCTTGACGGTCCGTCCGGCCTTCTCGACGGTGACCGCACCCGCTCCGCTGATCGACGCGACGTTGAACGAAAACGCCTGCGGCGAGCCGATATGGGGCTCGCCGAGCCGGCTGAACAGGATGCGCAGCATCGCGCCGGTGTCGGTGGCGGTGCCGACCGTCGACCGGGGATCGGCACCCATTCTCCGCTGGTCGACGATGATCGCCGTGGTCAGCCCTTCGAGGACGTCGACCTCGGGGCGCGCCAGGTTGGGCATGAAGCCCTGCACGAACGCGCTGTAGGTCTCGTTGATGAGCCGTTGCGACTCCGCGGCGATGGTGTCGAACACCAGCGAGCTCTTGCCCGAGCCCGACACCCCGGTGAACACAGTCAGCCGCCGTTTGCGGAGTTCGACGTCGACGTTCTTGAGGTTGTTCTCGCGCGCGCCGGTCACCCGGATCAGATCATGGCTGTCGGGAGTCATCAGATCTGCTGGATCCGAACGGTATTGCCCGCCGGATCGCGGAATGCGCAGTCGCGCGATCCCCACGGCTGGTCGGTGGGCTCTTGCATGACCTCCGCGCCACTGGCCTGCGCCCGCTCGAAGACGGCGTCGAGATCGGTGGTCGCCAGCATGATGCTCGCGTAGGTGCCCTTCGCCATCATCTCGGCTATCACGCGGCGCTCGTCGTCGGTGACGCCGGGGTCCGCGGCGGGCGGGGTCAGCACGATGTTCATGTCCGGCCTGCCCACCGGGCCGATGGTGATCCAGCGCATGGTGTTTCGGCCGATGTCCTTGCGGACCTCGAAGCCGAGCGCGTCGCGGTAGAACGCCAGGGATTGCTCGGGATCTTCGTGGGGAAGGAAACTCGCGTTGATTGTAATGTCCATGTCGCTCACGCTAGGTGCAGTCGCGCGGCGGGCGCTTCTCGATTCCTGATCGGTCGCGTCACCTGCTTCTCGACGCACGACGGCATCGCCTGCCTGGCGCCGGCGGTCCGATCCCGGTAGGCGCTCGGCGGCATGCCGACGAGTTCGGTGAACCGGGTGCTGAAGGTGCCCAACGACGAGCAGCCGACCGCGAAGCAGACCTCGGTGACCGACACGTCGCCGCGCCGCAGCAGCGCCATGGCGCGCTCGATGCGGCGCGTCATCAGATACGAGTAGGGCGATTCGCCGTAGGCGAGCTTGAACTGGCGCGACAGATGTCCCGCCGACATGTTGACGCCGCGCGCCAGCGCCTCGACGTTCAATGGCTGCGCGTACTCGCGATCGATGCGGTCGCGAACCCGGCGCAGCAGCTTGAGGTCGCGGAGGCGCTGCCCGTCGGCTGAGGTTTCGGTCAACTCTCGGTGCTCATGGCTCGACTCCCACTCGTCCCCTGCCCTGCGGGCGTGGGCCCACCGGTCCTCGTCCCCTGCCCTTCGGGCGTGGCCCACCGTGCCTCGTCCCCTGCCCTTCGGGCGTGGGCCCAGCGATCCTCACTCGTGCTCATCTTCGGCCGCGGCCTTGATGCGCGCCAGCGACGTGTGCATGCTCTCGACGAGTTCGCGTTCGAAGCTCGGCACGCCGCCGAACAACGCGTTGATGGTGAACGTCGACGCCGCCTTCGTGCCGTTCTCGGCGCGCCTGCTTTCCACCAGCCGGGTGCCGTTTGCGGTCGGTTCCAGCTCGTAACTCCAAATCGTGTTGTTGGAGTTGACGCGGAAAGCGATCTTCTTTTCCGGAATGACTTCGGTGACAGTGCTCGTTGTCGGCCAGAACAAGAAATTTCGTCGGTTGACGTTGATCGTTCGGGTGCCTTGACGCAGCGGTCCGAGCGCCTTCATCAATCGGCATTGCGGACTCCACTGCGGCATCCGGCCGAAATCGGAGACCAATCCCCAAACCTTTGCCACCGGAGCGTCGATATCGATGTGTGCCTGCAATAGCGGCTCAGCCATTGGCTCTCCTCCTTCGTTTGTTTTCGGGTTAGCTGAGCCCGCTCTGCGCGCCACGGGACCCGCGGCGCACAGCGCGGCGCTGCAAAAGAAAGATCGACGTGCCGAGAACGCCGACACCGAGACCGGCCATGGCGATGGGCCGCCATTCGTGTAGCCCTGTGACCGTGAAGGCCAGGATCGTGGCGAGCAGCCAACCGGCGGCGATCACGATGATGACCGGCCACGGTTCCAGCAGGATCGCAGGCAGCGCAGGCGGTTTAGGCTCCGCGGGCTCGGGTGCGTCATCGTTCATCGGCTTCCAACCTAGTCTGCGAACGCAGCGCCAGGAAGCCCGAGGTGTTTTGCTGCGCGTCGAACGAGTCGATGGCTATTCTTTGACTTTGTGAAAGATGCTGATTCCCGGTTGGCAAGCGACCTGTCGCTGGCCGTTATGCGCTTGGCGCGCCAATTGCGGTTTCGCCGCCCGGAATCATCGGTGTCCTTGTCGCAGTTGTCGGCGTTGTCGACGCTTGCCAAAGAGGGCGCAATGACACCGGGGGCGCTCGCGCTGCGGGAACGAGTTCGTCCGCCGTCGATGACCCGGGTAATTGCGTCGCTCGCCGAACTGGGATTCGTAGCACGAAGTGCGCACCCGGTCGACGGTCGTCAGGTTCTTGTGTCGGTGTCACCGTCGGGCGCGGAATTGGTCGAAGCCGAGCGCAAAGCTAGCCAGGAATGGCTCAAGGAACGACTCGCGCACTTCAATGCCGACCAGCGCAGAGCTTTGCTGATTGCGGCCGACCTGATGTCGGCGCTCGTCGACGAGCACGCGTGAGCGCGCGCGTCGCGTAGCTTGCGGGGAATGAGTTCCGTCGTCGACGTCGACGATCCCGCCGACCCGCGGCTGGACGATTTCCGCGACCTCAACAGCGTCGACCGCAGGCCCGACCTGCCGTCGGGCAAGGGCTTGGTGATCGCCGAGGGCGTGCTGGTCGTTCAGCGAATGTTGGCGTCGCGGTTTCGTCCTCGCTCGATGCTGGGCACCGACCGCCGCCTGAATGAACTCGCGGGCGACCTCGACGGCACCGACGCGCCCTACTACCGGGCCTCCGCTGAGGTGATGGCTGCCGTCGTCGGGTTTCATCTCAACCGCGGTGTGCTCGCCGCGGCGCCGCGTCCGGGCGAGTTGTCGGTCTCCGAGGTGCTCGACGGGGCGGCCACCGTCGCGGTGCTCGAGGGCGTCAACGACCACGAGAACCTCGGATCGATCTTCCGCAACGCCGCAGGACTCGGCGTCGATGCCGTGGTGTTCGGCACCGGCTGTGCCGATCCGCTGTACCGCCGCGCCGTCCGGGTGTCGATGGGCCATGCCCTCTTGGTGCCGTATGCGTGGGCTTCGGCATGGCCGTCGGACCTGACTGTGTTACGCGACAACGGGTTTCGCGTGCTGGCGCTGACGCCCGACGCAGCCGCCGCCACGCTGGCCGAGGCGATGGCCGCGGTGACTGGCGAGCGCGTCGCGTTCGTCGTCGGCGCCGAGGGCCCCGGGCTGACGGAGACGGCCATGCGGGCCAGCGATGTGCGGGTACGGATCCCGATGTCACGGGGCACCGACTCACTCAATGTGGCGACGGCAGCCGCGCTGGCGTTCTATGAGCGGGTTAGGTTTGCGCGGTGACTAGTGACGCGACGCCGTGGGGGACGGGGCTGGCCGTTGCCGCTTTCGTCGCGATGGTCACCGCCGGCGCTGTGGTCGTGTTGAGCATGGGGTTGATCCGGATCCACCCTCTGGTGGCAATCGGCCTGAACCTCGTGGCGGTGGGCGGACTGGCCCCGACGGTGTGGGGGTGGCGCGCTACGCCGGTACTTCGATGGTTCGTGCTCGGGCTGGGCGTCGGTGTCGCAGGTGCGTGGCTCGCCCTTCTGGCGTTGACGCTCGGCTAACCGCCCTGGCCGCTGGAGCGGACCCCGAGCAGCACGTCTTCCCAGGCCGGAACCGCCGGCTTGCCTTTACGGGCGCGCGGGGCGCGCGCCGGCTTGGGCGGTTCGGGCGGTTCGGGCTCCTGCTCGACCTGCACCGGCGGTTCGGGCACCTCGACCTCCAGCTTGGCGACCGGCGCCACCGGCCGCAGAGGCGGCCTGGCGAAGTCAGGATTTATCAGCTCGCTCGCGGCGTCGTCGAAGGCGGTCACCGTGCCGCCGTGCGCCCCCGGTGTGAACCGGAAATGCGCGGCGTTCTCCGAATGGCCCGCCTGCCAGGTCAGCTGCACGGTCCAGCGGCCGTCCTCGTTGCGCCACGCGTCCCAGTTGACCGAGTCCGGGTTCAATCCGCGCGCGATCAGCGCCGCAGTGATCGTCTCCAGCAGGGTGAGCACCGAGGGACCGTCGGCGAGAACGGGATGTGCCGCGGTGGCCAGCTCGGCTGCGCGTGAGCGCTCCAGCAGAACAGGGTGGGCGAAGCGCTCGACGCGGGAGATGTCGACGCTCGCCGACTCGGCAACCTGTTCGATGGATGCGCCCGCGCGAATCCTGGCTTGAATCTCCTTGGGACTCAGCACGCTAGCGACCTCGGTATCGGCTTGAATTTTGCTGGCACCGGACTTCTCGCCGCGCACGGCGGCGCGCAACCGGTCGTCGGCACGCAGAATGAACTTCTCGCCTCTGTCGTCGCTTTCGCAGATGATGCGTTTGCCGTCAACGTCGAGTCCGACGACCTTGAGTTCCCGCATGCCGACCTCCTACCGGGCTTGCTTGGCGCCGGAACGCCGCGCCCGATTAGCAGCTCACCCTACTGCGTCATCGGCCCGTAACCCCGCCGACACGCCCGAGGTCAGAGGCGTTCGGTGACCCAGTCGACGCACTGCGTCAGAGCGCTCACGTCGTCGGGGTCGACAGCCGTGAACATGGCGATCCGCAGCTGGTTGCGGCCGAGCTTGCGGTACGGCTCGGTGTCGACGATCCCGTTGGCCCGCAATGTCGCCGCGACAGCTCCAGCATCTATGTCGTCGGAGAAGTCGATGGTGCCGACGACCTGCGACCTGTGTGCGGGATCTTTGACGAACGGCGTCGCGTACGCCGACGCCTCGGCCCATGAGTACAGCCGCTGCGAGGAATCCGCGGTCCGTTTCACCGCCCAGTCCAGGCCGCCGTTGGCCAGCATCCAATCCAACTGGTCGGCGAGCAGGATCAGCGTGCCGATCGCCGGGGTGTTGTAGGTCTGGTTCTTCAGGCTGTTCTCGACGGCGATGGGCAGCGACAGGAAGTCGGGCACCCAGCGACCCGATGCGGCGATCGATTCGATCCTGGCGAGCGCGGCGGGGGAGACGACCGCGAGCCACAGTCCGCCGTCGCTCGCGAAGTTCTTCTGCGGCGCAAAGTAATAGGCGTCGACATCGGTGATGTCGACCGGAAGCCCGCCCGCCGCCGAAGTGGCGTCGATGACCACCAGCGCATCGCCGGAACCCTCAGGGCGCGCCACCGGCACTGCCACCCCCGTCGACGTCTCGTTGTGCGCCCACGCGATGACGTCGACAGACGGGTCGGATTGTGGTTGCGGTGCGCTGCCCGGATCGGCCTTGATGACAACGGGGTCGCCGACGAACGGATTCTTGGCGACCGCCGAGGCGAACTTCGCGCTGAACTCGCCATAGGTCAGGTGCAGGGAGCGCTTGTCGATGAGCCCGAACGCGGCTGCGTCCCAGAACGCTGTCGAGCCGCCGTTGCCGAGGATGACCTCGTAACCGTCCGGGGCGCCGAACAACTGCCGCACTCCGTCGCGGACCCGCCCGACCAGGCTCTTCACCGGTGCCTGTCGATGCGAGGTGCCGAACAGGTCTCCTGCGGAGGCGAGCGCGGCCAACTGTTCGGGCCTGACCTTCGACGGCCCGCAGCCGAACCGTCCATCGGTGGGTTTGAGGTCGGCGGGAATCGTCAGCTCAGCCATGTGGCCAAGCGTAGTGACCGCATCTGTGCCGTTCCTGCGGGGAGGGTCGGCCCAAAACCTTGAGAAGTTGATTAAAGGCCTGATCCTGCGATACCGGAGGAGTTCATACTGGAGGCGGTCGGGGACCGCAGCTAGAGCCCGGGGGTTGAGGGCACGTGGTCACTAGAGGAATCGCGTCGACGCTGCTTTCGGTGTGCGCGGTCGCCATCGCCGCCGCCGGCTGGCTGACCGCCGCGGCTCCTTCCCGCGCCGACGGCGACCAGGGCGGCGCGGTACTCGGCCAGGTCAACGCGACCCGCGCGGCGAACGGCTGCGGTCCGGTCGCGGCGAGCCCCCAGTTGACAGCGTCTGCCGCGCGGCACGCCAGGGACATGCTGGACAACGGCGTGCAGAGCCACACCGGCTCGGACGGCTCTTCCCTCACCCAGCGCGTCGCGGATGCCGGATATGCGGGTTACGCACGGGTCGGCGAGATCGTGTACTGGAGCACCGACCCCAGCGCAGCCGGTGCCGCGGTGGCGTGGTGGATGAACAGCCCCGACCACCGCGCGATCATCACCGACTGCGCTCTGACCGAAGCCGGATTCTCCGCCGTGAGCGACGGCGATGAGATGACCGCAGCGGGGGACTTCGGCACGCGATAGCCGCCGTCAGCAGGCGCGGAAACCGCCTTTTGTGACCCGCGTCACAAAAATCAGGCGTGGCCCTGCTTAGCCACATTGGGTATACGAGGTCTGTTCAATATGCGATACCTCCGGTACCGTCGTTGGACATAGAGCCACAAAATGTAAACCTCAGGGGAGGCTTCTGATGGCTAGAACACGCATGGTCAGGCGCTGGCGGCGCAACATGGACGTCAGCGACGACACCGCGTACGTCGACATGCTCACCACACTGTCCGAGGGGTCGGTGCGGCGAAACTTCAACCCCTACACCGACATCGACTGGGATTCATCTGAATTCGCGGTCGTCGACAACGACCCCCGCTGGATCCTGCCCGCCACCGACCCGGTGGGTCAGCACCCCTGGTACAGGGCGCAGCCGATCGAGCGCCAGATCGAGATCGGCATGTGGCGCCAGGCCAACGTCGCCAAGGTGGGCCTGCACTTCGAGTCGATCCTGATCAGAGGGTTGATGGAGTACGCCTTCTGGACTCCGAACGGGTCACCGGAATACCGGTACTGCCTGCATGAGGCCGTCGAAGAGTGCAACCACACCATGATGTTCCAGGAGATGGTGAACCGCATCGGCGCCGACGTGCCGGGAATGCCGCGGCTGCTCAAGTGGGTTCAGCCGGTCATCCCGCTGGTCGCGGGCCCGCTTCCGATCCCGTTCTGGTTCGGCATCCTGGCCGGCGAAGAACCGATCGACCACACCCAGAAGAACGTTCTGCGCGAGGGCAAGACGCTGCACCCGATCATGGAGCGGGTGATGGCGATCCACGTCGCCGAGGAGGCGCGACACATCTCGTTCGCCCACGAGTATCTGCGCAAGCGCGTTCCGCACCTGCCGCGCCGGAAGCGGTTCTGGCTGTCGCTGTACGTGCCGCTGACCATGCGGATCCTGTGCTCGGCGATCATCGTTCCGCCGCGGTCGTTCTGGAAGGAATTCGACATCCCGCGCTCGGTCCGCAAGGAGATCTTCTTCAAATCGCCCCAGTCCCGGCAGATGCTGCGCGACATGTTCGGAGACGTGCGGATGCTCTGCCAGGACACCGGCCTGATCAACCCGTTCGCGAAGCTGATGTGGCGGATCTGCCGGATCGACGGCAGGCCGAGCCGGTACCGCAGCGAACCCGCGCGGGCGCACCTGGTGTCGGTAGCCTAGGGCTCCCATGCCTCATGTCATCACCCAGTCGTGTTGCAGCGACGGGTCCTGCGTCTACGCCTGCCCGGTGAACTGCATCCACCCGTCACCGGACGAGCCGGAGTTCGCGACGGCCGAAATGCTCTACATCGACCCGGTCGCCTGCGTCGACTGCGGTGCGTGCGTGTCGGCGTGTCCGGTCGGCGCCATCGCGCCGCACACCAGGCTCGAACCCGAGCAGCTGCCGTTCGTCGCGTTGAATGCGGCCTACTACCCGCAACTGCCGGAGGGTGAGAAGCTACCGCCGACGTCGAAGCTGGCGCCGGTGATCGATGCGCCGAAAGTCGAAGCGCGCGAGTCCCACCCGCTGACGGTGGCGATCGTCGGCTCCGGTCCCGCGGCGATGTACGCAGCCGACGAACTGCTCACCCAGAGCGGTGTGCGGGTGAACATGTTCGAAAAGCTGCCGACGCCTTACGGTCTGGTGCGTGCGGGTGTGGCACCCGATCATCAGAGCACCAAGCGTGTCACCCGGCTGTTCGACAGGATCGCCGAGCGGCGCGGATTCCGGTTCTTCCTCAACGTCGAGGTGGGATCGGATCTGTCGCACGCCGACCTGCTGGCCCACCACCACGCCGTGCTCTACGCGGTCGGCGCGCCGAACGACCGCAGGCTCGACATCGACGGGATGGGCTTGGCAGGCACCGGCACGGCGACCGAGCTGGTCGCGTGGATCAACGGACATCCCGACTACACCGACCTTCCCGTGGAGCTGAACCACGAGCGGGTGGTCGTCATCGGCAACGGCAACGTGGCGTTCGACGTCGCCCGGATCCTGACGACCGACCCGGATACGTTGGCGCGCACCGACATCTCCGACCACGCGCTGGCTGCGCTACGGCAGTCGAAGGTCACCGAGGTGGTGATTGCCGCGCGCCGGGGACCCGCCCAGTCCGCGTTCACCCTGCCCGAGCTCATCGGGCTGACGTCGACGTGCGACGTGGTGCTCGACGCCGCCGATCACGAACTGGTGATGGCCGACCTCGCCACGGTTGGCGATGCCCTGACACGCAACAAGCTCGAGATCCTCAGCAAGCTCGGCGATGCCTCGGTGCCCCCCACGCGGCCGCGCATTCGGCTCGCATACCGTCTGACGCCCAACCGCGTCCTCGGCTCCGACCGGGTCACGGGTGTCGAGTTCACGGTGACCGGCACCGACGAGACCGCGAAGCTCGACGCCGGTCTGCTGTTGACGTCCATCGGCTACCGCGGCAAGCCGATTCGCGATCTGCCGTTCGACGAGGCGGCAGCCGTGGTGCCCAACGACGGCGGCCGCGTCGTCGATCAGCAGTCCGGCAGGCCGGTGTCGGGCAGCTATGTGGCCGGCTGGATCAAGCGGGGGCCGACCGGCTTCATCGGCACCAACAAGTCGTGCGCGCTGCAGACCGTGCAGAGCCTCGTCGACGACTACAACGCCGGGCACCTGACCGACCCGGTGGCCAAACCCGCCGCGCTGGACAAGCTGGTCCGCGACCGCTGCCCCGACCTGGTCGACGCGGCGGGCTGGCAGGCCATCGACAAGGCCGAGATCGCGCGCGGCGGCGACGACAGGCCGCGCGACAAGTTCACCTCGGTCGACGAGATGGTGGCCGTCGCGGCCGCCGCACCGCCGCCGTCTCTTCGCGAACGGTTGCTCGCGGGACTTCGCCGCGGAGAAGAGGGCGGGCGCTAGTGCGCCTTGATCGCCTCTTCGATCTCCTCCATGCTGACCTCGCGCACCGGCTGACCCATTGACCACTGGTGGCCGAACGGATCGGACAGCACGCCGTACCGGTCGCCCCAGAACTGGTCCTCGACCGGCATCACGACGGTGGCGCCCGCGTCGATCGCCCGCTGGAACTGCTCGTCCACATCGGTGACGACGAGGTGGATGGTCACCGGGGAGCCGCCGAGTGCCTTCGGCGTCATCGACTTGCCACCGCTCATCTCGGGGAAGTCGTCGTTGAGCATCACCGTGGAGCCGTTGATCTCGAGCGCGGCGTGGATCAGCTTGCCGTCGGGGCCGGGCACCCGTCCGTGTTCGGTCGCGCCGAACGCCTTGGTGTAGAAATCGATCGCGGCTGCGGCGTCGTCGACGACCAGGTGGGGCAGCACTGCGGGCTGAACTTCGATTGCCATGGTGGGCTCCTTAGTGAGGGTGGTCGACATTATTGACCGCCGCCCCGACAGAAACTCATCGGTCAGACGACGGAGAACGACGGCGGCAGCGTCTCCCGGCCGGTCAACGACATCAGCAGCGTCTCGCCGCGACCCGTTTCGACCCCGATCCTGGCGGCCAACACGGTGGCGGCCTCGAGCACATCGGTGGGCAGATCGAACGAGAGACCGGTCGCCCTAGCGATGTCCAGGCTGTGCACCGCGAGTTCGAACGTCCGGGTCGGTAGATAAGTGTGCAACCGGACGCCCAGGCCGCCGATGACTTCGATCAGCGGGTTGCCCGCAGTCGCGATATCGGCCATCACCTGTTCGATGAGGCCGTCGATGGTGCCGACGGGATCGGCGCCGAGGTCACGGCCGGCCTGCCGACCGCGCTCGACGATCGCCTCGGCGCCCGCCCTCGACGCGTAGTCGGCGATCAGCGAGTAGTACGCCTGCGGCGTGGCGACGTCCTCCCGCTCGGCGGAACTGTTCAGGTAGGTGCTCACCGTGATCAGCGAGCGCGACGCGTGCCCGACCAGTGCGCGCAGATCCCAGTCGCCGAGTCCTGGCCCGTCCCAGGCGGTGTCGGGGATGCGACGAACCAGGTCGGCGAAAGATCGCGCCGCCGAGGGGAATGCGGTGTCCGCCGTCACCGGTATCAGCCCTTGGAGATCTCGTCCCAGCCCTCGACCGCCTCGGGGCTGCGCGGGGCCGGGCCGACGTAGACGGCCGAGGGCCGGACCAGCTTTGAAAGCCTCTTCTGCTCGAGGATGTGCGCACACCAACCGGCGGTACGACCGCAGGTGAACATTGCGGGCATCATGTTCGTCGGCACCTCGGCGAAGTCGAGGATGACTGCGGCCCAGAACTCCACGTTGGTCTCGATGGCGCGGTCGGGGCGACGCTCGCGCAGCTCGGCGAGCGCGGCCTGCTCGAGTGCGGCGGCGACCTCGAAACGCGGCGCCTCGAGCCGCTTCGCAGTCGCCCTCAATACGCGGGCACGCGGATCCTCCGCGCGGTAGACGCGGTGGCCGAAGCCCATCAGCTTCTCTTTGCGGTCCAGCACGCCACGCACCACCGCGGCGGCGTCACCGGTGCGCTCGACTTCTTCGATCATCGGGATCACCCGCGCGGGGGCCCCGCCGTGCAGCGGGCCGCTCATCGCGCCGATCGCGCCGGAGAGCGCCGCGGCCACGTCGGCGCCGGTGGACGCGATCACCCTGGCGGTGAAGGTGGAGGCGTTCATGCCGTGCTCGGCAGCCGACACCCAGTAGGCGTCGATGGCCTCGACGTGCCTCGGGTCCGGGTCACCCTGCCAGCGGGTCATGAAACGTGCTGTGACAGTGTCGCATTCGTCGATCCTGCGTTGCGGAACGGCGGGCTGGTAGATGCCGCGCGCGGACTGCGCGACATACGACAACGCCATCACCGAGGCGCGCGCCAGCTGGTCGCGGGCGGTGGCGTCGTCGATGTCCAGCAGCGGGTTGTAACCCCAGATCGGCGCCAGCATCGGCAGGCCCGCCTGTACATCGACGCGCACATCTCCGCTGTGGATCGGCAACGGGAACGGCTCGGCGGGCGGCAGGCCCTGGCCGAATCTCCCGTCGACGAGCAGGCCCCACACGTCGCCGAAGGTCACCTGGCGGCTGACCAGATCTTCGATGTCGACGCCCCGGTATCGCAGCGCGCCGCCGTCCTTGTCGGGCTCGGCGATTTCGGTGGTGAAGGCCACGACGCCCTCAAGGCCAGGCACGAAATCCTCTCCTACCGCAGTCATGCGCCGATTCTCGCACCCGCCGAACGGGCCATTGCTACCGGTCGGTAACACGTCGCCGAACCCTTGGGGCGTAGCGTTGGCGCGGTGGCTACCGAGGACAATGAACGTTTGGCCGCCATGCGCGTCGAGTACGGCTCGACCGAGAAGGACGGCAGTCCCGACCTCGACGCCGACTGGCTCGCCGACGGATGGGTTGCGCTGCTGCGCAAGTGGTTAGCCGACGCCGAGACGGCGGACGTGGCCGAACCCAACGCCATGGTCGTCGGCACGGTCGATGCGGCCGGACGGCCGGTGACCCGCGCCGTGTTGTGCAAGAGCGTGGACGACGCCGGGATCACCTTCTTCACCAACTACGACTCCGCCAAGGGTGAGGACATCGCGTCCACGCCGTACGTGTCGGCGACGTTCCCGTGGTTTCTGCTCGGCAGACAGGTGCACATCCGCGGTCCGGTGACGAAGGTGTCCGCCGAGGTGACCGAGGACTACTGGCGGCACCGCCCGCGCGGGTCACAGCTGGGCGCCTGGGCCAGCCTGCAGTCCCGGCCGATCGCGTCGCGGGCGGCGCTGCTGAACCAATTGGCTGACGTCACGCAACGATTCGCAGATCTCGACGAGGTCCCCGTGCCGCCGAACTGGGGCGGCTATCTCGTCGCGCCCGAGGTCGTCGAGTTCTGGCAGGGCCGGGAGAACCGTGTGCACAACAGGATTCGGCTCACAGGAGGTATCGTCGAGCGGCTTCAGCCGTAGTGGCGGGGTTCTTCGCGGACGTCACCCCGTTACGGACACCAGACTTTCGACGGCTCTTCGCCGCGGGCGTGGTCACGGTCATCGGGGCCAACCTGACCATCTTCGCGGTGCCGGTCCAGATCTACGTTCTGACCCGAAACTCGGCCTATGTCGGCCTGTCCGGCCTCTTCGCGCCTGTCCCGCTCGCCGCGGCGGGCGGCGGCGCCCTCGTGGTGGTGGGCGTGGTGATCGCGGCGCTGCTGGCGCCCGTGTTGGTGCGATACAAGGTCAAAAGGCCGGGTTCCGGTGAACCCGAAACGGTCAGCGAACACGCGCCGGACGGCGACAAAGTCTGACGACGCGCATACTACGGTCGCCAACAGTTCCCTTGGCAAAGACAAGCGGTCGGGATAGCATCCTGAAATGCCAGCTGAGTCGGGGGATTCGGCCACTCTGGGTTTGCGCGAACGTAAAAAACAGCGAACACGAGCCACACTCATCGACGCCGCCATCGAGCTGTGCGAGCGCCAGGGTTTCGAGCAGACCACCGTCGAGCAGATCGCCGCGATCGCCGATGTGTCACCGCGTACCTTCAGTCGCTACTTCGCCACCAAGGACGCGGTGTGTCTGGCGTTGGTCGACGACGCCGTCGACGTCGCAGCCGTCGAGTTGGCCCGCATGCCGGAGGACATGAACCACCTCGAGGCGCTGTATCGCGCCTCGGTGACGATGTACCGCAACACCAAGAATGCGGGCATCGGCGAGCTGACCGCACCGCGATTGATGTGCACGCTGCGGATCATCATGTCGTCGTCCACGCTGAGGCAGGCGACGATGGAATTCCGGCCGCACGCGGTGAACATCGAACTGGCCCGGCGGATGGGCGTGGACCTCGCCGATCGCGCGCTTCGACTGGTCGCCGCGGTGTGGGCGGCAGTGATCATGTCCGCGCTCGCCGACCTCGGCAAGGACACCGGATGGCACGGTGTCGACATCGACGACGCGGTCGACCGGATCGACGCGACCTTCGCCCAGTTCGCAGGCCTGATCGAGGGCGTCGCGCAGCCGGTGTGAACCTCGCCGCACCCCGCGCGGGCGCACTTGCCACAATGGGACTACCTTTTGAGGGACAGACGTCGGATCGCTCAGCGACGAAGGGATTCTCCGTGGCAGAAAAAGACGAGCACGCCACCATCACGTACCCCGGTGGCGAGCTTGACCTCGATATCGTCAAGGCCACTGAGGGCTCTGACGGGTTCGCGCTTGGGTCGCTGCTGGCGAAGACCGGCTACACCACGTTCGACGAGGGCTTCGTCAACACGGCCTCCACCAAGAGCGCCATCACCTACATCGACGGCGACGCAGGGATCCTGCGCTACCGCGGTTACCCGATCGAGCAGCTGGCCGAGAAGTCGAACTTCATCGAGGTCAGCTACCTGCTGATCTACGGGGAGCTGCCGACCAAGGAGCAGCTCGACACGTTCACCCACCAGATCCAGCGGCACACGCTGCTGCACGAGGACCTCAAGCGGTTCTTCGACGGCTTCCCCCGCAACGCGCATCCGATGCCGGTGGTGTCCAGCGCGGTGAACGCGTTGTCGGCGTACTACCAGGATTCGCTCGACCCGTTCGACGACGAGCAGGTCGAGCTGTCGACCATCCGGTTGCTTGCCAAGCTGCCGACGATCGCGGCGTATGCCTACAAGAAGTCGGTGGGCCAGCCGTTCCTCTACCCGGACAATTCGCTGACGCTGGTCGAGAACTTCCTGCGGATGACGTTCGGTTTCCCCGCCGAGCCCTACGAGGTGGATCCGGAAGTTGTTCGCGCACTTGACCTGCTGCTGATCCTGCACGCCGACCACGAGCAGAACTGCTCGACATCGACGGTGCGGTTGGTCGGCTCGTCGCAGGCCAACCTGTTCACCTCCATCTCGGGCGGCATCAACGCGCTGTGGGGCCCGCTGCATGGCGGCGCCAACCAGGCCGTCCTGGAGATGCTGGAAAAGATCCGCCAGGCCGACGGCGACGTGCACGACTTCGTCAAGAAGGTCAAGAACAAGGAAGACAAAGTCAAGCTGATGGGCTTCGGCCACCGGGTCTACAAGAACTACGACCCGCGGGCACGCATCGTCAAAGAGCAGGCCGACAAGATTCTCGGCAAGCTCGGCGGCGACGACGAACTGCTCGACATCGCCAAGGCGCTGGAGGAGGTCGCGCTGACCGACGACTTCTTCGTCGAGCGCAAGCTCTACCCGAACGTCGACTTCTACACCGGCGTGATCTACCGCGCGATGGGCTTCCCGACCCGGATGTTCACCGTGCTGTTCTCCGTCGGCCGGCTGCCGGGTTGGATCGCGCACTGGCGGGAGATGCACGAGGAGGGCAGCGGCAAGATCGGCCGCCCGCGCCAGATCTACACCGGCTACACCGAGCGCGACTACGCCGCACTCGACGGCCGCTAGCCCCACCCCGCCCAGACAACGTTCGGGCGGACTTTTGCAAGCAGATCGAGCCATTACGTCGATCTCGGCACGGCCCTGAGAGGCATTTCACTGTCGGAGCAGCTTGCGCCGCCAACAGTTGTAGTTTCACAATAGTTGTGTGAATGAAACTGTCGTCCGATCTTTGAGCGCTCGGCGCAAGGCCATCATCCTGGTGTCCTGCTGCCTGAGCCTGCTGATCGTGTCGATGGACGCGACCATCGTCAACGTCGCCATTCCGAGCATTCGCGACGACCTCCATGCCTCCCCGTCGCAGATTCAGTGGGTCATCGACGTCTACACGCTGGTGCTGGCGTCGCTGTTGATGCTGTCCGGCGCCGTGGGTGACCGATTCGGCAGGCGCCGCACGTTCCAGATCGGCCTGACGTTGTTCGCGGTCGCGTCTTTGATGTGCAGCCTCGCGCCCACCATCGAGATGCTGATCGGCGCCCGCTTCCTGCAGGCCATCGGCGGGTCGATGATGAACCCCGTCGCGATGTCGATCATCACCCAGGTGTTCCGCGGGCGGGTGGAACGTGCCCGCGCGATCGGCATCTGGGGTGGGGTGGTCGGCATCTCGATGGCGCTGGGCCCCATCGTCGGTGGCGCGCTCATCCAGTACGTCGACTGGCGCGCCGTGTTCTGGATCAACCTGCCGATCTGCGCGGCGGCCATTCTGCTCACCGCTCTCTTTGTGCCGGAGTCGAAATCGGCGACGATGCGTGACGTCGACCCCATCGGGCAGGCGCTCGGGATGGCGTTTCTGTTCGGCGTCGTGTTCGTGCTCATCGAAGGCCCGGGAATGGGATGGGCGAACCCGCGGACCATCGCCGTGGCGGTGCTCACCGCAGCGGCTTTCCTCGGATTTCTGCGCTACGAGTCGCGACGCCACGACCCGTTCATCGACCTCCGATTCTTCCGCAGCATCCCGTTCGCCTCGGCGACGATGATCGCGGTGTGCGCCTTCGCCTCCTGGGGTGCGTTCCTGTTCATGATGTCGCTGTATCTGCAGGGCCAGCGGGGGTTCTCGGCTCTGCACACCGGCCTGATCTATCTGCCCGTGGCCGTCGGCGCCCTGATCTTTTCGCCGCTTTCGGGGCGGTTGGTGGGCCGATTCGGCAGCAGGCCGTCACTGATCGTCGCGGGCACCCTGATCACGGCGGCGACGGTTCTGCTGACCCAACTGAGCGCGACCACCGAGGTGTGGCGGCTGCTGGTGATCTTCGCCGTGTTCGGGATCGGCTTCTCGATGGTCAACGCGCCGATCACCACCGCGGCGGTCAGCGGAATGCCCACCGATCGTGCCGGCGCAGCCTCTGCGGTGGCGTCGACGAGCAGGCAGGTGGGTGTCAGTCTCGGTGTGGCGCTGTGTGGTTCGGTCGCCGGCTCAGCACTGGCGGCGACGGGTACCGACTTCGCGGTAGCGGCCAGGCCGCTGTGGTTGATCTGCGCGGGGCTGGGACTGGTGATCCTCGCGCTGGGCCTGTTCTCGACGTCGCCGCGGGCCACCCGCTCAGCCGAGCGGCTCGCTCCGCTGATCGACGCATCGCAGTGGGAGGGCGTCCGTGTCCGGTGAGCCTGTGCACACGCGTGAAGCATCCAACGCTCTGGCCGACGATGTGTGGCGCGCGATGGCGTCGCTGGTCATCAACAGCCACGACAGTTGGAAGCGTGCGGTGGTCGAGCGGACCGGCCTGCCGTTCAGCCGGGTGCGCATCCTGAGCAGGCTGGCCACGATGCCGATGACGGTCAAGCAGATCGCCCAGGCAGCGACCGTCGACGCCCCAGCGGCCACCGTCGCCGTCAACGATCTGGAGAGCCGCGGGCTCGTCGTCCGCGAAACCGATCCCGCCAACAGGCGCTGCAAGGTGGTGTCGCTGACCGATGCCGGCCGAGCCATGGTGGCGACGATCAACGCGACCGACGACCCGGCGCCGGACGTCTTTGTGGCGCTCGACGAGGCTGAGTTGAGAAAACTGCAGGCCATTCTGGCCAAGCTCGCGCCGAAATAGCATTCAGGGTCGTCATCTCGGCTGATTCACAGCCCTGGCTTCGCTTTCGGCGGCACGATTGACCGGTGGCCATTGCGTGCGGCGCCTGCGGTGCGGGGCTGAGGGACGGCGCCCGGTTCTGCGACGCCTGCGGCACGCCCGTCACCGCCGCCGACAGCCGCGCCGAGTACAAGCAGGTCACTGTTCTGTTCGCCGACGTCGTGCGGTCGATGGACATCGCTGCCGCGGTGGGGGCGGAGCGGCTTCGCGAGATCATGGGTGAGGTGTTCCGCCGATCGTCGGTGATCGTCAAGCGCTACGGCGGCACGGTGGACAAGTTCACCGGCGACGGCATCATGGCGGTGTTCGGCGCACCGATCGCACTCGAGGATCACGCCGCGCGCGCATGTCGCGCCGCCCTCGACATCCAGGCGGACGCGGGACCGTTGGCCGACGACGTCGAATGTCGGGACAACATCTCACTGCGGCTGCGGATCGGGCTGAACTCCGGCGAAGTGATCACCGGCGAGATCGGCTCCGGCCCAATGACCTACACGGCGATCGGCGAACAGGTCGGCATGGCGCAACGCATGGAGTCGGTGGCGCCGGCCGGTGGCGTCATGGTGAGTGAATCGACGGCACGCTTGGTCGACACCGTGGCGATGCTCGGTGCAACCGAACAGGTGCACATCAAGGGCGCCGCGGAACCTGTTCCTGCGCATCGCCTTCTGGGCATGGCGACCGGGCCGCGGCCGGACAGGGCGGAGCCGACGTTCGTCGGGCGGCAGTGGGAGATGAGCGCGCTGCGCGGTGTGCTGACTCGATCGCTCAACGGCAATGGCAGCGTCGTCGGCGTGGTGGGGCCGCCCGGAATCGGCAAGAGCCGCATCGTGCGCGAACTCACCGCGCAGGCCAAGGCGGATGGCGCCGAGGTGTTCGCGACCTACTGCGAGTCGCACACCACCGACCTACCGTTCCAGACCGCCGCGGGCTTGCTGCGGTCGACAACCGGCGTCGACGGCCTCGACGAAGCGGCCGCCCGGGCGCACGTGCGGATGCGCTTCCCCGGCGCCAACGACGAGGACCTTCTTCTGCTGGACGACCTGCTCGGCATCGGTGATCCAGCGGCGGCGTTGCCGCAGATCGACCCTGACGCCCGTCGGCGTCGACTCGCCGCGGTGGTCAAGGCCGCTGCGCTCGCCCGCACCGCCCCGGTGGTCTATGTGGCCGAAGATGTGCACTGGATCGACGCGATCAGCGAATCGATGCTCGCCGAGTTCTTGACGGTCATCCCGCAGACGCCGTCACTCGTCGTCATCACCTACCGCCCGGAATACGAAGGGGCCCTTGCGCGGACGCCGCGCTCCCAGACCATCGCACTGGAACCGCTCGACGACGGCCAGATGCGCGAGCTGGGCGCCGAACTGCTGGGCGAAGACAGGTCGGTCGCCGAGCTCACCGATCTGATCGCCGAACGCGCGGCGGGCAATCCGTTCTTTGCCGAGGAGATCGTCCGCGACCTCAGCGAGCGCGACGTTCTGGTCGGTGGTCGTGGCTGCTACCTGTGCGCCGCGCCTATCGCAGGTGTCCATGTGCCGCGAACGCTTCAGGCGGTGATCGCCGCCCGCATCGACCGCCTCGACGCCGCAGCCAAACGCACACTCAACGCCGCCGCGGTGATCGGGTCCCGGTTCACGCCGGACATGCTGGAATCCTTGGACGTTGACGCCGCACTTGGAGAACTGGTGGCCGCCGAACTGATCGACCAGACGGCATTCGAGCCCGACGAGTACGCGTTCCGGCACCCACTCACCAGGGCGGTCGCCTACGAGTCGCAACTGAAATCCGATCGGGCGCAGCTACATCGGCGCGTTGCGCGCGCAGTCGATCAGGACGATCAGAACGCCGCACTGATCGCCGAGCATTTGGAGGCCGCAGGTGACCTGCCTGCGGCCTACGAGTGGCATATGCGGGCCGGTGGCTGGTCGTTGAATCGAGACATCTCTGCGGCACAGCACAGTTGGGAACGGGCACTCCAGGTCGCCGACGCGTCGCCGTCCGATACGCCCAACCGTGTGGCGATGCGAATCGCGCCGCGCACGTTGATATGCGGAAGCACCTTCCGGAAATTTCACCCCGACATGTCCGCGCGTTTCGCCGAACTGCGCGATCTGTGTACCGAAGCAGGCGACAAGGCTTCCCTGGCGATGGGGATGGCCGGGATGACCGTCGAGCACGTCCTGCACAACCGCCTGATGGAGGCGTCGCGACTCGCTTCCGAATACATGGCACTGGTGGAGTCGCTGAGCGACCCACTGATGACCGTCTCGTTGTCATTCGCGGCGATCGTTGCCAAGCACCACACCGGCGACACCGACGAGGTGCTGAGGTGGGCACAAGCCGTCATCGACCTCGAAGAGGAAAGTCCGCACCAGGAAACCTTCATCATCGGGTCACCGTTGGCCACGGCGCTGGCGTGGCGCGGTGTGGGCCGGTTCCAGAAGGGTCTCCCAGGCTGGGGGGAGGACTTCGACCGGGCAATGGCGATCACCGAGCAGACCGACGCGTTGTCTCAATCGGCGATCATCACCTACAAGTACGCGGGCATACCGCGAGGCGTGTTCCTAGCCGACGACCGGGCACTGCGCGAAATCGAGTCAGCACTCAAGGCCGCGGAGAGATCCAGCGACGACATGGCAATCATCCTGTTGCCCTTCACCTTCGGTATCGCGCTTATCCACAACGGCGAAGATCGACAGCGCGGCTACGACATCTTGAGTACCTTGCGCGAAACCTGCACCGCGGAGCGGTTCGCGCTGAACATCGTCTCCTCCATCGATACTTACCTTGCCCGCCACATGATGGAAACAGGCCGCGAGGAACAGGCGATTGCACGATGGCGGGCTCTCGCAGACGAGATGATCGACAATGGGAACCTGGCCAACATCGACGTCCCGATGATGTTCACGGCAGAGGCATTGATGTCCCGCGGCGACTACGACGAAGCGAAGCTGGAGATCGAGCGTCTCGCTGAGACCACGTCCGGCCGTGGTTGGAAATCGCGTGACATCTCGGTATTGCGACTCCGGGTGCTGCACGCACATGCCCGTGGCGACGGAACCGTCTATGTCGACCTGCGAAACCGGTACCGCACCATGGCAGCCGAACTCGGCTTCGAGGGCCACATCAAGTGGGCAGCGGAGATGCCCTAGCTTTCCAGCACTGCCATCGCGGCGCTGTGCCCGCCGAGGCCCGACACCGCGCCACCACGGCGAGAACCCGAGCCGCACATCATGATCCGTTCGTGTGCCGTCCCCACGCCCCATCGTCGCGCCGGCGTGTCGAGGGGCTCGTCGTTCTCGGTGAACGGCCAACTCAACGCGCCGTGGAAGATGTTTCCCGCGGTCATGCCCAGCGTCCACTCCAGGTCCAGTGTGGTCTTCGCCTCGATGCACAGCCTGCCGGAGGCGTCCTCCATCAACACGTCCTGAATGGGTTCGGCCAGAACGGAATTGAGCGAGTGCAGAACAGCCGATGTCAGGTCCTCCCGCAACCGGTCGGGATCGGCGCCGTTGGTCAGCGTGTGCGGCGCGTGAAGTCCGAACACGGTCAGCGTCTGCGCTCCGGAGGCCCGCAGCTCGTCGGACAAAATGGACGGGTCGGTGAGCGAGTGGCAGTAGATCTCGCACGGTAGCGGGTCGGGAATGGCGCCGCCCGCCGCCCGCCGGTACGCGGCGTCGAGTTGGCTGTAGTTCTCGTTGATGTGGAAGGTTCCGCCGAAAGCCTGTTCCGCCGTAACGGTTTCGTCGCGCAATCGAGGCAGCCGCTTCAACAGAAGGTTCACCTTCACCTGCGCGCCCGGTGTCACCGTCGGTGCCGGGTCACCGACAAGGCCCGCCAGCACAGAAGGCGTCACGCCGGACAGGATGTGCTCGGCGCGGATGCGGTGCCGGTGGTCGTCGAGCGTGTACGACACCTCGCCACCCGGATCGATGGCGTAAACCTCTGCGTTGGTGGTTATTTCGGCACCGAAACCGGTGGCGGCCGCGGCGAGTGCGCCACTCACCGCACCCATCCCGCCTATCGGCACGTCCCATTCACCGGTGCCGCCGCCGAGCAGGTGGTACAGGAGGCAGATGTTCTGCTGCAGCGACGGATCATCGAGCGAGGCGAACGTGCCGATCAGCGCGTCGGTGGCCATCACGCCGCGGACCAGGTCGCTGTCGACCGATTCTGTGATCGCATGGGCAATCGGTTGGCAGATCAGCGCCTGCCAGACGTCTTCGGCCTCCCGGTCCCCGCCCGCGAGCACGAGCTTGTGCGCATCGTCTCGGGATCTCAGCGGCGCCGTCATCGTCGGCCACAACCGGGTGGTGACGATCCTGGCGCGCCGGTAGAAATCGGCGAACGCCGCCGCGTCACCCTGGGCGCCGACGGCGTCGAACGTCGGGTCCGGGCCCACGAGCAGGCCCGTTTCGCCGCCGTTCTCGGGATTCGGCGTGTAGGACGAGTATCGCCGGCGGGCCAACCGGACCCGCACGCCGAGATCGTCGATGATGCGCTTGCGGCAGCAGGCTGACCAGGTAGGAATACCGCGACAGGCGGGCGTCGATGCCCTCGAACGCGTGCGCCGACACCGCCGCGCCGCCGACGTGATCGAGGCGCTCGAGCACCCGCACGCGACGCCCCGCGCGTGCCAGGTAGGCGGCGGCGACCAGAGCATTGTGGCCGCCGCCCACGATGACGACGTTGGTGTCGGGGTCCGTCGTCAACTCAGGTAGCCCTCGACCTCGTCGGGTGGGCGCACCTGCGCCTGGCGCGGATCGCCGCCGGTTTCCCGCAGCGCGCGCCGCTGTCGCAGCAGGTCCCAGCACTGGTCCAACTGCACCTCGAGGTCGCGCAGGCGGGCGTGCTCCTCCTCCGCGCTGATCTCTTTCCGCTGCAGACGGGCGCGTAGTTCGCGTTCCTCGTCGACGAGTTCGTTGATGCGGGCGAGCGGATTGTCTTCGGATGCCATCGCACCAGTGTGCCCGCTGTGCGCCCGAACTCACCTGAGATCGGGGCGTAACGTAGCCCACCGTGGCGACTAAACCCGAGGTTGAATTTCCCGACGGCCCCGCACCGGCTGACTTGGTCATCGACGACGTGGTGGTCGGCGAGGGCCAAGAGGCAGTGCCGGGCGGAACGGTGACAGTGCACTACGTCGGCGTCGAATTCGACACCGGCGAGGAGTTCGACAGCTCCTGGAATCGTGGCGAGTCGATCGAGTTCCCGCTGCGCGGCCTCATCCAGGGATGGCAGGACGGTATCCCCGGCATGCGGGTCGGCGGTCGCCGCCGACTCGTCATCCCGCCCGAGCAGGCCTACGGACCGGCTGGCTCGGGTCACCGATTGTCGGGTAAGACGTTGATCTTCGTCATCGATCTGCTGGACGTTCGCTGACTTACGGTGGGCAACTCGGTGGCTCAACCGTTGGGACAGCCGCAAGTCGCTGCGCGGTAAGCGTGAGCTGATCTAGCGCGGACCGGGGAGCCGCAGCAACAACCGTGCACCGCCGAGCGGACTGGCCTGCAATGACGCGGTGCCGCCGTGTAATTCGGCCTGCTGGGCCACCAGCGCCAGGCCGAGACCCGAACCCGAAACCGAGGCGGTGGAACCTCTGGAGAAGCGTTGGAACACGACGTCGCGCTCCTCTTCAGGGATGCCGACGCCGTCGTCGTCGATCGCGATCTCCACTCCCGCACGGGAACTCACCGCCGACAGCTGCACCCTGGTGGCTCCGCCGTGCTTCTTCGCGTTGGCGATCGCGTTGTCCACCGCCAATCGCAGGCCCGCGGGCAGGCCGACGATGATGATCGTCGGCGCGGGCACCAGCGAGACGTCGAGATCGGGATAGACGCGCATCGCATCGTGTGCGGCCCGGTCGAGCAGTTCTGTGATGTCGACCGGCACGTGGTCATCAGAAGTCGAGAGTTCGCCCTGGGCAAGGCGTTCCAGCGCGCCGAGGGTCTCCTCGACACGGAACTGCGTCCTGATGACGTCGTTGATGACCTCTTTGCGTTGCTCGTCGGGCAGGTCGAGCGTGGAGAGCACCTCGAGGTTGGTCCGCATGGCCGTCAGCGGCGTGCGCAGTTCGTGGGCGGACACCGCCGAGAAGTCGCGCGCCGACGCCAGGGCGGCCTTCGTCCGGTCCTGCTCGTTCCAGATGCGCTGCAGCATGCCCTTGATCGCCTCGGCGATCTCGACCGCTTCGGTGGCGCCGCGCACTTCGACATCGGGCGCCGCGTCGCCCGCGTCGATCTGACGGGTCTGCTGGGCGAGCTGCTTCAGCGGCCGCACCGCGAAGGCGGCGAGCAGCCAACCCGCGAAGGTCGCGGCGCCGATGGCGAACGAACAGATGATCAGTACGCGCCGATGCAGGTTGTTGGTATCGGCGATGGTGGCGTCATAGGTCGCGCCGACAGCCACCGACATGGGCTCGGGCACGCGGATCTCGACGGTGCGGACCCGGTAGCGCACGCCGTCGACGTAGGTGTCGGCATAGCCTGCGGGCAGTTGCGGCAGCACGACGTCGGCGTTCGACGTCACCTGATCGCCTTTGCGGACGGTGATGACGGCGTCCTGGTCGTTGGGCGACTTGGGAATGTTGTCGAGGCCGCGCGGCAGGAAGGGGATCGCGAACCCGGCCGCCTCGTCCAGCCTGCGGTCGAGGCGCTCCTTGCGGTCGTTGGTGATGCCGATCCACACCACCGCGCCCACGATGCCGACGACGATGGCCGCGGCGATGGCTGTCGCGAACGCCACGCGGGTGCGTAGCGACGGGGTTCGGCGAAGGAACCGCGACAGCGGAGCCATCGAGCTACTGCTGCCTCAGCACGAACCCCACGCCGCGGACGGTGTGCAGCAGCCGGGGCGCGCCTCCGGCCTCCAGCTTGCGGCGCAGGTAGCCGATGAAAACGTCGACCACGTTGGTGTCGGCGGCGAAGTCGTAGCCCCAGACCAGCTCGAGCAACTGGGCACGCGACAGCACCGCGGTCTTGTGCTCGGCCAGCACGGCCAGCAGGTCGAACTCGCGCTTGGTGAGGTCGACGTCGGCGCCGTTCACCCGTGCGCGGCGGCCGGGGATGTCGACTTCGAGCGGGCCGACCGAGATGGTTTCCGACGAGAAGGTGGCGGTCGCACCTCTGCGACGCAGCAGCGCCTTGACCCGTGCCACGAGTTCCTGCAGCACGAACGGCTTGACCAGGTAGTCGTCGGCACCGGCTTCGAGGCCGGCGACCCGGTCGTCTACCGAGCTGCGCGCCGACAGCACACACACCGGCACGTCGTTGTCCATCGCGCGGAGCGCCGTGACGACGCTGACGCCGTCGAGAACCGGCATGTTGATGTCCAGGACGATCGCGTCAGGGCGGGTCTCGGTGGCGCTTCGCAGCGCTTCTGCCCCGTCCTTCGCCGTCGACACGTCGAATCCGGACAGCCGCAGACCGCGCTCCAGCGATGCGAGCACGTCGTCGTCGTCGTCGACAACGAGCACCCGAGGTGAAACGGCAGAACTGTCCATCCCGCCATCTTGCCTGATCGGTCGCTGGGAATGGGATAGGCAGCCGAGGTCGGTGCTATCACCTTCGCTGCGGTCTCATCACCGGGACGTCACGGCGCGGGGAGGAGCAACCGCG
Organism: uncultured Actinomycetota bacterium; assembly: GCA_963786995.1. Lineage (GTDB taxonomy): Bacteria > Actinomycetota > Actinomycetes > Mycobacteriales > Mycobacteriaceae > Mycobacterium. The sequence goes on along the minus strand of CAWBBH010000013.1, from coordinate 566,718 downwards.
CCGAGCCTTGGTCTCAGCCGCCTCCGCCGCCGCCACCGCCGCAGCTGCTTGTCGCGCAACCGCCTCCTCCGCCGCCCCCGCAACTTCCTCCGTACGCCGTTCCGCCACCACCGAGAGCGGCATCGCCGTACCCCATGGCCGCCCAGCGCCGACGCCGCTCTTCACGGATGCGTTGGTGCCGCCTGTCGATGAGAACCATCACCCCGAACATCGCCGCCGCGAGCGACGCAACGATGATCAAGGGGAGAACCGCGTCACCCATCAGCTACCTCCGCAACCCCCGCCGCAGCCGCCGCCGCACCCGCCCGCGCCGCCGTCAGCATCACCCACACAGCCACCCGTCGCGCCCCACCCGGCTGCGCCCGCTGTGCCGAAGCCGGCCGCACCGTATTTCCCGCTGGCCCAGTTGCGTTCACGTTTGCGGTCGTGGCGTCTGTTGATCAAGAAGCCGAACAGGAGGATCAGCGCGATGGTCGTCAGCACCGCGAACAAGGGCACAATCAAGTCCATCTGCTAACTCCCGCCGCCGCCACCGACCGCCGCCGCCGCATCCGCCACCGCCGCCGCAACCGCCCGCGCTGCCATCAGCACCGCCGCCGAAGCCACCCCCGCCGCCGAAGCCGCCACCGCCGCAGCTGACCCCGCCGCCACATGCCGCGCTGGCCCCGCCACATGCCGCACCGCCGACGGTTCCCCCGCTTCCGCCGCAGCTGGCCTTCTGGTCGCGATCAACTTCTTCGACTTGGCTCAGGGTGAAGCCCGCGCCTGCGGTCCAAGCGGCGGCCGTCCATGCACCGCTTCCCGCCCCATATCGTTTGGCCCACATCGACTTTCGATCGGTGATCTTGCGCGCACCGTATGCGCCACCCGCAGCCGGAAGGTGAGCGGCCGTCTTCGGATCGACGTCTCGACGCTTGAGCAACACGGCCGCAAGCAGGATCCCGAGGATGCATATCACGGCTAAGCCGGCTACCACCGCGGTGTTCATGGCCAAATGCTAGGACGGTTTGCCGTGGCGAACTAGAGTAATCGCATACTGCACCGCCGTATGAATCCAATCGATCGAGCGAACGCCGAGGTCGCAGCGCTCGATCTGCCGCCTGCTGTCTACAAGACGTGCCCGTGGGAACCGCGCGAACTCGTCGAAGAAGGTTTGCGGCAATGGTTGCGGTGCTGTGCGGCGGCGCTGCGGGACAATCAGGTCATCGGGATGCCGTCGCACGCCGTCGATGAGGCGTGGCACGGCTTCATCCTCTGCACCGCAAGGTATTCCGCGTTCTGCGACAGGGCGTACGGACGATTCCTGCATCACCATCCCGAGGGCGGCGCCCCGGAGAACACCTCGGCGACCGCCGACCCGATGCACGAACAGCTTCGCCGGACGGTCGTCGCGTGGTCGATGGTCGCCGAGAGCGGCGAGCAGTGCGTGCTGTGGGACCTCGACACGCACGTCGGCGTCGCGGAGCCGTGGGGCATCGATGCGGCCCGGGTCGCCGACATCGAGGCAGACCTCGCGCGGCTGGCGAAGCGGGTTTAGCGCTTCTACCTCCCGGGAAGTCGTTGACCTCATCCATTGTTGAGGTTTTACGGTGATTCAATGAGCTTTGAAACGGTAGCGCGGCAATCTCTGTACCGGCAGACGCACGCCAAGGGCGGCGATCTGCGGTCTCTGGCCGATCGCGCGCTGCTGACCCGGATCTGGCGGTTCGCCGCACGGCACCATCGCCGGTTGGGTGTCTTCGTCGGGGTCAGCGTGGTCAGCGCGCTCCTCGGCCTGGCCACCCCACTGCTGGCCGGACGGGTCGTCGACGAGATCGGCGAGGGCGCCGTCGGCGTCGTGGTGATGCTGGCCCTGGTGATCGCGGGCGTTGCGGTCGCCGAGGCGGGGGTGTCGCTGGTGACGCGGTGGCTGTCCTCGACGATCGGCGAGGGCCTGATCCTCGATCTGCGCACCGCCGTCTTCGACCACGTCCAGAAAATGCCGATCGCGTTCTTCACCCGGACCCGCACCGGCGCGCTCGTCAGCAGGCTCGGCAACGACGTGATGGGCGCGCAACGCGCCTTCTCCGACACGTTCTCCGGCGTCATCACCAACGTGGTGACGCTCACGCTGACGTTGGCGGTGATGCTGCGGATCTCGTGGCAGGTCACCGTGCTGTCCCTGCTGTTGATGCCGCTCTTCCTGCTGCCCGCGCGCTGGATCGGGCGGACCATGGCGCGGCTGTCTCGGGAAGCGGCGAAACACAACGCGACGATGAACACTCAGATGACGGAACGCTTTTCGGCACCGGGCGCCACGCTGGTGAAGCTCTTCGGCAGCCCGACCACCGAGTCGCGTGAGTTCGAGGTGCGCGCCGACCGGGTCCGCGACATCGGTGTGCGCACCGCGATGCTGCAGTCGGTGTTCATGAACTCGCTGACGTTGATGTCGGCGCTCGCGCTGGCTCTCGTGTACGGCCTCGGCGGCATGCTGGCCATCGGCGGACACCTGCAGACGGGTGCGATCGTCTCCCTGGCCCTCCTTCTGACCCGGCTGTACTCGCCGCTGACGGCGCTGGCCAACGCGCATGTCGAGATCGCCACTGCCCTGGTCAGCTTCGAGCGCGTCTTCGAGGTCCTCGACCTGGAACCGCTGATCCGGGAGAAGTCCGGCGCCGTGCCGGTGCCCGAACGGTCCGGTGTCGGTGGAGTTCGACGACGTCCGGTTCTCCTACCCGTCGGCCGACAAGGTCTCCCTGGCGTCCCTCGAAGAGGTCGCGGTGCTCAGCGAAGCCGACGTCCGCGGGGGAGAGGAGGTGCTGCACGGCATTTCGTTCACCGCGCAGCCGGGCGAGATGGTCGCGCTTGTCGGTTCCTCCGGCGCAGGCAAGTCGACGATCGCGTCGCTGCTGGCCCGGCTGTACGACGTCGGAGCCGCGGATGCGGCGACATCAGACACAGGCTCCGGCTCGATAAAACTCAACGGCGTCGACGTGCGCGACGTGACGTTCGCGTCGCTCAAGGAGACCGTCGGCATGGTCACCCAGGACGGCCACCTGTTCCACGAGACGATCGCGTCGAACCTGCGGCTCGCCGCACCCGACGCGACCGACGAGGAGCTGTGGCAGGCGCTCGAGCGGGCCCGGCTGGCCGACGTCATCGCCCAGATGCCCGACGGCCTGGACACCGTCGTCGGCGAGCGCGGTTACCGGCTCTCCGGCGGCCAGCGCCAGCGGCTCACGATCGCCCGGCTGCTGCTCGGCCGGTCGCGGGTGGTGGTGCTCGACGAGGCGACCGCATCGCTGGACTCCGCGTCGGAGGCCGCCGTGCAGCAGGCGCTCGGTGAGGCGTCTGGCGGGCCGGACCTCGATCGTGATCGCCCATCGCCTGTCCACCGTGCGCGCGGCCGACACGATCCTCGTCGTCGAGGGCGGCCGTATCGTCGAACGCGGGACCCACGACCAGCTGCTGGCGCGCGAGGGCCGCTACGCCGAGTTGTACGAGACCCAGTTCGGCAAGCAGGCACAACCAGAAGATGTCGCAGCCGCGTGAGACCCTGGAAGCAACCGATATTGATTTGCCGCCTCGGCGATAATTGGAATTACTTTGACTGAACCGAAACTGGATTCGCTGCGCGCGGCGTCCGCGGTGGCGCCGCCACCGGCTCGCAAGCGCACCAGCTCGGATCTCTGGCGACTGCTGCCGTATCTGATGCCGTACCGCGTGCGGTGGATCGCGATGATCTCCGTCGCGCTGCTGAGCCTCGTCGCCACCGTGGCCATCCCGCTGATGACGAAGGCCGTCATCGACGGGCCGGTGCGCCATCAGGACCAGCGCGGGCTGTGGGTGCTGGGCAGCGCGGCGATGGCTGTCGGTATCTCCGAGGCGGTGCTGTGGTTCATCCGCCGGTGGCTGGTGGCGCGCGGCACGATGGGTGTCGAGGCCGACATCCGCAAAGACCTCTACGCCAGGCTGCAGATCCTGCCGATGTCCTTTCACGGCCGCTGGCAATCGGGTCAGTTGCTGTCGCGAATCATGAACGACCTGAGCACTATTCGCCGGTTCATGTCGTTCGGCATGGTTTTCCTGCTTCTCAACGTCATCCAGATCACCGTCGTGACGGCGATCCTGCTCGCCATGTACTGGCCGCTGGGCGTCGTCGTGCTGGTGTCCATCGTGCCGATCGCGGCCACGGTGCTGCACTTCCAGAAGGAGTACACCCGGCTGTCGAGGCTGGCACAGGACCAGTCGGGTCACGTCGCCACCCACGTCGAGGAGTCGGCGCTGGGCCTGCGGGTGGTCAAATCGTTCGGCCGCGAGGACTACGTCTACGACCGGTTCGACGACCAGCTCACCAACCTCTACGACACGCAGGTCCGCCGTGTATCGGTGTCGGCGAAGTTCTGGACGCTGTTGGAGATCATCCCGAACCTGACGCTGATCGTCGTGCTTGGCCTCGGCGCCTATGCGGCAGGCCACAACTACGTGACGATGGGCACGCTCGTCGCGTTCATCACGATGATGCTGTCGCTGGTCTGGCCGATCGCATCGTTGGGCTTCCTGCTGTCGATGACGCAGGAGTCCTTCACCGCCGCGAACCGCATCGCCGAGATCTTCGACGCGCCGCTCGAGATCGAAGACGGCACGCGCGAGCAGGCGTCGGGCGGCGGCCGGCTGGAGCTGGTCGACGTGGGCTTCCGCTTTCCTCCGTCCGGCGAGCCGGACAAACCAACGGATGCCGAAACCGACAAAGTGGCGCCGTCCGGCGAGCCGGATCAATGGGCGCTGCGGCACGTCGACGTCACCGTCGAGCCCGGCGAGACGCTGGCCCTCGTCGGCGCCACCGGATCCGGCAAGTCGGTGCTCGCGAGCCTGCTGTCGCGGCTCTACGACGTGACCGAGGGGTCGATCCGCATCGACGGCACCGACATCCGCGAGCTGTCGCTGCCCGCGTTGCGCCAGATCGTCGCCACCGCGTTCGAGGATCCGACGCTGTTCTCCATGTCGGTCGCCGAGAACCTGCGGCTGGGCCGCCCGCATGCCACCGACGACGAGATGGCCCGGGCCATCGAAGTGGCGGCCGCGGAGTTCGTCTACGACCTGCCGTTCGGCCTCGACACCCGGATCGGCGAACAGGGCATGAGCTTGTCCGGCGGGCAGCGGCAACGGCTCTCGCTGGCCCGCGCGATCCTGTCGGCGCCGAAGATCCTCGTGCTCGACGACACCCTGTCCGCCCTCGACGTCCACACCGAGGCGATCGTCGAGAAGGCGCTGCGCCGGGTGCTGCACGCGGTGACGGGCATCGTGGTGGCGAACCGGGCCTCGACAGTGCTGCTCGCCGACAAGGTCGCGCTGATGGAGGACGGCACCATCACCCACGTCGGCACGCACTCCGACCTGCTCGCGACCGTGCCGCAGTACCGGTATCTGCTTGCCGCCGACGACGAACTCGACGACGGCGCGGAGCGCGCGTGCGCGTGGGAGGACGACGAGAACCGCAGCAGGCTCGACAAGGCCCATCAGGAGCAGCAGGCCACCGACGAAGCGTGCGAGACCCGCGACCGTGAATACGCGCGGACGCTGATGTTCCCGCCTTCGCGCCAGGAGGCCGAGCGCCGATGACCGCCACCGACACCGCCCCCGTGGACGTCCCCGAGGATCCCGACGAGCAGCGCATCGAGAGCTGGCGCGGCCGGTTCGACGAACAGCGTGACGACGACCTGCCCATCGACGAGGCGCTGCCCCGCAGACGCGAGGCGCGTGCGCTGCTGTACTCGCTGCTGCGGCCGTACAGCTGGACTGTCGCGTTCCTCGCCGTCATCGTCGTCGTGGAAAACGCTGCGCGCCTTTCGGTTCCGCTGCTGGTGCAACGCGGCATCGACCACGGCATCCCGCCGATCATCGACGGCGGCCCCGCCCGCACGCTGATGACGATCGTCGGCGCGCTCTGCGTGGTCGTGGTGGTGCAGGCCTTCAGCCGGATGTTCTTCCTGCGCCGGTCGGGGCGGATCGGCCAGAAGGTGCTGCTGGAGCTGCGCCGCCGGGTGTTCCGGCATTTTCAGCGGCTCGACATCGCCTTCCACGATCGCTATACGTCCGGTCGTGTCGTCAGCCGGTCGACCAACGACGTCGAAGCCATTCAGGACATGCTCGAGACGGGCTTCGACAGTCTGATCACCGCGGTGCTCACGCTGGTCGGCACGTCCATCCTGCTCATCGTGCTCGACGTGCGGCTGGGGCTGATGTGCCTTGCGGCGTTCCCGATCCTGGTGCTGCTCGTCTGGTGGTTCCGCAACGAGTCGGCCAAGACCTATCGCAGGGTCCGCGAGAGCGCGGCCCTTGTGATCGTGCAGTTCGTCGAGACGATGACCGGCATCAAGGCCGTGCAGGCGTACCGACGCGAGCCGCGCAACCAGGAGATCTTCGAAGAGATCGCCGACCGCTACCGCGCCGACAACGAGCGCACCTTCACCCTGCTGGCGATCTTCATGCCCGGTGTGAAGCTGGTCGGCAACGTCACCACCGCCGTGGTGCTGCTCTACGGCGGCTACCGGGTGCTGCACGGCCAGATGACGATCGGCACGCTCACGGCCTTCCTCCTCTACCTACGGATGTTCTTCGAGCCGATGCAGGAGATCTCGCAGTTCTTCAACACCTTCCAGTCGGCGTCCTCGGCGCTGGAGAAGTTGGCGGGCGTGCTCGCCGAGCGTCCCGCCATCGAAGATCCCGAGCATCCGGTGAAGCTGGAGTCGGTGCGCGGCGACGTCGCATTCCACGACGTGCACTTCTCGTATGTGGCCGGGCGGGAGGTGCTGCCGGACCTGAACCTGACGGTGCCCGCCGGGCAGACCGTCGCACTGGTCGGCACCACCGGCGCGGGCAAGACGACCATCGCGAAACTCATCGCGCGGTTCTACGACCCGGCATCGGGTTCGGTGACGCTCGACGGCATCGACCTTCGCCAGTTGTCGCAGAGCGAGCTGCGCCGCCACGTCGTGATGGTCACCCAGGAGAACTTCATGTTCGACGGCACCGTCGCCGACAACATCCGGTTCGGCAGGCCCGACGCCACCGACGAGCAGGTGCGGGCGGCGGCGGCGGCCGTCGGGGCGGACCGGTTCATCGAAAGCCTGCCCGACTCCTACGACACCGACGTCGCCAAGCGCGGCGGTCGGCTGTCGGCGGGGCAGCGGCAACTCGTCGCGTTCGCGCGGGCGTTCCTCGCCGACCCCGCGGTGCTGATCCTCGACGAGGCGACGTCGTCGCTGGACATCCCGAGCGAGCGGATGGTGCAGCGGGCGCTGAAGACGGTGCTTGCCGACCGCACCGCGCTGGTCATCGCGCACCGGCTGTCGACGGTCGAGGTCGCCGACCGGGTGCTGGTCCTCGAGCACGGCCGCATCGTCGAGGACGGCCCGCCCGATGAGCTCATCGGTCGCAGCGACGGCCGATACGCCGCGCTGCACCGCGCGTGGATCGAATCGCTGGCCTGACCTCTCGGTTGAGACTGCGTTCACGTAGACAAAGTGCGAGTAGGCCCCGCCGTCAGCGCAGTCTCGATGCGCGGGCACGCCGCACACGCTCGACGATGTCCCGCGGGTGATTGCCCGCCACCACGCGAACGACGATCCATCCGAGCGACTGGATGTATTCGAGGCGGACGATGTCCTTCCGATAGTCGGCGGTGTTCTTGCGGTGGTGCTCGCCGTCGTATTCCACCGCGACCATGATGTCGTCCCAGCCCATGTCCAGGTAGTAGCGGGGAAGCCCGTTGGGGCCCGGCACGGGTATCTGCGTCGTGGGCCGCGGAATGCCATTGTCCATCAACAACAATCGCACCCGCGTCTCCTGCGGCGACTCCGCGCCTGCATCGACCAGGCCCAGAACGTCATCAAGACGTCGCATCCCCCGCGCGCCAGGGTGCCGTCGCGCCAGTTCCTTCACATCCTCGTTCTTGAAATGCGTGGCCGCCGCGAGCGCGTCCAGGCGCGCCACCGCTTGGCGCGCGGGGCCGGTTCGGGCCAAGTCGAATGCCGTCCGCTCGACCGTCGACAACGTCATACCGCCTCGGTTGATGACTTCGTCGTCGGTCAGCGTGCAGTTGCGGGTGATCACTCCGGCGGTTGGCCGATGGTTCGGCATCGCCAATTCAATCGGTTCGTCAACGTCCACCCATTTGGCGCCGTGCAGTGCGGACGCTGCCAACCCACAGACAACGCCTCGGCGACGCGACCACAACCAGGCGGCGGCAATGCGATCTTCCAACGTCAGGTCGGCTCGCCTGGGCACGTAGACATCGGGGTGCAGGCGCCGGTAGCACGCCCGCAAATCGTGACGCGTCACCGTGCCGGCCGCCAGCGCTTCGCTGCCGATCAGGATGGCCACCCTGAAAGCGTGGCAGTTCCTCGTCAAGGCCCGCTGAGTTCATCCACAGGCCTGTTGAGAATGCAATGGCGTAGAAGAAGTGCGAGTAGGCCCCGCCGTCAGCGCAGTCTCGATGCGTCAGCCAGCAGAGCTTCGAGCTTGTCGTTGGTCTTGGCCAGCTGCGAGCGCATCACCCCGATGATCTTCTCCCGTGCGCGTGGGCTGACCGACGCGGTCGCGTGGCTGAGGATGTTGAGCCGCGCGGAATCCAGCCACGCCATCATGTCGGGCTCGTCGAACCACCGGATCTGATTCTCGTTGTAGGTGCGCATCATTCGCAGCCAATCCATCGGCACCACGGGATTGGGGATCGGCAGGCAGAGCGAGTTCTTCGTGTCGCCGTCGGGGTAGGCCGCCTCGACGTGTGCGATCAGCGCGGCACTGAACACCGGCTGGCAGGTGCGCACCGTCTGCAGGGTGATGCGGTCGCCGTCGAACACGGCGGTCACGTCGCCGCGGCCCAAACCGACTGCGGTGCAATCGATGTAGAGCGCGGATCCGGGCACCGAGAACGCGCCGTCGTCGAGCACCACGCGTCCCGGTTCGATCGCCTGCACGTGTCCCATCCGCACGACGTCGGTGATCCGCCGCAGCTGCTCGAGCTCGGCGAGCGACACGATCGCGCAGCGATACATGTCGGGCTCGACCGACTCGTCGACGCGCAGCAGGGACTCTGCGTCGGCGAGCCGGGCGAACAGATCGGCGACGGAGTCGGCGTTCTCGACCGACTTCAGCTGGCCGGTGACATCGGCGAGCACCTTCTTGGTGAACTGCGGCCCCGGCTGGATGTTGGCGCGGTTGAGCAGCCACGCCTCGCGCGGCTTGATCCAGGTCAGCCGTTCGGGTGTGATGCCGTGCCGCAGCAGCCACAGGCAGGTGTCCATCGCGGTCTTGCCCGCACCCACGATGACGTAGCGATCCCTGGCCTCGTAGCGGGGCAGGTCGTTGGGCGGGATGGCTTCGACTCCTGCCGCGACGGCGTAGGGCGGTCGCCGCATCGACGGCACCGTGATCCCGACGAACGTCGAGTCGACGACCTTGCGGGCCGCGACGTCGACGTCCTGGCCGCCGAGCGTGCGGATGCGGCCGTCGCCGACGTAGGTGCTCATCGGGAAGTACGTGACCTGTCCGGTCGGCAGCAGCTGCTGGTGCATGACCGCGTCGAAGTAGGCGCACACCTCTGCGCCGCCCGCCAGCTCGTAGTAGCCCTTGTTCAGCCCGGTGCTGTCGATGGTGTCGCTGCCGAGGCGCCGCGAGTTCACGCCGTAGTAGGCCGAGGGTTGGTGCAGTCGCACGAAGGGGTAGGCCGAGATCCAGTGCCCGCCGGGGGAGTGGTTGCGGTCCACCATGACAACGCTCGCGTCGGTTTCGGCGACCAGGGTGTCGACGAAAGCCATCGCCGTGGCACCCGCACCGATGACCAGATAGTCGGCTTCGATAGTCGCCAAACTGCTGCCTCCCGCAGGCGATGCTATCGGTAGGTTCCCGGCACCCGACCCCTGCTGGGTCAGCGGTAGACGAGTCCGCTCAGCCGCATCGCCAGCGCGCGCTGGACGGCGGGGAATCGTCCCGCCACACCGATCGCGACATTGCGGATCGGCCTGGCCGCGCGCGGCAGCGTCGCGAGCCGGGTCAACCGGTCGGTCAACGAGACGACACCGCGGGCGATCGGGCGACGGGACGCGCTGTAATCGTCCAGCAGCGACTCGGAACCGTCGGCAAGGGCACCGGCGAGCGCGTCGCCGAGCGCGACGGCGTCCTGGATGCCGAGGTTCATGCCCTGCCCACCCGCGGGACTGTGCACATGCGCGGCGTCGCCCGCGAGCAGCAGTCGTCCGGCCCGGTATGTGTCGGCGACGCGATGGTGGATGCGGAAGCGCGAACCCCAGAGCACGTCCTCGACGACCATGCGCCCGGACCCGAGCCCGCGTTCATCGAGCAGTCGCTGGACGAACTCGACCGACGGATGCTCCGGCGCGTCGGCGACCGGCGCCACGACGCGGTAACTGCCGTCCGGCAACGGCGCGACAACGGTCAGGCCCGCCATCGCCCAGAAAAGAAGCACCTCGTCAGCGGGCACCTCGCCGGACAAGATGGACATCCGCCAGCACGAAGGACTCCTCGTACCGACCGCCCTCGAAGCCGATGCCCGCTTGTTCGCGCACGGTGCTGTGCATGCCGTCGGCACCCACCAGATAGCGCGCACGGATGACGTCTCCGTCGTCGAACGTCGCCGTCACGCCGTCGGCGTCCTGCGCCAGAGACGTCAGCGCCTTGGCCCGGATGACTGTGCCGCCCAGTTCGACCAGGCGGTCTCCCAGCAGCTTCTCGGTCGTCGACTGGGGCACCATCAACGAGTACGGATAAGCGGTCGGTAGCCCGCTGAAGTCGATCTCGATCAGAGTGCGCGCGCCGTCGCGGATGCTGAACCGCGGCGCTTCGATGCCCTCCTTGACCAGGCGGCGGGCCACGTCGATGCCTTCCAGAACCTCGAGGGCTGCGGGCGTTGACGACGGCGGCGCGCGAGGTGTTGGCGCCCGCGGGCTGCCGGTCCACGACGAGGGTTGCGACGCCCCGCTGGACCAGTGAGGCGGCCAGCGTCAGTCCCGTCGGACCCGCGCCGACCACCAGGACATCGGTGTCATATGTGCTGCTCATGGTGCATCTCCCTCACTTTGCCAACAGTTGTTGGCATAACTATGCGCGCGATTAGGCCACCTTGTCAACACTTGTTGGCATACACTTGTTGGCATGCGCCGATCCTCTGCGGAAACCAAGGCCGTGATCCTCGCTGCGGCCAAGGAGCGATTCGCCCGGTCGGGCTTCGAGCGCGCCACCATCAGGGCGATCGCCGCCGACGCCGACATCGACCCATCGATGGTGATGCGGTACTTCGGCAGCAAGGACCAACTGTTCGCGGCGGCAGCCGACTTCGATCTGCAGATCCCCGACCTCTCGGGAGTGGACCGCGCGGACGTCGGGGCGCACCTCGTCGACTACTTCATGGATCGGTGGGAACGCGACGAGGCGCTCGTCGTGCTGCTGCGGTCGAGCACCTCGAACGACGCGGCGGCGCAGCGGATGCGCGAGATCTTCGCGGGCCAGCTGATGCCCGTGATCGCCGCCATCGATCCGGTGCACCCCGAGCGCCGCGCCAGCCTGGTGGCGACGCAGATGCTCGGCCTGGCGCTGTGCCGCTACGTGCTGCGGCTGCCGCCGATCGTGGCGATGTCGCACGAGGAGATCGTGTCGTGGCTCGGGCCGACGATTCAGCGCTACGTGTTTGAGTAGTGCATGTCTCACCCAGGCACGACAATGGCGGCATGCCCCTGCTCGCGCGGCGTATCGCGGCGCTGTTGGCTGCGATCTCCGCCGCGCTGCATGCCGTCATGCTCGGCCATGCGGGCAATGTCGCTTCGGCGGTGCTGATCGCGGGCATGGCGATCGTCTGCCTGTACTGCGCGCGGGAACTGTGGCTGTCGGGCACGACGCGGGCGTGGACGCTGGTGGCTGTGATGAATCTCGCCATGGTGGCCGTGCACCTGCCGGTCTCCGGCGGCCACCACGTCTCCCATGCGACGGTGGAAGCCGTTGTGCCGCAGTCGTTCGTCATGACAATTGCGATGGCGTTGTCGATGGTCGAGGTGCTGATCGCCGTCGCGGTGCTGTGGTACCGCAGCCGTGGCAACGCACGCGCGGTCGGCAGACCGGAGTGATGGCTTAAACCTGCTGCTTTCCGGGCATAGCTAGGCCCATGAGTGACGATCCGGGCGCCGCGCCCCAGGAGAACCCCGAGAAGGACCCGTCGGACTGGGCGACGGGCGACGAGCCGATGACCGGCCCGCAACGCAGCTACCTCAGCACCCTCGCGCAGGAGGCCGGCGAAGAGATTCCGGAGAACCTGACCAAGGCCCAGGCGTCGGAACTGATCGACCGGCTCCAGAACCAGACCGGGCGGGGCGCGTCATGATCTCCGCCGACGACGTGCGACAGCTGCTGCAGGACGAGAACGCCGACGCGGTCCTGGTGGTGGTCGAAGGCGCGACGGCAGTCATCGCGAAGAGCGACAGCGAATCACCGCAGTATCGGGGCGCGCTGGAGGTGATCTCGCGGGACGATCTCCTGCAGCGGATCGGTGCGGCCGATCTGTCCGATCGCGTCATCACCGAGCAGGCGGCGATCCTGGACGCGACCGTCGCCGAACTCGGCGGTTAGCCGTCGGGCAGGCCGATGCGGCGGTAGCGGTCCAGCCTGGCCGTCAGCCGCTGCTCGTCGGGGATCGCACGCAGCCGGTGAAGCTCACCGGCGATGGCGGCCGACATCCGTGTGGTGAACTCGACGGGCTCGTCCGCGGCGTCCGGGTACTCACCGACGACGACGTCGACGATCCCGGCGCGCAGCAGGTCCGCCGACCGGACACCTTGTGCAGCAGCCAGTTCCGGCGCATGGTCGACGTCGCGGAACACGATCGCGCTCGCGCCTTCCGGCGGTAGCGGCGCGAGCCATCCGTGCAGCGCCGCCAGCACTCGGTCGGCGGGCACCATCGCCAGCGCGGGCCCGCCGCTGCCCTGCCCGAGCAGCACCGACACCGTCGGGGTGTCGAGGGTGACCAGCTCGGCCAGACAGTTCGCGATCTCGGCCGCCAGGCCGCCCTGCTCGGCCTCGGCCGACAGCGCGGGCCCGGCCGTGTCGATGACCGACACCAGCGGCAGCTTCAGCCCCGCCGCCAACGCCATGCCGCGACGGGCCTCCCGCAGGGCGACGGGCCCCACGAGACCTCCGACCACCCGCTGCTGGCCCAGCACGACCGCCGGTTGGCCGCCGAAGCGCGCCAGAGCGAGCAGCGTCGTGGCGCCCTCGCCGAACGCGGTGCCCGACAGCAACGCCCACTCCGTCGCGCCGTGCCGCAGCAGATGAGCGACGCCGGGCCGGTCCGGCCGCCGCGACGCCAGCACCGAATCCCACGCGGGCACGTCGGGCACCGGGCTCGGACGGCAATGCGGGCGGCGGCGCATCTGGCGCGTCGGCGACGACCGTCAACGCGCGGTCGAGCACGCCGCGCAGACGGTCCAGCGGGATGACGGCGTCGATGACACCGTGCCGCTGCAGGTTCTCCGCGGTCTGGATGCCGGACGGGAACGGCTCGCCGTAGAGGTGCTCGTAGACCCGCGGCCCGAGGAAGCCGATCAGCGCGCCGGGCTCGGCGACCGTGATGTGGCCCAGTGAGCCCCACGACGCGAACACGCCGCCGGTGGTGGGATGGCGCAGGTACACCAGATAGGGCAGATGGGCCCGCTTGTGCAGCTCGACGGCCGCGGCGATCTTGACCATCTGCAGGAACGCGACGGTGCCCTCCTGCATGCGGGTGCCACCCGAGCTGGGCGACGCCAGCAGAGGCAGGCGTTGCGCGGTGGCGCGCGCAACGGCCGAGGTGATGCGTTCGGCGGCGGCCACCCCGATCGATCCGGCGAGGAAGTCGAACTCGCACGCCACCACCGCGACGCGCCTGCCGAGCACCAGGCCCTCGCCGGTGATGACCGATTCGTCGAGTCCCGTCGCCGCCTCGGCCTTGGCCAGCTCACGGCGGTAGGAGTCGCTGCGCGCGATCGGCACCGGTGGGGAATCCCAGCTGCGGAAGGATCCCTCGTCCAGCACGGCGTCGCGCAGCTCGAGGGCGCCGATCCGGCTCACAGGCTGACCCTATATAGGCTTGGGCGCATGATTGGAGTGACCCGCAGCGGCCACGTGATGACTTTGGAGATGCAGCGCGCCGAGCGCCGCAATGCGCTCAACGGCGCTCTGGTCGACGGGCTGCGCGAAGCGATCGAGAAGGCCGCCACCGAGGATGTCCGCGCCATCGTGCTCACCGGCCAGGGCCATGTGTTCAGCTCGGGTGCCGACCTCACCGACCCGTCCGGTGTCGCCGAGGAGCTTCCCGACAAGGCGAAGGCGCTGAACCTCGCCATCGACGCCGCACCGGTACCCGTCATCGGCGCGATCAACGGGCCTGCGATCGGGGCGGGCGTGATCCTGTCGTTGATCTGCGACCTGCGCGTCGTCGCACCCGATGCGTACTTTCAGTTCCCGGTAGCGAAATACGGTCTGGCGCTTGACAACTGGAGCATCCGTCGGCTGACGTCACTGGTCGGCGCGGGCCGCGCGCGTGGCATGCTGTTCGGCGCGGAGAAGCTCACCTCCGACGTCGCGCTGCAGACCGGCCTGGCCAACCGGATCGGCACCCTGGCGGACGCGCAGGCCTGGGCGGCCGAGATCGCCGGCTACGCGCCGTTGGCCCTTCAGCACGCCAAGCGGGTCCTCAACGACGACGGTGCCTACGAGGAACCACGGCCCGTGCATCAGGAACTCTTCGACAAGGCGTGGGGCAGCCAGGACGTGATCGAGGCGCAGGTGGCCCGCATCGAGAAGCGGCCGCCGAAGTTCCAGGGGGCCTGAGCAGACATGCTGGGTGCCGCGCTTCGATTCGCGGTCGGGACGGCCACCGTCGCGGCCAGCGGATGGGTGCTGCGGGCGCTGCAGGGCAGCCCGACCGCCGTCGGCGCCCGCCCCGACGAGATATGGCCGGTCGCCAGGCGATCGCCCAACTACCAGGACGGCGTCTTCGTCAACGTCGACCCGACGTCTCAGATGAACCTCGAGAGCGAGCAGCGCAACCTGCTGATCCGTGAACTCGTCGGCTCGCGCGACGTGACCCGGCCGAACAAGCCCGTCCCGCTGGCCGTGCCGTCGAAGGTGGACACCACTCCGCTCGACCTCGCGGTCAGCTGGTACGGCCACTCCTCGGCGTTGGTCGAGGTCGACGGCTACCGCGTGCTCACCGACCCGATCTGGAGCAGGCGCTGTTCGCCGTCGCGGACCGTCGGGCCCGAGCGGATGCACGAGGTGCCGGTTCTGCTGGAGGCGCTGCCCGCGCTGGACGCGGTGATCATCAGCCACGACCACTACGACCATCTGGACATGGACACCGATCGTCGGCCTCGCCCACAGCCAGCGCGCGCCGTTCGTCGTCCCGCTCGGTGTCGGTGCACATCTGCGGAAGTGGCGCATCCCCGAGCACCGGATCGTCGAACTCGACTGGCACGAGAGCCACACGATCGGGGAGCTGACGTTGGTGTGCACCCCGGCCAGGCACTTCTCCGGCCGGTTGTTCACCCGCAACACCACGCTGTGGGCGTCGTGGGTCATCATCGGGCCGCGACATCGGGCGTTCTTCGGCGGCGACACCGGCTACACGAAGAGCTTCGCCGAGATCGGGATGGACCACGGGCCGTTCGACGTCTCGCTGATGCCCGTCGGGGCTTACCACCCCGCGTGGCCCGACATTCACATGAACCCGGAGGAGGCGGTTCGCGCCCATCTCGACATCGCCGAAGCGGGCAAGGGTCTGCTGCTGCCGATTCACTGGGCGACGTTCCGGCTGGCGCCCCACCCGTGGGCCGAGCCCATCGAGCGGTTGCTCGCCGCGGCCGATCCGGCAGGCGTCGAGGTGATCGTGCCCCGCCCGGGCGAACGGGTGGATCCGGCCAAGCCCGATGCGCCATCGACATTCAACCCGTGGTGGCAGTGATAAGCGGCTAGCGTACTGGCGTGATCAGTGCCCGCCTCGCCTTCGCCCCCGTGATCGTTGTCGCCGCGGCGATGTCGATGGTGGCGGCCTGTGACTCCGAACCCGCCCAAGAGGCCGCGCCGTCGGCGCAGGAGGCCACGCCGACGCTGTCGGAGATGCCGCCACCGTTGGTGCCCGCCATGCCGTTGCCGGACAACGCGATCGAGAATGCGGTCGCCAAGATCGACGGCATCGCCGATGATCTGATGAAGAAGTCGGGCATCCCGGGGATGGCTGTCGCAGTCGTGCACGGCGGAAAGAGCGTCTACGCCAAGGGGTTCGGCGTCAAGGACGTCAAGAGCGGGGAGAAGATCGACCCGGATACGGTGTTTCAGCTGGCGTCGCTGTCCAAGCCGATCTCCTCGACCGTGGTGGCGCAGCAGGTGGGCGCTGATGCGATCAGCTGGGACACGCCGATCGTGTCGAAGCTGCCGTGGTTCGCGCTGTCGGATCCCGCGGTGACCAAGATGGTCAGCGTCGGCGACATGTTCTCGCACCGGTCCGGGTTGCCCGACCATGCCGGCGACATGCTCGAGGACCTCGGGCATGACCGGCGTTACGTCCTCGACCGGCTTCGTGATCAGCCGCTGGACCCGTTCCGAATCTCCTACGCCTACACCAACTTCGGCCTGACGGCTGGAGCAGAGGCGGTCGCGACCTCCGCGCGCAAGTCCTGGGAGGACCTCGCCGGCGACGTGCTGTTCAAGCCGCTCGGCATGGCGTCGACGAGCTATCGCTTCTCCGACTTCGAATCACGGCGCAACCGTGCGCTCGGGCACATCCACATCGACGGCGCGTACGAACCGCGCTACGTGCGGGACCCGCAACCGGAGGCGCCGGCGGGCGGGGTGAGCTCGTCGGTCAACGACCTGACGCACTGGCTGGCGCTGATGCTGGGCAACGGGAGCTATCAGGGCAAGCAGATCGTCGACGCGAAAGCCCTTCTGCCCGCGGTGACACCGCAGATCGTGTCAAGCCCGCCCAGTGAACCCGCGATGCGCAGCGGGTTCTACGGCTTCGGCTTCAACGTCGGGACGACATCGGGTGCGCGCACCCAGTTGAGCCATTCGGGTGCGTTCGAGCTGGGCTCCGGGACCAACGTGGTGATCCTCCCGTCGGCCGACGTGGCGATCGTCGCGCTGACCAACGCCACCCCGTCGGGAGTGCCGGAAGCGCTCACCGCTCAGTTCGCCGACCTGGTGCAGTTCGGCGAGGTCCGCGAGGACTGGTACACGTTGTACAACAACGTGTTCAAGCAGATGGAGGAGCCCGTCGGCTCGCTCGTCGGCAAGAAGCCGCCCGCGAACCCCGCTCCGTCGCAGCCGCGGGCGTCCTACGTCGGTACCTACGACAACGGCTACTGGGGACCGGCGCGAGTCAGCGAGAAGGACGGCAATCTGCACCTCGACCTGGGTACCAAGCTGTCTGTCCCGCTGATGAATTGGGACGGCAATGTCTTCACCTACGAGTGGGTGAGCGAGAACTCCCCGCCGGGGTCGGTCGGCAAGGCGACGTTCGACGGAAACAAGCTGACACTCGAGTACTACGACGACATCGGCAAGGGAACCTTCACCCGATGACCACCGTGGTGGCTGCCGGGCTGTCCGATGCCGAAGTCGCGCAACGGATAGCCGAAGGTAAGACCAACGACGTTCCGACCAGGGCAGCACGCAGCGTCTCGGAGATCGTGCGTGCCAACGTGTTCACCCGGATCAACGCGATCCTCGGCGTGCTGCTGATCATCGTGCTGTCCACCGGATCGGTGATCAACGGGGCGTTCGGGCTTCTGATCATCGCGAACAGCGCGATCGGCATCATCCAGGAGCTACGCGCCAAACAGACGCTGGACAAGCTGGCCATCGTGGGGCAGGCGAAGCCGACGGTGCGTCGACAGTCCGGCACCGAGGCGCGCGCACCGAGCGAGGTGGTGCTCGACGACGTCATCGAACTCGGCCCCGGCGACCAGATCGTCGTCGACGGCGAGATCATCGAGGAAGCTCAACCTCGAGGTCGACGAGTCGCTGCTCACCGGCGAAGCCGATCCGATCGCCAAGGACGCCGGCGATCGGGTGATGTCGGGAAGCTTCGTCGTCGCGGGCAGCGGCGCCTACCGCGCCACCAAGGTCGGCCGCGAGGCGTACGCAGCCAAACTCGCGGAGGAAGCCAGCAAGTTCACGCTGGTGAAATCCGAACTGCGGTCGGGTATCAACAAGATCCTGCAGTTCATCACCTACCTCCTCGTTCCGGCAGGGCTGCTGATCATCTACACCCAGCTGTTCACCACCGGTGCGGGATGGCGGGAGTCGGTGCTGCGGATGGTCGGCGCGCTGGTGCCGATGGTGCCGGAGGGCCTGGTGCTCATGACGTCGATCGCGTTCGCGGTCGGCGTGATTCGGCTCGGCAAGCGACAGTGTCTGGTCAACGAACTGCCCGCGATCGAAGGCCTTGCCCGCGTCGACGTGGTCTGCGCCGACAAGACCGGCACGCTGACCGAGAACGGGATGCGGGTGTCGGATCTGCAGCAGCTGGACGAGGGCGATGTCGCAAACGTGCTGGCGCAGTTGGCCGCCGACGACCCGCGCCCGAACGCCAGCATGGCCGCCATCGGCGAGGCGTACACGACGCCGCCGGGCTGGACCGCCACCGCGAGCGCACCGTTCAAATCGGCGACCAAGTGGAGCGGAACGTCCTACGGCGCCCACGGGAACTGGGTGATCGGAGCGCCCGACGTACTGCTCGACCCGGCTTCTCCGGCGGCCGAACAGGCCGAACAGATCGGCAGCCGGGGTCTTCGGGTGCTGCTGCTCGGATCGAGCGACCTACCAGTCGATGACATCGACGCGCCTGGCACGGTGACACCGGTCGCGCTGGTGGTGCTCGAGCAGCGGATCCGGCCCGACGCTCGTGACACCCTCGAGTACTTTGCGTCGCAGCAGGTTTCGATCAAGGTCATCTCCGGTGACAACGCGGTGTCGGTCGGCGCGGTCGCGGGCTCGCTCGGACTGCATGGCGAGACCATGGACGCCCGCGAGCTGCCATCGGAGCCGCATGAACTGGCGGACACGCTCGAGGGCTGCACCACGTTCGGCAGGGTGCGGCCGGACCAGAAGCGCGCCATGGTGCATGCGCTGCAGTCGCGCGGGCACACGGTCGCGATGACCGGCGACGGGGTCAACGACGTGCTGGCGCTCAAGGACGCCGACATCGGCGTCGCGATGGGCGCAGGCAGTGCGGCATCCCGCGCGGTCGCCCAGATCGTGTTGCTGGACAACAAGTTCGCCACGCTGCCGTATGTGGTCGGCGAGGGCCGCCGGGTGATCGGCAACATCGAACGCGTCTCGAACCTGTTTCTCACCAAGACGGTCTACTCGGTGCTGCTCGCGGTCCTGGTCGGATGCGAGGGGCTGGCGTCGAAGTTCTTCGGCGCCGACCCGCTGCTGTTCCCGTTCCAGCCGATCCACGTCACGATCGCCGCCTGGTTCACCATCGGCATCCCTGCGTTCATCCTGTCGCTGGCGCCGAACAACGAGCGGGCCCACCCCGGCTTCGTCCGGCGCGTGATGACGCAGGCCCTGCCGTCGGGGATGGTCGTCGGCGTTGCCACCTTCGCGTCCTACCTGGCGGCGTATCAGGGTCGCGACGCCACCGCCCAGCAGCAGACGCAGGCGTCGACCGCAGCGCTGATCACCTTGCTGGTGACCGCCATATGGGTGCTGGCCGTGGTGGCGCGGCCCTACGAGTGGTGGCGGGTGGCGCTGGTCGCGGTGTCCGGCCTGGCGTATCTGGTGATCTTCTCCATCCCGGTCGCCCAGAAGGTGTTCATGCTCGACCCCTCGAACGTCGCGGTGACCACGCTTGCGCTGGTCATCGGTATCGTGGGGGCGGTCGTCATCGAGGTGCTGTGGTGGGTGCAGGGGGCGTTCATCGGCGAGCGGCGACGGCTCTGGAGGTAGCTGTAGGGTGGCCCTATGGCATTTCTGGACAAGGTAAAAGGGCTGGTAGCCAAGAACGCCGACAAGGTCGACACCGTGATCGACAAGGCCGGTGACATCGTCGACAAGAAGACCCAGGGCAAGTACACCGGCCACGTCGCCAAGGTGCAGGACGCCGCGAAGAAGGCCGTCGACAAGACGAACCCGCAAACGCCGTAGATCTATGGCCAAACTGTCCGTCTCCGTTGATGTTCCATTGCCGCCGGAGAAGGCATGGGAGTGCGCCTCGGATCTGTCGCGCTTCAAGGAGTGGCTGACGATTCACCGGGTATGGCGCAGCAAGCTGCCCGAAACCCTGGAAAAGGGCGCGGTCATCGAGTCCATCGTCGAAGTCAAGGGCATGCCCAACCGGATCAAGTGGACCATCGTCCACTTCAAGCCGCCGGAGGCGATGACGCTGAACGGCGAAGGCGTCGGTGGGGTGAAGGTCAAGCTGATCGGCAAGGTCAGGCCGTCGGACGACGGGTCGACCGTCACCTTCGACGTGCACCTCGGCGGTCCTGCGCTGTTCGGTCCGATCGGGATGGTGGTGGCCGCGGCGCTCAAGGGCGACATCCGCGAGTCGCTCGACCGGTTCAAGAGGGTTTTCGCCGGCGCCTGACGCGGTTGGCGACCAGTCGGCTGAATTCGACCGTCGACCGGCGGACGGATTCGAGTTCCAGCGACACGAACAGGGTGTCGACCATCGCGAACGGCAGCGTCGTCGCCACCGACCCGCGGCCGTATTCGATGTGAAACGATCCGGGTGCGATGGTCAACCCCCGCGCCTGACCCCTCTGCAGGCAGGTGTGCTCGCCCGGGCGCAGCGTCATCGAGGTCAGGTCATCGGATTCCAGGTCGTAGGAGTCGATCTGGCCCGCGATCAAGAACTTGTGGATGTCGACGTGCTTGTAGCGGCCCGAGAAACCCTGTGTTCCCGTGGGAGTTCCGAAGATCACGATGTACTCGCGCGGGCTGAAGTACAGGAACCGCACCTTGCCGAGGATGCCGCCTGCCTTACTGCCCACCCAGCGGCCCGGCGTCGGATCGATCAGGTCGGGATATGCCGCGGCGAGCAGTTCGGTCGCCCGCGCGACGAGCTCGCCACTTCCGAGGCGTTCCCCGGCGACCTCCTTGGCGACCGCGGCCAGCACGTCCGGATCGATCTTGTACGCCATCGTTAGAGACTAGGCTGAACCGATGGCCGGCGAAACCTACGAGTACGGAATCGATTTCGACGCCGTAGACGCGATCGACATCCACGCCCACATCGAGGCCGACGACCACGGCCACTGCGCCTACGACGACGAGCTGATCACCGCGACGAAGCAGTACTTCAAGCTCGATTCCGAACCCACCACCGTCGACTCGGTGGCGCAGTACTACCGCCGGCGCAACACCGCCGCGGTGGTGTTCACCATCGACTCGCAGACGGTGTCGGGACGTCCGCCGAACTCCGTCGAGAACCTCATCGAGGGCGCGGCGCGCAACAACGACGTCCTGATCCCGTTCGGTTCCGTGGACCCGCTGACCGGTGGCCGCGCCGTCGACGGGGTGGCCAGACAGATCGAATTGGGTGTCAAGGGCTTCAAGTTCCATCCGAGCCTGCAGGGCTTCGAGCCCAACGACCGGGCCTACTACCCGATCTACGCGGCGATCGCCGAAGCGGGTGTGCCCGCGCTGTTCCACACCGGCCAGACGGGCATCGGGTCGGGGCTGCCCGGCGGCCACGGGGTCAAGCTGCGCTACTCCGACCCGATGCTGCTCGACGATGTCGCCGCGGACTTTCCTGCGTTGACGATCGTGATGGCGCATCCCGCGGTGCCGTGGGTGGACGCGCAGATCTCGATCGCCCAGCACAAGTCGAATGTCTACATCGACCTGTCGGGCTGGTCGCCGAAGTACTTCCCGCCGCAGTTGGTTCGCGCGGCCAACCGCGCGCTGAGCACCAAGGTGCTGTTCGGCACCGACTACCCCTACATCGAGGTGGACCGCTGGCGTCGCGACTTCGAGTCGCTGGACATGAAGCCCGAGGTGCTGCCGTTGATCTTCAAGGAGAACGCGCTACGGGTGTTGGGGGTCACCTCTTAACCGCGAGGAGACGCAAACTCGCATTAATTCGGCGCGGATTGTGCGAGTTTGCGTCTGCTCGGCGCCTGGGGTCGACTGACCGGCGGACAATCGGGGCATGCCCAACAGCTCCACGACCTACCTCAAGGCATGCATCAACGGTGCCCGCACCCCGGATCAGCACCCGAATCTGCCGGTGACCCCGGACCAGCTCGCCGAGGCGGCGGTCGCCGCGCACCGGGCGGGCGCCAAGGCGGTGCACATGCACCCCAAGACCGCCGACGGCGTCGACTCGCTGCAACCGCAGGTCGTCGCGGCAGCCGTCGACGCGGTGCGTCACGCCGTGCCGGGGTTGCCGCTCGGCGTGACGACGGGCCTCTGGGCGCTGTCGGATCCGGACGAGCGGCTGCGCACGGTGCAGAGCTGGACCGTGTTGCCCGACTTCGCGTCGGTGAACTGGCACGAGCCCGGCTCGGAGCCGCTGGCGCACCAGTTGCTGCAGATGGGCGTCGGTGTCGAGGTCGGCATCTTCCATGCCGAGGCGGCGGCGTCGTGGGCGACGTCGGAGATGGCCGCGCACTGCATGCGGGTGATGGTCGAACTCGGTTCCGACGGCGACACCGCAGCCGCCGACGACGTGCTCAGCGCGGTGCTGGCGGTCGGCTCACCGGCGCCGGTGCTGCTGCACGGTATGGACGAAAGCTGTTGGCCGCTGCTGGAACACGCGGGCACGCGCGGCGTGCAGGCGCGGATCGGGCTCGAGGACACCCTGCTGATGCCCGACGGGTCGACCGCCCCCGACAACGCCGCCCTGGTGTCCGCGGCGGTCGCGCTTCTCAGTCGGTAGGGGCGGCCAACGCGAAGTCGGCGAAATCGAATCCGGGCACCACGACACAGCTGACCAGCGAGGGCTCGTCGTCGCGCGGGCGGGCGCGCTGCCAATGCCCTTCCGGAACGACGAGCTGCGGCTGCTCATCTGATGCGATGTCGGCACCGAGTAGATGCGTTGTCGCGCTTGCCTGTTCAGCGCCGACCTCGAGCAGCAGCGGGCTGCCGCGGTGGTAGAGCCACAACTCGGCGCTTCGCACGGTGTGCCAGGCCGACTGCTGGCCGGGCATGAGCAGAAACAAGATCGCGGTTCCGGCGCTGCGGGCGCCCGCGTAGTCCGGCGGCAATGCCGACTGCGGCGTCGTCAGCCGACTGCGCCACGTTTCGCGGTACCAGCCCCCCTCGGGATGAGGGGACAGATCGAGCCGTTTGGCCCAATCGGGTAAATCGCCCATCGCATTACCGCCCTCGATCTCGTGTGCAAGATCCACACTAGAGACGATGTCGAACGTCGCGCCGCCGATTGTGCTGATCCACGGGTTGTGGTTGTCGGCCGATAGCTGGCAGGGCTGGGTCGACCGGTACAAGGCGGCGGGCCACGTCGTGCACGTGCCGGACTGGCCATCCGACCTCGGTATCGGATTGGGCGCAGCCACCGACCACTTCGACGCGTTCGTCCGCTCGCTGCCTGACGCGCCGATCATCATCGGTCACTCGATGGGCGGACTCATCACCCAGTTGCTGCTCGATCGGGGGTTGGGCCGGGCGGGGGTGGCCATCGCGCCGTCGAAGCCGCGCGGCGTGCTACGGGCGCCGCTGTCGATGTGGCGGTCGGCGTGGCCGTGGCTGCGCGATCCGCGCAACAGAGGCACACCGGTGCCGATCAGCCCGGCGCACTTCCACTACGTGTTCGCGAACACGATCCCGCGCGCCGACTCCGACCGATGGCATGCCGAACTGGCGATCCCGGCGCCGGGCGGCGCGCTGTTCGATGTTGCGGTCGCCGATTTCCTGCCGAGGTCGCGGGCCCCCAGCGCGATCGACTTCGCCAACTCCGATCGCGCACCGCTGCTGCTGATTGCGGGCGATCGCGACCACGTCATGCCGGAGTCGGTGGTCTACGAGAACTTCAACCGGTATCGCCGTTCGTCTGCGTCGACGGACTTCAAGGTGTTCCACGGAAGGCCGCATCTCATCACGGTGCTCGACGGATGGGCGGATGTGGCCGATCACGCGCTGGCGTGGACCGCGCGCCACACCCGATAGTCTCATCGCATGGTCCGACTGAGCCCCGGCTGGCTGGTCGCCTTCTGTGCAGCGGTTCTCGCGGTCACCGTATGGCTGCCGTGGCTGACCACGCGGGCGGCGGGCGGCGGTCGGGCCAACGCCGTCGGCGGGGTGCAGGGCAATCTCACGCTGCCGCCGCACTTCAGCGCGGGCCAGCTGATCGCGTTGCTGGCGTCGACTCTGCTCGTCGCGGGGGCCATGGCCGGGCGCGGATTGTCGGCTCGCGCGGCATCCTCTGCGGCGCTGGCGATCTCGGTGCTGATCGCCGTCGTGACGCTGTGGTACTACCGGCTGTACGTCCATGGGCCGGTATCGGCAGGCTACGGGTTCTACATCGGCGCGGCCGTCACCGTGCTCGCCATCGTGTTGTCGGTGTGGGCGATGGTGGCGGCGTGGGCATCGGCCGGACGGCGGCGATGAGCGGCTTCATCGAACCGGTGACGTTGACGGGTCAGCGCTGGGTGACGCTGGAACCGCTGAGCCGTGACCACGTTCCCGAGATCGCGTCGGCGTCGGCCGACGGTGACGTGGGCGCGCTGTGGTTCACCGGAGCGCCGTCGCCGCAAACCGCCGACCAGTGGGTGGACATGCGGCTCGGGTTGCAGGCCCCCGACACCGGCCTGACATTCGTGGTGCGGCGTCTCGACGGCACGCTGGTGGGCTCGTCGAGTTACTTGAACGTCGACCCGCCCAACCGCAGGCTCGAGATCGGCAACACGTGGTACGCCGAGTCGGCCCGCCGCAGCGGCGTCAACTCGGAAACCAAGCTGTTGATGCTGAGCCACGCCTTCGAGGTGTTGGGTTGTGTGGCAGTCGAATTCCGCACACACTTCTTCAACTTCGCGAGCCGGACGGCGATCGAACGGCTAGGCGCGAAGTTGGACGGCGTGCTTCGCAGCCATCAATTGGTGCCGGACGGGACGCGGCGCGACACCGTGGTGTACTCCATTCTGGATGTCGAATGGCCAACCGTGCGAACGCATCTGCAGTTCAGGTTGGGCCGCGACGGCTGACGTCACACGTGGCGAGCGGCTTCCTGAACGAGCTGGATCCGAGACTCCAACCCCAATTTGGCGTAGACATGTGTGAGGTGCGTCTGCACGGTGCGCGGTGAGATGAACATGCGTTCGGCGACGTCCTTGTTGCCGAGTCCTTCTGAAACGAGGCCGACGACCTCGTGTTCGGTCGGGGTCAACGATTCCCAGCCGCTGGCCGGCCGCCTGCGCTCCCCGCGCCCGCGCTGGACGTAGGCGATGGCCTCCTGGTTCGACATCGCAGCACCCTCAGCCCACGCTGCGTCGAAGTCGTCGTCTCCCAACGCACCTCGAACAACGGCGACTGCTTCGTCATATCCCGTTGTGTACACCGGGAGTCGGACCCCGCCCATCGCGGCGCGGCTGACTGCCGCGGCGCCGAACAGTCGCGCGGCATGACGGTGGTTGTTCTCGCTGCAGGCTACCCGTGCGAGCACCTCGATGGCCTCGGGCACGCGCAGCTGCGAACCTGTGTCGAGGCCGAGCGCCAAAGCGGCGCGGCCGTCCTGTTCGGCCTGATCGATTTCGCCCTGCGCCATCGCAACGTAAGCACGCGCGACGTGTGCGTGCATTTGGAAGCAACCGGGTGTCAGGGCGACGGTGTCATCCGCCCACCGGCGCGCGGCCGCGAGTTCACCACACGCCAGCAGCGCCTCGGTCATCGGAGTAATGCTTCGCACGTACAGCAATCGGTTGGGAACGGTGTGCGCTATCGCCGATTCGCATGCAGCCTTGGCGTCGGCGGCATCCCCGGCGGCGAGCGCTACATAAGCCGATATGCCGTACACCGTGTCCTCGTGGAATCCGCCCATCCCCAGCGAGACTTCGTGCGCCTCAGTCACCCTCGCGCGAGCAGCGGTCACCTTTCCCTGGTGGACGAGTGAGTAGGCCTCGATGACAAGTCCGAACTCGGTGAGCATGCGCTCGCCGGTAGCGCGCGCCTGCTCGGTCACGCTGCGCGTGATGGCATCGGCGTCGTGGGCAAGACCGCGCTCCCACACCAGCGCGGCTGCGAGCCACACACGGCAGTGCCGGGACATGAACGCATCACCGACAGTCTCGGCGACGTCGCGCCCTTCTTCGGCGGCGAGCCGCGATGCGATCGGCTGCCCGGCGACATGTGTCACGACGGCTAGGTAGCTGAGGATGCGGCACAGCTTCGCTTGATCACCCGACGCCCGCACGAGCTCGATCGCTTCCGTCACGTACGTCGTCGCCACCTCGGGGGTGTAGTAAGCCACTGCGCCGCAGGCGGCCAGGCAGGACGCGGTCAGCGCGGTGTCGCCGAGGTCACGGGCGGCAGCCAGAGCCTGCTCCGCCCGGTCAAGGCTCGCCGGAGCGCCGGTCCACCCCGACAACACACTCCTGTCGGCCACCGCGGTGGCCCACACAGCGGGGGCTACGTCGGCATCGCGATAGCGCTTGTCGTTGAAAACAAGGTCGAATCCGGCCATCCCCTCACCC
Organism: uncultured Actinomycetota bacterium; assembly: GCA_963786995.1. GTDB lineage: Bacteria > Actinomycetota > Actinomycetes > Mycobacteriales > Mycobacteriaceae > Mycobacterium. Next base: position 540,037 of record CAWBBH010000013.1, on the reverse strand, counting down.
ATCCGGCCCCGCGTCTCCCAGAGCAGTTGCAGCGCTGACACCAGCCTCAGCGCCGGCTCGAAGTCCGCGCAGTCGATGCTCCACGCATGCGATGCGAGGAGGTTGCCGGTCTCCCGTTCAGCCCAGCCGACCAGGTCCTCGCCGTCGCGTTCGACGGCGGCTGCGACGTAGTGATCGCGGTGGCGATTACGCATCTGACTGGCTTCGCCCGACTCGGCGAGCTTTTCGAGCGCGTACTGGCGGACCGTCTCGAGCAGCCGGTAGCGCATGGCTTCCGACTCTTCGTCGGCGACCACCAGAGACTTGTCGACGAGCAGGCTGAGCTGATCGAGAAGCTGGAACTCCTCGGCCTCACTCGTCGCGGCAACCGCGCGCGCGCCGTCGAGGTCGAACCCGTCCATGAACACGCCGAGCCTGCGGAACAGGACCTGCTCGGGTTCGGTCAGCAATGCATGGGACCAGTCCACCGAGGCCCGTAACGTCTGTTGGCGCCGCATGGTGTTCCTTGCCCCACCGGTGAGGAGGCGGAATCTGTCGTGGAGACTGTCGGCGATCTGCCGTAACGACAGAGCACGCACGCGTGCGGCAGCCAGTTCGATCGCCAGCGGCATACCGTCGAGTCGCTGGCAGATGTCGGCGAGCAGATCGATGTCGTCGCCGGTGGCGCGGAAGGTGGGTCGTGCGCGAAGGGCCCTGTCGGTGAAGAGCGCGACGGCCTCGTCGCGCACCGAAAGCGAGGGGACGCGCCACGTGACCTCACCCGACACTGAGATCGGTTCTCGACTGGTCGCCAGCACCGTCAGCCGTGGACAGCTGTTCAACAGGCGCGTGATCGCGTCACCGCACACATCCAGAAGATGTTCGCAATTGTCAAGCAGCAGAAGTGCTTTGCGATCGCTGATGAACCGCTGCACCGTTTCCAGGGGCGTCCTGCCGGCCTGGTCAGGTAGCCCTAGCGTCCGGGCAATGGTCAAGGAGACGACGAGGGGATCGGCGATCGCCGCGAGGTCGATCCACCACACGCCGTCGGGGAAATCATCGGAGACCTGAGCCGCCACCTCGACCGACAAGCGAGTTTTACCCGCGCCGCCTGCACCGGTAAGAGTCATCAGCCGGCTGCCAAGCAGAAGCCGGCGGACTTCGTCGATCTGCCCGACTCGCCCGACAAAGGTCGTCAATTGCGCTGGGAGATTGTTGGAGCGAACGGTTTTGGCGGTTCGCAGCGGTGGGAACTCGTTGCGGATGTCGGGGTGGCAGAGTTGTACGACCCGTTCGGGTCGGGGCATGTCGCGGACAGGGTGGGTACCGAGTTCGGCAAGCCACGCGTCGTCCGGTAACCGATCACACACCAAATCCGTTGTGGTACCTGACAAGACCGTCTGACCCCCGTGGGCCAGATCGCGAATGCGTGCCGTGCGGTTGATCGTGGAACCGATGTAGTTCGACTCGTCACGCAGCTGGACTTCGCCGGTGTGCAGGCCGATGCGGAGCCTGATCGGCGCCAGCGGCGCTCGTTGCAGCTGCACTGCGCACCCCACAGCGTCGCTGGCGCGGCCGAAGGCGATGACGAAGCTGTCGCCCTCGCCCTGTTCGATCGGCCGCACGCCGCCGTGGGCCGGCACCATTTCGGCCAGCACGCGGTCGAGGTTGGCGAAGGCTGCGGTCATCTCGTCGGGCTGGGTCTCCCATAACCGAGTCGAGCCCTCGACGTCTGCCAATAGCAGCGTCACCGTTCCCGTCGGTACCAGCTCGTTCACGCCCAGATCGCCCCAGTTCAGCACGGCCCCGTCAAGTTCGCTCATGCTAACCAGCCTGCGGTGCGCGCAAGCCGCAAACGTCAGCACAGACGCGTAGATCTGTGGCGAAAGGGGGCGTAGATGGGCGCGAAACTGCGGTCAGATCGCAGTAACGCGCTTTTCTACGATCTGACCGCAGTCCGGATGGTGTCAGTCAGCTTCGACCGTGGTCGGAATGCTCTTCTGACCGCCGCCGTGCGCGACGTCGATCTTGCGTGGCTTCGCGCGTTCGGCCATCGGGATGGTGACTGTCAGCACGCCGTTCTCGTACGTCGCTGAGATGGCGGACGTGTCGATGCCCTCGCCGAGGGACAGCTGGCGCCGGTAGCTGCCGAAGAAGCGTTCGTTGGTCAGCCACTGAGCGGAGTCGTCGCTGCGCGCCGTGCGATGTGCCGAAATCGTCAGCGTGCCGTTGTCGACATCCACGTCGACCGAACCGGGGTCGACGCCGGGCAGGTCGGCGGTGAGCACGTAATGGTCGTCGATCTTGCACAGATCCATCGGCATGAACCGCGGCGTGCGAGTTGATCCGGTCTGGCTGGTCAGCAAGCCCCGGGTCAGAGCATCAAGGTCACTGAACGGATCAAAACGAAGCACAGCAATTCACCTCCTAATCGCCTCAGAAGCCCGCCACCCTGGCGGGCGACCAAATCACTGTGCGATGCCGATATTAGCACTCTCGCCATGGGAGTGCTAGCCCGAAACTGCTGACAGATCGCCTTTTGGCCCAATATTTTCGATCTCCCCGCAGGCTCGACGCTAGCGCGCGGCGACCTGGGTTCCGCGCAGCGGTTGCGTGCACTGGCCGCACGTCATGACGGCGGTGAAGCGCGCCCCGCACGCCGTGTGGGTAAGTCTCACCGCGGCGCCCTCCGGCGCGCGAAACCACCGCTCGGCCCACTGCAGCGCGGCGATCAGCACGGGGAAGAGGGCCCGGCCCTTCTCGGTGAGGCGGTAGCGACCGTCGGCCAGGACCAGCACGTCGTTGGCGACGAAGATGGACAGACGGTCGGCGATGGATCCCGGCGGTGCGCCGAGCTGGTTCTGGAAATCGGTGAACCGGCTCATCCCCACGAACGCGGCGACCAGCAGCGCGAAGCCCCACCGGTTACCGAGCACGCTCATCGTCTGCGGGAACAGCCCGGCCTGACGCGAATCCGACCGCCGCCTGGTGGCCGACGTCGGCACCGAGCGGGCCCAGGAACCGCTCGGCCCCCACTGCGCGACAACGTCTTTGTCGATCACGGCGTCACCGCACGCGCGGCAGGTCAACTGCGGGGAGAAGTCGGCGCCGCAGCCGGTGTGACGCATCGCGGGCAGCGGATCGGCATGCTCGGGCACCCAGCGTCGCTCCCATTCCCAGATCGACACCAAGACGGGCCACAGCGACCTGCTGCGCGCGGTGGTCAGGTACTGGGCGCGGGGCGGATTCGCCTGGTAGCTCTTCTTGATGAGCAGCCCGTCACGCGTCAGCGACTGCAATCGGCTCGACAGCACCGAATGCGAGATCGGCAGGCGGGCCAGGAAGTCGGCGTAGCGCGTCGCGCCAAGCACGGCCTGCTGGAGCACCAGCAGCGTCCACTCGTCCCCGAGCTGTCCGAGCATCCGGCCGACGGCATTGGTGTCGCCGGCCGCCAATTCCGTTGGCCGGGTGCCGGACTGCTCCATCTACAGCCCGATCGCGGCGGCTGCGTCGTCGGTGTCGTGCCAGCGGCGAAGGGATGATCCGTCGGCCCATGTGCAGTGGGTGCCGCTGGAGATCCGCTCGGGCAGTCGCAGGGTGCACACCGGGCCGTCGGCCACCCGCGCGGCGTCGAACACCAGGCAGTAGGACGCGTCGTCGTTCATGTCGGTGGTCAGGGTGACCAGGTACCCGTCGTCCTCACCTCCGCTGCCGACCCGCGGCGCCATCGCCGTCTCGCTGCCGTAGATCCCGTCGTCGAACGCGTAGCGCTCCTCAGTGCCCGTCTTGACGTCGTGTTTGACCAGTCCGTCGAACAGGAACCAGCCCGGCTTGCCGGTGGCCGCATAGGTGTAGCGGTAGTCGAGGCCCCCGTAGGCGGAGTTGATCATGCCGAACTCGGTGATGCTGTCGGTGAGTTGCTCCTCGGTCGTCGCACCGGTGACCAGGTTGAAGCGCCAACGACGCAGCCTGGTCTGCAGCCGGTCGAGGGCCAGGAAGCGAAACGCCTTCTGCCAACGATCGCCCGTCAAGCTGTCGACCGGCGCGGGATCGCCCTCGTAGAAGCCGTCGAGCACGATCTCGTCGCCGTCCTCGTAGGCGTTGGTGAAGTGCAGCACGAACGTCGGGTCGGCCTCGAACCATCTGATGTCGGCTGGCGCTCCGCGGCGCGGGATCACCGCGAACCGTGACGGCATGTCCGGATGGAAGCCCGGCAGATGAATGTCCGACTGGAGCAGCTTGGGGTCCCAGAACAGGGGAAAGTCGTTGAGGATCGCGTAGTTCGGGGTGAACGCCATGTCGTGCGGCAGTCGTGGGCCGGGCAGTGGGATGTCGGTGAGGTGCACCAGGTCGTTGTTTGCGTCGACCACCCCGTAGCGCATGTAGGGCGCCTGCTTGCTGTAGGTGAAGAACAGCAACTCGCCGGTGGCATCGTCGACCTTAGGATGTGCCGAGACGCCCCACTCGACGGGGAACCCGCCGTTGAAGTCTTCCTTGCCAACGGTTTCGGCGGTCAGCGGATTCACCCTGTAGAGGTCGCCGCACTGATAGAAGCTGGTGAGCGCGGTACCGCGGTGCACGATCACGTCGGTGCTGGAGGCGTCCTTCATCAGGGTTCGCGCACCCCAGCCGTAGTCCCGCTTGGCCACCTGCACGGGTTCGGCGAGGCCCGGCCACAACGCTTCGCCGGCTTCGTCTTCGGCAAGCAATCCGTCGGTGCGGATGAACCTGTTGCGGTAGAACGCTTTTCCGTCCCGGAACCCGACGACGTGGATCATGCCGTCGCCGTCGAACGGATGGTAGAACTTCAACGACGGATGCAGCGGGTTCTCGGTGTTACGCAGGTACACCCCGTCCAGGTCGCGCGGGATCTCGCCGGCGACGACGGTGAGGTCACCTGCGTCCCACTCGGTGGTCTGCGGCCGCCACGGGCCGGTCCGGTAGGGGTGGTCGTCGTCGGAGGGCAGCGTCGACAGATACTTGCCGACCACTTCGACATCCATCAGAATCCCTTCACCGATCCGACGACGAAGCTGACCGTGGTGGCCGTGCTGCCGCCGAAGTTCAACGTGCCGAACGTCTTTGCGTCCTCGACCTGGTAGTCGCCCGCGCCGTTGCTGACTTGCTTGGCCGCGTCGAGCAGCATTCGCACTCCCGTAGCACCGACGGGATGGCCACCACCGATGAGCCCGCCGCTCGGGTTGATCGGCAGCGCCCCGCCGATCTCGATGTCGCCGTTCTCGACTGCCTTCCACGAGTCGCCCGGGCCAGTAAGCCCGATGTGGTCGATGGCGAGGTACTCGCTGGGCGTGAAGCAGTCGTGCACCTCGAAGCCGTCGATGGCGTCGAGGCCGACACCTGCGCGGCCGAACGCGTCGAGCACGGCGCCGCGGACGTGGGGCAGAACGTAGGGGTCGCCGGCGGAGCGGTCCAGCTTCTGCTGCAGTCCCAGCCCGACGGTTCGGTGGCCCCAGCCGTCGATCCGCGCGATCGGCCGCGCGTCGGGGTGGTCGCGCAGATAGTCGTCGGTCACCAGCACGACCCCGGCGCCGCCGTCGGTCATCTGGCTGCAGTCGAACCGGCGCAGCCGGCCGTCGATGACGGGGTTGACCTCGTTTTCGAGGGCGGAGTCCCCGTCGCGGCCCGCGCGCAGATCCGGCACGGTCCAGCCGCGCGTCTGGGCGTTCGGATTCGATCGCGCGTTGGTGAAGTTGACGTCGGCGATCGCCCGCAGATGGCTGTCATCGAGGCCGTACCGCTTGTCGTACTCGTCGGCGACGCGGGCGAACATGGTGGGCCACATGAATTTCGCGTCGGTGCCTTCATGTCCGATCCAGGCTGCCGCGCCAAGGTGTTCGGCCGCGGTGTCGCCCGGCACCGTCTTCTCCAATTCGATGCCCACCACCAGCGCGGTCCGGTAAGCGCCGGAGCGCAGATCGGCGATGGCCGCCAAGGTGGCGATGCTGCCGGACGCGCAGGCGGCTTCGTGCCGTGACGACGGGGTGTCCCACAGCCCTTCGTGCACGGTCGCGGGCATCGCCCCGAGGTGGGCCTGACGGGCGAACAACTCGCCGAATGCGTTGGCGACGTGGACGACCTCGATCGCATCGGCATCCACTCTGGCTGCGGCAAGAGTGGACTCGACGACCTCAGCGGTCAGGTCGGCGAAGTCGAGGCCCTCGCGATTCAGATTGCGGCTGAAATCGCTCTGGTAGCCGCCGAGGATCCAGACGTCGCTGCTGCCCATACGCGGACTCTACTACAACTAACAGAGTGACTGGCAGGCGCGAAGCGACCGGATGGGTCGGCCCCGTCGGCTCCTGGTCTGAACCGACGAGACCTCGGTGGGGGCAGCGGTCGACCGCAGCTCTCACCTGACCCGCAGCATTGCCAGGCATGAGAAAGGACAAACGTTGATCAGCGGAGTCGTCCCCGATCGCGCCCCCGCGGTGTGCGCAGCGGTGTCATGGGGAACACTTTGTCTATGACGGATCAGCGAAACCCCGACCTCGCTGTGCGGATGGCTGACCTGGCCCGAACTGTCGCCGGACCCAAGAGCGTCAACGAAGTGCTTTCCGACGTCACCGCCACGGTGATGGAGCTCATACCTGGAACGGACACCGCCGGGGTGTTGATGATCGGCAAGGGCGGCAGATTCGAGTCGCTCGCCGGCATCACGGAGCTGCCGCACAAGCTCGACGAGTTGCAGATGACGCTTCAACGAAGGCCCGTGCGTCGAGGCCGCCCTCGACCACGCGATCGTCCGAACCGACGACTTCCGCGCCGAGGAGCGGTGGCCGAAGTACTCGCCGGCGGTCGTCGAACTCGGCGTGCTCAGCGGGCTGTCTTTCAAGCTGTACACGACCAACAGGACCGCGGGCGCGCTGAACCTGTTCGCCTTCAAACCGCATGCCTTCGACGGTCAGGACGAGACGATCGGCACTGTGCTCGCCGCTCACGCCGCGGCCGCGATTCTGGCCAGCCGCGAGGGTGAGGAGCTGCAGTCGGCCCTGTCCACCCGGGACCGTATCGGCCAGGCGAAGGGCATCATCATGGAGCGCTACGACGTCGACGACGTGCGCGCCTTCGACATGCTGCGCCGGCTGTCCCAGGACAGCAACACCCGGCTTACCGATATCGCCCAGCGGGTGATCGACACCCGGGGCGAGGGCCGATAGCGAACGGTCGCTACTTCTCCGCGTCGCGGGGAACGACCAACACGGGCACCGGGGCATGCCGGATGATCTTGGACGCGCGTGAACCCAGGAACACCCGAGCGACCGGGCCGGACTCACTGGAACCGATCAGTAGTAAATCTCCCTCATGCCAGGTGATGTCGTTGAGCGCGCTTTCCCAGTCATGGCCCTGTCCGATCGCCACGCCTGCATCCGGGTCCTTCGTGTCGCTGAGCACCCGGCGCGCGGAGGCCTGGATCGTGGCGCTCCACTCGGCGAGCACATCGGCGGACTCGGCCCGGAACATCGCCGTCACCGGGGGTGCGGGCTGAACGGCGAAGGACGCCAGTCGCATGTGGGTGCCGAGTCGGTCGACGAGATCGGCAGCCGTCCGCAGCAGTGGATCGCATTGTTCGGTGCCGGTGTAAGCCACCGTCACACAATCGACCTTGTCCGTATCTCCGACCCGGAAGCCGCGCGGCGCCAACGCGACCGGGACGTGCGAACTGTGCAGTAGCCGGTCGGCGACGCTGCTCAGCTGAATGCGGCCGAAGAGCCCGGCGGCCGACGAGCCGACGACGACCAGACTCGCTTTGTGCTGCTCGGCCGCCGCCAGCAGGCCGACGGGAGCCGACCGGGCCTTGACCGTGGTGAATGTCGCGGACACATCCGCCGGGAGTTCTGTGCGGGCCTGTTCCAATGCGCTGCCGGTCATTTCGTCGATCTGGCTTTGGAACGCAAGATCCTCCCTGACCACTCCCGGCAGCCACGGCGGCGGCGCGACAGTGCAGACGACGAGGTCCTCGCCGCTGGAACGGGACAGCAGCGCGCCGAGGTTCAGCGCCGCCTTACCTTTCCGGTTCGGGGGATAACCGACGACGATCGTCACGGCTGGTTGTCCTCCGCGGCGAGGCCGACATGCTCACGTCGGCCGAGGTGCGAGTGGTGGCGCGAGTAGAAGAAGTACCACAGGAAGGCGATCGCGACCCAGATCAAAAACACGTAGATGGTGATCGGCCGCAGGCTGAAGATGATCCACAGCGCGCCGGCGATCGAGAGGATCGGGGTCACCGGGAACAGCGGAACCTTGAAGCTGCGCGGCAGGTCGGGGGCCCGTTTGCGCAGCACCATCACCCCGATCGAGACGGCGATGAACGCCACCAGGGTGCCGATGCTGGTCATCTCGGCGAGGAAGTTGATCGGGATCAGCCCGGCCATCAGGCCGATGACCACGGCGACGATGGCGGTGTTGTGGATCGGGGTCAGCGTGCGCGGGTTCACCCGGTGGAAGATCTCGGGGATCATGCCGTCGCGTGACATCGCGAAGAGAATTCGGGTCTGGCCGTAGATCGATACCAGCGTCACGCTGAAGATCGAGATGATCGCGCCGGCGGCGAGCACGGTGCCCGGCCACGACGCGCCGACCACGTTCTCGAGGATCTGGGCCAGCCCCGCCTCCTGACCTTCGAACTCCTCGGTCGGTTGGGCCGCGACCCCGACGAGCGCGGTGAGCACGTACAGCACCGTGACGGTGCCCAGCGCGATCATGATCGCGAGCGGGAGGTTGCGCCTCGGGTTCTTGGCTTCCTCGCCCGCTGCGGCGACGCTGTCCAACCCGACGAAGCTGAAGAAGATGACGCCCGCGGCGGCCGAGATGCCCGCGAAACCGAACGGGGCGAAGCTGGCCAGGTTGTCGGAGTTCCAGCCCTGCACGCCGATCACGATGAACATGATCAGGACGGCGATCTTGATGACGACCATGACGGCGTTGGTCTTCGCCGATTCGCTGACGCCGCGGATCAGCAGCATCGCGCACATGATGATGAGGATGACCGCGGGCAGGTTGATGATGCCGCCCTGCTCGGGCGCGTTCGATATCACCTCGGGGATCTGGATGCCGAAGACGTTGCCGATGAACTGGTTGAGGTACTCCGACCAGCCGACCGCGACAGCCGCGCCCGCGACGCCCCATTCGAGAAGCAGGCAGGCGCCCACACCCATGGCGACGAACTCGCCGAGCGTCGCATAGGTATAGGAGTACGACGACCCGGCGACCGGCACGGCGCCGGCGAGTTCGGCGTAGCACACGGCGGTGAGCCCGGCGACGAGCCCGGCGATCAGGAATGAGAAGACCACCGCCGGTCCGGCCATCGGCACGGCCTGGCTGAGGATGAAGAAGATACCGGTGCCGATCGTGCCGCCGATGCCGATGGCCGAGAGGCTCCACAGCCCGATGGTCCGCTTGAGCTCGCTCTGCCCGGTGTCGGCGCCGGTTTCGGCGGCCATCTCCTCTACTGGCTTGCGTCGGAATACCTGTTCCCGAAGTGCTGGCATGAGCTCCTCCTGTAGTTCAGCTCTGATCATGACGCAGCGGGGTCGCTCGGCTGCGTGGATTCGAGAAGCTGGCGGCCTTCGAACCGCTTGCGCTGCTGTGATCTTCGTTGCCGAAAAACGCGGGCAGTCCAGAGTCACATGAGGCTGTTGCTCAAGCCAGCCGAAGCGTAGCGTCGAGACCAGGTATTGCGAGGTGGTCGGCCATCCCGCCGACTTAGGTCTCGCCGGTTCTGCCAGAGCAGCCGGCGAGACTGCTTTTTCGCCATTAAGCGCCATCCGGTACCACTCGAAACCAGGGCGGTCGCAGATTCACCGACCAGGTACCGACCAAAGATCGCGTTCGATTCCGGCCTCATCAAACGAGCCCGCGGCTGCAACCGAGGACTCATCACGGAGGCCAATACGGAGATCACCCCGCAAGCCTCCGACCTTTACGGGTGATACAGGTTTTGTCACGGTAGAGGTGGCAATCCTCTATATGGCTTACACAGCGGCCTTTAGGGAGGAGGGTCGCGCGTGAGCCGGGGATGGCCCTGGTCGGGGGCGGGCTTTAGGCGGCTTGATCCGGTGGGGCCATCCCCTCCCGCAGCCGTGGTGCAGGCGGTGACCGACAGCCATACGCCGGACCTGTCGGCCACCTAGCGGCGTTGACAGCAACGCTCGCTTAGATAGAAGTACCCGGCGAGGGCGTACGGAAACCCAGCAATGGGACACTTCTCCCAGTATTGGGTCCGCCAGACTTGACGCTGCGCGCCGCGGAACGAGATGTCAGCCATCAATCAAAGCAATACAGCCTGACGTGCCCCCGGCAGGATTCGAACCTGCCGAGTACACGGCCGCCGCCCCTTTGCCCCCCACCCGACTCCGCGGCGGCGCATTCGCTGCATCTCGACAGCGGCGGCGCGCGCGGCAGTTGTACAAGCTGTATCGGCTTGGTCGCTAGTGGCAATCCCGATGCGAGGACGGGGTGCTTGGTGGCGTTGACTTGTACGCCTATCAGGCGCACAATGGGTGGCGTGGCTAGCAAGGCTGAGCGGAAGACGGAGCGTCTTGCGGCGCGTCTGACCCCTGAGCAGGACGCGCTGATCCGTCGTGCCGCCGAGGTCGAGGGGACAGACCTCACCAATTTCACGGTTACGGCGGCGTTGGCGCACGCGCGCGACGTGCTGGCCGACCGCCGGCTCTTCGTGCTCACCGACGCCGCGTGGACTGAGTTCCTGGCCGCGCTGGACCGACCCGTCTCACACAAGCCCCGGTTGGAGAAGCTGTTCGCCGAGCGGTCCATTTTCGACACCGAGGAGTGAGCGGCTACAGCGCGCCGCGACCGATCAGCGGCGCCGATGACGTCGCGAGCTTTAGCAGCGGCGAGCCCAGCTTGGACGATTACCTGCGCAAGCGGGCGTTGGCCAACCATGTCCAGGGAGGGTCGCGCTGTTTCGTGACGTGTCGCGACCGTCGGGTAGTCGGCTTCTACGCCCTAGCGTCAGGGTCGGTTGCGCACGCTGATGCTCCGGGACGGGTGCGTCGCAATATGCCGGACCCGGTGCCGGTGATCCTGTTGTCGCGGTTGGCGGTTGATCGCAAAGAACAGGGCAGGGGCCTGGGTAGCCATCTGCTGCGTGACGCGATCGGCCGCTGTGTGCAGGCTGCGGACTCGATCGGGGTCCGGGCGATTCTTGTGCACGCCCTGCACGATGAGGCCCGCGCGTTCTATGCCCACTTCGAGTTCCAGGCCTCTCCGACCGATCCGCTGCACCTGATGCTGTTGATGAAAGATGCCCGTGCGCTAATCGGCGGTTGATGCCCTGGCAGGGCTACAGCGACAGGCGTGGGGAGGCGTTCGTAGCGGCTGGCGTATCGGGCATCGCCATCCTCGTGTTCGAGGTCGCGGCTGACCTTCACGGTCACGAATCAGCGGCGACGCTGAACCTACTACGCGGGTCTGTTCGACAGATCTGGACGACACCGCCGTTCGGGCTCAACGCCGCCGCGCGATTGACTATCGCCAGCCACGGTGTGCCATCTGATACCAAACAATCACCGGCCAAGGCACCGACCAGAACAAGCCACGACCAGTCGGCAGACACCTGAAAACCACCGCTGACCTGCATCAACAGTGAGTGCCCCCGGCAGGATTCGAACCTGCGACACCGGCTTTAGGAGAGCCGTGCTCTATCCCCTGAGCTACGAGGGCGGGACGCTGGGAGCTTACCGTGGCGCCAGGTTTCTACTCGATGCGCAGCGGAAACACTCACAGCCATGAGCGCAACACGGAAAGTCAAGGCCGAGTTCGAGCGCGTCACCGGTCGGGCGAAACAACGGATCGGCGAGGCTACGGGTAACGCACGGCTGCGCGAAGAGGGCGCCGCCGACGAGGTTCGGGGCAGGTTGCGCAAGACGGGCGAGCGGGTGAAGGACACGCTCCGCGGACGCGGTCGCCGTCGTCACTACTGATTCGCGGAACGCGGCTTCTGCTCGAGCAGCGATCCGTGCCGGCCGCGGACTGACGTTTCCGCCGTGACTGGCTTCAACCCTGTGGCAGCAACCGTTCAGCGCAGATCGGCGATGACTTTCGAGAACGCCTCCGCGTGCTTGTCCTGGACGATCACGTAGCTCACGCCGTAGGTGTCGCGGTACCCGCGAATCGTGTCGGCGATGTCGCGCGTCGACCCCGACAGCACCGCCGGCGTCGCCAGCAGTTCCTCGTCGGACATGTGAGGAAGCGCCCGCCGGGTGATCGACAGATCGGGAAGGCCGGACTCGTCGCGCGGCAGCGCGGTGATCGCGAGGTTCAGCTCGAGGTCTTCGAACCGATCGCCTGCGGAACGGCGGACGAACTCGATGCGTTCGGCGAGCGGGTCTGCCGTCTCGGTGATCGGCTGCCCTCCGGTGAGGCCGATGATGTTCGCCTGCCGCGCGGCGACCGTCAGCAGCTTGTCGCCGTTGCCCGCGATCAGCACCGGCACGTCGGGCAGATGCTCGCCCATGTACTCGGTGACGTGCGCGAGGTATTCGACCCGTTCGCGCGCGCTCGGGTAGCGCAGCTCGGCGGCCTCGAACTCATGCTTGGCGTAGCCCGCCCCGAGGCCCAGCTCGAAGCGCCCCCCGGAGAGGTCGCGCAACGCCTGCACGTCGCGCGCCAGCAGGGCTGGCTTGTAGAAGCACGCGTTCAGCACGAAGGTGCCCATCCGCAACGTCGTGGTGGCCGCGGCGGCAGCCACCAACGTCGGGAATGGTGCCGGCGCGCCGATGTGGTCGGGCAGGTGCAGCACGTCGAAGCCCAGCGCTTCGGCGCGGCGCGCCTCGTCCTGCACCGATGACAGCGACTTGGCGGCGCGCAGGCCCACGCCGAACCGGAAGTCCTTGCTCACCCCGCGATCCTAGGCCGGGCGAAACAGGTGATGAGAATTCGATGTTTGGCGGAAAGCGGTTCGGGCAAATTACCACCCGCCAGACTTGTCGGCTTAGCGGACTGCACCGCACAGGAGCCAGCGCGCGATCCGGCCCGTCGTGAACCCCTTCCGACGGGCCGGATCAATATTTTGGAGGCACTCGTGCCCAGTAATCCCACTGTCGGCGTCGAGGAGGAGTTCCTGCTCGTCGACCGCGATACCGGCGAACCTGTTGCCCGCAACGAAACCGTCGCACGCGCCGCGCGAGCACGCGGTGTGAAGCTGCAACTCGAACTGACCAGCTGCCAGGTGGAGACGACGACCGAGGTGGCCGACACCAGCGACGAACTGCGCTCTGAACTGACCCGGCTGCGCCGCGTCGCCGCCGAGGCCGCAGAGGAGGACGGTGCGCGACTGCTCGCGGTCGGGCTGCCGCCTACGGTGCCGCACGAGTTCCCGATCACCGACAACCCGCGCTACCACGCGATCGCGAAGCGGTTCGGGATGATCGCGCACGAACAAGGCATCTGCGGTTGCCATGTGCACGTGGCGGTTCCAGACCGCGAGGCCGCGATCGCGGTGAGCAACCGGATGCGGCCGTGGCTGCCGCTGCTGTTGGCGGTGACGGCCAACTCGGCGATCTACCGCAACACCGACACCGGCTACGCCAGCTGGCGCAGCATCCTCTGGCAGCGCTGGCCGAGCGCGGGGCCGCCGCCGCACTTCGACTCCGCCGACGAGTACGACGCCGTGGTGCGGATGCTTCTGGACACCGGCGCGATGCTCGACGATGGCCAGATCTACTGGGACATGCGTCCGTCGGCGAACTTCCCGACGATCGAGGTGCGCGTCGCCGACGTGCCCGCGACGGTCGCCGAGACCGTTGTGTTCGCGGCGCTGGTGCGGGGCTGCGTGATGACGGCGCTCGACGACGAGGCCCGCGGCGAGCCCCTCGCGCCGTTGGCGCCCCACGCGCTGCGGGCCGCCTATTGGAAGTCGGCCCGCGAAGGCCTCGACGGCGATGCGATCGACCTGACGGAAAGCCATGCGTCGCTGCCCGCGGTCGACCTGCTCGGCGGCCTCGTCGAGCGCATCCGGCCCGCGTTGGACGCTCTCGGCGACTACGCCATGGTGCGCACCGAACTCGACCGCATCGCCGAGCACGGCAACGGTGCGATGAGGCAACGACGGGCATGGCAGCGCGGGCACGACATCGACGATGTGCTCGACAAGGCAGCCGCCGCGACGCTCGAGTAGCCCACCCGCATGGTGAACGGGAGAAGCGCCCGTCAGCTCAGCGGCAGCTCGGCGAACGCGGGGGTGGTCGGTCTGTCGGACCCGGCTCCCGGCTCGACGGTGAACGCCAACGCCCGCGACGTCCCGATGTCGGGCAGCACCGCGGTGGTCGACGGTGCGACGGACTTGGCGTCCATCGTGCCCGCCGACTTCGGTGCGCCCTCACCGACCAGCCACATCTGGTACACGGTGCCCGGCTGCGGCGGAGGAACGTTGTTCATCACCAGCACGCCCGCGTCCTTCTGGTGGGAGAACACCAGCGTGGCCGTGCCGCCGCTCGGGATGGGGCCCGACACGGTCTGCACGTCGGAGGCGGCGAACACCTGCTCGGCGGTGGACACCGTCGGCGCCGGCCGCAGCGCGTACCCGACGCCGAGGACGCCGAGCCCGACTGCGAGCACCGCGGCGGCCGCGAGAATCGTTGTGCCCCAACGGTTTGTCGGCTTCGGCTTGGCGGGTTGCCTGGTCGGCAACTGGTACACGGGCGGCTCGTCAGCGACGGTCGCGAGCAACCGGTCTCGCATGCTCGGGGGCGGCTCAAGCGCCGTCGCCGCGGAGATCACCGCCATCGTCTCGTGAACGGCGCGCACCTGCACGTAGAACGCCTCGGCCACGTCGGGCGGCGCGGCGTCCACCTGGCGCTCGATCTCCGCGCGTTCGGCGTCGCTCGTCGCGTGCAGCGCGTAGGGCGTCGCCAGCGCGAGGATGTCGGGAGTCACCGGTTCAGTCATGAGAGAGCCCCAGACATCTGCGTAGCCCGCGGATCGCATCGCGCATCCGCGACTTGATGGTGGCGAGATTGGCCGACAGCCGCTCCGACACCTGCACGTAGGTGAGCCCGTCGTAGTAGGCGAGCTGGATGGCTTCGCGCTGCACATCGGTCAGGGAGGCGAGGCAGTCGGTGACCTGCCGGCGTTCGTCGGCCACGATGACCGTCTCGGCGACCAGGTCGGCGGGCGGGTCGACGTTGGCCGACCCGTACCGGGACTCGCGCTGGCTGGCCGCCTGCTCGGCACGCACCCGGTCCACCGCGCGCCGGTGCGCCACGGTGAGCAACCAGGCCAGCGGCGAGCCCACATTCGGGTCGTAGTTGGACGCCGACCGCCACACCTGCAGGTAGACGTCCTGCGTGGTTTCCTCGCTGTACCCGGGGTCGCGCAGCACGCGCGTCACCAGACCAAACACCCTCGCTCGGGTGAGGTCGTAGAAGGTGGCGAACGCGTCGACATCCCGCTGGGCCACCTGGCGCAGCAGCGCAGCCAGATCGGTGGTCACGAGCGGTAGCCTAGCCACCCGTCCGGGCGCCAGGGTCACAGCTGGCCAACCCTTTCCTTTTCCGTGACGTTCACGTCGGGCGCGGTAGGAACGTTGCGCAGCCGCAACGTCGCGCCCTGAATGCCCATCGCGACCTTGCCCATCAACGGTGCCACCGGCGCGACGAGCTGCAAACGCAGGAGTTGTGCCTTCGTGGCGGGCAGTCGGTCGCCGCGCATCGTCGCCACGAAAGCGGGCTGGTTGTCGCGGTGCAGCGAGATGGTGACGTCGAGGTCCTCCTCGGGGCGCGGCGCCCGAACGAGGTAGTGGCCGCCGTGACCGTTGAACGGCGAGGCGAACAGCCGCTTCTTCACGATCGTCGGCGCCCCGGCATCGGGGGGCAGGACATACGCATGCTGGCCGCCCCTGGCGTTGTGCACCTCGGCGACGATCTGCTGCACGACGCCGTCGACGTCATGGCACCAGTACAGGGTCAACGGGTTGTAGGCGTAACCCAGCACCCGGGCCTGCAACAGCGCGGTGACCGGCCCGCGGGGCAACTGCACGTCGCGCGACGCCAGGAACGCGCCGAGGCGCTGTCGCAGCGTGTCACCGTCGTGGCCGTCGAAGTGGTCCTCCGCGTCGATGCGAGCGAATGGCCTCAGCCAGCCGGGCAGGTCAGGCAGGTTGTCGATGTCGACATACCAGCTGTAGCCCCGGTGCTCGAAATAGTGGTGGACCGGGTCGCGGCGCAGATGGGTGATGCGGGTTCGGTACAGCGCGGGCGCGCCGACACATCTTTTTGAGCTTGACTCCACATCCGGCATTCGGAGCTGCCGCCGATGCGGATGGGATCGTCAGGAAACTTTCAGCTCCCAGCTGTGCGCGGCCGCCACCAAGCCCCGGATCAGCGCCGACGTCGGCGGCGACAGGCCGTCCTCGTCGGCGGGGACGCTGCGGGGGCTGATGCCGCGCAGCCGCGACGACAGCTCGAGTTGAGTGCCTCCGTCGCGCGCCCGGTTGACCGGGTTGTCCGGATGCAGGCCGCGTAGCTCGCGGGGCATTGCGTCGAGGTCTGTGACGACGTTGTAGCCCGGCACGTCGAAGTGTCCGGCGATGTGCCCGGCGAGTGCCCGGTTGCCACCACCGGCGAGCAGCTGCGTGCTGCGGCCGATTCGGCCGTAGCCGTGCAGTGAGACGACGACCTCGACGTGGGTGAGGAACTCGGCGAGCCGCTCGGACTCCTCGGCCCGGTAGCGTGCCGACGGCAGGTGGTGCGGGTAGTCCGCGGGATGACGCAGCAGATACACCGATGCGCCCGCGGCGTCAGCTGCCCGCTCGGCGATGACGTCGGTCATCTGCTCCAGGCCGCCGCCGTGGATCGCCATGAAGCCGAACCGCGATCGCAGTGTGCTCTCCTCGCGCACCGACGGATCGGCCAGCAGCTCTGAAAGCGATTGCGGCGCACCGGCACCCGTGTTGTCCTTCGGCACCGGCCAGTGCGAGGGATCCCACCGGCGGAGGAATTCAACCCAGCGGTGTGGCAGGCCGTGGTGCTGCGCGCCGTCGATGATTCGCTCCAGGTAGCCCGGCCGCGGCGGGCCGGGATCGACGCGGTGATCGATGTAGACCCATGCCTCGGACGGCCCCGCGTCGGTGTGCACGGTGAGCCGGTCGCGGCGATACCGCACCGGCACCCCCTCGGCGCTGTCCAGCGTCGCGAGGTCGTGGTCGTCGAGTTCCCAGACGACGCCGTGCACCTGCGACCCGTCGAACGGTTCGACGGTCGCCACGCCCCGCTCGTTGATCAGCCAGTCGTGGTCGGCCAGCATCGCAGGCCGGGGATCGGCGGCGTTGGGGCAGCGTCGCGCCATCTGGTCGACGCACAGGTTGGACCCGTACGCGAAGTAGCTGTGGCGGACGTCGAGCATTCACTCCAGTTTAACGGTGCCTCGGGACGCCAACGTGTCAGCCGCGAACGGTCAGGTAGATCAACACCACGTTGAGGACGATGATCATGGCGGCGACGGTCCAGCCGAGCATGGTGGTCACCCGGTGGTTCGCGTCGTCGCCCATCAGGGTCCGGTCGCTGGTCAGGCGGATCAGCGGGATCAGGGCGAACGGTATCCCGAACGACAGCACGACCTGCGAGATGACCAGCGCGCGGCTGGGGTCGACGCCGATCGCGAGGATCGCCAGCGCCGGAATCAAGGTGACCAGCCGACGCAGCAGAAGCGGATAGGAGCGATGCAGCAGGCCTTGCATGATCATCGCGCCCGCGTAGGCGCCGACCGACGTCGACGCGAGGCCGGAGGCCAGCAGGCCGATGGCGAAGAACAGCGCGACGGTGGGCCCCAGGGTGTCGCGAACAGCGGAGTGCGCGCCCTCGATCGAGTCGGTGTCGTCGCGGCCCTGCAGGTTGGTCGCGGCGACGAGCACCATCGACAGGTTCACCGTTCCGGCGACCAGCATCGCCAGCCCGACGTCGATGCGCGTCACTTTCAATAGCCAGGCACGCGCGGGTCCTGCATCGGGATGTCCGTGCCGGTCGCGGGCGAGGCCGGAATGCAGGTACACCGCGTGCGGCATCACCGTCGCGCCGAGCATCGCGGTGGCCAGCAGCACGCTCTCGGCGCCCTCGAAGCGCGGCACCAGCCCTTCGGCGGCCGCCGCGATCGGCGGCGGCTCGACGAAGAGGCTCGTCAGAAAGCCGATCGCGATGATGAGCAGCAGGCCGCTGATCACCCGCTCGAAGACCCGTTGGCCGCGCCGGTTCTGCACGGCCAGCAGCACCAGCGACACCGCGCCGGTGATGAGGCCGCCGACAAGCAGCGGAAGATCGAACAACAGGTGCAGCGCGATGGCGCCGCCGACGACCTCAGCGAGATCGGTTGCCATGGCGACCATTTCGGCTTGCAGCCAGTAGCCGATGCGGGTGGGGGTCCGGGTGTGGTCGGCGACGGCTTCGGGCAGGGTCCGTCCGCTGACCAGTCCGAGTTTGGCCGACAGATATTGCACAAGTCCCGCCATCGCGTTGGCCAGGAAGATGACCCAGACCAACAGGAAGCCGAACTGGGCGCCCGCGCTGATGTTGGCCGCGACGTTGCCCGGGTCGACGTAGGCGATGGCCGCGACGAACGCCGGCCCCAGCAGTAACCAACTGGGACGCAACCGTGTTTCGGAATCGCGCAGCAACTAACCCACCTTCTATCCGGGCCGGCGAATAGAAAAGTTAGGTTAACCGAAACGGTATGGCCGTGCCTAGGCCGGTGTCACCAGCCGAAGCCCCAGCCGCCGAAGCCGATGATCGGGAAGCCCCAATAGCCGTAGTTGTTGTTGGGCGGCGGCGACGTGACGATCTGCGCGCTGCCGTTGGTCTCACACTGGGTGGTGTTCGGCCCGGTGTTCGTGCACTGCGGCGCTGCGGCAGCGACGGGCGCGACGACGATGGCCGCGGAAACGCCTGCCGTCGCGAAAAGGGTTGTCAGATAACGAGCTTTGCTGCTCATGTTTGGCCTCCTAATCGGCCAAGAGGAATGAAATGCGGCTAGCGATGGCCGCCGCCACCGCCCATGCCGTGAGTTCCCCAGGCGCCGCCACCCATGATGAGGGCCGGGCCGTAGAACTCGTCGTCCCATGGGTAGGCGTAGGTGGGCACGTCGGGTGCGGTGGCATTGAGCTGGACGTTGCCGGGCGTCACGCACTCGGTCGTCGCGGTGCCGACATCCTGGTCGCCGCCGACGCTGGTGCACTGGGGCAGGGTCGAATCATCTGGAGCGGCCGCCGCGACGGGCGCGACAGCCACAGCCGCAGCGGCTCCGGCCGCTGCCAGAACCGGTAACAGGTAGCGCAGGGGCGTCCGCATAGGCATGTCCTTCGACGTCGTTCGACTCTCAGCCCGACTCACCGCAAGCGTACAACCCGTTACCAGTAATCAGGGGCAAGTCGAGCGTCGTCCTGACACCCGGGGGAGCGGCGATGACGGCCGGGATGGCATTGACGACGCGCGCCGCGGTCGCAACGAGTCCGGCGTGGTTGTGGTCGCCGTTCGGGCTGCTCAGACAGAGGTCAAGAGCGTAGGTCGGCTCGCCCGTGATCTCGATGCGGTACGACCCGCCTTCCTGGGCGGGCTGCGGCCAATCCGGGCGCAGATCGTCGCGCAGCCGGGTCACGTGTTCGAGCACGACGGCGGCCTTGCCGCCGACCATTCCGCGCACCTCGAACCGGAGCGCCGCGGCGCTGCCCTTCGGGATGTGACCGGAGGCGATGTCGAAGTCCTCCGGAGCGGGCTCGCGCACGTAGGTCTCGGTCACCTCGTCGAGCGAGACGCCGAGGCCCGCCGCGAGCTGGCGCACCACCGAACCCCACGCCAGGCTCAGCACGCCCGGCTGCAGCAGCATCGGGATGTCGTCGAGCGGCCTGCCGAAGCCCATCACGTCGAACATCACGTCCGCGCTGTCGTAGGTGTCGTAGTTGATGATCTCCATGCAGCGGATCGCATCGATGCTCTGGCAGGTGCCCGCAAGTGCAAGGGGCAGAAGGTCATTCGCGAAACCGGGATCGATGCCGTTGACGAACAGGCTGGCCCTGCCGGCCTCGGCGGCGTCCTCGATCGGCTTGAGCAGTTCGCCGGGTATGACATGCCACGGATACTGGAGGAACACCGCGCTGCTGCCGACGACGTTGACGCCCGCGGCCAGGATGCGCCGGTAATCCTCCAGCGCTTCCGGCAGTCGGTTGTCGGCCAGTGCGGTGTAGACGGCGCACTCGGGATCGGTGGCGAGGACGGCGTCGAGGTCGTTGGTCGCCGTGATGCCGGTGGAACCGTCGAGGCCCGCGAGCTCGGCGGCGTCCTTGCCCGCCTTGGCCGCCGAGGAGACCCACACGCCGGTCAACTCGAAGCGCGCATCGTTGATCAGCTGGACGAGGGCGGGCTTGCCGACATTGCCGGTGCCGATCAACGCGACGCGAATGGCCTTCGTCGGCTGAGCCGACAATTCAGTCATGGAGCAGTTCTCCTCTTACAGGTCGGGGATGGGCATGTCGAGGTTCGGATAGGTGAGGCCGCCGTCGACCTCGAGCGTCTTGCCGGTCAGGAAGCTGCCCGCGGGCGACGCGAGATAGACGGCGGCGGCGGCGATGTCGACCGGATCGCCGAGACGCCGCATCGGCGTCGCCTTCTCCATCGGCTCGCGCAGCTCGTCGTTGGAGGCGACGATGTCGAGGGCAGAGGTGAGGATCGAACCGGGCGCGATCGCGTTGACCCGGATCCGCGGGCACAGATCGAGCGCGGTCAGCCGGGTGTAGTGAGCGAGCGCGGCCTTTGCCGTGCCGTACGCGGCGAAACCCCTGGCGGACAGGCGGCCCATCGTCGAGGTGATGTTGATGATGCTGCCGCCGCCGGAGTGTTCGAGCATCAGCGGCACCGCTGCCGTGGTCAGCGCGTGAGCGGTCGCGACGTTGAACGTGAAAGCGTCGCGCAGATCCTTGGTCGACGTGGTCATCAAAGTGTTCGGCATCGTGCCGCCGACGTTGTTCACGACGATGTCTAGTTTGCCGAACGCCTCGATCGCGGTGCCTGCGAGCGCGGCGGTGTCCTCGGGGTGGGCGAGGTCGGCGGTGACGATGTGCGCGCGCCGTCCGACGCTGTGGATCTGCTCGGCGACCTCCTCGAGTTGCGACCGCGTCCGCGACGCGATCACCACGTCGGCGCCCGATTCGGCGAATGCCAGCGCCATCGCCGCACCGAGTCCGCGGCCCGCTCCTGTCACGACCGCAACCTGGCCGTCAAGCCGGAATCTGTCGAGTATCACGTCTGCCTCTCTTTTGTTGCCGGGCGACACCGTAACAAGGTCGCAGTCGCGACAGGCGACGTTTCTGAAACACGTTCTAGTCGAGTCGGCGCGGCAAGGGGCGCCAGCAGCACATCACCGCGTGAGAAATGCAGTACTCGGCTACTTCATTGAACCCGCGCTGGCGCCCCTAGCTTCGTGATGTGGCTCGCAGAGCATTCGGCTAGCAAAGTTATTTCAGTCACATAGTCAGCGAAAACCCCTGTTAGACAGGCAACGCCTACGAAATTAGTGTTAACGTTAAATAGATGCGACGGAATTCGTACCGTTCGCGCACTGGATAGGAGGGATTCCGCGTGGCCGAGCAAGTCAGAACCGCAACCGCTTTGAGACGGATCACCGGGGTGTTCGCCCTCGGCGCCCTGTCCGCGGTCGCGGCGACGGGGCTTGCGGCGCCCGCGGCAGCCGACACCAGCAGCTATCTGGACGAGGTTGCGCCTCGCTACGTGTACTTGAGCGAGTCGCAGCTGCTGGATGCCGGTCAGCAGGCTTGTGCCAACGCACGCAGCGGCATGCCCGGATCGGAGAGCACCGTCGCGCTGAGTAAGAGCCTCGGAATTTCGCTCTCGGCGGCGGCGACGATCGTACGGGCGGGCATCACCCACCTCGGCTGCTGACGGCTACTTCTTGGCCGCAGCCTTCTTGGCGGTCTTCTTCGCAGGCGCCTTCTTAGCAGCCGCGGTCTTTTTCGCCGCCTTCTTCGCGGGCGCCTTCTTCGCCGGTGCCTTCTTCGCCGGTCCTGCCGCCTTCTTGGCCTGACCGTCAGTTGACGACCCGCCGCCGCGACGCGCCTTCACGCTGGCTTCGAGCTTGGCGAGCAGATCCGAGACGTCCTCGGTCTCGTCGAGTTCCTTGGGCTCGGCCTCTTCGGTGGTAAACGCCTCTCCGCCTTCGAGTTTCGCCTCCACCAGCTCCCTGAGCTGCTCCTGGTAGGTGTCTTGGAAACGCTCGGGGTGGAAGTCGTCGGTCATCGACTCGACCACCTGGCCCGCCATCTTCAGCTCGGCGGGCTTGATCTCGACTTCTTTGTCCAGCACAGGGAAATCGGGATCACGGATCTCGTCGGGCCAGAGCAACGTGTGGATGACCATCACGTCGCGCTTGCTGAAGTCCTTGACCCGCAGCGCCGCAAGCCGGGTCTTGTTGCGCAACGCGAAGTGCACGATGGCCACCCGGTCGGTGTCGGCCAGCGTCTTGGCCAACAGCACGTAGGACTTCGACGACTTGCCGTCGGGCTCCAGGAAATAGCTCTTGTCGTACATCAGCGGGTCGAGTTCGCTTGCGGGGACGAACTCGACGACCTCGATCTCGCGACTGCGCTCCTCGGGCAGTGTCGAGATGTCCTCGTCGGTGATCACCACCATGTGGCCGTCGTCGGATTCGAAGGCGCGGGCGATATCGCGGTATTCGACGACCTCGCCGCATACCTCACACACCCGCTTGTAGCGGATGCGTCCGTTGTCCTTGGCGTGCACCTGGTGGAACTTCAGATCGTGGTCTTCGGTTGCGCTGTAGACCTTGACCGGGACGTTCACCAGTCCGAACGAGATCGAGCCCTTCCAAATGGACCGCATTGGTCCAGTATTCCCCAATCAGTTAGCCGCCATGCGTCTGCACGTTCGTGTCGCCCGCGGCGGCGGCGTCCCTGGTGGCGCGGTCGGGCAGGTCGGCTCCCGCCCGCGCGACGGTCAGCGCCGACGACAGCGCCGCGGTGGACAGCACCCCGGTCAGCGCGTCGACGCTGATGCGGCGCAGGTCCGCGCGCCGCTCGGCGCCGAGCAGGTCAAGTGACCAGAGCGCGTCGATCAGACCCGTCATGAACGCGTCGCCTGCCCCGACGGTGTCCACCACCTCGACCGGCTGCGCCTGCACGCGCGCGACGCCCGCCCGGCACATCGCGAAAGCGCCGCGGTCTCCCATCGTCACCGCGACCACCGACGGCCCCAGGCTCAGCCAGGTCTTGGCGACCTGTTCGGGTGTGCGGTGAGGGTCGATCCATTCCAGGTCCTCGTCGCTGGCCTTCACCAGGTCGCACTTCTCGACCAGCCGGTCGATGCGAGTGCGTGCCTGCTCGTCGTCGTTGATCAGGGCGGGACGCACGTTGGGGTCGAAGCTGATCGTGGCCGACAGGTGGTAGGCGTCCAGCAGCGCCGCCGTCGCGCGGCACCCCGGCTCGAGGATCGTCGCGATGGATCCGGTGTGCGCCACCAGCGGAGGCGCCACTTCGGGCGTGCCCGACAGTTGCCAGTCGATGTCGAAGACGTACTGCGCCTTGCCGCTGTCGTCCAGCGTCGCCACCGCCGTAGGCGTGCGCTCGGCCGCCACGCTTCCGGAAACCAGTTGCGCGCCTGAGCTTTCCACATACTCGGCAATGCGGCGGCCCCTGGCGTCCTCGCCGATGTGGGTGAGGAAATCGACCCCCCGGCCGAGTCGGGCCAGCCCGACCGCGACGTTGAGCGGACTGCCGCCGACGTGCTCGCCGATCACGTCACCGTCCCGCTCGACGATGTCGATCAGGGCCTCGCCGATGACCAGCGCGCGCTGGGTCATTGCTCGACTCCCACTCGCTCCGGTCCTCGCTCGTGCCTCGCTGCGATCCTCACTCGCGCTCGTCTTCGGGTGCTCATTGCCCATCCTCTTTCATCAGCGTCTCGAGCGTCGCTCTGGCTCCGTCGCGATGCAGCGAGTCGAGCGCCCATGTGTACTCGTCGACGAACCGGGCGGATGTGGCGAGATCGCCGAACACGTCCGTGTTTTCGATGAACGCGGTCGGGTTGTCGCGCTGCGAGCGGGCCAGCGGAACGAGGGTGTCGGCCAACTGATCCTGCACGTCGATCGGCCCGCCTTCTTCGTCGACGCCTTCGGCGTACCGCGCCCAACTCGCCACCGTAGCTGCCGAGAGCCGGATCGGCCCGTCGGCGGCGAGGTTCGCCCGGATCACGGGGAGCAGCCACTTGGGGATGCGGTCTGAGGAGCCGAAGCAGAGCCGGACGATGGTGTCGCGCACGCCCGGGTTCGCGAACCGCTCGATCAGGGTCTGCTTGTAGTCGGGCAGGTCGATGCCGGGAACCGGCAACAGCGTCGGCGTGGCCTCGGTGTCCATGTAGCGCATCAGGAAGTCGGCGAACAGCGGGTCGCCCGCGGCGTCGTGCACCAGACGGTAGCCGGCGAGATAGGCGAAGTAGCACAGGCTTTGGTGGCTGGCGTTGAGCAGTCGCAGCTTCATCAGCTCGTAGGGCCGGACATCGTCGACCAGCAGCACGTCGACGTCTTCCAGCGGCGGCCTGCCGTCCGAGAAGTCGTCCTCGAGCACCCACGAGGTGAACGGCTCGGCCACCACGGGCCATTGGTCTTCCACCCCGAACTCGTCCCGGAGCTTGTCGATGACGTCGTCGGTGGTGGCAGGTGTGATGCGGTCGACCATCGAGTTGGGAAAGCGGGTGTTGTCGGCGATCCACTCCGCCAGACCCGGGTGCACGCGCTCGGCGTAGCTGGCGAAAGCCTGTCGCGCGACCTCGCCGTTGTTCTCGATGTTGTCGCACGACACGATCGTCGGCGACGCGAGGCCACGGTCACGGCGTCGCGCGAGCGCCTCGGCGACCAGCCCGAAGACGCTGACGTCGCCGGGCTTGATGGAGTCGACGTTGTAGCCGCCCTCGGTGATGGTCAGCGAAACGATGCGGGTGGTCGGAGCGGCCAGCAGTTCGATCACCGACTCCGGGTCATCGGGCGCGTAGCGGTAATCCACGATCGAGCCGATCACCCGCGCGTCCCGGGTGCCGTCCGGCTTCTCGAGTACCAGGGTGTACAGGCCGTCCTGAGCGTCGAGGACGTCGGCCATCTTGCGGTCGGACGGCATCACGCCCACGCCGCAGATACCCCACTCCTTGCCTTCGCCCCTTTCCAGTAGCCGGTCGATGTACATCGCCTGATGCGCCCGGTGGAAGCCTCCGACACCGAAATGCACGATGCCGACCCCGATTTCGCGGCGATCGTAGGTCGGCGCACTGATCGGCATCTGCGCCGACGTCGAACTGCTCAGTTTCATGACACCGCCACCACCGTCTTGACGCTACCGGGCGTGCGATCGGAGTCCAGTGCTTCTGCGGTCCGCTCGAGCGGGAACCTTGCGGTGACCATGCCGTCCAGATCGACCCGGCCCGACTCGACCAGCGCGATGGCCTCCGGCCACGTGTTGGCATAGCGGAAGACGCCGGTCAGGGTGAGTTCGCGATTCTGGATCAACTGGGTCGGCAGCTCCATCGACTCGGCACCCGAGCCGACCAGCACGGCGGTTCCGGCGGGCCGCAGCGCGTGGATGCCTGCGGTCACCGCGGCGGGGGCGCCCGACGCATCGATGAACGCGTCGAAGCCACCGCCGAACTCGTCGGCAACGGGATCGAGCGCGGTGGTCGCGCCGTTCGCGCGTGCCTGTTCGCGGCGCGATTCGTCGGGATCGGACACCGCGATCTCGGATGCGCCGTAGGCGCGCGCCAGCTGAACCACCACGATGCCGATGGGTCCCGCGCCGGCGACGAGGACCCTGGACCGTTCGCCGATGCCTGCCCTGCGCAGCGCGGCGATGCCGACCGACAGAGGCTCGCACAGCGCCGCCGCGTCGTCGGAGACGGCGTCCGGTACCGCGTGTGCGAAATCCGCGCCGATCGTCACGTAGTCGCACAGCGCCCCGTCGACCGGAGGGGTGCCGTAGAACCGCATGTGCGGGCACAGGTTGTAGTCGCCGCGGCGGGTCTCGGCGCTGGCGGGGTCCGGGCGCTGAGGTTCGATGGACACCCGCTGGCCGATCCGCGAGGGGTCGACGGAATCGCCGACGCCGACGATCGTGCCCGCGGCTTCGTGGCCGAGCACCAACGGGGCCTCGACGACGAAGCTCCCGATCCGGCCGTGCCGGTAGTAGTGCGTGTCGGAGCCGCAGACTCCGACCGACGACACCCGGACCAGCACGTCACCCGGCGCCGCGCGCGGCACCGGACGCTGCTCGATCTCGATCCGACCTGGCTCGACGAGTACCGCGGCCCGCATCCGAGTATCTGCCGCGGAAAGTGTTGTGTGCGTCACACTGACCATGCTAGCGTGATGAACATCTACTCGCACCCCTGAGCAAATGTTCATGGGGTCGGCAGGAAGCGGGGTCGGAGTTCGTGGTCGCATCGACGTCATATGGCGAGGTCGCCGGGACCGTCGATGGCCGGGCGCTTCAACCTCCCAAGGACCGCGGCGCCAGCTCGGAGGACCTGCGGCTCGCACTGCGCGCGGCGACCCTCTACTACCTCGACGGGCTCACCCAGGCCGAGATCGCGGTCCGCCTCGGGGTGTCCCGGCCGACGGCAGGGCGGCTCATCGCCCGAGCCAAGGCCAACGGGCTCGTACGCATCGACGTCGTCGTCCCGCCGGACATGCGCGACGATCTGCACGCCGAGGAAGAGCGAGAACTCGAGCAGCGTTTCGGCCTCACCGAAGCCGTCGTCGCCGGCCACGGAATCGATGTCGGGGCGCCCGGGCGACCGGCGGCGTTCGCCAGCGTCGGCCGCGCGGCAGCGGCGCTGCTGATGCGCAGGCTCACGCCCACCGACGTGCTCGGATTCACCTGGGGGCCCGAACAGGTCGCGGTCGCCACCGCCATGTCGCCGGGGGTGGCAAGTTGCCGGGCGGTGGTCCAGCTCGACGGGGCCATGTCGAGCGCCGCCTATCAGACCGGCACCGAGTTCATCCTCAGTCGCTGCGCAGATGTGTTGCGAGCGAACACCATCCGTCTGCCTGCGCCGCTCTACGCCGATCCGTCCACCGTGACCTCGATGCGCAGCGATTCGCTGATCTCGCGCACGCTGGAAGCGGGCAGGCATGCCGATGTGATGCTGTTCGGCGTCGGCGCCGTCTCGACCTCCACGACTCTTTTCGAGGGCAGCTTCCTCGACACGAGGATGCTCGACGAGCTGATCAGGCTCGGCGCGGTCGGCGAGATCGGCGGCCGGTTCTTCGACGGCAACGGCGTGCCGGTTGAAACCGAGCTGCAGCAGCGCGCGGTGTCGGTTCCGCTCGAGGACGTCAAGGCATGTCAGAAGACGATCCTGATTTCCAGTGGCGCGGCCAAACACCACGCCACGCTTGGCGCGCTCCGAGGAAAGCTCGCCCGACTGTTGGTATGTGACATTGACTGTGCCCGTTGGCTTTTAGCGCGGGCGTAAGGGAGGTAAATGTGAAAAGTGTGCGGAGAGCGTTGAGAACATCACTGCACCGGTTGACGCTGTGTGCCGCCGCGACGGGACTGGTCCTCACCGCCGGTTGCGCGGGCGCGGGCAGTCTTGGGGCGTCGGAGAACGAGGTGACGATCGCGCTGGTGTCCAACTCGCAGATGGCGGACGCCCAGAAGCTGTCGTCGGAGTTCGAGAAAGAGAATCCAGGCGTCAAGCTGAAGTTCATCTCGCTGTCGGAAAACCAGGCGCGGGCGAAGATCACCATGTCGACGGCCATGGGCGGGACTCAGTTCGACGTCGTGATGATCAGCAATTTCGAGACGCCGCAGTGGGCGAGGGACGGCTGGTTGCTGCCCCTTTCGGACTACATGAAGAACACACCCGGCTACGACGAGGACGACTTCATCCCGTCGCTGCGGGAGTCGTTGTCTTACGAGGGCAGCATGTACTCGGTTCCGTTCTACGGCGAATCGTCCTTCTTGATGTACCGCAAGGATCTCTTCGAACAGGCGGGCATCAAGGTCAACCCGGATCCGAACTACCAGCCGCAGTGGCAGGAAGTTGCCGATTGGGCGAAGACCATCAAGGAGAAGGGCGCCTCGGACGCCGGTATCTGCCTGCGCGGCAAGCCGGGCTGGGGTGAGGTGCTGGCGCCCCTGGACACCGTGATCAACACCTTCGGCGGGCGCTGGTTCGACGAACAATGGAATGCGCAGCTCAACAGCCCCGAGGTGAAGAGGGCCGTCAACTTCTACGTCAACACGATCAAGGAATCCGGTGAGTTGGGCGCATCCTCAACCGGTTTCCAGGAGTGCGCCAACCTGTTCGGTCAGGGTCAGACGGCGATGTGGTACGACGCGACGTCGGCGGTCTCGGTGCTCGAGGATCCGAAGACATACCCGGATCTGGTCGGCAAGATCGGCTACCTGCCTGCCCCGATCGTCGAGAAGCCCAACTCAGGTTGGCTGTACACCTGGTCGTTGGGAATCCCGAAGGCTGCCAAAAACCCTGACGGCGCATGGAAATTCATCTCGTGGATGACGAGTAAGGACTACATGAAGCTGGTCGGCGAGCAGCTGGGCTGGGCCCGCGTCCCACCCGGTAGCCGCACCTCCACCTACACCGAACTGCCAGAGTACGAGGCGATTTCGAAGTCCTACGGTCCGTTGACGTTGGAGTCGATCAAGAACGCGACCCCGAACAAGCCGACGGTGCAACCTGTTCCGTACACCGGCGTGCAGTTCGTCGGCATCCCTGAATTTCAGGATCTCGGCACGCGGGTGAGCCAGCAGATCAGTGCGGCGATTGCCGGGCAGAAGTCCGTCGACGCTGCGATGGAGCAAGCACAGTTGTATGCCGAGGTCGTCGGCAAGAGCTACCAGGAGAAGTGATGACCCTAACCGCTGACACCACGGCAGAAGCAGACGAGAAAGCCGTCGCTGAACGGGTTCGCAGGATCAAGGAGTCTCAGGACGTCGGCGTGAGTCGCGCCGAGGGATGGCGACGGCGCGGGCCGCTGCTGCCCGCCCTGATCTTCATGATCGCGGTGACACAGGTGCCGTTCCTGTTCACCCTGTACTACTCGACGTTGTCGTGGAACCTCGTGCGTCCCGGCTCGCGGCAGTTCGTGGGTGTGAACAACTACGTCGCAGTCATTCAGGACAGTCAGTTCTGGTCGGTGGCGGGCAACACCGTCATCCTGATCGTCGGGGTCGTGCTGATTTCGGCCTTCCTGGGACTGCTGATCGCCCTGCTGCTGGATCGCGCATTCCTCGGCCGAGGTGTGGTGCGAACGCTGCTGATCACGCCGTTCCTCATCACACCCGTTGCGGGAGCACTGATCTGGAAGACCACGATCCTCGACCCCAACAACGGCATCCTCAACTGGGTGCTGTCGCTGGTCGGGATCGGCCCCGTCGACTGGATCGGCCAGTTCCCACTGTCCATGGTCATGGTCGAGTTGATCTGGCAGTGGACGCCGTTCATGATGCTGCTGATCCTGGCAGGCCTGACGTCCATGCCACGTGACCAACTCGAGGCGGGCCGGGTCGACGGGGCGACAGCGTTCCAACTCTTCCGCGAGTTGACGCTGCCGCACTTGCGTCGCTTCATCGAACTGGGCGTCGTGCTCGGTGCGGTCTATCTGGTCAACACCTTCGACGCCATCTTCATGATGACGCAGGGCGGACCCGGTGTCGCCAGTGCGAACCTGCCGTTCTACATCTATCAGCGCGCGTTCCTCGGATTCGACATGGGCCAGGCCGCGGCGATGGGCGTGGTGGTCGTCATCTTCACGATGATCATCGCCAGCTTCGCGCTTCGACTGATATTCAAATCATTCTCCGGCAAGGAAGAGGCAGCCTGATGACTACCACCGTCGAAAGAACAAGGGCGGCCGATGATGCCGGCCCGGTGCGCAAGAAGAAGACCAAGAAGTTCAGCCCGTGGGGCATAGTGGCCTGGCTTGTCGGCCTCGGCTTCTTCTTCCCCGTGCTCTGGATGGTGCTGACGGCCTTCAAGCAGGAGAGCGACGCGGCGACCAATCCGCCGACGTTCTTCTTCAAGCCGACGCTGGACCAGTTCTCTGCGGTGTTCAACCAGGGTATCGGGCCTGCGATGCTGAACTCGGTGTTCGCCACCGCCATGTCGACGATCCTGGTGTTGCTGCTCGGCGTGCCGGCGGCGTTCGCGCTGTCGCTGCGGCCGGTCCGCAAGACCTCGGACGCGTTGTTCTTCTTCATGAGCACCAAGATGCTGCCCGTGGTGGCTGCGATCCTGCCGCTGTACGTGATCGTGTCCAATCTCGGTCTATTGGACAACATCTGGGCTCTCGTCGTCCTCTACACGTCGATGAACCTGCCGATCGCGGTGTGGATGATGCGTTCGTTCTTCCTCGAGGTACCGGGCGAACTGCTCGAGGCCGCCAGCCTGGACGGCGCCAGCCTGTGGCGCTCGGTGCGGGAGGTGATTCTGCCGTTGGTCTCGCCAGGCATCGCCGCCACCGCGCTCATCTGCGTCATCTTCGCCTGGAACGAGTTCTTCCTCGCGGTGAACCTGACCGCGGTGAACGCTCAGACCATGCCTGTCTACCTCGTCGGCTTCATCGCCGGTGAGGGTCAGTACTGGGCCGTGCTGTCCGCGGCCGCAACCATGGCTGCACTTCCCGTGATCCTCTGCGGGTGGTTCGCCCAGAACAAGCTGGTGCGCGGACTTTCGTTCGGCGCGATCAAGTAACCGTCAAATACCCACCGGGAGAAAACAAATGGCATCGATCACCTACAAGAACGCCTCGTGCATCTACGAGGGTTCGGACAAGCTCGCGGTCGACAACCTCAACCTCGACATCTCCGACGGCGAGTTCGTCGTGCTCGTCGGGCCGTCGGGTTCGGGCAAGAGCACTGCGCTGCGGATGCTGGCCGGACTCGAGGACATCGACGAGGGCGCCATCGAGATCGGCGGCAAGGACATGACCGGCGTGCCGTCCAAGGACCGCGACATCGCGATGGTCTTCCAGAATTATGCGCTGTACCCCAACAAGACGGTCGCCGAGAACATGGGCTTCGCACTGAAGTTGCGTGGTGTGTCGGCCGACGAGCGGCGCAAAAAGGTCGAGGACGCCGCCAAGATCCTCGACCTGACCGAGCATCTGGATCGCAAGCCCGCCAAGCTGTCCGGCGGTCAGCGCCAGCGCGTCGCGATGGGCCGCGCGATCGTGCGCGAGCCGCAGGTGTTCTGCATGGACGAGCCGCTGTCGAACCTCGACGCCAAGCTGCGTGTGCAAACCCGCACCCAGATCGCCGCGCTGCAACGGCGTCTCGGCACCACTACCGTTTATGTCACCCACGATCAGGTCGAGGCGATGACGATGGGCGACCGGGTCGCGGTGCTGCGGTTCGGCAAGCTGCAGCAGTTCGCGGCGCCCAACGAGTTGTACGACCGGCCTGCGAACGCCTTCGTCGCAGGCTTCATCGGCTCACCCGCGATGAACCTGGTGACGCTGCCGGTGACCGCCGACGGCGTCAAGAATCGGTGACTCCACCCTGGAATTGGAGCGCGACCAGCTCACCAAGCTGAGCGACGCGGGCCTGTCGGAGGTCACCTTCGGAATCCGGCCGGAACAACTGGAACTCGCCGACTCCGGGGGCGTGGAAGTGGTCGTCGACCTGGTCGAGGACCTCGGCAGCGAGGCGTACGTCTACACGCACGCGGGCGACGTCGAATTGGTGGCGCGGTGCAACCCGCGCACCGCGCCGAAGCTGGCGGACACCGCGCGTCTGCGCAGGCACCCCGAAGGCGACGTCCACTTGTTCCACCCGCAGACTGGCGAACGCCTCAACTGACGATGCAGGCGCCGGAGTTCCGGCTTCGCACACCGTCTGCGGGTCTGCTCGCACTCCCGTGGGACCGGCCGTTGTCGCAGTGGAACGTCCCCGACGTGCCACTGCGCGACATCGCCGTCGGCCCCAGTCGCCATCTGGTGAAGTTCGTCGAGGCCGACGACGCCCTGTGGGCCGTCAAGGACATGCCCGCACGGGTCGCGGCCAAGGAGTATGACGTGCTGCGCCGGCTCGAGGAGATGGACCTGCCCGCGGTCCGTCCGGCCGGGTTGGTGCTGCAGCCCGAGTTCGACACGGCGCTGCTGGTCACCCGCTACCTCGAGGGCTCATGGCAGTACCGGCGGCTCTTCATGCGGCTGCCGCCCGATCAGCCGAAACATCGGGCGCGGCTGCTCGACGGGATGGCGGGTCTGCTGGTCGAACTGCACCGGCACGGCGTCTTCTGGGGTGACTGCTCGCTGGCCAACACGCTGTTCTCCCGCGACGGCCAGACGTTGCAGGCCTGGCTCGTCGACGCCGAGACCTCCGAGGTGCATCCGACGCTGAGCCGCGGGCAGCGCGGGCACGACATCGAGATCATGGTGGAGAACGTCGCGATGGGGCTGGTCGACCTCGCCGAGCGGCTGGGGCTTTCGGAGGATCTGCAGGACACGCTGATCGCCGAGGCCGAACATCTGCGCGATCGGTACGAATCGCTGTGGGAGGTGCTGCACGCCGAGCCGGTCTTCGGTTTCGCCGACCGCTATCGGGTCGAGGGCACGGTGCGTCGCCTCAACGAGCTCGGGTTCGCCGTCGACGAGGTGTCGCTGCAGCCGGTCTCTGATGATCCGACCCAGCTCAAAATCCATGTCGCGGTGGGCGATCGGCGCTACCACGCGCAGCGGCTGCGTGAGTTGACCGGTCTCGACGTGGGGGAGGGGCAGGCGCGCATTCTGCTCGGCGACCTGCAGGCCTATCAGGCGCAGCTGGTTCGGGAAGCCGGCCACGACGTCGACGAGTCGACGGCAGCGCGGCTGTGGGTGATCGAGGTGGTGACACCGACCGAGCACCTGGCGCACGAGGCGCTGAACAACACCGGCACCGCCATTCAGGCGTACTGCGACCTGCTCGAGGTGCGGTGGCTACTGAGCGAGAAGGCGGGCCGCGACGTCGGCACCAACGCAGCGCTGGCAGCACTGCGCGGCGACGTCATCCCGACCGACTCGGCCGCCAAGATGGCCGTCGCCGAGGTGCCTACGGCGCCCATGCCCGTCATCGAACTCGACTGACGAGCTAACTTGCCCGCGAAATAAGGTTCCAGCACGCTTTTGGGCGGCTCGACGTGCAACAAGTCTGATCTCGGCGCGTCAGGTGACGGGTTGCTCGCCGGGGTTGGTCCCGTAGCCGACCTGCGGGTTGGCGCCCGAGGAGTCGTGCGTGAACACCTGGCTCGGCGCCGGCCTGCAGTTGTTGTCCATGGGGGTTTGATCGCCCGAGCAATAGGGCACGAGGTCAGCGGGGTCCGCGGATGCGATTGGACTGCCCAGCGCCGCCGCGGCGGCCGCCATCAGGCAAGCAGCGAAAATTCGCTTCATCACCCAACGGTACAGCGGGTATTACGTTGACGTGGTGGATCGACTCGGCCGGGTCAAGCTGACCAACCCGGACAAGGTGCTGTACCCGGCGACGGGTACGACCAGGGCCGTCACCAAAGCGGAGGTGTTCGACTACTACGTCGCCATCGCCGAGGTGATGGTCCCCCACATCGCGGGCCGCGCGGTCACCCGCAAGCGCTGGCCCAACGGCGTCGACGAGCCCTCGTTCTTCGAGAAGCAGTTGGCCAGCTCCGCGCCCGACTGGCTGGAGCGGGCGTCGATCACGCACAAGTCCGGCACCACAACGTATCCGATCATCAACAGTGCCGAAGGGCTCGCCTGGATAGCGCAGCAGGCCTCGCTGGAAGTGCATGTGCCGCAATGGCGTTTCGTCAATTCGTGGACCCGTGATGGAGGCGCGGAGCAGATACCTGGGCTGGCCACCCGCGTGGTCTTCGACCTGGACCCCGGCGAGGGCGTCACGTTCCGCCAGCTGTGCGAGGTGGCACACGAGGTGCGCGAGCTCATCACCGGCATCGGGCTGTCCACCTTCCCGTTGACCAGTGGCAGCAAGGGCCTGCATCTGTATGTGCCGCTGGAGAAGCCGATCAGCTCGCACGGCGCTTCGGTGCTGGCCCGGCGGATCGCGGTGCAACTCGAGAAGTCGATGCCCAAACGGGTGACGGCGACCATGACCAAGAGCCAGCGCACCGGCAAGGTGTTCGTGGACTGGAGCCAGAACAACGGCAACAAGACCACCATCGCGCCGTACTCGCTACGCGGTCGCGAGGAGCCCACGGTCGCGGCGCCGCGCACCTGGGACGAGATCGAGGATCCCAAGCTGCGGCATCTGCGCTTCGACGAGGTGCTCGAGCGTGTCGCCGAGATGGGTGATCTTCTGGCGGACATGGACGCCGACGCCCCGGTCGCCGATGCGCTGTCCACCTACCGCAGCATGCGGGATGCGGGCAAGACGCCCGAGCCGGTTCCGAACATCGCGCCCGTCACCGGTAACGACGACTTCTTCGTCATCCAGGAACACCACGCCCGGCGTCTTCACTACGACTTCCGACTCGAGCGGGACGGGGTCTTGGTCAGCTGGGCAGTGCCGAAGAATCTGCCGGATACGCCCTCGGTCAATCACCTGGCCGTGCACACCGAGGACCATCCGTTGGAATACGGCACCTTCGAAGGCGAGATTCCCAAGGGCGAGTACGGCGGCGGCAAGGTGATCGTCTGGGACTCCGGCACCTACGAGGCCGAGAAGTTCCGCGACCCGGGTGTCAACGGGGAGAAGCCGCTCAAAGGTAAAGGCGAGGTGATCGTCACTCTGCACGGAAAGCGGATCACCGGCCGGTATGCGCTGATTCAGACCAACGGCAAGAACTGGATCGCGCATCGAATGAAGGAGCAGCCCCAGCCGCAGGCGGGCGACCTGGCCCCGATGCTGTCGACCGAGGGATCGGTCGCGAAACTGAAGAAGTCGCAGTGGGCGTTCGAAGGCAAGTGGGACGGCTACCGGGTGCTGGTCGACGCCGATCACGGCAAGCTCAACCTGCGCTCGCGCCGCGGGCGGGACGTCACCGGCGAGTACCCCCAATTGGCGGCTCTGGCAGCCGATCTCGCCGATCATCACGTGATACTGGACGGCGAAGCTGTGGCACTGGACGACGACGGTGTGCCCAGCTTCGGCGAGATGCAGAACCGGGCCCGTTCGACCCGCGTGGAGTACTGGGCGTTCGATATCCTCTATCTCGACGGCCGATCGTTGTTGCGCGCCAAGTACTCCGACCGCAGGCGGATTCTGGAGGCATTGGCAGAAGGCGGCGGTCTCATCGTTCCCGACCCGCTGCCCGGCGACGGGCCCGAGGCGCTGGAGTACGCGCGCAAGCAACGCTGGGAGGGTGTCGTAGCCAAGAAGCGCGACTCCACCTATCAGCCGGGCCGACGGTCGTCGTCGTGGATCAAGGACAAGATCTGGAACACCCAGGAAGTCGTCATCGGCGGCTGGCGGCGGGGCGAGGGCGGGCGGTCCAGCGGTATCGGCGCGCTGATGCTCGGCATCCCCGCTGAGGGTGGCCTGCAGTTCGTCGGCCGGGTCGGCACCGGCTTCACCGACAAGGCGCTGAAGGATCTCAAGGCCACGCTCAAGCCACTCGAGACCGATGAATCACCTTTCAATGCACGGCTTTCCACGCAGGACGCTCGCGGCGTGACGTTCGTCCGCCCCGAGTTGGTCGGGGAGGTGCGCTACAGCGAGCGGACGTCCGACGACCGACTGCGTCAGGCGAGTTGGCGAGGGCTGCGCGACGACAAGACGCCCGACGAAGTCGCGTGGGAGTAGCGGGCGACCTAGCGCGGCGCTTCCCGTCTGTCGGTGAACTGTTCGACGAGCAGCTGCAGACGGTCGGACTCATGGTCCGGACGTAATCGGCCCGCCCGGCTGAGGCTGACCAGCCCGTGCAGCGCGGCGAACAACACTTCAGTGAGCGTGTCCGCGTCCTGTCCGTCGGCTACGACGTCGACCGCATGGCGCAACTCGGCGAACGCGGTCGTCAGCGCGGGCGGGGTGTCTTCGGCGGCGAAGCGTAATGCCGTCGCGCGGGTGAACATCGCGTCGTACACCGCCGGGTTGTCCTTGGCGAAATCGAGATAGGCGCGTGCGACCCGGGTCAGGGCGTCGTCGGCTGCGTGTGCGTCGGCCCGGGCGGCCCTCATCGCTTCGGCGAGTTCACCGAACCCGTCGATAGCGATGGCGTCGGCGATCTGCTCCATGCCGGCGAAGTGCTTGTAGAGGATGGGCTGGCTGTATTCGATCTCGGTGGACAGCCGCCGGGTGGTGACGGCGTCCCAGCCTTCGGCCTCTGCCAGCGTGCGGGCCGTCTCGAGGATCAGCGCTCGACGGGCGGCCCGCTCACGTTCACGGCGATCTTCGATGGACACCCTGGGAGGCTACCACTGCTAGCAAAAATAGCGCCGCTATTGACCAATCGGCTTCCCAGGGTTAGCGTTGCTAGCGTAGCCCGGCGTTAGCACTGCTAATGCCACCTGAGAAGGAGATTCGATATGAACCTTGACCACATCACCGACGCCGCGGCGCTCGTCGCGGTGCTGGGGACCGCGGTGGTCTACGGCACCGATGTGTTCTGCGCGGTGGTGCTGCGACCGGCCTTGGCGTCGGTCGACGAGCGGGCGCTTGTCGCGGTCGCGGGCAGCGTGCATCGCTACGGTGACCGCCGCATGCCCGTGCCCGGTGCCCTCGGGGTGGTCGCCGCCGCGGCGAGCGCGGTGCTTGCTACCCTCGCCGCGCTCTGGACGCAGGCCATCGCCGCCGGTTTCGCTCTGATCCTGCTGTTGGTCTGGCTGGCGCTCTATAGCCGGGTGAGCGCGCCGATCAACCGACAGCTCACGGCCGCTGCCGACGCGGGCGAGACGCTGGCGAACGGTCGTGCGCTGCAGCAGAAGTGGGACAGCATCATCGGGCTTCGCGCGCTGCTGCAGGGCCTGGCCGTAGCCGCTCTGTGCGTGGTGCTGGTGGCGTGATGTTCCAGCTGAGGATCTACACCCTCCGGTCGCCGGAAGCCCTGGAGCAGTACGCGACTGTGCACTGGGCGCGCCATCTGCCGACGTTCGCGACCTTCGGCGTCACCACCCACGGCGTGTGGACCGAGCGAAGCGGCGACGTGTATCGACTCGTCGCGTTGATTCGCTATCCACCCGGCGCCGACCCTGCTCGAGTCACAGAGCGGATCATGGCCAGCGCCGAGTTCGCCGCCGACATGGCCGGCTTCGACGTCGACGACATCGCCGACGTGCAGTCGCTCGTGCTCGACCCCACGCCTTTCTCGCCAATTCACTAGCAACACAACAGGAGTGTTCGACATGACCGTCACCACCATCGGCTACACGCTCGCCGGGCTCATCGCCGTGGGCATCATCTTCATCGGCGCACGATTCATCGTCGCTCCGCAGGTCGCCGCCGCGGGCTACGGTGTGCCGGCGGAGGCAGGCCAGCCGCCCATCCGCGCATACCTGACCGTGAAAGGTGTCCGAGACATCGCGTCGGGATTGTTCGTGATCGTCGTGATGGTCGCAGGCGCGACGCACCTGCTCGGTTGGGTGATCCTGGCCGCCACGATCATCCCGCTCGCCGACGCAGCCATCGTGGTCGGCAACGGCGGCTCGAAGTCGATCGCGCTGGGAGTGCACGGCGTCACCGCCGCCGTCATGCTCGGCACCTCTGCGCTCCTGTTGGCCGCATGAAAGTGCCCGACTAGGCGCCGATCGCCTCCTGCATTCCGCGGGTCGCCAGCACGTCGGCCAACTCGTTGTCGGCGATTCCTGAGTGGCCTTTCACCCAGAACCACTCGACTTGATGTCGCGCGCAGGCGATTTGAAGCCGGCGCCACAGATCTGCGTTCTTCACCGGCTGCTTCGCGGCGGTCATCCAGCCGTTGCGCTCCCAGCCGAACACCCACTTGGTGATGCCGTTGCGGACATATGTGCTGTCGGTGTAGAGGTGCACCACCACAGGCCGGGTGAGCGCCTCGAGCGCCATGATCGGCGCCGTCAGCTCCATCCGGTTGTTGCTCGTGAGGCCGGACTCGCCACCGCACATCTCGCGGACGTGCTCACGCATGCGCAGCACGGCGCCCCAGCCACCTGGGCCGGGATTGGGGCGGCACCCGCCGTCTGTGTGGATCACCACGACGTCGTCGCTCATGCGGTGTCCCGCGCCTGCCGCAGCAGTTCTGTCGCCCGTGGGCCGACGCCGTGTAGGGCCAGCAGTTCGTCGAGATCGGCGGGCAGATCGGCGAGCGTCCGGTAGCCGGCGTCCAGCAGCGCGCCGGTCGCTGGCCTGCCGATTCGGATTCCGTCGAAGACGGGCCCGCGGTCGGTCATGCGCAGAGAATAGGCAGCCATTCGATCGGTCGGCTCAGCGACGCGCCGACATCATCGCCGTCGCGACCGACATCCCGAAGTCTCGATGCCGCAGCGTGGTGATCCGACGCCCGGGCTGCACCGCGTCCTTCACCGGCGTTGTGTGGCCGCCGAAGAACGACGCCGTCGCATCGAGGTCCGACACGACATACGTCAGCCCCCAGAGCGTCGACGGGCCCTCGCCGGTCGCCTCGGGCGAGCCGACGACCTCGACGATCAGCCCACCGAAGCGGAAGAAGATCTGCCGGATCGGTCGGCCCCCGAGTTCGGCGTCGCGCTCCCGGCGAGGTGTGACCCCGGCAGTGGCCAGCGACGTCACGGTGCGGTCCAGATCAGGCGACATCAGCACGACGTGATCGATCGCTGTGACGCCGTTGGCGTGCTCAGCCGGCGCTGGAGTCGCCGCCTCCGATCTGGCCGTCGGCACGCCGTCGAGGTCATCGCGCGACCAATCCGACGGCAGGCCGCGCAGCGACCACCCGACGACGCCCAGGCCGCGGTCGCGCCCGACCAACCGGATGCGCACATCGCCGACGCGGCAGACGTCGTCGGTGTCGACGGTGAACCCTGCCTGCGTCCATGCATCCGCGGTGTCGGCAACGTCCAACTCGTCGACGGTGACGGTCATGGCCGCTCTCCGGGCAACAGGCTGACCTTCACCGACTGATCACCTCGCCCGACGAGATCGATGCCGTCGCGAAACTCGCTCAGCGGCAGCTGGTGGGTGCAGATGCGTTCCAGGGGAAGCGCTTTGGCCTCGATCATCGCGATCGCCGTCGGCCAGCAGTACGGTCCGAGGTGCGCCCCAAGCACGTCAAGCTCCTTCACGTCGCTGATGATCGTCCAGTCGACGGTGACCGGCGACCCGAAGACGCCGTACTCGACGTAGCGGCCCAACTTGCGCAGCATGTTCAGCCCTTGCGGCACCGCCGACGGATGGCCGGTGGCGTCGAGGTACACGTCGGCGCCGTAGCCCTCGGTCAGATCGCGCACGACCGATTCCACGTCGTCGGTCGCGATGTTCATCGCGATGTCGGCACCGCACGCGCTGGCCAGGTCGAGCTTCGCCGGCACGCTGTCCAGCGCGATCACGTGCGCCGGGCTCTTCGCGCGCGCGCCCGCGATCATTCCCAGGCCGATCGGGCCGCAACCCGCGACGACCACCACGTCGCCGAAGCTGATCGACGCGCGTTCCACCGCGTGCAGCGCACACGACAGCGGCTCGGCGAACGCCGCATGCGCGGCAGGAACGTCGGCCGACACCTTGTGCACGATCGCGCCTGCGGGGTAGATCATGTACTCCGCCATCGCGCCGTTCACCGTGCGGCGGAACCCGAAGATGCTGTGCGGCGCGCACATCCAGTACTGTCCGCGACGGCAGAACCGGCACGTCCAGCACGGGACGATCTGCTCGGCCACCACCCGGTCGCCGGTGTCGACGCCCCACCGCTCGCGTCCGAGGTCGTCGATCTCGACGATCTCGCCGACGAACTCGTGGCCGGGAGTCACCAGGGTCGCTCACCGCTGCGGCTCGGGAGTGCTGGCGTTCAACGTCATCACCCTCGAATCCGCCGAAGCCATCGTCGCCGGTGCCGAGAAAGCCGACCGGCCGGTGATCCTGCAGATCAGCGAAAACGCGGTGACGTTCCATCACGGCCGGTTGGCGCCGATCGCAGCGGCGGCGAATGCGGTCGCGGCTGCGGCCGCCGTTCCTGTCTCGGTCCACCTCGACCACGTCGAGGACGAACACCTTCTTCGCGCCGGTGCCGAGGTCGGCGTCAGCTCGGCGATGTTCGACGCCGCCAAACTCGACTACGACGCGAACGTGGCCGCGACGAAGGCCGCCGCTGACTGGGCACGCGAACGGGGCATCTTCTTCGAGGCCGAACTCGGCGAGGTCGGCGGAAAGGACGGCGCCCACGCACCAGGCGTGCGGACCGATCCGGCCCAAGCCGCCGCATTCGTGACAGCGACGGGCGTCGACGCGCTGGCGGTCGCGGTCGGCAGCTCGCACGCGATGTCGGAGCGGACGGCCTCCTTGGATTTCGACCTCATCGGTCGGCTTCGGGCGGCGGTGCCCGTTCCGTTGGTGCTGCACGGCTCCTCCGGTGTGGCCGACGACGACCTGCGCAGGGCGGTGGCGGCCGGCATCACCAAGATCAACGTCGGCACGCTGCTCAACGTCGCGTTCACTTCAGCGGTGCGCGCCTACCTGGAGTCGGACGACGCGGTCACCGATCCGCGCAAGTACCTTGCCCCGGCGAGGACCGCCATCACCGACGCGGTCGCGTCGGTCCTGCGCGCGATTGGCTGACCACGGCGCGAGGTAAAGCGCATAGCATCAGAGCAATAATGAATAGAGTGTCGGTGATCACCGGCGGGGCAGGCGGAATGGGTCGCGCGACAGCACGGGTCGTCGGAGCGGACCACACGCTCGTTCTCGCCGACGTCCGCCAGGACCGCCTCGATGAGACGGCGAGCGAACTCGACGGCCTCGGCATCGAATTCACGGCGGTCAACTGCGACGTCACCGACAGGCGCGCGGTCGACGCGCTTTTCGACACCGCGACGGGGATCGGCACGCTCGCGTCGGTCATCCACACCGCGGGCGTCAGCCCCACCATGGGCTCCGCGGAGTACGTCATGCGGACCAATGCGATCGGCACGCTCAACGTGAACGAAAGCTTTTTCGCCTGCGCGGGGGAGGGGGCCGCGATCGTCAACGTGGCGTCCGTGGCCGCCCACTTGCTGCCCGACACCATGGTGCCGACACAGCAGTTCCCGCAGGCACTGTCGGACCAGGCGTCCTTCATGGCGGACATGCTGGCGGCGTGTGCCGTCGTCGGTGAGGAATTGCAGTCGGGCATCGCGTACGGCGTGAGCAAGAGCTTCGTCCGGTGGTATTCGGTCTCGCAGTGCGAGCGCTTCAACGCCAAGGGTCTGCGTGTCCTGTCGGTGTCACCGGGATCCTTCGAGACCGAGATGGGCCTCCTCGAGGCGGACGCGGGCGCAGGAGCGATGGTCGCCGACGCCGCCGTGCCGCGGTGGGGCAGGCCCGAGGAGATGGCCGACCTGCTGGCGTTCTGCGCCAGCACCAAGGCCGGCTACCTCACCGGCACCGACATCCTCAACGACGGCGGTGTGGTCGCCTCGATGACCGAACGTGCCAGGGCCGCCGCCGACAGCAGCTCTAGGCGCTGATCCTTCGCTGCAACACCAGTGAGCCGGTGAGGACGAGCATTCCCGCGACCGAGAGCAGCGCCCCGGCTGCTGCGGGTGCGGTATAGCCGTACCCCGCCGCGATGACGAGTCCGCCGAGCAGAGCGCCGATCGCGTTGGCCATGTTCAGGGCCGAGTGGTTGAGGCAGGCCGCCAATGTTCTGCCGTCGTGCGCGACGTCCATCAGCCGGATCTGCAGCGCAGGACCCATCGCCGACCCGGCAGTACCGATCGCAAACAAAACCAGCAGCGCCGTCCACGGATTGTGGGAGGCCACCACGAACACAGTCAGCGCGACGCCGAGGGCGCTCATCGTCACGTACAGGCTTCGAACCACCGAAACATCGGCCATCTTGCCGCCGACCAGATTGCCTACCACCATGCCGAGGCCGAACACCATGAGCGCCAACGGAACCAGCGCACGGGGCATCCCCGCGACGTCGGTCATCGTCGTGCTGATGTAGGTGTACACCGCGAACATGCCGCCGAATCCGACGACGCCGACCAGCATCGCCAGCCACACCTGCACGCGTTTGAGCGCGCCGAGCTCCGTGATGGGGCTGGTCACGTGCATCGACCGCAGCGGCGGGAGCCAGAATGCGATCGCGGTCAGGGTCATCACCCCGACGGCGACGACGAGACCGAACGCGCTGCGCCAGCCGAGGGCCTGCCCGAGCCACGAGGCCATCGGCACGCCGACAACGGTCGCGACGGTGAGCCCCGTCATCACATGCGCAACGGCTTTGGCCCGGTTCTTCGGTCCCATCAGGAAGGACGCCACCATTGCGGCGACGCCGAAGAACGCCCCGTGCGGCAGGCCGGCGACGAACCGGGCGACGATCAGCGTTTCGTACGACGGCGCGAACATGCTGGCCAGGTTGCTGATCGTGAATACCGCCATCAGGCCAAGCAGCACAGTCTTTCGGGACATCCGCGCCGTGGAAGCGGCGATCAGCGGCGCCCCGACGACCACGCCGAGCGCGTACGCCGAAATCACATGCCCGGCAGTCGGTTCGGAGATCGCGAAGCTGGACGCGATATCCGGCAGCAGCCCCATTGCGACGAACTCGGTGGTTCCGATGCCGAACCCGCCCAGGGCAAGCGCCAGCACAGCAAGCCACCGCACCGATGGAGCGGGCGCGACGACGGATACGGGCGTCGAGGGACGGTCAAGCGCGATGGTCACAAACGTTGGACCTTTCTGGTCGGACGTGGGCAACGGTAACGAGACTTTCGAGCCTCGGCAAACCGACTTAGGCATTTTGACGGCAAAAGTGAGGCAGGTTACGATTGCCAGACACCTCCGATCCGCCCTAATGGAATCGATGACATGGCCTTTCCCCGTACTTCGGCGGCGACCTCGGCCGGG
This sequence comes from uncultured Actinomycetota bacterium, assembly GCA_963786995.1. Classification (GTDB taxonomy): domain Bacteria; phylum Actinomycetota; class Actinomycetes; order Mycobacteriales; family Mycobacteriaceae; genus Mycobacterium. Next base: position 497,100 of record CAWBBH010000013.1, on the reverse strand, counting down.
GATATCTACGGCCTGATCCGCGCCGCGCGTGCCACCACGCGTGCCGAACTCGGTGAGCTGACCGGGCTGTCCCGCACCGCGGTCGCCGCGAGGGTGGCGGCGCTGGTGGGCCAGGATCTGATCACCGAAGCTCAACAGGCGCCGTCCACCGGCGGCCGCCCGGCCGCGCTGCTGACCTTCAACGCCGACGCCGGAGTCGTGCTCGCCGCGGCGATCGGGCGCAGCCGGACGAGGCTGGCGGTGTGCAACCTCGCAGGCGAGATCCTTGCCGCAGGTGACATCGACCAGGAGATCGGCATCGGTCCCGACGAACTGATGCCCGACGTCGTCAAGAGGCTCGACGTGCTCATCGACGGGCACCGCAATGCCCGCATTTACGGCGTCGGGCTGTGCCTGCCCGGGACGGTCGACCAGGAGCGCGGCTGCAGCCTCGACTCACCGGTCATGAGCGGCTGGGACGGGGTGCCGCTGGCGTCCTACTTCACCGAGCTGACCGATGCGCCCGTCATCATCGACAACGACGTCAATGTGATTGCGCTGGCTGAGCGACGGGGCGACCGTCAGGCCGTCGATGATGTGCTCGTCGTCAAGGCGTCGACGGGTCTGGGGGCGGGCATCATCGCCGGAGGGTCGCTGCAGCGTGGTGCGGTGCAGGCCGCGGGGGAGTTCGGTCACAACAAGACGCCCGCGGCAGACGGGGTGCCGTGCCGATGCGGGGACACCGGCTGCCTGGAAGCGGTTGCGGGCGGTTGGGCACTGGTGCGGGCGTTGACGCAACAGGGCCGCACGGTCGGCCACATCCGCGACGTCGTGGAATTGGCCAACGGCGGTGACCCCGAAGCGCGCAGGCTGATCCGCGACAGCGGCCGTCACGTCGGCGAGGTTCTCGCAGGCGCGGTCAATCTGCTCAATCCCGCACTGCTGGTGGTTGCAGGCGATATGGCCAGGGCGTACGACATCTTCGTGGCCGGTCTGCGGGAAACGTTGTACGGCAACGCGACCGCGCTCGCCACCCGTGTGCTCCAGGTAGTGCCGACCACCTACGGCGACCAGTCCGGGGTCATCGGCAGCGCGACCATGGTCCTCGACCACGTGCTGAGCCCACGTCTCATCGACGAGTCACTCGGCGCGAGTACCGGGAAGCGAAAATTCAGGCGCGGCTCCACTGCTGAGTGAGCCGAAGCAGATAGATCAACGCGGGCAACACGATGACACCGGCAAGGCCTACCACGATCAGCAACCCGATCAACGTCGCGTCGGCGCCCGCGCCGTCGGCGATGGTGACCTGGTCCACCAGCAGCCACGGGTACTGGCCGACGCCCCAGCCGGTCACCACCGAGCCGACAGCCGCGACGGCGGGGATGCGCGCCACCGAATAGCGCCGTCGGTACAGCAGGACCAGCGTTGCCACGCCGGCGAGCGCCGCGATGACCAGTAGCGGCGCCGCCCCGGTTCGCAACCCGTGGCTGAGCGTCGGGGCGTCGTGGGAAACCGGGTACAACCCCGCGAAAACCACAGCGCCCGCCGCGATTCCGACTCCCAAAGTGCGCGTGCGCATCCGTTCGGCCAATTCCGTGTCACCTGCGCGCGCGGCGTCGGACGTGAGGAAGACCCCGGCAAGGAAGACGCACGTCACGACGGCCAGGCAGCCGCCGACCAGTGAGGTCGGGTTGACCCACGAGCCGATGCGGTCGCCGTAGCCGTCCGCGGGCACACGTCCCGACGCGATCGCGCCCGCAGCGGCGCCGAGAAAGAAGGGGGTGATGACCGACGACGCGGCGAAGATCGCGCCGAACACCTGGGCCTGGCCGAACGTCTCGGAGTACTTGCGAAACGCGAAACTCGCACCGCGCAGTACGATCCCGGTCAGGGCCAGGCTCAGCGGGATGAACAAGGTCGTGGTCGCCGCGGCGAACGTTTCCGGAAAGCCGGTCCACCACATGACGAGGATGTAGATGAGCCACACGTGGTTGGCCTCCCAGACCGGGCCGATGCTGGTGTCTACGAGGGTGCGAAGCTCGCTTCCCTGTTCGTCGAAACCCGCGGTGAGATCGTAGAAACCCGAACCGAAGTCGGCACCCGCGAACAACGCGTACACCACCACCCCGAGAAACATCGCCATCGCGACAGCGGAGGCCAGCGTCACCGCACCGGCTCCTCACGCGGAGGCCCGTACGGGCTGGGCAGGTCGGATTCGCCTTCGCGCCAACGTCTTGCCATCGAGCGCAACACGATGTACGCGCCGACGGTCATCCCGGCGTAGACCACCAGCACGACCGCATAGCTCCACCACAGTCCCGTGCTCGTGCTCGCCGCATCGGCGGTGCGCAGTATCTGCCACACCGTCCACGGCTGCCGGCCGACCTCGGTGGCGACCCAGCCGAGCTCGACCGCCACGATCGCCAGCGGACCAGAGATCGCCGAAAACCGAAGGAACCAACGGTTATCCAGCAGGTCGTGACCGCGCCAGCGCAACAACCAGTACAGCAGCACCACCGCAGCCAGCAGCGTGCCGATCACCACCATCGACTGGAAGGACAGGTGCGTGATGTTGACCGGCGGCCAGTCGGACCTCGGCACGGTGTCCAGGCCGGGCACCGGCGCGTCCAGCGAGTTGCGGGCGATGATCGAGCCGAGCCGCGGAATGTCCACAGACCCGTGCACCTCGCCGTCGATCAGCACGCCGCCCAACCGGAACGGGGCCGGGCTCTCGGTGGTCTCGGCGAGTTCGAACGCAGCGAGCTTCGCCGGTTGCGTGTCGTGGATGCGCATGCCGAGGACGTGCCCGATGATCGGCTGCGCCACGGCGGCCACGGTCGCGAAGACGAACGGTACGGTGAACCCGAGCCTGTGGTGCTCGTCCCTGCGGCCGCGCAGCAGCCCGACGGCGTACACCCCGGACACCACGAACCCGACGACCATGAACGCGGCAATCCACATGTGCAGGAACTGCATCCATACCCCGTCGTTGAACATCGCCCGCCACGGGTTCACGTCGGTCACCTCGCCGTCGCGGATCGTGAACCCGGCAGGGGTGTTCATCCAGGCGTTGACCGACACCACGCAGAAGGTCCCGACGACGCCCGCGATGCCCATCGGGACGAGCATCATCAGGTGCCGCCGCGGCGGTATCCGGCCCCAGCCGTACAGGTAGATGCCCAGGAAGATCGCCTCGACGAAGAACGACAGGCCCTCGAACGCGAACGGAAGCCCGAGCACGTCACCGAACCGGCCCATCAACCCGGGCCAGAGCAGGCCCATCTCGAAGCTGAGCACCGTCCCCGACACGGCGCCGATGGCGAACAGCACCGCGGACACCTTTGCCCACCGCTTCGCGAGGCCGAGCGCCACCGGGTCGTCGCGCACGATGCCGCGTCGGTGCACCACGTAGATGATCGTCGGAAACGCCACGCCGAAACACGCCAGCACGATGTGCCAGCCCAGCGACACCGCCATCTGCTGTCGCGCAGGCAGCAGCCCGGGCGGATCCGATGCCAGCAGCAGTGTGACCTCGCTGAAGCTGAACCCCACATAAACAAGGCTAATCCCCGGCGGGGGGGGGTATCGTCGAGACAGCAGGGGGCTGAGGATCACGCCCCGCGGCCATGTCACCGAGCGAGGTGATGAGCATCGACAACGTCACGACCGCAGTTCATCCGCCCGTGAGAACCCGGGACGAGATATTCGACGGCGCCGAGATCGCCGAGTATCTCGACGCCGCTTACGGAGCACGTCTTCGTCTCAGGCAGAGTCGGAGCGGGCGCTGCCCACTCCGACATTCCCGGATCGACATCGGCGCCGTCACGCTCGACGATCTCCAGCTCCCCGGAACGTTTGAGGCCTCCCCGGATCCGCTGAACAGGGTCGTCGCCGTATGGACAGACCGCGGGCGAGTCTCCGGGCGTTGCGGCGATCTCGCCGCCGATGCCGGTCCGGACGAGGTGGCGGTGTTGTCGCAGCCGGATCTGCCTTTCCGCGCGCGGTTCGATGAGGCGCACACCACGACGGTGATGCTCGATCCGGGATTGATTGCGGCCGAGGCAGGCGCGCCCGCGGGCGCCGACGCGCCGATCCTCCGGTTCTCCAGTTTGCGCCCCGTCGACGACGCGGCGGCCAGCCTGTGGCGGGACACGGTCGACTATCTGAAGAATTCGGTGCTCAGTCGCGATGAGGTGGCGACCCCCCTCGTGCTGGCTCAGTGCAGCCGGATGCTCGCCGCTGTCACCCTTGCCGCCTTCCCGAACGCGGTCGGTCCCGTGCACACACCGTACGACCGCACCGACACCGGGTCGGGACTGCTGCGCCGCGCGATCGCCTACGTCGAGGCGAACCTCGACGACGACATCGCGCTGGCCGACATCGCCGACGCCGTCCACGTCACGCCGCGAGCCGTGCAGTACATGTTCCGCCGCCACCTGGACACCACGCCGTTGCAGTACGTGCGCCGCCTCCGGCTGGATTTGGCGCACCGGGATCTGCTGGCGGCGCAGCGCTCCGAGCAGACGGTGACTCAGATCGCCGCCCGGTGGGGATTCGCGCACACCGGCCGTTTCGCGGTCATCTACCGCCAGACGTTCGGGCAGAGCCCCCACGAGACGCTGCGCGGCCGACCACCCCGCTCGGCGTAGGGTTGCCGCAGATCACCACTTCGTCGAAGGCGCTCATGGCCACTGACCCGCGGCCGAACCGCGACGACCCCCCAGCCGGGTCGCGCGCCGAGCGGGCCAGGGAACGCGCCGATGAACTCGCGCAGCGTCTCGCCGATCTCGCCGACGGCCAGCCCTCCACCGCGGAAACGGTGGAGCGCGCCCGAGTGCGTGCCGACGAAGCACTGACCCGCGCCACAGCCGCCCACCATGCGTCAGCGCAGCGCCACGTCGAGGCCGGCGCGGCCCACCGGCGCGCAGCCGCCGTGCATGAGCAGGCCGCGCTGCTGGCGGACAGCGGACCCGGCGAAGCCCATCAGGACGCGGCCGAACGCCACCGCCACGAGGCCGACCGGCATGACCATGCAGCCGTCGATGAAGCGCTTGCCGAGGAAGCCGACGCCCGCAGGCAACGCTAGCCCCGCACCTCCATCAGAAGCATCGCTCCGCTCACCGAGTCTCCTGCCAAGAACGGCGTACAGGTGACGCGCATCAGCGCCTGCCGGCCGCGGCGGTTGACCGCGGCGACCTCCGTCTCCCCGAAGCTCTCGGGGTCGACGAGCGCGTTGCCGATCAACGGCCTGACGTCGTCGAGCGGCAGGCCCATGTCCAGCGAGGTGAACACGGCGCCGATGGTCTCGTCGGATCGCAGACCCCACAGCTCCTCGGCTGCCCGGTTCCACACCACGACCTTCATTTCCCTGTCCACCACCACCAAACCCGGTCGGAGCGAATTGGCCAGCGAGGTGAGAAAGGTTCTCGCTTCGTCGAGTTCGACGTCGCGGTCACGCAGGGTGTCGTTGATGGTGTGCAGTTCGTCGTTGGTCGACTGCAGCTCCTCGTTGATCGTCTCGAGCTCTTCGTTCGTCGACTGCAGTTCCTCGTTGGTGGTTTCCAGCTCCTCGACCGTGGACTGCAATTCCTCGTTGGTGGTTTCCAGTTCCTCGTTGGTCGACTGCAACTCCTCGTAGGCCGCCTCGAGTTGATGGTTGGTCTGCACCACCTTGTCCAGCAGCGACCGGTTGGACGTGACATCGAAGAACACGACCGACACACCGAGAATCCCGTTGTCGGAGTCGACCAGCGGATTGATGTGAACCTCGTACCACGTGGTGTCCGCGCCGGGGCGGATCCATTTGACGTCCTGAATCCGCGCGGACCGCCGCTCGACCTTCGCCTGCTCCAGATACGAACGCAGCTCCAGCGGACGGTAGGACACCTCGAGGTCACGCAGCAGCCGTCCGATGTCGCGGGCGGAGAGCCCGAAGGTGGTTTCGGCCTGCTGGTTGATCATCGCGACGGTGTCCTCACCGGTCACCACGATCTGGGCAACCGGGCTGGCGCGGAAGGCGAGGTCGCGGATGGAGTCCAAACCATTGAGGTCGCCCTGGCGCACCATCGCAGCCGAGGAGTCGAATTGCGTCGCGCCGGCGTGCGTGCCGATCGCCTTGCGAAAAACTCGGCTCTCCAGGCTGACGGGGGAGAACCGGTTACCTTGGCTGAGCATCATCTCCGCGTGGCCGAGGAAGAGCACACCTCGGGGCGCGAGGGCGAAATGTAAGCGGTTCAAGACGTTTCGCTGGGTGTCGCCGTTCATGTACATCAGCGTGTTGCGGCATGCCAGCAGGTCGACGCGAGAGATCGGGGCGTCCTTGACCAGATCGTTTCGGCCGAAGATGACGGCGCGCCGGAGATCTTTGTTGACCACGTAATGGGTGTCGACGCGGTCGAAGTACTTCTCGAGGTACTTCTCGGGTACCGACTCCACCGCTTTGGCGTCGTACGACGCCGCGCGCGCCTGGCTGAGCGCGTCCTCGTCGACGTCGGTGGCATAGACCTTGACCCGTTGCCGGTAGTCGTCGAGGCCCATCTCTTCGGCCAGCAGCATGGCCAGGCTGTAGGGCTCCTGACCGGAGGCGCACCCGGCGCTCCACATGCGGATCGGGTCGTGTGGCCCGCGTGCGGCCAGGATGGCCGGGATCGCGTCGGTGCGCAGGTACTCCCACGCGGCGGGATCCCGGAAGAAAGCGGTGACATTGATCAGGATGGTGTTGAAGAGTGCGGCGAACTCTTCAGAACTGGCTTGCAGGGTGTCCAGATACTCGTCGAACGTCGAATGACCGGCCTGCTCCATCCGGTGCCGGACCCGCCGCATCAGCGACGTGCGCTTGTACCCCGTGAAGTCGAAGCCGCGCGCGTCGCGCACGAAACGAAGCAGGGTCTCGAAACTCTCGTCGACCTGCCCATTGCCATCCACTAGTCGCCCCTTGTCCGTCAGCGGTCTCACGCGAATCCGAACATACTCGGACTTAGAGCCGATCCTCCGGCCCGATGACCGCCCAGACCGTCTTCCCCGACGGCACCGGCGAGTTGCCCCACGCCCGGCACAGAGCGTTGACGATGACCAACCCCGTCGGAGTGCCCTTGACCAGCGATGTTTCCCGAAGGCTCGCGGGCGCGTGGCTGGAATCGGCCACCGCGACCGTAACGGTCGAACCGTCGGTCTCGAGCCGGACGAACGCCGCGCTGTGGGTGTGCTCGAGAACGTTCTCCACGAAGGTCGTGACGACGATCTGCGCGACGGGGATCCACCGGGGCATCGCCCATTCGTTCAACGAGTCGCCCACGAAAGCGCGGGACCGACGCAGGCTGGTGAGGTGGGACGGCAGTTCGACGCAGGCACGCCTGCGCCACGGCCGCGGACCCGCAGGCGCCAACGCGTGACACGCCAGTTCGATCGTCGCGAACACCGGGACGTAGCGGGTGATGCCGTTCCTGACGACTGCCCTCTGGCCCGCGCCGTGATGGCACACCAGGACGACGGGAACGTCGGGCCACCGCTCGACATGCCAGCGGGCACTGGTGAAAACCGCCCATGCCGATTCCTGCGGGACATGCAGATCGCTGACGTCAACCAGGACGGCCCGCGGCTCGTCGAGCGCGGCCTTGATGATGGTGTCGCGCAGCGACAGGTACGTCGTGGCGTCGAGGCGCCCAGTGGCCGTGAGCACGGTGGACTGTCCGAGCGCCTCGGATCTGACCAGAAGGGCTTGCGCTGATTCAGCCACCGCGCTCACCCGCGTCCGGCGTCGTCTCCGTCAGCCGCCGGGACAGGACGTCCATCGCCCGTTCGGCATCGTCGGCCGCCTCGGTGTAGGCCCGCTGCAAATTTCCCGGGCCGACGTTGCCTGCGAGCCGCCGGGACAGCTTGATCTTCTCCTGCAGGCTGCGCAGCGCGATCCACAACGCACCCTCGATCTCGTCGTCGCGCGCCTTCAACAGCGAGTCAGCGGACCAGGCATGGCCCACGCGGCACCGAAAGTTCTTGTCGGTCACCGACATCAGCGAACCGTTGCAGTCCGGGCAGGTGTACCCCGACGGTGGCCCGAGCTTTTCGCCGTCGAAGTCGGTGGAGTATTTTCGCGCCATCGCGATCCGGTTTTCCAATTCCATGCGGGCGTCGGGTCTCATGTCCCGCTCCTCTTCTTGTGGATCGGGAAGCGCAAGCAGCAGCGAACCGATCTCTTTGGCCGCCGCCTGGTAGTCGACGGCGCCAGCGGCGAGAGCGTTCTGCGGCATGGCCGGGAACAGGGCGTCGTCGGGGTCCTGCACGACGGTGGTGCCGCCGCGGGCGCGGATCGCCGACACACCCGACACGCCGTCGTCGAGCACACCCGACATCAGGACTCCGACGGCGCGCGGCCCGAAGGTCAGCGCCACCGACCGGAACAGAGCGTTGATCGCGGGCCGGTAGCCGTTCTCCGTCGGACCCTGCGACAGAACGACACGATGGTCGTCGACGAGGAGGTGCCGGTTGGGTACCGCAACGTGGATCTTCCCCGGCTCGAGCGGTGCGTCGGTTTCCGCCGAGATCGCAGGAAGCGGCCCGTTGCGATCAAGAATCCTTGCCAGCACGCTCGGCGCGCTGGCGGGTACGTGCAAAACCACCAGGACGGCATACGGGAGGTCGTCGGGAAGATTCGCCGCGAAGTCGGTCAGCGCCTCCACCCCTCCGGCAGACGCGCCGACAGCCACAACGCCCCGTAATGCGCCATTCCGATGACCGTTGAAACTCGTCATCTCGCATTGGTTACCCATGCCTGCGGAGGGCAATCGCTGCCGGTCAGACTTTGGCGATCACCTTTTCCGCGAATCGCTCGAGATGGCGGATCTTGACGTCGAGCGGCTCGGTGTCGCTGCCCATGATGTACGGATTGCGGAAGCCGACGATGGCGTCGGTGACGCCCTTGTCCTCCAACCGCTTGATGCCGTCGGGGGTGTAGGCGTCGGCGGAGATCACATGGACCTCGAACGGCCCGGTGTGACCGGCGTCCGCGCGGATCTCGTTGAGCCGGCCGATGAGCCGGTCGAGTTCGCCGGCGTCGCCCCCGCCGTGCATCCAGCCGTCGCACCGGGCCGCGCGGCGCAAGGCGGCTTCGGCGTGCCCGCCGATGAGGATCGGGATCGGCTCCGACGGCGCGGGCGTCATCTTGGTCTTCGGGATGTCGTAGAACTCGCCGTGGAACTCGAAGTAGTCGCCGGAGGTGAGGCCTCTGATGATCTCGATGCACTCGTCCATTCGCTTGCCGCGCTTGGCGAAGGGGACGCCCAGCAGTTCGTAGTCCTCCGGCCAGGGGCTGGTGCCGACGCCGAGCCCGAGCCGGTTGCCGAACACCGCCGCAAGCGAGCCGGCCTGCTTGGCGACCAGCGCAGGCGGCCGAATCGGCAGCTTCAGCACGAAGAAGTCGAACCGCAGCCTCGTTGTCACCGCGCACAGCGCGCCCGCGAGCACGAACGCCTCGACGAACGCCTTGCCGTCGAGGAACTCGCGGTTGCCGTCGGGGGTGTAGGGATACGTCGAATCGGATTCGAAGGGGTAGGCGATGCTGTCGGCGATCGTCATCGCGTGGTACCCGGCGTCCTCGGCGGCCTTGGCCAGCGGCACGTAGTAGGTCGGGTCGGTCATCGCCTCCGCGTAGGTGAACCGCATGGCTGAATACTAGAACGCGTTCTAATTGACGCTGGCGGGTTTCGGTGTGGACCGGCGCGGGAACGTCGTTGGCCATGAGCACGTCGAAAGCCTTGTACAAGCCCCTGTCCATCGGCATGAGCGTCGCAGGCGGGCTGATCGCGGGCAAGATCTTCACCGAGATCTGGCAACGGGTGAACCCGGACGACGAAGAGCCCGACCCCAAGGACCTGAGTCGCACGGCGCGCGAGGTGTTCATCGCCGCCGCGGTACAGGGCGTCATCGTCGGCCTGGTGCGGGCGGCGCTGGCGCGCGGCCAGGCCAAGGGCTTCGCGGCGCTGACCGACGAGGACCTCAGCTAGCTCTTGTCGGGCACCATGGACCGGTGTCGACCTGGCTGACCCGCAATGTGCGGGTGTTGTCCGCTGTTTCCTTCCTGCAGGACACCGCCAGCGAGCTGCTCTACCCGCTGCTGCCCATCTACCTGACGTCGGTTCTCGGCGCGCCTGCCGCCGTGGTCGGCGCGGTCGAAGGCGTCGCCGAAGGCGCGGGTTCGCTGACCAAGCTCGCGGCGGGCCCGCTCAGCGATCGCTACAGCCGCCGCCCCCTGATCGCGACAGGCTACGGGATGGCGGCGCTGGGCAAGGTCATCGTTGCGGCCGCCGCCGCGTGGCCAGGGGTTATGGCCGGACGCGTTGTGGACCGGCTCGGCAAGGGAATCCGCGGGGCGCCACGCGACGCCCTTCTCGTCGACGGCATCGACCCCGCCGCCCGCGGTCGAGTCTTCGGATTCCACCGGGCGATGGACACTTTGGGCGCCGTCGTCGGTCCGCTGCTGGGGCTTGCGGGCTATGAGCTGCTCGACCATCAGATCGCGCCGCTGCTGTGGGTGGCCGTCGTGCCCGCGGTACTCAGTGTGGCTCTGGTCTTTCTTTCGCGGGAAGTGCGGCGGGTGGCGCCGGCGCAGCGCAAGGCGATCTTCGCGCGGGTGGGTGATCTTCCCCGCCGGTACTGGAGGGTGACGTCGCTGCTTGTCGCGTTCGGCGTCGTCAACTTCCCGGATGCGCTGCTGTTGTTGCGGCTCAATGAGATCGGCTTCTCGGTCGTCGAGGTCATCCTTGCCTACGTCTGTTACAACGTGGTGTACGCGGTGTCGAGCTATCCGGCGGGGGTGCTCGCCGATCGGATGGGAAAGCCCGCGGTGTTCGGCATCGGGCTGGCCTTCTTCGCGGTCGGATACATCGGCCTCGGCATGACCACCGACACTGTCACCGCCTGGGTTCTGATCGGGGTCTACGGCATCTTCACCGGATGCACCGACGGCGTCGGCAAGGCGTGGATCTCGTCGCTCGTCGGGTCGGACCTGCAGGGCAGCGCGCAGGGAGTCTTCCAGGGGGCAAGCGGTTTCGCGATTTTGATCGCGGGTGTGTGGGCCGGGTTGTTGTGGGGAGCCGACGGCAGGCTGCCGCTGCTGGTGTCCGGCGCCGCAGGCGGTGTGTTCGCAGTCGTTGTGCTCGTCGGGGCGCTGCGCTACCGGAGAGGCACGACGATCTCGACGTCGTCGAGCGCATAGGGCGGCATTCCGACACCGGCGACCGAGTAACCGCCCTGCTGGGTGCGTTCGGTGATGCGGCACTCGACTGTGTTTTCGCCGATCGTCAACGCCACCGCTTGTGGCCGGGTCCCGTCGGGAAGCGCGTCGAGAACCGTTCCCTGCCAGTGGTATCGGCCGTCGATCGGATCGAGGCGGCCGGACAGCCGGACGCGGACGTGGTGCTCGTCGGCGCCGACGTGCAGGGTCGCGGGGCCGTCGTACACCTCGTCGGCGACGCCGATGTGCGAGCTGATGTCGAACGCCGTCGGCACCGCTTTGGCCATCCGCTGCCAGAACGATGCGTCGGCGCGGTCGGTGTTGCCCGCCGCGCGCAGATGAGACGTGCGCTGCGTGCTGTACAACACCTCGATGCGGGTGCTGGCCGTCCGCCGCATCACGGTGAGGCATTCGGCGATGTAGTCCAGCCGCGCGTCGGCGACGGGATCGGTGCCGGTGACCATGAAGTAATTCGGCGCGCCGTGAACCGCAACCCCGAGATAGGGCGCAAGATCGTCACGGCCGCACCGTATCTGGTTGGTCACGATGATCCGCGCACGGCACGACGGCATCGCCCAGCTGTGGCTGGCCTCGTCGAACACGCACCCGCTGAGATCGACACCGTCCAGCACGGCGACGTCGTCGACTCCGGTCCTGGCGAGCCGCTGTTCGGCGCATTCCACGCCGACGACCGCGACGTCGTGAACGTGTTCGGTCACTGCGGCAGGAAGCCGGTGCGCCGCCACATCCGCCGCGAGACGCGCCCCATCAGGCCCACCTCTTCGAGGAACGCGGCCAGCGGGGCGAAGCCGCTGATCTGCACCTCGTGGCGATGCGGGCTGGTGCGGGCGAGGTGGCGCGCGCGGTCGGCGTCGAGTCCGACGCGGTGGTACGGAACCCGGTTGGTGAACAGGAAACGGAAGAAGTACCCACCGAGGCCGTTGATGCTGCGCAGGTACAGCCTGGGAAGGCGGCCCATCTTCGGCGTCCGCTTGCGCAGGCCGTCGCGGGCGAACTGGATGTGCCTGGCCTCCTCGGTGACGTGAATCCGCATGAGCCGCTGCACCATCGGTTGTAGGTCGTCATCGTCCATCATCTGTCGCTGCAGCGAGTCGAAGATCTCCTCGCCGATCAGTGCCGCCACCCAGAGCACGGAGCCGACGAAGGCGAACGGCAGCGTGTTGATGATCATCCGGTGGTACCGGCGCGGCTGCACCGGCTTGGCGCCGACGTGCTCGATCGCCTTACCGAACATCACCATGTGACGGGTCTCGTCCCCGAGTTCGGTCAGCTCATAGTGAGTCGTGCGGGCCGTCGGATCCTGGTGCATGAGCTTGCGCAGCAGCGCCTGGTTCAGGATGTTCTCGAACCAGATGCCCGCGGACAACGTGTTGACCAGTTCCTGCCGCGACAACTCGATCTGCTGCTCACGGGTCATCTCGTCCCACATCGGGGTGCCGTAGAGCGACACACACCTCGGCGGCAGGAAGAACTTGTCCGGGTCAAGCGGCGCATCCCAGTCGATGTCGACGACGGGCGCGTAGGACTTCTTCACCGACCCTTTGAGCAGTCGCTCGGCGAACTCCTGGCGGGTGGTGGTTGCTGGCTGCTGCCTCATCGAGGCGGTCATCCGCGACTCCCTTTATAGGTGATGTGCATCAAAGGTAGGGAGCAAACGCGAAAGATGTCAATACCCGCGGTACCGGGTACTTTCTCCAGCCGGTCGTTTGACGGACGCGTCACCGGGTAACGGTCGCGTATGACCACCGAGAGCACCACCGAGTCGCGTCCACCGGATCCTGACGACCCGCGCAAACCGGAATCGCCGACCGACCTCACCAAGCCGTCGCTGCTGTTCGTGCTGCGCAAGACGCTGCGCGAATTTCAACAGGACCAGTGCACCGATCTCGCCGCCGCGTTGACCTATTACGCAGTGCTGTCGCTGTTTCCGGCTCTGCTGGTTCTCGTGTCGCTGCTCGGCGTCTTCGGGCAGGGTCGCGAGACCGTCGACACCGTGCTGAACACCGCCTCGAGTGTGGTGCCGGCTGACGCAATGGACTTGTTGCGGCCGTCCATCGAGCAGTTGGTGGCTTCGCCGTCGGCAGGCATCGCGTTGATCACCGGCGTGCTCGGCGCGGTGTGGTCGGCGTCAGGCTATGTCGGCGCCTTCGGCAGGGCGATGAACCGCATCTACGAGATCGACGAGGGACGCCCGGTGTGGAAGCTGCGCCCGCTGCAACTCGTTCTCACCCTCGGGGGCCTGGTGTTGGCTGCCGCGGTCGTGGTGATGCTCGCGGTCAGCGGGCCGATCGCGCAGGCCGTCGGCGACGCCATCGGAGCGGGCTCGATCGCCGTCACGACGTGGAACATCGCGAAGTGGCCGGTGATCGTGGTCTGCGTCGTCCTTGCCGTCGCGGTGCTCTACTACGCCACGCCGAACATCAAGCAGCCGAAGTTCCGGTGGATCAGCATCGGCGCCGGATTCGCGATCCTGACGTGGCTGGTGGCCTCGGTGGGGTTCGGTTTCTACGTCGCGAACTTCGGCAGCTACAACAAGACCTACGGCGCGCTGGCAGGTGTGATCGTCTTCCTGCTCTGGCTGTGGATCACCAACCTGGCCCTGCTGTTCGGTGCCGAACTGGACGCCGAGCTGGAACGGGGGCGGCAGCTGCAGGCCGGTCTGGGCGCCGAGCGCGATCTTCAGCTGCCGCCGCGCGACACCCGGGTGCTCGACAAGAACGAGGCGGCCGAGCAGAAGGACATCGAGCGCGCGGAGGAACTGCGGCGCAGCAGGGGCGGCGAACGCTAGCGCATACTCACGGGCGTGACTCGGCACATCCACGTCATCGGCATCGGGCCAGGCAACCCGGATCATGTGACGGCGGAGGCTGTCGACGCGCTCAACGACACGCAGGTGTTCTTCGCGATGGACAAGGGCGAGGCGAAGAGCGATCTGCTCGAACTGCGTCGGCGGATCTGCGAGCGGTTCATCGACGAGCCCGGCTACCGCTTCGTCGAGCTCGAGGACCCGCCGCGCGCCAAGGACACCGAGTATCGGCAGGCCGTCTCAAACTGGCACTCCGCGCGGGCCGCCCTCTGGGCCGACGCGTTCGAACGCGAACTCGGCCCCGACGGCGTCGGCGCCTTCCTCGCGTGGGGCGATCCGTCGCTGTACGACAGCACGCTGCGTATCCTCGACGCGGTGGCGCAGCGCGTCGACTTCACCTACGACGTCATCCCCGGCATCACCGCGATCCAGGTGCTGACGGCTCGACATCGCATACCGCTCAACGACATCGGCGAGCCGGTGCTGATCACCACGGGCCGGCGACTGACCGCGGACGGCCTGTCCGGAAGCGCTGTGGTGATGCTCGACGGCGACTGCGCCTTCCGGTCCTGCCCTCCCGACACCCGAATCTGGTGGGGCGCCTACCTCGGCACTCCCGACGAGCTTCTGGCGTCGGGCACCGTCGGCGAGGTCGGTGAGCAGATCGCGACCATGCGAGCCGAGGCGAGGGCGCGCCACGGGTGGATCATGGACACCTACCTGCTGCGCGGGGCCTAGAATCGGCCAATGGCATTTCTGCTGCGTGTGGCGCTGACCGGATTCGCTTTGTGGATAGTCACCCTGGTCGTTTCCGGCATCGACTTCGTCGGCGGCGACACGACCCTGCAGCGGATCGGGATCATCCTGTTCGTCGCGCTGATCTTCGGTCTGGTGAACGCGATCATCAAGCCGATCGTCCAGATCATCTCGTTCCCGCTGTACATCCTCACGCTCGGCCTGATCCACATCGTCATCAACGCGTTGATGTTGTGGATCACCTCTCAGATCACCGAGCACACCACCCACTGGGGTCTCTACATCGACGACTTCTGGTGGACGGCGATCTGGGCGGCGATCGTGCTGTCGGTCGTCAGCTGGGCGCTGTCGCTGATCGTGGGAGACACCAAACGGCTCACCCGCGCTTGAGGTTTCGTTAGCGAGCCAGTGCCGCGACGGCGTCGATCGCCTGGTCGATCTCGTCCTCGGTGTTGTAGTAGTGCGGCGAAAGCCTTATCAGCGGATGCACGTCGCGGGTGTCGAACTGGTTGTGCTCGGCCACCGTTGTGCTGACGTTGATCCGTTGGGCCGCCAGCGCGTCGGCGACGGCCGTGCTGTCGATGCCCGTGACCTTCGCCGTCACGATCGCGCAGCGCTCGGCGCCGAGATCGTGCACGGTCACGCGATCGGTCGCGGCGAGACCGTCGCGCAGCTGCGCCCCGAGTTCGCTACTGCGACTCCGAATTTCGGGGAGTCCGATGTCGAGCGCCTGACGGACCGCCGCCCCGAGCCCGACGATGTTGACGTAGCTGTTCTCCCAGGTCTCGAACCGCTGCGCGCCGTCTGCCCAGGTGAAAGATCGCCCGCCGGCCCATCTGGCGGAGCGGATCTCGGCGACGAACGGTTCGAGCCGGTCGATCGCGCGGGGCCCGGCATACAGAAACCCGGTGCCGCGTGGCCCGCGCAGGAACTTGCGGCCGGTGCCGGTGAGCATGTCGCATCCGAGGGATTGGACGTCGATCGGGAACTGCCCGACAGCCTGGGTGGCGTCGAGCAGGAAAAGGGCGTCTGCCTCGCGGGCGATCCTGCCGACCTCGGCGGCGGGGTTCACCAGACCGCCCGCGGTCGGCACCCAGCTGAGCCCGACCAGTTTGGTGCGCTCGTCGACGAGGCCGGCCAGCGCGTCGAGGTCGATCTGGCCGGTCTCGTCGTCGGGGACGACGACCACCTCCGCGCCGGTCCGCTGCGAAACCTGCAGATAGGCAAGCACGTTGCTGCCGTACTCGCTGTGGCCGGTCAGGATGCGGTCGCCCGCGTCCAGCGGAACCGAGTAGAAGGCGGCGTTCCACGCGTGCGTCGAGTTGTCGAACAGCGCGATCTCGTGCGCCGATGCGCCGACCAACTCGCCGAGCGCCCGGTACGTGTCGTCGATCTGGTCGGCGGCCGCCTCGGCCGCCTCGTATCCGCCGATTTGAGCCTCGAGCTGCAAGTGGTGGGTCATGGCAGCGATCGTCGGTGTGCTGAGCAGCGCGGCACCCGCATTGTTGAGGTGGTTGCGGTGCCGGCAGCCGGGGGTGAGAGCGCGCAGGTCGGCGATGTTCATGCCGTCGGACGTCATCTGCCCGAGGTTAAGGCAGACTGGATTCATGCCGGAACTGCCCGAGGTCGAGGCACTGGCCGACCACCTCCGTCGGCACGCCGTCGGCCTCACCGTCGGACGTGTCGACGTCGCCGCGCTGTCGGTGCTGAAAACCTTTGATCCGCCGACCACCGCGCTGCACGGGCGCGAGGTCAGCGGCGCCAACCGGTGGGGCAAGTATCTGGGCCTGCAGGCCGGCGATCTGCACCTCATCACCCACCTGTCGCGGGCAGGCTGGCTGCGTTGGTCCGACCAGTTGTCCGCCGCGCCGCTCAAGCCGGGCAAAGGCCCGATCGCGCTGCGTGTGCATCTCGGAAAACCTGGAGAGGCAGCGGGATTCGATCTCACCGAGGCAGGCACGCAGAAGAGGTTGGCGGTCTGGCTGGTCGATGATCCGATGTCGGTGCCGCAGATCGCCTCGCTTGGCCCCGACGCGCTGAGCCTGGACCAGAACGCGTTGGCGTCGGTGCTCGAGGGCAACTCCGGCCGAATCAAGACCGTCATCACCGACCAGAAGGTGATCGCGGGCATCGGCAACGCCTACAGCGACGAGATCCTGCATGTGGCCAAGCTGTCGCCGTTCGCGACGGCGGGCAAGCTCACCGAAGCCCAGTTGGCGGCGCTGCACGACGCCATGATCTCGGTGCTCACCGACGCGGTGTCGCGGTCGGTCGGTCAGCAGGCGGCGACGCTCAAGGGGGAGAAGCGGTCCGGCCTGCGGGTGCACGCGCGGACCGGGTTGCCGTGCCCGGTGTGCGGCGACACCGTGCGGGAAGTGTCGTTCGCGGACAAGTCGTTCCAGTACTGCGCCACCTGTCAGACCGGCGGCAAGGTGCTCGCCGACCGCCGGATGTCGCGGCTGCTCAAGTGAGCGCGCGGTCCACCGAAATCGGTGCTTAGGGCGGAGAGATTCGGGCAACCCGCAACCATGGCAGCACGGGTCCGGGGCGGCGTCCAAATCATCGGCTGCCGCGTCGACCCCCGAACCGGCCCTAGCTGGAAGGCACCACAATGACGACACTGCAGGCAGCCGATAACAGCACCCGCCTCGCCCCGCTCCTCAACGACTTGGCGCGGCGCGTAGAGGCCGCAGACGCCTCACGTCGCCGTGAGATCACCGACGCCATGACGGGAGAACCGCTCGGGCACGTGCCGCACTGCTCCGCCGAGGATGTCGCCGTGGCGGCGCGCCGCGCCCGCGAAGTGCAGGTGCAGTGGGCGGCCAGGCCGGTGGCCGAACGCGCCGAAGTGCTGCTTCGCCTGCACGACCTCGTGCTGGCACATCAAGACGAAGTGCTCGACCTGATCCAGCTGGAGAACGGAAAAGCGCGGAGGCACGCCTTCGAAGAAGTCATCGACGTCGCTCTGACGTCGCGGTACTACGCGCACACGGCCGAGGACTACCTGCGGCCCAAGCGCCGCCAAGGCGTGCAGCTGATGTTGACCGAGGTGTGGGAACACCACCACCCGAAGGGGCTTGTCGGCGTCATCTCGCCGTGGAACTATCCGCTCACTCTCGGTATCAGCGACGCGCTGCCCGCGATCGTCGCGGGCAACGCGGTGCTGGCCAAACCCGATGACCGGACGCCGTTCTCGCATCTGTGGGCTGTTGCGATGCTCGAGCGGGCAGGCATGCCGCCCGGATTGGTGCAGACGGTCACCGGGCCCGGTTCAGAACTCGGCACACCGATCATCGAGCAATCCGACTACCTGATGTTCACCGGTTCGACCAGCACCGGCCGCACCGTCGCGAAGCAGGCCGCGGAGCGGTTGATCGACTACTCCATGGAACTCGGCGGGAAGAACGCGCTGCTCGTGCTGGACGACGCCGACGTCGGCAAGGCCGCGCGCGGCGCGGTGCGGGCAGCCTTCTCGAACTCCGGGCAGCTGTGCATCTCGATCGAACGTATCTATGTGCCAACGGCGATGTGGGACGCCTTCGTCGATCGCTTCGTCACCGCGACCAGATCGATGAAACTCACTGCGGGATTGGACTATTCGGCGGACATGGGCTCGCTGATCAACGCGCAGCAACTCGAGACCGTCACGCAGCATGTCGACGATGCGGTCGGCAAGGGTGCGACGGTGCTCGCAGGCGGCAGGGCGCGACCCGACATCGGCCCGTACTTCTACGAGCCGACGATTCTTTCCGGGGTTCGCGAGGGGATGGACGCCTACGAGGACGAAACCTTCGGCCCGGTGGTGTCGCTCTACCCGGTGGACTCCGAGGAGGAGGCGATCGCGAAGGCCAACGACAGCCGGTTCGGGCTCAACTTCAGTGTCTGGACCTCGGATCGCGAGCGCGGCAGACGGGTCGCCGCCCGACTGCAGGCAGGGACAGTCAACGTCAACGAGGCCTACGCCGCCGCCTGGGCGTCGGTCGACGCGCCGATGGGCGGCATGAAGGACTCCGGTGTGGGCCGCCGCCACGGCGAGCACGGAATCACGAAATACACGGAGTCGCAGACAATCGCCACCGAGCGGGTGCTGCCCGTCGGTGCACCGCCGTGGATCCGGGCAGACCGGTACGCCCGCGTGATGACCGCGGGACTGCGGGCGCTTCGCCGCGTCCCCGGTGTGAAGTAGGGCTCACGTGATGCAGTACGACCGTGTCGCCGACGACAGCGCCTGCCGGTACAGCGGGTCGAGGGCACGGGCATCTGCGACCGCGTCCGTCGCCTCCTGGATCTCGGTCTGACAGGCGGGGCCATGCAGTGAATTCCTGCCCGCTATCTGGTCGGTGAAGATCGCCCGGACGTAGCCGGCGTCGACGCCGTGTGCGGTGGCGTCGGCGCCTACCGCATCGAGCACCTGGTCGGCGCGCGCGGGGTCGGTGATCGGACCGCCGTTGATCCATTTCGCCGCCGCGACGGGGTCGGCGGTGGCCAGTCGCTGCGCGGCGGTGTCGACCAGCCGGTACAGCGGATTGTCGGGTTCGGCATAGGCGGTCGCGGGCAACGCGCCGACCAGCAGCGACGCGGTCACCAGCGCGGCAGCGGTTCGATTACGGCTCATCGGTCCATCATGCTTAGGCTGTCCGGGTGACACGCCAGAAGATCTTGATCACCGGTGCCAGTTCCGGCCTCGGGGCGGGTATGGCCAGGGCGTTCGCCGCCAAGGGCCGCGACCTTGCGCTGTGCGCCCGACGCGTCGACCGCCTCGACGAATTGAAGGCGGAGCTGACGGGGCGGCATCCCGGCATCACCGTGGCCGTCGCGGCGCTCGACGTCAACGACCACGACCAGGTGCCGAAGGTGTTCGCCGAGCTGGAGGACCAGCTGGGCGGCATCGACCGCGTCATCGTCAATGCGGGCATCGGCAAGGGTGCCCCGCTGGGGTCCGGCAAGCTGTGGGCCAACAAGCAGACGATCGAGACGAACCTCGTTGCGGCGCTGGTGCAGATCGAGACCGCGCTAGAGATGTTCAAGAACTCCGGCGGCGGGCATCTGGTGCTGATCTCGTCGGTGCTCGGCAACAAGGGCGTGCCCGGCGTCAAGGCGGCCTACGCGGCGAGCAAGGCGGGCGTGTCGTCGCTCGGCGAATCGCTGCGCGCCGAGTACCCGAGCGGGCCGATCAAGATCACGGTGCTGGAGCCGGGCTACATCGAGTCGGAGATGACGGCCAAGTCGGCGTCGACGATGTTGATGGTGGACAACGAGAGCGGCACCAAGGCGATGGTGAATGCGATCGAAAAGGAGAGCGGCCGCGCCGCGGTGCCGTTCTGGCCGTGGGCGCCGCTGGTGCAGCTGATGAAGGTGCTGCCGCCCCGGCTGACGAAGCCTTTTGCTTAGCCCGCTTGATGTTCTGCGTGCCGATCTACGGATGCCGCTCAGTCGGCTAAACCGTAGCCACACAACGGAATAACCAGTCGACGAGCGCGGCGGGAGTGTCCATGCGGATGTTCCCGCCGCGTTCGTCGTTCTGATGTCACCCGCGAGATTGCATCGCCGCAGGCCCCTTCTCGACATTTGCCTGCTGGAATGCCATTTCGCGGCACACTCCTTGACAGGGCGTTGGGTTTTCCTAACAATTAGTTGTATGAGTCCCGTGAGGCGAGGGGAAACCCTTCCCATCCACAACCGCATCGCCGTATTGCGCGCGGAGCGGTCCATGACGAGGGCCGAGCTGGCGGCGTTGATCAACGTCAACCCGCAGACGGTCGGGGCGCTGGAGCGGGGCGATCACTATCCGAGCCTCGATCTGGCGTTCCGCATCGGCGATGTGTTCGGGCTACCCGTCGAGGCCGTCTTCTCCCGAACCCCGTTCGGGCCGCTGTCCACCGAGCTCTACGGCCGAACCCAACCCAAGGAGGCATGACCGATGGCTGAAACCCTCATCGACCGGTATCAAGACTTCCGGACCCGGCGATTCCTCAAGCGTGAGAGCGCTTATGCGAACAAGCTTCCCGGCTGGCGCACCCAGCAACGCCGTCGCGCGCTCGTCGTCGCGGTGGCGTGCACGTTCGGCTTCATGGCCGTGGTGAGTGTGTTGTGCGCCTTCGGTTTCTGGTGGGCGCCATTGTTGTGGCTGCCGGCAAGCCTGGTGTTCTTCCCGCTGTGGGTCGTGCTGCAGATCGTCTCGAGCAGGCAGGGTGACGCACCGCTGGCGGCACTGGACGAGTTCGAACTGCAGCAGCGCAACAGCGCGCGGTCCATCGGGTTGACGGTAACGCAGTATCTGATGCTGCTGCCGATCTTCTTCCTGATCTTCAGTTCGGCCGTGTTCAAGCACGTCGACGCGGACTCCGCGCTGGACATTGCCTACGCAGGCGGCCTGATGGCGACCACCGCGCTGGTGATCGGCGGCTGCACCCCTTCGATGATCCTGGCGTGGACCAAACGGGACGCCGAGCCGGCCGACGCCTAGGAACTGCGGCCCCGCTCCTCGCGGTAGCGACGCACCAGGGCGTCGGTCGAACTGTCCGACTGCTTCGGCGGCGACGACTCGGCGGTGATCACCGGAAGCAGCGCCTTGGCCTGCGTTTTGCCCAGCTCGACACCCCACTGGTCGAAGGAGTCGATACCCCAGACCGTGCCCTCGGTGAATACCTGATGCTCGTAGAGCGCGATCAGCTGCCCGATGATCGACGGGGTCAACTGCGTTCCGAGAATCGATGTCGACGGCCGGTTGCCCGGCATCACCTTGTGCGGCACCACTTCTGGCGGCGTGCCCTCGGCGGCGATCTCTTCGGCGGTCTTGCCGAACGCCAGCACCTGCGTCTGGGCGAAGAAGTTGCTCATCAAAAGGTCGTGCATGCTGCCGGTGCCGTCGGCGGTCGCCAGATCGTCGGTGGGCTGGCTGAATCCGATGAAGTCGGCGGGAATCAGGCGGGTGCCCTGATGCAGCAGTTGGTAGAACGCGTGCTGGCCGTTGGTTCCCGGCTCGCCCCAGAAGATCTCGCCCGTGTCGGTGGTCACCGGGGACCCGTCGGCGTGCACGGACTTGCCGTTGGACTCCATCGTCAGCTGTTGCAGGTAGGCGGCGAAGCGCGACATGTCGTTGCTGTACGGCAGCACCGCGCGCGACTGCGCGCCGAAGAAGTTGTTGTACCAGAGACCGATGAGCCCAAGCAGCGCAGGCGCATTCGCCTCCAACGGCGCTGTCTTGAAGTGCTCGTCGATGATGTGGAAGCCGGCCAGGAACTCGGCGAACCGCTCCTTGCCGATCGCCGCCATCACCGAGAGGCCGATCGCCGAGTCGACGGAGTAGCGGCCGCCGACCCAGTCCCAGAAGCCGAACATGTTGTCGGTGTTGATGCCGAAGTCGTCGACCAGCTTCTTGTTCGTCGACACCGCGACGAAGTGCTTGGCCACCGCCGCGTCGCCGAGCGTCTCGGTCAGCCAGCGGCGCGCCGCGGTCGCGTTCGTCAACGTCTCCAGCGTGGAGAACGTCTTCGACGCGACGATGAAAAGCGTTGTGGCCGGGTCGAGCCCGTCGAGCTTGGCCACCAGGTCTGCCGGGTCGACGTTGGACACGAACCGGCACGAGATGCCCGCGTCGGCGTAGTGCCGCAACGCGTTGTAGACCATCACCGGACCCAGGTCGGAGCCACCGATGCCGATGTTGACCACGCATGCGATCCGCTGCCCCGTCGCACCCGTCCACTCGCCGCTGCGCAGCCGGTCGGTGAAGTCGCCCATCCGGTCGAGCACCTCGTGCACGTCGGAGACGACGTTTTGGCCGTCGACGGTCAACTCGGCTCCTCGGGGCCGGCGCAGCGCCGTGTGCAGCACCGCGCGGTCCTCGGAGGTGTTGATGTGCACGCCGGAATACATGGCGTCGCGGCGCTGTTCCAGGTTGGCGGCTCGCGCCAGATCGACCAGCAATGTCAGCGTTTCGCGGGTGATCCGGTGCTTGCTGTAGTCGATGTAGAGGTCGCCGACCGTCAGCGCCAGTTCGGTGCCCCGGGCGGGGTCCTCGTCGAACAGGTCGCGGATGTGTTTGTCGCGGATCTGATCGTGATGTCGCGCCAGCGCCTGCCATGCTGGAGTGGCTGAGATGTCGGGAATCTGTTGCGTTTCGACGCTCATGTCTCGACCCTAGTGCGGCCGTTTGAACGAAGGTGTAAGAGAGAGTCATGGATACTTACGCCCTGCTGAAGTCAGTCCCCACCGGTCTGTGGATCGGCGGTGAGGAGCGCGAGGCTTCGTCGACGTTCGACGTGCTCGACCCCTCCGACGACTCGGTGCTGGTCTCGGTGGCCAACGCCACCGCCGACGACGCGATCGCCGCACTCGACGCCGCCGCCGCGGCGCAGGCGGACTGGGCGGCCACGGCGCCGCGCGAACGCGGCGAGGTGTTGCGCGCGGTGTTCGAGAAGATCACCGAACGCGCCGAGGACCTCGCGACGCTGATGACCCTGGAGATGGGCAAGGTGCTGCGCGAGAGCATGGGCGAGGTCACCTACGGCGCGGAGTTCTTCCGCTGGTTCGCCGAGGAGGCCGTGCGCATCCACGGCAGGTACACCCCGAGCCCCGCGGGCACGGGCCGCATCATCGTCACCAAGCAGCCCGTCGGCCCGTGTTATGCGATCACGCCGTGGAACTTCCCGCTGGCGATGGGCACCCGCAAGATCGGGCCCGCGGTCGCGGCGGGCTGCACGATGATCGTCAAGCCCGCGCAGGAGACACCGCTGACGATGCTGCTGCTGGCCAAGCTGATGGACGACGCGGGCCTGCCCAAGGGCGTGCTGTCGGTGCTGCCCACCAACAACCCCCGCGAGGTCACCACCGCGCTGATCGACGACGGCAGGCTGCGCAAGCTGACGTTCACCGGATCGACCGGGGTGGGCAAGGCACTGGTCAAGCAGTCGTCGGACGCGCTGCTGCGGACGTCGATGGAACTGGGCGGCAACGCGCCGTTCATCGTGTTCGACGACGCCGACGTCGACGCGGCCGTCGAGGGCGCGATCCTGGCCAAGATGCGCAACGGCGGCGAGGCGTGCACGGCCGCCAACCGCTTCCACGTCGCGAACTCCGTGCGCGAGGAGTTCACCGAGAAGCTGGTCAAGCGGATGAGCGAGTTCCAGCTCGGCAAGGGCATCGACGAGTCGTCGACGCTCGGGCCGCTGATCAACGCCAAGCAGGTGGCCACGGTGTCCGATCTGGTGTCCGACGCCGTGTCGCGCGGCGCGACGGTGGCCGTCGGCGGCGTCGCCCCCGGCGGACCGGGCAACTTCTACCCCGCGACGGTGCTCGCCGACGTGCCCGCCGACGCCCGCATCCTCAAGGAGGAGGTGTTCGGGCCCGTCGCGCCGATCACCGGCTTCGACACCGAGGAGGAGGGCATCGCCGCCGCCAACGACACCGAGTACGGCCTTGCCGCCTACATCTACACCCGTGACCTCGACCGCGCGCTGCGCGCGGCCGAGGGCGTCGAGTCCGGCATGGTCGGCGTCAACCGCGGCGTGATCTCTGATGCGGCCGCGCCGTTCGGCGGCGTCAAGGAGTCCGGCTTCGGCCGCGAGGGCGGATTCGAGGGCATCGAGGAGTACCTCGAGACGAAGTACATCGCGCTGACGAAGTAACTCTGCGCGAGCAGACGCAAAATCGCACGGACACGCCGCCGCTAATGCGAGTTCGCGTCTGCTCGCGCGGGAAAGATTCCATCGGTGAGTGGCCACCGGTGGGTCGCGGCGCCCGAACGCGCCGTCGATCGCGGCGCGCCGAGGGCGTCGCCGCGGCCCAGGCGTGGGAACGGCATCCCCGCGCTGGACGGCATCCGCGCGGTGGCCGTCGGGCTCGTGCTCGCCGACCACGGCGGCATCCCAGGTGTGCCCGGCGGGTTCATCGGCGTCGACGTGTTCTTCGTGCTGAGCGGCTTCCTGATCACCTCGCTGCTGCTCGACGAACTCGGCCGCACCGGCACGATCGACCTGCCGGGGTTCTGGGTGCGCCGCGCGCGACGGCTGTTGCCCGCGCTGATCGTCATGGTGATGGCCGTCGTCGTGCTGCGCGAGCTGTTCCCGTCGGACGCCGTGGCCGCCGTGCGCGACGACGCCGTCGGCGCCTTCTTCTGGGTGGCCAACTGGGTCTTCGTGTTCCGCGACACGGACTACTTCACCCAGGGCGACCCGCCGTCGCCGCTGCAGCACACCTGGTCGCTCGCGGTGGAGGAGCAGTACTACGTCGTGTGGCCGCTGGTGCTGCTGGCCGTCGCCGTGGCACTCGCACTGCTGATGAGGCGTCGCGACACCGAACCGAAGCTACGCACGGTCCGCATGGTCGTCGTCGGGATCGCTGTCGCGGGTGCGGCGGCGTCGGCGGTCGCGTCATGCCTGATGGTGACTGGAGATTCGGGGGCCGCGCTGAACAGGGTCTACTTCGGCACCGACACCCGCGCGCAGGCGCTGCTCGTGGGCGCCGCGGCGGCCGCGCTGCTGGTCAGGGACTGGCCCGTGCTGGCGCGCTACGGCTCGCAGATCCGGGCCCGCTGGGGCCGCTGGATCGCGCAGATCCTGCCAGTGATCGGGCTGACGATGCTCGGCGTCGTCGCGCACTTCGCGACGGGCAGCGCGCCGGAGTTCCGCCGCGGCCTGCTGATCGTGGTCGCGCTCGCGGCGGTCTTCATCGTCGCCCCGGTGGCGCTGGAGCAGCGCGGGCTGGTGGCGCGCGTGCTGGCCTTCCCGCCGCTGGTGTGGCTCGGCGTCATCTCCTACGGCGTCTACCTCTGGCACTGGCCGATCTTCCTCGCGCTCAACGGCGAGCGCACCGGCCTGACCGGCATGTCGCTGTTCGCGATCCGGGCGGTGGCGACCGTGGCCGTCGCCGCGATGTCGTGGTGGCTGATCGAGCAGCCGGTCAAGCGCTGGCGGCCCGTGCACGTCCCGCAGTTGCGGCTGGCCGGGGCGACGTTGGCCACCGCCGCGGTGGCGACGATGGTCGTCGTACCGGTCGGCATCACGCCTGGCGGCGAGCGTCCGGCAGCCCCGAACGTGCTCGCCGCCGCCGCGCACCCGGAGGTGCCGGTCGAGATCGGCGGCACCGCCAGGGTGGCGCCTGGCACCCGCACCGTCGCCGTCTTCGGGGATTCGATGGCGTGGACGATGATGCGCTATCTGCCGCCGACGCCGGGGTTCAAGTTCGTCGACTTCACCACCATCGGCTGCGGCATCGCGCGAGGCGGGCCGTACCGGTCGACGGGCGAGACCCTCGCCCAGAAACCCGAGTGCGAGAACTGGCCCGCCCGCTGGTCGCAGCGGATCAGCCACGCCAAGCCCGACGTCGCGCTGTTGATCATCGGCCGCTGGGAGACCGTGGACCGCGTCAACGAGGGGCACTGGACGCATGTCGGCGATGCCGGCTTCGACGGATACATCGCGGGCGAACTCCGGCGCGCCATCGACATCCTGGGCTCGACGGGCGCCCGCGTCGTGGTGACCACTACGCCCTACAACCGCCGTGGCGAGCAGCCCGACGGGTCGTTGTACCCGGAGGACGAGCCCGATCGCGTCGACGCGTGGAACGCGTTGTTGCGCCGCGTCGTCGCCGGCCGCAAGAACGCGTCAGTGCTCGACCTCAACGAGAAGCTGTGTCCCGACGGCTATTACACCAGCCGGGTGGACGGCATCAAGATGCGGATGGACGGCCTGCACCCCACGCCGGATGCGGTGGAGTGGCTGACGCCATGGCTCACCGACGCGTTGCGCAAATAGTGGTTTCGGCGCGGCTGGTCATGCTGAGGATGACCCAGCGCGCCCGAATCGCGGACGGAGGCTCAGTGCCCGAGGCGGCCGCGGCCCAGCCGCAGCAGCAGCATCGCCAGATCTTTGCCCTCGGGGCCCAGCTCGCTGTAGCGCTCGATGACCTTCATCTCGCGGCTGTGCACCAACCGGGTGCCGCCGGAGGCCATCCGGGCCTTGCCGATCAGCTTCGACACCTCGGTGCGGCGCTGCACCGCGGCAAGGATCTCGGCGTCGAGTCGGTCGATCTCCTGGCGAAGATCGTCGATGTCGGCCACGGCTTCCGTTTCGATAGACATTTTCCGGACTCCTCATTGTGTTGGGCCGCGATCTGCGTCCGGTTTCGGGCCTCACACAAGAGACGAGCCCCGGATCCAGAAGCGGACCGCGGGGCTCTGGGGAAGCAGCTAGACCACGGGCACCGCTGGCCGGTACCCGTAGAAAAATCGACCCTGCTTGATGAGCACGAAATAAGTGTGCCATCCGGCCCGCCGCCAGCGCAAAGAATGTCCCCTCCGAGCGGTAAGTTGGGGCAGACATGAGTGTGCACGTAACTGATTCGCCGGCCGACGAACTTCTCGACGGGCTCAACCCGCAGCAGCGCCAGGCGGTGCGCCACGTTGGCTCGCCGCTGCTCATCGTCGCCGGGGCGGGGTCGGGGAAGACGGCCGTGCTCACCCGCCGGATCGCCTACCTGCTGGCCGCCCGTGACGTCGGCGTTGGCCAGGTCCTGGCCATCACGTTCACGAACAAGGCCGCCGCCGAGATGCGCGAGCGGGTGGTGGGGCTGATCGGCCCGCGGGCCCGCGCGATGTGGGTGTCGACGTTCCACTCCACCTGCGTGCGGATCCTGCGCAACCAGGCGTCGCTGCTGCCGGGGCTGAACTCCAACTTCTCGATTTACGACGCCGACGACTCGCGCCGGCTGCTGCTGATGATCGGCAAGGACATGGGGCTGGACACCAAGCGGCATTCGCCGCGGTTGCTGGCCAACGGGATCTCCAACCTCAAGAACGAGTTGATCGGGCCCGAGCAGGCCGCCGCGGAGGCGTCCGAGGCCGAGGACGACCTCGCGCGCATCATCGCCGAGGTGTACGGCGAGTACCAGCGGCGGCTGCGCTCGGCCAACGCGCTGGACTTCGACGACCTCATCGGCGAGACGGTGGCTGTGCTGCAGGCGTTCCCGCAGATCGCGCAGTACTACCGGCGCCGCTTCCGGCACATCCTCGTCGACGAATACCAGGACACCAACCACGCGCAGTACGCGCTGGTCCGCGAGCTGGTCGGCACCGAGACGACGATCGACGGGATCGCGCCCGCCGAACTCTGCGTGGTGGGCGACGCCGACCAGTCGATCTACGCGTTCCGCGGCGCCACCATCCGCAACATCGAGGATTTCGAACGCGACTTCCCCAACGCCACAACGATTCTGCTCGAACAGAACTACCGCTCGACGCAGAACATCCTGTCGGCTGCGAACTCCGTCATCTCCCGCAACGCCGGCCGCCGCGAGAAGCGGCTGTGGACGGACGCGGGCGAGGGTGAGCTGATCGTCGGCTATGTCGCCGACAACGAGCACGACGAGGCGCGGTTCGTCGCCGAGGAGATCGACGCGCTGGCCGACCGCAAGGAGATCACGTACAACGACGTCGCGGTGTTCTACCGCACGAACAACTCGTCGCGAGCGCTGGAAGAGGTGTTCATCCGCGCGGGTATTCCGTACAAAGTCGTTGGCGGCGTTCGCTTTTACGAGCGCAGGGAGATCCGCGACATCGTCGCCTACCTGCGAGTGCTCGACAACCCCGGCGACTCGGTGAGCATGCGACGCATCCTCAACACACCGCGCCGCGGCATCGGCGACCGCGCCGAGGCGTGCGTCGCGGTCTACGCCGAGAACACCGGCAGCAGCTTCAACGACGCCCTGCAGGCGGCCGCCGAGGGCAGGGTGCCGATGCTGAACACCCGCGCCGAGAAGTGCATCGCGGGCTTCGTCGAACTGCTCGACGATCTGCGGGGGCGCCTCGACGGTGAGCTGGGTGAGCTTGTCGAAGCCGTGCTGGACCGCACCGGATACCGCGCGGAGCTCGAGGCCTCCAGCGACCCACAGGATCTGGCGCGGCTCGACAACCTCAACGAATTGGTCAGCGTCGCACACGAATTCAGCACCGATCTGGCAAACGCCGAGGCGCTGGGCACCGACCTCGACGATGAGGACATCCCCGACACCGGCGTGCTGGCGAAGTTCCTCGAGCGGGTGTCGCTGGTCGCCGACGCCGACGAACTGCCCGAGCACGGTGCGGGTGTGGTGACGATGATGACGCTGCACACCGCCAAGGGCCTCGAGTTTCCCGTCGTGTTCGTGACCGGCTGGGAGGACGGCATGTTCCCGCACATGCGGGCGCTCGGCGATGCAGGCGAGTTATCGGAGGAACGGCGGCTGGCCTACGTCGGGATAACCCGTGCGCGGCAACGGCTTTACGTCAGCCGGGCGAAGGTCCGGTCGTCGTGGGGACAGCCGATGCTCAACCCGGAGTCGCGGTTCCTTCGCGAGATTCCGCAGGAGCTCATCGACTGGCGGCGCACCGATACCGCGCCGTCGTCCTCCCAAGCGGAGTAGTCAGCGCCGGTCAGTGGTGCGGGCCGGTTCGGCACCCCGCGGCCGTCGCCCGCACGGTCGTCCGCGGGCAAGCGCCCGCTGATCGTGCTGGAGCCCGGCGACCGCGTCACCCACGACAAGTACGGCCTCGGCCGCGTCGAAGAGGTCTCCGGCATGGGCGAATCCGCGATGTCGCTGATCGACTTCGGCAGCGCGGGCCGCGTCAAGCTCATGCACAACCACGCGCCGATCAGCAAGCTGTAGCGGCTACGGCCTTGCCCACCGCGCGGTGGCGGGCAGCAGCGCGAGCGCGATCGTGATCACCGGCAGCGCCGGTATCGCGTAGACGACGGGTGGCAGCTTCGCGCCGGCCACGAACAGGCTCGCGAAGATCAGCAGCCCGATCACCGAACCCACGACGACCAGAACCCTGGCCATCCGCCGACGAAGCAGCAGCGCGATCAACCCGCCGATCAGCGCGCCAGCGGACACCAGGGTCAGAAACCCGACCGCGACGCAGAACAGCCGGTCCGACGCCCACCAGCCGGTGATCAGGTCGGTGGCGATGACGGCGGTCGCCCACCCGCTGAGAATCGCGAAGACCGCGGTCGCGGCGGCGCTCCTGGGTCGGACGGCAGCGCGGCCGCGGATGGTCGCCGGCTTGGCGCGCGGGATGTAGCTGGTCTGCGATTCGGGATGGGTGTGCACCCCGATGTGAGTGGTCTGCGGCTCGTCGAGCGTCGGCAGCGAGCCCGTCGGCGCACGGCGGATGATTCCGGTCTTGGGCGCGGACAGCCCATCGGATGGGGGAGACGAATCGTCTTCGGACTTCTCGGGAAGGTCCGGGTCACTCACACTTACGGAGCCTACGTTGCCGGGGCTGAGTCCCCGTTTGGCCAGCCATCCGACCGGATCGATCCGGTCGGTGCCGTTCTGCATCACCTCGAAGTGCAGGTGCGGTCCGGTGGAGTTGCCGCGGTTGCCCATCTGCGCGATCTGGTCACCGGCCCAGACGCGCTGGCCGATGGAGACGTTCCAGGAATTGATGTGGCCGTAGAGGGTCACGGTGCCGTCGGCGTGGCGCAGCTTGACCCAGGCGCCGTAGCCGGCGGTCGGGCCCGCGTCGATGACCACCCCGTCGGCGGCGGCGTAGATCGGCGTGCCGATCGAGTTGGCGATGTCGATGCCGGCGTGCAGGACGCCCCAGCGGTAGCCGAAGCCCGACGTGAACACGCCCTTGGTGGGCATCGCGAACAGCGGGCGCTGCAGCCGCGCCTCGCGCTCGGCCCGCTCCTGGGCGAACGCGGCGGCCTTGGTGATCTCCTCGGCGTGCACCGTGGCGGCGGCGGGCGCGGCGACGGTGACCACCTGCATGCCGTCGGTGGAACCGGAGATGGCACCGCCCGCAATGGTCGCCTCGCCGGAGGCGAGCACGGTGTCGGAAGCCACGGTGTCGGAGTTGTTGATCACCGAGTGCGCGGCGGCCGCGGTGGCGCCTGCGGCCATGGCGGCGATCATCAGCCTGCCCTTGACGGCGCCGGCGGTGTCCTTGCGGTGCTGGGCGGCACGACGGGCACTCAGGTCGAGGATGTCGGTGGCCGCGACGCCGTTGCTCACGTCGGTGTAGCTGTCGCGGTAGGCGTGCGTCGCGTTGCGTGCGCGCCGCGAGGGCGACGGCCGGCCTTCGTCACGGGTATCCGGGCGGAACCTCGTCGGCACGGCAAGCCGCAGCGGGATCAGGTCGTCGGTGTC
The DNA here is from genome assembly GCA_963786995.1 of uncultured Actinomycetota bacterium. Taxonomy (GTDB): domain Bacteria; phylum Actinomycetota; class Actinomycetes; order Mycobacteriales; family Mycobacteriaceae; genus Mycobacterium. Next base: position 466,183 of record CAWBBH010000013.1, on the reverse strand, counting down.
GTGCATGTCGTCGAGCTCGGGAGCATGCACGACCTGCGACTCGCGATCGAACGCGGAGCTGTGATGAAACTCGAGGTCAGACAGGGTGCCGAACTCGTTGAAAGGAATTATGTCGGTGACTTCAGTGGCCTCGGGATCTACCCACCTGGTGCGAGCGTTCAACGCGACTCCGTGAGGAGAATCAAACGTACGCTGCCCCGCCAACCTGAAATATCCTTTAGTCGTGACCATACCGTTATCTGGACCACGAGCACGTTAACCAAATCCCAATGATCGTGGCAACTCGAGAGGCTATTCCACGGGTGAATGTGACTTGTATCACCGTCGAACCCTCGGTGAGATCTGCCACATGACGGTAGGCGGTGCCGGTGATCTCGACTGGTGTCGATAAAGTTCCCCCGAGCCCGTCGGGTGCCTAAGTCAAAGCCAAGCAGACAAGTGTTCTTCTCACAGACAGCGAGCTGATGGATCTTTTCGAATATCAGGCGAAGGAGCTGTTCGCCAAGCACAACGTTCCCACCACGCCCGGCCGGGTGACCACGTCGGCCGACGACGCGAAGGCCATCGCCGAGGAGATCGGCAAGCCGGTGATGGTGAAGGCGCAGGTGAAGGTCGGCGGTCGCGGCAAGGCGGGCGGTGTGAAGTACGCGGCCACCGCCGACGACGCATTCACCCACGCGCAGAACATCCTCGGCCTGGACATCAAGGGCCACGTCGTGAAGAAGCTGTTGGTGGCCGAGGCCAGCGACATCGCCGAGGAGTACTACATCTCCTTCCTGCTCGATCGCGCCAACCGCACCTACCTGGCCATGTGCTCGGTGGAGGGCGGCATGGAGATCGAAGAGGTCGCCGCCACCAAGCCCGACCGGCTGGCCAGGGTGCCCGTGGACGCGACCAAGGGTGTCGACGAGGCATTCGCGCGTGAGATCGCCGAGAAGGGCCACCTGCCCGCCGAGGTGCTCGACTCCGCAGCGGTGACGATCGCCAAGCTGTGGGAGGTGTTCGTCAAGGAGGACGCCACCCTGGTCGAAGTGAACCCGTTGGTGCGTACGCCCGACGATCAGATCCTCGCGCTCGACGGCAAGGTAACCCTGGACGCGAACGCCGACTTCCGGCATCCCGATCACGCGGAGTTCGAAGACCGCGACGCGACAGATCCGTTGGAGCTCAAGGCCAAAGAGCACGATCTCAACTACGTCAAGCTCGACGGCGCGGTCGGCATCATCGGCAACGGCGCCGGCCTTGTCATGTCGACGCTCGATGTCACGGCGTACGCCGGCGAGAAGCACGGCGGTGTGAAACCGGCCAACTTCCTCGACATCGGCGGTGGCGCGTCGGCCGAGGTGATGGCCGCGGGGCTGGACGTGATCCTGAACGACAGCCAGGTCAAGAGTGTCTTCGTCAATGTGTTCGGCGGCATCACGTCCTGCGACGCGGTCGCCACCGGCATCGTCAACGCGCTGAAGATCCTCGGCGACGAAGCCAACAAGCCGCTCATCGTCCGCCTCGACGGCAACAACGTCGAGGAGGGTCGCCGCATCCTCGCCGACGCCAACCATCCGCTCGTGATCCAGGCCGACACCATGGACGCCGGCGCCGACAAAGCCGCCGAGCTGGCGAACAAATAAGGGAGCCAAGCAATGTCTATTTTCCTTAACGCGGATTCCAAGGTCATCGTCCAGGGCATCACCGGCGGCGAGGGCACCAAGCACACCGCGCTGATGCTCAAGGCGGGCACGCAGCTCGTCGGCGGCGTCAACGCCCGCAAGGCGGGAACGACGGTGTCGCACGTCGACAAGGACGGCAAGTACGTCGAGCTGCCGGTGTTCGGCAGTGTCGCCGAGGCGATGAAGGAGACCGGCGCCGACGTGTCCGTCGTCTTCGTGCCGCCGAAGTTCGCCAAGGACGCGATCATCGAGGCCATCGACGCCGAGATCCCGCTGCTGGTCGTCATCACCGAGGGAATCCCGGTGCAGGACAGTGCATATGCGTGGGCGTACAACCTGGAAAAGGGGGAGCGAAGGGTCCGGCAATTCGGATCATCGGCCCGAACTGTCCCGGCATCATCACCCCGGGCGAGGCGCTGGCAGGCATCACGCCCGCCAACATCACCGACTCCGGTCCGGTCGGTCTGGTGTCCAAGTCCGGCACGCTGACCTACCAGATGATGTTCGAGTTGCGTGACTTCGGCTTCTCGACCGCCATCGGCATCGGCGGCGACCCGGTCATCGGCACCACCCACATCGACGCCATCGAGGCGTTCGAGAAGGATCCCGACACCAAGGTCATCGTGATGATCGGCGAGATCGGCGGCGACGCCGAGGAGCGCGCGGCCGACTACATCAAGGCCAACGTCTCCAAGCCGGTTGTCGGCTACGTCGCGGGCTTCACCGCGCCGGAGGGCAAGACGATGGGGCACGCGGGCGCCATCGTGTCGGGTTCGTCGGGCACCGCGGCCGCCAAGAAGGAAGCTCTCGAGGCCGCGGGCGTCAAGGTCGGCAAGACGCCGTCGGAGACCGCGAACCTGGCCAGGGAGATCCTGCAGAGCCTCTAGGGATTGGAACACGTTCCAGTTTTCAGTTAGCCTGTCGAATTAACAGTCGCCAGGAGGTCTGTCATGGTTGATCCGCGCACCCCGGTGATAGTCGGCGTCGGCCAGTTCACCGAGAACATCGACGACCCGGCATACCGGGGCATGTCCGCGGTGGAACTGGCGACCGAGGCGGTCAAGGCCGCATTGGCCGACACCGGCGCCGATGCCGACGCGGTCGCCGAAGCCGTCGACGCCGTCGTCGGGCTGAGACAGTTCGAGATCTCGGCGGGCATGCCGGTGCTGCTCGGCAAGTCCAACAACTATCCACGCTCGGTGATGCAGCGCCTCGGGGTGCAACCCGCGCGGTCGGTCATCGAACCGGTCGGCGGGCAGGGGCCGCAGAAGCTCGTCACCGAGTTCGGCAATGAGATCGCCGCGGGCACAGCCGATGTGGTGTTGCTCATCGGCTCGGAGAACGGTTCGACGCTGCGGACCTTTGCCAAGCGGGACGACAAGCCCGACCACGGCGAGCACATCGACGGCCAGATGGAAGACCGCGGCCACCAGATCTTCACCTACATCAGCGAATACACCATCAAGCACGGGCTGACCGGTGCGCCCGTGCAGTACGGCCTGCTGGACAACGCGCGCCGCGGCCGGCTCGGGCGCAGCGTCGAGGATTACCGCCGCGAGATGGCGGAACTCTTCGCCCCGTTCTCGAAAGTCGCTGCAAAGAATCCGTTCTCGGCATCGCCGGTCGAGCGTTCGGTCGACGAGATCATGACGATCACCGACGACAACCGGATGATCTCCGATCCGTATCCGCGCCTCCTCGTCGCCCGCGACCAGGTCAACCAGGGCGCGGCGGCGGTGATGATGTCGGTGGAAGCGGCGCGTCGACTCGGTGTGCCGGAAGAGAAGTGGGTGTACGTCCACGGCCACTCCGACATGGTCGAACAGCCGCTGCTGGACCGTGTCGACCTCGGCGCAAGCCCGGCGACGGTGCACGCCGCACGGGAAGCGTTGCGACTGGCCGAGATCGGCGTTGACGACATCTCCACCTTCGATCTGTACAGCTGCTTCCCGTTCCCGGTGTTCGTCATGTGCGAGGCGCTGGGTATCGACGGAGACGACCCGCGCGGGTTGACGCTGACGGGCGGTCTCCCCTATTTCGGCGGGCCGGGCAACAGCTACTCGCTGCACGCGATCGCCGAGACAGTTGCCGAGATGCGCGACAAGCCAGGCCGATTCGGCCTCGTCGGCGCCAACGGCGGAACGATGAGCAAGTACTCGGTGGGAATCTACTCGACTCTTCCGGTCGATTGGCGGCCTGATCGCAGCGCTGAGTTGAACAAAGAAATCGCTGTGCTGCCAACGGTTTCCGTGACGGAGCAGGCTGACGGCCCCGCGACGATCGAGACTTACTCTGTGCGCTACGACTGGCCGGTGCGCACCGGGGTCATCATCGGCAGGCTCGACGCCGACGGCTCCCGGTTCATGGCTCTCACGGAAGACTCCGATCTCGTCGGCCTGATGTCCGACGGAGATCCGCTCGGTGCGCGCATCGTCGTGACGTCAGCCGAGCAGGGCAACCGCGCTCGCCTGGCCTGATCCCACGCGGCGCGGTCAGCGGGAGCGGCGCCGTCCGATGGTCGCGCAACGCTCTCTTGCCTACGACCCTCGTTGCCCGCGCCGTCGACGGCACGCGTAGTCGACTACGCCACAATGGGTGTACCATCTGGTACATGATTACAGACTGCGCCGTCGACATCGACGCCCCGGCGAGCCTCGTCTGGGACGTCTTCTCCGACGTCGAACGCTGGCCCGAGTGGACGGCGTCGGTGACCACCCTCAAAGCCCTCGACGGGCCCGGCCTCGCCGTTGGGAAACGGTTCGAGATCAAGCAGCCGCGGCTGCCGAAACTGGTGTGGGAGGTCACCGAACTCGACGAGGGCAGGTCGTGGACGTGGGAACAGCGGTCGCCGGGCGGCCGGACGATCGCGGTACACGAGGTGCACCCCCACGGCGGCCACACGCACGTCAAGCAACGGCTCGACCAGCAGGGGCCGGTGGGCGGGCTGATCGCCGCGGCTGATGCGCGGCACCACGAGGCGTTACCTCGACCTCGAGGCGAAGGGCCTCAAGGCGCGCAGCGAGCAACTGAGTGGCAAGACCTCCTGACCTCGAGCGGCGACGACAGCTGCTCGACGCCCTCATCGAGGTGTTCGCCGCAGGCGGCGTGGGTGACCGGTCGCTTCGGGATATCGCCGAAGCCGTCGGCACCAGCCACCGGATGTTGTTGCACCACTTCGGGTCACGCGAAGAGCTGCTGCTGACGGTCGTTGACGAGGTCGAGCGACGGCAGATGTCGACGCTGCCCGCCGCCGACACGGAACCCGCCGACGCGATGGCGGCCATGTGGGCCGACGTACGCAGGCCCGAGCTGCGGCCGTTCGAGCGGCTGTTCTTCGAGTGCTACGCGCGCGGTGCGCAGGGGGAGCAGCCGTTCGCGCGCATGCTGCCCGGAGCCGTCGAATCCTGGCTGACGGAGGTCGACACGAAGACACAAAGCGCCGCCGACCCTGCGTTCGTCCGGCTCGGGCTCGCGGTCATCCGCGGGCTGCTGCTCGACCTGGCCGCGACGAATGACGACAAGGGCGTCGATGCCGCCGCCACAGCGTTCGTCGACCTCCTGCGCGCGGCTCAGACCAGCGCGGCGAGCTTGCCCGCGAGCCGTTCGACGTAGCCCGCGACCTCGTCCTCGGTCTTGTCGGGCAGGCCGAAGAGCACCTCGGTGACGCCGAGTTCGCGCCAGTGGGCCAGCTTTTCGGGATCGGGCTTGAAGTCCAGGGCGACGATCTGCGGCGCGCCGTCGCGGCCCGCCGCCGCCCAGGTGTCCTGCAGCAGCTTGACCGGTTCGTCGATGGTGAAGTCGCGCGGTGTGGTGATCCAGCCGTCGGCCGAACGCGCGATCCATTTGAAGTTCTTCTCGGTGCCTGCGGCGCCGACCAACACCGGGATGTGGCTTTGAACCGGCTTGGGCCAGGCCCACGACGGGCCGAACTTCACGAACTCGCCGTCGAATTCGGCTTCCTCCTGGGTCCACAGTGCGCGCATCGCCTCGATGTATTCGCGAAGCATCGTGCGCCGGCGGCCGGGGGGCACGTTGTGGTCGGCCAATTCGTCGGTGTTCCAGCCGAATCCGACGCCGAGGCTGACGCGGCCGCCGGAGAGGTGGTCGAGTGTGGCGATCGACTTGGCGAGCGTGATGGGGTCGTGTTCGACGGGCAATGCGACGGCCGTCGACAGCCGCACCCGTGACGTGACCGCGCACGCGGTACCCAGCGACACCCACGGGTCCAGCGTGCGCATGTAGCGGTCGTCGGGCAGCGACTCGTCGCCGGTGGTCGGGTGGGCGGCCTCGCGCTTGATCGGGATGTGGGTGTGTTCGGGCACGTAGAACGTGGTGAAACCGTGGTCGTCGGCCAGCTTGGCCGCCGCTGCCGGGGCGATCCCACGATCGCTGGTGAAGAGTACGAGCCCATAGTCCATACCCAGAATTAGAACGTGTTCCAGTCTGAGGGGCAAGGCCGGGGTAGTGGCCGTCCTCCGACATTGAGGTAGTGCGCTACGCGCGACTGCTGCGCCGTTGCTCGCGAAACTCCAATGCATGGAGGCCCCGCGCACCAGCCGCCAGAAGCTCACGGAGTGGGTTCGGCGCTACCTGCCGTACGAAATCGCGGGCACGGTCGGCGAGCTCGGCGGTGCCGCGGTGGCGTACCTGCTGACCGGTTCGATGGCGGCCGCGGCGATCACCGCGACCATCGGCGCATCGGCGGCCTACCTCCTGGGCCCGCTTCTGTTCGACAATGTGGTGGCGGGCTGGGTGTTCGCGAAGTTGTTCTCCGACATCGGTTTCTACGCCATCACCGTTCTCAGCTACGAGCGGTTCAAGGGGCTGTTGGCTGTGCGCAGCCGCGCAATCGAGGAGGTCGGCGGTGAACCCGCTGTTGCGGTCGCGGCTGCGTGAGGAGCTGCGCGCCCGGTGCGATACCGAGGGCTGGCGCGCACTCGTCGCCCAGCACGGCACCCCGCTGCTGGTGCTCGATCCCTACCGCGTGGTCGAGCAGTGCCGGCTGCTCGCGTCGCATCTGACGGGCTTTCGACTGCACTACGCCGTGAAGACATCGTCCCACCCGGCGGTGCTGCGCGCGGTCGCCGCCGCTGGGTGCGGGTTCGACGTGGCGACGCGAGCGGAGGTCGATCTCGTTGGCACGCTTGGCCTTCCCTTCGATCGCTGCCTCAACACCAACCCGATCAAGAAGCTGACCGACATCGACCACGCCTATATCGCCGGCATCCGCACGTTCGTCGTCGACAATCCGATGGAGGCGCAGAAGTTCGCGGGTCTGCCCGCCGACATCACGGTGCTCGTGCGGCTCGCATTCCCCAACCCGACCGCGAAGTCTGACTTGTCGACGAAGTTCGGTGTCCATCCCGCCGACGCGGAGCTCGTCGTCAAGGATGTGCTGGCGACCGGAGTACAGTTCGGCGGCTTCAGCTTTCACGTCGGCAGCCAGGGCGCGACCGCCGAGCCGTACCGCTCCGCACTGCGCGGCACGCTGGACCTCATCGCCCACATCGACGACACATACGGCGTGCCAGCGCGGATCATCGACATCGGCGGCGGGTTTCCGGTCACCTACCGCGAGCCGATGCCTTCGATCGACACCATCGCGGCGGTCGTCGACGAGGAACTCGGTGAGCGTCGCGACGAGTTCACCCTGGTGGCCGAGCCGGGCCGGTTTCTGGCCGCCGACAGCATGACGCTGTTGACCAGTGTGGTCGGCAGCGCCGTGCGCGACGGCCGCCAGTGGCACTACCTCGACGACGGGATCTACGGCAGCTACTCGAACGTGATGACCGAGGACGTACACCCGCCGATCCTGGCGTTGCGGGAGATCGTCGACGACGTCACCGGCGACGAGCCTGTGACGCTGGCCGGACCGACCTGCGACAGCGCCGACGTGATCGCGCGGGACTATCCGATGCCGACGCTGAACGTCGGAGATGTCGTCGTCAGCCCGGTGATGGGCGCCTACACATCGGTGACCTCGTCACGCTTCAACGGCATTCCGGCGACGCCCGTCGTCGAAGTCTGACTTTCGGCCAGCTACGGCGCGCCGAATACCAGCACGACTCGATCAGCTTGCGACTCGCGCTGCTGCCGGCCACCCAGCGCATCAAGGTGATCGCCGCCGTCCACCCCGGGCTGTGGCAGCCTGGCGTGCTCGCGAAGCTCGGCGCCACCGCCGTACAACAAGCTGGCAACTCGCCAGCGGACAAGCGCGGCATGTCCGACTCGTCGTTCGAAGATCGGGACGCCGGACGCTGGCGCACACTCCCGTGCTCGTGTCCGCATAACGCAGCGTGCGCTAGCGTGGTTGTCGAATCGCTAACGCGGTCGTCGCTCATGAGTTCGTCATTTGTGTGAGCGCACTCGTCGCCGGGAGCGGCGTCCAACCAAAAGCAGGAGAGGTCATGACCTACCCGCCCAGTAGCTCGGGATATCCGCCCAGCCAGCAGCCCACGACTCAGTTCAGTGCTCCGACGCAGCAGTTCGGCAAGGTCGAGCAGCAGCAGCATCAGCAGGGGTCGGTTCAGACGCCCGCCGCTATCACGCCCTCAGGCCCGAGCAGACTGCCGTTCATCCTGCTCACGGCCGTCGCAGTGCTCGGCCTGCTCGTGTACCTGTTCAGCTTCGGCGAGGTGTTCACGATCGAGAGCAGCGACTTCCCGCAGATGGGCAGCGCCAGCGGCACCTCGCAGGGCGTCGTGATGGCCGTCGTCGCCGCGCTGGTCTCCGGCCTGATCGCCGGAGCCAGCCTGCTGCCGAGGCAGAAGGCGCCCATCGGCGTCATCGCCGCGGTCGCCCTGCTGGCGTTTCTGCTGGTGCTCGCCGAGGTCATCCAGAAGCCAGAAGGCGTCAGCATCGGCTGGGCCCTCTACGTCCTCATCCTCCTGACGTTCCTGCAGTCCGCTGTCGCGATCGGTGCCCTGCTGCTCGACTCGGGCATCATCAAGGCCCCGGTGCCGAAGCCGAAGTACGACAAGCAGCAGCAGCAGAACTACGGCGCCTACGGCCAGCCGAACCAGTACTACGGCCAGCAGGGCCTGCATCAGGGACAGCAGCAGCGTCCGCAGTACCCGGGTCAGGGCCAGTACGGCGGCGGCTACTCGGGCGGAGGCCCCTCGACCGGCGGCTTCGCCCCGATCGGCCAGCAGGGCGGTCCGCCGACCCCTCCGACCGGCTTCCCGACCTACAGCCAGCCGCAGTCGTCGCAGTCCGGCCAGGGCCAGTCCGGGCAGGGACAGCCGCAGCCGCAGTCGTCGTCCTCGTCGAACCAGTCCGGCAACTCGACGTCGTAATCTCGCGCCTCGCACGCGTGAATACCGCGCGCGTGCGTAGAGAACTGCTATACCGCTAGTGGTGGAGAACAGGTCGGTCGGCAGTCGCCAGGCACGCGACCTGTTCCGCGTCGCATTCGGCCCGTCGGCGGTCGCGCTTGTGGTCATCGCCGCGGTCGTGTTGCTGCAGCTGCTGATCGCCAACAGCGACATGTTCGGCGCTTCCGGCGCGATCGCGAGCATGTGGCTCGGCGTCCATCAGGTGCCGATTTCGATCGGCGGCCGTGAGCTGGGCGTGATGCCGCTGCTGCCGGTGCTCGCGATGGTGTGGGGCACCGCGCGCACCACCGCGGCCGCCACCCCGCCGCAGGGGTCCTGGTTCCTGATCCGATGGATCGTCGCGTCCGCGCTCGGCGGCCCGCTGCTGATCGCAGCCATCTCGCTGGCCGTCATCCACGACGCCTCCTCGGTGCTGACCGAGCTGCAGACTCCCGACGCGTTGCGCGCGTTCACCGGCGTGCTCGCCGTGCACGGGATCGGCGCGGTCATCGGGGTCGCGTCGAGCGCGGGCAGGCGCCTGATCGCCTCATCCGGGCTGCCCCGCTGGGTGGCCGACGCGGGGCGGCCCGCGTACGCCGGGGTGCTCGCGCTGCTCGGGCTGTCGGGCGCGGTGACGGCGCTGTCGCTGGTCGTGCACTGGTCGACGATGCACGAGCTGTATGCGATCACCGATTCGGTGTTCGGCCAGTTCAGCCTGACGGTGTTGTCGGCGCTGTATGCGCCCAACGTCATCGTCGGCACCTCGGCCGTCGCCGTCGGGTCGAGCGCCCACGTCGGGCTGGCGACGTTCAGTTCGTTCACGGTGTTCGGCGGCGACATCCCGGCGCTGCCGGTGCTCGCCGCGGTGCCGGCGCCGCCGCTCGGCCCGATCTGGGTGGTGCTGCTGATCATCGGCGCAGCGTCCGGCGTGGTGGTCGGTCAGCAGTGCGGACGACGGCCGCTGCCGCTGCTGCCCGCGGTGGGCAAGCTGACGCTGGCTTCGGCGATCGCCGCGGTGGTGATGGCGCTGCTGGGCTATGCGGGCGGCGGCGAGCTGGGCAACTTCGGCCACGTCGGCGTCGACCAGGCGACGTTCGCGCCTGCGGTGTTCCTCTGGTTCATGGGGATCGGCGGGCTGACCGTCGCGATGGCCGGCGGTATCACCCGCCGTCCCACGCCCAAACCAACGCTTGGGCGGGAAAGTGCGAGTAAAACGCGCAAAAACGTCGGTCTCGACGACGAGATGGAGCCTGAAACCGAGCCCGACGCCATCGAGCCCGAGATCGAGCCGGACATAGAGCCCGAACCCGAGTTCGAGGACGCTTTCGAGCCCGAGCCGGACCTGCAGGCCGCATTCGAGCCGCCCGAGGCGCCCGAGAACCGTGCGGAACGGTCCGAAGCACCACCCGCGCTTCCCGAGGAACACGACGACCTGCCCGATCCCGAGGACTTCGAATACATCGACGACGACGACGCCGCGCCGGGCCCGATCGGCGACAAGAGCCGTCGGGCCGACGACTAGGCTCATCGCGTGCAGCAACCCCTCCGCGTGCCCCCGAGCGCACCGGCGCGGGTCGTGGTGCTCGCATCGGGCACCGGTTCGCTGCTGCAGTCCCTGCTCGATTCGGCGGTCGGTGACTACCCGGCCCGCATCGTTGCCGTCGGCGTCGACCGCGACTGCCGCGCCGTCGAGATCGCCGCGGCGGCGTCGCTGCCCAGCTACAAGGTCCGGCTGGGCGACCATCCCGACCGCGACGCGTGGGACGCCGCGATCACCGACGCCACCGCTGCGCACGAACCCGACCTGATCGTGTCAGCGGGATTCATGAAGATTCTTGGCCCGCAATTCCTTTCGCGGTTCATGGGCCGGATCCTGAACACGCATCCGGCGCTGCTGCCGTCGTTTCCCGGTGCCCACGCCGTGCCCGACGCGTTGGCATACGGTGTCAAGGTCACCGGCTGCAGCGTTCATCTGGTGGACGCGGGCACCGACACCGGGCCGATCCTGGCGCAGCAACCGGTACCCGTGCTCGACGACGACGACGAGGCGACCCTGCACGAGCGGATCAAGGTCGTCGAACGCAAACTCTTGGTGGACGTCCTTGCCGCGCTGGCCACCAGCGGCGTGACCTGGACCGGACGAAAGGCAGTTATCGGATGACGGGCTTTGACATGGTGTCGGCGCCAACCGCCTCCGGCGACGGGCGCAAGCCGGTCCGGCGGGCATTGGTCAGCGTCTACGACAAGACCGGGCTTGCCGAGCTGGCCAGCGGCCTGCACGAATCGGGCGTGGCCATCGTCTCGACCGGGTCAACCGCCAAAACCATTGCGGCCGCTGGTGTTCCGGTTACCCCGGTGGAGGAGCTGACGGGTTTCCCCGAGGTGCTCGACGGTCGTGTCAAGACCCTGCACCCGCGCGTGCATGCGGGACTGCTCGCCGATCTGCGCAAGGCCGAACACGCCGCCGCGCTGGAGGAACTCGGCATCGAGGCCTTCGATCTGGTCGTGGTGAACCTGTACCCGTTCAGCGAGACAGTCGCCTCCGGCGCCGACGAAGACGAGTGCGTCGAGCAGATCGACATCGGCGGACCCTCGATGGTGCGGGCCGCCGCGAAGAACCATCCCAGCGTGGCTGTGGTGGTCGATCCGCGAGGCTACGACGGCGTGCTGGCGGCCGTCCGCGCGGGCGGGTTCACGCTCGCGGAGCGGAAGATACTGGCGTCGTTGGCATTTCGGCACACCGCCGAGTACGACGTCGCGGTGGCGAGCTGGATGGGCGAGACGCTCGCTCCCGAGGAGCCCGCGCAGAAGCTGCCCGCCTGGTTCGGCCGCACGTGGCGGCGCACCGGCGTGCTGCGCTACGGCGAGAACCCGCATCAGCAGGCGGCGCTCTACACCGACGACACCGCGTGGCCGGGCCTGGCGCAGGCCGAGCAGCTGCACGGAAAAGAGATGTCCTACAACAACTTCACCGATGCCGATGCCGCGTGGCGGGCCGCGTTCGACCACGAGGAGACGTGCGTGGCGATCATCAAGCACGCCAACCCGTGCGGCATCGCTGTCTCGTCGCTGAATGTCGCCGACGCCCACCGCAAGGCCCACGAATGCGACCCGCTGAGCGCGTTCGGCGGCGTCATCGCGGCCAACACCGCGGTCAGCGTCGAGATGGCCGAGACCGTCGCCGACATCTTCACCGAGGTCATCATCGCGCCCGCCTACGACGACGGCGCGGTGGAAGTGCTTGCGCGCAAGAAGAACATCCGCGTGCTGGTGGCGTCGGAACCGTTGGTCACCGGCACGGAGTTGCGCCCGATCAGCGGTGGTCTGCTGCTGCAGCAGCGCGACGCGCTCGACGCGCCGGGCGATAACCCGGCCAACTGGACGCTGGCCACCGGTGAGCCCGCCGACCCGGCGACGCTGGCCGACCTCGTCTTCGCGTGGCGGTCCTGCCGGGCGGTGAAGTCCAACGCGATCGTCGTCGCCGCCAACGGCGCCACCGTCGGCGTCGGCATGGGCCAGGTGAACCGCGTCGACGCGGCCCGGCTCGCGGTCGAGCGCGGCGGTGACCGGGTGCGCGGCGCGGTGGCCGCATCCGACGCGTTCTTCCCGTTCCCCGACGGCTTGGAGACGCTGACCAACGCCGGGGTGAAGGCGATCGTGCATCCGGGCGGCTCGATGCGCGACGAACTCGTCACCGAGGCGGCCGCCAAGGCCGGCGTGACGCTCTACGTGACCGGAGCACGTCACTTCGCCCACTGATGGCGAATATTCTCAAACGATGAGTGGGTCTGACGCGTTCGACGGCATCGTCTCGGCGCTCAACTACCCGGTGTTCGTCGTGACGACCCGTGAGGATGCCGACGACGGCGAGGTTGCCGGGTGTCTTGTCGGCTTCGCCAGCCAAACCAGTATCAATCCTCCGCGGTTCCTGATCGGTCTGTCGAAACGCAATCGCACTTTCCGCGTAGCCCAACGAGCCAGGCACCTGGCGGTTCATGTGTTACCCCGCAGGCATCAGGCCACCGCAGAGCTCTTCGGTGGCAAGACAGGAGACGACACCGACAAATTCGCCCAATGTGCCTGGGCCGAAGGGCCGATGGGTCTGCCGATCCTTCGCGACGCCTCTGCGTGGTTCGTGGGCCGAATAGTCGAGCGGTTCGACGTCGGCGACCACGTGGGGCACCTTCTGGAACCAACCGACGGAGACGCATCCGCCGTCTCCACCGATTGGGTGTGCTTCGCCGACGTCCGTGACATCGAGCCGGGGCATGAGGCGTGACACAGCTGAAAACCGTCGAAGACCCTTCGGAGCTGGCGTCGTTCTACGCCGATGCGCCGAACGGAGTGCGAGCCAACATGATCTTCAGCGCTGACGGCGCCGCAGCTTTTGGTGGCCGCGCAGGAACGTTGTCGTGCCCCGCGGATCAAAGCCTGCTACGTGACCTGCGGGCCTTCGCCGATGTCGTACTGGTGGGAGCCGGCACGGCAAGGGCCGAGAACTACGGGCCTGCCCGATTCAGTGCCGTCCAGGAGGAGTTGCGAGGCGAGCGGCGCGGGTTGGCGCCGCCACCGATTGCCGTGATCACCGAGACGGGACGGCTGCCTGCCAGCTTGTTCGACGGTCCTGCAACGGCCGATTCTCGTGACCAGTAACCGTGCGGCAAACGCGCACGGGATGACGGAGGACGCCCGCTGCAACCTGCTGCTTGCCGGTGACGACGACGTCGATCTGTCCAGCGCCGTCGGTCTTCTGCAAGCCCAGGGTCTGCGGCGGATCCTGTGCGAGGGCGGTCCCACCGTTCTCGACCAGCTCGTCGAGGCCGATGTCGTCGATGAGATCTGCCTGACCATCGCGCCGCTTCTGGCGGGCAGTCAACCCGTCGGCCTTCGCCCGCCAAGCCGACAATCGCTCCCGCATTCGCTCGAGTTGGAACACGCTCTGCTGTGTGAGCGATACATCTTTCTCAAATATCGCCGCGCTGACCATGGCATTTGATGAGAGGGCAGCGCGGTGCTCGCGGTGCATCGCTCGAGCGCGGCACTTCGCCCACTGATAGGTTGCCGTCCATGGCGAGGGCGGCGCGATGCGGTGCGGTGATCGTGGGTGCCGTCGCGTTGGTGCTGGCCACGGCGTGCACCCGCGTCGTCGACGACGCCCGCGTGGTCGCCGCCCCCGACATGGGCAGCGCGCCGGCGACCGCGTCGGACTGCACCTCGGTGGACGCGCCGATGACGACGATTCCCGACCAGACCGACGAGGAGCCGGTGATGGCGATCCCGCAGCCCGATGGCTGGGAGCGGGTCACGATGATGGACTCCGAGCTGATCCGCTTCACGATGCGCAACGAGAGCCTCGCCACCGACGGATTCGCGCCGACGGCGGTGGTGACGCTGGAGAGCCATCGCGGCGCCGCCGAGCCGCGCGAGGTGTTCGACGCTCAGCAGGACGCGTTGGAGAACGTGATCGGCGCGACGAACCTCCAGGTCACCCCGACCACGGTGTGCGAACTGCCCGCCGAGATCATCGACTACACGACGCCGACGCTGGGGATGCTGCCGCCGCATCCGGCGCGGGTGGTGACCGCCGTGCTGACCACCGAGGCCAGGACGTACGCGATGACGATGACGGTGCAGGCGGCCGACGCCGAGAACCCGACCTACAGGCGCGACGCCGAGATGATCCTGACCGGCTTCCAGATGCTTCCGCCGTCCGACGGCTGACGCCCGGCCGTTCAAAACTCGCGCAAACGCCCCACCGGCGATCCGTTTGTGTTCGAGTTGGTCGGCGTAGAGCGAGGCGCTGAGAGGCATGGGATGGACGGAATCGCCGACATGGGAGGTACGGACGGTTGGGGTGCGGTGACCCGGCCGCAGCCCGACGAGCCGGCATTTCCCGAACCCTGGCACGGCCGAGCTTTCGCGCTCTCGCTGCTGGCCAGCGTGCTGTCGCAGGGCAACGTGGACTCGTTCCGGCACACGCTGGAGCGGCTGGACCGTAAGGCCTACCTCGACGACGGCTACTTCGGCCGCTGGCTCAACGGCGCCGAGCGCAACCTGACCGAGAACGGGATCCTGGCCCCCTCGGCCGTCGATGCGCGGGCCCGCAACCTGCGCGGCGAACGCGTCGAGGAACCGCCCGCGCCGCAGCCGCCCGAACAGCACCATGCACCGACGGCCGACGGCTCGCTGCGCGACGTCGACGGCGAACCCGCTTTCTCGGTGGGTGAGCGCGTACGCGCCAAGGACATGTCGCCTGCCGGCCACACCCGGTTGCCGCGCTACATCCGCGGCCACACCGGCACCGTCACGCTTGTCGAGCCTGCGTTTGTGTTCCCCGACACCAACGCCCACTTCGAAGGCGAACACCCGCAGTACGTGTACACCGTGGCGTTCGACTCACACGAGCTGTGGGGCGAGGACGCCGAGACGTTCGCGCTGACGATCGAGATGTTCGAAAGCTATGTGGAGAAGCCCTCATGAGCGTGTCGGACCCGGCCGACCGGATACCCGCGTCTCTACGCACAGAGGCGCTCGAGCAGTTGCTCACCGAGCGCGGCCTGATCGACCCGGCGGTGCTGGACGCCATCGTCAGGACCTACGAAACCGACATCGGGCCGCTCAACGGAGCCAAGGTGGTGGCCAAGGCGTGGGCCGATCCGGAGTACCGGCGCCGACTGCTCGACGACGGCACCGCGGCCATCAGGGAGCTGGGCTTCCTCGGGGCGCAGACGGAGTACGTCGTGGTCGTCGAGAACGGGCCCGACGCCCATCACGTCGTGGTCTGCACGCTGTGTTCGTGTTACCCGTGGCAGCTGCTCGGCCTGCCGCCGAGTTGGTACAAGGACCCGGCGTACCGGGCGCGGATCGTGAAGGAGCCGCGAAAAGTGTTGCGGGAGATGGGCCTCGAGCTCGCCGACGACGTGGACATCACCGTCCACGATTCGAGCAGCGAGGTCCGCTGGCTGGTGCTGCCCGAGCGCCCGGCCGGCACCGAGTCGTTGTCCGAGGACGAGCTGGTGCCGCTCGTCACGCGCGACGCGATGGTCGGCGTCGCGACGATCGGTGCGCCATGACCGTCGCGATGGAGCTCGAAGGCGCCGCCGCCCCTCCGCGCGCCAACGGCGAGTTGGTGTTCGCCGAGCCGTGGGAGAGCCGTGCCTTCGCCATGGCCGTGGCGTTGAACCAGGCAGGCGCGTTCACCTGGCGGCGGTTCCAGGCGGCGTTGATCGCCCGGATCGCCCGCTGGGAAGCCGCGCCCGACGACCGCGCGCAGTGGAGCTACTACCACCACTGGCTGGCTGCGCTGGAGGACGTGCTCGGCGATCTCGACGCCGTGCAGCCCGACGAGATCACCGCGCGAGCCGACGACCTGGCTCAGCGCGGCAGCGGCCACGACCACCCCTAGCGGGGCAGCCGTCATGTTCGCGTAAGGCGTATCGAGGGTGCAGCGAGTGCCTTATGCCTGGAGCAGTCGTAGCGTGGAGTAGTGACATCACCTAACAATCTGCCCCGGACCGTCGGCGAGCTGCGTGCCTCCGGCCATCGCGAGCGAGGCGTGAAGGACGAAATCCGGCAGAACCTGCTGGCTGCGCTGGCCGAGGGCCGCGACGTGTGGCCCGGCATCCTGGGCTTCGAGGACACCGTGCTGCCGCAGCTCGAGCGGGCGCTGATCGCCGGCCACGACGTGGTGCTGCTCGGTGAGCGCGGTCAGGGCAAGACCCGTCTGCTGCGCGCGCTGTCCGGCCTGCTCGACGAGTGGACGCCGGTGATCTCGGGTTCGGAGCTCGGCGAGCACCCGTTTACGCCGATCACCCCTGAGTCGATCCGGCGGGCCGCCGAGTCCGGCGAGGACCTGCCCATCGAGTGGCGGCACCGCAGCGAGCGCTACTTCGAGAAGCTGGCCACCCCCGACACCAGCGTGGCCGACCTCGTCGGCGACATCGACCCCATCAAGGTGGCCGAGGGCCGAAGCCTCGGCGACCCCGAGACCATCGCCTTCGGGCTCATTCCGCGGGCGCACCGCGGCATCGTCGCGGTCAACGAGCTGCCCGACCTCGCAGAGCGCATCCAGGTGTCGATGCTCAACGTGATGGAGGAGCGTGACATCCAGGTGCGCGGCTACACGCTGCGGCTGCCGCTGGACGTGGTCGTCGTCGCCAGCGCCAACCCCGAGGACTACACCAACCGCGGGCGCATCATCACCCCGCTGAAGGACCGCTTCGGCGCGGAGATCCGCACGCACTACCCGCTGGAGCTCGACGCCGAGGTGGGCGTCATCCGCCAGGAGGCGCAGCTCGCCGCGGAGGTGCCGGAGTACCTGCTACAGATCCTCGCCCGCTTCGCCCGCTACCTGCGCGAGTCGACGTCGATCGACCAGCGGTCGGGTGTGTCGGCGCGGTTCGCGATCGCGGCGGCGGAGACGGTCGCTGCGGCGGCGCGGCACCGCTCGGCGATCCTCGGCGAGGAGGACCCGGTGGCGCGCGTGGTCGACCTCGGCACGGTGATCGACGTGTTGCGCGGCAAGCTGGAGTTCGAGTCCGGTGAGGAAGGTCGCGAGCAGGCGGTGCTGGAGCACCTGCTGCGGCGCGCGACGGCCGATACCGCGCAGCGGCTGCTCGGCGGAATTGATGTCGGGCCGCTGGTGGTCGCCATCGAGGGCGGGTCGGCGGTGACGACGGGCGAGCGGGTGTCCGCGCGCGACGTGCTGGCCGTGGTGCCCGAGGTGCCTGCGATCGCCAAGGTGCAGGAGCGGCTCGATGCGACGTCGGACGGCCAGCGCGCCGCCGCGGTCGAATTGGCTTTGGAGGCACTGTATTTGGCCAAGCGCATCGACAAGGTGTCCGGCGAGGGCGAGACAGTTTATGGTTAGCCGTACGACGATCAAGCAGCGAGGCACGAGCTGCGTTGAGGAGTGCGGCCATGAGCTCTAGACGCGGGCACGGGCGCTCGTCCCGCTACTCCGGCTACACCGGCGGACCGGATCCGCTGGCGCCGCCGGTGGATCTGCGCGACGCACTGGAGGCGATCGGGCAGGACGTGATGGAGGGCACGTCTCCGCGCCGTGCGCTGCAGGAGCTGCTGCGCAGGGGCACGCAGGACATGCGCGGTGCCGACAAGCTGGCCGCCGAGGCGAACCGGCGTAGGCGGGAGCTGTTGCAGCGCAACAATCTCGACGGCACGCTCCAGGAGATCAAGAAGCTGCTCGACGAGGCGGTGCTGGCCGAGCGCAAGGAGTTGGCGCGGGCGTTGGACGACGACGCGCGGTTCAACGAGATGCGGATCGAGTCGCTGCCCCCCTCGCCCGCCAAGGCTGTGCAGGAGCTGTCGGACTACGAGTGGCGCAGCGAGGAGGCCCGCGAGAAGTACGACCAGATCAAGGATCTGCTCGGCCGCGAGATGCTCGATCAGCGCTTCGCAGGCATGAAGGAGGCGCTGGAGAACGCCACCGACGAGGACCGCCAGCGTGTCAACGACATGCTCGACGACCTGAACGACCTGCTGGACAAGCACTCCCGCGGAGAGGACACGCAGCAGGACTTCGACGACTTCATGAAGAAGCACGGCGAGTTCTTCCCGGAGAACCCGCAGAATGTCGATGAGTTGCTGGACTCGCTGGCGCAGCGTGCGGCGGCCGCGCAGCGGTTCCGCAACAGCCTGTCACCGGATCAGCGCGCGGAGCTGGATGCGTTGGCACAGCAGGCGTTTGGTTCGCCGTCGTTGATGAACGCGTTGAATCGGCTCGACGGACATCTGCAGGCGGCGCGTCCGGGTGAGGACTGGACGGGCTCGTCGCGGTTCTCGGGCGACAACCCGATGGGGATGGGCGAGGGCGCGCAGGCCATGGCCGACATCGCCGAGCTCGAGCAGCTCGCGGAGGCGCTGTCGCAGAGCTACGCGGGCGCCTCGATGGACGATATCGACCTCGAGATGCTGGCCCGCCAACTCGGCGAGGAGGCGGCCGTCGACGCGCGGACGCTGTCGGAGTTGGAGAAGGCGTTGATGGACCAGGGGTTCCTGGACCGCGGCTCCGACGGGCAGTGGCGGCTGTCGCCGAAGGCGATGCGTCAGCTGGGGCAGACCGCGTTACGTGATGTGGCGCAGCAGCTTTCGGGTCGGCACGGCGAACGTGAGACGCGACGGGCCGGAGCGGCGGGCGAGCTGACCGGTGCAACGCGGCCGTGGGAGTTCGGCGACACCGAGCCGTGGAACGTCACCCGCACGCTGACCAATGCGGTGCTGCGGCAGGCGGGCGCGGGGGTGTCGGAGACGCCGATCCGCATGTTGGTCGAAGACGTCGAGGTGTCGGAGACCGAGACGCGGCAGCAGGCCGCGGTGGCGCTGCTGGTGGACACGTCGTTCTCGATGGTGATGGAGAACCGCTGGCTGCCGATGAAGCGGACGGCGCTGGCGCTCAGCCATCTGGTGAGCACGCGCTTCCGGTCGGATGCGTTGCAGATCATCGCGTTCGGCCGCTATGCGCGGACGGTGTCGGCGGCTGAATTGACCGGCCTGGAGGGCGTTTACGAGCAGGGCACGAACCTGCACCACGCGCTGGCGCTGGCCGGCCGGCATCTGCGCCGTCACCCGAATGCCCAGCCGGTGGTGCTGGTCGTCACCGACGGTGAGCCGACCGCTCACCTCGAGAACTGGGGCGACGGCGACGGCAGGTCGGTGTTCTTCGACTATCCGCCCCACCCGCGGACGATCGCTCACACCGTGAAGGGCTTCGACGAGATCGCCCGCCTCGGTGCGCAGGTCACGATCTTCCGGCTCGGCAACGATCCGGGCCTGGCCCGGTTCATCGACCAGGTCGCGAGGCGTGTCGAAGGGCGCGTCGTGGTACCCGATCTCGACGGCCTGGGAGCCGCGGTCGTCGGTGACTACTTGCGTTCGCGCCGCCGACGTTAGGAATCGTCGGGCGTGTCCTGCTTGTCGGCCTCGTAGAGTTCGGCGAGCAGTTCCTCGGGATGATGCGCGAGGTTGACTTCGGGTGGGCCGGTGCCGTCGCTCCAGGCGAGCCTGCCGGTGTCGGTGACTTTGGCTTGCAGCAGTCCCTTGGTGAGCATGGAGTGGTCGGGGCCGCAGCCGAAGAACAGGGAGTCGGCGTCAGTGCCGCCGCCCGCGGCCCAGGCCGGCTCGTGGTTCACTTCGCAGTGGTAGCCGGGTTCGGTGCAGCCGGGACAGGTGCAACCGCGGTCGCGCGCGTAGCAGATGATGCGTTGGTCCGCGGTGGCGATGCGCTTGGTGCGGCCGAGGTACAGCGGCCGGTTTGTGTGATCCTCGAACACGGCGAGATAGTGAATCGAGTTGGCGGCCAACCGGATCAAGTCCCGCATCGGCATTGCGGAGCCGCCGCCGGTGCGTGCCGGTGGGGGCATCGGGATGCTCGGGTCGTTGACGGCGTGCGCGGCCTGATTCAGCTCGCTCAGCGTGGTGCTGACGATGACGGTGACCGGCAGCCCTCGATGCTGCCCGAATGTGCCCGATGAGATGGCGGTGCGCAGGGCGATCTTGAAAGCGTCATGCAGACGCTGGGGCGCAGTGCGACTGTCGAGTTCAACCCGGATGTGTCCGTCAGCGTCGGTGTCGGGTTCGTCAGCTGCGGCGTCGAGCTGAAAGTCGTTGTCGGCCGGGGAGTCGGCTAGCTCGGTGTCAGCCGGGGAGTCGGCTACGTCGGCGTCGGCCGGGGAGGCGTCGACCGGGTCGGCGTCGGCTCGGGGAGGCGTCAGCTACGTCGGCGTCGGCTTCGGTCTGGAAGTCGGCGGCAACCTCGGGGTCGAAGCTGTCGGCGCCGCTAGGCATTTCGAGCTGCTCACCGATGCCGGCCTCGGAGGCGGGTGTGCCGGGTCGGTGGCGACCGGGCCTCGAGACCGCCTGGATGGTTTCGACGTAACGCGCGGGTTACCGGGTCGACCAAGCCCCGGATGGGCTCAACCCGTCAGGCCCCTGAGGGCCGAGGGTGATGCCGCAGAGACGGGCGCGGTCCTTCTCGTCGAGCGTGCCGTCGGGGTTGAGGTAATCGGAGATGCCTTTACCGATATTGGTGACGAAGGGCGCGTCCTGCTCTTTGGCATGACGGACCAGAATCCGTTCGGCGATCTCCTTCTTGTGCGCGGGCACAGAGGAGGGCAGTGCGTCGAGGGATTTGCAGACCGCATCGATGTGTTCCTTGTCGATGTCGCCGTTCTCGACGGCCGCCGCCAGCTCCGGCAGTTCGGGCGGCAGCTCGGGTCCGGTGAGGCTGCGGCGCGGCCGGATGCGGGCCGCCAGTTTGAATCGGCGGCCAACCTCGCCCGTGGAAAGGCGTAGGCGCTGGCACAGCAGCTTGCAGATGACGGTGCCTCTGGGCAGCGCGGGGTCGTCATGTCCGTCGGGAGGTTCGGCGAGTTCGCCGAATAGGCGGTACATCTGGCCGCGGTTGATCCGGTGTTGGCGTTCGAGTCGTTCGGCGATCTCGACGCGATACGCGTTGCCGACCGAATCCGAGCAGGCCGCGCGCAGCCGGGCGTAACCGGCGTCGACCGCATCGAGTGCGGCGCCGATCTCCTCCTGCTGCTGCGATTTCATGCCTTCAGATTATTCGAACACATGTGCGACTGACCACAGGAAAATCGGCGCCTGTGGATGAATCGGCAACTGTGGATAAGTGGGTTGACGAGGGCCCGGAATTCCAGCGTGATCCGAGCAGCGGCGCACCGGTGTTCGGCTTCCGCGACTGCACCTAGAACCGACGCGACAGCGCAGGGTCGGCGCTAGCCGGCCTTGCGCTTCTTGCGTTTGACGGCGACCTTGCCCCAGAGCGAGAAGCCGCGAACCTTTATGCGCGGCGCGCCCGGCAGACCCTCACCGTTCTCGAGGTGGTCGAAGGTACCCATCACGCCGTGGCCGTGGAGTTCGACGTTGACCTCCGGCGGCACCAGGATCGTCTGGCCGCCCATGATCGAGTAGGTGCGGATCTCGACCTCGGGTGAGGTGAAGTCCGCGTAGCGAAGATCGACGACGCCGCCGCCCCACAGCGCGAAGGTCGTCAACTTCTTGGGCACGTTCCAGCGGCCGCGCCGCTCGAACCCGCTCATGATCGCGAGCAGCAGAGTCGACGGGGCAGGGTGCGGCGGAGCGCCCCTTTTGCCTGCGGTCATGGCGCCGGGCTGGTCCGCGATCAGCCGGTCGAGTTCGTCGTAGGTCTTGGCCTCGTAGGCCTTGGTCAGCCGTTCCTCGTACTCGGTCATCGGAAGGCGACCCGCTGCGGCAGCGTCGGCGAGAAGTTGCGCGACCTGCACGCGGTCGGTGTCCGCTGCGGGCTCCGACCTGCTTCCCGACGCTGGAGTGCTCATCACAGTCGAGCGTACGGCGAAGGCGCTGATAAACACAGGAAAGTCATGTAGTTGCAATCAGGTACTCGGCGAAGCCGATCGTTCCGACGGGATTTGCGGGCACCAGATTAGCGCCAGTCTTGAAACCGGCGACAATGCCACCCGGCACCGGCAGCGAAATCACACGTCGACGGCCGCCCCGCGCCGTCACATACATGCGTCCGAGTTCATCGTGGCCGAGGACCGCGGGCCCTCCGATGTCGTCCACGCGACCAGCGGGCCCCTTGTCGATCAGCGACACCAGGTGCGACGCGACGTCGCGGGTGTCGATGGGCTGGAACCGCACGCCCTTGATCGCGAACAGCGCGGGTGAGAACCGCTGAGCCGAGAACGTCGTCTCGATCAGGTCGTGGAACTGCGTGACGCGGACGATCGTGTGGCCGAGTCCCGACGCGGCGAGCGCCTCCTCGACCCGCAGCTTGGTCTTGTAGTAGGGAAGCGGGATGCGGTCGATCCCGGCGATCGACACGTAGAGGATGTTGGCCGTCTTCGCGCGCCGCGCTGCCGAGATGAGGTTGGTGGCGGAGACGACGTCTTTCGCGCGCGTGCCCTGGGTCGCGCAGTGGATGACGGTGTCGATGCCGTCAAGTGCGGCGTCGATGCCCTCGCCGGAGAGCAGGTCGCCCTGCGCCCAGTGCACGCCGGTGTAGCCGACGTGGGGTCTGCGGCTCAGCGCGCGGACTTTGTGCCCGGCCTCGGTGGCCTCACCGACCACCCGGTGTCCGAGCGTGCCGGTCGCGCCAGTGATGAGAACGTCGCGAGCCATCGGAACGGGAGCCTACGCGCAAAAGAAAACGGGCACCCGCGATAAGCAGGTGCCCGTTGACTTAGTTAGATCAGAAACCGTTGAAGGACTCCGGTGCCGGGTCTGGGCTACGAGGTCCGTCTAGAAAACCATCATCGCCAAACGACACTGTCCACGAACGTCGCGGGCTGGTTCACAAGCCCCAGTCCGGGGTCGTCCGCGTGTCCCGTTGACAAGAACGTCCAGGTTGTACTGCGGGCTGGCGGTCCGCAGAAACTCACCGATCTGCTCGTTGGTGACGCACGCGACACGCGCAGGCGTCAGGGGGGCGTGTACGCGCCGTCCGAAGGGTCGTCGCAGGGCGCGGCCGATGCGATGCCGGTGCCACCGACGAGGCTGGCGAGGCCCAACCCGACGCCCATGGCGCCAACGGCCAGCGACTGACTTGATCTTCATTCGTTCTCCTTGGCTTGGAAGTTTTTGACCGGTCTGCCGTTGCTCGCCGCTCAGTTAACTCACTATAACCTAAGAGTTCCCACTTCGCGCAAGTGGAAACCTATTGTCTCATCCGTCAAGCTCTCGCGCCGGACGTGCAATCGTCTGAAACGATCCAGCAAACATTGTTTGCTAGCCAACTTGTCGTGGTGTTGAGGATCGAACGGCCTGGTAGAAGCATATTTCGCTGATGCGATTCCACGGGACGTCGTTCACAGTCGCCAATAGGCCTTTCAGACCCTTCGATTGCTACCGCGCCGTCGTGTTGAGGACACGCGTAGGCCGTTACTCCAACTTAAGGCCGACCCGAGCAGGCCGGCTCTGGCAAACTCGACGTTCCAGGCGTCAGGACTCGCTCGCCCAATTGGGACGGCGTTTCTGCAGAAAAGCCAGCATTCCTTCGCGGGCCTCGTCTGACACGAACAACTCGGCGGACTGCCTGGTCAGCGCCTCGGCCTGCTGGTCGAACGCCTCCAGAATCGGCGCCGTGGTCAACGCCTTCGACGCGGCCAGGCCCTGCGGAGAGCCCTTCGCGATCTCGGCCGTCAGCTCAGAAACCGTGGCGGCGACGTCGTCCGCTACGGCGGTGATGAGGCCGATCTCCGCGGCGACTCGTCGGCCCCGAACTTCTCACCCGTCACGAAATACCGGCCCGCAGCTCGCGCGGACATCTTCGGCAGCAGCGTCAGCGAGATGATCGACGGCGCCACCCCGATCCGCGCCTCGGTCAGCGCGAAGGTGCTGTTGCGGCCCGCCACCACGATGTCGCACGCCCCGACGAGTCCCAGCCCGCCCGCACGGACATGCCCGTCGACGGCCCCGATCACCGGCTGAGGCATCTCGAGGATCGATCGCAGCACCGACGTCAGCTCACGCGCGTTGTCGGCGACCGTCTCAGCCGGATCGCCGCCGCTGGCCTCCGACAGGTCGGCGCCCGCGCAGAACGTGCTCCCGGTGTGGCCCAGCACCACCGCCCGCACCGACGAGTCGTCGGACGCGTCGCACAGCCCCTGGCGCAGCTGGCTGACCAACGCCTTCGACAGCGCATTGCGGTTGTCGGGCGAGTCCAGCGTCAGACGCGCGACCGGACCTTCGACGGAGTAGTGGACGACGGTCTTCATCAGTAAGAGCGTGGCAGACCCAACGACGTCTGCGCGACGAAGTTCAGCACCATCTCACGGCTGACCGGCGCGATGCGCGCCAGCTTCGACGCCGTCACCGCCGCGGCGATGCCGTACTCCTTGGTGAGCCCGTTGCCGCCGAGCGACTGCACCGCCTGGTCGACGGCGCGCACGGACGCCTCGCCCGCCGCGTACTTCGCCATGTTCGCCGCCTCGGCGGCACCGACGTCGTCGCCGCTGTCGTACAGCGTCGCCGCCTTCTGCATCATCAGCTTGGCGAGCTCGACCTCGATGTGGTTCTGCGCCAACGGATGTGACAGCCCCTGGTGCGCGCCGATCGGCGTCTTCCACACCTGGCGGGTCTTGACGTAGTCGACCGCCTTGTTGATCGCGAACCGGCCCATGCCCACCGCGCTGGCCGCGCCCATGATCCGCTCGGGGTTCAGGCCCGCGAACAACTGCGCGATCGCGGCGTCCTCCGAGCCCACCAGCGCATCCGACGGCAGCCGGACATCGTCGAGGAAGACCTGGAACTGGTTCTCCGGGCTGACGATCTCCATGTCGATCTTGGTCCACGTGAAGCCGGGGGTGTCGGTGGGCACGATGAACAACGCCGGCTTGAGGTTGCCGGTCTTGTGGTCCTCCGGTGCGTCCGACGACCAGCACGGCCTGCGCCTGGTCGACGCCGGAGATGTACACCTTCTGGCCGTTGAGCAGCCAGTCGCTGCCGTCGCGGCGGGCAGTGGTGGTGATGCGGTGGCTGTTGGAGCCCGCGTCGGGTTCGGTGATCGCGAACGCCATCGTGATGGTGCCGTCGGCGATACCGGGCAGCCAGCGCTTCTTCTGGTCGTCGGTGCCGAACTTCGCGATGATCGTGCCGTTGATGGCGGGGGAGACGACCATCAGCAGCAGCGGGCAGCCGCCTGCCGACATCTCCTCCATCACGATGGCCAGCTCGTACATGCCCGCGCCGCCGCCGCCGTACTCCTCGGGCAGGTTGACGCCGATGAAGCCGAGTTTGCCTGCCTCGGACCACAATTCGTCGGTGTGCTCGTCGGCGCGCGCCTTCTCCAGGTAGTAGTCCTGGCCGTAGTTGGCGCACATCGCGGCCACCGACTTGCGCAGCGCCTGACGTTCTTCGCTCTCGACGAAGCCGTTGTCGGTCTGTGTCATGGGGCAGGCTCCTCAGGTTTGTCGTCCACACGGGCGAGTACGGCGCCGACGTCGACCTGCTGGCCGGGTTCGACGTTGAGTTCCACGAGCACGCCGTCGCCGGGTGCGGTCACGGTGTGCTCCATCTTCATGGCTTCCAGCCAGATCAGCGGCTGGCCCGCGATGACGGTGTCGCCGACCGCGGCGCCGATGCGCAGCACCGAACCCGGCATCGGCGCGAGCAGCGAACCATGTGCGAGCGCGGCCGTCGGATCCGGGAAGCGGGGCAGCGCAACGAGTTGCACCGGGCCGAGCGGTGAGTCGACGAACACGTCCTGCAGATCCGGGCCGTAGCGGGCGACGTCGAACGGCCGGTCCACGCCGTCGACCGCGAGCACCACCTGATGCGGTGTCGCCGACACCAGGCGCACCCCGTCATGGTCGGGCACTTCCAGTCCGCCGCGGCCCAACCGGTAGCGGACCTCGTGCGTCTCGCCTGAAATGTCGGCTGAAGCGCTTGACCTGGAAGCCGGACGTGACGTTGCGCCAGCCGCTGGGTGCGGCAGCGAATACGGTTGCCGCTTGGCGATTCTGGGCAGCATCGGCAAGCGCGGCCGCCAGCGCCGACAGCTCGACGGCACGGTCGTCGGCCAGCGGCGAGGCCAGTTCGGCCAGGCCGTGGGTGTCGAAGAACGCCGTGTCCGTCGCGCCGTCGAGGAACGCCGGATGGCGCAGCACGTTGACCAGCAAGTCGCGATTTGTCCGCACGCCGTGAATGCGGGTCCGGGCCAGCGCGTCGGCCAGAAGTGCGGCGGCCTGACGGCGGATCGGCGCGTAGGAGATGATCTTCGCCAGCATCGGGTCGTAAAACACCGAGACCTCGGAGCCGTCGACGATGCCCGTGTCGACGCGCACGCCCAGACGGTCGAGCAGCCCGAATTCCGTTGCGGTGTTGGGTACGTCGAAGTGGTGCACCGCGCCGGCCTGCGGCTGCCATCCCTTGGCTGGGTCCTCGGCGTAGAGCCGCGCCTCGATCGAGTAGCCGCGCGCGGGCGGCGGCTCGGGATCGAGTCGGCCGCCGTCGGCGACGAGGAGTTGCAGGCCGACGAGGTCGAGGCCGGTGGTGGCCTCGGTGACGGGATGCTCGACCTGAAGGCGGGTGTTCATCTCGAGGAAGAAGAAGTCTCCCGCCTCGTCCGCCATGAACTCGACCGTGCCCGCGCCGGTGTATCCGATCGCGGTCGTCGCGAGCCGTGCCGCGTCGAACAGCTTGTCGCGCATGCCCGCAGTGCGTTCCACGAGCGGTGACGGCGCCTCTTCGATGATCTTCTGGTGGCGCCGCTGGATGGAGCACTCGCGCTCGCCGACCGCCCACACGGTGCCGTGCTCGTCGGCGAGCACCTGCACCTCGACGTGGTGACCGGTGGACAGGTAGCGCTCGCAGAACACGGTCGGATCGCCGAACGCCGACTGCGCCTCGCGCCGCGCGGCCTCCACCTGCCCGGGCAGTTCGGACAGTTCGCGCACGACCCGCATACCGCGCCCGCCGCCGCCCGCCGACGCCTTGATCAGCACCGGTAGCTGGTCGGCCGTCACGGTGTCGGGGTCGAGTTCCTCGAGCACCGGCACGCCGGCCGCCGACATCATCTTCTTGGCTTCGATCTTGCTGCCCATCGCCGCGACGGCGGCGACCGGTGGACCGATCCACGTCAGCCCGGCGTCGAGCACCGCGGCGGCGAAATCGGGGTTCTCGGAGAGGAATCCGTATCCGGGGTGGACGGCGTCGGCGCCCGACGCCCGCGCTGCCGCGATCAGCTGCGCGGTCTCCAGATACCCGTTGCGGTCCTGAAGCCGGACCCGCGCGTCGGCCTCGGCGACATGCGGCGAGCCCGCGTCAGGATCGGTGTACACCGCGACGGTGCCGATGCCGAGGCGACGACAGGTGGCGAACACCCGGCGGGCGATCTCCCCGCGGTTGGCGACCAGTACTCGAGTGATCATCGACTGTGCCTTCTGCTCTTCGCGCAAGCGCTCATCGTCACATCCTGAAGACGCCGAAGTTCGACGTCCCCTCGATCGGGCCATTGGCGATGGCGGACAGACACATTCCCAGAACGGTGCGGGTGTCACGCGGGTCGATGACGCCGTCGTCGTAGAGCATCCCGGACAGCACCATCGGCAACGACTCGGCCTCGATCTGGCCTTCGACGGCAGCGCGCATCGCGGCATCGGCGTCCTCGTCGACAGTCCCGCCGCGCGCCTCGGTGGCCGCCCGGCTGACGATCGACAGCACGCCCGCGAGCTGGGCGCCGCCCATGACCGCCGATTTCGCGCTCGGCCACGCGAACAGGAAACGCGGGTCGTAGGCGCGTCCGCACATGCCGTAGTGCCCTGCGCCGTAGGAGGCGCCGACGAGCAGCGAGATGTGCGGGACGGTCGAGTTGGACACGGCGTTGATCATCATCGAGCCGTGCTTGATCATCCCACCTTCCTCGTACTGCTTGCCGACCATGTAGCCGGTCGTGTTGTGCAGGAACAACAGTGGCGTGTTCGACCGGTTCGCCAGCTGGATGAACTGCGTGGCCTTCTGCGACTCCTCGCTGAACAGCACGCCGCGGTGGTTGGCGAGGATGCCGATCGGATAGCCGTACAGGGTCGCCCAGCCGGTCACCAGCGACGACCCGTAGAGCGGCTTGAACTCGTCGAAGTCGGAGCCGTCGACGACGCGGGCGATCACGTCGCGCGGGTCGAACGGAATCCGCAGATCCGACGGGACGATGCCGAGCAGTTCCTCGGTGTCGAACAGCGGCTCGGTGACCGGGCCCGGCGCCGGGCCCTGCTTGTGCCAGTTGAGCCGCGCGACGATGCGCCGGCCGATGCGGATGGCGTCGAGTTCGTCGACCGCGAAGTAGTCCGCGAGACCGGAAGTGCGGGCGTGCATCTCGGCGCCGCCGAGCGATTCGTCGTCGGATTCCTCACCCGTGGCCATCTTCACCAGCGGCGGCCCTGCCAGGAACACCTTCGAGCGCTCCTTGATCATCACCACGTGGTCGGACATTCCCGGGATGTAGGCGCCGCCCGCAGTCGAGTTGCCGAACACCAGCGCGATGGTCGGGATGCCGGCCGCGGACAGCCGGGTCAGGTCGCGGAAGCCCTGGCCGCCGGGGATGAAGATCAGCTTCTGCGTGGGCAGATCGGCGCCGCCGGACTCGACCAGCGAGATCACCGGCAGCCGGTTCTCCAGCGCGATCTGGTTGGCCCGCAACATCTTCTTCAACGTCCACGGGTTGGTGGTGCCGCCCTTGACCGTCGGATCGTGGGCAACCAGCATGCACTCCACACCCTCGACGACGCCGATGCCGGTCACCACGCTGGCGCCGATCTGGAAGTCGGTGCCGTATGCGGCAAGCGTGCTCAACTCGAGGAACGGGGAGTCGGGGTCGACGAGCATCTCGATGCGTTCACGCGCGGTCATCTTGCCGCGGTCGTGATGGCGCTTGACGTACTTCTCGCCGCCGCCCGCCAGCGCCTTGGCGTGCTCGGCGTCGAGTTCGGCGAGCTTGGCCGTCATCGCGTCGGCGGCCTCTGAGTACCCGGACGAACGGGCGTCCAGCGTCGACGCCAACACGGTCACGACTGGTACCCCAACGTCTTGGCGGCCAGCGAAGTGAGGATTTCGGTTGTGCCGCCGCCGATTCCGAGAATTCTCATGTCGCGGTACTGCCGTTCGATCTCGGATTCGGCCATGTATCCCATTCCGCCGAAGAGTTGCACCGCCTGGTTGGCGACCCACTCGCCTGCCTCGACGGCGGTGTTCTTCGCGAAGCACACCTCGGTGATCAGGTTGATATCGCCTGCGAGTTGCCGTTCGACGATGTTCCGGGTGTACACGCGGGCGACGTCGATGCGGCGCGCCATCTCCGACAGCGTGTTCTGCACGGATTGCCGTGATATCAGCGGCTTTCCGAAGGTTTCGCGGTTACGGCACCATTCGACGGTGAGGTCGAGGCAGCGCTGGGCGCTCGCATACGCCTGGGCGGCAAGGCCGACGCGCTCGGAGACGAAGGCGCCCGCGATCTGGATGAAGCCGCTGTTCTCCGCGCCGATCAGGTTGTCGGCGGGCACCCGCACGTCGGTGTAGGACAGTTCGGCGGTGTCCGACGACCGCCACCCCATCTTGTCGAGCTTGCGCGTCACCTCGAACCCCGGCGTGCCCTTGTCGACGACGATCAGCGAAACGCCAGCGGCGCCGGGGCCGCCGGTGCGGGCTGCTGTGACGACGAAGTCGGCGCGCACGCCGGAGGTGATGTAGGTCTTGGCGCCGTTGATGATGTAGTCGTCACCGTCGAGCTCAGCCTTCGTGGTGAGATGCCCGACGTCGGAGCCGCCGCCGGGTTCGGTGATCGCCAGCGAGCCGATCTTCTCGCCGCGCAGCGTGGGCCGCACGTACGTGTCGATCAACCGCTCGTCACCAGAGGCGATCATGTGCGGCACCGCGATCCCGCAGGTGAACAGCGACGCGAACACTCCGCCGGGCGCACCGCTGTAGTGCATCTCCTCGCAGATGATCACCGCGTCTGCGCCGTCACCGCCGCCGCCACCGACCGCCTCACCGAACCCGGCGCCGAGCAGCCCCGCTTCACCGGCCTTGCGGTGCAGCTCGCGGGGGAGCATGCCGGAGCGCTCCCATTCGTCGGCGAACGGCAGGATCTCGCGTTCGGCGAACGCGCGCACCGTCTTTCGGAGCTGTTCGCGCTCGGGGCTGTGCCAAATGCTCATGCTCATGTGAGGAGACTCTCCGGGATGTCGATGTGTCGGCTGCGGAGCCATTCCCCGAGACCTTTGGCCTGCGGGTCGAAGCGCGCTTGATAGGCCACCCCCTCGCCGAGGATGCCTTCGATGACGAAGTTCACCGCCCGCAGGTTGGGCAGCAGATGACGGGTGACCTTCAGATCGGCGGTTTCGGGCAGCATTTCGCGCAGTTTGTCGACGGTCAGTGCGTGCGCCAGCCACCGCCACTCATTCGTGGTTCGGACCCAGACGCCGACGTTGGCGTTGCCGCCCTTGTCGCCGCTGCGCGCGCCCGCGATGCGGCCCAGCGGGACGCGCTGGGTGTCCTCGAACGGCATGGGCTCGGGCAGCGCGAACGGTGCGACGTTCTCGAGCACCTTGGTTTCGGTCGCGGCGGGAATGTCGACGCGGCTGCCGTCGGCGTGCATCGCGATGTGGGGAACGTCCGTGGCGTCGACGTAGCCCGGCGTGAACACACCGTAGATCTGGCCGTCACCGGGAGGAGCAGTGGTGGTGAAGCCGGGGTAGGAGGCCAGTGCCAATTCGACTGCGGCAGAGGAGAACTTCCGGCCGACGTTGGCGGGGTCGGGGTCGCGCACCACGCAGTGCAGCAGCGCGCTCGCCGCCTCCTCGGTGTCTGCGTCGGCGTGGTCGGTGCGGGCCAGCCGCCACTCCAGCTCGGCCGGTTTGACGGTCAGCCCGGCTTCCAACTGTCTGCGCACCAGGTCGGCCTTGGCGTCGATGTCGAGGCCCGTCAGCACGAACGTCATCGCATTGCGGAACCCGCCGATGCTGTTGAGCGAGACCTTGAGCGTCGGCGGCGGCGGTTCGCCGCGCACATTGTCGATACGCACCCGGTCGGCGCCGTCGGGTGACAGCTCGATGCTGTCCATCCGCAGCGTCACATCGGGATTGGCGTACCGCGCGCCGGTGACCTCGTAGAGCAATTGCGCTGTGACGGTGTCCACGGTGACCGCGCCACCTGTCCCGGCGTGCTTGGTGATCACCGACTCGCCGCCGCGATAGATCTCGGCAAAGGGGAAACCCGGATGCAGCAGGTCCCCTACCTCGGTGAAGAACGAGAAGTTGCCGCCCGTCGCCTGAACACCGCACTCGATCACATGGCCTGCGGCCACCGCGCCGGCCAGGCAGTCGTAATCGTCGCGGGCCCAGCCGAAATGGGCCGCGGCCGGACCGACGATGACCGATGCGTCGGTCACGCGCCCGGTGACGACGACGTCGGCCCCGCTGTCGAGGCAGTCGACGATGCCCCACGCGCCGAGATAGGCGTTGGCGGCCAACGGGGTGCCGAACCCGAGTTCGCCGGCGCGCGCCACCAGGTCGTCGCCCTCGACGTGGGCGACCTTGGCCTGAAGGCCGAGGCGTTCGGCCAGGGCCCGCACGGCCGCGGCGAGGCCGGCCGGGTTCAGCCCGCCTGCGTTCGCGACGATCCGCACGCCCCGGTCGAGCGCGATGCCGAGGCACTCCTCGAGCTGGGTGAGAAAGGTCTTGGCGTAGCCGCGGTCGGCCGACTTGGCGCGGTCGCGGGCGAGGATCAGCATGGTCAGCTCGGCGAGGTAGTCACCGGTGAGGTAGTCCAGGTCGCCGCCGGTCAGCATTTCGCGCATCGCCGCATGGCGGTCGCCGTAGAAGCCCGAGCAGTTTCCGATGCGCACCGAAGCTGAGCCTGTACTGCTTCCGCCAGGCGTCACCGGTCCTCCTCATCGATCACGGCGCCAACCAACCGGTAGGTTAGCCGGTACCACGGGTCCACCGTCAAGGCACCCGCGGCGACGCACGGCTCAATAAGCAGCGCTCAACGCGGGTATTCGCACTAAAATCGCACAGTTGAAGAGGCTACGCTCGGCTAAAGGGGTGCGTATGAGCTGGCTCGCATGGATCGTCCTGGCTGTCCTCGCGGCGGCCACGGTGATCTGGCTTGTGCGCCGGTTTCGCACCGAAGGCCGCCGGATCGACGGCATGATGCGCGATTTCGACCGGGAGAATCCGCGCCACGAGCCCGGCTCGCCGTCGCACGCGCGAAGGCTCGCAGGAATTCGTCGACGCCGTTAACCAGCGTTTTGGAGGCCGCGCAGGTCACCGGCTATCCTGTTAGGCAATTGCCGTCGCCGAATCTCTGCGCGGCAGACCCCTCAAGAGGAGCTTTTACCCATGGCTGTGCCCAAGCGCCGGATGTCGCGCTCGAACACCCGTAGCCGCCGCTCGCAGTGGAAGGCCAAGCGCACCGAGCTCGTCGGGGTCACGGTTGCAGGCCAGCAGCACAAGGTGCCGCGTCGCCTGCTCAAGGCCGCCCGGCTCGGCCTGATCGACCTCGACCGTCGTTAGCCAACGCGCGCCCCGGCTGTCTAGCCGGCGCGTACCGGCGCGCCTCTCAGCCCACTCTCAGGCGATGGGTTAACACTGGTGGCCGTGCGAATCCTTGTCGTTGACGACGACCGTGCCGTCCGCGAATCCCTTCGCCGCTCCCTGTCCTTCAACGGCTATTCCGTTGCGCTGGCTCAGGACGGCCTCGAGGCTTTGGACTTGATCGCCAGCGATCGGCCCGACGCTTTGGTGCTTGACGTGATGATGCCGAAGCTCGACGGCCTCGAGGTGTGCCGTCAGCTCCGCAGCACCGGCGACGATCTGCCGATCCTGGTGCTCACCGCCCGAGATTCGGTGTCCGAGCGCGTGGCGGGCCTCGACGCAGGCGCCGACGACTATCTGCCGAAGCCGTTCGCACTCGAGGAACTGCTCGCCCGCATGCGGGCGCTGCTGCGCCGCACCACCCCCGACGACAACGGCGAATCGCCTGCGATGACGTTCGCCGACCTGAGCCTGGACCCGATGACCCGTGAGGTCACCCGCGGCACCCGTCAGATCAGCCTGACCCGCACCGAGTTCGCGCTTCTGGAAATGCTGATCGCCAACCCAAGGCGCGTGCTCACCCGCAGCCGCATCCTCGAGGAAGTGTGGGGATTCGACTTCCCGACGTCGGGCAATGCCCTCGAGGTCTATGTCGGTTATCTACGTCGCAAGACGGAAGCAGAGGGTGAGCCGCGGCTGATCCACACCGTGCGCGGGGTGGGTTATGTACTGCGCGAAACGCCGCCCTAATGGCTGGTTTTCGTCCACTTCCGTTCCGGCCCAGTTCGCTTCCCGAACCAAGCTCGCTGTCACTGCGCTGGCGGGTGATGCTGCTCGCGATGTCGATGGTGGCGATGGTCGTCGTGCTGATGGCGTTGGCCGTCTACGTCGTCGTCTCCCGCGCGCTCTATGACGACATCGACAACCAGCTGCACAGCCGGGCCCGTCTGCTGATCGAAAGCGGCTCGCTGGCAGCCGATCCCGGCAAGGCCATCGAGGGCACCGCCTACTCCGACGTCAACGCGATGCTGGTGAACCCCGGCCGCTCGATCTACACCGCCAACCAGGAAGGCCAGACGCTGCCGATCGGCAAGCAGGAGAAGGACGTGATGTCCGGCCAGCTGCTGCTGTCGCTGCGGACCGCCAACCACCAGCGCGTGCTGGCGGTTCACCTGAACAACGGCAGTTCGCTGTTGATCTCCAAGAGCCTGGCCCCCACCGGCAAGGTGCTCAAGCGGCTGGGCACTGTGCTGCTGATCGTCGGCGGTATCGGGGTGGCGATCGCCGCGTTCGCCGGCGGCATGGTCGCGCGTGCGGGCCTGCGGCCGGTCGCCCGATTAACCGAGGCCGCCGAACGGGTGGCCCGCACCGACGACCTGCGTCCCATCCCAGTGGTGGGCAGCGACGAACTCGCCCGTCTGACACAGGCTTTCAACATGATGCTGCGAGGACTCGCCGAGTCGCGCGAACGTCAGGCGCGGCTGGTCACCGACGCGGGCCACGAGTTGCGCACCCCGCTGACGTCGCTGCGCACCAACGTCGAGCTGCTGATGGCCTCTCAGCAGCCGGGCGCACCGCGGATACCCGAGGACGAGATGGCCGATCTGCGCGCCGATGTCATCGCCCAGATCGAGGAGTTGTCGACCTTGGTCGGCGATCTTGTCGACCTCACCCGCGACGAGGCGGGCGGCGTCGTGCACGAACCCGTGGACATGTCCGAGATCATCGACCGCTGCCTCGAGCGGGTGCGACGGCGCCGCAACGACATCGAGTTCGACGTCCACGTCATCCCGTGGCAGGTCTACGGCGACGCCGCCGGGCTGTCGCGCGCGGTGCTGAACCTGCTCGACAACGCCGCCAAGTGGAGTCCGCCCAACGGCAGGGTCGCCGTCCGGCTGACCCAGACCGACGCGGCGCACGCCGAGCTCGTCGTCTCCGATCGCGGGCCCGGCATCCCGCCGCACGAACGCCAGCTAGTGTTCGAGCGGTTCTTCCGCTCCACCGCCGCGCGGGCGATGCCGGGCTCGGGCCTCGGGCTGGCCATCGTCAAGCAGGTCGTGCTCAAGCACGGCGGCGCGCTGCGGGTCGAGGAGACCGTGCGCGGCGGCCAACCCCCGGGCACGTCGATCTTCGTCCTGCTTCCGGGGCGCGTGATTCCGGCGACACGGCCCGCGGAGGTCGTCAACCAACAGGCGGTCAACGCCGACAATGGCTGACAGGTCGGCGCGGCCGGCTGCGAAGTCTGGGAATGTGGGAGAACAATCTCTAAGTGGATTCTCAGCCCACCCGGGCACCGTGAAGGCGCGGATGTTCGTTGTAGGAGTGACTCCGGTTGCCCGAACTCGAGGAAAAGAGCCCGTAGCGACATGACGAACCACCCGAGGTACACACCACCGCCGCCGCATCCCGGCCGGCGGCCGGGCGATAACCGCACGGCGGCGTACACCCAACAGCACGGGCAGCACGGGCACACCGGCTATCAGCAGCAGCCCTACGACTGGCGCTATGCGACCCAGCAGCAACAAGCGCAGCAGGCCTATCGGCAGCACCAGCCCTACGACCCCTACCGCGGCGCTCCGCAGCAGCAGCCGCAGCAGCCGCAACCTCCGCGGCCGCAGAAGCGCTCACGCGCCGGCGCCCTGACCGTCGGCGCGCTGACCATCGCCGTCGTCTCGGCGGGCATCGGCGGCGGCGTCGCGCTGATGGCCAAGCCCGACAGCGTCTCCGGCGGAACTCAGATCACCGCCGCGCCCAGCGTTCCCGCGGCCAGCCTGCCCGCCGGATCCGTCGAACAGGTCGCGGTCAAGGTGGTGCCGAGCGTCGTCAAGCTCGAAACCGATCTGGGCCGGGCCTCTGAAGAGGGCTCGGGCATCATCCTGTCGTCGGACGGCCTGATCCTGACCAACAACCATGTCGTCGCAGGTGGCAAGGGCGGCGACACGACGGTCACCTTCGCCGACGGTCGCACCTCCAAGTTCACCGTCATCGGTACCGATCCGAGCAGCGACATCGCCGTCATCAAGGCCGACGGCATCTCCGACCTCACCCCGATCACCATCGGATCGTCGGCTGACCTCAAGGTCGGCCAGGACGTCGTCGCGATCGGTTCGCCGCTCGGCCTGGAGGGCACCGTCACGACGGGCATCATCAGCGCCCTGAACCGACCGGTCGCCGCGGGCGGAGACATCCGCAACCAGAACACCGTGCTCGACGCGATCCAGACCGACGCCGCGATCAACCCGGGCAACTCGGGTGGCGCGCTGGTGAACATGAACGGCGAGCTGGTCGGCGTGAACTCGGCGATCGCCACCCTCGGCGGCGACTCCGCCGAGGCGCAGAGCGGCTCGATCGGGCTGGGCTTCGCGATCCCGATCGACCAGGCCAAGCGCATCGCCGACGAATTGATCAAGAACGGCAGCGCCGACCACGCGTCGCTCGGCGTGCAGGTCGGCAACGACACGTCCGGTCCCGGCGCGAAGATCGTCGAGGTCACCAGCGGTGGCGCGGCCGCAGCGGCGGGGCTCCCCAGCGGTGTCGTCGTGACCAAGGTCGACGACCGCGTCATCGGCAGCGCCGACGCGCTCGTCGCGGCCGTCCGCTCCAAGGCACCAGGTGAGAAGGTCACGCTGACCTACCTCGACCCGTCAGGTAAACCGCAGACCGTGCAGGTGACGCTGGGGAAGGCACAACAGTGATCGACGCACCGGGCACGCCGACGCTGAGAGTGGCCGCGCCGACGTCATCGGCCAGATATACGGTGGCACTCATGGAACAGCCAGGGGAGTTGGTCGGCCGGGCACTGGTCGTCGTCGTCGACGACCGGACCGCCCATGGCGAGGAGGACCACAACGGTCCGTTGGTCACCGAGTTGCTTCACGAGGCGGGCTTCGTCGTGGACGGTGTCGTGGTGGTGTCCTCCGATGAGGTGGAGATCCGCAACGCGCTGAACACGGCCGTCATCGGCGGTGTCGACCTGGTGGTCTCGGTCGGCGGCACCGGCGTGACGCCCCGCGATGTGACGCCCGAGGCCACCCGCGACATCTTGGACCGCGAACTTCTCGGCATCGCCGAAGCGCTGAGGGCGTCCGGGCTCGCCGCGGGAATCATCGACGCCGGGCTGTCGCGCGGCCTGGCAGGCGTCTCCGGCAGCACGTTGGTCGTGAACATCGCCGGATCGCGCTCAGCGGTCCGCGACGGCATGGCGACGCTCAACCCGCTGGCCACTCAGATCATCGGTCAGCTATCCAGCTTGGAGATCTAATTAAAGCCGTTCCGACTGGAACGAGCCCCGCACCTAACCGGAGCGGGATCTCTTTGGCAATGCCCCGTGGGTTACACGCAGGTGAACATATGCTCGCATCAGATTGTGATCTTAATCACAGCAAGGGTGACGTGTGAGCTCTTCGCCGGACCCGCGCCGCGACCTAGTTAACAAAATCTTCGGCGAGGAACTGCCCCAAGCTTCGACCGACGAGCGGGAAACAGAATCGTCTGCCGCTGACATCGACCATGAGAACTGGTTGCGGAACAATGTTCCGCCTCATCATGAATGACGGTTCAGCTCACGCCAAATGCAAGGAATTGCAGGTGGGAGTGCATTGCGGTGGGGTGGGCCACCGTGTATGGCCCCGGCTGCGGCGGCTCCGAACAGCGTTGACGGCTGTGTATGACGAGGGCGTGTCTGAGAATTGACGCCCATTTTCTCAGCAAACTCCCGCCGGTCCCCGCCCGCATCTCGATACGTCGCCCCTCGCGTTGCCGGGGTGATGCCGTCCCGTTATGTTCCTTTCGTCAACGATGAGCAAAACATAAGAAGAGCATGTGGACTTTCTCATTTGTCACACGTGTGACTCTTGCGTCGTGTGTGGTGTAGGCGTACTACCAGCACGGAAAACAACTCGGTGAGCCACGACGGTCACCGCCGACAGAGCTAGGGAGAACATGAAGGCAATCAGTCGGGTGCTGATCGCGATGGTCGCCGCCATCGCGGCTCTTTTCGTGAGCACCGGTACCTCTCACGCAGGGCTCGACAACGAGATGAGCCTGGTTGACGGTCAGGATCGGACGTTGACGATCCAGCAGTGGGATACCTTCCTCAACGGCGTGTTTCCTCTTGACCGCAACCGTCTGACTCGCGAGTGGTTCCACTCGGGCCGCGCCAAGTACATCGTCGCCGGCGGGGGCGCCGACGAGTTCGAGGGCACGCTGGAATTGGGCTACCAGATCGGCTTCCCATGGTCGCTGGGCGTAGGCATCAACTTCAGCTACACCACCCCCAACATCCTGCTCGACGACGCCTCGCTGTTCCCGGTGTTCAACCCGCTGGGCTCGGTCATCACGCCGAACCTGTTCCCCGGCGTGTCGATCAGCTCCGATCTGGGTAACGGCCCAGGCATTCAGGAGGTCGCGACCTTCTCGGTTGACGTGGCAGGCCCGGCTGGCGGTGTGGCGGTCTCCAACGCGCACGGCACCGTGACCGGTGCGGCCGGTGGCGTGCTGCTGCGTCCGTTCGCCCGTCTGATCTCGTCGACCGGTGACAGCGTCACCACCTACGGCGAGCCCTGGGACATGGCATAACTCCCTGCTAGTCATACAGAACAGCCCCCGGCCGAAAAGCCGGGGGCTGTTTTGCGTTCGGGTCTACGACAAGTCCGTTTTCCTGGCCTCGGCGGCTTCGGCTTCCAGCGCCGCCGGTGTCGCACCATGCCTGCCGGAGCCGTTACCGTTCTCGGACAACAGATCGCGGATCTGAGTGAGAACCGTCAGCTCGGTTTCGGATGCCTCGACCTTCGTGTCGCGTTCCTTGAGCTTCTTGTACGGCACGATGATCACGAAGTAGACCACCGCGGCCACGATGAGGAAGTTGATCGCCGATGACAGCACGGCATTGAAATCGAGGAACTGGTCTCCGCCGATCGGGATCTTCAGGATGCCGTACTCCCGGTCGCCCCCTGCGCCGACGCGGTCGACGAGAGGTTGGACGACGTTGTCGGTGAACGAGGTCACGAGTCCTGTGAACGCGGCACCGATGACCACCGCGGTGGCGAGGTCGATCACGTTCCCTCGGGCGATGAACTCCTTGAAACCCTTCAACATGCGTGGGAATCCTTCCTGCAGTCGGTGTGCGATCTGATCGAGAGAAATGCCACGTTAGTCGCACAGGGCGGTTCCCAGTCCGGTGAAGCGTTCAGTGAAAGGTGACTGTCACCGCCTGCATCAGCGTCGCTCCCGCGACGTCGTTCGCGGCGTGAGCGGGCAGTGCGACCAGTACGACGCGGTCCCCGCCTGCACCGGGGCCCTTCTGCTTCTCCGACACCAGCACCACGACCGCGTCGGTGGCCACTACGCGCGGGTCGACGTCGTCGTCGGCGGCCGCCAGCACATCGACGACGTCGCCGGGCCGTACGAGATCCAACAGCGCCGTGTCGGAGAGATGCAGGGGCACGATGCGGGCATCCGGGCCCGCCGACAGCTGCGCCAACCGGGGGCCGAGCAGCCGCACATCGGTGAGTACCTCGCCGCGGCGCGCCGGGCCGGCAAGGGTGGAGCCGACGACCGTGTCGACGGCCGTCGACGCCCCATCGGGAAGCGTTGCGGCCAAGCGCTTTTCAAGCCGCACGTCGGCGGCGGTCAGTTCGATGCCGGGGGACAGGTCACGAGCGGCGACGACGATGTCGGACTGGTCGCCGTGCGGATCGGAGCGCAGCGCGGCGACGGCGGCCAAGACGACGAGGCCTGCCGCCACCGCTCTGCGCGCCGCGATGGTGCGTGTCCAGTCCGGCCGCCGGTCATGGATGAGCCGGCTCAACACCGACGCATTGAGTGATTCCCCCATGCCGCCACGGTAGGCAGCACGGCGCCCCAACGGGCGAGCCGTCAGGACGGCCTGTGGATAACTGTGCCGATCAGCTGGAGGCCGCGGCCGCCGCGGTCGAGGAGCTCGAGCTGCTGTCGGACTTCACCGAACTCGAGCCGCTGTCCGACTTCGAGGAGTCGGCCTTCTTCTCCGAGGAGCCCGACGTCGAGCTCGTGGACTCGGAACTGCTCGTGGCAGACCCGTTCGCCGAGCTCTTGGCGGCCTCGCGGCTGTCGGTGCGGTAGAAGCCGCTGCCCTTGAAGACCACGCCCACCTTGCCGAACAGCTTGCGCAGACGGCCGTCGCACTTGGGGCACTCGGACAACGCGTCGTCGCTGAAGGACTGCACCATGTCGAACTTGTTGTCGCACTCGGTGCACGCATAGGAATAGGTAGGCACGAACAAACCCTCCGTGATGGTCTAACTACTTAGCACTCTACCGGCTCAAGTGCTAGAACCGCTACGTGGCTCGTGTCATTCCCGTGCTAACCGAGCGCGACGAGCCCGCGCCGCGGCGTCAGCGCATGGGTCATCGGAACGTCGTGCGGTTCGGCGGGCAGTTCGTCGACGAGTTCGTCGTCGCGGACCACCGCGACGAGTCGGGCCGCCGGACGGGCCAACGGCAATGTGCGGTCGTAGAACCCCGCGCCGCGGCCCAGCCGGACCCCCGCCCGGTCGACGGCCAGCGCGGGCACGAACACGACGCTGGCCTCGGCGATCGTCTCCGCGGGCAGATACGGCTCCTGAGGCTCCTGGAGACCCAGCCGGGCGGGCACCAGACCGCCTGGCCGATACCGCCCCCACTGCATCGGCAGCGGCACGCCGTCGGAGTCGCCGCGGGCGACGGGCAACAGCACCTGCTTGTTGAGCCGTATCAGCTTGTCCAAGAACGCAATTGAGCCCGGTTCGAATCCGATGGGGACGTAGGCGCAGACAGTCGGTCCGATACCGAGCACGTCGGGCAGGTGGCCGCACAGCGCTTCGGCCTCGGCGTCGTGCACCTCCGTGCTGACGGCGCGGCGGGCAGCGAGGATCGCCTTCCGCGTTGCGGTCTTGCTGCCGGGTTCCACCCGTCAACGATGTCACGGTGTGCACGTGCGCGGCGCCCGACTTCGTTGGCGATACTGTGGGGCGATGACACGCGCCAAGGTCTCCATCCCGCGTACGGCGGTCGTCCCAGCCGCCGGTCTGGGGACCCGTTTCCTGCCTGCCACCAAGACCGTCCCCAAGGAACTGCTGCCCGTCGTGGACACCCCGGGCATCGAGCTGGTGGCCGCCGAAGCCGCTGAGGCCGGCGCCGAGCGGTTGATCATCGTCACCTCGGAGGGCAAGGACAGCGTCGTCGCCCATTTCGTCGAGGACCTCGTTCTCGAGGGGACGCTGGAGGAGCGCGGCAAGAAGTCGATGCTGGAGAAGGTCCGCCGTGCGCCGGGGCTGATCAAGGTGGAGTCCGTCGTGCAGGCCGAGCCGCTGGGTCTGGGCCACGCGGTCGGCTGCGTCGAACCGGCGCTCGGGCCGGACGAAGACGCCATCGCGGTGCTGCTGCCCGACGACCTGGTGCTGCCGACCGGGGTGTTGGAGACGATGTCGAAGGTGCGGGCCAAGCGCGGCGGCTCGGTGCTGTGTGCCATC
This sequence comes from uncultured Actinomycetota bacterium, assembly GCA_963786995.1. Classification (GTDB taxonomy): domain Bacteria; phylum Actinomycetota; class Actinomycetes; order Mycobacteriales; family Mycobacteriaceae; genus Mycobacterium. The sequence continues at coordinate 424,670 of CAWBBH010000013.1, read as the reverse complement.
GAGGTGCCGAAGGACGAGATCAGCGCCTACGGCGTCTTCGACGTCGAGCCCGTCGCAGACACCAACAACCCCAACGTGATGCGGGTCAAGGGCATGTTCGAAAAGCCCAAGGCCGAAGATGCGCCGTCGCCCTACGCAGCGGCGGGCCGCTACGTGTTGGACCGGGCGGTGTTCGACGCGCTGCGCCGGGTGCCGCGCGGTGCGGGCGGCGAGATTCAGCTGACCGACGCGATCGCACTGCTGATCAACGAGGGCCATCCCGTGCACGTCGTCGTACACCGCGGAGACCGACACGACTTGGGAAATCCCGGAGGCTACCTCAAGGCTGCGGTTGACTTTGCCTTGCAACGCGACGACTACGGCCCGGACTTGCGGCGGTGGTTGGTGGAACGGCTGGGGCTGGTCGACTGCTGAGTCCGGCGGCCCCGCGACTGCAGAAAGGCGTCTTGTGCGTTCGGTTGAGGAGCAACAGGCACGGGTCACGGCCGCTGCGGTAGCCCCTCGGCCGGTGCGAGTCGCGATCGCGGAAGCGCAAGGCCTGATGTGCGCAGAGGAAGTGGTCACCGAGCGCCCGCTGCCCGGCTTCGACCAGGCCGCCATCGACGGGTACGCGGTGCGCAGCGTCGACGTGCTCGGCGTGACACCGATCCGTGGGGCCGACGACGACGGCGAGGATACCGGCGAGGGCGAGCAGCAGGTCAGCCTGCCCGTCATGGGCACGATCGCAGCGGGCGAACGGACGCCGTCGCGGCTGCAGCCGCGGCAGGCCGCGCGTGTGCAGACCGGCGCGCCGATGCCGACGCTCGCCGATGCGGTGCTGCCGCTGCGCTGGACCGACGGCGGGCAGTCGCGGGTGCGGGTGCTGCGGCCGGTGCGCTCGGGCGCCTACGTCCGCCGCACCGGCGACGACGTCCAGCCCGGCGATGTCGCGGTGCGGGCGGGCACGATCATCGGCGCCGCGCAGGTCGGTCTGCTGGCGGCGGTCGGGCGCGAACGCGTGCTGGTGCATCCGCGGCCGCGGCTGTCGGTGTTGTGCGTCGGCGGCGAGCTTGTCGACATCTCCCGGACACCGGGCAACGGCCAGGTCTACGACGTCAACTCCTATGCGTTGGCTGCGGCGGGCCGCGATGCGGGAGCCGAGGTGAACCGCGTCGGCATCGTCGACACCGATGCGAAGGAACTGCGCGACGTCGTCGAGGGCCAGTTGAACCGCGCCGAGGTCGTGGTGATCGCGGGCGCGGTCGGCGGTGCGGCCGCCGAGAGCGTGCGCACGGTGCTCTCCGAGATGGGCGAGATGGAAGTGACCCGGATCGCGATGCATCCGGGTTCGGTGCAGGGGTTCGGCCAGCTCGGCGTCGAGGGCGTGCCGGTGTTCCTGCTGCCCGCCAACCCGGTCAGCGCGCTGGTGGTGTTCGAGGTGATGGTGCGGCCGCTGATCCGGCTGTCGCTGGGTAAGCGGCAGCCGATGCGACGGGTGGTGCAGGCGCGCGCGTTGTCGCCGATCACGTCGGTGGTCGGGCGCAAGGGATACCTGCGCGGGCAGCTGATGCGCGACCAGGACACCGGCGAGTACCTGGTGCAGGCGCTCGGCGGCGCGCCCGGTGCGTCGTCGCATCTGCTGGCGACGCTGGCCGAGGCGAACTGTCTGGTGATGGTTCCCAGTGAGACCGAAGAGGTGCGCACCGGCGAGATCGTCGACGTCGCCTTCCTCGCACAGCGAGGGTGAGCGACAATCCCGTCGTGACCCTGTGGCGTTCGTCTTCCGCGCACCCGGGCTGGCCGATGTCGTGCGGGCCGCTTCGGGTGGCCGGCGGGGTGGTGGAGCTGCGGCCGGTACGGCTGCGCGACGGCGCGGTGTGGAGCCGCATCAGGTTGGCCGACCGCGCGCATCTGGAGCCCTGGGAGCCGAGCACCGAAGTCAATTGGGAAGTGCGCCATTCGATTACGCAATGGCCGTCGGTGTGCTCGGGATTGCGGTCAGAGGCACGCAAGGGTCGGATGCTGCCGTATGTGATCGAGGTGAACGGCGAGTTCGGTGGGCAGCTGACGATTGGCAACGTCATCCACGGGGCTCTGCGGTCGGCGTGGATCGGCTACTGGGTGGCCACCTCGCACATCGGCGGCGGTGTGGCGACCGCGGCGCTCGCGCTCGGCATGGACCACGCGTTCGGGCCGGTGCGGCTCCATCGCATCGAGGCGACGGTGCGGCCGGAGAACGCCGCGAGCCGTGCGGTGCTCGCGAAGGCGGGCTTCCGCGAGGAGGGTCTGCTGCAGCGGTATCTCGAGGTCGACGGGGCCTGGCGCGATCATCTGCTGGTGGCGATCACGGCCGAGGAGATCAACGGCTCGGTGACCTCGCTGCTGGTGCGGGAAGGGCATGCCAGCTGGGCGTAGCTCGGCGGGCGGCGCAGGGCGGCGCGCGTCGACACGCGCAACGCCGTCGACGAGTTCGCGACGCCTGCCGATGTCGAAGGCGGCGCGCGCGGGCGTCGTCACGCACATGCCGTCGATGCACTGAACCTCGCACGGTGCGACAGCGTCGGTGTGAACGGAGAGCAGTGGCGGCGGCCGACGAAAGGTGTGGATCAACTCGGCGGCAGCCCGGTCCGATCCACTTCGCGCCGAGCATCGCCACCGCCGACAGCCGCGCGACGGTGCCGCGCCGCCGCGACCACAACCACGCCGCTATTGCGCGCTGACCTGCGGAAAGCTCGGCACCACGCGGGATTGTGCACGCCTGGATAGGCCGGTGTGTAGAGCCGGCGCAGCTCGCGGACCGACAGCGCTTCGGGCCTCGACGGCCTCCCAGCCGCGCAGCGGCCATTCCCATTCGTCCCCCATGGGCGGAGCTTGCCGCGGGTCTCCGACAGCAGCGGTCGACTGTGCGGATTCATCCACAGATTCGGTGGTTCGCGTACGACGCCGCACAGTCGCGCGGCTTAAGAGACCTGTGGCAAATGTGACATGAGTGACTGTTGGTGCTTGTCAACAGCGAATTACAGGAGTGTAATTGTCTCGGCGCCCCGACGACGGACGCGCTGGTCACGGACCTAGCCCGATGGGGAAAGGAGCAGGCGTCATGCCGAGCATCCCCCAGTCCCTCCTCTGGATCTCTCTCGTCGTGCTCTGGCTCTTCGTGCTGGTTCCGATGCTGATCAGTAAGCGCGACGCCGTCAGGCGGACGAGCGATGTAGCGCTGGCGACTCGGGTCGTCAACACCACGACCAGTTCCCGGCTGCTCAAGCGCGGGGGGCCTGCGTCCGGACACCGCAGCGACCCGGACTGGCAACCGTCCGAGGGCGAACTCGACGAGACCTTCGACGACGACGATTACGTCGACGAGTACGAGAACGAGGACGACGAGTCGGAGAAGACGGTGGTGCTCGCGGCGCCTACCGTCGAGCAGGAGCGTGCCGAAAGCGACGAGCTGACACTGGATTTCGTGGAACCCGAAGCTGCCGACGAGGTCGAAGCGCCCGAGGCCGTCGAGGAACCCGAGACTGTCGACGAGGCCGAGGACGCCGAGGACGCTGAAGAGGAGAACGTCGACACCGCGATCTACGAAATCGCGACCGACGAATACGAAGAAGACGAGGACGACGGCACCGCCGACGAATACGAGTACGTCGACGACTCGTCGGGCCTGGAAACGCCCGCGGAGAGCGATCTGCAGATCGCGGACTCGGTGGTGGCCTACCGGCGGCGCCGCTACGACCCGGCGAAGGCCGCGGCGATCAGTGCCCGCAAGTACAAGTTCCGCAAGCGGATGCTGGCATTCATGACGCTCGTGATGATGGCGTCGGCGGCCTACGCGTATTTCATGGCGCCGTGGGGCTGGTACGTCTGCGGCGGCGTGGCCGCTGTGACACTGCTCTACCTGGGCTATCTGCGCCGTCAGACGCGCATCGAGCAGCGTCTGATGCGGCGCAGGGCGATGCGGGCAGCACGCGCGCGTCTCGGCGTGGAGAACACCGAGGACCGCGACCTCGACCTGGTGCCGTCACGGCTGCGCAGGCCGGGAGCCGTCGTGCTGGAGATCGACGACGAGGACCCGATGTTCGAGCACCTCGACTACGCGCCTGCCGTGCACGGATACGACCTGCCGAGGGCGGCCGGGCAGTAGCCCCCGCCCGTCCTGCCGGTTTTCGGCGGCAGCGGATTGACTGGTAGCCTGTGCTACCGACCAGGGGCTATGGCGCAGTTGGTAGCGCGACTCGTTCGCATCGAGTAGGTCAGGGGTTCGATTCCCCTTAGCTCCACTTCTCGGAGACCCCGGTGTTCTTACTCGAACCCAACTTGGACTCCGTCCGTGCGGCCGTTGTGTCCGTTTCGGATAGCCGACGGTGGATCGCCGTCGTGTAGGCACAGTTTCACTGTCGCCTTAGCCGAGTTGACACGCGCATCTTGAGACAAGACCTCCGATCAGGGCTAAGAGCCAAAAGCCGAGGCGGCCGGGTCGTTGAGGGAGACCGAAATGTTGAGGATTCGAGGAGTCGGTGCCGTCGATGAAGCTGGCTGTTCCTAGGCCTGGTCTGCCGAACGGGCGCTTTATCCCGATAGTGCTCGTAGGCCATTAAGAGCAAGTGACGTGGTCCGAATTTGGCGGGCGCGACGTACGTAAAAGGGTTGTTCACCGCGATCTTGATCGCCGGGCTATCGGCCATCAATGGCATCAGTTCATAACATTTTCAACGGCGCTCCTGGATTGGTCTTTGAGGATGACGTTGCGTGTCGGCAGGTGAACTTTGCGAATCGCGTAACGGGCCATCATCTGCGCTTCGGGCACCTGCCCGCGCGCGGTGGCCCGCAGTAGGGGGTGCGGGTCGGAAGCGCGCCTTCTAGCTGGGCACGGCTTCGATGACGCAGAGCGGCCCTGCCGTCTGCACCACGCGCTGCAGCCGGAAGCCGCCCCGCCGGAGTAGGTCGGTCCACTGCTTGAGGCCACGTTCCAGTGCGCCCGCCAGCACCAGCATCTCCATATCGGCGTAGTGGCCGAGGAATTCGCGGTCGTGATCGGGGACGACCATCTCCAGTAGCAGCAGTTTCGCACCTGGAGGGGCCGCGGCTTTGATGGTGCCGAGGATCGCGATGGCTTTGTCATCGGGCCAGTCGTGGATGACGTTCTTCATCACATAGGCGTCAGCGGACGGCACGCTTTCGAAGAACGAACCGCCCTCCACAGTGACTCGGTCGGCGACACCGTGCGCGGTCAGCACGGGCGGCGCACCCTCGACTGCCTCGGGGAGGTCGAACAGCACGCCGCGGGCAGCGGGTGCCGCGGCGAGAATGGACGACAGTAATCGGCCGTGGCCGCCTCCGATGTCGGCGATGACGCCGAAGTTGCTGAAGTCGTACGCCGCGATCACCGCCGCCTCCAACACCGACGACGTGGAGGTCATGGCATTGTGGAATATCTCCGCCCACTCGGGGTCTTCGGGGAGGTAGTCGAAGAGGTCCTTTCCGAACACTTTTGGGGGGTTCGGCTCTCCGGTGCGCACCGCATCGGCCAGTCGCGTCCAGTTCGCCCGGTGCTGCGGCGAGCCGTAGAGCAGCGCAACCCCACGTGTCGAGATCGGCGAGTCGGTGCGCAACGTGTCGGCCAGCGCGTTAAGCGCGAAACGGCCGTCGCGGCGTCTGCGAAACACGCCGCGGCTGATCAGCAACCGCATCAGCCGCGCCACGCTGTCCGGGTCGGCCCCGATGCGGCGCGCCAGCTCCTCGTTGGTCAACGGGCCCGCAGCAAGCGCGTCGGCGATACCCAGTTGCGCGGATGCCGAGATGGCCTGCGACAGAAAGGCGCCGAAGATGATGTCGATCACCGTGATCGGCGGAGGTGACAGTCGCTGGTATAGACGCCCCACGTGATGACGGACTCGTTCGACCGCGCGAGCCACCCGGGCTGGAGGTAGCTTCGGGCTTGATGTCGGTGACTTAGGCGGCATCGTGCTCCTTCACCTGGCGATTACAGGACTCGAAGAAACAAGTATTCCTCCTGATCGCTTCGGTCGTAGCGTCGTCGGTTCTTCCACCACCCCGCGACTCACTGATTGTCAGCCGAATCTCCCGAAGCTTCGACAACAACGTTAGCGGCAGCGCAACATGCGCCGTTAGCGACGCAGTGTGCTTCGTCGGCCATGGCGCGTGCTCGTTGCGGATCGCACGTCAGGTCCAGCCTGGCCGACGTCGCAGCTGAAGGCCCTGGCGCCGGAGGGCCGCGGCGACGGTTGTGTGTGAGACACCGTAACGATTACCAAGCCATGCCAGCGATTTCCCCGCAGCGTAGAGGGTTGCCGCCTCCCTGACCTGTCCGTCATTCATGCCTTGACGGCGGATCGGGACACTTTGTCCGCGGAGCACGTCTGCGACGCGCGTCTTGGAGATGCCATAGAGATTGCCGATTCCCTGAGTTGTCTCGCCGACTTGGTAGCGGTTCACAATGTCGATGACGTCATCGGCGGTCAGGAAGCGCTTGGAGAGGGGTTTTGGACCGTTCTGGGCCGATCGAGGAGGTCGAGGGCAAGTCGCGTTGATGCGTTCTCGCAGGTCAGCCCAACTTTTACAGAGGTGACCGAGGTTCGAGTTTCTTCCTATTGCCTCCACTTTTCAGACACCTAAGTGTCGTTACTCGAACCCTCCTCTGGGGTTTTGGGAGCTCGGCGCTCAGAGCAGTGCCCATCTGTACCTTGAGCCTGTACGCGAACCGCGAACCCAATACCGCGTGGCTTCCCTTGGTCGGCAGGGGCGTCGCGAATATCATTCGACCATGAGCGAGGAGGAACGAAATGTTCCGTTCCCGACGCAGCGTCTGCCGGTTGAAGCCGATCTGGACCTCGAAGTTACGGATTCTGGAAGTAACGGCCCACCCGTCCTGCTTCTGCACGGCTTTCCGGACTCGCTGACGATGTGGAACGGTGTGGCCCAACACCTTTCCGCCGCGGGGCACCGGGTGATCGCGTACGACCAACGCGGGTTCGGCCTCTCGACTGCTCCGGCGAAGCGGCACCGTTATGCGTTGGACCGAATTGTCCAGGACGCCGTGGACGTGCTCAGCAAGCTTGCCGTGCACGACCCGGTAGCGGTTGTCGGACACGACTGGGGAGCGTTTATCAGTTGGGCGCTGTGCCTGGCTCATCCCGATCTTGTTCGTCGACACGTCGCGATATCTACCGGCCACCCCGCAGCCGTCCGCACTGCCGGCGTCGGACAACTTCGCAAGAATTTCTATGCTCCCGGATTCATGATCCCCGGCCTCGCGGAATGGGCGCTGTCCCGGCGGGAGTTCGCACTGATGCGGCGGTTAGGGGCCTCCCATCCGGACCTCGACGCCGTTATCGCCGATCTTGCGCGCCCCGGTCGCATGACCGCAGCCTTAAACTGGTATCGCAAGAACTCGGCTGTGCTCGCCACGCGCCGGTGGGGCAGATGCCGCGTTCCGACGCGCGGCATCCTGGGCACCGATGACGCCTACTTTGGCGAGAAACAGATGACGAACTCGAAACGTTATGTGGACGCCGACTGGGATTACGTACGAATCGAGGGAGCGGGACACTACGTCTCAATGGATCATCCTGGGCACGTCGCTGAGCTCATCGATTCTTGGGTGGCCCGTTAGCAATGAAGTTCAGCCAGTCGGCGGTCTCCACATCGGGTAGATCGCTGGGCAGTCGGACACATTCAGCTCATCCACAGTAGCGAAGCCGTGCCGTTCGTAGAGTCTTTGATTCTCCGGGCATGACGCTTCGAGGTAGGCGGGAAATCCGTCGCGATCAGCTCGTTCGAGCACCGCAGTCAGCATCGCGGAGCCGATCCCTTGACCCTGGGCCGCTGGATCGACACCCATGAAGGCCAAATACCAGCATGGTTCAGCCGGGTGGTACTGGTCTACCACGCTCATGACCTCCTCCATTCTGATCGATGAAGCAGCATCACCTGCACTCTCGAAGAGGCTGCGCCCAAACGTCTCAGCGTCTTCGTCGGAGACCAGCGGCATGCCAGGCGGAATCCACAGCGCCGCACCTATTCCGGTGCCGACTATGTGTACCTCGTCGTGAGCCCAACACGCGTCGACGAACCGGGAGTAGAACACACCTGCGCTGTGGCGACGCTGCGCATCGTCTGGGACCATCCAGCAATAGATCCGGTCAGCGAAGAAAGCACGGGACAAGACGGCGACGACGGCGGGAAGCTCGTCATGGCCTGCATGACGCACCTTAATCGATTCGCGTGACGTGATCAGCAACTCCTACGCCCAAGAATCCTGTGATCGTGCCGACAAGTATTAACTCGTCGACCGCCCAGATTCAGAGCATCCGCAAAACCGCTTGGAGTGAAGCGCGACCGATCAACGCTTACGCCCGGGGCGCGGCCGCAGTTGGATCCCTTGTCGCTTGAGCGCAGCAGCGACGGTGGTGTGGGAGACGTTGAACCGAGCGCCAAGCCGAGCCAGGGAGTGTCCGGCGGCGTAGAGGGTTGCAGCTTGACTGATCTGGTTGTCGGTCAGGCCCTGGCGGCGGATGGTGATGCCCTGCTCGCGGAGGATGATGGCGACTCTTGTCTTGGAGATGCCGTAGCGAGTGCCGACCTGCTGGGTGGTCTCGCCAGCTTCGTACCGCTGCAGGATGTCGGTGACGTCATCGGTGGTCAGGAAGCACTTCGTGCGCCGTTTTGGGTCGTCGTGATGCGGCAGAGGTGGTCGAGTTGGTGATTCGTTGACGCGTTTGCGCAGGTCATCCCACATTTTACGGAGGTGACCGAGGTTCGAGCTTCTTCCTATTAGCTCCACTTTTCGGATACCTGAGTGTCCTTACTCGAACCCTCTTCCTTCATTGACTGAGGCGTCCCGCTCCGTTGCGACTTCGTCGCGGCGATGGCGGATCTGGACGTGGACGCGGTGATAGCTCTGGTTTGGCGCGAGGCGTCATAAGTGTGTGGGCGCGGGAGGACTGCGAAGCACGTCGATGGGCGGCTCGGCTAGCGTTGGCCGGGTGCAGTTCGACCCAAGGATGCGTCTGGCTGGATTGCTGGGTGCCCTGGATAGCGGTTCCAAGTTCAGTGCTCACCGCACCGCCGCGCCAGACGACTTGATCATCGAGATTGACGGAGTAGGTCCGTTGGAATTGCCGGTCCCGGCGGCGCAGGTTAGGCGCCTCCGCAGTATCGCTCGCCCAGCCCGGTACGGGTTGGGTGAGAAGACTCTGGTCGACCCACGGGTGCGTGACACGTGGGAGTTGCCCAAGAGCCGGGTGCGGATTGACCGTCGGCGCTGGAACAAGGCGCTCGGGCCTGTGTTGGATGCGCTGCGCGCCGAGCTCGGTCTGCACGACGGCTGCCGCCTACGAGCTGAGCTGCACTCGGTCCTGATGTACGAACAGGGCCAATTCTTCGCGCCACACCAGGACTCGGAGAAGGTTGACGCGATGGTCGGCACACTGGTTGTGACGCTGCCGTCGACAAGTCGTGGTGGGACCTTGGTGGTTCAACACAGTAGTCGGCGGGAGGAGTACCGATCATCGAATCGGCTGCTCTCGTTAGTCGCGTTCTATGCCGACTGCCGGCACGAAGTGCTTCCCCTCACGAGCGGTCATCGGGTTGTGCTCACCTATAACCTGTCCCTCGTTGGCGATTCGTCGACCGGCAGGATTGATGCGATCGCTGTTCCCGATGTAAGTAGTTGCCTCCGAACGCATTTCGAAACTCACGACCGTCTGGTCTACCTGCTCGACCATGAGTACACCGAGCACGGATTGAGCTTCGCACGGCTCAAAGGTGTCGACGCCGGACGGGTGGCCGTGCTGCGCGCCGCTGCGCGCGAGCGGGACGACGAGATCGTGCTCGCCCTCGCCGACGTGCACGAGACCTGGAGCTGCGACGAGCCGTATCAACGACACAGTTGGTATGACGACGACGAGTACGAGGATGACGACGACCCGGACACGGAATCGTACAACCTCGGCGAGTTGCTGGATGGGGGCACCACCCTGGCCGCCCCGATCGATCCGTCAGGTGTGTCCGCCCAAGCCGGCCCGTCCGTCGTTCAGGACGACGAAATGTGTGCGACGACCCCGAGCGGGCAGTTGCAGCCATACGCGTCCGAGTACGAGGGTTACATGGGCAACTACGGGAACACGATGGATCGCTGGTATCGGCGCGGCGCTGTGGTGATGTGGCCACGTAGCCGCGATTTCGCGGTTCGCGCGCAGGGCTCGACCCGCTGGGCCTTGGACACGCTGTCCGGCCTGTTGCGCGAGAAGGATCTCGCAGGCGCTCGGGAACGAACTGTTTCGCTGTCACCCTTTTGGGCCGACGTGGCTGGCAGTCGGCTGGAAAGAAACGAGCTGGTAGCAGGCGATGGGACAGAACTTGGCACTGCCCTCGACGTCGCGCTCGAACTCGAGGATGCGTCACTGGCGACGATGCTGCTGAGTCCGTTCCGTCTCGACCAGATCTCCATGCGGGAAGCATCGGCCCTGACCGCCGCCGCCGACCGATACGGCGTAACTTGGTTTCGCCAGCTTCTGGCCGAGTGGGAGACCGCTCGCCGTGGGTGGGGCCACGACGGTCAGCGACGTGCGTGGATCGCTGAACTTCCCGCACTGTGTCGCGCGATGACAGAAGCCGGTGCTGGGAATGCGGCCCGGGATCTTCTTGGGGTGAGCGCCGCGTGGTTCCTCACTGCTCTGGAGCGGGCAGGCTCAGCGTCGCAACCGTCCCGCCGTGGACACGCATTTGACGAGCTTGCAGGGCCGGCGGCCGGCCTGCTTGTCGGAACGGTGATCGCGGAGGACACCGAGGGTGGTGCGAAATTGTCCGCAGCCCTCGGTGCGGATGACGAGCAGCTCCGTTGCGCGGTGACCACGCTGCGCCGCATCGCAGAGGTCGCACCCGAGCAGCTGACCGTCGGTGCGATCGCGGGCCTGGCGCAGATCACGCGAAAGCGATTGGCGGCCAGGCTCGCCCGACCCGCCAGAGATCCCGGTGATTGGTCGATCTGTGCGCCGGACACCTGTACCTGCGAGCTGTGCGGCAAGCTCCACGCGTTTCTGGCCGATTCCCGATGCCAGCAATTGGATTGGCCCTTGGCAGAGCAACGTCGGCGCCATGTACACGATCGGATCGACCGCAATGAACTGCCGGTTCGACATGAGACGCGAAGGTCTGGCCGGCCCTACACGCTCGTTCTCACCAAGACTTCGGCATTGTTCGACCGGGAACGTCGGGTGCGCGACGTCGACTTGGTCGACCTGGGTTGGCTTGAGACCATTCCGCGATCTCGGCCGGAGCGGGACGACGACCAAGGGCCTGACTCAACGGCCAAGGCCTGATGACCTTCGAACTCGGTGCGCCGCATCCCCCGCGAGAGTAGGATTGAGTCCTATCGCTCTGGAGGTGGCCATGCGCACGACACGCCAACTAAGCATCACGCTCCCCAACGACATGGCTGATGGGCTGCGTGAACGAGTGCGGTCGGGGGAATATGCCAGCGAGAGCGAGGTGATCCGCGAAGGACTGCGGGCTTTATTCGCTCGCGATCAAGCGGTTGAGGCCTGGCTACGGGAAGAGGTGGCCGCCGCATACGACGCCGTCGTTGCCGATCCTTCGAGGGCGGTTGCCGCGCAGGCGGTGCGGGCGCGTCTTGCCGCGAGCAGGCCGGGGACGGGTGAGCCTCAGCGTCGTCTTCACGCCTGAGGCAGAAGATCAGCTACTTGAACTGCACCGCTACATCGCGGCGGCGGGATCGGCGGAAGTAGCTGCGCGCTACGCGGAATCAATTGTGGCGTTCTGCGAGGAGCTGGGTGTGTACCCGCGTCGCGGCAGGGCACGTGATGACATCAGGCCAGGTCTTCGCGCAATCGGCTTTAAGCGTCGAGTCGTGATCGCGTTCGCTGTGTTGGGCCAGACGGTGGTGATTGTCGGTATCTTCTATGGCGGGCGCGACTACCAGGCGGTTCTTGGTGTCGACGCATCCGGTTGAGTTCGATTTGGCCCCAACGTCTTTCGTTGTTCGATGCCGAAGACGTGTGCTCATTCCGGCTCGAACGTCAGATCGATCGAGCCCTGCCGTCATCGCAACTGAAGGCCCTGGCGCCGAAGTGCCGTGGCGACGGTTGTGTGCGAGACACCGTAATGGGCACCAAGCCACGCCAGGGATTTACCCGTTGTGTAGAGAGTCGCTGCCTCATCGACCTGTACGCCGCTCAAGCCTTGGCGGCGGATGGCGACGCCTTGCTCGCGGAGCACGTCGGCGACGCGGGTCTTGGAGATGCCGTACCGATTCCCGATCCCCTGAGTGGTCTCGCCGACGTGGTAGCGGTGCACAACCTCGATGACGTCTTCGGCGGTCAGGAAGCGCTTGGAGCGGCGTTTTGGACCGTCCTGGGCCGACAGGGATGGTCGTGCAGGCGATTCGTTGATGCATTTCCGCAGTTCAGCCCACTTCTTACAGAGGTGACCGAGGTTCGAGTTTCTTCCTATTGCCTCCACAGATTTTCCGCAGCGTCCCGGCCACCGGGCGGGCGTTTTGTTGGGTGACGACTACTTCGGCCGCCACCAGTGTCGGCGCAACCCAGCTATATAGTCGACGCGTGCTCGCCCACTTCGCACGCAACCGAGGCTCATGACCGAAGAGGCGTCTGGACCGGCGTCGGCGCACACAACCACTGGTGAGATTGCTCCACTCGACGTCGTCGGCTCCGGCATCCTTCCCCCAGTGGAGGCCCGAGTGCGCCGGATATTCGGCGTGCTCGAGAGATTCGCGCCCGCCCTGGGATCGCGGTGGGCAGTCGAATTGTGGTGCACACCACCGGTAGTCGAGTCGAGCCTGCGGATGCCACCTGGTGTGCCCCCGAGTAGGCCGATAGAGGCCTTCTGGGATGGGCATCGGATCGCCGGTGAGGAATGGGGCGAGGGCGCGCCGATCTACCTGGTGCACGGCTGGGGCGGCCGGCGTCCCCATCTGGGAATGTTCGTCAAACCGCTGGTGGAGGCCGGGTATCGCGTCATTGCCTTCGACTTGCCCAGCCACAACGAATCCGATCTGGGCAAGCTCGCGCCCGGCCGTACCACTGCGACCGAGTGCGCCGACGCGATCGCGGCCATGATCGAGACCCACGGGTCCGCCCACGCGGTCGTGGCGCACTCGCTTGGAGCGAATTCGACTGCATTGGCCGCGGCGCAGGGCGCCCGCGTAGGGCGCTTGGTCTTTCTGGCACCCATGGGCGACTTCCCTCTCTATCTCGACCTGTTCGCCGCCCGCCACGGGTTCGGCCGCCGGATCCGCGCCGGCCTGCAGCGCCGCTTGGAAGTCCGCATCTCAATGCCGCTGGAAGAGACGAACATGACGCGGATCGGTCGACGAGCCGATTATCCGCCATTGCTCCTCATCCACGACCCCGACGATCCGGACAGCCCCTATCCAGCCACCGAACGTCTGGCCGCATCATGGGCCGGCGCACGCCTGCTGACCACCCGAGGGCTCGGCCGGTTGGCGCATTACCGAATACTCCGCCACCGCCCCGCCATTCGCGCCGGCGTCGAGTTCATCGGCGAAAGCGACTGACACCAGCGGTAAACAGCTCAAGAACGGCGCTGGGCGTGTCAGGGATGTGGCGCGCTATTCGGCGGCATCTCCGCCACGCGGGCGGTGTCGACGCCGATTCGCCCGAGCGCCTCCGCGCCGCCGGGGTCTCCCAGCGGCTCGTCGCGGCCGGGAAGCACAGCGGTGAAGAACGCGGCGTTGTCGTCGACGTGCCAGTGTTCGGTTCTCAGGTAGATCCGTCTCGAACTCGATCGCCTCGACGCGGCAAACCAGCTTGCACGCACCGCAATCCACGCACTCGTTGGGGTTGATGTACAGCGAGCGCGCTCCCTCGTAGATGCAGTCGGCCGGGCACTCCCGGACACACGACTTGTCCATCACGTCAACGCATGCCGAACCGATCACGTAGGTCATGGCTCGACGGTAGAAAAGTGTCCGACGTGCACGCGCGGGTCCATCGGCACCATCGCGAGGGACTTAAGTCCTCATAGGCCCAAAGAATCCGCAGAACAATTACTTTCGGCCCTGTCGGCGCAGGCAAGCCGCGGACAGGCTGATTCCATGACCATGAGATCACCGACTTCCGAGTCGAAGCCGCACGGGATCGTCGTCGGTGTCGACGGTTCGCCCGCATCGCGGGTGGCGACCGATTGGGCCGCGCGAGATGCGGCGCTACGCGGTGTGCCGCTGACTGTGTTTCGCGTGCAGCCCTCCGACGAGATCGGCCCCTGGCTGGACGTTCCGGTTCTCGACTTCGCCGCTGAGGAAAAGCGCCGTTCGCGGCAGATCGTCGACGATGCCGTCGGCTTGGTCAGCGATGCCGCCCGCGACGTCGGCGAGATCGACGTCCGACACCGGGTGGTCCCCGGTCCGATCGTGCCGACGCTGGTCGACGCCTCCAAGGACGCAGAGATGGTGGTCGTCGGGTGCCGCGGCCTCGGAGGCGTGAAAGGCCTTCTGCTGGGCTCTGTCAGCTCCGGCGTCCTTCACCATGCGCATTGCCCTGTCGCCGTGATCCACGACGAGGATCCGTTGATGGATCACCCGGCCACCGCCCCGGTGGCGCTCGGGGTCGACGGCTCTCCCGCGTCGGAGGCGGCGACGGCGATCGCGTTCGAGGAGGCGGACCGTCGAGGGGTCGAGCTGATCGCCATCCATACCTGGATGAACAGCGCAGATTTCGACGTCGATGTGCCTCGGGAAGGCTTGCAGGCGCAAGCCGAGGAGGAACTCGCGCAACGGCTGGCGGGATGGTGCGAGCGCTACCCCGATGTCGTCGTGCGCAGGGTCGTCGGTCAGGACAACGCCGCGCACCGGCTGATCGAGGAATCAGAGAAGGCGCAGTTGCTCGTCGTCGGCAGCCATGGCCGCGGCGGCTTCGCGGGACTCCTTCTCGGGTCGGTCAGTTCAGCCGTCGCCCAGGCGTCGCGCATGCCGGTCATCGTGGCCCGCCAACCCTGACGGCCCACCCATCACGGGCATCACCGACCTACTGCCGAGGAAGCGAATCCATGAGCGCACATTTTCCTGACCGGGAGACCATTCGAGCCGCCCTGATGTTGGCCGCCCGGGCTCCGTCGGTGCACAATTCGCAGCCGTGGCAGTGGCGGGTGGGCGCGAGCAGCGTCCATCTGTACGCCAACCCCGAATTGCAGCTGCCACATACCGATCCGGAGGCGCGCGACCTCATCCTCAGTTGCGGTGCGACGCTCAGTCACTGCCAGATCGCCTTCGCTGCCCTGGGTTGGCAGTCGAAGATCCAGCGCTTCCCGAACCCTGACGATGCGGCCCACCTGGCGGTGCTGACGCTTCACCGGTATCCGCCGACCGAAGTGGACGTGTCGTTGGCCGCAGCCATCCCGCGCCGCCGGACCGACCGACGCCATTACAGTTCGTGGCCGGTACCGCACGGCGACATCGCGATGATGGGCGCCAGGGCCGCGCGCGCCGGTGTGATGCTTCGACGCGTCGACGCGTTGTCGAACCTGAGGCAGCTGATCACCGAGGCCGCGTCGCGGCATGCGGCCGACCCCGAGTATCTGGCCGAACTCGCCACGTGGAGCGGTCGTTACGCGTCCACGGCCGGTGTCAGCGCCCGGAGTACTCCGGAGCCCGACTACAACGCCCTGCTGCCCGCGCGGTCGTTCGCAGGCGCGGTGTTGCCGCAGACGCCGGACGGCGTTGCAGCCGACGACAGCGCGGTCGTGGTCGCTCTCGGGACCCGAGACGATGATCGGCTGTCGTGGCTGCGGGCCGGGGAAGCGACCAGCATCGTGCTGTTGAGTGCGACGGCATCGGGATTGGCCAGTTGCCCGATCACCGAGCCGCTGGAGATCGCCGAGACCAGGCGCAAGGTCGCCGATGACGTCTTCGGTGAGGACGGTTATCCGCAGATGATGCTGCGAATCGGCTGGGCGCCGATCAATGCAGATCCGCTGCCCGCCACCGCTCGGCGCCCGCTGCGTGACGTCGTGACCCGACTGGACGGCACCCCGTTCGACTAGCGGCGGCCGGCGACTCCGCGGGGCAGTGCGCTACTCGTCCGGTTGTGAAGGGTGCGGGCGGTTGAGCTTCGACACGAACACCGCCGCCTGCGTGCGCCGTTCCATCCCCAGCTTGGCGAGCAGGCGGGACACGTAGTTCTTGACCGTCTTCTCCGCGAGGAACATTCGGGCGGCGATCTGCTTGTTGGTCAGGCCTTCGCCGAGCAGATCGAGGAGCACGCGTTCCTGGTCGCTGAGCCCCGACAACGGATCCGATTTCTCGGCGGCGCCGCGCAGTTTCGACATGAGTGCAGCGGCGGCGCGGTTGTCGAGCAGCGAGCGGCCTGCGCCGACGTCCTTGACGGCCTGGGCCAGTTCCATTCCCTTGATGTCTTTGACCACGTAGCCACTCGCGCCTGCGAGTATCGCGTCGAGCATCGCTTCATCGGAGGTGAACGACGTGAGCATCAGGCACCGCAGATTCGGCAGCCGCGACAACAGGTCCCTGCACAACTCGATGCCGTTGCCGTCGGGAAGCCGAACGTCTAGCACCGCGACATCGGGCTGTAGCGCCGGTATCCGCGCCATCGCCTGGGCCACCGAACCGGCCTCGCCCACCACCTCGAGCTCGTCGTCGGCACTGAGCAGGTCGATCAACCCCCGCCGGACGACTTCGTGGTCGTCCACCAAGAAGACTGTCACCATCGTGCACCTCCAGATCGCCGACGACGACTGACTACGTCTTCACAGTATGTTTTGAGTGTCGCTGACCAACACCGAACAGCCGGCTTCGCGTAGGGCGGAGCAGCCGGGCGCGCCGATCAGTTCCGAGATGCCGTGGGTGCGGTCCTGCGCGATGACGAGCAGCTGGATCGACTTCGCGTTCTCGGCGACGTAGGTGAGGAAGTCTCCGTGAACCGCCACCGCGTCGACGTCGAGACCGGGATAGCGATGACGCCACTCGGTGAGCCGCCGCTCCAGCCGTGCGGTGGCCAGCCGGTTCTCGTCGGCAACGGCCACCCGGTCCCCGCTATCGGAATACTGCGACTGCCACGTCGTGAGCACGCGAAGCGGCGCGCGGCGCAGTCGCGCCTCGTCGATCGCCCGCAACAGGGCGCCGTCGCTGGTCGACGACCCGTCGATCTCTGCCACCACCCAGCGCGGTTCCCGGGGCAGCGAGGTGGCCCCGTGCACGATCGCGACCGGACAGTGCGCCGCGCTGGCCAGTGCCGCCGCCGTCGACCCGATCCGGCCCCGGCTGATGTGCTTGTGCCCGATCGACCCGAGGCACAGCAGCGATGCCGATCGCGACGCTTCCTTGAGGGCGCGCACCGGGCGCTCCTGCAGAATCTCCACCTCGACCTTCACCGGTTTGTCCGTCGACTCGACCGCCATGAAGGCCTGCCGCACCGCGATCTCCGCGCTGGCGAAATCGCGAGCGGCGGCTTGGCTGTCCGAGCCTGAGGACGCGTCGGGGTCGATCGCGTACACGAGCCGCAGCGGGATGTCGCGGCTCACCGCCTCGTCGACGGCCCACAGCGCGGCGTCTAAGGCGGCCCTCGAACCGTCGATGCCGACCACGACGGCCGGTGCTGACAGGTGCTCGGTCATGCTGACTCCTGCTTGATTTCGAAAACTGCCTCGATCGGTCGGCGGGGGGTCGGGGGAGCGACCTCCTCGATGCTGGGCACCCGGCCCACCCGGATGACGATCTGCGGTGTCGCGGTCTGGCTGATCACCGTCGCGAGAATCTCTCGGCTGGCCGGGATCTCGGTGATGTGGGTGAGCGTGCACGTGGCCAGCCCGGCCATGGTTGCGTCCAGGAGCACTGCCGAGAGCTTTTCACCGCATCGCAGCATGGTTTCGTGGGAGTCGTCGACCGTCGACAGCACCACCAGTGTGGAGCGGTCCTCTCCGATCTCATGGCGTCGCTCGGGGTGGTCCGTCACGGGGAAGCTGCGCCCGACGTCGACGCGGTCGCTTTCGGCCGCGGAGACCAGGGAGCTCTGCGGTATTCCGCTCGTCGCACCGGGCTTCGTCGTCCACGAGGTGAGCTCGCCGTGATAGGAGGAGTCGTAGAGCCGCATTGACTCCGAAAGCTGCGACGCCTCAGCCAGTTCCGGCCGCAGCCCGTCGGGCACGACATCGAGGACGACATCATCGGTTCCGACCGTGGCACGCAGTGTCCGCTCCACCGATTGCCAGTTCGGCGGCGGGGCGAATGGCAGACGGTCGGTTCGCCGCAGCAGGATTGCATCTGCGCGAAGCCGGTGCGCCTCGGTGACCGTGTCCATCGGGCTGAAATCGACCGAGGCCAGATGGTGGAGGTTGTTCGGGTTGGGGAATCGGTCCACGTGTGACCGGAATCCGGCGGACGCCATCGCCACGCGGAAGTGGTCGAGCGCGGCACCGCAACCGAACAGCGCTTCGCGGCCCGACGTGTCGGTGTGCATCGGCGCTCGGGCCGGATCGACGAAGAGGTGCACCACGCGTCCCTCGAGCACCCATCGCCACGGCTGGCTGTTGTGCAGCGACGGTGCACGGCACGCCAATTGCACTGCCCGCCTGACCACCTCAGCGAAGACCACCCTGTCGCGCATGCCAACCTCCGTCGTTGTCACTGCCATCACCCGCGCACGACCGTGACCGGCACCGTCGCCGATTCGGCGACGGCGGTGCTGACCGAGCCGAGCAGCATTCGGCCGAAACCGCCGCGGCCGTGGCTGCCGACCACCACCAGTTGCGACCGTTCGGCTTCGTCGATCAGCCAGCGCGCGGGCCGATCGCAGACGATCCGGCGCCGCACCGTGACGTCGGGATACTGTTCCTGCCAGCCCGCGAGGCGCTCGCCAAGGATTTCGTGACCCTCGTCTTCGTATTGGCGCCAGTCCATTCCGGCGATCGGGAACACACCCACGTCACTCCAAGCGTGCAGTGCGACGAGTTCGACGCCGCGACGGCTCGCCGCGTCGAAGGCGAACTCGGTTGCCGCCTGCGATGCGGGTGATCCGTCGATTCCGAGCAGCACCGGGGCGGTGGGATCGATCGGCTGCGCCGCGTCGGCCTTGACGACCGTGACGGGGCAGTGCGCGTGGTGGAGCAGGCTGCGGCTGACGGAGCCGAGCACCGCGCCACCGACGGCACCCATTCCCCTGCTTCCGATGACGGCGATCGCCGCCTCGGCGGACGCGGCGGCCAACTCGGTGACCACGCCGTCGTGGCGCACCAGAGCCCGCGCGGAGGGCGCCGTCGAATCGGGGGTGGACGCCAGGAGCGTCTTCTGCGCCTGTTCGATGACGTGGCGCGCGTTCTCCTCCTGCCACGCCTCGTAAGCCGACTCCAGGTACCTGACCGGCCAGGTGACCACGACCGGGACGACGACGTGCATCAGGGTGATGGGGAGGTCGCGCAGTACCGCCTCACACGCCGCCCACCGGACTGCTGCGTCTGACTCGGGCGATCCGTCGACGCCTACGAGAACCCCGTACTTCGACGGCTTTTCGGACATGACCACTCCTTCACCTCAGTGAGAAGCCTCCCGCGACCAGACCCCCCACCGACAGGGCATTAAGTCCCTCGCGGCGGTGGCGGTGGTCCTCGTGCGAGGGACTGTGGTGGCAATGAGCCGAACGGCCTCACCGCGAGGGGACTTCGGCCCTTTTGCGGCGCGCCCTCGAGCTGGTCGGATGCCACTGAAACGTCCGGTACCTGGGAGGAGACATCATGAGCGGCCATGAAGCGGGCGCGGGGCAAAGCCCGAGCGCCGACGGCGGCGGGCACACGGCACGAGGGTGGATCGCAACCGTCGACATCGACGAACACGCCGGACAGACGTGTGCGAAGGTCAGTTTGCGGTGGCGGGATCAGGAGGCGGTCGGCGTCGGTCTCTCCCGGCTCGCCCCTTCCGACCGGTTCAATGCCCAGATCGGTGACGAACTGGCTGTCGCCAAAGCGTTTTCAGATCTGTCGCGCCGGATGATGGCCGGCGTCGTGCAGCACATCGAAGCCGAGGAGCAGAGGGATTCGCGCCGCCGCCTGCGGACGGGCTGACCAGTACGGGGCTTTCCGGTGTGAAGTCGCACCAACCGCCCGGCCCGGTGGAACAATGGCGCCGTGACCGGCGAGCTCGATCCGGACGTCGAGACCAGAATGCGTCCGCTGCGCGACACGCTGTCCCAGCTGCGGCTGCGCGAGCTGCTTTCGGAAGTCCAGGACCGCGTCGAGCAGATCGTCGAGGGCCGTGATCGGCTCGACGGGCTCCTCGACGCCATGCTCGTCGTCACCTCAGGGCTCGAACTCGACGAAACCCTGCGCACGATCGTGCACACCGCGATCGATCTGGTGGACGCGCGCTACGGAGCACTGGGTGTCCGCGGTAACGACCACGAACTCGTCGAGTTCATCTACGAGGGAATCGACGAGGCGACCCGGCACAAGATCGGCCATCTGCCGGAAGGCCGCGGTGTCCTCGGGGTTCTCATCGACGACCCGAAACCGATTCGGCTCGAACACATTTCGCACCACGCCGCATCGGTCGGCTTCCCCGCGGACCACCCGCCCATGAGCACCTTCCTCGGAGTGCCTGTGCGCATTCGGGAAGAGGTGTTCGGCAATCTGTACCTGACCGAGAAGTCCGGTGGCCTGCCGTTCAGCGAGGACGACGAGGTGCTGGTGCAGGCGCTCGCCGCCGCGGCGGGCATCGCGATCGACAACGCCAGGCTCTACGAGCAGTCGAAGGTCCGTCAATCCTGGATCGAAGCCACCCGGGATATCGGCACGGCCCTGCTGGCTGGCACCGATCCGGACGAGGTCTTCCGGCTCGTCGCCGACGAGTCGCGTCATATCAGCGGGGCCGAGCTGACGCTCGTCGCCGTTCCCGACGATCCCGAGGCGCCGCAGGCCGAGGTTAAGCACCTCGTTGTGGTGGCGGCCAACGGCGAGAAAGGCGATGCCCTGCACGCCGTTCCCGTCGACGGCACGCAGGTGGGTGAGGCCTTCCTGCAGCGTGCGGCCGGTCGCTTCGACAGCATCGACCTGGGACCGCACATGCGCCAAACGGGGCCCGCGCTGGTGCTGCCGCTGCGCGCAACCGACACCGTGGCCGGTGTGCTGGTGGCCCTGCGACCGGAGGGAGCGCAGCGGTTCAGCGAAGACCAGCTCGACATGATGGCGGCGTTCTCCGATCAGGCCGCGC
The DNA here is from genome assembly GCA_963786995.1 of uncultured Actinomycetota bacterium. Taxonomy (GTDB): domain Bacteria; phylum Actinomycetota; class Actinomycetes; order Mycobacteriales; family Mycobacteriaceae; genus Mycobacterium. The sequence continues at coordinate 403,459 of CAWBBH010000013.1, read as the reverse complement.
TCGCATGGCAGCTGGCTGGCACGCAGCGTCGGATGCGTGAGCTGGACGTGCTCACCGACCGGGACCGGATCGCCCGGGACCTGCACGACCACGTGATACAGCGGCTTTTCGCCGTCGGCCTCAACCTGCAGGGGGCGATCCCGCGCGCCCGGGTGCCCGACGTGCAGCAGCGACTCACCAGCAGCGTGGACGATCTGCAGGAAGTCATTTCCGAGATACGCACGGCCATCTTCGATCTGCATGGCGCACAACAGGGTTCGACCCGTCTCCGCCAACGACTCGACGAAGCCATCGCACAGTTCGCGGATCCCACGATGCGCACGAACGTGCAATTCACCGGGCCCCTCTCGGTGGTGGACCCTGCGCTGGCCGACCACGCGGAGGCGGTCATGCGGGAAGCTGTCAGCAACGCCGTCCGGCATGCCAACGCCACCACGCTCACCGTCGCGGTCTCCGTGGACGACGACCTTCGAATCGAGGTCACCGACAACGGGCGTGGCATCGACGACAACGTGACGGCGAGCGGATTGTCGAATCTCGCTCGGCGCGCCGAGGAGATGGGTGGCTCCTTCACGGTGGAGCGGGTGCCGACCGGCGGGACGAGGTTGAGGTGGTCCGCCCCGTTGCCGTGACGAAGCGCTGAGATCCGCAGATGCGGACGCCGAAGCGTTGAACCGCCGCTGATGCGGCTACGATGCGTTCGTGTCGATGATCCGGATCCGCGACGCCGCTGACCTCCTCGGCGTCAGCGACGACACCGTGCGCCGCTGGATCGACGACGGCGGTCTCCCGGCCGAACAGGACCAATCGGGCCGAAAGGTGATTCCCGGCAAGGCGCTGGCCGAGTTCGCCGTCGCGAACACCGGCGCCGCGCCGAAGGAGCCGCTGGGCATCGCCAGCTCGGCGCGCAATCGCTTCACCGGGCTCGTCACCAAAGTGGCGATCGACGGCGTGATGGCCCAGGTCGAGATGAAGTGCGGACCGTTCAGCGTGGTCTCGCTGATGAGCGCGGACGCGGCGCGCGAGCTGAAGCTCGAGCCCGGCAGCATCGCCGTCGCCGTCGTCAAGGCCACTACCGTGATCGTGGAAACCCCCGCAGGACCGTCGTGAGACACGCGGCGGCGACGGCCGCCGCCGTCAGCATCCTCCTGGCTGGATGCGGTTCATCCGGCGATGCCGGCGGCGGTGACCAGCTCATCGTGTTCGCCGCGGCCTCGCTGAAGACGTCGTTCACCGAAATCGGCGAACAATTCAAGGCCGACAACCCCGGCATCGACGTCCAGTTCTCCTTCGCCGGGTCCTCCGCTCTGGTGACCCAGTTGACGCAGGGCGCGCCCGCCGACGTGTTCGCCTCCGCGGACACCGCGACCATGGACAAGCTCGCCGCCGCGAACATGGTGGTCGGCGAGCCGGTGAACTTCGCGTCCAACACGCTGACAATCGTTGCCGCGCCGGGCAACCCGAAGCAGATCCAGTCCTTCGCCGACCTTGCGCGGCCGGGCCTGTCCGTCGTCGTCTGCGCCCCACAGGTGCCGTGCGGATCGGCGACCGAGAAAGTCGAGAAAGCGACCGGCGTGGCACTGGACCCGGTCAGCGAGGAGTCGCAGGTGACCGACGTGCTCGGCAAGGTGACCAGCGGAGAGGCCGACGCGGGCCTGGTGTATGTCACCGACGCCCTTGGCGCGGGCGACAAGGTCGCCGCGGTGAACTTCCCGGAGTCCGCCGAAGCGGTGAACACCTATCCGATCGCGGTGCTCGAACAGTCAAGGCAGCCTGAACTGGCACGACGGTTCATCGAGCTCGTCACGGGTGGGGCGGGACGAAAAGCCCTGCAGGCAGCGGGCTTCGCCGCTGCGTGAGACTTGATTCTTCGGTCATCGGGCCGGTGTTGACGGCCGGCTCGTCGGAGGGGCACGATAGCGTCGACTTCGAAGTGCTCACTCGAGTGCTTCCGCTCGTCTTCACGACGCAGCATCCAGGCTGGCTCAGACCGATTGCCCGCGACGACATCGTGCCCTGAAGCGAAGGTTGATGAAATCCGTACTCCTGGACACCGATGATCTCTGCGTGGCAGAGAGAACCGTCAGCGCCGACAGCACATATGCCACCCAGGGGCTGCTGCGGCGGGCGGTCGCGTTCATCGAGGAGAACGCCCACCGCGACATCTCGCTGCGCGATATCGCCGACGCGGTCCATGTGACGCCGCGCGCGGTGCAGTACATGTTCCGCAAGCACAGGGACCGCACGCCGATGCAGTACCTTCGCGAACTGCGTTTGCACTACAGCCATCTCGACCTGGTCGCCGGCGACGCGTCGATGGTCACCGTGCGCTCGGTCGCCCTGCGATGGGGCTTCGCGCACACGGGGAGATTCGCGGCGAGCTACAGCGCGGTCTACGGCCGGAGCCCGCACGCGACCCTGCGTGGTTAGTCCCCGCGGTGGAGGAACCCGTGCAGGGTGGCCTGGACGAGTTCATCGACGATCGCGTCGCGTGACGGCGGCGTGGTTCCGAAGAACGTCGAACGCAGCGCGACCATGCCGACGATCATCGCCATTGTCGAGTGTGCGGGGAGGTCCGGCTGGCTCGGGTGCATTCCGCGCAGCTGCATGCCCTCGACGCTGATCTGACCGAGCACCCCGAGAGCTCTTCTGATGTCGGCGATTCCGGCGTCGGCGACCTCGTCCTCGCTGAATGCCTCCGACGCGACCAACGTCAGCAGCAGTCCCCGGTGTTCGACAACCACGTCGTAGACGCGTTCGACGAAGTGGCGCGCCAATTCCTCTTCGTCGGTCTCTTCGGGGATGACCGCCTGCCACGTCTGCGCGAACTCGTCGACGATGGTGGTGAACGGCAGTACCAGCGCCTCGCGGAACAGCCCCGCCTTGGAGCCGAAGTGCCGGAAGAGCAGGTACTCGGTCACCCCGGCGCTCTCGGCGATCTCCCGCGTGGTGGTGGCGCGGTAGTCCTTGCGCGCGAACAACTCGCGGGCGGCGTCGAGCAGAAGCCGGCGCGGTTCGCCGCTGGGTCGGCGACTGGCCCGGGCCGACGTCTTCACGCCGCTCACGATAGTGGCCTTGACCAAACCCTTTTTAATAGTGTCCACTATTATCGACACGTCGGGGACATGCGGAAGGGGCAGCCGTGGGCCAGCTCATCATGCTCGGCACGCTGTTCGGGCTGATCGCCGTCATCTTCGGCCTTGTGCTGCACTTCGACCCCGAGGCGCGCGGCGGCACACGGGAAGAGCGCAAGCGGTGAGCACCGGGCTGACGCCGCTGCTCACGGGGGCGGTGATCTTCGGGTGGGCCAGCGGCATCCTGTTCACCGTGGCCGGCATCTATCTGAGCGTCCGCGACCGCCGCCTGCACCCACTGCTGCTGCTCTGCATCTCGGCGATCTCGTTCTCGTGGATCGAGGCGCCATACGACTGGGCGATGTACGCCCAGTTCCCACCCGCGCTTCCTCGCATGCCGTCGTGGTGGCCGCTGAACATGACATGGGGCGGCCTGCCCTCGTCGGTCCCGCTGGGCTACATCGGTTACTTCTGTCTGCCTGCCGTTATCGGCGCGGGCATCGGTCGGCGGCTGATCGACCGGTTCGGGTGGCGGCAGCCGATCACGTATCTGACCGTCGGGCTCGTCGTGGGCTTCTGCTGGGCGCTGCTCTTCAACGGCGGCCTCGGCGCGCGCCTCGGCGTCTTCTACTACGCGTACGTTATCCCGGGGCTGGGCCTGTTCGAGGGCACCCTGCACCAGTACCCCATCTACGACGCCGTCGCGATGGGCATCCAGATGATGGTCTTCACCTATCTCCTGGGTCGCAAGGACGCGCAGGGACGAAACGTCATCGAGATGTTGTCGGACAGGGTGTCCAAGACCCGTGTGCAGTCGGCGGTGGTGTCCATCGTGGCGGTGATCATCATCGGAAACCTGTTGTACGCATCCGTTTTCGCGCCCCATCTCGTCACCAAACAGCTGGGCTATGTCACCTCCGGAACAGGAGAGCAGCTGTTCCCCGGGGTGCAGAACCAGCCCAGATAGCACCACAGGAGGATGTGTGGCCAGCCGCCCGACGGTCGAGCTGTACTACGACCCGTTCGACCACGCGATCGACGACGATCCGTATCCGGTGTGGAAGCGCATGCGCGCAGAAGCACCGCTGTACTTCAACGAGAAGTACGGGTTCTATGCGCTGAGCCGCTACGAGGACGTGGCGCGGGCCCTGCCCGACTGGCAGACGTACCGGTCGGGGCGGGGCACCACGGCCGACATCCTGTTCAGCGGCATCGAGGTGCCGCCGGGCATTCTGCTGTTCGAGGATCCGCCGCTTCACGACCTGCACCGTCGACTGCTGTCCCGGGTGTTCACGCCGCGCCGGATGCTGGCGGTCGAGGAGCTGGTACGCGAATTCTGTACCCATGCACTGGATCCGCTGCGCGACGCCGACGGTTTCGACTTCGTCACCGACCTCGGCGCGTTCATGCCGATGCGGACGATCGGCTATCTGCTCGGCATTCCCGAGGAAGGCCAGCAGCAGATCCGCGACCGCAACGACAAGACCATCACCGTCGCAGAAGAGCAAGGCGACCTGAGCGCAGACGATCATCGCGGACTCGATCGCGATGTTCGCCGAGTACATCGAATGGCGCTCCACGCACCCGTCGGACGACCTGATGACCGAACTGCTCAACGCGGAGATCGAGGAACCCGACGGCACCCGTCGCCGTCTCGAACGCACCGAGGTGCTGGCCTACACGGCGATGATCGCGGGCGCGGGCAACGAGACAACCGCCCGGCTGATCGGCTTCATGGGCAAGCTGCTCGGCGAGCATCCCGTCCAGCGGCATGAGCTCGCCGCCAACCCGTCGCTGATTCCGTCGGCGGTAGAGGAGACCCTGCGGTTCGAGCCGCCGTCGCCGGTGCAGGCACGCTATGTCGCTACCGACGTCGAGCACTACGGGCACACGGTGACCGAGGGGTCCTACATGTTGTTGCTCAACGGCTCGGCCAACCGTGACGAGTCGAAATTCGCCGACCCCGACCGCTTCGACATCCACCGCACGGGCGGGCATCTGAGCTTCGGGCAGGGGCTGCACTTCTGCCTTGGCTCCGCGCTGGCCCGGCTGGAGGGCCGGGTCGCGTTCGAAGAGGTGCTCAGACGGTGGACCGACTGGGACGTCGATTACGAGAACGCCGCGATGGCGCACACGTCGAGCGTGCGCGGCTGGGCGAAGATGCCCGTCAGGGTTCGATGATGGTGAGCGAATTCGGCGCGGTTGGTCGCGCTGAGCAGGACTCAGCGCGCCGAAGTCACGAAGGCGCCGCGCGGGATCGTCAGCGGCAGGTCGACCGAGCTGAGCAGACCCGGCTGCGCGGCAACGACATACGGCACCGCGTTGACCACCCGCATGGCCGTCGCGACCATGGCGCCGGCACCGGACGTCATGCTCTCGATCCCGGCCTTGCGGCGGTCCCGCAGTGTCACGTCGAATGTGCAGTCGATGTCCGGTGTCCCGGTGATCTTCACGCGGTAGCCGAGCGCATTGGGCAGCGTCGGCCAGTCCGGCGCGACGTCGGGCGCCAGTCGGGTGACATGCTCGATGACGATCGCCTCCCTGCCGTCGACGACACCGATCGCCTGCATCCGCAGCGCACCGCATGTGCCCGCTTCGACGGTGCCCATCGCGACCTCCAGCGTCCGCTCGGTCACCGCGCGGTCGAACGTCTCGCGCACCTCGTCGACATCGACGCCGAGCGCCTCGGCGACCATCCGGATCTGGCCCTGCCACTCGCCGGCAATCGCGCCGGGAAAGCTGATCCACGGCTGGTAGTCCAGCGGACGACCGAATCCCAGTGCGTCGCTCATGATGTCGGGCACGCCGTAGTCGTCGTACAACCCGATCTCGAAGCAGTGGATCTTCTCGATCTGCGAGGAATTGGTGCTCAGCACGAGCGGCAGATAATCGGCCGCGAAGCCGGGCTCGATGCCCGATGCGTACAGCGACACCTGGCCTTCCTTCGCGGCGACGGCCAATTGGTCGCGCCATTCGGCGGGCTCGTATGCGTGCGGGTTGACCAGGCGGGTGGTGCTCGTCGTCACCACGTTGATGCCCGCGCTGAGAAGCCTGACGTAATCGGGCACGGCGAGCGCGTCGCGTTCCGGGCCGCTGGCCGCGTAGACGACGCAGTCGGGTTTCAGCGCGATCAACGCGTCGACGTCGTTGGTGGTGGCCAGGCCGATCGGCTCGCCGTTGGCGAGTTCGCCCGCGTCGCGGCCGACCTTGTCCTCGGAGTGCACCCATACCCCGACGAGGTCGAGGTCGGGCCGTTGGTGGATCGCGCGGATCGCGATGGATCCGATGCCGCCGGTCGACCACACCACGACCCGGTGCTGACCATCTGCCATGGCTTCCTCCTGGATCGGGCCGCATCGACCTAACATCTGTTCCGAAATTAACAGTGAGTACTATTATCAGTCAATGTTCACGGTCCGGTTCGACATGCGCGCACCGGCCACCGGCGCGCCGACGACGGACCTGTATCCGGCCGCGATCGACATGTGCGCGTGGGCGGAGTCCCGCGGGGCGATCGTGGCGGTGCTGTCCGAGCATCACGGCGCAGACGACAACCACCTGCCGTCGCCGATCGTGCTGGCGTCGGCCATCGCTGCGCGAACGGAGCGACTGGCGATCATGCTGGCGGCGGTGGTGCTGCCGTTCTGGGATCCGGTGCGGCTGGCGGAGGACATGGCGGTGCTCGACATCCTCAGCAACGGCCGGGTGTCCTACGCGTTCGGGATCGGGCACCGCGCGCAGGAGTACGACCACTTCGGCGTCGACTTCCGCCGACGGGGCAGGCTCGCCGACGAGAAACTGGGCCTCCTCCTGCGACTGCTGGCGGGCGAGACGGTCGCGTCCGACGGCAGGACAACTCGCGTCACACCTGCATGCGCGACGCCGGGCGGGCCGCTCATCATGATCGCCGGTGGCAGCGCCGCGGCGGTGAAGCGAGCGGCGAGGCACGGGCTCGGTGTCGTCCTGCAGACGAACCAAGGTGGATTGAAAGCAGTTGTACGAGAACGAATGTCGTAGGCACGGAAACGACCCCGGGTTCGTGCAGCTGCCTGCCGACGGTGCGCCGACGGCGGCGTTCGTGGCCGACGACGTCGACAAGGCATGGGACGAGCTGAGCCCACACCTGTTGCACGACGCACTGACCGCGGCGTCCTATCGGCACGGCGACGAAGGGGTGGCCAGCATCTCGCGCGCCACCGATGTCGCCGGGCTGCGAGCCGCCGACAGCCCGTACCGGGTCTTCACCGTCGACGAGGCGGCCGACTACATGCGGGCAGGTCACGTACTCCCGCTCGCGCCGCTCTGTGGCGGCGTGCCACCCGAGGTGGCGTGGCCGTACCTGGAACGTGCTGCCGAAGCCGCGGCCCGCATCGGCTGACCGAAGGAGTGCCATGAATCCAGTGAGGGTCGTCGTCTGGTCGACGGGCGGGGTCGGCGCGGTCGCCGTCGACGCCGTGCATCGTCGTCCCGATCTCGAGCTTGTCGGGGTGTGGGTGCACTCGCCCGACAAGGTCGGCCGCGACGCGGGTGAGCTCGCAGGCGGTGACGCGATCGGGGTTGCGGCGACCGACGACGCGGACGCGCTGATCGCCCTGCGGCCCGACGTCGTGGTGTACGCGGCCAGCGGGCCCGAGCGCGACGCGGGCGCCGTGCCCGACTATCTGCGGCTGCTCGAAGCCGGAATCAACGTGGTGTCAACGTCTTCGACGAGCCTGGTCCACCCGTCGTCGTTCTATTCGCCGCAGTGGCGCGACCAACTGGCGGCGGCCGCCGAGTCCGGCAACGCGTCGTTCTACGCGTCGGGCATCTTCCCCGGGTTCGGCTCCGACCAGCTGGCGCTGCTGCTCGCGACGCAGTCCAAGAAGATCACCCGAATCACCGCGACCGAGGTCGCGCTCAACGACCACTATCCCGTCGCCGACATCATGCGCAACGGGATGGGCTTCGGCCATCCGCTGGATTTCGAGCCGATGCTCAAGACTCCCGGCTTCATCGAGATGGCGTGGAAGGCGCCGATCCATCTGATGGCCGAGGGCCTCGGCGTCGAGGTATCCGAGGTCCGCGGCTCGCTGGATCGGCGGCTGACCGACCGCGACATCGAAGTCGCCTTCGGAACCATCGCGGCGGGCACCTGCGGGGCTGTGCGAACCAGGGCGGCCGGGGTGGTCAACGGTCGCGAGGCGATCGTGATCGAGCACATCATCCGGATGGCCCGCGACGTCGCACCCGACTGGCCCGCGTCGGAGTTCGACGCCACCTACCGCGTCGACATCGAGGGGGAGCCCGACATCCACTGCGCGATGAACCTCGGCGATGCGGAGGGGCACGGGGCTGGCCGCGCCGCGATGGCCGCAACCGCCATGCGGGTCGTCAATGCCATCCCGTATGTGATCGACGCGCCCGCAGGCCTGCTCAGCAGCCTCGACATGCCGAACACGTTGCCGCGACACGCATTCGATTGAGCCGGCTCGGCGAATTCTGCACGACGGTCGTGACTTCGCGCTTGATTTCAAGCGGTCTTTGCAACACCGCCTTGGTGAGTGAGGAGTGTTGCGATGGCTCGTTTGGTGTTTCAGTCGAGGAAGCCGCTGTTTTGGGAGCAGATCCGTTTGGGCTTGCTGCCGGGGGATGCTGGTGTGGCCGTGGGCGTGTCGGCGACCTGCGGGCGGCGTTGGTTCCGCGAAGCTGGCGGGGTGAAGCCGCATCTGAGCAAACCAGCGTTGAGGGGTCCGCGCCCGCGACTGACACTTGATGAGCGCATCGAAATTCAGGCCGGCGTCCACGCTGAGGAGTCGTTGCGTTCCATTGGGCGGCGATTGGGTCGGCCGGCATCGACGATCAAGCGCGAGATCGACAACAACACCGAACTGCGTACCCGTAAGAATCCGCAGAGATCGGGGTATCGGCGCAAGCACGCGTTCGGCGCGCATCAAAGTGGTGCCACGGCCAAGGTGGCCTACCGAGCGATGTCGGCTCACGACCGGTCAGCTGATCGGGCGCGTCGCCCTAAACTGCGCAAACTGGCCATGAATGACACGTTGCGCGATGAGGTGCAGAGTCGATTGGAGTTGCGGCATAGTCCGCAGCAGATCGCCAAGCGATTGCGCATCGACTTTCCCGACGAGCCGGAGATGTGGGTGTCACACGAAGCCATGTACCAGGCGATCTACGTGCAGGGACGTGGGTCGCTGCGCCGCGAACTGCACCAGTGCTTGCGGACTAAGCGCGCGGTGCGCCGGTCTCAGCATCAGCCCGGCACCCGGCGCGGCCGCATCCCGAACATGATCAATATCAGCCAACGCCCAGCCGAGGTCGCCGACCGCGCGGTGCCCGGGCATTGGGAGGGTGATCTCATCCTGGGCAGCACCGCTTCTGGTTCGGCGATCGGCACCCTTGTCGAGCGCAGCACCCGGTTCGTGATGCTGCTGCACCTGCCCGACGACCACACCGCTGAACGTGTGCAGGACGCGATCGTCGCCAAGATCACCGAGTTGCCCACCCATCTGCGTCGCTCGTTGACCTGGGATCAGGGCAGCGAGATGGCCAACCATAAAGCGATCGCCGCGGCCACCGATCTCGACATCTACTTCTGCGATCCGCATTCGCCGTGGCAACGCGGCAGCAACGAAAACACCAACGGGCTGCTGCGCCAGTACTTCCCCAAGGGAACCGATCTATCGATCTATGGCGAGCACTACCTGGACTACGTCGCTGCAGAACTCAACGGACGCCCCCGCGAAACCCTCAAATGGAAAACCCCGGCCGAAGCCCTCAACGAACTACTGTCGAAACCGTCCGCTGTTGCATAGACCGCTTGAAACCGCCGCTGCTAGAACAGCCATAGAGCAGAAATCGAGATCTGGAGGCGCCATGTACATGCTCCGCTTCGACATGCGCGCACCGGAGATCGGCGCGCCGACGGTGGAGCTGTACGCCGCCGCCACCGACATGTGCGAATGGGCCGAGAACCACGGCGCCCTCGCGGCCGTGCTCTGCGAGCATCACGGCGCGCATGACGGCTATCTGCCGTCGCCGCTCATCCTGGCCTCGGCGATCGCGGGCCGCACCTCAACCCTCCCGCTGAGCCTCATCCTCCTGCTGCCGTTCTACGACCCGGTCCGGCTCGCCGAGGACATGGCCGTGCTCGACATCATCAGCAAGGGCCGGGCCTCCTACATCCTCGCGCTCGGCTACCGGCCCGAGGAGTTCGAACACTTCGGTGTCGACATCCGCACCCGCGGCCGCCTCGCCGACGAGAAGCTCGCGTTGCTGCGTGAACTCCTCACGGGGGAAGCGATTTTCGAAGGTCGGCGGATCAACACCACACCCGCGCCGCACACGGAGGGCGGGCCGATGCTGATGTGGGGTGGGGGCTCGGTGGCCGCGGCCCGGCGAGCCGGGCGCTACGGGTTGGGCATGCTCGGCAACGCGAACGTCGAGGGGATGCACGAGGCCTATCAGCAGGCGTGCCGCCAGCACGGCCACGAGCCGGGGCCGATCTTCCTGCCCGACCGCGAAAACCCGTCTGTCTGCTTCGTCGCCGACGACGTCGACAAGGCGTGGGACGAGATCGGCGAGTACCTGCTGCACGACGTGCGCGCGTACGCCGACTGGAACCCCGGCAACGACTACTCCGCGGGCTTCTCCGACGTGAGAACCGTCGAGGAACTGCGGGCCAACCCGACGTCGCACCGGATCTACAGCGTCCCCGAGGCTGTGTCGCGGGTGCGCTCGGGTGAGGTGCTCAACCTGTCGCCGCTGTGCGGCGGCGTGCCGCCAGAGATCGCGTGGCCGTACCTGAAGCGGGTCGGCGACGTGGTCATGCCCGAGGTGGCGCGGTGACGGGTACCGAGCGCGATCGAGGTCTATTACGATCCCTACGATTTCGCGATCGACGACGATCCCTACCCGGTCTGGAAGCGGCTGCGGGACGAGGCGCCACTGTACTTCAACGAGAAGTACAACTTCTTCGCGTTGAGCCGCTACGACGACGTCTTCCGCGAACTCCACAACTGGGAGGCCTACCGGTCCGGGCGCGGCACCACGATGGACATCATTCTCGCGGGCATCGAATTGCCGCCTGGCATGATCCTGTTCGAGGACCCTCCGATTCACGACCTCCACCGCAAACTGCTGTCGCGGGTCTTCACGCCGCGGCGGATGGAGGCGATCGAGCCGCTGACCCGCCAGTACTGTGCACGCGCGCTCGACCCGCTCGTCGGCTCCGGCCGGTTCGACTTCATCGCCGACATCGGCGCGCAGATCCCGATGCGCACCATCGGGTACCTGTTGGGCATACCGGAGCACAACCAGGAGATGATCCGCGACACCTCCAACAATGCGCTCACGCTCACCGAAGGCGAGTTCAGCGGCGCACGCGCCGATCTGTTCGACAACAGTTACGAGTTGTTCGCCGAGTACATCGACTGGCGCGCCGACCATCCGTCCGACGACCTGATGACCCAACTGCTCAACGCGGAGCTGGAGGAAGACGGCAAAACGCGCAGGCTGACGCGCACCGAGGTGCTGATGTACACCGGCATGGTCGCAGGCGCGGGCAACGAGACGACGACGCGGCTGATCGGCTTCGCCGGGCAGCTCCTCGCCGAGAACCCCGATCAGCGAAATGAATTGGCCAACGATCATTCGTTGATCCCCCGTGCGATCGAGGAGATGCTTCGCTACGAGGCGCCGTCCCCGGTGCAGGCCCGCTATGTCGCCCACGACGTGGACTGCCGCGGACAGACGATTCCGGAGGGCTCAGTGATGCTACTGCTCAACGGTTCTGCGAACCGCGACGAGCGCCACTATCCCGACCCCGACCGCTTCGACATCCACCGCGGCGCAGCGCATCTGTCGTTCGGGCAGGGTCTGCATTTCTGCCTCGGCTCGGCCCTGGCCCGCATGCAGGCGCGCGTCGTGCTCGAGGAAGTGCTCAAGCGTTGGCCGACATGGGAAGTCGACTATGACAACGCCGAGAAAGCGCACACCTCGAGTGTGCGGGGCTGGTCGAAGCTACCGGTCACGCTCGGTCAGCGGTGACACCCCGCAGCATCGTGTCGCGCTGATGGATCAGCGATCCGCGGGTGCCCAACTCGTGCAGGATGTTCTCGGGAATCCAGCCGACTCCGATGACGGATCGGGCCAAGTTCTCGTTGGCGGGGCTGTCGATCTCGATCTCGCCTGACCGAATACCTTCGGCCAGCAGCGTTTTCATCTGCCGTATCCGCTTGCCGAACAGCCAGCCGATGTTCGGCGCGTCCGGCGGGGACTGCCGCATCCAGGCCAGCTGAATGCGGAACTCGTCGCCGAACCGGTCGAGGACGTTGGTGTTGACCCAGCTCAACGCGTCGAGCTTCTCGATCACCGATGAGTCGGAGCGCAGCACCTTGGTCCAGCCGTCTGCGACCTTCTCGCCGAACGACTGCATGATCGACGCCAGCAGTTGATCCTTGGATCCGATCACCCGGTAGACGGTGCCGGTGCCGAGCTGCGCGGCCGATGCGATGTCCCTGATGGTGGTGACTTCATAGCCCTTGCGGCCGAACTCCGCACGCGCGACGGCGCGCACGTGGGCGGCCTTGTCGTCGGGTTCGGCGTCGGCGTCGTCGCTCCACGACTTCACCACGTCGTCGGCGGCACGAAACGCCGCCGAGCCGTCGAGTTGCGCATCGCTGGGCGACCCGCTTGCCAGCCCCTGCAACAGGATTCGGCACAGCAGCTCGGCCAGCTTATCGGCGCTGGCGTTGTAGCGGATGACATCCAGACCCACCCGCAGCATTTCCTGCACGACGCGGTCGGCGAGAACGGGCAGGTCGACGTCGGGGCGCAGATAGCCACTCCACCGCGCGGCCCGCAGCGTCTGGACCATCGCCTCCATGATGGCTGTCGGCCGTTGCTGGGCCAGCGCGGTGAGCTCCTTGTTCGGCCCGTGCCCTTCGTAGAACGTCATCTGCAGCGCCGCGCCGTGCGTCACCGCGCACTGTGCGATCGCCGCGCTGAGGTCGACGATCTGGTCGAACGCGGACCGCGGCGCCGGGTCGTCGAGCTTGCTCTGGGCCTGCTGGGCGATGCGGTCGAGGTCGGCGTGGTAGCGGTGAAGCAGCTCGACGAGGATGGCTTCCTTGGACTCGAAGTGGTGATACAGGCTGCCGGGAAGGATCCCTGCCGCATCCGCGATCTCCTGAAGCGATGTCCGCAGACCGGAGCTGGCGATCAACGACGCGGCGGTTTGCAGTATCTCGGTGCGTCTGGTGCCGTCGTCGTAGGCGTGGCCGGCGCTCTTCGGCGTCACCAGCGGACGCCCCACAACACCTCCACGGCTGCTGACTCCCGTCGCGGGCTTGCCTTACTGACCCAATGTTTGGGTTAACGCTACCAGAGTGCCCGCGCCGCGCCCTGTCCTCCGACGTGCGGAAAGCGCCTCTCAGCTGGGGTTGGCACCCAGCCGCCCGGTGACCTCGAAGACCTCCTCGTAGTTCGTCTCGGGGATCGAGAACCTCTCCGTCGTCGAGATCTCGGCGATATGGGCGGCGATGTCGTCGGCTGTCGGCTCGGAGCCGCGCTCTGCCAGCCAGCCTCGGGCCAAGCCGATGAAGACCCGGGCGTAGCGGCCGCCGATGGCCGAGTAGTTCCGATGGCTGAAGTCGCAAGCGCGGCTTGCCAGATAGACCACCATCGGGGTGACCAGCTCCGGCCTGATCATCTCGAGGAACCCGGACTCCTCGAGAGCACTGGTATCGCTGACGGTCTCGGTCACCATTCGTGAGAAGCCGGTCGGCAGTACGGTGTTCGCGAGGATTCCGTGCGGCGCGCCTTCGAGGGCGATGATGTTGGTCAGCCCGACGAGACCGGCCTTGGCGGCAGCGTAGTGAGCTTCCAGGTGCTGGCCGAACATGCCCGCCGTCGAGGAGACGAACACGAATCGGCCGTAGCCCTGCTTCTTCATCACCCGGAACGCCGGCTGCGCAAGGTAGAAGCCGCCGTCGAGATGCACTCCCAGCATGCGCCGCCAGTCTTCGGGTGTCAGCTCGTCGAACGCGATGCTGTTGAAGATGCCCGCGTTGCTCACCACGGCATCGATTCGCCCGAAGCTCTCGACGGCGGTGGCGACGATCGCCTCGCCGCCGTCAGGGCTGTCGACGGAATCGTGCGACGGAGCGGCCGTCCCGCCCGCGGCGGTGATCTCGGCGACCACCCGGTCGGCGACCGACGCGTCGGCGCCGTCACCCTGCATGGTCCCGCCGAGGTCGTTGACGACGACGGCGGCGCCGCGTCGGGCCAACTCCATCGCGTAAAGGCGTCCGAGCCCCCGCCCGCCACCGGTCACGACCGCGACCTGGCCCTTGAAATCGATCACCGCGCTCCTCCCGGCTTCGTTGACTGGCGTCGGGTCTGGACACTACGGTCGGAACAGATATTTGGTCAACGAGCGAGGTCTGGTGCAGACGGGTCAAACGACGGTCGACGGCGACGGTCCGCAGCGGCTCGCGCTGCTGGCGTCGGCGCTGGCGGGCCGCACGCTGGCAGTGGCTGCAGGTGCAGAGGGCGAGCCGGCGTGGACGGACGGCATCACGGTCTTCGTCGATGCGGCTGCGCCTCCCGCGCGCCAGCTCGAATCGGTGACCGTACAGGCGTCGCTGCTTGCCTGCGGCGGCCTCGAGCCGGACCTCCTGCGGAAGCTCGGTCGCCGAGCCTCCCTCGCCAGGAGGTACCTCGCCGTCGAGGGCCACCGTGCGCTGGCCGCCAACGACGAGTTGTTGCCGTCCTCGGTGCGATCGGTCATCGACGTCGGTCTGGCCGCGCGCGTCGGCTCGCCCGCGGAGTCGCTGGAGGTTGCCGTCAACGGCGACGTCGCCGATCCGCCCGCCAGTTTCGGTGTGCTGAAGCCTCGCACCCTGCTCGCTACGCATGCGACTGTCGCGCAGACCGACGTCGAAGCGGCGCACAGTCCGCGTCGCGATCCGTCGAAGAATCTGGCCGAACTCGACGACGATGCCGACGGCGTCGTCGGCGACGACACGGATCCCTTCTCCAGCCCCGTCGGTGGCGGCGGCGCGATCGGCAAGCTGTTGCAGCGCATGCTGAGCAGGGTCAGGCAGCTCAACGGCAATGGACCACCTGGCGCTGACGCGCAAACACATCGCTCGCACAACGGAATTCGCGGTGCGGGAATGGTCACGTCGACGGCGACTCCGGCGTCTGAAGGTGACGACGACGTCGACGGCGGGGAGGGCCGGAAGTACCCCGAGTGGGATGTGCACCGAAGGCGCTACCGGCCCGACTGGTGCACCGTCCACGAGATCGATGCGCCGCGCAAGCAGGGTCATCAACTGGAGCGCCCCGATGTCCATGCGCTGCGCCGACCGCTGACCCGCCTCGGAATCGGTCTGGATCGCGCACACCGCCAGGATCAGGGCGACGACATCGACGTCGACGCAGCGGTCGAGGCGAGGGTCGAATTGCTGGCGGGGTCGGCGCCAGATGAGGCCGTATACGTCGACAGCCTGCGGCGGCGGCGAGATCTGGCCGTTCTCGTACTGCTCGACGTGTCCGGATCATCAGCTGAGGCAGGGACTTTCGGCCAGACCGTGCACGAGCAGCAGCGAGCCGCGGCCGCGGCGTTGACCATCGCGCTGCACGAACTCGGTGATCGCGTGGCGCTGTATGCCTATCAATCGCAGGGACGGTCCGCCGTGCACATGCTTCCCGTCAAGCGTTTCGACGAGAACCTGAACGGGGAGGTGACGCAGCGTCTCGCCAGCCTCACTCCAGGGGCGTACTCGAGGCTTGGAGCAGCGATTCGCCATGGCACCGCGGTGATCACCGAGAAGGCGGGTACGTCTCGACGACTGCTCGTCGTGCTGTCCGACGGACTGGCCTACGACCACGGGTACGAACGCGTCTACGGTGCGGCCGACGCCCGGCGTGCGCTGGGTGAAGCCCGGCGCCAGGGGATTGGCTGTCTGTGCCTGACGATCGGCGCGGGCACGGATACCGGCGAACTCGCCAAGGTCTTCGGTAGCGCCGCGCACGCGTCCATACCGAAGCCCAGACAACTCGCCGATGTCATCGGGCCGCTGTTCCGCGCGGCACTGCGCACCGCTGACCTGCGCCGCAAGGTGCTATGAGACGCCCAGTCTTGAACCAAACATCTGTTCCGCGCTAGGCTTGCCCGAAAGCGGATGCCGAGAGAGGAACACAATGCCGGTGAAGCCGCCGCGCCCCTATTACGTGCCAGTGGCCAACGAGGAGCAGGTGTTCAAGGCCGCCTATCGCCAGGGGCTGTCCATCGCCCTGAAGGGTCCGACGGGCTGCGGCAAGACACGGTTCGTCGAAGCGATGGCGCACGATCTGGATCGTTCGCTCGTCACCGTCTCCTGCCACGACGACCTGACCACTGCGGATCTCGTCGGACGCTTCCTGCTGCGCGGCGGTGACACCGAATGGGTCGACGGGCCGCTCACCCGAGCGGTGCGCGAGGGAGCGATCTGCTACCTCGACGAAGTCGTGGAAGCACGTCAGGACACCACGGTCGTGCTGCACCCACTGGCCGATCACCGCCGCCAACTACCGCTCGAGCGGCTGGGCGAGACGCTCGACGCGGCACCGGGCTTCTGCCTCGTCGTGTCGTACAACCCCGGCTACCAGAGCGTGTTGAAAGACCTGAAGGACTCGACACGGCAGCGCATGGTCGCCATCGACTTCGGTTTTCCCACACCGGATGTCGAGGAGAAGATCGTCGTCAACGAGGCGGGCATCGGACACGAGCGCGCCGCCGAACTCGTCCGGCTCGGGCAGGCCATCCGCCGGCTGGAGACCGGCGGGCTGCGTGAGGTGGCGTCGACGCGCGTGCTGATCGCCGCGGGCCAACTCATCGCCGAGGGACTGAGCCCCCGCGAGGCGGCACGCGCGGCGATCGCCGGGCCGTTGACCGACGACTCGACGGTGACCCGCGGTCTCATCGAGATGATCGACGTCTACCTGGCTGACCAATCACCCACTGACTGACGCGCATACCAACGGAGGTTGCATGTCGTACGAAAGCACCGCTGAGCCGATCAAAGTCGGCTACCTGATGGACTTCACGCTGCCGCCCGGATTTCCCGAGGAGTTGATGGCGTCGTTCACGCAGACGTTCGACCTTGTTTTCGAAGAGGCGGTCGAACACGGCCTGATGGATCGGCCCGTGCAGATGATCTACCGCGAGGTGGAAGGCCTGCCGAAGGGCTCCGTCAAATCGGTGATCGACGCGTACGGCGAACTAGTCGACGAAGGCTGCCTGGTGGTGTTCGGCCCGAACATCACCGACAACTGCGTCCCGGTGCGCGAGGCGATCGAAGAGCGGTTCAAAGTGCCCGCGATCAGCGTGACGGGTACCGACGACTGGCTCGGTGAGTGGACGTTCGCCTTCCCGCAGGGCTCGATGACCGACGAGCCGATCTTCCTCACCGATTTGGTGGCCAAGCGGGGACTCAACGAAATCGGAGTGCTGGTAGAGCAGAGCCTGATCGGCGATAGCTACCTCAAGAACCTCCGAAGTGCCTGCGCCCGAAAGGGTGTCCGCATCGTCGCAGAGGCGGCGATCGCGCAGACGGCACAGGACATCAACGAGGCCGTGAGCATGCTGTACGAGGCGAAAGCCCAGGCGATCGTGCACCTCGGGTTCGGCTTCGGGATCGTGTTCATCAACCCCGCGCTCGAGGCGGTCGGGTGGGACCCACCCCGGTTCACCACCACGGCATTTCAGAACGCCTGGGTCAATCCGATCATGTGGAACGCGTTCCTCGGATGGGTCGGAGTCGACCAGTACGACGAGAACAACCCCGTCGGCCAGGCATGGCTCGATCGATACGCGCAGAGGTACGACGGCAGCCGTCCCGAGTACTGCGTGTCGGTGGTCAACCACGACGTCGCCGCCACCCTGGTGCGCGCGTTCACCGATGCCCATCCGCTGAGTCCGCGCGGCGTCAAGGAGGCGCTGGAGCGGGTCAAGATGATGCCTGCCGCGTCCGGCGCACCGGGAACTCGTGTGTCGCTGGGCAAATGGACTCGCCGCGCGTGGATGGGCTCTGGCTATCTGGTGGCGAGGAAGCTCGACCCCGACGGCATCAACTCCCATCTCGTCGATCGCTTCGGAGAGGAAGCCTGACATGACGACCCAGGAATCATCACCGCTCGAGTCACAGGCGCAGTCCCCGGGCCCGTCCCGGAAGGGCCCGAACTGGGGCCGATGGATCTCGCTGTTCGCGTGGCTTGGCTTCATCGGGTTGTTCCTCGCCGTCGGGCGCACGGCGGTCGACCCCCGCGTCGCCAACCCGAACGTCGAGGGGCGGCCCCGTCCGGTCGAGTTCCTGACGGGATTCGATCACTGGCAGGTCATCCCGCAGATCGGCGCCTTGATCATGGTCGTGGTGCTGACCATCGTCTTCATCCGCGGCTGGCGGAAGAACCCGGGCAGCCCGGTGCTGCTGATGGTTCTGGTGACGACGCTGATCGTCTGGCAGGACCCGATCATGAACTGGTCGCCGTACGCGGTGTACAACCCCGCGCTGCTGCACTGGCCGGAGAACTGGTACCTGATCATGATGTCGCCGACGGTCGAGCCCTTCATCGTCTTCGGTTACGTCACCTTCTACTTCGGCCCCTATTTCCCGGCGATCTGGATCCTGCGCAAATGGCAGGCCAAATACGGCCCGGAGTCGTTCGTCTCGCGGCACCCGCTGATCAGCCTCGGCGGCCTGGTACTGGTGATCGGTTTCATCTTCGACGCCATCCTGGAGATCAGCCTGGTGCGGACCGGGCTCTACATCTACTCCCAGGCGATACCGTTCGGAACCTTGTTCCCCGGCAGCACATTCCAATTCCCCCTTCTCTGGGAGTCACTGTCGGTGACGTTCGTGATGATCCCGGCGGCCATCCTCGTCTACCGCGACGACACCGGAAAGTCGGTGGCGGAGAAGCTCGCCGCAAAAGCGAAGCTGTTTCCGGCGAAGCCGGTCCTCGGCACGTTCCTGGTGATGTTCGCGATCATCAACGTCTCCTACTTCGCCTACGGCGGATGGTTCTGGGCGATCAAGGCAAGCGGGTTGGCCACATCGGTGGCGTGCCCGTGGCCGTACCCCGAGGCGAAGGTGTACGACCCGCAGGGGTACTACGAGGAGAACGGCGCAGAAGGACCGTACTCGGTCGGTAAGTGGTCGACCTGGCAGCAGGGCCTGCCTGACGGTCGACCCGACGTCGAATTGGGCAGCAAGAGCAATCGTTGCGCGACCGAAAGCCCGAATGGCTGAGGAACGTTCCGTCGTCATCACCGGGGCCTCGCGGGGGCTCGGGTTGGCGTCGGCTGCGCTGCTGTACAAACGCGGGTGGCGGGTCGTCGCGGCGATGCGGTCGGTTGATGCGGGGATGGCAAGGCTGCGCGCGGCGACGGGCGCGGCCGAGAACGATCCGCGGCTGATCGGTGTCACCCTCGACCTCACCGACTCCGCATCGGTCACAGCGGCCGCGAAGTCGATCACCGAAGCCGTCGGCGCCCCGTACGCGCTCGTGCACAACGCGGGCATCTCCGCGGCGGGCATGATCGAAGAAGCGCCGATGAGCCTCTGGGAAATTATGTTCGCCACGAACATCTTCGGGCCGGTGGCGCTGACGAAGGCACTGCTTCCGTCGATGCGGGCGGCGGGCCGGGGCCGCGTCGTCCTGATCTCCAGTGCCGGTGGTGTGCGCGGAATGCCGGCAACGGCGCCGTATTCCGCAGTCAAGGGCGCACTGGAGCGGTGGGGCGAATCGATGGCCGGTGAGGTCGCACCGTTCGGTATCGGGGTCACGATCCTGGTGACCGGGACGTACGACACCGAGATCATCACCGACGCCGGCACCACCGACAACCGCGTGCTCGACGGCCCGTACGCCCGCCACCACCGCACCATGGACAAGCGCGGGCGTGCGGCGATGAGGCGAGCAGCGAAGTCGCCGGACCGGTTCGCCGCCGGGCTGGCGGAGGCACTCGAACGGCACCAAACCCTTTGTCAGGCGTTCCGTCGGCCCCGACGCGCGAATGCTGTTGATCGCCAACAAGATACTGCCCGCTGCCGGGATGCACACATTGACGCGGTTGATGATGGGCATCCCCCGGTTCGGCGCCATGGGTGGCACCCCTGCCGCCGCCATGGGAGCACCTGACGAGCACCCACAGGAAAGCGACAACGATGGCTGACACTGCCTCTGTCCGTTTCGAATCCAGGATGATGATCGACGGCAAGCTCGTCGACGGCGTCGGCGGGCACGTTCGCCAACATCAACCCGGCCACCGAAGAGGTCATCGGCGAGGTCGCCGACGCGTCGAAGGACGATATGCACCGCGCGATCGACGCGGCGCGGCGCGCATTCGACGAGACGGACTGGTCGACCGATCGCGCGTTCCGGCAGAAGTGCCTGCTGCAACTGCAGGACGCGATCGAGTCGGAACGAGAAGAGCTGCGTGAGGAGCTCATCGTCGAAGTGGGGTGTCCACGGGCGATCACCTACGGGCCACAGCTCGACGCCCCGCTGGCCGACGCGCTGCGGTATCCGGCCAAGCTGATCGACGAATATCCCTGGGAGACATCGCTTGGCGACGCGATGATCTCCCTCACCGGCGTCAACACCACCCGCGTGGTGTGTCGCGAACCCGTCGGCGTGGTCGGCGCGATCGTGCCGTGGAACTTCCCGTTCGAGGTCACCATCCAGAAGCTCGGCCAGGCGCTGGCGACCGGCAACACCGTCGTGCTGAAACCGGCGCCGAACACCCCCTTCAACGCGACGAGGCTGGGCAGGCTGATCGCCGAGAAGACCGACATCCCAGCGGGCGTCGTCAACGTCGTCACCGCGTCGGACCATTTCGTCGGGGAGGAACTGACGCTGTCGCCGAAGGTCGACCTGATCTCGTTCACCGGATCGACGGTCGTCGGCAAGCGGATCATGGAGAAGGGGGCGGCCACCATGAAGCGCCTCTTCCTCGAACTCGGCGGCAAGTCGGCCACGATCGTGCTCGAGGACGCCGACTTCGCGGCGGCCTGCCATGATGGGGATCGGGCCGTGCATGCACGCCGGACAGGGATGCGCCAACCCCACCCGCATGCTTCTGCCCCGGTCCCGCTACGACGAAGGCGTCGAGATCCTGAAGGGCATCTACGACAGCCAGATGCCCGGCGACCCGCAGGATCCCGGCACGCTGTGCGGCCCGGTGATATCGGACAAGCAGCGCCAGCGCGTGCTCGGCTACATCCGGAAGGGCGTCGACGAGGGCGCCACCGCACTTGTCGGCGGGCCCGATGCGCCGACCGGTTTCGACAGGGGATTCTTCGTCAGGCCAACGCTGTTCACCGACGTCGACAACTCGATGACGATCGCCCAGGAGGAGATCTTCGGCCCGGTGCTCGCGGTCATTCCGTATGACGACGAGGACGACGCGGTGCGGATCGCGAACGACAGCCCCTACGGGCTGGCGGGCAACGTGATGGCCGGCACACTCGAACGCGCGCTCGCGGTCGGTAAACGGTTGCGCGCCGGCTTCATCGGCCTCAACGGCACGGTCGGCTACGGCGCCGACACGCCGTTCGGCGGATACAAGGACAGCGGAGTCGGACGGCAGAACGGGCTCTGCGGGTTCGACCAGTACACCGAAGTGAAATCCGTGGCCTACCCGGCGCACTAGAAGGAGCAACATGTCAGACCTGTTCGACGACCTCGAGGACTTCGGGGCATTCGACGACGTTGTCTCGGGCAACGTTCGCGACCCGTACCCCGAGTTGGCCAAACAACGTCGCGAGACACCCATCCAGCGCATCGACATGTCCGCGATGCCGGGCGAGGAGGGCAAACCCGTCTTCATCGTCTACCGGCATGAGGACATCCAGCAGATGCTGCGCGACAACGAGACGTTCTCGTCGAACGCCGTGATCCAGATCTTCGGCGAGGTGCTGGGCCAGGGCGTGATGTTCGGTATGGACGAACCCGTGCACGGCAGGCTGCGCTCGCTTGTCACCAAGGCGTTCACGCAGAAGGCGCTGGCGCGTTGGGAAGACGAGATCGTCGGCCGCATCGGCAATGAACTGATCGACGGGTTCGCCGGAGACGGCAGAACCGACCTGGTCAAGACGTTCACCTTCCCGTACCCGACCCGCATCATCGCAGCGCTGCTCGGACTGCCCGAGGAGGACTTTCCGCAATTCCAACGCTGGTCGATCTCGATGCTGAGCTTCACCGTCAACCCGGAACGGGGCAAGGCGGCATCGCAGGCGCTCGTCGACTATTTCAAGCCCATCCTGGCCGAGCGCAGGGAGTCGCCCCGCGAGGATCTGATCAGCAGCCTCGCAGCGGCCGAGATCGACGGGCACAAACTCGACGACGAGGACATCTACTCGTTCATCCGGCTCCTGCTGCCGGCGGGGGTGGAGACGACGTACCGGTCGCTGGGGAACCTGCTGTTCGGGCTGTTGACCAACGGGGACCAACTCGAGGCGGTCCGCGCCGACCGGTCGCTGATCCCTCAGGCCATCGAGGAAGCGGTGCGCTGGGATGCCCCGCTGCTCAACATCACCCGGGTGGCGACCCGGGACACCGAACTCGGCGGCGTCCCGATTCCGCAGGGCTGCTCGGTGATGCCGATGCTCGGCGCCGCCAACCGGCAGGAGGACAGGTATCCCGACCCTGATCGGTTCGACATCTTCCGGCAGGCGAAGGTGCCGATCAGCTGGGGACACGGCGTGCACGTCTGCCTCGGCATGCATCTGGCGCGGCTCGAGATGCGCACCGCGGTCAATCTCCTGCTGGACCGGCTGCCCAACCTGCGGCTGGATCCCGACGGCGACGACCCGCACATCCGCGGCATGGTGTTCCGCTCGCCGACGTCCCTACCAGTTCTGTGGGATCCCGTCCACGCGCGAGCAGACGCAAAAGTGCCCTGAAAGAGGGCATTTAGGGCACTTTTGCGTCTTCTCGCCATGAAAAGGAGTGTTACGTGACCGACTTCGAAACCGTCGACTTCTTCACCGACGAGTCGCTCGTGCCGGACCCGTACCCGTATTTCGACCACCTGCGGTCGAAATGCCCTGTCACACAGGCGACGCCGTTCAACGTATTGGCGGTGACGGGGTACACCGAAGCGCTGGCGGTCTACAAGGACCCGGCGTTCTCGTCGTGCAACTCGGTGGCTGGTCCGTTCTCCGGTATGCCGTTCGGGCCGGGCGGCGACGATGTGTCCGAGCTGATCGAGGAGCACCGTATGGCGGTTCCGATGAGCGAGCACATCACCACCCAGGACCCGCCGCTGCACACCAGGACCAGGGGGCTGTTGAACAAACTCATCACCCCCAAGCGCCTGAAGGAGAACGAAGACTTCATGTGGCGGCTCGCCGACGAACAGCTCGACACGTTCATCGACCGCGGATCGTGCGAGTTCCTCGAGGACTACGCGAAGCCGTTCTCCCTCTTGGTCATTGCCGATCTGCTCGGTGTGCCCGCCGCCGACCACGAGGAGTTCCGCGCGGTCTTTTCCGGCGAACTGGTCGGCCAACTCGGCGAGGAGGCGCCCACCACGCACAACCCCCTGCAGTGGCTGAACGACAAGTTCCACGCCTACATCTCCAACCGCCGCCGCGAACCGCAGGGTGACGTGCTGACCGAACTGGCGCAGGCCAACTACGAGGACGGGTCGACGCCCGACATCGACGACGTGATGAACCTGTCGACGTTCCTGTTCGCCGCGGGAACCGAGACGACGACGAAGCTCGTCAGCTCCGCGATGCGCATCCTCGCCGAGAACCCGCAATACGAAACGTATCTGCGTGAGGACCGTGGCCGCATCCCCGCGTTCCTCGAGGAGACATTGCGGATGGAAAGCCCGGTGAAGTCGCACTTCCGGATGGCCCGCACGTCGACGACGATCGGTGAAACCGCAGTTCCCGCGGGCAGCACCGTCATGCTGCTGCCCGGCGCATGCAACCGCGACGCGCGCAAGTTCGAAGACCCCGACACATTCCGTCCCGACCGGCGCAACGTCCGCGAGCAGATCGCGTTCGTCCGCGGCGTGCATTCCTGTCCCGGAGCCCCTCTGGCGCGCACCGAGGGCAGGATCTCGCTGAACCGGATCCTCGACCGGATGACCGATTTCCGCCTCTCCGAGGAGCACCACGGTCCCGAGGGCGCCCGCCGATACACCTATGAACCGACATTCATCATGCGAGGACTCGCCGAACTGCACCTGGATTTCAAGCCGATCCCGTAAACCGTCACAGATCGCTACGTTGTTCACATGAGCAGGTTGGCGGTCGACTACTCGAGCCGGCTCGCAGGCGCATACCTGCTGTCCATCACCGCCGCGGTGGCGATCCTGATTCCGCTCGGCGGCGAGGCGCTCACCGGCGCGCAGAACTACTTCACCACGGCCAACATCATCGCCTCGGCAGTGCTGGTGACCGTCGGCACGATCGTGATCTTCGTGGGTGGCGCACGGAACATCTCGCCGACGCTGAGGTGGTTCGATCACGGCCTCGAACCCGACGATCGCCAGCGGAAAGGCCTGACCCGGTTGCTCGCTCGTCAGTCTGCACTTCTCGCGGGCACGTGGGTGGTGAGCGGCGCGATCTCGATGCTGCTCAACGCGGACGGCGGGATCGGCATCGTCGTGGCAACCGCCTTCGGGGTCATTCTCGGCGGATCCGCAGCGACGGGTATCGGGCTTCTGTTGACGATGCAGCTGATCCGTCCCATCCTGGCCGCGGCGACCCATGCCTCCGAACGGCTGGTCGCCGCACCCAGCGTCTTCTCGCGCCTCATCCTGCTGTGGCTACTGTGCAGCGCCCTTCCGTGCCTGGTCATCGTGGCGCTGGTGGTCGTGCGGGCCAACGGCTGGCTCATTCCGAAGACGGCGTCGGTGGAGATCGCCGTCATGGTGGTGGCGCTCGCCGCCTTTCTTCTCGGGCTGCCGACGATGATCCTGACCTCGCGGTCGATCTCCGATCCGATCGGTGAGGTCGTCGATGCCATGTCGCAGGTCGAGCATGGCCGGTTCGACACCGAGGTGCCCGTCTTCGAGCGCTCGGAAATCGGCAGGCTGCAAAGCGGTTTCAACCGAATGGTCGCCGGGCTGGCGGAACGCGAGCGGGTGCGCGACCTGTTCGGCAGGCACGTCGGCGCCAACGTCGCCCGCCGCGCCATCGAAGAGGGTGCGACGATGTCGGGTGACGTCGAGGACGTGGCGATCCTCTTCATCGATCTGACGGGATCGACCGAACTGGCCGCGAGCCACCCGCCCGAGCGCGTCGCCGAGGTGCTCAACGACTTCTTCCGCATCGTCGTCAACACCGTCGACGCCAGCGAGGGGATGATCAACAAATTCCAGGGCGACGCCGCGCTCGCCGTCTTCGGCGCGCCGATCCGCAGCGACGACGCCGCGTCGAGGGCGCTGGCGACGGCCCGCATCCTCGGCGGGCAGCTACGTGAGCTTCCCCTGGTCGATTTCGGGATCGGCGTCTCGGCGGGTCCGGTCTTCGCGGGCAACATCGGGGCCGAGAACCGCTACGAGTACACGGTGATCGGCGACCCCGTCAACGAGGCTGCGCGGCTGGCTGACCTCGCGAAGGCGTCGGATCGGCGGATCCTGTGCTCGTCGGCGGCGATCGAGAGGGCCGACGCCGACGAATGCAGGCACTGGGTCGCCAAGGGCAGCGAGGTGCTGCGCGGCCGGACGCAGGCCACGCAGATCTCCGCGCCCGACGCAGTGGGGCGGTAGCCTCGTCACGTGGCCGGACTGACGGCCGTCAGCGCCGACGAACTCGCCGCCCTCGAGATCTTCAAGGGCTGTCGTCCGGATGCTCTGGTGTCGCTGGCGGCGCGACTGCGCCCGCTGAAGGCGCCGGCGGGCAAGGTCTTGATGCGCCAGGGAGAGCGCGCGGAATCCTTTCTGCTGATCAATTCCGGAAAAGCGGAGATCACGCACACCGACGGCGAGGGCGTACCGACCGTCCTGGAGGTGTCGCCGCCGCTGATCGTCGGGGAGATCGCGCTGCTGCGCGACACGCCGAGGACCGCGACGGTGGTCGCGGCAGAGCCACTGACCGGGTGGGTCGGCGGCCACGGCGCCTTCGCCGCGATGCTCGACGTGCCCGGTGTGATGGACAGGATGGTGCGCACGGCGCGCCAGCGGCTCGCCGCGTTCATCACCCCGATCCCGGTCCAAATGCGGGACGACTCTTGGCTTTATCTGCGGCCGGTGCTGCCCGGCGACAGTGAACGCACCACCGACGGCACCATCGAGTTCTCCAGCGAGACGCTCTACCGCAGGTTCCAGACGCCGCGCACGCCGAGCAAGTCGTTGATGACCTACCTGTTCGAGGTGGACTACAAGGACCACTTCGTCTGGGTGATGACCGAGGGCGCCGAAGGCCCGGTGGTGGCCGATGCCCGATTCGTGCGCGACGAGATTGATCCGACGGTGGCCGAAGTGGCGTTCATCGTCGGAGACGACTACCAGGGCCGAGGTATCGGCTCGTTTCTGATGGCCGCGCTTGCGGTGGCCGCGCGCGGCGACGGTGTACGCCGGTTCACGGCCAGGGTGCTGTCGGACAACCTCGCGATGCGCACGATCCTCGACCGGTTCGGTGCGCAATGGCAGCGGGAGGACCTCGGCGTGGTGACGACGGTCATCGACGTGCCGTCGCTGCGCGAGCTGTCGATCTCCCGCGACCTCTACCGCGAAATCCATTCCGTCGCTCGGCAAGTCATAGGAGCGGTCGGCTGATGCGTCCACCGTTGAGCAAGGACACCAAGCTGTGCATCTCGCTGGCGGCCAGGCCGAGCAACATCGGCACGCGGTTCCACAACTATCTGTACGACCTGCTGGGGCTCGACTTCGTCTACAAGGCGTTCACGACCACCGACATCGCCGCCGCGATCGGCGGGGTGCGCGCGCTGGGAATCCGCGGTTGCTCGGTGTCGATGCCGTTCAAGCAGGACGTCATCGCGCTCGTCGACACCGTCGAGGACTCCGCCCGGGTCATCGATGCCGTCAACACCATCGTCAACGACGGCGGACACCTGACCGCGTCGAACACCGATTACATCGCGGTGCAGCGGCTCATCGAGGAGCACGGGCTGGACGGCTCGCAGTCGGTGTTGATCCACGGCAGCGGGGGAATGGCCAGCGCGGTGGGTGCGGCGTTCCGCGACAGCGGCTTTCACCACGGCCTCGTGGTCGCCCGCAATGAGGAGACGGGTAGCGAGCTGGCGCGTCGCCTCGACTACGACTACGCCTCAGAGGTGGGGTCGCGGACCGCCGATGTCGTCGTCAACGTGACGCCGGTCGGAATGGCGGGCGGGCCGGAAGCCCGCGCTGTCGCCTTCGATGCGTCGACGATCAGCAAGGCGCACACCGTGTTCGACGTGGTGGCGCTGCCGTCGGAGACACCGCTGATCGTCGCGGCGCGTGAGGCGGGGGTGAAGGTCATCACCGGAGGTGAGGTGATCGCGCTGCAGGCCGCCGAGCAGTTCGAGCGTTACACTGGGGTACGGCCGACGGCTGAGCAGGTCGCCGACGCATCGGCGGTCTCGCGGGCGTGATTACGGTGCGTTGACGACGACGATCGGTTTGCGGACGCGCTCGAGCTGATGAGTGGTAAACCCCGAGTAGAGGATTCGCGCCCCGAGAAACCATGCCACCGACGAGTGCACGGCGGTTGCGGTGGGTACCGCGTCGGCGGGTAGCGGTAGCGCGAACGGTAAACCGAACTCGGTGCCGCCGTGCATCGGGATCTCTCTGCCCAGATACAGCGGCGGCCCGTCGAGTGTGCCGGCCTGCGCCGGATACCGCTTGAGCGGGTGGTGCTCGCGGTGGCGTTGCCAGTAGACGGCGATGTCAGCGGTCGGCAGGTCCTGTTGCGGCCGACACACGAGATGCCCGGTGATGTCCTGGCCTGCAACGCAAACCGATGACGGGATGATGACGTCGATCTGGGTGGCGCCGTCACCCATGTAGCGCTCGATCGGATCGTCGAAATCCTCGACGTCGGCGGTGCCGATGACGACGCGGAACTCGCCGCGTTCGTCGACGTCGCGTCCGTCGCGGTCGATGACGAGTCGGCATGCCCATCGCGCGACCTCGGCCGAGGACCCCGGCGCCCACGAAGGCACGGTGAAACTCGCCGTCGCCCCGGTGAATTCGCCGGTGGCAATGGGCAGATCGACGGCGACCACATTGACCCAATCGTCGGTGTCGCGCTCACCGCCGTAGCCGGTGCCGACCTCACCGGCCGTCCACAGCGTGTCATTGCCCGCTGCGGCAGCGGAGTCGGCGCGCCCCGCCCAGTGATACCGGTAGAAGTTGTCGTAACCCCACTCCAGGCGCGCCGATTTCACCTTGTCGACAGGCTTGTCGGTGGTGACCGTGACGGTCACCATCTGACGCGGGCGGACCGTCTGCGGGGCGACGTCGACGCGAACGCCGTCCTGGCGGCCGAAGAGTCCCATCGAGCCGCTATTTCTTCCGCTGCGACTCGGCGTATTCCTCGGGATGGTGCTCCTTCTGGTATGCGCGCATCGGCCAGAACAGCAGCCACAGAACGGGATAGACGGTCACGTAGAAGAGCAGGTGCAGCGCGGCCGCGCAGATCAGAAAGAAGATCCACGCGGGATAGATGAGGATCAGGCAGAACTGGATGAACTGCTTGAGCACCACCGGGTATCCCTCGGCCATCGACCACAGGAAGCGTGGGCTCGCGGCCTTGAGGTACTGCTGGACCTTGGAGGTTTCGGCTTCGGCCTCGGCCTGTGCCGCGCTGATGTCGCGCCCCCGCTCCTCACGTGTCATACCGCGCTGAGGCGGTGGCGGCTCGTTCGGAGCGGGGGACCGCAACGCCGTCACGGCGCAGGGACGATCGTGGTCTGCTCGTCGATGATGTTGGTGGCGTCCATCAGGATGCCCATCTGATCCTCGGTGCCGTCAGCGTTGAGCTGCAGGACGAAGA
This sequence comes from uncultured Actinomycetota bacterium, assembly GCA_963786995.1. GTDB lineage: Bacteria > Actinomycetota > Actinomycetes > Mycobacteriales > Mycobacteriaceae > Mycobacterium. The sequence goes on along the minus strand of CAWBBH010000013.1, from coordinate 374,382 downwards.
CTCCGTCCGCTGCCGGAATCACGACGGTCTTCTGCGCGACGGCGCGCTTGCCACCGCCCTTGACGTAGGTGCCGCCGACCTGCCAGGCGTCGAAACCGGCGAGCTGGCTGGCCGAACCGACACCGTCGCCCTCGTAGCCGGGCAGGTTCTTCATCTCGCCGGGGGCGAACTCGAGGATCTTGGCCGGATCCACGTTGCCCTGCAGTTTGGAGAGCAGCGCGATGATCGTCGGCGGGGCTGCGGCCATCGCCGGGTCACCGGTGAACTTGATGCCACCCCACGCCCACTTCGGTGTCTGGGGGCCCATGTCCTCCCACCCGGGAGGGAACGGCAGGTTGATTTCGGGGGAGCCCGGGTCGCCGCGCTTCACCGGTGATTCGGTGATCCCGTTCTGCTTGATGTAGTCGGGGATCGTGGCGTTGGGCTTGGCGGCTTCCTGCGACGCGGGGGCCTTTGACGAGCTGCTGGTCGAGCTCGAGGTGGTGGCCTCGGTCTTCTTGTCCTCGGATCCGCAGCCAGACAGGCCGAGGCCGATTGCGACGGCCAGGATGGCGATGCCGCCGGCCCTCAGTTTCTTCATTGGGTCTCCCGTGTCGGTTGAAATCTGCGCCATGACTCTACGGACGGCAAACCGCTCGTGGAAGGAGAATCGCTGCGAACGTCGGCGGCGGATCGCGTAGAGCTGAGCGGGCGTGACAGAGGTTTGCTTCACACGATGGTGGACCTGACGCTTGCGCATTGTGGACAGCCGTTTCCTCAAATTTGGTAAACCTGTCCCATTTCGCTGTTGATATGGATGCCTTTGGTGCAGAATGCTTCTGTGCTGCGAGGCGGGGACTCGCGGCAGTTTCTGTAGATCGTCGCTGGGGGTAGGCAGCGCGACTGCATGGAGTGGGGAAGGGAAGTTCCGCTAATGAAGGCGATTGCGCGTTCGCTGATCATCGTCCTTGTTGCGCTGATCGCGGTGCCGGCACTTGTGGTGACGACAGCGATCACGAGTGCCGTTCAGCTACTGGCCACGACGGCGTTGATCATGGGCGGCACCCAGCACTCGTTGGGGCTCGGTCGACGACCCGGCATCTATCCCGCGGCTATCATGGATTGGACGGCTCGATCGACTTCATCGACACCGACGCCAACCCGGAAGCTGACCCCAACGGCGAGTACGACTTCTACGCGGTGACCTACCCAGCGAGTTCTTTCCGGTCTTCGGCACGACGACTTTCGGCGACTCCGTTGACCAGGGCGTCGGGAATCTCGGAGCCTGCCTGGATCAGGCGCCAGGCTGCAATTACGCGCAACACCAGCTTCGAACGATCCACCCGCGCCCAGCGAGGAAGCGACAACCGCCGTTCGCCGTCTTCGGCTACTCGCAGAGCGCCGTCGTCGCCTCATCTGGTCAAGAACGACTTGATCATGACAATCCCGACCCTGACCTCGAAGGCACCGAGTTCTTCCTGATCTCGAATCCCGATGCGGCCCAACGGGGGCATCTTGTCCCAGGGCCCTCAGGGTCTCGAGATCCCCATCGTTGGTATCCCGTTCTACGGGCCGACGACAGAACGGCTGCGGCACCGACGGCGACTGCGACGACCCCGGTGACGTCAGGTACGACACTATCGACGTCGCACAGCAGTACGACATCCTCGGCGGCGACGCCCCGGTCCGCCCATTGAACTTCCTGGCCCTGACAAACTCGATCATGGCTTACTCGTTGCTGCACGGAAACGTGCCTGCTGCAACTGACTCTCGACACGACGGAACTCGTCGATCAAGGGCAGTACGGCGACACCCACTACTACCTGATCCCGTCCGACACCGTCCCTCTGCTGCTTCCGCTGGTGAACGCAGGTGTTCCCGCACCGGCGCTTGCGATCCCCAACGAGCTGTTGAAGGTGTGGATCAACGACGCATACGACCGCGGGACAAGTCCCGGGCCAACAAGTCAGCTGGAGCATCAGCCCGATCGGTAACCCCATCGGACTGATCGGTAACACACTCGGCGCCATCCCTGTCGGTATCGACGAGACGGTCGAAGGGTTCACTACACCCGGCAACCGCCCACTGGGAACTGACCCCTCGGGTCCCTACGGCGTCGGCGGTCCCCCCGCGAACATCGTCAACGGGCCAACGTGACCCTCGCGCGCACCGGAGACCCGGAACCAGCAGTAGTCCAGGACCAGGCGCCCGACGCCGGCGACAACAGCAAGAAGCTCTCCGCTGACCGAGCCCACGCAACGACACCGACACCACGACGCCCGGCGCGCCGGAGGGCACCAAGCCGTCGTTGCCGTTCGAGAAGTGGCGCGAATCGATGAAGGCTGAGCCGGGCAACCGGCCGTTCGGAATTCGCCCCGGCGAGGGCCCGTCTCAAGCGGATCGTCAACGCGCTGACCGGCCAGCGGCCCAACGTCAGCGGAACCCGAGGCCAACGATCGAGTCGCCCGATAATCGAGTCCCCCGCGGCCTAGGTGCGCGCGTCGCAGTTCAGCGACACCGTGATCGTCCTGCGCACCACGACCTCGACGTAGTCGAAGTCGCGCTTGTCGCCGTCGCGTCCGTTGTCGACCCGGATGGTCCGGGTGATGTCCTGCGGATTGCGCACGCTGGTGACGATGCACTGATCGAGCGGTGCACTGCCCACCCGGTCCAGGTTCACGTCGTATCCGGCCGCCTCGAGCTGCCCGATCGTCGCGTAGGCGCCGCCCGGTTGAATGGGCTCAGCCGTCGCTGTCGGGGCGAGCACCATGCCCGCCGCCACTATCCCCCCTGCCATACCCCACGCTGTTGCGTGCATGACAGTTCTCCATATTTCTTTTCGGCCCGACCCACTTACTGATCGCTCTAGACACGCAAAGTGTTGCCGACTGGTTCAAACTGCCTCGTGTGGTATCAAACGGGCGTGTGCCGGTTCGGGCTCGTCCCTGCTCTGGCGGTGTTGTGCGTCGTCACCGCCTGCGCCCAGCCCGACCCCTCGCCGCAGATCTCGTCGACCACGACGTCCACAGCTGAGCCGCAGGTCAACCCGGCAAAGATCAGCCGGGTCCGCAGCGAGATTCCCGCCGGCTATGAGATCACCGAACTCGGCGGGCCCGCGTCCGCGGCGGCGTTCTGGGGCTTCAAGCCGGGCTGGGTCACCGAACCGCCCCAGTGCGGCGTGCTGGCAGGCCCCGTCACCGACGAGGCGACGACGAGGGGGTGGTCGGGATCGGGTCCTGGCGGCATCGTGCACGTCGCCGTCACCGGATCGCCGACATCGCCGGTCACCGTCGACCCCGCGATTCCGGCCGAATGCGGGCAGTGGACGGTGACATCGGGAAACACCACCGGCACCGTCAACCTCATCGACGCGCCTGCCATCGAGGGCGCCACCACCGTCGGCATGGACACGCGGGCCGACACCGTCGTCGAAGGCGGCACGCAGACGGTGTCGGCGGCGTACACGTTCAGCGCCTACTTCCAGGATCACCTGGCGTTCGTCGCGGTGGTCACCGATCCGGGCTCGCCGAATCCTCCGCTGGGCCAGGAATTCGCCGCCGATCTGTTGGTCAAAACGGTGTCTGCGTTACGGGGTTGAGCCCGTGTCGGCGGGTACATTGGCGGCGATGTTGAACCTGAGGGCGGTGCTCGGCATCGCATGCGTCGGCGCGCTCGCCGGGTGCGGCTCCGCCGAATCGGCCGAGCCCGACCTGTCGCACGCCGACATCGCCAACATCAAGAACCTGCGTTCGGATTTCCCTGCGCCGTTCAAGGTCACCGGCATCGCGCCGACGGCGATCGACCCTCGCATCGTCGAGCCCCAAAAGCTGCCTCCGCAAATCAAATTCGAGCCTGCCGATTGTGCGAAGTTCGCCAATCAGCAGGTCCTGCCCGCGGGTGTCAAGGGCAACATGGCGGCGCTCACCGCAGAAGGCGAAGGCAACAGGTTCATCGTCATCGCGGTCGAGACATCGCAGAAGATTCCTGTCAACGGACCCGCCGGAGAACTGCAAGAAGGTCGGCTTCAGCGGTCCGGCGATGCGGGGCATCATCGAGGCGGTCGACGCACCCGACATCGATGGCGTCGACACGGCGGGCTCGCACCGGGTGATTCAGACGACGGTCGGCGGCAAGCCGCGCACCGGCGAGCTGTACAACTACACCGCGCGGATGGGCTCGCTTCTCGTGATCGTCACCGCCAACCCGCTCGTCATCCCCGACAAGCCCGTCGCCCCGGTCGACACCAAGCGCGCGGGCGAACTGCTCACCGCCGGTGTGTTTGCCGTGAATGCCTGAGGCTCAGCGCACGTCGTGTGGCCGGAATTGGATGCTGATCCGCGGGCCCACCGGTTTGACCGTCTTCGGGATCGCGTGCTCCCAGGTGCGCTGGCACGAGCCGCCCATCACCAGCAGGTCGCCATGATGGTGCTGCAACCTAAGCGACTTACCGCCGCCGCGCGGGCGCAACGCGAAAACTCTTGTCGCACCGAGGCATACGATCGCCACCATGGTGTCTGCGGTACTGCTGCGGCCGATGTTGTCGCCGTGCCAGGCCACGCTGTCGTCACCGTTGCGGTAGAGACACAGGCCCGCGGTGGTGAAGGGCTCGCCGAGTTCGCCGGCGTAGGTGTCGTTGAGCCGTCTTCGCATCTGCTTGAGAACGGGATGCGGGACCGGTTCGTCGATCAGGTGGTGGAAGCTGACAAGGCGGGGGACGTCGAGAACGCGGTCGTACATCTGTCGGCGCTCGGCACGCCACGGGATGGCCTCCATCAGCTCGTCGAACAGGGAGTCCGCATCGGTCAACCAGTTGGACCGCACCTCGACCCATGCACCGTCGCTGAGCGGTTGCCGCTCGGGGGCGGGGTCGAAGAGAGAGCTCTGAAGCGCCAACTCCATGTCGAACAGTTTATCGCACACCCGTTCGAATGCTCTACAGCCGCACCGCGCCGGGCCCCTGCAGGGCGAGGATGTCGCCGGGATTGGACAACGCGCAGGTCTTCAGGCTCATGCAGCCGCAGCCGATGCAGCCGGTGAGGTTGTCGCGCAGCCGCTGCAGATGCAGGATGCGGTCGTCGAGGTCCTGTCGCCAACCCGCCGAGAGCCGCGCCCAGTCCTTGCTGGTCGGAACCCGGTCGGTGGGCAGCGTGGCCAGTGCCTCGCGGATCCGGGCGAGCGGGATGCCCAGCCGCTGCGACATGCGAATGAACGCGACGCGTCGCAGGCTTTCGCGCGGGTAGCGGCGTTGGTTGCCCGATGTGCGTCTGCTGGCGATCAGGCCTTGGCGCTCGTAGAAGTGCAGAGCCGAAACGGCAACACCACTGCGGTCGGCCATCTCACCCGGCGTCAATTCGTGGCTGTCCATACCTAAACAATAGTTGAGGTGACGCGCATGCGAGGAGGGCAAGCGTTTCCCGCGCTACGGTGCTTACTGTGTCCGGTTCCGCGCTAGGGGTGAATTCCGAGGTCGGGACGCTGCGGGTGGTCATCCTGCACCGTCCGGGCGCCGAGCTGCAGCGCCTCACGCCGCGCAACAACGACGCGCTTGCTGTTCGACGGGCTGCCGTGGGTGGCCAAGGCGCAGACGGAGCACGACGCGTTCGCCGAGGTGCTGCGCTCGCGCGGCGTCGAGGTGCTGCTGGTAGCGGATCTGCTGACCGAGGCGCTGTCCAGCGGCGCGGCCAGGATGCACGGCATCTCGGCGGCGGTGGACTCGCGGCGGTTGGGACTGCCGCTGGCGCAACAGCTTTCGGCGTACCTGCGAACGCTTGATCCGGCCGCTCTGGCGCACATCCTGATGGCGGGAATGACGTTCACCGAGTTGCCGATCGCGGGCGGCGAGGTGTCACTGGTCCGCCGCATGCACCACGGCGGCGACTTCGTCATCGAGCCGCTGCCCAATCTGCTGTTCACGCGCGACTCGTCGTTCTGGATCGGCCCGCGGGTGGCGATCACGTCGCTGGCACTGCCCGCGCGGATTCGCGAGACGTCGCTGACCGACCTGATCTACGCCCACCATCCGCGGTTCCTCGGCGTGCGGCGGGCCTACGAGTCGAGGTCCGCGCCGGTCGAGGGCGGCGATGTGCTGCTGCTTGCGCCAGGTGTGGTCGCCGTCGGGGTGGGCGAGCGCACGACGCCTGCCGGCGCAGAAGCGTTGGCCCGCAGCCTGTTCGACGATGATCTGGCTCATACGGTGCTGGCGGTGCCGATTGCGCAGGAGCGGGCGCAGATGCACCTCGACACCGTCTGCACGATGGTCGACACCGACGCCGTCGTCATGTACCCGAACATCGTCGACTCGTTGTCGGCGTTCACCATCCACCGCGACGGGGAAGGCGGCGTCAGGATCGACGACGCCGCGCCCTTCGTCGACGCCGCCGCGAACGCGATGGGTATCGAGAAGCTGCGGGTCATCGCGACGGGCCTGGATCCCGTCACCGCCGAGCGTGAGCAGTGGGACGACGGCAACAACACGCTCGCGGTCGCGCCGGGTGTCGTCGTCGCCTACGAGCGCAACATCGAAACAAACGCGCGCCTCGCCGATGCCGGTATCGAAGTGCTGCCGATCGCCGCGAGTGAACTGGGCACCGGCCGCGGCGGGCCGCGCTGTATGTCGTGCCCGGCCAGCCGCGACCCCATCTGACTCACCGTGCGACGTTATGCAGAAGAAGTGCGGGTAGGCGCCTGCAGAACGTCGATCAGTGAGAGTGGTGATGAAGCTAGCGCCAGCTCGGCAGCCAGATCTGCAGGTTCCACGTCGACTGCGAAATCGGCAGGCCGGTGAGGATCGGGTACATCCACGCGAAGTTCGTGATCACCAGGGCCACGTAACAGCTGACCGCGATCATGCCCAGCGTTCGTCGTTCGGCGTTCTGGTTCGGCTGATGCAGGATGTCGCCGCAGATCAGCGCGATCGCCATCACCAGGAACGGTGACATGGTCGCGGCGTAGAAGAAATACATCTGCCGGTCGATGTCGGCGAACCACGGCAGAAAGCCGGCGCCGTAGCCCACCAACACAGCGCCGTACCGCCAGTCCTTCTTCACGAACGCCCGCCACAGCGCCCATCCGAGCACCGGCAGCGCGATGAACCACATCGCCGGCGTGCCGACCAGCATCACGGCCTTCACACACGACTGCACGCCGCAGCCGGGGACGTTCTCCTGGTCGATCGCATACAGCACGGGGCGCAACGACATCGGCCACGTCCACGGCTTGGACTCCCACGGGTGGTGGTTGCCGTCGGCGTTGGTCAAACCGGCGTGAAATGTGTACGCCGCGTGGGTGTAATGCCACAGCGACCGAATGGCGTCGGGCAGAAAGCCGCCTGGCCCGATCGACTGGCCGACCTCGTGACGGTTCACGCCCGTCTCCGACGCGAACCACGGCGCATACGACGCCAGGTAGACACCGAACGGAATCAGGCCAATCGCGTACGCAGTCGGCCCGAGGTCGCGGCGCAGTGTGCCCGCCCACGGCCTCGGCACCCGGTACTGCCGACGGGCCGCCACGTCGAACGCCAGCGTCAACAGCCCGAAGAACACGACGAAGTACAGCCCCGACCACTTTGTCGCACAGGCCAATCCGAGCAGCACGCCCGCCCCGAAGCGCCACCATCGAACGCCGAGCCGCGGCCCCCACGGCGTTTCGCCGATGCGGCCCTCCAGCAGCGCGACATGCATGCGTTCCCGCACCTGATCGCGGTCGACGATCAACGCGCCGAACGCCGCGATCACGAAGAACGCCAGAAAGCCGTCGAGCAACGCCGTACGCGATGCCACGAAGTTGACCCCGTCGGCGATCAGCAGCAGCCCCGCGATCGCACCCACCATCGTCGAGCGGCTGATCCGCCGCACGATGCGCGCCACCAGCGCGATCCCGATGACGCCGAGCACCGCACCGGTGAACCGCCAACCCAACCCGTTGTAGCCGAACAGCGCCTCGCCGATGGCGATCAGCTGCTTGCCGACCGGCGGATGCACGACCAGCCCGTACCCGGGGTTGTCCTCGAGGCCGTTGTTGTGCAGCATCTGCCACGCCTGCGGCGCGTAGTGCTTCTCGTCGAAGATCGGCGTGCCCGCATCGGTCGGCGAGCGTAGGTTGAGGAACCGCGTCATCGCCGCCAGCGCGGTGATGACCGCCGTCATCGCCCAGCCGTTGAGGCGGTCGACCGGCCCGAAATCCGCGACCGGCATCAGAGGCCCCGGGCTGATCACAGGGACCGAGCGCGCGGCCGACTGCGGTTCGGTGGCGGTGACGGTCACGGATGCGATCGTAGGCTGTGCGGTGATGATCAGGTCGCTACGCTCCAACGCCCCGACATGAGCCCCGGCCGATTGCTGCTGGCGGCCACCCCGCTCGGCATGCCCGCTGATGCCTCCGCGCGGCTGATCAGCAGCCTGAGCACCGCCGACGTGGTCGCCGCCGAGGACACCCGCCGGGTCAGGACGCTGGCGCAGGCCCTCGAGGTCCGCATCGCAGGGAAAGTCGTGAGCCTGTTCGACCAGAACGAGGCGACGCGGGTGCCTGCGCTGGTCGAGGACATCAAGGGCGGCGCGACGGTACTGGTGGTCAGCGACGCGGGGATGCCCGTGATCAACGATCCCGGCTACCGCCTGGTGTCGGCGTGCGTGGCCGCCGGCCTGACCGTCAGCTGCCTACCCGGGCCGTCGGCGGTGACGACGGCGTTGGCGGTCTCCGGGCTGCCCGCCGACCGGTTCTGCTTCGAGGGTTTCCCGCCGCGCAAGCATTCGGCGCGCAGGACGTGGCTGACGGGCCTGGCCACCGAGGAGCGGACCGCGGTGTTCTTCGAGTCGCCCCGGCGCCTCGCGGCCTGCCTGCAGGATGCCGTCGAGGTGCTCGGCCCGCAGCGGCGCGCCGTGGTGTGCCGCGAGCTGACCAAGACGCACGAGGAGATCGTCCGCGGCACGCTCGCCGAACTCGCCGAGTGGGCCGCAGACGGTGTGCTCGGCGAGATCACCGTGGTGTTGGCCGGCGCCGAACCGCACGCGGATCTGGAGACACTGGTGGCTGAGGTGAACGCGTTGGTCGAGGACGGCGCGCGGGTCAAGGATGCTTGCGCCGAGGTGATTTCGGCGCATGCCGGGGCCCCTTCGCGGCGCGAGCTTTACGATGCGGTCCTGCGGTCGCGCGACTGAGAGAACAGGTGGCCTGGTGAATACCGCGATTCTTGTCGTTCTGATTGTCGTTGGCGTCCTGATCGTGCTGGCACTGGTGTGGATCCCGGTCGTCGTGTGGCTTCGCCGTCGCGGACGCGTCGCGGCCGGGCAGCTGGCGGCAGACATCGAGGGCGAGACGGTTGTGCTCGCACCGGAAAAGGGCTCCTACCGCGGAGCGACGGCACCCGGCTATCCGGTGGTCAAGAACACCGGAATGATCGCGCTGACCAGCCGCCGGCTGGTTTTCCGGACACTCACAGGCAACGTGATCGAGGTTCCCGCCGACGCGATCACCGGTGTGCGGGAGGCGACGGTCTTCAAGGGCTCGGTGGTGGGCGGGCAGAAGCATCTGATCGTGCAGACCGCCGTTGGTGAGATCGGCTTCTACGTGTTCTCGGGCACCGCAAGCTGGGTAGCCGCGCTCTCGACACCGACACCCGGTCCGCCGACGTCGCTGTGACGCTGCCCACGCTGGTGCTCGTGCACGGCGGACAGCACGCCGCCGACTGCTGGGACCATACCATCGACGAATTACACCGTCAGGCACCGGATCTCACCGTGCTCGCGCTCGACCTGCCCGGGCGGCGCGGTAAGCCCGGTGACCTTCTCGCCGCGCACATCGACGACTGGGTGAATTCACTGGTCGCCGACATCGACGACGCGGGTATCGGCGAGTTCGTCATCGTGGGCCATTCCCTCGCCGGGCTCACCGTGCCCGGCGTCGTGACCAAGCTCGGTCCGTCCCGGGTACGCGAGATGGTGCTCGCCGCGGCCTTCGTCCCGCCGCAGGGAGCCGCCGTCGTCGACACCTTGCCGGGTCCGATCGGGCGTTACACCCGCCGGAATGCACACAAGCGCATCTCGGGAACGCTGCCACCAGCGTTGGCGGAGTTCGTGTTCTGCAACGGGATGACTCGCTCGCAGCGCAGGTTCAGCCGCGTCCGGTTCTACCCGGAGTCATCGTCGATCATCTTCGACAAGGTCGACCGGTCCCGTCTTCCCCGCGATGTGCCGCGCACCTGGATCCTGACGCTGCGCGACCGCGCGCTGTCGGTGGCGTCTCAGCGCCGGTCGATCGCAGCGCTGGGCGGGGTGCAGACCATGTATCCGGTGGACACCTGCCACAACCTGATGGTCAGCGAGCCGAGACTGCTGGCCGAGATACTCCTCGGGCGGTGTCGGCTGTATCGATGATCGGCGCCGCCTTGTGCAGGCATTCGTCCCATTCGCGGTCCGGGTCGGAATCGGCTGTGATGCCGCCGCCGACGCCGAGCACCGCTGAGCCGTCGGGGCCGAACTCGACGGTCCTGATCGCCACATTCAGCTCGCATCCCGCAATCGGCGATATCAAACCGACTGTGCCGCAATAGACTCCGCGCCGCCCACGCTCCCAGCCCGCCAGCAGCTGGCGGGCCCGCGTCTTCGGTGTTCCGGTGACCGACGCGGGCGGGAACGCCGCGTCGAGCAACGCCGCCATCGGCACGTCGACCGGCACGCGCGCCGACACCGTCGACACCAGATGCCATACGCCCGGCGCCGGTTTCACGGCGAGCAGTTCCGGCACCGTGACCGATCCCGTCACCGCGACCCGGCTCAGATCGTTGCGGACCAGGTCGACGATCATGATGTTCTCCGCGACATCCTTGACCGACGCCCGCAGCGCCGCGGGATCCGCCGACCGCGGCAGCGTGCCCTTGATCGGACTCGACGTCACCGCATCGCCCACGCGCCGGAGAAACAACTCGGGCGACAGCGACGCCACCGCACCCCACTCGCCCGCCAGAAACGCCGCCCGCGCAGGCATTGTCCGTTCCGCGGCCTCGACGAAGAAATCGATCGGCGCGCCGTCGAGCGAGCCCGCGAACTGGGTGCACACGCACGCCTGGTAGATCTCGCCCGCGGCGATCGCCTCCAGGCAGGCGAGCACGCCCCTGCGGTGCGCGTCGCGGTCCGCGTTCTTCCAGGAAATGTCGAAAGCCAAGGCTGGCATCGGCTTTCGCAGCGCCTCCTCGACCCATCCGGCAAGCGGCGATGCGGTGAGGCTCTCGTACGACCACTGCCCGTCGCTGTCTTGACGCAGCACGCAGTCGGTCCAGCCGCCCGCGGCCTCGGGGATGCGCGGGGGACGGCCGTCGGCCGCGGCGTCGGGGTAGGACAGGTAGCCGAACCAGCCGCCGCCGACCACCCCGTCGTCGTGATTTCGGCGCGCCTGGTCGCGCTCAGCACGACCTAGCGCGCCGAAATCACCGGGGGAAACGGCTGACACCGGCAGCGACGGCGCGATCACCGCCCCTGAGCCGAACCACTCGCCGATCAGCGCGGCGGGCGGCGCCACGCCGTGACGCTGCGCGGCCGCCGCGATCGCCCGCAGCACCCGTGGGGCGCCGCCCAGGTCGCCGAGCCGCTCGATCCGCATCGACTCAGCTTGTCAGACGTTGCGGCTGATCTCCCGCGGGATCTCGATGCCGGACAACTTCTCCGGATTGCGCATCGCATAAAAATGGCTGATCAGCCCGTCGGTGATCTCGACGGTGATGATGCCCTCGAAGCTGTCGCCGAGGTACAGCTTCAACGCGGGGGCGTTGTTGTACATCGCCGGCTCGACGCGGCCCGACGCGCCTGCCACCCGCACCAGCCCGACAACCAGCTTCGCCACCTTCTCCGCGCCCGTCACCGGCCTGCGTGCCGCGCTGACCTTGCCGTCGCTGTCGGCGGTCCACACGACGTCGGACGAGAGCATCTCCAGCAGCCCGTCGATATCGCCGGTGGACGCGGCGGCGAAGAACCGCGCGGTGATCTCCATCGACGTCTTCGGGTCGACGGGCTCGAACCGCTTGCGGCGGGCCTGCACGTGCTCACGCGCGCGATGCGCCAGTTGACGCACCGCGCTCGTCGACTTCTCGATCGTCGACGCGATCTCCTCGTGGCTGAAACCGAACACCTCGCGCAGCACGAACACCGCGCGCTCGTCGGGGCTCAACGTCTCGAGCACCACGAGCATGGCCATCGAAACCGATTCGGCGAGCACCACATCGGCCGAGGCGTCCTTGGGCTCGAGCAGCAGCGGCTCGGGTAGCCACGGGCCGACGTAGTCCTCGCGTCTGCGTGACTGCGCCCGAAGGGCATTGAGCGATTGCCGGGTGACGAGCTTGGCGAGATATGACTTGGTGTCGCGCACGGTCGCGAGGTCTACCTCAGCCCAACGCAGGTAGCTCTCCTGCAGCACGTCGTCGGATTCCGTTGCACTGCCCAGGATCTCGTAGGCGATCGTGAACAGCAGCGGTCGCAGCAGCGTGAACCGTTCGGCGTGCGTGTCACCCGGCTTTGCACTCATCGGATCGACGCCACCTTCTGCTCCGCCAGCTGTGGCCCGCGGTCGGGCCCCTTCAAGGACCTGTACGAGCCCGGCTTGGCGGCCTCGCCGGCCAACCACTTCAGTGTCCACCAGCACACCTGCTCCTTGACGAACGCGCCCGCCTTGCCGCCGATGTAGACGTTCGTCGGGGTGTCGTCGCTGCGCTGCAGCTGCACCGTGCCCGCGCCGCGGCCGAGGCTGATGCACTGACCGGACATCGGCACGCTGACCCGCGCGGTGTCGGTCCCCGCGATGCGGCTCAGGATCGTGTTCGCGGCCTGAGCGCCCAGCGGGAGCGCGGCCTGGCAGCTCATCCGGAACGGCAGGCCCGACGGGGAGACGGCGTCACCCGTGCCGACGATCCGGTCGTCATCGACGCTGCTGAGCGACTCGTCAGTGAGCAGCCGTCCCAGCGCGTCGGTGGTCAGCCCGCTGGCCGCGGCAAGGCCGGGGACGCCGAAGCCCGCCGTCCATACGGTCACCGCACTCGGCAGCGTCCGCCTGTCGGCCAGCAGGACCGCGTCGTCGGTGACCGCGAGCACGGGCGTCTCGATCACCGTGACGCCGAGTTTCCGCAGCCGCTTGGCCACCGACCGGCGGGCGGGATCGCTCACCGACGGCGCAAGCTTGCCGCTGACCAGCGTGACGGTGCGGCCCGCCTCGGCGAACTCGGAGGCCGCCTCGATTCCGGTCAGGCCGCCGCCGACGACCACGACCGGCGCCGACGTCGGGGTGTCGGCCAGCCGTGACCGCAGCCGCTGCGCCTGCTCCAGTTCGCTGAGGGGATAGGCGAATTCACGTGCGCCCTGCACACCCGCGGGCACGGCGCCGGTGCTGCCGACGGCGTACACCAGATAGTCGTAGTCCAGCGTCGCACCAGACGTCAGATCGACACGGCGGGCGGTGGCGTCGATCCGCTCTGCGCCGTCGACGACGAGCCGGACGTCGGGGTTGAGGATCGTCGCGTAGTCCTCGACTGCGTCGTCGTTGTCGATCGCCAACTGGTGCAGGCGGATCCGTTCGACGAACGTGGCGCGCGGGTTCACCAGCGTCACGTCCGCGGCGCCCTTGCAGAGCCGGTTGGCGGCCATCACGCCTGCATACCCGCCACCGATTACCACGACGCGGGCGTTGTTGTCGGTCATCGTCTGTCTCCTCTGGTCATCCGGCGCTCTGGATTGCGTCGGTCTGGCCTCGAGACACCGCCCATCTTCGGAGTGTGACAGCTTTCGCCGGAGTTATGGCGGACGTCACGATCGGCTGATCGTGCGGGGAATAGTGATGCCCGCCAACTTGTCCGGGTTGCGCATCGCATACAGGTTGGTGATCTGGCCGTCGATGATCTCGAACACGAAGACGCCTTCCAGATGGTCGCCGTCGCTGTAGATCACCATTGCGGGCGCGCTGTTGTAGACGGCCATCTCGAACCTAATGTCCATCCGCTCCGTCGCCCGGAAGAGCGCCAGCATCACCGTGGCCACCTTCCGCGCGCCGACGAGCGGTCGTGGCAGAGCCTGCGCCTTGCCGCCGTGGTCGGCGGTCCAGGTGGCTCCCGGCGCCAGCAGCGCCATCAGGCCGTCCATATCGCCGGTGCTGGCCGCGGCCAGGAACTGCTCGGTGATCTGGGCGTTGCGCTTCGCGTCGACCGGGCCGAACCTGTTGCGCCGGGCGTGCACGTGCTCGCGGGCGCGGTGGGCCATCTGACGCACCGACCCCGCGGATCTGCCGACCGCCCCGGCTATTTCGTCGTAGTCGAAGCCGAACACCTCGCGAAGTACGAACACCGCCCGCTCGTCGGGAGTGAGCGTTTCGAGCAGCACCAGCATGGCCATCGAAACCGACTCCGCAAGAACGACGTCGGCAGACGGATCGTCGGCGACAAGAACGGGTTCGGGCAGCCATGGCCCGACGTAGTCCTCGCGACGACGGGCTCGCGACCGCAGCGCGTTGAGCGCCTGGCTGGTCACCAGCTGCGCGAGATAGGACTTGGTGTCGCGCACTGTCGCGAGATCCACGTCCGCCCACCGCAGATAGCTGTCCTGCAGCACGTCGTCGGCTTCGGTTGCCGAGCCAAGGATTTCGTAGGCGATCGTGAACAGCAGAGGCCGTAGATGGGTGAACCGCTCGGCGTGCTCACCTCCCGCTGCGCCCGAGGTGGTCACGGGTTCGCGACCACCTGGGGCTCGACGGTCGGCTGCTGCAATCGCCTGCCGCCCTTCATGTAAACGCCCTTCCCGCCCGGCTTGCGGGCCTCGCGGCGCAGTCCCCACAGCGTGCCTTTGCAGACCGCCTCCTTGATCGAAGCAGCAATTCGGCCACGAAGGTGAAAATTCACCGGGCTGTCGTCCCTGCGGGCGAACTGCAGGGTGGCCCCGTGACGGCCCAGGCTGACACAAGACCCGACGAAGCCGATGTCGAACGTCGCGGGCGCTTCGCCTGCGATGCGGCTGAGCACGGTGTTGGCGGCCTGCGCACCCAACTGCCCTGCCGCCTGGCAGCTCATCCGCGGCGGCTGGCCCGATGGTGACGCGGAGTCGCCCGCGGCCACGATGCGTGGGTCATCGACGCTCGTCAGGGTCTCGTCGGTGAGCAACCGGCCGACGGCGTCGGTGCGGAGCCCGCTGTCCGCTGCCAGCGCAGGCGCCCCGAAGCCCGCGGTCCAGATGGTGACCGCGCTCGGGCGTACCGCACCGTCGGCGAAGACGACCGCATCCTTGCGGACCTCGGCGACCACATCGTGTTCGAGCACCGCAACACCGTGCTTGCGCATCCACTTGGCGGTCGAGCGACGTCCGCCCTCGGAGATCGACGGTGCCAACTGCCCGCCGCAGACGAGCGTGACCTTGCGGCCCTGCTCGGCGAGCTCGGAGGCCGTCTCGATGCCGGTCAGGCCCGCGCCGACAACGGTCACCGGCGCATCGGGATGCAGTTGGTCCAGTGTGTCCCTGAGTACCTGCGCGTACTCCAATTCCGCTATCGGGTAAGCGAATTCAGCCGCGCCGGGAACTGAGTCGGGAACGGCGCCCGTGCTTCCGACCGCGTATATGACGTAGTCGTACGGCAGTGCCTTGCGCCCAGAGGCGAACTGCAGCGTACGGGTGGCGGTGTCGATCTTGCTGACACTGTCGACGACCAAACCGACGCCCTCGCCGAGCAGCGGCCCGTAGTCGGTCGTCGCGTCGTAGTTGCCCGCGACGAACTGGTGCAGCCGGATCCGCTCGACGAACTTGGGGCGCGGATTGATCAGGGTGATGTCGACGTCGGCGCGCAACCGCAGATGGTTGGCCGCCAGCGTGCCCGCGTATCCGCCGCCGATCACGACGACGTGCGTGCGTTTCCCGGTCATGGTGTCGTGTGCCATTCTCGCTCCCTACGTGTGCGGTTTCGGTGATGCCCTCAAGACACCGCCGAGCCGCAAGACGTGACAGAACGTGACGCGCGTCACTGCTCGCCGAGGTCGTTACCCCGTCGGCGTGCCGAACGCCTCCCCGGAGGAAATCCCCTCCGGGGCGACGTAGCGGGGGAAAACCGCGACGGGGGCGGGCAGCTGCGTGCCGGGGGCCAGCCGGGTGCCGAGAGCGGCGAATGTCCGCTGGTCGTCGGGCTGGCCGAGAAGGTCGAGAAGCTTGGCCGACGACTCGGGCATCACCGGCTGCGACAGCAGCGCGGCCACCCGCACCACCTCCATCGTCGTGTACAGCACCGTGCGGAACCGCTGCTGATCGGCGTGTGACTCCGACTTGCGCAGCACCCACGGCTCCTGCGCCGAGAAGTACCGGTTGGCCTCACCCAACATCGACCAGATGGCCTCGAGCGCCAGGTGCATCGCGGGCACCTCGAAGTGCGCGCGCACCTTGCCGAACAGCGCGTCGGCCTCGTCGAACAGCACCGTGTCGGCGTCGGTGAATTCGCCTGGCTCGGGCACGATCCCGTCGAGGTTGCGGGCCACCATCGACAGCGACCGCTGCGCCAGGTTGCCCAGCTCGTTGGCGAGGTCGGCGTTGATGCGGCTGATGATCGCGTCCTCGCCGTAGCTGCCGTCCTGCCCGAACGGCACCTCGCGGAGGAAGAAGTAGCGCACCGGGTCGAGGCCGAACGTGTCGACGAGGTTCACCGGGTCGACGACGTTGCCGACCGACTTGCTCATCTTCTCGCCCTTGTTGAGCACGAAACCGTGCACGAAAACCCTGCGCGGCAGCTCGATTCCCGCCGACATCAGAAAGGCCGGCCAGTACACGGTGTGGAACCGGATGATGTCCTTGCCGATCATGTGCAGGTCGGCAGGCCAGAACCGCTTGAACGACTCCGACGACGTGTCGGGGAAGCCCACGCCGGTCAGGTAGTTCGTCAGCGCGTCGACCCACACGTACATCACGTGGTCGGGGTGATCGGGCACCGGGACGCCCCAGTCGAACGTGGTGCGCGAGATCGACAGGTCGCGCAGGCCGCCCGAGACGAAGCTGACGACCTCGTTGCGCCGGACGTCGGGGCCGATGAATTCCGGATGCGCCTCGTAGAGGGCGAGCAGCTTGTCGGCGTAGGCCGACAGCTTGAAGAAGTACGTCTGCTCCTCGGTCCACGTCACCGGCGCGCCGGTCTCGACGGCGATGCGCACGCCGTCCGCACCGACTGTCGTCTCACCTTCGGTGAAGAAGCGCTCGTCGCGGATCGAGTACCAACCTTTGTACGCATCGAGATAGATGTCGCCGGATGCGTACATCCGGCGCCAGATCTCTTTGGACGCCTCGTAGTGGTCGGGATCCGACGTGCGGATGAACCGGTCGTAGGAGATGTTCAGCTTGTCCTGCAGCCGCTGGAACACGTCGGAGTTGTGCTTGGCCAGCTCGGCGGTCGGAATGCCCAGCGCCGCCGCGGTCTCGGTCATCTTCAGACCGTGCACGTCGGTGCCGGTGAGATAGCGGACGTCGTATCCGTCCAACCTCTTGAACCGGGCAACCGCATCGGTCGCGATGTATTCGTAGGCATGCCCGATGTGCGGGTCGCCGTTGGGATAGGCGATCGCTGTCGTTATGTAGTACGGCTCGCTCATGTCCACCTCACCTTATTGTGTGGCGGTGAGTAGTAGCCGTCCGGCGCCGCCGCCTCCCGAGCCGTTGGCCCCGCTGGTCGACGCGCACACCCACCTCGACGCGTGCGGCGCCGAGGGCGCCGACGATGTGCGCGCGATCCTCGACCGGGCCGCCGACGTCGGCGTGCGGGCCGTCGTCACCATCGCCGATGACCTCGACTCGGCGCGGTGGGTCACCGAGGCCGCCGACTGGGATCCGCGGGTCTACGCGGCGGTGGCGCTGCACCCGACGCGGGCCAACGCCCTGTCCGACGAGGCGAAGACGGTCATCGAGCGGCTCGTCTGCCATCCACGGGTGGTGGCCGTCGGCGAGACGGGCATGGACAGCTACTGGCCCGGCAGGCTCGAGGGCTGCGCGACGTCCGGCGAGCAGCGCGAGGCGTTCGCGTGGCACATCGACCTGGCCAAGCGGACAGGCAAGCCGCTGATGATCCACAACCGCGACGCCGACGCCGACGTGCTCGACGTGCTTCGGGCCGAGGGTGCACCGCCGACGGTGATCTTCCACTGCTTCTCTTCGGATGCGGAGATGGCGCGGACCTGTGTCGACGCCGGGTGGGTGCTGAGCCTGTCGGGCACGGTCAGCTTCCGCAACGCCCGCGCACTCCATGAGGCGGCCACGCTCATTCCGCCCGGCCAGCTGCTGGTGGAGACCGACGCGCCGTTTCTGACCCCTCATCCGTACCGCGGCGCGCCGAACGAGCCCTACTGCCTGCCCTACACCGTGCGCGCGCTGGCCGACATCCTTGGACCGACCCGCAGCGGACCTCGCGGCGGAGACGACGGAGACCGCCGCCCGGATCTACGGCTTCGCGGTGAACACCCGGTGAATCACACGCGAGTTGCCGTTGCTGAACCGGTTCGTTACCGTCTTGTGATCGATGTCGGGGGGACAGAAGCAGACCGGGGTCCGAGTCGGGGATTAGCACTGATTTGAATGCATTGAACAAGCTCCATGAATCGCGCTCGCCGCATCTGCGGGCGCTCGTTTTTGTGACGTTGCTGGCCCTCACGTTCGCCGGCGGCTTCGCGGTGGCCGCCCACAAGACGGTCACGCTGGCCGTCGACGGCACCGAGATGTCGGTCGCGACGATGAAATCGCGGGTCATCGACGTCGTCACGGAGAACGGCTACGACGTCGGCGACCGCGACGACCTGTATCCGGCAGGGGATCAGGCCGTGCACCAGTCCGACACGATCGTGCTTCGGCGCAGTCGCCCGCTGCAGATCTCGGAGGACGGCCAAGGCAATCGCGAGGTGTGGACGACCGCGTCCACCGTCGACGAGGCCCTGGCCCAGCTGGCCATGACCGACAAGGCGCCCGTCGCGGCGTCCCGCGGCAGCCGCGTCCCGCTCGGCGGTATGTCACTGCCGGTGGTCAGCGCCAAGAACGTGCAGATCAATGACGGTGGCGTGGTGCGCACGGTGCGGATGGCCGCACCGAACGTCGGTGACCTGCTGGCCGCCGCGGGGGCTCGGCTCGATCAGAGCGACTCGGTGGTGCCGCCGGCTTCCGCCCCAGTGGTCGAGGGGATGACGATTCAGGTCACCCGGGTCCGGATCGAGAAAGCCACCCAGCGGATGCCGTTGCCGCCGAACAACCAGCGGATCGAAGACCCGACGATGAACATGAGCCGCCGGGTCGTCGAGAACCCCGGGACGCCCGGCGTTCAGGACGTAACGTTTGCCATCGCAAAGGTGAACGGTACAGAGACCGGCAGACTGCCAGTAGCCAATGTCATCATCACTCCTGCCGTCGACGGCGTGCTTCGGGTGGGCTCGAAACCGGGCACGGAAGTGCCCCCGGTGAGCAATGGCGGCACGTGGGATGCGCTGGCCCGATGCGAGGCGGGCGGTAACTGGGCGATCAACACCGGCAACGGATATTTCGGCGGTGTGCAGTTTGATCAGAATACTTGGGAGCGCAACGGCGGTCTGAGGTATGCTGCGAGGGCTGATTTGGCAACACGTGAAGAACAGATCGCGATTGCTGAGGTCACTCGGGCCCGTCAAGGTTGGGGTGCGTGGCCCACATGTAGCGGGAGAGTGGGGGCGTCCTGACCATCAGATTGCTGGGCCGTACCGAAATTCGGCACCTCGCCAAGGAACTCGATTTCCGGCCGCGTAAGTCATTCGGCCAGAACTTCGTCCACGACGCCAACACCGTGCGCCGTGTGGTTTCGGCATCCGGAATCAACCGCCAGGACCACGTCCTCGAGGTCGGACCCGGCCTCGGTTCACTGACACTCGCGCTGCTCGACCGTGGTGCGCGCGTCACCGCCGTCGAGATCGACCCGGTGCTCGCCGCCCAACTGCCGCACACCGTCGCCGAACACTCGCACAGCGAGATCAACCGGCTTTCCGTGCTGCACCATGACGTGCTCGACCTGCAACCGGGCGACCTGCCCGAGCAGCCGACCGCGCTGGTCGCCAACCTGCCGTACAACGTCGCCGTCCCCGCGCTGCTGCACCTGCTCGCCGACTTCCCGACGATTCGCACCGTCATGGTGATGGTTCAGGCCGAAGTGGCCGAGCGGCTCGCTGCCGAGCCCGGCGGCAAGGATTACGGCGTCCCGAGCGCCAAGATCCGGTTCTACGGCAAGGTGCGCAGACACGGCATGGTGTCGCCGACGGTGTTCTGGCCGATCCCGCGCGTCTACTCGGGCCTGGTCCGCATCGACCGGTACGAGACCACGCCGTGGCCGACCGACGAAGGCTTCCGTCAGCAGGTGTTCAACCTGATCGACATCGCTTTCGCCCAGCGCCGCAAGACATCTCGCAACGCCTTCGCCGAATGGGCGGGCAGCGGCAACGAGTCGGCCCGACGGCTGCTCGCCGCCAGCATCGACCCCTCCCGACGCGGCGAGACGTTGTCCATCGCCGACTTCGTGCGGCTGCTCGAGCGTTCAGGGGTCTGGGATCCCCAGACGCAGAGGGTGACCGAACAAGCGCCGTAGCCGCTACCTCAGCGCGCGTTCGAGCTGTTCGACCAGTTGCACGCACGAGTCGTAACGGCTTTCGGGGATCTTCGCCAACGCCCGGTGCAGCCATGTGTCGAAAAGACGTGGCACCCAGGCGATCTTGTGCGAGTAGCTGGGCACCGGCCTGCTCAGGTGCGCGTCGACGAGTTCCATCCACGTCTCGGCGGAATACGGTGGCTGGCCGACCATCATCTCGACGGCGGTGCACGCCAGCGCATACTGATCGGTGAGAGCCGACGGCGGCCTGCCGCGCAGCAGTTCGGGCGCGGTGTAGGGCAGCGACGTCTCGATGCGCGTCGCATGCCAGCCGGCCGTGTCCGCGACCGCGAACGCGACGCCGAAGTCGATCAGCACTGACCGTGAGAAGTCTGGCGAGACAAGGATATTGGTGGGCTTGACATCGCAGTGCACAATGCCGCGCTGGTGGATGTAGTCCAGCGCTTCGGCGATCTGGGTGAGCGCCCGCAGCTTGTCTGTCATGGCGGTCAGCCGGCTCGTGGTGCCCCCTTCGACCAGCTCCATCGTGAACCAGCCACGACCCTGCCGGTAGACGGTGATGACGTGGGGATGGTCGAGTTGATGCGCGAACTCGAATTCTTTTCGCAGCTTCGCCATTTGGTTCTCACTGCGGTGATGCTCGTCGAGAACCTTCAGCGCGACACTGTGATTCGGCTCGAGAGCGGTGTGTACGCGGTATACGGCGGCATACCCACCACGCCCGAGGGTGGTCTCGATGACATGACCCTCGAACTCCACGCCGACGGGAAGCACGCTTCCAGCCTAGGACGGCCGGCCTGGCCGCCTTTTGTTCGCATGACTTCTTCTGCGCAGCACCTCGGCGCTAGTGTCGTGCCGTGGCAGGTGGCAGCATCGCATCCGAGTGGGTTCCCACCGGGTCGGTCACAGTGCGGGTGCCGGGCAAGGTCAACCTCTATCTGGAGGTCGGCGACCGCCGCGACGACGGCTATCACGAGCTGACGACCGTTTTCCACGCGGTGTCGCTGCTCGACGAGGTCACCGTCCGCAACGCCGACATGCTGTCGATCGAGATGGTGGGGGAGGGCGCTGACGGCCCCCATTCGTTGCCCACCGACGAGCGCAACCTGGCCTGGCAGGCCGCCGAACTGATGGCCGAGCACGTCGGCCGGGCGCCCGATGTGGCGATCACCGTGGAGAAGACGATCCCGGTCGCGGGCGGGATGGCGGGCGGCAGCGCCGATGCGGCCGCGGTGCTGGTGGCGATCAACGCGCTGTGGGAGCTCGGCGTGCCGCGCCGCGACCTGCACACCCTGGCCGCCCGGCTGGGCAGCGACGTGCCCTTCGCCCTGCACGGCGGCACGGCCCTTGGCACCGGCCGCGGTGAGGAGCTGGCCACCGTGCTGGCCAGGAACACGTTTCACTGGGTGCTGGCCTTCGCCGACGGCGGCATGTCCACCCCTGCGGTCTTCGCCGAGATCGACCGGCTGCGCGATTCGAAGGACCGCAACCTGCCGCCCGCGCTGGAGGACCCCGAACCCGTGCTTGCCGCGCTGGCGTCCGGTGATCCGGCGGCCCTGGCGCCGCTGCTGGGCAACGACCTGCAGCCCGCGTCGCTGAGCCTCAACCCCGCCCTGCGGCGGACGCTGCGGGCCGGCGTCGAGGCGGGCGCTCTGGCAGGCATCGTGTCGGGATCGGGTCCGACGTGCGCGTTCCTGTGCCCGTCGTCGACGTCGGCCGTCGACATCGGCGTGGAACTGGCCGGTGCGGGCGTGTGCCGGACGGTACGGGTGGCCAGCGGGCCGGTTCAGGGGGCGCGGGTGGTC
The DNA here is from genome assembly GCA_963786995.1 of uncultured Actinomycetota bacterium. Lineage (GTDB taxonomy): Bacteria > Actinomycetota > Actinomycetes > Mycobacteriales > Mycobacteriaceae > Mycobacterium. Next base: position 351,997 of record CAWBBH010000013.1, on the reverse strand, counting down.
CCGGCGCCAGCCACCTCGTAGGCGCGAATCGGACACGCGGCGCGGGTGTGACACGAACCTCAATTACTGCATGAGTTTGGCAGTTACTTAAGAGTTGCCTAAGATGATCTTCGCGCACGCGAGGAGCAAAGGCGGAAAGTGAAAACTAGCGGTCAAGCTGCGGACGCTACTGCCGCCGGGATACCCGGTGAGCGGGCGTCCCGTCCTAGCAAATCACCGAATCGAGACCTAACCGCGCTCCAACTGTGCGCGCGCCTTCTTGAAGGCGCTTACCTGCAGGTGGAGCATGAATCCGTGGTATTTGCGGGGACCCCGAGGAGGCTGTCGTGAGCAGATTCACCGAGAAGATGTACCGCAATGCCCGTAACGCCACTACTGGCATGGTGACCGGTGAACCGCACGAACCCATCCGGCACACCTGGGGCGAGGTGCACGAGCGGGCCCGGCAGATCGCAGGCGGCCTGGCTGCGGCGGGCATCGGTCGGGGCGACGCCGTCGGCGTGCTCGCCGGCTTCCCCGTGGAGATCGCGCCGACCGCGCAGGGCCTGTGGATGCGGGGCGCCAGCCTGACCATGCTGCACCAGCCCACTCCGCGTACCGACCTCGTGGTCTGGGCCGAGGACACCATGAACGTCGTCCAGATGATCGAGGCCAAGGCCGTCATCGTCTCCGAGCCGTTCATGGTCGCGGTGCCCGTGCTCGAGGAGCATGGCATCAAGGTCCTGACCGTTCCCGACCTGCTGGCGTCCGACCCGATCGACCCGATCGACGTTGACGAGGACGACCTGGCGCTGATGCAGCTGACGTCGGGCTCCACCGGTTCTCCGAAGGCCGTGCAGATCACGCACCGCAACATCCACTCCAACGCCGAGGCGATGTTCGTCGGCGCCGAGTACGACGTCGAGAAGGACGTCATGGTCAGCTGGCTGCCGTGCTTCCACGACATGGGCATGGTCGGCTTCCTGACCATCCCGATGTACTTCGGCGCCGAGCTGGTCAAGGTCACGCCGATGGACTTCCTGCGCGACACCCTGCTGTGGGCCCGGCTGATAGACAAGTACAAGGGCACGATGACCGCGGCGCCGAACTTCGCCTACGCGCTGCTCGCCAAGCGGCTGCGGCGACAGGCTCAGCCGGGCGAGTTCGACCTGTCCACACTGCGCTTCGCGCTGTCGGGCGCCGAGCCCGTCGAACCCGCCGACGTCGAGGACCTGCTCGACGCCGGCAAGCCGTTCGGGCTGTCGCCCGGCGCGATCCTGCCCGCCTACGGCATGGCCGAGACGACACTGGCGGTGTCGTTCTCGCCGTGCAACGCCGGCCTGGTCGTCGACGAGATCGATCGCGACCTGATGGCCGCGCTGCGGCGCGCGGTGCCCGCATCGAAGGGCAACACCCGCAGGCTGGCCACCCTCGGACCGCTTCTGCAAGGCCTCGAAGCCCGGATCATCGACGAGCAGGGCAACCTGATGCCTTCTCGCGGCGTCGGCATCATCGAGCTGCGCGGCGAACCCGTCACCCCCGGCTACATCACCATGGGCGGTTTCATCCCGGCCCAGGACGAGCACGGCTGGTATGACACCGGCGACCTGGGCTACATCACCGACAACGGCCACATCGTGGTTTGCGGCCGCGTGAAGGACGTCATCATCATGGCCGGCCGCAACATCTACCCGACCGACATCGAGCGGGCGGCGAGCCGCGTCGAGGGCGTGCGCCCCGGCTGCGCGGTCGCGGTCCGGCTGGACGCCGGGCATTCGCGTGAGACGTTCGCCGTCGCCGTCGAGTCCAACGCGTGGGAGGACCCCGACGCCGTGCACCGCATCGAGCGTCAGGTGGCCCACGAGGTCGTCGCCGAGGTCGACGTGCGGCCGCGCAATGTCGTGGTGCTCGGCCCCGGCACCATCCCGAAGACGCCGTCGGGCAAGCTGCGCCGGGCGAACTCCGTCGCGCTTGTCACCTAGAACCGCCCCGCTCGCGGGGACTTCGCTGCGGTAACGGGGTGTCGGCGGCCGCCGATACGGTGGGTGACATGTCCTCTCCTCCCGCCATCGAAGCCGTCGACCTGGTGAAGAGGTTCGGTGACAACACCGCCGTCGATGGCGTCAGCTTCTCCGTCGCGCCAGGGACTGTGCTCGGGCTGCTCGGCCCCAACGGGGCGGGCAAGACCACGACAGTCCGGATGATGACGACGCTGTCGGTGCCCACCAGCGGCACCGCCCGGGTCGCCGGGTACGACGTGCGCGACGAGCCCGACATGGTCCGCCGCCACATGGGCCTGACCGGCCAGGTCGCCACCGTCGACGAACTGCTCACCGGACGCGAGAACATCCGGATGATCGGCGCTCTCTACGGCATCGGCCGACGCGATCTCAGCCGGCTGAGTGATCAACTGCTGGAACAGTTCTCGATCGCCGACGCCGCTGACCGGCCGGTGCGGTCCTACTCGGGTGGAATGCGCAGACGGCTGGACCTCGCGGTCAGTCTCATTGCCTCGCCGCCGGTGCTGTTCCTCGACGAGCCGACGACGGGTCTCGACCCGCGCAGCCGCAGCGACCTGTGGGACATGCTGCGCGGGCTCGTCGCTGAGGGCACCACGCTGCTGTTGACGACGCAATATCTCGAAGAGGCCGACCAACTGGCCGACGACATCGTGGTCATCGACCACGGCCGGATCATCGCCCACGGCACGCCGCTGCAGCTCAAGCAGCAGGCGGGCAACGCCAGCCTGCTCGTCACCGTCTCGCACGCCGCGGACCTGCCTGCGGCGCGGGAACTGCTCGGCCGAGCCGGTGCCGATGTGCACATCGACGTCGGTGCGCGGCAGCTCACCGCGTCGGCCACCGGCATCGCCGAGCTGACCCGGGTGGCCGGTTGGCTGCAGGACAGCGGGATAGACGTCGACGACATCGGCCTGTCCCGGCCCAGCCTCGACGATGTCTTCCTCTCGCTCACCGGCCATCGCGCCGACGCCGACGCAGCCGAGGAGAAGGGCGCATGACCGTCACCGCGCAACAGCCCGCGACCACGTCGAGCAGGCCGCAGATCCGACCGACTAACATCCTTCAGCAGTCGTGGATCATGGTCAAACGCAACATGATTCACACCAAGAGAATGCCAGAGATGCTGAGCGACGTGACGGTGCAGCCGATCATGTTCGTGCTGCTGTTCGCATTCGTGTTCGGTGCGTCGATCGCGACGCGGGGCGCAGCGAGCTACCGCGAGTTCCTGCTGCCTGGAATTCAGGCGCAGACCATCGTCTTCACCGCGTTCGTCGTATCGACGGGTATCACTGCCGACATCGAGAAGGGCATCATCGACCGCTTCCGGTCACTGCCGATCAGGCGGTCGGCGGTGCTCATCGGCCGCAGCGTCGCCAGCCTGCTGCACTCGTCGATCGGTGTGGTGGTGATGGCGGTGACCGGCCTGTGTATCGGTTGGCGGATCCGGGGGAGCGTCGCAGAAGCGGCGTTGGCCTTCGGGCTGATCCTGGTGTTCGGATTCGGCATGATCTGGTTCGGAATTCTGATCGGTTCGCTGATGCGCTCGGTCGAGGCGGTCAACGGCGTGATGTTCACGGTGCTCTTCCCGATCACGTTCCTGGCCAACACCTTTGCCCCGACCGAACCGATGCAGCACTGGCTGCGCGTCATCGCCGAGTGGAATCCGGTGTCGTCGCTGGCGCAGGCGATGCGCGAACTGTGGGGCAACGGCCCACCCGCACCGCCGGACGCGCAGTTGCCGCTGCACCATCCCGTGCTCGCCACGGTCCTGTACTCGCTGGCACTGACGGCGATATTCGCGCCGTTCGCGCTGCGCGCCTACGCGCGTCGCACCGCGAACTAGCCCGCGAAATGGCATTCCAGCAGGGGCGCACTCGCGATTCCCCTGCCGGAACGCAATGTCGCGGCACAAGCGCGCAACAGCTGAGTAGCATGTACTATACCCAGCATGACGATCGAACGCCTGCCGTCGCGGCTCGCCGATCACCCGACCGTTCGCGCAGTTCGCAACCGCGCGAAGCGTAAACCCGGCGTCATCGACGCGGACTGGCTGCGGCAGGTGTGCCTGGAGGCGGGTGCCGACGACGTCGCGTTCGCCAGCGTCGACAACCCCGACCTGGCATCCGAACGCGAATTCGTCGACGCGGCACTGCCAGGAACCCGTAGCTTCATATCGCTGGTGGTCAAGATGAACCGCGACAACGTCCGGTCGACCGCACGCAGCGTCGCCAACCAGGAATTTCACCGCAGCGGCGAGATCATGAACGAGGCGGCGCACCGCATCACGCGCGCGCTGCAGGACGCGGGCCACCGCGCGATCAACCCGTCGATGTCGTTCCCGATGGAGATGGACCGCTTTCCCGGCCGCATCTGGGTCGTCGCGCACAAGCCGGTCGCCGTCGCGTCGGGACTGGGCGTGATGGGCATCCACCGCAACGTGATTCATCCTCGGTTCGGCAACTTCATCCTGCTCGGCACCGTCCTCGTCGACGCGCCGGTCAGCAGTTACGGTGAGCCGCTGGATTATTCACCGTGCCTGGAATGCAAGCTGTGTGTGGCCGCGTGCCCCGTCGGTGCGATCAAGAAGAACGGCGACTTCGATTTCTTCGCCTGCTCGACGCACAACTACCGCGAGTTCATGGGCGGCTTCACCGACTGGGTTCAGACCGTCGCCGACAGCGAGGACGCCGCCGACTTCCGCTCTCGCGTCAGCGATTCCGAGAATGCATCGATGTGGCAGAGCCTGTCGTTCAAGGCGAACTACAAGGCGGCGTACTGCCTGGCCGTGTGCCCAGCGGGCGAGGATGTCATCGAGCCGTACCTCGACGACCGCAAGGGCTTCATGGACCTGGTGCTCAAGCCGCTGCAGGACAAGAAGGAGACGCTCTACGTCCTGCCGAACTCGGAGGCCAAGGAGTACGCCGAACGCCGGTTCCCGCACAAGCAGATCAAGGTCGTCGACAGCGGCATCAACGGGCGCTAGCCCCAGGCGTGCACGGTGTTCTGGGCCGGCTCGAGGCCCTGGGCGACGAGCAACTCCGTAGCGTCAGCGGCCTGTTCGCAGATCACCGGGACTTCGGGCCGTTCGGCTTTGGCGAAGTTCTCGAGGACGAACGACGCACCCGACTTGTTGCCGGGCGGGCGGCCGATCCCGATGCGCACCCGGCCAAAGTCGTTGCTGCTCAAAGCCGAAGCCACCGACCGCAGGCCGTTGTGACCCGCGACGCCGCCACCGAACTTCAACCGGATCTTGCCGAAGTCGATGTCGAGCTCGTCGTGGATGATCACGACACCCGCGGGCGGCACCGAGTAGAACTTGGCCAACGGCCCGACTTGGCGGCCCGACTCGTTCATGTACACCCGCGGTTTGGCCAGCACGATCGGTTGGCCCGCCAGCCGACCGGTGACGACCTCGGCGCCAGACTTCTTGTGCACCTTGAACGTCGAGCCCATCCGGCCGGCGAGTATGTCGGCGACCATGAAACCGATGTTGTGCCGCGTCGCGGCGTAGTTGGGCCCGGGATTGCCCAGGCCCACCACGAGCAGGGGGTCGGCCATGCGGTGGACGACGTCTCCGGTTACTCGGAGGACTCTTCGGCAGCCTCGCCGCCCTCGGCGCCTTCGCCTTCGGCGCCCTCTTCGCCTTCGGTGACCTCGGCGGCTTCACCCTCGACGGCCTCGCCCGCACCCTCGGCCTCGAGGTCTTCCTCGGTCGGAGCGGCGACGACGTTGACGACCAGCATCTCGGGATCGGAGATCAGCGAGACGCCGTCGGGCAGTTCGATCGAGGCCGCGGTGAACTGGGTGCCGATCTCGGCGCCCTCGATGGAGACGGTCAGCTGGTCGGGGATGGCCTGGACGTCGGACTCGATCTCGATGGTGTTGGTGTCCTGGGTGACAAGCGTCCCCGGGACCGCTTCGCCCTCGATGATCACGTTGACTTCGACGGTCACCTTCTCGCCGCGGCGGACAACGAGCAGGTCGGCGTGCTGGATGTTGCGCCGTATCGGGTGGATTTCCAAGGACTTGGTCAGTGCGAGCTGTTCGGTGCCCTCGATGTCCAAGGTCAGCACGGCGTTGGTGCCGGTGTGCCGCAGGACGGCGGCGAAGTCGTGGCCCGACAGCAGCAGATGTTGTGGGTCGGCGCCGTGGCCGTACAGCACCGCAGGCACTTGGCCGGCGCGGCGCGCGCGCCGCGATGCACCCTTGCCGGTCTCCTGGCGTACCGATGCCGTCAACTTGTTCTCGCTGCGAGCCGCAGTCTTGGCCATTCGTGTTGCTCCTCTTGTGCGGTGTCAATGCTCGTCCGCGGCAGGGTCGCAACTACGTATTGCGGGTTCCCGTCGATAACGGTGGCACGTGGCCACCCTCGCCGTGACGCCCGCACAGGCTATCCGATCACGGCCTCAAAGTGCGAATTCGGTGCCTGTGAGCTGCTCGGAGAGCTCCCAGAGCGCGGCTGCCTTGCTCGCGTCGCGGGCCAGGGGGCTGCGCATCGCGGGTCCGCTCGGGCCCCACATCGCGAACCGCGGACCGACGAAGGTGTCACCCGGCAGATCGGCAGACGCAGCGTAGAGCGTCTGCCGGGCACCGAACGCCGCATCGGTGGCGAGCCGATTACCCGCCTTGGCCAGTCGCTCGCCGAGCGCATTGCCGGTGTGGCCCTGCAGGTTGGTGGCCGAATATCCGGGATGGGCGGCGTGGGCCTTGACCGCCGAACCCGCCGCGGTGAGGCGGCGCTGCAGTTCGCTGGTGAACAGCAGGTTGGCCAGCTTCGACTGGCCGTAGGCCGGCCACGCCAAATACGGGCGTGATTTCCAGTTCAGGTCCTTGAGGCTGACGTAGCCGATCAGATGCATCATCGACGACACCGTCACCACGCGGTCGGTGATCTTGGGCAGCAGAAGGTTGGTCAGCGCGAAGTGGCCGAGGTGGTTGGTGCCGATCTGGCTTTCGAAACCATCAGCTGTCGTCGCGAACGGCACCGCCATGATGCCGGCGTTGTTGACCAGCACATCGATGGTGTCCCCGGATCCGGAGAAGCCGTCGGCGAAGCTACGCACCGAAGCGAGGTCCTGCAGGTCGAGCTTGCGCACCTCGACGTCGCCGGTCATGCCTGCGGCGGCCGCGTCGCCCTTGGCGGTGTTGCGGACCGCGAGGATCACCTTGGCACCGACCCGGGCCAGCTCGCGCGCCGTGATCTCGCCGAGCCCGCTGTTGGCTCCGGTGACGACGACGGTGCGGCCGGTGAACGAAGGCAGGTCCGCGGCAGTCCATCCACTCATGACGGCCACCCTAACCGGCGCCGGTTCTCCGCTTCCCGGGCCGGCCGCCGACTACTTCTTGGCGGCGACATCGAACCCGGAGATGATGGCCTCCATGTCGGGCGCCTCGGCCTGGGCCTTGTCGGCGTAGCCGGTGACGGTGAGCTGCACCAGATAACGCCGGTTGGCCGGCGGCCCTCCTGTCGCGATGACGACACGGTTGAAGGAGTGCATCCGCCTGCCGTTGAGGTCGTAGCTGCCCTCGATCATCGACGATGGGAAGCCCTTGAAGTCGTCGAGCGACGTGTTGAGCTCCCTGAAGTTCTCCGAGAGCTTGGCATCGGAGTTGCCGTGCTCGATGGCCTTTTTCGCGTCGAAATCCCCGCCGCTGAGTTGGAAGATCATCAGCATCGCGGTGGGGTAGGTGTCGCCCTTGGCGATGACGCGGGTGCCCGGCGCGAACCGCGGATTGCTGTACTGTTCCCAGCCTTTCGGCCTCGGCAGCGTCACCACGAGGTCGGTCAGCTTGTCGGCGGCGACGGGTTGTCCGACGACGCCCGCGCTCTCCAGGTACTGCGCGATCGGGACCGGCGTTTCGGTCTCGGTGGGCTTGGCGCTCGTGGTGTTGGTCAACAGCGACGTGTAGTCAGCACTCTGCGCGCCGCAGCCCGCGGCGAGGACGGCCAGCAGCGCGAAGATCGCCGCAATGCGGATTGTTTTCTGCTCCTCGCGTGCGCGGTGACGCGTCACAGGATCTCGCGAACAGAGTCGAGCGGCCTGCCCAGCCGCGTGCCTCGGGGAGTGACGACGAACGGTCGCTCGATCAGGATCGGATGGGCGGCCATGGCGTCGAGCAGCGCGTCGTCGTCGGCGTCGTCGAGGTTCAGTTCGGCGTAGAGCGATTCACGCTTGCGCACCGCGGTCCGCACGTCGATGCCCGCGTCGTCGATCAGCTTGACCAGCTCGGCGCGCGACGGCGGCGTCTTCAGGTACTGAATCACGTCCGGCTCGATCCCGTTGTCGCGCAACAGCTCCAGCGCCTTGCGAGACGTCGTGCAGCGGGGATTGTGATAGATGACGGACTCAGCCACTTACGCAGACCCGTCGAAGAGTCCTGTCACCGAACCGTTCTCGAATACGGCGCGAATGGTGTCGGCCAGCAGGGGCGCGATGGACAACACTGTCAGCTGCGGGAACCGCTTGTCCTCGCCGATCGGCAGGGTGTTGGTGACGATCACCTCGCGAGCGCCGCAGTCGGCCAGCCGTTGAGGTGCGGGATCGGACAGCACGCCGTGCGTCGCTGCGATGATCACGTCCTTGGCGCCGTCTTCGCGCAGCAGCTTCACCGCACCGGCGATCGTGCCGCCGGTGTCGATCATGTCGTCGGTCAGGACGCACATCTTGCCCCGCACGTCGCCGACCACGCGGTTGGACACCACCTGATTGGGCACCAACGGGTCTCGGGTCTTGTGGATGAAGGCCAGCGGTACGCCGCCCAGCGCGTCGGCCCATTTCTCGGCGACGCGCACACGGCCGGAGTCCGGCGACACCACGACCATGTCGTGATCGTGGTAGTGCGCGGCGATGTGGCCGGTGAGCAGGTTCTGCGCCCGCATGTGGTCCACCGGTCCGTCGAAGAAGCCCTGGATCTGGTCGGTGTGCAGGTCCACGGTGAGGATCCGGTTGGCGCCTGCGGTCTTGAGCAGGTCGGCGACAAGGCGAGCGGAGATCGGCTCGCGGCCGCGGTGCTTCTTGTCCTGGCGCGCGTAGGGATAGAACGGCAGTATCGCGGTGATCCGCTTGGCGCTGCCGCGCTTGAGCGCGTCGATCATGATCAGCTGTTCCATCAGCCACTTGTTGAGCGGCGCAGGGTGGCTCTGCAGGACGAACGCGTCGCACCCGCGGACCGACTCGTCGAACCTGACGAAGATCTCGCCGTTGGAGAAGTCGCGGGAGGTCTGCGGGGTGACCGGGGAGTCGAGCTCCTTGGCGACCTGTTCAGCCAGTTCCGGGTGCGCGCGACCCGAGAACAGCATCAAATTCTTGCGGTTGTCGGTCCACTCGGTGCCCACTGTGTGCCCTTGCCGGTCGGGGATCGATATCGGCCTCATCGTACGTTTCACGGCTGGACGCGCGTGGCCGGGTTGCCAGAACACCAACGGAAACCGACCGGCTCACGTCGTCTCGTCGACGCCCTCGTCGGAGTCTTCGCTCGATTCGCCCGCGCGTCGGGCGGCCTCGGCGGCCGCGGAATCGGGGCGCTTGCGGGCTACCCACCCCTCGATATTGCGCTGCGGGCCCGCCGAAACGGCCAGTGCACCCGGGGGCACGTCGTGGCGCACCACGGTGCCCGCTCCGGTATAGGCGCCGTCGCCGACGGTGACGGGAGCGACGAACATGGTGTCGGAACCGGTGCGCACGTGTGACCCGATCGTGGTGCGACGCTTGGCCTCTCCGTCGTAGTTGACGAAGACGCTCGACGCGCCGATATTGCTGTGCTCGCCGATGTCGGCGTCGCCGACGTAGGTCAGGTGCGGCACCTTGGTGCCGGTGCCGAGGGTGGCGTTCTTCGTCTCCACGAACGCGCCGAGCTTCCCGACGTCGCCGAGCGCCGTGCCGGGGCGCAGGTAGGTGAACGGGCCGACGGTGGCGCCGTCGCCGATCACCGATGCCGAACCGTGGGTGCGGACCACCGTCGCGCCCTCGCCGACGGTGACGTCGGTCAAAGTGGTGTCGGGCCCGATCTCGCAGCGGCCGCCGACGGCCGTGGCGCCAAGCAGCTGGGTGCCGGGCTGAATGAGGGTGTCGCGGCCGATGCTCACGTCGACGTCGATCCAGGTGCTGGCCGGGTCGACGACCGTGACGCCTGCCCGCTGGTGGGCGGCCACGATGCGCCGGTTCAGCTCGGCGGCCAACTCGGAAAGCTGGACGCGGTCGTTGATGCCCGCCACCAGCGCGGCGTCGTCGACATGCTTGGCGCGCACGATCCTGCCGTCCTGCCGGATGATCGAGATGACGTCGGTGAGGTACAGCTCCTGCTGGGCGTTGTGCGGCTGGAGCCGGTCGAGCGCCGAGCGCAGCACCTCGATGTCGAAGGCGTAGACGCCACCGTTGACCTCGCTGATCTGCTTCTGCGACCGGGTCGCGTCGACCTCCTCGACGATGCCGATGACCTCGCGGTCCTGCGTGCGCAGGACCCGGCCGTAGCCCGTCGGATCGGTCACCGTCGTCGTCACCACCGTCGCCGCCGCGGTTTCCGAGCCGTGGGTGGCGATCAGGTCGGCCAGGGTGTCGGCGTCCATCAGGGGGACGTCGCCGGAGGTCACCAGCACGGTGCCTGCGAAGTCGGCGGGCAGCGCGGTCAGCCCGGATGCGACCGCGTGCCCGGTGCCGCGTTGCTGGTCCTGCACGGCGATGTCGATCGGGCGGCCCAGCGTTTCGGCCAGTGCGGTGACAGCGGGGACGATGCGCTCACGTTCGTGTCCGAGGACGACGATCAAGTGCTGCGGGGCGACCTTGGCCACCGAGTGCAGCACGTGGGCGAGCATGCTGCGGCCGGCGAGCGTGTGCAGCACCTTGGGGATGTCCGAACGCATCCGCGTGCCCGCGCCGGCGGCCATCACCAGGATGGCGGACTGGCCGTGGTTGGTCATAACTATTCGCTCCGTCGCCAGGACTCGAACCTGAACTATCTGAACCAAAATCAGAGGTGCTGCCGATTACACCACGACGGACTGATCAACCCGTGATGTTAGTCCAAGCAACTAGGCTCACAGGTGTGGCAGTACCGGACAAGGAACTGCGTGCACCCCGCGCCCGGATGACCGGTGCCGAGCGGCGTCACCAGCTCATCGACATCGCGAGGACGCTGTTCGCGCAGCGCGGGTACGAGGGCACCTCGATCGAGGAGATCGCGCAGCGGGCGAACGTTTCCAAGCCGGTCGTCTACGAGCATTTCGGCGGCAAGGAGGGCCTCTACGCCGTCGTCGTCGACCGGGAGATGTCGGCACTGCTGGACGGCATCACCTCCTCGCTGACGAGGACGACCAACAACCGGTCGAGGCTGCGCATCGAACGGGTCACGCTGGCCCTGCTGACCTACGTCGACGAGCGCACCGACGGGTTCCGCATCCTGATCCGCGACTCGCCCGCCGCGATCACCTCGGGCACGTACTCGACGCTGCTCAACGACGCGGTCAACCAGGTGTCGTCGATACTGGCCGGCGACTTCTCCCGGCGCGGACTCGACCCCGAGATGGCCCCGCTGTACGCCCAGGCCCTCGTCGGGTCGGTGTCGATGACGGCGCAGTGGTGGCTCGACGTGCGCGAGCCGAAGAAGGAAGTCGTCGCCGCCCATCTGGTGAACCTCTGTTGGAACGGGCTGATGCATCTCGAGAACGATCCGCCGCTGCTCGAGGAGTGACCTACGTCTCTCTGCGTCGAGATCGACGAAATGGCGCGACGCACTCGCACTTTCGCGCCCAAACGTGAGTTCGGGCGTCCCATTAGGATGGAAGCATCATGACCGCATCGGGGACCGTCAGTGTCCAGACCCCGATCGCCGGCCTCGTCGACCTGGCGCTCCGCGACCCCTGTCTGCAAGACGTCATCGCCCGTGCCGCCGATCGTCCCGCCGAACTCGCGCTCGTCGGCCCGGCCAACGCGAGGCTGTTCGCCGCATGCGCGCTGGCGCAGGCCGGCCCGCTGCTGGTGGTCGCCGCCACCGGCCGCGAGGCCGACGACCTGACCGCCGAACTGCGCGGTGTCTTCGGCGACTCGGCGGCGCTGTTCCCATCGTGGGAGACGCTGCCGCACGAGCGGCTCTCGCCGGGAGTGGACACCGTCGGCGCGCGGATGATGGTGCTGCGGCGGCTGGCCAACCCCGACGACGAGCGGCTCGGCCCGCCGCTGCGCGTGGTGGTCACCACCGTGCGCTCGCTGGTGCAGCCGATGGCGCCGGACCTCGTCGACATCGAACCGGTCACGCTGACGCTCGGCGGGGAGGCGGACTTCGACGGTGTCATCCACCGGCTCGTCGAGCTGGCCTACACCCGCGTCGACATGGTCGGCAAGCGCGGTGAGTTCGCGGTCCGCGGCGGCATCCTCGACGTCTTCCCGCCCACCGCCGAGCATCCGGTGCGTATCGAGTTCTGGGGCGACGAGATCTCCGAGATGCGGATGTTCTCGGTCGCCGACCAGCGCTCGATCCCCGACGTCGACGTCGACGTGATGATCGCCGTCCCGTGTCGCGAACTGCTGCTGACCGACGACGTGCGGATCCGCGCGTTCGAGCTCGCAGCCGAACACCCGCGGACCGGCAACGAGGTGCCCGGCAGCGTGCCCGATATGCTGGCCAAGCTCGGTGAGGGTATTCCCGTCGACGGTATGGAGGCCCTTCTCCCGCTGCTGCGTCCGACCGATCTCTCCCTGCTCAGCGACCATCTGCCCGCGCAAACGCCGCTGCTGATCTGCGACCCGGAGAAAATCCGCACCCGCGCGGCCGACCTCATCAAGACCGGCCGCGAGTTCCTCGAGGCGTCCTGGTCGACGGCCGCTGTCGGCGGCGACGCGCCCATCGACATCGAAGCGCTCGGCGCATCGGGCTACCTGGACCTCGACGACGTCGCCGCAGGCGCCCGCGACCGCGGACATCCGTGGTGGACGCTCAGCCAGCTGGGCTCCGAGGACGCGATCGAGCTCGACATCCGCCCGGCGCCGTCGGCCCGCGGCCAGCAGACGGGCGTCGACGAGATCTTCGCGATGCTGCGAGCGCACGTGTCGACCGGCGGGACGGCCGCGATCGTCACCCCGGGCACCGGCACCGCGCACCGGGTCTGCGAGCAGTTGGCAGACGCCGACACCCCGGCGGCGATGCTCGAGCCCGGCGAGACGCCGAAGCCGGGCGTCGTCGGCGTGCTCAAGGGACCGCTTCACGACGGCGTCGTGCTGGCGGGCGCCAACCTGGTCGTCGTCACCGAAACCGACCTCACCGGCAACCGGGTCACCGCGCCGGACGGCAAGCGGCTGGCGGCCAAGCGGCGCAACGTCGTCGACCCGCTCGCGCTGACCGCGGGCGACCTCGTCGTCCACGACCAGCACGGCATCGGCCGGTTCGTCGAGATGGTGGAACGCACCGTCGGCGGGGCGCGGCGCGAGTACCTGGTGCTGGAGTACGCGTCGGCCAAGCGCGGCGGCGGCAGCGACAAGCTGTTCGTGCCGATGGACTCGCTGGATCAGCTGTCGCGGTATGTCGGCGGCGAGTCGCCCACGCTGAGCCGGCTGGGCGGCAGCGACTGGGCCAATACCAAGACCAAGGCGCGGCGCGCAGTCCGCGAGATCGCCAGCGAGCTCGTGTCGCTGTACGCCAAACGGCAGGCGTCGCCGGGGCATGCATTCGGCCCGGACACCCCGTGGCAGGCCGAGATGGAGGACGCGTTCGGCTTCACCGAGACCGTGGACCAGCTGACCGCCATCACCGAGGTCAAGGGCGACATGGAGAAGCCGATCCCGATGGACCGGGTGATCTGCGGCGACGTCGGCTACGGCAAGACCGAGATCGCGGTGCGCGCGGCATTCAAGGCCGTGCAGGACGGCAAGCAGGCCGCGGTGCTGGTCCCGACGACACTGCTGGCCGATCAGCACCTGCAGACGTTCAGCGAGCGGATGGCCGGCTTCCCCGTCACGGTGAAAGGGCTGTCGCGGTTCACCTCACCCACCGAGTCGCGGGCCGTGCTAGAGGGCATGAAGGACGGGTCGGTCGACATCGTCATCGGCACGCACCGGCTGCTGCAGACCGGCGTGACGTGGAAGGACCTCGGCCTGGTCGTCGTCGACGAGGAGCAGCGTTTCGGCGTCGAGAACAAGGAGCACATCAAGTCGATGCGCACCCACGTCGACGTGCTGACGATGAGCGCCACCCCGATTCCGCGCACGCTGGAGATGAGCCTGGCCGGGATCCGCGAGATGTCGACGATCCTCACCCCGCCCGAGGAGCGGTACCCGGTGCTGACGTACGTCGGACCGCACGACGACAAGCAGATCGGCGCGGCGCTGCGCCGCGAGTTGCTGCGCGACGGCCAGGCGTTCTACATCCACAACCGGGTGCGCTCGATCGACCAGGCGGCCGCGAAGCTGGCTGCCCTGGTGCCGGAGGCACGCGTCGTCGTCGCGCACGGTCAGATGCCCGAAGAGCAGCTGGAACGCACAGTCGAGGGGTTCTGGAACCGCGAGTACGACGTACTGGTCTGCACGACGATCGTCGAGACCGGCCTGGACATCTCCAACGCCAACACCCTTATCGTCGAACGCGCCGACACCTTCGGGCTGTCGCAGCTGCACCAGCTGCGCGGACGGGTGGGGCGATCACGCGAGCGCGGCTACGCCTACTTCATGTATCCGCCGGAGGTGCCGCTGACCGAGACGGCCTACGACCGGCTGGCCACCATCGCGCAGAACAACGAGCTTGGCGCAGGCATGGCCGTCGCGATGAAGGACCTGGAGATCCGCGGGGCGGGGAACGTGCTCGGCGTCGAACAGTCCGGGCACGTCGCGGGCGTCGGGTTCGACCTGTACGTGCGGCTGGTCGGCGAGGCGGTCGAGGCCTACCGCGCGGCCGCCGACGGGAAAACCGTTGCCGCCGTTGAAGAGCCGAAGGATGTCCGCATCGATCTGCCCGTCGACGCGCATCTGCCGCCGGACTACATCGCCAGCGACCGGCTGCGGCTGGAGGGCTACCGGCGGCTGGCGTCGGCCGCCGACCAGGACAGTGTCGGCGCGGTGGTGGACGAACTCGTCGACCGGTACGGCCCGCTGCCCGAACCCGCGCAGCTGTTGGTGTCGGTCGCGCGGTTGCGGCTGTTGGCCCGCGAATACGGCGTCACCGAGGTGAGTGCGCCGTCGGCGACGACGCTGCGGGTGTCGCCGATGACGCTGTTGGATTCCCAACAGCTCCGGTTGAAGCGGATGTATCCAAGTGCGAACTACCGTGCGACGACGTCGACGGTGCAGGTGCCGATTCCACGGGCAGGCAGCGGCGTCGGCGCGCCGCGCATTCGAGATCTCGAATTGGTGCAGATGGTCGCCGACCTGATCTTGGCGTTGAACGGAAAGCCGCAGGGCAGCGTCGTCATCACTGCGAACGCCTGACCGATGTGGCACGATGGCCGCTCTGCCTCGGGCGGGGCGGCCGTTGCGTCTCGGGTATAACGAAATCATCGGTCGTCGAACGTCTGAGGGGGTGGAGCCCATGACCGTTGTATTGGTCGATCCGCGCCGCCCTTCGCTGATCCCGGTCGAGGCGATCGAATTCCTCGCCGGCGACGTCCAGTACACCGAGGAGATGCCGGTCAAGGTGCCGTGGTCGCTGCCGTCGGCCAGGCCCGCCTACGAGGGGGACGACGCGCCGGTGCTGTTGTCGTCAGACCCCGAACACCCCGCGGTGAAGGCGCGCCTCTCGGCAGGCGACAGGTTGATCGCCGCGCCGGAGCCGCAGGCAGGCGAGCGGCTGGTCGACGCGGTCGCGATGATGGACAAGCTGCGCACCGCAGGCCCGTGGGAGAGCGAGCAGACCCACGACTCGCTGCGGCGTTTCCTGCTCGAGGAGACCTACGAGTTGTTCGACGCGGTGCGCAGCGGCGACGCCGACGAGTTGCGCGAGGAACTCGGCGATGTGTTGCTGCAGGTGCTGTTCCAGGCCCGCATCGCCGAGGACGCCACCCACCATGCCTTCAGCATCGACGACGTCGCGGACACGCTGCTGCGCAAGCTCGCCAACCGCGTGCCCGCGGTGCTGGCGGGCGAGGCGATATCGCTGGAAGATCAACTGGCGCAGTGGGAAGAGCGCAAGGCTGCCGAGAAGTCCCGCGACTCGTCGATGGACGGCGTACCGACGGCCCAGCCCGCGCTGGCGTTGGCGCAGAAGGTGATCGATCGCGCCAGCCAGGCCGGATTCCCCGCCGACCTCGTTCCGGCTTCGATGACGGCGGTGACGGTGTCGCAGGACGGCGATGCCGAAAACGATTTGCGGACAACGGTTCTGGAGTTCATGGACACGGTGCGCACGGTGGAGAAGGCGATTGCCGCGGACCGTCGCGGGGATGACGTGCCCGAGGAGCTCGACATCGCGTCGCTCGGTGTGATCACCGAGGAGGAGTGGCGGGCGTTCTGGCCGGGTGCGGTGGCCGAGATCGCGGCCGTGCCCGAGCCCGAGCCCGATCGAGCCCGTCGATGAGCCCGAGCCTGTTGCCGACGAGCCCGAGCCCGAGCCCGAGCCCGTTGCCGCCGAGCCCGCCGATGACAGGCCCGAGGCCGAGCCCGTCAACTCCTGATCGCCGAACGTGCGCTCAGTGCGAGAAATCGCGCGATCTTTCGCAGCCATGTCACGTTGGGCGACACCACGCCGCTGACAGTCGCCGGATCACGCCGCCTTCGCTGTCCTCCGCCGTGACCCGAATGTCGGTCCACCCCAGCCCAGCAACCGTTTCGGCCTTGCGGATGTCACGGTTGAACACCCTGCGATTGATCCGGTGATGCTCGCCCTCGTAGTCCATCGCGATCATGCGATCCTCCCAGCCGAGGTCGAACACGCCGACGAGCACGCCGAACTCGTCGTACACCGGGATCTGCGTTTGAGGCCGTGCAAAGCCGTGTCTGATGACGACCAATCGCAACCAGGTCTCCCGGGGTGACTCAGCGCCGGGATCGACCAGGTCGAGAACCGTGCGAGCCTGCCGGATACCGCGCCTGCCCCGGTATCTGTCGGCGAGCAACTCCGCATCGGCGACCTTCATGTGCGTCTTGTTCGCTAGAGCGTCGATGGCGGCGACCGCACGGTCGAGCGGGTAACGGCATGCGAGATCGAGCGCGGTCCGCGCGGGTGTCGTCACCGGCGCGCCGTCGACCAGTTCGATCTCGTCGTCGGCGAACCGGTCCGACCAGGTGCGAATACCCCTCGGGGGACGTCGATTCGGCCACAGCAACTCCGCCGGCCTACGCGCGTCGACCCACTTCGCGCCGTGCATCGCGGCGGCGGACTGTCCGGCGACCACGCCAAGGCGTCCCGACCACAACCACGCCGCTTTCGCGCGGGTCACCGCCGTCACCTCTGCGTTAGCGGGCACGTAGACGTCCGGGTACAGCGCGACGAACTTGCTGCGCAACCGGTATGGCGTGAGCGCTCCCGTTGCGGTCGCCTCGCTGCCGATGAATGGCTCCCCCATGCGGTGGAGTGTGCTTTGCGCCACCGACACGACCGCGAACGTGCCGTCAGTGCGAAAAGATCGCAGAAATTTCGCAGGGGCCGCACGCTCGGCGCACCGCAGGAAGATCGCGAGCAGCCGGTCAGTCGACCAGCTGGTCGCCCAGAAAGCGGTCCGCGCCGGTAACACCCGGCAGCACAAAGAAGAAGCCGCCGCCCACCGGCATGATGTACTCCTCGAGCGGCTCACCCGTCAACCGTTTCTGCACCGCCAGGAACCCCTTCTGCAGGCTGCGCTGGTAGGCGATGAACGCCAGGCCCTGATCGAGTCGGCCCGCGCCGTCGAACCCGCGCGAGTAGTTGAACCCTCTGCGCAGGATGAGGTTCTGCTCGCTCTCGGTGGTGCGCGGGTTGGCCAACCGGATGTGGGCGTCCAGCGGAATCCGCTTGCCGTCGGGGTCCTCGGCGTAGTCGGGATCGGCGAACTCGTCGGCCATCCCCAGCGGCGCCCCGCTGATCTTCTTGCGGCCGATGAGCGCCTCCTGCTCGGCGAGGCGGGTGCGGTCCCAGAACTCGACGAACATCCGGATGATGCGCACCGCCTGATACGAGCCGCCGACCGCCCACTCGGGTTCACCGTCGCCCGGCTGCACCCACACGTGCCGGTCCATCAGCGCGCCGTCGTCGACGTCGAGGTTGGCCGTTCCGTCCTTGAACCCCAACAGGTTTCGCGGTGTCGCGGCCTCCGACGTCTTACCTGCCCCGATGCCGCGGGCGTACCCGTCGATCATCCAGCGCAGTGTCAGATCGCTTCGGGTGCGGCGCATCAACTGCCGCAGCGCGAACTGCACGGTGTCGTTGTGTCCGGCCTCCAGGATGATCGAGATGTCGCCGTGTGACAGTTTCGGGTCGAGCCGGTCATTGGCCAGGAACGGCATGGTTTCCAGTTCCTTGGGCTTGCGATCGGCAAGACCGAAACGCGCGTCGAACACCGACGCCCCGACACCGACCACGACCGACAGGTTGTCGGCCGATGGCTTGTCGCCGAGGATGCCCGAGTCGACCGGTGGATAGGCCGGCCCGCGGGTCTCCGGCGGCCTGCCCGCCATCAGCCCGCGGATCTCATCGGTGAGTTCCTGCAGAGTCCGCTTCAGACCGGCGCGGTCGTTGGCGTGCAGGTTGAACGACGCCATCAGACCCTGCTCGGGAATCGGCAGCGTGGTGATGCCCGCCTGATGTTCGCCCCCGAACGGAATCAGCGTCGGTCGCGGCACGGCGGGCACCGCAGGCTCGGGCGACGAGCACCCGGCCAGCATTGCGCCGGCGCCCACGGCTGCACCGGTGCCCAGCGCCCCGGTGACGAAGCCGCGGCGCGAGATGCCGGTGCGTGGTGGCCGCGACGTCACTGCAGTTTCAGGACTCCCGCGACCTGAGACAGGTTCTCCGAAAGTCCGGCCAATTGCGCCTTGAGCTTGTCGATCACCTGCGGCGTCACGGTCACCTCGGGGCAGCGCGGCGACGGGTACTGGTCGTTCTCCGTGCAGAACAGCACCCAGCCGTTGCCTTTGCGCAGCGGCGCGAGGGTGTCGTAGACCTGGGTGATTCCGCCGTCGATCTTGCCGAGCAGGGCCGGATCGGCCGCCTGCAGCGCGGGGGTCAACTTGTCGACAGCGGCCTGCGAGCCCTGCATGTTCGCGTCGAAGTCCCACAGGTCGGTCTTGGAGTAGCGGTCTTCCTCGCCGGTGATCTTGCCCTCGGAGACCTCTTCGATCAGCTCGGCTGCGCCGGTGGCCACGTCGAGCGGCGTCACCTCGACCGAGGCGAACTGCGTCTTGAGGTCGGCGATGTCCTTGTCGAGCTGGTCGGCGAACGGTGCGCCGCCCTCGGTGGTGTTCTTGTTGAAGAGCAGGAACTCGAGCCGGTGCCACCCGGTGAAGGCCGGGTCGTCCTCGCCTGCGAAGTCGTCGACGCGGGCATCGACCTTGCCGTCGATGTCCTCGACGAGGCCCGCGAGCGGCTCGATGCGCTCCCACGGCATGCGCGACGGCGCGTAGGCGTCCTGGGCGGCCTGCAGATTGTTGGCCCGCACCGCGTCGGTGAAGACCTTGACGGCGCCGACGAGCTCGTCGATCTGGCCGACGGCGTAGGCCTTGTATTCGGTCGCGGCCTTGTCGGCCTCGGGGTTCGGCGCGGCCGCCGCGGACGTCGACGTCTCGCTGGCCGAGCTCGACGCACTGCTCTCCTCGGCGCTGCCGGAGTCGCCGCTGGAGCAACCGGCGAGCACCAAGGCCGCGGCCGTAACCGACACGGGCCATGTGAGATGCAGTTTCATCGAGCCTCCTCGTAGTAGACGCGTGAACATTACAACGACTTGCCACGACGAGGGTAGGCACACCTAAATATCGATTGCCTGGCCTAACTCAGCCGTGTTGCGTGCCGTCCGCCAGAGCACTTCGTGCGCCATGGGACGATGGATTGCAACTGAAGGGGTTTGAGGGAGTCCGGTGTCGCCAGTGCTTTGGCTGCGGGCTGTCGCGGTGATCGGCGCGACAGCCTTGCTGATGGCCTCGAGCTGCTCTTGGCAGCTCGGGACCCCGATTCCCGAGGGGATTCCGCCACCTGCGGGAGATTCGGTCCCGGCGATCGACACCCACGCCAGCGGCAGACCCGCCGACCAGCTGCGCGAATGGGCCGCCCAGCGGGCTCCCAAGCTGGGCATCCCGGCCGGGGCGCTGGAGGCCTACGCGTATGCGGCGCGGGTCGCCGAGGTGGAGAACCCGGACTGCCATCTGTCGTGGCCCACGCTGGCCGGCATCGGCATGGTGGAAAGCCATCACGGCACGTATCGCGGCGCGCAGATCGCGCCCGACGGTGACGTCACCCCCTTCATCAGAGGTGTGCGGCTCGACGGCACGATGGGCAACCTGGAGATCATCGACAGCGATGCGGGTGAGCTCGACGGCGACGCCGACCTCGATCGGGCCATGGGTCCCATGCAGTTCATCCCCGAAACCTGGCGGCTGTACGGGGTCGATGCCAACAACGACGGCAAGATCAGCCCCGACAACTTCGACGACGCGGCGCTGTCGGCGGCCGGGTACCTGTGCTGGCGCGGCAAGGATCTGGAGACGCCGCGAGGCTGGATGAACGCGCTGCGCGCCTACAACCTGTCCGACCAGTACGCCCGCACGGTGAGGGACTGGGCGACCGCCTATGCCGACGGTCACCCCCTCTGATGCTGAAACGCTTTAGGCTCAACGTCTAAACCATCCCCGACCGACCAAGGAGAACGCCAGTGCCCATCATCGAGCAGGTCGGAGCTCGCGAGATCCTCGATTCCCGCGGTAACCCGACGGTCGAGGTCGAGTTGGCCCTGACCGACGGCACGTTCGCGCGGGCGGCGGTGCCCTCCGGCGCGTCGACGGGTGAGCACGAGGCGGTGGAGCTGCGCGACGGCGGCTCCCGCTACGGCGGCAAAGGCGTGGGCAAGGCCGTCGAGGCCGTCCTCGACGAGATCGCACCCGCCGTCATCGGGCTGAGCGCCGACGACCAGCGGCTGGTGGACCAGGCGCTGCTCGATCTGGACGGCACCCCCGACAAGTCACGGCTGGGCGCCAACGCGATCCTCGGCGTGTCGCTCGCGGTCGCGAAAGCTGCCGCAGAATCGGCCGGGCTGCCGTTGTTCCGCTATGTCGGCGGCCCCAACGCCCATATCCTTCCGGTGCCGATGATGAACATTCTCAACGGCGGCGCGCACGCCGACACCGGCGTCGACGTGCAGGAGTTCATGGTCGCGCCGATCGGTGCGCCCAGCTTCAAGGAGTCGCTGCGCTGGGGCGCCGAGGTGTACCACTCGTTGAAGTCGGTGCTGAAGAAGCAGGGTCTTGCCACCGGCCTCGGCGATGAAGGCGGATTCGCACCCGACGTCGCGGGCACAAAGGCCGCGCTCGACCTGATCCTGTCGGCCATCGACGCCACCGGCTTCACGGCCGGCTCCGACGTGGCATTGGCCCTGGACGTCGCCGCCACTGAATTCTACACGGACGGAACGGGTTACAGCTTTGAGAAGGAAACCCGCAGCGCGGAGCAGATGACCGAGTTCTACGCCGGTCTGATCGACGCCTATCCGCTGGTCTCCATCGAGGACCCGCTGTCGGAGGACGACTGGGACGGCTGGGTCGCGTTGACGACGGCGATCGGCGACCGCGTCCAGATTGTCGGCGACGACCTCTTCGTCACCAATCCCGAGCGGCTCGAGGAGGGCATCGAGCGCGGTGCGGCCAACGCCCTTCTGGTCAAGGTGAACCAGATCGGCACGCTCACAGAGACTCTCGACGCGGTGTCGCTGGCGCACAACAGCGGATACCGCACGATGATGAGCCACCGCAGCGGCGAGACCGAGGACACCACGATCGCCGACCTGGCGGTCGCGGTCGGCAGCGGGCAGATCAAGACCGGCGCGCCCGCACGCAGCGAGCGCGTCGCCAAGTACAACCAGCTGCTGCGCATCGAGGAGACGCTCGGCGATGCTGCGCGGTATGCGGGCGACCTCGCGTTCCCACGATTTGCGCCAGAGGCCAAATAGCCCGTGCCCGAAGCGAAACGGCCCGACCCGAAGCGGCGGTCCCCGGCGTCCCGACCGGCGAAGTCAGCCAAGCCGGGCACGCCGGGCGGCTCCGCCCGCGGCCGTCCGCAGACGGGCTCTCCGGTGCGGCGCGAGCCGCGCAAGACCGAGTCGCGGCCCAAGCCGCAGCCCGAGGACGAGACGAAGGCCGACTCGATCCGGCAGTCGATCGCCGATGCGGCCGAACAGCAGTCCGAGCAGCGTCTTGGCTCTGCTGCGCGGCGGGCCGCCATCCTCGCCGCAGTCGTGTGTGTGCTCACGCTGACGATCGCGGGCCCTGTCCGGACCTACTTCGGGCAGCGCACCGAGATGCGGCAGTTGGCTGCCAGCGAGGCGAAGTTGCGTGCGGAGATCGCCGATCTGGAGCAGCAGAAGGTGAAACTCGGTGACCCCGTTTACATCGCAGCCCAGGCCAGGGAGCGCCTCGGGTTCGTCAAGCCCGGCGACATCCCGTATGAGGTTCAGCTCCCGCCGGGAGCGGTGGTGCCGGGGGAGCCCGCCGAGCAAGTCGAGGCAGCTCGTGCCGGCCAGCCGTGGTACACGTCGCTGTGGAGCACGATCGCCGATGACCCGCACAACATCCCGAGCACTGTTCCGCCGGTTCCTCCCGCACCCGTCGTGCCCGGCAGCGTTCCCGCACCTCCACCGCCCGGTGGTTGAGCGTTCGGATCTCGACGCCGTCGCTCGCCAGTTGGGTCGGGAGCCGCGCGGCGTCCTCGAGATCGCCTACCGATGCCCCAACGGCGAGCCCGGCGTCGTCAAGACAGCGCCGAGACTGCCTGACGGAACGCCTTTCCCGACGCTGTACTACCTGACGCATCCAGCGCTGACGGCCGCGGCGAGCAGGCTCGAGTCGTCGGGTCTGATGCGCGACATGACCGAAAGGCTCGGTGCTGAACCGCAATTGGCCGACGCGTATCGCCGCGCGCACGAGTCGTATCTGGCCGAGCGCGATGCGCTCGAGTCGCTCGGCACGACGTTCTCCGGCGGCGGTATGCCGGACAGGGTGAAGTGCCTGCATGTGGTGATCGCTCACTCGCTCGCCAAGGGGCCCGGCGTCAATCCCTTCGGTGACGAAGCGCTGGCGGTACTGGCCGTCGAACCGGGCATGGCGGGGATACTCGACAAGGAGATCTGGACGTGAGGATCGGTGCGATCGATTGCGGGACCAACTCGATCAGGCTGTTGATCGCCGATGCCGTCGACGGGTGGGCTGCGCGATGTGCACCGCGAGATGCGCATCGTGCGGTTGGGCCAGGGCGTAGACGCCACAGGGCAATTCGCGCCGGAGGCGATCGAGCGGACGAAGATCGCGCTGACCGCATACGCGGAGATGCTGGCGCACCACGAGGTCTCGAATGTGCGGATGGTGGCGACGTCGGCGACCCGTGACGCCGCCAACCGGGACGTGTTCTTCGCCATGACGTCCGAGGTGCTCGGCGCCGTCGTGCCCGGTGCCGTCGCGGAGGTCATCAGCGGTGACGAGGAGGCGAGGCTGTCCTTCCACGGTGCTGTCTACGAATTGGACACTGCGGCGGCACCTTTCGTCGTGGTGGATCTCGGCGGCGGATCCACGGAGGTGGTGGTGGGGGAGCGTGAGGTGGCGGCGGGCTATTCGGCCGACATCGGCTGCGTCCGGCTCACCGAACGCTGCCTGCACTCCGATCCACCGACCGCGGCCCAGGTCGCGGCCGCGCGAGACGTGGTGCGGCAACGGCTCGGGGAGGCGCTTCGCGTGGTGCCCGTCGACGGGGCGCGGACGTGGGTCGGCGTGGCGGGCACCATGACGACCCTCGCCGCACTGGCGCAGGGGATGACGACCTACGACCCGGCGGCAATTCACCTCTCCCGCGTCGGCTTCGACGCGTTGTTACCGGTGTGCGAAGACATCATCGGGATGAGCCATGATCAGCGCGCGGCGCTCGGGCCCATGCACGAGGGCAGGGTCGACGTGATCGGTGGCGGTGCGATCATCGTCGAAGAGTTGGCCGACGCGCTGGGTACGAGGGCCGGGATCGACGAGTTGGTCGTCAGCGAGCACGACATCCTCGACGGCATCGCGCTGTCGATCGCCTAGCCTCTCGATTAGGCTCGGGCCTTCGTCCGGCGCCTCGATTTCGTCGGATCGTGTTGGCCCGCAAGGGTCAAGCCCAACAGCATCATCGCGACGCCCGAGGCCGAAGTGCAGCCAGTTGTCGGCGCTGTTCAGCGGGATGACGTTCGCCGGGCTGCCGTGGTCGACGAGGATTCCGTACACCCACAGACCGAGGTATGCCAGCCCGCCGATCAGGAAGTAGGCCCGAGCAAGGGCGTATGTCCGGGCCATGACGAGGCCGACCACCCCGAATGCCATGTGCAGGAGGTTGTGCAGGATCGACACCGCGAAGATGCCGAACAACCTCGCCTCGGAGTGGTGTCCCGCGAACTGCAGCTGGTCGTGGTGGCTGGTCACACCGGGCAGGAAGCCCAGCACGCCGACGACAAGGAACGCGCCGGCGACGATGATGGCCGCGCCCTGCACCGCCATCAGCTGGGGAGTCTTCGCCATTGCCTGCCTCCTTCGACCTCGTTATTGACGGGTCGGTAGGTAGAGAGAAGTACCCGCGCGCTCGAACTGCTAATCGGGCGCCCGTTTCGATCAGGCTGCCGGTCGGCGGTCGACAGGACCTCGGGCCCCGGAGTCGGCGCGGGACAGCAGCACCCCTAGCGCGATCATCCCGATGGCCAGGACGAGGTGCAGCCAGTTGTCGGCCGTGTTCAGCGGCACAAAATTAGCCGGGCTCTGGTGATCGATCACCAGGCCGTAGATGAACAGCACCAGGTAGATGACACCGCCGCCGATCAGATACGCCCGCGCTCCGGTGAAGGTACGGGCCATCGCAAGGCCTGCGATACCGAAGGCCAGGGAACGATGTTGTGCAGTATCGACACGTTGAAGATGCCGAGCAGCATCGCTTCTGAGTGATGCCCGGCGAACGTCATGGTGTCGTAGCCGGTGCTACCCCTTCCCTGAGTTTGGCCTCAGGGAACTACCCAGGGATCACCCACGCAAACGCACCGCCGACGGTCGCCGTCAGGATGAAATCTTCACAAAAGAGCGCGGCTTCAGCCGCCGACGTCAGCGCCTGACGTTGCAGTTCGGCGGGTTGCCGCAGTGATGTCCGCCGTCGCACGCATTGCAATGACAGGTGCAGCCGCCGGCCTTGGATTCTGAGACTCGCATGCTGTTCAACTCCTTGGTCGCTCTGACCGCCTGTGCAGGTGGGAGCAGAGTTCGTACCAACATATGCCGAGATCACCATAGTTCCTGGCAGCGCGGAATGAAAGGAATGTCATCGCGTCGTTACGCGGCCGGTTTCGGGCGTTCGACTTCGATCGAGATTGCACTCACGGCGCGGTCTTCTCGCACTTCTGCGCCGCTATTGCAGTGTCGATTCGGTCGCAACCGGGCCGCGGTGCGCTGCGCGTCATGCGGAAGCGCCGGTCGACGGCATCAGCCGCTGCAGCACGTCGGTCAGGGTGATGAGCCCGACGAATTCGTCTGCGTCGACGACGATTGCGAGGTGGTTTCGCGTCTGCCGCATCAGGTGCAGCGCACGGTAGACCGGTAGCTCCGAACCGAGTCGCAACACCGGCCGCATCAGGTCGCGCGCGGTGACTAATGGGTCCACCCGCAGGCTGTCGCGCACGTGGACCACGCCCGTGGGGACGGGGTCGTCACCCTGTACGAGGAGCCGCTGATGACCCGTCAACCGCGACATGGTCTGAATCGCGGCCGGGTCGGCGTCGGCGGCGACAGTGCTCAAGGACGAAGTGTGCGAAGCGATATCGCCGACGGTGAGCTTCTCCAGTTCCAGTGCTGTGGCGAGGTTGCGGTAGTACCGCGGGTCCAGCGCCCCCGCGGCGGCAGAGTGCTCGACCAGCTGGCGCAGCGTGTCGGGGTCCTGGCCCTCGCCGAGTTCGTCGATCGGATCGACGCCGGCCTTGCGCACGCACCAGTTGGCCGCGCGGTTGAGCGCCACCAGAACCGGCCGGGTGAGCGCCATGAACATCCGCATCGGAATCGCCAGGATGGTGGCTGCGCGTTCGGGATGCGCGATGGCCCACGATTTCGGCGCCATCTCACCGATCACGAGGTGCAGGAAGGTCACGATCGCCAGCGCCAACACGAAGCCGCCCGCGTCGGCCAGCCACACGGGCGCGCCCGTTGCCTTCAGCAGGGGGGTGAGCCAGTGGTGCACAGCGGGTTTCGTGGTCGCTCCCAGCGCCAGCGTGCAGGCGGTGATACCCAGCTGCGAGCCGGCCAGAAGAAGCGAGAGTTCCGACGTGCTGCGCAGCGCGGCCCGCGCCGAGCGACTCTTGGCCGCGGCGTCTTCGAGTCGGTGGCGGCGCGCGGTCAGCAATGCGAACTCGATCGCGACGAACAGTGCGCTGAGCCCGATCAGGCCGAAAGTGACCGCGAGCACGACCACCGGGTTACTCATGGCCGGCCTCCGTGCGGACCGTCACGAACACCTCGGCGGGCACGCGTCGTTCGATGGATCGAACGTTGGCGGACAACACCTTCGGCTTCGCGGTCCAACCCGCTGGATCCTCCGGCAGCGGGATGTCGACGCTGTCGCCGACCGATGGCAGCCGGCCCAGCTGGTGCATCACCAGCCCCGAGATGGTCTCGAAATCGCCGTCGGGCAGCCGCTCGTCGAGCAGTCGCCGGGCCTCGTCGAGGTGCATGTCGCCGGGGAGCAGCCATCCGTCGCCGCGTCGGGTCACCCGACCGTCGGCGACGTCGTGCTCGTCGGCGATCTCGCCGACCAGTTCCTCGGCGATGTCCTCGACGGTGACGATGCCCGCAAGGCCGCCGTACTCGTCGATGACCACCGCCATCTCGTCGCCGGCCTCGGTCAGCCGGCTGAGCGTAGTGGGGAGCGGAAGCGACGTCGGCACCTGCACGGCGGGCCGACACCGCGCGCCCGCGCTGTCGGTCGGTTCGGCGTCGAGGACGGCGTCCAGGTCGATGACGCCGAGCACCTCGTCGGTGGTCTCGCCGACGACGGGGTAACGGGTGTGGCCGGAGGCCATCCGGGTCAGCACCGCGTCGATCGTCTCGTCGAAGCGCACCGTGTCGACCCGCGTGCGCGGGATCATCGCGTGCTCGGCCGTGCTCGTTGGGAAGTCGAGCACGCGGCCGAGCAGGGTGGACAGGTCGCGGCGCATTTCACCCGACGCCGAGGAGGCGGCGACGATGTGCTCGAGATCGCGTGCGGTGGCGGCTTGTTCGACGTCATGCACCGGCTCGATCTTCACCGCGCGCAGCAACACGTTCGACGACTGGTCCATGAACCAGATCAGCCAGCCGAACAGCCGCAGGTACCAGCGGGTGGACACCGCGAGCCGCCGCGCCATCGGCTCGGGGATGGCGATCGCGAGGTTCTTCGGGAACAGCTCGCCGAACAGCATCTGCACGACGGTGCAGAAGATCAGCGACACCGCCGTGCCGATCGCGACGCCGACGCCCGCGGGCACGCTCGCCATACCGAGAAGGTCGGCGAGGCCCGAGCCGATCAGCGGCTCCGCGACATAGCCTGCGAGCAGGCCCGTCACGGTGATGCCCAGCTGCGCGCCGGAGAGCATGAACGAGGTGCGCCTGGTGACGTCGAGTGCGCGCGCCGCCGCCGAGTCACCGGCCTCGGCGTGGGCCTTCAGGCTGGCGCGGCTGACCGCCGTATAGGCGAACTCCTGAGCGACGAAGTATGCGGTGAAGGCCGTGATCACCACGACGACCAGCACGCCGAGGCCGATATTGGCCAGCGCGACTAACACGTGCCCACCTCCGGAAACATCGTGCTGTGGTCATTCCGGGGTGGGACAGGTCTTCGGGGTGCGCGCGAGGCGCTACTCATTACTCCCTCTGGTCGTCGTGCTGGCGTTGCTTACGACGATACCTGGACGCGCGCTGTGACCTGCGTGGCGAAGGCGCGGAATTACTGCGACAGGATCGGCTTGAGCTTGTCGAGCACCGCGGGATCCTCGATCGTCGACGGCACCGGCTCGTCGCGGCCGTCGGCGATACCGCGCATGGTCTTGCGCAGGATCTTGCCCGACCTGGTCTTCGGCAGGGCAGGGACGACGTCGACGGCCTTGAAGGAGGCGACCGCGCCGATGCTGTCGCGCACGGCCGCGATCAACTCCTCGGCCAGGCCGTCGGACGACGCGCCGGCCTTCAGCACGACGAGGCCGCGCGGCACCTGACCCTTGAGCTCGTCGGCGACGCCGAACACCGCGCACTCCGCCACCGCGGGGTGCGCCGCAAGCACCGCCTCGATGGAGCCCGTCGACATGCGATGGCCCGCAACGTTGATGACGTCGTCGGTGCGGCCCATCACGTACAGGTAGCCGTCCTCGTCGCGGTAGCCGCCGTCGCCGGTCAGGTAGTAGCCCGGAAACGCCGACAGGTACGACGAGACGTAGCGGTCGTCGTCGCCCCACAGCGTCGGCAGCGTCCCTGGCGGTAGCGGAAGCCTGACGCAGATCGCGCCCTCCTCGCCGGTGTCGGCCTCGGTGCCGTCGGGCCGCAGGATGCGCACGTCGTAGCCCGGCATCGGCACCGTCGGCGAGCCCGGCTTGATGTCGAGCTGCTCGACGCCCATCGGGTTGGCGGCCACCGGCCAACCGGTCTCGGTCTGCCACCAGTGGTCGACGACGGGAATGCCCAGCCGCTCCGCGGCCCAGTGGTAGGTGCCGGGGTCGAGCCGTTCGCCGGCTTGGAACAGGTACTTCAGCGCCGACAGGTCGTGCTTGGCGAGATGGGCGCCGTCGGGATCCTCCTTCTTGATCGCGCGCATCGCCGTCGGCGCGGTGAACATCGCCTTGACGCCGTGCTCGGCTGCCACCCGCCAGAACGCGCCCGCGTCCGGCGTGCCGACCGGCTTGCCCTCGTAGAGCACCGTCGTCGCGCCGAGCATCAACGGGCCGTAGACGATGTAGGAGTGGCCGACCACCCAGCCGACGTCCGAGGCGGCCCAGAACACGTCGCCGGGTTCGGTGTCGTAGATGTGTTTCATGCTCCACATCAGCGCGACGGCGTGCCCGCCGTTGTCGCGGACGATTCCTTTGGGCCTGCCCGTCGTACCGGAGGTGTACAGCACGTACAGCGGGTCGGTGGCGGCGACGGGAACGGGGTCGACGGGCTCGGCGTCAGCCATCGCCTCGTTCCAGTCGAGGTCGCGACCTGCGAGCGGTTCGCATGGCCGCTGGTCACGCTGCACGATGACGCAGGCAGGCGGTGCGTACTCGGCGATGTCGAGCGCGGCGTCGATCATCGGTTTGTAGTCGACGATCCGGGTCGGCTCGATGCCGCAGGAGGCCGTGACGACAGCGGCGGGCTTGGCGTCGTCGATGCGGGCGGCCAGCTCGCTGGCGGCGAACCCGCCGAACACCACCGAATGCACGGCGCCCAGCCGCGCGCACGCGAGCATCGCGATCACGGCTTCGGGGATCATCGGCATGTAGATGACGACGCGATCGCCCTTGCTCACACCGAGCGCGCGCAGCACACCGGCGAACCGTGCGGTCTGATCGAGCAGTTCGCGGTAGGTGTAGGTGCGCTTGGAGCCGGTCACCGGCGAGTCGTAGATCAGCGCGGGCTGCTCGCCCCGGCCCGCGTCGACGTGCCGGTCGAGCGCGTTGGCGCAGGTGTTGAGTTCCCCGTCGGGAAACCAGCGGTAGAACGGCGGGTTCGAGTCGTCGAGGATCTGCGTCGGCTCGCGCGTCCATGTCACCGCGCGCGCGGCGTCGGCCCAGAACCTCGTCGGGTCGGAGATGCTGGCGTTGAAGAGGTCGCGATACCCAGCCATACCCGAACGGTAGCCGCCGCGGCCGCGTCGCATGGCCGACATCGTCGTTTGGCTCGGTGCGCCCCGGGTAGCCACCGGGCATGTCGGAAACTGCGGAACTCGCACTTGTGACGGGTGCGTCCAGTGGCATCGGATTCGAGCTCGCCAGGCTCTTCGCCGAAGACGGCTACGACGTGGTCGTCGCTGCCGACGACGACGGCATTCACGCCTGCGCCGACAAACTCGCCTCGACGGGGGCGCACGTGCAAGCGGTACAGGTCGACCTTCGTGAGCCCGACGGTGTGGAACAGCTCTACCGCGCCGCGACAGAGGGTGGCCGGCACGTGGCGGCGGCGGCGCTGAACGCGGGCACCGGCCGGGGCGGCACCTTCGTCGACGGCGATCTCGAAAGCGACTTCAACGTCATCGACCTCAACGTCCGCTCGACGGTGCACCTGTCCAAACTCGTGCTGCGGGACATGGCCGCCCGCGGATCGGGCAGGGTGCTCTACACATCGTCGATCGTGTCCCAGATGCCGGGTTCGATGCAGACGATTTACAACGCCTCCAAGTCGTTCATCCAGTCGTTCGCCGAAGCCCTGCACGACGAGATGCGGGATACCGGGGTGACCGTAACGTCGCTGATGCCCGGTCCGACCGACACGAATTTCTTTGCGCGCGTGGGGATGTCCAACACCCTCGTGGGTCGCATGCCCAAAGACGATCCGGGCAAAGTCGCAAAGCAGGGTTACGACGCACTGGTGCGCGGTGACCAGAAGGTCGTCGCATCGTCGCCGATGTCCAAGGCGCTGGGGCTGGTGAACCGGTTCCTGCCGGATTCCGCCAAAGCGGTTGCCAACCGGATCATTGCGCGGCCGCTGCGATGATCAGGGAGACGGCCGACGCCGTGGTGATCGGTGCGGGGCACAACGGATTGGTCGCCGCGGCGATGCTGGCCGACGCGGGCTGGGATGTGATCGTCCTCGAAGCCCAGTCGCAACCCGGCGGGGCGGTGAAGAGCGCTGAGCTGTTCCCCGGCTTCGTCAGCGACCTCTACAGCGCGTTCTATCCGCTGTCGGTGGTGTCGCCCGCGTTGACGGCGCTGAACCTCGAAGACCACGGTCTGCAGTGGACGCACGCGCCTGCGGTCGTCGGGCATGCCCGGTCGGCCGACGACGATGACGCACCGGTGATCCACCGCGACGTCGACCGGACGATCGAGGACCTGAATCGGCGGGCCCGCGGTGACGGCGACCGATGGGGCGAGCTGTTCGACCAGTGGCTGCGCATCAAGGAGCCGCTGCTGTCGACGCTGTTCGCGCCGTTTCCTCCGCTGCGCGGCCCCGTCCGGCTGCTCCGCGCGCTCGGCACCTCCGAAGCGTTGCGGCTCGCTCACATGCTGCTGATGCCCGCCGGGGTGATGGCGGAGACGCTGTTCGACAGCGATGCTGCGCGAGTGCTGTTGCTGGGCAACGCAATGCACGCCGACGTGCCCATCGACGCACCGGGCAGCGCGGTGATGGGTTACATGCTGATCATGATGGCGCAGGACGGCGGCTTCCCGGTCCCCGTCGGCGGGGCGGGCAGACTGGCCGATGCGCTGGTCAACCGCGCGCGATCGGCGGGGGCCCGCATCGAATGTGAACGCGACGTCGACGCGATCGAGGTGCACGGCGGACGCGCGGTCGCGGTACACACCGCTGACGGCTCGACGGTGCGGGTTCGCCGGGCCGTGGTGGCCGACACGTCGGCGCCGCGGCTCTTCCAACATCTGCTGCCGTCGCACGCCGTGCCGGCCGGGCTGTTGCGATCGCTGAACCACTTCATCTGGGATACCCCGGTTCTCAAGATCAACTATGCGTTGGATGCGGCGATACCGTGGCAGTCCAAGAGCCTGAACGACGCAGGTACCGTGCATCTCGGCGCCGACCAGGACGGTCTGGTCCGGTGGATGGCCGACCTGAACACCAGGACGATCCCCCGATCGCCGTTCATGCTGTTCGGCCAGATGACCACGGCGGACCCGACCCGCTCACCCGCCGGCACCGAAAGCGCCTGGGCTTACACGCATCTGCCGCGGGGCGTGGCCGACGACGACTCCGCCGATCGACTGGCCGAGGCCGTCGACGTGGTGCTCGAGGCGCACGCGCCCGGATTCACCGACCACGTGATCGGCAAGGCGATTCAGCGGCCGTCGGACCTAGAAGCAAGCGATGCCAACCTTCATGCCGGCGCGGTCAACGGCGGCACCTCGCAGCTGTATCAGCAGCTGATCTTCCGCCCTGCGCCCGGGTTCGGCAGGGCCGAGACGCCCGTGCCGAACGTCTATCTCGGGAGTGCGGGCGCCACTCCGGGCGGTGGAGTGCACGGCGTGTGCGGCCGCAACGCGGCGAGGGCGGCGCTCGCGGGTGCCGGAGTGCGTGGCTGGCCGCGCCGGCGGCTCAGCAGAGCCGTGCTCTCGATGGTGACGCGCTGACAACGGACCCTACGGCTATCGCACCTTGCTGGTCGACGCCGTCGAGAAGAACGATCTGCTGCAGGTCGAGGATTCCGCCTGACCTATAGTCCGATCATGGGCGATCAACCACCCCCGATCGACGGGGTGCGCAGGTCCTTCGTCGAAGCCAACGGCGTGCGGTTCCACGTGACCGAGGCAGGTCCCCCCGACGGCCGTCCGGTGCTGGCGCTGCACGGCTGGCCGCAGCATCACTGGGAGTACCGCGACCTGCTGGCCGACCCGCCGCCGGGACTGCGGATCATCGCGCCGGACCTGCCGGGTTACGGCTGGTCGGGGCCCGCGCCGCACAAGTGGGCCAAGAAGGACGTCGCCAAAGACGTGCTGGCGCTGCTCGACGCCATGGGATTGCAGCGCATGCTGCTGCTGGCACACGACTGGGGCGCGGCGGCCGGCTACTACATGGTGCTGGACCAGCCTGAGCGATTCGACGGCTACCTCGTCTGCAATATGGCCCACCCGTGGGTGTCGGCGCGTGCCGTGCTGCCGCACATGTGGCGATTTGTGTACCAGTTGCCGCTGGCCACGATGGGCATCGCGGTCCAGCGACGGACTCCCTACGTCGAACGAATGATTTTCGGCATCGGGTCGCGGATGGACCGCGAGTCCGCTCGCATCTTTGCCGAGCGGTTCCGCGAGCCGGTGTGCGCCAAGGCGGGACGCGACACCTACCGGACATTCTTGACGAGCGAAGTCCCGCAGGGCGCGAAAGAGCTCGAGGCGCGCCGCATCACCATTCCGATTCGTGTGCTGTACGGGACGGGCGACTTCGCTGTCGCCCGCTCATTCGTCGACCCCGAGACCGCCCAAGCCGATGACTATCAACTGGAAACGGTGGACGCCTCGCACTTCGTCGTCGACGAGCGCCCGGATCTGGTGCGCAAGAAGCTGATCGCGCTCGCCGAGGAGACGGCTCACTCCTGAAAGCGGTACCCCATCCCGGCTTCTGTGAGCAGGTGCACGGGGTGCGCCGGGTCGTTTTCGAGCTTGCGCCGCAACTGCGCGAGGTACACGCGCAGATAGTGGGTTTCCTTGGCGTACGCGGGTCCCCACACCTCTCTGAGGAGTTCCTCGCGGCCGACGAGCTTGCCGCGGTTGCGGACCAGCATTTCCAGCATGCCCCATTCGGTGGGAGTCAGGTGGATCTCGGCGCCGTTCTTGGTGACCTTCTTCGACGCGAGATCCACGGTGAACGAGGCGGTTTCGACGACGGGCTGGTCGGTCTCGGCCGCGGTCGCCCCGCGCCGGACCGCGGCGCGCAACCGCGCGAGGAACTCGTCCATGCCGAAGGGCTTGGTGACGTAGTCGTCGGCGCCGGCGTCGAGTGCCTCCACCTTGTCGGCTGAGTCGGTGCGGGCCGACAGCACGATGATCGGCGCCGTCAACCAGCCGCGCAGCCCGCCGATCACGTCGATGCCCGACATGTCAGGAAGGCCGAGGTCGAGGATGACGACGTCGGGATGCTCGGCGGCGGCGGCGCGCAGCGCAGCGGCGCCACTCGACGCGGTCACGACCTGGTAGCCGCGCACCGACAGGTTGATCCGCAACGCGCGCAGGATCTGCGGCTCGTCGTCGACCACCAGGACCGTGGTCATGACGGCGAAACCGCAGGGGCAGCGGCGAGTTCGACGAGCACGGTGAGGCCGCCGCCGGGAGTGTCGGTGGCCTGGATCGATCCGCCCATCGCCTCGATGAAACCCTTGGCGACGGATAGCCCGAGGCCGACGCCGATGCTGTTGTCGTGGTCGCCCAGTCGCTGGAACGGTTCGAACAACTGCTCCTCGGTGCCGCGCGGTATACCCGGTCCCTCATCGACGACGGCTATCAGCACCCGCTCGCCGACTTGGCCTGCGGTGACGCGCACCAGGCTTTTCGGGGCATACCGCAATGCATTGTCGATGAGATTGGCCAGCACCCGCTCCAGTAGACCGCTGTCGGCCATCGCCACGGCGTCACCCACTTCGACCTTCACCCGGTCAATGCCTTGACGGCCGAAACCCGTGACGCCTCTGCTTATTCCGAGCAGCGCGCGCTGGACGGTCTCCTCGAGATAGACGCGACGCAGTTCGGGCCGGACCACCCCGGCCGCGAGCCGGGACGAGTCGAGCAGGTTACCGACGAGGGCGGTGAGTTGGTCGATGGACTCCTCGATGGTGGCAAGTAGTTCGGCGGTGTCCTCGCCGGAGAAGTCGATGTCGTCGCTGCGCAGACTGGACACGGCAGCCTTCGCCGCTGCGAGCGGAGTGCGCAAGTCGTGGCTGACCGCGGACAACAGCGACCGGCGCAGTTCGTCCGCCTGCGCGATGGCTTCGGCCTTGCTGGCCTCCTCGGTCAGCTCGCGTTGCTTGACCAGGCCCGCCGCCTGCTTGGCGACCGCCCCCAGCACGCGCCGGTCACGGGCGGGTAGTTTGCGTCCGGACATCAACATCCAGAACTCGTCGTCGCCGACCTCGATTGCAGTATCGGCGGTGTCCACGTCGGCGCACGGGTCCTGACCTACGCAGGCGACGATCTGGCCGTCCGATTCGCCGTCGCGGATCCGCAGCATGCTCACGGCGCGTTGAGAATACGTCTCCCGCACTCGCTCCAACAATGCTTCGAGGTCGGCTCCCCGCAGCACGGACCCGGCGAAGAGTGCGAGCAGTTCGGCCTCCTGGGACGCCCGCCGCGCCTCGCGGGCGCGGTTGGCTGACCCGTCTACCAGGGCAGCGACGGCGACGGCGACGACGAGCAGCACCACGATCGTGATCGCGCTGTCGGGTTCGGCGATGGTGAAGGTGTGGCGCGGGTCGACGAGGAAATAGTTCAGCAGCAGCCCCGACAGCACAGCCGACAGTGCGGCAGGTGCGACGCCCCCGAGCAGCGCGACGACGAGCACGCCGATGAAGAACAGCGCGCTCTCGCCGCCGACGCCGAGGTAGGGATCGAGCATCCAGACGGTGAGCGCGCAGATGGCCGACGGGACGGCCAGCGCCGCGAGCCAGGACGTCAGTGTGCCGTTGCCGCGAAGTGAGAGACGCGACCACAGGAAGCCGCGCCCGGTCTCCCCGTGGGTGACCATGTGCACGTCGATCTTGCCGCGACTGCTGGACGACCGCCGCGCCGATGCCCTCGTCGAAGATCCGCGCCCACCGCGACCTCCGCGATGTGCCGATCACCAGCTGTGTGGCGTTCATCTCGCGAGCGAAGTCCAGCAATGCGGCGGGTACGTCGTCGCCGACCACCGTGTGGACGGTCGCGCCGAGGCTGGCGGCGAGCTCGCGCACCGTGCCCATCTGCGGAGCGGCCACCCCCGACAAGCCGTCGCCACGCACGACGTGAACGACCATCAGCTCCGCGCTGGACTTCGACGCGATCCGAAATGCACGCCGGACGAGGGTTTCCGATTCCGGAGCCGCCGGTGACGGCGACGACGACCCGCTCACGGGCCTCCCATGTGTCGGTGATCTTGTTTGTCAGCGCGGTATTTGGCCAGCGCCGCGTCGACCTGGTCGGCCAGCCACAGCAACGCGAGCTCGCGCAGCGCGGTCAGATTGCCGCGGCGGAAGTAGTTGGACAGCGCAGCGTCGACACGCTCGGGTGCGTAGACGTTTCCGTGAGCGAGCCTGCGCCGTAACGCTTCCGGAGTTATGTCGACAAGCTCGATCTGGTCGGCCGCCCGGACCACCTCGTCGGGGACCTTCTCTTGCTGCTCGATACCGGTGATCTGGCGACGACGTCGTTGAGGCTTTCCAGGTGCTGCACGTTGACCGTCGAGATCACCGTGATGCCCGCCTCGAGAAGCTCTTCGACGTCCTGCCAGCGCTTGGGATTCTTGCTTCCAGGAGTGTTTGTGTGGGCAAGCTCGTCGACCAGCACGACCTGCGGATGCCGCTTCAGCACCGCCTCGACATCGAGCTCGGGAAATCTGCTTTCTCGGTAATCGATGTACTTCGGTGGGATGATCTCGATCCCGGTCATCAGGTCGGCGGTCTTCTTGCGGCCGTGTGTCTCCACCACCGCGGCTACCACGTCGGTGCCCCGTTCCAGCCGGCGGTGGGCCTCTCCGAGCATGGCGAAGGTCTTGCCGACGCCGGGAGCTGCGCCGAGGTAGATTCGCAGTTCGCCGCGCTTCTTCTTGTGGTCCGGCCGGTGCGGCACCGGTTCTGGCGACAGCGCGACCGGGTCATCGCTGTCGGATGACCCGGTCGTCGACGACTCGTCGTGGGTGGTCACGTGCTCATCATCCACCGGAGGTATCAGCTCTTCGTCGGATACTTCGGCATCGAGATCTAGGTTGAGCTGCAACACGTTGACCCGGGCCTCGCCGAAGAAGCCGAACACGCGGCCATCGCTGGTTGGCCAGAACCAATTCGCGGATCTGATCCGGGGTGGCGCCGCGAGCCTTAGCGACCCGGTTCACCTGCAGAGCGGCGTATGCGGGGGAGATGTGCGGATCCAGCCCGCTACCGCTGGCGGTGACGGCATCGGCCGGCACCGGCGGGTCGGCAGGCGCATGCGCCGCGAATCGGCACGATCTGGCCGATTGAAGTAGTCCTCGCCGAACTTGGCGCACTCGACCCGGACACCCTCATAGATGTCCAGGAACGGCCTTTGGGTGGTGTCGCACGGTTCGTTCACGCTGACCACCCTGGTCGGGGTTCACGACATTGCCGCGCGAGTCGCGCGGGCCGATCACCGACAACACGGCACCCACGCCGTCGCCGGTGCAGAACGGCCGTGAGCCGTCCACGCCCTCCAACTCGCCGACCGCGGCGCTGCGGGAGCAGAC
Organism: uncultured Actinomycetota bacterium; assembly: GCA_963786995.1. Classification (GTDB taxonomy): domain Bacteria; phylum Actinomycetota; class Actinomycetes; order Mycobacteriales; family Mycobacteriaceae; genus Mycobacterium. Next base: position 314,796 of record CAWBBH010000013.1, on the reverse strand, counting down.
CAGGGTGAGCAGGCTGGACTTGGCGCCGTTGTCGTCTTCCGGGCAGCGACGGATCGCCCATCGTGTCAACGATGCTCTCCGGGCCGAGGTTGCTGGCGCTGGTGGCCAGCGGATCGTAGCCGTCCCCGGCAGCCGATGGCCGGCTCTGGAAGTACTGCGGCAACGGGTTGCCCTCTGCGTCGTTGAACAACTGACCGATCAGCCTGCTGCCCACCGGCTTTCCATCGACCTCGATGATCGATCCGTTGGCATTGTCGCTTAGACCGGGTATCTGCGCCACCAGCCAGATGACGATCGGGTAGGCGAGGCCGACGATTACGGTGAGCACGAGCAGAGCGCGAAGGGCGGCCCAGTGCTGGCGAACAAGATTGGTGAAGTTCATTGTCACATTCCCGGGAAGAATTGGATTACGAGGTCGATGAGCTTGATCCCGATGAACGGGGCGACGATGCCGCCGAGTCCGTAGACGTAGAGGTTTCGGCTCAGTAGTTTCGATGCGCTGCTCGGCGTGTAGCGAACACCGCGCAGCGCCAACGGAATCAACGCGATGATGACGAGAGCGTTGAAGATGACCGCGGACAGGATCGCCGATTGCGGGCTGTGTAGCCGCATGATGTTCAGCAGATCCAGGCCGGGAAACAGCGCCACGAACATCGCCGGGATGATCGCGAAATACTTCGCGATGTCGTTGGCGATCGAGAACGTGGTCAGCGCGCCGCGGGTGATCAGCAACTGCTTGCCGATCTCGACGATCTCGATGAGCTTCGTCGGGTCCGAGTCGAGGTCGACCATGTTGCCGGCCTCTTTGGCCGCCGAGGTCCCGGTGTTCATCGCCACGCCGACATCGGCCTGCGCGAGCGCCGGTGCGTCGTTGGTGCCGTCACCGGTCATCGCGACGAGCTTGCCGCCCTCCTGCTCACGCTTGATCAGCGCCATCTTGTCTTCCGGAGTGGCCTCGGCGAGGAAGTCGTCCACACCCGCCTCGTCGGCAATGGCTTTGGCGGTCATGGGGTTGTCGCCGGTGATCATCACCGTCCGGATGCCCATGCGGCGCATCTCGTCGAACCGCTCGCGCATACCCTGTTTCACCACGTCCTTCAGGTGAATGACGCCGAGCACGGATGCGGTTCCATCCTTGACCTCGCCGACCACCAGCGGCGTTCCGCCGCTGGCCGAGACGCCGTCGACGATGTCGCCGAGTTCGCATGGGGACGGCGCCGCCCTGACCGCGCACCCATTCCGCGACGGAGTTGGCCGCTCCTTTGCGAAGCAGATGCCCGTCGAGGTCGACCCCGGACATCCTTGTCGCGGCGGTGAATTCGATCCACTGCGCATGAGCGAGCTCACCGGGTGTCCGCGCCCGCAGACCGTACTGCTGCTTGGCGAACACCACGATCGAACGGCCCTCGGGTGTCTCGTCGGCGAGGCTGGACAGCTGCGCGGCATCGGCCAGCGCCTCGGCGGTGACGCCCGACAGCGGGACGAAGTCGGAAGCCTGACGATTGCCCAGTGTGATGGTGCCGGTCTTGTCGAGCAGCAACGTGTTGACGTCGCCCGCGGCTTCCACCGCACGGCCCGACATGGCCAGCACATTGCGCTGCACCAGGCGGTCCATACCGGCGATGCCGATGGCCGACAACAGTGCACCGATCGTGGTCGGGATGAGGCACACCAGCAGCGAGACCATCACGATGCCGGTCACCCCGTTGGATGTTGAGCGCCAGGCTGTCCTCGACGCCCGGGTTGTTCATCTTCGAGTAGATCGCCAGCGGCTGCAGGGTGGCGACGGCGAACACGAAGATGAGGGTCAACGCCGCCAGCAGGATGTTCAGCGCGATCTCGTTGGGCGTCTTCTGCCGGTTGGCGCCCTCGACGAGCGCGATCATCCGGTCGATGAAGCTCTCGCCGGGCTTCTGCGTGATCTTCACGACGATGCGGTCCGACAACACGGTTGTTCCGCCGGTGACCGCCGAGCGGTCGCCACCGGACTCGCGGATGACCGGGGCGGACTCGCCGGTGATGGCGGACTCATCAACCGACGCAATACCTTCCACGACGTCGCCGTCGCCTGGGATCGCTTGTCCCGCTTCGACGACCACGATGTCGCCCTGCTGTAGCAGCGGCGCCGCGACCTCTTCTTCCGTTCCGGGAACGCCGGGTTGCCAGCCAATCAGCCGACGCGCCATGGTGGAGGTTTTCGCTCTGCGCAGGCTTTCCGCCTGCGCCTTGCCGCGACCCTCGGCGACCGCTTCGGCCAGGTTGGCGAAGACCACTGTCAGCCAGAGCCATACGACGATCAGCCACGCGAACCAGGACGGCTCGATGATCGCAAGGATGGTGCTCCAGACCGCGCCGATCTCCACGATGAACATGACGGGGTTGCGCCAGAGCGTGCGTGGGTCGAGCTTGGCGCAGCGCGCCCGGCATCGACTTCCACAACATCTGCGGGTCGAGCAGGCCGCCCTGCACACGGCTTTCGGCGCAGCTTGGGTTCTGCCGCTCGGGTGCGGCGGAATCAACGGTGGGTGTTGACATTTAGTGGATTCCTTCAGCGAGGGGGCCGAGCGCGAGCATCGGCAGGAAGGTGAGGGCCACCAGGATCAGGGTGACGCCGGCGACCATCCCGACGAACTGCGGTCGATGGGTGGGCAGGGTGCCGATCGACGGCGGGGCGCTGCCCTGTTTGGCAAGCGAGCCGGCCAACGCGAGCACCAGCACGATCGGCAGGAACCGGCCGAACACCATGGCCAGCCCGAGGGCGGTGTTGTACCACTCGGTGTTGACCGTGATGCCGGCGAACGCCGAGCCGTTGTTGTTGGCCGCGGAGGTGAACGCGTACAGCACCTCCGACAGTCCGTGCGGTCCGCTGTTCAGCATCCCGGCGCGTTGACCCGGCATGGCCATGGCAACGGCTGTGCCGGTCAGCACGAGCAGCGGCGTGATCAAGGAAATAGGCTGCGGCGAGCTTGATTTCGCGTGGCGTGATCTTCTTGCCCAGGTACTCCGGGGTCCTGCCGACCATCAAGCCGGCGACGAAGACCGTGATGACTGCGAGAATCGAGAATGCCGTACAGACCCGCGCCGACGCCGCCCGGTGCGACCTCGCCCAGCTGCATGTTGAGCAACAGGACCATGCCGCCGAGGCTGGTGTAGGAATCGTGGAACGAGTCCACCGCATCCCGTGGACGTCAGCGTCGTCGAGGCCGCGAACACCGCAGAGTTGGCGACGCCGAAGCGCTGTTCGACACCTTCCATCGCCGCGCCGACCGCGGTCGGCACCGTGCCGTGGGCCTGCAGCTGGAAAAACATCGTCAGCGCTGCCAGCTGATGAGGGCAAGCACTGCCATGAACCCCCACAATCCCGTAGCCCTGCTTCTTGCTGCCGACCATGCGGCCGAACGTGCGGGGCAGGGAGAAGGCGATCACCAGCAGCAGGAAGATCTCGATCCAGTTGGTCCACGCGTTCGGATTCTCGAACGGGTGCGCAGAGTTCACGTTGTAGAACCCGCCGCCGTTGGTGCCGAGGTCCTTGATCGCTTCCTGGCTCGCCACCGGGCCGCCGGGGATCGTCTGCTGAGCGCCGGCAACCGTGTTGACGACCTGGTCGTAGTTGTGGAAGTTCTGGATCGCGCCGCCGCGCGATCAAGACGATCGCGGCGACGACGGAGATGGGCACCAGAATGCGCAGCGTGCCACGGACCAGGTCGACCCAGAAATTGCCCAGATCTCCGGTGCGTCTGCGGGCGAATCCGCGCACCAGCGCAATCGCGACCGCCATGCCCGACAGCGGCCGACACGAAGTTCTGCACGGCAAGACCGGCCATCTGCACGAGGTGGCTCTGGGTCGACTCACCCGAGTACGCCTGCCAGTTCGTGTTCGTGACGAAGCTGATCGCCGTGTTCCAGGCGAGCGCCGGCGTCATCGGCGTCGCGGGATCGTTGAGGTGCAGCGGCAGCTTGCCCTGGATCAACTGGAAAATGAACAGGAACAGAATGCTGATCGCTGAGAAGGCCAGCACGCTGCGGGCGTAGGCGCCCCAGGTCTGCTCGGCCTTCGGGTCCGCGCCGATCAGCTTGTAGATCCCTCGCTCGACACGCGCAGTGCTTGTCGGAGCTGTAGACCCGGTACATGTAGTCGCCGAGCGGCACGTGCACGGCGGCCAGGCCGATGATGAGCGAGACGAGGAACAGGATCCCCGCCGCCTCGGATGACAAGGAACTCACTAGAACCTCTCGGGAAAGAGCAGGGCGGCGAAGAGGAACAGGGCGAGCAGGATCGCCAGCGCGAGGCCGATCAGGTTCTGGCTCACAGTCCCTCGACCAGCCTCTGGATCCAGCCGAGCAGGGCGAAGACCGCCACCGTCAGGGCGATGTAGATGAGGATGCTCATCACAGCTCCGTCATGTTTACGGGCAGCCGGATTTCGGCGGCCTGCACCATGAAACGGCCTGTTCAGGGCGTTAACGGCGGTCTTAACGGTTTCTTGACGGCGGGGCGGGCGTCCTTAACGGATTCCTGTCGCCCAACGTGGCTTCACTGCGAGATCAGGCGCCGACTTTCGACGTGTGCGCACGTTCGACGACCGTGCCTGGCGACACAGGGCTGTGTCCGGGCGGCTACTTCGACCGTCCGAACCGCCGCTTGGCCTTCTTCGGCGACTGGTGCGACTCGTTGAGCCACTCCTCCCACATCATCTCGGTGTTCTCGTGGACGGGGCTGTTGGTGACTTGCCAGCCGAGAGTCTCGACTTTGGTTGTGGCCCAGCGGATCAGCGAGCCATCGGACCCGATCTCCTCTGCGAGAAGCACCCGCTGGTGAGTTTCGAGCCTGTCGTTGAAATCCTGCATGGTGTTCTTCAGGCGCCAGTAGGGCACGGCACCGTCGAACTGGCGGCACAGCTCTGTGAGCTCTTGCCGGGCTTGGGCGAGGAAGGGGGTCAGCTCGGCTTCGGCGTCGTCGGCGGGGGTCTGGTCGCCTCGAGGTTCATCGACCTGCGCCTGCGCGGCAGCCGGCGGCTGGGTGCCGGCCTGCTCCTGCAGCTCGCGGTACTTGACGCGCAGTTCGTCGAGTTCAGCGGTGGCCGCCTCGGCCCGCTCGCGCCACCATTCGAGGTGATACTCGACGAGCTTCGCCTCACAGTCGGGGCAGAGCGTGTCAACGGAGTCCGGCTCGGTCAGAGCGGTCGGACCCGGCAACGCCGTGCCGCACAGCGCATGGTTATCGCGGTGACTCAGATAATCCGAATGATGCAGCACCGAAGCGGACGGCTCCCGTAGATAGCTGTGGGGCGGTTCCACTTCAGTCAACTTAGTTGACGGGGCTGATCAGCATGGGCGATCGCCGAACGTCGCGGTGCACGAGCGCGGGAAGGGGGCATTCGTCGGCCGCCGGCGGCGCGGTAGCGTCCTTTGCGACGCAAGCCCCCATAGCCCAATTGGCAGAGGCAGCGGACTTAAAATCCGCACAGTCTGGGTTCGAGTCCCAGTGGGGGCACTCGGAAAGGCCTGGTCAGCGCGGTTTTTGATTCGGACATTGTCCGGTTCCCGGTCCATCGCCCGCAGTGCGTCCGCAGCAAAGTCGAATGCGTCCGCCACGGCATCAAGGTCGCCGGGGAATAGATATCCGCGCAGAGATCGGGGCAGGCGCAATTCGGGGCCGAGGGACGAAGTTGTCAGTCGGCTCGACGGTTCGGCGTTCAACCAGAGGGAATGTCATCAATGCGGTCGAGGTCCACCTCAATGCTGAGCACCGGCCCGTCGCGATGCTGGTTGACCGGCCAATGGGCATCGGTGAGGACTCGACGCATCGCATAGTTTTCGAACAAGACGTCAGCGACGAAGCGATGCTGTCCGGATGCTCGGGCGGTGCGAGCAAGGTCATTTCGAGGCGCCGCAGGGCGGTTCGGCCGAACCGGTCATCGTGATGCGCCGGTATGCGAACTTCGCGCGACTGGCCGCACTGGTCAGAAACGGTGATCCGGTTGATGAGCACTTGACCGCCATCGCTGATGTTCTGGCGCGTTTCCACGGCACCGCCCTTCGAGGCCAGTCGGTCGATGCCGAAGCGACGGTCGGAGCGATCTATGCGCGCTGGCACGAGAACTTGGCGGAGTTGAATCGACATGTTGACGTCACCGTTTCGCGTGAGTCACTCAGCGAGATCGAGAGATTGGCAGATCAGTACTTGGTGGGCCGCGATGAGCTGTTCACTGCGCGGATAGGGGACCGCCGCATCGTGGACGGCCACGGCGACTTGCTCAGTGAGGACATCTTCTGCTTACCGCAGGGACCCGCGATGCTTGATTGCCTTGAGTTCGACGATTCACTGCGCTACGTCGACGGGATCGACGACGCCGCTTTCCTCGCCATGGACCTTGAGTTTCTCGGGCGTAGGGACCTCGGCGACTTCTTCTTCAACGAATACAGCCGGCTGGCCAACGACTACGCACCGCGATCGTTGAGGGACTTCTATGTCGCGTACCGCGCTGTCGTCAGGGCGAAGGTCGACTGCATCCGCGTGACCCAAGGGCACCCTGACGCTGCGGCCGATGCGCAGCCGCCATATCGATATTGCGCTGGAGCATCTCAGGTCGTGCACCGTCCGCCTCATCGTCATCGGCGGTGGGCCGGGAACCGGCAAGACGACGCTGGCGGGCGCCTTGGCGGAGCAGATCGATGCACAGGTCATTTCGACTGACGTCGTACGCCGGGAACTGCAGCAGTCAGGTGCGATCGCGGGACAGGTCGGCGATCTCGACGCCGGACTTTATGCGCCGGAGAACGTGTCGGCTGTTTACGACGAGGTCCTTCAGCGGGCGCGGTCGCTGCTTTCCAAAGGCTCCACTGTGATTCTGGATGGCACCTGGCGGAATGCTCACCAGCGGGAACGCGCACGGATCGTCGGCACCGAAACTGCCTCGCCTGTCATCGAATTCGAGTGCTTGGCGCCCCTGAGCCAGGCTGCTGAGAGAATAGTGACGCGAGGCACATCCCCGTCGGATGCGACGCCACAGATCGCCGCCGCATTCGCCGAGCAGCATCCGGAACCGCACCACAGTCATGCGATTGACACCAGCCGTCCACTAGCGGATTCGGTGGCGGAGGCACAGCGGATATGTTGCCTCGCGATCTAGCTGTCTAGCGGATCTCGAAGACCTCGCTGAGAGGACGGCGCGGAGTCCTAGCACCGACCGAGTTCGCTTCGAGTGGGTTCCCGACGCGGATCAGCACCTGAGGTTCAGCGCGTCGACCAGTTATCCGACGGATCTCCTCGCGGCTCGCGTGCAACTCGATCATGTGAGTCAGCGTGCACGTGACGAAGCCCTTGGCTGTGCACTCCAGCAGGACACGGGACAGCACCTCGCCGCACCGTAGCGTGTTGCCGAGGCTGTCGTCGTAGGTGGACAGGACAAGTATCTTCGAGTGGTCCCGATCGACCTCGGGCAGCCGATCACCGGCCTGGTAGACGGGGAAGTCGCGCGCGACATCGACTCTCGACGCCTCAGCCGACGAGGGCAACGTGCTCGGCGGAACTCCGTCCCCGACGTGGGAGCGTCCGGTCCACCAAAGCAATTCATACCGGTAGGACGCGTCATTTCGGCGGTGTTTCTCACTTCGCCGCGAGGCGTCCGCGAGGGCGGGCCGTCCGCTGTCATCAACGACGTCCAAGTCGGCGACCGTGCCGTTCACAGTGGCACGGAGTCGCTCGTCCAGTTCTGGCCAGGGTTCGGGCGCCGCGAAAGCGAGGCGGTCGGTACGGCGGCGCGAGATCGCATCACCTAACGCACCTTCGTGCGCGGTCACAGAGGCTGCCGACCGAAATACGATCGATGCTAGGTGGTTGTGGTCTTGCAGATCCGGCTTCCGGTCGACGATTGTCTGCCAACCGGCCGCAGCGGCGGCAACCTGTAGGTGATCCAACGCCGCTCCACAGCTGAGAATGACCTCACGACCTGTGATGTCGGTGTGATGGCCAACCCTCGCATGATCGGCGAACAGGCGGAGAATGCCGCCTTCGAGTGTCCACCGCCATGGCTGGCTGTTGTGCAGCGATGGCGCCCGGCAAGCCAATTCGAGAATGTGGGCCAGTTCATCGGCGCCGATGGTGTCATGGGGTTTGACCGGAAGTGCCATGTCTACTTTCCTGTTGACGAGATCCCGGCTAAATGTATGGCCGTCCCGACCGGACCCGTAGGGTCCTTCGGCCTTTGGTTGGCAGCCCTTTGACCCGACAGCCTCAGTGAGGCGGTGCGGCCCTCGTGTGACTTTCGGCCATCGCAGTTGAGGCTTGAAGCCCTTATCAGCTGGCCGCCCGGGTTGTCGCCCTACTACATCGCCGTCTACGGCCGGCTCGGCCGCGCCGTGTTCAGCGACCCGGCACTTGCGGGCCTCTTCGAGAACCTGCAACGAAACGCCCCCTCGTGGCGGAACCGGGTGACACCACGGTTCTTCTTCACCGCGCCGCGCTACCGAGACGGCACAATCGAACGCATCACCGCGCCGCTACTGGTCACCCTGGCGCGCGACGACGAAGTGGTGTCAACCACTTTCGTCAGGGAGAAGGTGGCGAAGGCGAGGAGGCACGAGATCCGTGAGTACCCGGTGACGCACTTCGCCATGTACCACGGGGCTGTGCGCGACCAAGTGGCTGCCGATCAGTTGGCCTTCTTCCAACGTCACCTGGCGAGCAGTTGACTCCGTGCTGCAGATCGCTTACTGGCGAACCACGATCACCGGCGCATTGGCGCCCTGCGCGACCGCGGAGCTGACCGAGCCGAGCAACATGCCGGCGAAGCCGCCGCGGCCGTGGCTTCCCACGACTACCAGCTGGGCCTGCTGGGATTCTTCGATCAGCCAGCGGGCGGGCCTGTCGCAGACGATCCGCCGGTGCACGTGCACGTCGGGATACTGCTCTTGCCAACCCGCCAGGCGTTCGCCGAGCACCTCGTGGCCTACGTCCTCGTACTCATGCCAGTCCATACCCGCGATCGGGAAAATCCCGACGTCGCTCCACGCGTGTAACGCGACCAAGTCCACCTGCCGGCGTGATGCTTCGTCGAATGCCAGGGCCGTGGCCGCTTCGGAGGCGGGCGACCCGTCGATGCCGAGCAGGACCGGCGAGACGGGGTCAGGTGCCTGCGCTTGATCGGCATGCACGATCGCTACCGGGCAGCGTGCGTGGTGAACCAATCCGCTACTGACCGAGCCCAAGACGGCGCGGCCGACTGCGCCAAGGCCACGGTTTCCAACGACGACCATCCGGGCGTTCTTCGATGCGGATACCAATGCAGGCACGTCATAGTCGTGCAGAACCTCTCTGCGAACGTCCGGCAGCGAGGACTGATCCCGACCGGTGCGAACCAACTTTCCGCCTGCTCGAGGACTTGACGCGCATTGTCTTCCTGCGACCGGTTGAATTCCGCCTGGAGGTAACGCACCGGCCAGCTGACCACGACGGGTACCACGACATGCGCGAGTGTGATTGGCGCATCGTGCAATATCGCTTCGTCGGTCGCCCACCGCACAGCGGCGTCAGACTCCCGGGAGCCGTCGACTGCGACCAGGATCCCGTACTTTTTCGTCTGTTTCGACATGTCGGTTCCCTGTCTACTTCTTGGTGAACTTCGCGCCTATGTAGGTTGTCGCTATAGCGGTCACAGCGATGACGACGGCGATCAAGACAGCCGCTGTTGGCCAGTCCATCGACATCCCACTCGTTGATTCTGACGCCATACGCGCCTCTCTCTCGACGCTATTGAATGCACTGCGTACTGCAGCAGGGACTTTGGTCCCGCGCGTCCATGCCAGTAGTCCTTGACGTTATGCCGCAGCTCCAAGCAGAAGCCAGATCCTGCGACTAGAAGTCGTCTCGCCGCCGACGTCGTTGACAACAGTGCCGTCGCTTCCGCTTACGACAAGCTCATGGCCGCCAGAATGGGTGATCGGCCGGAGCGGGACGAACGCGTCTCGGTAAGTTCGCGAGCCGATCGCGAAGGACTTTTGGCCATCGAATTAGTTGCCTGCTGCCCTTCTCGCCGACCCGCGGCAGGCGTGCACGATTGAGCTTCGACGCAAAGGAGATGCTCATGAAGGCAAAGGCTGGCGACTGGTTGGTGATCAAGGGCGCCACAATCGATCGACCAGACCAGCGTGGTCTGATTAGCGAAGTGCACTCAAGCGATGGTTCACCACCGTATGTGGTGCGGTGGTTGGAAAACGACCACGTAGCGACGATATACCCGGGATCAGATGCGGTCGTCGTCACCGCCGCGGAGCAGAAGGCTGCTGACGAGCAGGCGCAGCATCGTTTTGGAGCGGTCCAATCGGCGATCCGCCGCGGCAAGAGTTAGCGGGCGGTCTTGCGGTCTGGCGATGAAGCAACCCCCGGTCACGCGAAGAAGTGCGTCAGCTCCCCAAGTAGGCGCCGGCCCGCGATAGGGGCTTCGTTCACGTGGTCGAGGGCCGTTTGGCCACCTCGTCGATGACCTATGCCTCCAGCCCCGGCCAACCCGGGTCCTTAGCGTGATCGATAGTCGCCGATCGCGAGGAGACACGAAGTGCCCGAACGCATCCCAAATCATTGCGTCGTAGTGGGTAGCGACGGGTCCCCATCGTCACAGGTGGCGCTGCGCTGGGCCGCACGCGAGGCCACGATGCGCCACCTCCCACTCACCGTTGTTCACGTCGCCGCTCCCTTCCCGGTTGCGGTGTCGGCGCTGCAGTGGCCCGCTGGCAGGGTCCCGGAGGAAGTGCTCGAGATCGAGGAGAACGAAGGCCGCAGGATAATCGTAGAAGCTGTCAAGGTCGTCGAGCACGCCGAAGGTAGTAGGCCCGAGGTGAACAGCAAATTGCTCTTCGGCGGAGCTCTGCCCATCCTTGTCGACTTGTCCAAAGACGCCGAAATGGTTGTCGTCGGGTGTCACGGCCGAACCGGACGACATCGCCGCCTGCTCGGATCCGTTAGCGCCGGGTTGATTCACCACGCCCATTGTCCTGTGGCGGTGGCTCACGATGAGATTCCGATGTCACCGCAACGCGCGAAGCTACCGGTGCTGGTGGGAGTGGACGGCTCGGACGCCTCCGAGCTGGCGACCGAGTTGGCATTCGACGAAGCTTCGTGCCGCGGGGTTGACCTGATCGTGTTGCACGTTTGCCGGGACGCCGACGTGTCCTCGATGTACGGGATGGAATGGTCTGCCCTGCAATCAGTCGTGAATAAGCAGCTTGCCGAACGCCTGCTCGGTTGGCAGGAGCGCTATCCCGAGGTCTTCGTCCAGCTTCTAGTGGAAAACGACCAGCCCGCTCGCCATCTTATCGAGCAGTCCGAGAGCGCCCAGCTAGTCGTAGTCGGTAGCCATGGTCGCGGCGGATTCGCCGGAATGCTCCTCGGATCAGTCAGCGCCGCTGTCGCGCAAGAGGCTCGGGTACCGGTGATCGTGGCGCGTCGACACTAACGCCGCAACGGCCGTCGTCAATTGGGCTGCCGCTGTCAGCTTTCGGCCAGCCCGAGTTGGACGGCGTTGTCGTAATCGTCGTCGATCAGCACGACGACGCGGCCTGCCCGGTCGAGTATCGAGGCCGCGATCGAAGATCGGTATCCGGAGGCGCAGTGCACCCACACCTCGCCGTCGGGCACCTCGTCGACGCGATCAATTAGCTCGTGCAACGGGATGCTCAATGCGCCCGGCAAATGTCCGGACTGATATTCGTGCTGCTGGCGCACATCGAGGACGGTGGTATCCGAATCACCGAGGGTGCCCTTCAGATCGACAAAGCTGGCCACCCGGTACCGACGCAGTTCGGTGTCGGCGCGTAGGCGGTCGATGTCCCCGAAGGCCGCTCCGGCGAGGTCGTCCATGCCTATTCGCACCAACTCGCGTCGCGCCTCTGCGATTTGGTCCTCGCTGCTGCCGATGAGTGTGAGCGGTTCCCCCCACCGATACAGCCAGCCAAGATAGGCAACAAACGAGTCGGAAAGCTCGAACCCCAAAGTGCCGCTGAGGTGGCCGGCGGCGAATGCCGTGCGGTTGCGCAGGTCCACCACCCATTCGCCGGCGTCGATGCGGCGCCTCAGTTCGTCGGGATCAACGAGCATGGGCATCGTGAGATCAACAGGCGAGGGACCCGACTTATTGATGACGCCCATGTGCACGTAATAAGCCGGATAGGCGGACAGCCCCGCGAGCAACTCGTCGACATAGGACTGCTCGTCTTGAGTCAGAGCCGGATTGGTTTCCCGCTGTTCGGCAATGGTCGATGACTCACCCGATGCAGGAGTGGCCGAGCAGAAGCTACCGAAGCCGTGGGTGGGGTATATCGGTGTGCCGGCGGGCAATTCGTCGGCCAGACGGCGCACCGAGCGATACTGGGCGCGGGTGAGTGCCTCGGTCTGATCGGAACCGAGCAGGTCGGTGCGTCCTGTCGTACCCATCAACATCGAACCGCCGGTGAACACACCAATCACCTCACCTTCGCGGGTCCGCAGCACGTAGCTGACGTGGGTGTGGGTGTGACCGGGAGTATGCATGACTTGCAGCTGGATGGGCCCGGCGTCAACGACGTCGCCGTCGTTGACCGGTCGCCGCGAGTAGCCGACTTCGTCACCGGCCGGAACGACGTATTCGGCACCGACCGTGCGCGATAACTCCAGTCCTCCGGTCACGTAGTCATTGTGGATGTGGGTCTCGACGACGTGGCTGATCGTCACGCGACGGTCCTCGGCTAGGGCCAGGACTCTGTCGATGTCGCGCTGGGGGTCGACAACCACAGCGGTATCACCGTGGTCGACCAGATAGCTCCGATCGCCGAGACCAGAGGTTTCGATGATCGAGACGTGCATGTGAATCCTTTCGGGAAGTGTTAGCGAAGAACGATGGTATCGACGAGCACGTAGGCCGCCACAGCGAAGACGAGGTAGGCAAACCAGTGTTGGAGGCGGGCGGTGTCGAGCTTGGTGCCGTAGTGACCGGCGATCAGCGATCCGACGATCGCGGTGCCGACAAACGCCGCGGTGATCGCCCAGTCGATACTGGCCACTCCCAGATGGGAAACCACGCCTGCTGCGGAGTTCGCGACGATGACGAGAAGTGAGGTGCCGATCGCGATCGGCATTTCCACGCCGAGCACCAGCACAAGGGCCGGGATGATCAGGAAGCCGCCGCCGACACCGAATACTCCGGTCAATAAGCCGACGAGCATTCCGGCCGGGATGGATCGCGAGGCGCACCGACGCCAATTGATCCCGTCACCCCCAACGGTGCACGCGGTGCCCGTATTTCCCTTGTCCTGCAGCATTCGGATTCCCGCGACGACCATCACGAGCGCGAAGCCGACGAGCACGGTCGGCTGAGGCAGGTTTTTGCTGATCGCGGCGCCTACAAAGGTCGCCGGTATGCCGACCGCTGCGAAAATCGCCGCCAATCGCCATTGCACCTGATGCGCAAGCACTTTCGGCAGGACGCCAACTGCGGACGCGATACCGATGACGATCAGGGACATCGGGATTGCCTTCTCGACACCGAGTCCCAATACGTAGACCAGCGCCGGCACCGCAAGGATGGAGCCGCCGCCGCCAAGCAGGCCGAGCAGCACGCCGATAACGGCGCCGAGCGCAAGGGCGATACCCATACTCATGGTTTCGATAGGCCTCTTATACCTCCGGCGTGCTTATCTGAAAAATTCCTGCCGCATTTACATCGCTCAGAAGGGGCGACCAAGCGCATGACGTCCTCGGCGTGCTGGCCGCATCCGGCCCAGCCCGTCTTTCCACAGCGGGGACACTTCTCGGGGTAGCACATTGTTCGTCCTCGTGGTCTTCACCGATTCGGTTAGTCTGCCGCCGCGACTCGTTGGGCGTCGAGTCGCGCACGTACTTCGTCCATGTCGAGTGCCTTGACGCGGCTGATCAGGTCCTCGAGTGCGGCCGCAGGCAGAGCGCCGGGCTGGCTGTAGACCAGCACCCCGTCCCGGAAGGCCATGATCGTCGGAATCGATCGGATCTCGGCGGCGGCAGCGAGTCCCTGCTCGGCCTCGGTGTCGACCTTGGCGTGCACGACGTCTGGATGAACCTGCGAGGACCGGTCGAAGACCGGCGCGAAGGCTCGGCACGGGCCGCACCATGATGCCCAGAAGTCGACCAGCACGATGGGGTTGTTCAAGACCGTTGACTCGAAGGTGTCCCCGGTCAGATTTGTCACGCTCATTGTGATCACCTTTCAGATAGTTTGTGAGATATTGGATTACGCCGCATTCCTTTTGGGCTCACGCGAGTCCTTTGAGCATCAGGTTCCAGTACATGAACGGCAGCCCGTACTTCTTGAGGTACCAGTACGCACGGTGCGGCTTGGTCGGATCGAGCAGCGGGAACGACGGTTTCAACTTCAGGTCGTAGTCGAATTCGGCGAGCAACATCGCGTGCGACGAAGTGACGATCGGGCACGACGAGTAGCCGTCATACGACACCTGCAGCGGTCGGCCGGTCAGGAACGCGTCGATGTTGTCGACGACCACAGGGGCCTGCTTGCGGATCGCGGCGCCGGTCTTCGAGTTCGGTGAAGAACCGGCATCGCCGAGGCTGAACACGTTCGGGTACTGCACGTGCTGCATCGTGTGCTTGTCGATGTCGACGTATCCGGCCGCGTCTCCGGTGGACAGCGGGCTGGACTTGATCCAGTCCGGAGCCGATTGATGCGGCACGGCGTGCAGGACGTCGTACGACAGCATCGCCTCGGTCCCGCCCGCACCAACATTGGTGATGCCGACCTTGTGTGATGCCGCGTCGACAGATGTCATCTCGACGTTGGTGTGCAGGTGGATCCCGTAGTCGGCGATGACCGCTTCGAGGCTGTCGGCGATCGCGGGGATGCCGAAGGGCCGCGCCCCCGGCATGACGAGATGGACGTCGATGTCCTTGAGCACACCCTGTTTACGCCAGTAGTCGGACGCCAGGTAGGCGATCTTCTGCGGCGCCCCGGCACATTTGATCGCACCAGACGGAACGGTGAACACCGCGGTGCCCGACCGCAGGTTCCGGATGAAATCCCAGGTGCGCGGCGCGAGGTCGAAGCGGTAGTTCGACGACACGCCGTCGCTGCCCAGCGCGGCTTCTAGTCCCTCGGTGCGGTTCCAATCGAGTTGGATGCCAGGGCAGACCACGAGCACGTCGTACTCGTAGGCGGCCCCGTCGGCGCAGGTGACCGTGTTGGTGTCGGGATCAATTGCGCTGGCGGCATTCCTGATCCAGGTCGCCCCCTTGGGCATGACGGAGGACTCGGCGCGCTCGGTCGCCGACGCCTTCGCCTTCCCGCCGCCGACGAGAGTCCACAGCGGTTGGTAGTAGTGCACGTCCGACGGCTCGATGACCGCGACGTCGGTGTAGCCCTTACGGAGCAGGCGGGCCGCGACGGTAATGCCTGCCGTTCCGCCGCCGACGATCAGGATCTGGTGTTTGGCCGTGATTCCCATAGCGTGTTCTCCTCTGCTCGCTCAGGCGTTCTGGACAGTCTCTTCCCAGGCGCCGAAGCCACCCAGGATGTCGCTCACGTCGGTGAAACCGTTTTGGCGCAACAGGCTTGCCGCGACCGACGATCGGTATCCGCCGGCGCAGTACACGACCGTCGGCACAGTCGGGTCGAGCTCGCCCATACGGGCGGGCAACTGGCCAACCGGGATCGGGATCGCGTTCGGAATGGTTCCTGCGGCGACCTCGCCCGGGTTGCGGACGTCGACGATCTGAAGGTTGCCGATCTGCGCGGCGCGTTCGTCGAACGCCTTGGCCGTCAGCCGCGAGGCGACCTGGACGTCGTCCCGATGAGCGAACATCACCTGGTAGGGCTCGGCCAGGTAACCGATCACCCGGTCGAAGCCGATGCGGGCGAGCCGGTTCTTGCCCTCGAGTTCCTGGCCCGGTTCGGTGAACAACACGATGTCGACGTCGGAGGGGAGCACCGAACCGGCGAACTCGGCGTAGCGGCCCTCGAGCCCGATGTTGATGGCGTGGCGGAGGTGACCCAATGCGAACTCCTCTGGAGTGCGGCCGTCGACCAGCACGGCGCCGCCGTCGATCGCCTTGCGGACCTCTTCGTAGGTCATCGCAGCCGGCATCTTCGTTTCGTCCAGCAACCCGCGGTCCTTGCGGTTGAGGATCGCGTCGTAGACGAAGTAGCTCGGCGCCGGCGGCTGCCCCTCGGTGACGAGGTTCATGAACGTCGCCTTGTCGGGAGCGCGCAGCGCGTAGTTCGTCGCCTTCTGGTCACCCATCGTCGACCACAGGTCGGTGGACAAGTTCTTCCCGCACGCCGAGCCGGCGCCGTGCGCCGGGTAGACCCGGGTCGCGTCGGGCAGCGTCATCAGTTTGTTGTGCAGCGAGTCGTACAGCTTGTCGGCGAGTTCTTCGCGGGTGAAGCCGATCGACGCCAGCAGGTCGGGGCGGCCCACGTCGCCGATGAACAGCGCGTCGCCGGTCAGAACGCCGTAGGGGAGCTCATCGCCGGCATGCTCGTAGACCACGATGCTCATCGACTCCGGCGTGTGGCCCGGAGTGTGGCGAAACTCCAGCGTGACATCACCGAGCGAATAGCGCTCGCCGTCGGTGACCCCCATCGACTCGAACTCGGTCTCGGCGACCGAGGAGTACACGATCTTCGCGCCGGTCGCCTTCGCCAACTCGAGGTGGCCGGACAGGAAGTCGGCGTGAAAGTGGGTTTCGATGACGAGCTCGATTGTCACGCCTAGTTCCTTGGCGTCGGCCAGATATTCGGCGATGTCGCGCTGCGGATCGACAACGACTGCGCGGCCGGTTGTTTCGTCGGCCACCAGGTATGAGGCGTGGGACAGACAGTCCAGGTAGTACTGGATGAATTTCATGGCGCGGCCCTTTCGATCGGTGCGGTGGTGCCATCTTGGCATATACCCCTATGGGTATGTCAAGATACCCCAGGCGGTATATTATTCCCGCTTGACAATACCGGTGGGGGTATGTCTATCATGTCAATAAATATACCCCCGGCGGTATACGAATCCCTAGAGGCTTTGGTCACCGCCGGCCCTGCCGAAAGGACCCTGACCGCCATGACCGCTCCCGCCACCATCGATTCGCAGGACCTCAACGAGCGCCTGAGTTCGGCTGCGCCGCCGCGGGTTCTCGATGTCCGCACCCCGGGCGAGTTCGAAACCGCTCATATCGCCGGCGCGTACAACGTTCCGTTGGACCTGCTGCGCGAGCACCGCGACGACATCATCAGGCACCTCGATGAAGAGGTCGTGCTGGTGTGCCGCTCCGGTCAACGAGCCGCACAGGCCGAGGAGACGCTGCGCACCGCCGGCCTGGACAACGTGCACATCCTCGACGGCGGGATCACCGCCTGGGAGGCAAGGGGGTTCGCGGTCAACCGCGGTCCGCAGCGCTGGGACCTCGAGCGGCAGGTGCGCCTCGTCGCCGGTTCGATCGTGTTGACGAGCATCCTCGGCAGCATCGCGGCCCCGAGGCTCAAGTGGGTCGCCGCTGCGATCGGTGGTGGCTTGAGCTTCGCGGCCATGACCAACACGTGTGCGATGGGCATGGCGTTGTCGAAACTGCCCTACAACCGCGGCGCCACATGTGACGCCCAGACCGTCGTGGCACAGCTCGTCGGGTCCCCCGTCGATCAGAAGGTCGGGTAGCCGACATGGTCGCGTTGACCGTCGCCCTGGCCGTCTTCGTCGGCGTCGCACTGGGCCTGCTCGGCGGCGGCGGCTCGATCCTGACCGTCCCGCTGCTCGCCTATGTCGCGGGAATGGACGCCAAACAGGCCATCGCCACGTCGCTATTGGTGGTCGGAGTCACAAGCGCGGTCGGCGCCGTATCGCACGCGCGGGCAGGCCGCGTCCAGTGGCGGACCGGGCTGATCTTCGGCGCGGCGGGGATGGTCGGCGCCTACCTCGGTGGCGTATTGGCCCGGTTCATTCCGGGGACGGTGCTGCTTATCGGCTTCGCCCTGATGATGATCGCCACGGCTGTCGCGATGCTGCGCGGGCGCAAGAACGTTGGTGTCGCAGAAGGTGGGGACCGCATGCCGGTCGGCAAAGTCCTCGCTGAAGGCCTAGTGGTTGGTCTGGTTACCGGTCTCGTCGGCGCAGGCGGCGGATTCCTAGTGGTGCCCGCCCTTGCCCTGCTGGGCGGGCTACCGATGCCCGTCGCGGTCGGCACCTCGTTGGTAGTCATCGCGATGAAGTCGTTCGCCGGATTGGCCGGGTATCTCTCCAGCGTGGCCATCGACTGGCGCCTCGCCGGTGCGGTGACCGCCGCCGCGCTGGTCGGTGGCCTGATCGGCGCACGATTGACGGCGATGGTCAACCCGGATGCGCTTCGCAAGGCTTTCGGGTGGTTCGTGCTGGCCATGTCGTCGGTCATCTTGGCTCAGGAAGTTCACCTCGCCTTGGGCGTGGCCGCTGCCACGCTGACCGCGCTGGCCGCCGGTATCACGTTCGCATGCGTCAGATATGCGCGCTGCCCGTTGCGTCGGCTCACCGCCGGACACGGTGTCGGCACGGCTGCGACGTGACAGGGTCCATATACCCCCGCGGGTACTATGGCAGAAGGCTCAGGAAAGGACTAAACCCATGGTCGGAGACGAAGACGCCATCGCAGCGGTGCTGAACCGGTTGCGTCGGGCGCAAGGGCAACTCGCGGGCGTGATCTCGATGATCGAACAGGGCCGCGATTGTAAGGACGTCGTCACCCAACTCGCCGCGGTGTCGCGGGCCCTGGACCGGGCCGGCTTCAAAATCGTCGCGACGGGACTGCGGGAGTGCGTCACGGGTGATGCGGCCGACGGCAACAAGCCCATGACGGAAGCCGAACTCGAAAAGCTGTTCCTCGCACTCGCGTGACGGGGTGCGAGAGATAGGAGTCGACATGGGATATGCGCTTTCCACCACACTGCACACGTCGTTCGAGGACGCGGTCGAACTGACCCGTAAAGCGCTCGCAGGTCAGGGTTTCGGGGTACTGACCGAAATCGACGTCAAGGCGACGCTGAAGGCCAAACTCGGCGAGGACATGGAGGACTACTTGATCCTCGGTGCATGTAACCCGCCGCTCGCACACCGCGCGGTCAATGTCGATCGCCAGATCGGGTTGCTCCTGCCGTGCAACGTCGTCGTCCGCGCCGACCCGGACAGCCAGGGCGCCGTGCTGGTTGAGGCGATGGATCCGCAAGTTTTGGTTGACGTGTCCGGTGACGACGAGCTGCGTCCGGTAGCCGACGAGGTCGGGTCCAAGCTCCAGGCAACCATCGACTCGCTCGCTCGCAGTGCCTAGTGGACCGCATGTCGTTCGACATAGCCGATCACATCGGCCAACGTGCGTAGCGACTTGTATTCCGACTCGGGAATATCTACATGCAGCCGCTTGTGGATGCCGATGAGGAAGTTCAGCCAATCCATCGAGTCGAGGTCCACCTGATTCCGGAGCAGGACGTCGTCTTCGATGTCCTCTGCATCGACCTCGGGCGCAATCGTTGTCAGCACAGAAAGCACCTGGGCGCGAATGTCATCTTGAGTCGTCATCTTCTCTCTCAGTTCTCCAGGAGGTCGGGCTGGGCAAGCATGTCGGCCACGGAGGCCAGGAACAACGCGCCACGGTGACCGTCGCTGGCGCGGTGGTCGGCCGCCAGGCTGGCCTGCACCGTTGTGGCGATACGGATGCCGCCATCGACAGCGCACACCCGTTGCGCCGGTTTGCCGAACCCCACAAGGGCAACCTGGGGTGGGTAGATCACGCCGAACACCGCGTCGACGCCCTGGTCGCCGAGATTGGTGACGGTGATGGTCGGATCCGCCATCTCCGAACTGCGTAACGAGAACGCGCGGGCGCGTGCCACCAGATCGGTGAGGTCACCCATCAGCTCATCAAGCTTCTTGCCGGCGACGTCATGGATGGCCGGCGCCACCAGGCCGCCGCCGCGAAGCGAGATCGCCACCCCGACGTGAACTGCGGCGGCGGGCGCGAAGCAGTCGTCGCGCCAGAATCCGTTGAGTTCGCCGAAGCGTTGGGCCGCGAGGGCAACGGCCTTCAGTTGCAGTACCGCCGGCAGTACCCGCTCGGTGACGTCCCGCTGCGCGTTGCGGTCGGCCAGCCAGCGCAGCGCCTTGTCCATCATGATCTCGTGGGTCAGGTAGTAGTGCGGGATCTCGTGTTTCGACCGGCTCATCGCGGCGGCGATTGAGCGGCGCATCTCCACGGCCCGTCTGGCCGCGACCTCCTTGGCTGACAGCGAGCGCGTCGGTTCTGCAACGGGTTTCGGTGCTTCGGCGACGGCCGCCTCTACGTGGGCCGCGGCGTGCTCGACGTCGCTGATGATGACGGCCCCCTGCGGGCCGGTACCGGTCACCGTGTCGACGTCTACCCCCAGCGACAGCGCTAGTCGACGGGCGGCGGGGGAGATCCAACGGCGGTGGTGTTCGGAGGGCGAAACCGGTGCGGGTACGGCGACCGGGGCTTCGGCGGGCTGGGCAGTGGCGGGCTGGGCAGTGGCAGGCTGGGCTGCGGCGGGCTGGACGGCGGCCGGCGTCGGTGTCGGCTCTGCAGGTTCGCCCGGTGCCACCAACCGCGCCATCGGCGTACCAACCTGGACGGTCTGGCCGACTGGCACCAGCAGCTCGGCGACCGTGCCTTCCTGCCAGCATTCGATCTCCACCGCGGCCTTGGTCGTCTCCACAACGGCGACGATCTGTCCGCGGGTCACCGTGTCACCGGGCTTGACGAGCCATTCGTTGAGGGTTCCCTCGTCCATGTCGGCGCCAAGGGCGGGCATCGTGAACTCGGTCATCAGCGGTCACCCAACAGATTCTTCACGGCGGCCGCGATCTTTTCCGGTTGTGGCAGGGCCGCCTGTTCGAGGTGCTTGGCGTAGGGAATGGGCACTTCCTCGGTGCACACCCTGGCGATCGGCGCGTCCAGGTCGTAGAACGCGTGCTCCACGATGCGCGCGCTGATCTCACCGGCCAGGCTGCCGGTGCGCCACGCCTCGTCGATCACCACGGCCCGGTGAGTCTTGCGCACCGACTCGAAAATGGTCTCGTCGTCAAGTGGCCGCAGCACGCGTAAATCGATTACCTCACAGTCGATTCCGGCTAGCGAAAGTTCGTTGGCGGCATCGAGTGCCTTGGGCACGCTGCCGCCGTAGGCGATCATCGTGACATCCCTGCCCGCGCGCCGCACCGCGGCCCGGTCGATGTCGGTAGGCGCCAGCATGTCGATGTCCGTCGAGGTGTTGTACAACTGCACGTGCTCGAAGATGATCACCGGGTCCGGGTCTGCCAGGGCGGTGGGCAGCATCCCGTAGGCGTCGGCCACCGTCGCCGGGGCCACGACCCTGATCCCCGGGATGTGGGCATACCAACCCTCGAAGCTGTGTGAATGCTGGGCGGCCAACTGGCGTCCGGCCCCGGTCGCCATGCGCACCACCAGCGGCACCGAGAACTGGCCGCCGGACATATGACGCAACGCCGCAGCGGTGTTCACGATCTGGTCCAGCGCGAGCAGACTGAAGTTGACCGTCATCACTTCGACGATCGGCCGCAGCCCGTTGAGCGCTGCGCCGATGCCCACCCCGACGAAGCCCAGCTCGGAGAGCGGAGTGTCGCGGATGCGGTCCGGGCCGAACTCCTCCAGCAGGCCTTTGGACGCGGCGTAGGTGCCGCCGTAACGGCCGATATCCTCGCCCATCAGGATCACCCGCGGATCGGCGAGCATGGCATCGCGGATCGAATCATGCACTGCGGTGCGGTATGCCGTCTTCATCGGACCGGCTCGGGCGTCAGCACATCTCGACTCAGGTCGGCCACATCCTCGAACGTTCCGGCCTCGGCGTAGGCGACCGCCTCCGCCACCTCGACTTCGGCGGCGGCGCGGATCGCCGCGACATCGTCATCACTCAGCATGCCCTCCGCGAGGCACCTTTCGGTGAACGTGCGGACCGGATCCCGCTCACGCCAGTGTTCGACCTCGGTCTTGTCGCGGTAGAGCTCTGGGTCGAACATCGAATGTGGGCGGAACCGATAGGTGCGGAACTCGAGGAAGAACGGACCCGCGCCGCTGTGCACGTGGTAGGCCGCCTCTTGGGCGGCGGCGTGGCAGGCCAGCACATCCATCCCATCCACCGCCAGCGCCGGCACCCGGTACGACGCGGCCTTGGCGGTCAGATCGACCTGCGACAGCTCGCGGTCCAGTGCCGTGCCCATCGCGTACAGGTTGTTCTCGCAGCAGAACAGCACCGGCAGTTGCCACAGCTCGGCCAGGTTCAGCGACTCGTGAAACGCGCCCTCGGCGATCGCACCCTCACCGAAATAGCATGCACTGAGCCGCTTTCGGCCCAGCTGCTTGTCCGCCAGGGCCAATCCCACCGCCAACGGCAGCCCCCCGGCGACGATGGCGTTGCCGCCGTAGAACCGGACGCCCGCGTCGAACAGATGCATCGAGCCACCCCGCCCGCGTGAGCAGCCCTCCTGTTTGCCGAACATCTCGGCCATGATCCTGGTCATCGGCACGCCTTGCAGCAGCGCGTGGGCGTGCTCGCGGTAGGTGGCCACCACCGCGTCGCCGCCGGTCAGCGCTCGCAAAGAACCGGCGGCCACCGCCTCCTCACCGATGTAGAGGTGAAGAAAGCCGCGAATCTTGGCTGCGCTGTAGAGCTCTGCGCACTTTTCTTCCATCAGTCGCACGCGCACCATGTCCGACAGAAGCGCGCGGGCCAGCGTGGCGTCGTTCATGACGATGCCTTCAGTTGCTGCGGCGCCGGAGCTTCGACCGTGGACGTGTCGCCTTCGGGTAGTCCGAGTTCACGGGCCCTCAACAGGCGTCGCATGATCTTTCCGCTACGGGTGTGGGGCAGCGTTTCGACGAACTCGATTTCCTTCGGCGCGACGGCAGCACCCAGGCGCTTGCGGGCATGGCCGAGCACTTCCAGTCGCAGTTCGTCGCTGGGGACAAACCCGTCCTTGAGTGTGACGAACGCCTTCACCAACTCGCCGACGGTCGGGTCAGGTTTCCCGATCGCGGCCGCCTCGGCTACCGCCGGATGATCGGTCAGGGCGTTCTCTACCTCGAACGGCCCTATCAGGTGTCCGGCGGACTTGATCACGTCATCGGCGCGGCCGACAAACCAGAAGTAGCCGTCGACGTCGCGCTTGACGAGGTCCCCGCTGAGATAGAGGTCCTTGGCAAAGCACCTCCGGTAGCGCTCCTCTTGATGCAGATAACCTCGGAACATCGACGGCCATCCTGGCTTGAGGGCAAGCTCCCCCTCGACTCCGGGTTCCTCGACGACCGTGATCGTGCCGTCGTCATGGCGGCGCACCACGTATGCGTCGACGCCTGGCAGAGGCCGACCCATCGAACCCGGCTTGATGTCGAAAGCGGGGGTGTTCGCGATCATGATTCCGCCGGTTTCGGTTTGCCACCAATTATCGTGAATAGGCAAGCCAAGCACGCGTTTTCCCCACCACACCGCCTCGGCGTTGAGCGGCTCGCCAACGCTGGCGATGAACCGGAGCCGAGGAAACTGGAATCTTCCCGCAAGCTCGGGGCCTGCTTTGATGAGCATGCGAATCGCGGTCGGGGCGGTGTACCAGACCGATACTCGCTGTGACTGCAGGATTCGGTACCAGCGCTCGGCGTCGAATTCGGCCTCGTCGACGATCGAGGTGACACCGTGAAGCAGGGGCGAGATCACACCGTAGGACATCCCGGTTACCCAACCCGGATCAGCTGTGCACCAGTAGATGTCATCGGGATGTAGGTCGAGCGCGTACAGCCCGGTGAGGTAATGCATCACGACAGCACCGTGCACGTGCAGCGCGCCTTTTGGCGTTCCCGTGGTGCCGCTGGTGAAGTGGAGCAGCGCCGGGTCGTCGGCCGTCGTGGCCTCGATCGGTGCGTCGTCGTTGACGCTGGCCATCAAGTGCCGGTAGTTCAATGTCCCCGCCACTTCACCGCGCGACACGCCTTGATCCAGCAAGATGATGTGCCGAACGGATGTCAACCGATCTCGGATCTTTGCGAGCTTGCGCTCATAGATCGCCGACGTCGTTATGAGCACACTGGCCTCGCCGAGATTGACACGGGTGGCGAGGGGCTCCGGGCCGAAGGCTGAGAACAGGGGCGAAACCACACAGCCGTTGCGAAGCGCACCGAACACGGTGACGTACAGCTCCGGAACACGGCCCATGATGGTGAACACCCGCTCACCCTTACGAACACCCAACGAGCGCAGCACATTGGTGAATTGGCGTGCCAACGTTGCGAGCTCGCCATAACTGATCTCGTGAAGGACGAGGTCTTCCGTGGTGCCTTCATCGGCGATGAACCTCAGCGCCGTGCGGTCTCCTGCGGTGCCTTCGGCGTGCCCGTCGACGGCGGCGTACGCGATGTTGCAGCCCCCGGGACCCATACCAGCGCACAAGTTGGGCACTGCTGACCAACGGAAGTCGGTGCGCGTCTGCTCGTAGTCGGAGAAATTCGGTTGGACTGCCCAGTCCTCTGACGCTTTTTCGATGACCCTCATGATGATTCCGAGGCTTGGGGCGGCTCAAGAACTCCATTGCGCAGTGCGGCGCCGATGTTGGCCATGATGCGGTCCAGGAGCGCGTCGTAGGCGGAACCATCGTTGAGAAGCTCGGCTGGCCCGTGATGCTGTAGGTAGGCGTCGACGCGTCGATCGAGCGGCCAATCGGCGTAGATATTGCCGCTGAACTCGGATCGGAGAAATCGCCAGGCGATGGCGTCGAGTTCCGCCCGGGTGAGTTCCTCGCGGTAGGTCGGCGTCATCACTGTTCCCTTCGGGTCGGTTGCATCTCACCCATCGTTTCGACCGGGGTCGAACCGCAATAGAGACGAAAGTCACCGGTCGGTAGTTGTCAGGGCTTGCTTTGGGCTTTCAGGTGCCATTGGTCCTCTGGTGCGCGGTCCGATCGGCCCTGTCCGTCTGTAGAGCCCACGAGAACCATCAAGGAATGTCCAACAGCATGGTGATTGCCGCTCGCGACAAAGTGCGAACGTTCAATAAGTACGTGCTCAACCCCGTGATGATGCTCTTGGCGGGCCGCAAACACTGGTACGCGGCGGTCATCAGGCACACCGGTCGTCATTCCGGCAAGAAGTACGCCACGCCGGTTGTGGCGGATCGCGTGCAGGGCGGCTTCATTCTGCCGCTCCCTTACGGCACCGGTGTCGATTGGTTGCGCAATGTGCTGGCCTCCGGTCGCGCGACGATCACGATGGACGGGCACTCATTTGAAGTCGTCGACCCAGAGATCATTGATGCGACGGTTGCGGCGCCCGAGCTGTCTGCGCGGCGCCGCCGCGCGTTCGAGCGATTCGGCATCAGCAACTTCGTCAAATTGAGCTTCGGCGAACCGGCACGCGATACAGCGCCGACGGACACACCGAAGTAGTTCGAAGACAAAGGATTCGCACATGTTGAACTGTCCGCAGGGCCATCCCAACCTGGCCGGTTTCGAGTTTTGCGGAGAATGTGGAGCCCCTCTGGAACAGGAACCGCTCGATTCGGAGGTGTGGTACCGCGCCAAGTGGGCCATCGTGGGGGCGGCCATCGTTGCCGTGGTCGTACTCACCGGCGTTGCTGCCGCTCTTGTCTTCACCGGAGGCCGCGGGTCAACGGACTCAGCCTCGGCGACGACATCGGAGCGCGCCGCGGCAATTCAGGATTGGTGGTCGGGAACCAGCGAACACGTTGAAGGCCTACAGGACGCACTCGCTGATACGGAACTCGCCATTCAGCAAATGGACGACAGCACCCTTGAAGCCACGTGTCGACGGATGCACGACCTCGCCGCCGTCGACCTGCGGTCCCACCTACCGAGCCCTGACCCGGATGTGACGAGCGAAGTCCAAGCGGCAGCGGAGGATGCTCACGAAGCCGCGCATATGTGCTTGGCCGCGGCGGCGGGCACCGTTAACAGTTATGTCGGTGAGTTCGCTGCCGACCTCGATCAGGCACAGAAGCATCTGACAGCCGCCGAAGATCTGATCGAAAAGGAGTCGCGTCTCCCCGGGTGACACGGCCAGCCCAGCCCGAATCAAGCAACGTCGAATCGTCGACGCACGTGAGAAGCGTCAAGAACGCACGATCAGCACGGAGGATTCGGAATGGTGAAACAGCGGATGGCCGTAGGGCCCGACGATGTCTGCGAGCTCACCCACCTCGGATTCCCCAATCACCGCGAGTCGAATCGGCTCGTGGTGCTTGCGCATGAAGTGACCGACGTCCGCTCGGTTGGCGACTGGGTAGATGTGCACATCGGGGTAGTGCTGCTTCCATTGCTGGACTTCACGCTCGAGGCCGGATTGTGT
The DNA here is from genome assembly GCA_963786995.1 of uncultured Actinomycetota bacterium. Taxonomy (GTDB): domain Bacteria; phylum Actinomycetota; class Actinomycetes; order Mycobacteriales; family Mycobacteriaceae; genus Mycobacterium. The sequence goes on along the minus strand of CAWBBH010000013.1, from coordinate 288,447 downwards.
TGCCGTGCCCCCTTTGGTCTGGTTGCCCAATAGAAGCACGGGCGCTCGACGGAGCTGCGCTTCTTGCATCGCATGGTCGATCACGACCCTGTTGTCGGCGGTCCCTGTCTTGGCTACGACGATCCAGCTGATATCGCCTGCGGGTTCTGCATCCTGAAGGCGGACGATCATCACCGGGCAATGCGCCTTTTCGGCGAGTTCTGTTGCGGTCGAACCCAATATTGATCTGGCGTAACGGCCGATCCCCACGGAGCCGACACAGACCATGCCGGCTTGACTCGATTCCGAGATGAGCGCGGCACCGGGTGGCCCCGTCACGATTTCGGTCTCAATCTTGACCGGCTGTCCCGATGATTCGATGGCCTCTTGCGCCGCCCGGAGTGCCGCTTTGGCGTGCTTCACCTCTTCGGTGTACTCCTCCGATGACTCGTGGAGCGCCTTGGTCACGTAAACCAGTCGAAGCGGCACTCCGCGGCTGACCGCCTCGTCGGCGGCCCACAACGCCGCGCGATTCGCCGACTCCGAGCCATCGACGCCGGCAACGACCGGCGACGGGGTATGTGTCTCGTTCATCGTGCACTCCATCCACAAATCGACACCTTGACGCTATTGGCCGCCGTCGATCACAGCTACGGTCCTAGGTCCCTATCCTTTGCGCTGATGGTCACCCGCAGCTGCGCCGGCGATCAGCTGGCGCTCGAAGAACGCTGCCTGGCTAGACGTGATTTCGTCCCGCAGAGATCCCACGTAGACGTCGAAGTGACCGACCGGATAGTGCCGGATCTCGACGTTTGGCATCAGCGACGCGATGTGGGCGGCAAATCGGCTCGACGCCTGCAGGTCGTGGTCTGCCAGGCACATCAATACCGGCATGTGCAGACTTTCGGCGGTGCCTTTCCGGTAACGCGGAAGCGACCAGATGAAGCGGGGGGCGAGTTGATTGCGCCAGCCGACCGCCTCTCCGCCCAGCGCGTCGAAGGCCCTCTTGGCTTCCGGTTCGGTGAACACGGCAACGTGGCCCGGCTCGGCGACGACGGGAACAAGATGCGGCGCTTCACCCCGTAAAGCGCCGACCGTGTCGCGGATCGCGGCGACGGTGAATTGGCCAGTGCGCCTGATTACTTCCCGATTCAACCGTTGGCGAATGGTGCGCCCACGATGCCAGCCGTCGATCACAGGCACCTGGGCAACTACTGCGGCGATACGTGGATCAGTGGCCGCGACGGCGAGGACGTGACCGCCGCTGAGGGATGTTCCCCAGAGAGCGACCCGGTCGGCATCTATTCCTTCACAGGTCCGTGTAAAGCGCACCGCGGCACGGTAATCGTCCTGTTGCTCAGCTACGTCGATGACTTGCCTAGGCTGTCCCTCACTCTTTCCGAAGTGCCGGTAGTCGAAAGCCAGAGCCGCCATCCCTCGCGAGGCGAACGCGTGTGCGTAGCCGACAAGCCCAAGACGCTTGGTGGCGCTACCTCCGTGCCCCATCACCACGCACGGAACGTCTTCATTCACAATGTCTGGCCAGTACAGATCGGCCGCACACTGCACGCCGCCGGAGTCGAAGAACAATTCTCGAGGTACCCGCATCTGAGACCTCCAGCCATCGATGAATATGAAACAGAGTCTGAACAGTTCCGGGCCGTCTCATCAGAACTCAAATGCCCCCATCTTTGTGACCTCAGACCCGCGCCGCGGTGCCGTTTTGTCTCTACCCGATTGGGGTCCGGACCGATAGGCGCGAACAGATCTGCGGCATTGGAGGTGACTTGAGGCCCTAGCGCCGACGATCCGCGCGGGTGTGCCCTTGAGTGGTACGCCAGTAGGAGACAAGGAGCTTGTTGTGCTAACGCTGGAATCAGAAATGACCGTCAACGGTCTGACTGGCGAAGAGATCACCGACTTCTTGCTGGACTGTGGCGATGAGAATTACCAGGCCTGGTGGCCGGGCACGCATCTCGAACTGCACGTACTCGAGCATGGGCCGGGTGCCGATCACGTCGGCGACGTTGTACTGATGGATGAGTACGTCGGGATCTCGGCACGTGCGGATGGTCGGTGAGGTGATCGAGACGGTGCCGGGAACGAGGATCGTGTGGCAGTTCCGCCTAGGCGGACTGCGGTTGCCGGTCCGGTTGGCCTTGACATTGCGCACAGACGAGCATGGTGTTCACCTGCGCCACGCCATCACTGCGGGATGGTCCGGGCGTGGACGCGTGCTTGATCCGCTGTTGCGGCTGTATTTTTCCAGGTCCTTCGCGGGCGCAATGGACAGGCATGTGCACACCGAATTCCCGCTGTTGCGCGATCTGTTGCATCGGGACGCACTGATTCGGCGAGCGTACGTCCAGCGGTCCAGTCCTCGACCATCGGCTGAGCCGTCGTGGACGAGTCCGTGCTGATGGGTAAGCCTGGGCCACCGCGGGAGCGGCTGTTACTCGAGCAGTTGCGCGACCAACGCGGTCGGCGAGTTGTGTTGGTGTCGCACTGTCTGCTCAACCAGAACACGCGTTACGCCGGAGGTGCCACCCGCGCGGGCGCGGTTGCCGAGCTCGCCGACGAGCTGATCGGCGCCGGCTATGGGATCCATCAGCTGCCATGCCCGGAACGGCTGGCGTGGGGCGGCGTACTCAAACGTCACAGCCTTGGGCTTTACCACTCCAAAGGTGGACCGCTGTACCCGCTGCGGGGTGTGCTGCTGCGCGCATTCGTCTGGTGGACCCGCGTCGTGTATTGGCGGCTGGCGCGCCGCGTGGTCCGTGATGTGGCCGATTACGAGCGTTCGGGTGTCACAGTCGCGAGCATCGTCGGGATCGGTGCTTCGCCGTCCTGCGGAGTGACCACGACACTGGACCTTCGCGCCTCACTGGAGGTGGTGGCCTCCTGCCCCGCCGCGGCGTTGACTCGCGATGTCATGAACGAGCATGCCGTCTTGGGCTGCCGCCGTCGCGGCGAGGGCTTGTTCATCGAGGCGCTCGACCGCCAACTGCGGCGCCGCGGAATAACCGTACCGGCACTCGAGCACGACCTCGCTGCAGAACTCCACGGAAAACGTCAAACACTCCTGGCGACACCGGCGCCGCGAACGCTGGGCCGCTAGTCTCTTTGGCAATGGACTCAGCTCTACAACAACGTCGTAGAGATGGTCCGATCACAGTTCGCGGTGTGCCGCCACTCACATGTTGTCATCTACGTAGACCTGCCGGAATTTCCCGCTTCGAGGGTTCAGTTGTGGTCGTTCCGCCGCCTGCTCGATCGTCACATGATTGACTCCCTGCTCGGCTAGGAAGGCCCCCAGTCGTTTTCGTAGCGTGTTCCATACCGCCTGTTCCTCGCCCGGCACCTTTACCGCGAGTCGGACGGTCAGATTCAATGGCCCGCGCTGAATCAGCTGACAATTCGCCACGCCCGGTGTCTCCTCTGCCACTGTCGCTATGGATAGCGGGAGAATGCGGATCTGATCGCCCCGCGAGGCGGGATAGTCAGCACGTCGTCCGTGCGTCCGATGACCCGAATCGTTGGAAATGGACTTCCACAGGAACAGCTTTCGGCGTCGAAAGCGACTGAATCTCCTATCCGGTAGCGGATAATCGGCTGAATCCGGTTGGCGAGGTTGGTCACCAGCGCGTCGTGCGACATTTGCCCTGCGGGCGCTGGTCGATCATGCTCATCGACGGGTTCGACGATGTACCAGTCGCTGTTGACGTGTAGCCGTTGGGCCGCACATTCGAATGTCAACCCGACAGCCTCGGAGGAACCGTAGTAGTTGCCCACCCGACAGTCGAACGCCACTTCGATCTGCTGGCGTACCGCAGCGCTGAGCGTTTCGCCGGCCGCGTTGACCAGAACAGGATGAATATGCAGCCTTCCTGCCTGCTGCTCCTTTGCCAGCGATTGCAGAGCACTGGGATAGCCCCCCAGCACCACAGGCTGGAACGCATTGAGATCCGCGACCAACTCACGAAGGGGAGAGAGCGCGGAGAACAGCCGTTGCATCCGTGCGCGTGACGGCATGGCTCGCAGGCGGCGCGCCATCATGGTGTTGCCAAGGGAATGCCCCCCGGTGACGAAGACGGCTGCGAGTCTGCTCCTTCCGCGCACCAGTGCCCAGAGGATGCGCGGAGTGAACATCGCCACGGGCAATGCGCGGATGTAGCCGAGCACGTTGTAGATGGCCAGTGCCCCGCGATCATGGAGAAGGATCGCCGGCGTACCGGTCGAGCCGGACGTGGTGCACACCACGTAGCGATTCAAGTATTCGTGCCCGACCATGGCGGGATCAGCGGCGAACGCCTCCACCTCTTTCCGGTTCACCAACGGATCGGTCACCCACTGATCGAAGTGACGCATCATCTCGCTCTTGGTCACCACAGGCAACTGCGTGACATCTGTCAATGCCTCTTCAACGTCGCGATAGAGGTCGGCGAAGTACGCGGAGTGGGCGCGCGCGTACGCGACGAGATCCCGCAAGCGCTCCTGCTGTCGACGGGTGATACCCGCCCTCCCTTGTCTGGCTGTCCTGTATGCGTCCCACGCCGCCGCAAGAAAGCGGTGAATTGCGTTGAGCTGTCTAACGACGACTCCTTTGGCGTGGCGGCTCCGGCCGCATTGCGGGTCGGGGAGGAGTGACTGCGTCACAGCTCGTCTCGGTGAGCGCGAAGTAGTTCTCTTCTTCCTGCAGGAAATGAAGTCGCAGCAGCGCGTAGAGCCCGTACAGACATGCGAGAAGGTCGTCGACCTGGTCGGGCTGGATTCCGTTGCTCGCCTGGGCGAGCGCCAGATGTGTGCCGATCCGATCGGACAATCGCTGGATCTCGGCGTGGGTCCTGCTCATGGTGGCGGTGGCTTCGCCGCTACCGAGTGGGCGGGCCAGTGCCGGGTAGAGCTGTGTCTCCTCGGCGCGTTCGTGGGGCAGAATCCGCTCAATCAGGAAGGCGTGCGCACGCGTCAACGACTCCAGTGCCGAGGGATCGGCACCAGCGGCCAGACGATCAGCGGCGTCCCGCAGCAGCCCGATGGTGTCACGCATCTCGTCGTGTTCGGCCGAGAAATGACGCAACATGTCTTCGGTGCCTTCCGGCAGTTCGACCTCGACGGACGGGTTTCCCCTCAGCGCGCGCAGCGCGTTGAGGATCACCGTGACATCGATCCCCTCCTGCAGGAGGGCGCCCGCTGCCGGCGGAAGCCAGCCCAGCGCGGCGATCGCCATGGCCATCATCGACAAGGTCATGCCGACCGTCGCGCTCTGCACGGCGATGTGCCGCGACCACCGGGCGATATCCATCGCATCGGCGAGACGATCCAGTCGATCGGTGGTCAACACGACGTCAGCGGCTTCCGAGGACGCCGTCGCGCCGCGCGCGCCCATCGCGACGCCGACGGTCGCCGCTGCCAGCGCCGGAGCGTCGTTGATTCCGTCGCCGACCATCACAGTCACCGCGCGATCGCGTTCGGCGCGCACTGCCGCGACCTTGTCGGCCGGGCTCTGTTGGGCATAGACCTCATTGAGCCCGAGCACCGTGGCAACCTCACGGGCCGGCTCGGCCCTGTCGCCGGTCAGCATGACCAACCGCTTCAACCCCGCGGCGCGGAGTCTCCGTACCGTGCGGGGTGCTTGGCGGCGCAACGGATCCCGCAGCAATATCGCACCCGTCGGCTCACCGTCGACGCTCACCCAAGCGATCGCGGCCGAGTCGAGGCTAGCCCGGTTCATCGCCGCGCGCGCCCATCCCGCGGTGACCATGTCGGGCGGCAGCTTGCCGACGTGAACACGGCGATCATCGATCCTGCCGGTGACGCCTCGGCCCGCTTCCTCCGTCACATCGCTCGGCAACGACAGCTGCAGGCCGCGGGTGAGAGCTTCGGTGACGATGGCCTCGGCAAGCACGTGGGGAGACATCTGATCCACCGACGCCGCCAGCCGCAACACCTCGATGGCATCGCGGCCCGGTGCGGTCAGGATCTCGACCACGACCGGACGTCCCATCGTGAGGGTGCCGGTCTTGTCCATCACCAGAGTCGCTGCATGACCGAGGTTTTCCAGTGCCCCACCGGTTCGGATCACCACACCCTGACGCGAGGCGCGTGACAACCCCGAGACGATCGCCACCGGTGCGGCAAGTAACAGTGGGCAGGGAGTCGCGACGACCAAGACCGCGACTGCCCGCACGGCGGAGCCGCTCGCGGCCCAAGCCCCGCCCGCCGTCAGCAGCGCCAACGGTAGGAACCAGGCGGCGTACCGGTCGGCGAGGCGCACGATCGGCGCACTTTCGGCTCCGGCTTGCTCGGCCAACCGTACGATACCGGCATACGTGCTGTCCGCCGCCGTCGCAGTGGCACGCAACTCGAACACGTTGCCCGCGTTGACCACACCGCTTCGCACCGGCTCGCCGGAGCCGCGCTCCACCTGCAGCGGCTCACCGGTGAGCGCCGACTCATCCAACACCGCCGCGGTGTCGACGATGCGCCCGTCGACCGGCACCACATCGCCCGAACCCACGACCAGGCGATCGTCCACCGCGACCTCCGACAGCGGTATCACCGCGATATCCGCGCCGATCCGGCGTCGAGCGAATCGCGGCGCGTGTTCGAGTAGCGCCCTCAAGTCGTGCGATGCGCGTCGTTCCGCGGCCCCCTCCAGCGCGCGGCCGCCGGCCAGCATCACCGCGATCAGCGCACCCGCCAAATACTCGCCGACGAGCAGCGTGCCGACCAGCGAAAGCACGGCGATCAGGTCCACCCCGGCCCGTCCGTGTCGCAGCGCCGCCATCACCCACAGCACCGCAGGCACCAGCGCGACCGAGGTGCCGACGATCCAGCACGCGTCGGCCACACCCCGCGATCCCGCTAGCCACGCTATTCCACCCGCCGCCAGTGCGCCGACCGTGACCACCACCAAAGCCGGCTCGACATGCGCACGCCATGGGGAAAACCGTGCACGGAACGCATCTACAGACATCGTCGTTCCTCAGGATGGGTCACCGCGGACGGCGGGCGAATCTGTTCGCCTATGGGTGGCCGTCCAGGTCTGTAGTGTCCGGAGCTATGGTCAGCGACCTCAGAACCGACTTTGGCGGCCATGCCAACACTGCCTTGTGGCACGCCAGCACTCGCGTTCCCACCGCAGCCGCAAACGATCTCGTGTCCGCGACGCTTGATGGGATGCTGGGGAGACGGTTTGACAGCGCCGCAGCCGTCGCGGTGCTCGACAACGACCGCCTTGTGGGTGTCGCCACAATTGAGCAGATGTTGGGCGCGCAGGGCGGGGCGACACTGCGCGAGGTGATGGATCCCTCGCCCCCGGTGGTGGCACCCGATACGGATCAAGAGCATGCTGCCTGGCAAGCGGTGCAGCGCAATGAGCCTGGCCTTGCGGTGGTCGACGACGAAGGCCGGTTTCGCGGTCTCATCGCGCCGCAGCAACTGCTCGCCGTTCTGCTGCACGAGCACGACGAGGACATGGCGCGGCTGGGCGGCTTTCTCCATTCGGTCGAATCTGCTCGGCAGACCACCGTCGAAAGTGTGGCCAGGCGGTTGTGGCACCGGATGCCTTGGTTGGTGGTCGGATTGATCGGCGCAATGGTTTCTGCGGGCCTGATGAGCGCGTTCGAGGCTCAGCTCAACGCGCAGCTCGCCGTCGCATATTTCGTACCGGGAATTGTCTATCTCGCTGACGCCGTCGGTACCCAAACCGAAACGCTTGCGATCCGTGGCCTCTCGGTGGGTGTCGGAATTCGTAGAATCCTTGCTCCAGAAGCGGTCACCGGATTGCTCGTCGGTGTCCTGTTGGGCGTGGTCATGGTGCCGCTGGTGGCTCTCATGACACATGATTGGTTGCTCGGACTGGCGGTGGCCGTTGCGGTACTGTCCGCGAGCACGATCGCCACGGTGGTGGCCCTGGTGCTGCCTTGGTTTCTCCAGGCGTTGGGTAAGGACCCCGCGTTCGGCTCCGGCCCACTGGCCACGGTGGTCCAGGATCTGCTTTCGATCTTGATCTACCTCGGCGCCGTGACCGTGTTGCTTACTTAGCACGGGCGGACTCGAGCAACAGTCGGCGTTCGGCCGCCGCGATCGTCCGCCGGGCGGCGCCCAACGCGTCCGGGTTCACCGATACCGACGTGATGCCCATTCGGACCAGATGCTCGGCGAACGCGGGGTTAGTCGATGGTGCCTGCCCGCACAATGACGATGTAATGCCGAATTTGCGTGCGGTGCCGACGATCTGACCGATGGCGTCGAGAACCGCAGGATCGGACTCGTCGAAGAGTTCGGCGCAGATGTCGGAGTCGCGGTCCACTCCCAGCACCAGCTGTGTCAGGTCGTTGCTGCCGATGGACACTCCGTCGATACCCATGCCGATGTATTCGGGCAGCCAGTGAACGACCGACGGTACTTCCGCCATCACCCAGCGATGCAGACCGCGCTGGCGACCGAGTGGGCTCGCATCGACAAGCGCGAGGCACTCCTCCAGTTCCCAGCGAGTGCGCACGAACGGGATCATCACATGCACATTGGGTGACTGCTCCCGAACTCGTGCCAGAGCCTGCAGCTCGAGCGCGAACAAATCGGGCTCTTTGACGTATCGATAGCAACCCCGATATCCGATCATCGGATTGTGCTCGACGGGCTCATAGGTGTCTCCGCCCTTGAGTCCGCGGAACTCGTTGGTGCGGAAGTCGGTTGCGCGATAGATGACGGGCCTGGGCGCGAACGCAGTGGCGATCCGCAACAGCGGCTTCACGAGTCCAGTGACCAAGGCTTCCTGCTCACCGTGCGCGATCAAATCGCGCGGATGCCGACCATCGAATGCTTCGGTGAGCATGAACTCGGCCCTCAGCAGGCCGACGCCATCGGCTCCCTGGGCCGCCACTTTTTCTGCCGCGTCCGGCATCGCCATGTTGACGTAGACCTTGGTTCCGGTGACCTCTTGCTGCGGAGGCGACGGTTCGCCTTGCTCGACAACCGAAGTGCGAGCCGTGGTTGCCGCCTCGACCCGGCCTGACAACACCCGGCCGTGCGCACCATCGACGGTGGCCGTCGTGCCGTCGTGGAGGTCTCGGGTCGCGGTGCGGGTACCAACGACGCACGGCACACCCAACTCGCGGGCGACGATCGCAGCGTGACAGGTCATCCCGCCGGTGTCGGTGACGAGTGCGGCGGCGCGACGGATCGTGGGCAACCAGTCCGGATTGGTCATCTGGGCGACGAGGATCTCACCTTCCAGTAGCCGGTCACCTTGGTCAGGCGTTTGCAGGACGCGCACCCTGCCCGACGCCATACCCGGTGCCGCGGCCAGTCCGCGAGCCAGCACTGCGTTGGTCTCCGATGTCGGCGCAGTCGTGTGGCGCAATGTCGTGATAGGCCTTGCCTGAACCAGATACGACTGGCCGCCCGAAATGGCCCATTCGGTGTCCTGCGGGCATCCGTTGTGCTGCTCGGTCGCGATCGCCAGTTCGGCGATGGTCCGCAGTTCGTCATCGTCGAGCACTCGAGCGTTTGCTTCCTCCTCGCTCAGATCGATGGAATGGTCATGGCCATCGGGACCGCGCACGATCTTGAACGATTTGAGCCCGAGCCTGACATCGAGCACCTCGAGCGTTTCCTTGGAGACGATGTAGGTGTCGGGCTCGACCTCTCCGGAAACCACCACCTCGCCCAGCCCGAACGCCGCCTCGATGACCACCCGGTCGCGTGCCCCCGTGCTCGGATCGGCGGTGAACGCGACCCCGGCCTTGTCGGAGTCGACCATCTGCTGCATCACCACCGCCATTGCCGGGTCTGCGGTGAACTCACGGCTGGCGCGGTAAGTGATGACGCGGGGACTGAAGAGCGACATCCAGCACCGAACCACTGACTCGATGAGGTCGTCGTCTCCGCTGACATTGGTGATGGTCGCATTCATGCCGGCGAACGAAGCGTCGCTGCCATCTTCGCCGGTCGCCGATGACCGCACCGCGACAACAGCTTTCGACCCCAGCGTGTGGTATGAGCCGAGGATCAGATCGCGGATCGAGTCGGCGACACCGGCCTTCTTAACAAGGCTCTGCATCCACTCGCACAGATCAGCAAGGCGCGCGGTATCGGCTACGTTGTCCAGGGCCTCACGGTGCAGTGCGCTCAACTCCGAGACCACCCCGCCTGCCTTCATGGAGTCGCGGTAGCAGTCCCGTAGCAGGACGAACCCGGGTGGGACGGGCAGCTTCGCCGCCACCAACTCACCCATGTTCGCACCTTTGCCGCCCGCCTCCTCGGCGTCGGTGATTCGCAGTGTCGAGATGTCACGGACGTAGGTATCGCTGTGCATAGGGCCCAGCTTCTCGCCAGCCGCTCTTCGTATCTAGCGTCGGAGGACCACGAGCGACGTGCTGAAGGTCACGACCCTCTAGGGCACTAAGTCCCGACGTTGCGACAGGGGACTTCAGCCCCTACCGCCGAACGAGGCCCCGTAGTCGGATCGACGTCATGAATACGACTGGCGAAGCGCCGATCGTCACACTGACGATGAATCCAGCGCTCGACGTCACTACGGACGCCGACGTTGTGCGTCCGACCGAGAAGGTCCGTTGCGCCGGTGTGCGATACGACCCCGGGGGTGGCGGTGTCAATGTCGCGCAGGTGGCGCACAACCTGGGCGCATCGGTGTCGGCGATCTTCCCGGCGGGAGGCGCCATCGGTGATGCGTATGCCGATTTCCTCGACAAACGAGGGGTTCCTTTTCGGCGTGTCCAGATCGAGGGCTCGACGCGAGAAAGCTTCACGGTCAACGAGACGAGCAGCGGACTGCAATACCGGTTCGTGCTCCCCGGACCTACTCTCACATTCGTTGAACAACAACAATGCCTCGTTGAACTCCGCGAAGCGGCGGTATCGGCCCGGTTCGTTGTCGCGAGCGGAAGTCTGCCGCCAGGGTTACCCGCGAACTTCTACCAGCAGGTGGCGCTGGTTTGCCGTGATCTCGGCGCGCTGCTGATCCTCGACACATCAGGCGGAGGCCTACGGCACATCACCTCCGGAGTGTTTCTGTTGAAGGCAAGCGTCCGCGAACTGCGTGAGTGTTGCGGCCGTGAACTCATCACCGAACCCGAGCAATTGGCTGCTGCCCGCGAGATCATCGACTGCGGGCTGTCGAAAGCCGTCGTCGTGTCGTTGGGATCCGATGGTGCGCTACTTGTCACAGAGCAAGAAAGCCTGCGGTTCAATGCCATTCCGATGCGAGCGGTCAGCGGTGTGGGCGCCGGCGACGCCATGGTCGCCGCGATCACCGTGGGACTGAACCGGGATTGGCCGCTGAGCACATCGGTGCGGTACGGGATCGCAGCGGGTGCGGCCATGCTGATGACGCCGGGTACCGAGCCGTGCACGCGTGCCGACACGGAAAGGCTGTTCGAGGTCGCGGACGAGCCGGTCGACGTCGGTCTCGTGCGCGTATAGATGTCTAGGAAGCGAATGCCATGAATGCGGTCCTGACGATCGATCCGCGTCTGCATGACGCGGTACTCTTCGATCTCGACGGTGTGGTCACAGCCACCGCCTCGATTCATGCTGCAGCGTGGGCGGCGACGTTCGACGAGTTTCTGGAGGACAGGCGCGCAGATGTCCGTGAGAATTGCTCGTCGTTCACCGACGACGACTACCGCCACTTCATCGACGGCAAGGCGCGCAATGACGGAGTGGCCGATTTCCTTGCTTCGCGGGGAATTTCGCTTCCCCTGGGAGAGCCGTCGGACCTGCTCGAGGACACGGTCTTCGGACTCGGCAACCGCAAGCAGCAACGCTTTCTCGAGGTGGCGGACGCTGGTGTGCCCGTCTTCGACTCGACGGTCGAACTGGTCCGCAGGCTGGCCGAAGCCGGGGTTGCGACCGCAGTCTATTCGTCGAGCCGCAATTCCGAACGCATCCTCAAGGCGGCCGGACTCAGCGACCTGTTCGCCGTGCGGGTTGACGGCGTCGTCTCCGAAGCGCTCGGGCTGCCTGGCAAGCCGGACCCCGCAGTCCTGTTGGAGGCGGCGAGCAGACTGGGCGTTACGCCGGAACGGTCCGTGGTCATCGAGGATGCCGAGGCGGGCACCCAGGCCGGCCGTGACGGCGGATTCGCAGTCGTCATCGGTGTCGATCGCACCGGTCACGCCGACGACCTCCTTGCCCACGGTGCCGATGTGGTGGTTGCCGACCTCGCCGAGGTAGAGGTACGCACCGCCGACAAGCGCATGGCGCAGTTGCCGAACGCACTGGAGTCCTATAGTCAGCTCGGCGCGGTCGTAAACGGTCGACAGACGATCGTGTGCCTCGACTTCGACGGCACCCTGTCCGAAATCGTCTCGGATCCGGATGCGGCCACCCTCGTCGACGGTGCCGCCGAGGGGCTGAAGAAACTGGCAGCGCAGTGCCCCGTCGTCATCCTGAGCGGCCGTGACCTCGCCGACATCCGGCAACGCGTTGGCCTGCCCGGTATCTGGTATGCGGGCAGCCACGGTTTCGAAATGATCGCACCCGACGGCACTCACCACGACAACGACATGGCGGCGACCGCTATACCGATCCTCGAAGGTGCCTCGCGCGAATTGTGCGAGGAACTATCGCGGACTCCGGGGGTACGCGTCGAAGCCAAGCGCTATGCCGTCGCGGTTCACTACCGCAATGTCGCTCCCGATCGCGTGCGTGAGATCGTCGCAGCGACGCGCCGATGCGGTCAGCGCCATGGCCTGCGAGTGACAGGTGGCCGCAAAGTGATCGAGTTGCGGCCGGACGTCGATTGGGACAAGGGCACGGCGTTGGCCTGGATCCGCGACCGGATAGCCGGAACGGGCCGTACGTTACCGATATATATCGGCGACGACCTCACCGACGAGGACGCGTTCGATGCGATTCGACTCAGTGGCGTCGGTATCTGCGTTCGCCACGAGGAGGACGGTGGCCGGCCGACGGCTGCCACGTTCACCCTCAACAACCCGATCGAGGTGCGCGAGTTGCTTCGCCGTGGCGGGGCATGGATGGCTCACCGCATCGCTGACGAGGCGTGGACGCTCACATTCGATGAATATGAGCCGCTCGACGAGAGGCTGCGAGAAGCGTTGTGCACTGTCGGTAATGGATATTTCGCCACCAGGGGCGCCGCACCCGAAACCAGGGCAGGCGACAATCACTACCCGGGAACGTACGCCGCCGGCGTCTACGACCGTCTCGACGACGTCATCGGCGGGACGACAACCAGCCACGAAAGCCTGGTGAACCTTCCCAACTGGCTTCCGCTGACATTTCGCATCGATGGCGGTGACTGGTTCGATGTCGACTCCGTTGAGTTGTTGTCCTACCGCCAGACGCTCGACCTCCGCGCCGCAGTGCTGACGCGCGACCTGCGCTTCCAAGGCGACGAAGGCCGCATCACCGCGGTGACGCAACGCCGGTTCGCGTCGATGAACCAAGCCCATGTCGCGGCACTCGAGACGACGATTGTCGCTGAGAACTGGACGGGGACGATCGAGATCCGCTCGACCATCGATGCGAATGTCTGCAACTGCGGCGTGGAGCGGTACCGACAACTCGCGGGCAACCACCTGGACTCATTGCGGAAGTATGAGCTGACCGAGAATTCGGTGGCGGTGACGGCTCGGACCCGGCAGTCGCAGATAGTGGTTGCGCTCGCGGCACGGACGACCGTATGGCACGACGACAAGCCCGCTGCTGCCAAATATCGTTTTCTAGACGAGGAATTCGAAATCGGGCACGAGATCTTCGCCGAGATGGCAGAGGGTCAATCGCTCGTCGTGGACAAGGTCGTCACGTTGGTCACCGGGCGGGATGTCGCCACGTCCGAGCCTTCCGCCGGGGCCGAACGTCGGCTGGGCCGGCAGGGCCGGTTCGGCGAGATACTCGACGCCCACACGCTTGCGTGGTCGCATATCTGGGAACGCCTGTCGATCGAACTCGAGGGCCACGGCGACGAATTGCGGATCCTGCGCCTACACGTGATGCATCTCCTGCAGACGGTCTCGCAGCATTGTGAAGATCTGGACGTCGGTGTTCCGGCGCGTGGACTGCACGGCGAGGCATACCGCGGCCACATCTTCTGGGATGAACTATTCATCTTTCCGGTTCTGAATCTGAGGTTCCCGATGATCACCCGAGCGCTGCTGCGCTACCGGTACCGGCGGCTGATCGAGGCGCGTCGTGCCGCCAAACGGGCGGGCTATGCCGGCGCGATGTATCCGTGGCAGTCGGGAAGCGATGGCCGGGAGGAAAGTCCGGAAGCACATCTGAATCCGCGATCGGGCCGATGGAATCCCGACCCCAGCCATCTCGCACACCATATCGGGATCGCCATCGCGTACAACGTGTGGCAGTTCTACCAAGTCACCGGAGACCTGGCCTACCTGATCGACTACGGGGCCGAGATGCTGATCGAAATCGCCCGATTCTGGGTCAGTAGGACGACGTATGAAGAGCATCGTGGTCGCTATGGTATCCACGGCGTGATCGGGCCCGACGAGTTCCATTCGGGCTACCCGGACAGAAAGTACGACGGCGTCGACAACAACGCCTATACCAACGTTATGGCGGTCTGGGTGATCCTGCGGGCCATGGACGCACTCGAGACGATACCGCTGCCGAACCGGATGGACCTGCGCGAAAAGCTCGGACTGAGCGACGACGAACTCGCGCAGTGGGAGCAGGTCAGTCGTCGAATGTTCGTGCCGTTCCACGGCGGGATGATCAGCCAGTTCGAGGGGTATGAGGAACTGGCCGAATTGGATTGGGAAACGTACCGGGCACGGTACGGCAGTATCGACCGCCTCGACCGCATATTGGAGGCGGAGGGAGACGACGTCAACCGGTACCAGGCGTCCAAACAGGCCGACGCGTTGATGCTGATGTACTTGCTGTCGTCCGATGAACTACGCGAACTGCTGGTCCGGCTTGGCTACGATCTTCCTGCGCACGAAATTCCCAACATGGTTGATCACTACATCGCCCGCACCTCGCACGGCTCGACGCTCAGTGCCGTCGTCCATTCCTGGGTTTTGGCCCGCGCAAACCGAGACCGTGCGATGGAGTTCTTTCAGCGGGTTCTCAAATCCGACATCGCGGACATCCAGGGCGGCACCACGTCGGAGGGCATCCACCTCGCGGCCATGGCCGGCAGTGTCGATCTCATGCAACGGTGTTTCACCGGGCTGGAGATACGGGGAAACCGCATCATCTTGAGCCCCCATTGGCCGGAATCGTTGGGGGAACTCGGTTTTCCAATTCACTACCGCGGGCACTACCTGCACGTGCGGATCAGCGGAAGGGGCGCCGAGGTGAGTGTGAGCCCCCGAGACTTGCCGCCGGTCACGATCGAATGTCACGGTCGCGTCGAGTCGGTTGCTCCCGGATGCACGATCCGTTTTCGCAATGGCCCGCGGCCGGCTACGGCTGCCGCACCACGATGACAGGCATACGAGCTGACTGAACGACTGCCGCGCTGACCGAGCCGAGCAACATGCCCGCAAACCCGCCACGGCCGTGGCTGCCGACCACAACCAATTGAGCGGCCTCCGACCTCTCAATGAGTTGATGGGCCGGCCGATCGCAGACGACGTCACGATGAACGGATACGTCGGGATAGCGATTCTGCCACCGCGCCAGGCGCTCAACCAGCACTTCGTCTGCCGAGGCTTTCGTCATCGCCCAATCCATACCGGGAAAGTCGACCACCCCCGCGTCGCTCCATGCGTGCAGAGCGATGAGGTCCACCTGCCTGCGGGACGCCTCCTCGAAGGCGACCGCGCTGGCCAACTCCGATACTTGTGAGGCGTCGATACCAACCAGGACAGGCGCCTCGGCGGGGTGCGGCATCAACGGGTCCTCGTCGTGAATGACCGCTACTGGGCAGTGCGCGTGCTGGACCACTCCGGCGCTTATCGATCCCAAGAGGTTGCCCATCCCACTGTGACCGCGGCGGCCGACCACGAGCATCTCGGCTCCCTTTGACAGATCGACGAGCGTCGGGACGGTTGCCGAGTAGTACATCTCGGTATCGATGTCTAAAGTGGCGCCGGCCTGCGTCGCCTCCCGAGCCACCTTCACCGCGTCGCCGATGAATTCCCGGCCCTGCCTTCGCTGCCATTCACCGATGCCGGCAGGCAACGGTGTCGCCGGCCCGGTTCCTACGAGGCCGGTGACGACATGCACCAAGGTGAGCGGAACATTTCGCATCGCGGCATCGCGCGCTGCCCAATCGACGGCAACTCTGGAGGCAGGCGATCCATCGACACCGACGACGATTCCCGGACGCGTTATTGAACTGGCCATAGGACGACGCTATTAAGACCGGCAGCAGAAGCCATGAGTCGTTGGTCACCGAGGCCATGGCCATTGGACCCATCATCCAGAGGAGGGTTGACCATCGGGAACGCGGAATCGCGAGGACCAAAGCATCCGCCGGATCGTGCTATTCGACTCCAGCGGCGTTCATGGCAGGGCTGGTGTGATCAGAGAAGCACTATTGGAGGAGGTACCGATGAGGTCACTCACCTGCCTGGTGGGACGCGTTGAGACCACGGCGCCTTCCTACCAACTCACCGACCGGCTACACGCGGGGCGAACCGTCAGAGTGCCCGCCGACGGAATTGTCAGCGCGGTATCGGCCTGGTTGGCCGAACTCGGGGTGTGCACGCCCTTGGTCGACGATCTCGCGCGGACCGTGCGCAGCGGCGATTGGTGCTCCGCGCAGGCGATCGCTGACTGGCTGTCCGTTGACATCACGATTGCGGCATAACAGTGGCCGAATTCCTTCGGAGCAGCGATGCGTTCGTATGGTCGATCGAGGCCGAGCCCCGGTTGCGTTCGACGATCGTCACACTCGTCGTCCTCGACCGACCTTTCTTGATTGGAACGAAGTTCTCACCCGTTCGAATCGCTGAAATGGCGCGGATCGCGGTGTGGTGCGCCCTCTTCCTCGATCCGGGCACCGGGTCCCCACGGCAGAGGACTTCTGCCCCTCGTGCACGAATGACCCGCATAGGACAGTGATGTCATGGCACACCTGAGCACCCTCGACGCGACCTTCCTGGAGGCCGAAGATTCTGACCGCCACGTGAGCCTGGCCGTTGGTTCCGTGTCAGTGATGGCAGGACCGATGCCGGACTATGACGCACTGGTGACGGGCTTTGCCGAGCGAATTGCCTGCGTGCCACGGTTCCGACAAGTGCTTCGCGCGCATCCGCTGGACTTGGGTGCCCCGGAATGGGTTGACGATCCCGCCTTCGACCTTGCCCATCACGTACACCACGCGGCTCTTCCGCCTCCTGGAGACGACGCCGCGCTGTACCGCTTCGCGGCCGAAGCGATGGAACCGCGACTGGATCGCGATCGACCGCTCTGGCAGTGCTGGATCATCGAAGGGCTCGCAGGCGGTCGATGGGCGATCCTGATGAAGATCCACCACAGCATTGCCGACGGAATCTCCGCGATGCATATGCTCGCCGGTCTCAGCGACGGTGGCCAGCCTGACACGTTCGCTCACAAGATCCGGGCATCCAGCGAGCCGGCGAAGTCGCTGTTCGAATTGCCGAGACCCAGCCTGAACCCGTTGGACTGGGTTCGTGGCGCTTGGCGCACGACCTCTGACGTGACGGCAGTTGCCGTCCAGGCGGCGAGCGGCAGCTTCAGCATCCTGGACGGCCTCTTGCGACCCGGAACGCGGTCGTCCCTGAACGGCCCAGTCACCACTTTGCGAAGTTACAGCGCCGCTCAGGTGTCGATTCGCGACGTTGAGGCAATTCGCGACGAATTTGACGTCACTCTGAATGATGTAGCGCTGGCAGCGATCACAGACAGTTACCGGGCGGCCCTCATTCGGCGCGGCGAGCAGCCTCGACGCGATTCTCTCCGCACTCTGGTGCCCGTGTCGGTGCGCTCGGCCGACGCCATGGACAGAACCGATAACCGTGTCGCGGCCATGCTCCCGTATCTGCCGGTCGATAAGGCGGATCGTGTCGAACAATTGGGCGTGGTACATCAACGGCTCGCGCGCGCAAAGTTCAGCGGGCAGCGAGAAGCCACGAGCATCATCTTGGCCGCGACCAAGTTGGTTCCATTCGCACTCACCGCCTGGTCTGTTCGGGCACTCACCCGGCTTCCGCAACGAGGAATCGTCACGGTTGCGACGAACGTGCCTGGCCCACGGTGCGCGTTGCAGATCATGGGTCGAGACGTGGTCCGGTTGCTTCCCATCCCCCCGTTGGCGCTTCGGCTGCGGTCTGGAATCGCGATACTGAGCTACGGTGATCAACTGGTTTTCGGCATCACCGCCGACCCCGACGCCGGACCCGACGTCAACGAACTCGCGTCAGGTATCGAGCGGGCGGTCACGTCGTTGGCCGCCATTGCCCACCGACGTCACAACCGCAAACCCGACCCCGAAACGGCCTAAGACGTTTAATTCACCGCGGAACGTGCGGCCGGAGTTTCGAGTCGCGGCATACTCCGCGAGTTCCTCGACGATCTTTTGACCGGCTCCGCGGTATTCGATCGCGTCGTACATCCGGCCCAGCACCCGAGCGGTGTCCTTCATCGACTCCTTGTGGCCGATCTGTGACGACGTGGGGTCGATGTAGGTGACGTGTGCGATCACCACGCCGGGTTCCAGGGCGACGACGTTGTTGCCGTCATCCCATTGTTCGCGCTGGATGCCACGATTGCGGTCAGGGCGGCGAAACTCAGACCGCGAGTTGATTTCGCCGGTCGAGGCTCGGCCGGCGTGGAAACCAGGGTTTCGGACATCTTCGTCTCCCAGCTCTAAGGTCAAGGCCGCAGACGCCGCCTTACCTGACTGACGCTAAGAGCACGTCTCGCTGCGCTGAGGAGTCTTTGGTCCTTGATCACGCGCCGTAGGTCACACCCACGGGGACTTCAGACCCTACTGGCGAACTCGGGGAAGTAGTCGAATCAAGCGATGGACGAAAGCACACTCCCACAGGGTGAAAATGACTGGACCGTAACGATTTCGGTTCGCGAGCGCGATGGCCATACCACGGCAACGGCTCGGTTGCACTTCGGCGAGTTCGAGGCGGTGGGGGTGGGGCTGGCCAGGCTGAGTCCCTCAGAACACGGGCCCGGCGGTACGGGCGGCGAATTGGCAGTGGCGCGTGCAATGTCGAATCTCGCAAACAAGCTGAAGGCGGCCGCTGCCGACGGCACCGAGGCCAGTTTCATTGCGGTCTAGAGAGTTCAACAACTACCGCCTCGACCACTGCGGGCACAGCTGCCGCGACGGCGGGCGTCAGGCCGGTGCCGTGACTGACATCGGCGACGTTGACGGCCAGAACGACCAAACTCGCGGGCAGACGGCCCAATGCTTCGCCAAGCGCGTGGACCTCTGGCAAGCCGATGGCATGCGAACTGACCACGTTAACAGCAGTCGACTCGCCCGGCGTCCATCGTTGTATCGTGCCGGGGCTCAGCCCTTCTCCGGTAGCCGCGTCGATGACGACCGCGAGCCTGGCTTCGGTCCAGGCATCGAGGATCGCAGTGGGCTCGCCTGCGGCGATCACCACTCGTACTTGCGGTATGCCCAGTCGGGCGATCTCCTCGGCGACGACGAGTCCGACGCCGTCGTCGCGACGGAAGCTGTTGCCGATGCCGATCACGACGTCAGCGCTCATCGACGGTCAACGGTGAGCGTCAGAAAATGCGCGGAGCACGAGATGCACGGGTCATGGTTGCGAATTGCCCTCTCGCACAGAGAGGTCAGCGACGCATCGTCCATGGTCAGGTTGGCAGCAACCAGTTCGGCCATCTCGTGCTCGATGGCGGCCTGATTTTGAGAGGTGGGCGGAACCATCGTCGCCGCCCTGATCAGACCGTCGTCGCCGATCTCGTACCGGTGGTACAACAGGCCCCGGGGGGCCTCGCTGACGCCGTGTCCGATGCCCGCCCGCGGCGGGACGTCGACGTAGGCCCGGGCGGGGCGTTCGTATTCGGCAATGATGCGCAACGCCTCGTCGATGGCGTACACGACTTCCACGGCACGCACCACGATGCTGCGGAACGGGTTTCGGCATTCCGCACCAAGACCGCCGCGGGCCGCCGCCTCCCGGGCGACCGGCGAAAGCCAAGCCGAGTTCAGCGAATACCGGGCGAGCGGTCCGGCGAGGTAACGGCCGCCGTCCAGGGCTGACTGCAGCGCGGTCGAGTGCCGGACATGGGACTCGACGACGTGGTCGCTGAAATCAGCGATCGCGAACGGCGGCCCGGCACTGCGCTGAATCGCTCCGTTCTCGATGGGGTAGCGGTTCGGCTGGGACAACGCCAGGAACTCGTGGTCGAATTCCGCATCGGGGAAGTCGAACTCGGCCACCATCTCGACCATCGCCAAGGCGTCGTCGAGTGCGTGGCGCAGGAGTTCGGCCAGTGGCTTGAGGTCGTTGCGTTGCGGGACGGAGTAGAAGCCACCCAGCCGCATATTGATGGGATGGATCGACCGTCCGCCGATCTGCTCCATCAACCGGTTGCCCGCCTTCTTCAGGGCCAACCCGCGCTCGACGAAGTCCCGCCGGTTCTTGGCGAGGCTGATCGCGTCCGGATAACCCAGGAAGTCGGGCGCATGCAGCAACACGATGTGCAACGCGTGACTGTGTATCCATTCCCCGCAGTAGATCAACCGTCGCAGCTCGGCGAGTTCGGGGTCGATCGTCACACCGCACGCGTTTTCGATCGCGTTGCAGGCACTGACCTGATAGGCGACCGGGCAGATGCCGCAGACCCGCGCGGTGATGTCGGGCGGC
The DNA here is from genome assembly GCA_963786995.1 of uncultured Actinomycetota bacterium. Classification (GTDB taxonomy): domain Bacteria; phylum Actinomycetota; class Actinomycetes; order Mycobacteriales; family Mycobacteriaceae; genus Mycobacterium. The sequence goes on along the minus strand of CAWBBH010000013.1, from coordinate 267,685 downwards.
TCGGTGTATTTCCGCCCGCGCAGGAATGCCTCGAAGAAGCGCGGCGGTTCGTAGATGTTCAGCTCGACGCTGTCAACGGCGCCGTCGGTCAACGTGACGTGCAGTGCGCCTTCACCTTCGACGCGGGTCAGGGCTCCGACGGAAATGGTCCGAATCTCGGGGCTCACGTGTCGTTCCGCTTCTCGGTGAAGGTGGCGACGTTGAAGGTGGAGAACACCCGGTCCACGTCGCCCTCTGACATGCCGTCGCGCCTTAGCAGCGGGATGAGGGCGGCGGTGTCGGGTGTCGCGGCGGGACCGAAACAGCCGTAGCAGCCACGGTGAAACGACGGGCACAGGGCCCCGCAGCCGGCGTGGGTCACCGGTCCGAGGCAGGGAATTCCCTCTGCCACCACGATGCACGTCACACCGCGGAGCTTGCACTCGGTGCACACCGTCTTGGCCGGCAGGCGCGGCTTGCGGCCCACCAAGAGGGCAGCGAGGGTGTCGAGCAGCTGACCGCGGTCGATCGGGCAGCCCTGCAATTGATAGTCGACCTCGACGTGTGCGCCCGCGGGAGTGGATGTCGCCAGCGTGTCGATGTACTCCGGCTTGGCGTAGACGACCGAGACGAATTCGTCGACGTCGGCGAAGTTGCGCAGCGCCTGTACCCCGCCCGCAGTGGCGCATGCACCGATCGTGACCAGAATTCGGGACTGCTCGCGGATCTCCCTAATGCGTCGCTCATCTGAGGTAGTGGTGATCGAGCCCTCGACCAGCGAAACGTCGTAGGGGCCGGCGACGATTGAGCTGGATGCCTCGAGGAAGGTGGAGATCTCCACCTGGTCGGCGATCGTGAGCAGTTCGTCCTCGCAGTCCAACAGCGTCAGCTGGCAACCGTCGCAGGACGCGAATTTCCAGACGGCCAATTTGGGTGGGCTCATCTACAGCTCCTTCACCCGCAGCAGCGGTTCGGCGACGTCGTAGCCGACGACCGGACCGTCACGGCACAGCAGCAGCGGCCCGAGCTGGCAATGGCCGCACCAGCCGATGCCGCACTGCATGTTTCGCTCCAACGAGACGCGAATATCGCTCGCGCTCATGCCTTTCCGGAGCAGCTCGATAGCGCCGTTGCGCATCATCGGCTCAGGGCCGCACAGAAAGGCGGTGGTACGGTCCGGCCGCAGCGGTGTGCGCCGCAGCGGCTCGGTGACGAAGCCGACCTCACCCGGCCAGCCCTGCACCGGTACATCGACGGTGAGATGCACGTCCAGCGATCCATCCTGTGCCCAGCCCTGAGTTCCTCGGCGAACAGGAAGTCGTCGCGGGAGCGCGCGCCTGCGATCAGCGTCACTCTCCCGAAGCGGTCGCGCTCGGCCAGGGCGCCGAGCACCACCGGCCGCAGCGGCGCCAGCCCGACTCCGCCGGCGACGATGACCAGATCGCGGCCGGTCGCCTCGGCTAGACCCCAGCTGGTGCCGAAGGGGCCCCGCATGCCGATCACCGTGTCGGGCTGCGCATCGTGTAGCGCCCGGCTGACCGCGCCCACCGACCGGATCGTGTGAGTGATCGACGCGTCGTCGACGGTGGGCACACCACTCACCGAGATCGCGATCTCACCGATCCCGAACGCGTACATCATCATGAATTCACCTGGCTGCGGCGCGTCCAGCGGTTCGCGCACCGGATCCAGTCGCAGGGTCGCCGAGTCACGATTCTCGGCCACCCTGCTGGCGACCCGATACGGCACCGGGGTCATCGCCGAGGGCCCCGCCGACCACGTGGCGGTGTCAGTCATCGTCGTCCTCCGCGAGGCCGGCCAGCGTGTTCATCTCTTCAGTGATGTCGATTCCGGTGGGACACCAGGCGATACACCGTCCGCAGCCGACGCACCCGGAGCTGCCGAACTGGTCGTGCCAGGTGCCCAGCTTGTGGGTGATCCAGTGCCGGTATCGCGACGAGTCGGATTGCCGAACGCTGCCCTCGTGCACGAACGTGAAGTCGAACTCGAAGCACGACGCCCAGTTCATCCATCGTTCGGCGTGCTGGTCGGTGAGGTCGGTGACGTCCTCGACGCTGGTGCAGAAGCAGGTGGGGCACGCCATGGTGCAGTTGCCACACGTCAGGCACCGACTGGCGACCTCCTCCCAGTGTGGCGACTCCCGTGACTCGATCAGCAGCTCACGCAGATCACCCGCCGGCATCTGCCGGCCCATGTGGTGCGCGGCCTCGGCGACATCGCTTCGTGCGGAGTCGATCTCGGCTCTATCGGCATCCCGGTGGGGGAGCGCGGCAAGAACGTCGGCGCCCTCGTCGCTGCCGACGTCGACGACGTAGCGCCGCCCACCGTCGTCGGTGCGCTCGGTGAGCGCCAGGTCGTAGCCCGGACCCACCGCGGGCCCGGTACCCATGGAGGCGCAGAAGCAGAGCCCGCCGGGCTCGGTGCAGTTGACGGCCACCACGAAGATGCGCCGCAGGCGCCCGGTGAAGCTCTCGTCGGGATGCGACCCGGTGCCGAGGACGCCGTTGAGCATCGCGATGGCCGCCAGGTCGCAGGCCCGGACCCCGAGGAAGGCGTAGGGCGGGGACTCGTCGGGCGCGGGTCCGTCCGATGACCAGATCTTCTGTCGCGGCGGGTGCAGGAACTGTTTCCACGACTGCGGGCCGGCCGAATGGCCGAACAGGGCGTCGTCCTCCCGCTTGCGAAGGCGGTAGTGGCCTGGGCCGACGTCGACGCCCCAGCCCTGCGGCAAATCGTCGGCCGAATTCAGTTCGGCGAGCACGATCGCGTTGTCGGACAGGGTCGGCCCGATGACACGGTATCCGCGGTCTTTCAGGGTGGAGACAAGTTGGTGCAATCCCGTGGCGTCTATCACGGCACTGCTCATCGGCCTATCGTGCTCCCACCCCCGCCGCTGTGCACAGTCCTTGGGACCTGAATTTATGGGACTTTTGGCCGCATACCCGAGCATGGTGCGCTCGGTAGCGTCGACGCCATGTCCACACAGAGTCAGCCGATTTCCTTACTTTCGCAGAGCGAATGCTGGGACCTCTTGAAAAGCGCCTCGCTAGGTCGACTCGTCACTGCCGTCGACGGCCAACCGGAGATCTTTCCTGTCAATTTCGTGGTCCAACATCGCAGTGTGCTGTTTCGCACGGCCGAGGGCACCAAGCTGGTGAGCGCTGCGATCAACAACAACGTGCTGTTCGAGGCCGACGATCACAATGTCGTCGAGGGCTGGAGCGTGGTCGTGAAGGGGATCGCGCGTACCCTCCGCACCGACGAGGAGATCGATGAGGCGGAGAAAGCGCAGCTGCTGCCATGGACGGCGACAGTCAAGCAGCACTACGTCCGAATTCGACCGCTCAGCATCACCGGTCGCCGATTCTCTTTCGGATCCGAACCCGATCGCGAATTCACCGTTGTCTGACGTCCCCTCGCAACGAGCAACGAGCTAGACCACGCGGTGAAGGCCGGCGCTCGCCTTGGCGGCGGAAGCCTCGCCTTGAACTTGAGATTCTGCTCTGTGCTTGATGCCGAGCAGCATCTCCCTGGTCAACAACGCCTTGGCAGGACCAACGGATTCGACGACCACGAAGTCGCCAGGGTGGCGTAGCCGGTTTCGGGTACGAAACAGCAACCGGCACCGGTCCTCCCAGTGCGGGATGAGGTGGAATGACCACACTCCGTCCCAGAGATGTATTGGGGTGGACGCATCAAGCACTATCGCCCGCTGGTCGATGACGTCGACGACGTTCAACGCAATGCCGTCACGCAGGCCCATCCAGCCGTGCGGCGCCAGCCGCATCTCGTCTCCTGGAGCGAGATGCTGCCATTCCGGGTGGATTCGGTCGGCGCTGTGGGAGTCCAGCCCTATAAAGCCTTCTAGCGGTCCGTCTGTGTAGAAGCCGCCGCGGTCCTGGCCCATCTGGATCAGCCACGGCCAAATCGCGGCGGCAGGCGCGTCAATCCACACGCCCTCCGTCGTTTGGATGACCGGGGCCTTGACGAGCTCGTCGCCGGGAAGCCGCATGCGGCACTCGCCCTTTGTCGTACCCCAATTGACGTAGTAGCGCCGTGCCGCGTAAAGCAGTCCGCCTACTACAGCCACTTTCACAATGTTGTTCGCCATGGTCTGAGCCTGCGGCAGTTACGCCACGTCGGGATAGAGCAGGAAGCCCTGACATCAGATCCGCCGAACGGCCTCGCCCCTCGGGACTTCCGTCCCTAGCGGCCGCCGCGCAGGAGTTGTCCGATGGGGGTGCAAGTACCGACCCCAAGGAGCGCCATCATGACCAACATTCCCACACAACATCGGCCTCGGTCCTTCCTGCCCGAATTGTCCGAGCTGTTCGACGGCTTTCCTTCGTGGACGAATCTGCGCGGAGCTCTCGGCAATCACGTCATCCGTGTCGAAGACGAACTGAAGGACGGCAAATACGAGCTCCGTGCTGAAATCCCCGGCGTCGACCCCGCCAAAGGCATCGATGTCACGGTGCGTGACGGGGTGCTGACGATCAAGTCTGAGCGCACCGAGAAAAAGGAATCCAACGGGCGCTCGGAGTTTTCCTACGGCTCGTTCATCCGCTCGGTCACATTGCCGACGGGTGCCGACGAGGACGCGATCAAGGCCAGCTACGACAAGGGCATCCTCACCGTTTCTGTGCCCGTCAGCGAAGAGCAGCAACCGGCAGAGAAGCACGTGGCGGTCGAGTCCTCGAAGACCGAATCCGAGGAGCGGTCATGAGCAACGACACGTCGGGCCACGCCCTCAAGGGCTGGACTGTCGGCATCTCCATCGACGAACACGAAGGGCAGACGCGGGCCAGGGCGAGGCTGCGCTGGCGCGATCAGGAGTCGGTGGGCGTCGGTCTTGCCAGGCTCAACCCGGCCGACCGCAACATCAACGACATCGGGGACGAGCTCGCCGCCGCGCGCGCTTTGGCTGACCTGGCCAATCGAATGATCGCCGTCACCGAACACGACATCGAAGCAGCCACCAACAAGCCGGTCACCGCTCCGTTGAACTGACCGCGCCAACCTCAGGACGGAGTACGGCAATGACTCGTGCACGAGGGCTGACGAGAAACGCGCCAAGGCGCATCTTTCGAGACCGACGAGAGGCCGGCCGCGTTCTGGCGGCGTTGCTCGGCGCATACCGGGGCCGTGAGAACGTCGTCGTGCTCGGCCTGCCTCGAGGCGGCATACCCGTCGCATGGGAGGTGGCTGCGGCGCTGGGTGCTCCGTTGGATGCCTTCGTCGTTCGAAAACTCGGCGCGCCCGGGCACGAGGAGTTCGCGGTGGGCGCACTGGCCAGCGGCGGACGTGTCGTGGTCAATGACGACGTTTTGCGCGCGTTGCGGATGACACCTCAGCAGCTGCGAGACGTCGCCGAACGCGAAGGACGCGAACTGATACGGCGCGAGGCGGCCTATCGATGCGGTCGCCCGCCTGCGGATGTCACCGGTAAGACGGTCATCCTGGTCGACGACGGTCTCGCGACCGGGGCCAGCATGCTGGCCGCCGTGCAGGCGCTTCGGGAGTCGGACCCGGCCGAGATCGTGATCGCCGTTCCTGCGGCTCCCGAGTCCACCTGCCGGGAGTTCGCCGGGATCGTCGACGACGTCGTGTGCGCGTCGATGCCGACGCCGTTTCTCGCAGTGGGGGAGTCGTTCTGGGATTTCCGCCAGGTCGGCGACGAGGAAGTCAGGGAACTGCTTGCGACTCCGACGACCGGTTACGCCACCGCAAGGATCCGCATCGAGGAGAAGCCCGCTGAAATCGTTGATCGGGTCGCCGTCGACGCGCCCAACGGCATGCCGCCGGTGGAGGCCCTCGAAGAGATCGTCGGCGATGCTCGGGTCGTGTTGATCGGCGAAAGCTCTCACGGCACACACGAGTTCTACGAAGCGCGCGCCGAGATCACCAAGTGGCTGATCGAAGAGAAGGGCTTCAGTGCTGTCGCGGCCGAGGCCGATTGGCCGGACGCGTACCGCGTCAACCGATACGTGCAAGGGCAGGGCTCAGACGCGACGTCGAATGAGGCGTTGAGCGGATTCGAGCGGTTTCCCGCCTGGATGTGGCGCAACAGCGTGGTCCGGGACTTCGTTGATTGGCTGCACGCCCACAACGGGCAACGTCGGCACAGCGGAGGACGGCAGACGGGTTTTTACGGATTGGATCTGTACAGCCTGCATCGCTCGATGCACGAGGTCATCGCGTATCTCGAGAACGTCGATCCGGTGGCGGCGGCACGTGCACGGGAGCGCTACGCGTGTTTTGACCACACGTCTGCAGACGATGGCCAGGCATACGGCTTCGCGGCGGCGTTCGGCGCGGGCCTTTCCTGCGAACGACAGGCGATCGAACAGTTGGCCGAGATGCACCGCAACGCCTTGGAGCATGCTCGCCGTGACGGTCTGGTCGCCGAGGATGAGCAGTTCTATGCCCAGCAGAATGCGCAGACGGTCCGCAATGCGGAGGTCTACTACCGTGCCATGTTCGGTGGGCGCGTGACGTCGTGGAATCTCCGCGATCAGCACATGGCACAAACGCTTGGGGCCCTCGTTGCCCACCTCGACCGGCACGGCGGCGAGCCGGCTCGAATCGTCGTGTGGGCGCACAACTCTCACGTCGGTGATGCCAGAGCGACCGAAGTCGGCGGCGACGGGCAGCTGACGCTGGGGCAGCTGGTTCGGGAGCGGTACGGAGACGACTCGCGCCTGATCGGATTCACGACCTATACCGGAACGGTCACCGCGGCTAGTGAATGGGGCGGGCCGGCCGAGCGCAAGTTCGTCAGGCCTGCGCTGAACGGGAGCGTCGAAGAGTTGTTTCATGAGACCGGCAGGGACGCCTTCCTGATTTCGGAACTCATCAGCCAGGCCGCCGCAGAACCGTTGGACGCCGTGCGCTTGGGTCGCGCGATCGGGGTGATATACCTACCCGAGACCGAACGGCAGAGCCACTACTACCACGTTCGCCCCTCCGAACAGTTCGACGCGATCATCCATATCGAGCGCACCCGTGCTCTGGAACCGTTGGAAACGGCCAGTGTGTGGGTCGAGGGCGAGAATCCCGAGACATATCCGACTGGCCTGTGACGCCCACGGGCAGTCATGCCTGGTACACGGCCGCGCTGCGGTGATTCCTGCGCCCACAGCCAGTGCCTCTGCGTCTGTGAAGCGTGTCGCCAACCGAGGCGCACAGTTAGGGCGCTTTGGGCCATGGGCGCGGGACCTTGGACTCTTAGTCGTCGGCTGGGGCCCTTCTAGCCTCGATCCATGGGCAAACAACGACCATTTGTCGCCGGCTTGGTGGCCGCGGTCGGCGTCATCGCGCTGTACCGGGGCCGGCTGCGCCCGTGGATGTATACCTGGGGAGCCGCTGAAGTCGAAGTCACGGCGGTGCTGCCGGGAGACGAGCTTGTCTCGACATCGACCCCGCGGACAACGCGGGCGGTGACGATCGACGCGCCGCTACACGACGTGTGGCCCTGGCTGGCGCAAATCGGTGAGGGTCGCGCAGGCTTCTACAGCTACTCCCTGCTGGAGCGGGCAGTCGGAGCGCGCATTCACAACTCCGATGTCATTCATCCGGAGTGGCAGAACGTCCGCGTCGGTGACACCGTGTGGCTTGCCCAGCGGTACGGCGACCGCGCACGGCAGGTGATCGCCGCGGTCAAACCGATGTCACACCTGGTGCTCGTGACCCCAGATGATTTCGAGAAAGTCCAGCGAGGAGAGGAGGCTTCGGGAATCTGGAGCTTCTGTCTTCGCCGAGAGGACGGCTGGACTCGCTTGATCGCTCGGGGCAGCGGTGGGGCCGTCGGCCACGCCGGCTTCGACATCGTCCATTTCGCCATGGAGCAGAAGATGCTGCGGGGAATCCGCAATCGTGCTCACCACCTGCGCCAAAACGCGACGCGTCAGGCGATTGACCGCATGGTCGTCGACTTGCGCACAAAGGCACTCCCAGGTAGCCGACGACCAGACAGTGAACCCGAACGTGCATTCAGTCGGCTGCCGCGTTGATTTATGGCCGAATGTTTCGTTCTTCGGCTCGATCACTGTCCTGTCAGCAATGCTGTTCGGCACTCGAATTGCTGAGGTGGCGCGCTCCTCTCCCGTGAATATGCCCGATCCGATCACGCTGTGAGCGGCACACTCCACCGCAGATGGGTCCCCCCACCCGGTGGCGTGACGAATTCGCATGTCCCACCCAACTGCTCGGCGCGCTGCTTCATATTGGACAAACCGCTTTGGCGAGTGTTCTCCGGAGGGATTCCGCGGCCGTCGTCGACGACCTCGACAGTTAGGTTGTCGGCGGCGGCGAGACGAACCGTCAGGTGTGATGCACCCGCATGCCGGACACAATTGCTAATTGCCTCGGTGACCACGGCTTCGGCGTGCCGAGCCAGATCGTCGCTGACGACGCTCAGCGGTCCAAGTACACCCACCTCGACGGCGAGGTTTCGATTGTCGCTGAGGTCAGCGACGATTCGCTCCACTCGCGACCGAAAGGTCGTCGCTCCCGCAACGTGGGCTTGCAACTGGAAAATGGTGTTACGGATGTCGTTGATCGTCCCCTGCAGATCATCGACAGTGCGGGTCAGGCGGCCAACGATATCGGGTGACCGAGACCGTGCAATGGTGCCCTGCAGATCCATTCCGGCGGCGAACAGGCGTTGGATGACGTGGTCGTGCAGATCGTGCGCGATGCGCTCCCGATCGGCCAGCACAACGAATTCATCTTGGCGTGCCCGGGCGTTTGACAATGTCAACGCCATTGTGGCGTGGCGGGCGAAGTCGCTCACCAGGTCGAGGTAGCTGTCATCGAAAGGCGGCTGGCTTTCAATGCGCGCCACCGCGATGACGCCGAGCACGGAGCCGTCGGCGCATAACGGCATGACGATCGCGGGGCGCTGGCCGACGTCGGTGAACGCTTGAATGGGGCGCCGGAACGACTCGGTGATCAACGGGGTGCCCGATCGGAACACCTCACCGCTGGTCGATTCATCCACGGGGATCCGCTGGCCGAGTACCTCGTCTGCATGCACGCCGACGGCGGCGCTCACGACGAGGGTGTCCACTTGATCGACGGGCAAGTCGTCGTAGGTGGGAACGAGCACGATGGCCTGCTCCGCGTCGGTGAGCTCCTGAGCACGTTCGGCAATGAGCTGCAACGCCGGAACGGCGGGTTGACTCCCGCCGAGCAAAGCAGTCGTGATTTCTCGGCTGGCCTCAGTCCATCGGGCGGACATCTGCAGCTGTTCGAATAGCTGAGCGTTGTCGATGGCAGACGCCGCCGCCGAAGCCAGCGCGCGCACCGCGGTTTCGTCGGCTTCGCTGAATGTTCGCTCAGCCGTGTCGTCGGTGACGTACAAGGTTCCGAAGGCCAACCCGCGGATAGTGATCGGGACTCCAATAAATGCCTTCATCGGGGGGTGATGCTCGGGGAAACCCGCCGTCGCGGGATGGGCGGTGAGGTCGTCCAAGCGCAATCCCTCATTGATGTCGATGGGCACGCCGAGCACACCCTTGCCGACCGGCAGATGGCCAATCAGCTTCACGACATCTTCATCGATGCCGGCGTGCACGAAGGACAGCATCGTGGAATCGGGCGCGCGCACGGCGAGGGCGCCATAACGCGCCTGGGTCACCTCTTTCGCGGCGACAGCGATTCGGTGAAGCGTTGCGTCCAACGACAGATCAGCGCCGACGTCTACGATGACCTGCAGCAGGCGGTCCATCTGTTCATGGCCGGCGAGCAATTCGTCGACCTGACCGTGCATCCGCCGTATCAGCGGCCGTCCGCCCATGCCGGCGAACTCCGATCGGACCTCTTCCTCAGCCATCGTGACTGCCGGCCCTTCTTATCCCCGAACTGCGAGCTTATCCCCGCAGGGTTCACCCGGCGCGAGGTTCCGCGCGGTTCGCTCGTTAGAACGGCGATCGGGTGGTCCGGCAGCAGGATTCTGGCCTACGATTTGGGGCTTTCGGCCATAGCGTCAATCCAGCCTCTCCATGACTCTGAATCTGACCGGATGCACTACACCACGCCCAGACAACCGCTCGGCGCAGAGCCAGCAAAATCATTAGCAGGCCAAAGATCTGAGTCGCGCAACCGGACACTAGGCCGGGATTTACGGCCCCTGTGAATTATTTAAATCGTGCGGTGGGAGCAGAGTTATGCACATGAGGGCCGCAGCGATAGTCGCCGCGGGCCTCGCCATAGGGCTCGCACCGACGGCACACGCTTTTACAGCGGGTTCGCGAATGCGTCAGCCTGCTGTGCCGTCCAAGAGGGCCGTCAACGTCGCTTTGGCACCTTGCTCCGCAAGCGCCTTGCGGTAGCGATCGAAGGCGGCGACGAAGTCGGGGTGCTCGGCGGCGCCGCTCGCCTGCAGCGGCTCGATCCTCAATGCGTCGCGCGGATCGCCCGAGATCAGCAACCGGCGGGCGGTCCCGTCGAGGCGCGGCTCGGTCACTTCGAAGGTCGTGCCGTCGTCATCTCTGCCCTGCAGCACGCGGCTCCAGGCAGCGAGGATGAACGCCGGGATGCGGTGATCTGTACCGCGCTCGAGTACCTGTTGGAGGGTGGTGGTCAAGTACACCGTCACCTTCGACGCACTGTCGGAGGCGATACGGGTCAGCTGATCGTGCATCGCTTCGTTGGAGAAGCGGTCAAGCACCGTGTTCTTGTAGTCGACCAGGTTCACATCGCGCGGCGCCTCGAGCAACGGCAGTACGACCTTGTCTAAAAAGCGGTCCAGCAGCACAGGTACCTGCGGGTCGCGCATTGCCTCGGCCACGTCGCGGTAGCCGAGCAGCAGGGCGGGGTAGGCCAGGGTGAGGTGGCCTGCGTTGAGCACCCGGACCTTTACTTGCTCCCAGAGTTTCACTTCGTCACTGAACTGGACTCCGACCTCTTGAAGTGCCGGGCGGCCGTCGGTGAAGCGGTCCTCGATGACCCACTGGCTGAAATCCTCTGCAACGAGCGGGATCTGGTCGGCCAGGCCGCTCGCCGCGTTGAGGCGCGCCGCGTCTTCCGCGGTGACCGATGGCGTGATCCGGTCGACGAGCGAGTTCGGGAACATCACGTTGGAGTCGATCCAGGCGCCGAGTTCTTCGTCCAGTGCGCTGGCGAAGCCGACGAACGCGGCGCGCGCGACTTCGCCGTTGTGGCGCAGGTTGTCACACGACACCACGGTAAACGGTTTGGTCCCCGCCGAACGTCGCCGTCTCAACGCCTCGGTGACGACGCCGAACACCGTGCGTGGATCACCGCCGCCGGACAGATCGTGCACCACGTCCGGGTGGTCGGTGACGAAGACGCCCGACTCCGGGTCGACGTGATACCCGCCCTCTGTGATGGTCAGCGTCACGATGCGAAGCGCCGGGTCGGTCAACAATTGCAGCACCTCAGCCGGCTGCTCCTGCGCGAGCAGGTAGTCGAGCTGGGCTCCGATGACGCGCACACTCGTGTCGCCCTTGGCCGGCGCGACTGTGAGCGAATACAGACAATCCTGGGACAGGAACTGGTCGGCCTTCTTCCGACCCCGCTCGCCGCCAGACAAGCCAATGCCGACAATGCCCCAGTCCTGTTGGTTGGGCAACGCAAGACAGCGATCGATGTAGAAGGCCTGATGCGCGCGGTGAAAGTTGCCCACGCCGAAATGGGCTATACCGGCTTTGAGGTGGGATCGGTCGTAGGTAGGTGTCGTGACGTGCGACGGCAAGGCCGCAAGCGTGTCCTCATTGAGTTCGGTCATGGTCGACCCTCCTCTGTTGCAGTGCTTACTTCTCGCGGAGCAGCCGAAGGTCGGAGGGTTCACGCAAGAGGTCTTCGAGAATTTTGTTGCCCTCGGTGTTGTAGGGCTGACGCATGTGCTCGTCCCACGCGGCGCGCGAACGGAACATCTCGAGCATCACCCACGTGACCGAATCATCCTGGGGCTGTAGGAAATGCATGAACACACAGCCTGGCTCGTTCAGGGTGTTCTCGCGCATCGAATGTAACTGCGCCTCAGCCTCGGCAAGTCGATCAAGTCGAGGCTTGATGGTGACGACCAGGAACAGCGGGCCGTCATCATCGCCTCGGTCATCGTCCGGCAACGGGCACCTCGATCGAGTTCTGCAACGTGTCGATGAATGCGTCCGTGTTCTTGCTCTGAACGAAGGCGGAGACCGCGTCGTACACAGCCTGCTGGAAGTCCGTCGACATCAACTCGCCGTGGGTGATTGACAGCAGCACCTTGTCCTTCCACAACGACTCCGAAGCCTGCCGCTGATAAGCGGGAAGTGATGACACGTCGACGTCGTTCCGAATCGGCACGGATCCCTTCACCTTGTTGAATTCCAATGATGTCTTCGGATCCGCCACCGTCGCCATGAACTTCATTGCGTTCACGCCGTCGACGGCATCGGACGACACCACGAACGTGTCGACGATCGCCAGGTAGGCACCCGTCGTCCCGGGATACGCCACATACCCGAAGTCCTTACCTTCGACCGATTTGTTCGCAACGAGTTCGCCGTAGACGGAATCGTTCATGGACAGGAACGCGCATTGGCCGGTGGCCAGTTTCTTCGCCGCCTGATCCCAAGTCAGGCCGCCGGCGTTCGGATCGGCTCGAGAGACGATCTGTGCGAACTGCGAAAGAGCCTGCCTGAGTTGCGATCCCCTCCAGTCGAACGAATCATCTCGAATCCGGGCCCATCCATCGGTGCCGATCACCCCCAGCAGTGTGTTCTCGAACAGTTCGGTCGCGGTGAACCTGTCCTTGCCGCCGAGGCACAACGCGGTCCTGCCGCTTACCGCCACCTTTGCCAGATCTGCTTCGAAAGCCTCAATCGTGTATCCCGGGCCGGGCGCCGCAACGCCGGCGTCCTTCAGCATCTGCTGGTTGAACCACAACACATTTCCGCGATGGGAGCCAGTTGGCACGCCCCAGGCTTTGACCCGGTAGGTCGCCGCGTCGATCAACGCCTGCGGCATGGTGCGATCCAAACCCGAGCTTTCGTAGACGCTGGAGACATCGGTGATGCGGTCGGCGTCGACCCACGCGCGCAGCGAGCTGCCCAGGAACGTCTGCCATACATCAGGCGGGTCACCCGCGCGCAGTCGCGCGGCAAGCGCGACCTGGACGTTGCTACCGCCACCGCCGGCGATGGCACCGTCGACCACCTCTACGTCGGAATTGCCTGCCTTGAAAGCGTTGAGCAGCACCTCCAACGCCGGATGTTCCGAAGGTGACACCCACCAGGAGATCACCTCGAGTCGATTGGTCGGTTCAGAGAAGTTGCCCTTTTGCCCGCTGCCGCCGCATGCCGCGAGCACGACCGCCAGGAAGATGATCCAGTAGCGCTTCATGCTGCTCGCTCCTTAACCGCGTTGGGCGCCGCTCTCAGGTCATAGACGGCGAAGCTGGCGACGACGGCGAAGCAGACGGCGGGGACGATGAATGAGATCGCCGGGCTCGTCGCGTCGAGCAGATAGCCCTGGATCAAAGGCATGATCGCGCCGCCGACGATCGCCATCACCAGTCCAGCCGCACCGAATTTGGTTGCGGGGCCCAAACCTTGGAGAGCAACACCGTAGATCGTCGGGAACATCAAGGACAGGCAGAAGGACAGCGCGACGACGGCGGCCACGCCCGCCACGTTCGGCGAGAACATCGCGAACACACAGAGTACGACCGCTAGTACACCCAGCACGAAGAGGACTTTCGTGGCGCGGACCCGGCCGATGACCCACGTCATGATGAAGCGGGAGATGAGGAACACGATCAGACTGACCTGCAGGAGATATCCGCCCAGCTCCAAGGATCCATTGAGCGCTTGTTGCGAGTACTGGATCAGGTATGTCCATGTGCAGACCTGCGCCGCGACATTGAAGAACTGCGCGACCACTCCGTAGACGTAGCGCTTGTTCGACATCAGGATCTTCAGCGGTCGTTGGCCCTCCATGTCCGCGTCGGGAAACTCCTCGACGATCGGCGGGGACTTCTTGATGGCGATCACCAGCCCGATGGCGATGAGAACGAAACCGAGGCCGAGGTATGGGCCCATCACCGCACCGAGTTGGCCGGCGCGGATTGTGTGTTCCTGGGCCGGTGTCAGGTTGGCCATGTTCACCGGTTGGTCCAACTTCGGCAGGATGAGGGTGGCGGCCAACAGCACACCGATGTTCGTGCCGACGGGATTGAAGGCCTGCGCGAAGTTGAGCCGGCGGGTCGCGGATTCTTCCGGCCCGAGCGAAAGCACATAGGGATTGGCGGACGTCTCGAGAATGGAGCACCCGGCGGCGATCGCGAACAGAGCGACCAAGAACGCTTCGTAGGTCATGATCTTGCTGGCCGGGTAGAACGCAATCGCGCCAGCGGCGGCGAGCAGCACACCGGAGAGAAGCCCGGCCTTGTATCCGAATCGCTGGTTGATAAACGCCGCCGGAATCGCCAGCAGGAAGTAGGCGCCGAAATACGCCAACTGCACAAGCGAAGCCTGGAAGGTGTTCATGTCGAAGATCGCCTTGAAGCCCGCCACCATCGGCGTGGTGAGGTCGGCGGCGACGCCCCATGCGGTGAAGCAACAGATGAGGACGACGAACAGCAGCCCCATTCCCGGGTAGATCAACCCCGCTTTTGCCGGCGAGGCGTCGGGCGCGTCGGCCGGCTGATCGGCGTGGTTAGTCGTCGTCATGCGCGTACCCCTCGTCCGCTGAGAACAGTTCCGCCCCATTAAATTGTGATCTGGATCACGTTACTCCCGATGTCCTCACCGAGGGCACAGTTCCGCATGTGGTTTGACGTGGGTATATGCCCGATTCGGTCCGTCTGCCGTCCTCCGCGAGCACTGTCGCGACTGTGAGCGCCCCACGCGGCGTCTAGGCCGGGAAGAACTGATGGCAACGAGTAGACGTATCCACAGGTTGGCATGCGGAACATCCGCCCAGCTGCGAGCCTTCGACCCTATCTTGGTGGTGGAGAGGGAAAGCCCAACCCAGTTGCCCCCCATGCATCGTCACAGGACCGCTACCGCGGGATTCGGCGACCAGCTGATCGATGTGGGCCGTTCGTTGTGACCGTTGGCGGGCCGCTGCCAGAGTTCGTCGACGGTGTCACAACTATGAGACGACCCGGATTTGCTCGGAGCGGGCCCTTCGGAACACCCAGCACCGGACGTTGCTGCACAGAACGTATGACCAGAACGAGCCATCCTGCCCTCTGAGCTGGGAATATATTGACACGTATTGCCGACTGAGACCATTGGTCATACATTTAGGCCGAATATGTCTACCAATGCCTGTCGGATCCAGCGGAAGTTGAGACATCGATGAACGCGCACAGAACCGCCCCCAACGTCTTCGAAGCCGGTCTCCCGACGTTCGATTACAGCCTCACCGCCACTCCGCACGACATCCTCGACGATGTTCGGAGGGCGCAATCGCGTGCGCCGATCGCCATCGGACCGCTCGGTCCGGAAATTCTGTCCTACGATTTGGCTCGCGACATGTTGCGCGACAACAGATTCCGCCTGCCACCCGGTATCACTCTGGCGGCGCAGGGCATCACGTCAGGTCCGTTGTACGACAAGATGGCGAACAGCCTGCTGGGCCTGGACGGCGCACCACATGTGCGGCTACGCAAACTGGTTTCCAAGGCGTTCACTCCCCGCGCGACGTCACATCTGAAAGACACGATCCACCAGGTGGTGAACGGGCTGATCGACCGGGTGGTGGACGCCGGACGATGCGACGTCGTGACCGACATCGCGCGTCGCTACCCCACCCCGATCATGTGCGCGCTGCTCGGAGCGCCGCGCGAGGATTGGCAACTGTTCGCGGACTGGACTGAGGAGATCTTCAAAGCCCTCAACTTTCAGCCAGATGCCACCTTCGATGAAGCCGCGATCATGCGCGCATGGAGCGAACTCGACGCCTACGTCGACGACATGGTCGCCGGTCGCCGAGACAATCTGACCGATGATCTTCTCTCCGAACTCATACGCGCCGAAAGCGACGGCGACCGACTCAATCTCGACGAACTCCGCATGCTGGTGGCCGGCTTCCTGATGGCGGGAACGGATACGACGCGAAACCAACTAGCCGCGTCGGTACAGGTGCTTTGCGAGCACCCGGATCAGTGGACGAAGCTGCGCAACCAACCAGAACTTGCGATGCAGGCTGTTGAGGAGAGCATGCGCCACTCACCGGCAGCAAGTATCGTCCCGCGGACCGCCACCAATGATGTCGATTTCGCCGGGTACACGTTCCCGGCAGGAACCTTCGTACTCGTGAACACCTTTGCAGCCAATCGAGATCCAGCGATCTACGCCGATGCTGACCGCTTCGACATCGCGCGCAAGGACGCACCCGCAATTCTGACCTTCGGCGGTGGCGCGCACTACTGTCTCGGGGCGAACCTCGCACGTCGGGAACTGGCGGAAGCACTCACAGTCCTCACCCGCCGCCTCCCCGCCCCTCGTCGCGTGGGACCGGCACCGTGGAAACCCCTGCTGGGAATGACCGGTCCCACAACTCTTCCGATCGAATTCACCAGCGAAAGACTTGTGACGGCGGATGCGTAGTCGTGGCTGGGCGGGTGCCACACCCGCATCGGACGAGGAAGCTATTTCGCGCATTCTGAGTGCGGTCGACGAGGAGATCGCGGAGCATGGCGCGGCATTACGCCTTGCCGACGTCGCCCGCAGACTCGGAGTCACTCGCCAGACGGTGTACCGCTACTTTCCTAATGCTGACGCGCTGCTCATCGCCAGCTCAATGCGTGCTGTCGACGGCTTCATCGACCAAGTCGTGGAACACGTTCGCGGACACAACGACCCCGTCACGGCAATCATCGAAAGCCTGTCGTTTGGAATCGAGAACCTCGTTGGTGATCCACAGCTGGAGAATTTGTTGACCCGGCGGATTGAGGGCGAGGCCGTCGCCTCGCTGACGTCCGACACGGCGATCGCATTCTGTCTGTCGGTCTTCCATCGCCTCGAAGTCGATTGGAAGCTTCACGGCTTCGACCCCACTGCGCTTCATGAACTTGCCGAAATGACCCTGCGCACGGTGCAGTCCCTTCTCACCGATCCCGGCCAACAGCCGCGCGACGGAATCGAACTACGCCGTTTTATCGCGCGATGGCTCGGTCCAGCGATCCTCTATCCACGGATGACGGCGCTATCGCGATAAGAACGGCGCGGTCACGCCGCTATTTGACAAGCCCTTCCTCCATGTCACCCCGGCGGCCTGGGGCGAACAGGGGCGAATCATGCCCGAACCGGAGGCGTACCGGCAGCGGCTCGTCTCAAGCGGAGACATGTCACAAACCGGTATCAGCCCACTCACAAGATGACGTCGCTGCTGTTGCACCCCTATCCTCATGGAGAACCCGCCAACGACCTACAGGAGTGGCCATGCTCACCCGGCTGTCCGCGAAGCGGGTGCTTGCTGCGGTGACTGCGATGTTCGCCGTCGGCGCTGCGATCATTGTCGGCGCCCCCGCCGCGAGTGCCATCACCGCCGAGGATCAACACTTCGTCGACTTCGTCGAGGAGCTCAAGATTCCGACGAACTCCCCGGAGGAGACCATCCAGGTCGGCCGAGAGGTCTGCAACACCTTGAGCGCCGGCCAGTTGGAGCCCGCGCGCACGGTGCGCGGGATGGTCAACACATTGACGGGCAAGGGTCTCGAGAAGGGCCAGGCCGTCGGGTTCATTCGGGCCGCCGTTGCAACCTACTGTCCGCAGTTCAGCGCCATCGTCGGACGCTGAGCCTCGCGGCTAGCGGTGCCACCTCGACCACGCCGCCTGTTTGGTCGTTCCCGCAACACCGGCGACATCGCCCCACGACTGGTGTTCGGCCAAGGTCCTCGCTGAAGCACCAAGGCACTCGCCTACGTACTGGCTGAGCGCGAGCAGCGAATGGAAGGCGGCAGGGTCGCTGTCGGTGGTCAGCGCGTCGAGCAGCGTGCGCACTTCGGCCTCGATGTCGCGCGGGCTTCGGTTCATGCCAACCGGACCTCGCGAATGTCGTCCTGGTCGTCGAACCCGCGCGTCCATGACATCTCGCGCCAGTGCCACGTCGCCGTCCCTGCCGCAGGCCGATACTCTGTCGTGTACAGCGTGCCGAAGCCGGCGTCGAACTGATCGTTGTGCATCGGAGGCGCCAGCATCGCGGCGACCAGTTCGCTGTCCGACGCTGCGGCGGTTCGCATTTCGTCCAATCGCGACTGCCGTCCGACGCTGTTGAAGCGGGACGCGTGCGACGGATGCTCGACTCGATCGAGCCGGTGATTGGTCGTCGCGTGCAACAGACTCACCTCCGCGGGCTCGCCGGGAGCGACGAAAACGGTCGCGTGATCGCCCGCCGTGTCCACCAACGCGACGTTGTACGACTGCGAAACGGGAATCCGCCCAAGGGCATCGACGGCTTGCGCGACCGTGGCGCACGTCTCCAACACGTAACGCAGCACGATCGGAATCCCAAAGCCCTCACCGACATCGGGCCGACCGCCGAACGTCAGCGAGACCGCCAGGCCGTCCTCGTTCATGCCGTCCAGCAGTCCCCACAGCATGTCACTGGTGCCGAGCACCCGGCGTCGTCCGGAGTAGTCGGTCGAAGCGATGACGGCTTCGAAGAGTGCCTGGTCGTAGTCGTAGTTGCGCAGCAGCGTCGGCTGTTCGCCGGGCACCACCACCTGAGAGCAGCCAACGGCGAACGCGGGAAGACGCCACATCGACAACATTCGGGCAGCGTCGGGATCGTTGCCTGCCAGCCTGCACAACCGCTCCCACGTCGGCACCAATTCGGGCATGTATCGGGTGAGCGCGTCACGGCACTCCGGGAGCGACGGCAGCGCGGGCTGCCCGGCCCGGGTGTACCAGCTGCGATACGCCGGCCAGGTCGCGTCGTACAGCGCCCGCCATCGGGGGCCGGGTCGGGCTTCTCGATAGGCATGCACCGTCATGACACGGCCACCCTCAACGGCTGCTCTGGGGGCCGGTTCGCAGATCGGGCGGCCTGCGGCCCAGCTCAGCCCGTAGGTGACCCAGTCGCGCCAGTGGCTCTCTGATGCGGGGAGTTGGGGGAGTGCGGCGGTGGCGAGGGCGGTGTTCATCCGTCAAGTATTCCTTGACGACGGCCCTGCCGTCAAGTTTTCCTTGACGCCAGGCCGTCCTGACGATCCGGTGCACCGTGACGGTTATCGGCGGCAGTCGGGAATTACGTAGTGCTGGCCCGCGGTTCCAAGGACGAGCGAGGTGGTCGCAGCGCTGGCCGCCTCGAGGAGAGGCCAGGCCCATGAGCAAGCACTACGCGTCGATCGCGTTCACCGACGACGTCCGCGCGGTCCAGTCGGACCGGGGCAGCCAGGAGTTCTACGGCCGAAAGCTGGCCGCAGGCAAGGCAGCGCCCGGCCGCGACCCGTTGACCGACGACGAAAAGGAATACCTCGGCGAACGCGACGGCTTCTACCTCGCCTCGGTCAGCGAAACCGGATGGCCCTACGTTCAATTCCGCGGCGGACCAAGAGGATTCGTGCATGCAGTGGATGACCACACCATCGCGTGGGCCGATTTCCGAGGGAACCTGCAGTACATCAGCACCGGCAACATGACCGGCGACGGCCGGGTCGCGATCATCGCCATGGATTACGCCCACCAGCGGCGCCTGAAGATCTTCGGACGCGCCCGCATCGTCACCGCCGAACAGGACGCCGGACTGCTCGAGGCCCTGTCGGACGATGCCTATGACGCAGTGGTCGAACGGGCCGTGGTGGTCGATGTGGAGGCATACGACTGGAACTGTCCGCAGCACATCACACCGCGATTCACCGCCGCCGAGCTCGAGGAGGCCCTCGAACCGATCCGGGGTCGGTTGGCCGCACTCGAGGCCGAGAACGCGCGCCTGCGCCGGCAGCTGTAGTGCCCGGACTGCTGTGGAGGCTGCGGCGTCAGGGCCGCCCAGGAATATTCCGCGTCGTCGCGCGTTGGTTGTCGCGTGACCGAGCAACCACAGCTGAGCCCCACTGACTGGGTACGCGAACAGACCGAACGCATTCTCGAGCAGGGCACCACCGACGGCGTCGAGATACTCGACCGGCCGATCGTCTTGTTCACCACCACCGGCGCCAAGTCCGGCCAGAAGCGCTACGTGCCGCTGATGCGGGTCGAGGAGAACGGTCGCTACGCGATGGTGGCCTCCAAGGGCGGCGATCCCAAGCACCCGCTCTGGTACCACAACGTCAAGGCCAACCCGACGGTCGTCGTTCAGGACGGGGACAAGGTGGCAACCCTGACCGCCCGCGAGGTCGAGGGCGCCGAGCGCGAGCACTGGTGGGCCTTGGCCGTCGAGGCATATCCGCCGTATGCGGAGTACCAGACCAAGACCGACCGGCTCATCCCCGTGTTCGTAGTGGAGTAACTCTCATCGTCGGCCGGGGCACTGGCACCCCCGGAGCTCACACGCAGTCGATGCACACCTGTTCGTCGCCGCGCTGAAGTGCGATCCGGTTGCGGTGCTGCACCAAAAAGCATGACGAACAAGTGAACTCGTTCGGCTGACGCGGGATCACGCGCACCGAGAGTTCCTCGGCGATGTCCGCGTCGGGCAGATCGAACGAATCGACCACCTCGTCCTCGTCGATCACCGCGGTATCGGCCGCGGTCCGCCGCCGTGCGGTCAACTCCTCGAGCGATTCGTCGACAGTGTCTTCGGTGTTCTTCGTGCGCGGGGCGTCATAGTCAGTCGCCATGAAAGTCCTCCCATTTCAAGTCTGTCGCAGCGACAACGTTGCGAGTGCTTCCGCTGTTCCCCGAAAAGGCCATTTCGAACCTCGTTCTACCTGCAATCTCCACCGAATCTCCACCTACCCTCCAAGCGCTGACCTGGGTGTTCACCGCACGATGAAGTCGTCAATCAACGAGCGGGCACGGGCCCGCCTGAACAGAGGCTCGACATGAAAAAGATCATCGGCACCACACTCATCGGCACCGGCCTCGCGGCCGCGGCTCTTTCGCTCGCCGGTACGGCGAACGCCGAGTCGGCCGCCATCACCATCGGGCAACTCGAGGCGCAGGGCTTCGACGTCAAGATCGATCGCGTCGGCAGCGCGCCGCTGAACCAGTGCGAGGTCACCGGTGTACGCAATCCGCGCGAGCGCGAGGAACTCGTGCGCGTCATCGGCGGAGGCGATGACCGCGACTTCGTCCCTGTCGTTGTCAAGCGCACCGTCACCGTTTCGCTGAACTGCTCGCGCTGACCGACCTCACGATCGCAGAACGTGTTGGTCACAAGCCGATCACGTGCGGCGCTGCATCGCCGGGCCTGTTGTGCGCAGTTGCTAACTTGCGCGGAGGCGAGCCCGAAACAGATGAGGTGGCGGTGTTGGTGGCGGAACGCGTGGGCAGGTCCTTCCGTGCATGGTCGTACGCGATGGCGGTGGCGTCGATGACGCTGCTGGTCTCGATGGTCGGGCTGGTTGCGGCGCCGACCGGCGCGGCGTACTCCCGCGAGGGGCTTCCCGTCGAGTATCTCCAGGTGCCGTCGGCTTCCATGGGACGCGACATCAAGGTGCAGTTCCAGGGCGGTGGCCCGCACGCGGTCTATCTGTTGGATGGACTGCGTGCGCAGGAGGATGCCAGCGGTTGGGACGTCAACACCGGCGCGTTCGAGTGGTTCTACCAGTCGGGCATTTCGGTGGTCATGCCGGTCGGCGGCCAGTCCAGCTTCTACTCCGACTGGTATCAACCGGCCGTCGGCAGCGGAAGTACGCAGACATACAAGTGGGAGACGTTCCTGACGCAGGAGCTGCCCGCGTGGCTGGCCGCCAACAAGGGCCAGGATCCTTTCAACAATGCCGTTGTGGGCCTGTCGATGTCGGGGAGCGCGGCGCTGAACTTGGCGATCTGGCATCCGGCCCAGTTCATCTTCGCCGGCTCGTTGTCGGGGTACCTCAATCCGTCGTCAGGCCTGTGGCCGACGCTGATCGGGCTGTCGATGAAGGATGCCGGCGGCTTCAACGCGCAGAACATGTGGGGGCCCACCAGCGATCCGGCCTGGCGCCGCAACGATCCGATGGTCAACGTCGCCACGTTGGTCGCCAACCGGACCGCCGTGTGGGTCTACTGCGGTAACGGCGGACTCTCCGACCTCGACGCGAACGACGGAAACTTCGGTACCCAGTTCAGCGCGCAGTACTTGGAGAACATCACGCTGCAGACCAACAAGCAGTTCGAAGAGAAGTACGTCGCCGCGGGTGGTCGCAACGCGATCTTCAAGTTCCCCGAAAACGGAACTCACAGTTGGGGTTACTGGGGTTCGCAACTGCAGGAGATGAAGCCCGACCTGCTGCGCGTTCTCGGCGTGCAGCAGCAAGCGTGACGTCGGGCCGTCGACAGGGCCCCGGCTAACGACGGTGCGGTTGCCCGCAGACACCGGCGGTGGCTGTACCGCTGATACAGCCGCCGGACGTCTGCCGAGGTAGTCAACTGGCAGAGACTTCGCAAACAGGTTGAAAACCAATCGATTTCGTAGTTTCGGCGCGGATGGCCAGCTGTCAGCGCGCCGTCGTACGATCCGGGTGATGGCACAGACAAAGATCTGGACCGGTGACCCCGTGTGGATCGCCGACGTGTTGCGCGCCGAGGGCGTCAAGCTCGTCGAGTATCCGGGATGGCAGAACCGCGGACACGGCGACTTCAAGGACATCCGCGGCGTGATGGTGCACCACACAGGATCCGACAGTGCGTCCGCGGCGTCGATCGCCAACGGCCGCCCCGACCTACGGGGGCCGCTCTCGCAGCTGCACATCGCGCGCGACGGCACGGTCGCGGTGGTGGCGGTGGGGGTCGCGTGGCATGCCGGCGTCGGTATGTATCCGTGGCTTCCGACGAACATGGGCAACTGGCACATGATCGGCATCGAATGTGCCAACAGCGGTACCAGCCCGTCGGCCCGGCATCGCACGAATTGGCCTGACGCCCAATATTTCGCGCTGGTGAACTGCTGCGCCGCGCTCAACCGCAGGCTGTCGCAGCCCTCGTCGCGCACCATCGGCCACAAGGAGTACGCCGGTCGGGCGCAGGGCAAATGGGACCCCGGCGCCATCGACATGGACATCCTGCGCGCCGATATCCAGGCCCGTATCGGAGCTGAGGCCGGTACCGCGCCGACCCCGCGGCCGCCGGTGCCGGTCGGGGTCTATGCCGACGTGCTGCTGTTCCGCGGCTCGGAGGGACCTCAGGTCGCCCAACTCCAGCGCCAGCTCGGTGTGGCGGTCGACGGTGATTTCGGCCCGCAGACCGAGGCCGCGGTGAGAGCCTTCCAGCGCCGCACGCCGGGGGTGAAGGTCGACGGCATCGTCGGGCCCGCGACGGCCGCCGCACTACGACTGAAAGTGTTGCCGCCCAGCGCGTTACTGCTCACATCGGGCGAGGCGTCCTAGTCCCGCCCGGCTCAGTAGACGCATCCTCCGGTGTCGGCCGACTGCGTCCCGCTCACCTTCGCCATCTGCGGCGCTACCTGCGCGGCGGTCATCGCGAAGCCGGTCGTGGTGTCCTTGGTCTCCGCGCCGAAGTACACGCCGAGGACCTGGCCGTCGAGGTCGACGACGGCGCTGCCGCTCGATCCCGCGTCCGGGAATGAGCCGATGAGGACGTACACCTGCCGCTTGATCGTCGTCGCCCGGTAGATGTCGGGGCCCTCGATCTCGGTGACCTCCCGGATCGTGGCGGGGGTGGCCTTGAACGACGCGGCGCCGGGATAGCCGAGGACCAGTGCGTCAACACCGGCGCCTGCGGTGTACTCGGCGAATTCCAGCGGTCGGGCCGTCAGTTCCGGCACGTCGAGAACCGCGATGTCGGCCCGGGGGTCGTACGAGACGACGCGCGCCTCAAGGGTTTTGGATTCGGTGTCGACCGCGAACGTCTCAGCGCCCGCGACCACGTGGGCATTGGTCATCACCTTGTGCGGTGCGACCACGAAACCGCTGCCCTCGGTGACCTTGAAGCAGCCTTCCGACTTCCCGTGGACCTTCACCACGCTGGGCCGCGCATGCGCGACGATCTCGTCGGACGAGGCGGCGGGCGTCGGCGACGCCGACGTGGCCCGTTCGCGAGCGAACCGGTCCAGCGTGTCGCTGATTCCGCCGCTGCACCCGGCGACAGCGGCCGCCAAGCCGATGATCGCCGCCGCGACGCATGCCCGTTTCGCCGCTGCGGTCGCTCTAAATCGGCGTCGGATCACTGACTTTCACCAGCATCTTGCCGATGTTCGCCCCGGTGAAGAGCCCGTTGAGGGCGTCGACGCAGGCCTCCAGGCCGTCGAAAACCGTCTCCCGGTGCGCCAGCAGCCCCTGCTGCTCCCATCCGCTCAGCGCGGTGAAGGCCTCCTCGAAGCGGCCCCACTCGTCGAGCGCGTTGAACCCCTGCATCGTCGCGGTCTTCGACAGCAGGTTGACGTAGTTGGCCGGCCCGGGATGCTCGCCTGTCAGATAGCTCGAGATCACACCGCACAGCACGACCCGCGCCTTGGGCGCCAGCCGGCCCAACACCGCGTCCAGGATCGGGCCACCCACGTTGTCGAAGTAGACGTTCACGCCTGTGGGGCAGTGCTGTTTGAGCGCAGCGCGCATGTCGGAGCTTTTGTAGTCGATACACGCGTCGAACCCGAAGTCCTCGACCACCGCCCGGCACTTCTCCGGCCCGCCCGCGATCCCGACCACTCGCGCCCCCGCGATCCGCGCGATCTGGCCCGCGACCGAACCGGTGGCGCCCGCAGCCGCCGAGACCACCACCGTCTCCCCGGCCTGCGGCCTACCGACACCGGTCATCCCGAAATACGCCGTTGCGCCGGTCGGGCCGTAGACCGACATCACCGCACGCTGATCCGTGAAGCCCTCGACCGGTGTGCTGAAGATGTCGTCGCGGATGAGCACGTAGTCCTGGAATCCGGTCAGCGTGGTGACGACGTCGCCGACGGCGTAGGCATCGCAGCGCGACGCCACCACCTCACCGATTCCCGCCGCGCGAATCACCTCGCCGAGCTGAACCGGCGGCAGATAGCCCGGCTGGTCGTCGAGCCAGGTCCGGACGGCCGCGTCCATGCCGATATAGGTGGCGCGCAGCAGCGCCTCGCCCTCGGCCGGTTCGGGTGCAGGCGAGGTGACCATCTCGGTGTCGCCGGGCGCGACCAGCCCGACGGGGCGGCGGCGGAGCAGGATCTGGCGGTTCGTCAGGTCGGCCACGATGCCGAAAGTAGCGAACGCGGCCGCCCCGCGGTGCGGCTACGCGGCAATGCGACAACTGGTGAATTTCGGCAAATAGTTGCGTGCGAACCAGATGAGTCGCAGAATTCACATGAGCCACACGAGCGTGGCTCGGCGCACGGGGTCGTCACACTGCACTATCTGCTTCTGGGGGCCTGCTGTGCGCCGTCTCTTCTACTCCGCCGGTGTCGTCGTTCTCTCACTGGCCTCCACCATCGTGCTGGCAGGCGTGCAGACGATGACTGTGCTGGTAGCACTCACCGCGACCGCCCTGATCATGGGAGGCACCGGGCATCCGCTGAGCACTCCGCAGGACACGCCGGAATTCATCAACGGCTACACCACCGACGCCAACAACGACTACATCGTGCTGACCGGATTCTGCGGCACGAGCGCGTGCACCCCCACCGCGGTGAGCACACCCGAGCAATTCATGCCCGTCTCGGGCGCGATGCCGTTCGACCAGTCCGTCGCCCAGGGTGTCGTCAACCTGGACCAGGCGATGAACGCGCAGCCGGTGGGCGAGTCGATGGTCGTGTTCGGCTACTCCCAGAGCGCGCGGATCGCGTCTATCCAGAAAGGCAACCTGGCCGCCGCGGGTTCGACGCTGCCGGCGTCATTCGTGTTGATCGGAAACCCGAACCGGCCCAACGGTGGAATCCTGCAGCGCTTCGAAGGCCTCTCAGTGCCCATCGCGGGCATCACGTTCGACGGCGCGACGCCCACCAACACCGATTTCCAGACCGTCGACATCACCCGCCAGTACGACGGCTGGTCCGACTTCCCCAACAACCCGCTCAACCCGTTCTCGACGGCTAACGCGGTCGCGGGCATCCACTACCTGCACGGCGACTACCAGAGCGTCGGGCTCGGCGACGCGCTGTATCAGGGTGCCTATGGCGACACCGACTACTACATGATCCCGAGCCAGCGTCTCCCGCTTCTGATGCCGCTGACCGAGGCGGGGGTGCCCAGCCCGGTGGTCACGATGCTCGATGCGCCGACGCGGGTGCTCGTGGAAGCCGGTTACAACCGCACGCTCAGCCCAGGCGCACCGACGCAGGCCAGCATCCTGTACTTCCCCAACCCGGTGAAGACCGGCATGAACTTCATCATCGCGATCCCGACCGGCATGGACGACGGCGCCCAGGAGGCCGCCAACATCCGTCCGTTCGGAACGGCGCCGATCGATCAGCGCAGCCCCTACGGTGTGGGCGGGCCGCCGGTCAACGCCGGCTCGTTCGACACGAACGGGACGCCGCTGGCGACCACGCCACAGCCGACCACCGCGATGCCCGACACCCAGACACTTGCCGCCCCGAAGCAGGGGCCGGCACTGCCGACCGCACAACCGCCTGCCGCCGCCCCGACGGCACCGGTGCAGTCCTCATTGCCGAGCACGGCGCCGACCGCGCCCACGCCGCTCACCGCGCCGTCGCCAGTCACGGACACCGCGCCGGCCGCATCGGGCGCCGGACTGTCTTCGGGATGGTGGAAGCCCGCCCCGCTGGCGAAGCCCGCCCCGGCCGACGCACCGACGCCGGCGCCGCTGGACATGCCTAAGCCCGCACCCGCTGAGCTGCCCAAGCCGGTGGACATGCCGAAGCCGGTCGAGCTGCCCAAGCCCGTGGACATGCCCAAGCCGGTCGAGATGCCCAAGGCCGATGTGCCGCGCACCGATATCCTGCCGAAGTTCGTTCCGCCGAAGGTCGATCCGCCGGTGCAGGCGCCTGTTCCGGCGCTGCCGAAGCCGGCCGCAGTGCCGGTCCCGGCATTTGATCCTCCGGAACTTCCCGCCGCGCCGGTGGCTCCGCCCGTGCAGGCGCCCGTGCTACCGGAACTGCCTGTGCTGCCCGCGGCGCCACCGCCGCAGCTGCCGGTGTTCGCTCCGCCGCCGATGCCGGTGTTCGCTCCGCCGCCGATGCCGGACATCGGGGGAATCCTCGGAGGGATCCGCCTGCCGTTCTAGTGCGCGCGACGGGTCAGGAGAAGGAACTCATCTTCGGAATCAGCGTTCCGGCCACCTTTTCGGCCTCGGCCTGGTTCTGCTGCTCGTCGGCCCCGCGTGCGTACACGTCGAGTTGGGTTCGCCCGACGAGCACGAAGAGGTGGCCGTCGCGCCAGTAGGCGTCGTCGCCGATCCCAGCAATCGAGGGCGAGTCCGCCTTCGTGAACGTGAAGTCGTTGCTGCTGCTGCGGGAGATGAAGATCGCGAGCTGGCCTGAGGACTGTTGCCACTGGCAGTAGCGGGTCGATGCGGTGGCGTCAGCGCCGTCCCTGTCGATCTGCGTGATGTCGCGTCCCGTCAGGGCAGTGACGTCGGCGTCGCTCAACAGGGTGCACGGATCGGGGATGTTGCCGCTTTCGCCCTGCGGGTTCTGGACGGCCGACGAAGACGTTCCCTCCGCCGCCGACGGTGCTTCTGCGGGCGGCGAGGACGCCTCGCTGTTACATCCGGCGAGCGTCAGAACCAGGACTACGAGGATGCCGAGACGGCGTTTCATGGGTTCCTCTCGATAGCTGTGGTCCGCGGGATCGATACTTCACCGCCGGACGCGCGGTCGTGCTCGGATCGCTGAGATTCGTCCAGCGGTGTCGCCGTCGAAGCTCCAGCGAACGTTCATGACAAGCCGCCGCCGGCGTCCGATCGGACCCGCGGAGCGCCCAGCACGGCGACGAAGCCGTCGGCACGACGCGACACGAGTTTGCTGGAAAGCCGCGATGTGTTCTACCTCTCATTTTCCGGCGGAAATCTAAGAGCGCGCATTTAGACCACATGCGTCACATTGCCGAATTGTGCTTGCCGAATAGGAATAGTGCCAGCTCAGACGCGCAAGAGAGCTTGCTCGTCCGGGGTCACGAATTCATAACGAATAGTTTCTTAAGCGCTGCCTGAGACAAATAAACGACTTGCGGACAAAAGGCGCACGAGGCTTCGCGGGGGACGAATTTTCGTCGCTACACTCGATCGGAGCCTGCGCGTAGGTCGCGCAGCAAGACGTATGTCATCGCCGGACGAAGCCACAACCGGCACAAGCACTGATGAACAGGGCAAATACTGTCATGCATAAGAACACTGTCCAAGCGGACATGTCCGAGGCCACGGTAGACGCGGACTTCGTCGTGCTCGGCTCGATCGACGTCGAGCGCGGCCCGATCGCCGACCTCGCGGTCACCGCCGACGGCGCCACGGTCGTAGCGACTCACTACGGTGACGGCTGCATCTCGCTCATCGACGCCTACGCGCTGACCGTCGAGGCCGACATCGACACGGCAGCTGTGGAACCAAACCTGGTGACCGCCGCGAATCGGCGCGCCTACGTGACGATCTCCGGACACCAGTACGACTCCGTCGCCGTGATCGACACGGTGAACAAGC
The DNA here is from genome assembly GCA_963786995.1 of uncultured Actinomycetota bacterium. Lineage (GTDB taxonomy): Bacteria > Actinomycetota > Actinomycetes > Mycobacteriales > Mycobacteriaceae > Mycobacterium. The sequence goes on along the minus strand of CAWBBH010000013.1, from coordinate 239,054 downwards.
AGATCATCGCCAACTATCAGGTCGACGGCGTCGTGACCGACGTCGCGGTGAGCCCCGACGGCACCCGCATCTTCGCCGGTCTCGCCGGAGACCGGCTCGGTCTGGCGGTGGTCAACACCTTCGGTCGGACCAACACCATCGACCTCGCAGACGGCGCCGGCCGCACGGTGGACGCGGTGCGCGTCAGCCCCAACGGCCGCTTCGTCTACGTCGCCACCTCCGACGCCGACAGCGGCAAGGTGCTGGTGGTCGACGCGGCCAAGGGCGCCACGATCCGCGAGGTTCCCATCGCGTCGCCGATCAGGGACCTCGCACTCAGCCGTGACGGCGCTCTGGCGTACGTCGCCAGCTTCCACCCGCACTGGGGCGGCTCCGTCGACGTCATCGACACCGCGATCAACGAAATCACCGCGAAGGTGGGGGTCGGTGGCGCGCCGATGCAGATGGCGCTCAGTGCGGACGGCGGCCGTCTCTACATCGCCGACTACGAGTACGTCGCCGTGCTGTGCACCGAGACCAACTCGGTCATCGACAGGCTGACCGTCACCGACGAACCGTCCGGCGTCGCGATCAGCCCGGACGGCACGCGGCTCTACATCGCCGATCACACAGGCTCCATCACGGTCATGTCCGTTGCGGTGGATGCGAGCGAAGCGACGACCGAGCAGCTGATCAACGTGCACGTCAGCGCCGCTCCGAAGCTGCGTGCCCCCGAGCCCGTCGGCGTCTAGCGCCACTGGTAGCGGGTCTTCGGCCTGCCCGCCTTGCCGTAGTCGGTGTGCCGTGTGACGGTGCCCTCGTCGGCGAGGCGCTCGAGATAGCGCCACGCGGTCACCCGTGAAACACCGACCTCCTTGGCGACCGCATCCGCGGTGATTCCGTCCGCGGAGTCGCGCACCGCGCGGGCGATCTCGTCGTTCGTCCCGACGGCGGCGCCCTTCGGGGCTGCGGACCGGTCGCTGCTGATCCGCAACTCGGCGAGCGCACGGTCGACTTCCGCCTGGCTGGCCGCGTCGGTTCCCGCAGGCAACGCTTCCCGGTAGCGCTGGTATCGCTCGAGTCGATCGCGGAACGCCGCGAACGTGAACGGCTTGAGCAGATAGGCGAGCGCACCATGACCGACGGCGGCGCGCACCATCTCCAGATCCCGCTCGGAGGTGATCGCGATGATGTCGGGTGCCGGCCGCAGCCCCGACAGGCCGGACGCCAACGTGATGCCGCTGGCGTCGGGCAATCCGATGTCGAGCAGCACGAGATCGACCGGCGTCTCGCTGGCCGCCGCATCGGCGGCCGCCCGCATCGCATCGCGAGCGGTGTGGGCCACCGCTGCGACCGAAAAGCCCTGCAACCGTTGAAGATAGGTTTGATGCGCCTCCGCAATCAGCGGTTCGTCCTCGACGATCAGCACATTGATCATGAGTCGCTCACCGTCACCGTCACCACCGAGCCGTACGTCACGTCGGCGGTCAGTGTGCCGTTGTGGCGTTTGACGACCTGTGCCACGAGGGCCAACCCGAGACCGTGTTGTTCAGCGTCGGAGCCCGACTTGGTCGAATAGCCGCGCTGCATCGCCTTTCCGAAGGTGGCGGCGTCCATGCCGGGTCCGCTGTCGGCCACCCGGATGAGCAGCCTGTCGTCGTCCTGGTTGACGGTGACCTCGACCCACGGGTCGTCGCGATCGCAGGCGTCCATGGCGTTGTCGATCAGGTTGCCCAGCACGGTCACCATCTCCTGCCCGGACAGTGGCACGTGGTCGGTGTTCGACGGCAGGTGGGTCTCCTCGGTGACCGACAACTCGATGCCCCGCTCGTCGGCCTGCGCGGTCTTGCCGAGAAGCAATGCCACGAGCGCGGGCTCGCCGACATCGGTCGACAGCCGGTCCACCAGTCGCTGGGAGAGTTCCAGTTCGTTCGTCGCGAACGTGACCGCCTCGTCGGCGCGGCCCATCTCCACCATCGTGATCACGGTGTGCAGCTTGTTGGCCGCCTCGTGGGCCTGCGAGCGAAGCGAGTCGGTCAGCACCTGCAGCGAGCTGAGTTCGCCCAGAGCGCCCTGCAATTCGGTGCGATCGCGGATCGTCACCACCTCGGAGTCCTGGGATCGGTTGTCGACCTGCGAGCGGTTGACGACGAGCACGCGTTCGTCGGTGACGTGCACCTCGTCGCGGGCACCGGGGTTGTAGGTGTGCAGGAACTCGGGCAGGTCGTCACGGGTGACGGGACCCGGTGGCAGCCCGAGCAACCGGCGCGCCTCGTCGTTGACCAGTGCCACGCCGGAGCGGTCCAGCACGATCAGACCCTCGGACACCGAATGCAGGATCGCGTCGTGGTGTTCGTACATCACCCGAAGTTCGTCTGGCCGCAGCCCATGGGTCTGACGGAGCAGGCGTCGCCGGATCGCCCACACCCCGACGAGCGAAATCGCCAGCGCGCCAGCGCCAACCACCGCGATCGTCAACCACTGCGACCGCCAACGTTCCGCCAGCGTCTGTTGCGTGATGCCCGCCGCCACGAGCCCGACGATCGTGCCGGAGCCGTTACGCACCGGGACGATCGCGCGGATCGACGGACCCAGCGTGCCGGTGTACACCTCGGTGTACGTCTCGCCGCGCAGGGCGGGCTCGATAGTGCCGAGGTAGTGACCGCCGATCTGTTGGGGATCGGTGTGGGTGAACCGGGTGCCGTCGGGCGACATGATCGTGATGAAGGCGATGTCGGTGTTGGTGCGCACCGCTTCGGTCACCGGCTGCAGAACCTCTGTCGCCCTTCCGGTTTCGATCGCGGTTGCCGTCGACGGAGAATCGGCGAGCGCGGTCGCGATGGCCACCACCTGCTGGCGTGCCGCGGCGTCGCCGTCCTGGCGGGCGTCCAGCAGCGCCAGGCCGCTTCCGGCCAACACGACCACCGCGATCACCAGGATCTGCAGCGCAATCGCCTGAGTCGCCAGCGGCCACGGCCGTGAGCGGCCCAGATGACTGCGCCACCACCTGCTCAAGACGCACCCAATTCCCTGGCTGCGATGGCGAAAATCTGGTGGCCTTCACCGACTGCGATGAAGTGACCGCCACCGTCGACGGGGTGCCACACGGCACCCGGCATCGCGTCGGCCACTGCCTTGTTGATCGGGTCCGGCACCAAGGTGTCGTCCAGCCCCTGCCACAGGTGCACGGGCCGCTCGATGGTCCTGACGTCGAAAGCCCACTGCCTGTAGAGAAGTTCGGCGTCGCGGACAAGGCCGACGGATCCGTGCGCGAAGCACTCCGCGCAGGAGTCCGCGAAGTCCTTCGCGACTTCGGGGTCGGCCAACAGCTGCTGGTCGTACGGGTTGACAGTGTTGCGGATCTGCTTGACGAAGCTGGTCCGAAATCGCTTCGCCGACAGGCCCAGTGCGGCGTACATGAGGCGGAAACCGGGTGTGAACCTCAGCGCCAAGGATCCACCGAACGCGTCGATTTTCGAAAGGTACTGCGCCGCAGAGTTGTTCCCGAAGGCACCGTAGCTGCCCGGCGCGATGCTGCTGACATGGCGGAGCCGCGCGGGGTCGATGTAGGCCGCCGCCGCCAGAGCCCACGGCCCGCCCTCCGACCAGCCCGTCACGCCGAACTCCCGTGCTCCCAATGCGTCGGCGACCGTGACGAGGTCGTCGGCCCAGCCGGAGTAGGTGCGCCCCTTCTGCGGACTGGACTGCCCCTGGCCGGGGCGATCGACGCACACCAGACGCAGGCCGTTTCTGCCCGCCGCGTCGGCCAGTAGGCGCGCCTCGAGCCGGCTGCTCGGTCCGCCGTGGTTGTGCAGCACCAGCGGCCCCTTCGGGTCACCGACCTCCAAGTAGGCAAGCTGGCGGCCGTCAGGGGCCCTCGCCACGTCAGCAGCCATGAAGGCAATGAAAGCAGTCAACCCCCGGCGGAGCGGCGGATTTCGCTCTCTGGCGCTGACGCTGAACGTAATGAACTAAAACGTGACCTGGCTCACCGGCTGGCAGAACCTAAGGGCACATCACATTTCGATGTCGACCTTGGAGGGATTCAGCGCATGTCAGTCATTGACCACCAGCCGCCGGTAACCGAACCGCCCGACCCACCGCGCCGCAAGGACCGCACGCACTGGCTCTACATCGCGGTGATCGTCGCAGTGGTGGTCGGGGTCGCGGTCGGCATCCTCGCCCCCGAGGTGGGCAAGAGCGTCGGCGTCCTCGGCACGATGTTCGTCGCGCTGATCAAGATGATGATCGCGCCGGTGATCTTCTGCACGATCGTGCTGGGGATCGGGTCGGTGCGTAAGGCCGCCACCGTCGGCAAGGTCGGTGGCCTGGCGTTCGCCTACTTCCTCGTGATGTCGACGTTCGCGCTCGCGATCGGGCTTGTCGTCGGCAACATCATCCACCCCGGCAGCGGCATGAACCTGTCGCCGAGCGCCGCCGGCAAGGGCGCCGAATTGGCCGAGAAGGCCCATGAATCCGGCGGCCTGATGGACTTCGTTCAGGGCATCATTCCCGACACGCTGTTCTCGGCGCTGACGTCGGGCAGTGTGCTGCAGGCGTTGTTCGTCGCGCTTCTCGTCGGGTTCGCGCTCCAGGCGATGGGCAGCGCCGGCGAGCCCGTCCTGCGCGGCATCGAGCATCTGCAGAAGCTGGTGTTCAAGGTTCTCGTGATGATCCTGTGGCTGGCGCCGATCGGCGCGTTCGGCGCGATCGCCAACGTCGTCGGGCAGACCGGCTGGACCGCGGTCACGCAGCTGCTGACGCTGATGCTCGGCTTCTACCTCACCTGCGTGCTTTTCGTGTTCGGCGTGCTCGGCGCGCTGCTGCGCACGGTGTCGGGTGTGTCGATCTTCAAGCTGGTGCGCTACCTGGCCCGTGAGTACCTGCTGATCTTCTCCACGTCGTCGTCGGAGTCCGCGCTGCCGCGGCTGATCGCCAAGATGGAGCACCTCGGGGTGGAGCGCAGCACCGTCGGCGTCGTCGTCCCGACCGGCTACTCGTTCAACCTGGACGGCACCGCGATCTACCTGACCATGGCGTCGTTGTTCATCGCCGATGCGATGGGCAGCCCGATGTCGGTGGGCGAGCAGATCGGCCTGCTGGTGTTCATGATCGTGGCCTCCAAGGGCGCGGCGGGTGTCACCGGCGCAGGCCTGGCCACGCTGGCCGGCGGCCTGCAGAGCCACCGCCCCGATCTGCTCGACGGCGTCGGCCTGATCGTCGGCATCGACCGGTTCATGTCCGAGGCCCGCGCGGTCACGAACTTCTCCGGCAATGCCGTCGCGACGCTGCTGGTCGGTTCGTGGACCAAGACCGTCGACAAAAATCAGGTCGACGCAGTGCTCCGCGGCGACGATCCCTTCGACGAGCTGACCATGGTCGACGACGACCACGGAGCCGCTCGGCCCGCGACGTCGGGCTCAGCCTCGCGCGCCGAAGAACCGGCGCAGGCACCTGTTCCTGCTCCGGCATAGGGCGCGCGAAACAGGAAGGCCCGGCCGGAACCGCCACCGGCCGGGCCTTCTCCTGTCGCCTAGCGGCGGTTGCAGTCCAGCGTCACCGAGATCGACTGGCTGACCGTTTCCAGCACCAGCGCGCGCTCGCCGTCGAAGCCCCTGTTACCGGGGCCGATGTAGGGCACCCACTGCTGCACCTTCTTGGGGTTGCGCACATTGGTGACCACACATTCGCTCATCGGAGCGCTTCCACTGCGGTCGACGTTGACCGTGTAACCCTTGCTTTGCAGGTCGCTGATCACTTCCTGCGCGCTTCGTTCGTCGGCCGACGCGATACCCGGCGCGATCAGCGCGGCGCAGGCACCCGCCACCGCAGCCGCGAGCGTCATTTTCTTGCGCATAATCGCACCTCTCGTGATTTGTACTGTCAATCTTCCCCCAGATGAACCGCTGGCGATAGCTGTTTCGTTCCCAGCTGACTCGCCGCGTTCGTCCAGCCGATCATTCGGGTGTTCGTGAGGTCCGTCGCAGGTCGAGGCGACCGTAACCAACCCCACACCCGCGGGGTTGGCGAATGCCGCCAAGAGTGGTTAACCATGATCGGTGTGAGTCAGACATCGGTAGCCGCCCAGCCGGTCACCGCTACCCGGGTCAGGCTTTCCCACCACGTCATGACGCTCGACGACGGGCACAAGGTGGGAGTGACCGTCGGCGGCCAGGGTGTGCCGCTGGTGTTCCTCCACGGCATTGCCCTGAGCGGACGGGCCTATATACGACTGTTGAGCCGGCTGGCGGGCATGGGATTTCTGGTCGTCGCGCTGGACGCGGCCGGTCACGGCGTCACGCCCAACCTGCCGCGCCGGGCGGCCGACCTGAGCGACCGGGTCGACCTGACCCTGCGTGCGCTCGACGCGCTGGGCATCCGTAAGGCCGTCTTCATGGGGCATTCGATGGGCGGCCGGATGATCGTCCAGCTGGCGGCTATCGCACCCGAGCGGGTGTTGGCTGCGGTGCTGTTGAACGCTGCGGCCGGGTCGCCGTTCGACGAGTCCATCGGGACGCCGGTGCGGTCGCCGCGCTGGGCGGCCCAGGCGCTGGTGAACGCCGCCTATGACGCGCCAGGCGATCCGCGTCGGCTGACCGCGGCCGAGCGCAGGCGCTACATGCGCCAGATGGCCGGCGCCCTTGCCCGCAATGTGCGGACGCCGCTCGGGCTGCCCGGCGCCGTGCGGGCCATCATGACGTCCGGCGACTACAGGCCGATGCTGGAGGCGATGCGCGAGCACGGAGTGCCGACCATCGTCGTGCACGGCGAGAACGACCTGGTGGTTCCGTTCGAGAGCGCGCTGGACATGGCCGAGCGCGCCGACGGCGCGCTGTACCGGGTCCCCGGCGCCTACCACTCCTGGATGCTGGCCAATCCGCGGCACGGCGCCGACATGGTGCGACAGCTGCTGAACGCCGAGCTCGGCGAGGCGCTTCGCGAGACCGCGCGGGCGCACGGGATCGTCGGCGTGCCGGGTGGCTGGAAGACGCTGCTGACCGCCGATTCGCCGCTGCATTCGCTAAATGACGGGCGCGTCGACTCGGTGGGCACCGAGGAGACTGACCACGTCGAGATGCACCGGCTGCGCCGTGCTGCTCCTCCACCAGCGGTGAAGGGCGCAGGTTGGCTGCGCTGGATCAACGTGCGGCGCCGCAAGTATGACGTGAAGCGATCGGGCGGAAATGCCGACATCGCTTTGCCGTCGGATTAGCATCGCGACCATCTGACCGCAGCGGGCACACCGCTCGGACTCGCAGGGGGCAATGCGATGGACAGCACGATGCAGGACTACCCGCTGACCATTTCGACGATCATGCGGTACGTGTGCACGGTGCACGGAGACCGGAAGGTCACCACGGCGACCGGGGATGGCTATCGACACACCACCTACCGCGAGATCGGGGAGCAGGCGGCCCGGTTGGCGAATGCCCTACGGCGCCTCGGCATTACCGGTGACCAGCGGGTGGCGACCTTCATGTGGAACAACGCCGAGCACTTGACGGCGTATCTGGCCATCCCAGTGATGGGCGCCGTACTTCACACGCTCAACATCCGACTGTCCCCCGAGCAGATCGCGTACATCGCGAACGAGGCAGAAGATCAGGTCATCATCGCCAATCTGTCGGTCGCCGCGCAGCTTGCTCCGGTGCTGCCGCTGCTCGAAACGGTGCACACGGTGATCGCGGTCGGCGAGGGCGACATCGACGCATTGACGGCGTCGGACAAGACCGTGCTGCGCTACGACGACGTACTGGCTGCCGAATCACCCACATTCGACTGGCCGGAGATCGACGAGACTTCCGCGGCCGCCATGTGTTACACCAGCGGCACCACAGGAAATCCGAAAGGTGTTGTCTACAGCCATCGTTCGAGCTACTTGCATTCCATGATGGTGTGCTCGGCGAACGGCTTGGGCGTCAACTGCTCGGATTCTGCGCTTCCCATTGCGCCGATGTTCCACGCCAACGCCTGGGGTGTGCCCTACGCGGCCATGATGGCGGGCGCGGACCTACTGATGACTGATCGCTTCCTCGACGCCAAGTCCCTGGTCGATCTGATCGAGACGCAACGGCCCACGATCGCGACCGCGGTACCAACCATCTGGAACGACGTCATGCGGTACCTGGAAAACAATCCAGGTCGCGACATTTCGTCCCTCCGACTGGTGCCGTGCGGCGGATCGGCCGTGCCCGCGTCAATGATGAGAACCTTCGACGAGAAGTACGGCGTCCGCATCGTGCAGGCATGGGGGATGACCGAGACCTCGCCGCTGGCGACGGTGGCGCATCCGCTGCCCGGCGCTCCCGACGAGCTTGCGTGGGCTCAGCGCTCGACGCAGGGCCGCCTTCTGTGCGGGGTGGAGGCGCGGATCGTCGACGACGACGGTAGTCCACTGCCGCATGACGGAAAAGCGGTCGGCGAAGTACAGGTGCGCGGCCCCTGGATCACCGGCTCTTACTACCGCAACCACGACCAGTCGAAGTTCGACGACGGCTGGCTGCACACCGGCGACGTCGGCCGCATCGACCCCGTTGGCTATGTCACATTGACCGACAGGGCCAAAGACGTCATCAAGTCAGGCGGCGAATGGATCTCATCGGTGGAATTGGAGAACCATCTGATGGGGCACCCCGCCGTTTCGGAGGCCGCCGTTGTCGCGGTGCCCGACGAGCGGTGGCAGGAGCGGCCGCTGGCGGTGGTCGTCGTCAGCGAGGGTGCCGAGGTGTGCGCGAAGGACCTGCGGGAGTTCCTCGGCGACAAGGTGGTTCGCTGGTGGCTGCCCGAGCGGTGGGCGTTCATCGAGGCGGTGCCGCTGACCAGCGTCGGCAAATTCGACAAGAAGACGATCCGCGCCCGCTACGCCGACAACGCCTACGACGTCATCCAAGTGCGGGACTGACTTTTCTCCCGCGAGCAGTCGCAAACTCGCACATCTTGCATCATTTACGTGCGAGTTTGCGTCTGCTCGGCGGTCAACTTGCGAGCGTGGCCCGCTCGAGGTGGCCCTTGATCCTCTCAGCGAGACGCCACGGGTGCACGCGCACATCGCGGACGACGATAGGGATTACCGTCCAACCGAGTTCTTGGAGCTTCGCAAGCCTTTCTTTGTCTCTGAGCATCTCTAGCCGACCCGCGTGCCAAGCGATGCTTTCGTACTCCGCCGCCACACGCTGGTCCGGCCACGCGAAGTCGACGCGCCATACTTCGCCGTCTTCGCCTTCAATCTCGTACTGCAACGCGGGTTGCGGGACGCCGTAGTCGAGCATTGCCAGACGCGCTTCGCTTTCCATTGCGGACTCGGCTCGCCCGTCCGCGTATTGCAATAGCTCACGAACCGCGACGATGCCGCGGCGCCCGCACTGCTCGCGGACGGCAGCGTCGATCTCGGCTCGCGTGCACGACCCCGAGTGCAGCGCGCCATCAAGTGTCGCCAGCGCGCGGGGTCGTCGAAGCGTGCGGGCGACCTCGACTGCAGTCCAGGCTGGGGCCGTTGCAAGCCGTCCACTGACCCGTTTCAGTGGCGCGTCGACACGTTGATGAACCTTCAGCCCCACGGTCGGTCGCATACGCACACCAGGATCGAGGACGTGGATGGCAGTCGAGTTCTCCAGGTCGAACCCGTAGAGAGCAGCGGCTGTGCCCATACATGCGACGGCCCCCTGTCCCATGAAGACGTCGAGGGCGGCCAGTCGGCCCAAGAGATCTGGTGCCTCTGCTGCATATACGCCGTGCCAAACGCGTACAAGGTGGCCTTTTCTCACCTGCACGTCGAGTTGCTGCCTCGTCATCACGGTCAGCAGCTGGGCCGTCGTCGCGATCCCGCCCAGTTGCGCCACGAGCGCTGACACATCGGCCTGCACACGGTCGATCGTGGGCCAGCAACACCGCTATGTGGGCTGACGCATCGGGTGCCTGTGGATGAAACCGCTTCTGTGGAGAGCCGGTTCGTCGCCGAACAGACGCAAACTCACACATTTTGAGTGCAATTCGTGCGAGTTTGCGTCTGCTCGGCGGTTAACTTGCGAGCGTCGCGGTGTGGGCCCAGCTCGCGGGGGAGAAGTCCTACCGCTCGGCGCGCTGGTAGGCCGTCACGACCGCGGCACCGCCGAGACCGATGTTGTGCTGCAGCGCCGCCGTCACATTGTCGACCTGACGCTTGTCCGCGGCACCCCGCAGCTGCCAGGTCAGCTCGGCGCACTGCGCGAGACCGGTCGCGCCAAGCGGGTGGCCCTTGGAGATCAGCCCGCCCGAGGGGTTGACGACCCAGCGACCGCCGTAGGTGGTGTCGCCGTTGTCGATCAGCTTCGGGGCCTCACCCTCTGCGCACAGACCGAGGGCCTCATACAGCAGCAGTTCGTTGGCCGAGAAGCAGTCGTGCAACTCGATCACCTGGAAGTCGGCGGGGCCGAGTCCCGACTGGTCGTAAACCTGTTGTGCGGCCTGCACATTCATGTCATATCCGATGACATTGCGGGCGCTGCCGTCGAAGGTGCTGTCGAAGTCGGTGGTCATCGCCTGGCCGATGATCTCGACGGCTTGGCCCGCGAGTCCGTGCTTGTCGACGAACGCCTCGCTGGCCAGGATCGCTGCGCCTGACCCGTCGGACGTCGGCGAGCACTGCAGCTTCGTCACCGGATCGGAGATCATCTTCGCCGCGAGAATGTCGTCGAGCGTGTACTCCTCCTGGAACTGCGCATACGGGTTGTTCACCGAATGCTTGTGGTTCTTGTAGCCGATCTTCGCGAAATGCTCTGCGGTGGTGCCGTATTGACGCATGTGCTCGCGGCCTGCCGCGGCGAACATCCACGGTGCGACCGGGAACGCGAACTCGTCGATCTCGGCCAGCGCCTTGATGTGACGGCCCAGCGGCGACTCGCGGTCCTCGGCACCGCCCTGCAGCGCGCCCGGCTGCATCTTCTCGAAGCCGAGCGCGATCGCGCAGTCGACGAGACCGCCGCGGATCGTCTGCGCCGCAAGGAAGAGCGCCGTCGAACCGGTCGAGCAGTTGTTGTTGACGTTGACGATCGGGATGCCGGTCATCCCCAGCTCGTAGAGGGCGCGGTTGCCCGATGTCGAGTCACCCGAGCAGTAGCCGACGAACCCCTGCTGAACCTCGGAGTAGTCGACGCCTGCGTCTTCGAGCGCTTTCGTGCCGGACTCGCGCGCCATATCGGGGTAATCCCACCCCTCGCGGCGGCCCGGCTTCTCGAACTTGGTCATCCCGACCCCGACGACGAAAACCTTGTTCGGCATGTTCTAGTCCCTTCGCTGCATTGCGCGGTATGAGGTGAAACATAGCGCACGGCATGCGGCGAGATCTCGTCGCGGTCAACGAGGCTTTGTGCAGGTCTTCGAGGTTGGGTCCCCGCGCGTCGGCCACCAGCAGATCGGCGTTGGTCCAGGTGATGTCCTGGCTGCCGTCGTAGATCGCAGACTACGTCTGCGGGGTCTGCATCTCGAAGACGAACTCGTGATCGCAGACGCGGATCCGATCGCCGTGGGCGAGAGCGACGCTGGCCCGGATCCGTTGGCCGCCCCACGTCGACTCCGTGGGCCGATCGCAGATCCGAGATCACGAAGCTGGTGCCGGTGTCGATGACGACCGCGTGGTGGCGGCTGACGTTCGCGTCGTCGAGAACGATGTCGTTGTCGGGCAGCCGTCCGATTCGGGTAGCCGCCGTCACCAGCGGGTACACGGCGCCCGACACAGCGCGTAGCTGGGCGGCCGGGGATGTGCCGCTGACCGCGGTGCGCCGGCGGCCGACCGCGGTGGCGGTGTGGACGGCGGTGGTCCTGGCGACCCGCTTGACGTCCAGCGGCTGCTGGCGCAGCACGCGTTCGTGGAGCGCCTGCACCGTCGGACCTGGATCGATGCCGAGGTCCTCGGCGAGCGTGGACTTCAGCCGCCGGTACGCATTCAAGGCATCTGATTGGCGTTCGGCCAGATAGTCGGCCGCGATCAACTGTGCCCACAGCGGCTCGCGATACGGATGATCGGCGGTCAGCAACTCCAACTGGCTGATCACGGCATGACTACGCCCACAAGCGATCTCGGACTCGGCGAGTGCGGTGTGGGCCAGCATCTTTTCTTCGGTGAGCGCGGTGGCGAATGCGTCGACGAACTGGAAGTCACGCAGATCGTCGAGGACGGATCCCCGCCACTCGGCGAGTGCCGCCGACAGGTGTCGGCTGGCCTGTTCGAACCTCCCCGCGGCGGCGGTCTGCACACCCGCGTTCTTCTCGGACGCGAATCGTCCGATATCGCAGGCGCTTTCGGGCACATTTAGCCGGTATCCGGGCGGTGCGCTCACGAGAGCCGTGCGGGGGTCCAGGCCGATGCCGCCGAGCAGCTTGCGCAGGTTCGACACATAGGAATGCAGGCTGGCACGCGGATCCGGAGGCGGGAACTGCTCCCAGGCCGCGTCGATCAACGTCGCGGTCGCCACCGGGCGGTTGCGGTTGATCAACAGCATGGCGAGCACCGCCCGCTGCTTGGGCGTGCCCAGAGCGACCGCTGCGCCGTCGACGCAGATCTGCAGCGGTCCCAGCACGCCGAACTCGGCACCCTCGTCATTCATCAGCGCAATTGTGACGTGCCCCTGTACGAAGTGGTGTAGACCTGAGTAGAACGTGTTCTAGTTTTGCGATCGCGGGAGGAATGTCATGGGCCTTCGGGTCGTGCAGTGGGCCACCGGCGGCGTCGGCGTCGCGGCGATCAGGGGCGTGCTGGACCACCCGGACCTCGAGCTCGTCGGATGCTGGGTTCACTCGCCGGACAAGGCGGGGCGCGACGTCGGCGAACTGGCGGGCATCGACCCGATCGGTGTGGTCGCGACGAACAGTATCGACGAGATCCTCGCCCTCGACGCGGACGCGGTGATCTACGCGCCGCTGATGGCCAACCCCGACGAGGTGGCCGCGCTGCTGCGGTCGGGCAAGAACGTCGTCACCCCCGTCGGGTGGCTCTATCCCAGCGAGCGCAGCGCCGCACCCATGCGGGAAGCGGCGCTGGCCGGCGGTTCGACCCTGCACGGCACCGGCCTGGCGCCAGGCGGCATCAGCGAGAAGTTTCCACTGCTGTTCTCGGCCTTCTCCACCGGCGTGACATTCGTTCGCGCGGAAGAGTTCTCCGATCTGCGCAGCTACGACGCACCCGACGTACTGCGCCACGTCATGGGCTTCGGTGAGTTTCCGGAGAAGGCTCTGACGGGGCCCGCGCAGAAGATGCTCGACAGCGGCTTCATCCAGGCGGTGAAGATGGTCGTCGCCACGATGGGGTTCAACGCCGATCCGAAGATTCGCTCCACCCAGGAGACTGCGGTGGCGACGGCGCCGATCGACTCTCCGCTGGGTGTCATCGAGCCCGGCCAGGTTGCCGGCCGCAAGTTCGGTTGGGAGGCGCTGGTCGACGGCGACCCGGTCGTACGCGTCACGGTGAACTGGCTCATGGGGGAGGAAAACCTGGACCCTGCATGGGATTTCGGCCCGGAAGGCCAGCGGTACGAGATGGAGGTGCGGGGCAATCCCGACCTCAGCATCGTCGTGCACGGCTTCCACGCGAAGACCGGTGACGAGGGTCCTGACCTCGGCGTCGTCGGCACCGCTGCGCATTGCGTGAACTCGGTGCCCGCGGTCTGCGCGGCCGAGCCCGGCATCCTGACGATGCTCGACCTGCCGCTGATCAGCGGGAAGGCGGCGCCCGGGCTGCGGTGACCGGTATGCGCGCCATTTGTGCGCTTCTGCCGTAACGCAGCCCCGGCACTGCGAAGATCGCCATGGAGAGCCCCACGACCCGAGGAGCACTTTCACCCACCTCAGGGGCAAGCCGCGAGAGGAGCAGCGTCAGGCCGTGCAGGACTACATCGACGCCAACCCGCAGGTGGGCGCCGACCTGCGCGGCATAAGGGCGCCGTCGATCGAATTTCGAGACCGCTGCGACGTAGAGCTGCCGAGCTAAGCTCGGGCCATGACGAAGCCATTGGTGGTCGAGCAGTCCCGCACGATCGCGATGGGCCAGGCGGACGTCTTCCGCGACATGGTCCCGATGCCGCTGCCCGAGCTGTTCAGCAAGTGGTACGGCCCCATCCCGCCGATCAAGGAAACCCGGGACCAGACCGGCGACTGGGACGCCGTCGGACAGTCGCGCACCGTCGTCCTGGTCGGCGGCGGCAGCATGCGCGAGAAGCTGACGCAGTTCGACGCGCCGCATTCGTTCGGCTACACGCTGTCCGACGTCAAGGGGCCGTTGTCGCCGTTGGTCGACCACGTCGAGGGCGTGTGGCTCTTCGAGCCGATCGGCAACGGCACCACTGTGACGTGGCGGTGGACGATTCATCCGCGCAGCGCGCTGACCGCGCCGCTGCTGCCGGTGTTCGGGTGGCTGTGGAAGGGCTATGCGCGCCAGTCGCTCGCCGAGCTGTCGCGTCAGCTGGTGCACTGACCTCTCGGCGAGATCGACGAAATGGCGTGATCGCCTCGCACAAGTTCGCCCGAACGTGAGATCCGGCGTTCAGGGGATGCGGTAGAACGGGTTCGGCAACAGGAACGTCCGCTCTGCGAATCCGCCGTCGAGGTCTGAAGGCTGATCGCCCATGTTGGCGATGACCGTGTATCCCTCGGATGTGATCGCCTGCCGCTGAGGAGCTTTGAAGTCGGCGGCCGAAACGAAGTGGGCGTCGGCCGGTTCCATGATCAGCCGCGTGTAGCCGGTGTATCCCACGTCGGCGAGGTTGCGTTCGGTCGCGGCGCGCTGAGAGTCGGGACGACCGGTGATGAAGAAGACGGCCACGCCGCGGTCCTTCGCGGTGTTGAAGACGTCCATGGTCGGCGGGATCACCGTCGATCGGGCGAGCTGGTCCCAGTTCTCCAGACCGCACGGCCCCTGCGGCAGATTGCAGGGACCGCTGATGATGCGGCCGAAGTCATCGGCGGTCAGCGCCTCGTAGTTCGACAATGACGTTTCGTCGATGTCGAAGACGACAGCGGGCCGGTTAACCTGCAGCGCACGGTCATTGATCCACGGAATGGCGGGCCATGCCGCGTTCTGCAGGTCGGTCAGGTAGCCGCCGCTGTCGTAGTAGGCCCTCGCCTGCGCCTTGAGGTCGCCGATGTTGGCGGGCTGGACCGGCGGCGGGACGATGGGCGACGGCGGCGCCGGAGGAGAGGCGGCGGCGGTGGGAGCGAGCACGATGGATGCGGCGGCCAGCGCAGCGGCGATGCGGGCGATCATCGTCAGAACCTGATCAGCCCGCGCAGGTTCACGCCGCTGCGCAGATCGTCGTAGCCGGAGTTGACGTCGGCGAGTGTGTACTCGCGGGTGATGAGTTCGTCGAGCATGAGCTGTCCGGAGTCGTAGAGGTCGAGCATCCGAAAGATGTCGACGCGCGGATTGCACGAGCCGAAAAGCGAACCGCGCACCTGCTTCTCGAAGAGCGTCAGGTCCACCAGTGACATGCTCACCTGCTTGTCGCCGGGATGCGCCATCGCCGTCATCACGACCCGTCCGCGCTTGCCGACCAGGCTGAGCGCCTGCGCGACGTAGGCGCCCTCCGCGACGTCGGTGGTGACGACGCAGACGTCGGCCTTCTGGCCGCGGGTCAGGCCGGTCACCAGCTTTGCGGCCTCCTCGAGCGACGCGGCGGTGTGGGTGGCCCCGAATTCCATTGCCCGAGAACGCTTGTATTCGACCGGATCGAGCGCGACGACGTGGCGCGCGCCCACGATCCTGGCGGCCTGCACGGCGTTGATGCCGACCCCGCCGACGCCCATCACCACCACCGTGCTCCCCGCGGTGGCCTCGCCGGTATGGATCGTACTGCCGTAACCGGTGGTCACCCCGCAGCCGACGAGTGCCGCCTTGTCCAGCGCGACGCTGTCGTCGACCTTCACCACCGAGGCCGTCGGCACCACGGTGTACTCGGAAAAGGTTCCGAGCAGACACATTTGGCCGACATCACGGCCACGGGCGTGGAATCGATGGGTGCCGTCGAGCTGGGGACCCTTGAGGAGATACATCCCGAGCTCGCACAGGTTGCTGATGCCGCGGACACACGGGCCGCACCGGCCACACGCGGGGATGAAGCTCAGCACGACGTGATCGCCCTCGGCGACATCGGTGACCCCGTCGCCGACCTCCACCACGACTCCCGCGCCCTCATGTCCGCCGACCACCGGCATCGTCATCTGCAGGTCTCCGGTGACCAGGTGCTCATCGGAGTGGCACAGCCCGCTGGCGGTCATCTTGACCATCACCTCGTCACGCGCGGGGCTGTCCAGGTCGATCTCCTCGACCTCCCATTTCTGGTTTCGTCCCCACAGCACGGCGGCTTTCGTCTTCATCGACGTCTGCTCCTCGAGGTCGGTGTGTCAAGGGCGCTCACCGCCAGCCTGGCAGACTTCGCCTGTGACATCGAAACGTGGCCTGGTGCTGGCCGGCGGGGGACTGGCGGGCATCGCCTGGGAGATCGGCATCCTTCGTGGCATCGAAGACGAGTCCGCTCAGACGGCGACCGCGCTGCTGAATTCCGACGTGGTGATCGGCACGTCCGCCGGATCGGCGGTGGCCGCCCAACTCGGCAGCGGCCTGCGCCTCGACGACCTGTACGAACGACAGATCAGCGGCGCATCCAAGGAGATCGCGCCAGGCGTCGACATCGACGACATCACCGAATTGTTCCTCGCGGCCCTGTCCGATCCCGGCGCAACGGTCGCGCAGAAGCTGCAACGGATCGGGCAGGTCGCCCAATCGACCGCGACCGTGCCCGAGGCCCTCCGACGCGACGTGATCGCCCAGCGGCTGCCGTCGCACGACTGGCCGCAGCGCGACCTGCGTATCACCGCGATCGACATCGGGACCGGTGAGCTGGTCGCCTTCGACCGCGGATCGGGCGTCGACCTGGTCGACGCCGTGGCCGCGAGCTGCGCGGTGCCCGGTGCGTGGCCGCCCGTGACGATCGGCGAGCGCCGGTACATGGACGGCGGAGTGGGCAGCACCATGAACCTGACACTGGCCACCGACTGCGGCGTCGTCGTCGTACTGGTGCCCTCGGGCAAGGGCGCGCCGTCGCCGTTCGGTCCCGACCCGGCGGTCGAGGTCGACGCCTTTCCCGGTCGCTCGCTGGGGGTTTTCGCCGATGACGACGCGCTGGCGGCGTTCGGACCGAACCCGCTCGACCCTGCCTGCCGCGAGCCGTCCGCTCGCGCCGGACGTGCGCAGGGCCGTCGCCTGGCCGCCGACGTCGCCGAGTTCCTCGCCGGCTGATCACTCCGCTGCACCCGCTGACCTGCGTGGATGGTGAGGCGAAAAGGCTTTCGGGATTTTTTCGGAAAGAGTGTGCGATTGCTCTGGGCGCAGCGCTCCTACCTGTGAAAGCCACGCAGAAGCGAGCTTCAGACCAGAGGAGACATCATGTACACCACCTACCCCAGCACCAGAACTACGGCCCCCAGCACCACGGCTACGGCTACGCCCCGATGCAGCAGCCGATGCCGATGCAGCAGATGCAGCCGATGCCGGTGGCACCGGTGGTGCAGTCGGCGACCGCGGGCAAGGGTGTGCTGATGATCGCGGGCATGGCGGTGGTGGGTGCCGCGGCGTTCGGCGGTGTGTATCTGATGAATTCCAGCAGCCAGCCAGAGCAGACCGCGGTGGCCTCGCAGCCCTCGACGGTGTTCAACATTCCCTCGGAGATCAACCTCCCCGGCCTGAACACCAACGACGATCCGGCCTCTCCGGTGATCGTCAACAACCCCGCCCCCGTGCGTGTTGTGACCCCCTCGGCGCCGCGCACGGTCAACGCGCCGGTCGCCGCTCCCGCCCCTGCCCCGGCGCCTGCTCCCGCTCCGATCGTGGAAACGAAGGAATTGCCGAAGGAGGAGCCCAAGAAGGAAGAGCCCAAGAAGGAAGAGCCCAAGGAAGAGCCCAGCTCCTGCACCTGCCCCGGCCCCCGCCCCGGCGCCTGCCCCGGCTCCCGGCGGCGGCTTCCCGGGTGGCGACCCAATCGATTACGGCGTTGTGTGTGCGGTTGACCGCACAAGCCATTTCACGCTTCGGCCCAGGCCATCTCCCAGCCTGGGCTGAGGCGCGTTGTCAGCTCTGCAGCGTCTTGACGGCCTGCGCGGTCAACTCGCGGCCGACGTCGATGACCTCGGCCGCGCGGTGGAATTCCAAGCTGCGACAGGCGGTTCGGGGCACTTCGATCAGAAGATCGGGCGGATAAGCCGCCAGCGTGTGCCGCGCCAACGCGGCCTGCGCGATGTCGATGGTGCGGTTCATCACCTCGAAGCTGCCCATTTTGGGCACCGGCGACTCCTTGCCGCTGTCGACGAGTTCGTCGTCGCTGTCGGACTCGTTCACCGGCTCGGCGTCGGCGGCCTCGTCGGGCGCAACGCCGAACCTGTTCAGCATGGTGCCCGACTCGAACAGCGAGGAGGTGCTGCGCCACATCCGGTTCCACCACTCCGTCGTGGCCCGCGGCTCGGCTTCGGTCGGCTCGTAGCGACCGTCGCTCTCGCTTCCGCCCAGGCTGACGGCGATGGTGAGATCGGCGTTGACGGCCGCGATCGGCGCCATCGGCAACGGGTCGAGGATGCCGCCGTCGGCGAGCAGGCGACCGTCGAGTATGTGCGGCGTGATGACGCCCGGTATGGCGATCGATGCCCGGATCGCCGCGTCGACCGGGCCGCGCTGCAGCCACACCGACTTACCCGCGATCAGGTCGGTCGCCACCGCCGTGTACGGGATCGGCAGGTCTTCGATGGTGACCTCACCGAGGATGTCGCGGACCGCGTCGAGGATCTTCGCGGCTCGCAGCACACCAGCTGCGGTGATCTTCGGGTCCAGCAGTCGAAGCACCGCTCGCTGCGTCAACGACTTGGCCCATTCGGCGAAGTCGTCGAGCTTCCCCGCCGCCTGGAGCCCGCCGACGAGTGCACCCATCGACGACCCTGCGATGCCGACGATCTCGTAGCCCCGCTCCTCCAGTTCGGCGATCACCCCGATATGGGCGTACCCCCGCGCGCCCCCGCTGCCGAGAGCCAGCGCCACCCGATTGCGAGCCATGCCATCATTTTGCGCCGTGCTCGGTACCGGCCGCGCCACAATCGGTTGTGCCTGCACAAGAATCCGCGATGAGGACGGCCGCGCGCCGCCTCGGCAGGCCGAAGCCCCGCGACGTGCTCGCCGGTCTGGTCACGGGATTGTTCTCGATACCCGAGGGGATGGCCTACGCCAGCATCGGCGGGTTCAACCCCGTCGTCGGGCTCTACTCCGGCGTGGTGCCCGGAATCGTCGCCTCGCTGTTCTCGCGCACCGTGCTGATGGTCACCACCCTCACGAGCGCGATCGCGTTGTCGTCGCGCAGCGTGCTCGCAGAAGCGGGCGTCGACCCGACCGACCCTGCCAACGTGGCCGCGTTGGCGATCGTGGTCGGAATCGTGATGGCGGTGTTCGGGCTGTTGCGCTTCGGCGCGATCATGAACTTCGTCTCCAATGCCGTGATGACGGGGTTCAGCACCGGCATCGCGCTGCAGATCATCGCGGGTGTGCTGAGCGACTCGACAGGCTATAAACCGCAGAGCGGCAACACCATCGGGAAGTTCGTCGACGCGCTGGCCCACGTCGACCTGTGGCAGTCGACAGCGGTTGCCGTCACGGCGGGCACCGTCGCGGTGTGGGCGGTGCTCCACGTTGTCAAGCCGCTGAAATCCTTTGCGATCCTGCTCGCGCTGATCGTGGTGACGGCCGTCGTCGCGCTTGCGCACATCGAGGTCGAGACCGTCGGCGACATCGCTTCGATCGCGAATTCGCTTCCGCCGCTGACCGTTCCGAATTTTTCGGTGATGCCCGAACTGCTGGTCGGCGGGGTCGCCATCGCGCTCGTCGCGCTGGCGCAGGCCGCGGGGATCTCGGCGGCGGTGCCGAATCCCGACGGCAGTCGCAGCAACATGTCCCGCGACTTCACGGCCCAAGGCGCGGGCAACCTCGTCGGCGGATTCTTCGGAGCGCTGCCCGCGGGCGGATCACTGTCACGCACCGGCGTCGCGACATCGGCTGGCGCCCAGACCCGTTGGGCCGGAATCTTCGCGGGAATGTGGCTTGCGGTGCTCGTGCTGGTCGCCGGTTCGGCCGCGGAGCTCATCCCGATGCCGGTCATCGGTGGCCTGATCCTCGTGATCGGATTCGAGCTCATCGCAGGCAGGCTGCCCGACATCAAACTGGTCCTGCGGGTGGCGCCGCTATCGGCGGTCGCCATGCTGATCACCTTCGCCGCGACCACCCAGCTGCCGCTGCACACCGCGATCCTGGTCGGCGTCATCGCCTCGCTCGTGCTGTATTGCGTCAAGGCCACGCAATCGGCGCAGTTGATGGCGCTGAAGCAGACCGACGACGGAGACTACCGGGTGATCCCCGTCCCCGCCGAATGCCCGAGCAACGAGGTGACCGTTCTGCACTACTCGGGCGTCGGGCTCTTCGCGGAGGTGGCCCGCATCGACGAGGAGTGGCCCAGGGCGGAAGGCTCCACGAACGCCGTCGTGGTGTTGAGCATGCGGATGCTGCCCGATGTACCGTCCTCCGTCGCGATCAAGGCGCTTCGGCGGTGGGCGGGTCAACTGGAGAGCCACGGCGGCCGCCTCATCGTGGCAGGTGTGACGCCTGCCGCGCACCGCATTCTCCTCCGAGGAGGGCTGGTCGACGTGCTCGGGCCCGACGGCATCGTGCCCGCAACCGACAAGGTGTTCGGCGCGTTGGACGACGCCGTCGACCGTGGCCGGGAATGGATCGCGAGCCGGTGCTAGAGGACTTTCTCGCAGACGTGATTTGAAGTCAGCACAGCGAGTCGGCGCCCGCCTGCACAGCGACGATGACAGCCGCCTGACGGGCGGGGGAGAGCTGCGCCCACGGGGTGCCGTAGGTGGCCGGACCTGGCGCCGTGCCGGGGTCCTGGATCTGCTTCAGGAACGCCTCGACCTGCGACTTCCGGTCGCCGCCCTGCTGGTCGATCCAGGCCTTCGCGGCCTGGCAGGCCTGGGAGTATTCCTCTTCTGTCGACTCGGCGGCCGCCCCGACCGCGGTGGTCACGCCTCCGGGTGAGACCTCGATGGCGCCGGGTGCGGGCGTATGCGTTTCCGAACTGGTTGCGCTGGTCGTGGCCGGCGCAGGCGCGGGCTCGCCGCTGTCGCCTCCCGACGAACAGCCAGTGATCGCGAGAGCCGTCGCGACCGCCGCGACGCAGAGGGGGTAGAGGCGCATGCTGCCAATCTATGCAACACTCGCCGACGTGATGGAGCGGACCGGAGTCAGGTGGGCCCACCCGGGTGCTGGGGACTGTTGTACGGCTTGACAGCCGACCCCTGCCCGTCGTCTCTTCTGGAGCTCCCATGGTTTCCGCCCTGTCCGTACCCAGCTCTGCTGCGCCGATCCGTTCGGCGCCGACCCGCCTTCGCGTGCCGGATCTGTTGCACGCGGTCGACGAAGCCGCCGACGGCGTGCTCAGCGGCCGGTACCACCACCTGCTGCCCGAAGGCGGGCTGCCCACCGACGAGCGGTGGTACACCCGCATCCACGGCGACGACGAGCTGGACATCTGGCTGATCAGCTGGGTCAGGGACCACGCGACCGAGCTGCACGACCACGGCGGCTCGCTCGGCGCGCTGACCCTGCTGTCCGGTGCGCTCGACGAATACCGCTGGGACGGCGAGGCGTTGCGTTGCCGTCGGCTCGAAGCGGGTGACCAGGCGGCCTTCCCGCTCGGCTGGGTACACGACGTCATCTGGGCGCCTACGCCCAGCATCACCGTCGCAGGTCCCACGCTGAGCGTGCACGCATACTCGCCGCCGCTGACCGCGATGTCGTACTACGAAGTGACAAGCCGCAACACGTTGCGCCGCAATCGAACAGAGCTCACCGACGGACCGGAGGGGTAGGGTCTGATGTCCAGCCGAATCGACAGGGTGCTCGACGCCGCCCGTGCCCGGCTCCAGCGGATGCCCGCAGACGCGGTGCCGGGGGCGCTCGAGCGCGGCGCGGTGCTCGTCGACATCCGCCCGCAGGCGCAGCGTGACCGCGAGGGACACGTGCCCGCGGCGTTGGTGATCGAACGAAACGTGTTGGAATGGCGGTGCGATCCCACCAGCGACGCCAAGATCGCCGAGGCCGTCGACGACGACGTGGAATGGGTGGTGCTCTGCTCGGAGGGATACACCTCCAGCCTCGCCGCCGCGTCGTTGATCGACCTCGGGCTGCACAAGTCGACCGACGTGGTCGGCGGGTATCACGCGCTCAAGGCCGAAGGCGTTCTCGCTTAGGCGTTTTCGTCGTTCGACAGGAGCGGGCGAAGGCGCTCGGTCTTGTCCGGCGTCCACCCCGGCGGGTTCAGTACGGCCGCCCATGCGTTGGCGACGTTCTTGACGTAGACGTGACCGTGACCGTCGGGCACGTCGACCGCGACCGCCATATCGGCGGACACCTGAAGGAATGTCACCACCGGGATCCACTGCATGCGCCCTGACAGATCGTAGCCGCGGGGTTCGCGTAACCAATCCGGTTCTGCGAACAGTAGATCGGGGTTCCACCAGGCGATCGGGTCCGATGCGTGCTGGAGGTAAACCACACGCGGTTCACCCCATGGGTCGTCGCCGGGACGGTCCAGGTTGTCCGGCCGCGCGACGAACCGGGCGTTCTCGCCCTTGTCGTAGATCGGCAGCCACTCCGGCGAATCCTTGTCGCGGTTGTGGGTGAGGTCGGCCCAGATCGTGTTGTTGAACGTCGGTCCGGAGTACAGCGCGCCGTCGGTGCGGGCGATGACGTTGTTCAGTGACAGGAACGGCGCCTCGCCGCCGAACGACCCGAGGCTCTCCCCGAAGACCACCAGCTTGGGCCGTTGCGCCTCGGGCATCTCGCGGATCAACGCGTCGACGGCCTCGAACAGCGCCTGACCGGCCTGACGCGCGTTCTCCTTGTCGACAAGGAACGACAGCCAGCTCGGCAGAAACGAGTACTGCATGCTGACGATCGCGGTGTTGCCGTTGTACATGTACTCCAGAGACGCCGCCTCAGCCTCGTTGATCCAGCCGGTGCCCGTCGTCGTCGCCACGGCGACCAGGTCGCGATCCAGGCCGCCCTTCGCCCGCAGCTCCTGCGGCGGCCAGCGCGGCGGTCGCCTTGATGCCGTCGGCGGAATGCAGGCCCGCGTAGGCACGGATCGGTTCGATCGCGGGCTTGCCGTTGAACGTCGACAGGTCCTCGACGCTGGGCCCGGCCGACACGAAGACCCGACCCTGGTGGCCGAGCGACTCCCAGGTGACCAGGGAATCGGGGCCACCGGACCGCAGCGACGACGTCGGCGCGGGGAATTCGGGGTCGGTCTCGTCGTTGACCGCGCTGAAGGTCTTGTTGATGTAGTCCATGCCCGCCCGGACGACGACACCGTTGAGGAGCGCGATGGCGAGGGCGAACAACAACACGACGACGACAACCGCCGAGACACGTGGCGGTGCAACGCGATTCAACTGCCTGACCAGGAACTTGACCAGCCTGCCGATCAGCTGGCCGACTTCGACGAAGACGAACAGCACGACAATCGACAGGACCGCGGTCAGCGGATGGTCCCAGAACGACATTCGCGGGACACCGTTGAGGTCGCGTACCTCGTCCTGCCAGACGTGAAAGTAGATGATCATCAGAATCTGGCCGATGACGCCGACGACGACCACCGCGAGCCAAGCCCACCCCGGCGCATGCGGGCTGGCGTCCCTCGACAGCATGTACTGCACCAGCCAGACCAGGAATACGCCGATGCCGTAGCCGATCGCGCCTGCCGCCCCGCTGACGAGTCCCTGGAACAGCGGGCCGCGCGGCAGCAGCGACGGCGTCAGCGACAACCAGAGGAACACCAGCGCGAGCACGGTCCCGGTGAACGTGTAATGCCGTTGCCACCAGGTCGGCTTGTGCTGCGGCGGGTCCTGTTGCGGAGCTACTTCTTCCGTCGCCTCCGCGGTGTCAGTCACCCAGGCAGATTAGCGGTGTGTGAAGTTCGGTGGGCGCTTCTCGCTGAAGGCGTTCATGCCTTCTGTCTGGTCGGCCGTGGCGAACGCCGAGTGGAAGAGCCTGCGCTCGTAGAGCAGGCCTTCGGTCAGCGACGACTCGAACGCGCGGTTGACCGCCTCCTTGGCCATCCGCGATGCGGACAGCGACATCTGAGAGATGGTGGTGGCCACGTCTTTTGCCTCGCGGATCAGCTCGTCGGCGGGCACCACGCGGGACACCAGGCCGCTGCGGTCGGCTTCCTCGGCGTCGATGGTGCGCCCGGTCAGGATGAGGTCCATGGCCTTGGCCTTGCCGATCGCGCGGGTCAGCCGCTGTGAACCACCCATACCCGGCAGCACGCCCAGCTTGATCTCGGGCTGGCCGAATTTCGCGGTGTCGGCGGCGATCAGCAGATCGCACATCATCGCCAGCTCACAGCCACCGCCGAGCGCGTAGCCCGCCACCGCTGCGATCAGCGGGGTGCGCACCGCGGCCAGCTTGGCCCACGGCGCGAAGAAGTCCTGCCCGAACACGTCTGCGAAGGACAACTCCGACATCTCCTTGATGTCGGCACCGGCCGCGAACGCCTTCTCGTTGCCGGTGATGATGATGGCGCCGATTCCGGCATCGTTGTCGAATTCGGCTGCGGCGGTAGTCACCTCGTGCATGACCTGGCTGTTGAGCGCGTTGAGCGCTTTCGGCCGGTTCAGCGTGATGGTGCCGACGCGCTCGTCGCTGCTCGACGAGGATGGTCTCGTAATCTGTCATGAGAACTCCAGTTCACGGTCTGCCGGCGAGAAGTAGGCCTCCACGTCGGCTCGGGTGACGGCCGCCAGCGACGCGGGCGACCACTTCGGCTTGCGGTCCTTGTCGATCACCTGCGCGCGGATACCCTCGACGAGGTCGTGGCTGCGCAGCGACCCGCACGACGTCCGATATTCCTGGCGCAGCACGTCTTCCAGGGTGTCAAGCTTGGCGGCGCGGCGCACCGCTTCGAGCGCGACCGACAGCGAGACGGGGGAGCGGGTCATGATCAGGTCGGCCGCGTCGACGGCGGCGGTGCCGCCGGTGTGGCTGGCCGACCCGGCATCGTGGCCGCGCAGTGCCGCGACGATGTCGGAGACCGTCTCGCCCGCGTAGCAGTCGTCGATCCAGTCCCGCTGCGCCATCAGATCGCTGGCGGGTGGCTCTTTCCCGTGCGCGGTGAGGGCCGCGTCGATGCCGTCGGCGACGATCGCGGCCTTGAAGTCGGCGAGCGCGTCGTGCGGAACGAAGTGGTCGGCGAAGCCCATCGCGATTGCGTCACCCGCGGCGAACGGCGCGCCCGTCAGCGCCGCGTGGTGCCCGAGCAGTCCCGGTGCGCGCGAGAGGATGTAGGTTCCGCCGACATCAGGGATGAAGCCGATACCCACCTCGGGCATGGCCATTTTCGTGGTGTCGGTGACGACGCGATGGCTTCCGTGCGCGCTGACGCCGACGCCGCCGCCCATCACGATGCCGTCCATCAACGAGACGAACGGCTTGGGATAGCGCGCGATGTAGGCGTTCATCCGGTATTCGTCCCACCAGAAGGAACTGGCCACGCCGTGATCGCCGCGAGCGCTGTCGTACACCTCGACGATGTCGCCGCCCGCGCACAGGCCGCGGTCACCCTTGCCGGACAGCACAACGAGGCGTATTGCGTCGTCATCCCGCCATTCGGTCAGCGCCTGAGAGATCGCTGAGACCATCGGGTGGGTCAGCGAATTGATCGCCTTGGGCCGGTTGAGGCTGATCAGGCCCGTTGCGCCCTCGACTGTTACTAGGACATCCTCGTTTTCGCCCACGTCAAGCAATGTAGAACGTGACGCTCGAGGGGCCCTGCACGGGTAGGCTTTCCTGTGAAAGACCTGGGAGGTTCTCACGGGAACCAGGACCGGGTGATGAATCGTTGAGTATGTGTTCGTCAGCAGGCGAACACCAGCATCACGAGAGGAACCGACGGTGCGCGAGAGCAGTAACCCGGTATTTCGATCCCTGCCTAAGGGCCAGGGTGGATATGCGCAATTCGGTACCGGAGCCGCAGGCGCCGGTGCTGCGGCAGTACATGCCGACCCGTATGTGACTCAGTACCCCGATCAGCAGCAGACCGGGGTTTCGCGTCCGATGACCATCGACGACGTCGTCACCAAGACCGGTGTCACGCTGGCGGTGCTGAGCGCAGTCGCTGTCGTGTCGTACTTCCTGGTCGCGGGCAACCTTGCCCTGGCGATGCCGTTCGCCCTGGTCGGTGGACTCGGCGGCCTGGCCGTGGTGTTGATCGCCACATTCGGCCGCAAGCAGGACAACCCCGCGATCGTGCTGACCTACGCGGCCCTCGAGGGCCTGTTCCTCGGCGCGATCTCGTTCCTGCTCGCCAACATGTATGTCTCCGGCGCCAGCGCGGGCGCGTTGATCGGGCAGGCCATCCTCGCCACCATCGGCGTGTTCATCGGCATGCTCGTCGTCTACAAGACCGGCGCCATCCGCGTCACCCCGAAGTTCACCCGGATGATCATCGCCGGCATCTTCGGTGTGGTCGTGCTCGCGCTCGGCAACTTCGTGTTGGCGATGTTCGGTGTGGGCGGCGGCGAGGGCCTCGGCCTTCGCGGCAACGGCCCGATCGCGATCATCTTCTCGCTGGTGTGCATCGGCCTGGCAGCGTTCAGCTTCCTGCTCGACTTCGACGCCGCCGACCAGATGATCCGTGCGGGTGCGCCGGAGAAGGCCGCTTGGGGTGTCGCACTGGGCCTGACCGTCACGCTGGTCTGGCTCTACATCGAGATCCTGCGGCTGCTGTCCATCTTGCAAAGCGATTGACGACCTTCCGCGACAAAAGCCCCCGGCATGCCGGGGGCTTTTGCTTTGCGGGGCTGGCGTTGACTCTGCGCACAGGGCGCGGTTCATCCACAACAGTGCGCCCGTGACGCAAAGTCGACGCCAGAAACGTCGGCAGGCGAACGCAGCCTGCTGCCATGAGCACCGAACCGCAGCCGTTCCTGGGTAGCGAAGCACTGGCATCTCACCGGCTCACCCGTGATGCACTACGGCGTTATCACCGGCCGATCATGCCGAACGTCCACCTCGACAAGAGAGTTGAGCCGTCGCTGCGCCAACGCACCGTCGCGGCGCACCTGTGGTCGGGTCGCGAGGCGGTCGTGGCAGGCCTGGCCGCTTCTGCACTGCATGGCGCCAAATGGGTCGACGACGACTCGCCCGTCGAGTTGATCTGGAGTAACGCCCGTCCGCCGAAAGGAGTGATTACGCGCAAAGACCTGTTGCTGGACAACGAAGTTCAAGTATTCGGCGACCTCGTCGCAACGACGCCGGAGCGCACAGCGTTCGATCTTGGACGACGGGGCCGGCTCGACGACGCCGTCGCCCGGCTGGATGCGTTGGCGAGAGCCACTCGTCTCCAGGTCGGTGACGTCGAGGCGCTGGCCAGGCGGCACGGCCATGCGCGAGGTTTACGTCAACTCGAAGAAGCCCTCGTACTCGTTGATGCCGGCGCGGAGTCGCCGAAAGAAACGTGGTTGCGGCTACTGCTGATCAGGGATGAATACCCTCGGCCGGAGACCCAGATTCCCGTGCTGAGCCCTGATGGTCGACGGCATTACTACCTGGACATGGGTTGGCGAGAGCCGCTGATCGCCGTGGAGTACGACGGGGATCACCATCGGACCAGTCGCGAGCTCTTCGCATACGAGATCGAGCGCGCGGAAGACCTTCGCCATCTCGGGTGGCTGGTCGTTCGGGTAGCCGCTCGCCATCATCCGGCGGAGGTGCTTCGCCGCGTCGAGCGCGCGTGGCAGTCGCGTACCCGTTGACTCTGCGTCCTGGGTCGAGTTTCGGCGGCTATCAGCGCCGTGGATGCAGAGTGAACTCCGTGGCTAAGACAGCCGTTCGATGATCATCGCCATGCCCTGGCCGCCGCCGACGCACATCGTCTCCAGCCCGAACGTCTTGTCGTGCGTCTGCAGGTTGTTCAGCAGCGTGGCCGTGATGCGCGCACCCGTCATACCGAACGGGTGACCGAGCGCGATCGCGCCGCCTGAGACGTTGAGCTTGTCGTGGTCCATGCCCAACTCGCGCGCCGAGCCCAGCACCTGCACGGCGAACGCCTCGTTGATCTCGTAGAGGTCGATGTCGTCGATCGTCATGCCCGCGTTGGCAAGAGCCTTGCGCGTCGCCTCGATCGGCCCGAGCCCCATGATCTCCGGCGACAGCCCGCTCACGCCCGTCGCGACGATGCGCGCCAGCGGCGTCAGCCCCAACTCCTTGGCCTTCGCGTCGCTCATCACGATCACCGCTGCCGCGCCGTCGTTCAGCGGGCAGGCATTGCCCGCGGTGACCGTGCCGTTCGGCCGGAACACCGGCTTGAGCTGGCTGATCTTCTCGTAGGTCGTGCCTGCGCGCGGCCCGTCGTCGGCGCTGACCTGCGACCCGTCGGGCAGCGTCACCGGCGAGATCTCGCGCGCGAAGAAGCCGCTGTTGATCGCCTCCTCGGCGCGGTTCTGCGACCGAACACCCCAGTGGTCCTGCTCCTCGCGGCTGATGCCGGTGAAGTTCGCGACGTTCTCTGCGGTCTGCCCCATCGCGATGTACACGTCGGGCAGCTGGCCGTCCTCGCGCGGGTCATGCCACTCCTCGGCGCCTGCAGATGCGCTCACCGAGCGCTCCTCGGCGTCGGTGAACAGCGGGTTGTGCGAGTCGGGCCAGCCGTCGGACGTGCCCTTCGGGAACCGCGACACGGTCTCCACGCCCGCGGAGATGAATGCGCTGCCCTCGCCGGCCTTGATCGCGTGAAACGCCATCCGCGTCGTCTGCAGCGACGACGAGCAGTACCGGTTGACGGTGGTGCCGGGCAGGAAGTCGTAGCCGAGCTCCACGGCGACCGCGCGGCCGATGTTGAACCCGGCCTCACCGGCGGGCTGTCCGCAGCCCATGATCAGGTCGTCGATGTCCTTGGGGTCCAGCGACGGCACCTTGTCCAGCGCGGCGCGCACCATCTGCGCGGCCAGGTCGTCGGGCCGCATGTCGACAAGCGATCCCTTGCCCGCGCGGCCGATCGGCGAACGTGCGGTCGCGACAATGACGGCTTCACTCATGGCGGCTCCTGAAGTAGTGGCTTAGGAGAAAACCTAGCTGGCGGGCACCACGATCGGCGCAGGGACCCCAGTCGAGCGGCGCCACAAGCGGCTGACGCCACCGAGCCGCGACAGCAGGGCGTTGAGGTCGGCCCCGCGGGCCTCCAACGGGGACTCCTGCTCGGTTGTTGTGGTCAAGTCGCCCAACGCATTACACAGTGCAGGCAGCAGCTGCTTGGCGGCGAGCTCGTAGCCGGCGCCCGATGGATGGAACATGTCGTCGGAGAAGAACCGTTCCGGCGCCTGCCGGAAGTCGGTGGTCATCAGGTCGGCCAGCGCAACCGGCTCGCCGCCCGACGTCCGGACCGCGGCCGCCTGCGCGCGGGCCAGTCGCAGCCCGCGGGTGCGCGCCACCGTGCGCAGCGGCTGAGGGATCGCGGTGATGACGCCGAAATCGGGGCACGTGCCGACCACGACGACGGCACCGCTGGCGCGCAGTCGGCGCACCGCCGCGCCCAGCCGGCGGGCCGACGGGCCGATGCCGTGCAGCTTGGTGATGTCGTTGGCGCCGATCATGATCACGGCCGCATCCGGCGGCGGGCCCGCCACGAACATGGCGTCGATCTGGCCCGACAGGCCCTTCGAGGTGGCGCCCACGATGGCTTTGGTGCTCAGCCGGATCCGCTGCCCGGAGGCCTCGGCCAGGCTGCGGGCGAGCATCACGCCCGGCACCTCCTCGGCGCTGCGGGCCCCGTAGCCGGTGGCCGTCGAATCGCCGAACACCATCAGATGCAGGTCGAACGGCACCCCGCGGTGCCAGCGCTCGACCGGACCCCCGCCAGGGGTGTAGACCCCGTCGGCGCGTGGCGGGATGTCCCATGACTTCGGAATGACGCGTCGGGCCTGCTCAGCCTGGCCGCTCAGAAATGTGCGGGCCCCGACGTAGGCGGAGCCTGTCGATGCGACCGTGGCCGCCGCCGCCACTGCGACGGTCGACCTGCGCGATGCACGGATCCTCACGTGACCAGTTTATTAGCGTGTTCGACCTGTATCCGCGTGGCGAGTCCCGTTGACGTGTCACAGTGCGGTATCAAGTGCGGTATCGAATGAGTTTCATTGGTTGTTGTACGGGTAACAAATGTCAAGCTAAGTTACTGAGGTTGGCCGAGCAACGCGCCACCTAGGCATTACAGCTTCGTAGGAAGTGGTGGCGATGACGGCACCAAGTAAGGTCCCCAGCACCCGTAAAGCTGCCATCAGTGCAGCTAAAGGGCACAAACCTCGGAAATTCGCTGTCAGTGACGGCGCACCCGTAGAGGTCGTCGAGGACGGTCCCAGCCTTGGCGGCAGGCTGCTTTCGCTGGCCGCAATGCTCACCATCAGGCCAACTCTGGCTATCGGCAGCTACGCACCGCGGGTGCCGTGGCCGTTCGGAGTTGTGGACTTCGCCTGCCGTGTGCTGAAGCCGACTCCTGGCACGGTACGGGCCACGATCTCGCTTCCGAACTGCAACGCCCAGCTGGTCCGCGCGGCGGGCGTGCTGCCCGCCGACGGCAAACGCCGCATTGTTCTCTACATGCACGGCGGCGCATTCCTGACCTGCGGCGTGAACAGCCACGGGCGCCTGGTGGAGACCCTGTCGAACTTCGCCGACAGCCCGGTACTGGTCGTCAACTATCGGATGATCCCCAAGCACTCCGTCGGCATGGCACTCGACGACTGCTACGACGCCTACAAGTGGCTGCGGCTGAAGGGCTACGACCCGGACCAGATCGTCCTCGCGGGCGACTCGGCCGGCGGGTACCTCGCCCTTGCACTGGCGGAGAAGCTGCAGCTCGAAGGGCTGGCGGGTGAATCGCCCGCGGCCATCGTCACGCTGTCGCCGTTGTTCGAGATCGACAACCAGTCGCGGGCCAACCACCCCAACATCGACTCCGACGCGATGTTCCCGCCACGGGCTTTCAACGCGCTGGTGGAGTTGGTGCAGGCCGCTGCACAGCGCAACGTGGTCGACGGCGTCGCCGAGGAGGTCTTCGAACCGCTCGACCACATCGAGCCCGGACTTCCGCGCACCCTGATTCATGTCTCCGGGTCCGAAGTTCTGCTGGCCGACGCCCGCAAGGCGGCGCACATGCTGGCCGCCGCGGGCGTGCCGGTGGAGGTGCGTGTCTGGCCGGGGCAGATGCATGTGTTCCAGATCGCCGGACCGGCGGTGAAGGAAGCCAAGCGGTCGCTGAAGCAGGTGGGCGACTACATCCGAGAGGCCACCTGGTAACCGTTCTCGCGGCCTGAGACCATGGACGTATGCGGATCGCCCGGCACGTCAGTGAGCTCATCGGCAATACCCCTCTGGTTCAGCTGAACTCGGTCGTCCCTGAGGGCGCGGGCAAGGTCGTCGCCAAGATCGAGTACCTCAACCCCGGCGGCAGTGCCAAGGACCGCATCGCGGTGAAGATGATTGACGCCGCGGAAGCCAGCGGCGAACTCAAACCCGGCGGCACGATCGTCGAACCCACCTCGGGAAACACCGGTGTCGGTCTGGCGCTCGTCGCCCAGCAGCGCGGTTACAAATGCGTCTTCGTGTGCCCGGACAAGGTCAGTGAAGACAAGCAGAATGTGTTGCGCGCCTACGGCGCTGAGGTCGTGGTGTGCCCGACGGCGGTGCCGCCCGACCACCCGGACAGCTACTACAGCGTGTCCAATCGACTCGTCGACGAGATCGACGGCGCATGGAAGCCCGACCAGTACTCCAACCCGATGGGTCCGGTGAGCCATTACGAGACGACCGGTCCCGAGATCTGGAATGACACCGACGGGACGGTGACCCACTTCGTCGCGGGAGTCGGAACCGGCGGCACGATCAGCGGCGCCGGGCGGTATCTCAAGGAGGTATCCGACGGCAGGCCGGGCGGCGCCGTTCGCATCGTCGGCGCGGATCCCGAAGGGTCCGTGTACTCCGGCGGCACGGGCAGGCCCTATCTGGTGGAGGGCGTGGGCGAGGACTTCTGGCCGTCGGCCTACGACCCGTCGGTGCCCGACGAGATCATCGCCGTCTCCGACGCCGACTCCTTCGACATGACCCGCAGGCTGGCGCGCGAAGAGGCGCTGCTGGTCGGCGGATCCTGCGGCATGGCCGTCGTCGCGGCGATCGAGGTCGCCATGAAGGCCGGACCGGATTCCCTTGTCGTGGTGTTGTTGCCCGACGGCGGACGCGGTTACATGTCAAAGGTTTTCAACGACGCGTGGATGTCGTCGTACGGTTTTCTGCGCAACAGGCTCGATGGGTCTCTCGAGCAGGCCACCGTCGGTGATGTGTTGCGCGGCAAGTCCGGTGCGCTGCCGGATCTGGTGCACACCCATCCGTCGGAAACGGTGCGCGACGCGATCGGCATCCTTCGCGAGTACGGGGTGTCGCAGATGCCGGTCGTCGGCGCCGAACCGCCCGTGATGGCGGGCGAAGTGGCTGGAAGCGTGTCCGAGCGCGAGCTGCTGTCCGCGGTCTTCGAGGGCCGGGCGAAGTTGGCCGACGCGGTATCTCAGCACATGCTGCCGCCCCTGCCGTTGATCGGAGCAGGGGAGTTGGTCAGCCACGCCGCGAAGGCGCTGCGGGACTGCGACGCCGTCATGGTGGTCGAGGAAGGCAAGCCGGTCGGTGTCCTGACCCGCCACGACCTCCTCGGATTCCTCTCCGACGGCAACTCGAGGCGGTAGCCCGCGGGGGTCACCGAATCGGTGTCGGATTCGCCTTCACAAGTCGCGGCGTGGTTCTTGTCGAAGCCCCTGCTCTGAGCAACTTCTCAGGTACATTAAGCAGCGCTTGATCCCAGCTAATGAAACTGGAAGGCGTCCATGACCGATCAACCGCCACCTCCTTCTGGCAATTACCCGCCGCCGCCGGGCAACTACCCGCCGCCGCCACCGCCGCAGGGTGGCGGCTACCCGCCGCCGGGCCAGGGATTCCCGCCACACGGCGGACCGGCAGGGGGTGGCGCTTACCCATCGGCGACCGGACCGGGAGGCGCGTTGCCGAAGGAGGCTTACACACCGTGGGGCACGCGTGTGTTGGCGTACATCATCGACTACATCCCCGTTCTCATCCTCCAGGGCATCGGCTGGCTGTTGCTGATGGGCACCCGCGAAACCGCCTGCATCACCGACACATCGGAGTACGACCTCGGTGAGTTCTGCGCCACCGGCGCGTCCACGGTCGGGCAGGTATCCATCTTCGTGACCGGTCTGATCGCTTTTGCCTACATCATCTGGAACCTCGGCTATCGCCAGGGCACAACGGGCTCCAGCATCGGCAAGGGCATCATGAAGTTCAAGATTGTCAGCGAAAAGACTGGCCAGCCAATCGGATTCGGCATGTCGATCGTGCGCGAACTCCTTTATCTGGTCGCGGCGGGCCTCTGCGGTATCGTCTGGCTGATCGCGGTGCTGTTCCCGTTGTGGGATGAGAAGCGGCAGACGCTCGTTGACAAGATCATCTCCACGATCGCCGTTTCACTGTAAAGGAATCCGATGACCAATCCTCCACCTCCACCTCCCCCCGGGGGCGGCTACCAGCCTCCGGGACAAGGCAATTACCCGCCGCCTGGACAAGGTGGCTATCCGCCGCCCGGACAGGGCGGCTATCCGCCGCCTGGGCAGGGCGGCTATCCGCCGCCGGGACAGGCGCTTACCACCCCCGCAGCAGGGCGGTTACCCGCCGCCACCGCAGCAGGGCGGTTACCCGCCTCAATCGCACGGCTCACACGGCTATCAACCCGCGGGCTATCAGCCTGCGGGGCCGCCGGGTTACGGTGGCGCACAACCGTTCAACGTGGGCGAGGCGTTCGGGTGGGCGTGGAACAAGTTCAGCAAGAACGCCGCCCCGCTCATCATCGCGACGCTCGTCTACGGCCTGATCATCATCGTGTTGCAGGTGATCATCAACCTGCTGCAGGCGGCCGTCAGCCCCGGCGTGAGCGACTACACGTCCGACGCGAACGGCTTCTCGTATTCGTGGAGCACGACGTCCATGGGTCTCGGCGGAATCCTCATCGCGATCGTGGGCTGGTTCGTGTTGCTGATCGTCGGCGCCGCAATCCAATCCGGCTTCCTCAGCGGTGTGCTCGACATCGCCAACGGGCAGCAGGTGTCGGTGGGGTCGTTCTTCCGGCCCCGCAACATCGGTCAGGTGGTCATCGCGGGCCTGATCGTCGGTGTCATCACGACGATCGGGTTCTTCCTGTGCGTGATTCCCGGTCTGCTCGCGAGCATCATGTTGATCTTCACCGTCGTGGCACTGCTCGACCGCAACCTGTCCGCCGTCGACGCGGTCAAGACGAGCTTCGACACCAGCAAAGCCAATTTCGGCAATGCGTTTCTGACCTGGATTGTCGGCGTCGCGATCATCTTCGCCGGCGCGATTGTCTGCGGCGTCGGGCTATTGGTCGCCGTTCCTGTCGCTGCCCTGTTCCTCGTCTTCGCGTGGCGCAGGATCACCGGCGGTCAGATCGCACCGCTCACGCCTTAGGTAGGTTCATCGGAAGGCGCTGACGCCCGTCAGCGCCTCTCCGATGACCAGCTGGTGCACCTCGGACGTGCCCTCGTAGGTCAGCACCGACTCCAGGTTGTTGGCGTGCCGGATCACCGGATACTCCAAAGTGATTCCATTGGCGCCCAACAGGGTTCGGCACTGGCGCGCGATCTTGATGGCTTCCCGGCAGTTGTTCAGCTTGCCGAAACTGACCTGCTCCGGGCGAATCCGCCCTTCGTCTTTCAATCGGCCGAGGTGCAGCGCGAGCAGTTGCGCCTTGCCCAGTTCGACGGCCATGTCGGCGATCTTGGCCTGCGTCAGTTGGTATCCCGCCAACGGCTTGTCGAACACCTCGCGGGTGCCCACGTATTCGAGCGCCGTCTCCAGGCAGTCGCGTGCGGCCCCGACGCTGCCGAACACGATGCCGAACCTGGCCTCCGACAGGCAGGCGAGCGGACCCGCCAGGCCCCGCGCCTCGGGCAGCTGCGCCTCCGCGGGCAGGCGAACGTCGTCGAGGTGCAACTCGGACGTCACCGATGCGCGCAGCGACAGCTTGCGCTTCATGTCGGTGGCGTCGAAGCCCTTCGTTCCCTTCGGCACGAGGAACCCGAGCACACCTTCCTCGGCTCGCGCCCACACCACCGCAACGTCGGCGACCGAACCGTTGGTGATCCACATCTTCGATCCGTTGAGGATCCAGTCCGAGCCGTCGCGGCGGGCGGTGGTGCGCATGCCGCCGGGGTTGGAACCGAAGTCGGGCTCGGTCAGACCGAAGCACCCGATCATGTCGCCGGTGGCCATGTCGGGCAGCCACTGCTTGCGCTGCTCCTCGCTGCCGTGCCGGTGGATGGCGAACATGGCCAGCGAGCCCTGCACCGACACCAGGCTGCGCAAGCCGCTGTCCACCGCCTCGAGTTCCTGGCAGACCAGGCCGTACGCGGTGGCCGTCGACCCGCCGCAGCCGTAGCCCTCCAGATGCATCCCGAGCACACCGAGCTTGCCCAGGTCGGACGCCAGTTCGCGGACCGGCACCTCACCGGCTTCGAACCATTCGGCGATGTGGGGCCGCAGCCGCTGCTCGCCGAAGCGGCGGACGGTTTCCCGCAGCTCCTTGTCTTCTGGCGTCAGCTGCGCATCGAGGTCGAGCAGGTCATCGATTCGGGCGGAAGCGCTCATGATCCATGTCTACACCTTGGCCGAGGAGGCACCGAGCGGTTGGCGTAGTCGATTACGCAACGCGGGCCCGGCCCACCGGCGGACAATCTTCTCGTGTCCGATCACTCCTCCGCTGCCACGCCAGAAACCGAGGTCAACCGCTGCGATGTCGGCATCGTCGGGGCGGGCATCGCCGGCCTGAACGCGCTGTTCGTGGCCAGCCGATATCTGTCGCGGGATCAGAAGGTCGTCCTCATCGACAGCAGGCAGCGCGTCGGCGGCATGTGGGTGGACACCTACCCCTATGTGCGGCTCCACCAGCCGCATCCCATGTTCACCGCAGGCAACATCGAATGGACGCTCGGCGCGGACCGGTCGTATCTGGCGACGAAAGACGAGGTGCTCGACCACTTCACGCACTGCCTCGACGTCATCAAGGAGCGGGTACAGGTCGACGAACTGTTCGGCACGACGATGGAGTCGGCGCAGGAGACCGACCACGCCGTCCGGGTCACCTGCCGATCCGCGGACGGAAAGCTCCGGATCGTCGAAGCGAAGCGCCTGATCAAGGCCTACGGTGCCGGCGTCACGCCGAATGCGCCGCTGGGGGTCTCCAGCCGGCGCGTCGAGTCGGTGTCACCCGACTTCTGCGATGTCCGCTCCGGTGACATCTGCAACAGCGCCGCTCCCGTGTGGATCATCGGTGGCGGCAAGACCGGTATGGACACCGCGCACGCGTTGATCACCCACTGTCCCGGTCGTGAGGTGAACCTGGTCGCGGGTCGCGGCACCTTCTTCACCAGCCGCGACCGCATGTTCCCTTCCGGGGCGACGAAGTGGTGGGCGGGAACCCAATTCGCCACCATGGGCGCGCAACTGGGTCGACGGTACAACGGAGCCAACGAGGTCGAGGTGCACAAATGGTTCCGCGCGGCCTACTGCACCCACCCGACCCCGCAGGCGGAGAACTACTTCGCGGGCTTGCTCTCGGAAGCGGAGAACACCGCGATCGCCGAGGGGCTCCACCACGTCGTCATGGACTACTTCACCGACGCGGTCGACCGCAACGGTGAAACTGAATTGGTGTTCCGCAGCGGAGCAACGAGGACAATCGAACCCGGAAGCTGGATCGTCAACTGCACGGGGTACCTCGGCGGCGACAGCGACCTCCCGTACGAGCCCTACGTGTCCGCCGGTGGCGCGGTGGCCTCTGTACATCCGCGG
Source organism: uncultured Actinomycetota bacterium (assembly GCA_963786995.1). GTDB lineage: Bacteria > Actinomycetota > Actinomycetes > Mycobacteriales > Mycobacteriaceae > Mycobacterium. The sequence goes on along the minus strand of CAWBBH010000013.1, from coordinate 202,042 downwards.
TCGTGGGTTCTGCACCTGCCTGCGTTCCACGGGTATTTCCTCGCGCACCTGCTGTTCCTCGACAAACTGCAAGGGCTTCCGCTGTACGAAGTCGACATGCTCGACCTGCGGCGAAAGTCTCCAACCGCGCACCCCTACGTCCTGTTCACGCTCGTGGCGCACAATCTCAGCGTCATCTACGACGCCGTTCCCCGCAGCGTCTTCACCGACAACGGGCTCGACTTCGACGCCTGGTACCCGCTGCCTCGGCGGTTGCCCGGCCTGCTGAGGTTCATGCTCACCCACCGGCGTGGTCGCGAGCGAGCCCGACGCACCCTCGACACCGTGCGGGAGCGGTTCGACATCCGTTGCGGCCCGCTGGAATCAGCCGCCGGGGTGCGCCTTGAACCAGTCGAGAAGTAGGTCGGTCACCTCGTCGGGTCGCTCGTCGACGATCCAGTGGGAGACACCTGAGAACTCCTCGTAGCGGTAGTCGCCGACGACGTAGTCGGCGCACAGTCGCGCGCCCTTCTCCTTCACCGCGATGTCGTCGTCGGACCACAGGTACATCGTCGGCACGGTGACCTTCTGGGCGACCGTGCCCGGCTTGGTCCATGCCATCGCGCGGTACCAGTTCAGGGCGGCGGTCATGGCGCCGGGCTCCTTCATCAGCGTCATCTCGGCCTGCGCAAGCGCGGCCGTGTCGGCAGGCTTCGACCGGATGAATCCCGCCACCGCGCGCCTGTTCAGCAGTAGACGCTCCGGGAGCCACGGCAGCTGAAAGAAAAGCATGTACCACGACGACAGCGCCTGGCGGCTGGTCGCGACGGCCTTCAGGAACGCGGCGGGATGCGGGACGGAGAGCGCCGTCAGCGTGTGCAGGCGGTCGGGCGCGGCCTGCGCGACATACCAGGCGACGACCGCACCCCAGTCGTGCCCGACAAGATGCACCCGTTGCGCACCGCTGGCGTCGATCAGCGAGAGCACATCGCCGACGAGGTTGTCGGCCCGGTAGTCGCGCCTCCGCTTCGGTCGCGCGCCCGCGGAGTAACCGCGTTGCAGCGGCGCAAGGCAGCGGTACCCCTCGGCGGTGAGCCGGTCGATCACCGGCCGGTACATGGTGTTGAGCTCCGGGAAGCCGTGCAGCAGGACTACCACCGGCCCGTCGGTTGGTCCCTCATCGATGACGTCGAACACGAGGTCGCCGCGGCGGAACTGTTCCATAGGCTGACCATATCCCTCCACATCCCGCCGCTCCCACCTCGTTACGCTGGCGGTGTGAGTGAGCACAGCAGGTGGCAGGGTCTGGCCACCAAGGCCATCCACGCCGGATTTCGTCCCGACCCGCAGACCGGCGCCGTCAACGCCCCGATCTACGCCAGTTCGACCTTCGCGCAGGACGGCGTCGGCGGGCTGCGCGGCGGATTCGAGTACGCCCGCACCGGCAACCCCACGCGCGCGGCGCTCGAGGCGTCGCTGGCGGCGGTGGAGGAGGCGGTCTATGGGCGTGCGTTCAGCTCGGGGATGGCCGCGACCGACTGTGCGTTGCGGGCGGTGCTGCGCCCCGGCGATCACGTGGTGATGCCCGACGATGCCTACGGCGGCACGTTCCGCCTGATCGACAAGGTCTTCACGCAGTGGGGGATCAACTACACGGCGGTGTCGCTGGCCGACCTCGACGCGGTGCGCGCGGCGATCACGCCGCAGACCAAGCTGATCATGGTGGAAACCCCCACCAACCCGCTGCTGTCAATCGCGGACATCAGCGCCATAGCAGCGCTGGCGGCGCCGTCGAACACAAAGGTGTTGGTGGACAACACGTTCGCCTCACCGGCGTTGCAGCAGCCGCTGGTGCTGGGTGCCGACATCGTGCTGCACTCGACGACGAAATACATCGGCGGGCATTCCGACGTCGTCGGTGGGGCGCTGCTGACCAGCGACGGCGAACTGGACGAGGCGTTCGGCTTTCTGCAGAACGGGGCCGGCGCGGTGCCGGGCCCGTTCGACGCGTATCTGACGATGCGCGGTCTCAAGACGTTGGTGCTGCGCATGCAACGGCACAGCGACAACGCCGCGCTTGTCGCCGAGTTCCTGGAGAATCATCCCGCGATCTCCACGGTGCTGTATCCGGGTCTCGCGAGCCATCCCGGCCACGAGGTGGCGGCCAAGCAGATGAGCGGGTTCGGCGGCATGGTGTCGGTCCGGCTCCGCGGCGGCGTGCAGGCGGCTCGCGATTTTTGTTCGCGGACAGAGGTTTTCATTCTCGCCGAGTCGCTGGGCGGGGTGGAGTCGTTGATCGAGCATCCCGGGGCGATGACGCACGCGTCGACCGCCGGTTCGCAACTGGAGGTGCCCGACGATCTGGTCCGGCTGTCGGTGGGTATCGAGGACGTCGCGGATCTGCTCGCCGATTTGGAGCAGGCGCTAGGCTAGCGCCTGCCGCATCGCCGACGCGGTGACCGCGAGATTCATCTCCGGCAGCGCCGTCTCGTACTCGTCAACCCAACTGCCGCTGGCGATTTCGCTGGCGCGCATGTGAACCCAACGCCAACCGCGGTCGTTGAGGCTCAGCAGCGCACCGAGGCCGTCGACGGCGTGCAGCAACGACACGATGGCAGCCGTCGGCGGAGTCGGCGGTTCGTGGTCGAACAGCGCTGACAACAGCGCCGCCCGTGCCTGCGTGACGCGCTCGCGGTTGACCACGGGCCACGACGACGGATGGCTGAATCGCTTGTTGTGCAACTGAACACGGCGGATCTGGCCGGTGGTTTCGAGGACTCCTGCGATGTTGTCCTGCACGTCTCGGCGCAGCTTGGACACCGCCTCGGACGGCGTCAGCGGCCTGCGCGCCAGCAGCTCGAACGCCGGGTTCATGATCGGGTCCAGCGGCATCGGACCGGCCAGCGCGACCAGCCGACCGGGTGCGACCGATTCGCCGTTCATCGCGGGCCGGACCCGGCACAGCAGCGCCAGATCCAGAAGCACTGCCCCCGAGAGCACGCGGTTGCGGCGTGACCGGTCCAGTCCGGGCTGCCCTTCGGCGTTGTCCAGCAGCAGCAAGAACAAGTCCTCTGCGATCTGCGCCACGGACGGACTTTAACCTGCCTTGCCCAGCCGGGTTGCGTCAGGAGTGATAGGGCTCAGCCTTGACCAGCGTGACCTTGACGGTGTTGCCGTTGGGCACGGTGTAGGTGCGGCTCTCGCCCTCCTTGGCGTCGATGAGCGCACTGCCCAACGGCGACGCCGGCGAGTACACCTCGAGTTTGCCGTCGCTCACGCCTTCCTGGCGGGTCGCGATCAGGAAGGTCTCCTTGTCGGCCTTGTCGTCGCCGTAGAACACGGTCACGACAGAGCCCGGCAGCGCGACACCCGACTGCTTGGGCGCCTCGCCGACCTTGGCGTTGTTCAACAGCTCCTGCAGCTGACGGATCCGGGCTTCCTGCTGGCCCTGCTCCTCGCGCGCCGCGTGGTAGCCGCCGTTCTCCCGCAGATCGCCTTCTTCGCGACGGTCGTTGATCTCCGCGGCGATGATCGGCCGGTTGGCGATGAGCTGGTCCAGCTCCACCTTCAGCCGGTCGTGTGCCTCCTGGGTCAGCCAGGTGACCTGGGTGTCGGTCATGTCGTCGCGCTCCTGTCTTCGTCTTCGCGCACATGCGTGAGGAGTCTGTTTCGTCTGCTGGGAGCCCCCTATGTATTGCCACGTTGGCCAGCGCTCAATCAGCGCGCAAAAGCAGCAATACACGGTCCCAGCAGGAACCGTGTATCGGCCAATGCTACCACCGGTAGGTCAGCGGCTTTTCACGTATTAGCTGTTCGCCGTTTGTTGCCTGGCCGGTCCGACATCGCTATCAGGAGGGCTTCAGATAGCCAGGAACGTCCGTTCCGCACCCGTAAACGTCGCCGACGACGGGGGGTCGGGTGGACTTGACGGTCGTGGTGATGTTCACGGTGTCCTGCGACGACGGCGGCACCAGCACTTCGCGGCGGCCGCTCTCGCTGCCGTCGATGGCGCGGGCCCGCACGATGCACACCACCGGCCGGGAGGGATCCGACCGGGTGACCTTGATCGTCACCGACAGCGTCTCGTCGTCGACCAGCTCATAGCCGCCCAGTTCGCCCTGGACGTCGCCGGTGCCCAGCCGCAGCGACGCGACGATCGCGATGATCACGCCGGCGAGGAGGACCGCCAGCGTCAGGCCGATCGTCCACCGGCGACGTGACCTGCGTGACATGCGCTGCCGCCCGTAGCGTGCTGCGGGACGATCGATCATCGGTGTTTTCTGTGCCCCGTCGGTCGGATACATCTACTAGGACTGGAACTATAGGGGCACGCGAATTGGTTGAAATGTTCCGCGTGATCTTCCAGACGAAGAGGAACCACTTGAAGCAACTGCGGTTGATGGCGGTGCATGCCCACCCGGACGACGAGTCCAGTAAGGGTGCCGCCACCACGGCCCGCTACGCCGCCGAAGGCGCGCGGGTGATGGTGGTGACCCTGACCGGCGGCGAGCGCGGCGACATCCTCAATCCGGCGATGGACCTGCCCGACGTGCACGGCCGGATGGCCGAGATCCGTCGCGACGAGATGCGCAAGGCCGCCGAGATCCTCGGGGTCGAGCACCACTGGCTGGGGTTCGTCGACTCCGGCCTGCCCGAGGGCGACCCAACGCCGCCGCTGCCGGAGGGCTGCTTCGCGCTGGAACCTCTGGAGTTGCCGACCGAGGCGCTGGTCACGGTGATCCGCGAGTTCAAACCGCATGTGATGACCACCTACGACGAGAACGGCGGCTATCCGCACCCCGACCACATCCGCTGCCATCAGGTGTCCGTCGCCGCATACGAGGCTGCGGCCGACTTCCGGCTCTACCCGGATGCGGGGGAGCCGTGGAGCGTGCGCAAGCTGTACTACAACCACGGCTTCCTGCGGCAGCGCATGCAGCTTCTGCAGGACGAGTTCGCCAAGCACGGCCAGACGGGGCCGTTCGAGAAGTGGCTGAAGCACTGGGACCCCGAGATCGACGTGTTCGCGGGCCGGGTGACGACGCGCATCGAGTGCTCGGAGTACTTCTCCCAGCGCGACGACGCGCTGCGTGCGCACGCCACCCAGATCGACCCGAGCGGGGACTTCTTCGCCGCGCCCATCGAATGGCAGCAGCGGCTGTGGCCGACCGAGGAGTTCGAGCTGGCCCGGTCCCGGGTGCCGGTCAGCCTGCCCGAAACCGATCTGTTCGCCGGAATCGAGGTCGGCGATGACTGACACGCTATTGATGATCGCGGGCCTGCTGGCCGAAGAGGCGCCCAAGGACACCGGACCCGACTTCGGCAAGGCCAGCCCGTTCGGGCTGCTGATCGTCGTGCTGCTGCTGATCGGCACCTTCCTGCTGGTGCGCAACATGAACAGCCGCCTCAAGAAGCTGCCGGAGTCGTTCGACAACGACCGAGCCCGCCGCCGACGACGACACCGTCGAGGACACAACGGGTGGCGACCCGGCGCGTTGATTCTGCGCTGATGGCGGGAATCCGTCGGTAGCAGACACCGTCACCGCAGAGTCAAGCCGTGGCGGAGGAAGGGCTGATGTGAATCAACTCGTCGAGGCCACCAGCCCCTACCTGCGCCAGCACGCCGACAACCCGGTGCACTGGCGGCAGTGGGACGCCGACGCGCTTGCCGAGGCGGCGCGGCGCGATGTGCCGATTCTGCTGTCGGTCGGATACGCGGCCTGCCACTGGTGTCATGTGATGGCCCACGAGTCGTTCGAGGACGACCAGGTGGCGGCGGCGATGAACGCGGGCTTCGTCTGCATCAAGGTGGACCGCGAGGAGCGGCCCGACATCGACTCGGTGTACATGAACGCCACCGTCGCGCTGACGGGTCAGGGCGGCTGGCCGATGACCTGCTTCCTCACTCCCGACGGCAGACCGTTCTTCTGCGGGACGTACTACCCGAAGCCGAACTTCCTGCAACTGCTCGCGGCCATCACCGACACCTGGCGCGAGCGGCGCGACGAGGTCGAGCGGGCATCCGACCAGATCATCGGCGAGCTGCGCTCGATGGCGTCCGGCCTGCCCGGCGGTGGACCCGAGATCGCACCTGCGCTGTGCGACACCGCCGTGGCGGCGGTCCTCGACGACGAGGACACGGCCAAGGGGGGATTTGGCGGTGCGCCGAAGTTCCCGCCGTCGGCGTTGCTGGAGGCCCTGCTGCGCAACCACGAACGCACCGGCGACCCCGCGTCGCTCGCAACCGTCGAACGCACCGCGACCGCGATGGCCCGCGGCGGCATCTACGACCAGTTGGCGGGCGGATTCGCGCGCTACAGCGTCGACGACGCCTGGGTGGTGCCGCACTTCGAGAAGATGCTCTACGACAACGCCCTGTTGCTGCGCGCCTACGCCCACTGGGCACGGCGGACCGGAAATCCGTTGGCACGCCGGGTGGCAGCCGAGACCGCACGGTTCATGATCGAGGATCTGGGTGCCGACGGCATGTTCGTCTCGTCACTGGACGCCGACGCCGACGGCCGCGAGGGGCTGACGTATGCGTGGACGCCCGCACAGCTGACCGACGTGCTCGGCGCTGACGACGGGGCCTGGGCCGCAGCGCTTTTCGCCGTCACCGAGGCAGGAACCTTCGAGCACGGCAGCTCGGTGCTGCAATTGCCCGCCGATGCCGACGACCAGGCACGGTTCGAACGGGTCAGGGCCGTGCTGCTGGCCGCGCGGGCGACGCGCCCGCAGCCTGGCCGCGACGACAAGGTCGTCACGTCGTGGAACGGCTGGGCGATCACCGCCCTCGCGGAGACCGCCGTCGCCCTCGGTGCGCCCGAATTCCTCGACGCCGCAACGCAATGTGCCAGCACGCTGCTGGATCGCCACCTCGTGGACGGCCGGCTTCGACGCGCCAGCCTCGGCGGGCAGGTCGGCGACAGCGCCGCGATCCTCGAGGATCACGCGACGTTGGCGACGGGTCTGCTGTCGCTGCATCAGGTGACCGGTGAAGCGCGGTGGCTGGACGGCGGCCACCGGGTTGCTCGACATTGCGCTGGACCACTTCGCCGACCCCGACAGGCCCGGCCGGTGGTTCGACACCGCAGACGACGCCGAACAATTGCTGGTCCGCCCCGCCGATCCGCTGGACGGCGCGACGCCGTCCGGCGCATCGTCGATCGCCGAGGCCTTGCTCACCGCAGCGCATCTGGTGCCCGCGCCCTCGGCTGACCGGTACGCGACGGCCGCCGCGGAATCGTTGGCGACCGCGACGCCGGTGCTGGCGAAACTGCCGCGATCGGGCGGTCACTGGCTGGCTGTCGCGGAGGCCGCCGTGCGTGGTCCCATTCAAATTGCCGTCGCCACAACCGGTTTCGACTCCGCGCTGCTCACCGCCGCGCGACAGCTTGCACCGGGAGGCGCGGTGGTGGTCGGAGGCCCGATCAACTCGTCGGAACTGCTGGCCGACCGTGACAGGGTGGGCGGTGCCGACGCCGCCTACGTGTGCCGGGGGCGGGTGTGCGATCTACCGGTCACCACCGGCTGCGGACCTCGCATCCGCGCTCGGTGTGCCCGTGTAGCGTTCGGCGCATGTCGACGCCCGAAGCCAACGCCGCCACCGTCAAGCGTTATCTCGAACTCGCCGCCGCAGGCAAGGTGGACGACATCGTCGACCTCTACGCCGACGACGGAACCGTCGAAGATCCCGTCGGCGGTGAGGTGCACATCGGAAGCGAGGCGATCCGCGGGTTCTATTCGATGATCCCGAAGGGGGACAACGCGACCGACCTGTTCACGCTGCGCACGCTGGGCCAGGAGGCCGCCTTCCACTGGGCGCTCACCATCGAGATGGGCGGTGACAGGTTGCAGATCGACATCATCAGCACGATGACGTTCACCGGCGACGGAAAGATCGCGTCGATGAAGGCCTACTGGGGCCCGGAGAACATGAAGCCCGCCTAGAGAGTGATTTCGGCGCGGCTGGTCACGCTGAGCGCGACTGCGCGCGCCGAACTCGCTAAGAGAACACCGCGAACCACATCGCGATGTAGTGCAGGATCGCCGCCACCGCCGTGCAGGCGTGGAAGAACTCGTGGTGGCCGAAGGTTTCGGGCCACGGGTTGGGCCATTTCAGGGCGTAGAGCACGCCGCCGATGCTGTAGAGCGCGCCACCGATGATCAGCAGTACCAGCGCCGCGACGCCCGCGCCCTGCATGATCGGGCCGACGAACCAGGCGGCCACCCAGCCGAGCAATATGTAGAGCGGCACTCCGAGCCAGCGCGGTGCCGACGGCCAGAACATCTTCAGCAGTACGCCTGCGATGGCGCCCGCCCAGACGATCCAGAACAGCACCATGCCTTGGTTCGACGGCAGCGCCAGCAGGGCGAACGGTGTGTAGCTGCCCGCGATGAACACGAAGATCATCGAGTGGTCGGCCCGCTTCATCCACTTGCGCGCCGTAGCCGAGTGCCAGTTCACCCGGTGATAGGTGCCGCTGACGGCGAACATCGCCACGATCGTGAAGGTGTAGAGCAGGGTAGCGAGGCCGGCCCGTGTGCCCACCATCGCCCAGGACACCGACACGAGCGTCGCGCCGCAGATGAGTGCGGCGACGGCCGCGTAGACATGGATCCAGCCGCGTGCCCTCGGCTTGTCGATGGCATGGGCGACCCGGTCGACGACGGCCTCGGGGAAGTCCTCGGCGCCGTTTTCCGCCCGCTGCGTGCGATCGGGTTCTTCGGTATCGATCGAGGCGCTCACGTCACCCCCTTGACTGCTCGGTGATTCTCGATCGCCACAGTACTGTGGATTTTCGTGGAGATCATTCCCGCTCGTCTCAAGGAGCCGATGTACCGGCTCTACGAGATGCGGTTGCGGCAGGGTCTTTCCGCATCCAGATCCGAACTCCCCCGCCATATCGCGGTCCTTTGCGACGGCAACCGGCGGTGGGCGCGTGACGCCGGTCACGATGACGTGAGCTACGGCTACCGGGTCGGTGCGACGAAGATCGCAGAAATGCTGCGCTGGTGCCAGGAGGCCGGCATCGAGATGGCCACCGTCTATCTGCTGTCGACGGAGAACCTCCAACGCGACCCCGAGGAGCTCTCGTCGCTGATCGAGATCATCACCGACGTGGTGGAGGAGATCTGCGCGCCGGCCAAACGGTGGAGCGTGCGCACGGTCGGCGACCTCGAACTGCTTGGCGAGGAGCCCGCCAGGCGCCTTCGTGACGCCGTCGAGTCGACGCAGGCCGAAGCGGCGACGGAGACCTTCCACGTCAACGTGGCCGTCGGCTACGGCGGACGGCAGGAGATCGTCGACGCCGTGCGGCAGCTGCTCGGCAAGGAACTCGCCAACGGCGCCTCCGGCGACCAGCTGATCGAGGCGGTCACCGCCGAGGCGATCTCCGAGAACCTCTACACCTCCGGTCAGCCCGATCCCGATCTGGTGATCCGCACCTCGGGGGAGCAGCGGTTGTCCGGATTCCTGTTGTGGCAGAGCGCGTATTCGGAGATGTGGTTCACCGAGGCGTACTGGCCGGAGTTCCGCCGCGTCGACTTCCTGCGCGCGCTGCGCGATTACACCGCCCGCCACCGCCGATACGGCCGCTGACGGTTCTGCGCGGCTGCGCCTCGGTGCGCCGTGCCACACTTGACCCATGGCGGCGCTCTCGGCGTTGGTCTTCTCGCTCAGCTGGTGGCTGGGCCTCTACCTGCTGGCCCGCGACCCGCGTAAGCCCGTTCTCGTGTTGGCGGCCCTCGGCCTGACGAGCTTCGCGATCGTGGTGGCGCTCGACGCTGTGCGGGTGGCCAGCGGCCTGGACTGGCTCAGCGGTATCGAGATCTATCTGGTCGCCGTGCCCGGCATCGCGTGGTTCGCGGTGCTGCTGGAACTGTCCCGGCCGCACGACACGTGGCGCAGCCGGGCCGCCGAGTTGACGGCGGTCGCCGCGGTCGCCGCAGGCGCCTGGATCGGGGCGGCCATGGCGGGCACGGTCGACGGACCGCTGCGGACGGGCCACTGGGTGATGTTCGGCGTCATCTCGCTGTCGTCCCTCGCCGCGATGCTGCGCGCGGTGTTCGGACCGTGGCAGCCGCGCCCCGTGGTCGGCTACCTCGTCGTTGCGACGCTCTTCTTCGCGCTCGGCAACGCGATCATCGTCATCCCGCTCGGGCTGGTGCCCAGCTGGCTCGCGCTGGCGTCGACCGGATTCGACGTCGTCCTACTCGGTGTCGCGGTCGCGATGTGGGACGCCTTCGACGAGGGGCAGGCGCTGCGAAGCGACATGCTGCGCTCGTTCGTCGCGACCGGTGTGGTTGTGGTCCTTTTCGGCGGCCAGGCGTTGATCGGGATGGCGATGACGGGCGAGCGCACCGCGCTGACCGTGCTGCTGTTCACCAGCATCGGGATCGCGATCTCGATCAACGTGCTGGCCGATCCGCTTGCGGGCCTGCTGGACCGACTGGCGTTCTCCCGCTCGCCGGGGCTGCGCGCCGACCGCGCGACGCTGCGGCGCACCGAATCCGCGCTGCCGCTGCGATCGACCAACCCGCTCGAGCACGTCGACGACGAAACCTTCGCCCGGCTCACCCGCCGCGCACTCGGGCACTACGGCGACCTGTCCAAGCTCGTCGCGAGCCCGCTGACCGCATTGCCGATCATCGACGAACGCCTTGCCGCGCGTGGGGCACCCGACCAGCCGCTGGAACGCGCCAACGAACTCAAGGCGCTGCTGGCCGACCGCATCGCCCGGCTCAAGCCGCGAGACGGCGGTGAGTTCGGCACCACCGAGCAGTGGCGCCACTACAACGCGCTCTACTTCCCGTACGTCGTCGGCGTGCGTGCTTACGCACAGAACGCCACCGCGGCAGGCCTCGACCCGGTCGCGCGCCAGGCGTGGCAATGGTTTGTCACCGAGGTGCCGCAGCGGTCCCTGCACAACTGGCAGAACGCCGCCGCAAGACTGATCGCCGCGGATCTGCGCGGAAATCTCGTCGCCACCCAAGACGCGTAAACCGCCTCTGAGCTGCGGTTGGCAGTAGCTGGCAGCGTCTGGCGTGGATCTGGCAGTGAGATCTGCGCAACATCGGTGCCATGACCGCCGTCACCACCCGGCCAGTCCGGGAGAGTACAGACTCACTGTTGCGTTTCGCGCTTCGGGCCGACGCCACCTTGTGCGGGGCGCTCGGGTTGTTCGTCGCCATGGCCGCAGATCCGCTCTCGCGGATGTCGGGCCTATCGGCGACATCGGAATGGATCGCGGGCGCCGCGCTGGTCGGGTACGGCGTCGCGCTGTATCTCGCGGCAGGAGTGCCGAACGTGCGGCGCGTGGGCGTCGGCGTGCTCGCGGGCAACATCGTGTTCGCCGTCCTCGTCGCCGTCGTGCTGATCGCGGACTGGCTGCCGCTGACCGCCTTCGGCGTGACATCGACGATCGCGTTCACCGTCATCACGATGGCCTTCGCCTACGCCCAGTACCTCGGGGTGCGCCGTCTGGCCTGACCCCCACATGACTGGTCCGGAGCCGGCGTCGCGCACGCGAGGAGCGACAACCAACCGTGCAGAGGTTGCGGCGTCGGCTCCGGAACGGTCCCCTGAAACGCACACCACGGAAGGAAAGCTCCATGACCACCATCACCGCCACGTTTCACAAACACCGAAAGGAATCCGCATGACCGCAGTTAACGCTTCAACAACCGGTGCCCGCGATGGGTTGCTTCGCTTCGCGATGCGCCTCGACGCGGTGCTCGTCGGGATCGTCGGTATCCCGTTCGTCGCCGCGGCGGGCTGGCTCGCGTCGCTGACCGGAGTTCCGGTCGCCGTCGAATACGCGCTCGGAATCTTCTTCCTCATCTACGGCGTGGTCGTGTACTGGCTCGCGGGCCTGGACGCGGTGCGTCCTGGCGCGATCGCGACGATCACCGCCAACGCACTGTTCACCGTCGGCTTCGTCGCCGCGGAGGTGGCCGGTATCTGGCCGCTGACCGGATGGGGTGTGGCGCTTCTGCTCGGCGGCGCGCTGTACACCGCCGTCATCGGAACCGTCCAGTACATCGGGCTGCGCAGGATGGGTGAGCACCTATGACCGTCATAAGCACTCCGCGTCTGAAGGAGTCGACGGACTCGCTGCTGCGCTTCGCGCTTCGCCTGGACGCGGTCGTCTCCGGCCTCGTGGGCATCGCGGGGATTCCTCTCGCCGGCACCCTCGCCGAAATATCGGGCACCACTGCGGCTTTCGAATACGCGGTGAGCGCCTTCTTCATCGCCTACGGCGTCGTGGTGCTGGCCTTGGCGCAGCTGCCTGCACTACGAACACCCGGCATCATCGTGATCACCGGCAACCTGCTGTACACGGTCGGCGCCGTGGTGTTCGTCGTCTCCGGTTGGATGCCGTTGACCACGGTCGGCGTGGTGGGCACTCTTGCCACCGGCGTCTGCACGTTGGTGTTCGCCGAGCTCCAGTACATGGGGCTGCGACGCCTTTCGCGCTGATGGATCTGCCCGCGAACTAGAGCTTGCGGAGCCGCAACCGGTTGATGGAGTGGTCGGCGTCCTTGCGCAACACCAGCGTTGCGCGAGGCCGCGTCGGCAGAATGTTGTCGATCAGGTTCGGGCGGTTGATCGAATGCCAGATGTCGCTCGCCGCGAACACCGCCTGCTCATCGCTCAGCGTTGAGTAGTGGTGGAAGTGCGACGCCGGGTCGGCGAACGCGCCATCGCGCATCGACAGGAACCGGGAGATGTACCACTGTTCGATGTCCTCGATGCGCGCATCGACGTACACCGAGAAGTCGAACAGATCCGAAACCATCAGCGCCGGACCGGTTTGCAGCACGTTGAGTCCCTCGAGGATGAGGATGTCCGGATGCCGGATGATCTGCTTCTCGCGCGGGACGATGTCGTAGAGCAGATGCGAATACACCGGCGCGCAGGCGTAGTCGGATCCCGACTTCACCGCGGTGACGAAGCGCATCAGCGCCCTGCGGTCGTAGCTGTCCGGGAAACCCTTCCGGTGCATCAGGTTTCGACGGATGAGTTCCGCGTTGGGATACAGGAAACCGTCGGTGGTGACGAGGTCAACCCGCGGATGGTGTTCCCAGCGGGCCAGCAACGCCTGCAGCACACGGGCTGTCGTCGACTTGCCCACCGCGACGCTGCCCGCGACGCCGATGATGAACGGGACCGGCCGGTCCGGATTCTGTTGAGGCTCACCGAGGAACTCGGAGGTCGCGGCGAACAACCGCTGCCGCGCCGCGACCTGTAGATGGATCAGGCGCGCGAGCGGTAGGTAGACCTCTTCGACCTCCAGCAGGTCGATTTTCTCGCCGATACCGCGCAGCTTGACGAGCTCGTCTTCGCTGAGCTTCAGGGGGGTCGACATGCGGAGCGCGCGCCACTGACTCCGGTCGAACTCCACGTAGGGGCTCGGCTCGCTCAGCCGCGGCATGAGGTCAGTCTTGCAGTTAGCGTGTTCGCTATGGACCCCGGCACCCTGATCCGCGAATATCTGCTGCTCGGACTGCGGTTCGATCGGATCGAGGAAGGCTACGTCGACTCCTTCACCGGCGACCCCAAGCTGCGCGAGGCTGTGGCGTCCGAGCCGGCGCCCGACCCCGCTGACCTGGCCCGTCAGGCCGACCGGCTGCTCGCCGAGGTCCCGGGCGTGCCGCGCAGCGGCGGCTCGCAGGCCTTCGACGACGGCCGCGCCGACTACATCGAGGCCCACCTGCGGGCGCTTTCCTGTGCCGGCCGGAAGTTCGCCGGGGAGTCCGTCGGCTTCGTCGACGAGGTCGAGGCCTACTTCGACGTGCACATCAGCAAGGGCGACCCCGACCGCTACCGCGAGGCGCACGCCCGTCTCGACGAGGCGCTCGGCGGCAGCGGCCCGCTCGCGGAGCGGATGGCTGCCTACCGCAGCGCTGAGGAGATCCCGCCCGAGCGCCTCGAGGAGTGCATCCACGCGTTCTCCAGCGCGCTGCGCGACGTGGTGCGCGCGGAGTTCCCGCTGCCCGATGCCGAGACGATCAACTACGAGGTGGTGACCGACAAGCCGTGGTCGGGGTTCAACTACTACCTCGGCGACTACCGCTCGACCGTCGCGGTGAACGCCGACCTGAAACAGCAGATGTCCAACCTGCCGCGACTGGTCGCTCACGAGTCGTATCCGGGCCACCACACCGAGCACTGCCGCAAGGAGGCGGGCCTGGTCGCCACCCACGACCAGCAGGAGCAGACGCTGTTTTTGGTCAACACCCCGCAGTGCCTGATGGCCGAGGGTCTCGCCGACCTCGCGCTGTACGCGGTGATCGGCCCGAAGTGGGGTGCGTGGGCGGCCGAGATCTACGCCGACCTGGGGCTGCGCTTCGACGGCGAACGCGCCGAAGAGGTGTCGGCGGCCGCCGCGGCGCTGGCCGACGTCCGCCAGGATGCCGCGCTGATGCTGCACGACGAGCACCGCGACGCCGACGAGGTGGTCGCGTTCCTGCGGCGCTGGCTGCTGGTCAACGACGAGCGGGCCAGGCAGTCGCTGCGGTTTCTGTCCTCGCCGCTGTGGCGGGCCTACACCAGCACCTACGTGGAGGGCTACCGGCTGCTGCGATCCTGGCTGGACGACCGGCCCGCCGAGGTCAGCCTCACCGAACGATTCTCCAGGCTGCTCGACGAGCCGCTGATCCCGTCGGCCTTGCGGGCGGCCTGACCGTCGGGGGATAGGCTCAATACATGACTGCTGAGCCCGTCACCACCTCGTCTGCAGGCCTCGGCGCCGAGTACGCCGACACCGCCAGCGCCGCATACCGGTCGGCACTGGAGGTCATCGAGTCCGTCGAACCTCGCATCGCCGCCGCGACCCGCAAAGAGCTTGCCGATCAACGCGATTCACTGAAATTGATCGCCAGTGAGAACTATGCGTCGCCGGCCGTGCTGCTGACCATGGGCACCTGGTTCTCCGACAAGTACGCCGAGGGCACCATCGGCCACCGGTTCTACGCGGCGTGCCAGAACGTCGACACCGTCGAGTCGCTCGCCGCCGAGCACGCCCGCGAGCTGTTCGGCGCGCCGTATGCGTACGCGCAGCCGCACTCCGGCATCGACGCGAACCTGGTCGCCTTCTGGGCAATCCTGGCCACCCGGATCGAGGCGCCCGGGCTTGCCGAGCTGGGTGCCAAGAACGTCAACGACCTGTCGGAGGAGGATTGGGAGACGCTGCGCGGGAGGCTGGGCAACCAGCGGCTGCTCGGCATGTCGCTCGACACCGGCGGCCACCTCACGCACGGGTTCCGGCCCAACATCTCGGGAAAGATGTTCCACCAGCGCAGCTATGGCACCGACCCGCAGACGGGCCTCATCGACTACGACAGGGTCGCCGCGGCGGCGCGTGAGTTCAAGCCGCTGATCCTGGTCGCCGGCTACTCCGCGTACCCGCGCCGGGTCGACTTCGCGAAGATGCGGGAGATCGCCGACGAGGTCGGCGCGACGCTGATGGTCGACATGGCGCATTTCGCGGGTCTGGTCGCGGGCAAGGTGTTCACCGGCAACGAGGACCCGGTGCCGCACGCGCACGTCACCACGACGACGACCCACAAGTCTCTGCGCGGCCCGCGCGGCGGCCTGGTGCTGGCGACCGAGGAGTTCGCCCCCGCCGTCGACAAGGGCTGCCCGATGGTGCTCGGTGGTCCGCTGTCGCATGTGATGGCCGCCAAGGCGGTCGCGCTCGCCGAGGCGCGCCGGCCCGCATTCCAGGAATACGCCCAGGCGATCGCCGACAACGCCAAGGCGCTGGCCGAGGGCTTCCTGAAGCGCGGGGCCACGCTGGTGACCGGCGGCACCGACAACCACATCGTGCTGCTCGACGTGCAGTCGTTCGGTTTGACCGGACGTCAGGCCGAGTCCGCGCTGCTGGACTCCGGCGTCGTCACCAACCGCAACGCCATCCCGAACGACCCGAACGGCGCCTGGTACACCAGCGGTATCCGGTTCGGCACGCCGGCGCTGACCACCCGCGGCTTCGGCCCCGCCGAATTCGACCGGGTGGCCGAGCTCGTGGTCGACGTGCTCGCCAACACCGAGCCCGCCGCGGCGTCGTCGGGGCCGTCGAAAGCCAAGTACAAACTGGCCGACGGAACCGCCGAACGGGTGCATGCCGAGGCCGCTGAGCTACTGGCCGCCAACCCGCTCTACCCCGGCCTGACGCTGTAATACGGGACACGTTCACCCGATTTCAAGAAAGGTGTGAACTTGGGTTACAGTTAGTTTCATGGCACAGAAACCTGTAGCTAATGCGCTGACTGCCGAGCTCGAGCCGGTCGTCGCGGAGAACCTGAACCGGCATCTGGAGACCGAAGACATCTGGTTCGCGCACGACTACGTGCCTTTCGAGCAGGGCGAGAACTTCGCGTTCCTCGGCGGACGTGACTGGGACGCTTCGGACGTCACGCTGCCCAAGCACATCACCGATGCGCTGGAGATCCTGCTCATCGAGAAGGACAACCTCGCCGGCTACCACCGCGAGTTCGTCTTCAGCTTCATCCTCGACGAGAAGTGGGGACGCTGGCTGGGCCGGTGGACCGCCGAGGAGCATCTGCACGCGATCGCGTTGCGCAACTACCTTGTCGTCACCCGCGAGATCGATCCGGTCGCCAACGAGGACGTGCGCGTCGAGCATGTCATGAAGGGCTACCGCGCCGACACCTACAGCCAGATCGAGCGGCTGGTGTTCATGGCGTTCTACGAGCGGGCGTATGCGGTCTACAGCCGCAACCTCGAGGCGCAGATCACCGAGCCGGTGCTGAACGGCCTGATCGGCCGGATCGCCCGCGACGAAGAGCGTCATGAGGAGTTCTTCGGAAACCTTGTCGCGCATCTTCTGGACACCCATCGTGACGAGACGATCGAGGCCATCGCGCGCCGCGCTGCCGAACTCGACGTCGTCGGCGCCGACATCGACGCCTACGCCGACAAGCGGAAGGTGATCGCCGACGCGGGCATCTTCGACGAAGCCGCGCTGCGCCAGGTGATCTCCGACCGCATCACGGCCTGGGGGCTGGCCGACGAGCCCCGTTTGCGTCCACTGGTCAACGCCTAAGTTGCTGGCCGGTTAACCCGGCGCGCCTGCACGCCACGCTTGCCTTCTCGGGAGTAGCGTCGTTCGTGATGGCTAGCGACATGCTCTGCTATCCGGGCGGCACCGGTCGACTGGACTCGAAAGGGCCGGTCCCGGCCCTGGCGCCGCAGTATCCGCCGAGATGTTCGTGCGGGACCGCATGGACACCCTCGTTCCGAGGAGCGCTACGTGACCGATTCCTCCATTCGCACCTACGTACTCGACACGTCCGTGTTGCTGTCCGACCCCTGGGCCTGTACACGGTTTGCCGAGCACGAAGTGGTCGTCCCGCTGGTCGTCATCAGCGAGCTGGAGGCTAAACGCCATCATCATGAATTGGGTTGGTTCGCCCGACAGGCGCTGCGCCTGTTCGACGACCTGAGGCTCGAGCACGGCAGGCTCGATCAACCGATTCCCGTTGGGACGCAAGGCGGTACGCTGCATGTCGAGCTGAACCACAGCGACCCGTCGGTGCTGCCTGCGGGCTTCCGCAACGACACCAACGACTCCCGGATCCTGACATGCGCGGCCAATCTCGCCGCCGAGGGCAAGCGGGTCACGTTGGTGAGCAAGGACATTCCGCTGCGCGTCAAGGCGGGTGCGGTCGGCCTGGCCGCCGACGAGTACCACGCCCAGGACGTCGTCACGTCGGGCTGGACCGGGATGGACGAGATCGACGTGTCCAGCGAGGCGATCGACACCCTGTTCGCCGAAGGGGACATCGACCTCGAGGAAGCCAGGGATCTTCCGTGTCACACCGGAATTCGACTGCTGGGAGCCAACTCTCACGCCCTCGGCCGGGTCAACCCCGACAAGCGGGTGCAGCTGGTCCGCGGTGATCGCGAAGTCTTCGGGCTGCGCGGCCGCTCCGCCGAACAGCGAGTGGCACTCGACCTGCTGCTCGACGAGTCCGTCGGCATCGTGTCCCTCGGCGGCAAGGCGGGCACCGGCAAGTCGGCGCTGGCGTTGTGCGCGGGCCTCGAAGCGGTCCTCGAGCGGCGCACCCAGCGCAAGGTCGTGGTGTTCCGGCCGCTGTACGCGGTCGGCGGCCAGGAACTCGGCTACCTGCCCGGCAGCGAGAGCGAGAAGATGGGGCCGTGGGCGCAGGCGGTCTTCGACACCCTCGAAGGGCTGGCGAGCCCCGCGGTGCTCGAAGAGGTGCTGTCGCGCGGCATGCTGGAGGTGCTGCCGCTCACCCACATTCGCGGGCGGTCACTGCACGACTCGTTCGTCATCGTCGACGAGGCGCAGTCGCTGGAGCGCAACGTGTTGCTGACGGTGCTGTCGCGCCTCGGCGCCGGCTCGCGGGTGGTGCTGACCCACGATGTCGCGCAGCGCGACAATCTGCGCGTCGGCAGGCACGACGGTGTCGCTGCGGTGATCGAGAAGCTCAAGGGCCATCCGCTGTTCGCCCACATCACGCTGCTGCGCAGCGAGCGCTCGCCGATAGCGGCGCTGGTGACCGAGATGCTGGAGGAGATCAGCCCCGGCGCCCTGCCCTAATTTGCTGAAACTGCGCACGCGGCGCAATGTCAGGCATAGGTTCCCCCTGAGAGCAGGTCCCGACTGCGGGGGAGGGCACATGGTCACCTTGGACAACGAGCTACTGCACAGGTCTCCTGTTCACAAGCGCATGCAGATGAACGTCGACCGGATGGAGCCGGGGAAGGCGATCATCTCGATGCCGATCACCGAGGATGTCCGCGGATTGTTCGAGGGCAGCATCCATGGCGGGATGTTGGCCACGCTCGCCGACGCGGCGTCGGCCTCCTGCCTCCACGGCGTCTACGACGACAACACAAACCTTCCGGTCACGACCGATATTCACGTCCGCTACTACCGGCAGCCGAAGGGCGGCCCACTGGTTGCGGAGGCCAACCTGGTACACGGCGGCCGCCGAATGTTGAGTACGGACTGCTCCGTCGTCGACGCCGAGGGTCGTGTGCTGATCCGGACGACGGCGACGTTTATGCTCGTCCCAGCCCTCAAGCCCTAGCGATTTCGGCGCGGTTGGTCACGCACAGCGTGACCGCGCGCGCCGAAATCACTCAGCGAGGACCGGTAAGCTGCGGCCGTGCCGAACCGACGCGACAGCAGGGCCTGGCAGTACGGCCTGGTGGTGCTTGGCGTCGCGGCCGCGGTCGTCGTGGTGGTCGTCTCGCTGCTGACCGGGCACGCCAAGCGCGAAACACCCGACGAGGTCGATTGCGCCACGGAGAAGTGCGTCGCGCTGACGTTCGACGACGGGCCAGGCCCGTACACCGACCGGCTGCTGCAGATCCTGAAGGACAACGACGCCAAGGCGACGTTCTTTCTGATCGGCAACAAGGTCGCCGCGAACCCCGACGGCGCCAAGCGCATCGCGGAGGCCGGCATGGAAATCGGCAGCCACACGTGGGAACACCCCAACATGACGGCGATCCCGCCGCAGGACATCCCCGCGCAGTTCAGCAGGGCCAGCGACGCCATCGAGGCGGCGACGGGTCAGCGGCCCAAACTGGTGCGCACGGCGGGGGGTCTTGTCAACGATCAGGTGCTTGCGGAGGCCAAGAAGCAGGGACTGGCCGACATCAACTGGGACGTCATCCCTTTCGACTGGATCAACGACTCCAACATCGCCGCCACCCGCTACATGCTGATGACGCAGATCAAGCCGGGCTCGGTCGTGCTGTTTCACGACACCTACTCCAGCACAGTCGATCTGGTCTACCAGTTCATTCCCGTGCTCAAGGCCAACGGCTACCACCTGGTGACGGTCGGCCAACTGCTTGGGCCGCGGGAACCCGGCAGTGCCTACGGGTCACGCGACAACGGCCCGCCCGTCAACGACCTTCACGACATCGCCGTCGACGAGATTCCGTCGCTGCCCGACACGCCGTCGCCGCCGCCGATGCCGAACATCCCGATCACCGACATCCCCGGCGCCAACTCCGGCGGGCCCAACGACGGGGCATAGGGGAAACTAAGGGCCGCCGGCTCGATTGTTGGCTCCTCGCGCTAGCGCTCGTCGCGGACCTTGGCCATCGCCAGCACGTCGAGACGCTTGTCCATCTCCTCTTCGGAGAGCTTGTCGCCGATCAGGCCCCGGTCGATGACCGTCTGCCGAATGGTCTTCTTCTCCTTGAGCGCCTGCTTGGCCACCGCGGCGGCCTCCTCGTAGCCGATCGCCGAGTTCAGCGGCGTCACGATCGAGGGCGAGGACTCCGCCAGCTCGCGCAGCCGCTCCTCGTGCGCGACGAGGCCCTCGATGCAGCGCTCGGCGAACAGCTTGGAGACGTTGGTCAGGATCTTGAACGACTCGAGGATGTTGCGGGCCATCATCGGGATGTAGACGTTGAGTTCGAACGCCCCGTTGCCGCCGCCCCACGCGATCGCGGCGTCGTTTCCGATCACCTGCGCCGCCACCTGCGTAACGGCCTCGGGCAGAACGGGATTGACCTTGCCGGGCATGATGGAACTGCCGGGCTGCAGGTCGGGCAGCTGGATCTCGCCGAGACCGGTCAGCGGCCCGGAGCCCATCCAGCGGATGTCGTTGGCGATCTTGGTCAGCGAGACGGCGATCGTCCGCAGCGCGCCCGATGCCTCCACGAGCCCGTCACGCGCAGCCTGCGCCTCGAAATGATTCTTCGCGACCTGCAGTTCGGCCAGCCCGGTCTGCTCCTTGAGCACCTCGACCACCCGCACGTCGAAGTCGTCGGGCGCGTTGAGGCCGGTGCCGACCGCGGTGCCGCCGATGGCCAGCTCGCCGAGGCGCGGCAGCGTGGACTTCACCCGCTCGATGCCCGCCTCGATCTGGCGCGCGTAGCCGCTGAACTCCTGGCCCAGTGTCACCGGCACCGCATCCATCAGGTGCGTGCGGCCGGACTTCACCACGACGCGCCACTGCCGGGCCTTGCCTGCCAACGCCTCGTGCAGCACCTCGAGGGCCGGAATGAGATGGCGGACAGCGGCTTCGGTGGCGGCGATGTGCGTCGCGGTCGGGAAGGTGTCGTTGGACGACTGCGACATGTTGACGTCGTCGTTGGGGTGCACCTGCATGCCGTCCCGCCCGGCGATCCCCGCGATGACCTCGTTGGTGTTCATGTTCGAGCTTGTGCCGGAACCGGTTTGGAACACATCGATCGGGAACTGGTCGTCGTGACGGCCGTCGGCGATCTCGGCGGCCGCTGCTATGATCGCGTCGGCCTTCTCCGGATCGAGCAGCCCGAGGTCCTTGTTCACCTGTGCGCAGGCGCCTTTGAGTAGTCCGAGCGCACGGATCTGGGTGCGCTCGAGGCCCCTGCCGGAGATCGGGAAGTTCTCCACCGCGCGTTGTGTCTGTGCCCGCCACAGCGCGTTGACCGGAACCCGGACCTCGCCCATGGTGTCGTGTTCAATGCGGTACTCGACGTCTTCCTTGGCAGACGACTGGACGCTCATGTGTGCCCTTCTGGTGTCAGTGGTTACGGCAGTGGGTAGACGGCGTTGCTGTCGCCGGTGAAATCGATGGCGGAGTACTCGTTGAGCTTCGAAAGCCGGTGGTACGCCTCGATCATCCGCACGGTGCCAGACTTGCTGCGCATGACGATCGACTGCGTGGTGCAGCCGCCACCGAAGAACCGCACGCCCCGCAGCAGGTCGCCGTCGGTGACTCCGGTGGCGCAGAAGAAGACGTTCTCGCCGGAGACGAGGTCCTCGGTCGTCAACACCCGGCTCAGATCATGGCCGCGGTCGAGGGCCTTCGCGCGTTCCTCCTCGTCGGTCGGAGCGAGCTGGGCCTGAATCGCGCCGCCCATGCAGCGGATCGCGGCGGCGGTGATGATGCCCTCCGGCGTACCGCCGATGCCCGCGAGCATGTCGGTGCCCGATTCGGGCCGGCACGCCGAAATCGCGCCTGCGACATCGCCGTCGGAGATGAGCCGGATGCGTGCCCCGGCCGCGCGGGCGTCGGCGATCAGCTGGTCGTGACGGGGGCGGTCGAGGATGCACACCGTCAGGTCGGCGACCGATGAGTTCTTGACCTTGGCCACTCGCCGGATGTTCTCCCCGATCGGGGCGGTGATGTCGATGACGTCGACGGCGTCGGGACCGACGGCGATCTTGTTCATGTAGAACACCGCCGACGGGTCGAACATGGCGCCCCGCTCGGCGACGGCGAGCACCGAGATCGCGTTGGGCATGCCTTTGCTCATCAGCGTGGTGCCGTCGACGGGGTCGACGGCGAAGTCGCACTCCGGGCCGTCGCCGTTGCCGACCTCCTCGCCGTTGTAGAGCATCGGCGCGTTGTCCTTCTCGCCCTCACCGATCACCACGACGCCACGCATGGACACCGAGTTGACCAGCTCGCGCATGGCGTCAACGGCTGCGCCGTCACCGCCCTCTTTGTCGCCACGGCCGACCCAGCGACCCGCAGCCATCGCGCCCGCCTCGGTGACCCGAACGAGCTCGAGGGCGAGGTTGCGGTCGGGGGCTTCCCCGCGTGCAGGAGTCATGGCTGCGATTCTCCCATTCGTCGGTCCCGCTGCGAGAGCTGGGATACTGGCGTCTGTGACCTCCCAGCCCGAACCCGCGCCCAGACCCGCGAAGCCGCGGTTGCTGCAGGACGGGCGCGACATGTTCTGGTCCCTGGCGCCGCTGGTGGCGGCGTGCCTCGTGCTGGCGGCCATCGTCGGAACGTGCTCTTTCGCGCCTGGCGGGCCTGCGCAGGGACCGGTGCCCAACTACGACGCGCCTGCGGCGCTGCAGGCCGACGCCGACGCACTCCGCATCCCGATCCGGTTGCCCGTGCTGCCTGAGGGTTGGCGCGCCAACTCCGGCAGTCGCGCCGGTATCGACGCGGGCCGAACCGAACCGTCCGGGCAGCCCGCGCGTGCGGTGTCCTCGACCGTCGGCTACCTCACGCCGAGCGGGATGTACCTGGCGTTGACGCAGAGCAACGCGGCCGAGGAGAAGCTCGTCGGCTCCATCGATCCAGGCATGGTGCCGACCGGGACGCAGGATGTCGACGGTGTGCGCTGGGTGGTCTACGAAGGCGAGGGCGACGCCGAGCCGATCTGGACGACGCAGCTGAAGGGCCGGACCGGGCCGGCGCAGATCGCCATCAAAGGCGCTGGCGGTACCGACGAGTACCGTACGCTGGCGGCGGCGGTGCAGAAGCAATCGCCACTGGCCGCGAGTTAGCGAGGCGGCCGTCGCCCGACCGATGGAGACGCGATGACCGCACCAGATCCCGACATCGCCGGCCTGATGGCTCCCGAAGCCGACCTCACCGGGTGGACCGCCGAGCCGTTCACCGCGGCCGGGTACACCCACGACGTCTACCGCAAGGGCGAGGGGCCCGGGGTCGTGTTGATACCGGAGATGCCCGGCATCCATCCCGGGGTGCTCGCGCTCGGCAATCACCTGGTGGACAACGGATTCACGGTGGCATGTCCGTCGCTATACGGAACCCCGGGCGCGCCAGGCGCGCGTCCCGGCGCAGTGCCGGTCATCCTGCGCGGTTGCGTGGCAAAGGAATTCGCGGCGTTCGCGACGAACGCGGACCGGCCGGTCGCGCACTATCTGCGGGCTTTGGCGCGCGACCTGAACGCGAAGACACCGGGTAGCGGCGTCGGCGTGATCGGTGAGTGCTGGAGTGGCGGGTTCGCCCTCGCGGCCGCGGTGGACGACAGCGTGATCGCCCCGGTGCTGAGCCAGCCGTCGCTGCCCGTCGGGCTGACAGCCAGGCATCGCCGCGATCCCGGGCTGTCCGAGGCCGAACTGAAGGTCATCGAGAAGCGGGCGGCCGACGAAGGGCTGTGTGCACTGGCTCTACGGTTCAGTGAGGATCCGCTGTCGCCGCGTGCGCGGTTCAAGACGCTCAAGGACCGGCTCGGCGACGCATTCGAGATCATCGAGATCGACTCGAAGAGCGGCAACGAGCACGGTTTCGGTACGAAGGCGCATTCGGTGCTGACGCTCGAGGTCCGCGAGCAGGACGGCCATCCGGCCTACGAGGCCCGGAAGCGAGTCGTCGAATTCCTCAGGGAGCGGCTGGTTTAGCCGCCTTCTCGTCGGCATCGGGCGTGTCGGCCTCGTCAGGCTGGTCGGCGTCGGGCGCGGGCTCGTCGGGCTTGTCGGCGTCGTTGGGCTTTTCGGGCGCCTCGGAGTCCGACTTCCTGGCACGGCGCGTCAGCCATCCCATCCGCCGCTTGTTCTTCCTCGACTTCTCGGTCTCGTCGTCGTCGTGTCGCTCGAGCGGAACACCTTTGTAGACGGCGAGATAGACGCTGATCGTGGTCACGATGACGATCATCAGCACCGGCCCGATCACGATGCCGAACGCGCCGAACATGGTGATCCCGGCGAACACCGACAGCAGCATCAGCGCCGAATCGAGGCGTGCCTCGCGCGGCACCAGGATCGGCCGCAGGATGTTGTCGATGTTGGTCACCACGATGATGTGGAACAGGATCACGAAGATTCCGCCGAACACGTTGCCGAACAACATCATTCCGATCCCGAAGGGAATCGAGATGATACCGCTGCCGAGCGGAATCACCGACAGTGCGCTCAGCAGGATCGCGAAGATGAAGAAGCCGTCGTGGAAGCCGGCGATGTAGATGGAGATCGCGCCCGCGACGCCCTGGCAGACCGCGATGATGAACTGGCCCCTGACCGTGCCGTTGACCATCGCGCCCATCTTGACGAGGTAGAGGTCGGTGACCTCTTCGCCCAGCGGGTTCAGTTGGCGGATCAACCGCCGCACGGCTTCTTTGTTGGTCAGCAGCGAAATGAACACGTAGATGAAGAGGATCGCCGCGGTGATTCCGCCGATCAGCCCGCCAGCAGCGCCTTGGAGGGTCTGCAGCAGCCATTGCCCGCCGCTCTGCGCGACGGTCGTCATCCCCTTCCGGATCATCTCCGGGGTGACCGTGATGTCGGCGAACGGCACGCGCGCCAACAATTCGTTGACGAACTTCAGCGACGTGTCGCCGAGTGTCGACATGTCGGTCTTCTCGACCCAGTCGGCAACGCTTCTGACCATTTCGGTGATCTGGACGACGGCGATCAGCACGATCAACCCGATCGGAACGATCACGCTCGCGAACGCCGCCAGCAGCGTCACCGTCGCCGAAAGACCCGTGCCCATCCGCTTGTTGAGCCTGTTGTAGAGCGGGCTGAACAGGAACGCGACGACCGCCGCCACCACGATCAGGATGAAGTACTGCCGTAGGAAATATGCGCCGAACAGGATGGCGATGACTGTCGCGACCGCCAGCGCACGCTTCTGGGTGAGCGTGAACTCGGTCTTCATTGCGGCCACTGGCCTACCGTAGCCAGTCGGACGGCGGTAGGCCCGATGCTCAGCGAATGTCCGTGCGCGCGTCGGCCTGATGCGATCGCTGGCTCTTGATGAACCCGATCGACGCGCGCTGCATCAGTCCAGGCGCCAGCCGTGCGAACAACCACTGGCCGTGCGCACTTCGCGGCCTGACCAGCAGCGCCTTGTTGCGCGCAACGGCTTTCAGGGTGTCCTGCGCCAGGCGGTCCGCGGGATAGGCCGCCTTCGACCGTGCTCCCTGCAGGAAATAGTTGCGACCGTCGAACCCGCCGACCGCGCCCTTGTCGAGAAGCGGCGTCTCGACCGCGGACGGGCACACCGCGAGCACGCCGACGCCGTGCGCGGCGGCCTCGGAGCGCAGCGCCAGCGACAGCCCGACGATCGCGTGTTTGGTCATCACGTAGCTGGTGATCTGTCCGGCCGCGGTCAGGCCGGCCATCGAGGCGGTGTTGACGATGTGGCCGCGGCCCTGCTTGATCATCTGCGGGTAGGCCGCCGTGACGCCGTGCACGACGCCGCGGATGTTCACGTCGATGATGGCGTTCCACTGGTCGAGGGTGAGCAGTTCGGTGTCGCCGCCCCACACGATGCCCGCGTTGTTGAACATCAGGTCCAGTCGCCCGGCGCGGTCGACGACCTCGTCCACGGCGGCCTGGACCGCGGCGGGATCGGTGACATCGAGGCGGGCGGCCCGTGCGCGCCCCCCGAGCGACGACGCGGTGCGTTCGGCGGCGTCGCCGTCGACATCGGTGCAGACGACGTCGGCTCCCGCGGCGGCGAGCGCGCGGCAGAACGCGGCGCCGATGCCTGATCCGGCGCCGGTGACGATTGCCTGCCTGCCGCCGAAGGACCCGCTGTCGCCTTTCACGCCTGCGCCAGTTTCATGACGTGGCCGAGCACGTCCGGGTAGCGCTTGAGGTGGGCGCCGCCGTTGAGGTCGAGCACCTCACCGGTCAGCCACGCCGACTTCGGCGAGCACAGGAACACCACCGCGTCGGCGATCTCCTCCGGCTTGCCCGCACGGCCCAGCGCGGTGTTCTCGACGTAGTCCTCGACGAGACCGGGCACCAGATAGGAGCCTTCGGTGAGCGGTGTGTCGACGAATCCGGGGGAGACGGCGTTGACGCGGATGCCGCGCGGCCCCATTTCCAGCGCGGCGACCTGGGTGAGCATCGAAACGCCGGCCTTGGCCGAGCAGTAGGCGCTCATCCCGACGGCGGCCTGCCTGCCGTTCAGCGAGCTGATCGTCACCAGCGAGCCGCCCTCGCGCAGCTTCTGGCCCGCGTACTTGGCGACGATGAAGGAGCCGGTGAGGCAGACGTCGATGACGGAGCGGAACTCGTCGACCGCCAGATCGGTGATCAGCCCCAGGCTGCCGAACCCCGCGCAGTTGACGACGACGTCGAGCGGGCCGATCTGGTCGAAGAGGCGGCCCACCGAGGCCTCATCGGTGACGTCGACTGCTGCGGAGGTGTGCGGGTCGCCGAGTTCGTCGGCCTTGGCGCGGGCGCCGTCACTGTTGCGGTCGGCGAGCGTGACGCGGCAGCCGTCGGCGGCGAGGGCGCGCGCGGTCGCCCAGCCGATGCCGGACGCGGCGCCGATGACGACGGCGATCCGGTCGTTACTGTTGCTCACTCAGTTGGCCTTTCGACGGCGGTGGAACGCGTTCTAATTTTGCCCCTTGTCACACTCGACCGGTGACCGAATTGAAGATGTCCGAGTCGATCCACGTGGCGGTGTCGCCACAGCAGTTGTACGAATTGGTGTCCGATGTGACCCGCATGGGGGAGTGGAGTCCGGTCTGTCGGGCCTGTTGGTGGGACGAGGGCGACGGCCCGCGGGTGGGCGCATGGTTCACCGGCCGCAACGAGACACCGGAGCGGACGTGGGAGACCCGCAGTCAGGTGGTCGCCGCCGAGCCGGGGCGCAGGTTCGCATGGCAGGTCAACAACGGGTGGGTGCACTGGGAGTACTCGTTCGAGCCGGACGGGGACGGCAGCACGCTCACGGAACGCTGGGAGTTCCTGCCCGCCGGCATCGCGGGCTTCCACGAGCGCTACGGCGCAGACGCCGACGTGCAGATTCAGCAGCGCAGCGACGCGGCGCGCAGCGGAATCCCCGCCACGCTCGCGGCGATCAAGAAGGCCGCCGAAGGCTCCTGACGTGTGCGCCCGGTCAGCGGGTGGCCGGGGTGATACGTGAAATGCAGCGAAATCCGATATGGCTCATGCCCGTATCGATCATCTGCGGCCTGCGCGCGGCTGGCCGGTAGCGCAGGCAGTAGGTGTCCGCGCACAGAAACGAGCCGCCTTTGATCACCCGGCGCGGCACCTGGAACTGAGGCTGCTGTGGGTCGTAGCTGCCCGCCTCGCAGCACGCGTCGCCCTCGCTGGTGTCGGCGTACCAGTCGGTCGTCCACTCCCAGACATTGCCTGCCATGTCGAACAGGCCGTACCCGTTGGCGGGAAACCTGCCGACCGGCGTCGTGCGGCCGTAGCCGGGTTCGGGTCGCCACGGGAAGTCGCCGTGCCAGTAGTTGGCCAGCTTTTGACCAGCCTGCTCGGGTTCGTCGCCCCAGGTGTAGGTGGCTGATGCGAGCCCACCGCGCGCCGCGACCTCCCACTCCGCCTCCGTCGGCAGCGCCAGGCCCGCCCACTGCGCGTACGCGTCGGCGTCCTCGTAGGCGACATGGACGACCGGGTGGTCCGCTCGTTTGTCGATCGACGAAAGTGGTCCGACGGGATGGCGCCACGACGCGCCCGGCGTCCACGCCCACCACTGGCTGAGATGCCGCAGGTCGACGGGCCCCTTCGTGCGGGTGAACACCATCGACCCCGGCTGCAGGTTCTTCCCCGGTGCATCGGGGTAGTCGTCCGGGTTCAGCGGCCGCTCGGCCACCGTGACATAGCCTGTGTCGCTGACGAATTCGGCGAACTGCGCGTTGGTGACGGTGTGGGATTGAATCCAGAACTCGTCGACGCTGACGGTGCGCGCGGGCCCCTCCTCGGGGTAGTGCGCGTCGGACCCGACGACTGCGGTCTGCGCGGGAATCCGCACCAAACGCGCGCAGAGATCGGCCTTTTGGGACGTTTTACTCGCACTTTCGCGCCCAAGTGTCGGTTTGGGCGTAGAGGGGTCAGCCACTGAAGACGGTCGTCCAATCGTTCTTCATGCTGACGACGGTCCAGCCGTTCTCCGCCGCCTCGTCGAGCGACTTCTCCGCGCCTGCCACGTAATCGAATTCGCGTTCGGCATCGTCGTGCAGAACCAGCAGGCACAGCGAAGGCCCGGGTCCTGCGGCGGTGTGCTCGAGCATCTGGATGTCGCCGTTGGAATTGCCCGCCGCGAGGATCGGCCGTCGCCCCGTCCGCCCCCAGATCCGCACGGGCTTGACGGGACCGTCGTCGAGGAACTCCGGTGTGGCGGTGGTGCGCAGATGGCCGTCGACGTAATCCAGCCCGACCGAACTGCCGATCACCCGTTCCGGCGGAATGCCGTACATCTGCGTGGTGACGGGCCGCATGAAGTCTCGGCCACCTCCGGATGCGATGTAGTTGGTGAACCCGTTGGCCTCGAGATAGCGCAGCAACTCGACCATCGGCTGGTAGCCGCACGCGGTGTAAGGCCGACCCAGGGTCGGATGCGTCCCGTCGGCGAAGAATGCCTTCACCCGCTCGGAATGCTCCTCGACCGTCAGCCCCGCGTAGGCCGAAAAGATGCCTGCCGCAAGCACTTGCAGTGCCGAGTCGTCGCCCTTGTAGTGCTTGGTGACGGCATCGCCGAACCAACCGAGATCGCCCTCGGCGGCGGCCTTGTACGGCTGCTTGTCCTTCAGCGACGGGTCAGCGGCGGCCTGCTCGGCAAGCCTGCGCACCAGGAAGTCCAACTGGATGTACGCGGGCTTCTCGCTCCACAGCGTGCCGTCGTTGTCGAAGACCGCGACGCGCGCTTCCGGTGCGACGTAATCCGGTCCGCCCTCCGCGGTGACGCGACCGACGAAGTCGACGACCGCCGACGCGGTGGGCCCGTCGTTCCACGACTCGAGCATCAGTCACGTACTCCTCCGTATCGGCCCCGACGGCATCCTGCGTGTCGACCATATGGCCAGCCGGTCGCAGTGCGGGCTGCTTCGCGACATGCTGCCCTCGGAGAAAATCGGCGGAACCGGGGGTCCCGGCGCGCGCGATGGCGCACTCTGTTAGGCGAGAAGAGGTGGCCGCATGTACGACAGAGCGATCGACAACGACTGGCATATCGATATCGCGTTCGACGAGGACGAGACGCACACGCATGCGACGGTGCGGGCGCGTCTGGGCGACGACGCCGAGATGACCGCGCTGGGGGACGCGTTCCGCAACCCGTCGGATATCAACCAGCCGATGATCGGAGAAGAGATCGCCGCCGCCCGGGCATTGATCGCACTGGGCACGGACCTGCTACACCGGGCGGGCGCCAGGATCGAGGCGGTCACGCGTCATCCGGTGCACCTGGTCACCTGACTGCCCGCGGCCTCAGCCGGCCGGGGTGGCCGCGACCGTCTTCACCGCCGAATTCTCGTGCGCCTGGGTCTTCATCTGCTCGAACAGTTCGAGGTAGTACGGCATGCACTCCCGCATCGCCTCCTGCGTGGTGAACAGCGGCTGATAGCCGAGATCGCGCTGCGCCTTGGCGATGGAGAAGTAATTGTCGAGGTACAGCCGCTCGACGGCGAGCGGCTCGAACAGCGGCTTGGGCGCCCCGACGCGGAAGTGCAGCCACTGCCAGATCGTCATGATGAGGCGCACGAACGCGCCCGAGATCCGGAACCTCGGCCAGCGTTGGCCGCAGGCCTCGACGACGGGGCGGGAGAACTCGAACATGTTGATCGGCTCGCCGTCGTTGATGAAGTAAGCCTGGCCGGGAGCCGTGCCGCCGGGCACCAGGTGGCGGCCGGCCAGGATGAAGCCGTGAATCAGGTTGTGCACGTAGGAGTTGTCAAGCTTGGCGTGCTTGCTGCCGACGAGCACCTTGACGTGTCCGGCCAGCACGCTTTCGAACAGCTTGCGGAACATCGTCTGGTCGCCGCGACCCCAGATCCCGCTGGGCCGGATCGAGCACGTCAGCATTCCGCGAACATCGTTCTGCGACAGCACGAATCGCTCGGCGGCGACCTTGGTCTCGGTGTAGAGATCGTTGAATCGCTCGGTGTAGGGCAGCGTTTCGTCGCCACCGGAGATCCGTTTGCCGCCCATCACCACGCTGTTGGATGCGGTGTAGACGAACCGCTTGACGCCCGCCTCCTGCGCGGCCAGCACCAGGTTCTCGGTGCCGCCGACGTTGACGGCGAAGCTGCGCTGCCGGTACTCGTCGGTGGCCGACGATCCGCCCATCAGGTCGATGATCGCCGCGGTGTGGAAGACGGTGTCGATGCCGTCGACCGCGGCTGCGACGGTCTCCTTGTCACAGATGTCGCCCTGGAGGACCTGCAGCCGCGGATGCTCTGGCAGAGGAGAGGGCGCCCGGTCGAAGGAGCGCACCTCGTGGCCCCGCTCGAGCAGTTCCGCCACCAGGTTGGCGCCGACGAAGCCGGAGCCTCCAGTGACGAGCACACGGCCAAGGTCTGTCTGCAGCGTTGCATCACCCATGCCGGAAAGCATAAATGAAACGTGTTGCAGTTTCGAGTCCCTAAGCGGAATCTGTTTGCATCGTCAACGTTCGTCGTCGTCGGTTTCGCTGCCTGCGGCCAGCGCATCCTCGATGCGCTTGCGGGCCCCAGCCAGGTGTTCGTCGCAGCGTTTGGCCAGCTCTTCGCCCCTTTCCCAGAGCTTGAGCGAGGCATCCAGG
The DNA here is from genome assembly GCA_963786995.1 of uncultured Actinomycetota bacterium. Classification (GTDB taxonomy): domain Bacteria; phylum Actinomycetota; class Actinomycetes; order Mycobacteriales; family Mycobacteriaceae; genus Mycobacterium. Next base: position 170,848 of record CAWBBH010000013.1, on the reverse strand, counting down.
TCCAGTCCGCCCTGCTCGAGCTGGCGCACCACCTCGATCAGTTCATCGCGGGCCTCTTCATAGCCCAATTCACTAATAGGCTTCATTGACTTCCCTCGCTGACCGCCGAGATCGCGCCGTCGGACACCCTCACGCGCAGCCGCGTGCCCTCGGGCGCATCGGCCACCGTCTGCAGCACGGCGGCCTCGCCCGATGTCGTCACCGCCTGCACCACCGCGTAGCCGCGCGCCAGCGTCGCAGCCGGGCCGAGCGTCGTCAGCCGGGCCGACAGATGACCGATCCGCTCGGATTCGGCGGCCACCAACCGCGTGACGTCCCGCCGGGCGGCGGTTCGGCACCGGTGGATCTCGTCGGCCCGCGAGGTCAGCGCGGCCAACGGCTGGGCCAGCACCGGTCGGCTCCTCAGCCTGGCGAGGTCGTGCTCCTCGCGGCGGACCCAGTTGCGCAGCGCCCGCGCGCTGCGCTGACGCAGATCGCCCAGCCGCGCCATTTCGGCGGCGGTGTCGGGAACGATGCGCTTGGCGGCGTCGGTCGGGGTGGCCGCACGCAGATCGGCGACCAGGTCGCACAACGGGTTGTCGGGTTCGTGGCCGATGGCGCTGACCACCGGCGTGGTGCACGCCGAGATCGCCCGGCACAGCGTCTCGTCGGAGAACGGCAGCAGGTCTTCCACGCTGCCGCCGCCGCGCGCGATGACGATGACGTCGACGGCGGGGTCGGTGTCGAGCGCGCGCAGCGCCTCGACGACCTGCGGCACGGTGTTGGTGCCCTGCACGGCGGTGTTGCGGATCGCGAACGTGACTGCGGGCCAACGGTCTTTGGCTACCGAGACGACGTCGTGTTCGGCGGCGCTGGCCCGCCCGGTGATCAGGCCGATAGTGTTGGGCAGGAACGGGATCGGCCGCTTCAGCCGCGGATCGAAGAGGCCTTCGGCGGCGAGCAGCTTGCGCAGCCGGTCGATCCTGGCGAGCAGCTCGCCGACGCCGACCGCGCGAATCTGGTTGACGCGCAACGAGAACGTGCCGCGGCCGACGAAGAAGTTCGGCCGGCCGAGCATGATGACGCGCGTCCCCTCGGACAGCTTGACGGGGGCGTTCATCACCAGATCGCGCGGGCACGTCACCGACAGAGACATGTCGGCGGCGGGGTCGCGCAGCGTGATGAACGCGGTGCTGGTGTTCGGCCGCATCGACAGCTGCGCCACTTCGCCTTCGATCCAGACGGTGCCGAGCTTCTCGATCCAATCCTTGACCATCATCGCGACGGTGCGGACGGGATACGGGTTGTCCGCGGACTGGCCTCGCGCGTCGTCACTCACTTCGCGGACGCGCGGGTGATCCTGTTGGCCAGCAGAGTCTGGAACGGCGCGCGGTTCTTGGTCGTCTCCTCGTAGGCCAGCAGCTCCTCGAGGTCGGCGACCCGCAACGTGGACAGCCGCGCCCGCAGCTGGGCCAGCGTCAGCGTCTCGTAGTCCAACTTCTTGACGATGTCCGGCTGGTCGCTCGACTCAGGCTCCGCCGTTTCCTCGGCCGGCGTCTCCGGTTCGCCGCCGGTGAAGAGGGCGAACCTGCCTTCGGTCAGCCGCTCGCCGTCCGGAGCCGACGGCGCAGGCGCCGGTCGGATGTCGCCGCCGGAGCGGCTCCGGTCGTCGCTCAGATCCTCGTCGAACGTCGCCCACTCGGGCTGCTCGTCCTTCGGTGGGAACAGACTCTCCAGCGTCTCGTCGCCCCGGTTCACCAGGTCGGCGACGTCCTGCTGGACCTTCATCACCAGGTGCGCGAGCTGGCTGGCGATGGTCATCGGGTACATCAGGATGGTCTGCGGGAGCCGTCGTGTTTCCTCGATGGCGGTGACCGCCGCCCCCACCAGCAGACGGACCCCATACGGTGCGGTTGCCATGGGTCACAGCCTACGGTTGGCCCTCGGACGGCGCGGGTCAGTACCCTGGGAACCATGCCGTCGACGATCAACATGGGGATTCCGGGTGCCTCGAGCTCGGTGGCTAGTGGCAGCCAGAACAGCCCCGCGGGCAAGCGTGTACTGCTCGCCGAGCCCCGCGGCTACTGCGCGGGCGTGGACCGCGCCGTCGAGACGGTCGAGCGCGCGCTGGAAAAGCACGGAGCGCCGGTCTACGTCCGTCACGAGATCGTGCACAACGTCCACGTCGTGGAGACGCTGGCCAAGGCGGGCGCGATCTTCGTCGACGAGACCGACCAGGTGCCCGAGGGTTCGATCGTGGTGTTCTCCGCACACGGTGTCGCCCCGACGGTGCACGTCAACGCCAAGGAACGCGACCTGAAGGTCATCGACGCGACCTGCCCGCTGGTCACCAAGGTGCACAACGAGGCGAAGCGGTTCGCCCGCGACGACTACGACATCCTGCTCATCGGCCACGAGGGCCACGAGGAGGTCGTCGGAACCGCAGGCGAGGCGCCCGACCACGTGCAGGTGGTCGACAACCCCGACGCGGTCGACGGCGTGACCGTCCGTGACCCGAACAAGGTGATCTGGCTCTCGCAGACCACGCTGTCGGTCGACGAGACGATGGAAACGGTTCGCCGGCTGCGTGAGAAATTCCCCACACTGCAGGACCCGCCCAGCGACGACATCTGCTACGCCACCCAGAACCGCCAGGTCGCGGTCAAGGCGATGGCGCCGGAGTGCCAGCTGGTGATCGTGGTCGGCTCGCGCAACTCGTCCAACTCGGTGCGGCTGGTCGAGGTGGCACTGGGCGCCGGCTCCGACGCTGCCTATCTCGTCGACTACGCCGATGACATCGACCCGGCCTGGCTCGACGGCGTCACCACCGTCGGCGTCACCTCCGGTGCGTCGGTACCCGAGATCCTGGTTCGCGGTGTGCTCGAGCGCCTTGCCGAGCTTGGCTTCGGCACGGTGCAGCCGGTGACGACCGCCAACGAGACGCTGGTTTTCGCGCTGCCCCGCGAGATCCGGTCGGCTCGCAGCTAGGCCGTTCTAGACGTCGTACTCCCAGGCTTCGGCCCGGTGTTTGGCCGTGCGCGGCCGGGCCCGATACTGCGGACGCTGATCGCCCTCGTCGGCTCCGCGGTAGCGCACCCGCGAGATCGGGTGGTGAGAGCCGTTGGAGCCGTTGCCATTCGAGCCGTTCGTGCCGTGCGGTTCGAACGGCTCGAAGCCGTCGAACCGGCTGTGCCGATCGGGCCGCTGGTACGGAGACCGCCGCTCGGTGGGCGGCGGCTGTTTGCGCGGTTCGCGGGTGGATGACGAACGCGTGGACGACGAACGCGTCGACGACGAACGCTGCCTGCGGCGCGCTTCGGGCGGCGGCGGCGTCGGGTCGGTGCTACGGCGGGCGGGGCGCGGCCGGCGCGGACGCTCGACCACGGGCTCGATGATCTCGGTCTCCGGCGGCCGGGTGTGACGTGCGCGCGACGGCGATGTGCGCTTGGCCGGGCGCCCGTCGCGTGTCCTCGCTGACCTGTCCGATCGATCCGATCTGTCCGTCCGTGCGCTGCGGTCGATCGAATGCTGCCTGCTGCGTCGCGGCGCGGGCGCCTCGTCGACGTCGTCCTCGTCGTCGCGCGCCAGCAGCGCGGAGATCTTCGCGGTGACCGCCGAGAACCGGCTCGCGGACGGCTCGGCGGCCTCGGCAGGTGCGGTATGGCGGTGCGACATCCCCATGTACCACCGGGCCAGTCCGATCAGCAGCACGATCGCCGAGGTGAAGAACATCAACGGGAAGCGCTCGATCAACGGGTAACCGCAGTTGATCAGAAGATCTTTCGTGCTGTCCATCGCGCCGCCGTGGAACAGGAAGTACGCGCCGGGCACGGCGACGAACAGGATCAGCGGTGGCTGGATGACCGCGGTGAAGATGCCCGATTGCCGCACGGCCACCGCAGCGGCGATGCATCCGATCGCATACGCGCCAGCAAAAGCGAGCGTCAGTTCCTTGGCGCCGGAGCCTGCGTCGAAGGCGAAGCCGATCGTGGTGAAGGTGACCGCAATGAGCACTGCGCCCCACGACGGAACACCAGCAACGGTGGGGATCATGGAGCGATGATCGGCCGCTACCGCAGACCTCGCCCGCTGTCCAGACACACGTTGACCGTACCGGCTCTCGCTGTATGTGGCTGCCAGCGCACGCGGGCGCGCCTGCGGGTGTCTCCTAGACTTGGCTCCCTGTGAGCTTGAATCTGGGAATCGTGGGCCTGCCGAATGTCGGGAAGTCAACGCTCTTCAACGCGCTGACGCGCAACAACGTGCTGGCTGCCAATTACCCCTTCGCGACGATCGAGCCGAACGAAGGCGTGGTGCCGCTGCCGGATCCGCGGCTGGACGAGCTCGCGAAGATGTTTGATTCGGAAAAGATTGTGCATGCGCCGGTCACCTTCGTCGACATCGCGGGGATTGTCAAAGGCGCGTCCGAGGGCGCAGGTCTTGGCAACAAGTTCCTCGCCAACATCCGCGAGAGCGACGCGATATGCCAAGTGGTGCGGGTCTTCACCGACGATGACGTGGCCCATGTCGACGGCCGGATCGACCCCAGGTCCGACATCGAGGTGATCGAAACCGAGCTCCTCCTGGCGGACCTGCAAACTCTGGAGCGCGCCATACCGCGGCTGGAAAAGGAAGCGCGCACGCACAAGGACCGCAGGCCGACCCACGAGGCGGCGATCGCCGCGCAGGAGATCCTCAACGGCGGAACGACGCTGTTCGCGGCCGGACAGTCGGTCGACACCGCGCTGCTGCGCGAGCTGAACCTGTTGACGACCAAGCCGTTCCTCTACGTGTTCAACGCCGACGAGGAGGTGCTCACCGACGCCGAGCGGATCGCCTCGCTACGGGAGATGGTCGCGCCCGCCGACGCGGTGTTCCTCGACGCGAAGATCGAAGCCGAGTTGCAGGAGCTCGACGACGAGTCGGCCGCCGAACTGCTCGAGTCGATCGGCCAGACCGAGCGCGGGCTCGACGCGCTGGCGCGGGCCGGTTTTCACACGTTGCGGTTGCAGACGTTTTTGACCGCAGGCCCGAAAGAGTCGCGGGCGTGGACGATTCATCAGGGTGATACCGCGCCGAAGGCCGCCGGGGTCATCCACACCGACTTCGAGAAGGGCTTCATCAAGGCCGAGATCGTGTCCTACGACGACCTGATCGGGGCCGGTTCGATGGCGGCCGCGAAGTCCGCGGGCAAGGTGCGGATGGAGGGCAAGGACTACGTGATGGCCGACGGCGACGTCGTGGAGTTCCGCCACGGACAAGCATCTAAGACAAAGCAGTAGGTGGCGGCGATGGGGGTAGTGCTCATTACCGGTGGCGGGTCTGGCATTGGTGCCGGTCTCGCGTCCGTTTTCCACGCGCGGGGTAGCCAGGTGATCGTTGCGGGGCACGGGCGCGAGCGCGTCGAGGCGGTAGCGGCGCGCCACCCCGGTATGGAGGCCGAGCTAGTCGATGTGGCCGATCCCGAGCAGGTCTCGGCACTCGCTGAGCGGGTTGGTGAGCGCTGGCCCGAGCTGACCACGGTCGTCAGCAACGCGGGCATCCAACATCTGTTCGACTTCGCCGGGCCGGGCCCGCTCGATGCAGCCGAGCTAGGGCGCGAGGTCGACGTCAACCTCAAGGGCGTGATCTACGTCGCCAACGCCTTCTTGCCGCTACTTAAAGCACAGCCGCGCTCGCGGCTGGTCAACGTCGGCTCGGGGCTGGGCTACGTGCCGCTCGCCGCCGCGCCGATCTATTCGTCGACCAAAGCCGCCGTGCACAGCTTCACAATCGCCCTCCGGCGGCAACTCAGGAGTTCCACTGTGCAGATCGTCGAGTTGATCCCGCCCGTAGTCGTGACCGATCTGCATCGAAATCTCGACCGAGTCCCGCCGCGCGCGATGGAGCTCGACACGTTTGTCGCCGCCGCGATGGCCGGATTGGATTCGGGCCGTGAGGAGATCGTCGTGGGTCTGGCGAAAGCGCTGCGGATCTTCAGCCGCGCCGCGCCGTCGCTTGGATTGAAAGTGGTAAATCAGAAGGCGGAGTAAGTAGTGAGCGAGAACTACTGGGGAGTCCCAAGCAGCCGTGGAGGAGGCCTTCCGCAGGCGGGCGCGCACCGCCCACGGCGTGTAGGAGGTGTCGGATGAGGACCACGGCGACCATTGACGACGCCCTGCCCTCCTGGCGAAAGCGGGCCGAACTCACCCGCGTGACCGAATGTGTGGCACTGCTCCGGCAGGGATTGCAGACGTTGATTATGCTCATCTATTGGACGGGCAGAACTAACTGATGCAAGCGGACGGCATTGTGGTCGAGTTCCGGTTTCAAACAACGTCTGGTGGTAAGGCAGCCGCTGCTAACAAGTAACAGGCCCTGACCGAGAAGCAGAGATGAGCGAGAAGAAGATTCGGTCGTCGGCGGGCACCTCGGTGCATCGCATCGAACTGGCAAGCGGCCAGCTGCCAGACATGGCCTGCGGCGTCAACGGGGTGGCGCAACAGGCGTGGTTTCGGCCCACCCACATCGATGTGGAGTTTGACCCGAAAGGCGTGGTGGAGACCCGCATCTACGGCCCGCAGATTAAGCAGGACGGCTCCCTGAGTGAGCGCGAGTTGGACCACCGTTGGCATCGGTAATGACCGAAACAATCTCGAAGAGCGGTGCGACGCCGTGGGCTGTGGAGCAGGGTCTGGTCGATGCGGGATCGCTGACCCTGTCCGAGGCGCAGTCGTTCGTCGTCACCGCGATGATGGTCTACCCGGGGGTGCTCTTAGAAACAAGTGAAGGGCGAGAGGTACGCGGCTGCTCGGCGTAGCACTTCGTTTTCCTGCTCCAACAACTTGATTCGACGCCGCGCATCCCGCAGCTCACCGGACTCGCCGGTGCTCTTGCCGGGCTTGGTGCCTTCGTCGATATCGGCTTGGCGCATCCACTTGTGCAGCGTCATCGGATGCACGCCAAAATCGGTGGCGACCTGCTCGATGGTCACACCGTCGTCGCGATTGCGGGCAACCCGTACGACGTCGTCACGGAACTCACGGGGATAGGGCCTGGGCACACTGACATCCTTCCAGCCCACCCTCCTGGGGCAAGCCAACTCAGATGTCACCTATTCGTGCAGCAGACCCCATCGGCATGGGCAAGATCCGTCACAGCCAACTACCACCGACCGTGGTCGATGCAGCCACGAGTAAGCAATGGACGCGGCCAACGAAGTGGACCTAACGCCGCGCGCCGCCAAGGGTAGCGGTGCAGGCGATGACGCTGTCGCCCAGCGCCGGTATGTCACCCCGGTCGGCGGTGTTAGAACACGCCGCTGCTGACGACCCGAATGCTGGTGACGGTACGGCCTCGTGAAGGCCACGTTCGTAACGCAATCGCCTCAGAATTCATTTTCGTCACTTTGGTATGGGATCTTGATTTCATTATCGGAAGGGAAATCGATGAAAAAGCTTGTCGGATTATTCCTCACGCCGCTGCTGTTGACCGCACCTGCGGTGGCGGTTGCAAAACCAGATTCAAGCTTCGGCCGAATGTTCGCAGTGGTGGCGAAGAGTTCGGATAAAGGCGCTCTCGCGGCGCTCAACCAGCAGACGAACCAGCAGCTTGCCGACCTCGCGCAAACCATGCTGGAGACGTCCGCGATCCCGAATCCCGAAGGCACAACGGGCGGTGTCACCTTTTTCGGGCAGTTCATCGATCACGACCTGACGCTCGACACCGCGCCGTCGCCGACCGAGGCCGCCAATGTGGAGGGTCTCTTGAATGCCCGGTCTTTCCCCTTCGACCTCGACTCGGTTTACGGTGGCGGCCCAAAGCAGAGCCCGCAGCTGTACGACGGCGACAAATTCAAGCTAGGCACTGCCGCCGACAGGGTGTCCCCAGACCTGCCGCGTGATCCGAATGGCTCCGCAATTCTGGTGGAGCACCGCAACGACGAGAACCTCATCATTTCCCAGATTCATCTGAGCGTTCCTGCGGCTTCACAACGCGCTCGTGGACACGGGTATGTCGTTCGACCAGGCTCGTCAGAGGGTTATCGATGCCTACCGCTACGTCGTGCTGAACGATTATCTGCCCCAGATCGTCGGCCAAGCGGCGGTCGACCGGGCGCTTGCCCAAGATCGCAACGCCGGGTTCTTCAAGCCGGGGTCGCAGGAGCACCCAATGACGCCGGTGGAGTTCTCCGTCGCGGCATTCCGGTTCGGCCACTCCCAGATTCGGAACGCGTACAACATCAACGACAAGTCGGGAGGCGTGCGAGTCTTCTCGCTCAACCCCGGTTAGCCGACCTCCGCGGCGGGCGTCAGTTACCGACCGAACTTGATCATCGACTTCGACAACTTCTTCAGCGAACTCCCGCAAAACGACCAGAACCAAGTCTTATTGATCGGGCGGGCGATCGATACGAAGATGTCGCAGTCCCTTTTCGAGTTGCCGATTCCGGGTGCAGAGGCCACCGGGTCCAACGTGCTCGGGTACCGCAATCTGGTGCGCGGGAAATTCTACGATTTGCCGTCAGGTGAGGCCATCGCCAAGGCGATGGGTGTGGCGGTCGTCGGCACGCCAGCCCTCCCCGAGGGCACGCCGCTCTGGTACTACATCCTTCGCGAGGCCGAACTGACCAGCGGTGGGGCCGAACTCGGTCCGGTCGGCGGCGGGATTGTTGCGGAGGTCATTGTCGACCTAATGCAGTTGAAGAGCGGGCAGAAGAAGATCGACAAACCGACCCTGCCGGACGTTTCGGGTGGGGACTTCCGCATGGGCGATCTGCTGGTCGCCGCCGACCAGGTTCGGTAGGAAGCTCGTCGAGATTCCTACCGGTACGGACCCCCCGGTTTGGGGGGCAAGTGAGCGCATGAGGGTCGATGCCCGATGTCCACTGTGGGGCCGCTGGAGCTGATGGTGCCGGGCCGCCCTGAGGGCCGCCCAGTGTGCGGATTCGCTGTAGATATCGCCAGCGACAGGAAGGAAGGCCTGCGGCCAAGGGCAAGCGCACTGGCGTCGGCCTCGAAAAGTATGGACAACGGCCCAGTTCCCTGGGAAAACCCCGTGCCGCAACGGCGGATACCAATACAACACCCCACAACGGCGGAGTGCATTCGATTCTAACGCCGAATTCGACATAGGTACTCGATTACACGTGCAACACGTGCTCGCGTATGTGACGATTCGGCGTGTGCAAATCCGAAGAACTATCGAAGAAACCCCGAGGGGAAAATATGACCCAAGATTGTTAGTCGCCGTAATGGGTGCGGCCCCCAGGGCGCACAACCATAAATTGGCCGGGTGGTAGCTCAAGGGAACCCTAAAACGCAGAGGCATGAGCAAGACCAAAGCCGCCAACGACAAACGCGGGAAGAAGCAACCCTCTATGATCAAGAAACTCATCATCACAGCCACTTTCACCGCCGGTGCCGCGCTGGCTACCGCGGCGGGCGCATCCGCCGACAACACCGGTTACGGATCCTGGGGCAACGACACGCTGGGCGGATCTCTCGGCCCCAACGGGCTCACATCAAATGCCGCCGGCTCAACATTCAAAGTCGACGGCATCGGCACCCTCGACGCATCCAGCAGCCTCAGCACCCCTGTCGGCGGTTACACCTACCGCGGCCACTACAACGCCGAGGGTTCTAGCAACACCGTCACCGTCACCGCGCCAGGCGTCAACGTCGCTACCTACGGATCGGTCGGCTACGGCCGCGACATCCTTGGACGGTCCACCGCCACGATTGGTGACCGGGTAATCCAAACAGAGTGCCGGAATTTCGTCTGCACACAGACGAGGTAAACCCATGAACTAGGCACTGGCCTGTGGCCTCAGTGCAGGGCTCACCTTCGGAATCGCTGGGATATAAAAAATTCGCCAGGGCTCTGGCCGCCATGGTCTACCGAAAAAAAGAGGATTGACCTGCGAGGATGCAGGAACACCAGCGTACCACGGTCAGGCTTTCGCACTAAGGGTTTTCGCGGCGCAAGAGCGTTGGGCGACAACAGGTTTTGCTTCGCGTATGGCGTTGTGCGGGAATAAATTTCGTTGTGATTAGGCCTCAGTCACCCGTCGGGGTGAGCCAGTCAGCTGCGACCACCATTGGTCGACCGTGCGCTCATCTGCATTGAGCAGCTTGTCCGCGTCGCCGCGGAGATCGCGCACCTCGGCCGCGCAGAACTCGATGACGAGCCTGCGACCCGTGGTGTCGGTGCATTGCATCACCGGCGCCATCCTGTCGCTCAAGTTCCGCTTCAACCTGTAGTGCGCTCGCCGGCGGGCCTCATCTCGTTGACTCTGCGGTGAGGGCGTGAATTCCCGCGAAATCGCGCCCTCACCGCAGACTCGATGTCGGAGCGGGCGGGAAGCCGACGCTATGGTGGAGAAATGGTGCAGGCCCGGCAGTTTCAGGTGACCTTCGACTGCGCAGTGCCTGAGCGCGTCGCCCGCTTCTGGTGTGACGTGCTGGGTTACGTCGTGCCCCCTCCGCCCCCAGGGTTCGCGGACTGGGACGCGTTCGACCGCGCATTGCCCGCCGAGAAGCAGGGTTCTGCGTTCGCGTGCGTCGACCCCGCGGGCGTCGGGCCGCGGCTGTTCTTCCAGCGGGTGCCCGAAGGCAAGACCGTCAAGAACCGGGTGCATCTCGACGTGCGGGTAGGCACCGGGTTGACGGGCGCAGACCGCCTCGCCGCACTCGAGGCCGAATGCGCGCGACTGCTCGAACTCGGCGCGACCCGCGTGCGGCTGCTGCCCGCCGCCGCCGGCGAGGAGTCCTGCATCGTGATGCAAGACGTCGAAGGCAACGAGTTCTGTCTCGACTGATGGGCGACAACTATCCGCTCGGGGTCTACCACGAGTACCTGGCGTGCTTGAACGAACGACGCTGGGACGATCTCGGACAGTTTGTGACCGACGTGGTGGTGCACAACGGGCTGTCGCTGGGCCTTGGCGGTTATCGCGCGATGCTCGAGGCCGACACCCACGCGGTGCCTGATCTGCAGTTCATACCTCAGATCCTGATCGCCGACGGAGACATGCTCACCTGCAGGCTGTGGTTCGAATGCACTCCCCGGCACACGTTTCTGGGTCTTGAGCCGACAGGTGAGCGAATCTCCTTCGCAGAGCACGCCATCTACCGGTTCGACGATCGTCGGATTGCCGAGGTCTGGTCGGTGATCGACAAGGACGCCGTTCGCGACCAGTTCTCGCGGCGGCCGTCCGGTTGAGTCGGGCCGCGGTCAGGTCGTCGACGCCGCGGGCGCTGAGACGTAGCCTCTTCCTGTGAGCTTCGCCGTCTCGCCGGAGGCGTATTCGCGCTACATGGGCCGGTACGCCGACCCTCTGGCCGAGGTGTTCACGGCTTTCGCCGGCATCGGCGAGGGCGCCAGGGTGCTCGATGTGGGCTGCGGGCCCGGAGCGCTGACGGCGCACCTGCTGTCGATGGGATCCGAGGTCGTGGGCATCGACCCGTCGCCGCCATTCGTCGACGCGATGCGGGAGCGTTTCCCCCACGTCGAGGTGCTGCGGGGGACGGCAGAGGAATTACCCTATGACACAGCGACTTTCGATGCAGCCCTCGCGCAGTTGGTCGTGCCATTTCATGACCGATCCGGTGGCCGCACTCCGGCAGATGGCGCGCGTCACCCGAAGCGGCGGGGTCGTCGCGGCATGCGTGTGGGACGGGCCGACGGGAGCGCTGGCACCGTTTTGGGATGCGGTTCATGTGATCGATCCGGACGCGACGGACGAGGCGCTGCTAACCGGGGCACACGAGGGGCACCTGACCGCGCTGCTCGGCGAAGCCGGCCTGACCGATGTGCAGGAGAACGCGATCGCGGTGGATGTCGTGCATCCGAGCTTCGAGGAGTGGTGGGAGCCGTACACCTACGGGGTGGGGCCTGCCGGCGACTACGTCCAGCGACTCGACCCCGGTGGCCGCGCTCGTATCGAATCGGTGGCTCGCGAACGGCTGGGCGCGGGCCCGTTCACCGTGACCGCAACCGCATGGGCCGCGCGCGGGACGGTGTGACCCCGAACCGCCGTCGAAGCGACCGCCTGGCTCTGGTGGAGGCGCCGATCGCCATCAACGTGATCGCCTGCCGCGCCAGCCGTGAGCGTCGGCGCTCGTACCACGCCGGATGGGACCTGGCGCTGCGGCGGCCCAGGTAATACGCCACGGACATCGACGCCACCAGCAGACAGATCAATTCCAGCGTCGGCATGCTGGTAAGCATGTCTGGTACGGGTCTCGGCGAGGTCACATGCCGGACACACCTCGGTGCCCGGTAAGCGTCGTAGCCGGCTTCGGCGGCCAGTATCTGGTTGATGTGCGCCTGCCGAAGCAGGAATCCCTTTTCGTCCAGCTTCTTACGCCGCATCCAGCTGGTCACTTCGGTGTTGCACTTGCTGGTGTTGCACGACCGGCAACTCGGCACGACGTTGGCAAGCGCATATCGGCCGCCGCGGGAGATCGGCAGCACGCAATCCTTCTGCAACGGAGTGTCCATCGCTCCGCAGTACGCGCAGCCGCCCCACGCCGATTTCAATGCGTCCCACTGCAAATCGCTGAGGTCGTGGGTCGTCGCGGCGATACGCCGTCGGCGACGACGGGCGTACCTGGTTGCACGCGTTGGCCTTCGGGTCGGCACGGACTGACTTTAGCGTGGGCTCGCAGGCTGCTTCGGCTGCCGAGCGGCGTGTCTACCAGGCAGGTTGGCGTCGGGTTCACCCTGCCGTGGCTTCCCCGGAATCGTGCTCGTTCCATGCGGTGAACTGTCGTCGACGGTAAAGCGCCGACGGGTTCCGCGGCTCCAGTTATGCAGTATCCGCGTGCGGCGAACCGGATAACCGCGAGCCGTCCAGCTCGATGAGGCAGAATCGCGCAGGTGACCATGCCGCCGCAACCGCCAGGGCAGCCCGGTCGGCAGGGCAGGGGGGACCCGCGCCAGGACCCGGCTACGCGTCGGATTCAGCGCCCGGCCCGGCCGCCGGAACCCCCGACCGAGCAGATCCGAGCCCGTAGGCAGCCGCCCGATGCGGCGCCGACCGAGAAGCTCCGGCCGCCCCCGCCCGGTGGCGCACCACCGCCACCACCGCCACCGCCGCGCGGGGCGCCCCCGCCACCACCTGGCGCACCACCGCCCCCGCCGCCCGGCTCAGCGCCGCCGCCACGCGGTTCAGCGCCGCCGCCACCGCCGATGCCGGCGCCGCCCACGGTCGCGGAGGCCCCCGCAGGCAAGAAGCGGCGCGGCCGAGGTTTCCTCAACAAGCAATCGATCATCCTGATCGCCGTCATCGTCGTCGCCCTGATCGCCGGCGGCTTGGCAGGCGCTGAACTGTACGCGCGCAACCGCGCCGACGCGGTCCTCGTCGACGTCGCCGAATGCATTGTCCAAGACGGTGTCACGATTTCCTACGGCGTGAACCCACCGTTCTTGTGGCAGCACATCACCGGCCACTACACGAACATCTCGGTCACCACCGCCGGGCGCAACGTCCAGGACGCCGACGGGATGACGGCCGACGTGACCGTGTCCGATGTGCGCCTGCAGGAGACCGGCGACTCGAAGGGCACGATCGGTTCGCTGACCGCAACACTCGACTGGAAGTCGGCGGGCATCAAGGAGACGCTGGCTGCCAATCTCCCCGTGGTCGGAAATCTGATCACCGGTGTGCGCACCGATTCCGCGGCGGGCACGATAGTGGTCGACGCCGGAGACAACAGCGTCACCGCCAAACCCGTTGTCACCGACGGCGATCTCAACCTCGAGGTTCTCGATGTCACCGGTCCGCTGCCGAAAGACGGTGTGCAGACGGCGTTGAACGATCTGACCAAGAAGCTCAACGACAACTACCCGCTCGGCATTCACGCCGACAGCGTCGAAGTCACCGATACCGGAGTGGTCGGCAAGTTCTCCAGTCAGGACGCGTCGATTCCGAAGGAAGACGCCAATCCGTGCTTCGCGCGGCTTTGAGGCGTTATCGCGCGACGAGCCGGAAGACCGGGATCCGACGGCCGGAGGCCGCCGTCTTCTCGAGGTAATCGCTCCACCCTGCGTAGACCTTCTCGGCAAGGCCGTACAGGCGGTTGTGTTCATCGGGATCGGTGACCTCGGTCGCGATGAACGGCTCGTCACCGAACTCGCACTGCGGGTTGGCCTTCAGGTTGTAGTACCACTGCGGATGCTTGGCGCCGCCGTAGTTGGACGCGGTCAGGATCGGGTCGGCTCCATCGTGGAAATAGGTCAGCTGGTGCTCCCGTCGCTGGCCCGTCTTGGCGCCCGTGGTGACCAGCGGGGCGGTCGACGGGCCGCCGAGAATCGATGGATACCGACCGCCGGTCGCACGGAACAGAAACGGGTCTATGCGCGGAAAGACGTGATGCGCCATGAACTGTCCGGCCGGCGAGCGGCTGAAACTCTCGACGGCCGTGTACCAACGGTTGTGTTTCTTGTGCGGGTCCACGTAGTGCAGCGGCATGGCCGGACGATATCCCCGCCGAGGCGTGCGATGAGCGGTTCAGACAATTCAGCGGCTGGGGAAGGCGCTGCCGGCCACGACCTGGATGTGCAACGGCAGGGTGATCCGCTCGTCGTGGTCCTCCAGGCGGACGGTGTAGGAATGCAATCCGCCGCCCTGCTCGATGGGTAGCGCGATCGGCGGCGTCACCATGAACGCGATGCGGCTCGGCACGGTGAAGTAGGACGATCTCGCGGGTGTCCACTGCTGCCCCGTCGGACCGGCCGCGTCGATATGAAGACCGAACTGCTTGCCCCGGTCCTGCCTGCTGACTTCGCAGAAGATCACGCAGCGAGTCGCGAACGCGGTCGATCCGTCCGCCACCGTCGTCGACGTCCAGCATCCACCGGTCACGTTGAGCATGTCGTCGACCACTTCAGCGTGGTTGGCGAAGAAGGCGTTCGTCAGGCGCATCCCACGAAAGCTATCGCATCAGCGGCAACGCCATGGGCTATCCGAGGACGACGGGGATCTCGTCGGTCAGCCGGTACCCCTCGTTCAGGGGCAGCGCATCGCCGCTCCAGAACTTCCCCGGGTCGAACCAGCTGCTGTGCTTCTCGGTGGTGAGCAGCCCCATCTCCTCGTAGGTGACCGCGACGGTCTCGGCGCAGTAGGCCGTCTCGAGCGACGCTCGCTCGTCGGCTCTTCTACGCCGCGTGGAATCACGAATCCTTCTGTCCAGGAACGGGATTCCCCTGGTCCAGTCGCTGGCTGTCGGTACCCGGCCGCGGAACCACCGGCCGGTGAGCCGCGCTGTGCTGGGAAACGGTGTGCCGTCCATCCGCGCGATCACCTGCAGCACCTGGTCCTCCTGCTCCCGGGAGGCGTACGGAGTGAGCTGACGCAGCCAGCAGCGCTGCCCGTAGTTGTTGATCCAGCGCTCGACGGCGGCCCTGGCGTCGTTGAGCTGCACACCGCGATGGTTGGTGCCCGTCCACATGTCCTGCAGCTTGTCGCCGAGTTCGGCGTGCCACATCAGCGGCGGCATGTCGTCGATCGCGACGGTCATTCCGACGTGGTTGACCGGTGCATTCGTCATGGTCTGGATCGCGCGATCGGGCTTCGAATCGCCGCGGAACAGCCAGATGTCCCCGGTGCGGGTCTCGTCGAGGGCGCGCGCGAGGGTGACCGTGTTCGCATTCACCAGCGCAGCTTAGGCACACTGACGGGCATGCGGAGCATCTGGAAGTGGGTTGGCTTGGCCGGTGTGGCCGGCGTCGTCGCTGGTGGCGCCCTGGTGGCGCGTGATCAGCGGCGCCGTAACGCCTACACGCCCGACGACATCCGGGCGCGGCTTCATCAGCGCCTGGAGCAGTCGCAGAAGAAGAGCTAGCGCTTGACCGTATCCGAGCCGTCTACGTCGACAAATATGCCGACACCGCCGGGTGGGAATGGTTCTGCCTGCTGGAGTTGACCCGCAGGGGCACAGTGCTGGCCCGGGCGATTGAGGCGCAGACGGCACCCTAGGCGACTGCGAACAGCCGGTGCTTGCCGGCGAAACCCTTTAGCTCGACCTCGCGGCCGTCGTCGAAGTCGATGTCCTCGCGGTCGGCTAACGCGTCGCGCACCGCTTCGCTGACCAGGGTCTGACCGCCGTCCGCCTCAGCAGCCACCCTCGCCGCCATCGCGACGTTTCTGCCGAACAGGTCGTCACCGCGGCGCACGGACTTGCCGGCGTGGACACCGATTCGTACTCGAATTCCGTTGGGCCGCTTGCGTAGTGCGCGCTGCACGTCGATGCTGCACCGCACCGCCTGGGCCGGATCGGCGAAGGCGACCATGAACCCGTCGCCCTGGCTCTTGACGACGTGCCCGTGATGGCTGTTGACGTACCGCCGGATCATCTTGTCGTGTCTGCCGATCAGCCGGACCCAGGCGCGATCGCCGATGCGCTCGTTGAGCGCTGTGGACTCCTCGATGTCGGAGAACAGGATCGCCAGGTTGCCGTCGGGCGCCAGCCGGGCGAGGTCGGGCCGTTCCACCTCGGCCCAATCGGCGAGGTCCTCGATCGAGGAGCGCACGGCGGCGCCGAACCCCTCCTTGCGGATGATGTTCGCGGTCTGCCAGAGGTTCTTGACGGCCCCGCGTCCGCCAGAGAGCAGCATGTTGCGTGCGTCGACCCGGCCGCGCAGCTCGTCGGCCTCGCGGCGCGTGCGGGTCAGCTGCACCCACAGCACGACGAGCGCGACGGCTTCCGCGGCGGCGATCGCGCGCAAGGACGTAGGCGGCGATCTGCATCCCGGTCACCGGTCAAGTATTGGATGCTGGTCCGGTGACGCCGCAGCCGCCCTATTACGAGAGCCGGTTCATCCGCGCGAACGACCCTTCTGGGGGACGCGCGCTGTGGATGCGCTCGACCGTGTTGCTCCCGACGGCCGGGGCGCCCGTGGCCGACTCGTGGGTGATGCTCTTCGATCCGGACGGGACGGGCAACCGGGCGCTCAAACAGCCGCATCCGGTCGATCAGTCGGACTACCGGTACGACCCGTGGACTGCCCGGATCGGCGAGACCTCCATCGACGACGAGTCGGCGGTCGGGTCGCTGTCGACGGCCGACCGGTCGGCGCGCTGGGATCTGCGGATCACGCCCGGCGCCGAGGCTCCGGTCAAGCTGCTGACCGAGCGCGGGTACAAGGCCAAGTTCCCGACGGCGAAAACGATGGTTCGCCACCCGCTCGCGCGCTTCGACGGCGACGTCGAGCTCGACGACGTCCGCTTCGAGGTCGCCGACTGGACCGGGAGCGTCAACCACAACTGGGGCCGACGCCACACGCCCGCGTACGCGTTCGGCCAGGTGTGCGGGTTCGACGGCGCGCCGGGGTCGAGCCTGGAGGTGGTGACCGCACGCGCGGCGATCGGCCCCGTGTCGCTGCCCGCCGCCACGCTTTTCGTGTTGCGCCACGACGGGCGGGAGACCGCCGTGCGTTCGGTGCTTGCGACCCGCCACACCCACGGCGACTACCGCCCGTTCAGCTGGTCCTTCGGCGGACGCGTCGACGGTGTGACCGTCGATGGGGAGATCACGGCGCAGCCGGGTGATGTCATCGGGCTGACGTACACCGACACCGACGGCGAGTCGAAGTACTGTTACAACTCCGCGCTCGCGATGTGCCGAATCCGGCTGTCCGGCAGCGGCATTGCGGCAACCGAACTGACCGCCACCCGGCGTGCGATGTTCGAGATCCTGACCGACACCCGCGACAACGTCGGTGCCGCTGTTGGCTTAGCTGATCGCGTTGGTGACCGTCGCCATGTCGAAGTAGTCCCGCCATGCCTTGATCTGCCCGTTCTCGATCTCGAAGACCCCGGTGACGGGTAGCGGTATCGGATCGCCGTCCTTGCGCCGCATGACATCGGTGCGCTCGTTCATCACCACGTTGCCGTCGCTGATCTGCCTGTGCACCATGGAAGTCGATGCCGTCGAAACCCGCGAGAAATCCCGCGATGAACTGCTTGATGGCGTCCCGGCCATGCACCGGGTCCATCGGAATGTTGTGGTAGACGCCGTCCTCGGCGAAGTAGCCCGCCAGTTCCTCGGGGTCGGGCGTCGACCATTTCGTGCAGAATTCGGTGACCAGGTCGTCGGCTGAGCGTGTCATGGGGTTGATGAAACGCAGCGACGCGACGTAAATCAATCCCGCGATCGCGTCCGCGGGCCTCTGCGTGACGTCGGGCCTGCTCAGCCACCACGCTCCGCCGCGGAACAACTGACCCGCGAATGGCTCGCCTGCATCGCCGAGATTGTTCGCTCCGACGTCAGCTCCGGTGAGTTTCACGTGGCAGACCCCGACGTCGCCGCGCGACGGCTGTTGACCAGAATCGACGGTCCTGGCGCGCAAATGGTGGTGCGGGCCGTGCCGTCCAGCGAAGCCAACCACATTGCGCGCTCGTACTTCACGTCCGAACTGGGCATCGGCCCGCCGGACGGAGCGAACCGGTAATTGCGTCGTCAATTACCTGCCCCGACAACGGTGGAGACCTATGCTTAGCGCGTAAAACAGTCCATGACCGGCGGAGGGGCGCATGGCTGGGCGGAGGCGGTGACATGACCGGCGATCTGCTGACGGGGCGCGACAGCGAACTGGGGATGATTCGTCGTGCCCTGAGTGGGGCGGGCAACTACTGCGGCGTCGTGATCTGCGGTGCGGCCGGGGTCGGCAAGACGCGACTGGCCCGCGAAGTGGTGGCCCGCGCGCAGGCTGCGGGCGAACGGACGAACTGGATCACGGGAACCGAGTCGGCACGTCCGCTGCCGCTCGGCGCCTTCACGGGATCCATCACCGAGACGGCACCCGGCTCGATGCCTGATGTCGGTCGCTTGATCAATTCTTTTGTCGCACAACAGCGTCAAGGCAAGGTGCTGATCGGCGTCGACGACGCACACCTGCTCGACGGGCTGTCCGCGCATGTCGTGCACCAGCTCGCGCAGACCCGCGGGCCGCGACTCGTCGTCACGATGCGCACCGGCGAAGCCGAACCCGACGCCGTCACGGCGTTGTGGAAGGACGGTCTGCTGGCGCGCCTCGACCTGGCACCGCTGTCGGAGGCAGGAACTCGCAGCCTGATCGAGACGACGCTCGACGGCCCAGTCGACGCCCGCAGCGCACAACGGTTCTGGAGGCTCACCGGCGGTAACGCGCTGTTCCTGCGCCAACTGCTCAGCGACCAGCTGGGCGCGGGCAGGATGCGTCAGGTCGCCGGAGTGTGGATGTGGGACGAGCGAGTTGCGGTGTCGCAGAACATCACCGACATGGTGGGCAGACAGCTGGGCGAGCTGTCCGACGGGGTGGCGCTCGTCGTCGACACGTTGTCGCAGTGCGAACCGCTCGCCGTCGACGTGCTCTGCGCGATGGCCGAACGCGCCGACCTGGAGGCCGCCGAGCAGATGCGTCTGGTCAACGTCGAGCGCTCAGGCAACGAGCTTGTGGCACGGTTGGCGCACCCGCTCTACGGCGAGCTCCGGCGCGCGGAGCGCGGGGGAGATGTACCTGTCGCGGATTCGCGGAAAGCTCGCCAACGGGCTGAGCGAAAAACCGGACGCTGACATGCAATCCACGGTGCGGCGGGCCCTTCTCACGCTCGAGTCCGACCTGCCGCCAGACCCCGACCTCTTCGTCGACGCCGCACGGTTTGCGATGACACTGCTCGACCTGGACCTGGCGGATCGGTTCGCCGCAGCCGCGGTGTCGGCAGGCGCCACCGAAGCGCCTGGTGTTCAGGCCATGAATCTGGTGCTGCGCGGTCGCGGCGACGACGCCGAGAAGTTCCTCAGGGAGATCACCGCTGAGGGCAACGAGGATGCGCACCGCTGGTCGACGGTGCGTGCGGCCAACCTGATCTGGACGCTGGGCAGGCCCACCGACGCCGCAGCCATCCTCGACGGGTTGACCTCGGGTGAGGAGACACCGACCGAACAGGCATCCCGGGCGGCGGTGGAGGCCTGCGTCGACGCCGTTTACGGGCGGTGCGAGGAAGCCGCCGATAAGGCCACCTCGGCACTGGAATCACAGCAGCTCGGCGACTTTCACGCGATGATGGCGTCGTTCGCGCTGGCGATGGCGCTCGGCGCGCTCGGTCGAGGAGACGAACTCACCGCTGTCGCGGACCGCGCGCTCGACAGGGCGTCGACGTCGTTTCAGACCGCGCCTCTGCGCTTCTGGTTCGGCGGTGTGTACGCCCGCGCCTGCAGGCTGACGGGCCGCATCGACGACTGCGCCAAGCTCGCCAAGCAGATGGCCGACTCCGTCAACGACGTTCCCGGGCTCGCCTACGCGAACCTGGTGTTCCTGCTGGGCCAGTCCGACCTCATGCGCGGAAACCTGCCGGGCGCGGTCAAGCTCCTGCACGAAGCGCTCGCCGGGGTCGAGCATCACGGCATCACAACGGGTTTGCGGCCAGCGACCTGTTTCGCGCTGACCGAGGCGCACGCCAAACTGGGCCAGTCGGCGGAGGCGAAGGCGGCCCTCGACGAGGCCCGCGCGAACGTGCCCGACACCTACGTGTACATGCACACCGCTCTGGCGATCGCGACTGGCTGGTCGCTCGCGGCAGGCGGATACCTGACCGACGCGGTGACGACGGTGCTCGATGCCGCGACGAAGGCACGCGAGCGCGGTCAGCCGACCCACGAGCTGATCTGCCTGCAGGTGGCGGCCCAGTGGGGCGACGCCACCATGGCCGACCGCGCGCGAGAACTCGCAGGCGTGCTGTCGCTGCCGCTCGCCGATGCCGTTGCGCGGCATGTGGAATCGCTGGCGGCCAAGGACGGCGAGGGCTTGCTGGCGGCGTCGAACGAGTATCAGGCGCTCGGCGACAAGGCCGCGGCCGCCGATGCCGCGGCGCAGGCCGCGGTGGCGTTCTCGCAGAGCCAGCTGCGTCGACGTCGGCTCTACGCCGCGGCGATCGCCCAAGGGCTCTCCGACGAGTGCGGCGGGCTGAGCACGCCTGCGCTGCGGAGCCCGACCGGTCATCCGCTGACCGAGCGGCAACGCGAAATCGTCGAGTTGGCCGTCGCCGGGATGTCCAACAAGGACATCGCGAAACGGCTCATCATGTCGGTCCGCAGCGTCGAAGGCCACCTGTATCGCGCCTGCCAGCGCGTCGGTGCGAACTCGCGCGAGGAACTGGCCGCCATCATCCGGAGAGGCCCGGCAGCCACCGACTGACTTCTCTCAGCTCGCGGAGAAGACCGTGCGCGCTAGAAGCCTTCGGTCAGCACCCGGTCGAGCGTGTCGGCGTAGAAGTCGGCGGCTTCGACGTCGATGCACAATGGCGGCTTGGTCTTGAGGATGTTCATGTGGTCGCCGGTCGGCTGAATCACCACACCGAGTGCGAGCATGCGATTGCAGATCGCGGCCGTCTCCTCGACAGCCGGTTCGAGGGTGTCCCTGTCGCGGACCATCTCGACACCGAGATACAGCCCGATACCGTGCACCGTCCCGATGATCGGGTGCTTGTCTTGCAGCGCTTGCAGTCTCGCCTTCAGGTGCGCGCCCACCTCCGCGGCATTCTGCTGCAGACCCTCGTCGCGCAGCGTGTCGAGGACGGTGATGCCGATCGCACACGACAGCGGGCTCCCGCCGGTCGACGAGAAGAAGTAGCCCTGGCTGCGGAACCTGTCGGCGATGTCGCGGCTGGTGATCACCGCGCCGAGCGGAGAACCGTTGCCGGTCGATTTCGCGACGGAGACGATGTCGGGTACGACGTTCTGCTGTTGGAATCCCCAGAACCAGGTGCCCAACCGGCCGTAGGCGACCTGCACCTCGTCGGCGATGGCAAGCCCGCCGCCTGCGCGCACCGCGGCGTACACCTGCTCGAGGTAGCGGTCCGGCAGCGCCATACCGCCTGCGTTGCCGTAGACCGATTCGGCGATGAATCCCGCGGGTGCACGCCCGTCGGCGATCAGGCCCTCGATCTGGGCCACCGCGTCGACCGCGTAGCGGCTCGGCGTCAGCGCCGCGGTATTTGCCGCGGAAGGTATTCGGGGACTCCACGGTGTGCACCCAATCCGGCCTGGTGGCAAGCGCGTTCGGATTGTCCGCGACGGACGTCGACACGGCGTCGGTGCCGTAGGTCCACCCGTGGTAGGCCTCGCGCACCGCGACGATGTCGCGTCGTCCGGTGGCCGCCATCGCCAGCCGGAGAGCCAAATCGCTTGCCTCCGAACCCGAATTCACCAGGAATACCGTGTCCAGTGGCTCAGGCAGCATGGCGGCGAGCCGCTCACTGAACTCCACCACGGCCGCGTAGTTGAAGCGCGAGTTGGTGTTCAGCTTCCGCAGCTGACGTGCCGCAGTGTCGGCGACCCGTGGATGGGCATGGCCGAGGACAGTGACGTTGTTGACCATGTCGAGGTACGGCCTGCCCGCGGTCGACACCAGGAAGTGCCGCCATCCGCGCTCGATCTGCGGCGGCTCGGCGTAGTAGTGCTCCTGCACCTGCGCGAAGCTTTCATCGCGCCGTGTCAGCAGGTCGTCGTCGCGGTGCGTGACGGGCAGCGCGGGAAGGCCAAGTACCTGTCGCGGGTCGCGGCACTGCGCCAGCCACCCCGTCGCGAGTTCAGCGGTCGTCAGTCGTGGCGCGGCAGGCGCACGGACGGGCTGCACCTGCGCCTCGGACCACCGGCCCGCGTCGAGATCGGCGATCCGATCACCCGCCCGTACTCTCGTGCCTGCAGCGGCGACCGGCGCGACGTCGGACAGTGTGACCTGGTAATCGTCGCCGCGCAGCGTGACGCCCTGCGCGTCGGCCGCGACAACCTCGCCGTCCCACGGCGCCACCGCGCGGGTGTCCGTCGCGGGCCAGAGGCTGACGCCCGTCGGCACCACGTCGGGACTGTGCTGGCTCAGCGGCGGTGCGAACACCAGCCGGGGCTGACCAAAGCGGGTGAGCACGATGGCGGCGCCGTCTTCGACTGCGGCCCTTGCGAGTTCGTCCTCGACGTCGGACCGCAGCCAACCGCCGGGCTCGAACGCATAGTCGTAGGTGTCCGACTGCGACGACAGATCCAGCGTCGCCACCGCGTCGCGATCGAGTCCCCCGAGGAGTGGCGTGCCGACTGCGACCGCCTCCGGCTCGGCGGCAAGCCCGAGGTCCGCCTTGATCAGCGCCGTCATCACGTCCACCGGAATCGACGTGGCCTGCTCGAACATCCGGATCTCGGCGTCGGTCTGTTCGGTGACATACGCGTTGTCGGGGTCCAGGACAGCCTGCTGCGCGCCGCTGACGATCAGCACCGCGGTCCGCAGCACCAGCAACGGCCATAGCACCTCGGCCTCGTCTGCGTTCAACGGCCGCAGCGCGTGAAAAGCCCTCACGCCGGGCAGGATCGAGGTCGGATCGTTGCCGGGGTGGCCCAGCACCGACGACACGGTGATCGCCAACTCGGACACCGCCCAGGTGTGTGACAGGTCGCCGAAGTCGATGACACCGTCGGGGCGTGCGGTGCCCGCTGCGCCGCGCGTCACCACGACGTTGGCATCGGTCAGGTCCAGATGCGTCGCCTGCCGCGGCAGGCTGTCAGCCAATGGGCTGATCCGCGACCACGCGACCGCGGCCGCGTCTTTCGCCTTCGCTCGTCGCTCCGGATCGCTGACGTGGGAGAGCAGCTGCCCGACAACTTCTGCGCCGTAGCGGAGGTCCCACTGCAGGGCGCGGTCGAGTCCGGGATGGTCGAACCCTGCCAGCGCGCGGCTCACCCGGCCCGCGACCTCGCCAAGGCCCGCGACGGCTGACGGGGGCAGGTAGCCCGATTCGTAGAGGGTTCCGCCCGGCAGGTACTGCAGCAGACGGACATACGCCGTCGTGTCGAGCAGACCCGTTATCGCGGTGCACTTCTCACCGGCCACGTTCGGCAGAGGCACGGCGATTCGCAGCGACGGCTCTGCTGCGGCGATCAGATCGGCCGCGGCGTCCTGGGCGTCCAACTCCGTTGCGTTGAACGCCGGGTTGGCGATCTTGAGGATGCCGACGATGTCGTCGTTTGCGCCACTGATGACGAAGTTGCAGTCCTGATTGCTGCCGAGCAGTCGGGCCCGCGCCGTCATCCCGTAGTGCTTCTGCCACGATGTGCTCGGCCTGCGCCTCGGTCACCTGCGGACCGGGCAGTTCCGGCTCGTCGAGGAAATTGAAGCCGACCGTGCGGCGCGGCGTGCTCACCGGTTGACGAACTCCACGACGACGTCGCTGAACGCGTCGTTGTCATCGCCGGCGGCGGTGTGCCCGGCATCCGACAGCTCGACGAACTCCGCGTCGGGAACCTTCGCCAGGAAGTCGTTGACGCCTGCCTCGCTGACCACATCCGACAGCCTGCCCCTGATCAGCAGGATCGGGATGGTCAGCGACATGACAGCCTGCTCCAGCTTGGCCACCCGGACGAACTTGTCGTCGGGGGGCACGGTCAGAAACGCCGGATCCCAGTGCCAGAACCACCGCCCGTCGCGCAGCCGCAGGTTCTTCTTCAGTCCCTCCGGGCTGCGCGGCTTCGCTCGGTGCGGCAGATAGGAGGCGACTGCGTCGGCGGCCTCGTCGAGTGATTCAAAGCCGTTCAGGCCGCTCGCCATGAACTCGCGGATGCGCGCGCTGCCGTCCTTCTCGTACCGCGGCACGACGTCGACGAGGACGAGCTTGGTCACCTTGTCCGGCCCGGCTTCGTGCGCGACGGGCATCGCCGTCATCCCGCCCATGCTGGCCCCGATCAGGATCGTCGGCCGTCCGATCTGGTCGAGCACCGAGTGCGTGTCGGTGCACAACGCGTCGACGGAGTAGTCGGCATCGGGCGCACGGTCGCTGTCGCCGTGGCCGCGCGAGTCGAGCGCGATCACGTGGAGACCGTCGTTGGCCAGGATCTGGCAGGTGTTCTTCCAGGAGTATCGGTTCTGTCCACCGCCGTGCAGGAATAGAACGGAAGGCCGGTCGTCGCGCGCCGCGCGATTCCACTCGTCTGCGATCAGCGTGAGGCCGTCGGCGCCCCGAAACTTCACCGTTTGCAGTTCGCTGTGACCAGTGCTCACGGACGTCCCTTCGACAAACCCCGCGCTCACGTTACCCAGCGGAAAATCGCCTTCTTCACCTATGGCGAGTAATCGCCTCCAGACGGCCGTCCCTACAATCTGCCAACGTGCAACCCGAATCGCCGGACCCCGATGACCGCCAGGACATCATCGACGCGGCGTACGGCTGCCTGTCCGAACCGCACAGCGGCCCCATTCCCGTGGCGGCGATTCTCGACCGTGCCGGCCTGTCCACCCGGGCGTTCTATCGCCATTTCGCGTCCAAGGACGAGCTGTTCCTGGCGATGTTGCGCCAGGAGGCTGAGGCGCTCGCGGGGCGGCTGGACCGCGTCGCCGACGACGTGTCCGGCGATCCGGTCTCGCAGCTGACGGCGTGGGTCGAGATGATGTTCGCCCTGGCCCACGATCCCGAGCTGCGCACACACCTGACCGTCATCGACTCCGACGAGGTGCGTGCCGCCAAGGGCTATCGCGAGATGCGCGAGCGTCTGCACGCCGACCGGGAGCGGTCGCTGGAACGCATTCTCGAACGCGGTCGCGACGACGGGTCGTTCCCTCTGACTCAGCCGCAGACCGATGCAGCGGCGATCAGCGCGATCGTCAGTCGGGAGCTGACGATCTCGGGTGCCGGCAGCGACGACGAGCTGCGGCAATCCCGCGGGCGAGTGCTGGACTTCGCACTGCGGGCGCTTGGCGCGGTGCGCGCCCGCTGAGATGAGTTTCCGCGGGCGGCGGAGTCTGCACATCAGTACTCGTTCGCGCCAAGGAAAGGAA
The DNA here is from genome assembly GCA_963786995.1 of uncultured Actinomycetota bacterium. Taxonomy (GTDB): domain Bacteria; phylum Actinomycetota; class Actinomycetes; order Mycobacteriales; family Mycobacteriaceae; genus Mycobacterium. The sequence continues at coordinate 145,090 of CAWBBH010000013.1, read as the reverse complement.
AGCGCCGATGCCCGCGATCACCCCGTGTCTGTGGTTCGACAACAACCTCGAGGAGGCCGCCGCGTTCTACGCCTCGATCTTCCCGAACTCCTCGGCCGGTGAGTTCTACCGAGGCACCGACGAGGGCGCGGGCGATCCGGGCACGGTGCTGTGGGGGTACTTCGAGCTCGACGGCACACGGTTCATGGGCATCAACGGCGGTCCGATGTTCCACTTCGACGAAGCAGTGTCGTTCATGGTGCACTGCAAGGACCAGGACGAGGTCGACTACTACTGGGACCGCCTCGTGGACGGCGGCGAGGAGTCACAGTGCGGCTGGCTCAAGGACCGCTTCGGGCTGAGCTGGCAGATCTGCCCGGATCGGCTGCTGGAGCTGACCACCGATCCCGACCCGGCGCGCGCGGCCGCCGCCGACAAGGCGATGCAGGGCATGCGCAAGATCGTCATCGCCGACTTGGAAGCAGCTGTCGCCGGCGTTTGACGGGTCACGACCTCAGTCGGGTGATCCACTCGACAGCGGCGTCGCTGATCGGCCCGATGTCTGCGACGTCGTCACACATGGTCGCCATCAGCGACGCCTCGGTCATGACGGCGATCAGCACACGCGACAGCAGCTGACCCCTCTTCGTCGAGTCGACGTCGAGCACGCCCACCCATCGGTCGAAGAAGGCGAGTGTGTTCGTGCGCCGCAGCTGGTCGAAGTCGGCGGGCACGTCACCGGAGGCCATCGTCATCGCGGCCTGCCTGCCCTCCCAGATCGCCGTGAGATAGGCGCGCACATGCACGGCGAACGCCTCCTGGCTACTCAGGTCGGCGGCGGTTGATGCGGCCTCGGCCAACCGGAGTTCGACATCGGCCGACAACCGGTCGTAGATCGCCAGAAACAGTTCTCGCTTACCGCCGAAGTGGTGGTAGATGCTGCCGATGCTGGCGTGGGACCTCACGACGATGTCGGCCATCGTCGCCGCCGAGAATCCCCGGGCGCTGAACACCTCGGTGGCCGCGTCGAGGATGCGATGTTGCGTGGCGTCGGTCCTGGCCCAACGCCGCGTCGGCGTCGTCATGCGAACACGTTAGCGCAGCCCACTCAATTTCTGGAACTGTGTTCTAGAAAGATCGCTTTGGTTCTTTCGTTTCGCGCATTCGTGCGTGGCCGAAGGAAACCTCCCAGGTTTCAGCACGTACGTTGGACCGGACGCGCGTAAGACACCGGCCGAGACGGCCCGTCGCGCCACGGAGGAGCAAACATGGCAGACGATGCTGCCCCCGACGGGGAACTCAGCGAGGAGGCGTCGGCGGAGGACACCACAGCCGAGGTCGACGACGCCGGAGCCGAGGTCGACGACGCTGGAGCCGAGGTCGACGACGCCGGCGGCGACGCCGCACCCGTCAAGATCCCCATGTCGCATATGCGGCTCGCCACGATCCTCGGACTGGCTGTCGTGGTTGCACTGGCGGGCCTGTGCGGATGGCTCGGGTTCCGCACCTACCAGTCGTACACGGCCGCGCAGGAGCGCAACCTGTATCTGCAAGTCGGTCGGCAGGCGGCGCTGAACCTGACCACGATCGACTTCGAGCATGCCGACGAGGATGTGCAGCGCGTGCTGGACTCCTCCACCGGCACCTTCTACGACGATTTCGAGGCGCGGGCACAGTCGTTCAAGGAGGTCGTCAAGCAGGCGAAGTCGAAGTCCGTCGGCACCATCTCCGAGGCCGGAGTGGAGACTGAAACCGAGGACGGAGCCGAGGTCCTCGTCGCGGTCACCGTGCGGACCTCCAACGCCGGTGCGGCCGAACAGGAGCCGCGCGCCTGGCGGATGAGGATCACGGTGCAGAAGGTCGGCGACGAAGCGAAGGTTGCCAACGTGAGGTTCGTGTCGTGACCGAGGACAAGCACCCCGGCGAAGAGACGGTCGAAGACACCGCGGTCCGGCTGTCAACCGACACCGTCGACGACGACCGCCGAATCCCCGGACGAGCAAGCGGCGGCAGACGGCGTCGTCCTCACCGCCCAGGACGATGCCGCGGTCGCCGGTTTCGCCGAGCCCAAGCGCCAACGCGACTGGTCGCGCATCGTCGCGTTCGCCCTTCTGCCTGCCCTCGCGTTGCTGCTCGCCATCGGCGCCGGGGCGCTGAAGTTCTTCGACTCCGGTGTGCGCGACAGCAACGTCGCTGCTGACCAAGCGGTGCAGGCCGCGAAGGACAGCACGATTGCGCTGCTGTCCTACAAGCCCGACACCGTCGAGCAGCAGCTGACCTCTGCCCGGGACAGGCTCACCGGTGAATTCCGCAACGAGTACACCGATCTGACCAACAACGTGGTGATTCCCGGCGCCAAGGAGAAACAGATCTCGGCGGTGGCCAGCGTGCCCGCCGCGGCGTCGGTGTCCGCCGATCCCGGCCACGCCGTTGTGCTGTTGTTCGTCAACCAGACGGTCACCGTCGGCGACGGCGTGCCGACCGACACCGCGTCGAGTGTCCGCATCACGCTGGACAAGACCGGCGATCGCTGGTTGATCTCCGAGTTCGAACCGGTGTAGTCGCCGGCATGCGGGAGCCAGAATGGATCGACGTCGCCACCCCTGCGGTGCACCTGCGCGCGCTGACCTGGGGGCCGCCGAACGCGCCGATTGCGTTGTGCCTGCACGGCTTTCCCGACACCGCCCGTGGCTGGCGGAATGTCGCACCGCTGCTCGTCGACGCGGGCTGGCGGGTGGTGGCTCCGTTCATGCGCGGATACGCGCCGTCGTCGATCCCCGCCGACGGCAGCTATCACGTCGGCGCGCTGATGGACGATGCGTTGCAGGTGCTGGAGGCGGCGGGCCCCACCGGACGCGATGTCGTCGTCGGGCACGACTGGGGCGCGATGACCGCCGCCGGGCTTGCTGCACTGCCCGACAGCCCTTTCGCCAGGTCGGTGATCATGTCGGTGCCGCCGTTCGCCGCATTCCAACCGTGGGGCCGGGCGCCCGACCAGATCCGGCTGGTGGCCCAGATTCCCAGGCAACTGCTTCGCAGCTGGTACATCATGTACTTCCAGCTTCCCCGGCTGCCTGAACTTTCGGCGTCCCGGGTGGTTCCGATCCTGTGGCGTCAATGGTCGCCGGGCTATGTCGACGTCGACGACGACGTGCGATTCGTCGAGGATGCCATCGGCGCTCCGGAGAACTGGCGTGCCGCAATCAGCATGTATCGGCAGAACTTTCGCGGCACCAAGCCGCCCGAGGAGTATGCGGAGTTCCACTCGCTGTTCATGAATCAGCCGATGATTCCGTTCCTGTATCTGCACGGTGACGACGACGGCTGTATGGCGCCGGACTACATCGCATGGGTCGAGCGGATCCTTCCTCCCGAAGGAGGCGCCTTCGTGGTCGAGGGGGCGGGGCACTTCCTGCAGCTGGAGCAGCCGGGTGTGGTGGCGGGCCACATCATCGATTTCATCGGACGGGTCTGACACCGAGCTCATGACGGTGCGCCGGCTCGCTGCAGTCGATGCGCAGTCGTACTGGATGTCGGCGAAGATCCCCAACGACGCGTTCCTGCTGTACGGGTTCGCCGGTGTCCCAAGTCGATCTCGAACAGGCTCTCGCGGTTGTCCTCGGTCGGGCCGCCGACTGCGCGGAGCTTCGTCTGCGCATCCGCGAGGACAGCCCGCTGACCTACCCTGCGTGGGTCGGCGGACCCGTCGACGCCGACCGGATCACGGTGCACGCGCTCCACGACAGCAGCTGGGCGGCGTGCCTGGAAGCGGTCAGCGGGCTCGCCGACCATCAGCTCGACCCGCGGGTGTGGCCGTGGCATGTGCACGTCTTCACCCCGGTCGAGGGCGTACCCACCGTCGCTGGACCGGGGACGGTGACCGTTGTGCAGATGTCTCACGCCTTCGCCGATGGCGTGAGGTCATCGGCGTTGGCCGCCCGCCTTTTCGGTCGAGAGGTCGACATCGCCCCGGTGCCCGCCCCGCGGCTGCGCGGCGTCACACTGCCCTGGCGCAGCTTCGCCGCGGCCCGCGCACATCGTCAGTTGGTTCGCGACACCGACGCGGGCCTGGTGCCGCCGCAGGCGCCCACTCGTCCTGCGCTGCGCAGCAATGCTCAGCCGGCGGGGGCCCGAAGCGTGCGCACGCTGATCCGACGCCGCGACCGACTGTCCCGTCCCACCGTGACCGTCGCCGTGCTGTGCGCCGTGTCCACCGCACTGTCGGCTCATCTGCGGGAGCTGGGTGACGACCCGTCGACGCTCGGCGCCGAGGTGCCGATGGCGAGAACCACTGCGCGCGAGGCGAACAATCACTACGGCAACGTCGGTGTCGGCCTGTATCCGGAGCTGAGCGTCGACGAGCGCGCGACGAGGATCGCCGCCGACCTCGCCGATCGCCGACGCCGGGCGCAACACCCCGCGATGCGCGCCGACAGCCGCGCGTTCGCGGCGGTGCCCGCCCCGCTGCTGCGCTGGGGTGTGGCGCAATTCGATCCGGCCACGCGTTCGCCTACGGTGACCGGCAACACCGTCGTCTCCAGCGTCAAGAGGGGAGCCGCGGACCTGCAGTTCGGCGGCGCCACCGTCGTGGTGAGCGCCGGATATCCGGCGTTGTCGCCGATGATGGGCCTTGCTCACGGCGTGCACGGAATCGGTGACATCGTCGCTGTCAGCGTGCATGCCGCCGAGTCGGCGATCGGTGACGTCGACGAATACGTCTCCCGACTCGATGCCGCACTCGGCTAACTCTTCCTCGGCGAGCAGACGCTAAATCGCACTCAGCAACCGCGATCAATGCGAGTTAGCGTCTGCTCGCGCTGATACTGACGCCTGCTCGCGCTGAGTGAGCGGAACCTTGACGACGAACCTAGAACAAGTTCTAGTCTGTGAGGCCATGGGATTCCTGAAGCCCGACATGCCCGTCGTCGACTTCGCGGAGTGGGTGAAGGGCAGCCGCTCGGAGAAGATCCGCCCGATGGCCAGGCACTGGGCCGAGGTCGGCTTCGGCACGCCGGTCGTGATGCACCTGTTCTACGTCGTCAAGATCCTGCTCTACATACTCGGCGGCTGGCTGTTCGCGCTGGCCACCAAGGGCGTCGACGGCTTCACCGACGTCGGGCAGTGGTGGACCGAGCCGATCGTGTTCGAGAAGGTCGTGCTGTACACGATGCTGTTCGAGGTGGTCGGCCTCGGCTGCGGCTTCGGGCCGCTGAACAACAGGTTCTTCCCGCCGATGGGATCGATCCTCTACTGGTTGCGGCCCAGCACCATCCGGCTGCCTCCGTGGCCCGACCGGGTGCCGCTGACGAAGGGCACCGCCCGCTCGCCGATCGACGTCGCGTTGTACGGGGCGCTGCTGGTTGTACTGCTCATCGCGCTGTTCTCCGACGGAACGGGACCCGTTCCTGCGCTCGGCACCACGATCGGTGTGCTGCCGATGTGGCAGATCTGGGCGATTCTCGGGCTGCTGGCGGTGGCGGGGTTGCGGGACAAGGTGATCTTCCTGGCCGCCCGCGGGGAGGTGTACGGGTCGTTCACCGTCGCGTTCCTGCTCGCCGGCTACGGCGTCGACCTCATCATCGCGTGCAAGCTGGTGTGCGTGGCGATCTGGATGGGCGCCGCGACGTCGAAGCTCAACAAGCACTTCCCGTTCGTGATCTCCACGATGATGTCGAACAACCCGCTGATCCGGACGAAGTGGCTGAAGCGCAGGTTCTTCGAGAAGTTCCCCGACGACCTGCGACCGGGCCGGGTGTCGCGCGTCATCGCGCACTTCTCCACTGCGGTCGAAATGCTGGTGCCGCTGGCGCTGCTGTTCTCCCACGGCGGCTGGCCGACGGCGATCGCCGCGTTCGTGATGCTCTGCTTCCACTTCGGCATCCTGTCGGCGATTCCGATGGGCGTGCCGCTGGAATGGAATGTCTTCATGATGTTCTCGGTGGTAGCGCTGTTCGTCGGCCACGCCCGGATCGGACTGTCCGACCTGACGACACCGCTGCCCGTCGTGCTGTTCGCCGTGCTGGCGACGATCGTGGCGCTCGGCAATCTCTTTCCGCGCAAGATCTCGTTCCTGCCCGGCATGCGGTATTACGCAGGCAACTGGGACACGTCGTGGTGGTGCATCAAACCGTCGGCGAACGAGAAGATCGAGCGCGGTCTTGTCGCGATCGCGAGCATGCCCGCCTCGCAGCTCGAGAAGGTCTACGGCAGCCAAGAGCAGGCGATGATCTACCTCTACAAGGGATACGCGTTCCGCGGCTTCAACTCGCACGGCAAGGCTTTGCTGACCCTCGTGCACAACGCGCTGGCGGGCCGCAACGAGGACGACTACGTGATCACCGAGGGCGAGCGGCTGTGCAGCACCGCGGTCGGATGGAACTTCGGTGACGGGCACATGCACAACGAGCAGTTGATCAACGCGATGCAGGAGCGCTGCGGATTCGAACCCGGCGAGGTGCGCGTCATCCTGCTGGACGCCCAACCGATCCACCAGCAGCGGCAGCGCTACCGGTTGGTCGATGCGGCCACAGGCGAATTCGAGCGAGGCTACGTCAACGTCGCCGACATGGTGACGGGCCAGCCGTGGACCGACGACATCCCGGTGCACGTCGAGTGGTCGGCGGAGGATGCGTCGAGGACTTAGCCGACGACGTCGCGGACCTTGACGGTCTCGAGGCCCTTCAGCAGCAGGTTGCGCGTCGTGTCGAGGTGCTTGCGCCAATGCGCTTCCGCTGCCGCGCCGTCACCGGAGCGCATGAACTCCATCAGCTTTCGATAGGACCGCATCACCTTGTCGTAGTCGGCCTTCGACACAGGACGGCGTTCCTTGAAGACGAAATCCATGTGTCGCACCTGGATCTCGTGCAGCATCCCGGCCATCATGCCGAGCGTCGCATTGCCCGACAGCTCGACCAGCCTGCGGTGGAACTCGCCCGTCGTCTCGGCAAGGCGTCCCGACTGCCATCCGACCGGGATGGCCTCGTCGAGCATCCGTGCCAGCTCGTCGAACGCGGCCGTGGTGCCCGCCTCGGTGAGCAGGCGCACCGCCATCGGTTCGATCCCGGAGCGGGCCGTCATGACGTCGGAGATCGTCGCCCCGGACAGCTCGAGCAGGAGACCCGCCGGGCGGGCGACGATTTCGGGGCCGGGCACCCGCACGCGCGCGCCGGTGCGCGAGCCGCGGCGCACCTCGACCAGCCGCTCGGACTCCAGCACCCGAACGGCTTCGCGCAGCGTCGGCCTGCTCACGCCGAAGTGCGCCATCAGCTCGGCCTCGTTGGGCAGGTAGTCGCCCTCTTTGAGCTGGCCGTCGACGACCATGCGGCGAAGCGTCCCCGCGACCAGCTCTGCGGTCTTCGGCGAGCGGATGGGTGCGCCGGCGGACGAGGGCACCGCGTCGGGGCCGATCATCGGCGCCAACGGCGTACTGCGGGCCACCACCACTCCTGAAGTCGATGCTGGCCGGTGCGGCCAGGTGTACAACTCAGTAAACCATGTCGCAGACACGGACTGCGGTACTTGAACTCAAGGGCTCCGGCCGTCTCTCGCGCGAAAGTTCGGCGGAATCGCACACCGGCGCCAACAAGCGGCGAAGGCTTGACGGCATGACAGACGACATGTGGGGGACCGGCGACTACCAGGCGGTGGCGGAGAAGGTGACGTCGATCGCGGACGTTCTCGTGGTGCGTGCGGATATCGAATCCGGGATGACAGTGCTCGACGTCGCATGCGGAACCGGCAATGCGACCATCGCAGCGGCACAACTGGGCGCACGGGTCACCGGCCTGGACTTCTCGCCGGGTCTGGTCGCAATTGCGCGCGAACGCGGACTCGAGGCGAACGTCGAGGTCGAGTGGCTCGACGGCGATGCTCAGTCACTTCCATTCGACGATGACTCTTTCGACCGCGTGATCTCCGCGATCGGGCACATGTTCGCGCCTGATCACAGGCGGACAGCTGACGAGTTGCGCCGCGTATGCCGAACGGATGGACGCATCGCGATTGCCTGCTGGACGCCGGAGGGCAGTATCGGCGCAATGTTCCAGCGACTCGGCGAGATATCACCGCCACCGCCGGAGGGTTCTCAATCACCCCTGCTATGGGGAACCGAAGCACACGTGCGCGAATTGCTGGGTGAGCCTGTTAGTTTCGAGCGGCACCACGTCGAGTTCGACGAGTCGTCGCCTCAGAGCTACGCCGATTTCATGCTGACGAGCTTTCCGCCACTGATCGCCATGCGGGCTGAACTCGGCGACGAGTTGGTTCGCCAGACATATTCGCGCTGGGTCGACGACGTCAACGAGGCCGACGACGGAAGGCTGCGATACCGCGGCGAATATCTCGTCGCGGTGACCGGCGGCAAACGTCCAGCGTAGCCAGGCCGGGGATGTCACCATACGCGTGTGGCGTGCACGGCCTGCGGCAACGAACTGTCGCCGACCGCCAAGTTCTGCAGCGAGTGCGGAACAGCGGTGTCGTCGGCGGCGCAGCCTGCCGAGTACAAGCAGGTAACCGTGTTGTTCGCCGATGTGGTGCATTCGATGGACATCGCGGCGGCGGTGGAATCCGAGCGCTTGCGCGAGATCATGGCCGACCTTCTGGATCGCTCCACCGCGGCGGTGAAGCGTCTGCACGGAACCGTCGACAAGTTCACCGGCGACGGGGTGATGGCGGTCTTCGGCGCCCCCGTCGCCTTGGAAGATCACGCTCTTCGCGCGTGCATGGCCGCACTGGAGATCCAGGCCGAGACCGCGAAGCTGGCCGTCGAGGTCCTTGACCGAGATGGCGTCAAGCTACAGCTGCGGATCGGGTTGAACTCCGGCCAGGTGATCGCCGGTGAAATCGGCTCGACGACTCCGGGTTACACGGCGATCGGACAACAGGTCGGGCTCGCGCAGCGAATGGAGGCGGCCGCGCCTGCCGGCGGCGTGATGCTCAGTGAGTCGACGAGTCGGCTTGTCGAAAACCTCGTCCGGCTGGACGAGCCCGAGCTGGTGGCGATCAAAGGCGCCCAAGATCGCGTCCCGGCCAGACGGCTGCTGGCCATCGGCGAACACCAGGCGCGGCGGCGAAGCGACTCACCATTGGTGGGCCGGACGTGGGAACTCCACACCGTCACTTCGCTTCTCGACGAAGCGGTCGGCGGCGCCGGAAGCGTGGTCGCCATCGTTGGGCCGCCGGGGATCGGCAAGAGCCGCCTCGTACGCGAGACCGTGGCGAACGCGGCGAGCCGGGGAGTTCCGGCCTACACCACGTACTGCGAATCCCACACCACCGACATCCCGTTCAATGTGGTGGCGCGGCTGATGCGGGCAACGACAGGGACCACCGGTATGAGTCCAGATCGGGTGCGAGAAGAGATTCGCGCCAGGCTGCCGAAAGCCGAACCGGAGGACTTGCTGCTGATCGACGACCTCTTGGGCATCGGCGACTCCGACACGGCCAGGCCGACTGTGGGACCCGATGCACGGCGCAGGCGTCTAGCCGCACTGATCAACGGCGCCGCGCTCGCACAGACGGATCCGACGCTGGTGGTCGTCGAAGACGTCCACTGGGTCGATACCGCAAGTGAGACGATGCTCGCCGACTTCATGGCCGTCGTTCCTCAGGTGCCGTCGCTGATGTTGATCACCTACCGCCCGGAGTACAGCGGTGCCTTGAGCCGGATCCCTGGTGCGCAAACCATTGCGCTGCGGCCGCTGAACGATGCCCAGACGACGGCTTTGACGCATGAGATGGTCGGCTCGGATCTCTCACTCAGCCCGCTCGTCGACCGCGTGGTGGCTCGCTCGGCCGGGAACCCGTTCTTCGCCGAGGAAATGGTCCGTGATCTCTGCGAGCGGGGAGTGCTGCACGGAGAGCCGGGCGCCTACACGGCGCGCGGACCTGCCGAAGAGGTCGAGGTACCCGCCAACCTGCAGTCGACCATCAGTGCCCGCATCGACCGGCTGTCCGCTGCCGCCAAGAAGACGTTGAACGCCGCATCGGTCATCGGCTTACGGTTCGACACCAATCTGCTCGGCGCACTCGTCGGCGACGTCGACGTCGAGCCATTGGTCGCCGCGGAAGTCATCGATCGGGTGGCCTTCAGCGAGCGTGCGGAATACGCGTTCAGGCATCCGCTCACCCGCACTGTGGCATACGAATCACAACTGAAATCAGATCGCGCGCAACTGCATCGCCGTCTTGCGGCTGCAGTCGAGGCGCGCGGCGCCGTCGACGAGAACGCAGCATTGATCGCGCAGCACATGGAAGGGGCAGGCGACCTGCACGCGGCGTTCGACTGGCACATGCGGGCCGCAACGTGGTCTACCTTTCGGAACTTCGCCGCCGCACAGACGAGTTGGCTACGGGCCCGCGATGTCGCCGACCGCTTGCCGGACGGGGATGCCAGCCGATTGTCGATGCGCATCGCGCCGCGAGCGCTTCTCTGCGCCAACGAATACCGCATCCGCAGCGGTCTTGCCGGCGAGCGATTCGCCGAACTCACCGAGCTGTGCGCGGCAGCGGGTGACAAACGCTCGCTGGCCATCGGAATGGCGGGCTTGGCCCTGGCGAACCAACTCAGCAGTCAGTTCGATCAAGCTGCCACCTACGCAGCGGATCTCGTCGAGTTGCTCGAGTCTGTCGGTGACCCCATGTTGACTCTCGCCCTCTCTGTTGCGTACCTCAATATCAAGCTCGACGCGGGTCAGTTCACCGAGACGCTCCGACTGGCACAGCGGGTGACCGATATGACCGACGAAAGAACAGACGAAGCGCCGTTCATCTCGATATCGCCGTTGGCCAACGCGTTGGCGATCCGAGGCTCCGCGCGTTGGGCTATGGGCCTTGCAGGTTGGCGGGACGACTTCGCAGAAGCCATGCGCGCGGCGGAAAGGATAAGGCCGGAGTTCCGCTCGGGTTCGTTCTGGATCGTCCATCTCTACGCGATACCCAACGGCGTGCTTTTGTCCGACGATCGGATTTGCGCTGAGATAGCCGCCATCGCCTCGGCAGCCGACCAGTTCGGCGAGCAACTCACCATCGACATGGCCCGCACGGCGCGCGGCATCACCCTCGTCCACCGAGGCGAACCGGAGCGTGACCACGGGTGTCGCCTGCTCCAAGAATCGCATGACGCCGGTTTGGAGAATCGGTACACAATTCCGGGCAACCTGCCTGTCGTCGACATCCACCTGGCCAGGGAGTGGGCCCGCCGCGGCGACTGCGACGCCGCAGTTGATTTGGCCCGCCGGGTGTTGGACAGCTATCTGCGGCGCGGTGAGTTCATGTGGTTGGCCGCAACCACCGCAGCCTTGGTGGAATCGCTGCTTCAGCGGGGTGCCACAGCTGATATCGCGGAGGCGCGCAGCGCCGTCGCCACACTCGAAGCCGTGCCCGCCGAACCGGGCTGTGTCTTGAACGAGATTTGGTTGCTGCGACTCCGCGCGTTGCTCGCGCAGGCCGAAGGCGACGACGCGGCGTACGTCGACCACCGGGACGGCTACCGGAAGATGGCTGGTGAACTTGGGTTCGAGGGCCATATGGCCTGGTCGGCCGCGATGGTGTGATCCACCAACCAGTAGGTTGACCTAGTAAACCTAGTTCCTCTACCGTCGAATGGACCTCTGTGGGAGAACGCAGAAAGACCTTCGAAGGAGAAGTGTGATGGCTGAAGCTGTAATCGTCGAGGCGGTGCGCTCGCCGGTCGGCAAGCGCAATGGCGGATTGTCGGGCGTGCACCCGGCCGAACTCTCGGCTCAGGTCCTCAACGGGCTTGCCGAGCGCGCCGGCATCGACCCAGGCATCGTCGACGACGTCATCTGGGGCTGCGTCATGCAGGCAGGCGAGCAGGCGCTCGATATCGGCCGCACCGCGCTGCTGACCGCAGGCTGGCCGGAGAGCGTGGCCGGTGTGACCATCGACCGGCAGTGCGGTTCGAGCCAGCAGTCGATCCACTTCGCGGCCGCTGGTGTGGTGGCCGGCCACTACGACGCCGTCGTCGCGGGCGGTGTCGAGTCGATGTCGCGCACGCCGATGGGCGCGTCGCTCGCCGGGGGTGGCAACCCGTACCCGCAGGGCTTCAAGGACCGCTACAAGAAGACCCCGAACCAGGGCATCGGCGCTGAGATGATCGCCGAGCAGTGGGGCTTCGACCGGACCGCGGTCGACGAGTTCTCGCTCGGCTCGCACGAGAAGGCCGCCGCTGCACAGGATTCCGGCGCCTTCGACGACCAGATCGTCGCGATCAAGGATCAGGACGGGAACCCGGTGCTCAAGGACGAGGGCATCCGTCGTGGCACCACTCTGGAGAAGATGGCCACGCTGAAGCCTGCGTTCAAGGAGGACGGCGTCATCCACGCCGGCAACTCGTCGCAGATCTCCGACGGCGCCGCCGCGCTGCTGTTCATGTCGGCCGAGAAGGCGAAGTCGTTGGGCCTCAAGCCGCTTGCCAAGGTGCACACCGCGACCCTGGCAGGTGCGGACCCGGTGATCATGCTGACCGCCCCGATCCCGGCCACGCAGAAGGCGCTGAAGCGCTCAGGCCTGCGGCTCGAGGAGATCGGCGTGTTCGAGGTCAACGAGGCGTTCGCCCCGGTGCCGCTGGCCTGGCTGAAGGACATCGGCGCCGACGAGAAGAAGCTCAACCCGAACGGCGGCGCGATCGCGCTCGGCCACCCGCTCGGCGGATCAGGCGCCCGCATCATGACGACGATGCTGTACCACATGCGGGACAAGGGAATTCAGTACGGACTGCAGACGATGTGCGAGGGCGGCGGCCAAGCCAACGCCACCATCATCGAGCTGTTGTGACCGACGCCGTGGCACCCGCCGCTCTCACCGAGCGGCGGGGCAACGTCATGGTCATCACCCTGAACCGGCCCGAGGCGCGCAACGCCGTCAACAGCGCGGTCAGCATCGCGGTAGGCGACGCGCTTCACGATGCACAGAACGACCAGGAGGTGCGCGCGGTCGTCATCACCGGTGCCGGCGAATCGTTCTGCGCCGGAGCTGATCTCAAGGCCATATCCCGGCGGGAAAACCTGTTCCACCCCGACCACAGCGACTGGGGCTTCGCGGGCTACGTGCGCCACTACATCGACAAGCCGACGATCGCCGCCGTCAACGGCACCGCGCTCGGGGGCGGCACCGAGCTCGCGCTGGCCAGCGATCTGGTGGTGGCGGAGGAACGCGCAAAGTTCGGTCTGCCCGAGGTCAAGCGGGGCCTCATCGCCGCGGCAGGCGGCGTGTTCCGCATCGTCGACCACCTGCCGCGCAAGGTCGCGATGGAGCTGATCGTCACCGGCGAACCGATGAGCTCCGCAGACGCGCTCAAGTGGGGCCTGATCAATCAGGTGGTTCCCGACGGCACCGCGGTCGAGGCGGCCCTGGCGCTCGCCGAGCGGATCACCGCCAACGCGCCGCTCGCCGTCTGGGCGAGCAAGCGGGTTGCGATGGGCGTCGACGACAGCGTCATCACCGGCGACGAGCCCGGCTGGGGCAGGACCATGCGCGAAATCGGCACGCTGATGCGGTCCGAGGACGCCAAAGAGGGTCCACTGGCCTTCGCCGAGAAGCGTCAGCCCGTGTGGAAAGCCCGGTAGCGGCTAGCCCGCAGGCGCCTCAGCGCCAGGCACGATCTCGGCGTTCGCGGCCGGAGTGCTCGTGCTCGTCGTGGTGGTGGTGCTCGACGAGCCGCTCACGGTCGGCACGAGCGGCTCGGGCGGCGACGCCGGATCCAGCACCTTGTCGATGATGTAGATCCGCGCGTTCTGCGCCTGGATGCCGCCGCAGATCAGCTTGGCGGTGTCGTTGACCTTGATGTCGCCGTTCTTGCCGTCGACCTTGATCTCGGCGCCCTCCTGGGTGGGACGCTGGCCGTGCACGTCCTCGGGGCCCAGCAGGCCCAGGAACACGTGGTAGTAGTCGAGCTTGGTCAGAGCCGCCGGATCGGCCTTCAGGGCGTCCAGCTGGCCGGGTTCCAGCGCCGCGAACGCGTCATTGCTGGGCGCGAACACCACATACGGACCGTTGTCCAGCACCGAGGTGATGTTGACCTCGGGATTCAGCCCGCCCGACACCGCGGCGTTGAACGTGCTGATGTCGGGGATGCTGGCCAGCGCCTTGCTGACCGGCACCTCGTTCAGCGCCTTCCAGTCGGGCACGGCCTTCTTGAACGGATCGCAGTTGCCCTGCGGATCGGGGATCTCGGCCGCTGCCTTCGGCGTGGGCGAGGGCTCCGGATCGGCGTATGCGGTCACCGCCAGCGGGATCGATGCCCCGATCGCGGCGATGGCGGCCGCTGCACCCAGTGTCTTGCTGGTGCGAGTCTTCACGTTGGTGCTCCTCAGCTCGTCAGTCGCTAGGCATGTTAGGTGCACTTCTCGACCAATGCCAAAGTCACGATCACCGCGAAGCTCATGTGGCAGGCGTGCTGACCTGCGCTTTGCGGACATTCGCACAGAGCCCTGCGGCAACGATGCAGAGGCCCGCGGCGAGGTAGAACGCGAGGTCGTAATCGCCCTGCAGATCGCGGATCCAGCCGGCCCCCGCAGCCGCGATCGCCGCGCCGAGCTGGTGGGACGCGAACACCCAGCCGAACACCACCGGCGTACGGACACCGAAATAGTTGCGGCACAACACGATCGTCGGCGGCACGGTGGCCACCCAGTCCAGCCCGTAGAAGATGATGAACACCCAGGTGCTGGGCTCGGCGTGGGGAGAGAGCAGTGACGGAAGCAACAGCAGCGAGATGCCGCGGCCGGTGTAGTAGACGACCAGCAGGAGCCGCGGGTCGACGCGGTCGGTGAGCCAGCCGGAGAACACCGTGCCTGCCACATCGAGGATGCCGATCGTGGCCAGCAGTCCCGCCGCGACCGTCGTCGGCATGCCGTGGTCGTTGGCCGCGGGAATGAAGTGCGTGCCGATCAGCCCGTTGGTGGTCATGCCGCATATCGCGAAGGACGCGGCCAGCAGCCAGAACGCCGGAACCTTCGCGCCGAGCCGCAGCCCGTCGAAGGCGGCGCGGAAATCCCTCGCAAGCGGGCGGTGCCCCCAGGACGCGGGCACAGGGGTGGGTTCGGCGGCCGCGGTGGCGCCGTAGGCCGTCAATCCCTTGTCCTGCGGGCTGTTTCGCATGAAGATCGCGACCAGCGGAACCACCGCCAGCGCCGCGGCCGCCACGACCAGCGAGGCCCACCGCCAGCCGTGCCGCGTGGTGACCTCGGCGACGACGGGCAGGAAGATCAGCTGCCCGGTCGCGCTCGCCGCGGTCAGCACGCCCGTCACCAGGCCGCGCCGCGCCTCGAACCACCGGGTCGCCACCGTCGCGACGAAGCCCATCGAGATCGATCCGGTGCCGACACCCACCAGCACGCCCCACAGCAGGATCAGCTGCCAGCTCGCGGTCATGAACACGCTCAGGGCGGACCCGGCGGCTATCAGCGTCAGGGCGACCGACAGCACCGGCCGGACGCCGAAGCGGTCCATCAGGGCGGCGGCGAAGGGGGCCGTCAGCCCGAACAACGTCATGTTGATCGACATCGCAAGCCCGACGGTCCCGTGCGACCAGCCGAATTCGTGGTGCAGCGGCGTCATCATCACGCCGGGTACCGAGCGGAAGCCTGCGGCGCCGAGGATGGCGACGAAGCTCACAGCGGCCACCACCCAGGCCCAGTGAATGCGGCCGGTGGGCGTGCGTTTGTCTGCGGCGGCGAGCGTCACCCGACCACTGTGGCGGATCGGCCAGGCCGTCGAGAAAGTGGCAAGAATGACAACAGTCGTCAAAAACATGCCAAACTGGGGTCATGCACCGCATCGTCGTCCTGCTGCTGCCGCCCGTGGTCGGCTTCGACGCGGCGATAGCGCCGACGCTGTTCTCCAGCGCAACCGACGCCGACGGCAACGCGCTCTATGACGTCGTCACAGCCGGGCTGAGCGGGGGGCCGGTGGAGTCGACGACGGGCTTTTCCGTTCTTCCCAGCGCGGGAGCCGAGGCGTTGGCGACGGCAGACACCGTGGTGATCCCCGGCACCCGATACCCGCCCGCCCGAATTCACGGCACACTGCCCGCTGACGTGTCGGCCGCGCTGGCGTCCATCCGTCCCGGCACCCGGTTGGTGTCGATCTGCACCGGCGCCTTCGTGCTCGCCGCGGCCGGTCTGCTCGACGGACGCCCCGCAACCACGCACTGGAAGTTCGCTGACGCGATGCGCCGGCTGCACCCCGCTGTGCTCGTCGACGAGAACGTGTTGTTCGTCGACGACGGCGACGTTCTGACGTCCGCAGGACTGGCTGCCGGAATCGACTTGTGCC
This sequence comes from uncultured Actinomycetota bacterium, assembly GCA_963786995.1. Classification (GTDB taxonomy): domain Bacteria; phylum Actinomycetota; class Actinomycetes; order Mycobacteriales; family Mycobacteriaceae; genus Mycobacterium. The sequence goes on along the minus strand of CAWBBH010000013.1, from coordinate 128,815 downwards.
TGCACATCATTCGACGCGACCACGGCGCCCGGGTGGCCAACACCGTCGCCCGCTACTGCGTGGTGCCGCCGTGGCGTGAAGGCGGTCAGGCGCAGTTCATCGATCGGCAGGTGCCGACACCGGACGACTTCTCGACCGCGCCGACGCGTGAGTGGGCGGTGCGCCACCTCGACGAGGAGCTGACGGTGCAGCGGCTGGCCGCGCACGCGAAGATGAGCGCGCGCACGTTCAATCGGCGCTTCCGCGAGGAGACCGGCGAGTCGCCGGGCGCCTGGATACGCAGCCGACGCGTCGACCGCGCCCGCGAACTGCTGGAGTCCCGCGACCTGCCCGTCGACGAGGTGGCCCGGCTGTCGGGTTTGGGCAGCGGCGGCAACCTGCGCCACCATCTGCGCCGCGGTATGGGCATGTCGCCGTCGAGCTACCGCAAGGTGTACCAGGGCGCCTGACCATCGACGCGCGAACGTTCCGTACCAAGTCGAAATTTCGGCAATTCCTCGGCGGGTAAGGAACGTTCGCGCAACGATGGCGCGCATGGCCGAGCCGCTCATCGTCCCCATCCGTGGTCGTGCGCCCGAGATGCACGCCGAGAGTTGGGTCGCGCCGAACGCGAGCCTGATCGGTCAGGTCAGCCTCGCGGCGAGGGCAAGCGTCTGGTACGGCGTGACACTGCGGGCCGAGGCCGAACCCATCGAGATCGGCTTCGGCAGCAACATCCAGGACGGCGTGACCATCCACGTCGACAAGGAGTTCCCCGTCAAGGTGGGCGCAGGCGTCAGCGTCGGCCACAACGCGGTGCTGCACGGCTGTGAGGTCGAAGACGACGTGCTCGTCGGTATGGGCGCTGTCATCCTCAACGGCGCGCGCATCGGCACGGGCTCGTTGATCGCGGCCTCCGCCCTGGTGCTGCAGGGCACGGTGGTGCCGCCGCGGTCCCTTGTGACCGGGGTGCCCGGAGCCGTGCGGCGTGAACTCAGCGACGCCGAGGTCGCCGCCAATCGGTACAACGCGGAGGTGTATCAACGGCTGATCGAACTGCATCGCCCTGCGGTGCAGTGAGGGCCCGGGTTCCCGTCGGCTGACTGCGGGTAAGAACGTACGGTGAAACCAATGCGAACTCTGGTCACCGGCGCCACCGGCTACGTCGGCTCCCGGCTCGTCACCGAACTGCTGTCCCACGGCCACCACGTCGTCGCCACCTCGCGCACAGTCGAGCGGCTCGCCGATTTCGGATGGTCGGACGAGGTTTCGGCCGTCGCGCTGGACGCTCACGACCCGGCGTCGGCCAGGGCGGCGTTCGCCGAGGCGGGGTCGGTGGACGTCGTCTACTACCTGGTGCACGGCATCGGCCAGCCGGACTTCCGCGACGCCGACAACGCTGCGGCGACCAACGTCGCCGAAGCCGCGAAGGAAGCCGGCGTGCGGCGCATCGTCTACCTCGGCGGGTTCGTGCCCGAGGAAGGCGAACTCTCCGAACATCTGACCAGCCGCGCCGAGGTCGCCGAAGCGCTGAGCATCGACGGCGGACCCGAGGTGGTCTGGCTCGGCGCGGCGATGATCATCGGCGCGGGTTCGACGTCATTCGAGATGCTGCGCTACGTCGGGGACCGCTTCGTCGTGATCCCGTCGCCGGCGTGGATGGACAACCCGATGGACCCGATCTCCATTCACGACGTCCTCTACTACCTTGTTGCGGCGGCCGACGGCGACACGGTGCCTCCAGGTGCCTACGACATCGCCGGGCCGGAGTCGACGACGTACCGCGACCTGTTGGCTGCCTACGGTCGCGCCACCGGCAAGTGGCGGGCCAACGTGCCGATCCGTGGCGTGGATACCACCGTGGTGTCGATGGTGTCCGCGCTCGTGTTGCCGGTGCCAGGCGGATTGGCCGCCGATCTCGTTGCGTCTCTTGATCATCCGATGAGCGCATCCGACGGCCTCCGTGAGCTGGTCGCGGATCCGCCCGGCGGTCTGGTCGCAATCGACGACGCCATCAAGCGGTCGTTGTCCAACGGACGCGCGCGGCCGGTCAACGAGCTCACCGACCCGCATCACCTCGCCGACACCGATCCGGTGTGGGCAGGCGGCGACGCGCACCGCATTCAGCAGATCGCCGAGGCGGTCACGCCGGAGATCGCCTGGCCTGCGCTCGGCCTTCTCAACGTCGTACCAGGACCCGTCGCCGCAGCGTTGCGGACCGGCCTCGACAGCCTCATCAACCTCATACCGAAAGACCATCCGGCATGACAGAGCCGACCATCACCGAGCACCCGACGCCGCATCCGCCCTTCTTGCAAGAGTTGAGGGAGAACCTGACCCGCGTCGCCGTTCCGTACCACGAACCGCCCGCAGTGGTGCGGCGACGGCGCATCATCGTCGCCGTCATCGCGGTGGTGGGTGCTTCGCTGCTCGGCTATTCGCTCGCCCGCAACCCGGGCGACAACTCGTTCTACGGACTCACCCTGGCGCTGGCCGGGGTGTGGGCGCTCGGCGCGTTGCTGTCGCGTCCGATCCACCTTGGACACGTGCGGTTCTTCGGCCGCAACCAGCGGCCGGTGATCAGCGGCACCGTGATCGGACTCGTGCTCGGCGGTGTCTTCATCCTGGGCGGTTTCATCGCCCGCGAGGTTCCCGCGCTGCGCGACTACGCCGCCGAGGTCCTCGAATTCGCCACCCAGGGCAGCCTGCCACTGGTCGTCTTCATCACCGTGATCAACGGGCTCGCAGAGGAGATCTTCTTCCGCGGCGCGCTGTACTCGGCGCTCGAAAAGCACCATCCCGCAATCATTTCCACCGTCGTCTACGTGATCGTCATCGGTGTGTCCACATTGAACCCGATGCTGACGTTCGCCGCGTTGATCCTGGGCGCGGTGTGCGCTTTCGAGCGCCGGGCGACCGGGGGAGTACTCGCACCGATACTGACCCACATGGTGTGGGGCCTGATCATGGTGCTCGTACTTCCCCCGATCTTCGGCGTCTAGCTTCTAGCTCAGCGGGTTCGCCAGCTCGTCTTCGCGCATCCGCGCCGCGCGCATCGCGATGGCCGCGAACACCACCGGTGCGACGCCCGCGACCAGGAAGATGGTCTCCATCGAGACGACCTTCGACAGCGGGCCGACGATCGCGAACGACACCGGCATGAACGCCAGCGACACGAAGAAGTCCAGGCTCGACACGCGGCCCAGCATCTCCGTCGGCACCCGGCGTTGCAGCAGCGTGCCCCAGATGACCATGCCCGCGCCGTCGGTGACCCCGATGACGAACGTGGCGGCGGCCATCAGCGGGAACGACGACGTGAAGCCGAGAACCACCAGCGGAACCGAACCCAGGCTCCACATCGCCATCATCACCGACAGGTAGCGGCGCGGCAGCCGTCGTGACGACACCGCCAGCGCGCCCAACGCGCTGCCCATCCCGAAGAACGCCAGGACGAAGCCGTACGACCTGGCGCCGTCGTGGAAGCGGTCGGAGGCGATGAACGGCAGCAGCACCTCGATCGGACCCAGCACCACCAGCACGAACATGCTCGCGAACAGCAGCGTCCACAGCAGCCACGGAGTGCGCAGCATGAAGGCGAAGCCGTCGCGCAGATCGCGTAGCACATGCGGCTGCGCCTGATCAGGCTTCTGCCACAGGAGTTCTGATCGCGGGCCTGGTTGCGACCAGCAGCACGAGACCGACGGCGAACACGACCGCTACCGTGGTGGCGCCCAGCGCGGGGAACGTCGCACCCACTACGATTCCGGCGACCGCAGGACCGACAGCCCGCTGAAACACCGGGCGTACAACGCCTTCGACGCCGTTGGCGGCCAGCAGCTGCTCGCTGGGCAGGATCCTCGGAAGGATCGCGCTGTAGGCGGGAAAGAAGAACGCTGCCGCAGCGCCCATCGCCGCTGATGCCACAGCGAGATGCCAGACCTGCAGCGCACCAACAACTCCGAGCGCCGCGACGGCCGACGACGCGATCACGTTCACCGCCTCGGTGGCGATGATGATCGTGCGCTGGTTGATCCGGTCCGCGGTGATTCCGCCGACAAGGACGAGCGCGACGAACGCTGCGCCCCAACAGGTCGTCACGATCGACAACGACACGGGATTGTTGTCGAGTTCGATCACCTGAAGCGCCAACACCACCGCGAACATGCCGTCGGCGAAGATGGACAACGACACAGCGGCGATCAGCAGGCGGTACTCGCGCGAGCGGAACGGTGCGAGCACACGCCATCGACCGGCGTCGGCCACCGGATTCTGGATGTCGTAGTGCGTGCTCACGCGATCGATGGTCGCTGACGGGCAATGCCCCCGTCCACCGAATTTCGTCGCCGAGATCGACATGATGGCGCGGTTTACTCGGACTTCCGCGCCCAAATGTTGGTTTGCGCGAAAGGGCGTCAGGAGTCGGTGAAGTTGGCCGCGCGCCGTTCCCGGAAGGCCTTGATGCCCTCGCGGTAGTCGGTACCGCGCAGCAGGGCGGCCTGCCCGGAGCGCTCGCGCTCGAGGGCGGCCTCGAGTTCGGTCAGCGTGGCCGAGTTGATCGCGTCCTTGGTCTTCGCCAGCGCCACGGCCGGGCCGCGCGCCAGGGTCGCGATCACCGCGTCGACCTCCGCGTCGAGTTGCTCGGCCGGGTACACCGCTGTCACCAGACCCGCCTGGAACGCCTCGTCGGCCTGAATCTTCTCCGCCAGCAGCGCCATTCGCATCGCACGGATTCGGCCGACGGCCGCCGCCACCAGAGCGGAGGCGCCGCCGTCGGGCATCAACCCGATCTTGGTGAAGGCGAGCATGAAATAGCCCTTGTCCGAGGCGAGTACGACGTCGCACGCCAGCGCCAGCGATGCGCCGACGCCGGCCGCGGGCCCCTGCACGACCGCGACGACGGGTCGGGGCAGCGCCACGATCGACCGGATCGCCCGATTCGCGGCGTCGAGCACCGTCAGCCCGCCGGTCTTCTTGGCCTGATCCTCCGCGCTGAGTCCCGCGCCGGAGCTGAAGCCGCGACCGGCACCGGCCAGCCGCACCACCTTGATCTGAGGGTCGGCGGCGGCGCTGTCCAGCGCATCGGCGATGCCGTTGAGCATGGTCGCGGTCAACGAGTTGAGGCTGTCCGGCCGGTTCAGCGTCAACGACAACACCCCGTCGGCGACGCTCACCTCGAGCCCGTCGACGCTTACATACGCTCCGGTGCTGGACTCGATGGTCATGGGTGAACCTCGGATTCGGGCGCGGACGAGAGGAGCACGCGGTCCTCGCAGGGCCGCGACTGGTCCACTTGGTTATACAAGTAAGCTATGTCGCGGTCAACTACGGGAGGCGTTCGGGAATGGCGGGACCACTGCAAGGCTTGCGAATCGTCGAACTGGCCGGCATCGGCCCCGGACCGCACGCGGCGATGATCTTCGCCGACCTCGGTGCCGACGTGGTGCGCGTCGAGCGTCCGGGTGGCACCGGCGGAGTGCCCAAGGGCAGCCACGAGGCCATGAACCGCAACCGCCGCGCGGTGGCGGCCAACTTGAAGACCGACGAAGGCCGCGACCAGGTGCTCGCGCTGGTCGCGGCGGCCGATGTACTGATCGAGGGTTACCGTCCCGGCGTCACCGAGCGGCTCGGCCTCGGCCCCGAGGACTGCGCGAAGGTCAACGAGCGGTTGGTCTACGCGCGGATGACCGGCTGGGGCCAGACGGGGCCGCGCAGCCAGCAGGCAGGCCACGACATCAACTACATCTCGCTCAACGGGCTGCTGCACTCCATCGGCCACAAGGACGGCAGGCCGGTGCCACCGCTGAACCTGACCGGTGACTTCGGCGGCGGCTCGATGTTCCTGATCGTCGGCGTCCTCGCCGCGCTCTGGGAGCGACAGACCTCGGGTAAAGGTCAGGTCGTCGACGCGGCGATGATCGACGGCTCCAACATCCTGATGGCGATGATGTGGGGCATGCGCGCGGGCGGGATGTGGTCCGACGAGCGCGGCACCAACATGCTCGACAGCGGTGCGCCCTACTACGACACCTACGAATGCGCCGACGGCCGGTACATGTCGATCGGTTCGATCGAGCCGCAGTTCTACGCGGAACTGCTGAAGGGCCTCGGCCTGGAGGGCTGAGGATCTGCCCGCCCAGCAGGACGTCAGCCGATGGCCCGAGCTGCGGGCGCGGATCTCCGAGGTGTTCAAGTCGAAGGACCGCGACCACTGGGCCGAGGTGTTCGCCGGAACCGACGCCTGCGCCACGCCCGTGCTGTCGTTCGCCGAGGTGCAGAGCGAACCGCACATCACCGAGCGCGGCACCTTCTACCTCGACGGCGACATCCTGCTGCCGTCGCCTGCGCCGCGCTTCTCCCGCAGCGTGCCGCCGACCCCCAAGCCGTTGGGCGAGCCCGGTACAGACATCGAAACCGTTCTGCGCGACTGGAAATAGGAAGGAACGCACTAAGTGGAGATCAAAGACTCCGTAGCCGTCGTCACCGGCGGCGCCTCGGGCCTCGGCCTCGCCACCACCAAGCGGCTGCTCGACAGGGGCGCCTCGGTGGTCGTCATCGACCTGCGGGGTGCCGACGCCGTCAAAGAACTCGGCGATCGCGCCCAGTTCGTCGAGACCAACGTGACCGACCCCGACGCGGTCAGCGCGGCGCTGGATGCCGCCGAGGAGATGGGCCCGCTGCGCATCAACGTCAACTGCGCGGGCATCGGCAACGCGATCAAGACGCTGAGCAAGGACGGCCCGTTCCCACTCGACGGCTTCAAGAAGGTCATCGAGGTCAATCTGATCGGCACCTTCAACGTGCTGCGGCTGGCCGCCGAGCGCATCGCCAAGACCGAACCGGTCAACGGTGAGCGCGGCGTCATCATCAACACCGCGTCGGTCGCGGCGTTCGAGGGCCAGATCGGTCAGGCGGCGTACTCCGCGTCCAAGGGCGGCGTGGTCGGCATGACCCTGCCGATCGCCCGCGACCTGTCGCGCGAGTTCATCCGCGTGGTGACGATCGCGCCTGGTCTGTTCAAGACCCCGCTGCTCGGCTCGCTTCCCGAGGAGGCGCAGGCCTCGCTGGGTAAGCAGGTGCCGCATCCGGCTCGCCTCGGCGACCCCGACGAGTACGGCGCGCTGGCGGTGCACATCGTCGAGAACCCGATGCTCAACGGCGAAGTCATTCGGCTCGACGGCGCGATCAGGATGGCGCCCCGATGACGCTGAGGACGAAGTTCACCGAGGCCTTCGGGGTCGAGCACCCCGTCGTGCAGGGCGGTATGCAGTGGGTGGGTCGCGCGGAACTCGTGGCGGCCGTGGCCAACGCCGGTGCGCTGGGTTTCATCACCGCGCTGACGCAGCCGACGCCTGCCGACCTGGCCCGCGAGATCGCCAAGTGCCGCGATCTGACCGACAAGCCCTTCGGCGTCAACCTGACGATCCTGCCGACCATCAACCCGCCGCCGTATGACGAGTACCGGCAGGTGATCGTCGAGGCAGGCATCAAGATCGTCGAGACGGCGGGATCCAACCCGGCGCCGCATCTGCCGATGTTCCACGAGAACGGCATCAAGGTGCTGCACAAGTGCACGTCGGTGCGCCATGCGGTCAAGGCGCAGAGCCTCGGCGTCGACGGCATCAGCATCGACGGATTCGAATGCGCCGGGCATCCCGGTGAGGACGACATCCCCGGCCTGGTGTTGATTCCCGCGGCCGCGGCCAAGATCGACATCCCGATGATCGCCTCCGGCGGTTTCGCCGACGGTCGCGGGCTGGTGGCCGCGCTTGCGCTGGGCGCCGACGGCATCAACATGGGCTCGCGGTTCATGTGCACGGCCGAGTCGGCGATTCATCAGAAGGTCAAGGAAGCCATCGTGGCGGGCACCGAGCTCGACACCGAGATGATCTTCCGGCCGCTGCGCAACACCGCCCGTGTCGCGAGCAACGCGGTATCGCGCGAAGTGGTGCAGATCCTCAACAACGGAGGCCAGTTCGAGGACGTGAAAGACCTGGTCGCGGGTTCGCGCGGGGTCAAGGTCTATGAGATCGGCGACCTGGATGCGGGCATCTGGTCGGTGGGGACGGCGATGGGTTTGATCAACGACATCCCGACATGCGAGGAGCTGGTTTCGCGCATCGTGTCCGACGCCGAGGAACTCATCACGGAGAAGTTGGCCGGCATGGTCGAAGTGTCCGCGGAAGAGAACGTCGCGTAGGACAAACCGAACCGGTTTCGAGCCAAAGGAATGATCAACGAAGGGCCCCGCAAGGGGCAAACTGTCTGACGGTCAACGCGCTCGGTGCGAGCGCGTTGCCTCAGACTGCGTAGGGCAGCTGCTGGCTGTCGTCGAGCTGCTCGGAGGTGTCGCCCTCGACGAGAACATCGCCGTGGTAGAGCGCCTCGAAGTCAACCTTGATGACATCAGCACTGGTGTCGTCGATCCACATGACACTGAGCGTATGGGTCACCATTAAGAGATCTTTGAGTCACGATTCGCAATATCGTGGCAATTCTTACCGCCGGGTAGGGTTCCAAGTTACTCGTGAGTAGCTGACCTGGGATTATGCCGGTGAGCCGAAATGGATCGGGTTTGTGCCGTTCAGCGCGACCCATGTGACGATCGCCACGGCGAACGCCAACACGAGCAGTCCGCCCGCGATTTTGACCGGCCAGCGGCGCCTGCCGAGCACCTTGGCGTCCACCGAATACTCTCCCGCGCCGGTGAAGAGCAACGCGGCGGCGCCGATGAACACCAGGAACGGCACGTTGAACGGCTCCGACCAGAACGCCCCCTGCGAGACGTTGACCGCCCAGGCGCAGATCATGGCGCCGACCACCGCGCACGCGGACAACGGCGTCACCAGGCCGAGCACGAGTCCGAGACCGCCCGCGGCCTCGGCGATGGTCACCATCAGCGCCCCCACGGTCGCCAGCTTCCAGCCGCCTGCCTCCATGAAGCCGACGGTGGTGCCGAAATCGAGCGCCTTGATCAGCCCCGCCTGGATCATGGCGGCGCCGATTCCGAGGCGAAGAATCAGCAGGCCGATGTCGGCCGCAGACGAGGACGGGTGCGCGGCGTCGGTCGTGGCCATGCCGTCGAGCCTGGGGGCCTGTGAGGATCCTGTGGATGTCATGCAGTGCTGACCGCCGGGGGCCGCTGAACTAATCGTGACGTTTCCGACGATGAACGCTTCGGTCTCGTCAGACGTGGTTATCAAGGAGTGGACGCATTGACGTTGGTAAGTTACCACTGATAACTAATCGACGATAGCGACGGATACTGCTCCGAAGGGATTTGAGGTGCTGCAACAGATCGCCCGGATGGCCATCAGGGCCCCGAAGCGGATCATCGCGATCGCGCTGCTGGTGATGGTGGCGACCGGCATCTTCGGAATCCCGGTCGCCAAAAGCCTGTCCGCCGGCGGATTTCAGGATCCGACCTCGCAGTCGGCCAAGGCCAAGCAACTGCTCGTCGACAAATTCGGCCAAGGCGACATGCAGCTTGTCATCAGCGTGACATCCCAGGACGGCGCGCAGAGCCCCCAGGCCCGGTCGGTGGGCACCGAAATCGCCTCGGAACTGTCGGCCTCACCGCATGTGGCCGAGGTGACCTCGCTGTGGACCGCTCCGCCGCCCGCGACTGCGGCCCTGGTGAGCAAGGACGGCAAGACCGGGCTGATCGTCGCGGGCATCACCGGAGGCGAAAGCGACGCGCAGAAGTACACCAAAGACCTCACGGGCCGACTGGTTCACGACCGCGACGGCGTGACGGTCAAGGCCGGCGGCGAGGCCATGCTCTACGTCCAGATCAACGGCCAGAGCGAGAAAGATCTGCTGCTGATGGAATCCATCGCGATTCCGCTGAGCTTCATCGTCTTGGTGTGGGTGTTCGGGGGTCTGCTCACCGCGGCGCTGCCTTTGGCTGTCGCCGGATTCGCGATTCTCGGGTCGATGGCGGTGCTGCACGCCATCACCTTCGTCACCGATGTGTCGATCTTCGCGCTCAACCTGACCGTCGCCATGGGTCTGGCGTTGGCCATCGACTACACGCTGCTGATCGTCAGCCGATACCGCGACGAGCTCGCCGCCGGGTCCGGCCGCGAGGAGGCGTTGGTCCGGACCATGGCCACCGCGGGTCGTACCGTCCTCTTCTCGGCGCTGACGGTGGCGCTGTCGACGGTGGCGATGGTGCTGTTCCCGATGTACTTCCTGAAATCGTTTGCCTACGCGGGCGTCGCCGTGGTGGCCTTCGCTGCATTCGCCGCGATCGTCGTGACGCCTGCGGCGATCGTGCTGCTCGGTGACCGGCTGGACTCATACGACGTGCGGCGCCTTCTCCGGCGCATCCTCGGTAGGCCTGAGCCTGTCGCCAAGCCGGTAAACGAAACCTTCTGGTACCGCAGCACCAAACTCGTGATGCGCCGGGCGATCCCGATCGGCACGGCGATCGTCGCCCTTCTCCTGCTGCTCGGGGCGCCGTTCCTCGGCGCCAAGTGGGGTTTCCCCGACGACCGCGTGCTGCCCTCCTCGTTGTCGGCCCGCGAGGTCGGCGACCAGATGCGCAACGACTTCGCCGTCGACTCGGCACGCAACATCACCGTCGTCATCCCCGACGCCGCCGGGGTGACGCCCGACGACCTCAACCGCTACGCCCAGCAGCTGTCCCTGGTGCCCGACGTGACATCCGTGTCGTCACCGACGGGATCGTTCGTCGACGGCACCTCTGCCGGACCGCCCTCGGCCGCAGCGGGATTGAAGGACGGTAGTGCGTTCCTGACCGTCGGCAGCACCGCGCCGCTGTTCTCGTCGGCCTCCGACAGGCAGCTCGACCAGGTGCGCGACACGAGCACACCAGCGGGAAAGCCGGCTCTGATCACGGGTGTGGCCCAACAGAACCGGGACAGCTCGACAGGCATCACCGATCGGCTTCCGCTCGTGCTCGGGGTGATCGCTGCCATCACATTCGTGCTGCTGTTCCTGCTGACGGGCAGCATCGTGCTTCCGTTGAAAGCGTTGCTGCTCAACGTGTTGTCGTTGACGGCGGCATTCGGCGCACTGGTGTGGATCTTCCAGGAAGGGCATCTCGGCGCGTTCGGCACCACCCCGACGGGGACGCTCGTCGCGAACATGCCGGTGTTGCTGTTCTGTATCGCGTTCGGGCTGTCGATGGACTACGAGGTCTTCCTCATCAGTCGTATCAGGGAGTACTGGCTGTCGCTGCCGGGTAAGACGCGCGCCGACAACGACGAGGCAGTCGCGCTCGGCCTGGCCCGCACCGGCCGAGTGGTCACCGCCGCGGCAGTGGTGATGTCGATTTCCTTCGCCGCGCTGATCGCCGCGCAGGTGTCGTTCATGCGGATGTTCGGTGTCGGCCTGACGCTGGCGATCCTCGTCGACGCCACCCTTGTGCGCATGCTGCTGGTGCCCGCCTTCATGCATGTGCTCGGCCGCTGGAACTGGTGGGCGCCCAAGCCGCTGGCCCGGCTGCACGAACGCATCGGCATCAGCGAGTCCGCAGACGACTTGATACCGCCTGCGGAGAAACGCGAGCGCGCGGCGGTCACAGTGACGGAAACTGGTTGACGATGTCCCTGCCACTCAAGCGACGGCGTGCCCCGCGCGGCTCCGGTGAGCACCTCAGAGACGAGATCCTCGACGCCACCACCCAATTGCTGCTGGAGACCGGTCAAGCCAAGGCCGTGTCGATCCGGTCGGTGGCCCAGCGCGTCGGGGTGACGCCGCCGTCGATCTACCTGCACTTCGCCGACAAGGATGCGCTGCTGGACGCGGTGTGCGCGCGGTACTTCGAGAAGCTCGACGAGGAGATGCAGAGGGTCAGCGCCGATCAGCCGTCGACGGTCGACGTGCTGCGCGCCCAAGGGCTGGCCTACGTCCGCTTCGCCATGCAGACCCCCGAGCTGTATCGCATCGCGACCATGGGCGAGGGCCGCGAAGGCAGCGACGTCGACATGACGTTGAACAGCTCGGCGTTCCAGCACCTGCGCAACTCGGTGGAAGGGCTGATCGAAGAGGGAATCTTCCCCGCGGAGGATCCGACCGTCGCAGCGCTGCAGCTGTTGACCGCCGCGCACGGCGTCGCCGCGTTGCTGATCGCCAAGCCGTACCTGCCGTGGGGTGACGCCGAGGAGTTCGCCGATCGGGCGCTGTCGGCGGCCTGCCTGGGGCATATCGTGCGCGGGCTCGTCGACGACGACGCCCCACCTGCGCAGACCATCGAATGGTTGATGAAAAGCAAGCCGCGGAAAGGGAAGTCGTGACAAACGCCGGCGACACCGTCGACAATCCGTTCTTCGCCAAGCTGTGGACGTTCCTGTCCAACCACGAAACCGAGGAGATCCAGCGGCTGCGGACCGAAAACCTGGCAGGTCTGTCCGGCCGGGTGCTCGAAGTCGGCGCGGGCACCGGAACGAACTTCGCGTACTACCCGGCGACGGTGACCGAGGTCGTCGCCGTCGAACCCGAGGTGCGACTGGCTCCGCAGGCACAGGCGGCGGCGAAGAAGGCGCCGATACCCGTCACCGTGAGCGCAGGCACCGTCGAGAGGTATCTGAGCGACGCCGACGGCAGTCCCTTCGACGCGGTGGTGTGCTCGTTGGTGCTCTGCTCGGTCGACGACCCGGACAGCGTTCTGCGGCAACTCTTTTCGTTGGTTCGCCCCGGCGGCGAGCTGCGCTTCCTCGAACACGTCGGCAGCGGCGGCTTCCGCGGACGGCTGCAGAAGGTCGCCGACGCGACCGTGTGGCCGCGGCTGATGGGCAATTGCCACACCCACCGCGACACCGAGTCGTCGATCGTCGGCGCCGGGTTCGAGGTGGCCGACGCCCGCCGCGAGCCTGCGCTACCGGCCTGGTTCCCGACACCGGTCGCCGAATACACGATCGGCCGCGCCATCAAGCCGGCCATCAGCGAATTCGGCGCGCTGGGTCACGCTCAATGTGACCAGCCGCGCCGAAATCGCAGTCGATCAGCCGAGGATTGACGGGAGCCGTTGCAGCAGCGTCGGCAGCGCGCTCGCGGCGGACTCCCGAACGGTGGCCGTCGCCGCCTTGGACAGCGGTGTCGGCTCGGGGTTGACCTCGATCACGGGTATGCCGTTGGCCAGCGCCAGTTCGGGCAGGCCCGCGGCGGGGTAGACGATCGACGACGTCCCCACCACCACCACCAGGTCGGCGTTGCTGACCGCCTCGACCGACTTCTGCCATGCGGACTCCGGCAGCGCCTCTCCGAACCACACCACGTTCGGCCTGATCAGCCCGCCGCATCCGCACTGCGGCGGCGTCACCGTCTCGACCGGCTCCGGCATGTCGGGCAACTCGCCCTGGTACCCGTCCTGGCAACGGTCGCAACGGAATTCGAAGAGGCTGCCGTGCAGGTGATAGACCCGGTCGCTGCCCGCCCGCTCGTGCAGGTTGTCGACGTTCTGGGTGACGACGTGCACCTCGGCGTGGTCCTGCCAGGCCGCTACCGCCCGGTGGCCGTTGTTCGGCTCGACGCCTTCCATCATGTGGTGCCGCCACAGGTACCAGGCCCAGACCTTCTCCGGATGCCGCTGCCAACCCTGCGCGCTGGAAATCTCGTACGGGTCGACTTTGGCCCACAAACCCGTCTCGACGTCGCGAAACGTCGGAACACCGCTCTCGGCGGAGATGCCTGCCCCGCTGAGCACCGTCAATTGCACCTCACCAAACTAACGCCTATGCGCGATACTGAGCACGTGACCGATCTGGGGGAATGGGTTCAGGCCGATCCGCACGCAAGCCAGCCGTTGTTCGACCAGCTCAGGGGTCAGATCATCGACGGGATCCGCAGTGGCCGGCTGCCACCGGGGACCCGATTGCCGACGGTGCGGGAACTCGCGGGACGGCTCAGCATGGCGGTCAACACCGTGGCCCGCGCCTACCGCGAGCTGGAATCCGCCGGGATCCTCGAAACGCGAGGCCGCTTCGGTACTTTCGTCGCACGCACCGATCCGGCGGATGCCGCGATGGCGACCGCCGCGCACACCTATGCCACGGCGGCCAAGGCGCTCGGCGTCGACAAGGGCGAGGCACTCAGATACGTGGAAGCGGCGTTCAGCTAACCGAATTCGAGCAGCGTGACGACAGGCCGGACCGAGTCGAGCGCAGGGACCCGCTGAAGCGTCCACATCAACCCGTTCAATACTTTGCCGCGAGCAGGCACCATCGGCAGATCATGCACGGCTCGCACGCCGGCGATGGTGTTGGCAAGGTTTGCGATCTCCGACGGCGACAGCGTGAACGGCATCGGAGGGACCCGGTAGCGCAACGACGTTCGGAAGCCTCGCCGTACCAAACCGGCGAACAACGCAGGTGGAAGGTCGAACATCAGCTGCCCGCCGGGGAAACGCTTGGCGCATTCGGCGATCAGGCCGAGGGCCTCTTCGGGCTGCAGGTACATCAGCAGGCCCTCGGTGGTGATGAACACGCCGTTCGCGGGATCCACCCGGTCCATCCAGCTGTAGTTCAGCGCGGACTGCGCGATGGTCGTCACCCGGTCCGACGGGGGCAGCGATCGTTCGCGCAACTCGATGATCGGCGGCAGATCGACTGTGAGCCAGCGGAACTGGTCGCCGACCCCCGAAGCGTCCAGCCGGTAGAAGCTGGTCTGCAGTCCCTCGGCGAGCGCGACGACGGTGGCCGCCGGGTGGTCGACCAGGTAGCGGCGGGTGTACTTGTCGAAGGTCAGCGCGCGCAGCGCCATGTCCTGGCGACGGGTGAAGCCGAACTTGGCGAAGTCGAAATCGATCTCGTCGACCAGCTTGATCGCCATCGGGTCCTCGATGACGGAGTCCGGCCGCCTCGCCTCGGTGGCCCGCACCAGCAGCGTCAGCAGCGCCGTTTCGGAGACGCCGGTGAGCGCCGAGCCGTCCGCCTTGCTCATTCTCGACTCCCGCTCGGGCTCATTTCAGCACCTTCTCGATCGTCCGCAGGTTGCGCGTCGTCGTCGACGACTTGTAACGCTTCTTACCCATCGTCTTCCCGATCGTGGTGTCCAGCGTGCCCTTGTTCGGCACCTGCCAGTAGATGACGCCCTTGCCGCGCTTGATCTTCTCGTCCTTGCCCGCATCGGAGGCGAGCGCGGCCAGTTCGTCGAGCACGTCGGCGTCGGTGACGAACGTGACGTAGCTGTGGTATCCGTCGACCTCGCGCTCGAACGGGAACTTGTCCGATATCGCCTTGACCGTCTCGAAGTCGTAGGCCAGCACCCAGGCGTCGTAGCCGAACTCGTCGCGCAGCGCCTTTTCTGCCTTCTTGCGGACGGCATCGACACCAGATCTGCTCTCCAGCAACACGTTACCGGTGGCCAGGATGGTCTTGACTTCGGTGAACCCGGCGTTCTCCAGTGCTTTGGCCACCTCGGCCATCTTGAGGTTCACGCCGCCCACGTTGACGCCGCGCAGAAATGCGGCATACCGCGTCATCGGTCGAACTCCAGCAGAGTCATGCTCGGCCGATAACGGCTCAGCGCGCCTCGATCGAAGAGCGGCCACCCGAGGACCTTGAACACGCCGCGACCCGGCGGGTATTTGATGTCACGGGCGCTGCGGACGCCGGGAATGCTGTCGGCCAACGCCACGCCCTCCTCCGGTGTCATCGCAAACGGCATCGGCGGAGTGGTGTAGCGGTCACTCAGCTTCATGCCCTTGAGCGTCTTGCGGCTGAAGAACGGCGGGATGTTGTCAACCATCATCCGGCCGCCGGGGAAGCGGGCGGCGCATTCGCGGATCAGACCGAGTGCGTCGTCGGGATCGAGGTACATCAACAGCCCTTCGGTCGTGATGAAGACGCCGTGCGACTGGTCCACCCTGTCCATCCAGCTGGTGTCGAGAGCCGACTGACCCAGCGGCACGATCCGGTGGTGATGCGGAAGAAGTTGCGCCCGCAGCGCCATCACCGGTGGCAGATCGATTGAGTACCATGACAATTCGTCGGCACAGCCGGCAGCTTCCAGTCGCCAGAAGCTGGTCTGCAGTCCCTCGGCGAGCGCCACGACCGACGCCTTCGGATGCGACCCCAGGTACTCCTGCACCTCCCGGTCGAAAGCCACTGCGCGCAGCGCGTGCGACTGGTTGGGCTTGCCGAACTTGCGGTAGTCGTAGGAGATCGCGTCGAACAGCGTGACGGCCCACGGATCGCGGATGACTCCGTCGGACCGCTTGGCCTCGGTCGCGCGGAAGTACAGAGTCCACAGTGTGGTTGCCGAAACGCCTTCCAACGTCTCCCCGCTGATGACGGCCATTCCCTCATAGTAGGTAGGCCCTGCCAAATAGCAGTCGGCCCCGCCGCAGACCGACGTAGGCTCGGTGCCATGGTCCGCCAGGTGTTCGACGACAAGCTGCTCGCCGTGATCAGCAACAACTCGCTCGGCGTGCTGGCCACCATCAAGCGCGACGGCAGGCCGCAACTGTCCAACGTCTCGTATCACTTCGACCCGCGAAAGCTGACCATCCAGGCGTCGATCACCGAACCGCGAGCCAAGACGCGCAACCTGCGCCGCGACGGGAGGGCGTCACTGCATGTGAGCAGCGACGACGGCTGGTCCTACGCGGTGGCCGAGGGCAACGCCGTCCTCACCCCTCCTGCCGCATCCGAAGACGACGACACCGTCGAGGCGCTGATCGAGCTGTACCGCAGCATCGCGGGGGAGCATCCCGACTGGGACGACTACCGGCGCGCCATGGTCGACGACCGGCGGGTCGTGATGACGCTGGCGATCTCTCACCTCTACGGCATGCCGCCCGGCAAGCGCTGAGGCGGGTAAAGGTCGCGACGACGCCGTGGGCGCCGCGCTAGGCTGCCGCTATGGCTGATGCACCGGAAGACGACACGAAGCGGAAGTTCCTGGAGGCGCTGGAGAAAAAGAAGGCGAAAGCCGGCGGCGGGTCCGATCACAAGGACGGCGGGAACAAGCAGCCGAGGGCGCACGGCCCGCTGGAGAGCCGTCGCGAATTCCGCCGCAAGAGCGGTTAGTCCGGTGTCGGCGGCGTGACTCCGGAATTCCTGGCTGACCACGCTCGTCGTCGTGGCGACGCCGGGGAACACAGCAGTGGCGTTCATGCCCTGAAGGCAGGTCTGTCCTGCAGGGGAATGTCGGAGCAAAGCGCTCAAACCCGGGCTCAGGCGGGTACGGCCGTGCGTCGTTCCCGAATGACAACGGCCGCAAGGCAGACCATCGCCAGTACCGCCACCGCGGCCGCGAATGTGGCGCCTGCCATCTGCAGTCCCCACAGCCGAGCCGCGAATCCCTCGCCGATCACGGGAAGCGATATCGCGACGTACGCGACAACGAAATACGCGGAGCTGATCTCTGCCCGCCGCCCCGCCGGTGTCAATTCGGAGATAGCCGCCAGTCCGCGGCTGAAGCAGATGCCCTGTCCGACGCCGCCGACGATCGCGGCGGCGACCAGGCCCCAGAGCGATGACAGTTCCAGTGCGCCGGTGAGGATTACCATTCCGACCACCAGGATGGCGCAGCCGATGACAAGCGCCTTCCTCGGTGCGATACGGCCCGCGAAGAGTTGGGTTACCGCTGAGGCGATGAAGACAGTGGATGCGACAGCGCCAGCGACAGCGTGATTCTCGACGCCGATGACGCTGGAGAGAAACGCCGGTGCCACCGACGCGAACAGGCCGGTGACGGCGAAGCCGGCGAATGCGGCAATCGCTGCGATGACGAAGACGCCGCGAACCTCAGGCGGCACCGCAAGGCGTTGTAAGCCAATGCTTCCCGTGCGCTCGGACGTTTCCGGCACGACGATCACCGCCACCGCGGCCAGCACGGTCATTCCGATGTGCACGATAAATGTCAGGTGCAGCGGATGAGGCGCGTACTGAACGAGAACTCCCGCGAGTAGCGGGCCCCCACCCAAGCCGCCGACGTTCGCGGCGGTGGCGACCGCTGCAGCGCGGCCGTGCCACTTGGGCGGTGCCGCTTCGATGACGGCTGCCGTGGCGGTACCTGTGAAGATGCCCGCCGACAACCCGGACAGAACTCGTCCGACCAACAGCATCGGCACTGAATCGGCGGCAAGGAACACCACTGCGCTCGCGAGCGCCGCCACGGTGCCGGCTAGCAGAAGAGGCCGCCGTCCGAGGGCATCCGACCATCGGCCGAAGGCCAGCAGCGCGAACAGGACACCGAACGCGTACGTCGCATAGATGACCGTCGTCGTCAGCACGTCGAAGTGCATGCGATCCGCGTAGAGCGCATACATCGGCGTCGGCAGTGTCGTACCCACCATGACCGCCGCGAACGCGTAGGCCAACAGGGGGAACGCGTAGCGGCGTCGCGGCGTGGTTTCGAGCATGTGGTTGTTCAGCGGCGCAGCCACCTGCTCTATTCCACCAGATCAGTGAGGTGTGACCGCTTTCTCGGCGCCGACGCCGGTCAGCGCTCGCACCTCGAACTCCGCGTTCAGTTCCGGGTCACCGCGATCCGACGACGTCAGCGTGCCGACGATGCCGAGGATGAACGCCAGCGGAATCGACACGATGCCCGGGTTGGCCAGCGGGAACCAGGCGAAGTCGACGCCCGGCATCATCGCGGTCTTGGCGCCCGACACCGCGGGCGAGAAGATGATCAGCACGATCGTCGAGATCAGCCCGCCGTACATGCTCCACAGCGCGCCGCGGGTGTTGAACCGTTGCCAGTACAGCGAATACAGGATGGTCGGCAGGTTGGCGGCGGCAGCGACCGCAAACGCCAGGGCCACCAGGAACGCGATGTTCTGTTCGGCGGCGAGGATCCCGAGCAGGATCGAGAGGATGCCGATCACGATGACGGTGATCCGCGACACCCGCACCTGTTCGCTCTCGTTGACCTCGTGGTTCTTCATGACGCTGGCGTAGATGTCGTGCGCGAACGACGTCGCCGCGGTGATGGTCAGGCCGGCGACGACCGCGAGGATCGTCGCGAAGGCGACCGCGGAGATGATGCCGAGCAGGACCACGCCGCCGAGTTCGAACGCCAGCAGCGGCGCCGCGGAGTTCTGCGCGCCGGGCGCGGCGAGGATGGCGTCGGGTCCGACGAGTGCCGCCGCGCCGTATCCCAGCGCCAGCGTGAACAGGTAGAACGCGCCGATGAGGACGATCGCCCAGACCACCGAGCGCCGTGCTTCCTTGGCGGTCGGGACGGTGTAGAAGCGCATCAGCACGTGCGGCAGACCCGCGGTGCCGAGCACCAGCGCCAGGGCCAGTGACACGAAGTTGATCTGTGAGGTGAGGCTGGCGCCGTACTGGGCGCCAGGCGCGAGCACGTCGCGCTGGGCGACGCCCTCGGTGGTCGCCCCCGAGACCGCCGACTGCGCGGAACCGAGCATCTCGGAGAAGTTGAGGCCGAATCCTGGCCAGCACCCACACCGTCATCAGCGCGGCGCCGCCGATCAGCAGGACCGCCTTGATGATCTGCACCCAGGTGGTGCCCTTCATCCCGCCGATGAGCACGTAGAGGATCATCAGCAGACCGACAACGGCGATGACGAGCGCCTGCCCGATGTCGCTGGTGATGTTGAGCAGCAGCGCGACAAGCCCGCCTGCGCCTGCCATCTGGGCCAGCAGGTAGAACAGGCACACCGCGAGTGTGGTGAGGGCGGCGGCCATGCGCACCGGACGTTGTCTGAGCCGGAAGCTCAGCACGTCGGCCATCGTGAATTTGCCTGCGTTACGGAGCAATTCGGCGACCAGCAGCAGTGCGACCAGCCACGCCACCAAGAAGCCGATGGAGTAGAGGAAACCGTCGTAGCCGTAGACGGCGATCGCGCCCGCGATGCCGAGGAAGCTGGCGGCCGACAGGTAGTCGCCCGAGATCGCGATGCCGTTCTGCGGGCCGGTGAACGAGCGGCCAGCGGTGAAGAACTCGGCCGCAGTCGCGTTCTTCTTGCTGGCCCGGATCACGATGAACAGTGTCACCGCGACGAACAACAGGAAGATTCCGATGTTGGCGGCGGGGTTGCCCACCGTTTCGCCGTCAGCGGCGAGAACCTGCGCGGTCATGCGGCGCCCCTTCCAGTTCGTTGCGAATGGCTTCGGCGCGTGGATCGAGCTCACGGTTGGCGAACCGCACGTAGATGAACGTGATCAGGAAGGTGGTGACAAACTGCCCGAGGCCGATGACGATGCCGACGTTGATGTTGCCCCACACCTTGATGGCCATGAAGTCGTGGGCGAACGCGCCGAGCATGACGTAGGCGAAGTACCACAGGAGAAACACCGCGGTCATAGGGAACACGAAGCGCCGCAGTCTACTTCGCAGTTCCTGGAACTCCGGACTGGCCTGGACTTCGACGAAGCGGTGACCGCTCGCGTACACCTCGGTGGCCGCGGACGGAGTGTCGGTATCGGACAACGCGGACTCCTGACCTCGATCTGAAATTGTGCGGTTGACAGCATGCTGAGACCTAACTCACAGGCGGGGGTTCCCGGGTCAGGGCGGCGTCAAACCGCCGAGCTAGACGCCCGGATGTGAACCGGTTGAATGCTTGAAGCGGTCTTCAGGTGCCACTTGGCGACTACTGGACCGGGCAGGCGTACTTCCTGGCCACTTCGAACACCCGCTCCTGCGCTCCGGGTCCGATGACCCCCTGAGCAGCCAGTTCCAGACCGATGTATCCCGGTATGCCGCCCATGCATGCCTGGTGAGCGACGCGCCACGCAGTGTCCGGATTCAGGTGGTAGCCATTGCGATCGAGGCCTTGCATGTACTCGTCGAATGCAGGCGTGCCCTGGTCAGGTATCGCGTTCGCTGCGGTGGCCAACGTTATGGCGGTTACCACCGCCCCGAGTAGAGGTACAGCCACACGTCTCATCTTCATCCCCCACGGATCCGACACCGGTTGTCGTGTACACGTTTGCACAATCGACCGACGCAGACCTCTTGTTCTGCCCCTTAAACTTGCCGAATGCCCACCTTGCAGTTGGCCCAAGACGTCGAGGCCGATGCCCTGCTGGAGTCCAATCCTTTTGCGCTGCTGGTCGGGATGCTGCTCGACCAGCAGATCCCGCTCGAGGTGGCGTTCGCGGGCCCGAAGAAGATCGCCGACCGAATGGGCGGTGTGGATGCCCGCGAGATCGCCGATTACCACCCCGAGAAGTTCGCCGCACTGTGCGCGGAACGGCCTGCCGTTCACCGCTTCCCCGGGTCGATGGCCAAGCGCATTCAGGCGCTCGCGCAGATCATCGTCGACCGCTACGGCGGTGACGCCCCCGCAGTCTGGACGGCGGGCGACCCCGACGGCGCGGAGGTGTTGGCGCGGCTCAAGGAGTTGCCCGGCTTCGGCGACCAAAAGGCGCGCATCTTCGTGGCGCTGTTGGGCAAGCAGTACGGCGTGACGCCCAAGGGCTGGCGCGAGGCGGCAGGGGACTACGGCAAGGCGGGCTCGTATCTTTCGGTGGCCGACATCGTCGACGCGGGGTCGCTGGAGAAGGTGCGGTACTACAAGAAGCAGATGAAGGCGGCTCGGGGGCAGGAGCGCAGGGCCCACGCCCGGAGGGCAGGGGACGACCCGGGGAAGGGCCCGGCCAAGGACGCCAAGAAGTAGGGGCTAGAGCGGTTCGCCGTCGAAGCGCTCTCTGGTGGCGAAGTCCGAAACGGGTTTGCGCGTCAGCTTCTCGACCTGTTTGACCGGTTTGCCGATCGGCAGCACCGCGGCGATCGCGTAGTCCCTCGGGATCCCTAGCAGTTCCTTCACGCGGGGCTCTTCTGCGACGGCCATCGTGGTGAGCACGCCGCCGTAGCCCTCGTTGCGGGCCGCCAGCAGGATGTTCCAGACGAACGGGTAGACCGAGGCGCCGGGGATCACGGCAATGCGGTCGAGGTGCTGGTCGAACGCCGCACACACGTTGAGGTCGACACACACCACCAGCACAGCTCCCGCCGTGAGCACGGGCGCGCCCAGATACGGCGGGACCTCGGTTGCGGCCACCTCCTCGGCGGAAACCTTCATGGGCGTCACGGGATTCCACGGTCCCTCGCCGTTCTTGGTCTGCGCGAGGTAGCGTCGCGCGCCCGTCACGCTGAGCTCGACGATCTTTTCGCGCGTCGCCCTGTCACGGACCACGATCACGCGGGCGCCCTGCCGATTTCCGCCGCTCGGCGCGAACCGGGCGTTGTCGAGAATGCGTTCGAGCACCTCATCGGGAAGTGGGTCGTCGGTGAACCGGCGGACCGCTCCCGTTGTGCGCATGACGTCGTATAAGTCCATGCCCTCCATCTTGGCTGTGGGATCGTAGAGGGATGAAGACCCACCTGAACTGTCCGTGCGGCGAGGCGATCACCGGCTCGGATGAGGACGATCTCGTCGAGAAGGCGCAGAAGCACCTTTCTGAGCAGCATCCCGGCCGCGAGTACGACCGGGACGCCATCCTCTTCATGGCCTACTGACGCGAAACAGCGTTCCTGGTCGTCGATCGGGCTGATTCACAACCAGGAACGCTATGTCGCGAGAGCTGGTGTCAGGGCACCACCGTCGAGCCGATGGTGGGCATGAACTGGCACTGCTTCTCGGTGGTGGTCACCTGGCCGAAGATCGTCGACATGATGCTGCCCGAGCCGGTGTCGACGATCGCCGACAGGGTCGTCGGGCCCTGCGGGTTGATGTCCGAACGCGGCTGCAGTGCGGCGGTGCCCGACTTACCCGTGGTCAGATTCACCCAGGTGACGTTGAGCGGCAGCTTCTGCTCAGCCGCCGGGCCCGGCGTGCCGATGGCGGTGAACACGTAGGCGGTCTGGCCTGCAGCGGGTCCCGGCGCGGGGATCCTGGCCGGCCCTGCCACCGAGATCGCGGTCGCGAGGACGTTTCCGCCGTCCTTCAGGCACCCGTTGCTGATCGACGGATACAGGAAGTCCTGTGTCGGCGGCGCGTCGTCGCCGAATGCCGGGTTGGCCGCGGCCTCGGGAGCCGGCGGCGCACCCTCGGGAGCCGGCGCAGGCGCGACTACTGACGCCACCTCGGGTGACGCGGCCGCGTCGGGGGCGGGAGCGGGAAGGGCGTCGGAGGCCGGTCCGACGGCGTGGGCCGGGTCGACGCCCGCGGGCAGGTGAGCCTCCGCGCCAGGCACCGCGCCCGGTGCGGGCACGTGCGCGGCGGCCGGTTCTGCGACGAAGCTGTTGACCGCGGTCGCCACATTCTTCGAGTCCGGGGGTGCCGCCGAATCGCCCGTGAACGCCGCAGCCGCCGCCATCAGCGTCGACACGGCGTTGTACGGATCGGCGGCCGCCTTCTCGATCGCCGGGCTCAGCCCCTCCACTGCCTGAAGACCCGGTGCCTGGGCGGCATCGATGGGCAGTGGAGCGGCCGGCTCGGCGTTGGCGGTACCCGTCATGCCCAGCAGCAGTGCTGCCGACGAGCCGACTGCGATGGCGGCGTTGGCGAACAGCTTGCGGGTCGTTGACATGGGTTCTCCCTGGGCTCGAAGGTGTGGCGGTCGCTCAGAGCGTCACGGCAGGGCGCTGAGCACCCCGGCGGGAACGCCGGGGAGGGCGGCTGCCGCCGGTGCCGCAGCAGCCGGGGCGGCGGCAATCGGTGCGATCGGCGCAGTCAGGGCAGGCACCGCCAAGGCGGGAGCCGTCGCCAGCGGCGCTGCGGGTGCCGCCGCCGCGGGTGCGGTCAGGCCGGGCACGGACAAACCGCTCGGAAGCAACGACGCCAGCCCGCCGGCATTCGACAGCGGCGCGGGCAGCGCGGAGGTCAGCGACGACAGAGCGTTGGCCGGGGCGGCCGCGGCGGCCGGCGCGGCGGCGGGTGCCGCCGGAGCGGCAGGCACCGTCGGAAGCGCGGGCGTCTGCGGCAGGGTCAGCGATGCGGTGGCGCCGGGGGGCGGAGTCGCGGGCGTCGCAGCCTGGGCCGGGGTCGAGGCGCCGGACATCGAGCTCGCGAGGGTCTGCATCAGCTGCGGCGCAGCGGCGCCGACGGTCGACAGCTGGGTGAGCAGCTGTGCTCCGGGATTTGGGGGCGCCGGGGCCGGCACCGGATTGGCGGACGCCGTCGCGCTCAGCGATAGCGCCGTGACCGCGCCCGCGGCGGCGATCATGGTTGACACAAATAGTTTCCGGGTGTGGTTCATGGTTCTCCCAATCGTTTGTTGGCGAAGGCCTGCACCCGAAGCTAGTTAGTTACTGGTGTGACTCAAGTGACACGTGTGGCATTTATGCAACCGTTACTGAGGCGACGTTCATCGGTGACCGGATGGCTAGAGTCGGTCGAATAGACGCCACAGCGAAGACGGACCCGCGGCTGCCGACGCGATTGGCGGCCGCGGCGCCGTGGCTGCTCCTGTTGAGCATCGCCGCGCGGCTGGCGTGGACGTATCTGGTGCCCAACGGCGCGAACTTCGTCGACCTGCACGTCTACGTCGGCGGTGCAGGGGCCTTGACCGAGCCAGGCACGCTGTACGACTACGTCTACGCCGACCAGACGCCGGACTTCCCGCTGCCGTTCACCTATCCGCCGTTCGCGGCCGTCGTGTTCTACCCGCTGCACCTGGTGCCGTTCGGGCTCGTGGCGCTGGCGTGGCAGCTCGGCATCATCGCCGCGCTCTACGGCGTGGTGCGCATCAGCCAGCGGCTCCTCGTCACCGACGACGAACTCGCGAAGAGCCGGCGCATCGCGATGCTGTGGACAGCTGTCGGTATCTGGCTCGAACCGCTGCGCAGCACATTCGACTACGGCCAGATCAACGTGCTGCTGGTGCTGGCCGTGCTCTACGCCGTCTACAGCGCACGGTGGTGGGTGTCGGGACTTCTGGTCGGCCTGGCGGCCGGGGTGAAGCTGACGCCCGCGGTGAGCGGGCTGTACTTCGTCGGCAAGCGCCGCTGGGCGGCGGTCGTGTTCTCGGCTGTCGTGTTCTTCGCGACGATCGGTGTGTCCGCGTTGGTAGTCGGCGACCAAACCCGTTACTACTTCACCGAATTGCTCGGCGACGCGAGCCGTGTCGGTCCGATCGGAACGTCGTTCAACCAGTCGTGGCGGGGTGGCATCTCGCGGATCCTCGGCCACGATGCTGGCTACGGGCCCGCGGTGGTCGTGGCGATCGTCGCGACAGCTGTGGTGGCGTTCCTGGCGTGGCGGGCGCTGGGCAGTGACGACCGGCTCGGCGGGATCGTTGTGGTCTCACTGTTCGGTCTGCTGCTGTCGCCGATCTCGTGGACCCACCACTGGGTGTGGGTGCTGCCCCTGATCATCTGGCTGCTGCACGGCCCGTTGCGCAACCTGCGCGGCGCACGGATCCTCGGGTGGGGCTGGTTGGCACTGACGATCATCGGCGTGCCGTGGCTGCTCAGCTTCGCTCAGCCCACGATCTGGATCATCAGCAGGCCCTGGTACCTCGCGTGGGCAGGGCTGATCTACATCGTGGCGACGCTGGCGACGCTGGCGTGGATCGCGGCCACCTCGCCTAGGCTTCCACGATCCCGTCGATCTCCTTCGCCATCTCCACATCCTTATCGGTGATCCCGCCCTCGGAATGCGTGACCAGAGCGAAAGTCACAGTCCGCCAACGGATATCGATGTCAGGATGATGGTCCTTCTGCTCGGCTCGTTCGCCCACCCGGCGCACGGCGTCGATGCCGTCGAGAAACGCGGGGAATTTGATCGACCGGCGCAGTGCTCCGTCTTTGCGCTCCCAGCCGTTGAGGTCGGGCAGTGCGGCGTCTACTTGTTCGTCCGATAACACAGCCATGCCTGTTAGGTATACCGTCAGCCGCGATGCCAAACCAGATCGTCGTGCCACCAAGCCGAAAACACTCGAGTTTCATCGCAGTTCCTGTTCGGTGACATCAGCTTCTCGGATAGCGTCGACGTTGGTAAGTCAATCGGGAGGTATCACCATGGCCGATCCCAAGCAGGGCTCATACGATCCCAAGAAGGGCGGGAAGTTCTCGCCCACCACCAAGGCCAAGCCGCCACCACCACCGCGGCCCGGACGCAACAAAGACAAGTAGCTCAACTTCGGATGCCACCGCGCCAACAACATCGATGGCGCGGTGTTGACCTTGGTCTCACCTCGACCTGTACCGTCAGCCGCGATGCCGAACCAGATCGTCGTCGCAGGTGCGCTGATTGCAGGCACCAGACTGCTGGTGGCGCAGCGCGAACGCCCGCCAGTTCTCGCGGGTCTGTGGGAACTTCCCGGCGGCAAGGTCGCCCCCGGCGAGAGCGACGCCGACGGGTTGGCGCGCGAACTGCTCGAGGAACTCGGCGTCGAAGTGACCGTCGGTGAGCGTCTCGGCGCCGACGTGGCGCTGAACGAGGCGATGACGCTGCGCGCGTATCGCGTCACCCAAACCGGTGGCGCGCTGCGACCCAATGACCACCGCGCCCTGCGCTGGGTGACGGCCCGCGAGCTCGATGCCCTGCCGTGGGTGCCCGCAGACCGAGCGTGGCTCGCCGATCTTGCTCGCGCGCTGGGTGATTCGGCCTAGACGACGCGCCAGCCGCCCGTCGCCGTTCGGTCTCCTGACGGCCGGGTGATGATGCTGCTGAGCTATCCGTGACGCGAGCTCAATAGCGGAGCCGGTCACCCACCACGCGCACCTGGGACCGGGAGCGGGGGTGGTGCAGCGCGTAGAGCGGATGCGTCAGCACCGGATGACGGCAATGCGGGCAGGACTGCCGTGGGTCCTTCGCCGACGAGAACGCCAGGTGGTGACACGCTGCGCACCGAACGACGAACAAGGCACCCATCCAATTGAGTAGCCCGAGATAGATCGCGGCCGTGGTAGCCAGGCCGATCACGGCGATCAGGACGATCGCCAGAACTTCGTAAACCGACATATTAGCCACCTTCGCTCGGCTGCCGGAACAAAAATCACGGTACGCCTGGAAGCTGGGACGATCAGGATTTTCTCGCCCGCTTGAAAACCTTCATCAACTGCTTGCCGCGGATGCCGGTGCGCTCGGCTTTCCGCACTTTATGCACGACGACCGGGCATTTCTTGCACCGCGGCTTGCTTCGGCAGCACTTTTTCTTCGGTTTGAGGTCAGCGAGGGCGCCGGGCTTCACGTGACGGGAATCTCTCGTTTTCGTAATAGGCCGACTGCACTGAGACAATCACCAGCGTGGAATTTCGCAATGTCGCCATCGTGGCACACGTCGACCATGGGAAGACGACCCTCGTCGACGCGATGCTGCGGCAGTCGGGCGCGCTGACGCACCGGGGTGATGACGCGATCGAGCGCCTGATGGACTCCGGTGATCTGGAGAAGGAAAAGGGCATCACGATCCTGGCGAAGAACACCGCCGTGCATCGCAGGAACCCTGACGGCAGCATGACGGTGATCAACGTCATCGACACCCCGGGTCACGCCGATTTCGGCGGCGAGGTCGAACGCGGGTTGTCCATGGTCGACGGTGTGCTGCTGCTGGTCGATGCGTCCGAGGGCCCGCTTCCGCAGACGCGCTTCGTGCTGCGCAAGGCGCTGGCCGCACACCTGCCGGTGATCCTCGTAGTGAACAAGACAGATAGGCCCGACGCCCGCATCTCCGAGGTGGTCTCGGAAAGCCACGATCTGCTGCTCGACGTCGCGTCCGATCTCGACGACGAGGCTCAGAAGGCGGCCGAGAACGCGCTCGGATTGCCGACGCTGTACGCGTCGGGCCGGGCGGGGATAGCGAGCACCACCGAACCCGCCAACGGTGAGAACCCCGACGGCGAGAACCTCGACCCGCTGTTCGACGTGCTGCTGGAGCACATCCCGCCGCCGCAAGGCGACCCCGAGGCGCCGCTTCAGGCGTTGGTGACCAACCTCGACGCCTCGGCGTTCCTCGGCAGGCTCGCGCTGATCCGCATCTACAAGGGCCGAATTCGCAAGGGCCAGCAGGTGGCGTGGATGCGAGAAGTCGACGGCCATCCGGTCATCACGAACGCGAAGATCACCGAACTGCTCGTCACCGAAGGTGTGGACCGGACGTCGACCGACGAGGCCATCGCCGGTGACATCGTCGCGGTCGCTGGGCTGCCGGAGATCATGATCGGCGACACGCTGGCCGATCCCGAGCACGCGCACGCGTTGCCGCGCATCAGCGTCGACGAGCCGGCGATCTCGGTCACGATCGGGACGAACACGTCGCCGCTCGCGGGCAAGGTGAAGGGACACAAGCTGACCGCTCGAATGGTGAAGTCGCGCTTGGACAGTGAGCTCGTGGGCAATGTGTCGATAAAGGTCGTCGACATCGACCGGCCCGACGCCTGGGAGGTGCAGGGCCGCGGAGAGCTGGCGCTGGCGGTCCTTGTCGAGCAGATGCGTCGGGAAGGGTTCGAGCTGACAGTCGGCAAGCCGCAGGTGGTCACCCGCACGATCGACGGCAAGCTGCACGAGCCGTTCGAGGCGATGACCATCGACTGCCCCGACGAGTTCGTCGGCGCGATCACGCAGTTGATGGCCGCCCGCAAGGGTCGGATGGAGGAGATGACCAACCACGCGGCGGGTTGGGTGCGAATGGATTTCATCGTGCCGAGCCGCGGCTTGATCGGCTTCCGTACCGACTTCCTGACGCTGACGCGCGGCACCGGGATCGCGAATGCCGTCTTCGACGGGTACCGCCCGTGGGCGGGGGAGATCCGGGCGCGGCACACGGGATCGTTGGTGTCGGACCGGTCGGGCTCCATCACACCGTTCGCGATGATCCAGTTGGCCGACCGCGGGCAGTTCTTCGTGGAGCCGGGTGAGGACACCTACGAGGGTCAGGTCGTCGGCATCAATCCGCGCGCCGAGGATCTCGACGTCAACGTGACGCGGGAGAAGAAGCTGACCAACATGCGGTCGTCGACCGCCGATGTCTTTGAGACACTTGCCCGCCCGCTCGAGCTCGGTCTCGAGCAGGCGATGGAGTTCTGCGCGGAGGACGAGTGCGTCGAGGTCACGCCAGAGGTGGTCCGGGTGCGCAAGGTGGAGCTGGACGCGACCACCCGCGGCCGTAATCGGGCGCGGGCCAAAGCGCGCGGATAACTCTGGCGACGAAAAAGCCGGCCACGGATCGCGTGGCCGGCTTTTCGTGGGGCTGCTACTTGGTGTCAGCGGCCTCGGTGCTGGTGTCGGTCTTGTTGTCTTCCTTCTTCTTGAAGAGATTGCTCAGGCCGCCGGTCGCCGGGGCCCGGTGCTTGCCGACTGTGGATCCGGTGGAAGCGCCATCCGGGGTTGCCTTCAGCGAGCTGAGGACTCGAGTGACCGGACCCTTCCGCTCGGTGGTGTCAGCCGTCGCGGTCCTATTGGTCAGCGTTGCCGCCGGGGCTGGCGCCTGGCCGGTGACCGGATCGACGTTGAGAGCGCCGGCAACCACGCTGCGGACGGCATCTCGCGGCGCCAACAGGACATTGCCGCGAAGCTGCGAGATCTGGCTTCCGTTCATCAATGCGGGGTTCGTCTGAGGATCGCCACCAATGGGCTCTGGCAAGACGTCATCTACGGCGAAGACGATCGGATCGGTCACGTAGTTCGGCCCGTCAATGTAAGCCTGCAGGGCCAAGTAGAGCGGCTTGTTATTGCCGGTCTCGAAGCTCTCCTGCACACCCTCCGCGACGGCCACCAAGCCCAGCGGAGCCGTGACGGCGCTTTGCGCGGCGCGCGTCGCCGAAACCGCGAGGCCGCCACCGAGGCGGGCCGCCGCGTACGCCGGGCTGACCTGGTTGCCGGTCGGCTGAGTTGCGGGTCCGACGCCGAGGCTGTCACGGACGGCTTCGTTGATGTCGTCGCGCGCAGCGATGAGCTGGTCGGCACGGAACTGTGTTATCAGGCTGGTGCCCCGGTCCTCCTGCACGTTGCCTGGGCTGCCCCCGATCGGCGCCGGCAGCAGATCATCGAGCGCATAGATGGCGGGGTCAGCCGCCCACAAGGGTCCGTCGACAACCTCCTTGAGGACCGCGTACGCGCCGGTGTTCTGGCCCTGGGCAAGTGCGATGGCGGCGGTTGCGACACCAACCGGTGCCCCGACCAACCCGGTGACGGTCCGTTGGGCCGATAGCGCAAGGTTTTCTGCGGGCGTACCCGTCAACGCTGCCGCGAGCTGGACATCGGCGCTGGCGCTCCGCAGAACCTCTGGAGCCTGCTGGATGGCAGGCGCAGCAGCCATCACCCCAGCGCCGACGAGCGCAACGCCGGCGGTAACGCCCTTTTGGACACGTGTATTCATAGTTCCCCTCAGGAATTGGATTTGGATCGAACTTCCCCCGCTCGGAAGCGTAAGGCATGAATCGATTCAGAACAAGTTTGCTGAGCAACCCTTCAAATAAGCATGTCGCTTACGCCGTACAGGTCGTCGACCCGGTCAGAGGACGCGACGCTCAACACAGTAGCGCAGCGTAGCTTCACCTGAGAAATCTTTAAATCGTTGAAGAATTAAAGCTAGTTCGCCCGTCAGGACGATGTGTGTGCCTACTAGGCTCTTAGAAATCGCGACTCAGGATCTTCGCTGGCCGCTCCATACCCGCGCGTATGGCCCGGTAGGGGTCCCGGGGTGGAGACTGTAAACTGAGCCAGCAAACAGAGTTTGCTATAACGGCTTCGTCGAATGGATAGCCGGGCTTGGCGTCCAGCTCCGGAATCGGAGGATCGTGGCCCTGTCGATACCCTGATGGGCGTGCCGTCAGCCCGCCGTCGTGACCAGATCGCGCGGGGCGTCGTACTCATCGCATCGGTAGTTCTTGTCGGTAGCTGCACTGTGAGCCCCCCACCTGCACCGCAGAGCACCGACACCACCGAAACCACAACTCCACCGCCGCCGAAGGCGACGCAGATCATCATGGCCATCGACACCATCGGCCCCGGGTTCAACTCACATCTGCTCTCGGATCAATCGCCGGTGAACGCGGCGATCAGCTCGCTCGTCCTGCCGAGTTCATTTCGTCCCGTCCCCGATCCCGCGTCGCCGACCGGCTCACGGTGGGAGCTGGACCCGACGCTTCTGGTATCGGCTGAGGTGACGACCGACGGCCCGTTCACCGTCACCTACAAGATCCGGCCGGAAGCGCAGTGGACGGACAACGCACCGATCGGTGCGGACGACTACTGGTACCTCTGGCGGCAGATGGTCAGCCAGCCCGGCGTCGTCGACCCGGCCGGCTACGACCTCATCACGGGCGTCCAGTCGATCGAGGGTGGCAAGACGGCGGTGGTGACGTTCTCGCAGCCGTACCCGGCGTGGCGCGAACTGTTCAACGACATCCTGCCGGCGCACATCGTGAAGGACATACCGGGAGGCTTCGCGTCGGGTCTGGCGCGGGCGCTACCTGTTACGGGCGGTCAATTCCGCGTGGAGAACATCGATCCGCAGCGCGAGGAGATCATGCTGGCGCGTAACGACCGGTACTGGGCGCAGCCCGCGAGGCCTGATCAACTCTTGTTCCGGCGCGCGGGTGCGACTGCGGCGCTTGCGGATTCGATCCGCAACGGCGACACCCAAGTGGCGCAGGTGCACGGCGGATCGTCGGCGTTCGCGCAACTGTCGGCCATTCCAGATGTGCGGACGTCGCGGATCGTCACGCCACGGGTCATGCAACTGACCATGCGAGCTCAGCAGCCGAAGCTCGCGGATGTGCAGGTGCGCAAGGCGATTCTGGGTCTTCTCGACGTCGATCTGCTCGCCGCGGTCGGTGCGGGAAGCGACAATACGGTGACCCTGGCACAGGCGCAGGTGCGCTCGCCGTCGGATCCCGGATACACGCCGACGTCGCCGCCCGCATTGAGCAAGGAGGCCGCGCTGCGGCTGTTGGGAACCGCGGGGTATCAGCTTGTGCCGGTTGATACTCCGCCGTCGCCAACACCGGGTACGCCAGTGCCCGACGACGATCGCGGGCGTATCACCAAGGACGGCGTGCCGTTGTCGCTGGTGATCGGGGTGGCGACGAATGACCCGACGTCGGTGGCGGTTGCCAACACTGCTGCAGACCAGTTGCGCAATGTCGGCATCGAGGCGTCGGTGCTCGCTTTGGATCCTGTTGTCCTGTACGGAGATGCGCTCGCGCAGAACCGCGTCGACGCGATCGTCGGCTGGCATCAGGCCGGCGGCGACCTGGCCACGGCGTTGTCGTCTCGCTACGGCTGCCGGGCGCTAGAGGCTACGCCGGTTCCGACGACGGCTGCCGGCGCGCCTCCGTCTCCCGCGTCGTCCAATGCGCCGAACCCGCCGTCGACTACCGCCGCAGCGACCGCGACTCCGACGACCCGAAGCCCCGCGCCGGAGTCGGACGAACTCATCCAAGCGCCGAGTAATATCACCGGCACTTGCGACCGGAGCATTCAGCCGAAGATCGATGCGGCGTTGCGCGGCACGGAGAACATCGGCGATGTGATCGACGCGGTGGAGCCGCGGTTGTGGAACATGTCGACGGTGTTGCCGATCCTGCAGGACACGACCATCGTCGCGGCAGGCCCGCGCGTGCAGAACGTCAGCCTGTCGGGTGCGGTGCCTGTGGGCATCGTCGGCGACGCCGGAATCTGGGCCAAGAAGCCGCAGTAAAGGTCAGTCAGCCTCACTGTCAGGAGCGCGACGCCTTTCGGCCAGTAGTCGTAGTGAGTGGGCTGCGACCGCGGCGACGAGAAATGGCGCCAGCAGCCACCAGGGCGGGCGCGCCAACTCCCAGACGAATATCGCCGCCCATATCGGTGCCCGCTGCGCGATCGCGAGTACGCCGGCCGCGCAAGTCAGCGATACGGCGGGCACGCTGACGTGGTGTTCGGTCCACGTATTGATCGCCATCGCCACAACAGATCCCATCGCCGCGCCTGTCGCGAGCGAGGGGGTAAGCATGCCGCCGACTGCGCCTGCCCGCAGAAACACTGCGGTGAGAAGCGGTTTGAGGAACAGCAGTACGACGGCGGCGCGAGTGTGAGCCCGCTGTTCAGGCTGATCGTCAGAATGCTCTTGCCGTTTCCAGGCAACTCCGGATAGCGGATTGAGCACAGCCCGATTAGGAGGCCGGCCGCAGCGATGGACGGTATGAGGATCCAGGACTTCATCAATGCAGCCGGTCTCGCCCGTGCCATGAGGTAGTTGAACCCCGTCCCGACGCCAAGGGCAAGAGGCGCCAGCACTAGCGCGAAACCCGTCAGCAGATAAGACAATTGGGGATCGGGCCAGTCCAGCGGCGTGGCCTCATGCGTGACCGGCGACGCGACGGCGACCGCGAGACTGGAGGTGATCAGGGCCGTGCCGACCGCACGCGGATGCCAGGTCTTCAGGATGATGGCGGTGGCGAACAGGGCGCCGCCGATCGGAACGCTGTAGACGGCGGCCAAGCCGGCACCGGCCGCGCAAGACGGAAGGATCTCGCGGTCGCGCTCAGTGAGCGACCACCGGGATGTGCCGAGATCGCCAAGGGCAGAGGCGAATTGACGTGGCGCGCCTTCGCGGCCAAGTGATGCACCCGAGCCGACGACCAACACTTGAAGCGCAGCGTCGATCGTCATCGTCAGGGGGGGATGCGGCCGTGATTGTGAATCGTCTCGGTCAGCGGCGGCACCTCGGTGCGCCGGCGAAGCATCCACCAGCCGAAGCCCGCGAGCGCGCCTCCGATCATCGGACCCACTGCGCGTCGTACTGGGCTGCTACCGGTGACGCCCGCTAAGAGCGTGCCGAAGGTGTAGTGATAGGTCAGGTGCTCGACGAAGCGCAGCAGGAGCGTCGTGCACAGACCTGCGACCCCGGCCAGAACTCCGATGACGACGATGCCGCAACAGAACTCAAGGTTGCGGCGGTTCACCGGCTGAATCTATGCCGCTTGCGCGAGTTCTGCAGGAGGGGCGCGATCTTCATGGCGGTTTCAAGCGGTCTTTGCAACAGCGGACGGTTTCGACAGTAGTTCGTTGAGGGCTTCGGCCGGGGTTTTCCATTTGAGGGTTTCGCGGGGGCGTCCGTTGAGTTCTGCAGCGACGTAGTCCAGGTAGTGCTCGCCATAGATCGATAGATCGGTTCCCTTGGGGAAGTACTGGCGCAGCAGCCCGTTGGTGTTTTCGTTGCTGCCGCGTTGCCACGGCGAATGCGGATCGCAGAAGTAGATGTCGAGATCGGTGGCCGCGGCGATCGCTTTATGGTTGGCCATCTCGCTGCCCTGATCCCAGGTCAACGAGCGACGCAGATGGGTGGGCAACTCGGTGATCTTGGCGACGATCGCGTCCTGCACACGTTCAGCGGTGTGGTCGTCGGGCGGCCAGCAGCATCACGAACCGGGTGCTGCGCTCGACAAGGGTGCCGATCGCCGAACCAGAAGCGGTGCTGCCCAGGATGAGATCACCCTCCCAATGCCCGGGCACCGCGCGGTCGGCGAACTCGGCTGGGCGTTGGCTGATATTGATCATGTTGGGATGCGGCCGCGCCGGGTGCCGGGCTGATGCTAGACCGGCGCACCGCGCGCTTAGTCCGCAAGCACTGGTGCAGTTCGCGGCGCAGCGACCCACGTCCCTGCACGTAGATCGCCTGGTACATGGCTTCGTGTGACACCCACATCTCCGGCTCGTCGGGAAAGTCGATGCGCAATCGCTTGGCGATCTGCTGCGGACTATGCCGCAACTCCAATCGACTCTGCACCTCATCGCGCAACGTGTCATTCATGGCCAGTTTGCGCAGTTTAGGGCGACGCGCCCGATCAGCTGACCGGTCGTGAGCCGACATCGCTCGGTAGGCCACCTTGGCCGTGGCACCACTTTCATGCGCGCCGAACGCGTGCTTGCGCCGATACCCGATCTCTTCGGATTCTTACGGGTACGCAGGTCGGTGTTGTTGTCGATCTCGCGCTTGATCGTCGATGCCGGCCGACCCAATCGCCGCCCAATGGAACGCAACGACTCCTCAGCGTGGACGCCGGCCTGAATTTCGATGCGCTCATCAAGTGTCAGGCGCGGGCGCGGACCCCTCAACGCTGGTTTGCTCAGATGCGGCTTCACCCTGCCAGCTTCGCGGAACCAACGCCGCCCGCAGGTCGCCGACAGGCCCACGGCCACACCAGCATCCCCCGGCAGCAAGCCCAAACGGATCTGCTCCCAAAACAGCGGCTTCCTCGACTGAAACACCAAACGAGCCATCGCAACACTCCTCACTCACAAAGGCGGTGTTGCATAGACCGCTTGAAACCACCCATTCGACCGCAGCCCTGACGCAGATCTCGGGAAACAAACCAATGCCCACCTCGCCGAGAGGTGGGCATTGGTCGAATCGCTTCCTATTCGGCGGCGGGTTTGTCGTTATCCTCGCCACCGTTGTCGTCGTCACCGTTGTCGCGACCGCCGTTGACCACCTTGTTGATCAGGTCGCGAACTGGTGTGCCGATTCGGTGCCTGCCAGTTGTTGCACTTTCCGCTCCGGCCTTGACGCCGTCGCTGTCCGCGCCAAGGGAGTGCCTGACGATGTTGAGAAGCGGGCGATTCCGCTTTAGGGAGTCCTTCTCGACGTCCGTGACACCAGCGAGCTTGACGTTGTCGCCCGCAGTCTTGAGCGTGTTCGTTTCATTCGAGCCGAATACCCGTGTCACCAATCCCTGCAGCGTTGGAATCGTGCCTGGCAGCTGGACATCCACGGTGATGGTGGGCGGCAGCATCGGGTTCGGATTGGGAATGACATTCACCGTTTGCCCCTGAGGATAGAAACCCCCGGCCAAGATGGTGCCGTACGTGGGTTGGACATTTACGTTCGGTGGCGGGGTCGGGTTCACCTGAACGGGCGGTATAGGCGGAAGGTAGCCGCTGACAAGGGGCGCAAAATTCGGGCTGAACCCTCCATTGACCGCGCCGTCTATTGGGAGACGGACAAGATCCAGTGAATTGTCGAGGAACGCTGCGAAATCGTCGGAGTCAACGAGATCCTGGATGGTATGCCCAAACCCATTCGTTCCGTTGATAAGCGGCCCGATGAGACCAAGGGTGCCGAGCGCGAGGAAGCCTGCAGCTTCTTCATTTGAAACGCCCAGGATGGGTGCAACGAACGGAGCTGCGAGGGTTACGAGGCGAAGCGTCACGGCTGTCGCCCCGTAGACCAGCGAGTTGACACCTTCCTCGATCGGCCGGTCCTCCTCCACCGGAGCCGCCATGACGCTCGCGCTCGCCATTTCTTCGCCACCGAGCAACGACTCAATTAGTCCCTGCAGCGTAGGGATGGTGCCAGGGAGCTGAATGAAGGTCGGCAAGAAGTATGGAAACGTTGGAATCATCATGCCTTCAGTGATCTGTTCACTGATAAAGCCCCCGGAAAGCACCTCAGGCCACAGGGCTTCCGGCAAGCTCGGAAACAGTATTGGCGCCACAAGGGAAACCAGATCAGGCCCGTATCCTCCGTTGACCGAGCCGTCGGTGATCGTCCCAAGGGCACCGATGAGGTTAAGCAGCAGACCTTCGAAACCCTCGGAGTCGACGATCTCTTGGAGTGCGGTCCCGACGGAACCGCCGCCGCTGATCAGTGGGCCGGCGAACCCTAAGGCTGCGATAGGCAGTAGGGCGGCCTGTTCCTCGCCGAGGATAGGTTCGAGAAGTCGACCCAGCAGTTCGGCGCCGGCAACAGTCGGGCGTGCGACGAAGGCGAATATCGCGTTGTTCACCGCAGTCTGAATTTCGTTGGCCGTAAGTTGAACGCCTCGCTCAACTGCCTGTACCGCCGGGTTAGCGATCTGGATGTCAGCTGGCACTACCGGCTGCATTGGTGCAGCGGCAATGACGCTGGCTCCTACGAGGGCCACACCGGTAGTGACGTACGGGCGAAGAGCGAGATGCATGGCAACCTCCTGAGTTGGGCTGTGATGTGCAGCACTCAGGAATCTATGCCGAAAAATTCACGTAATTCTCAGGTTCTGAGGCGACGTCACCGTAGGTATTTGCCTTCGCAATAAGTTCGCTTATGCCGGGAAAATAGCTGGTGGTTCTGCGAAGCCACGAGTGCTGGCAACTGCGGCGAACCCTTCAATTCTTGGCCTCACAACGCGTCGACGAGGACGCTAATCCGGAATTGGTCGCCTGAGACTTCGGTAGCGTTGGGGGAAGGTAATCGCAGTCCAGCCCAGCGATTAGGCCCTCCAACCAAGCAAAGAATTGTCTCCCTGGCATTGATCCCAGACCGTCCTGCCCAACCCTCACTGGAACCACAGACCCCTGCGTAACACCACGGCAACATTGAAATCAGCGACTGAGCTCAGCCTCGACTGTTAACTAACGACAAGGTCAATTCTGGCTAGGCTCCGCAGTTTGTCGCGTAACCCGAAATCGACACGCCTTCGCACAGCAACAGGTCGCGCGCTCGCTAGCTACTTTTCCGTGCTCCGGCCGCGAGATCTAAGGGAACCCACGCCGAGATGGATCGGCCCCGCCGCTGGTGAAGTCCTCGCACCAACAGCGGGGCCGATTAGAAGGCGATGAGTTACCTCAGCGACGGCTCCCCTCCGTCACCCGGACCCCCAGCCCGGGTTGTTCGCCTTCTCGGTCATGTCTCGATGGAGCCCGCTGCGGGATACCGCACCCGTTTCGATCCACGCGATGCGCGGGCCACATTGTTTGTCGATACGGCGGCGGAAGGCATTACACGATTCTCCAGCTGCAAATCATGACCTGGCGTTTTGCTTGTAAAGGCAAAAAGATGCGGCGAGCAAGCTAATTAGCCGACAACGTCTCCATCGCGGTGTCCTTGCTTGCGTGACAAAAGCAACCTAGTACCCGCAAGGAGCCGAGTCTGCGCCACCATCGTGGGTCAATGTGCATCGGTTTGCCCTCGCTTATCCGCGCCAGCGACGATCTGCCCGATGGAAGGTAGGTGGCTAAGTCCGTAGCTGGAGTCGGCAGCCAAGGTATTTCTGATCATGATGTTCTGCTGCCGGTCGAGTCGTTGCGCGCTTGTAGGCCATAGCGCCCAATTGCTAGATGGTCTGGCTCGATGAGCTGAAGGGCGCGAACCCTCCGATGCGTGCAACCCAGGTCGAGAGTTACCGCGTTCAGTTAGAACTATGGGCGGAGTTCAGCAGGCGTAAGCCGTGTAATCAGATGCAGCACAGGGCATTACCGAGCCAACGGCAACCCTGAGAGGGGCGCATACATCTCACGAAATTGGAGTTCACGCGCAAAGACGCTACGTGCCAACGAATTCCAGTTCACGTCAAAGCATCCTCCGCGGAGGACGCTAGCGTCATCCGCGGCGTCCAGCCCGCATTTGAATATGCGAGAAGTGCTTTCCCCCCGTTACTTTCACTCCGGCTGGCGCTATCATCGCACACATGCCTGAGAACACGTCAGAACATCCGGCAGATGCCTCTTCATCCTCAGCGCTTGACGGCGGTGAAACGCGAAACGCGTCTGGAGCGGTGTCGCGCGACCCCGTACGTGTCCAGGGCCAGCTCCGTTGGATCGCGCCCGCCGCACTGGTGATCGCGCTGGTAGCCACTGCGCTTGCCGCCTGGGCACTGCTGGGGAAATCGTCTGACGCTCCAGCGGCTACTGCCGGCATCGGTGAGGGCGACGCCAAGACCGGCGTCTGCACCACCTTCGCCACCGTCGCGAATGCCGTCAGCCTGCAAACGCATAACAACCTTGGCGCTGAACCCATTGCAGAGGCTGCGGTGGCGGGCAACGCTCGGCTCGCGCTGTTCGGCGGCGGTCAGTACCTCTTGAACAGCATTCAGCCCGACACACCGGAGGATCTGGCGGAGTCCGCGCGAGCTTTCGCGGCCAAACTGCAAGCCGTCGGAATGAACGCGCTCGCCGGAATGAGCAATGCCGATGCCAAGCAGGCGCCTCTCCTCGCCGACGCGGAGCAGGATCGAAAGAGGATCGCCGAACTGTCTAAGTAGTGCTCGAGCACTGACATCCCCGTCGCCGCGAACCTGGTGACGTCGGCCGCGGACTAAGGTGTCAGGCGATGCCATCGGAAGCCCCTCGCCTGCTCTTTGTCCACGCGCACCCGGACGACGAGACGCTGACCACCGGCGGCACCATCGCCCACTACGTCGCGCGGGGCGCCGAGGTCCACGTCGTCACCTGCACTCTCGGCGAAGAGGGCGAAGTCATCGGCGACAAGTACGCCCAACTGGCCGTCGACGCCGCCGATCAGCTCGGCGGATACCGCATCAGCGAACTGACCAAAGCGCTCAACGCCCTCGGCGTCGACGAACCGAATTTCCTTGGCGGGCCAGGCCATTGGCGTGACTCCGGCATGGCGGGCACGGCGCCACGACACCATCAGCGGTTCGCCGACGCCGACATGCGCGAGGCCGTCGGCGAACTCGTCGCCATCATCCGCCAGGCAAGGCCGCACGTCGTCGTCACCTATGACCCCGACGGCGGCTACGGCCATCCCGACCACATCCAAGCCCACCGCGTCACCACCGAAGCCGTTGCCGCATCAGCAGGAAGCGACTATCCGGGCGAGCCGTGGCAAGTGCCCAAGTTCTACTGGACCGTCATCTCGAAACCCGCGATGGGCGCCGCCCTTGAGAGCCTCAAGGACGTTCCAGACGACTGGGTTCGGGTGACGATCGACGTCGTCCCGTTCGGTTATCCCGACGACAAGATCGACGCTGTCGTCGAGGCCGACGAGCATCTGCCCGCCAAGATTGCTGCGATGCGCGCGCACGCCACCCAAGTCACCGTGGCTCCCAACGGCCGCTCTTTCGCGTTGTCCAACAACATCGCGCTGCCCCTCGCGGCCGAGGAGCACTACATCCTGGTCTCCGGCGAGCCCGGCGACCGCGACCACCGCGGCTGGGAGACGGACCTACTTGCCGGATTGCATCTCGGATAACCGGCCCGTACGGGTTAAGCTTCGACCGAATGGCCGCACAGACAAAGGACAGTGATGGACCAGGATCTCGATCCCAACCTGCAGCACTGGCAGGACCGCCTGGACAGCTATCAGTGGGTGATCGGCTCCTTCGTGTCGCTGCTCGACAGCATCCCGACCTGAGCCAGTCGCCCGACAACACTCGGGCTCTGCGCGCCGTCGTGCTGACACTGCTCGCCCTCGACGGCGTCGTCTCAGCGATACTCGCCGCCTTTTTCCTCCCGCTTCGCCTGGGCCCGGTCCCGTTTCCGATCAGCGCGCTGATCAGCGGCTTCCTCAACGCCGCATTGGTATGGGTCGCGATGCAGTGGACGACGTCGTCGCGGCTGGCCGCGCTGCCACTCTGGACGTGGTTGGCGACCGTCGGCGTGCTGACCTTTCCCGGTCCCGGTGACGACGCAGTGTTCAGCGCGCAGTGGCAGTTACTGCTGCTGATCGTGGTGGGTGCGCTTCCGCCCGCGCTTCTGCTGTATCGGCGCACCCAGCCGCGTTAACGCTTACTCGTCGGCGTCAGCCGCGGCTCGATCCTTCGCCGCACCGCGAGCGTCCTTCGCCGCCTGCCGGGCACCGTTGACGGCCTTGCGGGCGGTGTCACCCAAGCTCTTGGCAACCGAGGACGGCGTCGTGGAGTCCGTCTGTGTCCTTGTTCGGCTTGCCGCCGCGCAACGCATTCGACTGCATCGGTGACCGCCTTGCCAACAGGTCCGCGAACCTCGCCCTGAGTGCGGACGACCTCGTTGCCGCCACGGGTCGAATCCTGTTTGACGAGGTTGTTTCGGATCTCGCTGCGCAGGTTGCGCACCGTCTTGTTCACGTCGGCCAACGGGCCAGCCGCGCCATCCTCGACTTCCGCTTCGGTTCCGACGACGTTCCGCAAGCCGTTGAGGGACTCCTTGACGACCGCTGGAACGGTGCTCACCTCCGACGTCTTCTCCGATTCCTCGGGATTCGCGCCAGTCTGCGCACCCAAGCCCAAGAAGTCGCCCAGGCCCGCGAACCCGTTGCCGATGAGCGATCGAAGCAGGCCACCGGACGCCGCCCCGGCGTCCTCGTTGACGCCGGACGGTTTGTCGAGAATGCCGTTGATCAAGCCGAGCAACTGGCCGGCCGGGTTCTGAACGCCAGCCTCAGGCGCCAGGGCGTCTGCGGACGTGGGCGCTGTCTGCGTCAGAAGTCCAAACCACGGCAAGTACGGAATCTGCGGGGGGCCGAACGGAAGGGGCGGTAGAAAGCCAAGCCCGTATCGAATCTCTGCATTCAGGAGACCAATGAACGCGTTGGCCCCATCAAGAATGACGTCGTTCAGGCCCTGCCAGAAGCTGATCGAACCGCCGATCCACCAGCCGAGGTTGTAGAAGATCGATTGAACAGCGGGCTCGAAGCTGTCATAGAAGATGTTGATCTGGTCACCGATGAGCCATCCGAACGGGATCCATCCGAGCGCGTAGTCGGCCAGATCGACGCCGTAGGCGACCCAAGGCTCGATGATGTTGTACGCGGTGATAATGGCGTTCCCTAAGCCCGGGAACGCCAAAAGACCTGCGGTTGGGGCCGCCAGCTGATCGGCGGCGAGCGGAGCTGCCGCGGCGCCCGGGC
The DNA here is from genome assembly GCA_963786995.1 of uncultured Actinomycetota bacterium. GTDB lineage: Bacteria > Actinomycetota > Actinomycetes > Mycobacteriales > Mycobacteriaceae > Mycobacterium. Next base: position 87,482 of record CAWBBH010000013.1, on the reverse strand, counting down.
CCGGTTGAACTGCCAACCGCTGCACGGCCGCGAGCAGTTCGACGAGTTGCTGTGACGGCACCTGCTGGACGACGGCATCCATCGCGGGCACCGCGACATCTGGAGGAAGCGGTTGAACCGAAGGGGCCAGCATGACGGCGCTTGCGGTGATTGTCGCGGCACCAGCCAACAAAGCTGAACGTGCGGAAATAGTCATAATGGCCCCTCTATCGGCAAAGACCCCCGTCCCGTAGATGAACTTACGCTATGTGTTGACACAAGCGTTAGCTGAATCGAGGTCGGGAATCGAGACGTCATTTTTTCGTGAGGGATGACAGGGCGCTCCACAGCTCGCAATGCGCGGACTACTGTGGCCGATATGCCAGGCGCCGGTGTTTCAGAATGTGAGACGTGCGGATGATCGTCGACCGCCGCGGGGTTACACGGGAGTGGCTCTGAACCCCCAGCACGGCACCGATCTGCCCAGCCCGGTGGTCCCACCCCCGTCAGGCGCCCCCAGCCCAACCGCTCTGCGGCGCGTTCTTCGCCGTGCCCGTGACGGCGTCGCGCTGAACGTCGACGAGGCCGCCATCGCCATGACGGCCCGCGGCGACGACCTGGCCGATCTCTGCGACAGCGCCGCCAGGGTCCGCGATGCCGGGTTGACGTCGGCGAATCGGCGCGGTCCCAACGGCAGGTTGCCCGTCAGCTATTCGCGCAAGGTGTTCATTCCCGTCACCCACCTATGCCGCGACACCTGCCACTACTGCACGTTCGTCACCGTCCCCGGCAAGCTGCGCGCCCAGGGCCTCGGCATGTTCATGGAGCCCGACGAGATTCTCGACGTCGCCCGTCGCGGCGCCGAACTCGGTTGCAAGGAAGCGCTTTTCACACTCGGGGATCGGCCGGAAGCACGCTGGGACGAAGCCCGGCAGTGGCTCGATGAGCGCGGCTACGACTCGACGCTGGACTACGTGCGGGCGATGGCCATCCGCGTGCTCGAAGAGACTGGGCTTCTGCCACACCTCAACCCCGGTGTGATGACGTGGTCTGAGCTCTCGCGTCTCAAGCCTGTTGCGCCGTCGATGGGCATGATGCTGGAGACCACGTCGCGCCGGCTCTTCGAGACCAAGGGCTTGGCGCACTACGGCAGCCCCGACAAGGATCCCGAGATCCGCCTGCGCACACTCGACGACGCGGGTCGGCTTTCGATTCCGTTCACCACCGGCCTGCTGGTCGGCATCGGCGAGACACTCGCCGAGCGCGCCGAGACCATGCACGCGATCCGCAAGTCGCACAAGGCGTTCGGCCATGTGCAGGAAGTGATCGTGCAGAACTTCCGGGCCAAGGACGGCACCGCCATGCGCGCAGTGCCCGACGCCGGCATCGAGGACTTCCTGGCGACGATCGCGGTCAGCAGGCTGGTGCTCGGTCCCAAGATGCGCATCCAGGCACCGCCCAACCTGGTCTCGCGAGACGAATGCCTGGCCCTGATCGGCGCGGGCGTCGACGACTGGGGCGGCGTTTCGCCGGTGACGCCCGACCACGTCAACCCCGAACGGCCCTGGCCTGCGCTGGACGACCTCGCCGCCGTCACCGCCGAGGCGGGCTACGACCTGGTGCAGCGGCTGACGGCGCAGCCGCCCTACGTGCAGGCGGGCGCGGCGTGGATCGACCCGCGCGTGCAGGGCCACGTCGCCGCACTCGCCGACCCCGACACCGGCTTCGCGCGAGACGTCAACCCCGCCGGGCGGCCGTGGCAGGAGCCCGACGAGGCATCCGAGTCGCTCGGCAGGATCGATCTGCACGAAGCGATCGACTCCGAGGGCCGTCTGACCGCTACCCGAAGCGATTTGGACAGCGCGTTCGGCGATTGGGAGTCCATCCGGGAGAAGGTGGGCGAGCTCGCCGCCCGCGCGCCGGAACGCATCGACACCGACGTGGTCGCGGCGCTGCGCTCGGCCGAACGGGACCCGGCCGGCTGCAGCGACGACGAGTATCTGGCGCTCGCCACCGCAGAGGGTCCAGCTCTGGATGCCGTTGCCGCGCTGGCAGATTCGTTGCGCCGCGATACCGTCGGCGATGACGTCACGTTCGTCGTCAACCGCAACATCAACTTCACCAACATCTGCTACACCGGCTGCCGATTCTGCGCGTTCGCCCAACGCAAGGGCGACGCCGATGCCTACTCGCTGTCCACCGCCGAGGTCGCCGACCGGGCATGGGAGGCGCACGTCGCAGGCGCCACCGAGGTCTGCATGCAGGGCGGCATCGATCCCGAGCTTCCCGTCACCGGCTACGCCGACCTGGTCCGTGCCGTCAAACAACGCGTGCCCTCGATGCATGTGCACGCGTTCTCGCCGATGGAGATCGCCAACGGCGTCACCAAGAGCGGGCTGTCGATTCGTGAGTGGCTGATCAGCCTGCGGGAGGCGGGGCTCGACACGATCCCGGGAACCGCCGCCGAGATCCTTGACGACGAGGTCCGCTGGGTGCTGACCAAGGGCAAGCTGCCGACGTCGATGTGGATCGAAGTCGTCAGTACCGCACACGAAGTGGGGCTGCGTTCCAGTTCGACCATGATGTACGGCCACGTCGACACGCCGAAGCACTGGGTCGGCCATCTGCGCGTGCTGACCGACATCCAGGACAGGACAGGCGGATTCACCGAATTCGTGCCGTTGCCCTTCGTGCACCAGTCGTCGCCGCTCTACCTGGCGGGCGGGGCTCGGCCGGGCCCGACGCATCGCGATAATCGCGCCGTTCATGCGCTCGCGCGGATCATGCTGCACGGCAGGATCTCCCACATCCAGACCAGCTGGGTCAAGCTCGGCGTGGAACGCACCCAGGTGATGCTCAACGGCGGCGCCAACGACTTGGGCGGCACGCTGATGGAGGAGACCATCTCGCGGATGGCCGGCTCGGAATTCGGGTCGGCCATGACCGCTGACGAGCTGTCGGCCATCGCCGAGGGGATCGGTCGTCCCGCGCGGCAGCGCACCACCACCTACTCGCCGCTGGCCGCCTGACGCGACGCGCCGCAGCGTTACCGGCAGCAATCCCGGCGTAACGGTGAACCGGGTGTCACGCTCACTACGTATACCAAGTGACTGCCGCTGTCCCAGCCCAGGAGCGCGCCTTGACAACTCTTTTCGGTCTGCCCGCCCACGCCTTGCTCAACCACACCATCGTGGTGCTCGCGCCATTGCTCGCGTTCCTCGTCATTCTCTGTGCCCTGTGGCCCGCGGCGCGACGACGGCTGGTGTGGTTCAACCTCGCACTCGCTGTGGCAGTGGTGGTGCTGACGCCGCTGACCGTCTCAGCCGGTGAGTGGCTGTACAACCAGCAGACCGAACACTCGGCCATCCTCGAGACGCACGAGGAGCGTGCTGAGTGGGCGATCTACTTCGCTGTCGGCCTGCTGGTCGTTGCGATCGTGCAGGCGATTCAACACAGGATCGAGTCGCGCGCCGCACAGCCGAAGAAGGCAGTGGCCATCATCGCCGCGGTGTTCGCCGTCGTCGTCGGCGTGTGGGCGACGTACGGCGTCGTGATGATCGGCGACGCCGGAGCGCAAGCGGTGTGGGGGGAGCGGGAATAGAAGCGGACTAGAGTCCGCTTATCTCCTTGACGGTGTCGGAAAGGCCGGCACACAACTCGAGGAGAACGACATGACCGCAGCCACCACAACCACCGAGATCAGCGCAGGCACATGGGCCATCGACCCGGTGCACTCGTCGATCGCCTTTTCCGTGCGCCACCTGCTGGTGAGCAAGGTCCGGGGCAACTTCCGAGCCTTCTCGGGCGCGGTCGTGGTCGGTGAGGACGGCGTGCCGTCTGTGACCGCAGAGATCGCCATCGACTCCGTCGACACCGGCAACGAGCAGCGCGACGCCCACCTGAAGGCCGCCGACTTCTTCGACGCCGAGCAGTTTCCGACCGCCACCTTCGCCTCGACCGGCGTGAGGGAGAGCGGCGACAAGTACGTGCTCGACGGCGTGTTCACGCTGAAGGGCAATGCCAAGCCCGTCAGCCTCGACCTCGAGTTCCATGGCACCAATCCGGGCATGGGCCACGGCGAGGTCGCCGGCTTCACCGCGTCGGTCGTGCTGAACCGTAAGGACTTCGGCATCGACATCGACATGCCGCTGGAAACCGGCGGCGCGGTCATCGGCGACAAGGTCGCCGTCACCCTGGAAATCGAGGCTTTAAGCAAGGCTGACGCTCACGAACGTGAAACCACTGCGAGAAAGCGACCGGGCAATTTCGCACTGGTTTCACGTTCGGCACCGGCTACAGGCGGGCGGCGAGTTCGGTGCCCTGTTTGATCGCGCGCTTGGCGTCGAGTTCGGCTGCGACCGCCGCTCCGCCGATGATGTGCGGCTCGATTCCCCTGCGGCGCAGCCCATCCTCCAGATCGCGCACCGACTCCTGGCCCGCGCAGATCACGACATTGTCGACCTCGAGCAGTCGCCCGCGCTGGTGGCCAGGGCCGAAGCTGATGTGCAGGCCCTCGTCATCGATGCGTTCGTAGTTCACGCCCGACAACTGCGTGACGCCCTTGGCCTTCAGCGACGCGCGATGCACCCACCCCGACGTCTTGCCGAGTGTCCTGCCCTGCGGGCCCTTGGTGCGCTGCAGCAGGTAGACCTCGCGGGCGGGCAGTGCGGGTATCGGCGTCATCAGCGCGCCGCGCGCCTCTTGCGGGTCGGCGGCACCCCATTCCGCCTTCCACTCCTTCACGTTCAACGTCGTCGACTCGCTCGTCACCAGGAACTCGCTGACGTCGAACCCGACACCGCCCGCTCCGACGACGGCCACCGTCTTTCCGACCGGCTTGCCCATGATCGCCTCGGCGTAGGACAACACCATCGGGTGATCGATGCCGGGGATGTCCGGCATCCGCGGCGCGACGCCGGTGGCCAGCACGACGTGATCGAACTCGGCCAGTTCCTCGACGCCCGCGCGGGTGTTCAAGCGCACGTCGACGCCGTGCTTGTCGAGCATCCGGGTGAAGTAGCGGATGGTCTCGCTGAACTCCTCTTTGCCGGGAATCCTTCTCGCCATGTCGAATTGGCCGCCGATGACGCTACCCGCCTCGAACAGCGTCACCTCGTGGCCGCGTTCGCGCAGCGGTGCACGCGGTGGCAAGCCCCGCCGGTCCCGCGCCGACAACCGCCACGCGGCGGGTGCGGCGGGTGGGCGCGAGCACCAGGTCGGTCTCCCTGCCGGCCCGCGGGTTGAGCAGACACGACGCCTTCTTGTGCACGAACGCGTGGTCGAGACAGGCCTGATTGCAGGAGATGCATGTGTTGATCTCGTCGGCGGCATCGGCCTGCGCCTTGGCGACCCAGTTCGGATCCGCCAGCAGGGGCCGGGCCATCGAGATCAACTGCACGTGGGTGTCGGCGAGGATCTGTTCGGCGGCCTGCGGCATGTTGATGCGGTTCGACGCCACCACCGGAATGTCGACGTGTTCGGCGACCGCACTGCTGATGTCGACGAACGCGCCGTTGGGCACCGAGGTGACGATCGTCGGCACCCGCGCTTCATGCCAGCCGAAGCCGGAGTTGATCATTGTCGCGCCTGCGGCCTCGACTTCGGTTGCCAGCGCGATGATCTCGTCCCAGCTTTGACCGTCTTCGACGTAGTCGGCCATCGACATCCGGTAGCAGATGATGAAATCCGGGCCGACCCGCGCGCGGCTGCGGCGCACGATTTCGACGGGGAATCGTCGGCGCCTCTCGGGCGAGCCACCCCACGCGTCCTTGCGTTTGTTGGTGCGCGGCGCGAGGAACTGGTTGAGCAGATAGCCCTCGCTACCCATGATCTCCACCCCGTCGTAGCCGGCTTCGCGGGCCAGTTCCGCGCAGCGGGCGAAGTCGTCGACGGTGCCGTCGACGTTGCGCAGCGCACGCGGTGTGAACGGATTGATCGGCGCCTTGATCGCCGACGCACTCACCGAGAACGGGTGGTAGGCATAGCGTCCCGCGTGCAGAATCTGCAACAGGATCTTGCCGCCCTCGTCGTGCACGGCGTCGGTGATGCGACGGTGCCTGCGCGCCTCTGCGGCGGAAACCAGCTGCGAGGCGAACGGCAGCAACCATCCGGTGCGGTTCGGCGCGTACCCGCCGGTGATGATCAGGCCGACACCGCCGCGAGCCCTCTCGGCGAAATACGCGGCGAGCCTGCCGGTGTCACCCGCGCGGTCCTCCAGGCCGGTGTGCATCGAGCCCATCACCACCCTGTTTCGCAGCGTGGTGAACCCAAGGTCCAACGGCGACAACAGGTTCGGGAATCTCTCGGTCACGAATTCTCCTTCAGCCCGGCCGCCACCTCGTCGAGCCATTCGATCGCGCTCTCCTCGGCTCTGATGCCGCCCCGCAACACCAGGTACTGGTGCAGCGCGCTGCCGGTGAGGGTGCCCGGGTCGGGGAACTGGCGTTTCTCGAATCCGCGATAGATGTCGAGCAGCTCGGCACGTTCAGATCGCAGCGCGATGACCTGGTCGCGCAGGGCGGCGACGTCCCCGTGCACCGCTGCGCGGATCTTCACGGCCAGGTCCCGCGTGCGGTTGTCGGTCACCGAACTGCCGCGGCCGGTCAGCGGTTCGGCGATCCAGCGGGCCAGTTCGGCGCGACCGGCGTCGGCCACGGTGTACACCTTCTTGTCGGGTCTGCCCTGCTGGACGACGGGGGTCGCGTGGACCCAGCCGTCGTCCTCCATCACCCGCAAGGTGCGGTAGATCTGCTGGTGGGTCGCACTCCAGAAGAACCCGATGGAACGGTCGAAGCGGCGCGCCAGCTCATATCCCGAGCCGGACTGCTCGGACAGCGACACCAGGATCGCGTGGGGGAGGGCCACGTGAGCAGCGTAGGAGCAGATGACTGTTCTATGCAACTTGTTGCACTGCACCCGTGCGCATAGGGGTATGCCGGCTAGGCACTTGTATATGCAACGTCTAGTATCAGTAACTACGCGTGAACCCCCGGGGGCGCAGAAAAGTTAGGGCAGGCTGACATAGACCTCCCCGTGTCCACATCGGATACTGGAGCGAATTTCGGCAGGCCCCAACACACGGGCAGCCCCCATTGATCAGATTTGATCGAGAGGACTCGAGGAGCATTCAGTGACGTACACGATTGCCGAACCCTGCGTCGACCTGAAAGACAAGGCTTGCATCGAAGAGTGCCCTGTCGACTGCATTTACGAGGGCGCACGCATGCTGTACATCCACCCCGACGAATGTGTGGACTGCGGCGCGTGCGAGCCGGTCTGCCCCGTCGAGGCCATCTACTACGAAGACGATGTGCCCGACCAGTGGAGCTCCTACACCCAGATCAACGCGGACTTCTTCTCGGAGCTGGGTTCGCCGGGCGGCGCCTCCAAGGTCGGAATGACCGAGAATGACCCGCCTGCGGTCAAGGAACTCGCGCCGCAGGAAAAGGACTAATACCCGAGGTGGCTCGCCGCGGCATCTCTGCGGGGCTGCCGGTTTTTCCTTGGGACACCCTCGCTGACGCGACGGCGCAGGCCCGCTCGCATCCCGACGGGATCGTGGATCTGTCCGTCGGCACCCCGGTCGACCCCGTTGCGCCGCTGATCCGCGACGCCCTCGCTGCAGCCAGCGCCGCCCCCGGCTACCCGACCACGGCAGGCACGCAGGCGCTTCGCGAGTCGGCGGTGGCGGCGCTCGACCGTCGCTACGGGATCACCGGCCTGGACCGCGACGCCGTGCTGCCGGCGATCGGAACGAAGGAACTCATCGCCTGGCTGCCGACGCTGCTCGGGCTGGGCTCCTCGGACGTTGTCGTCGTGCCCGAATTGGCCTATCCGACCTACGAAGTCGGCGGCCGCCTGGCGGGCGCACAGGTACTTCTCGCCGACTCGCTGACCCAGCTGGGCCCGCAGTCGCCGGCCTTGGTGTATCTCAACTCGCCGAGCAATCCGACGGGTGCCGTGCTCGGCGCCGACCATCTGCGCAAGGTTGTCGGGTGGGCCCGCGAACGCGGGGCGGTCGTCGCATCCGACGAGTGCTACCTCGGCCTCGGCTGGGATGCCGAACCCGTCTCGTTGCTGCACCCGTCGGTCTGCGACGGCGACCACACCGGACTGCTGGCCATCCATTCGTTGTCGAAGACGTCCTCGCTGGCCGGCTACCGCGCGGGTTTCGTCGCAGGCGACCGCGCCCTGATCGCCGAACTGCTCGCCGTGCGCAAGCACGCCGGGATGATGATGCCCACTCCCGTGCAGGGTGCGATGGTGGCCGCCCTCGACGACGACGCGCACGAACGTGAGCAGCGTGAGCGCTACGAGCGGCGCCGCCGGATGCTGTTGCCCGCCGTGCAGTCAGCGGGTTTCGTCGTCGACCACTCCGAGGCCGGGCTCTATATCTGGGCGAGCCGGACCGAGCCGTGCCGCGACACCGTGCGATGGTTCGCGCAGCGCGGGATCCTGGTCGCTCCAGGCGAGTTCTACGGCCCGCGCGGGGCGCAGCACGTTCGGATCGCGTTGACGGCCACCGACGAACGCATCGCCGCCGCCGTCCAGCGACTCACTGGCTGATCATGTTCGTCGGCGAGCAGACGCAAAAGCACCCCGGCACGCCGTGACTCGCGGACTTTTGCGTCTGCTCGCGCGGAGAACCGGACCTGCAATACCGTCGCATGATGAGCGAATACGACGTGGAGGCCGTCGACCGACTGCCCTTCACGACGCCGGAGAAGTCCGCGCGCTACCGGACCGAGGACTACCAGGGCGCGGTCGGCCTGAACTGGTATTCCACCGACCCCACCCTGCAGGCCACCATGGCCTACTACCTGCCGCCCGACCAGCTGGCCGTCGCCGAGCCGCACCTGAGGCGCATCGGCGACCTGATGGCGGGGCCGGTGTCGCGGTGGGCCGAGGAGACCGACCGCAACCCGCCGCGGCTCGAGCGTTATGACCGCTGGGGCCATGACGTCAGCCGCGTCGTGATGCCGACCTCGTTCGTCGAATCCCGCCGCGCGGTGCTGGACGCACAGCAGGCGCTGCGCACCGACACCCGCAGCGCCGGCATGAGCTCCGCGCTGCCGTTGTTCGCGTCGAACTATCTGCTCAACCAGGCCGACATCGGCATGGGGTGTGCGCTCGGCACCGGGGGCGGCATGGTGAAGGCGTTGGTCGCGGCGTACGCCCCGCCCGACGTGCGCGACCACGTGCTCGCCAAATTCGAGTCAGGGGAATGGGAGGGCCAGACCGCCCAGCTGCTGACCGAACGGACGGGCGGATCCGACCTCGGCGCGCTCGAGACGACGGCGACCCGCAACGGAGATACGTGGCTGCTCAACGGTTTCAAGTGGTTCGCGTCCAACTGCAACGGCGAGGCGTTCGTGGTGCTCGCCAAACCCGAAGGCGCGCCCGACTCGAGCAAGGGCGTGGCGAACTTCCTCGTGCTGCGGACCCGCCGCGACGGCTCCCGCAACGGGGTGCGGGTGCGTCGGCTGAAGGACAAGCTCGGCACCCGCTCGGTCGCCTCAGGCGAGATCGAGTTCGTCGACGCCGAAGCGTTCCTGCTCTCCGGTGAGGCCAGCGGCGACGCAGGCCCGTCCGACGGCAAGGGCCTCGGCCGGATGATGGAGCTGACGAACGCTGCGCGCCTTGGGATTGCGCTTGTTCGCGCTGGGCAACGCGCGACGCGCCCTCGTCGAATCGCTGTGTTACGCCGGGCGGCGCCAGGCATTCGGCGACGCGCTGATCGACAAGCCGTTGATGCGTCGCAAGCTGGCCGAGATGATCGTCGACGTCGAAGCCGCGCAGGCGCTCGTGTTCGACGGCACCGGCGCCGCCAACCGTCGCCAGCCGCGGCCGGTCCGCCAGCGCATCGCGGTCCCCGTCACCAAGCTCAAAGTCTGCAGGCTCGGCATCACGATGGCCTCCGACGCAATCGAAATCCACGGCGGCAACGGCTATATCGAGACGTGGCCGGTCGCGCGGATCCTGCGCGACGCCCAGGTGAACACCATCTGGGAGGGGCCGGACAACATCCTCTGCCTCGACGTGCGGCGGGGAATCGAGCGGGCGCAGGCACACGAGTCGCTGCTGCAACGTCTCCACGACGCGGTATCGGTGTCCGATGCCGACGACACCACCGCCCTTGTCGCGCGCCGCGTCGACGATCTCGACGCGGCGATCACCGCGTGGAGCAAGCTCGACGGTGCGGTTGCCGAGGCCCGTCTGTTCCCGCTTGCCCAATTCATGGGCGACGTCTACGCCGGTGCGCTGCTGACCGAGCAGGCGGCGTGGGAGCGGGCCGAAACCGGAACGGAGCGCAAGGGTCTCGTCGCGCGGCTGTTCGCGCAGCGCTATCTCGCCGACCGCGGGCCGCTGCGCGGGCTGGACGCCGAGGGCGATGAAGCTGTCGAGCGGTTCGACGAGCTCGTCGCGGGCGCCTTCGCGCCCTGACGCTCGGTCGCCCGCAGCCCCAGCGCCAGCACAAGTCGATCGTCGGGATCGTCCAACGACGTCGACAGCAGCTTCTCGACGCGGCGGATGCGGTAGCGCACCGTATTCGGATGCACGTGGAGCTGTTGCGCGACCGCGGCGATGTCACCGAAGCCGTCGAGATATGCCGCCAGCGTGTCGGCGAGCATCGGGTCGCGCTCCCGCAGTTCGCGGACCCGTGGATCGACGAGACGGCTCCGACCGGCCACGTGCGCGACGATCTCGTCGAGCAGCACAGTGGTGTGCGCCTCGTCCAGCGAGGTGACCTGACCGATCGCGCCCGGATGCCGCTCGGCGCTGTCGAAGACGCGGTCCACCTCGGCGCGTGCGGTGGCCGCACCGGCGAGGCCGGCCAGCGGCGCGGCGATCACCGCTCGCATCGTCAGCCCCAGCTCGCGACGCAGCGCGGCGACGATGCCGCGGACCCACGACGTCAACGACGACGTCGCTCCGATCTTCGGTAGCAGGACGTAGACGCGCTCGCCGGTGGACGCGACCTGGGCGTCGGCTCGAAAAGCGCTTGCGCTCAACGCGATCACGTTGGCGGGCACCGCGGTGCCTTCGGCTCGGAAGCCGACGAGCGCCGCGCGGCCGTCGGCGGCGATCCCCAGTTCCCGCGCGATGGCGCCGACGTCGGCGGACTCGTCGCCGAGACCGAGAAGGTTCTGCACCGGCATGGTGTGCGTCGACGGCGCCGCCGACAGCCGCGACATGATGCGCGACGCGAGCACCGCGCCGCCGCGCAGCACCTCCTCGACGTCATCGGCCAGCGGTGCCGAGCCCTGCTGCAGCCAGATCGTCCCCGCGGACCCCGGCGCTCGCCGCGTATCCGTCGCGGGCGCGGGGATGGCCACCGCGAGCCTGGGGCGTAGACCGAGTTCGGGGCGCTCGGCGACGCGGACCACGTCGCCGCTGGCCTGCAGCGCGTCGAAGATGCCCCACTGGCCGATCCATTCCAGGTGCTCGGGCGGGCCGGCGCGGCCGAGGATCGTCAGCCTGCGCAAGTCGTCGGCCTCCTCGTTGGACGCCGAGTAGGCCAGCACGTGCGACTGGTCGTCTTCGATGCTGATCATCCCGTGCGTGCGTTCGGCGATCGACTGCGCGAGGCCGAACAGGTCGGTGCCGGAGTCGCTGCGCGGGTCGCCGCGGTCGCCGTGATGCTCGAACGCGTGGTTGACCAGCTTGTAAAGCGACTCCCAGCGGGCGCGCGGTTCGACGGCGACGACGGCGGTGCCCAGCGCGACGGCCTGCGCGACCCCCGCAGGCGAGGGCTCCTTGACGAAGATGGCAGCCGGTGCGGGCAGCCGCCCGGCCGGCGATATCGGACGGGGGCCGTCACCGAGGACCTGCTCGGCGATCCATCCAACCGCCTCCGCGTCCGACACCCCGAGCAGGAAGAACAGATCCGCAGAGCCCGCACCGACGGCCAGCCCGAGCCGGATGTCGTCGACGTCCACCAGCGCCACCGACCCGACCGGCATATCCAGCCCGCGGGGCGCTTCGACCAGCGTCACCATCGTGCGGTCCAGGGTGAGCAACAGCTGACCGAGGGACAGCCCCTCCCGCTCCGGCATCGGCGCTCCCTTGTCCGATTCGACTATAAACTCGTCAGAGGCCTTGTCCGATTGGCCATCGGTTAAGGCTGGTCCAAAAGGGGATCCTTAGTGCATGGATGCCGTCACCGAGGTTCCCGCGCCGATCAACGAGCCGATTCACGAATACGCACCGAACAGTCCCGAACGCACGCGGCTCGTCACCGCGCTCGCCGACCTGGCCGACGACCCCATCGACCTGCCGCACGTCATCGGCGGAGAACACCGGATGGGCGGCGGTGAACGCATCGACGTGGTCCAGCCGCACCGCCACTCCGCGACGCTGGGCACCCTCACCAACGCCGAGCACTCCGACGCCACCGACGCGATCGACGCCGCCATGGCCGCCAAGGACGAATGGGCGAACACACCGTTCGACGAGCGTGCGGCGGTGTTCCTTCGGGCCGCCGATCTGCTGGCCGGTCCCTGGCGCGAAAAGCTCTGCGCGGCAACCATGCTCGGTCAGTCCAAGTCGGCCTACCAGGCCGAGATCGACGCGGCATGCGAGCTCATCGACTTCTGGCGGTTCAATGTCGGCTTCGCGCGCGAGATCATGGCGCAGCAGCCGATCAGCGCGCGCGGCGTGTGGAACCGCACGGACTACCGTCCGCTCGAGGGGTTCGTCTACGCCATCACCCCGTTCAACTTCACCGCGATCGCCGGGAACCTGCCGAGTGCCGCGGCGCTGATGGGGAACACCGTGGTGTGGAAGCCGTCGCCGACGCAGACGTTCGCCGCCTACCTGACGATGCAGCTGATGGAGGCCGCCGGTCTGCCACCTGGCGTGATCAACCTTCTGACGGGCGACGGCATCGCGGTGTCCGATGTGGCACTGGCCGACCCGCGGCTGGCTGGCATCCACTTCACCGGCTCCACCGCGACGTTCCAGCACTTGTGGCGTGAGGTCGGCGCGAACATCGACCGCTATGACACCTATCCGCGGCTGGTCGGGGAGACCGGCGGCAAGGACTTCGTGCTTGCCCATCCGTCGGCGCGTCCCGACGTGTTGCGCACAGCGCTCATCCGCGGCGCCTTCGACTTCCAGGGGCAGAAGTGCTCGGCCGCCTCGCGGGCGTTCATCCCGCGTTCGGTGTGGCAGTCGATGGGCGACGACTTCCTCGGCGCCACCGAGGCGCTGCGCTACGGCGACGTCACCGACCTGACCAACTTCGGCGGCGCCCTCATCGACGACCGCTCGTTCGCCAAGAACGTCAAGGCGATCGAACGCGCCAAGGGTGCGGCAGGCGTGACGGTCGCCGTCGGCGGCGAATACGACGAGAGCGAAGGCTATTTCGTCCGCCCGACCGTCCTGTTGTCCGACGACCCGGGCGACGAATCGTTCTCCACCGAGTACTTCGGGCCGATCCTGTCGGTGTACGTGTATCCCGACGCCGAATGGGAGCAGATGTTCGATGTGGTCGACCACGGCGCGAAGTACGCGTTGACCGGAGCCGTCATCGCCGACGATCGCCGGGCCGTGCTGCAGGCGCAGGACCGGCTGCGGTTCGCGGCGGGCAACTTCTACGTCAACGACAAGCCGACCGGCGCCGTCGTCGGGCAGCAGCCGTTCGGCGGCTCGCGCGGATCGGGCACCAACGACAAGGCGGGCTCAGCGCTCAACCTGCTGCGGTGGACGTCGGCGCGGTCCATCAAGGAGACGTTCGTCCCGGCGACCGATCACAACTACCCGCACATGGAGGCCTGAGATGGGCGTGTTCCACCGGGTCGCGCGTCCTGCGATCCTCGCGGCCAGCAGATCGGACGGACTGCGGCGCACCGCCGAACGGTTACCGGTGACCCGCGATGTGGTGCACCGGTTCGTGCCGGGTGAGACGGTCGTCGACGCACTGAACTCCGTTGTGGCTCTGCGTGATAGCCGCAGGCTGGTCAGCATCGACTACCTGGGCGAGGACACCACCGAGGTCGAGGATGCCGACAAGACGGTGCACGCCTATCTCGAACTGCTCGACGCGCTGGGCACGCGCGGAGAAGACGCCGGCACAACGGTGCGGCCGCTCGAGGTGTCGCTGAAGCTGTCGGCGCTCGGCCAGGCGTTGCCGCGCGACGGCGAGAAGATCGCCCGCGACAACGCCCACACGATCTGCGAGAGGGCACAGCGCGTCGGCGCCTGGGTGACCGTGGACGCCGAGGACCACACCACGACAGACTCGACGCTGTCGATCGTGCGGGATCTGCGCACCGAATTCCCCTGGCTGGGCACCGTTCTGCAGGCCTACCTCAAACGCACCGAGGGCGACTGCCAGGAGTTCGCCGCCTCCGGCGCACGGATCCGGTTGTGCAAGGGCGCCTACGACGAACCGGCATCGGTGGCGTTCCGCGACAGCGACGACGTCAACGACTCGTATATGCGTTGCCTGCGTGTGCTGATGGCGGGTTCGGGCTATCCGATGGTGGCCTCACATGATCCCGCGATCATCGAGGCGGTGCCAGCGCTGGTTCGCGAAAACAGACCGCGGCGCAGACCGTTTCGAGTACCAGATGCTGTACGGCATCCGCGACGCGGAACAGCGCCGATTGGCCGACGCCGGCAACAACGTCCGTGTCTACGTTCCGTTCGGCACGCAGTGGTACGGCTACTTCGTCCGCAGGCTGGCCGAGAGGCCCGCGAACCTGACGTTCTTCCTGCGCGCGCTCGCCGAGCGCCGCCACTGACGGCGGTTGGCGCTAGCCCGCAGGCGACGCTGCGACGTCCATGACCACCGAGCCCGCACAGGGTCCGCCGTAGATGTCGGTGCGCCAACTGCCGCGCAGCGTGCCATCGGATTGCGGGGTGTAGTACGCGACGGACCGGGCCGGGTTCCACGCCTTCGGAACGCCTTCGCCCAAATAGCAATCCCACTGCCACTCGTAGATGTGCACCCAGGTGGAACCGTTCCACGTGTACCGCGGTGGCAGCGGCAGGGTCGGGTTGGCGGGCTTGGGGCCGTCGATGACGGTGGCGACGCACGTGCCGCTGGAGCAGTCGGTGACAAACGTGTAGACATCGCTGAAGTCCGGTTCGGGTTGCCGGGCGGCGAGGCTGGTGCCCGTCTTCTCGCCCGCATAGCGCAGCAGCGAGTACTTACCGTTCCAGACCTGTGGAGCCGCTCCGGCGGCGGGCATCGCGCACATCCCTGCGCCGGTGAGAGCGGCAGCCAGCAGCGTCGCACCCATCCGGCACGCTGCGGCTGTCACGAGGGGCACCGTAGCGCCCCGCTCGGGCGAAACCGTGGATTACGACGTCGTGTCCGGGAACGAATGATGTTCGTGCGCAATGACCCAGCGGCCGTCGACCTTGCGCAACCCCATGGTGACGCGCAGTCGGTTGTCGGGGTTCTCGTCGAACATCTGCGGAGTTCCGCAGCGCAGCAATGCGTATGCGAACGCCACGTCAGCACCCGCCACGACGTCGAGTTCCAGAAGCGTGAATTCGGCTCCCTGGGCGATGAACTCGAAGAAGGGTGGCCACGTCTTGCGGTAGTCGTCGATGCCGCGAATCCCGTTGTACGGCGGCGGCACGTCGAACATCACGATGCCCGGATCATGATTGGCGACAGCACCGTCGAGGTTCTGCGTCCGCAATCGCCTCCACCCAGCCGGTGAACACGTCGCGGATGGCCTGTTCGTCAGTCATGGTCTCATGGTCGTACTTGTGGCCGTAGCCGATCTGCGGTGATCTCATGCGATATAGACCGACTGTGCCGACTCATCGCGACGGCATTGCTGCGGCGAGTGTCGTCAGCAGACGCACAGTCGACACGCCGCGCCCGGCCGCTCACTCGCTCAACAGGAACAGTGTCCAGGCCGCGAGCGTCTGGGCGTCGGTGATTTCGCCGTCTCGCATCATCGCTTCGACCTCGGCGCGGCTGAACCACTCGCTGTGCATGTCCTGTTCGGTGTGCTCGCGGTCGTGCTCGCCCTCGGTGATGCCGGTCGCGACGAAGACCCTGCCGCGCTGGCTGCTCATCCCGGCTGCGACGTCGAGCAGACCGATCGGCACCATCGATTCGGCGCGCAGGCCGGTTTCCTCGCGCAGTTCGCGGTGGGCCAGCGCGGTCGGCTCGAGGTCGGCCCGTCCCGGCGCGGTGCCCTGCGGGAACTCCCACCGGCGCAGGCCGAGCGGATACCGGAACTGCTCGACGAGCCGGAACCGGTCGCCGTCGCGCGCGATGATCAGCGCATAGTCCGGCTTGTCGATGACGCCGTAGATTCCGTCCGACCCGTCGGGGCGGCGCACCTGGTCCTCGCGCACCGTCATCCAGTCGTTGCGGTACACCTCGCGAGAGGCAGTGCGCCGGATCTCGTCCACGCGCCAAGTATGCCGAGCGGTATCGGGTAGCCTCGTCGGCGTGCTGCTGGCCTCGCTGAACCCCGCGGCCGTCGCGGGCGGCGCCGACATCGGCGACGCGGTGCGCATCGGCGGCGCGGTGCTGAGCCGCAGCGACCTCGTCGGCGCCGCGACCTCGGTGGCCGAACGGGTCGGCCGGCGCGCAGCGCGCCGCGGTGCTCGCCAGACCGACCGCCACCACCGTGCTGGCCGTCACCGGCTGCCTGATCGCGGGGGTCCCCGTGGTGCCGGTGCCCGCCGACGTCGGCGCGGCCGAGCGCCGACACATCCTGTCCGACTCCGGCGCGCAGCTGTGGCTGGGCGAGCAGCCCGACGAGCCGGAAGGCCTGCCGCACATGCCGGTGCGGCTGCACGCGCGGTCATGGCATCGCTACGCCGAACCGCCGCCGGAGGCGACCGCGCTGATCATGTACACCTCGGGCACGACGGGTCCGCCGAAGGGAGTCCTGGTCAGCAGGCGGGCGATCGCCGCCGACATCGACGCGCTGGCCGACGCGTGGCAGTGGACCCCCGACGACACGTTGGTGCACGGGCTTCCGCTGTTCCACATCCACGGCCTGGTGCTGGGACTGCTCGGGTCGCTGCGGATCGGGAACCGCTTCGTGCACACCGGGAAACCGACGCCCGAGCGATATGCCGAGGCCGCCGGATCGCTGTACTTCGGGGTGCCGACGGTGTGGTCGCGGGTCGTCGACGACGCCGACGCGGCGAGGGCGCTGTCATCGGCGCGCCTGCTGGTGTCGGGCAGCGCGGCACTGCCGGTGCCGGTGTTCGACCGGCTCGCCGAACTGACCGGTCATCCGCCCGGTCGAGCGCTACGGCGCCAGCGAAACCCTGATCACCATCAGCACCCGAGCCGCGGGCGAGCGTCGGCCGGGATGGGTCGGACTGCCGCTGAGCGGCGTGCGGACCCGCCTGGTGGACGACGGCGGGGCACCGTCCCCACATGACGGGGAAACCATTGGGGCACTGCAGATTCAGACCCCGACGATGTTCGACGGATACCTCAATCTGCCCGACGCCACCGCGAACGCGTTCGACGCCGACGGGTGGTACCGATCCGGCGACGCCGCCGTCATCGACGGCGACGGAATGCACCGCATCGTCGGCCGCGAGTCCGTCGACCTGATCAAGACCGGCGGCTACCGGGTCGGGGCAGGTGAAATCGAGACGGTGCTGCTCGGACATCCCGGAGTGGCCGAGGCGGCGGTCGTCGGCGTGCCCGATGACGATCTCGGCCAGCGCATCGTCGCCTTCATCGTCGGCGACGCAGACCCCGAAGTGTTGATCGACTATGTCGCAGAGCAGCTTTCGGTGCACAAGCGGCCGCGGGAGGTGCGGGTCGTGGACAGCCTGCCGCGCAACGCGATGGGCAAGGTGCTCGAAGAAGGAGTTGATGCACGCATGAGCGCTGCAAGTTCGACGAGATCTGCATCGACGCCCACGACGCCACCGCCCTCGGCGAGTGGTGGGCGGCGGGTGCTCGGCTGGCCGCACGACATCGACGACGACGGCGACGTGCGGCTGCACCCGCCGCCGGGTGCGGGCCCGGACTGGATCTTCATCGCGGTGTCCGACGAGAAGGTCGTCAAGAACCGCATCCATCTGGATTTCCGGCCCGACGACCAGCAGGCCGAGGTCGACAGAGTGATCGGGATGGGCGCCCGGCACGTGGACATCGGCCAGGGCGAGCAGACGTGGGTGGTGTTGGCCGACCCCGAAGGCAACGAGTTCTGCATCCTGGCGCAAGACGACTGATCTTGCACCGCGAGCGGCCTCTTTTGTACGCAGTTTTGCGGCGTGTCGTGTGCAGACACGGGCTCTCGCGGGGGGAGCGACCCCCGAAATTCTCGGGTGCGCGCGGCGCCCAGCGGCTTAGAGTGGGTCAGTGCCGCCGCTCACCGATGCGCAGCTCGACGAGCTGTTCGAGGAGTTTCCCGCCCTGGCCGGGCGGCCGCGGAAGTTGGTGGAACTGTCCGGCGGGCTTACCAACCGCAACGTCAAGATCATCACGCCGGACTGCGCGTACGTCGCCAGGTGCTGCGACATGGGCAGCAACTTCCTCGGCATCGACCGCGAGCGCGAGTACTTCAACACCAAAGCCGCCGCGCAGGCGGGTGTCGGCGCCGAGGTGATCGACTACCGGCCCGACCTCGGAATACTGCTGCTGAGCTTTCTCGACGGCCTGACTATGACCAACGACGACTTCCAGCGGCCGGGGATCATCGGCAAGGCCGCAGCCGCCGTTCGAGCGCTCCACGCCGGGCCGCGGTTCAAGGGGCGCTTCGACATGTTCGAGAGACAGCCCGCATACCTGAAAACAGTCCTCGACAACGGATTTCGGCTTCCCAACGACTACCTCGACCACGCCGACACCTTCACAGAGGTCGCCAAGGTGCTGACCGCGACCGATCAGACCACGGTGCCGTGCAACAACGACCTGCTGGCGGGCAACTTCATCGAAGACGGCGACCGCATGTGGCTGATCGACTACGAGTACTCCGGCAACAACGACCCGTGTTTCGAGCTCGGGAACACGTGGGCGGAGTGCCAGCTGTCCACCGAGCAGCTCGACGAGTTCGTCACGGCGTACTACGGGCGACGGCTGCGACACAAGATCGCGCGGGCCCACCTGCAGGGCATCGTCGGCAAGTACGGCTGGACACTGTGGGGATGCATTCAGAACGGGTCCAGCACAATCGATTTCGACTTCTGGGAATGGGCGATGGAACGATATGAGGGAGCGGTGGAGGCATTCAAAGGGCCGGATCTGCCCCGCCTGCTCGACGATGTGCAGGCGGCCGACTAGTGGCCGCTGAACTCCCCGGGCGTGCACGCGTCGTCATCATCGGCGGCGGTGTGATCGGCACCAGCGTCGCCTACCACCTGACCAAACTCGGCCTCACCGATGTCGTGCTGCTCGAACAGGGCCAGCTGTCCAGCGGCACCACCTGGCACGCCGCCGGGCTGGTCGGGCAGCTGCGCGCCTCAGAGAGCGCCACCCGACTGGTGCAGTACTCCACCCAGCTGTACGCCGAACTCGAAGAGGAGACCGGGCTGTCGGCCGGCTACAAGCAGTGCGGGGGAGTGACCGTCGCCCGCACCGAAGACCGAATGATCCAGCTTCGTCGTACGGCCGCCAACGCCGCGGCGTTCAACATGGAATGCGAACTGCTCAGCCCCGACGAGGCGCTGGAGCACTATCCCGTCATGCGGGTCGACGACCTCGTCGGCGCCATCTGGCTGCCGGCCGACGGCAAGGCCAATCCGACAGATCTGACGTTCGCGCTCGCCAAGGGCGCGCGGATGCGCGGCACCCGTGTCATCGAAAAGACCAGGGTCACCGACATTCTCACCCACGACGGGCACGTCACAGGTGTGCGCACCGACACCGGCGACGTCGAAGCCGAGATCGTCGTCAACTGCGCAGGGCAGTGGGCCAAACAGATCGGCGCGTTGGCAGGCGTCAACGTGCCGCTGCATTCTGCCGAGCACTTCTACGTGGTCACCGAGCACATCGACGGCGTGCACACCGATCTGCCGATCCTGCGCGACCCCGACGGCTACACCTACTTCAAGGAAGAGGTCGGCGGACTCGTCATCGGCGGCTTCGAACCCGAGGCGAAACCGTGGGTATCGCCGGACTCGATCCCGTACCCGTTCGAATTCCAACTGCTCGAGGAAGATTGGGACCACTTCGAGATTCTCATGAACAACGCCTTGCTGCGGATCCCCGCACTCGAGGTGACCGGTATCAAGAAGTTCTACAACGGCCCTGAGAGCTTCACCCCCGACAACCAGTTCATCCTCGGTGAGGCGCCCGAAATCGCGAACTTCTTCGTCGGCGCCGGATTCAACTCGGTGGGCATCGCCACCGCAGGCGGCGCAGGCCGGGCGCTCGCCGAATGGATTGTCAACGGCGCGCCGACCAGCGACCTCACCGGTGTCGACATCCGCCGCTTCGCACCGTTCAACGGCAACAACCGGTGGCTGCACGACCGCGTTGCCGAAGTGCTGGGACTGCACTACGAAATTCCCTGGCCGAACCGGGAAATGACGACCGCCCGGCCGTTCCGGCGCTCACCGGTTCATCACCTGCTCGAAGCCGCCAACGCCAACTTCGGCAGCCGAAACGGCTGGGAACGTGCCAACTTCTTCGCCCCCGCGGACACCGATCCCACGATCGAATACACCTGGGGCAAGCCGAACTGGCTGCCATGGTCGGCGGCCGAACAGACGACCACCCGCACCGCGGTCACCGTGTTCGACCAGACCTCGTTCTCCAAGTACCTGATGGTCGGCGCGGACGCCGAAGCCGCCCTGCAGTGGTTGTGCACCGCAGACGTCGGCGTCGAGGTCGGCAAGGCCGTCTACACCGGAATGCTCAACGAGCGTGGCACCTACGAGTCCGATGTCACCGTCACCAGGACCGCCGCCGACGAATACTTCATCGTCAGCAGCGCCGCCACGACCGAACGCGACAAGGACCACATCCGCAGGAACCTGCCCCCCGACACCCGTGCGTCGCTGGTCGACGTCACATCGGCCTACGCGGTCTTCGGGGTGATGGGCCCGAACTCGCGGGACCTGCTGTCCACACTGACGTCGGCCGACCTGTCCGACGAGGCTTTTCCGTTCGGCACCAGCCGGCAGATCGCGCTGGGTTATGCGACCGTGCGCGCGACCCGCATCACCTACGTCGGCGAACTGGGCTGGGAGCTCTACGTGCCCGCCGAATTCGCGGTCGGCGTGTACGAGGACCTGATCGAGTCGGGCCAGCGGTTCGGGGTCGGACGCGGCGGCTACTACACGATCGAGTCGATGAGGCTGGAGAAGGGCTATCGCGCGTTCGGCCGCGAACTGACGCCCAGCGAGAACCCCGTCGAGGCCGGACTTCTGTTCGCGTGCAAGCTCAAATCCGACATCGAGTTCCTCGGTCGCGCCGCCGTCGAGAAAGCCAAAGCCGAAGGCGCCCGCCGCAAACTCGTCGGCTTCCGTGTCGACACACCGGACGCCATGCTGTGGGGCGGCGAACTGGTGCTGCGCGACGGCGCCGTCGCCGGTCAGGTCACCTCCGCGGCGTGGGGCGAAACCGTCGGCGGCTGCGTCGGTTTGGCCTATGTCCGCGCGGCCGACAACTCCGTCATCACCGCCGACTGGGTCAAGGACGGCGATTACCAGGTCAATGTCGGTGGCAACCTTCATCCCATATCGGTGTCGCTGCGACCGATCTATGATCCAACCAGCACCAAGATACGACCTTGACATGGCACTGAGCGTCTTCGATCTGTTCAAGATCGGCATCGGACCGTCGAGTTCACACACCGTCGGCCCGATGATCGCCGCCGACAGGTTCGCCCGCGGGCTCAGCGAGAATGGCACTCTCACCTCGACGCGACGCGTCACCGTCGAACTGTTCGGCTCCCTCGGTGCGACCGGTAAGGGCCACGGCAGCATCCCCGCCGTCGCGCTCGGCCTGATGGGGGAGCGGCCGGATGTGGTCGATCCCGCGCTGACACCCGACCGCATCGGTGCCGTCACCGAGTCGGGCCAACTGTCGCTGCTCGGCGAGCATCCGATCGCATTCGACCTCGCCGACGACATCGTCCTGCACCGCAACAAACAGGCCCGGTTTCACTCCAACGCCATGGTGTTTCGGGCCTACGACGATAGCGGCGCAGTGCTTTCCGAGCGAACGTTCTACTCCATCGGCGGCGGTTTCGTCCTCGACGACACACAGGTCTCCGACGAGGCCGACGACCCCGTCGTCGTCGCCGACAAGACGGCCGTGCGTTACCCGTTCCGCACCGGCGACGAGCTGCTCGCCCACGCGGCCGAAACCGGGCTGCGCATCAGCGACATCGTCATGGCCAACGAAATGACCTGGCACACCGAGCAATACGTCCGCACTGGACTCCTGAAAATCTGGGCGGTGATGCAGGAGAGCATCCAGGCGGGCATCAACACCACCACGGCCACCCTGCCGGGAGGCCTCAAGGTCAAACGCCGTGCGCCGCGGCTGGCGACAAAACTCTCGGCCACACCGCATTCGGCCGACCCGCTGATCGCGATGGACCGCGTCAACCTGTACGCGATCGCGGTCAACGAAGAGAATGCCGCAGGCGGGCGCGTCGTCACCGCGCCGACCAACGGCGCCGCGGGCATCATCCCCGCCGTCCTGCAGTACTTCCACGACTTCGTCGACGGCGCCGACGACGACTGCACCGTGCGGTTCCTCCTCGTCGCGGCGGGCATCGGCAGCATCATCAAAGAGAATGCCTCGATCAGCGGCGCCGAAGTGGGCTGTCAGGGCGAAGTCGGCTCGGCGTGCTCGATGGCGGCGGGCGCACTCGCCGAACTGCTCGGCGGCACACCCGAGCAGGTGGAGAACGCCGCCGAGATCGGCATCGAACACAACCTGGGCCTGACGTGCGACCCGGTCGGCGGGCTGGTGCAGATCCCGTGCATCGAGCGCAACGCCGTCGGCGCGGTCAAGGCCATCAACGCGGCGCGCATCGCGCTCAGCGGCGACGGCACGCATCAGGTGTCGCTCGACAAGGCCGTCAAGACGATGCGCGAGACCGGCGCCGACATGAAGGACAAGTACAAAGAGACCGCGCGCGGCGGGCTCGCGCTCAACGTCGTCGAGTGCTGACCTGCGGACGCGAGGAGCAGGAAGACGACAGCTCAGTTGGCGTGCAGCGCCTCGTTGAGGGTGATGCCGGTGCCGTCGCGGTTGACCACCTCGACGGCGCCGCTCAGCGAATTACGCCTGAACAGTAGGTTGTTCGCGCCGGACAGCTCGCGCGCCTTGACCGTTTGACCGTCGGCGGTCTGCACCTTGGTGCCCGCGGTGACATAAAGGCCGGCCTCGACGACGCAGTCGTCGCCCAGCGAGATACCGACACCGGAGTTCGCGCCCAATAGGCATCGCTGGCCCACCGCGATCACCTCCGTTCCGCCCCCGGACAGGGTGCCCATGATCGACGCGCCGCCGCCGACATCCGAGCCGTCGCCGACGACCACGCCCGCGGAGATGCGGCCCTCCACCATCGACGTGCCCAGGGTGCCCGCGTTGAAGTTGACGAAGCCCTCGTGCATGACGGTCGTGCCCGCGGCGAGGTGCGCGCCCAGTCGCACCCGGTCCGCGTCGGCGATGCGGACGCCCGTCGGCGTCACGTAGTCGACCATCCGCGGGAACTTGTCGATGCCGTACACCGCTACCGCGCCGCGTCTGCGCAGCCTGGCCCGCACCGTTTCGAAGCCCTCGACCGCGCACGGCCCGAAGTTGGTCCACACCACGTTGGCCAGGACGCCGAAGATGCCGTCGACGCTGGCGCCGTGCGGCTGGATCAGCCGATGCGAGAGCAGATGCAGCCGCAGGTAGGCGTCGTAGGTGTCGGCGGGCTTGTCGTCCAGCGACGCGATCACCGTCCGCACCACAACGACGTCGACGTCGCGGTCCTCGTCGCGGCCGGCCAACTCGGCCAGCTCGGGCGGAACCTCGGCCACCGAAAGCCGTACGGTGCCCGACGGGCCGTCGCCGGCCAGTTCGGGAGCTGGGAACCAGGTGTCGAGGACGGTCCCGTCGGCGGCGATGGTCGCCACGCCGACGCCAGAAGCTGAGGTCACGGTGGTTGAGGCTACTCGACTAGCCTCAGTGGGTGTGGGCCTGGATTTGCGTGGCGACCCGATCGCGCTGACCGCGGCGCTGGTGGACATCCCCAGCGTGTCGCGCGACGAGCAGCGCATCGCCGACGAGGTCGAGGCCGCGCTTCGCGGAACAGACCTCGGGCTTCGACGTCGTGCGCACCGGCAACACCGTGTTGGCCCGCACCGACCGCGGCCTGCCGTCGCGGGTGATCCTGGCCGGGCACCTCGACACCGTTCCCATCGCCGACAACGTGCCGAGCCGGCTGTCCGGCGGCGAACTGCACGGCTGCGGCACATCGGACATGAAGTCCGGCGACGCCGTCTTCCTGCACCTCGCCGCCACCGTCGACGAACCGGCACACGACCTCACGCTGGTCATGTACGACTGCGAGGAGATCGAGGCGTCCGCGAACAGCCTCGGCCGCATCGAACGCGACATGCCCGAGTGGCTGCAAGCCGACGTCGCGATTCTCGGCGAACCGTCGGGCGGGTTCATCGAGGCGGGCTGTCAGGGCACATTGCGGGTCGTCGTCACCGCGGACGGCACCCGCGCGCATTCGGCGCGATCGTGGTTGGGCGACAACGCCATTCACAAACTCGGTGCGGTGCTCGACCGGTTGACGGCATACCAGGCCCGCAGCGTCGACATCGACGGGTGCGTCTACCGCGAGGGGCTGTCTGCGGTCCGCATCGACGGCGGTGTTGCGGGCAACGTCATCCCCGATGCCGCGTCGGTCACCATCAACTTCCGCTTCGCGCCGGACCGCAGCGTCGAGCAGGCGGCCCAACATGTCCGCGAAGTGCTCGACGGCCTGGATGTGACGATCGAGCAGACCGACGCCGCGCCCGGCGCGCTGCCCGGGCTGACGAAGCCCGCCGCCGCCGCGCTGGTGGAGGCCGCGGGCGGGCAGGTGCGCGCGAAGTACGGGTGGACGGACGTGGCGCGGTTCGCCGCGCTCGGCGTACCCGCCGTCAACTTCGGTCCCGGCGACCCCAACCTGGCCCACCGCGTCGACGAGCGGGTCGAGGTCGACCAGATCACGGCGGCCACCGACATGCTGCGGCGGTACCTGACCGCGAAATAGCATTCCTGGCCGTCATCTCCCGAAATTCACGACCATGGCTGCTATCTCGGGGGGTGCTGTCGGTATATCCGCTTGACGGGGCTCCTACCGTGGAGGCATGTGAGTCGACGCCATCTTTCGGTTGATCCCGAATCGATGCCGCCCCTTCCCGTGCGATCACGAAGAGCTCACACATGTCTGAAACGCCCATTGTCTGTTCGAATCTGTCCTTCTCGTGGCCCGGCGAGACGCCGCTGTTCGAGGACTTGTCCTTCACCGTCGGTGCCGGCCACACCGGACTGGTCGCACCGAACGGCGCCGGCAAGAGCACGCTGCTGAGGCTGATCACCGGCGAGTACCGGCCGTCGGCCGGATCGGTGAGCGTCGACGGCACAGTCGGTTACCTGCCGCAGACGCTGCCGTTCGACGCCGCGCGCAGTGTCGCCGAGGTGCTCGGCGTCGCGCCTGTGCTTCGAGCGCTCGACGCGCTGGCCGCGGGCGATGCCAGCGACGAGGTGTTCGCCGCGATCGGTGACGACTGGAATGTCGAGGAACGCACCCGCGCCCAACTCGACCGGCTCGGCCTCGCGCACGTCGCGCTCGATCGCCGGCTCGGCTCGCTCAGCGGGGGCGAGGTGGTGTCGCTTGGATTGGCCGCCGAGCTGCTGAAGCACCCCGACGTGCTGCTGCTCGACGAGCCGACCAACAACCTCGACGCCGGCGCCCGCGCCCGGCTCTACGACGTGCTCGACGACTTCAAGGGTTGTCTGCTTCTGGTCAGCCACGACCGCGTTCTGCTCGATCGTATGGACCGCATCGCCGAATTGCATCGAGGCGAATTGATCTTCTACGGCGGCACTTTCAGCGCATACGAAGAGTCGGTGCGTGAGGGCCAACGCGTCGCCGAGAACAACGTCCGGAATGCCGAACAGCAGTTGAAGCGCGAGAAGCGGCAGATGCAGCAGGCCCGCGAGCGTGCCGCGCGCCGGTCGAGCACGGCGGCGCGCAACATCTCCGACGCCGGACTGCCGAAGATCGTCGCGGGCGCGATGAAACGCAGGGCTCAGGAGAGCGCAGGGCGGGTCGACGGCGTCAACGCAGCGCGGGTGGACGACGCCAAGGCCAGACTCGACGACGCCGAGCGGTCACTGCGCGACGACCCGTCGATCGTGCTGGATCTCCCCGACACGGAGGTGCCCGCGGGCCGCAATGTGTTCGTGGGCAACGGGATACGCATGAGCCGGGGTGGCCGCGCACTGTTCGGCGACGGCATCGACCTCTCCATCCGCGGGCCCGAGCGCATCGCTCTCGTCGGCCGCAACGGGGCGGGCAAGACGACGTTGCTGCGCATCATCTCGGGCGAACTCGAGCCCGACGACGGAGCGATCCAGAGGGTCGACGGCCGCATCGCCTACCTGTCGCAGCGGCTCGACCTTCTCGACGCGGACCGGACGGTGCTGGAGAACCTCATCGCGTCTGCGCCGGCGTTGAGTGAGACGCGGCGAATGCACCTGTTGGCGCAGTTCCTGTTCAGGGGCAGCATGATCGGTCTGCCCGTCAGCGCGCTGTCCGGCGGTGAGAGGCTGCGCGCCACGCTGCTGTGCGTGCTCTACGCCGACCCGGCGCCGCAACTGCTATTGCTCGACGAGCCGACCAACAACCTCGATCTCGTCAGCGTCGCGCAGCTGGAGTCGGCGCTGAACGCCTACCGCGGTGCGTTCGTCGTCGTCAGCCATGACGCGCGCTTTCTGGAGAACATCCGCGTCGACCGGACCGTGCATGTGTGATTGCTCGCGACATTGCACTGGAGCAGGCCCGCACTCGCACTTTGGCTGCTGGAATGCCATTTCGCGGGAAAACTCTCAGCGGGCGGCGTTCGCCTGCCTGGCGATATCGGCTGCCGACGCCATCATCCCGATGTCGGCGAACTCGTCCGACACCACCGACAACGCGTCGGCATCGCCAGCGACGAACGCGCGGGCGTGCCGCAGCGCCAGATCGCCGACGACACAGTCCACATCGGCGGTGAGCCGGGCGATCGCGTCGACGGCCCGGATGTCGCCCAGCCGCACCGCATCATGAAACGCGCGCACCGCGACAGCGGACTGGCCACCGCGCTCCGCGGCGCGTCCCGCATCCCGAGCAGCCGACCGCGCACCCGTCCGATCGCGGCGCGCCGCCGTCGTCCACGCCTTGGCCAACAGCAGCTCCGGCGCGAACAGCATCGACTTCAGTCCGTGCCGGGACTCCGCCCGCGACAACGCCTTTGCCGCCTCACCCATCTCGTCTTCGCGGCCAAGCGCCTGCGCGAGCAGCATCCACGCCAGCGGTCCCCACGAATAGCCGGTCGGCGCCAACGCCTCGGCGGCGCCGCGCAACAGCTTCGCCGCGGCCGCCGAGTCGCCGCGCGCGATCAGCACGTCGGCGACAAGGACCTCGCCGATCGCGCGCCCCGGCTGCTGCATCTGCGCGAAGTCCGTCAACTGCTGCGCGAGCTCCTGGGCGCGGTCCAGCTGACCGGCCATCATCAGCGCGGTCGTCTGCCCGAATCCGCTGGTGAACCGCAGCAGCCCCGGATGCTGTGCCTCCATGGCCCGTTCGGCGAGCCCGTCGACATCGGCGAACCGGCCCATCCGCGCACAGCTCAGCGCCGCCGCGGCCGCCGACCAGCCGATCGCGGTGTCATCGGCGTCAGGCGACGCCAGCACCTCCTCGGCGAGCTCCATCGCCCGGCCCGGCCTGCCCGCGTTCATCGCGAAGGTCGCCGACAGCGCGTCGACCGTCGTCCGCGCCACCGGCGAGGTGACGCGCTTGCGGGTGGTCTGCAGAAACGCCGTCGCCCGCTCCGGTTGCGACAGCATCCAGAACTGGTTCGCCGCACGCGGTAGCGCCCACGCCATCAGCTCCGTGTCCGACAGCGTGGCCGGGTCGACGGCGGCCAGCACCTCGTCGGCTTCCCGGCCGCGGCCCTGCCAGGCCAGCGCCTGGGCCAAGGTCAACCGGGCGTCCAAGTCGGGGTCGCGCTCGAGCACCGCTCCGCCGAGCCGCTCGCTCAGGGGCAGGTCCCCGAGCCGCAGCGCGTCCGCCGCCGCGGCCACCACCGTCGAAATCGGTTGCACCTTCCCGCTGTCGAGCGCCAGCACCGCCAGCCGCAGCCGGTCAACGACGTCGCGCGGTTGCCGCGCCGACAACTGGTCATACAACTCGGCCCGCCGCGTCTGCACGTCGTCGCCCGACATCTGCGCCAGGGCCGCACCGGCAAACAGAGGATGGGCGGCCCGCACCGTGCCGTCGGACACGGCGATTGCGTCGGCATCCGTCGCGGCGTGCACGGCATCCTCGCCCGCCAGCGCCGTGAGATCCGTCAGCGGCATCGGGTCGGCGACGGCGAGGAACTCCAGCACCGTGCGCGCTCCGGCGGGCAGCGACGAGACGAACTCGCGAACCGAGGCGTCCAGTCGCGTGCGGTCCGCCGCGGGCGCGCCCAGTTCGACCCGAGGCAGCACGTTGTCCAGCTGCAGCGCCCTGATCGAATCCGGCGCGCCCTCATCGGGATCGACGGTGACGATCAGCCGGACCGCGCCGCTGACCGCCAGCTGATAGACCAGTGTCGCGGACAGGTGGTCGAGGAGATGCGCGTCGTCGACGACCAGCAGCAGCCCGTCGGCCACCGAGCCGCGAGCGGCCGACAGCACCGCGGCCGTCTTCCCCTCGTCCGGCGCACCGATCAGGTCGTGGACGGCTGCGAACGGCACGACCCGATCCGACACTGTCCCGGTGACCCAGGCCGACGCGCCGCCGATCCGGTCGGCTGCCGCCCGCGCGACCGTCGTCTTGCCCGCACCGACCGGCGCGACGAGCACCGCCCCGCCACGGTCTGCGACCGCCGACGCGACCTGTTCGATCGCCGGCTCCGGTGGTGCGGTCTTCCAGTCGACGGGCACCCGCCGGAGTTTAGGGTGTGGCCGCGGCGGCCGTGCCGTACTCGTCTACCTTGTCGGTGTGTCCCGTGATACTGACCGCGAATGGGCGGTTTGTGTCTACTGCGCGTCCGGCCCGAGGCACCCCGAACTGCTCGATCTCGCCCAGAACGTCGGTGCCGCCGTCGCCGCCCGCGGCTGGACCTTGGTCTCCGGCGGCGGGAACGTCTCGGCGATGGGTGCGGTGGCCAACGGCGCGCGGGCGCACGGCGGCCGCACCGTCGGGGTGATCCCGAAAGCTCTCGTGCACCGCGAACTCGCCGATGTCGACGCCGACGAACTCGTCGTCACCGAAACCATGCGGGAACGCAAGCAGGTGATGGAGGACAGGGCAGACGCGTTCATCGCGCTGCCCGGCGGCATCGGCACGCTCGAGGAGTTTTTCGAAGCGTGGACAGCGGGCTATCTGGGTATGCACGACAAGCCGGTGGTGATGCTCGATCCCTTCGGACATTACGACGGGCTGCTCGCCTGGCTGCACGGCCTCATCGACGGGGGCTATGTCGGCCAGTCGGCATTGGATCGGCTTGTTGTGGTGGACGACATCGACGATGCTCTGGCGGCCTGCGCACCGGCCCGGTGATGGCGATCACCCGCATGGATAGGGTGTCGGTCACACGACACCGGAGGGGAACGCCACATGTCTGACGAGAAATCGGGGACCCGCAACAGCGTCGGCTTGTTCGACATCGCCGCCAAAGTGCCAGGTCTGATCGCCGATACACCGATCATCCTTCGGGGCGTGATCACGGGGTTCGGGGCACGGCCGTCGGCCAAAACGTCGATCGGCAAGGTTTTCCAGGACCGCGCGGCGCAGTACGGCGACAAGCTGTTCCTCAAGTTCGGGGACCAGGAGATCACCTACCGCGAGGCCAACGAAACCGTCAACCGATACGCGGCCGTGCTCGCCGCGCGCGGCGTCGGCCACGGCGACGTCGTCGGCATCATGCTGCCCAACTCGCCCGACCCGGTGCTGCTCATGCTGGCGGCCGTCAAGTGTGGCGCGATCTCCGGAATGCTGAACTACAACCAGCGCGGCGACGTGCTCGCCCACAGCCTCGGCCTGCTGTCGGCCACCGTGATCGTCGCTGACCCCGACTTCGTCGACCCCATCAAGGAGAGCGGCGCCGACACCGACGGTCTGGTGACCCTTGACGAGTTCAAGAAGCTGGCCGAAACCGCGCCGACCGAGAACCCGCCGACGGCGTCTGCCGTGCTGGCCAAGGACAAGGCGTTCTACATCTTCACCTCAGGCACCACCGGTATGCCGAAGGCCAGCATCATGACCCACTACCGGTGGCTGCGGGCGCTGGCCGGTTTCGGCGGTCTCGGGATGCGGCTGAACAGCAACGACACCCTCTACTGCTGCCTGCCGCTGTACCACAACAACGCGTTGACGGTCGCGCTGTCGTCGGTGCTCAACGGCGGGTCGACGTTGGCGCTCGGCAAGTCGTTCTCGGCGTCGAAGTTCTGGGACGACGTGATCCGGTACAACGCAACCGCTTTCGTCTACATCGGCGAGGTCTGCGCCTATCTGCTGAACCAGCCGGAGAAGGACACCGACCGTAAGCACAAGGTGCGGGTGATCGCGGGCAACGGTCTGCGCCCGGCGATTTGGGACAAGTTCACCGAGCGGTTCGGCATCGACCGGGTGTGCGAGTTCTACGCCGCCAGTGAGGGCAACACCGCATTCGTCAACGTGCTCAACGTCGACAAGACAACCGGGATCTGCCCGACGCCGGTGGCTTTCGTCGAGTACGACGAGGAGACCGGCGACCCGAAGCGCGACGACAAAGGCAGGGTGCGCAAGGTGAAAAACGGCGAACCCGGCCTGCTGTTGTCGAAGGTCAGCAATTTCCAGCCGTTCGACGGCTACACCGACAAGGACGAGTCGGAGAAGAAGCTGGTGCGCGACGCCTTCAAAGAGGGCGACGTCTGGTTCAACACCGGCGACCTGATGCGCTCGCAGGGGTTCGGCCACGCCGCGTTCACCGACCGGCTCGGCGACACCTTCCGGTGGAAGGGCGAGAACGTCGCCACCACCGAGGTGGAGGCCGCGATATCGACCGATGAGCAGGTCGAAGAGGCCACGGTGTTCGGCGTCGAGGTTCCCGATGTGGGCGGCAAGGCCGGGATGGCCGCGATCCAGCTCAAGGAGGGCAAGGAGTTCGACGGGAAGTCGCTGGCGAAAGCCGCCTACGACAATCTGCCCGGCTACGCCGTGCCGCTGTTCGTGCGGGTAGTCGAAGAGCTGGCGCACACGTCGACGTTCAAGAGCCAGAAGGTCGACCTCCGCAAGGAGGGCTACGGCGGCAACTCCGGCGAGGGCGACGAGGAAGCCAACGACATCGAGGATCCGATCTACGTGCTCTCCGGCCCCGACGAGGGCTACGTCGAGTTCTACGACGAGTACCTCGCCGAGGTGAAGGACGGCAAGAAGCCCAAGTAGCCGCGATTTCGGCGCGGCTGGTCACCGTGAGCGCGACTCAGCGCGCCGAAATCGCCGGGCCGTAGCCTGGAAGGATGCAGTCGACCTTCTGCGGCCGTCCGGTGGCGGGCGATCGAGCGCTGATCATGGCGATCGTGAACCGCACCCCGGACTCGTTCTACGACCGCGGAGCCACCTTCACCGATGAGGCGGCCAAGTCTGCGGCCCACCGGGTGATCGCCGACGGCGCCGATGTCGTGGACGTCGGCGGTGTCAAGGCCGGTCCAGGCGAGGACGTCGGCGTCGACGAAGAGGTCGCTCGGGTGGTGCCGTTCATCGAATGGCTCCGCGACCGCTACCCCGACCAGGCGATCAGCGTCGACACCTGGCGCTCGGCCGTCGCCAAGCAGGCCTGCGCGGCGGGGGCCGACCTGATCAACGACACCTGGGGCGGTCACGACCCCGGGCTGGCCGAGGTCGCCGCCGAGTTCGGCGCGGGCCTGGTGTGTTCGCACACCGGCGGGGCGACGCCGCGCACCCGCCCGTTCCGGGTCAACTACGGGATATCTGAGCGCGGCGTGGTCGACGACGTCATCGCCGAGGTGACGGCCGCGGCCGAACGGGCGGTCGCCGCCGGGGTCTCGCGAGACGCAGTGTTAATCGATCCGACCCATGATTTCGGCAAAAACACTTACCACGGTCTTAGTTTGTTGCGCCATGTAAAAGACCTTGTAAAAACTGGATGGCCGGTCCTTATGGCGCTCAGCAACAAAGATTTCGTCGGGGAAACTCTGGGTGTGGATCTGACGGAGCGCCTTGAGGGCACCCTTGCTGCGACGGCACTGGCCGCCGCGGAGGGCGCCGCGATGTTCCGCGTGCACGAAGTCGGTCCCACACGGCGCGTACTGGAAATGGTCGCGTCAATCCAGGGCGTGCGTTCGCCCAGCCGCACGGTAAGGGGACTGGCATGACACTCACTCCAGAACTTCCCGGCACAGACGTCGTCGCCGGCCGATGGTTGACCGATCACAGCTGGAGCCGACCCATGTGGACCGTTCCCGAGCTCGAGGCGGCCAAGGGAACCCGCACCATCTCGGTGGTGCTGCCCGCACTCAACGAGGAAGAGACCGTCGGCTCCGTCGTCGAGACGATCACGCCGCTGCTCGGCGGGCTGGTCGACGAGCTGATCGTGCTGGATTCCGGCTCCACCGATGACACCGAGATCCGCGCGCTCGCCGCAGGCGCCCGGGTGATCAGCCGCGAGGTCGCGCTGCCCGAGGTTCCGCCGCAACCCGGCAAGGGCGAGGTGCTGTGGCGCTCGCTGGCGGTGACGACCGGCGACATCGTGGTGTTCGTCGACTCCGACCTGATCGACCCCGACCCGATGTTCGTGCCCAAACTCGTCGGGCCGCTGCTGATGACCGAGGGCGTGCACCTGGTCAAAGGGTTCTACCGCCGTCCGCTCAAGGTCAGCGGCAGCGAGGACGCCACCGGCGGGGGCCGGGTCACCGAACTCGTGGCTCGACCGCTGCTGGCCGCGCTTCGCCCCGAGCTCATGTACGTGATGCAGCCGCTCGGCGGTGAATACGCGGGCACCCGCGAACTGCTCACCGCGGTGCCGTTCGCACCCGGCTACGGCGTGGAGATCGGTCTGCTGATCGATACCTACGATCGGCTCGGGTTGGATGCGATCGCGCAGGTCAACCTCGGTGTGCGCGAGCACCGCAACCGGCCGCTGACCGAGCTCGCGTCGATGAGCAGGCAGGTCATCGCCACCCTGTTGTCCCGCTGCGGCATCCCCGACTCCGGGGTCGGGCTGACCCAGTTCTTCGCCGACGGCTACGACTACACACCCCGCACATCGGAGGTCCGGCTGGACGACCGGCCGCCGATGAACACGCTGCGCTCTTAGCACGACAGGGTGGTGCCCACTCCGCGTCGGACCGGTGAGGCAGTATCGACAGCGTGACGCTGATCCTGGTCTATCTCGTGGTCCTGATCCTGGTGGCCGTCGTGCTGTTCGGGGTGGGCAGCGTGCTGTTCGGACGCGGCGAGGTGCTGCCGCCGCTCCCGCGCGCCACCACCGCGACGGCGCTGCCCGCATCGGGCGTCACCGGCGCCGACGTCGACTCCGTCAAGTTCACCCAGGTGCTGCGCGGCTACAAGACCAGCGAGGTGGACTGGGTGCTCGACCGCCTGGGTGCCGAGCTCGACCAGCTCCGTGGGGAGCTGGCGGCGGTGCAGGGCACCCGGGCCGGCGTCGACGAAGCCGTCGAGGACGAGCCCCACGAGGGTGGCGCGCACGCGCTGCATTCGGAGGACCGGTCCGACTCGTGACGACCGTAGCGCAGGACGACGGCCGCGTCCGCTGCGGCTGGATCGACCAATCCCGTTTGGCGCCTGCTGATTTCATCCTCTACCGCGATTACCACGACACCGAGTGGGGGCAGCCGCTGCGCGACTCCACGGCGCTCTTCGAGCGGGTCAGCCTCGAGGCATTCCAGAGCGGGCTGTCGTGGCTCATCATTCTGCGGAAACGGGACAACTTCCGCCGCGCCTTCCACCGGTTCGATATCGGCAAGGTCGCGCGCTACACCGACCGCGATATCGAGCGTCTGATGAACGACGCGGGGATCGTGCGCAACCGCGCGAAGGTCGAGGCCACCATCGCCAACGCGCGCGCCGTCGCCGACCTGGACGTCGAGCTGAGCGAACTGCTGTGGTCGTTCGCGCCGGCGTCCAGGCCACGGCCCAAGGCGCTGTCCGACGTGCCCGCGGTGACCCCGGAGTCCACGGCGATGGCCAAGGAGCTCAAGCGGCGCGGGTTCAAGTTCGTCGGCCCGACGACGGCCTACGCCCTGATGCAGGCCACCGGAATGGTCGATGACCATGTGGCCTCGTGCTGGGTCCCCGCACCGGCCTGATCAGCCCGTCGGGACGATCTTGACCGGGTCTTTGCACACCGAGCGGGCCGAATAGGGAACAATGGGGGAAGTTCAGTCAGCAGTTCAACGCCGGGAGCTGTCAACGGGTGGGCAGCCGGCTCATGTGGAGGAGGCACTCGATGGCGGCGATGAAGCCCCGGACCGGCGACGGTCCTCTGGAAGCAACCAAGGAGGGGCGCGGCATCGTGATGCGGGTACCACTGGAAGGCGGCGGCAGACTGGTCGTCGAACTCACCCCTGACGAGGCGGCTGCCCTCGGCGACGAGCTCAAGGGCGTCACCAGCTAGCCGAGCTCGACACCTTGCGGTAGATCTCCAGGGTCTGCTCGGCAATGTGCGCCCAGGAAAATTCGTCGATGCAGCGCTGCCTGCCCGCCGCTCCGTACTCACGTGCCCGCGCCGGATCGGCCACAAGGGAGTTCACCGCATCGGCCAGCCGGGCTTCGAAGAACCCCGCGTCGGTCGGGTCGTAGTGCACCAAGAGCCCGGTCTGACGATCCGCGACCACCTCGGGGATACCGCCGACATCCGAGGCGACCACCGCCGTCGCGCACGCCATCGCCTCCAGGTTCACGATGCCCAAGGGCTCGTAAACCGACGGGCATACGAAAACTGTTGCTGCTGATAGGATTTCGCGAATCTTGCCGATCGGCAGCATTTCCCGCACCCAGAACACGCCGGTGCGGGAGCGGGACAACTCCTGCACCGCCGCGGTGACTTCGGCGGCGATCTCCGGGGTGTCCGGGGCGCCCGCGCACAGCACCAACTGCACCTCGGGGGAGAACCGGTGGGCCGCCGCGACGAGGTGTGCGACACCTTTCTGCCTGGTGATCCGGCCGACGAACGCGACGATCGGCCGGCTGCGGTCGACGCCGAGTTCGGTGAGCACCGACTCGTCGGCGGGTATTTCGTCGACCGGATACCAGACCTCGGTGTCGATCCCATTGCGCACCACATGCACGCGGTTGGGGTCGAGCGCCGGGTAGGTATGCAGGACGTCGTCGCGCATACCGGAGCTGACGGCGATGACGGCGTCGGCCGCCTCGACGGCAGTGCGCTCCACCCACGACGAGATGCGATAGCCGCCGCCGAGCTGCTCGGCCTTCCACGGCCGCATCGGCTCGAGCGAATGGGCGGTCAGCACATGCGGGATCCCGTAGAGCAGCGCCGCCAGGTGCCCGGCCAGGCCGGTGTACCAGGTGTGCGAGTGCACCACGGTCGCGGTGTCGGCGGCATTGGCCATCACCAGGTCGGCCGACAGTGTCGCCAGCGCAGGGTTGGCGCCCCTGAGCGACGGGTCAGGCGCGTGGACGAACGCCCCCTCACGCGGCGCACCCATGCAGTGCACGTCGACCTCGCAGAGGTGGCGCAGCTGTGCGACCAGTTCGGTGACGTGGACACCTGCACCGCCGTATACCTCGGGCGGATACTCTCGCGTCATCATCGCCACCCGCATGTCTCTAGACCGTAGTGTCCGTCGCCGCGCAATGCAGCCATGTAAAACGGCGAATTGTGGGTATTAGCCAATTACTTTGACCGACAGTCGCTCGGCTCAAAAGCGCGAATGCCTGGTCATGGTGAGAACTCGCAGATAGGTTTGAATCATGAGGGAGTTGCCACACGTCCTCGGCATCGTCCTGGCCGGCGGGGAGGGCAAGCGGCTCTATCCGCTGACGGCGGACAGAGCAAAGCCTGCAGTTCCGTTCGGCGGCGCCTACCGGCTGATCGATTTCGTGCTGTCCAACCTCGTCAATGCCCGATACCTGCGGATATGCGTTCTGACGCAATATAAGTCGCACTCGCTGGACCGCCATATCTCGCAGAATTGGCGACTGTCGGGCCTCGCCGGCGAATACATCACCCCGGTTCCGGCCCAGCAGCGGCTCGGCCCTCGCTGGTACACCGGCTCGGCCGACGCGATCTATCAGTCGCTGAACCTCATCTACGACGAGGATCCCGACTACATCGTCGTGTTCGGCGCCGACCACGTGTATCGGATGGACCCCGAGCAGATGGTGCAGTTCCACATCGAAAGCGGGGCGGGCGCCACCGTCGCGGGGATCCGGGTACCGCGGGCCGAGGCCACCGCGTTCGGCTGCATCGACGCCGACGAGTCGGGCCGCATCCGCCAGTTCGTCGAGAAGCCCGCCGACCCGCCGGGCACCCCCGACGATCCCGAGGCGACGTTCGCGTCGATGGGCAACTACATCTTCACCACCAAGGTGCTCATCGACGCCATCCGCGCCGACGCCGACGACGACGACTCCGATCACGACATGGGCGGCGACATCATCCCTCGCTTGGTAGGCGACGGGATGGCCTCGGTCTACGACTTCAGCAGCAACGAGGTGCCGGGAGCCACTGAGCGCGATCACGGCTACTGGCGCGACGTCGGGACGCTTGACGCCTTCTACGACGCCCACATGGACCTGGTGTCGGTGCACCCGGTGTTCAACCTGTACAACAAGCGCTGGCCGATCAGGGGCGAGTCGGACAACCTGGCTCCCGCCAAGTTCGTCAACGGCGGCTCCGCGCAGGAGTCGGTGGTCGGCGCGGGCAGCATCATCTCCGCGGCCTCCGTGCGCAATTCGGTGCTGTCGTCCAACGTCGTCGTCGACGACGGCGCGATCGTGGAGGGCAGCGTGCTGATGCCCGGCGTCCGGGTGGGTCGCGGCGCGGTGGTGCGCCACGCGATCCTCGACAAGAACGTCGTGGTCGGGCCGGGCGAGATGGTGGGCGTCGACCTGGACAAGGATCGCGAGCGCTTTGCGATCAGCGCGGGCGGTGTGGTCGCCGTCGGCAAGGGCGTCTGGATTTAAGTCGCAGGCGCGACGGTTTTCTGGCGTCGCCTGCGTCGCCAGAGCTTGACGACGCCCCACATCAGCAGCGCCAGCACGACGAGGACCACCACGGGTAGCAGGATCGCGAAGAACACCAGCGCGACGCTGACGCCGTCCTCGATGGTGGACAGCACCGGCGCGGCCACCCCGGCTGTGGCGACGTTGGCGGCGGGCCGCACCGTCGACTTCGTCAACGACACCACCAGCGCCACCAGCACGCCGACGACGATCGGGATCCACTGACCGGATTGCGCGAAAGCGCCCGGATCGGCGACGGCAGCGGTCTGGGCGGCGGTGCCGGAACCGAAGACGATGCCGCCGGACGTCGGCCGGACGAAGGTCTGAATGGCGTCGTTCACGCTGTCCAGCGCCGGTATTTTGTCGGCGACGATCTCGACCACCAGCAGCACCGCGACGATCGCCATCACCCAGCCGTTCTCCAGCCAGACCCAACCGTGCGGCAGTGAAACCAGATCGGTGAACCTGGACAGCAGACCCAGCGCCAGCAGCGGGATGTAGGCGTTCAGACCCGATGCCGTCGCCAGCCCGAGGCCCGTCAGCAGTTCCATGGATCAAGTATGTGCGCGGATCAGCCCAGCACGGCCAATTCGAGGTCGCGTAGCCGGTTCGGGTCGGCCTCGATGTCGATGCGGGCCACATCGGCATACGCGGAGTTGGCGGCGAACATCGACGCCCGCGACGCCACGTCGGCTGACGTGGCGAGCGGCCCGCCGTCACCACACATAGGGCACCAACCGGTAATGCACCTTCTGCATGTAGTCGCGGTAGCCGGTCAACTGCTGTGTCATCAGCGCCTCCTCGTCGGTGATGCGCAGCGCCAGCACCGCGAGACCGACGACGACGAGCAGCAGCGCCCAGTACGAACCGAGTGCAAGCGGGATGCCGACCATCAGAATGACGTTCCCGAAGTACATCGGGTGCCGGACGAATCCGTACCAGCCGGTCGATGATAGCTGTTGGTCCGACTCGACCGTGACATTCGCTGCGGCGTAGCCGTTCTGGATGGTCACCAGCATCGCGATGGAGAGACCGACCGCGACGAGGACGAGTCCGAGCACCGAAACAGCCGCAGGAACCCGCGACCATCCGAAGCGGAAGTCGAGCGCGCTTATTGCGATCATGGCGCCCATCGTCACGAACGCGACGGTGATAATGAGCTTCTGCAACGGCCGTGTCTCCGCGCCGGGGCCTGCCTGCATGCGGCGGCGCAGCGCGTCGGGGTTCTTCACCGCCAGATACACGCTCGGTATCAGGGTCGCCGCGGCGAACACCGCGATGAAGGCCCAGCCACGCCAGTAGTCGAATGTTCCTGCGGGCACGAACACCAGCAGGCCGAAAGCGACCAGACCGACGACGGACGAAACCACCGCTTGGCCATAGGTCTTCACCGTCACCACACCCCTGGCACGAGGCGATAGTGCACCTTTGCGGTGTAGGCGTCATAGCCGTCGAGATCGACAAGCAGCGCCTTCTCCTCGTCGGTGATCCGGGCGACGAAGATCAGCACGCCGGGAATCATCGTCAGCAGAGCCCAATACGAGCCGAGGGCCAGCGGCATGCCGACGATCAGGATCAAGACCCCGACGTACATCGGATGGCGGACAACGCCGTACAGCCCCGTCGACACCACCGGCTGGTCCTTTTCCACGGTGATCGTTGCGGCCGCATAGTTGTTCTGGATGACGACGAGTTCAGCCACGGCGAGGCCGAGTAGAACCAGCCCATTGCCGACCACGATCACCGCCGTCGGCACAGTCGACCAACCGAAGCGGTGGTCGAGCGCGCTGATTACTCCCGCGGCGACGGTGGTCAGGATCATGCCGATGTAGATGAGCTTCTGCACCAGTTCGGCTCTCTGCGAGCGGGCCCGAGCGCGTGCGGCGCCTGAACGCGTCGGGGTACTTCATGGCCAGATAGATCGTCGGGATCATGGTGCCGACCACGAACACCGCGATGAAAACCCAGGCCTGCCAGTAGTCGAATGTGCCTGCGGGCCAGAACAGCATCACCCCGAAGTACAGGATGCTGAACACGGTGTAGCCCACCATCTGAAGGGTGGTCTTCACGACTCGTCCTCTGAGCTCAGGCTGCGTCGCGACGGCGGTAGAGCGCGCCCGCGATCCACGTCAGCGCCACCGCAACGAGGACCAGGGCGGTCAGCGTGACCGCGGAGTACTCTGTCGGCGCCTTCGTCTGGCCGACCGGCGATGCGTCGAGCAGCCACTGCGGCAGCCGAAGCAGCGCGCCGAGGTACAGCGAGATGACCACGAAAGTGACTGCCAGCCAGGCGATCCAACCGAACCGCAGTGCGATAGCGAGCGCCGCGACCGCCGCCATCGCCGCCATCGCCGGGACGAAGGAGAGACCGGCGAGTGTGAGCCGCCAGATCGTCTGCGGCTCGCCGATCGTGATGCCCGCGCCGAGACCCATTCCAAGACCGGCGGCGCACATCAGCACAGTCGATCCGATGACCGCCGCGATCACCGCGCTGACGAGCCACCGCCATCGCGACACGGACCCCGCCAGCACGACTTCGCCCAGGCCGGACTCCTCGTCGGCGCGCACCCGCAACACCGCCGACACGACATAGGCGGTTGCCGCGGCGGCAAGGAACTGGGTGAGCGTGGTGTAGACGCCGTCGGTGCCTTGTTGGGCCAGCACCCGCTGCAGCAGTTCATTGTCGGCGGCCGCGTCGAGCAGCGACTTCGTCATGGATCCAAATGCCAAGCCGGACAGCAGCAGTCCGACCGCCCACCCGATCGTCTGACCCCGCTGCAGCGTCAGATGCAGGCCGAGCACGCCCGCGATCGGGCGCGCGTTCGGATGCTCGCCGGAGGACGGGATCACGGCGTCGTCGTACTGCCGGCGGTTCTCCAGCGCCGCGGCCAGTGCTATCAGCCCGACGGCGAGCACGACGAGCAACGCGAGCGGCCACCATCGCAGGTCGACGAACGGGCGCATCTGTTGCGCCCAGGCGATGGGGGAGAACCAGGAGAGCGCGCTGCCGGAGTTGTCGATCACGTCACCGACGCCGCGCACCAGCGCCGCCAGCGCGAGCAGTCCCATTGCCGCCCCGCTGGCGGCGCGCGCCTGCCGCCACAGTTGCGCGGTGACCGCAGCGACGGCGCCGAACACCATCGACACCGCCGTGATCCCGAGACACATCGCCGCGGTGTCGACGACACCGAAGCCGGTCGAGGCCATCGCCGCCGTCATGGTCACCGCCAGCACCGCGTTCACGGCGCCGACGACGATCAGCGCCGCGTATGTGCGGGCATGGCGGCCCACAACGGAGGACAACACCAATTCAGCGGCGCCGCTTTCCTCCTCGGCGCGGGTGTGCCGAATGACGGTGAGAATGGACATGATCGAGGCGGCGATGATGAGCGTCAGCATGAGCTCGTTGGCCATCATCACGCCGAGGTCGGTTTCCTTGACGCCGAACATGGGGCCGCCGAGGATCATTCCGGCCGGGGTCTTGAGCAGGTCCACCCGTGCTGCGCGCTGCGCTTCCTCGGGGTAGGCCAGCTTGATCGCGTTCGGCGCGTACACCATCATCAGCGTCAGGGACGCGATCCAGACACTGAGCCGGATCCGGTCGCGGCGCAGCGCGAGCCTGACCAGACTGCCGACGCCGGTGAACCGCGACGCCGGCGGCGGTGATTCGTGTCGGCCCTTGCGCGGCGCGACGGCGGTGGCCGTCATCGGCCCGCTCCCTGGTACTCGCGAAGGAACAAGTCCTCCAGCGACGCGGGCGTCACGGTCAGGTCGATGATTCCCAGCTCCGTCAGTAGCGCCATCGCGCGGTCCAGCTCGGTGCGGTCGACCGAGAACACGTAGTGGCCGTCGGCGATCGAGAAGTCGTGGACGAACGGGGTCTGCTGCAGCCGCTGGCCGTCCTGGTGGGTGCGCACGGTGACCGTGGTCCGCATCAGGTGCCGAAGCTCGTCGAGCGTGCCGGATTTCACCGCGCGCCCTGCGCGGATGATCGTCACATTGTCGCAGAGCTTCTCGACCTCGGCCAGGATGTGGCTGGACAGAAGCACCGCGGCGCCACGGTCGGCCACCTCCTGCACACAGGTCTGAAAGGCCTTTTCCATCAAGGGATCAAGACCCGACGTCGGCTCGTCGAGGATGTAGAGCTCTGCATTGGTGGAGAATGCCGCGACGATCGCGACCTTCTGCCGGTTACCCTTCGAGTAGGTGCGCGACTTCTTGTGCGGGTCGAGTTCGAAGCGCTCGATCAGCTGGTCGCGGCGACGGCTGTCGAGCGCTCCGTCGCCACGCAAGCGCGCGAGGAAGTCGATACTCTGCAACCCCGTCAGGTTGGGCCACAGTGTCACATCGCCTGGAACGTAGGCGATTCGGCGGTGCAGCGGCACAGCGTCGCGCCATGGATCGCCGCCGAGCAGTCGCACCGAGCCGCCGTCGGCGCGCAGCAGGCCGAGCAGCACCCGAAGGGTGGTGGACTTGCCTGCACCGTTGGGGCCGAGGAAGCCGGTGATGTCGCCCGGCGCGACGGTCATGTCCAGCCCGTCGAGCGCCTTGGTGCGGCCGAAAGACTTCTCGAGCCCGCGGATTTCGACCGCGGCGCGAGCGCCCTCGTTCGTGTCAGACCGTTGCAGTGACGTCGCCGTCATCGTGATCTCCTTCAGTGGAAGTGCTGAACGGAATGCCTTGTTCGCGCTTGGCGAGGAACGCCTCGTACATCGACGAGTCGGCCATCAGGCCGTTGGAGTAGACCTCCAGGGCGGGCAGCACCATGTCTTCGGCATAGTCGCGGAGAACGGCGCGCAGGTCGGTGGGAGTCTCGTGCATCTGCAGGTACAGCAGGAAGCCGCCGCCGTTGTTCATGCCTAGGAACCTCGCCCGTGCCTTGGGGTCTCGGCTGGGCTTCAGCGTGCCTGCGCGGACGCCTTCTTCGAGATACTCCTCGGCGTTGTCGATCATCCGCTGCCAGAAGGTCTTTGCCAGCGCGCTGCCGGACTGCATACTGCGCACCAGATAGGCCATCATCGGTGCGTACGACTCGATCTCGGCCATTTGGGCGAACCACGTCGAGGCGTCCGCCGACTTGAGCGACTCCGACTTGGACTGCCGGATTTGTTCGACGATGTATTCGTCGCAGGCCTGCAGCAGGCCGTCCTTGGAGCCGAAGTGATGGATGACCAGCGCGGCGCTGACGCCTGCCGCTTGTGCGATGGCGCGCAGTCCGACGCTGAACCCGTGCTGACCCACCTGCTCGATCGCGGCATCGCGAATTCGGGCGAGGGCCGTGAGATCGTCGGCTGAACGCATGTTTAGTACGCTAAACATGCGTTCAGCGCGCGGTCAAGGGTGCCGCGCGTCAAAGTTCCGTAAAAATCGCGCCACTTTTCCCGCGAGCAGAAGAGGGTCAGTCCTCGTCGCGGCCGGGCCAGTCGCGCGCCGCTGCCAGCAGGCCGTCGCCCAGCGGCACCAGCACCGGTGTGAGCCGTTCGTCCTCGGCGATCAGCCGGGCGGCCTCCCGCACAGCTGTCACTTCGGCATCGTGGGCCTTCGCGTCGCCCGCGCGCCCGCCGAGCGCCGCGCGATGGACGACGATGGCCCCGCCGGGACGGAGCAGTCGGATGCCCTCGACCACGTAATCCGGTTGGTCGGCCGGGTCCGCGTCGACGAAGACCAGGTCGTAGGACTCGTCGGCGAGCCGTGTGAGGACCTCTTGGGCGCGCCCGCCGATCAGCCTGGTCCGCGACGGCCCGATGCCCGCCTCGCTGAACGCCTGCTTGGCGAGGCGCTGATGCTCGGGCTCGACGTCGATCGTGGTGAGCACGCCGTCGTCACGCATCCCGGACAGCAGCCACAACCCGCTGACGCCCGCGCCGGTGCCGACTTCGACGACGGCCTTGGCCCCGCTGATCTTGGCCAGCACGCTCAACAGCGCGCCGACCGCGGGACTCACCGCGCCCGCTCCCGTCTCGACGGCGCGGTCGCGGGCCGCGGCGACGATCGCGTCCTCGGAGATCGAGTTCTCGGCATGGTTGACGATCGACTCGGCGCGGCTGGGTTGCGGCTGGCTCGCCGGGTCATCGGCCATGTCCGCAGCGTAGAGGGGCGCCGAATCGGGTACCAGAGCGACACGCCCGCGCCGGGCCGGCCAGATCCGTTCACGTGATCGCGATTTGTCCTGGTGAGACGTGGGTGACGTTGGTAACAATCCGGTTTCTCAGGGAAAGTTCAGTTAGCTCATATGCCAACCACACCACGGTCGGGAACGGTAAGCCGCATGGAACACGGTGGCCGCTGGCGGTCTGGGAATAACCATGTCGACCCCCGTGTTGCCGCGGATGTCGCGTTGCCGATAAGCGGTGAACGCCGTGATCTGGAGGATCCGACGACCACAACGAGTACGGCCCCCCATCTGGCCCCTGTCTCGATGTCCCACCTCGAGCGGTACACCGACGGCGAATGGGTTGAGCCTTCCGAAGAACCACAGGGCACCGCGGTGTTCGACGCCACCGGTGACCACGCCACCATGCCGTCATGGGACGAGCTGGTCCGTCAGCACGCCGACCGGGTGTACCGGCTGGCCTACCGGCTGTCCGGCAACCAGCACGACGCGGAGGACCTGACGCAGGAGACCTTCATCCGCGTCTTCCGGTCGGTGCAGAACTACCAGCCCGGCACGTTCGAAGGCTGGCTGCACCGCATCACCACCAACCTGTTCCTGGACATGGTCCGCAGGCGCAGCCGCATCCGCATGGAGGCGCTGCCCGAGGATTACGACCGGGTGCCCGCCGACGAGCCGAACCCCGAGGAGATCTACCACGACTCGCGGCTCGGCCCCGACCTGCAGGCCGCGCTCGACTCGCTGCCGCCCGAGTTCCGCGCCGCTGTCGTGCTGTGCGACATCGAGGGGCTGTCCTACGAGGAGATCGGCGCGACG
Organism: uncultured Actinomycetota bacterium; assembly: GCA_963786995.1. Taxonomy (GTDB): domain Bacteria; phylum Actinomycetota; class Actinomycetes; order Mycobacteriales; family Mycobacteriaceae; genus Mycobacterium. The sequence continues at coordinate 43,226 of CAWBBH010000013.1, read as the reverse complement.
CTCGGCGTCAAGCTCGGCACCGTGCGCAGCCGCATCCACCGTGGTCGACAGGCGCTGCGGGAGCATCTGGCACGGCATTCGGCCGACACGGCCAAATCGGCCTGAGCGTTCCCGTGTGTCGGGAAGCGGCTCCCGCGCTACATTCAAGTGAGAACCGTCTGTCGCTTTGGTGATGGGCCGAGAGGAGGCGGGGTGATGGCCGATCCGGGGCATGTGTTTCGTCGCGCGTTCTCCTGGCTGCCCACCCAGTTCGCCTCCCAGAGCGATGCGCCGGTAGGCCCGCGGCAATTCGGCTCCACCGAGCACCTGTCCACCGAGGCCATCGCCGCCTTCGTCGACGGTGAATTGCGAATGACCGCGCATCTACGAGCCGCCCACCACCTGTCGTTGTGTCCGGAATGCGCCGGCGAAGTGGAGGCCCAGCGCCAGGCCCGCGCCGCGTTGCGCGACTCCATGCCCATTGCCATACCGAATTCGCTGTTGGGCTTGCTGTCTCAGATACCGCAGGACACTGCACAGGCCAGGCTCAACGACGACGACCAGAACCAGTTTGCTGACGACACAATTCGTGGCCGGCGCAAGCGCCGGTAGTCTGGACGACAAACCAAGCATCGGCGTGCGCCGGCGAACAGCGGCGACCGAACAGAGAGTGATATCCCGGTGACCACTCAGGACAAGACCGAAGGCAGCCACCGCGTGCCGCCGCGACCTGTCTCGCGGCCCCCCGTCGACCCCACCACCACCAGGGCGTTCGGCAGGCCGGACGGCGTGAACGGCTCGTTCGTCGGCGTGGGGAAACAGCGCGATCAGGGCGAGTTCACGCCCACCAACCAATCGCCCGACCCGGTGTTGCGGGAGGCCTTCGGTCGTCCGAATGGCAACGGCGACTCGCTGCAGCGCCACCCCGCCGACATCGGCGCGCTGGAGGCCGAACGGGACAGGGAGAAGCCGCAGGAGCCTGACGATCCGTGGCGCGACCCCGGCGCCGCGGTCGCGCTCGGGACACCCGCGGTGAAGGCGCCCGCACCGGCGCCCGCAGCCGCGCACGTCGGCAAGCTCGGTGTGCGCGACGTGCTCTTCGGTGGCCGGGTGTCTTACGTCGCTCTGGCTGTGCTGGCCATCATCGCGCTGGTGATCGGTCTCGCAGGCGGCTGGGTGGGTCGCAAGACCGCGGAGGTCGTCCAGGCGTTCACCACGTCGAAGGTGACGCTGGCCACCGACAACAGTGCAGAGCAGCCTGAGGGCCGTTTCGCGAAAGTCGCGGCGTCAGTTGCCGATTCGGTCGTCACCATCGAGGCGGTCGGGGACAACGAAGGCGCGCAGGGCTCGGGTGTGGTCGTCGATCCGCGCGGCTACATCGTCACCAACAATCACGTGATCTCCGAAGCGGCAACCAATCCCAGCCAGTACAAGCTGTCGGTGGTGTTCAACGACGGCAAGGACGTGCCCGCCAACCTGGTGGGACGCGACCCGAAAACCGACCTGGCTGTGCTGAAGGTCGACAACGTCGACAATCTCAGCGTCGCGCGCCTCGGCGACTCGGACAAGCTGCACGTCGGCGACGAGGTCATCGCGGCGGGCGCTCCGCTCGGCCTGCGCAGCACGGTCACCCAGGGCATCATCAGCGCGTTGCACCGGCCCGTGCCGCTCTCCGGTGACGGCTCGGACACCGACACCGTGATCGACGGTGTGCAGACCGACGCGGCCATCAACCACGGCAACTCCGGTGGGCCGCTGATCAATATGAACTCCGATGTCATCGGCATCAACACGGCCGGAAAGTCGTTGTCGGACAGCGCCAGCGGGCTCGGGTTCGCGATCCCCGTCAACGAGGTGAAGAACGTGGTCGAGGCGTTGATCAAGGACGGCAAGATCGCTCACCCGACGCTGGGGCTGACCGCGCGGTCGGTGAGCAACGACCTCGCATCAGGCGCACAGGTGGCCAACGTGAAGGCCGGCGGTCCCGCGGAGAAGGCCGGCATCCTCGAGAACGACGTCGTGGTGAAGGTGGGTGACCGCACGGTCGCCGACGCCGACGAGTTCGTGGTGGCGGTGCGGCTATTGAAGATCGGCCAGGATGCGCCCATCGAGGTGGTCCGCGACGGCCGTCCGGTCACGCTCACCGTCAACCCCGGTTCCGACAACAGCACGTAATGTTCGCCAACGTCGGCTGGGGCGAGATGCTGCTCCTGGTGATCGCCGGGCTGGTGATCCTCGGGCCCGAGCGGTTGCCCGGCGCCATCCGATGGACGTCGGGCGCGCTTCGCCAGGCTCGCGATTACGTCAGCGGTGCGACCAAACAGCTTCGCGACGACCTCGGGCCCGAATTCGACGATCTCCGTGAGCCGTTGAGCGAACTGCAGAAGCTGCGCGGCATGACCCCGCGCGCCGCGCTGACCAAACACCTTCTCGACGGCGACGATTCGATCTTCACCGGAAGGTTCGACGAGAAGCCTGCGGTGCAGCCCGCCTCCGACCCGACGGACCCGACGGTGCCGTCGACGCCCGCGACGCCGGCGACCCGGCAGCCCGGTGTGACCCCGTTCGACAGCGACGCCACCTAGGCTGCGGCGCGCGCGCTGATCGCCCGGTCATTGTGCGATTCGGCCCAGTAGCGCAGGCCGACTCCCCATCCCACCCACGCGACGAGCGCAATGATGTTCGACGGCAGCACGCGGGGGTCTTCGAAAGCGCTGATCGCGGTGGCGACGACGACCAGCACGAGAAACGCCACCCACAGCCAGTAGACGATTCGGACAATGCGCGGGCGAATTCCGGTGAACCGGTACAGCAACAACGTGCCGCCCAGCGTGAGCCGCCGCTGCGGCGCGTCTGTGTGCTCGGCGTGCTCGACGCGCAGTGACCAGAAGCGGAAGCCCATCGCGACGAGGGTGTAGAGGAAGATGCCGAGCAGGTCGGCGTAGATCAGCCCGCCGGAGAAGTAGTTGGGCACGCCGAGGGTATCTGTTCTGCCGAAGGCGGAGGCCAGCGCTCCGGACACCTGCAGAGCCACCACACCGAGGAAGAAGAAGTAGAAGCCGCGGAGAACCCGCGCGCCCCGGCGGTGCATCGGATAGGCGAGGAGCAGCCGGCGCGCGGTGACCGAGCGCTTCTCCTCGTCGCGCGGCGGCGGCTTCGACTCAGTGACGAGTTCGGATGCCTCATCGAGCCACGCCTGCGCGCGGTCCGCGGCCTGCTCCTGCGCATCCGGCGCGATCTGGGTGCTGGCCTTGAACCAGTCGACGGCGAATCCGACCTGCCTGCTGGCATCTTCGAAGGAGAGCTTGCGTCGGCCCTCCTGCGTTCGGCGTTCGCGCCAGTCGCCGATCACCAACGCAACGATGCCGATTCCCGCCGTGAGGATGGGGGTGACGACCGTCAGCCCAATGCGGATGATCTGTTCGGAGTCCATCGCGACCCAGTCTGGCCGCCAAATTGCGTTCCGGCAGGCGAATGTCGACGGGAGTCCTGCTGAAATGCAACTTCGCGAACGAATGCCCTAGCGGCCGCTGGGATCCAGCCCGAGCGACATCCCCGCGAGCCCGCGCTTGCGCGACGACAATGCATCGGCGATCCCGCGTAATTCCTTGCCCGCGGCCGAGTCCGGCGCGCTGAGCACCAGCGGCACACCGGAGTCGCCTGCCGACACCAGCGCGGGATCCAGCGGCACCTGCCCGAGCAGAGGAACATCCGCGCCCACCGCCGTCGTCAGCCTTTCGGCGACCTGGCGGCCGCCACCTTCGCCGAACACCTGCATGGTGGTGCCGTCGGGCAGCACAAGCCCGGACATGTTCTCGACCACGCCGACGATGCGCTGACGGGTCTGTAGTGCGATCGCACCCGCACGCTCGGCGACTTCGGCCGCGGCCAGCTGCGGCGTAGTCACCACAAGGATTTCGGCGCCGGGGATCAACTGCGCCACCGATATCGCGACGTCGCCGGTGCCCGGCGGAAGGTCGAGCAGCAGCACGTCCAGATCGCCCCAGTACACGTCGGCGAGGAACTGCTGAAGCGCGCGGTGCAGCATCGGGCCGCGCCACACCACCGGCGTATTGCCCCGGGTGAACTGCGCTATCGAGATCACCCGCACGTCGTGGGCGATCGGCGGAAGGATCATCGACTCGACCTGGGTGGGCCGATCGGTGGTGCCCATCATCCGCGGCACGGAATGCCCGTAGATGTCGGCGTCGAGTACGCCGACCGACAGCCCGCGCGTCGCCATCGCCGCCGCGAGATTCACCGTCACGCTGGACTTGCCGACCCCGCCCTTGCCCGAGGCGACCGCATACACCCGCGTCAGCGAGCCGGGCTGGGCGAACGGGATCACGGGTTCACGGGCGTCGCCGCGCAGCTGCTTACGCAACTCGGTGCGCTGTTCGTCATTCATGACGTCGAGGCTGACCTTGACCGCGCCGGTGCCTGGTACATCGGCGACCGCGGCGGCCACCCGCTCGGAGATCTCCGCTTTCTTCGGGCACGCCTCGGTGGTCAGGTAGATCCCGACCTGCACGCCGCCATCGGCTTCCACATCGACGCTCTTGACCATGCCGAGCTCGGTGATCGGCCTGCGCAGTTCGGGATCGATCACCTTGGCGAGGCCGGCGCGAATCGCGGATTCCAGCTCAGTGCGGCGTTCTGACATCACCGCCGAGTGTAGGCCGAGCCGGTCGGGCTGCTTAGCGCCCGGGCAGGGTCAGGCGGGTGGGGGGCCCGGCGCCGGTCCGACGACGGGCTGCTCGGCGGGCAAGCCGGGTGCGGGCGGCGCCTCTCCTGGAGGCGGCGGTGGCGGCCCGGCGATCGGGGGAGGCGCGATGTCCAGCGGCGCGGCGGCCGGAGCGACGCCGGGGGGCAGCGCTTCCGGAGGCAGCTGCGGCTGCACCGGTGCGGGAGGATTCGTGCCGATGCAGAACACCGCACAGTTCTGCTGCGGCTGCTGTTGTGGCTGCGGCTGCTGCTGTTGTTGGGCGGCCTGCATCCACGGCGGCATCCAGGACGGCACGGGCTGCGGCGGCTCGGGCTGCGGCATGGTCGGCGCTGCGGCAGCGGGTCCGGGTAGCGGACCGAATTGTCCGTTGAGCTGGCCTGCCACGTCCGTGCGGGTTTGATCCATCAGAGGGATCATCGCCAGCGGGTCGTTGGCGGGCAGCCCGAGCGCGTTCATCGGCAGTCCCGGGCCGAGACCCTGGTAGTTTTCCAGGTGCGTGTCGGCGATCGGCGGGATCGGACCGGTGATCGGCGGCAGGTCGACCGGCACCACGCCCGTCGCGTAGGCGGCGGCCCAGCCGAGCACGTTCTGGGCGTAGGCCATCGAATTGTTGTAGCGGAGGATGGCCGCCATCACGTGCGACTGGTCACGCAGGTTCATCCCGCCACTGCACAGATAACGGGCCGCGGCCAGGCTTGCGTCGAACACGTTCTGCACATCGGCTTTGCCGTCCCCGTTGCCGTCCGACGCGTAACGCGACCACGTGCCAGGCAGGAACTGCATCGGGCCGAGTGCTCGCGCGTAGGTCACCCGGTTGGCGGTGCGGCTCAACTCGATGACCTCGTTGCCCGGCAGAGTGCCGTCGAGCGACGGTCCGTAGATGGGGCGAGCGGGCGAGCCGGAGACGTCGGTGGCACCGCCGTTGGCATGCATTGACTCGATGCGTCCGATGCCCGCGAGCAGGTTCCAGCTGATGCCGCAGCCGGGGAAGGATGCCGCCATCATCCGTTCGGCGTTCTGGTAGGCGTTCAGCGCGATCATCGGAATGCGAAGCGTGCCAGGCGAACTCACCACCACCGACGGGGGCGGGCCGGAAATGCCCGCAGTCGAGGCGATATGGAACGGTGTCGGCGGCTTCGTGGCAGCGACGACCGATGCGCCGTCAGGATTGATGGGCGAAGGGGCGACGGCCGCAAGCGGTGTGACGGCGGAATCGCGGATGGGTGACACCGTGCCCGGTGACGCCGCGACGGCGCCCGCGAAGACGATCGGGGTGATGGCCGCAATGCCCAATGCGGGTGAGCGCATGGCCCGCGCGGCGCAACTCCGCACTGCCTCCAGCGCGGCTCCTCCCCCTATGTGCACTCGACCGTCCTAAGTTTGCGCCTGCCTTGTGAACCAAGTCACCATACCTAGTCGGTGGGACGCGCGTTACGACAATGCCTGACCTGGCTCAATTGAATTTCTTGGTGCGGCGTTCGCTGCTGTGGGATTTGCCCGGGCCATCCTTGCCGTCGGCGGACTCCGCGGGCCGCATCTCGTGCAACAGGTCGCGCAGTTCGTCGAGTTCGCGGCGCAGGTAGTCACGGGTGGCGACCTCGCCGACCGCCAGCCGCAACGCGGCGAGCTCACGGGCCAGGTACTCGGTGTCGGCCTTGGTCTGTTCGGCGCGGCGGCGGTCTTCCTCCAACGAGACGCGGTCCCGGTTCTCCTGGCGGTTCTGAGCCAGCAGGATCAGCGGCGCCGCATAGGCCGCCTGCGTCGAGAACGCCAGGTTGAGCAGGATGAACGGGTACGGATCCCAGCGAAGGGTCACGGCGAACAGGTTCAAACAGATCCAGACGACGACGAGGATCGTCTGCCACATCAGAAAGCGTCCGGTGCCGAGAAACCGGGCGATCGACTCGCTGAACTGGCCGACCGTCTCCGCGTCGACGGTGAGCGAGAATCGGCGCCGCGACGTGCGTGGCGTGTCGAGCCGTTGGCGCGCCGTCAGGTCGCTCATGAAAGCCCTTCCGGAGCCGCGACATCAGACAGTGCGCCCGACAGTTCGGGTTCCTCGCGCTCGCGCCAGTCGTCGGGCAGCAGATGGTCCAACACGTCGTCGACGGAGACCGCGCCCAGCAGATGGCCTTCGTCGTCGACCACCGGGCCGCAGACCAGGTTGTAGGCAGCGAAATAGCGGGTCACCGCCGTCAACGGGTCTTCGGGGCGCAGGCTTGGCAGGTCGGTGTCCAGGAAGCCGCCGACCAGCCCCGCAGGCGGCTCACGCAGCAGCCGCTGCAGGTGCACACAACCCAGGTAGCGCCCGGTCGGGGTGGACGTCGGCGGGCGCACCACGAACACCAGCGAGGCCAGTGCCGGGGTCAGATCGGGATCGCGCACGCGGGCAAGCGTCTCCGCGACAGTGGTGTCCGGGGCGATCGCGACCGGTTCCGACGTCATCAGACCGCCCGCAGTGTCGGGCGAGTGGGCCAGCAGCCGCCGCACGTCCTCGGAGTCCTCGGGGTCCATTCGGCGCAGGAACAGCTCCGCGTCGGCGGGGGTCATCGTGCCGAGCAGGTCGGCGGCGTCGTCGGGATCCATCGCTTCAAGCACGTCAGCGGCTCGTTCCGGCTCGAGTTGCCGCAGCACGTTGGCCTGCTCGTCCTCCGGCAGCTCCTGCAGCACGTCGGCGAGCCGTTCGTCGTCAAGCGCCCTGACCACTTCGAAGCGGCGCTTGTCCGGCAGCTCACGGATCGCCTCGGCGACCTCGATCGGACGCTGCCCGGAGAACTGTTCGAGCAGCTGAGCGACGCCTTGGCCGGGCATGGCCAGTCCGGACGGCGTCAGACCATGGACGAGCTGCCAGTCCACGATGGCGATATTGCGGCGGCGACCGAGCCGGCGCCCCAGCGGCCGAACGGCGACCTTGGTGACCAGCCAGTCGCGGGTCCTGGCCTGCTCGATACCCAGATCGACGACCACCACGTCCACGCCGGCGAGGTCGGGAAGGTCGGGGTCGTCGACGCGAACGCGGGTCTCGATCACCTGGCCGAGCACCAGCACCTCGCCCGGCCGCTGCGAGAACTTCTTCAGCGAGACGTTGGCGGTGATCAGTGTGACGGCGCTGGGGTCGATCGCGGTCACCCGGCCGATCGGCACGAAGATGCGGCGACGGGTCAGCAGTTCGACGACCAGGCCCAGGACGCGGGGCTGATGGCGCACGATGCTGATACTGATCACCACGTCGCGGACACGGCCGATGGACTCGCCGTCGGGGCCCAGCACCACCATTCCCGCTATCCGGGCCGCATAGACCCTGTTCACCGCCGCCATGACTCAAAGGGTAGAGAGTGTGGTTGTGGAAAACCGGTATCGACCCCGCCGAACGATCCTTTCGGTGCCGGGCAGCAGCGCGAAGATGATCGAAAAGGCGAAGACGCTACCCGCGGACGAGGTGTTCCTCGATCTGGAGGACGCCGTCGCGCCCGACGCGAAGGCCGAGGCGCGCACCCAGGTGGCGATGGCACTGGCCGATTCGGGCTGGGCCGATCAGCTGCGCGGCGTTCGGGTCAACGACTGGACCACTCCGTGGACGTACGCCGACACCATCGAGGTGGTGGCCACCGCGGGTGCGTCGCTGGACGTCATCGTGTTGCCCAAGGTGTCCGACGCCTCCCACATCACTGCGCTGGATCTGCTGCTGAGCCAGCTGGAGACCACCCACGGCCTGACCGTCGGCCGGATCGGCATCGAGGCGCAGATCGAGAACGCGCAGGGCTTGACGAACATCGACGCGATCGCGGCGGCCCCCCGCGTGCAGGCCCTTGTGCTCGGCCCGGCCGATATGGCGGCCAGCCTCAACATGCGCACGCTCGAGGTGGGCGAGCAGCCCGAGGGCTACGACGTCGGCGACGCGCACCACCACGTCCTGATGCGCATCCTCGTCGCCGCACGGACCCACGGCGTGCTCGCGATCGACGGCCCGTATCTGAAAGTGCGCGACGTCGACGCATTCCGCCGCGTCGCGGGCCGCTCGGCAGCGCTGGGTTACGACGGCAAGTGGGTGCTACACCCGGACCAGATCGCCGCAGGCAACGAGCTTTTCAGCCCGAGGCAGGCCGACTACGACCACGCTGAGCTGATCCTCGAGGCCTACGAATGGCACACCTCGCGGGCCGGGGGAGCGCGCGGAGCGGCGATGCTCGGCGACGAGATGATCGACGAGGCCAGCCGGAAGATGGCGTTGGTGATCGCAGGCAAGGGTCGCGCGGCGGGCATGACGCGCCGGGCCGAGCCGTTCCGGCCGCCGACCTAGTGGCGAATGCTCATGGCGCCCACTGCCATCCGCTGGCGGCGATGCCGATGACGAAGACGAAGTAGAGCGCCACAAGCGCGGTGACCAGTGCGCCGATGACGGTTCCGGCCAGCGCCAGACCGTAACCGTCCTGGCCGCTGCGCCTGCATTCGCGCATCGCGATGATGCCCAGAATCAGGCCCGCGATCGACGGAAGGCCGCAGAAGACGAGTCCGGCCAGCGCGGCGACCAACGACGCGATCGCCTTGCCGTTGGTTCCCAGCGGCTTGCCCGCCTGATACGGGTCATAGGGCGGCGGATAGCCCGGGTACGGCGGCGGGTAGCCCGGATACGGCGGGGGATATCCGCCGTGGGCGTAGACAGGCGGCGGCAGCTGCGGGTAACCGGTCGGATATTCGACGGGGGCATTCGGATCCGCTTGCGGGGCAACCTGTTCCAGCGGCGGGAATTCGCCACCGCGGTACGGCTGTTCGTACGGGTTGGTCATGTCAGCTGAGCGCGAACACGGTCCAGATGATGCTGATGATCAGCGTCGCGATGCCGACGGCGATACCGGCGATGGCCAGCCCGTGACCGCCCTGGCGGTGCTGCTTGATCTGGTTGAGCGCCACCACGCCCAGCCCGATGCCGACGAGTGACCCGATGGTGCAGAGGATTCCGATCAGCGAGGCCACCAGCGACCAGATCGCCAACTGGTTGGTCTCCGGCTGCGGCTGGCCGTAACCACCGCCGTACCCGCCGGGATAGCCCTGGCCCTGATACGAGTACGGCGGCGGCGGATAGCCGGTCGCGGCGCCGCCGTACGGAGGCGGCGGAGGGTAGGACTGCGCGCCGTACCCGGGCTGCCCGCCGAACGCCGACGGGTCGGGGTAGGGCGGCGGATAGCCGGGCTGGCCCGCACCCGCCGACGGGAAACCCGGCGGCGGCGGCGGGTAAGCCGGTGACGGCGGGTAGGGCGACTGGTAACCGCCCTGGCCGAAGTCCGTGGCGGGCGGATAACCGGTCGGCGGTGTGTCGAGTGCCCCCGACGGCGCCGCATACCCCGGCGGGGTGAAGTGTTCGGTCGGCGGCTGAGCCGGCGGGGCGAACTGCTCGGTGGGCGCCGCCGGCGGGGTGAACTTCTCGGTGGCAGGCTGCGGCTGGGACTGGTCGTCGTCCTGCTGCGACTGCTCGATCGGGGGCGCCTCGTACGCGCCCGATGTCGGCTCCGACGAGCTCGAACTGGAGTCGGATGCTGGCGTTTCGGAGGAGCCGCCGCCCGGATTCGTCATGCTGTTCAACTTAGCGTATGCGCTGGTACCCGTGGTGGGACCCGACGTGGGGCACCAACATCTGCGCCCGAACGTTGAACGTGGAGGTGTTGAGATTTCTCGGTTCGAATAGAGGAGAATGCAAATCCATGACCAGCCCCTTCCAGCCCGGACAGTCAGCCGGCGCGACACCGGGCGCGCCGACAACTAAGGCCGGCGGGCCTGCCGCCTTGCCGACGCCGCCGAAGGGTTGGCCGATCGGCTCGTATCCGACGTACGCCGAGGCGCAGCGAGCGGTGGACCACCTGTCCGATTCGGACTTCCCTGTCCAGCAGGTGACGATCGTCGGCGTCGACCTCATGCAGGTCGAACGGGTCACCGGCCGTCTGACCTGGCCCAAGGTCCTCGGTGGCGGGGTGATCTCCGGCGCGTGGCTCGGCCTGTTCATCGGGCTGATCCTCGGGTTCTTCAGTGAGAACCCGTGGGCGTCGCTGATAACGGGCCTTGTCGCAGGTGTCTTCTTCGGCCTGATCACCTCCGCGATTCCGTACGCGATGGCCCGTGGCACAAGAGATTTCAGTTCGACGATGCAGCTCGTGGCCGGCCGCTACGACGTGCTCTGTGACCCGCAGAACGCAGAGAAGGGTCGGGAACTGCTGGCGCGCTTGGCCATCTGAGGCTGCGCGAAAGCGCGCCCGTGCAGGTCACGATCGTGCTGCGGCAATCGACGCGCCGCCGCGAAGTGTTGCAAATCACGCACAGCTAGCTCTACGGTTCTGGCGCGGGACTTCCCCGCCGGAACCTCTCCGGCGGCGACACCGGACCCGCAGCCGTTCAGGCGGCGACATTGGACCCGGACAGGAGGCCGGTCGTGCGCGCACGTCGACTGTGTGCAGCGGCGTTGGCGGCTGCGACCACGGCATCCGTGGTTACCGCGTGTAGCTCTGGCGGTGGCGGGACCGTCATCAACTACTACACGCCGGCGAGCGAGATGGCGACGTTCACCGCCGTCGCCAAGCGCTGCAACGAGCAACTGGCGGGCCGCTTCACCATCCAGCAGATCAGCCTGCCGAAGGAAGCCGACGCGCAGCGCCTGCAGCTGGCCCGTCGGCTCACCGGCAACGACAAGACCCTGGATGTGATGGCGCTCGACGTCGTGTGGACGGCCGAATTCGCCGAAGCCGGTTGGGCGTTGCCGCTGTCCGACGATCCGTCGGGCCAGGCCGAGGCTGACGCCACCACCAACACGCTGCCGGGGCCGCTGGAGACGGCCAAGTGGCAGGACAAGCTGTATGCCGCGCCAGTCACCACCAACACCCAATTGCTCTGGTACCGAGCGGATCTGATGACTAAGGCGCCGGACACCTGGGACGGCATGGTGACTGAGGCGACGAGGCTGCACGCCGCAGGGGAACCGAGTTGGATTGCGCTGCAAGCCAAGCAATACGAGGGCCTGGTGGTGTGGTTCAACACGCTGCTGGAAAGCGCTGGCGGTCAAGTGCTTTCCGATGACGGCAAGTCCGTCACGCTGACCGACACGCCCGAGCATCGTGCGGCGACGGTCAAGGCACTGCAGATCATGAAGTCGGTGGCCACCGCGCCTGGCGCCGACCCGTCGATCACCCAGACCGACGAGGGCACCGCGCGCCTCGCGCTGGAACAGGGCAAAGCTGCGCTGGAGGTGAACTGGCCGTTCGTGCTGCCCTCGATGTTGGAGAACGCCGTCAAGGGCGGGGTGAGTTTCCTTCCTCTCGACAAGGACCCGGCGCTGGCGGGCAGCATCAACGACGAAGGCACCTTCTCGCCGACCGACGCCCAGTTCGAGGCGGCCTACGACGCGAGCAAGAAGGTGTTCGGGTTCGCGCCGTATCCGGCTGTGCAGCCGGGCGAGCAGGCCAAGGTGACGCTGGGCGGGCTGAACCTCGCGGTGGCCCGCACCTCGCAGCACCGCGCTGAGGCGTTCGAAGCGATCCGGTGCATGCGCAGCGTCGAGAACCAGCGCTACACCTCGGTCGAGGGTGGCCTGCCCGCGGTGCGCACCTCGCTCTACGACGATCCGGCGTTCCAAAAGAAGTACCCGCAGTACGCGGTCATCCGCGAGCAGTTGGTCAACGCCGCGGTGCGCCCGGCCACGCCCGTCTACCAGGCGGTGTCGACCCGGATCTCCGCGACGCTGGCGCCGATCACCGAGATCGACCCGGAGAACACGGCCGACGAGCTGACCGAAGCGGTGCAGAAGGCCATCGACGGCAAGGGGCTGATTCCGTGACGGCCACCGTGGAAAACCAGGACGCCGCCAAGGCGCCTGCCCCGTCGGCGGGCGGCGCGGGTGACGACAAGAAGTCCGACCGCAGGCTGGCGTACCTGTTGATCACCCCGGCGGTCATCCTGATGCTGGCCGTCACCGCCTACCCGATCGGGTATGCGGTGTGGCTGAGCCTGCAGCGCTACAACCTGGCCGCGCCGGACGACACCGCGTTCGTCGGGTTGTCGAACTACCAGACCGTGCTCACCGACCGCTACTGGTGGACGGCGTTCGTCATCACCCTCGTCATCACCGTCGTCTCGGTCGCCATCGAGTTCGTGCTCGGCATGGCGCTGGCTATGGTGATGCACCGGACGATCTTCGGCAAGGGCGTCGTTCGCACCGCGATCCTGATTCCCTACGGAATCGTCACCGTCGCTGCGTCGTACAGCTGGTACTACGCGTGGACGCCGGGGACGGGTTATCTGGCCAACCTGTTGCCGGAGGGCAGCGCGCCGCTGACCGAACAGATTCCGTCGCTGGCCATCGTCGTGCTCGCCGAGGTGTGGAAGACGACACCGTTCATGGCGTTGCTGTTGCTCGCGGGGCTTGCGCTGGTGCCGCAGGATCTGCTCAACGCCGCCCAGGTCGACGGCGCTGGCGCGTGGAAGCGGTTGTTCAAAGTGACTGTGCCGCTGATCAAACCGGCGATCCTGGTGGCGCTGCTGTTCCGCACGCTCGACGCGTTCCGCATCTTCGACAACATCTACGTGCTGACCGGAGGCGCCAACAACACCGGCTCGGTGTCGATCCTCGGCTACGACAACCTGTTCAAGGCGTTCAACCTCGGTCTCGGGTCGGCGATCAGCGTGCTGATCTTCCTGTCGGTGGCAATCATCGCCTTCATCTACATCACGCTCTTCGGCGCGTCTGCGCCAGGATCCGACGAGGAGAGGCGCTGACATGTCTGAGCGTGTCGGCGCGGGCCGGGCGACGGGATGGACGGTCGTCAACATCATCGTGGTGATCTACGCGCTGTTCCCGGTGCTGTGGATCCTCTCGCTGTCCTTGAAGCCGACCTCAACGGTCAAGGACGGCAAGCTGATTCCCACCGAGATCACTTTCGAGAACTACAAGGGCATCTTCTCGGGGAATGCGTTCAGCTCGGCGCTGATCAACTCGATCGGCATCGGGCTCATCACCACGGTGATCGCCGTCGTCGTCGGCGGTATGGCGGCCTACGCCGTGGCGCGGCTGTCGTTTCCCGGTAAGCGGCTACTCGTCGGCGTCGCGCTGCTGATCGCGATGTTTCCGCAGATCTCCCTGGTGACACCGATTTTCAACATGTGGCGCAGCATCGGGCTGTTCGACACATGGCCCGGCCTGATCATTCCCTACATCACCTTCGCGCTTCCGCTGGCGATCTACACGTTGTCGGCGTTCTTCCGGGAGATCCCGTGGGATCTGGAGAAGGCGGCGAAGATGGACGGCGCCACACCGGCGCAGGCGTTCCGCAAGGTGATCGCGCCGTTGGCGGCGCCCGGCATCGTCACCGCGGCGATCCTGGTGTTCATCTTCGCGTGGAACGACCTGTTGCTCGCGCTGTCGTTGACGGCGACTGAACGCGCGATCACCGCGCCGGTGGCGATCGCGAACTTCACGGGCAGTTCGCAATTCGAGGAGCCGACGGGATCGATCGCGGCAGGCGCGATGATCATCACGGTTCCGATCATCATCTTTGTTCTCATCTTCCAACGACGGATCGTCGCTGGATTGACGTCCGGTGCGGTGAAGGGGTAGTTCGATGGCCGAGATTGTGTTGGACCGGGTGACCAAGAGTTACCCCGACGGCGCCACGGCCGTGAAGGATCTGTCGATCACGATCGCCGACGGCGAGTTCATCATCCTCGTCGGCCCGTCCGGTTGCGGGAAGTCCACCACGCTGAACATGATCGCCGGGCTGGAGGAGATCTCGTCAGGCGAGATGCGTATCGGCGGCGAGAGGGTGAACGACAAGGCGCCCAAGGACCGCGACATCGCGATGGTCTTCCAGTCCTATGCGCTCTACCCGCACATGACGGTGCGCCAGAACATCGCGTTCCCGTTGACGTTGGCGAAGGTGAAGAAGGCCGACATCGCGACCAAGGTCGAGGAGACGGCGAAAACCCTTGATCTGTCCGCACTTCTGGATCGCAAGCCCGCCCAACTGTCGGGTGGTCAGCGTCAGCGGGTGGCCATGGGTCGCGCGATCGTGCGTAACCCGAAGGCGTTCCTGATGGACGAGCCGTTGTCCAACCTCGACGCCAAACTGCGCGTGCAGATGCGTTCGGAGATCGCCCGGCTGCAGAACCGGTTGGGCACCACCACGGTGTACGTGACCCACGACCAGACCGAGGCGATGACCCTCGGCGACAGGGTCGTCGTCATGCGCGCAGGCATTGCGCAGCAGATCGGCACGCCCGAGGAGCTGTACGCCAGGCCGGCGAACCTGTTCGTCGCCGGTTTCATCGGATCGCCCGCGATGAACTTCTTCCCTGCGACGTTGACCGATGTCGGGGTGAGGCTGCCGTTCGGCGAGGTGACCCTCACCCAGGAGGTGCACGACGTGATCGCCCAGCACAAGAGGCCCGCTAACACGATCGTCGGGATTCGGCCCGAGCACATCGAGGATGCCTCGCTGATCGACACCTACGCGCGGATACGGGCGCTGACCGCAGAGGTCACCGTCGAGTTCGTCGAATCGCTCGGCGCGGACAAGTACGTGCACTTCAGGTCCGAGGGCGAAGGTGCCCGGGCCGCGCAGCTGGCAGAGCTGGCCGCCGAGTCGGGCATCGGCGAAAACGAGTTCGTGGCACGGGTTTCCACCGAGTCGAAGGTGAAGCCGGGCGGCACGGTGGAGCTGGCCTTCGACACCACCAAACTGGTCATCTTCGACGCCGACACCGGAGCCAACCTCTCCATCCCGCCCGCGGGGGCACGCGACGAGCAGAAGTCGCCGCCGACCGAGTGACGGATGTGCTCGCAGATGTTCGCGCCCACCTGCTCGCCCATTTCGCCTCAGAGCCCGACACCGCGAGTGTGACGTTTCTCGGCACGCAGTCGTACGATGTGCTGCGCTTCGGCCCTGATGGCAACGGCGTCATTCACTATGTGTCGCTTGGCTGTTCGCGGGAGCCGATGACCGATCCCGCTGAGTTCGCCACCGACCCGGTGCGCGGTCCACGCGCCGAGGTGGCCGTCGCGTTGCGCGTGGCGACTCCGCCGGGTTTGGCGCGCAGCGTTGCCGTGTTGGCTGCCGCGCCCGCCGTCGAGGGCCTGGTGCTGGCTCCCGACGCGTTGGTCGACTTCGGGTCCCCGCTGTGGGATGGCGCGGCGTTCACCGCATTCCTGATGGGCCGCAGCGAGATCGGCGACGTCGAGCTGCCCGCGCCCCGCGACCCGGTGGCCGTGCTGTCGGCGATCCCGATCACCCCGACGGAGGCTGCGTGGGTACGGCTCAAGGGTGCCGAAGCGATGCGCGAGGCATGGCGGACCGACGGCGTCGACGTGCTCGACCCGAACCGCAAGGCGTCAGCGCCCAGCTGAACTCTTCCGCGAAATTGCATTCCGGCAGCGAGATCGCGAGAGGGGACCCTGCCGGAATGCAATCTCGCGGTCGAGCTAGAGCCAGTGGTTGTGCCGGAACGTCCGGTACAGCCCGAAGCACACCGTGAACATCACCAACAGCGCGGCCGGATAGCCGTAGGTCCACTGCAGTTCGGGCATGTGCTCGAAGTTCATCCCGTAGATGCCCGCCATCGCCGTCGGCACGGCCGCTATCGCGACCCACGCGGAGATCTTGCGCATGTCGACGTTCTGCTGCATGGCGACCTTGCCCAGTGCGGCCTGCACCAGCGAGCTGAGCATCTCGTCGTAGCTGGTGATCCGGTCGGAGGCCTGGATGTTGTGGTCGAGCACGTCGCGCATGTAGCGCCGGACCTCGACCGAGATGAGGTCGTTGTGGTCGGTGTGCAGCCGCTGCAGCGCCAGCGTCAACGGGTTGACCGCCCTGCGTAATTCGACGACCTCGCGCTTGAGCAGATAGATGCACTCGATG
The DNA here is from genome assembly GCA_963786995.1 of uncultured Actinomycetota bacterium. GTDB lineage: Bacteria > Actinomycetota > Actinomycetes > Mycobacteriales > Mycobacteriaceae > Mycobacterium. The sequence continues at coordinate 26,630 of CAWBBH010000013.1, read as the reverse complement.
TTGGTGTAGGTCCGCGGCGAGAAGACGTCCTCTTCCATCGCGTCGATGTCGGTCTCGATCAGGTCCGTGACGTCGAGGTAGCTGTCCACCGCATGGTCGGCGATCGCGTGCATGATCGCGTACGGGCCCAGCTTCAGCAGAGCGGGTGAGGCTTCCAAGTGCTTACGCACGCTCGCCAGTTCGCCGTGCTCACCGTGCCGGACCGTGACCACGAAGTCGGCGCCGACGAACACCATGATCTCGCCGGTCTCGACGATCTCCCTGGCCTTGGCCACCGACTCGTGCTCGATGTAGTTCACCGTCTTGAGGACCATGAACAGGGTCTTGTCGTAGCGCTCCAGCTTCGGCCGCTGGTGCGCGTGCACCGCGTCTTCGACCGCTAGTTCGTGCAGGCCGAACACGTCGCCGACGGCCTGCATCTGATGTTCGTCGGGTTCGTGCAGGCCGATCCACACGAACGCGTCCCTGCCCTCGGACTCCAGCTCGTGGACCTTGTTCAGCGCCGCGGCATGGGTGTACTTCCCGGGCAGCCGCTTTCCGTCGACATAGATCGCGCAGTCGACCATCGCCCGCGCGACGGGCACATGGATGGACTTCGCGTCGTGGGCGTGGGTGTGCTTGGTCCGGTCCGGTCGAAGGGCGGGAGGCAGAGCGCCCCGGAACGAAGGCATCACCGAGACCTCCCATCGCACCGCAGGCCGATTCGGCCCCGAAGACAAATGCTACGCGCGGGCGGTTGCGGACCGCCCGATTCGCGGAACCCGCCGGGTGCGCTAGTTTCGACCACGGAAAACCTCTCCTCGGTTAGGAGCCAGAAGACGTGAGCACATCCCCCCTCAAGGTCGCGGTGACCGGAGCCGCCGGCCAGATCGGCTACAGCCTGCTGTTCCGCTTGGCGAGCGGTTCGTTGCTCGGGCCCGACCGCCCGATCGAGCTCCGTCTACTCGAGATCGAGCCTGCGCTCAAGGCGCTCGAGGGCGTCGTGATGGAACTCGACGACTGCGCGTTCCCGCTGCTGTCCGGTGTCGAGATCGGCGCCGACGCGAACAAGGTCTTCGACGGGGTGAACCTCGCGCTGCTGGTGGGGGCTCGGCCCCGCGGCCCGGGCATGGAGCGCGGCGATCTGCTCGAGGCCAACGGCGCGATCTTCACCGCGCAGGGCAAGGCGCTGAACTCGGTGGCCGCCGACGACGTGCGCATCGGCGTGACGGGTAATCCCGCCAACACCAACGCGCTGATCGCGATGACCAACGCGCCCGACATCCCGCAGGAGCGGTTCTCGGCGCTGACCCGCCTCGACCACAACCGGGCGATCAGCCAACTGGCCCGCAAGACCGGCGCCAAGGTCACCGACATCAAGAAGATGACGATCTGGGGCAACCACTCCGCCACCCAGTACCCCGACGTGTTCCACGCCGAGGTGGGCGGCCGCAACGCCGCAGAGGTGGTCAACGACCAGGACTGGATCGAGAACGACTTCATCCCGACCGTCGCCAAGCGCGGTGCGGCGATCATCGATGCGCGCGGCGCGTCGTCGGCGGCCTCGGCCGCGTCGGCCACCGTCGACGCCGCCCGCGACTGGCTGCTCGGCAGCCCGAAGGACAACTGGGTGTCGATGGCCGTGGTCTCCGACGGCAGCTACGACGTTCCCGAGGGATTGATCTCGTCCTTCCCGGTGACGACCGAGGACGGCAACTGGTCGATCGTGCAGGGGCTGGAGATCGACGAATTCTCCCGCGGCAAGATCGACAAGTCGACGGCCGAACTGGCCGACGAACGCAAGGCCGTCAAGGATCTCGGCCTGATCTGAGTCGACTGAGAAGCGATTAGGTTACCTACCAGTTCGTCGTTACCCTGGCCTTCGTGCCTGAGAAAGCAGAGAACCCGCAGATCATCGTCACTGACGAGGAGATCTTCGAGGCTCACGTAGCAGGCAAGCTCTCGCTGGAGTTGAAGGCGCCGCTGGACACTCAGCGCGCGCTGTCGATCGCCTACACGCCCGGCGTCGCGCAGGTGAGCCGGGCGATCGCCGCCGACCGCACGCTGGCCGCCCGCTACACCTGGGCCAGCCGGCTGGTCGCCGTCGTCAGCGACGGCAGCGCCGTCCTCGGCCTCGGCGACATCGGCGCGGCCGCCTCGCTGCCCGTCATGGAAGGCAAGTGCGGGCTGTTCAAGGCCTATGGCGACCTGGACGCGATCCCGATCGTGCTGGACACCAAGGATCCCGACGAGATCGTCGAGACGCTGATCCGGCTGCGGCCGACGTTCGGCGCGGTGAACCTCGAGGACATCTCGGCGCCGCGCTGCTTCGACATCGAACGCCGCCTGATCGAGGCGCTGGACTGCCCGGTGATGCACGACGACCAGCACGGCACCGCGATCGTCGTGCTCGCGGCGGCGATGGGCGCGACGAAGGTCCTCGACCGCGAACTGTCGTCGCTGAAAGTGGTGATCTCCGGCGTCGGCGCAGCGGGGGTGGCGTGCGCCAACATCCTCCTCGCCGCCGGTGTTTCGGACATGACGCTGCTGGACTCGCGCGGCATCCTGCACAGCCAGCGCGACGACCTGACCCCGGTGAAGGCCGATCTGGCCGCGCGCACCAACCCCGACGGTCGGTCCGGCGGCATGGTCGAGGCGCTCAAGGGCGCCGACATGTTCCTGGGGCTTTCGGGCGGTGTCGTGCCCGAGGAGTTGATCGCGACGATGGCGCCGAACGGGATCGTGTTCGCGCTGTCCAATCCCGACCCCGAGGTCCATCCCGAGGTGGCCGCCAAGCACGCCGCCGTGGTGGCGACCGGCCGAAGCGACTTCTTCAACCAGATCAACAACGTGCTGGCGTTCCCCGGTGTGTTCCGCGGCGCGCTGGACGCAGGTGCGCGCCGGATCACCGAGAAGATGAAAGTCGCGGCCGCCGAGGCGATCTTCGGTGTCGTCGGCGAAGACCTCGCTCGTGAATACATCGTCCCCAGCCCGCTGGACCCGCGCGTCGGGCCCGCCGTGGCCGCGGCGGTCGCGGCGGCATCCGAGGGCTGACCACGGATGGCTGCGCGCAGGTTTGTCCTCGCAGCGCTCGCCGCCGTTCTTGTCGCGGGCTGCGCGGCACCGGCCACCGGCGCGTCGATGGCCGTCGGCGCAGGCAACGACGCCCAGTCGAGATTGCTGGCGTCTCTCTACGCCTCGGCGCTACGCAGCTACGGAACGGCCGCGCACGTCGAGGTGCTGTCCGAGCCGTTGACAGGAATGGACTCAGGAGACGTGACCGTGGTGCCGGGCTTCACCGGCAGGCTGCTCAACACCTTCGCGCCGGGCGCAAGCGCTCGGGCCGCGACCCAGGTCTACCGCGACATGGTGTCGGCGCTTCCCGAGGGTGTGGCCGCGGGCGACTTCGCCGAAGCCGCGGAGGACAAGCCCGCGATCGCCGTCACGGAAGCCACCGTCGACGCATGGCGCGGGCGGGATGTGACGGCGGCGGTGCGCAATTGCGACACGCTCGAAATCGGACAGATCGCCAACGCTGCGCGGCAGGCAATCGTCGGCACGTGCACAGCCAAAGCAGACGACTATCCCAATGACGCAAAGCTTTTCGAGGCACTGCGGATCACGCAGATCAATGCGGCCTGGACGTCGACCGCCGATCCGGACATCCCCGCCGACGCGGTGGTGCTGACGGACCGTACGGCGCTGATCCGCGCCGAGAACGTCGTGCCCTTGTACCGCCGCAACGAACTTTCCGAGATGCAGGTGCTCGCCCTCAACGAGGTGGCGGGCGTGCTGGACACGGCGGGGCTGGTGCAGATGCGCCGTCAGGTCGATGCGGGAAGCGACCCCGCACACGTCGCCGACGGGTTCCTGGCCGAACACCCGCTGGGCGCCACCAGCCGCTAGTGCGCCACCGTTCGTTACGTGCCTGCGGCAACAGGCGCTGGAAGGCCGATCCACTTGCGCGGGCGGGGCCGAGTCCGCCGCGGCTCGGTAGAAGACAAGCACACGTGACTCAACCGGAGACCTCGTCGGTACTGTGGCCACATGACGGGCTCGACGCGGACGCTATTCATCTTTCCGCATGCTGGTGGATCGGCGGAGTACTACGTGCCTCTTGCCAAGTCCTTCTCGAGCGACGTCAGGTGCATCGCTGTTCGGTATCCCGGGCGGAGCGGCACCCATGACCTTGCTTCGTTCACCAGCATCCCCGACCTCGCCGAAAGCGCGTGTCGGCTGCTGGCGTCGGCGCATCAGGGCGACGGAAATGTCGCCCTCTTCGGCCACAGCATGGGAGCTTTGGTCGCGTTCGACGTCGCCCGTCGGTTCGAAGCGGCGGGCATGCCCGTTGCAGCGCTATTTGTTTCCGCCTGTGCTGCACCAGGCGAGATCGGCTACGACTACATTCCTGAGTCTGATCGCGGTCTTCTCGATGCAGTGGGCGCAATGACCGGCGCAAACCCTGAGTTCCTGGAGAACGAACAATTCGCGGCCAAGATTCTGCCCACACTTCGCGGACTCAAGGCCATCGCAAATTACGAGTGCCCGCCCGACGCGACGGTGTCATGCCCCATTTTCGCTTTCCTGGGTGATGACGATGAAGTTGCCACCTATGAAAAGGTGACGCGGTGGTCGCAGCGAACGACGTCGGAGTTCAGTGCGCGAGTGTTTCCCGGTCACCACTTCTATCTCAACGATCACTTACCGGAGCTCGTTAGCGACATCGAGGACAAAGTCGCGTTGTGCTGTGGAGGCTGATAGCCATGCGCACAGCTTTGCGCTGCGCAAGTCCGCCATTGGCTAGGAATTTGCGATGCCAAGTCGATACCGCGACCGTCTAGCTAGGTATCGACAGACTACGGTAATGTTCTGGCGATTGTCAGCGATGTAAATTTCGGGGGGGAGGGATGGCGGGAGTACTGGCCGACACCTTCTTTGTGCTCGGGGCCGTGGTGCTGGGCGCCAGTCTCCTGCTGATCGGTTGGCGATGCATCGTCAAGCGGTGGAGTCGCAATATGGATGTCGGCGACGACACGCGCTACGCCCAAACGTTGGCCACCCTGTCAAAGGCGTCCGTGCGGCGCAACTTCGACCCATACGTGGACATCCACTGGGACACGAAGGAATTCGCCGTCACGAAGGACGACCCGCGCTGGGTGCTGAGCGCGTCCGATCCGATCGGCCGTCATCCTTGGTATCGGACGCAACCACTCGAGAAGCAGATCGCGATCGGGATGTGGCGGGCCGCCCACATCGCGAAGGTCTCGTTGCACTTAGAAAGCATTCTGGTCCGCGGTCTAATGCAATATTCATTTTGGGTGCCCAACGGATCGCCTGAGTACCGCTACTGCCTGCACGAAGCCGTCGAAGAGTGCAACCACTCGATGATGTTCCAAGAAATGGTGAACCGCATCGGGGTGAATGTTTCGGGTATGCCGCGGTATCTGCGCTGGGTTTCGCCGCTGCTCCCGCTCGCGGCGGGTCCGCTGCCGAACGTCTTCTTCTTTGGAGTCATGGCTGGTGAGGTGCCGATTGACTACCGGCAGAAGAACATGTTGCGGGAGGCCGGGTCATTGCATCCAATCGTGGAGAAGGTCATCGCAATCCACGTCGCCGAGGAGGCGCGGCACATTTCCTTCGCTGACGAATACCTGCGTAAGCGTGTCCCCCAAATGCTGCGGATCAGCCGGTTCTTCCTGTCGCTATGGGTCCCACTCAGCATGCGTTTGCTGTGCCAGGCGACCGTGCCGCCGCGCAGCTTCTTCAAAGAGTTCGACATCCCGCGATCAGCCCGCAAGGACATCTTCTGCGGCGCAGCCGACTCTCGCCAGACGCTGCGAAATATGTTTGCTGACGTCCGGATGCTGTGCTACGATGTCGGGTTGATGAATCCCCTGGCGCTGTTGATGTGGCGCATCTGCAAGATCGGCGGTCGCCCGTCCCGCTATCGCAGCGAGCCGCAACGCGAGCACCCGCTGGCGCCGGTCACGCAGTAGAGCGACCGCTACTGACCGGCGTACACGGCAGGGGCGCAGGTGAGTGCGTTCCGGCAGCTAGGGAGCCGCAGCCTGGCAGCCGCCCGAGGGCCGGGTCGTAAAAACGTACCCTCATTCCCGTGCGGCTGACGTCGTGAGCAGGACCTTCACCGAAAACAGCACATTCCCAGCCAGCAATCCTTGGAAATGCCTCGCATCCTCGCGGCCCCGCCCATAATATTGTCCAAGTCGTTAGAAACTTAGCTGTTACTGCGGACGCGGGGTCGGGTCCCCATGTTGAACAGCGAAAGGGTTCCCCCGTCCTTGGGAGGGGTCGGGGGCTCATGCCAAAGCGTGAGGACCGGTCTGCTTCGTCGGGGGGCAGTCAGATAAACCTTCAGACCGTACCGAAAGGTTCTGTGATGCCAGTTCAAGAGCACTTTATCCCGGCCGTGCTTGCCGAGCGTGCGCGGCGACAGCCAGATGACATCGCGTATACGTTCATCGACTATGATGTCGATCCGGTCGGGTTCGCCGAAAGTCTTACGTGGTCCCAGCTCGAGCGGAGAGCGCGGAATCTCGCCCACGAGTTGTTGCTGTGCGGGTCGGTTCGTGATCGGGCGGCGATACTGGCTCCCCAGGGGCTGGATTACATCGTCGCGTTCTTCGGCGCGATGCAGGCCGGTCTTATCGCCGTCCCGCTCCCGGCGCCTCAACCCGGCGGCTATGACGAGCGGGTGTCCGGCGCGCTGCGTGACTGCTCACCGGCCGTCATACTGACAACGTCTGCGGTGGTCGCCGACGTGATGCCGTATGCGGACATGCGGTCCGGCACATCTGCGCCGCGAGTGATCGAGATCGATGCGCTGGATCTCGAGTCGCCACGAGCTTTCGATGCCCCGGTAGGTCCTCATCCGGAGGCGGCCTATCTGCAGTACACGTCGGGGTCAACTCGGCAACCGGCCGGTGTAGTCGTGACGCATCGCAACGTGATAGCCAACCTGGACCAGATATTTTCCGACTACTTCGAGCACCGCGCCAAACTTCCGCCGGCGGACATCAAATTTGTGTCGTGGCTGCCCTTCTTTCACGACATGGGGATGGTACAGGGCGTGTTTGCTCCGCTGCTGGTCCCAACCGCGGTGCCGGGTGAAACCGTGGGACGTCCGGCGACTCTGATCAGTCCGGTGGCGTTCCTGCAGAAGCCGGCCCGATGGATGCAGTTGTTGGCGGTGAACAGCCCCTCATGGTCTGCTGCACCGAACTTCGCGTTCGAGTTGGCGGCGCGTCGTACGTCGGATGACGACCTGGCGGGGCTGGATCTGGGTGGTGTGCTTGGCATCATCAGTGGAAGTGAACGCATTCACGCCGCGACGATCCGGCGGTTCACCGAGCGGTTTGCGCCGTTCAATCTGCCCACGGACACGTTGCGACCGTCCTATGGTTTGGCGGAGGCGACACTGTATGTGGCCTCGGCGCCGAAGGGTCATGCGCCGGCGAGGGTGCATTTCGATTACGAGAAATTGTCGGCTGGCTACGCCAAGCGTAGCGATGGCGAAGGCGCAACGGAGCTGGTCAACTACGGGCCACCACGGACGGTGACGGTGCGCATCGTCGATCCGGAAACCCGGACGGAGACTTCCGCTGAGAAGGTGGGCGAGATTTGGGTGCACGGCGACAACGTGGCGAGCGGTTATTGGCGGAACCCACAGCGGTCGGAGGGCACTTTCAACGTCCAGCTGGTGGATCCGTCGCCGGGCCTGCCGCAGGAAGGGTGGTTGCGCACCGGGGACTTGGGGGTGATGTCGCAAGGTGAGCTGTTCATCATCGGGCGCATCAAGGATCTGCTGATCGTCGATGGGCGTAATCACTATCCCGACGACATCGAGGCGACGGTTCAGGAGATCACCGGAGGCCGGGTTGCGGCGATCTCGATATCCGATGAACGTACCGAGCGGCTGGTGGCGATCGCGGAGGTCAAGAAGCGGGGCTCTGAGGACGAAGCGCGGCACCGGCTGCAGACCGTGAAACGCGAAGTAACGTCGGCCATCTCGAAGTTGCATAGTGTTCGGGTGGCTGATCTGGTGCTGGTGGCGCCGGGTTCGATCCCGATCACCACGAGCGGCAAGGTGCGGCGTTCGGCCTGCGCCGACAGGTACCGACGTGACGAATTCAGCCGTCTGGAAGCCACGGTATGACGGCGGCCCTTGACGAGGTTGCTCTGCGCCGCTGGCTGATCAACTATCTGGTCACGAATGTTGGCTGCAGTCTCGACGACATCAATCTGGACGCTTCGATGCATGACCTCGGGTTGGGGTCGGGCGATGCGGTGGTGCTTACTGGCGAATTGTCAGAGTTGTTGGGCCGGCAGGTCTCTCCGGTGGAGTTTTGGCAGTATCCGACGATCAATGCGTTGACCCAGTTCTTGACGGGGTCAGAGTCGGAGCCTGCAGAGGAGGCGGTGGCGAGTTCCGAGCGGTCCTCGCTGAGCGAGCCGATTGCCGTCATCGGTCTGGGATGCCGCTTTCCGGGCGACGTAAGCGGTCGAGAATCGTTGTGGCAGTTTCTGTGTGAGGGCCGGTCCTCGGTCGGGGAGGTGCCCCCGGATCGGTGGTCGCTGTTCGATGACGGCTCACCGGAGGTGGGGGCGGCGCTGTCGGACACCACCCGGTGGGGCTCGTTCCTGACCGACATCGACGCCTTCGACGCGGAGTTCTTCGAGATCTCGCCGCGGGAGGCGGCCAAGATGGACCCCCAGCAGCGCCTGTTGCTTGAAGTGGCCTGGGAAGCGTTGGAGGACGCCGGGATTGCAGCTGATTCGCTGCGGCATTCCCAAACCGGGGTGTTCGCCGGTGCGTGTCTGGGCGAGTACGGGTATCTGGCGTCGACCGATTTGAGTCAGGTTGACGCGTGGTCGGGTACCGGTGGTGCGTTGAGCATCATCGCCAATCGGCTGTCGTATTTTTTGGACCTGCGCGGGCCATCGGTGGCAGTTGATACGGCGTGTTCGTCGTCGTTGGTGGCGGTGCACCTGGCGTGTCAGAGCTTGCGGACGGGGGAGTCGAATCTCGCCATCGCCGCAGGTGTCAATCTGCTGTTGTCACCGGCGGTCACCCGCAGCTTCGATCAGGCCAACGCGATGTCGCCGACGGGGCGGTGTCACGCTTTTGATGCGGCCGCGGACGGGTTTGTGCGCGGCGAGGGCTGCGGTGTTGCGGTGCTCAAGCGGCTTGGTGATGCGCTGCGCGACGGGGATCGGGTGTTGGCGGTGGTGCGTGGTTCGGCGGTCAATCAGGACGGCCGGTCCAACGGGTTGATGGCCCCTAACCCGGCCGCGCAGATGGCGGTGTTGCGTACCGCCTACGCCAATGCCGGTATCGCCCCGCGCGACGTCGACTATGTGGAGGCCCACGGTACCGGCACGTTACTTGGCGATCCCATCGAAGCCCGCGCACTCGGGACGGTGCTCGGTCGAGGACGTCCGGAGACCTCGCCGCTGCTGATCGGCGCGGTGAAGTCGAATCTGGGCCATTTGGAGGCCGCGGCAGGGATTGCGGGGTTCTGCAAGGCGGTGCTGGCGGTGCAGCGGGGACATATCCCCGCGAACATGTGTTTTGAGAACCCTAACCCGCACATCCCTTTTAACGATCTTCGGCTGAAAGTCGTTGATGGGCCGATTGATTGGCCTTCGACGGGCCGTCCCAGGCGGGCGGGGGTTTCGTCGTTCGGGTTCGGCGGCACCAATGCGCATGTGGTGCTGGAACAGGGACCAGATTCGGCGTTGTCAGTGGAGAGTACCGGTCCGGCGGTGAGCACGCTGGTGGTGTCGGGCAAGACGGCCGAGCGGGTCGGGTCGATGGCGGGGTTGATGGCCGACTGGCTGGCCGGCGATGGAGCCGAGGTGGCGTTGGCTGACGTGGCTCATACCCTCAATCATCACCGCACTCGGCAGGCGAAGTTCGGCACCGTCTGTGCCCGTGATCGTGACCAAGCCGTCGCCGGATTACGCGCCCTCGCTGCGGGCAGGTCAGCCGACGGGGTGGTGGCACCGCATCAGGGCGAGTGTCGGCCAGGGACGGTGTTTGTGTATTCGGGTCAGGGCTCGCAGTGGGCGGGGATGGGGCGGCAGTTGCTGGCCGATGAGCCGGCGTTCGCTGCGGCGGTCGCCGAATTGGAGCCGGTTTTCGTTGAGCAGGTTGGGTTTTCGCTCCGCGGGGTGCTGGACGCCGGCGAGCCGGTGGTCGGGATTGCCCGTATTCAGCCGGTGCTGGTGGGCATGCAGGTGGCGCTGACGGAGTTGTGGCGCTCTTACGGGGTGCAACCCGATGCGGTGATCGGGCATTCGATGGGGGAGGTGAGCGCGGCGGTGGTGGCCGGGGCGCTGAGCCCGGCCGAGGGGTTGCGGGTGATCGCCACCCGGTCGCGGTTGATGTCGCGGCTGTCCGGGCAAGGTGCGATGGCGCTGCTGGAACTGGACGCCTCGGCCACCGAGGAGTTGATCGCCGGCTATCCCGACGTCACATTGGCGGTGTATGCCTCACCTCGCCAGACCGTGGTCGCCGGCCCCCCTGCGCAGGTCGATGCCGTGATCGCCGTGGTGGACGCCCAAGGCCGGCTGGCGCGGCGCATCGAGGTCGACGTGGCCTCTCACCACCCGACCATCGACCCGATCCTTCCCGAGCTGCGCACAGCCCTCGCCGACCTGGCCCCGTATCCACCGACCATCCCTATCCTGACCACCACCCAGGATGACACCGCCACCGGCACAACCGTTTTCGACGCCGACCATTGGGTCGCCAACCTGCGCAACCCGGTGCGGTTCGGCCACGCCATCGCCACGGCCGGAGACAACCACAGCACCTTCGTCGAGATCAGCCCCCACCCGCTGCTCACTCACGCTGTCACCGAGAGCTTGGAACCCTTGCATCACCACAGCATCGGAACCTTGCAGCGTGACGCCTCAGACACCTTGACTTTCCACACCAACTTGAATGCCACGCACACCGTGCATTCACCACAGAACGAACACCCACCCGAACCGCATCCGGCCCTTCCCGCCACACCTTGGCACCACACCCCGCACTGGATCGGCCTGAAGAGGAAGGTGGACGCGGCTGGAGTTGCCCCAAGGCCCGGAACTTTGCTCGGCGAGCACATCGCGGTCGCCGCTGCATCGCCAGTACATCTGTGGCAAGCGCGGCTTGTATCCGAGGCCAAACCGTATCCAGGCGGTCATCGGATTCATGGCGTGGAAGTGGTCCCGATATCGGTGCTCTTGCAGACACTTTCAGCAGCGGCAGCCAAGTCTGGTGCGTCGAGGTTGTGTGACATCCGGTTCGACCATCCGATCGTCATCGACCACCCGCTGATCATCCAGGTGGTCGCCGACGGCGAATCCGTCACTGTGTCATCGCGTCCCGCGGCCGACGCCGTCGAGCACCGTTGGGTACGCCACGTCAGCGCCGGAATCGCTCACCGCACGACCGACGATGAGGCCGAAGACGCGGACACGACCCTCGGCCACGAAATGGTCGACTACGACACTTCGTCGGTCGCCGAGCTGCAGCGGGCGTGGGGTATCGACGGGCAGCCGTTTCCATGGTCGATCGGTTCGTGCCGGTCAGGACCCGGCCGTTTGGACGTTGATGTCAGCTTGCCGGAGGCGTCGACGGTCGGATTGCTCGACGCCGCCGTTCACGTCGCCCGCCTCGTGGACCGCTCTAACCCGCGGCTGATGGTTCCTGCCGCCCTCGGAAGTGTTTGGCTTGCAGACGGTCTCGCCGATGCACGTGGTTGCGTCGAGGTACGTCGGTGCGGCGGCAATGGCGATGAGCTCATCGTGGACGTTGTCGTGAAGGCAGCCGACGGCCGGCCATGCATTGAGATCCGCGCACTTCGCTATGTAGATGTCCAGTCAGCTCCTGTTCAGGCGGCTCACGACGCCGACTCGCTGACATTCGGCCACGCGATCGAATGGCAACCGTGGCCCGGGCATGCGGAGCCGCAACAGCCACCTGACTCAGGCTGCAACGTCGCGGTGCTCGGACAGAGCGATGCTGCCAGCACCCTGCGCGCTCGACTCTCGGACGCCGGCTACCCGGCGGCTGGCGTCGACGACGCCCAATGTGTCGTCTACGTTGCCGATGCGGGACCTGAGCACTCGGGCGAGTCCGACATCGACTGCTCGGTCCGTCTGTCAGGCGAAGTGACCGATCTCGTTCGCCGGCTGGCCAAGCGTGATGACCGCCACCCTCCCCGGCTGTGGATCATCACTCGCGGGGTGGGGGACGCCGTCTCCGACACGGCGTTGCGCGAGAGCTGCCTGTGGGGACTCGCCGGAGTCATCGGCGCCGAGCAGCCACAGCTGTGGGGCGGCCTCGTGGACATCCCGGCCTGCGACGACATCGGTGATTGTGCATCGGCGCTGTCCACTCTGCTGGCGACGGCAGCCAAGTCCATCCTCATGCTGCGTGAGGGCGAATTCTTCGCTCCAGCCTTGGTGCCAGTCTCCGGCCAACCGGTGCGAGGACCATTGCGGTGTCGTCCAGACGCGGCTTATCTCATCACCGGCGGAATGGGCGCACTGGGTCTGATGATGGCCGCCTGGCTCGCGGACTGTGGTGCACGTCGTCTCGTCCTGGTTGGCCGTACGCCCTTGCCTCCCAGGCGCGACTGGGACAGCGACACCAATGACGCGGACGTGCGACACAAGATCGCAGCGATCCGGGCGCTGGAGATGCGTGGCGTCTCCATCGATGCCGTGGCCCTCGACGTCGGATCGCGCGACGGTGTGCGGGCTCTGCTCGCCAAGCGGGACGGGGAGGGGGCTCCGCCGATACGCGGTGTCATACACGCTGCCGGAATCACGGAAGGCCAACTCCTGACTGAGATTGCCGATAGCCAGCTTCGGCGCACCATGTGGCCGAAAATCGCCGGGGCACAGGCATTGCACGAGGCTTTCCCGCCAGCCGCCCTCGACTTCTTCTTCCTGACCGCCTCTGCCGGGACGGTTTTCGGTATACCCGGTCAGGGCGCCTACGCGGCGGCGAATGCATATCTTGACTGCCTGGCCCGAGCGCGTCACCGACAAGGCTGCCACACCGTCAGTCTGGACTGGGCTGCGTGGCAGGGACTCGGGTTCGGCGCTGACGCGCATGTCGTCGTTCAAGAGCTTCAACGCTTGGGGTCGCGGCCGGTCACCCCGCAAGAAGCCTTCACCGCTTGGGAGTACGTGCACCGCTACGACGTGGAGCAAGCGGTCATCGCGCCGATGCCATCCGCTGAGGAAGGCGCTTCGGTCATAGCCGATGCGCACCGAACCTCAACACCAATTCGTGCCTGGTCACAGATGTCGCCTGACGATCTGCATGCCGAACTGGAGAACGGGCTCCGCTCCATCCTTGCCACCGAGCTTCGAATGCCGGAGGCCGAACTCCAATTCGACCGGCCGTTCGCGGAGCTTGGCCTCGATTCGGTGATGGCGATGTCGATTCGACGAGAGGCGGAGCAGCTCATCGGCATGGAGCTGTCGGCGACGATGTTGTGGAACCACCCGACGGTCGCGTCATTGACGAACTATCTCGCCGACAAGCTCCTGCCACCGAAAGACTCGGAAGCCGACGTCGATGTGACGCCCGACGCGTCGAGCAATGTGTTGGAGGCGTTGTTCGACAGTGTGGAATCGGCTCGGGCTGGTAGTGGGGGCGGTCGTGATGAGAGTGTTGTGGTTGGACCAGGCGCCGAGCGCCGAACGGAAAGAGAGTCGTGATGCCGGTGATTGAGCCTTCCATTCCCGCTGTGCTCGCGGAGCTGGCGCGGCAGCAGCCGGATGACATTGCTTGGACGTTCATCGACTACGAGGTAGACCCGGCGGGGTTTGCCGAAAGCTTGACGTGGTCGCAGGTCCACCAGAGAGCGCGGGTCGTCGCTGATGAGTTGTCGCTGTGCGGATCCGTTGGTGACAGGGCAGCGATTTTGGCTCCGCAGGGCCTCGACTACATCGTCGCGTTCTTCGGCGCGATGCAGGCTGGTTTCATCGCCGTCCCGCTTTCGGTGCCGCAATTTGGCACCCATGACGAGCGGGTGTCCGGGGCGCTGCTCGACTGCTCACCGGCCGCGATACTGACAACCTCTGCGGTCGTGGGCGACGTGATGCCTTATCGTCAGCCGCAGCCGGGCCAACGGACGCCCCGAGTGATCGAGATCGATGCGCTGGATCTGGATTCGCCGCGGATGCTTGACGCGAGCGTGGGTCCTTATCCGTCCACGGCCTATCTGCAATACACGTCGGGGTCGACTCGCCGGCCGACGGGTGTGCTGGTCTCGCACCGCAACGTGATCGCTAACTCGGACCAGATATTTTCGGACTACAACGGCGGGGTTGTACCGCAGAACTCCACCATTGTCTCTTGGCTGCCCTTTTATCACGACATGGGATTGACACTCGGCGTTTTCTCGGCGCTGCTGGCCGAAGGAGGACGTCGAGCAGTCGTGATGAGCCCGGTGTCGTTCTTGCACAAACCGGCCCGGTGGATGCAACTGCTGGCGACCAATAGCTCTTCGTGGTCGGCTGGGCCGAACTTCGCGTACGAGTTAGCGGCGCGACGAACATCGGATGACGACATGGCCGGGCTGGACCTGAGTGATGTGCTAATTCTCATCAGCGGAAGTGAACGAATTCACGCCGCGACGATCCGGCGTTTCAACGAACGCTTCTCGCAGTTCAACCTGCCCAACACCGCGTTGCGCCCCTCCTACGGCCTGGCGGAGGCAACACTTTATGTGATGTCGACGCCGGCAGGGCACACACCGGCGACGGTGCGTTTCGATTACGAGAAGTTGGCCGCCGGCTACGCGAAGCGTTGCGACGGCGAAGGGGGAACGGAGCTGGTCAACTACGGCCCACCACGGGCGTCGATGGTGCGCATAGTCGATCGGGAGACCCGGACGGAGAATCCCGAAGGCAAGGTGGGCGAGATCTGGGTGAACGGCGACAACGTGGCAAGTGGCTACTGGCGAAACCCGGAGCTATCGGAGCGAACGTTCGGCGCCGAGCTGGTCGATCCGTCGCCGGGCACGCCGCAGGAACGATGGCTACGCACCGGTGACCTAGGTGTGATGTCGCAAGGTGAGCTATTCATCGTCGGGCGCATCAAGGACATGCTGATCGTGGATGGACGCAACCACTATCCCGATGACATTGAAGCCACGATTCAGGAGATCACCGGTGGCCGCGCCGTTGCGATATCGATACAAGGTGATCTCAGCGAGCAGCTCGTGGCCATCGTGGAGCTCAAGAACCGGGGCCGCTCCGCCGAGGAGGTGCGGGACCGGCTTCGCACCGTGAAACGGGAAGTCGCCTCGGCGATCAAGAAGTCGCATGGCGTGCGGGTGGCCGATCTGGTGCTGGTGGCGCCGGGTTCGATTCCGATCACCACGAGCGGCAAGGTGCGGCGTTCGGCGTCCGCCGAGCGGTACCGACGTGACGAATTCAGCCGTCTGGATGTCGCGGTATGACGGCGGCTTTTGACGAGGTTGCTCTCCGACGCTGGCTGATCGACTATCTGGTCACGAATGTTGGCTGCAGTCCTGACGAAATCGACTTAGACGTCCCTTTGAACGACTTAGCGGTCGGGTCGAGTGACGCGGTCGTGCTCTGCGGTGAACTGTCCGAGCTGCTGGGCCGGCCGGTCTCACCCGTCGACTTCTGGCAGCAGCCGACGATCAACGCCCTGGCGCGGTTTCTGAGCGAGACGGAACTCGAATCCGCAGAAGAGCCTGTTGCGAGCCGCTATGGCGGGTCGCTGGACGAGCCGATCGCCGTCATCGGTCTGGGATGCCGCTTTCCGGGCGACATAGGCGACCCAGAATCGTTGTGGCGATTCCTGTGTGACGGCCGGTCATCGATAGGGGAGGTGCCCCCGGATCGGTGGTCGCTGTTCGATTCGGGCTCACCCGAGGCGGCCGCGGCGCTGTCGGACACCACTCGGTGGGGCTCGTTCCTGACCGACATTGACGCCTTCGACGCGCAATTCTTCGAGATCTCGCCGCGCGAAGCGGTCAAGATGGACCCGCAGCAGCGCCTGTTGCTCGAAGTTGCCTACGAGGCATTGGAGCACGCCGGCATTCCCGCCCACTCCTTGAGGCAGACGCAGACCGGGGTGTTCGCCGGTGCGTGCCTGAGCGAGTACGGGTATTTGGCCTCGACCGATCTGAGTCAGGTTGACGCATGGTCGGGTACCGGTGGTGCGCTGAGCATCATCGCCAACCGGCTGTCGTATTTCCTCGATCTGCGCGGGCCATCGGTGACGGTCGACACGGCCTGTTCGTCGGCGCTGGTGGGGGTGCATCTGGCCTGCCAGAGCTTGCGGACGGGCGAGTCGAATCTCGCCATCGCCGCAGGGGTCAATCTGATGTTGTCACCGGCGGTGACCCGCAGCTTCGATCAGGCCAACGCGATGTCCCCAACGGGGCGGTGTCACAGTTTCGACGCCAGCGCAGACGGTTTTGTTCGCGGGGAGGGCTGCGGGGCAGTGGTGCTCAAGCGGCTCCCCGATGCGCTGAACGACGGGGATCGGGTGCTGGCGGTGGTGCGGGGTTCGGCGGTCAGTCAGGACGGCCGGTCCAACGGGTTGATGGCCCCCAGCCCGGCCGGGCAGATGGCGGTGTTGCGTACCGCCTACGCCAATGCCGGCATCGCGCCGCGCGACGTCGACTATGTGGAGGCCCACGCAATCGGCACGTTACTTGGCGATCCCATCGAAGCCCGCGCACTCGGGACGGTGCTCGGTCGAGGACGTCCGGAGACCTCGCCGCTGCTGATCGGCACCGCCAAGTCCAATCTGGGTCATCTGGAGGCGGCTTCGGGAATGGCGGGTTTCGTCAAGGCCGTGCTGGCGGTGCAGCGGGGCCACATTCCGCCCAACCTGCATTTTGAGAATCCCAATCCGCACATCCCATTCGAGAACCTGCGGCTGAAAGTCGTCGCCGAACCTACTGATTGGCCCTCGACGGGCCGCCCCAGGCGGGCGGGGGTGTCGGCGTTCGGGTTCGGCGGCACCAATGCACATGTGGTGATTGAGCAAGCCCCGGTTCCCGATCACGTTGCGCCAGAAGCAGTGCCGATGGTGAGCACGTTGGTGATCTCGGGCAAGACGCCTGAACGTGTGGCGTTGACGGCGGGGGTGCTGGCCGACTGGATGGACGGCGACCGGTCGCCTGTGGAGTTGGCCGATGTGGCCCACACCCTCGATCATCATCGAACCCGCCACAAGCACTTCGCCTCCGTGTGTGCCCGCGATCGCACCCAGGCGGTGGTCGGGCTACGGGCATTGGCGGCAGGCGAAAA
This sequence comes from uncultured Actinomycetota bacterium, assembly GCA_963786995.1. Lineage (GTDB taxonomy): Bacteria > Actinomycetota > Actinomycetes > Mycobacteriales > Mycobacteriaceae > Mycobacterium. The sequence continues at coordinate 9,329 of CAWBBH010000013.1, read as the reverse complement.
AACGGTGGGCGTTGTCGGGACCCACCGGGGGCCGGTCGGGTCGGGCAGGGTGTTTCTCTATTCGGGCCAAGGCTCGCAATGGGCGGGGATGGGTCGGCAATTGCTGGCCGATGAACCGGCGTTCGCAGCCGCGGTCGCCGAACTCGAGCCAGTGTTTGTTGAGCAGGTCGGGTTTTCGCTGCGTCAGGTGCTCGCCAATGGTGAGTCGCTGAGCGGGGACGCGCGGGTGCAGCCGGTGTTGATGGGGGTGCAGTTGGCGCTCACCGAGTTGTGGCGCTCATACGGTGTGGAACCCGATGCGGTGATCGGGCATTCGATGGGCGAAATATCCGCGGCGGTGGTAGCTGGGGCGCTGACGGCCGCGGAGGGATTCCGGGTGATCGCCACCCGGTCACGGTTGATGTCGCGACTGGCCGGGCAGGGCGCGATGGCGATGCTGGGATTGGATACGGCTGCCACCGAGGAGTTGATCGGCGACTATCCCGACGTCACCCTGGCGGTGTATGCCTCGCCGCGCGAGACCGTGGTCGGCGGCCCGCCTGAACAGGTTGACGCCGTGATCGTCGCGGCGCAGCGTCGGAATCTTTGCGCGCAACGGGTCAACATGGAGGTCGCCTCCCATACCGCACTGATGGACCCGATCCTGCCCGAGTTGCGTTCGGCGTTGGCGGATTTGACACCTCAGAGCCCGAGGATTCCGTACATCTCCCCCGTCGCCGAAACCGCTGAGCACGCACCGGTGCTTGACGCCGAGCATTGGGTGGCCAATGTGCGCCAGCCGGTGCGGATCAGTCAGGCCATCGCGGTGGCAGCGCGAAACCACGGCACCTTCATCGAAATCAGCCCACATCCCCTAGCCACCCACGCCATCGCCGAAATCCTTGAGTCAGCGGACGTTGACCGGCCGTGTCGTCGTGGCCTCGGCAACGAACCGAGTAGAAGACCAAACCCTGTTCTTTCATTCCCAACTCGCCGCGCTCGGTGGGACGGCACTCGAGAGCAGCGCAGGTCGGTTGGTAGATATCCCGCCGACTCCTTGGCTGCATTCGAGGTACTGGATGCCGAATCGACCGGTCGGGGTCGGGTTGACCGGTGCTCATCCGTTGCTCGGGGTGCATGTTGAGATGCCGTCGGGCCGCGATCATGTGTGGCGGGCGGAGCTGGGGACAGAGCTGATCCCCTGGCTGGCGGATCATAAGGTGCATGGCCAGCCGGTGATGCCTGCTGCGGCTTTTGTTGAGATGGCGCTGGCGGCGGGTAGTGAGGCTCTCGGTTTGCCTGTACAGAGTGTGGAGGTGAGTCGGCTCGACGTTGAGCAGATGCTTGCGCTGGATGGGCGGATCGAACTGACGACGCAGCTTGTTCGAGACGCGGACGATGGGATTCGTGTCGAGATCCACTCGCGCTCGGCCGGGGGTGATTGGTGTCGGCATGCGGTGGCCGGCGTCGATGTGGGGCAGCGGGAGGTCGCGGTTGAGCGGTTCGGCGCGGTCGAGGAGGCCGGGACCGTGGTCCCACCCGGCGACTTCTACGCCGCCCTGCGGCGCACCGGTGCGCGTCATGGCAAGGCGTTTGCCGCGTTGACTCGGATCGTTCGGATGCCCGGCAATTCTGCCGAGACCGACATTGTGCTGCCCGACGAGGCTGTTCCGCACGGTGGGTATCGGGTTCATCCGGTGATGTTGGAAGCGGCGCTTCAGGGCTTGGCTGCCGCGATGCCGGGTGAGTTACTGGCGGATTCGGCCGAGTTCCCCTATTTGCCGGTGTCGATTGGGACGATCCGGGTGTTCGGGGATGTTGGCCGGCGCGCGCGATGCCGCGCCGAGTTGGTCAGCGTCGATGATGACGGTGCGGGCATTCGGGGACGGGTCACCCTGATGGATGAGGCGGGAACCGCGACCGCGGAGGTCACCGGCGTCTATCTGCGGCGGGTGCAGCGCCCGATGGTGCCGTTACCGCTGGCGCGAAAGGTCTTTGACACCGTGTGGGTCCCGGCTTCGTCGTCTGAAACGAAATCGGAGACATTGGCTGACGGAAGTTGGTTGGTGTTGGCCGACGACGATACGACGGTGATGGCACAGGATTTCGCTGCCGAATTCGGTTCGCAGGCGCGGCGGGTGATCAGCGCAGAACTGTCGGATGAGTCCGCGGTGCTGGAGGCCATCGCGAAAACCGCGGGGGAGCCTGAGCTTCCGCCGGTAGGGGTGATCGTTTTCGTTGGACACCGCGTCTTCGACGGAACCGATGACGGTGGCGCGCTGGCGCGTGCGCGTGAGTTGATCTGGTCGGTCTCGGCAACTGTGCGTGCGGTCGATGGGGGCTGGGACGGGAAGTCTCCGCGGCTCTGGCTGGTAACTCGAAACGGTCTGGTGGTTGGCGGTGATGAGGCCGGTGATCCGGCGGTCGGCGGCCTCCAAGGTCTCATCCGGGTTCTGGCCTACGAGCACCCAGACCTATGCGCGGCCCTGATCGATCTGGATTCGACCGAGGACGTCGTTGCGACGTTGACCACAGAACTGCGGTCAACTGGTAGCGACGATGTGATCGCATGGCGGAGGGGCCGCAGGTATGTGCAACGGCTCTCGCGTGCGACGCTCGGTGCACGAGGGGGCGACCCGGTTGTCCGCAGGGATGGCTCCTACATCCTCACGGGCGGCCTCGGCGGTGTGGGCATGGTCGTCGCTCGCTGGCTGGTCGATAGCGGCGCCGGGCGTGTCGTGCTCAACGGTCGAACCGATCCCTCAGATGAGCAACGCAGCAGCGTTGCCGACCTCGTAGGCCGCGCCGAAATCGTTGTCGTGCGGGGCGATATCGCCTCGCCGGGTGTGGCTGAGCGACTCGTTGCGGCCGCTGAAGAGACCGGGCTGTCATTGCGAGGAGTCGTGCACGCGGCGGCCGTAAACGACGACCACCTCGTGGTGGACCTCAGTCGGGACAGTCTGCAACGGGTATGGACGCCCAAAGCCGTTGGTGCACTGCGCATGCACCAAGCCACTGTCGACCGACCACTGGACTGGTGGGTTGGGTTTTCTTCGGCGGCGTCCCTGCTGGGCTCGCCGGGGCAGTCGGCTTACGCGTGCGCGAACGCGTGGCTCGATGGCCTGGTCGCCTGGCGCAGGGCATCGGGTCTGCCGGGAACCTCGATCAATTGGGGCCAGTGGTCCGTGGGAATCGGCCGCTCGGTCCCGCTTGGTGTGCTCGATCCCCTCGATCCCGCCGAAGGCATCGAGGCCCTGGAGACGGTACTGGCCGGCAACCTTAATCGGGTAGGTGTCGCCCGGCTACGGCTGGATCGCGCAGCGGCCGCATCGCCTGTAATTCGCCAGCTCGGCTACTTCGCAAACCTCGTCGAGGAATTGGGTGCGCTTGACGACGGCGACCGATTGACCGTTGACGATCCGCATCCATCCGGCCCCCCTCCGGACTGGTCGCAGATGTCGGCTGAGGATGTGTACGTCGAGCTGGAAAGCAGGCTACGAGTCATCCTGGCCCGCGAACTGCAGATGTCGGCATCGGCAGTGAACCTCGACCAGCCGTTCCCAGAGTTGGGGCTCGACTCGATGATGGCGATGACGATCCTACGAGAGGCCCGGCAGTTGGTGGGATTCGACTTGTCGGCGACGATGTTGTGGAATCACCCGACCATCTCATCGTTGGCGGGGTATGTGGCGGAGATCCTGTCCCCACCCCAAGAACCGGAGGAGATCGACGTCGACCTGACCCTCGAAGCAACGAGCAGTGTGTTGGATGCGTTGTTCGACAGTGTGGAATCGGCCGAGGCGGGCAGTGAGAGCGGTATTCGATGAGAACTACCTTCAGCAGGATTTCGGGTATGACCGCCGCCCAGCGTGCAGCGCTGTCGGAACAGTTCGACAAGGCCTCCCGCCTGGCGGGAGCGGAGCCGGTGGCGGTGGTCGGAATCGGCTGCCGCTTCCCCGGTGGTGTGGTTGGGCCGCAGGGGTATTGGGCGTTTCTGGCCAGTGGCGGGGACGCGATCGGCGAGGTGCCTTCAGATCGCTGGGATGCTGAGGCGTTCTACGATCCAGACCCGTTCGCGCCGGGGCGGATGGCCTCGAAATGGGGTGGATTCCTGCCCGATGTGTCTGGCTTCGATGCTGACTTCTTCGGGATCTCCCCGCGCGAGGCCGAGACGATGGACCCGCAACAGCGGGTGCTCCTGGAGGTGGCGTGGGAAGCGTTAGAGCACGCCGGTATCGCACCGGATCGCATGGCCGGCAGCCGCACCGGGGTAATGATGGGCGTGTACTACACCGAGTATCAATCTAATTCGGCCGCAAATCCGGACACCATTGACGCCTATTGCGCGACTGGTAACGCTCACAGCATCACCGTGGGACGGATCGCGTATTTGTTGGGGCTGCGGGGGCCGGCGGTGGCGGTGGACACGGCCTGCTCGTCCTCGTTGGTTGCGGTGCATCTGGCCTGTCAGAGCCTGCGGATGCGCGAGAGCGACCTGGTCCTCGCCGGCGGGGTCAACCTCATATTGCGCCCGGAAACTCAACTCGCGCTGTCCAAGTGGGGGATGCTGTCTCCCCGCGGCCGGTGTCATGCCTTCGATGCAGGGGCAGACGGGTTCGTGCGGGGAGAGGGTGCCGGGGTGGTGGTGCTCAAGCGGCTCACCGACGCCGTATGCGACGGGGACCGGGTGTTGGCGGTTGTGCGCGGCTCGGCGGTCAACCAGGATGGCCGCTCCAACGGTCTGACCGCACCCAATGCGCTGGCGCAGCGCGACGTGATCACCCGTGCGTTGCGGGGCGCCGATGTGGCGGCGGGCTCCGTGAATTTCGTTGAGGCCCACGGCACCGGCACCGCCTTGGGTGACCCCATCGAGTTCGACGCGTTGGCGGCCACCTATGGGCGCGGGGATGGTCCGTGCGCATTGGGGGCCGTGAAAACGAATATGGGCCATCTGGAGGGGGCGGCCGGGATTGCGGGTTTCATCAAGGCCGCTTTGTCGGTGCACCGGGGACAGATCCCGCCGAACCTGAACTTCACACAATGGAACCCGGCGATCGACGCGTCAGCCACGCGGCTGTTTGTGCCCACCGACCTGGCACCGTGGCCCGACTGTCCCGGTCCGCGGCGGGCGGCGGTGTCCTCGTTCGGCCTGGGTGGGACCAATGCACATGTGGTGCTCGAGCAGGGGCCGGATCCGTTGCCCGCATCCGATGGGCCGTCGGATTCCTCCGTGAGCACGCTGGTCGTGTCCGGTAGGACGACCGAGCGGGTGGGTTCATGGGCGTCGGTTTTGGCCGACTGGATGGAGAGTGACAACGCCGGTGTGAAGCTGGCCGATGTGGCGCACACGCTGGTTCATCGCCGCGCGCATCACGGCAAGTCCGCCACCGTATGTGCGGTCGATCGCGCCCAAGCCATCGCAGGGTTGCGGGCACTGGCCGCGGGCGTGCCGGCGCCGGGAGTGGTCCTGCCGCGTGAGACGCCGGCGGGGTCGGGCACGGTGTTTGTGTATTCGGGTCAGGGCTCGCAGTGGGCGGGGATGGGGCGGCAGTTGCTGGCCGATGAGCCGGCGTTCGCTGCGGCGGTCGCCGAATTGGAGCCGGTTTTCGTTGAGCAGGTTGGGTTTTCGCTCCGCGGGGTGCTGGACGCCGGCGAGCCGGTGGTCGGGATTGCCCGTATTCAGCCGGTGCTGGTGGGCATGCAGGTGGCGCTGACGGAGTTGTGGCGTTCTTACGGGGTGCAACCCGATGCGGTGATCGGGCATTCGATGGGGGAGGTGAGCGCGGCGGTGGTGGCCGGGGCGCTGAGCCCGGCCGAGGGGTTGCGGGTGATCGCCACCCGGTCGCGGTTGATGTCGCGGCTGTCCGGGCAAGGTGCGATGGCGCTGCTGGAACTGGACGCCTCGGCCACCGAGGAGTTGATCGCCGGCTATCCCGACGTCACATTGGCGGTGTATGCCTCACCTCGCCAGACCGTGGTCGCCGGCCCCCCTGCGCAGGTCGATGCCGTGATCGCCGTGGTGGACGCCCAAGGCCGGCTGGCGCGGCGCATCGAGGTCGACGTGGCCTCTCACCACCCGACCATCGACCCGATCCTTCCCGAGTTGGGTAGCGCGCTCAAGGATTTGGCGCCGACCACCCCACAAATCACACTGATCAGCACGACCGGAAACGCGGGCGGCGCAGTGCCGATCTTTGATGCCGACTACTGGGTGGCCAACGTGCGCCAGCCGGTTCGCTTCAGCCAGGCCGTGGCTGCTGCCGGTGCAGACTACGCCAACTTCGTCGAGATCAGCCCGCATCCGCTGCTCACCCACGCCATCACCGAAAGCCTGGAGTCCGTCAGGTCCGGCGGCGATACCCGGGTGGTGCCAACCGTCAACCGTGACAACCCAGAAACGCTCACCTTCCACACGCACCTGGCCACCGTGCGGCCGCCGGTGGGTGTAGAGGAGACGCGCGACAGGGGCGCGGTCGGACTGGTGGATATTCCGCCGACGCCGTGGATGCATTCGAAGTATTGGGTGGCCAATCGCGCGGACGGGCGGCAGTTGACCGGGGCTCACCCGTTGCTCGGGGTACACGTCGAGATGCCTTCGGGTCGCGACCACGTGTGGCAGGCAGACGTCGGAACCGATCTCCTCCCGTGGCTAGCTGATCACAAAGTGCTTGGCCAACCGGTCATGCCTGCCGCGGCCTTCGCCGAGATTGCGCTGGCTGCCGGTAGCGATGCTTTCGGTCTGCCCGCCCACGCCGTGGAGGTCAACCGGCTCGAGGTCGAGCAGATGCTGCCTATCGACAGCCAGACTCAGTTGACGACGTCGCTCAACCGAGCTGCAGACGACAGTGTGCGCGTCGAGATCCATTCGCGCTCAACCGGCGGTAACTGGTGTCGGCATGCGGTCGCCCGCGTCGACGTCGCGCAGCGCGACGTCGACGGGCAGCGGACCGGTTCGTCCGGGCAAACCGCAACCGTGATGTCACCCGCCGACTTCTACGTCGCATTGCGACGCACCGGTGCCCAACACGGGCGGGCCTTCGCCGCGTTGACCCGGATCGCCCGCTCCCCCAGCGGATTTGCGGAGACCGAGATCGAGCTCCCCGATGAGGCGACTGCGCATCGAGGGTTCCGCATTCATCCGGTGATGCTCGACTCGGCGCTGCAGACCCTGGCCGCAGCTATGCCGGCCGAATCACTTGAGAACTCTGCGGAAGTCACCTATTTGCCGGTGGCGATAGAGACGATTCGCCTGCTGGGTGATGTCGGCCGACGCGCCCGATGTCGGGCGGAAGTGATCAGCGTCGACGATGCCGGCGCCGTGGGGCGGATCACCCTGATGGACGATACGGGCACGCCGACCGCCCGAATCACCGGCGTCTACCTGCGACGCATACAACGCCGAACATTGCCATTGCCGCTGGCGCAGAAGATCTTCGACACCGTGTGGGTGCAGACCTCGACCTCGTCGGAAATTGATGCAGCACCGGCGTCCCCGCCGGCCGGAAGCTGGCTGGTGCTGAACCACGACCCCGATACAAACGACCTTGCGGAGGATTTCACAACCAAATTCGCCTCACCGACTCGGCGTGTGATCACCGCGGATCTAGCAGATGAATCCGCCGTGCTGGAGGCGTTCGCGAAAACGGCGGCAGACCCTGGCCTTCCGCCGGTCGGTGTAGTCATCTTCGTCGGCCAGCGCGAGTTCGACGGCACCGACGCCGATGATGGGCTGGCGCATGCGCGTGACCTTATCTGGGCGATCTCCGCTGCGGTGCGCGCGGTTGTCGGCGGCTGGCACGGGAAGTCGCCGCGGATGTGGTTGGTGACCCGCAATGGTCTTGTGGTTCACGGCGACGAGCGGGGCGATCCGGCGGTCGGCGCGCTCAAAGGTCTCATCCGGGTGCTGGCATACGAGCATCCAGACCTGCGCACCACCCTGGTCGATTTGCTCGCGAGCGACGACGCCGTGGCGACGTTGACCGCCGAGCTCGAGTCGCCGGGCAACGATGACTTGATCGCCTGGCGGCGGGAGCGCAGGTATGTCGAACGGCTCGCTCGCGCGACACTCGGTGCGCGCGAGCGTGACTCAGTTGTGCGCTCGGATGGTTCATACATCGTCACGGGCGGTCTCGGCGGTGTCGGCATGGTCGTCGCTCGCTGGCTCGTCGACAGCGGTGCCGCACGCGTCGTTCTCAACGGTCGGAGCGATCCCTCCGACAGCCAACGGACAACCCTTGCCGAGTTGGAAACCCGCGCCGAGGTCGTGTTGATACGAGGGGACATCGCCTCACCGGGAATGGCCGAACGCCTCGTGGCGGCTGCCGAAGAGACCGGGCGGCAGTTGCGCGGAGTCGTCCACTCGGCGGCCGTGGTTGACGACCAGATCGTCGCCGCCCTCAGCAGGGATAGCCTGGAACGTGTCTGGGCCCCCAAGGCAGTGGGCGCATGGCGGCTGCATAAAGCCTCGGCCGACCGAGAACTCGACTGGTGGGTCGGCTTCTCGTCGGTGGCGTCCCTGCTGGGCTCGCCGGGGCAGTCGGCTTACGCGTGCGCGAACGCGTGGCTCGACGCTCTGGTGTCGTGGCGAAGAGCGTCGGGTCTGCCCGCCACCACAATCAACTGGGGCCAGTGGGCGGACGTGGGAATCGCGCGCTCGCTCACGCTTGATGCTCTCGATCCCATCAGTCCCGCCGAAGGGATCGAGGCCCTGGACGCGCTGCTCGCCGGCAATCTCGCGCAGGTTGGGGTCGCACGGCTGCGCCTCGATCGAGCAGCTGCCGCATTTCCGGAGATCCAACAACTCGGCTATTTCGCAAACCTCGCCGGGGAACTGGAAACCGAAAGCGACGACGACTGGCCAGGCCCTGAAGCACTCCATGACATGGACCCCGGCGAGATCAATCGCATCGTCACGGCGCGTCTGCGCAGACGGGTTTCAGCGATCATGGGCTATCCCGATGACCGCTCCGTCAAGACGGATCAGCCGTTGACCGGCCTCGGAATGGATTCGCTGATGGCCGTGAGAATCAGGAACACTGTCCGCGGGGACTTCGGCGTGGAGCCCCCGGTGGCACTTCTGTTGCAGGGTGCCTCACTGGGGGACGTCACGACCGATCTGATCGGTCAACTCGGCCTCACCGGGCACGACAACACCGAGCCCACGAACGAAGTTCGCGATCGAGCGCATCAACGCGCGGCAGCACGCCAACGAGCGGCCACGCGGCGAAGGGGAGGACAACGAGCGTGAGCAGTAATATCGAACTCCCGTTGGCAACGGATTCACTGCCGCCCAACGCGATTGCAGTCGTCGGCATGGCCGGCAGATTTCCCGGTGCCGATTCGGTGTCGAC
>CAWBBH010000012.1:0-579561 GCA_963786995.1 uncultured Actinomycetota bacterium | reverse complement strand
GACGGTATGAGGGGCTGGGGCCCCACTCACATGTGAACGTGGGTTGCCGACAGGAATCAGGTCCTGGCCGGTAGAGCCACAAGATGTGGGAGGCCCCAGTGAAGGTTCAGCGTACGAGTGTTGGCTTGGATGTGCACGCACGTTCGGTGCTCGGATGTGGTTTGGACGGGGACACCGGTGAGGTGTTCCAGCGACGGTTGACTCCCGATCACGGGGAGATCATCGCGTGGCTGGGTGATCTGCCTGGCCCGGTGGCGGTGACCTATGAGGCCGGCCCGACCGGGTTCGGGTTGGCGCGAGCTTTGAATGCAGCCGGAATCACTTGTGAGGTGGCCGCGCCGTCAAAGTTGATCCGCCCCGCCGGGGACCGGGTGAAGACTGATGCCCGGGATGCCGCGCATCTGGCCCGGTTGCTGCATCTGGGACAGATCACCGCGGTGACGGTCCCCACCGCCGCGCAATAGGCAGCCCGTGACTTGGTCCGAGCCCGCGAGGACTGCCGCGGTGATCTGATGACCGCCCGCCACCGCGTCTCCAAACTGCTTCTCCGCCAGGGAATCACCTACTCGGGAGGAAAAGCCTGGACCGGCAAGCACGAGCTCTGGTTACGCATCCAACGCTTCGAGAACCCCGCGCTACAGCTGAGCTACGAGGCGGCGTTCGACGCGATGCTGGCCTGCCTGGATCGGCGTAATCGACTCGATGATGCGATCACCGCGATGGCCGCCGACAGCGAGTTCACTCCGGTCGTGCACCGGTTGGGTTGCATCCGGGGCATCGCGACGCTGACGGCATTCGGGCTGGCTGTCGAGATCGGCGACTGGCAGCGGTTGACCGGCCGCAGTATCGGCGCTTATGTCGGGTTGGTGCCCAGCGAGTACTCCTCCGGAGGCAGCCGCATCCAGGGTGGGGTGACCAAGACCGGCAACGGACATGTCCGCCGCCTGCTGGTCGAAGCGGCCTGGCACCACCGCAGCCCGTACCGACCCGGAGTCGAGATGCGCCGCCGGTGGGATCTGGCCTCACCGGCGGCCCGGGCCCGGGGCCAGTCGGCCAACCGGCGCCTGCACTCCCGCTGGAGCGGCTTCGATGCCCGCCAGAAGCGCCCGGTAATCGCCAACGTGGCGATTGCCCGAGAACTGGCCGGCTGGTGCTGGTCACTGGCAGTCATGCCCGACTAACCGCACCAGGTAATTGTCCAGATGAGTAACGCTGAAGGGTCGGCAAGCGTCCTGGAGTGACCCGCGAGAAGCTATGAGCAATCACGCTGCGCCGCAGTTGATTACGCTCGACTCTAGACCCGCTGGCCAACTCCGATTCGAAGGTCCGTCCTGCGGTAACCAACCCGCGCATTTCAGACTGACAACGCGCTCGACACGACACGCTCGACCCGACAGTGACACTCATCTGGCCAACGAAGCGGCGGCCCTGACGACGGTCGCGGCCGCCGCTTCACCCTGCCCCTTGACAAACTGGCCTACATATCAGCTTTCGCGCCTTTTGACCAGCGGTACGTAATTCAAGCCGCTTGCTCGTCGGGTGGGTCGGGTCCGCCGGATACGGGGCTTGCATCCGGTTGCGGTGATTTCAGATCGAGTGGCGCCGGGTCTTCGGCCGGTCTGAGGAGTGCTTCGGGGCGGTGGTAGTAGTTGACTCGGGATTGGCCGTGGTCCAGATCGGGCGGCGGTGTCCATTCGCATTCCCCGCGGGTGTTGATGGTGGTCTGCCAGCCGCCGTCGTCATCGGCGCTGCGGTTGTCGGTGCCACACGCCAGCGCCATCTCGTTGACGTTGGTGTGACCGCCTTTGGCCCAGTCTTGGGATGCGTGGTGGGCCTGGCAGCCGTAGGCGCCCACGGTGCAACACGGTTTGGTGCAGCCGCCGTCGCGGGCGATCAGCATGATCCGCTGCGCCGGTGAGGCGACCCGCTTGGCCCGGAACAGCGCTAGCGCGTGGCCGGTCGCGCCGTCGAACACCGCGAGATGGTGATTGGCGTGCCCGCCCATCCGGATCACGTCGGCGATGGGCAGTTTGGTGCCCCCGCCGGTGACACCGATACCGGCGCGGCTTTCCAGATCTTGCAGGGTGGTGCGGATGATCACGCTGACCGGCAGCCCGTTGAGCTGACCGAGGTCACCACTCATCAACGCGATGCGCCCGATCGCCAGCAGCGCGTCGTGCTGGCGCTGGGCCAGGGTGCGGTGATCGTTGTCGATCTGGGCCTGGCTGGGGGTGCCCGAGGTGCACGGCTGGTCGTCGGCGGGATTACACATCCCCGGCGCGGCGTACTTGGCGAAGATGACCTCCCACACCGCCCACGCCTCGGGTGTGAGATCAGCGCTCAGCGACGTCATCGCGTCGCGGCCCTGCCGACCCACGGTGACTCTGCGTTTGCGTTCGCGGTCGGCGTCATCGGGTTCGGGACCGTCCTGATCCAGCAGGAACAACCGCAGCTCGGCGGTGTCGCGTAACTCTTTGGGCCCCATCCCGACCGCGACGCGCACCAAATCCACTTCGAACTGCGCACGGGTGGTCGTGTCCACCCACACCGGCAGCTGCTTGACGACGTCGCGGATGGTCCTGACGTGCTCGCCGGTGACCGCTCCGGCCGCCTGGGCGGCCGCCACGGCGGGCAGCACCGGCGCCAACGGCTCCCCGACCAGACTCGTGCGAGGCCCGAGGTCGGCGGCCTCATGCAGCCGCCGCGACGCCTCGGCCGAGGACAACCGCCAGCGGATCCGCAACACCTCGTTCCACGATTTGGCGCCCATCTGCTGAGGCGTGGTCTCGGCCTGCAACCGGGACAGCAACCGATGGCTCTGGGTCGGCATCCGGCACATCAGCGTTTCGAGATCGTCCATCACCGCGAGCACCTCGGTGCGGGTCAGCGCGTCGAAGTCGGTGGCAGCAAACGCGTCGTAGGCCGCGCGCAGCTTCGCCATCGCCTCCCGCACCGCAACCGCCGACATACTTCGAACATACATTCGAACACCGACAAAACATTCCGCCTCGACAAAGCCGGCATCACCGTCGCCTATCAGCTGAGCGGCATTCCGATGTTGCGAACGCGTCGCTGCACGGCGACGATCTCGCGCAGGCCGTCGTTGAGCAGGCTGCGGTTCAGCGGCGACAGCTCGGACATGGTGATCACGTCACCCGGGGTGTGGCCCGCGGCGATCTGCGTGACCTGATGGGCCAGCCGCAGCCGCTGCAGCATCGTGAAGACGTCGCTCAGCGTTCCGGCGTCCTGGTGGCTGATCGCACCGACCTGTGCAGCGGCGCTCAGCCGGGCCGGCGTCGACGCGGACCCCAGATCGGCGCTCAGCCCGCCCCACCGCGCCAGGTTCACGATCGGGGTGATCGCGTGCTGTTTGAGGTCGAACGTGCCACCCCGGCGCGACAGCACGTCGCGAAGCGATCTGGTCCTGACCCGAGAGGACAGCGCCTCGAGCCGCTGCAGCCGCAGCGCATCCGGATGTTCCTCACGCATCGACCGATAGGCGGCGGGAACCGTGTGCAGGGATACGTCACCCCAGACCACCCGCCCGTCGATCAGCAGCGACGACATCATCAGGCCCTGGTCTCGCAGCGGATCGTCGAGCCAGCCCTCCGCAGCGGCGAACCACGCCGACTGCGACCGCGAGAACAGCGGGCTGGACGCGACCGCGCCGTTGGTGTCGTGCGGCAGTCCGCAGCCGTCGAGGATCTCGTGGGTGCGCGCCGCGAGCGCGCGCAACGGCTCACTCGCTTTCGCCATGTCGTCGTGCCACGACATCGCGCTGTCCACATCGGAGGACGGCATCGCCTCGCGGCGGGCGACGCTGCCGAGCGTCAGCCACGCGAACCCGTCAGAGCCCGCCCAGCCGGCGGTCTCATCGGAGTCGTCGGCTTCGGCAAGCGCCAGCTCCAGTGCCCGACGCACCAGGCTGTCGATGACGACCGAGAGGATCGCGCTGGTCGCCGACGCCTTGGTGCCGTTGCGGAACAGCTCAGCGGCCACGCCGGTGACCCGGCATCCGACCTCCTGCAATTCCGTTGCGTCAGTGGCTAATCCGATGGAGCGACGCAGGCTGAAGCTCTGGCGTGCGGATGCCGCAAGCAGATCGGCGTCTTCGAGCACGCCGACGACCTCGCCGCGCGCGGTGACCACCGGCATGTGCTTGAGACCGCACTCCAGCATGTCCATCAGCACGGTTTCGGCGGTCAGGTCCGCGGTGACGCGACGCGCGGGTGCACTCATCACCTGGGTGATCGGCTCGTCGATGGATACGCCCGCGGCCACCACCCGGGTCCGAAGGTCGTGGTCGGTGAAGATGCCCAGTTCGCCGTCGGCAAGCCGGATCAGCGCGTAGGACACGTGGCGCTCGGTCATCCGGCACACCGTCTCGCGCACGGACGCGTCGGGTGCGACGAGCAGTACCTCGCCCTGCACGAGTTCGCCGACCGGCCTGCTGTCAGTCGTCGGCGCGATCGTCGGCCGGTCGGGGCGGCTGCTGGTGTTCCACGCCGTCGACGCGAGGAACGCGAGCCCCGCCGGCTTGGCGAACTGGGAGCGCACCAGCGCACCGGGGAGCCGGATCAGCGTGCTGGGCTCCGTGGTGCGCGCGACGAACTCCATACCTCCGCCGGTGAGCATCGGGGTGTAGCCGAAAATGCCGCCACGCTCGACGGTGTCGATGGTGGTCGCGTCGGTGCTCGCCTGCAGCGCCACCTGCCCGCTGCACACCATCCACACGTCATCGGGCACGTGCGTCGCGTAGTCGGCGACGACGGCGCCCGCGGGAAAGTCGACAAGGTGCGAGCCAGCCGCCAACTCGGCGAGCTCGTCGTCGGACACCGCCTGAAAAGGCGTGTGTTCGCTCAGGAACGACGCCAGCTCCGCACCCTGGCGGGCAGGAGAACTAGCGTCGTCGGATGAGGTCGGCACACTTCTCCGCCATCGTCATCACCGTGATGTTCGGGTTGACCGAAGGCAATTTCGGCATCGCGGACGCGTCGACCACCCGCAGCCGCTCGGTGCCCTTGACCCGCAGCTGCGAATCGAGAACCGCCATCGGATCGCTGGGCGAACCCATCCGCGCGGTCGCGGCGGGGTGATACACGGTGTTGTGGCACTGGTGGATGTAGTCGAGAAGTTCGTCGTCGGTCGTCGCATCGGGCCCGGGCGCGAGTTCGCGGCCCACCCATTGAGCCAGCGGCTCCTGCTCGGCGATCGTGCGGGCCAGCTTCACGCCGGTCAGCATGATCCGGTCGTCGTAGCCCTCGGGGTCGGTGAAGTACCGCGGGTCGACGCGCGGCCGGTCGCGAAAGTCCCTGGTACGCAACCGGACCGTGCCCCGCGACCGACCCTGGGTGACGTTGGGCGTCAGGCAGAATCCGTTGTTGGTGGTCGGGTAGCCGCGACGCAGCGTGTTCATGTCGAACGGCACGCTGCCGTAGTGCATCATCAGGTCCGGCTGAGAGCGCGCCCCCTCGGGAACGGGGTCGACGGTGGAGAACAAGCCGATCTCCCACCACTGCGTCGACCTCGTCACCATCGGTTTGGCGGCTTCCCAGAACACCAGACCTTCGACGTGGTCGTCGAGGTTCGACCCGACGCCAGGGGAATCGACCCGGACGTCTATGCCCATTTCGCGCAGGTGCACGCTCGGGCCGATCCCCGACAGCATCAACAGCTTCGGGGTGTCGATCGCGCCCGCGGTGAGCACCACCTCGCGCCGGGCGGACACGGTGTCGTACCCGGTGAGGTCGGGCCGCTGATACCGCACACCGGTCGCGGAATTGCCGTCGCCGAACAGGATCTCGGCTACCCAGCACCGGGTGCGCACCTCGAGATTGCTCCGCGAATCCAGGATCGGATGCAGGTAGGCGTGGCTGCTGGAGTTACGGGTGCCGTCGTCGGCGGCGTTGATCTGAAACCAACCCGCGCCGTTGCGGACGGTCTCGCCGCGGTTGAACGCGACGGTCGGCATCCCGACCTTCGCGGCCGCCTCGAGTACCGCAGCGCCGCAGGGGTCGTCGGGAGGAATGTCACGCAGACCGACGGTTTCCGTCAAACGCCGCACCAGCGGCAGGATCTCGGCAGCGCCCCAGCCCGTGGCACCCATGTCGACCCACTCGTCGAGACACTCGGCGGGCGGCCAGAACGCGATGCACGAGTTGTGCGATGAGCAGCCGCCGAGCACCTTGCCCCGCGCGTGCCGCATGTACGAGTTGCCCCGTTCCTGCGGCTCCACCGGATAGTCCCAGTCGTAACCGGAGTCGAGCAGATGCATCCACTCGGACAACACCAGGATGTTGTCGTCGCCGACGTCGGACGGGCCCGCTTCCAGCAGACAGACGGTGACGTCGCGATCCTCCGAAAGTCGCGCGGCCAGTGCGCATCCCGCCGTGCCACCACCGGCGATCACATAGTCGAATGTGCCGGTGTCACTCATTACGCCTGCTCGAGAGGCTTCTCGGCCTTCGCCTCTGCCACCGTCTCCGCGGCGTGCGACTCCAAGGTCCCGATGTGGTGACGGCCCTTGACGAAGTACCACAGCAGGCCGGCACCGAGGATCACACCGATGTAGACGAATGCACCCCAGGTGTTGTACCAGGGCTCGCCGTAGACCGCGGCGCGCGGCCAGGCCAGGTTGACCGCCATGCCGATGCCCCACACCACGGCGACGATGTTGACCAGCAGGCCCCACCTACCCATCGTGAAGTAGCCGCCCTCCTTGAGATCCGCTGGCGGCCACTGTCCTTGAAGGCGCTTCTTGAGCAGCGGTCCGGTCACCATCAGGTAGGCCAGATAGATCATGATGATCGCGATCGACGTCAGCACCGTGAAGATCTGGGCGTTGGCGATGTTGAGCACCAGGATGATCACCGCGATGATCCCGATGGTCACCGCGGGGACGATCGGCGTCTGGGTCTTCGGGTTGACCGTTGCGAGCTTCTCGCCGAACGGCAGCGCATTGTCGCGGGCCATCGCGAACGTGAGGCGGATCGCCGCGGTGTGCACCGCGAGTGTGCACACGGTCACCGCGATCACGATGCAGACCAGGAAGATTTTGCCCAGCGGCCCCCACATCACCTGCTCGACGATGTACTGCAGGCCTCCGCTGCTCTCACCGAGCTGCGGATCCTGCAGGTTCGGTGCGGCCATCACCGCGAACACCAGGATGCCGCCGCCGATCACGAACGATGCCAGGATCGCCCGTGCGATGGCCTTCGGCGCGGTGCGTCGCGGCTCGACCGTCTCTTCTCCCAGTGAGCTGGCGGTGTCGAAGCCGTACATCACATAGCCCGACGCCAACGACGCGATCAGGAAGGCGCCGAGGAAACCCATGCTCTCCCCCGCGCCGTATCCGTTGGTGGAGAAGAAGATGTCGGGGCTGTTCTGCACATTGACCGCCAATAACACGACGATCAGGACGGCCGCGATGAGTTCGATGAACACACCGCTGCTGTTGATCCTGGTCATCAACTTCACGCCGAGTGCGTTGATCAGCGTGGTGAACGCGATCAACACCGTGCCGAGAATGACGGCATTGGCGGCGTAGTCGTACTCGCCGGTGCCGTCTCCGACGATCTGGAAACCGCTCCACAATCGCGGCAGGTTGAGCTGGTAGGCCAGCGCGACCGCGGAAATGGTCACGATCGATGCGGTGAGCATCAACCAGCCCGACGTCCAGCCGACCAGCCTGCTCGCCAGCTTCTTCGACCAGTTGTACACCGAGCCTGCCACCGGATACTTCGCGGCCAGTTCCATGAAGCACAAGGCGACGGCCATCTGTCCGACGAACACGATCGGCCACGACCACAGATAGGCCGGACCCGCTGTGCCGAACCCGAAGTAGAACAGCTGGAATGTGCCGGTGAGGATCGAGATGTAGCTGACCCCAGCCGCGAAGCTGGCGAACTTGCCGATGCTGCGGTCCAGCGATTCCTTGTATCCGAAGTCCTCCATGCCGCTGTCGGCGTGCGGCTCCTTGATGACCATGCGGTACCCCTAACCCTTGAACCAGCCGGCCGACTTTGGCGCGGTGTTGTGCCAGATGTGTTTGATCTCTTGATATTCCGCGAGCCCGGTGGGACCGAGCTCACGGCCGTTGCCGGATTGACCGAATCCGCCCCACTCCGCCGCCGCGGTGTAGTAGCCGAAGTCGTTGAGCCACACCGTGCCGTGCCGAAGTGCCCGCACCACACGCTCGCCTCGCGCCTGATCGGACGTTCGCACGCCCGCCGCGAGACCGTACTCGGTGTCGTTGCCGAGTTCTATCGCCTCGGCTTCGGTCGACGAACCGCTCCACTGTGAGAATCGGTCCGAATGTCTCTTCCCGGACGATTCGCATCGACCGATCACACCGGTCGAAGATCGTCGGTAGATAGAAGCTGCCGCCGTCCAGCGCCGGGTCGCTGGGCCGCGCGCCGCCGGTGACCAACTTGGCGCCCTCGGAGATCCCCTGCTGCACATGGGCTTCCACTTTGGCCCGGTGTTGCTCGGACACCAGCGGCCCGGTTTCGCTCGCAGGGTCCATCCCATTGCCCACCCGGATCTTCTCGGCGCGCTCGGCCAGCGCGGCGACGAAGTCGTCGGCGATGGACTCCTCGACGATCACCCGGGTGCCCGCCGAACAGACCTGACCGGAGTGCAGGAAGACGCCGGTCAGCACCTGGTCGACGGAACTCTCCCAGTCGGCGTCGGCGAACACGATGTGCGGGTTCTTGCCGCCGAGTTCGACCGCGACCTTGGTGACGTGTTCGGCGGCCACCTTCGAGATGGTCTTGCCGGTGGCCAGTCCCCCGGTGAACGAGATGAAGTCGACGTCGGGGGTGTCGGTCAGCGCAGCGCCCAGCGTTGCGCCGCTGCCCTGCACCAGGTTCACCACCGAAGCGGGCACCCCCGCCTCCTCGAGGAGGTGGACGAAAGCGATCGTGCTCAGCGGCGTGACCTCGCTCGGCTTGGCGACCATCGTGCAGCCCGCGGCGATGGCGGGTGCCACCTTCCACGACATCTGCAGAAGCGGGTAATTCCACGGCGCGATCAGCACGCACACGCCGATCGGCTCACGCACCACGCGGCTGATGACGGCGGGGTCGCCGACGTCGACGAGGCGGTCGGCTTCGACGCCGATCAGCCGCGAGTAATACCGGAAAACCGATGTGACGTCGTCGATGTCGATGCGGCTCTCGACGAGCGTTTTGCCGGTGTCCCTGGTCTCGAGTTCGGACAGCGACTCCTTGTCGCGCTCGAGCAGATCGGCGACGCGGTTGAGCAGCGCCGCCCGTTCGGCGACCGGTGTGGCGGGCCATTCGCCGTCGTCGAATGCCTTGCGCGCGGCCGCGATGGCATCGCGGGCATCGTCTTGGGTCGCCTCATCGACCACCGCAGCGACGCTGCCGTCGGCCGGATTGACGATGTCCCGCGTGCCGCCGTCCGACGCGTGCCGCCACACTCCGCCGATCAGGAGATCGGGTTCACCGTTCATATCCGCTCACCGCTCATCTCGTTGCGCCGAAATGGGACACTACCCACTTGCGGCACTCGCGGCGCGGTGTTGGAGCGGCCTACTCCCCCGACTTTTCCTGCGGGGGCTCGTCGACGGGCAGCACGGCCGCCAGCGCCGGCCCCGTGATGCGCCGGAACGCACGCCTCGGCCGGTTCACGTCCAGGATGGCCACCTCGAGGGTGTCGGGTCCCAGGCTGCGTGCCTCCGAACCGTTGCCCCCCGCCGTGAGGGCGTCGACGGCGATCTTCACCGCGTCCGGGAGCTTGGTGTTCTCCGCGTAGGACTCGTTGAGCTTCTCGATGATCGGCTCGGTCGTGCCGCCCATCACCACGAAATGTGGTTCGTCGGCGATCGAGCCGTCATAGGTGATGCGGTAGAGCTCGGGCGCCTTGGTCTCGCCGAAATGCGCGACCTCGGCCACGCACAACTCGACTTCGTAGGGCTTGGCCTGCTCGGTGAAGATCGTGCCGAGGGTCTGGGCGTACACATTCGCCAACTGGCGGCCGGTGACGTCACGCCTGTCGTAGGCGTAGCCGCGGGTGTCCGCGAACTGGATGCCGCCGCGCCGCAGGTTGTCGAATTCGTTGAACCTGCCGACCGCGGCGAACCCGACCCTGTCGTACAGCTCACTGACCTTCTGCAGTGAGCGCGACGGGTTCTCGGCGACGAACAGCACGCCGGAGTCGTAGGCGAGCACCACGACGCTGCGTCCTCGCGAAATGCCTTTGCGCGCGAGCTCGGAACGCTCGCGCATCGCCTGCTCTGGCGAGATGAAATAGGGGAAGCTCACGACTCGCCCCGCGCATCGGTCGCCGGGCCGGACGTATGGCGGAATGTGTCTTCGCGAGAACGGCTTTCGATGACTTCACGGGCCAGCGCCGCGATCCGCTCCTCGGCCACCTCGTCGGCGCCCTCGGCGCCGAGGATCACCGCGGTCGGATAGATGCCGCGGACCAGGTCGGGCCCGCCGGTCGCGGAGTCGTCGTCGGCGGCGTCGTAGAGTCCCTCGATCGCCACCCGCAGCGCCGAATCGGCATCGACGACTTGGGAATACAGTTTCTTCACCGACGATTTGGCGAAGATCGAACCCGATCCCACCGACTGGTAGCCCTCTTCTTCGAAGTTCCAGCCGCCCGCCGCGTCGAAGGACACGATGCGTCCCGCCGCCTCGGGGTCGGGGTCGTCGAGGTCAAAGCCGGCAAGCAACGGCAGCGCGACGAAGCCCTGCAACGCGGCGCCGAGGTTACCGCGCACCATCGTCGCCAACCGGTTCACCTTGCCGGGGAACGTGAGTGGGACACCCTCGACCTTCTCGTAGTGCTCGAGTTCGACGGCGTAGAGGCGGGCGAACTCGACGGCGATCGCCGCGGTGCCCGCGATGCCCGTCGCGGTGTAGTCGTCGGTGATGTACACCTTCTTCACATCGCGGCTGGCGATCATGTTGCCCTGCGTCGCACGCCGGTCACCCGCCATCACCACGCCGCCGGGAAACGTCAGCGCGACGATCGTGGTGCCGTGGGGCAACGAGTCCCCCGCGCCGGCGAAATCGTGGCCGGTTCTGTTCACGGGCAGGAGTTCGGGCGCCTGACGGCGCAGCAGTTCAGAGAAGGACGACAGGTTCACGGGAACGGCGGGTGCTCCGGGAAGAGGTGACGGGAAGTGCAGCTGATCGCGGTGCGGCCAGCTCACTGTCCACCCTTCTGGACGTATGCACGAACGAAGTCCTCGGCGTTCTCCTCGAGCACGTCGTCGATTTCATCGAGCAGATCGTCGGTCTCCTCGGCCAGCTTCTCGCGACGCTCCTGCCCGGCGGCCGTGCTGCCGGTGAGGTCGTCGTCCTCGCCGCCACCACCACCACGCTTGGTCTGCTCCTGAGCCATCGCTGCCTCCACCTTTTGTCTGCGCCAGTCACTGGCGGGCCGTGTCGCTGCCCGCCGTTCCTCCACCCTACCGTTCGGCCGCCGGTTTGCCTTGAGATGGCACGCGCCGGACAGGCCGCTGCGGGCGCTCAGGTGGTGAGTTGCTCGACCAGTTCGACGGCGCTGTTCACGGAGTCCAGCAGGGCTCCGACGTGCGCTTTGCTTCCGCGCAGCGGTTCAAGCGTGGGAATGCGCACCAGCGAATCACCGCCGAGGTCGAAGATCACCGAGTCCCAGCTCGCGGCGGCGATGTCGGCGCCGAACCGACGAAGGCACTCCCCGCGGAAGTAGGCACGGGTGTCGATCGGCGGGCTGTCGACGGCGTCGCGCACCTGCTGCTCGGTGGTCAGCCGCTTCATCGATCCGCGCGCCACCAGACGGTTGTAGAGGCCCTTGTCGAGGCGGACGTCGGAGTACTGCAGATCGACGAGGTGAAGGCGCGGCGCCGACCAGTTCAGGTTCTCCCTGCTGCGGAAGCCTTCGAGCAACCGCAGTTTGGCCGGCCAGTCGAGGATCTCGGCGCACTCCATCGGGTCGCGCTCGAGCAGGTCGAGCACGTTCGCCCAGGTCTCGACGACGTCCGCGGCGCGCGGATCGGGATCGCGGCTGTCCACCAACTTCGCCACCCGGTCGAGGTAGATCCGTTGCAGCGCAAGGCCGGTCAGCTCTCGGCCGTCGGCGAGCGCGACGGTGGCGCGCAGCGACGGGTCCCGGCTGATCACGTGAACCGCGTGCACAGGGCGGGCCAGCGCCAGGTCGGTGAGGTCCATCCCCTCCTCGATCAGGTCGAGCACCAGCGAGGTGGCGCCCAACTTGAGGTACGTCGAGGTCTCGGCGAGGTTGGCGTCGCCGATGATGACGTGCAGCCGCCGGTACTTGTCGGCGTCGGCGTGCGGTTCGTCGCGGGTGTTGATGATGCCGCGCTTGAGCGTCGTCTCCAGGCCGACCTCGACCTCGATGTAGTCCGACCGCTGCGACAGCTGGAAGCCGGGTTCGTCGCCCGACGGGCCGATGCCGACGCGCCCCGAGCCGGTGATCACCTGGCGCGACACCAGGAACGGGGTGAGCCCCGCGATCACCGCGGAGAACGGGGTCTGGCGCGACATCAGGTAGTTCTCGTGGGAGCCGTAGGACGCGCCCTTGCCGTCCACGTTGTTCTTGTAGAGCTGCAGCTTCGCCGCGCCAGGCACGCTGGCGACGTGGCGCGCCGCGGCCTCCATCACCCGCTCGCCCGCCTTGTCCCAGACGACGGCATCCAGCGGGTCGGTGCACTCGGGCGCCGAGTACTCCGGGTGCGCGTGGTCGACATACAGCCGGGCGCCGTTGGTCAGGATCATGTTGGCGGCGCCGACCTCGTCGGCGTCGACGATGGGCGGCGGCCCTGCTGACCGGCTGAGGTCGAAGCCTCGCGCGTCGCGCAGCGGCGACTCCACTTCGTAATCCCAGCGCGTGCGCTTGGCCCGCTGGATGCCCGCGGCGGCCGCGTAGGCGAGCACCGCCTGCGTCGATGTCAGGATCGGATTCGCGGTCGGGTCGGACGGCGACGAGATGCCGTACTCGACCTCGGTCCCGATAATCCGTTGCATACCCGTAAGCCTAGGTGACGACCCGAAGTAGCCTGCGACCGTGCCGTGCAAGCAGGACGATTGAACCCCCGCGGTGACGGGGCCGTGCACGACTGATGGACGGGAGACGGCCGATGGTTTCTGCGGAGACCGCGAAACGGCGGGCGGCCGACCGCTGGTTCCTCGAGCGCGGCCTGCCCGCGGTGCTTCGTCCAGGCGCACTGGTGCGAAGGCTGTGGCCGCGGTCGGCGCCCGCACTGGGCGTCTTCGCGGTGTTCATGGCTAATTCGGTACTCGTCGTGGCGATCACCGGTAAGCACGCGATCGACATCGACGGCCACCCCACCCGTAACGAGTGGTTCGTGCTCGTCTTGCTGATCATCGTGGCACCGGTCGCGGCGGCGGTCGGCTGGCGTGTGTCGCGCATCACAAGCGTGCGCACGCGCTCGCTCGTCGCAGCAGTGTCCCTGCTCGTGATCATCGCGAGTGGGTTCTTCGGAGGGCCGAGTGAGCGGGTGTTCGCCAACCTCGTCTTCGAGGGCATTGTGATCGCCGCCGCGCTGGTGCTCACCGCATGCGGAGCCGGATCCATCCTCGGCTGGGCTCTGCGCACCGCCGCCGACAACCTCGCATCCGCTGGGGCGCTCTTCGTCCGCGCGCTCCCTGTCGTGCTGCTGACCGTCCTGGTTTTCTTCAATACCTATGTGTGGTCGATGGCGTCGACCGTCGGCCGACCCCGGCTGTGGCTGGCGCTGCTGTTCCTGGGGCTGATCGCCGTCGCGTTCATCACCTCGGCCACGACCGACCAGGTACGACCGATGTTGGCGGGCTCTCGCCTTTCCGACGATGACGACGGACGACTCGCCGGCACCCCGTTCGAGTCGATGCCGGATCCTTCGACGGCACTGCCGCTGTCCCGGATCGAGCGCCTCAACGTGGTTTTCGTCCTCACCACCTCGCAGGTACTCCAGGTCGGGCTGGTGGCCATCGTCGCCGGCCTCATCTTCTTTTTGCTCGGCCTGATCCTGCTCAGCCCCGAGCTGCTTGCGCAGTGGACGCGAAATGGTCCAAGCGACGGCGAGATCCTCGGCATGACGCTGCCCGTCCCGCAGGCACTGATCCAGATCAGCATGTTCCTGGCGGCGATGACGTTCATGTATGTCAGTGCGCGGGCGGTCGGTGACGGCGGCTACCGCTCCCGTTTCGTCGACCCGCTCATCGATGATTTGCGGCTCACACTGGTCGCCAGGAGTCGCTACAGGGCAGCGGTTTCGGGCACCCGCTCGTAACCCACTCTTAGCGTATTCTCAGCGTGCTCTTGCCAAGATCCAATTTCTGCATTTCAACGGTGACTCGCAGTGCGCGCTACTATGCCCGAATACAGCTGAGGGAGAACATGAAGGCAATCAGTCGGATGCTCGTCGTAATGGTGATGGCAGTGGCGGGACTGTTTGTGAGCACCGGTACTTCTCACGCGGGGCTGGACAACGAGCTGAGCCTGGTCGACGGTCAGGATCGGACGCTGACGATCCAGCAGTGGGACACCTTCCTCAACGGCGTGTTCCCCCTTGATCGCAACCGTTTGACTCGCGAGTGGTTCCATTCCGGTCGCGCCAAGTACATCGTCAGCGGCCCGGGCGCCGACGAGTTCGAGGGCACCCTGGAACTGGGCTACCAGATCGGCTTCCCGTGGTCGCTGGGCGTTGGCATCAACTTCAGCTACACCACCCCCAACATCCTGCTCGACGACGTTTCGTTGTTCCCGGTCTTCAACCCGCTGGGCTCGGTCATTACGCCGAACCTGTTCCCGGGTGCGTCGATCAGCGCCGACCTGGGCAACGGCCCCGGCATCCAAGAGGTCGCGACCTTCTCGGTCGACGTGGCAGGCCCCGCCAACGGCGTGGCGGTCTCCAACGCCCACGGAACCGTGACCGGTGCGGCCGGTGGCGTGCTGCTGCGTCCGTTCGCCCGTCTGATCTCGTCGTCCGGCGACAGCGTCACCACCTACGGCGAGCCCTGGAACATGAACTAGTTTCATGCCATGAGGGTGCTCATCGTCGAGGACGAGGAGCGGCTGGCCTCGACGCTGTCGATAGGTCTGCGAGCCGAGGGGTTCCTCGTCGTCCACGTCGCCAACGGCGTGGACGGGCTATGGCAGGCCGCCGAGAACGACTTCGACGTCATCGTCCTGGACATCATGCTGCCCGGGATGAACGGCTACGAGGTGCTCCGCCGGTTGCGGGAGCGCAATGTGTGGACGCCGGTGCTGATGCTGACGGCGAAGGACGGCGACTACGACCAGACCGACGCGTTCGAACTCGGCGCCGACGACTACCTGACCAAGCCGTTCTCGTTCATCGTGCTCGTTGCGCGGCTCCGCGCGCTCGTCAGGCGCGGAGCACCGCAACGGCCCGCTGTGCTCACCGCGGGCAACTTGTCGCTGGATCCGGCGCGACGGGTGGTGGAACGCGCCAATACGGCGATCAGGTTGACGCCGAGGGAGTACGGACTGCTGGAATTCCTGATGCGGCACAAGGACACCGTCGTCACCAAGACAGAAATTCTGCAGAACGTGTGGGACGCGCACTACAGCGGACCCGACAACGTCGTCGAGGTCTATGTCGGCTATGTGCGGCGCAAGATCGATATTCCGTTCGGCACCAACACCATCGAGACCGTCCGCGGCGTCGGTTACCGACTCGAGTCCGGCGCGTACGCCAACGGCAACTGAACCGTCACCCGGGTGCCGCCGCCCGGCCGGTCGCTGATCGCCACGGTTCCCTTGTGGGCCGTGACGATTTCGCGCACGATCGCAAGGCCG
The DNA here is from genome assembly GCA_963786995.1 of uncultured Actinomycetota bacterium. Taxonomy (GTDB): domain Bacteria; phylum Actinomycetota; class Actinomycetes; order Mycobacteriales; family Mycobacteriaceae; genus Mycobacterium. Next base: position 563,760 of record CAWBBH010000012.1, on the reverse strand, counting down.
AGTCCGGCGCCGCCGGCACTTCGCGACCGGTTCGCGTCGAGCCGGACGAACCGGCCGAACACCCGCTCACGGTCGGCGGGCGCAATACCGGGGCCGTCGTCGTCGACGGTGAGCACCGCGTCATCTCCGCGCGCATGGGCGGCGACCGACACCTGTGATGCCGCGTGGCGCGCCGCATTGTCGAGCAGGTTGCGCAACATCCGGGACAGCCGAACCGCATCGCCGACGATGCGCAGCGGTGTGACGTCGGTGTGTACCTCCAAAGATGTTTCCCGGCTGAGCCTTTGGGTCTCGACCTCGATCAGGTCGTCCATGTCGACGTCGTCGTGCGCCATGGTCAGTCCCCGCTCGTCAGCGCGCGCCAGCAGGAGCAGATCGTCGATGAGGACCTGCATGCGGTGCGCCTCGGGAATCAGCGTGGTCGTGGCGAGTTCGCCGCTGAGCAGCTCCGGGTGCGCGACGGCCACCTCCAACGCCGAGATGATCGTGGTGAGCGGGCTGCGCAGTTCGTGCGACGCATCTCCGACGAAGCGCTGCTGCGCCGAATGGCCCGCCTCGATCCGGGCCAGCATCTCGTTCATGGTGAGCGCCAAAGCCGATATCTCGTCGCGCTTCTCGGGCACCGGCACGCGCTCGGTCAGATCCGATGTGCTGATCTCGGCCACCCGCGTGCGGATCGCGTCGACCGATCGCATCGAACGCGACACCAGAAGGTAGGTCATCGCCGCCGAGACCGCGACGACGATCGGCGCCGCCAGAGCCAGCGCGATCACAACGGCTTTCACCGTCGCGAACACCACCTGGCTGCCTTCGCCGACGAGCACCGTGTAGCGGCCCCCCGGACCGTCCACCGTCTGTGCGCTGAACCGGATCTGGCCGTACGGCGACTCTTGCTCAGGCATGCCGATGTGCAGTCCGTCGCCGATCTCCGAGATCGGCACCATCGGGGTGTCCGGCGCCGACCTCGAGCGTCGCACCACGGCGCCCTCGGGTGTGATCACCTGCACCGCAAGGATGCGCTCGTCCGTGCTCAGCAGATCGGGGTCGACGCCTGCCGCACCGCCGGTTTCGAGGCTCGCGGCGAGTTGGCCCACGCGTGCGGCTGCGGTGTCGTCGATGCCCGACAGCATGGACCGGTACAGCACCACCGCCAGTATCGCGCCTGCCGCGGTGAGCGCCACGAAGACCACCGTGGCCGCCACGAGGGCCGAGCGCGCGGATACGCCCCAGCTCCACCGCCCTTGTCGACGCATCGGCATCAGTCCACCATTCGCGCTGGATTTTCGCCATCTCTCCCGCACAATGTGTGCCGTGGCGGATATGCGGCAGGTTCACCAGTGGTTTCTGCACCGCGGGCTGCCGCTGGTACTGACCCGCCGGGTGCGTTCGCGCTCATTGATCGAACGCTCCGCGCCGGTGGTCAGCGGTGTCGGTGCGGTGATCGCGTTCACGATGATGCTCGCCGATCTCACCGGCGGTGATGCCGACGTCGCCGACGTGATCCGGCTCGGAGTGTTGACGCTCGTGCTGGTCGCGGCCCCGGTCGTGCTCTATCTGCTGCACCAGACGGGCACGGCGCTCGGCAAGGCAGGCAGGCGATCGGCGGCGTTGGTGGTGATGGCCCTGTTCGTGGTCGGACTTCCGTTCGCCGACAGCGGATTCTCGGGTTTCGCCGCGGCGGAGATCTTCGGCTTCGCCGTCGTCGCGCTGCTGGTGGTCTGGTTGACGTATCTCGGCTTCGGTTCGATCGCCCTGTGGGCGTTTCGCTATGCGATGGTGCAGGTCGGTGCGCTCGGCACGCTGATGAGTAGGGCGTTGCCTCTGCTGATGCTGACCGTGGTGGTGTACTTCACCGGCGAGCTGTGGCAACTGGCCGCCCGGATGACCCGCAAAAGGCTCTGGGAGACAATCGGATTCCTCTCGATCGTGGCGATCGTGTTCATGGTCACCACGATTCGCGACGAGGTGCGTGCTCTGCGTGAGGACCGGGCCGAGCAGCACGATCCGGCGCGACTGCTGGCGGGCACCCCGCTGGAGATCGCGGCCGACCGTCACCCGGCGCGCACGCCGCTGTCTATTGCCGAGCAGATCAACGTGGTAGCGGTGATGGTGGTGTCGCAGGCGATTCAGGTGGTGTTCTTCACCACCGGCCTGTTCGCGTTCTTCCTCGCGCTGGGCATCATCGCCATCCCCGACGACGTGACCGTGCTGTGGTCCGCCGAGGAGTCCTGCCCGGTAGGCGAACCGCCCTGTGCCGGAACATGGTTCGGCGTGCATGTGCCGATACCGCAAACCGTGGTGCACACATCGTTGTTCGTGGCGGTGTTGTCCGGGCTGTACTTCACGGTGAGCACCAGCGTCGACCCGCTCTACCGGGAACGCTTCTTCGACCCGTTGGTGTCCGACGTGGCGACGAGCCTGGCAGGACGCGACGCCTACCGCGAGATGGCCACGTCGCCCGGGAGCTACAGGTACTGACCCAGGTTGCTCTCGGTGTCGATGGCGCGGCTGGCCGACGAACTCTTGCCGGTGACCAGCGTGCGGATGTAGACGATCCGCTCGCCCTTCTTACCCGAAATCCGTGCCCAGTCATCGGGATTGGTGGTGTTGGGCAGGTCCTCGTTCTCGGCGAACTCGTCGACGATCGAGTCGAGAAGATGCTGAATGCGAAGACCCGGTTGCCCAGTCTCGAGCACCGACTTGATCGCGTTCTTCTTCGCGCGGTCGACCACGTTCTGGATCATCGCCCCGGAGTTGAAGTCCTTGAAGTACATGACTTCCTTGTCACCGTTGGCGTAGGTGACCTCGAGGAACCGGTTGTCGTCGATCTCGGCGTACATCCGGTCGACGACCTTCTCGATCATCGCCTTGATGCAGGCCGTCCGGTCGCCGCCGAACTCGGCGAGATCGTCGGCGTGCACCGGCAGGTTCTCGGTCAGGTACTTGCTGAAGATGTCCTGAGCCGCTTCGGCATCCGGGCGCTCGATCTTGATCTTGACGTCCAGCCGGCCGGGCCGAAGGATCGCTGGGTCGATCATGTCCTCGCGGTTGGATGCGCCGATCACGATGACGTTCTCGAGCCCTTCGACACCGTCGATCTCCGACAGCAGCTGCGGGACGACCGTCGTCTCGACGTCAGAGCTCACCCCTGTGCCGCGGGTGCGGAAGATGGAGTCCATCTCGTCGAAGAACACGATGACCGGGGTGCCCTCGGACGCCTTCTCCCTGGCGCGCTGGAAGATCAGCCGGATGTGGCGTTCGGTCTCACCGACGAACTTGTTCAGCAACTCGGGACCCTTGATGTTGAGGAAGTACGACTTCGCCTCGCGGGCGTCGTCACCACGCACCTCGGCCATCTTCTTGGCCAGCGAGTTGGCCACCGCCTTGGCGATCAGCGTCTTGCCGCAACCGGGGGGACCGTAGAGCAGCACGCCCTTGGGCGGGCGCAGCGAGTACTCCCGGTACAGCTCCTTGTGCAGGAAGGGCAGCTCCACCGCGTCGCGGATCTGCTCGATCTGGCGGGTGAGGCCGCCGATGTCCAGATAGCTGACGTCGGGCACTTCTTCGAGCACGAGATCCTCGACCTCGGCCTTGGGGATGCGCTCGAACGCGTAGCCGGCCTTGGTGTCGACCAGGAGCGAGTCGCCGGGCCGCAGTTTGCGTGGCCGGTCGTCGCCGAGTTCGTCGTCGTAGCCGTCGGGTAGATCGGCGGCGGCGACCAGCGGCTCGGCCAGCCAGACGATGCGCTCCTCGTCGGCGTGACCCACCACGAGCGCCCGGTGTCCGTCGGAAAGAATTTCGCGCAGGCTGGAGATTTCTCCGACCGATTCGAAGTTTCCGGCCTCTACGACCGTCAGCGCCTCGTTGAGGCGGACCGTCTGACCCTGCTTGAGAGTTTTCACGTCGATGTTCGGCGAGCACGTCAGCCGCATCTTGCGGCCCGAGGTGAACACGTCGACGGTGTCGTCCTCGTGCGCGGCCAGGAGCACCCCGTACCCGCTCGGCGGCTGACCCAGCCGGTCGACCTCCTCGCGCAGCGCCAGCAACTGCTGGCGGGCCTCTTTGAGGGTCTCCATCAGCTTGGAGTTCCTGGCAGCGAGCGAATCGATCCTTGCTTCGAGCTGGTGCACATCACGCGCACTACGGAGACCGCTGTGCGGACCCACCGCGTTCTCCAGTTGCTCACGCAGCAGCGCAGCCTCGCGGCGAAGCTCCTCGAGCTCGGCCGCCTCATCGCCGGAATCGGATCGCCCGTAAGATTCAGAACGCTCTGACTCGCTCATGTTGCGCTCCCTCCCCGCACCCGAAGTTGGTGCAGTAACAACTTCAACGCTACCGGCGATTCAGCCATTGTGTGTGGTGTAGCGATTCGACACACCAGCAACACTTGTTACCCTGAAGCTTGACTTGAGCCAATCGGAAGGAAAGACGTGACCCTGAAAACCCTCGTAACCGGCGTTGCAGCAGCCGCCGCCGTCGGCGGCGCAGCCGTGGGTGTGACTTCCATTGCATCCCCCGCTATCGCCGGTGCCGACGCCTGCGTCGACCCGGGCACGCTGACCGGTGTGCTCAACACCCTCGTGGCACCGGGTGTGCAGTTCAACTCGCCCGCCAAGGCCGGCCTTGTTCAGGGGGGAGTCGGAGTCGTGAAGGGCAGGCTGGCCGACGGTGCGCTGAAGAACGCGTACGCCGACGGCACCCTCCCGACGACGATCAGCGTCGCCCCGCCCACCTGCGTCGACCCCGTCACCGCGCAGTCGACGGTGTCCGCAGCAGGCAAAAGCATGCCGATCACGTTCGTGAACGAAGCAGGCACCTGGAAGGTCTCCGCCTCTTCGGCGTCGACGGTGCTCGCAGCATTCGCCTGACCCCGACAGAAGTGCGACAGCGGCCAACGGTATTTCCGTTGGTCGTTGTCGCGTTCTCGGGTGCTGTGGCGTTGGCAGGGTGCGACAGCCCACCGCCACCCGCTGCACCGGAGACGCAGACCACCAGCCTGGCCGCGTCCGCCCCGCCGTCCTCGACGCCGCTGCCACCGCCCGAGGCGCTCGTCGACGTGCTCAACCGGCTGGCCGATCCGGCCGTGCCCGGTGCCGACAAGATCGGTCTCGTGGAGTTGGCGACGGCCGACGACGCCGCCGCGCTGGACAAGTTCCGCAAGGCGCTCGCCGACAACGGCGCGCTGCCCCTGACCTTCGAGGCCGTCGACGTCAGATGGTCGGACACCGAGGCAGGACACGTGGTGGCAACCGTCAACGTCAGCACCGCCAACACGCCGCCGGGGAAGTTCAGCTTCCCGATGGAGTTCGCGCCCGTACGCGACGGGTGGCAGCTGACCCGCAAGACCGCCAACCTGCTGCTGGACTTCGGCGAGGGGGCGACCGCTCCGTCGCCTCCTCCGTGAGGCTCCCGCCATGTGGATCGGCTGGCTCGAGTTCGACCTGCTGCTCGGTGATGTGCATTCGCTCAAACAGAAGCGCTCGGCGATCCGGCCGGTGATCGCCGAACTGCAGCGCCGGTTCGCGGTCTCCGCCGCCGAGACAGGCTCGCAGCAGCTGCACCGACGGGCCGGCATCGGGTTGGCCCTTGTGTCGGGCGACCGCACGCACGTGGTGGACGTGCTCGACGCCGCCGAGCGCCTTGTCGCCGCGCGGCCGGAGATGGAACTGCTGTCTGCCCGGCGCGGGCTGCGGCGCAGCGACGACGACTGAACGACGGTGACGACTAGGTCTGTTTTCTGCGGCGCGCGGGCATTGGTGCGGCCGCACCCGGCGCGAGCCGTCGCGCACTGACCAGAAACGCGGTGTGGCCGCGCATGGTCTGTTGCGGGCGGACGGCCAGACCGACCACGTGCCAGCCGCGCTGCATCGTCTCCCAGGCCCTCGGCTCGGTCCAGCACTGCTGCTCGCGCAGCGCCTCGACGACCCGCGACAGTTGGGTCACGGTCGCGACGTAGACGACGAGCACCCCGCCTGCGACGATCGCCTCGGCGACGGTGCCGAGCACTTCCCACGGCGCGAGCATGTCCAGCACCACGCGGTCCACCTCGGGCCCGGCGTATTCGGTGACGTCTGCGATGACCAGTTCCCAGTTGTCGGGCCTGCCGCCGAAGAACGTCTCGACGTTGCGCGCCGCATGTACGGCGTGATCGTCGCGCACGTCATACGACACCACCAGGCCCTCGGGCCCGACCGCGCGAAGCAACGAGCACGTCATCGCTCCCGAGCCGGCACCCGCCTCCAGCACCCTCGCGCCGGGGAAGATGTCGCCCTCGTGCACGATTTGGGCGGCGTCCTTGGGATAGATCACCTGGGCGCCGCGTGGCATCGACATCACGTAGTCCACCAGCAGCGGGCGCAGCACCAGGAACGGGTCGCCGTTGGCCGACTTGACCACACTGCCCTCGGGCAGGCCGATCAGCGCGTCGTGGGTGATCGCTCCACGGTGGGTGTGGAACTCGCCCCCCTCGGCCAGCACCACGGTGTAGTGCCTGCCTCTGACGTCGGTGAGCTGCACGCGGTCGCCGACGGCGAACGGACCGGTCGGGGCATTGCCTTGCACAGCCCATCAGCCTGCCAGCAGACGCGCCGACCCACGTGCCCGGGGTTGTCGGCCCTCGGTCATAAGCTGCCGGTCATGGACGGCGAGCAAGAAGCCGCAGGCGGATCGCGCATCGAGCAGGAGGTCCCCGCGCGGCCGGCGGAGCGCCGACGGCCCGCGCTGTCGCCGTCGCGGGCCAGCGACTTCAAACAGTGCCCGTTGCTCTACCGGTTCCGCGCCATCGACCGGCTGCCGGAACCGGCCTCGACCGCCCAGCTGCGCGGCTCGGTGGTGCACGCCGCGCTGGAACAGCTCTACGCCCTCCCGGCGGCGGACCGCATCCCCGAGACCGCGAGGTCGTTGGTCGCCCCCGCGTGGGACCGCGTCGTCGCCGAGGCGCCCGACCTCATCGGCGACATCGATCCTGCCGTGCGGGCGGCGCTGCTCGATGAAGCGAGGGCGCTGTTGTCCGGGTACTACCGGCTCGAGGATCCGACCCGGTTCGACCCGGAGAGCTGCGAACAGCGCGTCGAGGTCGAACTGGCCGACGGCACCCTTCTGCGCGGATTCGTCGACCGCATCGACGTCGCACCCACCGGTGAGCTGAGGGTCGTCGACTACAAGACGGGCAAGGCGCCCCCGGAGGCGCGGGCACTTGCCGAGTTCAAGGCGATGTTCCAGATGAAGTTCTACGCCGTCGCGCTGCTGCGCTCGCGCGGCGTGCTGCCCGCCCGGCTTCGGCTGCTGTACCTTGCCGACGGTCAGGTGCTCGACTACTCCCCCGACCTCGACGAGCTCGAGCGGTTCGAGAAGACGTTGATCGCCATCTGGCGGGCCATCCAATCCGCCGGGGCGACAGGCGATTTCCGCCCGCATCCATCGCGGATGTGCGACTGGTGCGCACACCATGCGCATTGCCCGGTGTTCGGAGGCACGCCGCCGCCGTATCCCGGTTGGCCGGAGCAGCCCGCCGAGGGCGGCGAGGACGCGGTGCTGTTCTCCGCGGAGCCCGCTGCATGAGCGACGGTCACTACCGTCGGCTCGCCGCCGACGGCGATTGGCAACGTTTCGATTCGACCGACTTCACCAGGAGCAACTGGGATCCCGAGATCCAGCACGGCTCGCCGCCGCTGGCGCTGATGACGAAGCTGATCGAAGAACTCAGCGCGAGCACCGCAGGCTCGGCGATGCGGATCGGTCGGGTGTCGATGGACATCCTCGGTGCGATTCCGGTTACACCGGTGCGGGTTCGGGCGTGGGTGGAGCGCCAGGGCAGTCGGATCTCCCTGCTGTCGGCCGAGATGGTGGCCGCGCGGCCAGGCGGTCAGGACCGGGCGGTCGCGCGCACTTCGGCATGGCTGCTGGCGACCAGCGACACCGCCGATGTCGCGACCGACCGGTTCCCACCGGTCGTCGAGGGCGAAAGCGACCCGGTGCCGCACAGCTGGGAAGGCGCGACGGGATACCTGGAGGCGGTCAGCTGGCGCAGGCAGCGCGAGCTCGACAACGGTTCTCCGGTGGTGTGGTTACGCCCGCTCATCCACCTGGTCGACGACGAGGACATGACGCCGACCCAGCGGCTGGCCCTTGTTGTCGACTGCGCCAACGGCGCGGGCGCGGCGCTTGATCCGTCGGCGTTCGACTTCATGAACACCGACACCGCGATGCACATTCACCGGGTGCCCGTCGGCGATGATTTCGCGCTGCGCGCACGGGGTTCCATCGGCCCCGACGGCATCGGGGTGACGACCGCGGAGATCTTCGACGCGCACGGTTTCATCGGAACCTGCGCCCAGACGCTGTACGTGCAGCGCCGTCCATGACCGACGACATCGTCTGGCAGTTCGACCTCGCGTGGGCATTGGCCGAGTTGCACCTGTCCGCGCTCGCCGAGGACGACTTCGGTTGGGAGCCTGCGACGTTGACGTGGTCGGTGCGACCCGACGACTCCGGGGTCTGGCGCCCCGACTGGGCCGAAACCGAACCCGATCCGATACCGGTACCGACGATCGGCTGGCTGAGTTGGCACGTCATCTGGTGGTGGTCGACCGCCCTCGATCACCTCAACGGCGCAACGCCGAGAGATCGCACCGACGTCACATGGCCTGGCAGTGGAGCCGCGGCGGTGGCCCTCCTGCGCGATCTGGCTGCGCAGTGGCGCGCCGCCCTGACCGCCATGACATCCGACCAACTCGACGGGCCGTCGGCGTTTCCGTGGGGCGCGAAGGCAGGCCGGACGATCGCGCACACCGCGTTGTGGGTGAACGTCGAGTTGACCAAGAACGTCGCCGAGATCGGCCAACTGCGTCTGATGCGCGCCGCGGGCGCCTAGTTATATTTGCTTGCATCTATATAGATGTCATGCAATACTCGCAAGCATGGATGTCTTCGAGGCGGTCGCCGAACCCAGCAGGCGGGCGCTGCTCGACGCCCTCACCGCGGGTGAGCGGACGGCAGGCGAGCTCGTCGCCACCCTGCCCGGACTCACACAGCCGACGGTCTCGCGCCACCTGCGTGTGCTTCGCGAGGTCGGCCTGGTCGAGGTGCGCCCCGACGCGCAGCGGCGCATCTACGCGCTGCGCGCCGACGGGCTGGTTCAGATCGACGAGTGGATCGACCGCTACCGCCGTTACTGGACCGACCATCTGGACGCACTCGAGCGTCATCTGAAGGACAAGCACGGGGACGGGAAATGACCGGGCGCGAAGGAAGGCTCACGGTCGAGGGTGATCACGCCGTGCTGAGCTTCGAACGCAGGCTGCCCTACCCCGTCGACGTGGTGTGGTCGGCGATCGCCGATCCCGCCGAGCGCGCACAGTGGTTCGGCGAGACGACCATCGACGCCCGCGAGGGCGGACACATCGACATGGTGGCCACCGGGCCGCCGCTGCCGGTCGAAGTGAAGCGGATGACCGGACGCATCCTGGTGTGGGACCCGCCGCGGGTGCTCGAGCACGAATGGCGACAGCCGATCGTCGAAGACGGCGTTGTGCGCTACGAGCTGCATCCCGACGGCGACGGCACGCTGCTGCGCTTCTCCCACCGCGGGCTCGGTGTCCGCAACGCCTCTGGCTTCCGCGCCGGAACGCACGCCTTCCTGGACCGGCTGGAGGCATACCTGCGCGGCGACGAGTTACCCGATTGGAGCGCGCGGCGCCAGGAGATCGCGCAGGCACACATGAAGTCTGAACGGAGTTGAATTGACATGTCGCACAATGGTTCTCACATCGCGGCCCCCACCATCGCGGTTGCGTACCACTCGGGCTTCGGCCACACGGCGGTGCTCGCCGACGCCGTTGCCGCGGGCGCGCGCGAGGCCGGCGCCGATGTCGCCGTACTCGCCGTCGAGGCGCTGACCGACGACGCCTGGGACATCCTCGACGGTGCCGACGGAATCGTGTTCGGCAGCCCGACGTACATGGGCAATGTCGCCGCGGCGTTCCAGGCGTTCACCGAGCAGACCGGCAGGCGCTGCATGAACGGGACGTGGCGCGACAAGGTGGCCGCGGGCTTCACCAACTCCGGCGCCAAGAGCGGTGACAAGCTGCACACGCTGACGTCGTTGGCCGTGTTCGCCGCCCAGCACCACATGCACTGGGTGAGTTTGGGTTTGCCGCCGGGTTGGAACAGTTCGACCGGCAGCGAGGACAACCTGAACAGGCTCGGCTTCTTCCTCGGGGCGGGCGCGCAGACGGACGTCGACGCGCCGGCCGAGGGTGTGCACCCCTCCGATGCCGCGACCTGCCGCCACCTCGGCCGGCGTGTCACGCTGGTGGCCCGGCAACTCAATCTCGGCCGAGCGGCGTCAACTCCTGAAGCATCGTCGGCACCAGTTCACTGACCGTCGGGTGGATGTGCATGGTGCGCGAAATCGCGGTGTAGGGCAGTTTCGCGGTCATGACGTCGAGAATGTCCTGCACGACCTCGTCGCCACCGACGCCGAGGATGGCGGCGCCGAGGATCTCCTCGGTCTCGGCGTCCACGACGACCTTCATGAAACCTTGGGTCTCCCCCTTTTCGACCGCACGCCCGACCCTGGTCATCGGGCGCTTGCCCACCAACGCTTTTCGGCCTGATTCGCGCACCTGATCGGCGGTCAGCCCGGCCCGGCCGAGCGGCGGGTCGATGTAGAGGGCGTAGGTGGGCACGCGGTCGCTGATCTTGCGCGGGTCGTCGTCGAGCAGGTTGGCGGCCACGATCTCGAAATCGTTGTAGGAGGTGTGGGTGAACGCACCTCGGCCGTTGCAGTCGCCCATCGCCCAGATGTGCTCGACGTTGGTCCGGCACTGGTCGTCGACGACGATGTTGCCGCGCGAATCCGTCTGCACGCCTGCGCTCTCCAGTCCCAGGTCGTCGGTGTTGGGCCTGCGGCCGATGGCGATCAGCAGGTGGCTGCCCGCGATGGGGGCGGCACCGTCGCGTGGCGTCACCTCGAAGCCGTTGTCGCTGCTTACGAAACGAGATGGCGGTCGCGTCGAGTTCGATCGCGATGCCCTCGTTCTCGAGGATCTCCTTGATGGCGGCCGAGACATCCTCGTCCTCGCGGGACGTCAGCCGCGGGCCCTTCTCGATGACGGTGACCTCAGCGCCGAACCGGCGGTACATCTGTGCGAACTCGAGGGCGATGTAGCTGCCGCCGATGATGACCAGATGTTGCGGCAGCGTGGCCAGATCGAGAATGCCGACGTTGGTCAGGTAGTCGATATCGGCGAGCCCCGGCATATCCGGCACCACGGCCCGGCCGCCGACGTTGAGGAAGATTCTGTCGGCCGCCAGGAGCTGGTCGCCGACCTGGATCGTGTGCGGATCGGAGAACCGGGCGTGGCCGCGGATCAGCGTGCAGTTGTCCATGCCTTCCAGCCACGACTCGACGCCCTCCCGGTCGCCGGTCATCACCGTGTCCTTGCGTGCCTTCACCTTCGCCATGTTCACGCTGACATCGCCTGTGCCGATGCCGTATTCGGCGCCCCGGCGGGCGATGTGCGCCGCGTGCGCACTGGCCACCAGCGTCTTGGTGGGGATGCAGCCGTAATTCACGCAGGTGCCGCCGACCAGTTTGCGCTCGATGACAGCGACGGTCTGACCCGCAGCGGTCAGCCGCCCGGCCAGCGGTGGCCCAGCCTGCCCCGCGCCGATGATGATCGCGTCGAATTTAGTTGGTGCAGCGGACATTCAGATGACCGAGACCAGGGCAACGATTGCAAAGCCGCCGATGATCGCAATGGCGTCCTCGACGAGCGCGACCGGCAGATCGCGTCCACCGGTCGCCGCGACGAGCTTCTGACGCGCTTCCGCGCCGCCGAGGGTGCCGATCACTGCGCCGATCAGCGCGGCGCCGATCGCCCCGACCACGACCCACGCCGTCGGGTTGAGCACGGCGCCGGTGGCCAGCACGGCCCCGGAGAACGCGCCTGTCGCCAGCCGGGCCCCGAACTGCATCGGCACCCGCCGGCTCGGCGTGCTGGGAAGTTGATCGGTGACCAGCTCACCCAGCGCGAGGATGGTCAGCACCGTCACGGTGATCGGGTGCGCGACCCACTGCGCCCACGTGCCGTCGAGGCTGATCCAGCCGAGGGCCCCCGCCCAGGCCACCACCGCGGGCGCGGACAGCGCGCGCAGGCCGGCGACCGCACCTATCAGCAGTGCGAAGAGCAGAACCAGAAAATACGTCATGCGAACCTCCGGCCAGGCGAAATTGTCACCCGGACGCTAACACGCAACCACCGGCGGGGCCGGTCTAAGTCAGAAGCGGCAGAACCTGACGTCGGACGCCAGGATCGCCTTGGCGCCGATGGCCGCGAGCTCGTCCATGATCGCGTTCACGTCACGGCGCGGCACCAGTGCGCGCACCGCCACCCACGCCGGATCGGCCAACGGCGCAATAGTGGGCGACTCGAGCCCCGGGGTCACGGCGGTGGCCGCCTCCAGCTACCGTGCGCGGGCAGTCGTAGTCCAGCATCAGATACTGCTGGCCGAACACCACACCCTGCACCCGCGCGGCCAACTGGTCACGGGCAGAGGCGTTGTCGTCGATGGGTTCGGGGTGTTCGATCAGCACCGCCTCCGAATCACAGAGCGGTTCGCCGAAGGCGACAAGATCGTGCAGACCCAGCGTGCGACCCGAGCCGACCACGTCGGCGATGGCGTCCGCAACGCCGAGCGCTACCGAGATCTCCACGGCTCCGTCGAGCCGGATAACGGTCGCCTCGATTCCGTTGGCCGCCAGATCTTTTCGAACGAGGTTGGGAAATGCGGTGGCGATCCGTTTGCCTGCCAGATCACCGACGGTCCAGTCCCTGCCCTTGGGAGCGGCGTAACGGAACGTCGACGAGCCGAAGCCCAGCGCCAGCCGCTCGCGGACCGGCGCGTCGGACTCGGCGGCCAGATCGCGCCCGGTGATGCCGAAGTCCAGCTGTCCCGATCCGACGTAGACCGCAATGTCCTTGGGCCGCAGGAAGAAGAATTCGACGTTGTTGGCCGGGTCGATGACGGTCAGGTCCTTCTGATCGGTACGGCGCCGGTACCCGGCCTCCGAGAGGATCTCGGCGGCGGGCTCACTGAGCGTGCCCTTGTTGGGCACCGCGACGCGCAACATGCCGTTCACAGCTTGCCGTAGACGTCGTCGAGGGTCAGGCCGCGAGAGATCATCAGCACCTGCGTCCAGTAGAGCAACTGGCTGATCTCCTCGGCGAGCGCGTCGTCACCTTCGTGTTCGGCGGCCAGCCACACCTCGCCCGCCTCCTCGAGGATCTTCTTGCCGAGCCCGTGCACGCCGCCGTCCAGCGCGGCGACGGTGCCGCTGCCGTCGGGCCTGGTGCGTGCTTTGTCGCCGAGCTCGGCGAATAGCTCCTCGAAGGTCTTCACGGCCTGCGATTGTTCCACGCGGCGGCCACGCCGGTCACGCGGGTTTTCCGACGGATGGGCGCAAAACCTGGCGTCGTCGCACCCAAAGGGGCACTTAAGCTCGACTTATGGGTGATATCGCCCCCGGTCCAGACGGGCTCGCCGTCTTCGCGCCTGGCATCGCCGAACGTGCGCTGGGTGCGAAGATTTCGCGGTTTTTTCGCAGTGCGTGCACGTTGGACGTTTGCGAGTGAGCCGTCGACAGGCGCGCGCGGGTTACGGGGAGCCGGCCTCGGCCTCGGTAGTCACGTGAGCCTCGCGGTGCATGTCCTCGAGGTGTTTGCCCTTGGTTTCCTCGACCCACTTCCAGACGAACAGGAACGACAAGAACGCGCATACCGCATAGAAGCCGTAGGCGGCGCCCAGGTGATCGCGCAACCCCGGGAAGGTCACGGTGATCAACCAGTTGGCCACCCACTGACCCGCCGCGGCAAGGCCGAGGGCGGCTGCCCGGATGCGGTTGGGGAACATCTCGCCCAGCAACACCCAGACCATCGGCCCCCACGACATGCCGAACGACACCACGAAGAGGTTGGCGGCGATCAGCGCGATCGGACCGGAGGCGCCCGGGAGGTTCGGCACCAGCTCACCTTCGTCATTGGGTTGTAGTTCTGCGATCAAGCCGAAGATGATCGCCATTGTGCCCAGCGTGACCGCCATCCCGATCGAACCGACCAGCAGCAGCGGTTTACGCCCGACCTTGTCCACCAGCGCGATTGCGATCAGCGTGGTCGCGATGTTCGTCACCGACGTGATGACCGTGATGATGAACGCTGCACTTTCGCCGAATCCCACGGCCTCCCAGAGAATGTTGGAGTAGTAGAAGATGACGTTGATGCCGACGAACTGCTGGAACACGGACAGTCCCAATCCAACCCACACGATTCCGTAGATGCCACCGGTCGGCTTGCGAAGGTCGGCCCACGACGGTGGCTTCTCAGCCTTCAGCGATTCCTGGATCCGGGAGATCGTCAGCTCGAGGCTCTTCTCACCGAGCAACAATGACAGCACCTTGCGGGCCTCGGGAATTCGGAACTTGGCGACGAGGTAGCGCGGCGATTCGGGAATGGTGAAGGCGAGGCCGCCGTACAGAAGCGCCGGCACCGCCATCACGATGAACATCCAGCGCCAGGCTTCCAGCCCCAGCCACAACTCTTCGCCGGAACCACCGGCCAGTTCCGCGAGCAGGTAGTCGATCGCGAGTGACAGGAAGATGCCCGTCACGATCGCCAGCTGTTGCAGCGAGCCGAGCCGCCCGCGGATCCGCGGCGGTGACGTCTCCGCGATGTACATCGGTGCGATGACGGAGGCCACGCCGACGCCGATACCGCCGATGATCCGGAACACCACCAGCATCCAGACGCCGCTCGGCAGTCCGAAGTAGTGGTCGTCGTTGGTGCCGACGAAGTTGTAGGACAGTCCGGCACCGATCGCGCTGATCAGAAACAGCAGAGCGGCGATCTTCATCACGGCTATCCGGCCGATCTTGTCGGCGAGCCTGCCCGCGGTGACGGCGCCCGCGGCCGCTCCGAGCAGCGCCGAGGCCACTGCGAAGCCCAACTTGAAACCGCCGACGCCGAACTCGTCCTCGATCGCCGAAACGGCCCCATTGATGACGGCGCTGTCGTAGCCGAAGAGCAGGCCGCCGAGTGCCGCGACGGACGCTATTCGGACGACACGTCCACTGTGCTCGGATTCCTCGTAGTCTAAACCGGACGCAGAATCACCGGCGGGTCCGTGAGTCATATGACGACCTTCCGCAGCTGTGCGTGATGGACGTCACATTCAATCACAGAGGCACGTTCATGCGGTGCGTTCTCGGAACTGCGTATTCAGTTGGGAATGAATGTCACGAAGGTCTGCCGGACCGAGCCCCGTCAGCGAAGGAACGTGCCTTCGCCTGCTGCCGCCGGGCACCTCGACGTCGTTGGGTACCACCAACACCGGACAGCCCGCACGCTCGGCCGCCGTCGTCCCGGTGACCGAGTCCTCGACGGCGAGGCAGCACTCTGGCGCAAGCCCGAGCAATTCGGCGGCGCTGCGGTACGGATCGGGCGCCGGCTTTCCGCTGCGCACCTCGTCACCGCAGACGGTGGCCGAGAAGTACTCGCGGCCAATGCCATTGAGCGCACGTTCAGTTAATGCCCGCTCGGTGTTGGTGACCAGCGCCATCGGTGTGCCTTCTGCGGCGAGCGCTTCCAAGAGCTCCTTGGCGCCGTCGCACCACGGCAGCCCCTTGTCGAACAGCTCTGCGGTGTAGTCGTTCAGCCAGCGGCTCGACTCGGCCATCCGAACGACGTCGAGGTCGAGACCGAGATCGGTGTAGACGATCTTCATGGTGTTCTCGGCAACGCTGCCGATCATCGAAGCACGCACGGCCGGGGTCAGTTCACCGCCCAGCTTCTCGTAGAGAGCGGCAAGGGAGACGTCCCACACCTTTTCGGAGTCGACAAGGGTGCCGTCCATGTCCCACAGGACAGCCTTCATGGCGCGGTCTCCGCCGACTGCAAAGCGTTCGGCCGCATGATGTTTCGGCTCGGTGAGCACGACGACGCCCTCACAGCTCAGTCCTCCGGGTTGTAGCCGAGGTTGGGGGCGAGCCAACGCTCGGCTTCGGCAAGCGTCCAGCCCTTGCGCTTCGCGTAGTCGGCGACCTGGTCGGAGGCCAGCCGGCCGACCACGAAGTACTGCGATTGGGGATGCGAGAAGTACCAGCCGCTGACGGCGGCGCCGGGCCACATCGCCATCGACTCGGTCAGCTCGATGCCGGTGCGCTCCTTGACATCCATCAACTCCCAGAGCGTCGTCTTCTCAGTGTGCTCCGGGCACGCCGGATAGCCGGGGGCCGGGCGGATTCCGACGTACTTCTCACCGATGAGCGCCTCGTTGTCCAACTGCTCGTCGGGCTCATATCCCCAGAACTCCTTACGGACCCGTTGGTGCATCCGTTCGGCGAAAGCCTCGGCCAGTCGGTCGGCGATCGACTCCAGCAGGATCGCGCTGTAGTCGTCGTTGGCCGCCTTGAACTCGGAGATCTTGTCGCCGATGCCGAGTCCCGAGGTGACGGCGAAGGCGCCGACGTAGTCGGCCAGGCCGGTGTCCTTGGGAGCGACGAAGTCACCGAGGCTCCGGTTCGGGATGCCCTCGCGGTGCTGGCCCTGCTGACGCAGGTTGTGCAACGTGGTCAGCATCTGGGTACGGGACTCATCGGTGTACACCTCGATGTCGTCGCCGACCGCGTTCGCCGGGAAGAAGCCGATCACGCCGTTGGCGGTCAGCCACTTCTCCTTGATCAGGGTGTCGAGCATCTCCTGGGCGTCGTCGTACAGTTTGCGGGCGGCCTCGCCCGACGCCGGGTTGTTGAGGATGTCGGGGAACCGGCCCTTCATCTCCCAGGCGTTGAAAAACGGCTGCCAGTCGATGTACTCGCGCAGCTCGGCCAGGTCGTAGTCGCAGAAGTCGCGAACCCCGACGCCTTGGGCGGGCACCGGCGGCGTGTAGCCGTGCCACTCGATCGGCGTCCGGTTGGCGCGCGCCTTCTCCAGCGTCAGCATCGGGCGCTCATTCTTCTGAGCGTGCCGTTCCCGCAAGGACGCGTAGTCCTTGTCCGTCGCCTCGAGGAGGGCTGGACGCTGCTTGTCGTCGAGGAGCGCGGCAGCGACCGGCACCGAGCGGGACGCGTCCTTGACCCAGACCACCGGACCCTTGCGCCGCGGTGCCACCTTGACGGCCGTGTGAGCTCGCGAGGTGGTCGCACCGCCGATCAGCAGCGGGATCTCCAGGCCCTGGCGTTCCATCTCGACGGCGAAGTTGACCATCTCGTCCAGCGACGGAGTGATCAGGCCGGACAGCCCGATGATGTCGGCGTCGTGTTCCTTCGCCGCGTCCAGGATCTTCTGGGCAGGCACCATCACGCCGAGGTCGATCACCTCAAAGTTGTTGCACTGCAGGACGACGCCGACGATGTTCTTGCCGATATCGTGCACGTCGCCCTTCACGGTCGCCATGATGATGGTGCCGTTGGTGTCCTTTCCGGTGGCGGCACCCGACTCCACCTTCTCCGCTTCGATGTACGGCAACAGATAGGCCACGGCCTTCTTCATCACCCGCGCCGACTTCACGACCTGGGGCAGGAACATCTTGCCCGAGCCGAAGAGGTCGCCGACGACGTTCATGCCGTCCATCAGCGGACCTTCGATCACCTCGATCGGCCGACCACCTGCGGCGGCGATCTCGGCGCGCAACTCCTCGGTGTCGTCGTCGACATTGGCGTCGATGCCCTTGACCAGCGCGTGGGTGATCCGCTCGCGGACGGGCAGACTGCGCCACTCGGCTGCTGCCGGGTCGTCGGCCTTCTCCGAGCTGTTGAACCGTTCGGCGATCTCCAGCAGCCGCTCGGCGGCGTCCTCGCGCCGGTTCAGGACGACGTCCTCAATGCGGTCCCGCAGCTCGGGGTCGATCGAGTCGTAGGGCACCAGCGCGCCTGCGTTGACGATGCCCATGTCCAGCCCGGCCTTGATGGCGTGGTACAGGAACACCGCGTGGATCGCCTCGCGGACGGGGTTGTTGCCCCGGAACGAGAAGGACACGTTCGAGATGCCGCCGGAGATGTGCACGCCAGGCAGGTTCTCCTTGATCCAGGCGCAGGCCTCGATGAAGTCGATCCCGTACGTCGCGTGCTCTTCGATACCGGTCGCCAGCGCGAAGCAGTTCGGGTCGAAGATGATGTCCTCGGGCGGGAAGCCGACCTCCTCGGTCAGGATCCGGTAGGCGCGCCCGCAGATGTCCTTGCGGCGTTCCAGGTTGTCGGCCTGCCCCTGCTCGTCGAAGGCCATCACGACGACGGCGGCGCCGTACTTGCGGCACAGCCGGGCCTCGCGGACGAACTTCTCCTCGCCCTCCTTCATGGAGATCGAGTTCACGATCGGCTTGCCCTGCACGTTCTTCAGGCCGGCCTCGATGACCTCCCACTTGGAGGAGTCGATCATCACCGGGACGCGGCTGATGTCAGGCTCGCCCGCGACCAGCTTGGTGAACCGGTCCATCGCGGCGACGCCGTCGATCATGCCCTCGTCCATGTTGATGTCGATGACCTGTGCACCCACCTCGACCTGCTGAAGGGCGACCGACAATGCGGTGTCGTAGTCCTCGGCCTTGATCAGGTTGCGGAACCGGGCGGAGCCGGTGATGTTGGTGCGCTCACCGATGTTCACGAAAAGGGATTCGTCGGTGATGTTGAGCGGCTCCAGCCCCGCGAGCCGGGTAGCGACCTCGGTCTCCGGCACCTCGCGCGGCGGTTTGCCCTCGACGACCTTGGCGATCTCGGCGATGTGCGCCGGCGTCGTTCCGCAGCAACCACCCACCAGGTTGACGAAGCCGGCCTCGGCGAAATCGGCGACGTAGCCGGCCTGACGCTTCGGGGACTCGTCGTACTCGCCAAAAGCGTTGGGCAGCCCGGCATTCGGGTAGCAGGAGACGAAGACGTCCGCGATGCGCGAGATCTCGGCGAGGTAGGGCCTCATCTCCGGCGCGCCGAGGGCGCAGTTGAGTCCCACCGCGATCGGCTTTGCGTGCCGGATCGAATTCCAGAAAGCTTCGGTGACCTGACCGGACAACGTCCGCCCGGAAGCATCGGTGATGGTGCCCGAGACGATCACCGGCCAGCGGCGTCCGCGGTCGGTGAAAAGCGTCTCGATGGCGAACACGGCGGCCTTGGCGTTCAGCGTGTCGAAGATCGTCTCGACGATGAGGAGGTCGGCGCCCCCGTCGACCAGGCCGGTGGCAGCGTCGAGGTAGGCGGCGACCAGCTGGTCGTAGGAGACGTTGCGGGCGCCGGGGTCGTTGACATCCGGCGAGATCGACGCGGTCCGTGTCGTCGGGCCGAGGGCGCCGGCGACATAGCGGGGTTTCTCCGGGGTGCTGAACTCATCGCAGGCCTTGCGGGCCAGGGCGGCACCGGCGTAGTTCAGCTCGTAGCTCAGCTCGGCCATGCCGTAGTCGGAGAGCGACACCGCGTTCGCGTTGAACGTGTTGGTCTCCAGGATGTCGGCGCCCGCCTCGAGGTACTCGCGGTGGATACCGGAGATGATCTGCGGTTGCGTCAAGGTGAGCAGGTCGTTGTTGCCCACGAGATCGCTCGGCCAGTCGGCGAACCGCTCGCCGCGGTAGCCCGCCTCATCGGGCCGGTCCCGCTGGATCGCCGTGCCCATCGCACCGTCGATGACCATGATCCGCCGCTTCAGGGCTGCAGCCAGTTCGTCGGTGCAGTCGGGGCGGATATTGGGGTCAGGGCCGTTCACGTGCGTTCCTTCCACAGAGGAAGGCGTCCTTGACTTCGCCGAGCGTGGCGGAACCGGCTCAAGGCCCGGACCCGTTGCAACGCCTCTCGACCAGGAGAGTCTACGTCTTCTCCTGATCGACGTCTGGACGCCCAGTTCAAGGCACCGCAGCGCCTACTCGCGAACCCTATCGGCAGTGTCAGACGCAATGTCGTGCCCAAGAGGTTAACCGGATTGCAGGCGAGGGTATTTCGTGTCGGCCGCGCACTCGAGGCCGATGACGTCGTCGAGGGCCGGTTCGTAGGTACGGTCGTTCGCGCGTGTCACACAGCCAGGGTAATCGGCCCCGCAGTGCCGGGCGCGGGTCGATGCCCATCGCCGAGCCCTGACAAGCCTTACGCTGGCGTAGTGACCCCGTCGGATGCGACCGGCCGCAAGCCCGCCGACCTGCCCGAACTGACCAACACCATCGTGGTGGCGGCGTTCGAGGGCTGGAACGACGCGGGCGACGCGGCCAGCGACGCGCTGGAGCACCTCGATGCGATCTGGGAGGCAGAGCCGATCATCGAGATCGACGACGAGGCCTACTACGACTATCAGGTGAACCGCCCTGTGATCCGGCAGATCGACGGGGTGACCCGTGAGCTGGTGTGGCCGTCGATGCACATCTCGCACTGCCGTCCGCCCGGGTCGGACCGCGACATCGTGCTGATGCACGGCGTCGAGCCGAACATGAGATGGCGCACATTCTGCGCCGAACTGCTCGCGATCGCCGACAAACTCAACGTCGACACCGTGGTCATCCTCGGCGCGCTGCTGGCCGACACGCCGCACACCAGGCCGGTGCCCGTGTCCGGCGCGGCGTACTCCCCCGACTCGGCGAAGTTCTTCGGGCTCGAGGAGACCCGATACGAGGGGCCGACGGGTATCGCGGGCGTGTTCCAGGACGCGTGCGTGGCGGCGGGCATCCCCGCGGTGACGTTCTGGGCGGCCGTGCCGCACTACGTCAGCCAGCCGCCCAACCCCAAGGCCACCGTGGCGCTGCTGCGCCGCGTCGAGGACGTCCTCGACATCGAGGTGCCGCTGGCCGACCTACCCACTCAGGCTGAGGAGTGGGAGGAGGCGGTCACCGAGATGACGTCGGAGGACGAGGAGATCGCCGAGTACGTCGCGTCGCTGGAACAACGCGGCGACGCCGAGGTGGACATGACCGAGACCCTCAGCAAGATCGACGGCGACGCGCTGGCCGCCGAGTTCGAGCGCTACCTGCGCCGGCGCGGACCCGGCTTCCGGGGCTAGCCTGTTCAGGCCTTTTCGGGCTTGGGCGCCGTCCAGGTGCCGTTCAGCGCGTCGGGCTTCGGCCAGTACAGCCGGAGCACCAGCATGAACGGCCCCTTCGGGGCTGGCAGCCAGTTGCCCTCCTTGTCCGCGCCCGGCGACGAGTTCTGGATGTAGAACGTGTAACCGCCGTCTGGGTCGGGGACGAGGCTGGGCAGCATCGGCGAGTTGATCAGGTACCGGTTGATGGGGTTGGCCACCAGCAGGCTCTGCGGCATCTCGTACATGGTCAGCGACCAGAACGCGTTGACCGGCGGCAACTGGTCTTTGGCGAACCTGTAGGTGTAGTTGCCGGCGCCGGTCAGCGGCTGGCCTGCGGCGTCGGTGGCGAAGCTGGGATAGAGCGCCTCTGCGGCGGTGTTGCCGTAGATGCCGAGGACCGCTCCGGCCATCCGGTAGATGTAGTTGCCCTTGAGTTCGTCCGCGCTGCCGAAGAATTGCGCCGACCCGACCTCGCCGGTGTCGACCTTGTCCTTCCTGAACATGTCGAACTCCGCCCACGCGTCAGCCATTCCGCCCTCGATCGCCGAACGCATCTCGGGGCTGAGCTTGTCGGCGTCGAAGTTGCCGTCGGGGCCGATCCCGATGGTTGCGAAGCGGTCTCGCATCTCCTTCTCGTCGGGAAGCGGCGGCGCGTACCGCATCGCGAAGTTGAGGATCTCGAAGAACTGCGGCGAGGTCTTCTGCTGGTCGGGCGTCAGCGGCGGCACGAAGTCGATGGCCGGGGCGGGCGCCGGGGGCGGCTGGTTGAGGAACACCGACAGCGGAGTCACCTGGTAACCCGCCTGGATCTCCTTCACCCTGTCGATGTCGGACGGCCCGAGCAACTGCGTGCGGTACAGCACGAGCATCAGGTCGGTGTCCGACCGGATGATCTCGTCGACGCCTTCGGGTTTGTCGCCCTTCCAGTTGGGTCCCGCCAGCAGGTACTTCCCGCCGCCGTTGCCGGTGGTGCGGCTGCCTACGTAGGCCTGGTTGTAGGTGTAGCCGTCAACGAATTGCAGTGAGTAGTAACGGTTCTGCTCGATCGACGGGACGGTGAGCACCAGCGGCTCGGTGCGCAGGTCTGCGCCCACGGCAGAGTAAGGCGTATCCGAGTTGGGCGTCTGGATCGTCTTGTCCTCGGGGGTGTACACCCGCGCGGTGTTGTGAATTTGATTCCAGCCACCCTTGTATTCGGGGTCCTGCTTGTTGACGAAGTAGGAGTACATCACCCGGTAGTTGTCGACCATCGGGAAGCCGTAGATGTAGGCCTCCTTCGCGATCGCGCGGGCTTGATCGGGTGTGACGGTCGCCGAGGTCGGCGGCGGCGCGGCCTTGTCCGCCTCGTCGGCCTCCTTGCCGCTGCAGCCAGCCAGCAGAGCGATCGCCGTCAGGGCGGCCAGTAACCGCTTCACTTTTTCTCCACCTGCTCGGTGCGGGCGCCCATGGACCGGCCGAGCGCCTCGACCTCGGCATCCATCTGCGGCAATAGCTTCGGTACCAGTTTCAATGTCGACGATTCGCCGAATCGCGTGGACAGCAGGGGCTTCAGCCACCGCAGCGCCGCGACGTAGTCGGGGCAGTAGACATAGCGTTTGCGGTTCTCGATGCCTTTGACGAAAGCCTTGCCGCACGCCTGAACCGACGTGGTCTTGCCGAGCGGGCCGGGAAGCGCATAGAGCATCTTGCGGAAGCTGGGCAGATCCGACTTCGCGTCCTGCACCAGCGGGGTGTCGATCCACAGCATGTGGGCGGACCCGACGCCGACGCCGAGATGCGCGACCTCGAGACGCAATGCGGCGGCGAACTGTTCCACCCCCGCCTTGGAGAGGTTGTACGGGGCCAGTCCCGGCGACGCGGCGAACGCGGCCGCAGAAGACACGATAAGCACGTAGCCGCGCCGTTCGATCACCGACGGCAACGCAGCCCGCACGGTGTTGAAAACGCCGACGATGTTGACGTCGACGAGGGTCCGGAATGCTTCCGGGTCGACTTTGAGGACCGACCCGTAGGTCGAGATCCCCGCGTTGGCCATCACGACGTCGATGCCGCCGAAGCGGTCGACAGCCCGCGACGCGACGGCTTGCATGGCCTCGAGGTCGCGCACATCTGCGACCGCCGTCAGCACCCGGTCTGGCCCCAGTTCGGCGCTGATGTCGTGCAGCGCCGACTCGTCGACGTCGGTGAGCACCAGCGTGGCGCCGCGCTGGTGCAGCTGACGGGCCACCTCGGCGCCGACGCCTCGCGCGCCGCCGGTGATCAGGGCAACCTTCCCCTCGACCGCAGTCATGGCAATCCCTTCCCTGTGCTTGACACGGCGTTCTACAGCTCGATCCCGAGCAGTGCATCGACCGCGGTGGCCACCTGGCGTGGCGATTCGGCGTCGTGGCCGCCGTAGGTGAGAGCGTCAGTGCTCCAACCATCCAGTGCGGCAAGCGCTTTCGGGGTGTCGAGGTCGTCAGCCAGGTACTGGCGCAGCCTGGCGATCACGTCGGCGGCATCCGGCGCCGCGGACAGCGCCGTCGCGTCGCGCCACCGTTGCAGCCGGGACTTCGCCTCGTCGAGCACCTCGCCACTCCACGACCGGTCCGAGCGGTAGTGGCCGGCCAGCAGCCCAAGCCGGATCGCGGCCGGTTCGACGCCGTCGGCCCGCAGTCGCGACACCAGCACCAGATTCCCCCGGCTCTTGCTCATCTTGTGGCCGTCCCAGCCGATCATCCCCGAGTGCACGTAGTGACGCGCGAATCGCCGCTCCCCCGTGACGCTTTCGGCATGCGCGGCGGAGAACTCGTGGTGCGGGAAGATCAGGTCGCTGCCACCGCCCTGGATGTCGAGCCCGGTGCCGATGCGGTTGAGCGCGATCGCAGTGCATTCCACATGCCAGCCGGGCCTGCCGGGGCCGAACGGCGACGGCCAGCTCGGCTCACCGGGCCGCTCGGCCCGCCACAGCAGCGCATCGAGTTCGTCGCTCTTGCCTTGGCGGTCGGGGTCGCCGCCGCGCTCGCCGAACAACCGCAGCATGGTGTCGCGGTCGTAGCCGGACTCATAGCCGAACTGCGCGGTCGCGTCGGCGCGGAAGTACACGTCGGGGTGCTCGCGGTCGTCGACGACGTAGGCCGCACCGGAGGCGAGCATCTTCTCGACCAGCTCGACGACCTCGCCGACGGACTCCGTGGCCGCGATGTACGCGCGCGGCGGGACGACCCGCAGCGCCGCCATGTCCTCGGCGAACAGCGCGGTCTCCCGATCGGCCAGCTCGCGCCAGCCGATGCCGTCGCGGTTGGCCCGCTCGAACAACGGGTCGTCGACATCGGTGACGTTCTGCACGTAGTTGACGTCGTGGCCGGCGTCGAGCCAGACCCGGTGCACGAGGTCGAAGGTGAGATAGGTGGCGGCGTGCCCGAGATGGGTGGCGTCATACGGGGTGATGCCGCACACGTACATCGTCGCGGTCTCACCGGCAGACACCGGCCGCACCTGCCGGTCGGCGGTGTCATACAGGCGCAGCTGCGGACCGCGTCCCGGCAGCACCGGAACGCGGGGCGCCTGCCACGACTGCATGCCCTCGACTCTAAGGGGTGGGCCGCCGACCGCCTCTGATGACCGACCTGATCGCGGTCAACAGCGTCTCGGCGAGGTCCTGCCTGCACATCAGGAGATCGGGCAGATACGGATCGCGACGGTTGTAGATCAGCGGCGAACCGTCCAGCCGGGACGCGTGCATGCCCGCCGCCCACACCACGCCCGCGGGGGCGGCCGAGTCCCACTCCCACTGGCCGCCTGCGTGCAGATAGGCATCGACGTCACCATTGACCACCGCCATCGCCTTGGCCCCTGCCGACCCGATCCGGACCAACTCGACATCCATCAGGTCGGCCAGCCGCCACAGCACCGCAGGCGGCCGACTCGCGCTGGCGGTGATCCGCAGCGGACCGTCGGCGCGTGCCTGCGGCGGGCTGACAGTGTCGGTGCGGAACACCGCGCCGAAGGCGGGCAGCGCGACCGCCGCGTCGGTGATGCCGCCCTCGCCGTCGAGCCCGGGGCCCAGTGCCGCCGAACCACCGGTTCCGAAGCGCTGCCACAGCGCGATGTGCACCGCCCAGTCGTTACGCCGGGTGGAGAACTCCCAGGTGCCGTCGAGCGGGTCGACGATCCACACCCGGTCGGCGTGCACTCGCGAGAGGTCGTCGACGGCCTCCTCGGAGAGCACCGCATCCTCGGGACGAGCCCGCGCCAGACCGTCGAGGATGAGCGTGTTCGCCCGGGTGTCGCCTGCGTCGCCGAGGTCATAGGGATCCCAGAGCCCCTCCTCCTTTCGCACCGCGAGGAGGAGTTCACCGGCGTCGCGGGCCAGCTCGGCGGCCAGCGCGGCGTCGGTGAGGGTCACAGCAAGCAGTATTGCGCCAATAATGGGGTGGTGATTGCTCGGGGCGTCAAGACCGCGCAGGTCGGACCGCCGACCGTCAAGGTCAAAGACCTCACGGGTCCGGGCAGCTCGGCGCAGCTGTTCGGCGTCGGGGGCACCGATCTCGGCATCGCCGTCGCCCTCGCCGACGGACGGACGGGGTTCGTCTTCGGCGACACCTTCGACGAGTGCCGCGCGGGCGGTCCCGGTTGGCGCAGCCCGGTGATGCTGCGCTCGAACGACACCTCGCCGCGGACCCTCAACGGCGGCATCACCTTTCACGATGCCGTCGGCGGTGCCTACGCGCGCCAACTCTGGGATTACCGGCACGACGCGCCACCGTGGACGGGCAGCGGGTATTCGACGGTGTTGCCCGCCGACGCGATCACCGTCGACGGCAGGCTCTACCTGTTCTCGATGGTCAACCGCGGCCTGCACAACGTCGTGTGGACCGAGATCAGCTACAGCGACGACTGCGGCGACACGTGGCACGACGGCGGGCCGGACGCCAGGCGGCTCGGTTCGCACGACGACGGTCGCCAACAGCTGATCACCTGGGAGCGCGACCCCGAGTCCGGCACGGTCTACGTCATCGCCAGTGCCTTCACCCGACGCGAGAACGCCTTCCTCTACCGGGTGCGCGGTGATGACCTTCTTGACCGCTCGGCGTGGCACCCGTGGACCGGCGGCTGGTTCAACAGCGACCCCAAGCCGCTGCTGCCCGCGGGCACGGCGGTCGGCGAGATGAGCCTGCGGCGTGTCGAGAACCGTTGGGTGTTCAGCTATTTCGAGTCCAGCACCGGGGCCATCAGAGTCAAGGTGCTCAATCATCCGACCGACGACTTCCAGACCGCGCCGACGACGACGGTGTTGCGCAACACGGCTTGGCCTGCGCCGCGCTGCAGTCCGCCCGACGGCTGCACCGCGGGCACGCTCAGCCAGTTGTACGGGGGCTACATCGTGCCGGGCTCGACGTTGCGCAATCTGCATCTGGTGGTGAGCCATTGGAACACCGGCGACGGTTCGGGCTGGCCGTACCGCGCGATCCAGTATCGGCACAACGCGGCTGCGGGGTTGTAGCGCCGCCGCATCAGATCGGCAGAACGATGCCTGCATCCTCGTTGAAGTGCAGTGTGAGCCGACCGCCGGAGCTCGCACGAAGTGCACGAGCCTTCTTCTCGACCTCGCGGAAGTGCGCTTTCCCCGGCTGTCCCGCTTGCGCTTTCGATGTCGTGCTGAACCAGAACTCGAATGGGTCGTCGTCGTCTTCACGGGAGTCGTACACGATGTCGAGCACGTGGAGGTCGGGATTGTCGTGCTCACCGTTGCCGCAGAACACGTAGTGGTCCGCCGATACCCGCGCTGCGAACTCGTCGTCCAGGTTGTTCTCGGATCCGTGGTGCTGCACCTTCAGCACATTGACGCGCAGATGCCCGTCCGGCTCGAGGAAGCCGGTGCGTTCGAGTCCCTTGATGATGAAATCCTGCTGGCAGTCACCGGTCAGCAGGAGCGTCTTGCCGCCTTCCTCCACCATGAACATCAGCGACGCGATATTGGGCATGGTGACACCCTTGAAGTCCGGGACGCCGAACCAGTCTCGCAGGTCGATCGAACCGGAAAGTGTTCCGTTGGTGAACTCGTCGATACGTGATTTGAGTTTCTCTCGAAGGGCTTTGGCCTTTTCGCGGTTGTCGCGCAGCCAGTTGTTCCATCCTTTGCGAAGGTCGCTGAGCTCCGTTGCCGTCGGGCCGAGCAGCGTGAACGACATCGATCCGAGTCGGAACCGCTCACCGGGCCTGCCTGAGTACAGCAATCGCGAAGGTCTGTCGACGCCGGGCGGCTTGTTCAACGGGATGTCCAGCGCATCGGCTGCGATCAGGCCGGTGACCTCCAATGATTCGGGTATCGACGTGGCGATCGCAGACATGTTCTCGCCCACTGCGGTCAAGTCCCCGTCTGAGGACGACGACAGCGCGGGCGCCAGTGCGTTGAGCGTGTTCTCAATGTCGCGGATGACCGAGAAGTCGGCCAGCGATCTGCGATTTGCGCCTATCTGGTCGCGAAAACCGTTGTGCAGCATGCCTGCGATGGCCGGCGGTCGCGGAACCTCCGGTCTGCGAACCGGTCGGTTTCGGCCTTGCTGGAAGTCGAACACCCGCCATTCCACCTCGTCCTTCAGCAGCTGCAGCACGCCGCTGATGTGGTCGCTGTCGATGTGGGAAACGTAGACCAGATCGAGTTTGCTCAACTTGGCCAGTTCGTCGCGGACGTATTGCTTCATGCTGCTGGCCATGCCTCCGTCGCACAGCACGAGTTCGCCCGATTCCGCCTCCAGAAGTAGGCAATCGCCCTTGTCGGACTGAAATACGGTCAGCTTCACGAGACCCCCTACCCCAGTTCGATCCGGTCGTTGATCAGTTCTGCTTCGGCGACGGCGGCTTCCGGGTCGATCTTGCCGAAGCCCATGTCGTTGACCCAGCTGTATGAGGCGCCTGCCAATGGCCGCGCCGTGCGCTGGAGAATGCCGCGGCACTGGGCGGCGGTCAGATCCGGATTCTTCGCCAGCATCAGTCCGAGCACCCCGGTGACGTACGGGCTCGCCATGCTGGTGCCCGACATGGAAATCCACGGTTCGCCCGATCCGCTGAATCCGTTGGCCGCCAGGATGTCGGTGCCCGGGGCGGCGATCTCCGGCTTGGAACGCCCGTCCCGGGTCGGCCCCTGGCTGCTTGTGACGTTTATCCGGTCACGCCCTGCGTCGAGGTTCGCCACCGCTATCACGTTCTGGCCGCAAGCCAGGCTGGTGATCGAATGGGAGTCCACGTTCGTTTTCTCACTGAAGAACGACGGGAACCGGAAGAACCGGCGGTTGCCGTCAACTCCGATCTCCATCGGGTCGTCTCGTTCGATCCACGCGTCGAAGCGTCCGTCGCGGACTTCCTCGCCGCGCAACCGTACTCGCCACACGCCCGTCGGAATTCCGCGGAAATTCTTCGGCTTGAGATTGGGACTGAGATAGACCGAGATGTAGTTGCCACCGGTGGTGGGGTGGTACAAGTCGTTGAAGATAGAGATGTGCACGCCGTCAGGGCCCGGCTCGTTTCGTATCTCCTGCAGCGGAAGGACTTCCATCCACGCCGACGATCCCGGCGCTTTCAGCGACACACTGAAGCGGTCCTGGGCGCCATACCAGATCTCCAGCTCGTTTTCGGAGACGTCCTCGACACCGTTGCCGATCACCGTCCACTCGATCTCAGCCTCCAGCCCGCGTGCCGGGATGTGCCCGCTGGTGTGTATTCGGCCCATCACCCAACCGATATCGTCTGCGGCCGTGGACTTCTCCTGGCCCGCGTTGCCCGCGGCCACGCAGATCGACCGGCCGGGGTCAGTCAGGTAGGCATCAAGCCACCGCGACACGGGCCCGGCCCCGTCGTGCGACCCGCCGTTGGTTCCGAGGCTGATGTTGATGCTGATCGGGAGCTTCTCTCGCTGCGCGATCTTCAGCAGATACTCCACCGCGTGAATGATCGAGCTGGTGTCGCTGAACGTCGTTCGGCGGCGGTCCATGTCGTCGTCGATCTTCGGCACGTCGAGGAGAACGGCTGCGATCTTGGCCTTCGGACACACTCCGGACTTGCCTGCGGCGATGCTCGCCACGTGTGTGCCGTGCGACCCCGGCTGCAGCTGCGACTGGCGTTCAAGCCACGGCGCGGGCGGCATGCCGGGCTTCTTCGCCGCCTCGATTGCCGCATCGAGATCGTCGGCGACGAGTTCCGACCCGCGGAAGAACCCTTCCGGCGGAGGCCGAAAGTCACCGCCCTGGTCCCAGATCGAGATGAACCGGGTCTTGCCGTTGTCGAGGAAGTCCGGATGCGCGAAGTCGAAGCCGCCGACGTCGATGATCCCGATCAGCACATCTTCGCCGCGACCGTTGGCCGCGGCGCTGCCGATCGCCTTGGACGTAGGGGTCTTTCTACCTGCTGCATACCGAGTCTGCGGACGATCGAGGGCCAGCGGCTCGAAGTGATGGACGAACGCGACTGCCGGGTCGCGCTGCAACTTCTCGAGGTCGGTGACGGGCACCGTCGCGCACACAAGGTTGCGGCGCGCGATCAGTTCGCGCGCCACGCTGCCCTGCTCGGTGCCGACCTCACGTTCCAGCCGTGCCTTCAGGGCGTCAACACCGTCGGCTGCGAACTCGGGATAAACCTCGACGAGGACGTTGACATAGGAGTCGCCGGCGCCGTTGCGGGCTGACATCTTCGGTCGTGGGCCCGCGCGGAAGACCGGCGGCGCAGGACTGGCAATGTCAATGGTCGGCAGGTAGGTGGCGTTCTGGCCGAGCCCGTCGGAGAGTTCCGGGGCGGTGTCCAGGCCGCCGGTGCCGACCGGTGTTGCGCAGGCCACCCTGGTTGAGCCGTCCGCGCGCAGTGCGTTCACGTCGCGGGCACCGTTCTGCACCATCCGGAGCCACGGGTGCAGCTTTCGTGAGTACTTGTTCGTGCGGGCCATACCGCGTTCCTATCAGGCACGCGGCGGAAATACCTGCGTAGCGGACTACTCGACTACCGGGTTCTCGATCCTCAGAAGGCGGGCCACGGGATCGGGCGGTGCCGGTCGGGTGACGGCATCACCGGATCGTTCAGCAGCGCAACGGCTCTGCGCCTCAGCGCGTTGACCTCGTGGGCGGTGACGTGCTCACGTAGTTGCTCGCCGAGTGTCCCACGCACCTCGTCGCGCAGCCGGGCCACCACCTCGAGCGTCTCGTCGTCGACGGGCTTACCCGCCCACCCCCACAGCACGGTGCGCAGCTTGTCCTCGACATGCATGCTGACGCCGTGGTCGACGCCGTAGACGTGGCCGTCGGTCGCGGACAGGATGTGGCCGCCCTTGCGGTCGGCGTTGTTGATCAGCACGTCGAACACCGCCATCCGACGCAGCGCGGTGTTGTCGGCGTGCACGAGCGTCACCTCGTCACCGGCGTAGTCGTAGGCGCGCAGCACCGGAAGGAATCCGGGCGGAATATGGCCTGCGGGAAGGAGATCCACCAGATCGGGACCGGACTCGGCAAGCTCTGCGACCTCGTCCACCTCGTCACCCGGTTGATCCACCCACAGCTGCAGCATGCCGCTGCCCGCGGGTCCGTCACGAATGATGGTGTAGGGCACGACGTCCCAGCCCAAGGCCGCGGAAACCAGGTACGCCGACAGCTCGCGGCCCGCAAGGGTGCCGTCGGGAAAGTCCCACAGTGGCGCCTCTCCGGCGACGGGTTTGTAGACGCAGTGCACCGTCAGGTCGTCGAGTTGGGCCTCGCACAGGAATGTGGCGTTGCTCGCAGAACGGATGCGTCCGATGACGGTCAGCTCACCGCGCCGCAACGCCTCGCAGGCGTTACTCGTCTGGTTCATCGTCGGGCTCGAGCAGGCTCCGTCGGTACCCGTTGGTGCGCACGCAGATGTGGCCCTCCGGATCGAGGGGCTCGTCGCACAGCGGGCAGGGCGGTCGGCCCGCCGAGATGACGCGGTTGGACCTGGTCGCGAACTGGCGCGCGGATTCGGGGGTGAGGAACACACGCACGGCGTCGGGTCCGTCCTCGGCGTCGTCGAGAACCACCGACGCATCGAACTCGGTCTCGGAGACCGCGAGCAGCTCCACCACCACGGTCTGCGCCTCCGAGTCCCAGCCCAGGCCCATGGTGCCGACCCTGAACTCGGCGTCCACGGGCGTCACCAGCGGGCTCAGATCCTCCACCTCGGTCTCCGGCGGCACCGGGGTGCCGAACCGGCGGTTGATCTCGAGCAGGAGCGCTGCGATCCGCTCGGCGAGTACCGCGACCTGCTGCTTCTCCAGAACCACCGAGACGACCCGCTTGTCGTGCACGGCCTGCAGGTAAAAGGTGCGGTTTCCGGGCTGCCCGACAGTCCCGGCCACAAAGCGGTCGGGTGTGCGGAAGACGTGGATTGCGCGGGGCATAGCTATACCAAAATACCGCGCTCAGTCGGTCGAGCCGCCCACCACGGCATCGCTCGACGGGACGTCGCGGGCCTTGCCGTCGGCGACCTCGGGTGGTTTGGCGACCAAACCGGAAGCCAATTGGTCACCGGTGTGGTTCACGTGAACGACGAAGGGACGCAGCGCTGTGTAACGGATCACACTCATCGACGCGGGGTCGGCGGTGATCCGCTGGAAACTGTCGAGATGGGTGCCCAGCGCGTCGGCCACGATCGCCTTGATCACATCGCCGTGCGTGCAAGCCACCCAGAGCACGTCGCCGCCGTGTTCCTCGCCGAGCCGCCGATCGTGCTCGCGCACCGCCTCCACCGCGCGGGCCTGCACGTGGGCCAGGCCTTCGCCGTCGGGGAACACCGCGGCGCTCGGCTGCTGCTGCACCACCGCCCACAGCGGCTCTTTGACCAGGTCGCCGATCTTGCGGCCGGTCCACTGGCCGTAGTCCACCTCGGAGATGCGCTCCTCGACGACGGGTTCGATGCCCAGCGCGGCGGCCAACGGCTCGACGGTGCGCCGGCACCTCAGCAGTGGCGAACGCACGATCGCGCGAACCGGCAGCGATCCGATCCGGTCGACGAGTGCCTTGGCCTGCTCCAGCCCTTTCTCGTCGAGATCCACGCCGTCGGACCGTCCCGCAAGCGTCTGCGCGGTGTTCGAGGTCGAGCGGCCGTGCCGCAGCAAAATTACGGTCATATCGCCGCCACCACTCCTGTGCTGAGAAGGATCAGGACCACCACGCCGAGGACGACGCGGTAGCCGACGAACCAGTACATGCTGTGGCGCACCAAAAAGCGCAGGAACCAGGACACGGCCGCGAACCCGATGACGAACGCGATGACGGTCGCCACGAGAAGCTGTGGGCCGGTGGCGCTCATCCCCTCACCCGCGGGGTGGAAGGCGTCTGGCAGCGAGAACAGCCCCGAGGCGAACACCGCCGGAATGGCGAGCAGGAATCCGAACCTGGCGGCGAGTTCGCGGTCGAGTCCGAGGAAAAGGCCCGCGCTGATCGTCGCGCCGGACCGCGAGACGCCTGGCACGAGCGCCAGACACTGGGCGAGACCGACGATCACGCTGTCCCGCCATGTGAGCTGTTCGACGTCACGGGTTTGCCGTCCGAAGTACTCGGCCGCCGCGATCACCGCGGAGAAGACCACCAACGCGGTGGCGATCAGCCAGAGATTTCTTGCTCCCGTTCGGATTTCGTCCTTGAACAGCAGGCCGAGCAGTCCGATCGGGATGGTGCCGATGATCACGTACCAGCCGAGCCGGTAGTCGGCGTCGCGGGCAGAGGCGTCGAAAAGGCCGCGCACCCAGGCCTTGACGATGCGTGCGATGTCGCGGGCGAAGTACACCAGCACGGCCAGTTCGGTGCCGAGTTGCGTTACCGCAGTGAATGATGCGCCCGCGTCATCGGCGAAGAAGAGCCTTGAGGTGATCGCGAGATGCCCCGACGAGGACACCGGTAGGAATTCGGTGAGGCCCTGCACAACCGACAGCACGACGACCTGCAACCAGGACATCGCCGGGACCTCGACCACGACGACGACCGTACCGTGGGCGTCGGTCAGCGTGCTGTGCGCGGCACCGGATGGGCGCTGGCCACGGCGTCACGAACCGCCGCCACCAGGCTGCGCTCGTCAAACAGGTCGATGTCGGTGGCCTTGCGGATCGCGGTGGCCATCACATCCTCGGCCTGCGGCACCGGCCCAGCGAGACGCGGGCGGTAGATCTCGACGATGAGCTGGTTGTGCTCGACGTGGAAGGAGAAACTGCGTCCCCCGTCGAGCTGACCGAAGCCGCTGGCGTGCAGGCCGGTCGAGATGTCTTCGATGGCAAACCCTTTGTCGGCCGAATCAGGGCTCGGCGCAAGGCTCATGACCGAACCATACCGTTTTCGGCGGCGTGCCTACACTTGCTGTTCAATTGCCGTCCACTTTGCACGCATGAGAGCTACCCGTTGTGATTCCTCTGAAACATGCAGGTCAACTGGCTTGTTGTGGTGCGCTCGTCATCGTCGGGTGCAGTGTGACGGCGTGCACAACGAGTCCATCGGACGCGCCGCCGCCGACGATCGCGCCCGCCGAAGCCGCGGTGTCGCCGCCGACCGCCAAGCCGCCCGCCGGGGTCGTCCGGCCGATGGCTGCAGACGCGAAGGCGGTCCTGTTCGACGCGGCGAGCGCGTCGCTGGTGGTGCTCGCCGCCGGCACGGCCGACCACGCCGTCGTCACCGTGATGCCTGCCCGGGGGGTGGGCCGCGCGGTGCCGCTGCCCACCGCGGCGACGGCGATGACCGGCGACGACAACGGTCAGGTGTACGTTGCGACGCGGGGCGGGTACTTCCGCGTCGATATCGCCGGTGGCCGGGCCGACCGGGTGCCGGTCGACGGCCAGGACGCAACGGAGTTCACCGCGATCGCGCGTCGTACCGACGGCAAACTGGTCCTCGGCAGCGCCGACGGCGCGGTGTACACGTTGAGCTCGGACACCGCGGTCGGCGCGGAGCTGAAAATCTTCGCTCGCGTTGACGGCCTTGTCGCACAAGGCAATACGGCCGTGGTATTGGACCGCGGGCAGACGTCGGTGACCACGGTCGACCCGACCGGCACCAAGGCGGACCACGCGCTGCGCGCCGGGGAGGGCGCAACCACCATCGCCGCGGACAGCGTAGGCCGGGTGATGGTCGCCGACACCAGAGGCGATGGTCTTCTGGTCTTCGGCACCGATCCGCTGATGCTGCGTCAGCGCGCTCCGGTGCGCGACGCGCCCTACGGGCTCGCCGGGTCGTCACGGCTGGCCTGGGTGTCACAGACCGCCGCGAATTCGGTTGTTGGTTACGATCTAGCAACCGGAATTCCCGTTGAGAAGGTGCGTTACCCCACCGTGCAGCAGCCGAACTCCCTGGCCTTCGACGAGGCGTCTGGCACGCTGTATGTGGTGTCGGGTACCGGAGCAGGGGTGCAGGTGATCACAAACGCCGAAGGCGCGCGATGACTGCCGTTCAGCGCGGCCTCATGCCACCGGGGTGGGACGCCGACCTGTCCGACGAGTACGAGTGGGTGCCCTTGCGGCTGCCGCCGGACCTGACCCGCATCAGCGCCTCCACCCGGTTGTCCATCGAGGCCGAGTACCGCGGCTGGGAGCTGACCCGGGTCCGGCTCTACACCGACGGCAGCCGGCGAGTGTTGTTGCGCCGCAGAAAGTCGACGCTGAACAGATCAGCCGCCGCCGACCAGCCGGCGATGTGATGTACCAAGCGGTTCGGCGGGCCTTCTTTCTGGTGCCCGCGGAGCGCATC
The DNA here is from genome assembly GCA_963786995.1 of uncultured Actinomycetota bacterium. Taxonomy (GTDB): domain Bacteria; phylum Actinomycetota; class Actinomycetes; order Mycobacteriales; family Mycobacteriaceae; genus Mycobacterium. The sequence continues at coordinate 529,010 of CAWBBH010000012.1, read as the reverse complement.
CACACCTGGGTCTTCCGCGGTCTGCGCACGGGCACTGCACCTCGTCCCACTCGGCGCGCGCTGAAAACCTGGTTGGCCCCGCATGATCCAGCGTTGGAGAGCACGGTCTTCGGTGCCCGGTTTCCCGGGCCGATGGGGCTCGCCGCAGGCTTCGACAAGAACGGCGCGGGGCTGGCCACCTGGGGGGCGCTGGGCTTCGGGTATGCCGAGGTCGGCACCGTCACCGCACAGGCCCAGCCGGGCAATCCGCCGCCGCGGATGTTCCGGCTGCCCGACGACCGTGCGCTGCTCAACCGGCTGGGATTCAACAACCACGGGGCGGACGAACTCGCACTCCGGTTGGCCAGGCACACGCCCGACGTGCCGATCGGGGTCAACATCGGCAAGACCAAGGTCGTGCCTGCCGAACAGGCCGTCGACGACTACCGGGAGAGCGCCCGGCTGGTGGGCCCGCTGGCCACATACCTGGTCGTGAACGTCAGTTCGCCGAACACCCCCGGGCTGCGCGACCTGCAGGCCGTCGAGTCGCTGCGGCCGATCCTCGCCGCGGTTCTGGAGGAGACCACCACCCCCGTGCTGGTCAAGATCGCGCCGGACCTGTCCGACTCCGACATCGACGACATCGCCGATCTGGCTGTCGAACTGGGCCTTGCCGGGATCGTCGCGACCAACACGACGGTGTCCCGCGACGGCCTGGCGACGCCGGGGGCGGCCGAACTCGGACCGGGCGGCATCTCGGGCCCTCCGGTCGCGCGGCGGTCCGCCAACGTGCTGCGCCGGCTCTACGGCCGGGTCGGCGACCGGCTGGTGCTGATCAGCGTCGGCGGCATCGAGACGCCTGATGATGCCTGGGACCGCATCACCGCCGGCGCGTCGCTGCTGCAGGGCTACACCGGGTTCGTGTACGGCGGTGGGTTGTGGGCCAAGCACATTCACGACGGGATCGCCCGCCGTCTGCACGAGGGCGGGTTCTCGTCGCTCGCCGAGGCGGTCGGGTCGGCCGCGCGCTAGTCAGTTCTGCTCGTAGGTGCCGTGGATGACGGCCCTCGCGATCGCCTGCTGGAACAGGTTGAAGCCCAGATACGCCGGGGTGGCGCCCTCGGGCAGGTCCAGCTTCTCCACACCGACGGCGTGCACGACGACGTAGTAGCGGTGCACGCCGTGTCCCGGTGGCGGCGCGGCGCCGATGAAGCGTTTCTGGCCCGCATCATTGCTCAGAGTCATTGCGCCGCCGGGCAATTCGCCGCCGTCGCCGGCGCCCGCGGGCAACTCGGTGACCGTCGCGGGCAGGTCGGCGACCGCCCAGTGCCAGAAGCCCGACGCCGTCGGCGCGTCGGGGTCGTAGACGGTGACGGCGAAGCTGCGGGTCTCCTCAGGGAAGCCCGACCAGCTCAGCTGCGGCGACACGTCCTCGCCGCCTGCGCCCATGATGCCGCTGACCTGGTCGTTCGACCATTCGCCGCCATCGGTGAACGACTCGGACGTCAGCGTGAACGTCGGCAGCTTCGGCAGATGGTCGTAGGTGTTGTACGGAAATGCCATCGGTGGTCCCTTTCGTGTGATCAGCAGTTCAGCAGGAAGTGCTCGAGAACCTGGGCGCCGAACGTCAGTGCGTCAACGGGTACCCGCTCGTCGACGCCGTGGAACAGCGCGGCGAAGTCCAGCTCGGGCGGCAGCTTCAGCGGCGCGAACCCGAAGCACCTGATCCCCAGCGTGGCGAAGTGTTTCGCGTCCGTGCCCCCCGAGAGCATGTAGGGCACCGTGCGGGCGTCGGGGTCGGCGGCCAGCAGGGCGTCGTTCATCGCGTCCAGCAGCTCGCCGTCGAACGCGGTCTCGTAGGCGGGCAGGTCGACGATCCACTCGCGGGTCACGTCGGGCCCGATGATCTCGTCGACCTCGCGCTCGAACGCGGCCAGCCTGCCTGGCAGCACGCGGCAGTCGATCACCGCCTCCGCGGTCGCGGGGATGACGTTGGCCTTGTAACCGGCCTTGAGCATGGTCGGGTTGGCGGTATCGCGCAGCGTCGCACCGACGATCCGGGCGATCGGCCCGAGTTTGAAGATGGCGCCCTCGATGTCGGGCGAGTCCACGTCGAAGCTGTAGCCGGTCTCCTCGGCGACGGCGGCGAGGAACTGTTCGACGGAGTCGGTCAAAACGATCGGGAACTGATGGCGGCCAAGCCGCGCCGTCGCCTCCGCGACCGCGGTCACGGCGTTGTTGTCGTGGACCATCGAACCGTGGCCCGCGCGCCCGCGCGCGGTCAACCGCATCCACTTCATGGCCTTCTCGGCCGTCTCGATCAGGTACAGGGTGCGCTCCCCGCCCTCGCGCCGCGGAATCGTCAACGAGAAACCGCCGACCTCGCCGACCGCCTCTGTCACCCCGCCGAACAGGTCGGGCCGGTTCTCGACGAGCCATTTGCACCCGTACTTGCCGCCTGCCTCCTCGTCCGACACGAAGGCGAACACCAGGTCGCGCGGCGGCACGGCGCCCGAGCGCTTGAACGCCCTGGCGACCGCGATCATCATGCCGACCATGTCCTTCATATCGACGGCACCGCGACCCCAGACGTAGCCGTCTTCCAGCGCGCCGGAGAACGGGTGCACGCTCCAGTCCGACGCCTCGGCGGGCACGACGTCGAGATGGCCGTGCAACATCAGCGCACCGCGCGAGGAGTCGGCGCCTTTCAGGCGCGTGAAGACGTTGGCCCGGCCTGGCGCACCCGCCTCGATGTACTCGGTCTCATAGCCGACCTCTTCCAGCTGCTCGACCACCCAGCGGGCGCACTCCGCTTCGCCTTTCGTGGTCTCCAGCTCGCCGGTGTTGGAGGTGTCGAACCTGATCAGCGAGCGGACGAGGTCGACCACCTCGCCGGCTGCGTTGAGGGGTTGGTTCACAGTCACCTTTCCTACACCACCCACCGCTGTCGGGTTTGGGCCTGGGCAGCTCGATCCGATAGCCTTAGCTGCCCAGAGCAGGTCCGAGTGGCGGAATGGCAGACGCGCTAGCTTGAGGTGCTAGTGCCCTATTAACGGGCGTGGGGGTTCAAGTCCCCCCTCGGACACACTGTGATGAGTCGGTCGGCCGATACGTTCGTCGAGATTGCACCCACGGTCGTGCGTCGGCTCGATCGACGACCCTCATGCAGAAGTCGCGGGGTTGAAGGGCCGGAACCTCAGTACACGTCTCGCACGTAGCGCTTCTGCGCCACCAGCTCGCGCTTGTAGTCGTGGGCTTTCTCTTCAGACATTCCGCCGTGCGTCTTGATGATGTTCGTCAGCGCAACGTCGACGTCGCGGGCCATCCGTGCGGCGTCGCCGCACACGTAGAAGTGCGCGCCCTCCTCGAGCCACCGCCACAGGTCGGCGCCATAGTCGCCCATCTTGTGCTGCACGTACACCCGCTCGGCCTGGTCGCGGGAGAAGGCCAGATCCAGCCGGTTGAGCAGCCCGTCGCCGACCATCGACTGCAGCTCGTCGCGATAGTAGAAGTTGTCGCTGCGGTGTTGGTCGCCGAAGAACAGCCAGTTGCGCCCCTTGTGGCCGAGGGCCCGACGTTCCTGCAGGAAGCCGCGGAACGGGGCGATACCGGTCCCGGGCCCGACCATGATCATCGGTAGGTCGCCGTCCTCAGGGACGCGGAAGTGCGGCGACCGTTGCAGAAACACCGGCACGGGCACGTCTGTCGCCCGGTCGGCGAGGAAAGTGGTCGCCACACCGCCGCGTGGACCTCCGTCTGGTCCGCGGTACCGGATCACCGAAACGGTCAGCTGTACCTCGTGTGGGCTGACCAGCGGGCTGGTCGAGATGGAGAACTGCCGCGGCGTCAGGCGCACCAGTACTTCCTGCCACTGCGCGGGATCGGCACGCACACCGAACTCGCGCACGACGTCGAGGGCGTTGCGGTTCACCAGCCACTTGTCGAGCTTGTCGCGCGGCGCGAGCAACACCTTGGCGGCGTTGCGGTCCTGGCAGGACTCGGCGACGAAACGCAGAAGATCGGGGGTGACCCGGCAGATGTCATAGCAGGAGGTGAGCGCGTCGCGCAGGGTGCGCTCCTGCCCGTCTATCTCGACCAGTTCGCGGCCCGCAAGCCCGGTCGAGGCGAGCCAAATGTCGACAGCGTGCTCGCTGTTGGTGGCATACACACCGAGTGAGTCGCCGGCGGCGTAGGACACCTCGTGGGCGGAGATGTCAAAGCCGAACTGGCGCACCTCTTTCGCCGACATGGCTCCCGACAGCAGCACGTTGGTCGACAGCGGGGCGAGAAGCGGCCGCGTACGCGTGAAGGGGTCGGCAAGTTTGGTGGGCCGGGTGATGGTGGTCACCGCGCCTGCTCGCCCCTCGGCTGATTCGGCTGCAGCGCCGCCGGCGAGCCGCGCCACCTCCTGCGCCCACCGGTCCATCGGCTCGTCGTCGTAGATCTCGCACTCGGTGCGGCTCCGCAGCCGGGTGGCGCCGAGATCGGCGAACCTGCCGTCGATCGACTTCGCGTGCCCACAGAAGTTGTCGTATGAGCGGTCGCCGATGCCCAGCACGGCATAGCGAAGCCCCTTGAGCGACGGCGCATCCGGCGATTCCAGCCGCTGCCAGAAGCCGGCACCGTTGTCGGGCGGGCCGCCGTCGCCGAAGGTGCTGGTGACGACGAGGACGTCGCGGGCATTCGCGAGAGCGTCGAGGCTGACGTCGTCCATGTTGACCAGGCGGGAGCCGGACACCATGTCGGCCACCCGGGCGGCGAACTCCTCGGCGTTGCCGGTCTGCGAAGCCCACAGCACCAGGGGGCCGTCGCCGTCGGCGTGCGTCCCGACGACGGCCGGCTCGCCGCGGGAGTACTGACCGGCCAGCATGCCGTCGATCCACAGTCGCACGTCCGGCCGTACCGGCGCGGATTCCGGCAGGACCGGCACACCGGAGCCGGCGTCGCCGATGCCGGTGAAAAACCCTGCCAGATAGAGCTTTTCGTGGTCATTGAGCTTCGGCGCCCGGGTCTGCCCGAGCCCGAGCTGGGCGGCCACCGGATGACGATGCGCCGGTGCGTCGACGATGTTGAGTGGCCGCATGCTGATCGCGCACACCTTGAACTCCGGCTGCAACGAGTCGGCGTCGACGGCGTCGTTGGTGAGGGCGTTGATAGTCAGGTACTCACCGTGTTCATCGTTCCAGTGGAACGGCACGAAGCAGTTGCCGGGCCGCACCCGGTCGGTCACCGACGCGGGTAACACCGCGCGACCCCGGCGCGACGTCAGCTCGACCGGCTGACCGTCGGCGATCTCGAAGGACACCGCATCGACGGGGTGGATCTCGACGAACGGACCGGTGTCTAGTTTGTTGAGCTTGTCGACCCGGCCGGTCTTGGTCATGGTGTGCCACTGGTGTTGCAGCCGACCGGTATTCAGGACGATCGGATAGTCGTCGTCGGGCAGCTCGTCGGCGTCCATGTGCGGTCGCGGATAAAAGATCGCCCGGTGCGATGGCGTCGGGAAAGCCAGCCGGGGACGATGCCCGTTGTCGTCGACGAACAGATCCTGGCTCACCCCGTCGTTGAGGTACCGGATCGGATGGCGGTCGGAGTCGTCGTCGGGCGGCGCCGGCCATTGCAGCGGCGTTTCACGCAACCGTTGATAGCTCGCGCCGCGCAGGTCGTAACCCGTTGCGGGATTGGAAAACCGGCGGATCTCGTCGAACACCTCCGCGCTGGATGAGTAGGCGAAGTGCGCGCCGAACCCCAGCGCGTCGGCCATCTGGCAGATCAGCTGCCAGTCCGGACGGGTCTGGCCGGGCGCGGGGATCGACTGCTGCAGCAGCGTCATGGTGCGGTCGGAATTGACCATCACCGAGTCGGATTCGGCCCAGAGCGTGGACGGCAGGACGATATCGGCGTAGCGGTTGGTGGCGGTGTCACGGTAGGTGTCCTGCGTTATCACGAGTTCGGCGGCTTCCAGCCCCGCGATCGTGGTTCTGCGGTTGGGCATCGACACGACCGGGTTGGTGCAGATGATCCAGCACGCCTTGATCTCTCCCGCGGCGAGGCGTTCGAACATGTCGACCGCCCCTGGCCCGAACTCCGGGCGGATGGTCCCCGGGGGCAGTCCCCAGATCTGCTCGACGAAGGCGCGGTCGCGCTCCGAGAGCACCGAACGCTGACCGGGCAGACCCGGGCCCATATAGCCCATTTCCCGGCCGCCCATGGCGTTCGGCTGGCCGGTCAGCGACATCGGCCCGCTTCCCGGCCGGCAGATCGCCCCGGTAGCCAGATGAAGGTTGCAGATGGCATTGGTGTTCCAGGTGCCGTGCGTGCTCTGATTCAGCCCGACGGCCCAGCAGGTCATCCAATCGCCCGCTTCGGCGATCATGGCGGCGGCCAGCCGCAGCTCAGCCTCGCCGATGCCGGTGATCCGCGCGACCGTGGCCGGTGTGTAGTCCGCCAGGAAAGCGGGCATGGCCTCCCAGCCTTCGGTGTGCTCGGCGATGAACTCGAAATCTACGGCGCCGCGGTTGGCCTCGTCTTCAAGGAGTAGGTGCAGCAGCCCGTTGAGCAGCGCCACGTCGGTGCCAGGCTTGATCTGCAGGAACAGGTCAGCCCTTTCGGCGGTCGCGGTGCGCCGGGGATCCACCACGATCAGCTTGGCGCCCGCCTTGAGCCGATCAACCATCCGTAGGTACAGGATCGGGTGGCAATCGGCCATGTTGGAGCCGATCACGAAGAACAGGTTGGTGACGTCGAAGTCGCTGTAGGAACCAGGCGGTCCGTCGGCGCCGAGTGACTGCTTGTATCCGGTCCCCGCGCTGGCCATACAGAGCCGCGAATTCGACTCCATATACTTGGTTCTCAGAAAGCCCTTCGCGAGTTTCGTTGCGAGGTACTGCGATTCAAGTGACATCTGGCCGGATACATAGAGTGCGACGGCGTCCGGCCCGTACTTGTCGACGACGGCGCGCAGGCGTCGGCCCGCTTCGGCGATCGCGTCGTCGACCGGTGTCGGCACCGGCTCGTCGGTGCGCGACGGTCGCAGCAGCGCCGCCGTCAGCCGGCCGTCGTCGGCGCGCATCATCTCGGCGTGGGTGGCGCCCTTGGTGCACAGCCGGCCGGAATTCGTGGGATGCAGCCGGTCGCCGGACACGCGGGCGATGACTGGCAGGCCCGTGCTGCCGGTGGACGTCTGCACTTCGATGCCGCAGCCGACGCCGCAGTACGAGCACGCCGTGCGGGTCACCATGCTTTTCATCGTCGGTGCGCCCTGTTCCGAGAATTTTCCGCGCAGGTTAGCGGGCGGAAAACTGGTGCTCACCGCATCGCCATTGACGCGGTGAGCATCAGTTGGTGCAGGTCAGGCCATCCCAGCGGGTTGGGCGACGCGGCCGATGTGCTCGCCCGCTCGTGTGCGCACGGTCTGGATCCGCAGGAAGAACACCCAGGTGACGATGGCGCAGATCACATAGAAGGCGAGGAAGACCCAGAACGCGTTCGTCGCCGACTTAGCCGCACCGACGTACGACAACCGAAGCGCGACGTTGATGAACACGCCGCCAAGCGCGCCGACGGCGCCGGCGAACCCGATCAAAGCCCCCGACATCCGGCGCGACCAGGCGGCCTTCTGCTCGGCCGTCCAGTCCACCTGGTCCTGCGCCTTGGCCTCGAAGATCGACGGGATCATCTTGTATGTCGAGCCGTTTCCGATACCCGACAGAATGAACAGCAGGATGAAACCGGCGATGTAGCCGATCATTTGGCCGCCCGTGGCGGCGCCCGTCATTGCGTCGTCCATCATTCCGGTGACGACGAGGATTCCCGCTGCGAACATCATCGCCACAAAGGTGTACAGCGTGATCCTGCCGCCGCCGATCCGGTCGGCAAGCTTGCCGCCGAAGGGCCGCGAGATCGAGCCGAGCAGCGGACCGATGAACGATATCTGCGCGGCGTGCAGCGCGGCCTGCGCGGGGGTGTCGCCGCCGGCGAGATAGTTGATCTGTAGTACCTGACCGAAGGCGAACGAGAAGCCGATGAACGAGCCGAATGTGCCGATGTAGAGGAAGCTCATCACCCAGGAATCGCGGTAGCGCAACGCTTCTGCCAGTGCGCCGAGGTTGGACTTCTGGTTGCCAAGATTGTCCATGAACAGCGCCGCCCCCAGCGCCGCGCAGCCGACGAGGACGAGATAAATGGCGCAGACCAGTTCGGGTGCCGTGTTGCCGACGGTCGCGATGACGAGGAGGCCGACAAGTTGGATGACGGGGACGCCGATGTTACCGCCGCCCGCGTTCAGTCCCAGCGCCCATCCCTTCAGCCGCTGCGGGTAGAACGCGTTGATGTTGGTCATCGACGAGGCGAAGTTGCCACCGCCGACGCCTGCGAACGCTGCGATCACCATGAACGTGGTGTAGGACGTTCCCGGGTTCTTCATTGCCCACCAGGTCAGCACCGTGGGGATGAGGAGAAGCACCGCGCTGACGATGGTCCAGTTGCGACCGCCGAATTTCGCGGGTGCAATCGTGTAGGGGATTCGCATGAACGCGCCGACCAGCGTCGGCACGGCCACCAGGTAGAACTTCCCTGCGGCGTCGATGTGATAGACGTCCTGCGGCATGAACAGCACCATCACCGACCAGATCGACCAGATCGAGAACCCCACGTGCTCAGCGAAGATGGACCATATCAAGTTGCGTTTCGCAATGTTCTTGCCGCCGTGTTCCCAGGCATCGACGTCCTCGGCGTCCCAGTGCTCGATGTTGCGGTCCCGGCTCAGAATCGACACAGTCGCTCCCCACGAGTAGTTGATTTCGTTGCTCAAGGTGTATGCCTGCGCCATTCCGCGGCTATTGCGTGACTATGTCGTATGAGTCAACAGCTACTCACACGCGTTTTCGCCAGCGGTGTGCGCAACGGGAATCATGTCGGTGTTCCGCCGGAAACGAACTGGAAACAATCGCACCCTAGCTTCGTGAAGGCATGAGCGACGGCAGCATTCCACGTTTCCTGCAGGGCCCGTTCGACTTCGAAGGCAACGGATTGGACAAACCGCTGCTGATCGACGACTCGCTGCGCTATGTCGTGCCAGCAGGGTCAATCTCGCAGCCGGTGTACTTCCGCGGCGGCAACTCCTCCGAAGAGATGATCACGGTGGTGTTGTTCCGCGACGGTCAGCCGATGCGCTACTTCCCGATTGCGGCCAAGGGCGCCACCCACGTCGCGCTGCGTGTGGTCGAGGATCTGCTCGCCGACACGGTGCTCGAACTGTACGTCGCCGCCCCGAGCGGATGCGCGGGCACCGTGATCGTCGACCTGGGCTTGGTGGAGGTCTGATGGGCCGCAGGCTGGTTGTGGTCGGCAACGGGATGGCGGGCGTGCGCGCCATCGAGGAGATCCTCGCGCGCGGTGGCGGCGAACTCTTCGACATCACCGTCTTCGGTGACGAACCGTACGGCAATTACAACCGCATTCTGCTGTCCAATGTGCTGGCGGGCAGCCAGCAGGTCGACGACCAGGAGGGCATCTACCTCAACGCACTGGACTGGTACCGCGACAACAACATTGATCTGCGAGCGGGTGTGCGGGTGGTGCGCATCGACCGGTATGCCCGGCTGGTGCAGGCCGATGACGGAACGGTGACCCGCTACGACAACCTGATTCTCGCGACCGGCAGCCGGTCGTTCTTCCCTCCGATGGCCGGCCTATGGGCCGACGACAAGACCCTTGCAGACGGGGTCTTCGGGTTCCGGTCCCTCGACGATTGCCTTGGCATGATCTCGCAGGCCGAGCACCGGACGAAGGCGGTGGTGATCGGCGGCGGACTGTTGGGTCTCGAGGCGGCCCGCGGGCTGCAGAACCGCGGTCTGACCGTCGACGTCGTCCATGCCGGTCCGACCCTGATGAATGCGCAACTCGACGACACCGCCGGTGCGATTCTGCGACGGTCGGTCGAGCGTCTCGGCATCACTGTGCACACTGACAAGCGCACCACCGAGGTGAGGACCGTCGACGGCAGGCTGCGCGAAATCGTGTTCTCCGACGGAAGTTCCATCGGCTGCGACATGCTGGTGGTCGCTGCCGGCATCCGACCCAACGTCGGACTCGCGCAGCGGTCGGGTTTGACAGTGGAGCGTGCCATCGTCGTCGACGACCACATGCGCTCGGTCGACGACGACGCGGTGTACGTAGTCGGCGAATGCGCGCAGCATCGCGGCCAGGTGTACGGACTGGTGGCACCGCTGTGGGAGCAGGCGGGCGTGCTGGCCGACCACATCACCGGCGCCGATAAGTCTGCGGCCTATCACGGGTCGCGCACGGCGACGAAACTCAAGGTCGCCGGCGTGGATGTCGCGTCGATGGGCCTGAAGGCGCCCGCGCTGCCCGACGACGAGTTCGTCCAGTATTCCGAACCGAAGCACGGTGTGTACAAGACGATCGTGATCAGAGACGGAAAGCTGGTCGGCGCAACGCTGCTCGGTGATGTGAGCAAGGTGTCCTTCCTCACGCAGGCCTTCGACAGTGGTCTGCGGCTACCCGACGAGCGGGTGTCGCTGATGTTCGACATCGGCACGCCGGACGTCGCCGTCGGCGTCGCCGAACTCGCCGATGACGCGCAGGTCTGCAATTGCAACGGGGTCAGCAAGGGCGCGCTCGCCTCCTGTGTACGTGGCGGCGAGACATCGGTCACCGGTGTGATGGCGAAGACCAAGGCGGGCAAGGGCTGCGGTTCGTGCAAGGAACTCGTCGGCCAGGTCGTGGCGTGGGCAGCCGGTGGTGAGACAACCGACGATCCGTCGGCGTCGTGGTACGTGCCCGCCCTTCCCTACGACAAACCGACTTTGATGAAACACATCAGCGAGCTGCAATTGCATTCGGTCTCTTCGGTGTTCGCTGCGCTCGCGCCGGACGGCAAGGAGGATGCGAACTCCAAGATGGCGTTGGCGTCGCTGCTGGAGACGATGTGGGCCGACGAGTTCGTCGACGAGCGCGACGCCCGCTTCGTCAATGACCGCGTGCATGCGAACATCCAGCGCGACGGCACGTTCTCGGTGGTGCCGCAGATGAAGGGCGGGGTCACCAACTCGTGGCAGCTGCGCCGAATCGCCGAGGTCGCCGACAAGTACGCGATCCCGATGATCAAGCTGACCGGTGGCCAGCGCATCGACCTGCTCGGTGTGCGCAAGGAAGACCTCCCTGCAGTCTGGGCCGATCTGGACATGCCGTCGGGGTATGCCTACGGCAAGAGCTTCCGAACGGTGAAAACCTGTGTCGGGACAGACTTCTGCCGATACGGCCTCGGTGATTCGACCGCGCTGGGCATCGCCATCGAGGAGCGCTATCAGGGCCTGGCCAGCCCGGCGAAGATGAAGCTCGCCGTGACGGGTTGCCCGCGCAACTGCGCCGAAGCGCTGTGCAAGGATCTCGGTGTCGTCGCCGTGGGTGACGGCCGCTGGGAGATCTACGTCGGGGGCGCTGCGGGCGCACACATCCGCAAGGGCGACCTCCTGGCCACCGTCGATTCCACCGACGAGGTGATGACGCTGACCGGACGGTTCCTGCAGTACTACCGGGAGAACGCCAACTGGCTGGAACGCACGTACTCGTTCGTGCCGCGAGTCGGCGTCGACAAAATCCGCGCCGTGGTCGTCGACGACGCCGACGGGATCGCCGATACGCTGGACGCGAACATGCAGAAGTCCGTCGACGCCTACCGCGATCCATGGCAGGACGGTCGAACTCCGGTGACCGAAGGGCAGTTTCGGACCTCCCTTCCGCTTCTTCCGCTTCCCCAGGTCCCCGTGCGATGACCGACGTCACTGTCGGCTCGGTGGAGGAGATACCAGTGGGAGAAGGACGGACGTTCGCAGTCGAAGGCTCTCAGATAGCAGTGTTCCGGTTGCGCGACGGAACGCTGCGCGCGATCGACGCGGTATGCCCGCACAGGGGCGGCCCGCTCGCCGACGGACTGGCCGACGGCAGGGTGGTGGTGTGCCCGCTGCACGGCCACATCTTCGACCTGTGCAGCGGAGCAGACACCGCAGGCGAACTGTCGGTGCGCAGTTATCCGGTGGTCGCCAGCGACGGGACGATCCGAATCAGTGTTCCTCCGGTTTGACCGCGAGCACCGGCTTCTGGCATTCCAGCAGCAATCGCTGCGCGACGCTGCCGAGCAGCAGCTTGCCGACCGGGTTGCGGTGGCGGATGCCGATCACCAGCAGATCGGCGTCACCGCGCTCCATGGTCGTCAGCAGCTCCTCGACGGCGTCCACCCCGACGGGCTGGCTGAGCTCGTATTCGACCCCGCAGGTCGCCAGCCGCTCCTCGATGTCAGCGACCTCGGTCGGCTGGGCGAACCTGGCGTCGACGTAGGCGTCGCCTGCGGTCGCGTTCACCACGCGCAAGGTGGTGCCACGCAATTTCGCCTCGGCGATGCCGTGCTCGAGGGCCGCCCGCCCGAACGGGTCCGCGCTGTATCCCACGACAATCATGACTGTGTCGCCTTCTCCTGCATGTCGCGATCGTCCTCGACGACCAGCAGCGTCTCCTCGCTTCGGTGCATCAGCCGCAGGATGAGCGGGATCAGCAGCAGGATCACCATCAATATGTAGGTGATGATCGCGACCGGTTCGGTGAACAGACCCGTCCAGTCGCCGTCGGCGAGCTGAAGTGATTGCCGCAGTTGTCGTTCGATGCGCGGCCCGAGGATGACGCCGATGATCAGCGGCAACACCGGAAGGCCGAACCGTCTCATCATCAACCCCAACAGCCCGAACACCAGAAGCAGCGCGAGGTCCAGCGGCTGAAGGTTCACCGCGAGCGCGCCGAGCGCGGCGAAGAACAGAATGCCCGCGTACAGGTAGGGCCGCGGCGTCTGCAGAAGCTTGGCCCACAGCGGCGCGAGCGGAAGGTTCAGGATCAACAGCAGGAAGTTGCCGATGAACAAGCTGGCGATCAGCGTCCAGATCAGCAGCGGCTCCTTCTCGAACAGCGTCGGCCCCGGCTGGATGCCGTAGGAGACGAACGCGGTCAGCATCACCGCCGCGGTGGCGTTGGTCGGCAGGCCAAGCGACAGCATGGGCACCAAAGTGCCTGCGGCCGAGGCATTGTTGGCCGCCTCGGGTCCCGCCACGCCTTCGATTGCCCCCTTGCCGAACTCGGCATCGTGTCCGGTGCGCTTGGCGAAGCGCTTCTCGGTTATGTAGGACAGGAAGGTGGGAAGCTCGGCGCCGCCTGCGGGCAGCGCACCGAACGGAAAGCCGAACGCGGTGCCGCGCAGCCACGGCTTCCACGAGCGTTTCCAGTCGTCGCGACCCATCCACGGTCTGCCGACCGGAATCACGTCGGCGGGGCGGCGGCGCAGATGCGCGGCCACCCAGAGTGCCTCGCCGACTGCGAAGATCGCCACCGCGATCACGACGATGTCGATGCCGTCCGACAGCAGCGGCACCCCAAACGTGGCGCGCGGCTGGCCGGTGAGGAAGTCGATGCCGACGACGCCGATGCCCAAGCCGAGGAACAGCGAGATCGCGCCGCGCAGCTTGGAGGCACCGAGCACGGCGGTGACCGCGACGAGGGCGAACAGCATGATCGCGAGGTACGACGGCGCGCCAAGCGTCACAGCGAATCTCGAGATCGGCGGAGCGAACGCCGCCAACAGCACGGTGCCGATCGCGCCGGCGACGAACGAGCCGATCGCCGCCGTCGCCAGCGCTTGGGCGGCTCTGCCCGCCTTGGCCATCTTGTTGCCCTCGATCGCGGTGATGACCGACGACGACTCCCCCGGCGTGTTGAGAAGGATCGACGTCGTCGATCCGCCGTACATACCGCCGTAGAAGATGCCCGCGAACATGATGAACGCCGCGCTCGGGCTGACGTTGTAGGTGACCGGCAGCAGCAGTGCCACGGTCATGGCAGGGCCGATGCCGGGTAGCACGCCGACAGCCGTGCCGAGGAGCACCCCGATGACCGCGTAGAGCAGGTTCATCGGTGTTGCGGCCTCGCTGAGGCCTTGGAGAAACCAGTCGAGATTGTTCATGTCAGAGAATCCCGTCCAGAACGCCTGCGGGCAGCGGGATTCCGAGCCCGGAGTAGAAGCCGTAGAAGCTGGCCAGCGCCAGAACGGCGCCGATGGCGATGTTGCGGATGTAGTGCCGGCTGCCGAGGATGGTCGCCGCGGCGGCGAAGAACAGGGTGCTCGTTATCACCCAACCCAACGGGTTGACGAGAAGGATCAGCGCGACGAACAGCGCGACGAGCATGCCGACGGTGCGCCAGTCCCCCGGCATGTTCGGGTCGACGTCCTCACCCGCGTCGGCCTCACCGACCGACCCACGGGGAATGGCGATAGCGAGGATGACCGCCAGCACGATCAGAATCACCCCGATGACCATCGGAAACAGCTTCGGCCCAACGGGATCTACCTTGGCGAAGGCCGCCTCGAGCGTCACCGCGTCATAGATCAGGAATGCGCCGACGAGAACGAGGACGACGCACACCAGGTACTGCGCGGTGTCGACGGTTCTGGTGGCCGCGCTGCCCTGTGGCTCCTCTGTGGTGGTCATAGCAGCCCCAAGTCGGTGAGCGTCGACGAGACGCGCTGATCCTGGTCCTTCAGGAACTGCTCGAACTGTGCACCGGTCACGAACGCATCGGTCCAGCCGTTCTTCACCAGCGCCTCCTTCCATTGCTGTGTTGCGTGCAACTCCTCGAGAACTTTGACCATCGCCTGTTTGGCGTCATCGGAAATGCCTGGTGGCGCAAGGACTCCGCGCCAGTTGGCGAACGTCAGGTTGATACCCGCCTCCTTCAGCGTCGGCGCGTCGATACCCTCGACGCGCTTCTCGCTGGACACCGCGAGCACCCGCAGTTGGCCCGCCTCGATCTGATCGGACAGCTCGCCGGGACTGGACGTGCCCACCGCGATCTTCTCGCCGAGCAAGGCGGTCAGCAGGTCGCCACCGCCGTCGTAGGTGACGAAGTTGACGGCCTTGGGGTCGACCCCGACGGCTCGCGCGGTCTCCATCGGGAAAAGGTGATCGGGCCCACCTGGCGAGGAACCTCCGCCGATCGTGACCTTGGACGGGTCGGCCTTCCACGCCTTGACGAAGTCGTCGACCGTTTTGAACGGCGAGTCGGTCGGCACGAAGATGGCGCCGGGATCCTCGATCAGCTTGGCGATGGCCGTCGCATCGGATGCCTTGATTTTGGATCCGTTGGTGTAGGTCGCCCCGACGACGCCCAGACCCATCGTCATCATCAGGTCGTTGTTGCCTTTTTCGTTCATCAGCCGCGCCATGGCGACGGTGCCGCCTGCGCCGATGACGTTGAAGACTTCGACGCGGCCGGTGATGTCGTTGTCCTCCATGATCTTGACCGCGGTGCGCGCGGTGAGGTCATAACCACCGCCCGGGCTGTTCGGCACCATCATCCGCAGCCGGTGAAAACCCTTCTCCTCACCTCCGCGGGTAACGCCGCAGCCGCTGACCAGCAGCGCGGCAATGAGGGCGATCACCAAGACCGCCGTTTTCCGTGTGCACTTCACGTCGTCCCCAATCACGTCAGGTGTGATGCTCAGCAATACTGGACCACACAAGTGACCCAAGTCACTGATGAGTTCGCAAAGGAAGTATTGGTCATTAAGTACATGACCTGGTCACGCAGCTTGGCCGGCCAGTTCCTGGTGTTCCAGCTGTTGGTGGTCGTGGTGGTGCTGGTCGCGATCGCGGTCGTCTCGGTCGCGCAGTCGACGCGGGAGTTCCGCGAAGTGCGAGGTCAGCGGATGATCGCGGTCGCAGAGAACCTGGCGTCGACGCCGATCGTGGCCGACCGGTTCGCCGATCCGGCGGCCGCGCAGGTCCTCGCGCCGGAAACCGACCGCGCGGTGGCGCTGTCGGGTGCGGGCATGGCGGAGATCCTCGGACCCGACGGCACGGTCCGCGCGTCGTCGGACCCCGAGCGCATCCGCTCCCGGATGGATCTCGGCCCCAGCCGCGCCGACGAGGGCCGGGCGTGGTTCGGCGACGACGACATCGACGGCGTCCACAGCCTCGTCGGCCAGGTGCCGATCCTGTCGATAGACGGTGACGTGCTCGCCGTCGCGTCGGTGAGCGAGCCGTATCCGTCGGTGTGGGAACAGCTCAGCGGCGCAGGAAGACGCCTGCTGCTCTATCTGGGACTCGGGGCGGCGCTCGGACTGCTGGCCTCGTGGCTGCTGTCCCGTCGAATCAAACGGCACACCCGCGGCCTTGAGGTCGCCGAAATCGCGGGGCTCGCCGACCATCGGGAAGCGCTGCTGCACAGCATCCGCGAGGGTGTGGTGGCGGTGAACAACGAGGGCGACGTCACCCTGCTCAACGACAGCGCCGCCGACCTGCTCGGCATCGGCGGCGACGCGGTCGGAAAGCGGGTGGACAGCATCGGCCTCGATCCTGCGGTCGTGGAGTTCCTGCTTTCCGGAGACGATGGGCGCTCCGCCAATGACACCGTGATCGCCACCCGGACAAAGGTTTTGGCCTTGAACCGGAGGTCGGCGACCAGCCAGGGTCAGGTGATCGGCACTGTCACCACCATGCGCGACAGCACCGAGTTGGCCGCCCTACAGGGCCAGCTGTCGTCGCACAAGAGCGTCACCGACACGTTGCGGGCGCAGACCCACGAGTTCGCCAACCAGCTGCATACCATCTCGGGGCTTGTTCAGCTCGGGGAGTACGACTCGGTGCGCGACCTCGTCGGCACACTCACCCGGCGCCGCGCCGAGATCAACGACGCGGTCACCAGCCGGATCTCCGATCCCGCGGTCGCCGCCCTGCTGATAGCGAAGACCTCGCTCGCCGCGGAAAGCGGTGTGGCGCTTACGCTCGACCCCGACTCGCATCTGAGCGCGCTGAACCCGGCCGTGGCGACGGACGTGATCACGCTTCTCGGAAACCTGATCGACAACGCCGTCGACGTGTCGGTGGGAGCAGACCCGGCGCGGGTCTCGGTGCTTCTGGACGACGGAAAAGGTCTGACGATATCGGTGGCCGACTCGGGACCCGGTGTGCCCGAACACCTTCGAGAGGAGATCTTCGCGCGCGGTGTCACGTCGAAGCCCGACGTGCCCGGCGGCCGCGGCATCGGGCTGGCCCTGGTCCGGCTCGTCACGGCGCAGCACGGCGGCACCGTCGAGGTGACGGACGCCCCGGCAGGCGGTGCGTTGTTCGTCGTGCGGCTGCCGGAGACGTCGGCGTCGAGGCAGGCCGCGCATGCGTGACGTACTCGTCGTCGACGACGACTTCATGGTCGCCGAGATTCATCGAAGGTTCGTCGAACAGGTCGACGGTTTCCGTGCGGTTGGCGTCGCCCGATCCGGCGCCGAGGCGTTGACGGCGGCACGAGAACTGCGGCCGCAACTGATCCTGCTCGACGTCTACCTGCCGGACATGACCGGCCTGGACGTGCTGCAGCGCTTGCGATCCGGCGGCAATGGGGTCGGCGTCATCATGATCACAGCAGCGCGCGAACTCGACACTGTCACCGGCGCGCTCGACGGCGGCGCGGCCGACTACCTGATCAAGCCGTTCGAATTCGATCAGTTGAAGACGAAGCTGGAGGCGTTCGCGGCGCGCGCCGACGCGCTGGAGTCCGCGGACGGCGTCGACCAGTCGCTGATCGACTCGCTCTTCGGCGGGGCGGGCGCCCCGTCGCCACATGAGGTGCTGCCCAAAGGCCTCGGCGCGGAGACCGGTCGGCTGGTGCTCGACGCGGTGAACGAAGCGGGCGAGGTGTCGGCTGCGGAATGCGCGGAACGAGTTGGCATCTCACGGGTCAGCGCGCGACGCTACCTCGAGCACTATCTCAGCACTGGTGCGCTGGAGATCCGGCTGCAGTACGGCGTCGGCCGTCCCGAGCGGCGCTACCGGACGAGAGGCTGATCAGGCAATCTCAGGCGGCGCGGTAGCCGGCAATGATCACACGCATCTTGGCTTCCACTTCACCGATGTCCACATAGGGTCGCCGGGGTAGCGAGGGTGCCGTCGAGCGATACCGATGCCCCGTCGGTGTCTCGAATTGGGCTGTATGCATGCCGTTTTCGTCGTTACCTGCGGTGACCCGCCAGCCTGATGCTTCTTTGACGTAGTTGCAGCGTTCGCATTCGCCCAGCCCGTTCTCAGCACTGGTGGGCCCGTCGCGGTGGTGAGGCTGGGCGTGGTCGTGATGTCGGATCGGCGCATCGCAATACGGTGTGCGGCACGTCTGGTCGCGCAGATCGATGAACTTCGCCAGCCCCTGGGGAAATACCCGCGACCGCGACTCCATCGCCACTAGCTGACCCGACGTCGGGTGGCGGTAAAGCCGCCGCAACGTGCACCGCGACCGCTCATCGGTGACCGCGCGGTCGACCAGCCGGCGCGCCACCGAGGCGGGGATGGGCCCGTACCCGGACAGCACCGCCGGCTCGGTGTCACCGCCCAGCAGCGTCTCGTCGGTGATCACCAGATCGACGGCCACCGCGTCGGCCACCTCGGCGGACTGTCCGGTGATCCGCTCGAAGGCGGTGTCGGCCATCACCTTGCCGCCCGGGCGGCCATCGAAGGTGGTGTCGGCGGCACGCTTCAGAACTGTCGGGGTGATGCAACAAATTGTGGCAATTCTTCGGTGGAGCTATAGGGCTTGTCGGGCCGATTTCGGACTAAGGGCAGATGGGGGAGGACGGTCTTGCCGCTAAACGCGCAATCGGTTATGCGCCGTGTCTTGTAAGCACTTCGAGGATCTGTTTGGTCTGCATGTCCCCGCTCTTGCAGCTTTCGCACAGGTGGCGCAACTCGAATACGGCATTTTGTAGTTCCTGGAACCGTGCGGACGCTTCGGCGAGGGTGTCCATCAAGATGTTGTACTCAGAGTCGCCGTGGACCATGCCAGCGGCGAGGGAGCAAGCCACGCAGTACCGTGGATCACGCTTCCCATGATCGAGATGCGCTCGGACGCATCTGCCTTTCCTCACGAGCATCGGCTTAGACCATTCTTTAGGCGCCTGACTGAACATTAGGCGTTTAAACCGAAATACTTACGAGGCGCGCCGAAGATACCGTGGCAGCCAGCGCCTGGCCGATGGGATACCCGGCGGGACGAGCTGCCTCGACAATTACTAGGGGTAACGACCTGGCCAGCCCGAGCGAGCCTGCGCCGTCGCTAAAAGTGCGACGTAACGTACGTCACTCTAATCCGAATATCGTTCATGGGGCCTATTGCGATGACACCACGTGTCCTCAGCCTGGGCGTTAGCTACCTCATGCGCCCGCAACACGTTGGACGAACGCATCTTCCGTAAGGAACCAGCATCATCGTTCTATTCAAGTCATTCTCCGGCGGGAGCGCTCAAAATTGGCTAACTTCAGACAAATGGCGGTGCGAATTTGTCTTGGGCAGCTCAAGAGCTATGCCAGCGGTTACTTGGAGCGGGTTTCGGCCGGGGAGACACTCGAAATTGTTCGTCGCGGCAGGCTAGTTGCGTTCATGGTGCCGCCCTTCCTTGAGCCACCTGGTGACGTTGAGCGCATCGGCGCGGCGGACCCACCGGCTCCAAACGCAAAGATTCCGCTCAGCCAGCTACGGCGCAATGCCGCGCCGTACTTCGACCGAGTCGCGGCTGGAAACGTTATCGACGTTGTACGTCACGGCAGCCTGATCGCTCGCATCGTGGCGGCTACTTCCCTCCCCTGAGCAGGTCCCTCTAGGCGTGTATCTGAGCGGACGCGTGGAATCGGTGCGTTTGTCCGCGTTTGTCAGGCGGTCCCGCAGGGTACCGCAACTGCACTACGTCAATTGTGGTGCAGATCACATTATGTGGGCCATTCGTTTCGCCGGACAGCGAGCGTCTAACGAGACGTCACAACTCGAACGCAACGGGAGCGGGGATAACTATGACAAGTGCGCAATCGGCGTCAAAGACCACAGGCGCAACAGGCGCGGTGCCGTCGAGCGAAAACGCGTTGAGCAGTTCGAAGGGCACGACCACGATCGCCGACACCGTCGTCTCCAAGATCGCCGGCATCGCCGCGCGTGAAGTTAACGGTGTCTTCGCCCTCGGCGGGGGTGCAGCCGCCCGCATGGTCGGGCAATTGCGCGAACGCATCCCCGGCGCCAGCGTCAATCAGGGGCAAGGGGTTTCGGTGGAGGTCGGCGAACGGCAGACCGCCGTCGACATCGATATCATCGCCGAATATGGGGTGGCCATGACTGACCTCGCTAGCGGGATACGCCGCAATGTGATCGCAGCTATCGAGCGGATGACCGGGCTCGAAGTCACGGAGGTCAACATCACCGTCCACGATGTGCATCTCGAAGACGAGGGTGACGACGACCAGCACGCCGGACCCGCCCGAGTGCAGTAATGACGGCTAGCACCCCGGCGCCGAACGAGCCGGCCGACCGCGTGGCGGCGGCGGTGCGGGCGGTGCCCGGCGTGGCCGACCTGCACCCGGGCATATTTGGTGAAGTCGGCACATACCTGCCCGGACGGCGCGTGCCCGGCATCCGCATCGACGACGGCGCGGTACAGGTGCACATCTGCGTGGTGTTCGGCGCCTCCGTGCGCGACACCGCCGCTGCAGTGCGTGCCGCCACTGCCGCGCAACTGCCCGAGGCCACCGTCATAGACGTCACGGTCGAAGACGTATCCGCGATCAGCCGCGGTGACGCTTCGACATGAGGCCACCATCTCTCTTGGGAAGGACACACACAGTGACCACTAGCACAGTTGGACTGATCGCCGGCTTGCTGCTCGGATTGGCCGCCGCCGCAGGCGGTTTCACCGGCTTCTTGATCGCGCTCGTGCTCGGCGTGATCGGCTACATCATCGGCGGGCAGCGTGACGGCGAATTCGACGTGATGGCGCTGCTGCGGGGTCGCGACCGTGGCTGAGCCGTCAGACGCTGATCCCGGCGACCGTGGAACACTCGTCGTCAAAGACAGGGTTGCTCAGCGCATCGCGGTTCGTGCCGCCCGCGACACCGCGGGCGTGCAGCCGCAGGACGCAACGGTGACCAAACTGATCGGACGCGAGCTGCCCAAGGTGACCGTAATGATCTCGGCGAACCGGGTGCGCGCGGCCGTCGACGTCGCGGTGCCTTGGCCCTGCCCGCTCACAGACGTCGGCGCGGCGGTGCGGCAAAACGTCAGCACCGCCTTGCACCGGTTGGCCGGACTGCAGGTCGACGGCGTTGATGTCACCGTGTCGAAGGTGGTCTCGGAAACCGAGACCACGCCCGCCCGGGTGCTGCAATGACCACCGCCGACCTCGCGCAAGCCGGTGACGACCGCACTCCCGACGAATCGCAAGGCGGCGATCACGACCGGTCGACGGCGCTTCCTGCGGCCGCCCCCGTCCCCGCCGCACCGGCGGGCGCGTCCTATCTCGGAGCGCTGTGCGGGATAGCGCTGGTCGCCCTGGGCGCGGTCGGCATCCGCGACGGCATCGTCGCGGCCGGCTGGATAGACGGGCGGCTGTGGACCCGCATGACGGTCGACTGGATCGACGGGCAGACTTTCCACAGCTGGATGGTGCCGGTCGGAATCATCGCAGCACTGCTGGGCCTGTTGTGCGTGGTGCTGGCGCTCAAGCCACGCCGTAAACGCGCGGTGGCGTTGTCCGCACGCTCCAGTATCTATCTCGAACTCTCCGACGCCGCGCGGTTGGCCGCGGCCGCGGCGCGCTCGGTCCCCGGCGTCGTGGACGCCAACGCTCGCGCGCGTCGCCGCCAGATCAGTGTCCGCGCCCGCACAACTGGTGCTGATCCCGCCGAGCAGCGTGCTGCGGTGAGCGGCGCGGTCACCGACGCGCTTGCGCCGCTAACCGTTCCCCCCAGAGTTAAAGTCCGTCTGAGCGCTGGAGGACACCGATGAGACCCTTCGTGACCGGCGTCGACCGCCTCGGCACCTTTTTACTGGGCCTTCTTTTGCTCGCGATCGGTGTCGGTTTGCTCGCGTGGGCCGTTGTCCAGATCGACAATGCCACCGTGTTGACCGCTCCTGGTCTGGCAACCGCAGCCGGGTCGGCCTGGTGGCCATGGGCCACGGCCGCCGCCGGCGTGGTGTTGGTGCCGTTGGGGATGCGGTGGCTGCTTAGCCGGGGACCCGCCGAACGTCCTAGGCCGCTGACGCTGCCCGGAAGCGACCGGACGGGAAGGCTGACCGCCGACCTCGGGTCGCTGGCGAGCGCCGCCGCCGACCAGCTGAGCAGTCATCCGTCGGTACGCTCGGCGAAAGGTTCGGCGATCATCGACCGCGGCGCGCCGAGTATTCAGCTGAAAGCAACCGCATCTTCCGCCGAGACACTGGCAGAAGCGGTTCACGCCGCCGATGACATCGCGACGACGGCGACCGGCATGCTCGGCGACGCCATAGTCGTTCGCACTCGACTGCACGTCGACACTAAACGCCGCGCCGAGCGGCGCCTCGCCTGACTGACTCAGAGGTCGTGAGCATCGCCTCAGTGGTGAGCACGCAGTCTGGACGCTGAGATGGCATGGCAGCCCGCTGCCCGGGGGGTGACACCCCGTTTACCTGCTGGCACTTGTAAGCCCGATTTAACCGTAACCGTGTGATTTCTAATAGATAGATCGCGGGCGACAGCACTGGCCGAACCTGGCCGCGCTTAAAAAAAGCGAACGCGGGCCGCTATAGATAGAGGCGGCGGCGGATAGTCGATGTACCGGTCGCGCTGGGAGAAGTGTCCCAAAACTGGGTTTTAGAAGCCCCACTACGGGGGTACGTCCGTCGTAGCGCGGGACGGGCCACGAGCTCTCAACCGCGTTGGGTGGCCGACAGCAATACCCCCCGCCTGCGGGCTGTCGGCCACCACCTGCGAGTCAAAGGGCAGTCAGAGGGACGGCGGCCGACGGTCTTCGGGACAGACCGCCGACCACCTAACGCAGTAGCGACCCCTCGAGAACCACCGCTTAATCGGTCGTGTTCCCCCGGCATGCCGCTCCAAACTTGCTACCACCACTGCGGGCTCTTCTGCCCGGCGTGGGAGTGCCCTTGTCAGCAGAAGCCGCTTGAGTCTCCGCTGCAATTTCCCTTCAGGTTTGTCGGGTCGGTGGAGTTGAGGTTGGCGGTCTCAAAGAACTTCAGCGCTCGTGGCGTCGGCCCGGTGCGGCGTGCCGGCATCAGCGGGGGCACGGCGTAGCCCCAACGCTTCCAGCCTCCTGGGCTGCGTGAACAGGTCCGATGCTCAGGACCTTTGTAGACGCCGAACGCCTTGGCGCCGATCGAATCGGAGTGGCCTTAACCCAATGCGTGCCGGGATGGATGGGCTGACCGCATCCCCAACACGACGCCCGACCAGCGGCCACCACCTTCGCCACCTGAGTGCGTAGTCGTCGGTGCTCGGTGCCGTATCCCCGCTCGGCTGTCGTCGGCTGGCGCCGCGGTGGGAGCCTCCGAAGCGCCGGTCTACGCGCGGCCGCCACTACCGTCCCCCGGCCGGCGTCGTCACCTTCGCTCGCGGCCTACCATCGCGGCCATCGGCCAGACGCGCCCACCATGCGGCGACCTGTTCCCGATTCGCGCCGAGCAGCACGAGCAAGTCTTGGCACAGATTCCGCACGTCAGAAAGTGTCAGCTCGACGACCGCGTTGACTCGTCTGTAATGCGCGCGAAAGGGTGATTCGTTGCCTCACTGAAAATGCGCGCGTAGGCCCAGGGGATGGGGTTGACGTTGGCAGAGCGCAGAGCAATCACCGAGACGGCCGCGACCCGCTACCAGCTGGCCAGTAAGCGCGGTAAGGGTCGGATTCTCGACGAGTTGTGCGCCAATACGGGGTGGCACCGAAACCATGCCCGCAAGGCGCTCGCAGCGGCGCTGCAACCCAAGATCATCGCCCCGAGAAGTGCTCGGCCGGTGAAGTACGGGCCTGATGTCATCGCGGCACTGACGGTGTGCTGGACCGTGCTGGGAATGCCCGCCGGCAAAAGACTCGCGCCGATGCTGGGTGAATTGGTGGCGGTGCTGCGTCATTTCGGGAGCTGACCATCGATGAGGACACCGCGGTGCTGTTGGCGTCGATGTCGGCGGCCACCATCGATCGCCGCCTGGCTGGTGAGCGAGCCAATATCGCCTCAGGGGCCGTGTTGGCACTAAACCGGGATCGCTGCTGAAAAGCCAGATCCCGGTGCGCACCTGGGCCGAATGGGACGACGCCCGGCCGGGGTTCGTCGAGATCGACCTGGTGTGGCCACGACGGCGGTATCCGGGGCGGGGCTCATGCGTTCACGCTGACGGTCACCGATATCGCCACCGGTTGGACCGAGAACCGCTCCGTGCCGGACAAGACCGGCAAATGCGTGCTGGCGACACTCAATGACATCGCCCGCACAATGCCGTTCCCGATCGTGGGCGTGGACTCCGACAACGGATCAGAATTCATCAACGACCACCTGCTGGGCTGGTGCCAAGGACGCCAGATCACCTTCACCCGGGCGCGGCCGGGCAACAAGAATGACGGTTGTCAAGTCGAGCAGAAAAACTGGACGGTGGTGCGCACCGTCGTCGGCTACCACCGCTACGACACCGCTGCAGAACTGTTGCTACTCAACGAGATCTGGCAGTTGCAGTCCAAGCTGACCAACTACTTCTACCCCCAGCAGAAACTGATCTCCAAGGTCCGCAAGGGCGCCAAGGTATCCAAGAAACACGACGAAGCGGCCACCCCGTTCCATCGTGCGATCGACCACCCCACCATGGCCGTGGAGCGCATCGTGGCGATAACTCGGACCTACTCGCTGATCAATCCCGCCGCCACCCAGCGCCAAGTCCACGCCCTGACCGCCCAGCTTTTCACCCTCACCACCAGCAAAGCCGCACCCGGAGCCGAACCGCCAGTTAACAAGCGCGCACGTTTACGTGAGGCAACGAATCCCCCTTCGCGCGCATCTTGACATGAGGCAACAGGCTGACAAGCGTCCTCAAGGCGATTGCCGGGCCGCTTCCTGCGCCAGCGCCACCCGTGACGCGATGCCGAGCTTGCTGTACACGTGCGTCAGGTGCGTCTGCACCGTGCGGTGTGAGACGAAGAGCCGCGCGGCGATGTCCTTGTTCCCCAGCCCTTCGCTGACCAGGCGGACCACGTCGAGTTCGGTGGGCGTTAACGACTCCCACCCGGTCGACGGCCGCTTCCGCTCCCCGCGGCCGCGCTGCGCGTAGGCGATCGCCTCCTGAAGCGACAGTGCCGCGCCTTCGGCCCACGCCGCCGTGAACTCGTCCTCGCCCATCGAGTCCCGCAGTTCCGCGAAAACCGATACGTAATCCGGCTCATAGAGCGGCGAACGGGCCGCACCGCCCATACCCATACGAAGCGCTTCTGCTGCCCCTGCATAGCGTGCTGCTTCTCGCTCACGACCTGCCGAGTACGACACCGTGGTGAGAATGTCGAGAACATCGGGAATCACCTGGTAGGCCTGGACTTCCGTAGCACAGGAAATGGCTTCGTACGCATCCGTTTCGGCTTGCCCTACATCACCCTGCGCGATCGCCATATGGGCGCGCGTGGTCAAAGCCTTCGCGCGGTGCCAACCCATCATCGGGGTGACGAGGTCATCAGCCAGCCGTCTTGCCTCGCTCAGACGACCGCGAACGAAGGCGAGCTCCGCTGTCGGCATCACGGCCGTGATGGCCAGCTCGGGCTGTTCGATGATGCGTTGTTGCACAATCTCGATGGCTCGGGCGGCTGCGGCGACATCGCCTTCGGCGAGCGCCGCCTGCGCCAGCGGCGCCAAAGCCCACATCTCGACGAAGGGGCCGAGCCCTGAGGCGCGCTCAACAGCTTCCTCCGCCAGTGCTCTGGCCTTGCCCGCCTCGCCAATCACCAGGCGTCCGTGGGCGAGCGCGATGCGGGCAAGCAACTCGTGGAACGAATCCTCGGCCTCGTCGGCCTCGACCATGAGGTCGCCGAGCACCTCGACGGCCCCGTGGAGATCACCGCGCTGGAAGGGGGCCACCCCGCGGCCCCAATAGCGACACATGCGCGCGATGAAGTGGTCTCCTACCGCGTCGGCATACATTTCGCCTTCCTCGCCTGCGGCTGAGGTGGTGACCGGATCCCCTGCAAGGCATGCGATGTACGAGTGCCACGCGAGAACCTGACTGAGCCGCCACCGGTCCCCCAGTTTCCTTGCCACGTCGAGCGCCTCCGCGATGTACGGCATCGCCTTGACGACCTCGAATGCGGCCGCGGCTATACAGGAGGTGAGCGCGCGGGCCAACAGCGCGGGATCGTCGAGTTCGCGTGCGATCGCAAGTGCTTCCTCCGCCTTGCCGAATCCGTGTGCGTCCACAGTGAACGCGCCCAGTGCAGCGCTGTCGGCGAGTGACCGCGAACGCACCGCCGCGCTCACCTCGGTCGCCGGGTCGCTCAGGTCGACGGAGTCGAACCACGCCAAGCCCTCAAGCGGTCGGTTACGCAGCAGCCATACCGGATACAAGAAGCACGCGAGCTGCAGCGCCCGTTCCGATTCGCCGTGTTCGACGCTCCACGCGAAAGCGGCGCGGAGGTTGTCGATGTCGGCCTCGGCGTCGACGAGCAGGCTCTCGAAGCCGGCCGGTGTCGGCGCGTCGAACTGTTCGGCGATCGACGTGAAGTACTCGCGGTGGGCAGCACGGATCTCGTCAGCTTCACCCGACGCGCCGAGTTTCTCCATCGCGTACTGCCGGACAGTCTCCAGCAGTCGGTAGCGGGTTCGGCCCCTGACGCTTTCGGCCACGACCAGTGACTTGTCGACGAGCAGTGTCAGCTGGTCCAAGATCTGATGGTGCGGCAGCGGGTCGCCACTGCAGACGTCCTGGGCGGCGGCGAGATCGAAGCCGCCCATAAACGCCGACAGGCGGCGGAACAGGACACGCTCGGGCTCGGTCAGCAGCGCGTGCGACCAGTCGACCGATGCGCTCAAGCTCTGCTGGCGCCGAACCGCCCTGCGCGAGCCACCGGTCAACAACCGGAAGCGATCGTGCAGGCTGTCGCGAATCTCGGTCAGCGACAACGAACGTACGCGGGCCGCCGCGAGTTCGATCGCGAGCGGCATGCCGTCGAGGCGTTTGCAGATCTCGGTCACGATGACCGCGTCGTCATCGGCGGCCGTGAAATCGGGCCGGACCCGGCGCGCGCGGTCGGTGAACAGCTGGACGGCCTCCTCCGACAGCGAAAGAGACGGCACGCGCCACGTCACTTCGCCGTTCAGCCCGATCGGTTCTCTGCTCGTCGTCATCACGGTGAGACCGGGACAGGCGTCGAGCACTTTGATGATCAGGTCGGCGCTGGCGTCGAGCAGGTGCTCGCAGTTGTCCAGCACCAGCAACAGGCTGCGTTCGCCGATGAAACCGACGACGCTGTCCATCGTCGACCGGCCGGGCTGATCGGGCAGCCCGAGCGCGCGCGCAACCGCGACCGTAACCAGATCGAGGTCGGCGATGGGCGCCAGGTCGACGTAGCGGACGTCGTCGCCGAGCCCCGCGGCTACCTGAATCGCCAGCCGCGTCTTCCCCGACCCGCCCGCACCGGTGAGGGTGACCAACCGATTGCGGCGGAGCAGCTCTCGCACATCCGCTATCTGGCTTTCCCGGCCCACGAAACTCGTCAGCTGCGACGGAAGGCGTTGCACCGCCTCGGGTTCGGCTGACCGCAGCACGGGGAAGTCGTTGCGAAGGTCGGGATGGCACAGCTGCACAACGCGTTCCGGCCGCGGCAGGTCCCGCAGCGCATGCGTCCCGAGATCGTTGAGCCAGGCGCCGTCGGGCAGGTGGTCGAGCACCATTGACTCCGTGGCGCCCGACAGCACCGTCTGGCCGCCGTGGCCGAGATCGCGGATACGCGCGGTGCGGTTGATCGTCGGCCCGATGTAGTTACCTTCGTCGCGCAACTGAATCTCGCCGGTGTTCACCCCGATTCGCAGCCGGATCGGCGCCAGCGGTGCGCGCTGCAGTGCCAGCGCGCACGCGACCGCATCGCTTGCGCGGGCGAATGAGACGACGAAGCTGTCGCCCTCCCCCTGTTCGATCGGTCGAACCCCGTTGTGCGCGGCGACCAGACCGGTCAACGTCGCGTCGAGCCGTGCGATCGCGGCGCTCATCTCGTCGGGCCGGGTTTCCCAGAGTCTGGTGGATCCCTCGACGTCGGCAAGCAGCAGCGTCACGGTGCCTGTCGGTAGTCCGCTCACAGCAAGTTCGCTCCACTCGAGTTGGCTCATGCTAGCCAGCATGGGCCCTCGAGAGGACGCAAAACATCAGCGCAAACGCGTATATCTCAGCGGCGGAGGATCACCACTCGTCCTTCAACCGGGCGCGATAGGACCGCCCGTCGGGATCGTAGAAGGCCCGGTACGCCGGCTCGGCCCACACCCGCGTCAGCACGCCGAGCTTCTCGGGCTGGTGCGGCCGCAGCCGGCCAGGCGGCCGGGTGCCCTTGCGGCCACCTGCATGCCATTCTTCGAGCGCCGTCGCCGACGCCTTGATCGTGTCCACGACGGCGGCGAGGTCGACGATCCCGTCGTCGTCGCTGCCGTCCGGCGCGCGGTCGAGGTGCTCGCGGATCAGCCGCAGCCGCAGGTCCCGCGCGAACTCGCCGGTGTCGTCGAGCACCGCGCACGACAATTCGCTGTCGTGCGTCCATGAGCGGCGATTCAGGTTGTCGCTGCCGATAGTCGCCCAGGTGTCGTCGATGACGCACACCTTGGCGTGCACGTAAACGGGTGTGCCCTCATGGTTCTCGACGTCGAAGACGTGCACGCGATCCGGGTCGGCGGCGCGACAGGCATCGATGGCCTGCTGTCGCCCCACGAGGTTGGGCGGCAGGGACAGTCGGCCGTCGACATCGGGGTGACGCGGCACCACCGCGATCAGGTGCAGATCGGGATTGTCGGCCACCGCACGGGCGAAGAGCTTGGCGACCCGCTTCGACCACAGGTACTGGTCCTCCAGATAGATGAGTCGCCGTGCCCGGGGCACCGCCTTGGAGTAGCCCCTGGCGATGCTGCGCTCGCCGTTGGGTGCGAAGTCGAATTCGAAATGTGCGTCGGGGTAGGTGCGCAGTACCTGCACGTTGTGCGGCCCGCACGGCGGCGGATCGGCGGGTTGGGGCGGCAGCGGGTCGGGTTTGAGGTCGGCGCCGCGCAGCTTGTCCATCACCCACGCGACGGGCGACAGCATGTCCAGAGGAGCGGGATCGTTCCACCGCTCGCGGAATGTCGTGTCCAACGCCCCCACCACCGGACCCTGCAGCCGCAGTTGGACGTCATGCCACGGCGGATATTCGCCGTACTGCTTGGCCATCTGCTGCGCCTGCCGGTCACCGCGATGGTTCTCGTCGTCACGGCGGGAGTGGCACAGGTCGATGCCGCCCGCGAAGGCGACGTCGCGTTCGGGCTGGTCGCGATGTCGAATCACCACCAGCTTCTGGTGATGCGAGCCGCCGAACCGGACACGCTGGTCGAGCAGCACCTCGCCGCCCGCGGCCTCGATGGCCTCGCCCAGGTGCTGGTTCTCTTCCTCGCTGTAGGCGAACTTGTCCAGATGAGAGCGCCACACCAGACCTTTGACGATGACGCCGCGTTCCGCCGCTGTGCAGAACAGCTCGCGGACCGTGGGCCCACCGTCGCGCATCTTCTCGTCGGGATCGCCGCGCCAGTCGGTGAAGAAAAGGTAGTCACCCTCGCCGAGCACCTCGACCTCGCTCACCAGCCGGTCGAAATAGGTCGCGCCGTGAACCAGCGGCTCGGCGCGGTTACCTGCACACCAGATGGGAATCGTGGTGGTCGGGTTGCCTCGCTCGTCCGCGGTGAGGAACCACTCTGCGAGTTCCGACACGCGAACCGGATAACCGAACGCGAACATCGGTAAACGCACCGCCGCCCCGCGGGCTCTGTCAAGATCGCCGCATGCGCCTCACCCGCCGTCTCGCCGGGCTGGCCTGCGCCCTTGTGGTGCTTGCGGGCTGCGGCCCCACGGCTGCACCGCCGCAGCGGGCGCCTGACTCGACGGCCGACCCGGCCAAGGCCGACGCCGTGATGGCGATCGTGCGGAACACGATGGCCGAGGCACACCTCAAAGCGGTCATCGTCCGGGTCACCGTCGACGGCAAGGAGGTCGTCACCCGGGCGGTCGGCGAGTCGATGGCCAACCTCGCTGCGACCACGAACATGCATTTCCGCAACGGCGCAGTCGCGATCGCCTACGTATCGACCCTGCTGCTGATCCTCGTCGACGAGGGCAAGGTCAGCCTCGACGACAAGCTGTCGACATGGTTGCCCGACGTACCCCACTCCGACAGAGTGACGCTCGGGCAGCTGGCCCAGATGACTTCCGGCTACGTCGACTACGTCATCGGCAACACCGAGTTCGAAGCGGCGGCGTACAAGGACCCGTTCCGGCAGTGGGAACCCGATCAGATCCTCGGGTTCGCCACGAGCCGCCCGCTTCTTTACCAACCGGGCACCAACTGGAACTACGCGCACACCAACTACGTGCTGCTGGGCAGGGCGCTGGAGAAAGCGACCGGCGTTGACATGCCGCAGCTGTTGTCGGACAAGGTGTTACGTCCGCTCGGGCTGACCAACACCGCCAACTCCTTCACGCCCGAGATCCCGGCGCCCGTTCTGCACGCGTTCACCAGCGAACGCCGCCAGGCGCTGAAAATACCCAACGGCACACCGTTTTACGAGGAGTCGACCTATTGGAACCCGTCGTGGACCATCACCCACGGCGCCATCCAGACGACGAACATCTACGACATGGCGGCGAGCGCATCCGGCATCGGCTCAGGCAGGCTGCTGACGAAAAGCTCCTATGACGCGTTCGCCTCCACCGATCTTCGCGGCAGAACCACCACGCTGCCGGGCTGCACGACCTGCACGGAGCAGAACGAGGGCTACACCTACGGGATGGGAATTGTGATCTCGGGGAACTGGCTGCTGCAGAACCCGATGTTCGCGGGCGGGGCCGGGGTGATGGCGTACCTTCCCGCCGAGAAGATCGCAATAGCGGTTGCCGTCACCTACCTGCCTGAGGCGTTCGACGACCAGGGCGATTACCGCAACGAGGCCGATACGTTGTTCCGCCGCATCGCCGCCGAGCTCGCCCCGGACGATGCGCCCCCGGTCCGTCCGAAATAGTCTCTTGCCATGGCACCGCAAGTTCTGTTCATCCACAACGAGCACCTCGCCACCGAGGGACTGCTCGGCGATGCCTTCACCGAATGCGGCTACGACGTCGCCACATTCGGGGTGGTGCCCGCCGAGCGTGTCGGCGATCCCGCGGGCCATGTGGAGTTTCCCGATCCGACCCGCTACGACGTCATCGTGCCGCTCGGCGCCAGGTGGCCGGTCTATGACGAGGCGCTGCAGCGCACCTGGGTGGGCGCCGAGATGCAGATGATGCGCGACGCGGCCGACGCAGGCGTGCCGACCCTGGGCGTGTGCTTCGGCGGTCAGCTGCTGGCTCAGGCGTTCGGTGGTTCGGTTGCCCGATCCACGAGACCGGAAATCGGTTGGTACGACGTCGCAAGCGATGACGAGAGCCTGATACCGGGCGGACGATGGTTCGAATGGCACTTCGACACGTGGACGCTTCCGCCGGGCGCCACCGAGATCGCGCGAACGGCGAATGCGTCGCAGGCGTTTGTGCTCGGCAGGGCGGTCGCCCTGCAGTTCCATCCTGAGGTCGATCACGACATGCTGGAACGCTGGTTCGCCGACGACCGCGACGGCGATGTCGTCGGTGCGGGTCTTACCCACGCCGATTTACTCAGAGCGACAAGAGAACTCGAAAACAGCGCGGCGCGCAGAATCCGCGCGCTGGTGCGCAGCTTCGTGTCGCGGGTCGTCGATCAGCCGTGCCCGAGCTGATGCGCTAACGCGTCGGAGACAGTCGGGTGCCTGAATCGGTGGCCCAGCTCCGTCAGCTTCGTCGGCACCACCCGCTGATCGGCCTCTGCGAGCTCACGGACACCCTGACCGCCCAGCAGAATCCGCGGCCCGAACGACGGCACCGGCAGCAGCGCGGGCCGGTGCAGCACACCTGCGAGGGTCTTGGTGTATTCACTGTTGCGCACGGGCTCGGGACCGACCGCGTTGACCGGTCCGCTCAGCCGGCCGTCGTAGAGCGCCCGGTAATAGACGTCGAGCAGATCGTCGAGGCCGATCCAGGACAGCCATTGCTGCCCGCTGCCCAACCGGCCGCCCAGACCGGCGAGGAACAGCGGCCGCAGCAGTCGCAGCGTTCCGCCCGCGGCCGCCTGCACCACACCGGTGCGGACATTGACCACCCGTAACCCCGCATCGGCCGCCGCGCCGGTGGCGGCTTCCCAGTCTGCGACCACGTCGGCGAGGAAGCCCTCACCGCGAACGCTGTCCTCGCACAGCAGCGCGTCGCCGCGGTCGTAGCCGTAGAAGCCGACCGCAGAGGCGCTGACGAACACCGTTGGCCCGTCGTAGCTGTCGGCGGCCGCCTGCGCGAGCTTGCGCGTCGGCTCGATGCGGGTGTCCCGGATCGCGGCCTTGTGCCCGTCGGTGAAACGCCCCGCGATCGAGGCGCCAGCCAGGTGGACGACGGCGTCGACGCCCGACAGCAGGTCGGGCGCGGGCGCGTCGGGCCGCCACTGCCGCTCGTCCTTGGCGCGCGCCGGACGCCGGACCAGCCGGATGACCCGATGACCCCCGGTGGTCAGGAAGGCCGACAGTGCGGTGCCCACCAACCCGGATGCGCCGGTGACCGCGACGACCATCGGCGTGGCGCCCGCGTCGGCCGCGTCCCGGTGGGCGGCGAGGTCGTCGGCCAGCTGACGGTGCCGGTAGACGAAGGTCGGCCGCAGGGCGGCACCGGGAACCGTGGTGTCGACCTCGTCACGCACCCTCGTTCGCCCGCCTGGCTCGGTGAAGAACTCGTGGGTGTGCCGCCACCAGCCGATGACGCGGGGCGGCAGCGACCGCGCCCCGGCCGACGACAGCACGTCGACGAACCGGTGCGGCGGGTCGAATCGCTCGCGGTCGTGCTGGGCGATCCAGCGCAAACCGCCGGGCAGGCCGAGCACCGCCTGACCGTCGGCCAGCGACTCCGTTTCGGCCACCACGGTCATCGGCTGCCACGGCGGCACTAGCCGGGACATGGCACCGGGCCTGGTGTGCCAGGCGAACACCTCGGACAGCGGGTGGTCGACGACGCTCTGGTATTCGATGCCCATGGTTCCTCTCGAGCGGTTGATGACAAGTGATTCGGAGTCGAACCGCGGTTGGATTGCCCGTCGTAGGCTAGACGAGTTCTGTGGCGGGAATCCGCCGCAAGAACGGGAACACACAGTCATGGCTGGTTGGAGTGGGCTCGCGCGACGCAGTGCGAGACGAACCTTCCAGGACCGCCGCGAAGCAGGCCGGGTCCTGGCTGGGGAGATGGCGGCCTACAACGGCAGGGACGACACGCTGGTCCTCGGGCTTGCGCGCGGCGGCGTGCCGGTCGGCTGGGAGGTGGCCGCCGCGCTGCGGGCGCCGCTGGATGTGTTTCTGGTCCGCAAGCTCGGCGTTCCGCAGTGGGAGGAGCTCGCGATGGGCGCCGTGGCCAGCGGCGGGGGCCTTGTGGTCAACGACAGCCTGATGAGAAAGCTGGGCATCGACGACCAGGCCCTGCGCGACACCATCGACCGGGAGACCGAGGAACTCAACCGCAGAGAACAGGCGTACCGCGGGGACAGTCCGCCCGTCGATCCGAGTGGCAAGGTCGTCATCCTCGTCGACGACGGAATCGCCACCGGCGCAAGCATGCTCGCGGCAGTCCGGGCCGTGCGCGCACTAGCGCCCGCGAGCGTTGTGGTCGCGGTTCCCGTCGGACCGCAGTCGGCTTGCAGGCAATTGGGCCGCGAGGCCGACGACGTGGTGTGCGCGACGATGCCTGAACCGTTCGACGCGGTCGGGCAGGTCTATGCAGACTTCCACCAAGTCGGCGACGACGAAGTGCGCGCGCTGTTGGCGAAGCCGACGCGTTAACGCGGCCGGTCGTTGTCGGCGGTCTGAGGGTCGTCGCTGTCGACGGATTCGACTGGGGCCGCGGCTGTTTCGTCCTCCGCCGGGTCGGGGGTCTCGTCCGGATAGTCCTCGACGGGTTCCTCGTCGACGTCGTCGGCAGTCGTGTCGGCGGCGGCGGCGGGGTCGCTGTCCTCGTCGCCGCGCGACCGCTCCCGCAGTGCGTCGACGATCAGCAGGACGACGCCGATGACGCTGGCGGCGATACAGACCCAGGCGATCAGCTCATTGCTCGTGACGACCGCGGTCACCAGGGCCGCGAGGCCGATGACGGCCAGCACGAGGGCAACGATGAGCATTACAAATCCCTTCGCCGAGCGGCTGAGGGGCTAATTGTTACCGCGGTTGAACTGGTTGAACCCCGCACCGCCGTCGTTGCTGGCGCTCGAGTCGACCGGCGCAGCCGAACCGCGCTGGCCGAGTTCCTCGAGCTGGGACTCCAGGTAGGTCTTGAGCCTGGTGCGGTACTCGCGCTCGAACGTGCGCAGCTGCTCGAGCCTGCCTTCGAGGACCGTGCGCTGCTGGTTGATCGTGCCCATGATCTCGGAGTGCTTGCGCTCGGCGTCCGCCTGCAACGCGTCGGCCTTCTCCTGTGCCTGACGCAGCTGGGTCTCCGAACGGGTCTGTGCGTCGGCGAGCATCGTGTCCGCACGCTGACGGGCCTCGGCCACCGTCGACTCGGCGGTCATGCGCGCCTCGCTGACCATCTGGTCGGCCTGCGCCCGCGCGTCGGACAGCAGTTTGTCCGACTCGGCCTTGGCGGTCGAGGTCAATCGGTCGGCGGTGTCCTGCGCGAGGCTCAGCACGCGGGCAGCCTTGAGGTGCTGGTCCTCGCTGGCGGGGGCGGGCGGCGGCTGCGGCGGCGCCTCGTAGACCGGCGCCGGAGCCGGTTCGGGCTCAGGCTCGGGCTGATACAGCGGGATGGCCTGGGTCGGCTGAGCCTGCGCTCCGCCGCTCTGCCGCGCGCTCGTCAGCTCGGAGTCGAGTTCGGACACCCGCTGACGAAGGTCGGCGTTCTCCTCGACGAGCCGGGTCAGCTCGTTCTCGACCAGATCGAGGAAGGCGTCGACCTCGTCCTCGTTGTAGCCGCGCTTGCCGATGGGTGGCTTGCTGAACGCGACGTTGTGGACGTCGGCTGGAGTGAGCGGCATTGTCTGCCCCCTAGATGGTCTGGACCGTCAATCGATCTCAAAGTGTAGAGCGTGAGTGGAGTAACTGGCGTCCATCCTGTCACACAGGACACGCCGGTTGCAGGTGAGGCCAATAATTAAGAACGAAATTCAATCTTCTTAAGGCCAATTGCCCGTTCGGCAAACGTCGAACCGGTGGGTTCAGGCCGCCGCGCTGAATGCCAACTGCATCCCGATGAAGGCGACGAGCAGCAGCACCATGATCGACAGGTCGAAGCGGATCGCCCCTATCGTGAGCTGCGGAATGATGCGGCGCAGCAGCTTCACCGGCGGATCGGTGAGCGTCATGATCACCTCGAGGACGACAACGGTGGCACCTCTCGGGTGCCAGTCACGGCTGAACGAGCGGATGAACTCGACGACGACCCTGGCGATGAGAAGCAGCCAGAAGACGAACAGCGAGAAACCCAGAATCTCAAAGAACAGGGCCAACTAAGCCGACCTCACTACAGCCGATGTGATGTTCCATACAACCGCAGGCCGATGCCGGCGGCGCCTTGCCGTCAGCCTACCTGGCGACCGACCTACTGATAGGCGTAGAAGCCGGTCTCCGCGATGCGCCTGCGGTCGTCGGGGGTGACATCGACGTCGGCGGGCGACAGCAGGAACACCTTGGTGGCGACCTTGTCGAACGAGCCGCGCAGCGCGAACGCGAGCCCCGCGGCGAAGTCGACCAGCCGCTTGGCGTCGGCGTTGTCCATGGTGACCAGGTCCATGATCACCGGCGTGCCGTCGCGGAAGCGCTCGCCGATGGTGCGCGCCTCGCTGTAGTCCTTAGGCCGCAGCGTGGTGATCTTCGACAGCGGGCTGCTCTCGTCGAAGAGCATCGCCATCCGGCGGGGATCCATGGCCAGCGCGCCGCGGGTCGAACCACGCAGAGGTGCGAACCTCGGTGCGGCACGCTCGAACTCGCGCGGGTGGAAGCGACCCTCGTCGGGATAGCCGCCGCGGTAGCCGCCCGGCATCTCTTCGTCGTCGTAACGGTCCTCGTAGCGGCCGTAGCCCTCGTCGGCGAATCGCTCACGCCGCGGATAGCCGCGGGCAGGACGGTCGTCGTCGTCGTAGTACTCGTCGTCGTAGTCGTCCATAGGCGCCATCCCGAAGTACGCCTTGACCTTGTGCAGTGTGCTCATCGCTGGACCCTTCTTGCGTGATGCCTGTGATGAAGATGTGACTGGAGTGACTACTCATGGTGACGTTAGAGGACGTGGCCCCAATAGCGCGGTACCGACACGCACACACGTCGAACCGTGTTCGACCGCCACCTCGAGGTCGCTGGACATTCCGGCTGAGAGCCCGAGGCGCTGCTGATAGGAGACCTGTACCCGCTGGTGCTCGGCCTGCAAACGCGCGAAGGCATCCCCGGCGTCGGAGCCGAGCGGCGGAATCGCCATCAAGCCGACGAACTCCAACCCCTTCGCCGACTGCACCTGTGCGCACAGCTCGTCGACCAGATCCGGCCGGGCGATGTCGACTCCCCCGCGATCGGCGTCACCGTCGAGGCTGAGTTGGAGGTAGACACGCAACGGATCGATGCGCGCGCCTTCGGCGAGCGCATCGGTAGATGCCCTGTCCAGCGCGGCGATCAGCCTGGCGCTGTCCACCGAGTGCGCGGCGTAGGCCCAGCCGGCTATCGACCGCGCCTTGTTGCGCTGTATCCGCCCGACCATGTGCCAGCGAATCGGTGAGCCGAGCCCGGCGGAATGACATTCGGCAGATTTCGCGACCGCTTCTTGTTCGCGCGATTCACCGAATGCCTCGCAGCCCAATTCCGCAAGAATTAGTACATCGGTTGCTGGAAAGAATTTCGTTATGGGGAGTAATTCGATTTCGTCACTGTTACGACCCGCGGCTTTGGCAGCGTCGGCCAGTCGTTCGCGCACCACCGTCAGCGCGTCGGCGAGTTCGACCTCCCGCGTGGTTGCCATGGCGATTACTCGATCCACACCACGGACGCCAGGCGTCCGGTCGGGGCATCGCGCCGATGACTGAAGAGGTTGGGGTCCTCCATCGTGCAGCGGGGATCGGCGTCGATGGCGGTGACGCCCAAACCCGTTAACTGCCTGGCGATTCCGGCCCGTAGGTCCAGCCCGGGCGTACCTCGCGAGGTCGTGGTCCTGCTGCCGGGCAGCGCCGCCTCCACCTCAGCGGCCATCGCGGCGGGCACCTCGTAGTTGCGGCCGCTGACCGAAGGGCCGAACAGCACGGAGATGTCGCGGACGCGCGCGCCTGCCTCACACATCGCCTCCACGGCGCGCGCCACGACGCCGATCTGCGCGCCGACTCGGCCTGCATGAACCGCCGCCACCACCCCGGCGCGGGCGTCGGCCATCAACACGGGAACGCAATCGGCGGTGACGACCGCCAATGCCAATCGCGGTGCGGTGGTCACCAAACCGTCGGTGTCGTCGACCGCACCAGCCCGAGGGTCGGAAGGCCCGTCGACGCGCACCACCCGGTCGCCGTGCACCTGGTTCATCCAGACCACCGCGTCGGTGTCCAACCCGATCGCCGTCGCCAACCGCTTCCTGTTGGTCGCGACGGCCGCCGGGTCGTCGCCGACGTGGTCGCCGAGGTTGAAGGTGTCATACGGCGGAGCAGAGACTCCGCCGGCGCGGGTAGTGGTCACGCGCCGAACCCGAACACTCACAACCCCAGTATCCGGGGGACTACTCAGTGCCGCATGAAGGGCGGAACGTCGACGTCGTCGTCATCGTCCCCGCCGCCGATGCTCACCGTCGCGCCGTTGGTATGCACCGGCACGCTGGCCGCATCGGCGGGTTCGAAGAGCGAGGACGTGACCTTACCCGCCGCCCCCGGTGCGATCGCCTGTCCGTCGCCTACCACCGGCTTGCGGCTCGGCCCCGATGCGTCGAAGCCCGCGGCGATCACCGTGACCCGCACCTCATCGCCGAGCGAGTCGTCGATCACGGTGCCGAAGATGATGTTGGCCTCAAGGTGTGCGGCGTCCTGCACCAGCGAGGCGGCCTCGTTGATCTCGAACAGGCCGAGGTCGCTGCCGCCCGCGATGGACATCAGCACGCCCTGCGCACCCTCCATGGATGCCTCGAGCAGCGGCGAGTTGATGGCGATCTCCGCCGCCTTGAGCGACCGCCCGTCGCCGCGCGCCGAGCCGATGCCCATCAGGGCCGTGCCTGCGCCGGACATGATGCCCTTGACATCGGCGAAGTCGACGTTGATCAGGCCGGGGGTGGTGATCAGGTCGGTGATGCCCTGCACGCCGTTGAGGAGCACCTCGTCGGCGCTTCGGAAGGCGTCCATGAGCGACACTGCGGCGTCGCCCATCTGCAGCAGCCGGTCGTTGGGAATCACGATCAAGGTGTCGCAGCTCTCGCGCAGCGAGGAGATGCCCGTCTCGGCTTGGTTGCTTCGTCGTTTGCCCTCGAACGAGAACGGTCTGGTGACCACGCCGACGGTCAGCGCGCCGAGCTTGCGTGCGATGGTGGCGACGACGGGCGCGCCGCCGGTGCCGGTGCCACCGCCCTCGCCCGCGGTCACGAACACCATGTCAGCGCCGCGCAGCAGCTCTTCGATGTCGTCCTTGGCGTCCTCGGCCGCCTTGCGGCCGACCTCCGGGTCGGCACCTGCGCCGAGTCCTCTGGTGGAGTCGCGGCCGACGTCGAGCTTGACGTCGGCATCGCTCATCAACAGCGCTTGCGCGTCGGTGTTGATCGCGATGAACTCCACGCCTTTGAGGCCGTGCTCGATCATCCGGTTGACGGCGTTGACGCCGCCG
Source organism: uncultured Actinomycetota bacterium (assembly GCA_963786995.1). GTDB lineage: Bacteria > Actinomycetota > Actinomycetes > Mycobacteriales > Mycobacteriaceae > Mycobacterium. The sequence goes on along the minus strand of CAWBBH010000012.1, from coordinate 490,058 downwards.
CCGCCGATGCCGACCACCTTGATGACGGCGAGGTAGTTGTGCGGGGGGGTCATCGCGATCGCCTTTCCTCCCTGGTTGCTGTCGGTGCGCACTCGAGCAAACTCTCAACCTCAACAAGAGGTTTATAGTTATGTCAAGTTACTTCGCGCAAACAGAACGGTAGGGCGAGGTCAACCACTATCCAGGCAGGCGCGCCGACGAAATCGCCGAGAATTTTCGTAGCGATTCTGCGGCGATCGCGTCACTTGACCGTCGGCAGATCGGGGCTCGACACGTCGTAGGTGTGGCCCGGCTGGGTCAGCAGCGCCGCGAGCTTCTGCGCCTTCTCCTGCGTGCGGTCGGTGGTCCCCCACACCACTTCCCTGCCGTCGACCAACGTCAGCGTGATCGAAGCCACCGACGGCGCCGACACCCGCGCTACCTGCGCGGCCACCTCCGGCGGCAGCGCCGTCATCACCTCCAGCGCCGCTTTGGTCGCCGGATCACTTGGTCCGGGGTTGTCGGCCTCGAGGTACGGCAGGTTGGCCGGAGGCGGCCCGGTGGCGAAGTCCACCCCGTCACGGTCGAACAGGTGCGGTCCATCCGGAAAGTCCTTGACCACCAACGGCACCCGCTCGACGACAGTGATGCGAAGAGTCGACGGGTACTCGCGCTGCACCCGCGCGGTGGCGACGCGGCGGATGGTGGCCACCCGCTCGGCGACCTCGTCGGTGTCGACCTGGAGCAGCGGGGTGCCCTGCTTGACGGCCGCGGCGGCGGTGATCTCTTCCTGTGACACCGCGCCGACGCCGGTGATCACGACATCGCGTACCGCCATGATCGGCGTGAAGTACAACAGCAGGCCGAGCCCGACGAACAGGACAACGAGCACCACCGTCCACACCACCAGCTTCAGGCCCCGGACAGCGGCGCGCCCAGCGGGTTTGGCGTCTGTGGTGGGCTTTCCCTGCACCCGCCGCTTGGCGTCCCGGCGTGCCTGTTCGATCGCGACGGCGCGGGAAAGGGCCTCGCGCCGCGCTTCCCGTTCCCGCCTGGCCCGCCTGCGAGGGCCTTCGAAATCCTCCGCAGGCGCGGCCTCCTCGGCCGTCTCCTGCTGTGCGGGCTCTTCGGCCGTCGTGTCCCGGTCGGGCTCGACCGTCGACTCCTGATCGGGCTCCTCCCGATCGGTCACTGCGCGCCCGTTTCCGGTTTCCGTTGCGGCGCTGCCTTGTTGGCCCGTGCCGCAAGTGCCTCGACGATCTCGGGTCCGAGCATCGTGACATCGCCCGCCCCCATCGTGATGACCACGTCGCCGGTGCGCGCCTCGTTGGCGACCTGCGCGGCGACCGCCGAGAAGTCGGGCACGTAGGTCACCTCTGCGTTGACGTGCTCGGCGACCGTGGCCCCGCTGACACCCATGATCGGTTGCTCGCGGGCACCGTAGACGTCGAGTACGAACACCCGGTCGGCATCGCTGAGGGCCTCACCGAACTCTCGCGCGAAGATCTGTGTGCGCGAATACAAGTGGGGTTGAAACACGACGATGGCCCGACCCGCCCCCGCATGGGTCGTCTCGCCCTGGCGGACCAGCGTGCGCAGCGCAGAAAGCGCGGCACGGACTTTCGTGGGGTGGTGTGCGTAGTCGTCGAACACCCGCACGCCGTTGACGGTGCCGACCAACTCGAACCGCCTGCGCACACCGTCGAATCCGGCCAGACCGTCGAGGACGCCGTCGACCGGCGCGCCTGCCTCGATCGCGGCCAACAGCGCCGCCAATGCGTTCAGGGCCATATGCCTGCCCGGTACCGCAAGCCGCATCACCCGTGGATGCCGTTCACCCGCCAGCGCGATGTGCGCCACTGCGTTGGTGCCCTGTTGCTCCCAACTGAGAAGCGTCCCCGCCAGATCGGGCACCGGCTCGCCGTCCTGCGCGGTGCCGTAGCGCAGCACCCTGATGCCCTGCTCCGCCGACCGATCGGCGAGCGCCGCGGCCCCGACGTCGTCGGCGCACGCTATCAGCACACCTCCCGGCGCCAGACGTTCGACGAACTGGTCGAAGACCGCGCTGTACGCCTCTGCGGTGCCGAAGAAATCCAGGTGGTCGGCCTCGATGTTGGTCACCACCGCGACGTCGGGCGTGTACTCGAGCAACGATCCGTCGCTCTCGTCGGCCTCGGCGACAAAGCATGTGCCGCTGCCGTGGTGCGCGTTCGTGCCCGCCTCACCGAGGTCGCCGCCCACCGCGAACGACGGATCGAAACCGGTGTGCTGCAACGCCACGACGAGCATCGAGGTCGTCGTGGTCTTGCCGGCCGTACCCGTCACCATCAGGGTGGTGTAGCCGTCCATCAGCCTGGCCAGCACCACCGGCCGCAGGATCACCGGGATACCGCGCCTGCGTGCCTCGACGAGTTCGGGGTTGGTCTTGGGGATGGCCGCGTACGTGGTCACCACCGCGGTGGGTCCGCCGGGCAGCAGGTCCAGCGATGACTCGTCGTGGCCGATGCGGATCACCGCCCCCCGTGCACGCAGCGCGGCGACGCCGCGCGACTCCTTGGCATCGGAGCCGGAAACGAGCCCGCCGCGGTCGAGCAAGATGCGGGCGATACCGGACATGCCCGCCCCGCCGATACCGACCATGTGCACCCGCTCGAGCTCGCTGGGCAGCGAGATGTCGCTCACCGGAGGGACTTTCGGCTCCGGGCCACCTCCAGGGCGACTTCGGCGACCCTGTCCGCGGCGTCGCGGTGTCCTGCCATGGCCGCGGCGGCGGTCATGGCGGCCAGCCGCGGAGTGTCGCTGAGCAGCCCTGCGACGGTGCCGCCGACGAACTCGGGGGTGAGGTCGCCGTCGTCGACGAGCAGGCCGCCGCCCGCGTTGACGACGGGCAGCGCGTTGAGCCGCTGTTCGCCGTTGCCGATCGGCAGGGGCACGTACACCGCGGGCAGCCCGACGGCGGACACCTCGGCCACCGTCATCGCGCCGGACCGGCAGATCGCCAGATCGGCTGCGGCGTAGGCGAGGTCCATCCGGTCGAGGTAGGGCACCGCGACGTAGGGAACCCCACCGTCGACCGGCTCCGGTAACTCCAGGGTGTTCTTCGGGCCGTGCGCATGCAGAACCGAGATACCGGCGGCGGCGAGGTCCTTGGCCGCCGGTGCGATGGCGCGGTTGATCGACTGGGCGCCTTGTGATCCGCCGAATACCAACAGCACCCGCGCATCGTCGGCGAACCCGAAGTGCGCCCGGGCTTTCGCGCGCTCCGCCGTTCGGTCCAGCGACGTGATCGCCGACCGCACCGGCACACCGACCACCTCGGCGCGCGGCAGCCCGCAGTCGGCTACCGCGGACAGCACCCGCCGCGCCGACCGAGCGCCGAGCTTGTTGGCCCAGCCGGCGCTGGCGTTCGCCTCGTGAACGACAACCGGTATCCGGCGCCTGCGGGCGGCCAGGTACGCGGGCACCGCGACGTAGCCGCCGAAACCCACGACGACGTCCGCGTCGACGTCGTCGAGGATGCGACGGGTCTCCTTGACGGCGCGGCGCACGCGCATCGGCAGCCGGAGCAGGTCGGCGCTGGGTTTACGGGGCAGCGGGACCGGCGTGATGAGTTCGAGGTGATAGCCCCGCTCGGGGATCAGGCGGGTCTCCAGACCTCGTCGAGTCCCGAGCGCAGTGATCCGCACACCCGGTTCCAGCACGCTGAGCGCATCGGCCACCGCCATGGCGGGTTCGATGTGACCAGCCGTTCCGCCGCCGGCGATGACTACCGAGATCGCCCCATTCACCCGTGCCGTTGACCTTCCAGTGTGCGAGCCCGTCGGCCCTGGTGGCGCTGCCCAGCGGCACTCCTGCTGACACGCTCTTCGCGTGTGCGGGAAGTCCGCTGGCCGCCTCCATGATGCACTGAGCGTCGCACCGGCCGGTCGGCCGTATGGGATTTGCGCGGCTTCTCCGCGGCGGGCTTGCGCTTCGGCTTGGCGGCAGCCGTGCCCCCGCGCGACCGCAACCGGTCGCGCAGCGCCTCCGTGCGGGTCGGCGAGTACTGCTGCGGCAGGGGCAGCCGCAGCAGCCGGTTCACCCGGTCTTCGCGGCCCGCTCGCAGCGCGGCGACCGCCTCGGGCTCGTGCCTGGCCGCATTCGCGATCACGCCGATGATGAGAAGCGTTGTCGCCGTTGATGTTCCGCCCGCTGAAATCAGCGGCAGCTGCAGGCCGGTGACCGGCAGCAGCCCGATGACATAGCCGACGTTGATGAAGGCCTGGCCGAGCACCCACATGGTGGCCGTGGCGGTGAGCAGGCGAAGGAACGGGTCGGCCGAGCGGCGTGCGATCCGCATCCCGGTGTAGGCGAACAAGCCGAAGAGGCACAGCAGGCCCGCGGCGCCGATGAAGCCGAGTTCCTCGCCGATGATCGCGAAGATGAAGTCATTGTGCGCGTTGGGCAGGTAGTTCCACTTCGCGGTGCCCTGGCCAAGGCCGTCACCGAAGAATCCGCCGTTGGCCAGTGCGAACCGCGCCTGCTTGGCCTGGTAACCGGAGCCCTGGCTGTCGGCGGTCGGATTCAGCCACGACATCACCCGGTCCGACCGGTAGCCCTCCGAGACCGCGAGGATCCCGGCCGAAACCACGACGGCGAACATCGAGGACAGGAACACCCGCAGCGGAAGACCGGCGTACCACAGCAATGCCAGCAGGATGATGCCGAGCGAGACCGTCTGCCCGAGGTCAGGTTGAGCGACGATGAGCGCGAGCGCGATCACCGCGGCGGGCACCAGTGGAATCAACATCTCGCGCAACGACGCCCGCTCCATCCGGCGGGCCGCCAGCAGGTGCGCGCCCCAGATGGCGAACGCGATCTTGGCCAGCTCCGACGGCTGCATGGACAGTCCGGAGACGACGAACCAGCCGCGGGAACCGTTGGCCTCCTTGCCGATTCCCGGGATCAGCACGAGAACCAGCAGCACGATGGTGACCGCGAAGCCGGTGAACGCGAGGCTGCGCATGGTCTGCACCCGCATCCGCATGGCCGTGTAGAACGCGAAAAGGCCGACCAGCGTCCAGATCAGCTGCTTGCCGAAGATCACCCACGGCGAACCGTCTTCGTCGTAGGAGTGCACGCCCGACGCCGAGAGCACCATGATCAGCCCCAGCGAGGTGAGCAGTGCGGCTACCGCGATGATCAGGTGGAACGACGTCATCGGCCTGCCGAGCCAAGCGCCGAAGCGGGTGCGCGGCGCGCGGGTGGTGGCTTCGGCTGTGGATGCCTCTGCGGTACCGGTCCGGCGGAGCTTCAGCCGGCTGAGAATCCCGCTCATGGTGCCGTGGTGTCCTACCGCGCCGCACGCACGGCGGCCGCGAAGGCGTCTCCACGTTCGGCGTAGCCGCTGAACTGGTCGAAGGACGCGCCGGCGGGAGCCAGCAACACAGTGTCGCCGGGCTGAGCCAGCCGACGCGCGGCGGCGACGACGTCGGTCATCAATCGAGTCACATAAGTCACATCTGACTCATTTGTATCAAGCACCACAGAATCCTCCCCTGTCACAACCTCCACGACGGGTACATCCGGGGCGTGTCGCGATAACGCGTTGGCGACCAGCGCGCGATCCCGACCGATCAGCACCGCTCCGACCAGGCGATTCGACACTTCGGCGACCAGTTCGTCGACCGACGCGCCCTTGAGCAGACCGCCGGCGATCCACACCACCCGCGGGTACGCCGCGATCGACGCATGGGCGGCATGCGGATTGGTGGCCTTGGAGTCGTCGACAAAGGCCACCCCGCCGACTTCGGCGACCTTCTCGGCGCGGTGCGGCCCGAGGCGGAACGACGTCAGCGCATCGGCGATCGCTTCGGCGGGCACGTCGACCGCACGGGCGAGCGCTGCGGCCGCCAACGCATTGAGCACGCCGACCGGACCCGGCACGGGGATCGACGCGGGCTCGGCGAGCACGAGGCCGTCGGCGAACGCCCTGTCGATCAGTGCGCCGTCGCTGACCCCCAACTCCCCCGCTGCAGGCTCGCCGAGGCGGAAACCGACCCTGACCGCCGCGGTGGACCGCCCGAGCAGCCCCGCGGCGACCGGATCGTCGAGCCCGGCCACGGCCACCCGTCCGGTCAGCGCCCGCGCCTTGTCGGCGGCGTACGCGTCCATCGAACCGTGCCAGTCCAGGTGGTCCTCGGCGACGTTGAGCACGACCCCGGCATCCGGCCGCAGCGACGGCGCCCAGTGCAGCTGAAAACTCGACAGTTCCACCGCGAGCAACTCGGCGGGTTCGGTGAGCATGTCGATCACCGGGTTGCCGATGTTGCCGCACAGCACGGCGCGCCGACCGCCTGCGACCAGCATCGCGTGCAGCATCGAGGTGGTGGTCGTCTTGCCGTTGGTGCCCGTGACCACCAGCCAGCGCTTCGGGGTGCCGAACCAGCCCGCCTGATCAAGCCGCCAGGCCAGCTCGACGTCGCCCCAGATCGGCACATCGGCGGCCGCCGCGGCGGCCAGAACCGGTGCGGTGGGCGGGAATCCGGGGCTGGTGACGACAAGTGCGTAGTCGGCGATGCGCTCGATCGCCTCGGCGGTGCTCACGACGGACGCCGGTGTGACGAGACGCTGAAGGGCCAGCGGGTCGTCGTCGCAGATGGTCAGCCGCACACCTGTCGACTCCAGTGCGGCGCTTACCGAGCGGCCGGTGATGCCCGCCCCGGTCACCAGGATGCGGGTGCCTGGCGCGAGGGGAGCGACGGCGCGGCGGTTCACCTCAGGCCCCGACGGTGGTGAGCCACTCGCTGTAGAAAAGCGCGACACCCAGGCCGCACGCGATTGCCGTCAGCAGCCAGAAGCGGATGATCACAGTGGTTTCGGCCCAGCCGACGAGCTCGAAGTGATGGTGAAACGGCGCCATCCGGAACACCCGTCGTCCCGTGGTGCGGAACGCCAGGATCTGCACCACCACCGATGTCACCTCGGCGACGAACAGTGCGCCGAGCACGACGGCGAGCATCTCCGTGCGGCTCAGCACCGACAGGCCTGCGATGACTCCGCCGAGCGCGAGTGACCCGGTGTCGCCCATGAAGATCTTGGCGGGCGCGGCGTTCCACCAGAGGAACCCGATGCAGGCGCCTGCCGTCGCGGCGGCGATCAGAGCGAGGTCCAGCGGGTCGCGCACGTTGTAGCAGCCGACACCGGGCGACGTAGCGCACGCGTTGCGGAACTGCCAGAACGTGATGATCACGTAGGCCGCGCACACCATCGCCATCGCGCCCGCGGCCAGTCCGTCCAGCCCGTCGGTGAAGTTCACCGCGTTGGACCACGCGTAGACGATCAACACGCAGAACAACACGAAGATCGCGGGAGCCAGTGTGACGGTGGCTATTTCGCGGACATAGGACAGTTCGGGGCTGCCGGGGGTGAGCCCGTCGGCGTTGCGGAACTGCAACGCGAGCACGCCGAAGATGACAGCCGCCGCCAGCATGCCGATGGTCTTGGCGGTCTTGTTCAGACCGAGGTTGCGCGATCGGCGGATCTTGATCAGGTCGTCGACGAACCCGACGATGCCGAGCGCGGTCGCAAGGCCGAGGGCCAGCAGCCCCGATGCCGACGGGCCCTGCCCGTCGAGCGCCAGCCCGACGAGATGCGCGCCGAGGTAGCCCGCCCAGATGCCCGCGAGGATCGCGACGCCGCCCATCGACGGGGTGCCGCGCTTCTTGGCGTGGCTCGGCGGGCCGTCCTCGCGGATCTCGTGGCCGAAGCCCTGCCGGGTGAAGAGTCCGATCAGCACGGGGGTCAACAGGATCGAGACCGTCAGTGCGATACCGACGGCGATGAGGATCTGCCTCATGAGGCGACCAGCGCCTCTGCGAGTTTCCCCAGCCCCGCGGCATTGGACGCCTTGACGAGCACCACGTCTCCTCCGCGCAGCTCGGCTCGAAGCAGTTCGAGGGCGGCGTCAGCGTCGGCGACCATGGTGGCCTCTCCTCCCCACGATCCCTCCATGACCGCCCCGTGGTGCATGGCGCTCATAGATCTCCCGGTTCCCACGACGATGAGTCGACTGACATCTAATCGCACCGCCAGTCGGCCGATGCGGTCGTGTTCGGTTATCGCGTCCTCGCCCAGCTCGGCCATCTCGCCGAGGACCGCCCAGCTGCGCCTGCCCTCACCGCCCTGGCGGGCCATCCAGGCCAGCGATTTCAGCCCGGCCAGCATGGAGTCCGGGTTGGCGTTGTAGGCGTCGTCGATCACGGTGACGCCGTCATCGCGGGTGGTGACATGCATGCGGTGCTGCGAGACCGGGCCCGCGCCCGCCAGTGCGGCCGCCACCTGGGCGCCGGTCGCACCGCACTCCAGCGCGACAGCGGCGGCGCACAGCGCGTTGGACACCTGGTGGTCGCCGTGCACCGCGAGCGAGATGTCGGTCTCGGTGTCGCCTGCGTGCAGCGTGAAGCGGGGGCGCGCGACCTCGTCGAGGCTGACCGGGCCCGCCCACACGTCGGCGCCCGGCGATCGCGAGACCCGCACCACACGGGCCGCCGTCTGCTCCGCCATGGCGGCGACGGCATCGTCGTCGGCGTTCAGGATGACCACGCCCGAGCCCGGAACTGCCTGTGGCAGCTCGGCTTTGGTGCGCGCGATGGCCTCCCTCGAGCCGAACTCGCCGAGATGGGCGGTGCCGACATTGAGCACGACGGCGATGGACGGCGGCGCGATCGACGCCAGCGCCGCGATGTTGCCGGGATGACGTGCCGACATCTCGAGGATCAGATAGTCGGTGTCTTCGCCCGCCCGAAGCACCGTCCAGGGGGTGCCGAGTTCGTTGTTGAACGAGCCCGGCGGCGCCACCACCTCGCCGAGCGGCGCGAGCACAGCGGCGACGAGGTCCTTGGTCGACGTCTTGCCCGATGAGCCGGTGATTCCGATGATCGTCAGGCCGCCCGCCACCAGCTCCGCGGCCACCGCGGCGGCCAGCCGGGCCAGCGCGGCGAGCACCGCCGCGCCCGAACCGTCGGCGTCGTGCTCCAGAACGCTGGCCGCGGTGTCGGTTCCCGGTTCGGCGCGCGGTTCGACGACGATCGCGGGCACTCCGACCGGCCGTGCGGCCAGCACGCCGACCGCTCCGGCGGCGACGGCACGCGCGGCGAAGTCGTGCCCGTCCGACCGCGCGCCGGGCAGCGCAATGAAAAGACCGCCGGATGTCACGGCGCGCGAGTCGAACTCCACCGAACCGGTCACCCTCGTCGTCGCGGCGTCGGCAGCGGAGACGTCTGCGAGTTCACCCCCGACGATGTCGGCGATCTGGGCGAGCGTCAGCTCGATCATGCGTGGGATCCCAACGCCTCGAGCGCCTTTGCCAGCTCGTCGCGGTCGTCGAACGGCCGGGTCTGCCCCCGGCTGGTCTGGCCGGCCTCGTGCCCCTTGCCTGCGATCAACACGACGTCCCCCGCGCGGGCCCACCCAACGGCGTGGTCGATGGCTCGGCGCCGGTCGCCGATCTCCACGACCTGCCCCGCGCCGGCCGCAGCGCCCGCGAGGATCGCTGTGCGGATCGCGGCGGGGTCCTCGTCGCGCGGGTTGTCGTCGGTGACGACCACCAGGTCGGCCAGTTCGGCGGCCACCCGACCCATCGGCTCGCGTTTGCCCGGATCGCGGTTTCCGCCTGCGCCGAACACGACCGCGACGCGTCCGGCCGTCTGCTCGCGCAGCGTCTCGAGCACTGCGCGCAGCGCCCCCGGCTTGTGCGCGTAGTCGACCAGCGCCAGGAAGTCCTGACCGCGCTCGACGGGCTCTAGCCGGCCGGGCACCCGTGCGTCGCGCAGTCCGGGCGCGGCCTGTTCCGGCGATACCCCCACCGCGTCCAGCAGCGCCGCCGCCAGCAGCGCGTTGGCGACGTTGTACCGGCCGGGCAGACCGATCCGAAGGGCGTGGTGCACCCCTGCGGGATCGACGGCGAAGAACTCCTGCGCACCCCGCTCGACGGTGCGAATGTCCTCGACCCGCCAGTCGGCTGCGACGCCGGTCGCACTCACCGTCACCGGATCGGGGGCCAGCGCGGCCATCGCGCGGCCAGCGTCATCATCGACGCACACCACGGAAGACGCTGCGGCGGTTGACGATCCGGGGTCGAACAGGCGCGCCTTGGTGTTGAAGTAGTCCTCCATCGTCGGGTGGAAATCGAGGTGGTCACGGGACAGGTTCGTGAAGCCGCCGACGGCGAAGTCGACGCCGTCGACGCGGCCGAGGCGCAGCGCGTGGCTGGACACCTCCATCACCACGGTGTCGACACCGTGCTCGAGCATCAGCGCCAGCAGCGCCTGCAGATCGGGCGCCTCAGGCGTGGTCAGCGTGCTGGGCAGGTCCTCACCGGCGATCCGGATGCCGACGGTTCCCACCAGCCCGGCAACGCGCCCGGCGGCCCGCAGCCCCGCCTCGACCAGATAGGTGGTGGTGGTCTTGCCCGACGTGCCGGTCACCCCGATCATCCGCAGGCGGCGCGACGGGTCCCCGTACACGGTTGCGGCAAGGCCGCCGAGGACCGACCGGGGGTCGGGGCGGACGAGCACGGGCACGGTCGCGTCGGCGCCGATGAGGTGAAGGCCTTCGGGATCGGTGAGCACGGCGACCGCGCCACGGCGGATGGCGTCGCCTGCGAAGCGCCCGCCGTGCGAGGAGGCGCCGGGCAGCGCGGCGAACAAGTCCCCCGGTTGGGCGTCCTGGCTGCGCAGAGTGACACCGGTGACGACGGTGTCGCGCCCGTCGCTGTCAGCCGAAATGACCGCGCCTACCCGGTCGGCCAGTGGCCCGAGCGCCTGACCGGCGGGATGGCTGGGACGCAGTTTCATGGCCCTGACACAGTACCGGCCTGGGTGTCGACGGGCCCTGGGTCAGGTGGCCTGAAGCGTCAGCGGCGGACCGGGGTCGGGCGACAGCGGGATGTTCTCGCGCTGCAGCAGCCAGCTGGCGATGTTGTGGAACAACGGCGCCATCGTGGTGCCGGGCGCTCCGTCGGCGGTGCGGTGCGGATTGTCGGCCATGATGCCGATCACGTAGCGCGGGTCGTCGGTGGTGACCATGCCGGCGAAGGTGATCCAGTAGACGTCGCTGTAGTAGCAGCCGCAGGCCGGGTTGATCTTCTGCGCGGTGCCGGTCTTGCCGGAAAGCTGATAGCCCTCGACCGCTCCGGTGGAGCCGGTGCCCTGCTGGACGCCCATGGGGTCGCGCTGCAGCGTGGCGCGCAGCATGTTGCGGACGGTGGTCGCCGTTTGCGGGGAGACCACCCGCACGCCGTCGGGGCGGGGCTCCTCGGTCCTGGTGCCGTCGGGTGCGATGGTGGCCTTGATGACGCGCGGCGGAATGCGCATCCCGTCGTTGGCGATGGCCTGGTACATGCCCGTCATCTGCAGCAGCGTCATCGAAAGTCCCTGTCCGATGGGCAGGTTGGAGAACGTGCTGCCCGACCACTGGTCGATCGGCGGCACAAGGCCCTCGCTCTCGCCGGGCAGGCCGACGTTGGCGCGCTGGCCGAGCCCGAACTTCTCCAGCATTTCGGCGTAGCGCTCCGGTCCGATCCGCTGCGCCAGCATCAGGGTGCCGACGTTGGAGGACTTGCCGAAGATTCCGGTGGTGGTGTACGGCATCACGCCGTGCTCCCACGCGTCGCCGACGGTGACGCCGCCCATGTCGATCGAGCCGGGCACCTGCAGCACCTCGTCGGGGTTGGACAGCCCGAACTCGATGACCGACGCGGCCGTGACGATCTTGTTCACCGAACCAGGCTCATAGGGCGAGGAGACGGCGAGGTTGCCCAGTTCGCGGTGCTCCTGGCGGCCGATGTCCTGGCTGGGGTCGAAGGTGTTGTCGTTCGACATCGCCAGCACTTCACCGGTTTTCGCGTCGAGCACCACGGCCGATACGTTGTCGGCACCGGAGGCGTCCTTGGCCTGCTGGACCTGCTGCTGCACGTAGTACTGGATGTCGTCGTCGAGCGTCAACTGAACGGTCGAGCCGTTGACGGCGGTGTGCCGGTTGCGGTAGCTGCCGGGGATCACCACCCCGTCGGAGCCGCGGTCATAGGTGACCGACCCGTCGGTGCCCGCCAGCGTCGCGTCCATCGAGTCCTCGAGGCCGAGGAGACCGTGGCCGTCCCAGTCGATGCCGCCGACGATGTTGGCCGCCAACGAGCCGCCGGGATACTGGCGAAGATCCTGGCGCTCGGACCCGACCTCGGGGAACTTCTTCGAGATCGCTTCGGCGACAGCAGGATCGACGGCGCGGGCCAGATAGACGAACGATTCGTTGCTCTTCAGCTTCTTCAGCACCGTCTTGGCGTCGGGCTTGTTGTTCAGCCGTGACGCCACCTCGGCGGCGATGGCGCGCAGCCGCGCCTCGGGATCGGGCGCTTCGGACGTCTTCTGCCTGGCGTCGGCGAGCTGCTTGCGGATCTTGACCGGCTGAAAGGTCAGCGCGCGCGCCTCGATGGTGAAGGCCAGCTTGTCGTTGTTGCGGTCGACGATGCTGCCGCGCACGGCCTTGTCGACGTCGGTGACCTTGAGCTGACCGGCGGCCTCCGCGCGCAGCCCCGCGGCCTTCGGCACCTGCAGGTTGAACAGCTGCGCCGCGGCGATGGCGAGGACGAGGAAGATGACGGCGTTGCCCGCCCGATGCCGGAACACGAAAGACGAACTGCCCAGGCCGGTGTCGGCGGCGGGCGTCCTTGTCCGACGGGCGCGTGCGGAATGGCCCTGGCCGGACCGAGGCTGCGATGTCTTGCGGCCTCGCCGACCGGAGGGGCGGCTCATGTCGGTGAGCCCGGGACCGTGGCGCTGAGCGGGCCGAACTGCTCGGCGGGCGCCGCGGCGGCGGGCGCGCCGGGCTGCGGCCCGGGCAACGGCGCGGCCAGCGGTGCCGGCGGCGCTTCGGCGGGCGGTGCGGCAGGACCGAGGGCCGGCGGCTGGCCGCTGGTGCCGTGCGGGCTGTCCGGCACCGGCACCGCCAGCGGCACACCGGGCGCGGCGCGGGCGGCGCGGGTCGGCGGCGGCGGTGCGGCGGGTGCGGCGGGCTGTCCCCGCTCCGGCATCCGGACGACCATCTCACGTGGGTCGAGGACCGCCGGCGCGGGCCTGTTCGCGGCGGCCTGGGCGGGCGGTGCCGGGTTTTCCTCGGGCAGTGGGGTGTTCAGCGGCGGCGGTGGAACTCCCTCCGCCGGCTTCGGGGTGCCGACGACGATCCAGTTGCCCGCCGGATCCTGCACCAGGTGGGCGGTGTCGCGCGACGGAATCATGCCGAGTTCGCGCGCGGACTCGGCCAGCGCGGGCGCGGCCTGCGCCTCGAGCACATCACGCTCGAGGGCCTCCTTCTGCTGCAGCAGCGCCTGATTGGTCTCCCTGGCGCTGCCCAGCTGGTAGGACCGCTCCGCGGCGTCGGTCGACAGCCAGAGCGTGACGCCGAGGCCGACGCCGAGGGATCCGATGACAAGCACGACGAACGGCACCCGTGCGACGAGCGTGCGCGGGTTGAGGTCGATCTCGGCGATCCGGGCAAGCAGCCGTTCCTTCAGCGGCGGCCGGACGAGCTTGGGCGCCTTGGCCTTCCGCGCCTTCGCGCGGGCCTTGGCCTGGCCGGTGTTCTTCGGCCGCACCGGCTTGATCTGCGGCCGCGTGATCGGCGCGGTGTCGGTTGCGCGCGGACGTCGGTGTCTCGGTTTCGCATCCGGCGAGCGCGGAACCCTTCGCTCGTCACGTGCGCGGGGCCTGTTCCGCTCTTCCCGTGCGCGGGGCTTCTTACTCTCCTCGCGTGCGCGGGAACTGTCACCGCGCGCGGGCTGGCGCGGCGTGCGCCTGCGCTCATCGGTGCCGCGCGCGGCGGCGGGTCGCTTGGCCTTCATGAGACCGTCCCTTCTGGCCGTTGTGCAACCTTTTCCAATGCCCGAAGCCGCACGGAGGCGCTTCGCGGGTTGAGATCGATCTCGGCTTGCTCCGCACGTTCGGCGCCACGGGTCAGGCTCGTGAATTCCGGTTCGTGTCCGGGCAGTTCGACTGGAAGACCCTGCGGGGTGCGCGACGCGGTGGCGGCGGCGAAGGTGGTCTTGACGATGCGGTCCTCCAGTGACTGATACGACATCACCGCGATACGTCCGCCGGGACGCAGCGCGGTCATCGCAGCGGGTAGGGCGTCGCGCAAGGCGTCGAGCTCGCCGTTGACGGCCACGCGAAGCGCCTGGAAGGTGCGTTTGGCAGGGTGTCCGCCGGTGCGGCGGGCGGGTGCGGGGATCGCCTCGTACAGCAGTTCGACGAGCTCGCCGGTGCGGGCGAACGGCCTGCGGGTGCGCGTGCGAACGATCTGTTTGGCGATCCGGCCTGCGAACCGCTCCTCGCCGAACTCGCGCAGGATCCGAGTCAGCGACCTCTCGTCGTAGGTGTTGATGATCTCGGCCGCGGTCAACTCGGCGTCAGGATCCATCCGCATGTCCAGCGGCGCGTCGGCGGAGTACGAGAACCCGCGCTCAGTGCGGTCGAGCTGCATCGATGACACACCGAGGTCGAACAGCACGCCGTCGATCTGGGGTTGGCCGGATTCGCTTGCCCAATAGCCGGATTCAGCGAGCGCGTCGGCGATTCCGTCGAACCTGGTTCGTGTCAGCACGACACGGTCGGCGAACGGGGCGAGTCGCCCGCCGGCGATCCACAGGGCGTTCGGATCGCGGTCCAGCCCGATCAGCCGCAGCCCGGACAACTCGGTGAGGAAACGCTCGGCGTGACCGCCCGCACCGAGCGTCGCATCCACAAGAACGGCGCCGGAGCCGTCGGGGTTGCGCCGGGTCAGTGCGGGCCGCAGCAGTTCGACGCAGCGGTCGAGCAGGACGGGGACGTGTCCGTGGTCGGGGCTCGTATCCATGGCTAGCCCTCCGAGGAAGTGGCCCGATGCACCGTGGTCTCTGTCCGAGCGCATGGACCTGGCGTCGGGGAAGTACGCCAGGGCCGGCTCGGACAGAGGCCGCGGTACACGGTCCGTCAAACCCCAATCAGATGATGTCGCGCAGAGTTTCATCGCTGGCCGCGGAGAAGTTCTCTTCGTGCGTCTCTTGATAGGTACGCCACGCCTGGGCGTCCCAGATCTCCAGGTAGTCGACCGACCCGATCACCACGCAGTCCTTGGACAGGTTGGCGTAGCGGCGATGATCTGCCGACAACGTGATGCGGCCTTGTGAATCGGGATGCTGTTCGTCGGTTGCGGCGGCGAGGTTGCGCAGGAACGCGCGGGCTTCCGGATTGCTTCTTGACGCGCCCGATGCTCGCCGCGCCAGTGCTTCGAACTCGGCGCGCGGGTACACGGCGAGGCTGTGGTCTTGGCTTTTCGTCACCATCAACCCTCCTGCCAGCGCGTCGCGGAACTTGGCGGGCAGTGTCAGCCGCCCCTTGTCGTCGAGCTTTGGCGTGTAGGTGCCGAGGAACATCTCGACACCTCCCGCCAGTGAAGGAGCCCCGGTCGCTCCATCGCACGCCACTTTACCCCACAATCCCCCACATTGCGCCAAACGCCAGCAAATGTTGGCCGTGTTTCCCCACGGTTAGGGCGGAACAGCGCGCGGAGGACTGCGCAACCCACAGATTGGCGGCACAAAAACGCAGCTCAAACCGCAGTGGGGCGAAGTGGGGGTCTCGCGGGCACAAAAAAGGGGTAGCCGTTTTGGCTACCCCATCGTGATTGGCGCGTTATTCGTCGAAGCGGCGGCGGAACCGGTCTTCCATCCGGCTCGTGAACGAGCCTCCACCGCCCTTGGCTTTCTTCTGCCTCGGCGTGCCGGACTCGGTGCCGGAGCCGTCGCGCCGGCCGGTCACCCGCGGCCCGGTGATGGCGAAAACGACGCCGCCGAACATCACCAGGAAGCCGAAAACAGAAAGGATCGGGAAGCTTCCGATCATGGTGGCCTTGAAGGCCACGCCGCACACCAGCATGGCGAGCCCGATCACGAAGAGTGCCGCGCCCTGCAGCCGGCGCCGGGCCGAAGGAGCCCTCAGGCCCCCGCCCCGCACGCTCGACGCGAACTTGGGGTCCTCGGCATAGAGCGCGCTCTCGATCTGATCGAGCATGCGCTGCTCATGATCGGAGAGTGGCATGCGTCCCTCCTTGCCGCCCGTCACTTGGTCTTCAACGACAGTTACGCCCGCGTTCGCGGACAACTAACAGTCATGATACGAGGTGAATCTGAGCCGTACCACCTAGTTGGCGTGGTGATTGTATGACGTGCACCGCCGTCGACGGTCACCGGCTCGCCTGGCCGATAATGGCACTGGCTTCCCCGGGACAACCTCACCACGGCGCGCATGAAAGGCGGAGACGGACGTTGGCGACATTTCTCATCGATCTGTCGCAGGCCGATATGGAGCGCAGGCTGTCAGACGCGCTCGGCGTCTACGTCGATGCCATGCGCTATCCCCGCGGGACCGAGGACCAGAGGGCATCGATGTGGCTCGAACACACCCGGCGCACCGGCTGGAAGGCCGTCGCCGCGGTGGAGGTGCCGGATTCGGCGGATCCGGGGGCAGGCGGCGCCGAGCTCACAGCAGCCCCGATCGTCGGCGTCGCCTACGGCTACTGCGGGGCCCCCGACCAGTGGTGGCAGCAGCAGGTGGTCGCCGGATTGCAGCGGATCGGAGCCGACCGATCCAGGATCTCCGAGCTGATGACCAGCTATTTCGAGCTCACCGAACTGCACATCCAGCCACGCGCGCAGGGACGCGGCCTGGGTGAGGCACTCGCCCGCAGGCTGCTTGCAGGCCGCGGAGAGGCTTATGTGCTGCTGTCCACCCCGGAGATCAACGGAGAGGCCAACCGGGCGTGGCGGCTCTACCGCAGGCTCGGCTTCACCGACGTCATCCGCGGCTATCACTTCGCGGGCGACCCACGCCCTTTCGCGATTCTCGGACGGTCACTACCGCTCTGACGGCCTCGGTCTGGCACGATGATTTCGTGTCGAACCGCCGCAGACTTCGCCTGCTGGCGATCGTGGCCCTGTTGGTGATCGTTCCCTCGGCCGTCGGCTGCGTCCGCGTGAGGGCGAGTATCACCGTTTCGCCCGACGACCGGGTGTCGGGGCAGATCGTCGCCGCCGCGAAGCCCCGCGGTGCCGACGACAGGGGCCCACAGCTGCTCAACAACCTGCCGTTCAGCAACAAGGTCGCGGTCTCGGACTATGACAGGGACGACTACGTCGGCTCGCAGGCGGTGTTCTCCGACCTGACCTTCGCCGAGCTGCCGCAGCTGGCCAACATGAATCAGGACGCCGCGGGTGTCGACCTGTCCCTGCGCCGGGCAGGCGATCTGGTGATCCTCGACGGGCGCGCCGACCTGACGTCGCTGACCGACCCGGAGGCCGACGTGTCGGTGTCGGTGTCGTTTCCCGGTGAGGTGACGTCCACCAACGGCGATCAGGTGGCCGCGGAGGTCGTCGAATGGAAGCTCAAGCCCGGCGTGGTCAGCACGATGTCCGCGCAGGCGCGCTACACCGATCCCAGCGCCCGGTCGTTCACCGGCGCGGCGATCTGGCTTGGCCTGGCGGCGTTCCTGGTGGCGGGGATCCTTGCCGCGCTGGCGTGGGTGAACCGCGACCAGTCCCCCAGGTTCGCCGACCCGGCGACAACCGAAAGGGGCGGGCGCTGAGCGTGCATACAGCGATACCGTCAGCGGTGGAGTTGGCGGGCGCGGTCACCGATCAGCTTCGGGAGTACCTGGCCGAGCGTCGCGCCGGCGCCGCCTACATCGGAGCCGAGTACGCCGATCTGACCGGCGCGCTCGAAGAGTTCGTGCTGCGCGGCGGCAAGCGGATCCGGCCCGCGTTCGCCTACTGGGGCTGGCGCGCGGTGGCCGAACCGCCCAACGAGCAGGCCGACGCCTCGGTGTGGCGGTTGTTCTCCGCGTTGGAGCTGCTGCAGGCGTGCGCCTTGGTGCACGACGACGTCATCGACGACTCGGCCACCCGTCGGGGCCTGCCGACGGTGCACCGGATCTTCGCGCAGAAGCACCACGACAGCGGATGGATCGGCTCGTCCGAGCAGTTCGGTCTGTCGGCTGCGGTGCTGCTCGGCGACCTCGCCCTGGTGTGGGCCGACGACATCGTCACGACAGCCGAACTGCCCGTCGACGCGCGGCGACGCGTCCAGCGGGTCTGGGCCGACATCCGCACCGAGGTGCTCGGCGGCCAGTACCTCGACATCGTCGCCGAATCGAGCGGCACGACGACGGTGGCCTCGGCGATGAACGTCAACACCTACAAGACCGCCTCGTACACGGTCACCCGGCCGCTGCAGCTCGGGGTGGCCGCGGCCGCCGACCGGCCCGATGTGCAGGCGATCTTCTTCGAGGTGGGAAACGATCTCGGGGTGGCGTTCCAGCTCCGCGACGATGTTCTCGGCGTTTACGGCGATCCGGCGGTGACCGGTAAGCCGTCTGGCGACGACCTCCGTTCGGGTAAGCGCACGGTGCTGCTCGCCGAGGCGATCGAGCTCGCCGACAAGTCTGATCCGCATGCGGCAACGCTGCTTCGGTCTTCGGTCGGTACCGAGCTCTCCGACCAACAGGTGCGCGAGCTGTGCGGCGTCATCGAATCGGTGGGCGCGCTGGCCGCCGTCGAGGCGCACATCGACATGCTCACCACCCGCTCACTGGACGCCATCGGCGCCGCGCCGATCAACGAACAGGCGAAGGCGGGGCTGTCCACGTTCGCCAGGTTGGCCGCCAACCGGTCCGCATAAGTGTTGTGACGACCATGTCGCGGCTGTCCACGTTCGCCCGATCCCCTGAGGCGAAACCCGCGCTGCTGGGCTTCCTCGGCGCGGTGATGATCACCGCAGGCGGTGTCGGCGCGGGCAGTACCCGTCTGCACGATCCGCTGCTCGAGTCGATGCACCTGTCGTGGCTGCGGTTCGGGCACGGGCTCGTACTGTCCTCGGTGCTGCTGTGGGGCGGCGTCGCGGTGATGCTGATCGCGTGGTTGCGCTTGGGCCGCACCGTGATCGACGGCTCGGCGCGCGAGTACACGATGGTCGCGACCGCCGGCTTCTGGTTGGCGCCGCTGCTGCTGTCCGTGCCGGTGTTCAGCCGCGACACCTACTCGTATCTGGCTCAGGGTGCACTGCTGCGTGACGGCTTGGACCCGTATGCCGTGGGCCCCGTCGACAACCCGAATGCGTTGCTGGACAACGTGAGCCCGATCTGGACGACGACGACCGCGCCGTACGGGCCCGCCTTCATCCTGGTCGCGAAGTTCGTCACGATGCTGGTCGGCGATCAGGTGATCGCGGGCACGATGGTGCTGCGGCTGTGCATGCTGCCGGGGCTGATCCTGCTGTTGTGGGCGGCACCCCGACTGGCCCGCCACGTCGGCGGCAACGGCGCGACCGCGCTGTGGATCTGCGCGCTCAACCCGTTGGTGATCATCCATCTGATGGGTGGCGTGCACAACGAGATGCTGATGGTCGGCCTGATGGCCGCGGGCATCGCCCTGATATTCGGCCGTCACCCGATCGCGGGAAATGCGCTCATCGTCGTCGCCGTCGCCGTGAAAGCGACCGCGGGCCTTGCACTTCCGTTCATGGTGTGGGTGTGGGCACGTCAACTGCAGGATCGCCGCGGCCTGTCGCCGCTGCGCGCCTTCGCAGCCGCGACCGCCGGGTCGATCGCGATCTTCATCGCGGTGTTCGCCGTCCTGTCGGGCCTCGCCGGAGTGGGTCTCGGCTGGCTCACCGCGCTCGCGGGTTCGGTGAAGATCATCAACTGGCTGACGGTGCCGACCGCGGTCTCCAACCTCGTCAATGCGGTCGGCGGACTCTTCTTCGCGGTGAACTTCTACGCCGTCCTCGAGGTCGCGCGGATCATCGGCATCGCGATCATCGCGATCTCACTACCCTTGCTGTGGTGGCGGTTTCGACATACCGATCGTCAGGTCCTCACCGGCATCGCGCTGGCGATGGTGATCGTGGTGCTGTTCGTCCCCGCCGCGCTGCCGTGGTACTACACCTGGCCGCTGGCGATCATCGCGGCGCTGGCGCAGAGCAGGCAGTCGATCGCGTTGGTCGCCGGCTTCTCCACCTGGATCATGGTGATCTTCAAACCCGATGGCAGCCATGGCATGTACTCGTGGATCCATGTGCTGCTGGCCACCGCCTGCGCCGTGGCGGCCTGGTACTCGCTGTCCAGGGACCCGGATCAGTACGCCATTGCCTGGGCGCGGCGCAGCACCTCGCGAGCCTGATGTGAGTGCAGGGCGTCCACGGGACGGGCGTTGTCCTGCCCCGCGGACGATCCGTCACGTCTGATCGTCAACGACGGATCGGGCGTGAACAACCAACGCACGATCTCGGTGTCCTTGTATCCCCCGTCGTGCAGGACGACGAGCAATCCCTGCAGGGGCTTGACCACCTGACCGGTGTCGTCGAAGAAGACCTTCGGCACGACCACCGCCCCGTCGCGACGCACCCCGACCAGATGGCCGTCTCGCAGGTGCTGCTGCACTTTTGTCACCGGAATGCCGAGCATCTGCGCGACATGAGGTAGATCGAGAACGTCCTCGCCGGGGTCGAGCACATCCTCAGCGGCTGGAATCCTGCTCACGGCCCGAGTCTAAAACGCACGACGCGCCGGTGTGTGCGCTCTGCGACGACACTTGCGAGCAAAACACTTCCGTAACATGTTCCCGGTGGAGACCCACCAGCGATCCGACCCGCTCGTCGGGATCGTGCTGGACGGGCGCTACCGCGTCGACACCCTGATCGCCACCGGCGGCATGTCGGGTGTCTACCGCGGGATCGACCTCCGGCTGGATCGGCCGGTGGCACTGAAGATCATGGACTCCCGATATGCCGGTGACAGCCAGTTCCTGACCCGTTTCCAGCGTGAGGCCCGCGCCGTCGCGAAGCTGAAGGACCCCGGGCTGGTCGCCGTGTACGACCAGGGCATCGACGGGCAGCACCCGTTTCTGGTGATGGAACTGATCGAGGGCGGCACGCTGCGCGAACTGCTCGTCGAGCGGGGCCCGATGCCGCCCCATGCGGTCGCCGCGGTACTCGGCCCCGTGCTCGGCGGCCTCGCGGCGGCACACCGCCAGGGCCTTGTGCATCGGGACGTGAAGCCGGAGAACGTGTTGATCTCCGACAGCGGCGAAGTCAAGATCGCCGATTTCGGACTCGTCCGCGCGCTCGCGGAGGCCAAGATCACCTCCACCAGTGTCATTTTGGGCACGGCGGCCTACCTCTCCCCCGAGCAGGTCAGCACCGGCGACGCCGGCCCGGCCAGCGATGTGTACGCCGTCGGCATCCTCACCTACGAGCTGCTGACCGGCACCACGCCGTTCCACGGTGACACCGCTCTGACGGTGGCCTATCAGCGGTTGGACCACGACGTGCCCGCACCGAGTTCGGTGATTCCAGGTGTGCCAACACAATTCGACGGGCTGGTGCGGCGAGCGACCACCCGCGATCCGGCCGGACGATACGCCGACGCCGAGGACATGGCAGCGCAACTCGATGCGATCGTCGACGAGCTGGGGCTACCTGATTTCCGCGTGCCCGCACCTCGCAACTCGGCGCAGCACCTCTCGGCGCAGATCGACCGTGGCAGCTCCGGACCGAGCGCCGTCACCGAAACGGTGAGGCCGACGCCGCCGCGACAGCACACCCGCGAGCTCACCCGCGGCCCGCAGGACTGGCAGGACGACGACGCGCCCGACGAAACCTATGGTGCCGCTGGGCAATTCGCGGGCATCGACCTCGACGAATTCTACTGGGCGCGTCAGCGCGCGAGGCGGATGCTGCTCTTCTGGGTGGTCGCGGTGCTCGTTCTCACCGGCGCGCTGACCGCCGCCGCATGGACGCTCGGCAGCAATCTGTCGGGACTGCTCTAGTCCCTCAGCATTTCCGCGACGAGGAACGCCAGCTCCAGGCTCTGCTGCGTATTCAGCCGCGGATCGCACGCGGTCTCGTAGCGGCCGGCCAGGTCGGAGTCCGAGATGTCCTGCGCGCCACCGAGACACTCGGTGACGTTCTCGCCGGTGATCTCCACGTGCATGCCGCCGGGATGGGTGCCCAGCGCGCGGTGCACCTCGAAGAAACCCTGCACCTCGTCGACGATGCGGTCGAAGTGGCGGGTCTTGTAGCCGGTGGACGACTCATGGGTGTTGCCGTGCATCGGGTCGCACTGCCAGATGACCTGGTGACCGGTCGCCTGCACCTTCTCGATGATCGGCGGCAGCAGGTCGCGCACCTTGTTGTTGCCGAGCCTGCTGACCAGCGTCAGCCGGCCGGGCTCGTTGTTGGGGTCCAGCCGCTCCACGTACTCGACGGCCACCTCCGGCGTCATGGACGGACCGATCTTGACCCCGATCGGGTTGGCGATCACTTCGGCGAACGCGACGTGGGCGCCGTCGAGCTGACGGGTGCGCTCACCGACCCACACGTAGTGCGCCGAGAGATCGTAGAGCTTGGCCTTGGCCTCGTCGTCGGTCGACAGCCGCAGCATGGCCCGCTCGTAGTCGAGCACCAGTGCCTCATGGCTGGCGTAGATCTCGGCGGTCTGCAGGTTGCGGTCGTCGACGCCGCACGCACTCATGAAGGTCAGCCCGCGGTCGATCTCACCGGCCAGCGCCTCGTAGCGGGCGCCGGCGGGCGACGTCCGGACGAACTCGCGGTTCCAGTCGTGCACCGACTCGAGCGACGCCAGGCCCGACGACGTCAGGGCCCGCACCAGGTTCATCGCGGCGCTGGCGTTCGCGTAGGCGCGGACCAGACGGGACGGATCGTGCTCGCGCACCCCGGCGTCCGGCGCGAAGCCGTTGATCATGTCCCCGCGGTAGGACTTCAGCCCGAGGGCGTCGATGTCGGCCGACCGCGGCTTGGCGTACTGACCCGCGATGCGGGCGACCTTGACCACGGGCATGCTGGCGCCGTAGGTCAGCACCACCGCCATCTGAAGCAGCGTGCGGATGTTGGCGCGGATGTGGGGTTCGGTGTTGTCGACGAATGTCTCCGCGCAGTCCCCGCCCTGCAGGAGGAAGGCCTTGCCGAGGGCGACGTCGGCCAGCAGTCCCTTGAGCTTCTCGATTTCGGAGGGCACCGTCACGGGCGGCACGCTCTCCAGTACGGTCCTCATGGCCGCGGCCTGTCCCGCGTCCCAGCTGGGTTGCTGCGCGGCCGGTTTGGCCAGCGCGGCGTCCAGACGCTGCCGCAGGTCGTCCGGCAGCGGGGGCAGCGACGGCAGCTGCTCGATGGGTACGTCGACGGTCCAGTTCACCCGTCCATGGTAACGGGGCCAGACCAGCCGATTTACCAGCCGGCGCCCGGCAGCCATAGGGAAACACCCGATTTTTTCGCAGGCGTCACACCGTTAACGTCCAGTTGGACGGAAATGACACGCACCGGAGTGGGGAGTCGGCAGATGTCACGGGGCAGATTTCGCAGGATGTGCCGGTTGACCGCGGTCGCGGCGGCGACAGCGGGCGCCGGAGTGTTCAGCGCGGCAGCGCCCGCGCAAGCCGCCCCGGGGACCTGCGCACAGTGGGCGTTCACCGGTCCGACCCACGTGAAGCTGAGCACCGGGCCGACCGTCACCTTCAACGCGGTGGGCCGGAGTTTCGCGGGGGTGCCCGCCACAGACAATCGCGCAGACCGCGGGAACATGGAAGGCGTCGTCACCCCTATCGGCACGGTGACGCTGCTCTATCACAGCGAGACGTTCCCTGACGATCCCGTGCTGCATTTCATGGGCACCGTCGGCGATGACGGCAGGGCGCGGGGGCAGTTCGACGCCAAGCTCAGGGGAGATTGGGAGATCACCAGCCCGCTGGCGTGTGACGCGCCCGCCGCGGCGCAGGCGGGCAATTCCCGTGAGGTCACCGGCGACGTCGACGCATACGACGCACCCGGAGGCACGGGGACCGTCATCGGCGTGCTGCAGGGCGGCGAGGGTCAGCGGGTCGATCTGGCGGCAGGCTGCAAGGAAGACAACTGGTGCAACGTCGTCTTTCCTGCAGGCCCCGGCGGCACCGCATGGGTGTGGGGCGACTTCCTGAAGTGAGCCACCGGCGGCCGGGAAACATAGGGAAACACCCTGGCGGCCGCGCTGGCCACCTCGGCGATCGGGTTCACCCTCGCAGCACCAGCGCACGCCCTGCCACCCGCGCCGACAGCACCGCCCGCCGGCTGCGCGCAGTGGGGCTTCCCCGGGGAGACGACGTTCACCAACGCGGGCGGCGTCGCGCTGCGCTTCAACTCGACGGGACCCGCCGCCGGTGGGCCGGCCGAGTTCAACCCGAACGGGATCTTCAAGCGGGGCACGGTCGCCGGCGGCATCGACTCCAACGGCGCGGTGAATGTGACCTTCACCGATGACGACGTGAATGACCCCGGCTCGGCGACCTTCCTCGGCACGGTCGGCCCCGACGGGAAGGTGACGAGCACCAACACCAACTGGTCGGTCGTCCAACCCATGACCTGCGTCACGAAGGCCGAGGTGAAGGGTCCGACGATCACGTCGAACACGGTCCTCGGCGGGATCGTCATCGATGTGAAGGACAACAGCGGCGTGACGGCCCAGTGCCACTACGACTCGGAGTTCTTCGATCGCGACTTCACACTGAGCGCGAACAGCACCGCAGACCTCAGGCTGGTTCCGGCCGCTCCGCTGCTGAGGGACTGGCCCGTCACCGTGACGTGCGATAACGGCACGAGTGCGAACGCTACGATCTTCTTCTGATCCTCTACAGGGCGGTCATCACCTGATACCGCAGCAGGTTGTGTTTCGCGTCGACCAGCGCGTCGTGGGCGTCGCGCGGGCGCGGCGGCATCCTCGGAGATCCCCGCTCCTCCCAGAACTGCCGCAGTTCCCTGGTGAACCGCGGGATCGCGGGCGGAAGCGCGGTCATCGGACCCCACAGCTGACACAGCACCACATGGTCGTAGGCGCCGACCCACGCCCACAGCTCGATCGGCTCGTTGCCGTCGATGCCGAAGAAGTCCTCGAGGTCCGATCGGATCTGCTTGCGTGACCGGTACAGCTGCGACGACGGCGACGGGAGCTTGGGCAGCACGTGGGTACGCACCCAGCGCCCCGCCCGATCCGGGTTGAACTCACTCGAAATGCCGTAGTACTCGCGGCCGTCCTCGGCGGCGACGCCGATCGAGATCAGCTCGATGGTGTACCCGTCGTCGATGAACTCGGTGTCGTAGAAGTACTTCACGCCGGGCCTACGCGGTGGCCTTGTCGGCAACGGTCTCGGGCTCGGCCGGCGGCGCGGGGGCGGCGCGAATCTCTCGGTCCAATTGTTGGTTGACCTCGTGGTCGTCGGGGAAGTGCGGCTCACCTGCGATGACGTGCTGCAGCCACAGTTTGGCCTGCACAACGGGTCTACGCAGGATCCGCTCCCGCATCAGCGCGCGGTGCATCTTGCGCGGCTTGTCGGTGTAGCGCCAGCGCGCCCACGGCGCGTGCGGACGGGACAGTCGAATCGCCCCGACCAGCAGAAGCGGCGTGATGAACATCCCGATCAGCCCGGTCCACACCTTGCCCTTGAGCAGCACGATCACGGCGAGCGCCAGCGTCAGCGCGGCCAGCGCGACAACCGAGGCGCGCGCCACGAGCGTCTGGTCCTGCCGCCAGATTCCGATGTCGAAGAACGACAACGGGTTGAAGCCGAGGATCAACAGCCCGGCAACAGCGATGGCCGCGAACACCGCATCGACCGACGTCCGGCCGTCCTCGGACCAGTAGACGTCCTGAAGGTGCAGGATCAACGCGAACTCATCGAGCACCAGCGCCGCGCCGACCCCGAAAAAGGTTGCCGCGACGGTAAATTCGGGTACTCCCCCATCGACAGCGAGCGTCACCATCGCGACGCCCGAAACCATGACCAGGATCACACCGATCACCACGTGATGGATGTGAATGCCGCCTCCCGCGGAGATGTTGCGCGGCTGCCACCATTTACGGGGCTTGTCGCTGTCGGCATGGCTGCGGATGTACCGCACGATGGTGCGGGTGACGAAGAAGGTTCCGATGAACGCGACGAGGCAGAACACCAGCGGCATCCGCCCATCGGGGATGTCCAGGCTCCAGTCCAGCGTCACGTGCACGCAGAAAACTTACGCTGCCCAGGCGGCGACGTGCCGGGGATATGGTCCGGCGCGCCGGGCACGGCCGATAGTCTGTTTTGCGACATGAGTAGGTGGGGGCGGCGCACGCCTGGGGGTACCTCCCACCCGAAGGGTAGGGGGAGAGCGGAAATGGCACCGCCCGACAGGGTTGGCCGGTGGCCAACCGCCGCGTGGCGGCTTTTTCAGCTGCTCACGCTGGCAGCGATGGCGTGGGCCTGCTGGCGGCTTCTCGGCCACGTCACCTACCGCATCGACATCGACGTCTATCGGATGGGCGGGCGCGCCTGGCTGGACGGCAGACCGCTGTATGCCGACGGCGCGATGTTCGAAACGCGCGCGGGCCTGGAGCTGCCGTTCACGTATCCGCCGCTGGCGGCGATCGTCTTCTCCCCGTTCGCGCTGCTCCCGCTCTCGGTGGCCAGTGCAGTCATCACGGTGATCACATACCTGCTGTTGATCGTCTCCACGGTGATCGTGCTGACCCGCCTTGATGTCTGGTCGACGTCGTCGATCACCTCCGAGCCCGCGTGGCTGCGGCGCACCTGGCTGGCGGCCGCGATCGTGGCCCCCGCGGTGATCTACCTCGAGCCGATCCGGGCGAACTTCGACTTCGGTCAGATCAACGTGGTGCTGATGACACTTGTCATCGCCGACTGCGTGCCACGCAAGACGCCGTGGCCTCGCGGCATCCTGCTCGGTACCGCGATCGCACTGAAGCTCACGCCTGCGGTGTTCCTGCTCTACTTCCTGCTGCGCCGGGACACCCGCGCGCTGATCGTGACCGCAGCGTCGGGTCTGTTGGCCACCCTCGTCGGCTTCGTCTTCGCGTGGCGCGACTCGTGGGAGTACTGGACCGAGACGGTGCGCAACACCGACCGGATCGGAACCGCGACCCTGAACACCAACCAGAACATTGCGGGCGCCCTGGCCCGGCTCGGCCTCGGCGAGGGCGAACGGTTCATCCTGTGGACGGTGGCCTGCTTCGCCGTGCTGGGGCTGACGGTCTGGGCGGCGCGGCGGGCGTTGCGGGCGGGCGAATCCGTGCTGGCGCTGATCTGCGTGGCGATGTTCGGCCTGGTGGTGTCGCCGGTGTCGTGGTCACACCACTGGGTGTGGGCGCTGCCGACGGTGATCGTCGGTGGGGTGCTCGCCTGGCGGTATCGCGATGTCATGCTCGGTGCCGTTTCCGCGGCCGGCGTGGCGCTGATGGTGTGGACGCCGATCACGCTGATGCCCGAACACCAGGAAACGACGGCACCGCTGTGGCGGCAGCTGGTGGGCGGTTCCTACCTGTGGTGGGCGCTGGCCGTCATCGTGGTCGCGGGCATGGTGTCGGCTCGCTCGACCGATGCGGACACCGCAGAGGTCAGTGCGGCGCGGGTGCCCGCGACGCACTGAACGAGCTAACCGGCTAGGAGCTCGGCAGCGGGTTGTTTACCCTCCTTGACGTCGGCGGCGTACAGGTCGACGTACTCCTGGCCCGACAGGCGCATCAGCTCGTACATCACCTCGTCGACGACAGCCCGTTCGATGAACCGGTTGCCCTCGAGGCCCTCGAACCGGCTGAAGTCCATCGGCTTGCCGAACCGGACCGTCACGCGCCCGAACCGCCACATCCTGCTGCCCGGCGGATTGACGCCGTCGGTGCCGATCATCGCAACCGGGATGACCTTGACTCCGGTGTTCAGCGCGACCCGTGCCATTCCCGTCTTGCCCTTGTACAGCCGCCCGTCGGGTGACCGGGTGCCCTCCGGATACATGCCGAGCAGCTTTCCCTCGTTCAGGACCCGCGCCGCGGTCTCCAGGCCGGCCTGTGCAGCGTCGGCGTCGGCGCGGTCGATGGGCACCTGCCCGGCCGATGTGAAGAACCAGCGCTTGAACCAGCCCTTGATGCCGGTGCCCGTGAAGTACTCGGATTTGGCCAGATACGTGATCCGCCGCCGAACCACCAGACACAGGTAGAAGCTGTCCGCAACGGCCAGGTGATTACTGGCAAGAATGACCGGGCCGGAGTCCGGAACATATTCCAGCCCTTCGACTTTGGGCCTGCCGAGCAACGACAGCAGCGGGCCCATGAAGATGTACTTGAACAGCCAATACCACATGGACCCTCCCGGATTGTGCGCACTCCGACAGCAGTGCTTGGGGTTTACTCTACCGTCACTCTTCGACGGTCACCGGGATGTGCTGATAACGGCTCGGACCCGACGGCGGCGGCTCGTCGGGCGGCGGTTGGTCGGGGGCCGACGTCGACTCGATGTCGGCGACCATGGCGCGCACGACGGTCAGCAGCGCGACGCTGTGCTCGGCGATCACGGTCAGCAACGGGTGCTGCTCGCCGCTCACGAGCGCAGCCAGCGCACACACCGGACACCACACCTGCTGGCACTTGCCCGGGCCGTCTGCGCCTGTGGCCGCCGCGGCCGCCGCCCGCACCGCCGGGTCGATGCGGTCGAGGATGGACTGCGCCAACGCCCTCAGCTCCGAACCCAGGTCAGCGTGCTCGCCGTTAGGCCTCACTGCGGCCACACCTCCGGATCGGGTCGAAATCGCACGGTCAGCTCGTTGCCCTTGAGCTGGGCGTCGGTCACCGTGCATCGCCTCAGCACGGACGCCAGCCGGACGCGGCGCCGCATCCCGCCTGCGCCGATGATCAGGTCGTCCTCGACCCGTCCGAGGGTGAGCGCGGACGAGTCGATTTGTGGCAACTTTAGCCGCAACCGATACACCGATCCCAACCCAGCGCCGGACTCGCGGTCGACGATCGGCCGCAGCGGGCCCGGCGGTGGTGAGCCGTCGCGATTGCGGGCACTTTCGAGCAGCTCACCGAGCGCCTTCGCGCCGATGGGTTCGCCCGCGAGGTGCGGCACCAACACCAGCCGCACATCCCCGATGGTGGCGTCGAGTTCGTCGAGCACCGCCTGCTGTTCGGAGATACGTTCGGAGTACCAGTCGAATGCCGGGTGTTCGGGCAGGTTGCGATACTCGTACGAATCATCCTGCACCAAAACCTGATTGACGATCAGCTCGTCGACGCGCACGCCCATCAGCGCCAGTGAGCCGAGGGTGCGCGCGGCTTCGGCGGCCACCACCCGCTCCGCGGTCAGCACGAGGTGCGCGCTCACCCGCTCGCCGTCAGTGAGGAGGCCGGTCAGCGCCCCGTTGCCGGCGTCGATGCGCTCCATCAGCTCGACGATCGCCCCCGTGCGCGCATCGTCGGACCCCGAAAGCCTGCGGTGCCGTGGCCAGGCGCGCTCCAGGTACAGCCCGAACGCAGACGGCAGGGTCAGCATCCGCATCGCGTCGGCGGTCGACGCGCAGTCGACGACGACGTGATCCCACTTCCCCGACGTCGCCAACTCGCCCACCTCGTGCAGGCCGAGCACTTCCTGGATGCCGGGCAGGGCCGAAAGTTCTTCAGGGGCAATGTGTCCCAGATCCGATTCGTCGAATCGTGCGGTCAGCACGCCCACGATGTCGCGCCA
Source organism: uncultured Actinomycetota bacterium (assembly GCA_963786995.1). GTDB lineage: Bacteria > Actinomycetota > Actinomycetes > Mycobacteriales > Mycobacteriaceae > Mycobacterium. The sequence continues at coordinate 460,462 of CAWBBH010000012.1, read as the reverse complement.
GCGTGCCTCAAGGAGGGCGAGCGTGTCGAGCGCGAGGGCGTCGAGGAATCCGCCGCCTACGTCCGCGTCGTCGGCGAGCACGCGGGTGGGTTCGCGCAGCCCCGTGGGTACGACGGAGGTGCCGAGCACATCGCCGAGCGAGTGCGCCTGGTCGGTGGACACGACGAGGACCCGCAGACCGCTTTGCGCGTCGCGTACCGCTGTAGCGGTCGCGAGCGTCGACTTACCTACACCGCCCTTGCCAACGAAGAGACTGATCCGGGCGTGGGTAGGTGCGGGGGTGTCACTCAGCCTCGACTCGTTTCTTGAGGTCCTTCAATGCGGTGTCGGTCAGCCTGCGCTCGGCCTTGCGCTTGAGCAGGCCGATCATCGGGATGACCAGGTCGACCGACAGTTCGTATGTGACATCGGTGCCGGAACCTTTGGGCGACAACCGGTATGCGCCCTCCAGCGATCTCAGCAGTGAACTGGACACCAGCGACCAGGTGACCGAACCGCGGTCGGCAGGCCAGTCGTAGGCCAGCACCATCGTGTCCTTGAGCACCGCGGCGTCCAGCACCAGCCGCGCCGTCTTCGGGTAGCCCTCGTCGTCGGCCTCGAGAACCTCTGTCTCCTTGTACTCGGCGACCCAGTCCGGGTAGGAGCCGACGTCGGCGATGACGTCCATCACCGTGGATGGGTCCGCGTCGATGTAGATGGTCTGTGCCGTCTTGTCCGCCACTAGGCCGCTTTCTGTCGTTCCTGTGCTCGCATGCGCCCGATGGAAAGGAAATCTACCCGTCGCCGCCGGCCTTAACCCCGTATCAGGCGGGCGGGGGCATCCCCACAGGCCGCGACGCCTCGAGCGTCTGCTTCAGTTCGAAGGACATCCTCTTGCCCGCGACCCGGCGCTGATGGTTCAGCTTGGCGAGGTTCATCTTGGCCAGCTGCCATGCGGACGCGCCAGCCGGCTCGGCGTGCAGGAAGTAGTTGATGATCACGCCGTCGAGCGAGGGCTCCAGCCAGACCTCCATGGTCCCGGTCAGCGCGCCGTTGACCATCCAGCGATGGCCCTGCTGACCGCGGTCCTCGATCACCGTCAGGTGCAGATCCGGCCACCAGCGCCGCCAGCTCGCCGGGTCGGCGACGGCCCTTCCGACCTCCACCGGGTCAGCCGCCACGAACGTCTGGTCGGCGATCTGGATGCTGTTCATCGCCATTAGCTTCACATATGGCCCCGCCGTGACCGCCCGTGGCCGACTAGGCTGTTCCCGGCAATGCCGCTACCAGCATCGGAGGCGAAGATCGTGCGTGAGTTCAGTGTTCCCGCATCGTTCGAAGTCGGCGAGCACGACACCGTCGTCAGCTCGGTCTACTCGCATGAACGCGACGACCCCGACCACGTCATCATGCAGCGCCTCGTCGACGGCGCGTGGCGCGATGTGACCGCCGCGGAGGTGGCCGAACAGATACGTTCGGTCGCCCTGGGTCTGATCGCCGAGGGCGTGACACCCGGTGACCGCGTCGCGCTGTTCTCGGCAACCCGTTACGAGTGGCCGATCATCGATTTCGCGATCCTCTCGGTCGGCGCGCTGACCGTGCCCATCTACGAGACCAGCTCGGCCGAGCAGGTGCGCCACGTGCTGAGCGATTCAGGCGCGGTGCTCGTGTTCGCCGAAACCGATGCGCACGCCGACAAGGTCGAGCAGCTCAAAGGTGACCTGCCGGATCTGCGCACGGTGGTCCGCATCGAGAGTTCGGTGACCGCGGGGCTCGGCGAGCTGGCCGAGACCGGCAAGTCCACCGATCGCGCCGAGCTGGACGCCCGCTTGGCGGCCATCAAATCCGCCGACCCGGCCACATTGATCTACACCTCGGGCACCACCGGCAGGCCGAAGGGCTGCCAACTGACGCACGCCAACCTGGTCTATGAGATCCGCGGCGCCAAGGCGTCCTTCCCGACGCTGCTGGACAAGGGCGAGCGTCTGCTGGTGTTCCTGCCGCTGGCCCACGTGCTCGCCAGGGCCATCACCATCGCGGCGTTCGTCAACAAGGTGACGCTGGGCTTCACCAATGACATCAAGAACCTGGTGCCGATGTTCGGGGTGTTCAAGCCGACGCTGGTGGTCTCGGTCCCCCGGGTGTTCGAGAAGGTCTACAACACCGCCGAGCAGAACGCGCGCAACGACGGCAAGGGCCGGATCTTCGAGATCGCGGCGAACACCGCGATCGAGTGGAGCCAGGCTCAGGAAACGGGCGGCCCGGGTATTCTGCTGCGCGCCAAGCACGCGGTGTTCGACCGGCTGGTGTACGGCAAGCTGCGCGCGGCGCTGGGCGGCGACTGCCACGCCGCGATCTCCGGCGGTGCTCCGCTCGGCGCCCGGCTCGGTCACTTTTACCGCGGAGTCGGGCTGACGATCTACGAGGGATACGGCCTCACCGAGACCAGCGCAGCGATCACGGTGAACCAGGTCGGCGCGGTGAAGGTCGGCTCGGTCGGAAAACCGTTGCCCGGCAACGAGTTGCGACTGGGCGACGACGACGAGCTGCTGGTCCGCGGCGGTGTGGTGTTCGCCGGCTACTGGCACAACGACGAGGAAACGGCCAAGGTGTTTTCCGCGGACGCGAGGAGCGGAGAGACTTCAGCCGGCTGGTTCCACACCGGAGATCTCGGCGCCATCGACGACGACGGCTTCCTCACCATCATCGGCCGCAAGAAGGAACTCATCGTCACCGCGGGCGGTAAGAACGTCGCGCCTGCAGTGCTGGAGGACCGGCTGCGGGCGCATCCGTTGATCAGCCAGGCGATGTGCGTCGGCGACCAGAAACCGTTCATCGCCGCACTCATCACCATCGATCCCGAGGCCTTCGGAGGCTGGAAGGAACGCAACGGCAAGAGCGCCGACGCGTCGGTGGCCGACCTGGCTGAGGATCCCGATCTGGTCGCCGAGATCGAACTCGCGGTCAAGGACGCCAACCAGGCCGTCTCCAAGGCGGAGGCGATCCGCAAGTTCCGGGTGCTGCCGGTGGACTTCACCGAGGACACCGGTGAGCTGACGCCGACGATGAAGGTCAAGCGCAAGGTGGTCGCCGAGAAGTTCGCCGACGAGATCGAAGGGCTCTACGCCAGGGGCTGAGGCGCGAGCAGTCCCGCGAGCCGCGCCGCCTGGCGTCGCCACTGCCAGTTGTCGACGGCCCAGCGCCGTCCGGCCGCCCCCATCCGGGCGGCCCGGTCCGGGTCGGCGAGTATTTCGCTTGTCGCCGTTGCGATCTGGTCGACATCGGTGCCGTCGACGATCAGACCGGTTTCCTCGTGCCGCACTGTCTCCGGGGCTCCGCCGGAGTCGCCCGCCACGACCGGGACCCCGGTCGACGACGCTTCGAGGAAGACGATGCCGAGTCCTTCGACGTCGAGGCCGGCTCCGCGGGTCCGGCACGGCATCGCGAACACGTCGGCCATCGCGTGGTGGGCAGGTAGCTCGGCGCCGGGCACACCGCCGGTGAACACCACGTGTTCGGCCACGCCGGTGTCGGCTGCGAGCCGGCGCAGCGTGTCCATGTAGGGGCCGCCGCCGACGATCACCAGCGCGGCGCCGTCGACGCGCCTGCGGATGGCGGGCATCGCGCGGATGAGCATGTCCTGACCCTTGCGGGGCACCAGTCGCGACAGGCACACCACCACCGGGCGGTCGCCCAGCCCGTACCGCGCCCGCATGTCGGCCCGCGCGCCCGGATCCGGCGCGAACCGGTCGGTGTCCACCCCCGGCGGCACGTATTCCAGTGCGGCGTGCGGGCCGAACGCCGACGCGAACCGGCCCCTGGTGTAGCGGCTGACGTACGTCACCGCGTCGGTGCCGTCACCGATGCGGCGCAGCGCGTTTCGGGCCACGGGCAGCATCGACCAGCCGACTTCGTGGCCGTGGGTGCTGGCGATAACCCGCCTGGCTCCGGCACCGCGTGCGCGCGGCGCCAACAGCGCCAACGGCGCCGCCGCGCCGAACCAGACCGTCTCGATGCCGTGGTCGCTGATCAGTTGCCGCATCCTGTGGTCGACGCCGGGGCCAGGCAGCATCAGCGTGGTCGGGTGGCGCACGACGTCGTAGCCGGTGGCACGCGCGGCCTCGTCGAACTCCTCGCAGCCCTTCCACTTCGGCGCGTACACACGCAGCGCGTAGTCACCGCCCGATTGCATCAGTTGGCCGACCAGTTCGTGCAGATAGGACTGAATGCCGCCGCGTCGTGGCGGAAAGTCGTTGGTTACCAGCAGGACTCGGGTCATCGCGGTCAGGTCGTCCTTCTTAGCCAGGCTCGCCAGTCGGCGAGCACCTCGTCGAGGTCCGCGCCGAGGGTCTGCGATACCGCCTTGTCGATGTCGGGGTGGCCGTGTCCGCAGGCCCGTTCGTACAGCGTGCGCAGCGTCGCGGTGCCGTAGCGATCGGCGACGTAGCGGGTGAACCACCACGCGCGGTCGTAGGCCAGGGTGCGGGTCGCCCCCTCGGTGTCCAGGTCGGCGTCGGTCGGCAATCGGGCGATGTCGGCCGCCCGTTTCGGACCCGGTCGCGGCGCATCCGGCCTGCCGACGAAGTCGGCCACCCCCTCGGTGAGCCAGCGCGGAGCATCGGCTGCCGTCTTCGCCCGGGCGGCGTAGTGAAAGAGTTCGTGGCGCAACACGATTCGCAGTGCCGAGTCACTCAGCCCGACGGCTCCCGGCGCGAACACGATGCGCTGGCCGGTAGTAGCGGCGGCGATGTCGGAACCGCCACCGGCCATGGCGCGGAACTGCTCGTCGGACGCGGTGGCGACGACGACGATGTGGCGGGGCCAGTCGGCGCCCCAGAACGCGGTCACCGCCCCGGCTGCGTCGCTCATGGCGGCCGACACGCGGTCGAGAAGAGGTCGGGTGGCCGGACCGCCCAGGTTGATCAGCTCGACCGTTCGGCCGTCGGCGGTGGTCACCGTGCTCGACGCGACCGCTGACGTAGTGGGCGGTGGTGCGGGGACCGGGGCGGGTGCGGCGGCGCCTGCGCCGGCGACGACGGTCACCGCCACGATCAACTCGACGATCAGCAGCAGCCCGAGCAGTGGTCGTTCAGTACCGGCGAATGTTGTAGATCGGCGCATTGTTCACCGGTGCCACTCGCACCGGCGTGCCGTAGGTGGACGCGTGCACCATCATTCCGTCGCCGATGTAGATGGCCGAATGCGAGGCATCGGAATAGTAGTTGACCACGTCGCCGGGCTGGATCTGCGACATGTCCACCGGCTGGCCGCCTCGGGCCAGCGCCTGGCTGGAGTGCGGCAGCGAGACGCCGGCCTGTTGGAAGGCCCACATCACCAGGCCGGAGCAGTCGAACGCGTTGGGCCCGGAGCCGCCCCACGAGTAGGGCGAGCCGACCCGGGTGAGCGCGGCCTGGACGGCCAGAGTGCCCTCACCGGTGCCCTCCCCGCCCGGGATCGCGGCCTCAGGCGGGGCGACATCGCCCGGCGGAATCCCGCCGGGCGGGGCAGCCACGATGGCCGGGTCTTCTGGGCCCGGCGGCGCAGACTCGGGCAGCGGGGGCGGCGGCGGGACAGCCGCAAGTGCTTCCCGCTGGCCGGGTGTCAGGGCCTCGTATTGCGACTTCACCACGGCCATCTGAACCTGCAGCTGGCTTTGCTTGGATTGCAGGTCCGCGCGCACTGCGGCGGCCTGCTCGGCGGCGGTCTTGGCCGCTTCCGCCGACTTGGCTGAGGCCTCTTGGGCCTTGGCGGCCTCTTCGTTGACAGTGCGGTAGCTGTTCATCTGCGCCGACATCTCAGCCGCCATCACGCGCTGAACGGAAAGCTGGTCGATGAGGCGCTGCGGTGAGTCAGCGGTCAGCATGGCGTCCATGCCACTGGTCCTGCCGCCCATGTATTGCGCCGCAGCAAACTTGTCGACTGCTGCCTGAAAGGTTGCCAGTTGCGACTTGGCCGTATCCAACGCTGCCTGATCGGCGGTGTGCTTGGCCTCGGCCTCCTGCTGCGCGGCCAGCTTGGCGTCCAGATCGAGCTGAGCCGAATGCATCGCCTCGGTGGTCCGCTCCGCCTGCCGGGATAGCTCGTTGAGCTTAGCCAGCGCGTCGGCTGCGGGATCGGCCTGCACATTCGCGGAAAGAATTCCGCCGAACAGCATCAGTCCGGATATCACACATATGACGGGTCGCTTAAGCGCGCGCGTGATCCGCTGCGTACGGTCGAGCGTCAAGATTCTGTGTCCTCAAACTGCCGTTGGCAAGTCGCCCCGAACTGTCTTAGGTCTCAGACAGGTTACGAAACGGCATCAGCCTTGTCCAAACAGGAGACGCAAATTTAACAGCCTCTCAGAGTTTTTCGGACACGCTCCGTTGCCAGGCGTGTCGTCAGGCGACGAATCCGGAACCGCCGGGGCGGTGGATCGGCACGAGCCGCAGCCGCGGCGCCATCCCCGCCTCTGCAAGTACCTCCAACGCCGCGCGCTCGTCGGAGAGCAGTGTGTCGGGCACCCCGAGCAGGACGGTCACGACACAGTCCTTACAGCCGGGTCCGCGGACCGCGCAGTCGTCGCAGTCGATGGTCACCGGGCCGGTGTCCCTGGTCTCGTCCATCTGACCGTCCTCTCGATCGGTTAGTCGCACGGTAACGGCCGCCACCGACATCCATCCGCGAGCGAATGGACCCCCCACCCGCGTGGCACGTCGGCACTGTCGGTGTCACTGCCTACCTTCAGCGCATGGGCCAGCTGAGCTTCGCCGACGTGGATCCGCTGGCGGATGTCTCACTGCGGGACACCACGTTCGTCGTGGTCGACCTCGAGACCACCGGCGGGCGCGCGAACGGCGACGGCGGCAATGCCGACGCCATCACCGAGATCGGCGCCGTGAAGGTGCGCGGTGGCGAGGTGCTCGGCGAGCTGGCCACCCTCGTCGACCCCGGCCGCAGCATCCCGCCGCAGATAGTCGAACTCACCGGCATCACCTCGGCGATGGTCCGCGACGCGCCGAAGATCGAGTCGGTGCTGCCTGCGTTTCTCGAGTTCGCCCGCGGCGCAGTGCTCGTCGCGCACAACGCGGGTTTCGACATCGGCTTCCTGCGGGCCGCAGCGGAACGCTGCGAGATCGTCTGGCCGCGCCCCCCGGTGCTGTGCACCGTCCGGTTGGCCCGGCGCGTGCTGACCCGTGACGAGGCGCCCAGCGTCAAACTCTCCGCGCTGGCCCGGCTGTTCGGCGCCGCGACCACGCCGACCCACCGCGCCCTCGACGACGCGCGGGCCACCGTCGACGTGCTGCACGCGCTCATCGAGCGGGTCGGCAACCGCGGCGTGCACACCTACACCGACCTGCGTTCCTATCTGCCCGACGTGTCGGCCGAGCAGCGGCGCAAGCGGGTGCTGGCCGTCAACCTCCCCCGCAAACCCGGCGTGTACCTGTTCCGTGGGCCCGCCGACGAGGTGCTCTACGTCGGCACGGCGGTGGATCTGCGCAGACGTGCCGGTCAGTACTTCAACGGATCCGATTCACGCCCGCGGATCAAGGAGATGGTCGCCCTGGCCACCCGGGTGGACCACGTCGAGTGCGCACACGACCTGGAGGCGGGTGTGCGCGAGCTGCGGCTGCTGGCCGCCCACGCGCCGCCCTACAACCGCCGATCCAAGTTCCCGCAGCGGTGGTGGTGGATCGTGCTGACCGACGAGGCGTTCCCGCGGCTGTCGATCGTGCGTAACCCCAAGGGAGACAGCGCCGTCGGTCCATTCCGGGTGCGCGGCGACGCTCTCGAGACCGCCGATCTGCTTGCCCGGTTCACCGGCCTTCGCACCTGCACCGCGAGGATCGCCCGCTCCGCGCGGCACGGACCCAGCTGCCCTGAACGCGAGTTGTCGCCGTGCCCGGCGCCCCGGGATGTGGCCGCCGACGGCTACGCCGAGGCACCACGGCGCGCGGCGGCGCTGATCGACGGAGCCGAGGACATGGCGCTGGCCGCGGTAAAGGCCCGCATCGGCGAGCTGGCCGCCGCCAACCGCTACGAGACCGCCGCCCGGCTGCGCGACCACGCCGCGGCGGCGATCGATGTGCTGTGGCGCGGTCAGCGGCTGCGCGCGCTCGCTGCGGTCACCGAACTCGTCGCTGCGCGCCCCGACGGCAGCGGCGGTTGGCATCTCGCGGTGATCCGCTGCGGGCAGCTCGCCTCCGCGGGGCTCGCACCACGGGGTGTGCCGCCGATGCCTGTGATCGACGCGATAACCGCTGCGGCACAGGCGATTCTGCCTGCCACAGCCCCGCTGGGCGGCGCGCTGGTCGAAGAAGTCGGGCTGATCATGCGCTGGCTCGGGCAGCCCGGTGTGCGCATCGTGCGATCCGAACCCGGCTGGGCGTCTCCGGTGGGATGCGCGGGGCGGTGGGCGTCGTGGGCTGCGTCGGCGCGCTCGGCCCGGCTGGCCGCTGCGCAGACCCTCGACTCGTCAGACCTCCTGAGTGAACCGCACCCAACGCGCGAGCAGCTGTTCGGCCGCGCCCGAGTCGATGGCGGTGACAGCGCGGTTCAACCCCGACTCCCACGCCGAGAACCATTCGGCGCCGCTGGTTAGCCCGGCGTGGGCCACCATTGCGCCGGCGGCGTTCAGGATCACCGCATCGCGGACCGGCCCGGTGGCACCGGCCAATACCTCACGCGCCTCCGCCGCGTTCTTCTCGGCGTCGCCGCCGACCAACTGGGAGATCTCCGCGCGTGCAAACCCGAAACCGGCCGGATCGAAGGTCAGTTTCTCGACGGTGCCGGCCTGCACCCGCCAGATGGTGCTCGTTGTCGTCGTGGTGAGTTCGTCGAGTCCGTCGTCGCCGTGCACGACGAGGACGCTGGACCGGCGGGTCGCGAAGACGCCCGCCATCACCTCGGCCAGATCGCCCCATGCGCAGCCGATCAGCCCGGCTCGGGGCGCACCCGGATTCGTCAAGGGCCCAAGCAGATTGAATACCGTCGGCACACCGATTTCGCGGCGTGCCGCGCCCGCATGCTTGTAGGACGGATGGAATGTCTGGGCGAAGCAGAAGCCGATACCGACCTCGGCGACGCTGCGCGCCACCTGTTCGGGGCCGAGGTCGATACGGACCCCGAGCGCTTCGAGGGTGTCGGCGCCGCCGCTGCGCGACGACGCGGCCCGGTTGCCGTGCTTGACCACGGGGATCCCGGCCGCGGCCACCACGATGGCCGCCATCGTCGACAGGTTCACCGTGTTGGCGCCGTCGCCGCCGGTGCCGACCACGTCGACGGTGTCGTTGCCGATCTCATCGGTCGGCACCCGAAGCGCGTAGGACAACATCGTGGCGGCCAGCTCGGTGACCTCCGCCGGCGTCGGACGTTTCATCTTCATCGACACGCCGAACGCCGCGATCTGCGCCGGCGTGGCGGCGCCGGTCATGATCTGATCCATCGCCCAGGCCGCCTGGCCCGCCTCCAACGGCTTTTGAGTGGTCAGTCGGCCCAGGATCAACGGCCACGAAGGGTCGCTGTGCGATGAAGTCACGACCAGATTATGACGAATTGCTCCACCCGGGTGGAGATGAACAACTACAAAGCGTCATACTTGCGTTGTGACGAGCGCTGTAGGGACGTCGGGAACCGCGATCACGTCGCGCGTGCATTCGCTGAACCGGCCCAATATGGTCAGTGTTGGCACCATCGTGTGGCTTTCCAGCGAGCTGATGTTCTTTGCTGGACTGTTCGCGATGTATTTCACCGCCCGCTCGCAGGCCGGCGGCGATTGGCCGCCCGAGCCGACCGAGCTGAACCTCTTTCAAGCCGTGCCCGTCACGCTGGTGCTGATTGCCTCCTCCTTCACCTGTCAGATGGGCGTCTTCGCGGCAGAACGCGGCGACGTGTTCGGTTTGCGGCGCTGGTATGTGATCACGTTCGTGATGGGTCTGTTCTTCGTGCTCGGCCAGGGCTACGAGTACATCCAATTGGTCCACCACGGCACCACGATCTCCAGCAGCGCCTACGGCTCGGTCTTCTACCTGCCCACCGGGTTTCACGGCCTGCACGTCATCGGTGGCCTCATAGCGTTCATCTACCTGCTGGCGCGCACCACGATGACCAAGTTCACTCCAGCGCAGGCCACCGCGGCGATCGTCGTGTCGTACTACTGGCACTTCGTCGACATCGTGTGGATCGCGCTGTTCGCCACCATCTACTTCGTCCGGTAACAGCCCGATGAGAAGGGGTTCGATGACCAGGAAGGCCCGTGGAGCCGGAAGGCCGGCGACATTGAACCGCCGCCGGCTTCGTCGGCGACTCTCAGCGGCGGTGCTGCTGCTGATCGGACTCGGCGTCGCCGGTGGCCTCGCCGCCACGCTGACGCCGACGCCGCAGGTCGCGGTCGCCGACGAGTCCGCCTCGGCGATGCTGCGCACGGGCAAGGAGCTGTTCGACACGTCCTGTGTCACCTGCCACGGCGTCAACCTGCAGGGAGTGACCGACCGCGGGCCCAGCCTGATCGGTGTCGGTGAATCCGCCGTCTACTTCCAGGTGTCGACCGGCCGCATGCCCGCGATGCGCGGCGAGGCACAGGCGCCTGACAAGCCCGCGCAGTTCGACGAGGCGCAGATCGACGCGCTCGGCGCCTACGTGCAGGCCAACGGCGGCGGCCCCGAGGTCCCGCGCGACGAGAACGGCCAGATCGCCGGCACCTCGCTGATCGGCGACAACGTGGCCCGCGGCGGCGACCTCTTCCGGCTCAATTGCGCTTCCTGCCACAACTTCACGGGCAAGGGCGGCGCGCTGTCCTCCGGTAAGTACGCCCCGGACCTCGGCGAAGCGACACCTGCACAGATCTACACCGCGATGCAGACCGGCCCGCAGAATATGCCGAAGTTCTCCGACCGTCAGCTGTCCCCCGAGGAGAAGCGCGACCTCGTCGCCTACGTCCGGATGTCCGCAGAGGCACCGAACCCCGGCGGTTACGGGCTGGGCGGCTTCGGGCCCACGTCGGAGGGCATGGCCATCTGGATCATCGGCATTGTGGCCGTCGTCGCGGCGGCCCTGTGGATCGGAGCCCGATCGTGACGGAGCGAGGAGGGCAGAGCGGATCGCCCATGGACGGTGACGACATCAAGGGAACGGACGCTCCCGGCCACGCCGGTGTTCCCGGGCAGCCCAGCGATGCCGAGCTGGCGTCGATGTCCCGCGAGGAGCTCGTCGAGCTCGGCGGAAAGCTCGACGGCGTCGAGATCGTCTACAAGGAAGACCGCTGGCCCGTCGGGGGCACCAAGGCCGAGAAGCGCGCCGCCCGCTCGGTGTCGAATTGGCTTCTGCTCGGCGGCCTTTCGGGCCTCGCGCTGCTGCTGGTCTTCCTGTTCTGGCCGTGGGAGTACAAGGGCAAGGAAACCGAGGGCCACTGGTGGTACGACCTGGCCACCCCGCTCTACGGGCTCACGTTCGGACTCTCGATCCTCGCCATCGGCATCGGTGCGGTGCTGTACCAGAAGAAGTTCATCCCTGAAGAGATCAGCATCCAGGAGCGCCACGACGGCGCCTCGCCCGAGATCCAGCGCAAGACCGTCGTAGCCAACCTCTCGGATGCGCTCGAGGGGTCAGGCATCAAGCGCCGCAAGATGATCGGACTCTCGCTCGGCATCGGCCTCGGCGCATTCGGCGCGGGCACGTTGGTCGCATTCATCGGCGGCCTGATCAAGAACCCGTGGAAGCCGGTGGTTCCGACCGCCGAGGGCAAGAAAGCCGTGCTGTGGACGTCGGGATGGACACCGAGGTTCACCGGCGAGACCATCTTCATGGCACGCGCCACCGGAAACACCAGCCACGGAGCGCCTTTCGTCAAGATGCGTCCCGAAGACCTCGACGCCGGCGGCATGGAAACGGTGTTCCCGTGGCGGGAGTCCGACGGCGACGGCACCACCACCGAGTCACATCATCGGCTCAACGAGATCCTGATGGGCGTCCGCAACCCGGTGATGCTCATCCGCATCAAGCCGGGCGACATGAACAAGGTGGTCAAACGGCAGGGGCAGGAGAGCTTCAACTTCGGCGACCTGTTCGCCTACACCAAGGTGTGCTCGCACCTCGGTTGCCCGTCTTCGCTGTACGAGCAGCAGTCGTATCGTATTCTGTGCCCGTGCCACCAATCACAGTTCGACGCACTGCATTTCGCGAAACCCATATTCGGCCCGGCTGCGCGCGCGCTGGCGCAGCTGCCCATCACAATTGACAAAGACGGGTATCTCGTCGCCAACGGCGACTTCATCGAGCCCGTCGGACCGGCATTTTGGGAGCGGACATCATGAGTCCAACATTGCCAAAACCGCCCAGCATGGCGGAGGTTGCCGCCGGCCAGGGAAACGCGATCGACTCGCGCTACCACCCCTCGGCGGCGGTCCGACGGCAGCTCAACAAGGTGTTCCCCACCCACTGGTCGTTCCTGCTGGGTGAGATCGCCCTGTACAGCTTCATCATCCTGCTGCTCACCGGCGTCTACCTGACCCTGTTCTTCGACCCGTCGATGGTCGAGGTGACCTACCAGGGCGTGTATCAGCCTCTTCGCGGCGTCGAGATGTCGAAGGCCTTCGCCTCCACCCTCGACATCAGCTTCGAGGTCCGCGGCGGCCTGTTCGTCCGCCAGATCCACCACTGGGCGGCGCTGCTCTTCGCGGCCTCCATCATGGTTCACCTGGCACGGATCTTCTTCACCGGCGCATTCCGCAAGCCCAGGGAGGCCAACTGGGTCATCGGCTCGCTGCTGCTCATCCTGGCGATCTTCGAGGGCTTCTTCGGATACTCGCTGCCCGACGACCTGCTCTCCGGCACCGGCCTCCGCGCCGCCTTCTCGGGCATCACGATGGGTGTTCCCATCGTCGGCACCTGGCTGCACTGGGCGTTGTTCGCCGGCGACTTCCCCTGCGGCGGTTCAGGAGCCGACTGCAACATCGGCATCATCATCCCGCGGCTCTACGCGCTACACATCCTGCTGATCCCGGGCATCATCCTCGCGCTGATCGGCGTGCACCTCGCGATGGTGTGGTTCCAGAAACACACCCAGTTCCCCGGTCCCGGCCGCACCGAGACCAACGTCGTCGGCGTTCGCGTCATGCCGGTGTTCGCCGTCAAGTCCGGCGCGTTCTTCGCGGTGACGACCGGCATCCTCGGCCTGATGGGCGGCCTCCTGCAGATCAACCCGATCTGGCAGCTCGGACCCTACAAGCCGTCCCAGATCTCGGCGGGCAGCCAGCCGGACTTCTACATGATGTGGACAGACGGCCTCATCAGACTCTGGCCCGCGTGGGAGTTCTACCTCTTCGGGCACACGATCCCCCAGCCGGTCTGGATCGCCGTGCTGATGGGCGTCATTTTCATGCTCCTGCCCGCGTGGCCGTTCCTCGAGCAGAGGTTCACAGGCGACAGGGCCCATCACAACCTGCTGCAGCGGCCGCGGGACGCTCCGGTGCGCACCGCCATCGGTGCGATGGCGATCGCGTTCTACATCGTGCTGACCTTCGCGTGCATGAACGACATCATCGCGCTGAAGTTCCATATCTCGCTGAACGCGACGACGTGGATCGGCCGTATCGGCATGGTGGTGCTGCCTGCGATCGTCTACTACATCACCTACCGCTGGTGTATCGGTCTGCAACGCAGCGACCGCGGGGTACTCGAGCACGGCATCGAGACGGGCATCATCAAACGCCTGCCACACGGCGCCTACATCGAGTTGCACCAGCCGCTGGGACCGGTCGACGATCACGGCCATCCGATTCCGCTGGAGTACCAGGGCGCTCCTGTGCCGAAGCGGATGAACAAGCTGGGCTCCGGCGGCTCCCCCGGCACCGGCAGCTTCCTGCGCGCGGATCCGGCCGAGCAGCACGACGCGCTCGTCGAGGCCGAGCATGCCGGAGAGCGCAAGGCGCTCACGGCGCTGCGCGAGCACCAGGACCGCAATGGCTCGAACGGGCACGGGACGAACGGCCACGGCACGAACGGGCACGGCTCCAACGGGCACGGCTCGACCAACGGCCACTGACACGCGCTCAGTCGCGTCCCGACGTCAGGTCCCTCCCCAGGTGGGTCGGAGTCGATCCGACGGTGCGCCAGCGGGCGCGTCAGCGGCGAGCAACGGGCGCCCGTCGGCTGAGTCTCAGTGCGCGTCTGCGACTTCGCGCAACTGCTTGAGATACGTCCACGGCACGGCGGGCATGGCGAGCGTGACGAGGCCGGCGACCACGTAGGCGACCCAGGCGAACGTGTCATGGCCGGCAGCCATCAGGTAGGTGGCGATGCCGATGGCCAACAGCGCCACGCCGATGGCGATGGCGATGACCACCGAGCAGCGCAGCCACACCCGTTCCACGGCGGGCGGTAGCCCGGCGTCGTACGCGCTGACGCCCGGCGACGACGGAAAGGCACTGCGCTGGCGGCCCCCTACTGCGGGGGCCTGGGCGGTCCGGAGGTTCTGCGTGCGTGGCTCGGGCGCCCGCGCCGTCGTCTGCGTCCGCGCGGGTGCCTGTTGACTGCCGCCGCCCTGTCCGCCGCGCGGGTCGTCGAGCGCCGTGCGCCTTGCCCGGATGAGCAGTGGGATCGCGCCGACGATGACCAGCGCTGACACCCCGATCACCCCGTACAGCAACCAGGGCGTGCCCGACTCGCTCGATGACTCCTGATGCTTGCTGCCGAGGTCGACCAGCGCCACCGCGGCCGCAACCGCCGATCCCAGCACGGCGAGCCAGACCGCCGCACAGGCCGCCAGCAGTATCCGGTCGGTGTTGTCGGCGCCGTTGGCCATCGGGTTGATCCGCGAGCGGACCGGGGTCGGTGTCTTGTTTGTCATCAGCAGCTTGTCTGTGCGGAGTTGCCGGTATTCGAGGACAATACGGTGCCGTCGCTCGTGGTGATCGAACAGTTCAGCCTGCTGACCAGAAACAGGCTGGACGCCTGAACAGATCCCACCTCGGACTGCGAGATCGGCGTCACCGTCAACGACCACGGGATGTAGACGTTGCGCTGCGTGCGGCTGCGCCCCGACGCGTCGATGTAGGTGACGGTGATGATGTCACCCGGCGCCTTGGTGCCGGTCACCGAATAGGTCACCTGACGCGGACCCGCGCGGGTCGTCGAGGTCGGCGGCGGCGCGGCCGCACTCGGCGGCTCCTCCGGGGGTGGCGGCGGCGGCGGCTCCGCCGGGGCAGGCGCGGGGGCGGGCGGCGGCTCGGTCACCGTCACGGTCTCCGGAGGCGGCGGAGGGGGCGGCTCCTCCGACGGCGGTGGTGGCGGAGGCGGTGGCGGGGTCGTCGTGGTGATCTCGTCCTGCACCGGCGGCGCCGTGGTGGTGCTCGACGTCGGCCCGCCCTGGGCGTTGAGGTTGTCGGAGTCGGTGCCTATCACCAGCAGGGACACCGACACCACGAGGGAGATGGCTGCGATGATCGCGACGACGCCGACCACCCAGGGCCAGCGAGGCGGCCTGCCCGCGTCGACCACTTCGGTCTTGTCGAATTCGTCGTAGTCGTAGAGGTCGGGATCGGCAGCGACGTACGGCCCGGCGGTGAACTGCTCGGACTCAGGCGCCGAATAGGCACGCGAGTGGATCTCCGTCTCGCCGGTGGCGTCCTGGACGCGATCTTCGCCGGCGGTCGGCTCGCCCGGTTCCTGATCCGGAGTGTCCGAAGCGTCGGGTTCCGGTCCTGGGGGATTCGGCCCGCTCATTAACGCCTATCCTTCTCCACTACTCATCGGCGCGACAGCAAGCGGCTGACAGCGACGTATACGGCCTCGGCAAACCCTACCCAAACCGATGAGCGGATCGAATTTCACAGCGCGGTAGCAGACCAACTGACGCCCAGATGTGACCTTGAACGGTCAGTGCTTCTCGGCTCCGGTGTAGTACTCGAAGACCAGTCCCGCCGAGGATGCGAGCACGAACACCACACCGGAGAGGATCAGCCACGGCAGCCAGAGCGCGATTCCCACGGCCGCCACGGACGCGGACAGCGCGATGACGATCGGCCACCAACTGTGCGGGCTGTAGAAACCCAGCTCGCCGGCGCCGTCGCTGATCTCGGCGTCCTCGTAGTCCTCGGGCCTGGTGTCGAGCCTGCGGGCGACGAACCGGAAGAAGGTGCCGGTGATCATGGTCAGCCCGGCAGTCATGGCCAGGGCGGTGACGCCCGCCCATTCGACGCCGCCGTACTGGAAGATCTGCGTCAGCGCACCGTAGACGACGGCCGCGAGGATGAAGAACGCGGTCAGGAACTCGAACAGCCTGGCTTCGATGTGCATGGACGCCCCTACTTACTCGCCTGCGCCGGCGCCCCGGCCTGCTCGCCGCGTCGACTGTCGAACGGACGCGTGGTGACCGCGGTCGCCGGCTGGTTGATCGCCGTCAGCGCCTCGGCATTCGTCTTACCCGCGATGCGCTGCTGCAGGTAGGCCTTGAAGTCGTTGGGCTCGACCACCCGCAACTCGAAATTCATCATCGCGTGATAGGTGCCGCACAGCTCCGTGCACCGGCCGACGAACGCGCCGGTCTTCATGATCTCGGTGATCTGGAAGACGTTGTCGGAGTTGTTCGGAATCGGGTCGGGGATCACATCGCGTTTGAACAGGAACTCCGGCACCCAGAAGCCGTGGACCACGTCGGCAGAAGCGATCTGGAACTCGATGCGCTTGCCGGACGGCACCACGAGAACCGGGATTTCACTGCTGCTGCCCAGGGTCTCGACCTTGTCGAAGTTCAGGTAGCTCCGGTCCTCTGGGTTCTTGTTCCCGAAGACGCCGAATTCACCGCCGTGTTCGCCTTCCAGACCCTCGGGACCCGAGGCGACGGCCGCCTTGCGCGCCGGGTCGGCGCCGTCGTAGTCGAACGTACCGTCGCTGAACGCGACCTTCTGATAGCCGAACTTCCAGTTCCACTGGAAAGCGGTCACGTCGATGGTGACCTCGGGATTGGGCTCCTTGTTGAGCATCTTCTCCTGCACGACCACCGTGAAGTAGAAGAGCACCGAGATGATCAGGAACGGCACGACGGTGAGCACAAGCTCGAGCGGCATGTTGTAGCCGAACTGCCGGGGCAGCTCGGTGTCGCCCTTCTTGTGCCGGTGGAAGGCCGAGGCCCAGAAAATCAGGCCCCACACGATCACGCCGACGACCAGCGATGCGATGACCGAGCCGATCCACAGCTCACGGTTGACGTGCGACTCAGGCGTGATGCCTTCCGGCCAGCCGAGGCCGAGCACCTCCGACCAGCTGCACCCGCTGAGCAGCAGTGCGATGGCGCCGAGGACGACCGCCAACGCCGCTCTCCGTGCCACCACCCAGCGTCCGCGAGGTGTCACGTTGGAGCCTCCTAGTAATCGGTTGAACCAGGCGAATACTACGCAGCGTAGACCACCCGCGGGTGCAGGTCTCGACACACCTCGTCCATTCGGCATACTGGCGCGGTGTGCGGACTGCTGGCCTTGCTGACTGACCCGTCCGCCGACGTATCCGAGGGTCTGGTCGACGCGGTGTCGGGCGCCTCGCACCTGATGCGCCACCGCGGGCCCGACGAGCCGGGCACCTGGCACGACGGCGACATCGTGCTCGGGTTCAACCGGCTGTCGATCATCGACATCGCCCACAGCCACCAGCCGCTGCGGTGGGGCCCGGCCGAGACACCGGACCGCTACGTGCTGGTCTTCAACGGCGAGATCTACAACTACCTGGAGCTGCGCGAGGAGCTGGCCGCCGCCAACGGCGCGCAGTTCCACACCGACGGTGACGGCGAGGCGATCATCGCCGCCTACCACTACTGGGGCACCGATTCGCTGTCCAGGCTGCGCGGCATGTTCGCCTTCGCGTTGTGGGACACCGTCGAACGCGAATTGTTCTGTGCGCGCGACCCGTTCGGCATCAAGCCGCTGTACATGGCCACCGGAACGGCGGGCACGGCGGTGGGCAGCGAGAAGAAGTGCCTGCTCGATCTGGCCGACGAACTGGGCGTCGACCTCGGTATCGACGACCGCGCCGTGCAGCACTACACGGTGCTGCAGTACGTGCCGGAGCCCGAGACGCTGCACCGCGGCGTGCGGCGGCTGGAATCGGGCAGCTATGCCAGGGTTCGGCCAGGTGGCACTCCCGAGGTGACCCGGTACTTCACTCCCCGATTCGCCGCCAAGCCGTTCAACGCCGGTTCGGAGCAGAGCCGCTACGACGAGATCACCGCCGTGCTCGAGGACTCGGTGGCCAAGCACATGCGCGCCGATGTCACTGTGGGATCGTTTCTGTCCGGCGGGATCGACTCGACCGCGATCGCCGCACTCGCCATGCGGCACAACCCGCGGCTGATCACCTTCACCACAGGCTTCGAGCGGGAGGGCTTCTCCGAGGTCGACGTGGCCGTGGCTTCGGCGGAGGCGATCGGCGCCCGGCACGTCACCAAGGTCGTCAGCCAGGCCGAGTTCGTCGCGGCACTGCCCGAAATCGTCTGGTACCTCGACGAACCCGTCGCCGACCCGGCGCTGGTGCCGCTGTTCTTCATCGCCCGCGAGGCGCGCAAGCACGTCAAGGTCGTGCTCTCCGGCGAGGGCGCCGACGAACTGTTCGGCGGCTACACGATCTATCGGGAGCCCTTGTCGCTCAAGCCTTTCGACTATCTTCCCCGGCCGCTGCGACGGTCGATGGCCAAGGTGTCGGCTCCGCTTCCGGAGGGCGTGCGGGGAAAGAGCCTGCTGCACAGGGGCAGCCAAACGCTCGAGGAGCGCTACTACGGCAATGCCCGCAGCTTCTCCGACGCCCAGCTGCAGGCGGTGCTGCCGGGATTCCGCGCCGACTGGACCCACACCGACGTCACCGCGCCCATTTACGCCGGATCGCAGGGCTGGGATCCGGTCGCGCGCATGCAGCACATCGACCTGTTCACGTGGCTGCGGGGCGACATCCTGGTCAAGGCGGACAAGATGACGATGGCCAACTCGCTGGAATTGCGCGTGCCGTTCCTGGACCCCGAGGTGTTCGCGGTGGCCTCGCGCCTCCCGCTGGACCAGAAGATCACCAGGGCCACCACCAAATACGCGCTGCGACGCGCGCTGGAGCCTGTCATTCCGCCGCACGTGCTGAACCGGCCGAAGCTGGGCTTCCCCGTGCCGATCCGGCACTGGCTACGGGCGGGCGAGCTGTTGGACTGGGCGTACGGCCTGACAGCGTCCTCAGGGGCGGGCGAGCTGGTCGACATCGCGGCGGTCCGCACCATGCTCGACGAACACCGCACCGGCGCAAGCGATCACAGCAGGCGACTGTGGACCGTGCTGATCTTCATGCTGTGGCACGCGATCTTCGTCGAACGCAGCGTGACGCCGCAGATCAGCGAGCCGACCTACCCGGTGCAGCTTTAGGCCGCCACGGCTGAGCCGTGAATCAGGCCACCACGGCTGAGCCGTGAATCAGGCCAGCGCCTGCGCGATCTCCGCGCCCGCTTCGTCGCCGTAGGCGTCGGTCAGCCGCTTGATGCCTGCGCCGGGGTCCCAGCTCCACTCCTGCGGGCCGGGGGCCTCGAGCACCAGGGTCGCCACCAGCGACGCCAGCTGTGCGGCCCGCTCGATGGACAGCCCCTTGTCGCGCCCGGTCAGGAAGCCGGCCCGGAAGGCGTCGCCGATGCCGGTGGGATCGACCTTCTCGGTCTCGGGCACGACGTCGACGTGGATGAAGGTGCCGTCGCGGCCGACGATGTCGACGCCCTTCTCCCCGAGGGTGGTGACGCGCATCTGGATCTGGCGCATCACCTCGGCCTCCGACCAGCCGGACTTCTGCAGCAGCAGGTCCCACTCGTAGTCGTTGGTGAACAGGTACGCGGCGCCGTCGATCAGCTGGCGGATCTGGTCGCCGGTCAGCCGGGCCAGCTGCTGCGACGGGTCGGCGGCGAAGGCGAGCCCGAGCGCGCGGCACTCCTCGGTGTGCAGGAACATCGCGTCGGGATCGTTAGCGCCGACGATCACCAAATCCGGTGTGCCCCTTCGGGACACGACGTCAGCCAGCTTGATGTCGCGGGCTTGGGACATCGCACCGGGATAGAACGACGCAATCTGCGCCATGTCCTGATCGGTGGTGCACACGAAGCGGGCCGTGTAGGCGGAGTCGGAGACAAGCACGCTGTCGCAGTCCACGCCGTGGCTGGTGAGCCAGCCGCGGTAGTCGTCGAAGTCGGTGCCGACGGCGCCGACCAGCGTCGGGTCTCCGCCGAGGATGCCGATGGCGTAGGCCATGTTCCCCGCGACGCCGCCCCGGTGGATGACCAGATCGTCCACCAGGAAGCTCACCGAGATCTTCTGCAGGTGCTCGGGCAGCAATCCTTCGGAGAACTTGCCCGGGAATCGCATCAGATGGTCGGTTGCGATCGATCCGGTTACCGCGATGGTCACGAAGAATCACCCTTCAATTCATTAAGCAGTCTAGATAATCGTAGCGAGCCTCAGGACGCCGTCGGTCTCCGGCCGCTTGCGCTAACCTGCCTACCATGGCCGGTCCCTATCCGCCCCATTTCGGCGCTGGACCGGTCGGCCCGCCCAGCCATCCCGGCCCACCGCCGCATATGGTCGGCCCGCCCGCGCAGCCCTACCCGGACAATCCCGTTGCGCCGCCGATGTACCCGGGCATGCTTCCGCCGCCGATCCCGTATCCAAGGCGGCGCCCGTGGCGCGCCGTGCTCTTTGCATTACTGGCGCTGGCCGTGGTGGCCGCCGCCGTGGGCGCAACGATTCTGGTGATGCGCTCCAGCGACGAGTCGACGCCCGCGACGCTGACCAATTCGCGGGCGCAGACGGCGATCCAGGACTATCTCGATGCGCTGCAGCGAGGGGACACCGAGGAGGTCGCCCGCAACACGTTGTGCGGCCTGTTCGACGCGGTGAAAGAAAAGCGGTCGGACCTGGCGCTGGCGGATCTGAGCAGCGATGCGTTCAGGAAGCAGTTCGGCAAGGCCGAGGTCACCTCGGTCGACAAGATGGTGTTCTCGTCACCCACGCAGGCGCAGGTGCTGTTCAGCATGAACGTCACGCCCGCAGGCAGCCGCACCCGCCCGCCACCGGAGGTGGAGGAACAGGCGGTGGCTCAGCTACTCGTGCAGGACAACCAGGTCCTGGTGTGTTCGTACCTGCTGCGCGCGGTGGGCCAGTACTAGATCAGTTGAACGAGTCCCCGCACGCGCACGAACCCGTGGCGTTGGGGTTGTCGATGGTGAAGCCCTGCTTTTCGATGGTGTCGACGAAGTCGATGGTGGCGCCCTGCACGTAGGGGGCACTCATCCGGTCGACGGTCAGCTTCACCCCGCCGAACTCGGCGGTCAGATCGCCGTCGAGGGCACGGTCGTCGAAGAACAGGTTGTACCGCAGTCCCGCGCATCCGCCCGGCTGCACGGCGATGCGCAGCGCCAGGTCGTCACGGCCTTCTTGGTCCAGCAGCGCCTTGGCTTTTCCGGCCGCCGCGTCGGTCAGAGCCACGCCGTGGGTGGCGGTCGCTCCCTCTGTTTTCACAGCCGACTCGTCCTGAACAGTCATTGCGTCTCCCTGAATGGCTCTTGGTTGCGGGCCGGTCGACAGCCCACCTGGTCAACGGTACCCCGTCACGCCGGTATTCCCGAGTTTGTCGGCCGTGACCTTTGCCAACCCGGCGAGCTGGCCTGCGGCGTCGTCGGCCGACCCGGTGTGCGGTCATGCGGGCAGATTATGCTGGCGGACGTGAACCTGCTGGGCCGCAAGAAGGACAATCCGCCACCCGACGACGGCACCGCGGTCGAGGCGACTACCGACAGCGGGCCCGAGACCAGGCCAGGTGGCACCACAGCCCCCAAGGGCAGGCCGACGCCCAAGCGCGATTCCGCGCGCCGCCGCGGCCCCGTCGCGCCGGCCCCGATGACCTCCGCGGAAGCCAGGAGGCGGCGCAAGGAACTGCGCGGGCGCAAGCTGTCGCGCGAAGAGCGCCGCGACGAGAAGGCCACCCGCCGCGCCGCCATGTCCGAACGTCGCGAACGGATGATGGCGGGTGACGACGCCTACCTGCTGCCGCGCGACAAGGGTCCGGTGCGCCGGTACGCCCGCGACATCGTCGATTCCCGTCGCATCAGCGTTCTCGGTCTCTTCATGCCCGCAGCGCTCGGTCTGATCTTCGTCATGCTCGCGGTGCCCCAGGTGCAGTACTACATCTCGCCCGCGATGCTGATCCTGATGGCGATCATGATCGTCGACGGGTTCTTCCTGGGTCGAAGGGTGAACAAGCTCGTCGACGAGAAGTATCCCGATCACACCGAAAGCGGTTGGAAGCTCGGCTTCTACGCCGCAAGCCGCGCGTCGCAGCTGCGGCGGATGCGTGCACCCCGGCCGCAGGTCAACCGCGGCGACAAAGTCACCTGAGTTCCCCGGTGCACGTTCTGGTGCTCGGTGGTATCCGCTCGGGCAAGTCCGAATGGGCCGAGTCGCTCGTCGGGCGATCCGGTGATCGCGTGCGCTACCTGGCCACCGGTCCCGTCGCCGACGACGACGCATGGGCAGCGCGTGTCTCCTCCCACCGGGCCCGTCGACCGCAGAACTGGTCGACGGTCGAAACCGCCGACGTGGCTGGGCAATTGCGATCCGGGGAGGCGGGCACCACCCTCGTCGACGATGTCGGCGGATGGCTCACCGCGGCGATGGACCGCGCACAGGCATGGACCGGCGGGTCGGCGCGCGCGGACGTCGACGATCTGGTCGAGGCCGTCGCCGGATACCCGTCGGACCTGGTGCTGGTCAGCCCGGAGGTGGGTCTGGCCGTCGTGCCGGAGACCGAGGCGGGCCGCCTCTTCGCCGATGAACTGGGCGCGCTGAACCAGCGGCTGGCCGCGGTGTGCGACCGTGTCGTGCTTGTGGTCGCCGGACAGCCGGTGACGGTGAAAGAGCCAGTGGAAGGATCCAGGTGACGGACATCCCGCCGATCGAGTCGCCCGACGAGGACGTCGCGGGACAGGCTCGGGCGAGGCAGAACACCCTGACGAAACCGGCGGGTTCGCTGGGACGACTCGAAGAGCTGTCGGTCTGGGTGGCGGCCTGTCAGGGCGTGTGCCCGCCGAAGCAGTTCGAGCGCGCTCGGGTGGTGGTGTTCGCTGGCGATCACGGCGTCACGTCGGCGGGTGTGTCGGCCTTCCCCGCCGAGGTCACGGCGCAGATGGTGGCCAACTTCGACGCGGGCGGGGCCGCGATCAACGTGCTCGCCGAGGCCGCGGGCGCCACGGTGCGGGTTGCCGACATCGCGGTCGACGTCGACGAACCGCATTCCGGACCCATCGGTGCGCACAAGGTCCGCAGGAGCAGCGGCAACATCGCCGTCGAGGATGCGCTGTCGGCAGATGAGACCCTCGCCGCTGTCGAAGCGGGCCGCCGAATCGCCGACGAGGAGGTCGACGCCGGAGCGGACCTGCTGATCGCGGGCGACATGGGAATCGGAAACACCACGGCGGCAACGGCATTGATCGCAGCGCTGACGGGGACCGAGCCGGTCGCGATCGTCGGCCGCGGCACCGGGATCGACGACGCGGGCTGGTCGCGCAAGGTCGCCGCCGTCCGTGACGCGCTCTACCGCGCCAGCGGCCTCACCGCCGACCCGCTCGGGCTGCTTCGGGTGTGCGGCGGCGCGGACCTGGCCGCAATGGCGGGGTTCGTCGCGCAGGCGGCGGTGCGCCGGACCCCGCTGCTGCTCGACGGCGTGGTGGTGACGTCGGCCGCACTGGTCGCCGACGCGCTCGCGCCAGGCGCGCGGCAATGGTGGCGCGCAGGCCACCGGTCCACCGAACCCGCGCACACGCTCGCGCTGGAGAAGCTCGAACTCGAACCGATCGTCGATCTGTCGATGCGACTGGGCGAGGGAACCGGAGCGGCGGTGGCCCTGCCGGTGGTACGGGCCGCCAT
The DNA here is from genome assembly GCA_963786995.1 of uncultured Actinomycetota bacterium. Classification (GTDB taxonomy): domain Bacteria; phylum Actinomycetota; class Actinomycetes; order Mycobacteriales; family Mycobacteriaceae; genus Mycobacterium. The sequence continues at coordinate 436,583 of CAWBBH010000012.1, read as the reverse complement.
CGCCACGCTGCGGTCGATGGCGACCTTCGACGAGGCCAGCGTCTCGTCGTGATTCGTTCGGTCACAGGGGCTTTCGCCTTTGCCACCGTGTTGCCGATTCGCCACGGGTCCGGCGTCGGCCGCGGAGTCATAACCGCACTGCCGTTCGTCGGCGTGACGCTCGGCGCGCTGGCCGCCGCAGTGGTGTGGGTGGCGTCGCTGGCGTTCGGGCCGGGCCACCCGCTGACGGGTGTGCTCGCAGTGGCTGCGCTGCTGCTCGCGACCAGGGGCTTGCACATCGACGGATTGGCCGACACGGTCGACGGTCTCGGCTGCTACGGACCTGCGGAGCGGGCGCTGCAGGTGATGCGCGACGGCACAGCGGGCCCGTTCGGGGTGGCGGCCGTCGTGGTGGTGATCCTGGTGCAGGGGTTGGCCTTCGCCGAGCTGAGCACGGTCGCGGTGATCGTCGCGGTGGCCGCGGGCCGGGTCGCCGCCGTCGCCGCCTGCCGGACCTCGGTGCCGTCGGCGCAGGGCAGCACGCTGGGGTCGATGGTCGCGGGCAGTCAGCCGGTGGCGGTGGTCGCGGCGTGGGTGGTGGGGGTAGCGGCGCTCGCGCTGCTCGCCGGACCCCGCCTGTGGCAGGGCCCGGCAGCGGTGCTGGTGGCGCTGGCATGCACCGCCGTGCTGGTGACGCATTGCGTGCGCCGCTTCGGCGGAATCACCGGCGACGTGCTCGGCGCCGCCATCGAGGTGACGACGACGGTGGCCGCGGTCGGCCTGGCAATCGGGTAACGACCCGCCCCCTTGCGTCCAAACCGCCATTTGGGTGTGAAAGTGCGAGTAGCGGCCGCCATTTGGTCGATCTCGGCGCGCCGCGCAACGCTTCTCGCGTATTCAGGAAAGCCGCGACATCCAGCCGTGGGTATCGGCGAAGGTGCCGCGCTGGATGCCGGTCAGCGTGTCGCGCAGCGCCATGGTGATCTCACCCGGTTCACCGTCGGCGATGCTGAACTCGCCGTCGCCGTGCTTCACGTGCGACACCGGGGTGATCACCGCGGCGGTGCCGCACGCGAACACCTCGGTGATTTCGCCCGCCGCCGCCTTCTTCTGCCATTCGTCGACGTCGATCTTGCGTTCCTCGACAGCGAACCCTGCGTCAGTTGCCAACTGCAGCAACGAATCCCGCGTGATACCGGGTAGCAGCGAACCGCTGAGCTCGGGTGTGACGAGCCGGGCCGTCCCGCCGCTGCCGAACACGAAGAACAGGTTCATGCCGCCCATCTCCTCGACGTAGCGGCGTTCGATCGCGTCCAGCCACACCACCTGGTCGCATCCGTTGTCGGCGGCTTCGGCCTGCGCGAGCAGTGACGCCGCGTAGTTGCCGCCGAATTTCGCCGCGCCGGTGCCGCCGGGTGAGGCACGCACGTACTCGTGCGACAGCCACACGCTGACAGGTTTGATCCCGCGCGGGAAGTACGCGCCCGCAGGCGAACCGATCACCATGTAGCGGTATTCGTTCGCGGGCCGCACGCCCAGTCCCGGCTCGGAGGCGAAGATGAAGGGCCGCAGGTACAGCGACTCCTCGCCGCCGGCGCGAGGCACCCATTGCCCGTCGACGGCGATCAGCTGCCGCAGTGACTCGAGGAACACCTCTTCGGGCAGCTCGGGGATGGCCAGCCTGCGGGCCGACGACCGCAGCCGCGCGGCGTTGGCCTCCGCGCGGAACGAGACGATCGAACCGTCGGCCCAGCGGTAGGCCTTCAGCCCCTCGAAGACCTCCTGCGCGTAGTGCAGAACGATCGCCGACGGGTCGAGCTCGATGGGCCCGTACGGGATGACCCTGGCGTTGTGCCAGCCCTTGCCGTCCACGTAGTCGACCGAGACCATGTGGTCGGTGTGATACCGGCCGAAACCCGGATTCGCCAGGACCTCGGCGCGTACCTCGTCGCTCGCCGGATTCGCGTTGCGATCGACGGTGAACTCGAGGCGGTCAGTCATGGGGCGATTGTATATCCGCCCGCTACCGGGTTTTTGCTTCGATGAACGGGGGTTTGACGACCTCGCATTCGACCGGGCGGCCGCGGACATCGACCGCGACCTTCTGCCCGTCGGCGATGTCGCGGTCGGTGTCGAGCAACGCCAGCGCGATGCCGACTTTCAAACTCGGAGAGAAGGTTCCCGACGTCGTGACGCCAACCGGGGTCGAGCCGTCGAGCACCGTCAGATCCGGTCGCAGCACTCCCCTGCCGACGGCGCGAAGACCGCGCAGCAGTCGCTTGGGCCCCGCCTCCTTCTCGGCGAGAAGCGCCTCGCGGCCCCAGAACGACTCCTTCTTCCAGCCGATCGCCCATCCGCAGCGGGCCTGCAACGGCGAGATCTCGCGGGACAGCTCGTGGCCGTGCAGCGGATAGCCCATCTCGGTGCGCAGCGTGTCGCGGGCACCCAGCCCGGCCAGCTGGCCACCCGCCGAGGCAACGGCGTCGGCCAGCGCGTCGAACACCACCGGGGCGTCGTCCCAGGCGGGCAGCAGTTCGTAGCCCTGTTCACCGGTGTAGCCGGTGCGGCATACCCGCACCTCGACGCCGCTGAACTGCGCGTCGGCGTAGCCCATGTAGTCCATGTCGGTCGGTAGTCCCAGCGAGCCGACGACGTCGGCCGACTTCGGCCCCTGAACGGCGAGCACCGCACGTGAGCGGTGCTCGTCGGTGATGGTCAGCCCGTCGGGAGCGTCCTTCTGCAGCGCGGCGACGACGTCGGCGGTGTTGGCGGCGTTCGGTACCAGGAAGATGTCGTCGTCGGAGACGTAGTAGGCGATCAAATCGTCGATCACACCGCCGGATTCGGTGCAGCACAGCGTGTACTGGGCCTTGCCCGGTCTGATCCTGGCGAGATCGTTGGTGAGGGTGGCGTTGACGTACTCGGCGGCGCCCCTGCCGCGGACCGAGGCCTTGCCGAGGTGGCTGACGTCGAAAAGGCCGACGGCTGTTCGGGTTGCCGTGTGCTCGCCGACCGTGCCCTGGTAGGAGACCGGCATCAGCCACCCGGAGAATTCGGCGAAGCTGGCGCCGAGCTGGCGATGCCGCTCTTCGAGGGGGCCGTGCTGGAGCTCGCTCACTTCTGTGTCCTCACGGGAATCAACCCTAATCGTGGCGTCGGCGCTGGCAGACTCCGGTGGATGGTCGATTTCGATGCGCTCGAAGCCGCCGGAATCGCCAATGCCCGCGAACGCGCAGCGCTGATCGAATACCTCGACGGCCTCGGGTTCACCGCCGAGGAGATGGTCGAGGCCGAACGGCAGGGCCGGCTGTTCGGCCTGTCCGGCGATGCGCTGCAGCGGACGGGTCGCCCGATCTACACCCTTGGCGAGGCCGCCGAACGACTGGACGTGTCCGCCGACGACCTGGCTGCTGCCTGGCGTGCGCTCGGGCTGAGCGTCGCAGGTACGGACCAGCCGGAGTTCAGCCAGGCCGACCTCGACGGGCTGGCGGCCTGGGTCGCGTTGAAAACCGCCGTCGGCGACGACTCGACGCGGACACTGCTGCGGGTGCTCGGCGCGTCGATGGCCCGGCTCGCGGAGGCCGGCTCGACCGCCATCCGCCTCGGGCTGCCCGACATCCAGATGGAGCACAGCCGCGACGAGCTGACGACCGCGCGCGCGTACCGCGCTGTCGGGGAGTTCATCCCGCGCCTCGCGACGCTGATCGACGCGGTGTTTCGCCATCACACCGTCAGCGCACGCACCTATTTCGAGGGCGTCGTCCGCGACACCACGGCCAGCGTGATCTGCGGGATAGGGTTCGCGGACCTGACGGGTTTCACTGCGTTGACCCAACGGCTCACCGCGACCGAGCTGTCGGAGCTTCTCGTCGAGTTCGCGGGCGCGGTCAACGACGTGGTGCTCGCCGACGGGGGCCGCATCGTCAAGTTCATCGGCGACGAGGTCATGTGGGTCAGCTCGACGCCCGAACAGCTCGTCAAGGTGGCGTTCGACCTGGTGGAACATCCCGGCGCGCGGGAGGCGGGGCTGCACGTCCGCGCCGGCCTCGGATACGGGCGGGTGCTGGCCATCGCCGGTGACTACTTCGGAAATCCGGTGAACCTCGCCGCGCGTTTGGCGGCCGCCGCGGCACCCGGCCAGATCCTGGCCTCCTCCGACATGCGCGACGAACTGCCCGATTGGCCGGCGATCCCGCAGGAAGCGTTGATGCTCAAGGGTTTCGATGTTCCCGTGACGGCCTATGACCTGCACGTGTCGCGTTGACCGATAGGCTTTGGTCCGGGGTTGGGCTTGTCTGGGTTTATCGCCGATGCTATGCCGACGTTCAGGGTGGTCAGGTTGCCGTCGATATGTTGCTTGATGATCGATGGGGTGGCACCGCTGCAGGAGACTGCGGAGTCGTTCAGCGCGCACTGGTGTCCGCGCACGCGGGTACGAAAGCTCCTCAGGCAAGACTGCCCGTCGGTACTTTGTCACCACACCCGGTGGACGTGCAGTGATGACACGCTATTGGGGACGGTGGTCGGTCGGGTTGTCAGAGGTTGTCCTTAAAGTCGGGTCATGCAGATGCGTTACCGGTACCGCATCGAACCGACAGGGGCGCAGCAGAAGATGTTGGCCCGGGTGTTCGGGTGCGCCCGGGTGGTGTTCAACGACGCGCTGGGTATTCGCGATGCGGCCTACCGGGCCGGGGTGAAACTGTCTGACAGCGAGATTCAACGCCGGGTCATCACCGTGGCCAAGACCACCGAGGCGCGAGCGTGGTTGTGCGAGGTGCCGAGCGTGGCGTTGGTGCAGTCGGTCAACGACTCCCGGCGGGCCTGGCGCAACTTCTTCGACTCGTGCAGCGGGAAACGCGCAGGCCGCACCGTGGGCCGTCCCCGGTTCAAATCGGGCAAGGATCATCGGCAGTCTTTTCGACTCACCCGCAACGGATTTAGCCTCAAACCCAATGGCCGGTTGTACCTCGCCAAGGTCGGTGAGGTAGCGGTGCGCTGGTCAAGGCCGTTGCCCAGCGAGCCGTCGAGTGTCACTATCATCCGCCAAGCCGATGGCCATTTTTATGCCAGTTTCGTCGTCGACGTCGCTGCCACGCCGCTGCCGGCGGTGGCGCGTGAGGCTGGGCTGGACGTGGGCATCGCCCGGCTGGCCACCATCGCCACCACCGACGGAACACGAGTCGATGTCGACAATCCCAAGCACCTGGGCCGCAAACTGCGCAAGCTGGCGCGGTTACAGCGGCAGAAGTCCCGCAGGCAGAAAGGATCAACCAATAGAGACAAGACCCGCCGCAAGATCGCTATCGCCCACAACGAGGTGGCGCGGGCGCGGCGCGATTATCACCACAAGCAGGCTTTGGCGTTGGTGCGCGAAAACCAAGTGATCCACGTTGAAGACCTCAACATTGCAGGCATGGTCCGCAACCGTCGGCTGGCACGCGCCATCTCCGATGCGGGGTGGGGGCAATTCGTAAAGATCATCGGTGAGAAGGCCGACCGCTACGGGCGCACCGTGCACACGGTGTCGCGGTGGTTAGCGTCGAGCAAAACCTGCTCGGCCTGCGGGCACCGCCTCGTCGAACTCCCCCTCCAGATCCGGCAGTGGCAGTGCGCGTCATGCGACGCAGTCCACGACAGAGACCACAATGCCGCCAAGGTCATTCTCGCTGCCGGGCGGGCAGAGAGACCAAACGCCTGTGGAGCCCGTGTTAGACCGCAACCCGTTGCGGCAGTGGGTGTCGAAGCAGGAAGCACCCCGACACCGGCGTAAGCCGCCGCGGGAATCCTCGCCATTCACCCCGAGGAGCACGTCAACGATAGGCTCGACGCTCGTGAGCCCCGCAAATCCCGGTTACCAGGCCCCCGCCGTCGCCGTCAGCTCGTCGCTGCCCAAGCGCAAAGCCGACAAGACCGTGTTGATCGTTCCGGTCGTCAGCCCCGGTGACGACGACGCGAAGGCCACCGTCGTCGCCAACCCGTTCCTCGACGCCGAGGCCGTCGGCGAGATCGAGGTCGCCCTCGAGGCGCTGGGGGCCAAGGGCGGCACCGAGCAGGTGACCAGGGTGGTCGCACCGTCTCTGCCGGTGGGCAGCGTGCTCGCGGTCGGCCTGGGCAAGAGCCGCGACGACTGGCCATCCGAGGTGATCCGCCGCGCCGCCGGGGTGGCGGCCCGGTCGCTGAACGGCACCGAGGCGGTCATCACCACGCTGTCGGACATCGACCTGGAGGCGGCCATCGAAGGCTTGATCCTCGGCGCCTACCGGTTCAGCGACTTCCGCAGCGACAAGACCGCGCCCAAGGACAACGGCCTTCGCCAGATCACCGTCTTGACGGCCGACACCAAGGCCAGGACGAAGGCAGAGGCGCAGCGCGCCATGGACATCGCGACGGCTGTCGCCACCGCACGCGATTTCGTCAACACACCCCCGTCGCATTTGTATCCCGACGAATTCGCCAAGCGTGCAAAAGCTTTGGGCGAGACTGCCGGTCTGGACGTGGAGGTGCTCGACGACAGGGCGCTGGCGAAGGACGGCTACGGAGGCGTGATCGGCGTCGGCAAGGGCTCGTCGCGGCCGCCCCGGCTGGTCCGGCTGAGCCACAAGGGCGCCAAACGGAAGGGCAAGCGGGTCGCGCTGGTCGGCAAGGGAATCACCTTCGACACGGGCGGCATCTCGATCAAGCCCGCCGCCAACATGCACCATATGACGTCGGACATGGGCGGCGCAGCGGCCGTCATCGCGACGGTGGTGCTGGCCGCCAAGCAGAACCTGCCGATCGACGTGATCGCCACCGTGCCGATGGCAGAGAACATGCCGTCGGCGACAGCGCAGCGGCCCGGCGACGTGCTGACCCAGTACGGCGGGATCACCGTCGAGGTGCTCAACACCGACGCCGAGGGCAGGCTGATCCTCGCCGACGCGATCGTGCGGGCATGCGAGGACGACCCCGACTATCTGATCGAGACGTCGACGCTGACTGGCGCGCAGACCGTCGCGCTCGGTGCCCGCACACCAGGGGTGATGGGCTCCGACGAGTTCCGTGACCGGGTCGCCAGGCTGTCCCAGGAGGTCGGCGAGAACGGTTGGCCCATGCCGCTTCCGGAAGAACTGAAGGACGACCTGAAGTCGACGGTCGCCGATCTGGCCAATGTCAGCGGCTCGCGGTACGCCGGCATGCTGGTCGCCGGCACCTACCTGCGCGAGTTCGTCGCCGACGGAGTGTCCTGGGCCCACATCGACATCGCCGCCCCGGCCTACAACACCGGCGGCCCTTGGGGTTACAACGGCAAGGGCGGCACGGGCGTACCGACGCGGACGATGTTCGCGGTGCTCGAAGACATAGCCGCGAGCGGCTGATCCAGCCATCGTCGCGAACGGCTGAATTGCCGGCTCAGCAGGCGACGGCTAGGCGAGTCTCTTACGTGCCGTGCTGCGCATGATCTGCGGCGCGATCCTCGACGTGCCGTAGAGCAGGTGCGCCTCCGGGGTGATCGGCCGGATCGACTTGTTCTTCTTCACCGCTGAGACGATCGCCGTGGCGGCTTTGTCCGGTCCGTGGCGCCGCAACCGGAACGACTTCTGCAGCTGCTCGCGTCGTTCCTCGACCTTCTCATCGGACCGATCGGGCACGTCGAACCGGGTGTTCGCGAGCATGTTCGTGTCCGTGGTGCCGGGACAGATCGTGGTGAGCCCGACGCCCGCGGTGTCGAGTTCGGCGCGCAGGCAGTCGGAGAACATGTACACCGCGGCTTTGGACGTGCAGTAGGCGTTGAGCGTCTTCGACGGCGAGTACGCGGCCATCGAGGCGACGTTGACGATGTGGCCGCCGGTGCCACGCTCGACCAGACGTCTGCCGAATGCCCTGCAGCCGTTGACCACACCGCCGAGGTTGATGTCGAGCACGCGCTCCCACTGGTTGGCAGGCGTGTTGAGGAACTCCCCCGCCTGACCGACGCCTGCGTTGTTCACCACGATGTCGGGCACGCCGTGTTCGGCGCACACCTGTTGGGCGAACCGTTCGACGGCGTCGGCGTCGGACACGTCGAGCACATACGGATGCGCGATGCCGCCGCGCTCGACGATCAGCGCCGCGCTTTCCTTGACGGTGGCCTCGTCGATGTCGCTGACGATCAGTTCGGCGCCTTCGCGCGCGAAGGCCAGCGCAGTCTCCCTCCCGATGCCGCTACCCGCTCCGGTGACCGACACCAGCGTGTCACCGAAAGCCTCGCGCCTGCGGCCGACTTCGGCGCGCAGCAGCGACCGGCTTGCCGGCCTGCCCTCGAGGTGGTCGACCAGTTCGCTCACGGCGGCGGCCAGCACCTGCGGATGCGACATCGGCGACCAGTGACCCGCGTTGATGTCCCGGCGCCACAGCCGCGGCACCCAGCGCGACAGGTCGTCGAAGCCGTGCGGGCGCACCACCGGGTCTTTCGCGCCGACCACCAGCTGCACCGGCACGCTGACGTAGCGGTCGGCGGAGAAAGCAGTGGGTGGCGCAACTGCGAGCGAGCGATAGATCTTCAACGAGTTGACGAGATCGACGGCGGCGGTGTCGCTGCGGAAGCGCTGTTCGGCGGGAACGCCGTCGGTGAGCAGGGCGTTGTCGCTCGCGCGCATCAGACCCTTGAACACCGCGGGTGCCAGCACCGGTGCCGCGAACGGATACCAGTACGTCAGGCGCAGCAGCCGGTCGAGTGCGCGGACGAACTGGACGGGGCGGTACGGCCGCTTGAGGCTGTCGAAGATGTAGCCGCCGTAGTGGGCGATGCCGGGCCCCGACGCCGAGGTGAACGATGCCACCCGCTCAGCTGCGCCGGGCCTGCCCAGGTACTCCCACGCCGACACCGAACCCCAGTCGTGGCCGAGCAGATGCACGGGCTCGCCGGGACTCGCTGCGGCGATCACCGCGCTGAGGTCGTCGGCCAGCCGCGAAATCGTGTATGCCGAAATCGGCTTGGGCACAGTCGATTTGCCGACACCACGGTTGTCGTATCGGATGATGCGGAACCGGTCGGCGAGCCGCGCGACGACGCCGTCCCACAGCACATGCGAATCCGGCCAGCCGTGCGCCATCACCAGCGTCGGCCCGTTCGGGTTGCCCTGCTCGTAGACGGCGATACGGACCCCGTCGGCGCTGTCGACGAACCGTTCGGTGATCGTGTCCCCCACGATCCGTACCCTAACGGTCCTCCAACTCCCGCCGAGCAGCGCGTTCGCGTTCGATCCGGCGCCGGGCGTCGTAGTCGCGCATCCGCTGCGGGTAGCCGACCTTCTGCACGTCGTAAACCGGAATCTTGAGCCGGTCGGCGAGCCGTCTGGCGCCTGCGTCGCCGCCCGCGCGCCGCCGCGTCCATTCGCCGTCGCCCGCCACCAGCACCACCGTGAGCTCGGTGACGGTGGTCTTCGGCTCGACGAACGCCTCGACGCCAGTGCGTTCGGCGACCCACTGGCGCATATAGGTCAAGTCGGCCGCGGGATCATTGCCGCTCCTACGCGCTGAGCGGCCGCGCCGAAACCTGTCGAACAGTCCCAACTGGGCCGCACTCCTTCCGGAGCTTCCACGCTCCACCTCTATCGATAGTGCCAGAGCAAAAGCTCTTCAGGTCTGGGGCGAGCGGTCGGGCTCGACATGACAGGATGGAACCGGCATTGAAATCCGCGACGACCAACCGTTCGAGGGAGTCAACAGATATGGCAACTTCCGTCCAGATGCCGGCACTCGGTGAGAGCGTCACCGAGGGGACGGTCACCCGCTGGCTTAAGCAAGAGGGTGACACGGTGGAGATGGATGAGCCATTACTCGAGGTGTCCACCGACAAGGTCGACACCGAGATCCCGTCCCCTGCCGCGGGCGTGCTGAAGAAGATCGTCGCGCAGGAGGACGACACGGTCGAGGTCGGCGGCGAGCTGGCGGTGATCGGCGATGCTGACGAAGACTCCGGCGGAGGCGGCGAGGAGGCCAAATCCGAAGAGCCGGCCGAAGAGGACAAATCCGAGGAGCCGGCCGAAGAGGAGAAGCCGGCCGAGGAGCCCGCCGCGCAGTCGGAGCCCGCCGCCGAGGAGCAGGAAGAGCCCGAGCCCGAGAAGAAGTCCGAGCCCGAAGAGAAGAAGCCCGCGGCGTCGTCGGGTGGCGGCGACGCGACCCCGGTGCTGATGCCGGAACTGGGTGAATCGGTCACCGAGGGCACGGTCACCCGGTGGCTGAAGAAGGTCGGCGACAGCGTCGAGGTGGACGAGCCGCTGGTGGAGGTGTCCACCGACAAGGTCGACACCGAGATCCCGTCACCGGTGGCGGGCACCCTGGTCAGCATCACCGCCGAGGAGGACGACACCGTCGCCGTCGGTGGCGAGCTCGCCAAGATCGGCGACGCCGATGCGGCATCGAAAGAGGAGCCCGAGCCTGAGCCGGAACCCAAAGAAGAGCCCAAAGAAGAACCGAAGGAAGAGGCCGAGCCGGAACCACGAACCCGAGCCGGAACCCGAGCCTGAGCCTGAGCCGAAGCAAGAGGCCAAGCCTAAGGAAGAAGCCAAGCCGGAGCCGAAGCCCGAACCCAAGTCCGAGGCCAAGGAGGCTCCGCAGGCCGCGGCCGAACCGTCGGGTGACGGCGCTCCGTATGTGACCCCGCTGGTGCGAAAGTTGGCCAGCGAGAACAACATCGACCTCGCCTCGGTCAAGGGCAGCGGGGTCGGTGGGCGCATCCGCAAGCAGGACGTGCTCGCCGCGGCGGAAGCCAAGAAGGCACCTGCGCAGGAGGCTCCCGCCGAAGCCAAGCCGTCCGCTCCCGCGGCGAAAGCCGAACCAACGGCCGCGCTGGCGCACCTGCGCGGCACCAAGCAGAAGGCCAACCGCATCCGGCAGATCACCGCGAAGAAGACGCGCGAATCTCTGCAGCAGACGGCGCAATTGACGCAGACCCACGAGGTCGACATGACCAAGATCGTGGCGCTGCGCGCACGGGCAAAGGCGAGCTTCGCCGAGCGCGAGGGCGTCAACCTGACGTACCTGCCGTTCATCGCGATCGCCGTCGTCGACGCGTTGAAGGCCCACCCGAACGTGAACGCCAGCTACAACGAGGACACCAAGGAGATCACCTACTACGACGCCGAGCACCTCGGCTTCGCGGTGGACACCGAGCAGGGTCTGCTGTCGCCGGTGATCCACAACGCGGGCGACCTGTCGTTGGCCGGCCTGGCGAGGGCGATCGCGGACATCGCGGCGCGGGCACGATCGGGCAACCTCAAGCCGGATGAGCTGTCCGGTGGCACGTTCACGATCACCAACATCGGCAGCCAGGGTGCGCTGTTCGACACCCCGATCCTGGTTCCGCCGCAGGCGGCGATGCTGGGCACCGGCGCGATCGTCAAGCGCCCCCGCGTGGTCGTCGACGAGAACGGCAACGAGTCGATCGGCGTTCGTTCCGTCAGCTACCTGCCGCTGACCTACGACCACAGGTTGGTGGACGGCGCCGACGCAGGCCGCTTCGTGACCACGATCAAGCGTCGGCTCGAAGAGGGTGCGTTCGAGGCGGACCTGGGGCTGTAGACACCAGTGGCCACCGTTGCGATCGCCGGGTCGTCGGGACTGATCGGCTCGGCGTTGGTCTACGCCTTGCGGGCGACCGACCACCGGGTGCTGCGCATTGTGCGCCGCGCGCCGTCGAATGCCGATGAGCTGTTCTGGAATCCCGACACCGGCGAGTTCGACGCGGACGCGCTGCGCGGGGTCGACGCCGCGGTCAACATGTGCGGCGTCAGCGTCGGCGCCAAGCGATGGTCGGGAGCGTTCAAGCAGAGCCTGCGCGACAGCCGGATCGACCCCACCGAGGTGTTGTCCCAAGCCGTGGCAGACGCCGGGGTCGGCGTGCTGATCAACGCCAGCGCCGTCGGCTATTACGGCGACACCGGCAACCGGATCGCCGACGAGACCGCGCCGCAGGGCCGCGGTTTTCTGGCCCAGCTGTGCCGCGACTGGGAGGCGGCGACGGCCCCCGCCCAGCACGCCGGTGTGCGGGTCGTGCTGGCGCGCACCGGTCTGGTGCTGTCGCCGCGCGGCGGGATGCTGAGCCGGCTGCGGCCACTGTTCTCGCTCGGACTCGGCGCACGCCTGGGCAGCGGGCGCCAGTACATGCCGTGGATCAGCCTCGAAGACCAAATCCGCGCAATGATGTTCGCGCTTTTTCACGACGACGTGTCGGGCCCCGTGAACTTCACCGGGCCTGCGCCGGTGACGAACTCCGAGTTCACCAAGGCGATGGGCCGGGTGCTGAACCGGCCGACACCGCTGATGGTGCCGGGCTTCGCGCTGAAGACGCTGTTGGGCGAGTTCGCCGAGGAAGGCCTGCTCGGCGGCCAGCGGGCTATCCCTGCGGCGCTGGAACGTGCGGGCTATGAGTTTCGCCACCACACCGTCGGCGAGGCGCTGGCCTACACCGCGAGTACCGTCGAATCGTGAGCTCGATCCGGTCGGCAACCGCACCGATCGACGTCCGTCGTCTCGGCATCGTCGACTACCAGGCGGCATGGGAGCAACAGCGGGCACTGGCCGAAGCGCGCATCGCCGGCGGACCGGACACGCTGCTGCTGCTGGAGCATCCGCCGGTTTATACGGCGGGCAGGCGCACGCTGCCCGACGAGAGACCAAGTGCGTCCGCCTCCGACATTCCCGTCATCGACACCGACCGCGGCGGCAAGATCACCTGGCACGGCCCGGGCCAGTTGGTCGGCTATCCGATCATCGGGCTGGCTGAGCCGCTCGACGTGGTGAACTTCGTTCGGCGCATTGAAGAGTCGCTGATCCACGTGTGCGCCGAACTCGGGCTGCACACCGGTCGCGTCGAGGGCCGCTCGGGAGTGTGGGTGCCTGCCGACGCCACGGGCCCGGCACGGAAGGTCGGTGCGATCGGGGTTCGGGTGTCGCGGGCGACCACGCTGCACGGCTTCGCGCTGAACTGCGACTGCGACCTGAACGCGTTCTCGTCGATCGTGCCGTGCGGAATCACCGATGCCGGCGTCACTTCGCTGACAGCCGAACTCGGCCGTCACGTGGGTGTCGACGACGTCATCGACCGGGCGACGACGGCCGTGTGCGACGCGCTCGACGGCCGCCTGCGAGTAGCGTTGACGTCGTGACTGTCGTCCCCGAGGGCAGGAAACTGCTGCGTCTCGAAGTCCGCAATGCGCAGACTCCGATCGAGCGCAAACCGCCGTGGATCAAGACCCGGATGAAGACCGGGCCTGAGTACACGCAGCTGAAGAACCTGGTCCGCCGCGAAGGTTTGCACACCGTCTGCGAGGAAGCCGGTTGTCCCAACATCTACGAGTGCTGGGAGGACAGGGAGGCCACGTTCCTGATCGGCGGCGAGCAGTGCACCCGCCGATGCGACTTCTGCCAGATCGACACCGGTAAGCCCGCCGACCTGGACCGCGACGAGCCGCGCCGGGTCGCCGAGAGCGTCGCCTCGATGGGGCTGCGGTACGCCACCGTCACCGGCGTGGCGCGCGACGACCTTCCCGACGGTGGTGCGTGGCTGTACGCCGAGACGGTGCGCTTCATCAAGAAGCTCAACCCCGACACCGGCGTGGAACTGCTGATCCCGGATTTCAACGGCGAGCCCGCGCTGCTCGAGCAGGTCTTCGAGTCACGCCCAGAGGTGTTGGCGCACAACGTCGAGACGGTGCCGCGGATCTTCAAGCGGATCCGGCCTGCGTTCCGCTACGACCGCAGCCTTGCGGTGCTGACCGCTGCGCGCGACTACGGGCTGGTGACGAAGAGCAACCTGATCCTCGGCATGGGTGAGACAACCGACGAGGTGCGCACCGCGTTGAGGGATCTGCTCGACGCGGGTTGTGACATCGTCACGATCACGCAGTACCTGCGGCCGTCGGCGCGTCATCATCCTGTCGAGCGGTGGGTTCATCCCGACGAGTTCGTCGAGCATGCGGCGTTCGCGGAGGAACTCGGTTTCGCCGGCGTGCTCGCCGGGCCGCTGGTGCGGTCGTCGTACCGGGCGGGTCGCCTCTATTCGCAGGCAGCAGGGTCAAGGGTCTCGCGGCCACCCGTATCCTGATGTGATGGCGAAGACCCGCAACAAAGCCGAGCAGAAGGCCGCGAAGGCCGAGGCGAAAGCCGCTCGTAAAGAGGCATCCAAGCAGCGTCGTGGTCAGCTGTGGCAGGCGTTCAAGATCCAGCGCAAGGAGGACAAGCGCCTTCTGCCGTACATGATCGGCGCGTTCGTGCTGATCGTGGCCGCTTCCGTGGTGGCGGGCGTGTTCGTGGGCGGGTTCACGATGTTCACGCTGATCCCCCTCGGCGTGGTGCTCGGGGCGCTGGTCGCGTTCATCATCTTCGCGCGCAGGGCGCAGAAGTCGGTCTACCGCAAGGCCGAGGGTCAGGCGGGTGCGGCGGCGTGGGCTCTGGAGAACCTGCGCGGCAAGTGGCGGGTGACGCCGGGTGTCGCGGCCACCGGCCATCTCGACGCGGTGCACCGGGTGATCGGCAGGCCCGGCGTGATCTTCGTCGGCGAGGGCTCTGCGGCCCGCATCAAACCGTTACTGGCGCAGGAGAAGAAGCGCACGGCTCGGCTCGTCGGCGAGGTCCCGATCTATGACGTCGTGATCGGCAACGGCGACGGCGAGGTCCCGCTGGGCAAGCTGGAGCGCCACCTGACGAAGCTGCCGTCGAACATCACCGTCAAGCAGATGGACGCGCTGGAGTCACGGCTGGCTGCGCTGGGCACCAAGGTCGGCCCTGCGGCGATGCCGAAGGGCCCGATGCCCAACGCGGCGAAGATGCGGGGCATTCAACGGACGGTGCGCCGGCGCTAGCGCCGCACCACCGCCGTCTTGGTCAGCCGGTCATGCAGGCCGCGCAGGTCGCTGTCGGTGAACAGCGGCGGCACCACAAGCGCTATCAGCAGACCTCGCCCCAGCGCCCGACCGAAGCCGACGTGCAGGCGATTGTCGACGGGGACGACGATCAGACCGAGGGCGTACTGACCGGGGGTGAACCCGAACAGGCGGACCGACGCTGCGCCGATCGCCAACCAGATGATCAGCACGGCGGTGGAGAGCACCCCCACGCTGATCCACCCGAACGACATGATCAGGGCGGCCAACCCGTAGGCGATCAGCCAGTCGATGAAGAGCGCCCCGATGCGCCTGCCCATCCGGGCCAGCGATTTCGGTCCATCCTGGGGTAATCCCAGCCGCTGACCCGGATAATCATTGGGTCGCTGTTCGCCTGGCCCGGGGCCGACGGGCGGCGGACCGGACAGCCAGGAACCGAAGCTGGAAGGCATGCGTCCAGCATAGGTCTGGCGGAATTGCGTAACTTCGGCGCAACATGCGGTTGACTGCCGTGCAACATCGTATCCATAGCGTCATTTCGCGGGTTAACAAGATAAGGAGACTCTTCAGTGGCAGAAAAGACCGCCGACGATGTCATGAAGCAGATCAAGGACGAGGAAGTCGCCTACGTCGACATCCGGTTCTGCGACCTGCCCGGCGTCGTCCAACACTTCTCGATCCCGGCGTCGGCCTTCGACGAGAGCGTTTTCGAGGACGGTTTGGCGTTCGACGGCTCGTCGGTTCGCGGCTTCCAGTCGATCCACGAGTCGGACATGATGCTGCTGCCCGACCCTGTGACGGCGCGCATCGACCCGTTCCGCGAGGCGAAAACGCTTAACCTCAACTTCTTCGTGCATGACCCGTTCACCCGCGAGGCGTACTCGCGTGACCCGCGCAACGTGGCCCGCAAAGCGGAGAACTACCTGGCCAGCACCGGAATCGCGGACACGGCCTACTTCGGCGCGGAGGCCGAGTTCTACATCTTCGATTCGGTCGCCTTCGACTCCCAGATGAACGGCACGTTCTACGAGATCGACTCCGAGGCGGGCTGGTGGAACACCGGTGAGCCGTTCGAAGCCGACGGCAGCCCCAACCGCGGTTACAAGGTCCGGCCGAAGGGCGGCTACTTCCCCGTCGCGCCGTACGACCACTACGTCGACCTGCGCGACCAGATGTGCACAAACCTGCAGAACGCGGGCTTCACCCTGGAGCGCGGGCACCACGAGGTGGGCACCGCGGGCCAGGCGGAGATCAACTACAAGTTCAACACGCTGCTGCACGCGGCCGATGACTTGGTGCTGTTCAAGTACATCATCAAGAACACCGCGTGGCAGGCGGGCAAGACGGTGACGTTCATGCCGAAGCCGCTGTTCGGCGACAACGGCTCGGGTATGCACGCCCACCAGTCGTTGTGGAAGGACGGCAACCCGCTGTTCCACGACGAGTCGGGCTACGCCGGCCTGTCGGATACCGCCCGCCACTACATCGGCGGCATCCTGCACCACGCGCCGTCGCTGCTGGCGTTCACCAACCCGACGGTGAACTCCTACAAGCGGCTGGTGCCGGGCTACGAGGCGCCGATCAACCTGGTGTACAGCCAGCGCAACCGCTCGGCGTGTGTCCGCATCCCGATCACGGGCAACAACCCGAAGGCCAAGCGCCTCGAGTTCCGCTGCCCCGACAGCTCGGGCAACCCGTACCTGGCGTTCGCAGCGATGATGATGGCCGGCCTGGACGGCATCAAGAAGAAGATGGAGCCGCAGGCACCGATCGACAAGGACCTCTACGAGCTGCCGCCGGACGAGGCGGCCAGCATCCCGCAGGCGCCCACGTCACTGTCGGCAGTGATCGACCGCCTCGAAGAGGATCACGAATACCTCACCGAGGGCGGGGTTTTCACCGAGGACCTGATCGAGACGTGGATCTCGTTCAAGCGTGAGAACGAGATTCTGCCGATCCAGATCCGCCCGCACCCGTATGAGATCGCGCTGTACTACGACGTTTAGTTTGTTGACGCCCTGACCTGCGGGTTTCGTGGGTCAGGGCGCTTCGTATCCACAGAGTGCGTCCGCAGCAGCATCCTGAGTCGTCGATGCTTCCGAGAAGCCGCTGATCCTTAAGCGGTCCCGCCACCCTGCAGTGCAACCCGAACTCCTCTAGAGGCAGCGATAATCGAAGCCGCGTCTACTCGCCGATTCGCGTCGCGGTCACCACGTCTTGACCGCTCGCGTCCTTGCCGACGCTAATCTCGAACTTCGTCCCGTCCGGGCCGTTCAGGTAAAGGTGCTGGTTGACAGTGAGTGTGTCCCACTCCGTCGAATCGCCGCCGCACGCGGCCAACAGGGACACGGCGAGCACGGCGCCGGTCGCGACGCCGAGCGCGAAGCGCCTCACAGGCAACAGCGCTCGGGTCCGGCGGTGATCCTGTCCCGTCGGCGCGGTTGTCGAATCTCGCTTCTCGGTCATGGCACCGTCCAATCCTGTTCAAGCGGTCATGATCAACTTGAGGTTACGGAGAGCCGGCCATTCGGTTCAGAACTTTTCCTACTCCATCGTCCGAACACGACCGGGACCTGCCGTATCCATTCGCGGAGCGTCCGCAACGGTGTCGCGTCGTTCGAGCAACGCCAACGGCCGGAACATGATTGAGCTGCAGGTTTATTCAACGCCAACACGGCGCCGAGGATCCAGTTCGCGTTTAACTACTACAACGTTTTGATTTGTTCCGCATCCAGGCCGGGCGAGTCGTTTCGCCCGGCCCTCTTGCACGTTAGGGTCAACTATGACCAACCTGGACACCCGGTTAGCGGGTTATCACTCCCCTGTACTGAGCGCTTTCCGCATCATCTTTGGTCTGCTGTTCACACTGCACGGCTCGATGAAACTTTTCGGCTGGCCGCTCGGAGAGGCCATACCGGTCGGCACCTGGCCCGACTGGTGGGCGGGCCTGATCGAATTCGTCACCGGTCTGCTGATCACCGTCGGGTTCTTCACGCGGATCGCGGCGTTCATCGCTTCGGGCGAGATGGCGGTCGCGTACTTCTAGCAGCATTGGCCGCCGCTGAAGGGCGGCGATATGGCGAGCTTCTGGCCCTACGATCAGGCGGCAGGCGGCAACGGCGGCGAGGCGGCGATCATGTACTGCTTCGCGTTCCTGCTGCTCGCCACCGCCGGTGCCGGCGCTCTGTCAGTCGACGCGCGCAGGCGAGGGGGCTACGGACGTACTGCGGGCGCTCCGCCGCGCCGGGTTGAGCGGCGTGGCCGACGACCGTTATCGCGACGATGTGCCACGCCGACGGCGCGCGGCTTGCTCAGCCGCTTCCGGCGGTAGTCGGTCGTATGGCTATACCACTTGAGACGGAATAGTGACCCCAACCACTTCGTATATTGGCGTGCCCGGGTCGCTCGGATCGATGCGAGCGGTGGTCAGGAACGCACTGTCGCCGCCGACTGTCAGTGAGACGGGCGTGCCCTCGGTGTCGATCGGAACCTTGAAGGGCTGACTACTGTTGGGAGTGATCACCCACAGCGTCTCGTCGCCAGCGCCTGTTTTGCGGGTCGAGGTTCGTTGAGGTGACGACGTACGCCTTGCCGTCTGCGCCGACGAAAACTGGAGTGGTGGCGATACCCTCCAGCGGAATCGATACGTGTGAGGCGCCGTTGAACCGAATCTGACAATTCAATTTGCTGTCTCGGCCTTCATAACTTTCCCCGGTGCCGCCAGGATAAATCCGCTGACGAAGTAATCATGCTTATTCCGACGTGATACGAGCGAGCTTTTTCGAATGCAAGTAGCTATCCGCTAGTGGCCAGTTTCGATTGAAGTTTCCTCGCCGCTGTTGTGTCGCTGCCCGGCCGAATCCGGCAACCGTTGATCTTGTAACGCGGCTTATGTTTGCGGTGGGCGGGCGTAGATCTGCGTACTGGTCCCTCACCCAGTTCGGTCTCGACATCTTCGTCACTGTCGGCTTTTTCGAACCCAGATTGCGGCGTTCATCGCGTCGGGCGCGACGACGAACTTCTGGCCGATCGCCAACGGCGACGAGTTGGCCGCCATCCTTCTTCTCGTCACGACGGGTGCGGGGCACGTTTTCCTCGACACACGCCGGCGCGTGGGCCACAGAGTTATCGGCTTCGCGGGAGGTTGCTGATCGGAAGTCGCTCTCCGCAGCACGTCGGGCGGAGCAATTGTCCCTTCTCCTCGTCAGCGAAAACTGACGCATCTGCATTCAAAGTGACGGCTTGGTCATGCACACCCGTAGCCGCGTAACCACGAATCCAGCCGGTTCTCAGTCACAGGCATGCCACCCCTTACGAAGGCAAACAACTTTGGTGATCTTATTTCTGCCTTCGTCTCCTCAGCCCGCCACCCGTGCCGGGCCGGTTGGCGCAGGCGGGGACGCGCCCAGAACCGGTTCAGCTGGTGATTGCGAACAACCAGTCCGGTTTTCGATGCATACTTTTCTGAATCGATTCTTAGTTGATCTTTCCACCTGAACCAGACTAGCGGTACAGCAAATATTGTTTGCTGATCTTGGCCTGACTCTTGCGGTTAGGACTCTGAACAGTGGCCTTTCCTTTCGTGAGCGTACAACAAGACTGGCGCCGTGTAGTTGAACTCGAAAGCATCGATGGGTCAGCGAACATATCAGTGCTTTGCTGCATGGATAACCTCGATTAGGCTGACAAACAACTGAGATTTCCCTAAGAACCTCGCTGGTCTTCGGGTTTGACCGGCCTGGGGAGGGGTGTCGTACTCAGCAAAGCTGCGGGGAAATCCAAGACTCGCGCCAAGAGAAGCAATCGATCTGACGGTTCGGTGTCAGCTGAGGTAGCTCACTACTCACGTGCCGACGAGCTCGGCACTCATACGCTCCATATGCACTCGCCCGCGGCAGTCCAGCCGTGGCCGGGCCGAACCTCGAGGGGGACCATCATGGGTTATGCGAAGTACGTCGGACGAGTCGGTGCGCTTGCATTCGCACTCGGCCTCGGCGCAACAGTAGCCACTTCGACGCCTGGCATAGCTTTCGCGGACGGGACCGAGCCGGACCCCAACATCGGGACCAACCAGCCGAACGAACCGCAACCGGATCCCACGCCGAACCCCGACCCGGACCCGACACCTCCTCCGCCTACTGGCGAACAACTCGCCCTCGGGCGAGAACAACCAGCAGCAGATCAACAATGACAATGTCCAGACAACTCCGAGCGGCACCGAGGTCCGGTCCGCCGAGCCCGGCGTGGTGCTCAACACGGGCGGGTATCAGCAAGAAGAGCAAGAAGGAAAAGCCGGTCGAGCCGACGGGAACAACGCCGCCTCCGCCCCCTCCCCGCCGGTCGTGTACGTGCCGCCGACTCCCCCAGTCGTCACACCCAAGGATCAGGTGATTCCGCAGACGGTAATCGACGAGAAGGCCAAGTCGAAAGACACGCAACTGCAGAAGGAATCGGACAACACACTGAAGACGACGCTGAACCCTGAGCTGTCGCAGAACAACGTTGAAGCGGGCAATGGCGCTCAGCTGCGCGCCACGTCCGTGCACGAGAACGCCGAAGATCTCAACTCCAACGGCGTGACTACGATGTTCTCGACAACCGAGGACGACAACGAAACCATGCAGACAATGGCGGCTGCAGCGGCCCCGGCGGCGCCAAAGCCGACACTCACGTCGATCTTCACCGGATTCTTGGCGCTCGTCGGCCTCGGCCCCTCAACAGGGGCAGGTACCCCGTCATTCCCCTTCGTCCCCACGCCCATCTTCGACGCCATATTCGCCTTTGTTCGGCGCATCGAATCTACCCTGTCGAATCAAACCCCAACCGCCACAGTCGACTCCAGCCAGAATGGCCAGGGCAAGGTGACGGGGCAAATAGACGGCGATGACGAAGACGGTGACGACCTCACCTACGCTGTGGGCACACGACCCGAACATGGCGACCTGGTACTCGATCCCGAGACAGGCGCGTTCACCTACACGCCGGACCCCCCCGCAGCGGGCGGACCGGCGTGGGAGGAAGACGAGTTCACCGTCTTGGTCAGCGACAACACCAGCCCGCATCTTCACCTCTTCTCGTCGACCGGCCACACGTATGAGGTGACGGTGAAAGTCGCAGGGCCACAGCCCACTCCAACTCCGCCACCGCCCGGTAGTACGACGGTTAGCGGCCAGATCACCGGAGTGAACAATCCGAGCGGCGGGCCGGTGACCTATGAGGTGCAACCGCAGCCAGGGTCTACCGAACAGCTCAGTGTTTCGCCTACTGGGACATACACGTACACACCCTCAACCCCGCTTGCGCACGGCGCTGCCGTCGACGCAGACAACGACGGAGAACCGGACAACCCTGTCTTCCAGACATTTACAGTCGTGGCGACCGACCAAGACGGCAACGAAACAACAATCACACTCACGTTGCCCGTAACGCCCACGAACGCAGACCCCGTGCCGCTGCCGCCGGAGCAACAGACTCCTCCTCAGACGACACCAGGCGGCGGATACTCAGGCGCAATCGCGGTTAACCCCGACCCTGACGGTGATCCCGTCAAGATCGTGGGCGCCGTGGCGTCCGACGGCACGCCGGTGAGCTTCAACGGACTCAACTGGACATACGGTGAGACGAGCAGCGCCCGCACAGCCGAGCCTGAGGGGTTCGCGATGTTCGCTGCTATGAGGAGCTTTGTCGCCCCCGATGAGGACAATTCTGCAGAGCTATCGGATACAGGGTTCTCGACGTTGGCTGCCGATGAGCCCGTAACCATCACCTTCACGTTGAGCGATGGTCATGGCGGCGTCGTTCCCTACACCGTGACACTGCCCGCCGCCGACGAAGCGCCTGTCGATGTGAGCGCAACCGGCGCACCTCAAGGCCCCGCGATCGTCGACGCGAGCAGGGATCGGGCATACCAGATCAGCTATGTCAAGTCGGCCAACGACAACCCGCAACTACAACAGTATTCCGGCACGACTTATGTGACCGTAATCGACACCGGAACCGGCGAAGCAATCGGCGAGACCATCTCAATGCCAGGTGCGGTCGACCGCACCGCGCTGCCGGCAGTCATCAGCGGAGACACCTCACACGTTTTCTTCACGACAAAGTCTTACGACGCGACGGCCGGGTCCATACACAACCTACGTCGCAGCCGTCGATGCCGAAACCGGCGAACTTATCGACAACGACGGGGAGCGACTCGGGTGGTAACAAGCTCCTTGAGTTGTCAGGCCGATCCAACTCCATCAATGGCGGAGGACTCCTCGTCCACGGGAACCGCGTTTACGCGGTAACGCAGGAAACTGATCCCGCGACTGGATCCCAGTTGAACCACGTCGCGGTGATCGATGCCGAGAGCGGGCAATTAATGAGCTCGCCTTTCACGTTCAACGGTCAGCGGACTGGCGAGCAGGAAATAATCTTCAGCGGCGACCGCGCATACCTTGTTGGGCATGACTGGACAACCGATTCCACAGCGGACAAGACAAACATCGCCGTAATTAATGTCACCACAGGGCAACTCGTTGACGTGGTCAGCGCCGACGGACAGCCCATGGGAAATTTAGTTGTCGACGACAGCACGGGCCGCGCCTATATGACCACTCTCCGATTTACCCCTGGAGGTCCGAAGACTTGGGTCAATGTCATTGACACCGAGGACGGCGCCTTGGTCGGCAGTCCGATCGAGATCGACGGTATTGGAATACATTCGGTGGTGCTGAATAGGGACGGTAGTCGCGCCTACCAGCTGAGCCACAACGGGGAATCAGGAGCCGGTGGGGCGTCGACGATAACCGTCATCAACACCACCACTGGCGCACGCGACGGTACCGACATCGACGTTGACGTCCCAGGGGGCGTCGGGGGTGACCTGGTGCTCGACGGTAACACCGCCGGCAACGAGCACGCCTACGTGACCACCATCAACCCGGACTCCCAGCACGCGACGATCACCGTCATCGACACAGAAACCCGCGCAGTAGTCGACCAGTTGAACGACATCAACGGATACCCGCCAAGGTCACTGGCCCTGAGCGATAACGGGAAGAGCGTGTACCAAGTGTTCGACGCCACGGATCCCGACACGGGGGCCTACATAACCCGGGTCGCGGTTTTCAACACGGCGACCGGGACGGCCGTGGGTCAGCCCATAACTATCGCGGGCGGCCGAGCCGACGAGGTCCAAGAGGTCGGAGACCGTCTCTACGTCCAGACCGTCCAGAACAACGTTAATGATCCAGACGACTACGACGACGACACCGTGACCTCGCGTGTTGCCGTGATCAACACCCAAACGGGTCAGCTGATGTCGAGCCCGCTTGAGACAGAAGGAGGCATCGCCGGAGACATCATCGTGAACGGCGACCGCGCATACCAAACGACGGTGGACGAGGAGCGACAGATCACCCGGGTCACGGTGATCAACACCGCAACAGGTGCGCGCGTAGGGGCGACGCCGATCGAGATCAACGGGATACCCGTCCAAACTCTCGCCGAGGGAACGACTGCCATTCCTCGTGAGGCCCGCTTAATGTTCGACGACAATGATCGCGCGTATCAGGTGACGCAGTTTGACAACGGCGACGGAACATCCACGATGCGGGTTGCCGTGATAAACACGGATACCGGCGCACTGGTTAAGGCGGAACCAATCGCGATCAACGGATACATCAGCACTGTATTCTTCAACGTCGTCGACGACGATCGCGCGTACCTCGTTGTCAATTCGACCGACACACCGCAGTTCACGCCAACTTCAGTATTCAAGGTGACCCTTGTGACGCTGGACTCCAATTCAGGAGAAGTCGTTGGCACACCGCTCACCAAGGACGGTCTGGGTTTCCTTGTGACCGATAAAGATGGTTTGCCACAGCACCTCCTATCAGTCACCCCCGATTTCACAACGATCGGCGGAGGGGCCAAGAACGTTACGTTCACGCCGGTGGCGGGAGGTGACTCGATAACGGTGCCGGGCACCGCCGTGGCCTACGCCCCCAGTCCGGACGGTAGCCTCGCGTACATCGTGACCGACGGTGCCAACGACTCCACGATCACCGCGGTTGACCTCGTGAACGGCCAGATCGTGGCGACATCGTCCACCGTTCCAGGCCATGCCGGCTACGCGATCACCCCGCCGTTCACGCTCGACGGACAAGGCGGCCTCGTCTTTGGCGCCGACGGCAAGGGATACCTCACCACTTACATCAAGAATGCTGACGGTTCGTACACCACTCAGGTGACCGGTCTGCCGGGACTAGAGCCGACCAGCACACTGATGTCCTTCGAGGACCTCAACGTCATCTATCCCGAGCCCGAGGACACCAATCCGCTACTCGTAGAGCAGTTCTCGTCGAACGCCGGAGATCCGGCCCAGTTCGACATGAACTCGCTGCTAACCGTCTAGCGCGAGGTCCTTGCGGAAGCGCTTCATCCCGTCGATCTTCTCAGCCAGAGAAGCGTCGGGACCCGCGTAGAACATCCACGGCATCGTGATGATGCCACCGATGCCGCCGGCTTCCGCGCGCTCGTAGTGGTCGGGCATGAACGCGTCGGTCAAGGGCGTCAGCACCGTGAAATCGTCCATCGACAACCCGGCAGCCGCCCGCAGCTCGCGTATTCGTGAAACGCGTACAAGCGCCTCATCCGTCGAAATCAGATCGCCGATCCACCCGTCGTTGCGCGCCGCCCTCCGCAACGCCACATCCGACAATCCACCGACATAGATCGGTATCCGCGGCGGCGTCGGCTCCATCTCCAACCTTGGCGCCGAGTAGAACTCGCCCGAGAACGACGTCCACCCCGGCGACCACAACTCGCGAAACAACGCAAGCATCTCGTCAGTTCGCTTACCTCGCCGAGAGAACTGCTGACCCATCAGCTCGAACTCTTCGCGACACCAGCCCACGCCGATACCGAGCTCGACCCGCCCGTCCGAGATGTAGGCCGCCGAACCGATCGCCTTCGCCGCCGCATACGGGTCGCGCATCGCCGGGATGTACACCGTCGTCACGAACTTCAGCCGCGTCGTCACCTGCGCCATCGCCCCGACCAACACCCACGGGTCCGGCCAGTCGGTGAACGCCTCCCAGCGGCGTTCTCCGTCCCGGGTGTACGGATACGGCGTTGCCAACGTCTCCAGGTTGATCACATGATCCGGGATGCCGACCCCGTCGTAGCCCAGATCGTCTGCAGCACGGGCGATCTCGATCGCCTCTTTCGTCTCCCGAAAGGCGATGCTCACATAGAACTTCATCCCGCGTCTCGCGCCCACGCCGGAATGATGAAAATGCCCTCCGCCTCGACTGTCTTGCCCTCGGCGTCGCTCATGTGCCCGCTGACGAACGTCTTGTAGCCGTCCGTCCTCTCGATGGCCGCTTCGGCTCGCAGCCGACCCAGCGGCGTTCCTCGCAGATATCGCAGTGTGATCGTCCCCGTGAACCGCGGCTTCGTCAGCCCTTCGCTCGCCGCCTCGCCGAGCAATTGGTCGAGGACCAGTGCCAGGACTCCGCCGTGCACCCACCCCGGCGGCCCCTGGTACGGCTCCCCCAGTTCGAACTCGCTCCACCACAAACCGTCCGGTTCCTCGTGCATCACAAGTGGCGGCGCGACAGCGTTGCGAAAACCTGTCACCGGGTTTCCCCACACCACGGGGCGGCCGTTCACCGCTAGGCGGACCTGGTCGAAATCCCCCGTGCCACCGAGCTTCTCGACCGCTGCCTCGATCAATGCCTGCGCCTCGCGAATCGTCGCCTCATCGGCATTGCTTCGGATGCCCACGTCGATCAGCTGCCGCACCGCCTGAGTAAGGGGCGCGTGGAGGCTCTGCAACCTTTCATGCTCGGCGGGACTGATCTCCTCGAAGGAGAAGTCCATCGATTCAGCCACCGAAGACCTTTCGCACCACAGTTTTGGCCCTGCGGGTCACCCTGAGGTAGTTGTCGAGGAATTCCCCGCCGTCGTCGGTGTCCCAGCCAGCGGCCAGCGCGACCGCGTTGAGCTGCTTACCCGGTCCCGGCAGTTGGTCATTCGGCTTGCCGCGCACCAGAACCAGCGCGTTACGCGCCCGCGTCGCCGTCAGCCACGCGTCCCGCAGCAGTTCGACATCGCCCTCTGAGATCAGCTCCGCCGCGCCGATCGCGTCCAGGGCCTGCAGTGTCGAGGTGTTGTGCAGCGCGGGAATCTTGTGGGCAAATCGAAGCTGGAGTAGCTGAACCGTCCATTCGATGTCCGCCAACCCACCGCGGCCGAGTTTGGTGTGCGTGTTGGGATCTGCGCCGCGAGGCAGCCGCTCGGAGTCCACCCGAGCCTTGATTCTTCGAATCTCCTGCACCGTCTCGGCCGACACTCCGCCCGCCGGATACCGCGTCTGGTCGGCCATCAGCAGGAACCGCTCACCGAGATCCTCATCGCCTGCGACTCGATGCGCCCTCAACAGCGCCTGAATCTCCCACGGCTGAGCCCACTGCCGGTAGTACGACTCGTATGACGACAGCGTCCGCACCAGAGAACCGTTGCGCCCCTCGGGCCGCAGACCCGCGTCCACCTCCAACGGCGGGTCCGCAGAAGGGGTCCCCAGCAGTGAGCGCACCTGCTCGGCAACGGTGATCGCCCAGCGCACAGCGGCGGATTCGTCGACGTTCGAGGCAGGTTCGCACACGAACATCACATCGGCGTCGGACCCGTAGCCCAACTCGCCGCCGCCCAGCCGACCCATCCCGATCACCGCAATCTTCGCGGGCGCATCACCGTTGGAGGGGGTGTGAGCCCGGATCACGGCCTCGAGTGCCGCCTGCAGCACCGCCACCCACACCGATGTCAGCGCCTTGCACACGTCGACGACTTCGAGCATCCCCAACAGATCCGCCGACGCGATACGGGCCAGCTCACGTCGGCGCAACGTGCGGGCCGCCGCGATCGCGCGTACCGGCTCGGCATGCCGGCTCGCCGAGGCCACCAAAGCCCTTGCCACCCCGTCGGGTTCGACCTCGAGCAGCTTCGGCCCGGTCGGCCCGTCTGCGTACTGCTGGATCACCTCCGGCGCCCGCATCAGCAGCTCCGGGACATACGCCGACGTGCCCAACACGTGCATCAGCCGCTTGGCCACCGCGCCCTCGTCGCGCAGCGTCGACAGGTACCACCGATGATCGGATAGCTCTTCGCTGATCCTGCGGTATGACAGCAGGCCCGCGTCCGGGTCGGGGGTGTCCGACAACCAGTCGAGCAGTGTCGGCAGCAACACCTGCTGCACCCGTCCGCGTCGACCGCTCGCGCCGGTCAGCGCCGCCAGATGCGTCAACGCGCCCTTGGGTCCCTCGTATCCCAGTGCGGCGAGCTGACGTTCGGCTGCCCCGGGCGTCAGCATCGCGGGCTGTCCGACACCCTCGAGCAGCGGCTGGTAGAACAATTTGGCGTGCAGCCGCGACACCCGGTGGTTCTGCCGCTTGAGCTCCTCGCGCAACACCCCGAGCGAGTCGTGCTGGCCGTCCGGTCGCATGTGCGCCGCACGCGCAAGCCAGCGCATCGACTCGTCGTCGTCCTCGTCGGGCAGCATGTGCGTGCGCTTGAGCCGCTGCAGCTGCAACCGATGTTCGAGCAGTCGCAGGAATTCATACGACGCGGTGAGGTTGGCGGCGTCGTCGCGGCCGATGTAGCCGCCCGCCCCCAGCGCCGCAAGCGCGTCGATCGTCGACGCCACGTGCAGCGCCTCGTCGTTGCGGCCGTGCACCAGCTGCAGCAGTTGCACCGCGAACTCGACGTCGCGCAGGCCGCCGGTGCCGAGCTTGAGCTCACGGGTTCTCTCCCCGGCGGGCACCAGCTCCTCGACTCGGCGACGCATCGCCTGCACCTCGGGCACGAAGTCCTCCCGCTCGCAGGCCGTCCAGACCATCGGCATCAGCGCCGCCACGTACTCCTTGCCCAGTTCGGCGTCACCGGCGGCGGGCCGCGCCTTCAGCAGCGCCTGGAACTCCCAGGTCTTGGCCCAGCGCTGGTAGTACGCCACATGCGATTCGAGCGTGCGGACCAGCTGCCCGTGCTTTCCTTCGGGTCGGAGCGCCGCGTCCACCTCGAAGAACGCCTCCGACGCGAACCGCATCATCTCGCCAGCCACCCTGGTGGTCGTGGAGTCAGCCGCCTCGACGACGAAGATGACGTCGACGTCGCTGACGTAGTTCAGCTCCCGGGCGCCACACTTGCCCATCGCGATGACCGCGAGCCGCGGGCCGTCGCCGTCCTCCCCGCAGACCGACCGCGTCGCGACCCTCAGCGCGGCCGCCAGCGCCGCGTCAGCCAGATCGGACAAATGCTCGCCGACGGTGGTGAACGGCAGCACCGGCTCGTTCTCCACGACGGGCGCGACGTCCAGTCCGGCGAGCACGAGCAGCCGGTCGCGGTACAGGGTGCGCAGCGTCCGCAGCGCATCGTTTGTGCCATGCGTCGATTGGGCGGCGCCGACGAACGTCTCCCGCAGTTCGTCGACCGACGGCAGCGTCACGTCGCCGGCCAACAAGTGCCAGGCCTCGGGGTGCGCGACCAGATGGTCGCCGAGCGCCAGCGACGAGCCCAGTACCCCGAACAACCGACCGCGCAGCGCCTTGTCGTCGACCAGTGCCCGGTTGAGGTCGTTCCATTCGTTGCCCGCCGCCTCGGCCAGACGCACCATCGTGCGCAGCGCGGCATCGGCGTCGGGCGCCCGCGACAGCGACCACAGCAGTTCGACGTGTGCGTCGGTGTTCCAGCCGAGTCGGTCCAGATCAGCAGCGGCCGAAGGTTCGAGCAGCCCTAGCCGACCAACGCTTGGCAGCTTGGGTCGCTGCGTCGCAGGTTTGGCCACCTCACGACCGTATCGCAGCCCGCTACAGCGACAGGTAGGTCTTCAGCTCGAACGGCGTGACGTGGCTGCGGTAGTTCTCCCACTCGGCGCGCTTGTTGCGTAGGAAGAAGTCGAAGACGTGCTCCCCCAACGCTTCCGCCACGAGCTCGGAACCTTCCATCTGCTCCAGCGCCGCACCGAGGCTGCCCGGCAGCTCCTTGTAGCCCATCGCACGGCGCTCCTCAGGGGTGAGGCTCCAGACGTTGTCCTCGGCCTGCGGTCCCAGCACGTATCCCTTCTCGACCCCGCGCAGGCCGGCGGCCAGCAGCACCGCGAATGTCAGGTACGGATTGCATGCCGAGTCGGGGCTGCGCACCTCGATGCGGCGTGACGACGACTTGCGCGGCGTGTACATCGGCACCCGGACCAGTGCCGACCGGTTCGCGAAGCCCCACGACGCGGCGGTCGGGGCCTCGCCGCCGTGCACCAGCCGCTTGTACGAATTCACCCACTGATTGGTGATCGCGCTGATCTCAGTGGCGTGCTCGAGAATGCCTGCGATGAAGGACTTCGCGGTGTCCGACAGCTGCAGCGGATCGTCGGCGCTGTAGAAAGCGTTGGTCTCGCCTTCGAACAGGCTCATGTGGGTGTGCATCGCCGAGCCGGGATATTCGGCGAAGGGCTTGGGCATGAACGATGCCTTGACGCCGTCGCCGAGGGCGACCTCCTTGACCAGGTACCGGAACGTCATCACGTTGTCGGCCATCGACAGCGCGTCGGCGTACCGCAGGTCGATCTCCTGCTGGCCAGGCGCGCCCTCGTGGTGGCTGAACTCCACCGAGATACCCATGGACTCGAGCGCGTCGATGGCGTGCCGGCGGAAATTCGGCGCGGAGTCGTGGACGGCCTGGTCGAAGTAGCCGCCGTTGTCCGCGGGCACTGGGGCGGAGCCGTCGTCGGGGCCTGGCTTCAGCAGGAAGAACTCGATCTCGGGGTGGACGTAGCAGGAGAAACCCAGGTCGCTGGCCTTGGCCAGCTGCCGGCGCAGCACGTGCCGCGAATCCGCCCACGACGGCGAACCGTCAGGCATGGTGATGTCGCAGAACATCCGCGCCGAGTGGTGTTGGCCGGAGCTGCTGGTCCACGGCAGCACCTGGAAGGTGGACGGATCAGGCCTGGCGACGGTGTCGGATTCCGAGACCCGGGCGAAACCCTCGATGGATGAACCGTCGAAGCCGATGCCCTCCTCGAAGGCTCCTTCGAGTTCGGCGGGCGCGATCGCGACCGACTTGAGGAATCCGAGCACATCGGTGAACCACAACCGGACGAACCGGATGTCCCGTTCTTCCAGCGTGCGCAGGACAAATTCCTTTTGCCGGTCCATATCCGCAGCGTAGGTACCGGCTGTTAAATCTGTGTTACAGCGTCAATGCGTGCGGCCTAATCCAAGTGCTGGGGTTTAAGGCTTCGCAGCCGACGGGTACACATTCATCAGGTTGGGGGGTCTTCCGAAGCAGCCACGTCAAGCACGTAGGAGACCACATGAATATCAAGAAAATGGCAGGTACAGCGGCTATCGCAGCGGGTCTCACCGCGGCCGGACTCGGAATGGGCGCAGGGACGGCTCAGGCGGATGACGGCTGGCGTCCCTGGTTCCCGTTGCCGGACGTTCCTGGCGAAGGTCCCACGGGTTGGGGTGCGCCGGGACAGATCAAGAAGGTGTGCATCGACAAGGGCCCTTGGGAACTAGGGCCTTGCGGGACTCCGCCCGGTCATTGGAAACACGGTCCACAAGGGCCGCCACCAATTTTCCCCTGGCAAAGGTGACGCAGTGGCCGCTCTGCTAAGGCAGGGCGGCCATCGTCATCTCTAACACCGCAGCCCGGCACGCGGCTGTGCGCCGTTAACGAGGAAGCTGACGACGGCCGTGTCGACGCAGGCGTCGCCGTTGAACACCACGGTGTGCTGGGTACCGTCGAACGTGATCAGGCTGGCGCCCATCTGCCTGGCCAGGTCCACACCGGCCTGATACGGCGTGGCGGGGTCGTGGGTGGTGGATACGACGACGGCCTTGCCCGGGCCGACCGAGACGGCGGGATGAGGTGCCGCCGCGCCCTGCACGGGCCACATCGCGCACACGTCACGCGGCGCGAGCCCCGTGAATGATCCATAGCTCAGGAACGGAGCGGCCTGCCTGCTTCGTTGATCCGCGGCGACCCATACCGCCGGGTCGGTCGGAAACTGCGAGTTGACACAGCGGATGCCGTAGAACGCGTCCTGCGAATTCTGGTAGTGCCCGGTGGGGCTGCGGTTCAGGTAGTCGTCGGCGAGCAGCAGGAGGTCGCCCGGGTCGGTCTTGCGCTGCAACCCGAGCAGGCCGCTGGTGAGGAACTTCCAGTACTGACGCGAGTACAGGGCGTTGACGGTGCCGGTGATGGCGTCCTGATAGCTCAAGCCTCGGGGATCCGACGTTTCGGCGGGCTGCGTCACCAACGGGTCGATCAGCTGGTGATACCGGTTGACGAACTGTGTCGGGTCGGTGCCGAGCGGACACCCCGCCGACTGCGCGCAGTCGGCGGCGTAATCCTCGAATGCCCTTTGGAAACCTGCCATTTGACGCAGATTCTCCTCGATCGGGTCCAGCGTCGGATCGATCGCGCCGTCGAGCACCATGGCCCGGATCCGCTCCGGGTACGCCGCTCCGTAGGCCGCACCGATCTCGGTGCCGTAGGAGTATCCGAGGTAGCTCACCTGGTTCTCGCCCAGTGCCGCGCGCACCACGTCCATGTCGTGTGCGGTCGACGCGGTGCCGACGTTGGCGAGGAACTCCGCGCCGACCCGGTCGACACATTTCTGCGCGAAATCGCGGTACAGAGCCTCGATGTGTGTGACGCCTGCCTGGCTGTAGTCGGCGTTGGGCTCACGACGGAAGGCGTCGAACTCAGCGTCGGTGCGGCAACGCAATTCGGGGGTCGAGTGTCCGACCCCACGCGGATCGAAGCCGACCAGGTCGAAGCGCCGGCCGATCTCGGTGTCGGCGAGCCCCGCGCCCATGCCTGCGACGGTGTCGACGGCTGAGGCGCCGGGACCGCCGGGGTTCACCATCAACACGCCGATCCGGTCACCGCTGGCCGGCATCCGGATCACTGCCAGTTGCGCTTGTGCGCCTTCGGGTTTGGCATAGTCGACGGGCACCGTCACCGTGCCGCACTGCGCGGTCGGGATGGCGCTCGTGTCAGCAACCCACTGTTGGCAGTCACCCCAGACCGGCGCCTGCCCGTAGGTCTGCGTCGCCACACCTTCCGGTGTCGCCGATGCGGGCGGGCACACGACGCCCGCGGCAAGCAGGCATACCAGCAGCAGCGCACCACTCCCGCCCGCCCGCCGCATGGCAGTCATCGTCGCACGCCGGTCATCGACGGCGCGCAGGCGCAATCGGACGGTGACCGTTGCGAGACCTTGGCGTGCTCTGGATTCGATATTCGTTGCTCAGCAACGGGTGTCAGGCGGCGGGACCTTCACGTCGACCAGGTACGTGGCGACGATGTCGTCGATGCACATGTTGCCCTGGAACGCGACGGTGTGCTGGGTGCCGTCGAAGGTCACCAGTGTGCCGCCGAGCTGCTTGGCCAGATCGACGCCGGCCTGATACGGCGTCGCGGGATCGTTCGTCGTCGAGATCACCAGCGTGGGCGGCAGCCCCTTGACGGAGATCTCGTGCGGCTGTGTCGTCGGCGGCACCGGCCAGAAGGAGCAGGTGTCCCTCGGCGCAAGCCCGGTGAACTCGCCGTAGCTCATGAACGGCGCCAGCTCGCGGGACCGGCGGTCCTTCTCGACGAGCTTCGCCTGATCGGTGATCGCAGGCGAGTCGAGGCAGTTGACGGCCACGCGTGCATCGGTCGCGTTGTCGTAGCGGCCGGTGGTGAGGTCCTTGTGCATGTACAGATCAGCCAGCCGCAGCAGCGTGTCGCCGCGCCCCGCCCGAAGCTCGTTGAGCCCCTCGGTGAGAGTCGGCCAGATCGTCGGCGAGTACAGCGGAAGGATGGTGCCGATGATCGCGTCGCTGTAGGCGAGTCCGCGCGGATCCTGCGTCATGGCGGGATCGTCCACCAGCGGATCGACCATGCTCTTGTACACGTCGGTCGCCTTGGCCGGATCGGTGCCCAGTGGACAGCTGGTGTCCTTCGCGCAGTCCGCGGCGTAGTCGTCGAACGCCTTCTGGAAGGCCGCCGTCTGGCGCAAATCCTCCTCGATGGGATCGGCGTTGGGGTCGATCGCCCCGTCGAGCACCAGCGCCCGCACATTCTGCGGGAATTCCTCGGCGTAGGCGCTGCCGATCCGGGTGCCGTACGAGTACCCGAGATAGGTCAGTTTGTCGTCGCCGAGGGCCGCCCGGATGCGATCGAGATCCTTGACGACGCTGGCGGTCCCGACGTTCGCGAGGAACTCCTTGCTCGACTTGTCGAAGCAGCGCTTCACGAAAGCCTCGGTCTCGCTGTCGATGTGCGCGATGCCTTCGGGCGTGTAGTCGACCTGCGGGTCGGCTCGAAGCCTGTCGTTGTCCTCGTCGGAGTTGCATCGGACCTCGGGGGTGGAACTGGCGACGCCCCGCGGGTCGAAGCCGACCAGGTCGAAACGCTCGCGAACGGACGGCGGGATCTTGGCGATCATGCTGGCCGCCGACTCGACACCGGATTCGCCCGGACCGCCCGGGTTGATCACCAGCGAACCTATCTTGTCGCCGGTGGCTTTGAACCGGATCATCGCCAACTGCGCGACGTCTCCGTCGGGCTTGCTGTAGTCGACCGGCACCGACAGCTTGCCGCATTCGGCGTCGGGCGGAATCGGCACCATCGCATCGGTCTGCTGGCAGGCAGAGTTCCAATTGATCGGCGAGCCGGGCGGAGGCACCGCAGCCACGGCGCGACCGTCGATCGCCTTGCTGCAACCCGCCACCAGCAACACAACCAGCGACGCCGCAAGGACCGCCTTGATGGTGCTCATGCGCCACATGCTGCCATGAACACCCATCAGCCCTGGCAGTCCGCTTCTTCGGCGGGTCTAACCTGCGCTTTCCAACAGTTCCTCGAGGGCCGCCTCGAAGTCGTCGGCGAGTTCCCACAGATCGGGCAGGAGTTCGGGGCAGGACACGATGCCGACGTTCAGCTTGCCGTTCAGCGACATCACGGTGATGTTCAGGCCCGAGCCGTGGAAGATCGGCCCGAGCGGGTACATCGCCTTCACCTCGGAACCGAGGAAATACAGCGGCATCTGCGGTCCCGGCACGTTGGAGACGACCAGGTTGTGAACCGGCCGCGCGCCGCTCAACCCCGTCCTGGCATAGAGCCGCATCGCGACCCCGAACACCGCAGGCGCGGCGAACTGCGACCAGTCCTGCAGCAAGGTCGCCCCGATCGCTGAGCTGTGTTGCTTGGCAACAGAATTCGCCTCAGCGATCGCCCTCAGCCGCTCGCCGGGGGAATCGATGTGGGTTTCCAGGCTGGAGAACATCCCCGACACCTGATTGCGCCCGGGGCGGTCGGACTTGTCGTGCACCGACACCGGAACCATGGCCACCAGGGTCGACTCCGGCAGCTCGCCACGGTCGTCGAGGAACTTCCTCAACGTGGTGGACACCAGCGCCATCACCACGTCGTTGACCTTGACCCCGAAGTGGTCCTTCACCTTCTTGATGTCTTCGAGGTCCAGCTGGGCGTAGGCGATGTTGCGGTGGCTCGTCACGTTGGCGTTGAACGCCGTCTTCGGCGCGTTGAACGGCGCCTTCATGGCCTGCCCGCCGCGCGCCCGTTTCACGGTGTCGACGACGGAGGTGAGAGTCGTCGGGACGACGTTGACGAGCTTCAACGGGCGGGTGGCGAACTTGATCGCGCCGCTGATCGCGATCTCCAATTCATTGGCGCCGCCGACGCCCTCCACCGGGTCGGGGGCGGGTGCGTCGGGTTCGGTGCTGCACAGCTGCGACATCAGGTTTGCGCCGGTCACGCCGTCGACCCCGGCGTGGTGCACCTTCGTCATCACCGCGAGCCTGCCGCCGTCGTGGGCGTCGGTGCCCGCGATGTTCTCGATGACCCACATCTCCCACAGCGGCCTGGTGCGGTCCAGCGGCAGCGAGGCGATGTGGCCGCAGATCTCGGCCAGCTCCTGGCGGCCGCCGGGCGACGGCAACCCGATGCGATGCAGGTGCCGGTCGACGTCGAAGTCGTCGTCCTCGACCCATACCGGGTGGTCCGGGTTGAATCGACTGTCGGCCAGCTTCTCGCGGAACTGCGGCATGGCCTTGATGCGCAGGGCCAGCTCGTCACGCATCCGGTCGAAGGTGTAGCCGCCGGGCATGGTGGATGTGTCGAGCTCCAGAATCGAACACACATGCAATGGCTGTGCTGCGGTTTCGAGGTAGAGGAAGCTGGCGTCGAGTCCACTGAGCCTTTGCATTTGTCCGATCGTAATGTGAGGAAATCCACTTAACCGCGAGTTCATCTTCTTGCCAGGTAGTGGCACACTTAGGGGGTCAGACGAACCCGGGGACCCGCAACGGGCCTCGAGGATCGACCGAACAGACACAAGGGACAACGATGTCTGAGCAAACTGTCTATGGTGCTGCCGAGAGCAAGCCGCGGACGAAGGTCCGCACCCATCATCTCCACAAGTGGAAGTCAGAAGGCCACAAATGGGCCATGCTGACCGCCTACGACTACTCCACCGCCCGCATCTTCGATGACGCGTGCATCCCGGTGCTTCTGGTCGGCGATTCCGCCGCCAACGTGGTGTACGGCTACGACACCACCGTGCCGGTGACCATCGACGAGCTGATCCCCCTGGTTCGCGGTGTCGTCCGCGGTGCGCCGCACGCGCTTGTGGTCGCCGATCTGCCGTTCGGCAGCTATGAGGCCGGCCCGCAGCAGGCGCTGGAGACCGCCACCCGCTTCCTCAAGGAAACCGGTGCCCATGCGGTCAAGCTGGAGGGCGGCGAGCGGGTGGCCGATCAGGTCGCGACGCTGACCCAGGCAGGCATTCCGGTGATCGCACACATCGGCTTCACACCGCAGAGCGTGAACGGGCTCGGTGGCTTCCGCGTGCAGGGGCGCGGGGATGCGGCCGAACAGACCGTCCATGACGCCATCGCCGTTCAGGAGGCAGGCGCCGTCGCCGTCGTACTCGAGATGGTGCCCGCCGAACTGGCCACCCAGATCACCGGCAAGCTGACGATCCCGACCATCGGCATCGGCGCGGGACCGAACTGCGATGCGCAGGTGCTGGTTTGGCAGGACATGGCGGGCATGACGAGCGGCAAGACCGCCAAGTTCGTCAAGCGGTTCGGTGACGTCGGTGCCGAATTGCGGACTGCGGCAACGCAATACGCCAACGAGGTGGCCAGCGGATCGTTCCCCGCCGAGGAGCACAGCTTCTAGGCCGTCAGGCGAACTCCGGTTTGCGCTTCGCCATGAACGCGTCGACCCCTTCGCGGCCGTCCGCGGACTCGGCGCGTCCGGCGATGACACGGCTCTCGAACTCCATCTGCTCTTCCAGCCCGCTGGAGAAGGTCGACAGCATCAGGGCCTTGACGGCTCCGTTGGATCCGCCTGCAGTGGCGGCCATTTGGTCGGCGAGTTGATCGGCGCGCGCCGCAAGCTCATCGTCGGGCACGACCTCGGTGACCAGTCCCCACTGCGACGCCTCCTCGGCTGACAGTGTCCGGTTGGTCAGCATCAGCTCTTTGGTCCTGGTGATCCCGATCAGCCTGGGCAGGAAGTAGGACGAGCTTCCGTCGGGGCTCAGCCCCACCTTGGTGTAGGCCATTGTGAACGACGCCGACGCGGCAGCCAGGACCAGGTCGCCGGTGACCGCGATGGAAAAACCGGCACCGGCGGCTGTCCCGTTGACGGCGGTGATCACCACCGCGTCCATCCGGGCGAACGTCGAGATCGCACGGTGCAGGCTGTCGGCGACGCCCTTGATGTGCCGGCCCCGGCTCGGCGCCGTCGCGAACGACTTGAGATCGCCTCCCGCGCTGAAGAACCGCCCGGCGCCAGTCAGCACGACGACCTTCGTCGCAGGCGTGTCGCAGACGGCAGCGGCGTCGGCCAGCTCGCCAGTCATCGTGTCGTTCATCCCGTTTGCGGCATCGGGTCGGTTGAGGGTGATGCGCGCGATCGGGCCGGAATGCTCGAGCGTGATGGTCTGGTATTCGGTCACCCCTGGACTCTAGCGGGGTCGTTTACCCGGATATGGCACGCTGAGCAGTCCACGGCACGTACTGACGAAGGTGGAGATGGCCGCAAGCAAGCCGAACACGTCCCGGCACACCGAGGTGGAGCGGAAGTTCGACGTCGTCGACTCGACGGTTTCGCCGTCGTTCGACGGGCTCTCGGCGGTCGCGCGGGTCGAGCGGTCGCCGTCGCAGCACCTCGAGGCCGAGTACTTCGATACCCCCGACCACGACCTGGCTGCCCACCGCATCACGCTGCGCAGGCGAACCGGTGGAACCGATGCCGGTTGGCATCTCAAGCTCCCTGCCGGGCCGGACACCCGAACCGAGGTCAGGACCCCGTTGGACGACGGGGTTGATGGTGCCGTGCCCGACGGCCTCAAGGATGTGGTGCTGGCCATCGTCCGTGACCGCCCGCTGGCGCCGGTGGCGCGGATCTCCACCGACCGCACCGTCGACGTGCTCTACGACCCCGAGGGCTCACCGGTCGCCGAGTTCAGCGACGACAGGGTCACCGCGTCGGCAGGCGAGGGCGAGGAGCAGCAGTGGCGCGAGTGGGAGCTCGAACTGGCGGAGGGCGGATCGGCGACCCGCGATCTGATGGACAGGCTGGCCAATCGCCTTCTTGACGCAGGCGCAGCGCCGGCAGGACACGGCTCGAAGCTCGCCCGGGTGCTCGCCGGCGTCTCGGACGGAGGAAAAGACGCGAAGCGGAGCAGCGATCCCATTCACAGGGCCGTCGCCGAACAGGTCGATCAGCTGGTCGAGTGGGACCGCGCGGTGCGAGCCGACGTCTATGACTCGGTGCACCAGATGCGGGTGACGACGCGCAAGATCCGCAGCCTGCTCCAGTCCGCCGAGGGCGCATTCGGAATCTCGGACGACGCATGGGTTCTCGACGAACTGCGTCAGCTCGCAGCCGTACTCGGCGTCGCGCGCGACGCCGAGGTGCTGGCGGAGCGCTACGAGAAGGCCCTCGACGAGCTGCCCGACGATCTGGTCCGCGGCCCCATTCGCAACCGCCTTGTGGACGGCGCCAAGAGGCGCTACCAGTCGGGCCTGCGACGGTCGCTGATCGCGATGCGGTCGGAACGCTACTTCCGGCTGCTCGACGCCCTCGACGGCCTGGTCGCCGCGGAGCCGCCGCCGGGTACCGCGGATGACGAACAGGCGGCGGTCAGCATCGACTCCGCCTACAAGCGTGTGCGCAAAGCCGCCAAGCGGGCATCCGACGCCGCGAACGACGATCGCGATGAGGCGCTGCACCGAATCCGCAAGGGCGCCAAGCGTCTTCGTTACACGGCGGCGGCCACCGGCGCCGACAAGGTGTCCGATCGCGCCAAGACCATCCAGAGTCTGCTCGGCGACCATCAGGACAGCGTGGTGAGCCGCACCCATCTGAGCCAGCAGGCCGACGCCGCTCATGCCGAAGGCGAGGACACCTTCACCTACGGGCTGCTGTACGCGCAGGAGGATGCGCTGGCCATCGATGCACGCCGACAGCTCGACAGCGCGCTGAAGAAGCTGGACAAGTCGGTGCGCAAGGCCCACTAGGCCGGGGCGAACGAGCTGGTCTGTAAGCCGGATTCTGTCTCTCACCGCCGCGGAGACCACGGCGACGAGACGGCGACCATCCATCTGGGCACACCGTCGCCGGGTGCCTCGAGCGGCCTACCCGCAGGCTCGGGCGAGCAACCCTCGAGCGCCTGCGCAGCCGCACCAGGTGCGGCCTCTTGGCCTTGCTTCGGGTGGGGTTTGCCTAGCCATCCCGGTCACCCGGGATGCTGGTGCGCTCTTACCGCACCGTTTCACCCTTACCACCAGAGGTGGCGGTCTGTTTTCTGTGGCACTGTCCCGCGAGTCACCTCGGATTGCCGTTAGCAATCACCCTGCTCTGTGAAGTCCGGACTTTCCTCGAACAGCCCTGAAGCTGTCCGCGGCCGCCCGACCAACTCGTTCGCCCATACATAATATTCTCCATGGTTCAGGTTGCTCCGGCCCGTTACCTGCAACGGGCGAAGGATCTGGTCGACTCGCGCTACGCCGAACCGATCACCGTGGACGATCTGGCGGCCGCGGCCGGCCTGTCGCGCGCCCATTTCAGCCGGATGTTCACCCGGACATTCGGGGAGCCGCCACGGGCCTACCTCCAAACCAGGCGGTTGGAGCGGGCGGCATCGCTGCTGCGCTACACCGACCGTTCGGTGGCTGACATCTGTGTGATGGTCGGCCTGCAGAGCGTCGGGTCGTTCACCACGAGCTTCGCGCGCGTCTACGGACTGCCGCCTGCGGCGTACCGGGAAAGCATGCCGCCCGCGGTGACCCACGCGCGGGTGCCGAGCTGCATCCTGGCGCGGGACACTCGACCGCTACCCGACAGCCGGGTCAAGACAGCACACGGGAAGAAGACGGGGCTCGGCGAGGAACCGTAGCGTCTTCAACCATGATGAGAATCGGCAGCGCCCACCTGTGGGTCCATGATCAAGAAGTGGCACTGAAGTTTTGGACCGAGAAGGTCGGCATGGAGGTGCGCGAAGATGTGTCCTTTCCCGAAGAGATGGGCCCGTTCCGGTGGCTCACGGTCGGGCCGCCAGGCCAGGACGACATCAGCCTCGTGCTGATGGCCGTGCCCGGCCAGCCGGTCATGGACGAAGCCACCCGTAAGCAGGTTCTCGAGCTGACCGCCAAGGGCTTCGCGGGCACGGTGTTTCTCATCACCGACGACGTCGAGAAGTCGTACAAGGAGATGACCGAACGCGGCGTCGAATTCACCGAGCCTCCTAACCAGATGCCGTACGGCATCGACTCCGGGTTCCGCGACCCGTCGGGCAACAGCGTTCGACTCACCCAACTCGCGGACGGCTGACCAGATACTGAGGAGGTGCGAACCTCCGCCGCCGCCTTGGGATCAGCGGCATTCTTCGTCGTCGCACCGGGAACGTTCGTCGGGCTGGGGCCGTGGCTGATCACCCATTGGGAGGTCCCCGAGTCCAGCCCGCCGCTTCGAGTGGCGCTCGGTGTCGCGTTCATCGTGCTCGGCCTGATCCCGCCGGTGCACGCCTTTGTTCAGTTCGCGAAGGCGGGCGGCACACCGATGCCGCTCGCGCCGACCGAGCGGCTGGTTGTCACAGGCTTCAACCGCTTCGTACGGAATCCGATGTACATCGGTCTGCTCACCGCAATTCTGGGTCAGGCACTGCTCTTCGACAGCATCTGGCTTCTCGTCTACGCGGTGATCGGATGGATCGCCACCGCATCATTCGTGCGATGGTACGAAGAACCAACGCTCGTAAGTACTTACGGCGAGCAGTACGAGGAGTACCGCCGCAACGTTCCCGCATGGACGCCGCGGCTCACCCCGTGGAAACCGTTGTGAGTTACACCGATCAACGTTTTGGAGGGCTCTACTCGCACTTTCGCTGCCAAACGTCGATCAGTGTGACGTCGCGATCTGTTCGTCGCTGACTCCGACCAATCTCGCACCCCGACCCGCGGCGATGGGAACATTCGCACATGAACCGCGACGACCCCGAGGTGCGCATCGCAGAACTCGAACGCCAGTTGCAGGAGGCCAGAAAGCAGGCCACCGATCAGCCGCCTGCGCAATCGTCGGACACCGGACCCATCCCCATCCCCGGCGTCAGCCGACCACCGGCAGACGCGCGCGCCCGCCGGAGCGCCCGGTTACACGCCTACGCCAGGACGATGTACCCGATCCTGCGGCACAGGCAAGAGAATGAGCAGCTCGTCGGGCGCGTCATCCTCTGGCTCTGCATAGCGGTCGGCCTCTGGGTTCTCCTGCTGGTACCGAGCCTCATGCTGTTTCCGTCGACCGCGCTATGGACAAGCGATGTCGTGTGTAGCGACCCGTACCATCTGGAGCACAGCAGGAACACCGTTGGGCTCAGTTCGTCGGTGCGCTTCCGATGTGCGGACGGCGAAAGCTCCTACAGCGCCACGGGCCCGGTCTTCGCATTCCAAGCCATAGCCGTCGCCCTCGCGGCGGCAGTTGTCACGGCCGTCAGCTTCGTGATCTGGCGCGGACTGAGGCGGAAGTTCTGAAAGAATCTCACGCGCCGTCCTCACCCGTCGTCTACAGAGTATGGACACACGACATTCGGTCATCGACAGCCCACTTGGCGAGCTGACCCTGGTAGCCGACGGTGACGCGCTGATCGGTGTGTACTTCCCCCATCACTGGTACCGGCCGTCGATCGATACGTTCGGTCCGAGGGTCGACGCGGCCGACGACACGCTGCTGGCTGAGACACACGCGCAGCTCGACGAGTTCCTCGCGGGCCGCCGCCCGTACTTCGATCTGCCGACCGAAGCCCGCGGTGATCACCTGCAGCGCCGCATCTGGCATCGACTGACGGTGATCCCCTACGGCGAAACCGTCACCTACGGCGAGCTCGCCGACGAGCTGGCCGATGAGACCACCGCCCAACAGGTCGGAGCATCGGTCGGCCGCAATCCGCTCTCGATCGTCGTGCCGTGTCACCGGGTGGTCGGCAAGGACGGCAGGCTGACCGGCTATGCGGGCGGACTCGAGCGCAAGAAGTTCCTTCTCGACCTCGAGGAACCGGCCGACGTCCGTGCGGCACGGCTGTTCTGATGGCTGCGACATGGCGTCAGCGCGTCGACTCGGCGGACTGGGATGCCGTGACCGACGAGATCAACGATGTCGGCGGGGCGCTGCTCCCCCAGCTGATCACCAAGGCCGAGGCGAGAAAGCTTCGAGAGCTGTACGCCGATGATCAACGGTTCCGTGCCACGATCGACATGAGCCGATACCGGTTCGGCGAGGGCGAGTACCGCTACTTCGAGCGGCCCTACCCGGAGCCGATCGACGAGCTCAAACGGGCGCTGTACCCGCGGTTGCTGCCGATCGCGCGCGACTGGTGGGCCAAGCTGGGTCGCGCAACCCCATGGCCGGACGATCTCGACGACTGGCTGGACATGTGCCACGCGGCGGGCCAAAGCAGGTCGACGGCAATCCTCCTCAAATACCAACAGGGCGATTGGAACGCCCTACACCGAGACCTGTACGGCGACTTGGTGTTCCCGCTGCAAGTCGTGATCAACCTGTCGGAGCCGGGCGTCGACCACACCGGCGGGGAGTTCCTGCTGCTCGAACAACGGCCTCGGGCGCAATCGCGCGGAACGGCGACGCTGCTCCCCCACCGCCACGGCTTCGTCTTCACCACCCGCGAGCGACCGGTGAAGTCGACAAGAGGATGGTCGGCAGCCCCTGTCCGGCATGGAGTTTCGGTTGTTCGATCCGGCGAGCGTCTCACCCTCGGTCTGGTATTCCACGACGCCGCATGACAGTCCGAGTCTGAAACGCTAGGCCGACGCCGCCCGTCGACGCACCACGATGACGTTGTCCATCCACGGCCGCTGCTGTCCGTCCGGACCGACCGCGTGCCGCTCGACCGAATCGACACGCACCCGCTCGAATTCGTCATCGCTGAGGCCGAGACCGGCGACGACCTCTTCCGCGCTGGGGAACTCGTGATGGTGATCGAGTTTCGACGCCCACGGAGGTGCGGAGCCGTGGTCGACGATCACCAGGGTCCCACCCGGCCGCAGAGCAGCCGTGGCGTTCACGAGGATCTTCTGTCGGTCAAGGGGAAGCTTCGAATGCAGGAACTGCGACGAGATCAGATCGAAGGTGCCCTCGGGGAATCCTTCGGACAGGTCGAGTTGACGAAACTCGATCCGGTCGTCGACCTTGCGTGCTGACGCCGCTTTCCTGGCCCGGTCCAACGCGGTGTCAGAGATGTCCACCGCAGTGACGTTCCAGCCCCGTTCTGCAAGCCACACCGCGTCGGCGCCCTCACCGCAGCCGAGGTCGAGCGCCTGCCCTGGCGCCAGATCGGCGACCACATCGGCGAATTGGACGTTGACCCGCCCGCTCCAGATGCGGTCGCGTTCACCGTAGTGCTGCTCCCAGTGTTCCTTGGTCTCATGCGTTGACATGTGATCTCCATTCCAGGCCGATGAGCCCATCATCGTCGAACACGAGGTGTCACCAGCTTGCCGCCGGCCGGGGCCATCTGCCAAGCTAACTTGCCATGCAGGCAAACGAGACCTCTGATAAGGACGTCGACCTGCGCGTTCGGCGGCGTCTGCGTGATCTGCGCCTCCAGCGCGGAATGACACTGGAGGATGTGGCCCACAGTGCGCGCATCGACGTGTCCACACTCAGCCGGCTCGAATCCGGCAAGCGTCGACTCGCTCTCGACCATCTCCCCCGCCTCGCCGAGGCGCTGTCGGTCAGCACCGACGAACTCCTGCGCGCACCTGAGGCGCCCGATCCACGGGTGCGCGGCACATCGCACACGCACAACGACATCACCTACTGGCCGATGACCCGCGCGGCGGCCGCGGGCGGTCTGCACGCATTCAAGATCCGGATCGCCGGCAAACGCCGAAAACCGCCCTCCGAGTTACCCGTTCACGAAGGCCACGATTGGACCTA
Organism: uncultured Actinomycetota bacterium; assembly: GCA_963786995.1. GTDB lineage: Bacteria > Actinomycetota > Actinomycetes > Mycobacteriales > Mycobacteriaceae > Mycobacterium. Next base: position 393,243 of record CAWBBH010000012.1, on the reverse strand, counting down.
TGTGCTGTCGGGCCGGATGCGGCTCATTCTCGGCGAGCGCGACTTCGTCATCGAACCGGGCGAAGCCGTCGAATTCAGCACCTGGACACCACACTGGTTCGGCGCAACCGATGGGCCCGTGGAGGCCATCATGATCTTCGGCGTCCACGGCGAACGCCTGCATCTGCACGACTGACTACAGATACGACGTCTCGTTCACCAGCCGCACCGAGGACGCGCCGTCGGGATAGAACTCGGCTATCGACAGCGATGCGAGGTCAAGGTGCAACCGGTACAGAATCGCCGGCCCGGCGTCGAGGGCCAGCCGCAGCAGCGTCTTGATCGGCGTCACGTGTGAGACCACCAGCACCGTCTCGCCCGCATGTTCGGAGATGATTCTGCCTCGGACACGCGCCACCCGCTCGGCCACACTGTCGAAGCTCTCACCTCCAGGCGGCTGGACGCTGGTGTCGCGCAACCACTTCCGGTGCAAGTCCGGATCCGTCTCTGCGGCCTCGGAGAAGGTCAGACCTTCCCACGCGCCGAAATCCGTCTCGATCAGGTCGTCGTCGACGGTGACGTCGAGGCCCAACGCCTTGGCCGCTTTGGCCGCCGTGTCGTAGGCACGCTGCAGCGGCGAGGTGATGACCGCGTCGACTCCGCCTCGCTTTCCGAGGTACTCCGCGGCGGCCTCGGCCTGCCCCCGACCGACGTCGGTCAGGGCCGGATTGCCCCTGCCGGAATACCGCCGCTGCGTGGACAACTGCGTCTGGCCGTGCCGCAACAGCAGGAATCGGGTTGGCTTCCCGCGCGCGCCGGTCCAACCCGGCGACGAGATCGCCGCGTTCTCGGACTCACCGGCGTCAGGCTTCTCCAGTTCGGCCGCCGCATCCATGGCCTCGTTGGCCAGCCTGTCGGCATGGGAGTTCTCGGCCCGCGGGATCCACGCGTAGTCCACCCGGCCGAACCTCGCCGCCACCGACCTGGCCTGCTCCATCAACACCTTCAGGTCTGGATGTTTGACCTGCCAGCGGCCGGACATCTGTTCCACCACCAGCTTGGAGTCCATCCGCACATCCACCTCGGTGGCGCCCACCTTGACGGCTTCCTCGAGGCCTGCGATCAACCCGCGGTATTCGGCGACGTTGTTGGTCGCGATGCCGATCGCCTGCTTGCTCTCCGCCAGCACCGTCTCGTGGTCGGCGGTCCACACCACCGAGCCGTAGCCCGCCGGTCCCGGATTTCCCCGGGAGCCGCCGTCGGCCTCGACGATGACCTTCACCGGCCACCGTCCTTGACGCGCAACAGGATTGCGCCACATTCGGGGCACCTCAGCACGTCGTCGTCGGCGGCCGCCGAAATTCGGGCCAGCTCGCCCTGGTCGATCTCGATCCGGCACGCTCCGCACCGCCGGCCCTGCAGCCGCCCCGCACCGGCGCCGCCGCGCGAGCGCTGGCGCTCATACAGCGACACCAGATCGGGGTCGAGCCCGGCCGTCAGTTCGTCGCGCCGCGACGCGCACTGGTGACGGCTTTGTTCGATGCCCGACAACGCTTCGTCGCGCGCCCGCTGCGCGTCGGCCAACTCGCTTTCCAGCGTGTCGATCGTGGCCAGTTCGTCGGACTGCCGAGCCTGCAGTTCCTCGCGTCGCTCCATCACCTCGAGCAACGAGTCCTCCAGGCTGGCTTGACGACGTTCCAGCGTCTCGAGTTCGTGCTGCAGGTCACCGAGCTGCTTGGCGTTGATCGCGCCCCCCGCGAGCAACTTGCGGTCCCTGTCCTCACGGTCGCGCACGGCGTCGATCTCCGACTCGAACTTCTCGATCTGCGCATCCAAATCGTCGAGTGCGAGCCGCAGCGCCCCCACCCTGTCGTTCGCCGCGCGGTGGTCAGCCTGGACCTGCTCCAAGCGCTGCTGTTCGAGAAGATGGCCTGCGCGATGTTCGATGCGGCTGATCTCGGCGTCGAGATCTGCCAGCTCGAGTAGCGAACGCTGTTGAATGACTTCGGCTTTCATGAACCATTTCTCTCGATGTTCCACGGATCGGTGCGGATGGCGGAGACCCGCACCGGCAGGGAGTCCCCGAAGTGGTCGCGGAGCAACGCCGCCGCCTGATTGCACCACGGGTACTCGCTGGCCCAGTGCGCGACGTCGATCAGCGCGACATCCGAACGTCGCCTGTGCTCGTCGGCGGGATGATGGCGAAGGTCGGCGGTGACGTACGCGTCCACGCCCGCACCCGCGACGATGTCCAGCAGCGAGTCGCCTGCGCCGCCGCACACCGCCACCCGTGACACCACCGCGTCGTCCTCGCCGGACGCCCGGATCCCCCATGACGTGCCGGGCAACGCGTCGTGCACACGGGAGACGAAGGCCGCCAACGTCTGTGGCCTCGGCAGTATCCCGATCCGGCCGAGGCCGACGTCAGAAGGAACGGAGGCCAACTCGAGGATGTCGAACGCCGGTTCCTCGTAGGGATGCGCCGTGCGCAACGCAGCGAGCACGTGACCGCGCAGCCGCGCCGGGGCAATCATCTCGACGCGGTCCTCGGTCACCCGTTCGACGGAGCCGACGCTGCCGATCGTCGGCGATGCGCCCTCACGGGGAAGAAACTGACCGGTGCCGGTGACGCCCCAGCTGCAGTGCGAGTAGTCGCCGATGTGGCCGGCACCCGCTGCGAACATGGCCCCGCGGACGGCATCGGCGTTCTCGACCGGCACGAAGACGACCCACTTGTCGTAGTCCGGCCCGCCTGCGGCGGGAGCCAGCACCTCCTCGACCGTCAGACCCAGCACCTCGGCGAGCGCATCCGACACGCCGGGCGAGGCCGAATCGGCGTTGGTGTGGGCGGTGTACAGGCCCCGCCCGCTGCGGATCATCCGGTGCAGCAGCGCACCCTTGGCGGTGTTCGCGGCGACGGTGTCCACGCCGCGCAGCAGCAGCGGGTGATGTGCGAGCAGCAGCCCGCGGTCGGGCACCTCGTCGACGACAGCCGCCGTCGCATCGACGGCCACCGTCACCGAGTCGACGTCGTCGGCTGGGTCGCCGCAGACCAGGCCGACCGAATCCCATGACTCCGCGAGCGCGGGCGGGTAAGCCGCTTCGAGGACGTCGATGACGTCTGCCAGCGTGGCGCTCACTGGAGCGTCGCCGCACGGGTTGGACTTGCCACATCACGACACTAATGCGCCGTCGGAGACAATGGACGCGTGACGACCCTGGATGACACCGCCGCGGCGACCCGGCCGCAGTTGGTGATCTTCGACCTCGACGGCACCCTGACCGACTCGGCGCAGGGCATCGTGTCCAGCTTTCGTCACGCCCTGAGCCAGATCGGAGCGGAGATTCCCGACGGCGACCTCGCCGGCCGCATCGTCGGGCCGCCCATGCACCACACGCTGCGGACGATGGGTCTCGATGACCCCGACACCGCGATCGCAGCATTCCGCGCCGACTACTCGACGCGGGGCTGGGCGATCAACAGCATGTTCGACGGCGTTCCCGAGCTGCTGGCCGACCTGCGCGCGGCCGGAGTCCGGCTGGCGGTGGCCACCTCGAAGGCAGAGCCGACGGCACGCCGGATCCTCGAGCACTTCGGGCTCGACGAGCATTTCGACGTCATCGCCGGTGCCAGCGTCGACGGTGTGCGCGCGACCAAGTCCGAGGTGGTGGCGCACGCGCTGGCCCAACTCGCGCCGCTGCCCGAACGCGTCGTGATGGTCGGCGACCGCGCCCACGACGTGGAGGGCGCCGCCGACCACGGCATCGGCACGGTCGTCGTCGACTGGGGTTACGGCACCGCCGACTTCGCCGAGCCCATGCCCGTCGCCCCTGCCGCGCATGTGGCGACCGTCGACGAGCTGCGCGAGGTGCTCGGTGTCTGTCCCCCGCAAGCGGGAGGTACCCCCAGTCGGCCGGAGGGACGCTCCGGTGTCTGATACGCCCGAACCCTTGCACGTCACCTTCATCTGCTCGGGCAACATCTGCCGCTCCCCGATGGCGGAGAAGATGTTCGCCCACCAGATCAGCGAACGCGGCCTTGCCTCCGACGTCCGGGTCACCAGCGCGGGTACCGGCCACTGGCATGCCGGCGAGGGCGCCGACAACCGCGCCAACCGTGTGCTGCGCGACCACGGATACCCGACCGCGCACCGGGCGCGGGTCATCGACGAGGACCATCTGTCGGCCGACCTGGTAGTGGCGCTGGGCCGCAACCACGAACGCATCCTGCGCGACATGGGCGTGCCACCCACTCGGCTGCGGATGCTGCGGTCGTTCGACCCGAAGTCGGGTGCGCACGCGCTCGACGTCGAAGATCCCTACTACGGCACCCACGACGACTTCGAGGACACCTTCGCTGTCATCGAGGTATGCCTGCCCGGGCTGCACCAGTGGGTGGACGAGCAACTGTCCGCGCGGGGAATCGCCAGCTGATGAAGCGATGGTCCTTTCTGCTGCGGCCGGGCTGGCTCGCGTTGTTCGTCGTGGTGATCGCCTTCGCCTATCTCTGCTTCACGGTGCTGGCCCCGTGGCAGCTGGGTAAGAACACCAAGACGAGCCGCGAGAACTCGCAGATCTCCCGTTCGCTGACCGCCGAGCCGGTGCCGCTGACGAGCGTTCTGCCGCAACAGGACTCGTCAGCGCCGGACGAACAGTGGCAGCGGGTGACGGCGACGGGGCGCTACCTGCCCGACCGCCAGGTGCTGGCGCGGCTACGGGTGATCGAGGGCGAACCCGCGTTCGAGGTGCTGGTGCCGTTCGCCGTCGACGGCGGCCCGACGGTGCTCGTCGACCGCGGATACGTCAAACCCGAGCAGGGTAACCGGGTGCCCCCCTTCGCGGCGGCCCCGAGCGACAAGGTGACCATCACGGCGCGGCTGCGCGACTCCGAGGTGGCGCCGGAGGACAAGAAGCCGTTCCGGCGTGACGGCGCGCAGCAGGTGTACGCGATCGACACGAGGCAGATCTCCGCGTTGCTGGACGTTCCGCTGGCCGGGTCGTATCTGCAGCTCGTCGAGGACCAACCGGGCGGGCTCGGGGTGATCGGCCTGCCGCACCTCGACGCGGGCCCGTTCCTGTCCTACGGCATCCAGTGGATCGCCTTCGGGATCCTGGCGCCGATCGGGTTGGGTTACTTCATCGTGTCGGAGCTCAAAGCGCGCCGACGGGAGAAGGCTGCCGCCGACAGCCGACCCACCGCGGCGCCACTCACCACCGAGGAGAAGCTCGCCGACCGCTACGGCAAGCGACGCTGAGAAGCGCCGTCGCCGACACCACGCTGACGAACTGAACCGCTCGCGACAGCCGCACCGCGCGGCGCAGGTCGTCGATCCGTGGCGGCGGGCCCTCACCCAGCGTCGGCCTGATCTCGAGCTGATGGGCGTATTGCGTCGGCCCGCCGAGCCGCACGCCCAGCGCGCCTGCGAACGACGCCTCGACGACGCCCGCATTCGGGCTCGGATGACGGGCGGCGTCGCGTCGCCACGCCATGACCGCGTCCGACCGGGAACCGCCGACCACAGGAGCGCAGATCGCCGCAAGAACACCTGCCAGCCGCGCCGCGACGAAATTCAATTGGTCGTCGAGTTTCGCTGCGGCCCAACCGAATCGCTCGTACCGAGGCGAGTGATGGCCGATCATCGCGTCGAGGGTGTTGGCACCGCGATAGACCAGCAGCGCGGGCACGCCGCCGACCGCGGCCCATAGAAGCGGCGCCACCTGCGCATCGGAGGTGTTCTCGGCGATCGACTCGACCGACGCACGGACCAGTCCGTCGACGTCCAGAGCGGCCGGGTCCCGTCCGCACAGCGAGGGAAGCAGGCGCCGGGCGGCGTCGACGTCGTCACGCGCCAACAACTCGGCCATCCGGGCACCCGTACGGGTCAGCGATGTGCCCCCGAGCGCCACGAACGTCGTGACGGCCGTGGTCGCGGCGACCCACGCCGGTCCGCGCTTTCGGGCGGCCCGCTCCCCTGCGATCCCCGCGGCCGCCAGCGCCCCGAGCAGCACGCCGGTGTGGAGCGCGCCTGCCCGGCGGTCGTCGGAGTAGGTGAGGTGTTCGAGGCCGGCCGCGCAGGCTCCGAACAACGCGACCGGGTGTCCGCGTTGCGGGTCGCCGAAGGCGAGGTCGGCCAGATAGCCGGCCGCTACGCCGGCCGCCCTGCCACGACACATCGGTCCAAACACGCTGCGAGCGTCTCACAAGGTGGTGTACTCCAACGATGAGGCTGGGACCGCCGCGGCGGCCGACCCGAGTGGTGGACCTGATCAACCCTGCCGCGGTGCTGGCCCCCGCGGCGAACGTCATCATGCAGCTGTCGCTGCCCGGGGTGGGCTACGGCGTGCTGGAGAGCCCGGTGGACAGCGGCAACGTCTACAAGCGTCCGTTCAAGCGGGCCCGCACCACCGGCACCTATCTGGCCGCGGCCACGCTGGGCACCGACGCCGACCGTGCCCTGATTCGCCGCGAGGTCGACAGGGTTCATGCACTGGTGCGATCGACGGCGTCGAGCCCGTTGTCCTACAACGCTTTCGATCCGCGCCTGCAACTGTGGGTGGCGGCCTGCCTGTACCGCTACTACATCGATCAGCACGAGTTCCTGTACGGCGCGCTTGACGACGAATCAGCCGACGCGGTGTATCGGGATGCGCGGAAGCTCGGCACCACATTGCAAGTCCCCGAGGACATGTGGCCCGCCGACCGCATCGCCTTCGACGAGTTCTGGAAGCGGACGCTCGACGAACTCAGGATCGATGCGCCCGTACGCGAGCACCTGCACGGTGTGGCCGCGATGGTTTTTCTGCCCGCACCGCTGCGACTGCTTGCCGGCCGCTTCAATCTCTTCGCCACCAAGGGTTTTCTGCCGCCGGAGTTCCGCGCACACATGAAGATGTCGTGGTCGGCGACCCAGCAGCGGCGATTCGACCGGCTGCTGTCGGGTCTGCGGATCGCCGACCGAATCGTCCCGCGCGAGGTGTGGATCCTCGGCTATCGAATGTATCTGTGGGACATGCGTGCTCGCGCACGCCGAGGAAAGCGAGTGGTATGACCAGTCTCAATCATGTCGCGGTCACAGTGCGGGACGTCGACGCAAGCGCACCCTGGTACGAGGCGCTGTTCGGCGCCGCCCCGGTGCTCGACGAGCACACCGACAACGGCTATCACCACAAGGTGTGGGCGTTCGACAACGGCACGCTGTTCGGCATTCACCAGCACGACACGTCGCTGGAGGGCGGACGGTTCACCGAATTCCAGGCCGGTCTCGACCATGTCGGCTTCGGCTGCGCCGACCGCGCGGAGCTCGAAACGTGGCAGAGCAAGCTGAACGACCTCGGCATCGAACACGGCGGCATCATCGACGCCCACTACGGCTCCGGGCTGAGCTTCCGCGATCCCGACGGCATCGCGCTGGAGTTCTTCGCCCCGCCAGCGGGTTAATGGGTGGTGGGCGCGGACGGTATCGAACCGCCGACCGCTGGTGTGTAAAACCAGAGCTCTACCACTGAGCTACGCGCCCGTGCCGGTGCAGGCTACACGCCCTCGACCTGCGACAGGAAATCCTCAACCCGGCGTCAGCGCCGCCAGCGCGTCGGTCCAGACCGCCTGATCACGGGCCTCGCCCGGCTGCTTCATCTCCGCGAACCGGATTACTCCGGAGCGGTCGATGACGAACGTGCCGCGGTTGGCGACGCCGGCATCGGAGTTGAACACGCCGTAGGCCGCAGCCACCGCACCGTGCGGCCAGAAGTCGGCGAGCACCGGGAACATGAACCCGCTCTGGCTGGCCCAAACCTTGTGCGTAGGCGGCGGTCCCACCGAGACCGCCAACGTGACCGTGTCGTCGTTCTCGTAGCGGGGCAGGTTGTCGCGGATCTCGTCCAGCTCGCCTTGACAGATGCCGGTGAACGCGAGCGGGAAGAACACCAGCAGCACGTTCTTGGCGCCGCGGAACCCGCTGAGGCTGACCGGCTGTCCATTCTGGTCCTTCAGCGTGAAGTCGGGCGCCTCGGTGCCGGGGGGCAGCACTAGCTCATCGCTGCCGTCTGCTCTTCGCGCAAGCGCTCATCGCCGTCCCGCCGCCTTGGACTTGGGCTGAACCAGTCGGCTCGCGCTCCAGTCGCCGAGGTTCGCCGACGACGTCTGCATCAGCCCCGCCGTCGGCGCCGATTCGGCGATCTCGGCGGGCATCACATGCCCTGGCTTGCCCGTCTTCGGCGTCAACACCCAGATCAGGCCGTCATCGGCAAGCGGGGTGATGGCGTCCATCAGCCTGTCGACAAGGTCGCCGTCGTCGTCGCGCCACCACAGCAGCACCACGTCGACAACCTCGTCGGCATCCTCGTCGAGCAGCTCACCGCCGCACGCGTCTTCGACATCGGCCCGGATGTCGTCGTCGACGTCGTCGTCCCAGCCCAGTTCCTGCACAACCTGATCTCTTTGGATGCCCAGTCGTTGGGCGTAGTTCGGGGCGTCCTCCGCCGCGACCACCGTCGGTCCTCCTTCACCCTGCTCTTCAGATCGTCCTATCGTCGCATGACACCAACTGTCAGCGGTGCTTGGCGCTGAAAGCTTCATCGAAAAGCTGCGTCGCACAGACCCAGGGCGGACGTGTTCACGTCGTTCAACGTCGACACCGCCGGGTTGAACGCGTCGGGTCCGGTGTTGCCCGCGATGGCGTCCGCTACACCCCGGGCAGCGTCAACCCACCTGTTCAGCGCGTCGCGGAGCTCAGGCGTCAGCGGATCGCTGATGCTCGCTGCCACCGCCTCAGCGCTGCGGTTGAGCGAATCGACGGCGGGCCCTGCCTTGGACGGCGCGTCGGGAGCGCTCGCGTTGAACGCCGCGACGAAGTCGTTGACCGCGGCGATGGAGTCCACGCTGCCTGAGGCCAGCGCCTCGCACGCCGAGCTGGACGGCCTCGTTGGTCATCGACTCCCGGCGCTCGGACTCCTTGGCGCGCGACGAGGCGGCCGACTCCTCCGCAGAGGCGGACACCGATGCCCGGTAGAGGGGCGCGTCAGTGGCGTTCACCGTGGCTGAGCCTCCGGTGACCGACGTGCACCCGACGATGATCATGGCGATACCGGCCAGGCTTCCGACCACCAGCGCGACGACCCGTAGCTGCGGTGACCTGGTCAGCCCTCCCATCGGCACAGTCTCCAGACGTTACCGGTTTGGGTGGTCGGCGGACGGTTCATTCCACTACCCACCACCGGTGGCGCATGTGGGGCACGATGGGAGGACGATAGAGAGTGTCTTTAAGCCCGTACCTCCGACCGAGGAGTGGAAGTTGACCACCGAGTTCGCGCGCCAGGACCTGGCCCAAAACTCTGGCACCGCAGCCGAACCCGACCGGGTACGCGTGATCCGCGACGGCGTTGCCTCCTATCTGCCCGATATCGATCCCGACGAGACCACGGAGTGGATGGAGTCCTTCGACCAGTTGCTGGAACGTCAGGGCCCCGCGCGTGCCCGGTACCTGATGCTGCGGCTGCTCGAGCGGGCGGGCGAGCAGCGGGTTGCCATCCCGTCGCTCACCTCGACCGACTACGTCAACACCATCCCGACCGAACTCGAGCCCTGGTTTCCCGGGGACGAGGAGATCGAACGCCGCTACCGCGCGTGGATCCGGTGGAACGCGGCGATCATGGTGCACCGCGCCCAGCGTCCGGGAGTCGGCGTGGGCGGCCATATTTCGACGTACGCCTCGTCGGCCGCGCTCTACGAGGTGGGCTTCAACCACTTCTTCCGCGGGAAGGCGCATCCCGGCGGCGGCGACCAGGTCTACATCCAGGGCCACGCATCGCCGGGCATCTACGCCCGCGCATTCCTCGAGGGCCGGCTGACCGCCGACCAGCTCGACGGCTTCCGCCAGGAGCACAGCCATCCCGGCGGCGGTCTGCCGTCATACCCGCATCCGCGGCTGATGCCGGACTTCTGGGAGTTCCCGACCGTGTCGATGGGTCTCGGCCCGATGAACGCGATCTTCCAGGCCAGGTTCAACCACTACCTGCACGACCGCGGCATCACAGACACCTCCGACCAGCACGTGTGGGCGTTCCTCGGTGACGGCGAAATGGACGAGCCGGAGAGCCGCGGCCTGATCCAGGTGGCCGCCAACGAGGCGCTGGACAACCTGACGTTCGTGATCAACTGCAACCTGCAGCGCCTCGACGGCCCGGTGCGCGGCAACGGCAAGATCATTCAAGAGCTCGAGTCGTTCTTCCGCGGCGCGGGCTGGAACGTCATCAAGGTGGTGTGGGGCCGCGAGTGGGACACGCTGCTGCACGCCGACCGCGACGGCGCGTTGGTCAACCTGATGAACACCACCCCCGACGGGGACTACCAGACCTACAAGGCCAACGACGGCGCCTATGTCCGCGACCACTTCTTCGGCCGCGACCCGCGCACCAAGGCGCTGGTCGACAAGATGAGCGACACCGAGATCTGGAATCTCAAGCGCGGCGGCCACGACTATCGCAAGGTGTATGCCGCCTACCGGGCGGCCACCGAGCACAAGGGCCAGCCGACGGTGATCTTGGCGAAAACCATCAAGGGCTACTCGCTCGGCGCGCATTTCCAGGGCCGCAATGCCACCCATCAGATGAAAAAGCTTGCGCTGGAAGACCTCAAGCAGTTCCGCGATGCGATCCGCATCCCGATCAGCGACGAGGAGATCGAGAAGAACCCGTACCTGCCGCCCTACTATCACCCCGGCCCGGACGCGCCCGAGATCCGCTACATGCTCGACCGTCGTCGGACGCTGGGCGGTTTCGTGCCCGAACGCCGGACGAAGAGCAAGGCGCTGACGCTGCCGAGCCGCGACGTGTACAAGGCGCTGAAGAAGGGTTCGGGCAACCAGGAGGTGGCCACCACCATGGCCATGGTGCGCACCTTCAAGGAACTGTTGCGGGACAAGGAGATCGGCAAGCGCATCGTGCCGATCATCCCCGACGAGGCCCGCACCTTCGGCATGGATTCGTGGTTCCCCAGCCTGAAGATCTACAACCGCAACGGGCAGCTGTACACGGCCGTGGACGCCGAATTGATGTTGGCGTACAAGGAAAGTGAGATCGGCCAGATTCTGCACGAGGGAATCAACGAGGCCGGTTCGACGGCCACGTTCACCGCGGCGGGCACGTCGTACGCCACCCACAACGAGCCGATGATCCCGCTCTACATCTTCTATTCGATGTTCGGGTTCCAGCGCACCGGCGACGGGCTGTGGGCGGCCGCCGATCAGATGGCCCGCGGCTTCGTGCTCGGTGCCACGGCGGGGCGCACCACGCTGGTGGGTGAAGGCCTGCAGCACGCCGACGGCCATTCGCTGCTGCTGGCGGCCACCAATCCCGCTGTGGTGGCCTACGACCCGGCGTTCGCCTACGAGATCGCCTACATCGTCGAAAGCGGGCTGGCCCGTATGTACGGCGAGGACCCGGAGAACGTCTACTTCTACATCACCATCTACAACGAGCCGTACAAGCAGCCGGCTGAGCCCGAGGGGGTGGACGTCGAGGGCCTGCTGCGCGGCATCTACCGCTACCGGTCGGCGCCCGAGCAGAAGTCGAAGCAGGCGCACATCCTCGTGTCGGGGGTGGCGATGCCGGAGGCGCTGCGCGCCGCTGATCTGTTGGCCGACGAATGGGACGTCGCGGCCGACGTGTGGTCGGTGACCAGCTGGGGTGAGCTCAACCGCGACGGGGTGGAGATCGAGAAGGAGAAACTGCGTCACCCGGACCGGCCCGCCAGGGTGCCCTATGTGACCCAGGTTCTGGCCGACACCCGCGGGCCCGCGGTGGCCGTATCGGACTGGATGCGGGCCGTGCCCGAGCAGATCCGGCCGTGGGTGCCCAACACCTACCTGACGCTGGGCACCGACGGGTTCGGGTTCTCCGACACCCGGCCCGCGGCGCGGCGGTACTACAACACCGACGCCGAGTCGATCGTGGTCGGTGTCCTGGAGGCACTGGCCGCCGACGGGGAGATCGACCAGTCGGCCGCCGTCGACGCGGCCAACAAGTACGAGATCGACGACGTGCTGGCCGCGCCGGAGCAGACGTCCGATCCCGGTGTCGCCTAGCGGCGGCGCCAGTTGGAGGAATCTGCCATAAAAGTGGCGTAGCTTTTAGGGATGGCTGACAATCGGTACGTCCCGCCCGCCTCCACGCTGGAGGTGTTGGACACCGTGCCCGAATCGGTGCTGCGCAGGTTGAGCCAGTATTCGGGGCGGCTGGCCACGCAGGCCGTGCACGCCCTCGAAGAGCGGCTGCCCTTCTTCGCCGACCTCGAAGCCTCGCAGCGCGCCAGCGTCCAGCTGGTGGTGCAGACGGCGGTGGTGAACTTCGTGGAGTGGATGCGCAACCCGAACGGCGACGTCGGCTACACCGCGCAGGCCTTCGAGGTGGTGCCGCAGGATCTCCGCAGGCGCATCGCGCTGCGCCAGTCCGTGGAGATGGTTCGCGTCACCATGGAGTTCTTCGAGGAGGTGGTGCCCTTGCTGGCCCGCTCCGAGGAGCAGCTGACGGCGTTGACGGCAGGCATCCTGCGCTACAGCCGCGATCTGGCGTTCGCGGCCGCGACCGCCTACGCCGACCAGGCCGAGGCCCGCGGCGCCTGGGACACCCGGATGGAGGCCAACATCGTCGACGCCGTGGTGCGCGGCGACACCGGGCCGGAGCTTCAATCGCAGGCCGCCGCACTCAACTGGGACGCCACCGCGCCTGCCACCGTCATCGTGGGCATCCCGCAGCCCGACCGCATCGATCTGGCCAGCGATGACGTGCACGACGTGGTCGACAGGCACGGCCGCGCGGCGCTTTCCGACGTGCACGGCACCTGGTTGGTGACGATCGTGTCGGGACAGCTGAGCCTGACCGACCGGTTCCTGGCCGACCTGTTGACCGTGTTCGCCGATGCGCCGGTGATCATCGGGCCGACCGCGCCGACGCTGTCGTCAGCGCATTGGAGCGCCACGGAGGCCATCGCCGGCATGAACGCCGTCGCGGGTTGGACCGGTGCGCCGCGGCCCGTCGCCGCCCGCGAACTCCTGCCCGAGCGTGCCCTGTTGGGCGACGTGTCGGCGATCGCGGCACTGGAGACCGAGGTGATGCGTCCGCTCGGGGACGCCGGGCCTGCGTTGACCGAGACGTTGGACGCCTATCTGGACTCCGGAGGCGCGATCGAGGCCTGTGCCCGCAAACTGTTCGTTCATCCAAACACCGTGCGTTACCGCCTCAAGCGCATCGCTGACTTCACGGGCCGCGACGCGACCACCCCGCGGGACGCTTATGTCCTCCGGGTGGCGGCGACGGTCGGGCGCCTGACCCGACAGGCACAGTATTCGAGCACGTCGAACATGCCTGCAGGACAACCGGCGAAGCCTCCGGAAGGCAGCGGCCAGCGGGATCGGGCAGGGTAACAGATTGCGGGTCGATATCGATGGAGTCCCATCACATGCTGTTTTGTGGGATCTCCACAAAAAGATAAGACGAGGTTCATAATCTCTTACACCGCGCGGAACCGTTCCCTCAGTGTTTCCTTAAACACGTGCTCGCTTTGCTTGCTCCCGGACAGGGATCGCAGACTCCCGGCATGCTCGCCTCCTGGCTCGAGCTGCCGGGTGCGGCTGACCGCATCGCCGCCTGGTCCCAGTCCAGCGGCCTCGACCTGGCCCGCCTCGGCACCACCGCGACGGCAGAGGAGATCACCGATACCTCGGTGACTCAGCCCCTTGTGGTGGCGGCGACGCTGCTGGCATGGGAGGAGCTGACCAAGCGCGGTCTGCTCGCCGGACGCGACTTCATCGCAGCAGGCCACTCCGTCGGTGAGATCGCCGCCTACGCCATCGCAGGCGTCATCTCCAGCGACGACGCCGTCGCGCTCGCGGCGACCCGCGGCGCCGAGATGGCCAAAGCCTGCGCTACCGAGCCCACCGGCATGTCCGCGGTGCTCGGCGGCGACGAGGCCGAGGTGCTCAGCCGCCTCGAGGCTCTGGACCTGGTGCCCGCGAACCGCAACGCGGCCGGTCAGATCGTGGCGGCGGGCAGCCTGGCCGCCCTGAGCAAGCTGGCCGAGGATCCGCCGGCCAAGGCACGCGTGCGGCCCCTTGCCACCGCGGGTGCATTCCACACGCACTACATGGCTGCGGCCACCGACGGTTACGCCGCCGCAGCCGAGGGCGTCACGGCGCAAGAGCCGACCGCGACGCTGCTGAGCAACGCCGACGGTCAGCCGGTCACCTCGGCCGCCGACGCCATGACCAAGCTGGTGGCTCAGATGACCCGGCCGGTGCGCTGGGATCTGTGCACCGAGACCCTCCGGCAATCGAACGTGACGGCGATCGTCGAGTTCCCGCCCGCCGGGACGCTCGCCGGTATCGCCAAACGAGAACTCAAAGGAGTGCCGACGCACGCCGTCAAATCTCCCGCAGACCTGGACGGGCTATCGGAGCTCTAGAGGTATGACCCTCGGCGTCGTCGGGGTCTGTACAACCGCATAACAACGTAAATCGCAGTAACACAACCAATTAGAAGGAGCCATCGTGCCCGCCACTCAGGAAGAAATCATCGCCGGCCTCGCCGAGATCATCGAAGAGGTCACCGGTATCGAGCCGTCGGAGGTCACCCCCGAGAAGTCGTTCGTCGACGACCTGGACATCGACTCGCTGTCGATGGTCGAGATCGCCGTTCAGACCGAGGACAAGTACGGCGTGAAGATCCCCGACGAGGACCTCGCCGGTCTGCGCACCGTCGGTGACGTCGTCTCCTACATCCAGAAGCTCGAGGAAGAGAACCCCGAGGCTGCCGCCGCACTGCGCCAGCAGATCGAAGCGGATCGCGCGTGACCAGGCCTTCCACTGCTAACGGCGGTTTCCCCAGTGTTGTGGTGACCGCCGTCACGGCGACGACGTCGATCGCGCCTGACATCGAGAGCACGTGGAAGGGCTTGTTGGCAGGCGAGAGCGGCATCCGTGTCCTCGAAGACGAATTCGTCACCAAGTGGGACCTTCCCGTGCGGATCGGCGGCCACCTCAAGGAGGCCGTCGACGACCACATGGGTCGACTGGATTTGCGACGCATGTCGTACGTCCAGCGGATGGCCAAGCTCATCGGTGGTCAGGTCTGGGATGCCGCGGGTAACCCTGAGGTGGATCCGGACCGCTTCGCGGTCGTGGTCGGCACCGGTCTGGGTGGCGGCGAGAAGATCGTCGAAACGTATGACCTGATGAACGAGGGCGGCCCCCGCAAGGTGTCGCCACTCGCCGTCCAGATGATCATGCCGAACGGCGCCGCAGCGGTCATCGGCTTGCAGCTCGGTGCCCGTGCCGGCGTCATGACCCCCGTCTCGGCGTGTTCGTCGGGCTCGGAGGCCATTGCCCACGCGTGGCGGCAGATCGTGATGGGGGACGCCGACATCGCCGTCTGCGGCGGTGTCGAGGGCGGCATCGAGGCTCTGCCGATCGCAGCGTTCTCGATGATGCGTGCCATGTCGACTCGTAACGAGGATCCGGAAGCGGCTTCTCGCCCGTTCGACAAGGATCGCGACGGGTTCGTATTCGGTGAAGCGGGTGCGCTCATGGTCATCGAGACCGAGGAGCACGCCAAGGCGCGCGGCGCCACGATCTTGGCACGGTTGATGGGTGCGGGCATCACGTCCGACGCCTTCCACATGGTGGCTCCGGCTTCCGACGGCCTGCGCGCCGGCCGGGCGATGTCGCGGGCGGTGGAGCTCGCGGGCCTCGAACCCAAGGACATCGACCACATCAATGCGCACGCCACTGCAACTTCCATCGGTGACGTCGCGGAGGCCAACGCCATCCGGGTCGCCGGATGCGGACATTCCGCGGTGTATGCGCCGAAGTCGGCGCTCGGCCACTCCATCGGCGCGGTCGGCGCGCTGGAGTCGGTCCTGACGGTGCTGTCGCTGCGCGACGGCGTCATCCCGCCGACACTGAATTACGAAACACCTGATCCGGAGATCGACCTTGACGTCGTCGCGGGCGAGCCCCGCTATGGCGACTACAAGTACGCGATCAACAACTCATTCGGATTCGGCGGACACAACGTGGCACTTGCCTTCGGCAAGTACTGAGTGTTCGGGGGGAAAGGAACGATCTCGGCAAAATGACAGGGTTGGCTACGGGGAACGGACTCCCCAACGTTGTCGTCACGGGCATTGCCATGACGACTGCCCTGGCAACCGATGCGACCACCACGTGGCAGAAGCTGCTCGACGGCCATAGCGGCATCCGCAAACTCGAGGATCCGTTCGTTGAGGAGTACGACCTCCCCGTGCGCATCGGGGGGCACCTCCTCGAAGACTTCGAGGACGAGCTGACGCGCATCGAGCTGCGGAGGCTGTCGTATCTGCAGAGGATGTCGACGGTGTTGAGCCGGCGGGTCTGGAAGGACGCGGGCGAGCCGGACGTCGATCCGAAGCGGCTGATGGTGTCGATCGGCACCGGTATGGGTTCCAGCGAGGAACTTCTCTTCGCGTATGACGGCATGAGGCAGAAGGGCCTACGCGCGGTTTCGCCGCTCGCTGTCCAGATGTACATGCCCAATGCGGCCGCAGCCGCGGTCGGTCTGGAGCGCAAGGCGAGGGCCGGGGTCATCACGCCGGTTTCGGCCTGCGCGTCCGGTTCCGAAGGCATCGCGCACGCGTGGCGCAACATCGTGCTCGGCGAGGCCGACATGGCGATCTGCGGTGGTGTCGAGACGAGGATCGAGGCGGTGCCGATCGCAGGATTCGCGCAGATGCGAATCGTGTTGTCCACCACCAACGATGACCCGGCAGGCGCATGCCGCCCGTTCGACAAGGACCGTAACGGGTTCGTGTTCGGGGAGGCCGGTGCACTGCTGGTCATCGAGACCGAGGAGCACGCAAAGGCGCGTGGTGCCACCATCTACGCGCGGCTCATGGGTGCCAGCATCACCTCCGACGGCTTCCACATCGTGGCGCCGGATCCCAACGGTGAGCAGGCTGGTCATGCGATGACGCGGGCCATCCAGCTGGCGGGTCTGCAGCCCACCGACATCGATCACATCAACGCGCACGCCACCGGCACCAGCGTCGGCGATGTCGCCGAAGGTCAGGCGATCAACAACGCGATGGGCGGGCACAAGCCCGCGGTGTACGCACCCAAGTCCGCGCTCGGCCACTCGGTCGGCGCCGTGGGGGCCGTCGAGTCGATCCTGACGGTGCTCGCGCTGAAGAACGGTGTCATTCCGCCGACGCTCAACCTGAAGAACCTGGACCCCGACATCGACCTCGACGTCGTGTCCGGCTCGCCGAGACCCGGCAATTACAACTACGCGATCAACAACTCGTTCGGATTCGGTGGGCACAACGTGGCGCTCGCCTTCGGGAAGTATTAAAGGTACTGCGCGCCCGATATCCGGCCCTATGAGGAGGTTTCGATGACCATCACGGCCCCCGAGGCAGTCGGCGAATCAACCGATCCCCGCGATCCGCTTCTTCGTCTCAAGACGTTCTTCGACGACGACTGCACGCTGGAGCTCCTGCACGAGCGGGACCGGTCCGGCGTGCTCGCCGCCGCAGGCACCGTCAACGGCCTGCGTACCGTCGCGTTCTGCACCGACGGCACCGTCATGGGCGGCGCGATGGGTGTCGAAGGCTGCGCCCATATCGTCAACGCCTACGACACCGCCATCGAGGAGCAGAGCCCGATCGTCGGGATCTGGCACTCCGGCGGCGCGCGACTGGCCGAGGGCGTCAAGGCGCTGCACGCGGTCGGCCTGGTGTTCGAGGCGATGATCCGGGCGTCGGGTTACATCCCGCAGATCTCGATCGTCGTCGGATTCGCCGCGGGCGGCGCGGCTTACGGGCCCGCGCTCACCGACGTCATCGTGATGGCCCCCGACAGCCGGGTGTTCGTCACCGGACCCGACATCGTGCGCAGTGTCACCGGCGAGGACGTCGACATGGCGTCGCTCGGCGGCCCCGATACCCACCACAAGAAGTCCGGCGTGTGCCACATCGTCGCCGACGACGAGCTCGACGCGTACGCGCGCGGCCGCCGGCTGGTCGGATTGTTCTGCCAGCAGGGTCATTTCGACCGCACGAAGGCCGAAGCCGGCGACACCGACCTGCATGCTCTTCTTCCCGACTCGCCCCGCCGCGCCTACGACGTGCATCCGCTCGTCGAGGCGCTGCTGGATGCCGACGCTCCCTTCGAGGAGTTCCAGGCCAAATGGGCGCCGTCGATGGTGATCGGCCTCGGCAGGCTGTCCGGACGCACCGTCGGTCTGCTCGCCAACAACCCGCTGCGCCTCGGCGGCTGCCTGAACTCCGAGAGCGCGGAGAAGGCAGCACGTTTCGTGCGGCTGTGCGACGCGTTCGGCATTCCGCTGATCGTCGTGGTCGACGTGCCCGGCTATCTGCCCGGCGTGGACCAGGAGTGGGGCGGCGTGGTTCGCCGCGGCGCCAAGCTGCTGCACGCATTCGGCGAGGCCACCGTTCCGCGCGTCACGCTGGTGACCCGCAAGATCTACGGCGGCGCTTACATCGCGATGAACTCGCGCTCGCTGAACGCGACGAAGGTGTTCGCGTGGCCGGACGCCGAGGTGGCCGTCATGGGCGCCAAGGCCGCTGTCGGCATCCTGCACAAGAAGAAGCTGGCCGCCGCGTCCGACGAGGAGCGCGAGGCGTTGCACGAAGAGCTCGCCGCCGAGCACGAGCGGATTGCGGGCGGGGTGGACTCCGCCATCGAGATCGGCGTGGTCGACGAGAAGATCGACCCGGCGCACACGCGCAGCAAGCTGACGCAGGCGCTGGCCGAGGCGCCGGCTCGGCGCGGACGTCACAAGAACATTCCGCTGTAACCATAAATTCGCTCCGACCTCGGCAAATCCTCGCGTCACCTACTGTGGGTAGCGGCCCATTGGTTGGGGGTAATCGACAGGGCCCCGACAGAGGAGTTGAAGGTATGCGAATTTCTGGGATGACGATGCGCCGTGGGATCGTCGGCGTAGCTGCCGCCGGAGCGCTGGCGGGACTGACCGGCGCGGTCGCAATGCCGACGGCGTCCGCCGACGCCGACTGCACCGTGTCCGGGCTCAGCAATGCGATCGGCGCGGTGGGCGCGCAGACGGGACAGTGGTTCGCCAGCCATCCGGCGGCGAACAAGGCCGTCACCGAAGCGGGCGACAGCGGTAATGCCGAAGGCGCGATCCGGAACTACTTCGTTGCGCACCCGTCGGAATGGGCTGAGCTGCAGCGCATCGCGCAGCCGCTGCGCAGCCTGCGCCAAGAGTGCGGATCGAATGTGGCGCCCGCGGACATCGCGCGGCTCTTCGACGCGATGGCGTCATAGCCCTCGCTCTGATCCACTACGCATACGCAGCCGGTCGGCGTCCTGTCCCGGCGGGGCGCCGAACATCCGGCGGTATTCGCGGTTGAACTGTGACGGTCCGGATTCGTTTCTGAAATTGCAACGGGCTCAACGCCGTAACCGACCGGAAGTGCCGGGCTGAAAGCGACGTTCGATACTGGAGTCAGGCTTGCGTGATGCCCGCCATGGCGGGAGCGAGCAGATCGGCGAGCGCTGCCCAGGCCACGGTTTTGGTCTCGGGCAGCGCGATGCCGAACTGGTAAGGCGCGAAGTGGATCTCAAGCCCCTCGGTGGTGGGCAACCAGTTCGCGAAGTTCTCCGGTCGCGGCTCGGCCCCGGTGAGCTCGGACAGCCGGTTCAGCCCGGCCTGCTCGTCGATGAACAGCTCGGTGAGCATGATCGGGTCAGCGTTTCGGCTGTCGATCACCACGGTGCTGATGTACGACGTGGGATGGGCGCCGTAGTAGTGGGTGCCGAGAATCAACTGGCTGACCGCGATGCTGCGGAACGTCACCTGCCCGCGCGCCTCGAAATTCCACTGTTCGCCCGGGTTGCTCTCGATTTCGGCCCGGTCGATCTGGCCCTGCGCCGAGGTGCGGCTGGCGCGGTTGAACGCCTCCGCCACCGCAGGGTCTCCCTCGGACAATTCGGCGATCCTGGCGTCCCATCTGCCCATCCGGTCGGTGGTCGCCCCATCGATCGACGTCATCGCGACGGAGTACGCCTTCGCATTCGACACACCCGTTTCGGCGGCAGCGGGCGCCGCGCCAGTGACAGCGCCGGCCACCAACGCAACGACCGTCGCCGTGAAGCGCCTCATGTGATGTCCTCGTGTCGCAGGCGGGCGAGACTCATCGCACACCTTTGGCGAGCAGTTCCACCGCCACAGTCAACACCGTGTCGCGGTCGGAGTCGACAAGGCCTATGCGTGTGCGCCGGTCGACGATGTCGTCGACAGTCAGCGCGCCCTCGTGTGTCACCGCATACTCGAATTCGGCACGGATCACGTCCACGCCGTCGGCCACCGGGTCGGTGGGCCGCTCGCAGGTGGCCTTCGCGATGACGTTGGGCGCCTCGGCTCCGAACCGGGCGACAAGAGACGACGGTAGGTCGGTGGGGACGCGCAGGGTCGCAACCGGATTCGACGGTGCGCCGACGAGCGGCAGGTTCCGGGTCCGGCAGCGGTCCGCGTGAAGGCCGCGCAACTTTACAGCCTTGTCGAGGACGTCCTCGGCCATGTAGCGGTACTCGGTCAGCTTGCCGCCGATCACGCTGATCACACCGGACGGGGATTCGACGACGGCGTGGTCGCGCGACACGTCGGCTGTGCGCCCCGACCCGGTGTCGATCAACGGCCGCAGCCCCGCATAGGCGCCGACGACGTCGTCGCGCCCGAGCTTGGTGTCCAATGCGGTGTTGACGGTGTCCAGTAGGAACCCGATCTCCTCCGAT
The DNA here is from genome assembly GCA_963786995.1 of uncultured Actinomycetota bacterium. Classification (GTDB taxonomy): domain Bacteria; phylum Actinomycetota; class Actinomycetes; order Mycobacteriales; family Mycobacteriaceae; genus Mycobacterium. The sequence goes on along the minus strand of CAWBBH010000012.1, from coordinate 372,460 downwards.
GTGGGCTCGGCAACGTCGGGGATCGGACCGGGTGCGTCCTCGTCGGTGAGGCCGAGGTACACCCGGCCCAGCTGTTCGGGCATGGCGAACACGAAGCGGTTGAGCTCGCCGGGAATCGGAATGGTCAGCGCGGCAGTCGGATTGCCGAATGCGTTGGCATCGAAGACCAGATGCGTGCCGCGACTGGGCCGCAGCGTGATCGAGGAGTCGACCTCCCCCGCCCACACACCGCTCGCGTTGATCACCGCGCGCGCGCTCACGTCGAACGACTCGCCGGTGAGCTGGTCGGTCAGGCGCACCGCTGTGCCGCTGGCATTCGAGGCGGCTACCCGGGTCAATATCCGTGCACCGTGCTGAGCGGCCGTTCGCGCCACGGCGGTGACGAGGCGGGCGTCGTCGATCAGCTGTCCGTCGTAGGCCAGCAGCCCACCGGATAGACCGTCGCGCCGAATGGTCGGGGCCATGGCGACGGCACGTTCGGCGGAGATGCGACGCGAACGGGGCAGCGTCGACGACCGGGTGCCCGCCAACCGGCGCAGCGCGTCACCTGCCAGGAACCCGGTGCGCACGAGTGCCCGCTCCGGGGTGCCCATCGCCGGGAGCAGCGGAACCAGCTGGGGCATCGCGCTGACGAGATGAGGGGCGTTGCGGGTCATCAGGATTCCGCGTTCGACGGCGCTGCGCCTGGCGATCCCGATATTGCCGGTGGCCAGATACCGCAGACCGCCGTGCACGAGTTTGGAGCTCCAGCGGCTCGTCCCGAACGCCAGGTCATGCTTCTCGACGAGTGCCACCGCCAGCCCGCGCGATGCGGCGTCCAAGGCGATGCCCGTGCCGGTGATTCCACCCCCGATCACGAGCACGTCGAGCGGCTGGCCGTCGGCCAGCGCCGCCAGTTCGCGGCTGCGGCGGGATGCGTTGAGTGCTGCCGAATGGGTCATGGCTTGAGGTATCCGTTCAACGAGTGGGCGAGCTCGGCGGCGAGTGCGTCGGCGTCCAGGATCGGTTCGACGATCTGTGCGGACTGAATGGTCGACTGCGTGATCAGCAGGCACATCGCCGCGAGTTGGCGCGGATCGCCCGCGCGCACGCTGCCGTCGCGCTGCGCGGCCTCCAGCTCGGCGGCGACCGCCCCGATGAGGATCTGCTGGCTGGTGCCGAGGCGCTCGGCGATATAGACCATCGCCAGTTCCGGCGCCGAGTGAAACACCGACATGACGACCTCGTCGTGCCGCAATCGTTCGGCGACGCCGACGATCCGCTCGACCAGCGCCTCGCGTCCGCCTCCGCGCGAGGGAAGGTCGCGGAGCACGCGAACTATCCGGGAGGTCAGCAGCGCGGCCAGCAGCGCACGGGTGTCCGGCCAGCGGCGGTAGATGGTCGGCCTGCTCACCCCGGCCCGACGGGCGATCTCGGCCAGCGTCACCCGATCGACGCCGTACGCCACCACGCATGCAGCCGCGGCGTCGAGGATTCGGTCCCTGAGGTCGGGTGCCGTTTCGTTACTGATTGACAGCATATGTAATACTGTAACGCATGATGAAGTGGGATGCATGGGGTGATCCGAAACAGGCCAAGCCGCTCTCCGCCGGAATCCGGACCCTGCTGGAGCAAGCGCTCGGCGTCGGCGGCAGCCCGCTTCCCGAACTGAAGCGCGAGCAGGTCAGGCTGCGGCCCACGGGACTGTCGGCCGCCGACCGGGCTGCGCTGGCCGACGTCGTCGGCACGGAGAACTGCGGCGTCGACGATGAAGCCCGGTTGCTCCGCGCGGGCGGCAAGTCGACCCTCGACCTGCTGAGACGCCGTGACCCAGGGGTGCAGGACGCACCGGACGCCGTGCTGATGCCCGGTTCGGAGGAGGACATCGCCGCCATACTCCGGGCGTGCGGGCAACGCAGCATCGCCGTCGTCCCCTTCGGAGGCGGCACCAGCGTCGTCGGCGGCCTCGATCCGTTGCGGGGGCAGTTCAAGGCCGTCATCTCGCTTGACCTGCGCAGGCTCGACGAACTGCACTCACTCGACGAGGTCTCCGGCGAAGCCGTATTGGGCGCGGGGCTCACCGGCCCCGAGGCCGAGCGGCTGCTCGGCGAGCGCGGCTTCTCACTGGGGCACTTTCCGCAGAGCTTTCAGTTCGCGACCATCGGCGGATTCGCCGCGACCAGATCGTCGGGTCAGGATTCAGCGGGCTACGGACGGTTCAACGACATGGTGCGCGGGCTCCGCGCGGTCACGCCGGCAGGCGTACTCGACCTCGGCCGCGCACCGGAGTCCGCCGCGGGCCCCGACCTGCGCCAGCTGCTGATCGGCTCCGAAGGCGTCTTCGGCGTCATCACCCGCGTGCGCGTCAAGGTCCATCCGACGCCGCCAGCCACCCGATACGAGGCCTGGTCGTTCCCCGACTTCGCCACCGGCGCAGAGGCGTTGCGCGCCGTCGCCCAAACGGGCACCGGCCCGACCGTGCTGCGACTGTCCGATGAAGCCGAGACCGGCGTGAACCTGGCCACCACCGACAGCATCGGCGAGGGCAGCATCACCGGCGGATGTCTGGCGATCACCGTGTTCGAGGGCACCGAGGACCACGTCGAGAGCAGGCACGCCGAAACGCGTCGACTGATGGAAGCCAAAGGCGCCACCTCACTCGGCGAGGGACCCGCGAAGGCATGGGAGCACGGCCGATTCAACGCGCCATACCTTCGCGACTCGCTGCTGTCGGCGGGCGCGCTGTGCGAGACACTCGAGACGGCGACCAGTTGGTCGAACATTCCCGCGCTGAAGGCCGCCGTCACCGAGGCACTGACGACCGCGCTCGCCGAAACCGGCACGCCCGCCCTTGTGCTGTGCCACATTTCGCATGTGTACCCCACGGGAGCGTCGCTGTACTTCACCGTCGTCGCGGGGCAGCGTGGCAATCCGATCGAGCAGTGGCGCACGGCGAAGGCCGCCGCGTCGGATGCGATGGTGCGCGCCGGCGCCACCATCACCCACCATCACGCGGTCGGGGCCGATCACCGGCCGTGGATGCGCGACGAGGTCGGCGAACTCGGCGTGCAGGTGCTGCGGGCGGTCAAGGCTGCCCTCGACCCGGCCGGAATCCTCAACCCGGGCAAGCTGATTCCGTGACCACGCAGGGGCGGGTCACGATGCTGACCAACCCGGCATCGGGGCACGGCAGCGCGTCGCACGCGGCCGAACGCGCGGTCGCCCGGTTGCACAAGCGGGGCGTCGACGTCGTGGCGATCGCCGGAACCGACGCCGAGCACGCGCGGCGGCTCGTCGACGGCGCGCTCGAGCGCGGGATGGATGCGCTCGTCGTCGTCGGCGGTGACGGCATCATCTCGCTCGCACTGCAGGTACTCGCGCAGACGGACATCCCGCTGGCCATCATTCCCGCCGGCACCGGCAATGACCATGCCCGCGAATTCCGCATCCCGACAGGAGATCCCGAAGCGGCCGCCGATGTCGTTGTCGACGGGTCAGTAGAAACGGTCGATCTCGGCCGCATCAAGGGCGCCGACGGCACAGACCGATGGTTCGGCACCGTGATGGCCGCGGGCTTCGACTCGCTCGTCACCGATCGCACCAACAGGATGCGGTGGCCGCACGGCCGGATGCGCTACAACGTGGCCATGGTCGCCGAACTGTCCAAGCTGCGGCTGCTGCCGTTTCGCCTGTCGTTCGACGGCGACGAACTCGAAACAGAGTTGACCCTCGCCGCTTTCGGTAACACCAAGAGCTACGGCGGCGGCATGAAGATCTGCCCGAACGCCGACCCCACCGACGGTCTGCTCGACGCGACCATGGTGGCCTCGGCGTCGCGGACGAAGCTGATCCGCCTCTTCCCCACCGTTTTCAAGGGCACCCACGTCGACCTCGATGAGGTGCGCACCGCACGGGCGCGGACGATCAGCGTGGAGTGCCGGGCTTCGCCCAAAATCACGGCCTACGCCGACGGCGAATTCGTCTGCCCGCTACCCGTCGAGGTGTCGGCGGTCAGCGGGGCGCTGAAGATCCTGCGGCCGCCCGCTTAGCTAACCGACTCCGCGATTGAGCCAGGCCACTTCGCCGGTGTCGCCGCCGCTGCGGTACGGCTCGAGGGCTTCGTCCCACGCGGTGCCCAGCACCGAGTCCAACTCGGCGGCGAGCATGTCGGCGCCCGACGACATCAGCGAGCGCAGTCGCATCTCGCCGACCAACACGTCGCCGTTGGCGCTCATCGTTCCGCTCCACAGCCCGAGCTGCGGGGTGTGGCAGAAGCGCTGGCCGTCGACTCCGGCACTGGGGTCTTCGGTGACCTCGAACCGCAGCACCGACCAGGACCGCAGCGCATTGGCAAGCTGTCCGCCCGCACCGACGGGCCCGACCCAGTTGGTGACCGCACGCAGCTGTCCGGGCATGGCGGGCTGGGGTGTCCAGGTCAGATTCGCCCTCGACCGCAGGGTCGACGACAGAGCCCACTCGACATGCGGGCACACGGCCGCTGGCGAGGCGTGGATGTAAACCACGCCGGTCGTCGAGTCGGCGAACTGGTTTGACGCACGCATCTGCTGCTCCTTCGGCTCCACGAGGGACGTCTTCCCCAACGACCTGGTGGATGAAATGAGCTGCAGTTGTGTCGTACGTGCCTATTGTGCCTTGTGAGGCGCCTGTTGCGCTAGTCCCTGGCCGGTTAGCTGCCGAATTCGTCGAGGACGGCGTCGGACAGCGCAGGCCAGCGCCCATACGCCCAGTCGCCGAAATCGCGATCGGTCAACGCGACAAGAGCCAGGTCACGGTCGGGATCGACCCAGATGAACGTCCCTGACTGGCCGAAATGCCCGTAGGTGCGGCCGGAGTTGGCCGAACCGGTCCAGTGCGGCGATTTCGCGTCGCGGATCTCGAAGCCAAGGCCCCAGTCGTTGGGGCGCTGCACGCCGAAGCCGGGTAGCACGCCGTCCAGACCAGGAAACTGCACCTCGATGGCCGAATTGTGCATCTCGGCCGACACGAGCGACGGTCGTAGCAGGTCAGCGGCGAACGCCACGAGATCGCCGACCGTCGACGTGCCGCCGTAGCCTGCCGCTTTCGCGCCGCCCTCGAGTTCGCTGGCGCCCATGCCGAGGGGCTCGAAGACGGCCTCGGCCAGATACCGGCCGAATTCGATGTCGGCTTCTCTCTCGACCGCGGCGGCGGCCACCCCGAACCCGTAGTTGGAGTAGATCCGCCGCTTCCCGGGTGGAGACATGACCTTGTCGTTGTGCATCGCATAGCCCGACGTGTGAGCCAACAGGTGACGAACGGTCGAGTCGGGCGGACCCGCGGGCGTGTCGAGTTCGACGACCCCCTCTTCGATGGCGATCTGCACGGCGCGCGCCACCAACGGCTTGGTGACCGACGCCAGCGCGAACCGGTGAGCGGTGTCACCGTGCTCGGCAACGACACCGGAGGGGTTGACCACCGCCGCGGCCACATTCGGAACCGGCCAGTCGGCGATCACATCGAGTGCGGACACCGACAGCAGCCTAGTTCGCCTATACCGCGGCGCGGGTGTGCGCCCCAGGTGCCGCCTGCCTTACTTGCGGGCGACGTAGTAGTTGTTGAACGGGTCCGACTCGATCTCGCTGACAGTGACGTGGCCGAAGCCGGCGTCGGCGAGCATCGACTCCGCGAGCTGTCTGCCCCACACCGTGCCCAGGCCCGCCCCGTCCAGACCCAGCGACACGCACATGCAATGCATGGTGGACACGGTGTACAGGTAGGTGGCCAACGGCACGCCCGCGTTGTCCTCGACATTGCTCGACGCCTTGATATCCACCATCAGCAGCACGCCTCCGGGCCGCAACGCGCGGTAGATGTTCTCCAGCACGCGGGCAGGCTGAGCCTGGTCGTGAATCGCGTCGAACACGGTGATGACGTCGTAGGCGTCGGTCAGGTCCAGTTCGGCGACATCCCGCGTCAGGAAACAGACATTGGTCAGGCCGTCCCGCCGCGCCTCCGCAGCCCCGACCGCGACGCCCTCGTCGGAAAAATCGATGCCGGTGAAGCGGCTTGCGGGAAATGCCTTGGCCATGACGTTGACGGCATGGCCGCTGCCGCAACCGATGTCGGCGACGTCCACGCCGGCACGCAGCTGTTCGGGCAGGCCGTCGACAAGCGGCAGGACGACGTCGACGAGCGCGGCGTCGAACACCTCGCCGCTCTCCTCCGCCATGAGCTTGTGGAAGCGGGGGTAGTCGCTGTAGGGCAGCCCACCACCGGAGTGAAAACAGCCGATGACCTTCTGCTCGACCTCGCCGAGTAGCGAGATGAACTGTGCGACCCGGGCGAGGTTGTCCGGGCCGGCCGCGCGCGTCAGAACGGCGGCATACTGGCGCGGCACGAAATATGTCGCACCGTCGGCGTTGTAGTCGATGACCTTGGCGGCCACCAGCCCGCCCAACCATTCGCGTACGTAACGCTCGTTGAGGTCGGCGGCATCGGCGATTTGGGCGCTGGTCGCCGGGGGCAATTCGGCCATCGTGTCGAACAGCCGGGTCTGGTGACCGATGGACAGCAGAATGGCGAGGCTGGCGGCGTCGATCGCGCCGACGATTCGCTCAGCGAAGTGTTGGGTCGAGTCCGCGGCAGCGGCCGGGCGTTCCTCAATTGTCGTCATGCATGAAACGCTAAGCAGCCACCGTTGAAGCGGGAATGGGCAGAAATATGCATTTCCGCCCGCCAGGCATGGCTCGAACGGTGTAGGCGGCGCTATTTCAGCAGGTTGTGTTCCCGCGCCCAGGCCGCCGCGCCGGTGCGTGACTGCACGCCGAGCTTGGCGTAAATGTTGGCCAGGTGCCGTGCCACGGTCTTCTCACTGATGAAGATCTCCTGCGCCACTTGCCGGTTCGTCGCGCCGCAGGCGATCGCGGTCAGGATCTCCAGCTCACGCTTGGTCAGGCCGCCAGGAGCAGCTGACCCGCAGATCCCGGCCGGTTCGACGCCGAGTTGGTCATAGATGCTCTGCGCGGTTGCCAGATCGGCGACCGCCATGTCGTCATCGCCGAGCGTCCGGTGCGCCAGCGCCATCCACTCGTAGACCTGGGCGGTCTCGTACCGCGACTTCTGGATCCGGTACTCGCGCAGCGCCGATTGCAATACGGGCAGAGCATCGGCGGGCAGCCCGCGCCGCACAAGTATCGCGCCGCGCGCATGACGCGCCCAGGCCCGGAAACCTGGCGTGCCGAAAGCCTCTGCCCCGGATTCCAATTCGAGGCAGTACTGATCAGCCTCATCGAAGTCGTTGCGTGCCAATGCGATCTCGACAGCGCCACGGAGAAGCTGCATCCGGCCCACGCGGTCTGTGCCCGCCATCGCCACCCGCAGACCGGTCCATGCGGCCTGAGCGTCGCCGCGCTGGCAATGCAACAACGCCTCGCCCGGCTGCGGATCGACACCAAGACTGCGGGCCCGCGCAAACGCCGCGACCGCCCCATCGAGGTCGCCCATCAGCCGGAGCACCTCGCCGAGTTGATAGAAGCCCTCGCCTGCGGCCCAGCTGTTGACGTCTGCCAACGCCTGGCTGGTGGCGACCAGCCGGGCGTGCAGTTGGCGGTAGTCCTCGGTGGCCGCCAGGAGTTGCAGCCGGTGCACGTCGCACACACCGCCATAGGTGTCGGAGGCCGCGAAATCTGCACACCAGCGCTCCATCGACTGCATCCAGGCGAACATGCGCGGCATGTCGGCGAGGTAGTGGAACTGGTTCAGCACGAGGCAGTAGATGTCGCCGGCCCAGTCGAGTGGAACCTGGCCGGCGACGACCGGCAGCATCGCCTCGTCGAAAAGCGCGAACGCTTCGTTCATCCGCGTCTCGCTGATCGCGGCCAACGCCTGGGCAACCTGACACAATGCCGTCAAGGCGGGACTGTCGACTCGGTCGCAGATTTCGCGCAGCGTCTGCACCCGGGTCCGCAGCGCGTCGGGGTCGCGCATCACCGTGACTACATCGAGGTAGGCCAGATATCCGTGCGTCGGGCCCTCCGGTGAGCCGTCGAGCAATCGGCGCGCCCGGTTCATCCAGCCCTGCGCGATGTTGAGGTCGCCACGGGTGAACCATGCCAACCCCAGTTCGACTGCCTTCATTGCGGCCGACGGCGGATCGGTGCGGGACAGCTGTGTGAAGACGCGCTCAGTGACCCGCACATACTCCTTGCCCCGGCCAAGCTGCCAAGCGGCGATGGCGAATGCGTCGAGGTCGTCGGTGCCCAAGGAGACGTCGCGTCCTGCCTGCACGAAAGCGTCGTACGACGCACGCCAATCCCGCCGCGCGTACGCGCTTCGCGCCGTCAGCAGCAGTTCGGTGTGCAGGTCGATGCGAGTGTCCATGGAGATCTGCTCAACGATATCTCGGACTATGGGCCGCCGATGCCGCCCGCTAAGGTTTGACTCATGGGTCAAACAGTGCGCGGAGTGATCTCGAGAAAGAAGGGCGAACCGGTCGAGGTGACCGATGTCGTCATCCCCGATCCGGGACCCGGCGAGGTGGTGGTCGACATCCTCGCCTGCGGGGTCTGCCACACCGATCTGACCTACCGCGAGGGCGGCATCAACGACGAATATCCGTTCCTCCTCGGCCACGAAGCCGCCGGCACGGTCGAATCCGTCGGGGTCGGTGTCACCAACGTGGAGCCCGGCGATTTCGTGATCCTGAACTGGCGCGCGGTGTGCGGGCAGTGCCGCGCCTGCAAGCGCGGTCGCCCGCACCTGTGCTTCGACACCTTCAACGCCGAGCAGAAGATGACCCTGACCGACGGCACCGAGTTGACACCGGCGTTGGGAATCGGAGCGTTCGCAGACAAGACCCTGGTCCACGAAGGGCAGTGCACGAAGGTCGATCCCGCCGCCGACCCCGCCGTCGCCGGGCTGCTGGGCTGCGGTGTGATGGCCGGCATCGGTGCGGCGATCAACACCGGCGCGGTCAACCGCGACGACACCGTCGCGGTGATCGGCTGCGGCGGCGTGGGTGACGCCGCCATCGCTGGGGCCTCACTGGTCGGCGCCAAGCGGATCATCGCGGTGGACACCGACAACAAGAAGTTGGATTGGGCGCGGCAGTTCGGCGCGACCCACACGATCAACGCCAAAGAACTGGACCCCGTCGAGACGATCCAGGACCTGACCGACGGCAACGGCGCCGACGTCGTGATCGACGCGGTCGGCCGGCCGGAAACCTGGAAGCAGGCCTTCTACGCCCGCGATCTCGCGGGAACCGTTGTCCTGGTCGGTGTTCCGACGCCGGACATGACGCTCGAGATGCCGCTGGTGGACTTCTTCTCCCGCGGCGGATCGCTGAAGTCGTCCTGGTACGGCGACTGCCTTCCCGAGCGCGACTTCCCCACCCTGATCAGCCTCTACCTGCAGGGCAGGCTGCCGTTGGAGAAGTTCGTCTCCGAACGCATCGGCCTCGACGACATCGAGGACGCGTTCGGAAAGATGCACGCCGGTGAGGTGCTGCGCTCGGTGGTGGTGTTCAAATGACCGGCGGACGGATCCAGCGCGTGGTCACCCACGGCACCTTCGAACTCGACGGCGGCAGCTGGGAAGTCGACAACAACATCTGGATCGTCGGCGACGAGAACGACGTGGTCGTGTTCGACGCGGCGCATGACGCGGGGCCGATCGTCAACGCCGTCGGCGGCCGCAACGTGGTCGCGGTGGTGTGTACGCACGGCCACAACGACCACGTGACGGTGGCGCCGGAACTCGGCGACGCGCTCGACGCACCCGTGCTGCTGCATCCCGCTGACGACGTGTTGTGGCGGATGACCCATCCGGACAAGGACTTCCGTGCGGTCGGCGACACCGAGACGCTGACCGTCGCGGGAACCGAGATTCGCGCCCTTCACACACCGGGACACTCGCCCGGGTCCGTCTGCTGGTATGCGCCCGAGTTGGGCGCGGTGTTCAGCGGGGACACGTTGTTCGAGGGCGGACCCGGGGCGACGGGCAGGTCGTACTCCGACTTCCCGACGATCCTCGAGTCGATCGCGGGCCGACTCGGCACGCTGCCCGGGGAAACCGTGGTCTACACGGGCCATGGCGACTCCACCACGATCGGCGACGAGATCGTGCACTACGACGAATGGGTGGCCAGGGGCCACTAGCCCCCGAGGATGCGGCGCTTCTCGGCTTCGAACTCGTCTTCGGTCAACGCGCCGGAGTCCCGCAGCGCGGCGAGGTTCCTGAGTTGCTCGATGCGGATGCCGTCGTCGGTCGGGATGTAGGCGTCCCTGATCTGGTGCACGTCACCGACGCGCAACGTTGCGCCGGCGGGCTCCGCGGGCGACGTCCGTTTACCGCTTCTGACCGCGTAGATGATCGCTGCCGTCAACTCGATCAGGCCGAGGGCGAACAGGCCGCCGAACACCCACGCCAGCGCGAAGTTCGACGAATCCTCGCCGAACGCCAGTTGCGGGTTGATGTAACCGTTGACCTGGCCGTCGGTGCTGATCTCGTAGGTGCCCTCCGCCGGAACCTGCACCGTCCAGACCCTGATGTGGACGTCGTTGTTCACCGTCGTCGTCGTGCCCCAGTTCTCATCGACCGTCGGCTGCGGAATCCCTTCGGGCGGCGTGATTGTCAGCCCGAGCGACGGCACGGGAAGGCCGCCTCCACTCGGACTGCCGACGGTCTGGGTGTGGAAGCTGACGGTCGCCTCGCCCGCGGGCAGATGCACGCTGCCCGAACCGGGGATCGGCACCTCACCGTAGGCGTCGTAATCGTCGAAGAAGAACGCGTTGAGCACCATGGTCACGATGAAGCCGACCGTGGCCACCAGCAACGTCACCACCGCGGCGGCGATGAAGATTTTGGGCCCCACGCGTCCGCCAGCCATTCGCGCAGTCTGTCACGCGGCGACAGGGAAGACCACTACCGTGGTCGCCATGCCCGATAAGCCGTCGGCTGTGCCCGAGTCGAGCGTGGTGGTGCGACCCGAGCCGATGGACAGCGAGAAGTTCACTGTCAGCTCGCGGCTGCAGGCCGCCGGATTGCGTCCGGCGATAGAGCTTTTCGAACGCGCAGCCGACACGGTGCCGCTGCCCCGCGCACCGCAGCCCGTCGTGATCGCCGACTACGGCGCATCGACAGGTCACAACTCACTGGCTCCGATCTCGGCTGCACTACCGGTGCTGCGCAATCGCATTCGCCCCGAGCACTCGATCCTCGTCGTTCACACCGACGTGCCGGACAACAACTTCACCGTGATGTTCTCCACGCTGGCCGACGACCCCGACACCTATCTGCACAAGGATGCGGCCACCTTCGCCTCCGCGGTGGGAAGATCGTTCTACAGCCAGATCATCCCGTCCAACAGCGTGCATCTGGGCTGGTCGTCGTGGGCGATCCAGTGGCTGCGGCGGGTGCCCGCGCCGGTCTCCGATCACGTGCAGGTGACCTACAGCGCCGACGAGGCCGTCCGCGCCGCCTATGAGCGGCAGGCCGCCCACGACTGGCACGAGTTCGTCGCGTTCCGGGGCCGCGAGCTGTGCCCCGGCGGACAACTGGTCGTGCTGACCATGGCGCTCGACGACGATGGCGGGTTCGGCTACCGGCCGTTGCTCGACGCGCTCGTCGACGCACTCAACGAGTTGGCCGCAGCCGGCCTGCTGACCGAGGACGAAGTGCGCCGGATGTGCCTGCCGACCGTCGGTCGGCGCGAGTCGGACTTCCGGGCGCCGTTCGCGCCGTCCGGGCGCCTCGAGCGTCTGGCGATCGAACATCTCGAGGTGTTCGACGCCGAGGACAGATTCTTCACCCAGTACCAAGTCGACCACGACGCAACCGCTTTCGGTGCACTCTGGGCCGGTTTTGTGCGGGCGTCGGTCTTCCCCACCCTGGCGACCGCACTGGCCGAGGGTCGCAGCGATCCCCGGTCGCCGGAGTTCTTCGACCGTCTCGAGGCAGGTGTCGTCGAGCGGTTGGCTGCGGCGCCCGAACCGATGCACATCCCCCTGGCAAAACTGGTGCTGACAAAACAACGGAGTACGAAATGACCTCTGCTGACCGGGCGCAGCTGCACGACTCCATCGTCCGGCAGCTCTACCGCCGGTCGGGCGCCACGGGTCAGATCCAACTGCCTGCGGTGCCCGGTTTGATCGAGGAGTACGTCACGATGTGCGACACGCTGTTCGCCGGCGTCGGCAGGAAGTTCACCGCCGAGGAACTCGCCCACCTACGGGAGTTGCTCGCCGATCAGCTCGCCGAGGCGTACGCGGCCTCCCCGCGCTCGATGATCACGATCTCGTACAACGCGCCGTCCAGCCAGCTGCTGAACTACCACATCAAACCGGAGTGGTGGACCATCGAGGGAGCCTACGAGAACTGGATCGGCATCCGCCAGCCGCCGTATTTCGGCACGGAGCCCGACGCCCGCGTGCTCACTCTTGCAGGCGAAGCCCCCGATCCCAGCGCCTTTCGGGTGCTCGACATCGGAGCGGGCACAGGACGCAACGCGCTCGGCCTGGCACGCAGGGGGTATCCCGTCGACGCCGTCGAGTTGACACCCAAGTTCGCCGACATCGTGGCTACCGAGGCGGCCCGTGAGGGGCTCGATGTGCGCGTCATTCAGCGCGATGTCTTCGCCACCCTCGACGATCTCCGGCGTGACTACCAGTTGATCGTGCTGTCCGAGGTGGTCTCCGACTTCCGGACGACACTGCAACTGCGCGGGCTGTTCGAACTGGCGGCGCACTGTCTGGCCGGCGACGGACGCCTGGTGTTCAACGCGTTCCTCGCGCACGAGGGCTATCTACCCGACGCCGCCACCCGAGAGCTCGGGCAGCAGTCGTACACGTCGATGTTCACCCGTGACGAGATGGCCACCGCAGCGGCAGGGCTACCGTTGGCGCTGCGCTCCGACGAATCCGTGCACGATTACGAGAAGGAGCACCTGCCCGACGGCGCTTGGCCGCCGACGAACTGGTATCCGAATTGGACTGCGGGACAGGACGTTTTCGATCTGCAACGCGACTATGTGCCGATCGACATGCGCTGGCTGGTTTACGGCCGCATCTCGTAGGCCCCGTCGTAGGCCTTCACCCGCTCCCACACCCTGCCGAAGCGGTCGGCATCGGGGACCGGTTTGCGGATCGCCGCGATCGCCCAATCCTGCTGAGCCTGAGTGGAGCTCGACTTACCGTGCAGGGCAACGGCATAAGCGCTGAAGTCGCGAACCTGGAAGTCGAAGATCTGGTCGACGATGTCGTCATCGACGCCCGTCAGCGCCGCCTGCTCGAGGATCAGTTGACCGTAGACGATCAGCGAGAACAGGTGACCCACGTTGAGCAGGAAGTCCAGGTCCTTCTGTTGGCCGGCATCGGGGGCGGCGGTGACGAGGAATTGTTTGAAGGACTGCGCCTGCTCGTAGAAACGGGCGACGTTTCCGATGGCCAGGTGTCGTTCGTAGGCCGGTGCCCAGTCGGCGAACTGCACCTTCCCCGCACCGCGCGTCGGTCCCTGCTTCCAGAAGAAGACGTCGTCGGCGGGATCGTTGCGGGTCGGAACCTCCGGGTACTCCGCGGGATTCAGCATGTAGTTCGGCATGAACTTCAGCACGAGGCCGACGTTCACGTGGACGGTGCCCTCGAGACGGGGAAGCGCCCCGATCAGCTGTGCCACCTCACGGAACATCGTGTTCTTCTCGTACCCCTTGGCGGCGACGACGTCGTGCAACGCGCGCATGATCGTCTCGCCCTCCATCGTCACCTTGGCTTTGGTCACCGGGTTGAACAACAGGTAGCGCCGATCGTCGAGGCTCGCGCTGCGCAGGTAGTCGACGGAGCGCTGGCTGAACAGCTTCATCGCCACGATGCGCGCATACGAGTCGACGAAGTTGGCCCGCACGTGGGCGAAGTCGGTCACGGGATTTCCGTACAGAATTCGGTTCTGCGCGTGGGTGATCGCCTCGTAGAAGGCGTGCTCGACCATGCCGATGGAACACGTGCACAGGTTGAACTTGCCGATGTTGACGGTGTTCAGCGCCGCCGAGAAGGCCTCCACCCCGGTGTGCAGGATGTCCTCGGCACGCACCGGGTAGTTCTCCAACCGGAACGTGGACACGTAGATCTGCATGTGCACGACGTTGTCGACGAGGTGGTAGTTCTCGTGGCGGCTGTCGGCGGCGAAGAACACGTACCCGTCCTGGCCTTCGACGTCGCCGCGTCGGCCGAACACCGACACCATGCTCGCGACGTTGCCGTTGCCGATGTAGTACTTCTCCCCCGTCGCGCGGTACAGGATGCCGTTGGCGACGTCCTCCTCACTCGCGGGGGTCAGCACCATGTCGGTGTTGTAGACGTCGGCGCCGTGCTCGCGTTCGGACAGACCGAACGCCATCACCTCGCCGGCCGCGAGATCGTCGGCGGCCTTGAGCTTGGCGTCCTTGTTCTCGCTCTGCCAGATCGGGCCGAGGCCGAGGATGGTGACCTGCTCGGTGTACCAGTAGGTCAGCCCGTAGAACCCGAGGATCTCCGAGAGCGCCGCGTTGCGGGCGGCGTCCCACCGCTTGTTCGGGTCACTTCCGCCTCCGGTGCTCCTCGCGTCCGCGCTGGCGAACTCCGAGGGCGTCAGGAACGTCGCGAACAGCCCCTCGCGCTTGACGAAGTCGACGAAGTCGCCGGGCCACACCGCCTTGAGGTCGTCGTCGAGCAGCCGCTTCTTGCCCTGCCCCTCGAAGAAGTCGATGGTCGCGCGCAGCAACCGGCGGGTCTCGGCGTCGAACTGCTCCGGCTCGTAGGTGTTCGGGTTGAACAGCAGGCCGTCCGTCTGAGTCATGGACGCGAGCCTAGGGGGCGGGCTGGACCGGTGCCGGAACAAAGGGCAGACCCGGGATGGTCGGGTACGGCAGCGTCGGAATGAGTCGCGGCGGCGTGGAGGGTGCTTGCGAGGAAGGCGGCGGCGGAGGCGCCTCAGACGTCGGCGGCGGTGGCGGCGGCGCCTCGCTCGTCGGCGGCGGCGGTGGCGGCGCCTCGCTCGTCGGCGGTGGCGGCGGCGCCTCGGTGATCGTCTGTGTGACCGGCGGCGGTTCCGGCGGTGGCGCCTCGCTGGTTGGAGGCGGCTGCGTGGCCGGCGGCGGTGGCGCGGCGGGGGTCGTGGTCGTGGCGGTCGTCGACGACGGCGTCGGCGTGCTCTCGTCGTTGCGCAGCACGAACCACACCGCCACGGCGATCGCGAGCAGGACGATCACCAGCCCGGCGATCAAGAGTCCGAACGGGCTGCGCCGCCTGTCGGCGACCTCATCCTGGCCGGTCTCCGGTTCGAACTGCATCTGCGGGCGCGGACCGCCCATGGCATCGGTGGCGGCAGCGCCGCCATAGGGGGCGTACTCGTACGGGTCGGTCACGGCGACGACGTCGGGCACCTCGTCGGCTTCCGACCAGGCCAATCCAGACGACGAGCCTGACCCCGTGTCGTCCGGGTGCACCTCCGGCGCCATCTGGGTGGCGCCCATTGCGGCGGCGGCCGCCGCCGTCGGCGGATTCAACGCCTCGGCCATGGCCGTTGCGCCCTCTTCGGCCGTGCCGCGGATCGCGTTGAGGCCGCCGCCGATCGCGGCGGTCAGCTCGGGATGCGGCGTGGTGATCACCGGCACCCCGAAGCGCTCGGACAGTGTGGTCGTGATCAGAGGTATGCGCGCCCCTCCGCCGGTGGACGCCACCGCGGCCAGCCCGCGCGCCCCGTTGCGGTCCAGCGTTTCCTGAACCGCGCCGGCGAAGTCGGCGAGCGGCTGCCGGATCGCATCGTCGAGCTCGTTGCGGGTGAGGCGGACCTCGCCGCGATGGCCGGGCAGATCGGCAACCAGGGAGGTGGCCGCCGACGTCGACAGCCGTTCCTTGGCCGCGCGGCTCTGGGCGCGAAGGCGGGTCAGAGGACCGATCGCCGACGTGCCGGTGACGTCGACCGAACCAGCATCGGACAGCCCTGCCAGAACCTGAGTCAGCACCGCCTGGTCGATGAGGTCGCCGGACAGCTCCGGGTAGCGTTCCGTCTGTCCGATCACCTCGTTGCGGTTGGCTGCGTCGACAAGCGTGATGCTCGTTCCGCTGCCGCCGAAATCGCAGAGCGCGATCACCCCGCTGGTCGGCAGGCCAGGGTCATCGTTGAGCGCGGTGACCGCCGCCCTGGCGTCGGAGACCAACGCCGTGCCTGCGAACTCCCGCATGGGCGCCAGCGCTTCGCGCAGTGCCTCCACAGTGCCCGGGCGCCAATGCGCCGGATGCGTCACGACGACCGGGTCGACAGCGCCCCGGCCGTTGGTGACCTCGTAGAGCAGCTCGCGCAGCGCCTCGGCGAGCAGCACCTCGCCGCGGTGGCTGCTGCCGTCGGGTGCCACGATGCCGACCGGGTCGCCGACACGATCGACGAAGTCGGTGATGATCAGGCCGCGTTCGTCGGAGTTCAGCCGTGGATTCTCCGACGGCACGCCGACCTCGGGCGGCCGGTTCGGAAAAAGGGTCACCACGGCGGACCGCGTCACCGCGGCCCGGCCTACCGCTACGGCCGTCAGGTTGGTGGCACCAACCGACAGCCCGACCCCATCAGCCATTTCTGTCCAATCTCCCCGGGCAACCCTATCGTCCATCTCGGACCGGGTCGCAGGCGTTACTCAGCGAATGGTGCCGACACCGGGAATCAGCGGCAGATCCAGCGCAGTCACCCAGCCGGGCGACAGCTTGTTCACGGCGGGTACCGCGTTGAGCGCGCGCATCCCTGTCGCCAGGCAACCCGCCGCTGCGGCGTCTCTGCCTGAGCCGTCGGTGAACCGGAAAGCCGTCTCCTGGAAAATGCTCGGCGTCCCTTCGATGTCGACGCGGTACACGTCGTTCTGGTTGCCGGTCGGCCAGTCAGGGGCAGCGTCGTCACCGATGCGGTTGACGTGCTCCAGCTGAATCCGGGTTTCGCCCTGGTAGAGCCCGTTGATCGTGAACCGCACCGCGGCGACGTGGCCTGCCGGTATGACGCCCTTGGCCGACGTGCGTTCGGTCGGGGTCACCCACTTGTCATAGGTGGTGGTGATCTCGTCGAGCATGATGCCCGCCGCATGCGCAATCATCGGAACCGTTCCGCCCCACGCGAATACGAGAATGTCGGGCGTCTCCAACATCGCCTTCTTCTCGGGCGGTCTTCCGATTCCCATCTCGCGCTCGTAGTCGCCGGTGTAGTTGGTGTAGTCCAACAGCTCGGATGCCCGCACCGTGCGTACCTCCGAGCACAGCCCCATCAGCGTCATCGGGAACAGGTCGTTGGCGAAGCCGGGATCGATTCCGGTGGTGAAGCACGACGCTTCGCCCAGCTCGCACGCCTCGGTGACCGGTTGTATCCAATTCGGCGGGTTCAGGTGCATCGTCGGCCAGACCCACGGCGTCATGGACGTGGAGCAGACGTCGATTCCCGCCCGCAGGAACCGGACGATCAGGGCGATGTTGTCGTCGGCGTGGGCGGCCGTCGGACCGTAATGCACGAGCGCGTCGGGTTTCAGGTCGATCAGTGCGTCGATGTCGTCGGTGGCTGTCAGGCCGATCGCGGGCAAACCGCAGATCTCGCCGACGTCGCGACCCACTTTGTCGGGGCTGTTGACGCCGACACCGACCAGCTCGAAAAGCGGGTGCTTCACCACTTCGGCGATAACCATCTTGCCGACAAAGCCGGTGCCCCACAACACTATTCGCTTGGTCATCGATCACCTTCCAGTTATTTGCCCGTTGTGTCCGCGCGATCGGTGGCCAGTGATTGCGCCACACCGACGAGCGGCCACTCGGTGCGCAGCTCGTAGCGCTCAAGCCGGGTCTGCGGGCTCATCAACCGCTGACCTTAACGCAGGCGGGAATTTCCGCCCCCGTGGTTGGCTTTAACGCATCATGACAAAACTTCACAGCCGTCGGGCTCTGGTCACAGGCGCATCGCGGGGCATCGGAGCCGAGATCGTTCGACGCCTCGCCGCCGACGGCGCAGCCGTCGCCTTCACCTACGGCAGGTCGGCCGCCGAAGCCGAGAAGCTGGTCGCCGAAGTGGCCGCCGAGGGCGGAAAAGCGGTGGCCATCCAGGCGGACAGCGCGGACGCCACCGCGGTCGCGAAGTCGGTCGACGACGCGGTCGCTTCGCTTGGCGGGCTTGACATCCTGGTCAACAATGCGGGCGTTGCCGTCCTCGGCGACGTCGAGTCGCTGAGCCTCGAAGACTTCGATCGACAGCTGGCGATCAACGTGCGAGCGGTCTTCGTCGCCAGTCAGCGCGCGATCTCCCACCTCGGCGACACCGGCCGCATCATCAACATCGGCAGCATCAACGCCGAGCGGGTGCCCGGCCCCGGGTTGGCCGCCTATGCGATGACGAAGGCCGCGGTGGCCGGGCTGACCCGCGGTATGGCCCGCGATCTCGGACCGCGTGGCATCACGGTCAACAACGTGCAGCCCGGGCCCGTCGACACCGACATGAACCCCGACGAGGGTGAGTTCGCGGACTTCGCGAAGGCAGTGATGGCGACGGGCAAGTACGGCAAGCCGAGCGACATCGCGGGCGTGGTGAGCTATCTGGCCGGGCCGGACACGGGATACATCACCGGCGCCAGCTGGAACGTCGACGGCGGGTTCACCGTCTGACGCCAATCATCTGCAGTGGCGAAGGCCTGCCGGCTCGCACACCAGCGGGTACTTGTCCACGGGGATCGGCAGCGGCCTGGCGAACGTCAGCGTGAACGGCGACTTCTTCATCCCGGCCGGAATGCCGCAGACAGTGTTGTTCAGGGAGGTGTGGGTGCCCGTCAGCGTGACGTCGTCGAACTTGTAGGTGTCGACGGTCGGCATCGTGCTGCCGTCCGGGCACTGCAGGCCCTCGGCCTTGTTCGTGGTGAGGGTCCACTGGCCGCCGGTGAGCCTGGCGTCGCCGCCCCAGTTCAGGTTGGTCAGGTCGAACGTCGACTTGTTGTTCGTCGCGCTGACGACCTTGAGCGTGCAGGCGACCGGCAACTCCAGAGGCACGCGAAGATCGCCGACCGTCGGGACGCAGATCGGGTAGATCGTCCACTCCGCGGGTGGCATGCCCGGGGTGTTGAAGGTGTAGATCCCCTCCATCGTCTGCTCTGCCGACGCCGGGCCCGCGGTTCCCAGGGCCAGACCCCCCAGCATGACGGCAACACCCAGCAGGCGCGCGCTCGTCCCCATGTCCCTCCTCAGGCCACTGCAAGGAGTATCACAGGGCCGCCCCCACCGGCATCAAGGAACGGCCACCGTCTGGCAATCATGGGCGGTCGGGGCCGCGTTCTTCTAGACTCCCGCCATGACCAGGCCCCTACCGATGTTCGTGCTCTGTGTGGCCGTTGCGCTCGGCGTTTCGACCACCGCTTGCACCAGCACCGTGCAGGGCGCCGCGGTCAAGCCGAGCTCGTCGGTGCCCGCGGACGACGTGCCGCCGCTCGAGGAGTCCGCGCTCGACGGCCTCATGCTCAGCAGCAGTGCGCTGAAGTCGATTTCGGGCGTCGAGCTGGAGTCGCTCTATGACTCCGAGGAGATGAACGACAACGCCGACCTGGTGTCCGATGTCGACTGCCTCGGTGCGATCTATCCGGGCGAGGACGCCGTCTTCGACGGAGTCGACTGGACCGCGATTCGCGATGAGTTGCTGGTGGAGGCGAACTCCGAGGACGACGGTCGCCTCGTCGAGCAGACGATCGTCCTGTTCGACACTCCCGACGATGCCGTCGAGTTCTTCGAAACCTCCAAAGCGCAGTGGCGAGAATGCGCGCAGCGCAAGGACATCGAGGTCGAGAACGGAGCGTGGGTACCCGCCGAGGTGAAAGACGTCGACGAACGGTCCATCTCGTTGAAGGCCGAGGTGAGTGGCACCCTCGAGGGCACATGTCAGCACGCTCTCGGCGTGGTCTCCAACCTCATCGTCGAGGGCTTCTCCTGCGACGTGGACGATCATGACGACGCACAGAAGATCGCTTCGCAGATCCTCGAGGATGCGGCCGAGCAGTAAGGGCCGACGGCGCTTCTAGGTCATCCGGTGCTGGTCGACGTAGGTGGCGACCACGTCGACCAGGGCACGCAACTCGCGACTGACGTCGACGGGCCCCGGTACGGCCATCTTGGCGACCATGGCGCCCATCAACGTCGTCCAGATCACGTTGCCGACCGCATCGGCGCGCTCAGCATCCAGCCCGTCGGCGACATAGCGGCCCAGCCGGGTGAGCGTGGTGAACAGCTCGAGCAGATGCTTTTGGTCGGGGTCGGCGCGTTCGGACCTCGTCGCGATCAAAATCTCGAGGGCGGCGATTGACGTCGGGCTCAGGAACGCGTCCGCGACCGCGGTGACGACGAGTTCTGCCCGCGCGTGCCCTGCCGTCGACGCCAACTCCGGTTCCATGGCCCGCAAGGTTTCCGCGAGTTGGCCAAATCCCTTGTCCACCACGGCCATCAGCAAGCCGTTCCGGTCGCCGAAGTGATACTGGATCACGCCCCACGTGACGCCGGCGCGCTCGGTGATGTGCTTGGCGCTCGCGGCACCGAAGCCCTCCTCGTTGACGCACCGCACGGTCTCATCGATGACCATCGCCCGTGTCCGGTCTGCCCGCAGTTGCTTGCCGTTGACGGGTCGGCGCGGCGAGATGCCGGTCATGACCCGAACGCCGGTGAGATGAACCGGTCGATCATTTTCTGCTCTGTCTCGGGATCCGCGACAGGCCAGTACAACAGGGACAGCACGACGCGGACTATCCACTGCACCGCCTCGGTGTCGTCGTCGGTCAAGCCGTTGAGGTCGGTAGCCAACCGGGCGACGATCGGTGAATCGGTGAGCCAGGTCTGATCCTGCCCGCCCCGAACCGTGCCGAACGTCGATCGGCCCAGCGGATCCGAACGAATCTCCTTCAGCGCCACGCCGATCGCGGTGACAATGCGTTTCGAACCGGTCAAGCCGTCGACGGCACGACGAACCGCCTCGACGATCCGCGCTGCCGACCGTTCCATGACGGCATCGCGGATCTGACGCTTGCCGCCGGCGCACCGGTAGATCGTGGCGCGGGAGCAGTGCACCCGCGACGCGAGAGCGTCGATGTCGAGGGCGTCCATACCCTCGTGCGCGACGAGTTCCGTTGCGGCGGCGTAGATGCGTTCAGCGGCCGCGGTCCGCCGGTCCCCGCCAACCAGCCAGTCGCTGCGAGTCACGGCTCCAACTTTCTCATGATGAGACGAATATTGCTGAAAATCTCACTGTCTCCGCTGGTCGGGATCGCGCCGTGAGACAACCCGGCGCCCGATCCCCGACCAGCGCTTTTCATGTTTCTCCGACTCCGTTGACGTCGGCGGGCGGGCGCGCTCAGCCTGGACGAATGCACGTTAGCGAGGGCCGCCTGGGCCGTGAACTGTTCGAGGACCGCTTCGTCCAGGATCCCTACCCGCTGTACGAGCGCATGCTGGCCGAGGGACCCGTCCACCGGATCGGCGATTCCGATTTCCATGCGGTCTGCAGTTGGGACGCCGTCAACGATGTCGTCGCCCGCCCGCAGGACTTCTCGTCCAACCTCACCGCCACCATGACGTTTCAGGACGGCAGGGTCGGCGAGTTCCCGATGGGCGAACTCGGTGGAGACATTCAGGCGCTCGCGACGGCTGACGATCCGGCGCACGCGGCGCACCGCAAGTTGCTGGTGCCGCAACTGACGGCCAGACGCATCAACGCGCTGGAGTCGTTCGTCGGTGTGGCCGAGGACCTGCTGTGGAACAACGGCGTGCACGACGGGGTCATCGAGTGGATGTCGGCGATGGCCAACCGGCTGCCGATGATGGTGGTCAGCCGGTTGATCGGCGTCCCCGACGAGGACAGCGATCAGCTCGGGCAGTGGGGATACGCTGCCACGAAAGTGGTGGAGGGTCTTGTCAGCCAGGACGAACTCTCTGCCGCAGGGGTCGCGGTGATGCAGCTCGCCGGCTACATCATGAACCGCTTCCCGCCGGCGGCCGCCGATCCGAAGGACGACCTTTTCAGCGACATCGCGTTGGCATGCGCCGCAGGCGAATTGGCCGATCCGACGGCACTGAACATGATGGCGACCCTGTTCAGCGCCGGCGGGGAATCGACCGCGTCGCTGATCGGATCCGCCGCCTACCTGCTCGCGACCCGACCGGCCATTCAGCGGCGGATACGCGAAAGCCCGGATCTGCTGACCGCATTCCTCGAAGAAGTGCTGAGATACGAGCCGCCGTTCCGTGGTCATTACCGGCATGTCGTCAACGACACGTCGCTCGCAGGGGTCGACATCGCTGCGGGATCGCGCCTTCTACTGCTGTGGGGTGCGGCCAACCGGGACCCGTCGCATTTCGAGAACGCCAAAGACTTCCGGCTTGACCGCGTCGGCGGCAGGGCGCACATCTCATTCGGCAAGGGCGCACACTTCTGCGTCGGTGCAGCGCTCGCGCGCATGGAGGCCAGGATCGTCATCGGTCGATTGCTCGAGCGCACAACGTGGTTCGAAGCGCAGGCGACCGGTCGCTGGCTGCCCAGCCTGCTGGTGCGACGACTCGAGCATCTGGAGCTCACCCTGGCCTGAGCCGGTTCACAGTTTGAAGCGACCGGCGAAACCGCGCAGCGGCAGATCCGCGCTCGTCAGCAGCCCGGGTGGCGCTGCGACGACCGATCGGATCGCAGCAAGCGCAGGCATCCCCGTGACGGTCATCCCGATCGACGCGAAGTTCTCCGGGTTGGACAGGTCGACACCGGGTTTCGGAAAGATCATGTGCTTGTTGTAGATGCACGGGTCGCCCTTGATCTGGGTGATGTAGCAGCCCTTGATGTCCCAGCTCGGATCGGTGTGCGGGGTCATCTGCCATTCGAGGTGCGTTTCGACCCTCGGGACACCGTCGACCATGCCCTGGTACTTGATGTAACTGCCGCCGAGCGAGCCCTTGGGCAACGTGTACCAGCCGAGATCGACGTCCTTGGTGCAGGCACCCAACTCGTAGCTGAACGTGACCTCGTCGAGTTTCACGTCGAAGCAGTCGGCCATCAGTAGCACACTGTCGGCGAAGACGCGCGTGTACTTCTCCAGCTTTCCCGGAATGCTCGGATCATCCACGGGCAGGCCGTAGCCGACCTCGATCCAGGTGTCCTTGCTGTGGTGACAGGACACATCGACCGATTCGATCGTCGTGACATTCTCGATCTCGGCGACATCCGCCGAACAGACCACCCCGAGGATCTGGTTGAGGCCGGGGTTCATGCCCGTTCCGTAGAACGTGGCACCGCCCTTGTCGCAGGCCTCGGCCAGCAGCTGTGACACCGGCTTCCCGGACGGATGCGGATGGTTGGTGTCGCGGTGCCAGCCGGTGATCCAGTCGGCCGTGGTGACGATGTCGATGCCCGCCTCCAACACCCGCACATACAGATCCTCGTCGGGGAATACGCCGTGGAACGTCAGCACGTCGGGTTTGGCTGCGATGATCTCGTCGATGGTTCCGGTGGCGATGACACCGTTGGGCGCAATCCCCGCGAGTTCGCCTGCGTCCCTGCCGACTTTGTCCGGCGAGTAGCAGTGCACGCCGATGAGCTCGAGATCGGGGCGATCGGCGATGCGCTTGATCATCTCCGAGCCGACGTTGCCCGTCGCGACCTGAAACACCCGAATCGGTTTGTTGATGAGGCTCATTCGGTTCGACCTTTCTGTGCATAGACTTCCGCGGCGCTGCCGCCGATCCCGTCGGGGTAAAACTGTTTGGCCCAGTTCCGGATGGCAGTGAAGCCCTGCTGCTCGGCGCCGGCAAGGGCAGGTGGATCCGAATAGCGCTGGTGCTGCCAGATGTGGATGTCCTGGGTGAACTGTCGGATGATCTCATCGCCGAATTCGCGCGCTTTTGCCTCGGCCTTCGGCGAGTCGTCGCCGGCGCGGCGGCCGATGTAGACCATGAAGCGGACATCGGAGGTGCGGTCGTCGACGGGCGTGATCGCCGAGATGGTGCGGTTGTCGACCATGCCCCAGCTCTTGGTCACCGCGAGGCCGAGGCCACCGTTGATCGCCTCGACGCCGCTGCGGATGTCGTCTATGGTCTGGTTCTCGTCACCCTCGAAGGTGATCGTGAAATCGACGTACGACACCGGCCCGTCGAAGTCGTGGCGGGTGAACACCGGGACGATCGGGGTCTGGTGCACGAACTTGAAATGGGCGAAGTCGACGCCGTTTTCGAGCACGTACTGCGGATGCATCTCCAACGCCTCGCGGTACAACCTCATCTGCGGGTAGTAGTCGGCGGCGCTGCTGCCGTCGGCGAAGCCCGCGAAGATGTCCGGTGGGTCGAAATAGGGATCGGTTCCGTCGACGTCATGCCAGATGTAGACCGACTCGTTGCGCTCGACCACCGGAAACGTCCGGATGCGACGTCCCCTGTTCGGCCGCTCCTGATACGGAATGCAGACATTGCGGCCGTCGTGATTCCACTGCCATCCGTGAAACGGACATTGCAGGACCTCCCCTACGACGTGTCCGCCGTAGCCGAGGTGCGCGCCGAGGTGTTCGCAGTAGGCGTCCATCACGGTCAGCGCTCCGGACTCCGCGCGCCACGCCACCAGTTCGCGCCCGAAGTAGGTCATCCGGTGCACATCGCCGACTTTGACCTCGTCCGACCAGGCGACTTGGAACCATCCGGTAGGCGTCATCGACAGCGGAGGCTTGGCCATGGCCCAAAATCATAGAGCATTCAATGTAAATCCTGAACCCTTGACCCCGATCGCCGTGAAATGGCATTCCAGCAGCAGAAGTTCGAGTGATGCGCTGCTGCAATGCAATCTCGCGGAAAGTGAGTGGGCGTTTCGATCCTCGTGTATCCCGGGTAGTAACCGAAGGGCCGACGATTCGGGGTGATGGCGATGTGGGGAGCGGCGAGGTGGTGCGCCGCCGTCCTCACCGCTTCCCTGATGGTCGCGCTCACGGCCTGCTCGCCGGGTGAAAAGGTGGACCTCGGCGATGACGCGTCGGGCCGCCTGATCGCGGCGATCGGCGGCGAGCCCGATCAACTCGACCCCAACAAGACGAGCGCCTATTTCTCGTTCGAGGTCCTCGAGAACGTCTTCGACACGCTCGTGGAACCCGGCGCCGATCTGCAGATGCGGCCAGCGCTCGCCGAGTCGTGGGACGTCACGCCGGATCAGCTCACGTGGACCTTCCACCTGCGCCGGGGCGTCATGTTCCACGACGGCAGCCCGTTGACCGCCGATGACGTCGTGTTCACCTATCGCCGCATCATCGACGAGGAACTGTCGAACGTCGACAAGCTCAGCGCGATCTCCGACATCCGCGCGACAGATCCGGCCACGGTGGTCATCCGCCTCAAGCAGCCCTCCCCGAACCTGTTGACCAACCTGGGCGGCTTCAAGGGCATGGCGATCGTGCAACGCAAGAACGTCGAGAGCGGTCAGATCGCCACTCATCCGATCGGGACGGGCCCGTTCTCGTTCGAAGGGCAGAAGAGCGGCGACTCGATCACCTTGAACGCCAACCCCGAGTACTGGGACGGAGCGCCGAAGGTGTCGGGTGTCATCTTCCGCTTCATCCCCGAGAAGTCGACCGCGCTATCGGCGCTGCAGGCCGGCGAAATCGACTGGACGGACTCGATTCCCACCCAACGCGTCAACCAGCTCTCCGACGACGACTCGATCAACCTGGCCGTCGTGCCGAGTAACGACTACTGGTATCTCGCGCTCAACGAGGCCCGCGAACCGTGGAACGACGTACGGGTGCGGCAGGCCATCGCCTACGCGATTGACCGCGACGCGATCGTGTCGGCCACCAGCTACGGCACGGCCGCGGGCAACCAGCTCGCGATACCCAAGGGCAACTACTGGTACACCGACTACCACAGGTATCGCTATGACATCGAGGAGGCCAAACGCCTGCTCGCCGAAGCCAACGCCTCACCCGAAGATCTCGACATGCTCGTCACCAACGAGTACCCGGAGACGGTGACCGCCGCCCAGATCATCGCCGATAACCTTGCCCCGCTCGGCATCACGGTGAACATCCGCACCGTTGACTTCGCGACGTGGCTCGACGAGCAGAACAGCGGACACTTCGACATGCTGATGATGGGCTGGCTGGGCAACATCGACCCCGACGACTTCTACTACGCGCAGCACCACACGAAGGGCACGAGCAACGCGCAGAAGTTCTCCAACCCAGAGGTCGACAAGCTGTTGGATGCCGGTCGCGTCGAGACGAAGCAGGATGCGCGCGCAGCGATCTACCGCAAGGCTGCGACGATCATCGCCGACGAAGGCAGCTACATCTACCTCTACAACCCCTCGGTGATCCAGGCGTGGAACAAGAACATGTCCGGGTATGAAGCACGCCGCGACAAGGCCATTCGATTCCGCACCGCAAGCATCAGCGAAGGCGGGACGCAATGATGTCCAGTCCGGTGTTGCGGTTCGTCGCGCGCCGATTGCTGTATTCGATCGTCGTGATGATCGGTGTTCTCGTGGTCGTCTTCATGCTCGTGCACCTGGTCCCCGGCGACCCTGTTCGCATCGCGCTGGGCACCCGCTACACCCCGCAGGCCTACGACGCACTGCGCACCGCAAGCGGTTTGGATCGCCCCATCGTCGAACAGTTCTTCGGCTATATCGGATCGGCGCTCACCGGAGATCTCGGCGTCAGCTTTCGCAACGGCGATCCGGTCACGCTGACCCTGCTCGAACGGCTGCCCGCCACGGTGTCGCTCGCCGTCGTCGGCATCGTCATCGCACTTCTCATCGCGCTACCCGCGGGGGTCTTCTCAGCGCTTCGCGAGGGCCGTGTCAGCGATGCGATCGTGCGCATCACAAGCCAATTCGGCGTGTCGGTTCCTGACTTCTGGATGGGGATCCTGCTGATCGGCCTGTTCGCTTCGACTTTGCACTGGCTTCCCACATCGGGCTACCGGCCGCTTCTCGACGATCCCGGGGGTTGGCTGCGGCACATCATCCTTCCCGGTCTGACGGTCGGGCTTGTCGCCGCCGCGATCATGACCCGCTACATCCGCGCGGCAGTGCTGGAGGTCGCCGCCATGGGCTATGTGCGCACCGCACGGTCGAAAGGTCTGCCGCCGCGGGTGGTCACGATGAGGCACACGGTGCGCAACGCCGCCATACCGGTGTTGACCATCACCGGCATCCAGCTCGCGACGATCCTCGGCGGGGTCATCGTCGTGGAGGTGGTGTTCGCCTGGCCGGGACTCGGCCGGCTGGTGTACAACGCCGTTGCCGCGCGCGACTACCCGGTGATCCAGGGGGCGGTGCTGCTCATCGCCGCGCTGTTCCTCCTCATCAACCTCATCGTCGACCTGCTGTATGCGGTGGTGGATCCCAGGATTCGGCTGTCATGACGACGCCACCGACTCACGCGGGACCCGTCGATGAGCGGGCCCGGTTCTCGTCCTGGCGGCTGCTGGCGAGCAACCCGATCACGGTGGTCAGCGCCGTCGTTCTGGCACTCGTGGTCTTCGTCGCGGTGACCGCGCAGTGGATCGCCCCGTTCGGGATCAACGACGTCGACGTGCCCAACGCGCTGCGTCCGCCCAGCGGCGAACACTGGTTCGGGACTGATGAACTCGGCCGCGACGTGTTGTCCCGCGTCCTGGTGGCCGTGCAGGCGTCGATGCGGGTCGCGGTGGTGAGCGTCGCGTTCGCGGTGATCGTCGGCGTGACGGTCGGTGTCATCGCCGGTTACCGCGGCGGCTGGCTCGACACGGTCGTGATGCGGGTCGTGGACGTGATGTTCGCCTTCCCCGTGCTGCTGCTCGCGTTGGCGGTGGTGGCGATTCTCGGCCCCGGTGTGACGACAACGATCCTCGCGATCGGCATCGTGTACACGCCGATTTTCGCGCGCGTCGCGCGGGCCAGCACGCTGAGCGTGCGAGTGGAGCCCTTCGTGCAGGTGTCCCGCACGATGGGCACCGGCCACCTGTACGTGCTCATCCGACACATCCTGCCCAACATCGCCGGACCGCTGATCGTGCAGACGTCTCTGTCGCTCGCCTTCGCCATCCTGTCGGAGGCCGCGCTGTCCTTCCTCGGACTCGGAATTCAGCCGCCCCAGCCGTCGTTGGGACGGATGATCTTCGACTCCCAGGGGTTCGTCACGCTGGCCTGGTGGATGGCGGTCTTCCCCGGCGCAGCCATCGTCGTCACCGTGCTGGCGTTCAACCTGCTCGGCGACGGCCTGCGCGACGTGCTGGATCCCAAGCAGCGCACCATGATCGAGGCTCGGAGGCGAAGTGGCTGACCCCGTCATGAGCGTCAGGGACCTCGGTGTGCGCATCGGCGGCCGGGACATCGTGCGAGGCGTCTCGTTCGACGTCGAACGCGAATCGACGGTGGGCATCGTCGGGGAATCGGGTTCGGGCAAGTCGATGACCGTGCTGGCCGCGACGGGACTTCTGGACGCTCCCGGCGCGGTCGTCAGCGGCACGAGCACGATCACGGGTGACGGGGACTCGGCCCCGACTCAACTCGTCGGGGCCTCGCCGCGCGTGCTGCGCGAAGTCCACGGCGGTCGGATCGGCTTCGTCTTCCAGGATCCGGGCACCTCGTTGAACCCCCTGCTCACCGTCGAGCGGCAGATCACCGAATCCCTCGAGGCCCACCGCAGGATGACCAGACGCCAGGCCAATGGCCGCGCGCTGGAACTGATCGAGGCCGTCGGGCTGCCCGACCCGCAGACGCGCCTGCATTCCTACCCCCACCAGTTGTCCGGCGGCCAGCGACAGCGGGTGATGATCGCGATCGCGCTGGCCTGCGACCCCGAACTGCTGATCGCCGATGAGCCGACGACCTCGCTCGACGTCACGACGCAGGCCCAGATCATCGAGCTGGTGCGCGATCTGCAGCGGGATTTCGGCACCGCGGTGGTCTGGATCAGCCACGACCTCGGCGTCATCGGGCAAGTGGCCGACGACGTGACCGTGCTGCAGGACGGGATCGTCGTCGAGCAGGCGCCGATCCTCGACGTGTTCGAGAACCCGAAGGAGGCGTACACCAGAGAACTTCTGGCGTCACGCCCGCTGATCGGGGCCGCAGGCCCGCCGCCTGCCGATGCCGACGCACCGGTGCTACTCGACGTCGAGGGACTCGATGTGCGCTTTTCCGTGAGCACACCGACCGGCCGCACGACCGTGCACGCGGTCAAAGACGTGAGTTTCCGGATACGGCGTGGAACGACGCTGGGACTGGTCGGCGAATCAGGCTCGGGCAAGTCTACTGTGGCGGCCGCCCTGACCGGACTCGCCGAACCGCACGGCGGCACAGCGTCTTTGGACGGAATCGACGTGTTCGACGTCCGCGGCAGCGCCGAGAAGGCACTGCGCAGACGCATCAGCCTCGTGTTCCAGGACCCGTTCTCCTCGCTCGATCCGAGGGTTCGCGTCAGCACCGCGGTCGAAGAACCTCTGCGCGTGCATCGCCTGGCGAAGGGCAGGCAGGCACGCCAGAAGCGCGTCGAGGAGCTTCTCGAACTGGTCGGCTTGCCCGCACCGTTCGCGTCGCGCTACCCGCATGAGCTGTCCGGCGGTCAACGTCAGCGCGTCAGCATCGCTCGTGCGCTGGCCACTGAACCGGACCTGCTGATCCTCGACGAATCGACCGCGTCGCTGGACGTATCCGTCCAGTCGCGCGTGCTCGACCTTCTCGCCGAACTGCAGCGTGACCTGCATCTGACCTATCTGTTCATCGGACACGACCTCGCGGTGATCCAGCGAATGAGCCACGACGTGCTCGTGATGCGGGAGGGCGCTGCGGTCGAGTACCGGCCCGCGGCGCAGATCTTCGCCGCCCCTGAGCAGGAGTACACCCGCGCTCTGCTGGCAGCAGTTCCGCCCGCGCGACCTCGTGCGCGCATGTCCGGATAACCCGGCATCGGAATTCGGCTGAGAGGTCCTACCAGCCCATGGATCCCGGGATGCCTTTGAAGGGGCCGGTGACCCAGCTGGTCACCCACCCGCCGTAGAAGCCGCCGGGTTGCGGTGTGACGGCCTCGCCGTTGACGGTGCACCGGTCGACCGCACCTGCCATCACCGCGACGGCACCGGCGAGCGGTTCGAAACCGGCTGTGGGATGGGGATACGTCCACGCGGCCTTGGCGGCGACCTTGGTGTCGGTCACCAGATCGAAGTAGCCGGCCTGGCCCTTCCACTCACACCAGGACGAGCCCGCGGCGGGGCGAAGCACTCCCGCCGAAAAGCATTCGCGGGGAAGGTAATAGGTCGGCGGGTGACTGGTCTCCAGTACCCGCCAACCTCGTTTTGTCGACGCGACGGTGTGCCCGCCGAGTTCGACCGTGATGGAGCCGGTGAACTCCTCCAACCGAGGAGGCCGCGGATAGTCCCACACCGACTCCTGGCCCGGCTCGGGCTTGTCCGGCTCAGGCCGCCGAATCATCGTCTGTCTCAGCCGGTGTCATCACCCATCGGATGCCTCCGACAACGACGTTGC
Source organism: uncultured Actinomycetota bacterium (assembly GCA_963786995.1). Taxonomy (GTDB): domain Bacteria; phylum Actinomycetota; class Actinomycetes; order Mycobacteriales; family Mycobacteriaceae; genus Mycobacterium. The sequence continues at coordinate 342,001 of CAWBBH010000012.1, read as the reverse complement.
CCGCCATCTTGATGACGGTGGCCTCGACCGGAGGAACGTAGGGCAGCCGCAGCGGCGCGCGAGCCCATGCGGGCAACAGCGAGACCGATGTGGCGGCGAGGACTCCGTACGGTGCCCGCATCACCAGCGGCAAGGGCGGCGTCAACAACAAGAACCGCGCGGCCTCCCTGGCCGACGCTGTGCTGCGGAGCTCGGGACGATAGTCGGATATACGTTGTCGCAGTTGCTCTTCGGTGCGCGGCGGATCAACGACACCGAGCGCCTCGGCCACGCGGGCGGTGTCGGACACATAGCCGTCGCGGCCCTCCTGGTCGAACGGAGCAGCGCCGTAGCGCTGGTAGGCCCGCAGGAAGCTGTCCACTTCGGCGATGTGCACCCACTCCAGTAGGTGGGGGTCCGACGCCGCGTAGGGCGTGCCGTCCGGCGCCACCCCGCGCACCCGCCGGTGGATGCCGCGTACTTTGTCCACCGCGCGTTGGGCGTCGGCCGCGGTGCCGAAGGTCGTGACGGCGAGGAAGGTGCTGGTGCGTTGCAATCGGCCCCACGGGTCGCCGCGGTAGTCGGAGTGCTCGGCGACACCCGCCATGGCGAGGGGGTGCAGCGATTGCAGCAGCAGCGCCCGCAGTCCGCCGACGTACATGGAAGCGTCAGCATGAACCCGCCGGATCGGGCGGTCCTCGGCGAACCAGCGAGCCCCCGGCGTTTCGTGGATGCGTGCCCTGTTGAGGGCACCGTCGGGGCCCGCGACCAGACCGAAGAGGGCCCGGCCCAAGCCGGCACGCACTCCGTCGAGCTCGTTGAGCAGGCTCATGTCTTCGACCGTACCGGTCGCGGTGACTGTGCTTGGATGACCGCGTGACCGCCGACGACCCGAGCCGGGTCCAAAATCGTTGTCAGACGACCTCGAGCACAGCGCCGATCGCGAGGCCGAGTACCAGCAGCGCGCCGGCCTGCCGCACGTGCAACCAGGCCAATGCCGCGTACCAGAGCGGCCAAACCGGATAATTCGGGGGCGGTTCATCCGGCGGTGGCCGCCGAAACCTCGGCCACACCTTCCACAGCCGTGGCAGCGCAAGGACAACGAGTAGCGCGGGCCACGGCATCGCGCCGAGAGCGACCGCCACCGCTACGAGTACGTAGAAGCCTGCCATCATCGCCAACGTCGCGGTCCGCGCCCGCCGCTCGCCGAGAATCACTGGGAGAGTGCGTATTCCGAGCGGTTCGTCGAACGGAATCTTGTCGATGTGCTTGCCCATCAATACCGTCACGCACAACAGCCCGTACGGGATCGACGCCATGACGATGTCCCAGCCGACTGTGCCGACCGCCGAATAGTAGGTGCCACACACCATCAGCGGCCCCCATACGACGAAGACGTCGGGCTCCCCGAGGCCGCGTTTCTTCAGCCGCAGCGGCGGGGCGGTGTAGGCGACGCTGAGCACAAATCCCGCCAGCGCGAAGGCCGCCACCGGCCATCCGCGCGCCAGCGTGAGCACCACGAGGATGGCGAGGTCGGCGATGTTGACCAGGAGGATCGAGATGACCAATGTCCTGCGGTTCACCAGCCCCGACAGCACGGGGTGCGGGGCGTACAACGCTCGCGGATAACCGGCGCTGTCGGTGCCCACCTGGGTGTCGAAGAGGTCGTTCATCAGGTTGTTCGCCACGTGCGCAAGGGTGATCCCGATCAACGCGAGGACCAGCCAGCGCCAGTCGAGGCCCGGTTCCCCGATCGCCAGCAGTGCGGCGACGAGCCCGGAGACCAGCGTCATCGGCAGCACCGCCGCCCGTGTCACCACGAGCCACCGGGTGACCGGATCGACCGGTGCATCCGGCGGCGGATTGGTGGTGCGCAGGGCATAAGCCCAGGAAGACAGCTTCGAGCGGGTTCCGACCTCGGTCATTCTCGAATCGTATGCCCGGCGAAGTACTCCGACCAGGAGGTGACCTCGGGATGCTCTCTGATCAGCTTTCGGCGCTGCCGCTCGGTCATCCCGCCCCAGACTCCGAACTCGACCTGGTTGTCGAGGGCATCGGCAAGACATTGCGTGATGACTGGGCATTGACGGCAGATCACGGCCGCTCGCTTCTGAGCCGCGCCGGTCACGAAGAGTTCATCGGGATCAGCGGTGCGGCACCGTGCCTGCGCGACCCATGCAAGGCGGCGCTCGCCCACTAGAGGAGCCAACAGCATCATGGGGACATCTTGTGCAGAGACGATGCCGTCTCAGGTAAGTAGTCGACTACTTCACCTGCGGACACACCGCAGATGCGTGGTCACGCCCTCTCCATGAAAACGATGACCGGCCGGCCTCTTTACCCGATCTTGACCGCGTGTTGAATCAGCCCACCGACGATCGTCGGGTGACTACGCTTCAAGCGGTGCAGCTGGGGGTTCTGGGACCTCTGCAGGCCCGACTTGGCGGGGCGCCGGTGGCGATACCCGGCGCGAAACCGCGCGCGATTCTGACGATGCTCGGCCTGCACAGCGGTTCGGTCGTATCGGCGGACACCCTGCTCGAACTTCTTTGGGGCGATGATCCGCCGCGCACTGCGGCCAAAGCACTGCAAACCCACATTTCGGCTCTACGCCGAACACTGGGCGACGGTGTCGTGCTGACTCTGGGAACCGGCTGGACCCTCGCCGATGCGGAGGTGGATGCATCGCGGTACAAGATCGCCGCGAGGCTGGGGCGCGACGCCGCTGCCGCAGGCGACACCCCCGCGGCGGTCGCCGGTTTCGAGGAGGCGCTGTCGCTGTGGCGCGGGATTCCTGAACTACCCGACAGCCACCGCGGTTCGTCGGAGAAGACCCGCTGGATCGAGGCCCACGCCGCGCTCGTCGAGGACAGGGCGGACGCGTTGCTTGCGACGGGCCGCGCGGCTGAGATCGTCGGCGAACTCGAGGCTGCGGTCGCCGACGCACCGCTTCGCGAAAGGCGATGGGGTCAGCTGATGCTCGCGCTCTACCGCGCGGGTCGGCAAGGCGAAGCGCTCGGCGCATATCAACGGGCGCGGTCGATGTTGGCCGAGCAGCTGGGTGTCGACCCCGGCCCCGAACTGCGGCGACTCGAGGCAGCTGTCGTCGCGCAGGACGCCGCGCTCGATACGCCTGTGGCGCAACAGGCTTCGAGTGTCACCCGGGCGGTGACCTTCCTGCTGACCGACATCGAGGGGTCGACGGCCGCTTGGGAGTCCGACGCCGACGCCATGGCGGCGGCGCTGGCTCGCCACGACGAACTGGTCGAGCAGGTGGTGACGTCGCGCGGTGGACGCCTGATCAAGACGCGCGGCGAAGGCGATGCGACGTTCTCGGTTTTCGACCGGCCATCGGCGGCGGCCGCCGCTGCGGTCGAACTTCAAGAAGCGATCGCCCACGAGCCGTGGTCGTTGGGTCAGCCACTGAAGATTCGGGTGGCGTTGCACACCGGCGAGGTGGAACTGCGTGACGGTGACTACTTCGGTCGGGCGGTCAACCGCGCCGCGCGGCTGCGGTCGTTGGCGTCGGGTGGGCAGATCCTGTGCTCGGGCGCGACGGCCGAACTCGTCATCGATTCGCTGAGCGATGACGTCGTGCTCGCCGATCTCGGTGTGCGTCAACTGCGCAACCTGGCACGGCCGGAGCATGTGTTCGAACTCCGCATGCAGACCGACGCGGATGAAGCGTCCTCACGCGAGAGTGACACACCTGTCGAGCGACCCGACCTGCCTGCGGTCCTCACCGGCCACGGACCGTTCGTCGGTCGCGGCCAGGAGCTAGCACGGCTGTGGTCCACCTGGCAGAGCGCGCTGCGTGGCGGCATGCGCGCGGTGTTGATCGCCGGCGAGCCAGGAGTGGGCAAGACGCGACTCGCGGGCGAATTCTCTCGACAGGCTTACGGACAGGACGCCGTCATCCTCTACGGCCGCTGCGACGAAGACCTCGGAGCGCCGTACCAACCGTTCGCCGAAGCGCTGCGCACGCTGGTGCCGTGTCTCAGCGCCACCCGGTTGCGGGGCTTGCGCGGCGTCGAGGCGCTTCTGCCGTTGGTGCCGGGCCTCGCCGACACCCTCCCCGACCTCGCCGCCCCCACCCGGGCAGACCCGGAGACCGAGCGCTACGCACTGTTCGACGCTGTCGTTGCGCTGCTGGAATCTGCGTCCACAAGCGCGCCGGTGGTTCTCATCCTCGACGACCTGCACTGGGCAGCGAAGTCCACCCTGCTGCTCCTGCGGCATCTGCTGCGCTTCGGCGACCAAGCGCATCTGCAGATCGTCGGCACCTACCGCAGCACCGATCTCGACCGCGCCCATCCCCTGGCGGCGATGCTCGCCGACCTTCACCGCGACGGCACCGCTGAGCGCCTGCAACTCGGCGGGCTCGATGAGGACGACGTCACGACATACGTGGCCCAAGCCGGCTACGACGACGAAGAGTTGGGCCGGGCACTGGCGTCGGTCACCGGCGGCAACCCGTTCTTCCTCATCGAGGCGCTCCGCCACGTCGATGAAAGCGGCGGCGTGTGGGATCAGAGCACCCTGCCGCAGGGGGTGCGCGAAGCCGTCAGCCGCCGCCTGTCGCGGCTACCCGCCGAGACGAACAAGGCACTGGCAGCGGCAGCCGTTGTCGGCAGCCGCTTCTCCGTGGACCTGGTCGAGCGCGTGGTCGATCAGGATCTCGTCGACGCGTTCGACGAAGCGTGCAAGGCCGGAATAGTCATCGAGGAACCGGGCGGCCGTTATCGGTTCAACCACGCGCTCATCCGGCAGTCGTTGCTCGCCGAACTGCCCTCGGTGCGGCGCATGCGGCTGCACCAGCGCATCGCAACGACGTTGGAGAACGAGCCCGGCGCCGAGGACGAGCTGCTCGCCGAGTTGGCCCATCACTACTTCGAATGCGCATGGGCCGGAAACGCGGCCAAGGCCGTCGAGTACTGTCGGCGGGCCGCCGATCAGGCGATGGCGCGCCTGGCCTACGAGGGTGCCGCCGACTTGTACGACCACGCGCTGCACGCCCTCGAGGAGATCGACGACGAGCTGCCCGATCGCGAGGACCAGACCACCGAACTCCTGGTTGCGCGGTGTGAGGCGCTGCTGGCTGCGGGGGACGTGGTTTCAGCCGCGGGGGCGATCACTGCGCTGCAGCAGGCGACGCGCGATTCAGCGCGCATCGCGGCGTGGGCGGCGTGCTACGAGGGTCAGCTTTCGATGCTCGTTCACCCCGAGCGGCTGGATGCGATCGAATCGACAGTCACCGCAGCAGCCGCCACACTCGCCGAATTGGACGACGCCGCAGGCGAAGCGAAGGCGCACACCGTTCGCGCCCTGTGCCTCGGCCGGCTCGGACGAATCGGTGACTCCGAGGTCGCGCTGGATCGCGCGCTCACCGCGGCGCGACGCGCTCGGGAACACCGCCGGGTGAACGCCGTGCTCGCGGTCGCGCCACTCGCGGCGCTGTGGGGCCCCAACCCGGTGCCGCGCGCGGGCGGACGGTGCCTCGATGTGGTCCGGCTACTTCGCATCACGACCGATTCCCCCGCGGTCGAGGCGACGTCGACGCGATGCCAGGCGGTGCTGGAGGCCTTCCGCGGGCGCGCGGCCGCTGCCCGGCGGATGATCGAATCTGCCCGCCGCACAGTCGGCGAACTCGGCTTACGCCACGCGCTTCTCGAGGTCGAGCAGTTCGCCGGCATCGTCGAGTTGGTCGTCGACGATCCCGCCGCGGCTGAGCCATATCTTCGCAAGGCTTACAACGGCTTCAAACGCCTGGGCCTCGACGCGGATACGGCTGAGACCGCAGCGCTGCTGGGCCGCGCATGTCTGGCGCTGGGCAGGGATGACGACGCCGCCGAGTTGTGTTCGGAGAGCGAGCGGCTCGCAGGCCACGCACTCAAGGCGTCGATTGCGTGGCGCACGCTGCGCGCGCACCTGGCGTCACGCCGTGGTGCCCACGATGACGCCCGGCGAGCTGCCGAAGCAGCGATTGCTTTGGCCGAGCGGACCGACGCGTTGGTGGACCACGGCGACGCCTGTCTGACGCTGGCGTTGGTGCTCGGCGCCGCAGGCGATGCCGCAGGAATGCGTGCTGCCGCTGAGAAAGCAGTCGTTCTCTACACCGAGAAAGGGGCAGTGGCACTCGCAGAGCGGGCGCGTCTGCTTATCGGCCAATCCCACCAACCAACGCCGTCAACACCGCCCGGGAGACCCGATCCCGAACCAGTCAGCACCAGCATGCAAGTAGGGCGACGCCTGGTTGCGGCGGTCAACCGCGAGGCGTGGGACGAAGTCGAGCATCTGTTGGCACCGACGGTGTACGTGGAGAATCGCCGGAAAATCGTCGGCTTCGCGGAAATCGAAGTGTCGGCAAGCAAGTGGAGTCGCGACATGGCTCGCTACTTCGACGCGGGATTGGTCAAATACCGCCATACCGTTGTCGCGCTTCGGGGCGATCGGCTAGCGCTCGTCCGTCTCGAGGCGATGACTGCCGATTCGAGTCCCGGTGCGCCCCGGGATGACTTCCTTCAGATGTTCAAGCTGGACGACGAGGATCGCGTCGAGCGTCAAGTGTCGTTCGATGTTGGCGACATCGACGCCGCCATCGCCGAACTCGATGCCGCCCACAGCATTCTCCAGGAAGCGACGCAGGCGTCTCGGCTCGAGAATACGGCAACTCGCGCGTCGGACCGCCACGGAAAGGCGTTCCTCTCCCAGGATTGGACTGCCGTCGCGGCACTGCTGTCGCCGGATTTCTACATCGACGATCGTCGGCCCACCGTGAACGCAGGGATTCGCCGAGGTCGAGAAACCGGGATCGAGGACATGCAGGCGGCGGCCGCCGTCGGGTTCGACCGCGCAACGTCGGCGGTTGTCGCGACGCGCGGCGAGCGCCTCGCCCTCACCCGCGGCCGCTACTCGGGCGGCGATGATCGGTCATTCGAAACTGAAGTGCTGCACGTCGTCGAGGTCGACTCCGATGACAGGATCGCAGCTCTCGTTATGTTCGAGATCGACGCGATCAACGCTGCTTTCGAGGAACTCGATGCGAGATACATTGCGGGCGAGGCCGCCGGGTATGCGGGCACGTGGTCCCCGGTTGTGCAGGCATATGCCGCGCTCAATCGACGTGAAATGCCGACGCTCGCACCTGATTGGGTTGACGTCGATCACCGCACTCTCGCCGCGATTGGACCGGGTGACGTCGTCGCCTACGTCCGCGCTGCATGGGATGACCTAACGACGATCGGTGGTCTGCGCGTAGAGGAGGTGCACCGCCTGGGCAGCGTTGGGACGGTCGTCACTCATACAGCAGACGGAGTCTCCCTCGCGGGAATGGACGCCGAGTGGCGCATGATCTGCATCTTCACGGTCGCCGACGGATTGCTGAACCGCCTGGAAATATTCAATGAGTCGGATCTCGATAAGGCTCTCGCGCGCTTCGACGAACTGCATCCCTCTGAGCAGAAGCTCGAGAACGCGGCAAGCCGCATGCTCGAGCGCTACCACGCGCACTTCGCGACCCGCGACTGGGACGCTATGGCGGACCTGATCACCGACGATTTTCTCTCGGACGATCGTCGGCGCGTCGTGAACGAGGGCGTGCGCCGGGGTCGGGAAGCGGAGATGGCGAACATACGAGTCATCGCAGACATTGGCTGTGAAGCAATCACATCGACTCCGCTTGCCACCCGCGGCGAGCGCTTGGTGCTTGCCCATCACCGCTTCCCGATGCGCGACTGGCCCGACGAGACTCAGAACGAGATCATCGACGTCGTCGAGATCGACGTCCACGGGAAGCTGTCGTCGCACATCTTGTTCGATGTCGACGACTTCGACCTTGCGATAGCCGAACTCGACTCCCGCTACTTGGCGGGCGAGGCGGCACCCTTCGTGAGTACGTGGTCGCTCATCGCGCAGGCGTTCGCCGCACTCAACCGCCATGAACTCGATGGGCTACCTCGCACGACTGCCGAGTACCAGGTCGTCGATCACCGGCTTCATGCCACGATCGATGCAGCGGATCTGGCCGAATTATTCGGCATCACATGGGATCTGACGCCAGATCTCGTCATGTACGTGGAGGCCGTGCATCGGCTTGACGACCTCGGCGCGGTCATCACACAAGCGGCGTACGGAACGTCTCCTGAGGGCTTCGACGCGCAATGGCGCATGATTCAACTGCTGACGGTGCAGGACCGAGTGGGCACCTTTTGCGAACTGTTCGACGAGGCGGAGCTTGATGCCGCGCTCGCCCGTTTCGACGCGTTGCACGAGTGTAGACCTCGGCTCGAAAACGCGGCGAGCCGCGCGCAAGCCCGCGGGCACAAGCTTTTCGAGAAACAGAATTGGTCCGCGTTGGCGGAGACCTTGGCTCCAAACATCTGCAATGACGATCGCCGACGTATCACTAGCAGCGGCATTCTCCGGGGTCCGCAGCACATTATCGCCAACTCGAAGCACATTGCCGCTCTGGGGGCTACGCACATCTTGATGGACGTAGTCGCAGTGCGCGGCGATCGCCTTGTTCTCAGTCACCTCTCGCACTATGGAGACGAGGGGCCTGAGGCGTTCTGCATCGACGTGCTGTCGGTCGTGGAGATCGGCCTCGACGGGCGCTGCATCGCTTACGTCGGGTTCGACCCGGAGGACTTCGACGCAGCCGTTGCCGAACTCGACGCGCGATATCTCGCCGGCGAAGGGGCCGCATACGCGCGGACTTGGTCGACCCTCGTTCGTTGCCTCGCATCAATCAACCGTCGCGAACTTCCTCAGACAACGCCCGACTGGGTGAATGTCGACCACCGACGAGCGGCCAGTGTCGACACCGGAGAGTTGGAGACTTTCCTGAGCACCACATGGAATTCGACACCCGAACTCACGAACTATGTCGAATCTGTGCATCGGATATCGGACCTCGGGACGGTCATCACCTATGCCGCGCGGGGGACCTCGCAGGAGGGCTTCGACGCGGAATGGCGAGTCGTCAACCTCTTCCAGTTCGACGGCGAGATGGTGAGCCGAGTGGAGTTATTCGACGAGGCACAACTCGACGACGCGCTCGCCCGCTTCGAGGAGTTGAGCCACGCAACGCCTCAACTGGACAACGCAGCAAGCCAAGCAACCGAGCGCTTTTGGCGCCTGTTTCAGCTGCGCGATTGGAATGCAATTTCCGAAATGCTTGCTGTCAATCATTACTGCGACGATCGTCGGCGCGTGATAGGCGCGGGAATTCGCCTAGGCAAAAATCTTGTCATCGATGACATGCGTTCGGCTGCAAATCTATTCGGAGACATGCATCTGACCTCGTCGGTGATTGCCACCCGGGGAGCGCGACTCGCGCTCAGACGAGCACGCTATTGCGGAGAAGACCAGCGGCCCGACGCTCCTCATATCGAGGTTCTCAACATCGTCGAAGTCGACACCGAAGGGCGGATCGCGGCACTCGTCTTGATCGACGCCGACGACCTCGACGCAGCCTTCGCCGAACTCGACGCGCGATATCTGGCCGGCGAAGCCGCCCCCTATGCGCGCACCTGGTCGGTGGTCGTGGGCGCCTACGCCGCGCTCAATTCTCGGCAGCTTCCCGCGAGAACGCCCGACTGCGTCATGGTCGACCGTCGATCGTCGATCGCATACGAAGGTGACGTTGCGCAATTCCTCAACGCCACGTGGGAAGTAGCCCCCGAGATCGCTTTTCGCATCGTGTCCGTGCATCGCCTTGACCGTCTCGGAGCGGTGATCGCCTTTACGGCCAATGGAATCTCGGGGACGGGGCTCACCGCCCAGTGGCGAGCGCTCAATATTCTGACCGTGGAGGGCAACCTGATCAGCCGCGGTGAGATCTTCGACGAGACTGAACTCGACGCGGCGCTTGCGCGCTTCGAGGAGTTGACACCGAAAACGCGTCGGCTCGAAAACTCTGCAACCCGTGTGGCCGATCGCTACGCGTCATCCTTCGTGGCCCGCGACTGGGCGGCAATGGCGGAGCTGATCACAGAGGACTTCTCCATCGAGGATCGTCGGCCAACCGTGAATGCAGGGATCCGACGCGGTCGCGATGCCGGGATCCAAGAACAGCGAGCGGTCGCTGAAGTCGGGTTCACCGATGTGGCGCGGACGGTGCTCGCGACCCGCGGCGAGCGCCTCGCCCTCGTGCGTGCCCATTACACGGGCAGCGATGAGGAGGCTGAGCCGTTCGAAATCTCAGTTCTTCACATTGTCGAGATCGCCTGCGAGCAGGTCACTGGCGTCGTCACCTTCGACACCGCTGACATCGACGCCGCGTTCCGGGAACTCGATGCGCGGTACATGGCTGGCGAAGCCAGGACTTTCGCGCGCACATGGTCGGTCGCTACCCGGGCTCAGGCGGCGCTCGATCATCGGCAACGCGAGCTGCCGCCGACCACTTCGGACTGGACAAGCGTCGACCATCGACGCGGGATCGGTTTCCCGCCCGGAGATATGACGGACTACGTCCGGGCTTGGTGGAATACCGAGCAGGCTGCAAGCGCGGTCATAGAAAGTGTGCACCGGTTGAACCATCGCGGAACCGTGTACGTCAACGTCCTCACGGCCTCCTCACAAGTGGGCTTCGATGCGGAGTGGCGAATAGTCGAATTGATGATGGTCGCTGGTGACCTCGTCAGCCATGTCGAATTATTCGACGAAGCTGATCTCGATGTTGCCCTCGCCCGGTTCGACGAACTGCAGACTCAGACGCCGTCGCCGGAGAACACGGCGACCCGTGCGTACAAACGGCTTCGCGCCTACTTCGCTGCCCGCGACTGGGTGGCGATGGCCGACCTCATGGCCGAAGGCATCATCAGCGACGACCGTCGTCGAGTGGTCAACGCCGGCTTCCGGACTGGCCGCGACGCGGTGCTGGCCGAGCTCGCCGGATTCACCGAAATCGGCGCCAAGACGATCACTTCTCGCGTAATCGCAACCCGAGGAGACCGACTCGCTCTTCACCGCTCTGAAGTCAATTTCAGCGACGGAGCCGAGCGACCTCGACACCCGAGTTCTCACGATCACCGAATCCGACGCGGACGGGCGAATTGTCGCGCGCTTGGTATTCGATGCCGACGATGTCGACGCAGCCTTAGCGGAGCTCGACGCGCGATATCTGGCCGGAGAAGCGGCCCCACACGAACGAACGTGGTCGGCCGTCATTGACGGGTTTGCCCGATTCAATCGACATGAATTGCCCGATTCCACACCCGATTGGGTCGACCATCGTCGGGTCATAGGTTCCGGGTCGAGTGACCTGGAAGTCACCGTGCCGACCACTTGGGATATGACGCGAGACATTCATACCTACGTCGAAGCCGTACATCGGCTGACCGATCAGGGAGCAATCGTCACCCATCTTGCGCGCGGGACTTCACACGACGGCTTCGAGTTCGAGCTGCGAATACTCGACGTTTTCACAGTCGACGGCGATCGAGTCGACCGATGCGAAATGTTCGACGAAGCCGATCTGGACGCTGCGCTCGCACGGTTCGACGAATTACGACCGGACCCAGCGCAGTTGGAGAACGCGGCCTCCGAGGCACTACGGCGTTTCCGCGATTGCTTTTGCGCCCGCGAGTGGGATGCAATTGCCAAGACGGTATCGCACGATTTCGCCATTGATGACCGGCGTCGAGCCGTCAACTCGGGATTGAGCGAGGGCGAGACGCAGTCATCGAGAGAATGCGTGTGACCGTCGACCCGGACAACATGCACGTGAACGTGCAACCACCATCGCAACCCGCGGTGGACGCCTCGTGCTCACGAAAGCCAGCTACTCGGGCAGCGATCAGGAACAGAAGCGTTCCGAACGGAGTTGCTGAGCGTCGCCGAGACCGACGCCGACGGACGGCTGACGGCGCAAGTCATCTTCGATGCCGACGACACGGCCGCCGCCTTCGACGAACTCGAGGCGCGTTACCTCACTGGCGAGGCGGCAGAATACGTCGACTTGTGGTCGGAAATCGCGCAGAGCTACGCCGCGATGAACCGCCACGAGATTCCCGCAACGATGGCCGACTGGGTGACGATCGACCACCGGGTTCGCGAATCATTCGAAGGTGGCGAGCTGACCGCCTACGCGCATTCCGCCTGGGATCTGATACCTGACGTCACCATTCGGATCGAGACCGTGCACCGACTGACCGACTTCGGTGCCGCGTACACCCACGTCGCCTGTGGCACGTCGGAGGACGGCTTCGACGCCGAGTGGCGCATGGTTGTGCTCCTCTCAACCTGTGGCGACAGCAGGCGCTGCGAACTGTTCGATGAGGCAGACCTGGACGCCGCGCTCTCCGAATTCGACAGGCGGACGTGACCAACTGCACTCAGCGGTGGCCAGCAAAGGGCACGCGGAAAGCCAATCCAGATCGCGAAGTTGTTTGCTGCGGCCGCCCGTCCCTCCCATAAATGCAGGTCGTTCCACCGAGCACCACTTCGACGATTCGCTTCGCGGATAGCGAACACATAACACAGCTTACGGAAATTTGCGCCCGCGTCTAAGATCGGCAAATTAGCTGTTCAAGTCGTTATCTGAGCTATCAGGGCCGCAAGAGCCAGGCCGTGCGCGCAACCATGAAGCTGAACCATCAGTCAATTTGCAGAGGGCCAGGGAGAAGGTGCTAAATTGCGGCCCAAAATCTCAACGAGGTTTGCGAGAATGTACCGGCCAGACCTCACTGAGCCCTTACCGACGGTGCGGCGCCGTCGGTCGCCAGCGGCGCGGATACGGGACGACGGGAAGCGGGGATCCGTCGAACGACGCGTCGTACAGCGGGGCGGGGCGCCGACGCACGCTCGTCGGCGCCCCGCCTTGCCCATGCAACGACATCCACGACGGTCGACGTGAGCAAAATGCGAACAAGGCGGTAATCGCCACTTGTGCCTGTAGTGCGCACAAGCGCGAAGTGCTGATCAATCGCACGTACTTTCGGGCTCAACCGCACAGCAGTGATGCAGCAAGGAGTCCGACATGTCCGTGAAGTTCTCGACCGCTATCGAGTACAACCCGCCGATTCCGGAGATGCCAACCGCAGCGCTGCCGTGTGCGCAGGCGCTCATGCCGCCCTCGACGATGCCGGTGCGCGTCCCCCTACCCCCGTCCGATCGAGGTTCAGTTCTTCAGGTCAGGTCGGGATCGTCGCACCACACCTTCGAACCAGGACGTGACGTTGTGGTCGGCCGCGATCCGCAGGCCGACATCACTATCGCGAGCCCGCTGGTGTCACGCGCCCACCTGCGCCTGCGCTTCACCGACGGGCAGTGGATGGCCATCGACAACGGAAGCCTCAACGGCGTGTTCGCCAATGGCCTACCTGTGTCGGTCGTCCCCATCGGCGACGGCCAGATCCTCAACATCGGCGAAGCCGACGGTCCCCCATTGGCATTCGGTGTCGAACGGCACACCGACCACCGACCCGCCAACCCGGTGACTCCGCAGCAGGCAGAGCCGCCGCGCCGCGGCTCGGCCCCCGGAACGATCACGATCGGCCGTACACCCGACAACGACGTAATGGTTGCCGACGTTCTCGTCTCGCGTCATCACGCGATGCTCGTCCCCACGGACACCGGCATGGAGATTCGTGATGCCGGCACCCTCAACGGCACATTCGTCAACAGCGTCCGGACCGAGGCGGCGCCGTTGCGCGAAGGCGACGTCGTGACGATCGGCAACGTCGATCTCCTGTTCTCCGGCGGCACCCTGGTCGGCCGCAGCCAGACCGATCCGGCGGCGCGCACCGGCGGCCTGCAGGTTCAAGGCGCCACTCTGACGATCGAGCACGACCGAACCCTGCTGGACAACATCTCGTTCTCGGCTCGGCCCGGAACGCTGACGGCGATCATCGGGCCGTCGGGTGCAGGCAAGTCCACGCTGGCCAAGCTGATCGCCGGGGCGACGCTGCCGACTCAAGGCCGAGTGTCGTTCGAGGGCCACGACATTCACGCCGCATACGCATCCTTGCGCAGTCGAATCGGGCTGGTGCCGCAGGACGATGTGGTGCACAGCCGGCTCACCGTGGACCAGGCACTCAGCTACGCCGCCGAACTGCGGTTGCCGCCGGACAGCACGAAGGAAGACCGGCGTCGCGTCGTCGAGCAGGTGCTCGACGAACTCGAGTTGACAGCTCACGCGAACACGCGCGTCGACAAGCTCTCCGGCGGTCAGCGGAAGCGGGCATCGGTGGCGATGGAGCTGCTGACGGGTCCGTCGCTGCTCATCCTCGACGAGCCGACGTCGGGCCTGGACCCCGCGCTCGACCGGCAGGTGATGGCCATGCTGCGCAAGCTGGCCGACGCGGGGCGTGTCGTCGTCGTCGTCACCCACTCCTTGGCCTATCTGAAGGTGTGCGACCAGGTGCTGCTGTTGGCGCCGGGCGGCAAGGTCGCGTTCAGCGGGTCACCCGCCGAAGTCGAGCCCGCAATGGGTACGTCGGACTGGGCCGACATCTTCGGTGAAGTCGCCGCGAATCCCGATGCGGCACACCAGCGCTACCGATCGCGGACGGGACCGTCGACCGTCCCGGCCGTGGCGGAGAAGCCGGCAGACCTCGGCAAGCCGACCCGAACCAGCCTGCGGCGCCAGTTCTCGACGATCGCCCGTCGACAGCTGCGGCTGATCCTGTCCGACCGCGGATATCTCATCTTCCTCGTGCTGCTTCCCTTCATCCTGGGCGTGCTGTCGCTCTCCGTTCCCGGCACCGTGGGTTTCGGGATCCCGAACCCGATGGGCAACGCCCCCGACGAGCCGACCGAGATTCTTGTGTTGCTGAATATCGGCGCCGTCTTCATGGGTATCGCCCTGACTATTCGGGATCTGATCGGGGAACGCCCGATCTTCCGCAGAGAGCAGGCCGTCGGCCTGTCGACGTGGGCCTACCTGATGGCGAAGGTGGTTGTGTACTGCAGTGCCGCCGTCATCCAGTCGGCGGTGATGGTCGGGATCGTGCTGTACGGCAAGAACGGCCCGACCCGCGGCGCGGTGCTGTTGCACAATGCCCCCCTCGAGTTGTTCGTCACCGTGGCGGCCACCTGCGTTGCATCGGTGATCCTGGGCTTGGCGTTGTCCGCTTTCGCCCGGTCCAACGAACAGATCATGCCGCTGCTCGTGGTGGCGATCATGGCGCAGCTGGTGCTTTCCGGCGGGCTCCTCCCGGTCGCTGCCAGGACTGGACTCGAGCAGCTGTCGTGGATCACCCCGGCGCGTTGGGGCCACGCCGCCGCGTCGTCCACCGTCGACCTGCGCGTGCTGGAACCCGCGCCCGGCCCGCAGGATGCCCACTGGGCGCACACGCCTGGCGCCTGGATGTTCGATATGGCGATGCTGGCAGGCCTGTGCCTGTTCTACGGCGGATTCGTGCGGTGGAAGCTGCGGCTCAAAGCCAGCTGACAGCAGGCAATACCTGGAATCCTGACAATTTGCTGAGCGAGTCGGCGTAATTTACGTCCTGGTCATCTCACAGGTACGGCGGGGCCTATGAGGGTGTAGGACACGAAGGGAACTCCCATGGGTTACGCGAGGCACATCGGTCGGGTCGGAGCACTTGCGGTGACTCTGGGTGTGGGTGCGGCCATCGCCAATGCGCCCGGAATCGCGTACGCCGATACGACGGGCGCCGAGGCCGGCGGTGAGACGCAGACGAAGACGACGTCCACTGACCCGGCCTCGCCTGCGGCGGGACCAGCATCAGTCGAGGGCGACGACAACGAGTCGTCGACCACGGATCGGCGATCACAGCGCAGGTCCGTAGTGCGCGCCGTCGTCGGCGCCATCCGAGATATCGCCGACGGAGACCTCGCCTCCGGCAATGCCGCCGGCGCGACGAGCAGACTCGACAAGCACAATCCAGCGGGCAGCGACGCCACCGAGCGCACGACAACCACCACCTCGACGACGGTCCCTAGAACTCGTGTAGGCGCGAACGATCTCGCTGACGTGTCCGAGAAGGTGGAGTCGACGGTCAACACGTTCACCCAGCGTGTCGAGCAGGCAGTCCAGAAATACACCGCACCCGCGCCGTCGACTCGGGCGCCGCGGCAGCCAAGACCGCGCCGCAGACGATCACCACGGCGCTCACCCCAGTGCAACAGCCGGCGCCACGGCCGCGGACAAGCGTCGTCCCGATCTTCACCGACGCGCTCGGCTCCCTACTGCAGCCGTTGGTGAGCCCGGGTTCGGGATCGCCGGCGCCACAACTGCCGACACTGGCCGCGATATTGGTTGCGGTGCGCGATGAGATCGAGCGCATCCTGGTACCCCGCCCGACGCAGGTCTCCTACCCGGTCGGAACGCCGCAGGACTATCCCGACCCGCCGACGGACCCCACGGAACAACACGTTCTGGTGATCGCCATCGACGGCACCAACATGAGCAAGGTGCTGGAAGACAAAGAGACCAACGACAAGTTCATCGCGCTGATGGACACCAGCACCACCTCCGCGCCGAGCATCGTGGGCCACACCACGATTTCCAACCCCTCCTGGACAGCCATCCTGACCGGCGCCTGGGACAACAAGACCGGCGTGATCAACAACGTCTACACCCCGACGACGTACGACAGATGGCCGACGGTCTTCACCCAACTCGAGCAGGAGAACCCGGCAATCAGGACCAAGGCGATCGCCGACTGGGACGTGATCGGTGCTATCGCCGCTTCCGGCGAGGGCGCCGACGAAGTCGTCTACATTGCGCAGAAGCCTAACGACCCAGACTGGTCGAAGACTGATGCCGCGGTCACAGAGGAGACAGTCAAGACCATTCTCGACACCGAAGATGCTGTTACCGGCGATGTTCCGAATTTCATGGTCACCTACCTGGTCCAGGTCGACGAGGTGGGCCATATGTACGGCGGCGATTCGCCGGAATACGAGGCGGCCATCGCGCGAACCGACGAGAATCTCGGCGCGATCCTGAAGGCCGTCGGAGGACCGCGAAAAGGCCACCGGCGAGGACTGGACCGTCATCGTCGTCACCGACCACGGTCACCAGCCGCAGCCGGGTTTCGGCCATGGCTTCCAGTCACCCCGTGAGACAGAGACATTCGTCATCGTCGATGGTCCCCAATTCGGTGACAGCAGGTTCAACCCGGACTACGAGATCGTCGACGTGACGCCGACGGTGCTGAGCCTGTTCGGCGCGCCGCAGGGAAGCAGACTCGACGGCGTGCCGCTGCAATCGCTCAACGGCAGCGACTCCCGTGAGCTCAGTCCGACTGAGCTGCAGGACATTCTGAAAGCACAGATCGCGTCGAACGACTATCCCAACATCGTCGTCAACGCCGCCCTGAGCCTGCGAACGATCGTCGCTTTTGTTCCGTATTACGTCTACAGCGCGAATCTGCCTGCCCCACTGGGCGACATCCTCTATGTCGCGACGAACATTCCAGCCCAGTTGGTCGCCTTCGGCACCGGCGTCTGGGGCGCCAGGCTGTTCCCGATCCTGCCGCCGCCGCCGGCGATCACGTTCATCCCGGAGCAGGCGACGTCGGTCGAGGCCGCGCTGCGCCTCAGCTGCGGTGACCCCGCCCTGGCGACGGCGAACTGTATCGCCGTCTAACCCATAGTCGCCCGCCCGGTGACGATCGGATGCACCACCGCCGGCATTCCGCGCCACACCGCGCGTTCGGCTGAGACGCTGAACCCGCAGTCGCGCAACAGGTCGACGGTGCGGCGGTTGCAGCAGCATCCGCCTGCGAAGGCACGCCACGGCCGAAACATCAGGTCCTGATACGCCGCAAGGAATCGCGAGCTCGCGCGCACGTGCTCGAGGAACAGCAACTGCCCGTCCGGCCGAAGCACGCGGGCGATCTCGGCGAGGGTCCGTTCCGGGTTCTCGACCGTACATAGGACGAGCGTCGAGACGACGGTGTCCACCGAGCCGTCCGCCAACGGAAGGCGTTCAGCGGGCGCGTCGACGATCTGCGCGGCGCGGCCACTGCGCTCCAGTCTGCGCGCGAGCAGCCGACGCATCGACGCGTCGGGCTCGGTGAGGATGAGCTCGGCCACCTCGTTGCGGTAATGCGCTACGTTCAGCCCTGTGCCGGCACCGATCTCGACAACCCGACCGTGCGCCTCGGTCAGCAGATCGCGTCGCCGCTTACGCATTCCTGCGTTCTCCCCCAACCAGAGGAACGAGTCGTAGACCGTGGCGAAGATTCGCATCCACGCCCCCGACGGTGAGGGCATGCGGACGTCGGCGTCAACGGTGTCTGTCATGTCGTGAACATAGGGGCACGCGCATCATGCGCGCATCGCCGCAACCGGCCATCATCGGCAGATGGCCCGTTCGGGCTATCTCACAGGAGCCCGAGACGCGCCGCTTCGGCGACAGCAGCAGAGCGGGAGGTCCGGCCCAGCTTGCGGCGGATATTCGCGACGTGGCGGTGAACGGTGTGCGCGCTCAGCACCAATTGTTCGGCGATCTCATGATCGCTCAAACCCTGTGCGACGCACGCCAGGATCTCGCGTTCACGTCCCGAGAGAGGGTTCTGTTCGGTCTCGCGCGCGCGATGCGGTGTGGGCTGCGGCGCCAGCGCTTCGCGGCAGGCGCGGGACACGGAATCGACGTCACCGTGCCACGGGAAATGCGCGGTCCCTTTCAGCGGGACGAACGTCGCGTCGGGAATCGCGGCCGCGACCTCCCGCCCGAGCCGGAACGGCACGGCGCGGTCATTGCGCCGATGCAGCACCGTCGTCGGTGCGCGGACCAACCGAAGATGCTTGCGTACGTCGAGGCGGTAGACGAGGCCAAGCAGCGCCGCCGCGGCCTCGGCGGTTGCCGCCTCCCGCTGCAGCCGGGCAAAGCGCTCGTGCTCCGCGGGGTCAGCGGCGCCGAGAAAGATGTCGCCGAGCACGCGGGAGCCCAGCCCCCAGTGGGCGCGCACCGCCGCGATGATGGCGTCGCCCACCCCGGGCGCCGTGATCTGCGAGCCGTCAGGGTAGGACCCGTACAGCACCAGTCGCTCCACTCGCTCCGGATGTGCTGCGGCGAAAGCGATCGCAGTGCAGCTTCCGCAGGAGCCGCCGACGAGTGTGACGCGCTCAAGCTCTAGCTCGTCGAGGAGAGCGCGCAGTGTCGCGACCTCCCCCTCGATGGTCAGGTCCGACTCGCGAACCGTGCGGTCCGACATGCCGACGCCGAGCCGGTCGTAGCGGATGAGCGTGTAGCCGTTCGCGACGCCCTCCCAGAACCGTCGGAAGCCGGCGGTCTGCCAATCCAGTTCGAGGTGGCTCACCCACCACGCGGGAGCGACGAGCGGCGGCCCGTCTCCGCGCTTCTCGTACGCCACTCGGCGGGCGTCGAGGGGAAGGAACCTGATCTCGGAGTTGTCGAGCATCGTGATGAGCCTACGACGACCAGGCGTCGTTCTCGGCGCCTTCGGTTCTGTCAGTCAGCAGCAACAGGTTTCGCTGTCTGGCAGGTTGCTGGACGTCGCCTGTCAGAAACCACCTTCGGTGTGCCCGCGGTGGACCCGTGCCATACGGTCAACTAGCTAGTTGATCTAATCGTCCGTCGAGGAGATGTCCCACGTCCGCGCCAGTCGACCATTCGTCAGAGGCGTCACCGATGCAGCGATTCTCGATCCGACGTCGACTGCTGCGACGCTGGACGATGCTGGTCGCAGTGCTGGTGGTTGCGGTCGGGAAGACGGTGACACCGCGGTTGACCGGGCACCGCCCCGCGGTTGGGTGTCGTGACCTGACACGTTGTGGACGGCATGATCGGCTGGCCGCAGTCGAGAGGCTTCCGACCGGTGTAGGTGTCAGGCGGCTTGGTTGTCGGGTGGTCCGGGTCCGCCGGGTGTTTCGGTGGGGTCGAGGTGTCCCGGTTCGTCGTGAATCTCGTTGTTTCGCTTGATGTTCGGCTGCGGTCGGCTCCGGTGGTGTCTGGTCGGTGGCGGCTGGTCGTCTGGTGGTCTGAGGAGTGCTTCGGGGCGGTGGTGGTAGTTGATGCGGGATTGGCCGTGGTCCAGATCGGGCGGTGGTGTCCATTCGCATTCCCCGCGGGCGTTGATGGCGGTGGTCCAGCCGTCCTCGGCGTCGCGGTTGTCGGTGCCGCAGGCCAGCGCCATGTCGTTGACGTTGGTGTGGCCGCCGTGGCGCCAGGGGGTTTTGGCGTGGTGGGCTTCGCAGCCGTAGGGGCCGACGGCGCAGCAGGGTTTGGTGCAGCCGCCGTCGCGGGCGATCAGCATGATCCGCTGCGCCGGGGAAGCGACGCGTTTGGCGCGGTACAGGTCCAGCGCGCGGCCGGTGGCGCCGTCGAACACCGCGAGGTAATGGTTGGCGTGGCCGCCCATCTTGATCACGTCGCCGATGGGCAGCTTGGTGCCCCCGCCGGTGACGCCGATCCCGGCGCGGCTTTCCAGATCCTGCAGGGTGGTGCGGATGATCACGCTGACCGGCAGCCCGTTGAGCTGACCGAGCTCACCACTCATCAACGCGATACGCCCGACCGCCAGCAGCGCATCATGGCGGCGCTGGGCCAGGCTGCGGTCATCGTGGTCGATCTGGGCCTGGGTCGGGGTGCCTGAGGTGCACGGCTGGTCGTCGGCGGGGTTGCACATCCCGGGGGCGGCGTACTTGGCGAAGATCACCTCCCACACCGCCCACGCCTCCGGTGTCAGCTCGCCGCTGACCGACACCATCGCATCACGGCCCTGCCGCCCGACAGTCACGCGTCGTTTGCGCGCCCGTTCGGCGTCATCGGGTGCGGGGCCGTCCTGATCCAACAGGAACAGCCGCAACTCCGCGGTATCCCGCAATTCTTTTGGACCCACCCCGGCCGCGACGCGGACCAGGTCCACCTCGAATTGCGAGGCGGTGGTGGTGTCGACCCATATCGGCAATTGCTTGACCGCGTTGCGGATCTCTTTGACGTGCTCGCCGGTGATCAACCCGGCCGCCTGCGCCGCAGCCACCGCCGGCAGCAGCGGCGCCAACGGCTGCCCGGTCAGGCTGGTGCGGGGTCCGAGGTCGGCGGCCTCACCCAGCCGCCGCGACGCCTCCGCGCTGGAGAGCCGCCACCGCACCCGCAACACCTCGTTCCACGACTTGGCGCCCATCGCCTTGGGCGTGGTCTCGGCCTGCAACCGGGCCAACAGCCGATGATTCTGGGTCGGCAACTGACAGCCCAGCATCTCGAGCTCGTCGATCACCGCCACCACCTCGGCGCGGGTCAACGCGTCGAAGTCGGTGGCAGCGAACGCGTCGTAGGCCGCGCGCAGATCCGCCATCGCCTCCCGCACCGCAACCCCTGACATACTTCGAACATACATTCGAACACCGACAAAACTCGGAAGCGTCAACTCGCAGGGCCCGTCACCTAACGGGCGACACCTCGCCGGCGGGCTCGGCGGATTTCAGGGGGAAATCTCGCAGCTTGCCCTGCAGGCGAGGGACCCTGCGTAGCTGAGTTGCCATGTTCATCGATGTCAGCATCGGTATGCCGCCGATGAACGTGCGGAACGAGCCGCCGTCGAGGTCGAGGACGAACAGGCAGCCGACGACGTAAAGAACCGCATCGTGAATAAGGCCGCGGGTATCGCATACGCCAGCGGCGACCGGGCGTCGTCGACCAGTTGGGTGGCGTCGCCGATTTCGTTCTGCGAAATCGGTTCGCGCTTGCGGAGCTTGGCCAGCACCGCTTTGTGCGCGCCGACCACGTCACCCAGCGGGTGCGACGTCCGCTTCTCCAGGCGGCCGATATACACGAATACGAAGTGGCCAAGACGAACGACCGCATCAAGGCGTACCCCAGGTGTTCCACGAGGTGACGGTCTCCACCGGAGGCCGACTCGCGGGCTTGAAGTCCGTTCCGATCGTGTAGGCCACCGGAAGTAACGCGGCCTGCGTGACATCGTCTGGGATGCCGAGCAATTCAGCGACCTCGTCGGCCTTGGACAGGTGCAGTGTCGTCCACACCGAGCCGAGGCCGCGCGCCCGCAGTGCGAGCATGAAGCTCCACGCGGCCGGGATGATCGACGCCCACGCTGACGCCGCGACGACCAATTGGTTTCCGTCGAAGCGGCTTTCGATGCACGGGATCACGTGCACCGGCACCTGCGCGAGGGTCTGACTGAGCGCGTGCGCGCTTTCGTAGACCTTCCTGGTCTGCGGATCCGACGTCGTGCGGGCAGCGTGCGCGAGGTACTCCTCGCCGCATCCGCGGTAGATGTCGGCGATGGCGGCGCGCTTGTCGGGATCGGTGACCACCATCCAGCGCCAGTTCTGGCCGTTGCTAGCCGTCGGCGCCTGAATCGCCAAGCGCAGGCACTCGACGATGACTTCCCGTTCCACGGGACGCGTGAGGTCGAGTCGCCGCCGAACTGCCCTCGTCGTCGAGAGCACCTCGTCGACCGCTGAGATATCCACTGGCATCGCGTCCCATCTCTCACCGACGGCGGCCTCTCACGCTAAGTTTCCGTGTCGGCCCGCGTCAATCACGGGAGGGCGACCCGGGCTCGGTCGGACGTCAGTCGCCCCCGAGACCGCGGTCGGGTGCGCTCATATCGCCCGTCTTCGGCTCACCATCGGCGATCCCGTAACGCAGGAGCACAGAGCCTGCCGGACTGGCCGCGGGCGGTTCGAGCAGTGTCAGGTTCGTGGGTACCGCACCACCGTCGAACACCTTCTTCCCGACGCCGAGCGTGATCGGGTGCAGCCAGAGGTCGAGACGGTCGAAGAGCTTCTCGCGCAACAACGTCTGTACCAGGTTCAGGCTTCCGACGACCTTGATGTTCTCGTGTCGGTCACGGACCTCGCGCACCGCCCCGGCCAGGTCCGGGCCGAGTTGCGTGGATCCGGCCCACGAAAGGTCCGGCTTTCCGCGGGAAGCCACGTACTTGGGGACACGGTTGAACAGGGTCGCGATGTCGTCGTCCTGGCCACCCTCTTGATGCGGCCAGAAGCCGGCAAAGATGTCGTAGGTTCGCCGGCCGAGCAGGAGGGCGTCGGTGCCCTCGTAGGCGGCACCGACCTGGGCGCCCGCGATCTCGTCCATGAGCGGTGCCTGCCAGCCGCCGAACGGGAAGTCAGATGGGGTCCTCGTCGGGACCGCCGGGTGCCTGCCCGACGAGGTCGAGGGTTGCGAACAGCTCAATGTGGATGAGGCCCATGCCTGGCTCCCGATGAAAAGGTTGTTGTGGTCGCAAGGTAGACCTGCGGGCGCAGGCAGACTCATCGACTGCCAGTGGAAGATCCAGCAGGCGCCGAGTCTGCTGAAAGATCGTCAAAGGGGGACCACGGCGGCGAAGTAATTGCTACGCGGGCAGATCCACCCGCAGCGCCAGGTGCTTATCGAGTATCCGGCGAAGCGCGGCGTCCATGGGATGCGCGGATGCGAGATCGCGGCCGAACCGACTGTCCACCACGACTACCGCGCCCTCCGGCAGCACGGCGGTGTCGACCTGATCGACGAACGGATCGAACAGTACGGGCGGCGTGGCCAAGTAATACAGCGCCCGGCGCGATTCGTTCAACCCGGCGGCATACATCAGTCCGTGTTGGGTGATCACGAAGAGTTCCGAGGTGATCCTGGCGTTCGGGGTCTCTAATGTGCCCCATGCCAGTGCGGCGCGCCGGGGCGGTGCCAACAGATCCGGGACGTCATCAGTCAGCGTGAGCAAGCTTTCGACGAGTGCTCCACCCATTCGCGGATATGCATCGATGGCCGGTCTGAAATACCGCTGGAAGATCGCACCGAAAAAGTCGTACAGTAGCTCGCTCATCGCGGCTCCCTAGGTTTCAGACGTACACCTCGATTGTGCGCCCGAACCGTCAGCTGAGCACGAGTTTGGTCGCGGTCAGTAGGGTGAGCATGTTTCTTTCGGGGCGCATCCGGGGCTTGACAGCTCCCATCCAAGTCCCCGGCGGCTCACGCCAGTCCTCCAGCTTGGGTGGCGCGTCATCGACGGCAGTACACGCCACGACGGGCCACGCGGAGTTGAACCCACGACCGGGCAAATGCTGTGTCGTAGTATGCGGCGCCCAGTAGTCCGGTTTGTCGCGGACGGCTACTGATCCCCCTGGAATGTCTCGGCGATGGGCGTGTGAAGTTCCAGGCCGCGGGCGTCGTCGGGAACCCGTGGTGGTTCCAACGTCAACGTCTCGCCGCTAGCCGCTGCGCCCGCGTCGGGGCTGATGGCCTTGTCCCGGCGCTCGGATGCTTGCGGTGTGGCGCGCTCCAGATATCGGAGCAGTTCGACAGGGAATGGAAGTACCAGTGTGGAATTCTTTTCTGCGGCGACCTCGACGACGGTCTCCAAGAGTCGCAATTGCAACGCGGCTGGGTGCTCGGCCATGACCTCGGCTGCTTGGGCCAGTTTTTCGGACGCCTGAAGTTCGCCTTCGGCGGTGATGACCCGAGCCCGTCGCTCACGCTCCGCCTCGGCTTGGCGTGCGATCGACCGCTTCATTGAATCGGGCAACACTACGTCCTTGATTTCGACGCGGTCGATCTGAACACCCCAGCCCAGCGCGGGACTGTCGATCATCAACTCCAACCCCTGATTGAGACGCTCACGGTTGGACAGCAGGTCGTCCAGATTGCTCTTGCCGATGATCGATCGCAGTGATGTCTGGGCAACCTGACCAATAGCCGACACGTAGTCCTGCACATCGACAGCCGCACGCACCGGATCCGAGACCTTGAAATAGATGACAGCATCCACACGGACGGTCACATTGTCGCGGGTGATGCCATCTTGGGAGGGCACGGGCATCGTGATGATCTGCATGTTCACTTTTTCGAGGCGATCGGCGATCGGAATCAAGATCGTGAGACCCGGAGCGCGGAGGCCGGGTTGCACACGGCCGAATCGAAACACGACGCCGCGTTCGAACTGCTTGATGACCTTAATATTCGTTCCGAGCCAGAGCACACCGATGCCGAACGCTGCGGCCAGTGCGTAGAGGGTGATCATCTCTATCTCCAATCTGCCCGGCTTCGGCTGCCGGTACTCGTCAGCGAGCTCGGGCTGCTATTACCGATGAAACGCCTGTCCTTGCGACAAAGCGAGTGACCTGCTCGGCTCCCCGATGAAGCAAACGCCTGGGTTCGTGGCAGTGGAGGACACTTCTGCGCTCTGAGCTCGACATGGTTAAGTATGCGTGGTTCGAGCGGCGCTAGCCCGCAACTGCCGCCGCCCCGAGCGCGCCTTCGTCCTCGCCCGTCTACGGTGACGCTTCACCCGTTCGATAACACTGGGCGGCCAAGGCTGGCGACGTATCACGGACCCACACCGGAAAGGGGTGCACGCCGTCGGTGGCCTTGATCCGGTCGATCTATGGGCTTGGTGTCGCCGTTACTCCGGCAGCGAATAGTGCGTGACGCGGGCGCGATGGCAATGGCAGCCGACGACGACATCATCACCAACAACCAGATCTATGCACGAATCGAGCAGCCGCATGTCTTACCCAGCAGTGGCAGGTGGCGGACGATGGGAGGCGGAAGCGAAGGGAAGGAATGGGCGATGAAGGCCAAGGTAGGCGACTGGTTGGTTATTAAAGGCACGACAGTGGAGCGATCGGATCAGCGCGGGTTGATCACCGAGGTGCGTTCGGAGGACGGCTCGCCGCCATACACAGTGCGATGGCTCACTACCGGCCACGTGGCAACTGTGTTTCCGGGCGCGGACGCGGTCGTTGTCACGCCCGCGGAACAGGAAGCGGCGGACAAGCGGGCGCGGTCCCGACTTGGATAGGCGTTGTAAACCCAAGGTACCGGTCACGGCACACCAAGGTCGGACCGGAAGAAGTTTCCCGGCTCGGCCATGGCGCTCAGCATGAGCACTAGCACCACGCGAGGCAAGGTCCATTAACTAGGCACAGCGCGGTGGGCTTGCGTCAGGGCGGGAAATGTCTCCTGAGGGCCCGAGGCCACTTTTCACTGCGCCATCATGCACGCCTCGTAACCGGGTGATTCACGCTTGCCTGATACCGCTGCTCGGCCGCGCTCAGCTCCCTCATCATAGGAAGTGTCAAGGATCAACCGAAGTAGGCGTAAAGCATCAGCCGAAACACTGTCAGGCATCAACCTAAAGACAAACCGTCAACCTCAACCGACGTCATACACCCTCTGAAGTGGGGCGGGCGGGGCTCGAACCCGCGACCAACGGATTATGAGTCCGTCACTCTCGGCGTTTGTTGGATCAAGCTGCGTTGGCTGTTTGAGAAACATGCTTGTCAGCGCGTTGGCTGAGTTGGCTACGGCAAGCTGTTGACGAAACTACTGCGGACGGCCTGCGGACGGTTCACCCGAACGGTTCACCCGCTGCGGGTGTACACCTAGAGAAGCTAAATTGGGTACACGCTTAGGAGGAGGTGTGCCATGCAGAAGATTCTCGTCACCCTCGC
Organism: uncultured Actinomycetota bacterium; assembly: GCA_963786995.1. Lineage (GTDB taxonomy): Bacteria > Actinomycetota > Actinomycetes > Mycobacteriales > Mycobacteriaceae > Mycobacterium. Next base: position 315,667 of record CAWBBH010000012.1, on the reverse strand, counting down.
CACGCTCGCGATGTCGGCGGTGTTTCGCTCTCGCCGGATCGGGTCAGGCCCAGGCTGATCCCGGCCTCTGTTGGGACGGCTGGCTGTGGTCGGCCTGCGTGGAGGGGCCAGGCTGGGTGGAGGGACCAGGCTGGGTTGACTGGAACCCGGGGTGGGACTGCAATCCCGGGCACGGGTGTGGGGATTGGCGTCACGGCGGGAAGCATTCGAAGTGGAAGTAACCAGAGCAGCTCCCGGCTCTCCAGCTCTTCGACCCACCTCCCGGCAGTCCTTCTCCACAACTGCCGGGAGATGCTCTTACATCGCCCGTACCCGGTAGCGGTTCAGCACGATCTGCTCGGCCAGCGACCAGGAGAACGACGACTGCAGGGCTTACTCGTATTCGATGTCGTCGATCCGTTTGCGGCGCAACTGCTCACCGTTGGCGGCCAGCCGCGCCGAGGCGGTGACGATCACCGCGGCGATCTCCCTATTCGGCTGGCTGCCCGTGAATCCCTGGCCGCGGGTGTAGGCCTTGGCCAGCACCGTCACGATCGGCACCACGGTATCCACGTCGCCCTCGGTGAGGGCTACAACGTCGCCCGTACCGAACCTCGGCCACGATTACGCCTCGGTGAGCAGCGTGACGGCCTTAGCCTGCAGCAGCGCGGTGTCCCAGCGGGACACGACGCGGATGCTGATGCTGTCGTAGTCGCCCCACGTCTGGTCGAGGATCTTCACTTCGGCGTTGACGTCGTGGGCGACGACGACGTTGGAGAAGTCGACCAGGGCGACGCGGGCCGTGCCGGTGTTGGCGATGTTGTCGGTGATGATGACCGGCAGGCCGAACAGTCGCAGCGACGTGCCGTCCTGGATCGTCGTGGGGTCGATCAAGTACTGGGACGAACCGCTGGCGGTCTTCAGCTTGCGGATGGCCGAGAAGCTGGCCGAGGTCATTACCCAATGCGTGGGTGCCACCTTGTTCGCCATGGCGCTCGCCCACCCGTCGATGAGGGAATCGGCGTCGCAAGATCCAGCGTGCCGGTCTGAATCCCGGTCTGGCCCAGGATGCCCTTGATGGTGTTGGAGGCGCCGGTGCCGTCCCACAGGGCGGCGTCCAGCGCGTTGGCGACCTCGGTGACCAGTCGGGCGCGCAGGACGGCGTCCAGGCCAATGACGCTGGTGCGGATGAGCTCGTTGGAGAGTTTCACCAACACCTTGAGGCCTTTGAGCGTCGAGGGCAGAAGGGTCACCTCGTCGAAAGCCACGTCCCCATCGGAGATCTGGGCACCTTCGCCAACGAATCCCGCCGTAACGCCGTTGACGACGCGGGGCACGCGGACTGGGGCGTTGGAGTCCAGCACGACCGGGCCGGCGGCTAGGAACGTCGAGACTTGCTCGAGTGGCTGAACGAGGAGACTCGCAACCTCGGTCTGGATGAGTCTGGTATTACCACTGGTGACTTCGATGGCCACGATGAGGGTCCTTTCGGCAGAGGTGTCGGTGAAGACGAACACGTCGCCGGGACGTCGATCGTGGTGGGCGCCAGGCCCGTCAAACTTGAGTGTACTAGACTCAAGTCCGCTGCTGGGGTCGTACCCGTTTTTGACGTACCCGTCCGCTACTGTCCGTATCAAACCGAGCATGGGGGCACAGTGGACGAATACGAGTGGGGCGACGCTGACGCCATACCTGTGCCTCGTTGGCAATCAGCTCGGGCGCCAATGTGAAAGTCGCGCAGAGACTTTGGGTCACAAGACGGCGGTGCTGACGCTGGACCGCTACGGGCACCTGTTCCCTGACGATCTGGATGCGGTTGCGGACGCTTTCGATTCTGCTGCGGACGGCCTGCGGACGGTCGGACCTCTGCGCGCCGTTGCCGAGGCCGAAATAGCCTCTGACCTGTGGGGCGGGCGGGGCTCGAACCCGCGACCAACGGATTATGAGTTCCTAGCCGGCGTCACCGCGACCAGCGAAAACGGGGAGCTGAAAGGTCCGAATCACCTGTAAGACAGCACTTTTGGTCGTTGCCGGTACGGTCGCGGTCCGACTCGCGTACGGCCTAGATTCGCCCCCGGTCGCCGGGGTGACGCCGGGGTGAGCCAGGTTGGCCGGGATTTGCTGGCCATGCGAGGACGGACACGCACCGACAGTCCCAGAAGTGTCACAGTGGGATGGATGATGTGTTTGGAGTCCTGATGATTCGAAGAGCCTCCAACGAACGCGGGAATGCACATGTGCACCCCCGCCACCGTGTGAAGATCCATGGCACGAAGATGGACCAACCTGGGTTGGAGCTGCTTGTCCGCGTGGGGCTGGCCACTCTGCTCGGCATCGCAATCGGCATCGAGCGCCAGAGGCGGTCGCGGATGGCCGGGCTGCAGACCATGGCGCTGGTCAGCATGGGCTCGGGGTTATTTACGATTTTGGGTGCCTACGACTACCCCACGCAGGGCGACCGCAACAGGGTGGCCGCCCAGATTGTCACGGGCATAGGCTTTTTGGGTACCGGCGTGATCGTCAAGAAAGGTCTGAGGCCGTTTGGGCGCTGAACACTGCCGCGACGCTGTGGGCGACGGCGGCGGTTGTGCGCTATGCGGCGTGTGGCGCGAAGCGGTCGTGGAGGCGTTTCTAGACGTCGCCGGCAACGGGTTGCTCTACCCGCTGGCGAAGTGGATGGACCACAGACCTCACAAGCCCGGCCATGAGAAACGGGCCGACCCCCGACCCTTGACACCCTGCACCGGGACGGGGCTTTCCATCATCTGACAGGTGTCCGTGTGGAACGTCGCTGGCCTCAGTAGCGCTCCGGCACGAAGCGCCACGGATAGTCCGGTTCGACATAGCCCTGGGGCTTCTGGCGGGCGGGCAGCTTGACCTTATTAGGCTCGGCCCGCTCGTAGGGCACCTGGTCCAGGAAGTGCGCGATGCAGTTCAGGCGGGCACGGCGCTTGTCGTCCGCCTGAATCACGTACCAGGGGCTGACCTCCGTGTCCGTGGCGGCGAACATGGCATCGCGGGCGCGGGAATAGTCGTACCAACGACGGTGCGACTCAAGGTCCATTGGGCTGAGCTTCCAGACCTTGCGCGGGTCCTGCGCCCGGCCCTCGAAGCGGCGGGTCTGTTCTTCCTGGCTGACCTCGAACCAGTACTTGATGATCTGGATCCCCCCGGCGATGAACGCCTCCTCCACCTTCGGCACGAGCTGCAGGAACCGCTTGTACTCCTCGTCGGTAGCGAACCCCATGACCCGGTCAACGCCGGCACGGTTGTACCAGGAGCGGTCGAACAGGCAGATCTCGCCGCCCGCTGGAAACTGCTCGATGTAGCGCTGCGCGAAGACCTGGGTCTGCTCCCGCTCCGACGGCGCCGGGAGGGCGACGACGCGGAAGACCCGGGGACTAGTCCGCTCGGTGATGCGCTTGATCACGCCCCCCTTGCCGGCGGCGTCGCGGCCCTCGAACAGGACGGCGACCTTTGCCTTCGCTTCCTTGACCCAGAGCTGCATCTGGACGAGTTCACCCTGCAGGCGGGTCATCTCCTCCTCGTAATACTTCCGGCTCAACTTGCGGGTCGGAACATCCGAATCCTTCGCCTTTTTTGCCATCACGTCCTGCCGATCATCGCCACATCTTCCGACAATCATCCCGCTCGGCCAGACTCAAAGCGAGTGTGCGTTCTGCTCAGCCACGCTCAACTCCTTCATGGAACGAAGCCGAAACGTCAAGCATCAATCGGCGTCATTCAAAATGATGGTGACTCTCACACAGCGACGGCTTGTTCCAGCTCCTTCAGCGCCGCTTCCAGATGGCCGAGCAGACGCTGAAGGTGTGGCACACTGCGGCGGCATCCGACAAGTCCGAAATCCAGGCTGTCAGCGCTGCTTGCCACAGTGATGTTGAGCGCCTGTCCGTCTAAAGCGATCGACAGCGGATAATTGCCGTCGAGGCGGGCCCCGTTACAGTACAGCGGCTCCCGGGTGCCAGGGACGTTGGAGATCGTGATGTTGTACGGCGGCGGGCTCGCCCTGCGGAAACCAGGAAGACCGCTGACCACCGGCAGCGACAGTACGAGCATCCCTAATGCCATTGCTTGCGCCGTGGGCATTTGCGCCAACACCTTCTTGCTTTCCTGCATTGACATGTGAATGGTTTCCAGGCGTTTCGCAGGGTCATCGAGGTGGGTTGCCAGGTTGCACAGCACGGTTGACACGGCGTTTCCGCCGCCGGGGTCGTTCTCGGTGCGCACGTTCACCGGAACCATCGCGATCAGCGGCGTATCGGGCAGAGCATTGAGATCGATGAGGTAGGAACGCAGCGCGCCGGCGCACATGGCCAGAACAACGTCGTTGACAGTAGCTCCGACCGCGCCTTTGACCGTCCCGATGCGTTCCAGCGACCACGACTGTGCCGCGCACCGCCGCGCTCCGCCGATCGGAACGTTCAGTATGGTGCGCGGTGCCCGGTACGGCAGGGTCAACTGTTGCTCGCGCAGTCCAGCACGAATCGACGACAGCGTTGACGGAGCAAAAGCGCCGAGGGATCCCTTTGCACGGCTCAGCCTTAGCCTCGCCTTCGGGGGCGCCTCTTCACGCTGGCGGGGGCGCGGCGGCAGCGCCCACGGCACCCGGATCTCGGTTTCGCCGGGGTCGGTACTCAGTGACCGACGCATCAGCTTGAGCGCGGACACTCCGTCGACCAACGCATGGTGGACCTTCGTGTAGACGGCGAAGCGCCCGTCTCTCGGGCTCTCGATCACATGCGCTTCCCACAGCGGCCGGTGGCGGTCGAGCAGGGTGCCGTGCAGCCGGGAGGTCAGTTCCAGCAACTCCCGGACCCTTCCCGGCGTGGGCAGGGCGGAGCGGCGCACGTGATACTCGATGTCGATTTCGTCGTCGAATTCCCATGCCATATTGGTGAATCCGCCGAGCGTCTTGGCCGGATGCTTGCGGAACGCCGGCTGGATGTCCCCGCACGCCAGCATCGCTTCATAGGTTTCCGAAATGAACTCCGGTCCGGCGCCGTCCGGCGGCGTAAACACCTGCAAACCGCCGACGTGCATCGGGTGCTCGCGAGTTTCACCGATCAAGAACATCGAATCCATGGGCGACATGAGTTTCATGGAACTTCCCCTGTTCGTTTCGGCACCGGCGCAGGCGGGGTGAGGCGCTTATCGCGATTCACTAGTAGCGGACGTACATCGCAGGTGGTCATCCGCTACCGGGCCTTCGCTTGGCGATAACCCTCTATTATCGCCGCTCAGAGGAATTAAAGCGTACTTACACTGCTAGGAAGTAGAAGGTTCTACATCGAAATAGGCCGCGCATCTCTATCGTGATAGCTCCATCGGCGCTCCTTTTGCTGCCCATTGTGAGCTGGCGAACCAGCCCGGGGGCGTGCCGCCAGGATGCTGGGCGCGGCGCCATGTCCGGGGCATGAAGCCGTAGAAGGTGCCGAGTGCTGCTGGCTCTGACCAGCTCCTTTAGAGTGGGGCGGGCGGGACTCGAACCCGCGACCAACGGATTATGAGTCCGCGGCTCTAACCAACTGAGCTACCGCCCCTAGTCCAGCGCCTTTCGCGCTGCACGGGCCAATACGTTAGCGCGCCGCCAGGAATGCGCCGATGCCGACCGCCCGGGCGGCTCACCGACGTCCGAACGCCGCGACTGGCGCAGTATTCGACGGACGAGCCCTTACGATCGAGCCACCGCACCGCTGCCAGCCGGGGGACCACACCGTTGCAAACGAACACCGGGACGTCGATCCGGCCAGCCATCGTCCTCGCCGCTCTGGGGATCGTCTTCGGCGATATCGGGACCAGCCCGATCTACACGGTGCAGACCGTGTTCAACCCCAGCGATCCCCGCCCGGTGCCGCTGAACGACCACAACGTCTACGGCATCGTCTCGCTGATCTTCTGGTCGATCATGATCATCGTCACGCTCACGTACGTGACCCTCGTGATGCGCGCCGACAACGACGGTGAGGGCGGCATCATGGCCCTGATCACGCTGCTGCGCCGGTGGGGGTCGGAGACCCGGCATCGCACCGCACTGATCCTGGCCGGGCTCGGCGTCTTCGGCGCCTCTCTGTTCTTCGGCGACAGCATGATCACCCCGGCGATCTCGGTGCTGTCCGCCGTCGAAGGCATCGAGGTGATCGATCCCGAATTCAAGGACTGGGTCGTGCCGGTGACCGTCGGGATCATCGTGGCGCTGTTCTATGTGCAGCGGCACGGCACCGCCGCGGTCGGACGGGCGTTCGGGCCGGTGATGGTCCTGTGGTTCCTCGCTATCGGTGCGTGCGGCGTCACCGGCGTCGTCCAACACCCCGAGATCCTGAAGGCCCTGTCCCCCGCTTATGCGCTGTCCTTCATCGTCGGGCACTTCGAGATCGCGTTCTTCGCGCTGACCGCCGTCGTGCTGGCCGTCACCGGGGCCGAGGCGCTCTACGCCGACATGGGCCATTTCGGCCGCAAGGCGATCACCAGGGCCTGGTTATTCGTCGTCCTGCCGGCACTTGCTCTCAACTACATGGGGCAGGGTGCGTTGCTGATCGGCGATCCGGCCACCATGCGCGCACCCTTCTTCCTGCTGATTCCCGGCTGGGCGTTGTGGCCGATGGTGCTGTTGGCAACGGCCGCAACGGTGATCGCAGCACAAGCCGTCATCACCGGAGCGTTCTCGGTGGCGTCGCAGGCGGCACGCATCGGTTACCTGCCGCGGTTGCGCGTCATCCACACCTCCTCGGCACGCGAAGGGCAAATCTATGTGCCGTGGATCAACGGCCTGCTCATGGTCGGGGTGCTGACGCTGGTGCTGGCGTTCCGCAGCTCGGAACGCCTGGCCTACGCCTACGGCATGGCGGTGACCGGGACGATCACGATCACGCTCCTGCTGTTCCTGTACTACGCGCGGACGAGATGGAACGCCCCGCTGTGGCTGGTAGTCGCCGGAGGCGGCACCCTGCTGCTGATCGACCTGCTTTTCGTCGCGGCCAACCTGACCAAGCTCGTCCACGGAGCATGGCTGCCGTTGCTGATCGGCGTGGTCGCCTTCACCGTGATGGTGACCTGGCACCGCGGCCGCGAAATCGTCACCGTAGCAAGGGAAAAGGCCGAAGGCCCTCTCGACGACTTCATCAACGAGATTCGCGACTGTCAACCGCCGTTGGTGCGCGTCCCTGGCACCGCCGTGTTTCTCAACCGCGGCAAGGAGACCGCACCGCTGGCCATGCGCACCTGCGTCGAGCACACCCACGTCCTGCACGAGCACGTCATCATCGTGTCGATCGAGACGCTCCCGATGCCGCGCGCGCCGGAGTCGGACCGCATCACGGTGGACGGACTCGGATTCAAGAAGGACGGAATCGTGTTCGTCACCGCAAATTACGGCTACATGGAGAAGACGCACATCCTGGATGCGCTACGCAGCCTGACCCCGAAGCAGTCGGAGGGCAGGATCGTGATCGACGACGCCTCATATTTCCTGTCCAAGCTCGAACTCGTTCGCGGCCGCTCCAAGACGATGCCGCAGTGGCGCAAGCGGCTGTTCATCGCGACGTCGTACATCACCGCTGACGCCGCCGAACGCTTCGGCCTGCCGCGCGACCGGACGGTGATCATGGGCTCGCGCATCGAGGTCTAGCCTTCACAGCTCAGGCGGTGACGACGGCCTGCCCGTCCTCGTCGATCACGAAAAGCTCGGTCCCGGTAGCCACATTGGGCGCGTCGGCGGCGAGTGCGACGGCGATCTTGTTGCCTGCATTGCGCATCACGTCGACGGTCAGCTCGTAGCACTCCGCATCGGTGAAATTGCGTCTGACATCTGACACCACCTCCGGCGGGATGGTCGCGGGTGTCCAGATCAGCGCGTCGGTGTAGCGCAGCGCCGCACGGTGCCGATCGGTCAAGCCATCCGATGTCTCGTACCACTCGATCTGCTGATACAGCGATTCCGACCCGCCCGATTCGAGCGCGTGGCCCTCGCGCCGCGACTTGCAGAGCCGGCAGTTGTGCTGGGTCGCTCCGCGTAACCGTACGATTTCCGTTGTCAGCGGGTCGAGCTCGCGCAGCTGGGCGACGCCGGGCTGGAACGTGTTGAACAGCACGTCACCGAGATCGCTGTCGTGATCCCATACGATCACCTCGTTCCACGGCGCGGGCAAGCCGAGCGCGTCGAAACCGGAGCGCACCCGCGGCAGGAAGTCCGCGAGATAGGTCAGCATCACCGCAGGGAAGACCGCAGCGCCCAACGCCGACGTGTACCGGGCCCGCAGGTCGTCGCCGATGGACGACGCGTCGACACTGAACTGTTCGGCGAATTCCACCGCGACCGACTCCGCCTCGTCGGCGGGCCCGTCCACCTCGGCCTCGACGGGCAGCCGCGGCAGCGACAACGTCGTGGCGCAGGTGTGGCGCACCAGCGAGGTGATTCGGGCGTGTTCGGGCGGCGCCAGCGCGACCAGCCGCCCCAGCAGGCCGTTCAGCGGATCGTGCATCGTCGCATTATTGCGCCTGGCTGACCGACGACATGTGGAAGTCGGGGATCCGCAGCGACGGCATCGCCGCCCTGGTGGCCCAGTCCCCCCATTCGCGCGGCAGCGTGATGTCGCTGGCGCCCGCTTGGCTGACTCTGCGCAACAGGTCGAGCGGGCTCTCGTTGAACCGGAAGTTGTTGACCGCGCCAGTGACCCGCCCGTCTTCGACGAGGTAGACGCCGTCGCGGGTCAGCCCGGTGAGTAGCAGCACGCCAGGGTCGACGACCCGGAGGTACCAGAGCGTGGTCAGCAGCAGCGCGCGCTCGGTCGTGGCGACCATCTCGGCCAGGCTGTCGCTGCCGCCCGTCATCAGCAGGTTGTTCGCGGCGACGGCGACAGGGACGCCGTACTCGGCGGAGCCCGCTCGCGTATAGGCCAGCGCATTGATCGTGCCGTCGCGAATCCAGTCGACGCGTTCGACGTCCATGCCGTTGTCGAACACCGACGCGCTTTCCGAGGAACTGGCGACCGCCACGAAGGGCGAGCACTCCAGGCCGGCGGCCGTGGGGTCGGAGTAGAGCGTCAGCGGAAGCTCGGTGAGCCTCTCCCCCACCCGTGTGCCGCCGCCGGGAGCCGAGAACGCGGTGCGGCCCTCCTGCGCACCGCGGCCGTCCATCGACCACGACAAGTAGATCATCAGGTCCGCGACAGCCGAGGGCGGCAGGATCGTCTCGTAGCGTCCGGCGGGCAACTCGACGGTGCGCTGCGCCCAGCCGAGCCGTGTGGAGAGCTCATCGAGCATGGAATCGGTTGGTACATCGACGAAGTCGGGCGTGCTGGTGCCCACCCATGCGCTGGCGCCGTCGCGCTTGGCGTTGATCTCGACCGAGCCGGTGGGCTGTGTGTAACGCCGCCGCAGTCCGCCCGAGGTGGCGACGAACGTGGTTTCGAGGATGTGGCGCGCATAGCCGTACAGTCTGTCGGCGCGCGGGAAGCCGCGGCCCAACGCGTCGGCCACGCCCGCGAAGACCTCCACACCGGTGCCGGGAATCGGGGCGTCCCAGTCGATCGCCGCGTCCGTCGCGGGCAGCGGTGGCGCACTGTCGAGCGCCTCCGGCGCCGACAGCGCGGCATCCTGGGAGGCCGCAACCAGAGCCGGAATCGCCTCTGGGTCGACCTCGCTCGACGTCATCGATGCCACATGACCGCGGTCGCCGCGCCGCACCACCGATATCACCGTCGTTTTGCGTTGCACCGAAACACCATTGGTGGTCATGGAACTGTTCGCCCATCGCAGCGACGCATCGCTGCAGTCGGTGACGGTCACGATCGTCTCGTCGGCCTTGCCCAACCGCGCCGCTGCCGCCAGCGCGATGTCGACGACCTGCTGTGCCCCGATCATCGTCACCTCCCACCCTCGGCGCGGGTGTTGAGCACGTTGATGCCGCGGAACAGCGCGGCCGGGCAGCCGTGGCTGACCGGCGCTACCTGGCCGGGCTGCGCCTTGCCGCAGTTGAATGCGCCGCCCAGTCGCCACGTCGAGGATCCGCCGACGGCCTCCATCGCACCCCAGAAGTCGGTGGTGGTGGCCTGGTACGCCACGTCGCGCAACTGGCCGTCCAGCTTGCCGTCGGTTATCCGGAAGAACCTCTGGCCGGTGAACTGAAAGTTGTACCGCTGCATGTCAATCGACCATGACTTGTCGCCGATGATGTAGATGCCGTCCTCGACGCGGCCGATCAGGTCGTCGACGGACAGGTCGTCAGTGCCGGGTTGCAGCGAGACATTGGCCATCCGCTGGATCGGCACGTGGTGTGGTGAGTCGGCGTACGAGCAGCCGTTCGACCTGGTCATGCCCAGCCGCGGGGCGAACACCCTGTCCAACTGGTACCCGACGAAGACGCCGTCGCGCACCAGGTCCCAGCGTTGCGAAGCCACCCCCTCGTCGTCCCAGCCGACGCTGGCAAGACCGAACGGCTCGGTGCGATCGGCGGTCACGTTCATCACCGGCGAGCCGTAGCGCATCGTGTTCAGCTTGTCAGGCGTGGCGAACGAGGTTCCGGCATAGGCGGCCTCGTAGCCGATGGCGCGGTCGTATTCTGTTGCGTGGCCGATGGATTCGTGGATGGTGAGCCACAGATTGGACGGGTCGATGACGAGGTCGGTCGGTCTCGGCGTCACGCTGGGCGCCTTGACCTTCTCCGCCAGCAGGGTCGGCAGCTCGGCCAGTTCGGCTGACCAGTCCCACACGTCGTCGCCCTCGACCGCCTCCCACCCCCGCGCTGAAGGGGGCGCCAGCGTGCGCATGGTTTCGAACGATCCCGCCGCCGAGTCGACCGCGACGGCCTCCAACGCCGGCTGAACCCGGACACGCTGCTGTGTGATCGACGAGCCCGCGGTGTCGGCGTAGAACGTCTGCTCCTTTACGGCATGCACGTGAGCCGAGACATGGTCGACGCCGTCGGCGGCCAACAGCCGGCCCGAATACTCCGCCAGCAGGCCGACCTTGTCGGCCGCAGGAATCGTGAACGGATCGATCCGGTAGTCGGACACCCAGCTGGCATCGGCGTACACCGGTTCGGCGGCCAATGCGATCGTCTCGGCGTTGAGCGGTGCCAATGTCCCCGCGACCGCGACCGCGCGACGGGCGGTCTGCGCCGCGACATCGGCACTCAGTTCGGCGTGGGAGGCGAATCCCCACGTGCCGCCGACGATCACCCGCACCGCCAGACCGATTTCGCGGTCGACGACAGAGGTCTCCAGCTCGCCGTCGCGCAGCGCCACCACCTCGTCGACGATGCGGTGGATGCGCAGGTCGGCGTGGTCGGCGCCGGCCGCGAGGGCGGCCGAGAGGGCAGCGTCGGCCAGCGCTCGGCGCGGCAGCTCGAGGAAGTCACGGTCGACCTGTCGGGGTGCGCTCACGGCTATCACCGTAGTTCGACGGCGCTGCGACCGCTTTAATGGCTCGGTGGCAGCCAATCGGATGCGGTCGACGGCGCGCCTGTTTTGAAACCGATATCGCCGCGAACGCCGCGGCGGAACGCTAGGTGGTTCCCAGCAGCGTCAGTTCCAGAGCCAACGCCACGCCGCAGACCGCGACCACGATCGAAAGTGCCACCCAGTCGCGCCGTTTGGGTCCTGTGGGCGCCGCCGAAATCTGGCCCGCGCCGCCGCGCGCGGTGATCGCGTCGCCCATCTCGTCGGCCCGCCGCAACGCCACGATGACGGCGGCGGCGATCAGGTCGATCACTTCCAGCGCCCAGCGGCGCCTGCGGGCCCGCCGCGTCGTGAGCACCGGCTTGGGGCGAAGACTGCGCGCCGCGTACAGGATGCGGAACTCGTCGATCAGCATGGGGAATGCCCGCAGCGCCAGCGCAATGGTGACCGCCCAGTCGTCGACGGGTACCCGCAGCACGCGCAGCGGGCGTCCGAGTTTCGCGACAGCGGGCGCGATTTCGGCGACATTGGTGGTCCACGACACCATGCCACCGAGCGCGAGGAGCACGATCGACAGCGCGGTGATGCGCAGGAATTTCAGCAGCCCACCCAGACCTAGTTGCTGTCCGAAGAGTTCGATGACGGGGCTGCCTCCCGCAAGTGCGGCGGTCACACCGCCGAGCGTCAGCAGGAACCACAACCAGCGCGGCACCGACGGCAGCACACCGCGCGGAATGTGGGCCAGCCGCGCCGCGACGAGGACGAGACCCGCGACCGCCGTGATCGGCACCCAACCGGGATAGAACGTCAGCAGCACGCCGATCGCCGCCACCACAATGAGTTTCGTGCCCGCCCACAGGTCGTGCACGACCGTGCGGCCGGGCACCGGCCGCAGCAGCACCACCGGCCGTCGCTGTGGCTTGCGTGCGGGCGCCGTCACGAGATGCCCTCCGCCGCCGTCGGCGCCGTCGCGAGCACGCCGTCCTGCAGATGCAGGATGCGCGGGCACAGATCTTCCAGCCCGGTGAAGTCATGTGAGATCACGATGACCGTCAGGCCCTCGTTGCGGCGCAGGTGCTCCAGCAGCCGCAGCAGCCCGCGCGCGCTGGCGCCGTCGAGGCCGGCCAGCGGCTCGTCGAGGATCAGCGCTCGCGGGGACCTGGCGAGGAGTCCGGCCAGCACGACACGGCGCATCTGCCCGCCGCTGAGTTGGTCGATCCGCCGGTCGGCCAGCGTGGCATCCAGGCCGACGGCGGCCAGCGCCTGGATCACCCGCGCCCGGTCGCGGGGCGAAAACCCCGCCGCCGATGCGACTTCGGCGTCCACGCGGCTGCGCAGAAGCTGTAGCCGGGCTGCCTGAAACGAGATCGCCACAGCACCGACCTGGTCTGACACCGGGGCGTCGTCGAGCAGACACTGACCACTGGTCGGCTCAGCCAACCCGGCCATGATCCACGCCAAGGTCGACTTTCCCGACCCGTTGAGACCGTGAATCAGCACACCGTCGCCCTCATGGACCGCGAAGTTGATGTCGTGCAATGCCTCAGTGGCCCATGGCGTTCCGCTGCCGTACTCGTGGTTGACGTCGATGAGTTCCAGCACCGGGGCGTCACGACGCGGCCGCAGGGGGTCTTTCGCGGCCGGCGCCTCGGTCGTATCAACCATTTCGGTGTTGTCGGAATCACCGCCGTTGTCGGTCAGGTCGATCGCACGGTCGGCCGAGTCAGCCTCGTCGTTGTAGTGGGTGATGTGCACCAACGACATCTGGTGGTGCTGGGTCAGTCCGGACAGCACGGCCAGCAGCCCGTCGCGCCCTGCCTGGTCCACCATGCTGGTCACCTCGTCGGCGATCAGCAGCGACGGCTCCCTCGCCAGAGCCGCTGCGACGGCGAGGCGTTGCAGCTCGCCGCCGGACAGCCCTCCGGTGTCGCGTTCGGCCAGACCGTCGAGGCCGACCTCGTTGAGCAGTTGCCTCACATCGGTGGTCGTGCCGGGCGGCAGTCCCCAGACCACGTCGTCGGCGACCCGGGTGCCGAGCACCTGGCTCTCCGGATGTTGCAGGATGACCGCGGTTCCGCCGAGTCGCCCCAGCCCGACCGAACCGGGGCGCTCAACGGTGCCCGACGACGGATCCCGGCCGGCCAGCATCAGCATCAGCGTCGTCTTGCCGGAGCCGTTGGGCCCGGTCACCGCGATGTGTTCGCCGGGTTCGATGCTCAGTGTCACCGGGCCGAGCGCGTCGTGGTCGCTAGCGGGATAGCGGAACCGGACGTCGGTGAGCCGCACCGGCACGGGCGCCACCGGTGCGGTGTCGGTCGCGGAGTCCAGTTTGTGCACGTCGGGTATCACCACGAGTCGATTGATCACCTGGGCCAGCGCCCACCACCCGATCAGCATGACGACGGTGATGATGATGACCGACCACCCGCCGACCAGCAGCGGCCAGTAGGTCAGCGCGGTGGCGAAGCCGCTCTTCAGCCGCTCGGCGAAAACGTCCGTCTCGGGAATCCACCACCAGTCAGGGAGGCCCGTGAGGATGGCGGCGACGCCGTCGACGTTGGCGGTCATCGATTCGAAGATCAAGTTGCGCAGCCGGACAAGGATGGTCAGCGCGGCCACGATTGCCGCACCGAACACCGCTCCTGCGATGAGCCCGACGACGAGGACCGTGAGGGTGCCGCGTCCCCGTCGCAGGATGAGGCCGATCAGCAGGCCGATGTAAGCGCAGTTGAGCACCGTCATGAAGCCGCCCATTCCGGCGATCAGAAAGGCGATTGTGGCGCCGGCGACGGTTGCGGCGATCAGCACCCGGACCCTGAACCGGTAGACCAGCAGACCCATCGGCACGGTGCCGAGAAGCGAGATCCCGGCCGCGAACGGCACCACGACGGCGATGATGGCGGTCGCCGCACACAGCGCGGCCATGACCGAGGCGTGCGCCAGCTCGACGGGCTGCAGCGATCCCACACGGCGAGCCGGGCTCGCACGGCGGGTCGCAGTCATTTCACGATTCTGCCAGTCGCCGCTGAACTAGCCTGTGGCGGAGCTGTGCGGACCGACATGCGCCCAGGGATTGATACGCATAGTAAAGCTATGTAATCATGGTGGGGTGAACCGAACACTTGGCGCAGATCTGCTCGCTGTAGTGGCGCGACTCAACCGCCTGGCATCGCAGCGGGCCCGCATACCGCTGCCGTTCGCACAAGGCCGGCTGCTGTCCACGATCGAGGACCAAGGGGCCGCGCGCATCTCCGACCTCGCCGCGCTCGACCACTGCTCGCAACCGACGATGACCATGCAGGTGCGCCGGTTGGAGGACGCGGGCCTGGTGTCGCGCACCGTCGACCCAGACGATGCACGCGCGGTGCTCATCCGGATCACCCCGAAAGGCGTCGACGTGCTGCGCCAGGTTCGCATCGATCGAGGTGCGGCCATCGACCCCTACTTGGAGCGGCTCGATGACGCCGACCGGCAGACGCTCAAGGATGCGGTTCGCGTGATGCGGGCGCTCCTCGACGACGCGGCAGCCCCGAAACCATCCGTCAGATAGCTTCACCACTTACGGACTGACCTGGGCGTGAACCTGCTAGAGCAGCGAGTCGACGAGCGTGCCGACCACATAGGTGGCCGCAATCGCGATGCCGCCGAACAGCAGCTGCCGCAACGACGCCCACCAGATGGGCTTGCTGGTGAACCTCGCCGCCACGCCGCCTGCGATGGCGAGGCCGATGCCGCCGCAGATCAAGCCCGCCCACAACGATTCGAATCCCAGCAAGTAAGGGACGAGCGGCACGACCGCGCCGATAGCGAACATGACGAACGACGAGATCGCCGCGACCCACGGCGAGGGCTTCTCATCTGGGTTGACGCCCAGCTCCTGCACGAGGTGGAAATTGACCGCCCGGTTCTCGTCGCGGTGGATCTCCTCCGTCGCCTGTGTCGCCGTCTGCCGGCTCATGCCCAAGCGGACAAGCATGGCGACCAGCTCGGCCCGTTCCGCCTTGGGGTGGTGCTCGAACGCCCGGCGTTCCATCAGCACCTCGGAGTCGATCTGTTCGTTCGCGGTGGTGACCGAGGTGTATTCGCCCAGTGCCATCGAGAACGCGCCTGCGAGCAAGCCCGCAACACCGCTGATCACGACGGTTTGAGCCGATGCGGCCGCCGCCACGCCCGCGATCAGCGCGGTGTTGGAAACCAAACCGTCCATCGCGCCGAAGGTGGCCGCGCGCAGCCAGCCGCCCGACACGTCCGAGTGGCGGTGCCCCCCGATGTGGGGCATACCGGTCGGTGAGAGCGCCGCGTCATCGGGCTTGGCCATAGCCATCGATTGAACGCCAATGGTTTAGCCAGGTCTAGCCAGGTTTGCCTACGTTTGCGACATCACAGTTTCCTCGGAGCGACAACGGGCTACCGTCTGAGGTATGACCACCACTGCGGAGCATCTTCGCAACACGCTGGACGGGCGTTGGCGCGATGTGAAGAACAAGATGCGCCAAGACCTGTCCACCGAGATCTTCAAACCGCATTACACGCCGAACACCGTGATCGCGCGCACCAAGGTGGGCGAGCAGTTGCGGATCATGGCCGCCCAGGGCGCCGCGGAGGACGGCTTCAAGAAGGAGCACGGCGGCAACGGCGATGTCGGCGCCGCGGTCACCCAGATCGAGATGCTCGCGATGTCCGACCTGTCCCTGATGGTGAAGGCGGGCGTGCAGTGGGGTCTGTTCGGCGGGGCCATCGAGAACCTCGGCACCGAACGGCACCACAAGAAGTACGTCAGGAAGATCATCGATCTCGAACTGCTTGGCTGTTTCGCAATGACCGAGACCGGCCACGGCAGCGACGTCCAGTCACTCGAGACCACCGCGACGTACGACCCGTCGACCCAAGAGTTCGTCATCGACTCCCCCACCCGCACGTCACGCAAGGACTACATCGGCGGTGCCGCTGAAACCGCCAGGGTGGCAGCAGTTTTCGCGCAGTTGATCACGCCGGACGGGGAAGGCCACGGTGTGCACTGTTTCGTCGTGCCGATTCGTGACGACGACGGCAACGACCTGCCAGGGGTGACGACCTCGGACTGCCACTACAAGGGCGGCCTACCCGGCGTCGACAACGGCCGCATCCAGTTCGACCAGGTGCGCATCCCCCGCGAGAACCTGTTGAACAAGTACGCCGACGTCGCCGAGGACGGCACCTACAGCTCGCCGATCGAAAACCCGGGCCGACGGTTCTTCACCATGCTCGGCACGCTGATCCGCGGGCGGGTGACCGTCGGCGGTAGCGCAGGCGCGGCCACGCGCGTCGCACTCGATATCGCGACGCGATACGCCTTGGAGCGCAGGCAGTTCGAGGCACCAGGCGACGACCACGAAGTGCTGATCATGGACTACCTCGTGCACCAGCGCCGGTTGTTCCCGTTGATCGCGAAGTCCTACGCGCTGCAGTTCGCCCAGAACGAACTCGTCGCCAAGTGCCATGAGCTGCAAACGTCGGATGACCCCGACGCCGAGGAGCAGCGTGAGCTGGAATCCCGCGCCGCAGGCCTGAAGGCCGCCAATACATGGCACGCGACGACCGCCATCCAGGAGGCGCGCGAAGCCTGCGGCGGCGCAGGGTATCTCGCCGAGAACCGGTTGATCGCACTCAAAGCCGACACCGATGTGTTCACCACCTTCGAAGGTGACAACCATGTGCTGACGCAGTTGGTCGCCAAGGAACTGCTGACCGCCTACGCCGACGACATCAAGGGCATGAGCCCGGTGGAGTGGGTACGGTTCGCCGCGAACTTCGCAGGCGAACGGGTGCTCAAACGCACTGCGGCGCAGACCATCATGCAGACGATCATCGATACCCGGCAGGACAACGAGGAAGAGGGCAGCCTCTTCAACCGGGGCACCCAGGTCAAGATGTTCGAGGACCGTGAGGAGTACAACATCGCGTCGGTCGCACGGCGGCTGCAGGGCAAGTCCAAGGAGATGTCTCCGTTCGACGCGTTCAACTCGGTCCAGGATCACGTGCTGCACGCCGCGCGGGCGCACATCGAACGGGTCATCCTCGAGGCGTTCGTCGCCGGAATCGACTCCTGCGAGGACGACGAGGCGCGCCACGTGCTCAACATGGTCTGCGATCTGTACGCGCTGTCGGTGATCGAGCAGGACCGCGCCTGGTTCATGGAACACCGCTTCCTGTCGACCGAGCGCGCCAAGGCGGTCACCCGCGGCATCAACGAACGCTGCCGCAACCTGAGGCCCTACGCCGAACTACTGGTCGACGGTTTCGGTGTGCCCGAGCAGCTTCGCTACGCCGAAATGCTGCACCCCGAGCACATCCCCGACGCTGACGAGCACCAGGAGAAGGACGCCACCAGCGCGGGCACCATCGAGCCGAAGTAGCTGCCAGGCCTACGAATTCGGAATCGGGTCGAGCGCCGCGATCTTTCCGTCGTCGCCGATCCGGAAGCGGACGGTGCCGATGCCGGTGGGGCAGCATGCCGGATCCTGGCCTTGGCGCCACTGATACTGCACCTGCGCGGTGTCGTTGCCCGTCGAGATGACGTTGATGTAGGTGCGTGGCTCCGGCGTGGCCGGGCCGAGCGGGTTGTTGCGGTCGAAGAACAGCACCTGCATCGGGCTGTCCGACGCGTCGCCCGCCGTCACCACCACCCAGTTCAGCCGGCAGTCCGGCGTGTTTCCGCGGGCGGTCTCTTTCCACTGCGCCTGCGGTAGTCCCGCGATCGCCTCTGCGACAGTGTCGGCGCCGGGCGCGTCGGCCGGTCCGCAGGCCTGGGTGCTGGTCGGCGCCGGGCCGGGCGGGCTCCAGCCGCAGCCGATCGCGAACAGTCCGATGGCGATCAAAGCCGCGAGCAGCCGAAGTCCCATGATCCTGAGCTTACGGCGGGCGATCGGCGCCGACGTCGACGTCAGTACGCGCCGAACACGATGGCAGCGTTGTGGCCGCCGACCGCGAAAGAGTTGCTCACCGCGTACCGGTAGTCGCTGCGGCGGCTCTGACCTGCGATCAGGTCCAGGTCGATCTCGGGATCGAGTTCGGTCACGTTGAGTGTGGGGGGAGCAATCCCGTCGCGCAGCGTCTGCACCGTCACGACGGCTTCGATCGCCCCGGTCGAGCCCAGCGAGTGACCCAGCGCGGCCTTGGGTGCATAGACCGCGGGCGTGTGATCCCCCAGGGCATTGCGGATGGCACGGGCTTCGCTCAGATCCCCGTAGACGGTTCCCGCCGCACTCGCATTGATGTGGTCGACGTCGGCGGGCGTCAAGCCGGCCAGGTTGATGGCACGGGAAATCGCTTCGCCCGCCGTTGCGCCGTCGGGCTCGGGGGCGACGTCGTGGTAGGCGTCGTAGTTGACGGCGGCGCTGAGCACACGGGCCAGAATGTGCGCGCCGCGCGCTTTGGCGTGTTCTTCTGTCTCGAGGAGAAGCATCGCCCCGCCCTCGCCGAGCACCATTCCGTCACGATTTCTGTCGAACGGCCGGCTGGCGCCCTCGGGGTCCTCGTTGTTCGCCGACAACATGTCGAGTGCGGTGAACGTGGCCAGCGGGACCGCCTCGATTCGCGCCTCGACGCCGCCACAGACTGCGACGTCGGCGTCGCCGAAAACGATGTGCTGCCAGCCCTGCTGGATCGCGGCCGCGCCGGAGGCGTCGGACAGCACCGGCGACATGATCCCGGCCCTCGCCTTGAGATCGAGACCCACTGCGGCGGCTGGCGCATTGGGCATGTGCATCTGAACCACCAGCGGCATCTTCCGGACCGCCCGCATTCCGTCGGCCTTCAAGTCGTTGTAGAGACCGATGAGGACCTGAGTGGACGTCAGCGCCTGCCCAACGGAAACGGCGAGCCTCTTCGGGTCCACTTCCGGCGACCCGGCGTTTGCCCACAGACGCCTGCCCAGGACCGCCGCCATCTTTTGCATGTACGACATCCGACGCACTTCGACGCGGGTCAGTTCGTCGTCGAAGTTCTCCGTCAACTTCGCGCCGATGCGCACCTCGATGCCGAATTCATCGAGAAAGGGATCGTCCAAGGCCCCGACGCCGCTTCGTCCCTCCAGCAGCAGACGCCACGTCTCTTCGGCGTCGGACGCCAAAGACGTGGTCGAAGCGATACCGGTCACGACGACGTCAGGACCTTTGCCGCCATTCATTGATGCCATCGAACCCCTTTCGAAGGGGAATTATCCCCACAGCCGAACGGCTCAAAACATCAGCTGCCGGCCCAGCTGATCAGAGCCCAACTGCCGGCTCACCAAATCTCGCATCAAGCAACAACTTCACAATTGGAAAGGCACTGCGGGCCAGGCTGTTCGGTAGAAATGCGAATCGGCTTCAGAGGAGGTTCGCCGCCGTCCGCCCGCACAAAGACGCGAAACGGCGGCCAAACTGCACTCGTCACATACCGTGCGATCTGGCCGCCGGCTCGTGCCGGTGAACTCGATCAGCCTGCGGCGAGTTCCTTCTTGCCGTAGACCTTTTCCATCAACGCCGTGTCGCCGTGCATCTCGGCCCGGATTGTCTTTCCGTTGCGAATGGTGAACACGTCGGCGTCTTCACCGGTTTGGCCGTCAACGGTCACCTCGGTGATGGCAACGACGGTGTCGCCCTCAGCGATGAGCCGCTTCAGGTTGACGCTGATCGATTTCTCGGCCAGCCGCCCCATGTACTCCATGACTTCGGCCTTGCCGTGGAAGCTGCCGCTGACCGCGCTTGCACCCGGCTGCACCCACTCCACGTCATCGTCGAACAGATCCATCACTGTTTGAACATCACCAGCGGAAAAGGCCGCGTAGCCCCTCTTGATGAGTTCCTTGTTTTCCTGCTCGGACACTGTAAAACCCCCTTCGTGTGCATCCGATATTCCGGCCGCGGGTGAGGTGGCCGGTCCGGAGGAGCCGCACGCGTTGCGCAGCTCCGCAGATCAGTCAGACCGCTCGCCGCCGCATACATTGTCGATCCGCATCAGGGGCGGTTCGGAAGGATTTGCACTACGAGTTTCGGCGCTCTTGCGCACGCAAGGATGTCTTAGGTGGACCTTGCTCCCCCGGGTGGACTCGAACCACCAACCCTTCGGTTAACAGCCGAATGCTCTGCCAATTGAGCTACAGGGGATTGCCTGGCCCGCCGGTTCCTCCGCGGACCGAGGGTTGACTTTAGCGTACGTGCTGGCCGGCTCGCCAATGGTCTCCCGGCCGGGCGCGCACCCCGCTCGGTGAGGCAGGATGGACCCTGTCACACCGTCGTCTGGGAGGGGCCCTGTGTTCGGGTATGTCGCCGCATTGGCCGTCGGATATGTGTTGGGTACGAAGGCGGGCCGGCGCCGATATGAGCAGATTTCCGGCACATATCGCGCGGTCACGGAAAGCCCCGCGGCCAGGGCCGTGATCACAGCGGGACGACGCAAGATCGCCAATCGGGTCTCACCCGACCCGGAGATGGTGACGCTGACGTCGATCGACAACGAAACCGACGTGCTGAAGCCGCAGCCTGCGCCGACGGCCGACGGGCGGCGCTAGCGAACAGGCCCGGTGTAGGTCTGACCCGGCAGCAACCCGTTGTTCTGGTAGTTGTTCGGCCCGTAGATGCCCCACGGCGTCCCGCCGCTGGTCGAGCCGTTCGAGTAGGACAGGCACTTGCCGTCCTCCTGGTTGCCGAACCACGCCAGGCACTCGCCCGGATACGCCCCGTACGTCTGCTGCTCGGGGGGCGAAATCGTGGTCGCGGCGATGACCGGCGCAGCCACGGCGGCCGCGAAGGCGCTGAGGGCGATCACCCGACGAGTCGTGTTCGAAGCCACCGAATTGCCTTTCACCGGAGTTTCCAGGGCGTCCACACCATATCGTGTGGCCGCTCGTTACGCAGTAAGGTCGTCGCCACTGGCCTGTTCCAGCAGGCTGCGGCGATACGCCTCCATCGCGACGAGGTCGCCGAACAGCGCGTGATATTCGTCGCCCTGCTCCACCGGAGACATGCGCTGCAGCCTGGATTTGACCTCGGCGATCTGTCGTCCGACGGCCACTTCCTGCAGGCGCGCGAGCACACCGCCGATGTAGCGCGGCAGCCTCTCGTCGTCCTCGACCCTGATGGACTCCACGCCCAGCTCGGTGACGAGGCTGGCGGCGGCATCCGATCCCGTCTGCTGACGGACCGCCTCGATCCACTCGGCACCCTTGGCGCCCGCCGACGTCCCGCCCGCAGCCGTGATCGCCGCGCGCACTGCGGCGTATCCCGGATGGGTGAAGGTCTCGACCGACAGCGCGTCGAACACCGGTCCGGCGATCGCGGCGTACTGCAAGGCGGATTTCAGCGCCTCCCGCTGCGGCCACAGCGTCGGATCCCGCGGGTCGGGCCGTGCGACCGCCGCCGCGGCGGACTTGGCGGGTCGGCCGGCCCGGCTGCCCTGCGCCGGCGCTTTGCCGCCCTTGGCTTGGTCGCGGACCCTGCTCACCACTTGCGCGACGTCGTCCCAGCCGACCCAGCCGGCCAGCTGGCGGGCGTACTCGTCGCGCAGCGTCGGGTCCTTGATCAAGGCCACCATCGGCACGCAACGGCGCAGTGCGGACACCCGGCCGTCGGCGTTCTCGAGGTCGTGGTCGGCAAGCGCGGTTCGAATCGCGAACTCGAACAACGGAGTTCGACGCGCCACCAGGTCGCGTAGTGCTCCGTCACCCGATTTCAACCGCAGGTCGCACGGATCCATACCGTCTGAGGCGACGGCGACGAACGACTGCCCGGCCAGGTTCTGCTCGCCGTCGAGTGCCTTCACAGCCGCCGCGCGCCCGGCCGCGTCGCCGTCGAACACGTAGATGAGTTCACCGCGAAAGAAGTTGTCGTCCATCATCAGGCGGCGCAACATCGCGAGGTGTTCGTCGCCGAACGCGGTTCCGCAGGAGGCCACCGCGGTGGTCACCCCGGCCAGATGCATCGCCATCACGTCGGTGTAGCCCTCCACCACGACGGCTTGGTGCCCCTTGGCGATATCGCGTTTGGCGTGATCGAGGCCGAAGAGCACCGACGACTTCTTGTACAGCACGGTCTCGGGGGTGTTGACGTACTTCGCCTGGTTCTGGTCGTCGTCGAACAACCTGCGGGCGCCGAATCCAATGACCTCGCCGCTGGACACCCGGATCGGCCACAGCAGTCTGCGGTGAAAGCGGTCCATCGGGCCGCGCTTCCCTTCCCGCGACAGTCCGGCCGCCTCCAGCTCCTTGAACTCAAAGCCCTTGCGCAGCAGGTGTTTCGTCAGCGTATCCCAGCCCGACGGGGCAAACCCGCAGCCGAAATGAGCGGCGGCCTCCGCGTCGAAGTTGCGGTCGAGCAGATACTGACGCGCTGGCGCGGCCTCGTCGGACTTCAGCGCTTCGGCGTAGAACTCCTGGGCGGCGGCGTTGGCCGCGAGCAACCGGCTGCGGCTTCCCCGGTCACGCTGCACGCTGGTCGCGGCGCCCGTATAGGTGACGGTGTAGCCGATGCGATCGGCGAGCAGTTCGACCGCCTCGACGAAGTTGACGTGCTCGATCTTCTGCATGAACGCGTACACGTCGCCACCCTCGCCGCAGCCGAAGCAGTGGAAGTGACCGTGGTTGGGCCGGACGTGGAAGGACGGCGACTTCTCGTCGTGGAACGGGCACAGCCCCTTCAGCGAGTCGGCCCCCGCGCGGCGCAACTGGACGTAGTCGCCGACGACGTCCTCGATCCGCACGCGTTCACGAATGGCCGCGATATCGCGATCAGGTATCCGGCCGGCCACCGACTCAGTCTAGAGCCGGTTCCAACCGCTCCAATCGGCCTTCGGTGAACGACGCGATCTGGTCGACGACCACCCGCAGCCGGCCACCGTCGTCGTCGGCCGCATTGAACGCGGGCACGAAGATCGGATCGAGCGTGGCAGGCGCGCCCGCCAACAGCCACTCCGCCACCCGGTGGATCCGTTCGCGCTGGCGGCCCTGCAGCTCCAGATGTCGAGGGTCGGACATGATGAACTGCAGCGCCAGCACCTTCAGCACCGCCACCTCGGCGCGAACCAGCGCGGGGACACGCAGGTCGACGGTGTATCGGACGAGTGGACCATGGCCCGCCTCCGCCCTTGTCGCGGCGATCGCCGCGGAGGCGAACCGTCCGACCAGCTCGCTGGTCAGCTTCTTCAGCTCGACGGAGGCGGCCAGTGTCGCGTCGTACTTGCCGACCGCGGCGACCACCGGCAGCTCGGACAGCCGCACAGCCGCCGACACCAGATCGTCGGCAGACAAGCCGCCACCCATCCCGTGCGACTCCCCCAGCCTGCCCAGTTCGGCCGCGGCGTCGTCGTCGGCGAGCACTCGCATGTCGATCCGGCCCGACACCACACCGTCCTCGACGTCGTGCACCGAGTAGGCGACGTCGTCGGCCCAGTCCATCACCTGGGCCTCAAGGCAGGGCCGAAATTCCGGCGCGCCGTCCCTCATCCAGTCCGCCGCGGCCATGTCGTCGCGGTAGAAACCGAACTTGCTACGCTGCGGGCTCCGTTGCCACGGGTACTTGGTGACGGCGTCGAGAGCCGCGCGGGTGAGGTTCAGACCGGCGCTACGGTCATGCCGGTCAAGCACTTTGGGCTCGAGGCGCGTGAGGATACGGAAGTTCTGGGCATTGCCCTCGAAGCCGCCGTGGGCATCGGAGATCTCGTTCAGCGCGCGCTCGCCGTTGTGTCCGTAGGGCGGATGGCCGATGTCGTGGGCCAGCCCGGCCATGTCGACGAGGTCGGGGTCGCAGCCGAGTCCCAGGGCCATCCCGCGCCCGATCTGTGCGACTTCCAGGGAATGGGTCAGCCGCGTGCGCGGGGTGTCGCTCTGCCGCGGACCGACCACCTGCGTCTTGTCCGCCAGCCGCCGCAACGCCGCGCAGTGCAGCACCCTGGCCCTGTCGCGGGCGAAATCGGTGCGGTGTTCGGAGTCCGTCCCCGGCAACGCAGCGAGCTTCGGCGATTCGACCACCAGGCGCTGCCGGTCGAATTCGTCGTATGCGTCCTTAGTCGTGGCCACCGACGCATAGTCTGCCAGGAGTCTTCGCCGGTACCGGACGTCTCGCGATGCCTGCGCACTACATTGGCGGTCATGCGCATCGCCCGCTTGCTCAGCCTGGTCCTCGCGATCGTGACCGCCGGGATCCTGCTGGCGCCGGCGGCGGGCAGCACGCCACCGTTCCGGCTGCCCGGCTACGTGACCGACGAGGCTGGTGTCCTCAATGGCGCCGACCGCAGCAACGTCACGTCGGCGATCGACTCGCTGTATTCGAATCGCAAGACCCGGTTGTGGGTGGTTTACGTCGACTCGTTCTCCGGCCAGTCGCCGAATCGTGGGCGAACAATACGCAGGCGGGCCAGCGATCTGGGTGATTTCGACGCACTGCTGGCGGTCGCCACCGTCGATCGGGCGTATGCCTTTCTAGTTCCCGACAGCGCCACCGAACTGAGTTCCAGCAGGGTGGATAGCTTGCGGCGCAACGAGATTGAGCCAGCGCTCGGCCAAGCCGATTGGGCCGGCGCCGCGGTGGCAGCGGCTAGTGGGCTCAACGAGTCGCCCGGCTCCAGCAGCGGCATTTCTTGGGTCGGTTTGCTCGCGGCACTGGCAGTGATCGGGCTGGCGCTCGCATTACTGTTGCTGTGGCGGCGGCGACGCCGTCGCAAGCGTCGAGAAGCCGAGTTCGCCGCAGCGCGCCGGGTCGACCCCACAGACCCGCAGGCGCTAGCCGCGGTTTCCCTCGATGCGCTCGACGACCTGTCCAGAGAAAGGGTCGTCGAGGTCGACAACGCGCTGCGGACCAGCGGGCACGAACTGGAGCTCGCCCTCGAAGAGTTCGGCGACAAAGAAACCCGACCGTTCGTTGATGCAGTGAACAACGCGAAAATCACGTTGGCGCAGGCATTCAATGTGCGCCAGCAGCTCGATGACGCCATCCCTGAGACGCCGGCTCAGCGGCGGGATCTGTTGACTCGAGTCGTGGTCGCCGCTGCAAAAGCCGACCGGGAGCTGGACGCCCGCAGCGAGGCGTTCGCGAAACTGCGGGATCTGGTTATCAATGCGCCGACACGGCTGGACGCGCTGACGCAACAGGTCGTCGACATCACCGCCCGGCTTGGCCCGTCAGAGCAGAAGCTCACCGCGCTGCACAGTGAATTCGATGATGCCGCATTAACCTCCGTCAGTGGAAACGCGGACGCGGCCAAGGAGCTATTGAGCTTCGCAGACCAAAACATCACCCGGGCCCGCGAACTGGCCGACCGGCCGATGGCCGGCCGCCAGACCGAACTGGTCGAGTGCGTTCGAGCGGCCGAGGCCTCTCTCGCTCAGGCCCGCTCGCTGCTCGATGCGGTGGACAGTGCGGCCAGCGACATCCGGCGGGCGGCCGCAACGTTGCCTGCCGCGATCGAAGACATTCAGAACGGCATCAAGCAGGCCGGCGTTCTCTTGCAGCAAGGGTCGACGCCGCAGGCGGCGCAACTGGCCCAAGCGCGTGACGCCGCGGCGGCGGCCGTGGCCACCGCCCAGCGCAACGGATCGCAGGATCCGCTGGGGTCGTTCACCCAACTCACCAAAGCCGACGCGGATCTGGACCGGCTGTTGGCGGCTGTCGAGGAACAACGCGAGGCGGCCGAACGGCTCAATCGGGCGCTCGATGAGGCGATGTTCACAGCACGGTCGCGGGTGCGTTCGGTGTCCGATTTCATCGACACCCGGCGGGGCATCGTCGGTCCGGAGGCGCGTACGCGTCTTGCCGAGGCCGTCCGTCATATCGGCGCCGCAGACGCCAAGCGGTCGACCGATCCGGCCGAGGCCATTGCGCACGCCAACGGCGCGTCGATGCTGGCAGCACAGGCGCAGTCGTTGGCCAGCGCCGACGTGCAGAACGCGCAACGTTCGTACATGGGTCCCTATGGCGGCGGAGGCGGCGGCGGCAACATGGGTGCCATCCTCGGCGGCATCCTGATCGGCAACGTCCTGAGTGGCGGCTTCGGGGGCGGCGGTTTCAGCACCGGCTCGTTCGGCGGCTCCGGCGGCGGCGGCGGTGGTGGGATGTTCGGAGGCGGCGGCCGCTTCTAGAGACCGCCCGTTTCCTTCGCGAGCAGACGCAAAAGTGCCCTGAATGCGAGGCAAACGGGGACTTTTGCGTCTGCTCGCCGCACAAAAAATTAGGCGCCCTTCAGCCGCACGGCCAGGTAGTCGGACACGGCGTCGATGCCGATTCGCTCCTGCGACATCGCATCTCGCTCCCGAATCGTGACGGCCTGGTCCTCGAGCGTGTCGAAGTCGACCGTGACGCAGAACGGCGTGCCGATCTCGTCCTGGCGGCGGTAGCGCCGCCCGATCGCGCCTGCGTCGTCGAATTCGACGTTCCATGACTTGCGCAGCTCGGCGGCGAGGTCGCGCGCCTTGGGCGACAGGTCCTCGTTGCGCGACAGCGGCAACACCGCCGCCTTGACCGGCGCGAGCCGCGGGTCGAGCCGAAGCACGGTGCGCTTGTCCACCCCGCCCTTGGCGTTGGGCGCCTCGTCCTCCGAATAGGCGTCGACGAGGAAAGCCATGAACGACCGGGTCAGGCCCGCCGCCGGCTCGATGACGTACGGGACGTAGCGGGTGTCGCTTGCCTGGTCGTAAAACGACAGGTCGACACCGGAATGCTTTGAATGCGTTGACAAGTCGAAGTTGGTGCGGTTGGCGACGCCTTCCAGCTCACCCCACGGATTGCCCTGGAAGCCGAACTTGTACTCGATGTCGACCGTGCGGTCGGAGTAGTGCGAGAGCTTTTCCTTGGGATGCTCGTAGAGCCGCAGGTTGTCGCGAGCGATACCGAGGTCGACGTACCAGTCCAACCGCGTGTCGATCCAGTACTGATGCCACTGCGGTGCCGAGTCGGGCTCGACGAAGAACTCCATCTCCATCTGCTCGAACTCGCGGGTGCGGAAGATGAAGTTGCCCGGCGTGATCTCGTTGCGAAAGCTCTTGCCGATCTGGCCGATACCGAACGGCGGCTTCTTGCGTGAGGTCGTGACGACGTTGGCGAAGTTGACGAAGATGCCCTGCGCGGTCTCCGGCCGAAGATAGTGCAGGCCGTCCTCGGTCTCGATGGGACCGAGGTAGGTCTTGAGCATCATGTTGAAGTCGCGCGGTTCGGTCCATTGCCCCTTGGTGCCGCAGTCCGGGCACACGATCTCCGACATCGGCACGGTGTCGGGATCGACTGTGACACCGTCCTTCTTCGTCTGCTTCTCGGCGTAGGCCTCCTGCAGGTGGTCCTGCCGGTGCCGTTTGTGGCAGTTCAGGCATTCCACCAGCGGGTCGTTGAACACCTCGACGTGCCCAGAGGCCACCCAAACCTCGCGCGGCAGGATGATCGCGCTGTCGAGACCGACGACGTCGTCGCGGCTGGTGACCACCGACCGCCACCACTGGCGCTTGATGTTCTCCTTGAGCTCGACACCCAAAGGGCCGTAGTCCCAGGCGGACTTGGTGCCGCCGTAGATTTCGCCGGACTGATAGACCAGACCACGACGTTTGGCCAGGTTCGCAACGGTGTCGATGATGGACGCCACGGGTGCCAAGCCTAACGATGGCTCGAGCGGGCCATGCGACGCCGTTGACATGCGCGTTCGTGCATGTATCGTGGCGGGCATAATGAAAACGGTTTCCACCTTTGTTCCGCAGGACGATCGCCACCAGCACAGCGATGCTCCGCTGCCCGACCTGCCGCAGCGTGAAGTGCTCGACACCGCAGGAGACCTGCTGCGCGCCCTCGCCGCTCCGGTACGGATCGCGATCGTGCTGCAGCTGCGGGAGTCGTCGCGCTGCGTGCACGAACTCGTCGACGCGCTCGAGGTGCCGCAGCCGTTGGTGAGCCAGCACCTGCGCATCCTCAAGGCCGCGGGCGTGGTCGCAGGTGAGCGGGCCGGACGCGAAGTGCTCTACCGCCTAGTCGATCACCACCTCGCGCACATCGTGGTCGCCGCCGTGACCCACGCGGCGGAGGAGAGCGAGTGAGCACGTCGGGTACGGCGCCAGGCGTCCGTTCCACCCGGCAGCGCGCGGCGATATCGGCACTGCTGGAACGGCTCGACGATTTCCGCTCCGCACAGGACCTGCACGACGAGCTGCGCCGCCGCGGCGAGGGCATCGGGCTGACCACGGTCTACCGGACACTGCAGTCGATGGCGGCCGCGGGTCTGGTCGACACGTTGCGCACGGACACCGGCGAATCGGTGTACCGGCGCTGCTCCGACCATCACCACCATCACCTCGTGTGCCGGGTCTGCGGGTGCACGGTCGAGGTGCAGGGCGGCCAGGTGGAGTCGTGGGCCGCCGAAGTCGCGCGCGAACACGGCTTCTCCGACGTCAGCCACACAATCGAGATCTTCGGCGTCTGCGGCGGCTGCGCACCGGGGGACTAACCGGCGCCGACCAACTCTGCGCGCACGTCGGCACCTGCGCCGAGCACCATCAAGATCAGCGTCTGCAGTGCCTCGTCGGTGAGCCCCGCCGCCGGGAAGTTGTACCGCAGCGTGACATCGGCGACGTCTCCGCCGGCCACCTGCTCCGCGAAGGACACCGTGCCCAGCACAGTGTCGTGAGCCAGCTTGGCCACCTTGGCACGAATGTCGTTGTCCAACTGAAGATCCCAGGCCAGGATCTGGGTCAGCGAAATCAGCTCGAGGTCGTCGGCGATCGACACCACCCGAAGCGACGCGAACGTGTGCTCGTGGTGAACGGTCAGCGCGCCGTCGTCCTCCTCCTCCACCGCCAGCACGCCGTCGAGCGCTGTCCGCAACCGGTCGCCCAGAGACATCAGGCTCGGCCGAATCTGCGGTTGCGGTTCACGTACTCTTCGCACGCCTCCCACAGGTCGCGGCGGTCGTAGTCCGGCCACAGCTTGTCCTGAAAGACGTACTCGGCGTAGGCCGCCTGCCACAGCAGGAAGTTGCTCGCCCGCTGCTCCCCCGAGGTCCTGATGAACAGGTCGACGTCGGGGATGTCGGAGCGGTGCAGATGCTTGGCGAACGCCGCCTCGCTGATGCGGTTCGGATTGACCTTGCCGTCGACGGCCTCCTGCGCGAGCTCGCGTGCGGCCTCGACGATCTCGGTGCGGCCGCCGTAGTTCACGCAGTAGTTGATGGTGATGACGTCGTTGCCCACCGTCATCTGTTCGGCGATGTCGAATTCCTTGATGACGCTGCGCCACATTCTCGGTCGCGAACCCACCCACCGCATGCGCACACCCATGTCGTTGAGGTTCTCCCGCCGACGCCGGACGACGTCGCGATTGAACCCCATCAGGAAGCGGACTTCTTCGGTGCTGCGCTTCCAGTTCTCGGTGGAGAAGGCATAGACCGTCAGGTGCTTGATGCCGATTTCGATGGCGCCGCAGGTGATGTCGATCAACACCGCCTCGCCCATCTTGTGACCCTCGGTGCGGTGCAGGCCGCGCTGGGTGGCCCAGCGGCCGTTGCCGTCCATCACCACCGCGACATGCTGGGGCACCTGGTCGGCCGGAATCTGGGGTGCGGCGGCCTTCGACGTGTGTTGCGGCGGCCTGGCGAACCTGCCGTTGCTGCGCTGCGGCAGTTCGGGAAAGACGACCGGCCAGCTCGACTTGTCGGGAAAGGTTGGGTAATCGTCAGGCGCCGGAGGCAGCTGTGGGTACGTGTTCTTGGCCGCCCGCTGGCCTTTCCGAATCACTGCCACGGATGCCATCCTGCCCGAATAGCGCGACGCGGTGCTCGGCGACTGCGCGATCAACCCGGTACACGCGCTCGACCAGCGGCAACGTCCGAAGCCGACGTTCCAGATGCCACTGCAGATGCGCGGCCACCAGCCCGCTGGCCTGATTGCGGTGCGACTGCTGCGATGCCTGAGCGGCGTCCCAGTCGCCGTCGTAGAGCGCCGACATCAGGTCGAGCACCGCCTGCGGAGGCGTCGTCGACCCGGACGGTCTGCAGTGCACGCACACGCTGCCGCCCGCCCCGATGTGAAACGCGCGGTGTGGCCCCGGAGTGGCGCAGCGGGCGCACGCGGTGAGCGCGGGTGCCCATCCGGCGATTCCCATGGCCCGCAGCAGGTACGCGTCCAGCACGAGTTCCCATGGACGGCTGCCGTCGGCCACCGCCCGCAAGGCGCCGACCGTCAGCCGGTGCAGCGCGGGCACCGGCGCGTGCTCCTCGCCCGCCAGCCGTTCCGCGGTCTCCAACACCGCACACGCACAGGTGTAGCGGCCATAGTCGCTGACGATGTCGGACGCGAACGCGTCGACGGCCTGCACCTGGGTGACGATGTCGAGATTGCGACCGCGGTGCAGTTGGACGTCGATGTGGGCGAACGGCTCCAGCCGGGAACCGAACTTGCTGCGGGTGCGCCGGACGCCCTTGGCCACCGCGCGGACCAACCCGTGGTCGCGGGTGAGCAGGGTGACGATCCGGTCGGCCTCGCCGAGCTTGTGCTGGCGAAGCACCACCGCACGATCGCGGTACAGGCGCATCAACCCAGTCTTGCATCGTGTGCCGACGAGGCCGGTGCGCAGCGCCGGATATCCTCTGAAGATTAATGGCCGTGCCTCCCCTTCCCACGCTCACAGGGTTGCTGTACCGGCTGGCCAACGGCAGCGTCACGTCGGTCGAACTCGTACGGCAGTCTCTGGATGCCATCGAGGCAAGCCAACCGACACTCAATGCGTTCCGGGTGGTGCTGCGGAAGCAGGCACTCGCCGATGCCGCACGGGCCGACCGCCGACGTGCCGCAGGAGCGCATTCACCGCTGCTGGGAATCCCGATCGCGGTCAAGGACGACGTCGACATGGCGGGTGTGCCGACGATGTTCGGCGCGGCGGGCCGGGTCCGTCCTCGCGGCAGCCGACGCCGAAGTCGTGCGCAGGCTGCGGACCGCGGGCGCCGTCATCGTCGGCAAGACCAACACGTGCGAGTTGGGCCAGTGGCCGTTCACCAGCGGGCCTGCGTTCGGACACACGCGAAACCCGTGGTCGCGCAATCACACGCCCGGTGGATCGTCCGGCGGAAGCGCGGCGGCGGTGGCCGCGGGCCTGGTCACCGCGGCGATCGGATCCGACGGCGCGGGCAGCGTCCGCATTCCAGCGGCCTGGACGCACCTGGTCGGCATCAAGCCGCAGCGAGGCCGCATCTCGACGTGGCCGTTACCGGAGGCGTTCAACGGCATCACCGTCAACGGCGTGCTGGCCCGCACCGTCACCGATGCGGCGCTGCTGCTCGACGCCGCGCAGGGGAACGTCGAGGGCGACCGTCACAAGCCGGCTCCGATACAGGCCGCAGAGGCCGTGGGCCGCGCGCCGGGCCCGCTGAGGATCGCGCTGTCGACGAAGTTCCCGTTCAACGTCTTCCGCCCCACGCTGGATCCCGATATCCGCGACGCGCTGCACACCGCCAGTGAACAGCTCACCGAGCTGGGACACACGATCGTCGCCGCCGACCCCGACTACCACGTCGGAATGTCGTGGAACTTCCTGGCGCGCTCCACATCCGGGCTCATGGAGTGGGCCGACCGCCTCGGCCGCGACGTCGAACTCGACCGGCGCACCGTCGAGAACCTCCGGATGGGACGGCTGCTGTCGGAGAACGTGTTACGCAAGGCGCGCGCGAAGGAAGCCGCGACCCAGCGCCGCGTCGGCTACATCTTCAACATCGTCGACGTGATCCTCGCCCCCACCACCGCGTTGCCCCCGCCGACCGTGCACCACTTCGACAAGCGCAGCGGCCTGTCCACCGATCGGGCGATGATCCGCGCCTGCCCCGCGACGTGGCCGTGGAACCTGCTCGGCTGGCCGTCGATCAATGTCCCCGCGGGCTTCACGTCCGACGGATTACCGATCGGCGTGCAATTAATGGGTCCTGCCGACAGCGAGCCGCTGCTGATCTCGCTTGCCGCCGAGCTAGAGGCGGTGAACGGCTGGGTGACCCGCCAGCCGCAGCCATGGTGGTCTGAGTCAGCAGCGCAGCGCGAAACAGGCTGACCAGCTGCGCAGGCGCGCCTTTACTCCGCCTTGACCGTGCGTTGAATCTCGTTCCTGACGATTGCATCGTGACTACGCTTCAACGGGTGGAGCTGGGCGTGCTGGGGCCCGTGCAGGTCCGGCAGTACGGTCTGCCGGTCGCGATACCCGGCGCCAAACCACGCGCGATCCTCACCATGCTCGGGCTGCACGGCGGATCGGTGGTGTCAGCCGACGCGCTCATCGAACTCCTGTGGGGCGATGAGCCACCGCGCACCGCCGTCAAGGCGATGCAGACCCACATCTCCGCCCTCCGTCGCGCCCTCGGCGACGGCTTCGTCCTGACGGAGGGCACAGGCTGGATCCTGAACGCCGCCGAGATCGACGCCACGCGGTACAAGTCGGCCGCTCAACACGGCCGCGACGCCATCGCTGTTGGAGATGCCAGGCAGGCGGCTACCCATTTCGACGAGGCGCTGGCGCTCTGGCGCGGCATCCCCGAACTGCCGGACGGGCGGCGTGGAGTTTCAGAGAAGACCCGCTGGATCGAGGGCCACGCCGCGCTCGTAGAGGATCGCGCCGATGCGCTGCTGGCGACAGGTCGTGCCGCGGAGATCATCGGCGAGCTCGAGGCAGCCATCGCCGACTCCCCGCTACGCGAAAGGCGTTGGGGCCATCTGATACTCGCCCTCTATCGAGCAGGCCGACAAGGCGAAGCACTCGGCGCTTATCAACGGGCCCGATCGCTACTCGCCGAAGAGCTGGGCGTCGATCCGGGCCCTGATCTACGCAGGCTCGAAGCAGCTATCGTTTCACAGGATGTATCCCTGGAATTGCCTGTATCACATCAACTTTCCGCAGTGACACGTGCAGTGACATTCCTACTCACCGACATCGAAGGATCGACTGCTGCGTGGGAGGCGGATGCGGATGCCATGGCCGCGGCGCTCGCACGTCACGACGAGATCGTCGAGCAGGTCGTGACGTTTCGCGGGGGGCGGCTCATCAAGACTCGCGGCGAGGGCGACGCGACGTTCTCGGTCTTCGACCGGCCGTCGGGGGCGGCCGCCGCCGCCATCGAGCTTCAGGAAGCGATCCGTCAGGAGCCGTGGCCGCTGGCGGATCCGATGCGCATCCGGGTTGCTCTGCACACCGGCGAGGTGGAGTTCCGCGACGGCGACTACTTCGGTAGGGCGGTCAACCGGGCCGCGCGCCTACGGTCGCTAGCCGCAGGCGGTCAGATCCTGTGCTCGGGCGCGACCGCGGAGCTGGTGATCGACACACTCGCGGACGATGTCGTGCTGACCGACTTGGGGATGCGTCAGCTGAAGAACCTCCCGCGCCCTGAGCACGTATTCGAACTTCGCATCGAGGCCCAAGAGTCCCGCGCTCCCACAGTCGATTCGCCGCTAGAGCGGCCGTCATTGCCCACCGTGCTGGGTGGCTCCGGGCCGTTCGTCGGGCGTGGTCGTGAACTCGATCGGCTGCTGGCGACATGGCAGACCACGCAGGTTGCGGGCAGCCACGCCGTGCTGATCTCCGGCGAACCGGGTGTCGGTAAGACGCGGCTGGCCGGGGAATGGTCGCGCCGGGCATACGAACAGGGCGCTATCGTCCTCTACGGACGCTGCGACGAGGATCTGGGCGCGCCGTATCAACCGTTCTCAGAGGCGCTGCGGTCACTGGTGCCGGGCTTCGGGACCAGCCGGTTGCGCGGGATGCGCGGTATCGAAGCGCTGATACCTCTGGTCCCGGAGCTGACCGAGGTACTGCCGGAGTTGTCGGCGCCGCCGCGCGCCGACCCGGACACAGAGCGATATGCGCTCTTCGACGCTGTCGGTGCGCTCTTGGCTGTCGCCGCCGCCGGTGCCCCCGTGATCCTGGTTCTCGACGACCTGCATTGGGCAGCCAAACCGACATTGCTGCTGTTGCGGCATCTCCTGCGCTTCGGCGAGCACGCGCGCGTTCAAGTGGTCGGCACATACCGCAGTACTGATCTCGACCGCTCCCACCCGCTCGCGGCTATGCTCGCCGACCTTCACCGCGACGGTTCGGTCAGCCGCCTCGCGCTCGGCGGCCTCGATGAGGGCGACGTCACCGCCTACGTCGCCGAAGCCGGCTACGACGATGAAGAGCTTGCTCGCGCATTGGTTTCAGTCACCGGTGGCAATCCGTTCTTCCTCATCGAGGCACTCCGTCACGTCGATGAGAGCGGCGGCCGCTGGGACCCAACGACTCTGCCGCAGGGCGTTCGGGAAGCTGTGAGTCGCAGGCTTTCTCGGCTTCCAGAGGAGACGAACACGGCGCTCGCAACCGCCGCCGTCGTGGGAAGCCGGTTCGAGCTGGCGCTCGTCGAGCGAGTGGTCGGTCACGACCTGGTCGATGCGTTCGACGAATCGGCCAAAGCGGGCATCGTGATCGAAGAGCCCGGCGGTCGCTACCGGTTCAACCACGCGATCGTCCGCCAATCGCTGCTGGCCGAGCTCGCATCCGTCCGGCGCATGCGCCTCCATCAGCGGATAGCAACGACTCTGGAGTCCGAACCGGGCGCCAATGACGACCTTCTGGCCGAACTGGCCTACCACTACTTCGAATGTGCGTGGGCGGGAAATGCAGCCAAGGCGGTCGATTACTGCAGGCGTGCGGCCGATCAGGCGATGGCGCGCCTGGCTTACGAAGGCGCCGCCGACCTCTACAACAAGGCGGTCCACGCGCTCGAAGACCTCGACGACGAGCTACCCGACCGTGACGAACAGCGGGCCGAGCTGCTGGTCGCTCGATGTGAGGCGTTGCTCGCCGCAGGCGATGCTGTCGCAGCGAAGGGCGCCGTCTCGCAATTGCAGTCGAATACAGCTGGTTCCGGTCGACTCGCAGCGTGGGGAGTGTGCTTTGACGGACAGCTGTCAATGCTCACAGATCCGGAGCGGCTGGACGAGATCGACGCCGCGGTAGCGGCCGCCGCCACGAGCCTGGCGCGGTTCGAGGATGCCGCGGGAGAGGCCAAAGCCCATACCGTCCGCGCGGGAGTCCTGGCCCGGCTCGGCCGAATCGCCGATGCCGAGACCGCCTTGGATCAGGCATTGACGGCAGCGCGGCGGGCGCGTGAACACCGCCGTGTCAACGCCGTTCTGGCCGGGGCGCCACTCGCCGCACTGTGGGGTCCCAATCCGGTTCCAAGGGCAGGTGGACGGTGTCTTGATGTCGTTCGCCTGCTGCGCATCACGACCGGCTCACCCGTTGTCGAGGCAACATCGACGAGGTGCCAGGGAGTGCTGGACGCGTTTCGCGGGCGTGCGGCCGCGGGTCGGCAGCTGATCGAGTCCGCCAGACGATCAGTCACCGAACTCGGTATGCGGCACGCCTTGCTCGAGGTCGATCAGTTCGCGGGCATCGTCGAGTTGGTCGCCGACGAGGCCGCGGCCGCGGAGCCATTTCTTCGCCGGGCATACGACGGCTTTCGACGCATGGGCCTAGAAGCGGACACGGCGGAGACCGCCGCTCTGTTGGCACGGGCGTGCCTGGCACTCGGCAGAGAGACCGAGGCCGACGAATTGTGCATCGAGAGTGAGCGTCTCGCGGGCCACGACTTGAAGGCCGCAATCGCCTGGCGGACGGTTAGGGCGCAGCTCCTTGCGCGCCGAGGAGATCACGACGGGGCCCGACGGGTCGCCGAAGAGGCTGTCGCGATTGCTGAGCGTACGGACCTGTTGGTCGATCACGGTGACGCATGCCTTGCGCTGGCGACGGTGCTGAGCGCCGCGGGTGACACCGCGGGCGCACGGGAGGCCGCGGAGAAGGCAGTCAGCTTGTACGAGTTGAAAGGCGCTTCAGCACTTACGAATAGGGCGGGAAGCCTTCTTCACGAGGAAGTCTCGCTCGCGGGCTCTGCAGAAGAGGAACCGGCCGCCGAACCGGACAACCTGTGCATACGGGTCGTCCGAAGGGTGGAGGCGGCCTTCAACCGCAAAGACTGGGACGCAATCGAGCCGATGTACGCGCCCGACGTATTCTTCGAGAGTCGTCGGAAGATCGTCGGCTTCACCCGGGATGATCTTCCCTCGAGCAACTGGCCACGAGAGGCAGGGAATCTACTCGAAGTCGGCGGCAGCCACCAACTGTGTTTCATTGCCATACGTGGCGAGCGTTTTGCTGTCGCCCGATTGAAGCTCGGTACCGGAGACATGAGCCCTGGCGCACCGTGCGACGAGTCACTCCAGCTTTTCGGCCTTGACCAATACGGGCGATTGGCAGTTCAGGTTTCTTTCGAGCCCGAAGACATCAACGCTGCGATCGCGGAGCTCGACGCCCAGTACGCGCGGCTCGAAGAGCAAGAACCTCCGGCCGCGAGCACCGAAGCCGAAAACTCCTGCGCGCGCACTGTCGCACGCGTGGAGTCGGCTTGGCGTGACGGGGCCTGGCATGAGATCGAGAACCTGATCGCACCTGTTGTGCACGTCGAAAATCGCAGGAAGGTCGTCGGCATCACACGCGGGGACCTCTCGTCAGCAGAATGGATAACCGGGGCAAGACTGTTTCGTGAGCCGGGCATGGTCCGGCATCGCAGCTCAGTTGTCGCGGTCCGAGGCGAGCGTCTGGCTCTCACCAAAGTGCAAGTCAGCACGGTGGATACGAGTGCAGGCGCACCCCAAGATGAAATGCTCATCCTCTACGGCGTAGATGATCGCAGTCGCGTCGCGCTGCAAGTGACTCTCGATGTCGACGACTTCGACGCTGCGACAGCCGAACTGGACGCGCGCTACCTCGATGGCGAGGCGGCGCCGTTTGCGTTGACGTGGTCAACCGTTGTCGATGCGTTTGCGGCGCTCAACCGGCATGAGCTCCGCTCGGCGGCGGACGACTACGTGATCATCGATCATCAGCTACAGCACAAGACGGTTGGTTCGATCGGACTGGTCGAATATGTCCGTGCGTCATCTGATCTCACGCCCGACAGCTATATGTACTTCGAAAACGTGCATCGGCTGACCGACCTCGGTGTGGTGACCACGCTCGCGATGCAGGGATCCTCGTCCGACGGCTTCGATGCGCGTTGGCGTGTACACCAAATTCTGACGCACGAGGGCGGTGTCGGCCGGCGCTGCGAGGTATTCAGCGAGGCAGACCTCGATGCCGCGCTTGCTAGATTCGACGAACTCAGCCGTCCAATCCCAATACTCGAGAACACCGCTACGCGTGTCTATAGTCGCTACTTAGCGCATTTCGCGGCGGGTGAATGGGATGCGGTTGGCAGTTTGATCGCCGACGACCACCGCAGTGACGATCGTCGACGGATGGCGAACGAGGGAACACGACATGGTCGCGAAGCCGAAATCGCGAGCCTGCAGTCTGTCGCTAATTTGGGAGCCACAAACTCGTTCGTCTGCATCGCGACCCGAGGGGACCGCCTCGCGCTATGCCGCGTTCGAGGCACGACTGACGACGCCTTTTACCTGGACGTGCTACGGATCATAGAGATCGACGCTGACGAACGAATCGTGGCACGCGTTGTCTTCGACCAAGAGGACATCGACGCTGCGTTCACCGAACTCGACGCCAGGTATCTGACCGGCGAGGCGGCGCCCCACGCGTACGCATGGTCCGTTGTCGCCGGAGCCTATGCCGCACTCGACCGTCACGAACTGCCCCCGACAACACCTGATAGGGTCAACATCGACCACCAACGACTGGCAATGATGGAGCCAGGCGACGCCGCGGCACACCTTCGGGCGGCCTGGGAGGCGCTACCAGACTTCAGTATTCACGTCGTGGCGGTGCACCGGCTGACCGACCTTGGCGCGGTTGTCACCTGGGTCGCAGGTGGACCTTCACAACAGGGCTTCGATACCGAACAGCAGGGCATCGGCGTCATGATGGTGCAGAGTAATTTGATCAATCATTTCGAGTTGTTCGATGACGTCGACCTTGACGCCGCGCTAGCCACATTCGACGAACTCAGCCGACCGACGCGGCGGCTGGACAACGCGGCATGCCGAGTGCTCCAGCGATTCCACGCCAACTTCGTCGCGCAGAACTGGGCAGCGGTGGCCGAGATGATCGCCGATGAGCACTACGGCGACGATCGTCGGCGGGTCATAGGCGCGGGCATTCGTCGCGGTCGAGATGCCCAGATCGAAGATCTGCAGGGAATGAGCGTGGAGTCATGGACGCTGACCCCAGACGTCATCGCAATTCGCGGAGAACGCCTTCTTCTATATCGCGGCCGGGTGAAAGGATACGGCGAGCAGACCGAGGCACTGCATTGGGAACTGCTCGTCATCGTCGAAACCAACGCCGAAGAACGAATCACGGCGTGGCTCGTGTTCGACCCCGACGATCTCGAAGCCGCCTTCGCCGAGCTCGATACCCGTTACGCTGCAGGCGAAGCCGCTGCTTCTGCAGAGACTTGGTCGATTATTTCGGGCGTGTACGCCGGATTCAACCGGCAAGAACTTCCCCCGACCACGCCGGAATGGATTTACCGTGACCATCGTTCCCTTATATCCACCAAGGCACAGGATCTAGCCGCATACATCGATTCCGCATGGGATGCGACGCCGGATCTGAGTATTCATGTGGAGGCGGTGCATCGCCTGAGCGACTTCGGAGCGGTCGTGACCCATACGGCGTCTGGCACGAGTCGGGAGGGCTTCGGTGTCGAGTGGCGAATGATCCACATCTACACAGTCGATGGCACGATGATCAGCCGCTGCGAGATGTTCGACGAGCAGGATCTCTACGCCGCATTGGCGAGATTCGACGAGTTGCATCCGTCGAGGCTCCGACTGGGAAACGCCGCGACCCAGGTCTACGAGCGTCTTTGGGAACTTTTTGAGAACGGTGACTGGCGCGCCATAGGGGACCTGTTCATCCGAAGACCTCTCGAATGACGATCGCCGTCGGGTCGTCAACGCCGGTATCGAATTCGGCCGAGACATTCAACTGGAGAACATGCGACGCCTCGCCGACATCGGAGCCACGATATCGACCAGGGTGATTGCGACTCGAGGCGACCGGCTCATCCTCAACCAGTTCCGCAGCACAAACAGCGATCTGCGGCTCGGCGAGTTCGACAGCTAGATGCTCACCATCATCGAAACCGACGTCGATAATCGGATCGCGGCGGGTGTGCTGTTCGATCCCGACGACTATCGACGCCGCGTTCGCCGAACTCGACGCGCGCTACCTCGCCGGTGAAGCGGCGCCACACTCGCGCACCTGGCGAGCCATCACTCAGGCCTACGCCGGAATGACCCGAGGTGAGCTTCCGCCCACGACTGCGGACTTGGTGAACATCGACCATCGGCGTGTAACCCCGATGGGGCCCGACGACGGCATCGCCTACCTCCACGCATCTTGGGATCTTGCAGAGGGTTTTACGCTCTACATCGAGGCTGTGCATCGGCTCAGTGACCTCGGAGCAGTCTTTACGCGTTCGTCGGACGCGACGTCGAAGGCGGGCTTCGACGCCGAGTGGCGAGCCATCGATCTCGTCGCCGTCGACGGCGACCGCATCAGTCGCGGCGAGATCTTCGACGAATCAGACCTCGACGCTGCGCTCTCGAGGTTCGAGGAACTCAGCCGCCCGACGCCACGCCTCGAAAACTCCGAAAGCCGTGTGTCCAAGAACTTTCTAGCTCTGTTCGCTGATCGTGACTGGGCGGCGATGGCAGAACGGTTGGCCGACGACTGCGTTACAGATGATCGTCGTCGAATCGTTGGAGTTGGAGCTCAACAGGGCCGAGACCGCATCATGGCCGACTGGCGGGCGGTCGCTGAGGTTGGGGTAAAGCACATCGCGTCCTCAGTTGTCGCCACACGTGGGGACCGCCTCGGCCTTTATCGGCTAACCTTCGGCGGCCGAGATCAGCGGCCTGAGGCGTTTAAATCAGTGGTGCTTGGCGTCGGCGAGATCGATGCCAACAGCCGAATCACGGCATCCATCATGTTTGACGCCGACCGGATCGATGATGCGTTCGCCGAACTCGACGCGCGCTACCTCGCCGGTGAAGCCGCAACTGTACGCGCACACGTGGTCAGCCGTTACGAGCGCCAACGCTGCGTTCAATCGCCGCGAGATGTTTGCAACAACTGCGGACTGGGTCAATATCGACCACAGGCGCCTTACGGGGTTCACCCCGGGTGACCAAGAGGCATACGTCCGTGCCACCTGGGATCTTGCCCCCGATGTCACGAACCGCATCATCGCGGTGCATCGGATGAGCGACCTCGGCGCCGTTTTCACTCAGGCCTTGAGCGCGACCTCCCGCGAAAGCTTTGAGGCCGAATGGCGCGACGTCGTCCTTCTGACATTCAGAGACGATTCAATGAGCCGCTGCGAGGTCTTCGAAGAGTCCGACCTCGACACCGCGCTCGCACGATTCGACGAACTCAATCGCCAGGTGCCGCAACTCGAGAACGCTGCGACACGACAGAATGTGCGGCTTGCAGCCGCGTTCAATCGACACGATCTGGAGAGCATTCTCGGCACCGTCGCGGCGGACGCACAGTACGACGATCGGCGCAAAGTCCTTCGCCACAAGGGCCCTCTGAACGCGGAATTCGTACATGTACTGTTGACCGACGAATCCAAGAGCTGGCGGTTGGAAGTCGAGTCAATAGCGATCCGTGGAGATCGGTTGGCCCTGAGCCGCCACACCTACCGCGACGCCGCCGACCCGGACCGGCCGATCGCGGTGGAGGTGATAAACCTCACGGAGGTCGGCGAAGACGGATTGGCGAGAAACTTCACCGTGTTCGACACCGACGACGCCGACGCCGCGTTCGAGGAACTGGATGCCCGGTTCCAAACTGGCGAGGCCGCCAACTACGCGCGGACATGGTCGACGATCATGGGGTCGACGATGGCCTTCAATCGTCGCCAAATTCCAGCTGGCACTTCCGACTTCGTCGGCATCGACAACCGCAAAGGAACAGCGTTTGCGCCAGGCGAGCTGATGCCTTACCTCCGCGCGACATATGAACTCTCACCCCAAGCGGCCATATACACCGAGGCCGTGCACAGGTTGAGCGACCTCGGCGCCGTATTCGTCAACGCAGCCCACGCCGTCTCAAAGGATGGCTTTGACGCGGAATGGCGGGTGCTCAGTCTCGTGACGGTCGAGGACGACCTGCTGAGCCGGTACGAAGTATTCGACGAAGAAGACCTCGACGCCGCATTGGCACGATTCGACGAGCTCAACCGGACCGACGAAATCTGAACTCAGAACCCCAGCCTGCCAAGCTGTTTGGGGTCGCGCTGCCAGTTCTTCGCGATCTTGACGCGCAGGTCCAGATACACCTTGGTGCCGAGCAGCTTCTCGATCTGCGTCCGTGCTGCGGTGCCGACCTCGCGCAGCCTTGCGCCGCCCTTGCCGATGACGATGCCCTTCTGGCTGTCGCGCTCGACGTAGAGGATGGCGTGCACGTCGATCAGATCGTCACGTCCCTCGCGGGGGCTGACCTCCTCGATCACCACGGCCAGCGAGTGCGGAAGCTCGTCGCGCACGCCCTCAAGCGCTGCCTCGCGGATCAGCTCGGCCATCAGGACTTCTTCCGGCTCGTCGGTCAGCTCCCCGTCGGGATAGAACGCGGGCCCCGGCGGCAGCCGGGTGGCCAGCACGTCGGTCAGGACGTCGAGGTTCTCGCCCGTCGTCGCCGACACCGGCACGATCTCGGCGTCCGGCCCGACCAGCTCGCTGACCGCGACCAGTTGCGCGGCCACCTGGTCCTTGGCCACCTTGTCGATCTTGGTGACGACGGCCACCAGCGTCGTCCTGGGTGCCACGGCCTTGATCTGCTCGTGGATCCATCGGTCGCCTGGGCCGATCTTCTCATCGGCGGGAATGCACCACCCGATGATGTCGACCTCGGAATAGGTGTCCTTCACCAGATCGTTGAGCCGCTGACCGAGCAGCGTCCTCGGCCGGTGAAGGCCAGGCGTGTCGACGAGGATGATCTGGAAGTTCTCGCGGTGCACGATGCCGCGAATGGTGTGCCGCGTCGTCTGCGGTCGGTTCGACGTGATCGCGACCTTGGCGCCGACGAGCGCGTTCGTCAACGTCGACTTACCCGTGTTCGGCCTGCCGACGAAACAGACGAAGCCGGAACGGAATTCGTCGTCGCTCACTGTGGACACCCGTTGACTCTGCGCCTAGGGCGTGAAATCGACATGAGACCACGCCGAGAGCGCAGAGTCAACGACAAGGACTCGCTCACTGCACGGTGCCCGCCCGGTCGGTGACGATGATCGACGCGTCGGCGGACAGCTCGTGCACGGCGGCGACGCCCGCGTCATCGGCAGATCCCCCGACAAGCACGGCCGCCTCGAATCCGGTTGCGCCGCTTGACACTGCCGCGGCCACTGCGGCCTGCAACGCGGTCAGCGCAAGCGCATCGAGGGCCACCGGCGCGCCGGCGTAGGTGCGGCCGTCCTGATCCCGCACGGCAGCGCCACTGCCCGCCTCGGCCCGGCCCATCGCGCCGCGTGCCAGCGTCACCAGCTTCGCGTCCTCGGGCTCCAGCTCACTCATCGGTTTCCTCGGGTTCGGGTTCAGCGGGGCTGACCAAGACGGTGCCGATCCGCACCCGGCCACGATGATCGCGGCCGCCTTCGGCGCGCAGCTGCAGACCGTCCCAGGTCACCTCGGCGCCGGGCAGCGGGACACGACCGAGTTCCAGGGCCAGCAGGCCGCCGACGGTGTCGACGTCGAGATCCTCGTCGAACTCCCTGTCGTAGAGCTCGCCGAGATCCTCGATCGGCAGCCGGGCCGATACCCGATAATGCTGATCGCCCAGCTCCTCGACCGGAGCAACCTCGTCGGTGTCGTACTCGTCAGCGATCTCGCCGACGATCTCCTCGAGCACATCCTCGATGGTGACGAGGCCGGCGATCGCGCCGTACTCGTCGACGAGCAGCGCCATGTGGTTGCGGTCGCGTTGCATTTCGCGCAGCAGCGCATCCAACGGTTTGGAGTCGGGCACGAAGACGGGCGACCGCATCACCGCCGATACCTTGGTGTCCCGGCCGCCGTTGTTCGAGTAGTAGGTCCGCTCGACGAGATCCTTCAGGTAGACCACGCCGACGACGTCGTCGACGTTCTCCCCGATCACCGGGATGCGCGAATGCCCGCTGCGCACCGCGAGCGACGTCGCCTGGCCCGCGGTCTTGTCGTTCTCGATCCACACCATCTCGGTTCGCGGCACCATCACCTCGCGCGCGGGGGTGTCGCCGAGCTCGAACACCGACTGGATCATCCGGCGCTCGTCATCGGCCACCACACCGCGCTGCTGGGCCAGGTCGACGACCTCGCGCAGCTCGATCTCAGAGGCGAACGGACCGTTGCGGAAACCACGGCCCGGGGTGACCGCGTTGCCGAGAAGCACCAGCAGGCGGCTGATCGGTGTCAGCAGTATCGAGATCGCTTGCAGCGGAACGGCGGCGCCGAGCGCGATCGTGTAGGCATTCTGTCTGCCGAGCGTTCGTGGCCCGACCCCGATCAGCACGAAGCTGATGACGACCATGATCGCCGCAGCGGCGATCAGACCCCAGTCGAGACCGAGGTGTTCGTAAAGGAAGTCGACGAGCAGCGCCGTCGCGGTGATCTCGCATGCGATCCTCAGCAGCACAACGAGATTGATGTAGCGCGGTCGCTCGTTGATCACTCGCGCCAGCCGCACCGCACCCGGCCGCTCGTCGCGCACCATCTCCTCGACACGCGCGATCGACACCGTGCTTATCGCCGCGTCGATCGCCGCGAACAGACCGCCGAATCCGATCAGTGCGATGGCGCCGATCAGCGAACTTATGCCCGTCACGATTCGTCGAAGAAAC
The DNA here is from genome assembly GCA_963786995.1 of uncultured Actinomycetota bacterium. Lineage (GTDB taxonomy): Bacteria > Actinomycetota > Actinomycetes > Mycobacteriales > Mycobacteriaceae > Mycobacterium. The sequence goes on along the minus strand of CAWBBH010000012.1, from coordinate 271,448 downwards.
GGGATTTGTCGAGCAGCCGCCGATCCTTCTCGCTCTGACGGTCCAGGCGGTAAGCCTCGACTTGGTCGGCGACCCACTCTTCGAGCAATTGGCGTTGCAGCGCGAACATCTCCTTCTCTTCTTCGGGTTCGGCGTGGTCGTAGCCGAGCAGGTGCAGGACACCGTGCACGGTCAGCAGCGCGAGTTCCTGGCCGAGGGTGTGGCCCGCGGTTTTGGCCTGCTCGGCGGCGAACTGCGGGCACAGGACGATGTCTCCGAGCATCGACGGGCCGGGTTCGGGCGCGTCGGGCCGACCGCCGGGTTCCAGTTCGTCCATCGGGAAGCTCATCACATCGGTCGGACCGGGCAGGTCCATCCAGCGCATATGCAGATCGGCCATGGCAGCGGTGTCGAGAAGCACCATGGAAAGCTCGGCCGCGGGGTGAATCTTCATCTTCTTGATGACGAAGCGGGCGACGCTGACCAGTTCCTCTTCGGAAACGTCGAGGCCCGACTCGTTGGAAACCTCAATGCTCATGCGCCCGCTTATCGCCGAGGTCGATTGCCCGAGGCACGCCGTTGCGCCCGGTTCATCAGTCCGGGCTCCTCGTATTTGGCGTAGGCGTCCACGATTTCGCCGACCAGCCGGTGCCGCACGACATCGGAGGTGGTGAGTTCGGCAATGTGGATGTCGTCGACGTCGTCGAGGATCTCCACCGCTGACCGCAACCCCGAGTTGGCGCCGCCGGGCAGATCGATCTGCGTAACATCACCGGTGACAACCATTTTCGCACCGAAGCCGAGTCTGGTGAGAAACATCTTCATCTGCTCGCCGGTGGTGTTCTGCGCCTCGTCAAGAATGATGAATGCATCGTTCAGGGTGTTGTGAGTGAGCAGAAAGTCCTCAGTGACATAAAGGGAGTCCTCGGCTGCTACCTGAATACAGACAGCTTCTTCGGTGCCTGCGGGCTCGATGCGATCGATGAACCGCATCGGCCTCCCGCCGCCGGTGACGTCATACTTCGCGAGCTTGCGTGCCAGCCGGAAAGGGACCACGCCTTCAGGCAGGCGAATATCGAGAAGATGTGCATCGGCCCGGTGATGCACGAGGCGGCCCCGTGCGAGCCCAGGTTTGCGTCCCTGCGCTCTGCGAACGCGCCGGTACACCACTCCCCCCAGCGATTGGACGAGGAAGGTGACATCGTTGGCGAGTTGTTCTGAGGCCGTCCCATATTGGATCCGGCATGTCCGGCCACTTTGGGTCACCGGTCCGCCGTCGCTGTCGAACAGCCCCTGTAGAACAGCTAATCGGACATCCGGCGTATTGCGCAAGTACTCGACGGGGACAAACTTGTCGTCCGACTTCGTGCCGAGGAGTCCGAGTCGAGAGATTATCTCCGTGACGGGATTCTTGATCCGGACGTCCCCGCCCCGCCCGACGCGCCTGACCAGCACGTAGTCAACTTCCGACTTCTTACGGACCGTGACTCCTGGGATCAACTGCTGCAGAGCATCGACCAATTCGGGATCCGCCGTAGCAAAGCTCGGCGACGTACGCCCCGCCAGGCACCCATCGCCGAGCAACAGACCAAGAGCGTAGGGATCCATGGGCACCGGCTGAAGTTCGAAATGTACCGGTGCACTGAGAAGTGGCAACTCATAGCGGTGATAGTGCGCAGCCCGCAAATTTCCGATCATTTCCTTTGTCTGCAGCACTCTGACGGGCTTCCCTCGCCACTTGTCATGACGGGTGTGTACAGCCCAAAGATGGTCGCCCGAGGCGAGCGTCGACGAACCGTCCTGTGTGTGAACGCGATAGATCTCTTTGAACCCCTGCGGGTAGATACCGAGCACCTTCGTCGGGCGACCGTCGGATCCGATGACGAAATCGCCGATTCTCAAATCCCCGATCGCCTGGAACCCGTCCGGAGTCAGGACTTTGGTGAAAAGCGGTTGCGCGCGGCCACGCATGTAGCCGAGCGGCGCCACCTCGATGACGCCCGCGCTCATCAACTTCGGGATCAGCTCGGGATCCATCATGTCGTGCAGCGCGTCATACAGCGGCCGCAGATACGGGTCGATCTTCTCGCTCAGCGTGCCGGGCAGAAAGCCAAGGCGCTCACCGGCTTCCACCGCCGGACGGGTGAGGATGATCCGTGACACCTGCTTGGTCTGCAACGCGCGAACGGCCTTGGCCATCGCGAGATACGTCTTACCGGTGCCCGCAGGTCCGATGGCGAACACGATGGTGTTGGTGTCGATGGCGTCGACATACCGCTTCTGGTTCAGCGTCTTGGGCCGAATGGTCTTGCCGCGTCGCGACAGGATGTCCAGCGTCAGCACCTCGGCTGGCGACTCCCCCTCGGTACCGGTGAGCATCGCGACGCTGTGCCGCACCACCTCCGGCGTCAGCGGCTGGCCCGCAGCCACGATGGCGATCAGTTCCGAGATCGCCCGCTCGGCCAACGCGACGTCTGCCGGCTCGCCCGACAACGTCAGCGCGTTGCCGCGCGCGTGGATATCGGCGGCCAGGAGGCGCTCGAGCGCACGCAGGTTCTCGTCGGCGGAACCCAGTAGGCCCACGACCAGGTCGGGCGGAACATTGATGCTGCTACGGACGGGTGTGGCCGAGTCAGCGGTCGTCTCGCTGGGCGTCACGTGGGCTTTTCTGCCTGCTTCCTGGGTTCTTGCCGGTTTCGCTGGTACCGAATACCCAGTTTACCGCCGCGAACCGACCCGTCGGAAATCTTTAACCTGCGACGACGTCGGCGGCAACCGTCAGCCCCAGCGTGGCGTCAGAGCGCCCAGCGCACCGAGTGCGACCGCCGCCGCTGTCGACGTCCGCAGCACCGTCGGGCCGAGGCGCACGACCGTCGCCCCCGCCTCGGACAGCGCTGCGATTTCCTCGTCGCTGATACCGCCCTCCGGCCCGATCACCAGCATCAATGAATCTGCTTGCGCGAGCGATAGTTTCGTCAACGGCTCGGTGGCCGACTCGTGCAGCGCCAGCACGATCGATCGCGACGCCACCGCCTCGCGCACGTCGGCCAGCAACATGTCGGTCGTCGCGACACCGGACACCTGCGGGATGTGTGGCCTGCGCGACTGGCGGGCCGCCGCGCGGGCCACCGCCCGCCACCGTCGCAGGCCCTTGTCGGCCCGGCCGCCGTCCCAGCGTGCGACGCAGCGCGCCGCCTGCCAGGCGACGAACGCATCCGCGCCCGCCTCGGTGGCCAATTCGATCGCCAACTCGGAGCGGTCGGACTTGGGCAGTGCCTGCACGACAGTGACCGTCGGCGCTGCAGGCTCGACGGTCCAGCGCTCCAGCACCCGTGCCGTCAGCCTCGCCTTGGCGACCTCTTCGATCACGCAGTGCGCCATCGTGCCCGCGCCGTCGCCGAGATCCAGCTTCTCCCCGACCCTGATGCGACGCACGCTGGCGGCGTGAAAGCCCTCGTCGCCGTCGACGATGGCCACGTCGCCCGCCTCGGGCAGGGTGTCGACGTAGAACAGCGCCTCGGTCATCGCCGGGGCGTCAGCGGCCGGTGAACGTCTCGCGAAGCCTGCTGAACAGCCCGCCGCCGCTGGAGCTGCTGTTGGTCTGAGTGGACTTCACCTCGGCGACGTCCCTGACGCGATGCTCTTTGAGCTTGCGCAGCAACTCGATGTCCTCGTGGTCCAGCCGTGTGGGAACCACCACGTCGATGTGCGCGTGCAGGTCACCGCGCACCCCTGACCGCAGATGCGGCATGCCGTGACCGCGCAGCGTCGTCACCGATCCCGGCTGCGTCCCCGCGGGGATGGTGATCTCGGTCGGGCCGTCCAGAATCGCGTCGACCGCCACCGTGGTGCCGAGCGCAGCGTCGACCATCGGCACCGAGACGGTGCAGTGCAGGTCGTCACCGTCGCGCACGAAGGTGTCGTGCTGCTGTTCGTGGACCTCGACATACAGGTCACCGGCCGGGCCACCACCAGGGCCGACCTCGCCCTGGGCCGCCAGCCGCACCCGCATGCCGTCGCCGACACCGGCCGGAATCTTGACGCTGATGTCACGGCGCGCGCGCACCCGGCCGTCGCCGCCGCAGCGATTGCACGGGTCGAGGATGACCTCGCCGACGCCGCCGCAGACCGGGCATGGACGCGAGGTCATGACCTGTCCCAGCAGCGAACGCTGCACGGTCTGGATCTCGCCCTGCCCGCCGCAGGTGTCGCACGTGCTCGGCGTGGAGTTGCCGTGTGTGCCCTTGCCGTGACACAGATCGCAGAGCACGGCGGTGTCGACGGTGACCTGCTTGGTCACGCCGGTCGCACAGTCGTTGAGATCCATCCGCATCCGGAGCAGCGAGTCGGCGCCAGGCCTGACCCGGCCGATCGGCCCGCGAGACGTGGCGCCGCCGCCGAAGAACGCCTCGAACACGTCGCCGAGACCCCCGCCGAAGCCACCGAAACCGTTTCCGGCTGCGCCCGCCGACTCCAGAGGGTCACCGCCGAGGTCGACGACGCGGCGCTTCTCCGGGTCGCTGAGCACCTCGTAGGCCGCGCTGATCTCCTGGAAACGCGCCTGAGCCGCTTGATCGGGGTTGACGTCGGGATGCAGTTCGCGGGCGAGCTTGCGATAGGCGCGCTTGATCTCCTGATCGCTCGCGCCCTTGCTCACCCCGAGCAGGCCGTAATAGTCGCGTGCCACTCCCTGACCTTCCCTACCGCTGAGTGCGGTTGCTTACCGATTGCCCAGAACTTCGCCGATGTACAGAGCAACCGCAGCGACATTAGCGATAGTTCCCGGATAGTCCATTCGAGTGGGTCCGAGCACGCCCATGCCGCCGTAGACCTTTCCCATACTGCCGTAAGTCGTGGTGACCACCGATGTGCCCGCCATCTCCTCGGCCTCGGTCTCATGGCCGATGCGCACGGTCACCTTGCCTGCCTCCTGCTGCGCGGCCAGCAGCCGCAGCACCACGACCTGCTCTTCGAGAGCTTCGAGCACCGAGCGCAGCGAACCGCCGAAGTCCGCGGTGTTGCGCGTCAGGTTGGCGGTGCCGCCGAGCAGCAGCCGCTCTTCGGTGTGCTCCACGAGCGACTCGAGCAGCACCGTCGCCGACCGCCCGATCGCATCGCCGAGGCCGCCGGTGCCGTCCATGTGGGCGGCCAGATCCGACACCGCGACCGAGGCCGCCGAAAGCCGCTTGCCTTCGAGCGCCTGGCCGAGCATCTCGCGCAGCTGGCCGACCTGATGGTCGTCGATGGTGTCGCCGAGCTCGACCATCCGCTGGTCGACGCGGCCCGAGTCGGTGATCACGACGAGCAGCAGCCGGGCAGGCGTCAGCGCAACCACCTCGAGGTGTCGGACGGTGGACGTCGACAGCGTCGGGTACTGCACGATGGCGACCTGCCGGGTCAGCTGAGCCAGCAGCCGCACCGCGCGGCGCAGCACGTCGTCGAGGTCGACACCGGTTTCGAGGAACTTGAAGATGGCAGACCGCTCGGATGTCGAGAGCGGCTTGATGTCCTCGATCCGGTCGACGAATTCGCGGTAGCCCTTTTCGGTCGGGACCCGGCCCGAGCTGGTGTGCGGCTGGGTGATGTAGCCCTCGGCCTCCAGCACCGCCATGTCGTTGCGCACCGTCGCGCTGGAAACACCCAGGTTGTGCCGCTCGACGAGCGTCTTGCTGCCGATCGGTTCCTTGGTGGCGACGAAGTCCGCGACGATGGCGCGCAACACCTCGAACCGACGGTCGTCGGCACTTCCCATGTGTTCACCCGCCCTTCGCTGAAATTCGTATCCATTTTACGGTGCCCAGCTGCAGGGATGTCTCCTCGTGGTCGTCGCGAGCCGGTTCGCCTGGCGGATCGGCCGGTTGCGACTAGCCTCGGTACATGGTGAAGCCGTCGCCGCGCGGTACGAGTCGAAGGATTTCGGGGTGATCTTCAAAGGCGTTCTCGACGGCAAGCCGTATCCCCACCACGGGCTGACCTACCGGCAGTGGTCACAGATTCCACCCCGGCAGATCCGCCTCGACGAGCTGGTGACGACGACGACCGTGCTCCAGTTGGACCGGCTGCTGTCGGAGGACTCCACGTTCTATGGCGACCTGTTCCCGCACGCCGTGCGATGGCGAGGGGTGATGTACCTCGAGGACGGGTTGCACCGTGCGGTGCGTGCCGCGTTGCGCAACCGTACGATTCTGCACGCCCGCGTCTTCGACATGGATTCGCCTGCGCCCCAACAGGCCTAGAGCCCCACGCGCCCCGTTACGCTCCGCCGCGCGGTGGCGGCTGAGAGCCCGCGGATTCGGGGTCGACCTCGACCGCGTACGAGGTGATCGCGGTGATCTTCTCTCCCGCGAATTCGTAGATGTCGCAGCTGGCGACGGCGGTCAGGCCGGACGGGCCGCGGTACCGCGCGAAGGTGTCGACGGCGACCACGTCGGACCCTGCCGCCACCACGCAACGGTCGTACGTGGTGGTGGTGTCCTCGAGGCTGGCGGCCGTCTCGCGGCAGGTCTGACGGACAGCATCGGCGCCTTCGAGAACCATGTAGCCGACGATGGTCCATCGCACGTCCCTGTCGAGGTGGGCGAGCGCCTCGTCGAAACGGTGCTCCGAGAACGCGCGACCGACGGCGGCTGGGTCGAATGCCATGTGCCGACGGTACGTCTATCGCATCGTGGTGACGGCCAACGGCTCGTGTGTCCCACTCACCCTGATGTCGACGGTGTGGATTCGGGCGGTCGGGATCGATGTCGACGCCGCGAGTCCGCCCGCGTGGTCAGCGGCCGGACTCCACGTCCCGACCGCCGACTCCGCGCCTTCGACGGTGGTCACGACGATGTCGTAGGCGGGCGCCGCCCTGGCCCAGTCCTCGACGTAGTCGCAGGCCCAGTCCAGCCGGGTGCCTCACGCCTTCTCCGTGACGGCGAGAGCCGCGGTGATCCCGCCTTTGAGAGGTTGCATGGCCAGCAGAGCGGCGCCTTCCGCCCGGCGTGGCTGCGGGAACACCGTCGCGCCCACCGCGCCCGCCCCGACCGTAACTGCGGCCGCCGCCGCCACGCCCGCGGCGAGCAGGCTGCGCCGGGACCGCTGCTGCCGCCGTGCCGCCGCGGATGCCAGCGAGGGCATCAGATCGAGAGCCGACACGTCGGCGATGTCGTCGATCACCGAACGACACCCCTCTCCTGCAAGGCGATTCGCAGCGCCCGCAACGCGTAGTGCATCCGTGACTTGATCGTCCCCTCCGGAACCCGTTCGTGCGCAGCGATTTCGGCGACAGTCTGCCCAACATAGTAGGCGCGGACCACTGCGGTTCGATGATCGGCGGAGAGCGACATCAGCGCGTCGGAGAGGATCCACTTGTCGAACGCCGGACCGAATTCGTCCACCGAGGGCCGTTCCGGAACGACGTCGGTCTTCAATTCGCGTGAATACCTTGCACTTCGACGATCATCGATGACCTGGTTGCGGGCAACGGTGTACAGCCAGGCTCTGACTCCATCGGTGCACTGCTCCAGCAGCTCGGGCTTTCGCCACAGCCGCAGCATCGACTCCTGCACCACGTCCTCGGCGAATGCCTTGTCGCCGTGGGTGAGTCGCAGTACGTAGCGCAACAACTCCTTGCTGTGCGCGTCGTGGATCGCCCGCAGGAGTGAAGCCCGGTCGGGGTCGGTCATGTCGCACATGCTCCGCGCGGGTTCTCGGCGTCTGCTGTGGATTTCCTTGTGAATCACCGACAGCCCGCGGAGTTCGGTGCGCGGCGAGCGACTCAGTCCAGCACGGTGCGCACCACTGCATCGGCCAGGAGTCGACCCCGGTCGGTGAGGACGAACCGGTCAGCGGCGATGTCCAGCAAGCCGTCGTCGACGGCGATCCGGGCGCGCTCGCGTTCTCGATCGCTGAGCGAGGCCGTCGCCAATCCCTGTCGCAGCCGCAGCCGCAGCATCACGTCCTCGGTGTGAGTGGCGGCGTCGTCGAGCTGCTCGAAATCGGCGACAGGAAGCCTTCCGTGCGCAACCGCCTCGGCGTATGCGTTGGGGTGCTTGATGTTCCACCACCGTGTCGACCCGACATAGCCGTGCGCCCCCGGCCCGGCGCCCCACCACTGCCCGCCGTCCCAGTAACCCAAGTTGTGTCTGCACTCACCACCGGGTCTGCTCCAGTTGGACACCTCATACCAGTCGAATCCAGCCGCGCGGAGCCGTTGGTCAGCAATCTCGTAGCGACGCGCGAGGACGTCGTCGTCGGTCGGCGCCATCTCGCCGCGCCGGACCCTGCGCCCCATCGCGGTGCCGTCCTCGATGGTCAGCGCGTACGCCGAGATGTGATCAACGCCTCCCTCGAGGGCCGTGTCGATCGACCGCAGCAGGTCGTCGTCGGACTCCCCCGGCGTGCCGTAGATGAGGTCGATGTTGACGTGCTCGAAGCCGGCCGCGCGCGCCTCGCGGGCCGCCGCGGGCGCCCGGCCCGGCGAGTGCACCCGGTCGAGCGTGGCCAGCACGTGCTGCGCCGCCGACTGCATGCCCAGCGACACCCGGGTGTAGCCGGCCGCGCGCAACTCGGGCGAACAGCTCCGGCGACGTCGACTCCGGGTTGGCCTCGGTGGTCACCTCGGCGCCGCGCGCCAGCGCGAAGTGCTCACTGACCGCGTCGAGCACCCGGCTCAGCCCCGCGCCGCCGAGCATCGACGGGGTTCCGCCGCCCACGAACACCGTCTGAACCTCGGGAGCCGAACCGAGCAGATCTGCTGCCCTGCCCAGCTCGGCGCGCAGCGCGTCGAGGTACCCGTCGGGGTTCGCCCCGCCCAGTTCAGCCGGTGTGTAGGTATTGAAGTCGCAGTACCCGCAGCGGGTGGCGCAGAACGGGACGTGAATGTAGAGGCCGAACGGCGCATCCTGCCTCGGCGAAATGCCTGGCAGGTCGAGCTGGGGCGTTCGGACCGTCACGGTGCCAGTCTCCCAGACGCCATTCTGCTCAGCCTGAGCGCAAATCTGGCCCGGTTAGGGCATATGTCGGTGTCCGTGGCACAATTGGCGCCGTGACCGCCGCCCGCATCCACACCCACCGCATCTCGTTGGTGGCACGGCGGCATGTCGACTTCAAGCGCGTATGTAGCTGTTGTTGTCTGCCTTGACGCGCCTGATCTAGGACCCCAGCCCCCGTACTTTTCGCTGGCCGCCGGATCTGCGCCGCCGGACCAGCCACCGGTGAACAGCGCGCCCGACGGCCGGCTCTGTGAAGGAGCCACCCAATGACCACTGCAAAGCCTGTGAAGCGCCCACGCGGCGAAGGGCAGTGGAAGCTCGGCTATCGCGAGCCGCTCAACCCGAACGAGCAGTTCAAGAAGGACGACGATGCGCTGAACGTGCGCGCCCGCATCGTCGACATCTACTCCAAGCAGGGCTTCGACAGCATCGACAAACAGGACCTGCGCGGCCGGATGCGCTGGATGGGTCTGTACACCCAGCGTGAGCAGGGCTACGACGGCACGTGGACCGGCGACGAGAACGCCGACATCCTCGAGGCCAAGTACTTCATGATGCGGGTCCGCTGCGACGGCGGGGCTCTGACCAGCGCCGCCCTGCGGACCATCGGCGAAATCTCAACGGAGTTCGCGCGCGACACCGCAGACATCAGCGATCGCGAGAACGTGCAGTACCACTGGATCCGGATCGAAGACGTCCCGCAGATCTGGGACCGGCTGGCCGCGGTCGGGCTGCAGACCACCGAAGCCTGCGGCGACTGCCCGCGGGTGGTGCTCGGATCGCCTCTGGCCGGTGAGTCGCTCGACGAGGTCCTCGACCCGAGCTGGGCGGTCGACGAGATCGTCCGCCGTTTCGTCGGCAATCCCTCGTTCTCCAACCTGCCGCGCAAGTACAAGACCGCGGTCTCGGGCCTGCAGGACGTCGCCCACGAGGTCAATGACATCGCGTTCATCGGCGTCAACCACCCCGAGCACGGTCCCGGCCTGGACCTCTGGGTCGGCGGCGGGTTGTCGACCAACCCCATGCTGGCCCAGCGTCTCGGCGCCTGGGTCCCGCTGGAAGAGGTGCCCGAGGTCTGGGAAGCCGTCACGTCGGTGTTCCGCGATTACGGCTACCGCCGGTTGCGCAGCAAGGCGCGGCTGAAGTTCCTGATCAAGGACTGGGGAGTCGAGAAGTTCCGCCAGGTCGTCGAGGACGAGTATCTGGGCCGCAAGCTGATCGACGGCCCCGCGCCGGAGCCGTTGAAGCATCCGCTCGACCACGTCGGCGTGCAGAAGCAGAAGAACGGCCACAACGCGGTCGGCGTCGCCCCCATCGCCGGACGTGTGACCGGCACGATCCTGACGAAGGTCGCCGACCTCGCCGAGGCCGCGGGCTCCGATCGAATCCGGCTCACCCCCTATCAGAAGCTGGTCATCCTCGACGTCCCCGACGACAAGCTCGACGACCTCGTCGCCGGCCTCGACGCGCTGGGGCTGCCGTCGCGGCCGTCGTCATGGCGAAAGAACCTGATGGCCTGCACCGGCATCGAGTACTGCAAGCTGTCGTTCGCCGAGACCCGCAACCGCGCCCAGGTACTGGTGCCGGAGCTGGAGAGGCGGCTGGAGGACATCAACGCGCAGTTGGACGTCCCGATCACCGTCAACATCAACGGCTGCCCGAACTCGTGCGCTCGCATCCAGGTCGCCGACATCGGGTTCAAGGGCCAGATGATCGACGACGGCGACGGGAACTCCGTCGAAGGCTTTCAGGTGCATCTGGGCGGCAGCCTGGGGTTGGACAGCGGTTTCGGCCGCAAGTTGCGCCAGCACAAGGTGCTGACCACCGAGCTGGGCGACTACATCGACCGTGTCGTTCGCAATTTCGTGAAACAACGAGAGCAGGGCGAGCGTTTCGCTACGTGGGCAGTACGAGCAGACGAGGCCGATCTGCGGTGACGGCGATGAGCGCTTGCGCGAAGAACGGAGAACTATGACCGAGACAGACCTGCAGCAGCTGGCCGAACGGGCCAACGCCGAACTCGAGGGCGCCAGTGCAGACGACCTGCTGCGCTGGACCGACGAGCACTTCGGCGGCGAGTACGTGGTCGCGTCGAACATGCAGGACGCGGTTCTCGTGTCGATGGCCGCCAAGGTGCGCCCGGGCGTCGACGTCCTCTTCCTCGACACCGGCTATCACTTCGTGGAGACCATCGGGACCCGCGACGCGGTCGAGGCGGTCTACGACGTCAACATCGTCAACGTCACGGCTGAGAACAGCGTCGCCAAGCAGGATCAGTTGTTCGGCAAGGACCTGTTCGCTCGCGAGGCAGGCGAATGCTGCCGGATGCGCAAGGTGGAGCCGCTGGGCCGAGCCCTGCAGGGCTACTCGGCGTGGGTCACCGGCATCCGTCGCGTCGAGGCGCCGACGCGGGCCGGCGCGCCGTTGATCAGCTGGGACAAGGCGTTCAACCTGGTGAAGATCAATCCCATCGCAACGTGGAGCGACGAGGAGATGCAGGCCTACATCGAGGCCAACGACATCCTGGTCAATCCCCTTGTGTTCGAGGGTTATCCGTCGATCGGCTGCGCGCCGTGCACCTCGAAGCCCGTCGAGGGCGCCGATCCGCGCAGCGGTCGCTGGGCCGGGTCGTCGAAGATCGAATGCGGGCTTCACGCTTCGTGACGCTGGTTCTGACAGCGCACGGCAGCGCGGACCCGAGGTCCGCGGCGACGGTGCACGAACTGGCGCGCACCGTTCGCCGGGTGCGACGCGGCGTCGACGTGCGAGTCGCGTTCTGCGAGCAGAACTTCCCCAATCTGCGCGACGTGCTCGCGACGACCGGACCCGACGCCATCGTGGTGCCGCTTCTGCTGGCCGACGCCTACCACGCCCGCGCCGACATCCCCGAGATGATCCGGGATTCGGCCCCCACCGCGCGGCAGGCAGATGTGCTCGGTGAGGACGACCGGCTCATCGCGGTGCTGAAGCAGCGGCTGACACATGCCGGTGTATCGCGACTCGACCCCGGCGTCGGCGTGCTCGTGACCGCGGTGGGATCATCGCGCGCGCAGGCCAACGCCCGCACCGCAACGGTCGCCGATGACCTGGTGCAGCAGACGAACTGGACGGCCACCACCGCATTCGCAACCGGGCCGCAGCCGACGCTCGCCGAGGCCGTCGATGTCCTGCGCGGTCGCGGCGCGACCCGGTTGGTTGTCGCGCCCTGGTTCCTCGCCCACGGGCGGATCACCGACCGTGTGGCCGAATTCGCACGCGCGCACGGCATCGCGATGGCCGAACCGCTCGGGCCGCATCGGTTGGTCGCGGAGACGGTGCTGGACCGCTTCGATCGGGCAGCCGGCGCCCGCGCCGCGGCCTAGCTTTTCTATTCCGCCCAACGTGCGCCCTCTGCGATCTGGCGCCTAGAGAATCGCACTGACGGCGCGTTCGACGCCACCGGACGCCGGTCGACGAGGGTGACAATAAAATTCGCGCTGAGCCTAGGTATATTCCAGGCACTTCTCAGCCGGTACCAATATCGGAGTGACCACCGCGCTGTCTGACGACTCCTACTGTCGCTGAACCAGATTCCGTTTCGCCTCAGCTACAGGAAGTGTTGACCAGTGTCGGTGTTCGTAGACATAGCTCCCGATGAGTCGCAGACCGATTCGCCGGTAACCGTTGCGCCCAAGGGCAAGTGGCGCGGCAGGCTGACCCGCGCGGCGCTGCCGTTGCTGTCGCTGGTCGTCTTCTTCGTCGTCTGGCAGCTCGCCGCAACGAGCGGCATCTGGAACCAGACGTTTGTGCCGTACCCGAGCACGGTCTGGCATGCCTTCATCGACGTTTCGACGACGCACGACGGAGTCCGGGGATACGCGGGCTTCCTGCTGTGGGAGCACCTCTACATGACGCTGCGCCGCGTGCTCGCCGGCGTGGTCATCGGCGTGGTCATCGGGGTGCTGCTCGGCCTGGTCATGGGCTCGGTCAGCTGGGTGCGCAGCGTGCTCGAACCCTGGCTGACCTTCCTGCGTGCCCTGCCGCCGCTGGCCTACTTCTTCCTGCTCGTGATCTGGCTGGGCATCGACGAGGCGCCGAAGATCACCCTGCTCGCGCTCGCCGCCCTACCGCCCGCCGCGGTCGCGACCACCGCGGCCGTAGTGGCCGCACCCGTGGGTCTGCAGGAGGCCGCCCGTGCGCTCGGCGCGTCCCGCAGCGAGGTGATCCGCGACGTCGTCGTGCCCTCGGCGCTGCCTGAGACCTTCACCGGCATCCGGCTGGCGGTCGGAATGGCGTACTCGTCGGTGGTCGCCGCCGAGTTGTTCAACGGCATCCCCGGTATCGGCGGCCTGGTCAAGGACGCCAGCAACTACAACAACACCCCCGTCGTCTTGGTCGGCATATTCGCTATTGGCATTTCCGGCTTGGTCATCGACGGTCTGCTTCGCGCCATCGAACGGCGCGCTGTCCCCTGGAGAGGAAAAATCTAGATGAGAATCAAGGCCCTTCTCGCGGCGCTGGCGGCAACGACGATGGCGCTCGCCGGCTGCTCGGTGGACCAGCCCGGCCAACAGGCCGACAAGCCGACGATCCGCATCGGATACCAGAGCTTTCCCAGCGGTGACCTCATCGTGAAGAACAACAAATGGCTGGAAGAAGCGCTGCCCGACTACAACATCAAGTGGACGAAGTTCGACTCGGGCGCCGACGTCAACACCGCGTTCATCGCCAAGGAGCTCGACTTCGGCGCGCTGGGTTCCAGCCCCGTGGCGCGCGGGCTGTCGGCACCGCTGAACATCCCCTACAAGGTCGCGTTCGTGCTCGATGTGGCGGGCGACAACGAGGCGTTGGTGGCGCGCAACGGCGCGAACATCGACTCGATCGCGGAGCTGAAGGGTAAGCGCATCGCCACGCCGTTCGCGTCGACGGCGCACTACAGCCTCCTCGCCGCGTTAGCACAGAACAAGCTGTCTCCCAGCGATGTTCAGCTCATCGATCTTCAACCGCAGGCCATCCTCGCGGCATGGGACCGCGGCGACATCGACGCGGCCTACACGTGGCTGCCCACGCTGGACCAGCTTCGCACCTCCGGCAAGGATCTGATCACCAGCCGACAGCTCGCCAAGGACGGCAAGCCGACGCTCGACCTCGGCGCCGTGTCCAACGATTTCGCGTCCCAGCATCCCGAGATCGTCGACATCTGGCGCCAGCAGGAAGCGCGTGCACTCGGCGTGATAAAAAGCGATCCGGAAGCCGCGGCCAAGGCGGTCGCCGCGGAGATCGGGCTGTCCCCCCAGGAGGTCGCCGGGCAACTCAAGCAGGGCATCTACCTGACACCCGAAGAGGTCGCATCGCCGGAATGGCTTGGCACCGAAGGTAAGCCGGGCAACATCGCAGTCAACCTGCAGAGCGCGTCGCAGTTCCTGGCCGACCAGAAGCAGATACCGGCAGCCTCCCCGCTGTCCACCTTCCAGGAAGCCGTCTACACCAAGGGGCTGCCAGGTGTCCTCAGTCAGTGACCTCAAAGACGCTGCTATACAGCGTCGCACGGATGCGATTCGCATCAGCGACGTGTCGCACCGGTACGGGCGCGGACGTGACGAGGTCACCGCGCTCGGACCGGTCGACCTGACCGTCGAACCGGGCTCGTTCCTGGTGCTCGTCGGCGCCTCCGGGTGCGGAAAGAGCACACTGCTGCGGCTGCTCGCCGGCTTCGAGGCCCCAACCGAAGGGTCGGTGCAGGTGTCGGGCAGCACCCCGACACCCGGCGTGACCGCGGGCGTGGTCTTCCAGCAGCCGCGGCTGTTTCCGTGGCGGACCGTCGGCGGCAACGTCGACCTCGCCCTCAAATACGCCAAGGTGCCGAGGGAGCGACGGGCCGAACGCCGCAGCCAACTGCTCGACCGCGTCGGCCTCGATGGCACTGCCGACCGCAGGATCTGGGAGATCAGCGGCGGGCAACAGCAGCGGGTGGCCATCGCCCGTGCGCTCGCCGCTGAAACACCGCTGTTCCTGCTCGACGAGCCGTTCGCGGCGCTGGACGCGTTGACGCGGGAACGGCTGCAAGAGGACGTCCGGCAGGTCAGCGCGGAATCCGGCCGCACCACGGTCTTTGTCACGCATAGCGCCGACGAGGCCGCGTTTCTCGGATCGCGGATCGTGGTTCTGACTCGGCGACCCGGGCAGGTTGCACTCGACCTTCCCGTTGACCTGCCGCGAGGCAAGGTGGACGCCGACGAACTGCGCCGGTCCCCCGAATACGCCGAACTGCGAACCGAAGTCGGTCGCGCCGTCAAGGCCGCTGCAGCCTGATGACACTCATCGAAGGATGGTCTGTGCATGTCTGAAATCACCGCCACACCGGAAGAGTTGAGAGACGAACCCGCGCCGGCACGCAAGCTGCGCGGCAATCTGGGCGTCGCCTCGATCGTCTTCATGGTGGTCGCTGCCGCCGCCCCACTGGGTGTCATCGGAGGTGTCGTGCCGCTCGGCATCGCCGCGGGCAATGGCGCCGGCTTCCCCGCCACGTTCGTGGCGTCCACGGTCATCCTGTTGTTCTTCGCGGTCGGATTCACCGCATTGACACCGTATGTCGAGGACGCGGGCGCGTTCTTCTCCTATGTCCGGACATCGCTGGGCTTTCCGGCCGGTATCGGTATCGCGTTTGTCGCGCTCGTCAGCTATGTCGCGATCGAAGCCGGTGTCTACGGCCTGCTCGGCCCGGCGGGTGGGGCGATCGTCGAACTGTTCGGCGGTCCCGCCCTGCCGTGGTGGGTATTCGCGGCGGTGGCGTTCGCGGTCACCACGTACGTCGGCTACCGCAACATCGAGCTGTCCAGCAAAGTACTGGCGGTGCTGCTGACCGCAGAGATCGCGATCGTGGTCGTGCTGGACGCAGTCATCGTCTTCCAAGGCGGCGACCACGGGCTGTCGAGCGGGATCGTCAACCCGAGCGCCATCTCCTCCGGTTCCCTCGGCATCGGTCTGTTGTTCGCCCTGATCAGCTACGTGGGATTCGAGGCGACCGCGATCTTCCGCGACGAAGCCAAAACCCCGGAGCGCACGATTCCCCGCGCCACCTACGTCGCGCTCATTCTGATCGGCGTGTTCTACGCCGTCACCAGCTGGGCGCTCATCTCCGGATGGGGCGACGACGAAGCCGTAACCCGGGCAACGGACTCGGGCTCGACGTTCCTCGCCGACACCGCGCAGCGCTACATCGGCGTCGTGGGCACCGACATCATCACCGTGCTCTACTTCACGAGCCTGTTCGCCTGCATCCTCGCGTTCCACAATGTGGCCTCGCGCTACGTGTTCGCGCTGTCGCAGCGCGACGTGCTGCCTGCAGCACTGAGTCGCCCGCACCCCACGCACGGTTCGCCGCATCAGGCGTCGTTGTGGATCTCCGGCGTGGTCGCGTTGAGTGTTATCGCGGCGGTGGTGTTCAACCTCGATCCGGCCGCGCAGTTCTACACCTGGTTCGCGGGCGCCACCACGGTCGGGTTCGTCGTGCTGCTGATCGCCACCTCGGTGGCCGTCCTCGTGTACTTCGCCAAGGATCGGCGCGGCTACTCGCAGTGGCGGGTGCGGATCGCACCTGCGCTCGGTCTGGTCGGCTTGGCCATCGGACTCATCCTGATCGTCGCCAACCTCGAGGATCTCGTCGGTGGTTCGACCATTTTGGGTTGGGCCATCGTCGGATTGCTCGTTGTCGCGTTCATCGCGGGGGTCCTCGTCGGCAAGCGGACCGGCGACAAGGCGGTGGCGCAACCGTGACACAAACCGTCCGTTCGTCCGCGAACGGCGAGCGCGTGCAATCGGACGCCGAGCGCGAGCTGCGCAGCGGACTCGACGCCGGGTCGCTGACCGAGATCGAGATCGCGTGGAGTGATCCGTTCGGCCACGCTCAGGGCAAGCGGATCCCGGCATCGCAGCTCCTGAATCGCGCGCTCGGCACCGGATTTGCCTTCTGCGAGGCGTCCTTGGGGTGGGACTCCGCAGGCACCGTGATCGATTCACTTCGGCTGACTAATTGGAGCGGTGGATACCCCGACGTCTACGCGATCCCGGATTTCGCGACGTACAAGCCCCTGCCGTGGCGGCCCGGCGTGGGCCACGTCATCTCCGACATCGTCACCCATGACCGCAGCCCGTCTCTCCTCGACCCGCGCGCGGTACTCAAGAGGGTGCTCGCGCGCCTTGCGTCGCTGGGCTTCACCGCCAAGATCGGCGTCGAGTTCGAGCTCTATCTGCTCAACGCCGACGGCTCCGCGTTCCAGGACGATATCCACGCGTACTCGCTCGAGAACGCCAACGCCCTCGACCCGATCCTCAACGACCTGTACGAAACGCTCAGCGCATTCACCGCTCTGGAGGGAATCCAAACCGAGTACGGCCCCGGGCAGATCGAGACGAACCTGGTCTACACCGACGCCTTGGCGGCCGCCGACGACGCGGCACGGCTCAAATACGCTGCGAAGGAGGTCGCACGCAGGCACGGCAAGCTCGCCAGCTTCATGCCCAAACCCTTCACCGAGCATTCGGGAAGCTCGCAGCACATCCATATCTCGCTGTGGCGCGGGGACGAGCCGGCGTTCGCCCCCGACGACGGCGCCGAGAACGAGCTGACGCTGCACGCCATCGCGGGGCTGCTCGAGCATCTTCCATCGATCACCTTGTTCGGCGCGCACTCCGTCAACGCCTACCGGCGATTCACCCCCGACTCGTTCGCACCGGCGACCGTGACGTGGAGCCGCGACAACCGCAGCGCCGCCGTGCGGTCCCTGATCGAACACGATCCCGCCGCCACCCGTATCGAGCTGCGCAGCGGCGGATCAGACGCCAACCCGTACTGGTTGATCGCCTCAGCGCTGGCCGCGGTCGTCGCCGGCCTGGAAGCAAAACGCAACGCCCCGCCCGCGTTGGGCGGCAACCTCTACACCGAGGGCGTACCGCTGCCGGAATCACTCGGTGTGGCAATCGAACTCGCGACTCGTGATGACACCATCCTGGAGATTATCGGTGCGGACTCCGTCCTGGACTTCGCCTCCTTGGCCCGCAGCGAATGGGTGGAGTACAGCAACGAGGTCAGCGACTGGGAACGCCGGCGCTACCTGAGCAGCTCGTGACCGGTCCGCGGTTCGGGGTCTGGGCTCCGGTCTACGGCAACCACGGCGCCCGGCATCATCCTCATGACGCGCCCGACGCGAGCTACCGGCGCACCCGCGACCTGGTGCTGCGCGCCGAGCGGGCCGGCTTCGATTCGACCCTGTTGGCAGAACACGTCATTCACCCCAGCAACACCGAAGACGAGGTACTCGAGACCTGGTCGACGATCGCCGCGCTGGCCGAAGCCACCTCGCGCATCGAACTGATCGGCGCGGTCAAACCACTGCTCTTCAATCCGTTGGTGTTCGCGAAGATCGCCGCCAACGTCGCCGACATCGCCGACGGGCGACTCGCTGTCAACCTCGTCACCGGCTGGTTCCTGCCGGAGTTGGAAGGGTTGGGGCTGGACCCACTCGATCACGATGACAGGTACGCCTACTCGAGGGAATGGATCGGTGTCGTCACCGAGCTGTGGGCGGGCAAGCAGGTCTCGATCGGTGATCGTGACGGCCAGCCGGCCTTGATCCGGCCTGTGCCCGCCGACCCGCCCCTGCTGTATGTGGGCGGTGAGTCCGAGCCGGGCCGAACCCTGGCCGCCGAGAACGCCGATGTCTTCTTCATCAACGGCCGCCCGTTTCCCGACACGATCGAGGTCATCGAGGACCTGCGGGCGCGGCCCCGCGACGGTGCACCGCTGCGATTCGGCTTATCCGCCTTCGTGATTGCGCGTGACACCGAGGCGGAAGCCACCGCCGAGCTGGAGTATCTGCAGGACCTCTCCGATGCCGAGACCCGCCCCGAGATCTCCGGCGGCACCGACCCGAAGACCCAGATGTACAAAGTGCTGTCGGGCACCAAACGCATCGGTTCCAACGGCGGAACACTGGCCGGCCTGGTCGGCAGCTACGAGCAGGTGATCGAGCGCATCGAGGCCTACCACGACGCCGGCGTCGAGCTGTTCATGCTCCAGTTCCAGCCCATCGAAGCCGAAGTGGACCGGTTCGCCCACAAGATCATTCCCCATTTCCGATAATGCCTGGGAGCCACCATGACCGTCACACGCGATGTCGTCGCACCGCGACGCCCATTCAACGGCAAGCCGCTTGGTGGCACCGTCGAGGAGAGACTGGCGCGGTTACCCGAGGTGGTCGCCACCCTGCGCAAGGACGACCCATCCGCCGAACACGAGCGGATACTGCAGTACGGGGCCGTCGAATCGATCTGGCGTACAGGCGTGCTCAGCCTGCGCGTGCCGACCCGATTCGGCGGACCCGGCGGAAAGGTCCGCGACGTCGTGGCGGCCGTCATCCAGATCGGCCGGGGCAGTTCGAATGTCGCACAGGCGCTTCGGTCGCACTTCGGCTTCTCCGAGCGGCTGCTCAGTAACCGCGCGACCCGGCACGAGGCCGAGGAATGGTTCCCCCGCGTGTATACAGGCCTCATCGTCGGCAACGCCATCACGGATGCGGCGGGCAAGGCGCCGTCGAGCGCGGACACCAAGGTCCTTCCCGACACCGACGGTGTCCTGCGGCTCAACGGGTACAAGTTCTATTCCACCGGCACGCTGTTCGCCGACGTCATCGCGGTGTCTGCGCTCGACGCGGACGGCCGCGACGTGCAGGCGATCGTTCCGGCCGATCGACCCGGCGTCGAATTGTTCGACGACTGGGACGGATTCGGCCAGCGCACAACCGCCAGCGGCGGAACCCGGTTCACCGAAGTCGAAGTGCATCCGCACGAGGTGGTGACGGTATCGGAGGGCAACACGCTCGGACACGCGACCGCCTTCCTCCAGCTGTATCTGGCCTCGGTGGCGGTGGGCATCGCCTATGCGGTGTTCGACGACGCCGTGGAGTACGTCCGCACGAAGGCGCGCCCGGCGTCGCATTCTGTCGCCGACAGTGCCGCCACGGACCCGTTCGTGCTGGAAGCCGTCGGCGAGATCTCGGCGTCGGCGGCCTCGGCCGAAGCGATCGTGCTGACGGCCGCCGACGCCATCGACCGCCTCGTCGACGCCGGCAGGCAGGCCGATCCCGACGCGGTCGCCGACGTCGCGGTCACCGTCGCGAGGGCACAGCTGGTGGCGGAGCGGCTGACGATCTCGGCAGCCGGGCGTCTCTTCGACACCGGCGGGGCGTCCGCGACCGCCCGCGCGCTGAACCTCGACCGGCATTGGCGCAATGCCCGCACCATCGCCGGGCACAGCCCGCTGGCCTACAAGGCCTACGCCGCAGGCAATTACGCCGTCAACGGGACGTGGCCACCGGCCAACGGCTACTTCTAGCGTCCATGCGCGGTTGCGTACGCGCATGCGGTGTTCGCGGACGAAATCGCACACTCAGCCGATCACGCCTTCGACAATGCGTCCTCGTCGGCCTCGTCGGCCTTCGGGATCTCGGTGCCGCCGGGCAAGCGTCGGCACCCGCGTCGCGCGGACGTAGACGGTGTCGCCCTCTTTGAGGCCGAGCGCCTCTGCGTCACCGCGGGTGATCTGCGCGGTGAAAGGCGTGTTGTTGGACGCGGCGGTCAACTCGACACGAACCTCGAAGCCCAGCATGACGATCCGGTCGATCGTCGCCTTCAGCACACCGGTGGCCTGTACCGAATCGTCGGACTGCGCGATCGCCATATCGGGGTTGCGGCCGACACGAATGTCGTGCGGCCGCACCAGAGTGCCGTTGAGCGACGACACCGCGCCGAGGAACGACATCACGAACGCGTTCGCGGGTGTGTCGTAGACGGCTGTCGGGGAACCGACCTGCTCGATACGGCCCTTGTTCAACACCGCGATCCGGTCGGCCACGTCAAGTGCTTCCGCCTGGTCGTGGGTGACCAGCACAGTGGTGACGTGCACCTCGTCGTGCAACCTGCGCAGCCAGGCACGCAGGTCCTCACGCACCTTCGCATCGAGCGCGCCGAACGGTTCGTCGAGCAGCAGCACCTGCGGATCGACAGCGAGCGCGCGAGCCAACGCCATGCGCTGTCGCTGCCCGCCGGAAAGCTGGTTGGGATAACGGGTCTGGAAGCCGGCGAGGCCGACGACCTCGAGAAGGTTGTCGACCTTCTTCTTGATCTCGGACTTCGGCCGGTTGCGGATCCGCAGACCGAACCCGACGTTGTCGCGAACGGTCAGGTGCTTGAACGCGGCGTAATGCTGGAACACGAAGCCGATGCCCCGGCGCTGCGGCGGTACGCGTGTGACGTCGCGGCCGTTGATGGTGATCGTGCCGGTGTCGGGCTGGTCGAGACCCGCGATCGCCCGCAGCAGCGTCGACTTGCCCGATCCACTGGGTCCGAGCAGCGCGGTCAGCGATCCCGACGGCACATCGAAGTCGACGTTGTCGAGCGCGGCGAAGTCCCCGTAGTGCTTGTTGGCGCCTCGCACCGTGATCGCATTCGTCATGTCAGCGTCTCCTGGCCTAATTGTCCGTTTTCGCGCGCCGCGCGTCGAGGATCACTTGAACGATCAGCACGAGCACCGCGACCGTCATCAGCAGTGTCGAAATCGCGTAGGCGCCGTATTCGGCACCTCGGTTGTACCGGTCGGCAACGAGAAGCGTCAGCGTCTGAGAGGAGCCCGGCAGGTTGGCGGCGACGATCGTCACCGCGCCGAACTCCCCCAGCGTGCGTGCGATGGTCAGCACGACGCCGTACATCAGGCCCCAGCGGATCGACGGCAGGGTGATCCGCCAGAACGTCTGCCACCAGCTGGAACCCAGAGTCGCCGCCGCTTCCTCCTGGTCCGTGCCGAGTTCGTGCAGCACCGGTTCGACCTCGCGGATGACGAACGGGACGGTGACGAAGATGCTGGCAAGAACGATGGCCGGGAAGCTGAAGATGATATTGAAGCCGAGATCGTTCTGCACGAACCCGAAGACGCCGTTGGTCCCCCACAGCAGGATCAGTGCAACACCGACGACGACCGGGGACACCGCGAACGGCAGGTCGATCGCGGCCTGCAGCAGACTTTTCCCGCGAAACTTGTTGCGGGCCAGCACCAACGCCGTCGGCACCCCGAAGAGCACGTTGAGCGGCACCACGATCGCGACCACGAGAAGCGACAGCTGCAGCGCCGAGATCGCCGCGGGGGTGGTCACCGATTCGATGAAGGCGCCGACGCCTGGCGTGAAGGTGCGCCACAGGATCAGGCCCACCGGGACGATCAGCAACAACAGCAGGTAGCCGAGCGCGACGTAGCGCAATAGATACCGCACGGGAGTGGTCACGTTCACCTGGCCAGCTCCTCGCGCTTGGCCGCCCGGGATCCGACGCTGCGGAGGATGAACAGGATGACGAACGACATGACGAGCAGCACGATCGAGATCGCGGCAGCGCCGGTGCGGTCGTCGTTCTCGATCAGTGTCCGGATCCACTGCGAGGAGACCTCGGTCTCACCGGGAACGGCACCGCCGATCAACACCACCGAGCCGTACTCGCCGATGGCGCGTGAAAAGGCAAGGCCCGCACCGGAAAGCAGTGACGGAAGCAGCGCGGGGAGGATGACCAGCGTGAAGATCGTCCAGTTGTTCGCGCCAAGCGATGCGGCGGCCTCCTCGACTTCACGGTCGAGCTCGAGAAGCACCGGCTGCACCGACCGAACGACGAAGGGCAGCGTGACGAACAGCAGCGCCACGCCGACGCCCCACTTGGTGTGCTGGATGTGGATCCCGACCGGACTGTTCGGCCCGTACAGCGCGAGCATCACCAAGCTGGCGACGATCGTCGGCAGCGCGAACGGGAGATCGATGATCGCGTCGACGAGCCGCTTGCCGGGGAACTGATCCCGCGTCAGAACCCAGGCGATCAGCAGCCCGAAGAACAAGTTGATCACCGCGACCGCGATCGAGATCGTCAGCGTCACCCGGAACGACGCGATCGCTGAGTTCGACGTGACCGCCGTCCAGAACGCCTCCCAGCCACCCCCGGCGGACTGCCACACGATCGCGGCCAGCGGCAACAGCACGATGACCGAGAGCCAGGTGGTGGCAACCCCGACCCGCAGCGACGTGCTGCCGTACCGGCTGGTGAAAAAACCGCGAGGCGGTCCGGCCTCACCGTCGCCGGCGGTGGGCCTCTCGGTTTCGGACGGGGGTCCGACGCTAGCTGTCATCCAGTGGCCTGTTTGTAGATCTCGGTGATGGTGCCGTTGTCCTTGTCGAACAACGCGGGATCAACCTCACTCCATCCACCCAGGTCGGCGATCGTCCACAGTCTCTGCGGAGTCGGGAAGTCGGTGGCGAAGTCCTCGACGACCGACGGATCGACCGGTCGGAAACCGGCCTGCGCCCAGATCTTCTGTCCCTCGGGCGTATAGAGGAAGTTCTTCAACGCGTTGGCCTGCTCCTGGTGTGCGCTGGACGTCACCACGGCAACGGGATTCTCGATCTTGAAGGTCTGCGGCGGGTTGACGTGTTCGACCGGCTTGCCCTGCCGCTCGACGTTGATCGCCTCGTTCTCGTAGCTGATCAGCACGTCACCGGTGCCCTGAAGAAACACGTCGGTGGCCTCACGCCCGGAGCCCGGCCTCGTCTTGACGTGTTCGGAGACCAGCTTGCTGACGTAGTCGATTCCGGCCTGCTGGTTCTGCCCGCCGTTGCTCTTGGCTGCGTACGGGGCCAGCAGATTCCACTTGGCTGAGCCGGAACTCAGCGGACTCGGCGTGACCACCTCGAGCCCGGGTTGCAGCAGGTCATCCCAGTCCTTGATGTTCTTCGGGTTGCCCTTGCGAATGACCAGCGAAACCACGGAACCGAACGGGATGCCCTTGGTGGCGTCGGCGTTCCAGTCCTTGGCCACCTTGTCGGCCTTGACCAGACGGGTGACGTCGGGTTCGACGGAGAAGTTGACGATGTCAGCGGGCTTGCCGTCGACGACGCCGCGCGACTGATCACCGGACGCGCCGTAGGACGTCGTCACGGCGATGCCCTTGCCCTCTTCGGTGGCGGCGAACGCCGGGATGATCTTGCTCCAGCCGGGTTCGGGCACCGCGTAGGCGACCAGGGTCAGCGTGGTCTCGGCGCCGCCGGGTTGGTCACCCCCGCCCGCGACGTCGCTGGATCCCCCGCCGCATGCGGCGAGCACCGATGCCGTGGTGGCGAGGGCGGCGGCATGAAGCCAGGCTCTGCGGATGTTCATGAATGACCTTCCTTGCTGTGGACGAGACGGACGGGTCCGTCACGGCGGCAAGGCGAAGATCAGCAAGTGGGCACGAAACAGCCGCTACCGACACCAAACCGCGGACGGGTGTGGAATCAGCGACAACAACAGACATCAGCGACAGCTGTGAAACCCACGGCAATGAGGGCCAAGATGTGGCCGCTCTTGTTGCCAGACGCTGCCTGCATGGCGGGAACAATAACAGAGTCGGGCTAACCGCTCAGCGTTGGGTTTTCGCGGCCGTCAGCGGGTGACGAGCCACATGACGACGACCAGCACCACGAGAATGACCAGAATCAACGTGACCCGGGACCGGGGCATGGGCGTCACAGCGGATCCTCGTCTTTGTGCCGCGCGCGGCGCAGCAGGCGGATCCCGTTGCCGAGCGCTCCGTCCAGCAGGATCGCGGTTCCGTAGGCCAGCGCCAACACGACGGGCATCACGACCGCGGTCTGGGCGACGAACCCGAGGCCGGACAGCCACAGTTCGACGCTGTCCCACCAGTTGAGGAAGCCGCCCACCCGGCCAGCCTAGGCGGGCATCTGCCGCGTCGATCCGGGCTGGTGGGCGCACCCTGCACGGGACACTCTTCGCAGTCGCCGTTTCCCCAGGTCAGGGCGGCCAACCCGGCGCGAACGAGCGTGTGGCGGCCGCCGTGAGCCAGCAAAGCGCAGACACACCGCTGGTCGAGTAGACGGCGAGCAGGTTGGGAGCCGATGATGTCCGCATGGTTCTGCAACATGAAACGGCCAGTGAGGCCCCGGGCCCTCCGCCGTTGACCGTGACGGCACCGGTGCCCTACGCGCCCAGCGCAGCGTTGCGGAACCCGTTCCCCCCGATCGCCGACTATGCGTTTCTTTCCGACTGCGAGAACACGTGCCTGATCTCGTCCGCCGGCTCCGTCGAGTGGCTGTGCGTACCGAGGCCGGACTCACCCAGCGTGTTCGGTGCGATTCTGGACCGCGGCGCGGGACACTTCCGGCTCGGCCCGTACGGCGTCTCGGTGCCCGCGGCACGCCGTTATCTACCGGGCAGCCTGATCCTGGAGACGACGTGGCAGACCCACACCGGCTGGATCATCGTCCGCGATGCGCTGGTGATGGGCCCGTGGCACGACATCGACTCGCGCTCGCGCACACATCGCCGTACGCCGATGGACTGGGACGCCGAGCACATCCTGCTGCGCACGGTGCGGTGTGTCAGCGGCACCGTCGAACTGGTCTTGAACTGCGAACCGTCGTTCGACTACCACCGGAACAACGCCACATGGGAGTACTCGGCGCAGGCGTACGGCGAGGCGATCGCGCGTGCGGTGAAGACTCCGGACTCGCACCCGACTCTGCGGATCACCACGAACCTGCGTATCGGTCTGGAAGGGCGCGAGGCACGGGCCCGCACTCGCATGAAGGAGGGCGACAACGTCTTCGTCGCGTTGAGCTGGTCGAAGCATCCGTCGCCGCAGACCTACGACGAGGCCGCCGACAAGATGTGGCAGACCAGCGAGTGCTGGCGGCAGTGGATCAACGTCGGCGACTTCCCCGACCACCCGTGGCGGTCCTACCTCCAGCGCAGCGCGTTGACGCTGAAGGGTTTGACGTACTCGCCGACCGGCGCGCTGCTCGCCGCACCGACGACCTCTCTGCCGGAAACTCCTCAGGGCGAACGTAACTGGGACTACCGCTATGCGTGGGTGCGCGACTCGACGTTCGCGCTGTGGGGGCTCTACACCCTCGGCCTCGACCGCGAGGCCGACGACTTCTTCGCGTTCATCGCCGACGTGTCGGGTGCGAACAACGGTGAGCGACATCCGCTTCAGGTGATGTACGCGGTCGGCGGTGAACGCAGCCTCGTCGAGGAGGAACTCAACCACCTGTCCGGCTACGACAACGCGCGCCCGGTGCGGATCGGCAACGGCGCCTATAACCAGATGCAGCACGACATCTGGGGCACGATGCTGGATTCGGTGTATCTGCACACCAAGTCGCGCGAGCAGATTCCCGAGTCGTTGTGGCCGGTGCTCAAGCAACAGGTCGAAGAGGCCATCAAGCACTGGCGTGAGCCCGACCGGGGCATCTGGGAGGTGCGCGGTGAGCCGCAGCACTTCACCTCGAGCAAGATCATGTGCTGGGTCGCGCTCGACCGGGGGTCGAAGCTCGCGGAGATCGAGGGCGAGCGGTCCTACGCCCAGCAGTGGCGCGCGATCGCCGAGGAGATCAAGGCCGACATCCTGGCCAACGGCGTCGATTCGCGCGGAGTGCTCACCCAGCGCTACGGCGACGACGCGCTCGACGCGTCGCTGCTGCTGGCGGTGCTCACCCGCTTCCTACCGCCCGACGACCCGCGGATCCGCGCCACCGTGATGGCGATCGCCGACGAGCTGACCGAAGAGGGTCTGGTGCTGCGCTACCGGGTCGAGGAGACCGACGACGGGTTGTCCGGCGAGGAAGGCACTTTCACGATCTGCTCCTTCTGGCTGGTGTCGGCGCTCGTCGAGATCGGCGAGATCCACCGGGCCAAGCACCTGTGCGAGAGGCTGCTGTCGTTCGCGAGCCCGCTGCATCTCTACGCCGAGGAGATCGAGCCGCGCACCGGCCGCCATCTGGGCAACTTCCCGCAGGCGTTCACCCATCTGGCGTTGATCAACGCCGTGGTGCACGTCATCCGCGCAGAGGAGGAGTCGGACAGCTCAGGTGGTTTCCAGCCGGCCAATGCGCCGATGTAGCGCGGGTTCTATCTGTCCGCGGCGTTGCGCAGGATGTCGATGGCCATCGTCGGCGCCTCGTCGCCGAGGTTGTACGCGCACACCCACGTCTCGGCGGTCAGGTTGGACGCCGCAGCGAGGGCATGCTGACAACCCCAGCCGTCGGCGTCCTCCTGCGTCGCGATCTGAGTGATCAGACCGTCGCCGACCACCACCTCCTCGAATTCCCACAGCGAGCTGGTGTCCTCGGTGTCCACCGCGATCGAGGAACCCGCGCACTTCTGCCAGATCGACCGCGACTTCTCGAAGAACCTGCTGGCATTGCCCGCCTCCGGGTAGATCACCGCGGTCTGCTCGATCCAGTGGTCGTTGTCGTCCTCGGGTTCGCGGGCGACGATATCGCGCACCGCCGTCCATCCACTGCCTTTGTAGACGGCTTCCTCGGCGCCGAACATCGCGCCGAGACAGTCCGGGTCCGACACCTTGTCCGACGAGTCGGTCATGTCGTCGATGTCGCTGGTGACCTCCAGATCGGTCGTGCCCATGATGTCGTTGACGTCGTCGATCGGGAGCAACACCCGCTCCAGTGCCGACTCGTCGAGTTTCGGGATGTTCGACGGCACCGTGGTCGCGTTGCGTACCGCCGTGCCGGAAACGGTGCTCACACAACCGGTCAAGGCCATCAGCGCGGCGACAGCGACCCCGCCGAGAACGACCCGCGTCGTCATTTCTTCGGCTTGTCGCTCGCCGCATCGCTCGACAGCGCAGCGACGAAGGCCTCCTGCGGAACATCGACGCGGCCGATGGTCTTCATCCGCTTCTTGCCTTCCTTCTGCTTCTCCAGCAGCTTGCGCTTACGGGTGATGTCACCGCCGTAGCACTTCGACAGCACGTCCTTGCGGATCGCGCGGATGTTCTCGCGGGCAATGATTTTCGAACCGATAGCGGCCTGCACAGGCACTTCGAACTGCTGGCGCGGGATGAGTTCCTTGAGCTTGGTGGTCATCTTGTTGCCGTACGCCGACGCCGAGTCCTTGTGCACGATCGCGCTGAACGCGTCGACCGCTTCGCCTTGCAGCAGGATGTCCACCTTGACCAGGTCGGCTTCCTGTTCGCCCGCCTCCTCGTAGTCGAGGCTGGCGTACCCGCGGGTGCGGGACTTCAGCGAGTCGAAGAAGTCGAAGATGATCTCGCCGAGCGGCATCGTGTAGCGCAGCTCCACCCGTTCCGGCGACAGGTAGTCCATGCCGCCGAGTTCGCCGCGTCGGGACTGGCACAGCTCCATGATGGTGCCGATGAACTCGCTCGGTGCGATGATCGTGGTCTTGACCACCGGCTCGAATACCGTGCGCACCTTTCCATCCGGCCAATCCGACGGGTTGGTGACGATCAATCTGCGAGCCGTCGGCCCCTCCTTCTACCTCGACCCGGTACACCACGTTCGGTGACGTGGAGATCAGGTCCAGATCGAATTCGCGCTCCAGCCGCTCCCTGGTGATCTCCATGTGCAGCAGCCCGAGGAAGCCACACCGGAAGCCGAACCCGAGCGCCACCGACGTCTCCGGCTCCCAGACCAGCGCCGCGTCGTTGAGCTGCAGCCGGTCGAGCGCATCGCGCAGATCCGGATAGTCCGACCCGTCAACGGGATAGAGGCCCGAGTACACCATCGGCTTGGGTTCGCGGTAGCCGGTGAGCGCGTCGGCGGCGCCGTGGCGCGCGGTTGTCACGGTGTCGCCGACCTTCGACTGCCGGACATCCTTCACACCGGTGATGAGGTACCCGACCTCGCCGACGCCCAGCCCTGCGGACGGCTTGGGTTCGGGAGACACGATGCCGACTTCCAGCAGTTCGTGGGTGGCCCCGGTGGACATCATCTTGATCCGTTCGCGCGGCAGGATCTTGCCGTCGACAACGCGGATGTACGTCACCACGCCGCGGTAGATGTCGTAGACGGAGTCGAAGATCATCGCGCGTGTCGGCGCGTCGGCATCGCCCTGCGGGGGCGGCACCTCACGCACCACATGGTCGAGCAGGTCGGCGACGCCGTCGCCGGTCTTGCCGGACACCCGCAGCACGTCGGTCGGCTCGCACCCGATGATGTGGGCGATCTCGGCGGCGTAGCGATCCGGGTCGGCGGCGGGCAGGTCGATCTTGTTCAGCACCGGGATGATGTGCAGGTCGCGGTCCAGCGCCAGGTACAGATTCGCCAGCGTCTGCGCCTCGATGCCCTGGGCGGCGTCGACCAGCAGCACCGCGCCCTCGCACGCCTCCAACGCCCTCGACACCTCGTAGGTGAAGTCGACGTGACCCGGTGTGTCGATCAGATGAAGGACGTAATCCGTGCCGTCGAGGTTCCAGGGCAACCGGACGTTCTGCGCCTTGATCGTGATGCCGCGTTCGCGTTCGATGTCCATCCGGTCCAGGTACTGCGCGCGCATATCGCGGTCGGCGACCACGCCGGTGAACTGCAGCATCCGGTCGGCCAGCGTGGACTTGCCGTGGTCGATGTGGGCGATGATGCAGAAGTTCCGAATCTGCGCCGGCGCGGTGAAGGTTTGGTCGGCGAAACTGCTTATGGGAATCTCCTGGTCAGGCGTCCGATAGCGGGCGTGCTATCTGCCGTCAAGGGTATCTAGCCATGGGCATTGCGACACAATCGCGCTCCGTGCCCTTCACATATGCTGCGAACATGGCCTCGCAGTGGAAGACGTTCCAGCGGTTGGCCGGGACCGCTGCCAAGCACCTCGTGTTCAACGAGGCGCCCAAAATCATCCGGCAGCTGCAGCGACCTGACACCCTGCCCCGCGGAATCCAGCAGGGCATCAGGGCCGGTGTCGACGCCCTGCTGGGCACCGACGTCGACGTCAGGCCCGAAATCACCTCGGGCCGGCCGATCACCAAGAACAGCGTCCCGACCGCTCACCGGGCCCGCAAGATCGTCTATGCGCCCGATCTCGATGGCCGCGCCGACCCCGGCGAAGTGGTGTGGACGTGGGTGGTCTACGAGGACGATCCGTCTCGCGGCAAGGACCGGCCGGTGCTGGTGGTCGGCCGCGATCGCGCCACCCTGCTCGGTCTGATGCTGACGAGCCAGGAACGCCATCGAGACGATCGCGACTGGGTCGCTATCGGGTCGGGTCCTTGGGACTATGAGGCCCGGCCCAGCTGGGTGCGGCTGGACAGGGTGCTCGACGTGCCCGAGGAGGGCATCCGTCGCGAAGGCGCGATCCTGGAGCGCGCGACGTTCGAAATCGTCGCCGCCAGGCTGCGCAGGGACTACTCGTGGAGTTGAGCTACCGCGGCGCCCGCCACATCGGGATCATCGTCGGGCCGCCGGGGATGTCGATCTCGCCGATCTGCTCGAATCCGAACCGGTTGTAGTACGGAACCAGTGACGCCTCGCTGGCCTCGAGGTAGGCCGGTGCGTGCTCGGCGTCGCAGCGGTCGAGGCGGAATGCATCAGCACCTGCCCGAAGCCGGCGCCGCGCACCGACGGGTCGCTGCCGATGACCATCAGGTACCAGTGCGGTAGCCCCAAGCTTTGTGCTAGGCGTGACCAGCGAGAACACGGTCAGTTGCGAGTGCCATGGGTGTCGGTATCCTTGGGTCGGCTACGACCGACACGAGAGGCCCACCGATGACACGACCGCCGGAAGTCGACGACACGCTAGAGGCGATGGCCGAGATGTTCAACGGGGTCTCCGCTCACCGCGAGGCCCTGACGACGAGCGCAAAGGCGTCCGACGAACTGAAAGCCGCGCTGGATAAGGCGCTACCTGAACTCCGTAACACCCTGTTGGACCAGGCCGAACGCATCGAAGTACAGCAAGAACTGATCGCGGACCAAGCCGCGCTAATTGCGAAGCTCGTGGAATACGTCAACTTGCTTCACGAGCGAAAAGAAGCGCCGCGATCCCCGCTAGGCCCGCCTAGCTCTTGACGACGTGGTCTCCGGTGGTTCGATATGCGGCCGGTTAGGGTGCCGTTGTGACGCTTGTAGGCGACGTGCTTATAGTCGTGGTCTTGATTGTGCCGGTATCGGTGTAGTAACCGGTCTGGTAGCCAGTGGTTCCGCTTGTAGTGGTGACCTTTTGACCTCCCCACAGGCCCAAATCCCCGGCGTACCAGTTAGTGCTGGTGGTGCCGGTCGTATTGGTGGTGGTGTTCTTCAGGTATAGCCGTGAGGTGGTGGCATTGGTGCTAAACGTCTGGGTCCCCGTACTGGTCGTGTACGTGGTAGTGGTTTTGGCACTGGTGGACGTGCACGGGTTGCAGCTGTAGGTAACCCCACCGAAGGTGATGTTGATGCCACCGGTGTCAGCGTGAGCGGTAGCCGCGCTTGCGGCCACAAGACCCACCGCTGCTAGACCCACCGCACCAGCGGCTCGGGCGATTATTGTGCGCATTGGCGCTCTCCTTTTGGTTCGCTGGTTCAGAACTGAAAAAACCGCGGCGACTGCGAATAAAGCCGCCGAAGTCACCGTAATAGCGCAGCGGTTGGCAAAAGCGTGTTTTTGCAAACAAATTGCGGAGACGTTAATACGTGGTTTTTGCTAACTGACTGACTACTGAATAAATATGTCATCGGCCAGGTCCCTCCCACCCGCTATAGAGCCGGCGCCGGGGGTGAGGCTCTTACGGCGCGGTATCGACGGTGATCGCGGAACCGACCAGCGCCTTGCCCAGACCGAAGAACATCCACTGACCGAAGTCCTGCTTGCTTGTCTTCGGGTCGATGAACACCGCCGACGCCAGCGGACTGGCGAACGCGCGGAAGCTCTGCGGATGAAACACCGTCAACGTGTCGGCCGTTGCTCCAGCAGTCGGATACAGCGTCGCACCGCCGTATCGGCTGGCGTAGGACTCGGTGTCGGAACCGTTCGCCGGGGTGAACGTCGCATTGCCGACCAGTGCCGCCACGGCGGCGGGAGGGCCGAAAATAAACAAGTCGCTGACGTCGCAGGCACATTCGGCCGCTACTGTCACCAGCGCCTCATCGATCGACAGCGCGTCGGGGTTGGCGTCCTCGATCTTGGCCACCGTCGCCAGATCGACGTTGCGCGCGATAATGCGCGCCGAGCGGTCCTCGGTTTGCGCCCAGGATGCGTGTGCGGCCTGCCGCGCGCGTAGAACACGCTCAGCAGGGGTCAGGCTAGTGGAAGCGTCGATTTCGGGCACCTCTCGAAGCCCGAAGCGCTCTACCTCCGTGGGTGCCCAGAACTAGGGCCGAAATGTCATGCTATCAACTAAATGCGGATGGTGATCCGCGCCCGATGCGACGAGACACGGTGCTTAGCTTCGGCGCGCGCGCTATCAGCGCGGCCAATTCGGCACCGACAGGCAGCCTCGGCGCCGGATCGCACCGGCACCTATCCGACTCTTCAAACCACCTATCGGTGCCATACACGGCCACCAGCCGACCGCAGCGGGCACACCGCGCTGCGATGACAGGGTCGGCAAAAACCGTTGTAGCGCATCGTCATCGCTCACAGGTCGCCCAAATTCAACGTCCGCGCCTCGGTAGCGGCCCGCTCGGACGCACTGGCGCCGGTGTAACGGTCGAGCATTGTTCTTGTCGACCACCCGGCGACAGCCATCAACCCCTGCTCGGAGCCGCCCGCCCGTAGCCATCGGGTCGCCGCGGTGTGGCGCAGCCGGTGAATATGGAACCCGGCGACTCCCGCGCGGTCGGCGCGCGCCTTCAGCCCTTCGTGCATCCCGTGATAGCCAAACGTCCGACCACCCGCACCCACCCACAGCGGCCCGCCGTCGGTGAACCGAAGCTCCCGCCGGGCTATGCGGACGTAGCGGTCCAACGCGGCGCCGGTCTGAGGCCCGAATGGCACCACACGGCCCTTACCGCCCTTGCCCCGATACACCACGGCCAGTCCGCGGTTCAGATCGACGTCGGCGACGCGCAGCGCCAGCAGCTCCCCGGCGCGCACGCCCGTCTCGGCCATGAGTCGCACGATCGCCTCGTCGCGGCGGTCCTTCAATGACTTGCCGCGACAGGCATCGATCAGCGCCCTGAGTTCGTCGTCGGTCAGCGCCGGAACCAGCTTGCGATCATCCTTCGGGCGGTTCATCCCCATCAGCGGATCTGCGTCGAGTTCCCCCTCCGCTGCCAGCCACTTCGCGAACTGCCGCACGCCCTTAAATCGCGCGATCGCCGTCGCCGACTGGGCGCCGCCGTCGAGCAGATCAGCAATCCAAGCCTGCACCGCCGGTTTCCCGATCTGCGGTGCCGTACCGGTGGCGTCACACCAGCGCAGGAATCCCGCTACACCGTCGCTGTACGTCTTCACCGTGCCCGGCGCTTTGCCCTCGGAGCGCAAGGCAAGCTGCCACGACGGCAGCAGCGCCGCCAGATCCGGCAAATAATCGGCCATGCCGGTATCTTGCCATAGAGTGCCGTGCTTTCGCGGTGTCGTCGCCCATTCCTTTGCTAGCGGATGGGGTTGACCTACCGCGGCGCCCGCCACATCGGAATCATTGTCGGACCGCCGGGAATATTGATCTCGGCGATCTGCGCGAAGCCAAACCGCAGGTAGTAGGGCACGAGAGCCTCCTCGCTGGCCTCAAGGTAGGCGGGTGCCCGCTCGCGGTCGCAGCGGTCGAGGCGCGAGTGCATGAGCGCCTGCCCGAAGCCTTCGCCACGCACGGTTGGATCGGACCCGATGACCATCAGGTACCAGTGCGGCTCTTCGGGGTGGGCCTCTTCCATCAGCCGTCCGAGGGTCTTCGTCTGCTCGGCGCGCGAGTGGAAGTGCCACGCCAGGATCGGCATCATCCGCAGGTCTTCCCATCGCGACGATTTGCGCAGCCCCGGCGGGTCCCACAGCGTCGCGGCGCCGATCACGCCGTCGCGGCGCGCCACCTCTGAACCGCCGCGGGCGATGAAATGGTTTCTGGCCAGCGTCGCGAACAACCGAGGCAGCGCCTTGGTTCTGGCCTTGTCATCGGGCAGCAGATACTTCATCACCGGGTCGGTGTAGAAGGCCCGGGCCAGCACCTTCGACAGCGATCGAACGTCGGCCCGCTCCGTGGGCCGTGGTTCGATGTCAGCCACGGGTGATGTAGTCCTGCAGCGCCCGTTGCTCGCGCTCCAACTCCTCCATGCGCTGTTTCACGATGTCGCCGATGCTGACGATGCCGACAAGACGGTTGTTCTCCACAACCGGGATGTGCCGGACCCGCTTGTTGGTCATCAGGGCGCTGAGGTGGTCGACGGTGTCGGCGGGCGTGCATGTCGCGACCATCGTCGTCATGATCTCCGAAACCGGCAGTCGCAGCAGCTCGCCGCCGCGTTCGTGCAGTTTGCGCACCACGTCGCGCTCGGAGACGATGCCCACCACACCGTCGGGCGAGACGACGACCATGGCGCCGATGTTGTGCAGCGACAGCTCGTTGAGCAGCCCGGAAACCGAGGTTTCGGGGGTGATCGTCGCCACCGTGCCCCCCTTGGTGCGCAGCACGTCCGCGATTCGCATCGTCGCCTCCATCGTGACCGGTGTCACATCAGGTTAGGTCCAACTTGGTCGCGGCGAAAGCACCTTCGCCGGAACAGTCGGGCTGCGCTGCTGGTTGTGCCGACGAGGAAGACTAGACGAGAGCTTGTCACGGTTGAACACCGACGTCGTCGACCTCTACTACATGCATCGCCGCGACCCGTCGGTACCGATCGAGGAAACCGTCGGCGCGATGGCTGAGCTGGTCGTTGCGGGCAAGGTGCGTCACCTCGGGCTGTCCGAGGTGACGGCCGACGAGCTGCGCGCCGCGGTCGCGGTGCACCCGATCGCCGCTGTCCAGAGCGAATGGTCGATCTGGAGCCGCGACGTCGAACGCAACGTCGTGCCCGCGGCCGCCGAGCTCGGTGTGGGCTTCGTACCCTATTCGCCGCTGGGCCGCGGCTTTCTGACCGGTACCGTACGGTCGGCCGCTGACCTGTCGTCGGCGAACGACTTCCGTACAACGATGCCGCGGTTCGCCGAGGGTGCACTCGACGCCAATCTGGCGGTAGTGGATCTGGTGACGTCGGTCGCCGAGGCCGCAGGCGCGACGGCCGCGCAGGTCGCGCTGGCCTGGCTGCGCTACCGCGCGGAAGCGCTGGGCGTCGCGTCGGTGCCGATTCCCGGCACCCGCCGGGCCGCGCGCGTCGAGGAGAACCTGGGCTCGCTGGCGGTGACGCTGACCGCCGAGCAGCTCACCGCACTCGATGCCGCCGCGGATACGGTGTCGGGCAACAGGTTCCGCGATATGAGCTGGGTTTCGGCGGGTCGCGAGTAGCCGTCACGAGCGCAGTCGTCGCCACGACTCGAGGTGGTGGATGGCGAATCCGTCGAACAGCGAGCTGGATATGCCCTCGGCGACGGTGCTGAGCGCAGCGTCCATCGCGGCCTGACCGTCGTCACCGAATGTGGTGTGGGCAGGTACGCCCAGTGACGGAGGCTGAGTTTCGAGACCGATCCGGAAGCGCGTCTGGGCGGCGTCACAAAGCACGACCATTCCGGCCGCGGCCGCGAGAATCGCATCCGCGTCGTCGCGGTAGGCCAGCGCCGTCACTGAATTGCACTGTCGCGCAATGCCGGCCACGACACCGCGGTGACCGTCGACCAGCCACGGCGCAAGGTCCACCGCCAGTGGCGCAATCTCTGCCATCTCCTCCACCAGGGCGGCGTAGGACGCCATGAGCGTGGGCGCCTCATCGGGCCATCCCGGTAGCGTCCACGGTTCCACATCGAGGTGTACGCCGTCGAACACCGCGTCGGTGGTCGCGCGGAACGCCCAATTCAGCGCGGTCTCGTGGTCGACGGCCCACTTCGGGTCGCCGCCGAGGCAGGACACCGCAATCCCGTTGACCCGCAACGCGTGGGCCAGGTTCGCGACGTCCTCGTCGACCCCGCGCAGCGGTACGGCGACGCAGACTTCGCGGAGGCGGTGCGCGGTCACGAACTCGACGGTCTGCCCGATGTCGGCGTCGACGTGCCACAACCATGTTGCGACGGCACCGGCCGGTTGCGCGCCCACAGCCGTAGACGTTAGGCGCTTTCTGACGATAAGGCCGCAATAGTGTCGCCGACCGGAGTAGGTATGTCTCATGATCGAGGTCACGCTGCTCGGCACCGGAAGCCCGATTCCCGACCCCAACCGGGCCGGTCCGTCAACGCTCGTCCGGGCGGGTGGGCAGACCTTCCTCATCGACTGCGGGCGCGGCGTGCAGCAGCGTCTGGCCGCAGCGGGTTCCGGCGCCAACGCGCTGAGCGCCCTGCTGCTCACCCACCTGCACAGCGACCACATCGCCGACCTCGGCGACGTGATCATCACCCGCTGGGTGACGACGTTCGACCCGGATCCGGCGCCGCTGCCGATCATCGGTCCGCCGGGCACCGCTGAGGTCGTCGAAGCGACGTTGAAGGCGTTCGGCCACGACATCGGCTATCGGATCGCCCATCACCCCGACATCACCGGTCCGCCGCGCGTCGAGGTGGAGGAAGTCACCGACGGCGTGGTGTGGGCCCGCGACGGCGTGCGGGTCACCGTGGCGCCGACCGACCACCGCCCTGTGACGCCGACGATCGGGTTCCGCATCGAGCACGCCGACGCCTCCGTGGTGTTGGCAGGCGATACCGTGCCGTGCCAAAGCCTGGACGAATTGGCCGCTGGCGCAGGTGCGCTGGTGCACACCGTGATCCGCAAGGAGTTGATCATGCAGATGCCGCAACAGCGGATCCGCGACATCTGCGACTACCACTCGTCGGTCGAGGAAGCCGCGGCCACCGCCGAGCGGGCTGGCGTCGGCATCCTCGTTCTCACCCACTACGTCCCCGGCATCGCGCCAGGCCAGGAGGACGAGTGGCGGGCACTGGCGGCGAAGGAATTCAGCAGGCAGATCGAACTCGGCGACGATCTGCACCGCGTCGAGGTGCACCCGGGTGTCTGCGGAGGGCGGGGCTGACCGGCGCGCCCTCCTACGCCAGCCGGGTGATCTCTACGACCACGTCGAGGTCCGTCGAGCCCTCCCCCGAGTACACGCCCTTCAGGGGTGAGACATCCGAATAGTCGCGGCCGACACCGACGGAGATGTACTGCTCGTTGATGTCGGCGTCGTTGGTCGGGTCGTAGTGCCACCAGCCGCCCGTCCACGCCTGGATCCAGGCGTGGCTCTGACCGTCGATGGTGTCACCGACCGGCGCGTCGGACATCGGGTGCAGGTACCCCGATACGTACCGGGCCGGAATCCCCATGCTGCGCAACAGGATCAGGGTCAAGTGAGCGTAGTCCTGACATACGCCCTTGCCCTCCTTCAAGGCGTCCAGTCCAGAAGAGTGCACACCTGTGGTGCCCGGCACGTAGTCGAGCTCGCTGTGCGCCCAATTCGCGGCGGCGACAACGGCTTCGAACGGATCATGTTCCTTGATGATCTTCTCGCCGACCCTGGCGATGCGCCTGCTGGCCGGTGTGTACTGCGTCGGGCCGAGCACCTCGTCGAAGCGGTCGATCACCGCCTCGGACACCAGATCGTCCCAGCTGACCTTCTTCTCGGGCAGCTCACCGGTGTCGGTTTCGACGACCGACGACGACGTCACCTCGAGCTCGGTGTGCGGAGCGTGCAGGTCGAAGGCCGTCACGGCGGTGCCCCAGTAGTCGACGTAGCGGTAGGAGCGCGTCGCCGGCACCGTCTCCACGCGGTTGAGGATGACGTTCTGTCGGGAGTCCGACCGCGGCGTCAGGCGCGCCTCGTTGAACGAGGCCGTCACCGGTGATTTGTAGGCGTAGCCGGTCGAGTGCACCACCCGCATGCGCCACATCTAGATTTCGCCTTCCTCGATGACCAGTGAGCCGTTGCGGCCGGCGTCCGTCCACGCCACCCACGGGGCGGAGTGAAAGTACTCCAGCGCCAAGGCATCTCCGACGTCCCGGCATGTCTTCTGCAGGCTGGCGAGGCGGGACTCGAGGGATTCCAGAAGTACGCCGGGCCGGAGGAATTCCAGTTCGCTGCGGGCCCGGCCGAGCAGGCGCTGCGCTTCGGCGGTCGAACCGACCCTGTTCAGCGCGCGGTGGTGCAGTTCGTCGAGGCTGTGCTCCGCCAGCCGAAGCGAGTAGAACACCGACCGCGGAAAAAGACGGTCCAGCAGCATGAACTCGACGACGCGCGCGGCGTCGAGAACACCGCGATAGGTGCGCAGATACGTGTCGTGGGCACCCGCCGACCGAAGTACCGTCACCCAGGCCGGTGACGAGGCGCTGTCGCCGACCCGCGACAGCAGCAGGCGCACGATCATGTCGACCCGTTCGATCGCGCGACCGAGCACCATGAACCGGTAGCCGTCGTCGCGGGACAGCGTCGAGTCGGCCAGTCCGGCGAACATCGCGGCGCGTCGTTCGACGTAGGACAGGAACTCGCCGGGACCGAGACGTCGGGCGGCACGCTCGCGGTCGGACAACGCGTTGAAGGTGGTGTTGAGGCACTCCCAGATCTCGGTGGACGTGACTTCGCGTGCACCCCTGGCATTCTCGCGTGCTGCCGAGATGGAGTCGACGATCGACTGGCCGTGGGTGTTGCGGCTGAAGGCGACGAGGTCGGTCAGCGACCAGACGTCGAGCTTCTCGTCCGGCGCGTCGATGCCCAGCACCCGCAGCAGCGTGCGCGACGCCTGATCGGGGTCGACGCTGGAGTCTTCGAGGAGCTGGTGGACGGTGACGTCGAGGATGCGGGCGGTGTCGTCGGCGCGCTCGACATAGCGACCGATCCAGTACAGCGATTCGGCGTTGCGGGCGAGCATCATCGATCTCTCTTCACGCGAGCGCTCCTCGGAGACGCGATCATCTGCTGCTGCTGCTGCTGTTGACTCTGTCCGGGACCGGGCGCCTGCTGTTGTTGCTGTGACTGGGTGGCGGTTTCGCCGTTCTGGTCAGCGCTCTGCCCCTTCGGCTGCTTGGGCAGCTCGCGGACCACCTCGGCGGCGGCAAGCTCGCGATCGGCGACCGACGTGCGCGAGGCCAGCACCCAGGTGTCCTTCGAGCCGCCGCCCTGGCTGGAGTTGACCACCAACGACCCTTCCGGCAGCGCGACACGGGTCAGGCCGCCGGGAAGCACCCAGACGTCGTCGCCGTCGTTGACCGCGAACGGCCGGAGGTCGACGTGGCGCGGCGCCAGCTTGTCGCCGATCTGGGTGGGCACCGTCGACAGCTGCACGACGGGTTGGGCGATCCAGCCGCGCGGATCGTTGCGAATCTTCTTGCTGATCGTCGCGAGCTCCTTCTGCGACGCGTCGGGTCCGAACACGATGCCGTATCCGCCGGAGCCTTCGACGGGTTTGATGACGAGTTCGTCGACGCGGTCGAGCACTTCCTCGCGTTCGTCGTCGAGCCAGCACCGGTAGGTGTCGACGTTGGCGACCAGCGGCTTCTCGCCCAGGTAGTACTCGATGATGGTGGGCACGTAGGTATAGACAAGCTTGTCGTCACCGACGCCGTTGCCGACCGCGCTCGATATCACGACGTTGCCGGCCCGGGCCGCGTTCAGCACCCCCGCGACGCCGAGCACCGAGCTGGGGTTGAACTGCATCGGGTCGAGGTACGCGTCGTCGATGCGGCGATAGATCACGTCGACCTGGCGTTCACCCTCGGTGGTGCGCATGTAGACGGTGTTGTCGCGGCAGAAGAGGTCGCGGCCTTCGACGAGTTCGACGCCCATCTGCCGGGCCAGCAGCGAGTGCTCGAAGTAGGCCGAGTTGTACACACCGGGGGTCAGCACCACCACCGTGGGATCGGCCTCGTTCGATGCTGCGGCGTTGCGTAGTGCGCGCAGCAGGTGTGACGAGTAGTCGCCGACCGCGCGGACCCGGTGGGTGGAGAACAGGTTGGGGAAGACGCGCGCCATGGTGCGGCGGTTCTCCATCACGTAGGAGACGCCCGACGGGGAGCGCAGGTTGTCCTCGAGCACCCGGAAGTTGCCCTGCCCATCACGGACAAGGTCGATGCCCGCCACGTGGATGCGCACGCCGTTGGGCGGGACGATGCCTGCCGCTTCCCGGTGGAAGTGCTCGCAGGACGTGACCAGTCGGCGCGGGATGACGCCGTCGCGCAGGATCTCCTGCTCGCCGTAGATGTCGTCGAGGTACATCTCGAGCGCCTTGACCCGTTGCCGGATGCCCTTCTCCAGCCGCGACCACTCGCCCGCCGAGATCACCCGCGGCACCAGGTCCAACGGGAAGGGACGCTCCTGACCCGACAGCGAAAACGTGATGCCCTGGTCGATGAAGGCACGGCCCAGCGCGTCGTTGCGCGCTGCCAGCTCAGAGGCGTCCGACGGGGCCAGCTCGGCGTAGATCCCTTTGTAGGGCGCGCGGACGTTGCCCTGGGCGTCGAACATCTCGTCGTACGCCTCGGAATAGCTGCCCAGGTGGCTGTAGCCGTCGAAGATCCCGTCGTAACGGGCGGCGCGGCTTTTGGTTGATCGTGAGGACACGGCGGTTTGGGTTGGCGTCGGGATGTCTGCTTCCCGCGTGCGCGGTGTGCGAAGGCTCACCGTTGACATGCTGCCCCACGCGCTTCGTTTGCGCAGGCCAGCGAGTTCCTCAGGTCGACCACTTTGGGCATTTACCCCCCGCGCTGGTAGTCTGAACCGTCGCTGCCCGCACGTCGGGCGCCTGAAAGAGCTTTTCAAACCCAACTCAGTTTTACGAAGGAACTAGCGCGTGGCCAACATCAAGTCGAAGGTAAAGCGCATCAAGACCAACGAGCTTGCCCGACTCCGCAATCAGTCGGTGAAGTCTTCACTGCGCACGGCCGTCCGCTCGTTCCGTCAGGCCGCCGAGGCCGGCGACAAGGACAAGGCCGGCGAGCTGCTCGCGTCGACCAACCGCAAGCTGGACAAGGCTGCCAGCAAGGGCGTGATTCACAAGAACCAGGCGGCGAACAAGAAGTCCGCGCTGGCCCGCGCCTTCAACAGGCTCTGAGCCCGGTTCACTCGCTGACGAGCTCCGCCACCTTCCGCACCGCCGCTTCCAGCGCATAGTCGGCGTCCGCCGCTGCGCCCTTGACGTCGGCGTTCAAGGTCGCGACCAGCTGCAGGGCCGTCGCGACGGATTCCCGCGACCACCGGCGCGCCTGCTTCTGCGCCTTCTGCACCCGCCACGGCGGCATGCCCAATTCCGAGGCGAGCCGGTAGGGATCGCCTGACAGCGGCCCGACCCTGGCGATCGTGTGCACGGCCTCTGCGAGCGCGTCGGCGAGCACCACCTGCGGCTCGCCGCTCATCATCGCCCAGCGCAGCGCCTCGGCAGCGCCCGCGACGTCGCCGACGACCGCCTTGTCGGCGATGTCGAAACCCTTCACCTCGGCCTTGCCGCTGTAATAGCGCCGCACCGCCGCCGCGTCGACGGTCCCCGCCGTGTCGGCGACGAGTTGCGAGCACACCGACGCGAGCTCCCTGATATCGGAACCGACCGCGTCCAGCACCGCGGTGACGGTGTCATCGGACACCTTGACCTTCAGCGCGCGGAACTCGGCGCGGACGAAATCGGCACGTTCTGCGGCCTTGGTGATCTTGGCGCACGGGTGGACCTCGGCGCCGAGGGTCTTCAGCTGTGCGGCCAGCGCCTTGGCGCGGCCTCCGCCGGAGTGCACCACGACCAGCAGTGTGCCGTCCGGGAGGTCAGCCGCCGCAGCCTCGATCAGCGCGACCGCCTCCTTGCCGGCTTCGCCAGCGGACTCCAACACGACGACGCGCTCGTCGGCGAACAGCGACGGGCTCAACAGCTCCGCGAGTTCTGACGTGCTCACCTCGCCCGCGCGCATTCGGTTGACCGGGACGTCGTCGTTCCCGGCTTGCTTGCGGGCCGCACGCAGCACCGCGGCGACCGCGCGCTCGACAAGAAGCTCCTCCTCGCCGAGCACCAGATGCAGTCCGGGAACCGCTCCGCTCATACGCTCGCGCCTCGCGCACGATCCGCTCACGCTCAGATCGTGTCACGCCGTCCCGACAGCCACCGCCGCAACCACCTCATGGCGAGAACGGCCGCCGCCCCGACCGAGACGACGGTCATCGCGCCGGGTACGCCCTCAGGCACGGACAGCGACGCGCCGGGAACGCCTGCCGACCATTCGGCGACGTTCAGCAGCCACCACAGCTGCGGTCCGGTGAAGCGGATCAGCAGCCCGGATCCTGCGGGCCACATCACCGCCAGCGCCGCCGCAGCCGTGCCGATCACGGTGATCGGGGCGA
The DNA here is from genome assembly GCA_963786995.1 of uncultured Actinomycetota bacterium. Lineage (GTDB taxonomy): Bacteria > Actinomycetota > Actinomycetes > Mycobacteriales > Mycobacteriaceae > Mycobacterium. The sequence continues at coordinate 229,321 of CAWBBH010000012.1, read as the reverse complement.
TGACGACCGCCACGGCGAGGTTGGCGATCACCGCCACGACACTGAACGTGCCCGAGATCGCAGCCACCAGCGGTGCGGTCACGAGCTGGGCGGCGACGGCGACGCTCACCGCATCGGCCGCCGGCTTGGGCCAACCGCGAGCGACGAGACGCCGCGACCACGCGGGCGCGATGACAACCAGGGCCGCCGTCGCCGACACCGACAACGCGAAGCCGACATCGACGGCGAGCTCCGGTGCCGCGATCATCAATGCGATGACAGCTGCCGACAACACCGGAATCGCTTGTCTGCGACGGTGTGTCATGAGTGCCAGCAAGGTGATCGCGGCCATCACAGCGGCGCGCAGCACGCTCGCCGACGGCTGCACGACGATGACGAAAGCCATCAGCGCCACGCCTGCCAGCGCGACGGCGACGCGAGGTCCGACCACCGCCGCGCTCAGCAGCACCGCGCCGCAGACGATGGTCACGTTCGCCCCGGACACCGCCGTCAGGTGCGTCAGCCCGGACGCGCGAAACTGCGCGGCGGTGTCCGCCGATACTGCGGAGGTATCTCCCAGGACCAGTGCGGGAAGCATCGCCGCCTGCTCTGGGGGCAGTGCAGCGCGCGCGGCGGTGGCGAACGCGTCGCGTACCCGCTGCCCGGCCCGTTGGCTCAGTGCGGCCTCGCCCAGCGTGGGCTCTCCGGTCGCAGACAGCGTGGCGACTGTGAGATCACGTCTGCCCGGGCGCGTCACGCGCGCGCTGAACGCGGCCGGTTGCCCCGCTGACAGCTCGGCGTACCCGGCGACGGGCGCGAAAACGATGACACGGCCTGACATTTCGACCGAATCGACAACTTGAACCGAGCCCCGGAACATCATTCTGCCGCCGGCCACCGACCGTGGCGACTCGCTGGGCGTGACGACGACGCGGGCGATGTCACCGTCGCGTTCGGTGAGCGGATGGCTGCTGGCCTGTTCGACCCGAAGCAACACCGCGATGCCGAAGCTCGACCCCACGAGCAGGATTGCCGCGGCACCGGACGCTGTCATGCGTGCACCGGAGTCGCCTCGGTGCGGTCTGCTTCCCCACCATGCCGCCGCGCCCGCGGCGACGACCACTGTCGCCAGGACCACGACGACGCCGACGGTCGACCACAGCACCCCCGCGGCGGTCACCGCCCAACCCGTCAGCGCGGCGGGCACAAGGCGCAGGTCGAGGCGGGGCTCGAGACCGTCCACCGCGACGCTCACACATGGACCTGGGCGCGCAGTTTCTCGAGTCGCGCCGGACCGATACCGTCCACGTCGGCGAGTTGATCGACACTGGTGAACGACCCGTTGGCGGTCCGCCACGCGACGATGGCCGCCGCGGTCACGGGACCGACGCCGGGTAGCGCGTCGAGTTGTTCTTCGGTCGCGGAGTTCAGGTCGATCGATGCGGCAGGCGCCGGGCCGGCGTCGTTGGCGGTCGGCTCGCCCGACGATGCAGCCGCGGTCGGTTCGGACGCAACGGAGCTGCCCATGGTCGTCGGCTCGCCCGGCGGCGCGGCGATGCCGACGATGATCTGCTCGCCGTCTGCGACACGTCGGGCCATGTTCAAACCGATCAGGTCCGCACCGTCGAGGGCACCCCCGGCCGCTGTCAGCGCATCGGCGATCCGTGCGCCCGACGACACGGTGACCAGCCCTGGCTTGTGAACGAGTCCGACGACGCTCACGACGACCGGCCCCTCGGGGGCAGGAGCCGACGGGCTCGTCGGTGCGCTCGAAACCATCTCCACCGGGGGCAGTTTCGCCGAGACCACCGGCGGAGTCTTGTCGCGCAGCAGTGTGAAGACGGTGACCAGCACGGCCACCACACCGACGACACCCAACGCGATGGCGCCGGCCCGGCCGGGATCGGCGCGCGCTGCCGCCAGCCATCCCGGCGACGCCTGCGTGTTGGTGTCAGGAAGCCAACGCGACAGTGCGGCATCGGATGTGCCGTCGTCCTCTGCACCGGAATCCGCGTCGACCTCGGCGCCGAGCCTGCGATGAAGACGATCGGTGGGCAGTTCGGTTCCCATGTGCCCGACGCTAGAGGTGCGGATCGACGTCATCCGAGCGGCGAGCCTTTCGTCAGCGCAGTCTGTGGATGAACTCCGCGCTGTGCACGACCGACCACGGCAGGGAGGCCCTCCCCGGAGTTGACCGCGCCGGGGAGGGCCTCATATGGAGTGGACTATTCAGTTGTCGGATTACTGGTTGAACATCGGCTTACTGGTTGAACATCGCCAAGCGGCCGATGCCGTGGTGGTGGTGCCAGCCGGGGAGCGCGTTCGGCGCCGGCTTGGCATAGGTGTCGGGCGAGGTCACGATCGAGACGTTGGGGCCGTTCTGGTTCACCGTGGTGGTGGCGCCGGCCATACCTGCGAGGCCGAGGGCGGCTCCACCGAGGATGCCTGCCGAGACGATCGGAAGGGCGATGTAGCGGGCGATGTTGGCGTTCATTTTGTATCTCCTTGTGTGCGTTGGCTTTTCAGTTCCTCCGCCGGTGTTTTCCGGCGATGAGATAACTGTGCCTCAGCAGCGCAGGAGTGCGCGTCGGCCAACCGGCCGTCACAACGGATGAACCGGGTGTCCCCCGATCGGGGGACCTAGTCGCCGGCGCTGACTGCGACGCGCGAAGGAGCGCCCGCGGGTTCAATGCCGGCGGGAATCGGCCGTCAACCGCCCCAGCCGTCGCTTCGCCAGCACACCCAGTCGATCTCCACGAGCGCACCGACGGCGAGCCCGGTGGTGCCGACGCAGGTGCGGCTGGGCAGCCGGTCGGGGAACCACTGCGCGTAAGCGGCGTTGAACGCCTGGTAGTCGGTCCAGTCGATCAGGAAGGCGCGCACCGAGACCACGTCGGCGAGTCCCCCGCCGCACAGTTGCGTGACGCGCAGCAGGTTGCCGAGGACCTGGTCGGTCTGGGTCGCGACGTCGTCACCGACGACTCTGCCGGTGACGTCGGTGGGCATTTGTCCCGTCACGTACAGCGTCGGGCCCGCCGCTGTCGCATGCGCGAACGGTGCGACGCCAGGTGGGACGCCGTCCTCCGGCGTGAACGTGAATGCGCGAATACCACCGGTACTCATCGCTGTCGATCATCGCACCGAACTAGTGTCTTCGGACATGAGCACACCGCACCGGCCGATCCGGGTGATCCAGTGGACGACGGGAAACATCGGGAAGCGTTCGCTGCACGCCATCATCGGCAGGCCCGACATGGAGCTCGTCGGCGTGTACGCCCACGGTGCCGACAAGGTGGGGAAGGATGCCGCAGAGCTGTCGGGCTGGGACGAGCCGACCGGCATCACCGCCACCAACGACGTCGAGTCGCTGATCGCGCTGAAGCCCGACGCCTGTTGTTACAACCCGCTGTGGCCCGACATCGACGAGCTCACCCGGCTGCTGGAGGCAGGCGTCAACGTGTGCTCCAGCGCCGCCTGGATCACCGGTGGGAAGCAGACGCCCGAGGATCTCGACCGCATTCGAAAGGCTTGCGAGAAGGGCAATTCGACGATCTTCGGAAGCGGCGCGCATCCCGGGATGACCAACATGGTCGGCATGGTGCTCAGCGGTTCCTGCGAGCGGGTGGACGAAATCAGGATCACCGAGTCGGTCGACTGCTCGACCTACGAGTCAGCGGGAACCCAGACCGCCATGGGTTTTTCGCAGGATCCCGACACTCCCGGCCTCGCCGAGAACGTGCGGCGTGAAAGCGAGGTCTTCGCCGAGTCCGCGGCGATGATGGCTGATGCGATCGGCGCGAAACTCGACCGGATGACCTTCGACGTCACGTTCACCCCGGCAACCGGCGACAGCGACCTGGGTTTCATGCAGATCCCGGAGGGCACCGTGGGCGGCGTGATGGGCTACCACCGCGGCTGGGTCGGCGACAGGAACGTCGTCAGCGTCGGGTTCAACTGGGTCATGGGCGATCACGTGACGCCGCCCAAGCCGCTCGAGCACGGGCACGTCATCCAGGTTTTCGGGCTGCCCAACATGCGCACGGTTCTGCACTGCCTGCCGCCGAAGGATTGGACCGAGCCGGGCTTCATGGGCCTCGGCATGATCTACACGGCTCTGCCGGTGACCAACGCGGTGCCCGCAGTCGTCGCTGCGCCGCCTGGCATTGTGACGCTGAAGGATCTGCCGCCCGTGACCGGGCGGTTCGCCGGCTAGCGGCTGGACTCCGCAGACGACTCAGCCCAGGCCGGGTGTGGCCTGGGCTGAGCTTGAAAGGTGGCGACTCAGAACCCCGGGAAGTTCGAGAAAACGTCTTCGGCCTGCTTCTGCTGCTCCTGCAACTGCTTGTTGAGGTCGTCAATCTGCTTCTGCTCCGCTGCTTTCGCCGCCGCATCGTCGGCCGCCTTCTTCGCCGCCGCATCCTCGGCCGCCTTCTTCGCCGCCGCATCGTCGGCCGCCTTCTTCGCTGCCGCATCCTCGGCCGCCTTCTTCGCCGCCGCATCCTCGGCCGCCTTCTTCGCCGCCGCATCCTCGGCCGCCTTCTTCGCCGCCGCTTCGGCCGCTGCCTTCGCTGCCGCGTCGTCGCCCGCCTTCTTCGCGCCGTCGGTCGTGCCGGTCGTTCCCGTGGTGCCGGTCGTTCCCGTGGTGCCGGTCGTTCCGGTGGTCGCCGGGACGGGCGCCGTGGCTGGGGCTGGTGCCTGACCCTGTGCCGGGGCCGGCTTGTTGTTGGTGTTGGAGCGCGGCGCCGACGGGGTGACCACCCGGATTGGGGCCGGGTTGTTGACGATCACCGGGGAGGCCGGATCGTCGTTGGTGTTCAGGCCGGGGATGTTGATCTCCGAGGGGATGTTGAACACCGTCGAGGGCTGCGAGGCCACCGCGGTCTGCTCGGGCTGGCTGCTGGAATTCATCAGATACACACCGCCGAACGCCGCGGCACCGACCACCGCCAGGCCCGCGATCATCAGCACACCCTTGCCCGCGGTCGCCGACTGCGCCACCGGCGCCGCCATCATCGGCTGCATCTGCTGCATCGGCATCGGCTGCTGCATCGGGGCGTAGCCGTAGCCGTGGTGTGCTGGGGGCCGTAGTTCTGGTGCTGGGGGTAGGTGGTGTACATGATGTCTCCTCTGGGTCTGAAGCTCGCTGTTGCGTCGCTTTCACAGGTAGGAGCGCTGCGCCCAAAGCAATCGCACACTTTTTCCGAAAAAATCCCGAAAAACTTTTTGCTTCACCATCCACGCAGGTCAGGCCATCTTGTGAAGCCGCGACGCGGGGTGAAGGTCAGCCAGGGATGCTTTCGTCGTCGACCGCGACGCACACGCCAACCGCACCAGCGCCTACGTGCACGGCGAGGACTGGGCCCATGTCGGTCACCGCGGGCGGGGAGATCTGCGGCAGTCGGACGGTCAGCGTCTTGGCGATGTCCTCGGCGGCGTCAGGGTTGTCGACGTGGTGGACGGCGATCGTGGCGCCGTGCTCGCCGACCACTTCGGCCACCTGATCGACCATCGCGGCGTGCGCCTTGGTGGCGGTGCGGATCCGCTGACCGAGCACCAGCCTGCCGTCCACGTCGAGACACAGCAGCGGCTTCAGCGACAGCGCAGAACCCAGCAGCGACGCGCCCCGGCGGATCCTGCCGCTGCGCCTCAAGTTGTCGAGCCGATGCACGACGATGAACGCGTGGCCGCGGGCAACGGCCGAGCGCGCGGCCGCCTCAACGGCGTCGAGGTCTGCGCCCGACGCGGCCTGCTGCGCGGCCGCCAGTGCGACGAATCCGACCCCCATGGCCGCCGACCTCGAGTTGACCACCCGAAGCGCAGGGCCGAACTCCCGCGCCGTCGACACGGCGGAGCTGTAGGTGCTGGACAGCGCGGCCGAGATGTGGACGGCGACCACCCCGTCGCCGTCGCTGTGCTTCAGGGCCTCACGGTAGGCGTCGGCGAGCTCGGCGGGCGTCGCGCCCGCAGTCGTGGCGTGGCGCTGGTGGATATCGGCGGGTACCTCGTCGACGCCGTCGCGGAAGTCCTTGCCGTCCAGCAGGATATGCAGCGGCACCTGGCGAATCCCGAACCGCTGCAGCTCTTCGGGCTGCAGGAGGGACGACGAATCGGTGACCACGACGACAGCCATGTCAGGACGCATCCTCTTGATTCACACCGGCTTCCTGCAAACCCTTCAGCATCAGCTCGGCGACCGCCTGATGCGCCTCGAAGTTCCAGTGGATGCCGTCGGGATTGCCCCGCCCGCTCATGATTTGCTCAGCGACGGCGGCCTTCAGATCGACAAGCGGAACATTGTGTTGCTCCGCCCATTCCGTGATCGCCTTGACGGTGCCCGGCCTGCCGCGGTGCGCCTTGCCGTAGGTCTCGGCGACGTGCACGGACGGCAGAGAGGCGACGATCGGAATGCCTGGGCGGTTGAAGTCGATTGCCCCGCGGGTCATCTCGAGATACTCGACCGAGACGTGCGGAGGCAACGCCGGGCGCGCTATCGGTGAAAGCCTCGGCTGCGCCCACCCGTAGCCGTCGCGGACCCATCGGCGGAGCCACCCCGGGCGCACATAGCGGATGGATTCGCGCAGCACGGTGGGCAGTGGTGAAGGAAGCGAGTCCATCCCGCAGGTCGCGAAGATGACGGCGCCGGCCCGGGGCAACGCCGCCCAAGCGCGTGGGTCCTGGGTCGCTGCCCACCAGACGTCGCGACACGTCCAGCCGATGCGCCCGATCAGCTCGACATCCCAATCAAGATGAGCAGCAACGATGTTGGGCCATATCCGTGGATCATCGGCGGGCAGCCCGCCGGTCGGCCCGTAGTAGGAAAGCGAGTCACAGAAGACGAGAAGCGTGCGTCGGCGGGCTGGGCCCGCACCCGGAGGGTCGGGGACATCGGAGCGACCCGGGGATTGCGTAAAGTCAGAGGACATCGTTGGCGACCTGTGCCGAGGCGTTCCACACGTCGAGACGCCACCGGACGTCGTCGAATGCCGCGTCGTCCTCGGAATGGCCGGACAGTTGCACCCAGCTGGCGTTGCCCATCCCGCCAAGTGCAGGCCAGTTGTCCACCGGGAGCCTCAGCAGTGCTGCCGTCAGCGCGGCGATCAACCCGCCGTGCGCGACCAGCACCACCGGACGCTCGGGCTCCTCTGTCCCCCACTCGGTCTGCTCGACGACCAGCTCTTCGACCAGAGGAACCGACCGTGCCGCCACATCGACCCTGCTCTCGCCGCCATGCGGCGCCCATCGAGCATCGTTGCGCCACGCCAGTCGTGCGCCCGGCCATGAGGCGTCCACCTCGAGATGGGTGAGGTCCTGCCAGTCGCCGAGATGTGTCTCCCGCAGCCGAATGTCGGTCCGCACCGGCAGCCCGGCACGCTCACCGAGCGCCTCCGCAGTGTCGGATGCGCGCCGTAGGTCGGAGGAGACCACCACCAGCGGCTGGCGCTTGGCCAGCACCTCGGCGGCGCCGACGGCCTGCTCGCGACCCAACTCACTGAGATCGGTGTCCAGCTGACCCTGCATCCGGTTGCCCGCGTTGTACTCGGTCTGACCGTGCCGGAGCATCACGAGGCGACGCATTCTCACGGCTCCGCCTCCAATTCGACCGGAAGAACCGGGCAGTCTCGCCAAAGCCGATCCAGCGCATAGAAGTTGCGCTCGTCCTGATGCTGGATGTGCACGACGATGTCGACGAAGTCAAGAAGTGTCCAGCGTCCCTCACGCGCCCCCTCGCGGCGCGCCGGTTTGTACCCGGCCAGGCGCATCTTCTCCTCGACCTCGTCGACGATCGCGTTGACCTGCCTCTCGTTGGAGGCCGATGCGATGACGAAGCAGTCGGTGATGACGAGCTGACCGGAGACGTCGATGACGACGACGTCGTCGGCCAGCTTCGACGAGGCCGCCCGCGCAGCGACCGTCGCCATGGTGATGGCTTCGTCGGATGCGGTCATGTGGGCTTCTCCCCTGCGGCGAGAACGGCTGATCGGTAGAGCTTGCGTTTGGAGACGTACTGCACCACGCCGTCGGGCACCAGATACCAGATCGGTCTGTCCCCCTCGGCGCGCTTGCGGCAATCGGTCGACGAGATTGCCAGCGCGGGGACCTCGACGAGGCTCAGGGCGTCCCGGGGCATTTCCTTCAGCGCCTTCTGGATGTGCTCGCCGCCGAGTTCGTAGCCGGGCCTGCTGACACCCACGAACCTGGCGAGGGCGAACATCTCCTCCCAGTCCTGCCACGTCAGGATCGAGGCAAGCGCATCGGCGCCGGTGATGAAGTAGAGGTCCGCGTCGGGGTTCAGAGCCCGCAGATCACGCAGGGTGTCGCGGGTGTAGGTGGCACCGCCGCGGTCGATGTCCACCCGGCTCACGGAGAACCGCGGATTGGACGCGGTGGCGATCACGGTCATCAGGTAGCGGTCCTCGGCGGGCGTGACGTCGCGGTTCTTCTGCCACGGCTGCCCCGTCGGCACGAACACGACCTCGTCCAGCTCGAAGAGGTCGGCAACCTCGCTGGCGGCCACGAGGTGCCCGTTGTGGACGGGATCGAAGGTCCCACCCATCACACCCAGCCTGCGTCGAGATGCCACGTTTAGGCAGCTTACGGCAGTGGCGACGACCGTCAGACGGCCGAGAGCCGATGCGAGCCGAGCAGTTCGGACACCTCGAACGAGGCCCGGTCGGCGCGGTAGACGTCGCGCGCGTACTCGACGCACCGCCCGGTGCTGTCCTCCGTGCGGCGGGTGAGCAGCGTGCCTGCCGAGCCGGCGCGCACGCCGAGCTGCGCGCTGGACGCATCGTCGAGCACGATCGACTCCAGCACGGCCGTCGACCGCGCGAGGTCCACACCGTAGCGACTGCGCAGGATGGCCCACAGCGATCCGTCGTCGGGTTCGTCGAGAATCCCGGGCGTCAGGTCGGCAGGCAGAAACGTCGTCTCCAGGGCGAAGGGGACATCGTCGACGGTGCGCAGCCGGTGAAAGACGTTGACCATCGCGGCGTCGTCGAGACCGAGCGCCAATCGCACTGCGGGCGTTGGGTGTTGATGCTCGGCCCACAAAAGCCGGGCAGCAGGCCTGCGCCCGAGCCGAGACACTTCCTCCGAGAAGCTGCCAATGTGGAACGCCACCCGGGGCTCCGCGACGAAGGTGCCGCGCGGCGGCTTGCGGTACACCACCCCTTCGCTCTCCAAGAGCGACAACGCTTGGCGCGCGGTCATCCGGCTGACGCCGTGTTGTTCGGCCAGTTCCCGCTCCGACGGCAACAGGGTGTGTGGTCCGAGCTGGTCGGTCGCAATGCGGTCGCGCACCACCGCCGCGATCGCGATATACCGCGGGGTGGGCGGAGGCCCGACCCTGGTTGCCTGCGGCTGGTTCCTGGCGGCGCGTGGCATCTCTGCAGAGTAACCGGCCCCGACAACCACGTGGTCTAGGCCATGGGTTCGTAAACCTTTCGTTATCAGCCGAGAGCGGGCTTGACGGTGGCCTGCGTCACACCCATACTACGGTTCGACCACATGGTCTATACCAACCTGCTCGGATGGAGAACCGCATGACGAGTCCGGAGCCCTCAGTCGCCGGCGACGCCGCTGACCTGGCGAAGTTCGGTTACAAGCAGTCCATGGAGCGGCGCACCGGGCGATTTGCATCGTTCGCCGTGGCGTTCGCGTTCGTATCCATCGCCACCGGCATCTTCACCACCTACGGGGCGGTGCTGAACTCGTCGGGCCCGATGGGGATCTGGACCTGGCCGATCGCCACCATCGGCCAATTGGCCGTCGCGTTCGTCCTCGGTGCGCTCGCCGCGCGGATTCCGGTGACCGGCTACCACTACCAATGGATGTCGCGGCTGGCCAACCCCGTCCTCGGCTGGATCCTCGGCTGGATCTCGTTCACCTTCCTGGCGATCGTGGTGGTCGCGGTGGATTACACGATCGCGTCGACGATCTTCCCGGTGTTGCTGAATTACGAGGGCACCGCGACGATCGCCTGGCTGGTCACCGGGATCGTCCTGCTCATCCAGGCTCTGCTCGTCGGGTTCTCGACGCCGTGGGCTGAACGGGTGAACAACACCTTCGTCTCTCTCGAACTCATCGGCATGGTGGCACTGACGGTGCTGCTGCTCATCGTGGCCGCCGTGCGCGGAGAGTCGGACGTCTCGAATCTGTTCAGCATGGGCGCCATCCCCGCCGAGGGTTACTGGAGCTTCGGCGATCTGACCACGGCAGGCCCGTGGATGCTCGGCTTCCTGCTTGGCGCGTTCACCATCGTCGGCTTCGAATCGGCCGCCAATCTCGCCGAGGAGACCAACGACCCCGAGCGGGTCGTGCCCCGCGCGATGTGGCAGGCCGTTCTCGCCTCCGGCGTGTTGGGCTTCCTGTTCATCATCGCGGTGACCCTGGCCGCCGGTGACCCCGTTGCGCTGGCCGAATCCGGAACGCCGATCGCCGACGTCATCGACAAGACGCTCGGCTCGGCGGTGGCGACCCTTCTGCTGCTGATGGTCGTTCTCGCGATCTTCGCCTGCGGTCTGGTGATCATGATGACCGGCGTCCGGCTGACCTGGGCGATGTCGCGCGACGAGCGCTTCCCCGGTTGGCAGCAGTGGAGCGAGATCTCCCCGAAGTTCCACACGCCGCTGAAGGCCACCATCCTCTATGTCGTTCTCGCCGAACTGATCCTGGCGATCTTCTCCCATTCGGAGACGGCGTTGTTCACCTTGTTCGGCGCCGCGACGCTGCTTCCGGCAGTGATGTACGCGTCGACGGTCGTGCTCTACCTGATCAAGCGCAAGTCACTGCCGGTCAGCGACAAGTTCAATCTCGGAGCGTGGGAGATACCGATTCTGGTGGTCGCCGTCGTGTGGTTGGTGTTCGAGCTCGCGCTTTTCCGGGACTCGAGTTTCAAGCAGGCCTGGGCGTACGTCATCGTGATGTTGTTGATCGGCGCCTGCTATCTCGGCTATCTGCTCGTCAGCCGCGGCAAGAACGGGCTGACGATGCCGGGGATGGCTTCGATCGATGCCGAGATCGACGCCGAGGCCGCAAAGGACTGACGATGCACCACTTCCTGGCGATCGACCAGGGAACTTCGGGAACGAAGGCCATCGTGGTCGACGAGGCCGGGCAGGTCGTGTCGATCGCCGAGGTTGCGGTGCGCCCGCAGTACCTGGCGGGCGGCGGCGTCGAGCAGGATCCGAAAGCGTTGTTCGACTCGGTCGTCGGCGCAGGACGCAAAGCCCTGGCGCAGGCCGGTGTCCCGGTCGCCGCCGTCGCGCTCGCCAATCAGGGCGAGACCGTGCTGGCGTGGGATCGACGCACCGGTGACCCCCTCAGTCCCGCCATCGTCTGGCAGGACCGCCGCGCCGATTCCGTCTGCGCGCCGTTGTCGGCGTCTGCGCACACCGTTGCTCAGCGCACCGGGCTGGTGCTCGATCCGTACTTCTCGGCGCCGAAGATGGCCTGGATCCGGGCGAACATGACGACCGACGGCGTGGTCACCACCACCGACACCTGGCTGGTTCACCGGCTGTGTGGCGCGTTCGTCACCGACGCATCAACGGCCAGCAGATCGCTGCTGATCTCCCTGGACGCCACGGCATGGGACGACGAACTCATCGGGCTGTTCGGACTTTCCGGAGAAGCGCTCCCCGAAATAGTCGGCTGTGACCAGATCATCGGCAGCACCGATGTTTTCGGGCCGACGATTCCCCTCGCAGGCCTGATCGTCGATCAGCAGGCCGCACTGCTTGCCGAAAGCTGTCTTGCCCCAGGCGATGCGAAGTGCACATTCGGCACCGGAGCGTTCCTGCTGGCGCAGCTCGGCGCCAAGGCGACACGGTCCACGTCCGGCCTCACCACCTCGGTGGCATGGCAGCTGCGCGGGGACACCTCGTTCTGTGTCGACGGCCAGGTCTATACCGCTGCCTCCGCGGTGCGCTGGGCCGTCGACCTCGGGTTGGTCCCTACGGCAGATCAAATCGACTCCTTCGCAGCCGATTCCAGCGACGGCGTGCTGTGCGTGCCCGCCTTTGCCGGGCTCGCGGCGCCGTGGTGGGACTCCGCTGCCGCGGCCTCGTTCTCCGGGATGAGCCTCAGTAGCGGTCGAGGTCAGCTGGTACGAGCACTGCTGGAGGGCATCGCTGCTCAGGTCGCCGCCCTGGCCGACCTCGTCGCCAGCGACCTCGCGCAGCCGTTGACGCGGCTGCGTGTCGACGGCGGCCTCACCCAATCCGCGGTGCTCATGCAGGCGCAGGCCGACCTCGCGCGCATTCCCGTCGACATCTACCCGTCGATGCACGCCACCGCTCTCGGCGCGGCCGCCTGCGCGCGACTGGCCCTCGACACCGAGCTGTCGGTCGCCGACGCCGTCGGCACCTGGACACCCGACCGCACATATGAACCCGAATGGTCCGCCGAACGCGCCGACGAGTTCATGTCGCGATGGATGCGCGCCGCCGAAGCTGTTGTCGCACAGAAGGAGACGACGTGACACGAGCGCGCCCGTCGACGTCAGCGACGTCATCGTGGTGGGCGGCGGCATCGTCGGCTGCGCGATCGCACGGGCGCTGGCAGGCACAAACCTCTCGGTGACCCTCATCGAGGCACGCGACGACGTCGGCGACGGCACCAGCAAGGCCAACACCGCGCTGCTGCACACCGGCTACGACGCGACCCCGGAGACGTTGGAGTCGCGACTCGTGGCGCGCGGCTACGAACTGCTGGGTGACTACGCCGAGCGGACCGGTATCCCTGTCGAGCGGACCGGCGCGCTGCTGGTGGCGTGGACCGAGGAGGAAGTCGACGCGCTGCCCGGCCTGAAAGACAAGGCGGAGCGCAACTTCTACCACCGCTGCGAAATCGTCGGCGCCGACGAGGTCTACCGTCGAGTGCCCGATCTCGGCCCCGGGGTACTGGGCGGGCTGACCGTCCCCGGCGAGTCGATCATCTGCACCTGGACGACCAACCTCGCACTGGCCACCGATGCGGTGGCGCGCGGCGCACGGTTGATGCGTGGCGCCCGCGTCACGGGCGCTGCGGTGAGTGACGACCACACCACCCTGCAGACCACGTCCGGCGACGTACGCGGGCGGTGGATCGTCAACGCGGCCGGTCTTGGCGCAGACCATCTCGACGCCGAGTTCGGCCACCAGCGCTTCACCGTCACTCCCCGGCGCGGGGAGCTGCTGGTGTTCGACAAGCTGACCCGGCCGATGGTGCCGTGCATCGTGCTGGCCGTGCCGTCGTCGCGCGGCAAGGGCGTGCTGGTCAGCCCGACCATCTACGGCAACGTGATGGTGGGTCCGACGTCGGAGAACCTTGACGATCGCAGCGCCACAGGTACATCGGAGGACGGCTTCGAGTTCCTGGTGTCGAAGGGCCGCGCGCTGATGCCGTCGCTGTTCGACGAGGAGATCACCGCCACCTACGCGGGTCTGCGGGCCGCCACCGAACACGACGACTACCTCATCGATGTCGACACGCAGGCGCGCTACGCGCTCGTCGGCGGTATCCGCTCCACCGGGCTGACGTCCGGGATGGCGATCGGCGAGTACGTCACGGGCCTGCTCGGCGACGCGGGTCTCGACGTCACCGAGCGCCCGGACCTGCCCCCGCCACCGCAGATGCCGAACCTCGGGGAAGCCTTCATCCGGCCGTTCTGCGACGCAGAGCGCATCGCAGCCGATCCCGAGTACGGCCGCATCGTGTGCTTCTGCGAGCGGGTCACCGCGGGCGAGATCCGCGACGCATTCGAATCCCCGATACCGCCAGTCGATCTCGATGGCCTGCGCCGCCGCACCCGGGTGATGAACGGCCGCTGTCAGGGCTTCTACTGCGGCGCGCACACGATGTCGCTGCTGAAGGCGAACGGCGCGGACCGATGAGCGCGCAGCGGGTGGCCGTCGCGATCGTGGGCGGTGGACCGTCGGGGCTGACCGCCGCCGCATCGCTCGCCGATCGGGTCGACGGCGAGGTGCTCGTCATCGAACGTGAGGCGGAAACCGGCGGAATCCCGCGTCACAGCGACCATCTCGGCTACGGCATACGCGACCTCAAGCGCTTCATCTCAGGGCCGGCCTACGCCAGGCGACTCACGGCGATGGCGCAGGACGCAGGCGTGACGCTGGAGACCGAGGCGATGGTCACCGGGTGGGCGGGCGACCGGCAGCTGCAGGTCACGTCCCCGCGCGGGCTGCGCACGGTCACGGCCGACGCGGTGGTGCTGGCGACCGGAGCGCGGGAGCGGCCGAGGCCTGCACGGCTGGTTCCCGGTGACCGGCCTGACGGGGTGTACACGACCGGTCAGCTGCAGAACCTCGTGCACGTGCACCACGCGAAGGTCGGCAGCCGCGCGTTGGTCGTCGGCGCGGAACTCGTCAGCTGGTCGGCGGTGCTGACCCTGCGCGAAGCCGGTTGCGCCACAATCGGAATGGTCAGCGGCTATGCCCGCCCGGAGTCGTATGCGGCGTTCCGGGTCGCGGGCCGCGCACTGATGAAGGGACCGGTGCACACCCGTAGCCGGATCGTCGGCATCGAGGGCAAGGGCCGGGTTCGTTCCGCGGTCGTCGAGAACATCGAAACCGGCTCGAGGGTCAGCGTCGACTGCGACACGGTGGTGTTCACCGGCGACTGGATTCCCGACCACGAACTCGCCCGCACCGGTGGCCTCGCGATGGATCCCGCGACGCGTGGGCCGGTCGTCGACGCGGGACTGCGCACCAGCAGCCCCGGCGTCTTCGCGGTCGGCAACCTGCTGCACCCCGTCGACACCGCCGACGGTGCGGCGCTGGACGGTCGGCACGTGGCGGGCACGGTGACTTCCTGGCTGGAACGCCGCGACGAGCCTCCGAAGGCGATTCGCATCCGCACCGAAGGACCGTTCAGATGGGTTGCCCCGCAGCTGGTCTCGCTCGAGGGCGGCGTCGCACCCAGAGGCGACCTGCTGTTCTGGGTCGACGAGTACCGCAGGCTGCCGAAGCTGCGCGCCGTTCAGGACGGCAGGACGTTGGCGACGAAACGCACGCCGTGGCCCGCCGCGCCGGGGCGGGTGTATCGCGCGCCCTGGTCGCTGGTGGCCGACGCCGACCCGGCGGGCGGCGACGTCACGGTCTCGTTCGCGTGACTTCCCCCCGCGAAATTGCATTTCGGCAGCACTCTTCTCGCGATTCTCCTGCTGGAATGCGGTTTCGCGAGGACGTTAGACCGGCAGGAGCGCGTCGATGACGCTTGCCAGCTGTTTGGCCGACCGGCATTCGTGCATCGCGATGACGTCCTCGTAGCGGGGCACCGCGGAATCGCCGCTGCCCCACAGGTGGCGGGGCTCCGGGTTGAGCCAGTGCGCGTGCCTGCTCGAATTGACCATGTGCGTCAGCAGGTCGGTCTCGGGGTTACGGTAGTTGTTGCGGCCGTCGCCGAGAACCAGCAGCGAACTGCGCGGCGACAGCACGTTGGGGTACTTGTCCAGGAACGACACGAACGCGTGCCCGTAGTCCGAGTGGCCGTCGCGGGTGTAGACGCCCGCTTCCCTGGTGATGCGCTGCACGGCGACGGCCAGATCCGCGTCGGGCCCGAACAGCTCGGTGACCTCGTCGGTGGTGTCGATGAACGCAAACACGCGGACACGCGAGAACTGTTGCCGGAGAGCGTGAACCAACAGAAGCGTGAAATGGCTGAAACCTGCGACCGAACCCGACACGTCGCACAACACCACCAGCTCAGGGCGGGCCGGGTGCGGCTTGCGCAGCACCACGTCGATCGGCACACCGCCGGTCGACATGGACTTGCGCAGCGTCTTGCGCAGATCGATCTCACCCGCCCGCGACCGACGCCGACGCGCGGCGAGCCGGGTCGCGAGCGTGCGGGCCAGCGGCGCCACCACGCGGCGCATCTGACGCAGCTGCTCGCCGGAGGCGCGGAGGAACTCGACGTTCTCCGCCAGCTGCGGAACGCCGTACATCTGCACGTGGTCGCGACCCAGTTGCTCGGCGGTACGCCGCTTGGTCTCCCCCTCCACCATCTTGCGCAGCTGCGCGATGCGTTGAGCGGCAATCGACTTGGCGATCTGCTCCTGCGTCGGCGTCGGCTCGTCGCCGTAAGGAGCCAACAGGCCTGCGAGCAGCCGGCCCTCGAGGTCGTCGAGGTTCATCGCCTTGAGCGCCTGATACGACGAGTACGACGGACCGCGGCTCGAGTTGTAGCGGCCGTAGGCCTCGACGATCTGCGCGATCATCGCGGCCAGCCGCTCGTCCATGTTGGCCATCTCTTCGTTGTCGGCCAGCATGTCGAGCAGCATCTGCCGCATCGCCTCGACGTCCTCGGGCGGCAGACCGTCGGCATCCGAGTCATCGTCGTCGACAACGGTTCTGGAACCCAGTGCTGCCGGGAAGTACAAGTCGAACATCGCGTCGTAGGTGTCGCGGTGGTCAGGGCGGCGCAGCACCGCGCATGCGAGGCCTTCGCGCAGCGCCTCTCGATCGCCGAGTCCGAGCACGGCCATCACCCGGCCCGCGTCGACGGTCTCCGACGGACCCACCGCAATGCCTTGCCCGCGCAGGGCCTCGACGAACTCGACGAGGTGGCCGGGAATGCCGTGCGGGGCAAGCGGCTGCGGCGGACGGGTGCGTCGGACGGCCATCAGTGCTCTCCTAGTTGAGCCGGAGCTCGCCGCTCGCCTTGATCTGGTCTGACTGATGCTTGAGCACCACACCCAGTGTCGCGGCGATCAGCTCGTCGTCGATGGTGTCCATACCGAGCGCGAGAATCGTGCGTCCCCAGTCGATCGTCTCGGCCACCGACGGCACTTTCTTGAGCTGCATGCTGCGCAGCACGCCGATGATCTTGACCAGCTCCTCCGCGAGGTGTCCCGGCAGTTCGGGCACACGCGACAGCAGGATGCGCCGCTCGAGGTCGGGGTCGGGGAAGTCGATGTGCAGGAACAGGCAGCGGCGTTTCAGCGCCTCGGACAGCTCCCGGGTGGCGTTCGACGTCAGCAGCACGAAGGGCGCGCGCTCGGCCTTGATCGTGCCCAGTTCCGGCACGGTGACGGCGAAGTCCGAAAGCACCTCGAGCAGCAGACCTTCGATCTCGATGTCGGCCTTGTCCGTCTCGTCGATCAGCAGCACGGTGGGCTCGGTGCGGCGGATCGCGGTCAGCAGCGGCCGCGTCAGCAGGAACTCCTCGGAGAACACGTCGGTCTTGGTCTGGTCCCAGTCACCGTGCCCGGCCTGAATGCGCAGGATCTGTTTGGCGTGGTTCCACTCGTAGAGCGCGCGTGCCTCGTCGACGCCCTCGTAGCACTGAAGACGCACCAGCCCCGAACCAGTGCATTGCGCGACCGCGCGGGCCAACTCCGTCTTGCCGACGCCCGCAGGCCCCTCGACCAGCAACGGCTTGCCCAGCCGGTCAGCGAGGAAAACCGCTGTCGCCGTTGCGGTGTCGGGCAGGTATCCGGTCTCGGCGAGCTTGTTCGCGACGTCGTCGATGTCGGCGAACAGCGGCGCCGGGCGTGCGGGGACGCTCAAAGCAACTCCTAATCAGGCTGGGCGGGTGTGGCCGTCGCCCCACACAATCCACTTGGTCGAGGTCAGTTCGGGTAGGCCCATGGGTCCGCGGGCGTGCAGTTTCTGGGTGGAGATGCCGATCTCGGCACCGAAGCCGAACTGCTCGCCGTCGGTGAAGGCCGTCGACGCGTTCACCATCACCGCTGCGGCGTCGACACGCTCGGTGAACCGTTGCGCGGCAGCCAGATCCGTCGCCACGATCGCCTCGGTGTGTCCGCTGCCGTAGGTGTTGATGTGGTCGATCGCGGCATCGATTCCGTCGACCACCGCCAAAGCGATGTCCATCGACAGGAACTCGGCGCGCAACTCCTCCTCGGAGGGATCGGCGTGCACGGTCACGCCCGCGTCCTGCAGGGCCTTGGTCAGCCGCGGCACCGCACGGTCGGCGATGGCGCTGTCGACCAACACCGATTCCGCGGCGTTGCACACGCTGGGCCGCCGCGTCTTGGCGTTGAGGAGAATGCGCTCGGCCGCGTCGAGGTCGGCCGTTTCATGAACGTAGACATGGCAATTGCCGACACCGGTCTCGATGGTCGGTACCTGCGCGTCGCGGACCACCGCGTCGATGAGGCCCGCTCCCCCGCGCGGGATCACCAGATCGACAAGGCCGCGGGCCTGGATCAGATGGGTGACGCTGGCCCGGTCCTGGCTCGGCAGCAGTTGCACCGCGTCGGGGTTGAGGTTCTCGATGCGCAGCGCGTCGCGCAGCGCGGTGACCAGCGCCTGGTTCGATCGCGCCGCCGACGAGCTGCCGCGCAGCAGTGCCGCGCTGCCCGCCTTCAACGTCAGCCCGAAGGCGTCGACCGTGACGTTCGGCCTGCCTTCGTAGACCATTCCGATCACGCCGATCGGGACCCGCTGCTGGCGTAGCCGCAGGCCGTTGGGCAGCGTCTGCCCGCGCAGCACCTCGCCGATCGGATCGGGCAGCCCCGCGACCTGACGCAGTCCCGCGGAAATGCCGTCGATCCGCTGCGGGGTGAGCGCGAGCCGGTCCAGCATCGCGTCCGGGGTGCCCGCGGCCTTGGCCGCGGCCAGATCCTCGGAGTTCGCTTCGAGCACGCTGGCGGCTTGGCGCAGGACGTTGTCGGCCGCGGCGTGCAGAGCCGAATTCTTCGCCGCCGTGCTCAGCGTCGCCAGCTCGCGGGCGGCCACCCGTGCCCGTCGCGCCGCGTCGTGCACCTGTTGGCGCAAGTCGGGCACCGACGGTGCTTGCACACTCATCGCCCCAGCGTATCGGAGCTGATTCGAGCGATCGCCGCGACGCTGGATTAACTTGGCGACTATGGCGGCGCGGGTGTGCGTGGTGGGAAGCGTCAACATGGACCACGTCTTCACCGTCGCGTCGCTGCCGCGCCCCGGCGAGACGGTCATGGCGTCCTCGGTGCGGTTGCATCCCGGCGGCAAGGGCGGCAATCAGGCGATCGCGGCGGCGCGCGCGGGAGCGGGTGTGCAACTGGTCGCGGCTCTCGGCGACGACCCGATCGCCGACCAACTGCGCACCCACCTTTCGGACAACGGCGTCGGCCTGGACGGCCTTTGCGCTGTCCCCGGGCCGAGCGGGTCAGCGGTCATCGCGGTCGACGCCGCGGGCGAGAACACCATCGTCGTCGCGCCAGGGGCCAATGCCCGCCTGACGGTTCAGTCGGGCCCTGCTCGCGCCGTGATCTCCGACAGCGACGTGCTGTTGATGCAGCTGGAGATACCGGTCACCACGGCGATCGACGCGGCACGTCTGGCGCGCGATGCCGGCTCGGTGGTGATCGTCAACGCGTCACCGTCGGGTGCGGCGCCTCACGAACTGCTGTCGCTGGCCCAGCTCGCCGACGTCGTCGTCGTCAACGAGGCCGAGGCTCGCGACTGGCATTGGCCGGTAAGGCATCTGGTGATCACCCGCGGCAGGCGTGGCGCAAGCTACCTCGGCGACGACGAACGGTTCGACGTACCCGCCCCGGCTGTGGAGGCGGTCGACACCACCGGGGCGGGCGACGTGTTCGCCGGCGTGCTGGCCGCCGAATGGCCTGCGGGCCACGAGGACGCGCTGCGGCGAGCATGCGCCGCGGGCGCGCTGGCCACGACGGTGCCGGGGGCAGGCGACTGCGCGCCGTATGCCCAGGCGATTGACGGGGCGGTCGCCACCGGGTAGGCGTAAAGCCCATGTCGACGACTGAAACCGGTCCGCGCCCGCCCGACGGCGATTGGCTGGGTACGCGATTTCTGCGCTTCCGCCGCGAGGGCCCGTTCGCGGTCTGCACGCTGGACCGGCCCGAGGCGCGCAACGCGATGACGCCGGCCATGTACTTCGGCATCAAGTACGCGATCGGCCACGTCGAGGCCGACCCGGACCTGGCCGGCCTGCTGATCACCGGCACCGGCGACGTGTTCGCCCCTGGCGGCGACCTCGGCGGGGCCGGTGACGACAACTGGCTGACGTTCGGCGCCGCGCTCGGTATGGATGTCACGCCGTTCGAGAAGCTGCGCCAGTCGACGAAGCCCGTGGTGTCCGCAGTGAACGGGCTGTGCCAGGGCGGGGGTCTGCAGATCGCGCTCTGCAGCGATATGGCGGTGGTCAGCGACCGGGCCACCTTCCGGGTCCCTGAGCTGTTCCGCGGTATTGCCGACACCTACTACAGCCAGATGCTGGCGCGCCTGATCGGACCGGTCCGCACCCGCGACCTGATGCTCACCGGCCGCACGCTGACAGCCGCCGAGGCCGAGGACTGGGGCATGGTGTCGCGCGTGGTGGCGCACGACGAGTTGATGGACACAGCCCGTGACGTGCTCGCCCAGTGCTGCCGGACGGCGCCCGCCGCCAGGAGGGTGGTGAAGTCCAGCCTGGACAACTACATGGGGCTGTTCGACCGCATCGGCATGCAGGCGAGCTACAGCGGCGAGGAGGCGATCGAGGGGTTCCGGTCTTTCAAGGAACGACGCTCCCCGAACTGGGTACACCCCGACCTGCGGGTGGATGGCCGCATCTAGCGGATAGTTCAGTCTTTTCTGAATACAGAATCTGCTGTACCGTTCCGGGTATGCAGACGGTCACCCACAGCAGCGCGCTGTCGCGGTTCGGATACGCCCTGTCCGACCCCACCCGCGCCGAGATCCTGCTGATGCTGCGCGACGCGCCCGGCTACCCCTCCGAGCTCGCGGACAGGATCGGCGTGAGCAGACAGATCCTGTCCAACCATCTCGCCTGCCTGCGAGGCTGCGGACTGGTGGTCGCCGAGCCGGAAGGCCGACGCAGCCGCTACCGCCTTGCCGATGACCGGATCGCGCACGCGCTCGACGACCTGATCGGGCTGGTCCTCACCGTGGACCCGGCGTGCTGCCCCGCCGCCGAGGCCGACGCCTGCTGCTGATGAATACACCAGTACGGCCGCGGCGCGACGTGCTCGCCCGCAGAATCCGACTTCTGGTCGCCGCGACCATCACCTACAACGTCGTCGAGGCGGTCATCGCACTGGCCGAGGGCAGCCGCGTGTCCTCGTCGGCGCTGATCGGATTCGGCCTCGATTCGGTGATCGAGGTGTCGTCGGCGGCCGCCGTGGCATGGCAGTTCTCCGCAAAGGATCCCGAAACGCGGGAGAAGGCCGCGGTGCGGTTCATCGCGTTCTCCTTCTTCGCGCTCGCCGCCTACGTCGCCGTGGACGCCGTGCTGGCGCTGACCGGCTACGGGGAGCCGCGACCGTCCGCGATCGGCATCGCTCTGGCGACGGCGAGCCTGATCGTCATGCCGGTGTTGTCGTGGGCGCAGCGGCGCGCGGGCCGGGAGCTGGGATCTGTTTCGGCCGTCGCCGATTCGAAGCAGACCCTGCTGTGCACGTATCTTTCGGCGGCACTGCTGGTCGGTCTGGTGCTCAACGCCGTCGCCGGCTGGTCCTGGGCTGATCCGGTCGCCGCCTTGGTCATCGCGGTGATTGCGGTCCGCGAGGGGCGCAATGCCTGGCGGGGAGACCCGTGCTGCTAGAGAAAGGAGCGCCCATGCCGGTGGTCGCGCTGGTGCTGTTCGCTGTTTTCGCTCTGCTCGGATTCGGCTGGCGCAGTTGGCTTCAGCATCGCCATACCGGATCGACGGGCTTCCGCGGGGTCAGTGGGCGCGTCGGTTCGCTGGAATGGTTCGCCGGCGTGGGCTTCGTCGTAGCGATGGCGGCGGCGTTCATCGCCCCGGTCCTGCAGCTCGCGGGTGTTGTTGCGCCGCTGGAGATCCTGCACTCAACAGGCATCCAGCTCGCCGGGATCGCCCTGGCGGTGGTCGGTATCGCCGCAACGGTCTACGCACAGATCGACATGGGCGACTCGTGGCGGATCGGCGTCGACCATGGCGAGACGACGACACTGGTCCGCCGCGGCGTTTTCGGCCTCGTACGCAACCCGATCTTCACCGCGATGCTCGTCTTCGGGTGCGGCATCGCGCTCATCACGCCCAACGTGGTGGCAATCATCGGTTTTGTCGCGTTGGTGCTGACGATCGAGGCGCAGGTGCGCGCGGTTGAAGAGCCCTATCTGGTCGCCAAACACGGCGATGTCTACCGCGATTACACCGCGGCCGTCGGTCGCTTCGTTCCGGGAATCGGCCTGAAGCGATAACCGCCGTCGGCGGTCAGTCCTCGGGAACCTCGCGCTCGATCTCGTCGAGCCACGTCTTGGCCGACATATCCGACGGTGCCCGCCAGTCGCCACGCGGTGACAGCCCGCCGCCATGGGACACCTTGGGACCGTTGGGTACCGCCGAGCGTTTGAACTGCGCGAACGAGTAGTACCGCTGCACGAACACCTGCAGCCAGTGCCGAATCTCTTTCAGCGCGTACGAGGGCCGCTTGTCCTCGGGATAGCCCACCGGCCAGTCGCCCCGGTCGGGATCGCTCCACGCGTGCCAGGCCAGGAAGGCCACCTTCGACGGGCGGAATCCGAACCGCAGCATCTGGAACAGCGAGAAATCTTGCAGGACATAGGGACCGATCTTGGCCTCACTGCTCTGAATCTCCTCGTCTTCACCCTGCGGCACCAGTTCGGGGCTGATCTCGGTGTCCAGCACCGAGGT
This sequence comes from uncultured Actinomycetota bacterium, assembly GCA_963786995.1. Lineage (GTDB taxonomy): Bacteria > Actinomycetota > Actinomycetes > Mycobacteriales > Mycobacteriaceae > Mycobacterium. The sequence goes on along the minus strand of CAWBBH010000012.1, from coordinate 206,752 downwards.
CAGCACCTCGTTGACCTGTCGATCGAACTGTTCCGACGAGACCACCCAGCGGATCAGGTGCTGTATCAACGTCTTCGGCACGCCGCCGTTGACGTTGTAGTGCGACATCTGGTCACCGACGCCGTAGGTCGACCAGCCGAGCGCGAGCTCAGAAAGGTCGCCGGTGCCGAGCACGATGCCGCCGCGCTGGTTGGCGATCCGGAACAGGTAGTCGGTGCGCAGCCCTGCCTGCACGTTCTCGAACGTGACGTCGTAGACCTTCTCGCCGCGACCGAACGGGTGACCCATCTCGCCCAGCATCAGCTCGGCGGTCGCCCTGATGTCGATCTCCTCGAACGTCACCCCGAGCGCCTCGGCGAGCCGGATCGCGTTGCTCTTGGTGCGATCGCCGGTGGCGAAGCCGGGAAGGGTGAACGCGAGGATGTCGCTGCGCGGCCGCTCTTCCCGGTCCATCGCGCGGGCAGCGACGATCAGTGCGTGGGTGGAGTCGAGGCCGCCCGAGACACCGATCACCACCTTCGGATAAGCGAGCGCACGCAGCCGCTGCTCCAACCCCGCCACCTGGATGTTGTAGGCCTCGTAGCAGTCCTGTTCCAGGCGCTCGGGGTCGTTCGGCACGAACGGGAAACGCTCGACTTCGCGGAGCAGCCCGATGTCGCCTGCTGGTGGATCGAGCTCGAACTCGATGCGCCGGAACGAATCCGCGTCGATGTCGTGGTGTGCGCGGTTGTCGTCGAACGTGCCCATCCGCAGCCGCTCGGAGCGCAGCAACTCCAGATCGACATCGGCGACCGACCGTCGCGGACCCTTCGGGAACCGCTCCGACATGGCCAGCTGCACACCGTTCTCGTAGATCATCGTCTGGCCGTCCCACGCCAGGTCGGTCGTCGACTCCCCTTCGCCCGCAGCGGCATACACGTACGCCGCCAGGCAGCGCGACGACGCCGAGCGGGCGAGCAGGCAACGGTCCTCCGCGCGCCCGATCGTGATCGGACTGCCGGACAGGTTGGCCAACACGGTCGCACCGGCGAGCGCCGCCTCAGCGCTCGGCGGTATCGGCACGAACATGTCCTCGCAGATCTCGACGTGAAGGACGAAGCCGGGCAGATCGGTGGCGATGAACAGCAGGTCGGGGCCGAAGGGCACCTCGGCGACCCCAGATCCTCGGCCGATGCGGATGACGCCGCGGATGTCGTCACCCGCAGCCATCTGACGTCGCTCGTAGAACTCGCGGTAGGTCGGCAGGTACGACTTCGGAACCACGCCGAGCACCTGCCCGCGGTGGATGACGACGGCGGTGTTGTAGATGCGGTGCTGATGACGCAGGGGGGCGCCGATGACGAGCACGGGCAGCAGGTCGGCCGATGCCGCGACGACGGTGGAGAGCGCATCCTGCACGGCGTCGAGCAGCGCATCCTGCAGCAGGATGTCCTCGAGGGAATAGCCCGACAGCGTCAGCTCGGGGAAGACGGCTAGACCGACGCCGTCGTCATGGCACTGGCGCGCCGACTCCAGCACGGACTCGGCGTTGGTCTCGGGCTCGCCGATCGCGGTGTGCATCGTGCACCCGGCGACGCGGACAAAGCCCTGGCCGTAGGCGGAATAGAAGTCCATCACCTTCTATTGTCGCCCGCGACGTGTCATAAACCTGTTACGGGGTACCAACGATTCGTGACTGACACAGCCGTACTGGTCATCGACATGCTCAACAGCTACCAGCATGAAGACGCCGAAAAGCTGACGCAGAGCGTCGAGAACATCATCGAGCCCATCGCCGGACTCGTCGCCGAGGCACGCAGACGCGACGATGTCGATCTCATCTACGTCAACGACAACTACGGCGACTTCGCCGCCAACCAGCAGGACCTGGTCCGTCAGGCGCTCGAGGGTGATCGGCGCGACCTCGTCGAGCCGATCGTGCCCGAGGAGGGTGTGCGGTTCCTGCAGAAGGTTCGCCACAGCGCGTTCTACGCGACGTCGCTGGCGTACCTGTTGAACCAGCTCGACGCCAAGCGTGTGATCCTCACGGGACAGGTGACCGAGCAGTGCATCCTCTACACCGCGCTGGACGCCTACGTGCGCCGCTTTCAGGTCGTCGTGCCGCCGGACGCCGTGGCGCACATCGAGGCCGATCTCGGCAAGGCCGCGCTGCGCATGATGGAGGAGAACATGCGCGCCGACCTCGAGTCCGCGGAGAAGTGCCTGCGCTGAGCGGCTTCGGAGGCCGGGCGTTGAGCCGACTCCTGTTGGTCTGCAGTTCGCCCGCAGGCATCGCGCCCGCTTCGAGGATTTTTCCTGCATCGCCCATGGTGAGAGGACACCCGTCGGCCTCTGGAGGAACCGTGAACAAGCTTGCTGTACAACGTCAGTCGCGCCCCTTGCTGCCTGAGCTGTCCGAGCTCTTCAACGGCTTGCCGTCGTTGCCGGGTCTTCGTCCGTTCTTCGAGAACCATCTGTTGCGCCTCGAGGACGAGACCAAGGACGGGATTTACGAGGTGCGCGCCGAGCTTCCCGGGGTCGATCCGGTGTCCGACGTCGAAGTCACCGTCCGCGACGGCCGGCTGACGATCAAGGCCGTGCGGACCCGCACCTCCGAGGCGAACGGGATCTCGGAGTTCTCCTACGGTTCGCTGCACCGCACACTGGCATTGCCCGACGGCGCCGACGAGGACGACATCACCGCCACCTACGACCGGGGCATCCTGACCGTCTCGGTGCCGCTGTCGGACGCCGAATCCAGCGAGAAGCACGTCGAGGTGTACGAGATCGCCCCGCTCGATGAGGACGACGACGACCTCGATGACGACGACGACGACGAGGACGAGGATCACGAGGCCGTCGGCGATGAGACGCAGGACCGGGACCAGCCGCAACACGACCAGGGCGCCTGATCGCCTACCCTCGATGGGGTGCAAGCCCCCGAACTCGTCGCCCTGCTGCACGGATGCCGGGTTGCGGTGCTGACCGGCGCGGGGATGTCCACCGATTCGGGAATCCCCGACTACCGCGGCCCGGACTCGCCGCCGAGCAACCCGATGACGATCCGGCAGTTCACCTCCGACCCGGTTTTCCGGCAGCGGTACTGGGCCCGTAACCATGTGGGCTGGCGGCATATGGACGACACGCTTCCAAACGCCGGTCACCGCGCACTGGCCGCCCTCGAGCGGGCCGGTGTCGTGTCGGGTCTCATCACGCAGAACGTCGACCTGCTGCACACGAAGGCGGGCAGCCGCAATGTCGTCAACCTGCACGGCACCTACGCAGAGGTGATCTGTCTGGACTGCGGCCACACCATGACCCGCGCCGCTTTGGCTGAGCTGCTCGAAGCCGTCAACCCTGGGTTCGCAGAACGCGCCGAGGCGGTCGGAGGCATCGCGGTCGCCCCCGACGCCGACGCCGTCGTCGGCGACACATCGTCGTTCACGATCATCGACTGCGGCAGCTGCGGCGGCATGCTCAAACCCAACATCGTGTACTTCGGCGAGAGCGTGCCGAAACACCGTGTTGCGCAGGCGTATGCGATCGTCGACGACGTCGACGTGCTCCTGGTTGCCGGTTCGTCGCTCACGGTGTTCTCGGGCCTCCGTTTCGTGCGGCATGCGGTTGCCCGCGGTATCCCGGTCGCGATCGTCAACCGCGGCGACACCCGTGGCGACGACCTCGCGACCGTGAAGATCGAGGCGGGCTGCTCCCCCATGTTGGCGCTGTTGGCCGACGAGCTGCCGATCGCGATGAGCGCGTGATCACACGTGATCCGGCCGCGCTCCTGAGCCGGATGCGCCCCACATCGTGTCCAGCGCAGGAGCGTTGGTCGCTGAGTATCGGCGATGTCGTGGCCAATGTGGTCAATGCGCCGGACCCGGTGCGTCGGGTCGCGCGTCTGCTCAATCACTTCGGCGGTGTCGCGTTCAGCGCCGAGTCCGTCGAGTTCGACGGCGACGACGTGGACTGGTCCGACGTCACCGAGATCCGCACCCGCAACTTGGTGGGATATCTGCTCTCCGATGCGATCGACAAGCAGGTCGGCAAGCTTCCGCTGCCATGGTTTCCCGGACGCGGACTGCTGATCGACGCCGTAGGCGCCGCCGTGCTGACTGCACTGGTCGCGGTCGCCAAGGAACAGTTGCAGGACGGCCCGCTGGACCTCCGCATCCCCGCTGAGGTGCACTACCGCGGCGTGCTGCGCGGCAAGGAGCTGTCACCGGGCGTGCTGGCCGCGCTGGCGCTGACCGATCCGGCGATCCGTAAATGCCTTCAGGAAACGGCGCGTACCCACGGTGTGGACGTGCTGGCGTCCGACGACGACCCCGTCGACGCGGCGGCGCGCCGGGCCGACCGCATCAGGTCGGCGATCGCCAAGCTGACCTCCTAGCGAATTGGGCGCGTCTGGTCACCCTGAGGATGACCCAGCGCGCCGAATTCGCTACACCGCGACCAGATCGTCGGCGTGCACAGCGGGCCTGCGCAGTTCGGCAGGCAGATCGGACGTCGACCGGCCCAGCATCGTCGCGAGTTCGCCCGCGTCGTAGGCGACCACACCGCGGGCCACCATCGTCTCGTCGGGCGCGCGCAGATCGACCACATCACCGCCGTGGAAACGTCCCGCCACCGCGGTGATGCCTGCGGGCAGCAGCGACCGGCGCTGCTTCACCACGGCGCGCACCGCGCCGTCGTCGAGGGTCAGCGCGCCCGCCGACTCCGCGGCGTAGCGCACCCAGAAGCGGCGCGCCGACATGCGCTCGCTCCTCGGCGCGAACACCGTGCCGACCGACGCGTCGACCAGTGCGGTGGTCGCGGCGTCGGCGGCGGCCAACAGCACGGGCACACCGGCGTCGGATGCCAACAGCGCCGCCGACAATTTCGACGCCATGCCGCCGGTGCCCAGATGGCTGCCGCGGCCCGCGATCACGCCGTCGAGGTCATCGGGGCTTGCGACTTCGGAAATGAAGCGCGCGTTGCCTTTCCGCGGATCGGAATCGTAGAGGCCGTCGACATCCGACAGCAGCACCAGCGCGTCGGCGCCGACCAGATGGGCGACAAGCGCGGAGAGTCGGTCGTTGTCGCCGAAGCGGATCTCGTTGGTGGCGACGGTGTCGTTCTCGTTGACGATCGCGACCGCGTGAAGCGCGCGCAACCGGTCCAGCGTGCGTTGGGCGTTGGTGTGCTGCACCCGCATCGAAATGTCGTGCGCGGTCAGCAGCACCTGACCGACGGTGCGGCCGTACCGCGCGAACGCCGTGCTCCACGAGTTGATCAGCGCCACCTGCCCGACGCTGGCCGCGGCCTGTTTGGTGGCCAGGTCTGCGGGCCGCTTGGTCAACCGCAGCGGATCGATACCCGCGGCGATGGCACCAGACGAGACGATGACGACGTCGGAACCGGCCTCCATCCGCGCCTCGATGGCGTCTGCAAGGGTGGCCAGCCGTCCGGCGTCGAACACCCCGGACGGGGTGGTCAGCGCGGTCGTGCCGATCTTCACCACGATGCTGCGTGCGGTCCTGATGGCGTCGCGGTGACTGCTCACGACTCACCGCCGGGGCGACGACGCTGCTTGCGGGCGGCCTTACGTTCGGCCGCGCCGACGCGGTCTGTCTGTTCCAGCCGGGTGTCGGTTCCGCGCCCCGACATCGGGATGTCGACGCCTGCCGGGGTGGCAGGCTCCCAGTCGAACGTCACGTCGCCGATGGTGACGGCGCAGCCGGGTCGAGCGCCGAGCTTCAACAGCTCGTCCTCGACGCCGAGGCGGTTCAGTCGGTCGCCGAGATAGCCGACGGCCTCGTCGTTGGTGAAATCGGTTTGCGCGACCCAGCGTTCGGGCCGGACACCGCGCACCAGGAAGCCGCCCTCGCCGTCGGGTTCGACGGTGAAACCGCTCTCGTCGACGGGTATCGGCCTGATCACGGGGCGGCGCGGCACCAGTTCGGGCTGCGCCGCCCGATACCGCGACACCAGATCCCACAGCGCGAAGGTCAACGGGCGCAAGCCTTCCCGGCTCACAGTCGACACCTCGAAAACCGGCCAGCCGTAACGCCGCTCGACCTCGTCGCGGACGAAGTCGGCCAGCTCTCGGGCTTCGGGCACGTCGATCTTGTTGAGCACCACCGCACGCGGCCGCTCCGCCAGATCACCGAGCACCGTGTCGCCCTGCAGCGTGGGCGTGTAGGCGGCGAGCTCGGCCTCCAGCACGTCGATGTCGGAGATGGGATCGCGGCCGGGCTCCAGGGTTGCGCAGTCGACGACATGCACGAGCACCGCGCACCGTTCGATGTGCCGGAGGAAGTCCAGGCCGAGGCCGCGGCCCTCGGACGCGCCGGGAATCAGCCCTGGCACGTCGGCCACGGTGAACGTGTGATCGCCGGCCGAGACGACGCCGAGGTTGGGGGCGAGAGTGGTGAACGGGTAGTCGGCGATCTTGGGCTTGGCCGCCGAGATCGCCGACACCAGTGACGATTTGCCCGCCGATGGGAAGCCGATCAGACCGACGTCGGCGACGGTCTTGAGTTCGAGGGTGAGATCGCGGGCCTGACCCTTCTCCCCGAGCAGGGCGAAGCCAGGAGCCTTGCGGGCACGCGAGGCCAGCGCGGCGTTGCCGAGCCCACCTCGCCCGCCTGCGGCGGCCTCGAATCGGGTGCCCGCGCCGATCAGGTCGGCGAGCAGCCTGCCCTTCTCGTCGAGCACGATGGTGCCGTCGGGGACTTTGACCTCGAGGTCGGGGCCCGCGGCGCCGTCACGGTTGCTGCCCGCGCCCTGCTTTCCCGACGGTGCGGCGACATGCGGGTGGAAGTGGAAGTCGAGCAGCGTGTGAACCTGCGGATCCACGACGAGCACGATGCTGCCGCCGCGTCCGCCGTTACCGCCGTCGGGGCCGCCGAGGGGCTTGAACTTCTCGCGGTGAACCGAGGCGCAGCCATTCCCCCCGTTACCGGCCCGCGCATGGATGACGACGCGGTCGACGAACCGGGGCATCGGCTGTTCCTCCTCTCGCCGAAACGAACATCTGGGCGCACAAGTACGAGAGGCGCACGCCCAAACGTCGATCTCGACGCGAGTGCTAGGCCTCCGAGGCCGACGGCTCCACGATGCTGACCGTCTTGCGGCCGCGCTTCAGGCCGAATTCGACCGAGCCTGCAGCCTTGGCGAACAGCGTGTCGTCGCCGCCACGCCCGACGTTGACGCCGGGATGGAAGTGGGTGCCGCGCTGACGGACGATGATCTCGCCTGCCTTGACGACCTGACCGCCGAACCGCTTGACGCCGAGCCGCTGGGAGTTGGAGTCACGACCGTTGCGCGAGCTGGAAGCGCCCTTCTTGTGTGCCATCTGATCGCTCCCTACTTGATTCCGGTGACCTTGAGGACCGTCAGCGGCTGGCGGTGGCCCTGCCGCTTGTGGTAGCCGGTCTTGTTCTTGAACTTGTGGATGCGGATCTTGGGACCCTTGGTGTGCTCGAGCACCTCGAACGTCACGGCGACCTTCTCCAGCTCCTTGGCGGCACTGGTGACCTTCGAACCGTCGACGACGAGGGCGACGGGCAGCGACACCTTGGCGCCGGGCTCGCCCTCGAGCTTCTCGACCTTGACCACGTCCCCGACCGCGACCTTGTACTGCTTGCCGCCGGTCTTGACGATTGCGTACGTCGCCATCGTTCCTCTGCTTCTCTGGGCACGCGCTACCCGTTGGGTGCGCGAGCGGGTCTGGGTGCGGAGCCGCGGTGGGCCCGCTGTCATCGGCTCCAGCCGAAAGACAACTGGTCAAGGGTACGTGAGTGGCGCGTTGCCGGTCAAATCACCGCAGGTCACGCCTTGTGCACCGGGTTCAGCTCTCCGTCAGCACCGACGCGGGTCATTGCATCGGCGGACCAGCAGGTCGGGCGGCCGACCGACGGCGCGGGCGCCTGCCGCCGACGGTCGCTGCCGGAGCAGCCTCGTCGTCGTCCTCGTCCTCGTCGTCTTCGTCCGAGTCGTCGTCGTCCTCGTCCTCGTCCGAGTCCTCGTCGTCCGAGTCGTCTTCGTCGTCAGAGTCGTCGTCCTCGTCATCCGAGTCGTCGGAGATCACCTCGATGTCGTCGTCGAGGTCGTCTTCCTCGTCGTCGTTGTCGAGGTCGATCTCGTCCTCCGAATCGTCGGAGTCGTCATCCTCGGAGTCGTCGTCGGAGTCGTCATCCGAATCGTCGTAGTCCTCGTCGACGTCGTCGTCTTCGAGTTCCGCATCGGCGGTGTCGACGACGGCCTGCTTGATGGTGTCGGTGTCGGCCTCGGCGATTTCCTCGGCCGCCTGCTCGCCGTCGACGCTGGTCTCGTCGTCGGGTGACTCGTCGTCATCGTGCTTGCCGTTGGCCGCCTGCATCGCCTTGAACATCGGATGTTCGCTGGTGTGCGCGGGCACCTTCGCGACCGCGACCTCTTCGCTGCGCGCACCCTTCTTGCCGCGTTTACCGCGCCGCCCCGATTCTGACTTGCGTCCGTTGGCGGGCGCCGAGTCGACGGGATCGCTGTGCAGCAGAATGCCTCTGCCCGCGCAGTGCGTGCACTGCGTCGAGAACGCCTCGATGAGGCCGGTGCCCAACCGCTTTCGCGTCAGCTGCACCAATCCCAGCGAAGTCACCTCAGACACCTGGTGCCGGGTGCGGTCGCGCGCGAGTGCCTCGGTGAGCCTGCGCAGCACCAGATCCCGGTTGGATTCGAGGACCATGTCGATGAAGTCGATGACGACGATGCCGCCGATGTCGCGCAGCCGCAGCTGACGCACGATCTCCTCGGCGGCCTCGAGGTTGTTGCGGGTGACCGTCTGCTCCAGGTTGCCACCCGATCCGGTGAACTTGCCGGTGTTGACGTCGACGACTGTCATCGCCTCGGTGCGGTCGATCACCAGTGTGCCGCCCGACGGCAGCCACACCTTGCGGTCCATCGCCTTGGCCAGTTGCTCGTCGATGCGGTGCACGGCGAACACGTCGGGGCCGTCGTTGCTGGCCGGCTCGTATTTCGTCAGGCGCGGAACAAGGTCGGGGGCAACGGTATTGACGTAGTCATTGATGGTCGTCCAGGCCTCGTCGCCGGAGACGATCAGTCCGGAGAAGTCCTCGTTGAACAGGTCGCGGATGACCTTGACGAGGACATCGGGCTCTTCGTAGAGCGCGACGGCGGCGCCGGCCGCCTTGCCCTTGATCTCGATGGCCTTGGCCTCGATCTGCGACCAGCGTTCCTGCAACCGGCTGACGTCGGAACGGATGTCGTCTTCTTTGACGCCTTCGGATGCGGTGCGGATGATCACCCCTGCCTCAGACGGGACGACCTCGCGCAGAATCTCTTTCAGCCGCTGCCGTTCGGTGTCAGGCAGCTTGCGGCTGATGCCTGTCGACGACGCGCCGGGCACGTACACCAGATACCGGCCCGCGAGCGAGACCTGGGTGGTCAGCCGGGCGCCCTTGTGCCCGACAGGATCCTTGCTGACCTGTACGACGACGTAGTCGCCCGGCCTCAGCGCCTGCTCGATCTTGCGATTCGTACCGCCGAGACCCGCTGCCTCCCAGTTGACTTCACCCGCGTAGAGCACACCGTTGCGGCCACGCCCGATGTCGACGAACGCCGCCTCCATCGACGGCAGCACGTTCTGCACGATGCCGAGGTAGATGTTGCCCACCAGCGATGCCGAAGCGGCGGAGGTCACGAAGTGTTCGACGACGACGCCGTCCTCGAGCACCGCGATCTGGGTGTACCTGGCCCCTTCGTGCGGCGGTTCGACGCGGACCTTGTCGCGAACGACCATGACACGCTCGACGGCCTCGCGGCGGGCCAGGAATTCAGCCTCGCTCAGGATCGGCGGCCTGCGCCGCCCCGCATCGCGTCCGTCACGACGGCGCTGCCGTTTGGCTTCCAGCCGCGTGGACCCCGAGATGCCCTGGATCTCGCCGCTGTCCTTGTCTTTGTCCTTTCTTTTCTTTCTTCTCTTTGTCGCCGCGCCCGGCACGCTCGTGGACCACCGTGTTCGGCGGATCGTCGGGTGACGGGTCGTTGTCCCCGCTGGTGCCGGACTTGCGGCGGCGACGCCGGCGACGGCGCCGGTTTCCCGTGTCGTCGCCTCCGGAGTCGTCATCACCGTTATCGTCGTCGGAGTCATCGGAGTCGTCGGCCTGGCCGTTCGACGGCGCGTCATCGGAATCGTCGTCGGTATCGTCGCCGCTCTGCTCGCCGCGACCGCGGCCCCTGCCGCGACGGCCGCGACGGCGACGCCTGCTGGGCCGCTCGGACTGGTCGTCGTCGGAGTCGGGGCCGTCATCCGAGTCGGCGGCGTCGTCGAAACCGGGGTCGTCGTCGTCATCCACGGCGTCCGGTTCGAACTCGACAGGTTGCGGCGCCACGAAAAGCGGCATGTACGCGGCGCGCTCCACGGGCACCTCGGCCGGGGTGGTCTCGAGGATCGTCCGGGAGTCGGGTTCGGCACCGTCGACGTCGCCGGCCGGCGGCTCCTCGGCAGCCGGTTCGGCGGAGCCGTCAGGGTCCTCCACCGCGACGGTCAGGCCGTCAGGCTGTGCCTCGGGCTCCCGAGTCTCATCCGATAGGTCTTCAGTGGTTGCATCGTCGGCCACGTATTCTCCTCAAGCCCCCGGGCGCGTCCTTGGCGACGCGGCCACGCGAGGGCTTCCGCTGTTGGCCCGGGCGGTTCACTCCCGAGCTTGTTATGGTCTCGCTCCGAGCGGTTCGCTTGGCGAACCCACCCGGTGCCTGGCTGAATGATGGCTGGGACGGTCGGCGCCACACCACGGGTGAGCGGTGGTCGCGCTCGTCTAAGTCTTCATTCGGGCGTCCGGCCCTGGTGTACAGCCGTCTACCCGATAGCCAGTATCCCATACCGGTGGTCCTCACCGGACCAAGGTGGTGTACCGCGCTATTTTCCGGGGAACCAGAGTTCGATTTCGCGGGCGGCCGATTCCGGCGAATCGGACCCGTGCACGATGTTCTCCTGAGTGACAAGTGCCAGGTCACCGCGGATTGAGCCGGTCGCAGCCTTCTCTACCGGGTCGGTGCCGCCGGCGAGTTGCCGAAAGGCGGCTATGGCGCGCGGGCCCTCGACGATCGCGGCCACCACGGGTCCGGAGATGATGAACTCCAGCAGCGAGTCGAAGAACGGTTTGCCCTCGTGTTCGGCGTAGTGCTTGCGGGCCAACTCGTCGCCGACGTCGCGCATCTCCAGGGCCGCGATCGACATGCCCTTGCGCTCGATCCGGCCGATTACCTCGCCGATCAGGCGCCGCTGGACGCCGTCGGGCTTGATGAGTACCAGGGTCCGCTCAGTCACGGCCGATAGCGTACCTGCGGACCCTTTCCGCTCCGCGACACCGCCGTTATCCGGCGACGCCGCGGCACGACTCGCCTGCCACGACCTGCATACTGTCCGATCTCAGCAGGTGATACCCGGAATGCAGTTGGGGTCCGCGGGTAGCGGCTCCAACGGTGGCGGCGGCTTCTCCTGCACCGGCGGCGGCGGCGCCTGCTTCTCCTCGGGAGGAGGCGGTGGCGGTGCCTTCTTCTCCTCGGGGGCGGCGGAGCCTTCTTCTCCTCCTCGGGCGGCGGAGCCTTCTTCTCCTCCGGCGGCGGCAGCCTTCTTCTCCTCCGGCGGCGGCACCTTCTCCTCCGGCGGCGGCACCTTCTCCTCCGGGGGTGGCACCTTCTTCTCCTCGGGCAGCGGAGCGGGCTTCTGGTTCGGCGGAGGCACGACCGGAGCCTGCCGCGGAGCCGGATTGTTCGGCGCGAGGCGGGGTGCCTGCTGCACGGGAGCCTGCTGACGGGCGCCTGCTGAACGGGGGCCTGTTGGCGCGGCGCCGGCTGCACGATCACCGGCGCACTGGGCGCAGGGGCGGGTGCCGCGGGCGCGGGCGCCTGTTGCACCGGCGCGACCGGAACCTGGACCTGCTGCTGGGGCACTCCCTCGGTGTTGGCCGGTGTCGTGCCCAATCCGTCGTTCATCTGCCACGTCGCGATCAGGGCGGCAACGGCAAGTAAAGCTGCCGCCGCGGCGGCACCGAACATGACACCCGGCTTGCGGTACCACGGCACCGGCGGTTGCGCCGCGGGCGCGGCCGGTTGGGCGTAGTACTGCGGCTGCTGCGGTGGCGGTGTCTGGTCGTAGTACTGCGGCTGCTGGTCGTAGTAGGCGTCCTGGGGCGGCTGACCGTAGGACGCGTACTCGTGCCCGTACGACGCGGCAGGCTGCTCGTCAGACCAGGCCGTCGGCTCAGCAGGCCGGGGCGCCGCGGGATTCGCCACGGTCGGCGGGGCGATCTGTTCTGTTCGGTCCCCCAGCCGCTGCGTCCGGTCGCCGAGCTGTTGTGTGCGATCGGCCGGATTCTTATTGGGGTCACCCATCCGCTGCGTGCGGTTTATGTCTCGTGGATTGTTCATGGTTTTCTCCAACTCCTACGGCGCCGGCTGCGCCGGTGCCGGGTGGCACAGCAGGTCGTCCGGCGTCGGGTTCTCCGGGTCGCCGGGGTTCATGTCCGGGATCTTCTTCTGCTGTGCGGTCACCGATTGAGTCGGCGTCGGCGCGGACGGCGGCCGGGGCACGGGCCGCCGGTACACAGGCAGCAGCGCCTGCGGCGCCTCGTAGGTCGGTGCGGGTTGGCCGTACTGCGGCAACTGCTGGCCGTCGTACATGTCCTGGGGCTGCTGACCGTAGGGCGGAAAGGGACCGGGTTCACCGGAAGGAGGCTGTTGCGGCCATCCCCCCTGCTGCTGACCAGCAGCGGGGGCAGCCATCCTCGGCGCCCCGTTGAAGGTCGACTGGTCGAAATCCCTTCGGTTGTTCATCGTTGCTTCCCACAAGCGTTTGCATTAAAGCCGGTCCGCTTGGGCACAACAATGACACTTCCGCGCCAGTTATGCAGGGTAGTTCGCTACCCCAGTTCCCGTTCGCCGCAGTCAATCGGGCGGGGGCTGTTGCCCAGGCAGCAGGCCACGCGCTTCCCGGCGCTTGACTTCGCTACGCAGGTACCAGATGAGCACCCAGACACCGGTGAACACCAGGCCGATGAAGCCGACGGCGCCCGACACGATCCAGCCCGCGATCAGCACCACCTGGATGCCGAGATTCACCCAGATCGCCCAGGGGCGGCCCTGCAGCCCGGCCAGCAGGATCAGCACCACGGCAAAGCCGATCAGATAGGTGCCGGTGAAGGCGGTCAACCCGCCCTCGAACACCGAGACGACAGGCAGCGCGAGCAGAACCACGATGGCTTCCAGAATCAGCGTGCCCGCCATCACGCCGCGGAAGCTCTTCCACGGGTCCGGCGCGGCGGGCGCCTCGGGCCGCTCGGTCATTCCGGGTCCCTTCCGAACAGCGTGCGCGCGATACCGGCGGTGACCACCGACCCGGTGATGACGATGCCGCTGCCGGAGAAGCCCTCGCCGTCGTGGCCGGCCTCCTCGACAAGCGCTGTCGCGGTCTCGATGGCATCGGGCAGGCCTGCGGCCGCGATCACCCGCTCTCCTCCGAACCGCTCCTCGGCGCGCACCGCAAGGCTTTCGACGTCGAGCGCGCGCGGCGATCCGTTGGTGGTGACGACGATCTGGTCGAACACCGGCTCCAGGGCGGCGAGGATTCCGTCGACGTCCTTGTCGGCCATCACCGCCACGATGCCGACGAGCATGCGGAAGTCGAACTCCTCGGCGAGCGTCGCCGCCAACGCCGCCGCCCCCGCGGGGTTGTGGGCGGCGTCGAGGAAAACCGTTGGCGCGCTGCGCATTCTCTCCAACCGGCCCGGACTCACGGCAGAGGCGAATCCGGCGCGCACCGCGTCGATGTCGAGCTGTCGGTCGGCTCCCGCCCCGAAGAACGCCTCGACCGCGGCCAGCGCGATGGCGGCGTTGTGCGCCTGGTGCTCGCCGTGCAGCGGTAGGAATATCTCGGAGTACACACCGCCGAGGCCCTGCAATTCGAGCATTTGTCCGCCGATCGCCACCTGACGGCCCAGCACCGCGAACTCGGAGTCCTCGCGGGCGACCGCCGCGTCGGCCCGAACGGTTTCGGCGAGCACCACCTCCATCGCCTCGGGCACCTGCCTACCGATCACCGCGACGGTGTCCACCGGCACCAGGTCGTCCTTCTGCCTGGCGATGATGCCCGCCTTTTCCCGTGCAATGTCCGCGATCTCGGTGCCCAGGTACTCGGTGTGGTCGACGCCGATGGGGGTGATCACCGCAACCGGGGCGTCGACGACGTTGGTGGCATCCCAGCGGCCGCCCATGCCGACCTCGACGACGGCCACGTCGATCGGCGCGTCGGCGAACGCGGCGAACGCCATCGCGGTCACCACCTCGAACTTGCTCATCGCCGGGCCGCCCGCCGCTTCGGACTGCTTGTCGACCAGCTCGACGAACGGCTCGATCTCTTCATAGACGGCGACGTACCGCGCAGGCGTGATCGGCTTGTTGTCGATCGCGATGCGCTCGACGGCCGACTGCAGGTGCGGGCTGGTCGTCCGGCCTGTGCGTCGGTGCAGCGCGGTCAGCAGCGCATCGACCATCCGCGCCACCGACGTCTTGCCGTTGGTGCCCGCGATGTGGATGGACGGATAGCCTCGCTGCGGCGAGCCGAGCAGTTCCAGCAGCGCCGAGATCCGGGCCGTGCTCGGTTCGAGCTTCGTTTCGGGCCACCGCTGGTCGAGGAGATGCTCGACCTGCAGCAGCGAGGCGATCTCGTCCGGCGTCGGGACGGCTTCGGGCTGATGTTGCCGCCCTTCGGGCTCCGAGGTCATCGCAGGGATGCCAGCCTCGCCTTGATCCGGTCCACCTCGTCATTGGCCAGAGCTTGGCGCCCGCGGATCTTGTCGACGACGTCGGCGGGCGCTTTGGCGAGGAAGGCTTCGTTGTCCAGTTTCGCGCTGGTGCCTTTGAGTTCCTTCTCCGCTGCGGCGAGATCTTTTTCCAGCCTTCGCCGTTCGGCGGCGACGTCGACGGTGCCCGACGTGTCGAGTTCGACCGTGACGGTGCCGCGCGTCAGCCGCACCTCGACAGAAGCCGTCGGCGCGAAACCGTCGGAGGCAGGCGTCAACCACGCCAGCGACGTCACCGCAGCCACCTGCGAGTCCAGGTCAGCCGCATCGATGTCACCGAGCCGCGCAGGGACCTTCTGCCGGTCGGCCAGTCCCTGGTCGCTGCGGAACCTGCGGACCTCGGTGACCAGCTTCTGCATATCCGAGATACGTTGCGCGGCAACCTCGTCGAGTGCGAACCCCAATGGTGTCGGCCACTCTGCGATCACCAGCGACTCGCCGCCGGTGAGCTCCTTCCACAGCGTCTCGGTGACGAACGGCATCACCGGGTGCAGCAGCTTGAGCAGCGTGTCGAGAACCTTGGCCAGCACAGCGGTCGTGTGTGCGTTGACCGCCTCGTCATCGCTGGCGAGCTGCACCTTCGCCAGCTCGAGGTACCAGTCGCAGAATTCGTCCCACGCGAAGTGGTACAGCGCTTCGCACGCGCGGCTGAACTCGTATCGATCGAATGCCGAATCCACCTCCGCGCGAACCTCTTCCGCGCGCCCGAGGATCCAGCGGTCCGCGTCGGTGAGATCCTCGACGCCGGGCAGCAGTGCGGGGGCGGCGCCGTTCATCAGGGCGAAACGGGTGGCGTTGAACAGTTTGGTGGCGAAGTTACGGGACGCGCGGGCGTGGTCCTCCCCGATGGAGAGATCGCCGCCGGGGCTGGCGCCGCGGGCCAGGGTGAAACGGAGCGCGTCCGCACCGAACATCTCCACCCAGTCCAACGGGTCGATGCCGTTGCCCCGCGACTTGCTCATCTTGCGGCCGAACTCGTCGCGAATCAGCCCGTGCAGGAAGACGTTTTGGAACGGGACCTGCGGTCCGCGCGCGCCGCCGAGCGTGATGGCCGGGTCGTCGGCGACGAACTGGCCGAACATCATCATTCTGGCGACCCAGAAGAACAGGATGTCGTAGCCGGTCACCAGCACGGAGGTCGGATAGAACTTGGCGAGTTCCGGGGTGTGATCCGGCCAGCCCATCGTGGAGAACGGCCACAGCGCAGAGGAGAACCAGGTGTCCAACACGTCGGGGTCCTGCTCCCAGCCCTCGGGCGGGGTTTCGTCGGGTCCGACGCAGACCGTTTCGCCGTTCGGCCCGTGCCAGATCGGGATGCGGTGGCCCCACCAGAGTTGGCGCGAGATGCACCAGTCGTGCATGTTGTCCACCCAGGCGAACCACCGCGGCTCCAGGCTCGGCGGGTGAATCACGGTGTGCCCGTTGCGCACCGCGTCACCTGCGGCTTTGGCCAGCGACTCGACCTTGACCCACCACTGCAGCGACAGCCGCGGCTCGATGGGTTCCCCGCTGCGTTCGGAGTGCCCGACGCTGTGCAGATAGGGGCGCTTCTCCTCGACGACCCTGCCCTGTACGGCGAGCGCTTCGCGGACCGCGACGCGCGCGTCGAAGCGGTCCATCCCGTCGAATCGGGTTCCGGTGTCGGCGATCCGGCCCTTGGCGTCCATCATCGTCGGCATCGGCAGCTGATGCCGAAGTCCGATCTCGAAGTCGTTCGGATCGTGCGCGGGCGTGACTTTGACTGCGCCCGTGCCGAATTCGGGATCGACATGCGCATCGGCGACGATGATCATCTGTCGGTCGACGAACGGGTGCGGCAGTGTCGTACCGACCAGGTGGCGGTAGCGCTCGTCGTCGGGGTGCACGGCGATCGCGGTGTCACCCAGCATCGTCTCGACTCGCGTCGTCGCCACCACGATGTGCGGCTCGGCGTCGTCGAGCGATCCGTAGCGGAACGACACCAGCTCGCCCTCGACGTCGGAGTAGGACACCTCGAGGTCGGAGATCGCGGTCTCGAGCACCGGTGACCAGTTCACCAGGCGCTCCGCCTGATAGATCAGCCCGGCGTCGAAGAGCCGTTTGAAGATGGTGCGCACCGCACGGGACAGGCCGTCGTCCATCGTGAAGCGGTCCCGGCTCCAGTCGACGCCGTCGCCGAGCCGCCGCATCTGGGCGCCGATCGTCCCGCCGGATTCGTGCTTCCAGTCCCACACCTTGTCGATGAACAGCTCGCGGCCGAAGTCCTCTTTGGTCTTGCCGTCGACGGCGAGCTGCTTCTCCACCACCGACTGGGTGGCGATGCCCGCGTGGTCCATGCCCGGCAGCCAGAGCACTTCGTAGCCCTGCATCCGACGGCGTCGGGTCAGCGCATCCATCAGCGTGTGGTCGAGGGCATGGCCCATGTGCAGGCTGCCGGTGACGTTGGGCGGGGGCAGCACAATCGAATACGGCGGCCTGTCGCTCCGCGGGTCCGCCGTGAAGTAGCCCGCGTCAACCCAGCCCTGATAGAGCTCGCTTTCGACCTCGCCCGGATCCCACGTCTTGGGCAGGGCTGTGGTCGGCGGCTTGGGGCTGGCGCGGCTGTCTTCGCTCCTCGCGTGCGCGGTCACCGCGCCATTCTATGGAGTCCGGTGGGCCAACCCCGACCTCAGGTGCTTGCCGGCTGCGTCGGCGCCGGGTTCGGCTGTTCCTGCGCGGCCGGCCCTACTTCTTGCCGCTGAGCAGGCCGCCGAGGATGTCGCCGATCGCGCCGCCCTGCTGGCCGCCGATCACGCTGCCGAGGATGCTGCCCAGCGGATTGTCGCCGCCGCCACCGCCACCGCCCCCGCCTGCGCCGGCGAGGATGCTGCCGAGGATGTCGCCGAGGCCACCGCCGCCGGTCGACTGGGCCTGCGGCTGCTGTGCCGGGGCCGCGCCGCCGCTGCCCTTGTTGAGTTGCTTGCCGATGTAGGCCAGCACGATCGGCGCGAGGATCGGCAGGAGCTTCTTGATCAGGTCGCCGCTGCCTGCGCCCTGGCCGGCGAGCGCCGAGGCGACGGCGTTGCTGTCGTTGCCGCCGAACAGATGAGCGACCAGGTTGTCGCCTTCCTTCTCGTCGACCTGCTCGACGTTGACGCCGCCGTCGAGCAGGCCGCTGGCGCCCTGTTGTTCCACGGCGGATTCGAGCTTGCTCGAGTCGATGTCGTTGGACTGGACGTTCTGCGCCAGCCCGCCGACCAGTGCGGGAACCAAGGTCTTGATCGCGTTGTCCACCTCACCCTGGTCCGCACCGATTCTGCTGGCGATGTCCTGTACCGGGATCTGCGCGAAAAGCTCGTCGAGACCTGCCATTGTCGTGTTCCACCTTCATCGCTGGTTACCGCATGCCGAGCACGACACTAGTGCAAACGATCTTGGCTCACAGGTGTTCGGCGCGTGCGGATCAATTCAGCCGGGAGGTCTCCAATGACACACCCGCAGCGGGGAATCGGGCCAGCAGCGCGTCGCCCATCGACGACGCGGGCGTCAACACGCCGAGCAGATCGGAGAGCCGGTCGCGGTCGAGCGCCAGGGCCAAACCGCTCTCGCCCAACAACACCGAAGTGGCCTTGTAGCCGGGATCGCCCTTTTGCGACATGGTCGTCCGATAGCGCGCACCCGTGGTGGTCGTGGTGTACGTCTCGACGGTGTAGTGACCGCTTTCACGCGTGCGTTCGCTCGGCCCGGTGCCCGGTTTGGGCAGCACTCGTTCGATGAGCTTCTCGGGCACCTTGTCGAGGAATCGACTACCGAAGGCCATCCCTGCGGCGTTGCCGCCTGCAGCGAGTGCTGCCGTGACCGGCGCGGCCAGTGACCTGCCCACTGCCATCTGCTCGCCGTACTCCAGCCGACGACCGTAGGCGTAATCGAGTAAAGCATTGCTGCGCCTGACGATTCGCGTGTTCACCAGCGCCATCACGAAAGGTCCGACCCAGTACCCGTCGAGTTCCGGTGCGATGTCGCCACCCCGTCGCCAGCGCATGTCCGCCTGCCCGCCGAGCTCGGGTTCGGCGGTGCGGTCGGGCGTCAGCGTGTAGGGATCGTTCATCATGCGGCGCAGTTCGGCGTCGCTGGAGGACGCGCGCATCACCTCGACCATCGAGGCGGCCGTGCCACCGGATATGCCCGCCTTGAAGGAGCGCACCACCAAGTTGGTGTCTCCCAGCTGACCGGCCTGGTCCTGCTGTGCGCGTCTGTAGAGCGCGAAAACGGTGAGATCTGAAGGGATGGAGTCGAATCCGCACGAATGCACGATCCGCGCACCGGTATCCATAGCCTGCTTGTGATACAGGTCGATGCTCTCGCGAATGAAGTTGGTCTCGCCGGTGAGATCGGCGTAGTCGGTTCCCGCGGCCGCGCACGCCGCCACCAGCGGCAGTCCGTACCTGGCATAGGGGCCGACCGTCGTCACCACCACCTGGGTCTGGGCGGCCATCGCGTTGAGCGTCGACGGCTGTGACGCATCGGCGGTGATCAGCGGCCAGGACTGGGCGCGCTCCCCCAGCGTCTCGCGGACTGCGAGGAGCTTGTCGTGGGAACGCCCCGCGAGCGCGATCCGAGCGTCACCGCCCGCCTTGGCCAGGTATTCGGCGGTCAATTTCCCCGCGAACCCGGTCGCGCCGTACAGGACGATGTCGAACTCGCGCTGGTTCGATTCTCGCTGGCTTGCCATGCTTGCCGACGCTACCCGAGCGTCTCGGGCAGCTCGCGGTCCTCACCGAGCACGTGCTTGGCAAGGAATGCCTCGACCACCTGGTACCAGACCTTGGCGTTCTGCGGGGACAGCACCCAGTGGTTCTCCGAAGGGAAATAGAGGAAGCGGTGGGGGCTGGTGCCGTCGGCGGCTGCCGGCAGTCCCGACTCGGTCAGCAGCTCGTACCACAGCCGCAGCGCCTCGCCGATCGGCACGCGATAGTCCTTGTCGCCGTGGATGACGAGCATCGGGGTCCGGATCTCGGAGACGAAGTTGTGCGGCGAGTTGGCGGTCGCCATGTCCTGCGTCATCTCCCGCACCCAGTAGTAGGCGGCGTCGGTCGTCGAGTTGAACTGGTCGAGCGCCCACAGGCTCGCGTGGGTGACGATCGCGTCGAAGCGATTTGTGTGGCCCGCGATCCAGTTGGCCATGTACCCGCCGAAAGAGCCGCCCATCACGCCGGTGCGCGAGGCGTCCACGCGCGGATGTTCGCACGCGGCGTCGGTGGCGACCATCAGGTCGTCGTACGGCGTGACTCCCCAGTTGCCCCAGCCGCGCTGGACGAAGTCCTGCCCGTAGCCGGTCGACAGCGCTGGGTCGGGCAGCAGCACGGCGTACCCACGCGCCGCCATCAGCCACGGGTTCCAGCGCCAGTGCCAGGAGTTCCAACTGGCCAGCGGTCCGCCGTGGACCCAGAGCAGAAGCGGCGCAGGTGTCTCGCCGCGCGGCAGCACCAGCCAGGACCGTACCGGCCTGCCGTCGACCGTCGCCGCCGTCACCTCGGTGAGCGAGCCGGGCAGCGCCGGCGACGTAACGCACGGCAGAACCGTGACGACGCCGTCGGCATCGATGCGCACCGGGTGCGGCGGCGCCGCGTACGAACTGCGCAGCGCATAGAGGACACCGCCGGGTGCCGCCTTCACATCGGTGTAGGCGAAGTCGTCGACGGTCAGTTGTTCCACCGAGCCGTCGGCTAGACGGATCCGGAACACCGGGCACCGACCGCCGTCGTCTGCGGTGACGAACAGCTCGTCGCCGTCGTGCGACCATGTGACCGATGCGGGCCAGCGATCCCAGTCCACCGCGAGGTCGGTTACGGCATCGCCGAATCCCAAGCAGCTCAGCGATATTCGCGGTGCGCGCTCCGGCGTGGAGTACGACTCGCGGAGAAACGCGACCGCCGACCCGTCCGGCGCGATGGCCGGGCTGAAAAGGTCGGCGCCGATCTCGTCGGCGATGACGCTCGGCTCCCCCGAGCCCAGGTCGATGCGCACCAGAACTGAATGCCGCGACGCGTCGGGCCCGGGCTGCTGCCACGACGCGACCACGAAGCTGCCGTCGTGGCTGACGTCGAAGTCGGCGTCGCGCAGCGCAGTGCCCGGCCGTGTCGTGAGGTCGGTCGCAGCGGACTCGCCGGTGAGGTCGAGCGCCAGCAGATGGGGGGCGTCGGGCCCGAGATCGGAATCCCAGTGCCGAACCGGGTAGCCGGTGTGCAGGATCGCGGTGACCTTGTTGTCCTTGCGTAGGTTCCGCAGCCGACGGTCGTCGTCGACGGTTTCGGCCGACGGCAGAAGCGGTGCGCGGACGACGGCGCGCTGCGCGCCGCGGGCCGCCTTGACGGCCTCGACGCCGCCGGGTAGCGCCAGGGTTTCAACGGCTTCGCCGCCTGTCGCCGGCAGCTTCCACAACGCCGCGGGCGGTTTGTCGTCGTCTCCGCTCGGGCGCACGGCGACGAACAACAGGTCACCGCCCGCGGTGAAGGCCGGCGCCGATTCGCCCTTGGCGCCCCGGGTCAGTCGCCGCGCCTGCTGCTGGCCATGCGGGTCGAGTTCCCACACTGCACTGACGTATTCGGTGCGCTTCTCGTTGAGCTCACTGATCGTCGTCACGACCCGCGAGCCGTCCGGGGCCACCGCCAACCCGGACACCCGGGGCAGCGCGAAGTAGTCGTCGAGGTCGCCGAACGGGGTTTCGGTCATGGAGACGTTCGTAGCACAGCCCTAGTGAGTTTGATTTCCAAACTTAGGGCTGGCACACTGACTTCGTGACTGCCCAACCGCTGGCCGAGCTGCCCGGCAGGCCGTGCCCGATCGCAGCTGCGCTCGAGCTTGTCGGCGAACGATGGGCCCTGCTCGTCGTCCGCGAGATCGCGCTCGGCGCCACCCGCTTCGGCGACATCGTCGCGGGCACGGGGGCGCCGCGGGACCGCATAGCGGCCCGGTTGAAAGCCCTCGAGAACGCGGGCGTCGTCGCGCGCACGCCCTACCACCAAGGCCCGGTGCGCTACGAATACCGTCTCACCGAATCGGGTGACGCCCTGGTCGGAGTTCTCGACGCGCTTCTGGAGTGGGGCAAGTGCTACGCGGTCGCCGCCGATGACCCCGACCGCCGACGCCGATACCGAACGATGAGCGAACTGAAAGCGAAGGGAACACGATGACCGCAGAGCTGGCCGAGACGACCGACCGCGAGGACTGGGGGCCACGTCGAACCCGCACCGTCACCTGGCATGAGCCCGGCCCGAGTACTGCCAAGGGTCTGACCATGGCGGGCGTCGACTACCTGCGGGCCATGGCCGACGGCGAGCTGCCGCAGCCACCGATCGGCGGCCTGCTGCGCTTCGACATCGTTTCCGCCGACCCTGGCCGGGTGGTCTTCACTTGCGAACCCGACGCGTCGGCGTACAACCCCATCGGCGCGATACACGGCGGTCTGGTCTGCACACTGCTGGACTCGGTGACCGGATGCGCGCTCCACAGCACGCTGCCTGCGGGCAAGGGCTATACCTCGGTGGAGATCAAGGTCAATTACCTCAAGGCGGTGCGGCTCGCCAGCGGCACGCTCACCGCGACCGGAAGGGTGGTGAAGGCGGGCTCGCGCGTCGGCTTCGCCGAGGGGGTCGTCACCGATGCCGGCGGCGCCGTCGTCGCCACCGCAAGCAGCACGCTTCTGGTGTTCGACCTGTAGCACCGGGCGGCCGAGGCGCTACGTTCGATTTGTGCCACCCCAGCAGTTCCTCGTCATCGGCGCCGGCATCGCGGGTCTGGCGACCGCGGTCGCGCTGCAACGTCGCGGCCACGGCGTCACGGTGATCGAAAGCCGCTGCGACACCACGACCGGCGCGGGGATCAGTATCTGGCCCAACGCGCTGGCCGCCCTCGACCACATCGGCCTAGGGGACGCGGTCCGCGATTCCGGCGGCCGAATCACCGCGGGCGCACTGCGCTGGCGTGACGGAACGTGGCTGCGCAGGCCGTCTCACGAGCGCATCGTCTCCGCTCTCGGAGAGCCGCTGGTGGTGGTCCGCCGGTCGGTGCTCAACGACGTACTCGCCGGCGCGCTGCAGGCGGGCACCCTGCACACAGGGGTGAGCGCCGAAGGGATCGAAATGGCGTCCGACGGTGTGCGCGTCACCCTGTCGGATTCGACGACCCACCACGCGGCCGCCGTCGTCGGCGCCGACGGGACACACTCGATGGTGGCTCGCCATCTCAACGGCCCGCTGAACAACCGGTACGTCGGCTACACCGCCTGGCGCGCGATCGCTGACACACCGATCGATCCCGCGCTCGCCGGTGAGACGTTGGGTCCGGGGCGCGAATGCGGGCATGTGCCGCTGGGTCCCGATCACACCTACTGGTTCGCAACCGAACGCACCGCCGAAGGAGGCGCCGCGCCCCACGGCGAACTGGCTCACTTGACGTCCGAATTCGGCTCGTGGGCAGAGCCCTTACCCCAACTCCTCGCCGCGACCGACCCGGACCTGGTACTGCGCAACGATTTGTACGATCGCGACCGGGCGCGGGTCTGGTCGAAGGGTCCGATCGTGCTGGTAGGCGACGCCGCACACCCGATGCGGCCACATCTGGGCCAGGGCGGGTGCCAGGGACTCGAAGACGCGGCGATCCTGGCGAGTTTCGTCGATCAGAGCAGCGGTCTGGCGACGGCGTTCGCCCGGTTCGCAGAGTTCCGAAAGCCACGGGTGCGGTCCTTGGTGCGCGAGTCGACGCGCATCGGTCAGGTGCTGAACCTGCGGCCGGCTGCCCTGAGCGCCCTCGTCGGCCGCGCCACCGCGCTGGTGCCCGAGGCGGTGCTCACCCGGCATCTGGCCACGGTGGCCGCGCGGTCGGCGTTCGCGGCGCCGACGGCGTCAGCCTAGGCCGAACGGGCTCGAGGAACGTCGAGCAGACCTGGCGTAAGTCGACGATTCCGAGGATCGCGCCGCCGCGCAAGGCGCCGCAGCCCATCATCGGGCTCGACGCGTTCCAGACCGCGGGACCGCCTGCGGCTGAACCGCATTCGGGCCACGCCTTGAGTCCCTGGGTCTGCAGTACGTTCTCCGCGACGCGGATCTGCTCTTCCCGCGACGCCATCGACGGGTGCCCGCGGCCGCCGTTGGAGGCCCAGGTCGACGGTTTGAATTGCAGTCCACCGTAGAAACCATTTCCGGTGTTGGTCGACCAGTTGCCGCCGGATTCGCATTGGGCAATGGCATCCCAATCCACGCTGTCGGCGTTGGCGCTGGCCGTTGAAACGGTCAATGACACGAACGACATCACCCCCGCAAGCGCGAGCAGCCAAGCGGTGCGTTTCGCCGTCCGGATGAACGAGTGTCGTTTCTTCATCACGTTGGTCCTTCCCCGACCTTGCAACTAATGGGACTTTCGGGTTGGAAGTGTCAGGCGTTACAAGGGAGGTATATGCATGTTATCGAGGCGGGATAGGAAGCAGCTAGCGATGGGGCAAATGAGTACAAAGGGCTATTTGAGAAAATAGAGTTCCTTGTTAAAGAAGTGAAAGAAGTGATTAAAGGGACTGGAGTGAATACAACGATGCCGGGCCCCGATAGGGACCCGGCATCGTCGAGAGTTCGCGTTCGCGCCGAGGTATCAGCCCCGTCGGCCGCAGCTCGGCCAGGCGCCGATGCCCTGCGACTTCAGCACGTTGTTGGCCACCCGAATCTGCTCCTCGCGGCTGGCGTGGTGAGGCGATCCGCTGCCGCCGTTGGAACGCCAGGTTCCCATGGTGAACTGCAGGCCGCCGTAATAGCCGTTGCCGGTGTTGATGGCCCAGTTGCCGCCCGACTCGCAGGCAGCGACGGCGTCCCAGTTCACACCGCTGTCCGCATTCGCGGTACCGGTCGCCAACGCCATCGGTGCCAGGGCGAGCGCGCCCGCGATGGTGGCCAGCCCGAACGTATTGCGGATGTTCTTCACTTCTGTCCTTTCGCCAAGCGCGCGCCGACGACGCCCGCTCGCGCAGGCGCTGATGCCGATCAGGCAGAGAGGTTCGGGCCGTGCCGTCTCGGTCAGGCACGACAGGGGGAGCGAACACATCACCCCACCGGGCTTTCAGGCCCAGCGGCCGCGAAGGGCTGATTCAGCCCCGCAGCGGCCCCACACACACGCAGGTTCGTGGTTTGAAATTATTTGCTCGTTTTATGAGCCGTGAGGAACGTACAAATCGAACCCGGGCAATGTCATATCGGTGAAGGACGTGTCGCGGACAGATCACGGTCAGATCACGACGGCCGTCGTCTTCGGTCGTCGCAGGTCATCACGGCGTGTCGACCACCACGACACATCTCCACTGGCGCACGGTGCGGGTGACCCATATCACCAGTGTTTTGTGACCTGGGGCACGTTTTAAACGGTTGATAGTGCAACGAATCGGCGTGTACGAGCTTCGAATCGGCGCTCGGACAGACGTTTTCACGACGGATATCGCCTAAATAGTTCGCTGTCAGCTCTTCTCGATCGCTGATCTGACACTGCCTGCAATTCAAGCACTTTCGCGACTTTGAGAATTGACGATAACGCCGGCCGGAGACTATGAGCCACGGATTGCCGTGGCCACGGGCTGGATTATCAAGGCGCAGAGCGGTTTCCACGTAGCAGCATCACAACTGAAGCGAGGGTATCGCGTCAGCGTTCGCGCTAACAGACCCCTGGCAGGTACGAATCGCGGATGGGTCCTGAGAGCGGGGCCGGGTGGTCGCGGAATCGCCTGCGGTAGTCCTTGGCGCACTTCGTCGCCCGACACAGTCGAGCCTGAAACAGCTACGGCCGCTTGCCCTTTTGGCGCAACAATCGACGGGCACTAGATAGCGCTGTATAACGGCGATATCGCGACGGAAATCCCGCCAGCCGTCCAGGAAAGCCAAATCGTAGACGCTCTCACTGGCTTAAGCTGATATGGGTAGTTTGCTGAGACCCTTTACCCGCGGTAATTACCGCTAGGACACATCTGCGGCGGTGTTGACGTTCGTCAGCGCCCGCTGCGTGGGCATCACGATGCGTTGGGTGTCGACGGTGTCCACCAGCGCACGCATGCTGCGCTCCCCCTGCGCGACCAGGGCATCGGCGCGGTCGGCCAGCGAGGTGCGATACACCCCGGCCAGATAGTGGTCGCGCCCGTCCCAGGGCACCACCACGTCCACTCCGAGCCGGGCGCTGTGCTCGGCAAGCTCGTCGATGAGTTCAGTGGTCATGTGCGGCATGTCCACCGCGCAGACGAAGGCGAGCTCGCACCCCGCATCGGCGGCGGCCCGCAGGCCACGACCCGTCGCGAGCAGAGGCCCGACTCCGCGCACCTCGTCGCGCAGTACCTCGGCCTGCAGCTCAGGCAGCGGCTGGCCCGGCGCGGCGATCACGAACACCGGCGAGCACCTCGCGCTCAGCGCCGACACGACGAGTTCGACCATGGTCGAGCCCTCGAAGGGCATGGTGGCCTTGTCGCGGCCCATCCGGCGCGACGCACCGCCCGCGAGTACGACAGCAGCAAGCGGCACAGGCGATGTCACGTCGATGAGATTAGTCGACAGTCCAGGTGTCTTTGCCGCGCAGCAGCGCCTGCAGCGCGGTCGTGTCGTGAGGCCGTGCGTCGCGGGCGGCAGCGACCTGCGCACGCGCGGCGTCGTCGTAGGTCGGCTTGCTCACCTGGCGGAAGATCCCGGTCACCATGTGCTCGAGGTTCTGCTCGGAGAGCCGCGACAGCGCGAACGCGTAAGCCGGATCCTCGACCTGGGCGTTGTGCACGACGATCTCGTCGGCCGCGACGTCGGCGGTCTTGGCCACCTCGAGCCCATAGCCGGACTTGACCACGCAGTAGCCGCCGTCGGCGCCGAACGTGATCGGCTCGCCGTGGCGCAGGTTGATCAACCGCTCCTCCGCGCCTTCCTTGCGGAGAGCGTCGAACGAGCCGTCGTTGAAGATCGGGCAGTCCTGCAGGATCTCGACCAGCGCGGCGCCGCGGTGCGCGGCCGCGGCGCGCAGCACCTCGGACAGACCCTTGCGGTCGGAGTCCAGCGCGCGGCCGACGAATGTGGCGTCGGCGCCCAGCGCCAGCGACACCGGGTTGAACGGATAGTCCAGCGAGCCCATCGGCGTGGACTTGGTGATCTTGCCGACCTCGGAGGTCGGCGAGTACTGGCCCTTGGTCAGACCGTAGATCCGGTTGTTGAACAGCAGGATCGTCAGGTTCACGTTGCGGCGCAGCGCGTGGATCAGATGGTTGCCGCCGATGGACAGCGCGTCGCCGTCACCGGTGACGACCCACACCGACAGATCGGACCTCGCCAGCGCCAGACCGGTCGCGATCGTCGGGGCGCGGCCGTGGATCGAGTGGAAGCCGTACGTCTCCAGGTAGTACGGGAAGCGGCTCGAGCAGCCGATGCCGCTGACGAACGCGATGTTCTCGCGGCGCAGCCCCAACTCCGGCAGGAAGTTGCGAATCGTGTTGAGGATGACGTAGTCGCCGCACCCCGGGCACCAGCGGACCTCCTGGTCGCTGGTGAAGTCCTTGCCCTTCTGGGGCTCGTCGGTGGTCGGCACACCAGAGGTGCCCAGGGTCAGACCGAGGTCGGTCCCGATCAGCTGGGTCGATGCGCGATCCGCTTCGCTTCTCGCTGTTGTCATGCGTCTGCTCCCACGCCAGATTCCACGGTGGCCGCCGCCAGCCGCGCGAAATTGGCCTTGTCGCTTTCTTTTTCGTTCAACGTTCCTTCGAGGGCGGAGTCGATGATGGCTTCGACCTCATCGGCGAGGAAGGCCATGCCTTCCACCTTGGTCACCGACTGCACGTCGACAAGAAACTTGCCGCGCAGCAGCAGCGCCAGCTGGCCCAGGTTCATTTCCGGCAGCACCACCGTGGGATAGCGCCGGAGCACCTCGCCGAGATTGGCTGGGAACGGGTTGAGGTTGCGCAGCTGCGCATGGGCAACCTTGACGCCTTTGCGCCTCGCCCGCCGGCACGCCTCACCGATCGGGCCGTACGAGCTTCCCCAGCCGAGCATCAGCAGTTCCGCGTCGCCGCTCGGATCGTCGACCTCGAGATCCGGAACAGCGATGCCGTCGATCTTGGCTTGCCGCAACCGCACCATCAGGTCGTGGTTCTTCGGCTCGTAGGAGATGTTGCCGGAGCCGTTGGCCGCTTCCAGACCCCCGATGCGGTGCTCCAGACCCGGGGTGCCGGGCACGGCGAACTGGCGCGCCAGCGTCTCCGGATCGCGGGCGTAGGGCTGGAAGGGCTCGCCGGTCTTGGCGAACGTGTGCGCGATCGGCGGGAACGTGCTGACATCCGGGATCTGCCACGGCTCAGAGCCGTTCGCGATCGCTCCGTCGGACAGGATCATCACCGGGGTGTGGTAGGTGATCGCGATGCGCGCCGCCTCGACGGCCACTTCGAAGCAGTCCGACGGCGAGCGCGGCGCGATGATCGCGACGGGTGATTCGCCGTTGCGGCCGAACATCGCCTGCAGCAGATCGGCCTGCTCGGTCTTGGTGGGCAGTCCGGTGGACGGACCGCCGCGTTGGACATCGATGACGATCAACGGAAGTTCGGTCATCACGGCGAGGCCGATCGCCTCCGACTTCAGCGAGATGCCGGGACCCGACGTGCTGGTGACGCCGAGCGCGCCGCCGTAGGACGCGCCGATCGCCGCGCCGATGCCCGCGATCTCATCCTCGGCCTGGAAGGTGAGGATGTTGAAGTTCTTGTGCTTGGACAGCTCGTGGAGGATGTCCGATGCGGGCGTGATCGGGTAGGTGCCGAGCACCAGCTGGATGCCGGCCAGCTGACCGGCGGTGACCAGGCCGTACGCCAGGGCGGTGTTGCCCGAGATCTGGCGGTATTCGCCGGACTTCAGCTTCGCGGGGGCCACCTCGTAGGTGCTGGCGAACGCCTCAGTGGTCTCGCCGTAGTTCCAGCCGGCCTTGAGCGCCAGCACGTTGGCCTCGGCGATGTCGGGCTTGCGGGCGAACTTCTCGCGAATGAAGGCCTCGCTGTGCTCGAGTTCACGGCCGTACATCCACGACAGCAGGCCCAGCGCGAACATGTTCTTGGCGCGTTGGCCGTCCTTCTTGCTGGCACCGATGGACTCCACCGCGCCGAGCGTCAGGGTGGTCATCGCGACGGGCTGCACGACGTAGTCGGAGAGCTCGTCGTTTTCCAGGGGGTTGGCCTCGTACCCGACCTTCGCGAGGTTGCGCTTGGTGAACTCGTCGGAGTTGGCGATCACCAGCCCGCCGCGCGGCAAGTCGGAGATGTTGGCCTTCAGCGCCGCCGGGTTCATCGCGACGAGGACGTCGGGGCGATCGCCCGCGGTGAGGATGTCGTAGTCGGCGATCTGGATCTGGAACGACGAGACACCGGGCAGAGTGCCTGCTGGTGCGCGGATCTCGGCGGGGTAATTCGGTTGCGTGGCAAGGTCATTGCCGAACAGCGCGGCCTCGGTGGTGAACCGGTCGCCGGTGAGCTGCATGCCGTCGCCGGAGTCGCCGGCGAATCGGATGACGACCTTCTCGAGCTTTTGACGTTGTGACGCGGAGCTCGCGGAGCCGGCGCCTTCGTTTGCGCCAGGACCGGCCGCGTTGCCGTTCGGGCTCACAACCCCTGCCTTCCGTGCTGCTCTGCGGACGCATCGGTCGGTCGCGGGCTGGTCGCGCCATCGAGTTCAACGTCCATCGAATTTGGTGTCACTCTCAGTACCGATTAAACCACTTCTCTTAGGCAGCCCTTTACCGGACTCGCGGGCTATTGACGTCCGAGGTTCGCCGGAAGCGACTGGTCAGGGGGCGTGTGCGGCGACTCGGTGAGACAAAAGTGTGTCGTTCGTCACGTCGCTGGGACACGACTTCTCTAAGGAAATTGTTACCGACCGGTAGCTGTCCGCTAGCACTACCGCTGGGCCGGCGACTGGGCCGGACGCCCGGAGTCGCTGCGCAGACGCTGATCGAGTTGGCGGGCGACGAGTTCACTGGCGAGTTCGACCGCGCGGCGGCTCCCTGCGCCCGCCGCCCGGTGCGCCGTATAACAGGCGGTGAACATGTCGCCCGCGCCTGTGGTCTGCACACCCTCGACCCGCCACGCCGCGGGAACCCGGACAACCGTCCCGTCGGCGTAGACGTCACAACCCTCCGAACCGAACGTCACCAGGATTTCCGGCACCCCCAGCCCCGCCGCCGTCGACTCGTCGAACGGCCCGTCGGCGACGATGACCGCCTCGTCCTCGGCGAGCTTGAGCACGCTGATGTGGCGGAGCAGCTCAGGTGAGAAGTGCCGGTCGACAACCATCGGGCCCACCCTGTCGGCGCGCACGAGGCCCTGACCGTCGTAGACGATGCGATGTCCGCGCGAGTCGAGCAGCGCCAGCGTCTCGGCGGGGAAGTCGGTGCGCAGCAGCGGCGCAAGATGGAGCCATGTGGTGTCGGGGTCGGCGGCCTCGACCTCCTCGGCGCGCCACACCGGCCCGACGGCGTCGACGGACATCCTGCGGTGGTCGACGTCGGTGTAGTCCAGCCGGAAGGAACTCGTGCGGTCCGACGGCAGGATGTGCAACATCGGCCCCAGCCGTTCGGCGAGGTCGTCGAACAATCCGTGGTCGCGCTCTGCGCCCATCGCCACCAGTCGGCCCGGCACATCGACCGCTTCGAGCGCGACGCCCGCGAACGACGCGCAGCCGCCGGGACTCGGCGGAGCCCCGTCGATGACGTCGATCGCGAGGTTTCCCATGACGGTCACCCCGGCGATGAGATGGCCGTGCATCTTCACACCTTCACGTATTGCCGGTCACACACGAACAAACGCTTATCGCCGTGTGCGGCGAAATAGTAGTCGGCCGACTTGTGAATAAGCGACTCGCGCGGTCAGGCGGGCAGGTTGAACGGCGTGATCACCTGGATCGGCGCAGGCCGTGCCGGCTCGGCGGGCAGCGCGCCGCGTTCAGCCAAAATCAACCGCATCGCCAAGCGCGCATCGGCGCGCAGGTCGTTGTGCAGAACCACGGAGATCCTGCCGTCACGCAACAACGCGCGATTGTCGGCGTCGAGATCGTGGGCGATGAAGACGCGGCAGGCGCGGCCGAGCCGATCGAACGCCGCGACGGTCGCGGCGTTACCCCCACCGACGGAGTACACCGCCTCGACGGCCGGATTGCGCTGCAGCGCTTCGAGCACCAGTCGTTCGTTCGTCGCGTCGATGCCGTCACTGTCGCTCACCTCCACGATGTGACGCCCGCTCCCCCGCAGCGCAGCCCGGAACCCGACCTCGCGCTCGCCCTCGCCCCGGAAAGCATTGCGGCTCAACGTGATCAACACATCCGACGGCGAGGACCCCAGCCACTGCCCCATCAGGTAGGCGGCTGTCACACCCGCGCCGTGGTTGTCGATGCCGACATAGGAGCACCTGCCGCTCGCCGGGACATCGGTCGCGTATGTCACCACTGGGACGCCGCTGTCGACCAGCCTGTCGATGGCCTCGGCGACCTCGGGCTCGTCCTGAGCCTTGAGGATCACGCCGTGGCTGCCGCGCAGCCGGCCGAGCGCATCGACCATGTGGGTCGTTGAACCGGTCTCCCAAAGGTGAAAACGTGCCCGCAGCATCGCCGGGGCGAAGGCGGGTAGTTCGGCCTCGACCGCGGCACGAAACGAGTCCGAGAACCGCCGGGGGGTCTGCATCACGACGTCGATGAGGTAGCGCCGTCCGTTCAACCGCAGCTGGGCGCGCTGTTTGTCCAGATCGGAGATCGCCTGCATGACCTCGGCGCGGGTGTTCTCCCGTACACCCGGTCGGGCGTTGAGCACGCGGTCGACCGTGGCCTCGCTCAGCCCGGACTGCTGGGCGATCTCGCGGACCTTGTAGCGGTGCGGCACGGAACTCCTTCACTTCACCGCCGAGATCGACGAAATGGCGGGCTTCACTCGCACTTCCCGCCCAAATGCCGGTTTGGGCGGAATCTGGGGATGAGGTTTTTTTGATGGATTTCTGGTGTTGATTGCGGTGCTGGCGACTACCAGACTAACTGCCATGGCAACACCGCTGAGCACCGCGTACGCGGCGTGGATCGACGATTCCGCGTGCGGCATCGAGGAGTTCCGCGCCCAGGTGACTCGCGAGACCGACCTCGCCGACTATCCGCATGCCGTCGACGTCCGCGAGAACGTTCTGGTCTACCGGGCCGCCGAGGTTGCCGACCGGCGCGGCTTGCAGGCCGAACTGATCCGGGCGCTGACCGACGGTCCGGGCGTGGTGGTGTTCGAGGACGCGTACTCCGCTGACGTGATCGACCGCGCCAGCGCCGCGTTCTTCGCGATCATCGCCGAGCAGCGCGCGGCGGGCACCGCAGCGGGCGATCACTTCGGTAAGCCAGGGGCCAACGACCGGATCTGGAACGCCGCGCAGAAGCTGGCGCTGCACTCTCCCGACGTATTCGCGGAGTACTACGCCAACGACGTCATCGCGGCGATCTCACAGGCTTGGCTCGGCCCCCGCTATCAGGTCACCTCGCAGGTCAACGTCGTGAATCCGGGTGGCGAGCAACAGGTTCCGCATCGCGACTACCACCTCGGCTTCGTGGCACCCGACGATCTGGCGGCCTATCCGGCCCATCTGCATCGGATGTCGCCGGTGCTCACCCTGCAGGGAGCGGTCGCCCACGGCGACATGCCGATCGAGAGCGGCCCGACGATGCTGCTGCCCTACTCGCAGCAGTTCCCCGGGGGCTACATCGCGTTCAACCGTCCCGAGTTCGTGGAGTTCTTCGCCGAAAACCACGTACAGGTGCCCCTGCGCAGTGGCGACGCGGTGTTCTTCAACCCCGCGCTGTATCACGGCGCCGGAACGAACTATTCGACTGACATCCGCCGCATGGCCAACCTGCTGCAGATCTCGTCGCCGTTCGGTCGGGCGATGGAGGCGCTCGACCGCACCGCGATGGTGCGCGCGATCTACCCCGCGCTGCTCGAGATGAAGGCCGCGGGCCGCCCGCAGCGCGACCTGCTCAACGTCGTCGTCGCCACCGCGGAAGGGTATGCGTTCCCCACCAACCTCGATCTCGACCCACCGATCGGCAGCCTCGCCCCGCCGTCGCAGGTCGACACCGTGTTGGCCGCACTGGCTGACGACTTCACCCAGGAACAACTCGATGTCGCACTGCGCGACCACGATGATCGGAGAATCCCGTGACCACAATCGGCGTGATCGGACTGGGCCGCATCGGCGCCTTCCACACCGACACCCTCAGCGGACTGGACAGCATCGACAACCTGGTGATCACCGACGAGCGGCCAGAGCTCGTCGCCGCGGTCGCAGCCAAACATGGTGCCAAACCGGCAGATTCGGTCGACGACCTGCTCTCGTCGGATCTCGACGGCGTGGTCGTCGCCGCGGCGACACCCGCCCACGCCGAGTTGACGCTTGCTGCCGTGGAGCGCGGGATCCCGACGTTCTGCGAGAAGCCCATCGCGTCCACAGCGGCGGAGTCCGCAAGAGTCGCCGCGACGATCTCGCGCTCGGGCGTCCCGGTTCAGGTCGGTTATCAGCGCCGCTTCGACGCCGCGTTCGCCGCGGCCAAGCGCGCCGTCGACGACGGTTCACTGGGCCTGATCCACACGGTCCGCAGCACGACGATGGATCCCGCTCCGCCGCCGATGGACTACATCGCCGGGTCGGGCGGCATCTTCCGCGACTGCGCAGTGCACGACTTCGACGTGCTGCGCTGGATCACCGGGCAGCCGGCCGTCGAGGTGTATGCGACGGGCAGCGTGCAGGGCGACCCGCAGTTCGGCGAGTTCGGTGACGTCGACACCGCCGCCGTGGTGGTTCGCTTCGAATCCGGCACCCTCGGTGTGGTCTCGGCTGCCCGGTACAACGGCCGCGGTTATGACTGCCGCCTCGAGGTGCACGGCTTCGACGACACCGTGGTGGCGGGTTGGGATCAGGGGGCGCCGGTACGAAACGTCGACCCCGGCAACGAGTTCCCCGAGGGGCCGGCACACCACTTCTTCATGGACCGGTTCACCGAAGCTTTCCGGGCAGAACTCGCAGCGTTCGTCGACGTCGCCAAGGGGAACGCCGCTCCCGCCTGCACCGTGGAAGACGCGGTCGAGGTGGCGTGGCTGGCCGAAGCGGCGACCGAGTCGCTCAAGCGCGGTGCCCCC
This sequence comes from uncultured Actinomycetota bacterium, assembly GCA_963786995.1. Classification (GTDB taxonomy): domain Bacteria; phylum Actinomycetota; class Actinomycetes; order Mycobacteriales; family Mycobacteriaceae; genus Mycobacterium. Next base: position 172,781 of record CAWBBH010000012.1, on the reverse strand, counting down.
GTACGACTCGACGAAGTGAGGTCCTAGATGAAGATCGCCGGTGCTCCGATCTCCTGGGGCGTGTGCGAAGTACCCGGGTGGGGCTACCAGCTCACACCCGACAGGGTGCTCGCCGAGATGCGTGACGTCGGCATGTCGGCCACAGAGCTTGGGCCCGAAGGCTTTCTGCCGTCCGATCCGGCTGCGCTGACCGAGCTACTGGGGTCATACAACCTTCGGTGCGTCGGCCAGTTCGCCCCGGTCCTGCTGCACGACGAGGCTCACGACCCGGTAGGAGACATCAGCGCACCGCTGGAAGCGTTGGAGGCGACCGGCGCTGATGTGCTCGTGCTGGCCGCGTCGACCGGCACCGACGGGTACGACGCGCGGCCGACGCTCGACGACCGCCAATGGGCGACGTTGCTGACCAATCTGGACCGGCTCGCCGCCGCCGCGGCCGACCGCGCCGTGCTCGCGGTGCTGCACCCACACGTCGGCACCATGGTGGAGACGCGTGACGACGTCGACCGCGTGCTCGGCGGATCGTCGATCCGGCTGTGCCTGGACACCGGCCACCTCTTGATCGGGGGGACCGACCCGCTGGCGCTGGCACGGCAGGTGCCCGACCGGATCGCGCACGCTCACCTCAAGGATGTCGATGCGCAGCTCGCCGCCGAGGTGCAGGCGGGAAAGCTGACGTACACCGAGGCGGTGCGGCGCGGGATGTACACCCCGCTCGGAGCCGGCGACGTGGACGTCGCGGGCATCGTCTCCGCCCTGCGCAGCAACGGATTCGACGGCTGGTTCGTGATGGAGCAGGACACCATCCTCGACGCCGAGCCCACCGACGAGGGTCCCCTTCGCGACGTGCGGGCCAGTGTGCGGTTCATGCAGGACGTCTGCCGCAACGTAGCGGTATGAGTCTGCGGATCGGGGTGCTGGGCGCATCCCGTATCGCCGACCTCGCCATCGTCGGTCCGGCACACCAGTTGGGTCACCGGCTGGTCGCAGTCGCCGCGCGCGACCGTGGACGCGCGGAGCGGTTCGCCGAGAAGCACGGTGTGGAAAGGGTTTTGGATACCTACGCCGATGTCGTCTCAGATCCCGACGTCAACGCCGTCTACAACCCGTTGGCCAACTCGCTGCACGCGCCGTGGAACCTGGCCGCGGTCGAAGCGGGCAAGCCCGTTCTCACCGAGAAGCCGTTCGCGCGCAACCGGTCCGAGGCGCTGCGTGTCGCCGAGGCGGCACGGGCGTCGGGCGTGACGGTCGTGGAGGGCTTTCACTATCTCTATCATCCGGTGACGCGCCGGGCGTTCGAGCTCGCAGGCGACGGCACGATCGGCGACATGCACCACGTCGAGGTCCGGATGGCCATGCCCGAACCCGCCGCCTCCGACCCGCGATGGTCGTTCGAGATGGCCGGCGGCGCCTTGATGGATCTCGGCTGCTACGGCCTGCACGTGATGCGCATGCTCGGCCACCCGTCGATCATCCGGGCGCATGCGGGAGAACGCATGCCGGGCATCGACGAGTGGTGCGATGTGGAACTCGGCTTCCCCGGCGGTGCCACCGGCCTGAGCGCCAACACGATGACGGCTGCGGACTACTCGTTCACAGTTCGCATCGTCGGCACCAAGGGAGATCTGTTGGTGCACAACTTCATCAAACCCAACGAAGACGACCGGCTGACCATCAGGACACCGTCGGGCACCCGCGTCGAGCACCACGGCAGCAGGACGTCCTACAGCTATCAGCTGGAAGCCTTCGCCTCCCACGTGCTCGACGGCGACCCACTGCCGATCGACGCCGCCGACGCCGTGGAGAACATGGCGTATGTGGACGCCGCCTACCGGGCAGCGGGAATGACACCCAGGTGATCGGAGCGTGCCGAGGACCTAGTCCTTGGAGCCGCGCAGTTCGTGCGACAGCGCCTCGAGTTCGTCGCCGCCCGCCATCTCCTGGGTGAGGTGTTCGAGGGTGATGTCGTCGTAGGTGCAGTCCAGCTTCTGCTGCCCTCGCTTCAGAATCACGAAGTGGTCGCCGACCATGTGCGCATGGTGCGGGTTGTGCGTGATGAACACGACGCCGAAGCCCGCTTCCTTGGCCGCGGTGATGTATTTGAGCACCACGCCGGACTGCTTGACGCCGAGCGCAGCTGTCGGCTCGTCGAGAATCAGCACCCGCGCACCGAAAAACACCGCGCGCGCGATGGCCACGCACTGGCGTTGACCACCCGAGAGCGAGCCGATCGGCACGTCGACGTCGGGAAGGTCGATGCCCATCTTCGACAACTCGGACAGCGTCGTCGCCCGCATCGCGTTGGCATCCAGTGACCACGGGAACGACTTCTTGCGAACCTCCTGCCCGAGGAAGAAGTTGCGCCACACCGGCATCAGCGGCACGACGGCCAGGTTCTGGTACACCGTCGCGATGCCTTTGCCGAGCGCGTCCTTCGGCGAGACGAACTTGGTCGACTCCCCGTCGACGATCAACTCGCCGTCGGTCTGCGGATGGTAGCCGGCGATGATCTTGATCAACGTGGACTTGCCCGCGCCGTTGTCACCGAGGATGGCCGTCACCTCACCGGCGTGCACACGCAGCGAGATATCCTTCAGCGCAGTGATATTGCCGTAGGTCTTGCCGATCTTGTTCAGCTCGACGAGCGGGACCTTGCCGCCCGACGGAGCCTCTTCCACGTCCTGATCAACTGTTGCAGTCATCGGTCACCTCTTCGCGGCGTAGTTGCGGAATGCGTTGTTGGCGATGACGGCGAACAGCAGCATCGCGCCCATGAAGGCCTTGAACCAGTCGGGTTCCCAGCCGGCGTACACGATGCCCTTCTCGACCATGCCGAAGATGAAGGCACCGATGGCGGCGCCGATCGCGGTGCCGTAGCCGCCCGTCAACAGACAGCCGCCGATGACCGCAGCGATGATGTAGATGAACTCCTGGCCGACGCCCTGGCCGGATTGCACGGTGTTGAACGAGAAGAGCAGGTGCATGCCGAGGAACCAGGCTGCGAAGCCGACGGTCATGAACAGCCCGATCTTGACCTTGGTGACCGGAACGCCGACCGCACGGGCGCTCTCCTCGTCACCGCCGACGGCGAAGATCCAGTTGCCGACGCGCGTCTTGAACAACACGTAGGTGGCGATGGCGGTGAACAGCAGCCACCACAGCACCGTGATGCGCACCGGCACACCGAAGATCGGCAACGAGGACGCGAACACCGCGCGCGCTGATTCCCAGCCCGCCATGTCGTTCACGCTTGGCGTGGCGACCTGACCGGCCACGAGTTTGGTCACCGCGATGTTGGCACCCGTGAGCATCAGCAGGGTGCCCAAGGTGATCAGGAAGCTCGGAATCTTCGTCTTCATCACCAGATAGCCGTTGAAGAACCCGATCGCCAGCGAGAACACCAGACCCAAGGCTGCTCCCGCCCAGAGGTTCAGGTGGAAGTTCCACGCGAGCATCGAGGCCGCCAGTGAGCTGGTGGTGACCGCGACGCCCGCCGACAGGTCGAACTCGCCGCCGATCATCAGCAGCGCGACCGCGCACGCCATGATCCCGATCGCCGAGCTGCCGTAGAGCACGGTCGCCAGCGAATCGGCCGACCGGAAGGGTGGCGCCACCACCAGGAAGAAGATGAAGATGACGACCGCGCCGATCGCCGCACCCATCTCCGGGCGGATCAGCAGGCGCTGGATCCGATTACGTTCCTTGACGCGCTCGTCGCGCACCAACTTGTGACCCGCGACATCCAGGTCTGTCTGTGTAGTCATCGGTTATCTCTTTCTGCCCGGTGCCCTATCGAGTTCCGGCCTTGGCCAGCTCGGCGACCGAATCGATGTTGGACTGGTCGATGAACGAAGGACCCGTCAGCGTCGCCTGCCCGCCTCCGATCTGGTTCTTGTTGTTGATGAACAGCCACAGCGAGTCGATCGCCAGATAGCCCTGCAGGAACGGCTGCTGGTCGACGGCCCACTCGACGTCGCCTGCCTGGATCGCACTCACAAGTGCTGCGTTGGTGTCGAACGTGACGATCGTTGCCTGGCTGTTCGCGTTGCCCTTCGACTGGACCGCTGCCAGTGCGATCGGAGCGCCGAGCGCCACGAGATGGTCGACGGTCGGGTCCTGCTGGAGTTTGGCGGTGATGGTCGACTCGACCGACGGCATGTCCTTGCTGTTGACGTTCAGGATCTCGGTTTGCCCCTTGAATCCCTCCTTGACACCGGCACAACGGGATTCGAGTGCCACCTGGCCCTGCTCCTGGATGATGCAGACGACCTTCTTGGCACCGTCCTGGGTCAACCGTTCGCCTGCCGCGATCCCGGCGAGCTTCTCGTCCTGGCCGAAGTACTGCTGGACGCCGATAGCCTTGTAGTTGTCGAAGCCCGAGTTGAAGGCGACGACGGGGATGTTCTTGGCCAGTGCGGCTTTGACGGCGGGCGTCACCGCGTCGGGCTTGGCCAGCGTGATGGCGATTCCGTCGACGCCGCTGTCGATCGCGGTCTGCACGAGGTTGGCCTGGTTCGGCGCCTCGGGGTCGTTGGAGTAGCGCAGTTCGATGTTGTCCTTGTCGGCCGCGGCCTGGGCACCCTTGCGGATGAGGTCCCAGAACGAGTCGCCAGGCACCTCGTGGGTGATCATCGCAACGGTCGCGCGAGGCGTGTCCGCCTGTCCGGCTCCCATCCCGCCGCCCTCCTCACGCGGCTTCCCCCCGGTGGACGAACACGACGCGATGCCGAGCACGAGCACGCTTGCCCCGGCGATCGCCGCGAGCCGACTGAACCTCATACTTCCTCCGCTCTTCGCGCGAGCGCTCATCGCAGTTTCGCGCGCCTTTTGAGTGCTTCGTGACACCCTTCACCGGTCGATGTAATACGGATCACAGCCGAAAGTCAAGACTTTGTTCGGACATTAGGACTGCATGTCAAATGTTAGGGTGCATCGGTGCAGCTTGCGATCTGTTCCGAGATGGTGTTCACCGACCTACCCCTCATCGACCGGGTGCACCGCATCGACGACCTCGGATTCGCCGTCGAGATCTGGAGCTGGCACGACAAGGACCTCGACGCGCTGGCCGCCACGGGCGCCCGGTTCTCGTCGATGACCGGCTACCTCCACGGCGACCTGATCGATCCGGCAAGCGCCGACGAGGTGGTGCGGACGGCTGAGCTCAGCATCAAAGCGGCTGAGACGCTGGGCGTTCCGCGACTCAACCTGCACACCGCCGAGCTCGTCGACGGCAAGGCGGCCCGGCCTCGGCACCGCGCCACCGGCGAGATGTGGCTGACCGCGCAGCGCGCGCTCGAGCGAATCGGCGACCTCGGCGCCGCGGCGGGCGTGACCTTCTGCGTGGAGAATCTCAACACCATCGTCGACCACCCCGGCGTGCCGCTCGCCCGCGCGAAGGACACGCTGGCGCTCGTCGAGGGCGTCGGGCATCCCAACGTGAGAATGATGCTCGACCTGTACCACGCGCAGATCGGCGAGGGGAACCTCGTCGAACTGGTCCGCCGCTGCGGGGATGCGATCGGCGAGGTGCAGGTTGCCGACGTGCCGGGCCGCTGCGAGCCGGGAACCGGCGAGATCCATTACCCCGCTGTCGCAAAGGCGCTGCGCGACATCGGGTTCGCCGGCACCGTCGGCCTCGAGGCATTTGCTTCGATTGGGGGCGATGCCGGCAGCGAAGCCGCTCTCGCCGCCTTCCGGGCAGCGTTCTCCTAGCTCACCTTCCTCCGCGAGCAGACGCAAAAGTACGCACATCAACTGCGCAATAGGGCGACTTTTGCGTCTGCTCGCGAGGAGAAATCAGCGGTCGACGAGCGTGGTGTCGAAGTAGTAGCGCGACGCGCGGTAGACGTGTGTGCCGAATTCGACGGCGGTGCCGGAGTCGTCGAACGCCGTGCGTGCCATGGTCAGCAGCGGCGCGCCGGGCTTCTCGTCGAGCAGTTTGGCCTCGGCCCGCGTCGCACCCCGCGCGCCGATGCGCTGACGGGCCAGCCGGATGTGCACACCGCGGGTGCGCAGCGATGAATACAACCCGTTGCTCTCCAACTCCTCGGCATCGGGTGCGATTTCCACGGGCAGGTGGTTCACCATCACCGCAAGCGGCTCGCCGTTCGCGCAGCGCAGCCGATGGATGGACACCACCTCGCGATCGTCCTTCAGGCTCAGCTCGCGCGCGACCTCTTCGTCGGGCGGACCGACGTGGTAGTCGAGCAGTTGCGTGGTCGGCTCCTGACCTGCCCGCGTCAGGTCGTCGTACAGGCTCGTCAGCTCGACCCGACGGTGCACCGGGTTCTGCACCACCTGGGTGCCGACGCCGCGCTTGCGAACCAGCAGCCCTTTGTCGACGAGTTCCTGGATGGCACGACGTGTTGTCGGACGCGACAGTGTCAGCCTTTTCGCCAGCGCCAGTTCATTTTCGAACCGATCCCCCGGCGCCAGGTCGCCATCGCGGATCGCGGCCTCGATCGCCTGGGCAAGCTGGTAGTAGAGAGGGACAGGGCTTGACCTGTCGAGCTCCACGGCCAAGGGCACGGCGTCTCCGATCTCGAGTCCGACCAGCTAACGGTAGCTGAATGGTAGCACCGCATGATTGAAAGTTAGAATGTCAGGACAAACTATTGACATGCTCGAGTGTCGCAGGGCACAGTCGTAGTCAAGCCACCATCAACGCCCGGAGAGCGATCTTGACTAGCACGCAGCCCTACGACGTACTGGCCATCGGGCGCAGTGGCGTCGACATCTATCCCCTCCAGATCGGCGTCGGCCTCGAGAACGTCGAATCGTTCGGCAAGTTCCTTGGCGGCAGTGCCGCCAACGTCGCGGTGGCGGCCGCAAGGCTCGGCAACCGCACGGCGCTGGTGTCCGGCGTCGGCGACGATCCGTTCGGCACCTTCGTCCGCAACCAGCTCGCCGAACTCGGCGTCGACAACCGCCTCGTCACGACGCACGACGAGTACCCGACGCCGGTGACATTCTGCGAGATCTTCCCGCCGGACAACTTCCCGCTTTACTTCTACCGTCGACCCAGCGCGCCGGACCTGCAGATCCGCCCCGACGAACTCGACCTCGACGCCATCCGATCCGCTCGACTGTACTGGTCGACGGTCACCGGCCTGTCCGAAGAGCCAAGCCGCAGTGCGCATTTCGCGGCATGGGAGGCGCGCGGCCGGAGCCGCCACACGGTGCTGGACCTGGACTATCGGCCGATGTTCTGGGATTCCCCCGCCGCGGCCACCGAGCAGGTGCAAAAAGCGCTGCACCACGTCACGGTCGCTGTCGGCAACCGCGAGGAGTGCGAGATCGCCGTCGGCGAGAGCAACCCGCAGCGCGCTGCGGACGCACTGCTTGATCTGGGCGTCGAGTTGGCCATCGTCAAGCAGGGCCCGCGCGGCGTGCTCGGCAAGACGCGCCGCTCACACGTCAGCGTCCCGCCCAACGACGTCGATGTCGTCAACGGCCTCGGCGCGGGAGATGCGTTCGGCGGCAGCCTGTGTCACGGCCTGCTGCACGGCTGGCCGCTGGAGAAGACCTTGCGTTACGCGAACGCCGCAGGCGCGATCGTCGCGTCGCGGCTCGAATGCTCGACCGCGATGCCGACGGCGGCCGAGGTCGCCGCGCTCGCCGACCAAACCGCGGTGGAGGCGTGCAATGTCTGACGCCGTGTGCCGCGACTACGCCGAGATCACCGACGTGCGCGCATCCGACCCGCAGGCTGTCGAGCGCGCATGGCAGACCCGCGCCATCCGACCCGCCGTCCGCGGCAACGGCAGGCTGATGATCGTCGCCGCCGACCATCCGGCTCGCGGCGCCCTGGGTGTCGGCGACCGCCCCACCGCGATGAACAGCCGCACCGACCTGCTCGACCGGCTGCGTGCGGCGCTGGCCAACCCCGGTGTCGACGGCGTCCTCGCGACCTCGGACATCCTCGACGACCTGCTGCTGCTCGGCGCACTCGAGGACAAGGTCGTCTTCTCGTCGATGAACCGCGGCGGCCTGGCAGGCGCGCAGTTCGAACTGGACGACCGGATGACGGCAGCGACCGCCGCGGCCACCGCAGCGGCGCGGATGAATGGCGGAAAGATGTTGTGCCGCATCGATCTCGACGATCCCGGCACCGTCTCGACGCTGGAGACGTGCGCGCGGGCCATCGACGAGCTGGCTTCGCACGGCCTGATCGCCATGGTCGAGCCGTTCATGTCGTCGCGCGTCAACGGCAAGGTGCGCAATGACCTCAGCCCCGATGCGGTGATCAAGTCGGTGCACATCGGACAGGGCCTCGGGTCGACGTCGGCCTACACCTGGATGAAGCTTCCGTCGTCGACGAGATGGACCGCGTCATGGAGTCGACGACGCTGCCGACGCTGCTTCTCGGCGGCGACCCCGCAGATCCCGACGAGGCGTTCGCCAGCTGGGAGAAGGCGCTGGCGCTGCCCTCGGTGCGTGGCTTGATCGTGGGCCGCACTCTTCTCTATCCGACAGACGACGATGTCAACGCCGCTGTCTCGACAGCCGTTTCGATGGTGAGGTGAGCATGCACCCCTACTGCTCCTCCGTGCGCAGCGAGTACTACATCCCGGCCAACAGCGCGACGCCCCCCTACACCGTCGACGTCACACCCGAATCCGCGGGCTGGTCGGAGGCCAGCCTCTGGGTGGTCGAATTGCAGCCGTCACAGGAATTGTCGTTGCAGACCAACGACATCGAGGTGATGATCCTGCCGCTGGCGGGCGGCGGCAGCGTGGAGTGCGACGGCGAAACCTTCGACATCTCGCCGCGCGCATCCGTTTTCGACGGCCCCGCCGACATGGTCTACATCGGCACCGGCCGGAGCTACACGCTGCGCGGCGAAGGCAGGATCGCCATCTGCGGCGCCCGCGCCAAGAAGCAACTGCCCAACCGCAGGGTCGCCGCCGCCGACGTGTCGGTCGAGTTGCGCGGCACCGGCAACTGCAGCAGGCAGGTGCACAACTTCGGCACCGCCGGCGTCTTCGAGGCCGATTCGCTGATCGCCTGCGAGGTGATCACGCCGGGCGGCAACTGGTCGAGCTATCCCGCGCACAAGCACGACGAGGAAACGCCGGTCGAGTCGGCGCTCGAGGAGATCTACTACTTCGAGATCGCCGCCGGCCCCAGACGATTCCCGCGGCTTCGGCTATCACCGCGTGTACGGCACACCGAGCAGGCCGATCGAGGTTCTCGAAGAGGTGCGCAGCGGTGACGTCGTGCTGGTCCCCCACGGCTATCACGGCCCGTCGGTCGCAGCGCCCGGCTATCACATGTACTACCTCAACGTGATGGCCGGACCGGGCGACGAACGGGCCTGGAAGATCGTCGACGACCCCGAGCATGCTTGGTTGCGCGGCACCTGGGAGGACCAGGCCGTCGACCCCCGGCTGCCCCTGCATTCACAAGGAGAGTGACGCGTGGTCTCCAAAGCATCCGCGTTCAAGGCGCCGCACAACGAGCCGACCGTACGGCTGACCGTGTCGCAGGCCATCGTTCGATTCCTGGCCAACCAGTACGTCGAACGTGACGGCGAACGCGGCAGGTTCTTCGCAGGCTGCTTCGGCATCTTCGGGCACGGCAACGTGGCCGGAATGGGTCAGGCGCTGCTGCAGGCCGAGATCGAGGCCGAGCAGGCAGGCACCGAGCCTGCGCTGCGATATGTGTTGGGCCGCAACGAGCAGGCGATGGTCACACCGCCGCCGCGTACGCCAGGCAGAAGGACCGCCTTAGGCGTGGGCGGTGACCGCGAGCATCGGACCCGGTTCGACGAACATGTTGACCGGCGCGGCGCTGGCCACCATCAACCGGCTGCCGGTGCTGCTGCTGCCGTCCGACACCTTCGCGACACGGGTCAGCGCACCGGTGCTGCAGGACCTCGAACAGCCCCACGACAACGAGATGACCGTCAACGACGCGTTCAAGCCGCTGTCGCGGTTCTTCGACCGGGTATGGCGGCCCGAGCAGTTGCCGTCGGCGTTGATCGGCGCCATGCGCGTGCTCACCGACCCCGTCGAGACGGGTGCGGCCACCATCGCCCTACCGCAGGACGTCCAGGCCGAGCCTTCGACTGGCCGGAATCGCTGTTCGCCGAACGGACCTGGCATGTGGCGCGCCCGCTGCCCGAACGCTCGATGATCGGAAGGCCGCCGACATCGTCCGGTCGGCACGCCAGCCGCTGATCGACGGGCGGCGGCGTCATCTACTCCGGCGCCAACGACGCTTTGACGAGGTTCGCCGAAAGCACGGGCATCCCGGTGTCAGAGACCCAGGCGGGTAAGGGATCGCTCCCCTATGACCACCCGTATTCTTCGGCGCCGTCGGCTCGACCGGATGCACCGCCGGCAACGCGCTGGCCGCCGATGCCGACGTCGTCATCGGAATCGGCACCCGCTACAGCGATTTCACCAGCGCGTCGCGGACGGCGTTCAACAATCCCGATGTCCGCTTCGTCAACATCAACGTCGCCTCCTTCGACGCCGTCAAGCAGGGTGGGCTTTCCTTCGTTTCCGATGCCGAGCTCTCGCGGCGCTGAGCGAAGCGCTGAGCGGTACCTGGTCGACGACGACTACCGCACGCGGACAACTGAACTCGCCCAGGAGTGGGACGACACCGTCACCGCCGCCTACCGGGTCGAGGACGACGGCGGCGCACTGAACCAGAGCCAGGTCATCGGGTTGGCGAACACGCTGTCCGAACCGCGTGACGTGGTCGTGTGTGCGGCCGGCTCGATGCCCGGCGACCTGCACAAGCTGTGGCGCACCCGCGACCGCAAGGGCTATCACGTCGAATACGGCTACTCGTGTATGGGTTACGAGGTCGCAGGCGGTGTCGGCGTGCGGATGGCCAGCCCCGACCGCGACGTGTTCGTCATGGTCGGCGACGGCTCCTACCTGATGATGGCCACCGAATTGGTCACCGCGGTGCAGGAAGGCGTCAAGGTCATCCTTGTACTCGTGCAGAACCACGGGTTCGCCTCCATCGGGTCGCTCTCGGAGTCGTTGGGTCGCAGCGTTTCGGCACCGCCTACCGCTACCGCGATAAGACCGGCCGGCTCGCGGGCGACAAGCTTCCCGTCAACCTGGCCGCCAATGCGGCCAGCCTGGGCGCCGAGGTCATCAAAGTGACCACGGCCGCGGAGTTCACCGATGCGGTCAAGGTGGCCAAGGCAAATGAGCACACCACCGTGATTCACGTCGAGACCGACCGTTGATCTACGCGCCCGACAGCCGGTCCTGGTGGGACGTGCCGGTCAGCGAGACCTCGACACTGGAGTCCACCCGACAGGCGTACGAGACCTACGCCGAATGGAAGAGGATCCAGCGCCCCTACACCAAGCCCTACGACGTTAAGGATTGATCGACAGATGAGCACGATTCTTGTTGGCTCCGCCCCGGATTCATGGGGCGTGTGGTTTCCCGACGATCCGGGCCAGACGCCGTACACCCGTTTCCTCGACGAGGTCGCCGCTTCCGGCTACAAGTGGATCGAGTTGGGGCCGTTCGGCGATCCGCCCACCGACCCGAAGAAGCTGTCCGACGAGCTGGCGTCGCGCGACCTGAAGCTGTCGGCGGGCACGGTGTTCGAGCACCTGCACCAGGACGAGTCTCATGGAGATCGCAGGATCGTGTGGAAGCAGATCGAGGACGTCGCCAAGCTGACGGCCGCTGTCGGCGGCAAGCACGTCGTCGTCATCCCCGAGATGTGGCGCGACCCGTCGACCGGTGCCGTGCTGGAGGACCGCAACCTGACACCCGAGCAGTGGCAGAAGAAGACCAACGGCATGAACGAGCTCGGCAAGGCGATGTTCGAAAAGTACGGCGTGCGTGCGCAATACCATCCGCACGCCGACAGCCACGTCGACACCGAGGAGAACGTCTACCGCTTCCTCGACGGCACCGACGGCGAGTTCGTCAACCTGTGCCTGGACACCGGCCACATCAGCTACTGCGGCGGCGACAACATCGCGATCATCGAGCGCGCCCCTGAGCGCATCGGCTATCTGCACCTCAAGCAGGTCGATCCCGAGGTCCAGGCGAAGGTCGATCGCCGAGGACCTGCCGTTCGGCGAGGCGGTCAAGCTCGGTGCGATGACCGAGCCGCCGCGCGGCATTCCGGAGATGCCGCCGCTGCTGGCCGCCGTCGAGAAGCTCGGCATCGACGTGTTCGCCATCGTCGAACAGGACATGTACCCGTGTGAGGTCGACGCGCCCCTGCCGATCGCCAAGCGCACGCGCAACTATCTCGGCTCGTGCGGTGTCCCGTCCGTGAAATTCGCCTAGTCACGATCACTTAGGAAATCCGATGTCTGATCTTCGCATCGCCGTCCTCGGCGTCGGCATGATGGGCGCCGACCACGTCGCGCGCATCGTGAGCCGAATCAGCAATGCCCGTGTCGTCGTGGTCAACGACTACCTGCACCGAGAAGGCCGAAGCAGATCGCCGCGTCGCGTGCCCGGCGCACGCGTGGTCGGCGACCCGCTGGACGCGATCGCCGACCCCGATGTCGACGCCGTCGTGCTCGCCACTCCGGGCCCGACCCACGAGAAGCAACTGCTGGCGTGCCTGGAGCACGGCAAGCCGGTGCTGTGTGAGAAGCCGCTGACCACCGATGTCGGAAACCTCACTCGACGTGGTCAAGCGGGAGGCCGAACTCGGTAAGCAGCTGATCCAGGTCGGCTTCATGCGGCGCTTCGACCACGAGTACGCGCAGCTGAAGGCGCTGATCGACGGCGGCGAGCTCGGCCAGCCGCTGGTGCTGCACTGCGCACACCGCAACCCGGCGGTTCCCCCGACGTTCGACAGCGCCATGGTGGTGCAGCGACTCGCTGGTGCACGAGGTCGACGTCACCCGCTTTCTCTTCGACGAGGAGATCGCCTCGATCCAGATCATCAGGCCGGCACCGAATCCCGCTGCGCCTCAGGGCCTTGCCGATCCGCAGATCGCGATCATGCGGACCGAGTCCGGCAAACACGTCGACGTCGAACTGTTCGTCACCACCGGAGTCGCCTACGAGGTGCGCACCGAGCTGGTCGGCGAGTTGGGCAGCGCGATGATCGGACTGGACGTCGGCCTGGTCCGCAAGGGCGCACCGGGGACCTGGGGCGGCCAGCATCACGCCCGGCTTCCGGGAGCGGTTCGGTCAGGCTTACGACACCGAGTTCCAGCGCTGGGTCGACGCGGTGCTGGCCGGTGGGACCACCGGCAATTACACAGACGGGCCGGACGCGTGGGACGGCTACGCCGCGGCCGCGGTCTGCGAGGCCGGCGTCCAGTCGCTGCACAGCGGACGGCCCGTCGAGGTCCAGATCGTCGATCCGTCTTCGATCAAGGGGCTGCTCCGATGAAGATCGCGCTCGATCCCACACCGTTTCACCACGACTACGAGCTGCTCGAATTCCCGCGCCTGGTCGCGGAACTGGGCTACGAGCACCTGCAGCTGACCCCGCACCGCGACTTCATCCCGTTCTTCAACCACCCGCGCGCCGACGACGACCTCGTGGCGCGGTTCCGCAAGGCGTGCGCGGACGCGGGCGTCGGGATCGCGTCGGTGCTGCCCGGTGCTGCGGTGGTCCGGACCCGACGAGGACGCCCGCGAAGCCGCGGTGCGCAACTGGAAGCGCGTCGTGCAGATCACCGTCGACCTCGGGGTCAACGTGATCAACACCGAGTTCTCCGGCCGCCCCGAGCGCGCCGAGGAGTCCGAGCGGGCGTTCTTCCGGTCCATGGAGGAACTGGTGCCGATCTTCGAACGTGAAGGCATCGACGTCCGAATCGACCCGCACCCCGACGATTTCGTCGAGGACGGGATGGAGGCGTTGCGCATCATCCGCGGCGTGAACTCCCCCAACATCGGAATGGTCTACGTCGCCTGCCACACGTTTCACATGGGCGGCAACATGGGCGAGATCATCGCGCGCGGCGGGCGACAGGCTGCGTCTGGTGCATGTCGCCGACACCATGGATCACCACCGCAGCCACGGCCTGCGCTACATCACCAATCCGCCGGGCAACCCGGCGCGGGTGCACCAGCACCTCAAGATCGGCGACGGCGATGTCGACTGGGACGAGTTCTTCGGCGCGCTGGCCGAAATCGATTTCTACTCCCGGCCCGACACCGTCATGGTCTCGTCCCTCTTCGCCGAGGACGAGACCGCCAACGAGGTGTCGCGCTACCAACTGGAGACCTTGACCGACGACGTCAACAAATACAGGAGAGAACAAATGACCAACACGATCGCGCACTGGATCAACAACAAGGCCTACCCGGGCGCCGGCGGCAACACGCCGCGGTGACCAACCCGGCAACCGGTGAAGTAACCGGTCAGGTGGCGCTGGGAAGTGTGGCGGACGCCCGGGCGGTCATCGATGCGGCGGTGGCGGCGTTTCCGCCGTGGCGGGATACCTCGCTGGCCAAGCGGAGGTGATCCTGTTCGAGTTCCGCGAGTTGCTCAACGCCCGTAAGCCCGAGTTGGCCAAGATCATCACCGCCGAGCACGGCAAGGTGGTCTCCGACGCGTTGGGGGAGGTGAGCCGCGGCCAGGAGGTCGTCGAGTTCGCCTGCGGGGTGCCCCACCTTTTGAAGGGTGGGTTCACCGAGAACGCCTCCACGAAGGTCGACTGTATTCCATTCGCCAGCCGCTGGGCCCGGTGGGGATCATTTCCCCGTTTAATTTCCCGGCGATGGTGCCGATGTGGTTTTTCCCGATCGCCATCGCGGCGGGCAACACCGTGGTGCTCAAACCCTCCGAGAAGGATCCGTCCGCGTCGTTGTGGCTGGCCGAGTTACGAGCCAAGGCAAGCACGCCGGAGGGGGTGTTCATGTGCTCCAAGGCGATAAGACCGCCGTCGATGAGCTGCTGACCAACCGGGCGGTCAAGGCGGTGAGCTTCGTCGGGTCGACCCCGATCGCCCGGTATCTGTACGAGACCGGCACCGCGCACGACAAGCGGGTGCAGGCGCTGGGTGGGGCGAAGAACCACGCGGTGATCCTGCCCGACGCCGACCTGGATTTGGCGGCCGACGCGATGGTCAACGCCGGGTTCGGCTCGGCCGTGGAGCGCTGCATGGCGATTTCCGCCGTGTGTGGCGGTGGGTCCGATCGCCGACGAGTTGGTGGCCAAGATCGCCGAACGCGCCGCCCACGATCGAGACCGGCGACGGCACAGGGACGCCGACATGGGTCCGCTGGTCACCAGGCCCACCGCGACGAGGTCGCGGGCTATTCGACGCCGGGGAAGCCGACGGCGCCACTCGTCGTCGACGGCCGCACCGTCGGACCGCGGACGTCGGAGCGGATCCAGCGGGGTTCTGGCTGGGCCCGACCCTGATCGATCACGTCACCCCCGAGATAGCGTCTACACCGATGAGATCTTTGGACCCGTGCTCTCGGTGCTGCGGGTGGACACCTACGACGATGCGCTGGAGCTGATCAACACCAACCCCTACGGCAACGGCACCGCCATCTTCACCAACGACGGCGGCGCAGCGCGGCGGTTCCAAAACGAAGTCGAGGTCGGCATGGTCGGCATCAACGTGCCCATCCCCGTCCCGATGGCCTACTACAGCTTCGGCGGCTGGAAAGCCTCCCTGTTCGGCGATACCCACGCCCACGGCGCCGAGGGCGTGCACTTCTTCACCCGCGCCAAAGCCATCACCCAACGCTGGCCGACCCCAGCCACGGCGGCCTCAACCTCGGCTTCCCCGAAAACAAGTGAGCATGAAACCATGACGACCTAGCCGCCGAGTGTGGGGGCTGCGGGTTAACAATGCCTGCGATGGCGCAGACACACCCCCACACTCGACGACGTCGTCAGTGAGTTCGTCAGAGGATGTAGAGCATCTCCTGGTAGGTGGGCAGCGGCCACAGATCGTCGGCGACAAGACCTTCCAGCGTGTCAGCGGCCGCGCGGACCGCGTCCATCAACGGCAGCAGGCTCTGCGCGTGCTTGGCCTCCTCGGCCGCCGAATCGCCGCCGTGGGCTTCCATCGCCGCCTTCAGTGCTGTCAGTGCGCCGGTCAGCTCCGAGATCGGCGTCGAGACGGCCGTCAACAGCGTGGTGTCGGCCTCCACCCCCGCCGCCTTGAGCGTCGCGACATTCTGCGCAAGCTCGGTCTGGTACCGGATCGCGGCGGGCAGGATCACCGTTGAGGCGACCTCCAGGGTGATCTTGGCCTCTACGCTGACCGTCAGCGCGTAGGTCTCGTAGCGGACCTCTTCACGGCTGTGCAGCTCGCGCGCGTTGAAGACGCCGTACTTCTCGAACACCTCGATCGCCTCAGGCGTGACCAGCTGCGGGATCGCGTCGATGGTGGTCTTGAGGTTCGGCAGTCCACGCTCGGCGGCCTCGATCTGCCAGTTCTCGGAATACCCGTCGCCGTTGAACACCACCGCGCCGTGCTCGGTGATGATCTCGGTGAGCAGCGACTGCACGGCCTTGTCGAAATCCTCACCGTCGCCGACGGCCTTCTCCAGCGCCGTCGCCATGTAGTCCAGCGAGTCGGCCATGATCGTGTTCAGGATGATCATCGGCACGTTGATGGTCTGTCCCGAACCCGGCGCGCGGAACTCGAAGCGGTTGCCGGTGAACGCGAACGGGCTGGTGCGGTTGCGGTCGCCGGGATCGGTCGGCAGCTCCGGCAGGGTGTCGACGCCGATGATCATGCTGCCCTTGCCCTTTGACGACGTCGCCGCGCCCTTGGCGATCTGCTCGAAGACATCGGCGAGCTGCTCGCCGAGGAAGATCGAGATGATCGCGGGCGGTGCCTCGTTGGCGCCGAGACGGTGATCGTTCGTCGCCGACGCCACCGACAGCCGCAGCAGACCGCCGTACTTGTGCACGGCACGGATGACCGCGGCGCAGAACACCAGGAACTGTGCGTTCTCGTGCGGAGTGTCGCCGGGCACGAGCAGGCTGCCGAACTGCGCGTTGCCCATCGAGAAGTTCACGTGCTTGCCCGAACCGTTGACGCCGGCGAACGGCTTCTCGTGGAACAGGCACTCCATGCCGTGCTTCTTGGCGATGTTGCGGAACGTCGTCATCAACAGCTGCTGGTGGTCGGCGGCGATATTGGCCCGCTCGAACATCGGCGCGATCTCGAATTGCCCTGGGGCGACCTCGTTGTGCCGCGTCTTGGCGGGGATGCCGAGCTTGAACAGCTCGCGCTCGGTGTCCATCATGAACGCGAGCACGCGGTCGGGCACCGAGCCGAAGTAGTGGTCGTCGAACTCCTGACCCTTGGGCGGCTTGGCCCCGAACAGGGTTCGGCCCGCGTTGATCAGGTCGGGCCGGGCCAGGAAGAAGTGCCGGTCGATCAGGAAGTACTCCTGCTCGGGCCCGCAGAACGACACGATGTGGTCGAAGTCCTTGTGGCCGAACAGTTTCAGTATGCGCTCAGCCTGGGCGCCCATCGCCTGCTGGCTGCGCAGCAGCGGGGTCTTGTAGTCCAGCGCCTCCCCGGTCATCGAGACGAACACCGTCGGGATGCACAGCGTGTTGCCGTTCGGGTTCTCCAGGATGTACGCCGGGCTGGTGACGTCCCATCCGGTGTAGCCGCGCGCCTCGAACGTCGAGCGCAGACCGCCCGACGGGAAGCTGGACGCGTCGGGCTCGCCCTGGATCAGGGTCTTGCCGGCGAACTCGGCCAGCGTCTGGCCGTCGGAAACCGGTTCGAGAAAGCTGTCGTGCTTCTCCGCGGTGAGCCCCGTCATCGGGTAGAAAACGTGGGCGTAGTGGGTGGCCCCCTTCGACAACGCCCAGTCCTTCATCGCCGAGGCGACAGAGTCGGCGACGGCAGGATCGAGCTTCGCGCCCTTCTCGATGGTCGCGACGATCGACTTGTACACCGACTTCGGCAGCCGCAACCTCATCTCGGCCAGCGTGAAGACGTTGGATCCGAAGATCTCGCCCGGCGCCTCGGCCGGGTCGAAGCTGATTGCCGGCGGCACGTACGCCTCGACGTTGTTGATGGCCTGCAGGCGCACCGCATTTCCACTCAAGTTCGTTCCCTATCGCTCGTCGTCCGCTTCGGCTGCACGGACCGTTGACCGGCCAACCCTAGGGACGGTCGATGGCAAACTTGTTACGCCGCCGTCAACGCCGCAATTCCTGAATGACTGTGCGATGTCGTACAGCACACGCCGTCCGTCCGTACGCCAACGCACAGTCACGTGGCAACGCTGTGAGCTGGCCGTCAGCATCGGCACGTAGCGTGAGGACATGAAGCGTCTGGCTGCTCTTGCGGCGCTCACCGCCATCGTCATCGTCGGAGGTTGTTCCGAACAGCCGCCTGCGGACACGGCTGGCCCACCGCCGTCCTCGCTGCCCGCGGCCATGCCCGGCATACCGAGCGAGGTGCCCACCGAGGGAAAGCGCCCGCCCGCCGACGACCTGCCGCTGGCTGCCGAACCGCAGCAGGCGCCACCGCAGACCGTCCCGACCCCTGGCCGTACGGTGCCGGTCGGCGCCGCGCCGGAGGGCGTCGTCGTCGACGCCGTCACCCGCACGGTCGCCGTCGCCACGCGCGACCCCAACGAACTCGTCCTGCTCAACGCCGACACCGGCGAGGTCGTCAACCGGGTCCCGTTGCCCGGCTTCGTCCGCCACCTGCAGCTGGCGGACCCCGGCGGACCCGTCCTCGTCCCGGTCGAGAGCGCCAACGCGCTGGTGCGCGTCGAGCTGCCGACCGGACGGGCGCTGCCGCAGATCGTCACCGGCGTCGTCCCGCACGACGCGTCGCAGGCCGCCAACGGGACGGTGTTCGTCGCGAACGAGCACGGCGGGACCGTCAGCGTGCTGCGCGGCGAGGAGGTCGTGAAGGTCTTCGCCGACAGCGTGCAGCCCGCGGGCCTGGCGCCGGTCGGCGACTCGATGGGCCTGATCGACGTCCGCAAGAACGACCTCACCGTCTACGACACCCAGAACCTGCGCATCGTCGGATCCACGCCGGCCGGTGCCGGGCCGACGCATCTGGTGGCCGACAAACACGGCCGCATGATCGCCACCGACACCAGGGGCGACGCGATCCGGGTGTTCGAGCCGCTGCCGACGCCGCGTCAGGTCGGCGAGGTCGCCCAGCCCGGCGGGCCGTACGGGATCGCCTACGACCCGACCCGTGACCTGTTGTGGGTCGCGTCGTCGGGCACGAACGAGGTGGTCGGCTACGACATGAGCCAGCCGACGCCGCGCGAGGTGCGGCGCCTGCCCACCGTCCAGAATCCTTACACGCTCGGCGTCGACGCGACCACCGGCAAGCTGTTCATCGCGGGCGTGTCGGGCGGCGTGGTGCAGGTGGTGGACACGCAGTCGTAGATTGGGCTGTATGGCTGTTCGACGCGAGATCACCAGCGATTGGAATGCCGATTACGACGAGCATTCGGTGGAGTCGACAGGTCCCGAGCAGGAGGCCGCAGGCGTCAAGGCCGTGATGGTGTCGTTGAAACGCAGCCTGGAGTCGATGGGCGTGTTCCGCACCGCGGCGTCGCTGGCACGGCTGAACCAACGCAAGGGCTTCGACTGCCCCGGCTGCGCCTGGCCCGAGGAGCACGGCGGCCGCAAGTTCGCGGAGTTCTGCGAGAACGGCGCGAAGGCCGTCGCCGAGGAGGCCACCAAGCGCGTCATCACCCCCGATTTCTTCGCCAGGCACTCGGTCGCCGAACTCTCTGCCAAACCGGAGTACTGGCTGTCGCAGCAGGGCAGGCTCACCCATCCGATGGTTCTGCGGCCGGGCGACGAGCACTACCGGCCGATCGACTGGGATGACGCGTACCGGCTGATCGCCGACGAACTGCGCTCGCTGGCAAGCCCTAACGAGGCGGTGTTCTACACCTCGGGACGCACCAGCAACGAGGCGGCGTTCCTCTATCAGCTGCTGGTGCGCAGCTTCGGCACCAACAACCTGCCCGACTGCTCGAACATGTGCCACGAATCGTCCGGCGCCGCGCTGACCGACGCCATCGGTGTGGCCAAAGGTTCGGTCACCGTCGAGGATGTGTCCGAGGCCGACCTGATCGTCATCGCCGGACAGAATCCCGGCACCAACCATCCCCGCATGTTGTCGGTGCTGGAGAAGGCGAAAGCAAACGGCGCCACGATCATCGCGGTCAACCCGCTGCCCGAGGCGGGCCTGATCCGGTTCAAGGACCCGCAGAAGGTGCACGGCGTCGTCGGGCACGGCATCCCGATCGCCGACGAGTTCGTCCAGATCCGGCTCGGCGGCGACATGGCGCTGTTCGCCGGTATCGGCCGCCTGCTTCTGGAGGCCGACGACCGTGCGCCGGGCACGGTCGTGGACCGCGATTTCGTCGACGCGCACTGCTCGAACTTCGCTGAATACGAGGCGCGCACCCGTCAGATCGACCTGAATACCGTGCTGGAGGCGACGGGCATCTCGCGTGAGCAACTCGAGCGCGTCGCGCAGATGTTCGCCGATTCCGAACGGACAGTGGCATGTTGGGCGATGGGCCTGACGCAGCACAAGCACGCCGTTTCGATGATCGCCGAGATCGCCAACGTGCTGCTGATGCGCGGCATGGTCGGCAAGCCCGGGGCGGGGCTGTGCCCGGTGCGCGGGCACTCCAACGTCCAGGGCGACCGCACGATGGGCATCTGGGAGATGATGCCGGAGACGTTCCTGGCCGCGCTGGATGACCGGTTCGGCATCGTCAGCCCGCGTGAGCCCGGCGTCGACACGGTCGACGGGATCCGCGCCATGCGCGATGGCCGCGCGAAGGTGTTCATGGCGATGGGCGGCAACTTCGCGTCGGCGACCCCGGACACCGCCGTCACCGAGGCCGCGTTGCGCAGTTGCTCGCTGACGGTGCAGGTGTCGACGAAGCTCAACCGCAGCCACTTGGCGCACGGTGCGACGGCATTGATCCTGCCGTCACTGGGACGCACCGACAAGGACGTTCAATGCGGAACGAAACAGATGGTCTCCGTTGAGGATTCGATGTCGATGGTGCATCTGTCGCGGGGCAGCCTGAAGCCGCCGAGCGACGAGGTGCGCAGCGAGGTGTCGATCGTCTGCCAACTCGCGCGGACGCTGCTGGGGCCCGACCATCCGGTGCCATGGGAGAAGTTCAACGACGACTACGACCAGATCCGCGATGCGATCGCCGCCGTCGTCCCCGGATGCGCCGACTACAACACCAAGGTCCGCCAACCCGACGGCTTCCAGCTACCGCACGGGCCCCGCGACTCGCGCGAATTCCCCACCACGACAGGCAAAGCCAACTTCGCGGTCGATCCGTTGCAGTGGGTGCCCGTCCCGCCGGGACGGTTGGTGCTGCAGACGTTGCGCAGCCACGACCAGTACAACACCACCATCTACGGGCTCGACGACCGCTACCGCGGCGTCAAGGGCGGCAGACGCGTGGTGTTCGTCAACCCGGCCGACCTCGCGTCGTTCGGCCTGGACGACGGCGACCGGGTCGATCTCGTCTCCGAGTTCACCAACGGCGACGGCGAAATGCAGGAGCGGACGGCGAAGGACTTCATGGTGGTGCCGTACTCGACGCCGATCGGCAACGCCGCCGCCTACTACCCGGAGACCAATTCGCTTGTGCCGTTGGACCACACGGCGTCCAGGTCGAACACCCCGGTATCGAAGGCGATCGTCATCCGATTGGAGAAGTCATGGGCCGGGTGACCGCGCGCAGGCGTGCCAGCCACGTCACCGCGCGGGACACGGTGACGCGGCCGGAGACGCTGGCGGTCGAGGAGCCGCTCGAGATCCGCGTCAACGGCAAGCCGCTCACCGTGACGATGCGGACCCCCGGCTCGGATGTCGAATTGGCACAGGGCTTTCTGCTCACCGAGGGCGTCATCGGACATCGCGACGACCTGCTCACCGTGCGCTACTGCAAGGGCACGGGACCCGACAACCTGAACACCTACAACGTGCTGGATGCGACGCTGGCGCCTGGTGTGCAGATGCCCGAGGTGGACATCACCCGCAACTTCTACACGACGTCGTCGTGCGGGGTGTGCGGGAAGGCGTCGCTCGACGCGGTCCGCACGATCAGCCGCCATTCCCCCGGTGATGACGCCTCCCTGGTCAAGGCCGAGACGCTGTCGGCGATGCCCGAGAAGCTGCGCGCCGAGCAAAAGGTCTTCGCCAGCACCGGCGGACTGCACGGCGCCGCGCTCTTCGACACCGACGGCACCGTGCTGGCGGCGCGCGAGGACATCGGTCGGCACAACGCCGTCGACAAGGTCATCGGCTGGGCCGTCGAACAGAACAGGGTCCCGCTGACCGGCACCGTGCTGCTGGTCAGCGGCCGCGCGTCGTTCGAGCTCACCCAGAAGGCGGTGATGGCGGGCATCCCGGTGCTCGCCGCGGTGTCGGCGCCGTCGTCGCTCGCGGTCGATCTGGCCAGCCAGTCCGGGCTGACGCTGGTGGCGTTCCTGCGTGGCGAGTCGATGAACGTCTACACCCGCCCCGACCGCATCAAGCGCTAGGCACAACAGGCCCTCTCCAATTCCCGCGAAATGGCATTCCAGCAGCCAAAATGCGAGTGACGCCCTGCCGGTATGCAATCTCGCGGAGTTTGTCAGACGAGATCGCAGGCCGTCTACCTGCGATCTCCCCCTAATCTCCACACAACCTCCAAGTTCGCGCGGCGACGCTGACCGAGTATCGGTCGCATGTCAGAAATCCTCATCGCAGCGCTGTCACCCATCGGCCACATCGGACCTCTGCTGAACGTCGCGCGGGGCCTGGTCGACCGCGGAGACCGAGTCACCGTGCTATCCGGCGCAGGCCGCGCCGAGCAGATCCGCGCCGTGGGCGCAACACCCGCCACGCTGCCGCCGCAAGGCGACCTCGACCTGGCGCTGCTCGACGCCGACAGCGGACGAGAAGAGACCAACGGCATCAAGAGGCTCAACTTCGACATCGTGCGGCTGTTCATCGCGCCGATGCCGCATCAGGCCAAGGCCCTGTCGCAGCTGTTGGCGCAGAAGCGGTTCGATGCGATTCTCGCCGATTACGGCTTCTTCGGCGTGCTGCCGTTCACGCTCGGAGAGCGCTCCGCCCGACCGCCGGTGCTTCTCTATTCCACGACCCCGCTGATGATCAGCAGCCGCGACACCGCGCCGGCCGGGCTGGGTCTGCCGCCGTCGGCGAGCCCGCTCGGGCGGCTGCGCAACCGGACCCTGAACGTGTTGTCGCACAAGGTGTTGCTGCGCCAGTCGCAGAAGGCCGCCAACCATCAACTGCACCGGCTGAACTCCCGCGAGCTTCCGACGTTCCTGTTCGATGCCGGCGTGCTCGCCGACCGGCTCATCGCACCGACGGTGCCCGAATTCGACTACCCGCGCAGCGATCTGCCGCCCAACACCCGTTACGTCGGAATGGTGCACCCCACGCCGACGGCGAAGTTCGACACGCCCCCGTGGTGGCCGAAGCTGGACGGTGACCGCCCGGTCGTACACGTCACCCAGGGCACCATCGACAACGCCGACTTCAGCCGGCTGCTGCGGCCGACCATCGAAGCGCTGGCCAACGAGAACGTGGTGGTCGTCGCCACCACCGGCGGTCCGCACGTGTCGGAACTGGGATTCTCTCTGCCCCCCAATACCTATGTCGCCGACTATCTTCCGCACGATGTGCTGCTGCCGAAGGTCGACGTGATGGTGACCAACGGCGGCTACGGCGCCGTGCAGCGGGCGCTGTCGACGGGTGTGCCGCTGGTGGTCGCCGGAGACACCGAGGACAAGCCCGAGGTGGCGGCGCGCGTCGCGTGGTCGGGTGCGGGGATCGACCTGCGCACCGGCACGCCCACCACGAAGGCGATCCGCCATGCAGTGCGCGAGGTGCTCGGCGACGGCCGCTATCGCAACCGTGCCCGCGCACTCGAGGCGGCGTACGCCCAGCGGTTCGGCGTCGCGGAGATCGCCGCCCTGATCGACGAGGTCGTCGGCGCGGCGGTGACGCCATGAGTTGCGCCGACCCGTATGGCAGGCCGCCGCTGCCATCACCGAAATCCGTGACGTCAGGAGAACATCGGGAAGATTCGCGGACCGCTGGTCACCCTTGGCGCCGCCGTTGCAGTCGACGCAGGGATGACAAGTCCAGCGCGTCTGCCTGACGTCGGCATCGAGTAGCCGACTACGCGTGCCGTGACGGCAGGACGGGAAAGAGTAGGCACATGGTGACAAACCTGCAGTTCGCCGCCGTCGCGGCCTACCTGCTGTGGTGCTTGTGCGCGTCGCTGAGCGACAGGTTGGTGGACGGCGCCGAGTCAAGTCATTGACGAAAGCGATAAAAACGTACCGGTCAGCTGATCGGAGGCGCAGCATGTGGTCGTGAGGGCGTTGTTCGAGGGGTACGACGCACTTCGTCTTGCAGGCGCGTTAGGCGCTTTTCTCGCGGCGTTCGGGCCGAGCAGGCTTGCGCGGCACGATCGTCGGCAGCACGTTGTCCTCGACGGTCTCCTTGGTGACGACCACCTTGGCGACGTCGTCGCGGCTCGGGATGTCGTACATCACCGGCAGCAGGACTTCCTCCATGATCGCGCGCAGGCCGCGGGCACCGGTTCCGCGGTGGATGGCCTGGTCGGCGATCGACTCGAGCGCCTCTTCGGTGAACTCGAGTTCCACGCCGTCCATATCGAACAGTCGCGTGTACTGCTTCACCAGAGCGTTCTTCGGCTCGGACAGAATCTTGACGAGCGATTCCTTGTCGAGGTTCGTCACCGACGCCACAACGGGCAGCCGGCCGATGAACTCCGGAATCAACCCGAACTTGATGAGGTCTTCGGGCATGACCTCGGCGAAGTGGTCCTGGGTGTCGATCTCGGCCTTGGAATGGACCTCGGCGCCGAAACCGAGCCCGCGCTTGCCGACGCGGTCGGACACGATTCTCTCCAGACCCGAGAACGCACCCGCGACGATGAACAGGACGTTGGTGGTGTCGATCTGGATGAACTCCTGATGCGGATGCTTGCGCCCGCCCTGCGGCGGCACGGACGCCTGCGTCCCCTCGAGGATCTTCAGCAGCGCCTGCTGAACGCCCTCGCCGGAGACGTCGCGGGTGATCGACGGGTTCTCGCTCTTGCGGGCGATCTTGTCGACCTCGTCGATGTAGATGATGCCGGTCTCGGCGCGCTTGACGTCGTAGTCGGCCGCCTGGATCAGCTTGAGCAGAATGTTCTCGACGTCCTCACCGACGTAGCCGGCCTCGGTCAGCGCGGTGGCGTCGGCGATCGCGAACGGGACATTGAGCATCTTGGCCAGCGTCTGCGCGAGGTAGGTCTTGCCGCAGCCGGTCGGGCCGAGCATCAGGATGTTGGACTTGGCCAGCTCGACGGGCTCGGCACGCGAATCGCGCATCTTCTCGCCGGCCTGGATGCGCTTGTAATGGTTGTAGACGGCGACGGCCAAGGTGCGCTTGGCGGTGTCCTGACCGATGACGTAGCCCTCGAGGAAATCGCGGATTTCCACGGGCTTCGGTAGCTCGTCGAGTTTTACGTCGTCGGCGTCAGCCAGTTCCTCTTCGATGATCTCGTTGCAGAGATCGATGCATTCATCACAGATATAGACGCCCGGTCCGGCGATGAGCTTTTTGACCTGCTTTTGACTCTTCCCGCAGAACGAGCACTTCAGCAGGTCACCGCCGTCTCCAATACGCGCCATGGTGGTGGAGTCCCTACTTCCTGTCGCAGTCGTTCATCATCAAGTTTGTGGGTAGCCTCGGGCGTTTACCCGACGCTACCCGCTCATTCCGGCGCGGTGCGACCGATAAAGCCGAATCGCGTCGGTGGTATTTAGCTGTGTTTGCAGAACATAACGCCTCACGCGTCCCACAACCCCCATGACGCACCGCAGTGTCTTTGGCGTGTCGTCGCCGTTATCGGACTGAGTTGCAAGCCCCGCGGTGATCTTGAGATGCGAAGTGGCGTTCGCAGCCTCCCACGATACCGCGCGGGTCGTCGGCAGGGGCCTGTCGAGCATCACGCTCATAGCGCAACGAACGTTGCCGTGTACGGCTTCAGAGGGTCCGTGGGGCGCCGTGTCGAAAATACGCCGCGAATCTTCGCACAGGGCGACGATGAACAGTGGCCGCATACGGGAGGAGACGCGCCATGCGGATCGCGAAGAACGACATTCCAGTCAAACTCGACGTACCGGGGGCTAAGGCGAGACAGTCGTCGGAATTCGGAACGGCCGGGGGCGTCCTCAGCGCCGAGTACTTCAGCATGGGGGCGGGCACAGACATCGCCCCGCTGTTGGAGGGCCTCGAGCAAGATCTGTGCCAGGCGGCGCACTGGGGTTATGTGCTCGAAGGCGAGGTGGTCGTCACCTATGCCGACGACAGCACCGAAACCTGCCGGGGCGGCGACCTCTATCACTGGCCCGCGGGCCACACGGTGCGTGTCGTCGATGATGCGGAACTGGTGATGTTCAGCCCTATGGCCGCGCACGGCCACGTGATCGAACACATTGGGGCGAAGATCGCCGCTCAAGGCTGACCGTGCGGGCTGGATCTTGACGCCGAAACTGCACACAGGTCGCGAAATTCCGAAGAATCGCGATCTGTGCGCAGTCTCGACGAAAGCGACTCACGGCGGCTAGATGGTGCCGCCGAGTGACGGAGCCTGGTTGAACAGCTGGTGCGTTTCCTTGCCGATCTCGAGTCCGAGCGGCACACCGCCCACGTTGTCGGCCGGGTTGCGCGGAATCCCGTCGAAGCGCCAGTGCACGCCGAGATAGATACGGCTGACCGAGTTCTCCCATACCGGTTCGACGAAGTTGTTGAAGGTGATCGGCCGCCGTGTCCGTACTGACCCGTCGGGGTCGACCGAGATTCCGTCGAGCTCATCGGAGACGAACGTGAACGTCTCTTTCGGGATAGGCGCCGAATCGCCGTCTTCAACGGCGAGTACATCGGGCACGGTGATCGGCGCCGCCGCGGTGTTCAACCCGAGCCGCAACGCCTGCATCACAGCCGCCCCGAAGGTCGCATGTCCCGACGGGTACGCGGGGAATGGCGGCGTGAAGGTACCACGACCGGAATTCGTTTGCGGTGCGCCCAGCGGGGCCCAGAAGGCGTCGCCGTCGGGAGCCGACTGGTTGCGGATGCCGACGACGGGCCGCCACAACTTGTACACGTACTTCCAATGCCAGGCGTCGATGCCCGCATCGGCCATCGCCACGTTGATCGACGCGAACAGCTCAGCCGTCTTCGCCACGCTCAGGGCGGGCGACTGCTGTGCCACGATGACTCTGGCCACCTGGTTGTACAGGCGCGGCGGCACGCCAAGGTTGTTGGCGCCGTCGTAACCCCAGTACACCCCGATGCGTTCCTGCTCAGCCGTACGCTGGCGGCGCAGCGCCGATCCGTATTCGCGTACCTCTTCGAAGTCGGCGAAGTAGTCGGCGTCGTCGAGGTAGTTGTTCATCGTCGTCGTTTTGCCGGGGAAGGGGTTCAGCTGTTGGTGGGCGGTCCCGGTGAACCGCTTGACATTTCCCCACACCGGACCGAGCTGCGGCTGTCCGGGCGCATAGGGATCGGCTCGGTGCACGCCGTAGTCCGGCATGGTGGGCTGCGGACCGGTGAGGGTTACGTTGGACCCGTCGTTCATGCGATGCGCGAGCAGCGCCATAGCCACCTTGGCGCCGCCGTTGAACGCCGAGTTGCTGGCGGTGCTGTTGGCGTCGTCGAAGTACGTGCGGTACGCGGGATAGAGCTCCTTGAGCGTCGTGACCGCCGCCCCGGCGATGATGTCGTCGACCGAGCCGGTGAGGTTCGGCACTCCGTGCATCACATTCTTCTTGTTGAGGTACGCCGCGGCAGGCTGGTTGCGGAAGGCAACCGCGTCATGGATGGCCAGATGAACCATCGCCATCGCCCACGACGTTCGGATCGGGCCCGGCTGCTGGCCGTTCACGTACCCTTTCGTGAAATCTCGGCGCGAAGCCTCCAGCAGAACTGAATTCCAATAAAGAACGCTGTTCATTGCACCCTCCCGAGTCAGCGCAGATATCAATCGACGACCGAAAGTTAGCGCGCTCGAAAGGGGTCAACACGCGTAGCTGACTACTCGAATCGCGGGCACCCAGCTCTGCAACCTGGGGTAATGACCGCCGAATATTTGCCGATGACGCTTGGGCCGACCTTTGCATTCTTTATTCGATCAGCCGGGAAACGAACAGTGCAGTAGCCGAACTCAATGACCACGTCGTGAGGCGACGCCGACGCGTCGAACAGACTTGTTCGCCACCTCGAGCCACCGGCGTAGGCGAGCTATTCGATCGGCGGTGAACGGAAACGCGAAACTGCGCACAGATCACGAGGTTCCGAGCGAGGACTCGCGGTCTGTGCGCAGTCTCGATGAAAGCGAGCTAGGCCGTCTGCGCCGAGAGCTTGCGGTACTCCAGCACGGTGTCGATCACGCCGTAATCCTTGGCCTCTTCGGCGGTGAGGATCTTGTCGCGGTCGGTGTCCTTGCGGATCTGCTCGGCGCTCTTGCCGGTGTGGTGCGCCAGCGTCGTCTCCATCAGCGTGCGCATCCGCTCGATCTCCTTGGCCTGGATCTCCAGATCGGAGAACTGACCCTGGATGACGCCGGAGAGCGCGGGCTGGTGGATGAGGATGCGGGCGTTCGGCAGCGCGAGGCGCTTACCGGGGCTGCCCGCGGCGAGCAGCACGGCGGCGGCCGACGCGGCCTGGCCGAGGCACACCGTCTGGATGTCGGCGCGCACGTACTGCATGGTGTCGTAGATCGCCATCAGCGAGGTGAACGAGCCGCCGGGCGAGTTGATGTACATCGTGATGTCGCGGTCGGGATCCAGCGACTCGAGCACGAGCAGCTGGGCCATGATGTCGTTGGCCGACGCGTCGTCCACCTGCACGCCGAGGAAGATGATGCGCTCCTCGAACAGCTTGTTGTACGGGTTGGACTCCTTGACGCCGAAGCTCGAGTGCTCGATGAACGACGGCAGGATGTAGCGGGCCTGCGGCTGGAGGCGGGGATCTGTGTGATCGGTCATTTGTCTTCAAGTCCTGCTGTCGGTCCGGAGCCGTTGAGGGTGACGTTGGTGATGATGTGGTCGACGAAGCCGTACTCGAGGGCTTCCGGAGCGGTGAACCAGCGGTCGCGATCGGAATCGGCTTCGATGCGCTCGATGCTCTGCCCGGTGAACTCGGCGTTGAGGCGGAACATCTCCTTCTTGATGACCGTGAACTGCTCGGCCTGGATGGCGATGTCCGCGGCGCCACCGGTGATGCCGCCGAGCGGCTGGTGCATCAAGATGCGGGCGTGCGGCAACGCGTAGCGCTTGCCCTTGGTGCCCGCCGCGAGCAGGAACTCGCCCATCGAGGCGGCCATGCCCATCGCGTAGGTGGCGACGTCGCACGGCGCGAGCACCATGGTGTCGTAGATCGCCATGCCGGCGCTGATCGAGCCGCCCGGCGAGTTGATGTAGAGGTGGATGTCCTTCGTCGGATCTTCGGCCGACAGCAGAAGGATCTGCGCGCACAGCCGGTTGGCGATGTCGTCGTCAACCTGTGACCCCAGGAAGATGATGCGCTCGGCGAGCAAGCGCTCATAGACGGAGTCGACGAGGTTGAAGCCACTCCCGTTCGAACGCATGTCAGTCACGACTGGATACCTGCTTTCTCGATTGCTCTCACCGAACACTAACCAACCTGCGCGACGGCGCACTCCTTGACAGGGCCGCGTTCGCTCAGAGCGTCACTTGGTGTCGTCGGACGCCTCGTCGGCGGCTTCGTCGGCATCGGCGTCCGCGGTGTCGTCGGCAACAGTGGCGGCGGCTTCTACCTGCGCGGCGATCTGGGCGGCCATCTCGGCCGGGTCCGTGCTGGCGGGCGGGCCGAAGAACTCGGTGGTGTCGATCACGTTGCCGTTGGTGTCGGTGACGGTGGCGCCGTGCACGACGGCGGCGACGGCCAGGCCGCGGCGCACGTCGGCGAACATGACGGGCAGCTGGTTGTTCTCCTGGAGGTACTGCAGCAGCTGCTGTGGCTCGAGGCCGTACTGCCGCGACATCAGGACGAGGCGCTCG
The DNA here is from genome assembly GCA_963786995.1 of uncultured Actinomycetota bacterium. Classification (GTDB taxonomy): domain Bacteria; phylum Actinomycetota; class Actinomycetes; order Mycobacteriales; family Mycobacteriaceae; genus Mycobacterium. The sequence goes on along the minus strand of CAWBBH010000012.1, from coordinate 142,751 downwards.
GTGAGGTCGTTCTGGCCGACCTGCACGTTGAGCTTGTCGGCGATGGCGTCCATGACGAGCTGCGTCTTGACGGCGCGCTCGGAGTTCTCCTTGTTGTCCTTGTCGAACTCTTCGCGGCTGCTGCCCTGGGCCTCGAGCGCCTTGGCGAAGGCGTCCTCGTCGTGCTCGAGGCTGTGGATGGCGTTGTGGACGGTGTCGTCGATCTGCGCCTGCACGATCTTCTCGGGCAGCGGGATGTCGATCTCGTCGAGCAGGGTCTCGAGAGCCTTGTCGCGGATCTGCTCGGCCTGCTGAACGCGCTTGACGCGCTCGACCTGTTCCTTGAGGCTGGCCTTGAGCTCGTCGATGGTGTCGAATTCGCTTGCCAGTTGCGCGAATTCGTCGTCGGGCTCGGGTAGTTCGCGCTCCTTGACCGACTTGACGGTGACGGTGACCTGAGCCTCTTCACCGGCGTGCTCGCCGGCGGCCAGCGTGGTGGTGAAGACCTTGGTCTCCCCCTCCTTGAGGCCGACGATGGCGTCGTCGAGGCCGTCGATCAGCTGGCCGGAGCCGACCTCGTGGGACAGGCCCTCGGTCTTGGCGTCGGGCACGTCCTCGCCGTTGACGGAGGCCGACAGGTCGATGGAGACGAAGTCGCCGTTCTCAACCGGGCGGTCGACGCCGGTGAGGGTGCCGAAGCGGGCGCGCAGGTTCTGCAGCTCGGTGTCGATGTCCTCGTCGCTGACCTCGATGGGGTCGACCTCGATCTTGAGCGCTTCGAGGTCGGGGATGGTCACCTCGGGGCGGATGTCGACCTCGGCGGTGAAGACGAGCTCTTCACCGTCCTCGAGCTTGGTGATCTCGATGTCGGGCTGGCCGAGCGGCTTGACCTCAGACGTGGTGACGGCCTGGCTGTAGCGGCTGGGCAGGGCGTCGTTGACGACCTGCTCGAGGACGGCGCCGCGGCCGATGCGGGCTTCGAGCAGCTTGCGCGGCGCCTTGCCGGGGCGGAAGCCGGGCAGGCGGACCTGCTGGGCGAGCTGGGTGAATGCCCGGTCGAAGTCGGGCTCCAGCTCGGTGAAGGGCACCTCCACATTGATGCGAACCCGGGTCGGGCTCAACTGCTCGACGGTGCTCTTCACGGCTGGCGCTCCTCTAAATAGGTCTACGGCTCGGGTGGTGCGTGTGGTCGGGGTGACAGGATTTGAACCTGCGGCCTTCCGCTCCCAAAGCGGATGCGCTACCAAGCTGCGCTACACCCCGCGGACCACCGCAGATACTACGGCCCGGGCACGCCGAACCTTTAATTGGATTTGATTGGATAGCCGCCGGTACAGTGTTGTCCGCTGTACTCGCGGGCGTAGCTCAATGGTAGAGCCCTAGTCTTCCAAACTAGCTACGCGGGTTCGATTCCCGTCGCCCGCTCCACACTCCGACCTAGTAGACGCGTTATCCCAGGTCGGCGAGCAAACCAAGCCGCGTCGCGAACCCCGTCGGAACCCCGAACGGTGGCGTCGAAGCTGCCGATGCTTTGGCGAGTAACGCTCGCCGGCCCTCCTCAACCGGTGCGGGAATGGCGATATGCCGCCCCAACTTAGAGTTTCCGAAGCTTGCGCAGAACCTGGGTCAATGCGAGCGGGGATGTCAGGGCGGTCTTGAGGCTGCGGGCGACGGTGGCCAGGTTCGTCAGCACGATGTATCGGACTCCGCAGTCGCGCCATTGCGCTACCTGATCGAGGATTTCATCGGGCGTTCCATTGAGGTAAAACTCGTGCAGCACTGACGGCGGGATGTCTTTGAGGTGAGATAGCGCTGTCTGTTCGTCCCAATCTTGGGGAATGAGGTCGTGGGCTCCCGAGAACCCTTCTCCGAGCGGATGTTCACCGCCGTGCCGGCGGTAAACGTCATCAGGGACACCCAGGGCGAATGCCTTCACCAGTTCGGATTCCAGGGTTTCGTCGACCTCGTCGCGGCTGCGACCGGTCACGACTGGCGCCCACAGCGCGGGGACGATCGCTTCGGGGTCGCGCCCGGCGTCGGAGGCTGCTGTGCGGACGATCTCGAGGCGCTGCGCATATTCCGTGGGGTGATGCCCGAATCCGGGGAAGAACCCGTCTCCAAATCGACCCGCCGCCCGCAGCATGCGGGGACGGTGCGCGGCGATCCAGATCGGCGGCCATGTCCCGCGGTAGGGCGGGAGGTCGAAGATCGCGTTGTGCAGGGGAAAGAACTCAGAGTCCCGGTTAACGAGTTGACCTTTGGAGTTCCACAGGGCTCGGATGGTGGCCATCGCCTCCTCGAAGCGGGCCACCGGTCTGGTCCAGTCGACGCCATAGGGTTCATTGCCTTCGCGTTCTCCGGTGCCGATGCCGAGGATTGCCCGCCCGCGGCTGAGCAGGTGTAGCGTCGCGGCGGCTTGTGCGGTGACGGCGGGATTGCGGCGGCCGGTATCGGTGACACCAACCCCCAGATGTAGTCGGCGCACGCGGTTGCGGGCCGACAGATGTCCCAGCATTGTCCACGGTTCCAGGTATGCGTCGGCGGCGTGAAGGATCTTCGCTACGCCGCAGTACTCGGGTTTCCACAATGAGCGAGGGAACAGCGCGTTGATGTGGTCGGGAACCCAGAAGGAGTCGGCTCCGGCCATGACGGCGGTGATGTAGTTGCTGGTCACGGACGCAGTGACAGTGGGTCGCGAGGCGATGAGCGGATCCACCACACCGACGCCAAGCTTTGACATGACTACCTATTATTGCTGTCCGCCGGTGGGTTTGCTTTAAATTGGATTACGCCACTGCCAGTCGAGTGCAGCTGTTGAGCACCCTGTGATCGGCAAACCGGGGCGAGCGGATCCACGGTTATGACAGGATTCCTGACGCGGCGCCTTCGATGTAGGCATCAATGTGACGTCGTACAGCTACGCGGGGATGACAAGCGATGGGCCATTACCGATCGAACGTGCGCGACCTGGAGTTCAACCTGTTCGAGGTTCTCGGCCTCGACGCGGTGCTCGATTCGGGCGCCTACGGTGATCTGGACACGGCAACGGTGCGTGAGATTCTCCGCGAGGTGGCGCGCCTGTCCGAGGGGCCGATTGCAGACTCGTTCGTCGAGGCCGACCGCAACCCGCCGCGGTTCGTCCCGGGCGAGCACACGATCACGGTGCCGGATTCGGTGCGCCCGGCCGTGGCCGCGTTCAAGGATGCCGGGTGGTGGCGGATAGGGATGTCCGAGGTGATCGGTGGGGTGCCGGCTCCGGCCCCGGTCACCTGGGCGGTCAACGAGTTGATGGTCTGCGCGAACCCGGCCATTCTGTGGTATAGCACTCCGGTCATGTCGCAGGTGCTCGGGCTCGTCGGCACCGAACAGCAGAAGCGTTGGGCGCGAATCGGTTTGGAAAGAGGCTGGATGGGCACCATGGCGCTGACCGAACCCGACGCGGGTTCCGACGTCGGCGCGGGGCGCACCAAGGCGATTGCGCAACCGGACGGCACCTGGCACATCGAGGGTGTAAAGCGGTTCATCTCCGGCGGCGACGTCGGTGACACCGCGGAGAACCTGTTCCACCTCGTGCTGGCGCGTCCGGAAGACGCCGGACCCGGTACGAAGGGGCTGAGCCTGTTCTACGTCCCGAACTACCTGTTCGACCCAGACACGCTCGACCTGCGGCAGCGCAACGGGGTGTTCGCGACGGCGCTGGAAGCAAAGATGGGCATAAAAGCGTCCCCGACCTGCGAGTTGACGTTCGGCGCGACCGACATACCCGCCGTCGGGTACCTGGTCGGCGATGTGCACGACGGCATCGCCCAGATGTTCAAGGCCATCGGGTACGCGCGGATGATGGTCGGTATCAAATCCATCGGAACGCTGTCGACCGCGTATCTGCACGCGCTCGACTACGCGCAGCAGCGTGTGCAGGGCCCCGACCTGACCCGCTTCACGGACAAGTACGCGCCCCGGGTGGCGATCACGCGCCACCCGGACGTGCGGCGAAGCCTCATGCTGCAGAAGGCGTATGCCGAAGGGCTGCGCGCACTGTACATGTATGCCGCCGCGCACTCCTACGAATTTGGAGTCGCGTTGGTGGCGGGCGTGGATGCCGACTTGGCGGCGCGTGTGCACGATCTGCTGCTGCCGATCGTCAAGGGCGTCGGATCCGAGAAGTCGTACCAGTGGATCAACGAAAGCCTGCAAACCCTGGGTGGATCGGGGTATTTGAAGGACTACCCCATCGAGCAATACATCCGAGACAGCAGAGTCGACTCGCTCTACGAAGGCACGACCGCGATCCAGTCGCTGGACTTTGTGTTCCGCAAGATCGCGCGTGACCGCGGCGTCGCCTTCGCGCACGTCGCCGGCCAGATCGCCGCGTTCATCGACAACATAACCGACGGCCGACTCAAGGCCGAGCGCGCACTCCTGCAGGCCGCCCTGTCGGACGTGCAGGCGATGACGGGCACGCTTACGACGTATCTGCTTGCCGCAGAACATAATCCGACGGAGCTGTACAAGATCGGGCTGGTGTCCGTGGCTTTTCTGCACGCCGTGGGCGACCTGCTCATTGCGTGGCGACTGCTCGTGCAGGCCGACATCGCCGTTGCCGCACTCGATGCCGGTGCCGACGATTCCTTCTATCGTGGCAAGCTCGCCGCCGCCTCGTTCTTCGCCAAGACCATCCTGCCGGCAATATCGGCGACCCGCGCCGTCGTCGAGAACGTTGACACAGATCTGATGGATCTTGCCGACGACGCCTTCTGACGCTTTCCCGAGACCTGCAAGGCGTGCCGGATGTGCGTTTCCAACCATGCCGACATGAACGAGTCCTGTGCATCGCCTGCGAAGCTAGGCAGGCAAGGCCAAAGTTGCCCACAGTGCGCCGGCGGGACAAACTGGGTGCTGATCCGCCCCTGCACCGCAGGCGAATTTAGCTAATGCGCCGCCCTCTCCTGTGTCCGCCCCGCATGCCGCGTCGACGCCGATGAACGCGCCCGAGAGGGAGCGTCAGCCACACCTTCTAACCAAAGCCGAGATTTCCGAGTCCCAGGTTTCCCAGAGGCCCATAGTTTCCTAGGGGGAACTGGCCGAACAGTGTCTCGAGCGAGTTCGTCGACTCGGCGGGCTTGTCGTCGTGATTGGGGGTCTGATACCACACGCGGTCGGTTTGCGGATCTTGGCCAGGGAATGGTTCATGGTGCGTCGGGGTTACCAACGAGCTAGGACCATTGTTGGTATTGGCGTAACTGATGTTGCCGTGTCGCCGTAGCTGCTGGCGGCGGTGCCCAGAACAAGAACCGCTGGGGCGCGGCGAACACGGAGCAGGCGGCGAGGCGGACCCGAACACTCCGATGTTTAATACTTGTCATAGTATTTGCTCCCCGCTTTACTCCTTGGTCGTTCCACTTCAGGATCCTCCCATCTCGAGACGGACGCTAACGATTCAATGAATGCGGCCGGCTGTTCATGAGTTCCGCAAGCCGATTAGTGGTTGCTTCTAGGGTCGCTCGGATTAGTTCGATGGCGTCCTGGCGAACGCCGGGATCTTGGAAGAGGTCGGCGAACATGCCTTGCAGGATGTTTAGACGGGCGGACTCCAACCAATGTGTGAGGGCAGTGTCCTGCAGCCAGCCCAACTGATTTTTATTATCCGACATGGTGATGCGAAGCCAGTCGATCGGCTCGTCCGGGTGAGGAATCGGCTCGCACAACGCATTTCGAGACGCGTCGTCGGAATAGGCCGACTCGACGTGTGCGATCAGGGCCGAACTGAACACCTGTTGGCAGCCGCGCAAGCTCTGCAGCGTGATCCGGTCGCCGTCGAACACCGGCACGGACGGCGGCCGCGGCAACCCTCCAGTGGTGCAGTCGATGTATAGCGAATTCGGGTGCGCCCGGACGGTGCCATAGTCAAGGACGATTGTGTCAGGCTGTACCTGTTGCACGTGGCCGAGGCGAACCACGTCCGCGATCCTGCGCAGTTGTTCCAGTTCAGATTGCGACACGATCGCGCAGTGGTACATAGTGGGCTGCACATTGGGATCAATGCGCAGCAGGTTGCGTGTTTGCTCCAGGCGCGCGAACAGGTCGTCGATCGACCTCGCAGCAAAAATCGCCTGAGTCCGGGCGGCAAGACTTGCTCGTAGCTGGTCGGCGAATCGGGGTCCGGGCTGGACGTTGGCACGGTTCATCAACCACGAGTCGCGTGGCACGATCCACCGCAACCGCTCCGGAGAGACACCGTTACGAATGAGCCAGAGGCATGCGTCCATTCCGGTTTTGCCGGCACCTACGATGGTGTAGTGGTCGCGACCGGCCGCCAGCCGCGGTAGCTCGTTGGGTGGCACAGCATCGACGCCTTCGGCAACGGGAAACGGGACAGCCCTCATCGCCGGCACGATCGTTTCGAGATAGGTCGCGGTGACCAGCCGTTGCCGCACTTTCACTATGTGTTCGGCGCCGTCAAGCGTCTGAAAACGGCGGTCCCCTAGGTATGTAGACATGGGGAAGTACCTCAGCCGTCCGGTGGGCAGCAGTTGCTGACGCATCACCCGTTCGTAGTAGGCGCATACCTCGCTTCCCGTAGCGAGTTCGTAGAACCCAGCGTTCCAGCCGGTCTTATCGATACGGTCGGTGCCCAGTACGCAGGAGTTGACGCCGTAGTACGCCGACGGTTGATGCAAGCGGACGAACGGGTAAACCGATGTCCAGTGGCCGCCGGGCTGATGCCCTCGGTCGACCAATACAACGGTTGCGGCGGTTTCGCTCAGTAGCGTGTCTACGAACGCCATTCCCATGGCGCCCGCTCCTACGACCAGATAGTCGGCTTCGATCGTTGTCATAATTTGGCACGCTACTTTGGCACACCGGACTCGTCAGAAGGGCCGTCGCGGTGACCTGGCACCAGTGTCTGGCTAGCGGCTTGGAGCACTGTATACGCCAACCGCCTGTCGACGACGGATGCCCGGTAACTCCTCAGCCTCCTTTCCTCTCAGACAGGCGGGTCTGAACAAGGTTCCCAAGCTGAATACGCGGGTTCGATTCCCGACATCGCCTCCACTTTGACCTGGGCTTTTGACCCCGATGTGCCGCTTGAGACTACCGCCGTAACCCGCCTGGGCCCCTTTCGACATCGCGCTTCCTTTCCTCCCCTTCGCTGCGGATCGCCTAGGCGTCCGGCCGGCGCGTGGGACCGTCAGCGCATTACCCGGCTATAACCGCCGCTCTTTAATTCGAGCGGTGCACTCCATACCTGTACTACGCGGCACCCGTTTTATCCGTACGTCCGCTTGTTTCATCTGGGGGGAGCGACACCGAGCGGGATCCTTCGTCGGAGGGTGAGCCACCATGCGGCCGACTGCCATTCCCGGTTGGGGCACCGGCGACGGCAGTGGCGCTTGTTTTCGCCGTGGACGCATGGTTGAGCAACGACTCGGGGGACGACGGTGTCTGCTTATCTTTCAATGACAAAGTAGATCGAAACGGACCGCGGATCTTCGGCGGCACCCAGTTTGCCGCGAGCTCGGCGGGCGTCGTTCCCTGCGTCGTCTTGGTCTCTGCCGGAGTGGTCGGCGGGTTGGTGAATTTAGTCTTCTCGTCGGTTAGCGGCTGGATGTCAGTGGGTGGCGGATTGCTCGTGTCCATGTTCTCGTCGCTTAGCTGAATATCAGTGGGTGGCGTGCCGTTCGACTTCAGCGCCGGCACCCGTTCGACTGCCAGCGCTGTGGGTTCCGACGCGGCCATCGAGCGGTCCGTGTTCGAAAGTGCAAGCCCCGACACAGGGGTAGCGGTCTGCTGCTCGTTCGTAGTCGGAGAAATCGTGACCGGCGGCCCGTTGATTCCATAGGCACCCTGACCTGTCACGTCGGGCCTCTCGGTTCCGAACGGGCGAACGCCGATGATGTCCTGCCAGCCGTTATCCAATCCCGTCGGAATTGCGATGAGAAGATTCTCACCCAACGCAATCGGGTTGGGGAAGTACAAGAAGTTAGCCGGAGTTGGTTGGCCAGGACTGATTGTCCGGTCGTAGCCCGCCTCGACCAGTAGGCGCACGGCCGGATCAAGCATGTCCGCCAGGATCGGTCCAACTGTCGGAATTTGTTCTTCTAGCGGCATGAGGAGTGGGACGGGATAGGTAGGGATCATGTAGTACCTCGTGTCCCCATACTCATCTTGCAGCACCGCGTCTTGCATGCTGACGGTGGAGACGTCAGGGTGTACCGACACGATGCCCATGACGGCGTTGATGTCGGACAGGACGAACAGCGGATTGGTTGGGAAGTCGGAAAATCCGTCGTGTTGGCGGGCAATGTCATATGTCGTGATTTCCCCTTGGCCGGCGCCCGCGGTCTGAGTCGGGCTGGCGCCGTAGAAGGTCAACCCCACGATCGGGATGGTGCCCAGCGGCGCGAAACGCTCCAAGATTCCCCCGTTGGGCCGCATCGGGTTAGCGATGAGACCGAAGACAACGTCAGGAGCTTTCTGCGGGTGCTTCGCCCATGCTTGATTGAACTCTCGCTTGTACAGCGAGACCACGACCGCGCCCTGTGAGCCCCCCGAAAAGATAGTTCCGCGTTTAACCCTCCGAGGCGAAGGCAGCGCAGCCACCCCGGCAACAACCGACTGATTGAAGGTCGGATCAGAAAAACCGCCCGCGGTAACTGGCCAAATCCGTGCAGGATAATCGACGACAATTATGGGTTCAGGCGGTGCAGCACCGGTGGTGCCGATGATCCACGGAGTCGCTAAATCTATGACCTCCTGATCTGAGCGGATGCTATCAACAGACTCCGTGCCCTTGAGTAAGTACGTAGCTGCGGCGAGCGTGAACCCGGCCGGCACCGTCGATGTCAAAGCCAGCAATACAGCCGTTGCGAGTGCCAAAAGAACCAGGCCCACCGGCCAAGGGACACGGCGCATCGAAACCCCCCGAATCAAGCAGTGAATGCGTTGCCGTAAGTCAACTCGTTCGACACAGGAATGGGAAGACAAGCGGGCCCTTTTCGTTGGCGGACGCGACCTTACTGCTACCGGCCGCGGTCCGGTGAAAGCCCCCCCACCTCTTCCGCCTGCACGTGCCTCTAGATTGTGCGCCGATCCTTGCGGGCGGAACCATATTGATAGCTGCAGCATTTTGTTTCGAGAAGTGCAAGGCGCGGTATGGAACTGACAGATGCGGCGCTCCTTACTATCGGGAAGGCGCTCAGTTGACGACACAGCGGAGGGGATACAAGGGAAATGAGCGCCTATCAGACCCTTGTGGTCGGCACAGACGGCTCGGACACGTCGTTGCGTGCGGTGGAGCACGCAGCCGCGTTCGCCGCGGCACTTGACGCGAAGTTGATCATCGCGATGGCGCACTTGCCTAATGTGGACAAGGGAGGCTGGGGAAGACCGGCCCGGCCGGATCGGGTCATTGACGGCCGCGCCGAAGTCGTCCTCCGGGACGAGGGGGACTTCAAGATGCACGGGATGGCCCCCATATTTGGGATCCTTCGGGAAGCCCGCGACCGGGCCAGCGCGGCTGGGGCCACAAATATCGAGACGCGACCGATTCAGGTGGGTCGTCTGGGTGGTCCGGCACAGGCGCTGTCCCGCCTCGCCGAGGAGGTTGAGGCCGATTTGTTGGTGGTTGGCAACGTGGGACTGGGCACGCGCGCCGACAAGTGGCTTGGCTCGGTGCCCGGCAACGTCTTGCGCAGGGCCAAGACCCACGTGCTGATCGTCCACACCACCGACTGAGGCATCGTTCGGCGCAAGACCCAACAATTCGGACGCCTGCACGGCCCAGAGAGTTGTGCGCCCGCATGGCCGGCGAAACGGTACCGATTTGGTGCAGCATCTTGTGCATGGCGGCAGGCCCGCTCAGTTCACCCACCGGGCCAGCCGTTGTACCCAACCTCCGGATCGTTAGATCGGTTTTCTCGGATCAGCCTGACCTCTTGGGAGCGGACTTCGGTATCAGTGGCTGCGGCCGACTCCCAGAGGGTCTCCTTGCGGATTGTGAGATCCCGACACACCTCTGGGCCAAGGTCGGCCGCAATCTGCGCCCTGATCGATGACGAGCCGAAGTTCACGCAGTGCGTCGACGTTTCCCCTAAGGCTGTTCGACACCGGGCCCCAGCGAATCCGGTCGAAGTTGACGGCACGGACCGATCCGCGGCGCGCCGTTAGGACAAACCTTATCGGGGTTTTCTCGTCCGCAGGCTGTGATGCCGAAGCGACTGTCCGACAATCAGCCGGGCACGCTGCCGCTACCGCCGCTGACGCCATAGGGCCAGGAGGCTGACCCCAAACAAACTTCGGGGCAAACGCCGGTGTTAGGCTGCCGGCGTCACCATGGCGTTTAGAAGGGCGTATGCCACTTCTTTGCCGCTCACCGCGGAGTCGGGACCGCCGCTATCGGCTCAACGAAACCGCAGTTGAGTCCCCGCGACGTGCCAGAAAGGTGGCCGCGCTAGAAGCCGAGAGCACCTGCGATCCTCGAGAGCAAGCCGCCGCCACCGCCGCCCAGCTCGATGAACGGAATAGACGGACCAGCGTCAACTCCCAAGATGCGCGAATCGGCGCTATTAAGTCCGAGCAGGTCGCCCGCGAGGGTGGAATCGCCCCCCGCATCGTTATCACCGGTATCCGCCGGATCCATCTGTCGGACAACGGAATCGTTGGTAGTGACGATCGATGTCGCGTCTTCTTCTCCCGCAACCACGGGCGTGGATGAATGGGTTGACGTATTTACGCTCTGCGCGCTGATGGTCGTACGGATAGAAGTCGTCGCTTCGGAACTCCCCGGCGACGGCGTGACGCCCGACCCGCTGACTGAGTCGTTCGTGGTATCTGCCTGCGCAACACCCGACCCAGCGGCAAGGGCAACGCCAAGGCCGAGGGTCATGGCCCCCGTCCCAAGCCATACGTACGCCTCGGGCTGACGCTTCTTCGCCCTGTGCTTACCCGCCATGACTTCCTCGTTTCGCCAGAATGCTGCGCTTATTGACGCGCACGAAGTATCCCACTAAAAAGGTCGAGGCGCTAACCCACATTCCGTCCAGCCGGCGTGCGGCACTACCCACCGAAACAGCAGGAAGGGCACGGAGGCTGTACTCGAAGCTAGCTCTGCACCCCTTTGTCAGATCTCTTAGCTTCCGACGTCTCGGGCCTTCCGGAATAGCGCCGCATTAGCCGCTGTGAACCAATACTCGACGGGTGCCCCCGGGCCCGCAGTTCGAGTGGGTCGACCAACGCGGTCAACGTCCTTGTGCCGCAGGCCAAGTCGACGACGTATCTGGCGGGCGCCCCGCGACTGACGTTGACCTACTCGGGTACGGGCACGAGCCGTCACGTCTTCGCCCAACTCGTCGAGAACACCAACGGTCTGATGCTCGGCAGCCTCCCCACACCCATCCCGGTGACGCTCGAGGGGACGACCCGCGCGGTCACCGTCGACATGGAGCCGGTGGCGCACACCCTGCGGGCAGGGGAGTCGGTGACGCTGCAACTGGTAGCCGCGGCAGGGCTCTACGAGCGGATCATCCCGTCGTTGGGCGTGCTGACCGTGACCGACCTGCAGGTCTCGGTGCCGACGGCCGTCATGTCGTCAGCGACGACGCCGGTGACGACGGCGGCGTGACATAGGCACTCGTCTGGGGGCCGTCACTGCGGTCCAGCCAGCTCACGACGACCATGTGCGGCACCGTGAGGGCGAGCACGACGCGCAGCGACTCCGCCAGCACGGCGGCCGGGTCGGGCGCCGACAAGGTGAACCAGGCCAGCGCGACCAGCGTTGTCACCGCCGCGATCGACTGCAATTCGCAGCGTTTCCCGATGCGCTTAGCAACACCGTTGCGAACACCCGTTCGACCCCGGTATAAAACTTCCAAACTAGCTACGCGGGTTCGATCCCGTCGCCCGCTCCCAACGCGCACCTCGTGCTCACTCCTCGGGCGCTCAGTCGGCGGTCTGCTGCGGCCCGACGTGATGGTCCTTTCGCACGGGCGGTCAAATGGGACAGCCGCAAAGAATAGCCGAGCCTTCGACATTTCGGTTGTATTCAATACGAACGACCGGCAACGCTCAGTGGGCGAGTGCTCGGTAATGCTGCCTATACGCCGAATGGTTCCAAGGAGCGCATTCGGAAAACCGCCGATATTTCGCCCGATTGCGTCCTACCATGAGTCCATCGGACGACCAGCAAAGGAGCTGCCGCGAGTCTAAGCCTCTGACGTGCATGTTCCATAACCGCCCGAGGCTGCGGCAACTGAATGCTGTGCTGGCCTTCCGCTAGGGAAAGGACGCACATGCCATTCACAATTACCCGACGGTTCTTGATCGCCACCGCAACCGCCACATTTGCGGCGGGCTTGATGGGCGTGCCTGTGGCGAATCAAGCAAGTGCTGAAACAACATGCACTGTCACTGGTCAATACCTCAACCTCACTCAGTCGAATGGGTATGACCTTGTCATCAGCGCCAACGGCGCATCGCTTGGGCCGAGCGGTCTCGCTCGCGCCAATCCAGAAATGGCGACATATGGGAACGTCACCGGCGGCATCAAAGGTCGGCTCGTCGACTTCACGATCACCTGGAGCGACAACAAGGGGCAGGCCCGCTTCACGGGCGCGGTCGGCGACAACGGCATCGCCAACGGCACGTCGACCGGTCCGTCGATACCGGTCAATCTCTGGAACCCCGGGCCGTGGACCTCGAATGAACCGCTCAGCTGCACCGCGCCGGAAGCTCAGGTGAAGCAGGGACCGCTCGTCTCGGCCGATCCCGGACTCACGGGCGTCACTTTCCACGTAACGGACCGCAGTGGCGTCGCGTCGCAGTGCACGTACTCCTCCGAGGGATATACGGACACCTTCGGCTTACCTGCGAACGGCTCATTCGACCTCTTCGTGCCTGCGGTTCGGATGTTCAAGAGCCGGACCGGGACCATCACATGTGACAACGGAACGAGTACGAATACGTCCGTCTTTTACTGACCGACGCTGAGGGTCTTGGTGCCGGCAGCGGGTCTGTGTCAGCCCGCGGTCATGGCATTGCAACGCGTGTGGTGATTCCCACGACTGACCAGTTCGACGGCGATACGGCGTGCCTGATCGATAGACGACGGATCGACCCCGATGTCGTCATCTGCGCGACGGGGTACCTGCACGGGCTGGAGCCGCTGGTCGGCCACCTTGGCGTGCTCGACGAACGCGGGGTGCCGCGCGCAGCGGGCGAGGAACCCGCCGCCGAGGGTCTGCGCTTGATTGGCTTCATGTCGCGCCCTGCCCTGATCGCGTTCGTGGCACGGCAATCACGTCGCATGGCCGCGCGCATCACCGAGGAATTGGAGCGCTCAGTGCGCCTTGACCACGGACACCCCAAGATCGGAAGTGGGTTCACGGCCAATCGGCTGCGATCGGGCTGAACCCTCTACCCACGAATCTCGTCGCAGTTAGTGAGGCAGAGCGAGTAGACGAAGTGCACAACAGTTGGGAGGCCGTTTGTGCATGCCGGTTCGTCGGGGTCACATCGCCATACATGGCGGGACTGGCTTCGCTCTGCGCGCGCCGGCGTGGATCCGGATGGCTGTCAGCGGCAGGGCGCAGGCGATCCCGGTCCGTTCACGCTTATCTTCCCGGGCTTGGGTCCCGTCCACTTCGTCGCGACCGAGCTACGCGGGTTCGATTCCCGTCGCCCGCTCCGAATCGTCATCCGGCGTGCCTACCGGTCGAACTTAGTTTCGACCCGTCGAGACGCAACAGCTTCATCTCGGTCAGCCGCTGCGGCAGCGCATCGATGTACTCGGCAGCGGCCTCCTGCAGTTCTGCCTCAGTCGTGAGTTGCCGGCCGTCGCGCGTGAACCCGATCAGTCCCCTCCTGACGGCGGAATACGCTTCGTCGACTAATGTGTCGCGGTCTCGTGTTCCGTCGAGCAACGGCAGGACATGAAGCTCCACGGGCGAAACCCAAACCGTTTCGTGCCAGCGGTTGAAAATGTGGTCTTGACGCTTGTCACGCGCAAATTCCGCCATGCGTCGAGTTGCATCATCGAGTTGCAGTGGCGAAGTCTTCGGAGCGGGTGACAACGTATCGAGTCGAATTCGAGCCGCACCGCCGAGCAGCAACAGCTCCAACAGATGATCGACTTGAGCCTCCTGGTCTGGAGCGGCCTGCACGCCGGCCGCGTCTAGCCGCGCGTATACGGCATCCAGTAGCTCCTGCCGAGACAGAGTCCACGGCCAGCTGGCGTTGAGCGCATCCAGCGCCGCCTTGATACCGGGATCCCGCGCTGTCAACCCGGGTGAGCCGTACTGCTGCGGCGAGTTATCTAGATTTGTCTCACCGTCCAAGCGCGGAAGGGAGCGTCGCGAAATGCAGACGGCCAAATCGACTTCCGATCAGGGTTGTAGTTGACTCGGCGCGCGCTGTCACCGTGCACAAGCAGAGTGTGTCGAAAAGTTCGGTTGGCGAAGAAGTCCAAATACTGCTCTACTAGCACCTGGCTGTGACCGCATTCCTGCAGCAACGGTCCCGCGATCTTCTCGCCGTAGTTCTTGGCGAACATGGTGTGGATCGCCGAGTCGCCTAAGTAGGTCAGCCGATACGGTTCAGTGCGTCTTCCGAAATCTAGGAAATAGCAAGGTGAATTGAACGACTCCAAGTACTCGTGGTGTATGTAGAAGTCCCTCACGGTCTTGCTGATTTCCCTGTAATCCGCCAAGGCCTTGGCGACGACGCTGTCAGCCGGCGCCACCTGCTCGAAAAAGTCAATCATGCCGCGCGCGTAGCTAAGTCGCTCCTCCGGCGTTTTCCTGTCGCCGCCGCGCAACATCATGGCGTCGCGAACAATCTCTTTTGACTTCCAACCGGGATACACGTTGTAGCTGATGTAGGCCACTCCTCCAGGTGCCAGCAGCGAGTCGAAAGCTGACAGAATCGCCTCCTGCACATTTTCTGGCACCCAGCTGTAAACCCCGTGGCAGATAATGAAATCGAACGTGCCAAGCGCTGAACGGTCCATAGTCGCGATGTCACCCTGCAGAAGTTGCAGATTCGACAGGCCTAGCGCCTCAATGTGGCGGCGGCCTTGTTCGACCTGCACCGGTGACAGATCGATACCGACCACCTGTGCCTGAGGGTGCCATGCGGCGAACGGAATCACGTTGCCGCCGGCCGAGCAGCCGATTTCCAGCACGCGCGCCGTCGATACATCGACTGGATCAAGACCAAACAAGTATGCGACCGACGCGAGGTGCCCCGGTGCACTCAGTGGAAACGCATGCGACTCATACGGCACCGCATCGTAGGCGGCGCGCAGTTGGTCAACTGCTTTGTTCACTTGCTTCTCCCCGTGATTGGGCCCGTAACTCCTGCCATTCAACCGCAAGGCGGGCTCGTAGTCGGCCCTGTCCGCGCTGAGCACCGCACTGACCGGCATGTTTACTGTCCCCGATCCGATGGAACCGCCCAGGTAGGGCGGCTTTCTGCGTTTTCGGCGCATGTGCGATCCGAACGTTGTAGAGTTCTCGCCCCATTTGTCGACTTTATGTTCCTCGCTAACGGCAACCAATGGAGTTTGCCGGCCGGGGCGGATGCTGTGATCTTGAAGGCCCAAACCTGAGAGAGAGCTGAAGTTCTTCGAAGCGAAACTGGGTGGCCCAGCGAACTACCCGGCAACACATCCACGAGCATCAGCCGTCAGCAATTAACTGCCACGCACTACTCATGGCCATTCACATGGAAGGACACCAGCGCAGAGGTATATCCGCAACGATCCTGTTGCGGGTTGGTCGGTACCGGCTGCAACGCCTCGCCTAAACCCGACCCGGGCGGCAAGGAACACGCCGTTAGTGAGCAGAAGTTCACGTAGGCAGCCCGCGCTGAGGCGACCGTTATCGCCGATGCCATCGGTAGGCGAGGTGGTGGTGAACTTGACGCGCGTCTACTACTTGCACAGCTCGCCGAGCTTGGTGTTGGCCGCGTCCGCGTCCTTTAGTCGCGTCGCCTGATCGGGGTCGGAATCCCTGGCGCCGGCAGTGGCAGCAGCGCCGATATCCGTTAGGACAGTGGCGAATCCGCGTACTTCGCCTGCCAACTCCGTCGGTGTCGCAGGGTCCAGCCCGTCCAGTAGGTATAGGCCCCCGGCGTAGGCAGCGAGGCGCGCGTTGGCCACCACCGCCAGGGTCCCTGTGATGTCCTCTGGTCCGCCCGGCGGCTTAATACTCGTGTTCAGCTTGACGCCCCTTCGCACCACGTCGAACGCCGCGCAGGTCTTCGACTTCGCATCCGCACGCTGCGCGTCGCTGTAGTCCGTCTCGGAACCCGGCGCGGGCCGTAGGAGTGCCCAGGCGGCCAGGCCGATCGCAGTTAGAGCAATGATCGCCACAATTAATACGCCACGGTCAGGTGTCTTGATGCGGAGGGGACGCGGGGAAGATGCACCGTCAGGAGCAGAATCAGAAGAGTCCGACATGTGCCGAATGGTAACGGCCGACCAGTAGCGGGTCGCCGCTTTGGGAGGGACTACCTGAGAAAAAATCGACGCGCGCGATAAAAATTTTCATATTTGCTGCGCTTTGCTCACAGTCTTTGCTAATGTGCGCAACAAGCTGTTCGAACCAGCGGTGGGTTTTCGTATTTGTGCAGGTAAGGGGATATCCAGTGACGATCCATCAGAACAACACGTACGTTCCGCCAGCACTTCGGGCCGCGAAGCCGAAGCACGCGGCGTCCAGGAGCCACACGGCTAAGCGAGTTGCGGGCGGCGCCATCGTCAGTGCGGCCCTCGCCACCGGGTTCGCAGGCCTAGGCTCCCTTACCGGGCTCAACACCGGCACGGCGCAGGCCGCGTGTG
This sequence comes from uncultured Actinomycetota bacterium, assembly GCA_963786995.1. GTDB lineage: Bacteria > Actinomycetota > Actinomycetes > Mycobacteriales > Mycobacteriaceae > Mycobacterium. The sequence continues at coordinate 125,938 of CAWBBH010000012.1, read as the reverse complement.
CACCGGATGATTTTCTCTGCCAGGCCACAGAGGGCGGGGCCGAGCTGTTTGGTGGCGGCGACGGCTCGCTGTTCGGCGCCGGTGTCGGTGCTACGGCTAACGCCTTCGGAACCTTCGACGCCCTCGACCCACTGAATTTGGTCGGCCCGGGCGGCTCGCTCATCGGCAACGGCCTTGACGCCGCCGACGACTGCACCGGCACAGCGTGCAACGGCGGCAACGCCGGCCTCTTGTTCGGCAACGGCGGCGCCGGCAAGAACGGCGGCACCGGTGGCAACGCCGGCCTGATCGGCAACGGCGGCCCCGGCGGCGATGCTGTTGCCGTGAACAAAACGGGTACCACCGATGCCGTCGGTTTGACCGGTGGCGACGGCGGCAACGCCGGGTTGATCGGCTGGGGTGGCGCTGGTGGCAGAGGCTCCAATGTCACAAGCACGCTGGGCAACGCCACCGGCGGTGTCGGCGGTCAGGGCGGAACGGGTGGCGCATTGTTCGGCGGCGGCGGCGCCGGTGGCGCGGGTGGAACCGCCGCGTCCCTGGGCGACGGCACTACGAAAGAAACGGTGTCATCCACTGTCTCTGACACCACCGTCGGCCCCCTTAGGACCCTCGTAACAGCGAGCACAACTGGCCTCAAAGCCGGTACGGCCACCGGTGGCGAAGGCGGAGAAGGCGGCGCTACCGGGCTGTTCGGCGGCGGAGGCGCAGGCGGTCTGGGCGGCGACGCATCAACTGTGTCGTTCTATAAGGCGGCCACGGGCGGCGATGGTGGTGATGGCGCCGCAGGCGGGAGCTTGTTCGGCGGCGGCGGCGCGGGAGGCGCAGGCGGCAACGCGGAAAACCTCGGAATAACCGTATCAACCGTGACCAACACCAAACGATTCTTTAACGGATTTCAAATTTCTAACAGCAACTCCGCCGCAGTCACCAGTACGACGTCCGGGCCTGCCACCGGAGGCAGCGGCGGCGACGGCGGCCAAAGCGGAGTGGTCGGCAATGGCGGTGATGCTGGCGCCGGTGGCAATGGAACCGCCTTCACGCTCGGCACCGGTGGCGACGGCGGCACAGGCGGTAATTCAATCTTCGGATTCGCTGGAAAAGGCGGAACCGGCGGCATCGGCACCGGAACAGGAGTTGGAGCCACAAACGTGCCCGTCGGCATCCCTGGCCTGTTTACGCTCAGCCTTCCGGGCACGGGACCTCTGGGCACTGGAGTCGGCGGCAATGGCGGAGCCGGTGGCGTCGGCACCTTCTTCGGCGGAGACGGCGGTGGCGGCGGGGCAGGAAACGGCACCCTCGCAGGAATCGGTGGCGATGGCGCCGGCGGCGGTTTCGGCACGTTCCTCGGCGGTAGAGGCGGCACCGGCGGAGCTGGCACCGGGACCGGGACCGGGACCGTGTCCATAACCAGCGCCACCGCGGACCCCATCACCAAGATCATCCTTGGCCTCGCCGGCATTAAGAGTGTCGACGCCGAGGTTCCTATGGGGACGGGCACAGCTGGAGCTGGTGGCACCGGAGGCGGCGGCATCTTCGGCGGCGGTGGTGGCGACGGCGGAGTCGGCACCGGCAACCTCAGGGGAGTTGGCGGACTCGGAGGTGGCGGCGGTAGCGGTCCCGGCACCCTGTTTGGCGGTCGCGGCGGTAACGGTGGCGATGCCAACGGTACCGGGACAAGCGCCCTCGACATCGTCTTCACCAGTACAACGAAGGCCCCCATCAGTGTTTCATTGCCCGTTGGTAGCGCTCAAGCCGGCAACGGCGGCGTCGGCGGCAATGGCAGCTTGTTCGGCGGTGGCGGCGGCACTGGGGGCACCAGAACGTATAACGGCCTCGCGGACGGTCTTGTCGCACTCGCGGGCGCACTTAGCGGAGGGCCCACGGGCGACGCTACGGGTGGCGACGGCGGCGGTGGTCTCTTCGGCGGTCCGGGAGGCACCGGCGGCAAGGGCATCTGGACGATCGGCAGTCTGCTCGGTTCCCTACCCGGCGGGGGCATTCCTGGGCTCCCCGACATCGGTGGTCTGCCGATCGATATAGATCTCACGAATGCGACCATTGAAACCGGCGGACAGGGCGGCAACGGCGGTCCGGGTCAACTGATCGGCGGCCTCGGTGGCGGTGGAGGATGGGCAGGCTCATTCGGTCCGAACTTCCCCTTCTTGCCCAATGCTCTCGTGGCTGCCGGTGGCCCTGGCGGAACTGGCGGTACAGGTCTGATCGGCGGCCTCGGCGGATTCGGCGGTAACGCTTTTGCCCTCGGACTGGCCAATGGCGGTGATGCTGGTGACGGTGGCGTGGGCAGCCTGGTCGGCGGCTTCGGCGGCTTCGGCGGCTGGGCGGAAGCCCTCGGAATAGCCACCGCTGGCGCAGGTGGCGACGGTGCTGACGGCGGTTTCGCTGGCGGCTGGGGTGGTCCCGGCGGCTGGGCGTTTGGCGGCCTTTCGGCGACCGGAGGTCCGGGCGGAGATGCCGGAAACGGCAGCACATTCGGCGGCTGGGGCGGTCCCGGCGGCTGGGCGTTTGGCCTACTTGACGCGACCGGTGGTGCCGGCGGTCAAGAAGGAGCCGGTGCCGTGTTCGACGGCTTCGACGGGCCGGACGCACCCGGCATTTCCCTCCCTGCGGGCCTACTCCCTGGCCTCGGCACCCTTGGCGGCGGCACGTTTGCCCCCGCGAGCGCTCCTAGCGGCGGCCCCGCACTCATGCGTGGACCGGCTCCCGAGGTGCCTGAAGTCGATGCCGACAGCATCGTTAACGCCGGTATCACCGGCACCGGAACCGGCGGTAGCGGAAACGGTCCTGGCATTCTCAGGCAGTTCACGGGCGGTGGCGGAAGCGGCACTGGAGGCACTGGTACGAACCGGATCGGGAACGGTCCGATTGCCAAGGCGATCCAAGGCACGATCGATCACATCAAGGACAAGTTGAGCGGTGGTTCCGACACGGCTGCCCCCGCTGACAATGAGCCCGCGAGCCCATAACACGATAGATCGTCCACTGCGCGTGGTCGGCCCCATCCGGGGTCGGCCACGCGCAGTGCTTTGTTCGGCGCAACCGAACCGCAACCGAATCATCGCCGAGCTGTAGCCGTGTGCCGGACGCACCCTCCGATCCCGGCGCGATAGCTTTCTCAGCGAACCAGCGGGCAAACACCAGCAAGCCTCCGGGCATCGGTGTGCAGAATGCGCAAGCACTGCTCGCCGTCAGGAGGACCGTTGACCGACCCGTCGGGCGTCACCGTCAACGGTTCCTGCGCTCCCCGCTTCGAGCGCGTCCGCGACGCATTCGAAAACAACTTCCTCGAGCGCGACGAGGTCGGTGCCGCCGTCGCCGTCTGGGTCGACGGCGACCTGGCCGTCAACCTCTGGGGCGGCACCGCCGACGCCGCAGGCCGACACCCTGGCAGCACGACACCCTCGCCAGCATCTTCTCCGGCTCAAAAGCATTGACCAGCACCTGCATTCATCTGCTCGCCGACCGCGGCGAGATCGATCTGCACGCCCCCGTCTCCAACGTACTGGCCGGAGTTCGCCCAGGCCGGAAAGCACGACATCACCGTCGCGATGGTGCTGGGCCACCGCTCCGGCCTCATCGGGCCGCGCACCAGACTCACACCGGAAGAGACCCTCGACTGGGACTCCGTCTGCGCTCACATCGCCAAATCCGAACCCTGGTGGCGAGCCCGGCACCGCGCAGGGCTATCACATGGTCACCTTCGGCTTCATCCTCGGCGAGATCGTCCGCCGCGTCACCGGCCGCACCCTCGGCCAGTATCTGCGCACCGAAATCGCTGAGCCGCTTGGCATCGACGTGCACATCGGCCTGCCCGCAGGCCGAACATCACCGCTGCGCCGAGATGGTCAACAAGCCCCACATCCGCGACGTGCTCGCCGACGGCGGCGCTCCCGGGCTATCCGACGAGCATCGGCGAGCACCCGATGGCGGCCTTCTCCATCGCGATGGGCTTCATCCCCGACGACGAACTCGGCTCCGACGACATCACCGCCTGGCGCGCCGCCGAGTTTCCCGCCACCAACGCCCACGTCACCGCTCTCGGCCTCGCGACCTTCTACAACGCGCTGGCCCAGGGCAAGCTGCTCAGCTACGAGCACATGCAGCAGTGCCGACTCTCACAGGGCGGCTTCGACACCGACGTCGTCCTCGGCCCTCGCGTCGCCGACCACGGCTGGGGGCTGGGTTACATGCTCAACCAGCGCGGCGTCAACGGCCCGAACACCCGCACGTTCGGCCACGGCGGATCCGGCGGCAGCTTCGGCTTCGTCGACCTCGAGCACCGCATCGGCTACGCCTACGTCATGAACAACTTCGACGCCACCAAATGCAACGCCGACCCGCGCAGCGTCGCGCTCTCCGACGAGGTGTACTCCGCTCTGGGCGTAATTCGCGATTGATCGCGGCCCGAAGAAGGCGTTTTCCTGTGAGTACGCTGGTTCCATGAACGGCGTATTGCTGGTCCTCATCCTTCTCGTTGTCGCTGCCATCGGCCTGGCCGTGTGGAGCGCGTCGCGCAACTCGGCCAACCGAAATGCCACGTCGCTGGCCGATGCCAAGGCCGACGCCCGCAGAGTCATCGACCGCCTCGGCGGGCAGGTCCTCAACCTGTCCGGCACCGACGACGCGTCCAAGCAGGCGCTCGCCGACGCCTCCGAGCGGTTCACCGCCGCAGGCGGCCAGATCGACCAGGCGACGACGGCCAAGCAGGCGCTGCTCGCGAAGGAAAGCGCCCTGGAGGGCCTCTACTACGTGCGCGCCGCCCGCACCGCGATGGGCATGGACCCCGGGCCCGAACTCGAGTCGCTGTCCGGACAGAAGTCGGCCGGCGTCGTCACCGAGGATCGGCGGGTCGAGTTCGAGGGCCGCGAGATCGAGGCCTCGCCCAACCCGACCGAGCGCACGCCGAACTACTACCCCGGCGGCCGCGTCGCTGGACGTCCGGTTCCCGCCGGCTGGTATTCCGAGCCGTGGTGGAAGCCCGCGTTGGTTGCCGGAGCCTGGGGCGTGGGGTCGGTGTTCCTGTTCAGCGCGTTGTTCTCGGGGATGGGCGGCGTCGGCTATGACGCCCAGGGCTTCGAAAGCGGCCACGGCGAGGGCGGCGACACCGGCGGCGACATGGGCGGCGGCGACTACGGCGACGGCGGCGGCGACATGGGTGGCGGCGACGGCGGCGGTTGGGGCGGCGACAGCTGGGGTGGCGGCGACGGCGGCGGCTGGGGCGGCGGCGATTTCGGTGGCGGCGACTTCGGCGGAGACTTCGGCGGCTTCTAGAGCCGGCTCTCCAACCGCGCCGACACACCGGCTTCCTGCAGGTCGAGCCGTTCCAGCATGCCGCGCACGGCCTCGTCCTCGATGCGGCCCTCGTCGCGCTCCCCGATCAACGCCGCCCGTTGTGCGGCAAGCACATCACGGTAGAGCGCCGAGAACACCTCGGACCGTTTCGTGTGCGCATCGGGATCGGGCATCTCGTCGGCGTCCTGCGAGTGCCGCGCGACAACGGCGCGTATCTCTGCGAGCACCCGCGGGTCCATTCCCTCCGGTGGGTTGGCGCGGAACTCAGCGAGCACTTCGTCGGCCGCGTCGTGCACGATGCGCTCGGCCTTGAGTTCCTCTTCGCGGTCGGCGGCATGGTCGTCGCTGAACCGTGACAGACGCAGCCGCCGGATCAGCAGCGGCAGCGTCCACCCCTGGATCAACAACGTGCCGACGCTGACGACGAATGCGATCGCCTGGATGGTCGCGCGCTCGGGGAACGGCTCGCCTGACATCGTCGTCGGCGGAATCGCCGCCGCCGCAGCCAAAGTCACCACACCTCGCATGCCGGTCCACGACACGACGACACTTTCCCGCCAATCCAGCGGACGACGGTCGATGCGAGATCGCCACTTGCCCGGCGGCTTCGACCGTCGACGTGTTCCAAGCGCACCTCGTCCCCCAACGGCCGGGACGGGCACGCTGAGCCGGCTTTCGACGTGCGACGACAACTTGTTTCGGCCGAAGATCGCGAACACCGACAGCGGCCGAATCGCCAGCACGATCAGCAAGATGACTGCCGATGCGACGGCGACCTGCGCCAGGGAATCGTGGGACTCGTGCAGATCCTCCAGCACGAACCGCAGATGCAGTCCGATGTAGGCGAAGACGAACGCCTCCAACAGCACGTCGACCGAATTCCACACGTACCGCTCCTGCAGCCGCGTCTGATACCCGGCGTCGAGTGTCCCGTTGCCGACGACGAAACCCGCGACGACAACAGCCAATACGCCCGACGCGTGAATTTCCTCGGCGCAGATGAACGCCGCGAACGGCACCACCAGGCCTTGCACTGTCTCGAGGCCGGGATTGGCCAGTCGCCGCCGGATCCACAGCGTCACGTAGCCGAGCGCAGCTCCCACCAATGGTCCGACCACGGCGCTGTAGCCGAAGAGCAGAAACGGGTTCTCGATGAACGTTTCGCCGCCCGCGACCTGAGCTACCGCGATCGTGAACAACGTCAGGGCGGCGGCGTCGTTGATGAGGCTCTCGCCCGTCAGGATCGCCATCACGCGCTTGGGCAGTCCGAGCTTGCGGCCCACCGCCACGGCGGTGACGGCGTCGGGCGGGGCCACGATCGCCCCGAGCACCAGCGCAGTGCCGAACGTCAACGGAATGACCACCAGCCACGACGACACCAGCGCCACCGCGAATGCGGTCACGACCACCAAGCCGACGCCGAGGCCGAGGATCGGCCTGATATTGCGCAGGAAGGTCGGAAACGAGAAGTCGAGCGCCGCTGAGTACAGCAGCGGCGGCAACACCACCGACAGCAGGATGTGCGAGTCGAGTTCGGGCGCCTCGAACCCGGGCAGGAACGACACGGCGATGCCGATGACGACGATGATCAGCGCAGGTTCGAGCCCGCGTCGATGCGCCATGGCGGTGACGACGATGGCTCCGACGACCACGAGGATGAGTTCCACGCGCCGATTGTCGCTGAGTTGTCGGCTTCGCGTTGACTCTGCGGCCACGGCGGCCGCCACTCGCAAATGGCCGCCAGGAGCGCAGACTCAACGCCGGTAGCTGCTCCTACACCTGGTCGGTCGGGCACCAGAACAGGTTGCGGCCCTCCAGCACGGCGGTGCGGATCTCGGTCCCGCACACCCGGCACGGCTCGCCGGCGCGCCGGTAAACCCAGGTGCGCGGGCGCCCTTTCCGATACGACGGCAGCCCGCGGTCGTCCTCGCGGTCCATCGTGATGATCTTGCCGCGCCGCAACCCGATCGCCATCAGCGCGACGAGGTCGGTCCACATCGCGTCGAACTCGTCGGCGCCGATCTTGGCGCCGGGACGGTACGGGTCGATGCGATGACGGAACAGCAGCTCGTTGCGATACACGTTGCCGACGCCGGCCATCACCGTCTGGTCCATCAGCAGCGCGCCGATAGGCCTGCGCGACTTGCTGATTCGTGCCCACGCCAGGGAGCTGTCGGCGTCGCGGCGCAGTGGGTCCGGCCCGAGTCGCGCGATCACGTCGTCGACGTCGGGCTCCTCGATCACCTCGCACACCGTCGGCCCGCGCAGATCGGTGCCGAACTCCGCACCGATCATCCGCATCCGCACCTGGCCCACCGGCAGCGGCATCGGCAGTGTCACCTCGCTGAACTTGCCGTACAGGCCGAGGTGCACGTGCACCACGCGGCCGCCTTCGTAGTGGTGGAACAGGTGCTTGCCCCAGGCGCTCGCCTTCTTCAGCACCCGACCGTTGACGGCGGCGGCACCGTCGGCGAAGCGGCCCTGCGGGCTGGAGACGATGACGGGCGCTCGCCCGAACTTGCGCTGGTGAAGCCGTGCCAGCCGGTGAAGAGTGTGGCCTTCGGGCATCCGCTAGGCCGGCGCGCCTGGCACGGTGGGCGGGATATGCGTCTCTTCGTACTTCTTCACGATGTTGATACGACGTTGGTGCCGTTCGGCTTTCGACCACTCGGCACCCAGGAAGGCGTCGACGATCTCCAGCGCCTCGGGGATGGTGTGCATGCGTCCGCCGATGCCCATCAGCTGCGCCTTGTTGTGCTCGCGGGCAAGCTTGGCCGTCTCGGTGCTCCATGCCAGGGCGCAGCGGGCGCCGGGCACCTTGTTGGCGGCGATCTGTTCACCGTTGCCGGACCCGCCAATGACGATGCCCAGGCTCTCGTTGTCGCCGACGGTCTTCAGCGCGGCGGCAATGCAGAACGCCGGGTAGTCGTCCTCGGCGTCGTAGGTGTAGGCCCCGCAGTCGATGGGCTCATGCCCGCTCTTCTTCAGGTGCTCGATGATCTCGTTCTTGAGTTCCAGGCCGGCGTGGTCAGAGCCCAGGTAGACGCGCATGGCGGCCATTCTGACAGACCCACCCCGGGCCCAAACCAACATATGGGCGCAGAAGTGCGAGAGGACGACGCCATTTCGTCGGTCTCGGCGCGCAGGAAAGTTATGCATGACAGGCACGAGGACGAGTAGGCCGAAGCCGCCGAGTTCTGCATCAGGGTTGTAGATCTGCGCGCGGACCACGACCCGCACGCAGAACTCGGCGATGACGACAGCCCGCTAATCGAACTGAGGATCCTCGGTCCGCGAACGCTTGAGCTCCCAGAAGTGCGGGTACGACGCGAACGTCACCGACGCGTCCCACAGCTTGCCCGCCTCCTCGCCGCGCGGGATCCGCGACAGCACCGGCCCGAAGAACGCGACGCCGTTGACGTGAATCGTCGGCGTGCCGACGTCGTCGCCGACGGCGTCCATGCCCTCGTGGTGGCTCTTGCGCAGCGCCTCGTCGTATTTGTCGCTGCCCGCGGCCTCCGCCAGCTCGGCCGGCAGCCCGACCTCCTCCAGCGACTCCTTGATGACGACGTCGAAATCCTTGTTGCCCTGGTTGTGAATGCGCGTGCCCATCGCGGTGTACAGCGGCGCCAGCACCTCAGAGCCCTTGTTCTGTTCGGCGGCGATCGCGACGCGAACCGGCTTCCACGCCTGCTTCAACCCCTCGCGATACTCCTCCGGCAGATCGCGACCCTCGTTGAGCACCGCGAGGCTCATCACGTGGAAGTTGACCTCGATATCGCGGACCTTCTCGACCTCGAGAATCCATCGCGACGTGATCCAGCACCACGGGCACAGCGGGTCGAACCAGAAATCGGCGACAGACTTCTCGGGCATAGGGACGTCCTCTCACAGTCGACATGCGGAACAAAGCTCGGTTACCTCAACCACGCGCCGCGCACACCTGTTCCAAATAGTTATGAAAGCGTGGTGTCGATGTGACCCGAGTCAACCACTGTTACACAAGTGAAACGATTACATCGAGCCGGAGCGCTTATCGCCTCGGCGTCCGTCCTCGCAGCGGGTGTCGCCCTGGCCGCGCCTGCGTCCGCCGACGAATCCAACGACGCCTTTCTGGCGGCATTGAATCGCGCCAACATCCCCTACGCCGACAACAACGCCGACCTCACCGCGCAGCTCGGCGAGCGGGTCTGCCCGATGCTCGTCGAGCCGGGCAAGAACTTCGCCCAGGTTGCGACGACCGTCGCCGACAACGGCATCAACCCCGGCCTGGCGTCGTTTTTCACCGGCATCGCAATCTCGATGTACTGCCCGCAGATGATGGGGTCGATCGGCAACGGCACGTTCCTCAACATGCTGCAGGACAACCAGGGCCTGTCCGGACTGGTCAACGGAGCACCCGGCGTTCCCGGACTGCCCGCGTTGCCTCGCTAGCCTCGAACGGCCCGCCACGGGCGGGGCCACTAAGTTAGACGTGTGGTACTCCCCAATCTGACCCGCGACCAGGCCATCGAACGAGCCGCGCTCGTCACCGTCAACCGCTACCTCGTCGACCTCGACCTCACCGACGGCACCGGCGCGCCCGGCGAAAAGACGTTCCGGTCCCTCGCAACCGTCGAATTCGAGGCGCTGCCCGGAGCCGACACCTACATCGACATCGCCGCCGAAAGCGTTCAGCGCGCCACCCTCAACGGGGTCGACCTCGACGTCTCCGGCTACGACGAGTCCGTCGGCATCGCGCTGCCCGGCCTGCAGCAGCGCAACACCCTCGTCGTCGAGGCCATCTGCCTCTACTCCAACACCGGCGAAGGTCTGCACCGCTTCGTCGACCCGGTGGATGACGAGGTCTACCTCTACTCGCAGTTCGAAACCGCTGACGCGAAGCGGATGTTCGCGTGCTTCGACCAGCCCGACCTCAAGGCGACCTTCGACATCACCGTCACCGCGCCCGCACACTGGGAGATCATTTCCAATGGCGCTCCGGCGACTGCGGACCGAAACGGTGAACGCAAGACCGTCACCTTCGCGACCACTCCGAAGATGAGCACCTACCTCGTCGCCCTGATCGCCGGTCCGTACGCCGTCTGGCGCGACGCCTACACCGACGAGCACGGCGAGATCCCGCTCGGCCTGTTCTGCCGCAAGAGCCTCGCCGAATTCATGGACGCCGAGCGGCTTTTCACCGAGACCAAGCAGGGCTTCGACTTCTACCACCGCAATTTCGGCGAGCCCTACGCATTCGGCAAGTACGACCAGCTGTTCGTCCCCGAGTTCAATGCGGGCGCCATGGAAAATGCCGGAGCGGTAACGTTTTTAGAGGACTACGTCTTCCGTAGCAAGGTCACCCGGGCGTCCTACGAGCGTCGCGCCGAAACGGTGCTGCACGAGATGGCGCACATGTGGTTCGGCGACCTCGTCACCATGAAGTGGTGGGACGACCTGTGGCTCAACGAATCTTTCGCGACGTTCGCATCGGTGCTCTGCCAGAGCGAGGCCACTGAGTACACCGAAGCCTGGACGACGTTCGCCAACGCCGAGAAGTCGTGGGCCTATCGGCAGGACCAACTGCCGTCGACGCACCCGGTAGCCGCCGACATCCCCGATCTGCACGCCGTCGAGGTCAATTTCGACGGCATCACCTACGCCAAGGGCGCCAGCGTGCTCAAGCAACTGGTCGCCTACGTCGGCCTCGAGGCGTTCCTCGCCGGGCTGCGCGACTATTTCCGCGACCACGCCTTCGACAACGCCACCTTCGGTGACCTGCTCGGCGCGCTGGAGAAATCGTCGGGCCGCGACCTGTCGCACTGGGGCCAACAGTGGCTCAAGACAACCGGCCTCAACACCTTGCGCGCCGACTTCGACGTCGATGCCGACGGGAAGTTCAGCCGCTTCGGCATCAGCCAGAGCGGCGCCGCACCCGGCGCAGGTGAGACCCGCGTACATCGCCTCGCCGTCGGCATCTACGACGACGACGGCTCCGGCAAGCTGGTGCGAGTGCACCGGGAGGAACTCGACATCGAGGGCGACCTCACCGAAGTCGCTGCGCTGGAAGGTATTCCACGCGGCCAGCTGATCCTCGTCAACGACGACGACCTGACCTACTGCTCGCTGCGGCTGGACCCCGAGTCGCTGCAGACCGTGCTGACGCGCATCGCCGACATCGCCGAGCCACTCCCCCGCACGCTGGCCTGGTCGGCGGCGTGGGAGATGACCCGCGAAGCAGAACTGAAGGCCCGCGACTTCGTCGCCCTCGTCATGGCCGGCGTCCACGCCGAAACCGAAGTCGGTGTGGCGCAACGACTCCTGATGCAGGCGCAGACCGCGCTGCGGTCCTACGCCGACCCTGACTGGGCCTGCTCGGACGGCTGGCCGCCCTTCGCCGACCGGCTGCTCGAGCTGGCCCGCGGCGCCGAACCCGGATCAGACCACCAGCTGGCCTACGTCAACGCCCTGTGCACCTCGGTGCTCGCGCTGCGTCACGTCGCCGTGCTCGCCGCACTGCTCGACACCGATCCGGCCGATCACGGCTTGCCCGGCTCTGACCGTCGACACCGACCTGCGGTGGCGCATCGTGACCGCGCTCGCGGCCGCGGGCGACATCGACGGCGACGGTGAGGCAACGCCTTTCATCGACGCGGAGGCCGAGCGGGATCCGACGGCGGCGGGCAAGCGCAACGCCGCGCGTGCGGCAGCCGCCCGTCCGCAGGCCGCGGTGAAGAACACCGCGTGGCAGCTCGTCATCGAGGACGACACGCTGCCCAACATCGTCGGGCGGTCGATCATCGACGGCTTCGTGCAGCCGGGTCAGCAGGCGCTGCTGCAACCGTTCACCGCGAAGTACTTCGCGGCGATTCCCGGCGTGTGGGAGCGGCGGTCCAGCGAGGTCGCGCAGACCGTCGTCGTCGGCCTCTACCCGTCGTGGGACATCAGCGAGGAGGCGCTCGCTGCCGCCACCCGGTTCCTGGAGGGCGACCTGCAGCCGTCGCTGCGCAGGCTGGTGCTCGAAGGCCGCGCAGGCGTCGAACGTGCGCTGCGCGCGCGAGCCTTCGACGTCAGCTAGGCCCGCAAGAGGCCTAGGCCGGTGAGACGCCGGCGCTCATCACCTTGATGGCGCTGACCAGTCCGGCGATCAGGTTGCCGTAGTTGAAGGAGGCCGCAGCGGCCTTCACGCCGAGCGGCGCCGACTCCTCGATGCCGCGGCCCCGCACCTGCGACCCATAGACGACCTCGATCGCCTTCTGGTTGGGCGAGACCGCCAGCAGCACCGCGTTGTTGGGCGTCGGCACGCTTGCCAGCACGTGCCGGGCGGTCGCGGCGGTGTCGGACCCGAGGTCGCCGATGTACACCGCGAAGCGGGCCTTGGCCTTGCGTGACCCGAACTTCAGCGCGTCATCGAGCCGCACCAGGTCCTTGACCGGGAACGGATAGCTGAGCGAGAGCTCGCCGGGCTCGGTGACGCCGGAGATTCGTCCGCTGGACGTGACGACATAGCCGCGGGGCAGTTCCAGCTCGGCCGATCCGCGCTTGGCGACTTCACCACTTGCCACTTGCGCCGCCTCCGATCGTCAACGGGTGTTCGTGCCCGTGCGCCTCCGGCTCGTCGGACGCCCACAGGATCGGCTCGTGGGTCCACTCGGCGTCGGACATTTTGTAGGCCTCGGGGTGCGGGCCCTTGCGGTTCTTGCCGACGCCCCAGATCAGCGCCATCAAGACCAACAGGATGACCAGCGGCACCCCGCCCAGCAGCGAATGTGCAAGTGCAGTGCTCACGGGCAAACCTTATCGCGACCGATGGTCAGGCTGCGCCCTCACCCAGATATCTCATCCAGGCCGGGTCGAGTTCCTTGACCGTCGACAGCAGCCGCCAGTGCTGGCCCTTGGGTCGCGTCGGCGTCGAGCGCAGCGTCCAGCCCAACTCGGCGAGCATCCGGTCGGCCTTGCGGTGGTTGCACGTCGAACAGGCGGCCACGCAGTTCTCCCACGTGTGGTCGCCGCCGCGGCTGCGGGGCACCACGTGGTCGACGGTGTCGGCCTTGCCGCCGCAGTACGCGCAGCGGAACCGGTCGCGGTGCATCAGGGCGGCACGCGTCATCGGGATACGGGCGCGGTAGGGCACCCGCACAAAGGACCGCAGCCGGATCACCGACGGCACGGTGACCGACCGGGTCGCCGAGTGGATCACCGGCCCTGAGGGGTCGGCGTGGACGACGTCGGCCTTGCCGCACATCAGCATGACGACCGCCCGGCGCATCGGCAGCGCCGTCAGCGGTTCGTAGGTCGAGTTGAGCAGAAGGACGCGGCGGCGACCCCAGATCGAGGCTTCGCGGACGGGGGGACGGGTTTCGACACTGTGCAGCAACGTCGGGGTGGGGGTTTCTCCGGACAGGCTCGCAGCGACCCCGGTGTGCCGGGGGCCAGCCAGTCGAGGCCGGTTTTTGTTGCGATGCGCCATTCGTCCTCCGACCGACAGTCCACCATGGATTGGCGTCTATCGCACAACAAATTCGGTCGTGTCTCCTGGTCAGCCCGATGAACTTCCTATGACATCACCGGGCGACACGCGGTCTCGGGCGACTTGGAACAATGGGTGGCGTGACAGAGCCGCAGCGGTCGTTCTACGACGAAGTGGGTGGCCACGACACCTTCAACGCGATCGTGTCGCGGTTCTATCAGCTGGTCCGCGAGGACGAGATCCTGCTTCCGCTGTATCCCCCGGAAGACCTGGAGGCCGCCGAGGTGCGGCTGCGGATGTTCCTCGAGCAGTACTGGGGCGGCCCGCGCACCTACTCCGACCAGCGGGGTCACCCGCGGCTGCGGATGAGGCACAGCCCGTTCACGATCGGCTTCATCGAGCGCGACGCATGGCTGCGGTGCATGCACACCGCGGTGGCGTCGATCGACTCGCAGACCCTCGACGACGAACACCGCAAAGCGCTGCTCGACTACCTCGAGATGGCCGCGAACTCGATGGTCAACTCGCCGTTCTGAGAGCCGATACCGTTGCGGTGTAGGTTGCGGCTGTGTCTTCCCCCAACGACCGGCCGTGGTGGTCGCACGCCGTGTTCTACCAGGTCTATCCGCGGTCGTTCTGCGACGCGAACGGCGACGGCGTCGGCGACCTCGACGGCGTCGCGGCGCGGCTCGGCTACCTCGAGACCCTGGGGGTCGACGCCATCTGGCTGAACCCGGTGATGGTGTCGCCGATGGCCGACCACGGCTACGACGTGTCCGATCCCCGCGATGTCGATCCGCTGTTCGGTGGGATGGCGGCGCTGGACCGGCTGATCGAAGCCGCCCACGATCGCGGCATCAAGGTGACGATGGACCTGGTCCCCAACCACACCAGCTCGGCACACCCGTGGTTTCAGGCCGCGCTGGCCGCAGGTGCGGGCACCGAGGCGCGGGAGCGCTACATCTTCCGCGACGGCACCGGCAAGGACGGCATCCACCCGCCCAACAACTGGGTGTCGATCTTCGGCGGCCCCGCGTGGACGCGCATCACCGAACCGGACGGCAACCTCGGGCAGTGGTATCTGCATTTGTTCGACGCCGAGCAGCCCGATCTCAACTGGGAGAACCGCGAGGTCTACGACGACCTCGAGAAGACGCTGCGGTTCTGGCTGGAACGCGGGGTCGACGGGTTCCGTATCGACGTCGCGCACGGAATGTCCAAGCCGCCCGGCCTGCCCGACATGGAGATCGTCGATGCCGAGATGCTGCTGGCTGACATGGATGACGATCCGCGGTTCAACCACGACGGCGTGCACGAGATCCACCGCCATATCCGCACGGTGCTGAACGACTATCCGCAGGCGGTCGCCATCGGCGAGGTGTGGGTGTACGACAACGAACAGTTCTCGCGCTACATCCGCGCCGATGAACTGCACCTCGGGTTCAACTTCCGGCTGCTGCGTGCCGATTTCGATGCGGCGGATATCCGTGGCGCGGTGGAGAATTCGCTTGCGGCGGCGGCGCTCGAGGACGCGACGCCGACGTGGACGCTGTCGAACCACGACGTCGATCGCGATGTCACCCGTTACGGCGGCGGCGAGGTCGGCCTGGCCCGCGCGTGGGCGATGGCGCTCGTCATGCTGGGGTTGCCGGGTGCGGTGTTCGTCTACAACGGCGAGGAACTCGGCCTGGCCAACGTCGATCTGCCCGACGAGGCGCTGCGCGACCCGGTGTGGGAGCGCTCGGGACACACCCGCCGCGGCCGCGACGGCTCTCGGGTGCCGATGCCGTGGGAGGGTGAGGCTCCGCCGTTCGGCTTCTCGACGAACCCCGACACGTGGCTGCCGCTGCCGCAAGAATGGTCGGCGTTGACGGTGGAGAAGCAGCTGGCGGACGAGGCCTCGACGCTGAGGTTCTATCGAAAAGCAATCCGATTGCGCGGTGCCCGAACTGAATTCGGCGGCACCGCGATCGAATGGCTGGACTCGCCGGATGACGCGTTGGTCTACCGTGTGGTCCGGCGGCGGGCTGGTATGCGCGCTGAACGCCGGCGAGCAGCCGATCGCTCTGCCCGCCGGCGAGGTGTTGCTCGCCAGCGCAGAACTCGTCGACGGCAAACTGCCCCCGAACGCCGCCGCCTGGCTGGTCTAGTTTCCCCGCGAGCAGTCGCAAAAGTACCCGTAACACGGTCCCTGAGGGTACTTTTGCGTCTGCTCGCCACCGTTAGTTATCCACAGAGCAGGCGCGATCCCCAGGACGTTGCAACGGCGGCTCTCATATCACGACTGTGGGACAGCATGAGCACGTGCTGGACGAGCTGTTCTCCGACAACGGCGGGCTGGCAACGACGCAACAGCTCGAAGCGCTGATATCCCACAAGATGCTGCGATCTCACGTGCGCGCAGGACGCATCACCCGCGTGTGGCACGGCGTGTACTCCGCAACGCCGCCCGACCTCTACACACGGTTGGCAGCGCTCGACCTGATCGCCGGTAAACCGATCGTCGCATGCATGAACACCGCGGCAGAGCTCTACGGTTTCAACACCGAATCCAGCGGACGAGTTCACGTCCTCGACCCAGGTATTCGTATGCGCCCGAACAGGTTACTGGCCGTACATCAACGAGTCGGGGCGCCGCTTAAGCGCGTTGATGGCCGGCTGGCGACAGCGCCGGCGTGGACCGCTGTCGAGTTGGCCCGCACCTTGCGACGGCCGCGAGCGCTCGCTGTACTCGACGCTGCTCTGCGCTGCGAAGTTTGCGTGCGGGACGATTTGACGGCGGTCGTGCGCGAACAATCTGGCCGACGCGGCATTGTCTGCGTGCGCGAACTCGTGGGGTATGCCGATGGACGAGCCGAATCGGCGATGGAAAGCGAGACGCGACTCGTGTTCATCGACGGTGGTCTGCCACGACCAGAACTGCAATATGAGATCGTCGACAACACCGGCAAGCTGTGGCGAGTTGATTTCGCGTGGCCGGAGGCCAAACTCGCGGCGGAGTACGACAGTGCCGAATGGCACGCGAACCCCGAGGCTTTCAGGCACGATCGCATGAAGGTAGCGCGACTGCAGGAATGCGGCTGGGCAACCATTCCCGTTGTCGTGGACGATGTGAGGCGACACCCGACGGATCTGGTCGCACGCGTCTTCTGCCACCTCGAACGCGCGCAACTCGCGGGCTGACGCTGCTCGGCGAGCTGGGCCCACACGTCGGCGAGCAGACGCAAAAGTACCCGTAGCACAGCGCAAGAGGGTACTTTTCCGTCTGCTCGCGGGAGAAAAGTTACCGCAGGACCAGGGCGGGGTCGCCGCGGCGGCGGTACACCGAGCCGAAGCGCGCATCGATGCGCAGCCATGCGGGTAAGGCGCGCACCCGCACAATCTCGTCGGCGGGCAGGCTCTCCGCGTCATTGGGAAGGAAACCCATTGCCGTCAAAGCGAATACGCACCGCATCGGGATTGCCACGTCGCCATGCCCGGAGCTGACCGCGAGCACCTCTTGATCGAGCAGCGACGCGGGCGGCCCGTGCGAGCTGCTGTGTTCCTTCGCCAGCGCGACACCGCGCTGCGCCAGGTCGAGCACCACCCGCGCAGGCACGTCGTCGATGTGGGCGAACCCGCTGTCCGGCGGCAAAGCGCCGCGCCACGCCGAGTCCATCGGAAAGCCGGGGTCGACGTGACCGCTGCTGTCCATCGCGGCGAGGCCCTGCGCGAGCGCGTCGGCCCCCGCGCTCACATCGGCGGGCCGCACCCGTCCGGCAACCACGCGGCTGGCCAGCACGTCGAAACCTGTTGCAGCCCAGGCCACCAGCAATCCACCCTCGCGCTCGCGCAACCGGATGACGGCGGCATCATCGGTTCGTATCGCCCGTTCGACGAACGTCGCGAGGTCCTCGCGGTGCGCAGAATCCTGTAGCCATATGCCGCGCTCAGGGCTGCTCATCGAAGCCAGCGCTGCAGATACTCTTGCTGGGTCGGTGAAAGCCGTTGTAACCGCCGCTCTTTGATGTGCACGGTGGCCAGCTGCGTTTCGGCGATGACCGCAGGCCTGGAGTCGGCGGGTTTATTCACCGACCGCACCTCGTAGCCGATGGTGAAATCCACGGCGCGCACCCGCTTCGACCACATCGTCACCTGCAGCGGGGAATCCCTCAGCCGAAGCTGGCCCTTGTAGAGGATCTTGACCTCATGGATGAGCAGGCCAATCTCGTCGATGACCTCTTCGAACGGCTCACGCAGGAACGGGATCCGGGCCTCTTCGAGAATCGTGACCATCGTGGCGTGGTTGATGTGCTGGTACATGTCGATGTCCGACCAACGCACATGCACCGGTGCGACAAAACCCGTGCCGTCTGCGCCTCGCGCCGGACGCTCATCGCTCACCCAGAGCTCCCCGTTCCACTCGTACGTGTCATGCTGCGGATCTGCCGCGCCGCCACCGACAGCGTCGCAAGGTCGCGTTCGTCGGACTCGTAGATCTCGTTGAGGGTGCGACGCGCCCGCTTCACCCGGGAACCGTTGATCAGCTCCCACTCCTCGATCTTCTGCTCACCCGTCTCGTCCGGCTCACCTGCGGCGAGCACATCGAAGCACAGCGACCGCAGCGACCCGTAGATGTCGTCGCGAATCGCCAGCCGCGCCAACGAATGCCAGCGATCATCGCGGGGCAGACCGGAGACGGCCGTCAGCAGCGCATCGGTGTTGAGGTAGTCGAGCAGCGCGAAGTACGTGTCGGCCACCTCCGCGGGCTCATGCTCCACGATGTCGGAGATGTCGATGACGTCCAGCAGAACATACTGATACAACCCGCTTGCGACCATGAAGGCGAGATCCTCGGGCACACCGTGCGCGACGAACTGCCCGACCTCTTTCTCGATGATCGTGCGGTCGTCACCGCGCACCCATTCGCGGATGCGTGGCGTCAGCTCGGCCACCTGCTTCGCGAACCGGTTGATCTCGGCTCCGACCGCCAGCGGCTGCGGCCGGTAGTTCAGCAACCAACGTCCGGCGCGGTCGACCTGCCGACGCAGATCCAGCGTCAACCGATCCGACACGTGCACCGGCACCCCGGTCGCGCGAATCGCCCGCCACAGTTTCTCGATGCCGAAGATCGCGTCGGTCGCGACGTACGACCGCACCGCGTCCACCGGCCCGACGCCGACGTCCTCCATCACCCGGTACACGTACGTGATGCCCGCGGTGTCGACCACATCGTTGACCAGCATCGTGGTGACGATCTCCCGGCGCAGCTGGTGCGACCGGATTTCCGATGTGAACTCGTCGCGCAGCCTGGTCGGGAAGTAGCGCGGCAGCCGGGCGGCGAACACCTCCTGGTCGGGAAGGTCGCTGCTCAGCACCTTCTGCTTGAGGTCGAGCTTGACATGCGCCATCAGCGTCGCCAATTCCGGTGACGTCAAACCGATCCCGGCTTCGCTCCGGCGGCGGATCTCCTTCTCCGACGGCAGCGCCTCGAGCTCCCGGTTCAGCCGATCCTCGGCTTCGAGTTCCTTGATCTGACGCGCGTGCACGGACAGCAGGCTGGCCGCATTGGCGCGGCTGGTACCCATCAGGTCGTTCTGGTCCTTGTTGTCGATGAGCACCAGCTCACCGACCTCGTCGGTCATCGACAGCAGCAGGTTCGTGCGGTCCTCCGGCTGCACCTTGCCGGTGGACACCAACGCGTCGATGAGGATTTTGATGTTGACCTCGTGGTCGGAACAGTCGACACCTGCCGAGTTGTCCAGCGCGTCGGTGTTGATCCGCCCGCCGGACAGGTCGAACTCGATGCGGCCGCGGGACGTCACCCCGAGGTTGCCGCCCTCGCCGACCACCTTGGCGCGCACCTGATTTCCGTTCACCCGGATCATGTCGTTGGCACGGTCGCCGACGTCGGCGTCGGACTCCGTCTCCGCCTTGATGTAGGTGCCGATGCCGCCGTTCCACAGCAGATCCACCGGCGCCTTCAGGATGCGGCGCAACAGTTCGGGCGGCGGGAGTTCGTCGATGCCGTCCTCGATCCCGAGAGCGGCGCGAACCTGCGGGCTGATCGGGATCGACTTCTGCCCGCGGCCGTAGACGCCGCCGCCCTCGCTGATGAGCGACTTGTTGTAGTCGTCCCACGTCGAGCGCGGCAGGTCAAACATCCGCTTGCGCTCCTCCCACGACGTCGCCGCGTCGGGGTTCGGGTCGAGGAACACATGCCGGTGATCGAATGCCGCGACCAGTCGGATGTGTTGGGACAGCAGCATTCCGTTGCCGAACACGTCACCGCTCATGTCGCCGATGCCGACGACGGTGAAGTCCTCGGACTGGGTGTCGACGCCCATCTCGCGGAAGTGCCGCTTGACGCTTTCCCACGCGCCCTTGGCGGTGATGCCCATCTCCTTGTGGTCGTAGCCGACCGACCCACCGGAGGCGAATGCGTCGCCGAGCCAGAAGCCGTAGGACTTCGCCACGTCGTTCGCGATATCGGAGAACGTCGCCGTCCCTTTGTCGGCGGCCACCACCAGATAGGCGTCGTCGCCGTCGCGGCGCACGACATCGGCCGGGGTGACGACCTTTCCGGTGATCTGGTCGACGTTGTCGGTGATGTCGAGCAGACCTGAGATGAAGAGCTTGTAGCACGCGATGCCGTCGTTGCGTTGGGTCTCGCGGTCGGCGGCGGCGTCACCGGTCAGTGGTGAGGGCTGTTTGACGACGAACCCGCCCTTGGCTCCGACCGGAACGATGACGGCGTTCTTCACCGCCTGCGCTTTGACCAGGCCGAGGATTTCGGTGCGGAAGTCCTCCTTGCGATCCGACCAGCGCAGCCCGCCGCGGGCGACGAAACCGAACCGCAGATGCACACCTTCGACGCGCGGCGAGTAGACGAATATCTCGAACATCGGCCGGGGCAGCGGGAGTTCATCGATCAGTTGCGAGTTCAGCTTCACCGCCAGCACGTTCTGCGCGCGCGCTGAATCCTCGCGGCTGACGAAGTAGTTGGTGCGCAGCGTCGCCTGAATCATCGACGCGAACCCGCGCAGCACGCGGTCGGTGTCCAGGCTCGTCAACGCGTCGATGTCGGCCGCCACCCGTGCCGCCGCCGACTGAGCGGCCTTGCGTTCGGGATCGGCCGCCGGGGCGAACATCGCCTCGAACAACTCGACCAGCGACCTCGAGGTGATCGGATTGCCGTTGAGCACGTTCTCGATGTGGGTCTGGCTGTAGGGGAAGCCGGCTTGGCGCAGGTACTTCGCGTAGGTGCGCAGGATCACGACCTGCTGCCACGTCAGGCGCGCACGAAGAACGAGCTCGTTGAACCGGTCGATCTCGACGCGGCCGTGCCAGATCGCGGTGACCGCGTCGGCGAACCGGACCGCCGTCGCATCGCGCTCGGGGCCCTCGGACTCGTCGGGGATGTCGCTGAGCACCGAGATTTTGAACTGGTAGATCCACACCGCCAGACCGTCGGCGCGGGTCACCGTGAACGGCCGCTCCTCGAGCACGATGACACCCATGGACTGCAGCATCGGCAGCAGCTGGCTCAGCGACGCCGAGCGCCCGCCGAGGTACCAGATCAGCTTGGCGGTGCCGTCCGCTGTCTTGTCGTCCGCGCTCCTGGCGTCCGCACCCTCGGAGAACACCAGCTTGACCGAGTTGTCCTGCAGCTCTTCGATGATCGCGATGTCGTTGATCGCCTCATGCGGTGTGACCGCCTGCTTGTAGTCCTCGGTGAACGCCGTCGAGTAGTGCTCGGCCTTGGCCTGGTCGATCGATCCGGTCTTGACCGCACCGAGCAGCCGGTCGCCCCACGTCCGCGCCGCCTCGGTCAGCAGGTCTTGGATACGTGCCTCGTTGGCGAGCGAGACGTCGATGTCCTGCGGCCGTGAGCCTCCGGGCAGGCGGACCGTGAAATGTACGACGGCCCAGGGTGATTCGCTGACCCTCGCGGTGTATTCGATGCCTTCACCACCGAGTTCGCGAACCAGGATGTCCTGCATCTCCAGCCGCACGGCCGTGGTGTAGCGGTCACGTGGCAGGTACACCAGGCACGAGACGAAGTGGGCCAGGTGGTCTGCCCGAAGGAACAGCAGCGTGCGCCGTCGCGAGCCGAGATCGACCACGGCCGTCGCCATGTCGAGCAGTTCTTGGGAGCTCAGCGCGAAAAGCTCTGAGCGCGGGATCGTTTGGATGATGTCGAGCAGCAGTTGCGCCGGATGGCTGGGATCGCGCTGCGCCATCGCGACGGCCTCGCCGACCCGCCGTGAGATCAGCGGGATGTCCGTGACATTCGCGTTCATGGCCGCAACAGTGAACAGACCGACGAACCGGTGCTCGATCGCCTGATGACCGGGATGCTCGCGGATGACGACGATGTAGGGGTAGGCGCCGTAACGCAGGAAGCTGGGAATCGTGGCCTGCGCGAGCACCAGCAGATCGTCGTTGTCGGTCAGCTGCGGCAGGACGTCGTCGCGGAACCGAAGGATGCCGAGGCGGCTGGACATGTCCACTGTCGCCTCACCGCCCTCAACCGGGCAACGCTGATAGCCGAGCAGCACGAAATGCCCGTCGGCGAGCCAGCGCAGCAGCCCCGCGACGTCTTTACGGTCGGCGCCGGGGAACCGGCCCTCGGGATCGGTGTCGAGTTCGTTGGCCAGCCCGAGCAGGGTGCCCGTCAGGGCTCGTGAGTCGAGCGCGACCTGCCGGGCGTCGGCCATCACCCTCGGCAACAGCCGCCGAACCTCGTCGACGGCCTTGGGATCGACGGAGCGGGACAGCTGGACGTGAATCCATGCCTCGTCGACGGCCTGGTGGCGGTTGTCGGCCTCCGCGGCGGGCTGGACCTCGCGCAGCTCGCCGGAGGGATCCCGCCGGACTCGCAGGATCGGATTCATGATCGCCTTGTAGCCCACCCCGTGCCGGTGCAGCAGCACCGTGACGGAGTCCATCAGCATCGTCGCGTGCTCGGTGACGATCTGAATCGCCGGGCCGAACCCGCCCGGGTCGGCCGCGGGATAGACCTCGACGAGCGTCTCGCCGGGCTGTCTGCGCCTGCCGAGCCGGTAATGCGCGGACAGCAACGCCGGCGACATCAGCTTGCCCGCGGCGGACATGTCGACCGGACCGGTGACCGCCTCGGCAACCGGTGCGTCGCCGTGCGGCCCGTGATAGGTCGCGATGTACGCCCTCGCCAGTTTCTCCAGGGTGGCCGGGGCGACCATCAGTTCGGTGTGCCCCTCGATTGCCCCCGCCCCCGGATTGACCCTCATGCCACTCGCTCCTGACTCACCGCTGCGCACCGGCCTCTGGTTGTCGCCGCCGTTGCGGCTCCCTGGTACGCAGTGGCGACACTAGTCGCGTGTGAGCTTGCGGTGGGTAACCCTGTGAGGACGAGCCGCATCGATACCAAGTCGTTCCACTTTGTTCTCTTCGTAGGCCGCGAAATTGCCTTCGAACCAGAACCACTTGGCTTCGTTGTCGTCGTCGCCCTCCCAGGCCAGGATGTGCGTGCAGGTTCTGTCCAGGAACCAGCGATCGTGGGAGATCACCACTGCGCACCCGGGGAACTTCTCCAGTGCGTTCTCCAGGGAGCTCAGCGTCTCGATGTCGAGGTCGTTGGTCGGCTCATCGAGCAGGATCAGGTTGCCGCCCTCTTTGAGGGTGAGCGCCAGGTTCAGCCGGTTGCGCTCGCCGCCGGACAGCACCCCCGCGGGTTTCTGCTGATCAGGCCCTTTGAATCCGAACGCCGACACGTAGGCCCGCGACGGGATCTCGTTCTGCCCCACCTCGATGTAGTCGAGTTTGTCGGAGACGACCTCCCACACCGTCTTCTTCGGGTCGATGCCCGCGCGGCTCTGGTCGACGTAGCTCAGCTTGACGGTCTCGCCGACCTTGACGGTGCCGCTGTCGGGTTGTTCGAGCCCGACGATGGTCTTGAACAGCGTGGTCTTGCCGACGCCGTTGGGGCCGATGACGCCGACGATGCCGTTGCGCGGCAGCGTGAACGACAGATCCTTGATGAGCTGCCTGCCCTCGAACCCCTTGTCGAGGTGCGAGACCTCGACCACGACGTTGCCCAGCCGTGGGCCGGTCGGGATCTGGATCTCCTCGAAGTCGAGCTTGCGGGTCTTCTCGGCCTCCGCCGCCATCTCCTCGTAGCGTCCGAGGCGGGCCTTGCTCTTCGCCTGGCGGGCCTTGGCGCCTGACCGCACCCAGGCCAGCTCCTCCAGCAGACGCTTCTGCAGCTTGGCGTCCTTGCGGCCTTGGACCGCGACGCGCTCGGCCTTCTTCTCCAGATAGGTGGAGTAGTTGCCCTCGTAGGGGTAGGCCCGGCCGCGGTCGAGTTCGAGGATCCACTCGGCGACGTTGTCGAGGAAGTACCGGTCGTGGGTGACGGCGAGGATGGCGCCCTTGTACTCGGCGAGGTGCTGCTCGAGCCACAGCACGCTCTCGGCGTCGAGGTGGTTGGTCGGCTCGTCGAGCAGAAGCAGGTCGGGCTTGGACAGCAGCAGCTTGCAGAGCGCCACCCGGCGACGCTCGCCGCCGGACAGGTGGGTCACCGGCTCGTCGGGCGGCGGACAGCGCAGCGCGTCCATCGCCTGTTCGAGCTGGGAGTCGATGTCCCACGCGTCGGCGGCGTCGAGCTCCTCCTGCAGACGGCCCATCTCTTCCATCAGGTCGTCGGTGTAGTCGGTGGCCATCAGCTCGGCGACCTCGTTGTAGCGGTTGAGCTGGGCCTTGACGGCCACGCCGTCCTCGACGTTCTCCCGCACCGTCTTGGTCTCGTCGAGCTGCGGCTCCTGCTGCAGGATGCCGACCGTTGCGCCGGGCTGCAGGAACGCGTCGCCGTTGTTGGGCTGATCGAGCCCGGCCATGATCTTCAGGACGCTCGACTTACCCGCGCCGTTCGGACCGACCACGCCGATCTTCGCGCCGGGAAGGAAGTTCAAGGTGACGTCGTCAAGGATGACCTTGTCGCCGTGCGCCTTGCGGACCTTCCGCATCGTGTAGATGAAATCGGCCATGGGTGTTGTGATGCCTCTCTGGTCTCGGGTAATGCTCGCGGACCATCGTAAGCGTTGACACCGGCCGTCCCGACCGCGCCGTCTGCGGCTCCGGCTCGTCACGCCGGCACTGGCAGCACCTCGCTGTCGAGGGTCTCGTCCGACGGTTCCGACCCGGTTCGGGCCGCGGCTTCGTCGTCCTTGTCCTCGCCGGCATCGTCGCTGTTGGCAACCGTGTTCTTCGTCCGATCGACGCTCGCGGTGCTTCGCGCCAGATCCGGCCCCACCGCGGTGGCCCGCACTTCCACCGACGAGCGACGGTTGCCATCGCGGTCGTCGTACTCGCTGGTGTGCACGTATCCAACAACGATGACGGGGTCTCCCTTCCCGAGCGAGGCGCCCACGCCCTTCACCAGCCCCTTGCTCCAGCAGTTGATCGACGCGTAGAGCGTGTTGCCAGGCTCCCAGGTGCCGTCTGCGGTGCGCCGGCGCGAATTGCTGGCCACCCGGAACTTGTAGACCTGCTGATCGCCGACCCGCCGCAGTACCGGGTCGGTGATGATGGTGCCGACGATGTGGATTGGTGTCTCGAACATTGCTCGTCCCTTCGATCCTTCGATGTGATCCGGCTTGTGCCGTCCCCGCCATTGAGCCGACCGGCGCCGACACCCTGCGCTGAGCCGGCCGTGCGGCAGCAGGCCGCTGTGGATGAATCGCGGACTGTGGATGGTCGCCGTAGGTTGGACGACCATGGCGGGCGATCTGGAGTTGGTGGTGTTCGGAGCGCACCTGCGTGGCGGGCCGCTGTCTCATCAGCTCACCGATCTCGGCGCCCGGTGGGCGGGCGAAATCTTCACGGCGCCGGCCTACCGGATGTCGGTGCTGGCGACGGT
Source organism: uncultured Actinomycetota bacterium (assembly GCA_963786995.1). Taxonomy (GTDB): domain Bacteria; phylum Actinomycetota; class Actinomycetes; order Mycobacteriales; family Mycobacteriaceae; genus Mycobacterium. The sequence continues at coordinate 100,298 of CAWBBH010000012.1, read as the reverse complement.
GCCGCCCAAGCCGGCGATCACCCGGGTGCCCGACGGCGCCGTAGGCGCCTCGCTGATGGGCCACCGGTGGCTACTGTCCCCGGCGGCCCTCGGCTTGTTCCTCGATGCGCTGCCTGCCCCGATGCAGCTCGGCAAGGTCGAGTTCGACGACGGCACATGGCGTACCGGATTCGGCTGCGACGGTGCGGCGGCGACCGGTCGCGATGTCAGCTCGTTCGGGAGTTGGCCCGCCGCGATCGCAGCGGGAGCCGTCTAGGCGTTCTTCCGCCACACCGAGACGTGGCGGGTGCTCTCGTGGTCGAACGGCGTGCCGTCCCAGTCCTGCCAGCGGTCGACCAGGTCCAACCCCGCGATGCGGGCCATCAGGTCGAGTTCGGCGGGCCAGACATAGCGGAACGGAACGGACCACAGGCGCGCGACGCCGTCGTCCTCGTCGACGTAGTTGGAGCTCATCGACTGCGTCGCGCAGTCGTACAGGTCGTACGCCCAGTGCTTCTCGCCCACGTCGAACGGGACGGCGCGCTGGCCGGGCGGCAGCAGCCGCAGTGCGGGCACACCGACTTCGATCACGAAGCTCCCGCCCGCCTCCAGATGCTCTGCGGCGTTGACGAAACAGGCGACCTGCTCGTCCTGGGTCGTCAGATTGTTGATCGTGTTGAAGACGAGGTAGGCCAACGAGAACTCGCCAGGAACCCGGGTTCGAGCGAAATCACCTATCGTGACGGCGATCTCGGCTCCGCCCTGCTTGTCCCGCATGCGTGCCACCATCGCTGTGGACAGGTCGATGCCGTGCACCTCGATTCCGCGCCGCGCGAGCGGTAGCGCGATACGCCCTGTCCCGATGCCGAATTCGAGTGCCGCTCCGTCGCCGGCAAGTCCGGCGAGAACATCGACGACGGCGGCGATCACGCTGTCGTCGTGCATGCCCGACGTGTCGGCGTCGTAACGGGCGGCGACGTCTTCGCCGAAATAGCCGTCGTCACTCACAATCAGTGCGCATCCCGCTTGGCCAGCTCGGCCAGCATCCTGTTGTAGGCGGCCAGGTCGGCGTCCTCGTCGCGATCGGCGGCCCTGTCGAGCCGCTTGGCGGTGCGCCTGTCGCTTCGCGTCCACTGCACCAGCAGCGCGATGATCACGATGACGAGCGGCACTTCGCCTGCCGACCAAGCTATTCCGCCGCCCAACTTCTGATCGCCGAGCAGATCGGTGTGCCAGTACAGCTGCAGTGACTTGTAGAAGCTCTCCCCCAGCACACTGCTGGTACTCATCAGCACAACACCGAAGAAGGCATGCAGTGGAAGCGACGCGAAGACCATGCCGAGCTTGCCCAGCGGCGGAATGGGGCGCGGTGTGGGGTCGACGCCGATGACCACCCAGTAGAAGAGGTATCCGGTCAGCAGGAAGTGCAGGTTCATCGCGACATGCGCGGCGTGGCTACCGACTGCGGCGTCGAAGATTCCGCCGAAATACAAGCCGTAGAAGCCGGCGACGAACAACACCGTCGCAATGATCGGGTTGGTGAAGAACTTCGACACCCGCGAATGCAGCGCGGCGAGAAGCCATTCCCGCGCACCCGGCGGTTCGTCCTTGCTCGAGGTCGGCAGCGCACGCAGCGCCAGCGTCACCGGTGCACCCAGTACGAGCAGGATCGGCGCCAGCATGGACAGCAGCATGTGGGCGGCCATGTGCATGCTGAACATCGCGGGCATGTAGCGGCCCAGCCCCGACGAGGTGGCGAACAACAGCACCAGGCAGCCGAGCAGCCAGGCGACGAGCCGGCCTGTCGGCCACGGGTCACCACGCCGACGCAGCCGTCGCACCCCGGCCAGGTACACCAGCGCCATCACGATCGCCGCGGTCCCGAAGATCAGGTCGAACCGCCAGTCGAACAGGATCCGGGCCACCGTCGGCGGACCCGCGAAGTCGTAGCCGATCTCGACGGCGGGGATCGACGGGTTGAAGACCGGTGGCGGCGGCGGAGGGGTCCTGCTCAGCGCGACCGCGACGCCGAAGGTGAGACCGAAAACCAGTGCCTCGGTGATCGCGAGCTTGATCAGCGCGCCACGCGCCTCCGGGTCGGCCTGCAATGCCGCGACGCCGCTGCGTCGCTGACGCCAACCGAGCACCCCGAGCGCGCAGAGCGCGACGGCCTTGGCGACGATCAGCAGGCCGTAGCCGCCGTCGAACAGGTCAGCCGGGCGGACCCGCACCAGGGCGTTGACGATTCCGCTGAACGCCATGGCGACGAAGCACCACAGCGCGACGGCCGAGAATCGCCGCGCGGCCAGGTCCGCGTGCCCACCGCCGCGCAGCGCGTGAACGAGAAGCGCCAGCAGCCCGCCGGCCCACAGCGCGGCGGCGACCAAGTGGATGAGCAGGCTGTTGGTGGCGAGGTCGTGCGAACCGCCGGTCGACGAATGCCCGGTCAGCGCCAGCGGCAGCAGGGTGATCAGCGATCCCGCGAACAGCAGCGGCGTCGGAGACCAGCGCAGCACCGGGATGCTGGCGACCGCGACGATCGCGGCGAGGAAGGCCGTCCACCGCCACGCCCCCGCCGTTTCCACCAGGCTGGCCACCGACCAGATGTCCGATGGGCTCAGGCGCGAGGACAGCGGTTGGCCGGTCACGTCGGAGACGGTCAGCGGCACGAGCAGTGCCGCGGCCACCGCCCAGATCGCCGACGCGACAGTCCCCACGCGCAGCGCCCGGTACCCGTCGGCGTCGAGCACGCCGCTGCGCTGGGGCGGCACCATGAACGCGGCGAACATGAAGGATCCCGCCGCGACGACGGCCGCGATCTCCCCCGCGGCCCGCACGAACGGCAGACCGTAGGTTGTGACCGGACCCGGGTCGGGCAGGCCGGTGGCCGTCAGCGCGTCGGCCAGCGTCAGCGCGCCGAGCGCCGCCGCGGTCACCCCGGCCAGTAGGGCGACGCCGACAAGCACGGGCCACACCGCGCTGGTACGCACACCGGCGGTTGTCGTCGCTCGACTCACGCTCGCTCCGGTCCTCGCTCGTCCCTCGCTGCGAGCCTCACTCGCGCTCGTCTTCGGCCATTTTCATGCCACCAGCGTATGGCTAGCCGACTGCGGGCTACTGCGCCGCGTCGCGCAATCCGCGCCGCTTCGTCTCGCGTGCGACGAACTGTTCGAGGGAGATCTGCTCGACCTTGTCCATATCGGCGAGGATCCCCCGCAATTCATCGCGGAACGCGGTGCGACGTTCGACCAGATCGGCGGCGGGCTCGAGCAGGTGCTGATCGGCAACCACCTGCCGTGCCGTCGCGAACAGCAGCGCCGACACCGCCTCGGTGCTGCGGACCCGCCCCTGCGCGACGTACTGATTGCCGACGCCGAGCGCCCGCTTCGTCAGCTCCTTCTCCTCCATCTCGGCCGGTGAATCGCGAAGCACGTCGGCGACGATCCCGTAAGCCTCGAAGTAGGGCCGCAGCACCGCCTGTGCGATCAAGGGCCGCTTGACGCGCAGCATGGCGTACACCTCTTCACCGCCCGCGGCGACGTGCGCCTCCCAATCGTCGTGCCACGCCATCTCCTCGGCGAGGTGTTCGCGAAACGCTGTCGAGTCCGCGAAGTAGAAGTCGAACTTCAGCAGATCGCGCAGCCGCATCGCGCGATTCCAGAACGCCTCCAACCGATCTCCGTCGGCGCGGGCAGCATGAATCAGCGCCATGTCGGCGATCGCGGTCTCCATGAACGCATCGATCACCGTGTTGCGGTAGAACGCCGCCTCGTGCTCCTGTTCGGGCGCGATCCGCCATACCGGCTCGCGTCCCCCTTCGACGCAGGTGACCGGGTGGCCGTTCGACAGCGCGTCCAGGGCGGCGCGCACACCGTCGGCCGTCCGCAGCCGCAATACGCTGTTGGTGACCGGAATCTGTTTGCGCTCGAGGTAATCCAGCGAATCCTGCAGCGTGTGGTGCAGTTGGTCGAGCGTCAGCGCGGTGCCGCGGGTGGTCAACAGCAGCGCCGACACCAACCCAGTCGCGTTCACCGGGGTGGCGCGAAGAATCCGCCATGACACCTCGATCGCCATCTTCTGCATGGCGAGGCGTTTCGCGGGTTCGTCCTGGGTGATCGGGCCGCCCGGCTCACCGAGGTATTCGCGCATGGACACGGCCTCGGGAAATCGGACGTAGATCTTGCCGTAGCTGCGCTCGCCCTGGGCCTTGATGTAGTTGTACAGCCAGGACAACCCTTCGGGTGTCTTCTCACCACCGCGGGCGTACGCCGCGTACTCGGCTGTTTCATGCAGCTGGTCGAAGCTGATGGACACCGGCTGCAGGAGAATGTCATCGCTGCGGCCTTCGAGGTAGGCGTCGGCGACATAGCTCATCAGACCGAGCTTGGGCGGCAACATCTTTCCGGTCCGCGACCGGGTGCCCTCGATCGACCAGCTGAGGTTGAACCGCTTCTGGACGATGTAGCCGACGAACTGCCGCAGCACGTACTTGTACAGCGGATCGTCGAGCTTGCGCCGGAGGAAGATGACGCCGGAACGCCGCATCAGCGGCCCCATGAACCCGAACGACAGGTTGATACCCGCGAAGGTGTGCACGGGCGGAAGCCGGTTCTCCTGCATCGCCACCGGCACGATGACGCCGTCGAGGTAGGACCGGTGCGAGAACAGCAGCACCGCGGGATGAGTCTCCAACGCGTGGCGCATGCGCTCTATCTCGGCGCGGTCGTAGTCGATGTTGGGGTCGAAGCCGCGGCTGAAGATGGCTCGGCCCAGCGACGGGATGAGGTCGACAGAGAACCGACTCCACCCGGTGGACAGTTCGTCGAGCATCTCGCCCGCTTTTTCCAGCGTCGCGCCAGGGATCTTCTCCAGGCCCGCCCGGAATTGCGCCGACGCCAGGATCTCGGGCCCCATCAGCTTCGGCGACTTGTATTCCGGTCCGAGCAGCCGAAGTTCGACGCGCTCGATGGCCAGGCTTGCCCGGCGGAGAACGAAATGCGCCAGATCGCGCGGGTTTTCGGCGGCGGTGTTCTCGCTCCACTGCTGACGCAGTTCGGAAACCTTCGCCGGCTCACCGGCCACCACCCGGGCACGCGACGGGTCTCGCTTGAGGATGCGCCGTTGGAGAATCTCCGGCGGCCGGTAGGTGTCGCGGCCGGAGATCAGCGCAACGACCTTCGATCGGGTCGGAAGGCCTCCCGGCACCCAGAAGACGCGCACCGGGACGACGGTCCGGTCCTCGTCGGCTTCCAGTTCTCCGACGAGCCGCGCCAGTACCCCTGGCGGTGGATCACCCTCCGGCAGTTCGAGAACCGCGACGTTGGAATCGGGATGTTCGCGGCGCTGCTGTTGCAGCCAATCGCTCAACAACTCGCGTTCTGCAGGCGACGACACCGAGGCCAGCACCAGCGCGTCGTCGGTGGTCGAGAAGTTGACGATCGGGTCGGCGGCGGTCACGCCCGGCCCTTCTTGGCGGCCGGCTTCTTGGTGGGCGCCTTTTTCGCAGCTGTCTTGTTCGCCGCTGCTTTCTTGACGGGCGCCTTGGCCGCCGACTTGGCAGGAGCCTTCTTCGCAGAAGCCTTGGCGGCCGACTTCTTCGGCGACGCCGACTTCTGGGCCTTCTTCGCGGGTGCCTTCTTGGTGGCACTCCTGCCCCGTGCGTACGGCCCGATCTTCGGAAGCGACTCGTGCGGCCAGTCTTTCAGTGTGTCGAGGAAGAGCTGGCGCACCTCCTCGATCTTGTCCGACAGGTTTTCGACGGTCCAGTCGTCTGTCGGGATCGGCGGGTAGATCACGACGTCGACGGTGCCGGGGTTGAAGGTCGTCGAGTCGCGCGCGGAGATGACCTCGGCGTTGCGAATCACGATGGGCACGATCGGAATTCCCGCCGACATCGCGATGCGGAAAGGTCCTTTCTTGAACGGCCCCACCTCGGTGGTGTCGAGCCGGGTCCCTTCAGGGGCGATGAGGATGGACAGGCCCTTCCTGGCAAGCTCCTCGATCTTCTTCAGGCTTTCCACCGCGGCTTTGGGGTTGTCCCGATCGATGAACGCCGCGTCCATCATCTTGCCCATCGTCCCCACGATCGGGTCGTTCTCCAGCTCCTTCTTGCCGACCGAGGTGAAATTCGTCTCGACGAGCCGGCCGGCGATGATCGGGTCGACCTGGTTGCGGTGGTTGAAGATGAAGACCGCCGGCCGTTTCTTGTTCAGGTTCTCCGCGCCCAGCGCGTTGATGCTCACGCCGGTGGTGGTCAGCAACGCCCGCCCGAAGGCCGAGGTGAAGAAGTTGACGCCGGTGCGCCTGTTCCGCGTCAGCAGGCCGAGTCCGACGGCGCCCGCCGCGATGGGGAACATCGACGCCACACCGGCAACGGTGCGCAGTTGGGAGATGGGATTGCTTCCGCTGCGGCTGCTGAACCGCAGCACGGGCCAACCACGTTTGGCCGCAACGGCGGCCATCTTGCCCGCGGGATTCGTGGGCCGGGGATTGCCGACCAGATACATCAGGGCGACGTCCTCGTCGCCGTCGGCGTAGAAGTAGCTCTTCGACAGATCGACGGTGTTTTCGGCGGCGAAGGCCTGCACTGCCCTGGCCTTACCAGGACCCCAGATGATCGGTCTCTTCACTTCGCCGGTGAGACAACCGTTCTCGTCGACTTCGAACTTGTTGCTCAGCACGTTCTTGATTCCCAGGAAACGCGCCACCGGCTCGACCTGCACCGTCAGTGCCGACGAGCTGAGCACCACGGTGTGACCGCGCTCCATGTGAGCGCGCACCAGGTCGCGCATCTCTGGGTAGATGCGACCGATGACCTTCTGCATGAAAAGCCGCTCGGCGAGTTCGTCGATGTCGCCGAGCGAGCTGCCGCGCAGCATGCGGGCGCCCTTGCCGATCAGGTCCTCGAACTCCGAGCGGCCGAGCTGATGGTTGAGACCTGCCTGCACCATGCCGATGAACTCGCCGACCCCCATCTGCCTGCGGCGCAACCGATCCCGGGTCATGATGACGCCGGTGAACCCGGCGACCAGGGTGCCGTCGAGGTCGAAGAACGCGCCGACCCCTGGGCCGGCGGGACTTCCCTGGATCTCGGCGACCGATCCCGGCAATCGCATGGTCCGCGGGTTGGCGCGTCGTCTCGGCTGGCCGTCTTCGGCGGTCATAGGGCCCCACTCCCGTTCGGTGACGGCGGTTTCGGTTCCTGCGGTTCCGGCGCGAACGAGGCCGGCATCGAACGGCCCGGTCCGCCGAGGGCCAGCACTTCGTCGAACCCGGCCTGCAGGCACCTGGCGAAGAATTCGCCGTCGGTCACTGCGGCGCGGTCGTAGCGAGCGGAGACGGTGATGTAACCGGCCCGCGACACCAGCACGACCATGATCGCCACGCCGGGCAGCGGGCCGATTCCGTACTGCCGCAGGATCTTCGCACCCGCGATGAACGTGTCGCCCAGATATACCGGCACATTGCTGGCCTGCACGTCGGAGTTCACGATCGATGCGGCCATCCCTTCCAGCACCGTGTCCGGCAGCAGACTGATCAAGGGTGCGATCACACCGACCATGTTCACCGCGCGCTCGTCACGCTTACGGGTCATCTGCGAGCGAATGCTCTTGATCCGCCTCTCGGGGTCGGCGACACCGATCGGCGCGGCCAGATTGACTCCGGCGAAACGGTTTCCGCCCGCGGGATCGTTGTCCGACCGCATGTTCACCGGCACCGCCATCGGCAGGGTGTCCACGGGCACGCCCATGCGTTCGTGATACAGCCGCAACGCGCCGCACACTCCGGCGAGATAGGCGTCGTTGATCGATCCGCCCGCCGCTTTCGCGGCCCGGTGCAGGTCGCCGAACTCGATGTCGATGGCATCGGTCCGCGACGACAGGCTGCGTCGGCGAAGCACCGGCGACGGTTCCGCGGCGGGCCCGACGACGCGCGCACCCGAAATCGCGTACTCCACCGCGCCGCCGAGCGACGCGACCGGATCCCGGATCACACTTCCGACGGCCTGCGCCGCGCCGAAGATCGCCCTGCCGACACCACCCGCGATGGCGCCGGGCAGTCGGTTGAACCCCTGCCTCATGAGGTCGTTCGGCGACAGGTCCTGCGGAATCGGCATCGGCGGATCCGCTTCGGCGGGCGGGTCGCGCTCGAGGTCGTAGAGGTTGGCGAACATCTCGACACCGCCGACGCCGTCGGTGACGGCATGGCTGAGATGGACGATCATCGCTGCCCGACCACCGGCGAGACCCTCGACGAGCGTTGCGGTCCACAGCGGCCGCGAGATGTCGAGCGGCGACTGCAGCGCGACCTCGGCGAGGTCGAGCACCTCGCGCAGCGTGCCCGGCTCGGCCACCCGCACCCGACGGACGTGGAAGTCGAGGTTGAAGTCCGGATCGATGACCCAGCGCGGCGCGACCGTCGGCAGCGTCGGCATCACGACCTTCTGCCGCAGCCGCAGAACCTTGCGCGACGCGTGCTCGAACCGGGTTCGCAGCCGCTGCCAGTCCGGCGTGGTGTCGAGCACCTCCAGCGTCATGATTCCCGAGCGGGTACGCGGATTGGCTTCGCCGCGGTGCAGGATCTGGTCGACCGGACTGAGTTCCTCCGGGAGCCCGGCCACATCCACTTCAGGCACGTCGCTCACAGCTGCGGCCACCCTGCCATCGTCGCTGCTCCTCCCGTCGCCGTCGCGCAGTTCAGTACCCACGCTAGTCCGCGGCAACTCGCGCCGACGTGTGTTTTGTGGCTGTGTTTGGGGGCGCCAGACGGCGAACGGAGGTACGCAATCGCTGCGCAGGGGAGCACTGTCCCACGCCCGCGCGGGCGATCACACAGACCGCACGCGGCGGCATCTCCTGAGCCGCCTCGGACCGGACGGCAATTCGCTAGGGTGGGTGCGCTGCCCCCGTAGCTCAGTGGATAGAGCAACCGCCTTCTAAGCGGTTGGCCGCAGGTTCGAGTCCTGCCGGGGGCGCAATCGGCCGACGGGGCGGCAGACGGCGCCAGATGTTTGCCAGCGACAGGACTCGACGCCACCGAGGTTTGGGTTTTTACGGATTTGGCAATTCTGTTCGGGCAGTTCCCGTCCCCACACTTGAATAGGACCACCCATGATTGTGCTCGGCATCATCCTCTTGCTGATCGGCTACTTCACTAGTCTCTCGATCCTCTACACCATCGGCGCGATACTCATCGTCGTCGGCGTCGTGCTCTGGATCCTCGGAGCGGTCGGCCGCCCGGTCGGTGGTCGAAAAGTCTGGTTCTAGCTTTACGCGCACACAATCCGTGAGCGAGGCGCGGGGCGCCGCCTGTAGGGCGGCCCCGCGCCTCGTTTCTTTCTGTCGCGACCGCAGGCCACTCAGAACAGGTCGGGCGTGGTCGGCGCGACGTCGTCGAGGAACGCGCTCACCACCGGCACCAGGAGCGCGGACTCGCCCGAGATGCCAACGTGCGACATCGCGGGCAGCACCATCAAGCGTGCGGCCGGAACGTCGTGCAGCACGCCCGTTTCCGCCGCTATCTCGTCGCCACCGCCACGAAGCTTGAACATCGTCACCGCATGCTCGAGAGTCACGCCGTCGGCGTCTCCGACGATGACCATCGTCTTCGCCGATATCGATCGCATCTGCTCGTCGGTGATGCTCTGATCGTCGGCGTTGAGAGCGCTTCATCTTCTCGAGGTAGGCCTCGTATGCCGTGACATCGGGCGTGTGGGCGAAGAACGCCTTCTCGACGGGCGTCCCCGCGAATGCGTCGCGGGTCAAGCCCTCGATGGCCGCGGGCACCGCCGGATGCCACCCGTCCCTGCGGAAGGTGGCCGACATGGCCACGAGGTGGTTCACGAGCGACGGGTGCCTGATCGCAAGTTGAATGGCGACGCCGCCGCCTTGCGAGTAGCCCATGACATCGGCACGCTCAACGCCCAACGCGCGCAACAACGCCGCGGCGTCGTCGCCGAACTGCTCGTAGGACATGTCACGCGTCGTATCCGGAGTTCGGCCGTGCCCCTGCTGATCGAAGACGATCACGGCTCGATCTCGCGCGAACGCCTCCGCCCACGCTCTCATCGAGTCGACGGCCATGAACGCACCCGGAATCAGCAGCAATGGCGGCTTCGCGGTGTCCAGCTCGCTGTACACCTCGTGATAGAGATTCAGCCCGTTGATCAGCAGGTGCGCTGCACGCGAACGCTTTGTTTCCGTCACGTTTGGTGGACCTTCGACGAGCACTAAAGTCATCGCAGACGGACCGCGTTCTACGCTTGCACGATGATCGGTCGCCTCCGCACGATCGCAGTCCTTGGCGCGCTCGCTTTCGTCGTCGCCTGCAGTCACGACGCAGCCCCCGCACCGCCAGCACCGCCGACCGCGGCACCGACGAGTGCGGCGCCACCGCCTGCGCCCACCGTCACCTTGCTGGAGGAGGCCATCCCTTCGGGCGCACAGCCCAGGCTGGCGTCGGATCCGGCGCAGCTGGCCGACGACCTCGTCGCCGACGAGCAAGCTCTTCGCAACCCGGCGACGCCCGAAGCGGCGTTGCGGGAAGCGGCACGGCGTCAGCAGGCGGCCTACCGCGCCATCGGCTACCACCCCGAGTGGGACTCGGTCACGCGTCCGCGGATTCCCGCTGAGCTCGTCGGAGTCTACGACCTCAACGTCGACGCCCGTCGCCAGCTCACCGCCATGGCCGAAGTCCGAGACACCGTCCCGGCGTGGCGCATCGTCGCCCCAGCCCCCGCTGACGAACTGATGGCCCACTACCGCGAAGCGGAGGCGGCATCGGGCGTCGGATGGAATTACCTCGCCGCGATCAACCTGATCGAGACGCGGCTGGGCAGCGTCGTCGGCCCGAGCAGCGCAGGCGCACAGGGGCCGATGCAGTTCCTGCCGTCGACGTTCGCCGCCTACGGCGAGGGAAGCGACATCTATTCGCCGCGCGACAGCATCATGGCGGCCGGCCGTTACCTCGCCGCCAACAACTTCGCGAGCAACCGCGATGGAGCGATATACCGCTACAACCATTCCTCGCAATACGTTCGGGCCGTCAACGACTACGCGGCGGTGCTCGCCGCCGACCCCGCGGCGTTCACCGGCTACTACCGGTGGGAGGTCTATTTGAAGACGGCCGACGGCGACCTCCTGCTGCCGATCGGATACGCGTCGGATTCCCCTGTCCCCGTGAGGGACTACCTGGCCACCCACCCGCAATGACGTGGCGTCTCAGCGCCGCCAGAAGTCGAACCGATCCCGCCCCGCCCTGAAACCGGCCGCCTCTGCGATGTCGACCGCAATGTCGAAGTGTTCCCCGACCCGGAACGGCGTGTGCGCATCGCTGCCGAACGACACCGCCTCACCGCCCTCCTCCCACCACCATCGCAACTGGGCCACCGAGGCCATCGGGCTGCGCGTGTTGATCTCCAGCGCACGCCCCGAGGATGCCAACATGCGGAACGCCGCTCGGTACTCCTCTTCGAAGTCGGTGTCCTCGTAGGCACCCACCCGCTCCGTCGGCCAGTAGCGCCGCGCGTAGTCGCAGTGCGCCAGCACGGTGAACACCTCGGATCCGCCGACGAGCGCAAGGAGTTCGGTGAAGTAGCGGCGCATCACCTCGTGCGGGTCCAACCGAGTGAACAAAGCGCGGTTGATCCCGGTCAGCGTGCCGTCGACGACGATTCCGTGCAGGCTGCCCAACACCCGTTCGAAATCGCCTGCCGACAGCACGGTGGCCACACTGCCGCGAAAGAGATGCGGTTCACCGGCCTCGATGCCGGAAAGGATGCGCAGGTCGGGGAATTCGTCGCGGCAGCGGGCCAGATCGGCGAGGTATCCCTCGACGTCGAGCGGCGCCACCCGCGGGCGGTCACCGACGCGCGCGGGTCGGGCGACTTCCTCGTCGTGCTTGTCCGGGTCTTCCAGCGCCCAGTCGGTGAAGTCGACGTGCTCGGTGAACGCCAGACCTGGAAGACCGAGTTCAACGGCACGCGCGCACGCCGACTGCATTGACGAGCTCGAAGCGGTGTCCCACGACCATCGCGTGTGGACGTGGTTGTCGACCGGCGGCGCTTCGTCCACGAGTCCACGCTAGTGGCACAGCCATCCATCGAGATCAGGGTTGACGCACGTTTTAGCGGCGACAGCGGGTGATAAGCCTGATCTCGTCGCACTGGGCCAACGGCGGATCTACGATCGGCTACATGATTCGGCTTGTCATGGCAATCCCAGCAACGGTGACCCTGGCGCTCGGCGGAGCCGTCGGCGCGGGGGCTGCGCACGCCGAGCCCTGGCCGCCGTCACCGTGCGGTTTCTCGATCTCCGCGCCGCAGGTGGTGCAGGTCGACGGGGTCAGCAAGGTCACCGCGACGGTCACCGTCGACGGTCTGCGGGATCGCGGCACGCCCGTATCAGAGCGTGGCGTGCGTGGAGCTCCTCGGCCAGCCGGGCGGTTCGTGCATGCAGGGCATCGACACCGCCCAGGCCTACTTCGAGCCCTACACACCCGGTGCCACCTATCTGTCGAGGGGACGCGGCTGCGGCATCATCGTTCCGACGCTGCCGGCGGACAACTGCCAGATCCTGGGTCCCGTCCAAGCCACCCTGTAGGCGGTCACTAGCCTGAGGCGATGTCCGATCGAGTCCTCGTCCAGGTCGAGAACCACGTCGCGCTCGTCACCGTCAACGATCCCGAGCGTCGCAACGCCGTCACCGCCGAGATCTCTGCGGCCCTGCGCGCAGCCGTCGACGAGGCCGAGGCGAACACCGACGTGCACGCGCTCATCGTCACCGGGGCGGGCAAGGCGTTCTGCGCGGGCGCGGACCTGACGGCGCTCGGCGAGGCGACCGAGAACGGGCTCCGCACGATCTACGACGGCTTCCTCGCGGTGGCCAACTGCACGCTCCCGACGATCGCGGCCGTCAACGGCGCCGCCGTCGGCGCGGGACTCAACCTCGCGCTCGCCGCCGATGTGCGCATCGCCGGGCCCGCTGCGCTGTTCGATCCGCGTTTCCAGAAACTCGGCATCCATCCCGGTGGGGGTGCGACGTGGATGCTGCAGCGCGCCGTCGGTGTGCAGGCGGCCAGGGCGTCGCTGCTGTTCGGCATGCGCTTCGACGCCGACGCCGCCGTGCGATACGGGCTCGCGCTCGAGGTCGCCGATGATCCCGTCGCGGCGGCCAAGGAACTGGCCGCGGGGCCCGCTGCCGCACCCCGCGAGGTCGTCCTCGCCACCAAGGCCTCCATGCGGGCGACCGCCAACCCTGGATCGATCGACCGCGACCAGCACAGCATCGCCGTCGACACCGAGCTGAAACCGCAAGCGGCGTCGATTCTTTCGCCGGAATTCGCCGAGCGTTTGGCCGCCGCCAAGCGTACGGTAGGCGCGCCTAACTGTCGAGCAGCGCCAACTCCGGCGACTCGATCAGCCGCTGCAACTCGCCGAGGAACGCGGCAGCCTGTGCGCCGTCGGCGATGCGGTGGTCGAACGCACACGTCACCGTCATCGTCGGCCGAGCCACCACAGCTCCGTCGACGACGACCGCCCGCGGCTTCAACGATCCGATGCCGAGGATCGCGGCCTCGGGGTAATTGATGACGGGTACGCCCTCGTCCAGTCCGAGTGCCCCGAAGTTCGACACCGTGAATGTGGACCCTTGCAGCTCCGCCGGTTTCACGGTGCCCGCACGCGACTCCTCGACGAGCCGGGCCACTGCCACCGCCAATTCGCGCGTCGACTTGTCCTGCGCGTCTTTGACGACGGGAACCAACAGCCCTCGTGGCGCCGCGACGCCGATACCGAGGTGAACGGCGGAATGCACGTGGATATGCGGACCGCCCGCGGTGTCCACCCACGTCGCGTTGAAGATCGGGTGATGAACCAGCGCGATCGTCAGCAGGCGAAGGGTCAGCACGAACGGGGTGATCGGCGGTCCGTCGTCACCGACGTCGTCACGCAACCGGTCGCGCACCCTCAACAGGGCCGAACAGTCGACGTGAACACTGGCGTGCGCATCGGGAATCATGCTGCGCGACAGCGTCATCCGCTGTGCCATCGTGGCCTTCACACCGGTGACCCCGACGTCGTTCGACGCATCAGCGGGCTGTCCCGCCACCGACAGCACATCGTCGCGGGTGACGATTCCGTCCGGGCCGGATCCGGGCGTCAGCGCAGCCAGGTCGACGTGCAAGGTCGGCGGCCAGCTTGCGCACTGGGGGTTTGGCGCGCGGTCGTGCCCCCTCAGGCAGCGGAGCGCGCCGACTGGAATCCATCTCGTCGTCGGTGCCGTAGCCCACCAGCACGGCCTTGCGCTTCGGCGTCTCGTCGCTTCTGCTCGGCGCCGCGGGCGCATCGGTCGCGATCCGTACCAGCACCGCACCGACGGGAAGCGTCTGGCCGTCTTCGCCGCCGAGCTCGACGATGCGGCCCGCGAACGGACTCGGGATCTCCACCTCGGCTTTGTTGGTCTCGACCGTGCACAGTGTCTGGTTGAGTGCGACGTCGTCGCCGACGGCGACACTCCAACCGGTGATCGTCGCGTCCTCCAGTCCCTCGCCGAGGTCGGGGACCAGAAAGTCACGGGTGCTCATGCCTGCATCGCCTTCTCGACGCAGTCGAGCAACCGGTCGACGCCTGGTAGCCATAGCTTCTCGAGCCTGGCGGGTGGATACGGGGTGTCGAATCCGGTGGCGCGCAACACCGGCGCCTCCAGGTCGTAGAACAGTTCCTCCTGGATGCGCGCCGCCAACTCGGCGCCGAATCCGAGTGTGCGGGCACCCTCATGGACAACGACGGCGCGTCCGGTCTTGCGCACCGATGCCGCGATGGTGTCGAAGTCCAGCGGGTTGAGCGACCGCAGGTCGACCACCTCGAGATCCCAGCCGTAATGGTCGGCTGCCAGATCCGCTGCGGCGAGCGCGGTCTGAACCAGGCCGCCGTAGGTGAGCACGGTGACGTCGCCACCGGTGCGGCGGACCGCGGCGCGCCCGATCGGTAAACCGGGCACGCTGGTGTCGACGTCCTCGCGCGCCCAGTAGCGCCGCTTGGGCTCCAGGAACACGACTGGGTCGCGGCTGGCGATCGAGTGACGCAGCAACCAGTAGGCGTCCGACGGCGTGGACGGCACCACGACCTTCAACCCCGCCGTGTGCGCCCAATACGTTTCGGTCGATTCGGAATGGTGTTCGACGGCACCGATTCCGCCGAAGGACGGGATCCGGATCGTGACGGGCATGTCCACGTCGCCGTGGGTGCGCATGCGGTACTTCGCGAGGTGGCTGACGACCTGGTCGAACGCCGGGTAGGAGAACCCGTCGAACTGGATCTCCGGCACCGGGACGAAGCCGCGGATCGCGAACCCGACCGCGATGCCGATGATCGCGGACTCGGCGAGCGGGGTGTCGAAACATCGTCCGTCGCCGAACGTTTCGGAGAGTCCCTCTGTCACCCGGAACACTCCGCCGAGCGTCGCGACGTCCTCGCCGAAGACCAGGACGCGGTCGTCGGCGGCCATCGCGTCGTGCAGCGCCCGGTTGATCGCAGCCACCATGGTCAGGTTGGTCGCCGTCGGCACGGTGGTGAACATCGGCGGCTCGTGGGCGTCGTCGCCGTATTCTGCGGGCCGCTCGATGATCTGAGTCACGATCACGCCTCCTTCGCCAGCTCGGCCGTCAACTGGTCGCGCTGGTCCTGCAGTGTCGGCGTGATGTCCGTGTACACGGTGTCGAACAGGTCACCGACATCCATGTCGGGGGTGTTGATGATCGCGTCGCGCAGATCCGCGCACAGCCGTGCCGACCGCACCTCGACGCGATGGTCAAGCCGGTCGGACCAGACGCCGATGCGCTGTAAGTAGCTGCGGTACCGAGGAATCGGATCCAGCGCCGCCCATTTTTCGACCTCTTCGGCCGACCGGTATCGGGTTGGATCGTCGGACGTGGTGTGCGGTCCGAGTCGGTAGGTGACGGCCTCGATCAGCGTCGGGCCGCCACCCCGGCGGGCGCGCTCGGCGGCCTCGGCCATCACCGCGAAGCAGGCCAGCACGTCGTTGCCGTCGACGCGGACGCCGGGCATTCCATAGCCGATCGCCCGGTGCGCGATCGACGGTCCGGCCTGCTGCCGGCTGACCGGCACGGAGATCGCCCACTGGTTGTTCTGTACGAAGAACACGCACGGCGCCTTGAACACCGAAGCCAGGTTGAGCGCTTCGTGCGCATCGCCCTCGCTCGTCGCACCGTCGCCGAGATAGGCGACCGTCACCGAATCCTCGCCGAGACGCTGCGCGGCCATCGCCGCGCCGACGGCATGCAATCCGTGGGTGCCGATCGGAATCGCGATCGGTGCGACGCACCTGTCGGTGAACCCGAGGCCGCCGTGCCAGCGACCCCGCCAGACCGCGCCCATCTGCGCCGGCGTGATGCCGCGCAGCAGGAACGCGCCGATCTCGCGGTACTGCGGAAACAGCCAGTCGGTCTTGCGCAGGCACGCGGCCGACCCGATCTGGGCGGCCTCCTGGCCGCGGCACGACGCGAACAGCGCCAGCTCACCTTGCCGCTGCAGGTTGACGAACTCCGCGTCGAGTGCGCGGGTCACGGCCATCAGCTCGTACAGCCAGCCGAGCGTCTCGGGTGGATGATCTCGGCGATACCGGGTCTCGGTGGTCGGCGTCCCGTCGGGGGCGACCAGCGCAATCGGCTCCATGACTCGGGACATCATCGACCGACGTCAAGGGTGCCTTGATGGACCCTGCCATACCGCCTCCTAGGGTCACTGACGGCGGATCGCGCCGTCAGGCGACTGAGGTGCTCAGTACGGAGGCGGTTGGAGCAAAACCCCTGGTGAGGGGTGGCCGGCTAGGCGCCAGGGTGAGGCGCTAGCTGGACGATGCGCTCTGCCCGCCGCAGCACTGGGGCATCCACCATTATGCCCTCGAATTGGAAGACGCCGCGCTGCCCGCGTGCCGTGTCGAGGACCCGGCGCGCCCAGTCCACCTGCTCGACGGTCGGCGCGTAGGCGTCGCGAATGACTGCCACCTGCGTCGGATGGATGGCCACCTTGGCGTCGAAACCGACCGCGACGGCGTCGTCGGCCTCGGCGCGCAGGCCGTCGAGGTTCCTGATGTCGAGGTACACCGAGTCCAGCGCCAACCGCCCGTACGCCTTGGCCGCCAGCAGCGTCTGCGAACGGACATGCTTGGCGACGTCGCGGTAGCTGTCGTCGGGCCACCGGTTGGCGGTGCCGCCGGTGACCGCGAACAGGTCCTCGGCGCCCCACATCAGGGCGAAGGCGTTGTCGATGCGGGCGAGTTCGTTGACGACGACGGCGCCGAGGGGCGTCTCGATCAATACGACGACGTCCAGGGGCGCGAGGTCGCGAATCTGTTGCGGGTCCTCGGTCTTGGCCAGCATCACGGTCGAGTACTTCGTCTTGGCCAGCGCATCGAGGTCCAACGCGTGGTCGTCGGCGGCGGCTGGGTTCACCCGAACCACGGTGCGGTCGGGGTCAAGCGGGGTCTCGATGAGTGCGGCGCGCGCCTGTTCGCGATCCTTGGCCGCCACACCGTCTTCCAGGTCGAGGATCACCACGTCGGCCGCCGCAGCCGCCTTGCCGAACCGCTCCGGGCGGTCGGCCGGGCAGAAAAGCCAGCCGGGTCCGATTTCAGCGAGCGCCATCACGCCTCACCCTCAGGCCGTTTGCGCACCATCGTTTTTCGCGACGCGGTCGCGACGATGTCGCCGTGCTGATTGCGACCGGTGTGAGCGAAGGTGACGATGCCCTCCCCCGGACGGCTTTTGGACTCGCGCTTGTCGATCACCTCGGTCTCGGCGTAGAGGGTGTCGCCGTGGAAGAGCGGCTTCGGGAAAGCGACCTCGCCGAAGCCGAGATTGCCCACGATGGTGCCCTGGGTGAGTTGCGCGACCGAGAGGCCGACGAGCGTCGACAGCGTGAACATCGAGTTCACCAGCCGCTGGTTGAACGGCGGCAGCGCGTCGGAGAAGGCGGCATCGAGATGCAGCGCCTGGGTGTTCATCGTCAGCGTGGTGAACAAGACGTTGTCCGCTTCGGTGATGGTGCGGCCAGGTCGATGCTGGTAGAGCACGCCGGTCTCGAACTCCTCGAACCACAGTCCGCGCTGGGTGACGACCTTCTTCTCGCTCACAAGCCCGCCTCGCGAGCGATCAGCATCAGCTGAACTTCCGTTGTCCCTTCCCCGATTTCGAGGATTTTGCTGTCGCGGTAGTGGCGTGCGACAGGGTACTCGTTCATGAAACCGTAGCCGCCGAACACCTGCGTGGCGTCGCGGGCGTTGTCCATCGCCGCCTCGCTGGCGACCAGCTTGGCGATCGCGGCGGCCTTCTTGAACTGCTTGCCCGCCAACATGAGTGCAGCCGCGTCGTAGTACGCCGTGCGGGCCGAATGCGCGCGGGCCTCCATCCGCGCGATCTTGAACGACACCGCCTGATAGGTGCCGATCGCCGCGCCGAACGCCTCACGCTCCTTGGCGTAGCGCACGCATTCGTCGACGCAGCCCTGCGCCGCGCCGACCGACAGCGCCGCGATGGCGATGCGGCCCTCGTCGAGGATGCGAAGGAAGTTGGCGTAGCCCCGGCCACGCTCGCCGAGCAGGTTCTCGGCGGGCACCCGGACGTCGTCGAAGCTCAACGGGTGGGTGTCCGACGCGTTCCAGCCGACCTTGTTGTAGGCGGGCTCGGCGGTGAAGCCCTCGGTCGGAACCGGCACGAGGATCGACGAAATCTCCTTGCGGCCATCGGCTTCCCCGGTGACCGCGGTCACGGTCACCAGCTTGGTGATGTCCGTGCCGCTGTTGGTGATGAACTGCTTGCTGCCGTTGATGACCCAGTGCCCGTCATCGAGCTTGGCCGTCGTCCTGGTCGCGCCCGCGTCGGTGCCACCGCCCGCCTCGGTCAGCCCGAACGCGCCCAGCGCCTTGCCACTTGCCAACAGCGGCAACCATTCCTGCCTCTGGTCCTCGTTGCCGAACCGGTACACCGGCATCGCTCCCAGCGACACACCGGCCTCGAGCGTGATGGCGACGCTCTGGTCGACCTTGCCGAGTTCTTCGAGCGCCAGGCACAGCGCGAAGTAGTCACCGCCCATGCCGCCGTACTCCTCGGGAAACGGCAGACCGAAGAGCCCCATATCGGCCATCCCCGAGACGACTTCGTACGGGAACGAGTGCTCTTCGTCGTGCTTGGCGGCGACCGGCGCAACCACGCTCTGCGCGAAGTCGCGCACGGTCTTGGCGAGCTGCTCGTAGTGATCGGGGAGCATGCCGGTGGCTAGAAACTCACTCATGACTCTTCGGCTTTCTCATTAGCGGTTATCCGGGCCAGTATCTGGCCCACCTTGACCTGGTCGCCGACGGCGACGAGTAGTTCCACCACGCCGGCGACGGGCGCAGTCAGCGCGTGCTCCATCTTCATCGCCTCGACCGCGACCACGACTGCGCCTGCGGACACCGGTGCGCCATCGTCGACACCGACGGCGACCACCGACCCCGGCATGGGGCTGACGAGTTCGGCGTCACCGCTGTGCTCGTCATCGGGCCTGACGGGCGCTTCCCGCATCGCGTCGATGACCGCGGTGTGCCCCGCGCCCGCCAGCCAGATCTGGCCGTCCGTCGCGGCGACGAGGTAGTCGGTGCGCAGCCCGTCGAGTGTCACCACGAGCCTGTCGTCGGCGAGACTCGCTGTCAGCGTGCGAGGTTCACCGTCCTCGACCACCGCGGTCGCGGACTGCGGCGTCCCGGTCAGATACACGTGGTCGGTGCGCTCTCCCGCGTGCAGTCGCACGGTGGTCGGCGCGTGCTGCCCGATCCGCCAGCCCGACGGCACCTCCCACAGGTTGCCCGCAGGCACCGGCCAGCTGCGCAGCCACTTGAACGCCGCGGCGGCGATCAACTCGTCGTCACCCGGTTGCGCGGCGGCGAAATCCGCTGTCCTGCGGTCCAGCAACCCGGTATCGAGCCGGCCCGCGACCACGTCGGGGTCGGCGAGCAGGAAGCGCAGGAACTCGACATTCGTCGCCACGCCCAGCACCGCGGTGTCCGACAACGCCCGGTCCAGCGCGCGAAGCGCGGCAGGCCGGTCGGCGGCGTGCGCGATGACCTTGGCCAACATCGGGTCGTAGTCGCTCCCGACCACGGTGTCCCTCGCGAGACCGGAGTCGACGCGCACACCCGGCCCCCGCGGTTCGGCGAGGTGGAGCACGCTGCCGCCGGTGGGCAGGAAGCCGTTGGCGGGATCTTCGGCGTACACCCGCGCTTCGATGGCGTGCCCGGTCATCGTGATGTCGTCCTGGCCGATCGGCAGCTTCTCCCCCGCGGCGACGCGCACCTGCAACTCGACGAGGTCCACGCCGGTGACCATCTCGGTGACGGGGTGCTCGACCTGCAGACGGGTGTTCATCTCCATGAAGAAGAACTCGTCAGGTCGGTCGGCGGACACGATGAACTCGACGGTGCCCGCGCCGGTGTAGTCGACGCTGCGGGCGGTGTCGCAGGCCGCCGCGCCGATCCTCGCCCGCGTCGCGGCGTCCAGCAGCGGTGACGGCGCCTCCTCGATCACCTTCTGATGGCGGCGCTGCAGGCTGCATTCGCGTTCGCCGAGATGGATCACGTTGCCGAAGCCGTCGGCCAGCACCTGCACCTCGATGTGGCGGGGGTTCAACACGAATCGCTCGAGGAACAAGGTGTCGTCGCCGAACGCCGCGCCCGCTTCGCGCCGCGCACTGATCAGGGCGCCCGCCAACTCCGACGGCTCGTGCACAACCCGCATGCCCTTGCCGCCGCCGCCTGCCGATGGCTTCACCAGCACCGGATAGCCGATATCACCGGCCGCCGCGACCAGGTCGTCGTCGGTCAGGTCGGGCCGCGCGATGCCCGGCACCACGGGTACGCCGAAGGCCGACACCGTCGTCTTGGCGGCGATCTTGTCGCCCATGGTCTGGATCGCTTTGACTCCAGGCCCGATGAACACGATCCCCGCCGCCTCCAGAGCTGCGGCGAATTCGGCGTTCTCCGAGAGGAATCCGTAGCCGGGGTGGATGGCCTGCGCCCCGGTGCGACGGGCCGCATCGACAATCGCCTCGATGTTCAGATAGCTCTGCCGCGCCGGTGCGGGACCGATGCGCACCGCGACGTCAGCCTCGGCGACGTGACGGGCACCTGTGTCGGCGTCGCTGAATACGGCGACCGAGCGGATGCCCATGTCGCGCAGCGTGCGGATCACGCGCACGGCGATTTCGCCACGGTTGGCGACGAGCACGGTATGAATCACAGGCATGGTCACATTCGGAAGACGCCGTAGGAGACCGGCTCGACGGGCGCTTGCGCGACAACCGAAAGTGCCAGTCCGAGAACCGTTCTGGTGTCGGCGGGGTCGATCACGCCGTCGTCCCACAACCGGGCCGTCGAGTAGTAGGGGTTGCCCTGGCTCTCGTACTGTTCGCGGATCGGCGCCTTGAACTCCTCCGCCTGGTCGGGCGTCATCTCACCGCGCACCGTCGCCAGCACCGAGGCTGCCTGTTCGCCGCCCATCACCGAGATCCTGGCGTTCGGCCACATCCACAGGAAGCGCGGCGAATATGCGCGCCCGCACATCGAGTAGTTGCCAGCGCCGTAGGAGCCGCCGATGACGACGGTCAGCTTCGGCACCCGTGCGCACGCTACGGCGGTCACCATCTTGGCGCCGTGCTTGGCGATGCCGCCCGCTTCGTAGTCGCGGCCGACCATGAAGCCGGAGATGTTCTGCAGGAACAGCAGCGGCACCATGCGCTTGTCGCACAGCTCGATGAAATGCGCGCCCTTCATCGCGGATTCGGAGAACAACACGCCGTTGTTGGCGATGATCCCGACCGGATGGCCGTGTATGCGGGCGAAGCCGGTCACCAGCGTCGACCCGTATTCGGCCTTGAACTCGGCGAACTCGCCGCCGTCGACGACCCGCGTGATGACCTCGCGCACGTCGTAGGGCACGCGCGCGTCGACGGGCACGACGTCGTACAGCTCGGCCTGATCGGCCACCGCATCGACCGTCGGCCGAACCTCCCACGGCGGGTCGAGGCGCGGGCCCAGCGTGGAGACGATTCGTCGCACGATGCGCAGTGCGTCGCGGTCGTCGTCGGCGAGATGGTCGGTCACGCCGGACGTCTTCGAATGCAGGTCGCCGCCACCGAGCTCTTCCGCGGTGACCACCTCGCCGGTGGCGGCCTTCACCAGCGGTGGACCACCGAGGAAAATCGTGCCCTGATTGCGGACGATAACCGCCTCGTCGCTCATGGCGGGCACATAGGCTCCGCCTGCCGTGCAGGAGCCGAGCACCGCGGCGATCTGGGGAATGCCCTCGGCGCTCATCGTCGCCTGGTTGTAGAAGATCCGACCGAAGTGCTCACGGTCGGGGAACACTTCGTCCTGCCGGGGCAGGAACGCGCCGCCGGAGTCGACGAGGTAGACGCACGGCAGCCGGTTCTGTCTCGCGATCTCCTGGGCGCGCAGGTGCTTCTTCACCGTAATCGGGTAGTACGTACCACCTTTGACGGTCGCGTCATTGGCCACGATCATGCATTCGCGCCCAGACACCCGCCCGATGCCGGCGATCATCCCTGCGCCCGGGCACTCGTCGTCGTACATGCCGTCGGCAGCAAGCGGCGACACCTCGAGCAGGGGGCTTCCGGGATCCAGAAGCCCGTCGACGCGCTGCCTCGGCAGTAATTTGCCGCGGCTGACATGGCGCTCACGCGATTTGGCCGAGCCGCCGAGCGCGGCGACGGCCATTTTCTCCCGAAGCTGCGCAACGAGCGCCAGATGCTGCTCGCGACTCGACTGGAGCGTTGAAGTCATCGGTGCCGGCCCGTCTCGGTTGAGTTAATGACGACTAACTCGTAGTATGTTAGTCACGATTAACTCACTTGTCCACCAGCGGGGATGGGGGTAGGCGATGGCTCTCCCGGCTTCTGGCGCCGCATCTTCGCCGGCGGGGACCAATCGGAGCAGGGCCAAGTCGGACCGTCGGGACAAGCTGATCGCCGCAGCGGAACGACTGGTCGCCGAACGAGGCTTCCTGGCCGTGCGACTCGAAGACATCGGTGCTGCGGTCGGCGTCAGCGGGCCCGCGATTTATCGACACTTCCCCAACAAGGAAGCGCTGCTGGTCGAACTACTGGTCGGCATCAGCACGCGACTTCTCGCCGGCGCCAGATCAGTTGTCGCCGACGCGTCGAATGCCCAAGCGGCGATGGACGGGCTGATCGACTTTCATCTGGATTTCGCACTCAACGAGTCCGACCTGATCCGCATCCAGGACCGCGATCTGGGCTATCTGCCCGAACCCGCGAAGCGTCAGGTTCGTAAAGCCCAGCGACAGTACGTCGAGATCTGGGTCGATGTTCTTCTGCGATTGAGTCGCGCGGACAACGAAGCCGACGCGCGGTTGATGGCGCATGCCGTGTTCGGTCTCTTGAATTCGACGCCGCACAGCGTGCGGCGGGCCAGCACCGCCAAAACGGCCGGCCAAGGAACGGTTGTCGGTTCGCGGGCCATCCTGCGAGAGATGACGACCGCGGCCCTGTCCCTGGCCGGCCGAAGTGGCGCTAGGCGTTAGTACTTAGTACCAGCGTCTACGGCCGCCGACGGCGCGACCGGTCGAGCCGAGAATCCAGAACACCGCGCCGATCACGATCAGCACGACGCCGATGTAGGTCAGGATCGAGATTCCGAACAGGATCCCGAGGATAAGAAGGATCACTCCAAGGACGATCATTGCTCACTCCATTCGACTCAGTGAATTATGTTGGACCCGTTAATTACTGGCTGGGCTCTGGCAGGTCCACGTTGCAATTCTCCACCTTCGGGTTTGCCCCCGCGTAGTTCAACGGCCCGGCTACGACCGTCAACGCGATGGTGCCCGCTGTGGCGCAATTGTTTGAGTCGGTCTTGAAGTAATCCCGTTGATAGGCCGCGACGACACCGATCAGCAACCAGATCAACACGATTACGCCGAGAATTCCGCCACCACGCATGCTGGCCTCCTCCTGTTAGGCGCCCCAATGGCGCAGGAGGGTTTTACCCCGCTGACAATTCCAGTAAACGCGTAAAACTGATCTTGAGTTGTTCAGGAGTGGGCGCACTGCGCGAAAACCGTCATGAGCCAGTCGCACATGGCTTTGACCAGCACGGCTCGGTTCTCGCGCTTGTCGATCTCGTGACCGTCGTCGTGGAACAGCAATTGTTCGGTGGTTCGCCCCAGCGCCCGCAAAGCGTCGTACATCTGGTGGGATTCGGTTGGCGGAACGTTGGTGTCGTTGAGCCCGTGGACGAGCAGCAGCGGCGCGGTGATCGCGTGCGCGCGGAGCAAAGGCGAGAGCGCGTCGAGCAGTTCCCGATCGCTGACCGGATGGCCGTACTTCGGGTACGCCGCCGCCGCGATCCACGGCTCGGTGTTGCGATACCAGGTGTTGAGGTCGCTCATCCCGCAGATGCTGATGCCGGCTGCGAACAACTCCGGATGAAACGCGAGTGCCGCCTGTGTCAGATAGCCGCCGTAGGACCAACCACAGCAGGCGATGCGGTCGGCCGGCGCCAGGTTGTTGCCCACGAGGAACATCGCCGCGTCGGCGACGTCGTCGATGGCTGCGAAGCGCTTCTCCCTGTCGTCGGCGTGCATGAACGACCGGCCGAAGCCGCCGGACCCGCGCACATTAGGCAGAAAGACGGTGATGCCGGCTTCCAGCAGCGCCGGGAAGAATTCGTTGTAGCCGGGCCTGCCCTGACCTTCGGGTCCTCCGTGCAGGAACATCATCGCCCCGATCGAGTCGACCCCTTTGGGCGGGCGGAACAGCCACCCGGTGAATTCCAATCCGTCTCGGGCGATGACGGTCTCCAGCGATGGCGCGTCGGACACGGGTCCGCTGCTGGGCTCCTGGTCTATCCGCTCCCACTCCCGAGTACGCGGGTCGACGAGTTCGACGGTGGGCGGTATGTCCGGACCCTCGACGGTCATGGCCACCATCGACCCGCCGGCACTGATGCTGAGCTCGCTGGCCACCTGGCCGGGCAGCGGAATAGGGTCGTGCAGGGTGTAGTCGGCGTACTCGAGGATCTGTAACTCACTGCTGCCGTTGATATTCCACAGTATTGCCACAGTCGAGAGATCGTCGCTGACGGCGAACTCGTCGAGCTCATATCCCGGTCGCTCCGCCAGCACCTGATAGGAAACGCCGTCCGCAGTCGTCGTCACCTCGAGGAGGCGGGCGTAGTTGGCGCCGTTCTCGCTGCGGATCAATGCCCGCACATAACCGTCGGTGCTGTTGACCCCGTAGAACTTAGCCGGTTGATATAGGTCGAAGTGCTCACCTTCCAGACCGGAGCGCAACCGGCGAGGGCTCTGGTCGTCGAGGATGACGCCTGTGTCGGTGGTCGAGCCCGGATCGTAGGGAAGCAGTGCGATTTCAGTCAGCCCACGAAGCATGATGAGATCGCGGTAGCCACGCGGCCCGACCCGCACCAATGCCGCACCCGCCCATGCATCCACGAGCCGGCCGCCCGAACGGCGATCAAGGATTGTCGTGGACCCGTTGACGGGATTGATCAGGCACGAACTGCCCACGCCGTCGTCGCCGGTGAGAATGGCCGCGACTTGCGTACCGTCCCAACCGATCAGCTCGGCGGTGCCCTCCGGCAAGGCAGGCGGGCCACATGTCGATGCGTCGGGCCGCCCGGTCGTCGGGATCGGTGGTGACGACCCAGATCTGGCTGCGGCTGCCGCCCTCCGGCGCGACCTCGCAGGCCAGCCAGTGGCCGTCGGCGGAATGCATGACCCGGGTGACCGGACCCTCGACAGGCAATTCGACATCGCGCGACGAACTGGCTCGCCACCCGCGAAGAAACCGTTGCACAGCCCGCGGATATCCGCCGTCGTCGACGAGGTGCGCGAATGCCGTCGCGTCGGGCGACAGCGACGCGCCGTAGTTGGTGCGCACCTGCTGCCTCATGGCATCAGCTTTGCATGCCCTGCAACCACATCTCGAGCACGGCCAACTGCCACAAGGCGTTGGCGCCGAGGGTTGTCCGGCGTTCGTTGGGCGCGGCCAGCAGCGCGTCGACTGCTTCCCTGCGGTACAGGCCACGGGCACGGGCGGCGTCGTTGGTGAGCGCGTCGTGAACCATGTCGAACATTTCACCGTGTAGGTGCCGGATCCCGGGCACCGGGAAGTAGCCCTTCGTGCGGTCTATCACCTCCGACGGCAGCAGCGCGCGCGATGCGTCCTTCAGGACGCCCTTGCCGCCGGAGGCCAGTTTCAGTTCAGCAGGACATGTGGCGGCGAGTTCGACGAAGTCGTGGTCAAGAAACGGCACCCTGGCCTCAAGACCCCATGCCATCGTCATGGTGTCCACCCGCTTGACCGGGTCATCGACCAGCATCACCTGCGTGTCCAGCCTCAGCGCCGCGTCGACTGCCGTCTCGGCGCCCGGCGCGGACTGGTGCGCCGAAACGAACTCCAGGCTCGGATCTCCAGGCGCAGGCCCATATTCCGGCGCGAATATCGCCACTATGTCTGCGTGGCCGCGGTCGAAGAACACCTTCGCATAGGCCTCGGTGGTGTGCTCGCGGGCCACATTCGCCAACGGCGGATACCAGTCATAGCCGGCCAGAATCTCGTCGGCGCCCTGGCCCGACTGCACCACCTTGACCGATTTGCTGACCTCTTCTGACAAAAGATAGAACGCCACACAATCGTGGCTGACCATCGGTTCGCTCATCGCTGCGAGGGTTTTGGGCACCGCGGGCAGCAGCCGCGAGCTGTCGATGTGGATTCTGTGATGGTCGGTGCTGAAAGTCTCGGCGATCAGATCGGAGTAGAAGAACTCGTCGCCGGATTCGTCACCGACCGAGTCGAAACCGATGCTGAACGTGGAGAGCCCGTGCTGACCCTGCTCAGCGAGCAGTGCGACCACAATCGAGGAGTCGATACCACCGGACAGCAACACACCGACCGGGACGTCGGCGACCATGCGTCGTTCCACCGCGGTCCGCAGCGCGTCCATCAACGCATCTTGCCAGTCCCTCGGCGACCACAAGGCACGCCCGGCGTCTCGTTCGAACACCGGCGTCCAGAACACTGTGTCGTCATAGGAGCCATCGGGCTGAATCACGCGCACTGTGGCAGCGGGCAGCTTGCGGACGCCGCAGTAGATGGTGCGTGGGGCGGGCACGACGGAATGAAAACTCATGTAGTGGTGCAGGGCATGACGGTCGAGTTCGGTGTCGACGTCACCGGCATCGATCAGCGCGCGCATGGTCGATGCGAACCGCAGCCGTCCGGGAGTCTCGGCTAGGTAAAGCGGTTTGATGCCGAGTCGATCCCGCGCCAGGGTGACGACTCCGGTTTCGCGGTCGGCGATTGCGAACGCGAACATTCCCTTGAAGCGTTCTACACAACGGACTCCCCATCGGTGGAAAGCTTTGATCACGACCTCGCTGTCTGCGGTCGAGAAGAATTGGTAGCCTGCAGCTTCGAGTTCCTTGCGTAGCTCCTGATAGTTGTAGACGCAGCCGTTGAACACCAGCGTGAGCCCGAGGTCGCTGTCGACCATCGGCTGTGCGCCGCGCGCCGACAGGTCGATGATCGACAGTCGCCGGTGACCAAACGCGACGGGGCCTTGGGCGAATACCCCATCGGAGTCTGGGCCGCGTGATGCCATTGCGCTGGTCATCCGAGTGACGGCGGCGACGTCGGCGGACTCACCGTCCCATCGGATTTCACCGCAGATGCCACACATGTATGTCTGCTCCTTTAAGTCGGGTCCGGGTCGTCTTGCGCACCTGATGAGCACGGAACCGATTGGTTGCCGGTTTGAATCCACGTGTCCTTGCTGCCGCCGCCGGACGACGAGTTGACGATTCTGGAGCCGAGCGTCGCCACCCGGGTGAGCGCGGCAGGCATGACGTGTGCCGACACCGAATCTCCTTGTCCGGCGCGGAGGTGTACGAAGGCCCGCAGGTCGACGTGGTGCGGGTACATGCCTTCACCGTCGAACGTGGGGTGCGTCGACAACGCGATGACTTCCTGTGCGATGTAGCGCTCGGGTTGCGCCCGCAGTTCACGGTGACGGTTCTCCAATAGCGCAGCCGAGGCCTCAGGTCCGATCACCACACCGCTGCCGCCGAGCCCGTCGATCGGTTTGGTCACCAGGTCGGAAAGGTTGTCCAGCACGTAGTCTCGTTGATCGCGTTCTGCGCAGATCCACGTCGGTACCTGCGCCAGGGCGGGCGCCTCTCCGAGGTAATACTCGATCATCGCCGGGACGTAGGCATAGATGGCCTTGTCGTCGGCGACGCCGTTGCCCAGCGAATTGGCGATGGTCAACGTTCCCCCAGCGACCGCCTGCAGCAGACCCTCCCGCAGCGGCGCACCGTCGTAGCCGGTTGATGACAGCACCATGTCCTCGTCCATCCGCGCGTACAACACATCGACCCTGTGGGTATCAGAACCCATGTGGCGCCACAACTGTCCGTCCCGCACCGACAGGTCCGAAGACTGCACGAGCGCGATGCCCATCTCTTCGGCGAGGAATGTGTGCTCGAACCATGCGGAATCGTCCCAGCCCGCGGACAACAGCGCCACCGCCAGCTCCGCAGAGGCCTGCGGCGGCGCCGCGGCGCGCAGCGTAGCGAGCAATGACTGAGGCACCTGCTCAACGTCACTGATTTCGGCAGGCCGGACGAGTTCAGGCAGCTGCTTTGACAGTAGCCGCCGGTTGACGACCGCGTACGCAGTGCCCGACGGGATACGGAGGTTGTCCTCGAGCACCATCCAGTTGCCGGGCCGGTCGCAGACCATGTCGGTGCCGCTGACGTGCGCGCGAACCAGGTCGCGGGACAACTGCCCCGTCGAGCGGAATCCGGGTGCCCGGTCCAGCGTGTGCAGCCCGATCAGGCCGTCCTTGACGATCTCCTGCTCGGAATAGATGTCACGGAGAAACGCATTGAGCGCCTTGGCCCGCTGGCCCAAACCCACGGTGAGAAGGGACCAGTCGTCGGCGGACACGAGCCGCGGCATCAGGTCGAGGGGAAACACCTGCGCGCGGCTCTGGCCACTGACGCGGAACATGATGCCGTCGGCGCGCTGCTCCTGCTCGATCTCGCCCTCCCGGGAGCGCAGCACGGACACTCCCATCTCAGCGACGGCTCGCAGGATCTCCGCGTAGGCCGGTCTCGGAGTGCCATGGGGGTCGACGGCTTCGTCGTAGCTCACCGCGGCGGTTTTGTCGCTGCTGTCATAGTCACGACCGTGGTGGTATCCGAACAGCAGGGTCGGGTCCTCCGTCACCGCGGCCGTGGTGCTCGGCCAATTGCCCGCGGTTTCGGCGATCAACTGGTCGACGACGTCGGTCAGCCGGCCACGGCGGCGCAAGGCACGGCGCTGGCGGCCGGCTGAAGTCCCGGCGATGAGGACTCTCCGGGTCAGATCGCTGATCGTGTCCCAGTCACCGACGGCTTCGAGCTGCGGACGCAGCGACCGGACGAGGTCGGAGACGACATCGGCGGCAGGCCGGCTCACGGGCCCGTCGGTGTCGACGAGCTCGCCCTCGAGCCCCGACCGCGCCGCGCGCCACAAGGCTGCCCGACCCAACGGCGGGGACAGCTCGACCGCAGGTGCACCAGCCCGCAGCTTTTCGATCTCGCGCTCGACAAGCGCCCGGAACAGCCCGGCGATGAGGACGATGGTGTCCACGGATGGGCAGCTGTCGCATATTCGTAGTTCCAACGTCGGCGTGGCGATCGCCGGCCGGGCGTCGAAGTAGACCATCCCGGCGTCGGTGATCACCCCGCTTGCAATCAATTGCGAGACGAGCTCGTCGTACTCGGCAGCAGAGGAAACCGGTGCGGCGAGCCCCGTCGTCGGCCAGCGTTGCCATACCAGGGTGCGACCGCTGGAGTAGCCCGTGTCGGAGCCGTCCGCCCAGAACGGGGAGCTTGCGCTCAGCGCCAGCAGTGTGGGGAGATACGGCGCTACCCGGCGGGCCACGACGACCGCTTCGTCGCGGTCGTCTATTCCGACGTGTACCTGTGTGCCGCAGATCAATTGCTCACGTGCGAGCAGCTGATAATCGGCGAGCATCTGCCGGTACCGGGCGGTCTGGGTGACCTGCATTTCGGCCGGCACCGACAGCGGCACCGCGCCCGCGGCGACAACGCCGATGCCCAGCCGGGTGGCCGCGTCCACCAAGACCGCGCGGTGACCGCGGAGATCGGAGCGCAGGCCGTCGAGGGAGTCGACGACACCGCTGTTCGTTTCGATGACGCAGCGCTGAAGCTCGGCGACATAAGTGTCGGACAACTCGCTGAGCAGTTCGGGGGCGCGGGCAGTCAGGCGGCGGCTCTGCAGGTCGACAAGGTGGAACTCCTCTTCGACGCCCAGCGTCCGCGGCGTGGTGCCCCTCATCTCGTAACCTTAATTGACGGCTGTTACAGCAGTGCTAACCCGGCTGGTGGCGGCTGATCGCGCCCGCCGCGACGCAGGTACCCTGCAGCCATGAGGTGGGTATGACGAATACGCCACGAGGCGACGGAGCCGACCCGAATCAACCGCAGGGTCCCAGCTATCCGGGCTACGTCGATCCGGCATATGCCGGTCAGTCCCCGTACGGTCCTACCTATCAGCCGCCCCAGGCTCCCGACCCCACCCGGCAGCTGCCGCCGTACTCGCCCTCCGGCTACGACCCCTACGGCACGGGTCAGTACGCGACCGATCAGTACGGTGCGCCCTACCCGCCCGGTGAACCGCCGGAAGGTCCGCCGCCGTCGAAGTCGCCGCGGTGGCTGTGGCTGGTCGCTGCGCTCGCGGTACTGCTGGTCGTCGGCCTGGTGATCGCGTTGGTCGTCGTCAACAGCTCGAAGCAGGACACCGTCGTGGCACCGCCGCCGATGCCGGAGCCGACGTCGACCACGTCGCGCACCCCGTCGACGACCACGACGCTTCGCCCCCTCCCCCCGATCGTTCCTGTGCCGACCCCGACCACCACCACGGCGCCACGCGAGTCAGCCGCGCCGGGCAGCACCGAGTCGGTGGTCTACGAGGTCAGCGGTACCGGCAGGGCGATCAACATCACCTACGTCGACACCGGCAGCCTGCTGCAGACGGAGTTCAATGTGGTGCTGCCGTGGACCAAGCAGGTCGAATTGCCCAGTCCGGCTGAAGATTCGGCGAGCGTGACGATCATCAACGTGGGCAGGACGGTCAACTGCACGGTCAGCGTCAACGGCGTTCAGGTGCAGTCCAACACCGGCAACGGCCTGACGATCTGCACCGCGACGCGCTAACGCGCAGCGACCCGGTGCGGTGCGTGCACGAGCGCCATCATCACCATGCCCGCGGCGAGCACGAGCAGCAGTCCGCCGATGCCTGCCCGCACGGTGCCGAACCAGTCGATGAACACCGAGATCAGGAACGGGGCGAGGAACGACACGGCGCGTCCGGTCGTCGTGTAGAGACCGAACGTCACGCCCTCCTTGCCGTCGGCCGACATCCGCAGCATCAGGGTGCGCGCCGAGGACTGCGTCGGGCCGACGAACAGGCACAGCGACAGCCCGCAGATCCAGAACGCCAGCGGTCCGGAGACCGACCAGAGGATCACCGCGATCACCATCAACGACGCGAGGGAGCCGAGGATGACCGTCTTGGAACCGAGGCGATCGTCGACGACACCACCGATGATCGCGCCGAGTGCGGCGATGACGCTCGCGCTCACGCCGAACAGCAGTACGTCGGAGTTCGATATCCCGTAGGCGCTGACACCGAGGACCGCGCCGAAGGTGAAGATTCCGGTCAGAGCGTCGCGGAAAACCGCGCTGGCCAGCAGGTAATACACGACGTTGTGGTCGCGGTGCCATTCGCCGACGACCTCGCGCCACAGCTTCTTGTAGGCGCCGAGAAATCCGACACTCTCGGTCGAATCCCCGGGCGGACGTGGCGGCGACGGCACCGCGATGAATATGGGCAGTGCGAACACCGCGAACCACACCGCGGCGAACAGCATGGCGGCTCGAACATTCTGTCCGTCGGCGGCTGAGATGCCCAACAGGCCGCGGGTATCGCCGTCACCCGCGATGAGCGTGACGTACACGATGAGCAGCAGCATGACGCTGCCGAAATAGCCCATAGCCGAACCGAAACCGGAGATGCGCCCCGACGTCTGCGGCGTCGAGAGCTGTCGCAGCATCGCGTTGTAGGGCACCGTCGAGAGCTCGGCACAGGCCGCGGTGCCTGCGAGCAGCATCAACCCGAACCACAAATAGTGGTAGTCGTCGCGCACCAGGCACATCGACGCGGTCAACAGCACCACGAGGCCGCTGAACAACGCCAGCACCCGGCGGCGCCGCCACGGCGCGTCGACCCAGACGCCGGTGACCGGCGCCAGCAGGGCCACGACGATGCCGGACGCCGCAATGGCCCGGAACAACCAGCTCTGCGGCGTCGTCGCGCCCGGCAGGTCGTTGCCGACCCCGCTGGTGAGATAGACCGAGAAGACGAACGTGATGACGACCGCATTAACGCCGGTCGCGCCGACATCCCACAGCCCCCAGGACAGGACCTGCGACCGCCGTACGTGCCCAGGCGGCCGCGTGTTGCTCACGAGCGCCCACGATATAGTCCGGCCCATGGCAGTACCCGCTCCCAGCCCCGATGCCCGCGCAGTCGTCACCGGTGCCTCGCAGAACATCGGCGAGGCGTTGGCCATCGAACTGGCCGCGCGAGGGCATCACCTGATCATCACGGCGCGGCGCGAAGAGGTGCTCAAGGCGCTGGCCGACCGCATCACCCAGAAGTACGGCGTGGTCGTCGAGGTTCGGCCGGTCGACCTCGCCGACCCCGGGGAGCGGACCAAGCTGGCCGATGAGCTGGCCGGCCGCGAGATCTCGATCCTGTGCGCCAACGCCGGAACCGCCACCTTCGGGCCGGTGTCGAAGTTGGATCCCGCCGATGAGAAGGCGCAGGTTCAGCTGAATGTGCTTGGCGTACACGACCTTGTGCTCGCTGTGCTGCCCGGCATGGTCGAGCGCGGCGCGGGCGGCATCCTGATTTCCGGTTCGGCGGCGGGTAACTCGCCGATCCCGAACAATGCGACGTATGCGGCGACGAAGGCGTTCGTCAATACGTTCAGCGAATCCTTGCGCGGTGAACTCAAGCGCGCGGGCGTCAACGTGACAGTGCTGGCGCCAGGGCCGGTGCGCGAAACCCTGCCCGCGGATCACGAGCAGTCGCTGGTGGAGAAGCTGATCCCGGACTTCCTGTGGATCTCCACCGAGTACACCGCCAAGCTCTCGCTGGATGCGTTGGAGCGCAACAAGATGCGGGTGGTGCCAGGGGTGACGTCGAAGGCGATGTCGGTGGCCAGCGGCTACGCGCCGCGCGCGATCGTCAGCCCGATCGTCGGCGCCGTCTACAAGAAGCTGGGCGGCGACTAGGTTTTCCTCGCGAAATTGCATTCCAGCAGGCCGCCACTCGCAATTCCGCTGCCGGAACGCAATTTCGCGGGAGGATCAGCGGCGGCGCCGGCCAGTGCCGAAAATGCTGCGGGTGATCTCGCGGCCGATCACAGTGCCCGCCGAGCGCATCGCGCTCTTGAACGCCGGGCTGCTCATCATCTTGTCGAACATGCCGGGCTCGACGGCCTTCTTCGCCGTGCTGGTGCCCTGGGCCTCCGCGGGGGCAGGCGGCACGTAGACCGGCGGCGGAAGCGACGGGTCGTCGGCGGGCGCCTGCGGCGGCGGCGCGAGTCGGGCATTGAGCCGCTCGTAAGCCGATTCGCGGTCGATCGTCTGGCCGTACTCGGCCTGCAGCGGACTGGCCTGCGCGGCGGCCTTGATCGCGTCTGGCCCGATGGTGTCCATCAGCGAGCGCGGGGCACGCATGCGGGTCCACGCGACCGGCGTCGGCGCGCCCTTCTCCGACAGCACCGTGACGACCGCCTCGCCGATACCCAACGACGTCAGCGCCGACTCCAGGTCGTACACAGTGGTTTTCGGGTAGGTGCGAACGGTCTTCGACAACGCTTTCTGGTCGTCGGGGGTGAACGCGCGCAGCGCATGCTGGATGCGGGCACCGAGCTGGCTGAGCACATCGTTGGGCACATCGGTGGGCAGCTGCGTGCAGAAGAACACGCCCACACCCTTGGACCGGATGAGCTTGACGGTCTGCTCGACTTGTTCGAGGAACGCCTTGGACGCGTCGGTGAACAGCAGATGGGCTTCGTCGAAGAAGAAGACCAGCTTCGGCTTGTCGACGTCGCCGACCTCGGGCAGCGTGGTGAAAAGGTCGGCGAGCACCCACATCAGGAACGTCGAGAACATCACCGGCCTCGCGGCCTGATTGCCCAGCTCGAGCAGGCTGATGATGCCGCGGCCCTGCGGGTCGAGGCGCAGCAGGTCTTTGGGCTCCAGCTCGGGTTCGCCGAAGAACGTGTCGGCGCCCTCGGCTTCGAGATTGACCAGTGCGCGCAGGATCACCCCCGCCGTCGTCGACGAGACCGCGCCGAGAGCCTTGAGTTCGGGCTTGCCGTCGTCGCTGGTGAGGAACTGGATCACTGCCCGGAGATCCTTGAGGTCCAGCAGCGACAGGCCTTTCTGGTCGGCCCAGTGGAAGATGAGGCCGAGAGTTGACTCCTGGGTGGCGTTGAGCCGGAGCACCTTTGACAGCAGGATGGGCCCGAAGCTGGAGATGGTGGCGCGCACCGGCACACCGATGCCGGTGGGCCCACCGCTTGCGTGGGGAGTGCCCAGCGACAGGAACTCGACGGGAAAGGCCGTCGGCGTCCATTCGTCGCCGGTGTCTTTGGCGCGCTGCGCTATTTTGTCTCCTGTTTCGCCGGGGCGTGACAAGCCCGACAGGTCGCCCTTGACGTCGGCCATCAGCACGGGAACGCCTGCGGCGGAGAGTTGCTCGGCGAGCACCTGAAGCGACTTGGTCTTACCGGTGCCGGTGGCGCCCGCGACGAGCCCGTGGCGGTTGACGGTAGCCAGCGGAATGCGCACCTGCGCAGTCGGATCTACGCTGCCGTCAACGACGACGCTGCCCAGCTCAAGCGCTTGACCTTCGACAGCGTATCCGGCGGCGATCTGCTGAGCGGGGGAAGCTGTCGACTCGGTCGTCATGGATCGAACATTACTGTGCAGACAGCGCAGCGGTGGGTGTGGTGGGCCTTTGACGTGGGATGGGCTTAGTGTTGAACGCTGTGCGTGACGAACTGGTGTGGATCGACTGTGAGATGACCGGGTTGGACCTGAAATCCGACCGGCTCATCGAGATCGCGGCCCTGGTGACCGATGCCGATCTCAACATCCTGGGCGAAGGTATCGACGTCGTCATCCACGCGCCGGAGGACTCGCTGACCGGGATGATCGAGGTCGTCGCGCAGATGCACGACAAGTCGGGGCTCACCGAGGAGGTGCGGGCGTCGACGGTCGACGTGCCCGCCGCCGAGCAGCTGGTGCTCGACTACATCCGCAGCCACGTCAAGTCGGCCAAGACCGCGCCGCTTGCCGGCAACTCGATCGCCACCGACCGTGGCTTCATCGCCCGCGATATGCCGGTTCTGGATGATTTCCTGCATTACCGGATGATCGACGTCAGCTCCATCAAGGAGTTGTGCAGGCGGTGGTATCCGCGGATCTACTTCGGCCAGCCGGAGAAGGGTCTGGCCCACCGCGCCCTGGCCGACATCCATGAGTCGATTCGTGAGCTGCAGTACTACCGGCGCACCGCCTTCGTCGCGCCGCCCGGGCCGTCGACCAGCGATATCGCCGCGATCTCCGCTGAGCTGGGCCTGCCGTCGGCCGCCGACGAGGGAATCGATTCGGCTGCCGAGCGGTCGAGCGGCTAGTATCGACGGGCCGCTTGCGCCTTTCGGCGCGGCGGCGATGGTGGCTGTAGTTCAGTTGGTAGAGCACCAGGTTGTGATCCTGGCTGTCGCGGGTTCGAGTCCCGTCAGCCACCCCGATAGAGGTCGGAGGGCTTTTCAGCCCTCCGCCTTTTTCGCCTTTCCCCGTTTCTTGCGGCTTCGGCACCCTAGGCTCCGGTCACGATCAGCCGTTTGGTGAGGAGCGCCGGCATGAGCCCGAGCGAGCGACGACGCCGATTCGGAACTACGGGGATCGCCGTGGCGTGCGTGGCGCTCGTGGTGGCGGGCTGCTCGTCGACATCGTCAACGACATCGACGACTACCGAATCGACGACGATGACCACGACGAGATCGGCGCCGATCTCCCCCGCGCTCAACCCCATCGATGAGGCCGCGCTGCAGACCGTCGTCGAGAACGCCACCAAGCAGCTCGGCGTGCCCGGCGCCGTCGTCGCGATCCGCACGCCGCAGGGCAGCTACACCGCCGCGGTCGGCACCACGGAGCTCGGCCGCCAGACACCGCCCGACGTGAACACGCACTTTCGCATCGCGTCGAACACCAAGACCATGACGGCCGCACTCGTCGTGCTGCTGGCCCAGGACGGCAAGCTGAAATTCAGCGACCCGGTGTCCGACTTCGTTCCCGACGTGCCCAACGGCAGCAACATCACCGTCGCCGATCTGCTGAAGATGCGCAGCGGCCTCTACAACTACACCAGCGCGCCGGAGTTGTCCGCAACGCTGGACGCCGATCCAGCGAAAGCCTGGACGCCGCAAGAGGGTTTGGCGATCGTGTTCGCGCGTCCGCCCAACGCTCCGCCGAACACCACGTACGAGTACGACAACACCAACTATTTACTGCTCGGCCTCGTCGTCGAGAAGGCCGGCGGGCGCCCGCTGGGTGATCAGATGCGAGACCGTCTGTTCACACCGCTCGGACTGGGCCAGACGTCGCTGCCGGCCATCGACGACACGTCGATGCCAGCGCCGTACTCGCATGGCTACATGTACGGCGGATCCGCCTTCGCGATGGTCGATGACCTCTACCCCGCAGACATGAAAGCGGCTGGGCAGGCAGGCACGCTCGAGCCGACCGACTACACCAACCAGAATCCGTCCTACGCACACGCGGCGGGCGGCGCGATCTCCACGGCGAACAACCTCGAAACCTGGATCCGAGCTCTGGTGTCGGGCAAGGTCTTCAACGCAGATTTCCACAGGCAGTGGCTCGACAGCCTGCAGGCAGAAGACCCTGAGAACCCCGGCGGGCAGAGCTACGGCTACGGCATCACCTATCAGCGGTTCAGCCCGACTGCCGCGATGCACTACCACGGCGGCGAGATGCCGGGCTTCAACTCGTTCATGGGCTACGACACCGAAAACGATGTGTCGCTGGTCATCTGGACCAACTTGACGATCTCACTCGACGACCAGACGACCGCGCAGGCACTGCTGCCGACGATGCTCGACGAGATCTACGCCGGGCTGTCGCTGGCACCCGCGCCGACTCCGACCACGACGAGATAGGCGATAAGCGCGTCAGATGTTGGCGTTACCCGCGCGCCACTGCTCCCAGGGAATGTTCCAGTCGCCGAGGCCGTCCTCACCGGGCAGGATCGACCCCACCGTGTTGACGACTTCGACGATGTCGCCGCGCTTGGTGTTGTTGAAGAACCACTGCGCGTTGCTGGTGCTGACGTTGATGCAGCCGTGGCTGACGTTGCTGTAGCCCTGGCTGCCGACTGACCACGGCGCCCCGTGCACGTAGATGCCGCTGTAGGACATCTGGGTGGCGTAGTCCACCTCGGTGCGGTAGCCGTTGGCTGAGTTGGTCGGTACGCCGTAGGTCGACGAGTCCATCACAAGGTGCCCGAACCGGTCGCCGATGATGTAGGTGCCGTTGTTGGTCGGCGTGCTGTTCTTGCCCATCGACACGGGCATGGTCTTGATGACCTCGCCGTTGCGCCGGACGGTCAGCGTCTTCGTGTTGTCGTCAACCGACGAGATGACCTCATCACCGATGGTGAAATGCGTCGTCATGTTTTCCTGGCCGAACAAGCCGTCACCGAGATCCACGCCGTAGGTGTTGACCGCGACGTCCACCGTCGTTCCCGGCTTCCAGTACTGCGCAGGCCGCCAACGGACTTCTTGGTTGTTGAGCCAGTAGAAGGCGCCTTCGACGGGCGGGTTGGTGGTGACCGTGATCGCCTGCTGCGCCGCGAGCCGGTTGGGGATGTTCTCGTCGAAGCGGATCGCGACGGGCTGACCGACGCCGACGACCTCGCCGTCGTTGGGCAGCAGATACGGCATGGTGAGGTTCTCGGGCGAGTGCGTCTGGAACGTCATCTGCTGGCTGGTGGCGCCGCCGAGACCCAGCGACTGCGCCTGCAGCGTGTAGCTCGTGTTGTAGCCGAGCGGCTCGGTGGTGCGCCAGATGAGGCCGTCGGGGCTGAGCTCGCCGGCGACCGGAACGCCCTCGTCGTCGTTGACCATCGTGACCGAGCCGAGGACGCCGTCCTCTGCGCCGACCGTCACGGGCTGATCGACCGCGACACCGACGGCGCCGTCCTTCACCGATGCGGTGAGCTTGGGAACCAGCAGGTCGCCGAAGGGCGTCCCCTTGTCATTGATGACCTGGGGCTGCGGCGGAGCTGAATTGCCACTGCATGAGCTCAGGGCGAAGATCAGAGCAGGAATCAGCGCGAGGGCCATCAAATACGCACGAAAACGACGCGGACGAGCCATGTCGTTGACCTGCCACATACTTTGCTCCAACTCATACTGGGTCGAACTCGACGGGATTCTTGGCAATAGTCTAAGGGCAACCCGAGTCTTGGCGCGACTGCGCTGAGAGTCTCCTCAGCCAGGGGCGTGAAAAGGGATTTCACGCGGCGCCACGGGGCCTGTTATTGTCGCACACGCGCGCCGTTAGCTCAGTTGGTAGAGCAGCTGACTCTTAATCAGCGGGTCCGGGGTTCGAAACCCTGACGGCGCACTTCATAGGGCTATTACCTCGGCTGATGGCTGACATTTCGATGTCGGGTGATGGCTGGCAGTGTTTCGGCTGATGCTTGACATTTGCTTCGGCTGATCTTTGACACTCGTCACACTCTTGTTGGAGGCCGCGGCGGTTGGCGTTCGAGCCGGCAAGCGGCGGGGTGACCGCGGTGCCTGTGGAGTCGATGGCCTATCGGGCATTGGTGCCCGCGGCGATGATCGATCCGCATCTACGGGGGTCTCTGACGGTTACGGGTTCGGCGCAGTCGGCTCTATCGGTTCGGGCACATCCGCGTCACGTTCCCACCCCTCATTTTCGAGGATGAGGTGTTCGATCGCCACCGCCCCGGCGTTGGCGTCGAGTTCGGCCAACGCCACATATTCGGACGGCCAGCAGCGATACACCTGCCATGCCAGAACAAGCTGACCGGCCTCGTTGAGCAGATCGATGCGGACATCTTTGCGAAAGTCCTTCAGCGACAACTCCACGCCGGAGCCCGCTCCCGTCCACACCTTGTTGGCCCACGCTTCGAAATCACGGTCGTGCGTCACGCCGCGCTCGAGCACAATTGGGCTGAATTCCGTTCGGCCCGGCGACTTCCGCACCAGAGACCAATCGCCGCCGGCACGATGTGAGATCACTTGAGTCGTCCGGCGCAGCCCGCTGACCCTGGATATTCCCGCGACGTATCGGCCGTCCCACTTGACGCGAAACTTGTAGTTCTTGTACGGGTCAATTCGTTCCGGGTTCACGACGAACTCGACCATTGATCGCCTCCCTTCCTATGGGTGTTCCTCGATGTGGTGTCGATGGCTTGTCCGGATTCACCGCCCAGACCGGTAACCGCGGATTGATAATGACGCGCCGACGGCCCGGAAGCTTGGGTAATGCAGTACTGCAGTTGTTGTGGGTGCGGCGACGCCGACACGATGTGAAGCCTTCATCCAGGGTTGTCCAGGCACAGGGCTGCAACGAGACGTTGACGCAGCGCTGGTCACGTTCAACCGAACCGGTGAGCGACGCAGTTGTTCAGCTACACATCCAGCCGACGACGCGGCAGCCCGGGCCGAGTTGAGCGCAAGAGATCAGTGCGCTGCGCTGTGCGCCTGCGCCGCTGCGGTCTCGGCCCCAGGCCCAGTACGTATCGGATGTTTGAGCGACAGCTCCGCATGCGTTGGAGAAGTTCACGACTGCCCGGCAATCACGCGCCTTGCACAAGCCGATAGCGGCCCGTTCGGCTTGGATGGCCGAGTTGAGACCTTTCGAGTAGCCCACCCTGCCGGCTTCCTGTGAGATGGCGATAGCTCCCCAGCCCAGAGCTCCGGCGGTCGGCGCTGTAACTGCCGCACCCCCGAACAAACCGGCGGTCGTCAGCAGAACCGCAAGCAGACGCCTGAAAGCCAGCCGCATGAAGGTGCATTCTATTGGTCCTCAGGCTGCTCAGCGGACAGACACGCCGCAGTTCGTAGCCCGGCGCTGTAAAGACTCCTAGACCTGCGAGCTACGAGATTTCGGTTGTATCGTCGGTCCTCTTCTCCGCTCGGTCTACGTAGTTCCCTCGGCCCGTGAAGGGCTTCATTTCGTCGCGAATTCCTCCGTGGAGGTCTTGGATACCATCGCGAACACCTTCACCGAGAATCTTCAGAACCCTTGGTGCCCAGACCGTCTGGCTGTCA
Source organism: uncultured Actinomycetota bacterium (assembly GCA_963786995.1). Taxonomy (GTDB): domain Bacteria; phylum Actinomycetota; class Actinomycetes; order Mycobacteriales; family Mycobacteriaceae; genus Mycobacterium. Next base: position 59,736 of record CAWBBH010000012.1, on the reverse strand, counting down.
CGAGACGCAACACCCGGCAATCGCAGGCGCTCACTCTTCTTGGTTGACGATGGACCGCCGGTGTCGGCGTTGGTCACCTTGTCTTCATCTGGGACGAGGCCCTCGTCCTTCACATGCGCATCCGTCGAGGGCACTGCGTCGTCGCCCTTCGCATTCAAATCGAGATAGAGATTGGACGTGCTGACCCGTTCGGGCTCAGGTCTCTTGACGGTCGATACGTCTGAAGCCGGCGGCGTGACGAGCCCCCGCACAAACTGCACCAATTGGATTCCGAGCGAGATGGGACCAGGACCCTCTGAGTCCAAAAGGGTTGTGTCGGTAAGTATTCCCGGTATGGCGACCGGCCCGAAGACAGATGTCTGCAGGACAGCTCCGTTGAGCACGCCGTCGGCCAGCAGGACCGGCGCCGCAATCAGGTCGCCGGCGATCTGCTGATACTCGCCGGATTTGACCGCGTCAAGAACGTCCTGCGCGATCTGACCAGTGACAGCCACACCGCTGAAACCCGGTGCGACGAGCGCGTTGAACGTCGCCCCTGCGATCTCGGGAGTCAGCTCCTCGACGTCCAGCCCTAGAAGGGCTGCCGGATAGAGCGCAAAGGCGAGTACCCCGCTGCCGTTGAAAAGTGCTGCGTACAGCAGGATGTCGAGGGCATCCTCGAAGTTTCCCGCCTGCAGTTCGCTCGACGCGGCCTGAAGGAACAACCGGTTCAGCTGGTTCAAGCTGTCCACCTGCCCCGACAATCCGCTGAGAAGTTCACGGAACGCGTCGACGTTGGTTTCGACTTCGAGCGCCTGCGAGATCAGGTCGCTGATGCTGAAGGGAAGCGCCGGCGGCGGAGCGAGTGCGAGCGAGATCAGACCCGAGATGTTGGCCCGAGAGTTGTCGAGAAGCATCTCGTAGGCGTCGAACGGGCTCGCGGTCAGCTGCGCCGCCGGGTTCGCGACCCTCACATCGGGCGGCGTGGCCGCAATAGGCGTCAGCGCGATCGCAAAGGCGACGGCCAGCGCTACTCCGGCTGCGACATAGGGGCGCAGTGTTGCGTGCATCGGAACAGCCCTATTCGTTCAACGGCTAGAACACTCGGGAAGTTACCTGATAGCACGGTAAATACCGGTCACATGTGGACGTCGTCACCAATCGGTCACTGCGTCCGCAGGAGATCCACCTCAGTTGCGGTGGAAACCCGCTGCGCCGGGATCCCGGCGTGGTCGCATGCCTCCGCGACGGCGCTGGCCGAGTCGGCGGTGAACACGGCGAAGAGCACCTCATCGGTGGGCACCGCGAGCAGATTGAGCAGCCGAACCGTCGAACCCTGCTCCGACATGAGCACCGCAGAGTCCTTGAGCCGCGCGGCGGTGTCGTCGAGCGGCTCCTCGGTCACCGCCGAGTGATACCACTCGACGAGATAGCAAGGCACCGGAGCTGTCATTGCTTGAACGCTAACCGGATGTGAACGCGAAGGAATCGGGTGTTTCCCTATCGCCCGTGACGAATCGATGAATTCATGCGCCCGCAGGCTCGTTACCGGCAGCTGCGCTGTGGCCCGCCGCGCCGCGATCGTGTCCGGTGACCGTCTTGACCGCGTCGCGGACGCCGTCCCGGAATTCGCGGATCCCGTCGCGGATGCCCTGCCGTAGCGTAGTCAGCCCAGTGCCCGCGCTACGGTTGGCGGCATTTCCTCCGAGCACCCGAGGACGGTGCTTGGGGGTCTCAGATGAATTCACCTCACCGTCGTCGACCATCACGTTCGTGACGGTGCCCACGTCAGGATCACGATCCTCGTCGAGGTCCGCGTTCTGGTGCTCAACTGCAAGCGGTGTCGCGACGTCGTCGACCGTGAGTGTCACCACGCGGCGTGTCGGCGGTGCATTGACGTCGGTGGGCCCCGGCGCCTTACTAGGTGCCGACGCGAATCCCCTTGCCAGCCCCAGCGCCAACGAGATCGGCCCCGGGTTGGGTTTTGTCGGATCGAACGGGTCTCCCGGCGTGAGCAGCCCAGGCACCGCGATCGCGCCGGGCGCGATGGCGAATCCGTTGAGCACTCCGTCGAGCACAGTCGCGCGTGCAGCGACCAGAGCGCAGAAGATTGCTCCGGAACCGGGCTTCGCGTCGTTCAGCGCGTCGACCACGTTCTGGATCGCCACGCCGGTGCTCCCGATTCCGCTGAGCACCGGGCCCGCCGCGGCGGTGAGGGACTTGGCGAGCACGACCGTTGCGGCGTCTGCGAGATCGGGACCCAACAGCTTCAGCGGTGCTCCGACGATGGCGGTCACTGCGGGCGCCAGCGCCGCGTAGGTACGTATCAGGCTGACAATCGCCAGGTCGAAGTTGCCCTCCACAGCATGCTGGACCGCCGACCCAACCGAGTCGGCAGCACTCTGCAACATCGCAGGCGCGCTCGCTCCGGCGAGCGGACCGAGGGCTTCGAGTTCGTCGACGAACAACTGCGACGTTGCCGTCGGGGTCACTGAACAGGTTGTCGAGCGCGAATTCGAGCGTCCACCCGGTCGGCGCAGGCAGCGCCAGCGCCGAGCCGAGCAGCGCCTCGAGATTTTCCAGCGCTTCCCTGACCGTCTCGACGTAGGCTGTCCAGCGGACTGGCGCTCTGGTGCGCCGCGGGATTCACGACCTTCACGTCGGGCGGTGTCGCGATCACCGGCGCAATCGGCCAGGGCGCCCGCTCCGACCACAGCAACCCCGGCCGTCAGATAGGGACGGAGAGCCTTGCGCATGGCGGGTCCCTTTCAAACGCTGTGACCTCGGCCACATGCGACGCTACCCGGCATTCGCCTGGCAAACGTCAGTTTGTGGTTTCTCGTCTGCGCCGACTCGAGAAATTTATATTCAACAGCGGCGTCGGCGCGGGAACCGCCGCCGAATCGCCACGCTGCCATCGGCCGATGGTTGCCGAGGTTGACATGCCGTCCGACCTGTCCACAAAAATCGAACATATCCGTCAATATGTGCTGCGCAACACCACAATGAAGCTACGCTATCCGGATCGCGAACCGGCGGGTGGTAACGGAAGCGTCTCGACCATCCCCAGATAGCGGTTCAAGCTGCATAAAGGCCAGCCTCTGTGCTAGGCTGCCGTTAGCTGGAGGGTATTTGCAGAGCAAGTGCCGTTGGTTCACGCTCAGGAAGGGAGGCTTAGCTGATGTTAGCGTTCGACGCGATGCACACGTCAGGTTCGTCGCCCCATTCCGGCTCCAATCGCGTTGCTGCGCAGGTCACCGACTGTCACGAGCCCGACAGCCGTACGCAATTGCAACCGGCTCGGGCGCAGCGCGAACCCACCCGGATTTTCTTTTTCCGACTGGCTACGGGATCGACGCCGTCGCTGAGCGCGGCCTGATCAACGCCTGAGTTTGCGGATGAACAGCGCCAGGAGCACGGCACTCAGCCCGGCCAGCGACATCGCCACCGCAGGTTTCTTGACGAACCGCACGACCCCCGCCTTGACGTCGTTCGCGATCCGCTGAGGATTGGCTCGCTCCGCGAGCGAATCAACCGTGTGGGCCAACTGAGCACGGGCCTGATCGATATCCTGCTTGATCGTCTCGGGATCACGATCCGCCACTGTCGCCCTCCATCGTTTGCGCCGGCGCGGGCTCCGGTGCTGCCCGCGTCCGCACTGCTTGCCCGAACTACCCTAGATCAGCCCGCGTCAACCGCGACGCGCCGGTGCAGAAGAAAGGGATCATTGGTGGCACAGACTCCACGCTTGGAGGTAGGCGACAAAGCCCCCGCGTTCAGCCTGCCCGACGCCGACGGAAACACGGTGTCCCTGGCTGACTACCGCGGCCGCAAGGTCATCGTCTACTTCTATCCGGCAGCGTCCACACCCGGATGCACCAAGCAGGCGTGCGACTTTCGCGACAACCTCTCCGAGTTGAGCGACGCCGGACTCGACGTCGTCGGCATCTCCCCCGACAAGCCGGAGAAACTGGCCAAGTTCCGCGACAAGGAGAAGCTCACCTTTCCGCTGCTGTCGGATCCAGACCGCACCGTGTTGACGGCCTGGGGCGCGTACGGCGAGAAGACGATGTACGGCAAGACCGTTCAGGGCGTCATCAGGTCCACCTTCGTCGTCGACGAGAAGGGCAAGATCGAGGCCGCGCAGTACAACGTCAGGGCCACCGGTCACGTCGCCAAGTTGCGCCGCGACCTAGCGGTCTGACCTCGGCGTCCTGGTCTGGCAGGCACTTCCCGGTACCCAATCCGCCTCCCGCCTAATCCTCTTTCGGCCCTTTGTGAGAGTGCTAACTAATGCTTGCAATAGCTAGCACTCTGCCGAAGTATCGGTGAGAAGAACGACAGCCACTAGAAGGAGGCAACACATGGCAGAGAACAACAGCGGTCCGATCGAGGCCGTCAGGGGCATCGTTTCCGGCGCGATCGGCTTCACCAAGCAGGTGATCGGCTTGATCGTCGGCAACGACAATCTGCAAGAAGAGGGTCGTGCGCAGGTCGACAAGGCCTCGCACCAGCTCGAGGCGGCCCGTAAAGAGGCCGAGGCCGAGACGGCTCGCGCCAAGGCCAAGACGCAGGAATCGCGCCAGAAGGCCGCTAGCAAGTCCTAGTGACCCACTGAGCATCAAGGCGCCCTCGGCTCATCAGAGCCGGGGGCGCTTTCATTCGTCGACCGGCGATCGGGCAGCTGACGGCAGGCTCGCCAGCAGCAGCGCCTCGGCCGTCGCTGCTCGTTCAAGGACCCCGAGGTCCAGGCTTTCGTTGATGCTATGGGCTTGCGTCCCAGGGTCTTCCACACCGGTCACCAAGATCGTGGCCGACGGAAACGCCTCGGCGAACTCGGCGATGAACGGTATCGACCCACCCATCCCCATATCCACCGGTTCGTTGCCCCACGCCTGCCGGAACGCGGTTCGGGCCGCGTCATAGACACCGTCCGCTGGCATCGATGGCGTACGGCTGGCCGATGTCGCCCGGCGTGACGGTCAGCTGGGCGCCCCACGGCACGTGCTTCTCCAGGTGACGGGTCAGTGCCTCCAGGTGCTCGCGCGCGTCTCCCCCCGGCGCCACCCGCATGCTGACCTTCGCCCGCGCTCGCGGGATCAACGTATTCGACGACGACGCGATCGGCGTGGTGTCGATACCGATGACGGTGATCGCGGGCTTGGCCCAAAGCCGTTGCGGCACTGACCCGCTGCCGATCTCACACACGCCGTCCAACATTCCCGACTCATCGCGCACCCGCTCTTTCGGGTAGTCGACGTCGGCGGCGGTCGCCTCGTGCAAACCTTCGACTGCGACGTTGCCGTCGTCGTCGTGCAGCGATGCCAACAACCGCACCAGCACGCTCAGTGCGTCGGGTACCACCCCACCCCACAGTCCCGAGTGCAGGCCGTGGTCGAGGGTGGCGACCTCCACCACGCAATCGGCCAGCCCGCGCAATGACACCGTCAGGGCGGGGATCTGGGTGGTCCAGTTGTCGGAGTCGGCGATGACGATGACGTCGGCGGCCAAAGCGTCCTTGTGTGCAGCCAACAGCCGACTCAGCGACGGCGATCCCGTCTCCTCCTCGCCCTCGACGAACACCGTCACACCGACCGGCGGCTGACCGCCGTGCGCACGGAATGCGGCGAGATGCGTTGCGATGCCCGCCTTGTCGTCTGCGCTACCGCGGCCGTACAGGCGTCCGTCGCGCTCGGTCGGTTCGAACGGCGGCGACACCCACTGGGAGGGATCGCCCTCAGGCTGCACATCGTGATGGGCGTACAACAGCACCGTCGGCGCGCCGTCGGGCGCCGGGTGCCGCGCGATGACCGCAGGCGCCCCGCCCTCGCTGACGATCTGAACATCGTCGAATCCGGCCTCCGACAACAGCTTTGCGACCGCCTCCGCGCTGCGCTGCACCTCGCCGCGGCGCGCCGGATCGGCGCCGACGGATTGGATGCGCACCAGGTTCTCCAGATCCTTGCGCACCGACGGCAGAACCTCGCGCACGCGCGTCACCAGATCGCTCATGCAGACGAGGTTAGCGGGTCACTTTTCTGCGCGAGCAGACGCAGAACTCGCCGTATTGCGCCCAATTTGTGCGACTTTGCGTCTGCTCGCGGTGGAGGGCCCAGCTCCCGGTGAAAGCCCTCAGCGCTCCTCGAGCACGGCGACCGCGGCAGCGGTATCCCCCTCGTGCGTCAGCGACAGATGGATCGTCACCGTCTGCAGATGCTCGGCAATGGCACCGGTCAGTCGCACGCGCGGCCGGCCCCACATGTCGGTGACCACCTCGATGTCGCGGTGGATGCCCTCCGGCAGTACGGGCCGCTTGGAGAACCGTGAACCCGACCACGCCTTGATGACGGCTTCCTTGGCCGCCCACCGGGCCGCCAGGTGCCGCGCAGCCGACGAACTCTTGTCCGCGGCGTCGCGGCGCTCACCAGGCGTGAACGTCTCCGCGAACACCGTGCCGGGCTGGTCGACCTGCTCTGCGAACTCGGGGATCGAAACCAGGTCGATGCCGACGCCAACGATGCTCATCCGAGGAACACTAGCTCCCGCTATCTGCTAGTCACGCAAGCGCTCACCGGGTGTACACCCCGTTCTCGCCGAGCCTCGACGCCGGATCCAGCAGCATGTCGGCCTCTTCGCGGTTCTCCGGCGCCTCGTCGTCGAGTCGCCGGTTGCTCGCAGGCCGCTCGTACAGCGGCTTGCCACCCGCGATCGCCGAGGCAAGCCGTCGCTGCCCCGTGAAGATCCGGGCATTGGCCTGCTCCTGGTAGGTAGCACGCTGCTCGGGGTCGAGCGCCGCGACGAAGGCCTGCGGATGCACCAGCGCGATGACACCCGACACGTGACCGAAGCCGAGGCTGGTGATCAGGCCCGCCTTCAACGGGAACTTCTCCCCCAGCCGCAGCGTCTCGCGCACCCACACGAAGTGCTCGGAGCCGGCCAGCTCGTCGTCGACACAGTCCAGGCTGCGGTTCGGCGGGATGACCCCGTCGCGCAGCATCTGGCACATGCCCATCATCTGGAACACCGCCGCGCCGCCCTTGGCGTGACCGGTCAGGCTCTTCTGCGACACCACGAACATCGGCGCGCCGTCGGAGCGACCCATCGAGTCGGCGAGCCGCTCGTGCAGCTCCGTCTCGTTCGGGTCGTTGGCCAGCGTGGAGGTGTCGTGCTTGCTCACCACCGCGATGTCGTCGGCGCCGACGCCGAGCTTGGCCAGCGACCGGGCCAGCAGCGAGTCCTTGCCGCCGCGGCCCGCACCCAGCGCACCGAGGCCGGGCGCCGGAATCGAGGTGTGCACGCCGTCGGCGAACGACTGCGCGTAGCCCACCACGGCCAACACCGGCAGGCCCATCTTCAGAGCCAGATCGCCGCGGGCCAGCAGGATGGTGCCGCCGCCCTGCGACTCGAGGAAGCCGAGCCGACGACGGTCGTTGGCGCGGGAGAACTTCGAATCGCTGATGCCCCGTGCGCGCATCATCTCGGTGTCGGCGGTGGCCGCCATGTCACCGAAGCCGATGATCGCCTCGAGCGTCAGGTCGTCGAAGCCGCCTGCGACCACCAGCTCGGCCTTGCCCAGCTTGATCTTGTCGACACCCTCTTCGACCGACACCGCCGCGGTGGCGCATGCGCCGACGGGATGGATCATCGAGCCGTAGCTGCCGACGTAGGACTGGATGACATGCGCGGCAACAACGTTCGGCAGAACCTCCTGCAGAATGTCGTTCGGCTTGTTCCGTCCGAGCAGGTTGCCGTGATACATGGTCTGCATCGACGTCATACCGCCCATACCGGTGCCCTGCGTGCTGGCGACCATCGCCGGGTGCACCCAGCGCATCAGCTCGGTCGGGGTGAAGCCCGCTCCGAGGAACGCGTCGACGGTCGCAACGATGTTCCACACCGCCACCCTGTCCAGCGACGTGTTCATGTCGGCGCTGATGCCGTACACCGTCGGATCGAACCCGGTCGGGATCTGACCGCCCACGGTCCGCGACAGCTTCGTCTTGCGAGGAACGCGGATCTCGGTGCCCGCCTTGCGGGTGACCTGCCAGTCGCTGCTGCCCGGCACCGGTGTGGCGACGGTGTGCTCCGGGTCGAACTGGACGAACGCACGGGCGTCGGCCTCCGACGACACCACGAAGGTGAAGTCCTTGTCGAGGAACACCGAAACCAGAAGCGGTGCGGCGTGATCGGGGTCGATCGCGCCGTCGTCCACGAACTCGCGGATGCCGGTCCGCTCCACGACGGCGTCGTGATAGCGCTCGACCAACTCCGATTCGTCGACCAGATCACCGGATTCGGCGTCATACCAACCCGGCTTCGGGTCGTCCTCCCACTTGATCAGCCCGGTGGTCCAGGCCAGTTCGAGGACGCCCGCCGCCGACAGTTCGTTGTCGACCTCCATCTCGAAGCGGGTCCGCGACGAGCCGTACGGCCCGAGTTCGGCGCCGCCCACGATCACCACCATGTCGGCGGGATCGATGTCGAGGTCGTGCCACGCCGGGGGCGGCGCCGAGGTGAAGCCGCGCGGCGGCGACGGCAGCGCGGCGATGACGCTGTCCTGCTCCTCGCTCTCCTCGGCCGACTCTGCGGCCATCTCCTCGCGTGCCTTGGCGGCCAGCTCGGACATGTCGATGTCGATATCGCCGAGCCCACCGGTCAGGTCGACCTTCAGCGGCTGCTGCGCGGCGGCCACCTTCGACTCCACACTGCACAGGTTCAGCAGCATCGCGGCCATCTGCTCGGTCGAGTAGGTGGTGACACCCGCCTCCTCGACCGCGTTGACGATGGCGTCGTTGGCGCCCATCAGACCCGTGCCCCGCGTCCAGCCGATCAGCGCGTGCGCCAGGCTGACCCGCTGCGCCCATGACGATTCGGCATTCCACCGCGTCACGACCGCGTCGAGTGCGGACTTGGATTCGCCGTACGCGCCGTCGCCGCCGAACATGCCGCGGTTCGGCGAACCGGGCAACACCACGTGCAGCCGCGACGCGATATCGCGCTCGGAGCCGATGTGCGACAACCCACCGATCAGCCGCTGAACGGCCCACAGCAGAACCTTCATCTCCATCTCGGAGCGCGAGCCCGCCTCCGAAAGGTCGCCTGCCACCCGCGGTGCCGCGAACGGGAACAGCAGCGTCGGCGTCTGTGCGTCCTTGACGTGGATGGACTTCGGGCCAAGGCTTTCAGACTGCTCGTTGCCGACCCACGCCACCAGCGCGTCGATGTCGGAGTAGGACGCCATGTTGGCCGGCACCACCCACAGCGCCGCGCCGAAGCGGGCGTTGTCGCGGTACAGGTTGCGGTAGAACTCCAGGCGGCTGTCGTCCAGCTTGGAAGTCGTCGCGATGACCGTTGCGCCGCCGTCGAGCAGACCGGCGACCACCGAGGCCGCGATCGAACCCTTCGAAGCGCCTGTCACAACGGCGATTTCGTCGCTGTAGCGACCCTTGCCCGGATTCTCCGCACCGGCCGCGGCGCGGCCGAACAGCGAGGCGTGGACGTTGCGCCCGGCAGCCAGTGCCTTGCCCTGCCACCAGGAGGCCTGCTTGCCGACGACGTGGCCGGCACCCTCGAACCGCTGCGAGAGCCGCTGCCAGTCCGCGTCGATATCGCCCTCGTCCATCAACCAGAGCTTCACCAGGTCCTCGCGCGCGCTGGCCCACCGGTCGTCGAACAGCACCGCCTTGCGGCCGTCGAACGTCGGTGCCACCAATCGCGGCCAGTCCGAACCGAGTTCGGCGGTCACCAGGTCGATCAGCTCGGCGTCGGTCGAAGACTCCGGAGTGGTCGCGGCGTTGTCCAGACCCAGCTGGTTGAGGATCGTGCGCGCCGCCGAAGCCAGCACGCCGTCGGCGACCGGTCACCTTCTCGGCGAACTCGGTGAGCGCCGCGGAGTCGACGACACCGCCTCCCGCGCCGCCGCCGGCAGACGGCAGCGCCACCGCGACACCGCGCCGGGCCGCCACCGACTGCACCGCCGCGTCGATGACCTTGTCGACGGTCGCGGCGTCGGCGAGTGCGCCGTCGTGCAGGCCGCCGAGGCTGCCGCCGCGGACGCTGGTGCCCTCGCGGGTACCCAGCGCCACCTCGGCCGTGACGTGCTTGGCCCAGCCGTCACCGAGCAGCCAGGTCTTCTTGACCCGCTCGGCGATTGCGGCCGGCCGCTTGCCTGACGGCCCGAGGGCCGTGCGCAGCTGGTCGTTGATCGCGTCGGAAAGCACTGGGCCGTAAGGCTTGTACGTCCTCGCCAGCTTGGTGACCTGACCCTTGAGCCCGGCCAGGTCGGCCTCGGCGGCACCGTCGATGGCGCCGAGATCCAGCTCGGATCCGAGGTCGACCAGCAACTGATTGCGCCGCGACGACGCACCGTCGGTGATCGACTCGATGGAGTCCAGCGGCTCGATCTGGTCGATGCGCATCTTCGCCGAGAGCGCGATCAGCGCCATCGTGGCGTCGGCGGCGTCGAACGTGATGTCGTCGGGCACCGGAGCGCCTGCGGGCGCGGTCGGCGCCGCCGCAGGCGCAGGCACAGCGGCTTCTGCGGTCACCGGTTCGGCGGCCGCCTGCTGCGCGGGCGCCTCGTCGGCGGCGTCCTCGTCTTCGTGCGCCGGGTCCGTGTCGTTGGCGAACAACACCGCGGCGTCACGCTCGGAGTTGAGCACTTCGGTTGTGTTGTGCGAATACTCGGGCAGCTTGAGCGTGTTGGTGGCCAGGCCGGCGACGGTCGGCGCGGACTTCACACCGATCTCGACGAACCGCTCGACACCCAGACCGCCTGCGGCCTCCTCGATGAAGAGCAGATCCTGCGTCTCGATCCAGCGCACCGGGCTGGCGAACTGCCACGCCAGCAGCTCGATGACGACCTTGCGGCACAGCTCGGCGGGCTTCTCGTTCCGCCACGTGTCGTAGTCGGCGAGGATCTCGTCGAGCGGCTCGGCAGGCACCAGATCCCGGATCTCCTGGATGAAGTCGCGATCCAGTGTGAACGGCCGCGGCACCAGGTTCGGGATGTACTTGCCGATGATCAGATCGGGATCCTGGTCGCGCGGCATGACGCGCTCCAGCGAGCGGCGGAAGTCGGCGACGCCGACCCGCAGCACCGAGGAGTGGAACGGCACGTCGATGCCCGGCACCAGGATGAACGACCGCTTGCCGCCGGAGATCTCGCGACGCTTCTCGACCTCTTCCTCGAGCACCTCCAGGCCGCGGACCGTACCCGCGATGGCGTACTGCGAGCCGCGCAGGTTGAAGTTCACGATCTGCAGGAATTCGCCTGTGCGCTCGGCGATCTCGGCGACGAAGTCGACGACGTCGTCGTCATCGAGGTCGATCTGAGACGGCCGGATGGCGGCGAGCCGGTAGTTGGACCGGCCGAACTCGTCGCGTGGCACGATGTCGTGCATCTTCGAGCCGCGGTGGAACACCACCTCCAGCAGCGCCTCCAGTTCGTACACACCGCTGACACACGCCAGCGCGGTGTACTCGCCGACGGAGTGGCCGCAGGCGATGGCGCCCTCGACGAACGCGCCCTGCTCGCGCATCTCGGCGACCTGAGCGGCCGCCACGGTCGCCATCGCGACCTGGGTGAACTGCGTCAGGTACAGCACGCCCTCGGGATGCTGGTAGTACACACCGCTGGCGATCAAGCTCGTCGGGTTGTCGCGCACCACATGCAGCACGGAGAAGCCGAGCGTCTCACGGGTGAACTTGTCCGCGGAGTCCCACACCTTGCGGGCGGCCTTGGACCTGGCACGGACCTCCATGCCCATGCCCTTGTGCTGGATGCCCTGGCCGGGGAACGCGTACACGGTCTTCGGCGCGGCCAGTTGAGCCGTCGCCGACATCACCAGGTCCGAGCCGACACGCGCGGCGATCTCGAGAATCTCTGCGCCGCGGTCGATTCCGACGCGGTCGACACGGATGTCGACCTCGTCGCCCGGAAGCACCATGCCGAGAAAGCGGGCCGTCCAGCCTACGAGACGGGCAGGCGGGATGGCCTTGCCGTCGGTGGCGGTGACGACCTGCTGCGCCGCTGCGGACAACCACATGCCGTGCGCGATCGGCGATTCCAGACCCGCCAGCAGTGCTGCCGCGCGGTCGGTGTGAATCGGGTTGTGGTCACCGGAGACCACCGCAAACGCGCTCATGTCGCCCGGTGCGGTGACGGTGACGTCACGGCGACGACGACGCGGTGTATCGGTCGCGTTGTCGGTCATCGCGCCGCCTGCGCGCGGCGGATCGGTGAGTTCGAGAGCGCCGGTGCGGCCGCGGATCGCGAACCGCTCCTCCAGTGTGGCCAGCTCGGCGCCATCGGCGTCGGTGATGGTCACCTCGACGGGCACCACCCGGCCGACCTCGGTGTCGGTGGCCGCCGAAGCCGTCGCGGTGACGGTCAATTCGGCTTTCGTCGTCGGCAGCGTCGTGAGCAGATGCGCGGCGTGATCCAGGTGGACCAGGCTGAGCAGACCCTCGATGACGGGGAAGCCCTCGTCGGTCACGGCCGAGCCGATCACCGAGAACACCGCGGGCCAGCAGAGACCCACCACCGCGTCGGGAACCACCTTGAGGCCGGGCGCCAGCGGGGCGCCGAACGTCGCGGTGACGCCGGTGTGGTCGGCGACCTTCTCCGGATCCCAGTCGACAGAAAGCTGCGCGGTGTTGTTCACCACGGCGGGCAGCGCGTTCGGACCGTCGGCGCCTGCGGCGATCGCCAGCACGGAACGCATCGCATCGGAGGCGTCCTCCACGGTGACGACGGGCATGCCGCCGTCCACCGTCGCGGTCGGCAGCGTGAACCGGATGGTGATCCACGTGCCGGACAGCGGAACGCTCAGTGTGATGGTGTCGTCACCGGTGCGCTCCAATCGCGAACCCGTGGATGGGTGTGTGGCGGAACGGTTCTGGTTGACCTGCCACTTGGCAGGCGCGCCGATGCGGTGCACCGGGTTGATCGAGGTGCGGCCCGCCCACAACACATCGGGGGCGTCCAGCACGACGGCCAGTGGGCCGGTCACGTCGCCGCGCGCCTGGCGGCGGCTGACCACGGAGACGGGTTCGGCACCCGAGGCAACCACCTCGTCGATCGAGGCCTGCTCGAACCGGTCGAGGAGATCGCCGACAGGCTCGTCGACCGTGGTGATCCCGGCAACGGCCTGCGTGCCGGGGATGATGCACACCTGGTCGGCGTCGTATCGGGCGTCGTGCGCCTGCCACAGCGAGTCGCTGCGCCACCAGCGCCGCACGTCCTTGTCGATGACGGGCACGAAGTTGACCGGCTTACCCGGCGTCTTGCACAGCTGCACGAAGAACGGCACGTCGGCCGGGTGCAGCTTGATGGTTTCGGCGTCGGGGTAGCGCCCCACGAGCGCGGTGATCGCCTGCTGCGGTTTCTCCAGCAGCGCTTCGTCGCTGAACAGGGTCTCGATCGGCCCGAAGTCCTTCGGGTGAAGACGCGCCTCGGCACGCTCGAGCATGTCGGCGAACCGGTCGCGCCAGGTGTCGGCCAGCCACGGGCTGCCGGGCGCCGCGGTGTCGGCGGTGCTGTTGCCGTCGCCGATGGCGAGTTCGACGTAGCGCTGCAGCCACTGCAGGTAGGTCATCTCGCCGATGTCGCCGAAGTACGGTTTGCACGTGTTGGCCATCGCGGCGATGATCTCGTCGCGGCGTGCGGCGACGGCATCGGCATCACCGGCCACCTCGTCGAGCAGTCGACCGCAACGCGATGCGGTGTTGTCGATCTCGTGGATGTCTGCGCCCAGCTGGCTGCGGCTGGAAGCCATGCCGCCCTGGGCTTTTCCTGCGCTGATCCAGTGATCGGTGCCGCCCGTCTCGACCAGCATGCGCTTGACCGACGGCGAGGTCGTCGCTTCGAGCGTCGCCATCGCGGCGGTGCCGACGAGGATGCCGTCGACCGGCATCAGCGGGAAGCCGTAGTCCTGCGCCCAGCGACCGGACAGGTAGTCGGCCGCCCGCTCCGGGGTACCGATACCGCCGCCGACGCACACGGTGATGTTCGACCGCGACCGCAGCTCGGAGTAGGTGGCCAGCAGCAGGTCGTCGAGGTCCTCCCAGGAGTGGTGGCCGCCGGCGCGACCGCCCTCGATGTGCACGATGACCGGCCGGGTCGGAACCTCGGCGGCAATCCTGATGACGGAGCGGATCTGCTCGATGGTGCCCGGCTTGAACACGACGTGGCTGATGCCGACATCGTTGAGCTCTTCGACGAGCGCGACGGCCTCCTCCAACTCCGGGATACCGGCGCTGACGACGACACCGTCGATCGGGGCGCCGGACTGACGAGCCTTCTGCACCAACCGCTTTCCCCCGACCTGCAGCTTCCACAGGTACGGATCGAGGAACAGCGAGTTGAACTGGACCGCGCGGCCTGGCTCGAGCAGTTGCGTGAGCTCGGCGATACGGTCGGAGAAGATCTCTTCGGTGACCTGTCCGCCACCCGCCAACTCGGACCAGTGGCCGGCGTTCGCGGCGGCGGCGACGATCTTCGCGTCGACGGTCGTCGGCGTCATGCCTGCGAGCAGGATCGGGGACCGGCCGGTCAGCCGGGTGAACTTCGTCGACAGCTTCACCGAACCGTCGGGGAGGGTGACGAGCGTCGGGGCATAGCTCGACCACGGCTTGGCCACCTCGGGCACCGCGCCGACGGTGAACAGGTTGCGCTGGCCGCCGCGGGTGGCGGCAGGCACGATGCCGATGCCAAGCCCGCGGATGACCGGTGCGGTCAGCCTGGTCAGGATGTCGCCGGGGCCGAGGTCGAGGATCCAGCGGGCGCCCGCCTCGTGCAGGTCGTTGATCTCGGTGACCCAGTTCACCCGGCGCACCAGGATGGCCTCGGCCATCTCGCGGGCCATCTCGACGTCGAGGCCGACGGTCTGTGCCCAGTTGCCCACCATGTCGATGGCGTCCGACAGGCGAGGAGTGTGGAAGCCGATCTCGACCGCAACGGGGTCGAACATGGGCGCGAACACCGCGCCGCCGCGAATCTTGTTTTTGCGCTCGGCTTCTTCCTTCTCGGCGATCTGCTGGCAGTAGAGCTCGAAGCGCGACAGCTGCTCGGGCGTTCCGGTGATAACGACGGAGCGCCTGCCGTTGCGGATCGACAGCACCGGCGGGAGCACGGTGCGAACGTCCTGCGCGAACTCCTCGAGGAGCTCGGCGATGCGCTCAGGGTCGGCGTTGGTGACCGACACCATCGGCGGACGGTCGCCGTGCACGGAGATGCCGCGGCGGCGAGCCACCAGCGTGCCCGCGGTGCCGATCAGCTGCGCCATTGCGAGCAGTTCCACGTCCTTGGCACCCTTGGCCGCGAGCGCCTCGACCGCGAGTACGCCCTGCGAGTGGCCTGCGACGGCGACCGGCGGGGTCGCGGTCAGGTCCATGCCCTGGCGGCTCAGCGCGCGCACAGCGGCGATTTGGGTCAGAAGCACGCCCGGCACGGAGACAGCGGCCGACGTCAGGTGCTTGGGGCTCGGCACGGCCTCCTCGCCGGCCAGCGCGCGGACCCAGTGCATCGGCTGGAACCCGATCGGTCGAACCACGATCAGCTCACGCGCGACCGGTTGAAGCCGGAGTTCGGCCTCGCCGACCAGCGTCGACAATTCCGCCTCGATTCCCGCGGAGGAGACCAGTTCCTCCAGGGTCTCCAACCAGGCGCTGCCCTGGCCGCCGAACGCGACCGCATAGGGCTCACCGGCGGTCAGGCGATCGACAAGGGCGTGGCTGGTCTGAGGCGCTCCTGATTCGTCGTCGCGGCCGGTGGATACCTGGTCGTGTTCGTTGATCGTCACGTCTTGTAATCTCCTCAGTCCTGCTTGGTTCACGTCTCGTGTCGTACGTCGTCGTATCGGGGCTGTCGTTGTCTAGGGCCGTATGACCGCCCGGCTTCCCTGCGGGGACTGCGATTCGTCGTCGAATCACGACCAGGTTGGACTCAATCAGCTTCAGCTAACGGTCGTGACGCCCCCGTAAAACCGTCCCTGAAGACACTCCAGCCGTACTAAGAGTGTCATAAGAGTAAGCACCATCTTCCCGTTCGAAATGGTTACTGGCGAGTTCTACGCGCGGGTAACCACACATTGCGTAGCACCGCCCCCCAAAACGGCGGAAGCCTTCCAAGACAAACGTCCTGCATGGACGTGGTTACGGTCGAGTAGGCGAAACAGTGCAGATCAAAGCATGACTGTTACCAAATCGTTATGTAGAAAATTTGGACCCCCCGTCGCCGCTCGACGAGTCGGTTCCGACGCGACAATTGGGGCGAATTTGTCTTGTCGAGACGGACAGCCAATGCATGAAGTTTGCCGGCGTTACTTACTGGTCGGTAAGGTTCAGTCCCATTGTCCGAATTGCGGCTTGAGAACGTGGTTGATGTCCACCCCGATGCCGCCGACAGTGCGCTTGTCGATCTCGACCTGATGCAGGTGCGCTGCAGGATGGGTGAACCCCTTCGGCGAACCCCAGTTGTGCTGCCAGAAGAAGGCGCCAAGGCCGTCCTGGAGCGCCCAGTCGATGGTCTTGGAGTTGGCGTAGACGCCCACGCGCTGGTGGCCCAGCACTGTCTCCCAGCCACGCAGATACGGGGCAACCTGTGCCTTGTACTGCTCATATGACGGGTCGTCGTCGATCGACGTGTAGATCGGGGCGCCGTAGGAGCCGCCCGCGGCGACGTGTAACTGCCACCCGCGTTTGGCGTGCGAGATGCCGGCGTTCTGGCCGCCCAGCCAGTCCGCGGTGTCCTGCTTACCGAACTGGTAACAAGACACGATCTTCAGACCGTTCTGGTACAGATCGCGCGCCTCCGGCAGCTGGATCGGCTTGCCCAACATCCACTGCCCGCCGGGTCTGCGGTCGGAGACGTAGCGGATAGCTCCGTGGGCCCCCGCGGCGCGGATGTCGGCGGCCTTGATGACTCCTGCGGCGTAGTCCAGCAGGATGCCCAGCGGCGCGGCTTGCGCCGGGGGCGCGGTCACCAGGGACGGCACCGCCAGTACCGCCGGGGCCGCGGCCGCGTACTTCAGCAGGTCCCGACGGGACACCGGCCGGGAGGCCGAATCGCGCACCGACACGTGCCACAGAATACGACAGCAATCTCGTCTTTCGCTTGAACGCCACTGGTCACACTTGTATCAAGATTCCCGCCACGGACCGTTCGGCCACAGGTGTGACGCATGATCGCGGGGTGACCACGCATCTGACGCTCGAGCCGTTCCGCATCGCGATACCCGACGCCGACCTGGTCGACCTGAAGCGCCGACTGGCCGCCACGCGCTGGCCCGAGCAGTTGCCGGGCACACCGTGGCAGCGCGGCGTACCGGTCGATTACCTGCGGGAACTGGCCGCCCACTGGGCCGACGGCTTCGACTGGCGCGCCCAGGAGGCGGCACTCAATGCCCACCCGCAGTTTCGCACCGAGATCGACGGCCAGAGGTTGCACTTCCTCCACGTCGAGTCGCCGGAACCCGCCGCGAAGCCGCTGATCCTGCTGCATGGCTGGCCGGGATCGGTCGTGGAGTTCCTCGACGTCATCGGTCCGCTGACCGACCCCCGCGTCCACGGCCTCGACCCCGCGCAGGCGTTTCACCTCGTGATCCCCTCGTTGGTCGGCTTCGGCTTCTCGACGCCCGTGTCGGGTCCCGGCTGGAGCGCACAGCGCATGGCGGAGGCCTTCACGACCCTGATGGCCGGCCTCGGCTACGGCCGCTACGGAGTGCAGGGCGGCGACTGGGGTTCCTTCATCGGGCCGTTGATGGGCGGCCTGGCGCGCGACCGCGTGATCGGCGTGCACGTCAATGCGACCGCGTTCGGATTCATGCCGGGCAAGAACATGACCGACGAGAAATACGCGTCGCTCACCGACCGCGAGCGCAGCAAGGTGGCACTGGCGCGCGAATGGGGCGCCGAGAAGACCGGCTACTTCAAGGTGCAAGGCACCCGGCCGCAGACGCTGAGCTACGGGCTGACCGATTCGCCCGTCGGGCAGCTGGCCTGGATCGTCGAGAAGTTCAAGGAATGGACCGACTCAGCCAAGGAGCTGCCCGAGGACTCGGTGCCCCGCGATCGGCTGCTGGCCAACGTGTCGCTCTACTGGTTCACCGGCACCGCGGGTTCGTCGGCCGACATCTACTACGAGACCAGTCACGCCCGCGCACTGCGCACGCGAGGAGCGGGAAGGGCAGAGTCGGAGCCGTCCGGTGTCCCGACCGGCGTCGCGGTGTTCGCCGAGGATGTGGCCATCCGGCGCTACGGGGAGCGGTTCCACAACGTCGTGCATTGGAGCGACTTCGACACCGGCGGCCATTTCGCCGCCATGGAGACCCCGCGGTTGCTCGTCGACGACATCCGGGCGTTCTTCGCGACGCTCACCTGATCGCGGTTTTGCCGTGGAAACACGCGTTCAGCGCGGGGAATCACGCCGAAATCGCAAGTGCGCTGCGGTTTGACCGCGCAATTCGTAGGATCTGCCAATGCCCTCGGGGACGGTCGGCGCTGAGCAGCGCCTAGATTCCGCTGCCGCCGTTGACGATCCGCAGATTGAATTGATCGGCGTGCGCAAGGAGTTCGGCGAGGGCGCGCACGTGAGGGGCATGAAGAGCAGGGGCGGCCATCGGGTCGTCGCGGTCGAGGGAGCCGACCTGACCGTCGGCGACGGCGAGCTTTTCGCGATCCTCGGCCCGTCCGGTTCGGGCAAGACCACGGTGCTGCGCATGATCGCCGGATTCGAGCAGCCGACGGCGGGCACGATCCGCCTCGGCGGCACCGACGTCACCGCGCTGCCCGCACGGCGCCGTGACGTGAACACCGTCTTTCAGGAATACGCGCTGTTTCCCCATATGACCGTCGCCCAGAACGTCGAATACGGACTCAAGGTCAAGGGTGTGCCGCGCGACGAACGCCGCAGGCGCACCTCCGACGCGCTCGAGATGGTCCGCTTGAGCGGTAAGGCGTCCCGCAAACCCACACAGCTGTCGGGTGGTCAGCGCCAACGAGTTGCGTTGGCGCGCGCGCTCGTCGGACGGCCGCGGGTGCTGCTGCTCGACGAACCGTTGGGCGCACTCGATCTCAAGCTTCGCGAGCAGATGCAGATCGAGCTGAAGGAGATCCAGCGCGAGGTCGGCATCACCTTCGTCATCGTGACCCACGACCAGGACGAGGCGCTGACGCTGTGCGACCGGCTGGCGGTGTTCAACAACGGCCGCATCGAACAGATCGGCAAGGCGCGCGATGTCTACGAGAGCCCGGCCAACCGGTTCGTCGCCGACTTCGTCGGCACCTCCAATGTGCTCGACGGCGCCGCGGCCGAGGCGCTCGTCGGCCGCGCAGGGACATTCGTCGTGCGGCCGGAACGGATCGCGGTCTTCGCACCGGGCACCGATCCGGTGCAAGGCGTGGCAACCGTGGACGCCACCGTGCTCGAGGTGATCTACGCGGGCCCCACCACGAAGATCGCCGCGGCGACGGCGAACGGAATCACGCTGACCGCCACCGTCCTCACCGCCAGCACATGGCTGCCGTCGGATCTGAAGCACGGCACACCAATCACGTTGGCATGGCCCGAAAAAGCCGTTCACCAACTGTCAAACGAGGAGTAGCGATGAAAGCAACCGTTCGGATGGGTCTTGTGCTCGGCGCGTGCGCGGCGCTGATCGTGGGATGCTCCGGGTCCGAGGACTCGGGAGGTTCTGACGAGGCCCCGCCGAAGATCGAGGCGCTGAGCTCGGTCGGCGACGGCGAAGGCCAGCTGAACCTGATCGCGTGGGCCGGTTACGCCGAGGACGGGTCCAACGACAAGGCCGTCGACTGGGTGACGCCCTTCGAGCAGAAGACTGGATGTCAGGTCAACGTCAAACTGGGCAACACCTCGGACGAAATGGTGCAGTTGATGCGCACCGGCCAGTACGACGGCGTTTCGGCATCGGGCGATGCGACGCTGCGGCTGATTTACGCGGGCGACGTCGCACCCGTCAACACGGATCTGGTGCCGAACTACGCGACGATCTCCGACTTCCTCAAGGACAAGTCGTGGAACTCCGTCGACGGCCAGATGTACGGAGTCCCGCACGGCTGGGGCGCCAACCTGTTGATGTACAACCTCGACGTCGTGCGCGACGCACCCAATTCGTGGAGCGCGGTGTTCGACGGCGCAGACAAGTACAAGGGCAAGGTGACCGCCTACGACTCCCCCATCTACATCGCCGACGCCGCGTTGTATCTGTCGAAGACCAAGCCCGAGTTGGGCATCAATGATCCCTACTCGCTGACGCCCGAACAGCTCGATGCGGCAGCGGATCTGCTCAAGAAGCAGCGGGAGAACATCGGCGAGTACTGGTCGGACTACACCAAGGAGGTGCAGGCCTTCGAGTCGGGCACATCGGTCATCGGCACCACCTGGCAGGTGATCGCGAACCTGATCGGCACCGACAACAAGGTTCAGGTGAACACCGTGCTGCCGAAGGAAGGCGCCACCGGATGGTCGGATACCTGGATGGTCTCGTCGAAGGCCGAGCATCCCAACTGCATGTACAAGTGGATGGACTGGATCACCTCACCGGAGATCAACGCGCAGGTGGCCGAATACTTCGGTGAGGCACCGGGTCAGACGAAGGCCTGCGATTTCACCACCGAGAAGGACTTCTGCGACATCTTCCACGCCACCGACGCCGAATACGCCGCCCAGATCCACTACTGGACGACGCCACAGAAGCAGTGTGTCGACGGCAGCGGTGACAACTGCACGACCTACGACGAGTGGGTCACCAAGTGGCAGCAGATCAAGGGGTAATCGAAGCCGGCCCGATCTCGGTGTCCGCGAGGCGCCGGATCGCGCTGGCTTTCCTCCTTGTCCCTCCGTTGGCCTGGCTTGTGGTGGCCTATCTGGGATCGCTTGCGGTGCTTCTGGTCTCGGCGTTCTGGGGTACCAACAGCTTCACCGGCAAGGTGGTGCACAAGTTCACCACCCACAACATCGTCGCTGCGTTCACCGACTCCGTGTTCCGTGTCACCACGCTGCGCACGATCGGCGTGGCGCTCCTCGTCACAGTGATCTGCATCGTGCTTGCGGTACCGCTGGCGCTCTACATGGCGAAGGTCGCTTCACCACGGATGCGGGTGGCGCTCGTGATCGCGGTGACGACGCCGTTGTGGGCCAGCTATCTGGTCAAGGCGTACGCGTGGCGGATGCTGCTGTCGCCGGAGGGCCCGCTGGCGTGGACCAGCGGTTACACGCCTGGATACGGCTTGACCGCGACGGTGATCACGCTGACCTATCTCTGGCTGCCGTACATGATCATCCCCGTGTTCGCGGCATTCGACCGCGTGCCCGACTCGCTGATCGACGCGAGCTCGGACCTCGGTGCGTCCGACTTCTCGACGGCCCGGATGGTCATGGCGCCGTTGGTGTTTCCGGGTATCGCGGCCGGGTCGATATTCACTTTCTCGCTCTCGCTCGGTGACTACATCGCGGTGACGATCGTCGGCGGGAAGACGCAGCTGCTCGGCAATGTCATCTACGGCCAGCTGGTCACGGCCAACAACCAGCCTCTCGCCGCTGCGCTGTCGATCATCCCGCTGGCCGCGATCATCCTGTACCTGCTCGCGATGCGGCGTACCGGCGCACTGGAGAACGTCTGATGCTCTCGCGCGGCGCGAGAGGCGCGGTCAGGGCATGGACGGTCCTGATCCTGCTGTTCCTCTACATCCCGCTTGCCCTGGTGCTCGTCAACGCGTTCAACTCCTCGCGCACCTTCGCTTTCCCGCCCACCGGCTTCACCACCCGCTGGTGGGTCACCGCGTGGCACAGCGAAGGAATGTGGAAGTCGCTCGCCAACTCGGCAGTGGTCGGGCTCGGGGCGACGGCCATCGCGCTGGTGCTCGGCACCATGGCGGCGTTCGCGGTGCAGCGGTATCGCTTCTTCGGCCGCGAGGTGGTGAGTCTGCTTGTGGTGCTGCCGATCACGCTGCCCGGCATCGTCACCGGTATCGCCCTCAACGCGACGTTCACCTCGGCGCTCGGCGTCACGCTCGGGCTGGCCACGGTGATCATCGGCCACGCCACGTTCTGTATCGTCATCGTGTTCAACAACACCCAGGCACGGCTACGCAGACTCGGCGCCGGGCTGGAGGACGCCTCCGCCGATCTCGGCGCGTCGCCCTGGCAGACGTTCCGCTACGTGACGTTCCCGCAGATGCGCGGCGCACTTGTCGCAGGCGCGATTCTGGCGTTCGCCCTCAGCTTCGACGAGATCGTGGTGACGACGTTCACCGCGGGTCCCGCCGTGCAGACTCTGCCCATCTGGATCTTCGGGAACCTGTTCCGGCCCAACCAGGCACCCGTCATCAACGTCGTCGCCGCCGCCCTGACACTGGTCGCGATCATCCCGGTGTGGCTGGCTCAGCGCTTCGGCGGCGATCCCGCGACAACGCGGGTGTGAGTCAACCGGTCGCAGGTGGCGTTGTCGATGCGGCCGACACCATGCGGCGCTGCAGCGCTCTGTCGAGAAGATGGGTGACAACGGCGATGCCGAGATCGCGGTAGTCCTCGACGAGCCTGGCGACCTCATCCCTCTCATCCGGCTTGGGCACGTACCCGGCGCCGTAGCGGGCGGCGACGGCTTCCTCGACAGCGGTGACCAGAACGGCTGACAGCTCGTCGATCGTGCCGCCGGCCGATTCGACCACCCGCAGAATCAGCTGACCGCAGGACAGTTGGTCGGCACACCGCGTGACGATCTCGGCCATCGCCGGTTGCGTGAGTGACACCGAGCCCCCGGCAACTTCAGCGAGCCCGCACGACACCAGCCGCTGTGCCTCGTCGCTACGGGAATCCATGTCGAGGGCGACCGCTGCCTGCCGGGCGTCGGCGCCCCCGCTTCCGCGGTTCGCCTGCGCAACGCCGAGGATGGCGGCGAGGTCGTGGCCCTCCCGCATGCGGGCGAAGAACTCGGCGATGTGCGCGCTGTTGTATCCCTTGCGAAGAAGCTGGTTGATCGTCCTCAGCTGGGACAGGTGGTCGTCGTCGTAGAAGGCCGAGCGCCCCTGTCGCCGCGGCGCGTCGAGCAGACCACGTTCGCGGTAGGCGCGAATGTTGCGCGAGCTGACGCCGGAAATCCGCGCCAGATCGTCGAGTCGGTACTCAGCCAAGCCTGCGCACCTGGCGTCGGCGGGGACAGCTACCTCGCATTCGAACACTCTAATACCACCAGCGCGGTTTTGAGCGAATCGCGGTCAGCTCGATGGCAGCGTCACTTTTAGGCTAGCCATGGCTTTTCATCTGCCCTTATGGTGCAGACGTGAGATAGATCACCACACAGCCGTGCAGATTCAGCCAACTTATTTCGCGGCTCGCCCGCTATTCCCGCTGATCGGGTGAGTGATCTCACCGGCAGCGAAGTGGCATGCGGCTCGGCGATTACGCGACCATGAAGCGGTCGGTCGTTTCAGACGAGAGCAACGAGTTGGTCGAAGGAGTTCTGCGCGTGCGTCCCTGGATCGTGTGGGCCACCGGACTCCTGGCGTACATCGTCGCCGTTCTCGACCGCACCACGTTGGGCGTCTCCGGCCTCGAGGCCGGCGACCGCTTCACCGCCAGCCCGGGCGTGCTGTCGTCGTTCGTCGTCCTGCAGATCGTCGTTTACGCAGGCGCGCAGGTGCCCGCGGGGCTGCTGCTGGACCGATTCGGCTCGAAGGCACTGATCGTTTCCGGTGCCACCCTGATGGCCGCGGGTCAGCTGACGCTCGCCTTCACCGAATCGCTGCCGACGGCCATCGCCGCGCGCGCCGTGGTGGGCCTCGGCGATGCCGTCACCTTCATCTCGGTGCTGCGACTCGTGCCGCACTGGTTCCGGCCCGACCAGGTTCCGCTGGTGACACAGCTCACCGGCATCTGCGGTCAGCTGGGTCAGGTGCTCTCGGCGGTGCCGTTCCTGGCGCTGCTCGCAGGCGAAGGGTGGACGACTGCCTACCTGTCGGTGGTGGCCCTCGGCGTGGTGTCGATCGCGCTGACGCTGGCGTTGGTCAAGAACACCCCGAACGGGACTGTCCACGATCCGCCGTCCAGTTCGGTCGGCGAGGTGTGGGCCAGCGTCAAGACCGTCTGGCTACGGCCGGGAACCCGGCTCGGCTTCTTCACCCACATGGGCACCCAGTTCTCGGTGACCGTCTTCGCGTTGATGTGGGGCCTGCCGTATCTGACGGTCGGACAGGGGCTCTCGGTTCATGTGGCGGGCACCCTGCTGAGTTTGTCGGTGGTCGCCGCCATCGTCGCGGGCATCGTGATCGGCATTTTCACGGGGCGCAAGCCGCACCGGCGGTCGCGGCTCGTGCTGTTGATCATCGCGAGCAACGCCGCGATTTGGACCGTTGTGCTGGCGCTGCCGTCGGCCGCGCCCCTCTGGCTGCTGACGCTGCTGGTGGTGGTGATCTCGATCGGCGGCCCCGGCTCGATGGTCGGCTTCGACTTCGCGCGCACATTCAATCCGAGCGCCACGCTTGGCACTGCCCAGGGCATGGTGAACATGGGCGGCTTCCTGGCCTCGCTGCTGGTGATGCAGGCGATGGGTCTGGTCATCGGCGCAGTGGGCGGCTACTCATTTGAGTCGTTCCGGCTGGCGTGGACGGTCCAGTACGCGGTGTGGGTGCTGGCGACGGTCGGCATCTTGATCACCCGTAAGAAGGCGCGCAGGCAGATGGCAGTGGAGCGAAACCTGTTGGAGGGTTTCGAGCCTCATCCTCCGGAACCGGCGCCTGCGCGCTGACGCCCTACCTGTTGCGGGCGCTGACCCGACGGTTCGCCTTCTTGATCGCCTCGACCAAGTCGTCCTTGGACATCGTCGAGCGGCCCGCGATGTCAAGGCGCCGAGCCACTTCCATCAGATGCTTCTTCGACGCGTTCGCGTTGACGCCCTCGGCCGACGAGCCGGAGGGATTGCGACCGCCGCTGCGCGCCCTCGAATCAGACGGGCCCTTCTCGTCTTTCGCTTCCCAGTGGTCGCCGACTTTTTCGTAGCTGTGCTTGACCGCGCTATAGGCGACACGGTGCGCACGTTCACCCTCCCCGTACTGCTCGGCGGCAGCATCGTGAGCCTTGGTGAATGTCCGCTGTGCCTTGGCAGGTGACTTGGCAAGCGTGCTGGGCAACTCGCTCTGCTTGGCGGTGCCCTTCGAGGTCGTCTTCGGCATGGCGTGCCCCTTCGTCGGACGAAAAGAAACGCCGCCGAAGCCGCAGTAGATGTTCGACGTCCCCATGTGAACGGCCGGCCGCTTCTTGACCAGACCCCTCCTGCGCTCGCCACCGCGAGACTGTGGTGCCGCTCACAACCACCCCGACTTCGACGGCTACGTGGAGGTCTTACCAGACTCGTCGTCCGCTAAACGCGCTGCGACGGCGCGGTCGGCGTGCCGATAGCCACGCACTTCGTACCCGATGACGCTCACCGCGGGCGCCAGCATGACGATCAGGAGCGCGTTGGCCATCGACATGCCTCTGCCAACCAAGATCACCGCGACGACCAGGACAGCCGAGGTGAGCGCGAGGAGCAACACGTTGAACGCCGTCTGCGTGCCGGTCAACAACATGTACAGCACGTACACCACGACGATGTAAATCCCGACGGGTATGGCGACGGTCAGCACGGTGCTCACCGCGTCCAGCTTCGAGTGGTGCTCGACGTAGTACGCCGCCGCGTGCAAACCGGCGCCGGTCGCCACGATCGCACCGAACACGACGAGATGCAGATAGCCGAACCGGAACGACAGTTCGCGGCGGGCGTGCAGCAGTCGCGACTGCGGGACGATGAAGTACATCCACCACATCCCGAAGGTCAGGCCTGTCCCGGCCACCGCGACGAGGACGGCGGCGACAGTCCACCCCTGCGAGGAGACCACCGCGGACAGCGACGCGACGGTGCCCACGACGCCCTCGCCGAGCGCGATGATGGTCAGCAGCGAGTAGCGCTCGGCGATGTGATGCGCGTGCCACGGCGTGCCGCCCATGCGTCGCTCGGCGAGGAAAGGCCCGAACATCTCCAGCACCACCAGCAGACCCGCCCATGCGAACGTCGCCACGATCGATGTGCTGACCGGAATCATCGCGATCCAGCCGATCTGCGCAACGGTGACAACGGCCGCGTATGTCAAGCACGCCGAGCGCCGCTGCGGATCCTGCTTGGCCGCCCGTAACCACTGCGCCACCAACGCGATTCGCATCACCACATAGCCGGCCACCAGCACCCGGTTGTCGACGTGGCCACCTTCTGCCATCGACGAGTACAACGCCGGAACGCCGAGCGCAAGGACGATGACGCCGACCATCTGCAGCATCGTCAGAAGGCGGTAAACCCAATCGTCGGTGTCGTAGGCCGAGGCGAACCAACTGAAGTTGATCCACGCCCAGCAGATCGAGAACGTTGCGAAGACGAACGCCGCCAACCCGACGCCGACGTGGCCCTCGGCCAGTTGATGAGCGAACTCCGAGGCGGCGATGCCGAAGCCGATCACGAAGGTGAGGTCGAACAACAACTCCAGCGGTGTGGCGGCCCGGTGCAACTCGTCGGGGTCACGGCCCGACATCGTGCGCAGTCGATGCACCTCGACGCGCTGGGTATGTTGCGGCTCAACCTCACTCATGAACTGCAGAGTGTGCCCAGCCGATTCGGCACTGTCCAGGCGGGCAAACCCGCGCCGCGTCCACGAAGCACCGCAGAGAGAGGTAGTCGACTACGCATGCCGTCGCGCCCCGCGCTTCGCATCATCAACCGCAGAGGCGCAAGCGACGCGGAAGGCGGCACGCGATGTCGGAACAGTTCATGGTCACGATGCTCGGTGGCTTCGAGGTCTACCGCGACGGTCAACTGCTCGATTTACCGCCCTCCTGTCAGCGCCTGGTGGCACTCGCCGCTCTGAAGCGCCGCGCGGTGCCGTGCAGCTGGGTGTGCCGGACACTGTGGCCGACAACGCGGCCGGACCGGGCGACCGCGCGGCTGCGGACGACGCTGTGGCGGCTGCGTCCCATCGGTGCCGCCGACCTGTTGTCGGTCACGCCGCAGTCGATTGCGCTCGCGCCCGGCGTGCCGGTGGATTGGTACGAGTCGGTGGATCTGATCTCCCAACTGCTCGGCCACTCGAAGCCGTCGTCGCCCGATCACGACGTGGCCGCTGAGCTCCTCCCGTTGCTGCGCGAGGGCGCGCTGCTCGACGGCTGGACCGACGACTGGAACCTCTACGCCAGGGAAACCTATCGCGAGCTGCGGCTCGACGCCCTCGACACGCTCGTGGGGCCATGCGCGCAGAACGGGTAGTCGACTACGCGTGCGTGTCGCTGTGAACAATTCCTACGCTTTCATCGTCCAATAGAGGGATACCGCACAACAGACCGGGAGAGAGAGCCATGAATGCCCTACTCGTGACCTGCCTGAGCGTGACGGCGACACTCGCCGCGCTCGGCGTCCACGAGTTGCAGGCACGGCTCGAACGCTGGGATTACGAACGCCACGCCGAGGACTAGCGTCAGTCGAGTGGATGAACTCACCGACGACGTGATCGCTTTCCTCTCCGAGGGCACCAGGACGGCGAAACTCGGTTACACGGCATCCGATGGCCGCCCGCTGGTCGCTCCCGTCTGGTTCGTCGTGGACAACGGCGAACTGGCGTTCAACACGGGCAAGGACACCGCCAAGGGTCGCGCCCTTGCCCGGGATCCGCGCGCGGTGATCTGCGTGGACGACGATCGGCCGCCGTACTCGTTCGTGCAGGTGCAGGGAACGGTGTCGATCAGCGAGGATCCCGCCGATCTGCTCGACATCGCGACCAGGACCGGTGGCCGGTACATGGGTGCCGACCGTGCCGAGGAGTACGGCCGCCGCAACGGGGTGCCGGGCGAGCTGGTGGTTCGGCTGCGGCCGACGAAGGTGGTCAAGGCGTTCGATCTGGCCGAATAGTTCGGTGGCCGCAGCCGTGGTTTACACAATGAACTAGGTTTGTCATTTATGGATGGCTACGCCTACGACACCGCGCTGTTGATTCTGCGTGTCTGCCTCGGCCTCACCATGGCGGCACACGGCTACAACAAGTTCTTCGGCGGCGGCCGGATACCCGGCACCGCGGGATGGTTCGAGAGCATCGGGATGAAACCCGGCATGTTGCACGCGCGCATCGCCGCGACCACCGAGATGGCGGCCGGCCTCGGTCTGGCCGTCGGCCTGCTCACCCCGATCCCCGCGGCCGGGTTCGTCGCCCTGATGCTTGTCGCGGCATGGACGGTGCACCGCGCGAACGGCTTCTTCATCGTCAAGGAGGGCTACGAGTACAACCTGGTGCTCGCGGTCGCCGCAGTGGCGTTGGCAGGCCTCGGCGCAGGGCGGTTCAGCCTCGATCATGCGTTGTTCTCGGGCACCGGCTTCTACGACCTGCTGCACGGCTGGTGGGGGCTGCTGATCGCCGCGGGCCTCGGCCTCGCGGGCGGCGTCGGCCAGCTGGTGATCTTCTGGCGACCGCCGCAGAAGGCCGACGCTAGCTGACCCGCCCGCCGACGACGGTCGTCACGACCATGTCGGAGGCCAGCGTCTGCGGGTCGGCGCCCGGTTCGAGGATCATCAGGTCGCCGGGCTGACCGACCTCGACGGTGCGCGGCACCGACGGGCGGTCGGGATGACCGTGGAACAACCGCACGGCCTGCGCGGGCGTGATGCGCTCGTCGGGTCCGATGACCTCGCCCGAGTCGGTGCTGCGGTGAACCGCGGCGCGCATCGCGGCCCACGGGTCCATGCCGCCGAACGGCGCATCGGTGCTCGCAGCCAACGGGATACCGGCGCGCAGCAGCGACGCCACCCGCCATAAATCCCGATGTTCGTCAGCGGGCACATCGCGCAGATAGTGCTCGCCCCGTTCGGCGACGAAGTTGGGCTGCGTGACGACCGTGACGCCCGAGTCCGCCAGGTCGGCGAGCATGCCGTCGGACACCATCGCGGCGTGTTCGATGCGGTCACCGGGCTGGCCGCCTGCGGCCTTCAGCGCGGCGAGGGCGACGACGAGTTGAGCGTGGGTCACGCAGTGCAACGCGACGGGGACGCGGTTCTCGTGGTGGTCGGCCACCCATTCGGTGAGCTCGTCGACGTCGAGCCGGTCGTCGTGCAGAATCCGCTTACCCGGGGCGAGGAAGTGCAGCCGTTGCGGGATCTCGCCGCGCCGGTGCGCGACCGATAACATCGCCACGTCATCGGCAGTGAGATCCGGTGTCGCATCGGTGATTCCGGTGACACCGTACCCGGCGAGCCGAGTGGTGATCTCGGCGAGCGCCGTCACCCGCCGCGGTAGCGCGGCCGCCCATTCGTCGGCGCTGTGCAACCTGCCGTCGGGATGGTCGGCGAGGCCGACGGCTGCGAGTGCGGCCGAGTTCAGGATCCACATCGCGCCGCTGCGGTGCTGCACCCGCACCGGCGTATCGGCGATCAGCGCGTCGAGTTGGTGCCGGTCGAGTTCGCCCGCGACTGACGCGTGGTAGCCGACAGCGCGGATCCAGCCGTCGGGTCCGGCTTCTGCCGTTTCAGCGCCTGCGCGAGTTGACCTTCGGTGCGCACCTGCGGCGGCCCGACCGAGAGCGAGTCGAGCGCAGCGGCCATCGCCCGCAGATGCAGGTGATGGTCGTGAAGCCCCGGCAGCACCGCTCCTCGGTCAGCGTCGACCACGTCCTCGGAGTCCAGCGGTTCGAGTCGCTCGGCGATATCGGCTATCCGCTCCCCGACCCGAATGTCGGCGACACGGCCATCGGTCAATGCTGCGCGACGAATCAACATGACGCCAAGCGGTTTTCAATCAGATCGTGCACCCGCTCGTTGTCCCCGCCAAGGTCGGCCGCGCGTTTCGGCACCGCCGGCATCCGCGGCGCGTCGTCACCGTGCGGGTCGACGGTGAGCGGCGAGGTCGCGTAGACGGCGGCGACCTCCGCCAAGGCGACCTCGACGGTCTCCCCGCCTCCACGCCGAAGCGAATCGAGCACCGCGTGGGTGGCCGCGAGTCCGGTGAGTGGGTCGGCGATCGCATCGCCGACGAAGACCGGGCCTGCTGCGACGAGGCCGCCTGCGACCGCGGCGTCGTCACCGAAAGCCACCCGGTCGGCGCACTCTCCTTCGGTGCCGTAGCCGGTGATGCGCAGCCACACCCGGCCATTGCGTCCTCGCACCGTATCGGGTCCCAAGCCGCGGCGAGCCAGTGCCGCGGGCCGCGACCCCTCGATCACCACGTCGGCGGCCTCCAGCAGCCGCCGCAGGCTGTCGTCGCGAAAATCGGTCGAGTAGGCCAGCTTTGACGCGTTCATCCAGTCGAAGAACCGCGGATCGCCGCGCCGGGTGCCGTCGGGCCTGCCGGGTGATTCGACCTTGACAACGGTGGCACCGGCCGCAGCGAGCAGGTGCCCGCACAGCGGGCCTGCCCACATCGATGACAGGTCGGCGACCAGAACCTCGGACATGCGCCGCTGGGCGCACGGCCCGCTCCGGATGACTCGCGGTGCTGCGGGCGGGACTTCACCGAGGACTGCGGCGGGCAGGTCGAGCAACCGTGCCCTGGCGACGAATTCGGCCGCCTCTCGGCCGCGCGGCCGCGGCAGCCACCGCCGCCCACGGATCCGCGGGCATTGTGTCGGTTTTCAGAAGCGCAGGAACGGCTTCCACGTCGTCCTCCCGCGACAGCGTGAGCGCGCACCAGCCGTCGCTCGTGGCCAGCAGGTGTGTCGCGCCGCCCGCAGAGATGCGCCCGGCCGGGGCAATCCCGAGCAGTGCGGCCCGTCCTGTGAGGAGTTCGTCGGCGTCGACGTCCACGGCGCCGTCGAGATCGGCCGCGCCGTCGCTGACGTCGCGCGCGGTTCGTCGGGCGCCCGCGAGCACGACGTGGGGAATGCCCAGGGAACTCACCACGACATTCTGCACCGGCCTATGTCGCTTCCACCGCGTCCACCATGCCCCAGTCCAGCGCGGTACCCGCATCGATCGTGTGGCCGGACAGCACGAGATATGCCGTTCGCCACCGGCCGACCCGCCGCGTGATACTCACCGTTCCGCCGGCGCCCGGTATCAGCCCCAGGCTCAGCTCGGGCAAGCCGAGCACCGAATCACGATGGGCGACAACCCATCCGCAGAAAGCAGCCATCTCCAGTCCGCTCCCGAGCACCTGCCCGTGCACCCGCGCTCGGCAGCGCTCACCCAAGCGCACGGTGAGTTCGGCAAGGACAAGGGCCGGACTGTGCCGCACACGGGCGATATGGGCGCTCGCGGGATCGGCGAACGAACCGAACTCGGCGAGGTCACCGCCGCTGCAGAAGGACGGGCCGTTACCGCTGAGGATCACCTCGTCGACCGACGGGTCGTACCGGGCGACGTCGAGGGCTTCCAGCAGCGCGGCGCGCGCGTCGGTGGAGAACGCGTTGTGGCGCGACGGCCGGTTGAAGCGGATGTGCAGGGTGTCCCCGTCGCGGTCGGCGACCACGGGGTCGGGCAACGCCGGTGCGGTGGCCGGACCCCGCTGCTGCAGCCACGCGGCGAACTCGCCGCCTGCCTGCAGCGTCGAGTATGCGAGCGACTCGGTGATCACCCCGGCCACCGTTGCCGCCGCCGGATCGGCCGCACGCAGCACGTCGTCGCACACGGTCGCCGCCTGCGGCCACATCTCGAAGCGGGTGGTCAGTGCGGCGAGCGCGGTGTCAGTCGACGTGACGGTGACGCTGCGGCGGTCGGTCACCTCGTCCTCGGTGAGCGTGAACGTCGCGCGATCGATCCAGTGCTGGGCGGAGGGCGACGCGATGTCTGCGGCCGAGCCCACCGCCACGACCACCCCCGTCGGGGCGCGCGGACAGGTCGGCGGGTCGCCGAGGTCAACGACGAGCACAGCCCCGCACGGCTTAAACCGGGTCGAAGGAGGAGATGAGCCAGCCGCCGTCGATCTTCTGCATGGTGACCCGAACAGCGCTGTTGATGAAGCTGGCGTCGGGTCGGTCCTTGCTCTCGGTGGTCTGGTTGATGAAGACGAGCACCACCGCTTTCTCGGGTCGAATCTCCGATATGGCTGCGCGTACGACGGCCGCCTGCGTCTTGACGGCCTTCTGCTTGGCCGCAGGCGCGACGATCTGCTCGGTGAACTGGGTGTAGTACGACAGGAAGCTGCCGGTGAGTTTGCTTTTCGCGGTCGCGAAGTCTTTGTCGAGGCTGTCCGGCGAGTACGACAGCAGCGCCACGGTTCCGTCGGATGCGGCCCGGACGGCGGATTGCATCGCCTCGGCTTCGGTCCCGCGGTCCGACTTGTAGACGGAGAAGTACATCCAGCCCGTCAGCGCCGCCGCGGCGACCAGTGCGACCGTCAGGGCGACGGCGACCCAGTGCCTTCTGGCGCCCCGGCCCACTCCGCCGAGGACGTTGCGCCTCGGCTTGGCCACCGGCTTGGGTTCGGACTGCTGCTTTTCGATGGCGTCGCTCTCGACTGCGGTCGACACCGGCTCTTCGGCCTCGGTCGGATCCACGTCGGGGACATCCTTGTCATCGGTCACGGTACGAACTCGACTTTCGCCAGCTTCAACTGTCCGCCGTCACGCGCCAAGTTCACGCTGAGCCGCCATGCGCGCGGCTCCTGCTTGGCGCCCGCGGCGTTGGTGACGCGCGACGACGCGGCGACGAGGACGGTTGCGGTGTCATCGGTCATCGATTCGACCGCAGTCGCAGTCACATTCGTTTCGGTGACGGCTTTCGATTCGACGGCGACCTTGACGAAATCCTCTGCGGTGTTCTGGAAGTCGGTCTTGAACTGGCCGGTCGAGTTGTCGATGATGCGCTGGACGTCTTCCTTGGCCTTCTTGTAGTCCAGCGACATCAGCGTGACGACGCCCTGACGGGCGGCCGCTTCGAACTCGGCTCTGCGCTGCTGCTCGGCCTAGCACCTGACGGTGGCTCCAGTACATGTAGCCACAGGCGGCCAGCAGGGCGGCGATCACGAGGACGGTGACAGCGCCCGCGACGCCCTTCCACGACGGCAGCGGTATCCGCACGCCGCGCCGTTCCCGGGCCGGCGCGCCCGTCGATTCGGCGGCGGCGCGGCTGTCTCCTCTGCCGCCTCGTCCGGCGTCGTCTGATTCGCCGGCTTCTTCCGGGTGCTGCGACGGTCTCGGCCGCCTTGGTCTCGGCCGCCTTGGTCTCGGCTGCCTTGGCCTCGGCGGCCTCGCGGCGCAGGCGCAATGCGCGGGCGCGTGCACGGGCGGCAGCGGCCTTCGCCTCGGCTTCGGCTGCCTCGGCCTCCGCCTCCTCCGCCGCGAGCGCGTCGACGGATTCGTTCTCGCCTGCCGCGTCGTCGACGTGGTCGCCGTTCAGTTCCGGCGGAGTCTGCTTCCGGGACCGCATGCAACCTCCTGTCCGGTAAGCACTGTGATTATGAGAATGGCATTTTCTATTTTCGGTATCGCCGCGACGATACAGGATTCGCATATCCGCTGAATTCACGCATGTCCTGCGGAAATGCTATTTACGGGCTGTGCGGGCGCTTAGCGCGATCTCTTGGTCAGCTGATCCTTCATCACTTTGCCTGTCGCATTGAGCGGCAGCTCGTCCAGAAACTCTACGTACCGGGGCACCTTGAAACCAGCCATCCGGTCCCGGCTCCATGCAATCAGATCGTCGGCGGTGACTGACCTCTCCTGCCCGTCTTCGAGCACGACGAACGCCTTACCGACCTGTCCGAGCCGCTCGTCGGGCACGCCGATGACGGCGGCCTGCGCGACGGCGGGATGCTCGAGCAGGAAGCCCTCGATCTCGGCCGGGTAGGCGTTGAAGCCGCCGACGATGAACATGTCCTTCTTGCGGCCGACGATGCGAAGCCGGCCGGTGTCGTCGATGGTGCCGAGGTCGCCGGTGTGCAGCCAGCCGTCACCGTCGATGGCCTCCGCGGTGGCGGCCGGATCGTCGAGGTATCCCTGCATGACCGTGAAGCCGCGCATCAGCACCTCGCCGTCGTGGCGATACGCAGTTCCACTCCGCCCATCGGGAGGCCGGCGGTGGTCGCGATGTCCTCGGCTGAGTCACCGGGCCGTGACAGCGTCGCGGTTCCTCCCTCGGTCAGCCCGTAGCCGGTCGCCAACGTCTGAAACGGCAGTTCGTCGAAGGCGCGCTTGATCAGTTCGACGGGGATGTCGGCGGCACCCGTGACACCGACGCGCAGCGTCGCCAACTTGCTCTTGTCGGAGACGCCCAGCAGTGCGTGGTACAACGTCGGTGGGCCGGGCAGCACGGTGATGCGCTCGGCCGCAACGGTTTCCACGACGCGATCGATGTCGAAGACCGCCATCGGGAACATGGTGGCACCGCGGATGAACGAGGACAGCAGGCCTGCCTTCAACCCGAACGTGTGGAAGTAGGGGTTGATCATCAGATAGCGGTCGCCCCGACGAAGGTCGATCAGACCGCTGTATTCGATGTAGTGGCGCAGATTCTGGTAGTGGTTCATCAACACGCCTTTGGGCCTGCCGGTGGTGCCCGACGTGAAGATGATCTCGGACGTGTCGGTACCCGTGACGTCGCTTCCGTCGCGCGCCGACGGCGAACCGCTGGCGAGAAAGTCGGATTTCAGGTCGATGACCGGCACGCCGTGAGGTGCCGGGTAGTCCTGCCCCAGGAAGTCCTTCTGCACCAACACGGCTTTCGCGCCGCTGCGTTCGATGATGTCGCCG
Source organism: uncultured Actinomycetota bacterium (assembly GCA_963786995.1). GTDB lineage: Bacteria > Actinomycetota > Actinomycetes > Mycobacteriales > Mycobacteriaceae > Mycobacterium. The sequence goes on along the minus strand of CAWBBH010000012.1, from coordinate 25,052 downwards.
GCCTCATCGGACTTGAACCGGGTGTTGACGGTGACGAGCACACCGCCCGCGGTGAGCAACCCGAACGCCGCGATGATCCACTCGGCGGAGTTGGGTGCCCACACGGCGACCCGATCGCCCTTGGCGATTCCGAGATCGGCGAACGCCCCTGCCGCGCACCGAATCCGGTCGACGACCTCGGTGAAGGACAACCGCAGCGGACCGTCGACGACGGCTTCCGCGTCGCCGAACCGGTCCGCTGCGCTCAAGACCATCTCGGGGATGGTCTCCCACGGAGTCTGGGTCACGTCGTGACGAGACGCCCCAGGTTTCCGCCCATGATCTTGGCCTGATCCTCGACCGAGAGATGCTCGAGCGCGGTCACGTAGTGGGTCGGCTCGGCCAACCCCTCCGGGTGCGGCCAGTCGGAGCCGTAGAGCACCTGCTCGACGCCGATCAGGTTGATCAGGTCGTCGATGCCCTCCTCGTAGAAGGGGCTGACGTAGATGCGGTTCTTGATCTCCTCCATGGGATTGCCGAGGAAGGCCTCCGGCGCCTTCTTGTACACCTCGGTCATGGAGTCCAACAACGGGAACATCCACTTGGAGCCCGCCTCGACGATGCCCACCTTCAGCTTCGGGTGCCGGAACAGCGCGCCGTGGATCACCCAGGACGCCACCGCGTCCTGAATCGGGCGCCATTCGTTGAGGATCGACATCGCGTTGGTCTGGAACGGCAGCATCTCCTGCGCTGCGCCGTCCCATTCCGACGTGTAGCGCGAGTAGCCGCTGTCCGAGCTGTGCATGCCGACGAAGACGTCGTGGTGGACGACCCGCTCCCAGAACGGGTCGAACTCCGGCAGCGCGAACGACCGCGGGCCGCGGAAGCCGGGCACCGGCGCGGGACGGATCAGGATGGCGCGGGCGCCGCGCTTGACGCACCACTCCAGCTCCTCGATGGCCTTCTCGACGATGGGCAGTGTGATCACCGGCGTGGTGAAGATGCGGTTCTGGTAGTTGAAGCCCCAGACCTCGTCGAGCCACTGGTTGAGCGAGTGGATCAGAACGTGGATGGCAATCGGGTCGTCGGCCAGCCGCTCCTCGATGAGGCTGGCCAGCGTCGGGAACATCAGGCTGCGCTCGATGCCGAGCTCGTTCATCTTCTCCAGGCGGGGCCCGGGCTCGAAGAACGCCGGGATCGCCCTCATCGGCTCACCGAACAGCTCACGCTTGCTCTTGCCGTCGGGGTTTCCGAACTTGAAGTACTCCTCCCAGGCGCCCGGCTTGGCGACCACGGAGAACGTCGGGTTCGGGATGTAGTTGCTGATCACGCCGCGCAGCGCGATCTTGGTCCGCCCGTTCACCTCGACGTACTGGACGACGTCCTTGTACTCCTTGGGCAGGTACTTGGTCATCGCCTCTGGCGGCTCGTAGAGGTGATTGTCAGCGTCGAACAGCGGAAACGGAATGTCGACCCGATGCGAAAGTTGACCCATGAAAGACTCCTTATCCTCTTGAGAGAATCCTATTCTCACTAGCTGCTCAACGCAATGTGCATCCTGCCGACCTCACAGGTTCTGGCGAACTCAGGCCAACAGGTTCTGGCGAACTCAGGCCAACAGGTTCTGGCGAACCACGAACTTCTGCACCTTCCCGCTCGCCGTGCGCGGATAGTCGTCCACCCGGTGCAACTCCTCTGGCCACTTCTGGATCGCGACCCCCGCCGCCTTGAAGTGGTCGCGTACGTCGTCGAGGGTCGGCATGTCGTGGCCGTCGCGAATCCGCAGCACCGCGGCGGCGCGCTCGCCCAGCCGGCTGTCGGGTGCGGCCACCACCACGGCCTCGGCGACCGCGGGCATGCTGAGCAGAACCTCCTCGACCTCGAGAGCCGAGATGTTCTCGCCACCACGGATGATGACGTCGGCTTTGCGATCGGTGATGGTCAGGTACCCGTCATCGTCGAGCACGCCGACATCGCCTGTGCGATACCAGCCCTCGTCGTCGAATGCCTGCTGGGTCAGCGCGTCGTCGGTGTAGCCGAGGCACAGATCGGGTCCGCGGCTGAAGATCTCGCCGTCCGGGCCGAGTCGGATCTCCACCCCGGGACGGGGGTTGCCGTCGGTGTAGAGCCGTTTGTCCTCCGGCGCATCGCGACTCGACCCGGTGATCGACGGATGCTCGGAGCTGCCGTAGGAGCGGAACACGAACATACCCATGTCGGCCAGCCTGCGGGTGACGGCGGCGGGCACCGTGGACCCGCCGAGCCCAACGGTTTTGAAGTGCGACACGTGTTCGGCGGTGCAGTCGGGATGGTCGAGCAGGCTGGTGACGAAATACGGCGGGCCACCACCGACAGCGAGGCCTTCGCTCTCGATCAACTTGAGTACCTTGCCGGGATCCCAGACGTCGCAGAGGTCGATCGAGGCGCCCTCGAGAACCGGAATGAGGAACGCACCGAGCATGCCGATGAAGTGCCCGACCGGTGTCGCGGTGAGCTGCCTGCCGCGGTCGGGCGGGTAGTTCGCCAACAGCTGTCGGGTCTCGAAACCCAGTGTCTGATGGCTGTGTACGACGCCTTTCGGATCACTCGTCGTGCCCGAGGTGAATGCGATCAACGCTGGGCTTCCCGGATCCGCGGGGATCGTTCCCACCAACGGCTCATCGGCGAGCAGTTCGGAGAAGCGGTGCACGTGCTCCTCACGCGGGCGTTCGTCCGCCCCTACCAACCCGACGATCGGCACACCCGCGCAGAGGTCGGGCAGGTACTTCATCCGTCCGAACTCTTCTGCGGTGATGAACACTTTCGGCTGTGCCGTGGCGATGATGTGGGTCAGTTCCTTGCGGCCGTAGAAGTGCACGATGGGCACCACCACCGCACCGAGAAAGGCCGCCGCCCAGAACGACGCGGCCGCCTCCACCCAGTTGGGCAGTTGGATGGCGACGGCGTCGCCGGGCCTGACGCCACGCGCGCGCAGACCTTCGGCGAGTCGACGGGCCTGCAATTCCACGTCGGCGAACGTCCCGGCATACGGGCGGACGTCCGAGTGCACCCAGAAGCCGGTGCCGGGGTTCGCCGCAAGCCCGTCGGCGATGAGATCGCCGAGTGTCTCGGGCCGCCACCACCCCTCGTCCTCGTAGCGTTTGGTCAGCTCCACCGGGATTTTTCGCATTGCGCGCCGCGGCACCTCCATTCATTCGCGATGCTATTCTCCGCTCAAGAGAATGCCAATACCGCCGACGGAGAATGAGCGATGGTCGACCTGGAAGTGGATGACGGTTTGGCGGTCATCACGATCGACCGCCCGCATGCCCGAAATGCCATCTCGCTGGAGACGATGGACCAGTTGGACAAGGCGCTCGACGGGGCGCAGGGTGCCGACGCGCTCGTCATCACCGGCGCAGGTGATCGCGCCTTCGTCTCGGGCGGCGATCTCAAGGAGCTCAGCGCGCTGCGCACGGAACGCGAGGCGGGCGCCATGGCGTGGCGGATGCGGTCGATCTGCGACCGGATCGCCGGCTTCGACGGACCGACGGTGGCCGCGCTGAACGGTCACGCGCTCGGCGGCGGCGCCGAGGTGGCTGTGTCGGCCGATATCCGGCTGGCCGCCGACGACATCAAGATCGGCTTCAACCAGGTGTCGCTCGAGATCATGCCCGCATGGGGCGGGGCCGAGCGGCTCGTCGAACTGGTCGGGTTCAGCAAGGCCCTTCTGCTGGCAGGTACGGGGATGATCCTCACCGCACAGGACGCACTCGGCAGCGGGCTGGTGGACCACGTCATCGCCCGCGACTCCTTCGACACCGAATGGCGCAGTATCGCGCGCGCTCTGGCGAACCGTCCCGCCGGGGAGATCAAGCGCGTGATGCTGGGCGCCACCACCACCGAGGCGGTCGCCGCCTTCGCGCGGTTGTGGGTTTCCGATGCGCACTGGACCGCGGCCGACAAGGTGCGCAAGCGCGAAACGTGAATCACTAACCGCCGAGCACCCGAATCGGGTTGCTGCCGTCCCATTCTGCTGCCGCGTCGTGGATGAAGATCGCGTTCGCTGCCGTCGCGTCGGTGAGTTCTGAGATCTCGATGACGGCAGCCGGCGAGTTCGGCGGCTCCACATAGGCGAATCGCACGCCGTAGCCTTCGCCGCCCGACCATACGACCGGCCACCCGGCGTTCGCAACCGCGCGCATGGTTTCAGTGAAATCGCTTGTCCAATAGGCCAGCTGATGCAGACCGGGTCCGTTGGCGGTCACGAACTCGGTGAAGATGCTCGGCGTCGCATCCTGTTGGTGAATCAGCTCGATCTGCAATTCGCCGCTGTTGGACCAGGCCAGCGACACCGTCACTGTGCACGGCGCACCGCGGTAGAACGCTTGCAACGGCATGTCGCGCATGACGAACCACGGTCCGACACCGAGCGCCAGCCACCCCGCCATCGCCTGGTCGAGATCGGTGACGACGTAACCCATCTGGCGCACCGGCCCCGGGAGCACCGTCATCACGCGGTCGGATGGACGATGACGCGCGGCGGGCCCTGCCCTTTGCGCACCTGGTCGATGGCGTCAGGCACGTCGTCGAGTCCGATGACCCGGCCGATGCTCGGTGACGGGTCGAGCCGGCCGTCGGCCACCGCGTCCAGTGTGCCGTACCAGTCCTGCGGCAGCGGACCGCCGCCGAACTGGATCGTCATGCCCTTGTGGGTGGCCGCGGTGGCTTCGATCGTCCCCGCGTCATACCAGCCGCCTGCGACGTAGACCCGCGCCATGAATTCGCACGCGTCGACGATAGTCTGCAGCAGGCCGTTCCGGCCCACACATTCGAAGATGACCTGTGTCGTCGCAAAGTTGTTGGCCCGAAACGTTTCCCGCCACACGTCGTACGGATCCCGCGTCGACGGGTTGACCAGGACGTCGGCCCCGAAGGTCTTGGCGTAGGCGAGCCGGTCGTCGTGAAAGTCCGACACCACGATGGGCCCGATGCCGCGGGCCTTGAGCGCGGCCACCGTCGACAGACCGATTGCGCCTGCTCCGATGACGAGCGGTAGTTCGCCAGGTGCGATACCCGAACACCGAACGTAGAACTCGCCGACGGCGAATGCGTCCACAAGCGCGACGGAATCGTTGGGCACGCCGTCGGGCACCCTGCGCGCCATCAACTCCGAGACGAGCATCAGCCCGCCGAAGGCGCCTGGTGCGTCCGGATTGTGCCCGATCACGAGCGGCTCCTCGCCGTGGCGGATCATGATCGGCAGGCTGGTGACGCGTGTGCCGACCGGGAATTCGTCCGAGCAGTCCGGCCCGTGACCGACCACCTCGCCGACGAATTCATGGCCCATGACGGTGTCGCGGTCGGTGTCCCATTTGAACCTGTCGGCCGAGTTCGGATGGTCCATGTAGTGCACGTCCGATGCGCAGATCGCCGCGGACAGCGGCTTGATCAGCAGTTCACCGGGGCCTGGCACCGGGTCGTCGGTCTCGCGCACCTCGAGCTCTCCCCCGCGCAGCACCACCGCGCGCATCAGCCCGCGGTTCCCTGCTTGGCGGCAGAGTCCAGCGAGGCCGCTGTCATGAGCTCGACCAGCGTGCGCCGATCGGCGGTCCACACCATTGATGCCATAGTTCGATTCTTCTCTCCCACAACGTAAGTGGGTCCGTTGCCGATGTTCTCGACGATCTCGCGCGCGACGTCTTCTGACAGCATCACCGTCTCCGGGTCGTACGGAAAGCCCATGCGTTGGTACGCCTCGGTCCAGGTCATGCCGAGCGGCGTCGCGCACACGTCGACGCCGTGCGGGCGCAGCTCGGCCCAGAGCCCCTCGGCGAGGTTCACGTTGAACGCCTTCACCGCCGAGTACACCGCCAGCAGGGACGCACCGGCCAGACAGGCGAGCGAACTCACCAGCACGATGCCGCCGCGCCCGCGCTGCCGCATCGCGGGCGCGAAAAGCCGGGCCATCGCGACCGGTCCGATGCACGCCAGCGTGATCTGCTGCACCGAGTCGGAGAGGGACTCGTCGAGAAACTCGACCGTCCGGTTCGCCGCGCCCGCGTTGTAGACGACGAGCCCCACCTCGAGCCCGTCGGTCGCCTCGCCCACCCGTTCGGTGAGATCGGGCACGGTCAGATCCAACGGCACGGATCGCACCTCGACGCCGTGGCGCTCCCGCACCCCTGCCGCGACCTCCTCCAACAGCGCCTCGTTACGGGCGATGAGCACCAGATCCAGTCCGCGCTCACCCAATTGGTCGGCCAGGCAGGCTCCTACGCCCTCAGATGCGCCTGCGATGACTGCCCATCGCCCGTAGCGCTGCGCGAAGTCGTTCGTCACGAGGGCGGTCCTCCGCCGTTGAGTAGGCGCGGCGTGCAGGCGACCCGGCGCCGGATCCGCCATCCGTCGGCGCCGCGCACGAGTTCGTCGTCGTAGTGACCGATCGCGTCGACCCACGGCGCGTTGTCGCCGGCCGCCACCATCAGCACGGCGTGAACGTAGGTCCGCGCTGTGGCGGTTTCGCCGTCGACATCGATGACGAAATTCGACAGCCGGTGGTAGGTGTTTCCCATCGGGCCATGAATCTGGGCGAAGAGGTCGGTGAAGGCGTCGGGGTCGGAGAATGTCCCGAGCTCGCCGTAATCGAGATCGACCTCGTCGGCCCAGCACGTGCGGAACAGCGGCCAGTTCTTCGAGTCGATTCCCGTGGCGTAGCGGATCAGCACCTCGGTGATTTGAGCCCTGTCGCCGTCCACGGGCCGAACGCTAGCCGATCAGCGGCCGCTGGACCGCCTGTTCTCTCTAGACGAGAATGCCATTTCCGATTAATGTCAACCGGGTGTCGACACCGCAGAGGGCGCTCGCGCCTGAGATCTCTACCTGGCCCGACGAGAACCCGCAGCTGATCGGCAGCCGCTGCGGCGCGTGCGGCGCCACCACCTTTCCCGTCCAGCAGCGCTGCCCCAGGTGCAGCGGCGGCGACATGTCCGAGGTGAACCTGCCCCGCCGCGGCACCCTGGTGGCGTGGACGACCCAGGGCTTTCCCCCTGGCGCGCCCTACAAGGGCCCGACGGGCAAGGACTTCGTGCCGTTCGGGGTCGGGCTCGTTCAGCTCGAGGACGTCGTCCGTGTCGAGGGCCGGCTCACCGAGAACGACCCGGAGAAGCTGCAGTTCGGGATGGATGTCGAGCTGACGATGATCCCGTTCGCCACCGATGACGAGGGCAACGAACTCGTCACGTTCGCCTTCCAGCCGGTCTAGAGAGGTATCCAATGACCAACGACGTCGCCATCATCGGCGTGGGGCTGCATCCCTTCGGCCGGTTCGACAAGACCGCCATGGAGATGGGCGCCGACGCGATCCAGTTTGCCCTGGAGGATGCGGGTGTCGACTGGCGTGACATCCAGTTCGGCTTCGGCGGCAGCTACGAGGTGAGCAACCCCGACGCGGTGACCCGGCTGGTCGGCCTGACCGGCATCACGTTCACCAACGTCTTCAACGCTTGCGCGACAGCCGCATCGGCCATCCAGCAGACCGCCGACACGATCCGGCTCGGCAAGTACGACATCGGCATCGCCATCGGCCTGGACAAGCATCCCCGCGGCGCGTTCACCGACGACCCGGCCAAGTTGGCGCTGCCTCAGTGGTACGCCGAGAACGGCCAGTTCGTCACGACCAAGTTCTTCGGGATGAAGGCCAACCACTACCTCAACAAGCACGGCATCTCCCAGGAGACGTTGGCCAAAGTGGCCGCGAAGAATTTCCGCAACGGCGAGAAGAACCCGAATGCGTTCCGGCGCAAGCCGATTTCAGAGGAAGAGATCCTCAACTCGACGGTGCTCAACTACCCGCTGACGCAGTACATGTTCTGCGCGCCGGACGAGGGTGCGGCGGCGGTGATCATGTGCCGGGGCGACATCGCGCACCGGTTCACCAAGAAACCGGTCTACGTCAAGGCGACTGAGATCCGGACGCGCACCTTCGGGGCGTACGAGGTGCACGCGACGTTCGCGCCGCTCGACGAGGATGCGTCGCCGACGGTGTACGCCGCGAACGCGGCGTACGAGGCGGCGGGCATCGGTCCGGAGGACGTCGACGTCGCTCAACTGCAGGACACCGACGCGGGCGCCGAGGTGATCCACATGGCCGAAACGGGTCTGTGCGCCGACGGCGAGCAGGAGAAGCTACTGGCCGACGGCGCCACCGAGATCGGCGGCACGATGCCGGTGAACACCGACGGCGGGCTGATCGCCAACGGTGAGCCCATCGGTGCGTCCGGTCTGCGGCAGGTGCACGAGCTGGTGCGCCAGTTGCGGGGCGAGGCGGGCGACCGCCAGGTACCCGGTGAGCCGAAGGTGGGGCTGGCTCAGGTCTACGGCGCACCGGGAACGGCGTCGGCGACGATCCTGTCGGTGTAACAGAACCCGTCGTGCCGACAGTCGCCGACACCGTCAACCGCTACGCCGAGCAACTCGGTTCGGGGCAGTGCCGGGAGGCTAGGGCCTTCAGGCGATCGCCGAGCCGACGAAGTACGTGGTGAGCAAACACACGCCGATGAGGACCACCCACCCGTCGGTGAGTCGGCACAGCAGAGCGGGAGCGTGGCGCACCTCCATGAACTCCCTGAATATGATGCGCACCTTGATCAGCGCGATGACGATGGCGCTCACCGTGACGACAGTGCTGGCCTGAAGTGTGCCGCTCCTGTCGACCGAGTGGTCCAGCCAGACGTACACCAAGGTCATCGACGTCAAAATCGCCCAGACGATCAGCAGTCTCTTGTTCGATGTGGTGCTCACCGATCACCTCACAACGTAGAGCAGCGCGAAGATCAGCACCCAGAGGAAATCGACTGTGTGCCAATAGGTGGCGCACGTTTCGACAAGCTGCTGGGATCGCCGAAGCGGACTGGACAGTTGATACACGAGGACGCCGAGCACGACGAACCCGATCAGGACGTGTATGCAGTGGATCGAGGTCAAGAAGAAATAGTGCTGGAAGAACTCGTTGCTGGTGAACGTGTTTCCCATCCGGATCTCCTTGATCCACTCCAGGATCTTCGAGACGAGGAACACGAGCCCGAAGCTCAGCGTCAGGAGGGCATTGGTCATCGCCGACCGGTAGGCGCCCGCTCGCGCGGCTTGCACGCAGCGCGCGACGGCCCACGAGCTGAGCAGCAGAGCGACGGTGTTGAAGACCCCGAAGGGCAGATCCAAGTCGCCCTGCGCCGACAGATACAGCTCTCGATTCTGGGTCCGGGATATCAGATAGACCGAGAAATACCCGGTGAACAGCAGCGTTTCGAAGAGAACGAACATCCACATGTCGGGTTGACCAGGAACGAACCTGGCGCGCTCGTCGTCCAGATGCTCCGGCTTGGGCGCCCCGGCGACATTCGTCATCGTGACGCCTCCTTGGCGGCGAGGTCCGGCAGCACACCTGTGCCGAAGTCCTCGCGTTCGATCATCTTGCGCAACAACACGATGAACACCCCTGTGTAGAGCACGAAAACCACCATGTTGATCCACCACGCAATGGCGCCGTTCCACGCGAAGGCGCCGCGCGAAAAGATCCACGCGGGTGCGACGACCACCTCGGTCAGCGCATTGCACAGGCCGAGATAGCCGAACCACTTCGGGAACACCCGGTTCTTGTCGAGCAGGATCGCGACCATGTACACCAGCGAGCCGATCAGGAACACACCCATGGTGCCGCTGAACGACAGGAAGCCGAAATCGTAGAGCCACATGATGATTTCGGGATCACGGTCGGGCCGATACGCCGCGACCGTCATCGCCATGGCCATCACCAGCATGCCCGGCACGGCGGCCAGCGCATAGATGATCAGGTAGGAGTAGGCGAACAGCCGACTGACCGACATCCGCCGCATCGAGTACGCCAGAAGGGCGTTCATCGGGGCGCACATCCCGGCTACCAGGAACACGACGGCGAATCCGACGATGATGCCGTGACCGTGGCCGTCGAACCACCGCACCACGGTCGGCGTGTCCCACGCGGGGCTGGGCGGTGGCTGCACGCGGGCGACGAAGAAGAACAGCACCCCGTAGAGGTTGTAGAAGACGACCATGACCCACCACGCGAACCACAGCTCGCGCTTGGGGTGATACCGGATGTTCCACAGCAGCCTGCTCGCCCGGGAACCCGCTGGCGGATCTTCCGTCGCAGGCAGCGTCGTCGTCGATGGGCTCATGCCGCGACCCGCTCCTGGGCTCGCTGCTCCCGAATATTTTGCGCAAGAACGGTTCCCATCACGACGATCCAGATCGCGATCGCGCTGTTCTTGACCCAGAACGACAGCAGACCATCCCAGGCTAGCGGCCCGGTAAACGACAGCGCGGTGAAGGCGGCGGGGGCCAACGCGATCGCCGTCGCGACGTTGAAGAAAGCAACCCATGGTTTGAAGATCGGCTGGTCCTGATGGTCCCAGAAGATCGCCAGCGCCAGCAGCAGACACTGCGCGATCAGGTACGGAACGGTAAGGGTGAAGGTGAGCCACGCGAGATCGTTCAACAACTGCGTGAGCTCGGGCGCACGGTCAGGGCGAAACGAGCCGAGAAGCCAGAACATGTTGGCGATGAGGAAGATCGTGGGTGGGCCGCCTGCGCATGCGATCAGGCAGTAGGACAGGATCGGCGTCCGGTGGGCCATGCGCCGAATCTGCATCGCGAGCAGGATCACGATGGGGACCAGTCCGACGCCGAACCAGTTGAACAGGATCATGCTGTAGCGGATACGCGCGGTCTCGTCGCGATAGAAGGTCGCGACTTCCTCGGCGGACAAGCTCGGCGACATCGGGTGCGCGAAGCCGGGAAACAGGAAGAAGGCGGACACCCAGATCAGCGCGACCACCGGCAGGGTGCAGAGAAGGATGAACTCACCGTCAGTTCGCTTCATCGTCGAGCTCTCTTCATCGATGGACGTCGGTTGCCGATCGGCAACTGGACGGTAGCCGATCGGCTACCAAGCGGTCAATCCTCGATTACCCTCGTCGTGTGACGTCGACGCGGCAGGGCCCTCGGTTCAGCGCGATCACGCGCACCGCCGCCCAGACGCGCGTGCTGGACGCGGCGCTGAAACTCATCGCCGAGAACGGCGTCAGCGGGACATCTCTGCAGATGATCGCCGACGAAATGGGTGTGACGAAGGCGGCGGTGTACCGCCAGTTCAAGACCAAGGAAGAAATCGTCATCGCCATCACCGAGCGCGAGATGGGCCAGGCTCGAAGACCCGCTCGAAGCCGCCGAAGCGGAAGGGCACCCGCTGCGGGCGCGGGAGGTACTCCTCGACCGGATGATCGAACAGGCCATCGACCGTCGTGGCGCATTCAACATTCCGATGTTCGACCCTGTCATCATTCGTCTTCAAGCGGAGTACGAACCATTTCAGCGCTTCATCGAGCGCCTCTACGCGGCGCTGCTCGGCACCGACGGCGGGGAAGAGGCGCGCTTGCACGCGGCGATGCTGTCGAGCGCGATCAGCGTCGCCGTCATGCATCCGTTGTTGGCCGATGTCGACGGCGACACCCTGCGCGGTATCTGCAGGAGATGACGCGCCGAATGATCGGCTTCACAACCTGACCCGCACCGGAGTCATAGCTTCGGTATTGGCATAACGACAGACAGGGTCGGCCTGGACGGCTGCTTCAGTCGGTGGTGTGGACGATCAGCACGTGGGTCTTGGCCCTGCGCAAGACGTTGCCGGGCACCGAGCCAAGCCACTTGTCGGCGCGCGTGCCCAGTCCCACGTTGCCAACCACCAACAGATCGGCCTTGACCTCCTCGGCGAGCCGGGACAGCGCCTGTGCCGGACCACCCAGACGACCAACCTGAATCGGTCGCGTCTCGATATTCTTGGCCCCAGCCGCGCTGGCCCGGTCGCGAGCTTCCCGAAGGATCCCAAATATGGGGGCCATCCCGTGCATCTTGAAGTCCCCCTCGTCCCGGAGGACGACCTCGGCGCGGCCATCAATCACACGATCCGGCCGGGCTGGTCTTCCCCAGCCTCCCTTGTCCACATTAGGCAAGTGCGCCATCGCGATGATCAACTTCGCGTTAAGTGCCGCGGCGAACGCGGCCGCGTGCTCCACCGCACGCAACGACGTGTGCGAGCCATCGGTGCCGACCACCAGCGTCTGATAGGCGCTCATTTCCCCACCCAGGGTAAAGCCCACTCCACACATCGCATCGCGAAAACCCACACCTGAGAAGTCGAGTCGACAGCGCGGTTAGCTCATGAACTGGTCGGAGTACTTGGGGCAGTAGGCCTGGACGGCGTCGGCCATGAAAACCGCGGCCTGACGCGGAGTAAAGGCGGAGTCGTTCAGGGTTAGCTGGTGAATGGTTGCCGGCGACTTGCCGGAGGCAAACGCCTCGCAGACCGTCCGGGCCCGCTTCACAATCTGTTCCGGTTGTGAAAAATTGACCCCGTGGCTGAAGAGGTTCGTCAGAAACGCGTCGTCGGTGGCGTCGGCGGAGGCGGCGCCGGGGGTGACCAGACTCAGAGCGGCCACCGCTATCACCGCACCGAAAAGCTTGCCGAAGTGGTGACGGGCGTACATCATGATGACTCCTCAGTCGCGAACCGCAACGCAACAACACTAGCCCCACGCTGAGCAATGGTGTGCCCGCTGTGATGAACTGCGAAACGAAGTCGATGGCGCGCTGATCCCCCGCCTGCCAATGTGACAGTCGTTCGGTGCGCGCAGTCGAGCTAGGGGGCGCCGATCGCGTGGATGCAGCCGATCACATCCTGCACACCCATGGATGGGTGTCCTTGCGCGACGAAGTCTTTGAGCTTCTGGATGGCCTCCGCGTTCCTGCCTTGCACCACCATTAGGGAGATGTCATCAAGCTTTGCGAGGCTGCCGCTTTGGTCCTTTGTCTGGGCGGCCTGGCGCTGGGCCTGGACCGTGGCATTCCGCAGTTGGGCTATCATCGTCCGGCACTCGACGACGGTCGTCGCCGAAGCGGTGCCAGCCAGGATCCCGTTCAGAAAGAGCAACCCCGCGAACATCGCGACCAACCGTGTCAGGTTCATCAAACTCCCCCTGCGTAATGGCGCAGAATGGCTCGCCAGCCAGGCAAAACGGCCTGACCCGCTAGCGCTAAGTACCCCGCGCCGCACTGAGACAAACTACTGGCAATGCTAGTTTGCTCCTCGCCTCGTCGATGGAGTTGCAAACAGCCGACAAATCGACGTATGTGCTGTCCTGCGACTCGACCGGAGTGACTGACTGCTTGGTCCTACTTCGTCACGGCGCCGGTGAAGGCCAGGATGCGCGCCCGAGCGAGGTCGTCCGGGTACCGGCTGGAGAAATCCCGAAGTTGTAACAATCAGATCGCCGATTCCGGACCGGTGGCGGAAACGAGGTTTTATCATCTCGGAAATGAAGTTTCCGGCTGATCGCGCGCGTACCAGGCCGTTGTTGAGTGTCCTGTCGGCAACGGTTTTAGCGGGAGCTTGTGTCACCTTCGGCACCGCAACCGCTGCCGCGGACGACCTGCCGCCTCCACCGCTGCATCGAGTCCATTACACGGTTTGGGCCGAGGAGCCGTTCACGGCGGAGATCTACTACCGCGACACCGACCCGCCGAACTGGGCGGAATACAGCCACAACCCCTACCTGTACAGCCCCAACATCGAAGCCCAAGTCGGCCCGAACCAGCAATGGAACCTCGACGTCGGTTTGGCCGACCCCGATCAGTGGGCGATGGTAGTCGCGGGCACCGGCGGCGAGTCACCGAAGAGACCCAACATCCACTGTGCGCTTGCCGTCGACGGCGTGGTCGTGAAGACCGCTCAGGGACCGAAGGGTGCGCTCTGCTCGATTCGAGCCTGGTGATCGCTCCCTGGCGTCGCGTCGCCTGCGGACACAGGATCACCTTCCAGACGACGCAGCCATTCCTCGCAGTACTTGAACGTCTCTGCGTGACCGGTCGACATGCCCAGAGCCCGTTCCATCACCAAGGCCTGCGACACGCTCGTCGCGAACACCGTCCATACCACCGGCGGTACGTCAGCGACGTCCACGTTGTAGCGCCGCAGCGCAGCGGCGATCGCCTTGTTCTGCTCCTTCCGGAACCGTTCGGCGTAATAGACGATCTCCGCCCTTAGCGCCTTGCGGTGATTCGCCAGCCCCATGAACTCCATCGTCAGCCGGGTGGCCTCAGGCTGGGTGCTGAACCTCCACAGGGCCCATAGCGGCTGAGGCGACGCCAGCGCCGTCGCCAGCACCAGGAGGCCCTCCTCCGCTCGGCGGCGGAAAACCTCGAGGAAGAGGTCTTCCATGGTCCTGAAGTAGTAATGCACGAGTTGCGGCTTGAGACCGGCGGCCTCCGCGACCCGGCGAGACGTGACGGCGGCGTAACCCTCCTGCAGGAGCAGTTCCTCGGCAGCATCGAGCAGCACGCCGCGATTCTTCGCGTCCGGCGCCCCAATTCTTCGGTCCGACGCCATGTCACCTCCCCGAATCTGTCTCCCAGACCATCGCCACAGGAGACGTTAGCCGCCATACCGGGTGTCATCTTGACCGTGACTCTACCGCCATGCTAGGCAGGTGCTCAGCATATTATGTGCCGTGCACGTCCAGCGCGGTGCGACGTCAGCCAGTGGAGCTAACACGGGTTCCGGGAGGAAGCGCCTTTAATGACCACCGAATACGACTCCGTCGACTACTTCACCGATCCGTCGCTCGTGCCCGACCCGCATCCCTACTTCGACCATCTGCGGACCAAGGACGCATCCTGCTGCCCGATCAACAACGGGGTGCTCGCCGTCACCGGCTGGGAGGCCGCCAACGCGGTCTACAAGGACACCGAGAACTACTCGTCCTGCGTCGCGGTCGCGGGCCCGTTCACCCCGATCCCGTTCGTGCCCGAGGGCGACGACATCTGCGCGCAGTTGGTGGAGCATCGCGCCGAGATCCCCATGTACGAGCACATGGTGACAATGGACCCCCCGTACCACACCGATGCGCGGTCGCTGCTGAGCCGGTTGTTGACGCCCAAGCGGCTGAAGGAGAACGAGGACTTCATGTGGCGGCTGGCCGACCGCCACATCGACGAGTTCATCACCGACGGCAAGTGTGAGTTCCTGGCCGCCTACGCTAGGCCGTTCTCACTGCTGGTGGTGGCCGATCTGCTCGGCGTCCCCGAAGAGGACCACGAGGAGTTTCGCGAAGCATTCGGCGCCCAGCGCCCCGGCAGCAACATCGGAGGCCTCGACCACGAGCCGATCGCGGCCAACCCCTTGGAGTGGGCCGACGAGAAGTTCAGTCACTACATCGAGGATCGCAGGCAGAACCCGCGTGACGACGTGCTGACCGGGCTGGCCACTGCGCTCTACCCCGACGGCTCGACGCCCGAAGTCATCGACGTCGTGCGCACCGCCACGTTCCTGTTCGGGGCCGGCCAGGAGACCACCGCCAAGCTGCTCAGTGCGGCGCTGCGGGTGCTCGGTGACCGACCCGAGATCCAGCAGCAGCTGCGCGACGACCGCAGCCTCATTCCGGTGTTCATCGAGGAGTGCCTGCGGATGGACAGCCCGGTGAAGAGCGTGTTCCGGATGGCCCGCAAGTCAACGACTTTGGGCGACACCGCCGTCCCGGCGGGTACCACGGTGATGGTCAGCCCCGGCGCCGCGAACCGCGATCCGAACCGGTTTGAGCACCCCCACGAGTTCCAGCTTGACCGGAAAAACGTCCGCGAGCACATCGCGTTCAGCCGCGGTATCCACTCGTGCCCCGGCGCGCCGCTCGCCCGCGTGGAGGGCCGGGTCAGCATTGAGCGGATTCTCGACCGGCTGAGCGACATCACGATCGACGACGAGAAGCACGGTCCCGCCGACTCCCGCGCATACAACTACGAACCAACGTTCATCCTGCGCGGCCTCACCGAACTCAACATCAGGTTCACACCCGCCGGGTAGTCGTCAGGCGCGCAACATCGCCGGTCTGTCGACTGCGAACTCGCTCGAAGCTGCGAAGACGACGCTAGGCTGGACTGGCTGGCGGGCTCGGTCTGATCTCCGAAGGAGGCAGAGGTGCGCAAGATCATCGCGGCGCCGGTCGTCGCTTGTGGATTACTCTCAGCGTCATTACCTTTCGCCGGTGAGGCATCGGCGTATTGCGACTCGGCAGACTGCGTCCCGAACGTTGCCCGCAATGTCGCCGAGGGCGCACCCTGCGCACCCCGTCCTTCTTACGTCTTCGGCCTGGATTCCGGCCGGAACACCCTCATCTGCGCCGCGCAGGGCATGTGGGTTCGGGTCGGCCCGTTGATCGGCACGCGCGAGTTGGCGCTGCCCTGCGAAAGGCCGGGTGATAGCGCGCAGCAACCCATTACCACAAATGACTTGCAGGTCCGTACCCCCGGCGTCCCGCTGAAGTGTGCGGAGATCAACGGGGCCACACGGTGGATACATTTCTGACATTGGGTGAAGCGCGCCACTAACGAGTCAGGCCACCTGGCGGGGGCTTCACGTATTGCCCCCGCGTTCCCCACCCTTCGGACGGGCGATCTAGGTGTCTCCGCGCGTCCATTGGCTGGCGCCGTTATTGGCCACGCACGTCAAGAACAGCCCGTCGGGTGCCTGGGCCACTTCACCGTCCTGGGCGGGGCAGGGTGCGCTTTCGTTTCTGATTCCATGCATCTCGGGCGAGCGGAACCACCGCGGTTCGTATCTCCTGGGTGAGCCGCAGAACACCAGCCTTCCCCATGAAGTCACACCGAACGCGTAATAGGTGCTGTTGTCGCAGTACGAGCCGAGCACGACGTTGGGCCTGATGCCCGGCGTGCACGATGGGTAGTCGCACTCGGGCGGCTCGGCGGCCGCCGGCGGCGCGCCGGGCAACAAACCGGTGGTGAGCAAGGCAGCGAGCACCGCGACGACTGATCGCACAGCAACATTTTCACATAGGCGGGAACGAAGCTCTCGCTATTGGAGAAGATAGCTCCAGACCGCGTTAGGCTACTGGGTTATGCACGCAATGGGTGTGGCTGCGGGCGCGGCCGCGACGGCGATCGCCGTGATCGGAAGTCTCGTCACAGCTGCGTCCGCGCAGGCCACGGACTACGGAGTTGCGCTCAATGGCACCTATCGGGCCTTCTCGAACGGCGAATGGTCTCAAACCAGCGCGGGCCCGAACGGCGCGGGTGGAGCCATGGTCTACATAGACCAGCCGTCGAAGACGGAGACCTGGACTGTGACGTCCGACTGTATTAGTCCGATCCAATGCAACGGCCAGGTCAGAAGCGACGCAGGCTGGACCGGTTCGCTGAAGTTCAACGGCGATTCTTGGCGGATCGACCGCGACATCCCGAACTGGGCGCCGTGCCCCGACGGCACGGCAGCCCCCGGTCACCAGAACTTCGCGTTGTGGGGGTTCGATCCGACCACGAGTGAGAAGAACAAGACCCGGGACCTCGTCGTGGGCTGGGAACGGACGATGGCCCCGAGCGGCGCATGCGGTTACAACAAGCCGATTGTCACCCAGTTGCCGGTGCGACTGGAAAAGTTGTCTTAGCCGCCGCTGGCCCGATCAGATCGGAAGCAGGTCCTTCCACGATCTGGGTTGCGTCCCAGCAACCGGAGTCGACACCTGCTGAAGCTGCCCATCGGGGCTCATATAACGTCCCGTGTCCGGGTCGTAGCTCGTGATCGCAACCGATGGACCACCAGAACCGTTGCCGTTGAACGCACTTGGCGCCGCGGGTAACGCGCCGTCTGGCGGTGGCACCTCGACGGGCCCAGGCGGCGGACCGTGCGGCGCAGGCGGTACCTCTCCAGCTGCAGGCGCGAGCGGAGCCTCGACAGGCGGTATCGGCACCCCATTGAGGGAATTGCCCGGCGGCGCGGGCGCCGACGGTGCGGGCGGCAGCGGATCGGTGAGTGGATTGGGTGCGATCGGTGGCGTTCCGGCGGGGACGGCACCCGGCGGCAGGGGCGTACCCTCTATCGGCGCGTAGATTCGATCTCTGAAGTCAACGCGATCATCGATCGGAACCCCTTGCGCAACGAGATTCGGGTCGAACTGATTAGGCCCGAGCGTGTGTTGGCGAATTGCGTTTGGCCTATAACCCTTCGGGTCGTTGCAGAGTTCGACCGTTGGGGCGCGCTTTCCAGGGTGCCCAATGCACGGATAGTTGCGTGCGCCGCGCACCGAGATCGGCGAATCTTGCGGCAGTTTGCAGTACAGCCCGTCCGGTGTGTCGATCGTGGTGGTGTCGGCGGGGTTGCGCCACTGCGACGCTGGCAGGAAGCCGACGGTACATGCGGGGGGATCTTCGATAGTGAACGAGAAGTCGCTCAGGGGCAGCCCCATTGGGTTGTTCTTCGGAAGCCCAAATGACTGCTGAGCCGCGATGACCCCGGGCAGAAGCACCAGGAGTTGTTCCAGCGACGGGTTGTACGTGACGAGAATTTGACCCAAGGTGGTGAGGTTCGCCAGCAGTATCGGCAGAGTCGGCTTTACCTGAGTCAGAAGCGCCGAAACCTCCTGCGCGAAGCCGGGTCCGCGTTGCAGGATCGTCCGCAATTCGGGATCGTTCTGCGCGAGTTCCTCGGTGACTCCAGCCAAGCTGCGCGCCCACGTCCGGATCGCGTCCGTGGTCTCGGCCTGCGACTCCAGAAGCGGCCCACTGTCATCGATCAGCGCTCGGCTCTGGTCAGATACGTCGTTGAGGTAATCGGTGATGTTGGCCGACGAGTCGAGCAGTGATTGGAAGTCTTCGCCGGCGCCGTTGAAGGCCTCGAACGTCTCATCAAGCAAGTCACTGATCCTGTTTTCTGGAATGCTGTCGACAAGCGCGCTGACTTGATCCAGCATTGGACCCACCTGCTGCGGGATGGTCGCGTTGTCCATGGCGATTACCGAGCCATCCTCCAGGTACGGCCCGGAATCGGTACGCGGACGCAGATCGACATACTGCTCACCGACAGCCGAGACGCTGCGAACCTCGGCCTGCAGATCCGCGGGGATCTTCGGCGAGGTCTCCAGCGTCATCTCAGCTTCTGCGCCCTTCTCGGTGAGCTTGATCTCTCTCACCTCGCCGATCTGCACGCCCCGGTAGGTCACGTTGGAGAAGCGGTACAGACCACCGGCGGCCGGCAATTCCAATGTCACCTTGATGTGACCGATGCCGAGCAAGGCCGGCAGCTGTATGTAGGTGAAGACCATCACCGCAACGCCGACGATCGATGCGATCGTGAAGATGATCAGCTGGTTTCGGACAAACCGGGTCATCAGCCACCGCCTCCCGGTGTCGGTGGGACTTCGCCAGGCGGCGCGGCGGGCGCAGGTGGCGCCGCTGCTTCGGCTCCGTAGGGCCCCGCAAAGACTTGTGACGTCGTGGTCACGGGAGCCGCGGCTGCGGGTGGCACCACCGGTACCAGCGGCTCAGAGACTGCCGGCATCGGCCCGCTAGGCGGCACTTGCTCCGGAGGCAACCCCGCCGCAAGGGCCGGATCCTCCGGCGGTGGCGGCGCGACACCCGCACCGAGCGGGTCGTACGAGTAGTTCAGGTAGAACGGATCTCCCGGCGCCGGAATGAATTTTGCGTCCTGGTCGCCCCACCTGGTGCCGAGGAACAGCGTCCGCTTCAGTCGCGGATAGGAGATGTCGAAAACGGCGAACAGGTTGATGTTGTCGCCTCGTGCGACTCGGTCGGCGAAGGTCGGGCCGTATGGGAACGCGGTGGCAAACCGAAGCCCAGTTGTCAGATCGGGTCCGACATCGGCGAGCGCCTTGATCGTCGGCTCGAGGTTCTTGAGGTTGGTCACCAGATCGTCACCGGCGTCGTTGACCAGACGGGTGGCGGTATCGCTCAACTGCCCGAGCTTCTCGAGTGCGGTCGTCAGCCGGGGCCGCTCCCTGACCAGAACATCCAAGGCCGGCGGAATGTCCGACAGCGCGCGGTCGATCACATCGCGCTGCTCTGCGAATGTCCCGGCGACCCGCCTCAGTTGCTGAATAGTGGCGATGATGTTGTCCCGCTGCTGGTCAAGAACGCCGACGACCTTGTCGAGGCGGGTGAGCAGCTCGCGGATCTGCGGTTCACGTCCGGACAAAGCGACATTGGCGTTGTGGATGATGTCACCGATCTGCCCCAGACCGCCTCCGTTGGCGATCACCGACAGCGACGACAGTGTCTGCTCCGTGGTCGGATAGGTCGAGGACCGGTTGAGGCCGATGGTGGCACCGGGCTGCAATCTGCCCGTTGGCTCCTGGCCGAGCGGCGGGTTGAGCGCCAAGTGCATCGAGCCCAGCAGGCTGGTCTGCCCGACCGTGGCCACCGCATTGGCGGGCACAACCACGTCCGGCTTGACCGAGATCTCGACGTCGGCATGCCATTGGTCGACCTTCATCTTGCCCACGCTGCCGACGACGACGTCGTTGATCATGACCGGCGAATTCGACTCCATCGTGGCGACATTCGGGAGTTCGACATGGTAGGTGGCGGCGTCCGGTCCCCGTCCGACTGCGCCGGGCAGCGGCAAGGAATTCAGGCCCTGGAAAGCACATCCGGTCGCCGTCACGGCAAGGCACGATCCAGCGAGGACCACATTCTTCACACGACTCCCGTAAGACTTGCTCCTCGCATGCGCGGCGCGAATCATGATGGCGGCATCCCTTCGGCTGGCAGCAGGGGTGCATTGGGCGACACCGGCGGAGCGGCGGGCGCCGGGGTCTGCGGGAGCAGCATGCCGTCAACGCTCGGCGGGGGCCCCGGAAGCACAGTGGGCGGCCCCGGAATCGGCGCGCCCGGGTACAACGCCGGATGCGGAGTGGCGGGTACCTCTCCGCCGGGCGAATACAACCCCGGCGGCCCCGGCGGCGCTCCCCAGCCCGGTGGCGGCGGGATATCGCCGGCGCCGAGGTAGGCCGATACCGAAGGGAAGGGCTCGGGCGGGTCGCCCGGACCGGCGCCTCCAGGCGCTAGCTTCGGGTCGGTGTAGATGATGTTTTCCGGTTTGGGCGCAGGCCTCAGGTACAAGTTGAACGGCAACGGCAGGTTGTTGAAATTCAGCAATCGCAGCGCCGGCCCGAGATATTGCGAGCAGAGTTTCGCCGTTTCGGGAGCGGTGGTGTTCTCGATGGCGCCGATCAGACCGCAGAAGAAATAAACCGGATTCGCGAAGTTTGACAGCGAGAATGCTCCGCTCACGCCGCCGGAGGGCGGGTAGTAGATGTTCTGGTAGTTGGCGACCGCATTCGGCGTGATATGAAGGATGTTTTCGACAGCCGAGCGGTTGTCGACCAGGATCTGGGTGACTTCGGCCAGGCTTCTGACCTGCTCGGACACTTGGTTCCGACTGCCGGCGACGAAGCGCTGCACCTCGCCGAGCGCTACCGACAAATCCGACAACGCCGCGTCCAGATCGGACCTGTTGTCGTTCACGACGCTCGTCAAACTGGCCAGCCGGTTCTCGAACATGACGATCTGTTGCTTGCTGTCGCGAAGCGCGGTGACGAAGATCTGCAGGTTCTTGATGATGTCCACGATGTTGCCGCTACCTTCGGCGAAAATCCTTGCGGCACCGGATAGTTGAGCCAGCGTCTGTCGTAGCTTGCCGCCGTTGCCGTCCAGTGCGTTCGCCGCACTGTCGATGAAGCGGGATACGGAGGTGCCCGACACCCCGGTCTTCGGGCCCAATTCCTCTGCCAGCCGCATCAGCTGGGTTTTCACCTCATCCCATTCGACGGGGACTGCCGTTCGGTTGCTGGGTATCACTGCGCCGTCACGCATGGTGGGCCCGCCGCCCGTCCGGTACGCCGGCGTGAGCTGAACGTAACGCGCCGCAACCAGGTTCTGGGCGACGATCACCGCCTTGGCGTCGGCCGGAATGGGCACGCCGTGGTCGACCTTCAAGGTCATCTTCGTTTGCGTGCCTTCGGGTTTGATGGAGTCGATCTTGCCGACCTTGACACCGGACACGCGCACCTCGTCGCCGGGGTAGATCGACGTGGCGGTCGGGAAGTATGCGGTGATGGTATTGGGCCCGAAGAAGACCTGTCGCACCAAGACCACGACTCCGGCGACGAGCGCGATGGCCAGCACTACCGCAGTGACCACCGCGAGGCGCTTACGGGTTGCCATCATTGGGCAGATCTCCTGGTTGCGGGATGGCGTTGACCGGGAAGGGCAGTTCGGCGCGTGGCCCGGCGTTGTCCGGCGGCTGGCCTGCGCCCACACCCCGACGGAACCCGAAGACGTAATCCAGGAACGGCTGCAGGATCTGAGCCGGGGAATGTTGGGTATCAACGCGTTGTAGTAGGCGCCGTTGGACACGATTTCGCCCTGTGTGAGCTCGTATTTGGCCAAGCCGGGGATGGCCTTGGAGATATTGTCCCGGTTCTTTATGAGCATCGCGTTGACGCCATTCAGCTTTTCCAGCGTCGGGGCCAGTTCCTGCTCGTTGTCGGCGACCACACCGGTCAGCTCCCGCGACACCGCCGAGGTGTTGGCGAGCAGGCTGACGATGGCCTGCCGACGCTCGTTGAGCACCGCGAGTAAATCGTTGGCATTGAGGATCAGCATGTTGACCTGCTCGCTGCGGTCGGACAGGATGCCGGTCACGTCACCGGCGGTTTTCAGCAGCTCGGCCAGACTCTCGTTGCGATTGTTGAGTGATTTCGACAGCCGCGACAGACCGTCGAATGTCGGGCCCAACTGTGGCGCGACCTGGTCGAGCGTGGTCGCCAACGTGTCCAGGGACTGGTTGAGCGTATCGGTATTGGTTGCAGCGGTATTCGCGGTGAGTTCACTGACAGCGTCGGTCAAGGAGTACGGCGAAGATGTGCGCGACACCGGAATAGGCTTCTTGCGGTCCAGCGTGCCGCTTCCCGAGGACTCCAGGGCCAACACACGCTCGCCGAGCAGGGTCCCGGTGCGGATGTGCGCACTGGTTTCCGACCCGAGGGCAGCCTTACCCGAGATGGTGAAAGTGACCAGTGCGTCGCCGTTCTCGAGTTCGATCGACGACACTCCGCCGACCTTGGTACCCGACACGGTCACGTCGTTCCCCTCGATGAGACCTCCCGCCTCGGTGAAGAGGGCCTGGTACTTGATGCCGGTGGCGTATTGCAGCAACCGTTCGGGCTGAAGGCCCACGATGACTACGAGGATCATCAGGACGACGCCAATGATGCCCGCCTGGATGAGCTGGGATCCGCGGTATCTATCCATTAGTGCCATTAGTTTTCCGCACACCTCCCCGTCTCTTGTTTGATCCAGGGGAAGACCACGGTGCGGCCCTCGAGATCGCTGGCCCGGAAGGTGATCCCGCAGATGTAGTAGGGGAAGAACGCCCCGTAGGAACCGACCCGCGCGAGTTTGCGGTAGAGCTCGGGCAGCTGCTGAAGGGTGGCGTCGAAATAATCCTTGTGCTTGCCGTCCAACAGTGGAGCCAGCCTGCTCAACTCGTCGACTGTGCCGGCCAACGGCGGGCGCGCCCGACCGAGCAAGTCGGCCAGCGAGGCGGTGCCGTTGTCGAGAGACGTGATCGCCTCACCGATGGGATCGCGGTCGGTCGACAGGCCACTAACCAGTTGCTCGAGCCGGTCGATCGCACCGGAGAATTCGTCCCCGTCCTTGGACAACGTATCCAGCAGTGTTCGCAAGTCGTCGATCAACTGCTCGATGACCTGGCTGTTGTCCGCCAACGAGTTTGAGAATGACGAGGTCTTCGAGAACAGCGATTCGAGGGTTCCGCCTTGGCCCTGCAGGATTTGGACCAGCGACGAGGTGAGCCCGTTCACGTCTTGCGGATTAAGCCCCTGGATAACGGGTTTCAGGCCACCGAGCAGCAGGTCGAGGTCCAGGGCGGGTGCCGTGCGATCCACAGGTATCTGGGACCCGACCGGTAGTATCTTCGTCGATCCAGGGCTGTCGGCGAGTTCGAGAAAGCGATCGCCGGTCAGATTGAGATAGCGAATCTGCGCCTTGGTTCCGGTCGTCAGCACGACGTCGCGACCCGCGTCGAACTTGACGAGCACCTTGCGGTCCGGCTGCAGCGACACCTCCTTGACGGTGCCGACCCGGATTCCCGCGACCCGCACGGTATCCCCCGTTTTGAGTCGTGAGGCGTCGGTGAAGACCGCCGCATATTCATTCGTCTTACCGGTCGTCGTCTGGCTGAAGATGAAGAACAGGAAGGCAGTCAGGATCGCCATCACGAGCGCGAAGGCGGTGAACTTGATGAGCGTGCCCGTCGAGCGGTTCATCCTGGCATTCCGATCTGTGCGCTGTTGCGCGGCGGTCCGGGAATCGGCCCGAACAACCAGTTCTTGAGCCCGGCGGAGTTCAGCAGGATGCCCTGGTTCCCGTACTGATACGGGTTGGCGCCGACATCGGCGACGATGGCCGGCACCCGGAACTCGGGGGGAACGTTGGGCAGACCCAGTTCCTTGCAGTATGGGCGGCCCTTGGCGGCTACCTTCGGCAGGTCGTTCGGATAACGGTAGCGTTCGGTGCCGAGCGTCAGGCCGGCAGACACCACCACGGCGCTGTTGTTACCTGGAAGTGGTGGCGAATTCGCCATCACGGCAAGCCCCCCGATTGAGCAATACACCGATTCGTGATACCGGTTGAGCAGTTCCGTTGTGGGACGAGCAGGCGCAGCACCTCGGTCAGCGCCGGCAGGTTTCCGCCGATCACCTCGTTCCCGACATCCGCCAAACCGATTGAGGACACCAAGAACTCGTCAAGTTCCTGTTGCTGGTCGACGATGGTACGGCTGACCTGTGTGGTGCTGTCAACGGTCCTGATGAGGTCGGGCGCCGCGTCCGCGTACGCGCCAAGAGTGGGAGCCGCGGCTTCGAGGTCGCGGCTGAGATTCGGCAGACTCGGTTCGATCTTGGCCAAGAATGCGTTGAAGTCGGTCAGCGTCTTTCCGAACTTCTCTCCTCGGCCGTCGAACGCCGTCGCGATCGCGCCCAGCGTCTGATTCAGCTTGGCGGGGTCGATCTTGTCCAGCACCTGTACCAACTGCTGGAACACGGTATTTATCTCGACCACGACGTGCTGGCTTTGAATCACCTGACCGGGGCGGAGCTTCTGCGGCGAAGGATCAT
>CAWBBH010000011.1:0-691523 GCA_963786995.1 uncultured Actinomycetota bacterium | reverse complement strand
AAGTCGGCGGCTTCACCTTCCAGGAGCTCAATCTCACCATCGACGACATTCGTGAGATCGGGGAAGCCGGCGCCGACCTGTCCTACGACTTCATCAACAGACCCGCCTACCATCACGCCCTTGCGACCGCGGATACCGAGTTCCTGCGGCTGACGCTGCGCACCACCTTGGAGCTCGGCGTCGACCCAGCTTCACTGGTGCATGCGCTGCAGAACCACGATGAGCTGACCTACGAGCTCGTGCACTGGTCGACCGGCCATCGCGACGACGTCTACACCTACAAGGGCGAGGAGATCACCGGCGAGGCCCTCGGTGACGTCATCCGGTCCGATCTGACGAAGCAGCTCACCGGCGAGAATGCGCCCTACAACCTGGTTTTCACCACAAACGGAATCGCATGCACGACGGCGACGGTGATCGCCGCGACACTGGGCGTCGCCGATCTCGCCGAGATCGACGACGTCGACAGAATTCGGCGAGCTCACCTTCTCCTGGTGATGTTCAACGCGCTGCAACCGGGTGTCTTCGCGTTGTCCGGCTGGGACATCTGCGGGATGCTCACCCTGGATTCGTCGGATGTCGCAGCTCTGCTTCGAGGCGGCGACACCCGGTGGATACACCGCGCGGCACACGACCTGATGGGCGTGAATCCGTCGGCGACCCAGTCGTCGGCTGGAATGCCCAGGGGCCGCAGTCTTTACGGCTCCATTCCCGATCAGCTTTCCGATGACACCAGCTTTCTGCGCCAGCTGGAGGCGATCCTGAAGGTGCGCTCCCACTACGGGATCGCCACCAGCCGCCAGATCGACATTCCCGAGGTATCGCATCGCGGGATGCTGGTATTGGTCCACGAACTGGCCGGCGAAGGCCGATACCAGCTGACCGTGCTGAACTTCGCCGACGACGACGTCGCAGGAACCGTGCGCAGCAAGAAGCTTCCACCGGGCAGCATCGTCTCCGACATGTTCACCGGCAAGGTTTTCACGAACGTCGACGACCTGCACAGCTTCTCTGTCGAGATGCCCCCACATCACGGCATGTCGCTGTTGGTCGAGGCCGCGCATCGAGGATCCAGAAGACCCGCTCGAGGACGCCTAGCGCACGTCAGAGATTGTGCGACACCATCGGGTGGTGAGCCTCGCAGCTGTCATCTTCACACAGCCAGACGGTGAGCGGCTCGACCCCGCCCCGCCAGGTGTCGATCCACACTTGCGACTCCTTCGCGGGCCCGCCGCACACTGGACATTCACACGCCGAGTCGTTGGCTGAATGCAACATCACGTTCTCCCCCTTTGAGCGGCATATCGCACCAGCCACCGCTCGCCATGTTTGCCCGCTACTGAATATCGCAAATCGGACCGGAAATCGCTGCAAATCCGCAAAGTCTTCCGCGAAATTTTCTCGATGCCTCTCGGGTGGGCATCGAGCCAATAATTATCGGCCGCGATATTAATGTGTCGATTGGTTGATGTGCCCATCGCTTCAGGGCGACCCTCTAGTCCGAGGCGGATCCTTGATCAGCACAAACGCCGTCCGCCTCCCCGTTGTCGCACCGCACCGGCCCGTCGCGATCGCAATAGTCGCGCCGGGGCAGGTCATCGAGACATCTGCTCGCCATTCCAGTTCGCCCAACAACGTCGGCCGCGTCAATATCCGGGACGACGCATGATCAACATCAGATTCAATTCATCCTTTTGCTGAGTGTCCGACCCCCGCGAGTGCAGTAGGCCGCTACTGCGTTCGCGGGGGCACAGGCGCGGAACGATCGAGCGGTCACAACCGGAAAACGGGAGGCCGAGCGTGAAGCCGGTATTGCAGCTCGCGGGCGTCAACAAGACATACCGCAGGGGCGACGAGCAGACGAAGGTCCTCGTCGACGTCGACTTCGTCTTGGACGAAGGCGAATTCGTCGTCGTCACCGGACCGTCGGGCGCGGGCAAGTCCACGCTTCTGCACATCGCAGGCGGACTGGATGCCCCCGACAGCGGCACGGTGTCTGTCAACGGCAAGGACGTGTGGTCGCTGAGCGCAGGCGCGCGAGCCAGTTTCCGGCGGCGAAATCTCGGGTTCGTGTTCCAGTTCTTCAACCTGGTCCCGATGCTGACCGCGGTGCAGAACGTGTCGTTGCCGCTGGTCCTCGATGGCATGGCTGCGCGGGTCGCCGACGCGCGCGCCGAGGAACTGTTGGGACGCGTCGGGCTCGGCGACCGCGCCGGGCACCGCCCCGCCGAGCTGTCGGGCGGCCAGATGCAGCGCGTGGCGGTGGCGCGGGCTTTGGTGGCGCGCCCGTCGCTCATCCTGGCCGACGAGCCGACCGGAAACCTGGACAGTCATTCGTCGGCCGAGGTGCTGGGACTTCTGCGGGCGCTGTCGGATGAAGACGGCGCGGCCGTCGTGATGGTGACCCACGACCAGACGGCGGCACGCTACGGCTCCCGCGAACTGCACCTCGTCGACGGGCACGCGTGCGCAGGTGATGTCGCCGCGCCCGTAGGTGAGTGGTGATACGCAGGCTGCGCGGCGGCCTGACGTCCTTCCGCCGCATCCACCTCGCCGCGTTGATTGCCGACTGGCGACGCACACTGCTCAGCGTGGTCGGCGTCGCACTCGGCGTCACCGTGGTTCTCGGCGTCCTCGTACTCAAGTCAGAGCTCGCCCGGCCGTTCGACTCGTTCGGCCCTTCGCTGACCCACGCCGCCGACGCCGGGGTGATCGAAGTGACTCCGAACGTCAGCGGCCGGCTGTCGGTCGAGACGGTCGACCGACTGCAGAGGGAGGTTCCCGGGGCCGACGCGGTCATCCCGATCGTGGCCGGCCTGACACCCGTGGACGTCGCAGCGCAGTCGCACGGGTTCTTCCTGCTCGGCGGCTCGTGCCAGATCGAGCGCCTCGTCGGCTCGTTCGACTGCGAGAACCGCGCCCGCGCCGTCAAGCCGGCCGACGGGCCCGGTGTGCCCCTGCAGGTGCCGGCAGTCATCGCCGCGAGGCACGGCATGAAGCTCGGCGACGAGCTGCGCATGCCCGGCCTTCCGCCGGGGACCGCCCATCTGGGGTGGACGTTCGAGGAGTTCGACCGCGTCGAATCCATCAACGACGGCTATGTGCTGTTGGCGCCGTCCACCGAGATCGCCGCGGGCCTGCTCGGCACTCCCGGTTACGCGACCGCCGCATTCGTTCTTCCCGAGCGCGGCGTAGACATCGGAGCAGACGTCGACCGCGCGATAGCGGGCGTCGCCACCGCTGGCCCGCCACGGCCGCACCAGCCCGCCGTGTTCGAGAACGCAACGCAGAGTTTCGATCTGACCGCGCTGGCCGGCATCATCGTCGGAATCCTGATCGCCGTGAACACCATCCTGCTGGCGGTGGAGGACCGGCGCGCGGTGATGGGCACCATCGGTGCGATCGGCGCCAAACCGGCCGGGCTGTTCGGCGGGATGCTCGCCGAAGGCGCCGTGGTGGGTGTGCTCGGGGGGCTTCTGGGGGTGCCGAGCGGTTTCCTGCTCGGGACGTATCTGGTGGACCGTTTCGGGCGATCGATGATGGCGGGATCCGGCGGCACCGTCGCGGCACATTTCACCCCGAACCTCATCGCGATCGGGGCTGTCGCGGGGACGTTGTGCGGGGTGCTCGCGATGAGCGGCCCGGCCATGAGGTTGGTCCGCGACGGGCCCTTGGCATCGATGGCGAGCGCGGGCGGAGTGCAGCGCGCACGCAAGATCCCACTGTGGCCGTTGATCGTCGGGGCGGCCCTACTGGCAGCCGCGGTCGTCCTGCTGACGGTCTTCCAACGCGGATGGCTACCGCTGAACGCGGGCATCAACGGCATGGCGGTCGGACTGTTCGGCGTGGTGCTGGTGACGGTGTGGATCGCCCCGCGTGCCGCAGGGCTGGCAAGCGATCTGCTGACGGGCGTCCGGCCCGCCGTCGGACGGCTGCTCGGTGCCGACATCCGCCGCTACACACTGCTTTTCGCGCTGTCTGCCGCCCTTCTCGCCGAGAGCACAAGCCTGGCCATCGGCTCGTACAGCATGCAGGTGCTCGGGACCAGCCAGATCGCCCAGCAGAAGCCCGACCGGCTGCCGACCGCCTTGTTGATCGCGCCGCAGTCGATCCTCGATCAGCGAGACGGTCACCTGTCGGATGCCACGTTCGACTCGGTGACCAGTGCCGCTGACGGGCGAAGCGTCTCGTCGCGGTGGCGATCCACGATCTCGTCCGGGACGTTGTCACGTCTGGTCGTCGGCGTCACCCCCGGCGATTGGTACAGCCAGGCGTTGTTCGAGCCGACTGATGCCGGCGGCGGGTTCTGGACCGGCCTGCGCGCCGGCGAGATCGGCCTCAGCGAGATCGCCGCAAGCCGACTCGGCGCCGCCCCCGGCGACACCGTCGAGCTGCCGACCGTCTCGGGGCCGAAGCAATACCGGGTGGCCGGCCTCTTCACACCGCGAATGGTCAACGACGCCGCGGTCGGCGACATCGTGCTGGCATCGGAAGGTTCGGCCCGCGAGGACTGGGTCGCCGTCCGAGACCAGGTCGCAGTGGCCTATCCGACCGCCGCCGAAGCGAGCGCTCACCGCGACGACTTCCTGGCCCTCGGAGCCGGCTTGAAGGTCTACGACGACGAGCAGTGGCGCGCGGTGGCCACCTCGGGCATCACCCGGTTCCTCGAACCGTTCACCGTCGCGGGGTACATGGTGATGCTGGCCGCGGGCTTGAGCGTGCTGAACGTGTTCGTCCTCGGTCTTGTGCAACGCAAACGGGAGCGAGCCGCCCTGCGGGCGATCGGGGTGACATCAGGGCAGGAGCAGGCTGTGATCGTCGCGAACGCCGGCCTGCTCGGCGTGTTGGTCGCCGGTCTCGCCGTACTCGGAGGCATCGGCCTGACGTATCTGTGGTCGCTGGGCTCACCGGTGTACTACGGCATCAAGATCGAGTGGGGTGTGTCGCCCCAGCCGCTGCGGACCTGTGTGACAGTCGTCATGGTCATCGTGGCCGCCGCAGCGGTTTACCCCGTGATCCATTCGCGGCGGCTGGAGACGGTCGACGTGCTGCGAAACAGTTAGTCGTGCAGCTCGCGGTGCAGGTGCGGGACCTCGTCGGCCCCGCACCGGAACCGGTGCACGTGTTCCCGCACAGCGGTCGTCGACATGGCTGCGAATTCCATTGGCGGCAAGGACATCTGGAAGAGTAGGCCGCGACCGCCCGCCCCCTCTGTCAGGGCGCCGAGTCCCGCAACGGGTAACTTCATCAAGAGCGTGTAGTAAAACGTGAACGCGCCCTCGAATTGCAGGCGGTAGACGCCGAATCCGCTCAAGTTGGTGACGAGCGGGTTCCACCGGTCCGGGTTGAATGCGGTGGACACGCATCGGGCGGCCCGCAATGCACCGGCTGCGTCGAGGAATTCTTGATTGGCGCGCATGTCGCAGTGTTGGTCGGTGAAATGATCAACGCTGTGGCGGATGCGTTCGGCGATCGAACGCGCCGACTCACTGCGTCGCACATCGACATTCAGCGTGGTGATGATGTTTCCGGCAAGCATCGCGTCGAGGCCGCAGCGAGTTCGCGCGTTCACTGCGATAGCGAGGGTGCGGCGGTCCACATCGGGGTCGGCCTGCATCAGCGCTTGGCACACGTGTGCACACACCACATCGTTGGCAGACAACCGCATCCGCTGTCCATAGGCGTCCCGCATGCGGCTGATCTCGTCGTCGGAGAAGTAGAAGCTCACGGTTCGCTGCCGTCGCGAATTCAGTGCCAGATACCGCGCGCTGCGCGCGGTTTCCGCCAGGCTCATGTAACGCACCCCGGGGCTTCGCGCGCCGTCAGCGGGCAGATGTTCGTCGAGATAGGCTGCGCGGTCGGAGACGATCAGTGGTTGTGTGATCGGTGCACCGGCCGCGGCGGCGGCCCAGGCGTTCATGAAACCCATCACCGTCTGCATGTCGCCGATCATGTGGTGGACGGACAGACCGACAGCGGTGGCGCCGTCGGCGAGCAGCGTCACCCGGACCTTGCACAGCGGGCCCCATCCCCATCGAGCCAGAGCACCGTTCACCGGGTCGACGAGCCACAACCCGGTGTCCTGCGATGCGGCCCGGATCGCCTGACGAAGCGTGCGGTCGGACGTCGTCGTCGTGAACGGCGCTCCCTGCCCGGCGCACCGGATCCGCATGGTGCCGTTGTATGCCGCCATTCGGCCTGCGAAGGGCGGAAAGGCGGTCAATGTGTGCGCAAACGCTCGGGTCAGCCCGTCGGTGTCGAGTCGCTGGTCGAAGAAGAACACCATGTGTGTCGCCAGGTTCGCGACGATCGCGTCGCCGACGTTGCACCGGATGTCGAACCGGCGCGCTCGTGTCGGCGTGATCAGCGCGGTCGACATGAGGACCGGGTCCGGCGGCTGACGACGACGCGGCCCCCTCGTTTCGGGGCGTGGGCGACGCCTTGGAAGTAGGACTTCTCGTCGGCGGCATCGTCGGTGTGGATGCGGAATTCGCGCAGCACCGTCCGCAGCACGACATCCATTTCGGCGATCGCGAACTCGGCGCCGATACACCGATGCGCTCCGCCGCCGAACACCAGCCAGGTTGGTGCGCATGCCTTGACGCCGTGGAAACGGTAGGGATCGAACCGCTCGGGATGTGGATGGATCTCGGCGTTCTCGTGAAGATCGGCGATGCGGACGAGCACCGTGCGGCCGTGAGGAATCCGCCACCCGGCGAGGTCGAAGTGAGGTGCACTGACCTGCCGGCCTGCCACGTCGATGACGGTGCGGACCCGCAGCACCTCCAGGATCGTTGCCCGGCGGAAGTCTCCGCCGCCCTCGTCGACCTCTGTCACCAGTTCTCTCAGCACGTCCGGGTGGCGCCGCAGCCGCTCGAACGCCCACGCCAGCGCCGATGCCGTCGTCTCGTGCCCCGCCCCGATGAACGTCAGCAGTTCGTCGCAGATGTCCAGCCGCGACATCGAGGTGCCGTCGTCGCACCGACTGCGCGCCAACACGGCCAGAAGGTCCGCCCGATCGCCGAGACCGGGGTCGTCTTCGGCCGCCTCGATCGCCGCGAACACGATGCGGTTGAACGTCTCGCGGAAGTCGTCCAGCGCGCGCCACGGTCCGTGCCGCCCAGCCCAGTTCGGCGGCGACGGCGCAAAAGCCATCAGCTGCCCGAGTTTGATGAAGCGCGGAACGATCTCCCGTAACTGCTCGAGCGCCTCGACGTCGGCGCCGAAGACGGTCCGCAGGATCACGTTCAGCGTGATCCTGTTCATCGGTTCGAGGATCCGGAACTCCTCGTTCTCAGGCCAGTTCGCGCATTCGCGCCGTGTCTCGTCCTCGATGAGCTGCTCGTGGCCCTTCAGGTTGTGACCGTGAAACGCCGGGGCGAGCAGCCTGCGCCTGTCGCGATGACGGTCGCCGTCGAGGCCGAACACTGACCCGGGCCCGAACAGATTGCTCATGTTCGGCACCACATTGATCAGCTGTTCGGTGCCCGCCGTGCACACCGACCGCACCAGGTCCGGGTCGGAAACCACCACAGACCGGCCGAAGAACGGGACGTTGATCTCGAAGATGCGCCCGTGCCGTCTGATCCAGTTGCGCATCGCCCTGCGGCGGAAGACCGCGAATCCGACCCCCTGCACGAGCTTGGGAGCGCGCACCCGTGGTGGCTCCCGCCTCTGCGACGTCGCTGTTCTGTGAGGATCGGCCGTGGCCTGATCGGTCATGACCGAAATCGTCGCGCGCAGGTGTCGAAATCGGTTCAGTAGTGCGCTACTGCAATCCGTCCCGCGTTCCTCCCATCACGGGGATGATCCCGAGGAGCGTTACGCCGACAAAGGGGGCACATTCATGGCCGGACGGATCGGCGGACTGCTGGCGACGCTGGCTGCGCTGGCACTCCTGACGACGGGTGTGCAGGCGTGCGGTCGGTCCGCGGACACGAACACCCAGAGCGCAGGGTCGGGTGGCGGCGACTTTCGGCAGCTGGCTGACGAGATTCTCCAGTTCACCTACAAAAGCGACCCGTCGAACGCAACGCATCTGGGAATCCACAAGTATGACAGCAAAATTCGCGACTACACGGCCGCTGGCATCGCGGCGGACGTCGAGACGGTCAAGGGCTTCCAGACGCGGCTGGACGCTGTGGACGCCCGCGCGCTGTCCGAAGGGGTTCAGCTCGACCTCGAGCAGACCAAGCACACGCTCGACGGAATGCTTTTGCGTGACGAGGTGATTCGACCGTGGGCCAAGGATCCCGACAGCTACAGCAGCGGCATCACCAACGACGCCTACGTGATCATCTCGCGGACGTTCGCATCACAAGAAGATCGGCTGAGGTCGCTGATCGCCAGGATGAAGGCGATGCCCACCGCGCTCGCCGAGGCCAAGACGAACCTCGACAATCCGCCCAGGATCTACACCGAGATCGCCATCGAGCAACTCGACGGAAACCGCGCCTTCTTCGAAGACGATGTGCCGGCGGCCTTCACCGATGTCAAGGATCAGGCGCTGCTCGCGGAGTTCACGGCCGCCCGCGACGCGGTCACCTCGGCGCTCACCGAATACGGGCGGTGGCTGCAGAGCGACCTCCTCAACAGGTCCAACGGTTCGTTCGCTCTGGGCGAGGACACCTACCGGAAGGTGCTCGCCGCCGACGAGATGATCACGACGTCACTGCCCGACCTGCTGGCGGTGGCAGAGCAGGATCTGAAGAGGAACCAGCAGGAGTTCACCGATGCGGCGCGGCAGGTCGATCCGACGAAGTCGCCCACCGAGGTGTTCGCCGAGTTGACGAAGGACCACCCGCCGGCGTCCGAGTTGCTGGCCTTGACCCAAGGCAATCTCGACAGCCTCGCGCAGTTCGTTCGGGACAAGCAGATCATCGACGTGCCGCAGGCCCCACCGGCCACGGTCACGGAGACGCCACCGTTCATGCGGGCGACCACCACCGCAGCGATGGACACTCCCGGCCCGTTCGAGAAGGTGGCGACCGAGGCGTACTACTTCATGACGCTGCCCGACCCGTCCTGGCCGAAGGAGGAGCCGGACGACTTCATGTCGCAGTGGTTCCGCCCGGCGATCAGCAATGTGTCCGTCCACGAGGTGTGGCCCGGACACTATGTGCAGTTCCTCTACGCCAAGGACTATCCGTCCGATGTCCGTAAGGTCTTCGGTGCCGCGAGCAACATCGAAGGGTGGGCGCACTACTGCGAGCAGATGATGCTCGACGAAGGACTCCACGCCGACGACCCGCGATACCGACTGGCCGAGGTCCAGGACGCGCTGCTGCGTGATGTCCGGTTCATCGTCGGGATCAAGATGCACACCCAGGGCATGACGGTCGAGCAGGCCCAAAGAATGTTCGAACAAGATGCCTACCAACCTGCGCCGGTCGCGGAGTCCGAGGCCAAACGCGGCACGTCGGACGCCACCTACGGCTACTACACGATGGGCAAGCTGATGATCCTGAAGCTGCGTGAGGACTACAGGGCCAAGATGGGCGACTCGTACTCGCTCAAGGGCTTTCACGACGACTTCATCAAGCTCGGTCCGCTGCCGCTGCCGCTGATCCGCAAGGCGATGCTGGGTGAGACCGGCGACCCGTTCTGAGCGGGGCACCGATTGTTCGGGGCCTGTGGCGGGTACACGCTGATGACCGACGCTGACACAGGGAGGCGCGAGTGGCACCGCGGGAATCGGGGGCTTCTGAAGTCAAGCGAACGGTCATCCTCGTCGTGGGACTGATCGCGGCCGTTGCCGTGTTCGCGATCTTGACTTCGCTGTTCGTCATCAAGCCTTGGCAGAGTGACGAGTACAAGGAGTGCGTGACGACGCTCGAGCAACTCAACGGCGGCGAGGACGTCCCCGATTCGGTCGTCGACGCTGAGTGTGCTCCGTACGAGTAGGAGTCGTCGCTCAGTCCTTCTCGTTGACCGGCTTACGGGCTGGAGCTGATGGTCGAGCGCGGAACCGGCGGCGGACCCATCGACTGCTGCTCCTCGGCCAACCCGATGCAGGCGCCGCTGTCGCGACCGGTGCACGGGACACCGTCGATCTCCGGGATGTCGGGATTGGCCGCATTGGTGGTGAAGCCGCTGTCATCCGGTGAGTTGGGCACCATGAAGGGGACGCAGGTCGTCGTGTAGACGTCGGATTCCTCGCCACCTGTGCACGCCGCGAGCGGAGTCGAGGTCACAGCAACCGGCATCGCCAGCACCACTGCCACCGGGCCGCCGACGACTGCCAGCCCGATACCGACAGCGAGCAACAACCGCCGGGCCTGAACCTGTATCACTGCCATGGGTATCGATCCTCGTTCCGCGCGCCTGACGTTGGTCACCGCATTGTATTGAGCCTGAACCCGCACGTCGGGATGAATCTGCACGAGCCTGTCCGTTCTGGGCGGCAGTAGCTGTCACGATCCACACCCTGCTCGGTCTTAGCAGGTGGCTGGACCGGCCTCATCGGGTCAAAGGTGGTGCGCGGCTTGTCCGAACACGGTCACGACGCCATCGCCGCGGCACCCTTGACTGGTGTGAACACACTGACCGGTGAGGGGCTCGGCGACGTCCTCGCCGGCGTCACCCACCACGTGGCGCTGTCCGTGGTCGGGAACGCCCAGCTTGCGAAGGCCAGCGAACGACGCGTCGATGTTCGGCCCGGCCGGTGACGTCCCACCGGCGTCCCCTGAGATGCCGCGCCCCGTCGCGAGGTTTAGAGTTTTGGTGACAGATCCGTTGGGTACGCCAAATCCGCGGAGTGCTTAGCCGCCCCGCCTGGCGTCGGACAACAATCGAAGGCGGTGGGGTCGAATTGATCACCGGCAGTCGCAAATTCGCAGCTTACGCAATCGTTTCATCCGCATTTCTCAGTCCGCTCGGCGCCGCGCCCGCCGCGTCGGCGGCGCCATGCCCCGACGTCGAACTGGTCTTCGCACGCGGCACGTTCGAGCCGGCGGGCGTCGGCGGGACAGGGCAGGCGTTCGTGGACTCGCTGCGTACGAAGCTCGGCGATAAATCGCTCGAGGTGTACCCGGTGGTCTACCCGGCGTCCTTGGACTTCCAGACCGCCGCCGACGGTGTCATCGACGCCAGCAACAAGGTCCAGGCCACCGCCGCGGAGTGTCCGGACACCAAGATCGTTCTCGGCGGGTTCTCCCAGGGCGCCGCGGTTGCCGGGTACCTCACCGCCGACTCGGTACCCGACGGCTTCCAGATGCCGACGGGCCTCACCGGACCGATGCCCCCCGCGATCGCCGACCACGTCGCCGCGGTCGCACTCTTCGGCAAGCCGTCGACCGGCTTTCTGCAGATGGTCGCCAACACGGCGCCGCCGATCACCGTCGGTCACCTCTACGCGTCGAAGACGGCCGATCTGTGCATTCCCGAAGACCCGGTCTGCTCGCCTGCCGGCGGCGACAGCAATGCACACAATCTCTACCCGGCGAACGGGCTGACCGATCAGGCCGCCGACTTCGTCGCGCAGAAGGTGTCGTCAGCACCCGAGACCACCCAAACCGCTAGGTAGGGTTCCCGAGTTCGTCGCACGGGGCCTGCACGCCCTGACCGATAATGTTCAGGGTGCGATTCATCTCCGTCGGCCTGATGCTTCCGTCGCCACCCGTATACGGGTTGTCGAGGAAAATGACGACCAGCAGACCCGCGCTCACGAGTGCGGCGACGAAGCCGATCGGTAGCGCCTGGATGAGCGCGGCCCTCCTTGCGGTCGGCCTGCACCACCATCTAGGTCAGCGTCGCCCTTGCGCCGATGGCCAAGGCGAGCCACAGCGGCACCGGCAATATCGAGGACGCCTCGGCCAGCCGTTCGCGCCGGCCGTCGCGGCGCTGGGCGATCTCGTCGAACCACTGCGCGTATGCCGCCTCCTGCCTCGCTTCGCGCGGAGCGGCGCCTGCGAAGTCCTGGTGCAACCTGTCGACCCAGGTCTCCACCAGCGCGCTCGAACGGCCGTCTTCCATCGCGGGCCACTCGTCGTGGATGACAGCGCGGCCGTAGCACACCAAGACCTCCGCGGAGACGGTCGCTTGTCGGCGGTGAGAAGACGCACGGACACGGCGCTGAGTTCGGTCACCGCGACCGCCTCCGCGGCTGGCGCCCTCCCTCGCCCGCTGGTAGCTCTGCAACGAGAACAGGATGACGAACGCGAGCATCACCGCGAACATCGTGCCGATGACCGAGAGCGCTCCCGCGCTGCGCGACGAGTCGGAGAACCAACCGCCCATCGGTGCACGTCGCCGCACGAGGAGCTTGGCGGCGATGGCCGCCGCGACCACGGCGACGACGAAGATGGGGGCGAACCAGGTCAGCACGGCTGATCACTCTATTGGTGGCGTCGGCGCCTTCGCTCCCAGTTCACCTGACGTTAAACCTCAGCCGCCGCAGAGCGTCTCGGACAATTCCCAGAGCCGCTGCGCGCGGTCCCCGTCCACCGCATAGGGCACGACGTCGTCGCGGATTGCGCAGTCGGCCAGGTACACCCCGCCGCTGCCGTCCAGTTCCGCGGCCACAGCCGCCCAGACCTGGGTGGCCGCGCCCTGCTGTGGCGTCAGCACGTCCATCGCGCGCACATCGGTCTCGCCGGTGATCTCGCGCTGTTCGGGCAGCGAAGTGATGGCGGCGACGTCCTCGCGTGACATGTGCCGCGCCAGATTGGTCGCCACCATGCCCGGGATGCACCGCGTATGCACGGACGCCGTTGTCGCGCAGACGGCGGTCGAGCTCTACCGCGTGCAGAATGTTGGAGGTCTTCGACGCCCCGTAGGCATGGAACTTGTTGTACGCACGCCGATGCCAGTTCGGGTCGTCGAGGTCGACGTCGGCGAGTTTGTGGCCATCCGACGACAGGTTGACGACGCGGGCGCCGTCAGCGGCGGAGAGCTTGGGCTGCAGTAGACGGGTCAGCTCGAAGTGACCGAGATGATTTGTGCCGAACTGCATCTCGAACCCATCGGCGGTACGGCCGAACGGTGTGAACATGACGCCGGCGTTGTTCATCAGCACGTGGACGGCGGGCACCGCGGCGGCGATCGCGGCGGCGGCGGCGCGCACGTCGGCCAGCGACGTCAGGTCGAGGGGCATCGTGGTGATCTGTGCATCGTCTGATGCCCCGCGTATCCATTGCTCGGTGGCGCTCAGCCCTTCGCGGCTGCGCCCGGTCAACACGACATGCGCCCCCACAGAGGCCAACGCCCGCGCCGACTCCTTGCCCAGGCCCGATGTCGCGCCCGTGATCACACACACCGTGCCGGTGAGGTCGGCTCCGGCGACGACGTCGGTCGCGGTGGGCCGCTGCGGCGACTCTGCGGTCAACGCTAGAGGAAGTGGCGGGTCGATCTGGCGACCAGATAACCCGCTGAGAAGGTCTTCTCGATCACCTGACACTTGTTGTCGTGCAGGCACTCGAGTTCGAGAACGACGCCGCCGCCCGGCAGGGCTCTGCTCTCCAGAACCTTGTAGTGCTGGCAACCGCCATCGGCGTCGTAGATGGGATCACCGCAACGGACGTTCTCGATGGGCACTCGCTCCCCGTCGTCGGAAGTTGAAGACATGCTGACGAGGGTAGGCCGACGACGGGTCGTCGACCGTGAAATCACGGCGAAAGCTGCCGGAACTCGCAGTCGGCTCACACTCGGTGCGCGTTCGTCATCGACCCCCCTCTGTCGGTCGGCGCGCGCATACTCGGGCCATGGCC
This sequence comes from uncultured Actinomycetota bacterium, assembly GCA_963786995.1. Taxonomy (GTDB): domain Bacteria; phylum Actinomycetota; class Actinomycetes; order Mycobacteriales; family Mycobacteriaceae; genus Mycobacterium. The sequence continues at coordinate 677,817 of CAWBBH010000011.1, read as the reverse complement.
AAGCACAAACTGTTCTGCGTACCGGGAACTTGGGAAGCGGTGGCGGCGGCCGACGGCAATCCCGGCGGCATCACCCCCGGCGCCGAGATCGGCATGCTGCGCGGAATCACCGACCTCCTCAACCGCAACGTGTTCGACATCGTCTACGTGAACTACCCGGCCAGCTTCGGTCCGATCCCCGGTGGCGGGGAGGATCTGCTGGAGGCCCTCGGCGATCCGTCGTATCTGAAGTCGCGCGATATGGGCGTCGCCGAGGTGAAGCGCCTGATCGGTGAGCATCAGGGTTCGTTCGGCCTGCTGGGCTACAGCCAGGGTGGCGCCGTCGTGTCGCTTGTCGGACGCGACCTGGTGTCGGGGTCGCTGACGGCGCGACAGCGCGACTGCCGGTGGCTGCACGCCATCGCCTCGCCGCACCGCGGCAGGGGCCGCACCTTCCACCTCGGCAACCAGTTGGCATACGAGGGCATCTCCGGCGACAACATCGTCAACTCGGGGACCATCGACTGGTTCGACTACTGCCTGCCCGGCGACATCTACGGCAACGCGGACATCCGGGGGACGTATCTGAAGCAGGGCTACGACCTGGTCACGCCGCTGTCGCTGATGGACCCCTTCGAGATGATCGCCCAGATCGCTGCGAACCTCGCGGGCTGGCTGCAGTCCGGCGAGCTGGCGCCGCTGTCCATCTTCCGGGCCGTGAAGACCGGCTTCGACCTCGGTGTGTTCCTGCGCGACTTCCCGCACGACAAGTACGGCGTGTGGGACATCATCCCGGGGTGGACGGCGCTGCGGCACTCCGCCAACCACCTGAACTTCTGGGGCCCGCGCATCCCCACCACGATCGCCGTCTGAGCGCGCCACGTGAGAGTCGGCTCGGTCGCGGACGCCTGCGGAGTTGCTAGGTCGGCACGACTCCGCGTAGCCCGTCGGCGCCGAAGATCGGTTCCAGCATCGCCGAGTAATCCGGGCCACGGCGCACCAACACCCCGCCGTCGACGTTGATCACCTGGCCCGTGATGTAGCTGGCGGCATCGCTCAGCAGGAAGAGCGCCGCGTTGGCGATGTCGGAAACCTCTCCTGCCCGCGGCAGCGGCGTGCAGGCTGCGTAGTCTGCGCTCAGCTCCGGCGAATCCAGCACCGGCGCAACGAGCTCGGTCCGAATGAGGCCGGGCCGGATGCAGTTCACGCGCACCCAGGACGGGCCGAGCTCGTCAGCGGCCAACTGCATCAGGTGGTCGATACCCGCCTTCGACACCCCGTAGGCGCCGAACCACCGATGCGTATTGCTCGCGGCGATCGACGAGATGCCGATGAACGATCCCCCGCCGCCGCGAACCATTTCGCGAGCCGAGTGCTTGAGCACATACATCGTGCCGTTGATGTTCAGGTCGACCGTGCGCCGCCACGCCTCCGAGTCGATCTGGGTGACGGGGCCGATGGTCTCACTGCCGCCCGCGCAGTGCACGACGCCGTACAGGGTGCCCGTCCACGCCGTCGCCGCCTCGACGACACGGCTGACCTCGTCTTCATTGGTGACATCGGCGGGCTCGTAGAGCACCGCACCGCCGTTGCCGGTGAGGGGCTTGATCTCATCTGCGGCGGCGGCCAGTTTGTCGGCGTTGCGGCCGACGAGCATCACCTTGGCACCTGCAGCGGCGGCAGCCGTGGCCACCCCCTTGCCGATTCCACTGCCACCACCGGTGACCAGGACCGTCTTTTCCGCCAACGAGAGCTGCACCGCTACTCCTCACGCCCAACTGGAACAGGTTCTCGTCATGGAACCATGCACGTCACGGCGTGTCACGACGCGACGGCGTCGGAGCACCGAGCGTGCGCCAGTCCGGCACGTCCGGCGGCAGGCCCACGGGATAGCGGTTCTCGTTGGCAGCGGCCCAGTGCGCGTGGCCCAGCTCGTGAATGTGGAACGCGTGCCGCAGCGCCTCGGTGAAACCCATGGCGTCGGCGGCCGCGTTCACGGAGTCCTTCACCAGGAGGGCGGCCATCGTGGGCCGTTCCGCGATTCGGCGCGCGAACTCAAGCGTCTTGTCTTCGAGCTCGGCGCGGGGAAAGACCTTCGACACCATGCCGAGCCGGTAAGCCTCATCGGCATCGATCGAATCACCGGTCAGCAGAAGCTCTTTGGCCTTGCGCGCCCCGAATTCCCAAGGGTGAGCGTAATACTCGACACCCGGCATCCCCATCCTCACTGCGACGACGTCGCTGAACTTCGCGTCGTCGGCGGCCACGATGAGGTCACACGCCCAGATCAGCATGAGACCGGCCGATATCGCGTTTCCCTGCACCTGCGCGATGGTGATCTTGCGGAGATCGCGCCACCTTCGGGTGTTCTCGAAGAAGAAGTGCCACTCCTGCAGATACGTTCTCTCCGCGATGCTGCTCATGTTCGAGCCGTGCGAACGGAACGTCGGGTGCTGCGTCGGGCCGGGCTTCCGCTCCAGAAGCGCCGCTTCCGACCCGAGATCGTGGCCCGCAGAGAAGTTCTTCCCGCGACCCGCAAGAATGACGACCCGCACGTTGTCGTCGGCCTCCGCCCTGGCGAACGCCTCGTCCAACTGCACGAGCAGGGTGCGCGACTGCGCGTTCTGGGCCTCAGGGCGGTCCAGCCAGATTCGGGCGATACGCCCGTCGTCCAGCGTCTCGTAGGTCACCTGGCGGGCCGGATCGTGGCGATCCGCTTCAGCGTTGGTCAGGTCGGGGCTAGCCACCGTGCGCACCTCGTTACGTTCGAAGCTTTAGATGTAATGCACCCTACTTCTCCTGACGAATAGGGGGCCCAGCGGGATCCGCGACCGCCACCGCCAGCGCGGGGGCGCCGGCTCCCAGGTGCAACACAGCAACCTTGCAGTCGCCTCACAGTAATGACAAGAGCGAACCGGATTCGACCGTTATCACTCGGTGTTTCTCAACCGACCGGAGTACTCTTTCGCTAGCAGATGCGCAGTTCTGCTACAACTTCGGACGAAGCATCGGCAGGAAATCGAGCGATGGCTGCCAGGTTGTTGGCAGCCTTCAATTGCTTCCCAGACCACAGAACCAGCAAACTACAGAAAGCGTGATGATGGCGACCTTCCACCTTCCAACTCGACGACTGATCCTTGCGGGGGGATTCGCTGTCGCGATCGCTGCTGCGCCAGCGGTCGCAATGTTCGCCGTTCCGACGTCGAGCGGGTCAATACCGTCGATTTCAGCCTGCGCAGGCGGTGAGACCGAGGACCAGTTCACCAACATCTGCGTGCCGGACATCGTGCCGAACTCACCCGAATTCTCCAGCACGGCGCCGGTCGGCGGCCTTCCCGAGATCAACGGCATTCCCTGCACCGGCCATAACTCGGGCCAATGCATCGGCCTCGCCGAGGAGCAGGAGGCGGCAGGTCCGATCGCGGTGCCGCACTCGGAGGTCAGCGCCAGCCCGTAGCGGCAACGCACCTTTTTGGACGCCGACCGCAGGGCCGGACACGTTTACCGTGTCCGGCCCTGTGTTTGACCGCCTTACTTTGTCCGCCTGGCCTGCAGAAATCGGCGTGGTGATATTGACAGGAAACTTTGCGAACTCATGCAGATTCCTTCCAGTTTCCATACAATCGCCCCGACGAGCCCTTTCAGGAGAACTACAGAAAGCGTGACGATGGCGACCATGAAGTTCCCAGCACGACGTCTGATCATTGCCGGTGGATTCGCCGTCGCGGTCGCGGCGGCCCCGGCGATCGCCTTCGTCGCGAGTCCGACGCCCGCGGCCACCCCGCTCGCGCAGTGCCCCGGCGGCGAGGAGCACGACCTCTACACCTCCCTCTGCATCCCTCACCTGGTCCCCAACGCCGGCGCGCGGTATTCCCCCATTCCGGGCAACCCCGATCTGGCCGCGGTGAACCTCCCCGGCGGTGGCGGTTCCATTCCCTGCACCGGCCACAACTCGGGGAAGTGCATCGGTCTGGCAGAGGAACAGCAGGTGCCTATGGTGACGCCGGAATCGTCAGTGGGCAGCAGCCCGACGGTCACCGGCTCCATCGGCTGATACCGGCGCCGCGCCCCGGCGCATATATGGTGGTGTGATGGCTGCAAAATCTGATCCCGCCGAACTCGGCGACGTCGAACCGTTGGCCGACAGCACCGCCAGCCAGGCGCGTCGCGTTGTCGCCGCCTACGCCACCGACGCCGACGAGTGCCGGGTTTTCCTGTCGATGCTCGGCATTGGACCGGCGAAGCTCGAGGCGTAAGTGAGCCCGGGGGGCGGCCAGGAAGTCGGCTCCGGTAACTCTGACTTCGTCGTCGTGGCCAACCGGCTGCCGATCGACATGGAGCGGCTGCCCGACGGCACGACCTCGTGGAAGCGCAGTCCGGGCGGGCTCGTCACCGCCCTCGAGCCGCTGCTGCGCAGGCGCAAGGGTGCGTGGATCGGTTGGCCGGGCGTCCCCGACAGCGACGAAGAGACGATCGTCGAGGACGACATCCGGATGTACCCGGTGCGGCTGTCCGCCGAGGACGTCGCGATGTACTACGAGGGCTTCTCCAACGCCACGCTGTGGCCCCTCTACCACGACGTCATCGTCAAGCCGATCTACCACCGTGAGTGGTGGGACCGCTACGTCGAGGTGAACCGTCGCTTCGCCGAAGCCACGGCGCGCGCCGCCGCCGACGGCGCGACGGTCTGGATTCAGGACTACCAGCTACAGCTCGTCCCGAAGATGCTGCGGATGCTGCGGCCCGACCTCACCATCGGTTTCTTCCTGCACATTCCATTTCCACCGGTCGAGCTGTTCATGCAGATGCCGTGGCGGACGGAGATCATCGAGGGGCTCCTCGGCGCAGACCTCGTCGGTTTCCATCTGCCTGGCGGCGCGCAGAACTTTCTCATTCTGTCGCGACGGCTGGTGGGCGCCAACACCTCTCGCGCCTCGGTCGGTGTCCGTTCCCGCTTCGGTGAGGTGCAGATCGGTTTTCGCACAGTCAAAGTCGGTGCGTTTCCGATTTCCATCGACTCGGGCGAGCTCGACGCCAAGGCACGGGACAGAAGCGTTCGCCAGCGTGCGCGCGAGTTGCGCAGCGAGCTCGGCAACCCGCGCAAGATCCTTCTCGGCGTCGACCGGCTGGACTACACCAAGGGTATTGACGTTCGACTCAAGGCGTTTTCGGAACTGCTGACCGAGGGCCGGGTGAAGCGTGACGACACCGTGCTCGTGCAGCTGGCCACGCCCAGCCGTGAACGGGTCGAGAGCTACAAGGTGATGCGCGAGGACATCGAGCGGCAGGTCGGCCACATCAACGGCGAGTTCGGTGAGGTCGGCCATCCCCTCGTGCACTACATCCACCGGGCGGTCCCCCGCGACGAACTCATCGCGTTCTTCGTCGCAAGCGACGTCATGCTCGTCACCCCGCTGCGCGACGGCATGAACCTGGTGGCCAAAGAGTACGTCGCCTGCCGCAGCGATCTCGGCGGCGCCCTGGTACTCAGTGAATTCACCGGTGCCGCAGCGGAACTCCGTCAGGCTTATCTCACCAACCCGCACCATCTCGACGGCGTCAAGGACGCGATCGAGCAGGCGCTGGATCAGACGCCGGAGGAGGGCAGGCGCAGAATGCGCGCGCTACGCAGGCAGGTGCTCGCCCACGACGTCGACCGCTGGGCGCGGTCCTTCCTCGATGCGCTTGCTTCGACGCGGTCCGCGGAGCGGACAATTTAATCCGAGCCGGGGGACTCCATTAAATCGGTGTGATGTAGTTGATCAGCCACTTGCCGTCGACCTTGACGTAGTCGACCTTCAGCCGGCTGCCGTCATAAACCGGGTTCTTCGACTTGTCGGTCACCGTACGGTTCAGATACACCATTACCGAGCCCGAGTTGCGTTGCGCAGCAAGAACTCCTACCCCGACGGTGTTGGCCTGGCTGACCAGCTGCCGTTCCCGCGCCTGCGGGATGATGTCCTTGTTCGCGCGGTCTTTGAACTCCTGGCGATAGCCGGGGGTCAGAAGCGGATAGACGTCGTTGAGGCTTCGTTCGACGGTTTGATAGTCGTAGCCGAACACCTTCGGGATCTGTTGGGTCGCCATGTCGGCGAGGATCGCCCGCGCTTCCTTCTCGCCCTGGATCTCGACCCCGGACCAGTAGTACCAACCGCCGACGCCGGCCAGCGCGACGAAACAGACGCCGAGCAGAACGGCAAGGGCACCGACGAGTTTGGCGGGCTTCACTCTTCTGTCCTCCTCGCGTGCGGGGCCGACATCAGTTGCCCCCGTCGGGGTACTTGAGGTCATAGAACGACATGTGCCCGTTGTCATCCTCAGCAACGGTGACCCGAAGGCGGTAGGGCTTGGAGGGCTGGTTGTTTCCGTCGAGGTCGGTGACCGTGACCCGTGTCGCCACAAGGACGTCCGCCCTGTTGGCGAGGTCGTCGAATTTCTCCAGCGCCGCGCCGTTGATGACGGCTTCGGCACTGGCGTTGGTGTCGCGGAAGAGCAGTTTGAGGTTCTCGGCGTTCTGGCCCTGGCTCATCATGTCGCGCAGCGGCCCGCTGGTGCTGTTGACGAACCGGTCGACGTCGGCGTCGATCGTTTCCTGGGTGTAGCTGAACATGTTGACCACGTACTGGGATGCGGTGTCGACGAACAACTGCAGTCGCGCCGCCTCGGCTTCCTCGCTGTCCTGATGCCTCACCGTCAGAAATACCGCCACGCCGAGGGCGATGACCACGACGAGCGTCGTCGCCAGCGATACCAGCGCGACCAGCGACCGGTGTGGCTGCCGCCGCGGCGGAGGCCCAACGGGTTTGGACAGCCGGACCGTCGTCGGCGCCTTGACGGGCACGCTCGTGGATGTCGTCGCATCACCGCTGGCGGGGCCCGCTGCCCTGGACGCACGGCGTCTTCCCGCCGGCTTCGGCGATTCCGTCGAAGCCGTTTCCTCTGCCATCTATGCCTGCCTTGGAGCCAACATCAGATCAACCCAGTTTTCCGCGGGCGCCAGTGTGTCAGTTCCACCCGCGAACACGCCAGTTCCCCCGGCCGGGTCGATGAACTTGCCGTTCTGGTCATACGTTGCGCTGGCCATCGGAGCTTCCGCGGGCAGCGGCGGCCCGTCTGCGGGAGGGGGCGCTTCCGCAGGCGGTTGACCGGGCAGCGGCAACGGTTCACCCGCTGGAGGAGGTGGCGGCGTCCTGCCGTACGGCGGCACCACCTGATCGGGTGGCGCGAAGAACGGCAGCGGGCGGCGGTAGTGGGCCCGGTTCGTTCGGCGGCACCGGCAGCGGAAACGGCCCGTGCGGAGCGGGACCGGGTCCCGGCTGAACACCTGGGGGCAGCGCCACCACCGGCGGCCCGGGATCCGGATCCACTTGCGGTGGGATGAACGGGAACTTGTTCTGCGGCAGGATCATTCGCGGATCGGTTATCGGCTCGCTGCCGTACGGGATCGGCGGCCCCCGCCAGGGATTGCTGCCGATCGGGACGTAGCCCTTGGGGTCGCGGCAGAGTTGGATGGTGGGTGCGCGCTTACCGGGGAACTCCTGGCACGGGTAGTTGCGCGCACCGCGCACCACCGAGGGATCGTTCTGCGCGGTCTTGCAGTACAGCTCCGGTGGGATGTCGCGAAGCGTGGTGTCGGCAGGCGAGCGGATCTGAGTGGCCGGGATGAAGCCGACATTGCACGGCGGCGGGTCCTGCAGGTGGATCTTGAAGTCGAGCTTTCCGCCCTCGTCGGAGGGCACGCCGCCCGCGACGGTGCTCAGGGCGGCGATCAGCGCCGGGAAGATCACCAGCGCCTGCTCCAGCGACTTGCTGTAGATCACGCCGATGCGGCCGAAGTTCGCGAGGTTGGCCGCGAGCACAGGGAACGACGGCCGGATGCCGGTGAACGTCTCGTTCGCCGCCTCGGTGGCCCCCGGCACGGTCTGCAGCGTCGAGCGCAGTTGCGGGTCGGCGTTGGCTACTTCGCCCGTGAGCCGTGCGAGCCCGTCAGCCAGCGATTTGATGTTGTCGCCACCACGGATCTGCGCGTCGAGGAACGGTCCGGCCTGATCGATCAGCGCCGTGGTCTGCCCGTAGTTGTTGTTCGCCTCGTCGACCAACAGCCGCGACGATTCGATCAACCGCGCCAGCTCGGGCCCGGATCCGTTGAAGGCCTTGAAGGTTTCGCGAAGCAGCTCCTTCAGCCGGGTGTCGCCGATGCTGGCGACCAGCCGTTCCGACTCGTCGAGCAGGCCAGCGATGTCCTGCCCGATCGCGGTGCGGTCCTGGCCGATGTTCGCGCCGTTGCGCAGCTTCTCCGACGAGGGATTGTCCGGCGGTACCAGGTCGATGTACTGCTCGCCGACGGCGGAAACGCTCTTCACGGTCGCGGTGACGTTGTCGGGCACCGGGGTTCCGCTGTTGAGCCTCATGTGCGCGACGACGCCGTCGTTCGTCAGGCCGACGGACTCGACGCGGCCGACCGTCACGCCGCGGTACGTCACGTTGGCGTTCTCGTAGATTCCGCCGCCGGCAACGAAATTCGCGTCCACTTTGTAGGCGCCGATGCCGACCGCGGCAGGCAGGTGCAGGTAGAAGATCGAGATGGCGCTGACGGTGAGCACCGTGACGATCGCGAAGATCGTCAACTGAATGCGGGTCAACCGGTCGAGCATCAGGGTCCCTCGTCGTGTTGGGTCGCAGTACCCGGCGGGACCGTGAACGGATCGGCCGCCTGCCCGGACAGGTTGGCGAGAGAGCCGGTGAGGAAGTCCGGCGGGTTGATGATCTCGCTCATGTGGGCCATGTTGCTGTCGAGGCCCCACGACGTGGTGAAGACCGATTCTCCGAGGCGGCGCAACGTCAGGTCGAACGTGGTGTACACGTTCAGGTAGTCCCCGCGCACGGCGCGCTTGAGGTACTTGTAGTGGAACGGGAACGTCGGCAGGAACTCGAGGTCCTTGATCAGGAAGTCGACGTTGTCGTTCAACGACTTGATGACGGGGAAGAGGTCCTTGAAGTCGGCGGCGAAATCGTCCTTGGTCTTCGCCAGGATGTTGGAGGCGATGGTCGCGAACCGCTGCAGTGCGCCGAACGCGTCGACGATGTTGCCGCTGTTCTTGTTCAGCACGTCCAACGCGGCGGGAAGCGTGTCGAGCGTGCGACCCAGGCTGTCCTTGCTGCGCGCGAGGATTCCGGCGAAGCGGTTCAGCCCGTCGGCGGCCGCGATGATGTCACCTGTCTGCTGATCCAGCGATGTCGTGAGCTCGGCGAGCCGCGGCACCAGATCGGTGAAGCTGCCCTCCCTGCTCGCGACGGCGTTGTATGTCTCATCCGTGATGTCCTGCAGGGCACCGAGATTGCCCTTGTTCACCACGACGCCGAGGGACGACAACACTTCTTCGGTGGTCGGGTAGCGACCGGTGCGGTCGAGTGGGATCTGTGACCCGTTCTTCAGCTGGCCGACCGCTTTCTCGTCAACCGGCGCGGCAAGCTCAACGTGCTGCGAGCCGAGGAGGGAGGTCTGCGCCACCTTGGCGGTCGCGTTCTCGGGCAGCTTGACGTTGCTGTCCAACGACAGCTCGACCGCCGCGTAGAACGTGCCGTCCGACCGCTGAACGGCATCGATGCCCGACACGCTGCCGACGGTGACGTCGTCGACCATCACCGGCGAGTTCTGCGGCAGCGTGGCGACGTCGGGCAGCTGGACGACGATCTTGTACGCGCCCGACCCGTGGCCCGACGTTCCGGGCATGTCGAGTGAGTTCAACCCGCCGAACGAGCAACCGGCGAGCAGGGTGGCGCCCGCCGAGATCGCCACCGTGCGAACGGACGCCCGAGACACCTTGCCGCGCATGGGAGTGCGCATCAGCCACCTCCCCCGGCAGGCGGCTGCGGTTCGAACCCGGCCTGCGCAGGCGCGTCGGGATCCACCGGCGCGTTCGGCTCGACCGGCCCTGGCGCCGCTTCGGGGCCACCCGCATGCGATGTGGACTGCGCGGGCGGCACCATCAACGAACTGAGGTCGGTTTCGGCCGACGGCTTCGGCGGGTTGACCCCCGGCGCGGGTTGCCACTGCAGATACGGCACCGGCGTCTGCGCCTTGGCTTCGGTCTCCGGGGTGTCGTAGATGATTTGACCCTTGTAGGCGGTGATGCTGTTGATCGGGTGGAACAGCAGCGGCGGGAAGTTCATGGTGATCCGCCGCAGCACGGGACCCATCCGCTGCCTACAGATTTCGGCGCGCTTGTAGTTGTCGGTCGAGGTGCCGGCGTCGAACACGCCACCGCAGATGAACTGCACCGGGTTGGCGAAGTTGGGCAGCGTCAGCAGGCCGCCGACGGTGCCCTGGGCGGGGTTGTAGATGTTGTAGAAGTTCGCGAGGCCGTTGGGCGTGATGTGCAGGATCTGCTCGATGTCGTCGCTGTGCTCGGTCAGGATGCTGGTGAAATCGGTGAGCTTGTTGACCTGCTTGATCAGGGCGTCGTTGTTGTCGTTGAGGAACCCGCGGACATCACCGAGCGCCTGGTTCAGGGTGCCCAGCGTGTTGTCGAGATCCGCTGAGCTGTCGGCGAGCACCTGCGACACGGACGCGACGTGGCTGGTGAACTGCACGATCTGTTCGTTGCTGTTCGACAGTGCGTTGATGAGCACCTGCAGGTTGCGCACGGTGCCGAACAGGTCGGTGCGGGAATCGCCGAGCCGGCCTGCCGTCTGCGACAGCTCGCGGAGCGCCTGCCGGAACGAATCGCCGTTTCCGTCGAACGTGTCGGCGGCCTGGTTCACGAAGTTGCTCAACGGGCCCTGCAGCGATCCCTGCTCCGGCCCGAGCTCACGGCTCAGCGCCGTCAACTGCTCTTTGACCTCGTCCCACTCGACAGGAACGGCGGTGCGGTCGAGCCCGATGCTGGCGTCGTCGCCGAGCGCGGGGCCTCCGGTGTAGGCCGGGGCCAGCTGAATGAACCGCGACGACACCAGGTTCGGCGAGATGATGAGCGCCTTGGCGTCGTTGGCGACCTTGACCCCGTCGTCGATGGTCATGGTGATCTTCACGTCGCTCGCGCGGGGTTCGATCGAGTCGATCGTGCCGACAGGGACGCCCACGATGCGAACGTCGTCGCCGGGATACAGGCCGACCGCAGACGTGAAGTACGCCGTGACCTTGTCCCCGGTCCGTGACGGCCACACCAGGTATGCGCCGACGGCGAGGATCGCGACGAGCGCGACGGCCAGCGCGATCCGCAGCCAGCGGGTGCGGTCGGGAGACGAATCGGCGTTGGTCATGGCGACTTCGGCCTGATGATCAGTCGCTCGGAGATGTAACCCTTGAGCATGTCGGAGAGGCTGTCGGGCAGTTTGCCCGGCTGGAAGTAGGTGTCGAAGAGCACTTCGGCGATCGGTGCGGGAGGCAGGCCGTACAGGTTGATCTGGAACCCGGGACCCGAACCGACCACCTCACCGAGAGCGGTGGCATAGGGCGGCAGCCGCTTGAGCGCCTCGCCGATGTGCTCACGCCGCTCGAGAAGGTTGTCGAGCACCAGGTTCAGCTGCTCCAGGGCGGGTTTGAACTCCTTGCGATTGTCGGCCACGAAGCCCGAAAGCTGCTCGCTGACATCGTCGATGCCGGCGATGAGGTTGCTCAACGCCTGCCTGCGCTCGTCGAGGGCCGCGAACAGGAGGTTGCCGTCGAGCACCAACTGGTTCACCTGACCCGCCCGCGCAGCCAGTGTGTCCGACACCCTCTTGGCGTGTCCGAGAAGCTGTTCGAGCGCCTCGTCACGTTTGTTGATGCTCCGCGACAAGGCGGTGACGCCGTCGAGCGCACCGCGCAACTGCGGCGTCGCATTCCGAAGGGAATCGGTGAGCGTGCTCAGCGCCTGCTCGAAGCGCGGCTTGTCCAACTCGCTGGTGTTCTGACCGAGATCTTGCAGCGCGGTGTTGAGGGTGTACGGAGTCGTGGTGCGGCCCACCGGGATAACGGTCGACTGGCCGGCGCCGCGCGGCGTGACGGCAAGCGATTTCTCACCGAGCACGGTGTCGGTCTTGATGGCGACCAGCGACTGGTCGCCGACCTTGACGTCCCGCTTGACGGTGAACGTCACCTTCGCGGCGTCGCCCGCGAGCGCCACCCCGGTGACCTTTCCGACGTTGATACCCGACACGTTCACGTCGCTGCCGGGAGAGATTCCGCCCGCGTCGGTGAAGTACGCCTCATACGGCTTGCCCTGCGGCCAGAACGGCAGGCTGGTGTAGCCAAACGAGACCAGCACGAGGCACGCCACCAGAACAATGCCGAATATGCCTGTGCGCAGCGGATTTCCGCCGTCCGGCCTAGCCATCTTCGCTGCACCTCCCCTTGGACGGATCCGGCGGGCCGCCGAACGGAACGAGAAGGTCACTGCCTGCGGGTCCGTTGATCTTCAGCCGCGTCGAGCAGTAGAAGATGTTGAAGAACGAGCCGTAGGCGCCGAGCGCGTTGAGCCGCAGATAATTCTCGGCGAGTGGTTCGATGACCTTGTTGATGTCGTTCTTGCGCACATCCATCCGTTGCGCCATCGGACGAATGTTCTCGATCACGCCCTGCAGCGGTCGACGCGACTGCGCCAGCATGTCGGTCAAGTCACTGGATGCCGAAGCCAACGGCGGGATGGCGCCCGCGATCGGGTCGCGGCCCTCCGCGAGGCCGGTGAGCAGCTGCTGCAGTTGGTCAACGCTCGCGTCGAACTGAGCGCCCTTCTCGTCGACCGTGCCGAGGACGGTGTTCAGGTTGTTGATCACGTCACCGATCAGCTGGTCGCGCGCCGCCAGGTTCTGGGTGAAGGCGCTCGTGGTCGACAGCAGGGTGGACAGTGCGCCGCCCTGACCCTGCAGCAGCTCCATCACCGCGCTGCTGACCTCGTTGATCTTCGCGCCGTCCAGACCCTTGAGGACGGGGCGCAGCCCGCCGAGCAGCGCATCGAGGTCGAGCGCGGGCTGCGTGTTCTCTCGCGGGATCGTGCTCCCCGGCGGGATCTTGCGCAATTCCCCTGGGCCAGCGGTGATCTCGAGATAGCGGTCACCGACCAGGTTCTCGTACCGGACGGCCGCGCGCGTCGAGGTGTACAGCTGGTACTTCTCGTCGACCTCGAACGCGACATCGACGGTGTTGTCGGGATTCAGTGTGACTGCGCCGACCGATCCCACCGGGACGCCGGCAATGCGGACGTCCTGTCCGGCCTTCAGCCGCGAGGCGTCGAGGAACGTGGCGTGGTACTTGGTCTCCGATGCGAACCGGAATTCGCCGAACACCACGACCAGCATCGCCGCGACCAACAGCATCGCCACGGTGAAGATGCCGACGTTCAGCAGGGTCCGATCACGCTTCACTGGTACTCGTCCCTCTCCGCGAAGGCCCCGTTGAAGAGGAATTGCGCCGTCGACGGTGCGTCGAACTGCAACTCGGTGTTGGGCTGGTAGGGAATGTAGGCGTTGTCGGTGACCAGGAACGGTGACCTGTACCAGGACCCACCGAGCTGCTTACTCGGAACATTGGGCAGGCCACGGCAATTCGGGCCGCCGGATGCGTTGACGATCGGCAGGCTTTCGGGATACGTGTAGGCCGGCGACCCCGGCAGGAAGTTGGACGAGACGAACAGGCCGGGCCTGGTGCCGCCGATGATCGGGGCGAAGAAGTCCACCGCCTTGCTGGTGCCCTCGAGAATGCAGCCGAACTCCGGGGAGTACTCACCGGCCACCTTCAGCGGCGCGCGCAGCCGGTTCACCGCGGCGATGTAGTCGTTCTCCGCGGGAGCGAGCGTCTCGGTTCCGTTGTTGGCCAGGCCTGTTGCCGCCAACAGGGTTCGGTTCAGATTGTCCTGCTCGTCGACGATGGTGTCGCTGATGGTGGGCGCGTTGTCGAAGATCGTGGCGAGGTCCGGGCCTGCGTCGCCGTAGATGTTGGCCACCACCGCGGTCTTCTGGAGATCCTGTTGCAGCGTCGGGAGCTTCGGGTTGAGTTGCTGCAGGTAGTAGTTCAAGCCTGCGAGCAGTGCGCCGAGGTCGTCACCGTGACCGCGCAGGCCTTCCGCGAGCGCGCTGAGCGTAGCGTTGAGGTGTACCGGGTCGACCTTGTGCAGCACGTCGGTCAACGTCTGGAAAAGCGTATTGACCTCGAGCTGCACGGAGGCGGCCTGCACCTGCGCACCGGGCCGCAGCGACGTGCCCGAGGGCTTATCGGGCGGCACGAACTCGACGGATTTGGCGCCGAAAACCGTTGTGCTGGCGATGCGGACGACGGCGTTGGACGGGATGAACCGCATCTCGTTGCTGTCGATCGCGAGGATCAGCTTGGCTTGGTCACCGGCGTAGGAGATCGTGTCGACCTCGCCGATCTGGATTCCCCGGTATTTCACCTTGGCGTCGCGGTCCATCACCAGACCCGCCCTCGGCGAGGTGACGGTGACCTTGTCGGTGGAGGTGAAGGCGGCCGTGTAGGCGAGGTAGGTGAAGACGACGGCAGCGACCAGCAACGCAGCGAGGATCGCCGCGGCGATCCTCACGTGGCTGCGGTTGGTGCGATCGTCTGACATGTCCCCCGGCCTATCCGGAAAGGTTGAAGTTACCGGACGCGCCGTACACGGCGAGTGAGATGAACAGGGTGATGGTGACGACCACGATCAGCGAGGTGCGGACCGCCTGACCGACCGCGATTCCGACGCCGACGGGACCGCCGGATGCGTTGTATCCGTAGTACGTGTGCACCAGCATGACGGCGACCGCCATGACGATGGCCTGTAGAAACGACCACAACAGGTCGGTGGGCACAAGGAACGTGTTGAAGTAGTGGTCGTAAAGGCCGGACGACTGGTTGTTGATGAAAACCGTCGTGAAGCGGGCGGCGAAGAACGCGGCGAGCACCGAGAGCGAGTACAGCGGGATGATCGCGACCATCCCCGCCAGCAGCCGGGTGGAGACCAGGTACGACACCGAGTGCACGGCCATCGATTCGACGGCATCGATCTCCTCGGCGACCCGCATGGCGCCCAGCTGTGCCGTGGTACCCGCCCCGATCGTCGCGGCAAGAGCGATGCCGGCGATCACCGGCGCGACGATGCGCACGTTCAGGAAGGCCGACAGGAAACCGGTCAGCGCCTCGATGCCGATGTTGCCCAGCGACGAGTAGCCCTGCACGGCGATCACGCCACCGGAGGCGAGTGTCAGAAACGCCGCGACACCGACGGTCCCGCCGATCATCACCAGCGCGCCGGTTCCCATCGTCATCTCGGCGATGTTGCGAATGGTCTCCTTGCGGTACCGCGTCAGCGCGTTGGGAATGTAGCGAATGGTCTCGCCGTAGAACAGCGCCTGCTCACCTATGGTGTCGACGGCCCTGGGCACGCCGCTGAAGGCGCGACGGAGTCGGACGGTCAGGTCGTGGCTCACCGCTACCGCACCAGCACCCGGACGCCGACCGCCGTCATGATCACGTTGATGACGAACAGACAGATGAACGCGTAGACGACGGTCTCGTTGACGGCGGTGCCCACACCCTTCGGGCCGCCCTGCACGGTCAGGCCGCGATAGCAGCCGACCAGCCCGGCGACAACACCGAACAGCAAAGCCTTGACCTCAGCGAGCACCAGCTCGCCGAGACCGGTCAGCACAGTCAGGCCGTTGATGAACGCGCCCGGGTTCACGCCCTGAAGGAAGACGGAGAAGACGTAACCGCCTGCGAGTCCGATCGCGCAGACGAGCCCGTTCAGCAGAAGCGCCACGACGGTGGACGCCAGCACACGCGGGACCACGAGGCGCTGGATCGGATCGATGCCGAGCACCCGCATCGCGTCGATCTCCTCGCGGATGGTGCGGGCCCCGAGGTCGGCGCAGATCGCGGTCGCGCCCGCACCGGCGACCACGAGCACCGTCACCACAGGGCCGAGCTGGGTGATGGTGCCGAACGCGGTGCCCGCGCCGGACAGGTCGGCGGCACCGATCTCGCGCAGCAGGATGTTCAGCGTGAACGCCACCAGCACGGTGAACGGAATGGCGACCAGCAGCGTCGGAACGAGCGAGACGCGCGCGATCATCCATGTCTGGTCCAGAAACTCGCGGAACTGGAACGGCCGGCGGAAGATCTTGACGAACGTGTCGATGGACATCTCGACGAACCCGCCCACGGCCCGCGCCGGGACCGCAAGCTGTTCGATCAACTCGGCTCCGTTCTCGGGGGCAAGGGTCTCGTGAGTACACCTATGGCGAAGTATCCGAAAACACTTGCCGTGGCGACTTTTCCACCCCTGCGTCGCGCGCAACTCTTAGTGAGCCGGATCATACTAACTAGAACACGTTCGGAGTGTCAAAGCACCCGGATTGAGACATCAACGATGCTTTTGTCCAGCTCAGAGCGGGTGTGACCCAGATCATCCTGTAACGTGTTCTAGCTACTGAAGTTGACCGGCCTTCGACTGACTCTTAGGAATTTCCCATGAGGTGGGTGGCCGAGAATCCGCGCTCCAGTTCACGGCCAGCAAAGAACTCTCGCAGCGACGCACTCAATTCCGTCGGCACCCACGCATCGCCGTCAGCGGTGAACTGCTGCTCGATCGTCGGCGCCGCCAGCAGCGTAACCGTCGGTCCGTAGACGATGAACACCTGTCCGCTGACGTTGTCCGACGCAGGCGACGCGAGGAACCGGACGAGCGAGACGACGTGTTCTGGTGACAGGCTGTCGATCTGACCGTCGCCGATTTCCGGCGCATCGCCGAACACCCCCGCCGTCATCGCGGTGCGCGCCCGGGGAGCAATGGCGTTCGCGCGCACTCCGTAGCGCTCGAGCGCTCTCGCGGCGGTGAGCGTGAGTTGGATGATGCCGGCCTTGGCCGCACCGTAGTTGGCCTGCCCGACGGGGCCGGTCAGCCCCGCTTCCGAGGACGTGTTGACGATGCGGCCGTATACCGTGCCGTCGCCTTCCTTGGCCTTGGCGCGCCAGTAGGTCGCCGCGTTGCGGGTGAGCAGGAAATGGCCGCGCAGATGCACGGCGATGACCGCGTCCCAGTCCTCGTCGGACATGTTGAACAGCATCTTGTCGCGGGTGATGCCCGCGTTGTTCACCACGATGTCGAGCCCGCCAAGGCCGTCGGCGATGGCGACGAGTTCGTCGGCGGTACTGCGCGCGCTGATGTCACCCTCGACCGCCACGGCCTTGGAACCGGCGGCCGCGATCTCGTCGAACACGTCCGAGGAGTCGAGCGCCGAGGCCATGTCGTTGACCACGATCGTGGCGCCCGAACGCGCGAGGCCGATCGCCTCAGCCCTGCCGAGGCCCGCGGCCGCGCCGGTCACCACAGCCACCCGGCCGGACAGATCGGTCAGGTCGTCTTGTTGTGAGCTCACTTATGAATACCTCTAGTCCTTGCGAAGCAACGCGGCGCGAGGGCATTCGGCGATGGACTGCTCGGCCAGGTCCTCCTGGTCAGGCGCCACCGGGTCCTGCTTCACCACCGCGTAGTCCTCGTCGTCGAGATCGAACAGGTCTGGCGCGATTCCCACGCAGACGGCGTTACCTTCACACCGATCGCGATCGACTTCAACTCGCACGACAACCTCCTTGCGTCTAACTCCGGCGGCCTGGTCCCCGGACAGCACCACAATACGACCAGGTCGGCAGGCTATCGGCGGGAACCGTCGCTGGACCCCAAGACTAGAACGTGTTACAACCGGGGTGGCAGACTGGGTCTGCCTCCCGATGGGCGACGACGTTCGGCGACGAAAAAGGACGAGACGATGCGGATCGGCTACACCCCCGAGCAAGAGGAGTTGCGCCGCGAGCTGCGTGCGTACTTCACCAAGCTCATGACGCCGGAGCGGGCCGAGGCGCTTGCGTCGAACGACGGCGAGATGGGCCGCGGCAACGTGTACCGCGAAACCGTCGCTCAGATGGGCCGCGACGGCTGGCTGACCCTGTCGTGGCCGAAGGAATTCGGCGGTCAGGCGCGTCCGCCGATGGACGGCCTGATCTTCAACGACGAGGCGTCGATCGCCAACGTTCCGGTGCCGTTCCTGACGATCAACAGCGTCGCGCCGACGATCATGGGTTTCGGCACCGAGGAGCAGAAGAAGTTCTTCCTGCCCAAGATCGCCGCAGGCGAACTCCACTTCTCGATCGGCTACTCCGAGCCCGGTGCGGGCACCGACCTCGCCGCTCTGCGCACCACGGCGGTGCACGACGGCGACGACTACGTCATCAACGGCCAGAAGATGTGGACCAGCCTGATCGCCTACGCCGACTACGTCTGGCTGGCCGTCCGGACGAACCAGGAGGCGAAGAAGCACCGCGGCATCTCGATGCTGATCGTGCCGACCACCGCAGAAGGATTTTCGTGGACGCCGGTGCACACCATGTCGGGTGTCGACACCAGCGCCACCTATTACCAGGACGTGCGGGTGCCCAAGACGGCGCTGGTCGGCGAGGAGAACGGCGGCTGGAAGCTCGTCACCAACCAGCTCAACCACGAGCGCGTCGCCCTGGTGTCGGCGCAGCCGATCTTCTCCGCGCTCGACGGGGTTCGAGAATGGGCGCAGAACACCAAGGATGCGCACGGGAGGCGCCTGATCGACTCCGAGTGGGTGCAGCTCAACTTGGCACGGGTGCACGCAAAGGCCGAGGTGCTCAAGCTGATCAACTGGGAACTCGCCTCCGCCGAGGACGCCGCTCCCTCACCGGCGGACGCCTCGGCGGCGAAGGTGTACGGCACCGAATTGGCCACGGAGGCTTACCGATTGCTGATGGAGGTGCTCGGCACCGCAGCGACGGTACGGACCAACTCGCCCGGTGCTCAACTGCGAGGTCGGATCGAGCGGATGCACCGCTCCTGCCTCATCCTCACGTTCGGCGGCGGCACCAATGAGATCCAGCGCGACATCATCGGCATGGTCGCGCTCGGCCTGCCCCGAGTGAACCGGTAGGAGGATTCGACATGGATTTCAGTTCCACTGAAGCGGCTGACGATCTCGGCGGTCTGGTGCGCACCATCACCGAGTCGGTGTGCACGCCGGAACGTCAGCGTGAGCTCGACGGGCTCGACGTGGGGGCACCTCCCGGCCGAAGGCCAGGGGGACGCTTCGACAGCGAGCTTTGGTCGAAGCTGAAGGACGCCGACATCCTGTCCACCACTGCCCCGGAGTCGTTGGGCGGCGGCGGTTTCGGCGTTCTGGAGCAGGTCGCGGTGCTGGTCGCGCTCGGCAGGCAGCTGGCAGCGGTGCCCTACCTCGAGTCCGCGGTGCTGGCCGCGGGCGCCCTCGCCGAGTTCGGTTCCGACGAGTTGCAGAAGAAGTGGGCGGCTCCCGCCGTCAACGGCGACAAGATCGTCGCGGTCGCCCTCGACGGTGACATGGGCGAAGGCCCGGTGCAGGCCACCGTGAACGGTGACAGCCTACCGGCTGACCGGCGCGCGCACGCAGGTGTCCTACGGCCCGATCGCCGATGCCTTCCTGGTGCCCGCCGAAACCGATTCGGGTACCAAGGTTTTCCTGGTAGCCGCCGATGACGCCGGCGTCTCGGTGACGTCGTTGGACACCACCGGCCTCGGCAGCGTCGGGCATCTCGAACTTCACGGCGTCGAACTCGGAGCCGACCGCGTCGTCGGCGGCAATGATGTCGTCACCTGGCTGACGACGCACGGCACACTGGGCCGCAGCGCATTTCAGCTCGGTGTGGTCGAGCGGGCGCTGGAGCTCACCGCCACCTACGCGCGCGAGCGCGAGCAGTTCGACCGCCCGATCGGCAGCTTCCAGGCCGTCTCCTCTCGATTGGCCGACGGCTACATCGACATCAAGGGTCTGCGCCTGACCGTCACGCAGGCGGCTTGGCGGCTCTCGGAGAATCTGCCCGCGGAGATCGACGTCAACACGGCCGCCTTCTGGGCCGCGGAGGCGGGACACCGCGTGGCACACACCACGGTGCACGTGCACGGCGGCGTCGGAATCGACACCGACCACCCGGTGCATCGCTACTTCCTGGCGGCCAAGCAGGCGGAGTTCGCGGTCGGCGGTGCCACCGGGCAGCTGCTGCACATCGGCCGGGAACTGGCTGACACACCGGCTTGAACCCGCTCTCGGGAAGCGAGCTTCCCACCGTCACCTCGCTGATCACGCCGCTGGTCGACGTCGTCGACCGCGGTGTGTACTTCGAGGAGACGTTCACCTCGTGGCGTGACCACATCCGCGACGGCGCTGCGGTGGCCGCCGCGCTTCGCGCGCGCATGGATCCCGACAAGCCTCCGCACGTCGGCGTGCTGCTGCAGAACACCCCGTTCTTCTCCTCGCTTCTCGTCGCCGCGGGTCTGACGGGACTGGTGCCGGTGGGCCTGAATCCCATAAGACGTGGCGCGGCCCTGCAGCGCGACATCGCCCATGCGCATTGCCAACTGGTGCTGGCCGATTCGGCTTCGGCGGCGGTCGTCGGCGACATCGACCACATCGACGTGGACTCCCCTGAGTGGGCCGACGAGGTTGCGGCGCAGAGCGGTGTACCGGTGACCGCATGCGCAGCCGAACCCGCCGACGTGTTCATGCTGATCTACACGTCGGGCACCAGCGGCGATCCCAAGGCGGTGATCTGCAGCCAGGGCAAGGTCGCGATCGCGGGCGTGATGATGACCGAGCGTTTCGGCCTCGGCGCCGATGACACCTGCTACGTGTCCATGCCGCTGTTCCACTCGAACGCGGTGCTGGTGGGCTGGGCGGTGTCATTGGCCTGCCGCGGCTCGATGGTGTTGCGCCGCAAGTTCTCCGCGTCGCAGTTCCTTCCCGACATCCGGCGGTACGGAGCGACCTACGCCAATTACGTCGGCAAGCCGCTGTCGTATGTGCTGGCGACACCCGAGCGGCCCGACGATGCCGACAATCCGCTCAAGGCGGTGTACGGGAACGAGGGCGCACCCGCGGACGTCGATCGGTTCGCGCGCAGGTTCAACACCATCGTCATCGACGGATTCGGCTCCACAGAAGGCGGTGTCGCGATCGGGCGGACGCCCGACACCCCGCCGGGCGCGCTCGGCCCGCTGCCCGAAGGCACTGAGATCATCGATGTGGACACCGGAGAGCCGTGTCCGCCCGGCGTCACGGGAGAGATCGTCAACACCACGGGGCCTGGGCGCTTCGAGGGCTACTACAACGATCCCGGCGCCGACGCCGAACGCATGCGGGGCGGCGTCTACCACAGCGGCGACCTCGGCTACCGCGACGAGAACGGCTTCGCGTACTTCGCAGGCCGGCTCGGCGACTGGATGCGTGTGGACGGTGAAAACCTCGGCGCCGCACCGATCGAGCGCGTGTTGCTGCGGCATCCTGATGTCATCGAGGTCGCGGTGTACGGGATCCCGGCCCCCGACGTCGGCGATCAGGTCATGGCGGCTCTGCTGCTGGCCGACGGTGCGACCTTCGACGCCGACGCGTTTCGGGAGTTCCTGGCCGAGCAGCCCGACCTCGGACCCAAACAGTGGCCGTCGTTCGTGCGGATCGCCGCTGACCTGCCGCGAACCGAGTCGTTCAAGATCATCAAACGCCATCTCGCAGCCCAGGGCACCGACTGCGCGGACGCGGTGTACGCCATTCGGCGGTAACGTCGTGCCGGTGGGCTAGCGGGACTTCCCACGGCCGCCACACCTATCTTCCGCGGTCTCGGCCTTCACGTGAGTCCGGCGAGAACCTCAGCGAGCGCCTTCGGTCGCGACAGGAACGGCGAATGACTGCCTGGCAACTCGACGATGTCCGCCCCCAACCGATCGCGTGCGGTCCGCCTCGACCACTCGGGGTTGACGATTCGGTCCTCGCCGCAAACCACGTAAGTGCAGTCGACGTCGGGAAACGCCGTCAACGAGCACGGCACCCCGTAAGGGTAGGTGGCTTGGGGAAGCAATCGTGTAACTGCCGCCGAGGCAGTGTCATCGTCGCAGTCACCGAATAGATGGAAGGCCGCCAATTCGTCATCCACCCAGCTGCGTCGTCCGTCAGAGTCCTTCTGCCCGAGGCCTTTCGGGTAGTCGGGATTGAGCATCTCCTCGTCGTCGCGCATCTGTTGGGTGAAAGGTTGTCCGGGTATCGGAACGAGAGCACACAGGTAGACGAGCCGTTTTATCGGCCTCTGCGCCGCGACCAGGGGCACCGTCAGTCCGCCCATCGAATGGCCGACCAGGATGACGTCGTCGGCGCGACTCGATGCCAGCGCGGCACATACCGTGTCGGCGTAGTCGTCGTATGACGCGGATGGATCGGTGATCGGCAGGTCCATGGTGATCACCCGGTGACCCAGCGCTTCGAGTTCGGGCGTCAGCCGTTCCCAACACCATGCGCCGTGCCAGGCGCCGTGCACCAAGGCAAATGTCGACACGACCCGCTTCCCCCCGCCGATCTGATGATCCTACGAAGCGCTGTACGGGCCTGGGCGGTTTTAGCGGTCGCGGATCCCGTCGAGACGCGTGGTGGCCTCTTCGAAGCCCGACACGAGTTCGGCAATGATGTCGGCGACCGGGCGGATCTCGTTCATCCGGCCGACGATCTGGCCGACGGGCATCGCCACCGCCGATGGGTCGGTCGACTCGTTCATCCGCTGATGCGCCTCGCTGACCAAGATGTTCTGCAGCGGCATCGGCAGCGGCTCCGGCGCATCCGCGGCGTCCCAGGCGTCGGTCCACCGGCTTTTCAGCAGCCGTGCCGGCTTACCCGTGTAGATGCGTCGGCGCACGGTGTCCGCAGACGTCGCCGCGAGCAGCGCTTCCTGGATCGTGGACCGTCCGCTGTCCTGGCGGTGGCCGAGATCGTATTCGGCCGACGTCAGAAACGCCGAGCCCATCCACACGCCCTGGGCGCCGAGCGCGAGGGCCGCCGCGACCTGCCGCCCGGTGCCGATACCGCCTGCGGCGAGCACCGGGGCCCGACCGTCAAGGGCGTCAACGATTTCCGGCCACAGCACCATCGAACCGATCTCGCCGGTGTGCCCGCCTGCCTCGTGGCCCTGGGCGACCACGATATCCACGCCGTTGTCGACGTGGCGCTGGGCGTGTTTCGGGCTGCCCGCAAGCGCGGCGACCGGGACCCCCGCCTCATGCACCTGGTCGATGACGTCTTTCGGCGGCGAACCGAGCGCATTGGCGATCAGCTTGATCGGGTGCTTGAGTGCCACCTCCACGTGTGAGCGGGCCACCGAGTGCAGCCAGCCGAGGACGCCCGAGGAGCGTTCTTCATCCTCGGGCAGCGGCGGCACGCCGAGGTCTGCGAGCGTCTTGTCGACGAAGTCGCGGTGCGCCTGCGGAATCAGCTTGTCGATGTCCGCGCTCGTGCCCTCGGTCGGGATCTTGGCGGGCATGACCACGTCGACCCCGTATGGCAATCCGTCGGTGTTCTCGTCCATCCAGTTCAGAACGCCCTCGAGCTCGTCGGGGTCGTTGAACCGCACGCATCCGAGAACGCCGAGACCGCCCGCCTTGGTGACCGCGGCGGCCACCTTCTCCGACGGTGTGAAGACGAAGATCGGGTAGGTGATGCCGAAGCGGTCACAGAGCTCGGTGTGCATCAGGACGGCGCCTCAGCGAATTTGGCATGCACGTCATCGGCCGGACGCTCTTCGGTGGTGTCCTTGGCCCAGCGGTAGTCGGGCTTGCCTGCCGGAGTGCGGTGGATCTCGTCGACCCACCAAACCTTGCGCGGCACTTTGTAACCCGCGATCTCCCGGCGCACGAACGTATCGAGCTCGGCCAGCGTCGGGTTGGTTCCAGGGCGGCGGTGCACCACCGCGGCGACGCAGTTGCCGTAGCGCTCGTCCGGCACGCCGACCACCAGCGCGTCGAACACGTCGGGGTGACCCTTGAGTGCGGCCTCGACCTCCTCGGGGTAGATCTTCTCGCCCCCGCTGTTGATGGACTGCGACCCGCGGCCGAGCATCGTCACGGTGCCGTCTGCTTCGACTTCGGCGTAGTCGCCGGGGATGGCGTACCGAATTCCGTTGAAGGTCTTGAACGTCTCGGCGGTCTTCTTCTCGTCCTTGAAGTAGCCGACCGGGATGTGCCCCCGCTTGGCGATGACGCCACGCACGCCGGAACCGGGTTTGACCTCGTTGCCCTCTTCGTCGAGCACGACCGTGTTCTTGTCGATGGTGACGCGGGGACCACCGGTATGCGACTCGCCTTTGGCGACCACACTGGTGCCGCCGAAGCCGGTCTCCGACGATCCGATCGAGTCGGTGATGATCCGGTTGGGCAGTAATTCGAGGAACTTCTCCTTGATGCTGGTCGAGAACAGCGCGGCGGTGCTGGCGAGCAGGAAGAGGCTCGAGAGGTCGTACTCATTACCCGCGTCCTGATGGGCCAGCAGCGCGTCGAGCAGCGGCCTGGCCATCGCGTCACCGGTGAAGAACAGCAGGTTCACCTTGTGCTCGTGGATCATCCGCCACACTTCGTCGGCGTCGAATTCCGGTGTCAGCACGACGGTCTGGCCCGAGAACAGCGCCATCCACGTCGCCGACTGGGTCGCGCCGTGGATCATCGGCGGGATCGGCAGCCGGACCATCGGGGCGTTCTCGGCGGCGGCCTTGGCCAGGTCGTACTCGTCGGCGACGGGTTCGCCGGTCGCGAAGTCGGTGCCGCCGAACAGAACCCGGTAGATGTCCTCGTGGCGCCACATCACGCCCTTGGGGAAGCCGGTGGTGCCACCGGTGTAGAGAAGGTAGATGTCGTCGGCGCTGCGGGGACCGAAATCCCGCTCGGGCGAGCCCTGTTCGAGTGCGGAGTAGAACTCGACGCCGCCGTAGCGCTCGTAGTCGTCATCTGAACCGTCCTCGACCACCAGGACGGTCTTGACGTTCGGCGTCTCGGGCAGCACGTTGGCCACCCGATCGGCATAGCGGCGCTCGTGCACCAGCGCGACCATGTCGGAGTTGTCGAAGAGGTATTTCAGTTCGCCCTCGACGTAGCGGAAATTGACGTTCACCAGGATCGCGCCGGCCTTGACGATGCCGAGCATCGCGATGACGATCTCGATGCGATTGCGGCAGTAGAGGCCGACTTTGTCGTCCTTCTTGACGCCCTGGTCGAGGAGGTAGTGGGCGAGACGGTTCGCCTTCTCCTCCAACTGCGCGTAGGTCAGCTGCTCGTCGCTGCTGATCAGGGCGACGCGGTCTGGCACGGCGTCGATGGCGTGCTCGGCGAGGTCTGCGATGTTCAGGGCCACGGGACCAAACTAGAACGTGTTACATTTTTGTTCAAGCAGCACAGCGTGACAAGGTCTTTTTTTGGCATCGATGCAGGAAGGCGGGCGGTTCCGTGAGCGACGGTGAGAATGGTGCAAAAGGTCCCGACGCCCTCATTGAGCAGCGCGGACACACCCTGATCCTGACGCTGAACCGTCCAGAGGCGCGCAACGCGCTCTCCACCGAGATGCTCTCGCTCATGGTCGAGGCCTGGGACCGCGTCGACAACGATCCCGAGATCAGGAGCTGCATCCTGACCGGGGCCGGCGGCTACTTCTGCGCCGGGATGGACCTCAAGGCGGCGACGGCCAAGCCGCCGGGCGATTCGTTCAAAGACGGCAGCTACGACCCGTCACGGATCGACGCACTGTTGAAGGGCCGTCGGCTCACCAAGCCGCTCATCGCGGCCGTCGAGGGGCCCGCGATCGCAGGCGGCACCGAGATCCTGCAGGGCACCGACATCCGCATCGCGGGCCAGAGCGCCAAGTTCGGCATCTCCGAAGCCAAGTGGAGCCTCTATCCGATGGGCGGCTCGGCCGTCCGGTTGGTTCGGCAGATCCCCTACACCGTCGCCTGCGACCTGCTGCTGACCGGACGTCACATCACCGCGGCCGAAGCCAAGGAGATGGGGCTGGTCGGATACGTGGTGCCCGACGGCACCGCGCTGGAGAAGGCGCTGGAGATCGCCGAGGTGATCAACAACAACGGCCCGCTGGCGGTGCAGGCGATCCTCAAGACGATCCACGAGACCGAAGGCATGCACGAGAACGACGCCTTCAAGCTCGACACCAAGACCGGCATCGCCGTGTTCCTGTCCGACGACGCCAAGGAAGGCCCGCTGGCGTTCAAGGAGAAGCGCGCCCCCAACTTCCAAATGAAGTAACCCCGATGTCCCGCGAGCAGACGCGAAAACCCCCTATTTCTCCCAAAAATAGGGGGTTTCGCGTCTGCTCGTGCTAGATGTTCAGCGGCGCGCTCGGCGTGAACGTCACCGGCATCTCCTCGAGACCGCTGACGAAATTGGCCGGGCGAAGCGGTAATTGCGCGTCGGAGGCCAGCCGCAGATCGGGAAGCCTCTTGCACAGCCGCTCCTGCATCAACGACAGCTCGAGGCGGGCCAGCTGGTTGCCGAGGCAGAAGTGGGTGCCGAAGCCGAAGGCCAGGTGGTTGTTGGGATAGCGGGTGATGTCGAACTGCTCGGGGTCGTCGAAGACCTTCTCGTCGAAGTTCGCGGACTCGAACAGCAGGATCATCTTCTCGCCCTGCTTCAGCGCCGTGCCGTGGAAGTCGGTGTCGGCGGTGACGGTGCGGGCCATGTTCTTCACCGGCGCGGTCCAGCGCAGCATCTCTTCAATTGCGTTGGGCAGCAGGTCGAGATCGTTCTTCAGACGCTCATGCTGGTCCGGATGCCTCAGCAGTTGCCTCGTCCCACCCGAAAGCGTGTGGCGGGTCGTCTCGTCGCCGCCGATCAACAGCAGAAGTACCTCGGTGACGATCTGGTGATCCTCGAGCTTGGAGCCCTCCACCTCGGAGTGCACCAGGACGCTGACGAGGTCGTCGGTCGGCTCCGATTTGCGGGCGGCGATCATCGACGTCATGTACTCGCTGTAGGCCGCGAACGCGTCCATCGTCACCTGGAACTTCTCGGGATCGGCGGTGCTGCTGAGTGCGCCGACCAAGTCGTCGGACCACCGCAGGAACATCTCGCGTTCCTCGGGCCGCACACCGAGCATGTCGCCGATGACAGCCATCGGCAGCGGCGCCGCGATATCCCAGACGAAGTCGCATTCACCGCGCTCGCATACCGCGTCGATGAGCGTGTCGCACAGCGAAATAATCGATCCTTCCAAGTCTTTGACACGCTTACGGGTGAAGCCCGCGTTCACCAGCTTGCGCCGCAGCAGATGCTGCGGATCATCCATCTCGATCATCATCTCGACGCCCGGCTGGTCGGGTCGGATACCACCGGCGTTGGAGAACAGCTCGGGGTTGCGCTCGGCCTCGATCACCGCCGCGTAGCTGGCGGCCGCGGCGAGCCCGTTGCGATCGCGGAACACCGGCTCGTTCTCGCGCATCCACTTGTAAACGGGACGGGAGTCGCCGGCGTAGAACTCGCCGTCGGTCAGATCAACGTCAGGTCTGGTAAGGGTCATTGCCTGCCTCCATCGGTTGATAAGGGAATCTAGACGACGCGTCAACCACCGCAGCTGCATTAGCGTGATCCGGCATGACCGCCAGCAGAACCACATTCGTATTCGTCGCGCTCGCGGCGGGCCTCGCGCTCGCCGGATGCGGCGACGACAAGCCCGCCGCTTCGAGCTCGGCTACCCAGTCCAGCGGTCCGCCCACCCCCGGCACGCCGGTCGACGCGTGCACGCTCGTCAGCGCGGACGACATCGCCAAGCTGCTGGGTAAGCCCGTCGAGGGCAGGTCGATCGGCGGCACCGTCCAGGCACCCGCGTGCACCTGGGAGAACCGAGACACCTACGAGTCGGTCACGGTGGAGATCGGTGACCCGGGCACCGCGGTCAACGGCACACTGCCGCCACCGGAACCGGGCTTTCCGGAGGTCGGCACGCCCGGCCCGGACGGTATGCGATTCCTCGCCACCGGCATGGTCGAGTTTCCCGCGGCCGGTCGCTCCAACACCGTGCAGGTCGCGGTGCTGGCCCTGATGGGTCAGGAGGCCGACAACGCGGCCGTCGATCTGGCGCGCAAGATCGGCCCCCAACTGCCGCAGTAGCGCCGCTACAGTGACGGACATGTCGGGTACATCCAACAGCCAGTACACGGTCGCGGGCACCGTGCTCACCATGCCGGTCCGAGTCCGCAAGGCCGACGTGCACAGCGCGATGTTCACCGTCGACGCAGGCGCCGCGCAGCGCCTGATCGACTACAGCGGGCTCAGGGTCTTCGAGATCCGCTCGGGCCGTGCCGTGGTCAACCTCCTACTGACCCGGTTCGTCGACTGTGACCTCGGGTCCTACAACGAGTTCTCGTTCTGCGTGATGGTGCAGCCACCGGGTTCCGCCGTCGGCGGGCTGCGCGCATTCGGCGACGCAGGTACCTTCGTGCATCGCATGCTGGTGGATCAGAGCTTCACGCTGGAAGCGGGTCGCAAGATCTGGGGATACCCGAAGATTTTGGCGGACTTCACCGTTCGCGAGGGCAGCCCGTTCGGGTTCGACGTCCACGTCGACGGTTCGCTGCTGGTGGACATGACGATCGGTCGCGGACTGCCGGTGCCGATGCCGTCGCGCCCCCAGTCGCTGCTGACCTACACGAACATTGACGGCACGACGCGCGAGACCGCGGCACAACAGACGTCCACGGGCATGCACGCCCGGATCGGCGGTGCCACGTTGAAGCTGGGCGATCACGCCTACGCGAAGGAACTCGCCTCGCTGGGCCTGCCCAAGCGCGCCATGGCGTGCATGACGATCGGGAATGCCGACATGACGTTCGGCGACGCCAGCGAGGTCGGTTAGATCAGCGAAGCCAGCTGACCGATCTGCTCGGCGCTGCGACCGCTGACGCACATCATCGTGACGCCCGCCGCCTCCCACACCTTGATCTGCTCGCGCACGTAGTCGAGGTCGCCGACAATCGCGGCGTCATCGACGAGCTCGTCGGGAATCACCGTCGCGGCCTGGTCCTTGCGGTCGGTGCGGAACAGCGTCGTCACCTCGTCGACCACCTCGGCGTAGCCCATCCTGCGGTACACGTCGGCGTGGAAGTTGGTGTCCTCGGCTCCCATCCCGCCCATGTACAGCGCCAGGTACGGCTTCATCGCGGCGAATGCGGCGGCGCGATCGTCGGTGATGACGATGTTGGCCGTCGCGCAGATCTCGAAATCCTCGCGGCTGCGGCGGGCGCCTGGCCGGGCGAAGCCCTCGTCGAGCCACTCGTTGTAGGTGTCGGCCATCCGCGGCGTGTAGAAGATCGGCAGCCAGCCGTCGCAGATCTCGGCGGCCATCGCCACGTTCTTCGGGCCTTCGGCGCCGAGCATGATCGGGATGTCCGCGCGCAACGGATGAGTGATCGGCTTGAGCGCCTTGCCCAGCCCGGTGGTGCCCTCCCCCGTCAGCGGCAGGGGGTAATGCGGGCCGTCGCTGGACACCGGCTTCTCGCGCGCCCAGACCTGCCGGATGATGTCGACGTATTCGCGGGTGCGGGCCAGCGGCTTGGGGAACTTCTGGCCGTACCAACCCTCCACGACCTGCGGGCCTGACACCCCGAGCCCGAGGATGTGCCTGCCGCCGGAGAGGTGGTCGAGGGTCAGCGACGCCATCGCGCAGGCGGTCGGGGTGCGTGCGGACAGCTGCACCACCGACGTGCCGAGCCGAAGACTGCTCGTCGCCGCACCCCACCAGGCCAGCGGCGTGAACGCGTCCGATCCCCACGCCTCGGCGGTGAACACGGTGTCGAAACCGGCCTGCTCGGCCGCTGCGACCAGTTCAGGGGCGTTCTCGGGCGGCTGGGCGCCCCAGTATCCGAGCTGCAAACCGAGCTTCATTTAGATCGCCTTCCTACACCTTTAGACGGTCGCTTGAAACCGCTCTTAGAACCTGTTCTACTCGATGCCGTGACCACCAGCCAAAGCAGCCCGGTGCAGATCGACAGCCATCAGCCGCCTCTCTCGGCGCCGCTGAGGCTGTCATTCGACTACACCCGTTCAGTGGGACCGCTCCTGAGTCAGTTCTTCACCGCCCTGCGCGGCCGACGCATCGTCGGCGTGCGCGGTTCGGACGGGCGGGTGCTTGTTCCGCCCGCTGAGTATGACCCCGTGACCTACGAACCGTTGACCGAGGTCGTGCCCGTGTCCGGGGTGGGGACCGTGCAGTCGTGGACGTGGCAATCCGAGCCGCTGGAGGGCCAGCCGCTGGACCGGCCGTTCGCGTGGGCGCTGATCAAACTCGACGGCGCCGACACGCCGCTGCTGCACGTCGTTGATGTTGGAGCCGCCGGGTCATCAGAATCCATCAGCACCGGCGCCCGGGTATCCGCGCACTGGATCGACGAGCCGGTCGGCGCGATCACCGATATCGCCTACTTCTCGCTGGGGGACGTGGAGGAGCCGGCAGCCGAGGACTCCGACGACCTCGAGCCGGTGACCATTCAGGTGACACCCAGCAGCATAGAAATCCAGCACACCGCATCGCTTCCCGAGACCGCCTACCTCAAGGCGCTCAAGGAGGGCAAGCTGCTCGGCGCCCGCACCGGACCCGACGGCAAGCTGTATTTCCCTGCGAGGGAGGCCGATCCGGCGACCGGAAAGGTGCTCGACGAGTTCGTCGAGCTGCCGGACAAGGGCACCGTCACGACCTTCGCGATCATCAACATCCCGTTCGCCGGTCAGCGGATCAAGCCGCCGTATGTCGCCGCCTACGTGCTGCTCGACGGCGCCGACATCCCGTTCCTTCATCTGGTTTCGGATATCGATGCCGCAGAGGTGCGCATGGGCATGCGGGTGGAAGCCGTCTGGAGGCCGCGCGAGGAATGGGATTTCGGCATCGACAACATCGAGTACTTCCGGCCCACCGGCGAGCCCGACGCCGACTACGACACCTACAAGCACCACCTCTGAGAGGCACTGACCGTGACTGACGTTGCTGTGGTGGGCTTCGCCCACGCCCCGCACGTGCGCAGGACCGACGGCACCACCAACGGCGTCGAGATGTTGATGCCGTGCTTCGCGTCCATCTACACCGAGCTCGGCCTCGAGCAGACCGATATCGGTTTCTGGTGCTCCGGGTCATCGGATTACCTTGCTGGACGAGCCTTTTCGTTCATTTCGGCGATCGACTCGATCGGCGCCGTTCCGCCGATCAACGAATCGCATGTCGAGATGGACGCGGCGTGGGCTCTCTACGAGGCCTACATCAAGATCCTGACCGGTCAGGTCGACACCGCGCTGGTGTACGGGTTCGGCAAGTCATCGGCGGGCACGCTACGGCGGGTGCTCGCGCTGCAGACCGATCCCTACACGGTCGCGCCGCTGTGGCCCGACTCGGTGTCGATGGCCGGGCTGCAGGCCCGTTTCGGTTTGGATGCGGGTAAATGGACGGCCGAGCAGATGGCCCAGGTGGCGCTCGACTCGTTCGCGGCCGCAGAGCGTACCGACTCCGAAAAGGCTCCAACAGCCTCAGACGAGGCGGAGTGCATCTCCGAGCTGCTGTCGCGGCCGTACTTCGCCGACCCGCTGCGACGCCACGACATCGCGCCGATCACCGACGGTGCGTCGGCGATCGTGCTCGCCGCAGGCGACAGGGCACGCGAGCTTCGGGAGAACCCGGCATGGATCACCGGAATCGAGCACCGTATCGAAACACCCGTACTCGGCGCTCGGGACCTGACCACCTCACCGTCGACGGCGGCGTCGGCGCAGGCGGCGACCGGCGGTGACCCGGGGTCGATTGAGGTCGCCGAGATCTACGCGCCCTTCACCCACCAGCACCTGATCCTCAAAGAGGCGATCGGGCTGAACGGCTCGACGACGATCAACCCGTCGGGTGGAACTCTGGCCGCCAACCCGATGTTCTCCGCGGGCCTGGAGCGTATCGGCTTTGCCGCGCAACACATCTGGAACGGATCTGCCGGGCGGGTACTCGCGCATGCAACCAGCGGGCCCGTGTTGCAGCAGAACCTCGTCGCCGTGCTGGAAGGGAAATAGCCGATGAGCCGCTTGCGCATAGAGGAGAAGATCTAGTGGCGGGCCAACTAGCTGCCGTCCTCGGCACCGGGCAGACGAAGTACGTCGCCAAACGCAAAGACGTCTCGATGAACGGCCTTGTCCGCGAGGCCATCGACAGGGCGCTGGCCGACTCCGGGTCGACCTTCGACGACATCGAGGCGGTTGTGGTCGGCAAGGCACCCGACTTCTTCGAGGGCGTCATGATGCCGGAACTGTTCATGGCCGACGCCGTCGGCGCTACCGGTAAGCCGTTGATCCGGGTCCACACCGCCGGTTCGGTCGGCGGGTCGACCGCCGTGGTTGCCGCCAGCCTGGTGCAGTCCGGCAAGTACAAGCGGGTGCTCACGATGGCGTGGGAGAAGCAGTCGGAGTCCAACGCCATGTGGGCGTTGAGCATCCCGGTGCCGTTCACCAAACCGGTCGGTGCGGGGGCGGGCGGCTACTTCGCGCCCCACATCCGTGCGTACATCCGGCGCTCGGGAGCGCCCAATCACATCGGCGCCATGGTCGCGGTCAAAGACCGCCTCAACGGCGCCAAGAATCCGCTGGCGCACCTACATCAGCCCGACATCACGCTGGAAAAGGTGATGGCGTCACCGATGCTGTGGGATCCGGTCCGCTACGACGAGACGTGCCCGTCCTCGGACGGGGCGGCAGCCATGGTGATCGGTGACGAGGAGATCGCCGACGCCCGGGTCGCCGACGGGCATCCGGTGGCGTGGATACACGCGACGTCGCTGCGCACCGAACCGCTTGCTTACTCGGGTCGTGATCAGGTCAACCCGCAGGCCAGCCGCGACGCCGCCGCCGCACTGTGGAAGGCGGCGGGCATCACCAACCCGATCGACGAGATCGACGTCGCCGAGGTGTACGTGCCGTTCTCCTGGTATGAGCCGATGTGGCTGGAAAGCCTGGGCTTTGCGGCCGAGGGCGAAGGATGGAAGCTCACCGAAGCGGGCGAGACGGCGATCGGCGGGCGGATCCCGTTGAACGCCTCCGGCGGCGTGCTGTCGTCGAATCCGATCGGCGCGTCGGGGATGATCCGATTCGCCGAGTCCGCCATCCAGGTGATGGGCAAGGCGGGTGACCATCAGGTAGAAGGCGCCCGCAAGGCGCTCGGTCATGCGTATGGCGGTGGGGCGCAGTACTACTCGATGTGGGTGGTGGGAGCCGACAAGCCGGCGGGCAAGCCATGACGCGCATGCAGTACACCTCGCAGTCGCCGTTCAGTCCGCTCGACCAGCTCGTCGAAATCGCCGAAGGCGGTCGAGGAGGCTCGGTTTCGACAACATCGCGCTGCCGGACTCGATCTTCTACTTCGAGAAGCAGTCCGCCGACTATCCGTACACCGCCGACGGCAAGCGGATGTTCGACGAGAACTCGCCCTGGGTCGACCCGCTGATCGCTCGCGGGCGCATGGGCGCGGTGACCTCGACGCTGCGCTTCTACACCAACGTGATGAAGCTCGGTTCGCGCAATCCGCTGCTGATGGCCCGCCAGGTCGGCTCGGTGGCGAACCTGACCAACAACCGGTTCGGCTTCGGCGTCGGGATCGGCTGGGCGCCGGAGGAATTCGAGTGGTGCGGGCTGCCCTACGCAAAGCGAGGTAAGCGCGTCGACGAGATGATCGACGTCATCAAGCTGGTGCTTGCCGGCGGCATGGTCGAATTCCACGGCGAGTTCTACGATTTCGACCGGCTGCAGATGAGCCCGGCACCGTCGAAGCCGGTGCCGTTCTACGTCGGCGGGCACACCGACGCGGCGCTGAAGCGCGCCGTCCGGATCGGCGACGGCTGGACCAGCGCGATGATGACGTGCGACCAGCTGGCCGAGACCATCGGCAAGCTCAAGAAGCTGCTGGCCGAGAACGGCCGCGCCGACGACCCGTTCGAGTACCAGGCGGTCTGCATCGACAAGTTCGGCGTCGACGGTCACCGCGACCTCGCCGAGGCCGGCGTCACCGACTACATCGGGATTCCGTGGGTGTTCGAGGGCCTCGCCTTCGACGCACCGCGTGGACAAGAAGTCGACTTCGATGAAGCGGTTCGCCGACACCTACATCCACTCCGGCTGGCAGGACTGATGAGCGACTCACCCGTCCACCTGGCGGGCAAGCGCTCCCGCGAGGCGGCGGTGGCGCGCGACAAGGAAGCCTGGCTCGCGGTCTTCGCCGAGGACGCCATCGTCGAGGATCCGATCGGGCCGTCGCACTTCGACCCGGAAGGTAGGGGCCACCGGGGCAAGGAGGCGATCGCGAAGTTCTACGACATGGCGATCGCGCCGAGCGAGCTGACGTTCAACTTCGAGAAGACCTACCAGTGCGGCAACGAGGAAGCCAACGTCGGCACCATCGTGATCCGGTCGAGCGGCTACGAGGTCGTCGCCGAAGGGGTGTTCACCTACCGGGTCGACGACGACGGCAAGATCGTCGCGCTGCGCGCCTATTGGGAACTCGACGCCGCCACCCGCAGCGCCCGCAAGATCTAGGGCAGGCCGGGTTCGGTGATCTCGCGGAGTCCGATCGCGTAGCGGCGGGCCAGATCCTGGTAGGCGCCGGGGTTGGCGTCCACCCACATCTGCGCGCCGGTGCCCGCGACCGGCCCCCTGATCTTGGCCGGTGAGCCCGCGGCGACGACTTCGTCGGGAATCTTGGTTTCGCTGACCACGAGGGAGTGCGCTGCGATGAGGCTGCGCCTGCCGATCACCGCGCCGTCGAGAACCGTTGAATGGTTCGCGATGACCGCCTCAGCGCCGATGTGGGCGCCGTGGATCACGCAGCTGTGGGCGATTGTCGCCCCCGGCCCGATGTCGACGGGGATGCCCGGCGGGGCGTGCAGCACGCTGCAGTCCTGTACGTTCGCGCCCTCACGGACGATGATGGGGGCGAAGTCGGCGCGCAGAACCGCGTTGAACCACACCGATGCACCGGCCTCGACGTGGACGTCGCCGATGAGCGTGGCGGTCGGGGCGATGAAGGCCCCAGGATCGACCGTCGGTGAGCGGCCTTCGAACGTGAACAGCGGCATCGTCTAGATATACCGCAGGTAAATGCCGTTTACGTTGCGCTGCCGAGGGTAAAAACTGTAACGTGTTCTAGTTAGAGAGCAAGGACAGGAGGCGCGAAGTGACGGCTGATACAGCCCACAGCGGCATTCGCGAGATCGACACCGGCGCGCTGCCCGACCGCTACGCCCGGGGTTGGCACTGCCTCGGGCCGGTGAAGGACTACCAGGACGGCAAGCCGCACGGTGTCGAGATCTTCGGAACCATGCTGGTCGTGTTCGCCGATTCCCATGGCGAGCTCAAGGTCCTCGACGGCTACTGCAGGCATATGGGCGGCAACCTCTCCCAGGGCACCATCAAGGGCGACGAGGTGGCCTGCCCGTTCCACGACTGGCGCTGGGGCGGCGACGGCAAGTGCAAGCTGGTGCCCTACGCCAAGCGCACGCCGCGCATGGCCCGGACGCGGGCATGGAGCACCGATGTCCGAGGCGGGCTGCTGTTCGTCTGGCACGACCACGAGGGCAACCCACCGCCGGAGGAGGTGCGGATCCCCGACATCCCCGAGTTCGCCGACGACGGGTGGACCGACTGGAAGTGGAACTCGATCCTGATCGAGGGCGCCAACTGCCGCGAGATCATCGACAACGTCACCGACATGGCGCACTTCTTCTACATCCACTACGGACTTCCGACGTTCTTCAAGAACGTCTTCGAGGGCCATATCGCGTCGCAGTACCTGCACAATGTCGGCCGGCCGGACATCAACGACATGGGCACCACCTACGGCGAGGCCCACCTCGACTCCGAGGCGTCCTACTTCGGTCCCTCGTTCATGATCAACTGGCTGCACAACAACTACGGCGGCTTCAAGGCCGAATCCATCCTGATCAACTGCCACTACCCGGTCAGCCAGGATTCCTTCGTGTTGCAGTGGGGCGTCATCGTGGAGAAGCCCAAGGGCCTCGACGAGGAGACCACCGAGAAACTCGCCAGGGTCTTCACCGAGGGTGTCAGCAAGGGCTTCCTGCAGGACGTCGAGATCTGGAAGCACAAGACACGCATCGACAATCCGCTGCTGGTCGAGGAGGACGGCGCGGTCTACCAGATGCGTCGGTGGTATCAGCAGTTCTACGTCGACGTCGCCGACGTGACGCCCGACATGACCGACCGGTTCGAGATCGAGGTCGACACCACCGCGGCCAACGAGAAGTGGCATGTCGAGGTGGAAGAGAACCTCAGGCTCAAGGCAGAAGAGGAAAAGGCCGAGCAGCCGTCGTCATGACCTCCCGCGACAAGCAGGACGCACCGGACGTCGATCGCCTTGCCCGGTCGATGCTGGCACTGCACGGCGCCCACGACGACGATGATCACACCCACGATCAGAACGGCACCGCCAGCGGATCATCATCGAAGGCACCGAATTTCGCGTCCGACCCGGATCGGGCCGCTGCCGTGCGCGAGGCCACGCAGCGTGATCGTGAGCGGTACCTGAACTCAGGCCTGGTCTCCGTCGACTGCCGGTTCTGCCACGTGTCGGTCAGCGTCAAGAAGCTCGGCCCTGCTCATACGTCGGTGCAGTGGAACTCCGAGGCCACTCGGCGCTGCGCGTACTTCGCCGAGGTGCGGGAGTCGGGCGGTGAGCCTGCCCGCGCACGGGCGTGCCCCAAGCTGGCGGACAGCATCAAACATGCGGTGGCCGAAGGGGTTCTGGAAGAAGCGTCCAGCGCCCCCTTGCCCGGCGACGGCTGATCTCTTCGCGAGCTGGGCCCACACGCGAGCAGACGCAAAAGTACCGCGACACGCCGTGTGAAATGGCACTTTTGCGTCTGTCCCCTGACTTCGTGTGGGCCCACGCGGAGAAAGCTACAGCCCCCTGAAGCGCTCCTTGACGGCCTCGGCCGTCAAGCCGTAGTCCTCGAGCGAGTAGGTGTGCTTGGGTGCACGCGGACCCTGCTTGCTCTCGGCGTCGCTGGCCTCCATCGCGGCGCGGGCCTCTTCGGTCAACTCGATGCCGAAGTGACGGTAGATGCCCTCGACGGTGCCGATCGGATCCTTGATCAACTCGAAGTAGTCCATGTCGTAGAACTGGGCCGAATCATGTTTGGCCCGTTCGGCGGTGAACAACTCGAGCCCCCGCGACCAGGTCTCCATCGCGTCCTGCCCGATGAGGTCTCCGCTGAAGCTGTTCGACCAGCCCGCCGTCGTGTGCTGAGCCAGTGAGCACATCGACGCCATGATGGTCTCAACCGGGCGATGACACTGCACCACCAGCGCGTCCGGGTAGGCCGCCATCAACGCGTCGAGGGCGAACAGGTGGCTGGGGTTCTTCAGCACCCAGCGTTTGCCCGCGTCGTTCAAGCCGATCAGCTGAAGGTTCTTGCGATGGCGCTGATACGGCTTCGTCCAGTCCTGGCGCGACAGCCACTGGGAGTACGTCGGAAGGTGCGCCAACGTCTCATAGGACACCGAGTGCAGCGACTGACGCAGCAGCTGCCAGCACTCCTCCACCTCGTCAGCAGTCATGAAGTGCAGACCGGTGTAGTCCGGGTTCTCGTTGTGCGCCTGGGTGAATCGCGCATCGAGTTCACGGAACACCGGGTTCTCCGACCAGGTTTCGCGCGGCGGCCGCGGCTGCGGGAACTCAGCAAGCCACAACTCGAGGCCCTGATGCCGCGGGTCGGAGCTCATCAGCCGGTGCAACGCGGTGGTCCCGGTGCGTGGCAGCCCGGTCACGAAGATCGGCCGCTCGATCGCCACATCCGCGTGCTGCGGGTACTGCTTCCACGCCGCCTCGCTCATCAGCCGCGCGACCAACGCGTTGCGGACGAAGAACCGGTTCATCTTGCTGCCGAGTTCGGTGAGATCGGCGTCGCGCCGGTAGGACTCGAGGAGCATTTCAAGCGCCTCGAGATAGTTGTCGTCGTCGGAGCCGAAGTCGTCGAGCCCACAAGCCTTGGTCGCCGACGCCTTCAGGTCCTCGACGGAGCCCGGGTCGGTGCGCACCGCACTCATGGCTCGACTCCCACTCGCTCCGGTCCTCGCTCGTTCCTCGCCTGCGATCCTCACTCGCGCTCGCCTTCGCGTCCTCATGCCTTGTACTCCCCGCAGTTCACATCGAGCGCCTGGCCGGTGATCCCGCTCGACAGGTCGCTGGCCATGAAGAGGATCGCCGAGGCCACTTCGTCCTCGGTCGGCAGTCGCTTCAGGTCGGAGCCCGCGGCCGCGGCGTTGTAGATGTCGTCCACCGAAGTGCCGTACTTGCCGGCCTGGTGCTCGAAGTAGCTCTTCAGCGTGCCGCCCCAGATATAGCCGGGCAGAACGGAATTCACCCTGATGCCCTGCTCGCCGAGCTCGGTGGCCAGCGTCTGCGACATCGCCAGCAGCGCCGACTTCGCCATCTTGTAGGCGCCGTATTTCGCCTGCGAATGGCGCACCACCATCGAGTTCACGTTCACCACCGCACCCTTGGACTCGGCCAGCGCCGGCGTGAAGCCCTGGACCATCCGCAGCGCGCCGAACACCGTCAGCTCGATGGCGTCGCGCATGTGCTCGAAGGTGGTGTTGGCGAACGGCTTCATCGAGGGAACCCGAAAAGCGTTGTTGATCAGTACGTCGACCCTGCCGTACGCCTTGAGCGACTCCTCGACGAGGTTGGCGACCTGTGCCTCGTCGGTGATGTCGGTGCCCACCGACACCGCGCGCCTGCCGAGATCGGTGATCTGCTTGGCGACATCGTCGAGGCGCTCGACGGTTCGGGCCGCGAGCACCAGATCCGCGCCCGCTTCGGCACATCGCCTCGCCAATGTCGTTCCCAGCGCGGGACCGACACCGCTGATGACGACGACTCGGTCTTCCAGAAGGCCTGTCATCTCATGCCACCATCCTGTCGCCGATCTGCTTCTGACGCTGCGCGATCCGTGCGCGCCACGCCTCTTCGGATATCTTGTTCGACTCGTAATAGGGCAGCGCATCGGCCACCTTGTCGACGTCGAGCAGCTCGACGGTGGGACCGTCCGCCTCGGTGAGCTGACGCGACAACCGCTGCCAGCGGAACTGCAGGTACCCCTTGGCGTGGCCGAGCGTCTCCACCCAGTTGGTCACGCCCGGGTTCGCATCGGATACCACGTACCGGATCTTGCCGTCCGGATCCGCTTGAGCCTGAGTGCCGTTCAGCGACGTCTGGTGGTTGATGTAGTCCAGCGAGATGTACCAGAGGCTGCCGAGCTGAAACCCGAGATAGGGCGCATCGGTCACCGGCAGTGTGATGACCAGCGCCTGGTCCGGCCTCAATTCGAAGTGCCCGACAGACGAGTACTGGGTCGCGAGCCCGCCGGGGGTGAGTCGCGGCGCCACCATCGTGTTCACCGGCAGCGTGTTGTAGAACCACTGCGGGAACTGCAGCCACGTCTTCACCCGCTGCACGAGCTGTTTTCCCGCTACCGCATAACGCTTTTCGATCAGCTCCCTGGTCAGCGGCGGCGGTGCGGTGCCCGCGGTGTCGGTCCTGGCGATGCTGACATGACCGCGCTGCGCGCCCCAGTCGTTGTACACCTCGCGCACCAGCAGCTGCGACGTGCTGTTCGGCGTCACCCGCCACTCGAAGCTGCCATCGGAGGCGATGTCGAGCTCGCGGTCGTCGAACGCCGCCTGGCTGACGGGCACGTTGTCGTCGGTGTACTCGCCGCCGAGCATCTGGAAACTCAGATCGGTCGTGGTGCCGCGCTTGCCGGTGACGACGTATTCGTGGCCGGGCTGTACGCGGGTCCCGAAGTAGAGGGTGTCGGGGTTGTCGAGTCCCATCTTGGTGAACGGCCCGGTGCCCGACTGCATGATCGGGTGGTCGCGGTCGTAGTCGAAGGCCAGGTGCGTGCAACCGGAAATGCATCCGGCCAGATACTGCAGCCCTTCGAGGAGATCGGCTTCGGTTTCGATGAACGGAGCGGCGGCGACCAATCGCTCGGCCTCGGCGATCGCGTCGGCCAGTGGCTGGGAGTACACGCCGTCAAAACTAGAACGCGTTCTAACAAGAGTCAATATATCGACCGTAGCGGTCCAAATATGGACCGCCGGTGTACTCTGCGCACGTGCCTCACGACACCGCAGGCCGTGCTTCGCCACCCACCGAGCGTGTGGTGGCGATCCTGGACTTTCTGGCCGGCCGCCCCGACGAGCGCTTCGGTCTGTCCGAACTCGCCCGCCGCATCGGCCTGAGCAAGCCGACCTGCCTCGGCATCGTCACCTCGCTCGCCGACGCCGGATATCTGCTGCGCGACAGCGCCGACAAGACCTACCGTCTGGGCCCGTCGCTGATCACACTCGGTCACCGGGCCCAGGAGTCGATGCGGGTCAGCCCGGCCTCGCGCGAAGAGCTTCGCAAGCTGTCGGAGACGTTCGGCGTCACCGCGGGGCTGTCCGCCGTGATCGACGACAGGATCACGCTGCTGGACCTGGTGTCGCCGACCGGCACCGAGCCGGGGGTCGAGGTAGGCCAGAGCTATCCGTTCGCGCCACCCGTCGGGTTGATGTTCGTGCTGTGGGACGACGAGGCCGTGCGCAACTGGTTGGCCAAGGAGCCCACCGTGCCCCTTCACCCCTCGCGAACCGGGCCGGACCGGCTGCAGAGGGTCATCGAACGATGCCGCGCCGACGGCTATCTCGTCGAACGCCTGACGCCGGGCGGCCGACGCCTCTATTCGATGATGGCGGGGATGTCGAGCACGCTGCCCGACGAACTGCGCGCGCTCCTGGGCGAGTTGGTGTCCGACATCGGGGAGCGGGTTCATCTGCCCGGCGAGAACGAGAAACGCGGAAAGCAGCGCTCAACTCGATTCGATATCAGCGTGATATCCGCACCCGTCTACGACCACTACCGCCGCCAGGTCATGGTCGCCTCGATGCACATCGGTAAAGCGTTGACAGACGACGAAATCCGGGAACGCGCCAAGGCTCTGATGGCCACCGCAGACGCCGTCACCGCACAGCTCGGCGGTGCCGTTCCGCCGCGTCGCGCGGCCACCTAGGAGGTGCTCGCCAATGCGAACGGCAGCACCTCGGGGGCACCGGCTGCCCGCACCACGCGGGCGGCCATCGTCAGCGTCCATCCGGTATCGGCCAGGTCGTCGACAAGCAGCACCGGACCGGCGGCCGCCCGGATCGCGTCCGCGTCCGGAGGTGACCACGAACCGCTCAGTGCCGCAACCCGATACGCTGAGTTGGCGGCCGTGACCTGCCGCCGCTGCGGCGAATAATGCAGCGTACCCAAGTCGATCAGCCTGCCCAGTTCGGCCAGCCTGCGGGCCAGCGACGAGATGAGCAGCGGATGCCGTTCGGAGTCCAGCGCCAGCACCGCTGTCGGCCGCTCCGCCCAGTCCCACGCCGCGAGCACCTTGATCGCCGCGTCGACCACATCGGCGGGCGCCTCGGCATCCGCGACATCCAGGTCGGTGAGCAGCGCCCGTAACCGCGCGCCCCACCCCAGGTCGGTCAGCCGACCGATGACACGACCCGGTGCGGCGCCGTCGGTGATCCGCCCGCTGAGGTCCACGCCGAGTTTCGGCAACCCGGACGGCCACTGTTTACGTGGCGCGAGTTCGACACCGGGCCGCATCAGCATCAGCCTGGTTCGCTCCGCCTCTGCCGCGTCGACGTCGCCACCGAACCGGATACCGGTGCAGTTGTCGCACCTGCCGCACCGACCGTCCACGTCATTGGAGGGATCATCGAGTTGACCGCGCAGGAACGACATCCGGCACTGATCTGTGCGCTGATACTCGAGCATGGCCTGCTGCTCGCGTCGGCGGGCCTCGTCCAGCCTGCGGTAGCGGGGTTCGTCGTACTCCCACGGCTGGCCGGTGGCGACCCAACCGCCCTTGACCCGCCTCACCGCGCCGTCGACGTCGAGCACTTTCAGCACCATCTCCAAGCGCGACCGGCCGAGGTCGACCAGCGCCTCCAGCGCGGGCGTCGATTGCGGCCGCTCGGGATCCAATGCGTCGATCACGTTGCGCACCATGGCTTCTGACGGAAAGGCGATGGACGAGAAGTACCGCCACACATCCTGATCCTCGCGACCGGGCAGTAGCACGACCTCGGCGCTATCGGTGGCACGACCGGCGCGGCCCACCTGTTGGTAGTAGGCGATCGGAGAGGACGGAGCACCCAGGTGCACGACGAAACCCAGGTCCGGCTTGTCGAACCCCATGCCGAGCGCCGACGTGGCGATCAACGCCTTGACGCGGTTGGCCAGCAGGTCGGCTTCGAGCTGCTCACGTTCCGCGGCCTCGGTTGAGCCGGTGTAGGCGGCGACTTCGAAGCCCCGCTCGCGCAGCAGCGCCGCCACATCGCGGGCCTGCGCAACGGTCAGCGTGTAGACGATTCCCGAGCCGGGTAGGTCGCCGAGGTGGGCGGCCAACCACGCGGCGCGCTGCGCCGGATTGCCCGCCGACACCACCGAGAGCCGCAACGACTCCCGGTCCAGCCCGCCACGCATCACCAGTGTGTCCGTCCCGCCGACACCCAACTGAGCGGCGACGTCGGCAACCACCCGATCGTTGGCGGTCGCCGTGGTCGCCAGCACGGGCACGTCAGCGCCGAGATCCGCCAGCAGCGTGCGGATGCGCCGGTAGTCGGGGCGGAAGTCATGACCCCAGTCAGAAACGCAGTGCGCTTCGTCGACGACGACCAGGCCGGCGTCGCGACCGAGTGCAGGCAACACATGATCGCGAAAGTCGGGATTGTTCAACCGTTCCGGACTGACCAAAAGGACATCGAGCTCGCCGCGGTGGACCCGCTGTTGGATCTCGTCCCAGTCCGCGACGTTGCTCGAGTTGATGGTGGCGGCATGAACGCCTGCCCGCTCGGCGGCAGCGACCTGGTTGCGCATCAGCGCCAGAAGAGGCGACACGATGACGGTCACCCCGTGCCCGTCAGCGCGCAACAGTTTGGCGGCAATGAAATAGACCGCGGATTTGCCCCAGCCGGTGCGCTGCACCACGAGCGCGCGCCGACGCGACACCACCAACGCTTCGATGGCGGTCCACTGGTCGTCGCGCAGTCGAGCGTCAGGACCCGCCAATTGTTCGAGGATCGCCTGCGCGTGGGCTCGCGTTGCCATGCTCCCATCGTGCCCGGGCGCGGTGACGTCCCTCGCCGTCATTCGTCGCTCAGAGGTCGGCGAGCACCGTCAGGGCGTCGGTCGGGGAGACCTGCATCCCGCACCGGTCCTTGAACGCGGTCAGCGGTGCGTTGATCGCGCGGATCGCGTCCGCCTGATCCGGATGGGCGTCGGTGTAGCCCTCGAACTGCCCGACCGCGATGAACGCGGGCTGGCGCGTCGCGTCGATCAGCGCCTGGTTGGCGTCGGGATGAGCCGCGAAATAGGTCGACAGCTCCGAAGTCACCGAGCTGATGGTCGATGCAAGAGTGGCCGCGTTGCAGTCGTCGGTTGCCGGCGCGGGAGCCGGCGTGTCATCCGGGTCGGCACTGGCCGCAGGCACGGCCAGCGCCGCGCAGGCCGCTCCCACCGCGAGGGCGCCGAATACGCTCCGCCGAACACGCATCGTTGGGGTCATGGGTTTGCTCCTTTGTTCAGGTCAAAGCCAGTAAACACTCATCGCGCCGACCGAGGGGTCGGCGCGATGAGCGGAGTCGGGACGG
The DNA here is from genome assembly GCA_963786995.1 of uncultured Actinomycetota bacterium. Classification (GTDB taxonomy): domain Bacteria; phylum Actinomycetota; class Actinomycetes; order Mycobacteriales; family Mycobacteriaceae; genus Mycobacterium. The sequence continues at coordinate 634,288 of CAWBBH010000011.1, read as the reverse complement.
TTAGACGCCCTGCAGGGCCTCAGAGATCGGCGTCGGCCGGACCACGATGCCGCACTGGCTGATCAGGTCTGCTGCAGGCTGGTTGATGGCCTTCAGCTCGGACTCGATCTGCGGGTTGTCCGCGAAGTACGCGCGGTAGGCGATTTGCGCGTCTTCCATCGATTGCTTCGCGATCTCGGTCAGATCCTCGTTGGCCTCGGGATGAGCAGCGAGGTAGGTGCTCATCTTCGCTGACACCGCACTGGACGTGCTGGCGGCACTGCTGAATGTGCACGCCGTGTCGGGTGTCGCCGGTGTGACGGGTTCAGCATTCGCGGACGGCAGGATCATCGCCGCGGTCGCGACGCCCCCAAGCAGGCCGCCTGCGAACATGCCGGTCAGGCCGCGTCGAACGGTCGTTGCGGACATCTTCATCGTGAAACTCACTCCTATCGGTCTGCGATCGTTGGTCGCACCGACAGGCCTATCCGCTTCCGAACATCGCTAAACGACTCCGGCTGCCGGTGCCGCGCCTGCCGTCGCCCGTCGTGCCTGGACAGCGCGCATTGATCTGTCGCCGAAAAAAGTTGGTTAGCGGCCCTAGCGGACTTCCGCGCCGTCGTCGAGCAGAGACAGCAGGTAACTCCCGTAGCCGGATTTGACCAGGAGTTCGGCGCGCTCCCTCAGCTCGTCGTCGGTCACATAGCCGAGCCGCCAGGCGACCTCCTCGGGCACGCCGATCTTCAGCCCCTGGCGTTCCTCGATGGTGCGGACGTAGTTGCCGGCGTCGAGCAGTGAGTCGAACGTGCCGGTGTCGAGCCAGGCGGTGCCGCGCGGGAGCACCTCGACCGCCAACCTGCCCTGCTCGAGGTAGGCACGGTTGATGTCGGTGATCTCGTATTCACCGCGGTCCGACGGATGCAGGCCCGCAGCGATCTCCACGACGTCGTTGTCGTAGAAGTACAGGCCCGGTACTGCGTAGGGCGACCGCGGCGTCTTGGGCTTCTCCTCCAGGGACACCACCCGCTGCTGGTCATCGAATTCGACGACGCCGTAGGCCGACGGGTTCGCGACCCGATAGGCGAATATCGTCCCGCCGTCGCGGTCGCTGAAGCGGCGGAGTTGTGAGCCGAGACCCGGCCCGTAGAAGATGTTGTCGCCCAACGCAAGTGCAGCCGACTCGGCTCCGATGTGGTCGCGACCGATGACGAAGGCCTGGGCCAGGCCGTCGGGTGAGCGCTGAACGGCGTAGGTGATCGAGATCCCGAACTGGTGGCCGTCGCCGAGCAGCCTGCCGAAGGCGCCGACATCCTCCTGCGTCGTGATGACGAGCACGTCGCGGATGCCTGCGAGCATCAACGTGGTCAGCGGGTAGTAGACCATCGGCTTGTCGTACACCGGCAGCAGCTGCTTGCTGGCCCCAAGGCTGATGGGGTGTAGCCGGGTTCCCGTCCCGCCCGCGAGGATGATTCCGCGCATAGCAGGGATTTTGTCAGGTGGGCTGGCTCAGCGGGCGACCGCCTCGCCGCTGTCCAGCTCACGTTTGATTTCCAGGGCGATGTCGATGAGTTGGTCTTCCTGGCCGCCGATGAGTTTGCGTTGGCCTGCGCGGTGCAGCAGCTGGTGGGCGGGCACGCCGTAGCGTTCGGATTGCCGGATGGCGTGTTTGAGGAAGCTGGAGTACACACCCGAATACCCCATGATCAGCGCGTTGCGGTCGAGCAGGCACTCGGCGGGCATCGCAGGGGCGACGACCTCTTCGGCGGCGTCGGCGATGTCGAAGAAGTCGATGCCGGTCTTCACGCCGATCTTGTCGAACACCCCGATCAACGCCTCCACCGGCGCGTTGCCCGCACCCGCGCCGAACCGGCGACACGACCCGTCGATCTGCTTGGCGCCCGCGCGCACCGCCTCGATGCTGTTGGCGACCCCCAGCCCGAGGTTCTCGTGGCCGTGAAAACCGACCTGGGCGTCGTCGCCGAGCTCGGCGACCAGCGCGGCGACCCGGTCGGCCACGCCCTCGAGCACCAAGGCACCCGCCGAGTCGACGACATAGACACACTGACAGCCCGCGTCGGCCATGATGCGGGCCTGGGCGGCGAGTTTCTCCGGCGGAATGGTGTGGCTCATCATCAGGAACCCGACGGTCTCCAGCCCCAGTTCGCGGGCCAGCCCGAAGTGCTGGATCGAGACGTCGGCCTCGGTGCAGTGGGTGGCGATCCGGCAGATGGAGCCACCGTTGTTCTGCGCCTCCTTGATGTCCTCCTTGGTGCCCACCCCCGGCAGCATCAAGAACGCGATTTTGGATTCCTTGGCCGTCTCGGCCGCGAGCTTGATGAGTTCCTGCTCGGGTGTCTTGGAGAAGCCGTAGTTGAAGCTCGACCCGCCGAGTCCGTCGCCGTGGGTGACCTCGATGACGGGCACGCCCGCGGAATCGAGCGCCGCGACGATGGCGCCCACCTCATCCTTGGTGAACTGGTGGCGCTTGTGGTGCGACCCGTCGCGCAGCGACGTGTCCGTCATCCGGATGTCCCACATCGGGTCGAAGTAGATGTCTGTACTCATGCCTGGCCTCCTCCGGCGCCGTCGCCGACAGAGATTCCTTGGCGATCTCCTCGCCGACCTTGGTCGCCGCGGCGGTCATGATGTCCAAATTTCCAGCGTAGGGCGGCAAGTAGTCGCCCGCACCCTCCACTTCGATGAATGTGGTGACCAGCGCCTGCCCGCCGGAATTCATCGACGGGTCGTCGAACTGCGGCTCGTTGAGCAGCCGGTAGCCGGGCACGTAGGTCTGCACGTCGGCCACCACGTCGCGGATGGACTGTGCGATCGCGTCGCGGTCGGCGTCCTCGGGGATCGCGCAGAAGATGGTGTCGCGCATGATCATCGGCGGATCGGCCGGGTTGAGGATGATGATCGCCTTGCCGCGCTTGGCGCCGCCGATGTTCTGCACACCTGCTGCGGTGGTCTTGGTGAACTCGTCGATGTTGGCGCGCGTGCCCGGCCCGGCCGACGCCGACGACACCGACGCCACGATCTCGCCGTAGGGCACCTCGACGACCCGGGACACCGCGTAAACGATCGGGATCGTCGCCTGGCCGCCGCAGGTGACCATGTTGACGTTCGGGGCATCCAGATGCTCGCGCAGGTTCGCAGGCGGAATCACCCCGGGGCCGACCGCCGCCGGGGTCAGGTCGATGGCGCGGATACCTGCCTCGGCGTAGCTCGGGGCGGCTTCGCGATGCACGTAGGCGCTGGTCGCCTCGAACACCAGATCCGGCTTCTCGCTCTAGCGCCAACAGCCAGTCCGACACCCTCGGCGCTGGTCTCCAAGCCCAACTTGCGGGCCCGCGCCAGCCCCTCGCTGTCCGGATCGATGCCGACCATCCAGCGCGGCTCGATCCATTCGGAGCGCAGCAGCTTGTACAGCAGGTCGGTGCTGATGTTGCCGGATCCGACGATCGCGGCGGATGCCTTCTGCGGCATATGAACTCCTCTTATTCGAACGACAGGTGAACTGCGCCAAGCCCGTCGAAGTCGGCGACGAAAGCGTCGCCAGGATTCGCGTCGAATGCTTTGGTGCACGACCCGGGCAGCACGATGTCTCCGGCCTTCAACCGCACGCCGAAGCTGTCCACCTTGCGGGCAAGCCACGCCACCGCGGTCACCGGATTGCCGAGCACTGCATCGCTTCGGCCCTTGGCGACGACTTCACCGTTGCGCGTCAACGTCGCGTCGATGTTGCAGATGTCGATGTCTTTGGGCGACACCCGCGCCTCGCCGAGCACCCAGCCCGCTGAGGAGGCGTTGTCGGCGATCGTGTCGCACAACTTGATCTTCCAGTCCTTGATGCGGGTGTCGATCAGTTCGATGGCGGGCGCGAAGGCGGCGGTGGCGGCCAGCACGTCGTCCTCGGTGCAGCCCTCGCCGGGCAGGTCGTCGGCGAGGACGAATCCGACCTCGACCTCGACCCGCGGATACAGGTAGTTCGCCGACGGGACCGGCTTGTCCTCAAAGACCGCCATCTCGTCGAGCAGGTGCCCGTAGTCGGGCTCGTCGACGCCCATCATCTCCTGCATCGCCTTGCTCGACAGACCCACCTTGTGGCCGATCACCCGCGCCCCCTCGGCCACCCGCTGACGGATGTTGATCAGCTGGATCTCATAGGCGTCCACCACGTCGATGTCGGGGTTGCCCGTGGTCAAGGGGTCGATCGGGATGCGGCTGCGCTCAGCCTGCGCCAGACTGGCGGCCAGCTCGTCGCGCACCTCGACAGTGAGCATTTCAGCGAATTCCCCTCGTGTTGTCCGACCGGCGCAGTTGTTCGTTGGCCGGGCAATTCTATAACGTGTTCTATATGCAAGGACAGGAGTTCGACGTCGTCGTGGTCGGGAGCGGCGCCGCCGGCATGGTTGCTGCCCTCACCGCCGCTCATCAGGGCCTCTCAACGATAGTCGTGGAGAAGGCGCCGCACTATGGCGGTTCGACCGCTCGTTCGGGCGGTGGGGTGTGGATCCCGAACAACGAGGTCCTCAAGCGCGACGGGGTCACCGACACACCCGACGAGGCGAGGAAATACCTGCACAGCATCGTCGGTGACGTCGTAGAAGCCGAACGTATCGACACCTATCTCGACCGCGGTCCGGAGATGCTGTCGTTCGTCTTGAAGCACACGCCGCTGAAGATGTGCTGGGTGCCCGGCTACTCCGATTACTACCCGGAGGCCCCCGGCGGCAGGCCGGGTGGCCGCTCCATCGAGCCGAAGCCGTTCAACGCCCGCAAACTCGGCGCTGACGAGGCCGGGCTCGAGCCGCCCTACGGCAAGGTGCCGCTCAATGTCGTGGTCATGCAGCAGGACTATGTTCGGCTCAACATGCTCAAGCGGCATCCGCGCGGCGTGTTGCGCAGCCTCAAGGTGGGAGCGCGCACGATGTGGGCCAAGGCCACCGGCAAGAACCTCGTCGGGATGGGCCGCGCACTGATCGCGCCGCTTCGGGTCGGGCTGCAGAAAGCGGGCGTTCCCGTGCGGCTCAACACCGCCTTCACCGACCTCTACGTCGAGGACGGCAGGGTGGCTGGGATCTACGTCCGCGATACGAACGCACCCGAATCCGCTGAGCCCGAACTCATCAGGGCGCGCCGCGGAGTGATCCTGGGCTCCGGCGGTTTCGAGCACAACGAACAGATGCGGGTCAAGTACCAGCGCGCCCCGATCACCACGGAGTGGACGGTCGGAGCCAAGGCCAACACCGGCGACGGCATCATCGCCGGCGAAAAGGTCGGCGCCGCACTGGACATCATGGAAGACGCCTGGTGGGGACCGACGGTGCCGCTGGTGGGCGCTCCGTGGTTCGCACTGTCGGAACGCAACTCGCCGGGGTCGATCATCGTGAACATGTCCGGCAAGCGGTTCATGAACGAATCGATGCCGTACGTCGAGGCCTGCCACCACATGTACGGCGGCGAGTATGGCCAGGGCCCCGGTCCCGGTGAGAACATCCCGGCATGGCTGATCTTCGACCAGCAGTACCGTGACCGCTACATCTTCGCCGGACTGCAACCGGGACAGCGTATTCCGAAGAAATGGTTGGAATCCGGCGTGATCGTCACCGCCGACACTCTCGAGGAGTTGGCCGCCAAGGCCGGCCTGCCCGCCGAAGCGCTGACCTCGACGGTCGAGCGGTTCAACGGCTTCGCCCGTTCGGGTACCGACGAGGACTTCCATCGCGGTGAGAGCGCCTACGACCGCTATTACGGTGATCCGACCAACAAGCCCAATCCCAACCTCGGCGAGATCAGCCACGGGCCGTACTACGCCGCCAAGATGGTTCCCGGTGACCTCGGAACCAAGGGCGGTATCCGCACCGACATCCATGCCCGCGCGCTGCGCGACGACGGGTCGGTGATCGAGGGTCTGTACGCGTCGGGCAACGTGAGCGCTCCGGTGATGGGCCACACCTATCCCGGTCCCGGCGGGACGATTGGTCCGGCGATGGCGTTCGGCTACCTGGCGGCGCTGCACATTGCCGGGAAGAGCTGACATGCCGATCAATCTCGACGAGGCGCTCGGCGCGGAACTCGCTCCGGTCGAATTCTCCTGGACCAGTAGCGACATTCAGCTATACCACCTCGGTCTCGGCGCAGGCCAGGACCCGATGGACAAGCGCGAGTTGCGCTATCTCGTCGACGACTTCCCGCAGGTGCTGCCGACGTTCGGCAACGTCGCGGCGAGTTTTCACGACACCAAGGCGCCGACGGTGAAGTTCCCCGGTATCGACATCGAACTGAGCCGAGTGCTGCACGCCAGTGAGGCGGTCTCGGCGCCCACGCCGATTCCGCCGTCGGGTACCGGTCGGGCGGTCACCCGGTTCACCGACATCTGGGACAAGGGCAAGGCCGCTGTGATCTGGTCGGAGACCACGGTCACCACGCCGGACGGACAACCGCTGTGGACCCAGAAGCGGTCCATCTTCGCCCGCGGCGAGGGTGGGTTCGGTGGCGAGCGTGGGCCGTCGACATCGTCGGAGCCGCCGCAACGGGCACCCGATTTCGAACTGCCGATCGTGGTGTCACCGCAGCAGGCGCTGCTGTACCGGATGTGCGGCGATCGCAATCCCCTGCACTCAGATCCTGATTTCGCTTCCGCCGCAGGGTTTCCCAGACCCATTCTGCACGGTCTGTGTACCTACGGGATGACCTGCAAAGCGATGGTGGACGCACTGCTTGACGGCGACACCGCGCGCGTCGGAAGCTACGGCGCCCGGTTCGCGGGCGTCGTCTTTCCCGGTGAGACGCTGACGGCGAGCGTCTGGAAGGAGGGCGACGGCTTTCGTGCCGTCGTCACCGCGCCGCAGCGAGACAACGCCGTGGCGCTTGCCGGTGTTGAGCTGACGCCGGCCTAGCTGCTACAGCGCAGCCTCGCTGTCGGCCGAGCCGAACCCCTTGTGGTACACGATGTCCGTGGGAGTCATCGGCGACCGGTACATGCCCTCTTTGTAGTAGACGGACCTCGTGCCGGGGATCAGGGTGCGACCCGTGTATGTATAGCTGCCATCGGCGAACTTCTGCGGTACTCCGTTGAGCCACAACTTGTCGGGCCGACGGTGTCCGATGCCGACTGCCGGGTCTGCATTTTCACGTCATGCCATGGACTCGGCGCCATTCAGCGGGGCGGCGCGTGATCGCTAGGTCTTCGCGGGGCTTGACGAACGAACCCTGGCCCTGCTGAATGACCATTCCCTACACCTTGAGATGGTTGGAGCCGGTTGGGGAGCCGGAGCGCGCAAATCCAGCAATATGCCTAGTGGCAGTAAGGGATATCGCTCAAGCGGTCTATCAAAGATGCGCGTCGGAGGGCTCAATATGGAGTCGCGATACCACTGACGGCAAACGCGGGGCGCGAATCGAACGACGAGGCAGGACCTGCTTCGTGGTGAGTGGCCGCCCGTCGAGGGGCGATGTCGGTCGAGAGGCTGTTCGACTTGATTCAGCCCAGGATCAACCCGGACGTTGGAACGCCGGTGCCCGCCGTAACGAGGACGTGCTCTACGTCCGGGACCGGGTTGACCGACGAGCCGCGCAACTGGCGCACGCCTTCGGCGATCCCGTTCATGCCGTGAATGTAGGCCTCGCCGAGCTGGCCCCCGTGGGTGTTGATGGGCAGCCTGCCGCCGATTTCGATTGCGCCGTCGGCGATGTAGTCCTTGGCCTCGCCCTTGCCGCAGAAGCCGAGCTCCTCCAGCTGAATCAGCGTGAAGGGCGTGAAGTGGTCGTAGAGAACAGCCGTCTGGATGTCGGTCGGCTTCAGCCCGGACTGATCCCACAGCTGCCTGCCGACCAAACCCATTTCGGGTAGCCCCAATTCGGGCCGGTAATAGCTCACCATCGAGTACTGATCCGGGCTCGAACCCTGCGACGCGGCTTCGATCACCGCGGGCCGGTGCCTGAGGTCCTTCGCCCGTTCGGCCGAGGTGATCACGAGCGCGACGCCGCCGTCGGTCTCCTGACAGCAGTCCAGCAGCCGCAACGGCTCGGCGATCCACCGCGAGTTCTGGTGATCCTCAATGGTTATCGGCTTCTCGTAGAAGTACGCCTTCGGATTCTTCGCCGCATGCTTGCGGTCGGCCACCGACACAGCACCGAAATCCTTGCTCGTCGCCCCCGACAGGTGCATGTACCGCTGCGCGATCATTGCGACCTGGGCTGCGGGAGTGGACAAGCCATGCGGATATGAGAAGGAGTTGTCCACCCCGGTCGAGTCGGCGTTCTCGACCAGTCGCATCTGCACCTGGCCGAACCGCATCCCCGAACGTTCGTTGAACGCGCGATACGCCACAACGCAATCCGCAATGCCGGTGGCAACGGCGATCGCAGCCTGTTGAACCGTCGCGCAGGCCGCCCCACCGCCGTGATGAATCTTCGAGAAGAATTTCAGCTCACCGATGCCGGTAGCCCGCGCGATGGCGACCTCGGTGTTGGAGTCCATCGTGAACGTGACCATGCCGTCCACATCGGCTGGCGTAAGGCCCGCGTCGTCCAGCGCATCCAGCACCGCTTCAGAGGCGAGTCGAAGCTCGCTGCGCCCGGAGTTCTTCGAGAAGTCGGTGGCGCCGATTCCGACGATCGCAGCCTTACCGGACAATGAACCCGGCATCAGGTGTTCCCCCCGATCGTCAGCGTCGATGTGGCGATCACATGGTCGCCGAGGCTGTTGCTGCCAACGACTTTCACGGTGATCAAGTCGTCATCGACAGCCGTCACCTCCCCCTTGAACGTGACTGTGTCGTAGGCGTACCAGGGCACGCCGAGCCTCAGCTTGATCGATTTGACGATCGCCCCCGGACCAGCCCAGTCGGTGACGAACCGTTGCACCAGACCGGTGTCGGTCAGGATGTTGACAAAGATGTCCTTGGAACCCTTCGCCTGCGCCTTGTCGCGGTCGTGGTGGACGTCCTGGTAGTCGCGGGTGGCAATCGCCGTCGACACGATGAACGTCGGGTCGCCGTATAGCGTGAGCTCCGGCAGCTTCGTCCCGACCGCTGGCTTGGATGAAATCTCAGCTGCGCTCATGCTTGCGGCTCCCACGCGTAGAGGGTCCACGCCGGACCCGAATCGCCGTCAGGAAAGTCGATGTACGTTGCGCGGACAGGCATTCCGATCTTCACCGTCGCCGGGTCGACACCGCGGAGTTCGCCGAGCATACGCACACCCTCTTCGAGTTCGACGAGCGCGATGACGAAGGGCAGCGTGCGCCCGGGCACCTTCGGCGCATGGTGCACCACGAAGCTGAAGACCGTGCCCTTGCCCGACGCGACGACGTAGTCGCTTTCCTGCTCCTTGTCGAGCCACAACGCGGGCACCGGCGGGTGTTGCAGGGTGCCATCGCCGCGCTTCTGAATACGCAACTCGTGGGCGTTCACGCCGTCCCAGAAGAACTTGGTGTCCTTCGACGACGCGGGCCGCATCATCGCCGCGGCGTCGAGATCGTCGGGCACGGCGCTGGCCGACTGGTCCTGCTCGGCGGGCCGGAACTTCATGATCCGCCACATCATCTCGGCGACGGTTCTTCTTCATCCTCGTCGCCGACCGTCCAACTGATGCGCTGCGTGATGAAGAAGCCCTCGCCAAGCGCGGTGCGCTTCGGGCCCACCACATCGGTCAGCTCGGCGGCGACGCTGACTTCCTCGCCGGGTCGCAGATAGCGATGGTAGGTCTGCTCGCAATTGGTGGCGACGACACCGACATAGCCTGCGTCATCGAACAATTGGAGGATCTTGCCCAGCGGGTCGTCATCGGGGCGGTTACCGCCGAGACCCATCATCGTCCACACCTGGATCATGGCCGGCGGCGCGACTATGCCGGGATGGCCCGCCGCCTTGGCGGCACTCTCGTCTGAATAGATGGGGTTCTTGTCGCCCATTGCGTCGATCCAGTGGTCGACCATCGGCTGGTTGACCGGATGGCGTCCGGTGCGCGGCTTGCTCTTGCCCTCGGCCTTGACTCGTTCTGCCGCTGCCTTGATCTCTTCGGTCGTGTCCGTCACCTGGGCACCCTCGGCACCTTGAGACCCGCTGCGGCGATCATCTCGCGCATCACCTCGTTGACGCCGCCGCCGAAGGTGATCACCAGATTCCGCTTGGTCTGGCTGTCCAGCCATTCGAGCAGCTCGGCGGTATCGGGATCGGCCGGGTTGCCGTGCGCCCCGACGATCTCCTCGGCCAGCCGGCCCGCGTACTGAATGCGCTCGGTGCCAAACACTTTGGTGGCCGCCGCATCGGCGACGTCGATGTCTCTCGCCGGACGCGGCCACCTGCCAGTTCAGCAGCTCGTTGATGCGCCACATCGCCCTGATCTCACCGAGTGAGCGTTTGACGTCGTCGTGGTCGAGCGGGGTGTCCCCGTTGCTGCCCGGCTTCGAAGCCCATGCGTGGATGCGGTCGTAGAGCGACGCGAACCGCCCCGCCGGTCCGAGCATCACCCGCTCGTTGTTGAGCTGCGTGGTGATCAGCCGCCAGCCGCCGTTCTCCTCGCCGACGAGCATGTCGGCGGGAACCCGCACGTCGTTGTAGTAGGTCGCGTTGGTGTGGTGCGCGCCGTCCGACAGGATCATCGGCGTCCATGAGTAGCCGGGATCGGTGGTGTCCACGATGAGCATCGAAATGCCCTTGTGCTTAGCGGCTTCCGGATCGGTCCGGCAGGCCAACCAGACGTAATCGGCGTCGTGGCCACCGGTGGTGAAGACCTTCTGGCCGTTGACGATGTATTCGTCACCGTGACGCACTGCGGTGGTGCGCAGTGAGGCGAGGTCGGTGCCCGCCTCGGGTTCGGTGTAGCCGATCGCGAAGTGAACCTCACCGGCGAGGATGGCAGGCAGGAACTTCTTCTTCTGCAGTTCGGTGCCGTACTGCTGCAAGGTCGGGCCGACCGTCTGCAGCGTCACCGCGGGCAGCGGCACCTCGGCGCGATGTGCCTCGTTGACGAAGATGGACTGCTCGATCGGGCCGAAGCCGAGGCCGCCGAACTCCTTAGGCCAGCCGACACCGAGCTTGCCGTCCGCCCCCATCCGCTTGATCACCGCGCGATAAGCCTTGCCGTGGCGGTCCTTCTCCATCTCGGCGGCCTCTTCTGGCGTGATGAGATTCGAGAAGTACTCGCGCAGTTCGGCTTGCAGCTGCCTCTGCTCGGGCGTCAGTTCGATGTACATACCTATCTCCGTCGCTTCGCTCGCCCAGCGCGGCTCCCACCAGGTCCAGGCGGTGTGACGGGCCGCCGACGAGGCGGGCCAGATCTTTGATCGTCGAGTAGTAGCGATCCATCGGGTAAGCGATGTCCATGCCCATACCGCCGTGCAAGTGGTGGCACAGCTGCATCACCGGTGGCGCCTGCGAGGCCAACCAGTAGCCGAGCACGTCGAGATCTTCGTCTGCGTCGCGACCCTCGGAGAGCCGCCACACCACCGATGTCGGCGGCCAATGTCAGTGTGCGCGAGGCGATGTAAACCTCGGCCAACTGAGCGGCGACTGTCTGGAAAGTCGACAGCGGCTTGCCGAACTGCTCGCGGTTGGCGACATAGTCTGCGGTCAGCCGCAGCGCACCGGCAACGAGACCTGCCGCGTATGCGCCGGTGGCCGCGAGCGCCAACTGGTTGACCCGCTTCGCCTGCGCACCGTCCAACACGTCGTCGTCGGCGACGGCGACATCGGAGAACGTCACCGCGTACTCGTCGGAGTGATTGGACGTCGGCGTCTGCGTGACCTGAACACCGTCGGCTTTGCGCGGACAGCACCACGACTCCGTTGTCCGCCGTCACGACGATCCACTCCGCCTGTGCCGCATAGGGAACGCCGATCTTCGTGCCGTTGAGCTTGCCGCCCGCCAGCGTCGCGGCGGGCTTGTCGGGCAGCGCCGAACCGGGCTCGTTGAGGGCGAGTGTGACGATTGAGCCCTTGGAGAGATCGGCCAGGAACCTGTCCTGCTGCGCCTCGGACGCCAGGTCAGCGAGCACCGCGGTCGCGCCGATGACGCTCAGCGCGGGACCCGTGGTGCCGTGCCTGCCGATTTCGGTGAGCGCGGTGGCCAGCTCGGGCAGCCCGACACCGTCGCCGCCGGCACGCTCCGGCACGCCGAGCGCCGTCACTCCGCCTGCGACCAACGCATCCCAGCTGTTGTCACGCTCCAGGACGGAGGTGACGACGTCGGCGACAGCCTGCTGCCCTTCGTCTGGGCTGAAGTCCACCCGAATCCTCCTTGATTCGCCTGCGGGTCAGTGAGCGACAGGGCACTTGCCGGTGTAATCCACCTGCCAGTGCTTGATGCCGTTCAGCCACCCCGACATGAGCCGCTCGGGCTCGCCGATCGGCTTGAGATCCGGCATGTGGTCGGCGACGGCGTTGAAGATGAGATTGATCGTCATCTTGGCCAGGTTGGCGCCGATGCAGTAGTGCGCGCCGGTACCGCCGAAGCCGACGTGGGGGTTCGGGTCGCGCAGGATGTCGAAGGTGTGCGGATCGGTGAAGACCTCTTCGTCGAAATTCGCCGAGCGGTAGGACATCACCACCCGCTCGCCCTTCTTGATCTTCACGCCGCCCAGCTCGGTGTCGGTGAGCGCGGTGCGCTGGAATGCCGACACCGGCGTCGCCCAGCGGACGATCTCGTCGGCGGCGGTCTCGGGACGCTCCTTCTTGTAGAGCTCCCACTGGTCGGGGTTCCGCGAGAACGCGATCATGCCGTGGGTGATCGAGTTGCGAGTGGTCTCGTTGCCCGCTACCGCGAGCATCACCACGAAGAAGCCGAACTCGTCGTCGCTGAGCTTCTCGCCCTCGATGTCAGCCTCGATCAGCGTCGTGACGATGTCGTCGGTCGGGTTCTTCGCCCGCTCCTCGGCCATCTTCATCGCGTAGGTGATGAGCTCGAACGACGAGACGGCGGGATCGACGTCCGCGTACTCCGGATCCTCACCGGCGGTCATCTCGTTGGACCAGCGGAAAAGCTTGTCGCGATCCTCCTGCGGCACGCCGAGCAACCCGGCGATGGCCTGCAGCGGCAGCTCGCAGGAGACCTGCTCGACGAAATCGCCGGACCCCCCGGCCGCTGCCGTCTCGGCGATCTTCTGCGCGCGGTTGCGCAGCTCTTCCTCGAGCCGTCCGACGGCCCGGGGGGTGAAGCCGCGCGAGATGATCTTGCGCAGACGGGTGTGCTGCGGGGCGTCCATGTTCAGCAGCACAGCCTTCTGCAGGTCGATCGCGTCGCGGGTCATCCCCTGCGGCCAGGTCGGAATCGCGCCGTCCGGTGAGCTCCCGAAGATCTCGTTGCGCTTGGAGACCTCCTTGACGTCCGAGTGCTTGGTCACCAGCCAATAGCCTTTGTCACCGAAGCCGCCGGTGCCGCCGGGCACGTCGACCCAGTGGATGGGCTCGGACTTGCGCAGCTCGGCGAGCTCCTCGACAGGCAGACGCTCGAGGTTCAGCGTGGCGTCGAGGAAGTCGAAGTCAGGGCTGACGGGGCATGAACTGGGGCCAGGCATAGAAAAGCACTCCTCAATTGCAACGTGTTCTAGTGCCAGTAAAACATGCCTTCTGCGCAGATCAAAGACTCGACAGCAACGCGGTCTTGGCATACTAATGAGACGTGTTCTAGCCTGGCGGAATGGGTAACCCTGTAATCGTCGAAGCCACCCGCAGCCCGATCGGTAAGCGCAATGGATGGCTGTCAGGCCTGCATCCGACCGAACTCCTCGGTGCGGTTCAGAAGGCCGTGGTGGACAAAGCCGGTATCGACGCCGCTGAGGTGGAGCAGGTCATCGGCGGATGCGTGACCCAGTTCGCCGCGCAGTCCAACAACATCAGCCGGGTGGCGTGGCTGGTCGCAGGTCTTCCCGAGCACGTGGGCGCCACCACGGTGGACTGCCAGTGCGGCAGCGGCCAGCAGGCCAACCACCTGATCGCCGGGCTCATCGCCGCGGGTGCGATCGACGTCGGCGTCGCGTGCGGCATCGAGTCCATGAGCGTGATCGGCCTGGGCGCCAACGCAGGCCCCGACCGCTCGGTGCTGCGTCCGTCGTCGTGGGACATCGACCTACCCGACCAGTTCACCGCTGCCGAGCGGATCGCCAAGCGCCGCGGAATCACCCGCGACGACATCGACGAGTGGGGCTTCCAGTCGCAGGCCAGAGCCAAGCAGGCCTGGGCCGAGGGCCGGTTCGACCGCGAGATCAGCCCCATCGAGGCGCCGGTGCTCGACGAGCAGAAGCAGCCGACGTCCGAGCGCGCCTTCGTGACCCGCGACCAAGGTCTGCGCGACACCACCAAGGAAGGCCTCGCGACGCTGAAGCCCGTCATCGACGGCGGCATCCACACCGCGGGCACGTCGTCGCAGATCTCCGATGGCGCCGCAGCGGTGCTGTGGATGGACGAGGACAAGGCCAAGGCGCTCGGCCTGCGGCCGCGGGCGCGGATCATCAGCCAGGCCCTCGTCGGCGCGGAGCCCTACTACCACCTCGACGGGCCGGTGCAGTCCACCACGAAGGTGCTCGAGAAGGCCGGGATGAAGATGGGCGACATCGACATCACCGAGATCAACGAGGCGTTCGCATCCGTCGTGCTGTCGTGGGCCCGCGTGCACAACCCCGACATGGACAAGGTGAACGTCAACGGCGGCGCGATCGCCCTTGGTCATCCGGTCGGCAGCACCGGCAGCAGGCTGATCACCACCGCGCTGCACGAGCTGGAGCGCACGGATCAGAGCACCGCCCTTGTCACCATGTGTGCGGGCGGCGCACTGTCCACCGGCACGATCATCGAGCGCATCTAGTGGCCGAGACCCGCGTCCACACCGAAGCCGAGCGGATCGCCGCCGCGCAGTCCTACATCGACGCGCTGGTGAATCACGACGCCAGCGACGTGCCGTTCGCTGCGGACTGCATCCGAATCGAGTTTGGCGTCAAGACCGGATTCTCCGGAGACCACCTGCGGCGCAGCCTCAACGGCGGCCCGCAGTACCGCGTCATCGCATCGGCGACTCCCCCGGAGTTCAGTGTCGACGGCGACAAGGTGAGGGCGCAATTCGACCTGACGACGAAGCCATCATTCGCGGGACGGCGGGTGGGTGCCCACGTCGACGAGACGTTCGTGATTCCGGCCGGGGACGGCCTGATCCACCACATCAGGGCAATCGTTCGGCCGTTTCTGATCTCGTCCTAGAATCGTTGCGGTGGACCTGCATTTCTATTTCGACCCGGTCTGCCCATTCGCGTGGATGACCAGCAAATGGGTGCGAATGGTCGCACAACAGCGCGACTATCAGGTGGACTGGCGGTTCATCTCGTTGCGAATCCTCAACGGCCACATCGACTATGAGTCGCACTTCCCGCCGGAGTACGAGGCCGGGCACACAGCAGGGCTCAAGTTGTTGCGGGTCGCTGCGCGCACGAGGGCCGAACACGGCCGTGACGCCGTCGGCCCGCTGTACGAGGCGATCGGCACGCGCATCTTCGACACCTCACGCGAGGTGGATCCGCTGTCGGGCGCCGACCAGGGAGCACGGCGCGTGGCCGAACCGCTGCTGCGCAACGCCGGGCTTCCCGATCGAACTGGCAGAGGCGCTGGACGACACGTCATGGGACGACGAGATTCGCGCAGAGACCGACGAGGCGCTCTCGCTGACCGGCCGCGACGTCGGGACCCCGATCCTGCACTTCAATCCGCCGGACGGCACGGCGTTCTTCGGTCCGGTGATCAGCCGGCTGCCCAGCGCAGACGATGCCGGTCGGCTGTGGGACCACGTGATCGGGCTCGCCGAGTTCGGCGGCTTCGCAGAGCTGAAGCGGAGCCTTCGCGAACGACCGCAATTGGCCAGTTTCGGTGTCGACGCTGAATCGGTTGGCAAGCAGGAGGATTGGCACGGCGGCAGCCGACGGCTCAAGAAGTAGTTTGCGCGGGTCGTACCGCGGATAGACAGCGGGTATGGCAGGCGCAATCCGCAACTCGCGACCGCTGGCAGTGGCGATGAAGTACTTCGCCCGCGCACACATCTGGGCGTATCAACGAACCGACGGCATCGTCGGCGCCCGGTTGCTGTGGTTCCCCGCCGCGTTGGTGACGACGACGGGCCGCAAGTCCGGAGTTCTGCGCACCACGCCGACGCTCTATCTGCGCGACGGCGATCGGGTCGTGCTGCCCGCTTCCTTCGGCGGTCGGGACGAGGACCCCGGCTGGTATCTCAATCTGAAGTCGAACCCCAAGGTGCACGTGCAGATTCGCGGTGATCACCTGGATCTGACCGCCCGCGACGCGACCGACGAAGAGCGGAAGCGTCTGTGGCCCAAGTTGATCAGGATGTACCCGCCGTACCGAGAATTATCGTGAAGCGACGGATCGGGTGATTCCGTTGGTCGTCTGCGAGCCATAACCAGGTTCACGCCGATCGCGACCGCGAACAGCGCCGCGCCGATGACGATCGTCGTGGGATGCAGATACAGCAGCAGCGCGGCCGCCGGTGCGCACAGCACCCGTTCGGGCCAGCCGGCGCGGCGCAGCAGCCAGCCGCCGGTGACCACCGCAAGCGCGGCCACGCCCAGCGCCGAAACCGCTGCAGTCCAGGCCATGTCGCCGATGGACCGCAACCCCAGCAGGCCCTCCCCGTTGTCGGTGAGCACGAAGGCGAACGGCACGAGGAACGCGGGCAGCGTGTACTTCCACGTCTGCATCATGGTGGCCATCACCCTGCCACCGGTGATCGCGGACGCGGCGACCGACGCCAGTGCCGTCGGCGGCGTCACCTCCGACAGCACCGCGAAGTAGAAGACGAACATGGCAACCGCGGGTGCGGCCACGCCGAGGTCCTGCAGAGCGGGCCCGACGATCACCCAGCTGATCACGAACGACGCGGTGACGGGCACCGCGAGACCCAGCACCGCCACCGCGAGCGCGGCGAACAGAGCCGTGAAAACCAGTACCAGAGCCGGGTTTTCGGTGATACCCCGCGCGGTACCCACCAGAATCGAGTTCAGTTGCAGTCCCAGTCCGGTCCTGGTGATCATCGCCGCGATGACTCCGGCCGCGGCGCACACCGCCGCCACCGCCAGCACGCCCCGCACACCTGTGCCGAGCGACCGGTACAGCCGCGCGGGCGTCATGCGGCGCTCCTTGTCGAGGAAGGACAGGGCGATCTGGACGAAGGTCGCGTACACCACCGCCCGCACCGCGGAGATGTCCATGGCCAGGAACACCACGATCATCACCAGCGAGATCAGGTGATAGCCGAACCTGCCCAGTAGCCGCCAGCCCGACTGCTCGCTGATCTCGACTTCACGGGTGTTCCAGCGACGCGCATCGATCTCGACCGCGAGAACGATGCCGAGGTAGTAGAGGATCGTCGGCACGACCGCCCAGACCAGCACGGTGAGATACGGAACGCCGAGATACTCCGCGATGATGAATGCCGCCGCACCGAGCGTCGGCGGCGACAGGATCGCGCCGATGCCTGCCGCTGCGAGCATCCCGCCCGCGTTCTCCTTCGGGTATCCGGCACGGCGGAGAATGGGCCAGGTCACCGAGCCCAGGCTGACGGTGGTCGCCGTCCCCGATCCGGACACGGATCCCAGCAGAAACCCGGCGAGCGTGACGGTCCGCCCGGGCGCCGCACGGGACCGGCGAAACGCCGCGAGTGACAGGTCGATGAAGAACTTGCTCGCGCCGGACGCGTCGAGCACGGCTCCGTAGATCGTGAACAAAATGATGTAGGTGGCCGCGACGTCGAGTGGCACCCCGTAAAGGCCCGTGGACTGGATGAACGACGCGCTGATGATCTGGTTCCAGTCCACGCCGGCGTGTGCGATCGCCGCGCCCTGCGGCAGATAGCCGCCGTAGTAGGCGTAGGCGAGCGCGACGAGGCAGACGATCGGAAGGGCCAGCCCGGTGGTCCGGCGGCAGGCCTCGAGGACAAGCAGCAGCACGACGGTGCCGACCAGCACGTCGATCATCGCAGGGGTGCCCTGCCGACTGAGGAACTCGTCGAAACCGCCCCCGCCGCCGGCGATTTCGATCGGAAGCACCGGGTAGAGGCACGCGACGAGCGCGACGGCGGCCAGCAACCAGTCCATCAGCGTCGGGTTGCCGCGTGGCACCGCGGGCTCATCCGATTCGGCCTTCGTCCGACGCAGCCGCACCCCCGAGCGGTAGCAGAGCAGCGTCAGCGGCAGCACCGCCGCGAGGAAGTAGATGAGCGAAACCTGGTTGCCCTGTGCGAGCGGGAAGAACACCTGATAGATCGCGAAGACGCCGATGAGCACGCACGCGGCGGTGACCGCGTGGTTCACCCAGCCGGTCAACTCGCGGGCCGGCTTCTCCTCTTCGTAGGCGGCCGCCGACGCCGTGGTGGTCGCGGCGTCGCGCTCGGTCAGCTCTTCGCGCCGAGTTCGTCCAACGCCTTCTTGGCCCCCGGATGCAGGGTCACCGGTTCGGTCTGGCGCGCCGTGTCCAGATTGATGTCCTCGGCCGCCTTGTTCACCTTGACCAGATCGGCCTTGTGATCGAACAGAGCCTTGGTCAGCACACATGCCGTATTGCCGTCCATATCTTCATTCACCAGCAGGAGATTCGGCACCACCACGGTCGGCACGTCAGCCGGAGACTGATAGGTCGCCGCCGGGATGACGCCGCGTTCGTAGATCGGGTTGATCTCCTTCAACTTGTCCAAGGTGTTGGTCACATCGAGAAGTTTGACGTTGCCGCGCTGACTGGTGAACAGGTCGGTGATGCCGCTCGTGGGCAGGCCGCCGGACCAGAACATCGCGTCGATCGAACCGTCCTTCATGCCTTCGACCGTCTTGCCCAGTTCGGTGCGCTGCGCCTGGATGTCCTTGGCCGGGTCGAGGCCGGCCGCCGTCAGCATCCGGTTCGCGATCACCTCGGTGCCGGAGTTGGGCGCGCCGGTGGACACCCGCTTGCCGCGCATGTCGGCGATCGAGTTGATGCCCGAATTCGACCTCGCGACGACCTGGGTGTAGTTCGGATACAGCCGCGCCAGCGCCGCGATCGGCTGCGGCGAATCGAAGGATTCCTTTCCTTCCGCCGCATCGGCGGCGGTGTCGGCGAGCGAGAAGGCCACCTGATGGGTGCCCGCGACCAGCTGCTGGATGTTCTGCAGCGACGCCGAGGTCTCGGCGGCCGTGGCCTTCAGCTTCCCGTCGCTCTGCGCACTGATCGCCTCGGCGAGCGCACCGCCGAGGCTGTAGTAGACCCCGGTGGTGTTTCCGGTCGCGATGCTCAGCCGGGTGTCGGATTCGACCGTGCAGGTCGTCGGCTCTGAAGCCGCCTCCCCGCCGTCACCGCCCCTCTGACCCCCGCATCCCGCCAACACCAACAGCGCCGCGCCGGCCATTACCGGCAATGTGATCCGCCTCACGTGATCATGATTGCCCGTCGGCGGAGGTTTCACACCTGGTTCGCGGCAGGAAGGTGTCGCCAGTCTGGGTCGTCAGGCGCCGTAGACCGGCACCGGCGGGCGTGCCTTCGCCAGCAGATCGGTGACGACGGGGCCGAGCTCGGCGGGATCCCACCGGGCACCCTTGTCGACCTCCGGTCCGCGCGCCCACCCTTCGGCAACGCGGATGATGCCGCCCTCGACCTCGAACATCTTGCCCGTGACGTCGCGCGACTCGACGCTGCCCAGCCACACCACCAGCGGCGAAATGTTCTCCGGCGCCATCGAATCGAACTCGTTGCCCTCGGTCGCCATCATGTCCGCGAACACGGTCTCGGTCATCCTGGTGCGGGCCGACGGCGCGATCGCGTTGACGGTGACGCCGTAGCGCCCCATCTCGGCCGCGGCGACCAGTGTCATGGCGGCGATGCCGGCCTTGGCCGCGCTGTAGTTCGCCTGACCGACGCTGCCCTGCAGGCCCGCGCCTGAACTCGTGTTGATGATCCGAGCATCAGGACTGTTGCCGGCCTTGGACTGCGCGCGCCAGTAGGCCGCCGCGTGCCGCATCGTGGCGAAGTGCCCCTTGAGGTGCACCGCGATCACCGCGTCGAACTCCTCTTCGCTGGTGTTGGCGAACATCCGGTCGCGCACGATGCCCGCGTTGTTCACCAGGACGTCCAGCCCGCCGAAGCTGTCGACGGCGGTCTGGATCAACCCTTCGGCCTGCGCCCAGTCGGCCACGTTGGCTCCGCTGGTGACGGCTTCACCGCCCGCGGCGGTGATCTCGTCGACGACGGCCTGCGCTGCGCTGCCGCCACCGGCCGGTGAACCGTCGAGGCCAACGCCGATGTCGTTCACCACGACCCGCGCCCCTTCGGCCGCGAACGCCGAGTGCATGCGCGCGACCGATGCCGCCGCCTGCGCCCGTCACGATGACCACGCGGCCGTCGAGCAATCCCATATCCGTTGTCTCCTCAACTATTTGATGTCAGCGGTGGTGGTTGCCAGATAGTGCGGCGGTTCGCCGCCGCCGTGTACTTCGAGCGATGCGCCGCTGATGTAGCCCGCCGCATCCGAGGCGAGGAAGGCCGCGGCCCATCCGACGTCGGCCGGTGTCGCGAGCCGCCCGAGCGGCACGTTGCGCGAGATGGCGGCGATCGAATCGGCGTCGCCGTAGAACAGTTCGGATTGTTCGGTCTCGACCATGCCGACGACCACCGAGTTGACCCGGACCTTCGGCGCCCATTCAACGGCGAGCGTGCTGGTGATGTTCTCCAGGCCCGCCTTGGCCGCCCCGTAGGCGACGGTCCCCGGCGTCGGGCGCCTCCCGCTGACGCTTGCGATGTTGACGATCGAGCCGCCGCTGTGCTGCGTCTGCATCACCGCATTGGCGTGGGTCGAAACAGAGAGCGGCCCAAGCAGATTGAGCTCGATGATCTTGCTGCTGAACTTGGCCGAAGCCTCCGCCGCGGGCACGTACGGCGAGCCGCCCGCGTTGTTGACCACCACGTCGATGCGGCCGTGAGCGGTGACGACGGCGTCGATGAGTGCCTTCACCGATTCGTCGTCGCGAACGTCGCAGGAGTGGAACTCATAGGGAGATCCCTCGACCGGGCGTCTCGCACACGTCACGACGGTTGCGCCCTGGCCGGCGAAGACGGCGCTGATGCCGGCGCCGACCCCTCGCACACCGCCTGTCACCAGGACAACCCGACCGCTCAGTTGCAGGTTGATGCCCGTCGAACCGGAACTGTCAGCCGTCTCGGTCACTGTGCTAGCGTACCAAGCAAGTGCTTGCTTAGGTAGCCGACCCCCCCAGCAGGAGCATCGATGACGATCAACACCACGTCGGTCGAACCGGGCATCGTCTCGGTCACCGTCGACTATCCGCCCGTCAACGCGATTCCGTCCCGCGGGTGGTTCGAACTCGCCGACGCCATCACCGCAGCGGGCCGCGACCTGTCCACCCACGTGGTGATCCTGCGGGCCGAGGGCCGCGGGTTCAACGCGGGCGTCGACATCAAGGAGATGCAGAAGACCGAGGGTTTCACGGCCCTCATCGACGCCAACCGGGGGTGCTTCGAAGCGTTCCGCGCGGTCTACGAGTGCGCGGTTCCTGTCGTGGCGGCCGTCAACGGCTTCTGTGTCGGCGGCGGCATCGGGCTGGTCGGCAACGCCGACGTGATCGTCGCATCCGACGACGCGACGTTCGGGCTCCCCGAGGTCGAGCGCGGAGCACTCGGTGCAGCCACGCACCTGTCCCGCCTTGTCCCGCAGCACATGATGCGCCGCCTGTTCTTCACCGCGGCGACCGTCGACGCCGCGACCCTGCACCACTTCGGATCGGTGCACGAGGTGGTGCCGCGCGCCGACCTCGACGAGGCAGCGCTGCGAGTGGCCCGAGACATCGCCGCCAAGGACACCAGGGTGATCCGTGCGGCCAAGGAGGCGCTGAACCTGATCGACGTGCAGAAGGTCAACTCGAGTTACCGGATGGAGCAGGGCTTCACGTTCGAGCTCAACCTCGCGGGCGTGTCCGACGAGCATCGCGATGCGTTCGCGGGGACGGACAAGGGGGGCAAGTGATTCGGCGGGTAGCGGCGATGGGCCCACGCGCGCAGCGCAGGGGACGACTGGGGGATCGATGACAGACAAGAGAACAAGTCTCGACGAGGCCGTCGCCTCGATCAAGAGCGGGATGACGATCGGCATCGGCGGCTGGGGGTCGCGGCGCAAGCCGATGGCGTTCGTGCGCGCGCTGCTGCGCACCGACGTCACCGACCTCACCGTGGTGACGTACGGCGGGCCCGACGTCGGGCTGCTGTGTTCGGCGGGGAAGGTCAAGCGGGTCTACTACGGGTTCGTGTCGCTGGATTCGCCTCCGTTCTACGATCCGTGGTTCTCGAGGGCCCGCACGACGGGCGCAATCGAATCGCGTGAGATGGACGAGGGCATGCTGCGATGCGGATTACAGGCTGCGGCGGAGTCGACTCCCGTTCCTGCCGATCCGCGCGGGACTCGGCAGCGACGTGCGCGCGTTCTGGGGTGACGAACTCAAGACCGTGACGTCTCCCTACCCGACCGACGGCGGCTACGAGGAGCTTGTCGCGATGCCCGCGCTGAACCTCGACGCGGCGTTCGTGCACCTGAACATCGGCGATCAGCAGGGCAATGCCGCCTACACCGGCATCGACCCGTACTTCGACGACCTGTATCTGATGGCCGCGCAGAAGCGCTTCCTGTCGGTCGAGCGGGTGGTGCCCACCGAAGAGCTGGTGAAATCCGTTCCACCGCAGGCGCTGTTGATCAACCGGATGATGGTGGACAGCGTGGTCGAGGCGCCAAACGGCGCGCACTTCACCACCGCGGAACCCGACTACAGGCGCGACGAGAAGTTCCAGCGCCACTACGCCGAAGCCGCGGCTTCCGACGAGACCTGGCAGGAGTTCGTCGCCACCTACCTGTCGGGCAGCGAATCCGACTACCAGGCTGCGGTCCAGACGTTCGCTGCGGCGCAGGAGGCGCAGAAATGATCGCCGTTTCGCGTGCAGAGGTATGCGCCGTCGCATGTGCCGAACTCTTCCGTGATGCGGGCGAGATCATGGTCAGTCCGATGGCGAACATGGTGTCGATCGGCGCGCGCCTGGCCCGTCTGACGTTCTCCCCCGACATCCTGCTCACCGACGGCGAGGCGCGGTTGCTCGCCGACACTCCGGCGCTGGGCGCGACGGGTGCGATCGAAGGATGGATGCCGTTCGGGCGTGTTTTCGAGACGCTCGCGTGGGGCCGCCGCCATGTCGTGATGGGCGCAAACCAGGTCGACCGTTTCGGCAACCAGAACCTGTC
This sequence comes from uncultured Actinomycetota bacterium, assembly GCA_963786995.1. Lineage (GTDB taxonomy): Bacteria > Actinomycetota > Actinomycetes > Mycobacteriales > Mycobacteriaceae > Mycobacterium. Next base: position 611,044 of record CAWBBH010000011.1, on the reverse strand, counting down.
GGCGTTCGGCCCACTGCAACACCCGACCAGACAGATGTTCGGTGTCCGGGGTGCGCCCGGCAACACGATCAACCACGCGACGAGCTACTGGGTCGGCAACCACTCCAAGCGGGTGTTCTGTGACAACGTCGACGTGGTGTCCGGGATCGGCTGGGACAAGGTGGATCCCGACAATCCGGCATACCGGTTCGTCAACGTCTACCGCGTGGTGTCGAACCTCGGCGTCTTCGACTTCAACGGCCCCGACCACACCATGCGCGCGGTGTCGCTGCATCCCGGCATCGACGCCGACCAGGTTCGTGAGAACACCTCGTTCGAGATCCACGGGCTCGATGAAGCGGAGGAAACCCGGCTCGCAACCGCAGAAGAACTCGAGCTCATCCGCGAGGTGATCGATCCCAAGTCACTGCGGGACAAGGAAATACGCTCGTGAGCCGGCTCCGCACGCCGCTGACCGAGCTGATCGGCATCGAGCATCCGGTCGTCCAGACCGGGATGGGCTGGGTGGCAGGCGCCCGGTTGGTGGCGGCGACGTCCAATGCCGGTGGCCTCGGCATCCTCGCTTCGGCGACGATGACGCTGGAGGAACTGCAGACGGCGGTCGCCAAGGTGAAATCGGCGACGGACAAGCCCTTCGGTATCAACATCCGCGCCGATGCCGGCGACGCACTCGACCGCGTCGACTTGCTGATCCGCGAGGGCGTGAAGGTGGCATCGTTCGCGCTGGCGCCGAAGCCCGACCTGATCGCCAAGCTCAAAGACGCCGGCGTCGTGGTCATCCCGTCGGTCGGCCTGGCGAAGCACGCCAAGAAGGTGGCCGGCTGGGGCGCGGACGCCGTGATCGTGCAGGGCGGTGAGGGTGGCGGCCACACCGGACCCATCGCGACCACGCTGCTTCTGCCCTCGGTACTCGACGCGGTCGACATCCCGGTGGTGGCTGCGGGCGGATTCTTCGACGGTCGCGGCCTGGCGGCAGCGCTGTCCTACGGCGCCGCGGGGGTGGCGATGGGAACCCGGTTCCTGCTGACGTCGGACTCCACGGTGCCCGACGCCGTCAAGCGCCGGTACCTGGACGCCGGCCTCGACGGGACAGTGGTGTCGACGCGCGTGGACGGCATGCCGCACCGGGTGCTGCGCACCGGGCTTGTGGAAAAGCTCGAAAGCGGTTCACGCCTGCGCGGATTCGGCGCAGCGGTCCGCAACGCGCAGAAGTTCAAGAAGATGTCCCAGATGACCTGGCGGTCGATGATCAGCGACGGCATGGAGATGCGGCACGGCAAGGAACTCACTTGGTCGCAGGTGGTGATGGCGGCCAACACGCCGATGCTTCTCAAGGCGGGCCTGGTTGACGGCAACACCGACGCCGGAGTGCTGGCGTCGGGCCAGGTCGCCGGCATCCTCGACGATCTGCCTTCGTGTGCAGAACTGGTCGATTCGATCGTCGCCGACGCGGTCGAACACCTCCGGGTTGCCGCAGGTCTCGTCACCGACTAGGCACGGCCGTCTTCCGCGTCGAGCAGAACGCGCAGAAGTGGCAATTTGCCTAGTAAGCGGGTTGTGAGCGCAACCTCGACCCCGCGTGCACCGCGGACATAGCTTGAGCCGCATGACCACAACTGCGACGGCGCCGAGCGCAACCCGCGGCACGTCGATTAGGCGGGTCGCGCTCGCGAGCTATGTCGGCTCGGCAATCGAGTACTACGACTTCTACATCTACGGCACCGCGGCGGCGCTGGTGTTCCCGAAGGTGTTCTTTCCACACCTCGGCCCGACGATGGCCACGGTCGCGTCGATGGCCACCTTCGCGGCGGCGTTCGTCTCCCGTCCCGCGGGCGCGGCATTCTTCGGCCACTTCGGTGACCGGTTGGGCCGCAAGGCAACGCTGACCGTCACCCTGCTGATCATGGGCCTGTCGACTGTCGTGGTCGGCTTGGTACCGAGCGCAGCCAGCATCGGCGTCGCGGCGCCCTTGATCCTTTTGGCATTGCGGCTCGCCCAAGGGTTCGCTGTCGGCGGTGAGTGGGCCGGCTCGGCCCTGTTGGCGATGGAATACGCACCAGCGGCTTCGCGCGGACGCTACGGCATGTACACGTCACTCGGCGTGGGGAGCGGCCTCGTTTTCAGCAGCCTGGTCTTCCTCGTCGTCAACACCACGATCGGCGAAGCGAGTTCAGCCTTCCTGGACTGGGCATGGCGCATGCCGTTCCTGTTCAGCGTCGTGCTGATAGCCATCGCCCTTCACGTTCGCCGCACCATCGCGGAGACGCCCGTGTTCGCCGAACAGCAATCGCGCGGGGCCATCTCGGGAACACCGTTTCTCACGCTGCTCACCAATCAGCGCCGAGAGGTTCTGCTCGCGGCGGGGTGCATGCTCGGATTCTTCGCCTTCTGCTACACCGCGAACACGTTCATGGCCGGCTACGCCCACGCGCACGTCGGTTTTTCACCTGCCGTGGTCCTGTCGGTCAACGTCGTGGGCGGGATCATGGCGCTGGTGTTCTGCGCGGCGTCGGCGCTGGCGTGTGACCGTTTCGGGCGCAGGCGGGTCATCATGGCCGCGCTCGCGACGGGGGTGCCGTGGGCATTCGTGTTGATCCCGTTGGTGGACACCGGTAACGCCTGGTGCTTCGCGCTGGCGATCGCCGGAGCCTATGCCGTGGCGGGAGCGTCCTATGGGCCGCTTGGAGCATTCGTTCCTGAGCTTTTCGCGACCCGGTACCGCTACAGCGGCGCCGGGTTGGCGCTCAATCTCGCGGGCCTGGTCGGCGGTGCGATACCGCCACTCATCGCTGCCCCGCTCGCCGCGGTGTGGGGTGGCGTGGCAATCGGCGTCATGCTGGCCAGCTTCGTCGGGCTCAGCCTGGTGAGCACCTTGCTGTTACCCGAAACGATGCCCGTTATGAAGCTGTAAGCTTCATAGTGCGATTGTGAAGCTATTCTCTTCATATGACACGGATGAAGGGTGCAGCTTCATCAGAACTTCGAGCCACCCTCATCGGCGACGTCGTAGGGTCCCGGACCGTCGCCGACCGCGCCGGCGCACACCGGATGCTGAACAACGCCCTGCGCGACGTCGCCCGCGAGGCGGTCGATCCGCCCGCCTTCACGGTCGGCGACGAGTTCCAGGGCGCGTTCACCAGTGTCGGTCTCGCGATCGCTGCGGCACTGTCGCTGCGGTTGGCTGTCGCACCCGAGATCGATGTGCGGTTCGGCATCGGGTGGGGTGCGGTGACCATGCTCGACGAGGCCGCGGGCATCCAGGACGGCCCCGGTTGGTGGGCCGCCCGGGAGGCCATCGAGTGGACGGCATCGGCTCAGCGCCAACCCGGCCTGGCGCTGGTGCGAACGTCTTTTCGGGCCGCCGCGGGCACCAGGGCCGACCTGGACGCCATCAATGCGGCGCTGATTTGTCGGGACCACCTGCTTGGATCGTTAGACGACCGATCGACACGGATTGTGAAGGCACTGTTGAAGAACCAGAGCAAAAAGGACATCGCCGCGGCAGAAGGCATCAGCCCGTCGGCGGTGTCGCAGCGCTCCGGCCGCGACGGTCTCGACCTGATCGTCGTGGCGTCGGAGTACTTGCGGAGCGTGCCGTGAGCGCGCTCGCGGTGATGCTCATCGCGATGGGCGTCGCCGATGCGGTCCGGCGACTGGCCCGCCCCGTGTGGGTGCCTGCGGTGGTTGCCCCCGCCGTGGTGGTGGTCTGCGCGGGACTGTCCGGGCTGTGGCATCGCGGCGATTTCCCATTGCTCGCAGTCGCGGCCGCCGCAGGCGTTGGCTGGGTCGTGCTCGGTGCACGCGCAGAACGATCCGGCGATCACGAGGGCACACCGCTGGTGGTGTTCGGGCTGGCGCTCGCAGCTCTGATCCTGTTGTCCGGCTGGGCTTCCGACGTCGGTGGCCTCGTCGAGCGGTGGTCGTCGTGGGTCGACGTGCCAGGTATCGGCGACGTCAGCCCGAACCGGCTGCTGATGATCCTCGGCGCGGTGTTGCTGCAGTTCGTCACCGGCAACCAGTTGGTGCGGCTGGTGCTCGGCTCGGTCGGCGCTGTGAAACCCGAAGGCCAGCCCCAGCCGTCGGACCGGCTCAAGGGAGGCCGACTGCTCGGTCCGATGGAACGGATCCTGATCTTCGGACTCGGCCTGGCCGGTCAGCTTGCCGCGGCCACCGCCGTCGTCGCCGCAAAGAGCATCATCCGGTTCCCGGAGATCAACGCCGCAAAGGCACGCGAGAACGGGAACATCGGCATCGATGCCGTCACCGAGTATTTCCTCGTCGGCAGCTTCGCCAGCTGGATCATCGCGCTCGGCGGTCTCGCCCTGGCGCAATAGCGCTAATCACGTCCACGGCACATCGAGCGGTCCTAAGGTCTGCGCATGAAGATGAACGCCGCCGTCCTCTGGGGGGTCAACGAGGACTGGCGAATCGAGGAGCTCGAGCTCGATGGGCCGCAGGAAGGCGAGGTCCTGGTGTCCTTCGAGGCGACCGGGCTGTGCCACACCGACCATCACGTCCGCGCCGGCGACAGTCCAGGCCCGCTGCCGATGATCGGCGGCCATGAGGGTGGTGGGGTCGTGCAGGAGGTCGGGCCGGGGGTCAGGGATCTCAAGCCTGGCGATCACGTGGTGACGTCGTTCATACCGGCGTGCGGTCGCTGCCGCTGGTGTGCGACCGGACGTCAGAACCTGTGCGACCTTGGCGCGATGCTGGCCAGCGGTACCCAACTCGACGGAAGCTACCGACGTCACATCGGCGATCAGGATGTCAGTGTCATGTTGCTGCTGGGCACGTTCGCGCAATACGGCACCGTTTCGGAGACCTCGCTGGTGAAGATCGACGACGACCTGCCTCTTTCCAGGGCCTGCCTCATCGGCTGCGGAGTCACCACCGGATGGGGCTCGGCGGTCAATACCGCAGACGTCGCTCCCGGCGACACCGTGGTGGTGATCGGTTGCGGCGGCGTTGGCAGCGGCGCGATTCAGGGCGCGCGACTGGCCGGGGCGGAGAAGATCATCGTCGTCGACACTGTGGAAGGCAAGCGGGATAAGGCGTTCCAGTTCGGCGCCACGCACTTCGCCACGTCGATGCCCGAGGCCACCGCCCTCGTCGCGGAGTTGACGCGTGGCGTGATGGCTGATTCGGCGTTACTCACCGTCGGACTGGTCGAGGGCCCGATGATCGGCGAGGCACTCGACGTCGTGCGTAAGGGCGGCGCGGTCGTGTTAACGGCCGCCGCAGCGGCGGCGGATGTCACTCCGACACTGCCCATGTTGATGTTCACCCTTTACCAGAAGCGCTTGCTGGGCAGCTTGTACGGCGAGGCCAACCCGCGGGCCGACATCCCCCGATTGCTCAGCCTCTACCGCGAAGGCAAGTTGTTGCTCGACGAAACGGTCACCACCGAGTACAAACTCAACGACATCAACTCGGCATACGATGACATGCTCGCTGGCCGCAACATCCGTGGCGTCGTCATCCACGACCATTGACCGTCAAACCGCCACGAGCGACCGCTTTTGTACACCCGCAAGCGGCGTGTCGACGTACAAACGCGGTCGCTCGCGGAGAGTTTAGAGCCGCTCGATGATCGTGACGTTGGCCGTGCCGCCGCCCTCGCACATGGTCTGCAGACCGTAGCGGCCGCCCGTCCGCTCGAGCGTGTTGAGCATGGTGGCGAACAGCTTGGCCCCGGTCGCGCCGAGCGGATGCCCAAGCGCGATCGCACCGCCGTTCGGGTTCACCTTCTCCGGATCCGCCTTGGTCTCCTTGAGCCAGGACAGCACCACGGGCGCAAACGCCTCGTTGATCTCGACGGTGTCGATGTCGTCGATAGACAGGCCCGCTCTTGTCCAGGGCATACCGCGTTGCGGGAATCGGTCCGGTGAGCATGAACACCGGGTCGGCACCTCGCGCGCTGATGTGGTGGATGCGCGCCCGCGGCTTCAGTTTGTGGTCTTTGACAGCCTGCTCCGAAGCCAGCAGCACGGCGCTTGCGCCGTCTGAGATCTGGCTGGCCATCGCGGCAGTCAGTCGCCCGCCTTCGATGAGCGGCTTCAGCCCGGCCATCTTCTCCAGTGAGGTGTCGCGCGGACCCTCATCTGTGACGAAGCCATCGACGGGAAAGACCTCATTCTCGAAGTGCCCGGCGCGAATCGCCTCCTGCGCGCGCTGGTGGCTGGTCAGCGCGAACTGTTCCATGTCCTCGCGGGAAATGTCCCACTTCTCCGCGATCAGCTCGGCGCCGCGAAACTGCGAGATCTCCTGGTCGCCATAGCGGTGCAACCAGCTCTTGGACTCGTTGGTCGGCGAGGTGAAACCGAACTGCTCGGCGACGGTCATCGCCGACGAAATGGGGATCTGGCTCATGTTCTGCATGCCGCCTGCCACGATCAAGTCGGCGGTGCCGGACATGATCGCTTGTGCACCAAAGGAAATAGCTTGCTGGCTCGAACCGCACTGCCGGTCAACGGTGACCCCCGGCACCTCCTCGGGGAAACCCGCGGCAAGCCACGACAACCTGGCGATGTTGCCCGCCTGGGGGCCGATCGCGTCGACGCATCCGGCGATCACATCGTCGACGGCGCCTGGGTCGACGTCGACACGATCGAAGAGACCGCGCCAGCCCGCCGCTCCGAGGTCGACGGGATGCACACCTGCGAGCGACCCGTTGCGCTTGCCGACTGCGGTGCGCACAGCTTCTATGACGTATGCCTCAGACATCAATTGGCTCCTTCAGCTTCCTTGGCGGTGATGCCGCCGAGAACGATTGACAGGTATTGCCGGCCGACCTCCTCGGCCGTCAGCGGTCCACCCGGTTCATACCAGCGGACCGAAACCCATGTGGTGTCTCGGATGAACCGATAAACCAGGTCAACGTCGATGTCGGGCCGGAAGTAGCCCTCGTCGACGCCCTGGTTCAGCAACGCGAGCCACATCTTGCGCTGCTCCCTGTTGCGATCCTCCACATACGCGAAGCGCGGCTGGCCCATCAGTCGCTTCGCCTCGTCCTGGTAGATGACGACCTGTGCGTGCCGGTCCTCGATCGCCTCGAATGAAGCCATGAACAGACCCTTGAGCCGCTCGAGGGGGTTGGGCTCAGTGGCCACGATCTCCTCGTAGCGCGCGAAGAGCCAGTCGAGAAAGCCACGCAGAAGCTCATCGACCATCTCCTCCTTGGACGAGAAGTGGTGATAGAGGCTGCCGGACAGGATCCCTGCGGAGTCGGCGATGTCACGGACAGTCGTGGCGCGCAGCCCGCGCTCGGCGAACATCGTCGCGGCGAGATCCAAGAGCTCGTCGCGGCGGCTCGCCGGTTGACCGGCTGCGGATGCGGTCATGCGCGCTGGCTCGATACCGAGATCACTTCCCCGGTCAGGTAACTGGAGTAGTCGCTGGCCAGGAACGCGATGGTGGCCGCGACCTCCCACGGTTCGGCGGCACGCCCGAACGCCTCACCTTCGGAGAGTCGGTCGAGCAGATCCGACGAGCTCGTCTTCTCCAGGAACTTGTGACGCGCGATGCTGGGCGACACCGCATTGATCCGCACCCCGTGCTCGACGGCCTCGATCGCACTGCAGCGGGTCAGCGCCATCACACCCGCCTTCGCCGCCGCGTAGTGGGACTGCGAATGCTGCGCGCGCCAACCCAATACGCTGGCGTTGTTGACGATCGCGCCGCCGTGGTCAGCCTCGCGGAAATACCTCAGCGCGGCGCGGGTCGCGCGCATCACCGATGTCAGCGTTACGTTGAGAACACGGTCCCACTCGTCGTCGGTCATGTCGATCACCGGGGTCTGCCCGCCGAGGCCTGCGTTGTTGACGAGCACATCGAGCCTGCCCATCCTGGCCGTCGTCGACGAGATGAGCGCATCAACCTGTGCGGTCGACGTCACGTCACAGACGACGCTCTCGACGCGGCCCAGACCAAGTTCGCCGAGTTGGTCCCTGGTCTCCCCCAGCCGTCGTTCATGGTGGTCGGAGACGACGACGTCGGCGCCTTCGGCCAAGGCTCGGCGCGCAACGGCCGAACCGATGCCGGTGCCCGCGGCGGCGGTCACGACGACGACCTTGCCGGTCAGAAGCCCGTGTCCGGCAATCTCTTTCGGCGCCTCTGAGAGAGCGCTCATCAACCCTTCACCTCACGCGGTAGGCCGAGCACCCGCTCGGCGATGATGTTGCGCTGGATCTCGTTCGACCCGCCGTAAATGGTGTCGGCGCGGGAGAACAGATACAGCCGCTGGAATTCGTCGAAGTCGCCGTCGGTCAGCGTCAGGCCGTCATGTCCGGCGATGTCCATCGCGATGTCGCCGAGCTCACGATGCCAGTTGGCCCACAACAGCTTTGACACGTTGTCTTGGCCCGGTTGCTCGACATCCATGGTGGCCAGCGCATACGACCGCATCGTGCGCAGCCCCACCCAGGAGCGGGCCAGCCGCTCGCGGATCAGCGGATCGTCCGCCGCGCCGTTTCGCTTCGCGAGGTCGGCGATCGACGAAAGTTCGCGGGCGTACTCGATCTGCTGCCCGAGCGTGGAGACGCCGCGCTCGAACGTCAGCGTGCCCATTGCGATCCGCCACCCGTCGCCGGGCTCGCCGACGACCAGGTCCGCGTCGGTGCGGGCATCGTCGAAGAACACCTCGTTGAACTCCGAGTCCCCGGTCAGCTGGACGATGGGGCGCACCTCGACGCCGGGCTGGTCCAGCGGCACCAGGAGGTACGACAGGCCCCCGTGGCGTTTGGAACCCTTCTCGCTTCTGGCGACGACGAAGCACCACTGCGCCCAGTGCGCGAGCGACGTCCACACCTTCTGCCCGTTGATCACCCAGTGGTCGCCGTCGAGTTCGGCGGTAGTGGAGACGTTGGCCAGGTCGCTGCCTGCGCCGGGCTCCGAATAGCCCTGGCACCACAGCTCGGTGACGTCGAGGATCTTCGGCAGAAACCGCTTCTTCTGCTCGTCGGTTCCGAACGCGATCAGCGTCGGCCCCAGCAGCTCCTCACCGAAGTGGTTGACCTTGGCAGGCGCATTGGCGATCGCGTACTCCTCGTAGAACGCGACGCGGTGGGCGACAGACAACCCTCGGCCGCCATGCTCCTCCGGCCAGCCGAGGCACGTGTAGCCGGCGGCAGCCAGGTGCCTGTTCCAGGCCAGCCGCTCTTCGAAGGCCACGTTGTCGTTGCCAGGTCCGCCAAGGCCCTTGATCGCGGCGAATTCCCCGACGAGGTTGTCGGCCAGCCAGTCGCGGACCTCGGCCCGGAACTCCTCGACCTCTATCACCCTTGTAGGCTAACCTACCAAGCACTTGCTTTGTTAGAGGAGCGTCGATGGCAGCCGATCGCAGGACCATTCCGCAGGTCCTGAACCAGATCGCCGATCAATTCGCCGACCACGACGCCCTGGTCACCGACGATCGGCGGCTGACCTTCGCCGATCTGCGTGCCGAGGTCCGCGAGGCCGCCGCAGCCATGATCGACCTCGGCGTCAACCCCGGCGACCGTGTCGCGATCTGGTCGCCGAACACCTGGCACTGGGTCGTCGCATGCCTGGCCACGCACTGCGCCGGGGCGGTCGTGGTCCCGCTGAACACCCGCTACACCGCGAGCGAGGCCTCCGACATCCTGACCCGCACCGGGGCGCCGCTGCTGGTCGCCGCCGGCGAGTTCCTCGGCACCGACAAGACCGCCGAACTCGATCGCGGCGCACTGCCGGACCTTCGCCACATCGTGCGGATCCCCATCGACAAGGACGACGGCACCTGGGACGAGTTCGTCGCGCGGGGCCGCCGAGTTGGGGCGCTCCACGCCGTGGACGCGCGGTCGGCGGCCGTCCAACCCGACGACGTCTCCGACATCCTGTTCACGTCGGGCACCACCGGACGCAGCAAGGGCGCGCTCTGCCTGCACCGCCAGTCGCTCGACGCGCCCGCCGCCTGGGCCGCGTGCGGACAGCTCACCAGCGCCGACCGCTACCTCTGCATCAATCCGTTCTTTCACAACTTCGGCTACAAGGCGGGCATCCTGGCCTGCCTGCAGACCGGCGCGACGTTGATCCCGCAGCTGACGTTCGACCCGGAACAGGCCATGCAGGCCGTACAGGACCACAGCATCACGGTGCTGCCGGGGCCGCCGACGATCTACCAGGTGCTTCTCGACCATCCCAAGCGCAGCGACTACGACCTCACCTCGCTTCGATTCGCGGTCACCGGCGCGGCGACGATCCCGGTGGTGCTGATCGAACGCATGCAGTCCGAACTCGACATCGACATCGTGCTGACCGCATACGGCCTGACAGAGGCAAGTGGGTTCGGCACCATGTGCCGACCCGACGACGATGCGGTCACCGTCGCGACCACGTGCGGCAGGCCGATCGCCGACTTCGAGCTTCGCATCGACAAGCCCGCCGACGACGGCACCGGTGAGGTGCTGCTGCGCGGCCCCAACGTCATGCTCGGCTATCTCGACGATCCCGAAGCGACCTCGGCGGCAATCGATTCCGACGGCTGGCTGCACACCGGCGATATCGGCCGCGTCGATACGGCCGGCAACCTGACGATCACCGACCGACTGAAGGACATGTACATCAGCGGAGGCTTCAACGTCTATCCGGCAGAAGTGGAGCAGGTGCTCGCCCGCCTCGACGGGGTGGCGGAGTCCGCCGTCATCGGTGTGCCCGATGAGCGGCTCGGTGAGGTGGGCAAGGCCTTCGTCGTGCTCAAGTCGGGCGCCTCGCTCGACGCGCAGACCGTGATCGGCTGGGCTCGCCAACATCTGGCGAAGTTCAAGACGCCGCAATCCGTGGAGTTCCTCGACGCACTGCCGCGCAATCCCGGCGGGAAAGTCGTCAAACCACAATTGCGAGAGAGGAATTGATGGACCTCGCATTCGACAGTGAGACAGAGGAGTTCAGGGCCGAGGTACGCGACTTCCTGGCCGCCAACTCCGAACACTTCCCGACCAAGTCCTACGACACGGCAGAGGGCTTCGCACAGCATCGCCATTGGGACAAGGTGCTCTTCGACGCGGGTCTCTCCGTGATCGCATGGCCGAAGCGGTACGGCGGCCGCGACGCCACGCTTCTGCAGTGGGTGGTGTACGAGGAGGAGTACTTCCGCGCAGGAGCGCCCGGCCGCGCCAGCGCCAACGGCACCTCCATGCTCGCGCCGACGCTGTTCGCCCACGGCACCGAAGAACAACTCGACCGGGTGCTGCCGAAGATGGCCAGCGGCGAGGAGATCTGGGCGCAGGCCTGGTCGGAGCCGGAGTCCGGAAGCGACCTCGCGTCGTTGCGCTCCACGGCGACCAAGACCGAGGGCGGCTGGAAGCTCAACGGCCAAAAGATCTGGAGTTCCCGGGCACCGTTCGGCGACAGGGCTTTCGGGCTGTTCCGGTCGGATCCGGATGCCGAGCGGCACAAGGGGCTCACCTACCTGATGTTCGATCTTGACGCCGAGGGCGTGACGGTACGGCCGATCGCGCAGCTCGGCGGTGACACCGGCTTCGGTGAAATCTTCCTCGACGACGTCTTCGTGCCCGACCACGACGTGATCGGCGGCGTACACGACGGCTGGCGCGCCGCGATGAGCACATCGAGCAACGAGCGCGGCATGTCGCTGCGCAGCCCGGCGCGGTTCGTAGCACCCGCCGAACGGTTGGTCGAGCAATGGAAAGCATTGCCGCCCGACTCCGCTTCGATCTTCACCGACCGGGTCGCCGATGCGTGGATCAAGGCGCAGGCGTACCGGTTGCACACCTTCGGCACGGTCACCCGCCTGGCAGCCGGGGGCGAACTCGGCGCGGAGTCGTCGATCACCAAGGTGTTCTGGTCCGACCTGGATGTTGAACTGCACCAGACCGCGCTGGATATGCGCGGCGCTGACGCCGAACTCGTCGACTCGTGGACCGAGGGCCTGCTGTTCGCGCTCGGCGGCCCGATCTACGCGGGCACCAACGAGATTCAGCGCAACATCATCGCCGAGCGGCTCCTCGGCCTCCCCCGCGAACCCAAGGTTGGATAGAGGGAGGAAATTCCACTGTGTTCTTTGAGACTGACGAACAGCAGCGCGACTTCGCGGCGAGCATCGATGCCGCGCTCGGCGCCGCAGGCGTGCCTGCCGCAGTACGGGCGTGGGCCGAGGGCGACACCGGGCCCGGACGCAAGGTCTGGTCGACGCTGACCGATCTCGGCGTCACCGCACTGTTGGTGAGCGAGCGCTACGACGGCATCGAGGCAAGCCCCGTCGATCTCGTCGTCGCGGCCGAGCGGCTCGGCTACTGGGGGGTGCCCGGTCCGGTCACCGAATCGATTGCGGTGGCACCGGTTCTGCTCGCCGATGACGAGCGCTGCGGTGCACTGGCCTCAGGTGAACTGATCGCGACCGTCGCCATGGCTCCGCACGTGCCACGCGCCGTCGACGCCGAATCCGCAGGCGCGATCCTGGTCGCGGCTGACGGCGAATTCCGCGACGGAAGCGCCGGACAATTGTATGAATCCGTCGATCCCGCGCGGAAGCTCTTCGATGTGACCGCCACCGGCGACGCTCAGACAGCCGACACGGCAACGGCTTTCGAATACGGCGCGCTGGCGAATGCCGCGCAACTGGTCGGTGCGGGCCAAGCCATGCTCGACGCCTCTGTCGACTACGCCAAGCAGCGCAGCCAGTTCGGCCGAACCATCGGGTCCTACCAGGCGATCAAGCACAAGCTCGCCGATGTGTACATCGCTGTCGAAATGGCAAGACCGCTGGTCTACGGCGCCGCCCTCTCACTCGCCGACGGATCCGACGACACCGCCCGCGATGTCAGTGCCGCTCTGGTCGCCGCGGCCGACGCGGCGCTGCTGTCGGCGCGCTCGTCGCTGCAGACCCACGGGGCGATCGGGTTCACCCAGGAGCACGACCTGTCGTTGTTGCTGTTGCGGGTACAGGCTCTGCGTTCGGCATGGGGCGAACCCACATGGCACCGCCGTCGCGTCTTGGAGGCTTTCAGATGAGCTCCGAAGGCGATCACGAGTGAGGATCGCTGGGCCCACGCCCGCAGGGCAGGGGACGAGGTACGAGCGAGGACCGGTGGGCCCACGCCCGCAGGGCAGGGGACGAGTGGGAGACGAGGCATGACCGAGGAGCGCGAACTGCTGCGCGAAACCGTGGCGGCGCTGGTCGACAAGCACGCCTCGCCCGCGGCGGTGCGCAAAACCATCGAGTCGAAGACCGATTACGACGAGTCGCTGTGGAAGCTGTTGTGCGAGCAGGTCGGTGCCGCCGCTTTGGTCGTGCCCGAGGAGCTGGGCGGAGCGGGCGGTGAACTGGCCGACGCGGCGGTCGTCCTCGAGGAGCTCGCCAAGACGCTCGCACCGACGCCGCTGCTGGGCACGACGCTGGCCGAGCTCGCACTGCTCGCCGCCGACGAGCCCGACACCGAGGCGATCGAGAAGTTGGCGCAAGGCTCCGCGATCGGGACCGTCGTCTTCGATCCCGGTTTCGTGATCAACGGCGCGATCGCCGACATCGTCGTGGCCACCGACGGGGAGAAGCTGCGCCGCTGGGGTACGTTCACGGCCACCCCCGTCGACACCATGGACCCGACGCGACCGTTGGCGCGGCTGGAGCCCGGCGAGGGCAGCGACATCGGCACGGACCCCGGCCTTGCCGACATCGCGGCGATCCTGGTGGCGGCCGAGCAGGTCGGCGCCGCGGCGAGGTGTCTCGACCTGACCGTCGACTACGCCAAGGACCGCGTCCAGTTCGGCCGCCCCATCGGCAGCTTCCAGGCACTCAAACACCGGATGGCCGACCTCTACGTCGCCGTGCAGTCGGCACGCGCAGTGGTCAACGAGGGTGCCGCCGCACCGTCGGCCACCTCGGCGGCGCTGGCCCGCTTCTCGGCCAGCGAGGCCTTCTCGAAGGTCGCCGCCGAAGCCGTGCAGATTCACGGCGGCATCGCGATCACCTGGGAGCACGACATCCAGCTGTATTTCAAGCGAGCGCACGGCAGCGCGCAGCTGCTCGGGCCGCCGCGAGAGCATCTGCGCAGGCTCGAATCCGAAGTGCTCTAACGTTGAGCTGATGAGCGGCGTCTCACTGCGGGCAGGCATCCCGCCGTTCTACGTCATGGACGTATGGCTGGCCGCCGCGGAACGCCAGCGCACGCACGGAGATCTGGTGAACCTGTCGGCGGGCCAGCCGAGCGCAGGCGCCCCCGCGGCGGTGCGGGCGAAAGCGATCGAGGCGCTGCAGACCACCACCCTCGGCTACACCGTCGCACTGGGCATCCCCGAACTGCGGACCGCGATTGCAGAGGCCTACCGACTGCGGCACGGACTCGTCGTCGATGCATCCGACGTGATCGTCACCACCGGCTCCTCGGGCGGCTTCCTGCTGGCGTTCCTCGCCTGCTTCGACGCAGGCGACCGTGTCGCGATCGCGAGCCCCGGCTATCCGTGCTACCGAAACATTCTGTCGGCGCTCGGCTGTGAGGTCGTCGAGATCGCCTGCGGGCCCGAGACCAGGTTCCAGCCCACCGCGCAGATGCTCGCCGAACTCGAACCGCCCGTCGCGGGCGTCATCGTCGCGAGCCCAGCCAATCCGACGGGGACAGTGATCCCGCCCGACGAGCTCGCGGCCATCGCGTCATGGTGCGCGGACTCCGGTGTCCGGCTGATCAGCGACGAGGTCTACCACGGGCTGGTGTACGAAGGCGCACCCGACACCAGCTGCGCATGGGAGACATCGCGGGAAGCCGTTGTGGTGAACAGCTTTTCGAAGTACTTCGCGATGACCGGTTGGCGGCTTGGCTGGTTGCTCGTGCCGAAGGAGTTACAGCGCGCCGTCGACCGGCTGACCGGCAACTTCACCATCTGTCCGCCGGTGTTGTCGCAGACAGCCGCGGTCGCAGCCTTCACTCCGGAGTCGATCGCCGAGTCCGATGCGCTGTTGCACCACTACGCCGCCAATCGCGAGTTGCTGCTCGACGGGCTGCCGAAGATCGGTATCGACCGGCTCGCCCCGACCGACGGCGCGTTCTACGTGTATGCCGATGTGTCGCACCTGACCGACGACTCGCTGTCGTTCTGCTCGAAGCTGTTGGCGGACACCGGTGTCGCTATCGCGCCGGGAATCGACTTCGATACCCGGCGCGGCGGGTCGTACGTTCGCTTGTCCTTTGCGGGGCCGACGAGCGAGATCGAGAAGGCGTTGCGTCGTATCGAGAAGTTCGTTGGCTGACTCGGCGTGCCCCGAACGCTGAGCTGCTTCGTCTAGTCGTTGCAGACGCAACAATCGCCCAACTTCGTGCTTGTTTTTAGGTTTGCTGGATCGGTTTTCGATTTATGATCCGATCAAAGGCACGAGTTCGCTGGATCGTGTCTCAATAGATAGAACCGTTCGACAGGAAGACACCATGAAAGTCCTCATCACTATCGCAGTCGCCAGTGCTGCTGCCCTCGCGTTGGCCCCTGATGCCGGTGCCGCTACCGCCCCGGTTCCGGAGGGCATGCACAAGCTCTGTGTGGCTTCCGGCGAGTGTCTGACCGAACTGGTCGCCTACAACTGCGGGCCGGACTGCTTCTCCATGGATGTCGTCGACGACCCGAAGGGTGGCACTTTCTACCGATTCGATCCGGCAACCGGCCAATGGCGAGCGCCCAGCAACGGGAATTGGACGGCAGACGGCGTCACCTTCACCACCCCAAGCGGGACCACGGCGACCCTTTCGCCCCTCTGACGCAGCCGACTGCAGGGTCAGCGCGCGCTCCAGCCGCCGTCCATGCTGTACGACGCGCCGGTCACCATCCCCGCGGCTGGAGAGACCAGCCAGCCAACCAGGTCTGCGACGTCCTCAGGTTCGAGGAGTCGCTTGATTGCGCTCTCCTTCAGAAGCACCTCCTCGACCACCTGCTGTTCCGGAATCCCATGCGTGCGGGCCTGATCGGCGATCTGCTTGGTGACCAACGGTGTTCGCACATAGCCTGGGTTGACGCAATTGCTCGTCACGCCGTGCGGTCCACCCTCGAGGGCCGTGACCTTGGACAGGCCCTCGAGTGCGTGCTTGGCGGTGACGTAGGCGACCTTGTACTCCGATGCGCGCAACCCGTGTACAGACGAGATGTTGACGATGCGGCCGAAACCATTCTCGTACATATGCGGCAGCGCTGCCCGGATCAACAGGAACGGCGCCTCCACCATGAGGGTCTGGATGAGACGGAAGCGGTCCGGCGGGAAGTTGGCGATCGGGCTGACGTGTTGGATTCCCGCGTTGTTGATCAGCATGTCGACTTCGAGCCGCAGCTGCTCCAACGATCCGACGTCGGAAAGGTCAACGGCCCAGGGCTTTCCGCCAATCTCATCGGCTACGGTCTTGGCGCCCACGTCATCGACGTCGGCGACTGTGACGACCGCGCCGCGCGAGGCCAGCGCACGCGCGCACGCCGCGCCGATGCCGCTCGCACCACCGGTCACCAGCGCCGTGCGCCCCTCCAGCGACGTCATAGGGCCCCGGCCCTCGACAGGTCCTCGCGATCGGCCTCGTCGATGGTTTCGAGGTCGACACCGTTCGTCTCGCGCAGGAAGAACACCGCCACCAACGTGATCGCTGCGGCGATCGCGAGGTAGATGGCGATCGGAACCCAGGAGTCGTAGATCTCCAGCAGCTTCACCGCGATAGCCGGCGCAGCGGAGCCCGCGACGATCGACGTGACCTGATAGCCAAGCGACACACCGGAATACCGCATCCTGGTCGGGAACATCTCAGCCATGATCGCCGGCTGCGGCGCGTACATCAATGCATGGATCATCAGGCCGAGAACGATCGCGGCGATGATCATCAGGTAGTTGCCGGTGTCCATCATCGGGAAGCCGAAGAAGCCCCAGGTGCCCGCCAGCACGGTGCCGACGAAGTACACCGGCCTGCGGCCGACCCTGTCGGCGAGCCTGCCGACCAGCGGCACGACGGCGAAGTGCACCGCATGCGCAACAAGCATGTACCGGAGGATCGCATTGGTGTCGACGCCGACCTGCACCTTGAGGTAGGTGATCGAGACGATCACCACCAGGTAGTACATGATGTTCTCGGCGAATCGCAGGCCCATGGCGGTGAACACGCCGCGGGGGTAGCGCTTGAGCACCTCGACGACACCGTAGGAAGCGGCCTTGGCGCGTTCCACTTCCGCCTGTGCCGCAACGAAAATCGGCGCGTCGCTGACCTTGGTGCGGATGTAGTAGCCGATCAGAACCACGACTGCGGACAGCCAGAATGCGATGCGCCAACCCCAGGACAGGAAGTCCTCATCGGAGAGCGTGGCGGTCAGCACCCACAGCACGATGGTGGCGAGCATGTTGCCGACTGGCACCGCCGCCTGCGGCCAGCTGGCCCAGAACGCTCGCTGCCGGATCGGGCTGTGCTCAGCGACGAGCAGGACGGCACCGCCCCACTCACCCCCGACCGCGAAGCCCTGGAAGAAGCGCAGAACGACCAGCAGCACGGGCGCCCACACCCCGATCTGGGCGTAGGTCGGCAGGCAGCCCATCAAGAAGGTGACGACGCCGACGAGCAGGATCGCGAACTGCAGCAGTTTCTTCCGCCCGTACTTGTCGCCGAAGTGGCCGAACACCACGCCGCCGAGAGGGCGGGCGAGGAAGCCGACCGCGTAGGTCAGCAGCGCGGCGAAGATGGCGCCGTAGGCGCTGTCGCTCGCAGGGAAGAAGACCTTGTTGAAGACCAGCGTGGCCGCGGTCCCGTAGAGGAAGAACTCGTACCACTCGACCACGGTGCCTGCCATCGATGCGACGACAACGCGCTTGAGTCCGGTCGGTACCGTCGCGCCAGTGTCGCTCATTCGAAACTCCTTCGTATGTGATGCCGAACACAGATGTCTGTGAGTATTCCTGCAGGTACCCCGGGCCGCAATGTTCAAAACTGCACCAGACTTCTGCAAAAATGCAGATATGACTGCACCGTCTGGTCGCAGGCCGAGCGCCGACGACCTCCTCGTTTTGCTGGCCGTCGGCCGGTCCGGCCGCTACACCACCGCCGCCGACGAACTCGGCCTCAACCACACCACGATCTCGCGGCGCATCGCAGCGCTCGAGGAGTCGATCGGTGGACGGGTACTGGCCCGCGTCGCGGGCGGATGGGAGCTGACCGATCTGGGCCGAGAGGCGCTCGCGGCCGCGGAGGCGGTGGAGTCGGCGGTGCGCTCGCTCACCACCGACCCGCAGGGCTCGCGGGGCCTCGAAGGCGTGGTGCGGATCTCGGCCACCGACGGCTTCAGCGCCTACATCGCCGCACCTGCCGCCGCGGCGGTGCAGCGCAGACACCCCAACGTCGCCGTGGAGATCGTCGCGGCGACGCGGCGGGCCACGCAGCAGCGCTCCGGGCTGGACATCGAAGTAGTGGTCGGCGAACCGCAGGTGCATCGTGCCGAGGCGATCCGCCTCGGTGACTACTGCCTCGGGTTGTACGGTGCGCGCGAGTATCTCAGCGAACACGGATCACCGGCGAGCATCGACGATCTGGTCGACTACCCCCTCGTCTACTTCATCGATTCGATGCTGCAGGTCGACGATCTCGACCTGGCGACCAGCTTTGCCCCGGCGATGCGTGAATCGGTCACGTCCACCAATGTCTTCGTGCACGTGGAGGCCACTCGGGCTGCGGCGGGCATCGGCCTGCTGCCGTGCTTCATGGCCGACCGACACGATGATCTCGTCCGGCTGCTGCCGGATTCGGTGGCCGTGCGGCTGAGCTATTGGCTCGTCACCCGGCCGGAAACGCTCAGGCGGCCCGAGGTCGGCGCCGTCGTTGAGGCCATCCGCGCGAGGGTGCACGAACAGCGTGACGTTCTGCTCGGAATTCTTTGAGCGGCAATGGAAAAGGGGCACCCCTCGTGGGGGTGCCCCTTTGGTCTCTGTGGCCGGTCAGCGGCTCTGCTGGACGCTGGTATCCACCTGCGGGACTTTCACCGTCTGCTGGATGTCGTGCACCCAGTCATGGTGGCCGATGTCGGCCGAGGCCGGGCCCGCCAAGCCGAGCATGGCGGCGGTCACACCGCTGGCGATGACTGTGGCAAATCCGAACTTCTTCATTTTGGCGCCTTCTTCTTCCTCATCTGTGGAGTGGCGAACCTTTTGGGTTCTGACTCCGTTGTGCCGGTCCCTGTGTGTCTCTTCGACCGGTATGACTCTTCAAACAGGGAGGTCAACGGTTTAATTCCGGTGGCAGTAATTGATCGACGGTTGGCACGAATCGCTCAATTGCGTTGCGCGCACTGGCCGAAACCGGTCTCGATGACCATGCCCGTGTGCACTGGATCACAGCTAAACTCAGGCCATGCCGTTCATCGATCATCCGAAGGGCCGCGCGTATTACCGCCACTGGGCGGCTGAAGAGCCGCGCGCCGTCGTCATCTTCCTGCACGGCTTCGGCGAGCACACCGGCGTCTATCACCGGTACGGGTTCGCGCTCAACGCCGCGGGCATCGACCTGTGGGCGGTGGACCAGTTCGGCCACGGCCTCACCCCCGGCGCACGCGGCGATTTCGGCTCGATCGCCGACAGCTCAGATCTGGCCGACGCCCTGACCGAGCTCGCCGAGGGCGAGCGTCCCGGGCTGCCCTTGATCGCTGCCGGCCATTCATTCGGTGCGGTGGTCACGCTGACCCGGCTGCTTGATCAGCCCGACCGCTATCGCGCAGGCGTGATCTCCGGGGCTCCGCTGGTGCCGATACCTGAACTCCTCGACACCGACAGCACCTTCGACCTGGATCCGCTCTGGCTGTCCGAGGATCCGTTCTACCTCGACGCGATGGTCAACGATCCGCTGGCGTTCGTGGACGCCGACGGGGCGCCGCTGGCCCGTGCGCTGGACACCGCATGGGACCGCTTCGGCAAGGACCTGCCGACGTTGAAGGTTCCGACGTTGGCCGTGCACGGCGTCGCCGACCCGATCGCGCCCGTCGGCGCGGTGAAGGCATATGCCGAGCAGATAGAACCGTTGACGCTTCGCGAATTTCCCGGCGGGCACCACGACATCCTGAACGACACCATGCATCGCGCCGTGGCTTCGACGATCGTCGAGTTCCTCGCTGAGAAGGTCTAGAGCCAGGTGTCGTCGGTGGTGGCGGTGAGGAACGCCTCGAGATCGTCGCGCCAGTGCGCGGGCGTGTTCTTGTCGGGCTCGATCCCGGTGTACTGCCCTTTGTAGAACAACAGCGGTCGCGGCTTCTTGTGCGGCACGTCCGACAGCGAGTGCACTGCGCCGAACACCACCAGGTGATCGCCGCCGTCGTGCACCGAATAGACAGTGCAGTCGACGTGGGCCAACGTTCCCTCGATCACCGGGGATCCCAACCCCGAGGGGGCCCAGTCGATTCCAGTGAATTTGTCGGGCTCGCGCGACCCGAATCGCGCCGAAACGTCCTTCTGCTTCTCGTGCAGCACGTTGACGCAGAACCTGCCGCTGGCCTCGATGGCCTTCCACGACCTGGAGACCTTGGTCGGGCAGAACAGCACCAGCGGCGGCTCGAGCGACAGCGCCGCGAAGGACTGACAGGCGAATCCGACCGGGGCGTCCTCGTGCATCGTGGTGATCACTGTGATGCCGGTACAGAACTGCCCGAGCACATTGCGGAATGTGCGGGGATCGATGGGTTCTGCGGACACCGGTGTTACTTGAAGCCGACGCTGAAGTCGTGGCCCCAGAGACTGACCGCGGTGCTTTCCCGGGCCACCCAGTCGTGGTCGTGGACTTGCAAACCCTCACAACCGAATTCGACGTCGAAGCCACCCGGCGTCTTCATGTAGAACGACAGCATCTTGTCGTTGACGTGCCGGCCGAGCGTCGCCGACATCGGCACCTTGCGGCGCAGTGCGCGGTCCAGGCACAGGCCGACGTCGTCGGCCTCACCCACCTCGACCATCAGGTGAACGATGCCGCTCGGGGTCTCGCCCGGCATGAACGCCAGACTGTGATGGCGCGGATTGACGCCGAAGAACCGCAGCCACGCGGGTGCGCCGTCGGCCGGCCTGCCGACCAGTTGCGGCGGCAGCCGCATCGAGTCGCGCAGATAGAACCCGAGCACATCGCGGTAGAAGTGCAGCGACTCCGCATCATCCTTGGTGGTGAGCACCACGTGGCCGAGACCCTGCTCTTCGGTGACGAATTTGTGGCCGTACGGGCTGACGACACGACGGTGTTCGAGGGCCACCCCGTGGAACACCTCGAGGGTGTTGCCCGACGGGTCGTCGAAGGTGATCATCTCGTCGACGCGGCGTTCCGCGAGCTCGGCGGCCGATGCTTCCTTGTACGGCGTCCCCTCGACGTCCAGTCGCTGGCGGATGTCCTGCAGCGCAGCGGCGTTGGTCGTTTCCCAACCGGATTGCAGCAACCGGTCGTTGTCACCGGGGACGATGACGAGGCGCGCGGGGAACTCGTCCATCCGCAGGTAGAGCGCGCCCTCGGTCGCGCCGGAGCCCTCGACCATGCCGAGAACCTTGAGCCCGTACTCGCGCCACGCCGCGACGTCGGTCGCCTCGATACGCAGGTAGCCAAGGGATTTGATGCTCACGACCCACCTCCGAGAAAATCAACAGTCAGCTTGTTGAACTCGTCGAACTTCTCCAGCTGTGCCCAATGTCCGCACTGTCCGAAGACGTGCAACTGCACCTTCGGGATCTGCTTGAGTGCCACCAGAGCGCCGTCCAGCGGGTTGACGCGGTCCTCGCGTCCCCAGATGAGCAGCACGCGCTGACGCAGCTTGTACACCTCGCGCCACATCATGCCGAGTTCGAAATCGGGACCCGCGAACGACTTTCCCATCGCCCGCGCCGCGGCCAGCGACTCCGGCTGGCTGGCGATCTCGAACCTCTCGTCGATCAGTTCCGGTGTCACGAGCTTCTGGTCGTAGACCATGATCCGCAGGAACTTCTCCATGTTCTCGCGCGTCGGCTCTGCGGTGAACTTGCCGAGGAGCTTGACGCCCTCGGTGGGGTCGGGCGCGAACAGGTTGACCGACAGTCCGCCCGGGCCCATCAGCACCAGGCGACCGGCGCGGCGACCGTTGTCCAACGCGAACCGCACCGCGGTCCCGCCCCCGAGCGAGTTGCCGACCAGATCAGCACTTTCGATGCCGAGGTGGTCGAACAGACCCAGCAGCGCGGTGGCGCTGTAGCGGTTGTACTGCTCGTGCTCGGTGTGCTTGTCGGAGTGGCCGTAGCCCGGCTGATCGACCGCGATCACATGAAAGTGCTTGGCCAGCACCCCGATGTTGCGTCCGAAGTTCGACCAGCTCGACGCACCCGGCCCGCCGCCGTGCAGCAGCACGACCGTCTTCCCGTTGCCGACGCCTGCCTCGTGGTAGTGCAAGCGCATGTCCAAAGAACCCGAGCGGACCTGCGCGTAGCGGGAGGTCGACTCGAACGTGATCTCCTGCTGCTGAGCGGTTTCGGCGGCGAAGGACGTCATCAGACCATCGTGTCCGCGGGCGGCAGACCGAACTCGTTGTTACCGAAGATCAGGTAGGCGCGCTCGGGATCATTGGCGGCGTGCACGCGACCCGCGTGCGCGTCGCGCCAGAACCGTTGCACCGGAGCATCGCTGTTGAGCGCGGTGGCACCCGACGCCTCGAACAGCCGGTCGATGGACGAGATCGCGCGGCCGGTGGCGCGCACCTGGTCGCGGCGGGCGCGGGCGCGCAGCTCGAACGGAATCTCCTGGCCCGCCTGAAGCAGCGCGTACTCGTCGCCGACGTTGCCGATCAACTGCCGCCACGCGGCGTCGATGTCGCTTGCGGCCTCGGCGATGCGGACCTTGGCGAACGGGTCGTCTTTGGCCTTCTCACCTGCGAACGCCGCGCGAACCCGCTTGCCCTGGTGCTCGACGTGGGCGTCATACGCCCCGTAGGCCATGCCGACAATGGGCGCCGAAATGGTCGTGGGATGAACTGTGCCCCAAGGCATCTTGTACACCGGTGCAGTGTTGTTCTCCAACCCGCCCGCGGTGCGGTCGTTCATCGACTTGTACGAAAGGAAGCGATGGCGAGGTACGAACACGTCCTTGACCACCAGCGTGTTGCTGCCCGTACCCTTGAGGCCGACGACGTGCCAGACATCGTCGATCTTGTACTCGGAGCGCGGGATCAGGAAGCTACCGAAGTCGACGGGCTTGCCGTCCTTGATGACCGGTCCGCCGACGAACGTCCACGTCGCGTGGTCGCAACCGGATGACCAGTTCCACGAACCGCTGACGAGGTAACCGCCGTCGACGACATGTCCCGCACCCATCGGCGCGTACGACGACGAGATCCGCACGGTGGGGTCGTCGCCCCACACCTCGTCCTGCGCCTGCTGGTCGAACAGCGCCAGATGCCAGTTGTGCACGCCGATGATCGAGCTGACCCAGCCGGTGGATCCACAGGCGCTGGCGATGCGCCGCACCGCTTCGTAGAAGAGCGTCGGATCGCACTGCAGGCCGCCCCACTGCTCGGGCTGGAGCAGCTTGAAGAAGCCAACCTCGGCGAGTTCGGCGACCGTCTCGTCGGGCAGCCGTCGCAGCTCTTCCGTCGCCTGTGCCCGCTTGGCGATCAGCGGCAGCAGATCGTCGATGCCGGCTAGGACCGACTGCACGTCACGCTGTTCAATGGACGTCACTGATTTGCCTCCCGAGAGAACGGACCCTGCGATGAGCGTCTGCGCGATGTGGGCCCCCACCCGAAGGGTAGGGACTGATCGCTAGAGAAAGATTAGAACACGTTACGATTTGTGTCGAGCAGCGCATTCGTGCGGTAGCTGGACCAGCGCACATGCATTTCTGTAACCTGTTCTAGTTATGACCCCCTGGATCACAGGAGAGAGGGCCGCCGCGTGACGGACGAGCCGCTCGGCACCCACGTGCTCGAACTGCAGGTGGCCGACGTCGTCGTCGAGACCGACGACGCGCGCTCGCTGGTCTTCGCCGTCCCAGACGGGTCGGATATTCCCGCCGACCGGCTGAAATACGCACCCGGCCAGTTCCTCACCCTTCGGGTGCCCAGCGACCGCACCGGCTCGGTGGCGCGCTGCTACTCGCTGTGCAGCTCCCCGCACACCGGCGATCCGCTCACCGTCACCGTCAAACGCACCGACGGCGGCTACGCCTCGCACTGGCTCTGCGACAACGCCCATCCCGGCATGCGCATCCACGTGCTGGCGCCGTCGGGCAATTTCGTGCCGAAGAACCTCGACACCGACTTCCTGCTGCTGGCCGCGGGCAGCGGCATCACGCCGATGATGGCGATCTGCAAGTCGGCGCTGTCCGAGGGCAGCGGCCGAATCGTGCTGATCTACGCCAACCGCGACGAGCGCAACGTCATCTTCGGCACCGCGCTGCGCGAACTGGCGGCGAAATACCCCGACCGGCTGACGGTCGTGCACTGGCTGGAGTCCGTGCAGGGCCTGCCGAGCGCGGCGGCGCTCGCCGCGCTGGCGGCGCCGTACGCCGGCCACGACGCCTACATCTGCGGGCCAGGACCGTTCATGGCCGCCGCGCAGGAGGCGATGCGCAATGCGGGCGCCGCCCCCGACCGGATCCACGTCGAGGTCTTCAAATCACTGGAGTCCGACCCGTTTGCCGCTGTGGTGATCGAGGACGACGACAGTGACGAGGGGCCCGCCACCGCGCTGGTGACTCTCGACGGCGAGAAGCACGAAATCGTCTGGCCCCGCAACGCCAAGCTGCTCGACGTTCTGCTCGACAAAGGCCTCGATGCGCCGTTCTCGTGCCGCGAAGGGCATTGCGGTGCATGCGCTGTGCTCAAGAAGAGCGGCGACGTCGAGATGGAGGTCAACGACGTTCTCGAACAGCAGGACCTCGACGAGGGCCTGATCCTCGGCTGCCAGGCGCGGCCGAGATCGGATTCCGTAGAAGTCACCTACGACGAATAAGCACCGGACTACCATTCGCCGCACCGGAGGGGAGCACACATGAATCGGCTTGCGACGGTACGTGCGGCGGCACTGATGACCGTGCTGGCAACCGGAGTGCTCGCGACTCCGCCGAGTGCCGGCGCGGCGATCAACACGGCTGTCACGTCCATCGCCGTCGACCCGGCGACGCAGATCGAGATGCACGTGACCGCCGACTGCAGGCCCGCGGAGAACAGGTGCTTCTTCGACACCACCGCCAACCTGCTGACACCGGAGGGCCCGACGGGCTTCCCCGGCGACACGTGGGCACGGCAGACCGTCACGCTGCGCAGTTCGAGCCGCGACGCATGGCAGGAGGCTCAGTACAGCGCGCCGTCGGGCAACCCGCGGGAGACGAAGGGCTCGAACCACGAGAACGTGCTGTCCAAGATGTACAGGGCGACCAACAACGTCGAGATCTCGGTGACCTACTTCGGCGGCGGCCCGATCGAGCGGTTCAAGACCGACGGCGACTCGGTGCCGACGAACTGGGTCAGCGGGCAGCCCGACACGAAGTCGGCCTTCTACGCGTGTTCCCAGATTCAAGTGGTGTACGGCGGGGTCAACCTCACCACGCCGACCGCGTGCGCGCAGACCACGTTCAGCTGAAGACTCGAACTTGAATCCGTCAGCGGGGCAGGCCGAGTAGACGCTCCCCTGCCATCGTCAGCAGGATCTGCTCGGTGCCGCCCGCGATCGTCAGGCAGCGCACGTTGAGGAAGTCGAGCACGGGCTTGTTCTCGACAAGGCCCGCCCCGTCGGACAGGTCCATCCGGAACTCCGACAGCGCCTGCCGGTAGCGCACGCCGATCAGCTTGCGGGCGCTTGCCTGCGGCCCGGGGTCGGCACCGCCGACCGCCAACTCCGCGATGCGTTGGTCGAGCAGCGAACCGACCTGTGCGGCGATGATCAGCCGGCCGAGACCATCCTGCGTCGCCGGGTCGAGGTCACGCTCGGCGACCGTGCGCAGCACCTCTTCCATCGGGTTGCCCAGCGCGGTGCCGTGAGCCATCGCGACGCGTTCGTTGGCCAGCGTGGTGCGGGCCAGCCGCCACCCGTCGTTGACCTCACCGACCACCATCTCGTCGGGCACGAAGACGTCGTCGAAGAAGACCTCGTTGAACAGGTCGTCACCGGTGATCTCGCGCAGCGGGCGGATGTCGATGCCCGGGGTCGCCATGTCCACCAGGAAGTACGTGATGCCCTTGTGCTTGGGGGCTTCGGGATCGGTGCGCGCGAGGCAGACCCCCCATTGCGCCCTGTCGGCGCGCGACGTCCACACCTTCTGCCCGGTGAGTTTCCAACCCCCCTCGGCGCGAACGGCTTTCATTCGCAGCGAAGCCAGGTCCGAGCCCGCGCCCGGCTCGCTGAACAGCTGGCACCAGAACAGCTCACCGCTCAGGGTCGGCGGCACGAACCGCTCGATCTGTTCGGGGCTGCCGTGCTCGAGGATCGTCGGCGCCGCCCACCAGCCGATCACCAGGTCGGGGCGCTCGACCCCCGCTTCGGCCAGCTCGCGGTCGATCAGAAGCTGTTCGGCCGGCGAGGCGTCACGCCCGTACGGCTTCGGCCAGTGCGGCGCCTGCAGACCCGCCTCGGCGAGCGCGATCTGGCGCTTCTCGACGGGCTGGGCGGCGACATCGGCGACCGCAGCGGCGATCTCAGGCTGCAGGTGTTCCACCGAGGCCAGGTCGATGTGCAGCGCGCGGCGCACGCCCTGCTGAGTAAGGGTCGCGACGCGGCGCAACCAGCGCGACGGGCCGCCGAGGAACTGCGAAATGCCATATGCCCGACGCAGATACAGGTGCGCATCGTGCTCCCAGGTGATGCCGATGCCGCCGAGCACCTGAATGCAGTCCTTCGCGTTCGCCTTCGCCATTTCGATGCCGGCGGCCGCGGCGACCGACGCGGCGATCGACAGCTGAGCATCATCGTCGCCATCGGCCGCGCGGGCGGCGTCGCCTGCGGCAACGGCGACCTGCTCGGAGCGCAGCAGCATCTCGGCGCACATGTGCTTGACCGCTTGGAAGCTGCCGATCGGCTTGCCGAACTGCTCGCGCACCTTCGCGTATTCGGTCGCGGTTCGCAGCGTCCAGCGCGCCACACCCGCCGCTTCGGCGGCCAGCACGGTCGCGACGATGTCCTCGACGCGCTGCCTGCCGAAGGGCAGCACCTCGGCCGCCGCACCCTCCAGTACGACGCGCGCAAGTGGGCGGGAGAAGTCGGTGGGCGTCAATGGTTCGACGGTGACTCCGTCGGCGGTGGCGTCAACGAGCACGAAACCGTCACCTGCGGGCAGCACCAGCACGCCCTGGGGGTCGGCGCCCAGCACGTGCTCGGCGACCCCGGAGGCCTTGTCGCCCTGGATCTTCACGTCGGCCGTCAGCGCAACGCCTGCGGTGCGCTCACCGGTGGCCAGGGCCTCGAGCAGTTCGGCCCGCGAACCCGGTATGACGAGCGTGGCTATCGCAGTGCTGGCAATCGGGCCGGGCACCATCGCGGCGGCGGCCTCGTCGACCATCGCGCAGAGGTCTGCGACGGTGCCGCCCGCGCCGCCGGATTCCTCGGGCAGGGCCACGCCGAAGATGCCCAGCTGGGCCAGGGCGGCGTAGGGCGCACGCCAGGCATCGGCGTCGCCCTTTTCGACCTTGCGGGCCGCTTCGACGGCCTTCGACCCCGTCGCCCAGCTACGGACCAGTTCACGCGCGGCAAACTGCTCGTCGGTGACGGTCGTTGACGCCTGCGACATAAAGGGGCTCCTATGCCATCGTGTGAGAAGGGCGTGCTTCTCACTAGAACGTGTTCTAATAGTGCCAGCGATCGGACGTCAAGTCGAACGCCATCACAGCAGGACACGTCGGTGCGCAACGGGCACTGAGGTGAGAAAACTTTGATCGGCATGCGTATCGTTTCCCAACGACCACGCATGATGAAGGAGCGTTCCGCACCGATGTCTGGAATGTCCATGCCAGCACAGACGAACCCGCCGTCCGGGTCGGAGACCCGGCCGCCACAGGTGATGCCTGTGTCCGTTCTCGCCGAATCCGAACTCGGCTCCGAGGCGCAGCGTGAACGCCGCAAACGCATTCTCGACGCGACCCTGGCCATCGCCTCCAAGGGCGGCTACGAAGCCGTCCAGATGCGCGCCGTCGCCGAACGCGCGGACGTCGCCGTTGGCACTCTGTATCGCTACTTCCCATCCAAGGTCCACCTGTTGGTGTCGGCGCTCGGTCGCGAGTTCGAACGCATCGACGCCAAGACCGACCGTGCGGCACTGGCGGGCGGCACGCCCTATCAGCGCCTCAACCTGATGGTCGGCAAGCTCAACCGGGCCATGCAGCGCAACCCGCTGCTGACCGAGGCGATGACCCGGGCGTTCGTCTTCGCCGATGCGTCCGCGGCAGGCGAGGTCGATCACGTCGGCAAGCTGATGGACTCGATGTTCGCGCGCGCCATGAGCGACGGTGAGCCGACCGAGGACCAGTACCACATCGCGAGGGTCATCTCCGATGTCTGGCTGTCGAACCTGCTGGCATGGCTGACCCGGCGGGCGTCGGCGTCCGACGTCAGCAAGCGGCTCGACCTTGCCGTTCGCCTGCTCATCGGAGACGGCGAGCACCCTAAGATCTGACAGGTGGTCCCGGCCGAACTGCAGCGCGCGCTTGATGACGTCGCCGCGGTTCCGCGGCTGCTGATCGCCTGCGACTTCGACGGCACACTGGCCCCGATTGTCAGCAATCCCTCCGACGCCCGCCCGCTGCCCGCGGCCGCCGACGCGCTCGTCGCTCTGTCACACGTGGGGTCAACGTACGCCGCGCTGATCTCCGGTCGCGCGCTGAAGGTTCTGCGTGAGCTTTCGTCGATGCCGGAGTCGGTGCATCTCGTCGGCAGCCACGGCGCGGAGTTCGACACCGGATTCGCACACGAGGTCGACGAATCGCTGCTGGAGGAAATCACCAACGGGCTCAACGCAATTGCCGTCGACCGTCCGGGCGTGGCCGTCGAAACCAAGCCCGCGAGCGTCGCCTTGCACGTGCGCAATGCGAGCCCGCAGGACGGCGACGCGGCGCTTCGCGAAGCGCGCGCGGCGGCCGGTTCGTGGGACGCGCAACTCACCGAGGGCAAGGCGGTGCTCGAGTTCGCGGTCATCTCGACGGACAAGGGTGAGGCCGTCGACATCCTGCGCGACCAGTACGACGCCTCTGCGGTGGTGTTCGTCGGCGACGACGTCACCGACGAGAAGGCGTTTCGGCGCCTGCGCGACACCGACATCGGCGTCAAGGTCGGTCCGGGTGACACGCTCGCGGGATACCGGGTCGATGCGCCTGACGACGTTGCGCTGGCGCTCGAGTACGTGCTCGCGGCCCGCACCCGACTTCGCGGATCCTAGACCGGAGGGCCGGAGGTGCGGCCGCGGATCAGTTCGGTGTCGAGCACATCGATCACCGGCAGACCGGACCGCGGCGGGTTGTGCAACAGGTTGCCCGCCCGCAGACCCTTCTCCAGACTCGGCTGCTTCACCGTCGTCAGGCCGCGACGCAGTGCGTCGGGAACACCGTCGAAACCCGTCACCGTCATCTGACCGGGCACGTAGATTCCCCGTGCCCGCAGGTGGTCGGTCGCCGAGAGCGCCAACACGTCCGCGGTGCAGATCAGTGCGGTCAGACGGGGATTCGTCTCGAGCGCCACGTCGGCCGCGGCGCCACCGGAAGTCGGCTGGTGCTCATAGCTTTCCACCACGGTCAGCGACGCCGGATCCAGGCCGGCGTCCATCATCGCGTCGTACACGCCTCCGATCCGCTCCCGCTGCACGTGAAAGTGCGGGCTCTGCAACCGATCCGGGCTCGCGACCACCGGCGCTCCGCCGCCGGGCGGTCGCTCCCTGCCCAGCCGCATCGTCAGCAGCCCGATCTCCCGGTGACCCAGCTCGATCACGTACTTGGCGAGCTCGGCCATGCCCGCGCGATCGTCGATGCACACCCGCGACGCTCCAGGGACGTCCCTCGGCTGGTCCACGACCACGACGGGAAGGTGTCGCTGCAGCACGACCTGGAGGTAGGGGTCGTCGTCGGACGCGGAGTACACCACGAAACCGTCCACGCTCGCCGCGAGCACCGCGGCAGAACCGGCGGTGACGCTGCGGGTCGGGCCGACGGCGACGAGCAGAAGTCCCTGCCCCACCTCCTCACACGATTCGGCGAGGCCCGCAACGAAGTCCAGCGCGGCGGGATCCCGAAACGAGTAGTTCAGCGGCTCGGTCATGACCACGCCGACCGCACCGGCCTTGCGGGTGCGTAGCGAGCGAGCGACCGGGTCCGGTCCCGGATACCCGAGGCGCTTGGCCGTCGCGAGCACCCGCTCGCGCAGATCGGCAGAAAGCTGGTCGGGCCGGTTGTAGGCGTTGGAGATCGTGGTGCGGGAGACCTTCAGCTCCGCCGCCAACGAGGCCAGGGTCGCCCGCCGCCGCGGCGTGGGGCTTCTGGACATGTTGTGACGGTAGCCGACATCGGCATTCGCGCAGCGCAGCCGCGTGGGCTAAAGTTATTGGAAACGGTTTTCATTTGTATTAGGAGGAATCGGTGCGCAAGACGGCGATCACGCTGGCAGTCGGGCTTGCGGCGGTGCTCGCCGTCGCCGGGTGCTCAGACACCCAATCCGGTCGCGACGACGGCGCGGTATCCATCGTGGCGACCACCGATGTGTGGGGCAGCGTGGCCCGTGCGGTCGCCGGGGAGCACGCGTCGGTCACGTCCATCGAAAGCGGCGCCACCGCCGACCCGCATTCGTTCGAGGCCACCCCAGCCGATGTCGCGACGATCACCGACGCCTCTCTTGTGCTCTACAACGGCGGCGGCTACGACCACTGGGTCGACGACGTGCTCGCCGGCGCCCCCGAGATCGACGCCATCGACGCCTATTCGCTGCGTGACTCCGCGGAGCCTGCCAACGAGCACGTCTTCTACGACGTCGGGGTGGCCAAGGCCGTCGCAGAGGAAGCCGCCAAGCGACTCGGTGAGATCGACTCTGCGCACACCGACGAATACCGTTCCAACGCATCGACATTCGGCCGACAGGCCGATGAGATAGCGGCATCGGCGCGAGCGATCGGCAAGGCACACCCTGAAGGGTCCGTAGTCGCGACCGAACCGGTCGCCTACTACCTGCTGCGCAACGCCGGGATCACCGACCGCACCCCGCCTGGCTTCGCAAGCGCCGCGGAGGAAGGCGATGACCCGTCACCCGCCGACGTCGCCGCGATGCTCGACCTGATCGACAAACGCCAAGTATCGGTGCTGCTGTTCAACCCGCAGACGGAGAGCGCGGCCACCAAGCAGATCCGGGACGCCGCGCAGCGCGCGTCGCTGCCGGTGGTCACCGTCACCGAAACCCTGCCCGACGGAGTCGACTACCTGACATGGCAGCGCGACACCGTCGGAGAACTCGCGCGGCAATTCGACAAAGCGCCGCAGACGAATCGATAGTGGCGAGGTGGCTGCTGCTGATGTCGTCGACCTGAAGGGTGCCCGGCTCGCCTTCGGCGACCGGGTGCTCTGGGACGAGTTGGATCTGGCCGTCCGGGCCGGGGAATTCGTCGCGGTGCTCGGCCCGAACGGCACCGGCAAGACCTCGCTTCTGAAGGTGCTGCTCGGCCAGCTGCCGCTGT
Source organism: uncultured Actinomycetota bacterium (assembly GCA_963786995.1). Taxonomy (GTDB): domain Bacteria; phylum Actinomycetota; class Actinomycetes; order Mycobacteriales; family Mycobacteriaceae; genus Mycobacterium. Next base: position 579,452 of record CAWBBH010000011.1, on the reverse strand, counting down.
CCTCGGGCACTGTCACGGTCGCCGGCTCACCGGTCACCGAGGGCAGCGACCTGATCGGGTATGTCCCCCAACATCGCGCGGTCGATCCCGGCCTGACACTGCGCGGCAGCGACCTCGTCGGCCTCGGTCTCGACGGTCACCGCTGGGGTGTGACCAGCCTGCGGCCGGCGAACCGGTCGCGGCGACGGTCAGCGGTGCAGACGGCACTGCGCCAGGTCAACGCCGACAGCTTGGCGAACGTACCCGTCGGCGTGATGTCGGGCGGCGAGTTGCAGCGGGTGCGGATCGCCCAGGCGCTCGCCAGCGACCCCGTGCTGCTGCTGTGCGACGAGCCGCTGCTCAACCTCGACCCGGCCAACGCGCGGTTGGTCTCCGCGCTCATCGACCGACGCAGACGCGAGGCCGACACCTCGGTGCTGTTCGTCACCCACGAGGTGAATCCGGTTCTGCCCTTTGTGGATCGAGTGCTGTTTCTGGTCGACGGACGGTTCCGCGTCGGCAGCGTCGACGAGGTGATGACCTCTGACACCCTGTCCGAGCTCTACCGGGCCGACATCCAGGTCGTGAAGGTGCACGGCCGCTACGTCGTCGTCGGCGAGCACATCGACCATTCCGGTCACACGAGTGGGCACACCCATGAATGACCGGCTCACCGATCTGCTCGCGCATCTGTTCGCCTTCGACGTGACCGCCGACCTGCTCGGCCGCGACTTCGTGCAGCAGGCGTTGATCGCCGCTGCCTTACTTGCTCTGGTGTCGGGGCTGATCGGGCCGTTCATCGTCATGCGCCAGATGTCGTTCGCCGTCCATGGCTCGAGCGAATTGTCTTTGACCGGAGCGGCTTTCGCACTGCTGACAGGTTTGAATGTCGGCCTCGGCGCCTTGGTCGGCAGCGCGCTGGCCGCGGTTCTGTTCGGCATCCTCGGGCAGCGCGCCCGCGAACGGGACTCCGCGATCGGGGTGGTGCTCGCGTTCGGACTCGGGCTCGCGGTGTTGTTCATTCATCTGTACCCCGGCCGTACCGGCACCAGCTTCGCGCTGCTGACCGGACAGATCGTCGGCGTCGGCTACTCGGGGCTTGCGCTGCTCACGGTGGTCACCGTCGTCGTGACCGTGGTGCTGGCCGTGTGTTACCGACCGCTGTTGTTCTCCACCGTCGACCCCGACGTGGCGGCGGCGCGCGGCGTGCCGGTCCGCGTGCTGGGCATCGTGTTCGCCGCACTGGTGGGTGTGGTGGCCGCGCAGGGCGTGCAGATCGTCGGCGCTCTGCTGGTGATGTCGCTGTTGATCACGCCCGCTGCAGCGGCGGCGCGAGTGTTCGTCTCGCCTGCCGCCACCATTGCCGCGTCCGTGGTGTTCGCCGAGATCTCCGCTGTCGGCGGGCTGGTGGCGTCACTGGCGCCAGGAGTTCCGGTTTCGGTGTTCGTCACGACCATCTCGTTCGCGATCTTCGTGGTCTGCTGGCTGGTCGGCAGCCGCACCCGCGACCGCGAAGTCGTACTAACCGGTTTCGACGGGACGCGTCCCGTCCGAAGACCATTCCGACCACGACCCGGGATACAGCGCCGCGTCGACACCGAGCGACGCGAGCGCGACGACGACGACCGATGCGGTGACTCCGGACCCGCAATAGGCGCCCACATCGCCCGAGGAGGTCAGCCGCTCCGCGAGTTCGGCATCGGTGAGAAACGTTCCGTCCTCGGCAAGCAGTCCGGTGCTTGGCACGTTGCGGGCCCCCGGAATGTGTCCAGCCACAGGATCGATCGGTTCGACGTCGCCGCGGAACCGCTCGGGTGCGCGCGCGTCGAGCAGCGTCTCGACCGCCACCGCCTCTTCGGCCGACAGGGTGGGCAGCGCGCCGGCGTACAGGTCCGGGTAGCGGACCGTCACGTCGCCCGGTTCCGGCGCGACGTCGCCTGTGTCCAGTGGACCGGTCCACGCGGCCAGGCCGCCGTCGAGGACACGGACGTCCTCGATGCCGGCTGCGGTGAGCACCCACCACGCGCGGGCCGAGCCGGCCCGGTTCCAGTCGTCGTAGACGACGACGGGGACGCCGTCACGCAGACCCCACCGACGGCCTGCGGCTTCCAGAGCGCGGCCCGTCGGCAGCGGATGGCGTCCACGGCCCGCGACCGAGTGGTCGCTGAGCTCGTCCTCGAGTGACACGTACACCGCTCCCGGGATGTGCCCTCGTTCGTAGGCGCCGCGACCGTCGGGTTCGGCCAACTGCCATCGCACGTCGAGGACCGCCACCGGCTCGCCTGCGGACAGCATCGCGGTCAGTTCCGTTGCGGTGATCAGCACCTCGTCACGCCGTCGGTTCACGACTCCAGCGTGCCACTAGGCTGAGGCCATGGTCTCCGTCGACCTCAACGCTGATCTGGGGGAAAGCTTCGGGACATGGCAGCTCGGTGACGACGACGCCATGCTCGGCCTGGTCACCAGCGCCAACGTCGCATGCGGCTTCCACGCGGGCGACCCGGCGACGCTTCGCCACAGCTGTGAGGAAGCTGCGAAGAACGGCGTACGGATCGGCGCGCAGGTCGGCTACCGCGACCTTGCCGGCTTCGGCAGAAGGTTCATCGACATCGCGCCGGCTGACCTGGTAGCCGACGTCGATCTATCAGATCGGCGCGCTGCAGGCGCTCGCACACGTCGCCGGGTCATCGGTCACCTATGTGAAACCCCATGGGGCGCTGTACAACACGATCGTCAACAATCACGACCAGGCCCGCGCCGTCGCCGAGGCGGTACACGCCGTCGACCCGGAGCTACCGGTGCTGGGACTTGCCGGATCGGTGTTCTTCGCCCAGGCCGAGCGACTCGGCCTGCGCACCGTGCCGGAGGCGTTCGCCGACAGGGCCTACCGACCCGACGGGCAACTGGTATCCCGGCGCGAGCGCAACGCCGTTCTGCATGATCCCGCCGAGATTGCCGACAGGGTCGCGTCGATGGTGAAATCGGGGCGGGTGGTCGCCGTCGACGGCTCGACCATCCCGATCACGGTCGAATCGGTTTGCGTGCACGGCGATTCGCCGGGAGCGGTGCAGATCGCCACCGCGGTTCGGGACCGCCTCGTCGGCGAGGGTGTCGAACTGGCGGCGTTCGTCTGATGCGCCTAAGGCCGGGCAGACCCGATCTTGGTGACTACGACACGGTATTTCGACAATCCAGAGGCCACCGCTGACGCCCCGTTGACGGTGACCTGGGCCGGTGTCACCACGCTGCTCGTCGACGACGGCTCGTCGGCGCTGATGACCGACGGCTTCTTCTCCCGGCCCGGCCTCGCCACGGTCGGCCTGCGACAGATCGCGCCGTCGGCCCCGCGCATCGACGGCAGCCTCGAACGGTTGGGCGTCGACCGGCTGGAGGCCGTGTTGCCGGTGCACACCCACTTCGACCACGCCATGGACTCAGCGGTGGTGGCCCAGCGCACCGGCGCGCGGCTCGTCGGCGGGACATCGGCGGCCCAGGTGGGCATCGGCGGCGGCCTTCCCGACCACCGCGTCGTCGTCGCAACCCCGGGCGAGCCCGTCGCACTCGGCGCCTACGAGGTGACGTTGGTGGAGGCGGAACACTGTCCGCCCGACCGATTTCCGGGCGTGATCACCGCGCCTGTGACACCGCCGGTGAAGACGTCGGCCTACAAGTGCGGTGAGGCATGGTCGACCCTTGTGCACCACCGGCCGTCCGACCGTCGGCTGCTGATCGTCGGCAGCGCAGGATTTGTGGCCGGCGCACTCGCCGAATACCGCGCCGAGGTGGTGTATCTCGGCATCGGGCAGTTGGGTGTGCAGCCCGAGCAATATCTCGTCGACTACTGGAGCGAGACAGTGCGGGCCGTCGGCGCCCGACGCGTCGTGCTGATTCACTGGGACGACTTCTTCCGGCCGCTGACCAAGCCGCTGCGCGCACTCCCCTACGCGGCCGACGACCTCGACGTGTCGATGCGGGTTCTCACCGCGCTCGCCGAGGAGGACGGCATTCCCCTGCACCTTCCGACGCTGTGGCAGCGCGCTGACCCGTGGCGCTGACGCTCGCGTGCGTCGCGCTGGCCGTGGTGCTGGCGTTCGCCATGATCAAGCCGCGCGGATGGCCGGAGGCCGTCGCCGCACTGCCCGCTGCCGGACTGCTGGTCGCGGTCGGCGTCGTTCCGTGGCGTGCGGCCGTCGACGAAATCGGGCAGCTGCTTCCGGTGGTCCTGTTCCTCGCCGCCGTGCTCGTGCTGGCACAGCTGTGCGACGACGAGGGCCTCTTTCGCGCCGCTGGGGCGGCGATGGCCAGGACGGCCAACGGGCACACCACGGGGCTGCTGGCACGGGTGTTCGTCATCGGCGCCGTGACGACGGCGGTGCTCAGCCTGGACGCGACCGTCGTGCTGCTGACGCCCGTGGTGCTCGCGACCGCGCGCACGCTTCGGGTGCCCGCGAGGCCACACGCCTATGCCACCGCACACATGGCCAACACCGCGTCGTTACTCCTGCCGGTGTCCAACCTGACCAACCTGCTCGCCTTCAGCGCAGCCGGTCTGTCCTTCGTCCATTTCACCGCGGTGATGGCGCCGTCCTGGCTGGCTGCGGTCGCTGTCGAATTCGTCTTGCTGCGTTGGCTTTTCGCCAAGGACCTCACGGTCAAGCCAGATCCCGAGCCGGTGATCGATCCGGTGCGAGTTCCGGTCTTTGTCCTCGTGGTGCTCGCGCTGACGCTGGTCGGGTTCGCGGCCATGTCGCTGCTCGGTCTGTCACCTGCGTGGGCGGCGCTGGCGGGCGTCGTCGTGCTGGGCGTGCGGGCATTGGCCCGGCGGGAGACATCGGTGGCCCGCATCGCGCGGGCGGCCGACGTGCCGTTCCTGGTGTTCGTGTTGTGCCTTGGCGTGGTCGTCGACGGGTTGATGCGGCACGGCCTTGAATCCGCGATGCGCGGCGTGCTGCCGAACGGCACCTCGCTGATTGCGCTGCTGGGCATCGCGGCCGTCGCCGCGGTGCTGTCCAACGTCGTCAACAATCTGCCCGCGACGCTGGTGCTGCTGCCGTTGCTCGCGTCGGCCGGACCGGCCGCGGTGCTGGCGATGCTGGTCGGCGTGAACATCGGGCCCAACCTGACCTATGTCGGGTCGCTGGCAAATCTGCTGTGGCGCAGCGTCGTCCGCCGCGACATTCCCGCCGGGTTCTGGGAGTTCAGTCGCGTCGGCCTGATCACCACACCGGTCACGTTGGTGGTTGCGGTACTCGGGCTCTGGGCGGGTATCGAAGCTTTCGGGGTCTAGTGGGACGAGTTATCCACAGTCGTAGTTTCATCCACAGGTACGGCTTGAGCTGGTCTTTTCGGTGGCGGGTCGTCGCCGGCCGTCGGTAGGTTCGAAAGCATGTTCGATCGTTCGTTGCCTGAGATCCCTGACTTGGCGTCGTTGACCGACGCCGAGCTGGTCGACGCCGCCGGCGGGTGGGCACGCGCGGAGAACAGGGCCGCCGCCCACAAGCTGGCGGCGATGGCCGAGCTGTTCAACCGCCGCACCGGGCTGGCCCCGGAGGAGCGAAAGTGGTGGTGGATCGACCCGCAAGCCGCAGTGGCCGCCGAGCTGGCCGCAGCAGTCAACGTCAGCACCGGGCATGGCGTTGCATCAGACCAACCGCGGCGCTCGCGCTGCGCGACCGGCTCCCGAAGGTGGCGGCCCTGTTCGCGGACGGGCTGCTCAGCGACCTGCTGGTGCGCACCATCGTCTCCCGCACGTCTTTGATCGAAGACCCCGAAGCGATGGCCGCGGTGGACACCGAGCTGGCCGCCCGGGTGACCCGGTGGGGGGCGCTGTCGGCGAAGAAAACCGAACAGGCCATCGACGAGCTGGTCGACAAACACGATCCCGGGGCGGTGCGCCGCACCGTGACGGCCTGCGCGCAAGAGACCGTGCAATTCGGCTGTCCGATCGACCCGGCCGGGATCACCACCATCTGGGCGCGGATCAACGACGCCGACGCCGCCTTGATGGAAACCAACGTCGAAGCGACGGCCCACAGCGTCTGCGACGCCGACCCCCGCACCATCGATCAGCGGCGCTCGCACGCGTTCGCCGCCCGCACCAACGGCACCGCCTTCACCTGCCGATGCGAAGACCCCGACTGCGGCGCCGGGGTGCCCGGCGACGCTCCGGCCAGAAACGCCGTCGTCTACGTCGTCGCCGAGAACAACACCCTCGACGCCGCCACCAACCCGCAGACCGACGTAGCTGATGACCCTCTGCCCGAGCCGGAGCCAGAGCCGGAGCCCAAACCCCACGCCGAGCCGGAGCCCGAAGCCGCGCCCGAGCCAGACCCCGAACCCGCGCCGGAGCCGGTGTATCGGGAGTCGCGGCTGGCGCGGCCCAAGCCGGCCTATCTGTTCGGTGCCGGGATCATGCCCACCGCGCTGCTGGGTGCGGTGGTGGAGCGGGCCCGGTTCCGGCAGGTGCGCCATCCCGGCGCGGACTCGGCACCCGAACCGCGTTACACGCCTTCGCGCGCGCTGGCCGAGTTTGTCCGGTGCCGCGATCTGACGTGCCGGTTCCCAGGGTGCGATAAGCCCGCCGATGTCTGCGATCTTGACCACACGGTGGCCTATCCGGTGGGGCCAACCCATCCGTCAAACCTCAAGTGCCTGTGCCGTTTCCACCACTTGCTGAAAACGTTCTGGAACGCGTTGGGCGGCTGGTGTGACCGCCAACTCGCCGACGGCACCCTCATCTGGACCAGCCCGACCGGCCACACCTACACCACCTACCCCGCCAGCCTGCACCTGTTCCCGCAGCTGTGCCAACCGACCGCCACCTTGTGGACCGGCGACCCACCCAACGCTGGAGCCCACTCCCGGGCGCGGGGTGAAGATGCCCCAACGCCGCCACACCCGCGCCCACAACACCGCCAAAGCCAAAGCCGCCGAACGACGACTCAACGACCCCCACGTCGCCGAACGCAACAAACCCCCACCCTTCTCATGCGCACGTAGAGCGACGGCGTAGAGATTCCATTGGCCGGGCACGCCCTTGAGTTCGTGCGCGCCGCGCTCCTCGAACACCAGCCCCGACCCGATCACCAGATCGCGCAGCGTGCTCGACACCAACACATCGCTCGGCCCCGCCAAAGCGCTCACGCGCGCGCCGATGTGCACGCCGATGCCGCCGATGTCGTCGCCGCGGACCTCGCACTCCCCGGTGTGCAACCCCGCCCGCACCTCGATGCCCAGCGCCTGAACTGCATCACGGATTGCCATCGCGCAGCGGATCGCTCGCTGCGGACCGTCGAACATCGCCAGGAAACCGTCACCTGACGTGTTCACCTCACGGCCGCGAAAGCGACCGAGTTGCGAGCGCACGACAGCGTCGTGCGCGTCGAGCAGCGCATGCCAGTCCCGGTCGCCGATCTCCGCAGCGCGGCGCGTCGAGTCCACGATGTCGGTGAACAGCACCGTGGCGAGAACCCGATCATCGGCAACTTCCGCCTGGTGGCCGGTGAGGAACTCGGCGATCTCCTGAAACGACTCGCGCCACGGTTCTACGAAGTGAAACTCGTTGCGTCCAGGCAGCTCAACATATTTCGCGCCCGAGATGTGGTCAGCGATGTATCTTCCCCCCGCGGGCAGGATGATTGGGTCCTCGGTGTGATGGACGACGAGGGTTGGCACGCGGATTGTCGGGAGGATGGCCCGCACGTCCAACTCGAGCACGAGCGGCATCATGCGAGCTACAGTCGCGGGACTGGCCGCCAGGCGTTCGTGTCGGGCCCACGTTGCCCGGATCTCCTCGTTCCACGGCATGCCCGGATTGATTACATGTTGAATCTCGCCGGTGCCCCACATATCGACCACAGCGGCGCTCCATTCCTCGCTATCGAACCCGGAGGCGCTCAACACACTGATGCCCTTCGGATCGGCGCCCTCGAGCACGACCAGCGCAGTTGTGCGGGACGGATGTGTGGCGGCGAACAGCCCCGCTGTCGGGAGGGCCCCGGGTATAGCGATGAGCGCCGCTTCGCGGCTCCTTAGATCGTCGAGCACCGCGGTGATGCTGTCGGCCCATTGCTCCAAGTTCGGCAGCGCGCCCGATGTGACCGGATCAGACGCACCCGTGCCCGGCTGGTCGAAGAAGATGAGCCGGCCGAGCGATGTCATTGCCTCGACCCACCCTTGGACGGACGGCAGCTCCGGAAAGAGGTCACAGCACGTGAACCAGTTCCCGACGAACACGATGTCGCGAGCGCCAGGGGGTGACGCGCGGTAGGCGACGCGCAAGTCCCCATTCATCGCATAGCGCGTCTCCGAGAACATTGCGGAAGTCTAAGTCGATCAGCGGGTCGGGCGGTGTGCATCGGCAACGTTTATGCTGCTCACGAAGATCTTCTAAAGTGTACTTTGCGCAATCGCTGCCATCACTTGCTGAAAACGTTCTGGAACGCGTTGGGCGGCTGGTGTGACCGCCAACTCCCCGACGGCACCATCATCTGGACCAGCCCGACCGGACACACCTACACCACCTACCCCGGCAGCCTGCACCTGTTCCCGATCTTGCGTGCACCGACCGCCACCTTGTGGACCGGCGACCCGCCCACTGTGAAGCCCGCCGGCGACCGCGGAATGAGAATGCCCAAACGCCGCCACACCCGCGCGTCCAACACCGCCAAAGCCAAAGCCGCCGAACGACGACTCAACGACCCCCACGTCGCCGAACGCAACAAACCCCCACCGTTCTAGGTTGCGGTTCAACCGTTTACGAGGCGACAGCGAACAGACGCCACTCACCCGGCACGCCTTTGAGTGGTGTGCGCCGCGCTCCTCGAACACCAGCCCCGACCCCGACCGGCCACACCTACACCACCTACCCCGGCAGCCTGCACCTGTTCCCACACCTGGGTAAACCCACCGCCACACTGTGGACCGGCGACGCACCCAAAGTGAAACCCACCCCCCGGGCGCGGAGTGAGGATGCCCAAACGCCGCCATACCCGCGGCCAACTCCGCCAAAGCCAAAGCCGATTATGAGGCGACGGCGTAGAGATTCCATTGGCCGGGCACGCCTTTGAGTTCGTGCGCGCCGCGCTCATCGAACACCAGCCCCGACCCGATCACCAGATCGCGCAGCGTGCTGGATGCCAACACCTCGTTCGGCCCGGCCAGGGCGCTCACCCGTGCCCCAATGTGCACGGCGATGCCGCCGATGTCATCACCACGCACCTCGCACTCCCCGGTGTGCAACCCCGCCCGCACCTCGATACCGAGGGCCTGCACCGCGTCCCGGATCGCCATCGCGCAGCGGATCGCCCGCTGCGGACCGTCGAACATCGCCAAGAACCCATCACCCGAGGTGTTCACCTCACGACCCCGAAAGCGTGCGAGTTGTGCCCGCACCACCGCATCATGCGCATCCAACAGCGCACGCCAATCCCGGTCACCCATCTCCGCCGCCCGCCGCGTCGAGCCCACAATGTCGGTGAACAACACCGTCGCCAACACCCGATCATCGGCCACCTCAGCCTGATCGCCAGTCAGAAACTCAGCGACCTGCTGAAACGACTCGCGCCACGGTTCGACGAAGTGGTACGTGTTCCGACCCGGCAGCTCAACATATTTCGCACCGTCGATGCGGTCGGCAACGAATCGGCCACCGGCGGGGGCGGACAGCGCATCGTCTGTGTACTGCACGACGAGTGTGGGCACGCGGACGCTGGGGAGGATTTCGCGCGCGCTCAAACCTGTGGTCAGCGGCAACATCAGCGCCACGGTCCGCGGACTCGCAGTCAGGCGTTCCTCACGCGCCCACGCAGCTCGGATCTCCTCATTCCACGGCATGTCTGGATTGACCAGATGTTGCAATTCGCCGGTCCCCCACGTGGCGACCAACGTGTCGATGGCTTCGCCTTGGACCACCGTTCGGTCAGGCGGATCTACATGGCCGTTGAGCACAACCAGTGCGGCTGTGCGCGACGGATGCGTGGCGGCGAACAGCGCCGCAGTGGCGATTGCACCGGGGTATGTCACCAGAGTCGCCTCCCGACTACCGAGATCGTCGAGCACACCTGTGATGCTGTCGGCCCACTGCTCCAGGTTCGGCAGCGCGTCGGGCGTGACGGGGTCCGACGCACCGGTGCCCGGCTGATCGAAAAAGATCAACCGTCCGAGCGATGTCATCGCCTCGACCCACCCCCGAGTCGACGGCAACTCCGGAAAGAGCTCGCAGCACGTGAACCAGTTCGACACGAACACGATGTCACGGGCACCCTCGGCCGACGCGCGATAGGCGACGCGCAAGTCCCCGTTCATCGCATACCGCGTTTCCGAGAACATTGCGGCAGTCTAGGCCGAAGAACGCGCCGAGTTTCATGCTCGTGCAATCCAGTGCAACGCGAATCGTTCGCCAGTTCGACCGGTGGGTTACGGCGCCGCGAACAACGGTGAGACGGTTGACGTCCACTCGTCGATCAGCGGCGATGCGATTGGCGCATCGCCATATCTTCCGCTCAAAATGTCACCCGTGGCTGTGCCTCAACTGCCCGCTTCGCCGGCGGCCTTCCACCGGTACGTCGCGCTCGGCGACTCGTTCACCGAAGGTGTCGGCGACCCACATTCCTACAGTCCAAACGGCCTGCGCGGGTGGGCCGATCATGTCGCCATCGCGCTCGCCCAGATCAGTCCGCAACTGCGCTACGCCAACCTCGCCGTGCGGGGCAGACGGATGGACGAGATCCTCGACGAGCAACTTCATGCCGCCGTCATGCTCGAACCCGACCTCGTCACCATCTACGCGGGCATGAACAATCTCCTGTTGCTGCGTAATGACGTCGACGCCATGATGGCCCGGTACGCCGACGGCCTGAAGACACTGCAACAGACCGGCGCGGTGGTAGTCGTCTTCACCGCAGCCGATCTCGGCACTGTGCCACTCTTTCGCCGCCTGCGCGGCCGTGCTGCGGTCTACAACGAACTGCTGCGCGGCATCGCAGACGACCTCGGCCTGGCGCTCGTCGACTTCTGGCGCTACTGCGAGTTCCGGGACTCGCGACTGTGGGACGGCGACCGCATACATCTCTCACCGCTCGGGCATGAACGATTCGCCGCCAAAGTGCTTGACAAACTGACGGTTTCCCACGAACTGACCTCCCGGTCCGCCGCGCTGCTCTCGTCGACCCCACCGGCGCGCGACCTGCGGTCCAACCTTCGCTGGACCGCCGCCTTCGCGGCGCCATACGTGGCCAAGAGGATGCGGCTGGCCAAGCGGGGCGAGTGTGTCGGACCGAAGCTGACAACCCTGACGAAGGTGCTCTAATCCCTTCGCTGGCGCGCGATCTCGGCAAGTACCACACCTGCGGCCACCGATGCGTTGAGCGACTCCGTCGGCCCGGCCATCGGAATGGACACCACCGCATCACAATTCTCACGCACCAACCGCGACAGGCCTTTACCCTCTGAGCCGACCACGAGCACCATCGGGCCGGTGCCGTCGAGGTCGTCGAGCGTGGTGTCGCTGTCGGCATCCAAGCCGATCACCTGCAGCCCGGCGTCCTGCCAATTCTTCAGCGTGCGATTGAGATTCGTCGCCCGCGCGACCGGCAGCCTTGCGGCGGCGCCTGCGCTGGTGCGCCAGGCCACGGCGGTGACCGACGCCGAGCGTCGTTGCGGGATCAGCACCCCGTGGCCGCCGAACCCCGCCACCGACCGCACGATCGCGCCCAGGTTGCGCGGGTCGGAGATGTTGTCCAGCGCTACCAGCAGCGCAGGCATGCTGTCAGACGACGCGGCGGCGAGCAGGTCGTCGGGGTGGGTGTACTCATACGGCGGGACCTGGAGCCCGATTCCCTGGTGCAGCGAATTGGGGCTCATGCGATCGAGGTCCTGCCGTGAGACCTCGAGGATCGAGATGCCGGCATCGGCTGCCAGCCTGACGGATTCGGTCAGGCGCTCATCCGCTTCCGCGCCCAGCGCGACATAGAGCGCCGTCGCAGGCACACCGGCGCGCAGGCATTCCAGCACCGGGTTGCGGCCCAGCACCAACTCGGTGTCATCGGTGCGCTTGTGCTGACGGCGCTGCTGTTGCGATTTGGCTGCGCGCTTGGCCGCCTTGGCGGCGGGGTGGTTGGGCCGCATGTGGGCAGGCGGCGTCGCCCCCCTGCCCTCGAGCCCGCGACGGCGTACACCGCCCGAACCGACCTTGGGGCCTTTCTTGGTGCCGGCCTTGCGTACCGCGCCTCTGCGTTGTGAGTTCCCGGCCATGTGCGTTTTTCAGTTCCCGTTCAGCAGCGTCCACTGCGGTCCGTCGGCGGTGTCGGTGACCTCGACGCCTGCATTCTTGAGCCGATCCCTGATCGCGTCGGCCTCCGCCCAGTCCCTGCGCTGGCGGGCGTCCTGACGTCGCTCGATCTCGGCGTGTACCAGCACATCCACTGCCGCAAGCGCGGCAGACGTCTCGTCGCGTGACTCCCAGCGCTCGTCGAGCGGATCGCAGCCGAGGATTCCCATCATGGCCCGGATCGAGCCCGCACGGGCCATCGCCGTCTCGTGGTCACCCGCCTCGAGCGCCCGGTTGCCTTCGGCGCGCGCGGCGTGCACCTCTGCGAGCGCGGTCGGCACCGAGAGGTCGTCGTCGAGCGCGGCCGCGAACGCCGGTGTCCACTCGCCCGGTTCGACGGCGCCCACTCGGTTGCGGACGCGGTGCAGGAAGTCCTCGATGCCGGTGTATGCCTTCGCCGCGTCCTGCAGCGCGGTTTCGGAGAACTCCAGCATCGACCGGTAATGCGCGCTGCCCAGGTAGTAACGCAGCTCGGCGGGCCGAACCCGCTGCAGCACAGCGGGAATGGCCAAGACGTTGCCCAGCGACTTGCTCATCTTCTCGCCGCCCATGGTGACCCAGCCGTTGTGCAGCCAGAAGCGTGCGAACCGGTCACCGACGGCTTCTGCCTGGGCGATCTCGTTCTCGTGATGCGGGAAGATCAGGTCCATTCCGCCCGCGTGGATGTCGAATTCCGGACCCAGGTAGGCCTCGCACATCGCGACGCATTCGGTGTGCCAGCCCGGCCTGCCCCGGCCCCACGGGGTCGGCCATGACGGCTCGCCCGGCTTCTCGCCCTTCCACAGGGTGAAGTCGCGCTGATCGCGCTTGCCGGTCGCGGCGCCCTCACCCTGGTGCACGTCGTCGATCTTGTGGCCGGACAACTTGCCGTAGTCGGGCAGGCTCAACACGTCGAAGTAGACGTCGCCACCGGCGGCGTACGCGTGCTCGTCGTCGATCAACCGCTCGATCAACTCGATGATCTGGGTGATGTGCCCGGTGGCGCGCGGCTCAGCAGACGGCGGAAGCACGCCGAGAGCGTCGTAGGCGGCTGAAAACGCCCGCTCGTAGGTGGCGGCCCACTCCCACCACGGTCTGCCCGCGTCGGCGGCCTTGTTGAGAATCTTGTCGTCGATGTCGGTGACGTTGCGGATGAACGCGACGTCGTATCCCTTGGCCATCAGCCAGCGGCGCAGCACGTCGAACGCGACACCGCTGCGGACGTGGCCGATATGGGGCAGCCCCTGAACGGTGGCGCCGCAGAGGTAGATGGAGGCGTGGCCGTCGCGCACAGGCACGAATTCACGGACGCCGCCCGTCATCGTGTCGTAAAGCCGCAGATCGGTCACGACGGGCCAGCTTACCGGCCTATTCGGCGTCGATGACCAAAGCGGTGGCGATGGCGGCCAAACCTTCGCCGCGCCCTGTCAGCCCGAGGCCGTCGGTCGTCGTCGCCGACACCGAGACAGGAGCGTCGAGGAGGCCCGAGAGCACCCGCTGGGCCTCGACCCGTCGAGGCCCCACCTTCGGCCTGTTGCCGATCACCTGGACGGCGGCGTTACCCACCTGATAACCCTCGGCACGCACCAGGGCGTGCACGTGACGCAGCATGTCCGCGCCGCTGACCCCGGCCCAGCGCGGGTCGTCGGTGCCGAAGACGCCGCCGATGTCGCCGAGCCCCGCCGCGCTGAGCAACGCGTCGCACAAGGCGTGGGTCGCCACGTCGCCGTCCGAGTGCCCTGCGCACCCGTCGGCGCCCTCGAAGAGCAGCCCGAGCAGCCAGCACGGCCGTCCCGCCTCGATCGGGTGTACGTCGGTGCCGATGCCGACCCTCGGGATACTCACGTTCTCGCTCCGAGGAGCGCCTCGGCGAGCAGCAGGTCGTTGGGTGTGGTGATCTTGAACGCCAGAGGGTCGCCTTCGACGACCTGAACCGGTGTGCCCGTCGACTCGACGACCGAGGCGTCGTCGGTGAAGCCGCCCGCGGCAGCGCGCTCGTAGGCGCGCCGCAGCAGTTCGGTCTGGAAGCCCTGCGGCGTCTGCACCGCGCGCAACCCGGACCGCTCTGGCGTGCCGAGCACGACGCCGTTGGCGTCGACGGCCTTGATGGTGTCGCTGACCGGCAACGCCGGCACCACCGCGGGATGGCCTGCCTGCAGCGCAGTCACCACCCGCACTATCAGCTCAGGTGGGGTGAGTGCCCTTGCGGCGTCGTGCACGAGGACGAACTCCGCATCCCCGACCGCGGCCAGCGCGAGCCGAACGGACTCGGTGCGGTCCGCTCCGCCCGCCACGATGACGGCGTCGCCGCCGAAGACCAGCTTGGCCTGATCGGTGCGCTTGGGTGGGACGGCGACGACGATGCGGTCGACGACACCGGAGTTACGCAGGCCCTCGATGGCGTGCTCCAGCATCGGGCGGCCGCCCAGGTTGACGAAAGCCTTGGGTGCACCGGCAGCTAACCGCTCCCCCGACCCTGCGGCGGGGACGACGGCGACCGTGCTCATGCGTCAGGACGCGGCGGCGAGAACCTCGTCGAGAATGATCTCGGCCTTGGCGTCGTCGGTGTTCTCGGCGAGCGCGAGTTCGCCGACCAGGATCTGCCGGGCCTTGGCCAGCATGCGCTTCTCGCCCGCGGACAGGCCGCGCTCCTGATCGCGGCGCCACAGGTCACGAACGACCTCGGCAACCTTGTTCACGTCGCCGGAAGCCAGCTTCTCGAGGTTGGCCTTGTAGCGGCGTGACCAGTTGGTCGGCTCTTCGGTGTGGGGGGCGCGGAGCACCTGGAACACCTTGTCGAGGCCTTCCTGACCGACCACGTCGCGCACACCGACATATTCAGCGTTCTGGGCGGGGACTCGGACCGTGAGATCTCCCTGGGCGACCTTCAAGACGAGATATTCCTTTTGCTCGCCTTTGATGGTCCGGGTTTCGATCGCCTCGATCAATGCGGCACCGTGGTGTGGATAGACAACGGTGTCTCCGACCTGAAAATTCATCTGTTTCGAGCCCCTTTCGATACTCCATGCTAACACGGCGCTCCGACAGGTGCCGCACAACGGTGCAGGTCAGGGGCACCGCAGGTGAAGACTAGGGGTTGACAGGGTGACGAATACGTGCAAGGCGGCGACGCCTCAGCGACCACCGTGCGGCCCCTCTCACGTGCCTGTGGATGGTTTCTCGCAAACCCGCGTCGACGACGTCGAGACCTCAGCTACCGCCGTCAACGACCACCTACTACTGTGCATAGTCGAACAGGTCGGCCGATCAGGAGGCATCTGGGTGAACCGCTTCGAATCGCGCAGTTCTGCCGTCACCGTGGCACTGGCCGCCTGCGGGCTCGCCCTGGCCGCCACCCTGTCGGGCTGCAGCGCGGGCCAGGTCTCTCAGACCGCGACGCAGCAGGCCGCGCTCAACGGGACCTCAGCAACAATCGGCGATGTGACCCTCCGCAACGTCCACCTGCGGGCGCCGCAGACGGGCGACTACGTCGCGCCGGGCACCGAAGTCGAGTTGCTGTTCGTCGCCTCCAACGAGTCACCGGACAACGCCGACAAGCTGACATCGATCACCTCCGAGTTCGGCAGGGTGTCGCTCTCCGGCGACACCTCGCTGCCCGCGATGGACGTCCTCCTTGTCGGGGAACCCGACGGCCAGATCGCCGCGCTCGAGCAGGCCGAGACGTCCGACGCCGCCAAGGCGACGGTCGCCGTCAGCAAGCCGATCACCAACGGGCTGACATACGACTTCACCTTCAATTTCGAGAAGGCGGGACAGGCCACCGTGCCGGTGCCGATCTCCGCGGGTGAGTCGCCGCGCCGCGACGAGGGCGGCGAAGCTCCTCACGGAGGCGGCGACACGGGCGGTCACCAGTAAGGATCTGTCGGTGACGGGGGCTACCGTCACATCGTGGCCAAGGCACGTTCGCAGTACAGATGTTCCGAGTGCCACCACGTCACCGCGAAATGGGTCGGGCGCTGCTCGGACTGCGGCACCTGGGGCACCGTCGACGAGGTAGCTGTGCTGGCCGCCGTGAACGGCTCGGCGGTGCGCCGGTCGGTCGCGCCGGCAACGCCCGCGGTGCCGATCAGCTCGATCGACCCCGGCGTCACCAGGCACCACCACACCGGCGTCAGTGAACTCGACCGCGTGCTCGGCGGCGGCATCGTCCCCGGCTCGGTGACGCTCTTGGCCGGCGATCCCGGCGTCGGCAAGTCGACGCTGCTGCTCGAGGTCGCACACCGGTGGGCGGAGTCCGGGCGCCGCGCGCTCTACCTCTCGGGTGAGGAGTCCGCGGGCCAGATCCGGATGCGGGCCGAACGCACCGGGTGCACCCACGATGAGGTGTTCCTGGCCGCGGAGTCGGATCTGCAGACGGCGCTCGGCCACATCGACGAGGTCAAGCCGACCCTGATGATCGTCGACTCGGTGCAGACCATGTCGACGACGGAGGCCGAGGGGGTGACCGGTGGCGTCACCCAGGTACGCGCGGTGACGACGGCGCTGACGATGACCGCCAAGGCCACCGGCGTGGCGATCATCCTGGTCGGCCATGTGACCAAGGACGGTGCGATCGCGGGCCCGCGGTCGCTGGAACACCTCGTCGACGTCGTGCTGCACTTCGAGGGCGACAAGACCTCGGCGCTGCGGATGGTCCGCGGTGTGAAGAACCGGTTCGGCGCGGCCGACGAGGTCGGTTGTTTCCTGTTGCACGACAACGGAATCGAATGTGTCGCCGATGCGTCCGGACTCTTCCTCGACCAACGTCCGGCACCCGTATCGGGAACCGCTGTCACCGTCTCGCTCGATGGGAAGCGTCCCCTCATCGGCGAGGTGCAGGCGCTGATCGCGCAGCCGACGACGGCGTCGCCGCGGCGTGCGGTCAGCGGTATCGACTCCGCGCGGGCGGCGATGATCACCGCCGTGCTGGAGAAGCGGGCCGGCCTGAGTGTCGCGCGGTACGACATCTACCTGTCCACGGTCGGCGGGATGCGGCTCACCGATCCGTCGTCGGACCTCGCTGTTGCGCTGGCGATCGCGTCCGCCTACGCCGACCTCCCCATGCCGACGACGGCCATCGCGATCGGCGAGGTCGGCCTCGCCGGTGATCTGCGCAGGGTCAGCGGCATGGAGCGGCGCCTGACGGAGGCCGCACGGCTCGGGTTCACGTGCGCGGTGGTTCCGCCCGGCGTGAAGGAGGTGCCGATAGGCTTACGGGCGATAGCGGCCGACAACATCACCGCTGCCATGAGGGTCCTGAAGGACATCGCGGTGAAAGGCGGTCGCTCCGAGGAGGGGCAATGGCCGTGAAGGCGAGGCGCCGAAACGTGGTGCAGCTGGCCCGCCCGACCCTGCGCGAGACCATCGGCAGGCTTGCTCCAGGCACCGCACTGCGCGACGGCCTCGAGCGCATCCTGCGCGGCCGTACCGGCGCCTTGATCGTCCTCGGATACGACGACAGCGTCGAATCGATCTGTGACGGCGGCTTCTCGCTCGACGTCGCATACGCGCCCGACCCGTCTGCGTGAGCTCTCGAAGATGGACGGTGCCGTCGTGCTCTCCAGCGACGGCACCCGCATCCTTCGGGCCAACGTCCAGTTGGTGCCCGATCCGTCGATCCCCACCGACGAATCGGGAACCCGTCACCGGTCCGCTGAACGCGCGGCGGTGCAGACCGGCTATCCCGTTGTGTCGGTGAGCCATTCGATGGGCATCGTAACCGTCTACGTGGCAGGCGAACGGCACGTGGTGCCCGAGTCGGCGACGATCCTGTCCCGCGCCAACCAGACGATCGACACGCTGGAGCGGTACAGATCGCGCCTCGACGAGGTGAGCAGACAGCTGTCGACGGCCGAGATCGAAGACTTCGTCACCCTGCGCGACGTGATGACGGTCGTGCAGCGGCTGGAGATGGTCCGGCGGATCAGCCTCGAGATCGACGCCGACGTCGTCGAACTCGGCACCGACGGGCGTCAGCTGAAGCTCCAGCTCGAGGAACTCGTCGGCGACAACGACACCGCGCGTGAGCTGATCGTGCGCGACTATCACGCCAACCCCGACCCGCCGACCCCGTCGCAGGTAACCGCGACGCTCGAGGAGCTCGATGGCCTCTCGGACACCGAGCTGCTCGACTTCACCACGCTGGCAAGGGTTTTCGGCTACCCGTCGACAGCCGAGGCGCAGGATTCGGCGATGAGCTCACGCGGTTACCGTGCGATGGCGGGCATCCCGCGTCTGCAGTTCGCGCATGTCGACCTGCTGGTGCGGTCGTTCGGCTCGCTGCAGGGGCTGCTCGCCGCGAGCGCCAACGATCTGCAGAACGTCGAGGGCATCGGGTCCATGTGGGCGCGTCACATCCGCGAGGGTCTGTCCCAGCTCGCCGAGTCGACGATCGCCGACCGGCTGGCTTAGCCGACCGGTGCAGGCGCCTGCTCGGGCGCCGGAAGGCCGTCTGCCGGTGCGGGAGCCTCCGCTTCGGGAGCGGGCTGGGCGAGGACGAATGGCACGGTCGCAGAGCGCAGGTTGCCCAGCTGGACGATCAGGTTGTAGGTGCCGGGCCCGATCGGCTGGCGCGGAAGCGGACAACCCGGAGCCGAACCCATACCGGTCCACGTCACCTCGGTGGTCACCTGCTCGCCGGGGTTGAAGGTCTTGACCAGAGTCTCGTTCGACGGCGCGCAATCGAGGTTCGACCAGAGCCGGGTGTTGTCCAGGCCGTAGACGTAGGCAGCGAGCACGGCGGCGCCGACGTCGCGCTTGCAGGCCACCAGGCCGATGTTGGTGACGACCATCGTGAACTTCGGCTGGTCGCCGACCACGTACTCCGGCTGGCTGGTGATCCCCTTGACGGCCAGGGTGGAGTCCGGGCAGTCGTCGCCCTCCTGCAGCACCGGCGGCGGGGCGACGGCGGCCGTCGGGGTCGGTGTTGGCGCAGGTGCGGCCGCGGGCGGCGGCACGACGGGCGACTTGACCTCGGGGTTCTCCCCGGGAAGCGGGGTAGGTGCCGCGGCGGGCGTCGGGCCAGGCTTGTCGGCGTTCTTCGCCTCACCGCCCGACGTGTACATCACGACCATGACGACCACTGCGGCGATCACCCCGACGACGAGCACGGCGACGCCTATCGCCAGGGCTCTGCGGCGCCAGTAGATCTGGGTGGGAAGCGGGCCATGCGGCTCTAGATCCAACACAGATTCACGGTAAGGCCAGGTCACACACAATCGTCCGAGGTGGACCGGCGTGTCGCCGATGTGGGGCACCTCCCGCTTGCGGGGGACGCTTGCGCGAGGAGCAGACGGTTCCGTCAGCCTTCGCCGATATCGCCCAGATGATCGCGCAGCGTCACGCGGCCGTCGGCCAGCCGATACGTCAGGCAGGCGATCGCCAGAGTGCCCGCGTCCAGCCGTTCGGCGATCGCCGTCGACCGGGCGCGCAGCTGCGCCGCCGTCTCGGTCACATGCCTCGCCTCGAACTCGTCGGCGCTGCTCAAGCCCTCGCGGCGGCCGATGAGGATCGATGGGGTGACGCGTTCGACGACGTCCCGCACGTAGCCGCCGGGTACCGCGCCGTCGTCGAGCGCGGCCATCGTCGCCTTCACCGCGCCGCAGCTGTCGTGTCCGAGCACCACGATCAGCGGCACGTTCAGCACGGTGACCGCGTATTCGATCGACCCCAACACCGCCGAGTCGATGACGTGACCGGCGGTGCGTACCACGAACATGTCGCCAAGGCCCTGATCGAAGATGATCTCGGCGGCGACCCGGCTGTCCGCGCACCCGAAGAGCACCGTGGTCGGCTTCTGCCCCTCGGCGAGCCCCGCCCGGTGCTCGATGCTCTGGCTGGGGTGTTGCGGCTCACCCGCGACGAAGCGCTCGTTACCCTCCCTGAGTGCCTTCCATGCGGTCACCGGATTCGTGTTGGGCATGGCCGACATTCTGCCTGAGCCCGTCATGATCGACGCGACCGAGCTTCTGCAGTGGTACGACCGCGAGCAGCGCGACCTGCCGTGGCGCAGGCCCGATGTCACGCCGTGGCAGATCCTGGTAAGCGAATTCATGTTGCAGCAGACGCCTGTGGCGCGGGTCGAGCCGATCTGGCGCGACTGGGTGGCGCGCTGGCCGACCCCGTCGGCGACCGCGGAAGCAAGCGCCGCCGACGTGCTGCGGGCGTGGGGCAAGCTCGGCTACCCGCGACGGGCGAAGCGGCTGCACGAGTGTGCGATCGCGATCGCACGCGACCACGGCGACGAGGTGCCCTCGGACGTCGAAACCCTGTTGTCGCTGCCGGGAATCGGCGCGTACACCGCGCGCGCGGTCGCATGCTTCGCCTATCGGCAGCGGGTACCCGTCGTGGACACGAACGTGCGCCGCGTGGTGGCACGGGCGGTGCACGGTCGGGCCGACGCCGCGGCGTCCTCCTCGCCACGCGACCTCGCCGACGTCGACGCGCTGCTACCGGACGACGAGGACGCACCGCGTTTTTCGGTTGCCCTGATGGAGCTCGGCGCGACGGTGTGCACCGCACGCTCGGCGCGCTGCGGTATCTGTCCGCTGAGCGTGTGCGCGTGGCGGTCGGCCGGCTTTCCTGCCGCCACCGGACCGGCTCGCCGGGTGCAGAAATACGCCGGCACCGACCGTCAGGTGCGCGGTCGGCTGCTGGATGTCCTGCGCGGCAACGATTCTCCGGTCAGCCGCGCCGAGCTCGACGTCGCCTGGCTGACCGACACCGCCCAGCGGGATCGCGCCCTGGACTCCCTGCTCGTCGACGGGCTGGTCGAGCAGACCGCGGACGGCCGTTTCGCCCTGGCCGGCGAGGGTGACTAGCGGACCGGAACGATGCGCCGGGCAAATCGCGCGTGTGTTGACGGCTTGAAGTCCCATACTTCGGCGTCGCCTTCCGAGTCCCACGCATACGTCGGCGTGCTGCCGTCCAGCAGCCGTGGAAGAGCGGGCAGCGCAAGCACTTCCGATGACCAGCGGTAGAGGCGATCGAATCGCGGCGCGATGATGCCGATGTCGAGCATCTGACCGAAATCGTGCTCGACCGCGACGTAGGTCTCGACATCTTCGCCCAGTGGATACAGGTCGGGAAGCACCCGCGACAGCGACAGGAAGATTCCGGTCATGCCGATGCGTGGGTCTCCGGCAAAGCGGCCCACCGGTGCCAGCCAGCCCAAGGCCAGTCGAGGCGCCGCCACCAGTGCGTGCGCGAACAGCACCCGGACCAAAACGACGTTGATGAAGAACCGTTCCACCCGGCCCTCCTCGGCGGCGAGCGGTTCGTTGTCCAGATAGCCGGCGACAATGCTGGCGTTGTGCGCGTGGTACCACTTGCCCGCGGTGGGCCGGCGAATGAAGTCGAGGTGCGCGTTCACCGCCGGTCGGCTGGGTTCGCCGGGGTAACCAAACGCCAACGCTCGCGCTTCGGCGGTGTCGCACAGCAACGTTTCGTTCAACGCACGCCACCACGGGCTGCCAGGACTTGGATCATCCGGTGGGTTCAAAAGTCCTCGCCGCATCTGCCAGTTCATGAAGGCCGTCGCCGCGCGTCGATACGGAAGATACCCACGGTCGACGTCACGTGGGACCTCGTAAAGTCTGCGCATGAGCGCGAACCGCGCTGCCGGGTCGCCCCGAACCTGCTCCACGGCAGAACGAGCATAGGCCGCAGCCGAATCGCCCGCCACAGGCCGATTGTTCCACGGGCCTGCGACGGCGGCGAACGATCCGCGAACTGACTCGCTAGGCGGTCTGGGCGCACTCCGAATCCGTGCTGCAGGCGAAGCTGCGACGGTAGTCCGACGGCGTCACCCCGATGATCCGCCGGAAATGGTGTCGCAGCAGTGTCGCGGTGCCGAAACCGGACCGATCTGCGATCTGGTCGATGTCCATGTCGCTCTCCTCCAGCAGACGCCTGGCGTACAGCACGCGCTGGTCGGTGACCCACTGCATCGGCGTGGTGCCGGTCTCTTCGACGAAGCGCCGCGCAAAGGTGCGAGCCGACATGTTCGCGCGTCGGGCCAGCGTCGCGACGGTGTGTGGTTTGTCGAGATTTCCGAGAATCCAATCAAGGTGCGGTGCAAAGCGTTCCGAACATCGGACCGGAATCGGCTGATCGATGTACTGCCGCTGACCGCCGTCGCGCTGAGGTGGAACCACCATGCGGCGCGCGATCTTGTTCGTGATCTCGCTACCGAGCTCGCGGCGGACGAGATGCAGGCAGGCGTCGATACCGGCGGCGG
Source organism: uncultured Actinomycetota bacterium (assembly GCA_963786995.1). Taxonomy (GTDB): domain Bacteria; phylum Actinomycetota; class Actinomycetes; order Mycobacteriales; family Mycobacteriaceae; genus Mycobacterium. Next base: position 556,929 of record CAWBBH010000011.1, on the reverse strand, counting down.
TGCCCGCGCTGGTGATCAGGTTTCCGTCGTCGACGAACAGCACGTTGCGGTCCACTCGCGCGGTCGGGAACCGGCGGGCCAGGTCGTCGGCGTGCATCCAGTGGGTGGTGCACGGGCGTCCGTCGAGCAGGCCCGCCTCGCCCGCGACGAAGGCGCCGGAGCACACCGTGAGAATGATCGCGCCGGCCTCGGATGCGGCCCGCAGGGCCTCCAACGCCTCTGGCAGATACTCCGATCCGCCGATCGCCGGGATGGCGACGAGGTCGGCGCCGACGAGCGCGTCGAACCCGTGGTCAGGGATCAGCGACGCGCCGACGGAGGTCCGGATCGGCTTGCCGGGCTCCGGCCCGCACACCTTGAAGTCGAAGTTCGGCACACCGTCGCCGGAGCGGTCGATTCCGAACACCTCACAGATCACGCCGAACTCGAAGACGGCCAGGCGGTCCAGCACCAGTGCAGCTACCTTCTCGATTGCCATGGCAGTATCTTATCGCACGCTGTCACTGCTGCCACTGTTGGCCGGATATTACCTAATGCAGCATTACTGCCATGAGTACTGCACTGATCACCCTGGTCTTGATCGCACCGTTCGCGGTGGCCGTAGCGCTGAGCTGGGCCGCGCACCGCACCGACTCACTTCGCATCGGGTTTCACCAGTTCCGGTGGTCCGCTCCGATGATGGGAAGGCTGTTCGAGGACGACCGAGACGGCTTCCGCGTCGCACACGACGTCGACGCCATCCGGACGCGGTTCGAGAAGCAGCCGGTCTGGCCGTCCTCAGGTGCGACCGGTGAGCGTCGATAAGAACGCCTCCACCGCGTCGCGATAGACCTGCGGCGCGTCGTCGTGGACCAGATGACCGGCACCGGGCACCCGCACATACGTTGTGCGGTAACCGGTTTCGGTCATCTCCCGCATCTGCCCCGGCGGCGTCACGGAGTTGCCCGCCTCGATGAGCAGCGTCGGCACGGCCACGTTTCGCCACTGCTCCCAGTAGTCGCGGGTGCCCCACTGCGCGGCGATGTCGATCCAGACATCGGTGTGTCCGTGCAACCGCCAGCCCGTCTCGGTGCGGTCGAACGCCTCGAGGAAATACCGGCCTGCCACCGGCCCGAATTCGTTGAATACCGCTTCGGCGGAGTCGAATTCGGCGGGCAGCGCGTGTAACCACGGCTCCCACGGGCCGGTGGTGCGGCCCCTGAAATCCGGCGCCATGTCCTCGACGACGAGGGCCTCGACGATGTCGGGCCTTTCGGCCGCGAGACACCAGGAGTGCAGGCTGCCCATCGAATGGCCGATCAGGATCGCGGGCCTGCCCAGCGCCGCCACCGCGCCGCCGAGGTCGTCGACGAATCGCTCGGTGCTGATCGGGTGGGGGTCGGGCACGTCTCTGCCGCGGTGCCAGGGTGCGTCGTAGGTGTACACCTGCCCGTATCGGGTCAGCCACGGGAGTTGTCGCGACCACGTGGAACCGCGGCCCATCAGGCCGTGCACGAGCACGATCGGCGTGCCGTCACCACCCCGGTGCGTGAGGAGCGCGTCGCCCATCCGTCACAAACCGATCAGCGAATCGATCCAGTCACGCCCGAAGTAGACCAGAAATCCTGCGGCGGTGATCCAGAGCAGCGGGCTGATCTCGCGCGCCTTGCCTGCGGCCGAGCGCACGACAACCCATGCGATGAAACCGATTCCGATGCCGTTGGCGATCGAGAAGGACAGCGGCATCACCGCGACCGTCAAGACGACCGGTACGGCGACGGAGAACTCGGACAGGTCGACATCGCGAAGATGCGAGAACATCATCACGCCGACGACGACCAGTGCGGCGGCGGCGACCTCGGTCGGCACGATCGACGCGAGCGGTGTGACGAACATGGCCGCGAAGAACAGCAGCCCGGTGACGATGTTCGCCAAGCCGGTGCGGGCACCCTCGGAGATGCCTGCGGCCGACTCGAGGAAGACGGTGTTGGACGACGACGACGTCGCCCCGCCGACGACCGCGCCTGCACCCTCGACGACCAGCGCCGAACGCAGCCGCGGGAATGTTCCGTGTTCGTCGGCGACGTCGACCTCCCGCGAGAGCCCGGTGAAGGTGCCCATCGCATCGAAGAAGTTCGCGAACACCAGCGTGAAGACGAGCATGACCGTGGCAAGCACGCCGATGCGGCCGAAGCTGTCCAGGCTGAACGCGCCGACCAGCGACAGGTCGGGCAGGGCGAAGGGTGAGCCGGACAGGGCGGGCACCGAAAGGCTCCATCCGCCAGGGCGCTCGGTCGCCGACCCGAGATGCCAGATCGCCTCGATGGCGACCGCGACCAGGGTGCCCGCCACCAGCCCGATGAAGATCGCGCCGCGCACCCGACGGACGACGAGGACGCAGGTGAGCAGAAGGGTGAACACGAAGACCAGCGTCGGCACGGTGGTGATGGAGCCGGTGCCGCCCGACCCGAGGCCGACGGGTGGCGACGGCAACCCGGTCGAACCGATGAAGCCGGCGTCGACGAGGCCGATGAACAGGATGAAGGCGCCGATGCCCGCGGTGATCGCGAGTTTGAGCTGCATCGGCACGGCCTCGAAGATCAAGGTGCGCAGGCCGGTGGCGGCCAGCACCACGATGATGATGCCGTTGATGACCACCAGCCCCATCGCCTCGGGCCACGTCACTGAGCCGACGACGGTGGTGGCGAGGAACGAGTTGATGCCCAGCCCCGCGGCGAACGCGAATGGAAGTCGGGCGATGAGGCCGAACAGGATCGTCATCACGCCCGCCGCCAACGAGGTCGTGGCGGACACCTCGGCAAACTCGAGGCTGTTGCCGTCCACGTCCTGCGCGTCCGACAGGATGATGGGGTTCAGCACAACGATGTAGGCCATCGCGATGAACGTGACGATGCCGCCGCGTATCTCCGATGTCAGCGTTGACCCCCGCGTCGACAGCTCGAAGAAGTCGTCGAGACGCTGTTTCATTTCCAGAACCCTAGGTGCCTCGGGCGGTCTTCGCGCAGACGGTAGCCTTGGCGCCATGCCCGTGGTGAAGATCAACGCAATCGAGGTTCCGCCGGACGCTGGTCCAGAGCTGGAGAAGCGGTTCGCACACCGTGCACACGCCGTCGACAATCAGCCCGGATTCCTGGGCTTTCAGCTGCTGAGGCCGGTCAAGGGTGAGGACCGCTATTTCGTCGTCACGCAATGGGAGTCCGAGGAGGCGTTCCAGGCGTGGGCCAGCGGTCCCGCCGTCGAGGCGCACGCCGGGCAGCGGGCGAATCCCGTCGCCACCGGTGCTTCGCTTCTGGAGTTCGAGGTTGTGCTGGACGTTGCGGGGACTGACGCCAAGGCCTGACGCGGGCAGGGCTCGCCGCTGGGCGACCTCGATGACGGTCGTCGCCACGCTGGTCGTCGCCCTTGCTTGCGGTTGCGCTGACGCCGGACCGGCCGGACCTGCCGGAGCCGCGCAGAGCATTCACATCGACACCAACACGCCGCAGGGTCTGCGGGCCAAGCAGATCATGGACATGCTCAACTCCGATTGGCCCATCGGACCGAACGGAATCCGTACCCTCGCCGATCCCACGATCATGGACGACGTCGGCGTCACGATGGACAAGATCTGGTGGGACCGACCGTTCACGTTGACGGACCTGGAGATCGGCGCGGGGCACGCGACACTGCACACCCTGACGTCGTACAACGTGCCGCAGACGATCGAGTTGCGCACCAACGAGGCCGGGCTCGTCGACCGCTTCAAGGTGTCGCTGGTGCCGCCGGTGATCAAGTCGTGGCAGGACATCGACGCCGAGATCGCCAAGAGCGGAGCGCGCTACTCGTATCAGGTGTCCAAGGTCGGCGACGGCAAGTGCTCGCGAGTCGCAGGTACCAACGCCGACCTGTCACTTCCGTTGGCGTCGATCTTCAAACTCTATGTGCTGCTTGCGGTCTCGGAGGCCGTCAAGGCCGGCACCGTCGGCTGGGACGATCAGCTGCTGGTGACCAAGGAGGGCAAGCTGGTCGGTGCGGCAGGCCTGGACGAGATACCGAACGGCAGCACGGTGTCGGTGCGCACCGCCGCGCAGCAGATGATCTCGTCCAGCGACAACATGGCGACGGACCTGTTGATCCAACGCCTCGGGCCTGGCGCCGTCGAGCGGGCACTCGTGTTGGCCGGGCACCACGACCCGGGCGGCATGACGCCGTTCCCGACGACACATGAGATGTTCTCCATCGGCTGGGGCAGGCCGAATCTTCGCGATCAGTGGGAGAAGGTCTCTTCGTCGTCGGCAGGGCGCGCGAAACTGTTCACACAGACGAATTCCCGTCCGTACGACCCCGATCCGGAGCGCACGCACACACCGGCCTCCGACATCGGCGCCGAGTGGTACGGCTCGGCGAACGACATCTGCCGCCTGCACGTGGCACTTCAGAAGTCGGCGGTCGGAGCGGCTACACCGGTGAAGCAGATTCTCTCGACGGTTCCCGGCATCGACCTGGACCGCGCGAAGTGGCCATATATCGGCGCCAAAGGTGGAAACCTGCCGGGCGATCTGACGTTCAGCTGGTACGCCGTCGACCGCACCGGAGTGCCGTATGTCGTCAGCTTCCAGTTGAATTGGCCGAAGTTCCGAAGCCAGACCGCGGCGGGGTGGCTGTTGTCGATCGTGCACCAGACGTTCGACCTGATCCCCTCGGCCTAGTTCGTGGAGCGCAGATTCCACGCGTGACCGCGGAAGTGCATGACGGTGCGGCTCACAGGCGCAATGTCGATGCGCCAGAACGATTTCGCGGGCGCGTCGAGTGCCACGAGGACCGCGGCGCGGATCACCGCCGGATGGGTGACCGCGACCAGTCGGCTGCGACGCGTCGTCAATGTGTCCATCCAGTCGCGTACGCGGTCAACCAGGGCGACGACGGATTCGCCGCCGTGCGGCGCCCGGCCCGGGTCGGTCAGCCAGATGGCGAGGTCGGCGGGCCGTACACCGCCGAGCACGTCACCGCGCCACCGGCCGCAGTCGAGGTCGGCCAGCCGATGGTCGATACTCGCCTGCAGCCCAAGCAGTTCCGCGGTCTGCCTGGTGCGCTTCTCCGGCCCGCAGAACGCGGCGTCGGTGATGCCGAGGTCGATCGAGGCGTCGACCTGGCGGTGGCCGACCGAGTTGAGCGGTTCGTCGGTGGGGAACCGTCCGGCCGACATCGCGTCGGTCATGGCGTGCGACACGAGTGTCAGCCGGACGACTTCGCTCATCAGTGCGCGCTCATGCCGGGATGTACGTCTCCCGCCGCGGGCTCTCGTCGAGCAATCGTTGCACCGCCGATCCGAACACCACCGCGATGACAGCCCACAGGACGACCTGGGTGCCCAGCGAATACAGCCGGAACTCGTAGAGCACCTGCGCGGGGAAGCCCTCGGGCATCTCGTTGATCGTCGGCAGCACCGCCATCACGAGCGCGACCGCGACGATGTAGGCCGCGGCCGCGATCAACGACGCGCTCCACGCACCGATCCGCTCCAGCAGGTAGCGGCCAAGCCACACCGCCGCGGCGAGCAGCGCCACCGACAGCACCACCATCATGAGGTAGAGCAGGGTGCGTTGCCGAATCGTCTCGTCGAGGCTGACGGCAGGCGGACTGGGCGGATACTTGAGGAACGGAATGACGTACAGCGACAAAAACATTCCCCCCGCCAGGAGGACCGACAGCAGTCGCGGAGACAGGGCTCCGACCCGGCCGTACACCACGCAGTAGGCGACCGCGAACAGCGCGCCCATCGCGACTCCGAACGCCAGCACGCCGAATCCCATGCCGATGTTGGCTTGTACGCCGCGGGTGAACAGTTCGATCCCGTGGTCGTGGCCGCCCGCGTGGGCTTCCTCGAATGCGATCGCCTGATCGATCACCGGTTCGACGAATGTGCGGGCGAACACGAATGCCGCCACGCTCGCGATTGCGCCGGCCAGCAGACCGCGCGCGATTATTCGTTTTTCCACTGTGACTGCTTCGGCGAAGGTCAGTGGCAGGGGAAGCCGAGCAGGTGCCGAGCGTCGTGGGTGAACTCGTGCACCGAGGTGTTGCTGCCGAACACCGACGTCGCCCCTTGGTCGAGGCCGACGAAGTAGAGCACCAGGAGGGCGAGGAAAGCCGTCGCCGACAGCCAGACCACGGCTCTTGGCGGCCGAGAGGTCAAGGGCGGGCGCGGCGCTCTTGCGTGCCTGGGGAGAAGTCATGGTGATCCTTTCGGGGATTGCGCGTCCCAGTCATCAAGGTCGGTGGCGGCCGTCGGGTCTGACTGTCACAGTGGCGCGACCGTTCTGGATTCCCACCAGATTCCTTCACCCGCCTGATTACATCGCACATCCTAAACAACGCGCCCAGCTCATGGGTGCCGGCATGACAAAAGCCCCCGAAAAGCCCCCGAAACTTTACGTTTCGGGGGCTTTTGCGCTACTGCGTCAATTATTCGGGCGTCGTCGCCGCGGTCGGCGTGCCAGCGGCAGCCACGTTCGCGAGGTCGGCATCCTCGACCTTGGCCGGCTTCTTGGTTCCGACGAACGTGAACTTCGCGTCCTCGCCGGTGCCTTCGCCGTCCCAGTTGTCGACATCCACGGTGACGAGCTGGCCCGGGCCGACCTCTTCGAAGAGGATCTTCTCCGACAGCTGGTCCTCGATCTCACGCTGGATCGTGCGCCGCAACGGACGTGCGCCAAGCACCGGGTCGAAACCACGCTTGGCCAGAAGCGCCTTGGCCTTGTCGGTGAGCTCCATGGCCATGTCCTTGCCCTTGAGCTGCTTCTCCACCCGGCCGATCATCAGGTCGACCATCCGGATGATCTCGTCGCGAGTCAGCTGGTGGAAGACGATGATGTCGTCGATGCGGTTCAGGAACTCAGGCCGGAAGTGCTTCTTGAGCTCGTCGTTGACCTTCTGCTTCATCCGCTCGTAGTTGTTCTCCCCGCCGCCCTGGGTGAAGCCGAGGCCGACAGCCTTCGAGATGTCGGAGGTACCCAGGTTCGAGGTGAAGATCAGCACGGTGTTCTTGAAGTCGACGGTGCGACCCTGCCCGTCGGTGAGGCGGCCGTCCTCGAGGACCTGCAACAGGCTGTTGTAGATCTCCTGGTGAGCCTTCTCGATCTCGTCGAACAGCACCACGCTGAACGGCTTCCTTCTCACCTTCTCGGTGAGCTGGCCGCCCTCCTCGTAGCCGACGTAGCCCGGAGGGGCACCGAACAGCCGCGAGGCGGTGAAGCGGTCGTGGAACTCGCCCATGTCGATCTGGATGAGCGCGTCGTCGTCACCGAACAGGAAGTTGGCCAGCGCCTTGGACAGCTCGGTCTTACCGACGCCGGACGGGCCGGCGAAGATGAACGAGCCGGACGGACGCTTGGGATCCTTCAGGCCCGCGCGGGTACGGCGGATGGCCTTGGAGACGGCCCTGACGGCATCCTCCTGGCCGATGATCCGCTTGTGCAGCTCATCTTCCATGCGCAGCAGCCGAGTGGTCTCCTCCTCGGTCAGCTTGAACACGGGGATACCGGTCCAGTTGCCGAGCACCTCGGCGATCTGCTCATCGTCGACCTCTGCGACGACATCGAGATCACCTGAGCGCCATTGCTTCTCGCGCTCGGTGCGCTGCGCGACCAACTGCTTCTCACGGTCCCGCAGGCTTGCGGCCTTCTCGAAGTCCTGCGCGTCGATCGCCGACTCCTTCTCCCTGCGCGCGTCGGCGATCTTCTCGTCGAACTCGCGCAGGTCTGGCGGAGCGGTCATCCGGCGGATGCGCATCCGCGCGCCCGCCTCGTCGATCAGGTCGATCGCCTTGTCGGGAAGGAAGCGGTCGTTGATGTAGCGGTCGGCCAGCGTCGCCGCGGCCACCATTGCGCCGTCGGTGATCGAGACGCGGTGATGCGCCTCGTACCGGTCGCGCAATCCCTTGAGGATCTCGATGGTGTGCTCGACAGTGGGCTCGCCCACCTGCACCGGCTGGAAGCGGCGTTCCAGAGCGGCGTCCTTCTCGATGTACTTGCGGTACTCGTCGAGGGTGGTGGCGCCGATGGTCTGCAGCTCGCCGCGGGCCAGCTTCGGCTTCAGGATCGAGGCGGCATCGATGGCGCCCTCGGCGGCGCCGGCACCGACGAGCGTGTGCAGCTCGTCGATGAACAGGATGATGTCGCCGCGGGTGTTGATCTCCTTGAGCACCTTCTTCAGGCGCTCCTCGAAGTCACCGCGGTAGCGGCTGCCCGCCACCAGCGATCCGAGGTCGAGCGTGTAGAGCTGCTTGTCCTTCAGCGTCTCGGGAACCTCGCCGTGCACGATGGCCTGCGCGAGGCCCTCGACCACGGCGGTCTTGCCCACACCGGGCTCGCCGATCAGCACCGGGTTGTTCTTGGTGCGCCGGCTCAGCACCTGCATCACCCGCTCGATTTCCTTCTCGCGGCCGATGACGGGATCGAGCTTGCCCTCCATCGCGGCCGCGGTCAGGTTGCGACCGAACTGGTCGAGCACCAGCGACGTGGACGGATTGCCCGCCTCTCCGCCGCGGCCACCCGTTCCGGCCTCGGCGGTCTCCTTGCCCTGGTAGCCGCTCAGCAGCTGGATGACCTGCTGACGTACCCGGGTCAGCTCGGCGCCCAGCTTGACGAGGACCTGGGCGGCGACGCCCTCGCCCTCGCGAATCAGGCCGAGAAGAATGTGCTCGGTGCCGATGTAGTTGTGGCCGAGCTGCAGCGCCTCACGGAGGCTCAGCTCGAGGACCTTCTTCGCGCGCGGGGTGAACGGAATGTGGCCTGACGGTGCCTGCTGGCCCTGGCCGATGATCTCCTCGACCTGGCTGCGGACGCCTTCCAGGGAGATACCCAGCGACTCCAGTGACTTGGCTGCTACGCCTTCACCTTCGTGAATCAGACCCAACAGGATGTGCTCGGTGCCGATGTAATTGTGGTTGAGCATCCGGGCTTCTTCCTGAGCCAGGACGACGACCCTGCGGGCGCGGTCGGTGAATCTCTCGAACATCGGTGGTTACCTGCTCTCCATAAAAAACTCGGTCGGTACGTAGCGCGGCTGCAGACCTCATCTGCGTACCTGCCGTCCACTCTAATGGGCGGCGGTTCCCGGTGCCCCGCTTGCCGATGACGGCTGACGAGCGATCCGAATGCCGATCACATGGCATTCGCCCTGCACCGGGCCCCGTAGGTGAGCAACGCCCGGCCGCAGGAAATCGTTTCCCCTGCTCCGCCCCGCATAGTTCGCCGCTAGCGAAAGCAATCCGACCGGGTGTCCCGGCACTGCTCTGGCAACGACGAACTATGTTGCCAGGATCAGCTCGCCGCGTGAAAGGCGTCGATGACGTCGGCGGGGATGCGGCCACGGGTGGACACGTTGTGGCCGTTGCGCCTCGCCCAGTCACGGATCGCCGCACTCTGCTCGCGGTCGATCGCTGCGCGGCCCCGTCCGGTGCCCGCAGTGCGGCCGCGGCGGCGCCCACCGACCCGGCGACCGGCGTCGACCCACTTCTTCAGGTCGGCCCGCAGTTTCGCGGCATTCTTGGAGGAAAGGTCGATCTCGTAGCTCACACCGTCGAGACCGAATTCGACTGTTTCATCGGCAGAGCCCTCACCGTCGAAATCGTCGACTAGGGTGACGGTCACTTTTTTCGCCATTTGCCCACACAAACCCTTCTGGCGGGCACATAGTGCCCGGCTCACTGTTCAACTCTGCACTAATGTGCCACACGGCGGCAGGCCATTCAACAACAGGCCGCGCAAGGACCGATCAGTTGGTCTGTCGGCGAACAATCGGGAACAAAACCGTCTCCCGAATTGACAGGCCGGTCAATGCCATCAACAACCTGTCCACACCCATTCCGGTGCCGGTCGTAGGCGGCATGCCGTACTCGAGTGCAGCCAGAAAATCCTCGTCGAGCACCATTGCCTCGTCATCACCTGCGGCAGCAGCGCGAGCCTGGGCGGCGAATCGTTCCCGTTGAATCACCGGGTCGATCAGTTCGGAATATCCGGTCGCCAACTCGAACCCGCGGATGTAGAGATCCCATTTCTCGGTGACCCCTGGAATGCTGCGGTGGGCGCGGGTGAGCGGCGTGGTCTCCACAGGGAAATCGCGGACGAACGTGGGCGCCCACAATGTGTCGCCCACGGTGTGCTCCCACAGTTCTTCGACCAGTTTGCCGTGGCCCCAGCCGCGGCCCTGCGGAACCTCCACGCCTAGCCGGTCAGCGAACTCGATCAGCCTCGTGACGGGCGTTTGCGGCGTGACTTCTTCGCCGAGTGCTTCCGACAACGACGGATACATTTCCAGCGAAGCCCATTCGCCGTCGAGATCGTAGGTGGTGCCATCAGGCAATGGCACCGCGCGGGTGCCAATCGCCTCGTCGGCTACTTCTTGAATTATCTCGCGGGTCATCCGTGCGGAATCGTCATAGGTTCCGTACGCCTCATAAGTCTCGAGCATCGCGAATTCCGGTGAATGCGTGGAATCTGCCCCCTCGTTTCGGAACACCCGATTCAGCTCGAAAACCTTCTCCAATCCGCCCACCAGGCATCGCTTGAGGAAGAGTTCCGGTGCGATGCGAAGGTAGAGGTCGGCGTCGAGGGCATTGGAATGCGTAACGAACGGACGGGCGGCGGCACCGCCCGCAAGCGTTTGCAGCATGGGTGTTTCGACCTCGAGGAAGCCGCGCCTCTCGAGCGCCGAACGCACCGCGCGCACGACGGCCACCCGCTGCCTGGCGATTGTCCTGGCCTCAGGGCGGACGATCAGATCGACGTAGCGTTGCCGAACGCGGGACTCCTCGCTCATCTCCTTGTGCGCGACGGGCAGGGGCCGAAGCGCCTTGGAGATTATTTGCCACGATTGCGCAAGCACAGACAGTTCTCCGCGCCGGGAGCTGATCACCTCGCCGCGCACGAACACGATGTCGCCCAGGTCGACGTCGGACTTCCACCGATCCAATGAGTCCTGCCCGACCTGGGCAAGGCTGATCATCGCCTGCAGCTGGGTGCCGTCACCTTCCTGCAGGGTGGCAAAGCAGAGCTTGCCCGAGTTACGTGCGAACACCACGCGGCCCGCGACGCCGACGACATCACCGGTCGCGGTGTCGACGGGCAGATCGGGGTAGGCGGCGCGGATCTCGGCAAGGGTGTGGGTGCGGGCGACTTCGACCGGATAGGGCTCCCGGCCCTCGGCGAGCAGCCGCTCACGCTTGGCCTGACGAATCCGGAACTGCTCGGGGATGTCGGTTTCGTCGGTGTCGGGCTGCTCAGGTGATGTCACGACGTGCCAGCTTAAATCAACGGATGACCGATGCGATCCACTCGACGAGCGTCGCCGCCCTCGCGGACGAACCTCTGGACTGGCGGTTCAAGGGACTGCCCGACTCCTGGTGGGGCCGCACGCCCGCGCAGGTATGCGGCGAAGCCCCCAAACTGTCGGACGAGGGGGCGCTCGGTCCGCTGTGCGTGCTGCGCGATGAGGCGCTTTCGCACAACCTGACGACGATGGCGCGCTGGTGCGACGAGCGCGGGGTGGAACTCGCGCCCCACGGCAAGACCCACATGGCCCCCCAGCTGCTGGCCCGTCAGTTCGCGGCAGGCGCAACCGCGGTGACGGTCGCGACCATCAGCCAGGCCCGCGCCTACCGTGCCTTCGGTGTGCGCGATCTCATAGTGGCCAACGAGCTGGTGGACGCCGCGGCGCTGCGGTGGGTCGGCGCGCAGCGCGGCGCCGACCCGGACTTCCGCCTCATCTGCTGGGTGGATTCGATCGAAGGCGTCGAGCAGATGGCCGCTCACCTCGAAGGCTCGAGCCGACCCGTCGACGTCTGCGTCGAGGTCGGCCTGCCGGGCGGCCGCACCGGCTGCCGGGATGCCGGCTCGGTGGACGCGGTGGCGCGAGCCGCCGCCGGGTGCCCGGCGCTGAGGCTTGTGGGTGTGGCGGGTTACGAGGCGGCGCTCGGCCACGACATCACGCCGGAGGGCGTCGCCCGCGTGCGTTCCTACCTCGCCGAGGTTCGGGCGGCGATGGTCCGGCTGACGCCGTGGTTCGAGACCGATCGGCCGATCGCCACCGCTGGCGGCAGTACCTACTTCGACGCCGTCGCCGAGGAGTTGGCGGGCGATTGGCGCACCGTCGTGCGCAGCGGCTGCTATCTCACCCACGACCACGGGCTGTACGCGAGGACGTCGCCGCTTCGCGACGGGCTCCGGCCCGCGATAGAGGTGTGGGCACAGGTGATGTCACGGCCGGAGCCGGGCCTGGCTCTGCTGACGATGGGCCGCCGCGATGTCTCGTTTGATCAGGAGATGCCCGTACCGCTCGAACTCGAGGGCGCCAGCGTGACCAAGCTCAACGACCAGCACGCCTACCTGAGGTTGGGAGGCGACGACGTCAAGGTCGGCGGCTGGCTGAAGTTCGGCATCTCGCATCCGTGCACCACGTTCGACAAATGGCAGATGATCCCGGTGCTCGATCGCGACGACCGCGTTGTCGACCTGATCCGCACGTTCTTCTGAAAATCAACGCGCCTGCTTGAGCCTGCCCCGCTGGCTGTCGCGGTTGCGCTCGAAGACCAGCCGCAACCCGTCCAGGGTCAAATGTTGGTCGTAGTGCGCGACGGTGTGCATGTCGGGCAACAGCAGGGGCCCGCTGTGACCGGTCGCCACCACGGTGACGTCGTCGCCGCTGAACTCGTCGACGTCGTCGCGGATTCGGCTGACCAGCCCATCGACCATGCCCGCGAACCCGAACACCGCGCCTGCCTGCATGCACTCGACGGTGTTCTTGCCGACGATGGACCTCGGCCGTGCGAGCTCCACGCGGCGCAATGCCGCCGATCGTGATGCCGCGGCATCCGTCGACACCTCGACGCCAGGTGCGATCGCACCGCCGAGGAATTCACCCTTGGCCGAGACCACGTCGACGCAGATCGACGAACCGAAGTCGATGACGATCGCTGCTGACTTGTACTTGTGGTATGCCGCAAGGCAATTGACGATGCGGTCGGCACCGACCTCTTTGGGATTGTCGACCAGCAGAGGGATCCCGGTGCGCACGCCGGGCTCGATCAGCACGTGCGGCACGCTCGGCCAGTACTGGCTCAGCATCTCGCGCAGCTCGTGAAGCACCGACGGCACCGTCGCAAGGCCTGCCGCTCCGGTGAGCCGCTCGGAGTCGTCGCCGATCAGACCGTCGATGGTCAACGCCAATTCATCGGCGGTGACCTCCGACTCGGTGCGGATGCGCCAGTGCTGGGTCACCTTGGCGTGGTCGCCCGATCCGGAGATCAGACCGACCACGGTGTGGGTGTTGCGGACGTCGATCGCTAGCAGCACGATGTCACCGCGGCGAAACCAGGTCATCCGCGCTCGCGGGAACGTGCGCGGGATCGTGCCCGATGTCGGTCTGATTGTTGTCGGCGTCGACGAACACTATGCGCGGCTCATACGTTCGCGCCTCGGCATCGTCCATCGTCGCGTAGGCGATCACGATGACCAGATCACCGGGGTGAACCAGATGGGCTGCCGCGCCGTTGATTCCGATGACTCCGCTGCCGCGTTCACCGGTGATGGCATAGGTCACGAGCCGGGCGCCGTTGTCGATGTCGACGACGGTGACCTGTTCACCCTCGAGAAGATCCGCGGCGTCCATCAGGTCGGCGTCGATCGTCACCGATCCGACGTAGTGCAGGTCCGCCTGGGTGACTCGGGCCCGGTGGATCTTGCTCTTGAGCATGGTCCGTAACATCAATTCCTCCAGGGCAATTCATGATTGTTGTCCGATGCGACCGAATACCGGCCGTCGGCGCCGGCGGTCGCTCCGACGTCGATCGCGATGTTGTCGAGCAGGCGTGTCCTGCCGAGCCGTGCGGCCACCAGCATGCGGGCCGCACCCTCGGCGGGCGCCGGTCCGAGCCAGGTGTCGCGCACTTCGAGGTAGTCGACGTCGAATGCGGGTACCTCGTCGAGCACTGCGCGAGCGGCATCGAGGGCTGCGGGCACGCCACCCGATGCGGCGTACATGCCCGCCAGCAGGGCGGCCGAAAGCGCGCCTGCCTGTTCGCGTTCGACGTCGCTGAGGTAGCGGTTGCGCGACGACATCGCCAGCCCGTCGGGTTCGCGCACGGTCGGCACGCCGACGATGGCGGTGTCCACGTTGAGGTCTGCGACCATCTGGCGGATCATCACGAGCTGCTGATAGTCCTTCTCGCCGAAGAACGCCCTGTCGGGTCGCACAATCTGCAGAAGCTTGAGCACCACGGTCAGCACGCCAGCGAAATGCGTTGGCCGCGAGGAGCCTTCGAGCTCCGCGCCGAGCGGGCCGGGCTGCACCGAGGTGCGGGGTCCGTCCGGGTACATCTGCGCCGCGGTCGGGGTGAATGCGATGTGCACGCCTTCGGCGCGCAGTTTGGCGAGGTCCTCGTCGAGTGTCTTGGGGTACTTGTCGAGATCCTCGTTGGCGCCGAACTGCAGCGGGTTGACGAAGATCGATACGGCGACGACCGCGCCCTGAACCCGCTTGGCGTGCTTGACGAGGGTCAGGTGCCCGTCGTGCAGGGCGCCCATGGTGGGCACCAACATCACCCGGCGGCCGGTCTGCCGAAGCGCGCGCGTGACACCGGATACGTCGCGGGGCGCGCTGTAGACGTTGAGTTCTCCCGGGGTGAACTTCGGCGGTTTACGAGCAGTCACGCCTGACCCGCTTCCTCTAACACGGTGAACACCTCGGCCGGCGCATGCGCGCGCTGCGCGGTGCGCAGCGAGTTCGCCCGATATGCCTGCACCAGTTCGGGACTCACTTCGGCCAACGCGCGCAGGTGGTCGGCGACCGCGCCCGCGTCGCCCCGGGCCACCGGCCCGGTCAGTGCGGCCTGTCCACGCTGCAGTGCATTCTCCAGCGACGCTCGGGCGAGCGGGCCGACCACGCGCTCGGCGATGCCGCCTGGATCATCGCCGACCAGTTCCTGGCCAAGCAGTTCCTGCCCCCACAGGGCGGCCCGCAGCGCCTCCACGGCGTCCAGCAGGACCGTCACGACGTGGTTGCTCGCATGCGCGAGGGCGGCGTGGTAGAGCGTGCGGGCGTCCTCGCGGACGCGGAACGGCTCGCCGCCGATCTCGAGCACCAGCGACTGCGCGACGGCGTAGCCCACGTCGTCGGCGGCGGTGATTCCGAAGCAGGTGTCGGGCAGCCGCGTGATGTCCTCGTCGGCGCCGGTGAACGTCATCGCGGGATGGATCGCCAGCGGGATGCAGTCCTGTTCGGTCAGCGGACCGAGTACCGCGATGCCGTTGGCGCCCGACGTGTGCGCCACGATGGTTCCCGGTCGAACCGAGCGGGTGGCGGCCAGGCCCGATACGACGGAGGCCAGCTCGGCATCGGGGACGGCTAGCAGCAGCAGTTCTGCGCGGCGCGCCACCTCGTCGACGGGCAGCACCGCGGTGTCGGGCAGCCTGCGTGCCGCCCGCTGCCGGGACGCATCGGATATCGCGCTGCACGCCGCCACCACATGCTCGGCCCGCTCAAGGGCCACACCCAGCGCGGTGCCGACCCGACCTGCGGAGATGATGCCGACCGAGAGCCGCGCGGGGCGCATCGGTCCATCTTGAGGACCCCACACTGACGTGGTGGACTGCTCCATCGCAGAAGGCCTCGCAAGATCGTGAGTGTCGTTCCGGTCCTGCGCTCGCGGGTACCGGACGGTCGCTAAGAGATTAACTCAATCCTCACGGCGCCGACGACGGCCGCCGCCTGACGAGCGCGTTTCAAGCCGGGCGAGCAACTCGGCGACCGAGTGGCCACCGGTTGACTCCGCCTCGTCGAGGCTGCGGTGCCGGGGCGCGTTCGCCTTGTCTGGGTCGGCCGCGGGTTCCGTCGGCGGAGGGGCAGGCTGCACCGACGGTGCGGCAAGTGTGGGCGGTGGCGGCGTAGCCGGCCGCCCTGGGTCACTGGCGTCGACGCCCGCGGAGTGGCGTCCGCGTCCCGGGTCCGCGGGCGGCGTCGTCATCGCAGGGTCGGGGGCGCGCCGCTTGCCGACGTACTCGCCGGACGATCCGTTCTCGGCTCCCGAGGGCGACCAGTTGCTGCCCGGCAGACCGGCGGGGATCCATTCGCCGTCGGCGGGTGCGGGCTGCCAGTTGGCCGCGGCTGTTGGCCTGGCGGCTTCTTCCTCTGCGGCGCGCTGCTTCGGCGGCGCGCTTGCTCGGCGAGCCGTCGTTCCTCGGCGACCCGTCTTTCCTCGGCGGCGCGTTCGGCGGCGGCGGCGCGTTGTTCTGCTGCGCGTTGCTCGGCGATGGCCCGCTGTTCGGCGGCCGCGCGCTCTTCGGCGGCGCGGTGCTCAGCCGCACGTCGTTCGGCCGCCCAGGCCAGTTGCTCCTCGGCGGTGGGTTCGGCCTCCGACGGCCTGCGATGCGCGCCGCCGAACAACGGCGTCGGAGACCACTCATGGTCGGGCGCGTGCGGTTCGGCGGGAACGTCGATGATCGGGTTCTCTTCGGTCCGCGCGGTCGGGCCCTCGGTGTCGAGCCTGCTGCTGACGACACGCCCCGGCCGGACCGCACCCTGTTCGGTCTCGATAGCCGGTCGGTGGCTGAGATCGGCGTCGAAGAGAAACTCGAGGTTGGCCCGGAGGGCGGCGAGTTCGGCTCGCAAGGCGGCGATCTCGTCGGCGGCCTGAGCGCGGATCTCGGTGGACAGCTCGCGCCGCAGCTCCGATTCGACGGTCAACTCGTATTCGCGACGCGCGGATATCTCGCGGTCGAGTTGCAGGTCGTAGACGAGCTTCAGATCCCGCGCCTTGGCGGCATCGACGTCGCTCTGCCGCCGATAGATGACCGACACGAACGCGGCCACCACCGCCGCCCACAACGCGAGGATGACGGCCAGCTTCAGCAACTCGACCCTGTTGGTGAACACCAGCGCCGAACTGGCCATGATCGCGAGGACCAGCAACACCGTGAACAGCAGCCAACCCGGCCTGCGACCGCTGCGCCGCGGCCGGGTGCCACGGGTCAGAACAGTCATGGGCCGACTGTACCCGCCACAGGTCACTGAGCGTGTCGTGCGTTCCGGCGATTCGCGGTCCGCTATCGTCGGCCAGTTACTCCGTGGCTCCTTCGCCGTTCTCGGGCGGCTCCTGCGGCGACTTGCAGCAATGTTGTAGCCACAGTGCGGCGACCATCAGCGCGAGCGCGCTGACCGACGCGACGACCGCGCCCGCCGTGTCCTCCCCCGCGACCCGCAGCGAGCCGCGGCGTGGCAAAAGGTAGACGAGCACCCCGACCCACCACCCGAACACGAGCGCACCGACCCACGACGAGGCCTTGGCGATGGTCACCGACCGGGCGACGGCGAGCGGGTGCAGCCAGCCGGGCCCGTCGCCGATCTCGCCGTCCGCAATTTTCGTCCGCACGTAGAAGGCCCAACCGCCCTCGGCGATGGCGACCGCGAGAAGCGAGAGACCCGTCCACACCGTGATGGGCGGAAACCAGCGGTAGAGCGCCGTCACCAGCACGTATCCCAGTACGGCCGCGATCACCGTCGCGGCCGTCAGGTCACGCTTGCGGGTCGGGCCCATCAGATCAGCACCAGGCCGGTCAGCCGCACCCCGTCGCGTTCGGCCTTGTCCAGCCCGGCGAGCAGGGCCTCGGCGGACAGTCGTTCGCCGTTGCGGGTCAGGGTGGCGTCGGGATCGACGTCCAGCCAGGGCACCAACACGAATGCGCGTTGATGGGCATACGGGTGAGGCAGTGTCAGATCCGCGTCGTGCACGACCACCTCGGCATCGCCGTCATGACAGGTGACGAGGTCGACGTCGAGGGTGCGCGGGCCCCAGTGCTGCGTCCTCTCCCGGTCGGCGGCCCGTTCGAAGTCGTGCGCGCGGTCCAGCCAGGCGTGGGCGTCGGGTGCGGGTCGTCGGCGATGACGACGGCGTTGAGAAACGGGCCCTGCTCGACGCCGCCCCAGGCCGCTGTCTCGTAGACTCGCAGACACCGCGCGCAGCGTTGCGCCGAGGCCGTCGACGACGGACTGCAGATGGGCCTGCCGGTCGCCGAGGTTCGATCCGATCGACAGCACACGACCGACGTCATGGCGGCGGTGCTCCTCGCTCGCCGCGCCTGGACCGCCGTGCCACCACGGCCACATCGGCGAACCGTTGCGGAATCGGAGCGGCGGGTTTGTGGACGACGACCTCGACGGCGTGCACGCGTTCGTCGGTCATCACGTCCTCGGCGATCTCTCCGGCCACCGCCTCGATCAGATTTCGCGGCGGTCCCGCGACGATGCTCGGCTGCCCGGTTGGCCAGCGTGCCGTAGTCGAAGGTGTCGGCGAGGTCGTCGCTGGCCGCGGCGGCCGCGAGATCGATCCACACCGTGATGTCGATGACGAAGTCCTGTCCGTCGCGGCGCTCGTGCTCGTAGACCCCGTGGTTACCGCGAACGATCAAGCCGCGCAACTCTATTCGATCAGCCATCGCGCTCCGCGTCCGTCCACGCCTCGACGACTTTGAGTGCGTCCACCGAGGCCCGCACATCGTGCACGCGCACACCCCACGCTCCGCACTGTGCGGCGAGGGCGGAGATCACCGCCGTTGCGGTCTCGCGACCGTCCGGCCGGCGCGGTTCGCCGTCGGCGTCGGCCAGCAGCGTGCCGAGGAAGCGTTTGCGCGAAGCCCCGACCAGCACCGGGATCCCGGTGTCGACGAGCTGGGTAGCGCGCGCAGCAGCGCCCAGTTGTGCTCGCCGGTCTTCGCGAACCCCAGCCCGGGATCGATGATCGAGGTTGGCGGGATCCACCCCTGCGCGCACCGCGGCGTCGACGGCGTCGAGCAGTTCAGCGCGAACCTCGGCCACCACGTCGCGGTAGGACGGCACCTCGTGCGGGCGTTCGGCGCTGACCGAGCGCCAGTGCATCAGCACCCACGGCACCTTGGCGTCGGCAACCAGCTTTCGCCATGTTCGGGTCGGCCCTGCCGCCGGATACGTCGTTGACGATCTGCGCCCCGTTTTCGAGCGCAGCCTGGGCGACGTCTGCGTGCATCGTGTCGATGCTGACGGTAAGACCAAGGCCGGCAAGCTCTTTGATCACCGGCAGGACGCGGGCCGACTCCACGTCCGCCTCGACGCGGGTGGCGCCGGGACGGGTGGACTCGCCACCGACGTCGATGATCGCGGCGCCGTCGGCGGCAAGCGCCATCCCGTGCTCGACGGCGCGACCACGGTCGAGAAAACGGCCTCCGTCGGAAAAGGAGTCGTCGGTGACGTTGACGACTCCCATGACCCGCACACGTGTGTGGCTCACTTCCGCAAAATCAGATCCAGCGCCTCGGACCGCGATGCGTTGTCGGTCTTGAACTGGCCGCGCACGGCAGACGTCGTGGTGGTGGCGCCCGGCTTGCGGATCCCGCGCATCGACATGCAGAGGTGCTCTGCCTCGACGACGACGATCGCCCCGCGCGGGTTGCAGTTTGCGCATCAGGGCATCGGCGATCTGAGCGGTCAACCGCTCCTGCACCTGGGGTCGCTTGGCGTAGAGGTCGACGACGCGTGCGAGCTTCGACAAGCCCGTCACCCGACCGTCCTCGCCGGGGATGTAGCCGACGTGAGCCACCCCGTGGAACGCCACGAGGTGGTGCTCGCAGGTGGAGTACATCGGGATGTCCTTGACAAGAACCATTTCGTCGTGGCCCTCGTCGAACGTCTTGTCCAGCACGGAGTCCGGGTCTATGTACAGACCTGCGAACATCTCCCTGTACGCACGCGCGACCCGCGCGGGGGTCTCCTCGAGACCGTGCCGGTCGGGATCCTCGCCGACAGCGATGAGCAGTTCCCGGACCGCGTTCTCGGCGCGCTTCTGGTCGAACTGCGCAAATGTCGCAGAATTGTTGTGCGGCTGCGCCATTGAAGCCTCCGTCGTCATCAGCCGTGGTGCGGCGGGTTAGGTCGGTTGGAGTCCTGCCCGGCGTCCTCATTCGGTGTTGACCCGGAGTTCGGTCCGCCCTGCGGCGGCTGCTGTGGGCCCGGGTACGGGTACGGCTGGTACGGCGGATAGGGCGCCGGAGGCGCTCCGGCGCCGACATGGGGCGGCTGAGGCGCTCCGGCGCCGACATAGGGCGGCTGCCATCCGGTCGGCGGTGGCGGCGGCGGATACCAGCCCTGCGGCTGATACGGGCCCTGCGGGTTCTGCGGCGGCCAGCCGGGCGCGTGCCAGCCCGCGGGCGCACCGTAGTCGGGCTGCGTCGGCCCGTTGGGCGCAGTTCCGTTGGGGGGCGAGCCGTTCGAGCCGTTGGAGCCGTTCGACCCGGACGCTTCCGCCGCGGCCCTGCTGGCCTGCGCGATCGCGGCCTTGAACGCCGGCTCCGGCACCGGCTTCGGCCACTCCTCGCCGCGCTCGATCGCCAGTTCGCCTGGCGTCTTGATCGGCGGCTTGTCGGACGGGATGCGTCCGCCGAAGTCGTCGAACATCGTCAGCCGCGGCCGCTTCTTGACATCGGAGAAGATCGCCTCGAGTTCGGCGCGGTGCAGCGTCTCCTTCTCGAGCAGTTCGCCGGCGAGAATGTCGAGGATGTCGCGGTACTCGGTGAGCACCTCCCACGCCTCGGTGTGCGCGGCCTCGATGAGCTTGCGCACCTCGTCGTCGATGATCTGGGCGACCTCGTGGCTGTAGTCGGCCTGCGTGCCCATCGTCCGGCCGAGGAACGGGTCGCCGTGCTCGGTGCCGTACCGCACGGCGCCGAGCTTGGAGCTCATGCCGTACTCGGTGACCATCGCGCGGGCGATCTTGGTGGCCTGCTCGATGTCGGAGACCGCGCCGGTGGTCGGCTCGCGGAAGACGAGTTCCTCTGCGGCGCGCCCGCCCATCGCGAACACCAGCCGGGCGATCATCTCCGAGCGGGTCATCAGGCCCTTGTCGTCCTCGGGGACGGCGACGGCGTGGCCGCCGGTGCGCCCGCGGGCGAGGATCGTCACCTTGTATATCGGCTCGATGTCGGGCATCGCCCACGCCGCGAGCGTGTGACCGCCCTCGTGGTAGGCGGTGATCTTCTTCTCGTGCTCGCTGATGATCCGGCCTTTTCGCCGCGGCCCGCCGACGACGCGGTCGACCGCCTCCTCGAGGGCCGCGCCGGTGATGATGGTGCCGTTCTCGCGGGCGGTCAGCAGCGCGGCCTCGTTGATCACGTTGGCGAGGTCGGCTCCCGACATACCGACGGTGCGCTTGGCCAGCCCGTCTAGGTCGGCGTCGTCGGCGATCGGCTTGCCCTGTGAGTGCACCCGCAGCACCGCGCGTCGGCCTGCGATGTCGGGGTTGGACACCGGGATCTGGCGATCGAAGCGGCCTGGCCGCAGCAGGGCGGGATCGAGGATGTCGGGCCGGTTGGTCGCGGCGATCAGGATCACCCCGGCGCGTTCGCCGAAGCCGTCCATCTCGACGAGCAGCTGGTTGAGCGTCTGCTCGCGTTCGTCGTGGCCGCCGCCCATGCCTGCGCCGCGCTGACGGCCGACCGCGTCGATCTCGTCGACGAAGATGATGCACGGGCTGTTCTGTTTGGCCTGCTCGAACATGTCGCGCACGCGGGAGGCGCCGACGCCGACGAACATCTCGACGAAGTCGGAGCCTGAAATCGTGAAGAACGGCACCCCGGCTTCGCCTGCGACCGCCCGGGCCAGCAGCGTCTTGCCGGTGCCCGGCGGACCGTAGAGCAGCACACCCTTGGGGATCTTGGCGCCGAGTGCCTGATACCTCGAGGGATTCTGCAGGAAGTCCTTGATCTCGTAGAGCTCCTCGACCGCTTCGTCGACGCCTGCGACGTCGGCGAAGGTGGTCGTGGGCATGTCCTTGCCGAGCTGTTTGGCCTTCGACTTGCCGAACCCGAAGCCCATCCGGCCGCCGGTCTGCATGCGGGAGAACATCACGAACAGGCCGACGAGCAGCAGCAGCGGCAAGAGATAGATGAGTAGCGACCCCAGCATGCTGCCCTGGTTCACCACCGTGTTGACCTTGGCGTTCTTCGCGCTCAGCGCGTTGAACAGATCCACCCCGTAACCGGTCGGGTACTTGGTGATGATCTTGTCGCTGTCGGCGGTGTCGCCGTTGCCGCTCTTCAGCTCGAGACGGACCTGCTGCTCGCGGTCGTCGATCTGCGCGCTCTTGACGTTGTCGCTGTTGATCTGGGCCATCGCCACCGAGGTGTCGACGGGCTTGTAGCCACGGGTGTTGTCGCTGAAATAGAAGAACGACCAGCCCAGCAGCAGCACCACCGCGATCACGGTGAGCGTGCGGATCACATTTTTGCGGTTCATTGTCGTATCGGCCCTAGTGGGCCCGTCCTTCCATACGCGCAACTGGAAAAGTCAAGGCTACCGCTACACCAACGTCCGGCGGTTCCCGACGGTTTCCTACGGCGTTCGGGCAACGGTGAACTCGACTGTGCGGTGTGGTACAGAACACGCCGCCGCGGCGTACGAGATCGCACACTCGACGGTCCGTCGTCGCTGTGCTTCGGTGAATCGGTGCCGAACTCCACCGAACGGTTCGTCGAAACCAACGGCGTGCGACTGCGCGTGATCGAGGCGGGCGACCGCGGCGCGCCCGCGGTCGTGCTCGCGCACGGGTTCCCCGAGTTGGCCTACTCGTGGCGCCACCAGATCGACGTCCTCGCCGACGCGGGCTATCGCGTGCTGGCGCCCGATCAGCGCGGCTACGGCGGATCGAGCCGGCCCGACGCGGTCGCCGACTACGACATCCACGCCCTCACCGCCGACCTCGTCGGGCTGCTCGACGACGTCGGTGTCGAGCGCGCGATCTTCATCGGCCATGACTGGGGCGCGATGGTCGTCTGGCACACCGCGCTGCTTCACCCCAGCCGGGTGCGCGCCGTCGCGGGTCTGTCCGTCCCGCCGATACCGCGGGCGCGGTCGCGTCCGACCGAACGCTGGCGGGAGAAGTTCGGCGAGGACTTCTACATGCTGCGCTTCCAGGAGCCCGGTGTCGCCGAGGCGGAACTGGAGGCCGACGTCGCCGCGACGATGCGCGGGATGTTCGCCGGTCTGATCGCAGGCGAGGCGGCGCTGCCCGATTGGATCAGCGACGACGAATTCCATTACTACGTCAGGGAATTCGGCAGGACCGGCTTCACCGGAGCGCTGAACTGGTACCGCAACTACGACCGCAACTGGGAGACCACACCTGCGCTCGCCGACGCGACGATCACCGCGCCCGCGCTGTTCGTCGGCGGCACCGCCGACCCGATCGGCGGCACGATGAACCCGGCGCGCGCACGCGAGGTCGCCGCCGGTCCGTACCGCGAGGAGTGGGTCGAGAGCGCGGGCCACTGGCTGCAACAGGAGCGCCCCGACGAGGTCAACCGCATCCTTCTGGCCTTCCTGCGTGAGGTCGAGTCGCGGTAGAAAACCTCGCCGGTAGGGTGCCAGGCATGCCGATCGCAGCGAGAGCAAAACTTGCGAACCGATTGATCGTCCTCGCCGCGGCGGGCATGCTCGCCGCCGGTGTTGCGGCATGCGACTCGACGTCCTCCAATTCGGGCCCGTCGGTGATCCCGACGGCGGACCCCGACACCCGCCAGGTCACCGTCGTCGGCTCCGGCGAGGTGCAGGGCAGGCCGGACACGTTGAACGCGCAGGTGTCCATCGAGGCCACCGCGCCCGACGTCACCGCCGCGATGAACCAGACCAGCGACCGGATGCAGGCGGTGATCAACGCGCTGGTGAACTCCGGCATCGACCGCAACGACATCTCCACGACCAACGTGACGCTTCAGCCGCAGTACGGCGGCGGCGACACCCCGTCGATCATCGCCTACCAGGCGAGCAATTCGATCGACGTCAAGATCCGCAACCTGAACACCGCGTCGCAGACCCTCGGCCTCATCGGCACCACCGGCGGCGACGCCACCCGCATCAACTCGGTCAGCTACGCGATCGACGACGACTCGCAGTTGGTCAGGGATGCCCGCACCCGCGCGTTCGACGACGCCAAGGACCGCGCCGAGCAGTACGCGCAGCTGGCCGGGCTCACCCTGGGCGACGTCATCTCGATCTCCGAATCGGCAGGCGCCACGCCGCCGAGCCCGCCTCCCACGCCGATGCCGCGCGCCGCCATGGAGGCCGTGCCGCTGGAGCCGGGTCAGCAGACCGTCAGCTTCTCGGTGACGGCCATCTGGGAGCTGACCTGACGCTCAGTCCGCGGGGGCGATGTCGACCGGGATGCCGTTGAGCACTGCAGTACCCGACAGCGGATCGAGGTGACGGCCGTCGTTGAGCTGGTTGACGTTCACGCCGGGCTGCCCCGCCGCGACAGCAAGCCGCGTGCCGTCGCGGTCGTGACCCCAGCCGTGCGGCAGCGACACCACCCCACGTCGTATGCCCGGCGTCGGCTCCACCGGGGCGAGCACCTCGCCGCCGGGTCCCTTGACCTTCGCGGTGTCGGCGAGCCCGAGTTCGGCGACGTCCTCGGGGTTGCATCTGCAGCGTGCACCGGTTCGTACCGCCGGCCAACGCAGGCACGTTGTGCATCCAGCTGTTGTTCGAGCGCAGGTGGCGTCGCCCGATCAGGACGAACCGGTCGACGTCGCGGTCGAGCGCGTCGCGAAGCCGTTCGGCGTCTGAGACCAACGGCTGCGGCGCGAGTTCGATTCGGCCGCTTGCTGTTCGGAGCACCTCCGGCAGACGCGGCTGCAGCGGGCCGAGATCGATACCGTGTGGTGCCGCCTTGAGGCGTTCGAGTGTCAGACCGTCGGGCCTGGCGCCGAACGCGTCGCCGTAGGGCCCGAGCCGCAACATCATGTCGAGGCGCCGCTCGTACCCGGGTCCGGGCGGCAGCATCGCGGTCAGTTCCTCGACGGGGCGGCCTGCCACCGGTGAGTCCGGGTCTGCTGTCTCTTTACCCAACGTCATCGCGATGACCTGGTCGTCGACGAGCGCGGGATCGCCGTCGACGCCGACGCCGTAGAGGATCAGCGCGATGCGGGCGAGAATCTCCGCCTCGCTCGGCCGCCCGTCGAGCGGCAGCACCGGCGGGGAGTAGCGGACGTTGTTGCGCACGGCGAGGTTGTTCAGCGCGAAGTCGAAGTGCGGGCTCTGCGAGGGCGGCGGAGGCGGCAGGATGACGTCGGCGTGCCGGGTGGTCTCGTTGAGGTAGGGATCGATGGACACCATGAACCCGACGCCGTCGAGCGCGCGGTCGAGCCTGTCGCCGTCGGGTGCGGAAAGGACGGGATTGCCGGCGATCGTGATCATCGCCTTGATCTGACCGTCGCCCGCGGTGTCGATTTCCTCCGCCAGTGCGGCAGCGGGTAATTCGGAAAGCGCCTCGGGATGGCCGGACACCCTGCTGTGCCAGCGGCCGGTCCTGAAACCGCGGCCCGGCTTCGGCGGACGAGGCGCAGGCATCGCCGCTCCCAGCGGGAACATCGCACCGCCAGGCCGGTCGAGGTTGCCCGTCAGCACGTTGATGACATCGACCAGCCAGCTGACCAGCGTGCCGAATTCGACTGTGGACGTTCCTATTCGGCCGTACACCGCAGCGGTCGGCGCCGCCGCGAGCTCGCGGGCCAGCGCCCGGATCTCGTCGGCGGGCACACCGCAGTACTCGCTGACGGCGTCCGGCGAGAACCCGTCCGCGAGCCCGCGAACCTCGTCGAGGCCGTTGACGTGCTCGGCGATGCCGCCGAGATCCGTTGCGACAAGGCCCTCTTCGAACAGCACGTGCACGACGGCGAACAGCAGCGCGCCGTCGGTACCCGGACGCGGCGCGACGTGCCGGTCGGCCAACTCGGCGGTGCGGGTGCGCGCGGGATCGATGACGGTCAGTCTGCCGCCCCGCTTGCGCAGCGCCCGCAGCTTGCCGGGGAAGTCGGCGGCGGTGGCAAGGCTGCCGTTGGACACCAGCGGGTTGGCGCCGATGATCACCAGATAGTCGGTGCGGTCGAGATCGGGCACGGTGAAAGCGATGGGGCTGCCGAACATGTGGCCCAGCGCAACGTGTTTGGGCATCTGGTCCAGCGTGCTGGCGGAGTAGGCCTGATGGGTGCCGAGGCCGCGGACGATCAGCGGCGGGTACAGGCTGCCGGCGACGGTGTGTGCGTTCGGGTTCCCGAGATAAACGCCGACCGACGCCCCGCCGTGCTCGCGGACGACCTCGCCGAGCCGGTCTGCGACCAGGGCGAACGCCTCATCCCACGTCGCCTCGGTCAGCACGCCGTCGCGCCGGATCATCGGCAGCGACAGCCGATCGGGGTCGTTGTCCAGTTCAGCGAGGCTCGCGCCCTTCGGGCAGATGAAGCCCGCGCTGAACACGTCGTCGCGGTCGCCGCGCGCCCCGGTGACGCGCCCGTCGGAGATGGTCAGCGTCAGGCCGCAGGTGGCCTCGCACAACGGGCAGATGCGGAGCGCTGTTTCGCTCATGTCGCCACCTTCTCTTCAGTCAGTACTCTTCGTAGACCTTCGGGTCGAGCGTGCCGATGTAGGGCAGGTCGCGGTATCGCTCGGCGTAGTCGAGGCCGTAGCCGACGACGAACTCGTTGGGGATGTCGAAGCCGACGTAACTGATGTCGACGTCGTCGCGGACCGCATCCGGCTTGCGCATCAGCGTGCACACCTTCAGCGACCGCGGATGGCGGGTGGCCAGGTTGCGCAGCAGCCAGGACAGCGTCAGCCCGGAGTCGACGATGTCCTCGACGATCAGCACGTCGCGGTCGTGGATGTCACGGTCGAGGTCTTTGAGAATTCGCACCACGCCCGACGACGACGTCGACGAGCCGTAGGAGCTGACGGCCATGAACTCCAGTTGCGTCGGCAACGGGATCGCACGGGCCAGGTCGGTGACGAAGAAGACCGCGCCCTTGAGCACCGTGATCAGCAGCAGATCCTGGTTGGTTTCGGCGATGACGTCGCGGTAGTCGGCACCGAGCGTGGCGCCCAGTTCGGCGACTTTGGACTGGATCTGATCCTCGGAGAGCAACACCGATTTGATGTCGCCCGGATACAGCTCCTCTGATGGCACGTTCACAGCGTGCCACGTGTGCCCGCCCTCGACCAACGTGAGTTCGCCCTAACCAACCTCAGACCGGTTCCCGGTACATGATCAGCTTGCCGTCGCGACGCCCCGCGAACAGCCGTTCGCTTCGCAGCGGCGAGCTCACCGCCACCCCGCCCTGGCCCCGCCAGCGGGTAACCAGCGCGTCGACGCCACGGATCTGTTTGTCGGTCAGTTCGGCTGCGCCGCCTGCCAGCAGCCAGCCGCGGATGACCCTGCGCCGGATGGCCTCCGGCAGCACCGACAGCGCGCCGGTGTCGAGGTCGCCGTCCGCTGCCGCCGACCCCAGCGCGGTGTCGGCGAGCCCGTCCAGCGTCTCGTTGTCCTCGCGCAGGGCGGTCGCGGTGCGGGCCAGCGCCTCGGCGACACCGCCGCCGAGGACCTCCTCCAGCAGCGGCAGCACCTCGGCGCGCAACCGCGTGCGGGTGTACCGGCGATCGACGTTGTGCGGATCGTGCCACGGCGCGATCTTCAGTTCGTCGCACGCTTGATGGGTGAGCCCGCGACGGACATCCAGCAGCGGACGGCACCACGGCGGGTCGTACGGCCGCATTCCCGCCATCGAGCGTGCTCCCGATCCCCGGCCGAGGCCCAGCAGCACGGTCTCGGCCTGGTCGTCGAGCGTGTGGCCGAGCAGCACCGAGGCGCCATGCCGCGCCGCGTCCAGTGCGCGGTAGCGGGCCGTGCGCGCGGCGGCCTCCGGACCTCCCGTCGTGCCGACGTCCACGCAGATGATCTGCGCGTCAACGCATCCCAAAGCGATTGCCTGTGCCTTTGCGGTCGCCGCGACGTCAGACGAGTCCTGCTGCAAGCGGTGGTCGACGATCAGCGCTGTGGTCGGCTTCAGACGGGCGGCGACGGCCGTCAGCGCCAACGAGTCGGGTCCTCCGGACAGCGCGACGCACCACCGATCATCCGCGGCGGCGTATCGGGCGGCGAACGCCGACACCGCGGTCCGCAGCGTGCCTAGAGCACCCTGTCGATCCATCGCTGCGGTTCCTCGATCTCCTGTGGCAGCGGAAGCGTTGCGGGCCCCGTCCAGATCGTGTTGAAGCGCGCCATGCCGACGCGGTCGACGACATGGTCGACGAACGCCTTGCCGCGGGTGTACTGACTCATCTTCGCGTCGATGCCGAGCAGTGCGCGCATCACCTTCTGCAGCGGGGACTGCTTTCGATTGCGTCGCTCCTCGAACCGGCGCCGGATGGTGACCACTGACGGCACGACAGCGGGGCCTACGGCGTCCATCACATGGTCGGCGTGGCCTTCCAGCAGTGTTCCAAGCACGAGTAACTGGTCGAGCGCGCGCTGTTGCGGCTCAGACTGCACCGCGCGCAGCACACCGAGCACTCCGGTCGAATTCGGTTCGGCCGCAACGCCGTCGCGGCGATCGCGAATGAAACCGGCCAGCCTGCCGACCACCTCGGTGACGTCCTCGCCGGTTTCCTCCGTCAGCACCGCGAGCGTCTTCGACATGTAGTCGGCCAGCCATGGGTTGGCGCGGAACTGCACTCGATGCGTCACCTCGTGCAGGCACACCCAGAGCCGGAAGTCGGCGGGCACCACCCGCAGCTGACGCTCCACCGCGATCACGTTGGGATACACCAGAAGCAGCTCGCCGCCGTTGTCGGCGAACGGGTCGTACTGGCCGAGGATGCCGGAGGAGATGAAGGCGAGCACAGCACCCGTCTGCGCACCGGTGACGCGGCCGGTGATGAAGTGCGGCTTGTCGGTCTCCTTGCCACCCGTCATCGCCCGCATGGAATGCGATGCGGCCCTTATCCATTCGGGACGATCGATGATGCGGGCGTCGGAGATCTCGCCGCCTTCGTTGAGCCCGGTCACCTCCCGCACGGGAATTTCGGCGCGCAGCGCAGAGCTCGCCAGCTGCTCGATGGCCTGGCGTCGGGTGTAGTCGGTGGCAGCGGGCGCGGGCCTGGCGAGCTTGGCGCCGAACGCAGCGGCGAACCCCCAGTCGACGGTGCGGCCGACAGTGACCTTGTTGGAGGGGGTCATGGGCTGCACCCGCATGACCGCAGCGTCGCGGCGAACGCGTCGAGGGCGGTGCGACCCGTGGGCCCCGCCGCGTTCGAGAGCAACGCGAAGGTCAGCACTCGGCCGCTGGAGTCGGTGACGATGCCGACGAGCGAGTTGGTGCCCGTCAGCGATCCCGTCTTGGCGCGCAGCCAGCCCGCCGACGCCCGACCCGCGTCGGTGTCGAGGAACCGGTTCGACAGCGTGCCGCTTCCGCCCGCGATCGGAAGCAGGTCGACCAGCGGGCGAAGCGTCGGGTTGTCGGGTCCCGCGGCGGCACTGACGGTCTCGTCGAGCGTCTCCGCGGTGAGCCGGTCGTCGACGGACAACCCGCTGCAGTCCGCAAGATACGATCCTCCGGTATCGATCTTGGCGGCGTCCAGCTCGCCGAGCACCGCGCGCACCGACCCGTCGAAGCTCTGCGGTTTGCCTTGTGCAGCAGCGACTTCCCGGCCGATCGACTCGGCCATCACGTTGTCGGAGTTGTTCATCATCTCCCGCAGCCGCTCGATGAGGGGCGGCGAATGCACCGAGGCGATCTCGTCTCCTTCGAACGCCGTCGGCATCACCGTGACGGTGGCAGGGTCGACGCGCAGCGCCACCGCGAGTGCGCGGCCCGCGTCGAGCGCCGGCGTGGTGGAGCGGCGCGACTCGACGCTGACCGGCTGGGTGCGTCCGCCGTCGAGCATCACCGCCTCCATCGGTGCGATGTCACCGCCGTCGATGTCGAGGGGGTCCCAGCCCGGCGCCATCGTCGGGCCGCTGTAGGCGCTGACGTCGACCGCCACCGACGTCGCCGTGGTGCCGTTGCGGCGCACCTGGTCGGCGAGATCGCTGATCCGCGCCGCGTCGCGGTACCAGGTGTCCTGTCCTTTCGGCGCGGCCGACAGGGTCGGGTCGCCGCCGCCCTTGAGCACCACGAGTCCCGGTCGCCGATCGGAAGTCAACACTTTCGTGGTGAGGCGGTCGTCGCGGTCCAGCTCCAGCAGTGCCGCCGCGGTGGTCAGCACCTTGGTCACCGACGCCGGCTGCATCGGCACATCGGCGCCGCGCGCCCACAGTTGTTCCCCGGTGGCCGCGTCGGCGATCCGTCCGGTGAAGGCGCCGAGGTTCGGGTCGGCGAGCGCTTGGGTCAGAGTCGCCGCCAGCTTGTCCGGCGTCGGCTTGTCGGCGGCGTCGGACACCGGCTTGATGCCCGGCGCTGCGGTCGCGGGCGCGGGGGCCGCGGGGATCGCGACGGCGTTGCTCGAGTCGCCCCGCAGCAGCGCCGCAGCCACCACCACGACGGCGACCAGCAGCACGACGACCACCCCGATGACGATGTGGGTGGACCGTCGCCACGTCGTGGGACGCATGGTTCTCCTGACTCGAGCCTGCCCAAGCAGGGTATCCGCTGCCTCTATTAGGGTGACGTCGTCCGTTAGACCGAGCACAGGGCAAGGAGTCGCGACCGTGGAGTTTGACGTCGTCATCGAGATCCCGAAGGGCTCGCGCAACAAATACGAGGTCGACCACGACTCGGGCCGGGTCAAGCTGGACCGCTACCTCTACACCGCGTTCGGCTACCCCGCCGACTACGGCTTCATCGAGAACACCCTCGGCGAGGACGGCGACCCGCTGGATGCGCTCGTTCTGCTGCCCGAATCGGTGTTCCCCGGCTGCATCGTCGAGGCGCGACCGGTCGCCATGTTCCAGATGACCGACGAGGCGGGCGGCGACGACAAGGTGCTGTGCGTGCCCGCGGGCGACGGGCGCTGGGACCACATCCAGGACCTGGGCGACGTGCCCTCATACGAACTCGAGGCGATCAAGCACTTCTTCGTCCACTACAAGGACCTCGAGCCCGGCAAATACGTCAAAGCTGCGGACTGGGCGGCCCGCGAGGAGGCCGAAGCTGAGGTCAAGCGGTCGATCGAGCGGTTCAAGACCGAAGGCCACTAGCGAAACCCGGCAAGGAGTTTTCCTCGCTGTAACACGGCTTAACGTCGGCGTGTCCTGCCGATCGCAAGATGACACCTGTGTTCATGCATCAGGGCATCGGGCTCGACGTCTTCAACGAGATGCCGATGCGCCGCGCCGTGCATGCCCTCTACGAATGCTGTTTCAGCGTTCCGTTGGCGGCTGACCTGGCCCGCGGACGTCCGTATGCGAACCATGACGCCCTGTACCGGCAGGCCGACCAACTGCTCTTCGCCCTCGCCGAGCCGTCCATCGACTCGATCCTGCAGGCCTACCCCGATGTGGGCCGCAGGCCCGGCAGCGAGAAATCCGCGGCGGAGCAGTGCGCCGTCTGCGATGACCGCGCCGAGGTGATGGAGCAGTTGGCCGCGGTGTCCAGGCAGTACCTGGAGCAGTTCGGCTTCGGCTTCGTGATGTTCGTCAACGGCTTCAGCGCGCAGGACGTGCTCGGCGCTGCCGTCGACCGCATGCACAACGACGTCGAGACGGAGCGGAAAGTGGTCCGCAACGAGTTGGCGCGGATCAACCGCACCCGCCTCGAACGCATGCTCGGCCCCGAGGGCGGCTACGACAACTGGTGATGGCCGGGCCTGACGGGGCGTAGGTTCCAGCGCATGCCTTCCGCTGTGCACGGACATGCAGACGCCCGCTTCGACAAGGTTGCCGACGCGCTCGCCGAGGAGATCGCGAGCGGCGCGGAGGTCGGCGCAGCCATCGCAGTCGACCTCGACGGCGAATCGGTCCTCGACGTCTGGGGAGGCCACGCCGACGCCGCGAGAACCGTTGCCTGGGAGCGGGACACGATCGTCAACGTCTGGTCGTCGACGAAGACGGTGACGAGCTTGTCGGCGCTGATCCTGGCTGACCGGGGCCTGCTGGACCTCGACGCACCCGTCGCCCGGTACTGGCCCGAGTTCGCCGCCAACGGCAAGCAGGACGTGAAAGTGCGCCACGTGCTGTCGTACACGTCCGGCGTCGCCGGGTGGCAGGAGCCGATGACCATCGATGACCTGTACGACTGGGACAAGGCCACGTCCATGCTCGCCGCGCAGGCACCGTGGTGGGAGCCGGGCACCGCGTCGGGCTATCACGCCCTCAACTACGGCTTTCTGGTCGGTGAGCTTGTTCGCCGCACGGCGGGGGTGTCGCTGAAGGACTTCGTCCGCGACGAGATCGCGGGCCCCCTCGACGCCGATTTCCAGGTCGGCGCCGAGCCCTCGGATGCCGGTCGGATCGCCGAGCTTATTCCTCCCCCGCCGTTCGACATTCCGTTCGACGCATTGCCCGAAGACAACCCGATGCGCAAGACGCTCACCAACCCCGCACCGGAAGCCGCGACCGCGCACAGCACCGCATGGCGCGAGGCCGACCTCGGCGCGGTGAACGGGCACGGCAACGCGCGTTCGCTGGCGCGCATGCTGTCGCCGATTTCGTTAGGCGGCAGGGCCAACGGGGTCGAATTGTTGTCGACGTCGACCATCGAGCGGATCTTCGACGCGCAGTCGCACGGACCGGATCTGGTGCTGGCCGCTCCGCTGAAGATGGGCATCGGATTCGGCCTTGCCACCCCGGAGGTCGTGCCGTTCCTGCCGCCCGAGGAGAGGGTCTGCTTCTGGGGCGGCTGGGGTGGTTCGATGGTGCTGATCAACCCGGACCGCCGGGCCACCGCCACCTACGTCATGAACAAGATGGGCCAGGGCACGCTCGGCAACGAGCGCACCGCACGCTACGCGAAGCTGATCTACGAGGCGCTTTCCTGACGGTGGCATGCTGGAACGGAACGAGCGGCGAGCGGCAGCCTGCGAGCGATGCGGTCGAGCGTTTCACCGGCACGCTAGGAGCGCGATCGCTGCCCGACAACGGTTGCGCTCAGCGAGAATCCAAGCCATGGCCGCGTCGGGCGGACGCGCCGCGGCAGGCGCTTAGTACCTTGTAGGCGTGGCGATACCGGAAATACCTGAGCAGTACCTGTTGTCGCCGTACGCACCCGAGCCTCGCACGCTTGTCGACATCCTCTACGAAACCGCGTCCAGGCATCCTGATTCGCCCGCGATCGACGACGGGTCGGTGCAGTTGACCTACAGCGAGCTGATCACCGACATCGAGGACAGTGTCGCGTGGCTCGCGGCCCGCGGAATCGGGCGCGGCGACCGAATCGGCATCCGGATGCCGTCGGGCAGCTACGCGCTCTACGTCGCGATTCTGTCGACGCTCGCCACCGGAGCGGCCTATGTGCCGGTGGACGCCGACGATCCAGACGAGCGGGCCGAACTCGTGTTCGGCGAGGCGGGCGTCGTCGGCGTCATCACCGAACAGGGGCTCATCCGCGGTGCGGGCGACTCCCGTGGATGGCGCGCCGCGTCACCGTTGGGCCGCGACGACGCGTGGATCATCTTCACGTCGGGCTCGACCGGCACCCCGAAAGGGGTCGCGGTCACCCATCGCAGCGCCGCCGCGTTCGTCGACGCCGAGGCGCAGATGTTCCTGCAGGACAATCCGATTGGGCCTGGCGACCGGGTGCTCGCGGGGCTGTCCGTCGCATTCGACGCGTCCTGCGAGGAGATGTGGCTGGCCTGGCGCAACGGCGCGTGCCTGGTGCCCGCGCCCCGGTCACTGGTGCGCAGCGGAATGGACCTCGGGCCCTGGTTGGTGTCGAAGGACATCACGGTGGTGTCGACGGTGCCGACGCTTGCGGCACTGTGGCCTGCCGAGGCGCTTGAGGCAGTGCGGCTGCTGATCTTCGGCGGCGAGGCGTGCCCGCCGGATCTGGCGGAGCGGTTGGCGGTCGAGGGCCGCGAGGTGTGGAACACCTACGGACCGACCGAAGCCACCGTCGTGGCATGTGCATCCCAGCTCGACGGAATCGGTCCGGTCAGCATCGGGCTGCCGCTGCCGGGCTGGGACCTGGCCGTGGTCGACAAGCAGGGTGAACCCGTCGCGCTCGGCGAAACGGGCGAACTGGTGATCGGCGGGGTCGGCCTTGCCCGCTACCTGGACCCCGAGAAGGACGCCGAGAAGTACGCGCCGATGCCGACGCTGGACTGGAACCGCGCCTACCGCAGCGGTGACCTGGTGCGGTTGGAGGCCGACGGCTTGATGTTCGTCGGCCGCGCCGACGACCAGGTCAAGGTAGGCGGACGCCGCATCGAACTCGGCGAGGTGGACTCCGCCCTCGTGCACCTGCCGGGCGTGAGCGGCGGCGCGGCGGCAGTGCGCAGAAGCGTCAGCGGCACTCCCCTGCTGGTCGGCTACATCGCCAGCGCCGACCCGTCCTTCGATCTCGCTGCGGCGCGCACGGCGCTCGCCGAGTCTCTACCCGCCGCGCTGGTGCCGCGGCTTGTGCTCGTCGACGAACTGCCCACCCGTACCTCGGGCAAGGTGGACCGCGATGCTCTGCCATGGCCACCTGCGGGTGAGCCCGAGGAGGATGCGCCCGACCTCGGCGGCACGATGGGCTGGGTGGCCGGCCTGTGGCGCGACGTGCTGGCCGCGCCGGTGGACGGGCCGGAGGCGGACTTCTTCGCGCTCGGCGGCGGCTCGCTGTCGGCGGCGCAGTTGGTCGCCGCGCTGCGTCGGCGCTACCCGCAGGTGACGGTCGCCGATCTCTACGACCACCCGAGGTTGGGGTCGTTGGCCGGGTTCCTCGACGAGCTGGCCCCGCCCCCGCGGGTCGAGACGCGGACCGTTCGACCGATACCGCTGCCGTCTCAGGCGTTTCAGGTGCTGATGTCGCTGCCCCTGGCCACCCTGACCGGCCTGCAATGGGTGGTGTGGTTGGCGCTGCTCAACAACGCGGCCGCGACCGTGAGCGACGCACCGTGGTTGGTCCCCGTCAACTGGTGGTGGGTGGCGGGTGGTTTCACGCTCTTCGTGACACCGCTCGGTCGGATGGGGATCGCGGTGGTATGTGCGCGCATGCTGATCGGCTTCCTGAAACAGGGCACATACCGGCGCGGCGGTTCGGAGCACATGCGGGTCTGGCTCGCCGAACGGTTGGCCGACGCCAGCGGCGCCGAGAACCTCGCGGGCGCACCGTGGATGGTGTACTACGCGCGGGCGCTGGGTAACAAGGTCGGCAAGGGTGTCGACCTGCATTCGGCGCCTCCGGTGACCGGCATGCTCACTCTGGGCCATCGCAGTTCGATCGAACCGGAGGTGGACCTGACCGGGCATTGGATCGACGGTGACCACTTCCACGTCGGCACGATCACCATCGGCAACGACGCCACGATCGGCGCGCGCACGACGCTGCTGCCGGGGGCCACGGTCGGCAAGAACGCTGATGTCGCCGCGGGATCAGGTGTGGTCAGTCGGGTGAAGAAGGGCCAGTACTGGAAGGGTTCACCCGCGGTGAAGTCCGGCAAGGCCCGTCATCCGTGGCCGCAGGAGCGTCCTGGGCGTGCGCCGGTCTGGGTGATGGTCTACGGGATCACGTCGATGTTGTTGGGCGCGTTGCCTCTCGCGGCGTTGGGCTGCGGGCTGGCCGTGATCGGTTGGGCCATCGGCGATTCCGCTTCGCTGCGCGACGCCATTGTGCCCGCCGCGATATGGACACCGGTGGCGACGCTGACGGCGTTGGTCGTCTATACGGTGCTGACCGTCGTGGGGGTGCGCCTGATGTCGCTGTGGCTGCACGAGGGATATCACCCTGTCCGCAGTCGGGCGGGTTGGCAGATCTGGGCGACCGAGCGACTGATGGACGCCGCACGCCACTACCTGTTCCCTCTGTACGCCAGCCTTCTCACTCCCACGTGGCTGCGTGTTCTCGGCGCGAAGGTCGGTCGCGGGACCGAGATCTCGACGGCGTTGCTGACACCGAAGTTCACCGTGATCGAGGACAGCGCGTTCCTCGCCGACGACACCATGGTGGCGTCCTACGAGTTGGGCGGTGGCTGGATCCACGTCGCGAAGGCGACGATCGGCAAGCGCGCCTTCCTCGGAAACTCCGGGATCACCCAGCCCGGCCGCAAGGTGCCCGACGACGGGCTGGTGGCGGTGCTGTCAGCGGCTCCGCACAAGTCGAAGGCCGGCTCGTCGTGGCTGGGCAGCCCGCCGATCCGGTTGCGCCGCCAACCGACTGCCGCCGACGCGCTACGCACCTTCCATCCGCCGCTGCGCCTGAAGATCATGCGCGGCTTCGTCGAGACGTGCCGCCTCGTGCCGGTGATCGTCACGTTCGCAATCGGGGTGAGTGTGCTGTTCGCCCTGCAATTCCTGGTTATCGAGTTCGGCTACCTGTGGGCGGCGCTCGGCAGCGGGGTGGTGCTGCTGATCGCGGGCGCCGTCGCGGGAGCGATCGCGGTGATCGCGAAATGGGTTGTGGTGGGCCGTATCCGCGCCGTCGAGCATCCGTTGTGGTCGGCGTTCGTCTGGCGTAACGAGGTGTCGGACACATTCGTCGAGACGGTGGCCGGCCCGTGGTTCGCCAGGGCGGCCACCGGCACGCCGGTGATGAATCTGTGGCTGCGGGCGCTGGGCGCCAAGATCGGCCGCGGCGTCTGGTGCGAGTCGTACTGGCTACCGGAAGCCGACCTCGTCACGCTGGAGAAGGGTGCCACCGTCAACCGGGGCTGCGTTGTGCAGACGCACCTGTTCCATGATCGCGTGATGCGGATGGATACCGTTGTGCTGGAAGAGGGTTCGACGCTCGGGCCGCACTGCGTGGCACTTCCCGCTGCTCGCCTCGGTGCGGGCGCGACCGTCGGGCCCGCGTCCTTGGTGATGCGCGGGGACGAGGTTCCGCCGTCGACCCGCTGGCAGGGCAATCCGATTGCCCCGTGGAACGTATTCGGTAAGAAGAAGGACGACGCCGCAGAGGATCCCGCCGAGGACACCGCCGCGTGACCCGTTCAAAGAAGGCGGCCAAGAAGGTCCCCGTCATCGATCCGTACCTGCCGCACGCAGGCAACTTCGGCTACCGGGTGTCCCGCTACGAACTCGACCTCGAATACAAGGTGGCGATCAACCGGCTCTCCGGAACGGCGACGATCACCGCCGTCACGTTGGCGGCGCTGCGGACCTTCTCCTTCGACCTGTCCAACGCGCTGACCGTGACGAAGGTGTCGCTGAACGGACGGCGCCCGGCCGCTTTTCGAAGTTCGGGCGGCAAGCTGCACATCACGCTGTCGTCGTCACTTCCCGCGGGCGCGGCGATGGAGATCGTGATCCGCTACAGCGGCACGCCGCGGCCGGTCCGGTCGCTGTGGGGCGAGGTCGGGTTCGAGGAGCTGACCGAAGGCGTGCTGGTGGCGGGTCAGCCGAACGGCGCCGCGTCGTGGTTTCCCTGCGACGACCATCCCAGCTCGAAGGCCAGCTACCGCATCCAGATCACCACCGAGAACCCGTACTACGCGATTGCAAACGGCGAGTTGAAGTCCCGACGGACCAGGGCGGCGATGACGACGTGGACCTACGAGCTCGCAGAGCCCACGTCGACGTATCTGGTGACGCTGCAGATCGGTGTGTACGAGTCGTACCGGCTGCAGAAGGGGCCGGTGCCGATACATGCGGTGCTGCCCGCCCGGCTGAAGCGGACGTTCGATCACGATTTCGGCAGGCAGCCCGAGATGATGAAGCTGTTCGTCAAGCGGTTCGGGCCGTACCCGCTTTCCACGGGGTACACGGTTGTCGTCACCGACGATGATTTGGAGATACCGCTCGAGGCTCAGGGTATTTCGATTTTCGGTGCCAACCACTGCGACGGCGAACGCGGTTCGGAACGGCTGATCGCCCACGAGTTGGCCCACCAGTGGTTCGGCAATTCGGTGACGGCGCGGCGCTGGCGCGACATCTGGCTGCACGAGGGCTTCGCCTGCTACGCGGAGTGGCTGTGGTCCGAGGAATCGGGCGGCCAGACGGCCGACGAATGGGCCCGCCACTACCATCGGCGGCTCGCCGACTCACCGCAGGATCTGCTGCTGTCCGACCCCGGCGCACGCGACATGTTCGACGACCGGGTGTACAAACGCGGGGCACTGACACTTCATGCACTGCGCGGGATCATCGGCGACGACAACTTCTTTGCGCTGCTGCGTGATTGGACCAAGCGGCATCGGCACTCGACGGCGGTGACCGACGACTTCACCGGGCTTGCGGCCAACTATGCGGACGTGTCGCTGCGGCCGTTGTGGGACGCCTGGCTGTACTCCAGGGACGTGCCGCCGCTGTGACCGACGCGGCCACCCCGACCGGGCCGGTCACCCGCGGCAGCTTCGCACGCGTCGGCACCGCGACCGCGGTGACGGCGCTGTGCGGATACGCGGTGCTGTACCTGGCCGCGCGCGACCTCGAACCGGCCGGCTTCTCGGTGTTCGGCGTGTTCTGGGGTGCGTTCGGTCTGGTGACCGGTGCGGCCAACGGTCTGCTGCAGGAGGCGACGCGGGAAGTGCGATCGACGGGTTACGTCGAGATCCTGTCGGGCCCGCGGACGCATCCGATGCGGGTGGCGGCGATGGTCGGAGTGGTCGCGGCGGTGGTGATCGCGGGCAGTTCGCCGGTGTGGTCGGGGCATGTCTTCGTCGAGTCGCGGTGGTTGAGCGTCGTGTTGTTGAGCGTGGGCCTCGCCG
Source organism: uncultured Actinomycetota bacterium (assembly GCA_963786995.1). Lineage (GTDB taxonomy): Bacteria > Actinomycetota > Actinomycetes > Mycobacteriales > Mycobacteriaceae > Mycobacterium. The sequence goes on along the minus strand of CAWBBH010000011.1, from coordinate 518,325 downwards.
GCTTCTGCCTGCACGCGACCCTGCTGGGGATGCTGGCGGGGGTCGGCAGGTGGACGCAGTACGGCGCGCTGATGGTGACCGACGCGGCCATCCGGGTGGCGGTGGCGACGACCACATTCCTGATCGGTTGGGGGTTGGTCGGCTATCTGTGGGCGACCGTCGCGGGCGCGGTGGCCTGGCTGATCCTGCTGATCGCCTCGCCGTCGACGCGCGCCGCGGCGGCGTTGATGACGCCGGGTGGCACGGTGACGTTCCTGCGCGGCGCGGCGCACTCGATCGCGGCCGCGGGTGCGAGCGCGATTCTGGTGATGGGCTTTCCGGTGCTACTGAAGGCGACGTCGGGCGACCTGGGCGCGGCGGGCGGCGTGGTGATCCTGGCGGTGACGCTGACGCGGGCGCCGCTGCTGGTGCCGTTGACGGCGATGCAGGGCAACCTGATCGCGCATTTCGTGGACCAGCGCACCGACCGGCTGCGGGCGTTGGTGACGCCGGCCCTGGTCGTCGCGGCGCTGGGCGCTGTCGGGGTGGCGGCCGCGGGCCTCTTCGGGCCGTGGCTGCTGCGGGTGGCGTTCGGCGAGGAGTACCGCGCAGGCGGCGGGTTACTGGCCTGGCTGACCGGGGCGGCAATCGCGATCGCTCTGCTCACATTGACGGGCGCGGCGGCGGTGGCGGCGGCGCTGCACCGGGCGTATGCGGTGGGTTGGATCAGCGCGACGGCGGTGTCGATGCTGCTGCTGCTGCTGCCGCTGGGGTTGGAGACCCGCACTGTGATAGCGCTGCTCTGCGGGCCGCTGGTAGGAATCGCCGTGCACCTGGCGGCTCTTGCCAGGGGATCGCCACGGTGAGCGTGTATTTTAGTGCCCATCGACACGCGCTACCAGGATGTTTGGATCGTCGTACCCGCCTTCAACGAGGCGAGCGTCATCGGCGACGTCATCTCCGATATCCGGACCGTTTTCGGCAATGTCGTCTGCGTGGACGACGGCAGCAAGGACTCGACGGGTGACCTCGCGCTGCGTGCGGGGGCGCACGTGGTGTCGCATCCGGTGAATCTCGGCCAGGGCGCGGCGATTCAGACCGGTGTCGAGTACGCGCGCAGCAGGCCGGGCGCGCAGGTGTTCGCGACGTTCGATGCCGACGGCCAGCACAGGCTGAAGGACGTCGTCGCGATGATCGACAGGCTGTCGGAGGATCAACTCGACATGGTGGTCGGCACGCGATTCGCTTCGCCCGGCTGCGAGTAAGCCACCGCTGGTGAAGCGGATCATCCTGCGCACGGCGGCGGTGCTGAGTCCGAGCAGCCGGGCTTTGAGGCTGACCGACGCGCACAACGGCTTACGCGTCTTCAACAAGAAGGTCGCCGACGAGCTGAACATCACGATGAGCGGCATGAGCCACGCGAGCGAGATCATCGCGCTGGCCGTCGAAAACGGTTGGCGGGTAGCCGAAGAGCCGGTCGAGATCCTGTTACACCGATTACTCGAAGTCCAAGGGTCAGCCCTTGCTCAACGGGGTGAACATCGTGTTCGACGGGCTGCTGCGAGGGAGGTTGTCCCGATGAATTGGATTCAGGCGCTGCTGATCCTGTCGATTGTCGCGCTGTTGGTGTTCCTGTTGCGGTCGCGTACGAGTGCACGCACCAAGGCGTGGGTAAAGGTCGGCGGAGTGTTGTTCGTCGTCGCGGCGATCTATGCAATTCTGCGGCCCGATGACACCACGATCGTCGCGAATTGGCTTGGGGTGGACCGCGGTGCGGACTTGATCGGCTACGTGTTGATCATCGCGTTCGTGTTCACCACGCTGAGCACGTACATGCGGTTCAAGGATCTGGAGTTGCGGTACGCGCGGCTGGCCCGGGCGATTGCGCTGCAGAGCGCTCGCGCACCCGAAGACGCGCGTTGACTCTGCGCTGACGGCGGCCTCCACTCGACTTTCCCCGCCACCAGCGCAATGTCAACGCCAGATTTGGTTAGACGTTGTGTTCATCGCGGAAGAATTCGACGGTTCTGGCGATGCCGTCGTCGAGTTTGACCTTCGGCGTCCACCCGAGCACATCTGCGGCGCGGCTGATGTCGAGGCAGGAGCGTCGAAGGTCGCCGAGTCTCGGCGGGTGCATCTCCGGCTCGTCAGGCTTGCCCGCGGCCTTCGCTATCGCCGTATGAAGTTGCCGTGTCGATGTTTCCACGCCGGTCCCGACGTTGAAGCGTTGGCCTCCGCCCACTTCGCCAGAGGCACGCACAAAGGCGTCGACGACGTCGTCGACGAAAACGTAGTCGCGGGTGTCGGTGCCGTCGCCGAAGATCTTCGTCGGCTTCCCGGCGAGAAGCGCGCGGGAGAAAATGGCGACCACACCCGCCTCCCCGTGCGGATCTTGGCGCGGCCCATAGACGTTGGCCGGGGCGATGTGTGAACACTCGAGCCCGTAAAGGTTGCGGTACATATTCAGGTAGACCTCACCGGCCACCTTGCTGGCGGCGTACGGCGAGGCCGGATTGGTCGGGGCATCCTCGTTTGTCGGATAGCTCGGTGGGATGCCGTAAACAGATCCGCCCGAAGAGGTGTGCACGATCTTGCGGACCTCGGCTCGGCGGGCGGCTTCCGCGAGACGGACGGTGCCGACGACGTTCACCGCAGCATCGAACGGGGGGTCCGCGACCGAATGGCTGACGGAGATCTGCGCGGCGAGGTGGAAGATCACCTCGGGCCGGATGTCGGCGAGAAGACCGTTGAGGTCGGCTTCGCGGATGTCGGCCTTGACGAATTCGAAGTCCGACGAGCGGTCGGCTTGGCCGAGGTTGAGGTTATTGCCCGAGCTGAGGTCATCGAGACCAATAACGGTGTGCCCGTCTGCCAGAAGACGATCTACCAGCGTGGATCCGATGAATCCTGCTGCCCCCGTGACCAGTGTGCGCATCGGCTCACCATACCGACGGCCGATGTGTGACTAGAGCGGCGTGGTGCCCGACTGCGCTGCCTGCGGTTGGATCTCGGTGATCGCGTAGGTGTTCTCTTCTTCTTGCGTCTGCATCGAGGACACAGCTCTCAGCGCGGTGGCGTTGTTCTGAGTACCGCGCTCGGAAAGGGCCGCGGACGATTGCCCGGCCTTCTCGGCGGCTGCGAGCACCACGGTGTTCAGCGCGGCGTCGATCGGACTGGTGCCCGGCGCCGGTGGCGGGACAGGACCTGGCACGGATACTTCAGCCATCGTCCCGGCGATCTTGCTGACGTGCCCGAGAACTCCCTCGGCATCCAGCTTTATATTCTTGCCGGCCACAGCTGCCCCTCCTTCGTGACCTGTTCAGTTGCATAAACGATATCGGCATAGTCGGGGTCGTCGCGACGCCAAAGTGAGAGGGCCTCGACGGCGCGGTCCAGGTTGTGGTGCGCGCGGTAGAGGACGGTGGTGTTCGGGTCACCGGAGGGCTCGACCTCGATGAAGCCGGGCCGCATGAACAGCGACTTGCCGTAGAGCCGCACTTCTTCCAGCGCTGACCATTGCTCATCGGAGATCGGCGAGCCGCTGGCGAGGGCGCCGAGGATTTGGCGGATAACGGGCGCAACCTCGATGTGGAGAGGCTCGGCGCCCGCGAGGGCGGTCGCGACGGCGCCAGCGGTTGCGTCCCACGCCGCGGACTGCCGTTCGGTTGGCGGCAGGGTGGCGTCGTTGAGTTGCTCGAAGCTCTGCGGGGACATGACGGCGAGACGGTGCAGCCGGCTCTCGTCGAGTTCAGGGGCGGGGGTCGCGGCGTCGATTGGCGAACGGGTCGAGTCGCAGTCTTGGTAGTGCGGGACACCGGCGCGGCGCGCGGGAAGCACGGTCGGACCGCCGGGATCGGTGGTGGCGGCGACTGCGTGCAGTACGACGTTGGGATCGTGGACGGCGCGTTCAGCGGCGTAGGCGACCATGGTGGCGGCCGGGTTGACCCAACCGAAGTACTTGGCTTGGAAGTTGGTGCCGAGTTCAGGATCGGCGAAAAGCACTCGGGCGGAACGCGGTACGTACACGCCGGGCGGGATGTAGCTGGCGCCATCGTTGCTGACGATGACGGCTTCGATGCCGGTGGAGACCTTGAAAATGCCGACGCACCAGTGCAAGCCGGGGTACAGACGGGATGCGTGCAGCAACTCGTAGGCGAGCGTGATGGCGTCGTCGAGATGTTGGTCCTGAGTTTCGGAGCTGACCATAGCGGCGCCGGTGCCGGTGGCCGCGATGCCGGAAGCGGCGAGGACGCTGGGCGGCACACCGGTTGTGGCGATGCCGGGGGCAGCGGCCGGAGGCGCGAGCGATGGGGGGCCACCGGGGCCGCTGGCGGAGACGGTCGGTGTCGCTGACCCCCTTGGTATGTCAGATCCGTAGGCGGCGAGATTTCCGGGTGGAGGCGCGCCGGCGATCATCGGAGCGGGAGTGCCCTGCGCGGCGGCTGGAGCAGGCGTCGGTGATGAGTGGCTAGCGATGGGTGTAGTCGTGGCCGCAGCGGCGGCGGCGCGGACCCCGAGGCAGCCGTGGAGTGACGTTCGTGCGGCTGCAGGCGGCGGCGAAGGCGTTTGAGGGGGTCGACAGAAGGCGGAAGCGCGCCACCGCGAGGCTAGACCTTTTGCGAAGCCTTGCGACAGATCCTTGGCCGCTGTGGTCGGGCGTCGGAAGTCCGCCTGGTGGAGCAGGAGTGTCCTGGGCATGCTCGGAGTGCTGGGCATCGATGGCGTGCTCGGCATCGAGGGCATAGAAGGCATCGACGGCGGCTTGACCCCGCCGCCCCCACCCATGCCGGACATGCTGGACATCGGGCTGATTGGCGTGATCGAACCAGCGCCGCTTGGGCTTGTTGAGGGCAGGACGAGGGCGCGTCGATGCCTGCAAGGCCCACCAGCGCAACCTTCGGCAGGTCACCGGGTCAGCCACCTTTGGCGGGCTGCCGGGCGCGTCGGACCCTGCCAGTGCCTCTGTCGCGATCGCGGGCTTTACTCGGTCGGGTTCTGCGCATCTGGCGCACCACTTGGGGCATCGGCGCTTCGAGTCTCTCCGGATTCTGAGACTCGCCGCGTCAGGTTTCGGCTTCGTCCGGGCAGGCGCCTGCGGGGGTTGAGCACCATCTCGTTGCCTGCTCGTGAAGAATGCTGGGCCATCCGCCGTTCGCGGACGGTACGGAGCGGCTTCTGACCTGGCGCCACCCGCGTCCCGCCCGGCGACGGCCACAGCTGCTCCCTCAATGATGCGCGGCCTGCGATGCGATGTTGCCAGCAGCCGCGGCAGAGACCGCTTCTGCCGCTGCCCTCGCCTTGAGTCGAGGATCCGCCCAATCATCGACATCATCGCCATGGCCCGAACCAGCCGCCCTTGCTATCGATGATCTTCTGTATCGCATCGTGCGCCTGTTGATCAATGGCGTCTAGCTGCGACCGAGCATCTTCCACTACTGCGGCGCACTGTTCGATCGCAGCAGCCATCGATGTAGAACAAATCGGCCTGCGTCTCAACCGCTTTGCTATCCCCTTGAGTAGGTGACGTGCATCGCTTCGACCATCTCGCCGTCGTTTTCACTGAGGATCGCGTGACGCCGATGAACCGATTTCATTCGAGCCGTCCTCGATTTCACTGAGAAGATTGAGCGAATGGTGCGCTGTGCGGTCAGCTGCTCGGCTGTCCACTGGCACGCCCGTGGAGTTCGAGGGCCACAGGCCGCTCGAGAATGATAGCTCCGAGAACTTTCGGTTCGGCCCCGCGACGCCAGCGCCGACAGTCTACCACTTAAGCCCACCTTGTAGCACGTACCCAAGTGGTCCGCCGAGAAGTCCACGATCGTCAGAGTCGTAGGTTGTCGTTGTCGTAACTGTCTGGCCGCGCGGTCTGGGGACAGAGTTCTCGCTATAGAGCAGTCATGCCGTCGATGTATCGCTGGAAGCGTCGAGTCAAGTATCGCGGAGGATCCGCGTGCTCGTTGATAACTTCTTGCATTCGTTTGCGCCCAATCCAAGCGTCTCACTCTTGAACTGTCGGGATAGCCGCTTGACGCTCAGGCGAATTCTGGGTCCGACCGCCTGGAAGCGTCGTTCGCTCGTGTCCTTCTCTCTCTCATTAGTGGAGCCGATCGCCTCGCACAGAGCCTTGTCGGCATCCTCGACGAACAGCTCTTGGCTGCGCTTGGGGCAGTTCGCCGGTGGCGGCTGCAGGCTCGGCGCTTCGAGCGCCACCTCAATGATCGACAGCACCAAAGCGGCGACTCCGAGCAGCACCGCCAGACGCGACCCCGCTCACCAACAAGCCAGTTCGGCCACGCCGGTGCGGCTGGAGCGGGGGCCGAAGTTCGCGGGTGGTTGCGGGCCGATAGCCAGGCCCACTCGGCGGCGGAGGCGCCACTTCCAGGCGGAGGAGCGCCGTAGCCAGGCGGATAGGGCGAGTTTCCGTCCATTCCCCCAGCTTAAGGGCTAGCGCGGTGACCCTGCGTCAGTTGTCAGCTGTCATGCCGGTCAGCAACCTCGGCCACATCTCCGCAGCGGTCACCACCGGACTGCCGCCCGGCAGCAGGCGCCGAGCGGTCCGCCCGGATGTTCTCGACAGCAGCCGACTGGACCGCGGCCAGCGTCACGTCGTACAGCTTATCGAGCATGCCCGTCCGGATACATGCGCTTGCTGGCACAACTCCTAAAGTCCGCGACCGTCGACGTCAGCTGTTGCAGCCCAGCGCCACGCGCCAGCCCAGCCCGCCGCCAGCACGGCGATCGAACCGAGCCACACCTCCTGCCCGACTTGGCTCGGCGGCGGCGGATCGCCCGGCCCATACGCCGGCGGAACAGGACCCCCAACGGGAAAGCTTCCAGTCATTCGCCGAGCCTAAATACGCGGTTCACGCGCCCCGAGCGCAGCTATTAGCAGCCTCAACCAGCCGACCCGTAAAGTCGAAGGGTCCCGCCGACCTGCAGAAAGGGAGCATGGCTGTCCGGCTGACCCGCACCAACTGGGTTGCTTTGACCGCCATCATCCTGATCGCGGTCCAACTCGTCATCCGAGCCGTCCTGGCCTTCAAGGGCTACTTCTACTGGGACGACCTCATCCTCATCGGCCGCGCCGGCACCCAGAACATCTTCTCGCCGGCCTACCTCTTCGACGACCACGACGGCCACGTCATGCCCGCCGCCTTCCTCGTCGCCGGCATCATCACCCACCTCGCTCCGCTCAACTGGGCCGTCCCCGCCATCAGCCTCATCGTTCTGCAACTGCTCGCGTCCCTCGCACTCCTGCGCGCCCTCCACGTCATCCTCGGCTGGCGGCCCGTCCTTCTCATCCCACTCGTCTTCGCCCTCTTCACACCGCTCGGCATCCCCGGCTTCGCTTGGTGGGCAGCCGCATTGAACTCCCTGCCTATGCTCGCCGCGATGGCCTGGGCCTGCGCCGACGCGATCCTGCTCGTCCGCACCGGCAACCAGCGCTACGCGATCACCGGCATCCTCGTCTTCTTCGGCGGCCTGCTCTTCTTCGAGAAGGCGGCCGTCATCCCCTTCGTCGCGTTCACCATCGCCGCCCTGCTCGCACACGTCACCGGCGAGCAACACCCAATACGAACCGTCTGGCACAAAGGCCGAAACCTTTGGGCCGGCTCGCTCGCCCTGACCGCCGCCTGGATCGTCCTCTACCTCGTCGTCGTCGACCAGGAACGCTGGAGCCGCGACCTCCCGATGACGCGAGACCTGCTGAGCCGCTCCATCACTCACGGGATCGTTCCCGGACTCGCCGGTGGCCCCTGGGACTGGCAGCGCTGGGCGCCCGCGTCGCCCTGGGCCACACCACCCGTCGCCGTCATGGTTCTCGGCTGGCTCGCCCTCGCCGCCGTCGTCGCCACAACCTTCCTCCGCAAGCAGCGCATCGGCCTGCTGTGGGTCGTCGCCGTCGGCTACGCGGTCGCCTGCCAGATCCCCATCTACCTCATGCGCTCATCGAAGTTCACCGCGCTGGAACTCGCGCAGACCCTGCGCTACTTCCCCGACCTCGTCGTCGTCCTCGCGCTCCTCGCCGCCGTCGGCTTCTGCGCGCCCAACCGTCCGCGATCGGCATGGCTTGACGCCTCCCGGACGCGCGCGGCCGTAACCGTCACCGTCGCAGCCGCTTTCGTCGCAAGCAGTCTCTACTCCACCGCCACCTTCACCACTATCTGGCAGGACAACCCCGCCCAGCCTTACCTGCAGAACGCCGAAGCCGGCCTGGCCAACACCAACCGCAGCGCACCGATGCTCGACCAAGAGGTCGACCCGTTCATCCTTCAACGCGTCGCCGCGCCCGAGAACCTCGCCAGTCACATGTTCGCGATGCTGCGCGACCGACCCGAATTCAGCGACACCACAACGGAACTGCGCATGCTCGACAACCGCGGCAACGTGAGAGACGCCCACGTGACCTGGGTCCGCTTCATCGTCCGGGGACCAGACCCCAAGTGCGGCTACCTCGTCCAGCCGGACTTTCCCGTGCGCATGCCGCTCGACGGGCCCCTCCTGCCCGCCGACTGGACCGCCGAGATCAACTACCTCGCCAACAGCGAAGGCTCGATGACGATGTCGCTCAGCGACGGTCGCGAAACCAAGGTCCCCGTGCACCCCGGTCTCAACCGCGTCTTCGTCCGGCTGCCCGGCGCAGGCGACGCCATCAACGTCAGCGCCAACACCGCCGCGCTGTCCGTCTGCATCGCATCCGGGCCGGTGGGGTACCTGGCACCGATGTGATGCCATGGTGGACTTCTGCCCTATGACGAGATCGCCGAGGTCATCTACGCCGGCGGCTGAACCACAGTCGTCGACATCTGCGCTGTGGTCGTAGATGTCGCGCAGCCGCGACCCTGGTGCAGATCTCGACGACGACCAACAGAATCGCTGGGGACGCGTCGCGGAAAACGGAGCCACCTGGGGGAATCGAACCCCCGACCTATTCATTACGAGTGAATCGCTCTACCGACTGAGCTAAGGTGGCGCGCCCAGCTCTCGCCGGGCGGGACGAGTCTACGGCAGGCCGCGGCGACCGCCCAAGTCAGTTGCGCAGCGCCCGCCCGACCGTCGCGACCATCGCATCCACGGCGAACTTCGGCTTCACGTTGACCGCGAGCGCCTCGCGGCACTCCAGCACCGCCTCGATGCACCGCAACAGCCGGTCTGGCGGCACCACCGCCGCCATCGACGCGACCTTGTCCGACATGTCGGGGTGGTTCGGCTGAATCTCGCCCGCCTTCGCCGACACCAGCAGCGCATCCCTGAAATACGTCGCGAGGTCGATCAGCGCCCGATCCAGCGCATCGCGCGACGCCCGCGTCTGGCGCGACTTCTGTCTCTTCTCGAGGTCTTTGATCGCGCCCGCCGCACCGCGCATCGTGCCCGCTGTGCCCTTGCCCGTGCCGCCGGCCCCCAACGCCGTGCGCAGCTCCTCTGACTCGGACTCATTGCGGCCCGCCGTCAGCGCCAGCGCCTCCGCCTCCGCGGCGGCCACCAGCTCCTCCGCGGCGCCGAAGGCCCGCGACGGCGTCGCCGCGTCCCGCGCCAGGCCGAGCGCCCGCTCACGCCGTCGCCGCGCCTCCTCGTCGGTCGCCAGCCGCCGGGCCCGCCCGACATGCCCGCCGCTGACCGACGCCGCCCACCGGGCGTCCTCGGCAGGCAGCCCGTCGGAATCGATCAGCACCTGGGCGATCGCGTCGACCTGAGGCGTCACCAGCGCGACATGCCGGCACCGCGACCGCAGCGTGATCGCGATGTCCTCGGGGTCCACCGACGGCGCGCACAGCAGGAACACCGTCGACGGCGGCGGCTCCTCGACGACCTTGAGCAGGGCGTTCGCAGCACCCTCAGTGAGCCTGTCAGCGTCTTCGATCAGCACGATCTGCCATCGGCCGGTGCTCGGGCGCCGCGAGGCGATCTGGACGATGTTGCGCATCTCGGTCACGCCGATCGACAGGCCCTCGGGGATGATTCTGCGCACGTCGGCGTGCGTCCCGGCCATCGTGGTGGTGCACGCGCGGCACAAGCCGCAGCCGGGAACGCCGTCGGATTCGCACTGCAGCGCCGCGGCGAAGCACAGCGCGGCCACCGAACGTCCAGATCCCGGGGGTCCGGTGATCAGCCAGGCATGTGTCATGGTCCCGATGGCGTTGGCATTGTGAGCGGGGCCACGGCGCGCAGCCTGCGCGGCGGCCACCAATTCCGCCTCAACGGCGCCTTGGCCCACCAAACGAGAAAAGACACCGGCCATCAGAGGTAACAGTAGTGCTGCGAACCGACACGTCCGTCCCAGAGCGCCCTATCCGGTCCTGCGCGCCCGATACGGTAAACGGGTGACCACGCAGGACCAACCGATCGGGCGAATCAGCGCATTCGTCCGCTGGGTGGCGCGTACGCCCTGGCCGGTGTTCACGCTGGGCATGCTGCAGTCCGACATCATCGGCGCGCTGTTCGTGCTGGGCTTTCTGCGGTTCGGCCTGCCGCCCGAAGACCGCATCCAGCTGCAAGACCTGCCCGCGTTCAACCTGGCCATCTTCCTGGGCTTTTTGTTCCTGTCGTTCACTGTCGGCGCCTACGTCAGCCTCAAACTGCTGATTCCCGTGATGCGCTGGCAGCGCCGCGACAGCCTGCTCGTCGACAGCGACCCCGCCGCCACCGAACTCGCCCGCACCCGCGCGCTGAAGATGCCGTTCTACCGCTCGCTGATCAGCGTCACGAACTGGTTCCTCGGCTCGGTGGTGTTCATCGTCGCCAGCTGGCCGGTCGCCAGCCACGCGGCGCCCGTCGTCGCCGTCGCGACCGCCCTTGGCGCGACGGCCACCTCGATCATCGGCTACCTGCAGTCCGAGCGCGTGCTGCGCCCTGTCGCCGTGGCCGCTCTGCGCGGCGGTGTCCCGGAGAACTACCGCGCCGCGGGGGTGATCCTGCGCCAGGTGCTGACGTGGGTGCTGTCCACCGGCGTTCCCGTCCTCGCGATTGTGCTTGCCCTTGTGGCGAGCAAGTTCCAGATCCTGTCCGCGTCGGCCGACCGGTTGATCACGCCCATCCTGATCATGGCCATCGCCGCGCTGCTCGTGGGCCTGGCAGGCACCGTGCTGGTCGCGATGGCGATCGCCGATCCGCTGCGCCAATTGCGTTGGGCGCTCGGCGAAGTCCAGCGCGGTAACTACAACGCACACATGCAGATCTATGACGCCAGCGAATTGGGCTTGCTGCAAGCCGGATTCAACGACATGGTTCGCGACCTCGCCGAGCGGCAAAGGTTGCGTGATCTTTTCGGCCGGTATGTCGGCGAGGACGTCGCCCGTCGTGCCCTCGAGCGCGGCACCGAGCTGGGCGGCCAGGAACGCGACGTGGCCGTCCTTTTCGTCGATCTGGTCGGTTCCACCCAGCTGGCCTCCACCCGGCCCGCTGGCGACGTCGTCAGCCTGCTCAACGAGTTCTTCCGCGTCGTCGTCGACACCGTCAACCGGCACGGCGGCTTCGTCAACAAGTTCCAGGGCGACGCGGCGCTGGCCATCTTCGGCGCGCCGATCGAGCATCCCGACGCCTCCGGCGCGGCGCTTGCGGCCTCCCGCGAGCTGCACGACGAACTGCTCAACGTGCTCGGCTTCGATATGGAGTTCGGCATCGGGGTGTCCGCCGGGCGCGCCATCGCCGGCCACATCGGCGCTCAGGCCCGCTTCGAGTACACCGTGATCGGCGACCCCGTCAACGAGGCAGCCCGGCTCACCGAGCTCGCCAAGCTCGAGCAGGGCCACGTGCTGGCCTCGGCCATCGCGGTCAGCGGGGCGCTGGACGCCGAGGCGCTGTGCTGGGACGTCGGCGAGATCGTAGAGCTGCGCGGACGGACCGCACCGACGCAGCTCGCGCGCCCGCTCAACCTCGCCGAGATGAGCCCGGAAACGGCCGAAGAGGCCAGCGAAGTGTCGCGCTAAGCCTTCTTGGCGGCTTTCTTGGCCGGTGCCTTCTTCGCCGCCTTCTTGGCGGTCTTCTTCGCCGTCCGCTTCACCGGCCCGCGCGCACGCCGGTCTGCCAGCAGCTCGGCGGCCCGCTCGTCGGTGATCGACAGCACGTCGTCGCCCTTGCGCAGGCTCGCGTTGGTCTCGCCGTCGGTCACATACGGGCCGAAGCGGCCGTCCTTGATGACCATCGGCTTGCCCGTCGCGGAATCCTCACCCAGCTCGCGCAGCGGCGGTGTCGAAGCCCGCTGTCCCGCACGGCGTTTCGGTTCGGAGTAGATCTTGAGCGCCTCTTCGAGCGTGATGTCGAACATCTGCTCTTCAGTCGCCAGCGAGCGGGAGTCGGTGCCGCGCTTCAGATACGGCCCGTAGCGGCCGTTCTGCGCGGTGATCTCCTCACCCGAGTTCGGGTCGACGCCGACGACGCGGGGCAGCGACAGCAGCCGCAGCGCGTCCTCGAGCGTCACCGTCTCCAGGTCCATCGACCGCAGCAGCGAACCCGTGCGCGGCTTCGGGCCGGTCGGCTTCTTGCCCTTCTTCGCCGGCGCACCGTCTTCGGGTTCGTCCGGTTCGGGAAGCACCTCGGTGACATAGGGACCGTATCGGCCGTCCTTGGCGACAATCAGATGCCCGTTCTCTGGATCCACACCCAGTGGTCGGCCCTCTTGCGGTGTCGCGAAAGCCTTTTCGGCCAGATCGAGCGTCAACTCGTCGGGCGTCAGCTCGTCCTTGAGGTTCGCGCGCTGCGGCTTGAGCTCGCCGTCGTCGCCGACGACCATGCGCTCGAGATACGGGCCGTTCTTTCCGACGCGGACGTAGATCGGTCGGCCTTCGTCGTCGTCGAAAAGCTTGATGGAGTTGACTTCTCGGGCGTCGATACCTTCGAGGTTGACGCCGACGAGCTTCTTCAGGCCGCCGGACCGCGCAATCGACTCCGGGACGCCGTGGTCGCCGCCGAAGTAAAAGTTGGTGAGCCACACCGTGCGCTGCTCGTTGCCCGAGGCGATCTCGTCGAGCTCGTCCTCCATGGCCGCGGTGAAGTCGTAATCGACCAACCGGCCGAAGTGCTGCTCGAGCAGACCGGTGACGGCGAACGCCACCCACGACGGCACCAGCGCGCTGCCCTTCTTGTGCACGTAGCCGCGGTCCTGGATGGTCTTGATGATCGACGAGTAGGTCGACGGCCGCCCGATCCCCAGATCTTCGAGCGCCTTGATCAGCGATGCCTCGGTGTAGCGGGCAGGCGGGCTGCGTGTTGTGGCCGTCGGCGCGTGAGCTCCTTGGCGTCGACGCGCTGGCCCTGCTGTCAGGTTGGGCAGCCGGCTCTCGGCGTCGTCGGCCTCGCCACCGGCCTGCTCGTCGATGCTCTCGACGTAGGCCTTGAGGAACCCGGCGAAGGTGATGGTGCGGCCGCTGGCGTTGAACACCACCTGCTCGCCCGAGCGGGCGGCGCCCGAAATCCGCAGGGACAGCGTCGTTCCGCGCGCATCGGCCATCTGCGATGCGACCGTGCGCTGCCAGATCAGCTCGTAGAGCCGGAACTCGTCGGTGTCGAGCTGGCTGTGCAGCTGCCCCGGCGTCTGGAAGACGTCGCCCGCGGGGCGAATCGCCTCGTGCGCCTCCTGCGCGTTCTTCACCTTGCGCGTGTACTGGCGCGCCGTCGGATGCACGTACTCCTCGCCGTACAGCTGGCGAGCCTGGTTGCGCGCGGCGTTGATGGCCGACTCCGACAGTGTCGTCGAGTCGGTACGCATGTAGGTGATGTAGCCGTTCTCGTACAGCCGCTGCGCGATGCTCATCGTGCGCTCCGAGGAGAAGCGAAGCTTGCGACCCGCCTCCTGCTGCAGCGTCGACGTCATGAACGGCGCGTAAGGCCTACGCGTGTAAGGCTTTTGCTCGACGGAGGTGACCTCGAGCTGCGCGCCACGCAGGGCCGCCCGCCAGCGCACCGGCGCTCGCCTCGTCGAGGACCCGCACCTCATCGGGCTTCTTCAGCTGACCCAGCGAGTCGAAGTCGCGGCCGCTGGCCACCCGCTTGCCGTCGACGAGATTGAGCTTCGCGGTGAACGTCGGCGGCGACGCCTGGGCGTCGGAGACGCTGGCGTCCAGTTCGGCGGTGACGTCCCAGTAGCCGGCGCTGCGGAACGCCATCCGCTCGCGTTCGCGCTGCACGATGATTCGGGTCGCCACCGACTGGACGCGGCCCGCCGACAGCTTCGGCGCGACCTTCTTCCACAGCACGGGGCTGACCTCGTAGCCGTAGAGGCGGTCGAGGATGCGGCGGGTCTCCTGCGCGTCGACGAGGTCGTTGTCCAGGTCGCGCGGATGCTCGGCGGCGTTTCGGATCGCCGGCTCGGTGATCTCGTGGAACACCATCCGCTTGACCGGGATGCGGGGCTTCAGCGTCTCCAGTAGATGCCAGGCGATGGCCTCACCCTCCCGGTCGCCGTCCGTCGCCAGATAGAGCTCGTCGACGTCCTTGAGCAGGCCTTTCAGCTCGGTGACGGTGCTCTTCTTGTCGGGGCTGACGATGTAGAGCGGCTCGAAGTCCTCGTCGACGTTGACGCCGAGGCGTGCCCACGGCTCCGATTTGTACTTGGCGGGCACGTCCGCGGCCGCCCTCGGCAAATCCCTGATGTGGCCGCGGGAGGACTCGACGATGTAGTTGGAGCCCAGATAACCGGCAATCTTGCGTGCTTTGGTAGGCGACTCGACTATGACGAGTCGCCGCACTCCACCGTTGCGGCCGCTGCCGCGGTCCCCGTCAGCCAACTGTGCCTACGCTCCACTTCTATGTTGCCGTCCGGCGGCGGATTCATGCGTACTTCACTATCCGTCGCCGTTGGCAACTGACAATTTCGCACCCCGGACGAGCCGACGCAAACTGACTCTCTGACCCGGGCGTCCTAGATCCGGGGCCACAGCGAGAACGCCTCCACGTCTCCCGGAGGTTCCCCTACGTTCTCTACCAGGCGCGATAGCCGTCGACGCCCGCTGATCCGCAGCGCCGGACGGGCGCCTCGTCGTGCCGATGAGAGTCGGCGCTATCCCTACCCGCATCAGCGCTGACGCGAGCGGCGAATGAGTATCCGGGGCGTGCGGGTCGAGACCTAATAAATATCGGTCCGCCTCGGGGGTGCCCGCCGCCAGCGTCCAGGCCCGCAGCTCGCGCGGACCGGGCAGCCACTGCGGCGGCACCGTCTTGACGGCCCCTCGGGTCCAATCGGCGGCGATGCCGAGCAGCCGGGAGTCGACGGCGGTGCGGACGAGCGGGGTGTTCTCGTCGGTGCGGGCGATCTCGGGTTCGAGGCCGGCCTCGACGATCATGTCGGCCAGCGCCGCGGCCCGCCACAGCCGGTCCACCACCACCGACAGCCGCGCGCCCTCGCCCACCACGACCACCTGGCCGGGTGCGGCGAGAAGTCCCGTCAGGTCGGCGACCGCAGGCGGTACCGACTCTGCCGAGAAAAACGACAGCTGACTCACGCAGACGACAGTAGGCCAGTACCGCTGTGCTGCGCTGGCGGCGGGGCGCAGTTGGTCCGGAAACGAAAACCCCCCGCCGGTCCTTCGCGGACGTGGCGGGGGGAATCGTCAGGTTCGATTGCTTAGATGGACCGAACGCCGGTTGCCTGCGGGCCCTTGGGGCTCTGACCGACCTCGAACTCAACCTTCTGGTTCTCCTCAAGAGTCCGGAAGCCGGATCCCTGAATTTCCGTGTAGTGGACAAACACGTCCGCCGACCCATCTTCAGGAGCGATGAAGCCGAAGCCCTTCTCCGCGTTGAACCACTTCACAGTTCCCTGTGGCATCTTTCGATCTTTCCTTCTCTACTTACCGGGTACGGTCCACCGACTTCCGGCGTCCCGGGCCCGTTCCGACCGCCATACCAACGCGTGTGTCGCCGGAACTTGACCCGACCTACAACCCTCGCAGGAACCGCGACCGCAACGTCGATCCTGCGAGTGCATATACACGAACACAGAAGCTGCGACCACCCTTAGTCAATCATGTTCCAAGCTCCAGCGACAGTCTTGTCGCAGCAACTAGGGAACAATTCATCCCCAGGAGGGCAAACGATGTCGGATTTCGGCCGCGAGCTGCTCGCCTGCGCGGTCGAAGGCACCGATCCGGAGGAGAAGCCGCTTCGCCATGTCGCGGATCTGCCGCCGCGGCAAGCGCGACCGCAGGCGTGGCCCCACTGGGCCGACCCGGATGTGGTGCGCGCGTTCCATGATCGCGGAATCACCGCGCCGTGGTCGCACCAGTTCCAGGCCGCCGATCTCGCGCACGACGGCCGCCACGTCGTGCTCAGCACCGGCACCGCGTCGGGAAAGTCGCTGGCGTACCAACTGCCGATCCTGACGGCCTGTGCGACCGATCCGCGTGCGCGGGCGCTGTACCTGTCGCCGACCAAAGCCCTGGGTCACGACCAGCTGCGCACCGCGCATGCCCTGACCGATGCGGTGAGCTCGCTGGGCACCGTCGCGCCGAGCGCCTACGACGGCGACAGCCCGAGCGAGGTAAGGCGTTTCGCCCGCGAGCGGTCGCGCTGGATCTTCTCCAACCCCGACATGATCCATCTGTCGCTGCTGCGCAACCACGCCAGGTGGGCGGTCTTCCTCCGCAATCTTCGCTTCATCGTCGTCGACGAATGCCATTACTACCGCGGTGTTTTCGGCTCGAACGTGGCGATGGTACTGCGCAGGCTGCTGCGGCTGTGCACGCGCTACTCCGCGGCGCCGACGGTGATCTTCGCCAGCGCGACGACGGCGTCGCCGGCAGCCACCGCCTCAGAGCTGATCGGTCAGACCGTCACTCGAGGTCACCGA
The DNA here is from genome assembly GCA_963786995.1 of uncultured Actinomycetota bacterium. GTDB lineage: Bacteria > Actinomycetota > Actinomycetes > Mycobacteriales > Mycobacteriaceae > Mycobacterium. Next base: position 501,563 of record CAWBBH010000011.1, on the reverse strand, counting down.
GGACGGCTCGCCGCAGGGCGCGCGCACCGTCGCGCTGTGGGAGCCCGCGCTGCGCACCGATCTGGTCGGCGAGAACGGCGCGCCGGTCCGCCGTTCGGCCGGCGCCGAGGCGGCCACGGGTGATGGCCGACCTGATCGCCGAAGGCGCGCGCACCCTGACGTTCGTCCGGTCGCGCCGCGGAGCCGAGCTCACCGCGTTGGGTGCCCGCGCGCGACTCGAGGACGTCGCACCCGAACTGGCCGGCCGGGTGGCGTCATACCGCGCCGGATATCTCGCCGAGGACCGTCGCGAGTTGGAACGCGCACTGGCCGACGGCGATCTGCGCGGGCTCGCCAGCACCAACGCGCTGGAACTCGGCGTCGACATCGCAGGCCTCGACGCCGTCGTGCTGGCCGGCTTCCCCGGCACCGTGACGTCGTTCTGGCAGCAGGCCGGCCGGTCCGGTCGACGCGGACAAGGCGCACTGATTCTGTTGATCGCCCGCGACGATCCCCTCGACACCTATCTGGTGCACCACCCGGAAGCGTTGTTGGACAAACCGATCGAGCGGGTCGTCATCGATCCTCGGCAACCCGTATGTGCTCGGCCCGCAGTTGCTCTGCGCCGCAACGGAGCTTCCCCTCACCGACGCCGAGGTGCGGGCGTGGAATGCCGAGGCCGTCGCGGACACGCTCGTCGACGACGGGTTGTTGCGGCGCAGACCGAGCGGCTACTTCCCGAGCCCCGGCGTCGACCCGCATCCTGCCGTCGACATCCGCGGGTCGTCGGGCGGACAGATCGCGATCCTGGAGACAGAGACCGGCCGGCTGCTCGGCAGCGCCGACGTGGGGCGCGCACCGTCGACCGTTCATCCGGGTGCGGTTTATCTGCACCGAGGCGAGTCCTACCTGGTGGACTCACTCGACTTCGAGGACGGAGTGGCGTTCGTGCACGCCGACGATCCCGGCTATACGACGTTCGCGCGTGAGCTCACCGACATCGCGGTGACCGGACCGGGTGAGCGGAAAACGTTCGGGCCGATCACCATTGGTCTAGTGCCGGTGTCGGTGAGCAATACGGTGATCGGCTATCTCCGGCGTGAGCTGACCGGCGAGGTGATCGACTTCGTCGAGCTCGACATGCCGACCCGGACGCTGGAAACCAAAGCGGTCATGTGCACGATCACCCCGGAAGCGTTGCAGGACAGCGGCGTAGAACCCCTGCGCATACCGGGTTCACTGCATGCAGCCGAGCATGCCGCCATCGGGTTGCTGCCGTTGATCGCCAGTTGTGATCGCGGCGACATCGGCGGCTTGTCGACCGCGGTGGGACCGGTGGACGGCCTGCCGACGATTTTCGTCTACGACGGCTACCCGGGCGGGGCGGGATTCGCCGACCGCGGTTTCGAGCAGATCGCGACGTGGTGGGCGCGCGACGGCCGACGCGATCGAAGCGTGTGAGTGTCCGCTCGGCTGTCCTTCGTGTGTGCAATCACCGAAGTGCGGTAACGGGAACGACCCGCTGGACAAGGTGGGCGCCGTTCGTGTGCTGCGGTTGGTGCTCCGCCAACTGGGGCGCGCGGGGACGTAGAGAGAAACGTGGGACCACGGTGACGACCGACCCCTCGACGGCCGCCCCCGTGGACCAGCAATCGACGGTGCCGGATGCTTGGGCACGCCGAGCGCCTGAGATTGAGACGACACGGAGTACAACGCAATCCGTATGTTGCCTCACACTGTTAGGCGCAAACGTAAATTACCTTTTCGGAGTGCTGATAGCAACTCGGGGATTCATTTGCGGGCTCGTCAAATCGTTGGTCTATACCAACAAACTACGGATTTCGTAGTTCCATTCACCTGCGGTTTCGCAGACCGAAGCCCGGTAAGATCTACGCAATGAGCCACGACTGGCTGCTCGTGGAGACGCTTGGCAGCGAGCCGGTCGTGGTCGCCGACGGGCGTCAGACCAAGAATCTCATCCCCATCAGCGTCTTTCTCCGACGAAGTCCTGACCTGATGGCCATTCAGACGGCGATATCCGAGGCGGTACACGCAGCCGAGCCGATGAGCACCATCACCCCGAGGAACGACCGCGTAATCCGTACCGAGCCCATAGTCATGTCGGATGGACGCGTTCATGGTGTCCATGTGTGGATCGGGCCGCTCGGGATGGAACCGCCGGAACGATTCAGTCCGGGGCCTCTGAAATGGGACCTCACCGCCGGCGTCGCCACCGACACACCCGAGTCGATCTACAACAGCGGCCGGGATCCGTCGACCGAGGCCACCCACGGCCGGACGTTCGCTGAAGACCTGCCGGTACGCGCCCTCAACGCCAACGAGGCCAAGGTTCTGGCGATGGCGATCAAGGCAGAGCCCGGTATGAAGATGTGCAGTACGTGGACCGTCACCGACCATCAGGGTGAGACGATCTCCGTCGGCTTCGTCGCGCGCGCGAACACGGAGACCGACGACGACGGCACCGAACGCCTGATCTGTCGCGCCATGAACTGGCGCGCCGAGTCCGAAGGCCCGTCTCTGCCGCCCGTCCACCTGGCGCAACGGATTCTCGACGGCCTTGCGCGGCCCGGCGTGCACCGTGCGTTGGTCGACCCGGTCCACTGGACCCTGCTCAAATGGCTCGACGAGCCTGCGCCGTTCTTCGACTGGCGCGCGCGGGAGGCGGGCAGGCCATCGGTCAATCCCGCGGACGCGATACACATGGCGCGGATGACACTGGAATTCGCCAACGGTGCCACCAGCGGGATATCTGCGGTTGCGCACGAATGACGGCGGGTGGACGCCGGTGCATATGACCATCAACCGGATCGAACTCGAGCCGGATACTTTCGCCGCTTTGATGGCGCTGCGACTGCCGACGGAAGCGGAGTTGGCGGTGGTGGAATTCACCGCCGACGGCGATGACGACGAACGATTCACCGCAGGAGAAGAAGTCGCGAAAAGACAAGAAACGCAAGAAACACAAGCACAAGAAGTCCAAGGACAACTAGCGCTGCGACCCGCGCTACCGTCGCAGCGGTGTCGCGGCTTCGAACTCCGCTGCCTTTCCTGCCGATTGCCATCGCAACCAGGCATCCCACCGGCTGACATTGGTCTGCTGCCAACGTCGATCCACCCGTTTCGACGCCCGCCGCATCAACTCGACGGCGACGATGAGCGGAGATCGCATGAGCAGCAATGCGATTCCAGGCAGTGCAGACGGTAGTCGGTAGCGGCGGCGGTTCCACGGCAGCATGTACAGGCCCAGATAACCGGCTTGGACGCGGTAGTGGTATTCGGCGCGCAGCCGCGCGATGCCACGGTGCGACGCCGCAGGCGCGAAAGCGGGGACGAAGGATTCGACGAGCTCAGCGCCGCTGGCGGCACTGTCGTAATTGCGCGCAGCATCGGCCATGAACAGAATGCGCCAGGCGTCGCCGATGGTCTCGGGGAAGTAGCCGTCGCAGCGCACGCCGACGAGATATCCGCAGTATCGGTTGAAATGCAGGACGGCGCGCATCTCGCGGGGCGAGGTCAGATGCCCGAGAAGAAACAGACCGAACGCAGGAGCGACGCTCCCGCCGAGCAGCGTCAGCAGCATCGCGGACTGGCTGATCGGCAGACCCCAGCGTTCGGCGTCCCACTCCGGATGCTGCCTCACCCGGTCGCGGACGCTGACATGCATGATCCGGACGTGAAGAGAGATGTTGCGGGCAGCAGACCCCGGCGTGAGGATCGCGCCGGGACGGCAGACCTCGATCCACCACCGTGACGTTTCGAGGTAGCGGTGCAGCGCCCGCCGACCGGCGTAGCCACCCGACAGGGACAACGGCACGGCGAGCCAGCCCTCGGTGTAGGTGTCGTTGGTGCCTGCGTTGCCAAGGGCGCCAAGCGCATAGGCCCAGCGGCGCCAGACAGCGGCGCCCTCCTCCACGAGTTCTGGGACGACCCACTCGGGCAACTGCTCGAACTCCTCGAAGAGCGCGCGCATGGAGTCCGGCGCCTCTGGCACATTGTCGATGCCGCCTCGCTGAGCCTTCTCGACGAGATCGCGAGCCTGCCGCGCGCCGAGTTCGCCGTGGTAGGTCTCGGCGACGAACCGCTCCGCAACCGGGTCGCCGACATTGAGCCCGTCGATGAAAGACTGGGCGACGGCGTCGGACGGCAACAGATCGACGCCGGTGAGCCGCTTGACCAGCCCGCGCAGTCGTATGCGACGGCTGTTGCGCGTCCGGGTACCGGAACGCGGTGGGTGCGACGGCAGAACTCGCCATCGCTCAGTCATATCAGGCGGGTCCCGCCCGCGCGGCGGCGCGAGCTTTCCCGGCCGCGACGGTGATCACCACGTCGAGGTCGTCGACCGCGCAGTCGAGGACGGCCACGTTCATCGCCCGCGCGATGAGCCAAGCCTGGCCGCATGCCGCGGCGCACCGTCCGCCAGACTGGGCCGCGGCAGCCAGCGCCGCGAGATCGGCGGCCGCCTGAGCGCGGTGCCGGGCGACGACGGCCGACCCGATATGGAACCCGCCGACAGTGAAGGCCAGAAGCACGGCCATCATCGCGACGGCGAGAGCCGTCGCCGAGCCGCCGTCATCCCGCAGACGGCTCCACGGCCGCCACCGCACTCGCACGAATGACGATGCCCGGCAACAGAATCGAGCGAGAGGTGACCGTCGCCACGACCAGACTCACCGTCCCTGCGATGTCGATGCCCGCATCGACGGGCGCGATGTCGCGTCCCGTCTCGCGCCGCCGCCGCGTCGTCGCCGCGCGCCGCGAGCCGGGCCGCCTCCCTAGCGGCGTCGATGCACCGCACCTGCATCGACATCGCGGTGAGCCCGGCGACGCACAGCGCCAGAACCGCCACGAGGGCGGCGATGGCGAAGGCCGCCTCGATGGTGGCAGCACCGCGATCACCGGTCAGACGTTGGTGTTCAGCGCGCGGTTGATGATGTTCGTCAGCGCGCTGACGATCGAGTCGCCGGTGACGACCGTGTAGAGGATCGCGCCGAACGCCGCGGCGGCGATCGTGCCGATCGCGTACTCGACGGTCGACATGCCGCTGTCGTCGACCAGCAGAACCACCATCCGCGCCTTGGCTTCGCGAATCATTCTCTGCACCATGTGTTTTTCCTTCCCTTGGTTTACCGGACAGTACGCGTTGGGTCATGCCAGACCCGACCGCAGCACGTCGCCTGCCAGGCCCGCGACGATCGGGACGATGCCGAGGCACACGAAGGCGGGCAGATAGCACAACCCGAGGGGCCCGCGATCAGCACCGAAGCCCGTTGCGCCCGCGCGTCGGCCGCCGAAGCCGCAGCGTGGCGCGATTGGTCGGCCAGGTCGGCGACGCCATGGGCAAGCGCGGCACCCGATGTCGCCGATCGGCGCGCGAGCCGAAGAAGGGCCTCGCCGTGGTCGTCGAGCGGCCAGCTCCGGATTCGACCATGCCGCAGACGGATCCGCGCCGAGAGCCAACATGTCGGCGGCTCGGCGGAGCACCGCGCCGAGCCGGATCGGAGCCGACGGCGCGGCCGCAGCAGCCGCTGATGACACCGCCATACCCGATGTGAGGCAGGCAGCGAACACGTCGAGAGTGGATGCGACAGCGAGCGCATCAGAGTCGCTCGACGGCACCGCAGGTGTGGAGGGACCGTCGATCTGCCACGCGTCGGCGAACGCGCGACGGCGCACCGGCAACCAGCAGTGCGGCCGCCAACAGACAGGCGGAAATCATGCCTGCGCCCGTCCCGTGATGGCATCCGACCACAGCAGTCCGCCACAGGCGAGCATGACACCGGCCACGAGTAGCCACCCGCCGAGCCCGCCGGAGAACAGGAATCCCACCGGGTCCGCCCCGATGAGTTGGCCGAGACCGATTCCGAGCACGGGCAGTCCCGCCAGCACGGCGGCTGTGGCGCGGGCACCCGCCATTCCCGCATCGACACGTGCGGGAACCGCTCCCGCTCGACGATGTCGCGGTGCGCGGCGCGCATCAACGTCGCGATCGCCAGTCCGTGAGCCTGCGCCAGCCGCCAGAACAGCGCCAGCCGCTGCCAATGCCCTGCCAGTCGTGACGACGCTGCCGAACTCCGCAGCCCAGCCGCGACGTCGGCTCCGAGCCGGGCCCGCGCGGCTACGGCGCTCAGGATGGCTGCGACGGGCCCGTCCACCTCGCCGGCGGCAACCTCGAACGCCGACACGGGATGTGCGCCGATGCGCAACTCGCCCACCAATACCTCGAGCGCGCTCTGCAGCGCAGCGGCCTCCCGCGCGCGGGCCCGCCGAGCGACCATCCGTCGCCTGCGGATCAACAGGGTCCCGCCGCCGACAGCTGCCGCCACCGCAACCGACGGTGGTAGCACCACCGCCACCGCAGCACCCAGAGCAACCGCTGCCACCGATCATCGGCGACCGACGCCCGCGGGACCGTCGGCGGCAGCAGCCGGTGCCGCGACGGTGCGACGACCACTGCCAATGCCAAGCACGAGAGCCGCACCCGTCATCCGCCAGCCCGCCCCTTCAGCAGGGTCTCCAGCTGGTCTGCGCCGCTGTCGAATCCGCGGTCGGCGTGCCACGCCGTCGCAACCCTGACCAGACCACCGGAATCGCGGCGAAGCACCGCGATCTCGCTGAGCCTTCGCTTGCCGTCCCGGTCCCGACCGACATGCAAGAGCACCTGAACCGCGGCCGCGAGCTGGCTGTGCAACGCCGAAGCGGTCGAGGCCGCCAAGCGCCGCGAGCGCTTCCAGGCGGGCAGGGACCTCGGCCGGATTGTTCGCGTGCACGGTCCCCGCACCACCGTCGTGACCGGTGTTGAGGGCGGCCAGCAGGTCGACGACCTCCGCACCGCGCACCTCGCCGACGACGATGCGGTCAGGCCGCATCCGCAACGCCTGCCGCACCAGGTCACGCACCGTGATCTCGCCTATCCCTTCGACATTCGCGCACCGCGCGACGAGATTCACCAGATGCGGATGCCGCGGCTGCAACTCAGCGGCGTCCTCCACACAGATGATTCGTTCGCTCGACGCGACCGCACCGAGCGCGGCGGACAGCAGCGTCGTCTTGCCCGCCCCCGTGCCGCCGGAGACCAGGAACGCCAGCCGCGCGGTGATGATCCTGTCGAGCAGCGTCGCCGCCTGCGCCGCTATCGCCCCAGACCCCGTGAGCATCGCGAGATCCTGTGTCGCCGGGCGCAGCACTCGCAACGACAGACAGGTGCCTGCCGACGCGATGGGCGCGAGCACCGCATGCAGCCGAACGGTGAACTGGTCGGCGGTCACGCCGACCAGCTGGCCGTCCACCCAGGGCTGCGCCTCGTCGAGTCGGCGTCCCACGCTCAACGCGAGCCGTTGCGCCAGCCGCCGCACCGCAGCCTCGTCGGCAAACTGGATAGAGCTGCGCCGCAATCCGTTTCCGTCGTCGATCCACACTGCGTCCGGTGCCGTGACGAGGACGTCGGTCGCGCCTTGCGCGCGAAGCAGTGGCTCGAGAATTCCGACGCCCGTCAGCTCCGTCTGCAGCGTCCGCAGGTTGCTCAGGACCTCGGTGTCCCCGAGCACCCCTCCCGATTCCGCGCGAATCGCCGCGGCGACGACATTCGGACGAAGCGGGGCCGATTCGGCCGCAAGCCGCTCACGGACCCGCTCGATCAACGACTCGCTCATGCGGCCTCCGCCGACGGGTGCTTCGCCAACACCGAAAGCACCTGCCGCGCTGCGGTGGCGAGCGGTGACCGATGGCCGACTCGCAGACCGCCGCGCTCCAGCATCGCCGCGAGATTGGACTGCGCCCGCATGCTCGCGAGCAGCGGCAGAGCGACGACGCGCGCCACGTCAACCGAGCGCAGCCCTGCGGGCGACGGCCCGCGAACCACCAGTCCGATATTCGGGTTGACCACGGAGAGCGCCGACGCGACCGGTGTGGCCGCAGCGCAACTGCCGACATCCGCCGTCGCGACGAGTACCACCAGATCGGCTGCTTCCACGGCGATCTCGACCGACCGAGTCATTCGTCGCGGCAGATCACAGACCACCGTCGCGCCGCCGCGCTGCCCCGCGTCGATGATCGCCGCCAACGGCCCGGGCTCCACGTCGTTGCCCGCGCGCACGCCCGACAACACGCTCAGTCCGTTGAGCCGGGGCAATGCCTGGCGCAACGCCGCGAAGTCCAACCGGCCGTGCTCCACCGTCAGATCGGGCCAGCGCAGTCCCGGCTTGTCCTCGGTGCCGACGACGAGGTCGATTCCACCGCTCCACGGATCGGCGTCGACAAGGAGGGCTTGGCGTGCCGACCGGGCGAGCGCGGTGGCGAACAACGAGGCGCCCGCACCGCCGCGGCTTCCCATCACAGCGACGACCGCACCACCGCGCTCGGCATGCCGGCCGGACTCCGCGGCTTCTGACAACGCGGCGACGAGACGAGCCTCGTCGGCGGGCAGGGTCATCACGTCTTGTGCGCCCACGGCGATCGCCGTCTGCCAGTCGGCGGCGCCCGGCTCGCCGGTACAGAGGATGGCGACGTGGTCGCGCCGAGGCAGTCGGGCCGAAGCACACCCGACCGCCGCCGCGGCGTCGAGGAGAACCGCCGATGCCCCGCGCCAGGCTTGCCGGCCCGGCGGACGCGCAACGTGGACGACGGGCACGCCGGCAGCCGCTGCGACGCGGTCAACCGCGTCGCGTGCTGCAGTTTCAGCGACCATTGCGAGCACACCGTTGCGAGCGTCCATCAGCCCACCGTGCTGGAGTTATCCGGCCGACAGCCAGAGCCGTTGCAGGATCTGTGCACCAGGTCTCAACTGTGCATAGAACGTGTTCCAACCCGCACATCGAAAATGCGATTCCGCAACCTAGCGGGACTTCCCCACCTATCCGGCCAACGAAAGGGCCCTGAAAAAGGGACGACCCCCGCCAGGGGGGAGGAGGCGGAGGTCGTCGTGTATCAGCCCCGGGGGGTCGGGCTGATGCACACCCGGCATAAGCCGAGTAATCCTCACTATACACACGGAAAGGCCAAGAGGCGCAAGTAGTGCTTGCCACAGGAAGCACCCGATATCGCCCCAGGAGGGCGGCCATCGGCACGGGTCGTGAACTGCCGTTTTGGACGCTTGATCGGCCACCTGTCGCGGTCGCACCCTATGCTGGGCGTCGTGACCGCAACCGACCCGGCGGCCGCGGGGGTCGACGAAGGGCAATCGACGCCGGAAACCGGGCAACCCGTTCGCACGGCGGCCTTCTTCGACCTCGATAAGACGGTGATCGCGAAGTCCAGCACGTTGGCTTTCAGCAAACCCTTCTTCGACCAAGGGCTAATTAATAGACGGGCCGTACTCAAGTCCACTTACGCCCAGTTCCTGTTCCTCATGTCGGGCGCTGACCACGACCAGATGGACCGTATGCGCAATTACGTCACCAATATGTGCGCCGGATGGGACGTCGAACAGGTCAAGTCGATCGTCGGCGAGACACTGCATGACATCGTCGACCCGTTGATCTTCGCCGAAGCCGCCAATCTGATCGCCGACCACAAGTTGTGCGGACGCGACGTCGTCGTCGTATCGGCCTCGGGCGAGGAAGTCGTCGCTCCAATAGCCAAGGCCCTCGGCGCCACCCACGCGATGGCGACGCGGATGGTCGTCGAGGACGGGAAGTACACCGGCGAGGTGGCGTACTACTGCTTCGGCGAGGGCAAGGCGGAGGCCATTCGTGAACTCGCCGCACGCGAGGGATACGCGCTCGAGCACTGTTACGCGTATTCGGACTCGGTCACCGATCTGCCGATGCTCGAAGCGGTCGGTCACCCGACCGTGGTGAACCCCGACCGCGGGCTGCGCAAAGAGGCGGTCGCGCGCGACTGGCCGGTGCTGACGTTCTCGAGGCCGGTGCCGCTGCGGGACCGTCTTCCCACTCCCTCCGGCGCCGCCGTCGCCACGACCGCGGCCGTCGGCCTCAGCGCGCTGCTGGCCGGGGCGCTGACGTACTCGCTGCTACGCAAATTCGCCCCTCTAGAGTCCGACCAGTTGTCGTAGCTGACACGCTGGCGGTAACGATCGAATTTCACGCGCGATTCCCCCTTGCTGTGACCGGGGTCACGGAGTACAAAGGAAGCACGGAAGCCTGGCAAGGCCAAGCGCGAGCCGGAAGAGAAGGCTCGAGCTCCCGCGGCAGGCTACCCAGCACGGATCCCGGCACCCACGCGGAGCTAAAGCCGCTGAATAGGCAAAAGTGTTGCGGGCCTGCGTAATTGCGAAGAGCGGACGACATCGACAGCCTCCTGGGTGAGGCCGCAGTCGTAGCGCATCGTCAAGGACGCCGAGGCCACCCACGCACACCTGACCAGCACGCTTGGTAACCGGAGTCCGTGCTAGCGGGCGGCGAGCCGAACCAGTTTCGGACCGCCGCCCGCTTTCACTTTGCTGGACGTGCTACTTCGCAGGCGCCTTCCGCGATCGCAAGCGCCTCCCGTGCACCCGCCCGAAGCGCCTCGCTGCTGAGCACCAACCACGCGGCAAGACCATCCGGCGTGCCGGACGCGAAGCCACGCGCGGCGGCGCGGTAATCGCCGGAACGCCGCATCCACACCACTTCCGGCACCCCCAGCCCGTGCGGGTCCAATCCGCTGGCGATCGTCACCAACCGCGACACCCCACGGGCGACGAGTCCGTCGGCGGTGCCGAACGGGGCCAGCGTCAGAAGCTCCCCGTGTGCCACCGCGGCCAGCACCGTGGCGGGCACCGCCGATTTGCCGGTGACGAGTTCGATCAACAACTCCAGCCGCGGAACGACGTCGGCGTCGGCGCGCGGCCGTCCGAGTCGTTCGTCGTCGACCAGATCTGCTGCGGCCAACGCGTGCAGCCGGGCCAGTGCCTGACTCGGCGCCTTCTGCCACACCCCGACGAGTGCCGTCGCGCCGCCCTCGAGCGCCTCCGACACCCGAAGCGCACCGGCCAGCATTGGGTCGGGTTCGCCGGTCTCGGACTGTTGCAGCGAGCCGCCCTCGAGCACAGCCGACGCCCTCGCCGCCCGCACCGCGGCTTCCGCGGCGGTGGCGGGCCAGCCCCTGAGGTTGGTGCGGTGGCGGTGCGCCTTGCCGAGCGCCTCGCGGGCCTCGTCGCCCGCTGCGGCGACACCGGGCAGCTCGGCGAGCGGGGCCAATGGGTGAGACGTCATCCGGGCAAGGCTAGCGCTGCACGAGCGGGTATTCCGGTGGGATGCAACCCAACGCAACGTTGCTGTGCCGCGCTCGGTGACTAGGCTCACAGTCATGTCGAAATCCCATGCCGAGGGCCCAGCCACGTATCCCCCAGCCGACGACTTCGCCGCACAGGCCAACGCGACCGCCGAGCTGTACAGCGAGGCCGAGAAGGATCGCCTGACGTTCTGGGCGAACCAGGCCAAGCGGCTGGCCTGGGACACCCCGTTCGACGAGGTCCTCGACTGGTCGGAGGCTCCTGTCGCGAAATGGTTCGTCGGCGGAAAGCTCAACGTCGCCTACAACTGCGTGGATCGCCACGTGGAAGCGGGCAACGGCGATCGGGTCGCCATCCGCTGGGAAGGCGAACCGAAGGACGACACCAGAGAGATCACCTACTCCGAGCTGCTCGCCGAGGTGTCGAAGGCGGCCAACGCACTGACCGACCTCGGCCTAAAGGCCGGCGACCGCGTGGCCATCTACATGCCGATGATTCCCGAGGCGATCGTGGCGATGCTGGCCTGCGCGCGCCTCGGCGTACTGCACTCTGTGGTCTTCGCCGGGTTCTCGTCAGCGGCGCTCGCGGCCCGCATCGAGGATGCCGAGGCCAAGCTCGTCATCACCGCCGACGGCCAGTACCGGCGCGGCAAAGCAGCGTCGCTGAAAGAATCGGTCGACGAAGCCTGTGACGGGCAGAAGTCTGTCGAGCACGTACTTGTGGTGCGCCGCACCGGAATTGACACGCCGTGGACCGACGGACGTGACCTGTGGTGGCACGAGACCGTCGACACGGCGTCGCCCGAGCACACACCGCACGCCTTCGACTCCGAGCACCCGCTGTTCCTGCTCTACACATCGGGGACAACGGGCAAGCCCAAGGGCATCATGCACACCTCCGGTGGTTACCTGACGCAGGCGTCCTACACCCACCACTATGTCTTCGACGTCAAGCCCGAGACCGACGTCTACTGGTGCACAGCGGATATCGGCTGGGTGACCGGCCACACCTACATCGTCTACGGGCCGCTGTCCAACGGCGTCACCCAGGTGGTTTATGAGGGCACGCCGAACTCGCCCAACGAGCACAGGCACTTCGAGGTCATCGAAAAGTACGGTGTGACAATCTATTACACCGCGCCCACGCTGATCCGGATGTTCATGAAGTGGGGTCGCGAGTTCCCCGACGCTCACGATCTGTCGAGCCTGCGGTTGCTGGGATCGGTTGGCGAGCCGATCAACCCCGAGGCATGGCGATGGTATCGAGACGCGTTCGGCGGCAACAAGACCCCGATCGTCGACACCTGGTGGCAGACGGAGACCGGTGCGATCATGATTTCACCGCTACCCGGTGTCACGGCGGCCAAGCCCGGCTCGGCGATGACACCGCTTCCCGGCATCTCGGCGATCATCGTCGACGAGGACGGCAAGGAGCTGGTGCCGGGCGCCGACGAGGCCGAACACGTGACCGGTTATCTGGTGCTCGATCAGCCGTGGCCGTCGATGCTGCGCGGCATCTGGGGCGACCCCGAGCGCTACCGGGAGACCTACTGGTCGCGGTACGCCGACCAGGGCTGGTACTTCGCAGGCGACGGGGCCCGCGTCGATTCCGACGGCAACATCTGGCTGCTCGGCCGCATCGACGACGTGATGAATGTGTCCGGCCATCGGATTTCGACGACAGAGGTTGAGTCGGCTCTCGTCGGTCACTCCGGTGTTGCCGAGGCTGCCGTTGTTGGCGCCTCCGACGAAACCACCGGCCAGGGCATCTGCGCGTTCGTCATCCTCGAATCGCACGCCAAGGACAACGACAACATGGTCGACGAACTGCGCGAGCAGGTGGCGAAGGAAATCGGAAAGATCGCCCGCCCGCGCGAGATCCACGTCGTCCCCGAACTTCCGAAGACCCGCAGCGGCAAGATCATGCGCCGTCTGCTGCGTGACGTCGCCGAGGGGCGCGAGCTCGGCGACACCTCGACGCTGGTGGATCCCTCGGTGTTCGAGGCGATCAAGGCGAGTAAGTAGCGCCTATACCGCGGGCGCCGCGCCGACGGGGACGAAGCCCGATCCGGGCCGGTTCTTGGCGACGATGTCGGCCAGCTGGGTGTTGATCGACATCGCGACGGCCGGGGTGTGCAACGGAATGAACTTGACCACGCAGGTCGGCAGGTCTTCGGCGAACGCGCCGTGAATCATGCCCACCAGCCGGTTGTTGACCGTCACCGGCGCTCCGGAGTCGCCGGGCTGGCCGCACACCTGGCTGACGATCGTGCCGGGCTCCTGGCCTTGACCCCACACGACGCCGCACGAGTAGCCGGTGGTGCGGCCGAGCTTGCACGCCACATCGCCCGTCGCGGGGTCCGGTCCCAATCCGTCGATCTGGAAGTTGTCGACGTTGTTGATCGGGGTGACCTTCTGCGGGTCGAACTGGATCACCGCGTAGTCGAGCGCGTCGTTGCCGGCCACCATGGTGCCGAGCACACCGCTGCCTTCGGCGCCTTCAGCGCCCACCTGCGCGCCGGGGCCGCCGCAGTGAGCCGAGGTGAAGCCGACCAGGTTTCCGCGGTTGTCGTTGCCGATCGAGGTCAGCGTGCACAGCGTCTCGCCGTTGACGACCAGCCCGGACCCGCCGCCCAGCGGCACCGGCTCGTCGGCCCACGCCCTCGGCGTGGCGGGCGCCGACAAGGCGACGGCCGTGAGCAGCGCGGCGGTCGAACGCAGGAGCCAACGGTGTTCGGTCCTCAAAACCCATCCCCCATCAACGTCCCGACCACCTAACTCACCAGAGACGGTCAGTCTAACGTTCGGCCGGGATCGTCTGGCTCGACGCTACGTGGCACGATGATTTCTGCAGAAACAACGAAATCGGGGAGGACCGTCCGTGAGCAGTACTGAACGGAAGAATGGCGTACCGACGACGGTGACCTCGATACCGCTGGTCGACCCGCACGCTCCCAAGCCGGATCCGTCGATCGGCGACCTCGTCAAGGACGCGACCGCGCAGGTGTCGACGCTGGTGCGTGCCGAGGTGGAACTGGCCCGCGCCGAGATCACCCGCGACGTCAAGAAGGGCCTCACCGGCAGCGTCTTCTTCATCCTCGCGCTCGTCGTGCTGTTCTACTCCACGTTCTTTTTCTTCTTCTTCGTCGCCGAACTCCTCGACACCTGGCTGTGGCGGTGGGTGGCGTTCCTGATCGTGTTCGGCATCATGGTCATCGTCACGGCCGTCCTCGCCCTGTTCGGCTATCTCAAGGTGCGCCGTATCCGGGGCCCGCAGAAGACCATCCAATCGGTCAGAGAGATTCCGGAGGCGCTGACCCCAGGTCACGACAAAACCAAGGCGTTGGGCGCATCCGATGGGAAACCCGCCCCGACCGCGGACCCGTCCGGCTGGTAATGGCCCCACCCGACCCGTCGGTCGTCCGTATCGACGGTCCGTGGCGACATCTCGAGGTGCACGCCAACGGCATTCGGTTCCACGTGGTGGAAGCCGAGACCAGAGCCGACGAATCCGCCGAGCCGCTCACCGAGCGGCCGCTGGTGATCCTGCTTCACGGGTTCGGCTCGTTCTGGTGGTCGTGGCGGCACCAGCTGCGCGGCCTGCGCAACGCCCGGGTCGTCGCCGTGGACCTGCGCGGCTACGGCGGCAGCGACAAACCGCCGCGTGGTTACGACGGGTGGACGCTGGCCGGCGACACCGCGGGCCTCGTCCGCGCCCTCGGCCATCCGTCGGCGACGCTTATCGGGCATGCCGACGGCGGCCTCGTCTGCTGGGCCACCTCCGTGCTGCACCCGCGCATGGTGCGCGCGATCGGGGTGATCAGCTCACCGCACCCGGCGGCGCTGCGCGCGTCGGCGCTGCGACACCGCGATCAGAGCCGGGCACTGCTGCCGTGGATGCTGCGCTACCAGGTGCCGAGGTGGCCCGAACGCGCGCTGACGCGACACAACGCGGCCGAGCTGGAACGGCTGGTACGCAGTCGCGGTAGCGCGAAATGGGTTGCTTCAGAGGACTTCTCCGAGACAATCGCGTGGATGCGGCAGGCCATCCAGATCCCGTCGGCGGCTCACTCGGCGCTGGAGTACCAGCGCTGGGCCGTGCGCAGCCAGCTGAAAAGCGAGGGCAGGCGCTTCATGCGGTCGATGAAGCGGCCCCTCACCGTGCCGATGTTGCACATCCGCGGCGACGCCGATCCCTATGTGCTGGCCGACCCGGTCAATCGCACGCAGGAGTACGCACCGCACGGCCGTTATGTATCCATCGCCGGCGCAGGGCATTTCGCCCACGAAGAGGCACCCGAAGCGGTCAACGCCCAGTTGTCGCGGTTCCTCGATCAGGGCTAGCTGTTGACGCAGGTGCCGGTGGGCACCTGCGCGGTGTTGCCGATCCTGCCGAGCTGGTGGCCGACCTC
The DNA here is from genome assembly GCA_963786995.1 of uncultured Actinomycetota bacterium. Classification (GTDB taxonomy): domain Bacteria; phylum Actinomycetota; class Actinomycetes; order Mycobacteriales; family Mycobacteriaceae; genus Mycobacterium. The sequence goes on along the minus strand of CAWBBH010000011.1, from coordinate 485,982 downwards.
CCTGGTGGTCAGCACGAACCCGGTTTCCGCGTCGTCCACAGCGGCGCCGAACACCACACCGAGCACCTGACCTTGCCGGTCGATCATCGGACCACCCGAATTACCCTGGCGCACAGTGCCTCTGATCGTGTAGACCTCACGGTCGACCGTCTTGCTCTTGTAGATGTCGGGGCCCTTGAGTTCGATCGTCTCGCGCACCCGCGCCGGTGTGGCCTGGAAGTCGCCGCCGCCGGGGTAGCCGAGCACCAGCGCGTCGGTGCCGCTCTTCGCGTGTTCCTGCGCGAACGGCAGCGGCGCCGCGGGCAGACCCGGGACGTCGAGGATCGAGATGTCGGCGTCGGGATCGTAGGACACCACCGTCGCGTCGAACGTCTGTCCGTCGGACTCGACCGTCACGGTCTCTGCGCCTGCCACGACGTGCGCATTGGACATCACCCGGTTCGGCGCGACGACGAAACCCGTTCCCTCCAAGACCTTTTGGCAGCCCGGCGCCACTCCGCGGATCTTGGTGATGCTCGGCCGCACGGTCGCCACGACAGGGTCGTTGATCAGCGCGGCGTCGGGCGCATCGACGTTGGCGATCGGCGTGCGACCGAACGGCTGAAGCACGTCGGGCAGACCGGAGGTGTCCAGCAGCGCCTTGAGACGGTTGGGCACCGCCTTCAACCACGGCGGGGCCACCGAGTCGACCTGGCTGAGCACCTTGGATCCGCGCACGGCGGCGGCCAGGTTCGGCTGGTTGGTCGACGTCAGCGGTGTCGCGAGCAGATAGGCCACGACCGCGACCGCCAGCACCATCACGACGACGCCGATCACCGAGTCGAAGGCGCGCACCGTGCGGTTGCGGATCGCGCCGCGCACCGCCCGGCCCAGCACCACACCCGCGATCTCGCCGATGACGACAAGCCCGAGGATCAAGAACAGCGTGACGAAGAGCTGCGTCCGGGTGCCGGTGAAATTGCTGACGATGTGCGGTGCGAGCAGCACTCCGGCCACGGCGCCGAGCACCACGCCGATGAAGGACAGCAACGAGCCGAGCGCCCCCGAACGCCAGCCCGAGATCGCCGCGACGCAGGCAACCGCCAGCACGGCCATGTCGAGCCACTGCGACGACGTCATAGTTGGTCCTCCCCGTCGGTCTCATCATGACCGACAAGGGCCATCACGTCGTCCAACTCCCGCACGTCGTCGGTGTTCCATGGCTGCGCCCACCCCGCAACGTCGAGAATCGCCGAGATCACCTGCCCAGTGAACCCCCAGACCAGCATGTCGTTCAGCAGGAAGGCGGGCCCTGCCAGCCGGCGCGTGTTCTGCTTGCGGTACACCATCAGCCGATTCTCGGGATTGATGAACGCCCGAACCGGCACCCGCGCGACGATCGCGGTCTCCGACTCGTCGACGACGGCCACCGGGCCGGGATCGGTCGAATAGGCGAGAACCGGTACGACGTGGAAGCCCGACGGCGGGATGAACATCTTCTCCAGTGTCGCGAGCGGCGCCAGCCTGTCGGTGTCGATCCCGGTTTCCTCGTTCGCCTCGCGCAGCGCGGTGTAAATCGGGCCTTCGTCACCCGGATCAGCCGCGCCGCCCGGAAACGCGGCCTGACCGGCGTGGTGGCGCAGCGTCGACGCCCGGACCGTCAGGAGCAGATCGGCGTCGTCGGGCAGGCCGCCGGTGGGTGAGTCCTGCGGGCCCGAGAAGAGCACAAGCACCGCGGCGTCGCGGCCGGACCCGGTCAACGCGGCCTTCGCGTTGGCGGCGGTCACCACCGCGAGCAGTTCGGCGGGCACCCGGCGTCGGTAGGCCTTCTTGACGGCGTGGGCGTTGTCGACCAGTGGCTTCAGCCAGGACGGAGCGGCGTCGGGGGCCAGCGGGTTCCGGTCGCTCTCCGAACTCACCCCGGTACCCCTATCTCTGGATCGACCGCGGAGGCGATTTCCTCGGCACTGGTGAACGAACGCGGCAGGATCTCGGCAACGCTACCGTCCGGCCGCAGCACCACCGTCGCGGGCATCACGTTGGGCACCTGCAGCGCGGCGGCGATCAAACGCCTGCCGTCCTGCAGCGTCGGCAGGTGTACGCCCAGTTCGGCAAGCCGCAGCAGTGCGGCGGTCTCGTTCTCGTCCTGGTGCACCGTCAGCACCGTCACCGCCGGACCGACCCGCCGCTGATACTCGGCCATTGCGGGCAGTTCCTCGGCGCACGGCGCACACCAGTAGGCCCATAAGTTGAGCACCACCGCCCGGCCGGCCACCGCCTTGGCGACGTCGACGTCCGCGCCGTCGCCCGCGCACTCCACCGTGATGCCGCGCAGCGACTGCGGTCCCTCTCCTCGTCCGTCACCGGGACACGGCGCCAACGCGGCGCGGGAGCGCGGCTCAGCAAGTGCCTCGGGCGTGTCGGCGTCGCGGTGTTGTCGTGCGGGAGCCGGACCGGAACCGCCCGTGGAGGTGTCGCGGTCCAGCTGCAGCCACAGCCCCGCACCGAGCGCGACGACGACAGCCAGCACCACAACGGTCCACCTTGTCGACGAGGTCATGGGGTGGCAGCCGGCTACAGCCCGGCCAGCGCCAGCAGGTGTTCGGTCTCCGGGCCCTTGACCAGCGGTGCGGCTATGAGCGGATCGGTCGGCCCCTCGCCGAACGACGGGCAGTCCTTGGCCAGCACGCAGACCCCGCAGGCCGGCTTGCGGGCGTGGCACACGCGGCGGCCGTGGAAGATCACCCGGTGGCTCAGCAAGGTCCACTCTTTGCGCTCGATCAGCTCACCGACCGCGTGCTCGACCTTGACGGGGTCTTCGAGTTCCGTCCACCGCCAGCGGCGGACCAACCTGCCGAAGTGGGTGTCGACGGTGATGCCCGGAATGTCGAAGGCGTTGCCGAGGATCACGTTGGCCGTCTTGCGGCCGACGCCGGGAAGCGTGACGAGCTCCTCGAGGGTCGCGGGCACCTGGCCGTCGAAACGCTCCACGAGTTCCTGCCCCAGCCGGATCAACGAATTCGCCTTGTTCCGGTAGAAACCCGTCGGCCGCACCATCTCTTCGAGTTCGGTGCGATCTGCCTGTGCGTAGTCCTTGGCGGTGCGGTACTTCGCGAACAACGCGGGCGTGGTCAGGTTGACGCCCTTGTCGGTGCTCTGCGCCGACAGGATGGTGGCCACCGTGAGCTCGAGTGGATTGGTGAAGTCCAGCTCGCAGTACACATGCGGAAAGGCAACCGCCAGTTCACGATTCATCCGCCGAGCACGCCGAACGAGACCTATGTGGGTCTCGGAGTCCCACTTGCGCGCCGACGCCCGCCTCGGCGGCTTACCCTTCGCCTTCTTTTCGGTCGAAGGCACTACTTCAGTCACGGCTGCAAGCGTACTGAGGCGGGCGACAATTGATACTGCGGACCGGTGACAATTCGTGATCCCACCGAGACCTTCGCCGTGTTAACTACCTGCTTGTGTCGTCGTTGCTCGTGGTCTTCATCCCTGGGTTGCTGATGTTGGCCACCTTCGGGCTTCAGCGTCTCGAATCAGGCCTCGACCGCGACACCGTCTCGGCCACCGATGTCGCCCAATTTCTGGATCAGGCGCAGGCCGACGACGTTCACACGCTGGCCAGGGACGGTATGCCGGAGGCTATCGACGGAATGTATCGCCGTCTACAGGAACGCCTCTGCGAACCCGAGATCGCCAAGCTCTACATCACCGACGACGAATGGTCGAATTTGCCGACACCGCACTATGTCGACAGAGTCGCGAATACTGAATTTCAGCCGTCTCCGCATGCAAATCGTGTGTAGCGTGGCTAGGCACGAAATGACCAGCCTCTAGACTGATCTCGCAACCGGTTAGAGGTCGGCGCGCGCATGTCATATCACTCAACAGCTTAAGAGGGGCAACGTGGACGAGATCCTGGCAAGGGCCGGAATCTTCCAGGGAGTCGAGCCAAGCGCCGTTTCCGCGCTGACGAAGCAACTTCAGCCCGTCGACTTCCCGCGGGGGCATACCGTGTTCGCCGAAGGCGAGCCGGGCGATCGGCTGTTCATCATCATCTCGGGCAAGGTGAAGATCGGCCGCCGGTCTCCCGACGGTCGGGAGAACCTGCTCACGATCATGGGCCCCTCGGACATGTTCGGCGAGCTGTCGATCTTCGACCCGGGACCGCGGACGTCGAGCGCCACCACGATCACCGAGGTGCGCGCCGTCTCGATGGACCGCGAGGCGCTGCGCGCCTGGATCGCCGATCGACCCGAGATCGCCGAACAACTGCTGCGCGTACTGGCCCGCCGCCTGCGCCGCACCAACAACAACCTCGCCGATCTGATCTTCACCGACGTGCCGGGCCGGGTGGCCAAGCAGCTGCTGCAGTTGGCGCAGCGCTTCGGCACACAGGAGGGTGGCGCGCTGCGCGTGACGCACGACCTCACCCAGGAGGAGATCGCCCAGTTGGTCGGCGCGTCCCGCGAGACGGTCAACAAGGCGCTCGCCGATTTCGCCCACCGCGGCTGGATCCGACTCGAAGGCAAGAGCGTGCTGATCTCCGACAGCGAGCGGCTGGCCCGCCGGGCGCGATAGCGATTTCGGCGCGGTTGGTCATGCTCAGCGCGACCGGGCGCGCCGAAATCCCTCAGGGACGCAGGTAATCGAGCTGGGCCTGCACGCTCCATTCCGCGTAGTCCCATAGCTTTTCGTCGACGTCGGTGTAGACGTGCTCGACGACCTGGCGCGCGGTCGCGTCCTCGCCGAGTGCCCGCAACGCCCCGCGCACCTGCTCGAGCCGTTCCTCGCGGTGCGCCAGGTACATGGCGGTGACGGCCTCCAGGTCGTCGAGGTCGGGTCCGTGTCCAGGGAGCACCGTTCGCCTGCCGAGGCCCTGCAGCCGCTGCAGTGAGTCCAGGTATTCGCCGAGCGAGCCGTCCTCGGAGTCGATCACCGTGGTGCCCTGACCGAGCACGGTGTCCGCCGTCAGCACCGCGTCGTCGAGCACGAACGACAGCGAGTCGGCGGTGTGCCCGGGCGTCGCCATCACCGTGATCCGCAGGCCCGCCGCGTCGATCACCTCGCCGTCGGTCAACGGCCCGCCGAGGCCGCGCAGGAACCCGCTGCCGACCGCGCGGACCACCGCGCCGGTGCGCTCGACGATCTTGTCGATGGCGCCGGTGTGGTCGTCGTGCTTGTGGCTGATCAGCACCAGCGGGATCGTGCCGAGGGCCACGATGTTGGCGATGTGCTCGTCGTCGTCGGGTCCGGGATCGACGATGACCATCTCGTCGCTGCCCGAACCGCGCAGCACCCAGGTGTTGGTGCCGTCGAGCGTCATCAACCCCGGGTTGTTGCACAGCAGCACCGATGCCGTTTCAGTCACCGGCCGCAACAACCCGTATGCGGGATGCTGCACGTCGCTCACGCGACCTCTGACCGATCGTCGCTCACGCGACCTCAGCGATCAGCTCCACCTCGACCGGCGCATTCAGCGGCAGCTCGGACACCCCGACCGCGGACCTGGCGTGTGCCCCTGCCTCGCCGAAGACCTCGCCGAACAGCAGCGAGGCGCCGTTGACGACGCCCGGCTGGCCGCCGAACCCCGGCGCGGAGGCCACGAACCCGACGACCTTGACGATGCGGACGATGGAGTCGAGACCGACCAGCGAATCGACGGCGGCAAGGGCGTTGAGGGCGCAGATCCGCGCCAGCTCCCTGCCCTGCTCCGGGCTGACCTCGGCACCGACCTTGCCCGTCCGGGCCATCTCGCCCGCCACCATCGGCACCTGGCCCGCCGTGTAGACGAGGTTGCCGGTCTGCACCGCGGGCACGTAGGCCGCGACAGGCTTGACCGCGGGCGGCAGCTCGATGCCGAGTTCGGACAGCCGGGCCGACCAGCTCATTTGGGCCGCTTCAGGTAGGCGACATGCTGCTCGCCGGTCGGGCCGGGCAGCACCGAGACCAGCTCCCAGCCGTCCTCGCCCCACTGATCGAGAATCTGCTTGGTGGCGTGGGTCAACAGGGGGACCGTGGCGTACTCCCAGCGGGTCGGTTCGCTCATGTGGCTGAGCTTATCGGGCGGCCCTGCGGCCTTGGCTAGCATGCAGTGATGGCTACCGAAGCGAATGACCGCAAGGGGGTCGGCTGGCCTTCCCGTCTGACGAAGGCGCGGCTGCACTTCGTCACCGGCAAGGGCGGCACCGGCAAGTCGACGATCGCGGCGTCGCTGGCGCTGGCGCTGGCCGCAGGCGGCCGCAAAGTGCTGTTGGTCGAAGTCGAAGGGCGACAAGGCATTGCGCAGCTCTTCGACGTTCCGCCGCTGCCCTACGAGGAAGTCAAGATCGCGACCGCCGACGGCGGCGGCACGGTCAACGCGCTGGCCATCGACATCGAAGCGGCGTTTCTCGAGTACCTGGAGATGTTCTACAACCTCGGGCTGGCCGGGCGGGCCATGCGCCGGATCGGCGCCGTCGAGTTCGCCACGACGATCGCACCCGGCCTGCGTGACGTGCTGCTCACCGGCAAGATCCGGGAGATCGTCACCCGCGGGGAGAAGGGTAAGCACCCCGTCTACGACGCCGTCGTCGTCGACTCGCCCCCGACCGGCCGCATCGCCCGCTTCCTCGACGTGACCAAGGCGGTGTCGGATCTGGCCAAGGGCGGCCCGGTGCATTCGCAGGCCGAAAGTGTGGTCAAGGTGCTGCACTCCGATCTGACCGCTATCCATCTGGTGACGCTGTTGGAGGCGCTGCCGATGCAGGAGACGCTCGAGGCGATCGACGAGCTGCAGAACCTGGGCCTGCCCATCGGCAGCGTGATCGTCAACCGCAACATCCCGACCTACCTGTCCGCGGACGCTTTGGCCAAGGCGGCCGAGGGCGACGTCGACGCCGACACCGTCCGCGCTGATCTGGCCAAGGCCGGAATCACGTTGTCCGACGACGACTTCGCCGGTCTGTTGACCGAAGCCATCCAGCACGCCACCCGCATCGCCGCACGCGCGGAGAGCGCCGAGCAGCTCGAGGAGTTCAAGGTGCCACGACTCGAACTACCCGCCATTCCCGACGGCGTCGATCTCGGCAGCCTCTATGAACTCGCCGAAGCGCTCAACAACCAGGGCGTCCGATGAACCACGAGAATCGGACCAGAGGAGTACACCGATGAGCACCACCCCACCCACCCTTGACATGGCGTCGATCCTGGAAGACAGGTCGAACCGCGTCGTAGTCTGTTGCGGCGCAGGCGGTGTCGGCAAGACCACCACCGCCGCGGCGATGGCGCTGCGCGCCGCGGAGTACGGCCGCACGGTCGTCGTGCTCACCATCGACCCGGCCAAGCGGCTCGCCCAGGCCCTCGGCATCAAGGACCTCGGCAACACCCCGCAGCGGGTTCCGCTGGCCCCCGAGGTGTCCGGTGAACTGCACGCGATGATGCTCGACATGCGGCGCACGTTCGACGAGATGGTGATCCAGTACTCGGGACCCGAACGCGCACAAGGGATTCTGGACAACCAGTTCTATCAGACCGTTGCCACCTCCTTGGCGGGCACGCAGGAGTACATGGCGATGGAGAAGCTCGGTCAGCTGCTGGCCGAGGACCGGTGGGACATGGTGGTCGTCGACACCCCGCCGTCGCGCAACGCGCTGGACTTCCTGGACGCGCCGAAGCGGCTTGGCGGCTTCATGGACAGCAGGCTGTGGAAACTGCTGCTCGGCCCAGGCCGCGGCATCGGCAAGCTGGTGTCGGGGGCGATGGGGTTGGCCATGCGAGCCCTGTCGACCGTGCTCGGTTCCCAGATGCTGTCCGACGCCGCCGCCTTCGTGCAGTCGCTCGACGCCACCTTCGGCGGTTTCCGCGAGAAGGCCGACCGCACCTACGAGCTGTTGAAGCGGCGCGGCACCCAGTTCGTCGTCGTCTCCGCGGCCGAACCGGACGCACTGCGCGAGGCGTCGTTCTTCGTCGACCGACTGTCCGAGGAACACATGCCGCTGGCCGGGCTGATCCTCAACCGGACCCATCCGACGTTGTGCTCACTGCACGCCGACAAGGCCGCAGAGGCCGCCGACGAGCTGGCGGCCGAGGATCCCGAGTCGCTGACCGCCGCGGTGCTGCGGATCCACGCTGCGCGCGCGGGCACGGCCAAGCGGGAAGTCCGGCTGTTGTCGCGGTTCACCGGCGCCAACCCGCACGTGTCGATCGTGGGCGTGCCGTCGTTGCCGTTCGATGTTTCGGATCTGGAGGCGCTGCGTGTGATCGCAGACCAGATCACCGGCGAGGCGGATGCCGCCTGACGCGGTGGAGAAGCTCTAGACGGCGCTGCGATGTTTGCGCTGGGCGGCGAAGAAGTCGGCCCAGGACACCACCTCGGGGTGTTGCTTGAGCAGCGCGCGGCGCTGACGCTCGGTCATCCCACCCCAGACACCGAACTCGACGCGGTTGTCGAGGGCGTCGGCCCCGCACTCCGAGATCACCGGGCAGTGCCTGCAGATGACTGCGGCTTTGCGCTGGGCCGCGCCGCGGACGAACAATTCGTCGGGGTCGGCCTGCCGGCAACGAGCTTGGGAAACCCATGCAATACGGGCCTCGGCCTCTGCGCCTTGAACCAAACTGCTGGGAAGTGAAGTAGTAGCTGTCCTGCGCGCAACTGGCCGTGAACTCGACACCAGCGTTTCCCCTTAAGTCCAGCCGCCGTTACTTGACGGCTCAGTCCCTCGGTGTAGAACGCTGATGCGATCTACGCCACATTGCGCCGGTTTTTGTTACCTGAATCGCACTGTAGGTACAAGCTAGGTGGTCACGGGGTATTTACGCAACAGTTTGTTTGCCCCTTTTTTGGGACAACCGTCCAGACTCGCCGACCGGCGCCTTCGCAATATGGACCGTGATCCCCTTTATGCTGGCAATCTAGGTGCGCGGGGGCGAGACCGCGCGCCGACCTGGCTACTCTGTAGGGCATGCCGGAGCGCCCCTCGAATCGACCGCCGGCAACGGTCACAGTGATCAAGCTTGCGTGGTGTTGCCTGCTGGCCAGTGTGGTCGCCGCAGGATTGATGTTTCCGGTCGTCGGCGGGTTCGGCCTGATGTCGAACCGGGCCTCCGATGTCGTTGCTAACGGTTCGGCTCAACTCGTCGAGGGCGAGGTGCCCGGGGTGTCGACGATGGTGGACGCCAAGGGCAACGTGATCGCGTGGCTGTATTCGCAGCGCCGGTTCGAGGTGCCGGGCGATCAAATTGCGAACACCATGAAGCTGGCCATCGTCTCCATCGAGGACAAACGGTTTGCCGAGCACAACGGTGTCGACTGGCAGGGCACCCTGACGGGCCTGTCGGGCTACATGTCGGGCAATCTGGACACCCGCGGCGGGTCCACCATCGAGCAGCAGTACGTGAAGAACTATCAGTTGCTGGTTGTCGCGCAGACCGATGCGGAGAAGCGAGCCGCCATCGAAACCACTCCGGCCCGCAAGCTGCGCGAGATCCGCATGGCGCTGACGCTGGACAAGACGTTCACCAAACCCGACATCCTGACCCGCTATCTGAACCTGGTCTCGTTCGGCAACAACGCGTTCGGCATCCAGGACGCCGCGCAGACGTACTTCGGCATCGATGCCGCGCAGTTGAATTGGCAGCAGTCCGCCCTGCTGGCGGGCATGGTGCAGTCGACCAGCACGCTGAACCCGTACACGAACCCCGACGGCGCGCTGGAACGGCGCAACGTCGTGCTCGACACCATGATCGAGAACATCCCGCAGGAGGCCGACGCGCTGCGCGCGGCCAAGGCGGAGCCCCTCGGCATCCTGCCCCAGCCGCAGGAACTGCCGCGCGGTTGCATCGCGGCAGGGGACCGCGCGTTCTTCTGCGACTACGTCCTTGACTACCTCGCGCGCGCGGGGATCAGCAAGGAGCAGGTGGCCAGGGGCGGCTACCTGATCAAGACGACGCTCGACCCCGACGTGCAGGCGCCGGTGAAGGGTGCGATCGACGGAACCGCGAGCCCCGATATCCAAGGCATCGCCAGCGTCATGAGCGTCATCAAACCCGGCAAGGAGTCCCATCCGGTGCTGGCGATGGCGAGCAACCGCACATACGGTTTGAACCTCGATGCGGGCGAAACCATGCACCCACAACCGTTTTCGCTCGTCGGCGACGGTGCGGGTTCGATCTTCAAGGTGTTCACCGTGGCCGCCGCAATGGATATGGGCCTGGGCATCAATGCGCAGCTCGACGTGCCGGGGCAGTTCAACGCCAAGGGGCTGGGCAGCAGCGAGAGTCCCGGGTGTCCCGCCGCGACATGGTGTGTGAAGAACGCAGGGGGCTACCGCGGCGCGATGAACGTCACCGACGCGCTCGCAACCTCGCCGAACACCGCGTTCGCGAAGCTGATCTCCCAAATCGGGGTGCAGCGCACCGTCGACATGGCGGTGAAGTTGGGGCTGCGGTCCTACGCGCTGCCCGGCACCGCCCGCGACTACGACCCCGAGAGCAACGAAAGCCTCGCCGACTTCGTCAAGCGGCAGAACCTCGGCTCGTTCACACTCGGCCCGATCGAGGTCAATGCCCTCGAACTGTCCAACGTGGCGGCGACCCTGGCATCCGGCGGCATGTGGTGCCCGCCGACCCCGATCGACAAGATCTTCGACCGCTACGGCACCGAGGTGTCGGTGACAACCGAAACCTGTGAGCAGGTGGTTCCCGAGGGCCTGGCCAACACGCTGGCCAATGCGCTCAGCAAGGACGACAAGGGCTCCGGAACGGCTGCCAGTGCAGCCGGATCGGTCGGGTGGGACCTGCCGATGTCCGGCAAGACCGGAACCACCGAGGCCCACCGCTCCTCGGGCTTCCTCGGCTTCACCAATACCCTCGCGGCCGCCAACTACATCTACGACGACTCCACCGACCCGGGCGAGCTGTGCTCGTTCCCGCTGCGCCAGTGCGGCTCGGGAAACCTGTTCGGCGGCAACGAGCCTGCTCGCACGTGGTTCACCGCGATGAAGCCGATCGCCAACAACTTCGGCCCGGTCGCGCTGCCGCCGACCGACCCGCGTTTCGTGGACGGGGCGCCGGGTTCGCGGGTGCCGAGCGTTTCGGGCATGTCCCAGGACCTCGCGCGTACCCGGCTGAGGGAGGCCGGCTTCCAGGTCGCCGATCAGACCAGCTCGGTCAACAGCGGGTCGTCGGCGGGCACGGTCGTCGGCACCTCCCCCTCGGGGGCGACGGTGCCGGGCTCGATCATCACCCTCCAGGTTTCCAACGGCATCCCGCCTGCACCGCCGCCGCCACCGGCGGGCATTCCGGGTCTTCCCCCGGTCGCGGGCTCGACGGTCGTCCAAATCCCGGGCCTGCCGCCGATCACCGTTCCGGTGCTCGGGCCGCCGCCCCCGGCGCCGCCGCCACCGCCTTAGGCGGCGCTTGGCAGTAGGCTGCCAAGCATGCCCGCCGCTTCGACCCTGAAGACATCCGCTGCAGTGGCCGCAGGCACGCTCGCGGCCGGTATCGGCTACGCGTCGATCATCGAGCGCAACGCGTTCGTGACGCGCGAGATCACCATGCCGGTGCTGACCCCGGGTTCGACGCCGCTGCGCGTACTGCACATCAGCGATATCCACATGCGACCCAACCAACGGCGCAAGCAGGCCTGGCTGCGCGAGTTGGCGGGCCTGCAGCCGGATCTGGTGGTCAACACCGGCGACAACCTGGCCCATCCCAAGGCGGTGCCCGCCGTCGTGCAGACGTTGGGCGACCTGCTGTCGGTGCCTGGCGTCTTCGTCTTCGGAAGCAACGACTACTTCGCTCCGCGCTTGAAGAACCCGGCCAACTACCTGACCAACCCGTCGCACCGCGCACACGGGGAGCCGCTGCCGTGGCAGGACCTGCGCGCGGCGTTCACCGAGCGTGGCTGGCTCGACATGACCCACACGCGCCGCGACGTCGAGGTGGCCGGACTCCGGATCGCCGCCGCAGGCGTCGACGACCCGCACCTCAAGCGGGACCGCTACGAGACCATCGCCGGCCCCGCCGATCCGACGGCGAACCTGCGCCTCGGCATCACCCATTCGCCGGAGCCGCGCGTCCTGGACCGGTTCGCCTCCGACGGCTACCAGCTGGTGATGGCGGGCCATACCCACGGCGGCCAGCTCTGCCTGCCGTTCTACGGCGCCCTCGTCACCAACTGCGACCTGGACCGGTCGCGGGCCAAGGGCGCGTCGCGCTGGGGCGCGAACATGGCTCTGCACGTCTCGGCGGGCATCGGCACCTCTCCGTTCGCCCCGCTGCGCTTCTGCTGCAGACCGGAAGCGACGCTGCTGACGCTGGTGGCGGCGCCGACCGGAGGTCGCGACGCCGGGATGCGGGTGGGGCAATCCCATCCGACCGCCTCGGTGCGGTGACCGACGCGCCGACGAGCGCGACTCGCAGCCAGCCACGCGAGTGGGTGGACAACGCCGTCTCACTGATCGAGGCCGACACCCGGCGCAGCGCCGACACGCATCTGTTGCGCTACCCGCTTCCGTCGGCCTGGTGCGACGGTGTCGACGTCGAGCTGTACCTGAAGGACGAATCCACCCACATCACCGGCAGCCTCAAGCATCGGCTCGCGCGTTCGCTGTTCCTCTACGCGTTGTGCAACGGATGGATCGGCGAGACCACCACGGTGATCGAGGCATCGTCGGGCTCGACGGCGGTGTCGGAAGCGTATTTCGCAGCGCTGCTCGGTTTGCCGTTCATCGCGGTGATGCCTGCGTCGACGAGCGCGTCGAAGATCAAGCTGATCGAATCTCAAGGCGGCCGTTGTCATTTCGTTGCCGAGTCGTCACAGGTGTACGCCGAGGCGGAACGGCTGGCCGAGGAGACCGGCGGGCACTACCTGGATCAGTTCACCAACGCCGAGCGGGCCACCGACTGGCGCGGCAACAACAACATCGCCGAGTCGATCTTCGCGCAGATGAGCCAGGAGACGCATCCGATACCGGATTGGGTCGTCGTCGGTGCGGGCACCGGCGGCACCAGCGCGACCATCGGCCGCTACATCCGCTACCGCCGCTACCCCACCCGGTTGTGCGTGGTGGACCCGGAGAACTCGGCGTTCTTCCCGTCCTACGCGCAGGCGCGCGGCGATGTGGTGACCGGAAAGTCGTCGCGGATCGAAGGCATCGGCAGGCCACGCGTCGAACCGTCGTTCCTGCCCGATGTGGTGGACCGGATGATCTCGGTCCCCGATGCGGCGTCGGTGGCCGCCGCCCGGCATGTCAGCAATGTGCTGGGACGGCGGGTCGGCCCTTCGACGGGCACGAATCTGTGGGGAGCGTTTGCCTTGCTGGCCGAGATGGCCGCAGCAGGCCGCAGCGGGTCGGTGGTGACGCTGATCGCCGACAGCGGCGATCGCTACGCCGACACCTACTTCAGCGAGGAATGGCTGGCCAAGGCGGGCCTGGACCCGTCGGCGGAGGCGGCCGTGCTGGTCGAATTCGAGCGGTCCGGCCGTTGGACCTGATCGTCGCCATCCGGGCTGAGCGGCCCGTCGGAAGTCAGGAACAGCCACAGCGCAGCCAGGGCGAAGAAACCGATGTAGATGGACGCTCCCAATCCGGTCATGTCGCGCCTCGCTTCTTCCCGTCAGCCGATCAGCGGCCAGTTGCCGTCATTGTGCACAACGACACCGACAATCCGATTCCTTCCCGCGGCGTGGCGTGACCTGCATCGCTCGATCGTTAAGTCGCCGGTGTTCAGGGGTGGTCATTGATTTGGCGGCAGACCTGGCGGGTGCGATACGCTGTCGTGGCTTCACGGGGTGTGGCGCAGCTTGGTAGCGCGCTTCGTTCGGGACGAAGAGGTCGTGGGTTCGAATCCCGCCACCCCGACAGCGATTGAGCAGATCAGAACAGGCGACCTTCAAAACGAAGGTCGCCTGTTCTGGGTCTGGTCCGCGGTCAGTCCGCAGCAGATTCGCGAACGTGTTCGAGCGCTATGCGCCGCGCGTCGTCGAGTGCGGCCGAAACGAGCTCGAGGTCGTCCGGAAAGAGGTCGGCGTAGGTGTCCAATGTCAGGACCGCGGAAGCGTGTCCGAGCATTGTCTGTATAGCCTTCGGGTTCGCTCCCGCCGAGAAGCTCAAAGACAAGATGAGAGCCGGCACCTACAGCAGTACGGCTCCCGAACTTTGGCGAGGGCTCGCATAGCAGCGGGCGAACGTTGGGTTTCAGAATCCGTCCCCGCAGCGAGCTGACTCCGGGAAATTATTCAGCTGCGGCTGCTGGCCGGGGTGAGGCGGGCCATGCCGCGGAGGATCCACGGGGTCCGCCTGGCCATCACCGCCATGGCGCGGTCCGATCGGCGCATCGCGGTGCGAGGGCCGGGGGTGGGCGTTGACGCCAGTTCGGCCTCGGCCGATCCCGCCCGCGCGCCCTGACGATCCACTGCCAGCAGTTGCCAGGTGCCGGGCACCCCGCGCAACTCGACGCTGCCGCGATCATCGAAGCCCGTGCCCGAGCCAACAACCAGGTCCCGGACCGTGCGGTCGACAAGGATTTCACCGGCTCTGGCCTGACCGAGGATCCGCGCCGCGATATGGACGGCGATCCCCCCGATGTCGGTGCCCAGCAGTTCGCACTCGCCGGTGTGGATGCCGGCGCGGACCTCGATGCCCAGGATCTCGGCGTCAGCGTGCAGAGCTTCGGCGCAGCGGATGGCCTGCGTCGGGCCGTCGAACGTGATGAGGTGGCCGTCGCCGGTGCTCTTCACCACCGTCCCGCCGAAGCGTTCCGTGAGGTCGGCGGTGATCTCACCAAAGCGGTGGAGCACCGCCCGCCACCGCTCGTCGCCTGTGGCCGCGGCGTGTTGCGTCGAGGCGACCATGTCGGTGAACAACACGGTGCGCAGGGCGCGATGTGACTGTGAGGGTGCCGCGTGGGTGCCGGTGAGGAACTCCTCGATCTCGGTGAGGAACCTGTCGGGATCGGCGAGCCATGGCGCGTGATCTTTGCCTTCGACTTCGAGCATCCGCGCGCCGGGTATGTGGTCGGCGATGTACCGGCCGCCCTGCACCGGAATGGGGTCCTCGCGGGCATGAATGACCAGGGTGGGCGTGGTGATCGTCGGCAAAATCGGCCGCACGTCGATCCGCATCGCCGATTCGAGTGTCGCGCGCGCCATTCCCGGGCTCGCGCACATGCGCTCCAACATGGCGAGCTGGCGTGTCGACCGCACCGACGGCAGCAGACACCTGAGTGCCGCACCGCTGCCCCACCCCGAGCCTGCGGCGCGGCCGAGTTCCATCCAGCGGGCGATCTGCTCCGTCGACGGTGTGTAGTCCTCACCCAGCTCGGATAGGACGCGCGCCCGCAACTCGGCCGGGTCTCGCTCGAGGTCGTCCCACCCCCCTCCGGTGAACGAGAACGTGCCGGCGAGGATCAACGCCCGCGTTCGCTGCGGTCGTGTGGCCGCGAAGACGATGGCGGCCGGGCCGCCCTCGCTCATACCGAAGACGACGGCCTTTCTAAAGCCGGCGGCGTCCATGACGGCCTCGATCTCAGCCGCTCGATCATCCAGCGTGCGAACATGAGGGACTGGGTCCGACAGCCCGACCCCGGCCTTATCGAACAACAGGACGCGACAGAACGTGGCGAGCTGCAGGTTCCAGGCCTCAAATTCGGGCATGGTCCAAAACAGCTCGATGTGGGTGATGAACGACCCCGCGAAGACGAGCTCGACCGGCCCGGCGCCGAACACCTGATACGCGATGCTGAGACCCCCGCAGGGTGCATACGACGTTTCCGGCACGGCACTGACCATACGGATCCCGGACGCTACGAATACCGACTTTGGCGCAGGTGGGCGACGCTATCGCGAGTCGCACTGTCGCGATTGACGGCGGAGGCCGACTCTGGCACGGGTCGAGGGCCTCCCAAAGGCAAGTGGGTGACCGAAGCGCCCACCCAGCGCCCCAACGAACACCCCCTCCGCGCCAACCAAGTCTTCGTCGCGCACGTCGCCTGCCTCGGTCATGTCGGCGGCGGACACACCTCGTGGCATTGCCGACCTGCGACTCGTGATGTACGGCCCGCCACTACGCAGAAGACTTCACGCCCGACGTGCCACTTGGTCCACGCGGCGAATGCTTTTGAGGAGTGTCGCTGCAGTAATCGCGTCTTGACCGTAGGCCATATACCGGTGACCCGTCTCCAATGGACGGCATACGAGGGTCTCAAAGCTCCGTGTCGGAGGCGGCACGGCGATACGACAGACATCGTTGACCAGCGGTGAAACGATACTGACGTGGACCCCAGCGGGGACGGTGTCGGTGGACTGACCGCGACAGGGCTGTTCTGTGGGTCGTGTGGCACCGAACCGCCACCCAACTCCAAGTTCTGTAACGAGTGCGGTGCACCGCTGACACAGGTCAACCGATCGGCGGAGTACAAGCAGGTGACGGTGCTGTTCGCCGATGTGGTGCGCTCGATGGACCTCGCAGCCGCGCTGGATATGGAGCGGTTGCGCGAGATTGTGAGCGAGCTGGTGGAGCGGTCGGCGGCGGTGGTGCGCCGTTACGGCGGGAGCGTGGAGTTCACCGGCGACGGGGTGATGGCGGTCTTCGGCGCCCCGGTGGCGTTGGAAGATCACGCTTTCCGGGGGTGCCTGGCCGCACTGGCTATCCAGGAGGAGGCGAAGGGGCTTGCCGTCGAAGTCCAAGACCGCGACGGTGTGGACCTGCGGGTGCGGGTGGGCCTGAACTCCGGTCAGGTGATCGCCGGTGAGATCGGTTCGGGATCCTTGGGTTATGGCGCGATCGGGGAGCAGGTCGGGATGGCGCAGCGGATGGAATCGGTGGCGCCCCCGGGCGGGGTGATGCTGTCGGAGTCGACCGCACGGCTGGTCGAGCACACCGTGATGCTGGGTGAACCGGAGCAGGTGCGCATCAAGGGAGCTGAGGAACCGGTGCGCGCGCGTCGACTGCTGGCGATCAGCCCGCGCGACGGCCGCGGCGGACGCACCGAGGCTAGTCTGGTCGGCCGGCGCTGGGAGATGGCGGCCCTTGATGCCCTTGCCGACCGCACAATCAATGCCCGCGGTGGCGTGGTCAATGTCGTCGGACCACCGGGCATCGGCAAAAGCCGGGTGGCCAGGGAGGCAGCGGGGTTGGCGGCCGGTCGCGGGGTCGAGGTGTTTTGGGCCTTCTGCGAGTCGCATGCCCGTGAGGTCCCGTTCCATGCCGTGACGCGGCTGCTGCGGGCGGGCACGGCGTGGCCGACCTCGACGGCCAAGCCGCCCGCGCCCGGGTCCGGGAACAGCTTCCGGATGCCGACGCGCAGGATCTGCTGCTGCTGGATGATCTGTTGGGCATCGCCGATCCCGAGGTGGCGCTGCCCGCCATCGACCCGGATGCGCGGCGGCGCCGGTTGACCGCCCTGGTCAACACGCGGCGCTGGCGCGAACAACACCGGCGCTGTTCATCATCGAGGATGCGCACTGGATTGATGCGGTCAGCGAGGCGATGCTGGCCGACTTCCTGTCCGTGATTCCGCGCACCTCGTCGATGGTGCTGATCACCTCGCGCCCCGAATACCAGGGGGCGCTGACGCGGGTGCCCGGCGCCCAGACGATCGCGCTTGCCCCGCTGGCTGATTCGGACACCACAGCACTGCTAGGTGAGCTGCTGGGGTCGCATCCCTCGGTCGGCGAGCTGGCGGCGATCATCGCCGAGCGGGCCGCCGGGAACCCGTTCTTCGCCGAGGAGATGGTGCGCGAGTTAGCCCAGCGCGGGGTACTGGCCGGCGAGCACGGCGGTTACGTGTGTCGCGCGGATGTCGCCGAGGTGAGCGTGCCGGCCACGGTGCAGGCAGCCATCGAGGCGCGCATCGACCGGCTGGCCAGCCCGGCCAAGCGCACGGTGACCGCGGCGTCGGTGATCGGCGCCCGCTTCGGGGCCGACCTGCTGACCGTACTGGGGATCGAACCGGCCTTCGACGAGTTGGTCAAGGCCGAGCTGATCGACCAGGTCCGCTTCACACCATCGGCTGAGTACGCCTTCCACCATCCGCTGATCCGCGCGGTGGCCTACGAATCACAGCTGAAATCCGATCGCGCCCAGTGGCACCGGCGCCTGGCCGCCGCGATCCAGGAACGTGCGCCGGAGGCGGTGGACGAAAATGCGGCCCTGATTGCCGAACACCTAGCAGGCCGCCGGCGAGCTGCACGCCGCCTACGGCTGGCACATGCGCGCCGCGACGTGGTCAACCAACCGCGACATCGCCGCGGCGCGACTGAGTTGGGAGCGCGCCCGAAAGATCGCCGACCGACTACCCGACGATGACCCCGACCAGCTGTCGCGGCGCATCGCCCCCCGCACCATGCTGTGCGCCACCGACTTTTCCGCCCGAGCAATCCAGGAAAGCCGGGGCCGCTTCGCGGAGCTGCGGGAGTTGTGCAGCGCGGCCGGGGACAAGGTCTCGTTGGCCATCGGCATGAGCGGGCTGGCCACCGAGCTCGTGTACGCCGGGCGTTCGCGTGAGGGGTCGCGGCTGGCATCCGAACAGATGGCGCTGCTCGAGTCGATCGGCGATCCCACCTTGACCATGGGGTTGGCGTTCGTCGCGTTCGCCAACTGGTTGGATGCCGGTGAGTTCGGCGAGGCCTTGCGGTGGTCGCAGACCGTCATCGACCTTGCCGGGGGCGACCCCGCCAAGGGCGCCGGCTTCGGTATCGGATCACCGCTGGCAGTCGCGTTGGCAATTCGCGGCGTTGTGCGATGGTGGCTGGGCCGTCCCGGGTGGCGCCAGGACCTCCACGACGCCGTCGCGATGGCCCGACACAGCGACCCGGCAACCTTCGCCGTTATCGTCGCCTGGACCTACGGTTTCGCGATCTGGTACGGGGTGCTACGGGCCGATGACGCCGCGGTGCTCGCGATCGAGGAGGCGGTGCGGACCGCGGCGTCTAGCAACTGGGTCGCACTGGGTTTGGCCGAGTACACGCTGGGTGTTGCGCTACTGAGTCGGGACGCCGCGGCCGACCGTCGTCGCGGGCTGGAGCTGGTGGTGCAGTTCCGCGACTTGGTGCGCGAGCGTGCTCCCTTCCTGGTCCCGGTCGCCGAGTTGCTGGCCGCCCGGGAGAGGGCCGGGCGCGGCGACCGCGATGCCGCGATTGCGGTGATGCGCCAAGCCGTGGACGAGCTACACCGGGCAGGACGGCCCTACTTTGGCGTTTGGGGCACCGGCGTTCTGGTGGAGACGCTGGTGGAGCGTGGCGCCGAGGGCGACCTGGCCGAAGCACAAGAGGCGATCGACTGGTTGGCGAACCTGCCGGCAACAGAAGGTTCGGCGATGCTCGAGATCACGCTGCTGCGGCTGCGCACGCTGCTAGCCCGGGCCAACGGCGACGACACCGCATTCCGCGACTACCGGGATCGCTACCGCGCGATGGCCACAGAGCTCGGCTTCGAAGGACACATCGCCTGGGCCGAGGCGATGCCATGACGGCGGCTGCTCCTTCGGGGGTGGTGACGTTTCTGTTCACCGATGTCGAGGGGTCGACCCGTCGGTGGGAGGCCGACGCCGGTGGCATGCGGGCTGCGCTGGCCGCACACGACGAGGTCTTGCGCACCGCGATCGAGGCACACGGCGGTTGGTTGTTCAAGCACACCGGGGACGGCGTCTGCGCAGCCTTCGCCTCACCGAAGTGCGCAGTCGACGCTGCGGTCGCCGCGCAGCGGGCGCTGGAGTTGCCGGTGCGGATGGGGCTGGCGACCGGTGAAGCCGAATTGCGGGGCGGGGACTATTTCGGGACGGTGCTCAACCGGGCCGCACGGGTGATGGCCGCCGGGCATGGCGGTCAGATTCTGGTGGCCGACTCGACGGCGGTCCTGCTCAGCGGGATTGATTTGGTGGATCTGGGACCGCGACGGCTGCGTGATGTGTCAGCGCCGGTGGGGGTGTTCCAGGTCCGAGCACCCGGACTGCGCACAGAATTTCCCTCATTGCATGGAGTCGACTCAAATCCCGGAAATTTGCGTCCGGCGATCACGAGCTTGATAGGCCGCGACGCCGAGGTCGCCAAGCTTCAAGCGGCCCTGCGCTCGCATCGGTTGGTGACATTGGCGGGCGTCGGTGGAGTGGGCAAGACCCGGCTTGCGTTGGAAGTCGCCACGCAGTTAGCCGACGAATTTGTTGACGGTGTCTGGTTTTTCGAGTTGGCGGCGGTCGACGATCCTGCGGCGGTACCGGATGCGGTGGCGGCGGTGTTGGGAATCACGCAACAACCGGGCAAGAGCGTCGGCGAGTCGGTGGCTTCGGCGTTGGAGGGCCGGTCGCGGCTGTTGGTGTTCGACAACTGTGAGCACGTCGTTGACAGCGTCGCGGATCTGGTCGCAGCGATCCTCGCGGCGTCGGCCACCGTGAAGGTTCTGGCCACCAGTCGTGAGGGAATCGGTGTCGCTGACGAATTTTTGTGGCGGGTCCCTTCACTGGACGTTGGTGCGGCTACGGAGTTGTTCGTCGAACGCGCTCAGAGCATGGTTTCAGACACGTTGGCCGATGAGGCGACCGCCGTGGAGGATGTGTGTCGTCGCCTCGACGGGATTCCGCTGGCGATCGAGTTAGCTGCCTCGCGGATGGCGTCGATGACGGCGGGCGAGGTGCGTGATCGTCTCGATGACCGATTCAAACTGCTGGTGGGATCACGACGCGGATTGGACCGCCACCAGACACTGCGTCACGCGGTGGCATGGTCCTACGACCACCTCGATGACGCCGAAAAGACTCTGCTGGAACGCTGTTCGGTGTTCGCCGGTGGGTTCGACCTCAAGAGCGCCTGCGCGGTGGCTGGATTCGATGACATCGACGAGTACGCCATCCTTGATCTGCTGGACGCGCTGGTGCGCAAATCTCTCCTCGTCGCCGAGAGATCTTCGGGGCGGATCCGGTTTTCGATGCTGGAGACGATCCGACAGTTCGCCGAAGAACAACTCGTCGCGGGCGGCGAGGCCGCCGAGGTCCGCACCGCACATGCTCGCTACTTCGCCGGTCGTGAAACCGACATCCTGGCGCTGTGGGACAGCCCCCGACAACGCGAGGCCTACACCTGGTTCACCATGGAACTGGCCAACTTGCGCACCGCCTTTCGCTGGGCCGCCGACACCAATGACCTCGACGTGGCCGCAACGATCGCCACATACGCCGGGTTCCTCGGCCCTTGGGTTGCAAACTATGAGCCGACCGTGTGGGCCGAGGAACTGATCGAGCCTGCCCGCGCCGTCGACCACCGCCGACTGGCGTTCCTCTACGTTGTCGCGTCGATGTGCTGGATGGCCGGAAGGATCGAGACCGCCGTCGGCTACAGCGAGGCCGGTCAGAAGGTTCTCGGCATGGGCACAGGGGAGGTGCCGTTCGGGGCCGAGGGCTTGCTAGGAGCTGCCTATCTGGGCATCGGCCAGCCCGAACGGTGTGCCCAGGAGTGCCGCGCTGAGCTGGCACGCGGGCGAGACACACACACAATCACCAGGACGATCCTCGCGATCGCGCTAGCGGCCATCGGGTGCCAGGACGAGGCCATCATCGCCGCTACCGGTCTGATCGGCGTCGCTGACGCCACCGGCAACCCGTTTGTGCAGTCGAATGCACTTCTCACCTACGGCTACGCCTGCCGCGACTCCGATCCCACCCACGCACTGACCGCCCTGCGTCGCGGCCTGGTGATCGCTCAGGACAGCGGCAACCGCTACAACGAGTCGGGCCTGGCGGCCACTCTGGCCCGGCTCGAGGCCGACTGCGGCGATCCGTTGCGCGCGCTCGAATACCTCGCTCTGGCGATCCGCAACTACCACGACTCAGGCAATACCGCGATGATCCGCGTGTCGCTGGCTTCGCTAGCATTGCTCTTTGACCGTCTCACACACCGCGCGCCTGCGGCCACCATCGTCGGTTTCGCTCTAAGCCCCTTCGTCGTGGCGACGGTCCCCGAACTTGATCCCGCAATCGCCCACCTACGCGAGGTCCTCGGCGAGCAGGCTTACACATCTCTCGCCCATAAGGGTGAGACGATGACCACCGCCGCGATGGCGGCCTACGCCTACGACCAAATCGACCAGGCCCGTGCAGAACTGAACGCAGTCTCGAAATAGATGTCACCACGTGAGGACCTAGCCCCCTGGCAGCCGAATGTGTCTGACCGAAACCCGCACTACGAGGCGACTGCGAAGAGGTGCCATTCGCCGGGCACGCCCTTGAGCTGGTGAGCGCCGCGGTCTTCGAACTCGAGCCCGGATCCGATCACCAGGTCGCGCAGTGTGCTGGACACGAGCACGTCGTTCGGCCCGGCGAGTGCGCTCACCCGCGCGCCGATGTGTACGGCGATGCCGCCGATGTCATCGCCGCGCACCTCGCACTCTCCGGTGTGCAACCCGGCACGCACTTCGATGCCGAGGGATTGCACCGCGTCGCGGATCGACATCGCGCAGCGGATCGCTCGCTGTGGGCCGTCGAACATCGCCAGGAACCCGTCACCCGTTCGGTTCACCTCGCGACCACGAAAGCGATTGAGTTGCACTCGCACGAGGGCGTAGTGCGCATCAAGCAATGCATGCCAGTCACGGTCGCCCATCTCCACCGCGCGGCGCGTCGAGTCCACGATGTCGGTGAACAACACCGTGGCGAGCACCCGATCATCGGGCACGTCAGCCTGGTGCCCGGTGAGAAATTGGGCGATCTCCTGAAAGGACGCGCGCCATCCCGGTTCCACCATGTGGTAGATGTTGCGCCCGGGCAGCTCAACGTATTTCGCGTCGGGTATGTGCTCGGCGATGTACCTGCCCTTCGCGGGCGTGATGATCCCGTCCTCGGCATGGTGGACGACCAGAGTCGGCACGCGGATTGTCGGAAGGACCGCTCGCACGTCCAATTCCGTCATGAGCGGCGTCACGAGAGCTAGCGTCCTTGGGCTTGCCGCCAGGCGTTCCATTCGAGCCCACGCTGCCCGGACATTCTCGTTCCACGGCATGTCCGGATTAGCCAAATGTTGAATCTCCCCGCTGCCCCACATGCGGACAAACGCGGCTTGAACTTCGTCTCGAACGAATACGGTTCCGCCCGCATCCGCGTACCCGTCGAACACGACCAGCGCGGTGGTGCGAGACGGATGTGTCGCCGCGAACAGCGCCGCTGGCGCGAACGCGACGGCGGTCGCGAAGAGGACCGCTTCGCGGCTCCCAAGGTCGTCCAACACCGCAGTGATGCTGTCGGCCCATTGTTCCAAAGTCGGCAGCGCACCCGGCTCGACTGGATCGGACGCTCCGGTGCCCGGTTGGTCGAAGTAGATGAGCCGACCAAGGGACGCCACCGCTTCGACCCACCCTTGAAGGGACGGCAGCTCCGGCAGGATTTCGCAGCACGTGTGCCAGTTCGCGACATTCACGATGTCGCGAGGACCTTCGCGTGTCGCGCGATAGGCGACGCGCAAGTCCCCGTTGAGCGCATAGCGCGTCTCCGAGAACATTGCGAAAGTGTAAGCCGAGGAGCGCGTCGAGTTTGGCTGTCACGAAACGAGCTGAAAGATGGCGTCCCTCGCCAATTCGGTGTGATCACGTGCCAAAACCTTTCTGGGGCGGATCGCACGGCTGGCGCGATGAACATTGGCCCGACGGGTCGGCTGCGTGGGAGTCGCCGCGCAGGGGCGATGGACGGCATCGCTCGAACCGTTCGACCACGCCGTCACTTCGATTGCGCAATATGCGTCGCCCGGCGCGCCTACAGAGGAAGATCAGTTCGCGCTGCCGGAATCCCGGTACGAGAACAAAACCGACACAAAGGAGTGATCGTGTCAAGTCAGAATGTCGAGATAGCCAAGAAGGCGTATGAGGCGTACGGCGCAGGTGACGTTGAAACCGCCTTGAGCACCTTCGACGATGACATCGAGTGGTCCATACCCGGTGACAGCACACTCAGCGGCACCTATCGCGGCAAAGACAAGTTCATGGAGCTGCTGGGGAAGCTCGCGGAGAAGTCCTTCACGACAACGCCCGACCGTATCCTCGGCGACGGCGATGACGTGGTAGTCATCACCAAGATCACCGCCGGTGGGGAATCCGGACTCCAGGCCGATGTATTGAGTTACCGCGACGGCAAGCTCGTCAAAGCCTTGAGCATTTCAGACACCTCCCTGCAGGAAAGGGTCTACGGCAAGAAGTAACCTTCCTCCACGAGTCTCTAAGTCGGTTGGGAGACGGCGGGTTGCCGTACGGCAGGCCCGTCACCGTCCGGCACCGAGGGACATCGACTGACAAACACAGGCATCCGAGGGTCGGGGTAGGCAGTCGGGTTTCAAGACTGCTGTCGGAGATGTGCGACTGCAATACGACGGACATCGTTCACCAGCGGTGAAACGATACTGACGTGAACCCCAGCGGGGATGGCGGCGGCGGACTGACCGCGACCGGGTTGATCTGTGGGTCGTGCGGCACCGAACTGCCGCCGAACTCCAAGTTCTGTAACGAGTGCGGTGCACCGCTGACACAGGCCACCCGATCGGCGGAGTACAAGCAGGTGACGGTGCTGTTCGCCGATGTGGTTCATTCGATGGACATCGCGGCGGGGGTGGGACCGGAGCGGCTGCGCGAGATCATGGCCGAGCTGGCTGACCGCTGCGCGTCGGTGGTGCAGCGATACGGGGGGACGGTGGATAAGTTCACCGGCGACGGGATCATGGCGTTGTTCGGCGCTCCCGTGGCGTTGGAGGACCACGCCGTTCGCGCATGCCTGGCAGCGCTAGCTGTGCAGGAGGACACAAAGCGGCTTGCCGTCGATGTGCGAGAGCGCGATGGTGTGGATCTGCAGTTGCGCGTCGGGTTGAATTCTGGTCAGGTGATCGCCGGTGAGATCGGTTCCGGTGCTTTCGGATACACCGCCGTCGGTGAGCAGGTGGGGATCGCCCAGCGGATGGAATCGGTGGCGCCGGCGGGTGGGGTGATGCTCAGTGAGTCAACGGCTCGGCTGGTCGAGGGCGGCGTCGTGCTGGCAGAACCGGAAATGGTGTACATCAAAGGGGCAACTCATCCGGTCCCAGCGCACCGCCTGACCGCCGCGTCCAGCGATCAGCGCGGGCGTAGCGACCCGCGGTTGGTCGGGCGCACCTGGGAGCTCAACAGCATTGCCGGTCTCCTTGATGAGGCAAGTGACGGGGTCGGCTGTGTAATTGGTGTCATCGGGCCGCCGGGCATTGGCAAGAGCCGCATCGTCCGCGAGGCGGCGGCACTGGCCAATAGCCGCGGCGTCGACGTGTTTACCGCCTACTGCGAAGCCCACACAAGGGATATCCCCTTCCACGCGGTAACCCGACTCATGCGCGCCGGACTCGGTGTAGACGGACTCGATAGCGAGGTGGCGCGAGCCCAACTGCGCGCCCGATTCTCTAATGCGGATCCGGACGACCTGCTCCTGCTCGACGACCTACTGGGTATTGCCGATCCTGAAGCCGAGGTGCCCGACGTCGAGGGTGACGCCCGGCGTCGGAGGCTTACCGCGCTAGTCAATGCGGCATCGATGGCGCGGCACACGCCAGCGCTGTATGTAGTCGAGGATGCCCACTGGATCGACGAGGTCAGCGAGTCGATGCTGGCCGACTTCATGGCGGTCGTCCGACACACCCACTCCTTGGTACTGATCACCTATCGCCCCGAGTACCGCGGCGCGCTGACCACGATCCCCGGCACACAGACGATCGCGTTGCGCCCACTCAACACGGCGCAGGCCGAGGCATTGGTCGTGGAGTTGGTAGGCACCGATTCCTCACTCCATGGGCTGGCAGACGTCATCGCCCAACGCGCCGGCGGCAACCCGTTCTTCGCAGAGGAGATCGTGCGGGATCTGGCCGAACGCGGCGTGATCGACGGGACCCGCGGCTCCTACGTGCTGCGCGGCGACGTGGGCGATGTCACCGTACCCGCGACGTTGCAGGCCGTTATCGCGGCCCGCGTCGACCGGCTCAGCTCCGCGGCCAAACGCACATTGAATACCGCGGCAGTCATCGGGTCACAGTTCAGCCCGGAGCTGGTATCCGCGCTGGGAAGCGACCCGGTCTTCGATGAGTTGGTCGCGGCAGAGCTGATTGATCAGATCGGATTCACCCCACGGGTGGAATACGTGTTCAGGCATCCACTAATTCGGACCGTCGCCTATGAGTCCCAGCTCAAGTCGGACCGCGCTGATTTGCACGGGCGGCTGGCCGCGGCGATCGAGCAGCGTGGATCGGCCGTCGAGAACGCCGCGCTGATCGCCGAACACCTCAAAGCGGCGGGCGATTTACACGCAGCGTTCGCCTGGTACATGCGCGCGGGGACGTGGTTGACCCACCGCGACCTCCCTGCGGCACAGGCGAGTTGGCGGCACGCACGGTCCGTCGCGGACCGCCTGCCCGACACCGATGCCGACCGCGCCGCAATGCGGATTGCGCCGCGGACGCTGCTGTGCGCCAGCGCCTGGCTGACCGGCGGCAGCATGGCCGACACCGGGTTCGACGAACTACGCGACCTCGCCACCGCCGCCGGCGACAAGGTGTCACTGGCTATGGCGATGGCCGGGTATTTACCGGCACTCATCGTTCACACCCGCTTCGACGAAGCGTCACAGTTGGCTTCCGAACTCGAGAGCCTGCTCGACTCCATCGGCGACCCGACGTTGGCACTGGGGTTGCTGTACGCGGCGCTGCCCACCAGATACGAGCGCGGCGAGATCACCGAAACCCTGCGTTTGGCGCAGAAGATGATCGACCTGGCCGACGGTGACGCCGCAAAGGGCAATCTGGTCATCGGTTCCCCGCTGACGGCCGCGATCATGATGCAGGGCTGCGCACGATGCGTTCTGGGGGACCCGGACTGGCGAGAAGACGTCGATCAGGCCATAACGATGAGCCGGGCCTTCGAGCCCTCATTGCGCGCGATCATGCTGCTGTTCAAATACATGCTCGTCGCGGACGGCGTGTGGTTGCCAGACGCGGTGGCCGTTCGCGAAACGGCTGAGATGTTGGAAATCGCTGAGCAATCGGGCGATAATTTTGCGTTGGCCTGTGCCCAGTTCATCCACGGTCTCGCGCTGACGACCTACGACGGGTCCCGGCGCGAAGAGGCCTTCGCTTTGCTGTCCGCCGCCCGTGAAGCCGCTTTGCGCGAGCGCTTCACGCTCGGGGCCGCCACGATCGTCAATGTCTTTGTCGCCAACGAGAAGTTGCGCACCAACGATCTTGATGGTGCGGTCGACATGTTACGCGCTACCGTCGAGGATGAGTACGCTAACACCGACATGCTCAGGTGCGGGGCGACCACCGCCGCTCTAGTACAGGCGCTGCTACGCAGGGGCGGACGCACCGACCTTCGGGAAGCGCAAGCGGCCATCGATCGGCTCTCGGCCGTGCCGACCGAGCCCGGATTCGTCGTATACGACTTGTGGCTGCTGCCGATGCGCGCGGCGCAGGCGCGAGCGCGCGGAGACGAAGCCACGTACCACGACTATCGCGATCGTTACCGCAACATGGCGAGATCCCTTGGCTTCCAAGGGCACATTGCATGGGCCGAGGCGATGCCATGACGGCGGCTGCTCCTTCGGTGCTGGTGACGTTTCTGGCCACCGGTCGAGGCGCACGGCGGCTTCTTGTTCAGCCAGAGCAGCGATGGCGTGGCGGCCAGTCAGTCCGCAGTACATCAGCCGCTCGCCCTTCTAATGAGCGTCGTGATGGTGCTCGCTGTTGTCGTTGTGTGAGCGTTCGGCCGGCGCCGGCATCACCTCGACGGGTGCCGGTTTCGCGGGCAGATTTCTCTCGGCCATAGGCGCGGGCTCATCGCGATGGTGGCCGTCTCCATGCTCGACAGCAGGGCCGTGGTGACCCGTCTCTGCGGCCGGCGCATGGTGGTTGTGCTGCAAACCGGAAGCCGCGCCAAGCGTTGCGGCCACGGTGATCACCGCGCCGACGGCGGCGAGCAGAAACCCGTTGGCCAAGCCCGGTATCGGCTCCGGTTCGCGACCTCGGTACCAGACCCAGCCTGCTCCCATCACGACGTAGACCTCGAGGAGCAGAGCGCACAAGCCCGCGGCTTGCACCATCTCGGGCTCCCCGGCATGTGGTCCGAACGGCACGCCCGCGGTGCGCGACATCGCCCACAGCGCGACAACGCCGATGTTGGCCACGATTCCGACAGCAAGTTTCGAGGTGGTCGGCCGAGCCAGAACCGCTGCGGCCCAGACCAATTGGAACACCGCGACCATGCCGAAGAACAGCCCAGAAACCGGCCACTCCTGCCAATGCGCCGGCACCACTGCGAAGTGAATGACCGCTGCGCCTAGCGAAGCGAATGCGGCAAGGCGGGCAGCCAACCTGCTGTCTGTCCTCTTCGCCGATCTGCGTGCCACCCGACCGATGATGACATCGCCCGCTCGAGCCGAACCGGTGTGACACCACATCTCAACCGGACCGAGACGCAGATGTCATCCGGGGTGCGTGACATCGGTTTCAGCCCTGGGCGGGATACGCGTGGATCATCGCCGTGCTGAGTTTCGGCACGGCGTGCATCAGGTCGTGTTCGGCGTCATGTGCGATGCGGTGCGCCTCGGCCAGGGTCAGCGCGGGGTCTATGTCGAGTTCGGCGTCGGCATGCAGGCGATGACCGATCCAGCGCATCCTCACGTTGTGTACCGAATGGACATCCGTACGCGCTGTCAGAGTCGTTTCGGCGATCTCGACGAAAGTCGGGTCGACACCGTCCATCAGGCGGCGGAACACGTCGCGCGCGGCGGTGCGCAGCACTGCCAGGATCGCCACCGTGATGACCAGACCGATGACCGGGTCGGCGAGCGGAAAGCCTAGCGCCACACCGCCGGCGCCCAACAAGACGGCGAGCGAGGTGAAGCCGTCCGTGCGGGCGTGCAGGCCGTCGGCGACAAGGGCCGCCGAGCCGATCCTGCGACCGACCCGAATGCGGTACAGCGCAACCCATTCGTTGCCGATGAAGCCGAGCAGGCCGGCCAGCGCAACCCAGCCGACATGCTCGATTGGCTGCGGGTTGATCAACCGCATGACCGCTTGGTATCCGGCGACGATCGCCGATAGTGCGATCATCGCGACCACGAACAGCCCGGCGATGTCTTCGGCGCGACCGAAACCGTAGGTGTACCGGCGGGTGGCCGCCCTGGTGCCCAGCGCGAACGCGATCCACAAGGGCAGCGCGGTCAGAGCGTCGGAGAAGTTGTGAATCGTGTCGGCCGCCAACGCAATCGAGCCCGAGAACATCACGACGACGACTTGCGCCAGCGCGGTGGCGCCCAACACCAGCAGGCTGATCTTCACCGCCCGGATACCCGCCGCGCTGGACTCGAGGGCGCCATCGAGCTTGTCGGACGAATCGTGCGAGTGCGGCATGAGGTGACTCATCGTTGATTGATCCTCCTCAGGTGTTCGTCGGCGATGTCGCGGACCATCGGGTCGTCGCGATGGTGCGACGGCACGCCGGGGCCCGCGTGCTCGGCGTTGTAGACCGCGTCGACGACGAGCTGGCGCACGTGTTCGTTCTCCAGGCTGTAGTGGATCGTCGTGCCCGCACGGCGGGTCCGCACCAGTCGCGCCATCCGCAGCTTTGCCAGATGCTGGGATACGGACGGCGCGGGCTTGCCGACCTTCTCCGCCAGCTCGTTGACCGACAGCTCTCCCCCGGTCAACGCGAA
Source organism: uncultured Actinomycetota bacterium (assembly GCA_963786995.1). GTDB lineage: Bacteria > Actinomycetota > Actinomycetes > Mycobacteriales > Mycobacteriaceae > Mycobacterium. Next base: position 456,327 of record CAWBBH010000011.1, on the reverse strand, counting down.
CAGGAGTCGGATCCGGGTCGCGTCGGCGAGCATGCGAAAGACCTCGGCGATCAGATTCGCCTGGTCCTCCGGCAGCAGATCATTACCTGCGTTCATACGTAGATATTAGAGGATGCAGGAAGAAGACGGCTCCTGCGCGTGCGATATGTCCGTGAAGTCCCGTTTCCGGTGCGACGATGTTGGCGTGTTCGACGGTGGTGTGCGCTACGCGAGCAACGGAGACTTCCGTCTTGCGTACCGCATCCTTGGCGACGGTGACCCGACTTTGGTGTGGGTTCCCGGGTGGATCAGCAACGTCGACATGCTCGACGATGCCGAATCGATGTTCACGGGCTTCTTCGAGCAGTTGGCCGAGCAGACCCGGTTCGTGGCCTGGGACAAGCGCGGCACCGGATTGTCCGATCCCGTCACAGCGGTGCCGCCCCTCGACGAGCGGATGGACGATTTGCATGCCGTGATGGACGCGGCAGGTGCGGAACGCCCGGCCCTCTTCGGAGTGTCGGAAGGCGGTCCGATGAGCATCCTGTTCGCCGCCACCTTCCCGGAGCGGGTTCGCTCACTGGTCCTCTACGGAACCCTCCCGCGCTTCGCCCGCGAACTCCCCCACTACCCGTGGGGTTTCGACGCTGCACAAATCGCCGAGTACGAGGACGACATTCGCGAGCACTGGGGCGAGGGTGCACTGGCCGACGCGTTCTTCGGGCCCATCGCCGACGTGCCAGGGTTCCGCGACTTCTACGGCCGTATCCAACGCTGCTCGGCCAGTCCGAGGATGGCGCTCATGCTCTGGCAGGCGGTCGCCAAGATCGATGTGCGGCCCATCCTCAGCTCCGTCCGGACGCCCACGTTGGTGCTGGGACGACGGGGCGACGAAGTCGCCTCACCGGAGGCGGCGGCCGCGCTGGCCGACGCGATCCCCGGCGCGGAATTCCACGAGCTTCCGCCTGGACCGCACGGGCTCTTCGACGACGCCATGGCATCTGCGATCCTCGACTTCGTTTGCGGCACAACCCATGAGCAGAAAAGCGAACGGGTGCTCTCAGCGGTGCTGTTCACCGACATCGTCAGCTCGACGGCGATGCTCAGCGCTCACGGCGATGCGCACTGGCGCCATGAACTCGACGTCCATGACCGACTCGTCGACAGGGTTCTGTCGAAGTTCGACGGACGGCGCGCCAAGCACACCGGCGACGGCGTCTTCGCGCTCTTCGACGGGCCCACCAAGGCGGCGCGCTGCGGTCTCGAACTCGTTCCTGCCCTCGCCGTCAAGGGCATGCATGTCCGGGTGGGCGTTCACATCGGCGAATGCGAGAAGCGCGGCGATGAGTGGAGCGGCACGGCCGTACACGTCGGCGCGCGGATCGGCGGGATGGCGCAGGCCGACGAGGTGCTGGCCAGCCGCACCGTGCGCGATCTGTCCGCAGGATCCGGCCTGCGCTTCGAAAGCCTCGGCCAACGACAACTGAAAGGATTCACCGAGGAGACCGAGGTCTTCCGCGTCACGAAGCCGAAAGGCGTTTCGTTCTGACCAATATTGGTTTGATGCGCTACGAATAGGGAATCAGTGCAGCGTGACATTGGCATCACCCAGGGTTGAACCGGCACTGCCGTGGGCCGCAGGACCGCTGTCGTCGACCGTCCTCGGTCTCTTGGCCTGTCGCCCGCCGCAGCGCTCGTTCACCCCTGTCTCCGTGCCGATCAGCGAGGCGGACCCCTACGGCCTCGACCTGCACCTGGCGCTCTACGTCTGCTACGAACTGCATTACCGCGGCTTCGCCGGTGTCGACCCGCGCTGGGAGTGGAATCCGGTTCTGCTCGCGGTTCGCGGCCAACTCGAGGATCTGTTTCTCGACGCCGTGCGGCGCGACGTCGGCGACATCGACCAGCGCGCCGCCGCCGAGATGGACGCGCTGTGCGTCGAACCCGTCGACGGCACGGGTCCGTCGTACTACCTGCGCGACAACGGCACTTGGGAGCAGATGCAGGAGTACTTCGTGCACCGCTCGCTGTATCACCTCAAAGAGGGTGATCCGCATGCGTTCGCGATCCCGCGCCTGACGGGACAGGCCAAAGCCTCGTTCGTCGCCATCGAGTACGACGAGTTCGGCGGTGGCCAGGGCAGCCAGGTGCATCAGCAGCTCTACGCCGACCTGATGGATGCCGCAGGCTTGGACTCGTCGTATCTGGCGTATCTGGACGCCGTTCCCGCCGAATCACTGGCGGTGGTGAACCTGATGTCGATGTTCGGCTTGCACCGCGATCTGCGCGGCGCCGCGATCGGTGACTTCGCCTCGACGGAAATCACCTCGTCGCCGGGTTCTCGCCGGATCGTCGATGCGCTGCGCCGGATGGGTGCGCCGCAGGCGTGTGTGCGCTTCTACGCCGAACACGTCGAGGCCGACGCCGTGCACGAGCAGATTGTCCGCACCGACGTGGTCGGCGACATGGTCGTCAACGAGCCGCACCTCGACGCTGACGTCGTATTCGGGATCAGGGCAAAGGATTTGGTGGAAGAGCGGTTGGCCGCCCACCTGATGAAGTGCTGGACGGAGGGACGTTCGTCGCTACGCAGGCCGCTGAGCTGACGGCGGCGCGCTGCGCTGGCGCTTGCGGTGGCTGGTGTCGCAGAGCGGGTAGTTCTTCGAGCGTTTGCATGCGCAGATCGCCACCATGAAGCGATCCGACTCGACGACGCTGCCGTCGGGCATCTCGATGCGCACCGGACCCTGCACCATCACCGGGCCGCCCGGGATCACCCGCACGATGCGGGGTTCAGTGTCGCTCATGCCTTGTCCGCTCTGATGACGACCAGTTCCTCCTCGCGGCGACCCGGTTCGAGCCGTCCGGTGTCCTCGAGCCACTGCGCGCGCGCCGACAGCACGGGCCCGAACGGAATCCACTGCCAGGCAAGGATTTCCGCGTCCAGCCCACAACTGGCCAGGGCGGCCAACGTCTTGCGCGGTTCGGCGAACTCGGATTGCACGAGCAACATCGTGCCGCCGTCGGCGAGCAGGCCGCGCATCGACGCGCACAGCGGATCGAGCACCATCCGTCCGTCGTAGCCGGCGTCCCAGGCTTGGGCGGGTCCGACGTGCGACGGCACATCGGGCTGCTGGGCGTTGGGGTCGTGCGGAACGTAGGGCGGGTTGCAGACCACCAGCTCATAGGGACCGAACTCGGCCGCGCGGGCCCACGAGCCCAGGTGCACGTCCACGTCGGCGCCCGCGGCCACGGCCTGCCGACGCGCGAAACGCACCGCACGCGGGCTGATGTCGAAGGCGGCCACCTCGGCGGCGCCCTGCTCGGCTGCCGCGACGGCGACGACCCCGCTGCCGGTGCACAGATCGGCGACCCGGCGTCCCCGCGCCAGTCCTGTCTTGTCCATGATGTCGATGAGCAGCTGGGAGTCTTCCTGGGGCGGGTAGACGCCGTCGGCGACGACCGGTGCATCCCAGTCGTTGTAGGCAGTGGTCAACATCGGCCTTTCGAGCGTGGTCGAGAGTGGTCAAGCCTTGGATTAATGCCCCATATCGACCTTGTTAAACCAGCGCTACGGGTTTGCTATGGCGAGGCCGGGGCAACCAGAGGCCGTGCAGATCTCTGATATCGCCGCCCTCCCGGTCCAGTTGGGTTCCGCGATGCGCAACCGCAGGCTGTTCCATCCCGTCGGCGTGCTCGCCGACGGCGCGATCGAGCGACTCGCCCCGCCAGGAGAGGGTCTTCCGATCAGATCCGGCGATGTCGTCGGTCGGGTGTCGAAGGCGGTCGGCCTTCCGGGTGCGGTTCCCGACATCGCGGGCCTGGCCTGGAGGATGGAGCCAGACGGGCCGACGCCGTGGGATGTGCTGCTCGCATCGACGGTTCGGGGACGGCTGCTACTGGCACCAGCCATCACATGGACGGGCACGGTGCTGTCGAGCCTGATGCCGTTCAGGCACCAAGGCGGTGTGTGGTGGATACGTGCCCGCCTGACCACCGAGATCGAGGTACCCGGGTTGCCGCTCGACGCCATCCGCAGTCACCTCAGCTCCACCGGCGTCGAGTTTCTGGTCGAGCAGGCGGCGGGTACCGGGGACTTTCTTCCGTTGGCGCGACTCGCGCTGCGCCGTGCGCACACCGAGGACATCGCTTTCGATCCGATCGTCAACACCGATCCGGCCGTGCGCCCGCTGCCCCAGTGGCTGACCGACTTCCGACGCGCCGCCTACCGCCGCAGCCGCGAAGGCCGCGACGCCGAGTAAGCGTCAGGCCGTCGGCTCTTCGCCGCCTTCGGCCACATCGGGTGCGTTTTCGCGGGTCGCCATGCCGCCGTCGTTGCCCTGATCGGTCGGCCCTGGCCTGCCGCCCTTCTTCTCGTCGCCTCTCTCGTCGCCCTTTTCGTCGTCGTAGAGTCCTCGTCCTCGCGTCATCACGGTCTCCTTACTTCGACGCGGCGCGCAGCCGCTGCAGCAGCGGCTCGGCCGCCTCCTTGAGGAACTGCTCCTGTGTGTCGCCACCCACCTGAACCAGCGCTATGTCGGTGAAGCCGGCGTCCCAGTACTTGCTGACGGCCTCGACGATCGCATCGAGATCAGGCCCGCACGGAATGGACTCGGCGACGTCCTCCGGTTTGACGAACTGCGTCGCCCCTTCGAAGCCCGCCGTGGTCGGCAGGTCGGAGTTGACCGCCCATCCGCCTGCGAACCAACGGAATTGTTCGTGGGCCCGCGCGATCGCCGTGTCACGGTCGGGATCCCAGCAGACCGGTATCTGGCCGATCACCCTGACATCTCCGGGCAGGCCCGTTGCGCGGCGAGCCTCGTGCCAACCCTTGACCAGGTCCTCGTTGGGCTCCACCGCGACCAGATGGTCGGCAAGCGGAGCGAACACGTCGACCGAACGGTCTCCCGACACCGCGGCGGCGATCGGCACCGGAGTGTCGGGAACGTCCCAGATGCGGGCCGAGTCGACCTCGAAGTACTCGCCCTTCCAGTCGACGAGATCGCCTGTCCACAGTTCGCGGATGATCTGAATCGCTTCGCGGAGCATCTCGTGCCTGCGGGCCACCGTCGGCCACCGCTGCCCGACGACATGCTCGTTGAGGTTCTCGCCGCTGCCGACGCCGAGGATGAAGCGGCCGTCGGCGAGAATCTGCAAGGTCGCGGCCTTCTGCGCGACGACCGCGGGGTGGTAGCGGATGGTCGGACAGGTGACATACGTCATCAGTTCGACCCGTTCGGTGGCGTGCGCTACCGCGCCGAGCACCGTCCAGGCATACGGCGCATGACCCTGTGCCGCCAGCCACGGGAAGTAGTGGTCGCTGGACACTTCGAAGTCGAACCCGGCGCGTTCCGCCGAAACGGCATAGCTGACAAGGTCTTTGGGGCCGCTCTGTTCGGTCATCAAGGTGTAGCCAAAACGCGTCATGACACCGGGTTACCCGGGTGCTCAACGCTGAAAACGGCTACAGCCGGGCTTTGACCGCCGCCGAGAGCCGCGCGCCGTCGGCCTTACCCCCGGCGATCGCGGTCGCGGCCTTCATCACCTGCCCCATCTGCCTCATTCCGGGGGCTTCACCGTTCTCCTCGGCGACCGTGGCGATGGCGGTGTCGACCACGTCCGCCACTTCCGCCTCGGTCAGCGGAGTGGGCAGGTACTCGTCGATGATGCGGGCTTCGGCATGCTCGTTGGCCGCGAGCTCACCGCGGCCGTTCTGCGTGTAGATCTCCGCGGACTCGCCGCGCTTCCTCGATTCGCGCGCCAGCACTTTGAGCACGTCGGCGTCGTCCAGTTCCCGTGACTGTTTGCCCGACACCTCCTCCGCCTGGATCGCAGACAGCAACATCCGCAACGTTGCGGTGCGCAGCTTGTCCTTCGCCTTCATCGAAGCCGTCAGGTCTGCCCGCAGCCGGTCCTTGAGTTCCGCCATGGGTGCAAACCTACGCCGTCGATTCGACGTCCTCGCCGACGAACCGCGCGTCTATTTCGGCCGACACCTCGATGTCCTCTGGCTTCAATTCGACGTCAGGAGTGCCTGGGGCCCCCATCACCGACGCGGTGCGCATGTAGGCCGCGCTCTCACCGCTCTGCGGATGTAAACCCTGGCTCAACATCCCGGCGTCGGCGATGGCGATCGGGCGGATCGTGCCGAGTCCGAGCGCCTCGGCGTACTCCTGCGCCTTGGCGACCGCGTCCTCGACGGCCCGCGCGCGCGCCTGCCGCTGCAATTCCTTGCGTCGTTTCGACGTCAGCGCCCACTCGATGCGGGAGATCGCGAAGCCCTCCGTGCTCGCGACGTGACCACCGACCCATCGCGACAGCGACGCGAAGTCACGGAACTTCACCTCGACGCCGACGCTCGCATGATGGACCAGCGGCAGCCGGATCCCGTCCTTGTTCCACGGCCGCTTCGACCACGTCCTCAACTGCTCGGCCGACCACCACGTCACGGGCCCGTGGTCACCGGTCTTGAGCGGGGTGACGGTCGCCTTCAGCGACTCGAGGTCGCGGGCGACCCGGTCGTAGACGGGCTCCATCGACGGTCCCTCGAACTCAATGGTCGCGTGCACAGTCGCCCGTTCAGGCGCCTGGAACGTGCTGAAGCTCCCGCGCACGGTGATCTCGGTGGTCATGCGGTCACCGTAACGTCGGCGATGCGCCGCCGGTCACGTTGTCAATTTTCCCGGTGATCGACAGGATGGTGGCCATGGGCAACCCCGGATACCCGCCGCCCGGCTACCCGCCACCGGGATACCAGGGGTATCCGCCTCCCGGATATCAGCCGTACCCTCCCCCCGGCTACCAGGGCTACCCGCCGCAGGGCTATCCCGGCTATCCACCACCTGGCTATCCCCCGCCGGGCTACGGCGGGCCTGCCCCGGTGCCGCCCGCAATCAAACCGGGCGTCATCCCGCTGCGGCCGCTCACTTTGACCGACATCCTCAATGGCGCGTTCTCCTATATCCGGACCAACCCCAAGGCGACGCTGGGGCTGACGACTGTGGTGATCGTGATCGCCCAGGTGATCGGTCTCGTCCTGCAGATCGGACCGCTAGCGGCGATGGGCGAGCTCGCCGTCCTCCGGGGCGAGGAGTCGTCGAGGGCCGCCGAGCTCGGTTCCTCGGCATCGGGACTCGCCAGCGGGATCACCACGCTGGTTTCCGGCATCGTGCTCAGCGGCATGCTGACGGTCATCATCGGTCGGGCGGTGTTCGGCGCGGGCATCACGATCGGCGAGGCGTGGCAGCGCGTGCGCGGACGTTTCCTTCCGCTGATCGGCTACACCCTGCTGTGGCTTCTCATCGTGGCCGTTCCGGTGTTCGCCGTCGTGTTGGTGATCGCGGTCGTCGCTTCGCTCAGCGGAGTCGCCGGGTTCATCGTCGCCGTTCCTCTGGTGCCCGGCCTGATTGCGCTGCTGATCTACCTCTGGACAGTGCTGAGTTTCGCGGCCCCGCTGATCGTGCTCGAGCGTCTCGGTGTCTTTCCTGCCATCAAGCGGTCGGTCAGGCTGGTGAAGGGCGACTTCTGGCGGGTGCTCGGGATCCGGCTGTTGGCGACCGTCGTCGCGGGCGTCGTCGCCCTAGCGGTATCGATACCCTTCAGCCTCGGCGGCCAATTGCTGCTGTTCGGCGGCGAATCCACCAGCACGCTCGTGATCGCGCTTGCGCTCGTCGCGATCGGCGGAGCGGTCGGGCAGATCATCACGGCGCCGTTCAGCGCGGGCGCGGTGGTGCTGCTCTATACAGACCGGCGGATGCGTGCCGAGGCATTCGACCTCGTACTCCAGACGGGTGCGTCGTACGCCGCTCCTGGGGCGGCGCCCGACTCGACCGACCATCTGTGGCTCACCCGGCAACACTGACGTGCCCGCCCTCGACATCGACCGAGACGCCGCCCATGATGCGGCGCAGCGCGAGCTCGCCAAGCCGATCTACCCCAAAGCGTCTCTGACCGAACGCTTTACGGAGTGGCTGCAGGATTTGATTTACCGCATCGCCCAGCAGGGATCGCAACTTCCCGGCGGATGGTTCACCATCTCCGTGCTTCTCATCCTCCTGGCGGTGGCGATCGTGGTGGCGGTGCGGATCGCGCGACGGACCATGCGCACCAACCGCGGCAGCGAACAATCGTTGTTCGATTCACATGAGATGACGGCCGCCCAGCACCGGGCCGTCGCCGAGCAGTGTGCGGCACAGCGTGATTGGGCGGCGGCGATCCGGCACCGACTCAGAGCGATCGCGCGCCAACTCGAGGAGGACGGCGTTCTCGAGTCGGTTCCCGGCAGGACGGCGACCGAACTCGCCGTCGTCGCAGGGGCCGCGTTTGGAGAACTTGCCGGCGAATTAACCCGTGCGGCTGTTCATTTCAATGACGTCACCTACGGGGACCACCCCGGCACTGAGGCCGCCTACCGCGCGGTCGCCGAGCTCGACGGTCATCTGCGGTCACGCGGTCGGGCCAGGGCCGTCGCGTCCGCGTCTCCCGCGCCGACGGACGGCTGGACATCGGTGCGATGACGAACAGGGCAACGGCGGTCGAGCCGACGGTCACGCAGCGCTGGCGGTCCGGTCGCTGGCTGGTGCTTGCGATCGTCGTCGTCGGCGTGGTCGCCACGGTCAGCACGCTTCTGACCGCGCCCCGGCCCGGTGGCCGAATGGATCCCGGCGCAACCTCTTCGGCGGGCGCCCATGCCCTCGTCGCGCTGCTTCGCGACCACGGTGTCGACGTCGTGGTCGCCGACGACATCGCAGCCGTCGAGCGCGCGGCGACGCCCGATTCGTTGGTGCTGACGGTGCAGACGGCTCACCTCGCCGGCGACGACGTACTGCGTCGGCTGGCCGCGGTGCCCGGCGACCGTTTGATCGTCGAGCCGACAGCGCGAACCAGAGAGACCCTTGCGCCGCAAATACGGCGATCCGCGGACGGCACCTCGGGTGGCTCGCCGGAGTGCGGCCTGCGGGAGGCCACGCGCGCCGGGGACGTGCAGTTCGGCGCCAGCGACACGTACGAAGCGGCGGGCGATGTCGCGGTGACGACGTGCTACGAGGGCGCGCTGGCACGCTACCGGGACGCCGGCCGCACGGTCACGGTCCTGGGCAGCGCCGACTTCATGACCAACGCAGGGCTGCTCAAGCAGGGCAACGCCGCGTTGGCGATGAACCTGACCGGATCCGATCCGCGCCTCATCTGGTACGCACCGCAGCGTCCAGAGGGCGAATCGTCGGGCACGGCAACACTTTCCGATCTCATTCCCGCCAACGTCAAGTGGATGGTGGTGCAGCTCTGCCTGGTCGTGCTGCTGCTGGCCGTGTGGAAGGGCCGCCGCCTCGGCCCGCTGGTCGCCGAGCGCCTGCCTGTGGTGGTGCGCGCATCGGAGACTGTCGAGGGCCGCGGCAGGCTCTATCGATCGCGGCGTGCGAGTGACCGCGCGGCCGATGCGCTTCGCACGGCCACACTCGCGCGGCTCGTGCCGAGGCTGGGTCTGGGCCCCAATACCGACAACGCGGCCATCGTCGCGGCCGTCGCCCAGCGATGCCGCGGCGACGCAGGCACTCTGGGGCACATACTGTTCGGACCGCCACCGGCCAGCGACAACGACCTGGTCAATCTCGCCAACGCACTCGACGACATCGAAAGGCAGGTCGCACAGTCGTGACTCAGCCAGCAACCCAGCCACAGGCCACCGGCCACACCGAAGGGGCCGCGACAGCGGAATCCGCGCGTAGTGCGCTGCTTGCGCTGCGGAACGAGATCGCCAAGGTGGTCGTCGGTCAGGATGCCGTCGTCAGCGGCCTGGTCATCGCGTTGCTGTGCCGCGGCCATGTGTTGCTCGAAGGAGTGCCTGGTGTCGCCAAGACGTTGCTGGTCCGAACGCTCTCTGCGGCACTGCAGTTGGAGTTCAAGCGGGTGCAGTTCACTCCCGACCTGATGCCGGGAGACGTCACGGGCTCGCTGGTGTACGACGCCAGGACCGCCGAGTTCGAGTTCCATCCCGGTCCGGTGTTCACCAACCTGCTGCTCGCCGACGAGATCAACCGAACCCCGCCGAAGACACAGGCGGCGCTGCTCGAGGCGATGGAGGAACGTCAGGTCAGCGTCGAGGGCGAGGCGCGCCCGCTGCCCGATCCCTTCATCGTCGCCGCGACACAGAACCCCATCGAGTACGAGGGCACCTATCAGCTCCCCGAGGCGCAGCTGGACCGGTTCCTGTTGAAGCTCACGGTGCCGCTGCCGCCGCGGGATCAGGAGATCGCGATTCTCGACCGCCATGCGCGCGGCTTCGACCCGCGCGACCTCTCCGCGGTGCAACCGGTCGCCGGTGCAGCCGAGCTCGCCGCGGCACGTGCCGCGGTTCGCGGCGTGCTGGTCGCCGACGAGGTGCTGGGATACATCGTCGACATCGTCGGCGCGACAAGGCATTCGCCGTCGCTGCAGCTCGGTGTTTCACCGCGCGGTGCCACAGCCCTGCTGGCCACCGCGCGGTCGTGGGCCTGGCTGTCGGGCCGCAACTACGTCACGCCCGACGACGTCAAGGCGATGGCGCGGCCGACGCTGCGGCACCGGGTGGCGCTGCGGCCGGAAGCCGAGTTGGAGGGTGCGAGCCCTGACGGGGTGCTCGACGGCATTCTGGCTGCCGTGCCGGTGCCGCGATAGTGGTCCTCACCGGCCGTGCCGGCCTGGTGGCGTTGGTCTGCGTCGTGCCGATCGTGTTGTCGCCATGGCCTGCAGTGGCTTTCGTTGCTCTGCTCGCCCTTTTGGCGGTGGTCGTGGCGATTGACGTGGCACTGGCCGCGAGTACCCGTCGCCTGTCATTCACCCGGTTCGGCGACACCGCGGCTCGCCTTGGGCAGCCGGTCGCGGCAGGCTTGGTGGTCGAGAACGTCGGACGCAGGCGTTTCCGCGGTGAGGTCCGCGACGCGTGGCCGCCGAGCGGCCGGGCCGAACCCCGCACCCATCCTGTGAATCTCGACGCAGGTCAACGGATTGACGTGGAAACCTGGCTGCGACCGGTGCGCAGGGGTGACCAGAGGTCGGCCCTGATCACCGCCCGCGCGATCGGGCCGCTCGGGCTGGCGGGCAGGCAGAGTTCACACCGCGTCCCATGGCAGATCCGCATCCTTCCGCCGTTCCTGTCCCGCAAGCATCTGCCCTCGCGGCTGGCGAAGCTGCGGGAACTCGACGGTGCGGTTCCGGTACTGATTCGCGGCCAGGGAACGGAATTCGACTCGCTGCGCGAATACGTCATCGGTGACGACGTGCGTTCCATCGACTGGCGCGCCACCGCCCGCCGCGCCGATGTCGTGGTGCGCACGTGGCGGCCGGAACGCGACCGCCGGGTGGTGATCGTGCTGGACACCGGGCGCACGTCGGCAGGCCGGGTCGGCGTCGACCCGACGCGGGCCGATCCGGGCGGGTGGCCGCGGCTGGACTGGTCCATGGACGCGGCTCTGCTGTTGGCGGCGTTGGCCGCCAGGGCTGGCGACCATGTCGACTTTCTCGCCCACGACCGGGTCAGCCGCGCAGGCGTGTTCAACGCCGGCCGCACCGACCTGCTCGCCGCGTTGGTCAATGCGATGGCACCGCTCGAGCCCGCGCTGGTCGAATCGGATGCCGCCGCGATCGTGGCGGCCGTGCAGCGCCGGGTACGCAGGCGCGCATTGGTGGTGCTGATGACGGATCTGAACGCGTCGGCCCTCGACGAGGGCTTGATGGCGGTGCTGCCCCAGCTGTCGGCCAAACACCAGGTGCTGCTTGCCGCGGTCGCCGATCCACGCGTCGATCGACTCGCCGCAGGCCGCGCCGATGCGGCGCAGGTGTACGACGCCGCGGCCGCCGAGCGGGCCCGCAACGACCGGCGCGCAATCGCCTCCCGGCTGCGCCGCCACGGCGTCGACGTCGTCGACGCGCCTCCCGAGGAATTGGCGCCCGCCCTCGCCGACCACTATCTGGCGATGAAGGCCAGCGGCAGGCTTTGACTTCAACCCGTCGGGACCACGTCCGGTGCGTCGTCGACGTCACCGGTCTCACCCGCCGCGACAGCTCTTCGGCCGAAGTGAATCACGTAGTACAGGAACGCAATTTCGGCGATCACGCCGATCGTGATGCGCATGAAGGTCGGTAGCGGCGACGGCGTGACGAGAGCTTCGATCAAGCCGGAGACGAGCAGCACCACGACCAGCCCGACAGCGACGGACACCACCGCCCTGCCCTTCTCGGCGAGCGCCTGCCCACGCGGACGGTTGCCGGGCGAGATCGCCGTCCACCCGAGCTGCATGCCCACCGCACCGGCGAGGAAGACGGCGGTCAGCTCGAGCAGCCCGTGCGGCGTGAGGAGGCCGAGCATGATGTCGCCCTTCCCGGCATCGAACATCAGGCCGGCGATGAGCCCCAGGTTGGCGGCGTTCTGAAAGAGGATATAGGGGATCGGAATTCCGAGCAGCAGCGCAAACGCGATGCACTGCGCGGCCACCAGCGAGTTGTTCGTCCACACCTGCAGCGCGAACGATCCCGCCGGATTCTCGCTGTAATAGTCGGCGACCTCGTGGTTGACCAGCTGCTCGATCTCGGAGGGTGTTCCGATCGTCGCCTGCACCTGCGGATCACCCGCCACCCACATGCCGATGACGACGGTGACGGCGAAGAACAGCGCGGCGGTGGCCGCCCACCACCGCCACGACCGGTACGCGGCGACCGGAAAGGACACCGTCCAGAACCGGACGAATTCGCTCCACAGCGGTGCGTGTGCGCTGGTCACCGCCGACCTGGCCCGAGCCACCAGCGACGACAACCGGCCCACCAGCACCGAATCGCTCGACGCCGACCGCACCATCGACAGATGGGTCGACACCCGCTGATAGAGCTCGACCAGCTCGTCGACCTCGGCGCCGGTCAGCCTGCGGCGCCGCTTGACCAGCTCATCGAGCCGGTCCCAGGTCGGCCGATGGGCGAGGACGAACGCGTCGACATCCACCCGGCAAATCCTAGTAGCGTTGATCTTCATGGTCGGCCAGGCGGAACAGGTGGTGACGGGCGACGCCGTCGTTCTCGACGTGCAGATCGCGCAGCTTCCGGTGCGGGCGCTGTCGGCGCTCATCGACGTCGCCGTGGTCTTCATCGCCTATCTTGCGGGCGTGATGCTGTGGGCGATCACGCTGAGCGAGTTCGACCCCGCCCTGTCGGCTGCGGTGCTGATCATCTTCACCGTGCTGGCGATCATCGGCTACCCGGTGATCTTCGAGACCGCGACCCGCGGCAAGACGCTGGGCAAGATGGCGCTCGGCCTGCGGGTGGTTTCCGACGACGGCGGCCCGGAACGGTTCCGGCAGGCGCTTTTTCGCGCGCTGGCGGCGTTCGTCGAGATCTGGATGTTCTCCGGCGGCCCCGCGGTGATCTGCAGCCTGCTGTCGCCGAAGGGCAAGCGGCTCGGGGACGTGTTCGCGGGCACCGTGGTGATCAGCGAGCGTGGGCCGAAGCTGCCGCCGCCGCCGGTGATGCCGCCGTCTCTCGCGTGGTGGGCCTCGTCGCTGCAGCTGTCGGGACTCCGTCCTGAGCAGGCCGAGTTGGCCCGACAATTCCTCTATCGCGCACCGCAATTGGAGCCCAGAACGCGCGACCAGATGGCGTATCGCATCGCGAGCGATGTGGTCACCCGTATCTCACCGCCTCCGCCGCCTGGCGTGCCGCCGCAATACGTGCTCGCAGCGGTGCTGGCTGAGCGGCACCGCCGCGAGTTGGAGCGGCTGCGACCCGCGGTCGCACCGCCACCGCCACCGCCGTCTTGGGGCGGTCCTGCGCGGCCCGCCGCACCGCACGACGGGGGTTTTGCGCCACCCGGTTAGCGGTACCGCACGCCGACGAGCAGCAATACGGACGCGACGCCCGCGGTGACGGTGCGCGCGTGGTTCCACGCCGTCCATGTCGTGAGGTACGAGCGCCATTCGGCCGCGGCGTCTGCGAGCGACACCGCCGCCGGGTCAACGGTGTCGAGATGGTTGTTGAGGGGCACGTTGAACGCGATCGTGATGATCGCGCCGAGAACACCGACGATCGCTCCGGCCAGCAGCCATCCGCTGCCCGGCCTGCCGAACTGAACGACTGCGACCACCCCGACGGCGATCGCGAGGACCGCGGCCCCGAGGTAGGCCAACAGGAACGGCGCGTTGCTGTTCGCTTCTGCGTTGATGCCGCGCATCGCTGTGATCGCGTCGACAGGGCCGGTGCGATCGAGTCCGCGCATCACGAAGGTGGAGAAGACGTACATCATGCCCGCAGCCGCGGCGCTGGCGATCGCGGCGAAAGTGGCGAGGATGACAAGGGGGCTCATGGTCATGCACTGGAGTCAACCGACCACGAGGGAGACGATCCATGGCCGATCGTCCCGATCACATACGCGTGCGTCTACGCGACACCCACGCCTGCGTAGAGCTTGACCGACACCGCCGCCAACCACGCCCACACCACCACGATCGCCGCAGTGAACGCGAGGATCGCCGCCGCGCCGCCGGAACCGGACGCCATCACCGCGAACGTAACTGCGAAGAACGCTCCGGCGAGCCCGGACAACCACGCCCACTTCTGTTCCCGATTTCGGGCGAAACGCGCGGCGAAGACGAAGCAGGCCGTGACAAGGCACATAAAGCCCACACCCGCGACGGCGAGATGCGCGATGCCGTGCCACGACGGCTCGCCGAAGCCGGGCGGTGTGCCGGGAGGGAACCCGTCGGACGGGTCGGCGCGGAACACCCCCGCCGCCATCAAGGCGGCCCCGTACGCACCGATCAGGCCGGCCGCCCACGCAGACGAACGCCCTTCGCCGAGCGCACGCCGGATTCCGACGGCTGCGGCGACGGTCATCGCGCCGACGGCCAGAAAGGTGGCGACCTGGATCCAGCCGAAGTCGCCGTTGACAAGTTGGCTCGCCGCATGACGAGTCGGGTCGAAGCCGTCCCTCGTGGCTGCCTGCGTGGCCACCGCGATGACGTAGATCGGGCCCGCGATCACCCCGTAGCCGAGCAGCGACTTGGTGACGCGCTCGGCCATCGGCGGGCAAGCGTTTGTCTCGGTCGTCATCACGCATCCTTCTGGACAACGGAACTAGACCGTACAGTACTGCTAGCTGAACTAGACTGTCCAGTACTCGATCGGAGGGGAGCTCGCATGCCGACGACATCCCTGACCGGGCGATCCGCGGCGAAGCGGCAGTCGATCCTGTCGGCGGGCCAGCAGCTGTTCCTCGAGCTCGGCTATCGCGGCACGAGCATGGATCAGGTCGCCGCGACGGCGTCGGTGTCGAAGCAGACCGTGTACAAGCACTTCGGCGAGAAGCGCGAGTTGCTGTTCGCGATCGTCACCGACGCGCTGGACGGCTCGGCGACCGCGATCGGCGACAGGATCGCCGCCCTCTCCGAGAGCACCGACCTCGAAACCGAGTTGACCGCGCTGGCAGGCGATTACCTGCGGGCGGTCACCCAGGAGCCGGTCGTGCAGCTGCGACGCCTGGTGATCGGCGAGGCCAACCGGCTTCCCGAGCTCGCGCGCCTCTACTACGAGCACGCACCGCTGCCCACGCTGACTGCGCTTGCCGAGGCGTTCGCGGCACTGCATAGGCGGGGCGCACTGAATGCTCCCGAACCATCACTGGCCGCAGAGCATTTCGCGTTCTTGATCGTCGGTAGGCCGATCGACCAGGCGCTGTTCGACGGGGCGCCCGCAGTACGCGCCGCTGTCGACGTCGACGCCTACGCCCGCGCGGGCGTCACCGTATTCCTCGCGGCTTACCGCGCGCGTTAGGGTCACTGCACCCCGGACGCGAGGAGGAAAACAGCCATGGACGCCGTGGTCGGGTTGCTCGACGGGGTTCGCGCGCGCGGCGCGTTCGTGCTGCGGATGGTGTTGCGTCCGCCCTGGTCGATGCGTATCGAGGACGACGCCCCACTCACCTTGATCTGCCAAACCCACGGCAGGGCGGCGATCGTCGGCGACGACAGCGGCACGGTCTGGCTCGAGGCGGGTGACGTCGCGGTCACGCGGGGCACAGAGCACTACCTGTTCGCCGACGACCCCGGCACCGAACCGATTGTCGTCGTCCATCGCGGACAGCGCTGCACCACGGTGGCGGGCGACGACCTCCGCTTCGAGATGTCGCTCGGCGTGCGCACATGGGGCAACGACGACAACGGCGCGGACCGGTCGATCATCTGCGCCTACGAGGGCCACAGCGAGGTGAGCGCACGGCTGCTCGACGCGTTGCCGTCAGTCCTGGTGCTGCGCGGAACCGACTGGGACACAGCGCTGATCGATCTGCTCGCCGTGGAAGCCGGTCACGACGGGCCGGGCCAGGAGGTCTACCTCGACCGGCTCCTCGATTTGCTGCTGATCGCGGCGCTGCGCACCTGGTTCGGCCGCGAGGAGAACGCGCCGCCGTGGTGGCACGCCGAACAGGACCCCATCGTTGGCCAGGCCCTCCGGCTGATCTACAACAACCCCGCCCATCCGTGGACGGTGGCGAATCTGGCTGCGGCCGTTGGTTCTTCTCGTGCGGTGTTCGCGCGGCGGTTCACCGATCTGGTCGGCGAGCCGCCGATAGCGTTCCTGACCGGCTGGCGCCTCGCGTTGGCCGCCGACCTGCTGCGGTCCAGCCCGGCCACGATCGCGGCGGTGGCCAAGCAGGTCGGCTACGCCACCCCGTTCGCGTTGAGCAGCGCGTTCAAGCGCGCCTACGGCGTCAGCCCCAATGCTCACCGCACGAGAACCGAGCAATCGGCCTAGCCGCTGATCCAGTTGCCATGGAAGCCGTGCGGAACGCGTTGCGGCAGTGCGATTCTCGCTACCGGGTCGGCGGAGAAATCCGATGCGTCGATGATCACCAGATCGCTGCCGTCGCGGGCCTGGTCGTAGACGTAGCCCACATACCAGCCGCTGCTCTCGTCGGCGGCGCCTGAGGTCGACGGTACGAACACCGCCTCCCCGGGCAACCGCGGCGACTGCTCTGTGCCCAGCCGGTGCTCGATGGCTGCGCCGGTGTCGAGGTCGTACCGGATCCAGTTGCCCTCGCCGACCGACACCGCGTAGCGGGCAGGCAGCCCGGCCAGCCGGTCGTCGATGCGCGGGAACTCGATGGGCCTGTCGTCGAGCTGGCGCTCGGCGACCGTGCCGGTGTTCAGATCGATCGTCCAGTTCCACAGCACGCCGTCGGTCTCGAACCCGCTGGTGCCCCGCCACAGCTCCGGATACCGGACCGCCTGCAGCACAATCGAAGTCCCGCGATCGTAGGCGTTGGCGACGTGGAAGACATAGCACGGGTCGACGTCGAACCAGCGCACCTCGCCGAACGGATCGTCGCGACGAAGCACACCGAGGCGGGCGCCGTAGTCGTCATCCCATCGGTAAGGCATGTCGCGCTTTCCCGTCGTCAGGATGTCCAGGTCGAACACGACCGGCAGATCCATGAAGATGACGTGCTCGGCGGTCAGCGCGAAGTCGTGCATCATCGTCAGCGCCGGGACGTCGAGCGGGCGGTTGATGGTCAGCTCGCCGTTGGCATCGGCACGGTGGTAGGTCACGTGCGGTTGGAAGAGGTTCCCGTAGCCGAAGAAGTGCAGCTCGCCGGTCGTCGGACAGATCTTGGGGTGGGCCGTCATCGAGTCGGCCAGCTTGCCGCCGAAGTCGTAGGCGCCCACTGTCTTCAGGTCGTTGGTGATCTCGTAGGGCAGCGAGGACTCGACGAGGGCCAGCGTCTTGCCCGCGTGGTTGACGACGTGGGTGTTTGCGACGCTGGCGTGCAGGTTGCGGGTGCCGTCGGCGTTGTAGAGCGGGAAGCTCTCCGTGAAGCTGTCGGTGCGCACCCAGCGGTTGCGGTACCAGGCGGCGCGGCCGCCTTCGATCCGCACGCCGTGGATCATCCCGTCGCCGCTGAACCAGTGGCCGGTTGCCGTGCGCGGGTTCGGCCCGTTGCGTAGGTACCAGCCGTCGAGTTCGGCGGGGATCGCCCCCTCCACGGGCAGATCGAACTCGGTGAGTTCGTCGGCGACCGGCGCGTAGTTGTCGCGTTGGAAGAAGTCGTCGGTGCCGAACAGGGCTGAAGTGTCCGATGAGGTTTCGGTCATGGGGATCTCCTGTCGCTATACCAGTCTAATCTGACATGTCACTAGTGACATGTCAAGAGTGGGATGTACGATTTGTCGCGTGAGCCTTCGGATGGCGGCGCTGGGACTCCTGGCCCAGCAACCAGGAAGCGGCTACGACCTGCTGAGAACATTCGAGAAGTCGATGGCCAACGTCTGGCCCGCCACCCAGAGCCAGCTCTACGGAGAACTCAACAAGCTCGCCGACAGCGGGCTCATCGAGGTCACCGACATTGGTCCCCGCGGCCGCAAGGAATACCGGATCACGCCCGCCGGACGCGCGGAGCTGCGGCGGTGGATGACGAGCTTTCAGGACGACCCGCCGTTCCGCGACGCCTCGCTGCTCCGGATCTTCCTGCTGGGCGAGATCGGACCCGATGAGGCCCGCAGGCACATGGTCGCCGTCGCCGAACACGCAGACTCCGAGGTCAAGCGGCTCGAGGCGCTCAAGGACTCCATCGGCTGGACGGACAGGGAAGGCCTCCTGGTCGGCGGAGCAGCGCTCGAATACGGCCTGCGCCGTGGCGCGATGGAAGCCGAATGGGCGCGATGGGTCATCGACGAAATCGACAGGCGGCGGAACGAGCGGTAAGCCGAACGTTGCATCACGATAGCTTCCGATATATCGTTGACGTATCGGAAGCGCATTCGGTGCTTCCTGACGGAAATAAGGACTTCACCAATGAACGACCCATTCACCCCCCCACCCGGTGGCTTCGGCCCCGGCTTCGGATTCGGTCCGGAGCAGCGCCGAGCCCTCCACGAACACCGCCGGGCCGCCCGCCGCGATTTCCGCGAGCACGTGCGCGAGCACGGCACGGACCGGCACGGCCCGTTCGGTCCCGGCTTTGCGGCCGGGTTCGGCGGATTCGGCCCCGGCCCCGGCCGCGGCGGATTCGGCTTCGATCCGCGCGGCGGCTTCGGCTTCGGCGGCCCACGCGGTCGCCGCGGCGGAGGCAGGCGCGGTAAGCGCGGCGACGTCCGCGCCGCCATCCTGGTCCTGCTCGCCGATCGTGCGATGCACGGCTACGAGATGATCCAGGAAATCGCCGAGCGCAGTGGCGGCCTGTGGCGGCCCAGCCCGGGATCGGTTTACCCGACGCTGCAACTGCTCGTCGATGAGGGCCTGATCGCCGGCACCGAAAGCGAAGGCAGCAAGCGGCTCTTCGAGCTCACCGACGACGGCCGTGCCGCGGCCGACAAGGTCGAGACACCGCCGTGGCAGGAGATCGCCGAGGGCTGGAAGGACCAGGCCCCAGGTCAGATCAACCTGCACACCGCGGTCACCCAACTGATGGGCGCGGTTGCGCAGTCCGCGTACGCGGCCACCGAGGAACAGCAGGAGCGCATCGTCGACATCGTCAACAACGCGCGCCGCGAGGTGTACAACATCCTCGGCGAGACCGACGACGCCGAGTAGTCACGATCGCACCGGAATAAGCCCGGCGGGAATGGTGTACGCACTGACTATGCAAACCTTCCCGCTGGGCTCTTTCCATGTCGGTCGCGTCGGATACGGCGCCATGCAACTGCCGGGTCCGGGAGTGTTCGGTCCACCGCGCGACCACGACGAAGCGCTCGCCGTGCTGCGCAGGGCCCTCGAACTGGGCATCAACCACATCGACACCGCGCAGTTCTACGGACCCGACGTCGCCAACGAACTCATCCGCGAGGCGCTGCACCCCTACCCGGCCGATCTGGCTCTGGTGAGCAAGGTTGGGGCGCGTCGCGACGAGTCGGGCAACTGGAACGCCGCACAGGAGCCCGACGATCTGCGCGCCGACATCGAGGCGAACCTCGCCACGCTGGGCACCGACCGGCTCGCCGCGGTCAACCTGCGCATCCACGCTGGAGATCCCAGTGCGGTCGGGCCCGTCGACCGCGAGCTGTTCGACCGTCAGCTCGCCGCCATGATCAAGGCTCGCGACGAGGGCCTCATCGGCGGCATCGGGCTGTCGAGCATCTCGGTCGACCATCTGCGAATCGCGTTGGACCGCACCGAGATCGTCACCGTGCAGAACGCCTACAACCTCGTCGACCGGACGTCGCAGCCGGTGCTCGACGCGTGCATCGAGCACGGCATCTCGTTCGTGCCGTTCTTCCCGCTCGGTTCGGCATTCACCTCCGACAATCCTGTGCTCGGCCATCCCGCCGTCAAGCGGGAGGCCGAGAAGCTGGGGCGCACCCCTGCGCAGATCGCGTTGGCGTGGACGCTGTCGGTCGCGCCGAACGTGCTGCTGATCCCCGGCACGTCGTCGGTGGCGCACCTGGAGGAGAACACGGCCGTCGCCGACATAAAGCTCGACGACGACGTCAAGCGCGAACTCGACGACGCCTCCGCCTGACAACAACGTGTCAGGTCACGATCTGGTGTGTCGTGGACCGGCCCGCTCTCGTCAGGCTCTGCTCGGCCGTGGATGTCCTGAGACATCACAAGTGACGCATCAGCTTTGTCGGTGTTCGAATGTATGTTCGAAGTATGTCGGCGGTTGCGGTGCAGGAGGCGATGGCGACGCTGCGCGCGGCCTTCGACGCGTTCGCTGACTGCTGACTTCGACGCGTTGACCCGCACCGAGGTGCTTGCGGTGATCGACGAGTACGAGACGTTGACGTGCCAGATGCCGACTCAGTCCCATCGGTTGCTGTCTCGGTTGCAGGCCGAGACCACGCCCAAGGCGATGGGCGCCAAGTCGTGGAACGAGGT
Organism: uncultured Actinomycetota bacterium; assembly: GCA_963786995.1. Classification (GTDB taxonomy): domain Bacteria; phylum Actinomycetota; class Actinomycetes; order Mycobacteriales; family Mycobacteriaceae; genus Mycobacterium. The sequence goes on along the minus strand of CAWBBH010000011.1, from coordinate 435,522 downwards.
GCTGCGGGTCCGGTGGCGGCTGTCCACGGCCGAGGCGTCGCGGCGGCTGCATGAGGCCGCCGACCTCGGACCCCGCACCAGCCTGATCGGGGAGCCGTTGGCGCCGCAGCTGCCGGCGGTGGCTGCCGCGCAGGCGGCCGGGGCGATCACCGGCGAGCACGTCAAAGAGATCCGCGACGCCGTCAAGCAGCTGCCGCCGTGGGTCGACACCACCACCGCCCCGCAGTTCGAGGTGGATCTGGTGCGCGTCGCGGTCGGGGTGGGGCCCAAAGAGTTACGCGACACCGCCGAGCTGCGGTTGTTCCTGCTGGATCAGGACGGCCCCGAACCCGATGACGCCGAACGGAACGCAAACGCACGCGTCACCGTCGGGCGGCAGGGCCGCGACGCGATGGTGTCGGTGAGCGCCGATCTCACGCCCGAGGCGTGGGCGGTGTGGGAGGTGATCTTCGCCAAGTACGCCGCACCGGGGATGTGTAATCCCGCCGACGACCAGCCGTGCACCTCGGGCACCCCCAGCCAGGCCCAGATCGACAACGATCACCGCACCCTGGCCCAGCGCCAGCACGATGCGCTGCTGGCGATCGGGCGCATCGCGTTGATGAGCGGTGACCTCGGCCAGCTCAACGGGCTCCCGGTGTCAGCGTGATCATCCGCACCACCCTGCAAGATTTGGAAAGCCGCGCCGGGATCGGTGTCACCGGCGGGGGCACCAAACTGCCCATCGCCGACGTGATCAAGATGGGCGGCCACGCCAATCACCATCTCGCGGTGTTCGACGGCGCCACCGGCCACGCGCTGGACCTGTACCGCGCCAAACGCGTCGCCTCACCCGGCGCAGCGGATCATGCTGATCGCCCGCGACGGCGGCTGCACCAAACCGTGCTGCACCGTGGGCGCCTACGGCTGCCAGGCCCACCACGCCAAAACCCCCTGGCGCCACGGCGGCCACACCAACGTCAACGACATGGCGCTGGCGTGTGGCACCGACAACCGCAGCGCCGATGACGACGGCGGCTGGCACCACCACCATCAACGCCCGCGGCGAATGCGAATGGGCGCCACCACCCGATCTGGACCACGGCCAATCCCGAATCAACTACTACCACCGCCCCGAAGCACTCCTCAGACCAGCCGAGGATCCGGCGACGCCCGAGCCGACGCAGCTGAAAGCCAAGCGACACAACGACACTCACGCCGAACCGGGACACCTCGACCCCACCGAAACACCCGGCGGACCCGAACCACCCGACAACCAAGCCGCCTGACACCCACACCGGTCGGAAGCCTTTCGGCTGCGGCCAGCCAGTCATGCCGTTGACAACGTGTCAGGTCACGCCGCCTGGTAGCGATTCCTCAGTCGACGTCGACCCAGTTCAGCGTGCGCTCCACCGCCTTGCGCCAGCCGGCGTAGCCGGCCGCGCGCTGGTCGTCGTTCCAGTTCGGCGTCCAGCGCTTGTCCTCCTGCCAGTTGGACCGAAGGTCGTCGGGGTTCTCCCAGAAGCCGACGGCCAGGCCCGCCGCGTAGGCCGCGCCGAGCGCCGTCGTCTCGGCCACCACCGGCTTGACGACGTCGACGCCGAGGACGTCGGCCTGGATCTGCATGCAGAGATCGTTGGCGGTGATGCCGCCGTCGACCTTGAGCACCTCCATGTGCACGCCCGAGTCGGCCTCCATCGCGTCGACCACGTCGCGGCTCTGGTAGCAGATGGCCTCCAGCGTCGCGCGCGCCACGTGGGCGTTGGTGTTGAAGCGGGACAGGCCAACGATCGCTCCGCGGGCGTCCGAGCGCCAGTACGGTGCGAACAGCCCCGAGAAGGCGGGCACGAAGTACACGCCGCCGTTGTCCTCCACCTGCCGGGCCAGTGATTCGCTCTGCGACGCACCGCTGATGATGCCGAGCTGATCGCGCAGCCACTGCACCGCCGAACCGGTCACTGCGATCGAACCTTCAAGCGCGTAAACGGGTTTCGCCGTGCCGCCATCTCTGGGCGCGAACTGATAGCAGACCGTCGTCAACAGGCCGTTCTCCGAGCGGACGATCTTCTCTCCGGTGTTCAGCAGCAGGAAGTTGCCTGTGCCGTAGGTGTTCTTGGCCTCGCCCGCATCCAGGCACACCTGCCCGACCATGGCGGCCTGCTGGTCGCCCACGATCCCGGTCAACGGCACCTCGCCACCGAGCGGCCCGCTGTCTAGCGTGACGCCGTAGGACTCGGGATACGACGACGGCTTGATTTCGGGCAGCATCTCGCGCGGGATATCGAAGAATGACAGGAGCTCGTCGTCCCAATCGAGCGTCTCGAGGTTCATCAGCATCGTCCGGCTGGCGTTGGTGACATCGGTGGCGTGCACGCCGCCGCGCGGCCCGCCGGTGAGGTTCCACAACACCCACGAGTCAGCGGTGCCGAAGATCGCGTCACCCTTCTCGGCGTCGACGCGCACCCCGTCGACGTTCTCCAGGATCCACGCGACCTTGCCGCCTGCGAAGTACGTCGCGGGCGGGAGGCCGGCCTTGCGCCTGATGACGTCGCCGCGCCCGTCGCGGTCCAGCGCCGACGCGATGCGATCGGTGCGGGTGTCCTGCCAGACGATGGCGTTGTAATAGGGCCGTCCTGTCTTGCGATTCCACACCAACGACGTCTCGCGCTGGTTGGTGATGCCAAGGGCGGCAAGGTCTCCGGCGGAGAGCTTCGTGTTGTTCAGCGCCGACGTCAGCACCGATGCGGTGCGCTCGACGATCTCGACCGGATTGTGCTCGACCCAGCCCGCCTTCGGCAGGATCTGCTCGTGTTCGAGCTGATGACGGCCGACCTCGGCGCCGTCGTGGTCGAAGATCATGCAACGGGTGCTGGTGGTGCCCTGATCGATCGCCGCTATGAACTCTGCCAACTCCCGCTCCCCTGCTGACGTCTGCCGTCGTCCATCATGGACTACATGGCTGCCGAGATCGTCGACATTGACCGCATGCCCCGGGGTGGGCCCGACGCCTCGTGTCTGGATCGGCTGCTGCAGACCGATCGCCTGGAGTACCTCGATCGCGTGGACGTGGACGAGAAGAAGAAGCGCAGCGTGATCCGGGCGTTGGAGTGGATGGGCGACGTGTTCGGCAACACCGGGAAGTACGCCAGGATCGCACTCGACGAGGTCGCCGACGTGCCCGACCCGAAGATCCTCGAGCTCGGCGCGGGCCACGGCGCTCTGTCACGCACATTGCTCGAGTGGCATCCCACCGCACAGCTCACGGTCACCGATGTCGAGGCTGCGTCGGTGAGGGCGATCGCGGCAGGCGAACTCGGAGACCACCCCCGCGCGACCGTCCGCGAGATGGACGCCACCGAAATCGATGCGCCCGACAGGCACTTCGACCTCGCGGTGTTCGTGCTGTCGTTTCACCACCTGCCTCCGTCGATGGCGTCGCGGGTGATAGCGGAGGGCACGCGCGCGGCGACCACACTCCTGATCATCGACATGCCGCGGCCGCCGTCGCCTCTGCACATCGTGCGGCTGGCCACGATGGCGCCGTTCGCGCCGTGGTTCCCGTTCGCGCACGACGGCCTGATCAGCTCGCTGCGCACCTACAGCCCGTCGGCGCTGCGCGCGCTGGCCGAACACGCCGACCCGTCGATCGACATCGAGTTGCGCGGCGGCCTGATGAGCCCTCAGGTGGCGATCGCCAGCCGCCGTCCTCAGTCCGTGTAGCGGCGGTGGTGTCCCCAGTCGCCGCCCTGGGAGATCAGCACCATCAGGAAGATCGCGTACAAGATGACGAACAGCAGCAGCAGGCCGCCCGCGATCCACAGCGAGAGCTGGCCGAGTCGACGCACCCGGTCCGAGGCGTACTGGGCGCCGGCGAAGTTGCCCGACGCCCACAGCGGATAGACGTTGAACGCGTGGGTGAACGCCGAGAACGACAGCGGCCAGAAAAACAGCACGGCGGCCACCGCCCACCCGACGTTGTGCGGCGGCGGGCCAGGAGGTACCGGGGCCGCGGGTGCCTGCGTCGGCGTGGTGGGTTCGGATTCGGTCATAACAATGACGGTACTGCGGTCGCGGGAACCCGTCAGATGCTCACCGATGCCCCGCGTTCGAGTTCGATGATCCGGTCGGCGATTCCGCGCTGCTTCATCTGGTCGACGAAGTCGACCAGCGGCGAGGCGAAGACGTCGATGGCCTCGAACCGCACCGGGATCTCCTTGAGCTCATCGACCATCAGGGTGTCTCCGGAGATGTAGAGACGTCGAGTGCGGCCCTCCGGCGAGGAGAACTCCAGCATGCTGCCCATCACCGGCGGCAGCATGCGATGCAGCGGAGCGGGAGCATGCCTGCCGGGGAGCGCTGTCACCGTGACGACCGTGTCCCCTTTGACGATCTTGTGCGTCTGCCAGGTCGACAGACCCAACGCGGACGCGAACCCGCGGTGCGAGAGCCGTTTCGCGGCGTGCGGGGTGGTGAGCACCGGTAGCTCGTGATCGAGTTCGGTGGTCGCTCGGCGGTCCCAGTGGTCGCCGTGCATGTGCGACAGCACGACGGCTTCCAGCGGTGGTAGCTGGTCGATGTCGATCGCAGGCTCCCGCAGCCGCCTGGAAACCAGGCCGTAGCCGAGGTAGGCGTGCTGGCCGCGGTGCAGAAAGTTGGGATCGGTGAGGAAGGTGACGCCGCCGCCCGAGATCAGCGTGGTGGCGTTGCCGATGAAGGTAACGGAGATCTCCATTGCCGAGGGCTACCCGAGGCGGGGCGATTTATCCTAGATTTCCTTGCGCGCGCGTCACGCAGCCTGTTGCATCGGCTTGTGGGCGAAGAGGTGAAGCGGACCGACTTCAGTCGTGAGCACCGCCGCGAATACCGGCGCAAGGTTCAGCTGTGCCTCGACGTGTTCGAGACGATGCTGGCCAGGTCCAGCTTCGAGTTCGAGCGCCCGCTGACGGGCATGGAGATCGAATGCAACCTCGTCGACGCGGGCTATCAGCCGGCGATGCGCAACTCGGAGGTGTTGGCCTCCATCGCCGACCCGGCGTATCAGACCGAATTGGGCGCCTACAACATCGAATTCAACGTTCCGCCCAGGCCCCTACCCGGCAGGGCCGCACTCGAGCTGGAATCCGACGTGCGTGCCAGCCTCAACGCGGCCGAATCGAAGGCGAACTCCAGCGGTTCGCACATCGTGATGATCGGCATTCTGCCGACCCTGATGCCAGAACACCTTTCCGGCGACTGGATGAGCGAGTCGACCCGGTATCAGGCGCTCAACGACTCCATCTTCTACGCCCGCGGCGAAGACATCCAGATCGACATTTCCGGCCCGGAGCGGCTCAGCCTGCAGGCGGCCACCATCGCTCCCGAATCTGCTTGCACCAGTATGCAATTGCACCTTCAGGTGTCGCCGGAGGACTTCGCCAAGAACTGGAATGCCGCACAGGTGATCGCGGGCCCGCAGCTCGCACTCGGCGCCAACTCGCCATACTTCTTCGGACACCAGCTGTGGTCGGAGACCCGCATCGAGTTGTTCGCCCAGGCCACCGACACCAGACCCGATGAGCTCAAAGCTCAGGGCGTGCGGCCGCGGGTGTGGTTCGGCGAACGGTGGATCACGTCGATATTCGACCTGTTCGAAGAGAACGTCCGGTATTTTCCGTCGCTGCTGCCCGAGCTGTCCGAGGAGGACCCCGTCGCCGAACTGGCTGACGGCCGCACTCCGACGCTGCCGGAGTTGCGACTGCACAACGGGACCATCTACCGGTGGAACAGGCCCGTGTACGACGTCGTCGGCGGGCGGCCACATCTACGCGTCGAGAATCGGGTGCTGCCCGCCGGGCCGACCGTCGTCGACATGATGGCCAATTCCGCCTTCTACTACGGCATGCTGCGCACCCTGTCCGAAGAGGACCGCCCGCTGTGGACGAAGATGAGTTTCGCTGCGGCACATCAGAACTTCCTGGAGTGCGCTCAACACGGGATGGACGCCCGGCTGTACTGGCCAGGTCTCGGCGAGGTGACCCCGGACGAACTGGTGCTGCGTCAACTGCTGCCGATGGCGCGCGACGGCCTGTCCAGCTGGGGAGTGTCCGGCGAGGTGTCCGAGCGCTATCTCGGTGTCATCGAGGGCAGGGCCAAGACCGGGCGCAACGGCTCGGTGTGGCAGGTGGAGACGGTGCATGCGCTGCAGGAGCGCGGGATGGCGCGGCCGGAGGCGCTGGCAGAGATGCTGCGGCTGTACTGCGAGCAGATGCACAGCAACCAACCGGTGCACACGTGGGAGCGCGCCGGTTGAGCACCGTGGCGAAGCGGGTGTTTTCGGTGGCGCTGTTGACGCTTTCGCTCACCGGGTGTCTCAGCCGCGAAGCGGATGCAGATCCGGTGACGTTCACGCTCGGTCAGGAGTTCACCCTCGGCGGCGGTCAGGAAGCGGTGTTCGACGGCGGCGACCTGAGCGTGCGGTTCAGCGAGCTACTCGAAGATTCCCGTTGCCCCACCGAGGTCGAGTGCTTCTGGACGGGACAGGCGCGCATCGCGCTCGTCGTGCAGGCCGTCGGACGCCCCGCCGCCACAGCGTATTTCAACACCAACCCCGCACCGGGAGAGAATCAGCAGTCCGTTCGCGCAGGCGATGTCAACGTCGAGTTGAGATCGCTCGAACCTTACCCGCGCACACCCGACGATCCCCTTGCCTTCGAGGATTACCAGGCGACGCTGGTGGTGGTGCGCTAGCCGTCCGAACTGCGCTTCGTCACGCCTGCGCGGTGGCGGCGGCGAGCGCGTCGGCGAAGACCGCCAGGTCCTCGGTTGTGGTGTCGACATGCGGCGAGACCCGCAGCACGGGCGCGGCCATCTCGAAGGGCGCCCGTTGCACCTCGGCGTAGGTGGTGACGATGCTGCGCTCGGAGAGGAGCCATCCGCGTACCCGTTGCGGGTCGGCGCCGTCGGTAGCCACCAGCGTGGTGATCGCGGTGGGCTCGGCGGCGGGTTCGACGACGCGCCATCCGTCGATATCGGCGAGGATGTCGCGGGTCGACCGCCCCCGTTCGGCGAGCGCGGCGCGGACGTTCTCCGCACCCGCGGAGAGGTACTCTCCCAGAGCGACCGAGAACGCAACCCGTGCAGCGAGATTCGTCTCACCGTGTTCGAGGCGCTCCAACACCGTGTACGGCAGCTGCCATTGCGGGGGTGGCAGCCGCGGGCGTAGCCGCTCCGCCAATGCCGACCGGATCGCGAGCACTCCCACTCCGCGCGGCCCGGCGAGCCATTTGCGCGATGACGAGTACACGGCGTCGGCGCCCACCGCGCAGTCGATGTGGCCGAGGGCCTGTGCGGCGTCGATGACCAGCGGCAGTTCGAGACCGCGGCACACGTCGGCGAGCTCGCGAGCCGGTTGCACGATGCCGCGGTGGCTGGCCAGCGCCGTGAGGTGCACCAGTTCAGGCGGGTTCACGGCGAGCATGGTGGCGGCTTCGTCGACGTCGAGTCGTCCGGCGCCGTCGACGGGCAGGGCCCGCACGGTGAACCCGTTCGCCGCCATCACCGCGAGGTTCGGACCGTATTCGCCGGGCAGACACGCCACCGTTCGTGGCCCCGCCCAGGAGCTCAGCAGAAGATCGAGCGCGTGGTTGGCGCCGGTGGTGTAGACGACGTCGGCGGCCGACATTCCGGTCAATGCGGCCACCGCGGCGCGGCCCGCGTCGAGGACGGGAGTTGCCGCAGTCGCGGCCACGTAGCCACCCACCTCGGCCTCATGCCTGGCGTGCGCAGCGGCCGCCTCGATGACGGTGAAGCTCTGACGCGAACACGCGCCGCTGTCGAGGTGCAGACCGGCCACCGTCGGCCGGGCAGCCCGCCAGCGGTCGGCCAGCGCGGTCATTTCGTCGACAGCGACAGCCCGAAGTCGCCCGCTGCGTCCGTCCACCAGTGGGTGCGCCGCAGACCGGCGCCCGACAACTCGGTCGCCACCCCGTCGGGCCGGAACTTGCACGACACCTCGGTGAGCATTTCCTCGCCCGCCGCGAAATCGATGGTCAGATCCAGCGCATCGACCCGCACCCGCTGCGGCGAGTTCGTGCGCAGCCACATCTCGATGCGTTCCTCGGCGGGGTTCCACCGGGCGACGTGCTCGAACGCTTCGAGGTCGAAGTCGGCGTCGAGTTCGCGGTTCACCACGGCGAGCACGTTGCGGTTGAACCGCGCGGTGACGCCTGCGCTGTCGTCGTAGGCGCGGACCAACCGGTCGGTGTCCTTCACCAGATCCGTGCCCAGCAGCAAGGTGTCGCCGGGTTGCAACGTGTCGGACAGCGTCGACAGGAACCGGGCCCGCGGTCCGGACGTCAGGTTACCGATGGTGGATCCGAGGAACACCACAAGGCGACGACCGACGCGCGGAATCTTGCCGAGGTGTTCCTCGAAATCGCCGCACACAGCGTCGATCTCGATGCCCGGGTACTCGTCGAGGATGGCCGAACCGGCGGCCTTCAGCATCCCCGCGTCGACGTCGAACGGGATGAACCGGCGCAGCGATCCGCGGTCACGCAGCGCGCGCAGGAGCAGCCGCGTCTTCTCCGAGGTGCCGCTGCCGAGTTCCACCAACGTGTCCGCTCCCGACGCGGCGGCGATATCGGTCGCGCGGTCGCGAAGGATCTCGGCTTCTGCCCTGGTCGGGTAGTACTCGGGCAGCCGGGTGATCTGGTCGAAAAGGTCGCTACCGACAGAGTCGTAGAACCATTTGGGCGGCAACGACTTCGGCGTCTGGGTGAGACCTTCGTAGACGTCATGGCGCAGCGCCCGCGCGGCGGAGTCCGCGGCGAGGTGGTTGGACAGCGACAAACTCGACGCTTCTCGCTCGACTGTCATGCCGATCCTTTCAGCGCGGTCATCTCCACGCGGGTGTCAGTGACGGTGACGAGGTGACGGTCGGGGATCTCCTGCCAGTGCTCGTCGTCGTCGAACGGTTCGCTGGCCAATACCACGCCGTCGTCTCGCCGCAGCGCGAACAACGTGTCTCCCCACGTGGTGGCGCGCAATTCGGATCCGTTGCCGGCCAGGATGTTCAGCCGGGCGTTCGGATCGGCCGCCGCCACCTCGACGATGGTGTCGCCGAGTGCGTCCATGCCGCGCTCGAAGATCAGCGCGGCCAGCAGTGCGCTGTCGTTGGTTGACTCCGCCACAGACGAGGCAGGCAGCACCGCCCGATCGACAAGACCGTTGTGCGACAGCAGCCACTGCCCGTCGCTGAACGGCGCCGACGCCGACGCCTCGATGGGCATCCCGACACTCGCCGACCGCACCGCGGCGACCACGCAACCGCTGTGCAGGACGGGCGCCAGCGAGGCGAATGACGCATCGCCCCAGAGCGGGGTGGCGCTGCGCCACCGCCTGACCACACCGTCGTCGTCGAAGAACCCGATGCCCCAGCCGTCGGCGTTCATCAGCCCGTGCTTCTGCCTACGCGGCGAATAGGACTGCACCAGAAGGCCGTACGGAGGGTCGATCGTCAGCGATGCCACCGACCGCGGCTTTCCGAGCCAACCAAGGTGGCGACACATCAGACGTCCCAGGCCAGCCGCAGGCCACTGAAGATCTGCCTGCGGATCGGATGGTCCCAGTTGCGGAAACTGGGCCGCAGGATGTCGGCGGCGACTGCCCACGACCCACCCCGAAGCACCTTGTAATCACCGTCGAAGAACGGCTGGCTGTACAGGTCGTAGATCATCGGCGTGAAACCGGGCCACGGTCGCAGCGGCGACGACGTCCACTCCCACACGTCGCCGAGCATCTGCTCGGCACCGTAGGCCGACGCGCCCGCCGGGTAGGCGCCCACCGGCGCGGGGCGCAGTGCGTCGCCCCCGAGGTTGGCCAGTGCCGCCGTGGGTTGCGATGCGCCCCAAGGGAATCGGCGCCGTGTCCCGGTGTGCGGATCCCATGCGCACGCCTTCTCCCACTCGATCTCGGTGGGAAGGCGCGCGCCCGCCCACGCCGCGTAGGCCTCCGCTTCGAAGTACGTGATGTGCTGCACGGGTTCGTCGGCGGGAATCTCCTCGACGTGGCCGAACCGCAAGCGGGTGCCGTCGGCGTTCCAGAACTGGGGCGCGGTCAGCCCTGCCTTCTCGCCGTACGACCAGCCGCGCTGTGACCACCACCGCGGCTGCTGATAGCCGCCGTCATCGATGAACTGGCGCCATTCGCCGTTGGTCACGGGCACCCGGCCGATGCGGAAGGCGGGCACGTCGACCTCGTGCGCGGACCGCTCGTTGTCGAGCGACTGCGGTTCGGTGATCGCGTCGACGCCGAGCACGAACGTGCCCCCGGGCACCAGCACCGAGGAGCCCGCCACGTCGGGCCTGCCGGGCGGAAGCGGGCTCCCGCGGTCGAGCAGCGGCGGACCCGAACGCAGGTTGAGGGCCTGCAGCATCGTCTCGTCGTGCTGATTCTCGTGGCTGATCACCAGCCCGAAGTTGAACGCCGCCTCGCTGTCGTCCTCGGCCAGCACGTCAAGGCGATCGAGGGCCTTGTCCCGCACGGTCGCGCAGTAGGCGCGTGCATCGGTCGGCGGGAGCAACGGCAGATCCACCCTGCTGGCACGCGGGTTGCGAAAGGCGTCATAGAGCCGTTCGACGTCGGGGGCGAGCATGCCCGGGCGATTTGGGTCGTTGTCCCGCAGCAGCCACAGTTCCTCCTGCCAGCCGATGTGCGCGAGATCCCACACCAACGGGCTCATCAGCGGGTCGTATTGCCGGTGCAGTTCGGCGTCGTCGAACTCGACGAGCCGAAGCGTCCGGTCCCGGGCCGTGCTCAGCCGCTGGGCCAGAGATTCGCGTGCGGTCACTGCTCCCCTTGTGCCAGTTCGGCGACCGCGGCCGCGATCCCGTTTCGCACCACCCGGTCAGAGAAATCGTCGGCAGGCGCGCGTCCCTGTTCGACCGAACGCGTCAACCGCTGCATCGATTCCTCGAGTTCGGCGGGCGCCCGCTCGGCGGCGGTCTGCACGCACGCCACGGCCGCCTCGCGCAGCCGCCGATCACCCAGCCCGGTCTGGGCGGCGCGGTCCCACGCCGTCGCGACGGGTTCGGTGACCTCCGCCGCGATGTCGGCGGCGACGGGATCGTCGAGAAGTGTGGTGAGGGTGAACACCAGCGCGGGCCAATCCGCGTCGGGCACGCTGTCGAGGTAACGGATCTCGAGGAATCGCCGGGGCCGCACGGGCGGGAACAGCGTCGTCAGGTGATAGTCGAGATCGGCGACGGTCGGGCGGCGGTCGCCGAGCAGCACCCGCCCGTCGGCCCAGTCGGCGAACGGCACCCAGTCGGTCACCGCCACCGCGTCCATCTCCGGTGTCGGGTGCACGAGCATCACCGGCGCCTTCATCGCGTAGCGCGCCCAGTCGCTGGACGGATCGTCGCCGTCCACCCCGAGGACAGGACCGCAGCGGGCGGAGTCGAGCTGGCTCCACACCCACTGGCGCGAGCTGCGCCACCCGGTGAACTTGCCGCTCAGCAGGGGCGAGTTGGCCGCGATGGCCACCATCGTCGGACCGAGCGCGTGCGCCAGCCGGACCCTGGCCGCCCAACCCGCCTGCGGTCCGGCCTCCAGGTTCACCTGCACCGACGCCGTCGACGTCATCATCGCCGCCCCTGCGGCGCCGGTCTGGCTGGCCACGAAGAAGTTCTCCATGGCGCGGTAGCGGTCGCCCGGATTGATCCGCTTGGCAGGCCTCAGCGGGTCAGCGCCGAGCAGCACGAGGCCGAGACCCGCCCCGGCGAAGGCCGCGCGCAGCACCTCCCGGTCGGCGGCCATCGCGGTGACCGCAGGAACGATGCTGTCGGCCGGCGGGCCGGACAGTTCGACGGCACCGCCGGGCTCGACGGTGACGAGGCTGCCGCCGGGAAGTTCGTGGAGGTCGGCGATGACCGCGCGGATCTCATTCCATGCCGGTCGGCGTCCCGGTTCGGCCAGGTCGAAGCAGTGCGCCTCGATCTCCAGACCCACGCGGCCCACCGGGCCGTCGGTGAGGCAGGAGTCACCGATCAACTGCGCGGCGTCGTTGGCGCTGGTCAGCTCGGTGCTGGCGGCATCAATTGGACACCCTTCGTCCAGGTCGGTCGTGATGGTGTTGGTCACTTGAAACCAATCCCTCCGGCTCGGCGAACGAACGCGGCCTGTATCCATCTTCCAGAGTGGACCGACAAAATCTCGCGAAATTTTTCTGACAATCCGGTGTCGTGTACCCCGGCGGAAGGCGGTTACTGCCCGAGGGTGTTCTGCATCGCTCCTGCCAGCACATTCACCGCTGGACCGCCGTTGCCCGCCTGACAGACTTTCGCCTGAAGCAGAACGTTCTCGCGCAGCCGGGTTGTGTTGAAGCAGCGCCGGTCGGTGCCCGCCTCCTGCTTGACCCAGTCGGCTTCGGTTGCGCTCGGCTGCCCTCCGGTGAACGACCACACCTCGGTGGCCATGTTGTCCAGATGCATGGCGGTTGTCTGGCCCGAACAGCCCACGGTGCGGTCGACGACACGGTGGAACGCGCGGTCGGCGGCCTCGTTGGTGGCGAAGACTCCGACGGCCTGCTTGATCCGGTGGGTGTCGTCGGTCGCGGACTCCTGTGTGGTTGTGCCGTTGAACGATGCCAGGTCGGGATCGGCGTAGACCTCGGGCAACCCGATGTCGGCCCAGTTGTTGCAGGCGGGGTTGTCGACCCAGTACGACTGGAAGGGGTCTGTGAACGGCGCGTCGAACCGTAACGTCGCGCCGACGATGTTGCCGACCGACCCCTTGCCGAGGACGGCGTAGTTCACCACTCCGGGGTCCGACGGGCGGGCCGCCGCAGGTGCGGCCAACGCCACACCGACCGCGAGCCCGACACCCGCCAAGGCGACGGTGCGCCTCACGGGTCAGACCTTCGCCGACAGCTTGACGTCGATGTTGCCGCGGGTCGCCTTGGAATACGGGCAGACGCCTTGCGCCTTCTCCATGAGCTCCTCGGCCGCGCTCTGCTCCAGGCCGGGCAGATACCCGATCAGGTGCGCGTTGATGCCGAAGCCGCCCTCGGAGTCCTTGCCGAACCCCACCTGGGCCGTGATGCCCGACGCGTCGTCGAGTTCGATCTTCTCGTTTCGGGCGACCAGCCGCAGCGCGCCGAGGAAGCATGCCGAATAGCCCGCCGAGAACAGCTCTTCGGGGTTGGTGCCCTCGCCGCTGCCGCCCATCTCCTTCGGCGGCCGGGTGTCGAGGTCGATCCGGCCCGTCGTTGACTTCACGTGACCGTCGCGGCCACCCCCGGTAGCGGTTGACTCTGCGGTGTAAACGACTTCGATGCTCATGGGCTTGATCATGCCAGCTCACGATCGGCATCCGTAGCGGCACGGCATTTCCTGATTGCGGCACGCTTCGGCGAACGCCGCCTCATACTCGACGTCACCACAATTCACAGGGGGACGCTGATGAAACGCCATTTCCTCGCCTGCGCGGTTGGTGCGGCCGCACTACTGGCTACCGCCGCGCCCGTCGCGAACGCAGTCAACGAGGGCCGGTTCGACGGCACCTACTCGGTCGCCCCGTTCGGCGACATCGTCCACGTCTCGTCGCCGTGTGCAGGGTGCGACGCCGTCGGCACCGGGCCTGGCGGCACGGTCCCGCTGACATGGACGGGCGCCGGGTGGACGCATACGCACACTCTGCAGGGATGCGGGACCGCGACAGGCACCGGCACTCCGACAGCGGTGGTCGACGGCTACGTGCAGGTGTTGACGCTGGTATCGGTCGGGACCTGCCCCGCGGCGAATCTGACGGCGGTGTGGACGCGGATCGGTCCGTGACGTCTCCGCGGCCCCGCTGACCCTCAGCCCTCGCCGGAGCGGACGCCCTCCTCGACCTTCTTGCCGAGATCGGGGTCGACGTTGCTCCAGTACTCGAACACGCGCGACAGCACGGGTTCCCGCACGCCGTCGGAAACGTGGCCGATGATGTTGTGCGCCAAACGATCCCGCGCGGCATCGTCGAGCACCTCGCGGACCATCGTGCCCGCCTGGCTCCAGTCGTCGTCGTCCTGGCGCAGCGCATAGGCGGTGCGGACCATGTCGCCGTCCGACGCCCAGTGCACCTCGGCCGCTCGCCGGGCGTCCACTTCGGGGCCACCCATCGAGTTCGGGGTGTAGACCGGATCGGTGACGTTGCGAATCCGCATCGCCCCGTCCTTGGAGTAGGCGTTGACCTCGACGTGCGGCTCGTTGACCGGAATCTGCTTGTAGTTCACCCCGAGGCGGTGGCGGTGCGCGTCGGAGTAGGAGAACCCGCGCGCCAGCAGCATCTTGTCCGGGCTGAGCCCGGTGCCCGGCACGACGTTGTTCGGCTCGAATGCGGCCTGCTCCATCTCGGCGTGGTAGTCGGTGACGTTGCGGTTCAACGTCATCCTGCCCACCTCGTGCAGCGGGTAGTCGCCGTGCGGCCACACCTTCGTGAGGTCGAACGGATTGAACCGGTAGGTCTTGGCGTCCTCGAACGGCATGATCTGCACGTGCAGGGTCCAGCTAGGGAAGTTGCCGTCTTCGATCGAGGTGAAGAGGTCGCGCTGGTGGTAGTCACCGTCCTCGCCTGCGAGCCGGTCGGCGTCCTCCTGTGTCAGGAAGTCGATTCCCTGATCGGTCTTGAAATGGTATTTGACCCAGAACAATTCGCCCTCGGCGTTGAGCCAGCTGTAGGTGTGGCTGGAGTAGCCGTTCATGTTTCGCCACGTCTTGGGAATGCCCCGGTCACCCATCAGCCAGGTGACCTGGTGCGCCGACTCGGGTGACAGCGTCCAGAAGTCCCACTGCATGTGGTGATCACGGAGATTGTTGGCGGACATGCGTTTCTGGCTGCGGATGAAGTTCTGGAACTTCATCGGATCGCGGACGAAGAACACCGGGGTGTTGTTGCCCACCATGTCGAAGTTGCCCTCGCTGGTGTAGAACTTGAGCGCGAAGCCGCGAGGGTCACGCCAGGTGTCCGGGCTGCCTCGCTCACCCGCGACGGTCGAGAACCTGGCCACCATCTCCGTTTTAGCGCCGGGTTGCAGGAACTCCGCGCGCGTGAACTTGCTGACATCCTGCGTCACCTCGAACTGGCCGAACGCGCCGCCACCCTTGGCGTGCGGTTGGCGCTCCGGGATGCGCTCCCGATTGAAGTTCGCCATCTGCTCGATCAGGTAGTGGTCCTGCAGCAGGATCGGGCCATCGGGCCCCACGGTGAGGGAATGCTCGACGCTTGGCGCCGGCGCACCGGAATCGGTGGTCGTGTACTTGTCAGCCATTCCAGGGAAGTACCCCAAACCGGCGAAACGGAAAAGCGCCGACTGTGCGGGCGGGGAGCACCTCGCACAGTCGGCGCTCCGTTCCTACGGGCGGGCGGGTGCTGACGTGGTCGGCGGCTGCGGAGGCTCCGGTGGCGCGCCGCCGGGACCGCCTGGACCGAAGCCGGGTCCCGGCCGTTCCGCACCGCCGCGCGGGCCCGGCCACATCGGTCCCATCGGCGGCGGACCGTGGCGATGCATCATTGAAGACTCGCGGTCGCCGCCGCGGTGACCACGATCGCCGCCCGAGTGGGCACCGAGGACGAAACCGGTGAAGAAGATCACCGCAACGATGAAGACCACGCCCGCCGCGATGCCGACGCCCGCGGCCACCGCGGTGAGCCGGGAGCGCCGACGGTCGGGCTCGACGTAGGCCGGCTGCTGCGGCGCAGTGGTCCCCACGGGGCGAGTCGCCGGTTCAGGTGTTGACGTTGTTTCACTCATAACCCGAGCATGCAGAGACTGTCGATGCGTCGGTCTTGTATTGCATATGAATCCGCTGTGAACTGCGCGGCCGTCAGGAACTGGTGTGGCGGTGCGGTTCGGCGACCGGCTTGGATTCGGCGGAACCACGCTGACGAAGGAAGATCGACAGGCCGACGATCGCTGCGACGGCGATGAACTCGCTCTGCCAGTTCTGCATCGACTCGAACCAGAACTGAGCTGTCGTCAGGTAGCGCCAGAGCGAGATCGCGGTCTCACCGTGTTGAACCTGCTCTTCGTTGAACGCTTTGACTCCGCCGAGTGCATGGAGAGCCCACGACGCGAAGAACAATGCGAAGAAGGCTATGGCCAAGGAGTGTTCCTAGATGCGTAGCGCCCAACCGCCCTTGCGGACCGGCCACGGCGTCCACCGATTGGGGGTGGCGTCACGGGGATCCTCATCCTGGGGAGCGGCCTCGTGCAGCGGCTTGGATTCCGACGAGCCCTTCTGATACAGGATTGCCGTCAGCACGACGTACATCCCCATCTGGAGGAACTCGGACTCCCAGTTCTCGAACATGGCCTCGACGAAGTCGCCGGTGCCCAGGTAGCTGATGACCGACACCTGCTCGGTGGACCCGTGCTCCTGCTGTTCCTGGTTGTACGTCGCCGCGCCCGAGATGACCATGCCGATGAAGAAGAATCACATGCTACTCAGGGTCGGACACGGTGACTTGCGGAAAAGACAGAGAATTCTTCCCCTTTGACCGCAGACGGTGACCTTGCGGCCATTACGCGACGATCACGCAGCCGCCACCATTGCGTCATGAACGACTCAGGGACCGACGACTACGGCGAGTGGCTCCGGCTGGCCGAGGAGGCTCTGGGTGCGAAACCCGCCGGTCAGCCGACCGGCAGCGGCTCTCCGGGCTTGAGCGGGTTCACCGCGAACTGGATGACGCGGTACGGGGCTTGAGCGCGCGGCAGCGTGTTCCACTGGCTGATGAACACTCGCAGTTCGTCGAGCGTTGAGCCCGGCGAGATGTAGCCGCCGTAGGGTTGGGCCAGCCGATTGATCTCCGGCGGCGGCAACTGCTCTGCGGGATCCGGCCATTCGCCTGCGAACACCACCGTCGTCACCGGCGCCGTGCCCAGCGCGGTGGGGTCGTCGGCGACCCGCACCTCCATGTTCCCGTTGTTCGCATTGAAATACGACAAGACCGTCTTGCCGTCGATCTGGCGGATGCTCATTTCGCCGATCCGATCGGGCCACAGCGGCGTCGGCGTCCTGCCCCAGCCACCGTCGGAGGACCACCCCTGCCACGTCGCCCGGTCGGTGAACGTCTCGCGCTTCGCGCGGTAGAGAACCACCGGGCCGGTGCGGTCGAAGTTGTTGGCGGCGATGTAGACCCAGCCCGTTTGTGAGTCGGCCGTCGGGATCGGGTCGTAGTAGCCGCTGATCTGGCTCTGCCTGCCGCCTTCGAAGGCCGCCGGGCGTTGCGAGCCTGCCAGGGTCGGCCAACCGCCGCGCGCCGGATCGGCTTTCACCAGCCGCGACGTCTGCGGCCGCAGATCCTTTGCGGTGGTGACCATCATGTAGTTGTCGCGGTTGATCTGCACGACACCTGCGGGCAGTTGCGACTCTCCCGGCTTCGTCGCATCGGCAAGCAGCGGCTTGTCGGTACCGGTGACGCCGTCGTAGCGGACGCCGGCGGGGTCGTCGATCGAGTCGGTCTCGACGTGCAGCGCGATCGGTGAGTACCAGCCGCCGAAGCCGACGCCTTGGCCGGCGAAGCTGTCACCGCACACCTGCAGGATTCCGCTCGGAAACTCCATGAACTCGCACAGGTCGGTAGCGCCGATGCCGTAATCCCCTGTCGCAGTGCCGGTTCCGGCTGTCGGCCCGATGCGGATCACCTGCCCCGGCGCCAGCGGCGGCAGAATGGGCTCGGGAATCGGCGACGGCGGGTCCGCGTACGCGACGGGTGTGCTGAGTGCCGAGATCGACGCAATGGCGAGAACTACTCGCACTTTGTCGCCCAAATGTCGGTTTCGGCGCACCGCGGTCGGGGTCAGAGCTCAGCGGCCAGCAGTTCGGCGATCTGAATGGTGTTCAGCGCGGCGCCCTTTCGCAGGTTGTCGCCGGACACGAACAATGCGAGGCCGCGACCGTCCGGCACGCCGGGATCCTGGCGGATCCGCCCGACCAGCGAGTCGTCGACACCCGCGGCCGCCAGCGGCGTCGGCACGTCGACGAGCGTCACACCCGCCGCACCTGCAAGCACGTCGCGCGCACGCTCGGGCGAAATCGGTTGGGCGAACTCGGCGTTGATCGACAGCGAATGCCCGGTGTACACCGGCACCCGTACACAGGTGCCGCTGACCAACAATTCGGGGATACCGAGGATCTTGCGGCTCTCGTTGCGCAGCTTCTGGTCCTCGTCGGTCTCACCGGAGTCGTCGTCGACGAGCGAACCGGCAAGCGGCACAACGTTGAACGCGATGGGGGCGACGTATTTGACCGGGGCGGGGAAATCGAGGGCGCGTCCGTCGTGCACCAGCTTCTCGCTGTCGCCGACGACCGCAGTGGCCTGGTCGAAAAGCTCTTGAACGCCCGCGAGACCGCTGCCCGACACCGCTTGATACGTCGACGCCACCATACGCACCAGCTGCGCCTCGTCGTGCAGGGGCTTGAGCACGGGCATCGCGGCCATCGTCGTGCAGTTCGGGTTGGCGATGATGCCCCTCTTGAGGGATCGAGCGCGGTTGGCGACATCTCTGTCGTAGTTGACCTCGCTGACCACGAGCGGGACGTCGGGATCCTTGCGCCATGCCGACGAGTTGTCGATGACGACGGCGCCCGCCTCGGCGAACCGCGGCGCCTGCACCCGCGACATGGTGGCGCCCGCGGAGAACAGGGCGATGTCGATCCCGCTCGGATCGGCGGTCTCGGCGTCCTCGACCTCGATCTGCTGGCCGCGGTACTCCAACTTCTTGCCCTGCGAGCGCGCCGAGGCGAAGAACCGCACCGACCCAGAAGAGGGAGTGGGGAAGTTCCTTTCCTCCATAAGGGCGCGCATCACCTGGCCGACCTGTCCGGTCGCGCCCACTACACCGATGTTGACCATTGCTAGCTTGTGCTCCTCACGTCCGCGGCTACCGTCCCGTTCCCGCGTACACCACGGCCTCTTCGTCGCCGCCGAGGTTGAACGCCTCGTGCAACGCCGAAACCGCCTTGTCCAGTTCCGTGTCCTTGACCAGCACCGAGATCCTGATCTCGGAGGTGGAGATCAAGTCGATGTTCACCCCGACGCGGGCCAGCGCCTCGCAGAAGGTCGCGGTGACGCCCGGGTGGCTGCGCATGCCGGCGCCTATCAGCGACACCTTGCCGATGTGGTCGTCATAGAGCACCTTGGTGAAGCCGATCTCGCTCTGCAGCGACGTCAACTTCTCCACCGCCCCGGGACCGCTGTCACGCGAGCAGGTGAAGGTGATGTCGGTCTTGCCGTCCTCCACCTTGGAGATGTTCTGCAGCACCATGTCGATGTTCACATCGGCGTCGGCGACGGCGCGAAAAACCTTGGCCGCGTAGCCCGGAACGTCGGGCAGGCCGACAACGGTGACCTTCGCCTCGCTGCGGTCGTGCGCGACTCCGGTGAGGATGGCGTCTTCCATGGGGATGTCCTCGATCGATCCTGTGACGATGGTTCCTGGCTTGTCGGTGTATGACGACCGGACGTGAATCGGGACGCCGTAGCGGCGGGCGTACTCCACGCAGCGCAGCATCAGCACCTTCGCGCCCGCCGCGGCCATCTCCAGCATCTCCTCGAAGGACACCGTCTCGAGATGCCGCGCGTTCGGCACGATGCGGGGGTCGGCGGAGAAGATCCCGTCGACGTCGGTGTAGATCTCGCAGACGTCGGCGTGCAGTGCGGCGGCCAGGGCGACGGCGGTGGTGTCCGAGCCGCCCCTGCCCAGCGTGGTGACGTCCTTGCTGTCCTGGCTGACGCCCTGGAATCCGGCGACGAGCACGATGAGACCCTCGTCGAGCGCCGAGCGCAGCCTGCCCGGGGTGACGTCGATGATCTTGGCGTTGCCGTGGGTGCCGGTGGTGATCACGCCCGCCTGCGATCCGGTGAAGGACCGGGCCTGCGCGCCGAGCGACTCGATGGCCATGGCGACCAGCGCATTGGAGATTCGCTCCCCTGCGGTGAGCAGCATGTCCATCTCGCGCGCCGGCGGCGCCGGAGAAACCTGTCTGGCCAGGTCGAGCAGGTCGTCGGTGGTGTCGCCCATGGCCGAAACGACCACCACGACGTCGTTGCCCTGCTTCTTGGTCTCCACGATGCGCTCAGCGACGCGGCGGATGCGTTCGGCGTCGGAAACCGATGATCCGCCGTACTTCTGCACGACGAGCGCCACTGTGTACAACCTCTCGGGTTCTTCGAAGATCCCACCAAGGATAAGGGGTTCGCGCACCTCATTTACTCCGCCGGTAGCGTCTGGCCATGGGCCGCGACCCCGCCGACAAGGCCGACACCCGGGTGCCGATCCATCCCGACATCGCAGCGCGGTGGAGTCCGAGGATGTTCGACGGCGATGCGGTGCTCCCTGCCGAGCAGGTGGCGGCCGTGCTGGAGGCGGCGCGATGGGCCGCTACATGGGGACATCGCCAGCCGGTCCGGTTCCTCGTCGGCCGGCGCGGCGACGGCACCTTCGCCGCAATCGCTTCGCTGTTGAAGCGCGGCAACCGCTACGCGCACGCGGCGGGTGCGCTGGTCATGGTGTGCGTCGACGAGGGCGAGGACGAGCGCACGGCGCGCTACGCGGCGGTCGACGCGGGCGCTGCGATCGCGCAGCTGACCATCGAGGCGGTGTCGCGCGGGTTGGTCGCCCATCCGATGGCCGGATTCGACGCCGACGGCGCGGGCGAGGTGTTCGGCATTCCGGCGGGGGTGCGACCGATCGCGGTGGTGGCGGTGGGATCACTCGGCGACTACGACAACGCGCCGCAGGAGGTCGTCGAACGCGACGCGCAGGGCCGCAGCCGCCTACCCCTGGAAGAGGTCGCCTTCGCTGACAGGTGGGGAACGCCGCTGTCGTTATGACAGCGGTTCACCCGCAGGCGTCGGAGAGCTTCGTGAGCGACTGGGAGATCTGTATGTTCAACAGGTCCATCTGGAACACTTCGGGCGGCGCGGGCGCGCCAGGGGCCCGCGAACCGGCCGAGATGCGGACTGCGGTGAACTTTCCGACGAACTCTCCTGCGAGGCTGGCGAGCTGGGTGGCATCGCGCGCGAGCTCGGGTTCGTGCACGTTCTGCGCCCGCTCGGCGAGGCCGTCGGCCCAGGCCTGGTAGGCGCCCTCCTCGGCGACGGTCGGGACGCCTGTGGAGTCAGCGGTTTTGGACGCGATCTGCTCGGCCTGCGCCTTGTTGAACGCCAGCATGTCCTTGACGGGTCGACAGTCCTCGGACGATTTGCCGAACACACCGAAGTAATTGAGCGTCAGCGCGCCGACGGCGACGACCACCGCGATGATCGTGAACGTCCATCGCCGAGGGAGATTCATTTCCACCCAACTGTATCGGCCGCGGTGACTCTTAACACCCGCGCAACATTGCGAACCCGTCCACGTAACAGAAGCATCGGTTACTGCCAGTGATCGGCCAACGGAGGGCCGCAATCACTCAGGGAGATGTATATGGACGTGGATACAGGAACCACAGCATTCATGCTGTGTTGCATCATCGGCCTCACGCTGATGATCCCCGGGCTCGCGCTGTTCTACGGCGGCATGGTGTCTGTCAAGAGTTCGACCAACATGATGATGATGACGTTCGGCTCGGTCGCGATCGTCGGCGTGCTGTGGGTGCTGTTCGGTTTCTCGATGACCTTCGGCACGTCCTACGGCGGGTTCGTGGGCGACGTGTTCGAATTCGCCGGGATGAAAGACCTGCTGGAGTCGAACACGACGATCAGCGGGCTACCGATAACTCTGTTCGCGTTGTTCCAGGCTCTGTTCGCGGCGATCACCGTCGCGCTGATCTCGGGTGCGGTCGCCGACCGGATGAAGTTCGGCGCATGGATGGTCTTCGCTGCGGCGTGGGCGATCCTGGTGTATTTCCCTGTGGCGCACTGGGTTTTCGCCTTTGACGGTGTCGTCACCGAGGACTCCGTCGGCGGCTGGATCGCCAACAAGCTGGCGGCGATCGACTTCGCCGGTGGCACCGCGGTGCACATCAACGCAGGCGCCGCGGCGCTGGCCGTTGCGATCGTGCTCGGCAAGTCCGCCGGCTGGGGCAAGCTGCGCAAGCCGCACAACGTCCCGCTGACGCTGCTGGGCGCAGGCCTGCTGTGGGCCGGTTGGTATGCGTTCAACGGCGGATCGGCGCTTGCCGCGGGTAATTCCGCCTCCATCGTCATGGTCACCACGTTCGTCGCCACCTGCGCTGCGACGCTGGCCTGGATCGCTGTCGAGAAGATCAAGGACGGCCATGTCACCGGTGTCGGTGCGGCGTCGGGCGCCATCACCGGACTCGTCGCGATCACGCCCGCCTGCGGTGCGGTCACCCCGGTCGGCGCGATCATCCTCGGTGCGATCGCGGGTGCGGTGTGCGTGTACGCGGTCGGGCTCAAGGAGCGCTTCGGCTACGACGACTCGCTCGACGTGGTCGGCGTCCACCTCGTCGGCGGCGTCGTCGGCACGCTGCTGATCGGCTTCCTTGCCAGCGAGAGCATGCCCAACGGCATCAACGGCCTGTTCTACGGCGGTGGTTTCGACCAGCTGTGGCGCCAGGCTGTCGCAGCCGGTGCGGTGATGGTCTACTCGTTCGTCGTCGCAGGCATCATCGCGTTCGCGATCAAGAAGACGATCGGCATCCGTATCTCGCCCGACGAAGAAGAGGCGGGCATCGATTCGACCTTCCACCGCGAAGCGTCGTACGAGCTGCAAACAGCCTGATCAAGATTCCGGCCGGCGCGGAAGCCACTCGTCCGCGCCGGCCGGTTTGGTCGGCGGCGTGTTTCATACCGTGATACTTTGATTCATAACAAGAGACAAGGCTCAGACATGTCCACCGACCTCGCCGCGCTGGCCCAGCAATCCGGGACGAAGTTCATCCTCGCGCTGTTCGTCGACCTGCGCGGCAAGCCGTGCGCCAAGCTCGTCCCCGTCGAGGCCGTCGAGCTGCTGGCCACCGAGGGTGTCGGCTTCGCCGGCTACGCAGTCGGCGCGATGGGTCAGGAGCCCAAAGACCCCGACCTGATGGCGATTCCGGACCCGGCCTCGTTCACCTCCATCCCGTTCATCAAGGACGGTCTGGCGATCGTGCACTGCGATCCGCACGTCAACGGAAAGCCGTGGCCGTACGCGCCGAGGGTCATCCTGAAGACGCTCGTGGAACGCGCCGCTGACGCCGGATTCGAGCCGTGGGTCGGCGCCGAGGTGGAGTACTTCCTGCTGCACCGCGACGCCGACGGCAGCCTCTCGGTCGCTGACGCCGCCGACACCGCCGCACAACCCTGCTACGACGCCCGCGGCGTCACCCGGATGTATGACCACCTCACCGCGATCTCCACCGCGATGAACCAGCTCGGCTGGTCCAACTACGCCAACGACCACGAGGACGGCAACGGCCAGTTCGAGCAGAACTTCGAGTACTCCGATGCGCTGACGACCGCGGATCGCGTTGTCACGCTGCGGTATCTGCTGTCGGTGATGGCTGCCGAACGGGGCATGGTCGCCACCTTCATGCCCAAGCCCTTCGCCGACAAGACCGGCAGCGGGCTGCATCTGCATCTCTCGCTCACCAGCGGCGGCACTCCCGTCTTCCCCGCCGATGACGACGGACGCGGGCTCGGACTGTCCGACACGGCGTACGCGTTCGTCGGCGGCGTGCTGGAGCACGCGTGCGCATTGCAGGCGGTAGTGGCGCCAACGGTCAACTCCTACAAACGAACTGGGGCGCTGACCACGGCGTCGGGTGCGTCGTGGGCGCCGCGGACGCCGACCTACGGCGGCAACGACCGCACCCACTACATCCGGGTGCCCGACTCCGCTCGCATCGAGCTGCGCGGCGGCGACGGTTCGGCCAACCCGTATCTGGCCATCGCCGCCGTGCTCGGCGCAGGCATCGACGGAATCAAACGCAGCACGGACCCCGGAGCTGTCGGCGAAGGCACTGCGGGCCGACCACTGCCGCCCACCCTGCTGCACGCGGTCGACGAGTTCGAGGCCGACCCGGTCGTCACCGGCGTTCTCGACGCCGCGGGTGACGGCGTCGCCTCCTATTTCGCCAAGCTCAAACGAGACGAATTCTTCTCCTATCACAGCGCGGTGGCGCCGTGGGAGATCGACAACTACCTGACCGCGTTCTGAGAATCACTGAAAATCAAGGGAGCCAAGCCATGTGCGGGATCGTCGGGCTGCATCTGCGCACCCCTGACCTGTACCCCAGACTGGGAGAACTGCTCACCGGCATGCTGTGTGAGATGGGCAACCGCGGCAGCGACTCCGCAGGCGTCGCCGTATACGGCGATCCCACCTGGTCTCCCCCCGGGCGCGGTGGAGTCTCACTGGTCGACGTGTCCGAGACCGCCGATGCCGTCGCCTCTGCGGTGAGCCAACGGCTCGGCTTTCAGGTCGACATCGTGACCGCCGGCACCACCTACCTGTTGTCGGCCGACGCACCCTCGGGCGCCCTGCTCGAAGCTGTCAGAACGGCGTATCCGCGGGCACTGGTCGCCGGATTCGGCGCCGACATGGCGGTTCTCAAGGGTGTCGGGCACCCCAGGACGCTGACCGATGCGTGGAGGCTGTCGCGGGCAGCGGGCTGGCAGGGCGTCGGACACACCCGGATGGCGACGGAGTCCGCCGTCACGCCCGCCGGCTGTCACCCCTACACCGTCGGGCCCGAACAAACCATGGTGCACAACGGATCCTTCGCCAACCACGCCACCATCCGGCGCAGGCTGCGGTCGGCCGGAGTCGAATTCGACAGCGAGAACGACACAGAGGTGGGCGCACGGTTCATCGCCGAGCAGTTGGCCAGTGGCCGCGACGTCGAGTCCGCACTCAAAGAACTGTGCGCGACGTTCGACGGCTTCTACACGCTGCTGGTGTCCAACCGGGATTCGTTCGCTGTGGTTCGCGACGCGATCGCGTGCAAGCCCGCCGTGATCGCCGAGACCGACGACTGGGTCGCGGTCGGCAGCGAATACCGGGCTCTGGCAGGACTTCCCGGTGTCGAGCGCGCCAAGATCTGGGAGCCGGAACCTGAGGTGATCTACGCATGGACGAAGTGACAGCCACGGTGACCTCGTTCGATCTGCGCGCGACGCCGCTGCGGGCGGTCAACGCCGCGCTGCACTCCCCCGGCCTGTCCGGCGAGTTCGTCATCATCCATCCAGACGGCGCCCACAACGTCGCGGTCGGTGTGGACGCCCCGGTGAACGTCACCATCACCGGACACGTCGGCTACTACGCCGCGGGCATGAACCAGCAGGCGGAGATCACGATCAACGGCAACGCGGGCACCGGCGTCGCGGAGAACATGATGAGCGGATCGGTGTGGGTCAGGGGCGACGCCTCGCAGTCCGCAGGCGCCAGCGCGCACGGCGGGTTGCTGGTGATCGAGGGCAATGCCGCTGCGCGGTGCGGTATTTCGATGAAGGGGATCGACCTCGTGGTCGGCGGGAGCGTCGGCCACATGAGCGCGTTCATGGCGCAGGCAGGGCGGCTGGTGATCCGCGGCGACGCGGGCGAGGCGCTCGGCGACTCCATCTACGAGGCGCGTATCTACGTGCGAGGCGAGGTGTCGTCGCTAGGGGCGGACTGCGTCGCCAAGGACATGCGCGACGAACACCACCACGAGCTCGGGCAGCTGTTGAAGGCGGCCGGTTTCGAGGGCGACGACACCGGCGCCTACACCAGGTACGGCTCGGCCCGCTCGCTGTATCACTTCCACGTCGACAACGCGGCGAGCTACTGATGAGCTTCAGCACCGACGACAGGGCCCGCCTCGGCCTGCGCGAATCCGCCACCTTCGACCGTCAGACGATCGCCGCCATCCATCGCGCGGCCGAGACCGGCATCTACGACATTCGCGGCTGGGGCGCGAAACGGCCGCTGCCGCACTTCGACGATCTGCTCTTCCTCGGCGCGTCGATGTCGCGCTACCCGTTGGAGGGCTACCGCGAGCGCTGCGGCACCGACGTCGTTCTCGGCGGGCGGCACGCCAAACACCCACTGCACCTCGACATCCCGGTCACCATCGCCGGAATGTCCTTCGGTGCCCTTTCCGGACCGGCCAAGGAGGCGCTCGGCCGCGGGGCCAGCGAGGTCGGCACGTCAACGACCACCGGCGACGGCGGTATGACGCCGGAGGAACGCGGCCAAAGCAAATACCTGGTGTATCAATACCTTCCGTCGCGTTACGGAATGAATCCCGACGACCTGCGCAAGGCCGACGCGATCGAGGTCGTTCTCGGTCAGGGCGCCAAGCCCGGCGGCGGCGGGATGCTGCTCGGCCAGAAGATCTCTCCGCGAGTGGCCGCGATGCGGACGCTGCCGGAAGGCATCGACCAGCGATCGGCCTGCAGGCACCCGGACTGGACCGGCCCCGACGATCTGACCATCAAGATCGGCGAACTGCGGGAGATCACCGACTGGGAGAAACCGATCTACGTCAAGGTCGGCGCGACCCGCACCTACTACGACGTGAAGCTTGCCGTGCATGCGGGCGCCGACGTCGTCGTGGTCGACGGCATGCAGGGCGGCACAGCCGCCACGCAGGAGGTGTTCATCGAGCACGTCGGCGTTCCCACGCTGGCCGCCGTGCCCGAGGCGGTGCAGGCGCTGCAGGAACTCGGCGTGCACCGCGTCGGGACGACGGGAGAGAAGGGCGTTCAACTGGTGGTGTCAGGCGGCATCCGCACCGGCGCCGACGTCGCCAAGGCGATCGCGCTCGGAGCCGACGCCGTGGCGATCGGCACCGCCGCGCTGATCGCGTTGGGCGACAACCATCCTCGCCACCAGGCTGACTACGAGCGGCTCGGCAGCGCCGCCGGCTTCTTCGACGATTTCCAGGACGGCACCGACCCGGCGGGCATCAGCACGCAGGACCCCGAACTGGCGGCGCGGTTCGATCCCATCGATTCAGGCCGCAGGCTGGCCAACTACCTGCGGGTGCTGACGATGGAGGCGCAGACCATCGCCCGCGCCTGCGGCAAGGCGCACGTGCTGCATCTGGAGCCGGAAGACCTCGTCGCCGTCACGATCGAGGCGGCGGCGATGGCGCGGGTCCCGTTGGCGGGCACCAACTGGATACCGGGACACCCATGAGCGAGACTGCCGACGTCGTCATCGTCGGCGGCGGAATCGAGGGCGCCGCGGCCGCATGGTCGCTGAGCCAACGGGGTGTCACGAATGTGCTTGTCGCGGAGCGCAACACCGTGGCCTCCGGGATGACAGGCAAGTCCAGCGGAATCGTGCGGTGCCATTACGGAGTCAGCTCGCTGGCCGCCATGGCCACCGTCGGCCTCGAGGTATTCGAGAAGGCAGAGGAGATCTTCGGCACCGACATCGGGTTCCGGCAGACGGGCTACGTCGTCGGCGTCGGCGCGCAGAACGTCGAATCGATGCGTAAGAGCCTGGCCGCGCAGCGCGCGGTCGGAGTCCAGACCGAGGAGATCGAACCGTCCGACGTCGCCGGGATGTGGCCGTTCGCCGACCTCTCGCCGTTCGCGGCCTTCGGCTGGGAGCCGCGCGGCGGCTACGGCGACGCCTACCGGACGGCCCAGGCGTTCGCGGCCGCCGCGCGCGCGGCCGGTGTGCGCATCCGCCAGGGCACGCCCGTCACCGGCCTCATGATCGACGGTGACGCCGTGGCGGGCGTCCGACTGGCCGACGGGAGCACGGTGGCCGCAGGCACCGTCGTCGTCGCCACCGGGGTCTGGACCAAGCCCTTCCTCGAGCCGTACGGAGTCGACGTCCCGATCCGCGTGATCCGGGAACAGATCGTCACCATCGACCCCGGTCTGGACGCGGAAGCCACGAGCTCCTTGCCCGTCTTCTCCGACCTGGTCTCGCTGCAGTACGTCCGCCCGGAGGTCGGCGGCGACATCCTGTTCGGCAACAGCGACCTGTCCGACGTCGACGAGGCCGACCCCGACAACTACCTCAACCGGGCGAGCGAGCAGTTCGTCGACCTCACCGTCGACAAGGTCGGCACCCGGTTCCCCGGCTTCGGCGACGCATCGATCCGCGCCAGCTATGCGGGCTGCTACGACGTCACGCCCGACTGGAACCCGGTCATCGGCACGACCGGTATCGACGGTCTGTTCGTGGCGGCGGGGTTCAGCGGCCACGGCTTCAAGATCGCGCCTGCGGTGGGCAGGCTGGTCGCCGATCTCGTCGTCGACGGCCGCAGCGCGGATCCCCGGATCCCGGAGACCGATTTCCGACTCTCCCGGTTCGCACAGAACGATCTGCTGAAGACGCCGTATCCGTACGTCGGCGCCGGACAGATGCGCTAGACAGGTCGAGACATGAGTGACACCCCGCTGCTGCGGAACAAATCCGGAACAGCCCGCGACCGCGATCCCGCCGCGCCGGTCGAGGACCTCGAATTCGAGGCCGCCATCGGGCGCAATGTCCGTCAGCTGCGTCTGCAGCACGGTCTCACCGTCGCGGAAACGGCTGCCCGGGTGGGCATCTCGAAAGCGATGATGAGCAAGATCGAGAACGCCCAGACGTCGTGCAGCCTGTCGACGCTTGCGCTGCTCGCCAAGGGATTCGACGTGCCCGTCACCAGCCTGTTCCGCGGCGCCGAGGTGGAGCGTCCCGCGGCGTTCGTCAAGGCGGGCACCGGCGCCCGGATCGCGCGCAACGGCACCAAGGAGGGCCACGAGTATCAGCTGCTCGGCTCGCTGCGCGGAGAACACAAACGCCTGGAGTGCCTGCACGTCACACTGTCGGCGAAAAGCAAGACCTATCCGCTGTTCCAGCACCCTGGCACCGAGTTCATCTTCATGCTCGAGGGCGTGATGGACTACAGCCACAGCCGCTCGGTGTACCGGCTGGAGCCGGGCGACTCGCTGCAGATCGACGGCGAGGGGGCCCACGGTCCCGTCGACCTGATCGAACTGCCGATCCGTTTCCTGTCGGTGATCGCCTTCCCCGATTCGCAGGTGTAGGGCAACCTGGGGTTTCGGCATGCCAGCCGACCTTGCTAGAGTGGCCAACGTGCAGCGGGTGCTCCTTCTCGGCAGCCGCGACGGGATCTGAATCAGACTGGCTTCCCGTCGCGGGTAGTCGCGATGCGCCGGTCGAGTCCCTTTTACTCCCGGAGCAGACACCGTGACCACCTTCTCGAAATCCACACCTGATTCCCCCGACGCCTTCGCGTCGGTACGCCAGATCACCCAGCCGTCCGGACCGGCTAACCCCGGCCAGCCGGCGTGGAACACCCAGCGCGGATCGGCGATGCCCGTCGGCCGCTACCGCAGTTTCGCCGACGAGGTGCCGGGCGGAGTCCCGGCATCAGGTGAAGCGTTCATTCCTTTCGACCGCACCTGGCCCGACAAGATCATCGACCGTTCGCCGATGTGGTGTGCCGTCGACCTGCGCGACGGCAACCAGGCGCTCATCGACCCGATGAGCCCGCAGCGCAAGCGCCGCATGTTCGACCTGCTGGTCCGCATGGGCTACAAGGAGATCGAGGTCGGCTTCCCGTCGGCCAGCCAAACCGACTTCGACTTCGTACGCGAGATCATCGCCGAGGGCGCCATCCCCGACGACGTCACGATCCAGGTGTTGACGCAGTGCCGGCCCGAGCTGATCGAGCGCACGTTCCTGGCGTGCGAGGGCGCCCCCCGCGCGATCGTGCACTTCTACAACTCGACGTCGATCCTGCAGCGCCGCGTGGTGTTCAAGGCCGACCGTGAGGCGGTGAAGAAGATCGCCACCGACGGCGCCCGTATGTGCGTCGAGCAGGCCGAGAAGTATCCCGGCACGCGGTGGCGTTTCGAGTACAGCCCGGAGTCCTACACCGGAACCGAGCTGGAGTACGCCGTCGACGTCTGCAACTCGGTCGCCGACATCATCAAGCCGACTCCCGATGTGCCTTTGATCATCAACCTGCCCGCGACGGTGGAGATGGCGACGCCGAACGTGTACGCCGACTCGATCGAGTGGATGCACCGGCATCTGAGTCCGCGGGATTCGATCATCTTGAGCCTGCACCCGCACAACGACCGCGGAACGGCCGTCGCCGCAGCCGAATTGGGCTATCGGGCCGGCGCCGACCGGATCGAGGGCTGCCTGTTCGGCAACGGAGAGCGCACCGGCAACGTCTGCCTCGTCACGCTGGGCCTGAACCTGTTCTCCCGCGGCATCGACCCACAGATCGACTTTTCCAACATCGACGAGATCCGGCGCACGGTCGAGTACTGCAATCAGCTGCCGGTGCCCGAACGTCACCCCTACGGCGGCGATCTGGTCTACACCGCGTTCTCCGGCAGCCACCAGGACGCGATCAACAAGGGTCTGGACGCGATGAAAATCTCCGCCGACGAGCAGGACGCCGATATCGACGACATCCTGTGGCAGGTGCCGTATCTGCCGATCGATCCGCGCGACGTGGGGCGCACATACGAGGCCGTCATCCGGGTGAATTCACAGTCGGGCAAGGGCGGTGTCGCCTACATCATGAAGGCCGACCACGGCCTGGCGCTGCCGCGGCGGCTGCAGATCGAGTTCAGCCAGGCGATCCAGAAGATCACCGACGGAGAGGGCGGCGAGGTGTCGCCGAAGGAGATGTGGGACGTCTTCGCCGAGGAGTACCTCGCGCCGGTTCGTCCGCTCGAGCGCATCCGGCAGAAGGTGACGGCGTCGGAGGTCGACGGGGGCACCAACACCATCGAGGCGGTCGTCAAGGTCGACGGGGTCGAACGCGAGATCGTCGGCGCGGGCAACGGTCCGCTCGCGGCGTTCGTGGATGCCCTGGGCGCCATCGGAATCGACGTGTCGGTGCTCGACTACTCCGAACACGCGCTTTCTGCGGGTGAAGAGGCCCAGGCCGCAGCGTATGTGGAGGCCTCCGTCGGCGGCAGGACCGTATGGGGTGTCGGGATCGCGACGTCGATCACCACCGCATGGCTTCGCGCGGTGGTATCGGCCGTCAACCGGGCCGCACGCGGCTAATCGAGGAAGGCGCTTGTCGTGGTTTGAGGCTTGTTACGGCCGCGGCGGCAGGTTCGCCAGCCAGGTGTCGGGGAGCAACTCGATCAGCTGCCCGTCGGGGTCCCGGATCATCGCGAAATGCGCTGTCGACGATTCGTCGATGACGGTTCCGCCGAAGCTCTCCACCTGCGCCAGCACGGCGGGCAAGTCGGAAACCGACAGCGACATATGCGTCAGCCCGACCTCGTCCATCACCCGCCGCGGCCCCGCCTTGACGTCGCGCTTCGTGTAGTCGATCAGCTCGAGCACGAAGCCGTCACGGACCAGGTACGTCGCGCGGACACCGATCGGGCCGGTCAATTGCAGGAGCGTGGCGGTGCCTTCGTCGGGCAACTCCAGCTCCCACCAGAACTGGAATCCGAGCAGACCCTCGTAGAACCGACGTGACCGATCGCGGTCGGTGACGCACAGCCCGACGTGGTTGAAAACCGTTTGATGTCCGCCCATTACAGCCTTTCGTGGCGAGTGAGGACCGACGAGCCCCAGCCGCCGGTGTACGCAGCCCCGTCGTCGATGGCCCAACCTCGGTAAGAATGCAAAGATAGCGCAATGGGGCATCCGGACGTCGGCGCCGACGCGATCGTCGAGATCGACCACCATTCCGACGAGTTCAACCGCGACGAATTGGAGATCAATGCGGACCTGCGCCGTCGGTGCCCGGTCGCGTGGAATCAGCGGTACGGCGGATTCTGGTTGGTGACCGGCTATCCGGAAGTCGTTGCGGCCGCCCGCGACGGCGACACCTTCGCGCACAAGTACGAACCCGGCGCCGCGGACGGAGTCAGCTATCAGGGCGAGATGGGCGTTCCCCGCCCGGAGGGACAGCCGCCGCTGGGAATCGGCGAGGTCGACGGTCCCTACCACCAGGCGCTGCGCAAGGCGCTCACGCCGTTTCTGTCATCGGGCGCCGTCGACCGGATGCGGCCCTTCATGGAGCAGTCGGTGCACTGGTTCCTCGACCAGAAGATCGGCGACGGGCGAATGGACCTCGTGGTTGACTACGCCAGCCCGGTACCCGCGATCCTCACCATGCGGCTGATGGGGCTGCCCTACGACAACTGGCAGCAGTACGCCGATTTGTTCCACTCGGTGATGGCGTCCTCCGGCGGCGACGAGTACGCGAGGGCCATCGCCGAAGTGCCCGCGATGCTCGACGGCCTGCTGAAGTTCGTCGCGGCCCGGCGAGCCGACCCCGGCGACGACATGACCAGCTTTCTGGTGCAGTTCGAGTTCGAGGGCAAGCGCCTGGACGACAACCAACTGCTCGACATCCTGTGGAATCTCATCGGCGGCGGCGTCGACACCACCACGTCGCTGACCGCGCTGAGCCTGCTGCATCTCGGTACGCATCCGGAGTTGCGCGCGCAGCTCATCGACCGGCCCGAGCTGTACCGAACCGCCGCCGACGAGTTCCTCAGGTTCTGGTCGGTGAACAAGCAGCTCAGTCGCACGGTGAGCCGGGACACCGTGCTGGGCGGTCAGCCGCTGCGGCGCAACGACCGCGTGCTGATCAGCTGGCTTGCCGCCAACCACGACGAGCGCGAGTTCGACCGGCCCGGCGAGGTGCTGCTCGACCGCAGCCCCAACCGCCATGTCGCATTCGGGCTGGGGCCGCACAGGTGCATCGGCGCCGCGCTCGCACGCGAGATGTTCGAGGTGATGGTTTCCGCGGTGCTGAATCGCTTGCCCGACTACGAGATCGACCTCGACGGGGTCCAGCGGTACGCGGGCAATCCAACGATGGACGGCGTGGGCAGGCTGCCGGTGACCTTCACGCCCGGGCCGTCCCTGGGTACGCCGCGACCCGAGTGAGCCGGCTCAGAAGAGCGCGAACTGGCCGCCGTCGAGGGTGTGGTCGGTGAACTCCTCGATGTCGGTTCCGCCGATCACATCGTCGAGGCAGGCCATGAACTCGGCGTCGGAGACCAGGGGCACTCCGAACTCGCCGGCGTGATAGCCCTTGCCCTGCTCGGGTGCGGGCTCGTTACAGATCACCAGCGACGTCTCCAGGTCGATGGCGTCGGTGAAGGCCAGCCCGGCGTGCAGGATCCGTTCGACGAGTTCTTCGTGGGTCCGCGACACCTCGGCCGACAGCGCCACCCGCATGCCCTGGACGAGCGGGCGGCCGTGGACGAAGCGGCCCGGGTTGAGGTACGGGCACGGCATCCGCGATGCGATCAGCTTCAGCGGGCGCAGCTCCTCGTGGGTGACCAGCCCGTTGGGCCACGTCCGACGCGCTAGCGGTCGCAGCGGCAGCCAGACCTTGCGCTCGCGGGCGCGTACCAGCGCCGGTTTGAGGATCTGGGCCAGTACCAGCGCGTCGTCGAGCGCGTCGTGCGGCTTCATCTGGCTGATGCCCCAGTGCGACGCGAGCGTCTCCAACCGCATGTTGTCGACGGCGAGGTCGAGACGGCGGGCCAATTCGACCGTGCACATGACGCTGTCGATGGGCAGTTCGACCCCGACGAGTTCTGCTTCGGCGGCCAGGAACGAGTAGTCGAAGCCGACGTTGTGGGCGACGAGGGTACGTCCGCGCAGGACCTCGATCAGGTCCGGCGCGACGTCGGCGAAGGTCGGTTTACCGGCCAGCATCTCTGCGGTCAGGCCGTGCACATGGGTGGGACCCGGATCGACACCGGGGTCCAGCAGCGTCGAGACGGTGCGCTCCACATTCCCGTCGTCGCCGACCGCGAGCGCGGCGACGCTGACGATGCGCGCCTGGCCTGGCCGGAAGCCCGACGTCTCGACGTCGACGATCGCCCAGCCTGCGCCGGGTTCGGCTGCCGGCCGGCCCCAGGAGCCGCCCGGCCGGCGACTTGCGTCACCAGTGTGGCTCACAAGATCAGGATGGCACGGGGAACCGACAAGCCTCGCCCGTCGAGAGTGCGTGTCGGCCACATAAACTGCACTGGAAATGGTGACTGCTCGTGGACGTATCGCGCTGGCGGCCGGTTCCGCCGCACGCTGGTCCTCACGGGTGACCGGCCGCGGAGCAGGCGCGATGATCGGCGGCCTGGTGTCGATGACGCTGGACAAATCGATCCTGCGCCAGCTCGGCGAAGGCCGCTCAACGGTCATCGTGACCGGCACGAACGGCAAGTCGACGACGACCGGGATGACCGCTGCCGCGCTGGGCACGCTCGGCGATGTCGCCACCAACGCCGAGGGCGCCAACATGGACGCGGGCTTGGTGGCTGCTCTTGCGGCTGCACGCCAGGCCGGCCTTGCGGCGCTCGAGGTCGACGAGATGCACGTGCCGCACGTCGCCGACGCGGTGAACCCGGCGGTGATCGTGCTGCTGAACCTGTCCCGCGACCAGCTCGATCGGGTCGGTGAGATCAACCACATCGAGCGCACGCTGCGGGCCGGGCTCGCGCGCCACCCCGATACCGTCGTCGTCGCCAACTGTGACGACGTGCTGATGACGTCGGCGGCCTACGACAGCCGCAACGTGGTCTGGGTGGCGGCGGGCGGCGGCTGGGCCAACGACTCGGTGAGCTGCCCGCGCAGCGGCGAGGTCATCGTCCGCGACGGCGACCACTGGTACTCCACGGGAACGGACTTCAAACGACCGACCCCGCAATGGTGGTACGACGACGCCAACATCTACGGCCCTGATGGGTTCTCGATGCCGATGACGCTCGCACTGCCGGGAACGGTGAACCGCGGCAACGCAACTCAGGCGGTGGCCGCGGCCGTCGCGATGGGCGCCGATCCGGCCGCAGCGGTGGCGGCGGCCTCGCGCGTCGACGAGGTCGCGGGCCGCTACAGCACCGTGGCCCTTGGCGCGCACACCGTGCGGTTGCTGCTCGCCAAGAACCCTGCGGGATGGCAGGAGGCGCTGTCGATGGTCGACACCGACGCCGGCTCGGTGGTGATATCGGTCAACGGCCAGGTGCCCGACGGCGAGGACCTGTCGTGGCTGTGGGACGTCAACTTCGAGCACTTCGTGAACCATCCCGTGGTGGCCGCGGGTGAGCGCGGCACGGACCTCGCGGTGCGGCTGGGTTACGCGGGCGTCGAGCACACGCTGGTGCACAGCGCCGTGGACGCCATCGCCTCATGCCCGCCGGGACATGTCGAGGTGGTCGCGAACTACACCGCGTTTCTGCAACTGAACCGGACGTTGGGACGGGGCAGCAGTGTCTGAATCGACGGTGCGGATCGGGCTCGTGCTGCCCGACGTGATGGGCACCTACGGCGACGGCGGCAACTCCGTGGTGATGCGGCAACGGTTGCGGCTGCGCGGGTTCGACGCCGAGATCGTCAACATCACGCTCGACGATCCGGTGCCGTCCACCCTGGACCTCTACACGCTGGGCGGCGCCGAGGACTACGCGCAGCGGCTCGCGACCCGCCACCTGATCCGCTATCCGGGGCTGCAGGAGGCCGCGGCGAAGGGGGCGCCGGTGCTCGCGATCTGCGCGGCGATCCAGGTGCTGGGGCACTGGTATGAGACGTCTGCCGGTGAGCGGGTCGACGGCGTCGGGCTTCTGGACCTGACGACGTCTCCGCAGCCGAAGCGCACGATCGGCGAAGTGGTGAGCCAGCCGCTGCTGGCCGGTCTCACCGACCGGTTGACCGGCTTCGAGAACCACCGCGGCGGAACGGTCCTCGGGTCCGCCGCGCAGCCGCTGGCCAGGGTGATCTCGGGAGCGGGAAACCGCGACGGCGACGGCATCGACGGCGCCGTGCAGGGCAGCGTCGTCGCGACCTACCTGCACGGCCCGTGCCTTGCCCGCAATCCGCAGCTCGCCGATCACCTGCTCGCGCAGGTCGTCGGCGACCTCGCACCGCTGGACCTGCCCGAGGTGGAGCAGCTACGCCGCGAACGGCTCGCCGCACCCCGCCGCGTGTAGCGCGTCAGGCCGCGAACGTGCGCGTGAACCGGTGCAGGTCGTCGATCTCGGCACACCATCCGCGACTGATCAGCGCTTCTTCGACCCTGGCGATGACTTCGCTGGGCTTGTCCTCGGCGATCACCCGAATGACAATCCAGCCCAATGCTTCCAGCATGCGCAACCTGGCGATATCCTTGACGTATTGCTTGCGGTCCTTCCGGTGATGATCCCCGTCGTACTCGACGGCGACCTTGTATTCCCGCCAGCCCGTGTCCAGCCACGCCACCGGACGTGTACCGCTCTGCAGAACCGGGATCTGTGTTTCTGGCTGCGGGAGACCAGCGTCTAGCAGCCACAGTCGAACCCTGCTCTCCCGAGGTGAGTCAGCTCCACCGTCGACGAGCGGAAGCAGTTCGAGCAGCCTGCGCAGGCCCGGCGCCCGCGGATAACGGTCACCGAGCGCGATCACGTCGCTACGGCTGAATCTCTGGTTCCACATCAACGCATCGAGGCGCTCGAGCGCGTCTGTCCGCTCTAGGTGGCGGCCCATGTCGAAAGCCGTTCGCACTCTTGATGTCACAGGTAGGCCGGCGACGCGGGTGATCTCATCGGCGGCGATGCGGTCGGCCCGCGGAACCAACCCGGGCTGCGGCCGGATCCTGACGCCGACGAGTTCGATGGGCACGTCGGGATCGACCCATGGAGCACCGTGCAGACCCGATGCCGCGACACCGGCCACCACACCCTTGCGGCCCGACGCCAACCACGCGGCGATGGCGCGGTTTCGCAGGGACAGCTCACCGCCTTTACGCGCGTAGACGCCGCGATAGACGGGCGTGCACCAACGCCTGAGCTCGTGACGCGTAACCCGGCCCGCGGCGACTTCTTCACTGCCGATGAACACTTCAGCCATGCGGGCATCGTGCACGCCTGCACCGACAAATCACATCGATCGACGTTTTGCACAGAAAGTACGAGTAGACGTCTGCGAAACGTTGATCGTTGAGACTCAGGTGAGCACCCGGCGGCCCGAGAGCGCGCGGCCCAGCGTCAGCTCGTCGGCGAACTCCAGATCCCCGCCCATCGGCAGACCCGACGCGATACGCGTGACGGTCAGGCCGGGAATGTCGCGCAGCATCCGGACCAGGTAGGTGGCCGTCGCCTCGCCCTCGGTGTTGGGGTCGGTGGCGATGATGACCTCGGCGATGTCGACGCCGTCCACCCGCTCGCCGATCCTGTTGAGCAGTTCCCGGATCCGGAGCTGCTCGGGGCCGACACCGGACAGCGGGTCAAGCGCCCCGCCGAGTACGTGGTAGCGGCCACGGAATTCGCGGGTGCGCTCGACGGCCTGCACGTCCTTCGGCTCCTCGACCACGCAAACCAGCGATGCATCGCGGCGCGAGTCCGAGCAGATCCGGCAGCGCTCGTCGTCGGAGACGTTCCCGCACACGGCGCAGAACGTGACCCCGTCGCGCACCTTGTTGAGCACCGCGGTCAGCCGGTCGATGTCCGGGGGTTCCACCGACAGCAGGTGAAAGGCGATGCGCTGCGCGCTCTTCGGGCCGATACCGGGCAGCTTGCCCAGCTCGTCGATGAGGTCCTGAACCGGTCCCTCAAACATGGCGCCTCAGTTTCAAAGCCCTGGTAGACCCAGATCGCCCATGCCGCCTGCCAGCGGACCGAGTCGCTCCTGGGCCAGCAGGGTGACCTGACGGGCCGCGTCGGCGTGCGCGCCGACGAGCAGATCCTGCAGTGTTTCGACGTCGTTCGGGTCGACGACCTTCGGATCGATCGACACGCCGACGACCTCGCCGCTGCCCTTCATGGTGACCTGGACCAGACCGCCACCGGCCTGGCCGTGCACCTCGGTGTTGGCGAGTTGCTCCTGGGCCTCCATCAGCTTCTGCTGAACCTGCTGCGCCTGCGCCAGGAGCGCCGACATGTCGGGCTGGCCTCCAGGTTGCATGAATGCTCCCCTTGCGTGTTGATAACTTCGTGGTCTCGACTTGGTTTCGCTCGCCGGCATGCAGCGTTTCGGCCTTTCAAGCCTAGACGCCGAGGCGCTACCTTGACGCGGTGCGTGTGTCAGCGACCCTGCGTGTCGGCGCGGCTGCGGCTGCCTGCCTGGTCGTCGCCGCGTCGACGCTTGCCAGCCCCGCGTCCGCGGCACCCGCCAACATCGCGGGCATGGTCGTGTTCCTCGACCCGGGCCACAACGGCGCCAACGACAGCTCGATCAGCCGTCAGGTGCCCACCGGACGCGGCGGCACCAAGAACTGCCAGGAAAGCGGCACGTCGGCGGCCGACGGCTATCCCGAACACAGCTTCACCTGGGAAACCACGCTGCGGATCCGCCAGAAGCTGACGGCGCTCGGCGTGCGGACCGCGATGTCGCGCGGCAACGACACCGGCCTCGGGCCGTGCGTCGACGAGCGCGCGGCGATGGCCAACTCGATCAAACCCAACGCCATCGTCAGCATCCACGCCGACGGCGGCCCGCCCACCGGCCGCGGCTTCCACGTGCTGTACTCGTCACCGCCGCTCAATCAGGCGCAGGCGGGTCCGTCGGTGCAGTTCGCCACGGTCATGCGGGACCAGCTGCGCGCCGCGGGCCTGGTGCCCTCGACCTACATCGGCACCGACGGACTCAACCCGCGCTCCGACATCGCGGGTCTGAACCTGGCGCAGTATCCATCGGTTCTCGTCGAGCTGGGCAACATGAAGAACCCCGCCGACGCGGGCCTGATCACGACGCCCGAGGGCCGGCAGAAGTACGCCGACGCCGTGGTCAACGGCATCGCCGGCTTCCTCGGCGCGCAGCCGCGCTGATCGCGGCTAGCTGCTTTCGACGGCTTTCTTCAGGTTCTCCAGCACCTCGGCCTGAATCTTCTTCAGCCCCAACGGCGCAAACGTCTTCTCGAAGAAGCCGCCGATGCCTCCGGCCCCCTGCCACGACGTCTTCAGCGTGACCGACGAGCCGGGCCCTGACGGTGCGACGGTCCAGTTGGTCACCATCGAGCTGTTGGCGTCCTTCTCGATGACGGTGTGCCCTGCGACGTCGACCTCGGCCTTCACGTCGCGGACCCGCGACTTGGTCGCCTGCAACTTCCAGGTCGCCACCGTACCGGCGCCCTGACCGCCCTCGAGCACGGCGTAATCGCGGTAGTGCTCCGACAGGATCTTCGGGCGAACCGTTGTGTAATTCGACACAGCCGCCAGCACCTTCTCCGGTGCGGCGTCGATCAAGACGCTGCTCGACGCGCTGACCTGTCCCATATCCTGTGACTCCCCTCTTCGCGGTGCGGTCGCATCGGCCGCAACCGCGGACTAGCGTATATGCGTGCCTGTTTCGGCAACCGACGCGCGTGCTGCGCACGAGGCGGGTGTGCAGCGACTCCTCGCCAGCTACCGCGCGATCCCTCCGACGGCGACCGTCCGCCTGGCAAAACCGACCTCGAACCTGTTTCGCAAGCGGGCGAAGAGCGACGCGAAGGGGCTGGACACGTCGGGGCTGACGGGTGTGATCGCGGTGGATCCCGACGCGCGGACCGCCGACGTCGCGGGCATGTGCACCTACCAGGATCTCGTCGCCGCGACGCTGCCGTTCGGACTGTCACCGCTGGTCGTGCCGCAGCTGAAGACCATCACGCTCGGCGGCGCGGTCACCGGGCTCGGCATCGAGTCGGCGTCGTTCCGCAACGGCCTGCCCCACGAGTCGGTGATCGAGATGGACATTCTGACCGGCGCAGGCGACGTCGTCACCGCGTCGCAGGAGCAGCACGCCGATCTTTACCGCGCCTTCCCCAATTCGTATGGGACCCTCGGCTACTCCGTTCGCCTCAAGATCGAGCTGGAACCCGTCAAACCGTTCGTCGCGCTGAAGCACCTGCGTTTCAACTCGCTGGAGGACCTCGCCGCCGCGATGGAACGGATCATCGAGACCGGCGGCCTCGACGGCACACCGGTCGACTACCTCGACGGCGTGGTGTTCAGCGCCGACGAAAGCTATCTCTGTGTCGGCGTGCAGACCTCGACGCCGGGGCACGTCAGCGACTACACCGGCCGTGACATCTACTACCGGTCGATCCAGCACGCCGGTGCGGATGGAGCAGAGAAGCACGACCGGCTGACCATCCATGACTACCTGTGGCGCTGGGACACCGACTGGTTCTGGTGTTCACGCGCGTTCGGCGCGCAGAACCCGACGATCCGGCGGTTCTGGCCGCGGCGCTTCCGGCGCAGCAGCTTCTACTGGAAGCTGATCGGGTACGACCAGCGGTTCAACATCGCCGACCGCATCGAAAAGCGCAACGGCCGTCCGCCGCTCGAGCGCGTCGTCCAGGACGTCGAGGTGCCGATCGAACGGTGCGTGGACTTCCTGCACTGGTTCCTCGAGAACGTGCCGATCGAGCCGATCTGGCTGTGCCCGCTGCGATTGCGCGACGAGTCGGGCTGGCCGCTGTACCCGATCCAGCCCCACCACACCTACGTCAACGTGGGCTTTTGGTCGTCGGTCCCGGTCGGCCCCGAAGACGGCTACACCAATCGGCTGATAGAACAGCAGATCAGCAAGCTCGACGGGCACAAGTCGCTGTACTCCGATGCGTTTTATTCACGCGAAGAGTTCGACGAACTCTACGGCGGGGAAACCTACAAAACCGTGAAAAAGACTTACGATCCCGATTCACGTCTACTCGATCTATATTCGAAGGCGGTGCAACGACAATGACGACATACGAAGACAACGCGACTGATGCGCCGCCCAGGAAGCTGACGCTGGCCGAGATTCTGGAGATCTTCGCCGGGGGCGGCCGTATCCCGTTGCGGTTCACCGCCTACGACGGAAGCGCGGCGGGTCCCGACGACGCCGGCATCGGACTGGACCTGCTGACTCCGCGCGGCACAACATATCTCGCCACCGCTCCCGGCGAGCTCGGGCTGGCGAGGGCCTACGTCTCCGGTGACGTCGACCCGCGCGGCGTGCATCCCGGCGACCCCTACGAGCTGCTGCGGGCGCTCGCCGACAAGATGGATTTCAAGCGGCCGCCCGCGCGAGTGATGGCCAATATCGTCCGCTCCATCGGCTTGGAGCACCTCAAGCCGATCGCACCGCCGCCGCAGGAGGCGCTGCCCAGATGGCGTCGCATCGCAGAAGGCCTACGGCACAGCAAGACCCGTGATGCCGAGGCGATCCATCACCACTACGACGTGTCGAACACGTTCTACGAGTGGGTGCTCGGCCCGTCGATGACGTACACGTGCGCCTGCTACCCGGATACCGATACCTCCCTGGAGGAGGCGCAGGACAACAAGTACCGGCTGGTGTTCGAGAAGCTGCGGCTACAGCCGGGCGATCGACTGCTGGACGTCGGCTGCGGGTGGGGCGGCATGGTCCGCTACGCGGCCCGCCACGGCGTCAAGGCAATCGGCGTGACGCTGTCTAAGGAGCAGGCGCTGTGGGCGCAGAAGGCCATCGCCGAGGAGGGCCTGACCGACCTCGCCGAGGTGCGCCACGGCGACTACCGCGACGTGCCCGAAATCGGCTTCGACGCGGTGTCCTCGATCGGGCTGACCGAGCACATCGGCGTGGGTAACTATCCGGCGTACTTCGGCTTCCTGCAGTCGAAGATGCGCGTCGGCGCGCTGCTGCTGAACCACTGCATCACCCGCCCCGACAACCGGACGGGCGCGGCTGCGGCGGCGTTCATCGACCGTTACGTCTTCCCTGACGGGGAACTGACCGGCTCGGGCCGCATCATCAGCGAGGCACAGGACGTCGGCCTCGAGGTCGTGCACGAGGAGAACCTCCGCCACCACTACGCGTTGACGCTGCGTGACTGGTGCCGCAACCTCGTCGACCACTGGGACGAGGCTGTCGAGGAGGTCGGCCTGGCCACCGCGAAGGTGTGGGGCCTGTACATGGCGGGATCGCGGCTGGGCTTCGAGACCAATGTCGTTCAGCTGCACCAGGTTCTGGCGGTCAGGGTCGACGAGGAGCAACGACGGCGGCCTCCCGCTGCGGCAGTGGTGGTCGGCCTGACGGCCTAGCCGCCGTCGATTCTGCGGGCGCCGAGTTCGTTCTGCAGGAGTTCCAGCGCGGCCTCTTCGGGGTCACGCCGCTCGGTCTCGGAGTTGTCGCTGCCGGCCTCGGCCAGCATGCTGTCCTCCTCATTGCGGGCGACCTCGGCGGCATCCACGGCGGCGGGAGCTTCCGCCGCTGCGGCGTCAGACGGAGAGCCGACTTCGTAGCGGACTTTGAGTCCGATGCCGAGCGCGTCCTTCAACGCCTCCTCGACGACGTCTGTGTTGCGCTGTTCGTTGAGCCGCTTGGCCAGCGGCGCCGACTCGTGGTTCAACAGAAGCGTGCCACCGTCGACGGTGCGCACCACGGCCCCGGCCAGCATGACCGCGAGCGAACGGCTGCGTTCGCGCACCTTGTCCAACACCGTCGACCATTGCCTGCGGATCGAGGCCGCGTCGGGTTCGCCCGCGACCGGAGCGGCCGGCGCGGGAGGAACCTCGACGACGGGTTCTGCCGGCGGCCGCAGGGGCGGCGGCGACGGCGGAGGTGGCGGCGGCTCGACCGGTTTCGGTTCGGGCTCGGGGTCAGGCGCGGGCGTCTCCGGCGCCTTGCTTCTACGGCTGAACTGTTTGGCGGGCACGCCTGCAGCTGAGACGACGCCTGCACCGTCGGCCGGAATCGACATGTCCAGGCGCGTCTCGATGCGCTCGATGCGTTGCAGCAGAGCCGATTCCGTATCGCTGGCCGACGGCAGCAGCAACCGCGCACACACCACTTCCAGCAGCAGTCGCGGCGCGGTGGCCCCGCGCATCTCGCCGAGGCCTGCGTGCACCACCTCGGCGTAACGGGCCAGGGTGCCCGCACCGATACGCGCGGCCTGGTCGCGCATCCGGTCCAGCACGTCGCCGGGTGCGTCGACGACTCCTCGTGCGGCGGCGTCGGGCACCGCCTGCAGGATGATCAGGTCGCGGAAGCGTTCCAACAAATCGGTGGCGAACCGGCGTGGATCGTGGCCGGCGTCGATGACACCCTCGACCGCGCCGAACAGCGCAGCCGCATCGCCGGCGGCGAGTGCGTCGATCGCATCGTCGATCAGCGCGACGTCGGTGGCGCCCAGCAGCGCCAATGCGCGCGGATACAGCACCCTGTTGCCGTCGGCACCCGCCAGCAACTGGTCGAGCACCGAGAGGGTGTCGCGCGGCGACCCGCCGCCCGCACGGATCACCAGCGGGTAGACGGTCTCGTCGACCTCCACCCCCTCCTGCTCGCAGATCCGCTCGAGAAGCGAACGCATGGTGCGCGGTGCCAGCAGCCGGAACGGGTAGTGGTGGGTGCGCGAGCGGATGGTCGGCAGCACCTTCTCGGGTTCGGTGGTCGCGAAGACGAAGATCAGGTGGTCGGGTGGCTCCTCGACGATCTTCAGCAGCGCGTTGAAGCCCGCAGTCGTGACCATGTGCGCTTCGTCGACGATGAAGATGCGGTACCGCGATTGCGCCGGTGCGTAGAACGCGCGGTCTCGCAGTTCACGGGTGTCGTCGACGCCGCCGTGGCTGGCCGCGTCCAGTTCGACGACGTCGACGCTGCCCGACCCGTTCGGCGCAAGCGCGACGCAGGAGTCGCAGACACCGCACGGCGTCGCGGTGGGCCCCTGCTCGCAGTTCAGTGAGCGGGCAAGGATCCGTGCCGACGACGTCTTGCCGCAGCCGCGCGGGCCCGAGAACAGATAGGCGTGGTTGATGCGGCCCGCCGTCAGCGCGGTCGACAGTGGTTCTGTGACGTGCTCCTGGCCCACAACGTCGGCGAATGTCGACGGCCGGTACTTGCGGTAGAGCGCCACGCTCAGCAGGCTACCGAGCCGCGCGGACAAGCGGGCGCCGCGGTCGGTTGACGCTCGATTGTGAAACTCACGACGATTGACATGCGTATCCGTCGTCAGATTCACACACGGCCACGGTCTGTGGATAGCCCGCGCCCGGATGCCGACGCCAACGCGACATCGACAAGCAGTTCGCGTTGGCGGAGTTGGGGTGGACCGTTATCCGAGCAAGCAGAGACCTGCTCCGCTACCGGCGGGCGACGTATGTCGCCAGGGTCGAGAACGCGCTGCGCCAGCGCGGCTTTCGTTGGTGAATCTGACGACGCATTTCCCGTGTAAGTGTCGTCAGATTCACAATCGACCGCCTTTCTCAGTCCTTGAGCAGGGCTTCGGTGGCGGCAAGAAGCGCGCAGGTGGCCAGGCCGTGAATGGCTTCGCGCAGATCGGGCAGCGACGGGAAGGTCGGTGCGATCCGAATATTCTTGTCGTCCGGGTCTTTCCGATACGGGAACGACGCCCCGGCCTCGGTCACGGCGATGCCCGCATCCTTGGCCAGCGACACCGTGCGCTTGGCGGTGCCGGGCCACACGTCGAGGTTGACGAAGTACCCGCCCTTGGGATCCGTCCACGACGCGATCTTCGACTCGCCGAGCCGGTCTTCGAGGATCTCCTGAACCAGAGCGAACTTCGGGGCGAGCTGCTGCTGGTGACGCTGCATCTGCAGCCGCACCCCGTCGGCGTCCTTGAAGAACCTCAGATGGCGCAGCTGGTTGACCTTGTCGGGCCCGATCGATTTCTTGCCTGCGTGCTGCAGGTACCACGCGATGTTGGCCAGCGACCCGCCGAAGAAGCTCACACCGGCACCCGCGAAGGTGATCTTGGAGGTGGAGGCGAACACCAACGGCCGGTTCTGGTTGCCCGCGGCCGCGGCCAGCCCGAGGATGTCGATCTGCTGGACCGTGTCGTGGGTGAGCGTGTGAACCGCGTACGCGTTGTCCCAAAACAGCCGGAAATCATTTGCGGCCGTGCGCATTTGCACCAGGCGCCGGACCTTCTCCCAGGAGAAGGTGACGCCGGTCGGGTTGGAGAACACCGGGACACACCACATGCCCTTGATCGCGGGGTCGGCGGCGACCAGCTCCTCGATCAGGTCGACGTCGGGGCC
This sequence comes from uncultured Actinomycetota bacterium, assembly GCA_963786995.1. Taxonomy (GTDB): domain Bacteria; phylum Actinomycetota; class Actinomycetes; order Mycobacteriales; family Mycobacteriaceae; genus Mycobacterium. The sequence goes on along the minus strand of CAWBBH010000011.1, from coordinate 390,708 downwards.
GTCCTCGAGCATCGGGATGTTGACCATCTCGATACCGAGGCTCTCGGTGATCGCGAAATGCCGGTCGTAGCCGGGCACAGGGCACAGGAACTTGACGGCTGGTTCGTCGCGCCACGGCCTTGGCGAATCCACGCCGCCGTGCAGCAGGGAGAACACCACGACGTCGTGCATCAGCTCCAGGCTGGCGTTGTTACCCGCGATCAGATTCTGCACCGGAATGCCGAGCAGCTCGCCGAAGATGGCGCGCAGTTCGGGAAGCCCGTGCAGGCCGCCGTAGTTGCGGGTGTCGGTGCCGTCGCCGTCGCGGTAGTTCTCGCCGGGCAGGCTCAGCAGCGCATTGGACAGGTCGAGCTGCGCCGGCGCCGGCTTGCCGCGGGTGAGGTCCAGTTTGAGCCGCTTGGCCTTGAGGTCGGCGTAGCCCGCCTTCTGCTTCTCGTGCTGAGCCTGCAGTTCCTCACGGCCGAGCGAGTGAAACGACACGATGCGTCCTCGAATGTCGGGAAAGAAAAAGGGGACCCCGCGCACCCGACAGAGCCCATTGACCCTTGCTGCCTTCCGGCCCTGGGGGAGTTCACAGGATAGACGCCGCGCGGGGTCCACGGCGAGTGTAGTACGCGTCCGACGAGCGACATGAGGGGCGTATTAGGCAGGTCGGTTACCATGGCCCGCGGAGGATTCGCCTAGTGGCCTATGGCGCTCGCCTGGAACGCGGGTTGGGTTAATAGCCCTCGCGGGTTCAAATCCCGCATCCTCCGCACTGGGTCCGAGGGGCGACCAGCGTTGAAGTCAGAGCTGGTCACTCCTTGGCCCGAGGAATCTGAGGAGGAGTATGAGCCGCAAAGTTGCGGTGGCCTGGCACGCGTCGTTCACGATCGCCGCCGGCGTCTTGTACTTCTTCTTCGTGCTGCCGCGCTGGCCCGAGTTGACGGGCGCCACCTCGCACACACTCGGCACGGTGCTGCGCATCGTGACCGGTGCCCTGATCGGCCTCGCCGCACTCCCGGTGGTGTTCACGCTGCTGCGAACGCGCAAGCCGGAACTGGGGACACCGCAGCTGGCCCTGACCCTGCGGACCTCGTCGATCGGCCTGCATGTGATCGCGGGTGTGCTGATCGTCGGCACTGCGATCAGCGAGATCTGGCTGAGCCTGGACACCGCGGGGCGCTGGCTTTTCGGCATCTACGGGGCCGCCGCTGCGATCGCGCTGCTCGGCGCCTTCGCCTTCTATCTGTCGTTCGTGGCCGAGATGCCGCCGCCACCACCCAAACCGCTGAAGCCGAAGGCCAAGAAGACGGGTCGTCGCGGCCGCCGCAAGGCCGCCGGGACCTCGGAAGACGCCGAGGACGCCGCCGCCGAGGTGGACGCCGTCGAGGTGGACGCCGCCGAGGCGACTACCGACGACAACAAACCTGCCGAGGACGCCGAAGCACCCGCAGAGGCCGAGACAACGGCCGACGAGCAGCCCGTAGAAGTGACGGCTCAAGACAAGCAGCCCGCAGAGGTGACGGCCGAAGACGACGACAAGGCCGAGACCGAAAATCCGCCGGCCGACGAAACCGACGAGGTCACCGGTGACGAATCGGCCAACGGCGGCCTGCGGAACCGCCGCGCGTCAGGCAAGATCTCATTGCGGAGGCGCAAGAGATCGCGCGGCGGCGTTGCCGTTGACGATTAGCCTCACATCGACACGGGAACACCTCATTGCCACGATGTAATGAGAACCCGACCCGAGCCGAAAGTCCCCATATGGCCCGCTTGCACCCTTATCGCCTGCTGATCGCGCTCGTCGCCGCCGTGGCACTGGTTGCGCCGATCCGCCCGGCGATCGCATCCGCGGCGCCTCTGGACACCGCCATCGCGGCCGTCGAACCGGCCGTGGTGCAGATCGACACCACGATCGACTACCAGAGCGCCATCGGCGCGGGCACGGGATTCCTGCTCAACCCCAACGGCGAGGTGCTGACCAATTTCCATGTCGTGCAGGGCGCTGACGTCGTCACCGCCCGCAACGTGGGCACCGGCCAGTCCTTCGGGGCCGAGCTGATCGGTTACGACCGCACCCACGACATCGCACTGTTGCAGCTGCGCGGGGCCTCCGGCCTGCCCGTCGCGCCACTGGGCAACTCGTCGACCGTCGCCGTCGGTGAGCCCGCCGTGGCGATCGGCAACGCCAATCCGGGCGGCCCGCCCACGCGCGAGGCCGGCACCATCACCCAGCTCGACCGTGCGATCGAAGCCAAGGACGCGCTCACCGGTGCCTCCGATGAGCTCACCGGCCTCATCGAGGTGGCGGCCAATGTCCGTTCCGGTGATTCCGGTGGTCCGCTGGTCAACGGCGCCGGCCAGGTGATCGGCGTGACGACGGCCGCGACTGTGAACTACCGTTTCGCCCCCGGCGGCAAGGGCTTCGCAATCCCGATCAACCAGGCGATGGGCATCGCCGACCAGATTCGCGCGCGGGCCCCATCCGACACCGTCCACGTCGGGCCGCCCACGCTGCTCGGCGTCGGCGTCGCCGCGGGCGACCAGGGCGAGGGGGTGCCCGGTGTCGTGATCCGTGAGGCGCTTCGCGGTGGTCCCGCCGAAGCCGCGGGCCTCGTCAGCGGAGACATCCTCACCAGCATCGACGGCGCGCCGCTGGATTCGGCGACGACGCTGACCCGGCTGCTCGACCGGCACTACCCCGGCGATGTGGTCGACCTCACCTGGATCGACAGGAGCGGTGCGGAGCGGACCGGCAAGGCGACGCTTTCGTCCTGACCGCACGGGTCAATTTTGTGGCCGAAAGGCACCGCTGAGAGGGTGCCGGTGTCCCTATGCTGAGCGAGTGCCAAACACCTCCCCTTATCGCGTCGTTCAATGGACGACGGGCAATGTCGGAAAGAGTTCGGTAGAGGCGATCGCCAACAACCCGAACTATGAGCTCGTCGGGTGCTACGCCTGGTCGAAAGAAAAGGACGGCGTCGACGTCGGCGAGCTGGTCGGCATCGAGCCGCTCGGCGTGACGGCAACCAACGACGTGGACGCGCTGCTGGCGCTCAAGCCCGACTGCGTCGTCTACAACCCCATGTGGAAGGACGTCGACGAGCTGGTGCGGATCTTGTCCGCCGGGGTGAACGTCGTGTCGTCCGCCTCGTTCATCACCGGGCAGACCCTCGGTGCCGACCGTGATCGCATCGAGGCGGCATGCCTGCAGGGCGGCTCGACGATGTTCGGTTCCGGCGTCAGCCCGGGATTCGCCGATCTGCTGGCCATCGTCGCGGCGACCGCGTGCGACCGCGTCGACAAGGTCATCATCGCCGAGTCCGCCGACACCACGCTGTACGACTCTCCCGACACCGAACGACCCGCCGGCTTCGGCATGCACATCGATGATCCGGACCTGGGGCCGAAGATGTCTGAAGGCACCGCGGTATTCGCCGAAGCCGTTGCGCTCGTCGCCGATTCCCTCGGAGTCGAGTTGGACGAGATCGTGTGCGAAGCCGAATACGCGCAGACCACCGAAGATCTCGTCATGGCGTCGTGGACCATCCCGGCGGGACATGTGGCGGGATGTTTCGCCAGCTGGCAGGGCCGCGTCGGCGGCAAGACCGTCATCGACCTGAATGTGCGTTGGCGCAAGGGTCAGACGCTGGAACCCGACTGGAAGCTTGACGCTGACGGTTGGAAGATCACCATCGAGGGGCGGCCCACCGTCAACATGCAGGTCGGCTTCCTCCCGCCGCCCGACATGATCGAGAACGCGAAGACGATCGAGGACTTCTTCGTACTCGGCCACATCATGACCGCAATGCCGCCAGTGCATGCGATCCCCGGGGTCGTCGCCGCGGCGCCCGGGATAGCGACGTACAACGACCTTCCGCTACCCCAGGCGCGCGGCACGGTGCCGGCGAACAACTAGATGCAGGCGCTGCCCTCGACGTAGCCGAACGGGCCCTCCAGGCCGATGCAGGCGTCGACCGGATCCCAGCGCCGCGGGCCGCGATCGTCCCACCACCAGTCATCGTCGTGTCCGTGACCGTGTCCGCGACCGGGCCCCTGCTCCGCGATGTACTGCGGTCCGGAGAGCGCCGGGGCGGCGGGTGCGGCGTTGGCGGTGCCCGTGCTCACGCCGACGGCGCCGAGCGCCATACCGGCGGTGAGAACGAGTCCTGCAACGAGTGCTTTGACATCAATCACGCTAAATATCCCCTCAGCAACTGTTCTTACGGTGCACGGCGCCGGATACCGTTTGGCGCGCCCCGTCGGCCAAAGAGGTTGAAACACAAATCTTTCCGGCGTCCGTGAAACACTATAACGCCCAGTAGGACAGCGCGCGAAAGCAGATGGTCCGCTGACGCGTGCGCTGATTTGCTCTGGTCTATCGCCGACCTGCTAGCCGCTTTTTCGGTACGTCGCTGCGCTCCTGGCTTTCGCGGAACGTCGCACCGTACCGCGGCACCGTCATCGCGCCGTTGTCACGCGCAGTGGCGATCGCACTGCGCATCGGGCGCGCGATGCCGGCGAATGAGCCCATGTCGAACACCATCGCAGTGAGCAATCTGTTGTGCACGAAACCGAATGCGCTGCCGGTCGCCGGATCGGCCCAGCCGAGCGTTCCGCCGAGGCCGATGTGGCCAAACCCCTTCAGCAAACCGGGAATCGGCGATTCGTGGTAGCCGAGATGAAACGGCATCGGCACGACCAGGTTCAGGTCGGGCCATACCTTCGGCTTGCCGACCAGGCCTTCGGCCATCTCCGGTGAGAGGAATTGCTGTCCGTCGATCACACCACCATTGGCGATCGCCGCGTACATCTTGGCCAGGCCACGGCTGGTGACGACACCGTTGGCGGCAGGAATCTCACCATCTAGGAACGGAATATCGCCCTGGACAAGGGATCTGATGCCCGGGAAGTACATGGCCCCGAGCGCGCCGGAGAACGGCAGGCCCGCCACCTTCGGTGCGACGAAGTCGAACAGCGGGTTGGGCCGTGCGTTTTGCGGGATCAGGATCTGCGCGACCTTGGTCGGCGAACCGGCCGGCGGACGGCCCAGGTGCACACCGTCTGTGTTGAGCGGACGGGCCACCTCGGCACGGACCAGTTCCCGCATCCCCATGCCGGTGACCGCCCTGCACACCCCGGACACCAGCCATCCGTAGGTGAGCGCGTGATAGGCGGGCCGTCCGCGAAGGTGGTCGACCGGTGCAGCGGCCAGCCGCTGCTCCATCACGTGGTGGTCCAAAAGATCCTCTTTGGTGACGCCCTTCAGGTGCGACAGGCCCGCCCGGTGCCGCAGCACGTCACGAACGGTGATGTCCTTCTTGCCGTTGGCGCCGAACTCCGGCCAGTACTCGGCCACGGGGGTGTCGTAGTCCAGTAGACCTCGGTCCACGAGCCGGTGAACCACCGTGGCCGCGACACCCTTGGTCGCCGAGAACACCATCGCCCCGGTGTTGGCCGTCCACGGCGAGGTACCGTCGCGGTCGGACCAGCCTGTCCAGACATCGACAACGGGCTTCCCGTCGATGTAGACGGCGAGCGCGCCGCCGCCGAACCGGCGACCGGGAAACAGCTTGGCGAAGATGCGGATGACGTTGCCGAACCGTGGGTCCGCTGCGCCCTGCACCCCTCGTGGCAGACCTTCTTCGGCACGCAGCAGCGACGATGCTGCCATCTCACTTCCCCTCGTCCACGGCGTCGAAGACTCCGATCGAGTGTCCGAACGGCGCCGGTGTGATCCCGACCTGGCTGCCGAATGGATGGTCGAGGCAGTAGATGACGAACAACAACAGGCCGAGAACAGAGAGACCGCGCCCGGACAAGACGATGTGCCCCCGGGTGCTGTCCAGCCGGAGGAACCCGGTCAGCCCGACGAGAAGGACGCCTCCGAATACCAACCCGAACCAGAGCAACCAGGGAATTCGCGGCTCGGCGTCCAAGAATGCGGGTGTTGCGCTCCGACGCGAGCACCGTCAGCTGGCCGAGGAATTCGCAGTTGATCGCCGACGACGCGGCGTCGGGATCCTGCCGCCCCAGCACCCGGTACATCTCGGTGATCGCGCTGCTGCCGTCGTCGCTGGTGCCGCCGCCCTCGTTCTGTTCCTGTTGCCGCCATTCGGGACCCTGCACGGCGGTCGTGTACTTGCGCAGCAGAACACGATTCTCCCCCTGCTGCTGCACCGGCATCGCCACCGTCTGGCGGTACATCGTCGCCAGCGTGGACGCTTCGTTGGCGACGTTGGCCTCGGCCGAGGAGAACTGTTCCCACGCCACCACGACCGTGAATCCCAGCAGCGCCCCGTACACCAGCGCGACGGTGGTCATAAACGGCGACAGCGTCGAGTTGTGCTCCTTGCCGTTCCCGCCGGGATCACGCGATTCGGCGAACAGAGATCGTGCCGTCGCGACGAGCACGACGCGAGGATGATCAAGCACCGAAGAGCAGCCACACGTTCACGGCGCTACCCCACCACCCTCGTCACCGCAGCCCGCAGCTGCGCTCCCGGCGGGCCCTCCAGCGGCACGCCCTGAAGCACCCGGGCCTGCCCGCCCTGCACGGTGAAGTCGCCGTCCTGCGGCCGATGGCCGCCGGTCACCTGGTAGAGCACCTTGATCTCCTTGTCCGGCAACGGATGCAGGCCAAGGTATTTCGGCTCAACTCGGTAGGTGTACACGCACCCGTTCTGGCCTGCGCAGTTCTGGTCGGTGACGACAACGCCGATCTGGAATTCGGCCGGTGTCGGCACCTTCGGCGTCGGCGCTGCGAGCGTCGGGGGTGGCGGCGGAGGCGGCTTCTGCCCGGCGATCAACGCGATCGACACGCCCACCCCGGTCGCGATCACGGCGAAGATCGCCAACGCTGCGACCACCCGTCGCGGGCTCATCCGGCCTCCATTCGCCAAGAGTGCACCACGAACACCGCGGGTGTTCGTGGATTCAAGTAGTCCAATACCTAGGCCGAGCCGCCGAGGCTGCAGTAAGTGTTATCCACATGCACGAGCAGCTGGCCGGCTACATCTCGGGGCCGGTCAACGCCGAGGATCTCGTCGTGGCGCCGGGCGGCGAATGGGTGCTGACGTCGGGGATGACGGGGCCCACCGCACCTCTGGGACGGCTCTACGCCGTCAGCGTGGCCAGCGGGGCATGCAACGAGATCTTCCCGTATCGCGCCACCGCCACGTTGAACGCCGACAGGTTCGCGGCGCAGCCGGACCTCAACCCGCTGAAGTTCCGGCCCCACGGCATCGACGTGGGGCTGACAAGCGACGGCCGTGCCGAGCTGTACGTGGTGAACCATGGCGGCTTCGAATCCGTCGAGGTGTTCGAGGTCGATCTCGACGAGTCGCGTCCTTCGCTGAAATGGATTGGCGGCGTGCGCCTGCCGGGCAGTGCGGCGGGTAACGACGTCGCCGCCGTCGACGACGGGTTCGTCGTCAGCACCACGGGAGACCCCGCCGGGCTGACCGACGTCAGCATCGAGGAGGCGATGGCCGGCGCCGACACCGGTGGCGTGCTGGAGTGGTCGCCGGATGGAGGCTGGCTCGCGCTGCCCGGCACGACGATCAACACCGCCAACGGCGTCGCGGTGTCGCCCGACGGCGAGTGGCTCTACATCGGCGGCTGGAATTCGCAGTGCATCAGGAAGGTTCGGCGTGGCAGCGCCGAGCCCGAATCCGTGACCGCGCCCGTCGACATCATGGTCGACAACCTGACCTGGTCGGCGTCGGGCCGCCTTCTCGCCGCGGGCACCTACGGCACGAGCATGCAGGACTTCCTCGCGGGCCACTTCGGCCCGAATCCGCGGCTGGGCATCCCGTCGCGGGTCGTCGGCGTCGACCCCGACACCCTGGCCACCGAACGGCTCGTCGACTACGGGCCCGAGACGTTCGGCGCGGCGACCACTGCGCTTCAGGTCGGCCGCGAGATCTGGGTCGGCACCGCGCGCGACCAAGGCCTCGCCCGGTTCCGGTTCCCGGCGAACCGGCACTGAGCCTCAGGAGGCGCACGCCCGGCATTCCGCCGTTGCTACTTGTCGACTGCGTTGCCGTCGCTGTCCCAGTTCGCCGCCACCTTCTTGCTCGGCTGAACGCGTGGCGGCTCACCCGGCATCTTCGGGTAGTTCGGTTCTCCGGGCATTTCGACCCTGTGCGGTTTAGGTTCATCCCCCGCCATTTTGGACCGTCTTGGCAGGGACCGGCGAGCAATCCGGGCCTTTGCTTTGGAAGCCTGGTTCCGACATCAGTTGGCACGTACTCGCCGAACACGAGGTTCCTCGCCGTGGTCATCTAGTGCACCTAGCCACCGCCGTCCGTAATAGTGACTGGTATGGCCGACGGCAAGACTCAAATCGCCCGCGCAAATCACGCCAAATTCCTACTGCGGCGCAGATTCGAGCCGCCGACTCTTCATGGCAGCCCGGGTGATAGTCAGGGAGCCCGTGTTCGAGCTGGTCGTGAAGCCGCGTCGGTCTGTCGATCTGATTGGGCCAGCAGTCGGCAAGCGGCTCAATTGCACATCCGCCGCACCTGCGCTCCGGAAACTTGCTGGATCACGATATCCGTTGGCGGCCAGCAGGATTCACAACATTCCGTCGGCGCTCGCCTACATGGTCGAGCTCGGGCCCGCACCGATGTTCAGCGCTCATGTAGGCGACGGCTGGAGGTGGCGCCGTAGCTCGAGCGCCAGCTCGACGGCGAGCCGCCGTTTCCCAGGCTCGTAGCCGAGCAGCTCTGTCGCGCGCGCGATGCGCTTGAGGACTGTGTTGCGGTGGGTGTACAGCCGAGCTGCTGCGCGAGGCGCATTGTCGGCCTCCTCGAGGTAGACGCGCAGCGTCTCGCGCAGCCGCGCCGCCGCCGCGTCGTCGGCGGCAAGCGGGCCGAGCGTCGCCGCGACGAACTCGCTCGCCGCGCGCGGATCATGTGCCGCGAGTGCGGTGACCTCAAGTTCCCGATAGGAGCCAAAAGGACCGCTTGCCGGGTTGCCCAGCAGCAGCCGGTGCACGGTCAGCGCAGCCTCGTGGCTGGCGCGAAACCCTTCGATGCCTCGGCGGGTCGGACCGACGGCGACGCGCACATCGGCGGCCGATTGCGCGATCGCTGAGCGAAGATCCTCGATAGCCGGTTCGCCGGGCGTGCCGATCCACGCCCACAGTGTCGTCGTTCCCGCGGGAAGAGTAAGCGGCCGTTGGGATCCCGCGGCCTGGGCCAGCAGTACCGCCGCCGACTCAAGCGCGCCGTGGGGTGCGACGGCCGACTCCGTCCACACCACGATCGCGGTATGGCGGCGGTCCAGCTCGTAGCCGAGGCGGCGGCTCGCGGCGGTGGGGTCGATCGGGGCGCCGTCGAGGATCAATCGGATGGTCTCGGTGCGCCGCGCGAGCGCGCCGCCGATGACCTCCTCGCGTTCGCGTTGGGCCTCCGCCAGCATCCGACCGAGGTTTTGGTCGATATAGCGGAACGTCAGCGAGAGCGACAGCTCGGTGACCGCGATCAGCTCGGGCCCTGGCTCGACAATCTCATACGCGCAGGCCAGCCAGCGCTTCAGCCCTACCTGCTGGCCACGCCGATAACCCTCATAAATTCTGTCCAGGTCGATGCCGCGCCGCACGACGGTCCTGGCGGCGTCGAGCGCCTCGGGCGGGACCGCGTCCGATAGCGGGGACTGCGCCTGGCGCACCACCGACAGGAACCGCTGCCAGTTGCCGCGGTTCGTCGCGGTGAGCTCGGCCGCAATCGCGGCGTCGGCGCCGAATTCTGGGACAACCTCGATTACTGCAGCGTCCATCGCCGCGACGGTCTCGTCGGCGTCACGTGCCAGTCGATCCGCGATAGCGGCGATCAGTTCATACGTGCGCGCGGTCGGCGCAACCGCCGTCATGGGTTTAGTGTGCCACCGCCCACCACGACCGTCGCCTTGCGACGCGTCGCAGCCTTCCGGCGGATCGAGACCACCGGTGCGTCCGAAGCCCGGACGTCGGCCAGCTCACGAAGCTCGCATAGCGCAGCGCGCAGGGCGTCGAGGATGGGCCACGGGTCGTTGACCTGCTCGCGGTCGACGACGATGCCGAATTCGAGGGAATCCTCGTAGCTGAACACGGTGATGTTCAGGCCGATCCCATCCTTCACCCCGGAGATCGGGAACTGTGCCCGCTGCCGTGCTCCGGCGAGGTACACCGGCGCGGACGGACCCGGGACGTTGGAGATCATCAGGTTGACCGGCTGATTGATACCCGGAAGGCCCGTCGCCTGCGACATGGCTCGCGCTGCGTGGGAGAACAGGGCAGGCGGAATGACCTCGTTGGCGTCCCGCATGAGCGTCGGCGGCAACGCGCGGTGCCGTTTCTTGGCGGCGCTCATCGTCTGGTTGACCTCGCGCAGCCGCTGCCCGGCGTCGGCCACGTTCGTGGGCAGCTCGACGGTCATAGCCGAGACCTGGTTGCCGAAGGTCCCCATCTGCTCGCGGGTTCGCACCGACACCGGAATGACGCCAATGAGGGGTTCGGTCGGCAGCTCACCCCGCTCGTCGAGCCAGACGCGCAGCCCAGCGGCGCACAGGGCCACGACAACGTCGTTGACCGTGCAGCCGAACGCGTTCTTGATCGTCTTGACGTCATCGAGGGGCAGCGACCCGAACGCGACCCGACGATGCGCCGACACCCGGGTCTGGAACGGGGTCCGGGGCGCCACGAGGTCGTTGCCCTGCAGGACTGCGCGATCATGAGCGACGGGCAGGAGCCGCTTGATCAGGCGGCTGCCCCGGGCGATCACCTTCACCCCGGGCAGGTGGCGAAGGGGTGGTACGTCGTCGAGATGAGGCAACGTGGTGGGCATGGCTCGCAACGCCCGAACCGGCTGACGCAACATCCCGGCCACACCGCGGCCCAGCATCTCCACCTCGGATGGGAAGCGCTCAGCAAGTACGGCGGGCGCCGGCCGCAGCTCCCGACCGGTCGCGGCGTCGTCGAGCAGCATGCCCATCACCTCGGCGCCCGAGGCCCCATCGACGGCGGCGTGGTGCATCTTCGTCAGCACCGCCACCGCGCCGTCGTGCAAGCCGTGGATCACATACATCTCCCACAACGGGCGCGCCCGGCCGAGGCGGCTACCGATCAGGTGAGCCACCTGCTCGGCCAGCTGGCGCTGATCGCCCGGTGAGGGAAGCGCGACCTCGCGGACGTGGTAGTCGACGTCGAAAGTACCCTCGTCAACCCAGTACGGGTGGTCGAGGCCGAACGGCACACCGACCAGTCGCCAGCGGAAGGGGTGCAGCAGGTGCATGCGCTCGGTGACCAACTCGCGAACGAGCACCGCATCCAGCGGCCGGCCCGACGCGGTGACGGGGTCATACACCCCCAATGAACTCACGTGACCTTGGGTGCGGTCGTTCTCGCCCGCCAGGAACAAGGCATCGAGTGCCGTCAGTTGTCGCATTCGTTTACCGATCTAGTTGACCGACACCACGGCGTCGGGTGTCAGGTCCTTGAGCATTGCGGCCAGCGTGGCACAGCCCAGTCGCAGATCTGGTGTGCTGTCGCACACTCTTGGCGCTAAAAGTGTGCGCACGGCGATTCCGTCCGGTGCGTCCGCTCCGTAGGTTCTGCGTCAGACGACACCTTCGGACTAGGACCGGTATGAACGAGATCAGCTTTACCAGCGGCCGCGACCGTTGCACCGCTTGGCATTTCGACGCGAATGGCGACGCGTTCGCCAGCCCGCGGGGCGTGCCGTGCGTGGTGATGGCGCCCGGGTTTGCGGGCACTCGGGACACCAGCGCCTTGATGGACTATGCGCGCGGTTTCGCCGCCGCCGGATTGGACGTGGTGTTGTTCGATTACCGCGGGTTCGGCGGTTCAGGCGGGTCGCCGCGCCAGCTGGTATCGGTCCCGCGCCAGCGCCGGGATTACCGCGCCGCCATTGCCGCTGCCCGCCAACTGCCGGGCGTCGATCCGGAACGCATTGTGCTGTGGGGCGTTTCGTACGCCGGCGGACACGTCGTGCGCGTCGCCGCCGACGACGGGCACATCGCGGCGGTGGTCGCGATGACGCCCGCCGTCGACGGCGTAGCGGTCCTGGCGCAACTGGCCCGCAGCGTCGGCACACGTCATCTCTTGCGCGCGGCCGCCAACGGCATGCGCGATGCGCAGCGAGCGATGACACGGCGCGAGCCGCATGTGGTGCCGATGGTCGGAGCGCCGGGCTCGCGGGCCATCTTCGCTATGGAGGGCGCCGAGCAGGAATACACCGAGGTCGCGGGCCCGAGCTGGCGCAACGAGGTGTGCGCGCGCACGGCGCTCGAGGTGGCGTTCAATCGGCCGATCAGGTTCGCGCCGCGGGTCCGCTGCCCGCTGCTGGTGCAGGCCGGCACCGCCGACCGCGTCGCCCCGCTGGCCACCGCCCGTCGAGCGGCCGCCAGGGCCGGTGGTCACGCAGAGCTGCGCGAATACCCCATCGACCACGTGGACGTCTACACCGAGCCCGCACATCAGCGGCTCCTCGACGATCAGCTCGATTTCCTGGGCCGACACCTGTCGCCCACCGCCCTCGAATCGCCATCAAGGAGGCACACATCATGAAACAACGCAATGTCCAAATGATCGAAACCAACGGCATACGGCTGAAGGTGATCGTGGAAGGCAGCGGCCCGTTACTGCTTCTGCTGCACGGCTTTCCGCAATCCGCATACCTGTGGCGCAACCAGATCGACGACCTGGTTGCCGCCGGCTATCAGGTTGCGGTTCCCGATCAACGAGGCTATGGCGGCAGCGACAAACCGGCAGATCCTCAGGCGTACGACACAATCACGCTGGCTGCAGATGCGGTCGGCATCGCCGACGCACTAGGACATGAGACGTTCACGCTGATCACTCACGACTGGGGCGCCATCGTCGGCTGGTACATGGCCTCGCTGTATCCGCAACGGGTCAACGCGGTGTTCGCGCTGAGCGTGCCGCCCACAATCGGGACGCCCGTCGGCGCCCTCACGCGCCAGGAGAATTTCGGCGACAACTTCGTCTACACCGTCTACTTCCAGCAGCCCGGTGTGGCCGAGGCCGAGCTGGACGCCGATGTACGCAAGTCGATTCGCATGCTGTACTACTCCATCAGCGGTGACGCGCCGGAGTTTGGGTTCATGCGTCCCAAACCTGCCAGCTCAAAGATGCTCGACGGCCTCATTGATCCGGATCCACTGCCGAGCTGGCTCACCGAAGAGGATCTCGACCAGTATGTCGAGGACTACCGCGACGGGTTCCGCGGTCCGATCAACTGGTATCGCAGCATCGACCGCGGCATCGAGCTCACCTGTCACCTCGAGGGCACCAAGATCATGCAGCCGTCCCACTTCATGATCGGAAGCCTGGATCCCATGAACGTGCTTCTCGCGGTTCCCCTTGCCAACGTGGAGCAGAACGCACCCAACCTGCGAGGCAACGTCGTACTCGAGGGTGCCGGTCATTGGCTTCCCATCGAGCGACCGAAGGAAGTCAATGCCGCGTTGCTCGAGTTCCTCGCCGGACTCGAAAGCGCTCCGCAGTCCATCACAAAGGGTTGAAATCGACATGGCCTCAAGCACCGACGGCTTCGCGCCGCCGCTCAATCAGATCGCGTTCTCAGTGGTCGATTTGCGACTCACTGACCGTTGGTTTCGCGAAGGCTTCGGTCTGCTACCAGCCGGCGGCAGCCGCGCCTTTATGCGCGGCCCGCTGGCGGCCAATGTGCAGGGCCTCCCACGCGCGGCCTCGACCTGCTGGTGGCTGCTCGGCCGAAACTCCTGGTTTCAGCTCGAACTGTTCCAGTTCGAGCGCCCGATGGCCAAACTGATGCCGGCGGATTTCCGGCCCTGCGACATCGGCTACACCCGCGTCGGGATCTGGGTCGAAGACTTCGACGCGACACTGAAAAAACTTGCCGAACTTGGCAGTCAGCCGCTGACTGCCCCACAAGGCGAGCAGGGTGGGCGGCGCGCCTGCGTCCGTAACCCCGACGGTGTCTACGTCGAAATCATGGAAGACGACCCGTTGCCGGAATTCAACCGGCGCGGGCGCGTCGATAGCCCGTCGGCGATCCGCTCGGTGACGGTGTCGGTACCCCTGATATCAGATGCTGCAGCCTTTTTCGAGACGGGCATCGGCTTGAAGCCCAGCACCGTGGCCCTTCACACACCCGAGCACGAGGCGTTGTGGGGTCTGGCGGGTGCCAGCAGGGAAAGCAGGCTGTTCAACGGCGGCGAGGTGCTGATCGAAGTGGTGCAGTACCTCGACCCCGTCGGAAAGCCGCGTGCTCATGACTATCGCCTGTCCGACCAGGGCATTCTCAACATCGCGTTCGGCGCGCGCCGCAAGGCAGACTTCGACGCCGTCTATCGACGGGCCGAAGCGTTTGGGGCCAAGCCCAATTGCCGACCTGTTCACCTCCCAGGGGCTGGCTCGGTGGTTTACGTCAACGATCCGCACGGCTTTTCGGTCGAGATCCTGCGAACGAAGCCCGGACTTTCCGACCGGATCTTCGGCTTCGAGCCACAACCTGTGCACAAGCGCCCGGATCCGGATACGCACCGGATCGAACACCGGATCAACATCAACGCACCGGTCGCCAACGTGTGGAACGCAATCACCGATCAAGACAACATGGCCCGGTGGATCGGTTTCGACCCGGTCGCCGTGCGTAAGGAAGGCTGGACGCAGCGCCACGGCGCCGGTTCCGAACGCCTGATGCAAGGTCCCCGCGGAGTCGGCCAGGTCGTGGAACAAGTGATTGCCACGAACCCGCAGCAAGGCCTGCGCTACCGGGTCATTGAAGGGCCACCGCTGACCTGCCACCAAGGCGAGGTCACCCTGAAGCAATCCGGCGCCCAGACCGAGTTGCACTGGTCCATCCGCTTTCGGCCCAAGGTCACCGGCACCGGCGCGCTATTGCGAAAAGTATTGCAGGCCAAGTTGCGCACCATGCTCGACGAACACCTCAAGCCCTACATCGAAAAGGTCACGGCGGCTGGTGTTTTCACGACACCGGACTCGGCGAACACAGAAACTGGTATCAAATGACCGCGAATCCACCAGGCCCCCACCATGTCGGCGTGCTGATCATCGGAGCCGGGTTCTCCGGCCTTGGCGCCGCGATCACCCTCCAAAAGGACGGGTACACCGACTTTCTCGTGATCGAGCGGGGAAACAATGTCGGCGGCACCTGGCGGGTGAACACCTATCCCGGCGCGGCCTGCGATGTGCCTTCACACCTGTACTCCTACTCGTTCGCGCCGAACCGAGGCTGGACCCGTTCATACTCCAAACAGCCCGAGATCGAGTCCTACATCCAGCAGGTCGCACGCGAGCACCAGGTGATCGACCGACACAGGTTCGACTGCGAAGTCCACGAAGTCCGATGGAACGAGCAGGAGGCGCGGTGGCACGTGAACACTTCGCAGGGGGCCTTCACGGCGAACTTCGTGGTTTCGGCAGTGGGACCGCTGACCGAGCCGGCATTGCCGGACATCGACGGTCTCGACGAGTTCGAGGGCGAGATCTTCCACTCCGCCCGGTGGAACCACGATTTCGACCTGACCGGCAAACGCGTCGCCGTCATCGGCACCGGAGCCTCGGCCATCCAGATCGTCCCCGAACTGGCCAAGACTGTGCGGCAGCTGCACGTGTATCAGCGCACTGCCCCGTGGGTGCTGCCCCGTTTCGACCGCGATTACACGACCGCAGAACGGCTTGCCTTCGTGCACGTTCCCGGCTATCAGCGGTTGATACGAAGCGCCATGTACTGGAGCAAGGAGCTCATCGGTTTCGCTTTGACCTATGCACCCAAAATGCTTGTGCCGGTGCAGAAACTGGCCAAATGCCATATCGAGCGCGCGATCGGCGATCCCCATCTTCGCGCCAAAGTCACCCCGCGCTGGCAGATCGGCTGCAAGCGCATGCTGATGTCGAACACCTACTACCCGGCACTGGCACAACCGCACGTCGATGTCGTCACCGATCGCATAGTTGCGGCGCGACCGAACGCCATCGTCGCCGCCGACGGCAGCGTGCGTGAGGTCGACGCCATCGTCGTAGCCACCGGCTTTCATGTCACCGACTCACCGACCAACCAGCGCATCATCGGCCGCGGCGGCCACAGCCTCGCCGACACCTGGCAACGGGCCGGCGCGCAGGCGTACAAGGGGTCGACCGTGCACGGTTTCCCCAACCTGTTCGTCATGGCCGGGCCCGGGACGGGGTCGGGTCACACGTCGGCCGTCTTCATGATCGAGTCGCAGCTGAACTATCTGCGGGATCTGATCCGCTCGACGACCACCCGGGGCATCGCGACCGTCGAGGTCCGCGCGAAGGTGCAACGCGCCTACACCGCTGATATCCAGCGGGGTTTGCGAAAATCGGTGTGGGAGGTCGGCGGATGCTCGAGCTGGTATCGCGACAAGTTCGGCAAGATCACCACCATGTGGCCGGGCTTCACGTTCCGATTCCGCCAGCGGACCCGCACTTTCGACCTCGACGCCTACCACGCGGTGCACGCCCGCGACCCGTCAGCCGCCGGCGAGACGTACCCGGCGTCAGCATGACTTCGTCTGGGTGTCTAGGTGTGTCAGGTGTATGCGATGCCGACCCGCTCGATGTGGCCGTTGAATCGGAAGGGCGCCCTGTCGTAGTAGTCCATCGCCACCGGTGAGCCCAGGCAGCAGCCGATGTCGAGGCAGTCGTTTGCCGTGAACAGCAGCGGCGCGCTGACCGGCACCTGGCCCTTGGCGAGGACCTCCCCATCGACACGCATGACGATGTCGAGCGGTCCCGCCGGTCGCTGCTCGGCATACGAGGTCTCCACGACGATCGTCGTCTGGCCGGCCTGCAGTTTGTCCGCCGACCGGATCTTGGTGCGCCAGATGATGAAACAGTTGTACTCGTAGCAGAGATACCCGTCGTCGAGGTAGCAGGTGACCCCGCCGGCCACCCCGCCGAGGGCGTACAGCACGCCGCTGGCGTCGGCGGGCAGATCGCCCTCGATCGTGACGGTGTTGTTGGTGTTTCCGAGACCGGGCGCAGCGATCTCGGGGATGCGGGTGATGTCGCCGGAGAACTCCCACTCCCGGTACGGCGGTTTGATCCGCAATTCGGGATGGAAGACGGGCACCCACAGGCCACCGCCGATCGGGAGCACCGAGTTGCGCGCGGCTTCGATGGCGAACACTTCGCGCATCTGGGCGAGCTTCTCGGGCATCTCGGCGGCCAGGTCGCGGGCCTGCGACCAATCCTCATCGAGGTGGTACAGCTCCCATTGGTCGTCGTCGGGTGTCCATTCTTTGATTCCCGGCGGAAGCCCGGGAAGCCACGGGACGCGCGGACCAAACGCCGAGGCCATCCACCCGTCGTGATAGATCGCCCGGCTGCCCATCACCTCGAAGTACTGGGTCTTCTTGCCCCCTGTCGCGGACCGGTCGGTCAGCGTGCGCGCGAAACTCACGCCGGCGATGGGAATCTGGGGCACGCCATTGACGGTCAGCGGCGCCTCGATCCCGACGATCTCGTAGATGGTCGGCACCACGTCGTTGCAGTGCAGGAAGTGATCCCGCGGTACCGCATCCGGTGCCACCTTCTTCGGCCACCGGATCGCCAGCGGGTTGCGGGTACCGCCCAGATGTGACGCCAGCAATTTGACGCCCTTGTACGGCGTGCTGCCCGCCCAGCCCCAGGCGGAGTGATACTGGTTATCGACCAACGGCGAACCCAGCACATCCAGCCCACCGAGTTGCTCCAGGGCGTCGATGTGCATCTGTGAGGTGGTCGGAATGCCATTCTGGGCTACCAGTTCGGCGATGGTGCCGTTCTGGCCCTCGGCCGAGGATCCGTTGTCGCCCCAGATGTAGAGGAACAGCGTGTTGTCGCCGTAGCCGAGCCGATCCAGCTCATCAACGATCCGCCCGACCTGGACATCGCAGTGTTCGGCGAACCCGGCGGCCACCTCCATCAGGCGGCGCTGGAACGGCCGCTCGTCCTCTGGGATGTCATCCCACGCCGCCATGCGGGGGTCACGTTCAGTGAGCTCACAGGTCTGCGGAATCCAGCCCTTCTCCTTGGCCCGCTCAAATACCCGCTGCCGGTACGCATCCCAGCCATCGTCGAACTTCCCGGCGTACCGGTCGGCCCACTCCTTCATGATGTGGTGCGGGCCGTGGAGACAGCCGCTGGCCCAGTACATGAAGAACGGCTTATCGGCCTGCAGCGCCTTATGGGTGCGCAGCCAATTGATCGCGTCGTCGGCCAGGTCCTCCGACAGATGGTAGCCCTCCTCGGGCGTCTTCGGTGGGGGCACGACCGTGGTGTTGCGCACCAGATGTGGCTCGTATTGCGAAGCCTCCCCGGTGAGAAAGCCGTAGAAATACTCGAACCCCAGGCCGACGGGCCAGTTTTCGAACGGGCCGGCCGCCGTGGTCTCTTCGGCCGGGGTGTTGTGCCATTTGCCCCATGCGGCGGTGCTGTACCCGTAGTCCTTGAGCACCTCGGCGACCAGCGCGCTGCTGCGCGGGATCTTCCCGGCGTAGCCGTCCCAGTCGTTGGCCAACTCGGCGAGCTGACCGTTGCCGATCTCGTGATGATTGCGCCCGGTCAGCAGCGACGCCCGCGTCGGCGAACACATCGCGGCGGTATGGAACCGGTTGTACGTGATCCCCTCGGCGCAGATCCGGTCCATCGTCGCGGTGCGTACCTCGCCGCCGAAGGTCGTCGGCAGGCCCGGGCCGGCGTCGTCGATCAACACGACCACGATGTTGGGTGAATCCTCGTGCAGCCGAGGCGGTATGACGCGCGGTTCGTAGGTCGACTCCTGCAGCGTCCGCCCGGCGATGCTCGCCGACGGCGTGGGCGGAAACGGCAGCGTCGCACCGCCCGGAAGCTTCGGGGCCACCACCCCGCCCGCTGAATCGATGTTGCTGGTGGTTGCGGCGCCCGACATGGCTGCTCCTCTGCTCGAAGCCGCGCGAGCAGGTCGCCGACGCGACCCACCCGGGCTATGACGCGGCCGAATCTACTCCGGTCCCGGCCTTCGGACAGCGCGTTTCATCAGCATGTGAGCAGGCTGACGAAACCCCGGTCCCACGCAGCCTCGGTCGTAGACAGACCGTGCGACCGCCCCAACGATCACCGCCAACGCGAGGCCGCTATTCGCACGCACATGCGCGAAATCGGCCGACGATGCTTGCGGTGCTGAATCGAGGGACCGAAGAGACATCAGCATGGCTGGACTGGCCATTCCGGCATCGACCCTCCGCCGCAATAGCCGGCGGACTCCTAATCGCGACCGCCTCGGGCTCACGCCAGGATCTGATCTCACCGTCCAGACAGTCTCACCTTGATTAGATATCGGCTGTGGGCAATGACGCGGTAGACGAAAGAGACGCTGCGACGGCTGATGCCGCGGTCGATTTCATCACCCGGCTTGGGTGCGCGTTAATCGACGCCGGAGCGCCGACATCGACCGTCGGTCCTGGGATGCAGCGATTGGCGCGCAGGTTCGAGCTCGATTGCGAGATCACGGTGCTGCCCAACGGTGTCCTGGCCGTGAACGGCGGCACTGGCCGCTCCTGTCTTGCCACGGCGAGCCGAGAAACGCTGCGCTTCGACCAGACAGAGCGGCTGTTTGCTGTGCTGCGTGCCAGCGCCGCGGGGCGCCTATCGGCAGAGGCCGGACTACGTGAGCTTCGCCGCCGTGATCCCGCAAACTTCCTCGCTGGTGCTGCTCACATACCGTCCGGAATACCAAGGGGCATTGACCCGGGTGGCGGGTGCTCAGACCATAGCTCTTGCGCCGCTGAGTGACTCGGAGGCCACAGAACTGATCGCGGAGCTGCTGGGGCCGAACCCCTCGGTCGGTGGTTTGGCCGACAGGATCGCCGAGCGGGCAGCGGGTAATCCGTTCTTCGCCGAGGAGATCGTGCG
The DNA here is from genome assembly GCA_963786995.1 of uncultured Actinomycetota bacterium. GTDB lineage: Bacteria > Actinomycetota > Actinomycetes > Mycobacteriales > Mycobacteriaceae > Mycobacterium. The sequence continues at coordinate 370,799 of CAWBBH010000011.1, read as the reverse complement.
CGAACTGGCCGAGCGTGGCGTGCTGCGTGGACAGCGCGGTGGGTACCTATCGACCGCAGATGTTGCGGAGGTGAGTGTGCCTGCCACGTTGCAGGCGACCATCGCCGCACGTATCGATCGGCTTGCGCCAGAAGCAAAACGAACGTTGAGCGCGGCGGCGGTCATCGGGTCGCGGTTCAACCCGGACCTGCTGACACAGTTAGGCGTCGAACCCCTCGTCGGCGACCTGGCGGCAGCCCAGTTCATCGATCAGGTCAAGTTCTCCCGCCAACACGAGTATGTGTTTCACCACCCGTTTATTCGCGCGGTCGCCTACGAATCACAGCTCAAGTCAGATCGCGTCGAGTTGCATCGGCGCTTAGCCGCCGCGATCGAATCCGGTGCACGAGGGTCGGTCGACGAGAATGCCGCCTTGATCGCCGAGCATCTGGAGGCCGCAGGCGATCTCCAGGCCGCGTTCGGCTTGCGTATGCGCGCCGGGGCGTGGTCGACCAACCGCGACATCGGAGCGGCCTTAGGTCTGGGCTAGACCGCATTCCCCTCATCATCCCAGTTCGCCGCCACCTTCTTGCTCGGCTGAACGCGCGGCGGCTCACCCGGCATCTTCGGGTAGTTCGGCGGATACGGCAGGTCACCGAGGCCCCGCTCCTCCTCGTCGGCCTTGACCATGTCGAGCAGCGGCTCGATCGACTGCGCGACGGTATCGAGGTCGGCCATCGCGTCGCCTCGCTTGCGCACCAGATCGGGAACGGTGGCAATGGTGTAGTCGTCGGGATCGGCGTCGCGCAACTCGTCCCACGTCAAGGGCATCGACACGGTGGCGATCGGCGTCTTGCGCACGGAGTAGGCCGACGCGAAGGTGCGGTCGCGGGCGTTCTGGTTGTAGTCGATGAACATCCGCTCGCCGCGCTCCTCCTTCCACCACGACGTGGTGACGGCGTCGGGTGCCCGCCGCTCCACCTCACGGGCCAGTGCGATGCCCGCGCGGCGCACGGCGATGAAGTCCCAGTCGGGTGTGATGCGCAGGAAGACGTGCACGCCGCGACCGCCGGAGGTCTTGGGGAAGCCGATCAGCCCGATCTCATCGAGTATCGGTTTGAGCACGTCGACGGCGATCGCGCTGGCTTCCCGGAAGCCGGTGCCCGGCTGCGGGTCGAGGTCGATGCGCAGTTCGTCGGGGTGCTCGGTGTCCGGGCAGCGCACCTGCCACGGGTGCAGGGTGATGGTTCCCATCTGCGCCGCCCACGCGATGGCCGACGGGTGCGTCACCTTCAGCGCGTCGGCCGTGCGGCCCGAGGGAAAAGTGATCAGACACGTTTGCAGGTAGTCGGGATGCTTCTGCGGAACCCGCTTCTGGTAGATCTCTTCGCCATCGATGCCGTCGGGAAACCGCTGCAGGTGAACGGGCCTGTCGCGCAACAGGTTCACCATCTGGTCGGCAACGGAGAGGTAGTACTCGAATACGGCGCCTTTGGTGCCGTTGCGGCCGAGCTTCGGAAAATAGGGCTTGTCGCGATTGGTGAGCCTGACAGCAACGCCGTCGACGTCTATTTCCTCTGCCTTACCGGCCATTTCAGGACTCCAACACGTCGTAGAGGTCGTAGTTGAGGGGTACGTCGAGCTGGTCGAAGGTGCAACTGGCCGGATCGCGGTCGGGTCGCCAGCGGACGAACTTCACCGCGTGCCGAAAGCGCTGCCCGTGCACCGTGTTTCCCTCCATCTGGTCGTAAGCCACCTCGCAGACCTTCTCCGGCCGGATCGGGATCCAACGCTTGTCGGCCGCAGAGTTCCACCGACTGGGTTCGCCGTCGTTGACCTGGTCACCCTCCCGCAGCGGTTCGAGCTCGGCGAGCAGCGACACCCTGGCCTTGGCGGTGAACGCCGCTGCCCCGCCGACCATCTGGAGTTCGCCGTCGTCGCGGTAGAGGCCGAGCAGAATCGATCCGACACCCTCGCCGCTCTTGTGGATGCGGTAGCCGATGGCCACGCAGTCGGCGTCGCGCGCGTGTTTGACTTTGACCATCTCCCGTTTGCCCGGCAGGTACGGACCGTCGATCCGTTTGGCGATCACGCCGTCGAGGCCCGCGCCCTCGAACTCTTCGAGCCACCGGGCGCCGAGAGCCGGATCCTCGGTGGTGCGTGTGACGTGACACCAGTCCTTTTCGGTGACGGATTCCAACAGCGCCTGCCTGCGCACCCGGAACGGTTCCTTCAGCAGCGACCGGTCGCCGGTGGCCAGCGCGTCGAACCCGATGAAATGTGCGGGAGTCTCCTCGGACAGCTTCTTGATGCGGCTCGCCGCGGGGTGAACGCGCTGGCTCAGCGACTCCCAGTCCAGCCGGATCCGGCCGCCGATCTCGCGGGGCACCACGATCTCGCCGTCGAGAACGCACCGCGTCGCCGTCTCCTCGCGCAACGCGTCGAGCAGTTCGGGGAAATACCTGCCGAGGTCCTTGCCGTTGCGCGACTGCAGGACGACATCGTCGCCGTCGCGGAACATCAACGCCCGGAAGCCGTCCCACTTCGGTTCGTAAGACCACACCCCGGTGTCGTCGGGCACCTTCACCTGGGCTTTGGCCAGCATCGGGTCGATCGGAGGCTTCACGGGTAAGTCCACGGCTTCCATCCTGATCTATCGTGCTCGGCCGACTTGTGACACACCGCCATAGTTGTCGTGAAGGCGCCACCATTCATAGCTGGGGCCCTGCGGCCGCCCGGGAGGGACATCCTGCCACTCCTCCTGCCGACCGAGTGGCGTGATGTCGAGGAACGACCACACCGGGCCGATCTCCTCGATGCCGCGTCCGTTGACGAAGTAGGTCCGGTACACGCGGTCGCCGTCGCGGACGAAGACGTTGAGGCCGAACATCTCTTCGACGCCGAAGTCCCGCGAAAAGTCCTCGCCGACGAGGGTGAAGAACGGGAGGTGCTGCCATCCCATCCGCGCCCTGAACTGAGTGATGCGCTCCTGAGGGGCGGCGGACACGAACACCAGGCTCGTGTCACGGGCGGCGAGGTGCGCGGGATGGACGACGGTGTCGGCGAACAGCGAGCACCCCGAGCACGCCCCATCCGGCCAGTTCTCGACATCCGGGGCGTAGAAGAAGCGGTAGACGATCAGTTGACGCCGTCCGGCGAACAAACCGAGCAAATTCACCTCTCCGTCGGCGCCGACGAAGCGGTAGTCGCTGCGAACGCGGGTCATCGGCAGCCGTCTGCGCTGTGCGGCGAGGCGGTCCCGCGCCTTCATCGACGACTTCTCTTCGACCAGGAGTTTCTCGCGTGCGGCCAGCCATTCGTCGTGCGAGACGACATCGGGTAACGCGATCTCCTCCTGCTGCATCGACGGTGCCGGGATAGCGGGACCTTCCTTCTCAGCCATACCCTCATAGACCGGCGACACGCGGTGATGTCATCGCGAGACCTGTCGGTCCTTCGACGGCCCGCCTTGGGCGAAAATGGGCGTGTGCAGCTGCCCGTGATGCCACCGGTGTCGCCGATGCTGTCCAAGTCGGTCGTCGAGATTCCCGCCGGAGCGTCCTACGAGCCGAAGTGGGACGGCTTTCGGTCGATCTGCTTCCGCGACGGCGACGAGGTCGAGTTCGGCAGTCGCAACGAGCGTCCGATGACCCGCTACTTTCCCGAGCTCGTGACCGCTGCCCTCGCCGAGCTGCCGCCCCGGTGCGTCGTCGACGGCGAGATCGTCATCTCCGCCGCGGGCGCCTTGGACTTCGAGGCGCTGCAACTCCGGCTGCACCCTGCCGCATCGCGCGTGCGGATGCTCGCCGAGCAGACCCCGGCGTCGTTCATCGCGTTCGACCTGCTCGCCCTCGGCAACGACGACTACACGGCTCGGCCGTTCATCCAGCGCCGCGCCGCGCTTGTCGACGCGCTGGCGGACGCGGGGCCGACGTTCCATGTCACCCCGGCCACCACTGATCCGGCGACGGCGCAGCGGTGGTTCGCCGAGTTCGAAGGCGCGGGCCTCGATGGAATCGTCGCCAAGCCGCTGACCATCCCGTATGAGCCCGACAAGCGAATCATGTTCAAGGTCAAGCATGCCCGCACCGCGGACTGCGTCGTCGCTGGATACCGGCTGCACAAATCCGGCGCCGACGCGGTTGGCTCGCTGCTGCTCGGGCTTTACACCGAACGACGGCACGCTCGCGTCCGTCGGCGTCATCGGCGCCTTCCCGATGGCCACGCGTCGGCAACTGCTCACCGAGTTGCAGCCGCTGGTCACCACCTTCGACGACCATCCGTGGAACTGGGCCGCCCATGTGGATCGAGACGTCGTGCGCCGATACGGCGGTGGCTCGCGCTGGAACGCGGGTAAGGATCTGTCGTTCGTGCCGCTGCGGCCCGAGCGGGTGGTCGAGGTGCGCTACGACCACATGGAAGGCGAGAGGTTCCGCCACACAGCGCAATTCAACCGCTGGCGACCCGACCGGGAGCCACGTTCGTGTACCTACGCACAGCTCGAACAGCCCGTCACATTCGCGCTCGGTGACATCGTTCCCGGGCTGTGACTACCCGCTCAGGTCATCGGAACGGCCAGCGGCCAGCCGTGACCACTGCGCGGTCGGCCGTCCATCGGTGCGGAACTGGTCGCCGCGGCTGGGGTCGATCCACTGCGGCCAGCCGTCGGGCGACTCTTCCCACGTCTCCTGCCTGCCGTAGACGGTCATGTCGAGCAGGTGGTAGCTGGTGCCGCCGGCCTCGGTGCCGCGACCTGTGCTCCAGTACGTCTGAAAGACTCGGCCTCCGTCGCGCAGATAACTCGCATAGCCGCCGAACCCATTGTCTCCCAACAGTTGTTCGCGTGCGTCGCGGGCCGAATACCACGGCATCGTCCACCCCATGAAATCCCTGTACCGCGCACTTTCGTCATAGGGGCCTTCGCAGAACGTCGCATAGGTGACATCGCGGCTGTGCAGATACGACAGCTCGGTGGCGTGTCCGGTGAAGAACGTGCAGCCCTCGCACTGGTCCTGCGCCGACTTGCCGTCGTGCCACATGTGGAAATACACGAGGAGCTGGCGTCGACCTTCGAACGCGTCGGCCAGACGCACGTTGCCCTGCGCTCCGACCAGAGGCGCCGCAGCATCCACCTCGGTCATCGGCAACGCGCGTCGCGCCGCCGCTATCCGGTCGCCCTGCCTGGTATGGGCTTTCTCCCGCTCCAGCAACCGGTCGAGTTCTTCCTGCCAAGCCGCCCGGTCAACGATCTTCGGCAATGGATTTTGATTGTTCATGCTGTGTAGACCTGACACAGCCGTCTGACTCATCGGCGCTTGACCTCAACCATTGTTTGGGTTGCACGGTGGTGACATGGAGAAAGTTCTGACTGATCTATGGCAGACCCGCATCGATTCGCCGTTTCCCGGGCTGACGACCCACGCCTTCCTGTGGACCGGCCGCAACGCGCTGTTCTACTCCACTGCGACCGACGCCGACTTCGCCGAACTCGAAGACCTCGGCGGTGTTGCCGACCAGTACCTGTCGCATCGCGACGAGGCCGGGCCCATGTTGGCGAAGGTGGCCGACCGCTTCGATTCGAGCCTGCACGCGCCGGCCGCGGAGCTGCTCGAAATCGGACAGCACGCCCACGTCGACGTGCCACTGGCCGGCCGACACGTCGACGTCAACGGCGTCGAGATCATCCCGACGCCCGGCCACTCACCCGGCAGCACCTGCTACCTGGTCAACGGCGCCGAAGGCAGCTATCTGTTCACCGGCGATACCCTGGTGCTCGGCGACGCCGGGAATTGGTGGGCGGGCTACATCCCCGGCATCGGCGACGCCGACGCATTGGCCGAAAGCCTGCGGCTGCTGCGCACGCTGACACCGGATGTGGTGATTTCCAGCGCATTCCAAGGTGACTCGGCTGTGCACCGTATCCAGCCGAAACGCTGGACGGACCACATCGACGAGGCGCTCGACGGGCTGTCGGCCAGTTTGACGAGCTACTGACGGGGCACCCGACATGCATGTCCGTAACAGCATTCCAGGATCTGCCGCTCGCCGACCGTGACCGCGAATGGGACGGCGACGCGGCCGAGAAGCGGGTCCGCACATGGGCGGACGCGCAAGACGAGCCGAACCAGAGATACCGAGACGCCCACGTCTGGTACGACAGCGACAAAAAGACCAATTTCACTGCCTACAAGCTGCTGATCGCCGACGTGGTCAACGGCAAGCTGGCTGCCGTGCCGCGCGCAGTGATGGCGGCAGGCGCCATCGTCGGCGGCGCGCGCGACGGCATCGACATACCGTCCGGCGACAAAGACAGGGTGAAGAGCCACCTGGCCAAGTACTACCAGAAGATGGGCGACACGGCGCCGTGGGAGCGTTAGCTCGCCGCGTACAGGTGGACAAGTCCTGACGCGACAGCGAACCGCGGCCCGTGCACGCCGTCGACATTGGCCCGACCGACCACGACGCCGGTGCCGCGCAGCGCTTCGGTTACGGTGCGCAGCAGTTCGTCGTCGAGCGCTCCGCCGCCCGCGAGGACGAGGGCGGTCGCGCGCTGGTCGAACGCCTGCATGCACCGGGCGATGTTGGCTGCGACGGTTTCCTGTTTGATGGCCAGCCGCAGGCTGCGCCACTCCTCGGCAGCCAGCCTGCCGGTGAACGGCACGAGGCCCGCGCTACCCCGGGTGCACAGGCGACCGATGGCGTCGGCAGGGGCCTGGTTGTGGAGGAACACGCGGCGACCGTCCTCCTCGTGGGCAAGGTGCGGGCTCTCCACGCGCACGGCCGGCGTGCGCTTCACCTGCTCGGCCAACGCCCGGGGTATGCCGAGTACCCGTGCCACCGCGACCGTGATCGTCTCTCCCGCGCCGGCCGCCACCACGGTCACCCCGTTGCCAACCAGATCGATTGTGCCGCCGCCGATATCGCATACCACCGATCCCGGCGGCAAGCCCGGCGTCGTCCGTGCGCCGCAGGCTGAGGCCTCCGGCTCGGTGGCGAGTGTGCGCGCCGGCTTGCCCGTCAGCTCCGTCAAGGTCGCCGCAGCGTCGGCGACCTCGTCTGCGGCGAGGAGCGCGACGACGGTGCCGTGCGTCTCCGCGACGCCCCTGCGCAGCCATGCCCCGTTGTCGATCGAGGCCAGATCGGTGAAGAACACGTCGTCGACGGCGAGTTCGTCTTCTGCCGAGGCCATGGCGCGCAGTCGGACGCGCAACACGCTGCCGGGCGGTTGCGACCGCAGCAGGCTCTGCGCCTGCGCCGGTGTGTAGCGCTCGACGACGCCGTCGACGACGCAGTCGACGTAGTCGCTGTCCGGCGCGGGCGGCTGCGGCGGCTCGGTTCGGACCGTCACCGCGATGGCAGGCGAATCCGACAGCTCCCTGGTGAACACGGCGACGTCGCGGATCTGGTCGTGTCCGAGCTGCAATGCCGCAGAAAGCGCGATCGGGTCGGCCATCGCACGGTAGGCGCGCCCTTCTGCCACCACCTCGATGGCGACCAGCGCTCCGCGGTCGAGTCCGTCAAGATCGACTTCGTCGACGACGGGCACGTCGGCGGGAATCCGATTGCCGATCAGCACCGCGTCGTCCTGGGCGGCGATCACGCCGGTGATCTGCCAGCCGCGTTCCAGCGCGCGGGTGATGTGCTCGGCGGCCACCTCGAAGTCGGTGTTCGCGTCCACGGAAACGATTGCGGGACCGGCGATCGCGCCGCCGGGAAGGTCCCCGAGCGGCACGTGCCGCCCGACAGCGGAACCGGTTCCTGCCGGTGTTCGCCCGTCGGGCCTGCGCAGGCTGCGCACCGGCGACCGCGGTGACGATGCGGGCGGAAGCGGCGCCGTCGACGTGTCGACCGGCCGCAGTTTCGCGAGCACCACCTGGTCGACGGCGGCGTCCGCCTCGACCTCCAACCTGTGGAGCAGAGCCGCCGCTCCATCGAGCGATTCGCGTGAGCCCTTCCTGCCCCGAGTGGGGGCCTGGCCGTTGATGATCGGCTCGACGTGGCCGTCGCCGACGCGGGCCAGAACGATTTCGGTGGTGTGGTTTCCGACGTCGATCCCGGCGACTACGTCCGCGCCTTTCAACGCAGAAGGCCTCGACGGGCGTATGCGTCGGCGGCCTGCCGGACGAGTTCGGCGCACCGCGCTGCGCCGCGATCCTCGAGCGACGCGCGCAACCGCTCCAGTTCTTCTGCGGTCGACCGGTGCGGGCGCAGTGCCTCGTACAGGCTCATGACCTCCTCGCCGTCGAGGACCGCCAATTCCGCTGCGCGCAGGAAGTTGTCGGCCAGCTGCGGATTGCCGTGCTCCTCGGCGACCGCCGCCTGATGCGCCAGCGTCGCGGGATCCATGCGGAGGTCCGCCAGCTCGAGCTTGCCGTCGACCGCCGCTTGTACGGTCAACCTCTCGTCACTCATTGCTCGACTCCCGCCCGCGTCGCCTTCACCGTCATCGGCGGGCGACCCGGCTCGCAGAGGTCGCGCTCCAGCGCGACCAGCGCGACGGTGCGCGCCTGGTAGCGGGCCGAGATCGATTCGTCGGTGCCGCCGCCCAGGATCGGCACGGGCGTCATCCCTTTCGCGTGCCTGCCGGCATTCTTGCCCAGTTCCCGGTACATCGCCGCCGTCAGCTGCGGGGCGACGCTGAAGAGTTCGAGGTTGGCCAGCGGTGCAAGGTCTCGTCGGTGAATCAGGGCGGTCCCCTTGCCCTGCAAGCCGATTCCGATTCCCGACCCGGAGAGCCGGGCCGCGGTGAGCCCGATCAGCCCGACGTCGATCGTCGATCGCACCCGGACGAGTCGAGACACGCATCCTTCCTCCTCCAGCCCGGCCTCGATCTGGCGCAGCGCTTCGCCGACGGTCAATCCGCACAGCGTCAGCCAGACCGAGCGCGCGAAGGCAGGCGACAGCCCGATGCACACCTCGCGCGGATCGCTGCCCTGCTGCGCCTCCTCGACGTCGGTGACGATCAGGTGATCGCGGTGCTCGTCCTGGTCAGCCGTGAGTTCTCGCACCGTTCGTGCCTGCCGGATGTCGTCGATCTCGGTGCGGCGCGCTTCGGTCAGCGCGTATCCGGTGCCGGGCCCGCGGTAGTCGTTGGGGTCGGTGATCTTCGACAGCACACAGAAGTCATCGTCGAAGATCGCCGACGTCTGCAGTTGGTCGCCCTTCAACCGCTCGCGGGTCAGCCGCATGATTGCCTGCGCCTCGTCGTCGTAGCCGGTCCGCTTCAGCGACGCGACCACGTCGAAGACGGTCAGTTGCTTCGCCTCGATGGCGGCTGCCGCCTCGGCGACCATCCTCGGATGGCCGGGCGGCAGGTCGCGGGATCCGTTGGCGGCCACCACCTCGTCGATGTGGTCGTCGGGGTAGTCGGCGAGACCCAGGTCTCGATACACCGCCGCAACGGCGGTCGCCGCGCGTCTGCGGACCGCCGCCAGATGCTCCGCCGAAACGGTCCGCAGGCCGCCGTCGACCGCCCAGTCCCGCTGCAGCACAAGGAAGTCGTCCATGTCGTCGGAGTTGAAGTTGGACAGCGCGAACGCGTTGTCGTAGCGGGGAATCGAGCCGAATCCGGAGAAGATGAAGTCCGCGCCCGCGAGCAGCACGGGCAGCGTGTGCGCGCTTCTGCGGATGTCCGATTCGGAGATCAGGTTGTCGTTGCCCGCGCACGCTTCGAGGTCACGCAGCATGACCATGAGGTTCTCGGCGAGTAGTTCCTTCATGCCCTCCGGCACCGAGGACACCACGCCGACGCCGTCGATGCCGCCGTTTTGAACGCCCTGAGCACCGAGCGCTCTGGCCAGTGAGACACAACGCGACTCGAGGTAGAGGATGGAGCACTTCTCCGCCGCGCCCATCAGAACCTCGGCTCCGCCGCCGCTGGTCACCCGCATCTTGAGGCCGCGCGACGCGTATGCCGACGTCAGAATCGCCTTCGAGAACGGGGTGTCGTCGCCGTCGACGAACACCTGCTCGGTGCCGTAGAGGGAGATCGTCTCGGCGTAGCTGGTCAACCCGCGCAGGCCGAGCCGCAGTTCCAGCGCTTCCTCGATCGAGCACTGGGCCATCGCGCCGGGTATGCCGACCTGACTTCCGATCAGCAGGGCGATCGCGTTGGACGGTGCGTCGCCGAGCACCGGCACCGTGGTCTCGACCTCGCGGAACCCGTAGGCCACCGCGCTGGCCGCGTCGGCGGCGATCAGCAGCGGGTCGTCGAGCTGGTTGGTGACGTGTGCCTGGTTGCTCGGCGTCCTCCTCGCGCGCATCTTGCTCATCGCCATCTGCATTTCGACCGGGGTGAGCACCGCGACCACACGGGCGAGCTTGGCCGGCGTGATGCCGCCGATCAGCCGAACCACCTCGGCGCGACTGACATTCATGTCCACCGTCATTCGCGCCAGCGTCGCGTCGTCGAGCGCCATCGCCTCCGGAGCCACCTCGAGGTCCAACCCGTAGCGGGCGACGAACTCGTCGATGACGTCGAAGTCCTCGGCCGCCTTACCGTCGAGTTCGACGACGACCCCGTCGCGCACCACGAGCGACGGTTCGGGGTCGAAGGGGCTGGCCATGGCGACCAGCCCCAACTCCGGGTTGGTGACGGAGAACCCGTCGAGGTTGACCGGTTTCGCGTCGAGGACGCGCATCCGTCCGAGGCCGAAATCCTTGTCGCTCACCGGCGGACCGCGCTCCTACTCCCGTACTTCGGTGTCTTCGTAGATGACGCGGCCGATCAACTCGTACTTCGCGGGGTCCCGGTACTTGAAGTACAGCGCCATCGCCCCGCCCAGGACGAAGAGTCCGACGACGATCCACGGCGTCAGCTTGAACAGCAGCGTGCCCGACGCGGCGCCCGCCGCCGCCTCCTTGTGCTGCCACAGCAGGAACACGACGTAGAGCATGCCGATGCCGCCGAGCAGCGGCGCGACCAGCGTCTTGAACCAGTGTTTGCTCTCCGCGTTCTCGCCGTGGAAGTGGAAGTAGGCGATCACCGCGAAGGCACACAACGACTGCACGACCAGGATCGCCATGGTGCCGAGAATGGCCAGCAGGGTGTAGAGGTGCAGGTAGGGGTCCATGCCCGCGAACAGGAAGGCCAGAACCAGCACCAGCGAGATACCGCTCTGCACCAGCGACGCGATGTGCGGCGAGCCATGGGTGGGATGCGTCCTGCCGATCGTCTGCTGCAGCTTCGACGAAAGGCCCTCGCGGCCAAGCGCGTACAGGTAGCGAGAGGCGCAGTTGTGGAACGCCATACCGCACGCGAAAGAACCCGTGCACAGCAGGATGTTGAACATCGTAACGGCCCACTCGCCGTAGTACTCGCGAACCGGCCCGAAGAAGATGTCGCCCGCTGTGTCGGCGTTCTGCGCCAGCTCAATGGCGTTGGCCGGCCCGGTGCCTGCGATGGCCATCCACGAGACGAACACGTAGAACAGGCCGATGCTGACGACGCTGATGATGGTCGCCCTCGGGATGATCTTCTTCGGGTTGCGCGACTCCTCGCCGTACATGGCGGTCGACTCGAACCCGACCCAGGACCAGAACGCGAAGAACAGGCCGAGTCCCGCACTGGCGCCGACGATGCCCTCCGCGGAGGTGAACGCGCCGAGCGGGTTGAGGGTCTCGCCGATCACCAGGCCCTCAGGGCCGCCACCGTGGACCAGAACCGCGAAGGCGCCGAGCGACAGCATGATGATCTCGGTGATCAGGAAGACGCCGAGCACCTTGGCGGCGATGTTGATGTCGTAGTACGCCAGCGCGGAGTTCGCGATGATCATCAACAACGCGGGAATGACCCAGTGCACGTCGAGGCCAAACAGCGAGGACATCAGGTTCTTGGCGAAGAACGAGAAGATACCGATCAACGAGCCTTCGAAGACGACGTAGGCCATCGTGATGATCAAGCCGCTGGCCATCCCCATGATCCGGCCGAGACCGTGCGCGATGTAGCCGTAGAACGCACCGGTCGCGGTCAGGTGTTTGGCCATTGTCGCGTAGCCGATGGCGAACAGCGACAGGACGATGGTGGCGAAGAGGTAGCCCGCAGGCGCAAACGAACCATTTCCGAAGCCAACGGCGATGGGAACGTTGCCGACCATTGCGGTGATCGGGGCGGCGGTCGCGACCGCCATGAACATCACGCCGACGATCCCGACGGCGTTCGGTTTCAGTCGGTGGACTTCGATCTTGTTTTCGTTTTCGTCGCGGTTGAGGACCTGGTCGGTCATTATGGGCAGCCTCCGGAGCGGTAGAAGGTCGATCAGGTGTGGTGTGCGCCACTACGCGAACCCTAGGAGTTTGGCACTACCAAATGACTACCGCAAGAGGAACGCACAACCATTGACATAAATGGTCCATCCTTTTTATGGTGGAGGCTGCCCTCAACTCCGTAGAGGAGCCGCATGTACGACTACGGCACGTTCTCGTTCGACTCCAAGGCCGAAGTGCTGGAGCAGTCGAAGACATTCTGGAACCCGGGCAAGACGCAGTTCTGGACCGACGAAGGCGTCGACCTGGTGATCGACCGCAGGCAGGGCTATTTCCTCTGGGACATGAGCGGCCGTCGGCTCATCGACATGCACCTCAACGGCGGCACCTACAATCTCGGGCATCGCAATCCCGAAGTGGTGCAGGCGATTACCGAGGCCACCGAAATCTTCGACGTCGGAAACCACCACTTCCCCTCGGTGGCGCGCACCGCGCTGGCGCAACGGCTCGTCGAGTCGGCGCCCGCGTCGATCACCAAGGTCGCCTACGGGTCCGGTGGCGGCGAGGCCATCGACATCGCGATCAAGAGCGCACGCCACGCCACCAAGCGCCGCAAGATCGTCTCGATCGTGAAGGCCTACCACGGCCACACCGGGCTCGCGGTGGCGTCGGGAGACGACCGTTTCGCCAAGATCTTCCTGTCCGACCGGCCCGACGAGTTCGTCCAGGTGCCGTTCGGCGACATCGACGCGATGGCCGAGGCGCTCTGCGGCGGCGACGTGGCCGCGGTGCTGATGGAGACGATTCCGGCGACGTACGGATTCCCGCTGCCCCCACCGGGTTACCTCGAGGCGGTCAAGGATCTGACCGTGAAGCACGGATCGCTGTACATCGCCGACGAGGTACAGACGGGGCTGATGCGAACCGGTGAGATGTGGGCGATCACCAAGCACGGCATCGAGCCCGACATCATCGTCACCGGCAAGGGTCTTTCGGGCGGGATGTACCCGATCACCGCCGCGATGCTCGGCGACCGCGCCGCACGCTGGCTCGACGAGGACGGCTTCGCGCACATCTCGACGTTCGGCGGCGCGGAGCTCGGCTGCGTGGCGGCGATCAAGACCCTCGAGATCACCAGTCGCCCCGAGGTCCGGTCCATGGTGCACTACATCGCCGACCTGTTCGCCGAGGGCCTGCGCCGCATCCAGGGCGACAACCCGGACTGGTTTGTCGGGGTCCGGCAGAACGGCGTGGTGATCGGGCTGGAGTTCGACCATCCCGAAGGCGCCAAGTTCGTGATGCGCGAACTCTACGAGAACGGGGTGTGGGCGATCTTCTCGACGCTCGACCCCCGTGTGCTGCAGTTCAAGCCGGGCATCCTGGTCAGCCGCGATCTGTGCGAGGACGTCTTGGACCGGCTCGATGTCGCCGTGCGGTTCGCCCGCAAGGCCGCCAGGGATCGGAGGGCGTCATGACCACCGCCGCACAGGCAGGCCACGTGCTCGAACGAGCCCGGTGGGCCGCGCGGGCGTACGCCGACTACGACCACGCTTCGGTGTCGGCCATCGTCGAGGCGGTCGCCGACGCGGGATACGCCTCGGCCGAGCGGTTCGCCGAGGCCGCTGTCACCGAGACCGGGATGGGCGTCGTCGAACACAAGGTGGAAAAGAACCGGGCCTGCTCGCGTGGCATCCTCGACCACTACCGCGGCGAGGATCTCGTCTCGCCCAGGATCGACACCGCGCGCAAGATCGTCGAGATTCCGCGGCCCGCGGGCGTCGTGCTGGCCATCACGCCGACCACCAACCCCGTGGCCACGGTGTACTTCAAGGTGCTGCTGGCGCTGATGACCCGCAATGCCGTTGTGGTGGCACCGCATCCGCGGGCGAAGAAATGCTCGGCCGACGCCGCGCGGGTGCTTGCCGAGGCCGCGGTGCGCGCAGGCGCGCCCGACGGCGTCGTCCAGGTGATCGACGAACCCTCCATCCCGCTGGCGGAGGCGTTGATGGCCGACGAGCGCACCGACGTCATCGTCGCCACCGGCGGAACGGGCGTCGTGCGCGCGGCGCACTCGTCCGGCAACCCCGCACTCGGCGTCGGTCCCGGCAACGTGCCGGTCTTCGTCGACGCCAGCGCGGACATCAACGCCGCGGCCCGCCGGATCGTCGACAGCAAGGCGTTCGACAACTCGGTGCTGTGCACGAACGAATCGGTGCTCATCGTCGAAGAGTCCGTCGCCGACAAGCTGCGCGCGGCCCTCACCCGCAACGGCGCCCATGTCCTCGACGCGGAGGACGTCGCGCGACTGCGCGAATTCATGTTCCCCTTCGGCCATCTCAACACCGATGTGGTCGGTCGCGACGCGGCGTGGATCGCGGGCCAGGCAGGACTACGGGTGACGCCCAAGACACGCGTGTTGATCGCACCGTTTGCGCACGTGGTCTCCGAGGAGGCGCTCACCGGAGAGAAGCTGTCACCGGTGCTGGGCATGACGACGGTCACCGACGCCGAACGCGGCATTCGGGCGGCACGGGCGATCGTCCGGATCGGCGGGGTCGGGCACTCGGCGGCGATCCACAGCGAGAATCCCTCTGTCATCGCGGAGTTCGCGGCCACGGTCGCGGTGCTGCGGGTGTCGGTGAACGTCGGCAACAGCACCGGCAGCTCCGGGCTGGAAACCAACCTCGCCCCGTCGATGACGCTCGGCACCGGCTTCGTCGGCAGGAGCTCGCTCGGTGAGAACCTGGCGCCGCACAACCTGATGAACTGGATCCGGATCGCCTACAACAGCGATTCCGAGGTGCGGATGCCGAGCTTCGCCTGCATCACTCCATGGCGGTCGCCGGCCGGGCCGGTTCCCGCATATCCCCGCGCATCCAACGAATGGGAGTCCACGCCTGCACCGCCGCGCCGCACCGGCGCACCCGTCATGTCCCGGGCAACCGAGCCGAACCTCGACGCCCTCCGGGTCGAGCTGCGCCGGCTCGTCGCCGAAGAACTCGCACAACTCATCAAGAGGTGAGCCGTGGCTGAACTACGTTCCTTCATCTTCATCGACCGCCTGCAACCGCAGACGATGTCCTACCTCGGCACGTGGATCAAGGGCGCACTGCCCCGGGCCGCCGCGGCCGCCCAGATCATCGAGGTGGCACCGGGTCTGGACATCGAGGGCATCACCGACGTGGCCCTCAAGCACGCCGACGTGAAGGCGGGGGTGCTCGTCGTCGAACGACAATTCGGCTATCTCGAGTTCCACGGCGAGACCGGCGCCGTCAAGGCCGCCGCCGACGCATGCCTACAGGAGATGGGCGCCACCGCCGACTCCGCCGTCCGCCCGACCGTGCTGGCCTCCCGGGTCATCTCGAGCGTCGATCAGCAGCACGCTTTCCTGATCAACCGCAACAAGATCGGGTCCATGGTGCTGGCCGGCGAGTCGTTGTTCGTGCTCGAGGTGCAGCCGGCGTCCTATGCGATCCTCGCCACCAACGAGGCCGAGAAGGCCGCCGACATCAAAGTCGTCGACTACCGGATGATCGGCGCCACCGGCCGGGTATACCTCTCCGGAACCGAGGCCGACGTGCGGCAGGCCGCGGCCGCCGCGCACGAAGCGTTGGGGCGGGGCACGGCGTGACGCGCAGCGGAGTCGACCTGCGCGCACTCGTCCGCGAGGTGGTACGCGACGCCGTCGGCGACCTAGCCGATCTCCCGGCGCCTGCACAGCCGACGACCAACGCTGACAACGGCTTCGGGCCTGTGGGTCCGCGCAACGCCGATGAGAAGACGCGGGTCGACGCCGTTCGCATCGCAACCGACGCCGACCTCGACGCGTTCGTCCGACAACTACTCCGGCTGTTCGAGAACCCGAAGAGCCGTGCCGACCTGCGCACCGGCCGGTTGAGCTTCCGGTTGGCGAACCCGCAGACCGGTGCCGCCCACGCGGCGACCCATCGCATCGACAAAGGTGCCGTCACCGAGCGCCAGATCGTCGACATCGCGTCAGCGGGCGGCACACTGACACTGGGTCCAAAGGCGGTACTCACGCCACTCGCGCGCGAGAAAGCCCGCTCGCTCGGAGTCACAATCACCAAGGAGCGCAGATGATCTCGGCGACTGTCACCGGCCAGGTCTGGTCCACCCGCCGCATCGAGGGGCTGCCGCCCGGCGCCCTCCTCGAGGTCGAAGCCGACGGGTCGGGCGCGCGCCTGATCGCCTTCGACGTGCTCGGCAGCGGAGTGGGCGAGCGCGTCCTGATCGCGCAGGGATCGGTCGCGGCCAACTGGTTCACCGGAACCCCACCCCCGGTCGATGCCCTGATCATCGGATCCATCGACACCGATACAAGCGGGTAGCAGTCCGCAACCCGTGCACCGAGAAGTTGAGAACAAGGAGAAAGTGATGCCAAGCAACGCGATTGGAATGATCGAGACCAAGGGGTACGTCGCCGCGCTTGCGGCTGCCGACGCGATGGTCAAAGCGGCCAACGTCACCATCACCGACCGTCAACAGGTCGGCGACGGGCTGGTCGCCGTCATCGTCACCGGCGAGGTCGGCGCGGTCAAGGCGGCCACCGAAGCGGGCGCGGAGTCCGCGGCCCAGGTGGGTGAACTGATCGCCGTGCACGTGATTCCCCGCCCGCACAACGAGCTCGGTGCGCACTTCGCCGTTTCCGCGCAATAGCCGGTTCCGGCGATGGCTACAGAGACGTTGACGCGCACAGACATTCGCGTCTACCTCCTCGTGGAGGATCTGCAGCGGCAGTTCGCCGCATATCTGGGCACACCGACGCGGGCGCGTGGCTATCCGCCATACGAGGGCGAACATGCACTGATCGTCGAGGTGTCACCCGCACTGGCGATCGAGCGGGTCATCGACCTCGCCCTGCGCGAGGTGCCCGGTGTGGCGCCGGGAATTCTCTACGTGGAGCGCCAGTTCGGCGTGCTGGAGGTCCACTCCGGCGAGCTGGACGACGTCCGTCGGGCCGGCGAGGCGATCCTGGCGGGCACGGGCAACCGGGCGGCCGATCAGCTCCGGCCGCGCGTGCTGTTCCACGACATCATCGACGACATCACCGACCAGCATGCGGTGATCCTCAACAGGAACCGGCAGGCGTCGATGATCCTGCCGGGGCAGGCGCTGCTCGTCTACGAGATGACCCCCGCGCTGTTCGCGGCAGTCGCCGCGAACGAGGCTGAGCGCGCGGCTCCCGGACTTACGATCGTCGACGTGCAGATGATCGGCGCAACGGGCCGCCTCTACATCGGCGGAAGCAGGGATGACGTCACCACGGCGAGGGACCGGATCACCGCGGTGCTGGCCGGGATCGAGGGACGCGACCACTGATGGCAGATTCGGACGGTGTGATCTCCAACGACATCGACGTGGCCGAACTTGCCCTTGCCGAATATGGTCTGCCGGAGGGCTCGTCGCTGACCCTGCTGAACCTGTCCGAGAACGCGACCTACGCGGTGGAGCATGCTGGCACCGGCACGCAGACGATCCTTCGGGTGCACCGGCAGAACTATCACCTGCCGCATCAGATCGAGTCCGAGCTGGACTGGCTGGACGCGCTGCGCCGCGACAGCGACATCACCGTGCCGACGGTGTTGGAAGCGGCCGACGGCAGACGCGTGGTGACGGTCGATTCCCGCGGCACCCCACGGCATGTCGTTCATTTCTCCATGGTCGCGGGCGCCGAGCCCGACGAGGAGACGGTGACCGTCGACGACTTCCACACCCTCGGGCAGATAACCGCCGCACTCCACGAGCACTCCCACACGTGGCAGCGGCCGCCGTCGTTCAGTCGGTTCGCCTGGGACTGGCCGAATTGCCTTGGCGCGGAGCCCCGCTGGGGGCAATGGCAGGACGCCGCAGGTGTCGGTGATGCCGAACACGACATTCTGGATCGCGCGCAGCAACTGTTGTGCAACCGTCTCGGAGAGTACGGCTCCGGACCCGACCGCTTCGGCCTCATCCACGCCGACCTCCGACTGGCCAACCTTCTTGTGGACGGCCCGACCATCACCGTCATCGACTTCGACGACTGCGGATTCGGCTGGTTCTTCTACGACTTCGGCACCGCCGTCTCGTTCATCGAAGACGACCCCGCGCTGCCCGAGTGGCAGGACTCCTGGGTCGCCGGCTACCGCAGCCGCAGAGAGATGGCATCCGAAGACGAGGACATGCTGTCGTCGTTCGTTCTGCTGAGGCGGTTGATGCTGCTGGCGTGGATGGGAACGCACAGCCACTCCAAGGAATCTCAAGCCAAGGCGATCACCTACGCCGAGGGCAGCTGCATGCTCGCAGAGCGCTATCTCAGTTCCAACGGCCATCGTCTGGCCTGACCGAAGGGCACACGCATGTTCACCTCACTTCAAGGCCGGTCCGCCATCGTCACCGGTGGCAGCAAGGGCATCGGTCGCGGTATCGCCGAAACCTTCGCCGCCGCAGGCGTCGACGTCCTGATCACCGCGCGCAACCAGGCCGATCTGGACGACGCCGTGGCCGCGCTCTCCGACCAGCCGGGCAAGGTCAGCGGTTTGGCCGCCGACGTGACGAACCCCGACGACTGCCGCCGCGCGGTCGAGACCGCGACCGAGCGGCACGGCGGACTGGACATCGTGTGCGCGAACGCGGGCATCTTCCCGTCGGGAAAGCTGGAGGACCTGACGCCATCCGACATCGAGCAGGTGCTGGCCGTGAACTTCAAGGGCACTGTCTTCGTCGTCCAGGCTGCGTTGCCAGCGCTCACCGCGAGCGGGCACGGCCGGGTGATCGTCACATCGTCGATCACCGGGCCGATCACAGGCTTCCCAGGATGGTCGCACTACGGCGCGAGCAAGGCCGCACAGCTCGGCTTCATCCGGACCGCGGCGATCGAGCTGGCGCGTAAGCAGATCACCATCAACGCGGTGCTGCCCGGCAACATCGTCACCGAGGGACTCATCGAAATGGGCCAGGAATACATGGACCAAATGGCCGCGTCGATTCCGACAGGCCGCCTCGGCAGCGTCGCCGACATCGGCAACGCCGCACTGTTCTTCGCCACCGACGAAGCCGGATACATCACTGGTCAGACACTTGTCGTGGACGGCGGTCAGATTCTGCCCGAATCCAGCGAGGCGTTGGCGGAGGCCTGAGCCGGTAGAATTGGCCGTACCAAATCGACCCGGGAGGTTCCTCGTGGCGACGCCGACTGAAGAGTTGCGGCGTCGAATTGTTGCGGACATCAACGCGGGCGACCCCGGTACGAAGCTCGGCAGCGAGCGCGACCTCGCCGAGCGCTACAGCACCAGCCGGTCCAGCCTCCGACAGGTTCTGGCGGCGCTGGAGGAAGCGGGCCTGGTACACCGGGTCATCGGCCGGTCCGGCGGCATCTTCATCAGCCACGGCCAGGTGCAGCGCAGCCTGTCCGACGTCGTCGGCGTTCCCGCGTTCCTGGCGAACCAGGGATACGTCGCGGGCACCCGGGTGATCTCGACCAAGATCACCGCACCCGACCGGGTGACGCAGAAGGCTCTGCGCATCGGCGCGAGCGATTTCGTCGTCGAGATCCAACGCGTCCGGCTCGCCGACGGCTCACCGATCTCGCTGGAGCTGGCCCAGTTCCCCGCCGAGGCGTTCCCCGGCCTGCTCGAGCAGCAGCTCGGCGGCTCCATCTACGAAATGCTGGAGTCGCACTACGGTCTCGTGCCGACGCGCGCCGAGGAGCGCATCGAGGCCGTCAACGCCACCCCCACCGAGGCGTCGCTGCTCGGGATCAAACCGAAGGCGGCGCTGCTTCTGATCACCCGGATCACCCACGACCAGCACGGCGCGCCGTGCGAGTTCTCCCGCGACCTGTTCCGCGGCGACCGCACCCGTCTCGCGGTCAACGTGGCGGGCCACGGGGTGGGCATCGAGTCCGCCGTCGACACTGCCTCGGTTTCGCTGCAGAAGCAGGAAGTCAAGACCAAGGCAAGCTGAGCGGATGGCAACCGCAGCAGTTCCTCCTCACATGCGCGGAGCCGGCAGGTTCGCCCCCAGTCCGTCAGCAGATCTGCACATCGGCAACCTGCGAACCGCGGTGCTGGCGTGGCTGTTCGCCCGCTCCACGGATAGGCGCTTCGTGATGCGCGTCGACGACCTCGACGACCGAACGCACACCGACATCGCCACCCGCCAACTCGACGACCTCGCCGCGATCGGCCTGACGTGGGACGGTCCCACCGAGTGGCAGACGCAGCACCCGCAGCGCTACGACGACGTCGTCGACGAACTCGCCGAACGCGGGCTGCTGTACGAATGCTATTGCAGCAGAAGGGACATTCAGCAGGCACCACGAGCGCCACATGCACTTCAGGGCGCCTACCCGGGAACCTGCCGCGACCTGACCGACACCGAGCGCGAGGTACGACGGCGGGCCACCGGGCGCCCGCCCGCGTTGCGGCTGCGCACCGATGTCGTCACCTACACGGTTTCTGACCTGCTGCACGGCGAATACACCGGCGTCGTCGACGATTTCGTGGTTCGCCGCGGCGACGGCGTTGCGGCTTACAACCTCGCGGTCGTCGTCGACGACGCCGCGGCGGGTGTCGATCAGGTGGTGCGCGGCGACGACCTGCTGGCCTCCTCGCCGCGCCAGGCCTACCTCGCGACGCTGCTGGGCCATCCGCAGCCCAGCTACGCGCACGTCGCGCTGGTGCTCAACTCCGACGGGGCGCGGCTGGCCAAACGGGACGGCGCAATCACGTTGGCGGAGATCGGGGTTGCGCGCGCACTGGAGCAGATCGCCGCATCGCTGGGTTGGCGCGCGGCGACGCTCGACGAGATGCTCCCGCAGTTCGACCCGGCCGCGCTGCCGCGCGAACCATGGATCTATTCGTCGACTGGCCAGTTATGACACGGGTACCGGCGATAAGCGTGCAATAACTGGCCACTCGGCAATCACGTGACCGGTGAGCGGCCGTTGGCTGCGCGCTCGGCCGCGGCAGCCAACTCGTCACGGAACTGCGGATGGGCAATGGCCGCAAGCGCTTCCCCGCGCTCGCGCACGGTGCGGCCCTCCAGCTCGGCGGCACCGTACTCGGTGACGATCACGTCGACGTGATGACGCGGGGTGGTGATCACCGCACCGGGGCCGAACCACGGCACGATGCGCGACTGCAACTCTCCGTCCTTGGTGAACGTCGACGGCAGGCAGATCAGCGAGCGGTCGGAGAGCTCGAGACCGGCACCCGCCACGAAATCCTCGGCGCCGCCGATGCCGCTGAACTGGCCGCCGGAGATCGTGTCGGCGACCACCTGGCCGTGGATGTCGATAGCCAACGCGCCGTTGATCGTGACCATCTCGTTGTTGGCGGCGATCATGTCGGGTGCGTTGACGATCTCGACGGGCAGGAAGGCGACCTCGGTGTTCCCGTCGAGCCACTCGTACAGGTCGGGCGAGCCGAACGCGAACGTCGTCACGCTGACGCCGTCGTACGGTCCTTTCCCGGTGTTGGTCACCTTGCCCGCACGATGAAGCTTCATGCAGCCGTCGGTGAACATCTCGCTGTGCAGTCCGTAGCCGCCGCCCTCGCCCTCGGCCAACAACACCGCGATCTGATTGGGAATCGAGCCGATACCCGTCTGCAGCGTGGCGCCTGACGGAATGTAATCGACGGTATGCCGGGCGATTTCCTTGTCGACGTCGCCCGGCGCCGCCTCCCCTCCCGGCAGGGCGAGCGGTGCGTCGGTCGACCGCACCAGGATGTCGATATCGTCGATGTGCAGGGCGTGGCGGTGACGCTCACCGAGCCCGAACGTACGCGGGAAGGCGTCGGAGACCTCGACGACAAGAAGCCGGTCGGGATCGGCGCCCGCGCGGTGCAGTTCTGGAATCGTGCCGCCGGCATGCAGCGACAGCGAGCACCAACCGTCGGCGTCGGGCGGCGTCGCGACCGTCGTCATCACCCGCGGTGCCTGGCGTTCCAGAAGCGGACCGAAGCGGCGGAAGTCGGCGGGGGTGAACTCGATGTCGGCGCCCATGTCACGAAGCGCCCGCTCGAGCGGGCCGTAGAACCCGGACAAGTAGTGCACTCCCGTCCGGGAGAACAGTTCCGTCCCGACGGCCAGCAGCGCGCCGTAGACACGGAGGTCGGTCCAGTCTTCGCGCTCGCCGAGCGCGCGAAGGAACGCGGGCGGCTGGCCAGGACCGAGCGGGATGCCCAGTGTGTCGACGGGGCGCAGGCGCGCGGCGGCATCTTCGGAACTCAGTTCTTCGGGCATTGCGCGCAGATCTTATATAGCGGCGCGCCTGAGCAGAACTCTTTGCCAATACCGAGCCAGTTGCTAGCGTCCGCCAGCGAGCTTCGTCAGAAAATCCGTTCTGGCCCTGGTGCTGCTCGTCGCGGTCCTGCTCCTCGCGGCGTGCGGCGGATCGTCCGGCGAGAACCAGGTGAAATCGTCAGGTGTGCTTCGTGTCGGCACCGAGGGCGTCGACCGAATCCTCAACCCGCTGTAGGAGCTCGTGAAAGGGTGTGCCCATGGCGCATCCAGCAAGCCTTGACGCCGACGTCGTCATCGTCGGCGCGGGCATGTCGGGGATGATCGCCGCGAGAACGGTCCTCGAGGCCGGCCTGACCCCGCTGGTGCTGGAGGCCGACGAGCGGGTCGGTGGCCGAATCCTCACCGAGGAGGTCATCGCCGGGGTTCCGATCGAACTCGGCGCTCAGTGGATCGGCGACACGCACGAGCGGATGTTCCGGCTCGCCGACGAACTCGGGGTTCAGACCTACCCGCAGTACGATGAGGGCGAGACGTCCTACGAGACTGGGCGGCTCAGGGATATTGCGCGAGAACGCTTTTCGCGCCCGCTACGCATCGGAGCTGAAGGAACTCGAGCTGGTGCTCCGCAGGCTCGACGTGCTGGCCGCCGACGTACCGGTCGAGGCGCCGTGGCTGGCGCCGCGCGCAGCGGAATGGGACGCGATCACCGCGGGCGCCTGGTATGACGCGCAGGGGCTTTCGGTCGTCGCCCGCACCCTGCTGGAGATCTGCACCGTCGGGATCCTCGCGGTGCCCACCGCCGAGGTGTCTTTCCTCCATCTGCTCTTCACCATTCAGACGTGCGGGGTGACGTCGGAGTTGTTCGCCGAGTCGGAGGGCGGCGCGCAGACGACGCGGTTCGTCGGCGGCACCATCGAGATCCCGAAGCGGTTGGCGGCGCTCATCGCCGACCACATCGTGCTCGAGGCGCCCGTGCTGTTGATCGAGCACAGCGCAGACAGCGTCACCGTGCACTGCCGTGGCGGAAAGGTGGCCCGTGGACTGCGTGCGATCGTCGCGATCTCGCCCACGTTGGCAGGTCGAATCATGTACGACCCACCACTTTCCGGCATCCGCGACCAGCTCACCCAGCGCCTGCCCAACGGCTCGGCGATGAAGGCGTTCTTCATCTACGACGAACCGTTCTGGCGCGCCGACGGATTCAACGGCCAGCTGATCTCCGACGTCGGTCCGGCACGGATGTCCAACGACACGTGCATACCGGGTGACGACCACGGCGTCATACGCTGGCGAGCGCGCGGCGCGCGAGGTCATCGACGCACTGGTGACGTGATCTACACCCGACAGGAAATCTCCATGCTGTCGGAGTCGCGCACCGGAAAGTGCACGCTGACATATCCATTGGCCGGATCGCGCACGTAGTCCAGGTAGGACTGCAGCCCGGCCATGCTGGTGTTGTCGGCGACAACGATCGCGCCGGGCGTCAGCCGCGGCTCGAGCAGGTGCAGCACAGCCACGTACAGATCCTTCCACCCGTCGAGCAGGACGAACTGGACTCCTCCGTCGACCGACTGCAGAGTCTCGAGCGCATCGCCGTGCAGCACCGTGATGAGGTCGTCCAGCCCGGCGTCTGCGAAGTTCGCCGTCGCGATCTCGACTTTCTTCGCATTGAGTTCCGTCGTCATCACCCGGCCCTCGCCGTTGTCGCGCACCGCCGAAGCCAAATGGATCGCGGAGATGCCGAGCGACATGCCGAACTCGACGACAGTGGCCGGGCGCGACGCCCGAACCAGCGCGTACAGCAGGCGGCCGGCTTCCCGCGTGATGGGCAGATAGAAATCGCTGAGTGCGTCGGCGCGCTGCTGCGCACTCGCCTCGTCGGGCACGGCATCGCGGCCCATCAGCTCACCGAGGATCGGCATCTGTGCGTCGGCCTCGGCGAACATCCGGTTGAGAGCCGCCGCGACGCGCGAGTCGAGCAAGGTGGAAGTCATAACCTCGCACGGTAGTCCACACTGGTGCCATGCCCGTCTTGCACATCGAGCACGAGATCAGCGAACTGGCGGTCTGGCGGGACGCGTTCACCAGGTTCGCCTCTGCCCGCGAGGCGGCTGGCGTGACGCGCACCGAGGTGTACCAGCCGGCCGATGATCCCAACTATGTGGTGATCAACCTGAGCTTCGAGAACGCCGAAGCCGCAACGAATTTCCGTGAGCTCCTGATCAGCCAGATCTGGTCGTCGCCGGACTCGGCGCCTGCGCTGGTCGGTCCGCCTACCGCCCGCATCCTGGAGGAAGTGGAGCTCTAAACGGACACCGGCAGGGCGGACATCCCCCGCAGTGTGACGTTCTGCTTGTACTGCGGCTCGCCCGCCAGCCGAGCCGCCGGAAAGCGCGCCGTCACCGCGGACAGCGCGATGGCTGCTTCCAGCCGCGCCAGCGGCGCGCCGAGGCAGAAGTGCGGCCCCTTGCCGAACCCCAAGTGCCGGATCGAGTGTCGCTCCGGATCGAAGTCGTCGGGCCGTTCACACACCGCCGGGTCACGCTGGGCGGCGGCCAGAAGCAGCATCATGGTGTCGCCCTTGGCGACCGCGGTGTCGCCGATCGTCATATCGGCGGCCGCGATTCGGCCGTTCAGCTGAACGGGCGGGTCGTAGCGAAGCGTCTCCTCGATGATCGCCGAAACCCGGGAGGCATCCCGCCGCAGCGCGCTCCACTGCTCCGGTTGCCGCAACATCGCCAGTATCGCGTTGGCGATGAGGTTGACCGTCGTTTCGTGGCCGGCGACCAGCAGCAGGCTGCAGGTGGCGATGATCTCCGATTCGGTGAGCTGGTCACCGGACTCTTCGACATGGATCAGGCCCGACATCAGGTCGTCGCCGGGATTCGAGCGTCGCTTGGCGATCAGGTCGCGAAGGTAGGAGTACAGCCACAACTCGGCCTGCATCTGGCTTTCCAGGTTGTCCGGCGCCTGGCCGGTGAACGTGATGAACGGGTCGAGCGACTGGGCGGACAACGTCGACGCCTGACTGAACTCCTGCTCGTCGGTCAGCGGCACACCGAGCAGACGGCAGATCACGGCTACCGGAAGCGGATGCGCCAGGTCGGCGACGAGGTCGAAATCGCCCTTCTCGGCCACCGTGTCGAGCAGGCCGGAAACCAGTGCGCTGATATCCGGTTCGAGGGCGTTGACCACCTTGGGGACGAACGCCTTGCTCACAAGTCTCCGCAGCCGCGTGTGGTCAGGCGGATCCAGGAACAGGAAGCTCGGTTCGCCGTACTCGTCTGCCCCTTCGGGCGTCGGCAGGCCGGGCAGCGGGGTCGCCTTGCGGAAGTCGCTTGCCGACTCGGGATGCCGAAGCACTTCGTCGCAGTCCGGGTACGACGAGAAGACGGTCAGGTTGAGTTCGGGGACGCGCAGCGGCCCGAGTTCCCGGATCCGGGCGAAGGCCGGGTAGGGATCGGCCCGGCTAGCCGGGTCGAGCAGCTGCACCAACAGTTCCTGCGCCGTCGCCGCCGTCATACCGTTATTGTACACATGTAAAAGAGTGCTGATCGGCTCACGAACGGTAGTAGCGCCCGAGGACGTCGGCCTGCAGCTCGTCGAATTCGCCCGCTCTGATCGCCACCCGGATTCGGTCGACGAGCCGGATGATGAAGCGCTCGTTGTGGATGGTGCACAGCGTCGCCGACAGCATCTCTTTGGCCTTGAACAGGTGGTGCAGATAGGCGCGCGTGTAGTGCGTGCAGGTGTAGCAGTCGCATTCGGCGTCGATCGGGGTGAAGTCGCGGCGGTACCGCGCTCCGGTGATGTTGTAGCGCCCGGTCGCCGAGTACACCGCCGCGTTGCGCGCGACGCGCGAGGGCGACACACAGTCGAACGTGTCGGCACCCGCGGCGATCGCGGCGAAGAGGTCGTCGGGCTCACTGATGCCAAGCAGGTGCCGCGGCTTGTCCTCGGGTAGTTCGCTGGTGACCCAGCCGACGATCGTGGCGAGGTTCTGCTTCTCCAGTGCCCCGCCGATCCCGTAGCCGTCGAAGCCTCGACCGTCCTCGTCGACGATCGACACCAACCCGCGCGCGGCTTCCCGCCGCAGATCCTCGTACTGGGCTCCCTGCACCACGCCGAACAGGGCCTGCGGCCGGCGATCCTGCTCGGCCGCGGTCAGCCTGCGGTGCTCAGCCAGGCAGCGCACCGCCCACCGATGGGTGCGCTTCACCGACTCTTCCTGGTACCCGCGGGTGTTCACCAGCGTGGTCAGCTCGTCGAAGGCGAAGATGATGTCGGCGCCCAGTTGATGCTGGATTCCGATGGAGACCTCGGGCGTGAACCGGTGGCTGGATCCGTCCAGGTGCGAGGTGAACGTGACGCCGTCGTCGTCGACGCGCGCCAACCGCTCCTTGCCGTCGGCGATCACGTCGTCGGCCTGGACGCGGTCGGTGTCCATTGCCAGCACCTTGCGAAAGCCCGCTCCGAGGGAAAGCACCTGGAATCCGCCGCTGTCGGTGTAGGTCGGCCCCGGCCAGTTCATGAACGCCCCGAGCCCGCCCGCATCGGCGACGATGTCGGCACCGGGCTGCAGGTAAAGATGGTAAGCATTGGCCAATATCGCCTGCGCGCCAGCCTGTTTCATGGTCTCGGGCAATACCGACTTCACCGTCGCCTGGGTTCCGACCGCGACGAAAGTCGGGGTGTGGATGTCACCGTGCGGCGTGCGGATGACACCGGCGCGCCCTTGCCGTCCGGGAAGCTCCGCTTCGACGCTGAAATACGGGTCCGCCACGACGTGTATTCAATCAGCAGGCGGTTGCCAGCCAAATTTCCGGCAATCTCAACCCCCGGTCGGCGGCCCCCCCTACTCTCTGGGAGACGGACCGCCGATCTTGACGGTCCGCGACAACCAAAGGAGAACGTGGTGAAGCGTGGGTTCGTGGTCGCCGTTGGCGGCGCGGCGATTGTCATCGCCGGTCTAGCAGGCTGTTCGTCGGAGAAGAAGTCCGAAACCAGCGGAGCGACCTCCTCGGCTGCCTCAGCGGAGGGCAAGAGCACGGTCACGATCGACGGCAAGGACCAGGCGGTGCAGGGCACCGTCGTGTGCAGCACCATGGGCGAGAACGTCAACATCGCGATCGGCGACGCCACCACCGGCATCGGCGCAGTGGTCGGCACGGGCGACAGCCCGGTGGTGCATTCGGTCGGCCTCGGCAACGTCAACGGCGTCACCCTTGGCTTCCAGGAGAACGCGGGCCAGGGCGAGGCCAAAGCGGAGAAGGACGGCAACACCTACAAGATCTCCGGGACGGCGGTCGGCGTCGATATGGCCAATCCGCTGCAGCCGATGAACAAGCCCTTCGAGATCGAGGTCAGCTGCCCGTAGCTCACCTCGACAACCAGTCACCACGCGGCGGCGCCCTCCAGGGCGCCGCCGTTTGGTGTAAAAGTGGACAGCGTGAGCGCGGGCCAGATTGCCAGAGTATTCGGGGTGGCGGTGACCACCGGAGCCCTGATCGCTACGCCCATCCCCTTTGCCGGCGCGCAACCGTGTCCAGACGCGGAAGTGGTGTTCGCGCGCGGCACGTTCGAGCCGCCGGGACTCGGCGGAATCGGGCAGTCCTTCGTCGACGCGGTGCGCAAGCAGGCGGCGGGTAAGTCGGTCTCGGTCTATCCGGTCAACTACCCGGCGAGCACGGACTTCCCCACAGCAGTGCAGGGCATCAGAGACGCGGCCAACCGGATCGAGGCGACCGCGGCGAGCTGCCCGAACACCAAGATCGTGCTCGGCGGATTTTCACAGGGGGCGGCCGTGGCGGGCTTCGTCACCTCAGCGGCCGTGCCCAGCGGAGCCGACGCCGCCGATGTGCCCGACCCGATGCCACCCGACATCGCCGACCACGTCGCCGCGGTTGTGCTGCTCGGCAAGCCGGGGCCTAAGTTCATGGCGGCCATCGATTCGCCACCGGTCGAGGTCGGCGATCTCTACCGGGCCAAGACGATCGATCTGTGTATCGCCGACGACCCGATCTGCGCAGGCGAGGGCGACGGCGGCAACCACAGCCTCTACAACCAGAACGGAATGACCGAGCAGGCAGCGGCTTTCGCTGTCGGCAGGCTCTGACCCGATTGCGACACGGTCACGGAAGCGTTTCTATCAGTGCATCAATAGCCTCATTAGACCCATTGCTCACTATCGTCACATCAGCTAGTGCGCGTCGTCAACTGCGACGTCCTGCTCCTGTGAAAGGTGTGACATGTCGCCGTTTGCTCGAATCGCGTCGATAGTGGCGTCGGCGGCCGCTGTCGGGCTCGTTTTCGGAGTCGTCGTCGCACCGCCCGCCGCCGCCGAGCCGTGTACTGGCGCAGCCGCAGAGGCCCAGCCCCCCGCGGCGCCGAACACTGCGGCCACCCCCGAACTGCCCGGCGTCAGCGGCCCGCCGATCGGGCACCGGCCCCGCAAGGCCAATGACAGTGCGCCGCTTCCAAACCTGGGCCGGCTGTCCCGGTCGATCCTGAACTCGTTCGTGCCGCAGGCCGCGCGCGTGCAGCAGCAGGCCGGAGTCGTCCCACCTGCGCCGCCACCGCCCGTTCCCGGCGCGGCGCCTGTCGCGGCACCAGCGCCGCCGGCCCCGGCGCCGGGTCCCGCTCCTGCACCGGCGCCTGCGCCAGGGCCGCCACCTGGCACCTCGCTGGTCGGCTGGGTCACCGGGCCGCAGAGCCCCAACGACACCATCAAGCGCTTCGCGATCACCGGCACCGACCTCGGAATCATGTGGGACAACGGCGATCCCGTGAACAACCAAGTGCTGATGGCCTTCGGCGACACGATCGGCTACTGCAGCGTCCGCGGTAGGCAGTGGCGTTACAACACGATGTTCCGTACCAGCGACCGCTCATTGGACAAGACAGTCGCGATCCCGAACGGCGTTGTCAACAACAAGTATTCGGGTTCACCGCTGTGGGCACCTGCGCTCTCGAAGCAGATCGTGAACAGCATCAAGTTCGCTCCGTCGGAGACGGGGATCATCCCGACGTCCGGCATCGCGATCGGGAAGACGCAGTACATGAGCTTCATGTCGATCAGGAGCTGGGACAGCCCCGGCCAGTGGACGACGAACTTCTCGGCGATCGCCGTCTCACCCGACAACGGCGAGCACTGGGGCGTCTACCCACAGAGCGTTCGCCCCGCATCCGGGGATGCGACACCGCGTGTCCCGTATGTGCCCGGCGGCGAGAAGTTCCAGGTGGGCGCTTTCCTCAAGGGCAGCGACGGATTCCTGTATTCGTACGGAACGCCGTCCGGGCGCAGCGGATCGGCGTTCGTCTCGCGCGTGCCGCAGAACGCGGTGCCCGAACTGAGCCGCTACGAGTACTGGGACGGCGGCAACTGGGTGCCGCAGAACCCCGGTGCCGCGCAGCCGGTCATTCCCGGCCCCGTCGGCGAGATGTCGGTGCAGTACAACACGCACCTGAAGCAGTACCTCGCGCTGTATGGCAACGGGAACAACGACGTGGTGGCCAGGATGGCGCCTGCGCCGCAGGGGCCGTTCGGCCCAGAGCAACTGCTTGTCGCCTCGGGCGACTTCCCCGGCGGCATCTACGCGCCGTACCTGCACCCGTGGTCGACGGGCAAGGAGATCTATTACAACCTGTCGCTCTGGTCGGATTACAACGTGATGTTGATGAAGACGGTGCTGCCGTAGTTCCGAACAGAACGCTTACCCGGCGGATAGGAAAATCTTCTCGTCCTGAAGCGAATTCTGGCGTCGGCGCGATTACCGAATCACCGCGCAGCCATGACCATTGCGTCATGACCAAGTTCACGACAACCGCACTCGCCGCAGCCGCAATCGGTTTCGGCGCCCTGATGACCGTCGGGGCACCCGCCGCGCACGCGAGCGAGAAATCCGACTGTGAAAGCAGGGGCGGCACCTACTCCGAGACGACGATCGTCGACAACAAGACCGGCAAGATCGGCACGAACTACCGGTGCTGCGTCAAGGACACCGCGACGAACACGACCAGTTGCACGAGTACGACCGTGACGAAAGCCGAGGACATCCAACCGACGCGACCGATCACCCGCGTGCCAGTGAGCGTGCTGACCAGCCCCGTTCAAATCGAGCAGGCACCTTAGCCGTGCTTGGCCGCCTCCTGCGCGAGCTGCACGCGCGAGGCCAGGCCCAGTTTGGTGTAGACGTGGGTGAGGTGGGCCTGCACGGTGCGCGGTGAAACAAACAGTCGCGCAGCAACTTCCTTGTTGCCGAGTCCTTCGCTGACGAGTCGCACGACATCGAGCTCGGCGCGGGTCAGCGAGGCCCACCCGCTGCTGGCACGCTTGCGCTCGCCCCGACCGCGCAACGCGTAGGCCGTGGCCTCTTCGATCGACAGCGCCGCACCTTCCGCCCATGCCGCATCGAAGTCGTTGCCGCCCAACGCGTCCCGAACCGTAGCGACAATGGCGTCATCGCACTCCTCGAGAACCTTGAAACGCACCATGCTCATGTGTCGGCGAGCCGCGTCCGCCGCGCCGAAAAGTCGGGCGGCGGACCGGTGATTGTCGGTTCGAGCCGCGACGATAGCCAGGCAGTCGAGGGCGAACGGAACGATCAAGTCGCCGCCGATGCGAGCGGCCACCTCGAGCGCGTCGTGGGCGTCGCGCTCTGCGGCGTCGAGTTCGCCCTGTGCGACCAGGATGCGCGCTCGCGTGCTCTGGGACGCCCCGAGGCCCCAGCCTGTGTTCGCAGCCACCACATCGTCGGCCCAGTGTCGGGCCGCTGCTAGGTCACCGCATGCCAACGGGGCCAAAGCAGCCCACGTGTATACGGAGGCTGTCATCGGATCCATCGCGCTGTGTTGACGAGATGATTCATATGCCTGCCATGCCGCCGACGCGTCGCCTCCGACGAGACGGACCGTGCCAAGAGCGGCATGAGCGATGCCCAGGTACGACTCCTGCGACCCGTTCGCCAATGTGAAGAGCACATCGGCGGAGGCAAGCGCGCCGGCCTGGTCCCCGAGGTAAGCCAACGTGAAGGTGCGGGTACTACCTGCGGCGAACGAGAAGACCACGTCGTTGGCGGTAGCGGACTCCTCGATCACTTCCTTGAGTCGATCTGAGGCGCCGATCAAGTCACCGCTGAGGATCAGCGCCCAGCCCAACACATAGCGCAACTGGCGAGTCAGGAAGGTGTCCCCGATGTCTTCTGCGATTCGCAGCCCTTCCACAGCAGCCACCCGCGCCGCAACGGGTTCGTTCCAGACGCGTGCTGTCATCCAATCAAGGGCGATGACCTGTGCCAGCGATCGCAGGTCGCCAAGCTGTTGCGCGATTTCGGCCGCCTCGGCGAAGTATGTCGAGGCGAGTTCGCGGTCATGGGCATTGGCGAGGCCGCCGCATGCCGTCAGCAACCGAAGCTCGAGCGCAGGCGCGTCGAATGCCCGCGCCGTTGCCAGAGCATTCCGCGCCTCGTCGAGGCCCTCCGTCGTTCCCACGAAAGACAGCAGCAGCGCTTTGTCTGCGGTGGCTCGTAAGTAGGCGGCTGTAGGGCCGCCGTCCTGCGGACACTCATCGGCCATGGCTGCACTGAGCCAATCGAGCCCCTCCAGGATGCGGCCCCGCCTCAACCAGACCGGTTGCAGCGATGACGCGAGCACGAGCGCAAGCTCGGCGTCACCGCTTTCCCTGCTCCAGGCGAAAGCGGCTCGTAGATTGTCCATTTCCGCTTCGGCCCGGTCGATGCGATGTTCGTACTCTGCGCCTCCGGCGGTATCCAGCGCTGCAGCCATGGCGGTGTAGTGGTCACGATGACGTCCGCGGATGTCGTCTCCTTCACGCGACTCGTGCAGCTTCTCCTGCGCGTACTGACGAACGGTTTCCAGCAGCCGATATCGCGTTCCACGGCGGGTGTCCTCGGCGACCACCAGCGACTTGTCGACCAGCAGCGTGAGCTGATCGAGCACCTGGAAGCGCTCCACGTCTGCGCCGCCCGCCACAGCGTGCGCGGCATCGACGTCGAAGCCGCCGAGGAAGACCGCCAGCCGTCGGAACAACATCTGCTCGGACTCGCTCAACAATGCGTGTGACCAGTCCACCGAGGCGCGCAACGTCTGCTGGCGGCGCACAGCGGTGCGCGCGCCGCCCGTCAGAAGCCGGAACTGGTCGTGCAGACTGTCCAGGATTTCCGCCGGCGAAAGCGCACGGATCCTGGCCGCGGCCAATTCGATGGCCAGCGGAAGGCCGTCGAGCCTGCGGCAGATCTGGGCCACGGCCGCGCTGTTGTCATCCGTGACACGGAAGTCGGGTCTGGCCCTTCGCGCACGGTCGCCGAAAGCTCGATCGCTTCGTCGGTCAGCGACAACGACGGCACCCGCCAGCTCACTTCGCCCGTCACGCCGATCGGCTCGCGACTCGTGGCAAGCAGAGTCAATGCCGGGCAGGCGCCCAACAGCGCGATGATCAGATCGGCGCTGGAGTCGAGCAGGTGTTCGCAGTTGTCCAGCAGGAACAGCATTCTGTGATCGCGAATGAACCGCCGCAGTACGTCCATGGTCGGTTGACCGGGCTGGTCGGGCAGTCCCAGCGCCCGCGCCGTCGTCAAGGTCACCATGTCGGGATCGGTGATCGGCGCCAGATCGACATACCAAACCCCGTCGGCGAACTCGGTCGCTATTTCGGCGGCGACCTGGACTGCCAGGCGCGTCTTGCCGGCGCCACCCGCGCCGGTCAACGTCACGAGGCGGTTGCCGGAGAGAGCGTCACGGATGCCGCTCATCTCCGCCTTGCGACCGATGAATCTCGACAGCTGCAACGGAAGATTCTCGGCGGCAACGATATTCGCGGTGCGTAGCGGCGGGAAGTCGTTGTGCAGATCGGGGTGACAGAGTTGCACCACTCGTTCCGGACGGGGCAGGTCGCGCAACGGGTGAGTACCGAGATCGGTGAGCGCGACGTCGGGCGGGAGCTGGTCGACGACAAGCGGTTCCGTCGCGCCCGACAGCAGGGTCTGGCCGCCGTGTGCGAGATCGCGCAGTCTCGCGGTGCGGTTGATCGTCGGGCCGATGTAATTGCCTTCGTCGCGCAGGTTCACATCACCGGTGTGCACGCCGATGCGCAGTTTGATCGGCGCCAGCGGCGCCCGCTGCAGGGCCAGCGCGCAGCCGACTGCATCGGCGGCGCGGGCGAACGCGATGACGAAGCTGTCGCCTTCACCCTGCTCGACGGGCCGCACCCCGCCGTGAGCGGCGACCGCCTCGGCGAGTGTCGAATCGAGGCGCTCGACGGCTGACTTCATCGCCGCTGGCTGGGTCTCCCAGAGACGCGTGGAGCCTTCGACATCGGCCAGCAGCAGCGTGACCGTTCCGGTCGGAAGTTCGCTCATGAATACGTCGCCCCAGGTGGTTTGGCTCATGCTAGCCAGCATGCGGGGCCGGCAACCGCCGAAACATCAGCGAAATGGCCGATTGTTGCGCCGCCGACATGCGTATATACGTCCTGACTGAACGGAATTAGGCGATTTGGCCGATGGCCGCTCTGCGCCAGGGCTGGATAGTCGTCGCCATGACGAGGAACTTCGACTACATCGTGGTGGGCGCAGGGTCGGCGGGATGCCGTCAGGAGGACAGCAGGAGGATCAGCGCAATCGCGGCCCCCAACAACACCACCGCGGCCACCAGTTGATTGACGCGTACACGGCCGCAGACGATGTCAGGTTCTTCGCGCAACGGCTCGAGAACGAATCGTCCGGCGCTGTACCAGGCCAGCACGGCGAGTGCGAGGCTGCCAGCCGGTGATGCCATCGGCCAGAGGCCGAGAAAGACCGCGAATCCGAGTAGCCACCACGCCATCTCCAGAAACTGGACGGGGATACGCCTTTTCCTGACACCCCTGGTGTCATGCATGAGCACGCCGAACGGGGAATCCGAGTGGCGGCCCACGCAACAGCCGTTGAACACGCAGCCCAGTCGAATCCAAAAACCACCGACGAGCACGCCCACGGCCATGCAGTCGAACAGTGCACCAGCCGGAATGGCCAACAGCGCCGCTGCCGCGAATGACGCCGGGATGAAGGTGAGCAGCGCGCCGAAGACGCTCAATCCTCCGGCACCCCTCTCCCACAACCCCCGGGACGAGCCGGATTTCGCGTACTCCGGCGCATGCACGATGAGGTGATACACCCGCGCTCCGATCACCCCGGCGAGAGCGGACACCATTGCCGCCACACCGACGCGAAGCGGCGACAGCCCGGACAGGTCCGCCGTCACGGCAGCCACGAAAGTGCCGACGCAGATGCCGACGGCCAGAAACACCGTGTACGAATTGACGAAATACCCGGCGATCGCGAAGTAGCGGGGAAAGCCGCGCTGGACCGGAGCGGCCAACGCGTGCCCGCGGGCGTCACCTCGAGAGCTCACCGACTGTCCTCAGCAGCTCGACCGCAATCCCGATCGCGCCGACCGTCAACGCGATGTCGGCGATGTTGAAGGCCGGCCAGAAAGGCGCGCGGATGTAGTCGGTTATCGAACCGCGCAGCGAGCCCTCGACGGCGTTGCTCAGTGAGCCACCGATCATGAAACCGACGAAAATGCTTGCTGCCGGTATCCAGACCGTGATGACGATCAGAGCAGCGGCAGATAACAACCAAAGCCACCACATGTGTGCGTGTCGGTAGCTGGTGTGGCGCACCCACAGTTGGCCTTCGATCACTTGCAGGCTCCCGACCCGGTTGACCAGCACTTTGGCCACCTGATCGACCGCCACAACCAGAGTTGCGCTCTGCACCAATGTCGCCCAGCTGTTCACTCTGCCGCTGCCGTTTTGTCGCCGGCGCCCAAAGGCTCGTGTTCGTGCGCCGTACCCAACTGAATGTGCTCCACGCGTCCCTCGGCGTCGATCTTGATAGTGGTGGGCCAGCACCGCACGCCGTATCGCCTACCGACCTGCTGCTGGGAATCCTGCACTACCGGATACGACAGACCGAGACGCTTGCGAACGACATCCACTGCCTTGGCATCGGCGCCACCGTGGAACGCGACGACGAAGGGCGACGTGCGGTGTTCATCGCGGAGCCGCTGCAGGCGCTCCAACTCCGCGAGGCAAGGCGCCGACCACGACTGCCAGAAGTTCAAGAGAACGTCATGACCCTTGAACCGGTGCAGTGCGAAACCGCGTCCACCATCGGCGAACGCAGCGTCTGGCGCAGCGTCGCCCGGTGAGACCGCCATCCGTATCGGCGAAAAGCCCAGTGGACCAGTTGGAATCGCGAACTCGTCCAAAGCGGCACCAATTGCGTTGGCGTCCGGGGGACCCTCGTGCTTCCATACGAACTCGCGCCTCGCGTTGAGGAGATACAGCGACGGCGTCTGCGAAACCCCGAAGGTGCGTGTCCAACCGCCTTCGTCGTCCTCGGTGAAGTGCACCGGCCAGGAGGACTGGCCGGACAGCCCGAGCCTGTCTTCCAGCTCGCGGCGAGACGCGTCGAGTGCACCGGCAGCCAAGACGACGACGGCCGCTATCGCAGACGCGTTCTTCGTTCGCCTGAGCGCTTCGAACAGCGGTGCGAGCGATCTCTCATGGCCATCCGCGAAGTAGACCAACGCATTTGGCTGGCCACGTCTGTCCTCCGGGGAGCGATGCACACCGATATGGCCCGCGATGGCCTGCCGCAAGGTGCCGGTCTCCACGAGTCCAGGGTTGAAGAACGGAATGGTCAGCGGACCCCACCACGAAGGTATGTCCAGTGCGACTTCTGGCTCTTGCACGCGACAGGTCGTACCCCCCGCAACGTGTGACTCTTGCCCTGCCGACGCGATCACGATGCCCTCGAGTCGGAGGCAGACGCGACCGACGTTCTTGACTCCCGCCGGCTTGGGAAGGATGAAGTCGTGCTCCTGTACTGATGTCTTTTCGACACCCTGAAGAATGCTGCCGGTCTCGGGGTACTCCACCCACGTCCAGACGAAGCGGTCGATGCGCCCGGCTGGAATCCAGCTCTTGAAGGCGGTGAAAGCGGCGCCCCCGTGCGTTTCCCCGACCTCGATCACCGGTGGACGACGCGGAGAGAGACTGCTTATCGCGCCCCGCACGATGACGCCGTTGCCAGTGATCCGGATGCTCGTGAACGACACGATCGCACCGGGGTCGAACTCCCGCAATCCATTTCGTAGATCACTTCGTGCGTCATGGAACACCCGTCTGATAGCGGTGCCGTTTCTGGCCAACGCCTCGTCCACCTCGCGCCTGACGATGTTGACCGCCCGATCGTGGGGGATGAACCACGACTCGTCCACATCAGGATCGCCTGCACGCCTGACGCTGATCGCCTGGGTCTGCGGGTCCACATCGAGCGTGATCAGCGCTGTGAATTGGACCCACCCGTTCGGCGCCCACGACGTGGGGGTTCTGGCCTCGACCCGGCCGGTGATCTGTATCCCGCCGTTGGTCAACGTGAGGAACGGGCCACCGTTACTGAAGCTCAGGTCGTATCTGACCGTTGCAGAACCCAGCCCGTAATCGATGGTGAAACTCGGGTGCACCGCTGCGACCGACTGCCGGATCGCGTTGAGGTCAATGAGGCTGGTGACGTGCGCCTTGCTGATCGCGACGCCGAATCCATCTGAGCCGATGAAGGATTGCGTGACGCCTTGAAGGCCGTTGGGAGGTGGAGAACCGCCTGACAGTTGGAACGGTAGGGCGATGACCTGGCTTGCTCCGGTACCAAGGCCCTTGAAGGAGGCGAACGCGAAGTCTTCCGGCAGATCGACAGGAAGCAGGGTCAGACCGCGAACGAACTTGCGCACCTGTACGGCAATCCTGCTCTCATCCACCGCCGTCAAACCGCTTCCCGGTGCGGCCGCGAACTGGATCTTGGCGTCCTGCGCCGACGGCTCGATCAGCAGCCGACTTCCCTGCGAGCCTGCGACATTGGTGACGTCGAAGGTGGTGTGCACGTGGCCGTGCACCGATGCGGGCAGTGCAGTAGTACCCGGATCCGGGTAGTACCGCGCCCTGATACCCGCGTGGATGATGACCTCGGACGACGAGCCGTTCGGCACCGAGATCGTCACGTTCGACACCTGCAGCCGGACGAGACCGCGCACGACGTCCGGGTCCTCGGGCAGCTCGACTTCCCAATTGTCGAATTCGTCGAATGCTTCGGAGAGCAACTTCGCGGTGCCGGGAGGAGCGGCGGCAGTCAGCTGGCTGCGGAGGTCGTCAAGCCCAAGGCCGGGGCCGGCGCGTTGTTGGGCGACCACCCATTCGCCGAACGGGCCTACCTCAGGCTCCCGGCGGGGAGGATCGCCGATGCGCGCACTCGTACTGTGAAGGAGTTTGAGCGCGGCGTCCTGATCGGCGTTCTGGTGCAAAGCACCCAGGAGGCCGTTGAGCTGGCGGGTGGCGATCTGCACAACCGCCTCGCAGTCGCCGGTGAGGGGATTGGACATGGCTCTGGAGACTTCCTCTTGGGCTACGTGACGGGTGTCAGTCGCACCGCAAGGCCGGCGTAGTCGACACCGTCGGCTCGGGTGGCGGCGAAGGAGATGGCCGCGGCTCCTGGCGCATCACCGATCAACAGACCGTTGGCGCTGGCGTACCGGGATGACTGGTTGTAGCCGGTGATGGACCCTGAAGCGGTCGCGAACATCTGCACGACCATTTCGTTCACGGCCGAGATGACCGTCTGGGTCAGCGACGTGCCGGCTTCCGTGCCGAACACCGAAGACACGAGGCCGAAACCGGACACCTTGGCGTAGGAAACGGAGCATGCCTGGAGACTCAGGTTGGATGCAGTTCGATCCACGGTGACCGATATCGTCTGCCCGCCCGTCGGTGGATTGCGCAACCCGAAGAGTTCTTCGTACACGCCGCTGAAGGCGTTGATCGCTTGGTCGTTGAGGCCGCGCACACCGAGCGATTGCATCGCGGCTGCACCGTATGTCACTGTGCGGGTAGGCGTTCCAATGCCACCGGTCTGCGACCACCGCACCCCCACGACGACAGCCGCTGCGTTGCCGGATGCCGTGTGAGACCACGTCGTGCTGGCGTCACCGAGACCGGAGCCGGTATGCCCGGTGCTGGCGGTATCGAAGGTCACGGCAGGCGCTGTGACGACGATGGCGGGGGTTTCGACTGAGACGATCGGCGACCACGCGCCCTTTTGCCCGTCCGCATAAATCTCGCGAACCTGATATTCGTAGACCGAGTCCGCACTCAGCCCACTGTCCGGCGTGGTCTGCGGCGTCATGTCAACGACAAAGAGATGCGTCGGCTCGGCGTTCTGGCCCGGTTTCGGCTTCTTGTCTCGTTGAAACTCGATCTGCGCTGAATAGCCACCAGTCCACGCCAACGCAACGGTGTTGGGGCTCGTGGCGGTGGCGCTGGTGATGACGAGAGGCGAATAGCCGCCTTGCCCTTCGAAACCGCAGCCAGCGAAACCCAACAGCAACACCACCGGCAGCACGACTGCAGGCACAAGTAGTAGCAGAAGCAACCACTCGATCATGGTGGGTCGAGCGTACGCTGCAGAAACGTTCCCGCGGTGGCCGTTTGACACATGGATTCAATCAAGTGAAGCGTCGCGGTTGGCAATCGTCGAAAACGGGGCCAGTCGGCGGGACGCTATGGCGGTGGCGGAGGGATTTGAACCCAGTACAGCTACCTGGGCCGAGCGCCCTACTATCGATTGTTCTGGAGGGACATCCGACGAGCACTACGCTGCGCAGCGTCGCAGAATTGAGATGGGGAGCCGTATAAACGAAGGAGCGGCTAGCCGACCGGCAAACGCTGGATAGGCTGGGCTCTGGTACGGCTAGGGAGCGACTCATGGTCACACTCGACCGGCTGGTGAACGTGCTGGGTGGCTACGGCGTTCGGTTGCGCTTCTGTCCGATATCACGGTCTACCGAGTTGAGCAGCGTGGTCATGCATGAGGTCGCAGGGGAACGCACCGTCGTAGGCGACGTCTTGCTCGGCATCGACGCCCGCTCGATCAGAGAAGCGCTGGGGTGGGCAACGGAGGCGCGCTCAACCGTTGTGCTGGTGCGAGAGGGCGAGGAGACCGACGAGCCGGCCTTTGACGGTGCATCTGAAGGTGTCGCGGTGATGACCGTCGACACCTCCGTTTCGTGGAGCGATCTGGCGGCCGTCGTCTACGGCCTGGTGTTGGAAGGACGCGAGACCGAATCCGGCCGCGGCCCAACTGATCTGTTCGCACTGGCCGACAGCCTCGCCGAGACGACCGGCGGCGCGGTGACCGTCGAGGACCGCCTCTCGCGGGTGTTGGCGTATTCGCGACGCCAGAAATACATCGACGCCGCCCGTGTGGAAACAATCGTGG
The DNA here is from genome assembly GCA_963786995.1 of uncultured Actinomycetota bacterium. Taxonomy (GTDB): domain Bacteria; phylum Actinomycetota; class Actinomycetes; order Mycobacteriales; family Mycobacteriaceae; genus Mycobacterium. The sequence goes on along the minus strand of CAWBBH010000011.1, from coordinate 331,041 downwards.
GCAGGCAGGCACCCCCCCGACTGCGGGCATTCTTCGAGATGCGGGGGGTGTTCGACCACCTCGCGGCTTCCGACGAGCCGTTGTTCATCGACGCCGACACCGAGCACGGTTTCAGCGGGCGCATGGTGGTCGCGGTGCGCTCCGGCCGCGAGTTGATGGGGTCGGTGTGGGTGGCCTGTTCGGCGCCGCTGACCGGTCAAGCGCTGACGGCCCTGACCGACGGTGCGCGAACGGTGGCTCTTCACCTGCTGCGGTCGCGGGCCAGCGCAGATCTCGAGCGCCAGGTCGAATCAGAACTCGTGATCCGGTTGCTGGAAGGCACCGCCGACGCTGCCACCCTGGCCAGCAGACTCGGCCTGCCTCCGAACCCGTTGCGGGCGATCGCAGTTCAAGCATGCCTGGGCACCGAGCGCGATGCTGCGCTGCTGTTGGCATTCGAGCGAGCCACTACCGGGTTCGGATGGTCGCGACCCGGCCGAAGCGCCTTGGCGGGCAACACCGTCTACACCCTGCTGCCTGGGGAATCCGCCGATGCCGCGCGGCGCTGGGTGGCCAGTCTCGCTGCGGCCCTGCCCGAACGCGCGACGCTGATGGCAGGCATCAGCGGTCCCGCCCTACTCGAGGATCTCCCCGCTGCACGTCAGGAGGCCGACGAAAGCCTGGCGCTGCACGAGTCATCGGCATCCGGTGCGCCACCCACCGTCTACGACGAGTGCTGGGACGAGATTTTGCTGCAACGACTGCGTACCGCGGCACGCGCTGGCCGCTCGCCCGAGCGCGGACCGGTGGCCGAACTACGCCGCCACGACCGCGATCACGCTACCGATTACGTCGCCACGCTTCAGGCCTGGCTGGAATGCCAGGGCGACCCCGCGCAGGCCGGGGCCAGGATGGGCGTACACGAGAACACCGTGCGCTACCGGCTGCGGAAGATGGCCGAGATCACCCATCTGCAATTGCACGACGCACGCAAGCGGCTGGCCATGATGATCGAACTCGCCGCCATGACCGACAACTCCTGACGACGTGGCCGTTGTCGGAACAGAACAACGGCTGACCGACGGTTTGTCGACTTCGGGCAACCTCCTCTGTCGCCATCGCCGAGACCATGGAGGTAACAACAACGGCTGATGGTTTGCGGAGGTGTGTGATGGTCAGCGTCCAACGAATCGACGGCGGACCGCGAACGGCGATCGTGGCCGACCCGCTTCGCTGACCGGTGATGTGAACAAAGCCTGAACCGGCTCGAGACCTCGCCGATTCGCCGAGTCCGAGCCTGCGAGTCGTCAGGGGCGGAGCCATCGGCCCGCCTCTGACGACGCTTCCATCCGAACCCTCTGACCCACTTCTACGAAAGGCGTCACCATGAACAGCACAGGACGCGTGTGGATATCCGCGCAGGCGCATGAGCGGTTGCAGCGGGAACTTGCCACACTGCGCGAATTGATCCACAGCGCGGACGGCGATGGTGGCGACAGCGAGAACGCCGCCGTGGTGCGGCGTGCGAGACAGCTACGCATCCAGCGGATCCACGAACTGCTGATCGACGCGGCCGTGGGAGAGGACCCACCCGCCGACGGAATCGCCGAACCAGGGATGGTCGTCACCGTCAGATACGACGACACCGGCGAAACCGAGACGTTCCTGCTCGGTGTGCGCGGTGCCGAGTACGCCGACATGGATGTCTACTCGATGCAGTCACCGCTCGGCTCGGCGATCTTCGGGGCAGGCTGCGGCCAACGCCGAAGCTTCGAATCTCCTTCGGGACAGACCATCACGGTGACTGTGCTCGACGCCGTTCCCTACGGCATTCACAACGCCGACCTGACCGGGCCAGGTGCCCTGCTCTAGATCACCACCGTTCGCCGACCCATGGAGGGAAAAGTTGACCACCACCGAAGCACTCGAAACGTCGCCGTCGCTCCGCTCGACGCCGCGACTCCGCATGCGCTTGAAATCCGCGCATCGCTTGTGCGGCCATGTGCAAGGAGCATGGTGGCCGCACTCGACGCGACTTGTCGCCGAACTTCCACCGCTGTTGGACGCCTTGGCGTCGCGGCTCGGTACCGTCGAACGATTCAGCTATCACGACAGCGACTGGTCCAGTGCACCTCGCCGAAGCGTGCTCGCTGGAACCGATGTCGTGGTGAATGCGGATGAGGGGACACCCCACACCGTCACCGCGTTCGGCGAGCAGTTCGGCAGGGTGACGCTACTGGTGATACCGCCGTACACCGATCCGAGCGAGGCATACACGGCGGTGGTCACCGCTGCCAACCCGACTGACACCTCGACACCCGATGAACTGCTCGGGATCAGGCCACCGCGCCGCAAGGAACGCAAGCTCGCTCGATTGGCCCTGTCCCGCTGGGAGACCGAGGGAGGTGCGCTCCACTCCATCGGCGTCTGAGCCTGATCAATTACGGTACCAATGGACTCGGAAAGAGCAGGCGTCTACGCAGTGACCGGCTCGGCCTCGGGCATGGGGTCTGCGACCGCCGCTCGGCTGCGCGCCGAGGCGATAAGGCGTGTGCTCGAAGCCGCTGACGGGCGCCTCGACGGTGTCGTGGTGGCCGCCGGCCTCGGTCCCAGCGGCGGCGCCGACCGGCTCCGCCGTATCGCCGAAGTGAACGTCCTGGGCGCGGTGGACCTCCTCGAGGGGTGGCGGCCCGCCCTCGCCGGGACCAAGCGGGGCAAGGCGGTTGTCATCGCGAGCAACTCGACGACGACCACTCCGGTCGTTCCCAGACGGACTGTGCAAGCGCTGATGTCGGGTGACATCGACAAGGCGGTCCGAACCGTGCGCATGTTCGGTCCCGCACGCCCTGCGATCATGTACGCCGCATCGAAGATCGCCGTCAGTCGATGGGTGCGTCGTCAGGCGATCCGGCCGGAATGGGCGGGTGCAGGCATCCGGCTCAACGCCCCCGCCCCTGGCGCCGTGATGACCCCGCTGCTGGAAGAGCGGTTGGCCAGTCCTGCGCAGAGCAAGGCCGTGCGGCGGTTTCCAGTTCCGGTCGGAGGCTTCGGGGATCCGGAGCATCTAGCCGCGTGGGTATGCTTCATGCTGTCCGATGCAGCCGAGTTTCTCTGCGGCAGCATGATTTTCGTCGGCGGGGGTACCGACGCGCATTTCCGCGCCGACGACTGGCCTCGGCCCGTGCCTGCGCGCCAGCTGGTGACCTACCTCCGGCGGTTCCTGGGTCGCGGGCGATGACTGCCGGCGATGGTCCCGAGCGCCCCGTGGGACGACCACGGGACGCCAGCATCGACGACCGATTGCTGTCGGTGACGCGCGAACTGCTGATGGAAGTCGGCTGGGATGAGCTCAGCATGCGCCTGGTAGCTGCGCGTGCAGGGGTGGGCCGGTCCAGCCTCAACCGCCGATGGTCATCCAAGGCAGAACTCGTGTTGCACGCCATCCTCGGCGAAACCCCCGACCTGACACCGTTTTCCGGTACCGATTTGGCCGGCTGGATCGAGTGGGTGGTACGCGGCAGCCACGAACTGTTCCGCAGGGCCCACGTCAAGGCCCCTTCCCTCTGTTGGCGCTGCAGGAGAACGACGAGCTACGAGGCCCTGGGCCAACTTCAGCGGTCCGGCGGTGGATCTGTACGCCGAACATATGAGGACGGCAGATCACGGGGCGAATCGGCGCGCCGAACTCGACGCCCGTGCCGTTCTGGCGATGGCTGCAGGCAGCGCGCTGTTCATGACGACCGTGGCCGTCGAGGACGACTCCGCGACGCTACGGGGGAGGATCGCCGAGCTGCTGACGGTCGCCGTCGACGCGGGCGGCACGCACTGATTCGACGATGGCAGCGTCACCGTGCAGCGGCCGAAGTCGTCGGCTGTCCGATCGAGTGGCCACTTATATGACGCAATCGTCCGCCCAGCGACCAACAAGTGGCCAGTCGGCGGGACGCTATGGCGGTGGCGGAGGGATTTGAACCCTCGGACGGGGGTTACCCGTCACACGCTTTCGAGGCGTGCTCCTTAGGCCGCTCGGACACGCCACCGTGTGGCAGCGTACCGACATCGAAGGGTCTATTCCAATCGCTGCCGTGCGAAGAACGCCTCGAGCGGCGCGGCGCACTCGTCGGCCAACACACCGCCGACCACTGCGGGCCGGTGGGTCAGCCTGCGGTCGCGCACCACATCCCACAGCGAGCCGACCGCGCCGGTCTTCGGCTCCCACGCCCCGAACACCAGCCTGGCCACCCGCGCCATCACCAGCGCGCCTGCGCACATCGTGCACGGTTCGACGGTCACCGCCAGCGTGGCGCCCTCCAGTCGCCAGCCGTCGCCGAGGACTCTCGCGGCCGCCCGAAGGGCCAGGATCTCGGCGTGCGCCGTGGGATCCCCCGACTGCTCGCGGGCATTTGCCGCCCGAGCCAACTCGGTGCCGTCCGGCCCGACGACCACCGCACCGATCGGCACATCGCGATCGCCTGCGCTGCCCGCGGCGTCCAGCGCAGCGCGGATGAGGTCTTCGTCGGTCACCGATCGAGGCGGTCGAGCACCGCCGACAACTCCTCGGCGAAACCCATTTCCCGTGCGATCCGGCCGATCTGTTCGTCGGCGTACAGGTCGTACTCGCCGATGATGACGCCGAGCACCGCCTCGGGCAGGCCGATATCGGACAGCAGGCCCAGATCGCCCTCTTCGAAAGGGTCGGCGTCGTCGAGGTCTTCGGGACCGATGTCGGCGTCGAGTTTTTCCAGCACTTCGGCGGCGATGTCGTAGTCCAGCGCCGCGGTGGCATCCGACAGCAGCAAACGGGCCCCCGCAGGCGCGGGCCGCACGATCACGAAGAACTCGTCGTCGACGTCGAGCAGCCCGAAAACAGCGCCGGCGCTTCGCAGTTCACGCAACTCGGTTTCCGCCGCCGCCAAGCTGGTCAATGCAACCGAACGCATCGGCGAGCAGCGCCACTTGCCGTCCTCTCGGACGACAGCCACGCCGAAGCCGTCGGGCGCGTCGGCGTCTGGCGCAGGTGCCCGCTGTGGTCCCATGGGCGCTTACGCTAGTCCCCGACCAGGGCATTTGACCAGCAATCGACGCCTGCCACGCGTTCGGTGAACATGATCATGTGACACCCTTGGAGCCGTGACGAAACCGCCCGTCTGCGTGCTGGGTCTCGGCCTCATCGGCGGCTCGGTGGTGCGCGCAGCGACGGCCGCGGGCCGTGAGGTCTTCGGCTACAACCGCTCGATGGAGGGCGTCGCGGCGGCCAAGGCGGACGGCTTCGACGCCACCGAGAACATCGAGAAAGCCCTCGATCGCGCCGCGCAGGCGAACGCCCTGATCGTCATGGCGGTGCCCGTGCCAGCCCTGCCGGTCGTGCTCGAGCACATCCGCGGCCTTGCGCCGCACGCCCCGCTGACCGACGTCACCAGCGTCAAGGCGGCCGTGCTGGACCAGGTGAAGGCGTTCGGACTGCTGAACAACTTCGTCGGCGGCCACCCGATGGCAGGCACCGCCCACTCGGGCTGGGCGGCGGGCGACGGGAAGCTGTTCACGGGCGCACCGTGGGTGCTCAGCGTCGACGACCACGTCGACCCGGACGTGTGGGCGATGGTCATGCACCTGGCCCTGGATTGCGGCGCCGTCGTGGTGCCCGCCCGATCACACGAGCACGACGCCGCCGCGGCCGCGATATCTCACCTGCCCCACCTGCTCGCCGAGTCCCTCGCGGCCACCGCCGCCGAGGTGCCCCTGGCCTTCTCGCTGGCCGCAGGTTCCTTCCGCGACGGCACCCGGGTCGCCGCGACGGCGCCGGACCTGGTGCGGGCGATGTGTGAGGCCAACGCCGAGCAGTTGCTGCCCGCGCTCGATCGCTCCATCGATCTGCTGACGAGGGCGCGCGCATCGCTGGCAACCCAGGGTTCGGTCGCCGACCTCGTCGAGGAAGGTCACGCCGCGCGGATGCGGTTCTCCGGCTTCCGCCGGTCTCAGATCGTCACGATCACCGTCGGCCAGGACGGCTGGCGCGACGAGCTCGCCGCCGCGGGCCGGGCCGGCGGGGTGGTCAAATCCGCTCTGCCAGTCCGGGATAGTCGAGGATGAAACCGTCCGAGTCGACGGTCACCGTCGTATCGGCCACCGGCGAATGCAGCTTGATGCCGTCGGAGGCGCTGCTGTAGCTGATCGTCACCGGATTGACGGTGAGGTCGGGCAGCGACACGTAGACCACCGGCACCGACATCGAGTCGCTGCGCTGATACAGCCCGGTGCGCCGGATCGGCAACGTGTTGAAGAACGGGCTGAAGATCACGTCGACGTCGAGCGCCCCGTCGTAGGCCGCGCGCAGGGTCTGACCGGAGTGGTCCTGCACCAGCCACATGTTCTCTTCGTCGCGCGCGATGGACAGTTGGCGTTCACGCTCGGCCAGCGTGACCGTCATCGAGAGTCGTTTGGTCGCGCCGGATTCGTCGGTGACGAGATCGTAGGACGCCGAGAAGGGCGGGTGCGTAGCCGTCGCCGCCGACACGATGCGGCCGTATGCCTTGATCCGGTTGTTGGACAACTGCACCCGTGCGGATTCCATTCGCGCGACGTCGTGCGCGCGCCACGTCAAAATCGCGGGCCAGGCGGCGGGCTGTTCTGCGCTCACCCATCTACCGTAGGCGAAGGACCGCCTCGTTCGTAGCCCGCTGAGAAACTGCTCTTCTGTCCGCTTCTCGCGCGGGCGCTCGCGACTCCAACGCGACTTCGTCGTCCAGCAACGGCGCGGGCATCCTGCGCAACCGTCCGGTGCCGGGCACCGACGCCCACACGGCGAGCGCCAGCAGGCCGTCGAGGATCAGCGCCAGCGCGGTCACCATCAGCGCGCCGACCAGTGCGAGGTAGAACTCGCGGACCTTGATGCCGTCGATCAGGTACCGGCCGAGACCACCGAGGCTCGCGTACGCGGCAACGGTCGCCGTCGCGACGATCTGCAGCGTCGCGGTGCGCAGACCGCTGACGATCAGCGGCATCGCATTGGGCACCTCGACGCGCAGCAACACCCGGCGTTCGGTCATGCCCATCGATCTGGCCGCATCCACGACCGCCCGGTCGACGTTGGCGATCCCCGAATAGGTGCCCGCCAGCAGGGGCGGGATGCCGAGCAGCATCAGCGCGACCGTCGGCGGTATCAGGCCGAGGCCCCACAGCAGCACGCCGAGCAGCAGCACACCGAGCGTCGGCAGCGCACGCAACGCGTTCACGCCGGTGACGACGATGAAGGTACCGCGCCCGGTATGGCCGATCAGCATGCCGAGCGGAATCGCGATGAGCGCGGAGAAGAAGACCGCGACCACCGTGTATTGCAGGTGCTCGAGAATCCGCGCGGCCAGTCCTGCGGGCCCGCCCCAGTTCGCCGCGGTGAAGATGAAGGACAGCGCCTCGTTGAGGAAGTTCATGCCGGCGCCTCCACTGTCGGCTTGGCGGCCTTGGCGGCGCCGCCCGCCCTCGTCCACGGGGTGAGCGCTTTGCCGATGAGCATGATCACCGTGTCGATCACCAGGGCCAGCACGAAGATCGCGATGATGCCCGCCACGATCTGGTCGCTCTTGTTGGCCTGGTAGCCCTCGGTGAACCAGGTGCCAAGCCCGCCGACGCCGATCACCGAGCCGACCGACACCATCGAGATATTGGTGACCGCGACGACCCGCAGGCTCGCGATGAGCACCGGGACAGCAAGCGGCAGTTCGACTTTGAGCATCCGGGTCAGCGGCTTGTAGCCGACGGCGGTGGCCGCGTCGAGCACCGACGGCGACACGGCGTCCAGCGCCTCTGGCACCGCACGCACCAGCAGCGCGACGGTGTAGAGCGTCAGCGCGACGATCACGTTGGCCTCGTCCAGGATTCGCGTCGGGATGATCAGCGGCAGCACGACGAACAACGCCAGCGACGGAATCGTGAAGATGATGCTCGCGGTGACCGTCGTCAAGCGCCGCAGTGCCGTCGTGCGTTGGACGAACGCCCCCAGCGGCACGGCGATCAGCAGCCCGAGCACGATCGGGATGAGCGACAGCCGCAGGTGGATCACCGTGAGTGTCCACAGGTCGTCGAGGTGGGTGAAGAGATAGCGCACCGGCTACCCCACCTCCGGAATGCGCCGCTGCTTGTCGAGGAGTTCGAGGACGTCGTCGGCTCGCACACCGCCGATCAGTCGACCGTCGTCGTCGACGGCCACCCCGAGGCCCGTCGGCGAGGACAGCGCGGCGTCGAGCGCAAGCCGCAGCGTGCCGTCGGGCCGGAAGAAGGAGCCACCGCCGACGGTGCTGTCGTACAGCGAGCTGCCCTTGCGGTGCACGTCGACGCCGTCGGCGTTGATCCACGCGAACGGCTTACCGTCCTTGGTGACCAGCGCCCACCCATCGCGTCCGAGCGCGAGCGTGTCGACGTCTCCCTCGGCCACCGATGAGACCTCGTGCAGCGGCAACCCCGTCGCGTGGAAGAACTGCAATCCGCGGTATCCGCGGTCGGCGCCGACGAAGCCTGACACGAGTTCATTGGCGGGATTGGACAACACGAACTGCGGGTCGGCGTACTGCTGCAGCACACCCCCGCGGCCGAACACCGCGACCTTGTCGCCGAGCTTGACCGCCTCGTCGATGTCGTGGGTGACGAACACGATGGTTTTGCGGAGTTCGCTTTGCAGCCGCAGGATCTCGGTTTGCAGATCCTCGCGCACCACCGGGTCGACGGCGCTGAAGGGTTCGTCCATCAGCAGAATGGGCGGGTCGGCGGCCAGCGCTCTGGCCACACCGACACGCTGCTGCTGACCGCCGGACAGCTGGGCCGGGTACCGGTCGGCGAGCTTGGGGTCGAGGCCGACGCGTTCCATCACCCCGATAGCGGCTTTGCGTGCGCTGCGCCGGGATTCACCGCGCAGCACCGGAACGGTGGCGACGTTGTCGACCACCCGAAGGTGCGGCATCAGCCCGGCGCTCTGGATCACGTAACCGATCCCCAGCCGGAGTTTGACGGGGTCGACCTTGGTGACGTCGTCGCCGTTGACGGTCAACGTGCCCGACGTCGGGTCGATCATCCTGTTGATCATCCGCATCGACGTGGTCTTGCCGCAGCCCGACGGCCCGACGAATACGGTCAGCGTCCCGTCGGGCACCTCCAGCGTCAGATCGTCGACCGCGACGGTGCCGTCCGGGTACTTCTTGGTGACGTTCTCGAAGGTGATCATTCAGCTCACTTCTGCAGCGGCTTGTCGAAGCCGTTGTCCTTGATCCACTTTTCCGCTGCCTCGTCGGGGTCGACGCCCTGGTTTCCCTCCACCGCGGTGTTCAGGGCGATCAGACCTTCGGTGGTCAGCTTCGCGCTGACGGCATCGAGCACCGTCTTGAGTTCGTTCGACATCTTCTGCGACGCCACCAGCGGCACGACGTTGGCGGCGAGGAAGACGTTCTTCGGGTCCTCGAGCACCACGAGCTTGTTCTGCTCGATCGACGGCGACGTGCTGAAGATGTTCGCCGTGGTCACGGTGTTATCGGTCAATGCCTTGACGGTCGCGGGGCCACCGCCGTCGCTGATCGCGATGAAGTTGGCAGGCGCGATGTTCAGCCCGTATTTGTCCTTGAGCCCGACCAGGCCCGTCACGCGCGTCTGGAACTCCGACGGCGCACCCACTTTCACCTCGGCGGAGTGAGTGGCCAGATCCGCTATCGACTTGAGGTTCAGCCGCTGCGCGGTGGCCTCGGTGACGGCGAGTGTGTCCTTGTCCTCGGCGGGTGAGGGGTAGAGGATCGACAGCTCACCGGGCAGCACCTTGAGCAGCCCCAGCAACACCGCGTCCGGGGTGGTCGCAGTGGTCTCCTCGTCGAAGTACTGCAGCAGATTTCCGGTGTACTCCGGGATGAGGTCGATCGAATGGTCCTGCACCGCAGGGATGTACGTTTCCCGGCTGCCGATGCCGAACTGGCGAGTGACGGTGAAGTCGTTCGCCTCCAGCGCTTGCGCATAGAGCTCGGCGATGATCTTCGACTCGGTGAAGTCGGCAGAACCCACCTTGATCGACTTCAGATCCCCGGAGATCTCCCCGCCGCCCAGCGGGTTCGAACTGCCACACGCGGTCGCGATCAGGGCAAAAGCGATCACGAGAACCGCCAGACAGCTCTTGCGGGTCTTCGACATAACTCATGTCCTCTCGGCACCTGGCTTCATCGGACCCTATCGACATGCGCGGCGACCCGCCGCGCTTTGCAATCACCGTGAAAGTGACGGTGAGTTTCATTCGCAGCCTGAAGGGGCAAAGATGGACTCATGAGCAGCGATCCGTCCGTTCCCGACCGGCCCCTCGGGGCGACGCCGCTTCCCGGCGAGCCGACCCCGCCGCCGATGGCAGACCTGTCCGAGGTCCCCGCCGAGCCTCACCCTGCGCCACGGCCGCAGAATGCCGTCCATTTCACCCGGGCAGCCGCGTTGTGGTCGGCGTTGATCGGCGGCTTCCTGATACTGATCCTGCTGCTTGTGTTCATCATGCAGAACACCAACTCCATCACCATCAACTTCTTCGGATGGAACTGGAATCTGCCGTTGGGTGTCGCAATCCTGCTCTCGGCGGTCGGCGGTGGCCTGCTGACCGTCGCTGTGGGCACCGTCCGCATCGTTCAGCTCCGCCGTGCCGCCAAGAAGAACCTGAAGGCCGGCCTGTAGCGCCGAGTCCGATCGGCGCCGCGGAATACAGCCCGATCCTCATTGGTTGACGTGTCACGTAAACCAATTAACGTGATTGATCACGTAAATCTCGAGGAGGCGAGCCATGGGCGTGGTACAGGACAAGGTCGCACTGGTGACGGGCGGCACGTCGGGCATCGGGCTGGCAGCCGCACAACGACTGGCCGACGAAGGCGCTCTCGTATTCATCACCGGGCGCAGCCGAGAACGCCTTGACGAGGCGGTCGCTCAGATCGGCTCCGGCGCAACAGGTGTCGTCAGCGACGTCAGCAACTTCGACGACATCGATTCCGTCGTCGAGGCGATCCGGTCATATGGGCACGGCCTCGATGTGGTCTTCACCAATGCCGGTGGAGGCGAGTTCACCCCGATCGCCGACGTCACCGTCGAGAACTATCTCGACACGTTCAACCGCAACGTCGGCGGCACGCTGTTCACCGTGCAGAAGGTGCTGCCGCTGCTCAACCGCGGCGCATCGATCATCCTGTCCGGGTCGACGGCGGCCTCCAAGGGCATGCCTGCGTTCGGCGTCTACGCCGCGTCGAAGGCAGCGGTGCGCTCCCTGGGCCGGACCATGGCCGCCGAACTGGCCGACCGCGGCATCCGGGTGAACACCCTGGTACCCGGGCCGGTGAAGACGCCCGGCCTGTTGGGGTTGGCGCCGTCGGGCGGCGAGTCCGAGCTGTTGGCGCAGTTGACCGCCAGCGTCGCGATGAAGCGAGTCGCCGACCCGGCTGAGATCGCCTCGACGGTAGCCTTCCTGGCCTCCGATGCGAGCAGTTACATGACGGGCAGCGAACTGTTCGTCGACGGCGGCGAGGTGGGAGTCTGACCGTGCCCGCGTCAGTCCGGCCGGGGCAGCGTGCCCTTGCGCAGAATCGTCTCGTAGACCCCACCGAGCAGGTCGGCGAGCTTGTCGGCCGACGCGTCGTCGAGGTCGGAGAAGAACAGTGTGCGGACCCACGCGACGTGCTTGGGTGCCGCCGACTGCAGCAGCCGCCAGCCCTGCGGCGTGAGTTTGGCGTCGGTCGCCCGGCCGTCGGTTTTCGACGCGATCCGTTCGACGAGGCGCCTGGTCTCCATCCGACGAAGCTGATGCGACAGCCTGCTGCGCTCCCACCCGATCCGGGTGGCCAAGCGGCTCGACTGCAGTCGACGGCCAGGCTCGCCCGACAGCGCGTTCATCACCGTGTAGTCGGCGAGCGAGATTCCGACGTCGGCCTGGAGCTGCCGGTTCATCTCGTATTCGAGTCGGTGGTAGACCTGCATGTAGTTCAGCCACGTCCGCTGCTGGGTGGCGGAAAGCCAGATGCGCTGAGCCATACCGCACATCATCACCGTTTGTTGATGTATCACGCAATGAGGAGGAGTCCATGACTCAGACAATTCATCAGCTCATGATGGGCAATCTGCTCGAAGTGTTCGACGAGCGTGATCCCGAGCGGCGGCGGGCGGCGATCGAGCGGATCTACGCAACCGACGTCCGGTGGACCGACGACGAGGGCGTCAACGTCGGACATGACGCGCTCGACGCCAAGGCGGCCGCGCTTCAGGGTGGCCTCGGGCCGCTTCGCTTCGTCGCCGACGGGCCGGTGCACCAGACAATCGGGTTCGGTTACCTGGCCTGGCATCTCGTTGCCGACGGCGATCCCACCCCTGTGGTGTCCGGCTTCGATGTGGCGATCGTCCGCGACGACGTCATCGCCGAGCTGTACACCGTGCTGACGAAGCAGCCGGCAGGGTGACGCCCGATGATCGGCCGCCTCTCAGCAGCTGAGTGAGCGCAGTCCCTCGGCCATCAACGGGCCGACGGCCTTGTCGACTTCGTCGGTGTCGGCCGCGACGCCCCCACCCGCCCTGGCTCGAAACGCGATGCCCGCGGCGATGATCGCCACCTTGAAGTATCCGAGCGCCATGTAGAAGTCCCAGTTGTCCAGATTCTGTTCGGCGGCAACCGAATACCGGTTGGCCAGATCATCGGCGCCGGGCATCGCATCCGACGCCCACGCCGAGCTCGCGTGGATGACGTTGAACAGCGGGTGGCGGTACACACACATCAGCGCCGCGTCGCTGATCGGGTCCCCCAGCGTGGACATCTCCCAGTCAAGGACCGCGAGCACCTTGGTGGGGTCGTCGGAGTCGAGCATCGTGTTGTCGATGCGGTAGTCGCCGTGCACGATCGAGGTCTTGCTCTGCGCCGGAAGCGACTCGGCGAGAGCCGAATGCAGTCGCCGGACGTCGGCGTCGAACTGATCGTTGTCGCGCTTGACGAGCTCCCACTGCGAACCCCAGCGGCGGACCTGGCGCTCGAGATACCCGGTCGGCTTGCCGAAGTCGCCGAGCCCGACCACCTGCGGGTCGACCGCGTGAAGGTCGGCAAGCACGGTGATCAACGCGTCCACACAGTCGCTGATCGTCTCCCGGTCACCGAGCGCCTCCAGTTCGTCGGCGTGCCGGACCACCCTGCCGGGCACGTAGGAGACCATCTGGAACGGCGCACCGCTGACCGAGTCGTCGTTGCGCATCGTCACCGCACGGGCGACGGGCACCGGCGTGTCCTGCAGGGCGGCGACCACCCGGTATTCGCGGGCCATGTCGTGCGCCGAGGGCGTCAGGCCGTGCAGCGGCGGCCTGCGCAGCACCCACCTCGAGTCGTCGTCGGCCACCAGGAACGTCAGGTTCGACCGGCCACCCGAGATCAGCTCGGCCCGCAGCTCGCCGCTGCGCGGAATGCCGGCATCCCTGAGGTGTCGGTCAAGCGCGGCAAGGTCGAGCCCATCCAGCGAAGTCGTCACCCGACTTTCCTACCACCGCTGATTTCTCGGGAGCAGGTCCCATACGTGTTCGGTGCCGTTGACCGAGGCGACGTAGAGCTCTCCGGTGCGAGACGACAGCAGCCGGCTGATGCCCGCGTAGTCGACGTTGACGCACAAGATCTTGTCGGTGCGCAGGATGGAGTGCAGCAGTCCGTTGATCACCCCGCCGTGGCTGAACACCGCGACGGTGTCCTCGTGGTCGCCCCTGGACGCGATATCCCGGATGCCGTCGTTGATGCGGGCCAGGAATGCGTCCTCGTCGACGGTGCTGGGCAGGTGACCGCTCGCCAGCCGGGCCAGTTCCTCGGGGTACTCGGCGGCGATCTGCTCGATGGGGATGTAGTGCGCCAGGTCGCGGTCGTACTCGGCGAGCCGGTCGTCGATGCCGATGTCGAGGCCGAGCGCGTCGGCGACCGGTTGTGCGGTCTGCACAGCGCGCCGCTGCGGGCTGCTGATCAGCCGGGCGATCGGGAACCGCGCCAGCGCGTCGGGCAGCCGCTTGGCCTGCTCGATGCCCTCGGCGGACAGGTCGGGGTCAGACCCTTCACCGGGCTCGCTGCGCAGCGGCAACGCGTGCCGGATCAGTAGCACTTGCACCGTGACACCATAAGGCCATGAGTTACGCCGACGAGTTGTTCGACCTCACCGACCGGGTCGTGCTGGTCACCGGCGGCAGCCGCGGCCTCGGCAGGGAGATGGCGCTCGCCGCAGCGCACTGCGGCGCCGACGTCGTCATCGCCAGCCGCAACATGGAGTCGTGTGCGGCCACCGCCGAGGAGATCGCGTCGGCGACCGGCCGCGCCGCCATGCCCTATCAGGTTCACGTCGGCCGCTGGGATCAGCTCGACGGTCTGGTCGACGCCACCTACGAGCGGTTCGGCAAGGTCGACGTCCTCATCAACAACGCCGGCATGTCACCGCTCTACGAGTCGCTGGATTCGGTGTCGGAGAAGCTGTTCGACGCCGTGGTCAACCTCAACCTCAAGGGCCCGTTCCGGTTGTCGACCCTGGTGGGCCAGCGCATGGTCGACGGCGGCGGCGGGTCCATCATCAACGTCAGCTCGAGCGGTTCGCGCAGGCCCCATCCCGCGCAGCTGCCCTACTCGGCGGCCAAGGCGGGGCTCAACGCGCTGACCGAGGGCCTCGCGCTCGCCTTCGGCCCGACGGTGCGAGTGAACACGCTGATGCCGGGTCCGTTCCTCACCGACGTCAGCAAGGCGTGGGACATCCCCGCGACGGCCAAGGGTGCACAGAACTTCGCGCTCAAGCGCCTGGGCAATCCGGCCGAGATCGTCGGCGCCGCATTGTTTCTGGCGTCGGATGCGTCGAGCTACACCAGCGGGTCGATCATCCGCGCCGACGGCGGGATGCCGTAGGGCTCAAGGCTCGACGATGTTGAACGCCGGATCGGGACGGTCGACCGCCGCCAGGACGGACGGCATCGCGTTGGTGTCGCCTTTCACCTCGAGGCCGGGTGAAGCGGTATCGCCGACGGCAAAAGCCAACAGCCGCATCTTGTTCGCGAACGTGATGGTGGCCTGCGCGGTCGATTCGTCGGCGGCCCGCTTGCGGTACACCAGCACCCCGTTGCGCACAGTGACGCGGTAATTGGTCGAGGTGTCTTCGAAGGTGATGTCGACGGCCACGTCGAGATCCCATGCGCGGGGCCCGTTGAGGTTGATCGCGAACGTGTCGAACATCTGCTCCGGTGTCAGCTGCGCCATCATCGACGGCGACGCGGTCTGGGTGGGTGTCCCGAAGTTGCCTTGCCTCAGCTCGGTCATGCCGGACAGGAAGAAGTTGCGCCACACCGCGTTCTCCGAGCCGTACGCGAGTTGCTCGAGCGTGTCGGCATACAGCTCGCGTGCACCCCGATGATCCTTGTCGGTGAAGATGGCATGGTCGAGAAGTGTCGCCGCCCAACGGAAGTCGCCGCCGTCGAAGGCTGTTCGGGCGATCTCCACGACCTTGTCGATGCCGCCCATGGCGTCGACGTAGCGCGGGCCGATGGCTTCCGGCGGGTGCGCCCACAGTCGGCCGGGGTTACCGTCGAACCACCCCATGTATCGCTGGTACACCGCCTTGACGTTGTGGCTGACCGACCCGTAGTAGCCGTGCGCATGCCAGGCCTTCTCCAGCGCAGGCGGCATTGCAAAATTCTCGGCGATCTCGATCCCGGTGTAGCCCTGGTTGAGCTGGCGCAGCGTCTGGTCGTGGAGGTAGGAGTACAGATCCCTTTGCAGGGACAGGAATTCCACGATCCGGTCCCGACCCCACGTCGGCCAGTGGTGGGAGGCGAACACCACGTCCGCTCGATCACTGAAGGTGTCGATGGCCTCGGTCAGGTAACCGGCCCACCCGTGCGGGTCGCGTACCAGAGCGCCGCGCAGCGTCAACAGGTTGTGCAGGTTGTGAGTCGCGTTCTCGGCCATGCACAGCGCGCGGAACTTCGGGAAGTAGAAGTGCATCTCGGCGGGCGCCTCGGTGCCCGGCGCCATCTGGAACTCGATCTCGACGCCGTCGAAGGTGTGCTTCTCGCCGGTTTCGCGGATATCGATCGTCGGCACGATCATCGCGACCTCGCCGAGCGACGGCGACTGACCGAGGCCGCATCCGACCTGACCCTGCGGGCCGCGGGCCAGCACCGCGCCATACATGTAGGACGCACGCCGTGCCATCGCCGTGCCTGCATAGACGTTCTCGGCGACCGCGTGCTCGGCGAAGTGCTCGGGGGCGATGATGGCGACCGTGCCCGCGTCGACATCGGCCTGCGTGGTGACCCCGAGGACGCCGCCGAAATGGTCGACGTGGCTGTGGGTGTAGATCACGGCGACGACCGGACGATCGCCGCGGTGCGCGCGGTAGAGCGCGAGAGCGGCGGCGGCCGTCTCCGTCGACACCAGCGGGTCGATGACGATGATCCCGGTGTCGCCCTCGATGAAGCTGACGTTCGACAGGTCGAGGCCGCGAACCTGGTAGATCCCCTCGACGACCTCGTAGAGACCCTGCTTGGCACACAGCTGGCTCTGCCGCCACAGGCTGGGGTGCACCGAGGACGGCGCATCGCCCGCCAGGAACGAATAGACGTCGTTGTCCCACACCACACGGCCGTCGGCGGCCGTCACGACACAGGGTTCCATCGCGGCGATGAAACCTCTGTCGGCATCGGTGAAGTCGCCGGTGTCGCGCAGCGGCAGGCTACTGCGATGAGCGCGGTTCGCGGTGTCGACGACTGACGTCGGCGGCTTCTGTTCCATGCCGCCGACCCTGCCACCAATCGCGGTCACGTGGGGTCGGTTGATGATTGACTGGTCGCACGCTGAAGCAGGGCGACACCGTCGTGCAGAACGGCACCCGGCACCGGTGGAAGAACCCCGGCGACACGCCCGCCCGGATGGCGCTCTTCATCTGCGGCGCGAACCACGCCGAAGTGCCTGCCGCGGACTAGGTTTCGCGATCGGCGAGCCAGCGCTGGGCTCGGCGGGCCGACGCCCGTGACAGCCAGGCGTCCTGGATCAGCTCCGTCAGCTCCTGCCTGCCGATCTCCTTCAACGCGCCGGCGCGCACCAACACCGACGGATGGCCGTCGAAGCGGTCGGTGGTGAAGAACGGCGAGTGGGGGTCCTGCAGCAGGGCGAGCTTGTCGCTTTCGGACTCCACCCAGATCATGATGACGTCGGCGTACCGCTCACCGGTCTCGGGATCCTCGGCATCGGGCTGAGGTGTACGGAAGAACACGAACGACTTCCCGCCGACCTGATAGATGGGGTTTCCCTTCGGACCCTCGATCCGTTTCACGTGCGGCATGCCCGAGGCGATCTCGTGCACGTCGGCGACCGTGGCGGGCCGGTCACGCACCACGCTTCTCCACCCGGTGCAGGGTGACCTCCGACAGTGCGCCGTCGGCGATGACGGCGGTCATGAACGTGGCGAACGGTTGGCGCCTGCGATCGGTCGGCGACCCCGGATTCAGCAGGCGCAGGCCGCTCGGCGCGGTGGTGTCCCACGGAATGTGGCTGTGGCCGAACACGAGCACGTCGGTGTCGGGATACAGCTTGGCCATCCGTGCGTCGCGGCCCGCGGAGCCACCCGTCTCGTGGGTCACGGTGAACCGCAGCCCGCCGAGCGTCACATCGGCCCGTTCGGGCAGCCGCGCGCGCAGTTCCTCGCCGTCGTTGTTGCCCCAGCAGGCGATGAGCCGCTTCGCTTTGGCTCCGAGCGCATCCAGCAGCGAGGGCTCGACCCAGTCACCCGCGTGCACCACGACGTCGGCGCGTGCCACCTCGTCCCACACCTGCGGCGGCAGGTCGCGCGCCCGCTTCGGAACGTGGGTGTCGGCGATCAGCAGTAGCCGCACCGTCAGCTCGAAGCGAGAAGCTCGGCCATCTTGGGCATCAGCGCCTGCAGCCCCTTGAGCGGGCGCACCATCACCTTCACCGACGTGATCTGCTCCGCGTCGTTCCAATGGATCATGTCGATGCCGTTGACGTACTTGCCGTCGATCGTTGCGGCGAACTCGAGAATCGCCGACCTCTCGTTGAACCACTTCTCGACGTAATGGAAGTCGGTATCAGCGAACACCTTCGACGCCGCAGTCAGATACGCCAGCGTCTTGTCGCGGCCCTCCTGCGGCGTGAAAACGGCGGGTGAGACGAACACCGCGTCCGCGGCGAGCAGGCTCTCCAGTTCAGAAGTCTTGCCGGTTTCGATGATGTCGATCCAGCGTGCGATCACCGGTGGCGTCATGTGCACGACTTTATCTCTCAGAAAAGATTGTAAGCACTCACTATCTTTGGTAGCGTCCTCCGCATGAGCTACGACGTGATCGTTCGCAACGGCCTGTGGTTCGACGGCACCGGCGCCCGCCCGCAGCGCCGCACGCTGGGCATTCGCGACGGCATCGTGGCCGTCGTATCGGCGGAACCACTCGACGAGACCGGCTGCGGCGAGGTCATCGACGCCAACGGCAAATGGATCCTGCCCGGCTTCATCGACGTCCACACCCACTACGACGCCGAGGTCCTGCTCGACCCCGGACTGCGGGAGTCCGTCCGCCACGGTGTCACCACGCTCCTTCTGGGCAACTGCTCACTGTCGACGGTGTACGCCGACTCCGAGGACGCCGCCGACCTGTTCAGCCGCGTCGAAGCGGTGCCGCGCAAGTTCGTGCTCGGCGCCCTGGAAGCCAAGCGCACATGGACCTCGCCTGCCGAATACGTCGAGACGCTCGACGCCCTGCCGCTCGGGCCGAACGTCAGCTCCATGCTCGGGCACTCGGATCTGCGCACCAAGGTGCTAGGGCTCGAACGCGCCACCACCGACGGCGTCGAACCGACCGACGCCGAACTGGAGAAGATGGCCAAGCTGCTCGACGAGGCGCTCGAGGCAGGCCTGCTCGGACTGTCGGGAATGGACGCGCCCATCGACAAGCTCGACGGCGACCGCTTCCGCTCCCGCGCGCTGCCGTCGACGTTCGCGACCTGGCGTGAGCGCCGCCGACTGATCAGGGTTCTGCGCAAACGCGGCCGCATCCTGCAAAGCGCCCCGAACACCAAGAACCCGCTCGAGGCGCTGAACTTCTTCCTCACCAGCAGCAGGTTGTTCGGCCGCAGGCGTGGCGTCCGGATGAGCCTGCTGGTCTCCGCCGACGCCAAGTCCAACACCGGCGCCGTTCACGTATTCGGCCCGGGCACAAGGATTCTCAACAGGCTGTTCAACTCGCTCGTGCGGTTCCAGCACCTGCCGGTGCCGTTCGAGCTGTACTCCGACGGCATCGACCTTCCGGTGTTCGAGGAGTTCGGCGCGGGCACCGCGGCCCTGCACCTGCGCGACCAGATCGAGCGCAACGAGCTGCTGGCCGACCCCGAGTACCGGCGCCGGTTCCGCGCCTCGTTCGACCGCAAGAAGCTCGGGCCGACGCTGTGGCACCGCGACTTCCACGACGCCACCATCGTCGAATGCCCCGACGCGACGCTGATCGGGAAGAGCTTCGGGCAGATCGCCGACGAGCGCGGCCTGCACCCGCTGGATGCCTTCCTCGACGTGCTGGTCGAGAACGGCGAACGCAACGTGCGATGGACGACCATCGTGGCCAACCACCGGCCCAAGCACCTCAACGCGCTCGCGGTCGACCCGTCGGTCCACATGGGCTTCTCCGACGCAGGCGCGCACCTGCGCAACATGGCCTTCTACAACTTCGCGGTGAAGCTGCTGCGGCGGGTCCGTGACGCCGAACTCGCGGGCAAGCCGTTCATGACCGTCGAGCATGCGGTGCACCGGCTCACCGCCGAGGTGGCCGAGTGGTTCGGCCTCGCGGCGGGCACGCTGCGCGAAGGCGACCGCGCCGACTTCGTCGTCATCGACCCGGCCGGGCTCGACGACTCGGTCGACAGCTACCACGAGGAGACCGTGCCGTTCTACGGCGGCCTGTCCCGGATGGTGAACCGCAACGACGCGGCCGTCGTCGTGACCGGCGTCAACGGGCAGGTCGTCTTCCGCAACGGCGAGTTCCGCGACGGCTACGGCGAGACCGTGAAATCCGGCCGGTTCCTCAAGGCCGGCCAGGCCCAGCGGGCATCCGTCTCCGCCTGACATGGCCAGGACACAGCAGCAGCGGCGCGAGGACACCATTGCCCGCCTGCTCGACGCGAGCATCGAGACCATCGTCGAGGTCGGATACGCGCGGGCGTCGGCGAAGGTGATCGCGCAGCGGGCCGAGGTGTCCGACGGCGCGCTCTTCAGGTACTTCCCCACGATGGGCGACCTGATGGCGGCGACGGCCCAGGAAGCGGGCCGGCGGCAGCTCGAGGTCGCCGCGAAGCGGATCGCCGACATCCCACCGGACCGCCCGGCGATCGAAGGGGTGCTGGCGATCATCCGGGATCTGACCGGCAACTCCACCAACACCGTCATCTACGAATTGATGGTCGCCGCTCGCACCGACGAGAAGCTGCGGGACACGCTGCGCGAGGTGATGACCGCCTACATCGCCAAGATCTACGAGGCCGCGCGTGCGGTGCCCTCGGCCGACGAGATCGCCGCGTTCGGCGAGGACAACTTCGCGGCGTTGGTGTCCGTGTTGATCAACACGTTCGACGGAGCTGCGATGTTTCGACATGTGCTGACCCATCCCGACATTGAGGACCGGCGGATCCCCGTCCTGCTGACGTTGTTGAACGCCGCGCGCCCGTGACGATCCGACCGCGATAGACCCTCCCCCGCACGCCTCCGTAGGCTGTTTCCTGTGTGGGAGGAACGCGTGGGGAAACCTGCCAAGCTGCTCCTGTACATCCTGACATCGGGCCTTCTGTTGGCGGCGTTGGCGTTTCCGTTCGTCGGGGGTGCGGGTGCGCTGGCCAACCGGCTGTCGGATCGGACAGCCCAGGAGACGGCCGCCCTGCTGGAGGGCGACGCGCCGATCATCTCGACGATGGTCGACGCCGCGGGCAACCCGATCGCGTGGATCTTCACGCAGCGCCGATGGCAGGTGCCCGGCGACCGGATCTCCAACGCGATGAAGCTCGCGATCGTCTCGATCGAGGACAAGCGCTTCGGTGCGCACAACGGCGTCGACCTGCAGGGCTCACTCACCGGCCTCGCCGGCTACCTCAAGGGCGCAGTCGACACCCGCGGCGGATCGACGATCGAGCAGCAGTACGTCAAGAACTTCAACTTCCTGGTCACCGCCACGAACGACGCGGAGCGCCGGGCCGCGATCGAGACCACCCCGATCCGCAAGCTCCGTGAGATGCGGATGGCGCTCGAGCTCGACACGGCGCTTCCCAAAGCGGAGATCCTGACCCGCTACCTGAACCTGGTGTCGTTCGGAAACGGCAGCTTCGGCGTGCAGGACGCCGCGAAGACGTACTTCGGCGTGAACGCCGCGGACCTGAACTGGCAGCAGTCGGCGCTGCTGGCCGGGATGGTGCAGTCGACCAGCACGCTCAACCCGTACACCAATCCCGAGGGCGCGTTGGCGCGCCGCAACCTCGTCCTCGACACCTTGATCCAAAACCTGCCGGACAAGGCCGCCGAGCTGGAGAAGGCCAAGGCCGCGCCGCTGGGCGTTCTGCGCAAGCCCACCCCCCTGCCGCAGGGCTGCATCGGCGCGGGCGATCGGGCGTTCTTCTGCGATTACGCGCTGTCGTATCTCGCCAAGGCCGGTATCGGCAAGGAGGAGCTGGCACGCAACGGCTATCTCATCCGCACCACGCTCGACCCGAGGGTGCAGGACTCGGTCAAGCAAGCGATCGACAAGATCGCCAGCCCTTCGCTCGAGGGCGTGGCGAGCGTGATGAGCGTCATCAAGCCGGGCAGAAAAGCCCACCGCGTGCTCGCGATGGGCGACAACCGGGTGTACGGACTGGACTTGGCCGCAGGCGAGACCGTGCAGCCGCAGCCGTTCACGCCCGTCGGCGACGGCGGCGGATCGACCTTCAAGATCTTCACCACCGCAGCGGCGCTGGAAATGGGAATGGGCATCAAGACCCAGCTCGATGCGCCCGCGACGTTCCAGGGCGCCGGTCTGGGCGACAGCAACTCCCCCGGCTGTCCCCCGCGCACGTGGTGCGTGAAGAACGCCGGCGGCGGCGGGCGCGGTGCGATGAGCGTCACCGACGCGCTGGCACAATCGCCCAACACCGCGTTCGCCAAGCTGATCCAGCAGGTGAGTGTGCCGCGTGCGGTCGACATGGCGGTGCGGCTGGGGCTGCGGTCCTACGCTGAGCCCGGCGGCGCCAGGGACTACGACCCGGACAACAAGGGCAGCCTGGCGGACTACGTCAAACAACAGAACCTCGGCTCGTTCACGCTCGGACCGCTCGAACTGAACGCACTGGAGATGTCGAACGTGGCCGCGACGCTGGCGTCCGGCGGCATGTGGTGTCCGCCGAGCCCCATCGACAAGGTCCTCGACCGTCGTGGCCGCGAAGTGCCCATCCCGCAAGCAAAGTGCGAGCAGGTGGTGCCGGAGGGTCTGGCCAACACGCTGACCAACGCGCTCGGCAAGGACCACACCGGCGGCACGGCCACCAGCGCCGCCGGGTCCGTCGGCTGGAACCTCCCGATGGCGGGCAAGACCGGCACCACGGAGTCGCACCGCTCGTCGGCGTTCCTCGGCTTCACCAACCAGTACGCCGCCGCGAACTACATCTTCGACGACACCCCTGCGCCGCAGGAGTTGTGCTCGTGGCCGCTACGCAGATGCTCAAGCGGAAACCTGTACGGCGGCAATGAGCCTGCGCGCACCTGGTACACCGCGATGAAACCCATCGCCGATCAACTGGGTCCTGTGTCGATGCCGCCGACCGACCCCCGCTATGTCGACGGCGCGCCGACGGTCCCGCTGCCGAGCATCAGGGGCCTCAAGTTCGATGCGGCCCGTAAGAAGTTGCAGGAAGCGGGTTTTCAGGTTGCCGATCAACCCTCGCCGGTGGACAGCTACCTGTCGAAGGGCACGATCGTCGGCACTACCCCGAAGGACAAAGCCGTCCGGGGATTCCTCATCACGATCAACACAAGCAACGGTGTCGCGCCCTACGTGAGGTACCCGTCCGGGCCGCCGTCAGCCGCCCCGCCACCGCCACCGCCACCGCCACCCGAGGCTCCGCCCCCGCCACCGCCCCCGGAGGTCTTCAACCCCTTCGGGCTGCCGCCGTTCCTCCTGCCGCCTCCGCCGCCGCCTGCGCCCGGGCCGCTTGCGCCCGCGCCGCTGCCGCCGCCACCGGGCGTGCCGCCACCGGGCGTGCCGCCGCCGGACGTGCCGCCGCCGCCACCTCCGCTGGCCTAGTTTGCCGGCGCCTTGCCCGACGGATAGGAAACTCTTCTGTTCTCCGGCGGGAGCCTGGCCCTCAGGGGATTAAGAAACCACCGGTCGCTCACCACAATTTCCTCATCAGCCCTTACCGCCGACTCGAGGACAACGCATGAGGACCAATCCCATCTCCACTGATCACCGGCCGCGCGCGATCAAAGCGACCGTCGCCACGATGCTCGTCGCCGGGGCGACCATCGCGGGCGCCCTCGGTGCGGCCACACCAGCCCACGCCGCTGAAACCACATATCTCGCAGTCGTGTACTCGCCGGCGACCGGCGCCTACGGCTGGGCGAATGGTGCCGACACTCCGGCGAACCTGTACAACAAAGCGATGGCGCAATGCCAGGGCCGTGGGGGCACCGACTGTCGCCTGCTCGTCGATTTCGTCGACAGTTGCGGCGCACTCGCCGTCCAGATCGGAAACCCGGGACGATACGTCACTCGCGGCGCGCCGAATCGACTGCTGGCCAACGTCCGGGCGCTTCGCGAGGTGCCTGCAAGTTACGTCCTCATGTCACATTGCTCGACCGGCGACGACGGCATCGGTTAACGCACTTGGGTATCGCGATTGCAGATCCGAGCCCGAAAGCCAGATGGGCGCATATCCTCCGACGATGAAGCTGGACGGTAAGCGGGTCATGATCACCGGGGCGTCGAGAGGCATCGGCGAATCGCTCGCAGGCAAGTTCGCGCAAGCGGGTGCGACGGTGGCGCTGGTGTCGCGGGACAAGGACGCGCTCGAGACCGTCGCGGGCCCGCTCGGCGGCACAGTGCACCCGGCCGATCTCGCGGATCCCGCACAGGTGGCCGGCCTCATCGACAGGGTCGAGGACGAGGCTGGACCCGTCGACGTGCTGGTGAACAACGCGGGCATCGGCGTCACCTGTGGGTTCACCGAGGCCGCCGACGACGTCCTTCGCATGACCACCGAAGTCAACTACCTAGCGCCTGCCGAACTCTGCAGGCAGGCGATCCCGCGGATGCTGCGGCGCGGCGGCGGCCACATCGCTAGCGCCTGAACGGATTACGACGAGCGACCGAGGAGCGTCCCGATGCCGGCGTATCGGCGCGCTTCGCGGAGCTTGGCGGAGCATGTCGGGTGGGATCATGGCGTCGCCCTGGGTGCCGGAGCGTCCCGCAGAAAAGTGCGACTGATGAGCGTGTCACAAACCGGCGAAAGACGTTTCCGCTGAATCGTGGCGCGGCCGAGGGTGTCTGTTTTCACATCGGAATAGCGTGCTCGGGACATCGGACCTAGTGCCTGGCTGCTTCGACTGTTCCCCACCCGCTTCTACGCATTCGATATTCCGGAACCGAACGGCTTATCCATCACGACCTGACTCCAGAACCAGCTGGACCGGCTATCGGAGACCCTCCACCGGAGGCAATTGTTCCGGTGCCGCGGGTGTTGAGCAGGCGAGCGGAGTTTCGGAGAACCATGTTGCGTCCCCGGGGGCGCCTTTTCCCTCCTCGCCCTCCGCGTGGCCGCCGTCACTAGTACGGCCCCAAAAATCCCATACGTTCTGTGGGTTGTTCTCCCATTTTATCGAGAATTGGATCGTATTGCCGACGACGCGGCCAGATTGGACGACCCCATGAACCCGACCGCCGTCGTCGAATCTGACCTCAGCAGGGCCGGACGCATATTCCCCGGTCGAATTGAACGACACCGTCCAGCCGTTGCTCCCCCTGGCTCGAAACTCCCCATTAAAGACATAACTGTCGCAAGCGCGCGACGGAATGAGTGGCTCCGCCTGGGCGGCTGGCAGAACGGTGAGCAACCCCACGGCGCCTGTCGCCGTTGCAATGGCGAGCAATTGGGAGCCATTCCTGCTAATTACTTTGCACATCGGAACTTCCTTCGATGGATTCACCGGCCTTGGCCTCGTCACGGCGTTTAAACGCTATCAACTACGGCGACGGTCTATCGGGGGATTGCATCACTACGTTTAAAGACAGATTCGTGGGCCCGAGGCTCGCATGCTTTCGATAAGCTAACAGCAGGGCAACGTGGCGATTGCATGTGTCGGGCAAGTATCGACTGGCGGGGGCGCGTTCATCGCGCAGCATGCATTTACGCTGGAACTGAGCGCGCCCGAAGGGATTCGAACCCCTAACCTTCTGATCCGTAGTCAGATGCTCTATCCGTTGAGCTACGGGCGCAGTTCTATTCAGTTGTGCGTGGCTGCGTGAGCCGCGGCGGAGGCGAGAGGATTTGAACCTCCGGTCGCCTTTGAGGGCGACAACTCATTAGCAGTGAGCCCCATTCGGCCGCTCTGGCACGCCTCCCGACGATTACCGCCGATCCGACAGAGTACACAGGGGCCACGCCACCAGGCAAAGCGCACTACGGCCACCCATAGACTGGTCGGGTGCCCGCCCGTCTACGTCCTGAACTGGCCGATCTGCCGGCGTACACGCCCGGCAGAACCGTGCCGGGTGCGATCAAGATCGCGAGCAACGAGACGGTGAACGGCCCGCTGCCCAGCGTGCGGACGGCCATCGAGAAGTCGACCGACACCATCAACCGCTACCCGGACAACGGCTACGTGGAGTTGAAGGAGCGGCTCGCCAAGCACGTCAACTTCGCACCCGAGCACATCGCGGTCGGTTGCGGATCGGTGAGCCTGTGCCAGCAGCTCATTCAGATCACCTCAACGGTCGGCGACGAGGTGGTCTACGGCTGGCGCAGCTTCGAGATCTATCCGCTGCAGACCCGCACCGCCGGTGCGACGCCTGTGCAGGTGCCGCTGACCGACCACACCTACGACCTCGACGCGATGGCCGCCGCGGTCACCGACCGGACGCGGCTGATCTTCGTCTGCAACCCGAACAATCCGACCAGCACCGTCGTCGAGCCGGCAGCGTTGGCCCGCTTCATCGAATCGGTGCCGTCGGACATCCTGATCGCACTCGACGAGGCGTACGTCGAGTACATCACCGACGACATGCTGCCCGACAGCTTCGGGCTGGTCCGCGCACACAGCAATGTCGTTGTGCTGCGCACGTTCTCGAAGGCCTACGGGCTGGCGGGGCTGCGGGTCGGCTATGCCGTCGGCGATCCGGACATCATCACCGCGCTCGGCAAGGTCTACGTCCCGTTCAGTGCGACGAGTGTGTCGCAGGCCGCCGCGATCGCGTCCCTGGACGCCGCAGACGAACTGCTCGGCCGCACCGCTGCCGTCGTCGCCGAGCGCGCCAGGGTGACCGCAGCGCTGCGCGACGCCGGCTATACCGTGCCGCCGTCGCAGGCCAACTTCGTCTGGCTGCCGCTGCCCGGCCGGGCTCAGCAGTTCGCGGCCGATTCCGCCAACAGCCGCATCATCGTCCGGCCCTACGGCGACGACGGCGTGCGGGTCACCGTCGCGTCCACGCAGGAGAACGACATGTTCCTCGAGTTCGCCACGGGCTGGATCGCCGCCGCATGAGCGACGCCCGTCAGCGATTCGACGCACTCAAACAGCTCGCCGCGATTCCGTACGACGACCTCGAGGAATTCTGGTCAACGCTCGAGCCGGTGACGATCGAGTTCATGATCGGCGAGTGGCGAGGCGGCGATCTGCCCACTGGGCACCGCGGCGAGGGTTTTCTCGGGACGAGCTGGTACGGCACGACGTTCCGGTCGGCGCTCGATGTCGACCCCGTGGTCTGCGTGGATCAGCACGGCGTCACGTTCTCCGACACCAAGCTGATGAATGGCGCCGCCAGCCTGTGGATGGAGGAGTTCCGCGGCGAGGTGACCGCGACGATGGTCTACGACGGCATGCCGATCCATGACCACTTCAAGAAGATCGACGACAACGCCGTCCTCTCCATCACCAACGGCAAGGGCGCGCTCGACAACGGGCGGCACTTCTACTTCTATCTCGAACGCGCATGAGCGACTCGTTGATATTGCGCGCAGGGCTGTGCTCGTCGCTGATCCGCAACCCTGGCTGCAAAATCAACGCGGGTTTCGGCCGGTGTAGGCCACCAGCTTGTCGAGCGACTTCGCATCGGCCGCGATGTCGACCGGGTCGTCGAAGCCCGCCGTGTTCCTGCCCTGCGGCGTGATGACACCCTTCGCGATCCCGACGACGTAGTCCGACAACGAGTCAGGCACATCGAGGCTTCGACCCATCGACGTCGCGTAGTCCCACGCGTGCACGAGGAACTCCAGCGACAGGATCCCCGCCATCACCCGCGCCGGCGCCTCGCTGTCGCCGAACTTCACGGTGCCGTCGAGCCCGCGGCGGTGCCACGCGTCCAGCGCGGGCCGTGCCGCGGCGATCACCTGGCGTTCGACCGAGTCGGTCGGATCGCGATCGGGAAGCTCCGCGCCCGCGGCGCCGCCGATCACGGTGATCGAGTTCATCAGATGGTCGGTGAGTCCGGCGATGTCGAACTCGCGGCAGGGAGTCTGCTTGGACCAGTCGTCGTTGGCGATCGGATGCAGGACGCTCTGCAGCACAGCCAGACTCGCTTCGGCGCTGTCGAGTTCATCGGTCGGTGGCGAATCGGGGCCTGGGCGCAAATCGGAGGGCATGATCCCCACGCTACGACGCCGGTGCGCCTATCGTTGCGCAGATGAGAACCCACCTGCGGGTAACGGCCGCGGCACTGGTCTTCATCGGCCTGGCCACGGGGTGCTCACGCACCACGGAGGGCTCCGTCGCAATGACCACCGAGCCGGGACCGCCGATCTCGGCGCCGACGCGGACGCCGTCGACTGAAGACCCAGGTTTTCCCGGCATTCCAGGGCTGCCGGACATCCCGGGCCTTCCGCAGATCCCCGGTTTCCCGATGCCGGGCGACACGGACGTCCCTGAGGTACCCGCACCCGCGAACTCGGAGACCATGAAGTGCAGCGAGTTCACCAAGCTCGACGAGGCGACCCAGCGCGCGGTCATCAAGGCCATCCTCGAGAAGGAGGGCCCGCAGCAGGGCCAGGGCCCCGAATCCGAGATGGTCGCGGCGATCATGGCATCGGCGATGTGTTCATTCCTTCCGAGCGCGGTCGTCAAAGAGGTGGTGCTCGGCGGCTCGCCGCCGTGAGTGGCTAGCCTGTCGACTCATGGCTGACACGTACGAGTCCCTCACCGTCGACATCGCCGATCAGGTCGCTCGGGTGACGCTGACGGGTCCGGGCAAGGGCAACGCGATGGGTCCGGCGTTCTGGGCCGAGATGCCCGAGGTGTTCGCAAAGCTCGACGCCGACCGCGACGTGCGCGCGATCGTTCTCACGGGATCGGGCACGAACTTCAGCTACGGCCTCGACGTACCCGCGATGGGCGGCTCACTGGCCGGAGTGCTGGCCGGCGGCTCGTCGGCGCGGCCGCGCGCGGAGTTCCACGCCACCATCCTGCGCATGCAGGGTGCGATCAACGCCGTCGCGGACTGCCGCACGCCGACCATCGCGTCGGTGCACGGCTGGTGCATCGGCGGCGGCGTGGACCTCATCTCGGCCGTGGACATCCGCTACGCCAGCGCCGACGCGAAGTTCTCGGTGCGCGAGGTGAAGCTCGCGATGGTCGCCGATGTCGGCAGCCTGGCCAGGCTCCCACTGATCCTCAACGACGGCCACCTCCGCGAACTGGCGCTGACGGGTAAGAACATCGACGCGGCGCGGGCCGAGAAGATCGGCCTCGTCAACGACGTCTACGACGACGCGGAAGCATCGCTTGCGGCTGCACACGAGACCGCCGCCGAGATCGCGGCCAACCCGCCGCTGACCGTCAACGGCATCAAGGACGTCCTCGACCAGCAGCGCATCGCGCGGGTCTCGGAAAGCCTGCGCTACGTGGCGGTGTGGAACTCGGCGATGCTGCCCTCGAAGGACCTCACCGAGGGGATCACCGCGACGTTCGAGAAGCGGCCGCCGAACTTCACCGGGGAATAGGCGTCCAGCCGAGTTCGGCCTTCGCCTTCGCGTTCGACAGCGGCAGCCAGGTGTCACCGAACGCCGCCACCCCGTAGGGGGCGACGACCTTCACCAGCGCGGGCGGAATGCGCACCTGCCGCGGACGGCCCAGCTTCGCCGCCAACTCCCGGCTGTAGTCGTTGAAGGACTGCGGCCGATCGTCGACGATGTTGTAGATCTGCCCGCCTCTGCCGCGGTCGAGGGCATTCGCGGTGGCCGTGACGACGTCGTTGATGTGCACCCACGACACGATGCCGTCACCGCCCATGTCCAACGAGACGCGCCACTTCGCCATTCGTGCGAACAACTCGTCATGCGGTACTCCCGGCCCGTAGAAAGCGCCGTAGCGCAACACGATTCCTTCGGTGTCGCTGCGCTCGCCGACCGCCAGAACCGTGCGTTCCATGTCGCGCAGCGCGGCGAGCATCGCGTCGCCGCCCGGCGGCGGTGGCCCCGGGTAGGGATCGGTCTCGTCCATCAGCGCCGGGCCCGACGACGGGTACCCGTAGGCGAACATGACGGACTCGGCGACGACACGTCGCACGCCGGACTTCTGCGCAGCGGCGACGAGATTCGGTGCACCCCGTCCCCACAACCGCCGTGCGGGCTCGAAATCCTTGACCCGCATGGGTCCTCGCTTCGGCAGCGTGGTGAGCAGCGAGACGACCACTTCCGGGCCGATGTCGGCGACGACCTTGTCGATGTCATCGGGATCGAAGACGTCGACCACCATCGCCCTGGCGCCTGCCGCCTCGATCTGCGACGTCCTGGCCGATGACCGGGTCAGGCCGACGACCTCGTGGCCGCGGGCAGTGAGTTCGCGCAGCAGCGGAAGACCGGGGACGCTGGTGGCCCCTGCGACCAGCACGCGCATCAGTGCCCGGCGCCCTTCTCCGCGTTCACCGCCGCGCGCAGGGCGATCGCCAGTATCACCGTTGTCGCGACGAGGCCGCCCGCCTCGAGCCAGCCGATGAGGTCGCCCGCACCGTGATGGGGGTCGACGATGTGGCTGATCGAGTGCAGCGCCCAGTGCACGGTCGCGAACGCCAGCGCCGGTACCCGCCACGACGCCCGCCGCACGGCGGCCAGCAGCAGCAGACCCTGCGGAATCTCGAACGTCGCGTTGTCGAAGATGTAGTGATCGTTGCGGACCCCGAAGGTCCCGAGGGTGTCGAAGAACATGCCGGGGAAGAACATCATGAACAACCCGAGGGCCAGGGCGTACACCCCGAAGACGATGAGGGTGACTTTGATCATGGTCGCTCCCCGCGTGCGCGGGACAAGCCCGGCCCTTGTGCGCGTCGGTGTCGTTGACATACCGTCACGCTAGTTCGTTACTGGCCTCATGATAGGCACCACTTTGGCGGCAATTTCGGGTACCACTCCCGGGGTGCGCGGCGGCGAAGAGCTCCTCGTCGAACTCGACCGCGCCTCGGCCCAACCGCTGCACCGCCAGCTGGCCGACGGGCTGCGCAGCGCCATCCGCACCGGCCGGCTGGCCCCGCACTCCAGGATGCCGTCGACGCGGGTGCTCGCGTCAGACCTCGGGGTGTCGCGGCGACTCGTGGTCGACGCCTACAGCCAACTGGTCGCCGAGGGCTTCCTGTCGAGCAGGCACGGCTCGGGCACCGTCGTCGCGACCGTGGAGACGGCGAGCGCACCGCAGCACACGGAGTCGGCCCGGCGTTACGACGTCGACTTCCTTGCAGGCTCGCCCGATCTCGGCAGTTTCCCGCGGGCCGCATGGCTGCGCGCACTGCGGGCGGGCCTGGCGGAAACCGGTTCGGAGTCGCTCGGGTACATCCAGCCGCAGGGTCTGCCTGTCGCGCGCATCGCCGTCGCCGACTATCTGCGCCGCACCCGAGGCGTGCAGGCCGACCCGCGACACATCGTGCTCTGCTCGGGGGCCACGCAGGCCATCGCCTTGCTCGCTCGCGCGCTTGGAAGCGACGAACTGCCACTCGCGATGGAGGATCCCGGGTTCTGGTTGCACCGGATGCTGTTGCGGCACAACGGCATCGATCCGGTGCCCGTCCCCGTCGACGAGGAGGGGCTCGACGTCGGCGCGCTGGCCGACAGCGGCGCGAGAACCGTGCTTTCGACACCCGCGCACCAGTCGCCGACCGGTGTCGTGCTCTCAGCCACCAGGCGCACTTCGCTGGTGGAGTGGGCCCGCGCCGGACATCTGGTCATCGAGGACGACTATGACGCCGAGTACCGCTACGACAGGGCGCCCGTCGGCGCGCTGCAGGGCATCGCCCCGGACCGGGTGATCTACCTCGGCTCGACGAGCAAGACGCTGGCGCCGGGACTGCGCATCGGGTGGATGGTGCTGCCCCCTCGGCTGGTCGATGCGATGAGCCTGTCGAAGGGCCTGGCCGACGCCGGCAGCTCGGTGATGGATCAGATCGCCTTCGCCAAGCTGTTGAGCTCGGGCGGTTATGACCGCCATCTGCGGCAGATGCGGCGCCGGTATCTGACCCGCCGCAACGCGCTGCTGGCCGCGCTGGCGCGCCACCTTCCGCACGCGACGGTGCTCGGCGCGGCAGCCGGGGTCCACCTCACCGTCCGGTTCCCCGACGGCTATCCCGTCGCCGACCTGGTCCGACGCGCGGCGGCCATGCGGGTGAACGTCGAAGCGCTCGCGCCGTGTCACGCGGACCCGGCGACAGCACCGCCCGGCCTGCTGCTCGGCTACGCGAACCTGACCGAATCGCAGATCGAGGCAGGGGTTGCGGTGCTGGCGAAGGCGGCCTCATGACCGTCGATGTCGAGGCGCACGCCACCATTGACCGGCCACGCCGCGAGGTGGCGGCATACTGCTGCGATCCGGGCACCGTGACGAGGTGGAACGCGAACATCCGGGCGGTGCACTGGGACTCCGACAGCGCCCGTCGCGGTGGGCTCGTTGCTGCGGTTCACCAGCGGGTTCCTGGGCCGGACCCTGGAGTACACCTACGAGGTGGTCGAACTGGTGCCCGACGAACGGTTCACGATGCGGTCTGTCCGCGGTCCCTTCCCGATGGAGACGACCTACCTGTGGGCCGACGACGGCGACGGCGGCACCTGGATGACCGTGCGCAACCGGGGCGAGCCGACAGGCTTCCCCGGGCTGGCCGCGCCCATCCTCGCCACCGCGATCAGACGGACGACCAGTAAGGATCTGGAACGCCTGAAGACCATTTTGGAATCGCGCTGAACAGCGGTTTTCAGATTTCGCTGCAGAGCAGCGCGCCATCAACTTGTCTCAGAACGCCAGCTTGTTACGCTCCCCGGGGACCCTGGGCAGAGTGCAACGGCTCACCCAGGACGTAAATAAGCAGTGGGAGCAGCATGAGCGAGCGCGGGGCGCTCACCGAGCACGCCGCCCCCGAGCGGCTAGTCGTCGCTCGCGGGCTGTTCAGCGGACCCAGCGCGCAGGTGTCCGACGAGATGTACGCCCGCATCCTGAGCGGCAAGGCGCACCGGGAGCGAAACGCCCTGCACCTCGAGCACGGCGCCACCGTCGACACCAACACCTACTTCGGCCGACTTCCCGCCAGCTACTTCCAGCGCTGGACCATCGCCACTGAGGTGCAAGTCAAGCTCGTCTTCGACGCCTCCGGTCCCGCGACCCTGCTGCTGCGCGCCTCGGATGCCGGCGGCACCGAGCGAACGGTCACCAGCAAGGAGGTCGAGGGCACCGGGACCGCGGTGCTGTCGACCGGGCTCAACGAGTTCGTCGACGGCGGCGCCCTGTGGATGGAGTGCCGGGCAGTCGGCGGCCCGCTGAGAATCACCGACCTGGAGTGGACGGTGCCGGGGCCCGACACCATCCGGCCCGCCGCCATCGCCATCTGCACGTTCAACCGGGCCGACGACTGCGCGACGAATTTGGCGACCATCGCGGGCGACAAGAGTCTGTTGGCGGGTATCGACGCGGTCTACGTCGCCGATCAAGGCACCGACGCCGTCGAGACCCGTCAGCTCTACCAGGACGTCGCCGCGCAGCTGGGCGACAAGCTGGTGTATCTGCGGCAGCCGAACCTCGGCGGCGCGGGCGGATTCGCGCGCGGCCTCTATGAGATCTCGAGCATCGCCGACCACGCCAACGTCATCCTGATGGATGACGACATCCTGCTGGAACCCGAAACGGTGCTGCGGCTCAACGCTTTCGCCAATCTGACGCCGAAGCCGACGATCGTCGGCGCGCAGATGCTGTATCTGAAGAACACCAGGCAGCTGCACGTCGGCGCCGAGCAGACCGAGATGCCCCGGCTGCGGGCCGGCCGGTGGGCGCCCAACGCACTGCACAACTCGAACATGCTCAAGCACCGGCAGGACCAGCGCGTCGACGCCGAGTACAACGCCTGGTGGTCGTGCCTGATCCCCTCGGAGGTGATCGCCGCGATCGGTTTGCCGATCCCGATGTTCTTCCAATGGGACGACATCGAGTACGGTCTGCGCGCTGCCGAGGCCGGCTTCCCGACCACGACGCTGCCCAACGCCGGCGTTTGGCACGCCGACTTCCACTGGAAGGACCGCGACGAGTTCATCCGCTACTTCAGCGTGCGCAACTCGCTCATCACACACGCGATGCACGGCCAGATCGACGGGAAGGTCACCAGCAGGTGGTTGGCACGTGAGATCACCGAGTGCCTGACGGCGATGCAATACGGCTTGGCCTACACCATGGTTCGCGGTATCGAGGACTTTCTGAAGGGCCCGGAGGTCCTGCACGACGGCGGACCGTCCGCTCTCGCGGCGATACGCGCCGATCGGTCGGAGTTCGCCGAGACCGTGGTGCATCCGGCCGTGAAGATCGGTGAACTCACGGGTGCCGTTCCGCGGATCGTTCCGCTCGGTCACCGCCCCCGCAAGGACCGGATCAACCTCGTGTTGGCCAAACGCCTTGTCTACCAATGGCTGGGCCGCGCCATTCCCGGACCCGTCGCCATCACCGCGGCGCACAACGAGTGGTGGCACGTGTCGCTCTTCGACTCCGCCGTGGTGACCGACGCGTCGCAGGCCGGGGTGCGGATCCGCCGCCGCGACAAGCAGAAACTGAAGTCGGTCTCGCGGCGCGCCCGCAAGGCGCTTCGACGGCTGCAGAAGGAGGCGCCGTCGGTGCAGGCAGCCTACCGGGAGGCGCTGCCCGAGCTGACCAGCCGGGACAACTGGGCACGGCTGTTCAGCAGCTGATCAGTGCAGCCGCACTGCCACCTGCTCGTTGTTGCCGGTGTAGCCGAGATATTCGAAGGTGCGACCGGTTCGCGCGGTGAACTCGGTCCACGCCCGGTACTCGTGCAACCGCCAGCCGGGATAGTTGAAGAACTCGTCGAAGAGCAGAATCGCATCCGCCGCGAGACGATCGCCGAGGAGATCGAATACGGTCTTCGTCGACGAGTAGAGGTCGCAGTCGACATGAAGGAACGCGATCTGTTCCTCGTTGCGGGCGAGATATCCGGGCAGCTCGTCGGAGAACAACCCGACGACGATCTCGGCTCCTTCGACGGTGGGAATCTCCTCCTGCGCGAACTCGCCGACGGGAAACCCGGAACGCCACGCCTCGGGTAGCCCGGCGAAGGTGTCGAACCCCGCCACCGTACGGTCAGTGGCCACCGTGTCGGCGATGATCGTCAACGTGCTGCCCGTCGCTACCCCGAACTCCAGCGCGAGACCCGGCCCCTTGATCTGACTGAGCGCGAATCGCAGCGTGTCGTGCGGATGCCAGAACACCGACGCGTTCGGCATGTGCTCGAGAACGAACTCCGCGCTGCCACTGGCGGCGGCGATGTCCTGCGCGTTCAAGATGTCGCGACGCGAGATCTGCTCGAGGTCATACAGCCTGCGGTGCAGGCGTTCGTCCGACTCCGTGAGCCGGCCCGCCAGCCGGTCGAGCGCCGCGATCTGTTCGTTGTGCAGATCCGTCAGGCGCCGTTGGTGCTCGTCGAGGGATTGTTGCCGCCGCGTCAGCTCGGCGTCGACGACCTCGGCCATCGCGCGCTGCAGCTTCTGCCGCGCGGAGATCTTGAGCCGGTCGAACATGCACAACACCGTAGTCGACCGGAACAAGACCGATCGCCGGCGCAGCGGTGGCGGAGGGATTTGAACCCTCATCTGCGCCTGCGGAAACACCCTCGGCAGGGCGTAAAAGAGCAGTTCAGAGCACTATCGTCGGGTTGACTCACCGGGTCGTGCCCACATTTTGCCCACACTTTCACGAGCGCGGGCCTTGTCGAGGGCGGTAGCCACAGCTTCCAGATCGTCATCGAACAGGTCGGCGTAGATGTCCAGCGTCATCGCTGCCGAAGCGTGCCCTAGCATTTTCTGGATCGCTTTGATGTTCGCACCGGACGACACCGCAAGGCTGGCCGCAGTGTGACGAAGGTCGTGTGGCGTGGTGCGCGGGACACCGGATGCCCTGACCGCTTTGTCGAACCACCCCGACCCGGCATGCGGGCGTTTCAGGTATCCGCCATCGTCGCCGGGGAACAACAGATCGTCGCGGCACCGATCCTCACACTGGCGGCCCACATAAGGCAGCAGGAAGTCCGGCAGCGGCACGCTGCGCAGCTTGTGGCCCTTCGTGGTTCCGACAATGATCTCCGACCCAACCTCGACGGCGTTCTCGGAGATGGTGGCCCGACGACGCAGCATGTCCAGATCGCGGATGCGCAGCCCGGTCGCCTCGCCCCATCGCAGGCCGGTGTAGGCCAACAACAGCACTAGACCCTCGTACTCCCCTGACGCCGCCGCCAGTTCCGCGACCGGCCCGTTCCCGTGCCCGCTCGTCCGCTGCTTCCTGATCCTCAGGTGGCACGACAGTGGCGTAGTACCAGGAAACACCGTCGCCACATGGTCGGTGGCGAGCCACCGCACCCACGTACGGGGCGAGCCGTCCGCAGAGTGCACCTCCCAGGTACGGTGGTTCGACTTCGCTGCCGTGGGAGGGTGTTTATGCCAGATTCACTGCCCGGTCCTCGTCTGCGCCAGGTGGCGCTGGTTGCGCACGACTGCGAGAAGACCGCCACTGCTCTCCAGGGGACCTTTGGCTGGCCGGACCCGTTCCATGATCCGGGGGTCGGCGAGTTCGGGCTGATCAACGCGGTGTTTCCGGTGGGCGACACCTTCGTGGAAGTCGTCTCTCCCGTGCAGCCCGATACCACCGCCGGGCGCTACCTGGCCCGCCGCGGGTCAGACAGCGGCTACATGGCCATATTCCAGATGCCCTCGCTCGAGGAGGCCCGCCGGCGGGTGGCCGATCTGGGAGTTCGCGTGGTGTGGAAGGTTGACCTCGAGGACATCGCCGGCACCCACCTGCACCCCAAGGACATCCCCGGGGCGATCGTGTCCCTGGACTGGGCGTCGCCCAGCAGCTCGTGGCGCTGGGCGGGACCGGCATGGACGGGAACCGCGCCCGATCACCCGGCCGGCGGCATCGCCGGCATCACGGTCGAGGTGGAAGAACCGCCCGTGGCGGCTCAGCGGTGGGCCCGGGTTCTTGGGCTCGACGCGGAGGTCGACGGCGGGCTAGCCGTGGTCCGGCTGGACTCGGCCGGTCAAGCCTTGCGGTTCGTCTCGGCGGTGGACGGCCAGCCCGAAGGCATCACCGAACTCTGGTTGACACCCGGCCTGGAGGGCTTGCCCGACGGTGACGGATGGGTCGCCGAGATAGGCGGAGTTCGTTTCGTGGTGGGTGCGCCGTGACGGCCCTCGATACAGGACTTCTTCTTGCCCTGGTCGACACCATTCGACGAACCGCTGTTACCTGGGCCGAAGGGCCACCGCCCAGGTTTACAGTGGCCCGACCATTTGTGACGAGTGCAACGACTGGATGAAGTTCTCCACTATCCGCTGTCGGGGCAAGAGATGCTGTGCAGCGGCTACTCGGAGAATCTCAGTCACGGTGAACCCATGAAGTGGTATCCCGCCCGAGGCGGGCGCGGTGGGGCCATCAGACGGCGCGGCTGATCTACCCCGTGTGGGCAGGCTCGGCAGTTCCTGCAGCGGCGAGGTGCCGTGGGTACTCGTTCTCCGCTTCTATTATCATTTGGCGTCGATCCCCACGCCGTTAAGGGTCATTGAAAGGAGCATCTACGTTGCTGACACCGATGCAGCAACGCCTGTGGGTCCGGTGCTTTCACGACGCCGGAAATGCCCGCACCCGGTTGGTGTGCTTTCCCCACGCCGGTGGTTCTGCCAGCTACTTTTTCCGGTTGTCGGCGGCGATGTCACCCGAGGTCAATGTGTGCGCCATCCAGTACCCCGGCCGTCAAGATCGCAGTCGCGAGCCGTTCGTCGAAACCATTGAGGAGCTGGCGGATCGCATCTACGCGGCCCTGCACCCAGGAATCGATGGCCCGGTCGCTTTATTCGGACACAGCATGGGTGCAGTGCTGGCTTTCGAGGTCGCTCGCCGGTTCGAGGAGTTGGCTCAGATCAGGCCGACCACCGTCTTTGCCTCCGGTCGCCGAGCGCCGAGCGCTCTGGGTGGCGAGGTGATCCGGCTGCGTGATGACGCCGACGTCGTGCAGCAGATGCGCAAGCTCGGTGGCACCGATCCGCGTCTCCTGAACGACCCAGACATGCTGGACATGGTGTTGCCCGCGTTCCGCAACGACGTGCGAGCGCTCGAACAGTATCGGCGCGGTGTCGAGGTCCGGATCAGCGCGCCCATCGTGGTGATGACGGCTGTGGACGACCCGGCGACCACTGTCGAAGAGGCGATGGCCTGGCACGAGCACACCACCGGTGGCGGCGCGACCCACACCTTCGACGGTGGGCATTTCTACCTGGAACGGCACGCGGATCGAGTTATTACGGTGATCGCCGATGCGCTCCGTGGCCACTCAGAGGTCGCAGTCGACCCCCAGCGCTGACGCCAGCGCCCACCGTAGCGTTGCGGTGGCACTTGCCCGGCTTGTTCTGCACATCCGCTTTCGCTGTCGCGGACAGCGTCGATGAGGAAGGAGACGCCGATGGCGTGGTATCTGGCCCTGCAGGGTTCAACGCACATGACTAACCAGTCGCCGGTCTACGAGCTGCAGAACGGCGTGGATGTGGACGTGCTCGCTCAAGAGTGGTCAGTTCGGCGACGCTGGACCGCGTGGTCGCGATTCCTACGGTCCTGGCGCAGAACCCGCGTCACCGCCAGAAAATCACGCTGTATGTGCGGCCCGCCGCCGGGGTGACAAAGACGTTCTCGGACATCATGTCTGGCGCGAAGGACGACCGTCCGGGCCTACCGCCCTACTGGAGTACGTCCGCGAGGGGCGACACCGTCATGGTCTGGAAGCTCGACCGCCTCGGGCGCAACACAGCACGTGCTCGCTGTTGTCGACGCCCTCATGGCACGCGGGATCGGTTTCCGCAGCATCACCGAGGGCCTCCATACCGAGGGCGCGATGGGCAAGGCGATGTTGACCATCATGGCCGCCTTCGCGCAGCTTGAGCGGGACACCATGATCGAGCGCACCCGCGCCGGTCTCGCTGCCACAGCCGCCAACCGGCGTAAGGGCGGGCGTCCGTGCAAGGTCGACGACGCTGCCGCCGCCAAGGCTCGCAGCATGCGGGAAAGGGCATCGCGGCCACTGACATCGCAAAGCTGCTGGGGTCTTGCGCGCCACTGTCTACCGCTACCTCTCCAAAGGGGTGCTAGGCCAACTCCACGAAAGTATTTCGATTCAGTCCTCGCACCCACCGAGGTTGCGACCTAGGTCGTCGTTGTTCTCGGCCTCACCCGTCTGCCGCAGGCAGCCTCCGAGCACAACAATCTTTGTTGCTATGCGAGCTCCAACATGCCGATATGCTCACGTGAGCTGCGACTTTATCGGTTTAGTCTGTCGTTGCCAAGATCAGCTACTTGCAGCTGCAAGCATCGCCAAAAAGGTACTAGCGTGCTATTTGCAAACCGCATAAGTCCTCTTAGACTTTCGCTGGGACTGGCAACCCGCTACGCAAGCTGCGGGCTACCTGGGGGACACAGTATTGACGCGGAGGGGCGCCATGGTTACTACTGAAAGCACCATTTCGGCGGCCGAAGCCCGCATCGTGTGGGTGTCGAGCGCTCGGTGTCGCTCCACCGACCCCGACCGACTGTTCGTTCGCGGAGCGGCGCAGAGAAAAGCGGCGGTAATTTGTCGGCACTGTCCGGTCATCGCCGAGTGCGCCGCCGAGGCACTCGACAACCAGATGGAGTTCGGTGTCTGGGGCGGTATGACCGAACGCCAGCGTCGCGCGCTACTGAAGCAGCACCCTGAGGTGACTTCCTGGGCCGAGTATTTCGCCGCTCGGCGAGAACACCGTAGCGCTAGCCAACCGGCGTGACCGACCCCGGTTACCGAAATATAGATCCGAAGGGCCGCTACTCCCGACCGCTACAGATCCGCACCACCGCCAGCCCGGAAGGCATGTGCAGTGAGCGTTGAGCGGCAGTTCGTAGACGACGGCATCGCAGGTTCGGCAGTGCCAGCTGGTGTGTCCTCCGCCGCAGTGGCCGAGGCACGCGACGTGGCCGTCGAGGACTTGGTGGGGCCTAGGATGGCGTTCCTCAGTTCCCGCATGGCCGCATTGGCGCGATCCACATGGGCGGCGACCACGATGGATCGAACATCGGCCAGCTACCTGGGTTCCGAGTTCCTGCCGTGAATCCGCACGCCGCCGAGTATCGCAGTGACCGTGGAGTCGTCAGTCTGCAGCAGGCGGTCGATGCTGGTGAAAAACTGCCCGAGCCCGCCACCGCCACCGGCTCCGCGGTCGCGATAGGCGAAGCCTTCTCGAGTTGATCCAACGGCGCGGCGCGCTGGTCGGCGGTCATACCCGCAACCCTCCTGATGATCGTCCTTATCAATACCGCTCTTACTACCGTCAGTGGCCAATTCCACGCTGTCGAACAACGCATCCAACACGCTGCCCTCGGAGTCGGGCGCCCCCCGGGTAGATTCTTCATCCACGCCAATCTCCGCGACTTGCGCTACCTCAAGCACTTCCGCTAAATATGCTGCAACCGACGAGATCGTCGGGCGGTCAAATAACTTCGTCACCGACAAGTCGAAGCCCGCTAAACGCTTGGCATCTTTCAGGAAAGCCATCGCCATCATCGAATCCACCCCCAGCTCGGGGAACGGCCGATGAAGACCTACTGCCGATGTCGGCATGCCGAGTTCGCGGGCGAGGATGGCTTGCAGCCTCGTCTCGAGCTCGCTGACTATGTCTTCCGCGGCCATCCCCGTCCATGCCGGTATCCTCGATTCATCGCACGAATCAGCTTGGGCCTCAACTGATTCTGTTGCAACATACCGTAGTCCGCGCATGTCGACGCAGGTGCGGCCGTCGGGTACCGTCACGGCGATGTCGACGATCAACTCACCTTGCGCGCAGTGCCGATGTACCTCGACGATGCCGCGGGAACCGGCGAGTGCAGCATCGAACCAAACGCTGTCGGCGGCGGCCGGAACCATTAGCGGCCGCTCAAATCCGTCCGCCAGGCGCGCGAGAAAAAGGGCGGCGTCAAGCAGCGCGACGGTTGAGGCCTGCGGCAAGACGACTTCGGCGCGTAATCCGTCCGCCGCCAGCCGGTACGAGTCGATCGACCATGCGAATGGCTGTTCCTCAATACCCCCCGCCGGCTGCAGTGAAGTTATCGATGATTGGGGGTGGGTGGGTGTTTCGTGACGGGCGCCGGCGAATGTGCTGTCCAGTTCCTGGTGCGGCCCGTGTGAGATTCGGGCCCTGGCGTGCCCGACCCGACGTTCCGCCGGGGTGTCCACCGCCGAACCGGATGACACGGTGACGGATTCATCGTCAGCGATCACCTGGATCACCTGTGGCTGATCGATGACGATCGCCGACTCGAATCGGACATCAGAGAGTGCCGATGCTCCGCATTCGGCTGCTGCAGTCGAAAGCGTCTGTAACAGGACGGATACCGGAACCGTTTCCACACCGCGGATGCGGTGACAACCCGGGTACGGCTTGGTCTCCTGCTGCAGCGACGCCTGCCACAGATGTACCGGCGGTGTGGTGCCTATTGTGACGTGCTCGCCGAGCACGGTACCGGGTTGGGGCGCGGATACTTCTGCCTTCAACCGTTGTTCGATCGCCAGCCACTGTGGCGCGGGCTGCGAGGCGGTGGTATTTACCAAGCGCGCCGGTGTTTCCGGTGGGCTCAGCCAGTGGCGGCTGTGGTGCCATGGCGTAGTCGGTATGAGCGGGTGTGGTTCCGGCGGATGCTCGATGTCGGGCCGCTGGATGGTGTGGGTGGCGTTGAGGTTGGTGCGGAAGGTGAGCGTGTCGTGAGTGTCCCGAGCCAGGGTTCCGATGCTGTGGTGATGAACCTCTCCCAAAGTGTCGCTCATCGCATGGGTGAGCAATGGGTGTGGGCTGACCTCGATGAATGTCGCGTAATCGGCGCCGGCCTCGGTCACCGCCTGGCTGAACCGCACCGGGTTACGCAGATTGGCCGCCCAGTAGTCGGCATCAAATACCGGCGCCGCGCCCGTGGTGGTGATGACAGGGATCGTCGGCGGCTGCGGCGCCAAATCGGCCAGCGCTGTCCGCAACTCCGGCAGCACCGCATCCATGATGGGATGATGGAACGCAACGTCCACGTCGATGCGCCGCGCCGACCGATCCTGACCATCCAGCACCGCGATCACCGCGTCAACCTGCTCCGGCGGACCGGCAATCACCGACTGACGCGGTGAGGCATACACCGCCAACGTGACCCCCGGGTAGTCGGCGCTCAACGCCTCGACACCAGCCGCATCCAACTCCAGCAGTGCCGTCGCGCCCTGGCCGGACAACCGCGATATCAGCCGGGAGCGGGTGGCGATCACCCGCAACCCGGCAGCCCGGCTCAACGCGCCAGCCACCACCGCTGCGGCCACCTCGCCCATCGAATACCCGATCACCGCATCGGGTTCCACGCCGTAGGAGCGCCACAATTCGGTCAGCGCCAATTGCATCCCCACCAGAACCGGCTGAATGCGATCGATGCCACCCAGCGCCTCACCGGTAGCGAGCACCTGCCACAGCGAAAACCCGACCTGCTCAACGAATATCGGCTCCAACTCGGCCACCGCAGCGGCGAACACCGGCTCATCGGCCAACAACTGCCGACCCATCCCCGCCCACTGCGAACCATGACCGGAATAAACAAACACCGTCCCCGGCCGGCACGGCCCCTCATGTGGACCCACCACCCCCGGCACAGTGTAAGCCGCGGCCAGGGCGCGCAAACCGGCCACCGCCTGCCCCCGATCGAGAGCGGCCACCGTGGCGAACTTCGCGTGCCGGGCCCGGTGATGATTCAACGTATGCGCCACCTCGGTCAATGCCACCGGGGCCCCGTCGCCGTCCATCCAGTCGGCCAGCACCCCCGCCGTAGACGCTATCCGCTTCGGCGTCTTCCCCGAAACCACCAACGTGGTCACCGCCGGGTCCGGTTGTGAGGAAACAGGTTCGCGAGCTGGGGCCTGCTCGAGGACCACATGCGCATTTGTGCCGCCAAACCCGAACGACGACACCCCTGCCCGCCGCGGGCGGCCAGTGATCGGCCAATCTGTGAGCCGATCAACGACTTTCAGGCGTAACTCGTCGAAGGGGATGTACGGATTGGGCGTGCGGAAATCCACGTTCGCCGGAATATGCCCGCGCTGCACCGCCAGCACCGCCTTGATCAGACCCGCGATCCCGGCCGCCGCTTCCAGATGTCCGAGACTGGACTTGACCGAGCCGATCAGCAACGGAGCGCTCTGCGGACGTGCGCGACCCAGCACCGTTCCCAGCGCGCGAGCCTCGATGGGATCGCCAAGCAACGTGCCGGTCCCATGGGCCTCGACATAATCAACGTGGCGTGACTCGACGCCGGCATTGATGTATGCGGCACGTAACACCGCCATCTGCGCTGCCGGATTGGGGGCCATAAGCCCGTTGGAGCGGCCATCCTGATTGACCGCCGAACCCCGCACCACCGCCAATACCGAATCACCGTCGCGCAGTGCATCGGAGAGTCGCTTGAGCACCGCTGCCCCGCAACCCTCACCACGAACGAAACCGTCGGCGGTCGCGTCGAAAGCATGACACTGACCCGTCGGCGACGTCGCCTCAGCCTCATCCAAGCTGCGGGTGATCCCTGGTAACAGCATCACGTTAACGCCTGCCGCGATGGCGAGACTGGAATCGCCCAACCGCAAGCTTTGACAAGCCAAATGCACCGCGACCAGCGACGACGAACACGCCGTATCCACCGTCACCGACGGCCCCCGCAGATCAAAGAAATACGAAACGCGGTTGGCGATGATGCTCAGCGCACCGCCCGTGCCCGACCATGCATCGACTTGACTCAGATCGGTGAATATCAAGGCTCCGTATTCGCTGGCGCATGCACCGGCGAAAACCCCCGTCTGCGTACGCTGCAGGGAATCAGCGCGAATACCGGCATGTTCTAAGGCCTCATACACCACCTCCAGCAATAGACGCTGCTGGGGATCGATCTTCGCGGCTTCCCTCGGCGAGATCTCGAAGAACTCCGCGTCGAAAGCGTCGATGTCGGCCAAGAACGAACCCCAGCGCGTGGTGCCCAACAACGCGGTGGCGGCCTCGGGCGAGCCGTCATCGAACCGCGCCCACCGATCCGGCGGCACCTCTCCCACCGCGGACCGGCCCTCACACAGAAACTGCCAGAACGCTTCCGGACCATGTATGTCACCCGGGAAGCGGCAGCCCATGCCGATGACGGCGATCGGTTCATCAACCCACCTTCGATCAGGCGAAGCAGCTGTGTCCGTTTCGATCTTCGACTCGGGATTTGTAAGATGTTCAATCAGACCGTTTATCGTCGGGTGCTGCCACAACTCCACCGGCGAGACCGATCGGCCCACCAATTCGGCAAGTTCGCCGGACAACTACCACCGCGTCACGAGACCCGACCCCGACATCGGAGAACGACGCATCGAAGTCAATGTCGCCTGCGTTGCATGCGATGTTGGTGATCAGATAGTCGACCAGCCAGCGCCGCAACTCGGCCGCAGAAGAAGTCGCCGTCATGACACCGACTCCGCGCTGTCGAACAACCCGTCGAGCACACTGCTCGCCGATGCGGGCACCGCATTCATGGCCACCGAATCTTCTTGTGGCGAAAGCATTCCGGCGAGATAATCAACCGCCGACCGCCGAGGGTGATCACCCGACGCATTGGCCGTTCGCCGATAAACCACGGCCCGTCCGCCCCGTCCTGGCGCGATCATCACACCCCGGTTGTGTCGCCGTTCACCCGGCGCATCGGTTGGCGCGAAGCGTAATTCGCGGAGCAGAGTGCGCAGGGTCACGTCCATCTCCATGTTGGCGAACGCCGCGCCGATACAGCGGTTCACTCCTCCACCAAACGGAAACCACGTTACGGGCGTGGACTTCGCGCCGACGAATCGGTTCGGGTCAAACGACGCCGCATCGGTGAAGCTCCGCCCATTGGCCAATTGCATACTGATCAGCACCGTAGTGTCCCGCGGAATCACCCAGTCGCCCAACCGGATCTGCTTCTTGGTGCGGCACAAGGTGGCCTCGAGAACCGGTCTGCTGCGCTGCACTTCCCAGATCGTGGCCCGCCGCAATTCGGACCCGCCGCCGTC
The DNA here is from genome assembly GCA_963786995.1 of uncultured Actinomycetota bacterium. GTDB lineage: Bacteria > Actinomycetota > Actinomycetes > Mycobacteriales > Mycobacteriaceae > Mycobacterium. The sequence goes on along the minus strand of CAWBBH010000011.1, from coordinate 286,221 downwards.
GACCTCGGCAGTGAGCCGCGACAACAGCGACGGATGGCGGCGCAACCGCTCCACTGCCCACGCCAATGCGGCGGAAGTCGTCTCGTGGCCAGCGGCCAGCAAGGTCAGCAACTCGTTGACGATGTGCCGATCTGGGATCGGCTCACCGTCCTGGGAGCGGGCCCGCAACAGCAACGCCAGCACGTCGCTGCGCTCTTCGAAGGCCGGGTCAGCCCGCGCATCGGCGATCAGCGAGTCGATGGTGGCATCGACCCGGCGCCGGTACCGCAGAAACCGCCCCCCCGGACTCCACGGACCGAAATCACGCCACACTATCGGCGGTAGCAGGGCGATGCGGGAAGCGATCTTGACCGCTGGCGGTATCAGTTCGCGAAGTTCGTCCAGCGCGGGTCCCTCGGCGCCGAACACAGCACGCACGATCGCGTTGAGGGTGATACGCAACATCGAGGGCAGCGTGTCGAATTCGCGGCCCTCCGGCCAGTTCGCGACTTCACGCATCACCTCTTCCTCGATGATGTGCTCATAGCGTCTCATCCGCTTGCCATGAAACGGCGGCGCCAGCAATCTGCGACGCTCGAGGAGTTCGCCGCCGTCAAGGCCCCACGTCGATCCGGGGCCGAGAATCGCGCCGAACGTATGCGTCGCCCGACCGAGCACATCGATGCCCGTGCTGAACAGATCCTTGACCAGGATAGGATCGCCGATCACCACCGTCTGGCCGAAAATCGGCAAATTGACAGTGAACGCGCCGCCGTACCGCCGGGCCAGCGCGGCAACCACTTCCTCCCGGGCCGCCAAGAACGCGACGCCCTGGACAATCTTCGGTACCCGCGGTCCTGGCGGCAGCCGTTCCGACTCAGTTGTCGGTGTTGCCATGCCGCATCCTAGCAACGATGACAGCGGTATTGGACGGCCTTGAGAAAATTAGCGGGCGCCCATTGTGGCGATAATTTCTCAAGCTCCAGGTCTGCATGATGCGCGGCTAATTACTGAACTGCGTGAAGGGGGCCAGGTCGGAACCCGACACGTATGGCGACGCATTTCGCGCGGGTGCGTTACAGACCTCGGGCGGTCGCCCTCGCCGCCGGCACAGCACGTCCGCCCGCAGTAGCCTGAGAATACGGTAGCTGCTGGTGAGCCCCTTTACTGCCCGTGAACCCGCAGGAAGCTTCCATCATGGCTTTCAGCCCGCCGGTCGAAGCCAAAGGCCCCTAATGGCCGGTGGCGCGCTGGTCGTGGCTGGAATGGCCGAGGTGGTGGCTGCGCAATAGAGTCCTATCAACAATTATGGCCGCCAGCCGCTATCGGTACTGGCCACACCCGCTGCCTGACGACGAGTTGGACCGAAGTAATTTCTGCAGGACGCCCTGCGTCCCTCTATGCGACAACAGCAACGGTCCTCGCCGTATCGAGCCCCAGATCGCCAAGGGGGGTCTGACCTGCGCATTCTTTGGCTCGGTGGCGCGCCGGTGGCTTAAAGGCACGGGCCGGCATCCGTGACTTTTATCGGGTGGAGATCCGTACCGACGCAGGCCCTTGGAGCGCAGTTGCAATGGTTCGCTAGCGGAGGCCCGTACACCAGGGCGTCGCAGGGTTCGGCAATGCAAGGAAGTGTGTCCGCCGCCGCGGTGGGTTGCGTCCACAAGGTGGCGTACGAGCCGATGAGGCCCGGCGTGTCGTTGCCGAATAATTGAAAGTCATCGCGTGATTCTTCGAGAGACCCGCCAAAGTCACTCGAGCAAAGGAATCAACGCGATGACCACTGCCGACGATATCGACTGGTCGGCCGTGTTGACTGATCGACTGGGCTGGCACCACCGGCGACGGCAACTACAACAACTCCGCCACTGCCACTGGGGACAACGGCTTCGCCAACGCTGGCGCCGGCATTGGCAGCAACAACGGCGAGAGCACCGCCACCGCCGCTGGCACCGACGCAAGCGGCAGGTGTACTCGGTCGCCGGTTTGAAGCGACAACGACTCCAACTCCGCACCGCTACCGCCACAATTATCGGTGGCGAAGCCGGGGCGGGGCCCGGCACCAACAACGACCACACCGGCGGGGCCTGGCGATCGCTCAAGACAGCGGCAACCGAACCCACGAGACGAACCTAGCGGGGCGGCCTGTGGGCACTAGAGGCCCAGCGCGGCGACCCGCTGGCCGCGTTCGACTACTTCACTGTGGCGATCCGCAACTCGCACGACTCGGGCAGCACCGCCAACATCCGCAGCCCCCTGGCTGTGCTCGCCGCCCTCTTCGATCGGCTCGGGCGCTACGAACCGGGCGGCCACCATCGCCGGTTTCTCCCTCAGCCCCCTCACGAGCACAGGCTTGCCCGAGATCGGCACCGCGATCACACACCTAAGAGATGCCCTCGGCGACGAGACCTACGAATCGGTCGCCCGGAAGGGCGAAACGATGACCACCGCCATCATGGTGACGTACGCATACGACCAAATCGATCAGGCCCGAGCGGTGCTGAACGCAATCTCGAAGTGAATGCCGATCACCTGATCACCTAGGCGACAGGCGAATGGCCGAAACCCGCATCTAGGAGGCGACGGCGCACAGGTGCCACTCGCCGGGTACGCCTTTGAGCTGATGAGCGCCGCGCTCCTCGAACTCCACGACTGCCGAGTTCATCAAGCACTGCGGTGATGCTGTCGGCCCACTGCTCCAAGGTCGGCAGCGCGCCCGGCGTAACCGGATAAGACGCACCCGTACCGGGCTGGTCGAAGAAGATCAGCCGCCCGAGCGACGTCATCGCCTCGATCCAGCCTTGCATGGACGGTAATTGCGGAGCGACTCACAGTTTGTGAACCAGTTGGCTCTACGAACACGATGTCGCGAGGACCTTCGCGTGACGTCGGTCGGTAGGCGACGCGCAAGTCCCCGTTCAACGCATAGTGAATCGCCCCGGCATGTCCGGAGACTCCCCTTCTTGGGAAGGATGGAGTCATGTCAGCGAATTCGTCGAGGAGGTACCCGCCGGAGCTGCGTGAGCGGGCCGTGCGGATGGTGGCCGAGGTCCGAGAGCAGCACGACACCGAGTGGGCAGCGATGCGCGCGGTGTCGGAATTGCTCGGCGTCGGCACTACCGAGACGGTCCGCAAATGGGTGCGCCAAGCCGAAATCGACACCGGGTCGCGTCCGGGGGTGACGACCGAGGAGTCGGTTGAGCTCAAACGGTTGAAGCGGGAGAACGCAGAGCGCAAGCGCGCCAACGCGATTCTGAAGACTGCGTCGGCTTTCTTCGCGGCCGAACTGGACCGGCCACACCGCTGATCGTTCGCTTCATCAGCGAACATCACGACCGCTGCGATGGCGGTCTTCGGTGGGGGTCAAGTCGATCTGCGCCGGGCTGGCTGAGCTCGGCGTTCAGATCGCCCCATCGACCTATTACGAGCGCATCGATCGCCAGCCCAGCCGCCGCCAGGTACGCGACGAATCCCTTAAGGCCGACATCGAGCGGGTGCACGCCGCCAACTACGGCGTCTACGGCGCTCGCAAGGTGTGGCTGGCGCTCAACCGCGAGGGCATCGAGGTGGCGCGGTGCACCGTCGAGCGGCTGATGACCGAGCTGGGCCTGTCCGGCGCGGTGCTCGCCGCCGCGACCGGCGCCACGCTCGCCGAGCTGATGGCACGGCTGGGACACTCGACCCCGGCAGCGGCGCTGCGCTATCAGCACGCCGCGGCCGGGCGCGATCGCGAGATTGCGGGGCTGCTGTCGAAACTGGCAGCGAACGGGTAGCCAAAACCCTTGTGTGTCATAGACGTTGACACGGATACATTATTCGTACTCTCGCCGAAACTCATGTAGTCTGGCAAGTCGCCTCGGCGGGCCGCGTCACTCACTAGCTCACGATGAAACACGGAACCACCCGCGCCGGGTTGACGACCTTCGGGGCGTGTGCGCCATCCTCGGGACTAACTTCATATGGATCGGCTCAGCGCCAGCACGGATTCGTGGGTGTGCCTGTCGGGGTCCGGTCAGCACTGTTAATCCGTGCTGGCTGGTCTGCGCCTCAAAATCGTCTCGATCAGTCACCGACTGATCGGACACCTATGAGGAACGACCCGCCCTCGCCGGTAGTTACCTGTCGATCGGCGATACCGCTGCCTATCTCGACATCACCACGCGCACCGTCTCGCAGATGATCGCGGACGGGCGCCTACGCGCCTACCGCTGCGGCCCGCGGATAATCCGCCTGCGCCGCGAAGAGATCGACGCCGCAATGCAACCCGTGCCCGCTGGCGGTGCAGCATGAGCACGCCGAAGAGGCCGTTTCACGAATCGTGGTGCCGGGGCTGCGGCCGTGCGTTGACCAGCACAAAAGCACGTCTCCGCGGCTGGTGCTCGCGGTGCGAACGGGCGGTGAACGATGGATAGCGAAAGGCGCCGCTCCACAAGTGAGACGACGCCCGCCACGACCGCCACAGTCGATGTCACCGAGTCTAGTGGATACGCCTCGGTGTGCGACACCTATGCAGACCTGGGCTGGCGCGGCGTGATTCCCGTGGACCCGCGCGACAAGGGCGTCGTGCCAGCAGGGTTCACCGGATACGACGGGATCGACGTGACACGGGAGACCATGTGCTTGGTTCGCCAAGTCGAAACCCGGTCACAACATCGGCCTACGTCTGCCCGATGGGATCATCGGGATCGACGTCGACGCATACAGCGGCAAGAAGGGTGCGGCGTTCGCTGAAGGGCAGAAGCGTTGGGGTCCACTGCCGCCCACCTATCGCAGCACGAGCCGCGACGACGGAATATCCGGTATCCGGCTGTACCGGGTGCCCGAAGGCACCCGGCTGAAAGGCGTAATCGAGTTCGACGAGCTAGACATCGGCGATATCGAAATAGTCCAGCGCCATCACCGGCATGTGCAGTGCTGGCCATCGGTCCACGACAAGACTGGCCAAACGTACCGGTGGATCGATGAGCTTGACGGCAGCGTGATGGACACACCGCCCGCGCCGACCGACCTGCCCGAACTGCCAGCCGCGTGGCTAGATGGGCTGCGGGCCAAGGCCGGAACGAACGGGACTGTGCTCGACGGCGCCGAGGCACCCGTGGACGTGCAAACGGCCCTCACCGAAGGCGAACCCTCGCAACGGGTGCGTGAGCGGCTCATACGGGCAGTCAACGACTGTTACGGCCCGAGTCGGTACGACCACACCCGCGACAACAGTCTGGCGCTGTTGCGGTTCGGCAAGCAGGGCGAGGCCGGGGTGCTCCCGGCGCTGGTGTCGCTGGGGGCGGTTTACGTCAGCGCAGTCGGTCCCGATCGGCCCGGCGGGCGCCGGGGCGCCGAGCTCGAGTTCGACCGAATGGTGTTCGGCGACAACGTCGGCACGCTTCTGGCCGAACCTGACTACAGCGACGACTTCTGGGGCATGACCGACGGCGCCGACGGGCACGACGAAACTGCTCAAAATGGGCACGAGGTAACGGCGTCGGTTGACCACGCGGCCGCCGCAATGGAGGTGCTCATCGGTGAGCGCTTGCGCAGGTTGCGTGCTGACCGCGAGGCCCGGCGCCGACTCGACGCCGAGGAACGCCCGCAGATCGAACCGCCACCGGTCAAGTCCCTAGACGCGCTGCTCGCCGAGCCCGACACCGCGACGCTCTACCGCATCGAGGGCGTGATGCCCGAAGGCAGCCGCGTCGTGCTCAGCGCGCAGAAGAAAACCGGCAAGACCACGACCGTCGGTAATCTGGCGCGCTCACTGGCCGACGTCGAGCCGTTCCTCGGCGCGTTCGCCGTCAACGGCGGCGTGCAGGGTCTCGTATGGCTCGACGACGAACTCAGCGAGAACATGATGCGCCGTTGGCTGCGAGATAAGCGCATCCGCAACACATCGGCAATCGTCGATGTGGTGTCGCTGCGCGGCAAGGTCGCGGCATTCAATCTGCCTGACGACCGGCGGCGCAGCGAATGGGCACGAAGGCTGTCCGACGTCGGGTGCGACTTCCTGGTCTTGGATTGTCCTGCGCCCGGTGCTCGACGCACTCGGTCTCGACGAGAACCGCGACGCGGGGAAGTTCCTGACGGCGTTCGACGCGCTGCTCGACGAGGCCGGCGTACCCAACGCTGTCGTCGTGCACCACATGGGGCACAGCGGGGAGCGTTCGCGTGGCGACTCTCGAATCGAAGACTGGCCGGACGTCATCTGGCGGCTCGTGCGCGCGAATGAAGATCCGCACTCAGCGCGCTACTTCAGTGCGTTCGGCCGCGACGTCGACGTGTTCGAGGGGCGCCTGACCTTCGACCCGGCTACCCGGCGGCTGGGCTACGTCAGGGAGTCCCGCAGTGATGCGAAGGTTCTGGCGGCCTACGGCGCGTTGATTGAGTTCCTGGCCGAGCAGGCGGGCGGCGAGGGTGTGAGTCAGTCCCGCCGTCGAGAGGGGGATCGACGGCCACACGCGCGCCGCGGTGCGTGCCGCCCTGGCGATGAGCGTCCAACGTGGCGCGGTGGACGTCGCCGTCGGCGAGAAGCGATCGAAGCTGCATCGCATCGCCAACCCCTGCGCGGCGTGCGGGCGGCCGGTGACGAGTGGGCGCGATCAACACGAATCGTGCTCGACGACCGTCAACGGCGGTGCCGAATGACAGGGCAGTGCGCTGTGCGCCGCTGTGCGCCGTTAGTGCGCCAGCGCACAGGGCCGAGAGCGTGTGCGCAGTGCGCCAGTGCGCCTATAGGTGGCGCACGGCGCGCGCACGCTCGCTACGCACCCGGCAAGGTCGAGAATGTCGTCAGTGCGCCAAGCGCCGGACCGAAGGCGTCGAGCGATGAACCGCCAGCAGCGCCGGGCACAGGCCCGCTGCCGCGCCTGCCGCCACCGGCCGGGACTGCTCGGCGCGCCCTACTGCGGCCGGTGCGTCGAGGACACCCGCGAGCGCTACCGCTGCCCTGACTGCGATTCGGTCGTCACTGTCGCTGTCGCCGAGGGTGTGCAGGCTCTCTACGTCGACCTGCGCCATGACGCGACTTGTCCGACGTGGCAAGCGAAGAAACGGCCCACCCGATGAACCGCGGCCGACGCATGACACCAAATGAACCTCGGACCGCCTGCCCTCGTGTCATAGGTGAAACCCTGGTCGTCGAAAGTCTTCGATCCATCGCCCAACACTTGGGGGGAGCAAGATGGATGTCGCCGTTTTTGTCTGCTTAATGGCCCTATTGATCGCCCTGTCGGCCTATCTCGTGGTCCGGTAACCGGCACGTGGGCTGAGCGATGCGGCGCGCATAAAGGAGGGCGCTGGAAAGGTAGACCTCTTCGACGGCTCCTATAAGCCATTGGCTTTTTTTAGAGCTAACCCGGTGCCCGGCCAGTGCCCTGGCCGCCCGATCTATCCCTGAAAAATTCCTCTGATCTTGATGATCTCAGGACGCGTTCCGGCGTTATGCCAGGCTATTGCCGGTGGATTTACGTAAATCATCGCCCCGGCTTGTCGGTGGCGTCGGCAATTCCTCTAGACATGCGAGCTGCGAATTCGCCGTGGCTGCCCATATCGTCGCCAAGTTCACCGTCGTTGCGTGCCACGTTTCCGAGGCCGTCGCGTGGTGAGGGGAATGCGCTGGCGTGCGGTCCCATGATGCCGGCTCGGCCGAAGTCGGAGACGACGGATCCCCAGCCGTCGGGGTTGTCGGGCTTGCCGGTGGTTTTCTGTTCGGTGGCTCGAGGTTGGCCTTTGGTGTCAGGTGCGTCGGCGCAGGCTTCACTGATGATGGCCGGTGCATTGCCGATGACAATCGCCCCGATCAGCCCTGCGAGTATTGCCACTACTTTCATGAACTACCTCTTTCATGACTACCTCGTCTGCGTGCAGATGAAGTTGCGGCACTCCGTTTGGATCACTCGATCGCCGATCGTGGCGGTGGACTGTCCGATGATGTCTCCGCCGTAGCCGACTGATCCCTTGGTGGCAACGTTGACTCCCGGCGCGGTCAAAGTGACGGTGTTACTAGCTCCAGAGGTGGAGTAGTGGCCGCGGTAGGTGTATCCGCCGAGCGGTGTGGTGAGGCTGCTGGAGCCGTTCAGTGTATTGATGCCGTCGACGCTGAAGCTGCTGCCGGCGACTTTGGAGGTGAATCCGTTGGGTCCGACCGATCCGCCGAAGTTGTCGTCGCCGAAGCTGCCGAAGCTGGCGTTGTCAGCGGCGGCCGGTGCTACCGGTGCCAGGATCAGTGCGGCGGCTGTGGACACCGCGGCGATTAGTGTTTTCATCTTTCTTTCCTCCGTTCGTGGTGCAGCCACCCGTGAGGGTGTTCTCGAAATCCGAATACGAGCGGCGAGGTAACTGATCAACCTGGATTCCGGCGAAGTTGCCCGGACATCCGGCGAAAGGGATATTACGTCCAGGTGGACCTGGCCGCGCGTGAATCGGCCTATTCCGTCGTTTCAATAGGGCGTACGATTTCGGGTTCAGGGAGGGGCTTTAACCATGACGAAATTGCTGCCGATTATCCTCGCGGCATAACCTAGAGCATATCGTCTGCCGCGCCGGCTCAGGCCGATTGCTGTGAGTACGAGTTCCACTGGACGGAACCGCACGCCGAGGCATACCGCTCGACGCACCTTCTATTCATTTTCTCGTAGAATGTGAAGTGTCCCGCCGTTGCGGGGCGGAGTTGCCGCCGTTGTGTCAACTCATTTTCGAGGTCTCGGGCCGTTGTCCGATTTCAACGGCCGACGCCAGAATGCGCTCGTCCCTGGCCGCAAGGCCTTTCCTTTCACCGCGTGGTTTTGGTCGCGGCGCTTCTGGCGTTCCGGTGATGCCGAGTTTTCCAATTTGATATTTCCCCCGAAAGGCTGAAACCGAATGTCTGAACGAACCGATGTTGATGTGCTCGCCCGGCTGCCCAAATCCGAGTTCGACCACCGTGTGGCCGCCGCCCTGGAGCGTGTAGAGACACGCGCGCAGCGCGCCACGGCCGAGAACCGAGACCTGACCGAGCGCGAGACCCGGCTCTGCCGCGACGACCGCGACGAGCTCGAGGCGTTGATGAAAGCCGATGAGATGAGGGCAGAGGGCGAGCGCACGCGGAAGGCAATTGCCGAGGCCATCGAGACGCGCTCGCGTTCGTGCGACCACCAGTCGCCATTCATGCTGTCGAACGAAAACGTCACGACATTGGAGTCGGCGCGCAAGCGTTTCGAGAACGTCACCGTACTCGAGACCCGCGCGGCGCTGGCGACCACCGACATGGGCACCGCACGCGAATACGGGCCGAACGGCTTGCAGGCCCCGCGGTCGCTGTGGCGGTCGGCAGGTATTCCCACCACCGCGCCGGACGGCTATGCGGCCGTCGTCCCGCAGTTCACGCTGCCCGGCGGTGTGGCGCTAGTCGGCGAAGGTGTCGCGCACGCCGAGTTCGACGGGGTGAACCCCGACGCGGTCACCATCGCCCGCGCCGGCGCCTGGACCACGCTCACGGGTGAAGCGCTGCTGTCCTCGTCGATCGCCGAGGTATCAGCCGCGCACGCGCGCATTATCGCGCGCAACGTCGATCTGGCGACGGTGGCCAAGATCGAGGACGCCACCCCCGACGCGCTGTCGATCGATGAGGCGCTGGTGACAGTAGCGGCCGAATGTGCTTGCGACGTCAGCGATTTGTTTATTTTCGGCCCTCCCGCCGCCGTGGCGGCACTTGTCGGTAATGCGACGTTCACCCCGGCGAACGGTTCCGACACCGAGTCCTACGCCAGCCGATACGGCGGTGCGACGCTGTATCCGACTGCTGTCGCAACCGCCGACACGTTGACGGTGTTTCATCCGCAGAGCTTCCGCGCGTTCGCCAGTCCGCTGGCGTCGGCGGTGTTCATCGACCCGAAGACAAGCAAGCAGGACTTCGGTCAGTGGATGTTCTTCGGTCTGGGCAAGGCGCTGGTCGGGTCCGCGATCACCGTCGACACCAGCACACCGTAACGAGACCCCCGGCGCCGGGGTTAATCGCAGGCTCGGCGCCGGGCCACAGAACCGAACGAACCGCCGCCGTCGGTTTGGAGAAGTTGACGACGGCGGCGGTTCGTTCGGTTCGTATCAGGATTGCGGTTCGTCGTCGTCGCCCAACTGTTCGGCGGCGTCGGCGACTATGCCCCAGAATTCGGCTTTCGTAACGCTGTCGCGCTGCGTGGCCAACGCGCGTTCGCCGTCATGGTCGATGGCTTCGGCCATCGCGACGGCGACCGTACGCGCGACATGCTCGCCGCCGTGGATGCGCTGAGACAAAGCCTCAATCGCCAGCTTGTGCCCGGCCATGTCGCCTAGCTCGTCGCCGAGCGCGAGAAGGATTAGCTCCATCGCACCCGCCGACTCAAGCGCGGCGATGTCGTCGGCCATCATCTGTTCGGCGTGCGGGTGGCCGCGGTGAATGGCGCATGCGTGGGTGACGAGACCCCATGCCTGTGCTGCGGCCATCGCGTCGGCCTGCCGCTTGCGTGGGTGGTCGTTGTCGTGGTTGTCGGTCATTGGTAGCAACCTTTCATTTTGGTTGCTAGCGCCCTGCCTGACCAGTTCACATACAGTTCACGCGGCCGGACTCTCGACCCGAAAATTACCTCTGAACTGCTGTATGCTGGTGCGCGATACTGGGATTGCACACCGCGGAGGCCCTCGCGGTATTGCTTGTAAGATGTATTCCCTTGAAGTAGTATTGCTCTGTGATTGAACTCTCCGCAATCCGCCGAGCTGCCGGCGTAACGCAGGTGGAACTTGCTGCCAATCTGGGTGTCGGACAGGCACAGGTCAGCAAGATTGAGCGCCAAGGTGACATGCTCCTCAGTAGCCTGGCGGCCTACTTGTCCGCGCTCGGTGTGCGCGCCCAAATCATCGTCGAGATGGCCGATCAGAATCAGACATACGACCTGACACCTAGGCGGGGCGGCCGATGACGACCCAAGCCACCGTGCAAAGGACGCACCAGAAGGCAGTCCGATTCTTCTGGGGCCTGCTGTTTACCGCGACGGCAGTCAGCCTCATTGACAATGTCGCGCACGCTCTGCTGTCTCCCATCCCCAAGTACTCATCCAGATCGGCGCTGCCGCAGTGCCTCCGGTTGCCCTTCTTGCATCCGTGCATGGAATCGCCCTCGCGGTGCGAGCGGGAGCGTCCGGAACCATCTACCGATGCGCCGTCAGTGCCGTCGTCATTGGCTTGGGCGCGTTCGCCGTGAGCTTCTTGGCGCTGCGCGACCTGATGCTCGCGGTGGGCTACAGCGCAGAAACTGCATGGGTATTCCCGTGCGATCATCGACACAGCGGTTGCAGTCAGCACCGTCATGCTAGTTGTACTCGGGGACAAGCCGGCCCGTCGCACCCGCACCTCTACGGCTCCTCTCGATACAATGTTGGACTCGCCGCGGCAGCCAGCCATCGGTAAACGACAGAGTGCAAAGACCCAGCTTGATGGAGGTTTTTCATCAAGCAACCCGGGCTAGCGGCGCAGGATCGAGCAGAGACTCCGACATCGGAGGCTCTTGAAGATATTGCAGCCGAATTGATTGCAGCCCGCGCAACGACGCAACCCAAAGAGACTGTGATCGCGGTGTTGGCCGCATACCGAACCGGCGCCTCGATCAACGCGGCCGCCAAGCGGGAGGGCGTCAACTTCCGCACCGCGCAACGGATCGTAGACGCCGCCAATGGGCTCGAAGACGATCGTCTTCCCCGAACTCGCTGACTCACCTATGGCCGCGGGCGGCGCGCTGGGCAATTGGAGGGAAAGCGGGCCTGGAGGGCCAGGATTGCGCTGTAGATCGCGTTGTCCCAGAAAGTGCCTCGCGTCTCAGGATCGCCGGGCGGCTTATGGCCGCGTCGCGCACTGGTAGCGAGAGGGCGCCAACCCATCTGGGTCCTCTTCAGAGGTAAAGAGCACAAGGTGACAAATTGGGTCGCCGGGGTAGACCTCGACGGGAACTTCGCCGACGTTCGAAATCTCGAGCGTTGGACAACCTCGGTATCCGGCGGTTACGTATGTGGCTGTCGCCGAGATCAAGCCGAGCCGGCCGTTGGCGTTCCAACTCATCAAGGTCACCACAATCTGATTGGAAGCTAGGGCGCAGGCCCTGCGGTGCCCACATTTTGCCCACAATTGCCCACAAAACGGGGTGATTGGGCGTGAGTCACAGTGATGTCTTTTCGCAGACAGAGCCGCTTCCAGCCCTCTGAACTGGCGGTGGCGGAGGGATTTGAACCCCCGGACGGTGTTAGCCGTCTCTCGCTTTCAAGGCGAGTGCATTAGGCCGCTCTGCCACGCCACCGCCGATAAGAGTACGTGCCACCGCGGACCGCTCGCGCGAAGCGCCTAAGCGCTCAGACCCGGCCGACCTTGCCGCCGACGGGGTTCCCTTGAGCCCGACGCTGATCCGCCTGCAGTTCTCGCCCATCGCGGCGATCTGCGGCCGGGACAGCTTGCCGAGGAAGTTCTCGCGCACACCCTGGCCGTAGGTGATCATCGCTTCGCGCACCAGAAGGCGGCCTTCGTCGCTGATGCTGGCCAGCACTCCGCGCCCGTCGTCGGGGCTGGCGCCGCGCCGGACCAGACCGGCCACCTCCAGCCTGCGGATCTGGCGGGTCACCCGGCTTGGCAGCGACATCAGTCCTTCGGCCAGATCGCCCATGCGCGCCGACCCGGTCGTCGACTTGTCCAGCATGTCGAGGAGGCGCACGTCGTTGAGTGTCAGACCATGCGCTTCGACCAGCGCTCTGTTCAGGGTCGCATGCATGCGCAGCGCCGAATCGAGGAAGTTTTGCCACGACCTCTGCTCAGCGATGTCGAGGCCGGGCATATCACCAGCCGTACGCCCGGCAATCATCCCCTTCATCTTCGCGATGGTAAACGACTTCCGCGTTGCCAAGGGCCGAATCTCACCGGTAGTAAATTTTGAAGAATGCATGCGATTGTCGTCGAGTCCGCCGACCGGTTGAGCTGGCAGGAAGTCCCCGATATCACCCCCGGCCCAGGTGAGGTTGTGGTGAAGGTCACCGCCGCGGGCATCAACCGGGCCGATCTGCTGCAGGCCGCGGGTAAGTACCCGCCTCCGCCCGGTGCAAGCGAGATACTCGGTCTCGAGGTGTCCGGCACCGTCGCCGAGGTCGGCGAGCACGTCGACCAATGGTCAGTCGGGCAACCTGTGTGCGCTTTGCTCGCCGGTGGCGGATATGCCGAGTACGTCGCCGTGCCGCAGGGCCAGGTGATGCCGGTGCCCGACACCGTCGAGGTGCCGCACGCCGCCGCCCTGCCCGAGGTGGCGTGCACCGTGTGGTCGAACCTGGTGATGACCGCGGGCCTTTCGGCGGGCCGGACCGTGCTGCTGCACGGCGGCGCGAGCGGCATCGGCACGCACGCCATCCAGGTTGCGCGGGCGCTCGACTGCCGGGTGGCGGTGACCGCGGGATCGTCGTCGAAACTCGAACTCTGCAAGGAACTCGGCGCGGAGATCCTGATCAACTACCGGGACGAGGATTTCGTGCAGCGGGTGCGCGAGGCGACCGATGGCGCGGGGGCCGACGTGATCCTCGACATCATGGGCGCCGCCTACCTCGACCGCAACGTCGACGCGCTCGCCGACGACGGCCGCATCGTCATCATCGGCATGCAGGGCGGCGTGAAGGGCGAGCTGAACGTGGCCAAGCTGCTCGGCAAGCGCGCCGGTGTCATCGCCACCGCGCTGCGGAGCAGGCCGGTGCAAGGTCCGAGCAGCAAGAGCGAGGTCGTCGGCGCGGTGATCGACAACGTGTGGCCGATGGTCGCCGACAGCCGCGTGCGGCCGATCATCGGCGCGGAGTTCCCGATCGAGCAGGCCGCGGCCGCGCATGAGCTGCTGAACTCCGGCGACGTGTCCGGGAAGGTGCTGCTGCGCGTCGACGCGTAGCGCTCAGCCGAGCGAGGCCAGCGCGCGGATCAGCTGATCGACCTCCGCGGTCGTCGTGTAATGCGCGAGCCCGACGGTGACCGCGCCGCCGATGTCGTTGACGCCGATGACGTCGAGCACCCGTGAGCTCGCGTTGGCGATCGCCAGCACGCCGTTGTCCGCCAGCCGTTGCACGACCTTCTCCGCGGGCACTTCCTTGACGACGAAACTCAGCACCGGAATCGCCGTCTCGGGCCTGCCGATCACCATGATCAGCGGCAGCGACCGCAGCGACATCAACAGGTAGTCGAACAGCCGGTCCATGTAGGACGCCGCCGACTGCATCGAGTAGGCGAGCCGCTCGCGCCGCGTGCCGGTGGCCGACTCGTCAAGGGAGGCCAGGTATTCGATGCTCGCGACGAGGCCGGCCAGCAGCGGGTACTGGTGTGCGCCGATCTCCAGCCGCGCCACCCCGGTGGCGTACGGGTCGAGCGCGATCGAGCCGAACGAGCTGATGGTGTCGGGATCGCGGAAGACCAGCGCTCCGACGGGCGGGCCGCCCCACGCGAGCGCGTTGACGGCGACGACGTCGGCGTCGATCTCGTCGACGTCGATGAGGCGGTACGGCGCGGCCGCAGAATGGTCGACGATGACGAGGCCGCCGTCGACATGCATCAGCTTGGTGGCGGCGCGCAGATCCGTCACGGTGCCCAACGTCGCCGACGCCGAGGTGATGGCGACAAGGCGCGTCGCCTCGGAGATCAGGTTCTCCCACTGCCACGTCGGCAGCTCGCCGGTTTCGATGTCGACCTCGGCCCACTTCACCTTGGCGCCATATCGATTCGCCGCGCGCAGCCACGGCGCGATGTTTGCTTCGTCGTCCAGTCGGGTGACCACGGTTTCATAGCCCAATCCGACGCGCGACGACGAGGCGTCGGCCAGCGAGTTGAGCAGAATGGCACGGTCGGCGCCGAGGATGACGCCGCGCGGGTCGGCATTGACAAGGTCAGCGACCGCCTGGCGGGCCGCCTCGAGGACCGCGGCGCTTCTCTGCGCGGAGGGATGGGCGCCGACCGTCGTGGTCATCGAATTGCGGAACGCCGACGAGACCGTCCGTGCCACGGAATCGGGAAGCAGCATGCCGTTCTGGGCGTCGAAATGCACCCATCCATCGCCCAGCGACGGATGCAAACCGCGCACCCGGGCGACGTCGTATGCCATGCCAGCCACCTTAGAGAGTCTGTGAAAACCACAAACGGAAAGCATTCGGTGGGTGCCCAAGACCGAAGTGGTCAGTGCCGGACCGGGTCACCTGGGCAGCCATACTAGTGCAGTGAGCATGGCCTTCGGAGTGCTACTAGCGGTGTTGTTGCTGGTAGTGCCGGGAGCCACCGTCGGGTGGGCAGCCAGGATGCCCGTGCCGACGGCCGTCGCCGTCGGGCCCGCGTTGACCTACGGGGTTGTCGCACTGGCGATCGTTCCGTTCGGCGCGATCGGGATTCCGTGGAACGCGCTCACCGCATTCTTTGCTCTCGCTGTGATCACCGCATTCGCGGCGGGTTTGCCGAAACTGCTCGACCGCTTTCGGGACGCCGACGCCGAGGCGCAGTCGATATCGCGCGGACCGGCATTCGCCGTCGCAGGGGGCGTCGTGCTCGGGGCGGCGCTGATCGGCCTTGCGGCAGTGCTGGGCTTGCCGCACTGGCAGTCGATACCCAGCACGTGGGACGCCGTCTGGCACGCCAACACGGTCCGCTGGATCCTCGACACCGGACAGGCGTCGCCGACGCACATGGGCGACCTGCGCAACATCGAGACCCACGACGCGCTGTACTACCCGTCGACCTTTCACGCCGTCGCGTCGGTGTTCAGCCAGTTGACCGGTGCCGCACCCACCACGGCCTACACGCTGAACTCGGTGGCGGCGGCGGTCTGGCTGTTTCCCGCGAGCGCGGCGATCCTGACCTGGAAGCTGTTGGCAGACCGGCTCGGTCAGTGGCAGACCGCCGGGGCCGCCGCGACGGCGGCCTTGCTGTCGGCGTCCTTCACGGCGATCCCCTACGTCGAGTTCGACACCGCGTCGATGCCCAACCTCGCCGCCTACGGCGTCGCCGTTCCCGCGATGGCGATGGTGATGTCCGCCCTCGGCCACCGCGACCGCATCCCGCTGGCTGTGCTCGCGCTGCTCGGCGTGTTCTCCGTGCACATCACCGGCGGCGTGGTGACGGTCCTGTTCGTGGTGGCCTGGTGGCTGGTGCACGCGCTGTGGCATCCCGTTCGCAGCAGGCTCGGTGACTTCGTCGCGCTCGCGCTGATCGCCGTCCCGACGGTCTGCCTGCTTCTGCCGCAGTTCGTCGGCGTGCTGCGGCAGGCGGAGATCATCGAGGGCCACGCGTTCATCACGCACGAGGGCAAGAAACGCGGTCTGATCGACGCGCTCGTCCAGCACACCCGCCACCTCAACGACTTTCCGATCCAGTGGGTGCTCGTCGTGCTGGCAGGCGTCGGCGGCCTGATCTTGCTCTACAAAAAGGTGTGGTGGCCGCTGGTCGTGTGGCTCGGCCTCGTCGTCTGCATCGTGCATTCGTCGGCGCCGTTCGGCGGTCCGCTCGGCGCGCTGACCGGCAAGTTCAGCGATCTGTTCTACAGCGACCCGCGCAGGCTGTCGGCCGTGGTGGCGATGCTGATGGCGCCCGCCGCGGGCGTGGCACTGTTCGTCGTCGTCAACGCCTGCGTGCAGGCCATTCGCCGGCTCGCAGGCCCGGACTGCGCGCGCCCGGCGATCTGGCACGGCGCGACGGCCGCGGTGCTGATCGCGGTCACCACCGTCACCGCGCTGTGCTACGTGCCCCGGCACAAGTTCCTGTTCGGGGAGAAGTACGACTCGGTGATTGTCGACGACAAGGATCTGGAGGCATTCGCCTACCTCGCGACGCTGCCCGGCGCGAAGGACACCCTGATCGGCAACGCGAACACCGACGGCACGGCCTGGATGTACGCGGTCTCCGGGCTGTATCCGCTGTGGACGCATTACGACTACCCCGTCCAGCAGGGACCGGGTTATCACCGCTTCATCTTCTGGGCCTACGCCGACGACGCCGACACCGACCCGCGCGTCGCCGAGGCGGTGAAAGCGCTCGATATCCGCTACGTGCTCACCAGCACACCGGTGGTGCTGAAATTCGCGATGCCCGACGGGCTAGTGTCGCTAGATAAGTCACGGTCGTGGGAGAAGATCTACGACAACGGCGAAGCCCGCATCTACGAATGGCGCGGCGCCTAGAGGGAACCTGGATTGGATGACTACGAACACTGACGACGACAACATCGAGATCATCGGCGGCGACGACGTACCGGTCGAGCCCGGCGAGGACAGCGGCGGCAAGTCGCTGACCGACCTCGTCGAGCAGCCCGCCAAGGTGATGCGGATCGGCACGATGATCAAGCAGCTGCTCGAGGAGGTGCGGGCCGCACCCCTCGACGACGCCAGCCGCAACCGACTGCGCGAGATCCACAAAACCAGCATCAGCGAGCTGGAGGACGGTCTGGCGCCCGAACTCCGCGACGAGCTCGAGCGGCTGTCGCTGCCGTTCACCGAGGACGGCGTGCCGTCGGACGCCGAGCTGCGCATCGCCCAGGCGCAGCTGGTCGGCTGGTTGGAGGGGCTGTTCCACGGTATCCAGACCGCGCTGTTCGCCCAGCAGATGGCGGCGCGTCAGCAGCTGGAGCAGATGCGGCAGGGCGCATTGCCGCCCGGCATCAGCGTTCCCGGGCAGCGCGGCGGGCCCGCGTCGTCCGGGACCGGCCAGTACCTGTAGCGACGGTCCAGGTTGGCAGCACCGCATATCGAGACGCGCAACGCGTGGGTGGAGTTCCCCATCTTCGACGCGAAGGCGCGCTCGCTGAAGAAGGCGTTCCTCGGCAAGGCGGGCGGCACGATCGGCCGCAACGAGTCCAATGTCGTCGTGATCGAGGCGCTGCGGGACATCACCATGTCGCTGGAGCTCGGCGACCGGGTTGGCCTCGTCGGGCACAACGGGGCGGGCAAGTCGACGCTGTTGCGGCTGCTGTCGGGCATCTACGAACCGACCCGCGGTGTCGCGACGGTGACCGGCCGGGTGGCGCCGATCTTCGATCTCGGCGTCGGCATGGACCCCGAGATCTCCGGCTTCGAGAACATCATCATCCGCGGCCTGTTCCTCGGGCAGACGCGCAAGCAGATGCTCGCCAAGGTCGACGAGATTGCCGAGTTCACCGAGCTCGGCCATTACCTGTCGATGCCGCTGCGCACCTACTCGACGGGTATGCGGGTGCGGCTCGCCATGGGCGTGGTCACCAGCATCGACCCCGAGATCCTCCTGCTCGACGAGGGCATCGGTGCCGTCGACGCCGAGTTCCTGAAGAAGGCGCAGACACGGCTGCAAGGCCTCGTCGAGCGCTCCGGCATCCTGGTCTTCGCCAGCCACTCCAACGAGTTCCTGGCCCGGTTGTGCAAGACCGCCATGTGGATCGACCACGGCACGGTCAAGATGACCGGCGGCATCGAAGAAGTCGTGCGCGCCTACGACGGCGAGGACGCCGCGCGCCACGTGCGCGAGGTGCTCGAAGAGAATGCCCGCGCGAATGACTGAAACGGTCTTCGCCGTTCTGGTCACGCACCGGCGACCCGACGAACTGACGAAGTCGTTGGACGCGCTGACCACGCAGAGCCGAGCGCTGGACCACCTCATCGTTGTCGACAACGACGACGACGAGCGGGTGCGTGACTTGGTGGCGGGCCAACCGGTGCCGACGACATATGTCGGCTCCCGCCGGAACCTCGGCGGCGCAGGTGGTTTCGCGCTGGGCATACTCCAGGCGCTGGCCGCGGGCGCCGACTGGATCTGGCTGGCCGACGACGACGGACGCCCGCAGGACCGCACCGTGCTGGCGACCTTGATGAACTGCGCGCAGAAGCACGGTCTGGCGGAGATCTCGCCGATGGTGTGCAATCTCGACGACCCGGATCAGTTGGCGTTCCCGCTGCGTCGCGGGCTGGTGTGGCGCCGGCGGGCCAGTGAGTTGCGCACCGAGGGCGCGGGCCAAGATCTTCTGCCCGGCATCGCGTCGTTGTTCAACGGTGCGTTGTTCCGCGCGTCCACCGTCGAAGCCGTCGGTGTGCCGGACCTCCGATTGTTCGTACGCGGCGACGAGGTGGAACTGCATCGCAGGCTGGTGCGCTCGGGCCTGGCCTTCGGAACCTGTTTGGACGCAATCTATCTGCATCCCTGCGGTACCGACGAGTTCAAGCCGATCCTCGGCGGCCGGATGCACACCCAATACCCCGACAACCCGGCCAAGCGGTTCTACACCTACCGCAACCGGGGATATCTGCTGTCGCAGCCCGGCCTGCGCAAGCTGCTGCCGCAGGAATGGCTGCGGTTCGGCTGGTACTTTCTGGTGTCCCGTCGAGATCCGCGTGGTCTCGCCGAATGGGTTCGCCTGCGCAGGCAGGGCAGGCGCGAGAGGTTCGAAAAGCCATGACGTTCACCGACGCCGCCGCTGCGTCGCGGACGATGTCGCGGGCCCGCCGCGATCTCGTCGACGGCTTCGCGCGCCGCGAACTCTGGCTGCACCTGGGCTGGCAGGACATCAAGCAGCGCTACCGCCGTTCGGTGCTCGGCCCGTTCTGGATCACCATCGCCACCGGTGTCACGGCGATCGCGATGGGCGGCCTGTATTCCAAGTTGTTCAAACTCGAACTGGCCGAACACCTTCCGTACGTGACGCTCGGCCTGATCATCTGGAACCTGATCAACGCCGCGATCCTGGAGGGCGCCGACGTCTTCGTCCACAACGAAGGCTTGATCAAGCAATTGCCGACGCCGCTGTCGGTGCACGTCTACCGACTGGTGTGGCGGCAGATGATCCTGTTCGGGCACAACATCGTCATCTTCGTCGTCATCGCGATCATCTTCCCCAAGCCGTGGAACTGGGCCGACCTCGCCGTCATCCCCGCGCTCGGCCTGATCGTGCTGAACTGCGTGTGGGTGTCGCTGTGCTTCGGCATCCTGTCCACCCGGTACCGCGACATCAGCCCGCTGCTGTTCAGCCTCGTGCAGCTGCTGTTCTTCATGACGCCGATCATCTGGAACGAGTCGACGCTCGAACAGCAGGGTGCGGGCCGATGGGCCAAGCTCGTCGAGCTGAACCCGCTGCTGCACTACCTCGACATCGTCCGGGCGCCGCTGCTCGGCGCCGATCAGGAGCTGCGGCACTGGGTCGTCGTGCTGGTGCTGACCGTCGCCGGGTGGATCTTCGCCGCTCTGGCGATGAAGCAGTACCGCGCGCGGGTTCCGTACTGGGTTTGACCGTTCACAGGCACTTCACAGTGCGTTCGGGCGTTAATGAACCATGAGCATCCCGCCATATGAACCGCCGAAGTCCCCACCAGCAGCAGGCGTAGGCAACACGCTGCTGTGCCCGAAGTGCGCAGGGGTGATGAAGACCTACGAGCGCAACGGCATCCACCTGGAGCAGTGCGACACCTGCAAGGGCATCTTCCTGGACTTCGGCGAGCTCGAATCGCTGACTCAAATGGAGAACCGGTTCGTCCAGGCGGCTCCCCCGCCACCGCAGCCGATGCCGCAGCAGGGCTATGGCCACGGCTACGACTACGGCCCCGGATGGGGCCACCGCGGCAACAAGCACTACCGCAAGCAAGGCTTCGGCAGGCTGTTCTTCTCGAGCTAACCGCCCATCCGGGCGCAGGCCGCGACGAGCAGTTCGTCGTCGGGTTGATGCGCGGCGGCCTGCACGACGGCCGCTCGCGCGAACGGCTCGAGCACCGGCCACGGGTCGCCCGGCGGCAGCGCCGGTCCGTCGCCGTCGCGGTACGCCTGCAGGAACAGGTGCCAGTCGTCGTCGGGGATCAGCCCCGCCGCCCAGAAGCCTGCGGGCCGGGCGAGGTCCCATGCCGGATCGCCCACGCCGAGGTCGTCGACGTCGATCAGCAGCCACGGCTGGGCGGCCGATCGCCTGCCGAGCTGACCGAGATGCCAGTCGCCGTGCACGAGGGTGGACGGCCGATCCGGCGAGCCGGCCCGCCACACCGCGTCGGGTAGTGCGGCTGCGGCGCGCCTTATCGTCTCGTTCGCGCGGGCCGCGTGGACAGCCCGTCGCAGCCGCTGCGGCCATCCGTGCACCGGCACGCGTGCGACCATCGGCTCGTTGTGAAGCTTCGCCAGAAGTTCTCCGGCGTCGGCCCATGGCAGCGCTTCGGGTTGCGGCGCAACTGTTTCCACCCGTGGCCATCGGCTGCGCCACCGCGCACCGATCTGCTGGGGCACACGGTCGAGCGGCGACAGGAAAGAACCCGACTCCGCTGCGATGCGGAGCCGGGTCCTCAATGCCCTCGGGTCGGTGCCCGGCCGGTGCAGTTTGCAGACGACGTCGCCGTCGACGACGATCTCCGCACCTGACCGGGTCTGCACCCTTGTCAGTATCAGCGTCGCGGCACCGCGGTGCGAACGGTCACGTTGATGCGGTTCCAGGCGTTGATGGTGACCGCCATCGCGATCACCTGAGCGAGTTCGCGGTCGTCGAACACCGCGGCAGCCCGGCCGTACACCTCGTCGGGAACGCCGTCGGTGATCTCGGTGATCGCCTCGGTCAGCGCGAGGGCGGCCTTCTCGCGGTCGCTGAACAGGTCGCCCGCTTCCTCCCATGCGGCGAGCACGTCGAGCTTCTGCTCGCTGACGCCGTGCTTGCGGGCATCGACGAGGTGCATGTTGAGGCAGAACCCGCAGTGGTTGATCTGCGAGGCACGGATCTTGATCAGCTCGCCGAGCTCGGGCTCGACGTCCTTGGCGGCCGCGGCGCTCAGCGCCATCATCGCGTCGAGCAGCTCGGGCGACGACTTGTAGATCTTGATGCGGTGGTTGGCGTGGAGTGTCTCGAGTGTCGTAGTCATAGCTTCGAGGCTAGTGCGCATAGGCCCGCATACATGGTTCAATTCTCTCGTGACTTCATGGGCCAATTCTGGCAGTCGCGATCTGCATCTCGACCTCCGGACAGTGGTCACCCCTGGTGCGCGCGGTTCACGGGAGCTGCTGCTCACCGCGCTGCGCGATGCCGTGCGATCAGGTCGGCTTGCACCCGGCTCGATGCTTCCGCCGTCCCGCAGCCTCGCCGCTGATCTCGGGTTGGCCCGCAACACCGTCGCAGAGGCGTACGCCGAACTCGTCAACGAGGGCTGGCTGGCGTCACGGCAGGGCGCGGGTACCTGGGTGCTGAACGCCGGGGGCGCCCAGGCGGTGCCGCGTCCGCGCAGGGTTCCCACCGCCCCTGTGCACAACCTGATGCCAGGGACGCCTGACGTATCGCAGTTCCCCCGCGGCGAATGGCTGGCGTCGACCCGCCGGGCTCTCACGAACGCGCCGACCGAGGCGCTGCGGATGGGCGACGCGCGCGGCAGACCGGAACTGTGCGACGCGCTCGCCGAGTACCTGACACGGGCACGCGGGGTACGGACGTCAGCGGACTCGATCGTGGTGTGCGCCGGGATGCGCCACGCGGTCGAACTGCTCGGGCGGGTGTTCCGCGGAAAGGGTCCGATCGCCGTCGAGGCGTACGGGCTCTTCATCTTTCGCGATGCTCTCGCCGCGCTCGAGGTGCCGACGGTTCCGATCGGCGTCGATGAACGCGGCGCCGTCATCGACGAACTCGACGGGCTGCAGACACCGGCGGTGCTGCTCACACCCGCACATCACAGCCCGTTCGGGATGCCGCTGCACCCGGCCCGCCGCACCGCCGTCGTGGACTGGGCGACGCGCACCGGCGGCTACGTTTTCGACGACGATTATGACGGCGAGTTCCGGTACGACCGTCAACCGGTCGGCGCGCTTCAGGCACTCTGTCCCGATCGGGTGGTGTACATGGGGTCGGCGAGCAAGAGCCTCTCGCAAGCGTTGCGGCTGGGCTGGATGGTATTGCCGGACAGTCTGATTGACGCGGTGACAGAGGCAGGCGGCGGTCACCAGTATTACGTCGACTCACTGTCGCAGCTGACGATGGCCGACTTCATCAGCAGCGGCGGCTACGACAAACACATCCGCCGCATGCGGATGCGTTACCGCAAGCGGCGCGACACCCTGGTCGACGCGCTGTCCGGCTTCGACGTCAACATCAGCGGACTGTCCGCAGGGGTCAACCTCGTCCTGACACTGCCCGAGGACACCGAGCATGCGGTGTTGCGGCGGGCCGGTGAGGCGGGAATCACGGTGCAGGGGTTGTCCATCATGCGGCATCCGCTCGCCGGGCCGGAGGTGCCCAGCCCCGACGGCATCATCATCGGTTTCGCTGCGCCCGCCGATCACGCTTTCGGGCGGGCCGTTGACGCGCTTTTGGCAGTGCTGGAGGCAACCGGGCTGGCACAGTGATCGGCTATGAGCCCCGAGCAGCGTCGTCGTATGGGCGTATACGAACGCACCTTGGAGAAGTTCGCGCGGATGCCGATCGGCGACTGGTACATGAAGAAGGTCGCCCCGCGTCTGGACCCGCCGCTGCTGCGGCTGACGGGCGGCCGGATCAGTTCGGTGTATCCGGTGCCGATCATGTTGCTGACCACGACCGGCGCCAAGACCGGTCTGCCGCGGACGCTGCCGCTGTTGTACGTCACCGACGGGGACCATCTGATCCTCATCGCGTCGAACTACGGCAAGACCTCGCACCCTGCGTGGTACCGGAACCTCAGCGCCAACCCCAGGGCCGAGGTGCTTGCGGGTTCGCGCAGCGGGACGTACACGGCATCGGAGATCACCGATCCCGCCGAGCGGGACCGGGCGTGGGATCTGGCGTTGGACATGTACGCCGGTTATGGCGACTACGAGGGCAGGGCGGGCGACCGCACGATCCCGCTTTTACGCCTCGAACGCGTTTCTCGCTAAATTCATCCACAGTCGTAATTTCATCCACAGGTGTGGCTTGAGCTGGGCGTTTACCGACTGGGTCGTCGCCGGCCGCCGGTATGTTCGCAAGCATGTTCGATGACATTGTGTCTGCTGCGGACTCCGCTGGGCGGGGCGCGGCGGTGGGTGCGTGGGCGCGGGTGGAGAACGCGGCGTGTGCGCGACGGTTGTCGGCGATCGCTGATGTGTTGGAGGCGCGGCTGTCGCAGGACGGGTCGGCCGATCGCGAGCAGTGGTGTCTGGACAACTGGGATTCGGTGGCTTGTGAGGTCGCGGCGCACCACGGGGTGTCGCTGGGGGTGGCCTCGCATCAGCTGATGTTGGCGATCGCGCTGCGCGAGCGGCTGCCGCGGGTGGCTGAGGTGTTCGATGCTGGGCTGATCTCGCTGCGCCTGGTGAACACCATTGCCTACCGCACCGCGCTGATCACCGACGTGGCTGCCGGTGCGAAGGTCGACGTCGAGATCGCCGCCGCGGTCACCGGATGGGGCACCTTGTCGGAAGCCAAGGTCGAGCAGAACATCGACTACTGGGTGGACCGCTACGACCCCTGGGCCCTGCGCCGGGTCGAGCACCATGCTCGCGGCCGTCACGCCGACAAGTGTTCTGACGGCAGCGGAACTGCCACGATCGAAGCGGTGTTGTTCGAGCCCGATGCCGACGCCCTCGATAACCGCCTGGAGGCGATGGCCCGCGCGGTGTGTGATGGCGATCCACGCACCCTCGATCAACGGCGCGCCGACGCGCTGGGAGCGATCGGACACCGCGCCGAGCACCTGGCCTGCCTCTGCGGATCAGCCGACTGCCCCGCAGACGGCGTGCAGCCCAACACGGTGGTGATCAATGTGATCGCCGAAGAGCGCACCCTCACCGACGACACCCCCGTGGTTCTGGACGGTGAGGATCCGGACAAACCGGCCACGCCGTCGCGGGAGATGACGATCGCGCAGGCCGCAGCCACCCCGCCGCCGAACGGCCCGGCCAGGACACCACCGGCGGTGCTGATCGGCGGCGGTGTCATTCCCGCGCCGCTGCTGGCGGCCAAAGTCGCCGCAGGCGCGACGATCCGCTGGATTGTCCATCCCGGCGATGCGCCGCCCGAACCGCGGTATCGGCCGTCGGCGAAGCTGGATCGATTTGTCCGGTGCCGGGATATGACGTGCCGGTTCCCGGGCTGTCGAGAGCCCGCCGACATCTGCGACCTTGACCACACGATCGCCTACCCGGTCGGCCCGACATGCGCGTCGAACCTCAAATGCCTATGTCGAAAACATCACTTGCTCAAGACGTTCTGGGGCTGGCGCGATCAACAGTGGCCTGATGGCACCGTGGTGTGGACCTCACCGGGTGGGCAGACCTACACCACCCACCCCGGCAGCCGACTCCTGTTTCCCACCCTGTGCCGGCCCACCGCACCCGTCGCCCGGCGCGCCGTACCTGACGCCGCCAACAATCGCGGCTTGATGATGCCCCGACGCACCCACACCCGGGCTCAAAACCGAGCCCGCGCCATCGGCGCCGAACGCCAACTCAACGACGCCTACATCGCCGAACGAAACAAACCCCCACCCTTCTAGGCGACGGCGAAGAGCTGCCACTCGCCGGGCACGCCCTTGAGTACATGCGCGCCACGCGGATCGAATTCCAATCCTGACCCGATCACCAGATCACGCAGCGTGCTGGATACCAGCACCTCGTTGGACCCGGCCAACGCGCTCACGCGTGCGCCGATGTGCACGCCGATCCCGCCGATGTCATCACCGCGCACCTCGCACTCACCGGTGTGCAAACCCGCCCGCACCTGGATGCCCAACGCCTGCACCGCGTCCCGGATCGCCATCGCGCAGCGGATCGCCCGCTGCGGCCCGTCGAACATGGCGAGAAATCCGTCGCCCGATGTCTTCACCTCACGACCCCGAAAGCGTGCGAGTTGTACCCGCACCACCGCATCATGCGCATCCAACAGCGCACGCCAATCCCGGTCACCCATCTCCGCCGCCCGACGGGTCGAGTCCACGATGTCGGTGAACAACACAGTGGCGAGAACACGGTCGTCCGGCACTTCGGCCTGGCTGCCGGTGAGGAACTCGGCGATCTCTTGAAAGGA
Source organism: uncultured Actinomycetota bacterium (assembly GCA_963786995.1). GTDB lineage: Bacteria > Actinomycetota > Actinomycetes > Mycobacteriales > Mycobacteriaceae > Mycobacterium. Next base: position 260,306 of record CAWBBH010000011.1, on the reverse strand, counting down.
CTCACGCCAGCCGGGTTCGACGAAGTGATACACGTTGCGCCCCGGCAGCTCAACGTATTTCGCGCCCGATATGCGGTCGGCGATGTATCTGGGCGTCCGAGCCGGGACGAGCTGATTGTCGGCGTGGTGAAGGACGAGAGTCGGCACGCGGATCGTCGGCAGCACGGGCCGCACGTCCAACTCCAAAAAGAGGGGGAACAGGAGGCCAACGGTTCGTGGGCTCGCCGACAGGCGTTCATGTCGCGCCCACGTGGCCCGGATTTCCTCATTCCACGGCATATCGGGATTGAGCACATGTTCGAACTCCCCCGTTCCCCACACGGCGACCATGGCGGCGGAGATTTCTTCGGCGATGGGCCCGTCTTCATTCGTTTGCTCGGCGTACGGAACGGCCCATCCCTCAAGCACGACGAGCGCGGTGGTGCGCGACGGATATGTCGCGGCGAAAAGCGCCGCTGTCGGGAATGCGCCAGGCCACGTGACCAGAGCTGCGCCCGGGCTCCCGAGCGCGTCGAGCACCGCAGTGATGCTGTCAGCCCATTGCTCCAAGGTTGGCATCGCGCCCGGCTCCACAGGATCGGAAGCTCCACTGCCCGGCTGGTCGAAAACAATGAGCCGACCGAGCGAAGTCATCGCCTCAACCCACCCCTGGATCGATGGCAGCTCCGGAAGGTGCTCGCAGCAAGTAAACCAATTCGGAACGAACACGATGTCGCGAACGCCAGGGGGTGACGCGCGATACGCGACGCGCAAGTCCCCGTTCATCGCATAGCGCGTCTCGGAGAACACGCCGGAAGTCTAAGCCGGGCGGCAGGTCGAGCGGTGCGTGTCGACAGCATTTCTGCTGCTCACGAGCGGTCCCCTAGATAGTCCTTCGTCATATTGATGTCATCACTTGCTCGAGACGTTCTGGGCCGGACGCCACAGTTGGCGCGATGAACAATTGCCCGACGGGACCGTGCTGTGGACCGATCCGCATGGTTCGACCCATGCCACCAAACCGGGCAGCGGACTAGCAATGCCGCGTCGGCGACGCACCCGCGCACAAAACCGCGCGCAGCGCACGAGCACGTCGTTCGCCCCTGAATCGGCTGGTCACGACTTGCGGGCCACGATCACGGGCACTTCGGCCGCGTGTACGACCGCCGAGCTGACCGATCCGAGCAGCATTCCGGCGAATCCGCCCCGGCCGTGGCTTCCCACGACGATCAGCTGTGCCGTATCGGAGTGGTTGACCAACCAGCGGCCGGCATCGTCGTGGATCACGGTTGGCTTCACCTGGACATCCGGGTAATTCTCCTGCCAGCCCGCCAGGCGCTCGCTAAGTGCCTCGTCGCCATTCTGCTCGTCGATCGTCCAGTTCAGGTGGGCCCCGGACGTGAAGGAATGCGCCCAGGCGTGCATCGCGATCAGCGGTGCTCGCCGGTGCGATGCCTCGTCAAAGGCGATCGCGGTGGCCAACTCCGATGCCGGTGAGCCGTCGATGCCGAGCAGGATCGGTGCGTGTACGTCCGGCTCGGGGTGCTGCTTGTGGATCACCGCGACCGGGCAGTGGGCGTGGCGGACCAGTCCGCTACTGACGGAGCCGAGCGTCAGTCGGTCCATTGCGGTCATACCGCGGTCGCCGACCACCACAAGCCGCATGTCCTTGGACGCATCGATGAGGGTGGCCAGCGGATGGGCGAACAGGAACTCGGTATCGACTCTGCCCGAACTGCGATCGCCGCGCTCGTCGTCGACGATCTGCCGGGCGGCGGCGAGTATCCGGTCGCCCTCGCCGTGCTGTGCGAAGCGGGAAGTCAGCATCGTCTCAGTGTCGTAAGTGACGGGCCCTCCGTGGCGCTCGGCGACCGTCATCAGTGTGAGGGCTTCGCGACGCATCGCGGCTTCACGCACCGCCCACCGTACCGCGGTGTGGGAGAACTCCGAGCCGTCGACACCGACCAGGATTCCGGAAGTATTTGAGGCCATTGTCATTTCGCCATCTCCGGGGCTTCCGTAGGTGCCCCGTCGCGGCATGGTATTTCTCCCGAGATCCCGGCACCTCTCGCGCTCAACGCTAGGAGGTGGATCGCCGCCGATCTGCAGACCTAGGTCACCCCATCTGCGCCATTGGTCCCGGAAACGGCCCCTCCCTTTCACGAGAGAGTGCATGTTCCCGGTCTCGCGTGCGAACTGCGCGGGCCGCTGGGGCGAAAAGCTGGACGCTTGATTTGACCCCGAAAAAGGCGGACCCGGGCCGGGCTGGCCGCCATGGTTGGCGCGATGAAATTCCCCGACGGGACCGTGCTGTGGACCGATCCGCATGGTTCGACGCATGCCACGAAACCGGGCAGCGGACTAGCGATGCCGCGTCGGCGGCGCACACGGGCCTAGGACCTCGGGGACCGCATCGCAAACGAGCGGCGCCTCAACGAGGTCCACGCAACCGAACTCATCGCCGAACGAAACAAGCCGCCACACTTCTGACGGCCGACTATCCAGAAGACACCGCGAAGAGACGCCATTCGCCGGGCACGCCTTTGAGCTCGTGTGCGCCGCGCTCCTCGAATTCCAGCCCGGACCCGATCACCAGATCGCGCAGCGTGCTCGACACCAACACCTCGCTCGGCCCCGCCAACGCACTCACCCGCGCCCCGATGTGCACCGCGATGCCGCCGATGTCCTCGCCACGCACCTCGCACTCGCCGGTGTGCAACCCCGCCCGCACCTGCAATGCCCAACGCCTGCACCGCATCCCGAATCGCCATCGCGCAGCGGATCGCGCGCTGCGGCCCGTCGAACATCGCCAAGAACCCGTCACCCGAGGTGTTCACCTCACGACCCCGAAAGCGTGCGAGTTGTGCCCGCACGATCACGTCATGTGCATCCAATAAGGCATGCCACTCCCGGTCACCGATCTCCGACGCACGCCGCGTCGAGTCCACGATGTCGGTGAACAACACCGTTGCAAGAAGACGGTCGTCCGCCACCTCTGTCTGGTGGCCGGTGAGGAACTCGGCGATCTCCTGGAACGAATCGCGCCACGGTTCCACGTTGTGAAGCATGTTGCGGCCCGGCAACTCGACGTACTTCGCGCCCGGTATGTGCTCGGCGACGTTCTTGCCATAAGCGGGCGGGATGAACGGGTCGTCCTTGTGCTGGATGACCAAAGTGGGCACGCGAACGGTCGGCAGCACCGCCTGCACGTCCATCGCGGCTACCAGCGGCTGCATGAGCTCGAAAGTCCCTGGGCTCGCCGCCAGGCGGTCATGTCGCGCCCATGTCGCCCGGACCTCCTCATTCCACGGCATGTCCGGACTTAAGACATGGTGAAACTCGCCCGTGCCCCACATCGCGGCCGCGGCAGCGATCCATTCCTCGTTAAACACCCCATCAATGCTTTCGGCCGTCGGATCGCCGTGGCCCTCGAGCACGACGAGCGCCGTTGCGCGTGACGGATGTGTCGCGGCGAACAACACCGCGGTCGGGAGCGCGCCGACGGGGGCGAGAAGTGCCGCTTCGCTACTTCCTAGATCGTCGAGAACCGCGGTGATGCTGTCGGCCCATTGCTCCAATGTGGGCAACGCACCTGGCGTGACAGGATCGGACGCTCCGGTACCCGGCTGATCGAAGAAGATCAACCGACCGAGCGATGTCATCGCCTCGACCCAGCCTTGAAGGGACGGCAGCTCCGGCAGGTGTTCGCAGCATGTGAACCAGTTCGGGACGAACACGATGTCGCGCTCACCCGCGGGCGACGCGCGATAGGCGACGCGCAAGTCGCCGTTCATCGCATAGCGCGTCTCCGAGAACACCGCAAAAGTGTTTCAAAGCTCAGCGCCGCGATTTGATGAACCGCACAACGAAATAGATCGCGATCGCAGTGAACGGAAGTGCCAGGAAGAGCAGACCCATCCAGTCCGGTGCGGGTTGCCTCATCGCCGGGATGATTCGTTCGAGCTTCGTCAGCGAGGCACCCAACACCATGAGTACCGCAACCGCGATGACTTCCCAATGTCCCCGGATCCATTGGACCACCCCGCGCCGTAGCGCTTCGGGGATCCTCGAACGGGTTCTGCTCGTTGATTCGAGGTTCGACCGACTGGCGACCGTCGAAGTCGGGACCGCGGCCCTCCAGGTCAGCGATGCGCTTCTCGAGGTCGTCCTCCATCAGCAAATAATCTCACCGAGAAGGCCATATGAGTAGGCTGCCCGCGTGACCGAGCCCCCGATGCAGCCGAACCTGAGCCTGATGACGCAGATATGGCGGTTCGTCGTCACCGGCGGGTTCTCGGCCATCGTCGACTTCGGCCTCTACGTACTGCTGTATCGGGTCGCGGGCATGCAACCCGACCTGGCGAAGGTCATCGGCTGGATCGCAGGCACCACAACCGCATACCTGCTCAACCGGCGCTGGACCTTCCAGGCACCGCCGAGCAGAGCCAGGCTGGCGGCGGTCTGGGGCCTCTACATCACCACCTTCGTCGTGCAGGTCGGGCTCAACCACCTGTTCCTGCGGCTACTCGACTACACACCGACCGCCGTGGTGGTCGCCTTCGTCATCGCCCAAGGCACCGCGACCGTCATCAATTTCGTCGTCCAGCGGATGGTCATCTTCCGCTTGAAGTGAGCGGCGGGAGCAGCACGGTACCCTCGTCACGATGTTTCCGACCACCGCACGACGCCTGACCGGCTGGGGCAGAACCGCCCCGTCGGTGGCACAGGTGCTGTCCACCCCGGACCAGGAACTGATCGCCAAGGCAGTCGCACACGCTGCCGACGGCGACTCCCGCGGCGTCATCGCTCGCGGGTTGGGGCGGTCTTACGGCGACAACGCCCAGAACGGCGGCGGCCTTGTCGTCGACATGACCGCGCTGAACAAGATCCACTCGGTCGACCGCGACAGCCACCTCGTCGACGTCGACGCCGGCGTCAATCTCGACCAGCTCATGCGCGCCGCTCTGCCGCTTGGCCTTTGGGTCCCTGTGCTTCCGGGCACCCGTCAGGTCACCGTCGGCGGCGCCATCGCATGCGACATCCACGGCAAGAACCATCACAGCGCGGGCAGCTTCGGGAACCACGTGCGGTCGATGGAACTGCTCACCGCCGACGGCGAGATCCGCCACCTGACCCCTGACGGCGCCGACTCCGAACTGTTCTGGGCGACGGTCGGCGGCAACGGCCTCACCGGCATCATCCTTCGGGTCACGATCGCGATGACTCCCACCGAAACCGCCTATTTCATCGCCGACGGCGACGTCACTTCAAGCCTCGACGAGACGATCGCCTTCCACAGCGACGGCAGCGAGTCCAACTACACCTACTCCAGCGCCTGGTTCGACGCCATCAGCGCGCCGCCGAAACTGGGCCGCGCGGTCATTTCCCGCGGCTCGCTGGCCACCGTCGAGCAGCTTCCCAAGAAGCTGCAGGCTGACCCGCTGAAGTTCGATGCGCCGCAGTACTTCACCGCACCCGACATCTTCCCCAACGGCCTCGGCAACAAGCTGATCTTCGGGGCGATGACCGAACTCTGGTACCGCACGGGCAAGACCTACCGCGGCAAGGCGCAGAACCTGACGCAGTTCTACCATCCGCTCGACATGATCGGCGAGTGGAACAGGGCTTACGGCTCAGGCGGATTCGTTCAGTATCAGTTCGTGGTGCCGACCGAGGCCGTCGAGACGTTCAAGTCCATCATGGTCGATATCCAGCGTTCGGGGCACTACTCCTTCCTCAACGTGTTCAAGCTCTTCGGCCCCGGTAACGATGCGCCCCTGAGCTTCCCGATCCCCGGCTGGAACGTCTGCGTCGACTTCCAAATAGGGCCCGGCCTCAGTGAGTTCCTGGGCGAACTCGACCGGCGGGTGCTCGAATTCGGCGGCCGCCTTTACACCGCCAAGGACTCGCGGACCACCGCCGAGACCTTCCACGCCATGTATCCGCGCATCGACGAGTGGATCGCCGTGCGCCGCAAGGTCGATCCCGAAGGCGTATTCGCCTCGGACATGGCCCGACGTTTGGAGCTTCTGTAAATGGGGTTAGCTCATGGTTTTTGATGCAACCGGCAATCCGCAGGCCATCCTGCTTCTCGGCGGAACCTCCGAGATCGGGCTCGCCATCTGCGAGCGCTATCTGCGTAATGCGGCGGCGCGCGTGGTGCTGGCCGACCTTCCCAACCATCCCAAGCGTGACGACGCCATCGCACAGATGAAGGCCGCGGGCGCCAAGTCCGTCGAATGGATCGACTTCGATGGCACCGACACCGACGGCCACCCGAAGGTCATCGACGAGGCCTTCGGGGGCGGCGACGTCGATGTCGCGATCGTGGCCTTCGGCCTACTCGGCGACGCCGAGGAGCTCTGGCAGAACCAGCGCAAGGCCGTGCAGATCGCCGGAATCAACTACACCGCAGCCGTTTCAGTGGGTGTGCTGCTCGGCGAGAAGATGAAGGCGCAGGGCTTCGGACAGATCATCGCGATGAGCTCGGCGGCCGGCGAGCGGGTGCGGCGGTCCAACTTCGTCTACGGCTCCACCAAGGCCGGGCTCGACGGCTTCTACCTCGGTCTCGGTGAGGCGTTGCGCGAGTATGGAGTTCGGGTGCTGGTGATCCGGCCCGGCCAGGTGCGCACCACGACCACCGTCGAGCACTGGAAGGCCACGGGTACCAAGGAAGCGCCGTTCACCGTGGACAAGGAATACGTCGCCGAGTTGGCGGTCACGGCATCGGCCAAGGGCAAGGAACTGGTATGGGCGCCGGGAGCGTTCCGGTACGTGATGATGGTCCTGCGGCACGTCCCGCGACCCATCTTCCGCAAGCTCCCCATCTGAGCACCCGCGGGTCGACGATGCGAGGCGCGCTGGCCGTGCTCGGCCAGATGGCGGTTGCCGTCGTGGTCGCGGTCATGGTCTCCGCCGTCGCGCTGATGGCGATAGCCAGGGTCGAGTGGCCCGCCTACAACTCGTCCAACCAGCTGCACGCGCTCACCACTGTCGGCCAGTTCGCCTGTCTGGCAGGGCTATTCGGCGCGGGCCTGCTCTGGCGTCTGCACCGACGGCTGGCGGCGCGCGCCGGCGCACTCGTCTTCCTCTCTGCGTTCTCGGTCGTCACGCTCGCCATGCCGCTGGGCGCCACCAAGCTCTACCTGTTCGGCATCTCCGTCGATCAGCAGTTCCGCACCGAGTACCTGACCCGACTCGCCGACACCGCCGCGCTCAAGGACATGACCTACATCGGCCTGCCGCCGTACTACCCGGCGGGCTGGTTCTGGATCGGCGGCAGGGCGGCGGCGCTGACCGGCACACCGGCGTGGGAGATGTTCAAGCCGTGGGCCATCACGTCGATCACCGTCGCGATTGTGGTCGCATTTCGCGTTGTGGGCGAGCATGGTTCGGTTCGAGTACGCGCTGATCGTCTCGACCGCGACGGCCGCGGCCACCCTTGCCTATGCGCCCGCCGAGCCGTACGCCGCCGTCATCACCGTCCTGCTTCCCCCCGTGCTGGTGCTGGCATGGTCGGGGCTGCGTGGCAGGACGCGGGCGGGCGGATGGGCCGCGATCGTCGGCGTCGGCCTCTTCCTCGGCGTCGCCGCGCTGTTCTACACACTGCTGCTGGGCTACGCCGCGTTCGCCGTCGCCATCATGGCGGTGGCGCTCGCCATCGGCCGCCGCAGCGCCGAGCCGCTCCTGCGACTCCTCGTCGCCGGGATCATCGCAGGCGCGATCGCGCTGATCGGTTGGCTGCCCTACCTTTTGGCCGCGCGTCAGTGGACAGCCCGCCGACTCCGGCACAGCGACCCACTACCTTCCCGCCGACGGTGCGCAGCTGTCCTTCCCCATGCTCGAGTTCACCCTCCTCGGTGCGCTCTGCATGCTGGGCACGCTGTGGCTGGTCGTGCGGGCCAGGAGTTCGACGCGCGCGGCGGGCCTCGCGTTCGGTGTCGTCGCCGTCTACGCCTGGTCGCTGCTGTCGATGCTGGCCACACTCGCCGGTTCCACGCTGCTGTCGTTCCGGCTGCAGCCGACACTGACCGTCCTGCTGACCGCGGCAGGCACATTCGGGTTCGTCGAACTCTCCCTTGCGCTGGCACGCCGATATTCCCCCGACACGACACGGCGGATCGTCGGTGCCGCCGCAGCCGTCGGTGTGCTCGGCGCGATGACGTTCGCCCAGGACATCCCCGACGTGCTGCGCTCCGACATCGTCGTCGCCTACACCGACACCGACGGCGACGGCCAGCGCGCCGACCGGCGTCCCCCCGGCGCCGAGAAGTACTACAGAGAAATCGACACCAAGATCTCCGAGGTGACCGCAAGGCCGCGCAACGAGACCGTCGTGCTGACCGCCGACTACAGCTTTCTGTCGTACTACCCCTACTACGGGTTCCAAGGCCTGACGTCGCACTACGCCAACCCGCTCGCGCAGTTCGACGAGCGCGCGGCGACGATCGAGCGCTGGGCCACCCTCGAGCGGCCCGACCAGTTGATCGCCGCACTCGACAACCTGCCCTGGCAGCCGCCGACGGTGTTCCTCATGCGCCGCGGCGGCGCGGGCGACTCGGCCGACACCTACACACTGCGGCTGGCCGAGGACGTCTACCCCAACCAGCCCAACGTCCGTCGCTACCACGTCCCGCTGGACGCTGCGCTGTTCGACGACCCCAGATGGAACGTCTCCGACATCGGGCCGTTCGTGGTGGCCATCCGGCTCCCCGAGGACGGTTGATGGCCGTCGACACTCCGCCCCAGCCGGGCCAATTACCATCAACCCCCGTGGTCAACGACGGGGCGAGGGGAACCAATCACCGCACCGCGCGACTGGTCGCCGTCGTCACCGGCCTTCTCGGCGCCGCGCTTGCGCTGGCCACGCCCTTCCTTCCGGTTGAGCAGACGACCGCCACGCTGAACTGGCCGCAGAACGACGTACTGCGCAGCGTCGACGCCCCGCTGATCGGCTACGTGGCCACCGACCTCGAGATCAGCGTGCCGTGCTCGGTGGCCGCGGGCCTCACCGGGCCGGGCAACGCGGGCAGGACCGTCCTGCTGTCCACCGTGCCGAAGCAGTCGCAGAAGGCCATCGACCGCGGCCTGCTCATCGAGCGGGTCAACAACGACCTTCTCGTCATCGTCCGCAACACCCCGGTGGTCAGCGCCCCGATCAGCGAGGTCCTCAGCCCGGCCTGCCAGAAGCTGACTTTCACCGCACACGCCGACAAGGTCACCGGCGAATTCGTCGGCCTTGTGCAGGGTCCCTCCAACAATCCAGCCGACGATCCCGGGGCACCGCTTCGGGGTGAGCGCAGCGGTTACGACTTCCGGCCCCAGATCGTCGGGGTGTTCACCGATCTGGCCGGGCCTGCGCCGCCGGGCCTCGAGTTCTCGGCGACCGTCGACTCGCGGTACAGCACCTCGCCCACGCTGCTGAAGCTCATCGTGATGATCGTCGGTGTGGCGATGACGGTCGTCGCGCTCGGTGCTCTGCACGTTCTCGACACCGCCGACGGCATGCGGCACCGGCGGTTCCTCCCGCCGCGGTGGTGGACGGTGCGACCGCTGGACGCTCTGGTCATCGCGGTGCTGGTGTGGTGGCACTTCGTCGGCGCCAACACCGCCGACGACGGCTACATCCTGACCATGGCGCGGGTCTCCGACCACGCCGGCTACATGGCCAACTACTACCGGTGGTTCGGCACCCCGGAAGCGCCGTTCGGCTGGTACTACGACCTGCTGGCGCTGTGGGCGCACGTCAGCACGCACAGCGCGTGGGTGCGGCTGCCGACGCTGGTGATGGCGATCGTCTGCTGGTGGGTGATCAGCCGCGAGGTGATCCCGCGACTCGGCCATGCGGTCAAGACCAACCCGGCGGCGAAATGGACCGCGGCGGGCATGTTCCTTGCGTTCTGGCTGCCGCTGAACAACGGTCTGCGGCCCGAGCCGATCATCGCGCTGGGCATCCTGCTGACCTGGTGCTCGGTCGAGCGCGGCGTGGCCACCAGCCGGGTGCTTCCCGTCGCTATCGCGATCATCATCGGCGCGCTGACGCTGTTCTCCGGGCCGACGGGCATCGCCGCCGTCGGCGCGCTGCTGGTCGCCGTCGGACCACTGAAAACCATTGTGGCCAGCCATACATCGCGGTTCGGCTACCTTGCGCTGTTGGCACCCGTGCTCGCCGCGTGCACGGTCACGATCTTCCTGATCTTCCGCGATCAGACATTCGCAGCGGAGATCCAGGCCAGCACGTTCAAGTCGGCTGTCGGGCCGAGCCTGAGTTGGTTCGACGAACACGTCCGCTACGAGCGGCTCTTCATGGCCACCCCGGACGGGTCGGTCGCACGCCGGTTCGGTGTGCTGACCGTACTGCTCGCCCTCGCGGTGTCGGTGGCAATGACGTTGCGCAAGGGCAGGATTCCCGGAACGGCCGCTGGTCCGAGCCGACGCATCATCGGCATCACGATCATCTCGTTCCTCGCGATGATGTTCACGCCGACCAAGTGGACGCACCACTTCGGCGTGTTCGCGGGCCTCGCCGGGTCGCTTGGCGCGCTGGCCGCCGTGGCCGTCACCGCGGCGGCGATGAAGTCGCGGCGCAACCGCGCGATGTTCGCCGCGGCGGTGCTGTTCGTCATGGCGTTGTCGTTCGCCAGCGTCAACGGATGGTGGTACGTCTCGAATTTCGGGGTGCCGTGGTCCAACCAGTTCCCGGAATGGCACTTCGGCTTCACCACCATGCTGCTCGGTCTCGCCGTCGTCGCCCTTCTGGTGGCCGCGTGGTTCCACTTCTACGGCCACGACCGCTCACCGCCCGGCCCGAACGGCTCCCGATTGTCACGGATCCTGCAGTCGCCGTTGGCGATTGCCTCGTGGCTTCTGGTCGTATTCGAAGTGCTGTCACTCACGCTCGGCATGATCGATCTGTGGCCCGCATGGTCCAACGGCCGCTCGAACCTCGGCGCCATCGCAGGGCAGCGCTGTGGGCTGGCCGACTACGTGATGGTCGAGCAGGATCCCAACGCGGGCTTGTTGACGCCATCGGGCACCCCGCCCGCCGACGCCCTCGGCGGGCCCACCACCGAAGGGTTCGGGCCCAACAACATCCCGACCAACCTCTCCGCGGACGAGGTGACCGGCGGAGGACCGGGGACGTCGAGCAACTTCGCCGACTCGGCGCAGGGCGACGAGGACGAGACCAGCCAGAGCGGCACAGAAGGCGGCACGACCGCGGGCGTCGGAATCAACGGTTCCCGCGCGCGGCTGCCGTTCAACCTGGACCCGGCCCGTACGCCGGTGATGGGCAGCTGGCGCGGCGGCACACAGCAGCCCGCAGTGCTGCGGTCGGAGTGGTACCGCCTGCCCGCCGACTGGAGCGAGCGCGACCGGTCCTCGTCCATCCTCGTGGTCTCCGCGGCAGGACGCTTCGACGCCGGTGACATGGTCGTGCAGTGGGCGGGCGACGACGGCGAGCCGAAGGGTTCACTCGGCTTCGCCGACGTGGGCGCCCCGCCGGCCTGGCGCAATCTGAGGGCCCCGCTGACCGCGATTCCCGCCGACGCCACCCAAGTGCGCCTGATCGCCACCGATGACGACCTGTCGCCGCAGCACTGGATGGCCGTCACCCCGCCGCGCATCCCGCAGCTGAGAACCTTGCAGGACGTGGTCGGCTCGCAGGACCCCGTGCTGCTCGACTGGCTCGTCGGCATGGCCTTCCCGTGCCAGCGGCCCTACGACCACCAGAACGGCGTCATCGAGGTGCCCAAGTGGCGCATCCTGCCGGACCGGTTCGGCGCAGAAGCCAACTCGCCGGTGATGGACAACGTCGGCGGTGGCCCGCTCGGCATCAGCGAGCTGCTGCTGCGCGCGACCACGCTGCCGTCCTATCTGAAGGACGACTGGTTCCGGGACTGGGGCGAACTGCAGCAGTTCACGCCGTACTACCGCGACGCCGAGCCGGCACGGCTCGATCTCGGTTCGGCCACGCGAAGCGGGCTCTGGAGCCCGGCTCCGCTGCGGCATTAGTTGCGTCGCCTACCATCGACCCTCGTGCCACGCGACGAAACCGGGCGGACCCGCCTGTCCGCCACCGCCCGGCTCGTCGCCGTCGTCGCAGGCATCGCCGGAATGTTGCTGTGCGCACTGGTCCCGCTGCTGCCGGTCAAGCAGACCACCGCCACCATCAACTGGCCGCAGGCCGGCGCCGACGGACAGGTCAGCGATATCACCGCCCCGCTGGTGTCCGGGGCTCCGCAGGCCCTCGACATCTCGATCCCCTGCCGGGCCGTCGCGTCGCTGCCAGCCGAGGGCGGTGTGGTGCTGTCGACGGTGCCCCGCGAGGCCACCGAGGCGACCAAGGGCGCGCTGTTCGTCCGGGCCAACACCGACACGGTGTTCGTCGCGTTCCGCGACTCGGTGGCTGCGGCCGCACCCCGGCCCGCGGTGGCCGCAGGGAACTGCAGCACGCTGCACATCTGGGCCAACGCCGGGCAGGTCGGTGCCGACTTCGTCGGCATCCCCGGTTCCGCGGGGACGCTCGCGCCGGAGAAGAAGCCTCAAATCGCCGGAATCTTCACCGACCTGAAGGTGGCCGCCCAACCGGGACTGTCCGCGCGCATCGACGTCGACACCCGCTTCATCACCACCCCGACCCCGCTGAAGCTGGCCGCGATGGTGCTCGGCGTCGCACTGGTGCTCGGCTCGATCGCGGCACTGGCGGTTCTCGACCGGACCTCGGGCAGAGCGGTGCCGCGTGCGTGGCGGCGCTTCCTTCGCGCCGGGCCCCTCACCTTGATCACCGACATCGGGGTTGTCGGCACGCTGCTGCTGTGGCACGTCATCGGCGCGATCAGCTCCGACGACGGCTACAACCTGGCAATCGCGCGGGTGTCCGCGGACGCCGGCTACACGGCCAACTACTACCGGTTCTTCGGCGCCAGCGAGGCGCCGTTCGACTGGTACCAGAGCGTGCTCGCCCAGCTGGCGTCGATCAGCGCCGCCGGGGTCTGGATGCGCCTGCCCGCCACCGCTGCCGCGATCGGCACCTGGCTGATCATCAGCCGGTGCATGCTGCCCCGCCTCGGCAGGCGGGTCGCGCTGAACCGGGTAGCGGCGCTCACCGCGGGCGCGGTGTTCCTTGCCGCGTGGCTGCCGTTCAACAACGGCCTGCGCCCCGAGCCGATCATCGCGTTCGGCACCGTGGCCGCGTGGGTTCTGGTCGAGAACGCCATCGGCACCCGCAGGCTGTGGCCGGCGGCCGCGGCGATCGTCGTCGCGGTGTTCAGCGTCACCACCGCCCCGCAGGGCCTCATCGCGCTGGCGCCGATCCTGGTGGGCGCCAGAGCAATTGCCCGCAACATCCGCTACCGCCGCCCGACCGACGGCCTGCTCGCCCAGATCGCCCCCCTTGCCGCGTCGCTGTCGCTGATCTTCGTGATCGTCTTCCGGGACCAGACGCTGGCCACGGTCGCCGAGTCCGCGCGCATCAAGTACGTCGTCGGCCCCACCATCGCCTGGTACCAGGAATTCCTGCGCTACTACTTCCTCACCGTCGAGGACAGCGCGGACTCCTCGCTGACGCGCCGGTTCGCCGTGCTGGTGATGCTGCTGTGCCTCTTCGGCATGATCGCGGTGTTGCTGCGCCGAGGCAGCCTGCCCGGCGTCGCATCGGGTCCGGTGTGGCGGCTGATCGGCACCACCGCGGTCGGGCTTCTGCTGCTGACCTTCACCCCGACGAAGTGGGCCGTACAGTTCGGCGCGTTCGCAGGCCTCGCGGGCGCGCTCGGCGCTGTGACCGCCTTCGTCTTCGCCCGCGTCGGCCTGCACACCCGACGCAACCTTGCGCTCTACGTCACTGCGTTGCTGTTCATCTTGGCCTGGGCCACATCGGGTCTCAACGCCTGGTTCTATGTCGGCAACTACGGTGTGCCGTGGTTCGACAAGCAGCCGGTGATCGCGGGCGTGCCTGTCACGTTCATCTTCCTCGGGCTCGCGATCGTGACCGGGCTGCTGGCGGGCTGGCTGCACTTCCGGATGGACTACGCCGGCCACACCCAGGTCGCCAACACCGGCCGTAACCGCGCGCTCGCGTCGACCCCGCTGCTCGTGGTGGCGGTGATCATGGCCGTGCTCGAGGTGGGCTCGATGGCCAAGGGCGCGGTCGAGCGATACCCCGTCTACACCACAGCGAAGGCGAACGTCCAGGCACTGGCGTCCGGCCTGAGCAACACCAGCTGCGCGATGGCCGACGACGTCCTGGTCGAGCCCGACACCAACACCGGCATGCTGCGACCAGTTCCGGGCCAGCGCTTCGGCAGGTACGGCCCGCTGGGCGGCGAGAACCCCGTCGGGTTCAACCCGAACGGCGTCAGCGACACCCTCGAACCCGCAGAGCCCGTCATCGCCAACCCGGGAACCGTCAACTCCGACGGCTCGCCGAACAAACCCAACGCCGGCGTCGGCTACGCCGCGGGCACCAGCGGCGCCTACGGACCCCAAGGCGTCAACGGGTCGCGGGTCTTCCTGCCGTTCGGCCTCGACCCGAAGAGCACGCCGGTGATGGGCAGCTACGACGAGAACACCCTGGCGGCCAAGGCGACATCGTCGTGGTACGCACTGCCGCCGCGCAGCGCCGACCGCCCGCTGGTGACCGTCGCTGCGGCAGGGGCGATCTGGTACTACGAGGAGGACCGCTCGTTCAACTACGGTCAGTCGCTCAAGCTGCAGTGGGGCATGCGCCGGCCCGACGGTTCCTATCAGGCGCTCGCACAGGTTCAGCCGATCGACATCTTCATGCAGAAGGCGTGGCGTAACCTGCGTTTCCCGCTGGCGTGGGCGCCGCCCGAGGCCAACGTGGTGCGCATCGTCGCCGACGATCCGAACCTGTCCACCGATCAGTGGTTCGCGTTCACCCCGCCGCGGGTCCCGGTGCTCGAAACGGCGCAACAACTGCTCGGCTCCGACACCCCGGTGCTGATGGACATCGCCACCGTCGCGAACTTCCCGTGCCAGCGTCCGTTCTCCGAACACCTTGGCGTGGCCCAACTTCCGGAGTACCGCATTCTTCCGAACCTCAAGCAGACCGTGGTCTCGTCGAACCAGTGGGAATCGTCGGAGGACGGCGGACCTCTGCTGCTCACCAAGGCGCTGCTGCGGTCGGACAGCGTGCCGTCCTACCTGCGCGACGACTGGTACCGCGACTGGGGTGCGATCGAGCGCTACATACGACTGGTGCCCGAATCCGAGGCACCCGACGCCGTCATCGATCAGGGCTCGGTGACCGTGCGCGGATGGACGCGTAACGGCCCGATCAGGGCGCTGCCATGAGTGATATCAGGACCACGCGGTGGGTCGCGACGATTGCGGGCCTGATCGGCTTCGTGCTGTCGGTGGCCACGCCGCTGCTGCCGGTGGTGCAGACGACCGCGACGCTGAACTGGCCGCAGAACGGGCAGCTGAATGACGTTACGGCGCCGCTGATCACACAGGTGCCGGTGACGATGACGGTGACCGTGCCCTGCGACGTCATCCGCTCGATGCCACGCGCAGGTGGCACCGTGCTGTCCACCGCACCCAAGGGCGGCAAGGAAGCCGCACTCGCCGCGCTGTTCGTCAACGTCAACGCGCAACGCGTCGACATCACCGACCGCAACGTCGTCGTCGCGAGCGTGCCGCGCTCGCGCGTCGTAGGCGGCGGAACGTCGCCGGGATGTTCGAGCATCGAGATCACCTCGACCGACGCGGGCACGTACGCCACCTTCGTCGGGCTCACCGACCCGACCACCGGCAAGGAACAGCGCACCGGATTCGCCGATCCGAACCTGCGCCCGCAGATCGTCGGCATCTTCACCGATCTCGTCGGCCCCGCTCCGCCGGGGCTTTCGGCGTCGGCCACCCTCGACACCCGGTTCTCCACCAAGCCAACGGCTTTGAAGTTGGCCGCCATGCTCGGCGGAATCGCGGCGACCATCATCGCGCTGATCGCGCTGTGGCGCCTCGACCGCCTCGACGGCAGGCGCATGCACAGCCTGATCCCGGCCCGCTGGCGCACCTTCAGCGCCGCCGACGTCGTCGTGGTGGGCACGTTCCTGCTGTGGCACGTCGCAGGCGCGAACTCGTCCGACGACGGATACATCCTCGGCATGGCGCGCGTGGCCGACCACGCCGGCTACATGTCGAACTACTTCAGATGGTTCGGCAGCCCAGAGGACCCGTTCGGCTGGTACTACAACCTGCTGGCGCTGATGACCCACGTCAGCGACGCCAGTATCTGGATGCGCCTGCCGGACCTGATCTCCGCCCTGGTGTGCTGGCTGCTGCTGTCCCGAGAAGTGTTGCCGCGGTTGGGTCCCGCTGTCGCGGCGTCGAAGCCTGCGCTCTGGGCGGCGGGTCTGGTGCTGCTCGCCGCGTGGATGCCGTTCAACAACGGCCTGCGGCCGGAGGGTCAGATCGCCGTCGGCGCGCTGATCACCTACGTGCTGATCGAGCGGGCCATCGGCTCGGGCCGGATGACGCCCGCAGCGCTGGCCGTGATCGCCGCGGCCTTCACCCTCGGTATCCAGCCGACCGGGTTGATCGCCGTCGCCGCGCTGCTCGCCGGCGGGCGACCGCTGCTGCGGATCCTGGTGCGCAGGCACCGCATCGTCGGCACCTGGCCGCTGATCGCGCCGCTGCTGGCCGCAGGCACCGTGGTGCTGACCGTGGTCTTCGCCGACCAGACATTGGCAACGGTGCTCGAGGCGACACGGATCCGCACCGACATCGGTCCGAGCCAGGCGTGGTACACCGAGAACCTGCGCTACTACTACCTGTTCCTGCCGACCGTGGACGGCTCGCTGTCGCGGCGGTTCGGCTTCCTGGTGGCGGCGCTGAGCCTGTTCATCTCGATGTTCATCCTGTTGCGGCGCAAGCGCGTTCCCGGCGTCGCCCGCGGTCCGGCGTGGCGGCTGATAGGCATCATCTTCGGCACGATGTTCTTCCTGATGTTCACCCCGACGAAGTGGGTGCATCACTTCGGGCTGTTCGCCGCGGTGGGCGCGGCGATGGCGGCGCTGGCCACCGTGCTGGTGTCGCCGACGCTGCTGCGCTGGTCACGGAACCGGATGACGGTGGTGACGGCGGTGCTGTTCCTGATGGCGCTGTGCTTCTCGTCGACCAACGGCTGGTGGTACGTGTCCAGCTTCGGCGTGCCGTACAACAACGCGATGCCCAAGATCGCCGGAATCACCATCAGCACAATCTTCTTCGCGCTGTTCGCCATTGCCGCGATCTACACCGTCTGGCTGCACTTCGCGCCGCGCGACCGCGGGGAGGGCCGGTTCGCCCGCGCGCTCACCGCCGCGCCCATTCCGCTTGCGGCGGGCTTCATGGTGGTGGTGTTCGTCGCCTCGATGCTTGTCGGCGTCGTGCGCCAGTACCCGACGTACTCGAACGGCTGGGCCAACCTGCGCGCGTTCACCGGCGGCTGCGGCCTCGCCGACGACGTGCTCGTCGAGCCCGACACCAACGACGGGTTCATGGCGCCGCTGCCGGGTAACTACGGGCCGCTCGGGGCGCTCGGGGGCGAGAAGCCGGTTGGGTTCTCCCCCAACGGTGTGCCCGATCGCATTGTGGCCGAAGCGATTCGAGTCACCCTGCCGACGCCCGGCACCGACTACGACTGGGAGGCGCCGGCGAAACGCAAGACCGAGGGTGTCAACGGGTCGACGGTACCGCTGCCGTACGGCCTCGACCCGGCCCGGGTGCCGATCGCCGGCACCTACGCCGAGGGCGCGCAGCAGCAGCAGAGCAAGCTGGCGTCGGCCTGGTATCAGTTGCCTGCGGCCGACGACGCCCATCCGCTCGTGGTGATCACCGCGGCAGGCACCATCGCGGGCAACAGCGTGCTCAACGGACACACCGACGGGCAGACCGTCGAACTGGAATACGCGATGCCCGGTCCCGACGGCGCACCGGTGCCCGGCGGGCGACTGGTGCCCGACGACATCGCCGTCGCGCCGTCGTGGCGCAACCTGCGCTTCGACCGGTCTGCGATTCCCTCCGATGCTGTCGCTGTTCGCGTTGTCGCCGAGGATCTTTCGTTGACGCCCGGCGACTGGATCGCCGTCACGCCGCCCCGGGTGCCCGAACTGCGATCGCTGCAGGAGTACGTCGGATCCGAGGAGCCCGTGCTGATGGACTGGGCCGTCGGGCTGGCGTTCCCGTGCCAGCAGCCGATGCTGCACGCCAACGGCGTCACCGAGGTGCCGAAGTTCCGCATCACACCGGACTACACCGCCAAGAAGCAGGACACCGACAGCTGGCAGGACGGCCGCAACGGCGGGCTGCTCGGTATCTCCGACCTCCTGCTGCGGGCCCACGTGATGGCCACGTATCTGTCCAGGGACTGGGGCCGGGACTGGGGATCGCTGCGCAAGTTCGACACCATCGTCGACGCCGAGCCCGCGCAGCTCGACCTGGGTACGGCCACGCGCAGCGGACTGTGGAAGCCCAACAGGATTCGGGTCGGCGCGTAAGTTCTCGCCGGCGTTCTGGACCGACCAGGCATGGCGGATCGTGCTGCAGACCTGGGTCATCGAGACCGACGGGTTGACCGTGCTGGTCGACACCGGCGCGGGCAACGACCGCGATCGGGCGGCGATGGCACCGCTGGACCACCTCGACACGGAATTCCTCGACGCGTTGCAGCGGGCGGGCGTGCAGCCCCGACTCCGTCGACGTGGTCGTCAACACGCACCTGCATTCGGACCACGTCGGGTGGAACACCAAGCGGACGAACGACTCCTGGGAGCCGACGTTCCCGAACGCGCGCTACCTGATGCCGGAGGCCGATTACCGCTACTGCCACCCCGAGAATGCGGGCAACCGGCCGCAGGCGCAGACCGACGAGCAGCAGGCCCGCCAGGAGCAGGGCCAGCCCCGGGTCGTCGGTGCTGTGGCTGGACGCCGGACAGCCCGCCGTGTTCGTCGGCGACCTCACCCACAGCCCTATGCAGATCCACCGGCCCGGTGATCCGTGCACCTTCGACGAGGACCCGGCGGCCGCCGCGGTAGCGCGCGGCGACGCGTTCATGGTCGACGATTGGCTGGAAATAAGCGCTTTGTAGACTTTCTTGACTTATTCCAGAAAAGCGACAAGACTTTCGAACGTGCCCATGGCGGAGGACTTTCAGCAGATGCTGCGAGGCGCCACCCTACGTGTGACGCGCCCTCGCACTGCCGTGCTCACCGCGGTGCACGCGCATCCGCACGCCGACACCGACTCCATCATTCGCGCCGTTCGCGCCGAGCTTCCCGACGTCTCGCACCAGGCTGTATACGACTCTCTCAGCACGCTGACGGCGGCGGGCCTGGTGCGCAAGATCCAGCCCTCCGGCTCGGTCGCCCGCTACGAGTCACGGGTCGGCGACAACCACCACCACGTCGTGTGCCGGTCCTGCGGCACGATCGCCGACGTGGACTGCGCCGTCGGCGAGGCACCGTGCCTGACAGCGTCGGACGACGACGGCTCGCTTGCCGGTTTCTCGATCGACGAGGCGGAGGTCATCTACTGGGGTCTGTGCCCCGACTGCACGGCAATACAAGTTTCGCGATCACAACCGTGATCACAGCCCGTAATCACCCACTCCCGGAAGGAATGCTGTGTCATCTGATACATCTGATGCTCGCCCACCGCATGACGACGCCAAAACGGCCAGTCACAGTGAGAGCGAGAACCCGGCGATCGATTCGCCGAAGCCGAAGGCGCATGCTCCCCGCAAGAATCAGGACTGGTGGCCCGAGCAGGTCGACGTGTCGGTGCTGCACCGGCAGAACGAAAAGGGCAATCCGCTCGGCCAGGGCTTCGACTACGCCGAGGAGTTCGCCAAGCTCGACATCGAGGCGTTCAAGCGCGACGTCGCAGAGGTGGTCACCACCTCACAGGACTGGTGGCCCGCCGACTACGGCAGCTACGCAGGCCTTTTCATTCGGATGAGCTGGCACGCCGCAGGCACCTACCGCATCTTCGACGGTCGCGGTGGCGCCGGGGAGGGCGCGCAACGCTTCGCCCCGCTCAACAGCTGGCCCGACAACGCCAACCTGGACAAGGCGCGCCGACTGCTGTGGCCGATCAAGAAGAAGTACGGCAACAAGATCTCCTGGGCCGACCTCATCGCTTACGCCGGGAACGCGGCACTGGAGTCTGCGGGCTTCAAGACGTTCGGCTTCGCCTTCGGTCGCTCGGACATCTGGGAGCCGGAGGAAATGCTGTGGGGCCAGGAGGACACCTGGCTGGGCACCGACCAGCGCTACGGCGGCACCAACGACAACGACCGCCAGCTGGCGGAGCCGTTCGGCGCCACCACGATGGGCCTGATCTACGTCAATCCCGAAGGCCCGGAAGGGAAGCCGGATCCGCTGGCCGCCGCGCACGACATCCGCGAGACGTTCGGCCGGATGGCGATGAACGACGAGGAGACCGCGGCGCTGATCGTCGGCGGCCACACCCTCGGCAAGACCCACGGCGCAGGCCCGGACGACGGCATGGGGCCCGAGCCCGAGGGTGCTCCGATCGAGCAGCAGGGCCTGGGCTGGAAGTGCCCGTTCGGCTCCGGTAAGGGCGCCGACACCATCACCAGTGGCCTCGAGGTGGTGTGGACCAACACGCCGACCCAGTGGAGCAACGCCTATCTGGAAATCCTCTACGGCCACGAGTGGGAGCTCACCAAGAGCCCGACAGGTGCGTGGCAGTTCGAGGCCAAGGACGCCGAGGCGACGATCCCCGATCCGTTCGGCGGACCGAACCGCAAGCCCACGATGCTGGTCACCGACGTCTCGATGCGGGTCGACCCGATCTACGGCCAGATCACCCGGCGGTGGCTCGATCACCCCGAGGAGATGAACGAGGCGTTCGCCAAGGCGTGGTACAAGCTGATGCACCGCGACATGGGCCCGATCGACCGCTACCTCGGCCCGTGGGTGGCCGAGCCGCAGCTGTGGCAGGACCCGGTTCCCCCCGTCGAGGGCGAGCTGATCAACGAGGCGGACATCAAGGAGCTGAAGGCCAAGGTCCTCGACTCCGGCCTGTCCGTGCAGCAGCTGATCAAGACGGCGTGGTCGTCGGCATCCAGCTTCCGCGGCACCGACAAGCGGGGCGGCGCCAATGGTGCGCGGCTGCGCCTCGAGCCGCAGAAGAACTGGGAGGCCAACGAGCCGTCCGAGTTGGCGCAGGTGCTGCCGGTGCTCGAGAGGATCAAGCAGGAGTCCGGCAAGAACGTGTCGCTGGCGGATCTGATCGTGCTGGCCGGCTCTGCGGCGATCGAGAAGGCGGCGCGTGACGGCGGCTTCGAGATCGACGTGCATTTCGCGCCGGGTCGCACCGATGCTTCCCAGGAGCAGACGGATGCCGACTCGTTTGCCGTGCTCGAGCCGCGGGCCGACGGGTTCCGCAACTTCGTGCGGGCGGGTGAGAAGGCGCCGCTGGAGCAGCTTTTGGTCGAGAAGGCTTACATGCTCAACCTGACGGCTCCGGAACTCGCGGTGCTGATCGGCGGTCTGCGTGTGCTGAACGTCAACCACGGCGGCAGCAAGCACGGCGTGTTCACCGACAAGCCGGGCGTTCTGTCCAACGACTTCTTCACCAACCTGCTCGACATGAGCACGCAGTGGAAGCCGTCGGAGAACGTCGAGAACGTCTACGAGGGACGGGACCGTTCCTCGGGTGCGGTGAAGTGGACGGCCACGGCCAACGACCTGGTGTTCGGCTCGAACTCGGTGCTTCGCGGAATCGTCGAGGTCTACGCGCAGGACGACAGCAAGGACAAGTTCGTCGAGGACTTCGTCGCGGCGTGGGTCAAGGTCATGAACAACGACCGGTTCGATCTGGAGAAGTAGCAGTACTTGTTCGACGGCACCCCGCGAGTCACACGGCTTGCGGGGTGTCGTGCTTTACATCGAGTCTGCGGCCAGTGCGTCAAATCTCGCCGGCAGGCTAGATCGGCGTCAGGCCGTGCTTACGCTGAACCCGGCCGTGCTTCTGCTTGTCCCGCAACAGATGTAGCGACTTGCGCAGCAGCAGCCGGGTCTCGTGCGGCTGGATCACCGCGTCGATGAACCCGCGCTCGGCGGCGATCCACGGCGTGGCCATGTTGAGGTTGTAGCCCTCGATGAAGTCAGCCCGGATCTTCTGCACCTCCGGCGCCGTCGGATCGGGGAACCGCTTCACCAGCAGCTGCGCGGCACCCTCGGCGCCGATCACCGCGATGCGCGCGGTCGGCCACGCGAAGTTCAGATCAGCGCTCAGCTGCTTGGAGCCCATCACCGCGTACGCGCCGCCGTAGGACTTGCGGATCGTGATCGTGATCTTCGGGATGTCGGCCTCGACGACGGCGTTGAGGAAGCGGCCGCCGCGCTTGATGATGCCGCCCTTCTCCTGCTCGACGCCGGGCAGGAAGCCCGGGGTGTCGACGACGAAAACCAGTGGCGTGTTGTAGGAGTCGCAGAACCGGATGAACCGCGCCGCCTTGTCCGACGCCTCGTTGTCGATCGCGCCCGACATGTGCATCGGCTGGTTGGCGATCACACCCACCGGCCTGCCGTCGACCCGTGCGAACGCCGTGATGATCGCCTGCCCCTGCTGCGCGGCCACATCGAAGACGTCGCCGTCGTCGAAGATCCGCAGCAGGATCTCGTGCATGTCGTAGGCGGTGTTGTCGGCGTCCGGCACGATCGAGTCCAACTCGAGGTCGTGCGGGGTGATCTCCGGCTCGAGACCCGGGTTCACGATCGGCGGATCGTCGAAGGTGTTGGGCGGCAGGAAGCTCAGGTAGTCGCGGACGTAGGAGAAGGCTGCCTTCTCGTCCTCCACCACCTGGTGGATGTTGCCGTAGCGGGCCTGCGCGTCGGCGCCGCCGAGTTCGTCCAGCGACACGTCCTCACCGGTGACGTCCTTGATCACGTCCGGCCCGGTGACGAACATGTAGCCCTGATCGCGGACCGCGACCACGAGATCGGTCTGAATCGGCGAATACACCGCTCCGCCAGCGCATTTGCCGAGGATGATGGAGATCTCCGGCACGAAACCGCGCAGCAGCTCGTGCCTGCGGCCGAGTTCGGCGTACCAGGCCAGCGAGGTGACCGCGTCCTGAATGCGCGCGCCGCCGGAGTCGTTGATGCCGATGATCGGGCAGCCGACCATGGCCACCCACTCCATCAGCTTGGCGACCTTGCGGCCGAACATCTCGCCGACCGTGCCCTGGAAGACCGTCTGATCGTGGCTGAACACCGCGACGGGACGACCGTTGATGCGGCCGTGGCCTGTCACCACACCGTCGCCGTACAGCGCGTTCGGGTCACCGGGCGTCTTGCACAGCGCACCGATCTCGAGGAAGGTGCCCGGGTCGAGCAAGGCGTGAATCCGCGAGCGCGCGCTGGGGATGCCCTTCTTCTGCCGCTTCGCGACGGCCTTCTCACCACCGGGTTCTTTTGCCTGCTCCAGCTTTTCGTGCAGTTCGCTGAGCAACTCCGCGGTGGTTTTTGTGGTCACTTGGCCTGCTTCTCCCGGTCCTACTTGCTGCCTTCGATGCGGTTGATCGCCTCGCTCATGTGCGCGCCGACCTTCGCAATGTACGGCTCGTCGATGGCCTGGATGTGCTCGCCCCCGATCGGCACGACCTCCAGATCGGAGACGAACTCACCCCAGCCGCCGTCCGGCTTGCGGGTGGCGTAGCGCGGCTCGAAGAAGACCGCGTCGTCGTGATAGCGGTCGGCCATGTAGAGCGTGACGTGTCCGTCGTACGGCTTGATCTCCGCGGTTTCCAGCAGCCGGTTGTCCAAATAGGACGTGCGCTGGTGCTCGATGACGCCGCCGGGGATCTCCACACCGCTCGCCTTGACCGCCTCCAGCACGAACTGCACCTGGCCGTCGTCGTCGAGCTCTTCGAGCTGCTCGTAGGGAATCGCGGGCACCTCGACATTGAAGGTGCGTTCGGCGAACCGCGCGTAACGGTCCCAGCGCGCCCTGGTCTCCTCCTTGGTCTGCGGCACCTCTTCACCGGCGCGCACCGTGTCGATCAGCCCGACGAACCGGACGTCGGCACCCGCCTGCTTGAGCCCGATCGCGCACGCGTAGGCCATCGCGCCGCCAAGCGACCAGCCCGCCAGGATGAACGGGCCGTCGTGCATCTCCAGCAGCTTCGGCACGTATTCCGCCGCGCGCTCTTCGACAGAGCCCTCGACCCGCTCGATTCCGTACACCGGCGTGTCCGCGGGCAGCCGGTTCAGCAGCGGCTCGTAGACCACCGTCGAACCGCCTGCCGGGTGGAATACGAAGACGGGCACGGCCTTCGAGCCCGGCTTGGGAGCGCGCAGCGTCCGGACGAACCCGTCCAGCTCACCCGCCTCGAGGTGCTCGCGGACGATGGTGGCCAGCGCCTCGATGGTCGGCGAGTTCTTCACGTCGTCGACGGTGATCGTGCCCTCGGCGCGCTCGGTCAGCCGCGCTGCGATCTTCTCCGCCGTCTCGTCGTCCACCGCGGGCAGCGGGTTGAAGATGCCGCCCGGCGACTTGCCGGTGACGATCGCCCACGTCGCGAACGTGACCCGCTCGGCGGCTTCGCGCGGCGGCACGTCGGAGCCCAGCGCCTCGGTGACGGCCTCCTGCGTCAGGACTTGCGCGGCGAGCGATGCGGCACTTGGCGCCTCACCGTTCGCCTTCGGGCCCGACGGATCCGTCGGCGGCGGCGGGATCGGCACGTCGGAAGCCGGTGGCATCCGACTGCGTTTCGGGCTCAGCCTGCGGATCGGCCACCGGCGTCGTCGCGGTCGTCAGGTTCGCGCCGCTCATCACCGCGGCCTGCTCGGCGGCGATCTCCTCCGGCGTCTGCGTCTTCTGGTGCTCGGCCAGGTTCTCGACCTCGTCGCGATGTTCGATCGCGTAGGTGATCAGGCTCTCGACGTTGTACAGGTTGGCGTCGCGCACCGCCGTCAGCTGAATCGGGGGCAGGTCGAAGTCGTACTCGACGCGGTTCTTGATGCGCACCGCCATCAACGAGTCGAGGCCGAGCTCGATCAGCGGCACCTCCCACGGAAGGTCCTCTGGCTCGTATCCCATTGCACGCGCCGACGATGGTGCCGAGCCGGTCGTGAATGGACTCGCCACTGTCCGGCGACCACTTCTCGAAACCGGCGCCGAGATTGGCGCCGCGGGCGAGGTTGTCGCTGAGGATCTCTGGAGCCGCTTCGGCGGCGACATTGGACTGAGTGTCGTCTTCGACCAGTGCTTCGGCGACCGCGACTCCCGTCGCGACGGCAGCGGGCAACGCCGCCGCCTGCCCCGACCGGCTGACCACCGCGTCGTACACCAGCGTGAACGACTCGTCGATGCGGGCGTGCACCTGCACGCTCGCGCCACCGGGATGGCGGGTCAGCGTCGTCACCAGCCGAGCACCTTCACCGGGCACCGCCCGCTGCTCGGACGCCGTCAGCTTGGCCTCCGGAAGCACCTGCACCGCAGCCGCTTTCACCAGGCCGGCGAGGTCGACGGCGCCATCCTTCGGGGCGTACTCCCAGACATGGCGGCCGTCGGGCGTCGCGACGTAGTTACCCGGCATCACCGTCGTGCTGTCACCGGTGAATTTCGCATCGAGCCAGTGCGGCTTGCGACGGAACCGCGTTGGCGGGATGTTGGCGTAGTCCAGCGAACCGGCCAGACCTGCGCGCGCAGGCGAGAACAGTGTCCGGAAGTCGAGGTCGTGGCCGTGGACGAACAGCTGCGCCATCGCCGCGGTCATCGAATCGACTTCGTCCTGTTTGCGCGCCAGCGTCGCGATCAGCTGCGCATCGTGCAGCCCGGCCGCCGCGGTGGTGAGCCCAACCTGCATGAGCGCGACGGGATTCGGCGCCAGTTCCAGGAAGGTGGTGTGGCCGTTGTCGACGGCGTTGCGGATACCGTGCGTGAAGTACACGCTATGCCGCAGGCCCTTCTTCCAGTAGTCCACGTCGTGGATCGGCTCACCCCCGGGGCGCAGATAGCTGCCCTCGTGGACGGTGGAGTAGTAGCCGGTGTGCAGCGGGCGCGGCTCGATGCCCTGAAGCTCGGCGGCCAGCTCGCCCAGCAGCGGGTCCATCTGCTGGGTGTGGCTTGCGCCCTTGGTCTGGAACTTGCGGGCGAACTTGCCCTCTTTCTCGGCCCGCTCGATGATCGCGTCGACCTGCTCGGGCGGCCCGCCGATCACCGTCTGCGTCGGCGCCGCGTACACGCACACCTCGAGGTCGGGGTAGTCGGAGAACACCGTCTTGATCTCGTCCGCGGAGTACTCGACGAGCGCCATCAGGCGGATGTACTCGCCGAACAGCATCGCCTCGCCCTCACCCATCAGATGCGAGCGCGAGCAGATGGTCCGCGTGGCATCGGCAAGCGACAGCCCGCCGGCGAAGTATGCCGCCGCCGCCTCACCGAGCGACTGGCCGACCACCGCGCCGGGTTTCGCGCCATGGTGCTTGAGCAACTCACCGAGTGCGACCTGGATCGCGAAGATGGTGACCTGGGTGGTCTCGATGCCGTAATCCTGCGAGTCGTCGAGGATCAGCTCGACGACCGAGTAGCCGAGCTCGTCCTGGACCAGCGCGTCGACCTTGTTGATCCAGTCGGCGAACACCTCGTTGCGGAGGTAGAGGCTCTTGGCCATTTTGCGGTGCTGCGCACCGAATCCGGCGAGCACCCACACCGGACCGTTGGTGACGGGTCCGTCCGCGCTGTAGACCGCGGGGCTCTGCTTGCCGTCGGCGAGCGCGCGCAGCGCCTTGATCGCCTCGTCGTGATCGTGGGCCATGACCACCGCGCGGGATCGGCCGTGATTGCGCCGCGACAGCGAACGCCCGATCGACTCGAGCGACGACGCGCGGCCCTCTTCGCTGTCCATCCAGTCGGCGAGCTCCGCGGCCGCCAACTTCTTGCGTGACGTCAGGAACGCCGAGATCGCCAGCGGCACAACGGGTGTGTGCGGCTCCTCCGCCTCCAGCTCCTCGCGGGCAACCTCGAGCAGACGCTTGGCCTCGTCGGTCAGGCCGGGCAGTTCGGCGTCGCCCTCGTCGGCATCGACCGCGCGCTGTCCGAACTCGCCGTACGTCCCGACGGCCTCCGGTTCGTCGTCGACGAACTCGCCGTACTCGTCCATCCGCACGCCGCCGACATAAACGGCGTCGGCATCGGGGGCAGAGTGCTTTCCTCCGGAGACCTCCTCGGCTTCCGGTTCGGGTTCGACGAGATCGCTCGGCAGCACCTCGCGCAGCACCAGGTGCGCGTTGGCGCCGCCGAAGCCGAACCCGGAGACACCGGCGATCGCATGGCCGCTGTAGCGCGGCCAGTCGGTGACGGTGTCGGCGACCTGCAGCCGCACACCCGCGAAGTCGATGTAGGGGTTGGGGCCGCTGTAGTTGATCGACGGCGGCAGCTTGTCGTTGCGCAGCGCCAGCGTCATCTTGGCCAGGCTGGCGGCGCCCGCCGCCGACTCCAGGTGTCCCACATTGGATTTCACCGCACCCAGCAGGGCGGGCTTGTCAATGGGCCTGCCCCTGCCGACCACCCGGCCGAGCGCGTCGGCCTCGATCGGATCACCGAGGATCGTGCCGGTGCCGTGCGCCTCGATGTAGTCGACGGTGCGCGGGTCGATGCCTGCGTTCTTGTACGCCTTGCGCAGCACCTCGGCCTGCGCATCGGGGTTCGGGGCGAGCAGGCCGTTGGACCGGCCGTCGTGGTTGACCGCGCTGCCCGCGATGACCGCGAAGATCTCGTCACCGTCCCTGCGCGCGTCGGCCACCCGCTTGAGCACCAGCATGCCGCCGCCCTCGGACCGGGCGTAGCCGTCGGCGTCCTGCGAGAAGGACTTGATCAGGCCGTCGGGCGCCAGCACGCCACCGACCTCGTCGAAGCCGACCGTGACCAAGGGGGTGATCAGCGCGTTCACGCCGCCGACGATCGCGACGTCGGCCTCACCGGTGCGCAGCGCAGCCACGCCCTGGTGCGCGGCCACCAGTGAACTGGAGCACGCGGTGTCCACCGCGACCGACGGTCCGCGGAAGTCGTAGAAGTACGACACCCGGTTGGCGATGATCGAGCTGGCCGTACCCGTGATCGCGTACGGATGCGCGACCGACGGATCCGACATCGCCAGGAAGCTGTAGTCGTTGGTCGAGCTGCCGATGTAGACGCCGACACTCTTGCCGCGCAGCGCCGAGGCGGGAATGCGGGCGTTCTCCAACGCTTCCCACGTCAGCTCGAGCGCCATCCGCTGCTGCGGATCGATGTTGTCGGCCTCCATCTTCGACAGTGCGAAGAATTCGGCGTCGAAACCCTTGATGTCTTTGAGGTATCCCCCGCGGGTGCGCGCCTTGGCGACGCGTTCGGCGATCCGCGGATCGTGGAGAAACTCGACCCAGCGTCCCTCGGGCAGATCGGTGATACCGGACCGGCCCTCGAGCAGCGCCTGCCACGTCTCGTCGGGGGTGTTCATGTCGCCGGGGAACCGGGTGGCCAGACCGACGATCGCGATGTCGTCGACGTCAGCGTCGCGCGACCAGTCCGCGTCGACGTCCGCGTCGTCGACCTCGGGCTCGCCCTCGACGATGACCGTCGCCAGCGACTCGATGGTCGGATGGCGGAACGCGACGGTCGCCGTCAGCGTCACACCGGTGAGGTCCTCGATGTCACTGGCCATCGCCACCGCGTCACGCGAGGACAGGCCGAGCTCGACCATCGGCACCGAGTCGTCGATCGCGTCGGCCGCCTGGCCCGTCGCATTGGCGACCCAGTTGCGCAGCCATTGACGCATCTCCGCGACCGTCATGTCGGTGCGCGACGCCGCGGCGTCGGGCTCGGGGATGTTCTGCGAATCCGGTTCTATGTCAGTCATTTCCAGTCAGTCTGCAGTTCAGTCAGTTTCGTCGGGGAAGGCATTGGCCACCTTTCCGCTGCGCAGGCTGCCGTCCAGATACGCGGCGCGGCAGGCGCGGCGGCCGATCTTGCCGCTCGAGGTGCGCGGGATGGCGCCGGCAGGCGTGAGCAACACGTCGCGCACCGTGACGCCGTGGCGCACCGCGATCGCGGCGCGGATGGCGTCGGCCACCGGTGCCATGTCCATCTTGTGGGAGCCGGGCGCCCGCTCGCCGACGATCACCAGCTGCTCGGAGGTGTCGTCGGGGTCGCGCTTCAGACCCGCATGCGCGTTGGAGAACACCTCGTCGGGCAGCTGGTTGGCGGGCACGGAGAACGCGGCGACGTACCCGGTGCGCAGCGCCTTGGTGGACTCCTGCGCCGAGTACTCGAGGTCCTGCGGGTAATGGTTGCGGCCGTCGATGATGACCAGGTCCTTCACGCGGCCGGTGATGTAGAGCTCGCCCTGGTAGTAGGTGCCGTAGTCGCCCGTGCGGACCCAGGTGGCGTCGTCGGTCGCGCCCTCGGCGTGCGACGGGTTGGTGCGCGACTTGAGGATGTTCTGGAACGTCGCGACGGTCTCCTCCGGCTTCCCCCAGTAGCCGGTGCCCATGTTCTGCCCGCTGATCCAGACCTCACCGATCTGGCCGTCGGGCAGCTCGGTCGCGGTCTCGGCGTCGACGATGACCGCCCACTCCGCGACACCCACCTTGCCCGCGCCCGCCTGGGCCACGGCAGTGGGCGAATCGGCTTCCACCTCGATGAAGGAGCCCGTGTTGAGCGCCTCGCGGTCGACGTTGATGATCTTCGGATGGTCGCCCATCGGGGTGGTCGACACGAACAGGGTGGCCTCGGCGAGACCATAGGACGGTTTGATCGCCTGCGGCGCGAAGCCGTACGGGCTGAACGCGTCGTTGAACCTGCGGACGGTCGCCGCCGAGATCGGCTCGCTGCCGTTGAGGATGCACTTGACCACGCTGAGGTCCAGCTCGGGTTCGCCGTCCTTGGGCAGGCCGCGCGCGGCGGCGTGGTCGAAGGCGAAGTTCGGCGCGACGGAGATCACGCCGCCGGTGTCGTCGGGCTGCCGCGCCATCGCGCGGATCCACCGGCCCGGTCGGCGAACGAACGCGGCCGGCGTCATGAACTCGACGTAATGACCGATCATCGGCGAGATCATCGCGGTGATCAGCCCCATGTCGTGGAAGAACGGCAGCCAGGAGACGCCGCGGTCGCCCTCCTCGCCTTCCAGCGCCTCGATCACCTGCACCACGTTGGTGGCCAGGTTCAGGTGCGTGATCTGCACACCGGTCGGGATGCGCGTCGACCCGGACGTGTACTGCAGGTAGGCGATGGTGTCTTGCTCGACTTTCACCGGCTCCCAGGTGGCGCCGACCTCGTCGGGCACCGCGTCGACGGCGATGACGCGCGGCCGCTCCTTGGCGGGCCTGGTGCGGAAGAACTTGCGGACACCTTCGGCGGCCTCGGTGGTGGTGAGGATGGCCGACGGGTGGCAGTCGTCGATGACGGCGTGAAGGCGGCCGACGTGACCGGGCTCGCTCGGGTCGAAGAGCGGCACCGCGATCCGGCCCGAATACAGGGTGCCGAAGAAGGCGATCAGGTACTCGAGGTTCTGCGGGCACAGGATCGCGACCCGGTCGCCGGGCTCGGTCACCTGCTGCAGGCGGGCGCCGACGGCGCGGTTGCGCCTGCCGAAGTCGGCCCAGTTCAGATCCCGCGCAACACCCTCGCGCTCGGTCGAGAAGTCAAGGAACCGGTAGGCGAGCTTGTCTCCGCGCACCTTGGTCCACCGTTCGACGTGAAGAACCAGGCTGCCATTGTCGGGAAACCTGATCTGTCCGTCCTTGAGGAACGGGTTACGGAACCCCATCACACTCTCCTGTCAAACCACACTCGTCGCGATGCTGGAACGCGCGTGGACCTCCGGGGCGTCGCGGCCATCTGAAGGACTCCGTTGTCCGACTGGACGCCGAGCCCCGCACGATGTTACCGAGGCGTCGGGTTTCACCGTCGCAATACCCTCTGAGCTGGACTTTCCGCCCGGCTCTCTGTCTTCAGTCTTAGTTATTTCTTAATGTTAGGCGACCGCTTCGCGCAGGCCAAATCTATGCGGTCACGTGTCAGCCATGTTTTGGCCGCGGAGCGTTATCAATCACCTTCTGCGTCCAATCCAGTGTCCACACGGTGGCGGGCTGGCCGCCGAGATTCCAGAACTGGGTGGTGGCGTACATGGCGTGCACAGGCTGCCCGGCGCCGCCCGCCAAAACCTCGAGCGTCTTCGGCAGGTTGGTGATCGAGAAGGCCTCCTCCGGCGCTGAGCAGATCAAGTCTCCGGTCGCGCAGATCTCGTTGACGCGGTCGTTGAGCACTCCGAAGCCGCCGGGACGTGGGCCGGTCATCGTCAAACCCATCGACGACAGCATCGGCACCTCGTTCAGCGTGATCTCGGCGCCCTGCCCGGGCTGGTTCGGCCCGACGTCCAGACCGACACCGGTCTGCCTGCGACCGTCGGCGATCAACGTCGCACCGAGCACCAGATCCGCGTCGACCGGACCGCGGCCGTTGCCGATGTCGCTGACCATGTCGCCTGCGATCACCGCG
Organism: uncultured Actinomycetota bacterium; assembly: GCA_963786995.1. Taxonomy (GTDB): domain Bacteria; phylum Actinomycetota; class Actinomycetes; order Mycobacteriales; family Mycobacteriaceae; genus Mycobacterium. Next base: position 228,814 of record CAWBBH010000011.1, on the reverse strand, counting down.
CCCTGAGAGAACCCGACGAGCACATAGCTGGTCAACGGGCAGCGGTTGTTCATGTCCGTCATCGCCTTGACGGCATTGCGGGTGCCCTCGGCGCGGCTGTCGTTGTAGTTCATCTGGCCGTCGGCCGACAACGGATTGTGGAACTGCGCGGTGTAGGGAACCGTGTAGACCTCGAGCCGGTCGGTGCCGAACTGCTGACGGATCGGGTTGCTCACGTTGAGCAGCAACGCGATCGGGAACTGCGTCGGGTTGAACGGGTCGAGTGCGGGCGACGACTCCCAGGTCCCCGGAATGGAGATCAGCTGGACGTCGGGACAGCTCGCGTCCTGGAACTCCGGACGCGGCTTACCGGTCGTCGGTCCGCTCGTCGGCGGCACAGCCGACGGTGGAAGGGCGGTGTCCGGGTTGTCGGGCTGGCGGACCATGATCCACACGACCGCGACGACCAGTGCCACGACGAGCGCCATCGCCCCCGCTGCGATGAGCGCGAGTAACCGGTGGCGTTTCCGCCGGCTGTTGGTTGCCAAGTGATTTCCTTTTAGCAGAGATGTTCGGTAGCGATCCGAATGTAGTCGGCGGTGAGGGCGTCCACCTCGGAGGATGGAGGCGCAATGGCGTTGAGCTGATGGCTGCGGACGTCGCCGCGCACCAACGGCGTCACATAGTCGCGCACAGCCGCCTCCGGTTGTTTGGCCGCGCGCGCCTGGCACACATACGACCCGATGCTCAAGGCCATCAGATCGGTCGACGGCCGAACGCCGGAGGCCTCCAGCGCGTCCAGGTAGCTCCGCTGCTGGGCGGTCACCTTCAATTCAGTGGGCTGCGAGCCTGCAGCCCGCGGTCCGACGATGTTCTGCGGCTCGGCCCGCGACTGCATGGTCGACGGGGGCGGCACCGACATCGTCGGGAGCATGCCGTCAGACGAGGTGCATCCACTCAGCAACGCAGTGACAGGTGCGACAAGGGACGTCGCTACGGCGACGCTGCTCGACCACCTCGGCCAACGCCCAACCGTCTGCTGCACTCCTCCAAGGTACCGGCGCTAGGGAGTCACTTGATCGTGGTCACCAGTTCGCCCGACATCGCGGCGAGTTGCGGGCCCCACGTGCCCCAGTCGTGTTCGCCGCTCGGCGGGAAATCGAAGTGCCCGTTGTGGCCACCGATGACGCGGTAGTGCTGATAAAACTCGCGGTTGGTGCCCTGGGCGATGTCGCAGTACCCGATCATCGCGGCGGGATCACTGCACCCCAAGGTGGTCGGAGCGAAGACCCACAGCCGGGTGTTGTTGTCGGCCAGTAGCTGGACGTGCACATTGGGCGAATGCCATTTCCACCGGCCGAGTTGTGGCAGGCCCCACATGTTGCGGATGTCGACCCCGCCGTACTGGGCCAGCCCCGCCGTGATCGCACCGTCAACACCGGTGCGCTCAGGTGCGAGAAAACCGGACAGGGATCCCGCGTACCGGAACTTGTCGGGATGGAAGGCGGCCAGCGCCATGGCCGCGTAGCCACCCTGTGCGGCGCCGACGACGCCGTGCCCGTTGGGCGCGAGCCCCTTGTTGGCGGCCAGCCAACCGGGCAGCTCATCGGCGAGGAAGGTGTCCCACTGTTTGCTGCCGTCCTGCTCCCAGTTGGTGTACATGCTCCACGCGCCGCCCGCGGGCGCGGCCACCGAGATGCCCTTGCCCGCCAGCGTGTTGAATGCGCCTGCGCCCACCCAGTTGCTCACATCGGGACCGGCGTTGAACGCGTCGAGCAGGATGACGGCATGCGGGCCGCCGCCCTGGAAGGCGACCGGGATGTCGCGGCCCATCGCCGCCGACGGCACCATCAGCATCTCGACGGCGTCGGCCCTGGCGACCGGGGCCAGCGTCGACCACAGGGCCGCCGCAAGCACCACCGACATGACCGCTCGAATCATCCCGCGCATCTACCCACCCTCACGTTGGCTTTCCCCGCGCAATGCAGTGAACCACATCACCACGCCGGGCGGAAACGACTGACGGCGGCGACCCGCAAGGATCACCGCCGTCAGACGCATATCTGTTACTTGAGCGCTTATCCGCCCGTCGCGGCCGAAGCCGTGTCGGTGGTCGCGGCTGTCGCCGCTGCCTGCTCAGGTGTCGGATTCGACGGCTGAGGAGTCGCGCCGAGCACCCGCTGGATGTCGGGCTTCATCTGTTGAAGCTGCGCGCCCCAGTACTCCCAGCTGTGAGTACCGTTCGACGGGAAGTTGAACACACCGTTCTTGCCGCCCGCGGCGATGTACTGCTCCTGGAATGTCTTGTTCGTCCGCAGGGTGAAGCCCTCCAGGAACTTGGCGTTGAAGTTGTCGCCGGCGACCTCGCCGTTGACGTCGCCGGGCTTGCCGTTACCGCAGTACACCCAGACGCGGGTGCCGTTGGAGACCAGCGTGGCGATGTTGACCATCGGGTCGTTGCGCTTCCACGCCGGGTCGCTCGACGGGCCCCACATGTCCTTGGACTTGTAGCCGCCCGCGTCACCCATCGACGTGTTCACCAGCATCGGCCACCAGCCCTCGGACAGGTTCAGGAAGCCGGACAGCGAAGCCGCGTACTGGAACTGCTGCGGGTAGTAGATCGCCAGCGTCAGCGCGGCCGAACCGGCCATCGACAGACCGACCGCCGCGTTGCGGTTCGGGTTCACGGCCTTGTTGGCCGCGAGGTAGGCAGGCAGCTCCTGGGTGATGAACGTCTCCCACTTGTAGGTGGAGCAACCCGCCTTGCCGCAGGCGGGCGCGTACCAGTCGCTGTAGAAGCTGGACTGTCCGCCGACCGGCATGATCGTGGAGAGGCCCGAGTCGACGTACCACTCGAACGCCGGGGTGTTGATGTCCCAGCCGCTGAAGTCATCCTGCGCGCGCAGGCCGTCGAGCAGGTAGACACCGGGGGCATTGGCGCCGCCGTTCTGGAACTGGACCTTGATGTCGCGTCCCATTCCAGCGGACGGAACCATCAGGTACTCGACCGGCAGTCCCGGTCGTGAGAAAGCCCCCGCAGTCGCCGAGCCTCCGACGGCGCTGACCAGGCCGGGCAGCACCGCGGCGGCCATGGCCGCGACCGCGAGCCGGCGCGGCATGGCTTTCGCCGCGCCACGGATCTTGCCAACGAACTTCATGCTTCATCTATCCCATCTGTCGTATGCCGCACCCGAGATTCGAGCCCCACTCGGTACGGGTGCCCGTGTAGTAGACCACACCTCGGTGTGATATCTCTCCTCAGGATCTGTCCTCCCTGGTCGCCGCCGTCCGCCGTTGAACGGCGTGACCAGGTCTTTTTGGGTGCGGGCGGCACCGCGTCACATGTCACGGACCGGTCGCGGGCAGGCCCGTGTACGCGGGCACGAGCGGTTCCGGGATGGGCAGCCCGCACCGGATGAGTTCGTACATCGGCACCCGATCGATGCGGTACTTCGTGAACTCGTATGCATCCACCACATTCGACAGGAAGCGGCGCGCCCCCATCGGTGCCCGTATCGAGTTCAGCATGGATTCGGTGGCCGGACACTGAAGCGCCACCTCGGCCTGTGCGATCCAGTCCTGGTCGAGATAGGTCGGAAGATAGGGCGGCTTCTTCAGAAACGGGCCCTCGGCGACGGCCCAGTCGGGTAAGAGGTTCTTGTCGTGACCGATCCGGCCGTCCTCGAGACGGGCGGTGTGCGCGGCCAACGGGTTGGCCAGGCCGATCTGGTCGATCACCCGAACGTCGAGGCCGACGTTCATACCGAGCATGCCGAGGTTGGTGAAAAACACTGTGTGCGGGCCGATGTAGGCCTTCCGCTGCTCGGGTGGCATGTCCGGCGGCGGCGGTATCGCCGGCACGACGTCCCACATGTCGTAGTTGCCCGACGGCAGCAGCAGCGCACCGTCGGGCGTGTTGGCCAACGCGACGAGCACGGCCCGCATCCGCGGATAGTCCAGATAGTCCGCGGCCGTCAGGGGGTGTGCATGACCGGTGGCCTGTGAGTAGAACCGTCGTTCGTCGACGATGCCCGTGTACGTCACTCTGGTGGCGTCCGAACCCATTCCCGGTGCGTTGGCGGCCCACAACGACCAGCCGACGACTGCCAGCCACAGCACCGAGGTGACGCCGGCGAGCTGGTATCCCACACCGCGACTGAACTTTTCGCCGTCCGGCAGCAGCACGGGTATCACCGCGATGGGGGCGAGCAGACAGAACATAGGCGTGAGCAAAACCCTGCCGTGCATGAAATCGCCGCCCTGCCGGATCCAGTAGGCGGCCTGCAGAAGTCCGCTCGCGACGATGAACAGGACGACGGCAGGCGGGCTCTGCACCGCTCGCGCGAGCCTGCTGTATCCATACGGCGTCTCCCGCCGGATCCACCAGGGCCTGCTGCGGGTGGTCATCAGGATCAGCGCCAGCACACCCAACAGCAGCGCGGGCAACCACAACAGGTACGGCTCGTCGAAGTTGGTCAGGTACACCCAGCCCTGGGCCCACTTGTCATCCGACGCGTCCTTCGCCAAAGCCGTTTGGGGAAACAGCAATCCGTAGTAACCCATCCGGAAGATCTGGTAGGCGACGGGAAGCAGCCCGCCCGCGACGACGATCAGCCCGCGCCGATGCCAGCCCCGCGCCGCGATCAGCATCATGATCAGGGCCAGGCCGCCGATCAGCGCCAGCTCAGGGCGGACGAGAACCGACAGGCCGGCCAGAAACGCCAGTGAACCGTCGAACAACGCGGACGTGGCGTTCGGCCTCGACGTGTCGCGATAGGAGCGCAGGGCCTGCGACCAGCACACCATCGTCCACCACAGCAGCCCGAGATACGCCAGCACCAAACCGTTTTCGAGCCCCGAGGTGGCGAAGTCGCGGGCAGGCGGCACCGCGATGTAGACCAGCACGCCCGCGGGCAACAGCAGCGCGCGACGGCCCTGCAGGCTCGGCGCGTACAGCCTGGCCGCACCGAGCATCAGGAACACGACTCCGGCAACGCTGAGCACGAGCGCCAGCCACAGCGCGACGTACTCGAGCTGTGTCGGGCCGCCGATGACCCCGCCGAGATAGTTCAGATAGGTCCACAGCGTCGAGGTGTTCGACTCGACGCGCTCCCCCTTGTTGAAGACCGGGCCGTTGCCCACCAACAGGTTTCGCACGGTCCGCAACACGATCAGGCCGTCGTCTGCGATCCAGCGTCGCTGCCACGCACCCCACGCGAACAGCGCGCCCGCGACGACCACGCTGATCCACAGGGTCACCCTGGCGGTGACATCGAACGGAAATGCGGGTCCACCGGACACCCGGGGGCCGCTGGAGTCAGCCGAGGAGAACAGCGGCACCGATGGTTCCGATCCACGCGACCGCCAGAAGTTGCAGCACCCGATCCTTCAGCGCGATGTCTTCCGGTTCGCCTGCCAGGCCGCCGTCGACGTCGACGGCGTAGCGCAGGATCGCGATCGTGAACGGGATCATCGTGACCGCGTACCAGGAGGCGTTCGCGCCGTCACGCTCGAAGGCCCACAGCCCGTAGCAGACCACCATCGCGGTCGCCGACAGCGTCCAGACGAAGCGCAGATACGTCGACGTGTAGCTCTCGAGGGACTTGCGGATCTTGGCGCCGGTCCTCTCGGCGAGCTGCAGTTCGGCGTAGCGCTTGCCTGCCACCATGAACAGCGAGCCGAAGGTCATCACCAGCAGGAACCATTGCGACAGCGGGATGTTCGCCGCCACACCGCCTGCGATCGCCCGGATCAGGTACGCCGATGAGACGATGCAGATGTCCAGCACCGCTTGGTGTTTGAGGCCGAAGCAGTACGCCAGCTGCATCGCGAGGTAGACGCCGATCACACCGGCCAGGTTCGGCGTCGCCAAGAAGGACACGGCCAGGGAGGCAGCCGCCAGCACGGCCGACGTGCAGTACGCCAGCCATTCGGGCACCACGCCCGCGGCGATCGGCCGGAACCGTTTGGTCGGATGCGCGCGGTCGGCCTCGACGTCGCGCGCGTCGTTCACCAGATAGATCGACGACGCCGCGAGCGAGAACGCGACGAACGCGATCGACACCTTGACCGCGACCTCGCGCCAGTCGTATTGCACGTCGCTGCCCAGAGCAGCCACCGGAGCGATCAGCACCAGCAGGTTCTTCACCCACTGGCGCGGACGCGCCGCCCTGATCAGACCGGTGACGACCTTGCGGGGCGGGCTCTTCACCGGTGCCGGCTCATCGCTGCGCTTCTCCGCGCTGGATGCGCTGCTGTCACTTTCGATGCTCATGACTCTCCTTCGGCCCGGATCGCGACAGTCCGGTCGGCTGCGATGAGGCCCACCGTCTTCGCGACAGCAGCGCCGACCGCGATTCCGGTGATCACGTCACTGGGATAGTGCACGCCGAGGACCATGCGGGACAACGCCATCGGCGGCACCAACAGGGCAGGCATCGGCAGGCCGGTGGCCCGCGCCAACAACACCGACGCCGCCGTGGTCGAGGTGGCGTGTGCCGACGGGAAGCTGAGCCTGCTCGGGGTGCCGACATTGACGGCGATGCTCGGGTGGTGCGGACGTTCCCTGCGCACCACGCGTTTGATGACGACGGCGGCGGCGTGCGCGGCGAACGCGCCGAACCCGACGGCCAGCCACGCCCGCCGCTTGGCGGGCTGAAGCAGCGCGCCGATGCCCGCGATGGCGAGCCATCCGATGCTGTGCTCACCGAAGTGGGACAGCGCGCGCGCACCCGTGAGCACTCCCGGGCGGTCGGCCAGCACCGATTGCACCGCGACCAACGCGGCGTCCTCGCCGCGAGGTGACTCAGCCATGGGCCGGGTTCTCCAGGAACACGGCCTCCCATGCCTGCACGCCGGACAGCGTCGGCAGGGCATCGCGGTACGCCTTGCGCATATCGTCGAAGCGCCGCACCAGCTTTCGCTGACGGCGCAGAGACGCCCGCAGCAGCGCGAACATCTTCGCGCGATCGCGCTGGCGGTAGACGACGCCGCGACTGTCGGCGGTGGTGACCGTCACCCCGTCCACGGCGCACAGCAGGAACCAGCGCGAGTCCTGGGTCGGCACGTTCAACTGGGGTCGCTCGTGGTGCGCCGGGTCGGCCTTGCCGAGGTTGTGCAGCACCCCGCGCAGCAGCCGAACCGCCTTGCCCGGCGCGGTTCTTGGCTCACCGACCCGGCCGACCATGCCCGACGGCGGCGGCAGTTGCGTCGCCGACGGCAGGATCACCGCGTCGGGATACTCCTTGCGCAGGCGATGCACCTCCGGGAGCGCGGATTCCAGGATCGAGAAGATGTGCTCGGGGCCCGCGAGGAAGTCGTCCATGGCCTTGTTCTGGATGGCGACGGTCGAATACTCCAGGCAGAGAAGATGTTTGAGGGTGGCCTTGAGATGGCTGCGCACCAGGCCGCGGACGTCGCCGTCCCAGTGCAGCGCAGCCACCACCAGCCGGTTGCGGAGATGGAAGTAGGCCTGCCAGTCGATGGCGTCGTCCTTGTCGCTCCACGCCATGTGCCAGATCGCGGTGCCCGGCATGGTGACGGTCGGATAGCCGTGCTCAGCGGCGCGCAACCCGTAATCGGCGTCGTCCCACTTGATGAACAGCGGCAGCGGCTGACCCAGTTCGTCGGCCACCGCGCGCGGGATCATGCACATCCACCAACCGTTGTAGTCGACGTCAATCCGACGGTGCAGCAGCTTGCTGTCGGAATAGCGGTCGTTCAACGGGTTTCGGGCGAAGTCGTGGTCATACTTGGTGTGCGGCGCATTGGTCCACATGAAATCGGCGCGACCGACGACCTCACCCATCACGTGCAGGTGCGCGGGATCCTGGAGGTTGAGCATCTGGCCGCCGACGAGCATCGGAGTCTTGGCGAACCGGTTCATCGCCAGCGCCCGAAGGATCGAGTCGGGCTCGACGCGGATGTCGTCGTCCATGAACAGGATCTGCTGACAGTCGGTGTTCTTCAGCGCCTCGTACATGACCCGGCTGTAGCCGCCGGACCCGCCGAGGTTGGGCTGGTCGTGGATCGAGAGCCGGTTGCCCAGCGGCGCGGCGGCTTCGGCGAAGTCAGGATGGTCGCGCAGTTTCCTCGTGCCCTGGTCGGGCACGATCACCGCGCCGATCACCTCGTCGACCAGCGGGTCCGACGTCAGCGCGCGCAGCGTGTCGACGCAGTCGTCGGGCCGGTTGAACGTCGGCATCCCGACCGCGATGTTGGCCGTGCCCGGCGCGGGCACCGGCGCGTACCAGCCGGCGTTCTGCAGGGTGACGGCGCTGTCGGTGGTGATGTCGAACCAGATCCAGCCGCCGTCCTCGAACGGCTCGAGGCTCACCTCGAACTCGACAGGGGCAGGACTCTCGCCATGATCGAAAGACTTGCCCTCGACGAAGATCCGCGCACCGGTGGCCTTGCTCCGGTACACGTCCACCCGACCCGTGCCCGTCAGCTCGGCGCGCAGCACCACCGATTTCAGCGTCGACCAGCGCCGCCAGTAGCTCGCGGGAAGCGCGTTGAAGTACGTCGAGAACGAGACCTCCGACTCGGCGCCGATCTGCAGCGTCGTCCTGGTCTCGGCGTGGGCGCGGCGGGCGTTGGTGTTCGACTCTTCGAGGTAGAGCTTGCGGACGTCGAGCGGTTCGCCGGGGCGCGGCAGGATGATGCGGGCGAGCAGGCTGACCGCGCTCATGGCTGGACCTCGTGCAGGGGTTCACCGTCGCGAAGGTGCGGGGCCAAGACGTTGTCGTACATGTTCAGCGCGCTGGCGATGGCCATGTGCATGTCGAGGTACTGATAGGTGCCCAGCCGTCCACCGAACAGCACCTTGGCGTTCGCGGTCTCGGCCTTGGCCCTGGCGCGGTAGGCGGCGAGCAGCGCCCGGTCGCTTTCGGTGTTGATCGGGTAGTACGGCTCGTCGTCGTCTTCGGCGAACCGCGAGAACTCACGCATGATCACCGTCTTGTCGCTCGGATACGAGCGCTCGGGGTGGAAGTGGCGGAACTCGTGGATGCGGGTGAAGGGCACGTCTTCGTCGTTGTAGTTCATCACCGGGGTGCCCTGGAAGTCGCCGGTCGGCAACACCTCGAGCTCGAAATCCAGTGTGCGCCAGCCCAGTCGGCCCTCGGCGTAGTCGAAGTACCGATCCAGCGGACCGGTGTAGACGACGGGGGCGTCGGGGCTCTCGGCGCGCAGCGCGTCGCGCACATCGAACCAGTCGGTGCCCAGGCGCACCTCGATGCGATCATCGGCGGCCATGTTCTCCAGCCACGCGGTGTAGCCGTCGACCGGCAATCCCTCGTAGGTGTCGTTGAAGTAGCGGTTGTCGAAGGTGTAGCGGACCGGCAGCCGGGTGATGTTGCTCGCGGGCAGTTCTTTCGGGTCGGTCTGCCACTGCTTGGCGGTGTAGTGCTTGACGAAGGCCTCGTACAGCGGGCGGCCGATCAGCGAGATGGCCTTCTCTTCGAGGTTCTTCGCGTCGGCGGTGTCGATCTCGGCGGACTGCTCGGCGATGAGTTGCCGGGCCTCGTCGGGGGTGAAGTACTTGCCGAAGAACTGCGACACCAGGCCCAGTCCCATCGGGAACTGGTAGGACTGCCCGTTGTGCATCGCGAAAACGCGATGCTGGTAGCCGGTGAACTCGGTGAACTGCCGCGCGTAGTCCCACACCTTCTTATTGGAGGTGTGGAAGAGATGTGCGCCGTAGCAGTGCACCTCGATGCCGGTCTGCGGTTCGGGCTCGGAGTAGGCGTTGCCGCCGATGTGCGGTCGCCGATCGAGCACCAGGACCCGCTTGTCGAGCTGGGTCGCCACGCGCTCGGCGATCGTCAGGCCGAAGAATCCGGAACCGACGACGAAGAGGTCAAAGCGAGCGGTCATCGGCAGCCAGGGTATCCGACCGTGCTGCGCGGCCCCGAATCCAATACGGGGTCAATGTCGCAATTCGCTCACAATTGCATCTCGTCACTCTAGACCCACTAGTAACACCAGTAACATCGTTCACGTATCCAGAACCGCCCACGTAGTCCATGTATTGAGGAGACTTCCGTGCCAAACCGACGTCGACGCAGGCTCTCGACAGCCACGAGCGCAGTCGCCGCCCTGGCCGTCGTGAGTCCATTTGCAGTTACCGCCATTTCCGATATGACGAAGCCCGCGCCGCAGCCGCGCGAGTTCCAGTCCGCCGCCATGGTGACCGATCTGCCGAACGAACTCATGTCGGCACTCTCACAGGGCTTGTCGCAGTTCGGCATCAATCTGCCGGCCGTGCCTTCGTCCCTGACCGGCGCCGACGCCGGGATGCCGACCACGCTGACCGCGCCCGGCAGCCTTGCCTCGCCTGGCCTGACATCGCCCGCTCTGACTCCCGGCCTGACGACGCCGCCCGCCGCGGGTCTGCCGGGGGCGACAACGCCTCCACTGACCGATCCGGCGCTGTCCAGCACCGCATTGCTCGATCCGGCAGCCGCACAACTGGGCGCGGCCACTCCGGCGCTGACCAGTCCGGCACCCACCCCCGGTGGCCCGGCTGGGCTTCCCGGCCTGGCGGGCGACGCGGCAGGCGCGGTGAACCCCGCGCTGACCAGCCCGAACGGGGCGGTTCCCGGCGGGCTGACAACGCCGCCGGTGGCCGGTCTCGACGCGCTGGGGACGGCGCCGATCTCCAACGCCGCGGGCCTGCCCTCACCCGGTGAGGTGCCGATCTCGGCGCCGATCGGGCTCGATCCCGCCGCGGGTACGTATCCCATCCTGGGCGGCGACCCCGGCCTCGGCCTTGGTGCGATGCCCGCGGCCAGCACCGGCGGCGGTGGCATCGTCAGCGAGCTCAGCAGCGCTGCGCAGCAACTGGGCGCAGGACAGGCCATCGACCTGCTCAAGGGTGTGGTGATGCCGATGATCACCTCGGCGATGAAGCCCGCCGCGGCCGCGGCCGCCGCGCCGCCGCCCGTACCGGCCCCTCCGCCACCGCCTGTCGGATAGTCCTGCCCCTAAACGGCGCCGCAGAGCCAAGTGGCGGGTTCTGCGGCGCCGTTGCAGGGCACGAGCGGTAACAAGAGTGCATTTCGGCCGTGTCGAAACACTGGTAACAACTGACCCATACGTAACATCGGTCCGTGCCGTCCCGTCACCCCATGCTGTTCACCGCGATAGCGGGAACCCTGGTGATCCTGCCGTGGGCGCTTCCGAGCACACCGTTCGATGAGGACCGCCGCCCGCTCGCCGACCAGACCCAACTCGCTTCGCAGCCACTGACCGGCCTCGGCGGCGGAGAGACGATCCGCGAGATCCACCAGGAGACGCCGTTCTCCCTCGTCGCCCTGACCGCAGCCGACCTCGACGGAACCTCAGCGCGGGTGCGCGCCCGCAAGCCCGACGGCTCGTGGGGACCGTGGTATGCGACCGAGAACCTGGACGGCGTCGGCGACGGGTCCGCACCGCACGGAACCGAACCCGTCTTCGTCGGCCTCACCACCACGGTGCAGATCGCGGTGAACCGCCCCGGCGGCGCAACGGCATCCGCGCCGCAGCAGCCCGCCACCGCGGGCCCCGCCGATCCTGACCTCGGCTACGTCCCGGCCAACACCAACCAGCCGTTCGGGCAGAACGTCAACGCAGTGCTGATCAGCCCGCCGCAGGCGCCGATCGGCGACCTGCCGTTGCCCAACGCGGTGACTCCGCCCGGCCAGCCGCCGCACATCATCACCCGTGCACAGTGGGGCGCCGACGAATCGATGAAGTGCCCCAACACCGTCTACGACGACGGAGTGCGGGCGGGCATCGTGCACCACACCGCGGGAAGCAACGACTACGGTCCGCAGGACTCCGCGGCGATCGTGCGGTCGATCTACGCGTATCACACCCGCACGCTGGGCTGGTGCGACGTCGCCTACAACGCGCTGGTCGACAAGTACGGCCAGGTGTTCGAGGGCCGCGCAGGCGGAATGGACAGGCCCGTGGAGGGCGCCCACACCGGCGGGTTCAACAAGAACACGTGGGGCGTGGCGATGCTCGGCAACTTCGACCTCGAGCCGCCGACGCCGGTCCTGGTGCGCACGGTCGGGCGGCTGATCGGCTGGCGTCTCGGCATCGACCGCGTCGACCCGAGGGGCACCGCCGTCCTGGCGTCGGACGGCGGCTCGTTCACCCACTTCCCGAACGGCGCAACACCGACGCTGCCGACAATCTTCACCCACCGCGACGTCGGCAACACCGACTGTCCCGGCCACACGGCATACGCCGCGATGGGTCAGATCCGCGACATCGCAGCGCGTTTCAACGAACCGCTGCCGCCGCCGACCCTCAAGGACCTGCTGCGCGGCGGCGCGATCCTGGCCAAGTGGGAATCGCTCGGCGGAGACAACAGCGCACTCGGCGCACCGCGGTCCCCCGAAGCCGCCGGTAAAGGCAGCGCCCGCTACGCCACCTTCGACAGGGGCGCGGTCTACTGGTCACCGGAGAGCGGCGCCGAACCCGTCACCGGTGCGATCTACCGGGCCTGGGGGTCGCTCGGCTACGAGCGCGGCGCACTGGGGCTGCCGACGAGCGGCGAGATCCACGAGCCGCAGTGGATCGTGCAGAACTTCCAGCACGGCACACTGAACTTCGACCGCGAAACGGGAACTGTCACAAGGGTCATTGACGGTATGGCCGAAGAGCTACCGCGGCCGTCGGAGGACGACGCGCCGATTCAGCTCGAGCGGATCAAACCCATCGATCCCAGCTGACTCAGGACGGTTGCCACCAGCGTTCCAGCACCCGCGCCAACCCGTCCTCGGAGTTCGGCGCCGTCACCTCGTCGGCCGCCTCGACCGCCTCGGGATGGGCGTTGCCCATCGCCACCCCGTGCCCGGCCCACCGCAGCATCGGGATGTCGTTGGGCATGTCGCCGAACGCGACCACGCCCTCGGCGCTGATGTCGTAGGGCCGCGCCACCTCTTCGACACCGGTGGCCTTGCTGATGCCCAGCGGCACCACTTCGATGAGGCCGTTGTTCGTCGAGTAGGTGATGTCACCTTGCAGGCCAACGTGTTTGGTCAACTCGGCCGCCATATCGGAGCTGCGGGCGCCCGCCTTGCGGATCAGCAGTTTGATCGCAGGCGCACCGAGCAGATCAGAGACGGACACCTCGGTGTTGTCGGGATTGAGCCAGGCATGCTCGTAACCGGGCGAGCTGACGAACTGCGGGGTGGCTGCGTCGTGCGCGCTCTTGCCGACCCGTTCCACCGCGAGGCCGGCGCCGGGGATGACACGGGTGGCGATCTCGGCGAGCTCGCCCAGCTCGTCGGCCGACAGCGTCCGCGCCGACACCACGCGGTCGGTGGCCGGGTCGTAGATCACCGCGCCGTTCGCGCACACCGCCATCGGTGCGAAGCCGAGCGCATCGACGATGGGCTTCACCCAGCGCGGCGGGCGGCCGGTCGCGAGGACGAACCGGGCGCCCGCGTCGACCGCCGCGAGCACGGCGCTGCGGGTGCGCGGGGTGATCGTCTCGTCGTCGTCGAGCAGTGTGCCGTCCACGTCGCTCGCGATCAGCTCGGGTGTCATCGTGCCTGCTGGTCGTTGCGGGCGCGCGCGGCCAGCTCGGCCGCGTCGAGCGCCCTCGCTTCGTCGGGCGTCGGCGCCGAACCGCCCATCCGTCGCGGCACCCAGTACGCGCCCTCGGGATGGTCGTAGGACTCCTGGGCCCTGTGCAGCAGCGCGGTCATCGCCTCGCGCATCGCGGCGTCCGTCTCCGCGACGGCGTCGGCGGCCTTCAGCGGCTCACCGACGATGACGGTGAACGGGATCTTGCCGCGGACCAGCTTGCGCGGCTGGTCCTTGGTCCACCGTCGGTGTGCGCCCCAGACGATCAACGGAATGATCGGCACCTGCGCGTCGATCGCCATCCGCGCCGCTCCTGTCTTGAACTCCTTGAGCTCGAAACTGCGGCTGATCGTCGCCTCCGGGTACACGGCCACGAGCTCACCGGCGCGCAGCCGGTCTACGGCCACCGCGTACGCACCGGCACCGGCCTTGCGGTCCACCGGAATCGTTCCGGTGTGCCTGATCAGGAAGTTGACGATCTTCACCTCCGTCATCTCCTGCTTGATCATGAAGCGCAGTCGCCGGTGCCGCTTGTAGGCGGCCAGCGCCGCGGGTATCCAGTCCAGGTAGCTGGTGTGGTTGATCGCCATCACGGCGCCGCCGCGCTCGGGTATGTGCTCCAGCCCGTGGTAGGTGATGCGGGTTCCGGATACGGCAACGCCCGCGCTGCAGGCGATCTCCAGCGTGCGAAAAACCGGTTCCATCGTCGCTAGCCCGATGCTCCAGCCGGGTCGCCTCCCCGCTGCTCACGGCGGGCGGCCTTCTGGGCGGCGTCGTCGGCGTCCATCTGGTTCGCCTCGGCCAGGGTCGGCGCGCCGCCGCCGAGGCGGTGGGGCACCCAGAACTCCCCTGGCGGATGCGGTCCGTAGTCGTCCTGGACCTGCTGCAGCAGGTGCTGCATGCGCGAGTGCAGCAGTGCGGTCAACTCGGTGGCAGGCAGTGTCGGCTGAATCGGTTCGCCGACGGCGACCGAGATCGGCACCTTGGGCCGCCACATGTTCTTGGGATACCCCTTGGTCCAGATGCGCTGGGCCCCCCAGACGATGTGCGGCACGATCGGCACATCGGCGGCGATCGCCATCCTGGCCGCGCCCGATTTGAATTCCTTGATCTCGAAGCTGCGGCTGTGGGTGGCCTCTGGATAGACGCCGACGAGTTCGCCTTCCTTCAGCCTCTTGCAGGCCTCCGCGAACGACGCTGCGCCGCTGTTCCGGTCCACCTCGATGTGGCGCAGGCTGCGCATGAGCGGCCCGGTGATCTTGTGGTCGAAGACCTCTTTCTTGGCCATGAACCGCACCTTGCGGCCGCGCTTCTGCAAGTAGGCAGGCAGGCCCGCGAAGGTGAAGTCCATGTAGCCGGTGTGGTTGATCGCGACGACGGCGCCGCCCGTCACCGGGAGGTTCTCCACGCCCGTCACCGTGAACTTCAGGCCCTGCAAGCGCCAGACGGTGCGGGCGAGCGCGATCACGGTGCCGTAGACGGGTTCCACACTGAAAAGCCTAGCCTCGTGACGTTCCCAACCGAACCCGTGCCGACCCCAGCCGCCGTCGCGGCGATGTCGCTGGACTAAAACTTCCTCAGTGACGGCCGACACCGGGCGCATCGCGTACTACCGCGCGCAGCTGGGACTAAACTCCTTATCCGAGCCCCCTCCCGCCGGAAAGGTAATACGTGCAGGTCACCAGCGTCGGCCACGCCGGTTTTCGCATCGACACCAGCGCCGGAAGCATCCTGTGCGACCCGTGGGTGAACCCCGCCTACTTCGCGTCGTGGTTCCCGTTCCCCGACAACAGCGCGCTGGACTGGGACGCGCTCGGCGACTGCGACTACCTCTACGTCTCGCATCTTCACTCCGACCACTTCGACCCGCAGCACCTCGTCGCGCACGTCAACAAGGACGCGGTCGTGCTGTTGCCCGACTACCCGGTGCCCGATCTGCAGCGCGAACTCTCCAAGCTCGGCTTTCACCGCTTCTTCTCGACGACGGACTCCGTCAAGCACACGGTGAGCGGCCCGAAGGGCGATCTCGACGTGATGATCATCGCGCTGCGCGCCCCGGCGGACGGGCCGATCGGCGACTCCGGTCTCGTGGTTTCGGATGGCGTGACAACGGCTTTCAACATGAATGACGCGCGGCCCGTCGACCTCGACGTGGTGCATTCGGACTTCGGTCAGGTTGACGTGCACATGCTGCAGTACTCGGGCGCGATCTGGTATCCGATGGTGTACGACATGCCCGAGCGGGCCAAGGCGGCCTTCGGCACGCAGAAACGACAGCGCCAGATGGACCGCTGCAGGCAGTACATCGCGCAGGTCGGCGCGACGTGGGTGGTGCCGTCGGCCGGTCCGCCGTGCTTCCTCGATTCCGCACTGCGCGACCTCAACGACGACCACGGCGATCCGGCCAACATCTTTCCCGACCAGGTGGTGTTCCTCGACCAGATGCGCAGCAACGGCCATGACGGCGGCCTGCTGATGATTCCGGGGTCGACCGCCGATTTCACCGGCTCGCAACTGAATTCGCTGCGTCACCCGCTGCCCGACGACGAGGTGCATGCGATCTTCACCACCGGCAAGGCCGATTACATCGCCGGCTATGCCGAGCGGATGGCGCCGGTGCTCGCCGCCGAGAAGGCCCGCTGGGCCCCAGCCGAGGGCGAGTCCCTGCTCGAGCCGCTGCGGGCCAAATTCGAGCCGATCATGAGCCAGAGCGACCAGATCTGCGACGGCATCGGCTATCCCGTCGAGCTGCGCATGGGTCCCGAGACGGTCGTCATCGACTTCCCGAAACGAGCTGTCCGCGAACCGATTCCGGACGAGAAGTTCCGCTACGGGTTCGAGATCGCGCCCGAGCTGGTGCGTACGGTGCTGCGCGACGACGAGCCGGACTGGGTGAACACGATCTTTCTGTCGACACGCTTCAAGGCCTGGCGGGTCGGCGGTTACAACGAGTATCTGTACACCTTCTTCAAATGTCTGACCGACGAGCGCATCGCCTACGCCGACGGCTGGTTCGCCGAGGCCCACGACGACTCCGCCACGATCGAGCTCGACGGCTTCCTGATGCAGCGCCGGTGCCCGCACCTGAAGGCGGACCTGTCGAAGTTCGGCGTGGTGGAGGGTTCCACGCTGACGTGCAATCTGCATGGCTGGCAATGGAATCTGGACAACGGCCGGTGCCTGACGTCCAAGGGCCATGAACTGAGGTGCGAAAAGCTGTGAGCGCCGCGCCGAGACAATACTACGACGACGGGCTGATCCAGCTCGACCAGGAAGCGATCACGTTGCGGCGCTACCACTTTCCGTCGGGCACGTCGAAGATCATCCCACTGCGGTCGGTCCGCGGCTACAAGGCCGAACCGCTGGGAATGTTCACCCAGCGGTTCCGCATCTGGGGCAGCTCGGACCTTCGCCGGTGGCTGCCGCTCGACGTGTGGCGGCCGATCAAGTCGACGCTGGTGACACTCGATGTGGCGGGCGCAAAGCCGAAGCCCGCCTTCACCCCGCAGCGGCCGACGGAGTTCCTCGCCAAGCTCGACGAGTTGCTCGACGGGCGCTAGCGGGGTTCGAGAACCTCGGTGCCGACATAGGGCACCAGCGCCTCGGGCACCTTCACACTGCCGTCGGGCTGCTGATGGTTCTCCAGGATCGCCACCAGCCAGCGGGTGGTCGCCAGCGTCCCGTTCAGCGTCGCGGCCATCTGCGGCCGCCCGTTCTCGTCGCGGTAGCGGATCGCGAGTCGTCTGGCCTGAAACGTCGTGCAGTTCGATGTCGACGTCAGCTCACGGTAGGTCTGCTGCGTCGGCACCCACGCCTCGCAGTCGTATTTGCGCGCGGCCGACGCACCCAGATCGCCTGCGGCGATGTCGATCACGCGATAGGGCACCTCGATGGCCGCGAGCATTTCGCGCTCCCAGCCGAGCAGCCGCTGGTGCTCGGCCTCGGCCTCCTCTGGCCTGCAGTAGACGAAGCCCTCGACCTTGTCGAACTGGTGCACGCGGATGATGCCGCGGGTGTCCTTCCCGTGGCTGCCCGCCTCGCGCCGGAAGCACGACGACCAGCCCGCGTAGCGGCGCGGACCGTCCGACAGGTCGATGATCTCGTTGGAGTGGTAGCCGGCCAGCGGTACCTCCGAGGTGCCGACGAGGTACAGATCGTCGGCGTCGAGCCGGTAGACCTCCTCGCTGTGCGCGCCGAGAAAGCCGGTGCCCTCCATGATCTCCGGCCGGACCAGCACCGGGGGGATGACGAGCGTGAAGCCGTTCTTGGTGGCCATTCTGACCGCGAGCTGCATCAGGCCCAGCTGCAGCAGCGCCCCGTACCCGGTGAGGAAGTAGAACCGCGCGCCGGACACCTTCGCGCCGCGCTCGAGATCGAACAGGCCCAGCGATTCACCAAGCGCCACATGATCTTTCGGATCAGCGATGGCCGGAGGGTCGCCGACGGTGTCAAGCACCGCGAAATCGTCCTCGCCGCCGGAGGGCACCCCGTCGATGATGACGTTCGAAATCGCCATGTGCGCGGCGGTGAACCTTTTGTCGGCGTCGGCCTGCTCGACTTCTGCGGCTTTAACCGTCTCGGCGAGTTGCTTTGCCCGCTCGAGGAGGGCAGGCCGATCCTCCTTGGACGCCGCGCCAACCGACTTGCTCGCGGCCTTCTGCTCGGCACGGAGGTTGTCGGCCGCCGACACCGCGGCGCGGCGGTCCGCATCGGCCTTCAGCAGAGTGTCGACGAGGCCGGGATCCTCACCGCGGGCACGCTGTGACGCCCGCACCGCATCCGGGTTTTCGCGCAGCAGTTTGAGGTCGATCACGGCGCCACCCTACCGGTGGAGGCACAACCACATAACGTTACATCCGCCTCACTTGTCACAGGGGTCGGCGCGCCTGTCACAATAGAGCAGATGTTGGATGCACCCGAGCGGGTCGATACGACCGCCAGGCCGACCGGAGCGGTGGCAGACGACCACCCGTCGACAGTGACGTGGTGGCGAAGTCTGCACGCCACATCCACCCGTCGCGCGCTCTTGCTGACCGCGCTGGGCGGGCTGTTGATCGCCGGTGTGCTGACCGCGCTCCCGCAGCGCGACGGAGTCGGTGGCGGGCCGGCCGGTTCGATCTCGCTCGGCCTGCGCGGCGCCGAGACCTTCGGCAAGGCCAAGGGCGGCGACTGCCTGAACTGGCCCGAGCGCAACCCGGATGCGGCCGAGGTCGTCGATTGCAAGGGCGAACACCGCTTCGAGGTCGCCGAGTCGGTCGATATGCGGACCTTCCCCGGCAGCGAGTACGGGCCCGACGCCGCACCGCCGTCGCCGGCGCGCATACAGCAGATCAGCCAGGAGCAGTGTCAGGTGGCGGTGCGCCGCTACCTCGGCGAGCGCTTCGACCCGAACAGCCGGTTCACGGTCTCCATGATGTGGTCGGGCGACAAGGCGTGGAAGCAGTCCGGCGAGCGCCGCATGCTGTGCGGCCTGCAGCTACCCGGCGCCAACAACACCCAGCTCGCGTTCCAGGGCCGGATCGCCGACGTCGACCAGTCCAAGGTGTGGCCTGCGGGCACCTGCCTCGGCATCGACCCGTCGACCAATCAGCCGACCGACATTCCCGTCGACTGCGCGGGACCGCACGCCATGGAGGTGACCGGCGCCGTCAACGTCGCCGAGAAGTTCCCCAACGGGTTGCCGCCGGAAGCCGAGCAGGATGCCTTCGTCAAGGACGCCTGCACCCGAATGACCGACGCTTACCTCGCGCCCATTGCGCTACGCAGCACCACGCTCACCCTCATCTACAGCACGATCTCCCCGCCGAGCTGGGCGGCGGGCAGCCACCAGGTGTCGTGCAGCATCGGCGCCACCCTCGGCAACGGCGGCTGGTCGACGCTGCTCAACAGCGCCAAGGGCCCGCTGCAGATCAACGGCCAGCCCCCGATCCCGCCGCCGGACATCCCCGAGGAGCGGCTGAACTTCCCGCCGATCCCGATGCCTGATACGTCGTCGTCGTCAGCGGGCCAGTCCAGCAGCTCCTATGACCAGAGCGGCTCGGGCAGCTCGAACTCCTCGAACTCCTCGAGTCAGTCCGGTCAGTCGACCCAGCAGACCCAGCACGGTCAGCAGTCGCAGAACACCGCTTCTGCGACCCCGGCTGCACCCGCGCCGCCCCCAGGCAACACCTTCCTCAACGAAGCACCACCTGGCGAGGCGCCGCCGCCTGCCGACCCTGCCGCGCCGCCACCGGGGGTGCCGCCACCTCCGCCGGAGGGCGCACCGCCCCCGCCGCCTGCCGACGCGGGCGTTCCGCCGCCGCCGCCCGCCGCCCCGCCCCGGTCCGCCGCCCCCGCCCGGTCCGCCGCCTGCCGAACCCGTGATTCCACCACCTCCGGCGTAGCCAGGTGACCGTGCGGATGAGCCCGCAACGGTTTGAGGAACTGGTGTCCGACGCGCTCGATTTGATCCCGCCCGACCTCGCCGCCGCAATCGACAACGTCGTGGTGCTGGTCGAGGCCCGCAACCCCGATGAACCCGACCTGCTCGGGCTCTACGAGGGCATCGCGCTGACCGAGCGTGACTCCTGGTATGCGGGTTCCCTGCCCGACACGATCACCGTCTACCGCGACGCCCTTCTGGACATCTGCGAGACCGAGGAGCAGGTGGTCGACGAGGTCGCGATCACGGTGATCCACGAGATCGCCCACCATTTCGGCATCGACGACGACCGCCTGCACGAACTCGGCTGGGCCTGAGAAGCCGAGGCCCTCAGGCACAGCGCGGCAACCGCGGATTGTCCGACGATGGTGCTATGAACGGGCCATGGACAGCGACTGCCGGGGGTGTCGAGCCGAACTCGACCACTGCCACGGCACCGTCATCCACCACGGGATGCAACGGCCGGAGTGCACCGAGGTCGACTGCGTCATGCCCGAGATCGCGCACGCGTTCGTCGTCGACTGCGAGGTGATCGGTTGCTTCTGCGCTCAGCCCATCGGGTCGGCTGAGGAGAGTGCGTCCTCGACGGGGTGAGGCACGGGCTCGGGATAGAACGGCGGGGCGGCCTCGCCCCAGTGCAGACAGCTCCACCGGCCGTCCGTGATGGGGGCGAGCACAACGGATTCGGCGTTCGACAGGTGGTGGTCGAGCGCGAAGCCCGCGTCGACGCCTGCCAGCGTCGCGGCCGTCAGCCTGATCGCCGCACCGTGGCTGACCACGACGACGTCGCCGTGCCATGAGTCGTCGTCGAGATACCGCATCCGCAGCGCAGTGATCACCGGCAGGTAGCGGTCGAGCACCTCGCGCCCGCTCTCGCCGCCGGCAAGCCGCGCGTCGAGGTCGCCCTGGTGCCACCGGTGATAGACGGCCTTGAACTCCTCGATGGCTTCCTCGTCGTTTCGATCCTCGAGGTCGCCGACCTGCGCCTCGTGGATGCCGTCGAGCTGCCGGGGTGTCACGTTTCGCTCGCCGCCGATCTCGGCGGCGGTCTGCGAGGCACGGACCGCGACGGAATGGGTCACCAGGCCGATGTGATGCTGCCACTCCCGCGCGAAGATGCGCGCCTGCTCCCGGCCGAGCTCGGTCAGCTCCCTGCCCGGCGGGCGGGTATCGAGCCTTCGATCGACGTTGCTGACGGACTGGCCGTGACGTACCAGCACGAGCCGTCCGCTCATATCCGGCCCTCCTGCAGCCCCGCCAGCCACCGTGACGCCTCGTCGAGTTGTGGCGGCGCCGCTCCCGCTGCCGACCCCGTCGGCCATGACCCTAGATATCGCACATCTGCACAACGACGGTGAAGCGCTTTGAGTGCCTCGGCGACCGCGTCGTCATCGATGTGGCCCACGCAGTCCAGGAAAAAGATGTAGGTGCCCAGCTTCTTTCGGGTGGGCCGGGATTCGATGCGGGTCAGGTCGATGTCGCGGATCGCGAGCTCGGTCATGGCCGACACCAGCGCGCCGGGGACGTTTTCGAGTTCGAGCACCACCGACGTCCGGTCCGCGCCCGTGCTCGGCGGCGGCGGTCCCGGCCTGCCGACCAACACGAAACGGGTCCTCGCGTTGGGTTCGTCGACGACGTCGGAGGCCAGCGCTGTCAGTCCGTACCGCTGGGCGGCCAGCGCCGTGCTGACGCCCGCGTCGGCGCGTCCTTCGGCGACGTCCTCGGCCGCCGCGGCGTTCGAGTTGGCCGGTATCAGCGTCGCGTCGGGCAGGTTGGCGGCCAGCCAGTTGCGCACCTGGGCGCTGGCGACGGGAAAGGCCGCGACGGTTCGCGACGTCCGCGGCCGTCTCGCCGGGGCGCGCCACGATGGTGAACGCGACGTCGAGGGTGAGCTCGGCGAAGATCTGCAGTTCCGAGCCGGTCGCGAGGCTGTCGAGCGTCGGCAGCACCGATCCCTCGATCGAGTTCTCGATCGGCACGCACGCAAAGTCGGCGTCACCGGACCGGACCGCGGACAGCGCCGCGGTCGTGCTGTCTGTCGGCAGCGGCGTCACCCCGCGCGACGGTGCGCCGCCGGGCACCATGCCGCTCTCGACGATCCTGATCAACGCCGCCTCTGTGAAGGTCCCTTGCGGTCCGAGGTAGGCGATGCGCGGCACCGTTTCACCCTAACGGTTCGTCGGCGACCACCCTCCGACGTCGCGAAGTACGTCTTGCGGACGCAAGTTAGGGTTCGCTAAGTTAGGGTCACCTAATCTACGGAAGGCGATGCGATGGTGGCACCGGCAACGACGACGGCACCGACAACAGCCGAGCGGATCCGCAGCACCTGCGCACGGGCGGGCGGTGCGATGCTCGCGATCGAAGGCGTCGAACCGATCGCCAGCCCCGTGCACCATCTGCTCGACGACGGTTCGTTCGCGGTCACCGTTCCCGTCGACGGCCTCCTCGAAGCGGTGTCCCCGGCAGGCGTCTCCGGGGTGCCCGCCGTGCTCGAGATGACCGACTACGCGCCCCTGCCGCTGCGCGAACCGGTGCGCTCGCTGGTCTGGATCCGCGGCCGCATCCAGGCCATCCCCTCCGCGGAGATCCCCGATCTCGCCGACCTGATCGCCGCTGCCGACCCCAATCCCGCCCTGCTGCAGATCAATACCGCCGACAACGCCGACGGCGACCCCAGGCTGACCTTGGTGCGGCTGGAAGTTGAGTCCGTCGTCGTCGCCGACTCCACAGGTGCGGAGGCCGTCGGCGTCGGCTCCCTGTTGCAGGCCAGCCCCGACCCGTTCTGCGTGATGGAATCCTGCTGGCTTCAGCACCTGGAGGTGGCCCACCGCGACGTCATCGACCGCCTCGCGGACCGATTGCCGACGACCCTGCGGCGCGGACGCGTCCGCCCCCTCGGCCTCGACCGGTACGGCGTGCGGCTTCGGGTGGAGAACGACGACGGGGACCACGACGTTCGGTTGGCGTTCAACAAGCCCGTCGACGACGTCAACGGCCTGTCTCAGGCCATTCGGATTCTGATGGGCTGCCCGTTCCTCAACGGGCTGAAGGCCAGGCGCCCGCTACCGTAACTCGGTGTGAGCGCGTCCGAGGAGCCGACCGAAGCCGACCGGCGCGCACTGCGTATCGAGATCGCCGTCGTGCTGGCGGTGACGTTCGGGATGAGCGCCTACATCGCGATCCTCGACCTCGTCGAGGCCGTGCTGCTCAACCTGTCGAAGCAGACCGTCGCGCTCAACCCGAGGCTGTCGCCGTTCGACCTGATCAACCTCGGCCTCAACCTGGCCCGCGTCGGCCAGCTGATCGCGTGGGGCGCGCTCGGGCTTTACCTGTTGTGGCGCAGCGGGATCGGGCTCACCAAAGTCGGGCTCGGTCGCATCCGCTGGCGCTCCGATGT
This sequence comes from uncultured Actinomycetota bacterium, assembly GCA_963786995.1. Classification (GTDB taxonomy): domain Bacteria; phylum Actinomycetota; class Actinomycetes; order Mycobacteriales; family Mycobacteriaceae; genus Mycobacterium. The sequence goes on along the minus strand of CAWBBH010000011.1, from coordinate 205,433 downwards.
GCTCGGCGGCATCGGCCTCGCCGCCCTGATCGGGCTGCCGGGCCTCGGCCTGTACGCCGCGGCGCGCGCACTGGGCATGAGCGTCTCGGTGGTGCCGTCGACGCAGAACAACTCGTGGTGGCACATCCCGGTGCTGATCCTGCTCGCCTTCGCCAACGGCTGGGCCGAGGAGGTCATCGTCGTGGGGTGGCTGCTCACCCGACTGCGACAACTGCGGGTGAATCCCGTCGTCGCGCTGGTCGCCACCAGCCTGCTGCGCGGCGCGTACCACCTCTACCAGGGATGGGGCGCCGGCCTGGGCAACGCGGTGATGGGCCTGGTGTTCGGCTACGCGTGGCAGCGCACCGGCCGGCTGTGGCCGCTGATCATCGCGCACGGCGTCATCGACACGGTTGCGTTCGTCGGATACCTGCTGCTGGCCGGCCATCTCGGCTGGCTCGAATAGCGCGGCCGCGTACATTCTCTGTCGTGAACGGCGATCGGCGTCCTCCGCCACCCCGAAGGCGGGAGCCGTCGCAGGTGATCAGGCGGGACCCGAACCGACCGCCGCCCGCATGGCCGCCCAATCCTCCGACACCGCCGAGGCGTCCGCCGCCACCGCCCGCCACCGCCTCCACCACCCCCGCGGCGGTCGAATCCCGTTGTGCGACAACCAACTCCGCCGCCCCCACCAGCACGGCAGAAGCCAAGGCGCCGCATCCGGGGCATCGCGCTCAGCCTGTTCGCGGTGCTGATCCTCGCCGCCGCAGGGCTGATCGGTACCGCGGTCTGGGTCGACACCACACTGCACCGGATTCCCGCGCTGGTCGCCTACCCCGATCGACCGGCCGAGGGCAAGGGCACCACGTGGCTGCTCGTCGGGTCCGACAGCAGGCAGAACCTCACCGAGCAACAGCAGATCGAACTGGGCACCGGTGGCGACATCGGCAACGGGCACACCGACACGATCATGCTGGTGCACGTGCCCGCGCTGTGGTCGGACACCCCGACCACGATGGTGTCGATCCCCCGCGATTCCTATGTGGAGATCCCCGACTACGGCACCGACAAGATCAACGCGTCCTTCGCTTTCGGTGGCGGCGCACTGCTGGCCCGAACCGTCGAGCAGGCCACCGGGGTGCGGCTCGACCACTACGCGGAGGTCGAATTCGACGGGTTCGCAGCGCTTGTCGACGCCGTCGGCGGGGTGACGATGTGTCCGCCCGAGCCGATCTCCGACCCGCTCGCCGGCATCGACCTTCCCGCGGGCTGCCAGAAACTGGACGGCCGCAACGCACTTGGTTACGTACGCACCCGCGCGACGCCGCGCGCCGACCTGGACCGGATGGTCAACCAGCGACAGTTCATGTCGACGTTGATGCACCGCGCAGCCAGCCCCGGCGTCGCACTGAACCCGTTGCGCTGGTACCCGATGGCCAATGCGGCGGCCGACTCCTTGACCGTCGACTCGGGTGCGCATATCTGGGACCTGGCCCGGCTGGCGTGGGCGCTGCGCGGCGACATCACCACCACGACCGTGCCGATCGGCGAATTCACCGGCAGCGACTCGGGTTCGGTGGTCGTTTGGGATGAGGACGTCGCCGACCAGCTGTTCGCCGCGCTGAGGGCGGACACCCCGGTGCCCCCGGATGTGCTGGAGGCCGGAGCGATCCGCTAGTCGCGGCCCGCCCCGGTCAGCCCGTTCTGCAGCCAGTCCTTGGTTCGTCCCGGATGGTTCGTCGCCACCCACGCCACCCCGACCTCGCGGCAGTACCGGACGTCCTCGTAGTGGTCGACGGTCCAGCAGTACAGCGCGCGGCCCTGGGCGGCCGCCCGGTCGACGAGCTCCGGATGTTCGCGCAGCGTCGCGATCGACGGCCCGACGGCGGTGGCGCCGACGGTGGTCGCCGCGCTGCCGCCGAGATAACGCGACGTCTCGCCGAGCAGGACCGTCGGAAGCATCGGCGCGGCCCGCCGGATCCGCCACACGGCCGCCGCCGAGAACGACATCACCACCGCACGCGACAGGTCAGCCGACGCGGGCGACGCGATGCCGTAGCGGTGCAGCAGCGCCAGCACCTTGCTCTCCACCAGCGCGCCGTAGCGCACCGGATGCTTGGTCTCGACGAACAGCTTGACGGGGCGGTTCCAGTCCAGCACCAGCCTCACCAGCTCGTCGAGCGTCAGCAGCCCGGTGTCGCCCTGCGAGCCGTCCGCGCGCCGACTGGCGTGCCATGAGCCGAAATCCAGCTCCTTCAACTGCGCCAGCGACATCTCGCTGACCAGGCCGGTGCCGTTCGATGTGCGATCCACCCGGCGGTCGTGCACGCACACCAGGTGCCCGTCCTTGGTCAGCCGAACATCGCACTCGACGCCGTCGGCGCCCTCTTTCAGGGCGAGCTCGTAGGCGGCCAGCGTGTGCTCCGGGCGTTCGGCCGACGCGCCGCGGTGGGCCACCACGAACGGGTGACCGACGAGGTCGTTGCCGTCTCCGGCGTCGCCCGGTTTCATACGGCTATGCTGCCGGGTTCTGGCCTTCGGACTCAACCGGAACGCTCGATTCCGGCTCTGCTTTCTCCGCTCCTCGCGTGCGCGGCGATCCGTCGGCGACGATCACCCACCGTTTGGACGGTTTCTCGACCGGTCTGCGCTCGAAGCCGATGAGGACGCGGGCCACCAGAACCATCGCTGCCATCGCGATCAGGTAGGCGACGATCGTCGTCACGGTGTTGTCGGCGATTCCTTGGGCGTCGGTGGTGAAGCTGGTCGCGATCGCGAACACCGACACCGCGGTGGACAACACCCACACCACCCACCACACCGTGATCGGTCTGCGCAGACGGGCGACGGCGTCCTCGACGTGGGCGAGCTCGAGCACGAACACCGGTGCCCACGCCAGGTTCACGAACGGCACGAGGCACCCTGCGCGCAGCGCCCACACGGGTCGATGTTCTTCGCGACCAACGTGTTTGAAGGCGACTGCGCGCCGTGCGATCAACCAGTTCGACAGCAGGACAAAGGTGGCGAACAGCAAGAAGAGTGCGGCGACGCTGACCACGACACCGAGCCACGTCGCAAGCCATGCGACCGCGGGATTCAGCAGCACCCCGCGGTTGATGATCAGCAGCGCATAACGAATCACGTGCACCAGAGCGGCGAGGCCCAGCACGGCGATCGTCGCGACCAGCGTGGCCCTCAGCGCGCGGGTGGAGGGCCCGCGGGGCGGCTCGGCCTGCTGCTCGTAGGACGCGCTGTCGAACCGGTCCCCAAGCCCCCACCTCGGAATGGCCGAGTAACGCGGCGTCGGCCCGAAATTCCGCGGCCGACGGCGAGGAGGCGGCGCGGCACCGGGGCGGACGGCGACCCAGCGGTAGCCGGCCGGTAGCCGCTGCGAACCCTTCTGTTCGCCCTGGCTGGGACCTATGGCGGGTGCGGTGGGGGGTGCGCTCCATTGCGAGGGGGCCGACGGCGGCGCCGACGCGGACGGTGCCAGCAGGGTGCCGTTGCACCGCGGGCACCAGACACGCTGCCGGTCCCGCACGTTCCACCGCGTCCCGCACCGGGAACACACCTGGATCATTCGACCAGCCTAGCGACGGGTGCTCAGACGGTGCCGGGGCCGCCGCTGTCGGTGACGACCGGCCTGCCCGCATCCGACCACGCCGCCATGCCGCCCCTGACGTTGATCGGCTCGTAGCCGTTCTGGGCGAGATAGCGGGCGACCCGCATCGACCGCCCGCCGAGGTGGCAGACCACGAACACCGTCGCTGCGGGATCGATCTCGGCCATCCGAGCGGGCACCTCCCCCATCGGAATGTGCCGCGCGCCGTCGGCGTGGCCGCGGTCCCACTCGTCGTTCTCCCGCACATCGAGCAGCACGACCGAGTCGTCGAACGCCGTCGGAACGCCAGACACGTCCACCTCCGCAACACTTGCTGCGTCCGTCATGCCCACATGCTAGATGCGCGCGTTTGTCGACACACGTCAAGCAGCAATGTGCGGCTATCCACAGTTTCCACAGGTTCATCCACAGGGCGTCACCGGCGCGAAGCCGCTCTGAGCTTCCCAATCTGTGCGTTTCCCCGAGCGCCCTGTGGATAACCTGGCACCGTTATCGAACAGTGATCAACAGGCGGCGTGCCCACGAGCGAATCCGATTGGCGCTCTAACCTTTGCTGCGAGCAGGCCCGATTTCATCGTCGACCGGCAACGGGTTATGATGCGGTCACAACAGCAGTTGTGATCGATCTCACGGGGGGTGGGTAATTGAACGTGCCGGTCAGGGGCTTGTAGATGACGTCGCATCCTTACGGATCCGGACCTGCCACGTCGTCTGAGTGGCAGTCGTCGGCGCACGCCTACACGCGCGGACAGTTGATGGCGTGCATTCGCGCCGGCCTCATCGCGCTGGTACTTCTGGGCATCCTGGCCCTCATCGTTCTGTTCTGAGAACGAAAAAAGCCGCCGGTCTCCGGCGGCTTTTTGTCTCGCGTTCGTCTACTTGGGCGGGTACACACCCATCTGCTTGCCCTTGTCGGTCTGCCAGAAGATGTCGGCGATCTCGTCGATCGTCTTGAGCAGCTTCTCGGCCACCGCCGCGTCGAGCGACTTCTTCACGTCACCGGCGCCGTGCACGCCGTCCCAGAACAGCTGATGCAGGTTCGGGAACTGCTCGAAGTGATCCTTGGTGAAGAAGTCGGCCCACAGCACCATGAGGTGATGTTTGACCTCTTCGGCCTGACGCTCCTTGATGATGATGGCGCGGGCCTTGAAGTGATCGTCGTCCGAGTCGTGATACTTCTGAATCGTCTTCAGGCACGACAGTGCCTCGATTTTGGCCTGGGCCGGATCGTAGATACCGCAGTACAGGTCGCAGTGGGCATGGGCAGGGGTTGCGTTGGAAAAAAGTCGATGCAGCATGGCTTTAACCTACCCTCAGCACATGGGCGATAACCATCGGCTCCGACGCTCGCCGATGCGCCTCTTCACGGTTGTCGACGACTCGATGCGACCGACCCTGGGCCCCGGCGACGGGCTGCTCGCCCTGCGCGGCGGAGCTGTCCGGCCCGGCCAGTTGCGTGTTTTCTCTGACCCGAGGCGCTCGCAGCGCTGGCTGGTCAAACGCGTCGGCGAAGTGTTCGGGTCCGGCCGCACGGCGATATTCGAGGCACGCTCCGACAACCCCCGGGCGCCCGGCGCCGCGGATTCCCACGAGTTCGGGCCGGTGTCGGCGGCCGGTTCCTACCGCGTTGTGCTGAAGGTGCGCGCCAAAGTCGGCCGCTAGCGCTCGTGTCGTCTTGCGCCCCAGTCGTTGCTGGCTCATGCTGAGCGGATCGACCCGGTGCGGTGTCGGCGATGTCCGAACACGTCAACGAACCTAGTCGCGGAGGCGAGATGGAGACGGGATCTGGTCGAGCGATCGAGATCGCTCCCTTCCATTCACGCGGTGCGCTCAAAGGCTTCGTGGTCTCTGGCCGATGGCCGGATTCGACCAAGGAGTGGGCACAGGTGCTCAGGGTGGCCGTCCGCGTCGCGTCCTTCCCCGGATTGCTCGCCACCACAACGATTTTCGGCGCACGCGAGGAGCTGCCCGACTCCCCGGAACCCGGTACGGTCGGTCTCGTGGTCGCCGAGGGCACGGTGGTGGGCGAGAACGCTGTGGCCCCAGGGTATTTCGCGGACCACCAGCCACCGGCGCTGCTCATGCTGCACCCACCGTCGGAGACCACCCCGTCGCTGCCGGAATGCTCCGGTGCCGCATCGGGATGCGTTCTACTTCCCGGCCTCCCACACCTGGGCCTCGAACACCGGGCCGCCTGGGTGGAGGCCGAGTCCGACGGAACGGTCACCTCGATGGTCAGCCGGGTCGGTATCGACCCGATCAGCGACCCCGACACCGCTATTTTGGCCATGCTCCTTGCGGCGTAAGGCTTTTCGAAGCACCTAGTTCGGTCGCCGAAACCGAGAATGCGGGTTCCCGAACTTCTTCCACGGGTTGGCGGATCGGTTGATCAGTGGTTATCGTTGTGTCATCAGCGAAGGGGAGTAGCCCCCAATCGTCATGTCGACATACTGGCGCACAGCCCGGCAGGCGAACCGCGGCGCAAGCGGTGGGCGAGACCTTCGACCGAATGCCGGACGGGCCGTGTTCATTTCGACCCGCCGACAACGCGTCGAAAGGTTTCACGTCCATGCTCGCCGCCACGCTCATCAGCCTCGGTGTCGTCTTCCTCGCTGAACTCGGTGACAAGTCGCAGCTCATCACGATGACCTACGCCCTTCGCCATCGGTGGTGGGTGGTGCTGAGCGGGGTGGGAATCGCCTCGTTCCTCGTGCACGGTCTCTCCGTGACGATCGGGCATTTTCTCGGTCTGACCCTCCCCGAGCGTCCCATCGCCTTCGCCTCGGCGATCGTGTTCCTGCTGTTTGCGTTCTGGACCTGGCGCGAGGGTCGAGACGACGACGAGGATGTCGCGCCGGTCGCCGAACCGCGCTTCGTGCTGCTCGCCATCATCTCGTCGTTCGTGCTCGCCGAGCTGGGCGACAAGACCATGCTGGCCACAGTCACGCTGGCCAGCGATCACAACTGGCTCGGCGTATGGCTCGGGGCCACCGCGGGCATGGTGGTGGCCGACGGCGTCGCCATCGCCGTGGGCGCCGTGTTGCACAAGCGGCTGCCCGAGGGCGTCCTGCACCGGATGGCCGCCGTCATGTTCCTGCTCTTCGGACTCTGGATGCTTCTCGACGGCGCGCTGGGATGGCGCTGGCCTGCCGTCGCAGTGACCGGGACGGTAGCCGCGGCGGCGCTCACCGTCGCCGTGATCGCCGTGACGGCCCGCAGCCGGGCTGCGTCGACGTCGGAGCGCCCGCCGCTGGGATCGTCGCCCGACAGAAGCTGACATCGCGCTGGCAATGGCCGACGACGGGCCAACCCGCACCCCGTCGGTGCGGGATCCGCGGAAGCGCCAATTCAGCAAACGCTGGGATCCGCCTGACCGAAGTTCTCACCGATTGCCCGAAGGCGCCGCGGCGACCGGATAACCAATGGTGAGGACGGTCTGAGCTAAGATCCTTCTACGTATTCGTCAAAATTTGCCGGACCAGATCGTGCGACATCTTTGGGATATAGACTAAAAGTGCTGCTTACCGCGGTATCGAGACCCGCGAAGAAAAAGCCGGGTTAACTTTTCCGCGGTTTGCACTTGGTTGTCGGCACAACTCTCGCTACGATGATCAGCAAATACGCCGCCTAGTTAGTCCGCTCAGTTTCGCCTGTGGAGGTCAATCCGATGAGCAAGACGTTCTCCGACCGTCTCAACCGCCTGTTCGACACGGTTTACCCGCCGGGCCGTGGTCCGCATACGTCAGCTGAGGTGATCGCGGCCCTCAAGGCGGAGGGCATCACGATGTCGGCGCCGTACCTGTCTCAGCTGCGTTCAGGCAACCGTACGAACCCGTCGGCGGCGACCATGGCCGCCCTTGCCAACTTCTTCCGTATCAAGCCGGCGTACTTCACCGACGACGAGTACTACGAGAAGCTCGACAAGGAATTGACCTGGCTCGCCAATATGCGCGACGAGGGCGTTCGTCGCATTGCGGCGAGGACGGTCGGCCTGTCCGCTGAGGCGCAACAGGACATCGTTTCCAAGGTCGACGAGTTGCGTCGCCGGGAGCACCTCGACGATTAGCCCGCGGGGCGCCACAATGCGGCGCCCGGCGAAGTAATCGTCGTGACCCTCCCTCAGGAGGTGGCTGTGACACCCGCCCTGTCCAGCTGCCGGTACTGCTTGGCGATGGCGAGAATCCACTCCCGGTCCGAATAGCTGGTCGGTTGGCGCAACCAGCCGAGACCCGGGAACAACGCGCGCTTGACCTCCGCGTCGGTTTCTCCGCGACCCGCGTGAATCCACTCCGCGATCGCATGTGCCTGTTCCTCTGGTTGCACCTGCGGTGAGTCGACGTCGGTCAGGTCGGTGAGGTTCTCCAGATCGTGCTCGCCGGAAGCGCCGGAAGCGCCGGAGGCGTCGACGCGGTGCCGCAGCGCGGAATCGGCGGTCGTCGCCTCCAAGAACAGTGCGTCGGAGATCAGCGACATGCGCTCGGCCACCCGGAACACCAGTGGACCGCGCGGTCGAACCCCGATGCCGACGTCGGGATGCCGACGGCCGAGCTCGTCGAGCAGCGGTGCGATGATCCGCAGTTCCCGTCGCGCGCCGAACCAGTCCTCGACGCTCGGCAGCAGCGAACCCGCCGCCACCACCAGCATCGCGCAGCCCAACAGCGTGGCGGCGGCACCCACCCCGACGAACTGCGTGGTTCCGACTGCGCGCAGGAAGAAGAAGGCGGTGGCGAGGACGATCAGCACGATGCCGACGGTGAACACGAACAGCGCCCTGCCGCGGCGGGTGCGGTTCGAGTGCCGCATGCCCGCCCAGGAGACCAGCGTCAAGCGCCAGCAGCACGTACAGCAGCGGCAGCAGCCACGACTGCGCTGTCCCGCTGGAGCCGAGCGTCGCGCTTGAGGTACTCGCCCGGGCGCCATCGGCGGTTGCTTGCCCGCCGTGAAGAAGGTCACCAGGGTCGCGATGGCGATGACGACGGCAACGCCGTACTGCCACATCGCGATTCGTCGCAGCGTGGCGGGCTTACGCGGCGACGAGACCGTCGTGATCATCACGCAGCTGCCCGCTGCGCAGGCCACCAGCGCGACCTGACTCAGTCCCATCGCGATGTTCGGCCAGCGCAGCAGCTGGTCCAGAAGCAGCGTCAGCGGTTGCCAGTTGAGCGCGGCGACCAACCCCAGGCTGCCGAGCGCAAGGATCATCGCGGTGCTCACCAAGGACTGCTTGTTGACGAGGGCCCATCCGATACGCAGGCCTGTGGCAAGTCCGAGTAGTCCGGCGATCACCCAGATGATCAACCAAATGCCTCTCCGAGCCGAACCTGCACGATCGAGGAGCGGTCGGAGGGCAACCTACCGAGGCGGTAGATGAGCAGCGCCGCGAAATCCTCGGCTTCCTGCTCGGCGTCTTCACCGCTCGGCCCCATGCAACCGGTGCGCTGGTTGAGCATGTAGCCGATCAGTTCGGAACTGGCGAACTCCGTCTCCGCGCGGGCGGCTTGGACGACGGGGATACCTTCGTGGCCGAGGACGAGATGGCCGAGTTCATGGGCCAGGGTGCGGTCCCATGCGGGCAGTCCCTTCTGGATCAGGAACACGTCCCGGTCGGCGTACTGCCGCCACTGGCCGCACACGCCGGGAGGCAGATCCGACATCTTGAGCTCGATCGGCCGCTTGCGATCTGCACTGACGGCGTCGACGAGACGGGGCAATGAGATCTCCCCGCGGCGTGGGGCGAGATCGAGCACGGCGCTGACGGCGCGGGTCACGTGACGACTTGCAGGCATACATCCCCCTTCCCGACGAGTCCACTATGCGCTGCGCGCCCCGGTTCCGGGGGGCAGTTCGCACTACTACCTCATGAATCGTGCTGAGCCGCCGACGTGCACGGCGTGCCCCGCTTTCGCTTGCCTGTACCCCACTAATCCCCCGGCGCCCGTGAGCACCATTATTCCAACGAGACCAGGCACCGCCAGAGCCGCGACCTGCGACAATCCGGCGGTTCGCAGATATTCGTTGTAGCCGATCCGATACGACGCGTTCGGCACCGCGGCGTTGGACCCGACGTTCGCGGGCTGCGGGTTCCGCCCGGCAGCCGGTTGCGACGGGATCCCGCGCGGAGCGGCGGGCGACACGCCCGCCGAGACCCCTGCGCCGCCCGACCCGGCGCCGCCAGCCACCCCCTGCCCAAGGGGCGGCGCGACGATCACCGGCAGCGCAATGGGTGCGGCGGGGCCGACGGGTGCCACGGCGGCCACCACGCCCGCACCCGCGTCGATCACCGCGGGTCCGCCCGGCAGACCCGGCGGGCTCGGTTGGAGTTCGCCGGGCAGTTGCATGTCGGGCACCTGCGGCGGCTTGTAGCGCGGCAGGTCGACAGTCGCGCCACCCCCGCCGCCGCTCGGAAAGCTCTGCGGCGGAGTCGGTTCGGGTAGACCCGGCGGCTTGGTGGGTGTCGTCGGATCGGTGGGCGGACACGGCTCGGTCGTCGGCGGCTTCGTCGGTTCCTTGGTCGGTGACCCGGTGTTCGGCGAGGCGCTGCGACCGTCGCCACCGTCGAATCCGAACGCGCGCCGGACGATGCCGGCTACAGAGTCGTCGCCCTTGTCGGCGTCGGAGGCTTCGCGGTCGTCGGAACCCTCGCGGTCGTCGGGGTGACCGTGCCCGTCACCGGGGTCGGCGAGCGCGATGGCGCCGCCGAGGCCGCTGAGCAGCAGGCCAGAAGCTACGAGGCATGCCGATGCGGCGGCACGCACGCGCGGAGCCACACGGTCACCACCTCTCATGACGCGACGGAACCGGCGATTGACGGTTGCGACGATTGTCGCACAATCCGTTCCACGCGTTTGCTGATGGAGCGAACCACAGACATAGCGGGCCGCGCCAGCAGCGGTCGCGGTGCGGGCGATAGTGTTGTGCTGCGCCATCGGAGGAGACGGATGGCCGAATTGCCGACGAGATGACCTGGAGGCGGCCGGGATGGGCCTGTTCACGCGACGGAAAAGCCGCGCTACTCGGCGAGCTGAGGCCCGCGCCATCAAGGCCAAGGCGAAGCTCGAGGCCAAGTTGGCGGCGAAGAACGAGAACCGCCGGCGCAAGGCCGCCCACAGGGCGGAGACCAGAGCCCTGAAGGCGCAGTTGCGGGCGCAGCGGGAGAGCGACAGGACAGCACTCAAGGTTGCTGAAACCCAACTCAAGGCGGCCCGCGAGGGCAAGCTGCTTTCGCCTGCGCGCATTCGGCGGACGTTGACGGTGACGCGTCTGCTTGCCCCGATCGCGGTACCGCTCGCCTACCGCGGCGCGATGGCCGCCCGCGGGTACCTCGATCAACGCAAGGCCGATCAACTGGGGGTCCCGCTCAGCCAGCTCGGCCAGTTCTCCGGACACGGGGCGCAGCTGTCGGCCCGCATCGCCGGCGCCGAGCAGACGTTGCGACAGGTCGCGGAGAAGAAACCGAAGGACTCCGAGACCAAGCAGTTCGTCGCCGCCATGACCGATCGGCTCACCGATCTCTCCGCAGCGGTGACCGCGGCCGAGAAGATGCCGACGGCCAATCGGAGGACCGCCCACAGTTCGATCAGCCAGCAACTCGACGGCATCGACGCCGACCTGATGGCCCGCCTCGGCGTGGCCTGACGGACGTGAGCGCCCAGCCGGCCAGCGCTGCCCGTCTGCGCGGTGTCGCCGCCGGGCTGCTGACCGTGGCGCTGGCGGTGGCCGCACACGGCACCGCCGGCCACGCGGTGCCGTCCGGGACGGCCGTCGCGCTGCTCGCGGTGCTTGCCGCGACGGTGGGCGGGCTGACCGCGACCATGTCCCGCGCCTCCGACCCGCGCGTGCTTCTCGCTGTGCTGGTGGCCGGCCAGCTGGTCGGGCACATGATGCTGACCTTCGCGGGCCACAGCCACGGCGCGGCCGCGGCCCCCGGAGCGGCGATGCTCACCGCGCACGCGCTGGCGGTGGTAGCCGGGGCGGCTCTGATCACCACGGGAGATCGGCTCTGCCGCGAGGTATCCCGCGTTCTCGAGGTCACCGTGCGTGCGGTGGTGCCGCCGATTCCCGCCAAGCCCTACGTCTTTGTCGCCTGCGCCGACCACCCTGCGCGGTCGACGCTCCTCCTCGCCGCATCGGTGTCACATCGGGGTCCGCCGGTCAGCCCTGCCCGCTGACCGTCCTGCTCCCCCGATCAAGAAAGTGACAATTCAATGCGTTCCCCCTTTGTGGCGCCCACGCGCGCCCTCTTCACCGCTCGCCGGCATCGGCGCGGCCCTGTCCATCGGCCTGGCCTGCGGGGCCGGGCCTGCGTCGGCGCACGTACACGCCGACGCCGACAACCCGACACCGGGCGCAACCTCGGTGGTGACCTTCCGGGTCCCGGGTGAGTCCGAGAACGAAGCTGTGACAACGAAGTTGAGTGTCACGCTGCCCGACGTGGCATCCGCGCGAACCGAGATGATGCCCGGCTGGACCGCCACCCTCGAGCGGGACGCCGCGGCGGGCACCGTCCGCTCGGTGACGTGGACCGCCGACCCAAAGGTCGGCATCTCGTCCGATCAGTTCGCACTGTTCCGGATATCGGTGAAGCTGCCCGACGGCGCCAGCGTCTCCTTCCCGACCACCCAGACCTATTCCGACGGAACCGTGGTGGCTTGGGACCAGGCACCACTGCCGGACGGGGGCGAGCCTGAGCGCCCGGTGCCTGCGTTGAACCTGACCGGTGCGGAGTCGCAGCCAATGGTCGACCATGAGATGACGGCGCAGAGCGCGCCGCCCGAACAGGCCACCGACAACACCGCGCGGTGGCTCGCCGGGGGTGCGCTGACGCTCGCCGCGGTCGCCGTGGCCGCAGCACTGGTCCCTCGGAGGCGCACGTGATCGGCTCGGCTCGGCTCGCGTTCATCGCCGCGCTCGTCGCGGCGATGGCGCTGGTCGGCGCACCCGTCGCATCGGCACACGCCGCCAGGGTCGCGGCCGATCCCGCCGAGAACTCCGCGCTGACCGCGGGTCCGCAACGCGTCAGCGCGACGTTCAACGAGCAGATGCAGTCCGACTTCGCGGCGATGACCGTGGTCGGACCCGACGGCAACCTGTGGTCTGCAGGCTCGCCCGAAGTCGCGGGCGCGATTCTGTCCGTCGGCGTCCGGCCGCTCGGTCCGGCGGGCACGTACACGGTGAACTACCGGGTGACGTCGGCGGACGGCCACCCGGTGTCGGGTTCGTGGACCTTTCGTCTCACGGTCGCCGCAACGGGCACGCCGGGCCCGTCGGCGGTGACGCCCTCCGTGCCTGCAGGCGACGGCGGGATCCCGGTGTGGCCGTTCCTGGTGGCGGGCGCGGTGATCATCGGCGGCGCAATTCTGTGGACGGCGCGGCGAAGGACGTGAGCCGGGGCAGCAGGCGGGCCGCTGCCGGCGGTGCGGCGGTCGTTCTCGGCGCGTCGGCCGCCGCATGGGCGCTGGCGTATCCGCAGGCCGCACCCGCCGCGACAGTGGTCCGAGCACTCGCCGACTGCGCCGCGGCCGTCACGCTGGGCCTCGCGCTGGTGCCGATGCTCGACGCTGGTCGCCACCGCGAGGAACTGACGCGGCGGGCCAGCGGACCGCTCGCGTGGGCGGCGGGCTTCTGGCTGATCGCTGAACTGTGCCGCGTGGTGGTGGGCGCCTCGGAGGCCACAGCTGCTCCCGTGGCGCGCGTCGGCCTGAGCACGACGGCGGAGTTCGCGGTGGCGACGTCGGCCGGGCGGTCGAGCGTGTTCAGCCTCGCGGCCGCCGCGTTGGTGTTGGTCGTCGCGCTCGTCGCGGCGAAGACGCCGCCGTCGGCGGTCGCCGCCGCGGGCATCACCGCGGTCGGCCTGGTCGCCCGCACTGTCGGAGGCCACATGTCGGCGAGCGCCATCGGCGCGTTCGGGATCGCGGTTCACGTGCTGGCGGCCGCGCTGTGGTGCGGGATGCTCGCCGCGCTGGTGTTGACGGTCGATCACCGCGGGCAGTGGGCGCGCGTGCTGCCGCGCTTCTCCCACCTGTCGTTGTGGTGCGTGATCGCGTTGCTGACGGGTGGGCTGATCGGCGCACTCGTCGCGGTCGACGCGCCCGGGCAGCTGTTCGCCACCGGGTACGGCCGCGTGTTGCTGGTCAAGATCGTGCTGACCGTTGTGGTGATGGCGCTGGCTTGGCGCAACCGCGCCCGATGGCTGCCCGCGGCAAAGTCGCATCGCGTCACCGCGTATGTCTCGCGCAGACGGTCGCTGACCGAACTGGCAATCATGGCGGTGACCTTGACCATGGCCGCTGCGCTGTCGGTGACGGGCTAGGGTTGAATGACGAAGGACGAGACACTGCAAAGGAGCAGCCTGATGGCCGACCAGCAGGATCGACCCGACGAAAAGCCTGGCTCGCCAGCGCCCGCGCCGCCGCCTGCAGCCACGCCGAAATCCTCCGACGCGCCGCCGCCCGCACAGCCGCCCGCGGCGACGCCGCCGCCTCCCGCGGAGGAGAAGCCGCCCGCCAAGCCCGCCAAGGCGGCGAAGAAGGCCCCCGCGAAGGCCGCCAAGAAACCTCCGGCGAAGGCCGCGAAGAAAGCTGCGCCCGCCAAGAAGGCCGCGAAGAAAGCCGCACCGAAGAAGGCCCCGCCGAAGCCGCCCACACAAGGGCCGCCGAAGGTCGCTCCGACGCTCGCCGACACGAACGGCGATCGCAACCTCGCTGCCGCCAAAGAGGCTGCCGCGCAAGCAAAGTCGACCGTAGCCGCGGCGGGCAATCCCGCGGCCGGGCCTGCCACCGTTCCCCTCGTCGGACCCGAGCCGTCGCGGGTGCCGCTCGCCGCCGCGATCGCCGCCGGTGTGCTGGCCATCCTGCTCGTGCTGGTGGCCCGTCGCCAGGGCGACGACTGACCGATGACTTGACCCTCACGCGACGTCAGGGTCGATAGTGGCGGTATGGACGCCAAGACCGTCGGTGCGGTAGCCGCCCTGACGGGTGTCTCCGTCCGCGCCCTGCACCACTACGACCACATCGGTCTGGTGGTGCCCAGCGTCCGCACTCCGGCCGGCTACCGCGGCTACACCGATGCCGACATCGAACGGTTGCACCTGGTGCTGGTGTACCGGTCCGTCGGGTTGCCACTCGACGAGATCCGCGTGCTGCTCGACGACGAGGACACCGACGTGGTGGCCCGCCTGCAACGCCAGCATGCGTTGCTCAGCGAGCAGGCCGACCGACTCAACGACACCATCAAGGCCGTGGAGGAACTGATGAACGCGCACCGCAGGGGCATCCAACTGAGCGCGGAGGAACAGGTCGAGATCTTCGGCACCACCGCATTGCGCGAAGAGTATGCCGTCGAGGCGGAACAGAGATGGGGCGACACCGACGCATGGGAGCAGTCGCAGCAGCGCTCGGCCGGCTTCACCAAGGAGGACTGGATCGAGATCAAGGCCGATGGCGACGCGCTGCTGGCCGAGTTGGCGGAGGCCAAGCGGGCGGGCGTCGCGCCGGGTACCGCGCGCGCCGACGACTTGGCGGCGCGGCACCGCGCGTCGATCGAGCGGTTCTACGACTGCGACGACGAGATGGCGCGCTGCCTGGTGCAGATGTATCTGGCCGACGACCGGTTCACGAGTTACTACGACGATGTCGAACCCGGGTTGGCGCAGTTTCTGCACGACATCGTGGTGGCTAGCTGCCTGAAATAATGGGCCGGTGTCCATCAAACTCGCGTCCCACCGCAGACCTCGTCGACGAGATCGGATCCGACGTACGCAGTTGCGATCTGCAACTGCGGCAGTTCGGCGGACGGTCGCAGTTCGCCGGCCCTATCACCACGGTGAAGTGCTTCGAGGACAACGCACTGCTGAAATCGGTGCTGTCCGAACCAGGCAATGGCGGCGTGCTGGTGATCGACGGCGAGGGATCTGTGCACACCGCGCTCGTCGGCGACCTCATCGCCGGTCTCGGCGTCGAGAACGGCTGGGTGGGCCTGATCGTCAACGGCGCCGTGCGCGACGCCGCGACGCTGCGCACCTTGGACATCGGCGTCAAGGCGTTGGGCACCAACCCGCGCAAGAGCGGCAAGACCGGCGACGGGATACGGGATGCGGCCGTCGAGTTCGGCGGCGTGGTGTTCGTCCCCGGCCACATCGCCTACAGCGACGACGACGGCATCGTCGTCGTCGCCGCTGGCTGATCTGGGCCCACCCGCGTGCTGGGGACTACGCCGAAGCTGTCACCGGCACACGGTGTTTGGTGAAGTGCAGTGCGTCCTCGTCGACCTTGCCGTGGCGGATCATCCGCATGTCGAACAGGTAGTTCTGCTTCAGCCGCCACGGTGCCCGTGACCCCGATTTCGGCAACAGGTGGGCTGAGCGCTTGAAGTAGCCGGGTTCGAAGTCCATGAACGGCAGCTCGTCCACGCTGTCGCCCGGGTGCTGCGGTTCTACGCGGTCGAAGCCGTTGTCGTCCATGTAGTTCAGTAGGCGGCAGACGAACTCGGAGACGAGGTCGGCCTTCAAGGTCCACGATGCGTTGGTGTACCCGAACGTCATCGCGAAGTTCGGGACACCGGAGAACATCAGACCCTTGTAGGTCATCAGCGACGTCAGGTCGATCTTCTCGCCGTTCTTGGTCGGCTCGAGGCCGCCGAGCAGCTGCATGTTCAAACCCGTTGCCGTGATGATGATGTCGGCCGCGAGCTCCTCGCCCGACGTCAGCTTGATGCCGGTCTTGGTGAACCGCTCGATGGTGTCGGTGACGACGTCGGCGTGGCCCTTGCGGATCTCCTTGAAGATGTCACCGTTGGGGGCTAGACACACGCGCTGGTCCCACGGCTTGTAGTTCGGCGTGAAGTGCTTGTCCCAGTCGAAGCCTTCCGGAAGCCTGCGTTCGCCCATCTGACGCAGCGCCTTCTTGAAGGTGTTCGGGAACTTCCGCGCAATCTGGTATTGAATCGTGCTCTGCAGGATGGCCTTCCAGCGAATCGCCGTGTACGCCGCCTTCTCCGGCAGCAGCTTGGTGGCCTTCGCGGCGAACGGATCCCTGTCGGGCATGCCCGCGATGTAAGTCGGCGTGCGCTGCAGCATGGTCACGTGCCCTGAGCCGGTCTTGATGAGCGCCGGGATCAGCGTAACGGCGGTGGCGCCGCTGCCGATGACGACGATCTTCTTGCCTTGGTAGTCGAGGTCCTCGGGCCAGTGCTGCGGATGGACGATGAGGCCCTCGAAATCCTCGGCGCCCGCGAACTCCGGCGAGTAGCCCTCGTCGTAGTTGTAGTAGCCGGTGCATCCGAACAGGAACGCGCAACTGACCTCGCGCCGCTGTCCGTCTGACTCGACGGTCAACGTCCAGCGGTTGTCGGCATCCGACCAATCCGCGGCAACCACGTTCTGGCCGAACCGCATGTGCTTGTCGATGCCGTTCTCGGCAGCGGCTTCCTTCAGATAGTTCAGGATCGACGGCCCCTCGGCGATCGCCTGCTCGTCGGTGTACGGCTTGAACCGCAATCCGAGCGTGTACATGTCGGAGTCCGAGCGCAGCCCCGGATACTTGAACAGGTCCCAGGTGCCGCCGAGATTATCGCGGCGCTCCAGGATCACGTAGCTCTTGTCAGGGCAGCGGTCCTGTAGATGCCAGGCCGCGCTGATACCCGAGATGCCAGCTCCAACGATGACAACGTCGACAAATTCAGTCATGGTGTAAAGCTATCAACGCCGTGTCGAATTAGTCAACAGTGTGTTGAGAAACTCAACACTGTGTAAAGTGGCGGTCGTGACAGCCGTCAGCCAGCCCCGCGCGGCCCGTGGCCGCCGAGCCGCGAGGCCCTCCGGCGACGACCGTGAGCAGGCCATTCTCGACACCGCACGCCGGCTGCTGGAGGAGCGGTCGATCGCCGAGATCTCGGTGGACGACCTCGCCAAGGGCGCGGGCATCTCCAGGCCGACCTTCTACTTCTACTTCCCCTCCAAGGACGCCGTGCTGTTCGCCCTGTTCGAACAGGTGATCAGCGAGGCCGACGCCGCCTTCGAGCGGCACACGGCCTCGGTGCCCGTCACGACCGATCGCTACGAGATGTGCCGGGCCGGCATCGGCGTGTTCTTCGAGACGTTCGTGGCACACCGGGCCGTCACCCGCGCTGCCCAGGAGGTACGGACGTCGCACCCAGAGGTGCGCGAACTGCTCGCGAAATTCATGAAGAAGTGGATCGAGAACACCGCGGCGACCATCGAGGCGGGACGCGCGCAAGGCCTAGCGCCGACGACGCTGCCCGCGCTCGACCTCGCCACCGCGCTGAACCTGATGAACGAGCGGGCGTTGTTCGCGTCGTTCAGCGACGAGCAGCCCGCGATTCCACCGGAGCGGCTCCTCGACACGCTGGTGCACATCTGGGTCACCAGCATCTACGGCGAATCATCCTGACCCGTCACACCGAGATGCGAACATGTGTTCGTGTCCAGGGTTCGGTCGACGGAACTCGCCACCATCCTGCACGCTGATCTCGACTCCTTCTACGCGTCGGTCGAGCAGCGTGACGACCCCGCGCTGCGCGGCAGGCCGGTGATCGTCGGCGGCGGCGTCGTGCTGGCCGCCAGCTACGAGGCCAAGGCGTACGGCGTGCGCACCGCGATGGGTGGGCGTGAGGCCCGACGGCTGTGCCCGCACGCGTTGATCGTGCCGCCGCGGATGAAGGCCTACTCCGAGGCCAGCGACGCGGTGTTCGAGGTCTTCGGAGACACCACGCCGCTCGTGGAGCCGCTGTCGGTCGACGAGGCGTTCCTCGACGTGTCCGGCCTGCGCCGGGTGTCGGGCACCCCGGTTCAGATCGCCGCGCGGCTCCGCGCCCAGGTCCGCGACCGCGTCGGCTTACCCATCACCGTTGGCATCGCCCGCACCAAGTTCCTCGCCAAGGTGGCCAGCCAGGAGGCCAAACCCGACGGGCTGCTTCTCGTGCCGCCCGATCGCGAACTGGCGTTCCTGCATCCACTTCCGGTGCGGCGCTTGTGGGGAGTCGGCGCCAAGACCGCCGACAAACTGCACACCCATGGCATCGCCACCGTCGCCGACGTGGCCGAGCTGAGCGAGTCCACGCTCGCGGCGATGGTCGGCGGGGCGATGGGACACCAGCTGTTCGCGTTGTCCCGCAACATCGACCGGCGCCGCGTCGTCACCGGTGTTCGCCGCCGCTCGGTCGGCGCGCAGCGCGCGCTCGGCAGGCGCGGCAACACCATGTCGGCGGCCGAGGTGGACGCTGTCGTGATCAACCTGATCGACCGGATCACCCGGCGGATGCGCACCGCGGGGCGCACCGGCCGAACAGTGGTGTTGCGGTTGCGGTTCGACGACTTCGGCCGCGCCACCCGCTCGCACACCATGCCCAGAGCGACGGCGTCCACCGACGTCATCCTCGAGGCCGCGCGCGAGCTCGTCGCCTCCGCCGCCCCGCTGATCGCCGAAAGAGGTTTGACGCTGGTCGGTTTCGCGGTGTCCAACATCGATCGCCAGGGCGCTGCGCAGTTGGAGCTGCCCTTCGAGCCGGGCGCCGACACCGTCGCGCTCGACGGCGCCGTCGACGAAGTCCGCAGACGCTACGGCAACTCGGCGGTCACCCGGGGCGTGCTCGTCGGCCGCGATCCCGGCCTGGAGATGCCGCACCTGCCCGACTGAGCGGATCGAGCCTGCTCGGCGCCGTGACCGGCATGCGCTAGGAGGCCGTCCAGCCGAGCAGATCGTCGGCTGACCAGGTGTTGACGATCCGCTCCACCGGCACCTTCGCATCCAGGGCCCGCTGCGCACCGTAGCCGAGGAACTCCAGCTGGCCCGGTGCGTGGGAGTCGGTGTCGATCGAGAACAGGCAGCCGATCTCCAGCGCCAGGTTCAGCAGCCGGGTGGGCGGGTCGCGGCGTTCGGGCCGCGAGTTGATCTCCACCGCGGTGCCGCTGTCCCGGCATGCGGTGAAGACCTTCTCGGCGTCGAACTTCGACTCGGGCCGCATCCCACGCCCGCCGGTGACCAGCCTGCCCGTGCAATGGCCGAGGACATCGGCGTGCGGATTCTGCACGGCCTTGAGCATCCGTCTGGTCATCGCGGGCGCCTCCATCGCCAGCTTCGAATGCACGCTGGCCACCACGATGTCGAGACGTTCGAGCAGTTCGGGCTCTTGGTCCAGCGATCCGTCCTCGAGGATGTCGACCTCGATCCCGGTGAGGATGCGCATCGGCGCAACCGATTCGCGCAGTTCGTCGATGACGTCGAGTTGCTTGCGCAGCCGATCGGCCGACAGCCCGTTGGCGATCCGCAGCCGCGGCGAGTGGTCTGTCAGCGCACAGTACTCATGACCCAGATCCCGTGCCGCCAGCATCATCTCCTCGATCGGCGCCGATCCGTCCGACCAGTTCGAGTGCACATGCAGATCGCCGCGCAGCGCCGCCCTGACCTCGCCGCCGCCGAGATCGGCAGCGCCGGAACGCAGTTCGACGAGTATGTCGGGTTCCCGACCCGCCCACGCCTGCGCGATGACCTTCGCCGTCTTCGGCCCGATCCCGGTCAGCGACTGCCAGCTGTTGGCGGCCCCGTGCCGGTCACGCTCGGCGTCGCTGAGTGCCTCCACGATGTCGGCCGCGTTGCGGTAGGCCATCACCCGCCGCGGATCCTCGCGCGCCCGGTCCTTGTAATAGGCGATCTGGCGCAGCGCGAGGACCGGATCCATGCCTCCAGTGTGCCCGCTTACCCGGCACGCCAAGCGGGGTCACGCCCGCTCAGCGCGACGGCCTTGTCCAGGTCCCCCGCGTCGTCGGCGACCGGCATCGCGGGCCCGAACATGCCCTCGGTGCCCGCTGGGTCGAACTGGGCCAGGTGTTGCAGGCAGGCCTGCGATGTCGCAGCGTCGCTGTCATACGGCTTGCCGATCGCGCGGGCGACATCCCAGCCGTGGAGCACCACCTCGGCGAGCGCGACGTTGCCCATCACCTCGGCGGGCAGTTCGACGCCGCCCGCACGTGTCATGCCCTGCCAGGCCGACGGGTCCTTCCACGCGGCGGCCAGTGCCTCGAGCCGCTGCGGGTAGGCGGTGCGCCAGTCGGCGTCGAGTTCCGCGTCCTCGGTCGGCGGGGTGTCGGTCAGCGGGCCGAACTCCTTGGCCGCGGCGGCGGCGAAGGCCAGCGAGAGCCCACCGATGTGCGCGAGCAGCGCGTCGAGTCGCATCTTCTCGCACGGGGTGGGCAGGCTGAGCTGGTCGTCGGTGACGCCGCCGAGCAGATCGGCTGTCCGCAGGCAGGCTGAAGTCAGATCATTCATGTAGGTGCTGACCGGCCGGACTACTGAAAGTCATCGTCCCCGCAGCGGCCTGGTCGCGCCGTGCACGAGCGCGCGGACCTGGTCCTCGTCCGCGCCGCCCGAGAAGAACAGCATCTCGTCGTCGGCCTGCAGCACGTCGTCGGGCTTCGGCAGGATCACCCCGCTGTCGCGGATCACGATGGCCAGGGCGGTGTTATCCGGCAACGCGACGTCGCCGACCCGCTTTCCGACCATCGCGTCGTCGGCGGGCAACTTCAGCTTCGTCAGGCTGACCTGCCCCTGCCTGAGGTCCATCAACCGCACCAGGTGACCGATGTCGATTGCGCCCTCGATCGCCGCGACCAGCGCACGGGGCGCGGACACCGCGATATCGACACCCCACGCCTCGCTGAAGAGCCACTCGTTGCGGGCGTCGTTGACACGCGCCACCACCCGGTCGACGCCGAACTCGGTCTTGGCCAGAAGCGACGTCGTCAGGTTGACCTTGTCGTCGCCGGTCGCGGCGATGACGACATCACACAGCTGCATTCCGGCGTCCTCGAGCGAGGACAGCTCGCAGGCGTCGGCCAGCAGCCAGTCGGCGTCGGGAACGGTCCGCGGTTCGTAGTGGCGGACGTTGTTCTCGATCAGCAGGATCTTGTGGCCGTAGGCAAGCAGTTCCATCGCGACCGACCGGCCGATCGCGCCCGCGCCCGCGATGCCGATGCGCATCGTCGGGCGTTCGTCAGCGCGGTTCGTCGTCTGACCGGACCGCCGTCTGAATCGGAACACAACGTCATACTGACCCATGCGCGGCCCTACTGGTTAACTGCGGGATGAAATGACTTTGCAGCAGCTGTATCTGGTACTGCTGGCGGGCGGGCTCGTGTTGCTGGCCAGCATTGTCGCCACGCGCGCCGCCACCACGGTCGGGCTGCCCGCGCTGTTGCTGTTCCTCGGCGTCGGCGTCATCGTCGGCGAGGACGGGCTGGGGCTGCACTTCGAAAACTATCTGCTCGCCGACCATCTCGGCACGGTTGCGCTGGCGATCATCTTGATCGAGGGCGGTCTGACGACGCGGTTCTCCGACATCCGGCGGGTGCTGGCGCCCGCGGGGATGCTGGCGACCGTCGGTGTGGCGGTCAGCATGGCGATCACGGCCGCGGGCGCGCACCTTCTGCTGGGGATGAACTGGCAGCTGGCGCTGCTCCTCGGCGCGGTCGTCTCCGTCACCGACGCCGCCGCCGTGTTCTCTGTGCTGCGCGTCGTGCCGCTGCCGCGACGGCTCGCCGGGCTGCTGGAGGCCGAGTCGGGGTTCAATGACGCACCGGCCGTCATCCTCGTGCTGATGTTCTCGGTCACGCCTCTCGAACTGTCACCGGTGCACGCGCTCGGCCAACTGGCCTACGAGCTCGTGGTCGGCGCCACGATCGGGCTGGGCTGCGGGCTGCTCGGCTCGATCGCGTTGCGCCGCATCGCCCTTCCCGCGTCGGGGTTGTACCCGTTGGCGAACTTCGGAATCGGGATGGTCGCATTCGCCGCGGCGGGCAGCGCGCACGCCAGCGGCTTCCTCGCCTGCTACCTGGCCGCGGTCATCCTCGCGAACTCGGGGCTGCCGCACCGGTCGGCGACCCGATCTTTCGCCGAGGGGCTCGGCTGGCTCGCGCAGATCGGGCTGTTCGTTCTGCTGGGCCTGCTCGTGGACCCGAGCGACCTCGGCGCGGAGATCGTGCCCGCGATCATCATCGGCCTGGTCCTTCTGCTCATCGCGCGGCCGGTGTCGGTCCTTGTCTCCCTCGCCGGCTTCCGCGTCCCGTGGCGAGAACAGGTGTTCCTGTCGTGGGCGGGGTTGCGCGGCGCGGTCCCGATCGTGCTGGCGACGTTCCCGATCGTCGAGGGCGTCCCCGACGCGATTCGCCTGCTCAACATCGTCTTCATCCTGGTGGTGGTCTTCACGCTGATCCAGGGGCCGAGCCTGGCGACGCTGGCGCATCGGCTGGGGCTGATCCCCAAGGAGGCCACCCGCGAGATCCAGGTCGAGGCGGCGCCGCTGGATGTGTTGGAGGCGGAGCTGTTGACGATGACGGTGCATTCGCCCTCGCGGCTGCACGGTGTCACCGTGCTCGAACTGCGGTTACCCGATCCGAGCGTCATCACGTTGATCATCCGGGACGGGCACACGTTCGTTCCGCAGCCGGACACCAGGATCGCGGCGGGCGACGAGTTGCTGATCGTCACCACGCCGAAGACGCGGCTGGCCGCCGAGCGCAGGCTGCGTGCGGTCAGTCGGCGAGGCAAGCTGGCGTACTGGTTCGACGAGTTCGGCGAAGCCGAATAGAGGGCCTGCGCGGCGAAGCCGAATAGAAGGCGTGCGCGGCGAAGCCGAATAGAAGGCCGCAGCGGCGAGGCGGACTGACAGGGCATTCCCAGGCAGACGGGACTACCGTTGATGTAGTGCGATTCGCTTTCAAGACATCCCCGCAGAACACCGACTGGCACGACATGCTCGCGGTCTGGCAGGCCGCAGACGACATCGACGTGTTCGAGTCCGGCTGGACGTTCGACCACTTCTATCCGATCTTCTCCGACTCCACCGGGCCGTGCCTGGAGGGTTGGACCACGCTGACGGCGCTGGCGCAGGCGACCAAACGGTTGCGTGTGGGCGTGCTCGTCACCGGCATCCACTACCGCCACCCCGCAGTGCTGGCCAATATGGCTGCGGCCCTGGACATCGTGTCCAACGGCAGGCTGGAGCTCGGTATCGGTGCGGGCTGGAACGAAGAGGAGTCCGGCGCCTACGGCATCGAACTCGGGTCGATCAAGGAACGCTTCGACCGCTTCGAGGAAGCATGCGAAGTGCTGACGAGCCTGCTGACGAAGGACACAACGACCTTCGACGGCAAGTACTACCAGCTCAAGGATGCGCGTAACGAGCCAAAGGGCCCGCAGCAGCCACATCCGCCGATCTGCATCGGTGGCAGCGGCGAGAAGCGAACACTGCCGCTCACCGCGAAGCTACGCCGACCACTGGAACTTCGTCGGCGGACCGCCGGAGGAGTTCGCGCGCAAGCGCGACGTGCTGCACGCCCGCTGCGCGGACATCGGCCGCGACCCGAAGAACATCACGTTGTCTGCGCATGTCCGGTTGGAGCCCGACCTCGACTACGCCAAGGCGGTCGCCGAGGCCGGTGCACTCGGGCAGGAGGGACTCGACCTCGCGATCGTCTACCTGCCGCCGCCGCACACGCCCGAGGTTCTCGAGCCGCTTGCCGAGGCGATCAGGGATTCGGGTCTGATCGCGCCGTAGCGAGCGGTCTATGGCGTGGCGGGGTGAACGCCGTTGACCGTGTCGGCTCCGCCACCGGAAGCGTGCGCCTATTGTTTGCCCATGGAGGTGCGGGTCCTCGGGCCCATCGAGGTGTATGTCGACGGTCGGGATGTCACGCCGACCAGCCCGAACCAGCGCCTGATTTTGGCGGTGCTGGCAGCGCATCCCGACCATCACGTACGCGTCGACACCCTCATCGACGCTCTGTGGGGAGTCGATCCCCCGCCGAGCGCAGACCGGACACTGCGCAGCTATGTGTCGCGCCTGCGGGGGACCATGGGGACGTCCATCGTCGCCAGCGGCGGTGGGCTTTGCCTGCGCACCAAGGACATTCGGCTTGACTCGGCCGAGTTCGAGGGGCTAGTCGCCTCAGCCGCGATGCTCACTGCGCACGCTGCCGCTCAAACATTGCGATCAGCCGTCGAACTTTGGCATGGCTGCGCATTCGGCGACCTCGCAGACGTAGACGCCGTCAGCGCGCAGGCCCGCGCGCTGGAGCAACTCAAGGTCGGTGCGCGTGGGCAGCTCGCCGACGCACTCTTAAGATGCGGTGAATTCGGTTCCGCCATCGTCGAAGCCGAGGCGCTGCTCGCCGAATTTCCCCTTGACGAGTTCGGCTGGGAGACGCTGATCCGAGCTTTGAGCGCAGCAGGCCGCAGTGCCGACGCGCTGCACGCGTATCGACGGGCATACGACCAACTGGCCGCCGTCGGTCTCGAACCGTCGGCGCGGTTGCGTCAGGCGCAGGGGGCCGCGTTCGACGGGCCTGTCACGGTTCCCGTTGCGCCAGTGCCGACGCGCGAGGCGCTGATCGGCCGGGATGCCGACATCGCCGGAGTCACCGAGATCGTCGATCGCCATCCACTCGTGACGATCGTCGGGCCTGGCGGGGTCGGTAAGACCGCGCTGGCCAGGGAGGTCGTCCGCCGTCGCAGCGCCGCGCACGCCGGCGGCCACCGAGTCGTCGAGCTGGCCGCCGTCGCCGACCCTTCGGCCGTACCCGACGCCGTGGTCACGGCGCTCGGGCTGACCAGTGACGGAAGCCCGGCGCTCACCCTGCTGCGACGTGCCAGATTCATGGATCTGGTTGTGCTGTTGGATAATTGCGAGCACGTCCTGGACGCGGTGTGTGAGGTCATCGACGCCATCGTCGGGCCCGAGTCGTCGGACCTGCGGGTGGTCGCCACCAGCAGGGAGCTGATCGGCATGCCCGCAGAGTGTGCCTGGCCGTTGCAGCCGCTGGACTGTTCGGGCCCCGGGTCGGCCGGCCAACAGTTCTTTCATCGGCGCGCAGAGGCGGCCCGTCCCGGATCAGTGACCGGAGCCGACGACCATACGATCACGGCGATCGTGCAACGGCTCGACGGCCTTCCCCTGGCCATCGAACTGGCCGCCGCTCAAGTGGCCACGCTGGGCATCACCGACCTCGGCGAGCAAGTCGAAACGGCGGTCGCGTCGTCATTGCCCTTGGAACGGTTGTCGCGCCGTGGTGGCGAGCCGCGACATCGGACTCTGCGGGCCGCGATCGAGTGGTCGGAGAACCTGCTGCCCGCCGAAGCCAGGGAGGCACTGGCACACTGGACGGTCTTCGCCGGTGCTGTCGGCCTTCGTGACGCCACCGACGTGCTCGACGTGCCTGCGACGGTCATCGACGAACTGGCCCGGCGCTCGCTGCTGAGCATCGAGGTACGCGGCGGCAGAACCTATTACCGCATGTTGCAGACGGTGCGATCGATCGTAGGTCCGGCGTCGGCCGACACCGAGCGCAGGCATATGGAGTATTTCTCGAACGCCGCGGCGCTCGCTGCGGCGCAACTGCAGACACCCGACGAGCCCGCCGCCCATCAGCGGCTCACTGACCTCATCGACGAGCTTCGCGTCGCCCACATCCGCGCCCGCGCCATCGACGTGGAAGCCGCTGTGCGAATGTCGATGTCGCTGCACTGGTTTGGGGTGTCACGACTGCTGACCGAATTGCTCAGCTGGGCGGCGAAGCTGACACCGCTGGTGCAGGACCGGCCAGACCTGCGCGCGGCGGTCGACTCTTCGCTCTCCTACCGGTCCGTCATCGCGGAGCAACTCGATTCCGCCCAGCAGCGGGCCAAAAGTGCACTGGCCGATGCCGCCGATGACCAGACCCGTTGTCGCGCACTGGAAGCACTTGGCGACTCGTGCCTCTTCCTTGGTGATCTCGACGACGCCCACAGGTGGTTCGCCGAGCTGATGGCGGTGGGTCGACGGGCAGGCGAGACCTACTACGAGCTGATAGGCAATGCCGGTGCGGCGATGTCTTTAGCGTACGGGGGCCAGAAGGCCTCGGCGCGAAAGGCTCTCGCCGACGCCGACGATCGGTTCTCGGGAGCCACACTGAGTAACACGCAACAGAGCTGGCTGGCATATCTGCACGGCGAGGTGCTGCTTGACGACGACCCGCCGACCGCGATCGCGGCGTTCACCCGCGCCATCGAGCTGGCCGATGCCGCCGGCAGTCACTACGTCGGGGGCGTGGCGCGGGTATCGGCGATCACGCTGCAGTCGCGCCACTCGCCTGCGCACGTGGCGCTTCCGTTGTACGCCGACGTCATCGAGCGGTATGTCGAGGCCGGCTCCTGGTCGCATCTGCTGACCACGATGCGCAACCTGGTGCCTACGTTGACCGACGTCGGTGCGCACACCGCGGCGGCACGGATCCTGGGCGCGGTGACCCGGCCCGACCAAACCCCCACCTACGGCGAGGAGTCCGAGCGACTCGCCGCGGCCGAGACGGTATTGGCCGACAGGCTGGGCGCTGCCGGCTACGCGCAGCAACGCGCGGTTGGCAGCGCCTTCGACCTGGCCACCTCAGCCCGCGCGGCGGTCGCGACCATCCGCGGACTGCTCGGCTCACTGCAACCGGTAGAAGCGGAAGAAGTCGTGCTCGATGGAAAGCGCAACAGCACCGTCGAATCCGGCTGACCGCGCGTAGTCGTGCAAGGTCGACGCCCTCATCACCGTTCCGGTGCCGGCACTCGGTTCGTGCGACATGCCGTCAGGCAGGCAGCACAGGATCGAATAGCCGTACAGCAGCTCCTCGACCGGACCGGCATCGGGCGCAAACGAGTCCGCCGTCCGCTCGTCCATCACGATCACCGGCGCACCCGGCTTCGCGATCCGCCGCATCGTGGCCAGCACGCCGACCGGGTCGGGCAGGTCGTGGATGCACTCGAAGGCGAACACGACGTCGTAGGTACCCGTCTGCACCGTTGTGCCGTCGGCGAGATTGAACGAGACCCGTTCCGTCACATCGTATCCGGCCGCATTGCGCCGGGCCGCGGCGATCGACGGGGCATCGACGTCGTAGCCCTCGATCTCGGCGGCCGGGTAGCCCAGGGCCAGACCGATGGCCGACCATCCTTCGCCGCAGCCGATATCCGCCACCCGCGTGCGCGTCTGCAGGAGGGCGTGCACATCGGGAATCTGTGGCAGCAATTCGGCGGTCAGCTGCTGCAGGAACAGCGGCCGGTTGATGGCCGCCTGGGCTTCGCGCGCGTCGCTGCCCAGTTGCTCCCACGAAACACCGCCGCCGCTGCGGTAGGCCTCCAGCAGATCACGCAGCCGGAATCCGGTCGCCGCGAAGAACCGGGCCATCGGCGCCATGTAGGAGGCGCTGTCGGCGTCGGCCACCACCGCGGCGTGCTGGCGCGGCAGCAAGAAGCGCGGGGGCTCGGGGTCGACGTCGGCGACGAGGACGCCGGCGACGGCCTGCTGTTCGAGCCATTCGCGGGCGTACCGTTCTGCGGTGCCGGTGCGATGCGCCAGTTCTGCCGCCGTCATGGGGCCTTCCTCGGCGAGCGCGCGGTACCAGCCGAGGCGGTCGCCGAGATAGAGCGACTGCACCAACGCCGCACCGCGCACGGCGTCGAAGATCTTGTCGGCGAACTGCTCGGTGGACATCGCCGATGTGGGCCTGTCGAATGTCGTGCTCATTGCGTTCTCCTATCGAGGGTGACCACGACAGGATCGGGCGGCGACATTGCAGCACCGCTGCAGCTCAATTGCGCCACCTCATCAGCAAAGAACGCTGACGGTAACGAAAATATAACGGTTGGGCAAAGGAATGATCACGGGTCGGCCGTGACCGGGGGCCGACGAGGGTCTACGGTTGCTAGAAGCCGAACCGGAGCAGATCGTCGCGCGTGGCCAGACGTTCGGCCTGTGCGGGATATTGGCGGCACTTGACGGGATGGCGTAACAATGACCAGGCGATTCGACTCATCCGAGAACGCGACAGCGGGTTGAGATACACGTCGATGACTCCTGCGGTATAGCAATTGCTGAACCGAGGAGCTACGTTACCGCAGCATCCTCATCGAGTCATTAGATACCGCCGAACCGGCAAACAGAAATAGGCGCGCCGATGAAACGTCCGATGATTCTGCTGTTGCGGATGTGACAGATGTGATTAGCGCTGGGGCACCGCAGTCGGCTTGATCGGCGCGGGCAGCGCGGTGCTGCCCATCAGGTATCGGTCGACGCCGGCCGCTGCCGCGCGGCCTTCCGCGATCGCCCACACGATCAGCGACTGGCCGCGGCCCATGTCTCCTGCCACGAAGACGCCGGGCACCGTGGTGGCGAAGTTCGCATCGCGTGCGACGTTGCCGCGATCGGTGATCTCCACGCTCAGCGCGTCGAGCAGGCCCTCTCGCTCGGGGCCGACGAAGCCCATCGCGAGCAATACGAGGTCGGCTTCCAGCTCGAACTCGGTGCCTTCCACCTTCTCGAACTTGCCGCCCGCCATCTTCACCTCGTGCCCACGCAGCCCGGTGAGCTTGCCGTCGCGGCCGATGAACTCCTCGGTGTTCACCGAGTACACCCGCTCGCCGCCCTCCTCGTGGGCCGACGTCACCCGGTACATCAGCGGGTACACCGGCCACGGGGTGGAGTCGGCGCGCGTCTCCGGAGGCTGCGGCATGATCTCGAACTGGTGCACGCTCTCGCAGCCCTGCCTGTGCACGGTGCCGAGGCAGTCGGCGCCGGTGTCGCCGCCGCCGATGATGATCACCTTCTTGCCCTTGGCGTGCAGCGGCGGCAGCCCGTTCTCGTCGGTCACCGGATCGCCGAGCTGAACCCGGTTGGCCCATGGCAGGAACTCCATCGCCTGATGGATGCCGTCCAGCTCGCGGCCGGGGATCGGCAGATCCCGCCAGGCCGTCGCACCGCCGGCCAGCACGACCGCGTCGTAGTTCAGCCGAAGCTGCGCCACGGTGATGTCGACGCCGACGTTGACGCCGGTGCGGAACTGGGTGCCCTCGGCCTCCATCTGCTCGAGGCGCCGATCGATGTGGCGCTTCTCCATCTTGAACTCGGGGATGCCGTAGCGCAGCAGGCCGCCGATGCGGTCCTCCCGCTCGAAGACGATCACCGTGTGGCCCGCACGGGTGAGCTGCTGCGCGGCGGCCAGGCCTGCAGGCCCGGAGCCGACGACCGCGACCTTCTTCCCGGTGAGTTTGTCCGGCGGCAAGGGGACGACCCAGCCCTCGTCGAAGGCGTTGTCGATGATCTCTACCTCGACCTGCTTGATGGTCACCGGATCCTGGTTGATGCCGAGTACGCACGAGCCTTCACACGGCGCGGGGCACAACCGGCCGGTGAACTCCGGGAAGTTGTTGGTGGCGTGCAGCCGCTCGATCGCGTCGCGCCAGCGGTCGTTGCGTACCAGGTCGTTCCACTCGGGAATCAGGTTGCCCAACGGACAACCGTTGTGGCAGAACGGGATACCGCAGTCCATGCACCGGGTGGCCTGCTCGCGCAGCGCTTCGTGGGAGAAGTCCTCGTAGACCTCGTTCCAGTCGCGCAACCGCAGCGGCACCGGCCGCCGCTGCGGGGTCTCGCGCTTGGTGTACTTGAGGAAGCCGCGTGGATCAGGCATTCGCCGCCGCCATGATCGCCGTGTCGACGTCTTCGCCGTTCTTCTCGGCCTCGGCGATCGCCTGCAGCACGCGCTTGAAATCGCGCGGCATCACCTTGCTGAACCTCGTCAATTCGTTGTCCCAGTCATTGAGGATGCGCTGTCCGACAGCGGAATCCGTGGCGTCGACGTGCGCGCTCACCATCGAGAGCAAGTATTCGACGTCCTCGTCGTCCAACTCGTCGAGGTCGACCATCTCGGCGTTCAGGTTCTCGGTGAAGGTGCCGTCGACGTCGTAGACGTAGGCCACCCCTCCCGACATCCCCGCCGCGAAGTTACGGCCGGTGGCACCGAGGATGACGACCTTGCCGCCGGTCATGTACTCACATCCGTGGTCGCCGACACCCTCCACCACCGCGTGCGCGCCGGAGTTGCGCACCGCGAACCGCTCGCCGACGACGCCGCGCAGGAAGGCCTGGCCGCTGGTCGCGCCGAACAGGATCACGTTGCCCGCGATGATGTTGTCCTCGGCCACGTAGTCCTCTGGGGCGTCATCGGATGGCCGCACCACCAGCCTGCCGCCCGACAGTCCCTTGCCGACGTAGTCGTTGGCGTCGCCGTACACCCGCAGCGTGATGCCCTTGGGTACGAACGCACCGAAGCTGTTGCCCGCCGACCCGTCGAACGTGATGTCGATGGTTCCGTCGGGAAGGCCTTGCCCGCCATAGGCTTTGGTGAGCTCGTGGCCGAGCATGGTGCCCACGGTCCGGTTGGTGTTGGCGATGGTCGTGGAGAAACGCACCGGCTTACCCGAGTCGAGCGCCTCCCGGCACATGACGATCAGCTGCTGGTCCAGCGCCTTGTCGAGGCCGTGGTCCTGGCGCGAGCTGCAGTACAGGTCCTGGTTCATGAAGGCCGATTCCGGTTCGTGCAGAACCGGCGTGAGGTCGAGTTTGTAGGCCTTCCAGTGTTCGGCGGCCTTGGTGGTGTCCAGTGCGCCGACCTGGCCGACCATCTCGTTGACGGTCCGGAAGCCCAACTGGGCCATCGTTTCCCGCACTTCCTCGGCGATGAACATGAAGAAGTTCTCGACGAACTCCGGCTTGCCGGCGAACCGCTGCCGCAGCAGTGGATTCTGCGTCGCGACGCCGACCGGGCAGGTGTCGAGGTGGCAGACGCGCATCATGATGCAGCCCGACACCACGAGCGGCGCGGTCGCGAAGCCGAACTCCTCGGCGCCGAGCAGCGCGGCGATGACCACGTCGCGGCCGGTCTTGAGCTGACCGTCGACCTGGACGACGATGCGGTCGCGAAGACCATTGAGCAGCAACGTCTGCTGCGTCTCGGCGAGTCCGAGTTCCCACGGCGCACCCGCATGCTTCATCGACGTCAGCGGGGTCGCGCCGGTGCCGCCGTCATGACCGGAGATGAGCACCACGTCGGCGTGCGCCTTCGACACGCCCGCGGCGACGGTGCCGACGCCGTTCTCGCTCACCAACTTCACGTGCACGCGCGCCTGCGGGTTGGAGTTCTTCAGGTCGTGGATCAGCTGTGCGAGATCCTCGATCGAATAGATGTCGTGGTGCGGCGGCGGCGAGATCAGGCCGACTCCCGGCGTAGAGTGCCGCACCTCTGCCACCCACGGATAGACCTTGTTACCCGGAAGTTGACCGCCCTCACCGGGTTTCGCACCCTGCGCCATCTTGATCTGGATGTCGGTGCAGTTGGACAGGTAGTGGCTGGTGACGCCGAAGCGGCCCGACGCGACCTGCTTGATGGCACTGCGCCGCCAGTCGCCGTTCTGGTCGCGGTCGAACCGGCTGACGGCTTCGCCGCCCTCGCCGCAGTTCGAGCGGCCGCCGAGCCGGTTCATCGCGATGGCAAGGGTCTCGTGTGCCTCGGCGGAGATCGAGCCGTAGCTCATCGCGCCGGTGGAGAACCGCTTGACGATCTCGCTGGCGGGTTCGACCTCCTCGAGCGGAACCGGCGGCCGGACGCCGTCGCGGAACTTCAACAGGCCGCGCAGCGACGCCATCCGCTCGCTCTGGTCGTCGACCAGCGCGGTGTACTCCTTGAAGATCGAGTACTGACCGGTGCGGGTCGAGTGCTGCAGCTTGAACACCGTGTCCGGGTTGAAGAGGTGGTATTCGCCCTCGCGGCGCCACTGGTACTCGCCGCCGACCTCGAGTTCGCGGTGTGCCCACTCGTCGGGGCGATCCAGGAACGCCAGCGCATGCCGCCGGGATACGTCTTCGGCGATGTCGTCGAGGTCGATGCCGCCGACCGGGCAGGTCAGGCCGGCGAAGTACTCGTCGAGAACCTGCTGGCTGATGCCGATGGCCTGGAACAGCTGCGCGCCGGTGTAGGACGCCAGCGTCGAGATGCCCATCTTGGACATCACCTTCAGCACGCCCTTGCCTGCCGCCTTGACGTAGTTGGCCTTGGCCTGGTCGCTGCTGATGCCGGTGATGACCCCTCGGTCACACATGTCCTCGATGGACTCGAACGCCATGTAGGGGTTGATCGCGGCGGCGCCGAAGCCGACCAGGCACGCCATGTGGTGCACCTCGCGGGCGTCACCGGCCTCCACCACGAGCCCGACCTGGGTGCGGGTGCGGTCGCGCACGAGATGGTGGTGCACGGCCGAAACCGAGAGCAGCGACGGGATGGGCGCCATCGACTCGTCGGATTCGCGGTCGGACAGCACGATGATGCGCGCGCCGTCGCGGATGGCCGCCGAGACTTTGGCCCGGACGTTGTCGAGGGCCTCCTTGAGTCCCTGCCCGCCGCGGTTCACCGGGTACAGGCAGCGGATCACCGCGGCGCGCATGCCGTGCTTGTGGCCGCGGATCTGGTGGTCGGGATCGACACACATCAGCTTCGACAGTTCGGCGTTGCGCAGGATCGGCTGCGACAAGACGATCTGCCTGCAGGAGTCGGGGTTCGGACTGAGCAGGTCGCCCTCGGGCCCCACGGTGCCCTGCAGGCTGGTCACCACCTCTTCGCGGATGGCGTCCAGCGGCGGGTTGGTCACCTGGGCGAACAACTGCTGGAAGTAGTCGTAGAGCATCCGCGGCCGTTGCGAGAGCACGGCGACGGGGGTGTCGGTGCCCATCGAGCCGATCGGCTCGGCACCGGTGCGCGCCATCGGCTCCACCAGCAGGTTGAGCTCTTCATAGGTGTAGCCGAAGATCTGCTGGCGCAGCACAACCCGATGGTGCGGCATCCGGACGTAGTCGCCAGGCGGCAGGTCGTCGAGCTTGAACAGGCCTGCGTCCAGCCACTCCTGGTAGGGATGCTCGGCCGCGAGTTCGGCCTTGATCTCCTCGTCGGCGACGATGCGGCCCTTCGAGGTGTCGACGAGGAACATGCGGCCCGGCTGTAGGCGCATCTTCTTGACGACGGTGGACGGGTCGAGGTCGAGCACCCCGGCCTCGGAGGCCATCACCACGAGACCGTCCTCGGTCACCCAGATGCGCGACGGGCGAAGGCCGTTACGGTCGAGCACCGCGCCGATGACAGTGCCGTCGGTGAACGTCATCGAGGCCGGTCCGTCCCACGGCTCCATCAGCGAGGCGTGGTAGGAGTAGAACGCCCTGCGCGCGGGGTCCATCGTCTCGTTGCGTTCCCACGCCTCGGGGATCATCATCAGCACCGCGTGCGGCAGGCTGCGGCCGCCGAGGTGCAGCAGTTCGAGCACCTCGTCGAAGCGCGCGGTGTCGGACGCCCCTGGCGTGCAGACCGGAACGATCTTGTCGAAGTCCTGCACGGATCCGAAGACGTCGGTCTTGATCAGCGCTTCACGCGCGCGCATCCAGTTCTCGTTGCCGGTGACGGTGTTGATCTCGCCGTTGTGCGCGATGCGCCGGAACGGGTGGGCCAGCGGCCATGACGGGAAGGTGTTGGTGGAGAACCGGGAGTGCACGATGCCGAGCGCGCTGGTGAGCCGGTCGTCCTGCAGGTCGAGGTAGAACGCCTTGAGCTGCGGTGTGGTCAGCATGCCCTTGTAGACGAATGTCTGCCCGGAAAGACTTGGGAAATAAACGGTTTCCCGGCCGGGGCCGTCCTGGCCGGGTCCCTTGGTGCCGAGTTCGTGTTCGGCGCGCTTGCGCACCACGTAGGCGCGGCGCTCGAGTTCCATACCCGAGGCGCCGGTGATGAAGACCTGCCTGAAGGTCGGCATGGCGTCGCGGGCGAGGGCGCCGAGCGACGACTCGTCGGTGGGTACGTCGCGCCAGCCGAGCACTTGGAGGCCCTCGGCCTCGGCGATCTTCTCGACGGACTCGCACGCCGCCGCTGCGTCCTTCGACGACTGCGGCAGGAAGGCGATGCCGGTGGCGTAGCTGCCGGGCTCCGGCAGGTCGAATTCCACCACCGCGCGGAGAAAGTCGTCGGGAACCTGCAGCAGGATGCCCGCACCGTCGCCGGTGTGCGGTTCCGCGCCCTGGGCACCGCGGTGCTCCAAATTGACCAGAGCCATGATGGCCTTGTCGACGATGTCGCGGCTGCGGCGACCGTGCATGTCCGCGACCATGGCAACGCCACACGCGTCATGCTCGAATGCGGGGTTGTAGAGCCCCTGCTTGACGGGCGCCATTCGCACCTAGCCCTTCAACACCTACGGATTTCTCATGAGCACCGTCGACGGCGACGGGATCAGCCGGTCATTGTGGTGGCGGTGGCCGGCGTGCAGCACTGAACGACGGCCCCTACCCCACTGACGCACAAGTGGGAAAACGATATGACAAACCCCGGCTGACATGCCAACTTAGTCGTACCTAACTAGCCGGGCCGGCCCCCGCGGCAACACTGCCCCGTCCGCCGCCCATGATACGAGCGAACACGTTGGGAGCCTTCGGTTTTCGATCAGCCGCGCAGACCTCGTCACCCGGGGCCGCAGAACGCGGGTGCGACCAACATCACTCTCCGCTATTGCTGGGATTCCGCTCGTAGCGGAATCAGCTGCATAAATGCGGCCCGGAGGAATTTGCTGGAAACCTCGTCAGATTCTTAGAATCGCCGACCGCGCGGCCTGCCCGCTCCCCCCGGCCGGGCAGGCCCGCGAGCCGGTCAGCGGTGCACCGGAAAACCGCCCCGCTCGGCCAGAGACCGCAGCTGCTTGAGGGCGAACGTGCGGCCTCGTCCGCCTTCGGGGATGTGGATGCCGGCCCACAGGCCCTGAGCGCCGGGCATCTCGCAGGCCTCCTTCGCGCACAGCCACCGCCGGGGGCAGGACCGGCAGACAGCCTTGGTCTGATCGTCGGTCGCGGTCATCCACCGCTCAGGGTCCTGGGTGCAGGCGCCGATCTGGCTGTCGGTCAGAACGGGCATCTCGATCATGACGGTCATGACTGGTTCCTCTCGCTCGCTGCGCTGCTGCAAACCGTAGCGCTGTTTCCGTAGCGGTGCAACACTTGTTACGGATTTCTGCTTCGGCACGGTTGGCCGGAGCGCGTCGGATCCGCTGGCTACACTGGGCGGGTGGAACCCGACGCCGGCGATCCGGGCATAGCCCGTGCGGGCGCGGCGGTCGCGGCCAGACGTCGCGAATTGGACATCAAGCAGCGCAATCTCGCGAAATACAAGATCATCAACGCGGGCGCGCTCATCGCCTTCGAGAAGGGCAGGAGCTGGCCGAGGGAACGCACGAGGGCCAAGCTCGAAGAGGTTCTGCAGTGGCCCGCTGGAACCATAGCGTCGATACGGTACGGCGGTTCGGTGCCGGGCGCGGCACCCGAGCCTGCCGCCGACGAAGGGGCCGCATCGCTGATCATCGGGGCGGTCGAGGTGGCGATGAAGACGTTCGGCGCCGCCATCGAGTCACTTCCGCCCGACGACGACCCGGAGTTCGCTGACCGCGTCACGGTCATCCTTGCCGACCTGCGCAAGCTCGAGACCGTGGTGGCCCGCGCCGCGCAGCGCAGCCGGGGCACCGCCGACGTGGTGCTGGCACTGCGCACCGTGCGCGGCTGTTACGACGACCTGATGTTCCGCGCCGCCGCTGCGCCGGGGGCGACGCTGGGTCAACGGTTGTACGCCGCGCGCAGGCGCGCGAACCTGTCCGCCGCGGAGACCGCGAACGCGGCGGGTCTGCCCGCGGAGCTCGTGAACGCCGTCGAGGCGGGCGAGGGGGCTGGCGATGCGGACACGGCCAGCCTTGCCGCGCTCATCACCTCACTCGATGGCTGATACTGATTACCGTGCCGCTGTCCGACATGGTCCGCAATGTGGGTGACGTGCTGTCGCGCGCCGACACGCTGTTCGGCACGGCCGACCCGGACGCGGCCGCGTCGGCTGCCGACCACCTGATCGACGCCACCGACGCCATCCGGTCCGGGCAGGAACAGGCCGCGGAAATGACGGGCGGCGCGGTGACCAGCTACGCGGAGTTCGCGCAGGGCACCCGCGACGCCCTCGACCATCTGTCCGGCGTCGAGTCCGACCTCGGCCACCGCCTGCAGGAGGCCGCCGAGGCGGTCAATGCCGCCAGGCAGGCCTCCCGCTCCACGCTGGACATGGTCTCCTCGGCGTCGGATGCGCTCGAGCACCTGGGTGATACGCCGTCCGCCGAGATGGCCGTGCTGCACGCGCTGCGCGCACAGGTCGGGCAGGAGCTGGCGCTTCTGCGCACTCAGCAGGCGGTCGCCGAGCAGCTCGGCGCCCAGCTGCGCGGCCTCGGCTACTGAACGCGCGGCGTCAGATCCAGCCGTCGCAGCACCTGCGCGTTCAGCGCGACCACCACCGTCGACGCCGACATCAGCAGCGCACCGACCGACATCGGCATCACGAACCCGAGCGGCGCGAGCACACCCGCGGCCAACGGCACCGAGACAAGGTTGTATCCCGCTGCCCACCAGAGGTTTTGGGCCATCTTGCGGTAGGTCGCCTTCGACAGCGTGATCACCGACAGCACCGATCGCGGATCCGAGCTGGCGAGGATCACCCCGGCTGACGCGATCGCCACGTCGGTGCCCGCGCCGATGGCGATGCCGACGTCGGCCTGGGCCAGCGCGGGGGCGTCGTTCACGCCGTCGCCGACCATCGCGACCGTCAGGCCCTCGCTCTTGAGCTCGGCGACCTTGGCCGACTTGTCTGCGGGCCGCACCCCGGCGAACACCCGGTCGATACCCAGTTCGGCTGCGACCGCGCGCGCCACGGGCTCGGCATCCCCGGTGATCATGACGACCTCGATGCCCTGCCGGTGCAGGGCGTCGACGGTCTCGCGTGACTCCGGCCGCACCTCGTCGGCCAGCTTCAGCGCGCCCGCCACCGCCCCGTCGACCAGCACGTGCAGCACGATTGCGCCCTCGCTGTGCCATGCCGCCGTTTCGGCGAGCTCCGTCTGCCCCGCCTCCTGCACCAGTCGCGGACCCCCGACGCGGACCTCGATGCCGTCGACCGTCGCTGTCACCCCGACGGCGGGTGATGAGGAAAAGCCCGACGCCGCAAAGACTTTCAGGCCCCGGCTTCTCGCTGCGGCCACGATGGCGCGGGCAAGCGGATGCTCGGAGTCGGTCTCGGCGGCCGCGGCCAGCGCCAGCACCTCCGCCTCGGCGCGTCCCCCGGTGACGGCCACGGCGGTGACCGTCGGTTCGCCCTTGGTCAGGGTGCCGGTCTTGTCGAACAGCACCGCACCGACGGTCCGCATGCTCTCCAGCGCGAGACGATCCTTGATCAGCACGCCGCCGCGCGCAGCGCGCTCCGTCGCGATCGACACCACCAGCGGGATGGCCAGCCCGAGCGCGTGCGGGCACGCGATCACCAGCACCGTGATCGTCGCGATCACCGCCTCGTCCGGTCTGCCGAGCACACCCCACACCACCGCGGTGATGACGGCGGCGCCGAGCGCGAACCAGAACAGCCAGCCCGCGGCGGTGTCGGCCAGCCGCTGCGCCCGCGACGACGAGTTCTCGGCCTCGGTGACCAGTCGCCGGATGCCCGCCAGCGTGGTGTCGTCGCCGACCGCGGTGACCCTGACGCGCAGTCCGGAATCCGTCGCGACGGTGCCCGCGACGACGTGGTCGCCCACCTCCCGGCGCACCGGCACCGACTCGCCGGTCACCATCGATTCATCGACATCGGCCGCGCCATCGACGATTTCGCCGTCGGCGGGCACGGTGGCACCGGGACGGACGATCACCACGTCGCCCACCATAAGATCCCCGGGGGCGACGGAGACGGTGGCGTCCCCCTCGACCCGTTCCGCCTCGTCGGGCAGCAACGCCGCCAGGGAGTCGAGCGCCGAACTCGTCTGCGCCAGAGAGCGCATCTCGATCCAGTGGCCCAGCAACATGATGACGATCAGCAGCGCGAGTTCCCACCAGAAGTCGAGCTGGTGGTCGAGCACGCCGAGGCTGGCGCCCCATGAGGAGACGAAGGCGACCGTGATGGCCAATCCGATCAACAGCATCATCCCCGGCGCGCGAGAGCGGATTTCGGCGAGCGCGCCGGTGAGGAACGGCCTGCCGCCCCAGAAGTACATGACGGTGCCGAGCACAGGAGAGATCCACCGGGCGGCAGGGGCCGCGGGCACGGTGTAGCCGAGGATCATCGCGAACATGGCCGAGAACGCCACGGTCGGGACCGCGAGCGCGAGCATGATCCAGAACAGCCTCCGGAACTGCGCGACGTGGTCGTGATGGCCGCCGTGACCAACGTGTGCGGCGTGAGCGCTGTGTTCGGTGTGCATTATCGCCATGCCGTGCACTATACCCCCTAGGGGTATATGGCGGCGGCCGTTCACATCCGGCACACCACGGGCCGCGATCTGCCAAACTGACACCGTGGCAGGCCCCGATCAGCCCGACGACTCGATGCGGGGCGCCATTCACATCTGCCTGACGGCGGTCGTCGCCGGCGTGCTCATAGGCTTCGTGGGCGGCGCGTTTCGCTGGTGTCTGGCCAAGGCGGACGAACTGCGCATCGACGTCGTCGACTGGGCGCACCAGCTTCCCGGGCCCGGCTTTCTCGTCCCGATGGCCGCCGCCGCGGCGGGGGCGACCCTGGCCGCTCTGGTCGTGCGGTGGGAACCGCTGGCCGCGGGCAGCGGCATCCAACACGTCGAAGCGGCCTTTCTCGGAGACACCCGGCCACCGCTGATTCGCGTGGTGCCCGCGAAGTTCGTCGGCGGCGTGCTGAGCATGGGTTCGGGGCTCGTGCTCGGCCGCGAGGGCCCGACCGTCCACATGGGGGCGGCGATCGGAGCCGAAGCGGCCCGGCGTGCCCGGCTACCCGATTCCGAAGTCAGGATGATGCAGACCGCGTTGGGCGGCGCAGGGCTGGCGGTCGCGTTCAACGCGCCGATCGGCGGCGTCCTCTTCACGCTCGAGGAGGTGACGAAGTCCTTCCGGATGAAAACCGTTCTGGCGACGCTGTTCTCGGCTGCCGCGGGAGTCGCATGCTCCCGGCTGATCCTGGGAAACCATGCCGACTTCGACGTCGAACCCCTCGCCGCCCCAGCGCTGGCGTGGCTGCCGCTGTTCGTCGCCTTCGGGCTGCTGACCGGATGTGTGGGCGCCGGCTACAACAGGTTGGTGCTGTGGTTCCTCGACCACGTCGCTGCGATCCGCCGGGTTCCGAGCCTCACCAAAGCCGCCGTCATCGGCGCCGTCATCGGCCTCGCGATGTTCGCCTACCCGATGTCGGTCGGCGGGGGCGAAGACCTCACCCAGCGCATCCTGGGCGGACAGAACCTCGTCCTCACTGTCGTGATCGGGATCCTCGCGGTGCGATTCGTCGCGGGTCCTCTGTCCTATTCGGCCGCGGTGCCCGGGGGGCTGTTCGCCCCGCTGCTGGCCGTCGGCGCACTGTGGGGCTTGTTGTTCACCGGCTGCTTCGATGCGCTGTGGCCCGGGGACGCAACGCAGTTGGCGATACCGATGGCGCTCGTCGGGATGGCGGCCTTCTTCGGAGCAACGGTGCGCGCACCGGTCACCGGAATGGTCGTCGTCACCGAAATGACAGCCACCACCGCCACTCTCGTGCCGATGATGGCGGCCACCGCGGCAGCGGTGCTCGCCGCGAACCTGATCGGATCGCCGCCGATCTACGACAGCCTGCGCGAGCGGATGGGGGACGAGGATTCCATCGAGCGGCGCGGTCAGTAGGAAGCCGGTCGGGATTTCGCAGGCGTCGGTATCGGTCCGAGAACAATTCGGCAACAACGGGTTCGCCGACCCGCCGTTGCGTGGACCCTCACACCATGACCCAACCCACCATGCTGCACCGGTTGACGGCAGAATTCATCGGGACCTTCTGGCTTGTCCTCGGCGGCTGCGGCAGTGCGGTATTCGCCGCGAAGTTCGCCGCGTCCGACGGCGTCTCGCTCGGCATCGGATTTCTCGGCGTCGCCCTTGCGTTCGGCCTGACGGTTCTCACCGGGGTTTACGCCTTCGGCACCATCTCCGGCGGTCACTTCAACCCCGCCGTCACGTTGGGTGCCGCGTTGGCGCGCCGCGTCGAATGGAAAGCGCTGCCCGGTTATTGGATCGTCCAAGTGCTCGGTGGGTTGATCGCGGGAGTGGTCATCCTGGTGATCGCCAAAGGCAGAGACGACTTCGTGGCGACGGGCAACATGGCCGCCAACGGCTACGGCGACCACTCGCCAGGCGGGTACTCGCTGTTGGCCGTCGCGCTCACCGAGATCATCTTGACCGCGGTATTCCTGCTCGTCATCCTCGGCTCCACCGACAACAGGTGGGCGGCCTCAAAGGGGTTCGCGGGCTTGTCGATCGGCCTCACGCTGACGCTGATCCATCTGATCTCGATCCCGATCTCGAACACGTCGGTCAACCCGGCGCGCTCGACGGGGGTCGCGTTCTTCAACGGCGACGGCGCACCCGCGCAATTGTGGATCTTCTGGCTCGCACCGCTGGTCGGCGCGGCGATCGCGGGGATCGCCTACCCGTACCTGTTCGGCGGCGCAACCGAACTGGCCGACCAGCCGGTGCGAGACGACGCTATCGACGACGCCGGTACTACTTGACCGGCGCCTTCTTCTTGGCGCGGCTGGCGGCGGCCTTCTCGGTCTTGGCGCCGTCGTTGGACAGTTGGCCGCCTGCGTTCTCGAGGTGGGCACGCACGAACCACTGGAACTTCTCCAGCTCGGCGGAGTGCGCGATCAGCATGTCCTCGGTGATCGGGTCGAGGTCGCCGACCCGCTCGATGGACTTACGGGTGTCCTCGATCACGCCGGTGTACACCAGGTCGAGCGCGGCCAGGTGCGCCTGCACGGTGTCCCGCTCGACCGAGTAGTCGTCCCAGGTGCGGTCGTTGATGATCGCACCGGGGGTGCCGAGTGGCGAGCGGCCCAGCGTGGCGATCCGCTCGGCGACTTCGTCGGCGTATCCGCGGACGAGCTCGACCTGCGGGTCGATCATCTCGTGCACACCGATGAAGTTCGGGCCGACCACGTTCCAGTGCACGTGTTTCAGCGTGAGGTGCAGATCGTTGTACCGGCTGAGCGCCTTCTGCAGCATCTCGGCCACCTCGCCGCTCTGCTTGTCCGACAATCCGGGGACAGTGAACTGAGTCATCGTTAGCTCCTTCGCACATGATGAACCATCCACGCTCGTCTACCCGAGCCTGCGACGCGGTAATCACGCCGCGGGCCACGTCACAAATCGGCCAGATTCGGGATCGCCATCCTTGCGCCGTATCGAGGATTGCGCGCAAGCCCGCTGACCTCGAGCAGCCTGACCGCGCGGTGTCGGTGCGGCCGCAGCGGAGCGAGCAGTTCGACCATCGCGTCATCGTCGATGCGGTGGCCGAGCAGGGTGCAACCGACGACGTTCGCCAGGTGGTAGTCGCCGATCGACAGCGCATCGGCGTCACCGAACGCGCGCTGCGCGGTCTCGGCCGCCGTCCAGATCCCGACGCCGGGCAGCGACATCAGCGCGGCTCTGGCCTGCTCGGCGGGGTGGGAGACCAGCCGCTCGAGCGAGTCGGCCCGCTGCGCGCACCCCACGACCGTTCGCGCCCGGCCCGGATCGACGTTGGCGAGATGGAACTCCCACGACGGGATGCGGCGCCACACGTCCGCGGTCGGAGGGACCCGCATCCGTGCGGGCGCGGGCCCCGGCGCAGGCGACCCGAACTTGGTGACAAGCAGCCGCCACGCCCGGAAGGCGTCCTTGCCCGCGACCCGCTGCTCGATGACGGCGGGGATCAGCGCCTCCAGCACCCGGCCGGTGCGGCCCAGCCGCAGGTGGGGCACCCGCCGATGCGCCTTCGCGATGGTCGGCTCCTGCGGCGCGAACCCGCTCGCGTCATCGTCGGCGCCCATCAAGGACGCGAAGCCGTCGACGAATTCCGTTGCGCCGCTTCCCCATACCTCGCATCCGATGGCGCGGGGGCCGGTTCGGCTGATGCGTGCGGTGACCGGACCGGTCCGCATCAGGCTGGTGCGCCAGACGGTGCCGTCGTCCGCGGTCAGGTAACACGGATCTCCGCCGCCGCGGCGCAGCGGCGAGAGCGTGAAGGCCGGACTCACCGGTCCGGCGAACTCCACGCTGGTTTCGAGGGCGTTGTCGATCATCGGTGACGTAATAGTGACATCCACCCAGGTTGGGCCAACCGGAGTGGGGGTATCAACGAATCGCCAATAGGCTGGCGACACGCCGCCGGTGGGTCTTGAAAGGGGTTTCGGTTTGCGCGTCGACGGACGGCTGTTCGCCCCTGCGCTTCACCCCGCGCCGATTATGACCTCGCAGAACGAAGGTCAGTTCGAATTCTGGCGGAGCAACGTCCGCAAGGCGGTGCTCGACTCCGTCGACGAATTCGTCGCCGATCGGTGCACGGTCGACCTGCGCGGCGCGGGCGTCGACGTGGCGGCCGATGTGCTGGTCGGCTTCGTCGGCGGCGGTAAATGCCTGCGCTCCACCTTCATGTTCCTTGGATGGCTGTGCGGCGCCGAAGCGTCGCACTCGGCCCTTCACGCCGCCGCGAGCCTGGAGCTTCTGCACGCCTTCGCGCTGCTGCAGGACGACGTCATGGACAGCTCGCCGCTGCGGCGCGGCCGGGCCTCGGCCCACGTCCAGTTCGCCGACTGGCACCGCGGCAGAGGGCTGTCCGGCTCGGCGGAGCGCTTCGGCGCGTCGGCGGCCGTGCTGCTCGGCGACCTGTGCCTGGTCTGGGCCGAACAGATGCTGCGGGACAGCGGTCTCGACGACACCGCGCTGAGCAGGGCATGGCCCCGCTACGACGCGATGCGCAGCGAATTGGCCGTCGGTCAATTTGCCGACTTGGTCAACGATGTCGGCGGGCTGCCTACCCTGGATGAGGTGCTAGAGGTGGCACGACGAAAGTCGGGGAATTACACGGTGCGACGGCCGTTGGAGATCGGCGCGGCGATGGCGGGCTGCAGCGACGTCGCGCTGACCGGGCTCGGCAACTACGGCGACGCCGTCGGCGAGGCGTTCCAGCTGCGTGACGACCTCCTCGGCATCTTCGGCTCCTCCGAGGTCACCGGCAAACCCGTCGGCGCCGACCTGGCCGAGCACAAGGCCACCAGCGTCGTCGTGGCCGCCCATCACATGGCCGACCCGTGCCTGCGCGGTGAGCTCGACGAGCTGATGAGCACCGCCGACCTCGACGCGGCCGACGTCGACCGCGGGCGTTCCCTGATCGCCGCCACCGGCGCCGTCGAACGGATCGAGGCGATGATCGACGACCGGTTGCAGCGCGCCTCACGAGCAATCGACCAGAGCCGACTCGACGATGCGGTGCGCTCCGCGCTGCTTGCACATGGCGTCGGCATGCACCCAAAGGGCGGCGTGATGCGGACCATCAACGGACGAACCGACCACGTCGTGGTCGTCGGCGCGGGCCTTTCCGGGCTGGCCGCGGCGCTGCACCTGGCCGGGCGCGGCCGCGCGGTCACCGTCGTCGAGCGCGGCGACGTCCCCGGCGGACGCGTCGGGCGGCTCGACGTGAACGGCTACCGGCTCGACACCGGGCCGACCGTGCTCACCATGCCTGACCTGATCGACGAGACGTTCGCAGCGGTGGGCGAATCCACCGCCGACCGGGTCGAGCTGGAGACCGTCGACCCGGCCTACCGGGCGATGTTCAGCGACGGCAGCTTCCTGGACGTGCACAGCGACCGCGACGCGATGGCCACCGAGATCGAGCGGGTCGTCGGGCCTGCGGAGGCGCAGGGCTATCTGCGGCTGCGGGAGTGGCTGACGCGGCTGTACGAAGTCGAGTTCGACGGCTTCATCGCCTCGAACTTCGACTCCCCGCTGTCATTGTTGACGCCGTCGCTCGCCCGGCTGACCGCGCTCGGCGGCTTCCGCCGCTGGGACCGGATGGTGAAGCGGTTCGTCTCCGATCCGCGACTACACCGCATCTTCACATTCCAGGCGCTGTACGCGGGCGTGCCGCCTCAGCGCGCGCTCGCCGTGTACGCCGTCATCGCCTACATGGACACCATCGCCGGCGTGTACTTCCCGCGCGGCGGGATGCGGGCGCTGCCCGACGGGCTTGCGGCCGCCGCCGCGGACGCAGGCGTGCAATTCCGTTACGGCGCAACGGTCACCGGTCTCGAGCGCAGCGACGACCGCATCCGCGCGGTGCTCACCGACACCGGGGAACGGATCGCCGCCGACGCCGTCGTGCTCACCACCGAACTGCCCGAGACCTACCGGCTGCTCGGCCGCACGCCGCGGCGGCTCGTGCCGCTGCGGCCGGCCCCTTCGGCGGTCGTCGCCCACATCGGCTGCCGCTCGGCGGACGCGGCGCTGC
Source organism: uncultured Actinomycetota bacterium (assembly GCA_963786995.1). GTDB lineage: Bacteria > Actinomycetota > Actinomycetes > Mycobacteriales > Mycobacteriaceae > Mycobacterium. Next base: position 160,617 of record CAWBBH010000011.1, on the reverse strand, counting down.
CACACCACCACATCCTCTTCGGCGACAGCTGGGAGGAGACGTTCCGCGAGATCATCGACGACGGTGTGGTGATGAGTGATCCGTCCCTGCTGGTGACGCGGCCGACAGCGGGCGATCCGACGCTGGCGCCACAGGGACGCGAGCTGCTCTACGTGCTGGCGCCCACGCCGAACCTGGCCCGCGGCACCGTCGACTGGGAACGCATCGGGCCCTCGTACGCCGAAGGCATGATGGCCGCCGTCGCCGACCAACTGCCGCAACTCGGTGTCGACGCCGAGATGCTGCACGTCGTGAACCCGGCCGACTGGGCCAGCCAGGGCATGGTGGCGGGCACGCCGTTCGCCCTGGCGCATACCTTCGGCCAGACGGGTCCGTTCCGCCCGGCCAACACCGTCCGCGGTATCGACAACGTCGTGTTGGCCGGCTCGTCGACGGTGCCGGGCGTCGGCGTTCCGACCGCGCTGATGTCGGGGCGGCTCGCAGCCGACAGGATCACAGGGGCCGTCACCCGGCGGATCGCCACACGCATCGGGGGGTACTCATGATTCGCTCCGAGTTGGACGCCGCCGGCGTTACCGACCCGAGCCTGCGCGAAGCCTATGAGCACTGCCGGATGCTCAACGCCGAGCACGGCAAGACGTTTTTCCTCGCCACCCGGCTGCTGGCTCCCGAACAACGCCCAGCGGTGCACGCGCTGTACGGGTTCGCGCGCCGCGCCGACGACATCCTCGACGACCTGGATGACACCGCGAGCATCGCTGAACGGGCCGAGAGACTTCAGCGACTGTCCACGCAGCTGTTCAATCGCCTTGTGCAGAACCAGGATTGCGGTGACGATCCCACGCTGCATGCCGTGGTGCACACCGCACGCCGCTACAGCATCCCGTGGGAGACGTTCGACGACTTCCTCGCGTCGATGCGGATGGACCTGACAGTGACGGACTATCCCGACCGCAAGACCCTGGAACGCTACATGCACGGCTCGGCCGAGGTGATCGGGTTGCAGATGCTGCCGGTGCTGGGCACCGTGGGTCCCCGGGAGGAGGCCGCACCGTATGCCGCCGCGCTGGGCAAGGCGTTCCAGCTGACCAACTTCCTGCGCGACGTCGACGAGGACCTGCAGCGCGGACGGGTGTACCTGCCCGCCGACGAACTGGCGGCCTACCGCGTCGACCGCGACATGCTCGCCTGGTGTCACGCCAACAGGCGGACCGACGCGCGGGTCCGGCGCGCACTCACCGAACAGCACGCCGCAACCCGCCGCGTCTACGAGACCGCACGCAAGGGGATCGCGATGCTCGATCCGCGGTCCCAGCCGTGCGTTTCGGCGGCCTACACGCTGTACTCCGAGATCTTGGATCGCATCGAGAACATCGACTTCGCGATCTTCAACCAGCGTGCGACCGTCGGCACCGGCAGGCGCCTGCAGGTCGCCAGCCTGGGTCTGCTGCGCGCCTGGCGTGCGCGGCTCGCGAACGGTAGGTAAGAACGAGCCATGGACCGCTGGCAGTATCTGATCGTGCTCGGCGCCTGCCTGCTGATCACGGCGCCGCTGGAGATTCTGGGTGAGGGTGTGTACCGGCAGGCCCGCCGCGCGGCGTTCGCCGTGCTGCCCGTCGCAGCGGTGTTCGTCGTGTGGGACGCGGTGGCCATCGCTGCGCACATCTGGACCTACAACCCGCGCTACGTCACCGGCATCGAACTGCCCGCCGACATCCCGATCGAGGAGCTGCTGTTCTTCATCGTGATACCGCTGTGCGGGCTGTTCACCTACAACGCCGTCGACACCATCCTGACGTACCTGCAGAACAGGCGCCGCGCCTCCTCGGAGCAGTCGACATGACGGGCCTGGGGTACACGCTGCCCGCCGTGATCGCGGTGATCGCGGTGTGCGCGTTGGAGTTCGGCGTGCTGCGCACCGGTATCTTCCGCCGCCCGGCGTACTGGATCTCGATGGCCATCGTGTTCGCGTTCATGATCCCGGTCGACGGTTGGCTGACCAAGTTGTCCGCGCCGATCGTCATCTACGACGAAAGCCACACCAGCGGAATCAGGTTCCCGTTCGATATACCCGTCGAGGACTTCCTCTTCGGTTTCGCGCTGGTGACCGCGGTGCTGCTGCTGTGGGAGCGCCAGCGACTGCGGAGCCTGGAAACCAAGGGAGCGCAATGACCGACGAGAAGTCCGCAGTTCCCGCCGCGTTCGACGCGGGCGCATCGGCTTACGACGTCCTCGTCGACGCCAACCCCGGCTACCACCGGCACCTGCGCATGTCGGCCGAGCGGATGCGGCTTGCCAACGGCGGCAAGGGGTTGCGGCTGCTCGATGCCGGATGTGGGACGGGCGCGTCGACCGCGGCGCTGCTGTCGGTCGCCCCGCAGGCCGAGATCGTGGCCGTCGACGCCTCGTCGGGCATGCTGGCCGAGGCCGAGACCAAACGCTGGCCCGCGACGGTCCGTTTCGTGCACAGCCGCATCGAGGACATCGCGGCCGCCGGTGTCGAGGGACCGTTCGACGGCATCTTCGCGGCGTACCTGCTGCGCAACCTCTCCGACCCGGATGCCCAGCTGCGCGAGTTCCGTTCGCTTCTGCGGCCAGGCGCGACGCTGGCGGTGCACGAGTACTCGGTGCGCGACTCCCGGATCGCCGCGGTGACGTGGAACGCGGTGTGCGCGACGATCATCATCCCGATGGGCAAGCTGCGCAGCGGAGACGCCGGTCTCTACCGCTATCTGCGGCGCAGCGTCAACGAGTTCGACGGCGCACAGGGGTTTCTCGACCGGCTGCGGGCCAATGGCTTCGTCAACGCCCGCAACGAGACCGTGCCGGGCTGGCAGCGCAACATCGTGCACACCTTCCTCGCAGAAGCGCCGCTGTGACCGATCGCCGTCGCGCCAGCCACCCGGCATTCCCCGGCCTGTCCGATGCCGCTGCGCTGGCGAGCAGGCCGCGCGTCGTCGTGGTGGGCGGCGGTATCGCGGGCCTTGCGGCGGCCACCGGCCTGGTCGAACGCGGCGTCGCCGTCGACGTCGTGGAGCGGGAAAGCTACCTGGGCGGGCGCGTCGGCGGCTGGACCGAGAAGGCCGACGACGGCACCGCCCTGGCGATGAACCGCGGCTTCCACGCGTTCTTCCGTCAGTATTACAACCTGCGGGACATGTTGCGCCGCATCGACTCCGAGCTGTCCATGCTCACCGCCGTCGAGGACTATCCGCTGGTCGACGGACAGGGCAGACGCGACACGTTCCGCGGGCTGCCGCAGACCCCGCCGCTCAACGCGCTGGCCTTCGCCCTGCGCAGCCCCACGTTCCGGCTGCGGGACCTGGCCCGGCTCAACGCGCGCGCCGCCGCGCCGCTGGCTGCGGTGTCGGTGCCCGACATCTACGAGCGACTGGACCATCTCGACGCCGACAAGTTCCTGCGCGACATCAACTTCCCATCAGCTGCACGGCATCTGGCGTTCGAGGTTTTCTCCCGCAGCTTCTTCGCCGAGCCGGGCGCGTTGTCGGCGGCCGAGCTGGCCACCATGTTCCATATTTACTTCCTCGGGTCGAGTGAAGGCCTGGTCTTCGATGTCGCCAACGCCAACTTCGATGTCGCACTGTGGAACCCGCTGCGGCGCTACCTGGAGTCGAGCGGTGCGCGCTTCCACACCGGCGTATCGGTGACGGCGGTGTCGATCGATCCGCGACTTCGGGTCCGTACCGACTCCGGTGACGACTTCGACTGCGACGGCGTGGTATTGGCCACCGACGTGGCGGGTCTGCAGCACATCGTGGACGGCTCCCCCGGCCTCGGCGACGACGGCTGGCGGGCGCGGGTGGCCGCCATGGGCACCGCGCCGCCGTTCGTGGTGCAGCGGCTGTGGCTGGATCGGCCGGTGTTATCCGACCGTGCGCCGTTCCTCGGGACGGGCGGGCGGCCGCCGCTGGACAATGTCAGCGTGCTCGAACGGTATGAGCGCGAGGCGATCGGATGGTCGGCACGTACCGGCGGCTCGGTCGTCGAGCTGCACTCCTACGCGGTGACCGGCCCGCAGGACGGCCTCGGCGACCGCATGCTGGCACGGCTGCACGAGCTGTATCCGGAGGCGCGCGGCGCCACCATCGTTGCTGAGCGCGTTCTCTGCCGCAGCGACTGCCCCCGCTTCGCCCCGGGTGACCATGCCGTGCGACCGACGGTCGTGACCCCGCATCCGGCGGTGAAACTGGCAGGCGACGGCATCCGCATCGATCTGCCGGTGGCGTTGATGGAGCGGGCCGCGACGACGGGATGGTCAGCGGCCAACGGGCTGCTCGCCCACTACGGGTTGGCGGGCCATCAGCTTCACACCGTGCCGGTTCGGGGCCGTTCGGGTGCGCTGCGGTTGCTCGCGCAGCGGGAGAGGCGGCAGGTGCGATGAGCGTGCTGGGCAACCTGAAAGCCACGTGGGCGAACGCGTCCCCGTTCACGGTGCTCCCGCGGGAGAAGTGGGCAAGCCAGCGACCCACCTACAAAGACGCCGAGCCCGCGATCATCGATGCCGCGCTCGCGCGTTCGCAGCGCAGGCCGAGCGGTAACTGGTATGCGTTCGCCGCCAGCGAGTCGATCCGCGACCGGCCGTTCGGCACGTCGGTCGGCGGGGTCGAGATCGTGGCGTGGCGCGACGTCGATTCCACCTTGCACGTGGGTCCCGCGACGTGCCCACATCTCGGCGCCGACCTGGCGACGGGCACGGTGGACTGCGGCGCGCTGGTCTGCCCGTGGCACGGGCTGCGGCTCGAGGGCGGCCGCGAGTTCGGCTGGAAACCGTATCCGGCGTACGACGACGGCGTGCTCGCCTGGGTCAGGCTCGACCGTGTCGGCGGTGAGGAACCGACCGATGCGCCTGTGGTGCCCGCGCGGCCCGCCGGCGCGACCATGCACGCCGTCACCCGCCTGGTCGGCACCTGCGAGCCGAGCGACATCATCGCCAACCGGCTCGATCCGTGGCACGGCTCCTGGTACCACCCGTATTCGTTCGCCCATCTCGACGTGTTGTCCGCACCGCCTGTCGATCCCGACCTTCCGGAGGACCAGGACCACTTCCTGGTACCGGTGACGTTCCACATCGGCCGATTCGGGGTGCCGGTCGTGGCCGAGTTCGCCGCGCCGGAGCCGCGCACCATCGTCATGCGCATCGTGGACGGTGAGGGCGCGGGCAGCGTCGTCGAGACGCATGCCACCCCGATCGGACCCGGTGCCGACGGGCTGCCGCGCAGCGCGGTGATCGAGGCCGTGGTCGCGCATTCGGACCGGCCCGGGTTCGTGCACGCCCTGCACGGGCGACCGGTGATCGCGCCGCTCATGCGGTACGCGGCAGCCAAGCTGTGGCGCGACGACCTCGCCTATGCCGAGCGGCGCTACCGGGTGCGCACCCGCGGTTAGGCGGCTTGGTTGTCGGGTGGTTCGGGTCCGCCGGGTGTTTCGGTGGGGTCGAGGTGTCCCGGTTCGGCGTGAGAATCGTTGTGTCGCTTGGCTTTCAGCTGCGTCGGCTCCGGTGGCGTCTGCTCGGATGGCGGCTCGTCGTCGGTGGTCTGAGGAGTGCTTCGGGGCGGTGGTAGTAGTTGATGCGGGATTGGCCGTGGTCCAGATCGGGTGGTGGCGCCCATTCGCATTCCCCGCGGGTGTTGATGGTGGTCTGCCAGCCGCCGTCGTCATCGGCGCTGCGGTTGTCGGTGCCACACGCCAGCGCCATGTCGTTGACGTTGGTGTTGCCGCCCTTGCTCCAGTCGGTTCTGGCGTGGTGGGCCTGGCAGCCGTAGGCGCCCACGGTGCAGCACGGTTTGGTGCAGCCGCCGTCGCGCGCGATCAGCATGATCCGCTGCGCGGGTGAGGCGACCCGCTTGGCGCGAAACAGCGCCAGCGCCTGGCCGGTCGCGCCGTCGAACACCGCGAGATGGTGATTGGCGTGCGCGCCCATCTTGATGACGTCGGCGATCGGCAGTTTGGTGCCCCCGCCGGTGACACCGATCCCGGCGCGGCTTTCCAGATCTTGCAGGGTGGTGCGGATGATCACCGACACCGGCAGCCCGTTGAGCTGGCCGAGGTCACCACTCATCAACGCGATGCGCCCGATCGCCAGCAGCGCGTCGTGCTGGCGCTGGGCCAGGGTGCGGTGATCGTTGTCGATCTGGGCCTGGCTGGGGGTGCCCGAGGTGCACGGTTGGTCGTCGGCGGGATTACACATCCCCGGTGCGGCGTACTTGGCGAAGATGACCTCCCACACCGCCCACGCCTCGGGCGTGAGATCAGCGCTCACCGACGTCATCGCGTCGCGGCCCTGCCGACCCACGGTGACTCTGCGTTTGCGTTCGCGTTCGGCGTCCTCGGGTTCGGGACCGTCCTGATCCAGCAGGAACAACCGCAGCTCGGCGGTGTCGCGTAACTCTTTGGGCCCCACCCCGACCGCGACGCGCACCAGATCCACTTCGAACTGGGTGCGGGTGATGGTGTCGACCCACGGCGGTAGCTGTTTGACGACGTCGCGGATGGTCTTGACGTGCTCGCCGGTGATCAACCCGGCCGCCTGAGCGGCGGCCACGGCGGGCAACTGCGGCGCCAACGGCTCCCCGACCAGGCTGGTGCGGGGCCCGAGGTCGGCGGCCTCATGCAGCCGCCGCGACGCCTCGGCAGTCGACAGCCGCCACCGGACCCGCAACACCTCGTTCCACGACTTGGCGCCCATCTGCTGGGGCGTGGTCTCGGCCTGCAACCGAGACAGCAGCCGATGGTTCTGAGTCGGCATCTGGCACGTCAGTGTCTGGTAGTCGTCGAGCACCGCGAGCACCTCGGTGCGGGTCAGCGCGTCGAAGTCGGTGGCAGCGAAAGCGTCATAGGCCGCGCGCAGCTTCGCCATCGCCTCCCGCACCGCAACCGCCGACATACTTCGAACATACATTCGAACACCGACAAATGGGCCCGGCCGGAGATCAATTCACAGAGTGGTCCCCTATGCGACGGTGATGTCGGCTTTATCAGGGTAGAACGCGACGTGGCCTGCGATGTCGGCCACCGCCGGGTAGGGCGCCACGTACGTCCAGATCGCGTCGGTGACGGTGTCCCCCGCCGCGGTCGTCACGTGGAAGTAGGTGGCGTCGCCCTTGTACGGGCAGTAGGTGGTGGTGTCGCTGGAGGTCAGCGCGCTCGGCACGACATCGCCGAGCGGGACGTACTGAACGGCCGGATACGTCGACTCCTGCAGAGTCAGGGCGTTGTCGGTCTCGGCGACGACCTCGCCGTTCACCCGCACGGTGACGTGCCTGCCGGTGGGGACGACGGTGATCGGATGGTCGGCGGAGGGTTCGCGGACGGGTTTGGCGCTCATAGTGAAGCCAACGCGGCGAACGCCACACCTGTTCCACGCACGCCGTTACGATTCGCCGCATGACCGAACGGAGTTCTGCATCCGCCGGGGCGGAGGTCGCCATCAACGCCGCACCCGACACCGTGTATCAGCTGATCACCGACTTGGACACGCTGGCGTCCCTCGCCGAGGAGAACGAAGTGATGTCCTGGCGCAAGGGCGGGAAGGCGTCGCCCGGCGCCGTGTTCAGGGGCACGAATCGCAACGGCTCACACAAGTGGACCACCACGTGCACCGTCACCGACGCCGAACCCGGCCGCGCCTTCGCGTTCGATGTGAAGTACATGGCGCTGCCGATCGCGCACTGGCGATACGACATCGTGCCCGACGGCGCCGGCTGCCGGGTCACCGAGCAGACGTGGGATCGCAGGCCGGGCTGGTTCAGCAAGACCGCGTGGATCGGCACAGGGGTACGCGACCGCGACGGCGCCAACGCCGAGCACATCAAGCTGACGCTGCAGCGACTGAAGGCCAAGGCCGAAAGCTAGGGCCTGCCTGCGATCCTGTCGGCGACGACGGCGATCGGCGAGGTCGTCGCACGGCCACGGGCCTCGTGCCAGTCGGCCAGCTTGTACGCGGTGTACATGCCGCGCACGCCGAGCCAGCGCAACGGCTCGGGTTCCCAGTTCGGCGACCGATGGTTCACCCATGGCAGCTCGGTGCGCGGCGTCTTCTCACCGACGACGAGGTCGGCCATGGTGCGGCCTGCGAGGTTGGCCGCGGTCACACCGTGCCCGACATATCCACCCGCCCAACCCATTCCGCTGGCCTTGTCCAGGGTGATGTTCGCCGACCAGTCCCGCGGTACGGCCAGCACGCCGCACCAACCGTGCGCGATCGGCACGTCGCGGATCTGCGGCAGCACGGTGCGCAACACGTCGCTGAGATGGCTGATCGTGCGTTCGGGTACGCGCCCATCGACGTCGGTGCGCGAGGCGTATCGGTACGGCACGCTGCGGCCGCCGATGGCGATGCGGTCGTCGGCGGTGCGCTGGGCGTAGAAGAAGCCGTGCGCGGTGTCGCCGACGGTTTCGCGGCCGTCCCAGCCGATGCTGTCCCACAGCGACTCGGGGATCGGTTCGGTGGCGATCATCGAGCTGTTCATCGGCAGCCACCGCCTGCGCAGCTTCGGCAGCCGCGCGGTGAATCCCTCGGTGGCCCGCAGCACGATCGGCGCGGTGACGGTGCCGTGCGGTGTCGTCGCCCTGCCGGGTTCCAGCGCGGTGACCGGCGTCTGCTCGTAGATGTCGACGCCGAGGCGCTCGACGACGTCGGCGAGCCCGCGGGCCAGGTGCGCGGGCTGGATCCGCGCGCAGTGCGGGTTGTAATAGGCCGCGGCCACGTCGGCGAACCGGATACGTTCGGCCGCTTCGGCTTTGGACAGCACGGCGATGCCGTCGACCTTCCAGCTGAGCTCTTCCTCGGCCTCCGCCACAAGCCGTGACGCCTGCGCTGCGTTGCGGGCGATGCGCAAAGTCCCGCCCTTGACGATCCCGGCGTCGATGCCTTCGCGCGCGGCGACGTCGATCACCTCGTCGACGGACTCGTTGAGCGCCCGCTGCCAGGCCAGCACCCCGTCGCGGCCGTGCTGCTGCGCCATTCTGTTGCGGTCGCCGGGCACCAGTCCCGACAGCCAGCCGCCGTTGCGGCCCGAGGCGCCGAAACCGGCGAAGCGTGCCTCGAGGATTGCGATGCGCAGCGACGGATCCGCGCGCTTGAGGTAGTACGCCGTCCACAAGCCGGTGTAGCCGGCGCCGACGATGCAGACGTCGACGTCTCGGTCACCCGTCAGTGCAACCCGGTAGGCGGGCAGTGCGTCATACCAGTGCGAGATTCGGCCGTTGACGGGAGCAGTGGGCACCCGCCGATTCTGCCACCATCCGGGCGCTCGCGATTTTGTCGGACTCTGGCGCATGGTGTGGGCAAGTACTACGAAAGGACATGCCATGTGCTGGCTATGCGACCACCCAGAGGCAACCGTCTACGACTATCTCAGGCTGTTACGGAAGAAGATCCTCAAACACAAGTGGGTTGTGCAGTACGTCGAGGACGAGCGCCGGCCGTTCGCATACACGATCGGTCTGCACAGGCGCGGTTTCGCTGAGTATCTGGTGACCGGCGTGACGCCCGAGCGCGCGAGGCAGCTCCTGAACTCGGTCGCGAACTACACCATCCACGAGGTCCAGCCGAAGCCCGGCGACACGATGAACATCGCCGGAGAAGTGGACCTCGAGTTCGTCAACGTCGACCAACCGGACGCGCATCTGGCTCACGCGGTCAATCTGTACGGGCCGGATGTGCGCGCGCTGCAACTGGTCTGGCGCGATGAGCACGGACACTCCCCCTGGTGTCCGGACTTCGACGGCGGCCGCGGTACCCAGGCGGTGCTCGGCGTGCGCGGCCCTCGAGCGGCGTAGCGGACATGTCAGTGCCCCGGAGCAAGCTGACGGCATGTGCTGGAAATGCGATCACCCCGACGCAGGCGTCGACGACTACCTCGACGAGTTACGAAGAACGATGTCCGAGCACGGCTGGGCGGTGCAGTACGTCGACGGCGGACGAACCCCGTTCGCGTACACCGTCGGTCTGCACGACTGCGGGCTGCCGGAACTGCTCATCACCGGCGTATCCGCGCAGCGGGCGGGGCGGTTGCTCAACACCGTCGCCACCGACATGATGTCCGGTCAGACGCTGGCGCCGGGTCGCAAGTTCGCGGTGCGTTCCGGTCCGCTGGTCGAGGTCGTCGAGGTGGCCAACCCGGACGTGCACATGCCGTGGGCGGTGGCGTTCGGCGGCCCGGAGGTGAAGGCACTTCAGCTGGTGTGGGCCGACGGCAGGGGGCGCTGGCCGTGGGCCGCCGCGTTCAGCGACGGAAGGGCCAGGCAGCCGGTGCTGGGCGTGCGCGCTCAGAACGCGTAGCGGTGGTACTGCGCCATGTAGCGCAGCGTCTTCGACAGCGACATCGCCCTCGCCATCGCACGGTACGGCCAACCCACCTGGGCGAAGCTCGGTGAGTCGAACGCGGACTGCCACAGGAGCAGCCGAAGGCCGGGCACGGCATCGAGGATGTCGTCGGGTCCGTCGATGCCCCAGTAGAGCTTGGCTCCGGCCCGGGTGACGACGGCGTTCGTCCACTGCGCCCTGATCCCGAACCGGTTGAACGCGTCGAATTGCAGCTCGCCGGACGGGGCGTGCTCGACGACTCGGCGCAGCAGTGCCTCCCCGTCCGCGGCGGTGAGGTACATCGTCAGGCCCTCGCCGATCATCAGCGTCGGCCGGTCGGCGGGCACCTCGGCGAGCCACGCCGGGTCGGTGACGGACGCCGCGACGAGGTGGCAGTGCTCGCGCGGCGGGAACAGTTGCCCGCGCAGGTCGGCGACCTCGGGGTAGTCGACGTCGTACCACTCGACGGTCGGTGCCGGGTCGAGCCGGTAGTAGCGACTGTCCAGACCGCAGCCCAGGTGCAGCACCACCGCCTCGGGATGCACGGCAAGAAACTGTCGCGCCCAGTTGTCGAAGTGGGCGGACCGCGTCGTGACCGCCGGCGAGTTCCTCGCGGTGATCGTGGTCTTCGACCAGTCGTAGTCGAGCCGGTCGACGATGTCGCGGGCCCACCGGTCGCCGAGGATCGGGTTGTCGAGGCCGGCGTCGAGCGCCTTGGCGTAGAACGTCGCCAGCATGGTCTGCGGCGCGCCGGAAAGGTCGACGTGCAGTTTCTCCGTCACGTCAGCCCAGGCTAGTCCCGCTCGGCCGTGGCCTGCCTGCTCTTGCGTTTGGCGTCGCGCAGCCCGACCCAGAATCGGGCCGCCTCGCGGATCGCATCCTCCACCGGCCTTGGCTGCCAGCCCAATTCGCGCCGCGCCTTCGCACAGTCGACCGGCGCCTCTGCGCGCATCAGCCGCAGCGACGCCAGCGAGAGCTGCTCGTCGGTGCCGCGCAGCCGCGCCTTCGCCGTCCCCATCGCCGCGAGCGCGTACGACATCGCCACCGGCAACGCCTTGGCTGGCGGCGCCACCCCGGCGGCCTCGGCCGCGATGCGGGCCACCTCGGCGTTGGTGATCATCTTCTCCGAGATCAGGTATCGCTCTCCGACACGGCCCTTTTCGGCCGCCAGGATCATCGCGCGGGCGGCGTCGTCGACACCGACGGCCTCCAGCTCGATGCCCTTCATGACGAACGGCAGCTTGCCGAACGCCGCGCCCGCGATGATCGCGCCGTGCGGCGTGCGGCCCCAGTCGCCGCCGCCGTAGGTGGTCGACACGCACATCGCGATGGCGGGCAGGCCTTCTTCGCGGGCATACCGCAGCACCAGTTCCTCGGCCTGCACCCGCGACCGGACATACGGTGTCAGGCCCCGGGAACCGATCACGTCGTCCTCGGTGGCGACGCGGCCGCGCTTGCGGCCCACGGTCACATAGCTGCTGGTGAAGATGAACCGTTGCAGCCCAGCATGTTTCGCGACGTCCAGCACATTGCGCGTGCCGTCGACGTTGGTGTGAAACAGCGGCGCCGGGTCCTTCAGCCAGCCGCGGGTGTCGACGACGCAGTAGTACACGACGTCGCAACCGGCCATCGCTTCGCGCAGCACGTCGTTGTCCCAGATGTCGCCGACGAAGCGCGTGGTGCTCAGGTCGTCGATGCCGATGGTGTTGGCGCCGTCGCGGACCATCACCCGAACGTCTTCGCCGTTGTTGACGAGTTGGCGGGTGACGTGCGAACCGAGGTAGCCGTTGGCGCCGATGACGAGGACGGTCATCGCGACCCTCCGCCTTTTGTGCTCATCGCGCCCCTCCGCCTTTTGTGCTCCTCGCGTCCGCAGCGAACTGCTTCATCCATGTCGCCGCCTCGTCGGGCAGTGTGCCGAGCTGCTCTGCCCGACGGCACCACTTCACCGTGGCCGACACGAACCGCAGCGGGTTGTAGACGTCCTCCTGGCGACGCCACAGTCCGTCGCCGGCGTAGGTGAGGATCGAGATGTTGGTGGCGCTGACGATCGTGCCGTCGCCGGGGTCCCGCATGGGGTTGTCGAGCTCGCAGATGATCCTGCCCGTCGACTCGTCGATCACCGACCACAGCGACGGGAAGTGCGTCATGTGGCTGCCGGGAAATGTCTCCATCGTCCGCCAGATCCACTCGCGGACCTCGTCGCGGCCGCGCATCGTGCCCGCCGCGTGCTCGACGTAGACGATGTCCTCGCTGTACTGCTCGACCCAGGGATCCCAGTCACGCGTCCGCGCGGCGCGGTCGACGGTCTGCTCGAATTTCGCGAACGCCTCTGTCAGCTCCTCGCGCGTGAACACCTTGCTCGTCACGCGACAAACTAGAACACGTTCTACCGGTGTTTGTCGAGCGTGATCACGTCGCGCTGAGCACCGTGCGGTCGCCGAGCGGCGCCTGCAGCGGCACGTCGAGCGTGCCGGACAGCGCGATCAGGATGCACGCGCGGTCGACCGCGTCCGCTCTGGTGCCGGTGCGCAGGTCGACGGTCACCGATTCGGGTGTCTCCGTGGCGGTGGCGTGGGCTCCGTAGCACTCCGGCGTGCCCGACGTGAAATGCACCGCCACCGCGTCGGGTCGAGCCGCCCGGCTCCAGGCCTCGATGCGGGCCGGGTGGGCGCCGATGAGCAACGGGTCGTCGACGAACTCGACGCCGCCCGGCGGCACCTCCGGTGGAGCGTAGGTCTGCGCGGACGCCGTCGGGACGGTTGGCGCCATCAGCAGCACGGCCGTGCACACAGAAGTCATCGCGGTCCGCATGTGTCCACCGTAACGCGGCTGACCTGGATTAACCGTCCGGTGTATACCGTTATAGGGACGCTATGAATTCCAACGATCACAAGAATCCCGAAGCGGTCGGCGCCCTGTCGCCGGAGCAGTATCACGTCACGCAGAAAAACGGCACCGAGCGACCGTTCACCGGCGAGTACTGGGACAACCACGAACCCGGTATCTACGTCGACGTCGTGTCCGGCGAACCGCTGTTCGCATCCGTCGACAAGTTCGACAGCGGATCCGGATGGCCGAGCTTCACCCGGCCGATCGACAGCGAGAACGTGGTGGAGAAGCGCGACTTCTCGCATCTGATGATCCGCACCGAGGTGCGCTCGACGCACGGCGACAGCCATCTTGGGCACGTCTTCACCGACGGCCCGACGGACGACGGCGGCCTGCGTTACTGCATCAACTCGGCCGCTCTGCGATTCATCCACCTCGACGATCTCGAGTCGCAGGGGTATGGGCAGTATCGACAGCTTTTCGACACCACCAAGGAGGACGTGTGAGCATCAGCGAGAACCCGGAGGCGGATCGCGCGTCCAACTCCGTCAAGAAGGCGATCCTGGCGGGCGGCTGCTTCTGGGGCATGCAGGACCTGATCCGCAAGCAGCCCGGCGTCGTCTCCACCCGCGTCGGCTACACCGGCGGAGAGAACGCCAACGCCACCTACCGCAACCATCCTGGGCACGCGGAGGCGATCGAGATCGTCTACGACCCGGCGCAGACCGACTACCGGGCGGTTCTGGAGTTCTTCTTCCAGATCCACGATCCGACCACGAAGAACCGGCAGGGCAATGATGTCGGCAGCAGCTACCGGTCGGCGATCTTCTACACCGACGACGAGCAGAAGAGCGTCGCGCTGGACACCATCGCCGACGTCGACGCGTCGGGGCTGTGGCCGGGCAAGGTCGTCACCGAAGTCGTTCCGGCAAGCGACTTCTGGGAAGCCGAGCCCGAGCACCAGGACTACCTGGAGCGTCAGCCGTGGGGCTACACCTGCCACTTCCCGCGACCGGACTGGAAGCTGCCGAAGCGGGCCACGCAACAGGCTTAGACCGGCCGCAAAAGCGTAGGGAAACACCCTATATATTTGCTGACCGTCCGAGAGTACGGTTCGCCGACAGGGTCTGTCCGCCACGGGGCAGACCGGGTCGGAGGACCGTGAGATGCCCACGTTCAATTCATTAACGAGAGTCGTCACACTCGCAGCGTCGATGGGGTTGGCCGCCAGCGGTTTGCTCGCGCGCAAACTCCCGCATACGCGGTGCTGCGCAGGCGGCTCGCCCGGTTGCGCTCAGTGGGCTTTCTCCGGTCCCACGGAGATCATGTCCAACGGGCGCGCCATCGTCACTTTCGACGCGAACGGGCCGAACATCAACACCTCCGCGACCGCCAACAACCTTTCCGACATCCCCATCAACGGCTTCGTGGACGCGAACAATTTCGTCGACATTACCGTGACCATGCCGGACCGGGAACGGGCCCGTCACCGAGACCTATGCCGGCGCTGTCGGTGACGATGGAATCGCGCGCGGCAGATCTCCAACAGCTCACCGCTAGTCCCAATCAGGCGGTGCCTGGAATACCGGCAGCGCCGCTCAAGTGCGCTCAAGGAGGCCGCTCCCAAGGAAGGGCCGACGGTGTCGTTCGACCCGATCATCGGCGGGCTGAACGTCCACATCACCGACCGCAGCGGCGTCACGTCGCAGTGCACCTATGACGCGGACGGCTTCACACGCACCTTCCGGCTGGAAGCGAACAGCTCGACCGACCTGAAGATCGTGCCCGGCTGTTCCCAAGCTCGACGAACTGGAACATCACCGTCACGTGTGACAACGGCACCAGCACCAAGACCACTCAGTTCTTCTAGAGCCGGCAGCGTCGGGCGATGAGGCGCCCACCAAGCGGCTAACTGCGCCGCTTCATCACCACTCGGCCCCCATCCTTCGGCGTGTAGGCCACACCGCGGTGGTGGATCTTCTCGGCAGGCGCGTCATCGGTCTCGATCTCAAAGTGCTGCAACACCGTTCGCAGCACGACGTTCATCTCGGTGTTGGCGAACGCGGCGCCGATGCAGCGTCTGGTCCCGCCGCCGAACGGCAGCCAGGCGAATGTCGGCGGCTTGGTGTCGACGAACCGGTGCGGATCGAACCGCTCGGGGTTTTCGAAGATGTCGGGGTTGTCGTGCAGGTCGGCGATGCTGACCAGAATGTTGGAGCCGTGCTCCACATGCCACTCGCCGAGATCGAAGTGCGACGCCGCGACGTGACGGCCGGCGAAGTCGATCACCGTTCGCGACCGCTGCAGTTCGAGGATCATGGCCTGCCGGAAGTCGCTGCCACCCTGGTCGACCTCGGCGACGAGATCGGCCAGGACCTCGGGATGCCGACGCAGCCGCTCGAACGCCCAGCCGAGCGCCGATGCGGTGGTCTCGTGGCCCGCGCCCAGCAGCGTCAACAGCTCATCGGACACGTCCTGGCGCGACATCGCTGTGCCGTCTTCGTAGCGGCTGCGCAGCAGCAGCGCCAGAATGTCGCTCCGCTCATCGAGATTCGGATCGGCCTCGGCCTTGTCGATCAACGTGAAGACGACGCGGTCGAAGTTGCGCCGGAACTCTTCGAGCCTGCCCCACGGGCTGCGGCGCCCGGTGCGGAACGGCGGCACGGGCAGGGCGGCCATCCGCGAGCCCAGCTTCACCCACGGCGGGATGATCTCGCGCAGGTAGTCGAGTTCGCCGCCGTCGGCCCCGAAGACCGTCCGCAGGATCACGTTCAGCGTGATCCTGTTCATCGGCTCCAGGGTTTCGAACTCTGTGCCGTGCGGCCAGTTCGCGCTCTCCCGAAGCGTCTCCTCCTCGATGACCTTCTCGTAGTTCTTGATGCTCTGACCGTGAAACGGCGGGGCCAGCAGCTTGCGGCGGTTGCGGTGCTCAGCCCGGTCCAGCGCGAAGACGGAGCCGGGCCCGAAGACGCGGCTCAAATTCGGTTGCACGTTGATCAGGTCGTCTGTGCTCGCGGTGAACACCTGGCGGACCAGCGCGGGGTCGGATACGAACACGGTCCGGCCGAAGAACGGGACGTTGAGCTCGAACACCTGGCCATAACGCGCACGCGCCTGCCGGATGAACCGTCGGCGCACGGCGGCGAACGCGATGCCCTGCGCGATCTTCGGCAGCGGCAGCCGCGGAGGCCGCTTGCCGGGTTGCGGGCTCGAGGTGGCCTCCGCATTGACGGCGGCTGTTTCGGTCATGGAAGCATCACTCCAACCGGTCTGTGGTACTGCTTCGTACCGCTCGTTTCTCCGAACGGTACTCTGCGGTACCGTGTTGTGACAAGGTTTGAGGCCCGAGTTCGGGAGGATGGATGGTCGTGACCGTCACTGACGACCGACAGCCCGACGTGGCCAACCCGTTCCGGCGCAGGCTGCTCGACGGACTGGAAGCCTCGATCAACGAGCGCGGTTACCGCGACACCACGGTCGCCGACATCGTCCGCCACGCGCGCACCTCCAAGCGCACCTTCTACGGCGAGTTCTCCAGCAAGGAGGACTGCTTCATCGATCTGCTGCGGACCAACAACGAAGAGATGATCGGGCGGATCAGTGGTGCCGTCGATCCCGAGGCCGATTGGCAGCAGCAGATCCGGCAGGCCGTCGACGCCTACGTCGACCACATCGCGTCGCGCCCGGCGATCACGCTGACCTGGATCCGCGAAGCACCCGCACTGGGCGCGGTCGCTCTGCCGCTGCACCGGATGGCGATGAGCGCGTTCACCGACATGCTGGTCGATCTCAGCGACAGCCCCGGTTTCCGACGGGCGAAACTGCCACCGATCACCCCGCCGCTGGCGTTGATCATCGTCGGTGGATTGCGGGAGCTGACAGCGCTGCACGTCGAGGACGGATATGACGTGCGGGGCATCACCGAGCCCGCGGTGACGGCGTCCACGGCGATACTGGGCCTGGGCGTCAACTGAGCATCAAGCGCGCGGACTTCTCAAGTCGGTCGGCGATCTCGGCATAGGACCCGTAGCCCATTCCGGCCCGCACCAGCGCGCCCGCATACAGCAGTTCGAGCGACTCGATCACGTCCGGGTCGCGGTCGGTGCCCAGCGCCGCCAGCAGGCGGTCGTGGATGTCGCGGCCGATGCGCAGTCGCAGCACCTCGACGTCGGGATCCCGGCCCAGCAGCGCGCTGGTGACCGCGCCCGCGAACTCGGGCTCGTCGGCGACCAGCAGTGCGATACGGCGCAGGACGTCGATCACCCTGCCCGGCGGCGTCGCCGGAGTCGTGAGGGGCAGGCGGGGCCGCTGCCAGCCGCCGCCAGAACACCTCGGCGACCAGATGCTCCTTCGACGAGAAGTACGTATAGGCCGTCGCGGCTCCGACTCCGGCCTCTGCGGCGACCCGCCGCACCGTCAGACCGGCGAAACCCTCCCTGGTCAGAAGGTCCACCGCGGCCCTGCCGAGGCGATCGACGGTGTCGGCCTGTTTGGCGGTCAGCCGGCGCCTGGTCGACTCCAGAGCCGGATCGGACACGTGTCCGGACGCTACTACAAGCACCCCCTACCAGCAACGGTAAGTTGGGCCCGGTGAGCAACACCGACACTGCCCTCCCGCCATCGGCCGCACGGCTGTTCGCCCTCGCCGAAGAGGTCACCGGCTTCATGCCCGACGACGAGGGCCGCACCCTCTACGACACCGCGATCCGCTATCTCGGCGACGGCGTCGGGGTCGAGATCGGCACCTACTGCGGCAAGTCGACGCTGATGCTCGGCGCCGCTGCACAACAGAGCGGCGGGGTGCTCTACACCGTCGACCATCACCACGGCTCCGAGGAACACCAGCCCGGCTGGGAGTACCACGACACGTCGCTCGTCGACCCTGTCAGCGGGCGGTTCGACACCCTGCCCTCGCTGCGCCGCGCGCTCGACTCTGCGGGCCTCGACGACCACGTCGTCGCGGTGGTCGGCAAGTCTGTTGTCGTCGCGCGTGGTTGGCGAACGCCCCTGCGGTTCTTGTTCATTGACGGCGGCCACACCGAGGAGGCCGCGCAGCGCGACTTCGACGGATGGGCCCGGTGGGTCGATGTCGGCGGCGCACTGGTGATCCACGATGTGTTCCCCAACCCCGACGACGGTGGCCAGGCGCCGTTCCACATCTATCAGCGCGCGCTGCAGACCGGCGCCTTCCGCGAGGTGCTTGCCACCGGGTCGATGCGGGTCCTCGAGCGCGTCGCCGGGACGGTGGGCGAGCCGCTCTAGAGGTCGCTCAGCGGCCGCTCGTCGCGCATTCGCAGTCGAATTCGCCTTCGAGACCACGCGGCAGGTCGGCGCCGCGGAAGATGCCGTTGGCCGCGGTGGTGCGCGACAGAGCGTCGGCGGCCAGGATCATCGCGCCGCCCGTCCACGTGGTGCGCTCCTCGGGCCAGCGCTTGCCGTCGGCGAAGACGAGGCCGGTCCAGTACGAGCCGTCCTCCTCGCGGAGATGGTGCATCGCCGCGAACTGCTCGTGCGCGCGCGCCGTCTGGCCGATCGCGTCCAAAGCCATGACCAGCTCGCAGGTTTCGGCGCCGGTCACCCACGGCCGGTCGTCGACACACCGGATTCCGAGGCCGGGCACCACGAAGTCGTGCCACCGCTCGTCGATGCGGGAGTGGGCCGCCGCGCCGCGCAGCGCGCCGCCGAGCACGGGGTAGTACCACTCCATCGACCACCGGTCCTTGCAGACGAACAGGTCGGGATGGTGGGCGATGGCGTGGCCGAGTTGGCCGACGGCAACCTCCCATTCCGGCTGCGGATCGTCGAAGTAGTCCGCGAGCGCAAGAGCGCACCGCAGGCTGTGGTAGATGCTCGCGCAGCCGGTCATCAGCGCGTCCGGTTCGAGCCCGGAGTCGCTTCGGGCCCAGACGATTTCACCGCTCGGCCGCTGCATGTCGATCACGAAATCGACCGCCTTGGCCACAACGGGCCACATCTGGGCCGCGAACGCGCGGTCGCCGGTGCTCAGCACGTGGTGCCAGACTCCGGTCGCGATGTAGGCGCAGAAGTTGCTGTCGCTGTTGGCATCCTCCACGACGCCGTCACGCAGCTGGATCGGCCACGAGCCGTCGGCCCGTTGAGCGGTCCGGCACCAATCGAACGCTGCGCGTGCAGGTTCGGTCAGACCGGCCGCCGTCAACGCCATCGCGTTCTCCACGTGGTCCCACGGGTCGGTGTGCCCGCCTTCGGACCACGGGATGGCGCCGGAGGACTCCTGGGTGTCGGCGATCGACTGCGCCGTCTGCCTGCACTGGGCAGGGGTCAGGACACCGGGCACTCCGGGAGTATCAGGAACCAGCACCGGTCTCCTCCGGCTTGCGGAAGTACAACGCCACGCTCTTGCCGATCAACGGATTGAGCAGCGACTCGGCCGTACGCGTCAACCACGGCTGGCTGACCATGTCCCAGACCAGCAGCTTGTGATAGGCCGCCACCGCGACATTGTCCGATTTCTCGGTTCCGACAGCGCATTTCAGCCACCAGAACGGCGAATGCAGCGCGTGCGCGTGGTGGGTGTGGGTCAGCTGCATGCCGTGTGCGAGCACCTTGTCGCGCAGTTGGTCGGCGCGATAGATCCTGATGTGACCGCCCTCGTTGGCGTGATAGGAGTCGGACAGCGCCCAGCAGATCCGCTCCGGCAGCCACCGGGGCACCGTGATGGCGAGCACGCCGCCCGGTCGCAGCACCCGCACCAATTCGGAGATCACCCGGTCGTCCTCGGGGACGTGCTCGAGAATCTCCGAGGCGATGACGCAGTCGAATGTGGCTGCGTCATAAGGCAAGTCGAGGGCGTCACCCTTGACCGCCTCGGCCTTGGCCGACGCAGGCACCTCCCCCTGCTTCTTCATCGCCTGCAGGATCTCGTCGACATCGTTGAGATCCGACGCGTTCTGGTCGAAGGCGACGACGTCGGCACCGCGCCGGAACGCCTCGAACGAATGTCTGCCCGCGCCGCAGCCGACATCGATCACCTTCGTGCCTGCGCCGAGACCGAGCAGGTCATAGTCGACGGTCAGCATCGGCCGACCCGCTCGCAGGCCTTCTCGTACACCGCGACCGTCTGCGCGGCAACGGATTCCCAGCTGAACACATCGAGCGCTCGCTGCCTGCCGTTGGCGCCGAGCCGGTGCAGTTCCAGCGGCGAGTCGAGCAGTTCGCCGAGCACCGTCGTCAGCTCGTCGACGTCGGCGGGTGTAACCAGCCGCGCGCATTCGCCGTCGGATCCGACCACTTCGGGCAGCGCGCCCGCCCTGCTCGCCACGATCGGCGTCCCACTCGCCATCGCCTCGACGGCGGGCAGCGAGAATCCCTCGTACAGGGAGGGGATGCAGGCGACTTCGGCGGAGGCCAACAGGTCGGCAAGCTCGGAGTCGGTCAGTCCGCTGGAGCTGTGCACGATGTCGGAAATGCCGAGCTCGGCGATCAGCTTCTCGGTCGGCCCGTTGGGCTCCAGCTTGGCGACGAGCTGCAGTTCGAGATCTCGTTCGACGCGCAGCCGGGCGATGGCATGGAGCAGGTGGCTGACGCCCTTGAGTGGAACGTCGGCGCTTGCGATCGCGATGACCCGGTTGCGCACCCGCCTCTCGGCGGGCTTGAACAGCTCGGTGTCGACACCGAGCGGGACGACGTGCAGCTGATCGGCTGACACCGCGAAATCCTCCGCGATGTCGGCCGCCGACGTCGACGACACCGTCAGCAGTTCGGGGATCCGGCGCGCGACGTCCTTCTGCATCTCGGCGAAGCTGTACCAGCGACGCACCAGCGGCTTGCGCCACCAGCGCGCTGCGGCGACGTCGAGCACGCGGTCGCGGGTGATCGGGTGGTGCACGGTGGCCACCACGGGCAGGCCGAGTTCGGCGATCTCGAGCAGGCCGGTGCCGAGGCACTGGTTGTCGTGCACGACGTCGAAGTCGGCCAGCCGGTCGGCCAGCACCCGCGCGGCCCGCAGGCTGAACGTCTTGGGTTCCGGGAAGGCGGCCGTCCACGTCGCCAGCAGCTCGAGGAGGTCGATGCGGGTCTTGATCTCGTTGGGCCACGGGATCCGGAACGGATCGGGTTCGCGGTAGAGGTCGAGGCTGGGCACCTTCGTCAGGCGGACCCGCGGGTCGAGCCCGTCTGGATACGGCTGACCGGAGAACACCTCCACGTCATGACCCGACTCGACGAGACCACGGCTCAAATGACGCACGTAGACGCCTTGACCACCGCAGTGCGTCTTGCTCCGGTAGGACAGCAAGGCAACGCGCATACTCAGTTCACTCCGGACCTGCGGGGAGCCCGCTTCACCCTCACGACCTGCGGTCGGAGCCGACGACAGGTCACTGGACACTTGTCCAGACTATAGTTTGACCGGCTATCTGACGCAACGCGGCCACCCTGTCTGACTACCACAGTCACGGATACCCGTCGCATCCAGCCCGGCCCGTCAGCGGGGCGGGAAGCCGCCCGTGGCGACCGGACCCCACCGTCTCGGTGTCACCCGGATGAGGCACTTGCCCTGCTCGACCATCGCCCGGCGGTAGGTGTCCCAGTCGGGATGCTCGCCGGATATCGACCGGAAGTAGTCGACGAGCGGCTCGACGGCCGCCGGCAGGCCGATCACTTCGGCGTCGCCGTCGACCTGCACATAGGGGCCGTTGAAGTCGTCGGACAACACCGTGACGCTCGCGGCGGGTCTGCGCCGGATGTTGGCCGCCTTCGCCCGCTGCGGGTAGCTGGCGATGACGATGCGGCCGTCGCCGTCGACGCCACCGGAAACCGGCGAGCTCTGCAGCGAGCCGTCGGAGCGAAAGGTGGTGAGCACCATGCGATGACGCGGGCGGACGAAGTCGAGCAGTTCGGCCAGGCCGACGGCATCGGCGGTGGCGTATTTTCTGGCCACCCGGCAAGACTAGCGAGCGCTCGCCGACACACCGCCGCGGCATCGTGCGAATCCGTGAGTTCGCGACCTGTTTGCTCGGTACCTTTAGACGCATGAGCGGGATAGCGGCTGAACTGGCGGCCGCCGGGTTCACCGAGGCCGTCGAAGTGGGCAGGGGTGGCAGCGGTGTCGTGTATCGCTGCTATCAGCAATCGCTCGGCAGAAGGGTCGCCATCAAGCTGCTGGCGTCGGACCTGGACGAGGCCGACCGCGAGCGCTTCCTGCGTGAGGGCTACGCGATGGGCGCGCTGTCGGGGCACCCGAACATCGCGAACATCCTGCAGGTCGGGGTCACCGAGAGCGGGCGCCCGTTCATCGTGATGCCCTACCACCCGACGGGTTCGCTCGCCGAACGGGTGCGCCGCGAGGGCCGCATCGGCTGGCCCGAGGTGATGCGCATCGGGGTGAAGGTGTGCGGCGGGCTGGAGACCGCGCACAGGACGGGCACGCTGCACCGCGACATCAAACCCGCGAATGTGCTCGTAAACGACTACGGCGAACCACAATTGAGTGACTTCGGTACCGCGCGCATCGCGGGCGGGTACAAGACGGTGACGGGCTACTTCACCGGCACGCTGTCCTACACGGCGCCTGAGGTGCTCGCAGGCAATCCGCCGACGGCGGTGGCGGACGTGTACTCCCTCGGCGCCACGCTGTACGCGTTGATCGCGGGCAGGGCGCCCCACGAGCGCAAGGCCGACGAGGACCTCATCGCGCACTACCTGCGCATCACGTCGACGCCGGTACCCGACCTGCGCCCGGGAGGCATACCGGCCGACCTGTGCGCGGTGATCGAGAAGGCGATGTCCACCGAACCGGCCGACAGGTACTCCACCGCAGCTGAATTCGGGCGAGAACTGCAGTTCGTGCAGCGCCACAACGGGTTGACGCCCGACACGATGGCGCTCAGCGAGCACGCCGATCAGCCCGAGGAGACCGACGGCACCAAGTCGGTTCCGCTCGAGCCGTCGGCCCCCAGCGGTCTGCCCGACGAGAAGTCGATTCCGCCCGGCGTCAATACCGGCTCGCTGCCCGCTCCCGAGCCGAACATGTTCGCCCACACCGCATCGGTCAGCCAGTCGAGCCTGAAATGGCCTGCCCCACCGAGCGATCCGAGGACTACGGTCGTCAAGACCGAGAAGAGAAACCGTAAGAAGCTGCTGATCGCCGCTGCGGCCGCAGCCGCGGTGGTGTTGCTGGTGATCGCCGGCGTCTTCGTCGTCGCGTCGCGCGACAGCGGCACGACCCGCACAGCGGCGACCCAGCCGACCACCGAGCCGCCGCCCAGTTGGGAATCGATCGCCGACGCACGCGTCGCGCGCGACGCGGTAGCGGCCACCCAGGCCGACGGCACCATCTGGGTCTTCGGCGGAATGGAGGCCGACAACCGCGTCACCGGCAGGCACGAGGGCTACGACCCGGCGATCGACAGCTGGAAGAGCGGCGAGGACCTACCCGTCCCCGTCCAGCGCGCGATGGCCGTGACCTGGCAAGAAACTCCTGTGGTGCTCGGCGGCTGGCGCACCGAGGGCGGCAACGCGAAGGTGGCGACGGACAAGGTGTGGCGGGTGGTCAACAGCCGCTGGACCGAGCTGCCACCTCTGCTGCAACCGAGGGCGGCGGCGGCCGCCGCTGTGGTGGGCGACCGCATCATCGTCACCGGCGGCGTCAACGCCGCGGGCGAGTTGGTGAACTCGACCGAGGTCTTCGACGGCGGCTCGTGGAAACCGGGCGCGCCCATTCCCACTCCGCGGCAGATGCTCGGCGCGGCGTCCGACGGCAAGGTCGTCTACACCCTCGGCGGCAGCACCGGAACCGCCGACCTCGCGACCGTCGAGTCCTACGACCCTGTGGCCGACGCGTGGACGAGCCTTCCCGAGCTTCCAGGGCGACGCAGTGACTTCGGCGTGGCAAGCGCGGACGGCAGGCTGGTCGTCGTCGGCGGCGTGTCTGCGGGTCAGGTCCTCAAGAGCGTGGT
The DNA here is from genome assembly GCA_963786995.1 of uncultured Actinomycetota bacterium. Lineage (GTDB taxonomy): Bacteria > Actinomycetota > Actinomycetes > Mycobacteriales > Mycobacteriaceae > Mycobacterium. Next base: position 136,521 of record CAWBBH010000011.1, on the reverse strand, counting down.
CGCATTCGACCTCGCGACCCAGTCGTGGAACGGCCTGCCGGACTTGACCACCGCACGCCACGGCATGGCGGTGGCCGGTGTCGGCAAGACCGTGTTCGCGATCGGCGGCGCGAACGACGTCGGCGACGCCGGAATCACGTCGTCGGCCGAATCGATGAAGCTGGCCCCGCGCAAGCCGCAGCCCGCAGCCGAATGGCGGATGCTTCCCGACGCGCCGACCGAGCGCCTGATGATGGCGTGGGCGGTGCTCGGCGACGACATCTGGGTCGCGGGCGGTATGCGACACGGCGAGACGTTGCCTGCGGTGCAGAGCTACAACACGAAAACCGGTACGTGGCAGGAGCGCCCGCCGCTGCCGGTGCCGCTGCACCACGCGACGGGGACGGCTTATCGCGGTGAGATGGTGATCATCGGGGGCGCCGGCGACAACCTTTCGGAGGCGTCGAACAAGGTGTTCGCGTTCCGCAACGGCGGGTGGGAGGAATTGCCGCCACTGCAGAATGCGCGGGCGGCATCCGCGGCCGCGGTCGTCGGCGACAAGCTCGTCGTCGTCGGCGGGCAGAACGACAAACAACTCGTCAAGCCGACAGAGGTCTTCGACGGCGAGTCATGGACCCAGGCCGCCGATATACCGACTGCCCGCGAGCATTTGGCCGCCGTGTCCGACGGTGTCTACGTCTACGCCGTCGGTGGGCGCAACCTGTCGGCGGACGAGAACTCGGCGGCCTTCGAACGGTTCAATCCGGCGTCGGGAACATGGGACAAGTTGACGGACATGCCGACTGCGCGCGGAAGCTACGGCGCCGCCTTCCTCGACGGCCGGATCGTGGCCGTCGGCGGGGAGGAACCGACACGCGTGCTGGCGACCGTGGAGATGTACGACATCTCCACCGGAAAGTGGACGACGGTGGCGCCGACCAATACGCCGGTGCACGGTCAGGTGGTCGCCGCCGTCGGCTCGACGATCTACTGCATCGGCGGCGCCGACCGGCCGACGCACGAGGGCGCGGTCGCCACCGTGGAGGCGCTCGACTTCACCTGACCTGCCTAACCGACGCCATCGCGCAACTGGGCGATCGTCACCGCCCCGCGCCGGAGCGCCTCGTTGGCCAGCCGGACCCTGCGGTCTCCCTCGGCGGGGATGGCGAACTTGTCGTACATGTTCTGCAGGTGCTGCTTGACGGCCGCCTCGGTGACGTACAACTCGCCCGCCATCTTTCTGACCGAAGCGGGTTCGGGGAACGGGTCGTCGGAGACCAGCGGCCGGCACAGCACGACGAGCACGTCGAGCTCGCGTCGGGTCAGCCGTGGCGGGAGTTCGTTGGGCTGGGCCGCCATCGTCTCTTCGTCGCGCGGGCCGTCACCCGCCTCGCGGACTTCCCAGAACAGCAGCCGGGTCTTGCCGACACGCACCTCGTCCCCTGACCGCAGGACCCGCTCGGCGGTGATCTTCTCACCGTTGAGATACGTGCCGTTGCGGCTACCGAGATCTCTTATGGACCAGGCGAACCCGAGATTCTCCAGCACGGCGTGCAGCCTGGAGACGGTCTCGTCCTGATCGAGGGAGACATCGTTGGTCGGGGCCTTGCCGACGGTCAGCCGCTGGCCGCTCAGCGGCACCAGCTCGCGGCCCGTCGGCTTCGAGACTTCAAGGTGGGAAGACATGCAGACCTCCTGTTGAAGCAAGTTTGACATCGTTAGTCGCGCCACGGACCGCGAACGGCCCTGTCCCCCTGCAAATCTGTGCCTACCGGCGCTTGAGCAGGTGGTGCAGCAGCGGCGGCCAGGGCCACTGGCGATGGGCGCCCCCGCGCGGCATCTTCAGGAAGGCCAGGCCGACGAAGAACCCGAAGATCAGGTGCCCGACCAGGGTGATGGTGAGCGTCGCCCAGTTCAGCTGGAACATCATCTCCTCGCCGCGCGGAGCGATCGCGACCGTCGCGATCAGGCCCGCCCAGGTGGGGAAGACCGCGAAGGCAACGGAGGCGGCCACGGCCGACACGTTCGACCAGCGGTCGATGCCCAACGCGAACGCGATGACGAAGAAGGCGATTCCCAGCCCGCCGGCATCGCCGATGTAGCGCCAGACGTAGCCGACCGCGGCGCTGCCTGTGGTGCCCGGCTCGCCTGTGACGAATGACCCCATCACGGTGATGAAGTCGCCCATCAGGCCCAGCACGTGCACCGCGAACAGGCGGGCGCCGTCGTAGACGATGCACGCCACCATGCCGGCGATCAGGCCGCGGGCCACGATCGCGTCGATGCGGTGCGGGGCGAACACCATCAACGTCGCCAGCAGGGCGACGAGCACGATCAGCACGATTGACGTGGTGCTCTGCGAGACGAGCCCGAACACCTCGACCGGGATCGCCAGGATCGGCATCGCCGCGATCACCAGCACCAGCAGCACGCGGGCGACGGCCCACTTGCTCGGCCGGCTCGAGACTGTGCGGGGAATCCGGTCGGCGATCGCGCTCGGCAGCGGCTTCACCGCGATGTCGACGACGCGGTGCCGGACCGTCTTGGAGTTGTCGAAGGCGCTGATGGCCTGCGGCACCGGCTTGGCCGAAGCGGCCTGCGGCACCGGCTTGGCCGCAGCGGCGGCTGGGGGCACGCGGACGGTCTCGGCGTCGACGACGCTGTTCGGCCGCGGCTGCGCCTGCAGGTCGAGGGTGCGCATCCGGACTGTCTGGTCTGTGGTCAGCATGAAAGTTCCTGGGTGTATCGATATGCAGAGGGACGACAACCATGGTCGCGATCAGGGCGAAGAGGCGTAATCGCCGGAAAGCGAGATTTGTCGTGCCGCGGGGGAAGAGTTTCCTATCCGCCGGGTAAGTAGCGCGCAGCCGCAGGACAGGTAGTTCGCCACTCGTGGCAGGAGGCGCGCGTGTTCCTAGCGTCTCCACCTATGTCCATCACGACACATGCCCGCACCCGGATCGTTCGTTTCCAGGGCGGCGGCCTGCGCTTCCTCGAGGCGCTCGATCATCGGGTGATCACCCGTCCGCGACGGGACCTCGATGACGGCCAGCACTGGAGGGTGACGGATGCGGGCGACGGCCTGTGCACGATTCAACACGTCGCCAGCGGCCGCTTCTTGGACACTCACGGGGATTCCTCTGCGGTGATGCGGTCGGGCAGCAGCAGCGAGACCCAGCTCTGGCGCATCGAGGACTTCGGCGGCGGCTTCGCCACGGTTGCGCAGTCGAGCAGCGGCCGCTTCCTCGAGGCCACGATCGACGGCGACTTCGCCGTCGTGCTGAGGCCCCCCGGCGACAGCGAGCAGACGTGGAGAATCGACGCTCCGTGACGTGTCGGTGGGCGGCGGTAGGCTTCGAACATGAGTTCGAGAAACGATATCGGTGCTGCACTAGATGCTGTCGACGCTGCCCACCGGAGGCTGCTCGCCCTACCCCTTCAGACGCTGACCAGGTCAGAGCGCATCGAGCTGTTGAAGAAGATCGACGAGCTGGGCAACAAACTCGTTGCCTTCGACCGTCGGCTGATCGGCCGGCTCATCACCGAAGGAGCGCCAGCCCAGTTCGGCGGAGCGTCATGGCCCGAAGTGCTGTCGCGCCGGCTGCGCATCTCGCGGGCCGAAGCCGAACGCCGCGTCGCAGCCGCGGTGTATTCGCGCGACTTAGATCGCCCCTCGGCATAGCGGCATCGATGGTCACCGGGGTTCGGCCTTGCGCTTCAGCATCCAGGCCGGGATCCAGTGCGTCACCGATCGCCGCTTTGGGCCGTAGGCGATGGGGTAGGTGACCAGGCCCCACCACTGGCCCTGCTCGCAGATGCCCCAGCACGTCAGTCGTCCTTCGACGACAGAGTGCATCTGCAACCCGGAGGGGTTGTAGCCGCCGCGGCTGTGCGGTTCGCGCGGGAACAGCGCGGCGAGGTCGACGACGACGGCCATCGGCGGCTCGACGGGCCGGAAGGCCTGCTGCACCGGTTGGCCGTTGTAGCCGATGGACTGCATCTCGCCCATCGTTCGATCATATGTTCGAACGCGGTATTCTGGAATCGCCGATGTACATACCCCGTAAGTTCGCCCTGCCCGACGAGCAGACCGCTGCGGCGCTCGCCGCGGCGGAGTTCGCGCACCTGGTCAGCCACGCTCCCGCCGGCCTGCTGGTCACCCCGCTTCCGCTGATGTACGACAGCGCCGCGCACTCTCTTGTCGGCCATGTCTCCCGAGCCAACCCGCACTGGCACGCCGACGGCGCCGAGTCGGTGGCCATCTTCGCCGGACCGCACACCTATATCTCGCCGAGCTTCTATGCGACAAAGACAGAAACCGGCAAGGTGGTGCCCACCTGGAACTACGAGCTGCTCAACGTCTACGGCAGCCTTGTCATCCACGACGACACCGACTGGTTGCTCGACCTTGTCACCAGGCTGACCGAGCGCCACGAGGCAGGCAGGCCCGAGCCGTGGCAGGTCGCCGATGCACCTGCCGACTTCACGCAGTCGCAACTGCGCGGCATCGTCGGCGTCGAGCTCGTCATCGCCAGCGTCGAGGGTAAGGCGAAGATGTCGCAGAACCAGCCCGACAGGAACCGCGCCGGCGTGATCGCGGGACTGCGCGCGTCCGACGACGTCCGGGATCAGGTCGTCGCCGACCGGGTGGCCGCCCTCGACGAGGGCAGCACGAACGCGAACGGCCGCCGGTAGCCCAGTCCGGTCAGTCGCGAATGCCTCAGCGCGTCGACGTTCGCGGGCCGCACGTCGCCCGACGACGGCTCGTAGCACCGCAGCGTCTCGCCGGTGACGCCGACGATCAGCACCCAGTGCCTCGGGATGAACCGCCCGACGAGCATCGCGACGGGCCAACCGTCGGCCACGGATGACAGCACATCGGTCAGCCGATCCCGCCGTCCGCGAAACAGCCGCCACCGGTAGGGCACGCCCCGCACCTCGATACGCGTGGTGACCGCGCGGGCGAGCCCCATCGGGGTGGTGCCGAGCATGCGCGGCCAGACGCGGTTGACCTCCGTATGGATTCGCAGCTGCTCGTCGTCGAACCAGCTGCGCGGTGAATCCGTCAGCGCCGCGCGGTAGGACGGGTCGAGCAACGCGCCCGCCACCACCGCGACGCTCGGGCCGCACGCGGTGGAGTCGCGCTGGCGCAGCCGCAGGCCTTCCAGCTTCATGACTCGCCGAGCAGCGCCTCACCGCGCTCTCGCAGCTCCACTTTCCTGACCTTGCCTGTGACCGTCATCGGGTAGTCGTCGATCACCTGCACATACCGCGGGACCTTGTTGTGCGCTATCCGGCCCGCGCAGAACGCCCGCAGGCTCTCCGGCGTCGGAGGCTCCGCCCCCTCCCTGATCCGCAGCCACGCCATCAGCTCTTCGCCGTACTTCTCGTCGGACACCCCCACCACCTGCGCGTCGACGATGTCGGGATGGCTGTACAGAAACTCCTCGATCTCGCGCGGATAGATGTTCTCGCCGCCGCGGATCACCATGTCCTTGATCCGGCCGGTGATCGCGACATACCCGTCCTCATCCATCACCGCGATGTCGCCGGTGTGCATCCAGCCGTCTGCGTCGATCGCCTCGGCCGTCTTCTCCGGGTCGTTCCAGTAACCGGCCATCACGCAGTAGCCGCGGGTGCACAGCTCACCTGGCGTGCCGCGCTGCACCTGCACACCTGTCTCCGGGTCGACGACCTGGATCTCGGTATGGGCCACCACCCGTCCCACCGTGGTGACCCGGCGGGTCAGGCTGTCGGTCGGCCGTGTCTGGATGGACATCGGCGATGTCTCCGTCATGCCGTACATGATCGCCACCTCGCCCATGTGCATGCGGTCCATCACGTTGCGCATCACCTGCTCGGGACACGTCGACCCGGCCATGATCCCGGTGCGCAGACTGCTCAGGTCGAAGCTGTCGAAATTCGGCAATTCCAGTTCGGCGATGAACATCGTCGGTACGCCGTAGAGCGATGTGCACTGTTGCACCGCAACGGCTTTCAGCGTGGCCTCCGGCTCAAATCCTGGAGCCGGTACCACCATGGCGGCGCCGTGGGTAGTACACGCCAGGTTGCCCAGCACCATCCCGAAGCAGTGGTAGAAGGGCACCGGGATGCAGACACGGTCCCTTTCGGTGTAGCCGAGGCCCTCGCCGACGAGGTAGCCGTTGTTCAGGATGTTGGTGTGAGTCAGGGTGGCGCCCTTGGGAAATCCGGTCGTACCCGAGGTGTACTGGATGTTGATCGGGTCGTCGGGGCTCAGCCCGGCCTGCACCCGCGCCAGCACGTCGGTGTCGACCGCGGTGTCGGCGATCTCCTGCCACGGCTCCCAGCCGATGACGATCACGTCGCTCAACGCGGGGCACCGTCCCCGCACGTTGTCGAGCATCGACACGTAGTCGGACGTCTTGAACTCCGGCGCGGCGAAGACCGTGCACATCGACGACTGGTTGAGCACGTACTCCAGTTCGTCGCTGCGGTACGCCGGGTTGATGTTGACCAGGATCGCGCCGACCTGCGCGGTGGCGTACTGGATCATCGTCCACTCGGCGCAGTTCGGCGCCCAGATGCCGATGCGGTCGCCGGGCTTGGTGCCGCGTTCGATCAGCGCCGTGGCGATCCGCCTTGTCGCCTCGAAGAACGACGCGTAGCTCCACCGTCGCCCCGTCGCGCATTCGACGAGCGCCTCGCGGTCGGGGAACGACCCGACGGTCGCGGCGAGGTTGTCGCCGATCGTCTGCTCGAGCAGGGGCGGACTGGTGGCTCCGGTGTCATAGGAGAGCATGCCCGGCCTCCTGCCGTGAATTCTGAACCGTCGCGGGGTACCCGTCACCGTAAATCGGATCAGGAAGGCGGGGATGGGGAAATGTCGATACTGGTGGCGCGCTCATGAGCTTCGACCTGACGCCGACGGGGGCGCAGCACGACCTCGCGCGGCGCGCGCACGAATTCGCCGAGCAGTGTGTCCGGCCCGTGGCCGCCGACTACGACGCCCGCCAGGAGTTCCCGTGGCCGGTATTGGAGGAAGCGGCTGCCCGAGGCTTTTACAGCCCGTTGTTCTACCGCGACCTCATCGGCGACCCGACCGGGCTGTCCCTGCCGATGTTCATGGAGGAGCTGTTCTGGGGGTGCGCCGGCATCGGGCTGGCCATCGTGATGCCCGCGCTGGCGCTCTCGGCGATCGGCCAGGCGGCCTCCCCCGAGCAGATGCTCGAGTGGGCGCCGGAGTGCTTCGGATCCCCTGGCGACCTCAAGCTCGCTGCGCTGGCGATCTCCGAACCCGAGGGCGGCAGCGACGTGCGCAACCTGCGGACGCGGGCCAAGCGCGACGGCGACGACTGGATCATCGACGGCCACAAGATGTGGATCGGCAACGGCGGCATCGCCAACGTGCACGTCGTCAACGCCGTCGTCGACGAGGACCTCGGCCACCGCGGGCAGGCCATGTTCATCGTGCCCGGCGGCACCCCCGGCCTCGAGATGGTGCGCAAGCTCGACAAGCTCGGCTGCCGCGCGTCGCACACCGCGGAGTTGAAGTTCAACTCGGTGCGGGTGCCGGGCGCCAACCTGCTCGGCGGGCAGGAGAAGCTCGAGCACAAGCTGGCCCGTGCGCGCGAGGCCGTCGAGGGCGCCAAGCACTCCGGGTCCGCGACGCTGGGCACGTTCGAGCAGACACGGCCGATGGTCGCCGCCCAGGCGCTCGGCATCGCAAGGGCCGCACTGGAATACGCGACCGAGTACGCCAACCGACGCGAGGCTTTCGGTGCGCCCATCATCGACAACCAGGGCGTGGCTTTTCCCCTTGCCGATCTGGCCATGGCGATCGACGCCGCGCGGCTGCTGACCTGGCGGGCGTCCTGGATGGCGGCCAGCGGCGTGCCGATGGAGCGCGGCGAAGGCTCGATGTCGAAACTCGCCGCGAGCGAAGTCGCCGTCAAGACCACCGAACGGGCGATTCAGACCATGGGCGGCTGGGGCTACATCAAGGACCATCCGGTGGAGAAGTGGTACCGGGACGCCAAGCTGTACACCATCTTCGAGGGCACCAGCGAGATCCAGCGGGTGGTCATCTCAAACGCGCTCGGCGCCGCCGACGGCAGGCCGCCGCTGCACGTGGACCTCGAGCCGTCCGGTGGCCCGCTGAACCGGATGTTCGGCCGCGGCACGCCCGTCCGCACACAGGTGGCCAACGCGGCCCTCGGCGCCAAGGACTCCATCCCGGCGCCGGTGATGAACCTGGCGATGAAGGTGCTCAAGCCGCCCAAGAAGTAGCGTGACGAGATGGGCGTCAGAATCACCGAACTGCTCGCAGGCCAACTCGACGCGCTGCGCTACGAGCCCACCGCAAAACGGATCCGCGTGTTCCTCGCAGGCGAGCCGGTCGCCGACACCACAGACGCGCTACTGGTGTGGGAGCCGCGGCGCATCGTGCCCGCCTACGCCGTTCCCGTCGCGCACATGACAGCGCAGCTGGTGCCCGGAGGCGCCGAGTCCGGTGATCACGACGCCGGCTTCTCGCTGCCCGATGTAAGTGACCGCCCGCTGCTGGACCCGTCGGTGCCGTTTCCGGTACACAGCTGCCCCGGAACGGTTTTCGACGTCGTCGCGGGCGACCAGACAGCGGGACGGGCGGCGTTCCGGCCCGACGACGCCGACCTCGCCGAGCATGTCGTCCTGGAATTCGACGCGTTCGAATGGCGCGAGGAGGACGAGTCGATCGTCAGCCACCCGCACGATCCATTCGGCCGCATCGACGTGCTCCGCAGCAGTCGCCACGTCCGCATCGAGCATGACGGCACGCTGCTCGCCGAGTCCTCGCGCCCCGCGCTGTTGTTCGAGACACTGCTGCCCGTCCGCTTCTATCTGCCGCGCGACGACGTCGCCGTCGAGTTGGAATGCAGCGACACCGTCAGCTACTGCGCGTACAAGGGACGCGCCTCGTACCTTTCGGTGCCCGGCGGCCCCCGCGACATCGCATGGACGTACCCCGATCCGTTGCACGACGCCGAGCAGGTGCGCGATCTGGTCTGCTTCTTCGACGAACGCGTCGACGTGACCGTCGACGGCGAGCGACGCCCGCGACCCGTCACCCCGTGGACCGACTGACCGGAAATCCAGAAGCGAACGCAGGTTTTTCCACCCCGTCAGCGGGCATACGACGTCACGCCCAACGAGGAGGTACTCATGCGCGCCGTCACGTGGCAGGGCAAGCGGAATGTCACCGTCGAGACCGTGCCCGACCCGCTCATCAAAGAACCCACCGACGCGATCATCAAAGTCACCAGCACCAACATCTGTGGTTCCGACCTGCACCTCTACGAGGTGCTCGGGGCGTTCATGACGCCCGGCGATGTCCTCGGCCACGAGGCGATGGGCGTGGTGGAGGAAGTCGGCACCCAGACCGGCGACCTGAAAGTCGGCGACCGCATCGTCGTCCCGTTCAACATCTCGTGCGGACACTGCTTCATGTGCGGCCACGGCCTTCAAAGCCAGTGCGAGACAACGCAGAACCGCGATCAGGGCACCGGCGCGGCGCTGTTCGGCTACTCCAAGCTGTACGGCGAGGTGCCCGGCGGGCAGGCGGAGTACCTGCGCATCCCGCAGGCCCAGTACACCCACATCAAGGTGCCCCACGACGGCCCCGACGAGCGCTACGTCTACCTGTCCGACGTCCTGCCCACCGCGTGGCAGGCCGTCGAATACGCCGACGTTCCCAGAGGACGGCACGCTGGTCATTCTCGGCCTCGGCCCGATCGGGTCGATGGCGTGCAGGGTGGCCCACCAGCGCGCAGACTGCCGCGTCATCGGCGTCGACATCGTTCCCGAACGTCTGCAGCGCGCACGGGAGATGTGTAGCGATGTCATCGACATGAACCTCGATGATCCGGTCGCCGTCGTGCGCGACTCTACCGAGGGCCGCGGCGCCGACTCGGTGATCGACGCGGTCGGCATGGAGGCGCACGGCTCGCCGATCGCCACCGCCGCACAGACCGCTGCGGGCTTCCTGCCTTCGCCGGTGGGCCGTGCGGTGATGAAGAATGCGGGGGTCGACCGGCTGGCCGCGTTCAACACCGCGATCGAGATGGTGCGCCGCGGCGGGACCGTCTCGCTGTCCGGCGTCTACGGCGGCGCCACCGACCCGATCAACATGATGACGCTGTTCGACAAGCAGATCACCCTGCGGATGGGCCAGGCGAACGTCAAGCGGTGGGTGCCCGACATTCTGCCGTTGCTGACCGACGACGATCCGCTCGGCACGGAGTCCTTCGCGACGCACCGGCTGCCTCTCAACGCCGCCCCGGATGCCTACGAGAAGTTCCAGAAGAAGCTGGACGGCATGGTGAAGGTGGTGTTGACGCCATGAGAGTGTCCGGCCGATCGCGTGAAGTTCCCGGTACCCTTGGTTTCGGATCGGGTACATCTGGCAACATTACCGACCGGTAAGAAGTTTCCTCTCAGACTCAGCAGGTGGGGCAGATGACGGGTTCGACGGAGGTTTCCTTCCTCGCGGCGACCGACGAGGGCGGTGGCGCCGCAATCAACGAGATCATCGGGTTGACGGCCGCTGGCGGCGTCGTCTCGCTGATACTGCTGTGGATCGGATGGATGCACCGCAGCGGGAAGATCACCTGGTTGGCGTCACTGGCCGACTGGTCGGGACGGCGGTTCAAACGCCCGTCGTGGGTGGCGCTGCCCATCGCGATGTTCATCGCCTCGATCATCTGTGCGCTGTTCGGCTTCATCTGGGACGTCAGCCTGCATATCGGCAACGGCCGTGACGACGGCGCGCTGGCGAACCCGGCGCACTACTTCATTCTGATCGGCCTGTTCGGCATCTTCGTCGCGGGCTGCACGGCAGTGGTGCTGCCCAGAGGGGAAGAGGAAAAGCCCGGGCCCGCCGCGGTGCGGATCACTGACAACTGGTATGCGCCGGTCGGCGGCCTCGTGATGGCCGGCTGCGGGCTCTACGCGCTCCTGGGCTTCCCGCTCGACGACCTGTGGCACCGCATCTTCGGCCAGGACGTGACGCTCTGGGGGCCCACGCATCTGATGATGATCGGCGGTGCCGGCTTCTCTACCCTTGCCGCGGCGTACCTGGAGCAGGAAGGCAGGCGCTGCAGGCCAGCCGACGCACCGCCCGACGGCATCGGGCTGAAGTTCGTGCAGTACCTGGCCTTCGCCGGTGTGCTGATCGGCGCTTCGGTCTATCAGATCGAGTTCGATTTCGGTGTGCCGCAGTTCCGGCAGGTGTTCCAGCCGATGCTGATCGCCGCCGCGGCCGCGCTCGCCCTCGTCGCGGCCCGCATCTTCATGGGGCGCGGCGCCGCGTTGTTCGCCGCACTGATCGCCATCGGGCTGCGTGGGATCGTGGCCTTCCTGGTCACTCCTGTGTTCGACGCGCCGGTCAACTGGTTCCCGCTGTACCTCGGGGCCGCGATAGTCGTCGAACTCCTCGCGCTGACGCCACTCCTCAAGCGGCCAGTCGTCTTCGGCATGGTTGCCGGCCTCGGTATCGGCACCGTCGGGATCTGGCTGGAATCGCTGTGGATCAACGCGGTCTACCAGCTGCCGTGGCCGACCAGCATCTGGCCCGAGGCGCTCGCGATGGCGGTGCCGGTCGCCGTCCTCACCGGAGCGTGCGGAGCGATGGTCGGCATGGTGATCACCGGCCGTCGGCTGCCTCGCCGGGCGATCGGTGTCGGCCTGGTTGCGCTGACCGTGGTGGTCATCGGTGCGGCGGCCGCCAACGGCCTTCGCTACGACGTGCCGCCGAACACGACCGCGGCCGTCACGCTGACCGAGGCGCCCGCCGTCGACGGCCAGCGGTTCGTCACCGCCGACGTGCGGTTCAACCCGCCCGATGCCGTGAGCGACGACCCGAACTGGGTCTCGGTACTGGGCTGGCAGGGCGGTCTGCCCAACGAGCGTGGTCAGTTCGTCGATAATCTGAGCAAGGTCGGCCCCGGTCACTACGTCTCCACCGAGCCGATGCCGGTGTCGGGTACCTGGAAGACGCTGCTGCGGGTGCACGACGGCAGAACCCTTGCGGCTGTGCCGATCTATCTCGCGGGTGATCCCGGTATCGGCGCGCAGGAGGTGCCTGCCGAAGCGCAGTTCACCCGACCGTTCGTTTCGGAGATCACCATCTTGCAGCGCGAACGCAGTCCCGATATCCCGCAATCCCTGTGGCTGATCGGCTGTCTCATCGTTCTGGCCTGCACGCTGGCCATGATTGCCGGAATCACCTGGGGCGGCGGCCGGATCAACAACAGCGAGCCCAGCGGTAGTGAGGCGGAGCTGCAACCCAGCGCTCAAGCATGACACCCGGCCCGGAGGTCCAGTTTCTCGCCGACCATCCGATCTGGATAGCGGTGCCGGCCTTCGTGCCGGCGTTCGTGGTGGCCGGAGTCGTCGTCTACATCGCCATGAAGGACCGGCGGAAGAGAGAGCAGCCTCACAGTGAACCGCGAGGTTCCACCGACCAAGATGAAACACCGTGATTTCAACTCGTAGCGAAAAGCGACTCTGTGCCCTGCTCGCTGCCGGCGCGCTGCTGCTGGCCGGATGCGGCGGGGGTGGCGACTCCGAGAATGCGCAGGCCTCGTCGTCCTCGCCGTCGGCGACGACGGTCAACCCGTCGGACATGCAGAACGAGCAGGCTCCGCCGGACCGGTTGCTGATCGACGTCACGATCAAGGGCGGCGAAGTCAATCCGACCAACGCCACGCTGGAGGCCAAGACGAACGAGCAGATCGTCGTGAAGGTCAACAGTGACGCGGCCGACGAACTGCACGTGCACTCCACACCCGAACACACGTTCAAGGTCGAGGCGAAGCCCGCGCAGCAGTTCCAGTTCACGGTCGACGTGCCGGGCAAGGTCGACATCGAGCTGCACCAGCTGGGCACGACGATCGCAACGGTGCAAGTCCAGTCGTGACAGACGGACCCGTCGTTGTGCTGGCGCACGGCCTCGGCGGGTCTTCGGATCTGCCGATCCCGTACACCTACGCGCTGATCGGCGCGGCATGGGCGCTCACGTTCACATTCGCGGTGGTCGCCTTCGCGTGGCGGCGGCCGCGGTTCGACCCGGACAAGCCCGGTCGCGCGCTTCCGCAGTGGGTGACGAGCTTCGTCGATTCGCCGGTCACGCGCTGGGCGCTCGGCACGGCGGGGCTGCTGTTCGCCGCGTGGGTGGCGATGGCGGCGTTCTTCGGCGGACCGGAGGGCAACCCGGTGCCCGGCGTGTTCTACGTGCTGATGTGGGTCGGCCTTGTCGCGGTCTCGGTGGCGCTCGGGCCCGTGTGGAAAGCGGTGTCGCCGGCGCGCGCGATGTACCGGCTTCTCCGGCTGGCCCGGCTGCCGTCCGGCCGCGGTTACCCGCGCCGACTCGGCTACTGGCCCGCGGTGTTCGGGCTCTTCGCGTTCGTCTGGCTCGAGTTGGCCAGCCCCGACCCCGGGTCGCTCGGCGCGATCAGGCTCTGGCTGTTGAGCTACCTCGTGATCACGCTGACCGGCGCAATCGTGTGCGGCGACAAGTGGTTCGGCCGCGCCGACCCCTTCGAGGCCTACAGCGTGGTCGCGTCGCGCTTCTCACCGCTGCGTCGTAGTCCGGAAAGCGGCCGCATCGAGATCGGCAATCCGTTCAACCACCTTCCGACGCTCCCGATCCGGCCGGGCACCGTGACCATGCTCGCCGTGCTGTTGGGGTCCACGGCATTCGACAGCTTCTCGGCGATGCCGGGGTGGCGAAACTTCGTCGACCGACAAACCGACTCCGCGACAACAGCAACGCTGATGAAGACGGTCGCGCTGCTCGTTTTCGTGGCCGTCGTCGCCGTGACGTTCTGGGGCGCGGCCCGCGCCACCGGCGGCGTCGACTCAGCGACCCGGGAACGCCTCCCCGGTCTGATGGCGCACTCGCTGGTCCCGATCGTGCTCGGCTACATGTTCGCCCATTACCTGTCCTACCTCATCGAACGCGGACAGCAGGCGATCATCGACCTCGCCGATCCGTTGAACCGGGGGTGGAACCTGCTCGGCATCGGCAACGCCGAGGTGAACTACCTTCTCTCGCTTCATCCTTCGGTGCTGGCCACCATCAAGGTGTGCTGCGTCGTCGGCGGCCATGTCGCCGGGGTGGTTGCCGCCCACGACCGTGCACTGAAGGTGTTGCCCGCCGGCTATCAGCTGACCGGTCAGCTGGCGATGATGCTGGTGATGGTCGGCTACACCTTCACCGGGCTCTATCTCCTTTTCGGCGGATGAAGAAACTCTTGATTAGCCCCATGACTTCTCGCGACGTCATTTAGATTGTCGATGTGCCGCGCGACGACACCATAGAACAAGCATTGGCCGGGGGTTCGCCGCAACGGGTCGGGTGGTTCCGCTTCTATTTCGCCGACGAACGGTGGGAGTGGTCGGATCAGGTGCAGCGGCTGCACGGCTACGAGCCGGGCAGCATCGTGCCGACGACACAACTGGTGCTGTCACACAAGCACCCCGACGACTACGTTCAGGTCGCCGCCACATTGGACGAAATCCGGCGCACCCACAAGACATTCAGCACCCGTCACCGCATCACCGACACCGACGGGATGGTGCACGACGTGATCGTGATCGGCGACCGGCTGTACGACGAGGGCGGCGACGTGGTCGGCACGCACGGGTTCTACGTCGACGTGACCGACGCGGGGCGTTCCCGCGAAGAAGTGTTGAGCGCAGCCGTTGCCGAGATCACCGAGAACCGCGCGACGATCGAACAGGCCAAGGGAATGCTCATGCTGATCTACCGCACCAGCGGCGAGTCGGCTTTCGAGTTGCTGAAGTGGCGCTCGCAGGAGACCAACGTCAAGCTGCGCGTGCTGGCCGATCAGGTGATCTACGACTTCGCGCAGTTGATCTACGAAGAGGTGCTTCCGCCGCGGGCCACGTTCGACCATCTACTGCTCACCGCCCACCTGCGGGTGAACGCGACCGAAGCGACGGCGCGGACCGCATCGTAAGGTGGGGCGCATGCGCGCGCTCCTGATCGTCGACGTGCAGAACGACTTCTGCGAAGGCGGCTCCCTCGAAGTGGTCGGCGGCGAATCGGTCGCCAGCGCGATCACCGAATTCCTCGCCACCCAACACAGATACGACCACATCGTCGCGACGAAGGACTTCCACGTCGATCCGGGCGGTCACTTCTCCGCGAACCCGGATTTCGCGTCGTCGTGGCCGCCGCACTGCGTGGTCGGAACGCACGGCGCCGACTTCCACCGGGACTTCGACCACTCGAGGGTCGAGGCCGTCTTCACCAAGGGCCGATACGCGGCGGCCTACAGCGGCTTCGAGGGCACCGACGATGCCGGGACACCGCTTGCCGACTGGCTCCGCGAACGCGGCGTCGACGAGGTCGACATCGTCGGCATCGCCACCGACTACTGCGTGGTGGCCACCGCGACCGACGCTGTCGCCGCCGGTTTCACCACCCGGGTCCTGCTTGATCTGACCGCGGGCGTAGCGGAGGAGACGAGCAGGCAGGCGGTCACGAAGATGCGCGCCGCGGGCGTCGAGGTCACCCGCTCAGCGGCTTGAACGCCTGCCGGTCCACCGCGGCGGCCTGTGCTCCATGAACGCCCGCACGCCCTCTGAGGCGTCGTCGAGGCCCATCAGGTCCAGATGAATCTCCGTCTCGCGCGCGCCGACCTGCGCGCGGTCGAGGTCGAACGACTCCCACAGCAGCCGCTTGCTGGCCGCCACGGAGGCCGGCGCTGCGTTCACCGCGATGTCGTAAGCCAGCTCCCGCGCGGCAGGCAGCACGTCGGGGGCGTCGAGCACCCGGCTGCCGAGCCCGAGCGCGACGGCCCGGTGCCCGTCGAACGTGGCCCCACTCAGCAGGATCTCGGCGGCGTTCGACAAACCGACGAGGCGCGGAAGGATCCAGTGCGCGTACGCGTCCCCGACCATGCCACGGCGCACCTGTACGACGCCGTACTGCGCGTCGGCCGCGAAGATGCGGATGTCGCACTGCAGCGCCAGCGTCAGCCCCAGCCCGATCGCGTGCCCGTTGATCGCGGCGATCACCGGCTTACTCACCGACCACGCGGGGACGTCGACACCCGCGGCGGAGAACCCCGGTCCGGGGTCGGTGAAGGTGCGTTCACCCGCCGCCAGATCGGCGCCCGCACAGAAGGCCGGCGGCGCACCCGTCAACACCACCGCTGCGACCTCGTCTGCCGCGTCGCACCACCGGTACGCGTCGGAAAGTTCGGTGCGCATGCCGTCGCCGACGGCGTTGCGCCGGCCCGGCCGGTTCAAGGTGATGGTTGCCACACCCCGATCGACGGCGAGCAACAGTGATCGGTAAGACGGCAGGTCGGGACTGTTTGGCACGCGCTTCACCTTCGGTCGGTCAAGATCGACGACTTTGGTTGTGATGCTGCCTCACCGGGCACCCCCGTATGGTCTCGTAGGTCCGTCAATTTTTGGAGTGTGTTTCTTGACCCAAGCTGCCAAAACGCAGGCAGTCACGCTGGAGGTGTGGCCCGGTAAGGCGTACCCCCTCGGGGCTACGTACGACGGGTTCGGCACCAACTTCGCCATGTTCAGCGAGGCGGCCGAGAAGGTCGAGCTGTGCCTGTTCGACGCCGACGGTAATGAGACCCGGCTGACGCTGCCCGAGGTCGACGGCTACATCTGGCACGCGTTCATCCCCGGCATCCAGCCCGGCCAGCGATACGGCTACCGCGTGCACGGTCCCTACGACCCTGCCGCAGGACACCGGTGCAACCCGAACAAGCTGGTGCTCTGCCCGTACTCGAAGGCCATCGACGGCACCTTCGACTGGAACCAGTCGCTGTTCGGCTATAACTTCGGCGACCCCGACAGCCGCAACGACGACGACTCGGCGGCGAGCATGCCCAAGTCGGTCGTGATCAACCCGTACTTCGACTGGGGCACCGACCGCCCGCCGGGTCACGAATACGCCGACTCGGTGATCTATGAGGCGCACGTGAAAGGCCTCACCCAGACGCACCCCGACATTCCCGAGAACATTCGCGGAACGTATGCCGCGATCGGGCATCCGGCGATGATCGACCATCTCAAGTCGCTCGGGGTGACGGCGATCGAGCTGATGCCGGTGCACCACTTCGCCAACGACTCGACGCTGATCGAGAAGGGGTTGACCAACTACTGGGGCTACAACACCATCGGGTTCTTCGCTCCCGACCCCAAGTACAGCAGCAGCACGACGCCTGGCGGGCAGGTGCAGGAGTTCAAGGCGATGGTCCGCGCCCTGCACGAAGCCAGCATCGAGGTGATTCTCGACGTCGTCTACAACCACACCGCCGAGGGCAACCACATGGGCCCGACGCTGTCCATGCGCGGCATCGACAACGCCGCCTACTACCGGCTCGTCGACGACGACAAGCGCTACTACATGGACTACACCGGCACGGGTAACAGCCTCAACGTCGGACACCCGCACTCACTTCAGCTGATCATGGATTCGCTGCGGTACTGGGTGACCGAGATGCATGTCGACGGCTTCCGCTTCGATCTGGCCTCGACGCTCGCGCGGGAGTTCTACGACGTCGACAAGCTGGCGACGTTCTTCGAACTGGTGCAACAGGATCCGACCGTCAGCCAGGTGAAGCTGATCGCGGAACCGTGGGACGTCGGGCCCGGCGGCTACCAGGTCGGAGGCTTCCCTCCGCAGTGGACCGAGTGGAACGGCAAGTACCGAGACACCGTCCGCGACTACTGGCGCGGGGAGCCGGCCACCCTAGACGAGTTCGCCTCGCGGCTGACCGGCTCCGCCGACCTGTACGAGAGCACGGCGCGACGGCCGGTCGCGTCGATCAACTTCGTCGTCGCCCATGACGGCTTCACGCTGCGGGACCTCGTGTCGTACAACGAAAAGCACAACGAGGCCAACGGCGAGGACAACAAGGACGGCGAGAGCCACAACCGCTCGTGGAACTGCGGTGTCGAAGGACCGACCGACGACAAGGAGATCAACGCTCTGCGGGCGCGTCAGCAGCGCAATTTCCTGACCACCATGCTGTTGTCGCAGGGTGTGCCGATGATCGCGCACGGCGACGAACTCGGCCGCACGCAGCAGGGCAACAACAACGTGTACTGCCAGGACAACGAGCTGTCCTGGATCCACTGGGACGAGGCTGACACCGGCCTGATCGAGTTCACCCGCACCGTGTCCGCGCTACGGGCTGCGCATCCGGTGTTCCGCAGGCGACGGTTCTTCAGCGGCACGCCGGTGCGGCAGCGCGGCGGACCCAAGCTGCCCGACATCGCGTGGTTCGCACCCGACGGCTCGGAGATGGCCGACGAGGACTGGGAATCGGGATTCGCCAAATCGCTGGGGGTGTATCTGAACGGCCAGGGCATCCCCGGTACCGACGTGCGCGGTCAGCGGATTACCGACGACTCGTTCGTGTTGTTCTTCAACGCACACCATGAGCCGATCGAGTTTACTTTGCCCGCAACGAAATACGGGGCCTCTTGGCTACCGGTGATCTACACCGCCGACGACGTCAACGACGAATCCAAGCCGTACGACGCCGCGGCGAAGGTCACCGTCGACGCGCGCTCGGTGATGGTGCTGCAGGCGCACGTCAAGTGACGCGCAACGCTTACTCGACGACGTCGTAGAACGAGTCGCCGTCCTCCGGCGTCCCGTCGATCTGGCCGCGCTCGCGGCCATGCCGCTGCGGGTCGAGTTCGTCGACCCGGTCGCCTGACAGCGACACGGTCTCGGGCTGGCTGTCGTCGGCGTCGCGCAGGTCGTCCCCCGCAAGCGGGAGGTGCCCCCAGTCCTCGGGGCGGACGTCGGGCACCTCGTCGGCGAGCCGCTCGTCGAGGCTCTCGTCCTCGCGGGCGTCGATCCAGCGCTCGGGCGGATCGACGGTTTCGTCGCCGTCGGCGTTGCGCACTTCGTCGGAGTCGAGTGCCTCTTCGGGCGTCAGAGGGAAGTCGTCGGAGACGTCGCGTGCCATGCACCCCATGTTGCCCGACATCTCAACGGGCTAAACCGCCGCCGCCCACATTCGACGCCGCAGCCGATCCAGCGGCCGCGTCGGGGCGTTGGTTGCGCAGGCCGGCCGATCGATGGCCATCACACAGTGGCAACTCCGCCGAAAACCCGGCCCATACCAGGCAGTATGGTACGGTTTCTCAACTGAAGCAGCCGTGGCCGCGCAGTCGGCACCGAGGGGTGCCGCCGGCCGGGCGGGCTGGAAGTAGAAGCCGAAGAGCGGCGGTGACTACCGGCGGCCACGGTTGCATCAGCACCCTTTGGCGGACCTCATTACCGTCGGTAATTTTCGAACCTGTCAAATTGCTGGTAGTCGTATGCTGCGCTGCATGAGCAGGCCCCGCGACTCCGGACGTCGGCTTTCGGTCGACGACTGGATCCAGGCCGGGTTCGCCGTGCTCGCAGAGGGCGGACCGAACGCGTTGCGCCTCGACCGGGTGTGCGAGCGCCTCGGCGTCACCAAGGGCAGTTTCTACTGGCATTTCGCCGACCTTCCGTCCTACCGCACCGCCCTCATCGAGGCGTGGGGCGACCTGGCCGATCAGGACCGCCAGCAGTTCGAGGACTCCGAACAGTTCGGCCCGCGGCAACGGCTGCGCCACATGATGGACGCTGTGGTGCGCCCGCAGCAGTGGGCGCTGGAGCGGGTGATGCGGGTGTGGGCGCTGACCGACGACACCGTCGCCGCGAACGTTCGCAAAAGCGACGGCCGCGTGCTGCGCGCCGTGTTCTCCGCCTTCACCGACGCCGGCTTCGACGACGAGGAGGCGGGGATCCGGTCGGCGGTCTTCTTCGGAGCTGGAATGGCCGTGCTGCACGGCGCGACACCCGACGACGCCGCCGCCGGGATGCAGGAGCGCTTTCTGGATTTTGTGCTCCGGCCCTAGCCCGAGGGCTTGAGCCCGGTCTTGGCGTCGAGGTACTGCAGGAGGTCGTGGGCCGCCAGCTCGACGTCCTTGTGCCGCCACTCCGACGCGCGGTAGACGCAGGCGATCAGGCCGGTGCGGTGAACCCGCCGCAGATCGCCGTAGACGAACGCGTACCTCGCCTTGGTGTGGTCTGCCGCGCCCTCGGTGAGCCCGAGATGCCAGTCGGCGTACTCGTCCCATGGGTGGTTCTTCAGGAAGGCGTTCTGCGCGTCGGCGCGAGGCTGCACCTGCCCCCAGTCGCTGTCCAACACGTACTGCCGGGCGTCGATCAGCTTGCGCGCCTTCGTCACCGCGCCGATGTTCACCGAGTACTCAGCCATGGCTACGGATACCCGTTATGCCGCCGCCGCCCGCTCGCCGGCCATCACCTCGACGGCCGCGCGTTCTCCCGAGCGCACGGCGCCGTCGACCCAGCCGCACATGACAGCCGAGCTCTCGGTGCCCGCCCAGTGCAGGCGGCCGCACGGCGCGCGAAGCGCGGGACCGAACTCGGTGAGCACTCCCGGGGGCGCGTGGCTGATCATGCCGCCGCCCGAATAGCGTTCGGTCGTCCAGTTCTGCTCGATGTAGTCGATCGGCGAGCGCGCCTTCGTCCCGAATCGGGTGGCGAGCTCGGCGAGGACAGCCTCGCGGCGCTGCGCGGCGCCGAGGTGGCACATCTCGCGCGCGGTGGGGCCTTCGACGATCACGCACAGCACTCCCGGTGTGCCGCTGTCGGTGCACGCGTCGATGGTGACCGGTGCGGGCGTGCCCGGTGCCGCCGACTGCCCGGACAGTCCGTCCGCCCGCCAGAAGGGTTCGTCGTACACGACGTTGATCTTCGCGACGGCGCCGCCCGGCATGCGTTGATGAAGCAGCGATCGGTCGACGGAAAGCATTGGCTCGTAAATGATCTGGCTGGCAATGGCGATCGGCACCGCGACGATCGCGCGGCGTGCGCGTACCGTCATGGCGTCGGACGCAATCGTCACGCCTGCGTCGTCCTGCGCGATCCTGCGCACCGGCTGACCGAGGTGCAGAGAGTCGCCGATCTTCTCGGCCATCGGCCGGTAGATCGCACCCATGCCGCCGACGATGCGCGAGTCCTGCGATCCACCTTCGATGCCGAACACGAAATCAGGTCCGCCGCCCGAGGCCATCTGATGCAGTGCGAACAGAAGCGAGATCTCCGAGGTGTCGCTGGTGTAGGTGCCGCCGATCGCCGTCTCGAGCAGATCGCGGGCGGCCTGCGAGCGCACATGGTGATCCAGCCACAGCGCGACCGTGATGCTGTCCCACTTGTCGGCCTTCCTGGCCTCCCACGGCGCCTCGAGCGGAATCGTCTTGCACATCTTGCTCAGCTCGAGCATCGCCGTGCCGAGGTTCACCGTCGCGAACGGGTTCAGGGTTCGCGGCACGACGCCGCGGTAGCGGAACTGCTTGCCGTCGATGACCATCATCGCCTCGCCGTCGGCGTACTGCTTGTAGGTTCCGACTCCGAACTCGTCTGTCAGCGCGTAGATACGGTCCTGCCCCGGGCCGACCCAGGCACCGCCGCGATCGATCCACGTCCCGTCGCCGCGCACTTCGGTGAACGTGCGGCCGCCGACCCGGTCCCTGGCCTCCAACAGCGCCACCGAATGCCCCGCCTGCTTGAGTCGCAACGCCGCAGTAAGCCCGGCGAATCCGGCCCCGATCATGCAAACGTCCACGTCAACCATGATGGGATGGTGCACCCGCAGCGGGCTGGGCGGAGCCGTTTGGCAAATCTTACGGCTGCGTCAACAACGCTAGCCGACGATCCGCGCGATGGAGCGCAGCGGGATGGGCAGCCACGTCGGCCGATGCCGCGCCTCGTAGGCCGCTTCGTAGACCGCCTTGTCCAGCTCGTAGGCGGCGAGCAGCTCTGCCTCGTCGCGCGGGTCGACGCCCGACTGCGCGGCGTATCCCTCGCAGAACGCCGTGCTGTTGCGGTCCGCCCACTCGCGGGCGCGCGCCGCCAGTTGCCTGGCCCGGTCGTCCTCCTGGTCCTGCTCCATCAGCCGCTGATAGGCGGCGTACTCGAAGGACCGCAACACGCCTGCGACGTCGCGTGCGGTCGCATCAGGGCGCCGCCGTTCGTCCAGCGGCTGACCCGGCTCGCCCTCGAAGTCGATCAGCAGCCACCGTTCGGGGGTGCGGAGCACCTGCCCGAGGTGCAGGTCGCCGTGCATGCGCTGGACGGTGATCGTGTGCTCGGCCAGCTTGCGGTAGCGCTCCTCGATCAACGGCACGTATTCGCCGAGGTCGGGAACCGCCGCGGCTGCCGCCGCCAGCCGCTCCAGCACCGCGTCGGTCGGGAACGGCGTGCTCGAGGTTCCGAGTTCGGCGGCCAGAGTGGCGTGCACCGAGGCGACGGCCTCGCCGAGCCGGTAGGACTCGCCCGCGAAGTCGCCGCCCACCTCGTCGGCGTACAGATCGCCCTCGGCGAACAGGTCGCGGGTGCTGGCCGTGGCCATGTCCCAGCCTTCTGCCGAGTTGGCCGCGAACTCGGTGACCATCCCGAGCGCATACGGCTCGCCGTCCAGCGTCGACTCGTAGGACCCGAGCAGCCGCGCGACGTGCGGGTTGCCCGCCCGTGCGAGCACCCGGTTGAGCTCGATGTCGGGGTTGATGCCCGGGGTGATCCGCCGGAACATCTTGAAGACGGCCCGCTCCTCGAAGATGACGCTGCTGTTGCTCTGCTCGGCGCTCGACACCCTCGGCGCGGCGTCGAACGGCAGGTCGACCCCGGGCTCCTTGGTGAACCGGACGTCGTCGACCGTGGTCGACGAATCGAACAGCGACAGAAGGTATTTCGCATCCAGCGGGTTGTAGAGCGCGTCGTAGGCGGTGCGGTCGCCGTCGGCGCCGATGGTCGCGACGTCGGCGTACTCGTCGATCGGTCCGCTGTCCCAGCGCACGATCACCTGGTAGCGCTCGGGCGGCCCGCTCGCGTAGGCGACGTCGAGCAGCACCAGGTCGAGGTCTTCGCGCAGCGAAACGACGACGGCGGGCTGCGCGGAGGCCAGCTCGCGGTTGCGGCCGGCGTACCAGCGTTGGTGGACGATCCAGGAGTCGAATGGCAGGTTCATGACTGATCTCCGGGCTCCGGCGGGCGCAACTGAAACCAGTAGAACCCGTGACCGGGAAGTGTGAGCAGGTACGGCAGCTGACCGATGCGGGGGAACTCCACGTAACCGGTCATCTCCACGGGGGTGTACCCGTTCCAGTGCTGCAGATTCAATTCGATGGGCTGCGGGAACCGGGAGAGGTTGTTGACGCACAGCACCGTGTCGTCGCCCAGTTCCCTGACGTAGGTGAGCACCGACGGGTTGGACCCGCCCAGCTCGCGGAACGTGCCGATGGCGAACGCCTCGTGGCGGCCGCGCACCGCCAGCATTGTGCGCGTCCAGTTCAGCAGCGACGTCGAGCTGTCCCGCTGCGCCTCCACGTTGACCGAGTGATAGCCGTAGATCGCGTCCTGGTTCGGCGGCAGGTACAGCCGCCCCGGGGTGGCCGTCGAGAACCCCGCGTTGCGGTCGGGCGTCCACTGCATCGGCGTGCGCACACCGTCGCGGTCACCGAGCCAGATGATGTCGCCCATGCCGATCTCGTCGCCGTAGTACAGCACCGGGGACCCGGGCAGCGACAACAGCATCGCGGTGAACAGCTCGATCTGATTGCGGTCGTTCTCGAGCAACGGCGCGAGCCTGCGGCGAATGCCGACATTGGCCTTCATCCGCGGATCCTTGGCGTACTCGGAGTACATGTAGTCGCGCTCTTCGTCGGTGACCATCTCGAGCGTCAACTCGTCGTGGTTTCGCAGGAAGATGCCCCACTGCGCCATATCGGGAATCGGCGGTGTCTGGGAGAGGATCTCCGAGATCGGGAACCGCGACTCGCGCCGCACCGCCATGAAGATGCGCGGCATCAGCGGGAAGTGGAACGCCATATGGCATTCGTCGCCGCCGGTGTCCGGGTCGCCGAAGTACTCGACGACGTCGGCGGGCCACTGGTTCGCCTCCGCGAGCAGCACCCGGCCGGGGTACTCGTCGTCGATCACCTTGCGGCAGTGCTTGAGGAAGGCGTGCGTCTCGGGCAGGTTCTCGCAATTGGTGCCCTCGCGCTCGAACAGGTACGGCACGGCGTCGAGCCGGAACCCGTCGATGCCGAGGTCCAGCCAGAACCGCAGGACGTCGATCATGGCTTCCGCAACGGCGGGGTTGTCGTAGTTCAGGTCGGGCTGATGGGAGAAGAAGCGATGCCAGTAGAACTGCCTGCGCACGGGGTCGAACGTCCAGTTCGACTCCTCGGTGTCGACGAAGATGATCGCGGGCGTCGCGGATACTTGTCGCTGGTGTCGCTCCACACGAAGAAGTCGCCGTACGGCCCGTCGGGATCACGCCGCGACTCCTGAAACCACGCGTGGCGATCCGAGGTGTGGTTCATCACCAGGTCGGTGATGACCCGGATGCCGCGCCGGTGCGCGGCGTCGAGCAGCTCGACGAAGTCGTCGACGGTGCCGAACTCGGGCAGCACCCTGTAGAAGTCGCGGATGTCGTAGCCGCCGTCGCGCAGCGGCGAGTCGTAGAAGGGCGGCAGCCACAGACAGTCGACACCGAGCCACTTCAAATAGTCGAGCTGTTCGGTGAGCCCGCGCAGATCACCCGATCCGTCGGAGTTGGAGTCGTAGAACGCACGCACCAGCACCTCGTAGAAGACGGCGCGCTTGAACCAGGTGCGATCCGCCGGCAGCACGGCGGCGTGCCCGAAGTCGTCGGCGGTCGGGTGTTCCACCACGCCGTCGGTGACGTGGCTGCCCTCCGTGGGGTCGTGGTCGACCGACTCGTCGACGCGATCTCGTGCATCCGTCGGAGCATCCATACGATCTCCAAACCTACCCACACGCGATGGACTTGAATACGCACCGCGTGTCGCACCGTCGGTGAGCGACGAGCGGCATCCGATGGTGTAAAGGAACGGTTGAAACCGACGACGAACCGGGATAACGTTGCGCGACCGTTGTTCCCATCGCCGGGTGGTATCGGTGTCTCGGAATTCTTCGACGAATCGAGTGGCCGTGTCAGAGCCGAATGATGGCGAAGCCCCAGTAATCGTTGGTTTGTCGGATGCGGCCATGCACATGTACGCGGCTGCGATCGACACTCTCCCCGATCCGAGCGATCCGGAATTCCCCGACCGTGCGGGCGTGATCCTCGCCGGTCTTCGCAAACTGCAGGATTCCCTCGCCGACGCCGCGAGCCGCAGCCGGGTGACCCCGTCGGTCATCGTCGCGCTCAGCGGTGTGCGGAGCCGGTATGACGATCTGATGGCCACCGCCGCCAACGGCCCCGGCGCGACGCTGGGCCAGCGCCTCTACATCGCGCGCGGCCGGGCGAAGCTGTCCACCAAGGAAGCGGCCAACGGCGTCGGGCTGCGCAAAGACCTCATCGAAGCCGTCGAATCCGAAGAGCCGGTGCTCGAGGACGAGGCGTCGCGGATCAAGGACCTGATCGCCGCTCTCGGGGGCTGACAACAGGCGGTCGTTTCGATTCAGGCGCTCCAAGGTGAGCGTGCTGATCGCCGACTCCGAGCGTCTGGCCCACCGCGCGCACTGACTCGGCGGGTATCGTTCCGACGTGGCATCCCGCGATCGACCGACGGCCGCCGAAGGGGCACGCACCATCGCCGCTTCCACCAACTGCGGCACGCTTGCGACACTCAGCGCGCCCGGCGATCCATGGGCCTCGTTCGTCACCTACGGTCTGCTCGACGGCGCGCCCGTGCTGTGCGTGTCGACGCTCGCCGAGCACGGCCGTAATCTGTCCGCCGATCAGCGCGCCAGCATTTCCATCGTCTCGCCGACCGCCGATCCCGACCCACAGGCATGGGCGCGGGTCACGCTGGCGGGTACCGCGGAGCGGCCTGTCGGTGACGAACTCGCCGTAGCGCGGGAAGCTCATCTGGCCGCGGTGCCAGGCGCGACGAGCTACATCGACTTCGCCGATTTCACGCTGTGGCGACTGCGGGTGGCCCGGGTCCGCTGGTACGGCGGATACGGGCAGATGGACGTGGCCACGGCAGCGGAATACGCCGCGGCGCAACCCGATCCCGTTGTTCCGCACGCGGCGGGCGCGATCGCCCACCTGAACGCCGACCACGCCGAAGCGCTGCGCGACATGGCCAAGAACCTCGGCGGCTTTCCCGATGCGACGGCTGCGACGTGCACCGGCGCCGACCGCTACGGCCTCGACCTGTTGGTCGTCACGCCTCGCGGCGTCGCCTACACCAGGGTCGGTTACGCCGCGCCGATCAACTCGCACAGCGATTTACGCTCGGCCACAACCGAATTGACCAGGCACGCTAGGATCGGCGGGTGACCGAACGCTCCGAGCTGTGGCAAGCCGCCTTCGATCTGATCCGCACCCGCGGGCACGAACGGCGCGACGAGCCGTTCAAACTCGCGAGCGGGCAGCTCAGCCACGACTACATCGACGGCAAGTACGCCGTGGACACCGGGGAGCGCCTCGCGATCGTCAGCCGAGCGGTCGCCGAACTCGCGGCCGACAACGGTATCGAGTTCGACGCGGTCGGCGGCCTGACGATGGGCGCCGACCCGCTGTCGCACGGCGTTGCGCTGGTCACCGGCAAGGCCTGGTTCTCCGTGCGCAAGGAGCAGAAGCAGCGCGGCCGCGAGCAGTGGGTCGAGGGCACCCGGCTCGAGAAGGGCACCAGGGTGCTGCTGGTCGACGACGTGATCAGCACCGGCGGCTCCACCGCGCTCGCGCTGGACCGGATCGCCCCGCTCGGTGTGGTGGTCACCGGCGTCATCCCGATGGTGGACCGCGGCGACGTCGCCGCCAAGCTTTTCGCCGAGCGCAACGTGCCGTTCGTCGCGCTGGTCAGCTATAGGGATCTCGGCATCGACCCGATCAAGCCGGTCTGATGATGCCCACGACATATGGGCGCGAAAGTAGGAGACGAGCGCGCCATTACGTCCATCTCGACGGCGGCTAACGCGCAACCACCAGCACGCCCGTTGGCTCCACACCGACTGTCACCCGGTCGCCCGGCGCGAACGCCCGCGCCGCCGAACTCGCCATCTGCGCGCCGACCGGCGTCCCGTCGGCGAGCGTCAGGTGCACCCGGGAGATCGGCCCGAGGAAGGCCACCGACGTCACCGATGCTGCGCCCTCCGCATCCGCCGTGACGGTGACCGACTCCGGCCGGACCATCGCCAGCCCCGCACCCGAGGTGACCGACCCGCTCAACGCGGGCACCGATGTGCCGAGCAGCCTGGCCTGACCGTCCGAAACCTCGGCGGGCACCTTGTTGTTCAGCCCGACGAAGTCGGCGACGAACGGCGTCGCGGGGTTGGCGTACAGCTCGGCGGGCGCGGCGAGCTGCTCGAGCTTGCCCTGGCTCATCACCCCGACCCGATCGGCCACCGCGAGCGCCTCCTCCTGGTCGTGGGTGACGAAAAGCGTGGTCGTGCCCACCTCCAGCTGCACCCGGCGGATCTCGTCGCGCAGCTGCACCCGCACCTTGGCATCCAGCGCCGACAGCGGCTCGTCGAGCAGTAGCACCCGCGGCTGGATCGCCAGCGCCCGCGCGAGCGCGACGCGCTGCTGCTGGCCGCCGGACAACTCGCTGGCGTACTTGTTTCTGTGGGCGGTCAGCCCGACCAGCTCGAGCATCTCGTCGACCTGGGACACCCTCTGGCCCTTGTCTTTCCCCCGCATCTTCAACCCGAACGCGACGTTGTCGACGACGGTCAGATGCGGGAACAGGCTGTAGGCCTGAAAGACCATGCCCATGTCGCGCTTGTTCGCGGGCACCTTCGTCAGGTCCTTACCGTCCACCGAGACGCTGCCCGATGTCGCCTCGTCGAGGCCGGCGAGGATGCGCAGCGCGGTGGTCTTCCCGCATCCCGACGGGCCGAGCAGCGCGACCAGTTCACCCGGTTCGATGTGCAGCGTCAGCCCGTCGAGCGCCTTGACTCCCCCTTGATTGCTCCTCCCGTGCGCGGCGCCGTAGACCCTTGTCAGGTCGGTCAGCTCGACGGAAACCCCATTGGTCATGTCGGAACTTTCGGTTGAGTCGCGATGGTCGGGGCTGCGACGGCCGGATCCACTCCCGGGCTGCGGCGCCTGCCGCGAGTCACCAGCGCGAGGATGAGCAGCAGCACGAAGCCGAAGACAAGCGTGGCCAGTGACGCGGCGACGGACGTAGGGCCGTCGCTCTTGCCGATCAGCACGATCTGCACCTGCAGTGTCTCGTAGCCGGACAGCGACGCGATCGTGAACTCCCCCAACACAACCGCGATGGAGATGAACGCCGCCGACAGGATGCCCGACCAGATGTTGGGCACCACAACCCGGCCGATCGTCGTCAGCCAGCCCGCACCGAGTGAGCGGGCCGCCTCCGACAGCGTCTTGAGGTCGATCGCCGACAGCGCCGCGTCGATGGCGCGGTATGCGAACGGCAGCACCAGCACCACGTAGACGAACGTCAATGTCAGTGCGGACTCACCTAGGAAGTAGGTCACCCACAGGTACACGTTGCGCAGGCCGACGACGATCACCAGCGCGGGGATGGTCAGCGGGAGCAGGCAGAGGAATTCGACGATGCCCCGCGCCCACGGCGCGCGCAGCCTGACCCAGATCATCGTCGGCACCAGGATGAGCAACATCAACGCCACCGTGAACACGGCGAGCAGCAGCGAGATCACGATCGCCTGGTACAGCGCCTCGTTGGCCACCAGGTTCTTCCACGCCTGCAGCGTGCGGCCGCCTGCGATCAGATTCCTGGTCGAGAAGTCGGCCATCGCGTAGAGAGGAAACAGGAAGAACAAGCCGAAGGCCACGAACAGTGCGACCCGAAACGCCCTGGCGCCCAATGGACGTTCTTTTCACTGCAGCCACCTCGCCGTCCGCCGGACGAGCGCGTTGTACGCGATCATCACGATGGCGACGATGACGATCATCTCCAGCGCCAGCGCATACGCGAACCCGGACTGACCGAGGACCACTTCGCTGGTCAGCGCTGCCCTGATCAACAGCGGCACGATCGGGCTGCCCTGGCTCACCAGCGCCGCCGCGGTGGCATAGGCGGCGAAAGCGTTGGCGAACAACAGAAGTACCGAAGCGAGGAACGCAGGCGTCAGCAGTGGAATCGCGACCTGGCGCCAGTACTGCAACGTCGATGCACCGAGGCTGACGGCCGCCTCGCGCCACTGATCGCGCAGGCCTTCCAGCGCGGGTACGAACACGATCACCATCAGCGGGATCTGGAAGTATGTGTAGACCAGAATCAACCCGGACAGGCTGTACAGCCAACCGGATCCGGCCAGGTTCCAACCGAAGTGCTGCTGCACCCAGATGGTCAGCACGCCGTTGAGGCCGATGGTCGCCAGGAACGCGAAAGCCAGTGCGACGCCACCGAACTGGGCCAGCACGCTGCACAGCGAGATCACCGCTCGTCGCAGGATGGACGAGGGCGGGCTGCTGACGATCAGCCAGGCCAGCACCGCTCCGAACAACGCGCCGATGATTGCCGTGCTCGCCGAGAGCAGCACGCTCTTCCACAGCGCCGACAGCGCGGTCTCGGAGAACAGGGCCGTTATCCGGGCCAGCGAGAACGCGCCGTCGACGAAGAACGCGCTGACGATCACGGTGACGGTCGGAACGATCAGAAAGATTGTGACCAGAGCGAAGAACGGCAGAAGCGGGAGCGCCTCCCGGATGCGCTTCGCCATCTATGTTCTGCTCCTCGCGTCCGCCATCTACGTTCTGCTCCTCGCGTCCGCCATCTACGTTCTGCTCCTCGCGTCCGCCGTCTCAGCCGATGGCCTTCGCCCAGTTGTCCGCCAGATACTTGGTCGCCTTGTCCGTCTGATCCGGCGTCGGCACGGTGACCGGCCCGTCCACGACCGGGATGCGGTCGATGACGGCCTTGTCCATCGTGCCTGCAGCCAGCATGCCGTCGGCCCGCACCGGCCGGACTCCTCCTGCGGCGTACAGGTTCTGCCCCTCGTCGCTGTAGAGGAACTCCTGCCACAGCCGGGCTGCCGCAGGATGCGGCGCGTCGGCGTTGATCGCCTGGTAGTAGTAGCCGGCCACGATCGCGTTCTGGGGTACGAAGACCTGCCAACTCGGCAGCTTCGCCGTCCTCGCCGCGTTGAGGTAGTTCCAGTCGATGACGACGGGCGTCTGGCCGGATTCGATGGTCGCGGGCGTCGGGTCGACGGGCAGGAAGTTGCCCGCCTGCTTGAGCTTGCGGAAGAACTCGACGCCGGGCGCGATGTCGTCGACCGAGCCGCCTTGGGACACCGCGACCATCAGCACGCCGGAGAACGCCGCGCCCGCCTGGGTGGGGTCGCCGTTGAGGGCCACCCTGCCGTTGTACTCGGGCTTGAGCAGATCGTTGACGTCGGCGACCGGCGGCACCTTGGCGGAGTCGAAGCCGATCGACATGTAGCCGCCGTAGTCGTTGACCCACTTGCCGTCGGGATCGCTGAAGGCAGCGGGAATGTCGTCGAACGTGGCGACCTTGTAGGGGGCGAACATCGACGTATTGGCAAGGGCGACAGCCTGTCCGAGATCGAAGACGTCGGGCGCGGTACTCTTGCCCTTCTGCTGGTTCGCCGCGTTGATCTCGTCCTGGCTGGCCGCGTCTGGCTGCGCGGAATTCACCTTGATGCCGTACTTGTCGGAGAACGCCTTGATGATGGCGCCGTAGTTGGCCCAGTCCGGCGGCAGGGCGATGACGTTGAGTTCGCCCTCCTTCTTCGCCGCTTCGACGAGTCCTTCCATGCCGCCGAAGTCCTTCGCCGACGTCGCATCGGCGGCGTCCACGCCCGACTGCGTCTGCTCACCCTCACTGCGCTTCTCGGGCGGCGCACACGCCGCCAGACCTGCCACGAGCAGGACCGACGCGGTGAGCGCGACAAGGCCGGACAAACGCGATTTCTTCATGGGCGAACCTTCTCCGTCGACAGGCAGCCCAGACCCTATCGTGGCTTGCCACCGTCGGCATCCTGTTCCCGCCAGTCGACATTTATCGTCGGTGACCGAGTGTTTCCCCAGGTAGTAGCGCTAGCATCAAGAGGTGCCGGAGAAGGGGGCCCCGGGGGACTTCGACTACCTGCGGGAAGCGACCGACGAACGCGACGAGGTCGACGAGGTCGACGAGGGCAGTACGTACGCGTCCGAAACCGACCTCGACTACTTGCTGGCCGACGATCAGTCGGACCAGCACGACGGTTTCGACGCCTTTGACGAGAACACCTGGGACGAGGACTTCACACCGGTTGCGGCCGTGCCGTGGTACCGGTCGCCGCAATCGCGCGTCCTGCTCGTCGCCAGCGTCGTCGCCGTCTCGGCGATCGTGATCTCGGTGTCGCTGTTGGTGTTTCGCCAGCCGACTACGAGTGACGAGTCCACCCCGGTGGACACCACGACGGCGGTCACCACGCCGCTTGCCACCGCGACGAGCGAACCGCCTCCGCCTCCGCGTCCGCCGCCCGCGCCGCCGCCACCACCACCGCCGCCGGCACCGTCAGCGGTGAATCAGGCGCCCTCGGTGGTCAGACCGTCGGTGCGGCCTAGGCAGACGAAGGAACCTGAGATCGGCGTGACCAGGACGCCTGCGACAAGGCAGCCGATAAGTGTTGCGCCCCAGCCACGCGGACCTCGCCAGTGAGCTCGCGATCTAGCGGTGCCCGCCGCCGTGGTGGAACAGCAGCACGTTGCCGTAGAACGGGAACTGGTAGGGGTAGGTGACCGGCTGGTCGCTGTTGATCTGCACGTTGCCCGGCGACTGGCACTGGGTCGTTCCCGCCCCGGTGTACGTGCAGGTCTGGCCGGCCGCTGCTGATGCCGTGGGGGCGACCGCGATGGCCGCGGACGCGGCGCACGCGGCGAGCAGAGCCGACAGATTGCGAAGTCTCATGGTGAGCCTCATTTCGTCTATAACTAAACTGAACGTTTAGTTTCAACAATGGGGCCCTGCTGAAAGTCCCCCACCGCCCGTGAGGTCAGTCACTCTCGGGCAAGACCGCGGATCGCGACGTCGACGAGAGCGTCGGCGGCCTCATCGGTCAGCGGCGCGTGGCCCATCATCAGCCGGTACAGCGCCGGGCCGATCGCGATGTCGATGGCCGCCTCGGGATCGGCGTCGCCGCGCAGTTCGCCGCGCGCGACACCGCGCTCCCAGATTGTCCGGAACAGCTGACGGCGCGAGTCCACCAGGTTCGCGCGCAGCTCCCGCTGAACCACCGGGTCGGACTGCGCCTCGCCGACGAGTTGGGCGAAGACGCGTCCGCTGGGGCCCGTGTAGAAGCGCAGCAGCCCGCGCATCACGGCGGTCAGATCGTCACGTGCCGAACCTGTATCGGGATCGCGCGACTCCGCCATCATCTCGGACAGAAACGCATCGAAGGCGACCGCGTACTTGTTGGGCCACCACTTGTAGATCGTCGCCTTGCTCGCACCGCTGCGGCTGGCGATCTCCTCGGTGGTCATCGCGCGCAGGCCGACCTCGCGCAGCAGTTGGGAGGTGGCACGAAGCACCGCGGTGCGCGACTCCTCGCTGCGCGGACGGCCGGGCTTGCTGCGCGGCGTCACATCGGCTACGCGGCTACCTGGCATCGACCGTCTCCCCACCAATAGTGAACGACACGTTCACGATCTTTACTATTGACTATCCGCGCGATAACGCAACCTCCAGAAGGACATCATGTCGGAGTTCGATGCCAGGGAACGGTTCGCCTCCTCGCCGGTCGCGCAGTTGGCCACCGCAGGCGCTGACGGTGTGCCCCATCTGGTCCCGGTCGTGTTCGCCGTGAGCAACGACGTCATCTACACCGCCGTCGACGCCAAACGTAAGTCCACCCAGCGGCTGCGCCGGATGGCCAACATCGACGCCAACCCCGCGGTGAGCCTGCTCGTCGATCACTACGACGACGACTGGTCACGGCTGTGGTGGGTGCGCGCTGACGGCACCGCTGAAATCCATTACAGCGGTGAGGAAATGGCGGCCGGCTATTTCGAACTGCGGCGCAAGTACACGCAGTACGAACGCATCGCACTCGACGGGCCCGTCATCGCCGTCACCGTGTCCCGCTGGTCGGGCTGGCAGGCCTGACCGCTGTCGTAATACCTCGGCCTGTCGCGGCGATAAAGGTCGTGACATGACTCACGGTGTAGGGCTTTCAGTCGGCGCGACGAACGTCGCCGCCGTGATCCCGGGCTTCGCGGCCTTGACGCGCAAGCCCGCGGTCACGCTCGAGCGAGGACTCGTCCTCACCGACTTCGTGGACCGCGCCGCCGACCCCGTCGGCATCATGGCCGCCGACGGGACGTTTCACCGCGGCGAGACGCTGATCGCCTGCGCGCTGCGCGCGCTCACCTACGCAGCCACCGCGGGCCGCGCACCGATCGAAGCGCCCGGCGTCGCCTATCCTTCGCACTGGCGCCCCGCGGCCGTCGCCGCTCTGCGCCGCGAACTGTCCGTGTTGTCCGAGTGGTCGTCGGCTGCCGACCGCATGACGGTGGTGCCCGACGCCGCGGCGGCCTTCGCCGCGTTGCACGCCGACCCCGGCCTGCCCACCCGCGGCGTGGTGGCGCTCTGCGACTTCGGCGGCACCGGAACCAGCATCACGCTGGCCGACGCCGCCGACGGCTACCGACCGATCGGCACCACCGTGCGACACCACGACTTGTCGGGTGACTTGATCGACCGTGCGCTGCTGGCGCACGTGATCTCGGACCTGTCGATCACCGGGGCGGCGGCCAACGCGGGCACCGCCGCGATCGGGTCGCTGCAGAAGCTCAGGAGCGAGTGCCGCGCAGCGAAGGAACGGCTGTCGCGTGGTTCTGTGACGACACTGTTCGCCGATGTGCCGGGATACCGCGGCGACGTCCGGCTCACCAGGGCAGAACTCGACGACGAGATCCGCCAGCCGCTGACCACGTTCGTTCGAGGTGTTGCGGGAACACCTGTTCCACAACCGAATTCATCCCGCCGATCTCTCGGCGATCGCCTCCATCGGCGGCGGTGCCACCATCCCGGCGGTCACCACTGCACTGTCCACCGAGATGCGGGTGCCGGTCATCACCACCTCGCGGCCCGAACTGACCGCCGCCGCCGGTGCCGCGCTGCTGTCCACCCGGCGGCCGGAGGACGACCAGATGACGTCCGTCGCGTCGCCGGTGCAGTCGGCCACGATGCGTGCGATCGCCTGGTCCGAGGTCGACGACGTTCCCGAGATCGCGCCGATGTCAGAGGATTCCATGGCGGGCGTCAGCGCGGCCCGACCCGTGGTCGACTTCGCACCCGAACCGGACGCTGCTGCGGGCCGGCCCCGCACCGATGCGTGGTACCGCCCGCTGCTGGTCTCCGCCGGGGTGTTCGCCGCGATGGTGCTCGTGGGCACGGGGGCCGTGATGGCCATCCGCAACGACGCCTCGACCATGGCCGGAACGACAACGACAACCGTCGTCGAACCCGCACCCGCTGCACCCGCCGCAGGCCCGCTCCCGGAACTCGTTGCCGCACCCCAGCAGCCCGAGGCGCCCTCCTATGTCCAGGCCGCCCCCGCGCCGCAGACGCGCGTTGTGATCTCGACGCCGCCGCCGGTCGTCATGCGCGCCCCCGCGCCCGCGGCCGCCCCACCGCCTGCGGCCGATCCGCCGCCACCGAGCGCACCGCCTTCCACTCCCACGACGACGCCGACGACGTCGGCGACCCCTCCACCGCCACCGAGCAGCCCGCCCAGCAGTCCACCCCCGTCGGCGGAGCCGCCACCCCCACCGGCGGAGCCGCCGCCGCACCCGCCGGAGCCGCCGCCGCCGCAGCCGCCGCGCAGGAGGAACCGCAGCCCGAGCCGGTCGAGGAGCCGGCCAACGAGCCCACGTAACACCCGGGCCGAGTTCGGGAATACTTCTTTGCTGTTCGGTGTTGAGCCGCACGGTTTCAACGGCGTCATGCCGTGTCCGGCCAGCTTCTGGTACTGGCGAACCACTTCGATTCTGCCAACAGGCGTTCAATTACTGCCATCGGAATTAAAGCGCTGACCTGTCGGTTTATCGAATCAGTCGGATCGAAAAGTTTGTCGTCCGGCACCAATTGCGGCGAGGTCTACCGGTCGAGTCGCGCACAACAGAAGAGAAGAAGGCACCAAAGATGAAGAAGCTCGGATTAGCCACCCTCGTCGCAGGCGGACTCACCGCGGCGACACTGGGACTCGCCGCCCCCGCCGTCGCCGCGCCGACCGGCCCGGGCAACGCCCAGGAAACCATCAACGACCTCAAGGCCGATGGCTACAACGTCATCGTCAACCGTGTCGGCGGCACACCGCTCGAAGAAGCGACCGTCGTCGCGGTACGGCCCGGCCAGACCTATTCGCGGACGGACTCGGGCAACCCGGGCGACAGCCTCGCCACCACCGTGACGAGCAAGACGGTCTACGTCGACGTCAAGTAACCACCGCATCTCGTGGAAAGGGGCACCCTTCGGGGTGCCCCTTCTTCGTAGGTGATCATGGACCCGTGACCGAGTACTCGCTGCCGATCGTGCCGAGGTTCGCCGAGATCGACCAGCAGAACGTCGTCTTCAACGCCCACTACCTCACCTGGTTCGACGAGGCGCTGACCGGATACTTCGATCATCTCGACGCCAGCTATCCGGATCTGATGGCGGCCGGTCTGGATATGCAGTTGGTGCACAGCGAGATCGACTACGCGGCGCCGGTGCGATGGCGCGACGCGGTCCGGGTCGGGGTGGTCTGCGAAGCCGTCGGCACGACGAGTTTCACCATCGGCTTCACGGTTCTTCGACGGCGCGACGACTCCGACGAAGTCCCCGCCGTGCGGGGCCGCAACGTCTATGTCGTGGTGTCCACCGACGACTGGTCGAAACGACCGGTGCCCGAGAGCCTTCGAAAGGTCCTGTCGTGACCGGCAACGGCGGCGCGCTGCTGCGCCAGTGGCGACAGCGGCGGCGGCGCAGCCAACTGGATCTCGCGCTGGACACCGGCATCTCCGCCCGCCACCTGAGCTTCGTCGAGACGGGCCGCTCGCGGCCGAGTCGCAGCCTGCTGATCGCGCTCGCCGAGCAGTTGGATGTGCCTCTGCGCGAACGCAATGCGCTGATGCTCGCGTCGGGCTATGCGCCGACGTACGCCGAATCCGATCTCGACGGCGCCGAGGCCGCGCAGGCCCGCGACGCCATCGAGCGACTTCTCGCGGGACACGAGCCCTATCCGGCGGTGCTGCTCGACCGGTGGGGCGACGTGGTGTCGACCAACCGCGCCGTCGGTCCGCTCCTCGAGGGTGTCGACCCCGAACTGCTTGCGCCGCCGATCAACACCTACCGGCTGAGCCTGCATCCGTTAGGGATGGTCTCGCGCATCCGGAATCGCGCCGAATGGACCGCCCACCTCGGCCACCGATTGGCGCGGCTGGCTCGGCTCACCGGCGACGCCCGGCTCGCGGAGCTGCTGGCCGAGATACGCACCTACCCGGGCGTGGCGGAAACACTCGACGACCTACCCGACGCGACGACGTCGGAACTGTTGCTGACGCTGCACTTGGCCCACCCGGCGGGCGACCTGCGACTGCACAGCACCGTCACCAGTTTCGGCAGCCCGCACGACGTCACGCTCTCCGAACTGACGATCGAGTCGTTCTTCCCAGCCGACGACGCCACCCGGCAACGGCTGCAGGAACTTTCGGGCTAGCGCGGCCTATGCCTGCACGATGACAGGGTCGCCGACCCGCACCGTGTCGAAATACCAGGCGGCATTGTCGGGACCGAGGTTGATGCACCCGTGGCTCACGTTCGCATACCCCTGCGACCCGACAGACCACGGCGCGCTGTGCACGTAGACGCCGCCCCCCGTGATGCGGATCGCGTTGGACACGGTGAGCTTGTAGCCCTCCGGGTCGCTCAGCGGGATGCCGATGGTGCGCGAGTCCATGATCACCGTCTTCTCTTTCGCCAGCGCGGTGAACGAGCCCTTGGGGGTCGGGAACTTGGCTTTGCCCATCGACGCGGGCATCTCGCGGACCACCACATCGTCCATCTTGACGGTGAACGTATGCGCGTCGATGTCGGCGACGCCGACTACCGCCGAGGCGGTTTCGAAGCTGGTGGCGAAGCCGCCCGCCGTCACCGAGATCGGCGAATGGGCCGGCCAGAACTGGTCCGGCGTCCACTGCAGCACCTGGTTGCTCAGCCAGGTGAACTGCCCGGTCGGCGTCCTGGGTGACGTGATGTCGATCGACTGCTCGGCGCGAGCCTGATTCGTCACCGGTTCGGCGAAGGTCACTTCGATCGGCGCCGCGACACCGACCACGTCGCCGGTGGCCGGCCAAATGGCGGTGACGTTGAGGTCCTTACTGGGCCCGGGAACCGCAGCCATGCCCGCGGGAGCCGCTCCTACCATGGCTATGGCGGCAGCACTCACCACGACGAGTGTGTATCGAACAGCTCTGCGCAACGTGCTCATCCCTTCACTACAACCCGACCAGCAAAGTGCAGTCTAGTGGCCCATCGTGAACAACAGCCCCAGACAGGCCGTTAGACCACGTCAGAAGGGTCTTGCACTGTGTGGCGAATGGGAGAATTGTGGTTTAGGCCACACGGGCCCGACGAAGCGACCCGGGGGTGGAGGGACCGTCATGGCTGACAAGGCGAACACATCGGCGGGCGCCGGAGCCGCCCCAACCGCGGACAGTCCGGCCGCCATCCGGAACGTGGTGCTCATCGGGCCATCGGGTGGCGGCAAAACGACCCTCGTCGAGGCGCTGCTGTCCGCCACCGGGGTGCTGTCACGCCCCGGATCCGTCGTGGACGGAACCACGGTGTGCGACTCCGACGAGGCGGAAATCTCCCAGCAGCGGTCCGTCGGGCTCGCGCTTGCGCCGCTGTCGCACAACGGGGTCAAGGTGAACCTGATCGACACGCCCGGGTACGCGGACTTCGTCGGCGAACTGCGCGCGGGCCTGCGGGCCGCCGACTGCGCCCTGTTCGTGATCGCGGCCAACGAGGGCGTCGACGAACTCACCAAAACCCTGTGGCAGGAATGCCAGCAGGTCGGAATGCCGCGCGCGGTGGTGATCACCAAGCTCGACCACGCCAGGGCCGACTACGACGACGCTCTGCTCGCCGCTCAGACGACCTTCGGCGACAAGGTGCTTCCGCTCTATCTGCCTGCCAACACTCCATGCACCGGGCTGATCGGGCTGCTGTCGCAGACGCACTACGAGTACGCCGACGGCAAGCGCTCGACGAAGGAGCCCGACTCCTCTCACGCCGACCGGCTCGCTGAACAGCGCGGCACCCTGATCGAGGGCATCATCGAGGAGTCCGAGGACGAGACCCTGATGGAGCGCTACCTCGGCGGCGAGGACATCGACGAGAAGGTGCTCATCGAGGACCTGGAGAAGGCCGTCGCCCGCGGCTCCTTCTTCCCGGTCATCCCGGTGTGCAGCAGCACCGGCGTCGGAACCCAGGAGCTGCTCGAGGTCGCCACGAGCGGCTTCCCCTCGCCGCTGGAGCATCCGCTGCCCGACGTCTTCACCCCCGACGGCAGGGACCGCGGCACGATGACCTGCGACCCGAACGGGCCGCTGCTGGCCGAGGTCGTCAAGACGACGTCGGATCCCTACGTCGGCAGGGTCAGCCTGGTCCGGGTGTTCTCCGGCACGATCAGGCCCGACGCGACAGTTCACGTGTCGGGCCATTTTTCTTCCTTTTTCGGTTCTTCGGCGCCTAACGGCACCGCCGCAGGGCACGAGGACCACGACGAGGACGAACGGATCGGGACGCTGTCCTTCCCGCTGGGCAAGCAGCAGCGGCCCGCGGGCACTGTCGTCGCCGGTGACATCTGCGCGATCGGCCGGCTGTCCTGTGCCGAAACCGGCGACACGCTGTCCGACAAGGGCGACCCGTTGGTGCTGCGGCCGTGGACGATGCCCGAACCGCTGCTGCCCGTCGCGGTGGCGCCGCACGCCAAGACCGATGACGACAAGCTGTCGGTCGGCCTGCAGAGGCTGACGGCCGAGGACCCGACGCTGCGCATCGAGCAGAATCCCGAGACCCATCAGATCGTGCTGTGGTGCATGGGCGAGGCACACGCGGGCGTGGTGCTCGACGGGCTGGCGAACCGGTTCGGGGTCAGCGTCGACAAGATCGACCTGCGGGTGCCGCTGCGGGAGACCTTCGGCGGCTCGGCGAAGGGGCACGGCAGGCACGTCAAGCAGTCCGGCGGCCACGGTCAGTTCGCGGTCTGCGACATCGAGGTGGAACCGCTGCCGGAGGGGTCCGGATTCGAGTTCGTCGACAAGGTGGTCGGCGGCGCGGTGCCGCGGCAGTTCATCCCCAGCGTGGAGAAGGGCGTGCGGGCACAGATGGAGAAGGGCGTGGGGCCGGGCTATCCCGTCGTCGACATCCGCGTCACGCTCTTCGACGGCAAGGCGCACAGCGTCGACTCGTCGGACTTCGCCTTCCAGATGGCCGGCGCGCTGGCGCTGCGCGAGGCGGCGGCCGCGACACGGGTGAACCTACTGGAGCCGGTGGACGAGGTGACGGTGGTGATACCCGACGACCTCGTCGGCACGGTGATGGGTGACCTGTCCAGCCGCCGCGCCCGCGTGCTCGGCACCGATAGGGTCGGCGAGGATCGCACCGCGGTGAAAGCCGAAGTGCCGCAAGTGGAATTGACCCGCTACGCGATCGACCTGCGCTCGCTGTCGCACGGCGCGGGATCGTTCACCAGAACCTTCGTGCGGTACGAACCCATGCCGGAATCGGCCGCAGCGAAGGTGAAGGCCGGCGCTTAGGACACCGCCGCCAGCGCGGCCACCGCGGGCGCGAACATGGTGTTCTTGATCGCGCCGATCGTGCCGGGATCCTTGGCGCCGAGCGGTGCGAGCATGTTGAGCGCCGTCCCGACGACGGCGTCCTCTTTCGCCGTGGCGTCGACGATCCCGATCGCCTGGGCCTCGGCGCCGCCGAACCGCCTCCCGGTGGTCATGGCGGACACCGCGGCCTGCGGCGTCAGCTTGGCCTGAATCAACGCCGCCATCCCTGCGGTGAACGGGATTCGGATGTCGACCTCAGGGAAGCAGAAGTAGCCGCGATCGACGCGCATCACCCGAAAGTCGTGCGCCAGCGCCAACATTGCCGCCGCGCCGAAGCTGTGGCCGCCGATCGCCGCGGCGGTCGGCATCGGCAGCGTCAGGATCCGCGCCAGCAGCGCCTGCACGCGCCCGACATACCACCCTGTCCGGTCGCCGTTGGCGGCCAGCCAGTCGAGGTCGAGGCCGTTGGAGTAGAACTTGCCGGACGCCACCGTCACCAATCCGTGTGCGCCGAGCGACATCGCGTCGTCGAGGTGTGCGTCGAACTGGTCGAGAAACTCTGGGGAGAACCGGTTTTCGTCGTCGCCGAGATGCAGCAGGGCGATGGTGTCGCAGAAACTGAGACCGATGGGCATTGGCTCTCTCACTCCGGTAGCACGAGCAGGCGCCGGGTCAGCAACAGCAACTGAGCGCGCAGCTCGTCGTCGCCGATGTCGGCGACAAGGGGATGGACCACGGCGGACACCACCTCATGAGGGTATCGGCCGGGCTGTGCGCTCCCACGGCCACGTCATCAGCGCCCACACGATCGCCATGAGGCCTGCTGCCACAAGCACGTACAGCGGCCAAGGACCGAACAGGTCCAGCAGCGACGCGGTGCCCGGCTTCCTGTTGAGAAACCCGTAGTTGCTCCCGGCAATGCTGTTGAACGTCAGCGTGATCACCGCCCACGCCACCGTCACGCAGACGACGAAACGGTAGTCGTGCCATGTCGGCCGGAAGCCGCGGCCCCAAGTCAGGTAGATGGCTGCCCACACGACGAGCAGGTGGATCGCCCAGAACGCGAGGAACTGGTAATGGGGGAAGTCCGGACCTTTCAGCACCGGAGAGATCAATGCCTGGACACTGAGCGCCAGGCCCCAGTAGTAGGTCAGCGCGACCGCCCAATGTCGTTGCGACCACAACGCATACGCGCCAGCGGTGGTGGCCAGGTCCGTCAGCTGCAGCGGCACCGAACGGTCGATCGACGGCGGGATGAACGAATAGACCAGCACCGCCGCGTAGATCAGCGCGGTGACGGTGCCGAGGATACGGCCCAGCGTGCGCGACTGCGCGTCGGTCTGGTTGCGACCCGACCCGCACGAGCGTCACCGCACCGATGACGAAAACCAAGAGGACGGCCCAGTGTGACGGGCCGTACGCGGTGAACTCCCCGGGCGTCAGCGCGCCGCGACCTCGGGCTGCGCCGACTCGGGCAGCGGGCGCCCGGCGGACTCCTTCAGGGTCAAGACGGTGCCGAGCGAAACCACCGCGGCGACAATCACATAGAACGCGGGCGCGAGGTTGTTTCCCGTGCTGCCGGTGAGCCAGGCGACCACATACGGCGTGGTGCCGCCGAACGCAGCGACGCACAGGTTGTAGCCGATGGAGAACCCGCTGTAGCGCACGCGGGTCGCGAACAGCTCGACGCCGGTCGCGACGGCCACGGAGATGTACATCGATTCGATCGCCGCCAGCAGCGCGTGCGCGGCGATCGCCGCAGCCACCGACCCGGTGTTCAGCAACAGGAACAGGGGGTAGGCCAGCACGGCGAACGCCACGGTACCCGCGATGAGCAGCGGCCTGCGCCCGATCCGGTCGGACAGCGCCGCGAGCGGAAGGATCAGCACGATCGCCACCGTGCACGCCACGGTGATCGACACGAACGCGGTGGTCTTCGAGAATTGCAGCGTCTTGATGAAATAGGTTGGCAGATAGGTGAAGACAACGTAGTAGCCGACGTTGAAAATGATCATGATCCCGATCACCGAGAGGATCGGTCGCCATGCGGTTCGCACGGCCTCGCGCAGCGGCGAGCTGGCGACGTCGTCCGATGCGGCCAGCGCCTCGAACGCGGGGGTGTCGGTCAGCCGCAGCCGGATGTAGAGGCCGACGAGGCCGAGCGGTCCGGCGATCAAAAACGGGATGCGCCACCCGTAGGAGTCCATGGCGGCATCCCCGAGCAGCGTTTGCAGCAGGGTCACCGTCATCGAGCCGAGGAGAAATCCGACGACACCCGACCACGCGATGAAGGTGACGGTCAGCCCGCGTCGCCGGTCGGTGGCGAACTCGGCGAGATAGCATGCGCCGCCGCCGTATTCGCCACCCGCCGAGAACCCTTGCAGACAACGCAGAAACAGCAGGAGCAGCGGGGCGGCCACGCCGATCGCGTCGTACGTCGGCAGCAGGCCCATGGCCAGGGTGGAGCCCGACATCAGCAGGATGACGACAGCGAGCACCTTCTGCCTGCCGATCCGGTCGCCGAGCGGACCGAACACCAGCCCGCCGAGCGGTCGCATGACGAATGCCGCCGCGAAGATGGCGAAGGTGTTCAGCAGTGCCGCCGTCTCGTTGCCCGCGGGGAAGAAGTTCGCGGCGATGAACGTGGCGAGGAAGCCGTAGATCGCGAAGTCGTACCACTCGACGGCGTTGCCGATCGACGCACCGCTGATGACCTGGCGAAGGGGAGAGGCGCCGCTCACGCCACCCACGCTAAATCAATCGACTGACTTAATGAAGTGGGCTGGCCGAGGGCGCCCCCGCCGTCGACACCTCGCGCGGTGCTACTGCGCCACGTCCTCCTCGGCGTTCTCCGTGGCCTTCTTGTCCTTGACGCGGGTCTTGTACAGGCTCGCGACGGTGGTGATGACGAGGACGACGATGATCACGCCGAGCGACAGCAGCGTCGGGATCTCCGGCACCGGCACGTGCTCGCCGCCGTTGATGAACGGCAGTTCGTTCTCGTGCAGCGCGTGCAGGATCAGCTTCACGCCGATGAAGAACGAGGATGAACGCGAGCCCCTGCGACAGGTAGACCAGCCGCTTGAGAAGGTCGCCGAGCAGGAAGTAGAGCTGCCGCAGACCCATCAACGCGAACACGTTCGCGGTGAACACCAGGTACGGCTCCTGGGTCAGGCCGTAGATCGCCGGGATCGAGTCGAGCGCGAAGATCAGGTCGGTGGTGCCCAGCGCGACGATCACCAGGAACATCGGCGTCATCAGCCGCTTGCCGTTCTCGTTGATCCAGAGCTTGAGCCCGTCCCACTTGTCGGTCAGCTGAAGGTGGCTGCGCGCGAACCGCACCACGAAGTTGTCCGCATCGTCTTCGTGGTCGGTGTCGCGCGCCAGCGTGATCGCGGTGTACAGCAGGAACGCTCCGAAGATGTAGAACACCCAGGAGAACTGGTTGATCGCGACCGCGCCGAGTGCGATGAAGATGGCGCGGAAGATCAAGGCCAGGATGATGCCGACCAGAAGTGCCTGCTGCTGGTACTTCTTGGGCACGTTGAAGCTGGCCATGATGATCAGGAAGATGAACAGGTTGTCCACCGACAGGCTGTATTCGGTGAGCCAGCCGGCGAAGAACTCGACACCGAACTGGCTGCCGTGGAAGAGGTAGACCCAGACGCCGAACGCCACCGCGAGCCCGATGTAGATCGAGAGCGCCGTCACCAGCTCGCGCTTCGACGGTTCGTGCGGCCGCCTGCCGATCACGACCACGTCGAAAAGCAGCACGGCGATCGTCACGGCGATCGTGATGATCCACTCGAGTTGGGTTACTTGCATCTACGGTGCCTCCGGTCGTGAAAACGCCCGAGGTCTCTTCCACCGTCCGCTCGGCCCGCGGGCCG
The DNA here is from genome assembly GCA_963786995.1 of uncultured Actinomycetota bacterium. GTDB lineage: Bacteria > Actinomycetota > Actinomycetes > Mycobacteriales > Mycobacteriaceae > Mycobacterium. The sequence continues at coordinate 92,822 of CAWBBH010000011.1, read as the reverse complement.
GTCGTCTGATGACAGTCGACGTGATGACGACACCGCGGCGTAGGAATACTCCCCTCGCCGTTCAGTCTGTCAGAAAGCTGCGGCGGATGCCCAGCCGGGGAGCCGGGGACAGCTGTGCGAAGGCGAGCGCGAGTGACTGTGCGAAGGCGAGCCATGTCACTGTGCGACGATGCCTCGATGGCGCCACGTCCAGCACATTTCACCCCGGCGGGCGAGGACCGCTACCTGCCGACGAACTACGCGCAGAGCCACTGGGGACCCGATCATCTCAACGGTCCCGCGCTGGTCGGGCTGGCCGCCCAGGCGCTGGAGACGGAGTTCGGATCGCCCGACTTCATGCCCACCCGGCTGACCGTCGACCTCTTCAAGGCCGCCCGCGGCGTACCGACGACGACGAAGGTGGCGCTGGTCAGGGACGGGCGCCGGGTGCGCAACGCGGAGTGCGAGATCACCCAGGACGGCGTCACCGTGGTGCGCGCGACGATGGTGGCCTACCGGCGCTCGGAGTCGCCGCGGGGCGAGGAATGGACCTCGGCGACGGAGTTCACCTGGCCGGACGAACTGGGCGGGGTCGGGCTGTCGTTCATGGGCAGCGACGGGGTCGGCTGGACGAAGGGCATCGCCGAGCATCAGCACACCGCCCGCAAGCGCTTCATCAACCGGATGGTCGACGTGGTCGAGGGGCGGGAGAACACCCCGTTCGTGCGCGGCGCGATGGTGGCGGAGGGCGCCAGCCTTGTGACGAACCTCGGCTCCGCGGGCGTCGGCTACATCAACGGCGACCTGACGGTCGCGCTGGCGCGGTTGCCCGTCGACGAGTGGATGGGTGTGCAGGCCGACTCGCACTGGGCGTCGGACGGGGTCTCGGTCGGCGCGGCGACCCTGTTCGACCGGATGGGCGCGTTCGGCTCGGCGCTGGTGACCGCCGTCGCGAACCCCGCAGCCCAGATCGACTTCAGCAACGACCCGTTCCCTTCGCGCAGCCGGGCCTAGTGCTTGGCCTTGGCCGCATCGGCGGCCGCCTGCGCCTGCTCCTGCTGCTGTTCCTCCTTGGCCGCCGCCATGGCCGCCCTGCCTTCGGGGCTGGCCTTCGAGTTGCCCGCGGTCTTCGCCGACGCAACGCCCGAGTTGCAGTTCAGGTTGAGCAGCACGGTGTCGGTGACCGGCGCGAAGTCGTCACCCTTGATCCACGGCGCCTTCTCCGAACTCGTTACGACGCAGTCGTCGTCGTCGACGAGGTCGCCTGCCCGGGTGGCGATCACCCCGGTCAGGTCCGAGTCGGCGAGTTTCGACATGACGTCGGAATACTTCTGTCCCGCATAGTCATCGGCGGCGGCGACACCCGGCGTCGAAACGATCGTCGACAGCGCGGCCATGGCGATCAGGGTCGCCCCCACGGTTCTGGTTCTCATCGGTCCAACCTCTCGTGACGAGTTGGACAAACCGTAGAAACCGGATCTGGCAGGACGCTGGGCTATGCCGACACGAACGCTATGAGTCCGCTTGGCAGTTGCTGAACGCGGGGATTCAGCGGCGGAAGACGACCCAGCGCATGGCGCAGTACATGTAGATCGCCTCACAGCCGCCTGCCAGAATTCGTGCCAGCCGGAAGTCCACGCCCAGTGCGGTCAGCGCACTGGAGACCCCGAGGATGAACGCCAGGTAGTTCACCACGACCACCACCACGTAGATCGCCAGTTGCGGTCCCACGGGTGCGTGCGACTGAAAGTTCATGGTGCGGTTGAGGTAGTAGCTCAATGCGAATGCGCAGGCATAGGCCACCGTCACCGCCACCGGCAGCGGAATCCCCAGCCCCGCATGCAGACCCGACAGCAGTAACAGGTCGACGCCGAAGGTGAAGCTGTTGATCAGCGCAAAGCCCAGAAACGTCGGCGCGACAACAGATGTGAGGCCGAACGGGAGACGTGCGACCACCGCGACGCAGAACCCGTGAAAGCGCTCGGCCAGGCGTCCTCGGCTCGGCGGCGACTCGACCCGCACGAAGCCACCGTGCCATGGGCAGGTATCTGGAACATGAGCAGTCGGCCAACTCCGGGCGTCCTGGATCAGGCGGTGTGAAAATCGCTGCTCGGCAACATTGCTCGGTGGCTTCGCTAAACGGATAGCGGTGTCAATATCCCGATCTGAGACGCGTTCAGCAAAATGTCTTGCGATACTGGGCGCGTGCCCAGCCGCGTGGTGAGCCGACCCGAGGAGGGTCGAGCGATCGCCGCGTTCCTCGCTGCCGCTGCCGCTGGACCCGCGTGCTTGGTCGCCGAGGGCGAGCCGGGCATCGGCAAGACGACACTGTGCCTGTCCACCGTGGAACTCGCGCTGGAGCGCGGCTTCCTGGTGCTCTCTGCACGGCCGGCCCAGGCAGAGTCCGTGCTCGCGTACGCCTCGCTCGCCGACCTGCTTTCGGGCGTCGATGCCACGGTGCTGACCGACCTGCCGACACCGCAGCGGCTTGCGGTCGATCGCGTTCTGCTGCGCCACGAGGCCGAGGACCTGACCACCGACCAGCGCGCGGTGGGTGCCGGCTTCCTGTCGGTGCTCGAACTGCTCGCCGAGAAAACCCCCGTGCTGGTGGCGATCGACGACCTGCAATGGCTCGATCCGTCGAGCCGAAACGTCATCGCGTTCGCGACACGCAGGCTTTCCGCGAGGATCGGCGTATTCGGCACGGTCCGAACCGATCCGGACGACGGCGGCGGCGGCGCGCGCATCCTGGCTGCAACTGCCTGCGCCCGACGGCATCCAGCGGATTCACATGCGGCCCCTGAGCCTCGGCGGGCTGAACGCCGTCATCACCCAGCGGCTCGGGCGGTCACTGTCGCGGCCGGCCATCGTTCGGATACAAGAGGTTTCGGGCGGTAATCCGTTCTATGCCCTCGAGCTGGCGCGCGCGATGGACGGCGACCGCAGAGCCGCCGAGCTGCCGTTGCCGATGACCCTCACCGAACTGGTCCGCGCCAGGATCGGCAGCATCGACGAAGCTGCGCGCGATGTCCTGCTGGCGATGGCCTGCCATGCCGCGCCGACCGTCGAGCTGGTAGCGCGCGCCACCGAGATCCACGCCGACGACGTCGTCGCGCAATTGGAGGACGTCGAAGGCAAGGGCATCGTCGGAATCGACGGGCACCGGCTGCGTTTCGCCCATCCCCTGTTGGCCAGAGGGTTCTACACCGATGTGCCGCCCGCACGCCGCCGGTCGATGCACCGCAGGCTGGCCGAGATCGTCGACGAGCCCGAGTTGAAGGCCAGACATCTCGCGTTGGCGGCCACCCACGGGGACGAGCTCACGTTGACCGCACTCGACGAGGCGGCCGACATGGCGCGCAGCCGCGGCGCACCCGCGGCCGCGGCCGAGTTGCTCGATCTGGCCATCGGCCTCGGCGGCGGCACCCCCGAGCGCCGGATACTCTCGGCGGCACATCATTTCGATGCGGGCGAGCCCGCGCGGGCGCGGATGCTCCTCGAGGACACGATCGCGCGACTCGAGGCAGGGCCGCGCCGGGCGGAGGCGTACACCCTGCTCGCCCTCGTGGCGTCGCTCAACGACAGCTTCGACGAAGCCGCCGATCTGCTCGAGCTGGCGCTCGACGATGTCGCCGACGAACTCGCCCAACGGGTCGCGATCCTGGTGTCGCTGTCGTTCGCGTCGGTCAACGCGGGCCGGATGGAACTCGCCGTGCAGCACAGCGAAGAGGCCGTCGCCTGCGCCACCCGACTCGGCGACCCGCACGCGCTCAGTCAGGCGCTCGGCATGCGGGTGATGTTGCACTTCATGCGCGGCGACGGCCTCGACACGGAAAGCCTCGAGCGCGCGGTCGAGTTGGAGGACCGTGACGCCGACGTCTCCTCCGCCTTCAGCCCGCGCGTCCAGCGCGCGCTGCTGCTGGCCTGGACCGGCGAATTGGATCGGGCCCGCCGGGAGATGCAGACGATTCGCCGTCGATGCATCGAACGCGGTGAGGAAGGCGAACTTTCGTTCATCGACTTCCACTCGGTTCTCATCGACATCTGGCGCGGCGCGATGGCCGACGCCACCCTCATCGCCGAGGACACCGTCGAGCGGGCCCACCAACTCAACGGTGACCTGCCGCTGTCGGTCGCGCTGACGGTGCGCGCCGCTGTCGCCGCCTACGCTGGCGACGAAGAGACGGTTCGTCGCGACGTGGCCGAGGCGCTCGCGGCCAGCCAGCGGTGCGGATCGCGCAGGCTCGGCGAGTGGCCGGTGGTCGTCCTCGGTTTCCTCGAGCTCTCGCTGGGCAACTACGAGGCCGCGCTGAGCACCGTGGCGCCACTGATGCCGATGCTCGGCCTCTTCCCGGATTCCACAGAGGTGATCAATGCGTCCTATGTGCCCGACGCCGCCGAGGCGTTGATCCATCTCGGCAGGCTGGCCGAGGCCGAAACGATGGTCGCCCTGCTGGAACGCAACGGCCGACGGCTCGACCGAGCCGTGGATGAACGCCGTCGGCGCCCGCTGCCGGGGCATGATGCTCGCGGCGCAGGGCGACGTCGAAGGCGCCAACCGCGCTGTGCAGCAGGCGCTCGCCGAACACGACCGGCTTCCCATGCCGTTCGAACGGGCCCGCACCCAGCTTCTCGCCGGCCAACTACTGCGGCGTCAGCGTCAAAAGGACCAGGCCGCAACGACATTGCGGGAAGCGCTGCAAGACGTTCGAGGACCTCAACACCCGGCTGTGGGCCGACCGCGCCCGCGCCGAGCTCGCGCGCGCCGATGTCGGAACGCGTCGCATGTCCAACCTCAGCCCGTCGGAGCAGCGGGTGGCCGAGCTGGCGGCGTCGGGCATGACCAACCGCGACGTCGCCGCCGCGCTGTTCATCAGCCCGAAGACCGTCGAGTCGAACCTGGCCCGCATCTACCGCAAGCTGGGCATCCATTCGCGCGCCGAACTCGGAAGGCACATGGGCCAGCCGGATCACTGAGCCTGCCGTCAGGGGTTGCGCACGCAGTCGTAGGTGAGCGGGATCTCCTCGCCCAGCTCGACGACCTCGAACTGGTCGACGCCGATGTCGCGCAACGATTGCGCGTCGACGCCGAGATCCGACCACTTGGCGGTGTTGTTGCGGTCGTCGGCGAAGGTCAGCGCGATGTCGCCGCCGTCGGCCAACAGCATGCCGTGCTTCTTGAGCGCCGTCAGGATCACCTTCTCGGAATCGGAGTAGGCCGACTCGTCGAAGTCGGGCTTCAGCCGCAGCCGGACACCGTAGGGCGGGGCGTCGGGTTCGGTGCTCTCGGGTCCGCCGGCGTGGGTGGCCGGATGCACGTACACGTCCGCCTTCATCCGGTCGTTCGGCAAGATGAAACGCAGCGCGTGATTCACAGTGCCGGAAGCGACTTCGTCTGCCGTCGGCGTCATCGCGGCGATCGGGAAGCCGGCGGCGTCGGCGCTGGTGCACTGGTCGCCGCGCAGATTGTCGGGATAGTCCTCGGCGAGATCCCACACGAAGAAGCCGTTGGCTTCGATTCCGTCGCCTGCCTGGTTCGCCTGGTAGGTCTCGTAGAGCTTCTGCTCGTCGCGGTCCACCACGAGCAGATGGCAGTCGCCCTGGCCCTCGGTCTCGCCCGAGGGGTCGCAGGACAGATCCGACGAGCCCTCGATGTTGGCACCGTCGGGCACCGGCATCTGCGCGGGCACGCTGTCGCAGGCGTTCCCTCCGAAGCAATAGTCTTCGGTGCCAACGACTTCCATTCGCGGCGTGCTTGCATCGGCGGAGAAAATCGGAATGGAGAAGTCGATCTGCAGAGCGTTGTCGTTGCCCCAGCCGCCGAGATCGCTCAGGGTCTGCAGTATCGCGTCACTGCGGTCGGACTTCGCGGCGCCGGATACGTCGAGCGTCCACGGCTCGGGGTTGGTGAACATCCCGTCGGTAGGCGGCGTTGCCGAGGATGGCGCGGCGGTCGCCTCCGAACTGGCCGCACCCGGGCTCGGGCCGGGGCTCGACACCGTGTGCGACCCGCAGCCGACACTCGTCACGGCAATGACACCCAGCACAGCGAAAGTCGACCTCATGTCCGCTCAACGCCTTTCTGACAGTCGGCTGTGAGCAGACGCTATCGCGGCCCGGTTTGCTCCGGATATCGGGTGTTTCCCTACCGTTGACCGTCGGTCAGGGCAGTACGACGCGCAGCCGCTCCCAACCCCGCACCGTCGACGTCGGCGCAGGCACCGCGGTGTCGTAGTCGATGTCCCACTCGGGCCACCGGTTCAGCAACTCGTCGAGTGCCACCCGGCCCTCGAGCCGAGCCAGGTTGGCGCCGAGGCAGTAGTGCACACCCTTGCCGAACGTGAGGTGGCTGATGTTGTCGCGGTGGATGTTGTAGCGGTCCGGGTCGACGTAACGTCGCGGGTCGCGGTTGGCCGCACCGAATAGAAGAAGGACCGCGCTGCCCGCAGGCACCGTCGTGCCGTACATCTCGAAGTCCTCGAGCGTGTAGCGCGCGACGTGGGGACCGGTGGGCTCGAATCGCAGTGTCTCGTCGACCGCACGGGTCAGCAGCGAGCGGTCGGCGTGAACCTCACGCCGCTGGTCGGGGTGCTCGGCGAGGACCTTGGCCAGCCAGCCGATCAGCCTGCCGGTCGTCTCGTTGCCCGCGCCCGCGACGACCTGGACGTAGTGCAGGATCTCCTTGCGGTGCAGCTTGCGGGTGACGCCGTTCTCGTCGGTGAACTCCATGGTGAGCAGCACCGTCATCAAATCGTCGGACGGGTTTCGCGAACGCCACTCGACGTAGTCGGCGTAGATGGCGCCGTCGGCGATCCTGTCGGCGTCGGCCACCTTCATCGGAGCGCCCGGCTTGGTGCGCAGGTTGGCGTCGTTGGCGTCGCGCACCGCAACCTGGTCGGACTCGGGGATGCCCAGCAGCATGCCGATCACCCGCATCGGCATCATCGACGCGAGCTCGGCGACGATGTCGAAACCATCCGAGCCCACATGCGGGTCAAGGCAATTGATACAGAACTGCCGGATCTGATCTTCGATCTCGGCCATCCGGCGCGGGGTGAACACCCGGCTCATCAGGCCGCGCAACATGGTGTGCACCGGGGGATCCTCGAACATCATCACACCCTTGGGCATGTCGAATTCCGAGGTGACCAGCTCGAGGATGTCGCTGCGGGAGTTCGAGAACGTCTCGCCAGTCGGCGACCGCGGCCTCGACGTCGCTGTGCCGGGAGATCGCCCAGAAGCGGTACCGCTCGTTGTGATAGATCGGCGCCTCGTCACGCAACCGCGCGTAGGTCGGCCACGGGTCTGCCGCGATCTCGAGGTCGTACGGGTCGTAGTAAACGGTGCCTTCGGTGTCCTTCGTCGTCGTCATGCGTCCTCTACTTCAGGAGGCTGCCCGCGTCCACGGGCAGCGTCACGCCGGTGATGTAGCGCGCCTCGTCGGAGGCCAGAAACAGCACCGCGTTGCTGATGTCGACCGGCTCCACCCACGGGATCGGAAGGAAGTGGAAGGACTGGCAGATGGGGGCGAGGTCGTCGGGCCCCGGGTTCTCCAGGTCGGGACGGAACAGCCGGTACGTCGGCTCGTTCATCAGACAGTGGCGTGCACACATGGGTGGGATGGACGGAGTTGACGCGGATCGACTGGTGGCCGAGTTCGACGGCGAAGGTGCGCATCAGCCCGACGACGCCGTGCTTGGCGGCGATGTAGTGGCCGACTTGCGGATAGGCCTTGGTGCCGCCGACCGAACTGGTGAGGATGATCGATCCGCCCCGGCCACCGGCCTGTAAATGCGGCACGGCGGCCTTCACCGTCTTCCACACACCGCCGAGGTTGACGTCGATGGTTTCGTCGAAGATGTCCTCGCGCATCTTGTGCAGCTTCACGCCCGTGGTGCCGATGCCCGCGTTGGCGACCACGATGTCGAGCCGGCCGAGCTGCTCGACACCGCTGTCGACGGCGGCCTTCAGCGCGTCGAAGTCGCGCACGTCCACCTCGTCGGTGACGATGCGCCTGCCGAGGTTCTTCACCATGTCGGCTGTTTCGGCGAGGTCTTCAGGGGTGGCCGCCGGTGCGGTCGAATCGTCGAATCCGCGGCAGATGTCGACGGCGATGATGTCGGCGCCCTCTTCGGCCAGCCGCACCGCGTGGCTGCGGCCCTGGCCGCGCGCGGCGCCGGTGATGAACGCGACCTTGCCGTCTACACGTCCAGCCATTGCACCTCGATGTGAGTCGGGCTTGTTGGGCGACTGCCCAACATTTATGCTGACGCCATGTCTAGCAGCCGACGCGGCGCCCGGTCAAGGCCCAGATGACAGCACCGAAGACGGCGGGCCGCGACTCCGCGACGCGTCGCGCCCTGATCCAAGCGACTGCCCAAGTCATGCTCGAGGAAGGCTATGCCGCCGCATCGTCGCGGCGGGTCGCCGCAAAGGCCGGGGTCAAACCGGCGCTCGTGCACTATTACTTCCCGAGCATGGACGACCTCTTCCTCGCCGTGCTCAGGGAAGGCGCCGAGATGAACCTGGTCCGCCAGCGCGAGGCGCTGGCCGAGGATCAGCCACTGCACGCGCTGTGGAAGCTCAACAACGCCCACGGCGCGCGACTGCTGATGGAGTTCATGGCGCTGGCCAATCACCGCAAGGAGATCCGCAGCGAGATCATCAGCTACGCGGCGCGCTACGGCGCCATGGAGGAGAGCGCGGTGGCCCTGGCGATGCGCGCCCATGGCGTCGATACGGCCGAGTTCCCGCCGGTGGTGATGTCGATGATGCTCACCAGCCTGGCCAGGATGCTCGTGCTGGAACGAAGCCTCGGGATCACCCGCGGACACACCGAGGCGACCGACTTCATCGAGCGTCTGCTGGCCGGATACGAGATGCCGGCCTCCTAGCCGGTCGTCGTCTATAACGATTCGATCACCATCGAGATCACGATCAATTAAGCATTTCCGCGCAAATATGAGAAACGCTTATGACAATGGCGCGCCGAATCTGGTCGCCGATTCAATGGTTTGAGCGGTATTGAGAGGCAGATCACGCTCGCCGGGAGTAACGCTTCACGCGTTCTCCACCAGCGAATATCTCAGCGACGTTTGATCACATTGGTCTTCGGCTACCTTGGAATCGGGTCCGGGAAAACACGAGAACGATTCGAAATCTGAAGGAACAATTGATTATGAATTCCAGTGGTATCACTGCGCGCCGGAAAGTGACCGGTGCAATCGTCGGCTCGCTGCTCGGTGGAGTCGCCGCGGCGACCATCGCCGCGCCGTCTGCCGCGGCCGCACCGCAGGGATGCAGCGCCGCCGATGTGGCCGGCACCGCCAGCTCGACGCTGGCCGCCGCGCGTGGCTATCTCAATGACCACCCGAGCGCCAACCAGGTCGTGACGGCTGCTTTCAACCAGCCGCGCGGCCAGGCGGAGACCGACCTGCGTAACTACTTCACCGCCAACCCCGGTGAGTACTACGACCTGAAGGGCATCCTTGCCCCGATCGGCGACAAGCAGCGTCAGTGCAACGTCGCGGTGCTGCCCGCCGACCTGCAGTCGGCCTACGACACCTTCATGGCGGGCTAGTTCGTTTCTGCACACGGAACCCGCCGCTGCAGCCGAGGCTGCGGCGGCGGGTTTTTCGGTTACTAGGCCATCAGGCTGGCCCGGTGTGCCCACTCCAGGTCGCTGACGCCCTGATGCGCTGCTCGAGCGCTGATCCGTCAGATGGTGGCGGAGCGACGCATCGGCGCGCGCCCCGGCGGCTGCGACGGGGGCGGCAGCAGCGCGGTGCGTCGGCTCAGCGCGACAGTCGACGGCGCGTCCGTGCTGAGGTCGACCTCCTCGCCGGCATGGCAGATGGTCAGCGCGCTGTGCGGTCCGTCGCGCAAGGTGTAGGTGACCTCGTCGTGGTTCGCGTCGACGGTGACGCGGAAGTCGCGCCAGCGCAGCCGGAAGCAGAGCCTGTCGATGCCTTCGGGCAGATGCGGGTCGAGCGCCAGACGGCCCTCGTCGTCGCGCAGCCCGCCGAAGCCGGCCACCAGTGCGGTCCACGCCCCGGCGAGCGACGCCATGTGCAGGCCGTCTTCGGTGTTCTCGTGCAGGTCACGCAGGTCGATGAGGGCCGCCTCGTAGGTGTAGTCGTGGGCGAGTTCGAGGTGGCCCGACGGCCGCGCACATCACCGCCTGCGTGCACGCCGACAGTGAGGAGTCGCGGGTGGTGCGCGGCTCGTAGTAGTCGAGGTTGCGGGCCATCTGCTCTGGGCTGAAGGCGTGGCTTCGCCAGTGCATCGCCAGCACCAGGTCCGCCTGCTTGACCACCTGCGAGGGATACAGCCGCACGTACGGCTCGTGTAGCAACAGCGGGTAGGACGTGTTGTCGGTGAAGTTCCACTCGCGCAACGTGGTGAAACCGGCGCACTGCTCATGGACGCCGAGCTCCTCGTCGTAGGGAATGTGAGCGGCATCGGCCGCGTCCCGCCACGCCGCGGCCTCGTCTGTGGTGACTCCCAGCGCGCTGGCCATCCGAGGGTTGCGTTCGCACGCGGCGGCGGCGGACTGCAGGTTGTGCACCGCCATCAGGTTGGTGTACACGTTGTCCCGCACCAGCGCGGTGTACTCGTCGGGACCTGTCACGCCGTCGAGATGCCATACGCCGTGCCGGTCATGGTGCCCGAGCGAATACCACAACCGGGCCGTCTCGACGAGGACGACGAGACCGCACTCCTGTTCCAGCGAATCATCGCCCGTGACAACGCGATACCTCTCGAAAGCCATCGCGATGACGGCGTTGACGTGCCACGCCGCGGTCCCTGCGGGCCAGTACGCCGAGCATTCCTCGCCGTGAATCGTGCGCCAGGGGAAACTGGCGCCCTGCAGGTCGAGTTCCGCGGCGCGGGCGCAGGCGAGGTCGAGCGTCGAACTGCGCCAGCGCAACGCGTCAGCTGCCGCACTGGGGGCGGTGTAGGTGAGCAACGGCAGCACGAACCCTTCGGTGTCCCAGAAGGCGTGCCCGTCGTAACCCGTTCCGGTCAGCCCCTTTCCGGGAATTGCCCGGCGTTCGGCGCGGGCGCTGGCCTGCAGGACGTGGAAGAGCCCGAACCGCACGGCCTGCTGACAAATCGGGATCGCCGTCGACCTCGACGTCGGCACCGTCCCAGAACTCGTCGAGGAACTGGCGCTGCGACTCGAGAAGACCGTCCCATCCGGCATACCGGGCGCCTGCGATCGCCCCGGCGACCTGGTCGCGCAGCGCGGGCCGAGACCGCAGGCTGGACCAGCCGTAGGCCAGATACTTCACGATGCGCAGCTGCTGGCCCGGCCGAAGCCCGCAGATGACGGTGGTGCGGGCAAGGTCCTGCTGCGCCTCCGCGCTGATCTCGACGCGACCGGGCACCTCGACGTCGTGCTCCATCGCCGCGGCCATCATCAGACGGCTCTTGGCAGTCTTGTGCACCAGAACCGCTCCGTGCTCGGTGGTTTCGTGACGCACCGCCTGGAGCGGATTACACAGCATCGCCGCGGTCCTCGGGTCGTCGGAGCGTTCCGGCTGGTCCTCATTGGCGACAAGTTCCGATTGCACTGTGACGCGGACGAATTCGTCGACCGCCTCGACGATGTATTCGATTGCGGCCACACTGCGCTGGGCCAGCGACACCAGCCGTGTCGACCGGATGGCCACCTGCTTGCCTGCCGGCGACTTCCACTTCGCGACCCGGGTGAGGGTGCCCGCCCGTAGATCCAACACCCGCTCGTGCTCGGTCAGGTCGCCGTAGCGGACGTCGAACGGTTCGTCATCGACGAGAAGCCGCAGCAGCTTTCCGTTGGTGACGTCGACGATGGACTGGCCGTCCTCTGGATAGGAGAAGCCGGCCTCCGCGTACGGCAACGGCCTGGTTTCGTAGAAGCCGTTCAGATATGTGCCCGGCAGCCCATGCGGTTCACCCTCCTCGAGATTGCCCCGCAACCCGATGTGACCGTTGGACAATGCGAACAGCGATTCGGTCTGCGCGATCCTGTTCAGGTCGAGCGTCGTCTCCCTGACGTGCCACGGTTCGACCGGGAAGGCGTAGTCGTCGATCATCGGGCACCGTCCAGCAGTTCCGCCAGATCGTTGACGACGATGTCAGCTCCGTTGCGCCGCAACTCTTTTCCGTGACCCACCCGGTCCACGCCGACCACAATGCCGAACTCACCTGCGTGCCCCGCGGCGACCCCCGCGATCGCGTCTTCGAAGACCGCGGCCCGATCAGGGGACGTGTCGAGCAGTTGCGCGGCGCGCAGAAACGAGTCCGGTGCGGGCTTGCCCGCGATGTTCTCCTCGCGCAGGGTCACCCCGTCGACGCGGACCTCGACGAAGTCGGCAAGGCCGGTGATGTCGAGCACCTCGCGGGTGTTGGCGCTCGACGAGACGACAGCGACCGACAAGCCTGCGGCCGACACCGCTTCCAGGTAGCGTCGCGACCCCTCGAACACCTCGACACCCTCAGCGTGCAGCGTCTGCGCGAACAGTTCGTTCTTCCGGTTGCCCAGCCCGTGAATCGTCTCGGCATCGGAGTCGTCGTTCGGGTCGCCGTCGGGCAGCGAGATCCCGCGGCTGTCGAGGAACGACCGCACACCGTCCTCGCGCTTCTTGCCGTCGACGTAGGTCTCGTAGTCCGTGTCGATGTCGAACGGGACGAACGGGTGGCCGTCGCGTTCCGCCCGCGCGCGCAGATACGCGTCGAACATCTGCTTCCACGCCTTGCGGTGCACGCTCGCCGTGTCGGTGAGCACACCGTCGAGGTCGAACAGACACGCACGGACCTTGTCGGGCAAACCCAGCGTCGCGGCCATACGCCGACTAATACCCACGTCGGGCAATCCATAGACTAGGCCAGTGCCGCAGCCCCACCCCGACGCCGTCCCCCTCGCTTCGCTGATCGCCATTCGGGCAGCTCAGGGCGGGATTGTGTGATGAGCGAGTACACCGGCCGGATCCGGGTTCCCGCAGATCTCGACGAGGTGACCGACGTCGCCGCCGAGGATCACTCCGAGATCGACCCGGCCGCCGTCGAGCGCATCTGGCAGGCGGCCAGGCACTGGTATGCCGCGGGCATGCATCCGGCGATCCAGCTGTGCCTGCGCCACAACGGCAAGGTGGTGCTCAACCGCGCCATTGGGCACGGCTGGGGAAACGGCCCCGACGATGCGCCCGACGCGGAGAAGATCCCGGTCACCACCGACACCGCGTTCTGCGCGTTCTCGGCGGCCAAGGCGATCGCGACGACCGTGGTGCACATGCTCGTCGAGCGTGGCGCCTTCGCCCTCGACGACCGGGTCTGTGAGTACCTGCCGACCTACACCAGCCACGGCAAGGACCGCACCACGATCCGGCACGTGATGACCCACAGCGCAGGCGTCCCGTTCGCCACCGGTCCGCGACCGAATCTCGACCGGATGGACGACACCGAGTACGCCCGCCGCAAGCTGGGTGAACTCAAACCGATTCACCGGCCCGGTCTGGTGCACATCTATCACGGGGTGACGTGGGGCCCGCTGGTGCGCGAGATCGTCTCGGCGGCGACGGGCCGCACCATTCGCGAGATCCTCGCCACCGAGATCCTCGAGCCGCTCGGCTTCCGGTGGACGAACTTCGGTGTCGCTGAGCACGACGTGCCGCTGGTGGCGCCGAGCCATGTCACAGGCAAGCCGCTGCCCGCCCCGATCGCCAAGGCATTCAAGATGGCTGTCGGCGGCACCCTGGCCGAGATCATCCCGTTCGCCAACACACCGCTGTTCCTGACCGGCATCGTGCCGTCGTCCAACCTCGTGTCGACCGCCGACGAGATGTCGCGGTTCGCCGAGATCCTGGTGCGCGGCGGCGAACTCGACGGCGTCCGGGTGATGAGGCCCGAGACGCTGCGTGACGCGACCCGGGAATGCAGGCGGCTGCGCCCCGACATCGCCGACGGGTTCGCCCCGCGACGCTGGGGCACCGGCTACATGCTCGGCAACAAGCGTTTCGGGCCGTACGGCCGCAACTCGCCCGCGGCGTTCGGCAATACCGGGCTGACCAACATCGCGGTCTGGGCCGACCCCGAACGCCGGCTGGCGGCCGGGCTGATCAGCAGCGGCAAGCCGAGCGGGCACCGCGAAGCCAACCGCTACCCGGCGCTACTCGACCGGATCGCCGCGGAGATCCCGCGTCAGCGCAGCTTCTCCCCGTAGACCCGTGCCTCGGCGAGCAGCGCGTGCGGGTCGAATCCTGAGGCAGTCATGCTTTCACCCAACTCACGACCAGCTGTGGGCTATTCCACCTTTCCCGGTAAACTCCCGCTGTGCTGTCGCCGAAGGGGCGGATCGGCCAAGTGGAGGTGAGCATGGAGGGTGCGGCTTCAAGCAGCTGCGCGATCGAGGAACGCCGCATCGATTCCATCAGTGTGGTGTCGGTAGCCGGTGTGGTGGACATGCTGACCGCCCCCGAGCTGGAGAAGGCGATTGCCGAGGCCGCCAAGAGCTCACCGACGGCGGTCGTGGTCGACATGACCGGGGTGGAGTTCCTGGCGTCGGCGGGAATGGGCGTGCTGATCGCCTCCCAGGACGAACTCTCTCCTGCCGTCACACTGGCCGTCGTGGCCGACGGACCCGCAACAAGCAGACCGCTGAAGCTCGTCGGCGTCACCGATGTGGTCGATCTCTACGCGACGCTCGAGGACGCACTCGCCGCGCTGACGAGTTAAAAGAGCGACTATCGGGTAGTCACCGGGCTGAGATGGAAGCTTCAGGACAACGCGACTCGAGAACACGGTTCGCACAGACAAGTGTCCTCGCCGATGCCGCTCGCGCTGCGCACTTGCGACAGGAGTTCGCTGTCTGGCTCAAGCGGTATTTCGCCCTGGACCCGATGAAGGTCAGCGACGTGGTGCTGGCGGTGAACGAGGCGTTGGCCAACGCCGCCGAGTTCGCCTACTCCAACCTCGACCATCCCGGCACCATGGGACTGCTGGCCGACTACGACTCCGATTCTGCGGTGCTGACGGTCACGGTGTCCGATGAAGGGGCCTGGCGCATCGCCGACGGCGAGAACAAGAAGGTTTCCCGGGGCCGTGGCATCCCGCTGATGCAGGCGCTGGCCGACCGCGCCACCATCGACTCGACGCCCGCGGGCACCCGGGTGTGCCTCGAGTGGAACCATGTCGACGCCGCGCAGGGTGCGGTGACCTAGCCGTACTGGCCACAGGCCTCACGGCTTGGGTAGCTTCACCACCTGCACGAAGAACTCGTCGATCTGCCGGACGGCGCTCATGAACTGGTCGAGATCGACCGGCTTGGTGACATACGCGTTGGCGTGCAGCTTGTAGCTCTTGAGGATGTCCTCCTCCGCCGCCGACGTGGTCAGCACGACGACCGGGATGTGGCACAGGTCGGAGTCGCTCTTGATCTTCTCGAGCAGTTGCCTGCCGTCGTACTTGGGTAGGTTCAGGTCGAGCAGGATGAGGTCCGGCCGCGGCGCGCCCTCGTAGGCGCCGCGCTTGTAGAGGAAGTCCAGACCCTCTTCGCCGTCGTGCGCAACGTGGAGGTTATTGCTGATCTTGTTGTGCTCGAACGCTTCCCGGGTGATGAGTTCATCGCCGGGATCGTCCTCGACCAGCAAGACGTCGATAGGGCGGGTTGCAGATGTCACTCGTGTGTTCCTTCCGAAAGAGCGGCTGGGATCTCGTTGGGTTCGGTGGTCGGGATGGCCGGCAGCGTGAACAGAAATCGGGTTCCGCCGGTGTAGGAAGTGTCGACCCGAATGGATCCGCCGTGATGCTCGACGATCTTCTTACACAATGCCAGTCCGATACCGGTGCCGCTGTACTCGTCACGCCCGTGCAGGCGCTGAAAGATGACGAACACCTTGTCGGCGAAGTCCGCGCCGATTCCGATGCCGTTGTCGGTGACGCTGAACAGCCACTCGGGCTCGCCGTCACCGCTCGGCGTGCACTCGATGACGATCCTGGGGGCTGTTCCGTCCTCACGGAATTTCACCGCGTTGCCGATCAGGTTCTGCCACAGCATCGCCAGCAGGGTGGCATCCCCGTCGATCACGGGAAGGGGCTCGTCGGGCCGAACGATCTCGGCGTCGGATTCCTCGATGCTCGCCGACAGGTTGCCGAGCGCGCTCTGCAGCGCGTCGTCGAGGTCCACTTCGGTGTGCGTGGCACCCAGCCGACCGACCCGGGAGAACGTGAGCAGGTCGTTGATGAGCCGCTGCATGCGCTTGGCGCCGTCGACCGCGAACCCGATGTATTCGGCGCCGCGCTCGTCGAGCTGGTCCCCGTAGCGCTTCTCCAACAGCTGGCAGAAGGCGGCGACCTTGCGCAGCGGCTCCTGCAGATCGTGGCTGGCGACGTAGGCGAACTGCTCGAGTTCGGCGTTGGACCGCCGCAGCTCCTCGGCTTGGTCGTCGAGCGCCACCTGCGCGGTCTTCGCGGAGTCGAGTTCCTCGACGATCCGTTGCCGCATGTCTTCGACGGCGACTGCGATGGACCGGATGTCGCGCGGCCCGCTCGGCACGATGCGTTCGTCGAAGTTGCCTTCGGTGATGCGCCTGCACGCCGCGGCCAGCCGGTCCAGCGGCCGGGTCACCGCGCTGCGCACCAGCAGCGCCAGCACGACCCCCAGGCTCACGAATGAGACAACCATCGCGATCGCCAACCCGTCGCGCCAGTGACGCATGCCGTTCAATTCCTCGATGCCCTCGGTACGCGCGAGAAGAAGGTGGCCGTTCTGGCGATCGAAAAGCTCTCGCAGCGTGTCGAATTCGGTCTTGCCCCGGTCGGTGAGGCGACGGCTCTGCGCCGACGGCACGCCCTTGCCGATCTCGGCGATGATGGGCTCGGCATACGACGACCGCCACGACTGCGCGCCCTGCTCGATGGCTTCGAGATCGGCCATGAAATCGGCACGCTCGCCGACCAGTTGCCGGACGTTCTCCGCCGCCTGCTTCTCGCCTTCCTGACCGGTGTAGTACGGCGCCAGGAACTGTTCGTCGGCGGTGATGACGTAGCCGCGCACCGCCGTCTCCTGATCACGCAGGGCCGCCTGCAGCGCATAGGCCTGCACCCGTGCCGGTTGGATGTGGTCGATCAAGTCGCGCGACAGTTGGTCGGTGCGGTGCATCAGCAGACCGCCTGCGATGAGGCCCACGAGCACGACCACACCCATGGCGGACAGCAGCAGGTTCTGCCAACCCTGAACGGTGAGCGCTCGCCCAGGCTTGTGCCTGGCCTGCGGCGCGGCCGCGGTGCGGTCGGTCATCGAGCGGTGCGTTCCACGCGGACCAGCGCGATGTCGTCGGTCAGTCCGCCGTGGGCCCGCGCACGCTGCGCCGCCTCACCGATCAGCGCGTCGACGAACGCCGGTCCGGGCAGGTCGGCGTGGTGACGTGCCAATTCGAGCAGCCCCTCCTCGCCGAGTCGCGTGTTGCCGCTTCCGGCGTGGCCCTCGAAGAGCCCGTCGGTCAGCAGCACCAGTCCAGTTCCCTGGGGCCACTCCACCAGGTGATAGTCCCATCCGCCGCGTTGCAGCCCGAGCGCCGGTCCACCGGGAGGCTCCAACCAGTCCACGGTTCCGTTGCCGTGCAGCAGCATGCCGGGATGCCCGGCGCGCACGGCGCGAAACTGCGAGCCCTCCGGCGGGATGGCGAGGCTCAGCACCGTCGCGAAGATTCCCTTGCCTGCCCGTTCTGTGCGAAGAATCCGTTCCAGCTCACGCATCCGGTCGGGGCCGCGCAGCCCGGCGAAGGTGAGCGCGCGCCACGCGATCCTCAGAGCGACGCCCAGTGCCGCCTCGTCGGGGCCGTGGCCCGCGACGTCGCCGATCATCACGTGCACAGTCCGGTCCGGGGTCTGCACGAAGTCGTAGAAGTCGCCGCCGAGCAGGGTGTTCTCGCGGCTCGGCACATACCTCGAGATGATCTCGACGCCCGGGTTGTCGAGTAACAGCGGCGACGGCGAGAGGCCGCGTTCGAGACGGGCGTTCTCCATGGCCCGCAGCTGGCTGGCGTGCAGTTCGACCGCGGTGGCCTCGGCCCGCTTGCGTTCGATCGCATACAGAACGGCGCGTCGCAGCATCTCGGGTTCGACGCGGCCCTTGACCAGGTAGTCCTGCGCGCCGGAGGCGACCGCCGACATCCCGAAGTGCTCGTCGGACAGGCCGGTGAGCACGACGATCGGGATGTTGGGGTCGGCGCTTCTGATGCGTTCGAGCGCGGCCATTCCGCTGGCGTCGGGCAGGTTGAGGTCCAGCAGCACGCAGTCGGGCTGCGCGATCGCCAGCTCTCGCTGAGCGTCGGACACCGACTGCGCCCACACACAGGTGATGTCGGCAGCGGCGTCGGCGATCAGCTCCTCGACCAGGATCGCGTCACCACGGTCGTCCTCGACGAGCAGCACAGACAACCGATGCCCGCCCGCTGTACGTACCGAGGCGGGGTCACGGGCAGGGCTGGTCTGCGGCTCAAGGGGCGCGCGCATGGGTGATCACGTCCTTCACGTAACTCGTAACGTCACCCGGTCGCGCGACCCTCTGCTTCAGTGACAACGCCTCAGAGGATACCCAGCCAAGGTGTGGCCCGCCGCACAGCGCCCCCCGACGCGCGCCTTATCGTGACTGCATGAGTACACCTGCCCAGGCGGATCATGTGGCCGATTTGGCCAAGAAGGTCGTGGCCGAACACGACCCGAAATCCGTCCCCATCCCGGAGTTCCTCGGCGCCTGCTATGACGCCGGGCTGTCGTGGGTGCACTTCCCCGAGGGGTTGGGCGGCCTCGGGGTCTCCCGCGGCCTGCAGGCCGTGGCCGACAGCATCCTGCAGGGCGCGGGCGGTCCGGTGCCGCTCGGCCTGAACCCCATGGGCTACGGCATGGCCGCGCCGACCATCCGGGAGCACGCGCAGAGCGACGAGGTCAAGAAGCAGTGGCTGCGTCCGCTGGCCACCACCGACGACCTCTGGTGTCAGCTGTTCTCCGAGCCGGGCGCGGGTTCGGATCTGGCCGGGTTGGCCACCACGGCGGTTCCGGACGGCTCAGAGTGGGTGGTCAACGGCCAGAAGGTGTGGACAAGCCTGGCGCACCGGGCACGCTGGGGTCTGCTGCTCGCCCGGAGCAACCCCGACGTGCCGAAGCACAAGGGCCTCACCTACTTCGTCATCGACATGCACGGCGACGGCGTCGAAACCCGGCCGCTGCGCCAGATGACCGGGCAGGCCGAGTTCAACGAGGTCTACTTCACCGACGCACGCATCCCCGACAAGCACCGGCTCGGCGAGATCGGCAACGGCTGGAACGTCGCGATGACCACGCTGATGAACGAGCGCACCGCCTTGGGTGGCAGCGGCAGCCGGCGCGGTGCGGGCACGATCTCGGAGGCCGTTTCGCTGTGGGCGTCGCGGCCGCATCGGCAGACGCCGGTGCTGCGTGACCGGCTCACCCAGCTGTGGCTGCGCTCGGAGGCGCAGCGCCTCACATCGGAGCGGTCGCGCGTGTCGGCCGGTGTCGGGGGGCCGGGCCCGGAGGGGTCGATCGGCAAGCTGGTCGGCGCGGAGCTCAATCAGCAGATCTACCAGTTCTGCATGGATTTCCTTGGGCCGGAAGGCATTCTGTACCACGGCTACGACAGCGGAGCCCGCATCGGCGAGAAGGACTGGCAGGGCCCGATCCAGCAGCGGTTCCTGCGCAGCCGCGCCAACACCATCGAAGGCGGCACCTCCGAGGTGATGCGCAACATCCTCGGTGAGCGGATCCTGGGTCTGCCGGGCGATCTGCGGGCGGATGCGGGCATGCCGTGGAAGGAGATTCCGCGTGGCTGAGGAGCTTGCGGATCAGCCCCGCAACCAGGCTGAGGACGCTGTTGAGTTCATCTTCACCGACGAGCAGGGCCAACTGCTCGCGGCCGTGCGCAAATTCTGTGCGGAGAACTTCGACGAGGAGTCGGTGCGCGCGCTGATGGAGTCCGATCCACCGTTCGACCCGACGGTGTGGGCGCGCCTCGGCGCCGAACTCGGGGTGCTCGGATTGTCCGTGCCGGAGGCCGCCGGCGGCGTCGGCGGCACGCTCGTGGACCAGGCGGTCGCGGTCGAGGAACTGGGCGCGGCGCTGGCGTGCGGCCCGCTGTTCGGCACGGTGTACCTGTCGATCCCGGCGCTGGTTGCGGCCTCGACGGGCGAGGCGCGTGACAGCCTGCTCGCCGATCTCGTGGAGGGCAGGCGCACCGCGGCGTTCGCCGTGCCCGATCAGACGGGCGTGCTTGCCGAGGTGACGGTGACCGCCGACGGCGGCAGCCTGACAGGCACCGTCGAGCGGATCGTCGATGCGGGCGCTGCCGACGTTCTGCTGGTGGCCGCACGGGGCTCCGACGGAATCGGCTTGTACGCCGTCGACGCCTCGGCGTCGGGCGTGCACCGCAGGCCGCTCGCCACGCTGGACCTCACCCGGCCCCAGGCGACGGTCGAGTTGTCCGGCGCACCGGGTGTGCTCGTCGCCGGTCCCGACGAGGCCGGTCGCGTCATCACCCACGCGCTGCAGGTCGGCGCGGCGCTGCTGGCCGTCGAGCAGGTCGGGGCTGGCCAGCACCTGCTCGATCTGTCGGTCGAGTATGCGAAGTCGCGGATCCAGTTCGGCAGGCCGATCGGGTCGTTCCAGGCCGTCAAGCACAAGCTGGCCGATCTGCTCGTCGACCTCGAGCATGCCCGCTCGACGGCGTATCACGCGGTGTGGGCGCTGACGGACGGCTCCGACGATCCGGCGCTGGCGGTGAGCATCGCGCAGGCGACCGCATCGGCGGCGCTGGCCAGGATCGCGGCCGACACCGTCCAGGTGCACGGCGGCATCGGCTTCACCTGGGAGCACCAGGCGCACCTGTACTTCAAACGCGCCACCACCGACGCGGCACTGCTCGGCAGCGCAGAGGAACACCGTTCGCGGGTTGCCGAGTTGGTGCTCGACGCCGCGGAGGTCGGTCGGATGCCGCGGGTGGCCGACGGCACTCTCGCCTGATCACCTGGACGGTCGGCTAGACCGGAAGCACTGTGCCGGTTTCTTTTTCGGCGAACTCGAAGACCTTGGCCGCCGCTTCGTAGTCGCACGCCACCGCGGATCGGCCGATCATCACGGGGCCGCCCTTGAGTCCCCACCTGCCGTCGATGCCCACGTAGGCGCCGGGCGGGATCGGCTCGCTGATGCAGTACAGGCTGGTTGCCGCGCCCGCGTCGATGTCGTTGCCGAACACTCCGGCCAACCGCTTGACCACCTTGTCGGCCGCGGTCATCACCGGGCTGTCGGAGATGGTGGACAGGTTGGAAGACACCCATCCCGGGTGGGTGAGCTGGGTGACCACAGGTGAATTCGCCTCGCGCAGGCGGCGATCCAACTCGAGACCCCACAACATCACCGCGAGCTTGGAGCGAGCGTAGGCGCCCAGTGCCGTCCACTTGTTGGTGCGCAGGTGCATGTCGTCGAGGCGAAGCGTGCCACCGCGGTGCGCCTGCGAGCCGACGTTGATGATCTGCGAGCGCACCATTCCGAAGATGAGATTCGTCAGCGCGAACGGCCCGAGCATGTTCTGGCCGATCTGCTTCTCGAAGCCGTCGACGGTGTCCTCGCGCTCCTGCGTCAGCGCGCCCGCGTTGTTGATCAGGATGTCGACGTCGCCGTCGAGTGCATCGGCGAACGCACGCACCGAGGAAAGGTCGGCGAGGTCGACCTTCATGATGGACGTCGAGCCGCCGATCTCCTTGGCGCGCTGCGCGCCGAGTTCGATGTTGCGCACCGCCATGATCACGTGCGCGCCCGCCCGGGTCAGGGCGCGGGCGGTGCCGAGCCCGACGCCGTTGGTCGCACCGGTCACGATGATGCGTTTACCTGTCAGGTCGCCCAGCCGGGCCGGTGTCCAATGCGCTGTCACGGGGCCAGGCTAATCGGTCGGTTGTCCCGCACGCCGCGGTAGATGCCCCAGCGCACGATCACCGGCATCAGCACCCGATCGAACGACCACGCCGGGAAACGGAACGCCTGGCCCTTGGGAGTGAAGACCTCGAGGCCGTCGGGCTGCACGCCGAGCACCGAGCCCCAGCGGCGTTTCGGCGCCCGGTAGGAGCGAAGCGGCTTGCCCGCGAACGCGGCTCGCACATTGTCGGCGAGGATGCCGTCCCCGCGGTTGCGTGCAGAGCTGCGCAGCGGGTCGGTCGCCGCGACGTCGCCGACCGCGAACACGTTCGGGTGGCCGGGTACCTGCAGGTGCGGCGTCACCCTGACGAAGCCCTGCTCGTCGAGAAGATCGGCGGGCAGCCAGTCGGTGTTGGGCCGGACCCGGCCGATCGCCCACACCACCGCGTCGGCAGGACACGGCGGCTGCCCGGTGCTCCACTCGACGGGCTCGCCGGTGATCTCGTCGCAGTCGAAGCCGTCGGGAATCACCGCGCGGTGACCGGGATGCAGCCCCACCCCGGCGTCGCGGAGCCGGCGCTGCACCTTCTGCCAGATTCTCGGGTGGTGCGAGGGCAGCGCGCGATCGCCGGGGAAGTACAGGTCGACCCGCTTGTCGGGCCACGTGCCGGCGATCTGGGCGGCGCTGCTGATCGCCGCGGCGCCCCCGCCGATGACGGTTACGGATTGCGCGCCGGCCAGCCTGGCGTGCGCCCCGCGCAGATCCTCACCGATCTGCTTGTGCGACTGCAGGTTCGGCGTCCGCCAGAAACCATTGGTGACTCCGGTGGATATGACGAGCGCGTCGAAGTGCTCGTGAACGCTGGCGCCGTCGTCGCCGCGGACGGTGACCGTGCCGGCGTCGAGGTCGACACCGGTGAGCGTGCCGTGCACGGTACGCACCCGGTCGAGCGCCCGGAACCTGTCGAACGGAATCCAGTTCGCCCTGGCCCATTCCTCGGGTCGCGACAGCCGCCAGCCGAGTTCCTGACCGCTGACCAGTGCGGGCTTGGCCGATATGCCGACGACGTCGAAGTGTTTGGCCAGCCGGATCGCGGTGAGGACACCGCTGTCGCCAAGCCCGGCGATGACGACGCGTCGGCGGCTGATCACACCGTTGAGGCTGCCACATCCCGGCGTTACGCTGAGAGCCACCATGATGCGATCACTGCGAGGCCTGACCGTAACGGCGCTGTCGGCAGCGGCACTGGCAGCTGTGCCGATGGCAGGGGTCATCGTTTTCATGCCCGCGGTCAGTTCGGCATGCCTGCCCGGCGAGACGGCAGGCGCCAACGCGTGCGCAGCGTTCTGCCTGCCCGGCAAGGCGCTCGACGTCGCCACGGGACTGTGCGTACCGGTGCCCAATCCGTCGCCCAACGGCGTCAACCCGCCTATCTACCCGCCGGACGATCAGCCGCTGTAGATTCTTGTCGGTCCTTCGAACTAGTGTTCGAAGGGTGAGTTCGTCGGCGGCCGCGTTGACTCGTCTTAAATGCGCGCGAAAGGGTGATTCGTTGCCTCATTGAAAATGCGCGCGTAGGCCCAGTGGATGGGGTTGACGTTGGCCGAGCGCAGAGCAGTGACCGAGACGACCGCGATCCGCTACCAGCTGGCCAGTAAGCGCGGTAAGGGCCGGATTCTCGACGAGTTGTGCGCCAATACGGGGTGGCATCGCAACCATGCCCGCAAGGCGCTCACAGCGGCGCTGCAGCCCAAGATCGTCATCGCCGAGAAGTCCGCGGCCAGTGAAGTACGGACCGGATGTCATCGCGGCGCTGACGGTGTGCTGGACGGTGCTGGGAATGCCCGCCGGCAAGCGGCTGGCGCCGATGCTGGGTGAACTGGTGGCGGTGTTGCGCCATTTCGGGGAGCTGGCCATCGATGAGGACACCGCGGCGCTGTTGGTGTCGATGTCGGCGGCCACCATCGATCGCCGCCTGGCCGGTGAGCGAGCCAAGTATCGACTCAAGGGGCGTGTGCACCACCAAGCCGGGATCGCTGCTCAAAAGTCAGATCCCGGTGCGCACCTGGGCCGACTGGGACGACGCCCGACCCGGGTTCGTCGAGATCGACCTGGTCTGGCCACGACGGCGGCAACCCGGCTGGACCTCATGCGTTCACGTTGACGGTCACCGATATCGCCACCGGCTGGACCGAGAACCGCTCCGTGCCCGACAAGTCCGCCAAATGCGTCCTGGCCGCACTCAATGACATCGCCCGCAAGATGCCGTTCCCGATCCTGGGCGTGGACTCTGACAACGGATCAGAATTCATCAACGACCACTTGTTCCAATGGTGCCAAGGGCGCCAGATCACCTTCACCCGGGCGCGGCCGGGCAACAAGAACGACGGCTGTCACGTCGAGCAGAAGAACTGGGCGGTGGTGCGCACCGTGTCGGCTACCACCGCTACGACACCGCCGCAGAGCTGTTGTTACTCAACGAGATCTGGCAGCTGCAGTCCAAGCTGACCAACTACTTCTACCCGCAGCAGAAACTGATATCCAAGGTCCGCAACGGCGCCAAGGTGTCCAAGAAACACGACAACGCGGCCACCCCGTTCCATCGCGCGATCGATCACCCAACCATGACCGTGGAGCGCATCGTGGCGCTGACCCGGACCTACTCCCTGATCAATCCCGCCGCCACCCAGCGCCAGGTCCAAGCCCTGACCGCCCAGCTCCTCACAATGACCACCAGCAAAGCCGGACCCACCGCCAAAGCCCAAGTTAACAAGCGCGCACGTTTACGTGAGGCAACGAATCCGCCTTCGCGCGCATCTTGACATGAGGCAACAGGAGGCATCGAAGCGGATCGCGGAAATCCGCGCGGCCTATGAGGCGCTGTTGGCTGAGCCTCTGGACGGAACGGCCAAGGAGCGGGCTGCAACAGCCTATGAGTGGGAGACCTTCAAACGACAGTGCGCGGCGATGGACCACCGCATCGTCGGGTCGCTGGCCGAGGTGCCTGTAGCGGACTTGGGTGAGTCGTCGGTGGCTGCGGCGTTGTCGACGCTGCTGCGGATCTCCACCAAAGAGGCCAACCGGCGGGTGAAAGAGGCCAAGGATCTGGGCGCGCGCACGGCGCTGACCGGTGAACCATTGGAGCCGGTGCTGGCCAATACCGCGGCTGCGCAAATCCGCGGCGACATCGGTTTCGACCACGTGAAGATCATCCGCACGTTCTTCAAACAGTTGCCCCACTTCGTGGACTACGACACCCGCGAAGCCGCCGAAGCCCAACTGGCCGACCTGGCGTGCGGGCTACGACCCGAAGAACTGCGCAAGGCTGCCGAGCGGCTGGCGCTGCTGCTGGATCAAGACGGAGAGCTGTCCGACGCCGACTACGCCAATCGCAGCTACCTCCATGTCGGTAAACAACAGCGCGACGGGACCAGATCGGTCCGCGGCCGCCTCGATCCTGAAGCCGGCGCCCTGTGGGAAGCTGTCGCAGCGGCGTGGGCCGCACCGGGGATGTGCAATCCCGACGACGAAACACCCTGTGTCGACGGCGAACCGGCGCCCGAGACTGCCCGCACCGATCAGCGCTCGACCGGCCAACGTCACCACGACGCATTCAAGGCAGTACTGCGCGCCATGCTCGCGTCCGGACAGCTGGGCAGCCACAAAGGCCTACCCGTGACCGTCGTCGTGTCCACCACGTTGCAAGAGCTGCAATCCGCGACCGGCCATGCCGTCACCGGCGGCGGGTCCCTGCTGCCCATGGCCGATCTCATCCGGATGGCCTCCCACGCCCACCACTACCTCGCGATCTTCGACAAACACACCGAAGAGGCGCTCTACCTCGGCCGCACCAAACGACTCGCCTCCAAGGCCCAGCGGATCGTGCTCTACGCCCGAGACCGCGGTTGCACCTTCCCCGGCTGCACCGCACCCGCCTACCACAGCGAGGTCCACCACCGAGACCGCGACTGGGCCCAAGGCGGACTGACCAACATCAACGACGAAACACTCGCCTGCGGTAAAGACAACCGCCGCGTCAAACCCGGCGGCTGGACCACCCGCAAACGCACAGACGGCCGCACCGAATGGATCCCACCACCGAACCTCGACACCGGCCAGGCCCGCGTCAACAACTACCACCACCCCGAGCGCTACCTCATCCCCGACGAACACGACACAAGACGCGAAGACGGCGACGACGACGCCGAGAGACCCTAGGACTGCAGGAACTCCAGCAGGTCGGCGTTGATGACGTCGGCGTGGGTGGTCGGCATCCCGTGCGGAAAATCCTTGTAGGTCTTCAGGATTCCGTTGGGCAGCAGCTCGGCTGACTTCGGTCCGGCAGCCACATACGGGACGATCTGGTCGTCCTCGCTGTGCATGACCAGAACAGGGATCGTGATCTTCTTCAGGTCCTCGGTGAAGTCGGTCTGCGAGAACGTGACGATGCCGTCGTAGTGCGCCTTGGCGCCGCCCATCATCCCCTGCCGCCACCAGTTCTCGATGATCGCCTCCGACGACTCGACGCCGGGTCGGTTGAAACCGTAGAACGGCCCCGACGGCAGGTCGCGGTAGAACACCGACCGGTTGGCGGCGAGCTGTGCCTGCAGATCGTCGAACACCGACTTCGGCAGCCCCTCGGGGTTGGCGTCGGTCTTGACCATCAACGGCGGGACCGCGCTGATCAGCGCCGCCTTCACCGCGCGGCTCTCGCCGTGGCGGGCCAGATAGTGCGCGACTTCGCCGCCGCCCGTCGAGTGCCCGATGTGGATAACGTCGTGCAGGTCGAGGTGCTCGACGACGGCCGCCAGGTCGTCGGCGTAGTGGTCCATGTCGTGGTTGTCGGCGACCTGCGACGAGCGCCCGTGGCCGCGCCGGTCGTGGGCGATCACCCGGTAGCCCTTGGACAGGAAGAACAGCATCTGGTTGTCCCAGTCGTCGGCCGACAACGGCCAGCCGTGGCTGAAGACGATCGGCTGACCCGAACCCCAGTCCTTGAAGAAGATCTCGACGCCGTCGTTCGTGGTGATGGTGGGCATTGTATTCCTTCCCATGCGATCCGTTTCCCCTTCCCCTTTCAATCCGTGCGTGCGGTTTTCCCGCACACGGCTTTCCGATGATCTTCTCGACATGGTTACCAGCCTTCTACGATAGTGCCGCGAAGACGGTGCAGGCCGTGCCCGTTGAACCACTCCTCAGTCCACTGATCGGCTTGACCCGCGCGCAGTTGCGGCCCCGCTTCTTACCATCAAGCGGAACAGCCGCCACCTCACGTAGCTGTCGATCTGGCGGACCTATCGGCGGCATTACCGGTACGAAAGTAATGCCCCAACCGCGCAGGTCGGATTGAGCACCGCGATGACATCACGGATATCGATGCCGACCCGATGGCGACTGGTGCGCTCACGCACCTGGCCCGCATCCGGCCATCGCCGTTTGGCTGGGCCAGCGGTGCAGGTAATAGCGCACGATCCGCTTTTGTTCCCACAACCGCCCCGACATGCGTGCCCGGAATGACAACCTAGAAATCGCCTCACCGCCGTTGCGCAGGTCGACCACTTTCGTTTTGTCCGGATGCAGCCGCAACCCCAATGACGTCAGGATTCTCCCACCGCCACCAAGGCGTGCTCGGCTTGTGCCGCGCTGCGGCACGCCCCCCCGTCATCGGCGTAGCGCACCAACTCACCCACCCCACGGGCGACATTCGGTGTCGAGCACATGCAGTAGATGTTGGCCAACAGCGGCGAGATCACCCCGCCTTGTGGCGTGCCCGCGACCGTCCGCTGGGTCACCCCATCCACCAACACCCCTGCCTGCAGCCACTGGCGCAGCAGTTTGAGCACCCGCCGATCCGAGACCCGACGACTCACCTCGGTGGTGACGGTCGTGGTCGATCTCGCCGAAGAATTGGCGATCAAACTCGACCACAAACGTGTGGCCCTCGATGAAACCGGTACGCAACCGCTCCATCGCCTGGGTGCTGCCGCTTCGGCCGAAACCCATACGAGCACGACACAAAGTCCGCCTCGAATCGGTTCCCACCAGCTTGGCCGCCGCCTGAGCCACCCGGTCTCGCACCGTGGGATCCCCAACGGCCGCTTACCGCCTCGTGGTTTCGGATCTCCACACGCCGCGCCGGCGCCGGACGATACCGACCCGTAGAAGTCACGACGCACTCGCGCAGCAGCGGTCCACGCCGTAGTCCTCCACCGCGACCAAGGTGACACGATCCACCCCGGCCGCACCCCGTTCGCACGACTCGTCCCACGCCTCCCAGGACGTCACCCCGACAGAACGGTCATACAGCGCGTGGAAACGCCGCCCCTCAGACTGCTTGGCCGCAGCCCATAGCGTGCGTTGCAGTTGTCGCACTTCACCGGCGAGGCGCTCAACGGCTCATCGTCGGCTACGGCAAGCGATGGCCTGCCGGGGATGGACCGGCAACCC
Source organism: uncultured Actinomycetota bacterium (assembly GCA_963786995.1). GTDB lineage: Bacteria > Actinomycetota > Actinomycetes > Mycobacteriales > Mycobacteriaceae > Mycobacterium. The sequence goes on along the minus strand of CAWBBH010000011.1, from coordinate 64,492 downwards.
GGTCAGCCCTCACGCTTACCCACTTCGCACCCGGATCAAAGGGCCCTTCCCTCCCGGCGCGTTGTGTTGCACGCCGATCAGCGGTACTACGACCCCATCGGACTCCCGCTGCCCTCCAGAAGCTTTCACCATCGGCTTATACCCCTGGTCTTTGCCCGACAAGGCCAGGCAGACGGGTCTCTCCTGTTCCGAACCCAGCTATGTGCACGTGCCGCCACCCCTACCCCGGGAAGACCCGGCAAGCTACCCCGGACCAGGGCTTACCGGACATGGCCTTCGCCGTGACATGAGCGGCTCGGCTCTTCCGTCGTTAGTCTGACGAGGCTGCAGAGTTCGCTTAACGCTACGGCCCGCACACTTGCTCCCTCCAAAGAGGCTCTCGACACCCCGCTCAGCCCGCCGAATCTCTCCGACGAACCGGGGCCTGCTACCCGGCGCTCCGGTACCTACCGGGACGGGACTTCCACCCGCTAGTTGGGTCCAGCTTTCAGGACGCACCATGACGACGACTCTAGAGAGTCACCTCGCCCGGCGCGCCCCCCGAGCGCAATGCGTTCACGCCGCGGGCGTCGGCACCCAGTTGCCGTGAAATCCCGCGGGGACCCGGTGCGGCAGCTTGACGATCGCGACGTCCTCCAGCGTCTGGGCGTCGAGGATGGCCAATTCGCTCCGATCCGCGGCGTGATCGTAGACGTAGCCCATCACGACGCCCTGATCCTCCTCGGCGTCCGGCGATGAGGGCTCGAAGACGAACTCCCCCACCGACTTTCCGGCACCGAACGATCGCGCGACAGCTCCGCCGCCGACGAAATCGTGCTTGAGCAGCACGTCGTTGCCGCTCGTGCCCACGCCGACGGTCGGGGCGTAACCGTACCGGTGCCGCTTGCCGACCAGTCGTTCGTCGACCCGCGGGAATTCCTGTCCGCGGTCGTCGATCCTGGACTCGCGTACCTTGCCGTCGGCGAGGTCGACGGTCCAGCGGTCGAGTGTGGGAGGACCTTCGTTGGGGCCGAGGTCGTCGGTGGCGAACATCTTCTGATGGCGGACAACGTCGAGCACGATCGTGTCTCCGTCGTCGTAGGCGTTCATCGGGTGGAAGACGTAGCAGGGTTCGACGTCGAACCAGCGCACGTCGGAGTTGTCGCCGTCACGCGGCATGACCCCGACCCTGGCCGGGTACTTCGGGTTCCACGAGTAGGGGAACCGGCGGTCGGCCGTATTGCCGCTGAATTGCCTTGCGGCAACGGGATCGGGGATGCGGACGCGTCCGATCAACGCGGACAGCATGAGTCGGGCGGGCAGTCGCAAGCCGCGCGGCACAGTCATTTCGGCGGCCTTGTGGTTGTCGAACGTGACGGGCAGGTCGTAGAAGATGACGTGCTTCTCGGTCAACGACATGTCGTGCATCATCGGGCTGCCGGTCACCTCGATGTCGACAGTGCGCCGCGCACGTCCGTCGGCGCCGATCACCGAGTACTGGACCGTGTTTCCTCGGTACATGCTGTACGAAACGGCATGCAGCTCACCGGTTTCCGGGTCGCGCTTCGGATGCGCCGTGTAGCCGCCCCTCAGCGTGCCGTCGAAGTCACACGCACCCACCGTCTCGAGATCGTCGGTCAGCTCCATGTTGGTGACACCGCCCTCGATCAGAGCGAGTGTCTTGCCCGCATGCCCGATCACGTTGGTGTTCGCACCGATTCCCGCGATCGGGAAGTTGCCGGCGGGTGGCGTGTCACCGAGCGCGCGAGCCGTCTGCGGGCCGCGCACATATCGGTTCCGGTACCACTCGGCCTTGCCGTCCCGGAGGCGGATCCCGTGCACCATGCCGTCGCCGATGAACCAGTGATAGAGCTCGGGATCGATCTCCCCGATCGGGTTCGGGCCGTTGCGCAGATATCGACCGTCGAGATACTCGGGGATGGCACCGACCACGTCGAGGTCGGTCAGCGTGTACTCGCGGTCGATGGGCGCGAAGCTTCCTTCGAGGTAGCGGTTCGCCATGGCGACACTCCTTATAACACCGTTATGGATTCCCATGTATAACACCGTTATGGCAGCATGGCAAGGGTGGGCGAGGTTCGCGAGCAGCTGATCGAGGGCGGTATGGCGATCCTCGAGCGCGACGGCGTCGCCGGGCTCAGCGCACGCAAACTCGCCGCGGAGACCGGAACGTCGACGATGGCGGTGTATACGCATTTCGGCGGCATGACAGGAGTCGTCGACGCTATCGCCGGCGAGGCGTTCGGCCGGTTCACCCGCGCGCTCACCGAAGTGGAGCACACGGCCGACCCGGTGGCCGACTTCTTCGTGATGGGAGCGCGCTACCGCGAGTTCGCGCTCGCCAATCCGCAGCGATATCAGCTGATGTTCGGCACCTCGGTCGGCTCGCTCAACAGTTACCACGCCGATCTCACCACCACCGGCAACGCCAGTGGCCGTGCCGATTTCGGCGTGTCCTTCGAAGCGCTTCTGACCATGGTGCGGCGAATGATCGATGCCGGTCGCATCCGCGACGACGGGGAATCCGTGATCGCGGGCCGGCTGTGGAGCTTCACCCATGGCGAAGTGCTACTCGAGATCGCGGGTTTCTTCGGCCGCGAGGACCGCGGCCTCACCGAGGTGCTCGTGCCGCTCACCGTCGACGTGCTCGTCGGTATGGGCGATGATCGCGACCGCGTCGGCGACTCGTTCCTCGCAGCCGCGGCGCGACTCGGGTACCGAGACGACTAAGAGCCGCTGCCGTCCAGCCCGGTCCGAAGCAGATCCCACGCCAGCCGGCGAGCCTCTGCGGCCTTCTCGTACATCAGGCGCTGCACCGACGGAATCGGATTCGGCTCCGTCGCACGGCCGTCGACGATGTCGTCGCAGACGTTCTGCGCCACCTGGATTCCCATCAGCACGGCGTCGTTGACGCCCTCGAGCGCGCGGTTGAGGTGGTTGTCGTCGACGACCTGATGGGCGTTGGCGAGCTCGACCGAGAAGGCGTTCACGACCTGACCGATCTGCTCGAAGATCGGCAACATCGCCTGCTCCCGCTCCACGCGGTCGGCGCTGCCCAGAATCCCTGCGCCCCGGTTCCACAGCGTCGCCAGCATCTGGGTGTGCAGGCTCACCGCCCGCGACACCTCGATCACCGCCTGCTTCTGCAGTTGGTTGTGGAGATGGGTGCGCTCGAGAGAGGCCTGCGTGCGGTGGGCGTCCAACTCCGCGCGGTGCGCCTTGCGCTGGCTTTCCAACTCGGCCTCATGGAGTTTTCGGCTCTGCGCCAGCTCGCGCGCCAACCGCTCGTCGGCCGCCGCCCGTTCGGCGATCAAGCGCCGCTCGGCGGCGGCCACCTCGTGGCGCATCCGGTCGGCGGCCTCTGCGGCCCGCCGATTCGCTTGACGCTGCACGTTCACGGTCTGCCACATCAGAACCAGGACCGCGCCGAGCACGACGGCGCCGAAGAACCAGTCCGACTTCGAGCCCATGTCACCCGGGGCCAGCAGAATGAACCAGGCGATCGCCAGGCCGCCGGCGGCGCCACAGAACAGCCATCCAACTCCACGCCAACCGTCGATCGCAGCGAACAGCCCGCTGTCCCCGGAGCGGGCGAACACCGGGTCGGGCGTGTGTCCTTCGCCGTGGGGCGCCTCATCGCGCTGTGACTGGTCGTCGGCTGTGGAGGTTTCGACTACTCCGGTCATCACAGATCTCCCGTTCCGCCCCGAGCCTCCCCGCCGTGCGGGGTGGGGCCAGAGCCGTACCGCGCACTATCTTCACACCGTCGGTCGGGCCCGGCTCCCCCGAGGTTTGGGTCGCTGATAATCCGCAGGTCACAAGGCGAGCACGGAACTGGCGATGACGCACGGGGCCGCTGCCCGCTAGTGTCAGTCCGTGCTCACGTCGAGCGGGGCGACCGGCAAGCACGCGTCGTCGGCTGCTCACCGCTATTGGAATTGACCTCTCTAGCAGATTCGAGGGCCCATGGGACAGTCCGCGCCACAAGACGATTCGTCGATCATTGTCAGCCTCTCCGAGGCGGCGATGCACATGTACAGCGCCGCGATCGACGCGTTGCCGTTCGCCGAGGACAAGAAGTTCCACAAGCGGGCCGATGTCGTGCTGGAAGGCATGCGCAAGCTGCGCACCGCGCTGGCCGACGCAGCAAGCACCAGCAGGCCCTCCTCCGCGGTGATCGTCGAGCTCAGCAATGTCCGGCGGCGCTACGACTCGCTGATGGAGCATGCTGCCGCGGCGCCGGGGTCGAGCCTCGGCCAGCAGCTGTACGTCACCCGCGTGCACGCGAAGCTGACGGCAGAGGAAGTCGCCAACGGCGCAGGGCTGCCCACCCACCTGCCCGATGAACTCGAAGCGGGCGCCACGCCCGACGACGAGCAGGCAGCAAAGATCAGGGAGACGATCGCGGCGCTCGGCGGCGTGCCCGGCACCGAGCACCAGCTCTACCACGATCCCGATCTCGAGCACCACGAACCCGACCATCACGAGCAGGATCATGGTCACGACGAGCATCACGTCAACGGTCACGAGGAACAGTTCGCCGAAGAGAACGCCGGCTGAGCGGCCAGGATCCGCCCCGCTCCTAGCTGTCGAGTTCGCCCGCGATGCCGCGTTCGATCGCGGCGCGGGTGCGCTCCGGCAGCACCACCAGCCCGTCGAGTTCGCGGCGTGCGACGGCGAAGGCGCGCTCCCGCTCCTGCGGCGTGGCAGCGGAGTCGGTCGCAATCCGCATCGCACCGTGCGCGCGCGACAACCGCTGCTGCTCTTCCCGGGTGAAATCGCTGCGCCGCTTGCGAATTGCCTCGGCCTCGGCGACGTCGAACGCCGTCACGTACTCCTCCACGGCGTCGAGGTACAGACGAGCGGCCTCGCTGTCACCGAGGAGGTCGCCCGCGTCGGCGGGACGCAACATGTCCGCGCGCAGCTTGGCGCGGTGGAACCGCTGGGTGAGGGGATCGCGCATATCGGTCATCAGCGGGTAGTCGAGCAGCTTGCTGACATCGATCTCGTAGTCCAGCCAACGGGTGTCGGTCCGGTCGTGTTCGCGCACCATCCGCATGATCGCCTGCCACTGGGCACTCGTGCTCGTCGGCTCGGGCTGCGGTCCGTCGAGCTGCGGGGCGTCGTCGTCACTGCGTTCCCGGACCTTGGCCACCGCCTTGTACCCGCCGTAGGCCAGGCCGATCACCGGCAAGGCCACGATCAGCAGCTCGACGATCCGGACGATGAGCAGGCCCACACCGCCAGGCTACGGCGGTGGCTCCGGTCGCGTGTGCCGCGATTCCCGAGCGCCGAGAAGCAGTGCGACGACGACGAGCCCGATGCCCGCGATTTCAGGAAGCGTCGGTACCTGGCGGAGCACCACCACGCCGATCAGCGACGCGGTGACCGGCAGCAGCGCCAGCAGCAGGGCGAATTTCGCGCTGCCGATCTGCACGAGCACCAGTTGGTCCAGCACGTAGGGAATCGCGGTGGACAACAGGCCGATGCAGAGCCCGAGCAGCCATGTCCGCGGGTCGGCGAAGACAGTGGCGTCGACGGCGGCCTGCGGAACGAGGATGGCGGGGGCGAGCACGACCGCGGCCAGGCCCATGCCGACCGCCAGCGAGTCGAGACCGGAGCCGGTGTCGGCCACCCGCTTGCCGAGCAGGATGTAACCCGTCCACATCGCCGCCGCCGTCAGCGCGAACAGCACACCGGTGAGGCTGGCGTCGAATTCCACACCTGCGAGCAACAGCACGCCCGCCGAAGCCAGCGCGACGGACAGGAAGTCCCTGCCGCGACGCGAGCCCAGTGCCGCGACGGTGACCGGGCCGAGGAACTCGATGGCGACCGCGGTGCCGAGCGGTATCCGTGCCATCGCTTCGTAGAAGGCGATGTTCATCGCGGTGGTGACGAGGCCGAACATCAGCGCGACGCCGACCTGCCGCCGGTCCCACTGTCGACGCCACGGCCTGCGCCACGCGACCAGCGCCACAGCCGCCGCCGCGACGCGCAACCATGCGACGGTCGACGGTTCGGTCGTCTCGAACAGGAAGACGCCGATGGCGGCGCCGACGTACTGGGAGACGGCCCCGACGATGAACACGATCGGGATCGACCATCCCGGCAGCAGCGATCGAGAAGCGATGGGACGCAGACTACTTGACGTGCTCCCCGCCATGAATGGCGAGGATTCCCGTGCGGCTACGCCGCGGTGGGGGTGCTTCCTGCTTCAACGCCCTGGGCCTCCCGAGTGCTGGGAGGACTTACCGGGGCTCCACAGGCGTTTAATCTCTCCGCCCGACCGGCGGCGAGAATGACCTTGGCGGCGTTGTGGTCGCGATCGTGGACTACCCGGCACGCCGGACACGTCCATGCACGGACCTGCAGCGGCAATTCGTCGACCCGGTGCCCACAGCCCGAGCAGGTCTTGCTCGACGCCAGCCACCGCGACACCGTATGCACAGTCCGCCCGTAGCGGTCGGCCTTCTCGCCGATGATTCGCACGAATTGACCCCACCCCGCATCCGAAATCACCCGCGCCAAGCAACGGTTCTTGACCATGCCCACGATGTTGAGATCCTCGACGTGGATCACTTGGTTCTCGCGAACCAACGCCAAAGCCTGCTTGTGGTGATAGTCCCGCCGAGCACGGGCGACCTCGTTGTGCGCGACGGCAACCTTGCGCCGCGATTTGTCTCTGTTGGCTGATCCTTTCTGCCGGCGAGACTTCTCCCGCTCCAACCGCGCCAGTTTGCGCAGCTTGCGTCCCAAATGCTTCGGATTTGCGACATCTGACCGCCGGCCATCGGTCGTGGCGGTCGTGGCCAACCGGGCGATCCCCACATCCACCCCAACTTCTCGAGCAACTTCCGGCATCGGTGATGCCGGCACGTCGACGACGAAACTGGCGTAGAAATGGCCATCCGGTTCCCCGATGATCGTGACGCTCGACGGTGCGCTGGGCAGCCCGCGTGACCAGCGCACCCGCATCTCGCCGACCTTGGCCACGAACAACCGGCCATTGGATCTCAGGCTGAAACCGTTGCGGGTGAGCCGGAACGACTGCCGGTGGTCCTTGCGGGATTTGAACCGCGGGCGACCCACCTTGCGGCCCTTGCGTTTCCCCGTGTGCGAGTCGAAGAAGTTGCGCCAGGCCCGCCGAGAGTCGTTGACCGACTGCACCAACGCCACGCTGGACACCCCGCACAACCAGGCCCGCTCCGTGGTGGTTTTGGCCGCGGTGATCACCCGGCGCTGGATCTCGCTGTCGGACAGCTTCACTCCGGCCCGATACGCATCGTCGCGCACCCGCAGCGCGTCGTTGAACACCACCCGCGCACATCCGAACACCCGCGCCAACATCGCCTGCTGGGCCGGTGTCGGTTCGATGCGGTACCGGTAGCGCATCTGCATACCCCGACCCTAAGGCGCACCTATGACAACCCAGACCTACCGCCGCGCCCGCCACAGCGTGTCGTTGCTGCACGCCCATCTGGTATTCGTGACCAAGTACCGGCGCCCGGTGTTCACCGACGCCATGCTCACCTACTGCCAGAACACCATGCCCAGCGTGTGCGACGACCTGGGCGCCGGGTTGATTGAGTTCAACGGCGAAGCCGACCACGTGCACCTGCTGGTCGCCTACCCGCCCACACTGGCAATCTCGCAGCTGGTCCAGCGACTCAAGGGCCGCACCGCTTACGCCGTGCGCCGCGAGTACACCGGCGCCTGTGTCCGCGCCCGCATGCGCGGCCACCTCTGGTCGCCGTCCTACTTCGCCGTCTCCTGCGCAGGCGCACCACTGTCGATCATCAAGCAATACATCGACGGCCAAGCCCGCCCACTCTGAACGCCAGGCTTCGCCCGCCGACACACGGGATGGGCTCACCCCGGACCGAAGTCCGAGGCTTGCGCCCAAGATGCCGGTCAGGGCTAGCCTCGCAAGGGTGAGCGCCAAAGCCGAAGAGCGCGCCGGGGTCAATCTCACCAACCTCGACCAACCGCTGAGCCCGGACGCCGGGGCCACCAAACGCGACCTCGTCGACTACCTCGATGCGGTCGCCGACAGGATGCTGCCGGGTCTGGCCGACCGTCCGCTGACGGTGCTTCGGGTGCTGCGCGGCCAGAAACCGTTCATGCAGAAGAACGTTCCGAAGTACACGCCGGACTGGGTGAAGACCGTCACGATGTGGGCCGAGGCGTCCAAGCGGGACGTGCACTATGCGTTGTGCGACGACCGGAGGACCCTGCTGTGGTTCGCCAACCAGCGTGCGGTCGAGTTCCACCCGACACTGGGCCTGGCCGACGACATCTACCGGCCGACCCACATGGTGCTCGATCTCGACCCGCCCACCGACGACGATTTCGCCGCCGTTGTCGCTGTCGCGCATCTGGTCCGGCAGGCGCTCACCGACAGCGGGCTCACAGGCGCGGTGAAGACGAGCGGCGCCAAGGGTATTCACGTCTTCGTGCCGATCGACGACTCCGCGCCGGTCGACGACGTCGCCGCGGCGACGCGCGCGCTGGCAGCACGGGCCGAGGCGCTCGATCCCCGCCTAGCCACGACGGCGTTCATCGTCGCCGACCGCGGCGGCAGGGTGTTCGTCGACTCCACCCGCGCAGGCGGCGCCACCGTCGCGGCCGCCTACAGCCCGCGGCTGCGGCCGGGCACGCCGGTGTCCTTTCCGTTGGACTGGTCGGAGCTGGATCGCGCCAACCCCGCCGACTTCACCGTGCACACCGCGATCGAGGCGCTCGGCGGGCGGGACCCGTGGGCCGAGTCGATGCCCGAGCCCCAACGACTGCCGGCCGATCTGATCGAGCAGGGCCACACGATCCCGGTCGCCCGGGTGGCAGCGATGCACGAGGGCAAGCGCCGCGCCCGCGCCCGTCGTCAGAAGGCGTAGCGGATCCGGCAGGTCGGCAGCTTCTCGGCGACGAGCTGTGCCTTTGCGCGGTTTGAAGTGCCGTCGGCGATCTGCTCGAGTAGCGGTCGAGAAGCGTCAGGCGACGAGGTCCTCGACGGCGACGCTCTCACACGTCGTGCACGCCTCGCTCTCGAGGTCGAAGTGGCCACAGGTGGGGCAAATGAAGTCGAGCATCGCACGCCTTCCGAAGCTGAAGCGAAGAGTAGAGACCGACGCCGGCTTTCTGCAGCGCTGCTCAGGTGTTGCCCGGGGGCGCGGAGGCGAAACGGTGCCAATCATTACGAGTTGTTGACGCCCGGTTGGAGCGACACCACGGAGATTTCCGGCGGCGCGCCGACCCGGACGGGCGGGCCCCAGTAGCCGGCGCCACGGGTGACGTACAGCTGCGTTCCGCCGACAGTCGTGAGCCCGGCGAGCGACGGCTGCACCGCGCGGACGACGTAGTGAAACGGCCACATCTGACCACCGTGCGTGTGTCCGGACAGCTGAAGGTCGACATCGCGAGCCGAGGCTTCTGTCACGTGGACCGGTTGGTGGGCCAGCAGGATCGTCGGCCGCGACGCGTCCACCCCTGACAGGGCGCGGTCGAAGTCGGGCGGGTCGGACCGCTCCTCGCCGGCGATGTCGTTGACGCCGACGAGGTCGAAGGCCGCTGTGCCGCGCCGGATCGCTGTGTTCTCGTTGCGCAGCGGCTGCACGCCGAGCCGTTCCAGCTCGCGCACCCAGGACGCGGTGTCGTCGACGAAGTACTCGTGGTTGCCGGTCACGAAGAACGCGCCCTCACGAGACACCAAGTCGCGCAACGGTTCCGCGGCAGACCCGAGCTCTTCCACGGTTCCGTCCACCAGATCGCCGACGATCGCGACCAGGTCGGGCTCGGTCTCGTTGATCAGCGAGACGATCCGCTCGGTGTGGGCGCGCCCTGCCAGCGGGCCGAGATGGATGTCGGACACCACCGCGATCCGGAAGCCGCGCAACGCCGGGTCGAGGCGACGAAGCCGCACCGGAACCCGGACCACATCGGGTGGGCCGAGCGCGCTGGCCATGCCGGCGCCGACCAGGCCGACCGAAGCGGCACCCGCGGCGACGGCGCTGGCCCTCGCGAGGAATACGCGGCGGCTGTGCGCCGATCCGTCGGCCTCGGAAGTGTGCTTCCGACCGCGTTTCACCCAGCGTCGCAACGCGAGTCGAACCGGCTCGAGCACCAACAGGGTGAGAAACAGGTAGGCGATCACCCCGAACCAGACGTATCCGGGCCACGCCAACCACGACGGTTCACGCCAGTCGAAGAGTCTCGGCAGCAGCAGGGTGGCGAACAGAAGCGCGAGCATCGCGACGAAGACGGCGCTGCACGCCAACCGGGCACCGCCCGTGGTGGTGTCCTTGATCAGCCGCTTCCACACGTATGAGTGCATCAGCACGAGGACTGTGCCGAGGATGACGATGAACACGCGTCAGCAGGTCAGCGGTGGCAGGGCCTCAACGCGCAGGACGCCCGTGCTCGTCGGTGGCTCCTTGCCGGTTGCGCCGAGGCCAACCGCGACCGACCCGCCGTTCGCACCGCCGACGGACGGTCGAAGGTAGGCCAGCGCGCCTGACCGGATGTCGACGACGGCGGCGCTGGTGCCATCCCTGCCGTCGTCGCGTCCCTTGTCGACGACGACGTAGGGCCCGACCACCTGCAGCGGCAACGGCTCCCGCACGCCTGCGTGCGGAACGGTGCCGGTTATGCGCACCAGGCCTGACTTCGGTGACCAGTACGCGAGTCCGTGTTCTCCCTCGCTGGCTCCGGTGGCCCACGCGTAGACGTTGCCGTCCGTGGCGAGCGTGAACTGATCGCGGCCGGTGCCAAGCGCACCGGCGACCGGCGGCGGCAAGGCGTCGGGAATCTTCAACTCCGTCCTGGCACCTGTGGCCTGATCCCAGGCCACCTCCCACGACAGGCCTGCGGCGGTCGCCCGCACGTTGCGCATCGCCCCGGAGGCGACGTCGGTCACCGCGCCGGTGTTGAGGTCGTAGGACCGGAGCGTGCCGGTGTCGGCCGGGTAGGAGTCGCGGGTGATCCAGTAGACCTTGCCGCCGAAGAGGGCGAAGGAGTCGATGGTCCTGCCGCCCGACGAGAGGTCGTCCGGCGAGCTTTCCACAACGGTGCGAAGCGGCCCGCCCTGGCGGTCGACCACCTCGATCCGCATCAGGGTGGGAAGCACCCCGTTGGCGTCGCGCGGGGCGTGCGCCACCCCGACAATCACCCACCGGTCGTCCATCGCCACGTTCCCGATCCGGTGGCGATCGGGTTCTGGGACGGCATACATCTCGGTCACGGCCCTGTCGGCGCCGACCAGGAGCAGGTCGCGGGTGTCCCCGTTGTCCCTCGCGACGGCAACCTCCCCCTGCCTGCCGACGGCCATCGGGACGTTCGAGACGCCGCCGGTGTCGACGGCGCTCTCGTCGATCGCCTTCTGCCACGCCGCGGGCACCACCGTCTCGCAGGTTCGGCGCGTGGTGGATTCCGGCGCCGCGACGGTGCTCACCGTCGTCGTGGCCACCTGCTCGGAGCCGGATCCGGGCGAACACGCCGACGAGGCAGTTGCCAGGACCGCAACCGCGACGGCGCCTGCGGCGGCGCGCAAGCCAACATCGACCACACCGGGAGACTAGCGTGCGGGCGGCCGTCCGGCGCTGCCGCAGCGACGTGGCCAGACACGGCGGCCGGGCATCTCGTGACTAGACCACCGCGCCGCGCACTCGTTTCGTTTCTCTGTTCTGCGGCAATTCCTGCGCACGTGGCCGCACCGGTTAGCGTCGCGGCTGCGACAAGAGAAAGGGATCTCCCATGGCGCTCGACGATGACGACATGACCACATCCGGCGGTGGCGGCGAGGGTACGGCCGACGGCGGCTCGAACCCGCAAGGCCATGACGGCGGCGCCGACGGCAGCGCGGGCGAGGGTCCCGCCGACGGTGGCTCCAACCCGCAGGGCCACGACGGCGGCGCCGACGGCAGCGCCGGTGAAGGCACGGCCGACGGGGGCTCGAACCCCGAAGGACACGACGGCGGGGCCGACGGAACGGCCTGACCGCCACCCGATGCTGAGCCGCTGCATCGCGACTGATCCCCAGACGTTCGCCTCCGAGCACTGGGGCCGCAAGCCGCTGCTCAGCCCTTCGGAGGCGCTCCCCCGCGACTTCGGCGATCTGCTCTCGGCCACCACGGTCGACGAGTTGATCGCCGAACGCGGGGTGCGCGCGCCGTTCATCCGGCTGGCCAAAGAGGGCGACGTACTGGCCAAGGACTGCTACCTAGCACCCGCCGGCTTCGGCGCGGAGATGCCCGATCAGGTCGACTCCGCCAAGGTGCTGGCCCAGTTCGCCGCCGGAGCCACGATCGTGCTGCAGGGCCTGCACCGGCTCTGGCCGCCGCTGATCGACTTCGTCCGGGGAGCGGTCGACGACCTCGGCCATCCCGTGCAGGCCAACGCCTACATCACTCCGCCCACCAACCGGGGCTTCGATCCGCACTACGACGTGCACGACGTCTTCGTGCTGCAGGTGGCGGGGCAGAAGCGGTGGATCGTCCACGAACCGGTGCATCCCCACCCGCTGCCCTCGCAACCCTGGACACAGCACCGCGCCGCGATCGCCGAGCGCGTCCAAGCGGATCCCGTCATCGACACGGTGCTCTCGGAGGGTGACGCGCTGTACCTTCCGCGCGGCTGGATCCATTCGGCACACGCGACGGAGACCACGTCGATCCACCTCACCATCGGGGTGTCCCCGCTGACCGGATACGACGTCGCGCGGTCGGTGATCGACCAACTCGCCGCCGTTGACGCGTTTCGGGCGTCGCTGCCGATGGGCACCGACCCGGCCGACCGGGATGAGATCATCGCCACGGTGACGAAGGTGATGGCAGAGGTGGTCGACGCGCTGCGCGACGGGGCGTCGACGTTGAGCGACGGTGCGGCCGCGGCACTCGGCCGCCGCCACGCCGACCGGACCAGACCCGTCGCGGTCCGGCCGCTGGCCTCACTGGCGGCAGGGGAGAACGCGTCCGCCGCACGGGTTCGGTGGCGTCACGGGCTGGTGTCGACGGTCGAGTTCGCGAACGGGCGCGTGGTGCTCCGGTTGCCCGACAAGGTGATGACGCTGCCGATCTCGTGTGCCGAGGCCGTCGAGGCGTTGCGCACCGGACGGGTCTACGACGCGAGCGCACTGCCCGGCCTCGACCATGCCGACGGAACGGTTCTGATCCGCAGGCTGCTGCGGGAGGCGATCCTCGTACCGGTCACCGGATGACGGCTGCGAGACGGGTACCGTGCAGCGACCAGTCGCTGGCCCGTGACGATCCGATGTACGGTACGGCTTCTGCCGGCTTCTCCTGGGTTCTGCTGGAATTGCCCGGCGCCTGGGGACATTCGGCGTTCCTTCAGTCTCCGAACATCATCGATGCTGAACTGGGGCGGGCGATCGTGCGCCGCGTCGAGAAGGCCAAGATGCGCATCGCGGCGATTCGCCGTCCCGGCCGGCGAGCGGCCGAACCACAGTGGCGATGGTTCGTGGCGCACTCCCGCGAGGGTTCCGAAGCGCTCTACAGCGGAGCCGTCTCCGACCCGAGCTCCTATCTCGACATTGCCCTCGACGGCAGCGACGGCACCCTCTCCACCGACCCCGTCGTCGCGATCTGTGCGCACGGCAAACATGACCAGTGCTGCGCGGTGCGGGGCCGCAGCGCGTGTCAGGCTATCGCTGCGCAGTATCCCGAATTCACCTGGGAATGCTCGCATCTGGGCGGTGATCGGTTCGCCGCCACCATGCTGGTGCTGCCTGAGGGCCTCTGCTACGGACGGGTGGACTCAGCCGACGCGGCGGGACTGGTCGGGCTGTACCTGCAGGGGCGTCTCGACAACACCTTCCTTCGCGGGCGGACGTCGTTGCCGCACGCCGTGCAGGCCGCCCAGTACTTCGCCAGAGGCGAATACGGCGACGACCGCATCGCCGGCCTGTCACCGCTGTCGGTCGACAGAGTCGACGGCAGCATCCGGGTGGTGCTCGACGACGACGCCGGGCCGATCGCCGTCGATCTGACCGAAGAGATGTCCAAACCGCTTCTGTCGCAATGTCATGCGAGTGTGGAAGGCAGCGTGCGGATGTTTCGGCTGGCGTCGATTCAGAGGGAAACGGTTCCGTAGGAGCCGATGTCCGCGACGAGCACGCGCGTCTGGTCGTCGGCGGTGCCGAACGTGTTGTCGATGGCCGTCAGTCGCGCGGCGTAGTGACCGACCGGATACTCCGCCGTCATCCCGATACCGCCGTGCAGCTGGATGGCCTCCTGGGCGATGTGTCGTCCGGATCTGCCGATCTGCAGCTTGGCTCGCGCGGCGACGACCGGATCGAACCGGCCGTCCGCGATCGACATGGCGGCGTAGAAGTTCATGCTGCGGGCCAGTTCCAGCGACACATACATGTCGGCCGCGCGCTGGGTCAGCGTCTGGAAATTCTTCAGCGGGACGCCGAACTGTTTCCGTTCACCGAGATACCCGGTCGTCATCTGGAGGGCCTCCTCCATCGCGCCGACAGCTTCGGCGCACAACGCCGACTGATACCGGATCACGGTGCGCGCGATGTGCTCACCCGCGTCGCCGCCGGCGCCCAGCGGCTCGGCAGGTGCGGAGTCGAGGTCGAGCTGAGCCGCCCGCCTGCCGTCGAAGGTGCGGTACGGATGCCGCTTCGCCGCGGCCGCCTCGACAAGGAACAGTCCAGCCCCGCCGTCGGGGAGCGACGCCGTCACGATGATCTTGTCTGCCGAATCACCGGCCAGCACAGGGTTTTTCCGCCCGCTCACCGCCCATGTGTCGCCGCTCCGCTCGGCCCGCGTGTTCAGCGCACCTGCGGATACCCGCACGCCGGGTTCATCGTGGGCGAACGCGAGCAGCGTCTCGCCAGAGGACACCTCGTCGAGGATGGCCTTCTGCGCATCGGTGCCCACCTCGGCGATCAGTGCGCCGGGGATGAGCGCCGCCTGCGCGACCGGTTCCGGCGTGAGCCGCCTGCCGACCTCGGTCATGATCACCATGATCTCGATCTGGCCGGCTTCTGCCGGATCGAAGCCAAGGCCGAGCAACCCCACCTCGGCGAGCTGGCTCCACACCTCGCGGCTCCAGCCGAGGTCACCGCCGATGACCTCGTTGTAACGCGCGATGTCGTAGTTGCGCGACAACACCTCGCGGGTCACATCGCGGAGCAGTTGCTGCTCCTCGGTCAGTCCAAAGTCCACAGTCGGCTCACAATCCCAGAATCGTCGACGCGATGATGGTGCGCTGAATTTCGTTGGTGCCGCCGTAGATCGACGTCTTCCGGTAGTTCAGATAGCGGGGCGCGGCGTGCTGAGCCCACGGCGGCACATCGACACCGTCGCCGGCCTCGAACGGCAACGCCGAGGGGCCTGCCACCTCGACGAGCAGCTCCGTGGCGGCCTGCTGGAGCTGGCTGCCGCGCAGCTTGAGAATCGACGACGCCGGGTTCGGCTTGCCGTCGGCTTCCGAGCCGCTCACCCGCATCTGTGTGAGTTCCAGTGCGAGCAGACCGTTTTCGATCTCGGCGACCCTCGCGGCGAACAGCGGATCGTCGAGCAACGTCGAACCGTTCATGCGCACTTCGGCGGCGCGCTCTTTGACCTGCGCCATCCACAGCTTGGTGTTGCCGATGCGGGCGATGCCGGTGCGCTCGTTGCCGAGAAGGAACTTCGCATACGTCCAGCCCTGGTTCTCCTCACCGACGAGCTGGTCGGCAGGCACCCGAACGTCTTCGAAGAAGACCTCGTTGACTTCGTATCCGCCGTCGATCAGCTTGATGGGCCGCAGCGTGATTCCCGGTGTGTCCATCCGCGCGAGCAGAAACGAGATACCCGCTTGCCGCTTCGGTGCGTTCGGGTCGGTTCGGGCGAGCAGGAAGATCCAGTCGGCGTACTGGCCGAGCGTCGTCCACGTCTTCTGGCCGTTGACCACGTAGCTGTCCCCGTCGCGAACGGCGGTGGTGCGCAGCGACGCCAGGTCGGATCCCGCCTCGGGTTCGGAGAAGCCCTGACACCACCAGATGTCGAGGTTCGCGGTCGGCGCCAAGAACCGCTTCTTGAGCTCATCCGAGCCGAACTGGGCGATGACGGGGCCGACCATCTTCGCGTTGAAGGGCAGCGGCTCAGGCACGCCTGCCAGCTGCATCTCGTCGAGCCACATCTGCCGCTGCAGCGGCGACCAGTCCTTGCCGCCCCATTCCACCGGCCAGTTCGGTACGGCCAGCCCGTGCTCATTGAGGATTCGCTGGCTGGTGACCAGGTCGTCCGGGTAGCGCAGGCCGCCCTCCTTCGCACGCGTGCGAAGATCCTCGGGGACCGCGGTGGTGTAGATGCGCCGCACCTCCTCGCGGAAGGCGGCATCCTCGTCGCTCAACGCCAGCTTCACAGCTGCACCCCGTTCTCTAGTTGCATGGCAACCGTCTCACACGAGGTGCCCGCGGAAGGGCGACGCCCATGTGGCGCCAAAGAAAAAGGGAAGGGATCGATTCCCTTCCACTACCAATCTATAGCGCACCCCTGGGCTTGCGGCAAGGCCAGGGTGATGGCTCACAATCGTCCCCTAGCCTTCGGCTGTGGGCCCACCCAGACCTTCGGGTGGGGGCCCACCCTGACCTTGGGCGCTGAGCCATGGACCAGGCAGAAAAGCACACGATCAGGGGGCATGTGACCACTCGAGACGACCACGACGAACTGCAGTCGGAACAGCGTTACGTCGACGAGCTGTACCGGCGGCTCGACGCCGAACGTGCGCGGGTGCGCGGCAGCTACGCCGCGGCTCTGCAGAGTCCGATCGACGTGAAGGACGGCGGCACCCTCGTGCAACGGGACTCCGAGGTGCGTGCACTGGCCAAGGAGATCCGGCGGCTCGACGTCGCCGACACCGGATTGTGCTTCGGGCGGCTGGACGCCGCCTCGGGCGAGCGGTCCTATATCGGCCGCATCGGCATCTTCGACTCCGACGACGACTACGAGCCGCTGCTGACCGACTGGCGAGCGCCCGCTGCCCGGCCGTTCTACACGGCGACCGGCGCCAACCCGGAGAACATGCGTCGTCGGCGCCAGTTCCACAGTCGAGGTCGTCAGGTCGTCGACTTCACCGACGAGATCCTCGGCCGGCCCGACCGCGACGCGCGCGGCGGAACGGGTGACGCCGCCCTTCTCGCGGCGGTCAATGCGCCCCGCGGGGACGGCATGCGCGACATCGTGGCCACGATCCAGGCCGAGCAGGACGAGATCATCCGGCTCGACCACCCGGGGGTGCTGGTGATCGAGGGCGGCCCCGGCACGGGCAAGACGGTGGTGGCGCTGCATCGCGTCGCCTACCTGCTGTACACCCAGCGCAGGCGGATCGAGAACCACGGCGTCCTCGTCGTGGGTCCGAACTCGGCGTTTCTGTCCCACATCGGCCGCGTGCTGCCGTCGCTCGGCGAGACGGACGTGGTGTTCATGACAACCGGGGACCTCGTGCCCGGCCTGCACGTGAGCGCGGAGGACACCGCCGAGGCCGCCCGCCTGAAGGGTTCGCTGCAGATCCTCGAGGTGCTCGCCGCCGCGATAGCCGATCGGCAACGGCTGCCGGACCGTCCCATACCCGTCGAACTGACCGACGTCACCGTGCGCATCGACGCCGAGACCGCGCAGTGGGCGATCGAGGAGGCGCGCGGCAGCGGCCTTCCCCACAACGCGGCGCGCGCGACGTTCGTCGAGATCGTCAGCTATGTGCTGACCGAACGCGCGATCGCGCGCATCGGGCGCGGCTGGCTCACCAGGGAGGACGGCCGGGCGTGGGAGGACCTGCGCAGCGACCTGATGGCGGAGCTCACCGAGAACGAGGCGTTCACGGCCGCGGTCGACGAACTGTGGCCGATCCTGCGCCCCGAGTCGCTGCTGGCGGGGCTCTACTCGTCGGCCGAGCGCCTCGCCGCCGCAGGTGCCGACGCCGCCCTGTTACGCGCCGACGCCGAGGCGTGGACGGTCTCCGACGTGCCGCTGCTCGATGAACTCGTCGACCTGCTCGGCCCCGACAAGCCCGCCGATGATTCCGCCGAGGCCGAACGCAGGGCCGAAGCGCAGTACGCCGCGGGCGTGCTGGACATGATGGTCAGCCGTGAGGACCTGATGTCCGACGAGGATCACCTGCTGGCGACAGACCTGCTCTACGCCGAGGATCTCGCGGAGCGTTTCGTCGAGCGCGACACCCGGGAACTCGCCGAGCGCGCCGCCGCGGACCGGGACTGGACGTACCGGCACGTCGTAGTCGACGAAGCGCAGGAGCTGTCCGAGATGGATTGGCGGGTGCTGATGCGGCGCTGCCCGAGCCGATCGTTCACCGCGGTCGGTGATCTCGCGCAACGACGCTCGGTCGCCGGGGCGACGTCGTGGGATTCGATGCTCGAGCGCTATGTCCCCGGCCGCTGGGTCTACCGGTCGCTGACCGTGAACTACCGCACGCCTGCGGAGATCATGGCTGTCGCGGCCGACCTGCTGGCGGAGTTCGCGCCGGGCGTGAAACCGCCGGAGTCGGTGCGCTCGACCGGGGTGCGGCCGTGGTCGAGGCTGGTCGCCGACAGTGAATTACCCTCAGCTATAGAGGATTTCGTTCGCGAGGAAGCCGACCGGGACGGCACTAGCGTGGTGATCGGTCCGCCGGGAATGGCCGGCGCGGTACCGCCGTCGGAGACCAAGGGGCTGGAGTTCGACGCGGTTCTGGTGGTCGAGCCGGGGCGCATTCTCGACGGGGGGCCGCGCGGCGCCGCCGAACTGTATGTCGCACTCACCCGCGCGACCCAGCGCCTCGGCGTGCTGCACACCGGGCCGCTGCCGGGTGCTCTGCGGGGACTCGCTGAGATAGAGGCCGACGGTCAGACGTCGCGGCTTTGAGCCGTGAGCTGATGCGGTTCGGTGTCGGTGTCGTCGATGCCGAAGCTGATGATCCGGGTGGGCGTGATCCTGATGATGGCGGTGTCCAGAGCGTCGCCGGCGGGACCGGTGCCGTCTGACACGGTCGCCTGCTCGGCTGTGCCGCGAATCTCGAGGCACCGGACCCGCCACGGCTGCCGGGACACGATGTCGTCGATGACGAGGGCGACCTTCGGGTTCGCGGCGATGTTGCGGTATTTCTGGCTCGCGGACATGTTGTAGCCGTAGATGTCGATGGTGCCCAGTTCGGAGTTGAACGTGAATCCGACCGGGCTGGCCTGCAGCGTGCCGTTGCGTTGCATGGTCGCCAACCTGCCGAGGTCAGCGCTTTTCATGTACTCGAGTTCGTGTGGTCTGAAGGTCATGCGGCCACGGTAGGACCTCAACTTTCGTTGAGGTCAATGGCCCGTGTCAGCGCCGGCAGAAGTCGATCACCACGGCGTCGCCGTGGTGCTCGCGCGGTTCCTGCTGAGCACCCTGGTACGAGGGGTGCCTGCGCTTGGCGGCGAGCAGTGCGGCAGACCGCCGGCTGGACGACCGCCATGCGGGATGCGTCTCGAGCGAAATGACATTCGCAGCTGGGGCCATCGTGGCCATGGTCATCACCACCTTGCTGGACGACGGGTTGCTGTTGACTTCGATGGTGCCCGGCGAAGCTGAGCCCAACCGTCACAGTCACCCGTGAACTCGGTAAGAAATGCCCCGCTTGACGTGATCGTAAACACCCGGCGTGCAGCTACTTCCAGGCGAAGACCGGCTGTTCGAACCGGTTGACGGGGTCGTGTCGTCCCTCCAGTCCCAGCCACCGCAACTGCAACAGAACCGCACCGGTCGGTGCGTGGATCAGGTCGTTGCCCAACGGGATCTGCACCACCGGCCGGTCGCTTTCGGGGATGGAGATGAAACGCGGCGAATCCTCGCGCTGAAGCTGGTGCAGACCGACTCGGTAGACAGCGACCACCTCATCGGGCGAGGGGCACGGATCGAGCCGCCCACCGCCCCAGATGACCACCGGGGTGATGACATAGCCCGACCGGGTCGGATAGTCGTCGAGCAGGCCGATGACGTCAGAGTCGTTGCACCGCACGCCGACTTCTTCGACGAGCTCTCGAAGCGCCGCCTCGACGACCGTCTCCCCCGGATCGACCCTGCCACCGGGAAGCGCCCACTGCGCGGCGTGCGACGACAGCCGGGTGGCCCGGCGGCACAGCAGGAAGGCTGCGCCGCCCGCCACGTTCACCATGCGGCCGTCGAGGCCCGCCAGCGCCACCTCGCGCCCGTCATTCCAGTCGTCGACGTTCACCGGGTCGACCCGGTCGTCGCCCGCCTCCGAGTCGACGAGCACCACTGCGACGGCCGCGTGCCGCTTCGTCGGATCCGTCACGGCTCGGCGATCGTGATCAGCGAGGTTCGTCCGGATCCGTTCGCGCAAGCCATCGTCGTAGTCGATGGTCACCGCTCGACCATAGGGCCCGCGGGGTGGCCGTCAGCACCTGGCGTCGACGTACACCGTCATGCCCACGATCTGGCCCATGGGATCCATCTGGGCGCCGGGATAGCCGGAGTCGAACCGGGTGTAGGTGTGGCCCGCCCGTACCCCGGTGACCGTGCACTGTGACAGGGCCCGGCTTCCGGTGCGGTTGACGATCACGGTGTTGCCGGCTTCCTGCAGCCGGGTGACCACCGAATTGATGTCGGTCGGCGCCGATGGCGCGGCCGTCGCGGGCGCCGCGAGGGTCAGTGTCGCAGATCCCGCAACGATGGCAGCGGAGAGCACACGGTAGGTATTCATTGTCGATTCCTTCGGGTCGAGACTTCGTGGCACCTGTTGGCGCCGTGACGAATTGGTGGTGTGGGGATCGCCACGTTGCGTTACAGGGCGGCTACCGCCAGTCGCGGAATGCGTTCATCAGACGATCGCGGAAACCCGGGTCGAATGGCTCTTCGTCGAGCTTGCCCAGCGTGTCGACCGTCGAACGGAACTGTTGCAGGTAGTTCTCGCAGCCGTCGCACTCGGTGAGGTGCACGTCGAAGCGCGCCCTGGTGTCAGGATCGAGAGATCCGTCGAGATACGAGGTGACGAGCTCGACGAGCTCGTTGCAGTCCATGTCGCCGGTCACGTCTCATCCTTCAGATAGTCCTCGAGCACCTGTCGTACCGCGGCGCGGCCACGGTGGAGCAGTACCCGCTGATTGGCCACGCTGATGTCCAGCAGCTCGCGCACTTCTGCCGAGTCGAAACCCAGCATGTCGCGCAGGGTGACGACCACTCGCTGTCGCTCCGGCAGTTTCGCGAGCTCCGCGCGGGCCACGGCGACCAGTTCGTCACCGAGCACCGAGCCCTCCGGGGTGACCGGAAACGGCTGCGGCACCGTATCTTCCCGCCAGTGGCCGGGCCACGCGTCGCCCTGGTCGCGGAAGCGTGCCGGGTCCACGGTGCCCCCGGTGAACGCCATCACTTCGACTTCGGCGTCTCGGCGTTCGCGCAGCGCGCGGGTCTTGGCGATGTTGACGAGGATGCTGAAAAGCCATGTGCGCAAGGAGGATCGGCCCTCGAACTTGCCGATCCCCTTGAGCAGCGCGATCCACGCTTCCTGGACGACCTCCTCCGCGATGGCGTTCGTGCGCACATATCCGCGAGCGACGCGCAGCATCGACGGGGTGTGTTGGTCGACGAGCTGTGCGTAGACCGCCTCATCACCGGCCCGCAGACCGGCGATGAGCGCGGTGTCATCCCTTGCGGTCGTGGTCATCTCGGCCACAGCGTATCCGCTCAGCCGGCAGTCCTGACCGTTCTGAGCGCATCTGTCAGAGTCCAGATCGACACACCGAGAAGCGCGACGTCCTTGATGAGGAACTGGCCCGACGGGGACAGCATCGGGAAACCGCCCTGCGACGCCTCGAACACGCCGGGGGTGGTGAACAGGAACGTGATCGTCGCAACGAACAAGCCGATCGCGATGACGCTGCCGATGGCCGACAGGCGCGGCGCCCACGGCTTGACGGCGAGCAGCAGGGCGGCGGCGACCTCGACCACGCCCAGCAGAGCGGAGAACGTGGTGACGGAGAAGATGCCGTACATCCAGCTCATCAGGGGACTGCTGGAAACCAGCGGTTCGATGCCGTACGCCTCGTAGGAGGTGAACTTCATCAGGCCGATCCAGCCGATCACGACCACCAGCCCGTATCGGGCGAAGTGTCCGGCCAGGCGGTCGAGCGTTGCCCCTGATGATGGGGCGACGGCGGTGTGTGTGGTGGTGTCGGTCATCGGAAGCCTCCTGTGCGTGGTTTTCGTCTCTGCAGTGCAGTGCAGAGCGGAGGCGAAGGCGTTACACCGCCGCGGCGCCGCGCGGCCTTCGCAGGGGACGATGGAGATGTGCCGGAGGGTGACACCGTGTACGCGCTGGCTCGCCGTCTCGACAGCGCTCTGCGCGATCGCGTGCTGACGCACGCCGATCTGCGCGTGCCCGCGCATGCGACCGCCGACCTGACCGGGCACACCGTGCTGGCCCATGTCACCCACGGCAAGCACCTGCTGACCCGCCTCTCCGGCGATCTCACGCTGCACACCCACCTGAAGATGTCGGGTTCGTGGACGATCTCGTCGGAGGGTCGCCGGCTGCCGCCCGCTGTCATGCTCGACGTCCGGGTGGTGCTGCGCACCGACGGCCCTGCGGCTTACGGCGTTCGGCTGCCGGTGGTGGAGTTGCTCCGGACCCGCGACGAAAACAGCGTGGTCGGACACCTCGGGCCCGACCCGCTGCGCGAGGACTGGGATGTGGCGGAGGCTTCGCGCCGGATGACGGCGGACCCCGACCGGCCGCTCGTCGCAGCCCTGCTGGATCAGCGCTGCGTGGCGGGGTTCGGCAATCTGTGGGCCAACGAGTTGTGCTTCCTGCGCGGGCACAATCCGTGGACACCGGTGGCGGATGTCGACCTAGCCGCACTCCTCGACCTGGGGGCGCGGGCGCTGCGCCATTCGGCGACCGTTCCCGGCGCGATGCAGGTGACGACCGGCAACCGCCGCAAGGGTGAGCAGCACTGGGTGGCGGGCCGTGCGGGCCGGCCGTGCCTGCGGTGCGGAACCCGGGTCCAAGTCGTCGCCGAAGTCGCGAACGACGCGGAGCGGCGCCGCACCTGGTGGTGTCCTACATGCCAGCCCGACTCACGGCGCGGCTGACTCAGTGCGGCGGTGTCAGTGCCGCCTCGAAGAACGCCAGTTCCAACTGCATCGCCCGCCGGTAGGCGGCGCGCAGCGCCTGGCCGTCGGCCTGGTCGTCGAGCAGCCGCTCCAACGCCGAAGCCGTCGCCTCGAATTCGGGATCGGCGTAGGTCTGCACCCACTGCGCGTACGGGCCTGCGGTATTTGCGTCGAGCGACGCTCCGAGCCACGCGTACAGCCGCATGCACGGCGTCATCGCCGCGAAGATCTCACCAAGACCCTTGGTGGCGGCCGTGGCGAGCAGGAACTCGGTGTAGGCGAGCGTCGCGGGCAACGGCACGACAGCCGCCATGTCGATACCCCAGGACCCCGCATAGGAGGCGTGCAGTCCGAGCTCGTGGCGGACACCTGCGAGCAGATCGGCCAACGTCAGCAGGGTTGCGGTGTCTGGGCTTCGCGCGAGCGCCAAAGCATAAGCGCGAGCGAAGGATTCGAGAAAGAATGCGTCCTGGGCGATATAGCCCGCGAAGGCCGCTCGCGACAGCGAGCCGTCACCGATGCCCTGCACGAACGGGTGCGCGAGCACCTCCGCGGCGATGTCGGCGTTGTCCGACCACAGTGATGCCGACAGCGTCATGTCAGGCCGGTCAGCGATTGAGCCAGCCCTTCACCGTCTCCAACTCGCGAGACGTGGACATCAGGATGTTGTCCTTGTAGAGCGCGCCTCCGCTGATGGCCTGGCTGCCCTGCCAGACGATGTGCACGCGATCGGGCCTGCGCAGGTAGTAGTCGCTGCGGTCGGCGTCGCGGTGCTGCCAGCCGGCGTTCTTCGCGAGACTGATCACCTCGTCGCGCTGCGCCGTCACCGTCATGGCACGTACCTCCTCTGTCATCCCGGTACGGTATCGCCGGGCTCAGACCTGAGACAAACCGCCGTCGACGCACAGCTCCACCCCGGCGATGAAGCTGCTCTCCGCGCTGGCCAGGAATAGAGCCGCGGCGGCCACGTCGTCGGGCCGCCCGAGTCGACCGAGGGGGATCGTCGTCGCCAGCTCTGTTCGCACCCCGTCGGGCAGGGATTCGAACATCGCGGTGTCGGTGGGGCCTGGGCTGACGACGTTGACCCGGATACCCCGCGGGGCGAGTTCGGTGGTCCAGGTGCGCGCCAGGGCGCGCACGCCGGCCTTGGTCGCGCCGTAGACGCTGTATCCCTCGGTGCCGACGTTCCCGGCCACCGAGCCGATGAGGACCACGGCAGACCCCCGACTCATCAGCGGCAGCGCCGACTGCACGGCGAACACCAACGCCCGCAGGTTGAGGCCGACGATCTGGTCGAAATGGTCCTCGGTGATCTCGTCGATGGCGCGGGACTCGGTGAAGCCGGCGTTGACGACGAGGACGTCGATGCGGCCAGCGCGCTGACGCACCGCCTCGACGGCGGCCCTGACGTCGTCCACCTTGCCCGCATCGGCGAGGACCGCCTGCGACGTACCGCCGATCTTCGCCTGCGCGGCGTCGAGGTCGGCCTGCCGCCTTCCGGTGAAGTACACCTGCGCGCCCTCCGCCGTGAAGCGGTGCGCGATCGCCAGCCCGATGCCGCTTGCGCCGCCGATCAGCAACGTCACTTTGCCGTCGAGTCTCCTCACCGCCGAACTCTAACGCCGCAGCGCGGCGGTAAGGTGTTGCGGGGAGCTCTGCGGCCCGCCCTTCACTAGCCGCGGTATTTCGCCACCTTGTCGGCGTACTCGTCGAGCAGGCGTAGCGACTCGTCGTGCGGCTTGGTCGGCAACAGCAGCGCGACCTGACCGAACCCGAGGTCTTCGACGGCGCGCCAATAGTCGGGATCGGCCGGGGTGCCGAACTGCGCGAGGGGCACGTCGTGGCCTGCGCCGTCGCGGATCTGGTCGATGCGCTTGCTCAGGTGCTCGACGGGCAGCGGGTTGGAGATCCAGCCGGCCTCGTGACGGATGATCCGCTTCACGGTGGCGTTGGAGTCACCGCCGATGAAGATCGGCGGGTGCGGCTTCTGAACGGGCTTCGGCCGCAGAAACGACGAATCGAAGTCGACGTAGGTGCCGTGGTACTCGGCGGGTTCGTTGGTCCACAGCTCCTTGATGGCTTCGATCCGCTCGTCGAGCAGGGCGCCGCGGGTCTTGGGGTCGGTGCCGTGGTGGCGCAACTCCTCGATGTTCCAGCCAGCGCCGACACCGAAGACGAACCGGCCGCCCGAGATCAGGTCGATGCTTGCGGCTTCCTTCGCCGTCACGATCGGGTCGCGCTGGATGAGCAGTGCGATGCCGGTGACCAGTTCGATCGTCGACGTGACGGCTGCGGCGGCGGCGAGCGTCACGAACGGGTCGAGCGTGCGGTAGTAGATCGACGGAAGGTCGCCGCCCATCGGGTAGGCCGACTCCCGGCTGGCGGGGATGTGGGTGTGCTCGGCGATGGCGAGCGATTCGAATCCGCGCTCCTCGATCGCACGCGCCAGCGAGACAGTGTCGATGGTGTCGTCGTTCACGAAGGTGGAGATGCCGATTTTCATGTGCCCTGGCAACGCGGTCCCCGATGGGGCTATTCCCCCGCCCCTGCTCACAGGCGGCCCTTGAGGATGAGGTGCCAGTACGTCTGCGGCAACGCATACCGGTCGAAGGCCCAGGCGAGGCGGCGGGGTTTCGTCGAGTCGACGAACGGCGGCAGTGACGACGCGATGGCGCCCGAACGGTCGAATTCACCGGCGATCAGGCGGTGGCGCTCAGTCGTGACCGGCGCGACCGTGTAGCCGTCGTACTTGCTCAGTGCACCGCCGCGGCGGGCCGCCAAGAGGTTGTCGACGAGGATCTTGATCTGACGTCGCAGCGCTCCTCCGGAGGGATCGGTGTCGACGGTGGCGACGTCTCCTGCGGCCCAGATGCTCGGGTGGGTGCGGTGGCGCAGTGTCGCGGAGTCGACGTCCACCAGGCCGTGCGAGTGCGGCGCGGTCAGGCCGGAGGTCTGCAGCCAGCGCGGCCCGCGGAACGGCGGAACCAGATGCAGCATGTCGTACTGCAGATGTTCTGTGGTCCGCCCGTCGTCCACCGCGATCGCATCCGCCTCCGGCTTCAGCGCGGCGACGCGGGTGTTGAGCAGGACGCGAACGTTCAACTCGCGCAACCGCTTACTGATCCTGTCGTCGAGCGCCCGGACGCCGAGCAGTGCCGGCCGGTCGACGACGAGCATGATGTCGACACCTGGGAGCCGCCCTGTCCGCTGCCAGTGCCCCGCGGCCAGAAACAGCGGCTTGACGGTGGTGCCGGTGCAGCTCACCGGCGGGCGCGGCACCGTGAACACCGCGCGTCCGCCCGCGGGCATCGCCTCCACGAGAGCCCATGTCTTCTCTGCGTGGTCGAGGTAATTGCTTGCGACGGTTGGTGTCCGCAGCGCGGCGTCGATACCGGGCAACTCGTCGCCGTCGGGTTCCAGGCCGGTGGCGATGACGAGATCGTCGTAGCGGTACGAGCCGCCACTCGCGCATCGGACAGTGCGCGCCGCGGCGTCGACGGAGACGGCCGAATCCGGTATCCAGGTGCAACCGCGGGGTGTCACCGAACGCTGAGTGCGTTCTGCGCTGCTGCGCCTGGCCTCGCCGCCGCCGACGTAGGACAGCAGCGGGCGGTAGGTGTGCACCTGCGCGGACTCGACGAGTCCGACGTCGCGGACGCCCTTGCGGATCAGCCGTGCCGCGGCACTGACGCCCGCGTTGCCGCCGCCGATGATCAGCACGTCGAAATGTCGGTCGTCCTGTGCGCTCATCACCTGCCCCTACCCGCTGCGGGGGCCGGCGACACCTGTGGTCGTGCCGCGCGTCGGTAGCGTCGAAACGGTGACAGACACTCCCGCCGACGTCGTCGAGTCGACCCGGCCGCCCAAGCGCTCCCCGCGGCGGTGGCGGCGGCTGGCGATCGTGCTCGCCGTCCTGCTGCTGTTGTTCGGACTGCCCGCCTGGACTCTGTTGACGCCCGGCGCGCAGTGGCCGACAGCGGTGAGCGTCGCGGGCGCGATGATCCTCGCCGCCGGGTTCACCGCGATGCCGGTGGCCATGTACCTCGGTCACGGCCGCAGACATTCCGACGGGGCTGCGGTCACCGGGGATGGGATCCTCGGAGCGGCCTGGGTGCTGTTCGTCTGGTCGGTGCTCGGTCAGGTGGCGAAGGTGGTTCTCGGGCTCGCGGGCGTTGACGACCCGCTGAGATCGCGCGTGGTCGCGGTCTCGGTGGTGGTGGTCGTCGTCGTGCTGCTTGCGTGGGGTCACTTCGAGGCGATGCGGATCCCGCGCGTGAAGACGGTCGACGTCGCGATCGACGGACTCGGGCAGGGGCTCGACGGCACCCGCGTCGCCGTGATCACCGACACGCATTACGGGCCGATCGACCGGGCCAGGTGGTCGGTGGGCGTGGTCGCGAAGGTCAACGAACTCGGCGCCGACGTCGTGTGCCACGTCGGGGACATCGCCGACGGCACCGTCGGCGTCCGCGAGGAGCAGGCCCGACCGCTCGCCTCGGTGACGGCGACGTCGGCGCGGGTCTACGTCACCGGCAACCACGAGTACTTCAGCGAGGCCCAAGGCTGGCTGGACTACATGGAGGGCATCGGCTGGACGGCGCTGCACAACCGGCACATCGTCGTCGAGCGCGGGGGCGAACGGCTGGTCATCGCCGGCGTCGACGACGCCACCGCGCGGGGCTCCGGTGTGCCCGGGCACGGCGAGGATCTGGCTGCGGCGCTCGCGGGCGCCGATCCGGCGCTGCCCGTGCTGCTGCTCGCGCACCAACCCAAGCAGGTGGTGCACGCGGCCCGCGCGGGTGTGCGGCTCCAGATCTCCGGCCACACGCACGGCGGTCAGATCTGGCCGTTCAACGTCCTTGTCCGGCTGGACCAGCCGGTGGTGGCGGGGCTGAGCCGGCACGGCGAGGATACGCAGCTCTACACGAGCCGCGGGACCGGCTTCTGGGGTCCGCCGTTCCGGGTGTTCGCACCCAGCGAGATCACTCTGCTGACGCTTCGTCGCTGACGCGCAGGCACAGGGGCAGGCCGCCCGCCAGCAGGATCGCCGCGGTGAGAACGAAGGCGATGCGCAACCCTGAGGCGCCGGCGATGACGCCCATCACGGCGGGCCCGGCCACCCCTCCGACGCCGAGGCACCACAGGGTGAGGACCAGGCCGCTGGTCGGGTGTCGTGGATGGGTTCGTTGGTTCCAGATCGCCAGCAGTGCGGCCAACGGCATATAGGCGCATCCGAAGGTGAGCGCGGCGACCGCCGCCACCGCGGCGTTCGACGGCGACAACGCCAACCCAGCGATCGCGGCGGCCAACGCCGCCAGGGCCACCCGCAGCGACACGGCGAGACCCATGCGCGCCACCGCGGCGCCGGTGGCGACGCCGCTGACGCCGCCGATGCCGACGAGCAGCCACATCAGCGCGCTCCACCGGACCCCGAGGCCCTCGGCGCGGACCATGTCCACGGCGAACGTGAAGAAGACGGCGCCCGCGGCTCCGTAGAGCGCACTCATCAGGCACATTGGGATGGCGTCGGCAGTCGGCCGGAAACGCGCCCGACCGTGGTCGGAAGCAGGGGCCGCGGCAGCGCCGTTGGTCATCGCGCGGTAGG
Organism: uncultured Actinomycetota bacterium; assembly: GCA_963786995.1. Taxonomy (GTDB): domain Bacteria; phylum Actinomycetota; class Actinomycetes; order Mycobacteriales; family Mycobacteriaceae; genus Mycobacterium. Next base: position 35,785 of record CAWBBH010000011.1, on the reverse strand, counting down.
CGAGCACGGCCACCGATGCCGCGAGCACCATGAGTACCAGCCAGATCGCCCGCCAGCCCCCGCCGGGGCGGTCCGCCGCCCAGAGCGCCAGTCCGCCGGCGACGACGAGGCCGAAGGTGGTGCCGCTGCTGATGACCGACAGCGCCCGGTCCTGCAGGCGGGGCGCCACACCGGTGGTCACCGCGTCGGCGAACGGGCCCCACACCATCCCGGAACTCGCCGCTGCGATCACCACACCGGTCACCAGCATCGGGGTGTTGCCTGCGCAGGCGATCAGGGCGAGACCGGCGACCGCGGAGAGGTTGGCCAGCAGCACCGGCAGCCGGGGGCCGTAGCGCGCGGTCAGGGCGCCGCAGCTGAGCAGGGAGACCAGATACATCACCGATGCGCCGCTGCTGATGGCGCCGATCGTGGCGGTGGTCAGTCCGAACTCGGCCCGGAAGGTCGACACGAACAACCCGAACCCGTATCTCGCGAATCCGAAGCCGACGGCGACCGCCGCACATCCCGCCACCGCGAGCGGCAGCGCCGAGGAGCCCTTTCGCGTTGTTACCGTCATCATGTGTTTGACGGTAACACGCTCGCCGTCGATACTGAAGGCGATGGCCACGTCGAGAACCCGAGACGACGCGTCGAGCGTCGACGAACTCGTCGACAAGGCGCTGTCGCTGAAACCAGCGCCCGCGCCGCTGCACCACGTCCAGCTGCTGTGCAACACCCGGAACCTGCTCGACGGATACGACCTGCTGAGCGACGAAGCGACGGCGCGGCGTTGCCTGGCCGCCATCGCCGACATGGACGCCCACGGTGCGCCGCGCGACTGCGACGAGGCCACGTTGTCGACGCTTCGCGAGGTGCGGGAGGCGGTGCGCGATCTGCTGGCGTGCCATGCCGACGGCCGCACACCCGCCCGGAAAACCCGCGACCGCATCCGCGCGGCCTGCACGCATGTCCGGCTGAGCGTCGACATCGACGATTCAGGTACACCGGTTGTGGTGCCGCCCACGGATTCCGTTGGCGTACAACGCATCACCGCCACCGTGATGGCGGCGATCGCGTCAGCCGATCCCGACCTGCTTCACCGGCTGAAGGCGTGCGTCAACCCTGAATGCGGCTGGGTGTTCTTCGACTCCAGCCGTAGCCGAAGCGGAACGTGGTGCGCGATGAATGTGTGCGGCGCCAGGCACAAGATGGAAAGGTACCGAAGCCGCAAACGATGACACCGCGCCGCTCAGCCGGTGGCCGAAGCGGACGACGGTGCCGAATCTCCTTGTGGCGCTTCGATCGTCATCAACCGAATGATCTCATCGCGGTCGGCGGCTGACGGCATCCCCATACCCGGCGTGTAGCCGTATACCTCGTGCAGCGGCGTGGATCCGGTGCGCCCGTCCAGTATGTCGACCGACTCCGTGTCGATCAGCCCGGGATGCTCGACGCCACACGTCTCAGCGACCTTCACCAGATCGCGGCGGAGCGCCTTGATGTAGTTGGCGACCCGCTCCGACTTAACCTCGGGCACCAGGCCGCGGGCCAACCAGTCGTTCTGGGTGGCCACCCCGGTAGGGCAGGTGTCGGTGTGACACTTCTGCGCCTGGATGCACCCGATCGCCAGCATCGCTTCCCTGGCGACGTTGACCATGTCGCAGCCCAGCGCGAAGGCGACCACTGCGTTATCGGGCAGGCCCAGCTTGCCGCCGCCGATGAAGGCGACCCGCTCGGTCAGGTCCTGCTCGGCGAAGATCCGGTACACCCGGGCGAAGCCGGGCTGAAACGGCAGCGACACCGTGTCGGTGAAGATCAGCGGCGCCGCGCCGGTGCCTCCCTCGCCACCGTCGATGGTGACGAAGTCGACGCCGCGTCCTGTGGACCGCATGAGATCCGTCAGCTCGTACCAGAACCCGTCGTCGCCGACCGCGGACTTGATTCCCACCGGCAGGCCGGTTTCGGCGGCGAGCAGCTCCACCCAGTCGAGGAGGCTGTCGGCGTCGGAGAACTCGGCGTGCCTCGACGGGCTGATGCAGTCGCGTCCCTCGGGCACGCCGCGTGCCTCCGCGATCGCCGCAGACACTTTCTGACCGGGCAGCAGGCCGCCGAGGCCCGGCTTGGCGCCCTGGCTGAGCTTGATCTCCAGCGCCCGCACCGGGGCCCCTGCCACCACCGCCTTGAGCTTCTCGAGGTCGAAGCGACCTTCGGCGTCACGGCAACCGAAGTACGCGGTGCCGATCTGGAATATCAGTTCGCCGCCGTGCCGGTGGTGGCGGGAGAGTCCTCCTTCGCCGGTGTTGTGCAGACAGTCGGCGAGTGCGGCGCCGCGGTTGAGGGCTTCCACGGCGTTGGCCGACAGCGACCCGAAACTCATCGCGGAGATGTTCACCACCGACGACGGCCGGAAAGCGCCGGTCCTGCCTCGCGCCGCGCCGATCACTTTGGCGCACGGCAGGGTCACCTCGTGTGAGGAATTCGGCGCCGACGACGGCGTTGCGCGCGCGAATGTCCTGTGCTTGATCACCGGATAGCCGCGCGTGTACTCCAGGTCGTTGTCGGTGCCGAAGCCGAAGTAGTTGTTCTCGTTCTTCGACGAGGCGTAGACCCACCGCCGCTGGTCACGGGTGAAGGGACGCTCCTCATTGTTGGCTGCGACGATGTACTGCCGCAACTCAGGCCCGACGGCTTCGATCAGATATCGCGCATGCCCCAGCAACGGATAGTTGCGCAGCAACGCATGCCTGCGCTGGAACAGGTCGTGCACGGCGACCGCGCCCAGCGCTGACGCAGCGGCCGCGGCCACGGTACGGACAGCCCTGCTCATGCGGTCAGTGTTTCCGCGCCGCCCTCCCCTAAACCGGACCCTGGCGCGCACAGCGGGGACAAGGTGGAAGCGAAAAGCATCGAAGTGCTATGTATAGAGGCATGCCCTCTTTCACCGCGAGCCGCACCGTGGCGCTCGGATGACTGCGGAGGCTACTGCCCCGGTGCGGGGGCGCGGCGCACTCGGGCTGATGTTCGATCCGGTCTTCGGCGCGCTGTTCTGGGGCAAGATGTTCGCCGTCGTCGCCGTGTGGACGCACGGCATCGTCGCCGCGGTCGTGATGTACGACGCGACGAGATCGGCCCTGATGGTCGGGCTGGTCGGCGTCGTACAGTTCGGGCCTCAACTGGTTCTCACCCCGACAAGCGGTAAGTGGGCCGACACCGGCAACCCGGCGCGCCAGATCCTGCTGGGCAGGGTGTTGTGCGTAGCGGGCTCCGGTTTCGCCGCGGTCTGGCTGTTCGGCGACTCGCAGCTGCAGGGCATGTCCGCCGCGGTGCCGGTGCTGATCGGGTCGTTGCTCGTCGGGCTCGGCTTCGTCGTCGGCGGCCCGGCGATGCAGTCGATCGTGCCCGCGCTCATTCGCGAGGGCGAGCTGTCGACCGCGATGGCGCTCAACAGCATGCCGATGACGATCGGTCGCATCATCGGGCCCGCGTCCGGCGCGTATCTGGCGGCACACTTCGGCCCCGCAGCCGGTTTCGCCGTCAGCGCCGGGTTGCATCTCGTGTTCGCGCTGTTCCTTGTCGCCGTGCGCTTTCCGGCACCGCCGGAGCGGCTCGCGGGCACCGACTATCGCGTACGCACCGCGCTGCGCTACGTCTGGCAGGACCGCCCGCTGCTGCTGGCGCTCCTCGCGGTCGCCACGGTCGGCATCGCGTCCGACCCGTCGATCACGCTGACACCGTCACTCGCCGACCAGCTGGGCGGAGGCACGCGGCTCGTCGGCACATTGTCGGCGACGTTCGGTATCGGCGCGGCGCTCGGGATGGTGACGCTGGCGCTGATGCGGGGCCGGCTGGCTTCGGCCCGGGTGTCCGCGATCGGCCTGGCGGGGCTGGCGGTCGGCAGCGCGGTGCTGGCGCTCGGCTCGGTGCCCGCAGTGGCGATCGCCGGATTCGCGCTGACCGGCCTGGCTTTCGGCTGGGCGATGACCGGGCTGTCAACGGTGGTGCAGGAACGCGCTCCCGAGGTGTTGCGCGGCCGGATCATGGCGCTGTGGCTCGTGGGATTTCTCGGCTCGCGGCCGATCGCGGCCGTCGTGCTCGGCGGAACGGCGGATGCCGTCAGCGTGCAGGCGGCGTTCGCGGTGGCGGCGGTGCTGTGCCTGGTCGTCGCGCTGTGCTGCCGACCGTCCCGGTTGACCGGGCCGCTGCCGGTACAGGCGACTGTGGTCTGACCCGCTGCCGTCGCGTCAGGACTGCGACGTGTCGTCTCTGTCGTCGTCTTCTGTGCTCGGCAGAGCCTCCGCGCCCGGGGTGGCCGGAGTGGTGAGCACGTCGTCGGTCTCTTCTGCGGGTTCCGGTGATGTCATCGTGCTCCCGTACCCGCGCACCGCATACCTCAACCGCGCCCGACGACTCCGCGCAGTCGCGGCACGGTCAGCCGGAGCGCTCCGCGCCCCAGGTGGTCGTGTCGCTGACAGGTCGGCGCGGCAGCAGCGGCGGCGCGCCGACGTCCGTCGCGGGCACGCCGAGACGGATCAGCGCCTGCGGGTGGGCCTCGCCGTCGAACACCTCGCACGCCAGCGCGACACGATTTCGGTTGTCGTTCAACGGCTCGGTGAGCGGGCAGGTTGCCAGGCCCATCGCAGCCGCGGAGAGCATCACACGACTCAGTGCTTCGCCGGCGCGCAACCGCATGACGTCGTCGTCGCGGTCGGTACCGAGGACCAGCATCACAGCGTCGTCGTGCGGCGCAGCGGCCTCGGCATCGGCGGTGCCGGAGTATCGCAGTGCGACGTCACCGTCGACGAGCCGTGTCCACCGAAGCCGCGGGACGACGGCCAACTCGACCTGCATCCGCGCTGCACGGATGTGCAGCAACTCCAGCGTGCCCGCCACGTCAGGCGCGGTGAACCGGCGGCGATCCGCGCGCCGGCGGGTGATCGCGGCGGCCAGTTCGAGGTGGAACTCGCGGGGTGGTTGTTCGACCACCTCGAGGATCGCCAGGTGGCTGTCGTCGCCGGGTCGCGGGAATCGCCGCACGCCGGGCCGCCACCCCTGCGGCCGCCAGCGCCATCGCGCAGTGATCGAGAACCGCGCCACACCCCAGTAGCACGTCGCGACGGTCGGAGAACGCGTCGCCCGCGCGCCGTTGCCAGTCCGCGTAGAGATGCACACCGGCGTCATCGACTCGCCAGCGCCACGGCTGCAGGTTCTTCGACGAAGGCGCGCGCGCCGCGGTGTCGAGCGCGCTCTCCACAGTGGCCCTGTCGGGGAACGGACTGCCCAGCCGTCTCACCTCCACGCGTCGGCCTCGCCTCATTATCGTCGCCCATCCGTCATGTTTTGAACGGCATGGTCGTCGGTGTGGTGGGTATGCGAGCCACCCCACACATCGGAAGGAGACACCATGAGCACAACCACCGCCTCGGTCGACGTGAATCGCCCGATCGGCATGGTTTACAACCAATGGACGCAGTTCGAGTCCTTTCCCGAGTTCATGGAAGGAGTCGAGCGAATCGAGCAGCGCGACGACACCCACCTGCACTGGGTCATCAAGGTCGGCCCCGTCACGCGCGAGTTCGACGCCACGGTCACCGAGCAGCACCCCGAGGAGCGGGTCGCGTGGAAGTCCGACAGCGGTCCGGACCACGCCGGTGTGGTGACTTTTCACCGGCTCGACGACGACACCACCCGCGTCACCGCGCAGATGGACGTCGACCCCGAGGGCTTCGTCGAGAACGTCGGCGACAAGCTGGGCATCCTGAAGTCGCGGGTCAACGGCGACTTGGAGAGGTTCAAGAAGTTCATCGAGAACCGGCCCAGCGAAACCGGCGCCTGGCGCGGGGACGTCTCACGGCCCGACGCCTGATACCCGCCGTATGCGCATCGTCGTGACGGGAGCCTCGGGGAACGTGGGCGCAGGCGTGCTGCGGTCTTTCGCTGCCAACGAGCCCGCAGCGGAGGTCGTCGGTGTGTGCCGACGGCCTCCCGCGGGCGGCGAGCTGTACCGGCGAGTGCGTTGGCACGCCGTTGATCTGTCCTCCCCGACCGCAACCGCGGCACTGGCTCCCGCGATGGCGGGGGCCGACGTCGTGATTCATCTCGCGTTGGCGATCCGACCCGTGTGGGACCGGGAGTACCTGTACCGAGCCAATGTCGCGGGAACCCGTGCAGTGCTCGACGCGATGACCGCCGCGGGAGTCAGACAGCTGATCTACGCCTCCAGCCTCGGGGCGTACGCGCCACATCCGTCGGGACCGGTCGACGAAGAGTGGTCGACCGAGGGTCAGCCCCGGTCGACCTACAGCCGGCACAAGGTGATGGTCGAACGACTTCTCGATGATTTCGAACGCCGGAACCCGGACGTGACGGTCGCGCGCTTCCGCCCGACCGTTGTGGTGCAACGCGAAGCCGCACAGGAGATCAGATCGCTTTACGTCGGTCCGCTGGTGCCGCGCGCGGCGTTCGAGGTGCTCAGGCGTCGGCAGGTACCCGTGCTGCCACTGCCGAAGAGCCTGGCACTGCAGTTCGTGCACGCCGACGACGTCGGCGACGCCGTGCACCGCCTGATGCGCAGCCGCTCCCGCGGTGCGTACAACATCGCGGCCGACGTCCTTGACAGTGCTGCGTTGGCGGGTCTGGTCGGTGCCCGTCCTGTCGCGGTGAATCCCGGCTTGATGCGTGGGATCGTCGCGTCGCTCAACGCCTTTCGACTGATCGCGGTCACCGGCGGTTGGTATCTGGTGGCCACGAACAGCCCGCTGATGGACACGTCGAAGGCGCGCCGTGAACTGGGGTGGCAACCGAGATGGTCGTCAACCGGCAGCGCCCGCGAACTCATCGACGGCTTGGCCGAAGGGATCGTCGGGCCCAGTGCGGCAATGGGTGCCGACAGTGGATCAGACAGGGCAGATGCCGCCGCTCCTCGAAGCCTGCTGGATTCGGTGCACGACGTCTCCCTGCTGCTGTGGGCATCGCTTGCGGTGGCTCGGGCCACCGGGCACGGTCGCGTGGGCCTCCTCGACGGTGTCGCCATCGCAACGAATCTCGTGTCGGGCACGCCGATGGCCCTCGAGCGTATCGCGCAACGTCGTACCGACGCGGTGGCGCTCACCGCACCGTTCGCCGTTGGTGCGGCCCTGTTTTCGGCACGGCGGGGCGGTCGGGCCGCAGTCGTCACCACAGTGGTGCTCGGTCTGCTCGCCGTGGCCGAGCGCAGACGCAACGGCATTCCTCGATGACGACAACCGAGTCGGTGGTGGTGATCGGCGCCTCCAGCGGGATCGGCAGGGAGACGGCGCTGGCATACGCGCGTCGGCATGCCCGACTGGTGCTCGCTGCGCGGTCCGAAGACGTACTGCTTGACGTTGCTCGAGACTGCAGGCGGGCCGGGGCCTCCGAAGTCGTCGTCCAACGCACCGACATCGCCGATGCGGAGCAGGTGCAGTCGTTGTTCGAGGTCGCCGAGGCGCGGTTCGGGCGCGTCGACGTCGCGGCACAGTGCGCTGCGATCGCGGCGTTCGGCCGGTTCGAGGACGTGCCCGCCGACGTCTTCGAGGCGGTCGTGCGGACCAACGTCATGGGATCGGCGAACGTCGCTCGATCAGCGCTGCGCCTGTTCCAGGCGCGAGGCGCCGGGCACCTCGTGCTCGTCGGCTCGCTGCTGGGCGTGGTGGCGGTCCCGTACCAATCCGCTTACGTCGTCAGTAAATTCGCACTTGGCGGTCTCGTTCGGGCGCTTCGGCAGGAGAACCGCCATCTACCTGGCGTACGCATCCACGGGGTCTATCCGGGACCGGTGGAGACTCCCGTTTACGAGACCGCGGCCAACTACTCCGACCGGACCCCGCGGGTGCCGCCCACCGCCGACGCGCCTGCCCGTATCGCCGCAGCCATCGTCCGGGCGACCGATCGCCCGCGCTCGAGCGAACGACACATCGGACTGGCGAACCGCCCGATGATTCTCGCGTACCGGCTCGTGCCGCGTCTCTTCGACGCCGTGATAGGCCCTCTGCTGCAGAGGGTTTCCTATGAACCGGATGCGGGAGACCGTGATCGGCAGGCCGGCCGTGCGCGGCGGCGCTAGCCGACTCAGACGGCAAGCGTGGCGCCGCAGATGCCGCAGGCTTCGAACTGCCTGCGCTTCCACCGGGCGATCGGCACAAAGAACACCGTGAACTGCTTGAACTGCCGCATCCGGGTCCACTGCGTTGTGTTGTGGCAGCGCGGACACGTCCGCACCTCGCCCGCGCCGAGGAACTTCTGCTTGGTGGCAAATCCGAAGAGCAAGAACAGCACACCACCAGAGTAGGGACGATGGCTTCGTGGCGCCGAAACGCAGCGTGACCATCGAGGCACTGGGCGCGTGGGTCATCAAATGCAACCCACGCATGACGCCGATCGATCCGATGCGCTCGGCCGGCCGGGCCAAGCCGGTGTGGTGTGTGGCGGACAACTACCGTTCCCGGCTCATCCGCCCAGGCCAGCGGGTCCTGTTCTGGGTCACTTCCCACCCCCGGCGTGGGATCTGGGGCGCAGGCCGGGTGACCGGCGAGGTGACAGAACAGGACGGGGGTCTGCATGTTCCTGTTCACATCCCGTTGTTGGCCGAGCCGCTGACGGCCGCAAGCCTGTTCCTGATCCCCGGGTTGCGCGAGATGGAGGTCTTCCGATCGCCGCAACAGGCCAACCCGTCGTGGGTGACCAAGACGGAGATGGCTGTCCTCGCGCCGCTGCTGCCGTCAGCCTGAGGCCCTCGGTATCTGCGCTGATACCGGTCGGCTTGCTCGGCGCGCAACGGGTCGGCCCAGAAGCTCGCCTTGTGGGTCGCGCCTGCTGCCGCCCGTGCGTGGGCGAGCTTCGCCGCGCCTGCGCGGAAACCGGCGACAGACAGGGCGAGGAACAGCAGCAGGCCGCCCCCGGCGACCAAGGCCGTCGCGCTCCCGCGGGCCAGTGCGGCAACGAAAATGCCCAGCAGGGCGAATGCGACGAGCAGCAGCAGGTACGCGATGTACGAAGTGGTGGCAGGCCCGACACGTTTCACGAGAACTCCTTTCTTGCTACGCTACGCGTAGCGTAGCGCTACGGTCAGTGTAGCGTCGGGGCGGCGAGACTTATTCCAGCAAGCAGATGGAGGCGGTGATGGCGCAGGAAGGAAGCGTCGAGGACCGCATCACGGCCGCGACGCTGCGACTGCTCCGCACCCGCGGGCCGCGCTCCGTCACGATCGAAGCCGTCGCGGCGACCTCCGGCGTCGCGAAGACCACGATCTACCGCAGGCATCGGGACCGACGCGAACTTCTCACGTCCACCCTGTCGGGCCTGGCGACGCCGGAGCCACTCGATCCGGATACGGATCCGCCGGGCCGGCTGCGCTGGATCATCGATCGCGCCATTGAAACCGTGCAGGACGGCGTCGGTCTCGGCGGAGTCGCGGCCATGCTGACCGACGAGGACCCCGAGTTCAGTGCACTCTTCCGCCGTGTCCTGATCGAGCAGCGCGGCCAGCTGGGCGCGGTGATCGACGCAGGGAAGGCGCAGGGTTCGATCCGCGACGACGTCGACGGGGCGACGCTGATCGACGCGATCGTCGGCGCCTACATCGCCGAGCACGCCCGCACCGGCACAGTCGCCGCTCAGTGGCCGTCACGGCTGTTCGATCTGCTGTGGCCCGCGGTTCAACCGCTTCGCTGATCTCCGCGACCACGAGTTACTGTGCTTCGGTCGGCCGCAGCGAACAAGCCGACGGAAGAGTTGAGCATTTTCATGACCACAACATCAGAAACGTCGCCGCTGGAGGCTCGCGTCGGGCACTGGTACCAGATGGAAGACACCTATCTGGTCGGCCGCGAAAAGCTGCGCGAATACGCCCGCGCCGTTCAGGACTACCACCCCGCGCACTGGAACGTCGCCGCCGCAGCCGAGTTGGGCTATTCCGACCTGGTGGCTCCGCTGACGTTCACCTCGACCCCGGGTATGACCTGCAACCGGCGGATGTTCGAAGAGATCGTCGTCGGTTACGACACGTACATGCAGACCGAGGAGGTGTTCGAGCAACACCGTCCGATCGTGGCGGGTGACGAGCTGCGCATCGACGTGGAGCTGACGTCGGTCCGCCGGATCGCAGGCAGAGACCTGATCACAGTGACCAACACGTTCTCCGATGCGTCCGGCGAGCTGGTCCACACCCTGCACACCACCGTCGTCGGCCTCACCACCGAGGACGTCGACCCCTCGATCAAGACGGCCGTCCACAAGATGATGATGCATGACGTCAACATCCTCACCGTCGGTCAACCCGGGGGCGCCTATGAGAAAGAGGTGCGACCCGAAGGCGAGGTTCGCGTCGCCGCGGACACCGCCCGCACACCGGGGACGCCGAGCTTCGATGACGTCAAGGTCGGCGACGAACTGCCGGTGCACCACGCCCGGCTGTCCCGGGGCGATCTGGTGAACTACGCCGGCGTTGCCGGGGACGCCAACCCGATCCACTGGGACGAGGCCATCGCCAAACTCGCCGGTCTGCCCGACGTGATCGCCCACGGAATGTTGACCATGGGCCTCGGCGCCGGCTTCGCCTCGTCGTGGTCGGGCGACCCCGGTGCGGTGACCCGCTACGCGATCCGCCTGTCCGCGCCCGCGGTGGTGTCGGCCGCCGAGGGGTGCGACATCGAGTTCGGCGGCAAGATCAAGTCGCTGGACCCAGAAACGCGTAGCGGTGTCGTGATCGTCGGCGCGAAATCCGGCGGCAGGAAGATCTTCGGCCTGGCGACACTGAACGTCCGCTTCCGCTGAAGCTGGTCCCGCCCCTTAGGTGAATGTCGCCGTCCGAACGGGTACGGCTTCACCCATGACACCCGACGGGCCCGAGCGGCCCAGCGCTGTCGAGAAGCGTGACGTCCACGTCGAGGCGGCCGAGGCGACAGCGTCGAGCGTATTGCTGCTCGCACCCCGTCCGCGGCGAGTTCGCGTTTTGCCGCCGAAAATCGCTTCTGCGCTTACTTTTTCGTCGCAAGCGTCAAATTCGGTTCAGGCCTTCTCCCGCAGGACGGTGGCCTCGAGCACCCGCTGCACTCCCCTGGTGGCCGCCTTGCCCGCCGCCGAGGTCGCCCGCTTGACCGCGCCGGGCCTCGACGGAAGGTGCGCGTGGACGTCGTCGCCCACCCGGACCACGCCGGGCGTCGCGACGTCGGCGTACACCCCGAGGAACCGGTCGGTGCGCGTGGCCAGTTGCCGGGACAGGGCCGTGTCCCGTTCGATGCCCGGTTGCGGACGGGTCGGCACCACGCATCTGATGGTCTGGTTGGTCACCCGCAGCCTCACTGCGCCCAGCTCGACTTCGCCACCCACCCAAGCAAATTCGGGATACGTGCCGTCTTCGTCGCCGTCGACCAGCACGTTGGGCCGGAACCGGCGCACGTCGTAGGGCGTACCGCCGGAAGCCAGATCGCGAAGGCTCGCGGTGCTCAACAGGTGCACCGGGCTCAGGTCGACGAACGTGCCCGGCGGCGTCGTGTAGCGCGCCAACGTCATGATCTGGCGAGTGGTGAACATCGACGTGTCCGGTAGTGCGTCGGTCTCGCCGAGGTTGAGATCCTGGCGAACCTGCGAGGCGGAGAAGTTGGCCTTCGACGCCTGCACGGACATCCGGTGCTGGCTGGTGTCGTGCGCCGGGCGAAGGGCGACCAACCGCATCTCGCGACCCACCAGATCGCTCAGCGCTTCATTCACCGCCGGGTCGTCGCCGGCCAGCTCGCGACCGTCCGGGAAGGTGACGACGACACCCGGCACGTTGCCGGGGCCCGCGTCGTCGCCGGGTTCGTCGAGGTAGCGGGCGCAACAGCCCAGCAGCGCCGGGACTCTGCGGGCGGAGGCGGTGACACCCTTCTCCACGTCCCGGACCGCCCACAGCCGATCGGCGTGCACCCCGCGCCGTTCGATGCGGACCGCGTCGACCTCGGTGCCGCCCATCGATTTCACGGGGAAGCGCCACAGCTGCGCGACTTTCATCGGTTGATGCTATGCCGATCGACCGGTGGCGGTCGAGGGCGTCGACTGTCGCATGTCGTCGGGCTGGGCAGGCGCTTCGGGCGCGTCGCTCGACGGTTCCTCCCCGTCGCGGCCGAACCGCGACCCGGACTTGCGCAGGCGCCGTTCGAAGAGCCGCTGCAGCGGAGTGGCCACCAACGTCGTGATGATCGTCATCAGCGCCAGGATGGTGTAGAGCTTTCCGGAGATCAGCCCCGCCTCGAACCCGATGTTGAGCAGGATCAACTCCATCAGCCCGCGGGCGTTGGCGAGTGCGCCCATCGAACCGGCCTCGTGCCAACTCATGCCCTGCCAGCGCGCCGCCAGCCCGACCGCGCCGAACTTCGCGGCGAACGACACCACGAGGACGATCGCCGCCATCAGGAGTGTGGGGCCGTCCAGGATCAGGGTGAGCTGCGTGTTGAGCCCCGAGTAGATGAAGAACGCCGGTATCAACAGGTACGCGGTCAACGGCTCGAACCGCTCCCGGATCGCGTCGAGCAGGGCACCGCGCGGCATCACGGCACCGGCCACGAAAGCCCCGAAGACGGAATAGATTCCGACCACATCGGTGAACCAGCTCGCCGCCAGGACGACGATCAGCACGACGCTCACATGCGCGATCGGCACGCCTCCGGTGCGTTCGGCGTCCGCGCGGCGCGGCGTCCAGGTCTCGAGCCGCCCAAGCAGCGGGCGGCCGATGTACACCATCACCAGCAGGTAGGCCAGCCCTCCCCCGATCGCCAGAAACGCCCCGAAGACGCTGCCCTTGGCGGTGGCCACGACGGTCGCGAGCAGGACCCACGAGCAGGCGTCGTCCACTGCGGCGCAGGACAACGACATCGTCCCCAGCCGGGTGTTGAGAAGTCCGGAGTCGTAGATGATCCACGCGAGCATCGGAAACGCGGTGATGGCCACGGCGGCCGCCACGAAGAGCCCGCCCTGCCAGTGCACGACCCCTTCAGTGAAGTAGCCCCCGAGGCTGACCATCCACCAACCGACGACGCCGCCGAGCACCAGCGGAACACCGATGCCCGCCGCCGACGTGGCGCCTGCCTGCCGGAGGTGTGCTCCGAGTATGTCCAGCTTGAACGACGCCCCCACCAGGAACATGTACAGCACGAGTCCCAGCTGGCCCACCACGTAGATGGCGGTGAGGTTGGGATGGGTGAACGTTTCGGCGCCGATGGTCAGCTTGGTCGGGAAAAGCCACTGCTGCGCGGCGGGCCACATCCAGCCCAGCACCGACGGACCCAGCAGGAAACCGGCCACCATGATCGCGACCACCTGAACCTGGGCCAGCCGCCGGAACACAGGCCACAGCAGACGGTAGGTCACCAGGATGACCGCAATCTGCAAGAAGAAGTGCGAGGTGATCGACAGGAGGGACGGCATCGACTTCAGCTCCTATCCGACCAACGGAACACGGACAGACAGGCGATCAGGCCACCGATGCTCCACGCTGCGAGGACGAGGAATATTCGCCAGTGCTCCCAGGTGCCTGCCGGTTCGAAGGCCATCATCTGCGGCGGCAGCAGGACCGACCGGAAGCCCTGCGCCATCCACTTGACGGGAAAGATCGAGCCGACGATCAACATCCACGTCGGCAGGACCATCAGCGGGACGTAGGTTCCCGACACGAACTGCAGCCCGACCGCGGGGCCGTTGGTGATCACCGCGGCGGACACCGCGTTGCTGGCGAGGTTGCTCACGAACAGGCCAAGCAGCGAACAGCTGACGATCCCGAGAACGAAAACCCATGTGAGCGTGAACCATCCGTAGAGATCCGACGGTAGCCGCAGCCCGAAGATGAAGACGCCGACCGCGAGAAGGATGACCGCCTCGGCCAGACTCGCGAGGGCGACCAGCGCGACCTTCCCGATGAAATACGAGGTCGCCGTCGCGGGGGTGCCGCGCAGTCGTCTCAAGGCCCCGGTTTCACGGTCGGCGGCGACGCTGATGCCCAGGTTGATGAACGAGGTCGAAAGAATTCCGTAGGCGAGCATGCTGGCCGCGATGACCGCACCGGTGCTGATGTCGGTATTCGGGAGCTTGGTCGAGAAGATCGACCCCAACAGGATGCAGATGACCGCAGGCATCGAGAATGTCAGCGCCATCTGTTCTGGTCGGCGGTAGAACATCTTCAGCTCGGGCACGATGCGCGACAACCCGATGCTCACCGCCGACGGCAGGGTCGAGTCAGGGCGGTCGGCGCGGTGTCTGGACCGTGTAACCGCCTCGGTGCGTTCGATTGTCATCGCTTCATCCCGATCAGCTGGAGGTAGGCGTCTTCGAGCGATGGCCGGGTGACGGTGAGCCCGGCGAGCTCGTGCCCCTCGCTGGAGCGTCGCCGGATCAACTCGGTGGGATGGTCGGTCACCTCTTCGCGGACCTCGCCGCCGTCGGTCCATCGGACCCTCGCCGCCGAGTTCACGTGCGCAGTCAGCCGGGCCGGTGAATCCACCGCCGCCAACCGGCCGTCGGCCATGACCGCGACCCGGTCCGCCAACGCGGCGGCCTCCTCCAGGTAGTGGGTGGTCAGCAGGATCGTGGTGCCGTCGGCGGCCAACGTCTTGATGAGGTCCCAGAACTGGCGCCTGGCTTCGGGATCGAAGCCCGTGGTGGGTTCGTCGAGGAACAGGAGTTCGGGCGTGGCGATGATGCCGAGAGCGACGTCGAGCCTGCGCCGCTGTCCCCCGGACAGATTCCTGACCTTCGATCCGGAACAGGATGCGAGACCGACGAGTTCGAGCAGGTCTCGAGCCGTTCGCGCCTTGCCGTAGCACTTCGCGAACATGCGCACGCTCTCGGACACCGTCAGCATTCCGAAGTCACCGGTTTCCTGCAGCACGATGCCGATCCGGGAGCGCCACCTGCGACCGGCGGTGCCCGGATCCTCGCCGAGGACGCGCACGTGCCCGGTATCGCGTTTGCGATGGCCTTCCAGAATCTCGATCGTCGTCGACTTGCCCGCACCGTTGGGCCCGAGGATCGAGAAGATCTGGCCGTAACCGATGTCGAGGTCGATGTCGTGTACCGCTTGCCGCTCCCCGTAGGCCTTCGACAGACCTCGAACATGCACGGCGACAGCGTCGGTCACGGGCGGACCTCGCCGACTCCCGGCTCGGCGGACTCGCTCTCCAGTTCGGCCAGCAGCGCGCGCAGCTCGGCCTCCGACAGGTCGTCGACGAGCCGGTCCACCTCGTCATCGGCGACGGTCGCCGGCGACGGCGCTGCTTCGGCTGGCGTCGGCACATCGCCGTGGACGCAGTGGAGTTCGCCGAGCACCCGGTCGGCCACTACGTTGACGCTGACGCCCCGGAGGATCTCGAGGACCGGCAGGTCGATCGAGAACACCGAGTTGATCCTCACCCGGAAGTCCATCGCCATCATGGAGTCCAGGCCGATGTCGTCGAGCATGTCGTCGGGCTCGATGTCGGTCACCGCGCAGTCGAAGACCGCGGCGACGATGCGTCGCACCGAGTCGGCGATCACCCCCAGCCTGTCGGCCTCGGGGGTGGCCGCGAGGACGTCGAGGATCGATCCTTCCGAATCGATTTCGACAGAGGATGTTTCGGACGTTCCGAGTTCGGAGAACAGCGGCGGCAGCCGGCCACCGAGTCCAGCATGACGGGCCCTGCCCCAGTCGGCGCTCATCGCGACGACGGCCGGGACCTTCTGGTTGAGGAGCCGGTCGAGGATCCGCGCCCCCACCGCGGGGGTGATCAGCTCGATTCCTCTCTGCGCGTAGACCTTCTCCAGCTTGAGTTCCTCGACCATCCCAACCGACCACGGGCCCCACCCGATGGTGAGTGCCGGCAGCCCCTGCGCCTGCCGCCAGTGTGCGAACGCATCGAGGAACGCGTTGGCCGCCGCATAGTTGCCCTGTCCCGGCGCGGCGATGGTCGATCCGGCGGAGCCGAACATGACGAAGAACTCCAGATCGTGGCCCGTGAAGGTCTCGTGCAGCACACGGGTGCCGATGACCTTGGGCGCCAGCACTTTCGCGAAGTCGGCTTCGCCGGTGTTGACGAGCAGTTGGTCGGCCACCGATCCGGCGGCGTGGACGATTCCGCGCACCGGCCTGCCGCCGCTGCGGGTGTGGTCGTCGAGCCACGCCCTCACCTGGTCGCCGTCGGCCACATCGACGCTGGCGGTGGTGACCTGTGCGCCGAGTCGTTCGATCGCGCGGATCGTGGTCACCGTCGGATGGAACGGGTCGTCGTCGGTCAGTGCCGTCCACTGGCTGCGCGGCGGGATCGCGCTCCGGTTGAGCAGGGTGATGTGCCGCGCGCCACGCTCGGCCAGATAGGTGGCGACGACGCGGCCAAGGGCTCCCGCACCGCCGGTGACGACATAGGCCGCGTCGGGGGTGAGCTTGGTCGGGAACGGCTTCGTCAGGCTGTCGGATGGCCGCAGGCGTGGGACGAACGTGGTGGCACCCCGGATCGCGACCTGATCCTCGGAGTCGCTCCCGAGCAGGTGTCCGCAGATCCGGACGGCGGTGGCAGCGGGGTCGTCGGCGCGGTCGACGTCGATGAGACCGCCCCAGTGTTCGGGGAATTCCTGGTGGCCGATGACGCGACCGAGCCCCCAGATGGCCGCCTGGTCAACGGATTGCAGCGACGGCCCCGGCGCCGGTTGCGCGTTACCGGTGACGAGGTACAGCCGTGGCTTGACGGTGTCGTGCTCGGCGAGCGCCTTCACGATGCGGAGCACGGTGAACGCGCCGAGGTGCCGAGCCCGGTCGTCGTTGTCGCCGGGGATGTCGAGCGGCCAGCAGTCGACGATCCCGGCAAGGTCGCGGTCGCCGCCGACGTGTTCGAGCAGCTGACCGACATGGTCGGGGCGGCCGTCGTTCAGCACGAAACCGCCGCCGGTCTCGCAGAGCGCGTCGACGGGGCGGTGTTCGACGGTGTGAACACGGTGGCCCCGACGACGCAGTTCCTCGGCGACCGCCGGACCGACGCCGGTGTCGTCGACGAACACCAGCCAGGACGACGGGCCCGCCGGGGCCTCGCGCTCCTCGTGCGTGTCCGCGTCGTCGAGGGCGCGCCACTGGACTTCGAGCAGTCCCTTGTCGATGTGATCGGGCGACATGCGCGAGGAGGCGCTCAGCGACTGCACCGTGAATCCGTCGATCACGGCGAGCGGAGTTCCGGCGACGTCGGTGATCGTGATGTCGCACTCGACGTGTTCCTGCGTCGCCGACAGGACGCGGACGTGCACCCGCATGGCGGGCTCGGGTGAGCCGTAGACGGCGCAGTGCCTGATCCGGGTGGGCAGGTAGGGCTCGTCGCTCGCGACCTGCCCGAGGAAAGGCGCTCCGAAGAGCGTCTGGAACGCGCCGTCGATGAGAGCCGGGTGGAACTCGTAGTCATCGATGTCGTCGACGAGCGAGGTCGGTACGGCGATCTCGGCGACGGCCCAGTCCTCGCCGGCGGTGACGGCGTGCACGGACCGAAACGCGTCACCGTAGTCGAAGCCGATCGCCTGAGTCCGGTGATAGAAGTCGTCGGCGCCGACGCTGGTGATCTGTTCTGCGTCGTCCGGCGCGTCTTCGGGCCGCGGCGCCGCCGGCAGGGTGCTCAACTCCGCGGTCGCCGTGATCGTCCACTTGGATTCCCCGTCGGCTGTCGCGGTGAACGCGGTGAACTCCAGTGTGCCGTCGTCCTCGTTGAGCGTGGTCCGCAGGATCGGGTCGCAGGTTTCGTCGAGGATGACGGCGCGGCGGAGTTCCAGATTGTTCACGCTGTGGGTCGACCCGTAGGTGGCCTTGCCGCCGCCAGCGCCATCTCGACGTACACGGCCGCAGGCACGACGACACTGCCCTGTATCCGGTGATCGGCCAGAAACGCGTTGCCGGCGGTGCTCAACTCCACTTCCCAGGTGGGATGCACGGCGGTGACCGGTTGACCCAGCAACGGGTGCACCGGGTTGTAGAACAGTGCCTCCACCACCTCCTGCGTCTCGTTCCAGTACCGCTTGGTCTGCCAGGGATACGCGGGCAGCTTGAGCAGCCTGCCGCGATGCTGGGCGTGCGCGGTGTTCCACGAGATGTCGTGGCCTGCGCAGTGCAGTTCGCCGACGCTCTTCAGCAGTGTCCGGACGTCATCCTGGTCCCGACGTTGGCTCGCGATGACCGTGACTCGTTGCGTCGCAGCTGTTTCCAGGATAGATGCGGCCAGCACGGGATGTGGGCCGAGCTCGACGAAGTGGGTGCAGCCGTCATCGAGCATCCGGCGGATGGCGGGCTCGAAAAGGACTGTGGCACGGGTGTTCTGCCACCAGTAGGCGTCGCCGGCCTGGTAGCCGTCCAGCTGTTCGCCGGTGACGGTCGAGTACAGCGGAAGCGCAGCGGCTTTCGACGACAGCCCGTCGAACGCCGTGAAGAGGTCGTCCTTCACCATCTCCATGTAGTGCGTGTGATACGGCACCGTCCCTGCGAGGAATCGGTGAAACACCGCCGCGTCGTCCAGCTGGTGGGCGATGCCCTCGAGGATGGCGCTGTCGCCTGCGATGGTGACCGCCGACGGACTGTTGATAGCCGCCACCGAGATCCGCCGTCCGAACTCGGCGCGTGCCTCGTCGTCGACCGCCTGCATCAGCGCCTCGGAGTCCAGGCCGACGGCGAGCATCCGTCCCTGTCCGCTCGTGCGCTGCTGAAGCCGGCTGCGGTGGTAGATGACCTCGATCGCCTGCTCGAAGGTGAGAAGCCCGGCGAGATGATGGGCGGCGACCTCACCGGCGCTGTGACCGATCACGGCATCCGGCGTGATACCGAACTGCGCGAGTTGCTCGGCCAGCGCGACCTGAACGGCGAAGTTCGCGGGCTGCGCGATCTCGGTCTCCCCCATCCGGGACGTCGCCTCGTCGCGGCACAGCTCGTCCAGCAGCGACCAGGTCGTGTAGGAGGCGAGCGCCCGGTCAGTCCGCACGATGCTGTCCGTGAAGGCGGGTAAGACGTCGAGCAGGTCGCGGCACATCCCCCACCACTGCGGACCCATGCCGCTGCAGACGAAGGCGAGCTTGGGCGCGGCGGCACCGATGCGGCCGGTGGAGATCTGCCCTCCCTCGGCGAGGGCCCGCAGCTGCTCGCGCGCCTCGCTGACGGTGCCGACGACCAGAGTCTGCCTGTGGTTGAGGTGAGGGCGCCTGCGACCGAGCGTGTACAGCAGATCCGACAGTGCGGTGTCGGGATTGTGGTCCAGGTAGTCGGCCAACCGGCCCGCCGTCGCGGCGAGTGCGTCGTCGCTGCGCGCGGAGATCGGCAGGATGGCCGGTGACGCAGCAGCGGATGGGTCCGGATGTGCCGGAGGGCCGGGGTCGGGCGGCTCGGCGAGCACGACGTGAGCGTTGGTGCCACCGAAGCCGAACGAGTTGACCCCGGCTATGCGCCGCGCGTAGTCGGGGAACGGCCGGCCCGTCGCCGGGATGTCGATCTTCAGCTGCTCAAGGGACACGTGTCGGGTGGGTGTTTTCAGGTGCAGGTTGGCCGGGATGTGTGCGTGCTTGACCACCAGCGCCGCTTTGATCAGCCCGGCCACACCGGCACCGGCCTCGAGGTGCCCGATGTTGGTCTTGACCGAGCCGATGAGAAGCGGACAGGAATCCGACCGATCCGATGTCAATGCGCTTGCCAGAGCCCGCATTTCGATGGGATCCCCGACGGGGGTTCCGGTGCCGTGCGCCTCGACGTAACCGACGTCGGCAGGCGCGACGCCGGCGCGTCCGAGCGCGGTTCTGATCGCCGCCTCCTGGGCCTCCTCCCGCGGCACGGTGATGCCGTCGGTATGGCCGTCCTGCGACACCGCGGTCCCGAGGATCTGCGCGTAGATGTCGTCGGCGTCGCGGAGCGCGTGTGCGAGCGGCTTGATGACGACGACCGCGCCGCCTTCTCCGCGCGCGTATCCGTCGGCGGAGTCGTCGAACGCCTTGGAACGCCCTTCGGGACTGAGGAATCCGCTTTTCGACTCCGCGATTGCGGTGTTCGGTCCGATCATGATGTTGACGCCGCCGGCGAGGGCGATGTCACACTCACCATTCCAGATGCTCTGCGCCGCAAGGTGCACCGCGACAAGCGAGCTCGAACAGGCGGTATCGATGGTCATGCTGGGCCCACGGAAGTCGAACGCGTGCGAGATGCGGTTGGCCAGCATCGTCATCATCATTCCGGTCGACGAATGCGACTTGAAGCGGTATCGGCTTGTCCTGCCCTGGTTCTGGAGCAGCTGGTAGTCGAGGGTGAAGCCGCCGACGAAGACCCCCACGTCGGTGCCGGCCAGCGCGTCGGCGGGTATTCCACCGTCCTCCAGTGCCTCCCACGTCACCTGCAGCAGGAGGCGTTGTTGCGGGTCGAGACTGTGGGCCTCACGAGGGGACATTCCGAAGAACTGAGGATCGAACTGGTCGATCTCGCGCAGGAAGCCGCCTCGGCTGGTGACGATCTTGCCGACCTTCGACGGGTTGGGGTCGTGGTAGCGCGCTGCGTTCCACCGCGTTTCGGGAACCACGCAGGTGGCATCGGTTTCGCTGACCAGCAGACGCCACAGCTCGTCGGCGGAATCGCCGCCGCCGGGCAGGCGACATCCGATGCCGACGATGGCCAGCGGATCCTGGTTTGTGTTCGTTATCAGTGGGTTCATTCCTGCGGGTGCTTCCGTCCGACGGCAATGGCGATCGAGCCGAGCCGGGTCAACTGGGCGCAAGTGCCGGTGCGGCTGCGACGATCCAGTCCCTGCTTATCGGATCCGCCGGTTGTTCCCGGCGGTACAGCGACCGCAGCTCTCGCAACAGTGAATCCCGTTGCCACGCCTGCACTTGTCTCATGACGTCGTCGTCACCGAACATTGCGGATTTGTCGGCGAGAACGGTCTCGAAGAGTTGGCCCGCCAAGCGGCGCAGCAGCCGGGCGTTGGCGTCGAAGCGCTCGGGGAAGTTCTCGCTTGTTCCCCATCATCGCGGTGTGGAGCGTGACCATGAAGTTCAGCGGCGAATACAAGTCGACGAAAGGTGTGGCGGGCGTGCCGTTCTCCACCGCGGCCCACTCCCGGAAGAAGCGCTGGACGCGATTGCTCAGCGCGATGAGCCCGTCGAGTTGAGGAACGAACGCCGGATCGTCGGCGAGGGTCACGAAGCGGTCGTTCATGTAGAGCAGACCGATGAATCCCCAGTAGAACGCCACGTCCCAGATGATCTTCGCCGACATCACGATCGGCGTGCCCATCAAGGTGTACTGATCCTCGTAGACTGCCAGCCACATCTCGGTGAGCGACCGGAACAGGGTGTCGCTGATCGCAGAACGCGCGACGACGTCCTCACCATCGAGGTCGCGGACGACCATGTCGGTGATCAGGCCATTGCCGATCGCGACGAGGTCGAGCCCCGATGAGTACAACGGGTCGAGGAACACCCCTGCGTCACCGGTCAGGCACCAGCGGTGCGCACCGTCGAACACCTTCGTCGCGCCATGGCTGTACTTCTTCATCACGCGGAAGTCCATGATCGCGTCCGCGTTGTCGGCGATGACCGCCGCGCACTGGGGCTCGTGACGTTCGAGCCATGCCGTGGCCTTCTCCAGCGTGTTGAAGGAGTCGAACGCGTGCACGTCGGGGTCGGCCACGATTCCGACGCTGGTGGCGCCCGATGCCAGCCGGATGAGCCAGACCCAATAGCCCTCGCCCATCAGGTGATTGGTGGACATCGCGCGATCACCCTCGACCAGGCGGGCCTGCCAGGTCGGGTCATCGCTCCAGCGCCCGATGTCGATCTCGGTCGCGACGCGGAACCACGCGGCGTTGCACCGGTGCCCGTTGGCCTGTTTCAGGTCCAGTTGCCGCGGCAGCACCCGGTTGCGGCCCGAAGCATCGATCACCCAGCGTGCCGTCGTCTCGCGCAGCGAGTCGTCACGCTGAACGGTGACGCGGTGCGCACCACCCGATGCGCTCAGCTCGACCGATCGCACACGCCCGTAGGCGAATTCGACGCCGTCGGAGACGCAGCGTCGAGCCAGCTCGTTCTCCAGCCTGCCGCGGTCGATCTGGTAGGTCACCTGCGGCACGAACGACGAGCTTCCGAGTTCCATCCGCGCAGCGATGTCGGTGTTCGCGTCGTTGGAGAAGAACATCCTCAGCCCCATCTTGCGGAGCTGAGAAGTCTGAAGGTGGTCGGCCAGGCCGAGTCGGTCGCGCAGATAGTGCGCGGAAACCTCGACGGTCGATTCGCCGACCGTGTGGGTGATCTCCGGCATCGGATGGGGGTTCGGCTCGATGACCAGGATTCGGGTGGCCGGGCGCGTCCGACGGATCTGCAACGCCGCGGTGAGAGCGGCGACTCCGCCGCCGACGATGGTCACGTCGTGGTCGGTTTGGGGATGATCGGCGCCGGGGAGGCGAGACCTGATTCGGCGTGCGAGAGCCTCGCGTGTCTCGTCGCTCATGTGAGACAACTGCGCCCGCACGTCCACGTTCTACCTCCCCCGGGCGTGGCGACGATGAGTTCGACCGGCCGCTTCGCCACGCAGGCGCTGCAACCGCCGCCGCCGATGGTCCGCTCTGATTCGAGCGAATCACACCTGCGGCGGCAGGGCCCGTCCTAGAGGATTACCGAATCCTGACGTCTCGGCTTCACCCGCGCGACGGCAGGCGCTCGTCGACCGCGGGGTGCGCCGCGATGAACTCGTCGATGAGGTCCACGACCTCGTTCGGCGCTTCGACGTGGGCGAAGTGACCGACGTTCGGCAGCACTTCGAGCCGGCAGTCCGGCCGCGCCTTCAACGCCGCGTAGGCGTGATCGACGGGGATGATGGCATCGTCTTCGCCCCAGATCGCCAGCGCGGGCAGGTCGGCCCGCAGCTGCAACCGGTTCAAGGCGCTGACGGACTGACCCCGGTAGTCGACGACGGAGCGGAGAGTGCGCAGAAACGACTCCCGGGTCGAAGCATCGGAGAACGACGAGTAGGCGTTCCAGATCTCCGCGCCGCGCGGCGATCGAAGGCCCGCAGACGACAGCCACGATTTGACCGAATCACCCGCGCGCAGAACAAATCCCGGTGCGATGACAGGCATGACCAGTTCGGCGCCCGGCGCCGAGAGCAGGCGAAGGATCCAGCCGACATCCGGACCGAGCCCGCCGCTGCTGATGAGCACGAGCCGCCGGCAGTAGTCGGGATGTTGATACAGGAATTGCATCGCGATCCCGCCGCCGAGCGAGTGGCCGACAACGGTCGCCGCGCTCACCTCGAGCTCGTCGAGCAGATCGCGCAGTCCTACCGCGAACGCACCGAGCGAGTAGTCGGTGCGCGGCTTGGCCGACCGGCCGTGACCCAGAAGGTCGGGCGCGATCACCCGGTACCGCTTGGCGAGTCTGGGCAATACCTCCCGCCACGTCTGAGAACTGCCCGCCATGCCGTGCACCAGCAGAATCGTCTCGCCATGGCCCTCGTCGTAGTAGGCCAGCCGTTCCCCGTGGATGTCCATGAACTTGTGTTCGAACAACGCGATGCCTCCGTTCCCCGCGCATCACTCTACCGATGGGTAACTTCGCTGCGACCCGTGCGCGGCGGAGACCCGGCGGCCGCTACGTGTTGAAGTCAGGCAACGGTGTGACAGGTGCACTGTCTTCGGCAGGCACCTGGGTTTCCGTCTCGTCGTCTCGCGCCTGCTCCTGCACTTCGGCGGCGTGACGCAGGTTGTCGCCGGTGTTCTCGGCGTGATCGGGTGTGCTCACGGATTCCCCTTCAGGATCGATTCACGTGCCGGGATACCCGTGTTCGTCGAAATCAACGCATCGCGAGCTGTCGGTCCCGGCGTGGCAGTCGGCGGAAAAGTTCCGACCGCCCGGCCGATCAACCACAATGTGATGTCTCAGTGACCTCGAGCAATGGGCGGGACGGGCGTGGCACATGAGGTGATCGCCTTCGACATGGCGCTGGATCACTCGTGTCCGGATATCTGGCGGATTCTCACGGCGCCGGAGTGGTATCCGCGGTTCTTCCGCGGGCTCGGGTCGTGCGAGCAGGTTTCGGGGCCCAACCGGCTGTTCGAGGTTCGGTTCAGCACGCCCCGCGGCACCGCCGCCGTGCAACCGATGACCCAGACCATCCTGCGAGCGGGCAGGGAGATGCGGCTGGAAGCAACACAGGCAAGTCGTTGTTTCGTTTCGGTTCGGCTGACCCCGGAAGCGGACGGCACCCGGATCGCGCTGCGGATCTTCGCACTGGGGCTGATCCATCCCGACCTCGCGAAGGCAGGCGATGGCGCCGTCCGGCACTGGGTCTCCGACGGCCTGCTGCGGATCTCGGACTACCTCGACGGCAAGCAGTCCTCGCTGCTGACCAACATGGGCGACGGACGTTCTCTGCATCTCAGCGTCATGAAGACGATGCTCGTCAGTGGTGTGGTGCGCGCGTCGCGGCCCGACCGTGGCATCCGACAACTCAATTCCCTCGCCAAGTGGGGGTTCACGCTCGCAGGCGGGCTCGGTGCGGCCGCCGCGCGGTCTCCGCGCAACACGGCGTCGGTCGATCGCTACGGCACGCTGACCTACGCCGAGATGGCCGAGCGCACCTCGCACCTGGCGTCGGGCCTCGCCGCCGCCGGCTACACCGCCGACAGCAGGTTCGCGGTTCTCGCACGCAATCACTCGGCGATGGTCGAGTGCCATGGTGGCGACCAGCAAGTTGGGTGCGAACCTGGTGTTGCTCAACACCGGCCTCGCGGCACGGGCGATCGAGGAGATCATCGGACACAACGCCGTCGACGCCATCTTCGTCGACGACGACTTCGAGCCGCAGGTCTGATACCTCCCGCAGGAGATTGCACGGATATCGACGCACCCGAATTCCACAGTGGCCCAACGCCATTCCATTGAGGATCTCATTGCAGCGGGTGCAGGCGCGCCCCCCGTTCCTCCGCCCAAGCAGCCCGGCAGGCTGGTCGTTCTCACCTCGGGTACCACCGGCACGCCCAAAGGGGCACGCCGGCCGACGCCACCGGGCTTCGGCGCGATCGCAGCGATGTTGTCCCGGATGCCGCTGCGCCGCGAGGAAGTGATGCTGCTGGCCGCGCCGCTGTTTCACGCGTGGGGCCTGGCCGCGCTGCAGGTGAGCACTCCGATACTCGCGACGGTGGTGCTGATCGAACGATTCGACGCCGAGGAATGTCTTCAGACGATCGAGCGGGAGCGCTGCACCGCCTGATCCTGGTTCCGGTGATGCTGCAACGCATTCTCGAATTGCCCGCGGCCGTGATCGAGCCGATACGACACGTCGTCGCTGAAGGTGGTGGCCAGCAGCGGGTCGCCGATTCCCGGTGCGGCCGTTGTGAAGTTCATGGACACGTTCGGCGACGTGCTGTACAACTTCTACGGCTCCACCGAGGTGTCGTGGGCGACCATCGCCGATCCCGCCGACCTGCGCGTCGCCCCGACCACCGCCGGTCGCCCACCGCTCGGTACCCGCGTGGCGATACTCGACCACAAGGTGATCCCCTGCCCGTCGGCGCGGTCGGTCGCATCTTCGTCGGCAACGACATGCTGTTCGACGGCTACACAAACGCGGCGTCGCCCGCCGTCCAGGACCGGTTGATGGACACCGGCGATCTCGGATACCTGGACGCCAGCGGGCGGCTGTTCGTCGCCGGGCGTGACGACGAGATGATCATCTCCGGTGGGGAGAACGTGTTTCCGCGCCCCGTCGAGGAGGCGATCGCGCTTCTGCCACAGGTCGCCGACGTGGCGGTGGTGGGCGTTCCCGATCCGGAATTCGGCCAGCGCCTCGCCGCATTCGTCGTCAGGGCCGAAGGCGCGTCGCTGGACGAGGAGATGGTCAAGACCTACGTCCGAAATCGGCTGAGCCGCTTCTCTATTCCGCGCGACGTCACCTTCGTCGAGCAGCTGCCGCGCACTGCGACCGGAAAGATCGTGAAGCGCCAACTGGTCGCGGGGCACTCTTCACAAGAGTGGGGCTGGCCTGGGTGACGGGTTGCCGGAAGCGGTGGAGAGAATTTGTCGCCTCATATAATTCCGATGTCAGATCCATAAGAAAGAAGGCCCGTGCGATCCAGTCTGAGCATCGGCGAGTTCGCCACGCTGACGCGTCTGAGCGTGCGGACGCTGCGCCGCTATCACTCGGCCGGACTTCTGGAGCCGGTGACCGTCGACCCGTCGACGGGCTACCGCTATTACGCGCCCGATCAGATTCCCACCGCGCAGGTCATCCATCAGCTGCGGCAACTCGACGTGCCGCTGGCAGAGGTCGAGTCGATCCTCGCCGCCGACGACCCACACCAGCGCGCGGAGGTGGCCGCGCGCCACCTGAAACGGCTCGAGGACGAGATGGAACGCACCCGCGCTTCCCTCGTATCGTTGCGGCGGCTGCTGCGCCCGGACCCTGCCGAGATCGAGGTCGAGTCGCGATCGGAGCCGGCGCGCACCGTTGCCGGCGCTATCGGTGCCGGCGCACCGGACCGGCGCGTAGCGGCGCCGCCGAAGCGGGGTCGGTCGGGGTCCGGGTGGCTCGATGGGTGACGGGAATGTCGACCGGATGCGATCGGGCCGTCGACCTGTCATGGTCGGCGCGGCGATCGGGATCACGGAGCATCGCGTAGGCGGCCAGTACCTGCTGAAGTCGGTCGTCGGCACCCCGCGACGCCTGATGACGCGTGTCGGGATGGTGGGCACGCAACCGGAGGCGGTAGGCGTGCAGGATCTCGGCCTGGGTCGCGGTCGGTGACACACCCAGGACCAGGTAGGGGTCGATTCGGTCGGACACTTCGGGCTCCGTCTGAGCTGACGACGTGCCTGAGGCGGGCCACGGGAAATCTCCCGCGGCCCGCCCTGGCACCCAAGTGACGTGGTGCACGGCCCACTATTCACAGTGGGCGGCATCGGGGTCGTTTATCGAATGGCTGACGTGGTCGAACATCACCTCCTATCCGCCGTCTTTCAACAGATTCGAAGAGACCGGCTCGCCGGAGGAGACCGCTGTGTGGGCCACACCGGGGTTGCCGACCGTCGGCGCTTCGCCTGCCGTCGTGTGACGGCTGGTACCGGGCAGCGGGACCGCCGCTGCTCGACGGTGATGGTCGCGGGACGCCGACGGATGCGCATGAGGTGCCGGCCTGTCGGCAGCCGGGTGTGCGTTATCGGGCTCCGCTGGCGCCTGATCGTGCTCCAGGCGGACCCATTCGGCCTCGACGATTGCCGCCGCCTCGTCGAGCGGACTGATTGCCCACAGGGTGCTGGTCGCCATTTTGTTCACCTCCTTTCGGGCGGTGCACCCAACCGCGACGCGGCGGTCGTCAGGCGTCGATGAGCTTCCTGTCGTCGGTGCTCGTGACCTCGATGCGGCGCGGTTTGGCCTTCTCGGCGATCGGGATGGTCAACCGCAGAACGCCGCCGGTGTAGCTCGCCTCGATGCGGTCGGTGTCGAGTGTCTCGCCCAGGAACAGCTGGCGGCTGAACACGCCACGCGGACGTTCGGCGGAGACCATTTCCCGCTCGGACGGTAGCCGGGGTCGGCTGGCGCGCACGGTGAGCACGTTGCGTTCGATGTCGAGGTCGAGGGAGTCCTGGTCGACGCCCGGGAGGTCGAATTCGACGACGAAGCTGTCGCCGTCGCGCCAGGCATCCATCGGCATGACCGCCGGGCGGGCGGCGGTGCCGAGCACTTGCTCGGTGAGTCGATCCAAGTCGCGAAACGGATCGGTGCGCATCAACATGACTCAGTCCTCCTGCCCATCTCGGTAGTGAAGATCTGTGGCAGCTGCCACAAGTTTCTTATAGCACTTGCCACAGTGGTGTGCAAGGATCATTTCGACTGATTTATCGGAACGGAGTCCTCAGTGCCCGACGAAAGTTCGGACCGTTCGGCACGCGGCGTGTACGGCATCTCGGTCGCCTCGGAGTTGACCGGCATCGATGCCCAGACCCTGCGGCTCTACGAGCGGCGGGGGCTGCTCACCCCGGCGCGCACCGAGGGAGGCACCCGCCGCTACAGCGACGACGACGTCGATCGCCTTGCGCGGATCAGCGAACTCGTCGGCGAGGGCGTGAACCTGGCGGGTGTCGCGCAGATCCTGCATCTCGAACACCGCAATTCCGAGCTCGAGTCCGATAACGGGCAACTGCGGTCGGAGAACGACGAGCTGCGGTCGCGGTCCCGTCGCCGAATGAGCCGCTGAGGGAGTCCTGCCTCCCGCGGGCGTCGCACTCGATCAGCGGCGTGGTGTCGTGGTGACGTGCACGTGGTCGTAGTGCCCGTAACCCGATCCTGACGGACCGCCCGGCGTGTAGTACGTGCCGCGCCAGATCACATCCTGCATCCCGAATCGGCCCGCGTTACTCATCACGTAGGCCAGAATCTCGTCTCCGAGAGCGACGCCCTCGGGGCTACTGTGATTGGGAATCATGATGTCGATCGCCAGGCCGCTTGGATGCCATGGTTTTGAGTCCGGCCGTACCCCGTCGATGGTTCCGATCTGAGGGAATCTCGCGCTGATGGCGCGAGCGACAAGGACGGTGTTGGGCTGTAAGCCGGCCTCGTTCGCGACGCCGACGGGCAACGCCTCCGGGATATCCGCTCGAGCAAGCGCCAGAGCTGGATCAACGACTTCGGGAGGCGGGCCGGGCATCGCAACGATCGATGGGTCAGTCGGAGCGGGCGCATCCGGTGGCGGCGGAGGCGGAACAGCGTTGTCGATCACCGCCTGCTGCTGCGGCGTCAACGCCGCATACTGCGCCTCCGCGGCAGCGATCTGACGCTGCAGTTCCTTGTACTTGGCCTGCAGGTCCGCGCGCACCGCGGCGGACTGCTCGGCGGCATCGCGGGCCGCGGCGGCCGACATCTCTGAGGCGCGGGCAGCGGCGGCGGCGCGCTCACGTCCCGCTGAATAGGCCTTCATCTGATTCGCCGTCTCGGCGCCGATCGCCCGCTGGAGCGACAGCTTGTCGATCAGCTGTTGCGGGGAGGCTGCGGTCAGCACCGCCGCCAACGAACCGGTGCGTCCACTCACGTACTCCATCGCCGCGATCCGGTCGACCGCGGCTTGATACGGCTGGAGTCTCAGGTTCTCAGCCTCCAGCGCCGCCAGGTCGGCGCGATGGCGGTCATCGGCCGCCGTCTGAGCAGCCACTTTGGCCTCGGCATCGCGCTGGGCAGCTGTGACGGACTGGCGCGTCTGCACTGCCTGACGGGACAGATCGTTGAGCTTGGCCAGCGCGTCAGCCGCCGGGTCCGCCTGCACGCCGCCCGCCATCAAAAGAGCCAGCACCGTGGCCGCGGCCGCAGAACAGACCGCCGTTCGCCGAAGTAAACGGCGCGCCCGACTCATGCGGATTGTCACGATCCTTCGCTGATGGACACATCTGGGTCCCGGCTCTACGTGTCTCGGACGAGGCTACGAACTGGCGCCGACGATGTCTACTCGTCCATCGCGGGCTTCCGTACGGTTTCCCTCATGGACGCGTCTGCGACGGACCTGACCTTGACCGTCAAGGCGGCGCTCGGGAGCGGCGCGTCGTTCTGGCAGACCAAATCTGTCGACGGGTTGCCCGCCGCCACGCTCACCGACGGCCCGCACGGTGTGCGGGTGCAGCGGGGATCGGCTGACAATCTGGGCCTCGGTGCGAGCGCGCCTGCCACCTGCTTTCCTCCCGCGGCCGGCCTGGCGCAGAGCTGGGACCCCGAGACTGGTCGAGCGGGTGGGCGGCGCACTCGCCGACGAGGCCCACTCGCTCGGGGTGGACGTTCTCCTCGGCCCCGGCGTCAACATCAAGCGCGATCCCCGCTGCGGTCGCAATTTCGAGTACTTCTCCGAGGACCCTCTGCTCAGCGGTGTCCTCGGCGCCGCGTGGGTGAAGGGGCTGCAGGACCGCGGCATCGGCGCGTCCGTCAAACACTTCGCCGCCAACAATGCCGAGCACGACAGGATGCGATCCGATTCGCGCGTCGAGTCGCGGGCCCTGCGCGAGATCTACTTGCGGAGCTTCGAGCGCGTCGTCACCAAGGCCAGACCGTGGACGGTCATGTGTTCGTACAACAAGGTGAACGGCGTCTACGCCTCCGAGAACCGGTGGCTGCTCACCGATGTCCTGCGCGAGCAGTGGGGTTTCGACGGTGTCGTCGTCAGCGACTGGGGCGCGGTCATTGACCGCGTCGCGGCCGCGGCGGCCGGCCTCGACCTCGCCATGCCCGGCGGCGATCCTTCGCTGGACGCCGACGTTGTCTCGGCGGTGGAGGAGGGTCGGCTGGACCCTGCCGTAATCGACGAGTCGGCGGCACGCGTCGTCGATCTGCTTGCGCGCGCCGCCGCCGTCGACGGTCCCGCGAGCGTCGACCTGCACGCCCATCACGAACTTGCCCGCGAGGCCGCAGCCCGCAGCATCGTGCTGCTGAAGAACGCCGGCGACGTCCTGCCGCTCAGCACAGATGCGGCGGTCGCCGTCATCGGCCCGTTCGCGGTGCAGCCGCGATACCAGGGCGGTGGAAGCTCGCACGTGAACGCCGCCGAGGTCGATGTTCCGCTGAACGAAATCCGCTCCCATGCCGCCAATGTCAGCTATGCGGCTGGGTTCGGGGCCGACGGCGACTCCCAAGCCCTGCTCGACGAGGCGGTGGAGGCCGCGCGCGCTGCTGAGGTCGCCGTGGTGTTCGTCGGGCTGACCGACCGCGACGAGTCCGAGGGCTACGACCGCGATCACATCGACCTGCCTGGGGAACAACTGCGCCTGCTCGGGGCCGTTGTCGAGGCACAACCGCGCACCGTGGTCGTTCTCTCGCACGGCGGCGTGGTGCGGTTGGCTGAGGTGGACACGTTGGCCGCGGCGGTTCTCGACGGCGCCCTTCTCGGTCAGGGCGGCGGCGCGGCGATCGCGGATGTCCTGTTCGGCGTCGTCAATCCGTCCGGGCGGCTCGCCGAGACGGTGCCGGTCCGCCTCGAGGATGCGCCGTCGTTCCTGAACTTTCCCGGGGAGCATTCGCGTGTGCTCTACGGCGAGGGGATCTTCGTCGGATACCGGGGGTACGACGCACGAGCACTCGAGGTCACCTATCCCTTCGGACATGGCCTGTCCTACACCACGTTTCGATACGACGATCTTGACGCCACCGTCGAGGGGGACGATGTCGTCGTCTCCGTTGCGGTAACGAACGTCGGAGCCCGCGATGGCCGCGAGGTCGTGCAGGTCTACGCGTCCAAACCGCGGTCGGCCGTGGCGCGGCCACCGCAGGAACTCCGGGCGTTCGACGTTGTCGAGGTGCCGCGCGGCGCTACGCGGACGGTGAGGATGCGGATACCACGCAAGGACCTGGCCTACTGGGATGATCGTGTGGACAAGTGGATTGTGGAAGGCGGCGACTACACGTTACGGGTGGGCCGGTCGAGTCGAGACATTCTGTGTAGCAGGGTGGTTCACATTGATGGCGATACCGTGCACATCCCGCTCACGTCGAACTCCACGCTGGGCGAGATACTCGCCGATCCCGTCGCCGGGCCGCGTCTCGTCGCGATGTTCCAACAGCACGCGCAGGCGGCCACCGACGAGAACAGCTTCGGGACAGACATGCTCAAGATGATCGAGTCGGTTCCGCTGAACCGGCTGAAGGTGTTGGCGGCGCGGAAAGCCAGGACGCGGTGGAGCAGATCCTGCGGGAGATCGCAGAGTGACGCTGGGGCGATTCATTCGAGTAGCGTTGCGTCAAAGCAGCGAACACGAACGATACGCGCCAGTCCTGCATAGTAGAGAAGGTGGACATCCCCGTGTCACGCGCCGAGATCAACGACGAATCAGGCGCGCAAGCCGCTGCGAAAGCTGTGGTGCGCCGCAACACCGAGCAGGTACAGGGCGAAGGTGATTTCGGCCTCTTCGACGAACTGTTCGCCGACGACTTCGTGGACCACACCCCCCAGCCTGGCACCACTGGAGACAAGGCCGGGGTGTTGGTTCTCTACAACGTCTGCGTGCCGCGTTTCCGACTTCCGGCCCGAAATCGGTTGGCAGACGGTCGATGGAGACATCGTCACGACCTTCAAGGTCTATCACGGCACTCACCCGGGTGATTTTCTCGGCATCGCCCCCACCGGCCAAGCCGTCCACTTCGAAACCGTCGACGCGATGCGCGTACGCGACGGCAAGATCACCGACCATTGGGGCGTCGCCAACCTGTACTCGGTGCTGCAGCAACTTGGGCAGCTGCCTTCGTCCTGATGCTTTCGCCACGCCGAGCAGGACGACGATGTCGAGTCACGTTCTCGGAGCTGAACATTCCTTTGTCGGCAGGGCCCGAGACCGTGGTGTGCTGACATTGAACCGCGCCTTGCTGACACGGTCAGACAAACATCGTCTATAGATTCTCGGGGTTGATGTGGGTCGAACGGATCGGATCTCGTCACAACCCGTCCCTGGGCTGAATTGGCCGAGGACTGCTGTCAGTTTGGCGGTGGGGTGGTGCTGAAGATCGGCCAGCAGATCTCTGTGGCGGTGAACGTTGTCTGGATCCGAGGGCGTGGCAGCCGATGTAATGTTCGCGGATCGGTCCCTGGTCGCTGATCAGATGCTCGTTTACGTATATTCCCAGAGCCCCGTAACTGCGGTCGATGCCGTCGTGACCGCCGGAGTGGGTGAGCACCGCGAACTCGGCCTGAGGCAAGACCTCGGCACGGACGCCCTCCGGGGGGTCGCGGACTGCGGCGCTGGCAACGAACAGCGTTGCTCTTGCCGCGCGATTCGAGGAACAGCGCTCGGTCGTAGAGGCCACCCGGCACGACCGCCGAAGGTGCGCTTGCTGCCGTGGCCACTGCGTCTCGCAGTGTCCCCAGCGTCACCCCGAACCAGCTGTCGATCTCGGACACCTCGATGGTGGCGCCGATGGACCACACGGCGAGCGCAGGTTCATGGCGCAACTCCACGTGGGCGGGGGTGTGCACGGGGAAAGCAACTCGCGCAGCGCGCCAACGGTGTCACGGGTCTGCTGCAGCTGCTCCTCCATCTGTTCGAGATGAGTGGTGATGATCTCGGTGCGGGCCGCGGCGTCTTCTGTGCTCAGGAGCGCCTTGATGTCGGGAATGGACATGCCCAGAGATCGGAACCGGCGGATGATGTGTGCGTGATCGACCTGGCCGGTGTCGTAGAAGCGGTAGCCGGTATGGGAGTCGATGTGGGCTGGTTCGAGAATGCCGATGTCGTGGTAATGCCGTAGCGCCTTCCTGCTCAGGCTGGTCATCACGGCGAAGTCACCGATCGAGACCTGTGCGCCCATGGCGTCCTCCTCTGCGATCCGCCGCCCGCGTTATCGGGTGAGGCCATCGTGGAGTTTCCCCCTGGGGGAAGGTCAACATTGCGGCGTGAGTCCGACGATTTCGCCGGCGCCGTTGACTTTCCCCTTAGGGGAAGCTTGCCACCGTGGGGTCCATGACCACAGAATGGGATGCATTCCCGGACACCATAAAAACGTTCATGACCGCGCTCGACACCCGAGAGGACGGACCAAGCGCTCGCCACGTTCACCGCCGATGCCGTCGTGACCGACGAGGGCCACGACTACACGGGCCGTGACGAGATCGGGGCCTGGCTGACCGCCGCGGTCGCCGAGTACACCTATACCACGGAGTTCACCGGCGCGACCACGACCGACACCACCGTCGACGTCGGGCAGCACCTGGAGGGCAACTTCCCGGCGGGGTCGCCGACCTGCACTACCGCTTCACCCTCGACGGCACGTGATCAGCCGGGTGGTGATCGAGCCATGACGCGGCGTTGGTTCATCACCGGAGGCACACCCGGCAACTTCGGGATGGCGTTCGCCGAGGCGGCACTGGAGACCGGCGACCGCGTGGTGCTCACGTCCCGGCGTCCGCAGGAGCTGGCGACTTGGGCCGAGCAGTACGGCGACCGCGTTCTCGTCGTGCCGCTGGATCTCACCGATGCCGCGCAGGTGCTGCGCGCGGTGAAGGCCGCCGAGGAGCACTTCGGCGGCATCGACGTGCTGGTCAACAACGCCGGCCGCGGCTGGTACGGATCGATCGAGGGGATGGACGAGTCCTCGGTGCGGGCGATGTTCGAGCTGAACTTCTTCGCAGTGCTGTCCGTGACGCGTGCGGTGCTGCCGGGGATGCGCGCCCGCGGCAACGGGTGGATCGTCAACGTGTCCTCGGTGGCCGGGCTTGTGGCGGCGCCCGGATTCGGCTACTACAGCGCGACGAAGTTCGCCATCGAAGCCATCACCGAAACGCTGCGCGACGAGGTCGCCGCACAGGGCATCTCCGTGCTGGCAGTCGAACCGGGGCGTTCCGCACGAACGCCTACGCCGGCTTCGCGCAACGAGCCCGTATCAGAGCCGATTCCGGAGTACCACGACATGCTCGAGCAGGTCCGCGCAACGTCTTCGTGGAGATGGACGGTGTGCAACCCGGCGATCCGCGCCGCGGTGCCCGTGCGGTGATCGCGGCGATGGCCCAGGACCCGCCGCCCCGCCGGCTGGTTCTGGGCAATGGCGGCTACGACGCCGTGATCGATGCGCTGGAGCAGACCCTGGCCGACATCCGGGCGAACGAAACTCTCTCTCGCAGCGCGGATTTCCCGGCATAGTTGGCCGCCTGAGCGAGACGCACCCGACCGGCCAGCCGATCCCACCGCGCCAGGCTGACCGTGGTCGGGTGTGACGGTCGAGACGCCGGATCGAGCGGCCTCGGATCTCACTGCCTTGTCATAGCTGACATCCGCCTGACATCGCGGATGAGAATACGACATGAGGAATGCAACCTAACCCGTTGAGCTATTTCGCCATATTGGTGAAGCGGGACAGATGCAGTTGATGCGCAACGGTGATGGTTTTCGTCGGACCGCTGCGATGCTTGGCCAGATAATGAGGTCTGCCTCACCGCCGCGTGGGTCATCCCGCTCGAACGCGTCGGGACGATGCAAGAGGATCACCATATCAGCTATCCTGTTCTATCGATCCCGATTCGCGAAGGTCCGACAGCATCGGGCTTCTTGTCGGTGCGCTGCTCCGGCGCCGCGGTTCAGCTGGCTCATCGCGACCACCGGCACCTCCAGCTCCTTCGCCAAAAGCTTGAGCTGCCGCGAGAATTCGGACACTTCCTGCTGACGCGACTCGACCTTCTTGCCCGATGTCATCAGCTGCAGGTAGTCGATCACGATCAGGTTCAGATCGTGCTTCTGCTTGAGCCGCCGCGCCTTCGCGCGGATCTCCATCATCATCATGTTCGGCGAATCGTCGATGAACAACGGCGCTTCGCTGATCTCGCTCATCCGCCGCGCCAGCCGCGTCCAGTCGTCATCGCTCATCCGGCCCGACGCGCATGTCGGCCAGCTTGATCTTCGCCTCGGCCGACAGCAGCCGCATCACGATCTCGGACTTGCTCATCTCGAGCGAGAAGATGACGCTGGACATCCGGTGCTTGATCGAGCAGGACCGCAAAAAATCCAGTCCCAGCGTGGAGTTGTGCGTCGGCACCATGGCGCGGCCCGCCAGGTACATGTGGTCGTCGTTGTCGACCTGGACGCAACGCACCGGAACGCTCTCGACGGGCTCGCACGTCGACGATGAACCTTGAGACAGATTCGGGCTGTCCCGACGGCTTCGCTCGACGATCCTTGTGAAGCAACGTCTTTACGCGTGAGACCGAAGACCTCATCTTCGGTCGAGAAATTGAGGGTGTACGCCGATCGACGACTCTTCGCGTGCGGCCCTTCACGCGCTTCGGTCGTTGTGTGGCACCGATAACCGAGGCTGACGATGAGCTCGTGCACATCCGACGCGAGC
>CAWBBH010000010.1:0-58915 GCA_963786995.1 uncultured Actinomycetota bacterium | reverse complement strand
AGATCCCCAATGACGACGCCAGCCCGGAGCTGATCGTGGGGATCCAGGTGGCCCGCGTCAATGGCCGCCCGGACCCGCGTTTCTGAGGTAGGTGCCACCGAGGCCATTGTGAATCCCACCACGATCCTCCCGTGCGGTACTGGCGGGAGGATCGTCGTTGGGCGAAAGGGCTACCGTCGCTTAGTCATCCCCGTCAGGACGGCGGCGGGTAGTACTGGTGCTCACGCAGGTCATGCTCGACGCGCCGCGCGGCGGCGTCGAGTGACGCTTCAACTGGTCGTCCCTGCACTACCGCCTCGTTGAATGCACTGGCGAATGCGGCGCTGAGCGCGGGATAGGCCGGGGTCTGCGGTCGTGATCGCGCGACTGCGCCTTCCAGCTGCTCGATGTAGAGGTGCTTGGGTCCGCCTGCCGCGAATTCAGGTGAGATGCGCACGGCGCTCCTCGTGCCAGGAATGGCGCCGTTGGCGCGCGTCATGCGAAGCACTTCCGCCGGACCTAGGAGGAACTGCAAGAACCGCCAGACCGCGTCACCGTCGGTAGCGTTCGAAGTGATCCCCCACTGCCACGAGCCGGAGTCCGTCGCGGTGCGTTCGCCGAAGTTCGGCAGCGGAACGACGCTTATGTCTCCCGGAAACGCCTTCGAGTACCGCTCATAGAACCAGTGTCCGATCCACGAGATCGGACTTCTGCCCTCCTCGAACGAATCTCCGGTCGCGTTCCGGTCGATGTAACCCTCCCTGAACCACCGTTGCAGGAACGTGAACGCCTTCACTGCACCAGGTCCGTTGAGGAAGCCGTTCACGGTGCGGTAGTCGGTTCGATCAATCAGGTCCCCGCCCGCCGACCAGACCGCCGGCGCGAAGCCGTAGGTGTACCACTCCGGGTTCGGCTCGTTGAGTTGTAGATCAAGCGGTCGCTCGAAACCGGCTTGGCGCAGCCGCTGAAGAACAGCGGTGAATTCGTCGGCCGTCCATGCGTCGGCCGCACCGACCGGGATGCGGATTCCGGCTTCCGTCAGGATCGAGGGCCGCACGAACAGGCCAAGACCCGACTCGAAAGTGCCGATGCCCCATAGGCGGTTCGCGTAGGTGCCCTGCTCGATGACCGAAGGCAGCAGGTCCTCGCGCAGTGACTTGGAGACACAGGAGTCGATGGGCTTCAGCTTCCCCGACCAAGCGTAGTTATAGAGGTTGGGCCCGTCGAAGTCGAGGAGGTCCGGCAGGTCACCGTGGGCCGCAGCAGCCTGCACTTGTGCTGCGTAATCGCCGACAGGCAGGGTGATCAGCTTGACCTGCACCTGCTGTTCGGTGGCGTTGAACGCGGCCACCTGCTCGCGCAAAATTTGCGCCTCATCGGTGTTCACGCCGCTGTCGTGG
This sequence comes from uncultured Actinomycetota bacterium, assembly GCA_963786995.1. GTDB lineage: Bacteria > Actinomycetota > Actinomycetes > Mycobacteriales > Mycobacteriaceae > Mycobacterium. The sequence continues at coordinate 57,536 of CAWBBH010000010.1, read as the reverse complement.
AACCAGGCAGTGATGTATGTAGGAGTCGACCCGCTCAGCTTGCCGTCGCACGTCGAGTCCGACGAGGCGCCACTTTGTCGGTCCTGCTGGCCACAAGCTGCCACGCCTGTCAAGGCAATGCAGCTAGCCAGTGCGACAATCTGCCGTCGGATTAGGACACGGCGCCGTCGGCTCACGTCACCGAACGTTCGAGAGGTTGCAGCGGTTCGGCGCCATGTTGCCAGTATGTTCCTTCCGCGATGAATTGGACCCGGAAGCGCAGAGTCCACTCAGTTGAGAAAGTTCTCACGCTGGCTCAAGAATGGTTGAAAGTGCTCAGATCGAGATCAGCCTGGACTGCCGTACTTCAATAGGTGCACTAACACGAGGCTACCTTTGAGCCCTTGGGGACCAGGCGCAACGGCAGGGTCTCGAATCGGCGAATAACGTTGTTCAAAGCCAACTCTGGCGCGCCGTCGAGCTCGATGCCGTCAACATGTCGAAGCAGTGCGCGCAGCATCGCTTCTGTCTCCATCCGCGCCAGCCCTGGCCTGCGCACGCGTGAACCCCATGGCCGAAGCCGAGCTGACGGGAAGCGTCGTCCGTGATGTCGAATCGGTCAGGATCGCTCCAGGCACATTCATCGCGATATTCACCGCTCGGCGAGCGCTTGGTGTGCCGAGGCCACCACGATCGCGCCGTCACCAACGGCTGAGGCGACCCGTTTGAGGGATCCGCACCGCACATCGCCGACGGCGAAAATTCCTGGGCAGCTGGTGACCAGCGGATGGGCCAAGGCGTGCGCCCAACCAGGTTCGTCGGGACCGACCGAATCAGCGGTACGCACGAACCCCTTTCCGTCAAGAGCGACAGCGCCGTTGAGCCACTCGGTGTTGGGCGCGGCGCCGAGCATGAGAAATACGTTGGGAATGTTGTGCGTTTGCGACTCACCGGTGAGCCGGTTGCGCCACGTGACAGCGTCGACATGGCGGTCGCCGATCAGCGCCGTGATCTCGGTATGCGGGTGCACTGTGATGCGTTCGGCCGCGGCCTTGATGCGGCTCACGAGGTACTCGGACATGGTGGACGCCAAGCCGTCGCCACGCACCACGATGTGCACATGGGCCGCGTGACGCGACAGGAAGACCGCCGCCTGTCCGGCGGAATTACCACCGCCGACCACGATCGCTTCCTCGCCGTCGCAGAGCGCCGCCTCGATGGCTGTGGCCGCGTGGTGCACACCTGCGCCTTGGAACCGAGCTATGTCGGCCAGGGCAAGGCTGCGGTAGCGCGCACCGGTGGCCAGCACGACGGTGTGCCCGCGAACGACGCTGCCGTCGTCGAGTTCGAGTGTGTACGGCCGCGAATCGGTACGCAGTCGCACTACCTCACGAGGTACGACGATATGTGCACCGAACTTCTGGGCCTGCACCTGGGCGTAATGCGCTAAGTCTGCGCCCGATATTCCCAAAGGAAACCCCAGGTAGTTCTCGATGCGCGAACTCGTCGAGGCCTGACCTCCTGGGGAATGGGCTTCCACGACAACCGTGTCGAGGCCTTCCGACGCCGAATACACCGCCGCGGCAAGGCCCGCCGGCCCGCCTCCGACCACGACCACGTCAGCCACGTGCCCTGGGTCAAGCGACTCCGCAATACCCAGAGTGTCACCGAGTTCACGCGCCGTCGGGGACACCACCGCCCGGCCGCCACCACAGAGCACCACGGGTGTGTCATCGATCGTCAAGCCCAGTTCTGCGAGCTGTGATGCCGCTTCGGGGTCGACTTCGGGATGGGCGAGAAGGTATGGGTGGCGATTGCGGGTCAAGAACTGCTGCAGTTGCAGTGACTCCGCCTGGCGTCGGGGGGCGATGATCTGTACCGCCGTATGCCCGTGAAGAATCAATCCGTCGCGGCGCAAAATGAACGCCCCCATCACCACGTTGGCGATGTCGGGTTCAGCGGCCAACAGCCGACGGAACTGGGGCGGACTCAGACGTGCGACGCTGCCGTCGGCGCCCATGCGGGCGCTGACGATCACCGCTCGGTCGTTGAAGATGTTCAATTCCCCAGTGAATTGGTGCCTTTGGTGGGTGTACATAACGCGCTCGTGCGGTGCCGCGCGATTCATAGACTTCGACGAACCCGTCGAGGACAAGAAAGAAGTCGACGCGCCGATCGCCACACTCGAAAAGCGCAGTGCCGCGCGCAAGCCGCTGCACCACACCGAAGGCAACGACTCGCTCAGCCTGATCTGGTGTCAGCCGCGGGAAAGTCTCTGTGCGCCGAGCATAGGGATCGGACGGATCCAACACCTCGCTCGCGCCGAAAGATCGCGGCGACCAATCTTTCTCGATCGTCATCATTGACGCCGTCTTCGATGAATGCTCGTGACCGTCGCGCTCGACGCGAATCCCAGATGCACAGGGCTGATCGGGTGTTCACGGTGCGCGCACTCACATTCATGATCCGTCGACATTACTTTCCGTCCCTGAGATCGCCTATCTTGCAGATGATTACGGCGCAGCACTCCGGCCGGTGCAAGTCTGATCCAAGGATATCTCAACCGATAGCTCAAGTCGTTGGTGCCAGCACCAATTGCGATACGTGGTTAGTAGGTACTCGAGCCGAGAAAACCCTCACCAATCCCCGCATCGGCCCGGACGCCACGGTTCTTTACGCGCTCAGGCTGAAATCAGCCTCAGCGGCAGTCGCTCGTAACAGCGGATGATGTTGTTGAGCGCCCATGTCGGCTCGCCGGCGAGTTCGATTCGGCTCACCCGCTGCATCAGCGAAGTGAGCATCGCCTGCATCTCGAGCCGAGCGAGCCCCTGCCCGGCGCAGGCGTGCGTGCCCTGCCCGAAACCGAGCTGGCGCGTGGCGTTACGACGGATGTCGAACACATCGGGGTCCGCCCACTCCTGCTCATCGCGGTTCGCCGACGCGTACAACACCAGCACCCGCGATCCAGCCGGAATATCGATACCCGCGATTTCGGTAGTCTGTTGCAGCTTTCGGCTGAACGCCCGCAACGGCGACTCGTACCGCAGCACCTCGTTGATCGCATTGGGCAGCAGAGACGGCTCCGCCCGCAGCGCATTCCATTGCTCTGGATGCGCAGCGAAGAGCGCCAGCGCATTGGCGATGCCGCTGATCGTGGTGTCCAACGACGGAACGAGGTAGTCGATCATCAACGCCGAGCACTCGCTGTGGCGCAGCGTCCCGGCATCGGCGGCGACGAGAATGTCATGACCCATGCTGCCCCGGATCACCGACCGCTGGCGCACCACATTCTTGGAGAAACGCAGCATCTGCAGGCTGGCCGGCACCGACTTGAGGGCATACCGATTCAGCGGTCCCAGCACATCGAATGTGGCTCCGCCCCAACGCAGTAGGTGCCGGCGGTGGTCCTCCGGCCAGCCGACGAGATCGGGCACGACCGAGAGCGGCAGCGCCGTCGCCAAATCCGTGACACCCTCCACGTCTTGACGTTGCACGGCCTTCGCGACCAGCTGATCGGCCTGGTGACCTACGGCGTCACTCATTGTCCGCAAGGCCCGTGGCAGCAGCCGATGCGCGACGAGCTTGCGCCGCTGGTCGTGTTCGTCGCCGTCACTGTTGAGCGTTGTGCCGCGAGACAGCCGGTTGATGATCCGGTTCGAGCCCGACCCCTTCGCCGGAGACGAATGTCGTGTCGTCGCGCAGCACCGCCTTGCACTCGGCGAAGCGCGGAAGGGCGTAGACCCGCTGCTTGGAGAGCCACACCACCGGACCGAGTCGCCGCAACCGCGCATAGTGCGGGTACGGGTCGACGATCGCCTGCCTCGCATACAGGTCCGGTTCGTAGGCTGGGACGTCCGCTCGCCTACGCATCGGCGCCGGTAAGTGCGGGTGATGCGAAAACCGGTACGGCGTCGCAGACTTCGGCCAGGCTGCGGCTGGCGCACAGCACCGTCCGATCCGGTCGCACCACGGCGGCCATGGCGCGGCCGGCTTGCAGCCAGCGACCCAAGTCCGTCCGCGGTTGCGCCGTCACGACCACGGTGCCGCGGCGGGCCATCTCGTCCTGCTGGGACGGGTTGAGCGGTACGGACGTCACCAACGCGAATCTCGCACCGACGACCTCATCGAGCCGCTTTCCGGCAGTCACAACAGGATTCGGGCACAACCGCCCCGCCAGTTGCCGCCGCGTCCGGATGATCTTCACGACCAGCTCACTGCTGTGCAACGGGGGCGTCGCGCTGTCGACGATCTTCTTCCGCACCCCGGGGATCAGATGCAGACGCGGAACTACCACTCGGCGGAGGAAGTCACCCACCTCGCCACCCGCCGTCATCGCCGCGCCCACCGCGAGCGCGAACCGAATCATGTATCTCGCGTGCGGTATTCGCTCTTGCTCGTACGTGTCTAGAACACTCTCCGGCAGCCATCCGTTGAGAACGGCGGCAATCTTCCACGCGAGGTTCGTCGCGTCGCGCAGCCCCGCGCCCATGCCCTGGCCGATGAACGGCGGTGTCAGATGGGCAGCATCACCAAGGATGAACATGTTGCCGTGGCGCCAGCGGTTTGCCACCTGCGCGCGGAACGTGTACTCGGCGATGCGCACCAATTCGAGATCTTCGAGCGCAACACCCTCCACCCATGGCCGGATCAGCGGGTAGAGCGCCGCCATGGTGCTGTAGTCGTCGGCCGTCTCGTTCGGCAGGAGCCGGAACTCCCACCGATGACGGGAATCGCCGATCCGCATGTACGTAGCCGCTCGGTGCGGATCGCAGACCTGGTGGACCCACTCCCCCAAGTTCAGCTCCGCGACCGTCGCCACATCGACCACGAGCCAACGCTGCTCGAATTTCAAGTCCTCCATGCAGGCGCCGATGGCAGCACGAACCAGACTGTTGGCGCCGTCACAGCCTAGTAAGAATCGCGTCTCCACCCGGTGCTCCTCGCCGCTGACCCGGTCGGTGAAGGTGACTTGCACCCGATCACCGTTCGGAACGGCTCCAGTCACCTCAGTATTGCCCCGGAAGGTGGCGTGCGGGTGTCGCTTCAGGTTCGCGCGCAGTAGTGCCTCGAACTCGGGCTGATCGAACATGTTCGCCTGCGGGTAGCCGTTGGCGTTTTCGGTGCGCTCCCGGTGAAATTGCGCCATAACCCGCATGTTGCGGTCCCGAAACTGCAGACCGCGCGCGGGCCGGGAGATCGTCGCGAACTCATCGCCGATGCCTAGTCCGGCCAGTAGCCGGTAGATCTCGTCGTCCAGGTGAACGGCACGCGGCTGTGGGTAGACGTCCTCCCAGCGGTCAAGGACCAAGCAGTCGACGCCGTATTGCGCAAGCTTCGTCGCCGCGGTGATTCCGGTCGGCCCCGCGCCGACGATCACCACCGGGACGAAGCGATGACTGTGGTTCATGCGTACTTGACTCGGTTGCGCTGCGTGCCGAGGTCGATCTTGCCGTCGTCGGTTCCGATGGTCGTCTCAACGACATCGCCTTCGTGTAAGTACTTGTTGTTCTTGGCCTGTCCGGCGAAGAACATCTTCCACTTGACGTCGTCAGGCAGAAGACCCACGAGCTTCTGCACCGGCTTTGGCGGCGCAGACAGGGCCGTCCCGACAGGTGTACCGGTCAGCACCAGGTCCCCGGCGGATAGCTGCTGGAAGCGGGCGAGTGCAGCAAGCGCCTGGACCGGCTGATAGATCATGTCGCTCTCGACCGTGCTGTTTTGGCGCAGTTCGCCGTTGACGCGCAGCTTCAGTCGCAGTTCACCGAAGCGACCCAGCTCGTCGGTGTCCAACAGCACCAGCGCCGGCCCGACGGGTGTGAACGTCGGGTACGACTTCGCCTCGAAGAACTGCGTTTTGGTCAGTTGCACGTCGCGGGCCGACACATCGTTCGTCACTACCAGACCGCAGACATAGTCAGCCAGGTTCTCGGCGGTGATCGTCGTGCCCACCGGAACGTCGCGGCCGACTACAAGACCGATCTCCACCTCGTAGTCGAGCAGACGGACATGCTTCGGCTTGACGATGTCGTCGACTGGCCCAGCGATCGAGCCCGATGACTTGCGAAAGAACGTGAGCGGCACCTTTTTCGGGTCGCCTCCGGTGTCCCTCACATGGGATGCGAAGTTGGTCATCTGGGCGACGACGCGGCACGGCCTGGTCACCGGGGCCAGCAGCTCCAAGCTGCGCAACGGCACCGTCTCGGTGCTCGCGGCGGCCAGATCGATCGCCGCCCGATCGGCAAGCAGTTGCGCCGTCGTCGTTGCCGCCGTGTCGATTTTGGCCACGGCGTCAGCCGTGCCCGCCCACCAGCCAGCGGTTGTGCGATAGATGGAAATAGTCATGAGCGTGCCACTTTCAGAAGTCCCCGCAGGCGGGTGATGTCGAATTCGTTGTCATCACGGATCGCGGTCACAATGGACCTCAGTTCGTGGACTGCTTCGCGGCTAGGTGAGATGCCGAGAAAATCTTTGGTGGCCGGTGGGCCCCACTGCGCCAGACCCGAGGCGGTGAACGGCGCCCATCCCGGTTCGAGCGTGTTGTCGAACATGTCGCCGTCGCTGTAGTGCTCGACCAGGAATCCGTCGGGATCGCGCCAGTAGTCGAAGATCTGGCTGCCCTGGATATGCCTGCCGATCCCCCACGACCGCTTGTATCCCGACTCGCGCAGGTATTCGCCACCCGCCGCAATCGCGTCGAGATCGCAAGTTTGATAAGCGGAGTGCACATAGCGGTTCGACGGGCCCAACGCCAACGCCAGTGTGTGGTGGTCGGCGGGCGTTGATCCGCGGTCGCACCGGATGAAGCTCATCGTTGGGCCGCGGTCGCGCTGGCCGGGGTAGTACAGGAAGTCGCTGACGATCAAACCGAGGTGGTCGAGGTACCAGTCCAGTGTCTGGAGGTACTTGGTGCTTTGCAGGACGACGTGACCCAACCTCTGCACGCGGGCCGGCTCGCTCGGCGGGCGCTGGGTGACATTGGTGCGGCGCAGCTCGTGCCCGAAGTTGAAGGTGTGCGGCTGTTGCGCGGGCAGCTCGGCCAACTCGTGCATCCCTGCGACGACGCGGACCGGAATCCCACTGGGATCGGTCAGTTCGACCGCGACGCCGCCGATGGCCTCTGGCAGCGTGCGGGTAGTTCCACCGGTCGCGCCGGCGAGCCGCTCGACGTCGGCCTTGCTCCTGTGCGGCGAACGCCGGGCCCACAAACCGCGAGCGCGGTCCGCGGCGAACGATCACGCACGGCGAGCCGGCGTCCGTCCCGCGAAGGTAGAGCTCGTCGGCGGTGCGCAGCACGGTGGTGAAGCCGAATGCCCGCGCGAAGGCTTCCGCGCGGACCAGGTCAGGTTTCTCGAATTCCAGCCACGCCAGATCGCGGACTTTGATCAAGGGATTGCGGGAGCGCCCGGGGTGCTCCCCACGCAGTGGCGCCCTTATCGCTGTGCAGGTCTTTGTGGACGTCGACGTGTGATGTCAACGATTCCTCCTCTATCGACTGACGATATCGTCACTTACGCTACCCCCCGCCGTCAAGTCCTTCTGACGAATTTCTCACTATTGATGTGTCCTGCTAACATCGTCGTATGACCGAGGCGGTCCCAGTACCTCGGCAATCGCCTGGAACGACGCAAGATGCGAACCCGCGCGGCGCTCATCCGCGCGGCGCAGTCCTTCATTGCGGCGGGCAAACTCAACGTGCCGGTGCTCGAAATCACCCAAGCCGCGGACGTGGGGATGGGTTCGTTCTATAACCACTTCGACAGCAAGGAAGAGCTGTTCCAAGCGGCGGTCAACGAGGTGCTCGACGAAGTCGGCGGGATTCTGGACAGGCTCACCGGAGAAAACGAGGATCCGGCGGAGACCTTTGCGCGAAGTTTTCGGTTGGTCGGGCGACTGTTCAGGCAGCGCCCGGAAATGTCGCGGGTGCTCCTCAACACCGGTTTGACGATGATCTCCGCCGACCGCGGCCTTGCGCCGCGGGCGCTGCGTGACATCGACGCTGCGACGCGGGCAGGCCGATTCTCTGTCGATGACCCGGTGCTCGCCTTGTCTGTCGCCGGTGGCGCGTTGATGGGGCTCGGTCAGTTGCTGTCCGACGAGCCCGAGCGTGATGACGCCGAAGCCGGCGACCGGGTGACCAGGGACGTGCTGATCATGTTCGGCGTGGCTGCCGAAGAGGCTGCGGAGATCTGCCGTCGACCTTTGCCCGACCTCGATGAGCTGACGGAGCCCGACTCCGCGGCGTAGTCCGCGGCGACGCAGCAGTTGGCCTCCGCAGGCCCTCCGGCACGCAATCCGCCCACCGCGGAACACATTTTGTAACGCCCGATCCGAACCACCAGCCGAAGGCGCTCTGTGGTTCTAAGTTGGCTTCGTCACGAGGGCTACCTGAGATGATGGCGGCGTGGAAGCCTCCGCGAGTGTCCAGGGCCAATTTTGGCGTGCCGGCAAGCTGCAGCATGACTTCACGTTCGACAAGATCTCCGACTATCTTGCCGAGCCGGACACGTTGGTGTGGGCCGATGTGTGCGATCCAGACCACGAAGCGTTGTTCGAGCTGGCCGACGAACTGGGCCTCAATCGATGGGCGGTCGAGGATTCGGTGTCGGCCGCCGAGCGAGTCAAAGCAACGAACTATCGGACCCACACGTTCCTGACCATCTACGGAATTACGGTCACTGAGCCGGAACCCGGCGAGCCGTTGCAGCCGGTGCTCTCGATGCGCCGGGTTTCAGCGTTCGTGCTCGCACACGCCTTGATCACCGTGCGTCTGTCACCTGCGTTCGACATCGACAAGGTCACGCAGCGCTGGGACGACATCGGCGGCCAGGAGTACGGCGTCGGAGCGCTGGTGCACGGGCTGCTCGACGTCGTGGTGGACAGTCACTTCGAAGCCGTGGAGGTCCTAGACGACCGCCTGGAGCGCATCATCGATGACGAATTGTTCAACGAGAAGGCGTCAACCGGTGCTCTTCAGCGCCGGACCTTCCAGATGCGCAGGGACTTGACTCAAGTGCGCCGCGTGGCCATCCCCATGCGGGAGGTCGTCAACTCGATGCTGCATCATCGCCTCGATGCGGCGACACCCCGTGAACTCGACGCGGCCTACCTCGACCTGAGTGACCACGTCACGCGGATCGGCGAATGGACCGAATCGCTCCGTGATCTCGTCACGAGCGTGTTCGAGACCACCCTGTCGCTGCAGGACGCTCGTCTGAACAACATCATGAAGAAGTTGAGCGCGTGGGCGGCCATCATTGCGGTACCGACCGCGATCACCGGATACTTCGGTCAGAACGTCCCGTACCCCGGCTACGCCCAGTGGTCCGGATTCGTCGGCAGCACCATCTGCATCGTCGTGATCGTTATAGCGCTCTACCTCAATTTCCGGGGCCGCGATTGGCTCTGAGCGGACAGCGGGGTGTGGTCACCGCCCTCCGGTCATGGTGGGCCTGCGGAATGCCTCGATCACCCGCGCCTGCTCGGTTGCATCGAGGACGAGCTCGACGTGGCCGCCGTCGTGAACGTGCAGCGTCGCATCGGGCAGGAGCCGACTCATGATCTTGGCGTTGACAAGCGGGATGATGGGATCGTCGGTGCCCGCGATGATGAGCGTCGGTTGGCGGATGAGTGGCAACGCAAAGATGCTCGTCCAGCCGGCCCCGGCCATCAATTGGTGGAGATAGCCGATGTGGGACCCGGCCATCAGCTGACGGTCGAACAGCCGCTTGATCATGTGCGGCTCGTGTCGGGCCGAGCCGCCGTACAGCTCGGGAGCCACCCGTGCGGCGTACCGGTGGTCCAGGAAACGCCGGGGCGTGAGCATTTTTGCCAGGACGGCCGGTTTGCCGGGAATCATGACCGAACCGGTGGCGGTGGAAACGAGGATCAGCCGGCGGCATCGGCGCGGATTCTGGAAGGCGAACTGCTGGGCGAGCGCACCACCCCACGACAATCCCAGGATGTCAACCGCAGGGCTGCCACCTGAACCTCCCAGGACGCCGACCTTGTTCAGCAGCCTTCCGAGGACCGCTGCGAGGTAGGGAAATCCGTAGGGCATCGTCGAGTCGGGTGACCCGCCGGTGCCCGGTACGTCGAGGCGCACCACCGTGGTGTCGGAATCGAGTTGCGCGACAAAGGGGTCGAGCACCTCCAGGCTGGCGCCTATGCCGTTGCACAGGACCAACGGAATCCCGGTCCCCCAGCGGATATGTACTCGGATTTGCTGCCCGAGCACGGAAATCAGATCCTCATAACTCGCGGGATGACGGGTTGGGCTGCGCCGACTGTCCATGATCACCACCGAGCAGTATCACATCCGGGGCCGCCGGTGTGAGCAGTCACCGTTCATGGACGTAGATGCCCGGAGCGGGTTCCAGCGGTGGCAGTCCGCGGGTGCCGAGCTTCTTCGGCGCCGCCTTCTGCTCACCGCCGCGGGTGACCAGCCACGCCGCATAATCGGGCCACCACGAGTCGCGGTGCAGCTCGGCCGCCGCGGCCCACTCGTCGGGGTCGAGTTCGTCGGTGCCGCCCACGCGATAGGAGGCCTTCGGGTTCCCCGGCGGATTGACCAGTGCGGCGATGTGCCCACTCGTCGACAGGACGAACCGCAACTCCTTGCTGCCCAGTAGCCGCGCACTGCGGTAGCAGGCCTGCCACGGTGAGATGTGATCGGCCACGCCGGCGACCACGTAGGTGTCCGTCGTGAGCATCCCGAGATCCACCGGGGTACCGAGCATCTCAGCCCCGCCGGGTTGTGTCAGCGAGTTGTGAATGCCCATCTGCACCAGGTCACGGTGTAGCGCCGCAGGCATGCGGGTGGTGTCGGCGTTCCAGAACAACACGTCGAACGGGGGTGGGGTGCGGCCCTGCACATAGTTGTTGACCCAGTAGCGCCACACCAGGTCGGTGGGGCGCAACCAGGCGAACACCTCCGCCAAGGCGCGGCCGTCAAGGTAGCCCTTGCGGCCCGACAGTGCGACCGCGATGTCGGCGGCCTCCGCGTCGATAGCGGATGCCAAACCGGCCTTCTGCTGGTCGAGGACGGTCACCATCAGTGTGAGACTGGCCAGGCGCTCGGCCTCGCCGATCGCGCTCAGATGCGCGGCCGTCATCGCCATCAGGATTCCGCCCGAACACGACGCCTGAACGTGGACGGAGTCCGAGCCGGCGATCTTCTCGACCGCGCCGAGCGCGTCCAGGATGGCCGCGCCGTAGGTGTCGACGCCCCACGACCGGTGCTCGGCGGTGGGGTTGCGCCACGAGATGGCAAAGACCTGATGACCCTGGCGGACGAAGTACTCGATCAAACTCCGGTCGGGCGCGATATCCATGATGTAGAACTTGTTGATCACCGGCGGCACCAGCAGCAGCGGGATCGTGTACACCTTCTCCGATTGAGGCGTGTACTGGATCAGTTCGAACACTTCGCTGCGGTAGACGACCGCTCCCGGGGTCGCGGCGACGGTCTCGCCGACGGTGAACGCGTCGGGTTCCACCATGGAGGGGACCCGCGGGGATGAGGCCATGTCGGCGAGGAAATGACGCACGCCACGAAGCAGGCTCTGCCCGCCGGTATCGACGATTGCCTTCCAGCCCAGTGGACTGATCAACGGGTTGTTGCTCGGTGAGAGCGCTTCCGTTATGACGTCCAGGACGAAACGCATCTGTTCGGCGTCTCGCCAGTTCAGATGTGCGTCGGCGAAGAGCTTTTCGACCGTCTCGTTGGTGGCCAGGAACGCCTGCATGGAGCGCTTCAACAGGGGATTGCCCTGCCATGCCGAATCGCTGAATCGCTTGTCGGCCTTGGCCGGAACGCGATCGGAGGCGCCCTGTGCGATGGCGGCCAGCTCACGCCCCAGCGACCCGACCCGTTCGGCGACGGTGCCCGGTTGGCGCGCCAGGTTCAGGCCGAACCGGCTCCACGACGCGTCGGGCAACATCCGGCGCGCCACGCCGGTCGCCGACGTCGTCAACAGTAGGTCGAGCGGTACAGCTATCTCGTCCGCACGTGCAGACTCTTTACGGGACATTGGTATTGCCTTTCTTTCTCCGGCGCGGCTAAGCGGAGGCCGGCTCACGGGTCAACTCGAGCGCGATGTCGGCGAGCATGTCTTCTTGACCGCCGATGAGCCCGCGGCGTCCGGCTTCGACCAGAAGCGTGCGGGCATCGATGTCGAACCGTTCCGCGGTGGCTTCGGCGTGGCGCAAGAAGCTCGAGTACACGCCGGCGTAGCCCAGGGTGAGGGTCTCGCGGTCGACGCGGACCGGTCGTTCTTGCAAGGGGCGGACCAGGTCGTCGGCGGCGTCCTCCAGCGCGTTGAGATCGCAGCCATGTCCCCAGCCCATGCGACTGGCGGCCGCGATGAAGACCTCCAGGGGCGCATTGCCTGCGCCGGCGCCCATCCCGGCCAGGGATGCGTCGATCCGACGGCATCCGTGCTCGACGGCGACCATCGAGTTGGCCACGCCCAGCGACAGGTTGTGGTGCGCGTGGATGCCGATTTGGGTTGCGCTGTCCAAGGTTTGACGCACCGCGTCGACCCGGTCGGCGACGTCCCGCATGGTCATCGCGCCTCCGGAGTCCACGACATAGACACAGCCGGCTCCGTATCCCTCCATCAGCCGGGCTTGCTCGGCCAGCCGCTGGGGGGTGGTCATATGGCTCATCATCAGGAAGCCGACGGTGTCCATACCGAGCTCGCGGGCGGCGGCGATGTGGTGTGCCGAGATGTCGGCTTCGGTGCAGTGGGTGGCGACACGCACCACGCTGGCGCCGGCGCGGTGGGCGGCGACGAGATCGTGGATGGTTCCGATGCCGGGCAGCACCAGCGTTGCGATCTTCGCGCGTTGGACGACGCCCGCGACGGCCTCGATCCATTCCAGATCGGTGTAGGCGCCGAATCCGTAGACGCAGCTTGATCCCGACAGCCCGTCGCCGTGGGCGACTTCGATGGAGTCCACCCCGGCCGCGTCCAGCGCCGCGGCGATCTGGGTCACCTGTTGCAGGCTGTATTGGTGCCGTACCGCGTGCATCCCGTCGCGTAGGGTGACGTCGCTGATGTAGAGCGACGTGCTTGTGGTGTGGGTCATTTCGGTGCTCCAACAGTTCTCATCGAATGGGCGGCGATTTGTTCGGCGGTGGTCAGCGCGGCCGAGGTCATGATGTCGAGGTTTCCGGCGTAGGCAGGCAGGTAGTGCGCGGCGCCGGTCACCTGCAGCATCGCGGTGACCCGGGTGCCGATGAACTTCCCTGTCTCCGGTATGTACATGGGGTTGTCGGCATCGGATTTCTCGAATTGCACGGGCTGACGCAGCCGATAGCCGGGCACATAGCGCTGCACCCTCTCGACCATCGCGGCGACCGATGCCTCGATCGCGGAGTGGTCGCAGTCGCCCTCGACGAGGCAGTACACCGTGTTCCGCATGAGGATGGGCGGATCGGCCGGGTTGAGGACGATCACCGCCTTGCCGCGTTGTGCACCGCCGACGACTGTCAGTGCGGTGGCGGTTGTCTCGACGAACTCGTCGATGTTGGCCCTGGTGCCCGGTCCGGCGGATTTGGACGAGATCGACGACACGATCTCGGCGTAGGACACCGGCGCCGCCTCGTTGACCGCGGCGACGATCGGCACCGTGGCCTGGCCGCCGCAGGTCACCATGTTGAGGTTGGGGGCGTCGATGTGGTCCTCGATGTTGACCACCGGCACGCAGAATGGGCCGACGGCCGCCGGAGTGAGGTCGAGCATGCGTACGCCGGTGTGGCGCAGAGCCTCCCAATGCTTGAGGTGCGCGCCGGCGGAGGTGGCGTCGAAGACCAGCCGGATGTCACCGAAGCCGGGCATGGCCAGCAGCCCGTCGATGCCGTCCGACGAGGTCGCGATACCGAGGCGATTCGCCCGGGCCAGGCCGTCGGACGCAGGGTCGATGCCGATCATCGCCGCCATCCGCAACGGCCCGGCACTGCGCTTGATCTTGATCATCAAGTCGGTCCCGATGTTGCCGGACCCGATGATCGCCACGGGATATTCTTGCGAGCTCACCACATTCCTCTCGTCGACTACTGAAAACTCACCGTGACCGCGCCGAGACCGCTGATCGCGGCCGACGCTGCGTCGCCGGCCACTACGAACGCCGCAGTGGTGTACGAACCGGACATGACGAATTGACCGGCCTCGATGCCGGTGTCGAATCGGGCCAGTGCGTTGGCCAGCCACGCGACGGCCGCGGCCGGATCGCCCATCACTGCGGTCCCCTGGCCGGTGCCGACCGTCGTGTCGTTCACCATCAGGGTGGCGGTGGTATCGGGCAGTGACGGCGCCTGCGAGATCGGCACCCACTCGCCCAACACCACAGCGCCGGAGCTGGCGTTGTCGGCGATCGTGTCGGCCAGCGTGATGCGCCAGTCGGCGATCCGGCTGTCGACGATCTCCAGTGCCGGAGCCACCGCCTCGGTAGCCGCCATGACGTCCTCGGCGGTCACGCCCGGCCCGCGCAGCGGTGCCCCCATCAGAAACGCCGCCTCGGGTTCGACGCGGGGAGCGCAGAACGCGGTGACCGGCACCGCCGCACCGTTGGGCAGCATCATGCTGTCGAGGATGTAGCCGAAGTCCGGCTCGTTGACCCCGAGGAGTTCCTGCATCGGGGCGGACGTCAGCCCAATCTTGTGACCGCGCAGCACGGCGCCGCCGTCAAGGCAGCGAGCCAGGTTCAGGCGCTGGACGGAATATGCCTGACTGACTTCTAGATTCGGATATGTCTCAGTCAGTGGCGAAATCGGGATGCCACTTCTCGAAGCGTCGTGCAACAGTTGGGCGGCGTCGGCCGGCCGGAATTGAGTGGTCACGCCGATTCTCCTGACTGCAGCAGTCTTCCGGCCGATTCGAAAATCAACCGAGTGTGCAGGTCGAACAGCTTGATCAGATCCACCGAATCGCCGCCGACTTCCTTGGCGATGAACAGGCCGTCGGCGCCGGCGATGGCGTAGGTGGTGAGCAGACGCACGTTCTCCTCATCGAGTTCAGGAGCGACGTCGCGCACAATCTGCGCGAAAATTTGGAACGCGTTCTCGCGGACCTGAAGAAACATCTCCCGTGCCCGCGGTTCGACCGGGCGGTGCTCGAGGAGCAGCATCAGCCCGAGGCGCAGGAAGTCAGGCGCGTCGAGCAGCGCCTTGGCCACCTGCGCCCCCAACTCGATCGCCAGCGCGCGGGCGGCCTCCCCGCTCGGCAGTTCCAGCGCGGCCAGCCAGCGCTGGTAGCTGCGCTCGATCACCGCGGCGATCAGGTCGTCCTTGTCTTTGAAGTGCCAGTAGATCGACGTCGGCGGCAGGCCGCTCTTCTTGCTGACCAGCGAGATGGTGGTGCCGTCGTAGCCGCGCTCGGTGGCCACCTCGGTGGCCGCGTCGAGGATTCGCTCGCGCGACTGCTCGCCGTTGGCGCGGGTGCGCCGGCGGGCGCGGGCCGTGGAGTTCGAATCCCCAGCTGGGGTGGGTGTTGTCACGCTGCCTCCTTTCGGGTGTTGACGATCACGCTATCGATAGCTTACTGTATGGAGCACTACATTAACAAGTGTTGCAGAAGGAGTTGATCGTGACCGATCAGGAGACTTACGACGTTGCGATCGTGGGCTACGGCCCCGTCGGCGTCACCGCCGCCAACCTGCTGGGCCAACTGGGCCTGAAGGTCGTCGTGGTGGAACGCGATCCCGACATCTATGCGCGGGCACGGGCGATCTCCACCGACGAGGAGGTGGTGCGCATCTGGCAGCAGGTCGGGCTGGCCGACCGGCTCAACGCCGACATGCAGCCCGGCTGTGGGGCGAACTTCGTCGATGCCAACGGCGTGCCGTTCGTGAAGCTGTTGCCGGCGCCCCGGGGCAATGGGCACCCGCCGCAGCAGTTCATCTACCAGCCCGCGCTGGAGAAGGTGCTACGCGCCGGGGTCGACCGGTTCCCCAACGTGTCGGTCCTGCTGCAACACGAGTGCCTGCGACTCACCCAGTGCACCGACTCCGTCGAGTTGATGCTCGCCGATCTCACCGTCGACGAATTCCGGCGGATCCGGGCGTCCTACGTGATCGCCGCCGACGGTGGATCGAGCGCGATCCGCGGTCAGCTGGGCATCGGGTTCGGCGGACGCACCTTCGGAGAACGCTGGATCGTCATCGACACCAAGGTCCTCGAGGAATGGCCGGGCCACGACCGGCTCCGGTTCCACTGCAACCCCGAACGGCCCACCGTCGACTGCCCCACTCCCCTGGGTCATCACCGCTGGGAGTTCCCGGTGCACGACGACGAGGACGAAAAGGAACTGCTCAACGAGGACACGATCTGGAAGGTGTTGCGCGGGCAAGGGATAACCGAGCAGAACGTGAAGATCCTCGGCTTTGCCTGCTACAGCCACCACGTCCGGTTCGCCGACCGGTGGCGGGTGGGCCGGATCTTCCTGGCCGGCGATGCCGCCCATGCCATGCCGCCCTGGATCGGCCAGGGCATGTGCGCCGGCGTTCGCGACGTGGCCAACCTGTGCTGGAAGCTGGGCGCGGTGCTGTCCGGATCGCTGCCTGAATCCGTGCTCGACACCTACCAGGCCGAGCGGCTGCCACACGTCAAGGAGGTGACCAACCGCGCGGTCAAGACCGGCAAGCTGATCATCCAACGCAACCGCTGGCGCGCGGCGGCACGCAACCACATCTTCCGCACCGCCAGCAAGGTGCCCGGCTTCACCGCCTGGCTGCGCCAGACACCGCTGGATCCCCGATGCGCATTACCGCAAGGGACTGCTGGCACACAACGGCAACGGCGCCGTCGGCTGGCTGATCCCACAACCGTGGGTGGTCGACGAGAAGGGCGACTCGATGCGCCTCGACGACGTCGTAGGCGGTCGCTGGACGGTGCTGCACACCGGCCCGGCAACGGACTTCTCGGCCTGGCGAACCGCTGGCGTCCCCACCTTGAAAGTCACGCCGCCGCATAGTGTTCCGAGCGCCGACTGCATCGTCGACAGCGACGGATCGCTGATCCGTTGGCTGGAGAAGAAGGGCGCGTCGGTGGTGGTGGTGCGGCCCGACGGGTTCGTCTACGCCGCCGCCGAACAGGACCAGCCGCTGCCGGCACCCCCGGCCGGATTCAAGTCGTAAAGGAAGAGCAATGACCAGTAACACCATGACCGAACGCACCGTACGCGTCAACGGCAAAGACATCTTCGTCGCCGAGGAAGGAACCGGTCCTCCCATCGTTCTGCTGCACGGCGGGGGGCCCGGCGCATCGGGCGTGTCGAACTACTCGCGCAACATCAAACCCTTGGCCCAGCACTTCCGGGTCATCGTGCCCGACATGCCCGGCTACGGCCGCTCCGCCAAGGGTGTCGACGGCAGCGATCCGTTCGGATATCTTGCCGATCACATCCGGGGAATGCTCGACGAACTCGGCATCGACCGGGCGCACCTGGTGGGCAACTCCTACGGCGGATCGTGCGCGCTGCGGCTTGCTCTGGACACCCCGCATCGGGTCGACAGGCTCGTGCTGATGGGCCCCGGCGGCATCGGAACAACCCGCGGACTCCCCACGGCCGGCCTCAAGAGCCTGCTCGGCTATTACGGCGGTGACGGGCCGAGCCTGGACAAGCTACGCACGTTCATCCGCTCGTATCTCGTCTACGACGGCGATGCCGTACCGGAGTCACTCATCCAAACCCGGTACGAGTCCTCGATCGACCCCGAGGTCGTCGCCAACCCACCTCTGCAACGCCCGTCGGGATTGCGCACGCTGTGGCGGATGGACTTCACCCGCGACCGCAGGCTCAGCACCCTGGAGACGCCGACGCTGGTGCTCTGGGGACGCGACGACAAGGTCAACAAGCCAAGCGGCGCAGCGATGCTCGGGGACCGGATGCCCAACGCCGACGTCCTGGTGACCGCCAAGACCGGCCACTGGGTCCAATGGGAACGAGCGGACTTCTTCAACGCGGTCACCACCGCATTCCTGAAAGGCTGAATCGAATGCCCACCGCCATCAACCCCTCGGTGTTCGGCAACGTCCACCTCGGCTATGTCGTCGTTGAAACCGACAAGTTCGCTGATTGGAAGCGGTTCGGCCGCGAGGCGATCGGCATGCATCTCGATGAGATGACACCCGATACGGTGCGATTCCGATTGGACGCCAACGAATGCCGCGTGCTGCTGCGCCGCGGGCCGGCCGAAGACGTCGCCGCGCTGGGTTGGCATCTCGACGACCATGCCACCTTCGATGAAATCTCCCGGCGTGTCGTCGATCACGGCGTACCCGTCGTCGAGGGCACCGACGAGGAAGCCAAGCTGCGCGGCGTCGAGCGCTTCCTGCGGTTTCCGGGACCCAACGGCTTGACCCAGGAGATCTACACCACCGCCCGCACCTCACCCCTGCCGCTGGACATTCCCGGCAGCGGATTCGTCACCGGCGCAGGCGGACTCGGCCACGTCGCCCTCGCCACGAAGAAGCCGCACCTGGTACGCGGGTACTACAACAACGTCTTCGACGCGCGACTGTCCGATTACATCGACGAGACGATCAACGGAATGAAGCTCAAGATCCGCTTCCTGAGGGTCAACGAACGTCACCACTCGGTGGCCATCGCGTCGGTGAACGCCTTGCCGATCAACCCGATTCGCACCCGCGTCCAGCACGTCAACGTCCAGGTGGCCACGCTCGACGACATGGTCGCCTCCTATCAGCGTGTCAAGGCTCTCGGTTTCGAGATGGCGCTGTCGGTCGGCCAGCACACCAACGACAAGGAACTGTCCTACTACGCGCAGACTCCCTCGGGGTTCGAATGGGAGGTCGGCTGGAACCCGATCGTCGTCGACGAATCCACCTGGGCACCCACCACCCACCAAGGGATCAGCATCTGGGGTCACACGCCAGAAGGGCAGACCGTCATCGACAAGCTCGGCCAATTCGGCGTAGCCGCACGGTCTTTGCTTCGAAGCGAAGACACCGTGGCTGCGCTCAGCGCACCCGGAATCGTCGACGACTAAGAGGTGGAGCCACCGATGACTTTGGACCCTATTCAGCGGCGCTGAACCCCGAGACGATGACGGTCGTCGGTGGCCACCCACACGAATGAGGTGAACATGTCGCGGTCGCGCACGTCGCGAGGGGTGCGGCAGATCACCCTCGGGCTCGACACCCTCGACACCGAGGTGTTCGAGGCGATCGCAGACTCGCCGAGTCCGCTGCTCGACAAGACCATGCCGGCGCTGTCCCGCGCCGCCGACCACGCCAAGCTTTGGCTTGCGATCGCGGCGGCCATGGCGTTGTCGGAGAGCCGGTCGGCTCGCCGCGGCGCGGGCCGCGGTGTGGTCAGCCTGGCGGTGACAAGCCTGATCACCAACCAGGTGGCTAAGCGAATGTGGCGACGTCAGCGGCCGCGTTACGCGTCGGTTCCGCTCCTGCGGCGTCTGGAGAAATACCCGACGTCGCATTCGCTGCCCTCCGGTCACTCCGCCAGCGCTGCCGCGTTCGCGGTCGGCGTGGGGCTGGAGAACCCAACGCTGGGGCTGGTGATGGCGCTGCTCGCCGGTCTTGTCGGATTTTCGCGCGTCGCGACCGGCGCCCACTACCCCAGCGACGTCTTCGTGGGCTTCGGCATCGGCGCGTCGATCGCCGTGGTGGGAGCGCGCCTGGTCCCGCCGATCGTCGAGCACAACCTTCCGTCGGCCGACCCGCTCCACATCGATACACCGCCCCGACCCGAGGGCGCGGGCGTGATCGCGGTCGTCAACCCCGCATCCGGCAGCGGGACCGGTGCCCGCGTCATCGACGAAGTGCGACGGGAACTGCCGAAAGCCGAAATCGTCGAACTGACAAGGAACGACAACCTCGATGAGGTACTCCGCGCCGCGGCCGAGCGCGCGGAGGTGCTTGGGATCGGCGGTGGCGATGGAACCGTGGCGTGCGCTGCTGCAGTGGCGGTGTCCACGGGACGCCCTCTCGCCGTATTTCCGGCCGGCACGTTCAACCACTTCGCCAAGGACATCGGGTGTGGGCATCTGGCCACAACCATCCGGGCAATACAGCAGGGTACGGTGTCGTGCGTCGACCTGGTGCGCCTCAACGACACCCAGGTTCTCATCAACACCGCAAGCATCGGCGCCTATCCGAGACTTGTGCGGACGCGGGAACGATTTGAACACAAGATCGGCAAACCGCTGGCGGCGGCGTACTCAATGCTTCACGTCCTGCGCCGCGAAGAGCCGGTACGCATCCGCTACGACAACAGGACGATGCAGACGTCGCTGCTTTTCCTGGGCAACTCGACCTACCTGCCGTCCGGCTTCGCGCCGGCGCAGCGCTACCGGATCGACACCGGACTGCTCGATGTGCGCATCCTCGAGACCGGCCGCCCATTGAGCAGATTACGCATCATGACCGCACTCACGTTCGGGCGCCTGGAACGCAGCCGCCTCTATCACGAACACCATGTTCCCGAGTTCGCCTTCAGCGCCGTCGACGGCCCAACCGCCATCGCGACTGACGGCGAAGTGGCCGGACGCCACCAACGCGCTCGCTTCAGTGTGGACTACCGGGTTCTTCCTGTCTTCTGCCCGCGCCCGCGGCGCTAGCGGCCGTTGCGCAACCGCACCTCAGCGCCGGTTGTCGAAGCAGGTACATGCGTCGCCCAAGCGCCCGCGCAGGCCGCCGCAACGGCCCTCCTGGTTTCGATGATTACGCCCGCCTCAAGTCTGGAATTGAAGACAGACCAGCCACCGCCGGCATGTAATCCCTCATGGGGAAGGCCGCAGAGCCGGTGTGGCACTGCGGCCTTCGAAAACGAAGACTTGCCCGCGTCAGCTGATGTGCAGCTTCTCGCGCAGATGAGTCTTGCGCTCCTCGTATTTCTCGTGCATTTCGGCCTTCTTGCGCTCTCGCGCCTTCTTGCGGGCCTGACTCTGTGCCTCCTGAGCGGCTTCCTCGGCCGCCTCGATCTCAGCCAACACGTCGCCGGCGGATCGGCGCAGCACGGTCCCGCCCTGCGCCGTCATCGCTCCGTCGACAACCTCGTCGGAGTATTCGTCGACCTCGGCCAGAACGGCGTTGCGCCCAGGCGGTACGTGGCGGCCGACCTGCGCCAGCGTTTGGTCTTGCTTATCGGCGTGATCCACGTCGGACAAACCCCCGACGAGCCCGCCGGTACCAAGCCCGAGCAGCACCCCTATGGGACCGCCGAGGACACCGACCAGCATTCCGACCAGCCCGCCGATTGCAAAGCCCTCGCCGATGACATTGTCGGTGCCCTCTGGTACCCGAAGTTGCCCGGTGGCGTCGCGTTCGACGACCGCCGCGCTCTTGAGTTCTACGCGGCCCTCGCGGTCAAGTCCCTTCAGGGTGCTCAGCGCTTGATACGCCTTGCTCTGGTCATCGAAAGTGACGGCAATAACGTTCACGGTCATGGTTTCCTCCTTGATCGACCGAATCTCTCCGACCCTTTATCGGCGAGACGTCTGGGGTTGGGCGGCGCCGCCCACGTCGACGAGCCGGGTGGAAATCCCGAAAATGTCCTTACCGGGATGTCCTCTCGCATGTCGAATCTCCTTGTTTTGACGCGAATATTCAGAACGTAAGGTCGACGGCCGACGCGGGACTAGGGACGTTCGGCCCTCGCACATCGCCGATTGACCCGACCACGCGGATGTGTCGGCCACTGGCCCTCGAGGGACAGGCACTCTGAGCGTGAGGTCGCATCCGATTGGCCGACAACGTCGCTGACGTCGATTGGTGATCGGTCGCGGTTCCTGGTGAGTGGTAGCAAGAGCGCGAACACGTCGACGGCATCGAGAAGGTCCGGTATGGGCCCGAAGCACGCGGGGTGGCGTTGCCCGTTAATATCTTACGGCTCATCATCTTTCCCAATCAGTCATCGCGCCCAGCGATAGGACTCCGATGATTGGCACCTGCGCGTGCTTCGCAGGAAACACGACAAGCTCAGTCAGCCCGCAGCCGCCGCACGGCAGGCAGTGGGCCACACCCGGGCGTGTCCTGGCTGTGGCCCCACCGACGGTCAGTGGCCCGGCTCAGCGGTCCGCACCGGTCAAGCGTTCAATCTTTCGCTCGGCGGTGTTGATTTCCTTACGGGCTTTCAGCGCCCAGATGATGGAAGTGATCCCGATGGCGACCAACCACACGCCCGCCACTATCGCCAGCACGACGATGGAATCGAACGGCCAGCCGATCACTATCATGCCGGCGATGACGCTGAGGATGCCCAGAAAGATGTGCAAGCCGCGGCCGGGTAGCTCCTTGAAGGTGATCGCGAGCGTTGTCTCCGCAACCCCCTGGAAGATGAATGAAGCACCAATCCAGATGGCCAACAACAGAATCGCGTAGCCCTCGCCGAGGTTGCGGAACGCCAACACACCCAACACCAACGAAAGCGCACCGCTGATGAACAGCAACACACGTTCGCCGCCGGGCACTTCGAGCGCGAACGCGAAGATCACCTGGGCGATGCCCGAAATGACCAGGTAGGTGCCGAAGAGAATCGCGGCAACCCCGATCGATATCCCAGGCCAGACGAGGATCGCAACGCCCAGAATCAGCGTCAGCACACCCCACCCCAGCATTGCCTTCCACACGTTTTCCAGCAGTCGCGGAGCTTCCAAGGTAGTCATGATGATCAACTCTTCTTTCCGACTAGCTGGTCGGCCTCGAAGCGCGCTATCTCCGCGCGTACGACGGCCCACTCCGCGGCGTCGAGGCAGTATGTGGCCAGGGAGACTGCCACCACGGCATCTTCCTCCGCGTTCTCAGCCGCCCGCTCGACGTTCTTCTCTTCGCGCTCGGCTTGCCATTCCTCGATGTCGGCGCGCATCTCGGCGATCTGCTGCTCGATAGAGCGTTTGGTATCTGACCACCAACTCCGTGCGCCTTCCTTGGCTCGGGTGGCGGACTCTTCGAGCTCACCCTTCTCACGATCAATGGCGGCCTCGAGATCCTCGCGGCGCGCCTGCAGCGCGACGCGATTCTTCTCTTGGATCGCCGCCGCCGAGTCCTCGAGCTTCTTGACTCGTCCGGCGAGATCCATCAACGACTCGGACAACGTCGTCATGTTCTGCTCCTCCCGTAGATCTGTTATCTGACTCCGAACAGTGTGTGCTTCGGAACAGGAAGAACCTAGGGTCGGAAGTCACATCGTGGGAGGGACCAAAGTGCGAACTCGCCAGTTACCCAACGCTTTACTTCAGATTTCAATGCTGAGACATCGTCACAATCGACGACTTCCCCAGCCAATCCAGGCATGGCCCTGCCCTGGTTGTCTACATGGTCGTTACCACGTCGACGGCCGCTGAGCTAACACTGAGCGCCCTCTATATGGGTCAGCTCCCAGTCGAACATGGCACTCGCATAACGGATCCGCTTCTTGACTTCGTCGATGTCCGGCTTGAGGCCCAACTGATCTACGATCTGGTCTGCGACATGACGAGAATGTTCGGAGAACCCGTGCGCCCCACAACTACAGGCCACATCTGATCCGGCAGCGATACCGGTTGCGTGGTGGTGGTCGATGATCTGGGCGATACGGCCGACGAGCTTCTGCCGGATCTGTTCAATGGGGTCGGTCATGTCAAGTCCACTCCACTCGCGGGCGATCAGAATCCCGGATTCGAGTGCCTCCTGAATCCCGAGACCGCATCTAATCAAGTTCACACTGATCACCTCGGCGTAGGGCCTAAAGTCACCGGGTGCCCAGTCAAACGACACCGATGCCAGCCGTCGCGGGCCCAGCACCCGGCAGTATCCGCGTAAGTGCCGAGGTCGTCTCGGAGTGCGGCTTGTCCGGCGTGGGCGCCGCACATACCGTGTGCACCGGGACCGGGTGGCGTGGCGGCCGAGCAGATGTACATGCCGGGCACACCGGTGTGGTACGGGGACAGCGTCATTCGTGGCCCGAATACCAGCTGGCGAAGGTCCTTGGAGCCGGTCATGATGTCGCCGCCGACGAAGTTGGGGTTGTATGAGGCGAACTGCGCAGTGGTGCTGACGGTCTGGCCGACGACGCGGTCGCGGAATCCCGGCGCGAATCGCTCGATCTGGCCGACTATGGCCGCGGTGGCATCGCCGGTGAAGCCGTTGGGCACGTGCGCATAAGTCCAGACGGGGTGGACGTTACCAACCGAGCGTTGCGGGTCGGCCAGATATTGTTGCCCGACAAGGACGAACGGCCGCACCGGCATCCGCCCCGCGTGGATGTCGCGCTCGTTTGCGGCAAGTTCGGGGTAGGCGCCCGCCAAGTGCACCGTTCCTGCGCGACGCGCGGCGGGGTGCGTCCACGGGACGCCGTCCTCGACGGCGAAGTCGACTTTGAACGCGCCCGGTCCGCGGCGAAAACGCCGATAGCTGTTCGCGACTCGCTGCGGCAGCCGGTCGCCGAGGATATTGGCGACGGCATCGGGCGCGAGGTCGAAGATGGTCACATCGGCGGGCGGCAGGTGGCTGGGCGCGTCAATGCGCACGCCCGTTTCGATCTTGCCGCCAAGGTCGGTCAGCAACGCGGCCAAAGCGTTGGTGATCGACTGCGATCCGCCGGCCGCGACCGGCCAGCCGTGACGGTGCCCCGCGGTGAGGATGCCGAGACCGATCGCCGATGTCATCGGATAGTGCAATGGCCGAAACGCGTGTGCCGCAACTCCTCCGAACAGAGCCCGGGCCTCTGTGGTGCGGAACCACCTCGCGAGGGTGGACGCGGGCAGCACCGTTGGCGCGCCGAACCGCGCCAGTGTCAACGGGTGGTGCGGCACCCTCAGCAGCGGTCCCATGATGTCGTCGGCCAGCGCGTCGAACCGTCTGGAGGTCCGGGCGAACAGCTGGCGCCACCGCCTGTGGTCGGTCCCCAGCCCATCGGCGGTGGCGTCCACCGAGCGGTAGAGGACGCCGGCCCGCCCGTCGTCGAGGGGATGCACGCAGTCGATCTCCGGCAGGCGCCATGTCAGCCCGTAACGCTCCAGCCCGAGACCTGCCAGAAACGGTGACCCGACGGCCATCGGATGGATCGCAGAGCAGTGGTCGTGCAGCAGCCCTGGAAGGATCGCCTCGCCGGTGCGGGTGCCGCCTCCGATCTCGTCGGCGGCTTCCAGCACGGTCACATCCACGCCGGCCTTGGCGAGGGTCACCGCAGCGGCCAGGCCGTTGGGCCCGGCGCCGACGACGATCGCCGTGCTCATGCCACTGTGGAGTACGGCGGATTCGGTTGGCGCTCGCCGGCCAGCGACCAGGTGACCGTGGTGGGGATCGGGCCGTTGGGCAGCCACGGCTGCTCCTTGACCGCGTCGGACACCTTCCAGGTGCCGCGTTCGACCACGCCGAGCGCCGCGTCGATGACCTTGTAGTGCTGCACCTTGCTCCCCCAGGCCTGTGACTCGACCCACACGACGACGAGTTCACCCGGCTCGAACGCCGCCTGCCGCTGCACCGCGGCGACGAGGTCCTCGTTGTGCAGATGGCCGTCCCCGAAGTTGAAGCCGATCAACGAGTTGCAGACGAACTCGGCCTCCCGCACGGTGCGGGCGTCGATGTCGGGCAGCGTCTTCATCAGCACTGAAAACAGTCCGCGCCCCTGGCTGTGCATCGCGCGCCAGGCGATGGCGCGCTGCAACGTCACTTCGGCCCACTGCGGTTCGTAGCCGAAGGCGATGAACTGATCGATCTGGTTGCGGGCGCTGCGCGTGACACTGTTGAGTTTCGCCTCCGCCCCCGGGGCGAACGCCCACACGGCGGACGCCCAGTTGCCGGCGTACTGGCGCATCGACGGCAGGAACGACACCTTGTCCGGCCGGAAATTGCCCAGGATCGGGAAGAAGACCAGCGCCGCAACGATCGCCGCCGTCAGCCACGGCGACGACATGTCCGTCACGCCGTATCCGTGCCAGGCCGGGAAGCCGATGAACAGGAAAATCGTGGCGTAGGCGAATATCACGTTCCACTCCAGCGGAACGGCCAGCGGGAAAGTCGAGATGATGAAGAGGTGGAAGGCCACCATGACGACCACCGCCGACACCGTCAGCGACTTGTTCGTCGAGAACAACAGCACCAGTGGCGCGACGATCTCCACTGTGGTGCCAAGCACGTGGGCCATGAAGTGGGCGGCCCGCGATGGCCGCAGATCGTTGGGGAAGTCGCGGTAGTGTGCCCGCTTCACCCACCTGAACGGTGTGCAGGGGCTGTTACTGACCATCGGGGGGATGACGTTGGCGAAGTGTTTGCCGAACTTCGAGACGCCGGCACCGACCCACACTACGACGATCAACAGCTTCAGCGCGATGATCATGTCCACGAACGGCAACACGGCGAAGAAGAACAGCGCCGGCAGGTACTGCTCACCTCGCGCGGCAATGAAAATGGTCTTGTCACGGAGGCCGTTCAACACCAGCAGCACGATCGGGGCGATCAGCAGCGCCGGGTTGACCAGCCCGGTTGTGTTGTGCGGCAACGCTTGTGACAGCGAGTCGCTGTGCACTCCGGAGGACAGCAGCGGCACGGCGATGCTGATCAGCAACGCGAAGTAGAGGATCCCGTCGAACCACGTGCGGCGATCACCGTCGGTGAACGGCACCCACTTCCACGGCCGCAACCGGATCGTGTGTGAACGGATCCAGAACAGGATGCCGCCCGTCATCGGCTTGACCTTGCCGGCCAGCGGACCCCATGACCCGGCAATGCCGATCGCCTCGAGCAGCACCGTCCACAGGATCGCTTTCTGGTAAACGATCGGCTGGTTCCACCACTCCGCGACATGCCAGAACGCCGGCAGACCCGACGTCGCCGTCGCGACGACCACGCCACCGAATGCGTAGAAGAACACCAGCTTCGCGATGTAGATCGCATGCACCATGCGCGGAGACCCGAAGCCGTTGTCGGTCCAGTGCTGCGTAAGGAAGCGCATCCGTTCCATGAGCGGCTTGGCCAAGAAAGTGTCTGGATCGACCGGGGGAAACTCCGGCTTGATGAAACTCATCATCAGCTCCCTTTTGTCGATGTGGCTTCGAGCGAGTCGGCCGGTTGCCGACGCAGGTCAGGTTTCTTGATCTTCCCGACGGCGTTCTTCGGCAGGTCGTCGAGGATGGTCACCTCCGCGGGCCATTTGTATTTCGCGAGCTGTCCGGCGATGTGATCGCGAATCGTCTCCACAGCGACCGTCGTGCCGGGGTGGGTGGAGACGTACAGCACCGGCACCTCGCCGTAGGTTGGGTCGGAACGTCCGACCACGGCGGCCTCGGCGATCTGCGGAAGCTGGTGGACGACGACCTCGATCTCCCGGGGATAGATGTTCTCGCCGCCGCGGATGATCATGTCCTTGGCCCGGTCGACCAGGACCAGGTAGCCGTCTTCATCGAGGTGACCGATGTCGCCGGTGTGCAGCCAGCCGTCGACGATGGTCTTCGCGGTCTCCTCGGGTCGGTTCAGGTAGCCAAGCATCACGTTGTCGCCCTTGATGACAACCTCACCGGCCTCACCGTCGGGGACCGGGCGGCCCGCCTGGTCGACGATCCGGATGGTCTGCCCGGGCAGCGGCAGTCCTACTGTGCCCGGTTTGCGGGGACCGTTCAGCGGGTTGACCGCACTGGCGCAGGTTCCCTCTGACAGCCCGTAACCCTCGATGATCGGGATGCCGTAGCGCGATTCGAATCGCTCCAGCAACTCGACGCTGGCCGGCGCAGCCCCGCAGACCGCGAAGCGCACCGAGGACGTGTCCGGTTGCACGTCGTCGGGCTGCCCGCACAACATCGTGTAAATCGTTGGTACGGCGGAGAAATAGGTGGCCCGGCTCTGCTCGAGCCTGGCGAAGAACGTTCTTGGGTCGAAGCGCCCGGCCACCGTAGCCCGGCCGCCGGCCAGCAGCGGCGACAGCGTTCCGACGACGATTCCGTTGACGTGAAACAGCGGCAGTATCAACAGGCTGTGGTCATTGCGAGTCAGCGTGAATCCCTCAATAACGCCTCGGCACATGGCCTTCAGGTTCGCGTGGTCGAGCATGACCCCCTTGGGGCGGCCAGTGGTTCCGCTGGTGTAGATCAGCAACGCCAGCGAAGCGTCGTTGCCCCGATCGGGGTTCGTTGACGCCGGCTCACATTGGTGGATCTCGTCGGCGATCAGCACCTTGGCGCCGGCGTCGGCAAGCTGGTAGCGCACCTCCTGCGGCGACAAAGCTGGGTTGACCGGAGTGACCGCAGCACCCAACCGCCAAGCGGCGAAGAGTGAGACCACGAACTCGACCGTGTTGGGCAGCTTGATCGCCACCACATCACCCGTCGAGACGCCATGGCTGTGCAGCGTCGCAGCGGCGCGCTTGACGGCGTCGAGAAAGTCGGCGTTGTTCAGGTCGCTGTTGTCGTCGGCGACCGCCTTCGCCAGCGGATCGTGCGTCGCGCGCTCATCTGGCAAGGCCGACAAATCCATGTGATTCCCCTTCAAAACGAACTACTCGTGTGACCGGCAACGCTAGGAACCAGGGGCATGAACCGTCATGGTCTGGCTCGCTCAAATGCCGGACATCGTTTGTCGGCCGGAGACAACTCGAGCGCGCATTTCGCCCACAGGCGGGTGAGGGAGATCTACCGTCATGGTGTGACGAGCGGCACAGACGCCGATGTCGACCGCTGTGTCCGTCGGATTGCCGGCGGGCTCCACGAGCGGCTGGGCGAATTGGCGGCCGCCATTCAGCGTCTACTGCAGGACGAGATCCCCGACCTTGCACTGGACGCCCAGAGCATCGAACTGCTGGGCGCCAGCGTCGGCGGCAACGTCGACACTGTGCTGCACGCGATGCATTACGGGATCGACGTGCAGCGCGTCGAGGCGCCGACCGCGGCGATGGAGTACGCCCGGCGGTTGGCCCAGCATGGGGTGCCGGTGCACGGATTGGTGCGTGGCTACCGGGTCGGTCAGCGGCGCATGAATGAACTCGTTTTCGCCGAGGTCCAGGCGACCGACATGGAGCCGATGGTCAGGGTCGCCGTGCTCGAGAAGATGTCGGCGATCATGTTCGCGTACATCGATTGGATGTCACAGCAAGTCGTCGAAGTGTACGAGGAGGAGCGCGAACGCTGGCTGGAGAATCAGAACAGCCTTCGCTCGTTGCGTGTGCGCGAGATCCTGGCCGCGAAGACACCTGTTGACGTCGACGCGGCGTCGACGACGATCCGCTATCCGCTGCGCTGGCATCATCTGGCGGTTGTGGTCTGGTTCCCCGATGCCGGCAGCGACGGCAACGAACTACCCCGGCTGCAACGTTTCCTGCGAGAAATCGGTCCGGCCGCCGGAGCGGCGGCCAGCCCACTGTTCGTGGGCGCCAACGCCATGTGCGGGTGGGGATGGCTACCCTTCCGCGCCGCCGCACCCGAAGCAGTCGACAAAGCCCGCCAGTTCGCGGCCGACCATGCGAACTCGCCCAGTGTGGCAATCGGCTCGATGGCGGCGGGTGTCGGCGGATTCCGACGATCACATCGCAGGGCGCTGGCCGCGCGAGCGGTGGGCGCGGCGCGCGAACCGCACAAACCGACTGTGGTCGCTGCGGACGATCCCGGCGTGTTGGCGGCCGCCATGCTCGGCGGGGACATCACCCAGGCCCGTGAGTGGGTGGCCGAAGTGCTAGCAGACCTGGCCGTCGACAACGAGAACGATGCTCGGCTGCGCGAGACCTTGCTGGTCCTGATGTCCAGCGACGGCAGCTACAAGCTGGCTGCTGAGCGGCTCAACGTGCATGCGAACACGGTCAAATACCGGGTCGGGCGGGCCGTCGCCCGGCGGGGCCGCGAAATCGGCGCCGACAGGCTGGACGTCGAACTCGCCCTGCTCCTGTGCCACTGGTACGGCAGCGCGGTTACTCAGCAGCGCCCCGGATAACAACCGCCGACATGGTTGGTTGTCGCCGCGCCACAACCTACCCGTGGGTATTGGTCCCACGCGGACGATGGCGATGCCGCTAAGTACCTCTAACCTCAGCCTTGCGCACGGCACCGACGCCGACGAAGTGAATCCAAAGCAACCGAAGGCGATAGTCGATGCCAAGCCCAGACGTTCAGCACCCGGCTGAAATTACTACACCACATGATTTGCTACTGACCGGTTCGGCGCTCGGCGTCGCAAGCGCAATGATGCCAGACACATCGTGGGGCAGATTCGGCTCCAATCTGGCCCGCCGCCCGGGCGTCCTCGCCGAACGGGTGGGGTCGTTCGGGCGCGAGCTCGCCTCGATCGCGAAGGGCACATCCGATCGCGCTCCGAGCAAGGCCGACAAGCGATTCAGCGATCCGGCGTGGCAGGCCAATCCGCTGATGAAGCGTTCGATGCAGTCGTACCTGGCCGCCACCGGGGTAGTGGAAAGCCTGTTCACCGACGCGGAACTCGATGGGCGCGACGCGCAGAGAATCCGATTCATGCTCGATGTCGTCATGGAAGGGCTTGCACCGAGCAACAACCCGTTGATCAGCCCGTTGGGCTGGAAGGCGATCATCGACACCGGTGGTCTGAACGTCGTTCGAGGGGTGCGACGCTTCCTGCGCGATATGGCTGTGCCGCCGCGGGTTCCGTCGATGGTGGAGCCCGACGCATTCACGGTCGGAGAGGATCTCGCTGCCACGCCGGGAGCGGTCGTCTACCGCAACGACGTGTTCGAACTCATCCAATACACACCACAAACCGAGAAGGTGTGGACGGTGCCGCTGCTGATGGTGCCGCCGGTGATCAACAAGTTCTACATCTTGGACATCGCACCAGGCCGCAGCATGATTGAGTACCTCCTACGCCAGGGTCATCAGGTATTCGCCATATCGTGGCGCAATCCAACTGCCGCACAACGTTCTTGGGACTGCGATACGTACGGCGGCGCGATCGTCGACGCGCTTGACGCTATCCGAAGAGTGACGGGAACAGACAGCGCCCATGTTCAGGCGTCCTGCTCGGGCGGCATTCTCGCGGCCATGACCGCCGCGCACCTGAGCGCGACGGGCGAAGCGGAGCGCATCGCCAGCCTGACTTTGATGGTGACGGTCCTCGATCAGGGACGGGAGGGCTTCACCGCCGCAATCGATGAGACGACGGCCAAACTCGCGATCGCGTCGTCGGCGCGCAAGGGCTACCTTGACGGTCGAGCGCTGGCCGAAGTTTTCGCCTGGCTACGTCCCACCGACCTGGTATGGCGGTACTGGATCAACAACTATCTGCAGGGGCGCTCGCCGGCGGCGTTCGACGTGCTGTTCTGGAACTCCGACACCACGCGCATGCCGGCGGACCTGCATCGCGACATGGTGGTGATGGGGCTGCGCAACGCGTTGACCGAACCGGGTGGGGTGAAAATGCTTGGTACCCCGGTGGACCTCGGCACGGTCACGGCGGACACCTACGTCGTCTCCGGGATTGCGGACCACATCTCGCCCTGGCAGGCGTGCTATCACAGCGCGAGGATGTTAGGGAGCAAAGACTTGCGGTTCATCATGTCGACGAGTGGCCACATCGCCGCCCTGGTCAATCCGCCCGGTAACCCGAAGGCTTCCTACCGTGTGGGCAATGCCGACGAACGTGACCCGAAGCGCTGGATGGCGTCGGCCGAATCGCACAGCGATTCGTGGTGGCCCGACTTCTCGGCGTGGTTGGCGCAGCGCGGCGGCCATGAGAAATCCGCTCCCACGGTACTCGGCGGTGACGGTCTCACGGCTTTGGATCCGGCACCTGGCACCTACGTACATGAACGTTGACCACCGTGTCGTGCTCCCAGTCGCGCTCCTGCTGACTGTGTGGGAGCGCAGTTTCGCGACATTCGCTTGGGTGGCCTCTGCGAGTGCCGATGTGTTAGCCACCGCCAGATCGCACCTTTACGGGGCGACGCCGGCAGTACAGTCGGTGCGGCGAGAGGATATGGCCGATGTCATCGTGCTCTCCAAAGAGCGCAAGCATGAACGATGAGAACCTGGTCGCGGTCCTTGGCCAACAGATCCGGGTCGAAATCCGGTGGGGCACCGGCATCCCGTTGGTACTGTGCAACGGAATCGGGGCAGCCCTTGAAGTTCTTGATCCGTTTGTCGCGCAACTGGATCCGCACACCACCGTAGTGCGGTTTGACGTGCCGGGCTCGGGCGCTTCGCCGGACTCGCCGTTTCCGTACCGGTTGCCATACTTGGCCGCAGTGCTGGGAATGCTATTGAAGAAGCTCGCAATAATCGATCCGCGAGCCGGCGGGGCCCAGGTTGACGTCTTGGGACTGTCGTGGGGCGGCGGGCTCGCCCAGCAGTTCGCGTTCCAGAACCCGCGCCGGTGCCGCAGGCTCATACTGGTATCCGCCGGTACAGGTTCGCTGATGATTCCCGGCAAACCGTCGGTGTTGGCGAAGATGTTGACGGCTCGGCGATTCTTGGATCATCGCTATGCCGCCAAGATCGCGCCTGAAATCTACGGCGGGACAACTCGAACCGACCCGATGATGATCAAACGTGCCTTCGACCGACAGTTGATGGCCGGCTCGCGCGTCGGGTACATGCACCAGCTGCTGGCCGGCGCAGGGTGGACCAGCGTTTTCATGCTGCCGCTCGTCCGGCAGCCCACCTTGATCGTCGCGGGTAGCGACGATCCGATCATTCCACTGGCCAACGCCAAGATCATGCACCGGCTCTTGCCGAATTCGGCGCTACATATTCACGACGGGGGCCATGTTGAACTCATCACCAACGCGGCCGAGCTGGCACAGGTGATCGATGAATTCCGGCGCAAAGTCTAACTGGCGGCCGTCAATCGATTTCGACCGCACATTCAAGGCGCCGAGGTTGCCGAGCGGCGGCACGCGGCAGAACAGGCATTCGGGGACGCCAGGTGCGAACGGCGTGGAAGACAGTGACACCGACCGGGATGTAGAGTGGCGACAACACCATTAGGAAAATCGAGATGGGCAACAAATACTCCATGGTCATCGGCTCCTTCTGTCCTGTAAGCGGATTGGGAGAAGTTAGCCTGCGACGCGCCGTGGGCCTTCGTCGTGGGAGAACCAACAATTCACAACTCGTTGTCTTTCGGCGACAAGGTGGTGGCTGGTTAGTGCCCGGCCCACAAGTATCAGCACGGTTTTCGTGCCGAGAAGACGATGGCGGTTGGTTCCATCTCGCCTAATCTGGCCGGCATGCAACGCTTCGGTGATCCATCGTTCGACCTTTTCACGTTGTCCGACGAGCACAATGAGCTGCGCGCAGTGCTGCGCGAACTGTGCGAGAAGGAAATTGCTCCCTACGCCGCCGATGTCGATGAAAGCTCGCGGTTCCCCGAGGAAGCACTCAAGGTCCTCAATGAGACCGGGTTCTCGGCGGTGCACGTCGGTGAGGAGTACGGCGGCCAGGGCGCCGACGCGGTGGCGAGTTGCATTGTTGTCGAGGAGGTTGCGCGGGTGTGCGCATCTTCATCGCTGATCCCCGGCGTCAACAAGCTCGGCACGATCGGACTCATCCTCAGCGGCTCGGACGAGTTGAAGAGGACGGTGCTGCCGACGCTGGCATCGGGCGACGCGATGGCGTCCTACGCGCTGTCGGAACGCGAAGCCGGCAGCGATCCCGCGTCGATGCGCACCCGCGCGCGCGCCGACGGCGACGACTGGGTGCTCAACGGCTCCAAGTGCTGGATCACCAACGGCGGCAGGTCAACGTGGTACACCGTGATGGCGGTGACCGATCCGGACAACGGCGCCAAAGGCATCTCGGCGTTCGTCGTCCACAAGGACGATGAGGGCTTCACCGTCGGCCCCAAAGAGCGCAAGCTGGGCATCAAGGGCTCACCTACCACCGAACTGTATTTCGAGAACTGCCGCATTCCGGGCGACCGCATCATCGGCGAACCGGGCACTGGCTTCAAGACCGCGCTGGCCAGCCTCGACCACACCCGACCGACGATCGGCGCGCAGGCCGTCGGCATCGCGCAGGGCGCCGTGGATGCGGCAATCGCATACACGAAGGAACGCAGGCAGTTCCGCAGGCCGGTGAGCGACTTCCAGGGCGTGCAGTTCATGCTCGCCGACATGGCGATGAAGGTGGAGGCCGCGCGGTTGATGGTGTACACCGCGGCCGCCCGCGCCGAGCGTGGCGAACCGGCGCTGAGCTTCATCTCGTCGGCCGCGAAGTGCTTTGCCTCCGACGTCGCAATGGAGGTCACCACCAATGCCGTGCAGCTGTTCGGCGGCGCCGGCTACACCGTCGACTTCCCGGTCGAACGGATGATGCGTGACGCCAAGATCACCCAGATCTACGAGGGCACGAATCAGATCCAGCGCGTGGTCATGGCGCGGGCCTTGCTGGCTTGATGGTTCTTCCAGCCGGCTGACAGCACCACCATTGCGCTCGATCCACTGGCTCGTACTTTATCGGCGGCCGCCTGTCTCGGGGTGTAGCCGTGTCCGACGCGTTCGTGGCGGGCAGCCGTAGGTCGCGCACTCGTCGATATCGAGCCGCGTAATGGCGCTGACGTCATCAGTGCCGTCTAGAGGTTCAATCACGTCCGCGGTACTGAACAGTGTCCTGTTGGGCGCGTTGGCCCATCTGGCCAAACCTCGGGCCATGTCCGTTTTGAGAATTGGGCGGCACTCTCCTCGCATGGGTGTTAGGTAAGAGGCGGCCTTGGGCCGTGCATGGAGGTGGCCGATGGGCGAACGCGCGGCATTGCCCGCACGGGCCGAATTGCTGCACGAGGGCGAACGTGCGCGCGTGTCGCGGCTGTTCTTATCGGGGCGCACGGTCATCCGTAAAGAGCCGCTGGGTCCAGAGGGCCAGCGTCGACTTCAGCATGAGCTGGCTTTCCTCGAGCGGATGCGCGGGGTGGTGGGCGTGGCGCAGGTGCTCGATGAACCGCGCTATCCCGGGTCGATCAGCTGGCGGACGGCGGCGAAGCGAGCCTGGCACAGGTGGTCAAGCCACTCGCGGTGGATGATCTGATCGGCCTGGCGGAGCACTTGGCTCGGGCGGTGGCCGACATGCATGGCCGCGGCGTGATGCATCGCGACATCTGCCCGGCAAACATTGTGACGTCGTTGGCGGGCGCGCCGTGCCTGGTGGATTTCGCGTCGGCGACGTCACTGGCCGAGATGCGTCCGGAGTTCGCGCACCACACCCAGATCGTGGGCACGCTGGCGTATTCGGCGCCTGAGCAGACCGGGCGTACCGGTCGGCCGGTGGATCACCGCGCCGATCTGTACGCGTTGGGCGCGACCTTGTACGAATTGGCCACCGGTGAGCCGCCGTTCAGCTCAGCTGACCCATTGCGCCTCATCCATGATCACTTGGCGCGGGTGCCGGAGCCGCCGAACGACATCAATCCTGCGGTGCCGCAAGCTTTGTCGGCGATCATCATGCATCTGCTGGAGAAGGAACCCGACGACCGCTATCAGTCGGCCAACGGGGTTGATCCACGACCTTGTGCAGTTGCGCGAGCTCGGCGTCTCGACGGCGGCGGTGCCCCGGGTCGGCGCACGCGACTTTCCGTTGCGGCTCGTGCCGCCGTCGCGGCTCATCGGGCGCGACGACGAGATGACGACGCTTCACAAAGCGTTTGATGACGCGCTGCGGGGCGAGTGCCGCGGTGTCCTGGTCAGCGGGGCCCCGGGAGTGGGCAAAACGGCATTGATTGACCAACTTCGCCCGGTGGTGACCGGAAACGATGGTTGGTTTGTGGCCGGCAAGTTCGACCAGTATCGGCGGGATCTGGAGTTTGACGGCATCTTTGCGGCGTTTCGCGCCCTGGGTCGGCTGTTGCTGGCCGAGCCCGACGATGAGCTGGCCGAGCTGCGGGAGCGGATGCTGGCCGCACTCGGTGCGAACGCCGGTATGGCCGCCGCGGTGCTGCCGGAGTTCGCGGTGCTGCTGGGCGTGCCGCCCGAGGCCGGTGATCCGCTGACCGCCCAGGTTCGGGTGCAGCACAGCGCCGTGGACATGTTGCGCGCGGTCGCTTCACGCAAACGACCGGTGATGTTGTTCGTCGACGACCTGCAGTGGGCGAACCGCACCTCTGCCGGCGTCATTGACCTGGTCCTGGGTGAGCAGGTGGAGGGCTTGCTGCTGGTAGCTGCCTACCGCGACGGGCTGGACCCGGCGCATCCACTGGCGCCGTCACTGTCGCGGTGGCGGGACCAACCGGGGGTGGCCCAGCTGCAGCTGGCGAACTTGCCTGGGCCGGACCTGACCGCCCTGATCGCTGAAATCCTGCGTGTCGACCAGACCGCCGCCGGCGCCTTGGCCCAGATCATCGTGCCGCACACGCAGGGCAACCCCTACGAGACGACGGAGTTACTCAACAGGCTGCGTCAGGAGGGCGTCCTGACGACGACCTCGACCGGGTGGCGCTGGGACGAACCGGCCGCCCGCTCGCTGTTGGGCCAGTCGCAGGTGACGGCCCGTCCGATGGCCCGGTTGGCGGCCATCCCGCCGACATCGCGCGAAATGGTCGAGGTGATGGCGTGTCTGGGCGGGCGAGCCGAGCTGTCCGTGCTCGCGGCCGCAACCGGTGAATCGGTAAACGTGGTGGAGCAGCTTCTCGCACCAGCCCTCGAAGAAGGTGTTCTGGTGGCCGAGACGGGCGTTCACGACGGCGTGCGGTTCCGTCACGACCGCATCCGCGAAGCCATCCTGGCAGAGCTGGATGCGGGGCGGAGGCGCAGCCTGCAACTCGGGCTGGCGCGGCGGCTGTCGGCCGTTCCAGAACTGTTCGCCGTCGCCGCCGAACAGTACCTACCGGTCATCGACGCGGTCACCGAAGCGGAGCGGTCTCAGGTGGTGTCGCTGCTGCGGCGCGCCGCCGAACAGGCCTCACTCTTCGGAGGGTACGGCCAGATTCACTCACTGCTCACGGGCGCACTGCGGGTGGCCGACGCCCGCGATACCGCCACGCAGATCGAACTGCACACCGCCCGCCTCAGCGCGCTGTTCTGTCTGGGGCGGCTGGAGGAGGCCGACGCGGACTACCGCGTCATCGACCGGCTCAGTACCAGCGTGCTACAGCGGGTGGACGCGACCTGCGTGCAGGTGCGCAGCCTGACCAACCGCAAGCTCTACACCGAGGCGATCGAGCTCGCCGTGGACGCGCTGCGCGAGCTGGGCGTCAGCGTCCCGGCCCCTGACCGGCTCCCGGGGTTGCTCGAGCGCTACTTCGAGTATCTGTACCGGTGGCTGGATCACACCGACGTCGCCGATGATCTCGCCCGCCCCGACATCACCGATCCAACCCTTCTCGCCGTGACTTGTTTGTTCAGTGCGGTATTTCCAACAGCGACGTTCGCCGGCGACACGTTCCTACAGGCGTGGCTGAGCCTGGAGGCGCTGCAGATTTGGCTCGACCACGGCGCCGCCCGCGGTGTGGTCGGCCCGGCAAGCTATTCGGCAGCCACCGCCATCGCGGTGCGTGACGACTACGGCGCCGCATACCGTGCGTCGCACCGGATCGTGACCATAGCGGCAGCCCGCGGCTATGAGCCCGAGACCTCGCTGGCTCGGTTCGTCCTCTCGTACTTCAGTTGCTGGTTCGAGCCGCTGGAAAGCAGTGTCCAACAAGCAAAGCGGGCACGCGAAGGGCTGATCAAGGGTGGCGACCTGGCCACCGCCGGCTACACCGTGGCACACACCTACGGGGCGCTAGTGGATTGCGTGCCAACGCTCGCGGTCTACGCCACCGAGGCGGAGGAGGCATCGGCCTTCGTGCGGCGGGTCGGCATCGAACCGATGGGGCAGTGGGTGGAAGCCTACCGGTCGTTGGCAGATGTGCTGCGCGATGAAACCGCCCCCGCATCAGGTGAGGCGGTACCCATCGACAGATACGCCGACGACCCAGAAGTGCCTTTCTACGGACATCTCAGCCGCTCGATCGCCGCCGCCATCTTCGACGATTCGACGACCCTGACACGCCACACCTACGCGGCGATGCAGGCGCTGCCCTTTGCTCTCGGCAACTACGTGACCGCGGTGGCCCGCCTGCTGCGGGGCCTCGCCCTCGCCGCCGACGCTCGAACCGCTGCCGCCGATGAACGACCCGGTCTGCTTTCCGAGCTGGATGTTCTGATCGGGTGGCTGCGCGCTCGCGCCGAAGACGCCCCCATGAACTTCCTGCACCTGTTGCGGCTGCTGGAGGCCGAGCGGGCCTGGGCCGCGGGCGACTTCGGCGCGGCCGCGCTGGCCTTCGACGCGGCCCGCGATCAGGTGGCCGGCCGGCAACGCCCGTGGCATCGGGCCCTCATCACCGAACGCGCGGCCCGCTTTGCGCTGGCGCGCGGCCTGCAACAGACCGGTTTCGAGCTTCTCGCCCAGGCCCGTCAGCAATACCTGGCTCTGGGGAGCAACGGCGAAAGTCGCCCAGCTGGACGCGGCTCGGTCCGGCACAGCGGCCGCAGGCCGACGCGGCCCGGCGAATCGAGCGCCAACCAAGCTGGGGATCTACGCAGGCAGGGCTCGATGCTCAGCACGGGAACCATCGACCTCTTGGCGATTCTGTCGGCCTCGCAGGCACTGAGCTCGGAAACCAGCATCGAAGGGGTGCACTCCCGGGTCGTCGACGTGCTCGCCGCGATGACCGGCGCCACCGCAGTACAGCTGCTGCTGTGGAGCGACGATCGCCACGACTGGTTGCCACCCACGCCAGCGGGCGGCACGAGCATCCGCGGGGGTGTAGGCAGCCACCACGACGTGCCGTTTTCGGTGCTGCGATACGCCCAGCGGCTAACCGAACCGCTCGTCGTCGCTGATGCCACCAGCGATGACCGCTTCGCCGCCGACCCCTACTTCGCCGACGTCGACCGCTGCTCACTTGTAGCGCTCCCGATACTGAGCCGAGCCCGGCTACGGGCGATGCTGCTGCTGGAAAATCGCCTGATCCGCGGGGCGTTCACCACCGAGCGCCTCGACGCGGTCAAGTTGATCGCCGGCCAGCTCGCCGTCTCGCTCGACAACGCCCAGCTCTATTCGGAACTTGGGGCGTCACGCGCGCGGATTGTCACCGCAGCCGACCAGACCCGCCGCCAAATCGAACGCGACCTGCACGACGGCGCCCAGCAGCGGCTGGTCTCGCTGGCGCTGGAGCTGCGGATGGCACAAGCGGATGTGTCGCCGCACGCAGAACAACTTCGGAGGCGACTGGACCGCGCCGTCGAGCAGGTCAGCGGCGCACTTGAGGAGCTGCGCAATCTGTCGCGCGGCATTCACCCGGCGATCCTGGCCGAGGGCGGCCTCGGCCCGGCGTTGCGCGCGATGGCACGCCGCTCGCCGATCCCTGTTCAGCTCGACCTGCGCGTGCGGGAGCGGCTGCCCGATCAGGTCGAGGTCAGCGCCTACTACATCGTCGCCGAGGCATTGACCAACGCGGCCAAGCACTCTCGGGCCTCGGCCATCACCGTCACCGTCGAACGAGATCGGGCCCGCGGCAGCGTGCGTATCGAGGTCGCCGACGACGGCGTCGGGGGTGCCGACTTCACCGGCGGCAGCGGCCTGGTCGGTCTCAAGGACCGAGCCGAGGCACTCGGCGGCCACATCGATCTGCACAGCCCCCGAGGGGGCGGAACCAACTTGCGTATCCAGCTTCTGCTCACCCAAGCCGACGGCGACACATCGAGCTGAATGGTAACCGCCCGACCGGTCACGGCGGAGGCACGTCTGCCGAAGGCACTGCAGCGCATGGACATGTGATCCGTCGCGATTGGCTGACCTATGAGCGTCGATCGCGTCGTCGGTGGGGAGGATCGGCGATATCGTGTCATTACAGCAACGGAGGCCAAGCCCCCCGGCTGAGGACAGTGACCGCCGATGGCCGACCCCGACCCGCAGGCAACCCAGCGGGATGTGCTCGCAGACATCCCTGCAGATTTGTGCAGCGCTGGATTCCACGATGTAACCGAAATCGGGCGTGGCGGATTCGGGGTGGTCTATCGCTGCGTTCAGCCGTCGCTGGATCGCGAGGTCGCCATCAAGGTGTTGACTGCCGAATTGGACCCGGAGAATCTCGACCGGTTCCTTCGCGAGCAGCGCGCGATGGGCAGGCTATCCGGTCATCCCCACATCGCGACCATATTTCAGGTCGGCACCACAGCCGGGGGCCGGCCGTACATCGTGATGCCCTGCCACGCCAAGGGCTCACTTGAGGCACTGATCCGCCGGCACGGTGCGATGAATTGGTCTGAGACCCTGCGCATCGGGGTGAAGCTGGCGGGTGCGCTCGAAGCCGCCCATGGCGCGGGCATCCTGCACCGTGACGTGAAGCCGGGCAACGTCCTGCTGACCGACTACGGGGAACCGCAATTGACCGACTTCGGTATCGCCAGGATTGCCGGGGGTTTCGAGACTGCGACCGGAGTTATCACCGGTTCACCCGCGTTCACTGCGCCCGAGGTGCTCGGGGGTGCAAGCCCGACGGCCGCCTCAGACGTCTACTCGCTCGGCGCGACGCTGTTTTGCATGCTGACCGCGCACGCAGCATTCGAGCGGCTCAGCGGCGAGCAAGTGGTCGCTCAGTTCCTCCGGATCACGTCACAACCGATACCTGATCTGCGCGAGCAGGGGCTGCCTGCCGAGGTGGCCGCGGTGATCGAACGGGCAATGGCGCGGGAGTCCTCGGCCCGCCCGGCAACCGCGGCGGCGTTAGGCGACGAGCTCCGTGAGATTCAGCGCACCAGCGGTGTGGCCGTCGACGAGATGGCGCGTCCGGTCGACTTGAGCGTGGAGGGCCAGACGGCTGCTGTTGTGCCGCCGACGGCTCGTCGGGCTACCGTTGCCACGCCGACGCCCCCGACGCCGGCCACCAAGTACCGGCCTCCGGTTCCGACTCGATCACTGGTTAGCCGCAACCG
Source organism: uncultured Actinomycetota bacterium (assembly GCA_963786995.1). Lineage (GTDB taxonomy): Bacteria > Actinomycetota > Actinomycetes > Mycobacteriales > Mycobacteriaceae > Mycobacterium. Next base: position 16,743 of record CAWBBH010000010.1, on the reverse strand, counting down.
GCTCATCGACCTATTTCGCGCGGGCGGTCGCCGGCGGGTTGTCCTCATTCACGCGCCGTCGGGATTCGGCAAGAGCACGCTGGCGGCTCAGTGGCGAGAAGAGCTCATGCGCGATGGCGTCCCGGTTGCCTGGCTGACGATCGACGACGACGACAACAACGTTGTGTGGTTCCTGGCGCATCTGTTGGAATCGCTCCGACGGGTCCGCCCCGCGCTGGCCGCGTCGCTGGGGCAGGTGCTCGAGGAGCACGGCGACAACGCCGGCCGTTACGTCTTGACGACGCTCATCGACGAGATCCACGATGACGACGATCGGATCGCGGTGGTGATAGACGATTGGCACCGTGTGTCCGACCCCGCGACCACCGCCGCTCTCGGGTTCCTGCTCGAGCACGGATGCCACCACATGCAAATCATCGTGACCAGCTGGTCGCGTGCCGGACTGCCGGTGAGCCGCTTGCGAATCCAAGACGAACTGGTCGAAATCGACTGCGAGTCACTGCGTTTCGATGACAATGAGGCGCGGTCATTTCTGAACGACGTCGGCGGTTTGCAGCTGTCAGGTAGCGACGTCGACGCATTGACCACCTCGACGGACGGGTGGGCCGCCGCCCTTCAGCTGGCGGCACTTTCGCTGCGTAGCGGCGGCGACGCCAACAACTTGATCGGCCGACTATCCGGCGCCAGCGATGTCGTCGGCGAGTTCCTCGCGGAGAACGTCGTCGACACTCTCGAGCCCGAACTACGCAAGTTCCTGCTGGCGTCGTCCATCACCGAGCGGACCTGCGGTGGGCTGGCATCGGCGCTGGCCGGGGTGACACGCGGGCAGGCGATACTCGACGACGTCGAGCGGCGCGGACTCTTCCTTCAGCGCGTCGATGATCAGCCGGGCTGGTACCGGTACCACCAGATGTTCGCCGAGTTCCTGCGTGGTCGACTGCGCCATGACCAGCCAGACCACCTCGACGAACTGCACCGCATCGCGTCGGCATGGTTCGCCGATCACGGCTACCTCAACGAGGCCGTTGACCATGCTCTGGCCTACGACCCGGTCTGCGCGGTCGACCTTGTCGAGAGGGACGAGACAAATTTGGTCGAGCAGTCGAGGATGACCACCCTGCTCGGGATCGTCAAGAAGCTGCCGCCGCAAATGGTGGCTTCGCGGGCACGGCTTCAACTGACCATCGCGTGGGCGAACCTCCTCCTGCAACGACAGGGCCCGATGCAAGCCGCGGTGCACCGGTTCGAAGCCAGCGTTGCCAACGCAGATCTCGATGAGACGACACGCGCGGATCTGAAAGCCGAAGCCGGCGTGCTGCAAGCGGTCGCGGAAACGCACGCCGACCGCACCGAGAACGTGGAAAATCTGATCGCAGAGGCTATGTCGAGGCCGGACACTCTACATCCGCAGGTGCCCGGGGTCGCTGGAAATATCGCGGCGTTCGCGGCGATCTACCGATTCGACTTCGACGCCGCGTACCGACTGCTTGATTGGGCTTCGCCATACAACGACATGATGGGTCCTTTCTCCGCTGTCTACGCCCGCTGTTACGGCGGTATCGCCGACAGGTATCGACTCGACATCCCCGCCGCCCTGGCGAACTTCCGAGAGGCGGTCGAGATCGCCGGCGGGGTCGGACCGCATTCGCACGCCGTTCGGCTCGCCAGTGCGCTTCTCGGCCAACTTCTCTACGAGACCGGCGACGTGGCCGAGGCCACGCGGCTGCTGGACGACAGTTATCAGTTCGGATCCGAAGGCGGCGGCGTGGACTATCTTGCCGCGAGATTCGTCATCGGCGCCCGAATAAGGGCCCTACACGGGGATCGATCCGCGGCGATCGAGCGCCTCGACGCCGGCATGGACGCCTCCCGACGGTTGCGGTTGCCGCGGCTGGGGGCCGCCGTCAACAACGAGCGCATCCGGCTCGGGATCCAAATCGATCCGGTGGCTGCCGCCCGTTTGCGCTCGCCCCGCACCATCCCGCACGACGACGGAATAGCAACGGTGACAGCGGAACTCGACGAAGATTCAGCTGTGCGCCTGTTGGCGGCCAGTGACTCGCCCGACGATCACGGGCAGGCGTGTATACGCGCGGCAGACCTAGCCGCGGGCATAGACGGCCGGCGCAGACCGCTGGCGGCCCTCCAGGCGGAGCTGCTGCTCGTCGAAACTCTCACTGTGACGGGCCGAGTCGCGGAAGCTCGCGCGGGTGTTTTGGACGTCTCGGCACGATGCGCCGAAGTGGGGCTACCACGTCTGCTGGTGGACGCCGGACTCAGCTAGCGCCGCGAGGCCGACTGGCCCTTCAACCTCGCAGCGCGGCCCCTGCGGGCGACGGGTAGATCAACTCCAACTCAGCGAGATTCGCCGCCACTGCCACCAGGGGCAGCGCAGCGTCGACGGCCAACTCCTCGCCGCTGGGCTCAGCGCGCAAAGCGACTACTAATTCGTCGCTGATCGACGGCCACGGCATGTCGCTGTCCCCCGCAACGCGCACGGCGATCGACTCGGCGCGCATCTCGAGGACCTCGCACGCCCGCGGGTATGCCAGCAACGGCGGCGACGTCGCGATGTCGCCGATCACCTCTGCCACCATCCGAAGTCGGATGGCGCGATTGGCAGCGTGCACCACAGGCGACTGGAGATCGGAACTACCACTTTCCGAAAGATAGTGGCGTACAGCGTCATCCATGATGCGCGATGCGGCCAGCGCGTCGTATCCGAGCGCAGTGAGTGTGTGGTCGATCTCCTCGGATGCCCCCCGGGTGACGCGTCGCACCGCGGCTTGAAGGTACTGCGAGGCGGTGCTGACAGCTTCACCGATCACCCCGTGCACCGAGGCGGTGGCGCCGCGCGGCCACAACAACGCCGCCGCGACGATCGCGACCACCGCGCCTGCCCCGACGTCTTCGATCCGCAGCAGCCCGGCCCGCCAGCCGATGGGCATGATGAGGTTGTAGGCGACCAACACCATCATCGTCAGAACCGCCTGTCCCGCGGTGAAGGAGGCCACCCGCGGGACGTAGGCCGCCGCGAACAGCAGGACCGGCATCAGCGCCCACAACAGCACCGGATGGCCGCCAACCAGCACGATCAGCACGGCACCGAGAACGACGCCGATCGCAGTGCCTGCCATCGCCCGGACCACCTTCGTTCCGGTCGTGAGGGCGCTGCTGCCGAGCATCACGATGGCGCCGAGCACGACCCACATTCCGTGCTGGAGTGAAAACACGTACGTGATCACTACGGCCAACGCCAATCCCACACCGGTGCGAATCGCGTTGCGAGCGGCCACCGAGCGGATAGCCAGGAACCCCTTGACAATTCTCCTTGCGGCCACCGTTTCAGGGAGCAACCGGTCGGCGGCGCCGGTGTCCGGCAGCCGCAAGCCAAGCGCCCTTGCCCATAACGGACGCGCATCGGCCGCTGCTGCGGCGGCGATCATCCGGCCGGTCAGGTCGACCGCCGTGGCGATCGCGCGGCGCCGAAGCGCTTCCCGCCCGAGCGTCATCGCATCCTCGTCGTCCCCGGCGAACAGGGCGATCACGTCCTCGCGGTCGCGCCCCCTTGCCACAGCACGCAATTCGGCCAGTGCGGCATCCAGTTCTTCTCGGTCGACGGTCGTTCCGGACGCGAGCGCGGCGCTGAGCGTGCGGGCGCAGCACCGCAACACCGCGACCACCGGCGCCTGCTTGGCGGCCGGCCCCACGTCATCGTCATCACCCACCCGATCAGTCAGCCACTTCAAGTCCTCGACCACACGCACAAGCGCGCGGCTGCCGGCCGTCAACCGCACCGGCCGGTAGTCGGCGCTCATGAAGTTCTTTTCCAGCGCGCTCATTGCGCTCGACACCTCGTCGCCCGATCCCCCGCCGTCGAGCCGATCGGCCAGCGCCGTGCACATCTGTGCGGCGTGACCGCGTAGATCGTCGCCGTGGCGCGGGGATAACAGGAACAACGCCGCCGGCACGCACACGGCCAACGCAATAGCCCAGCCCAGCAGCCGCGCGGTGACCGGGGCGGGGGGCATGCACACCGGAAGGACATACAGCAGTAGCGTAACGCGTCGACCCGCCGCGATCGTCTCACTGAGCACCCCGGCCAGCGTCACCGCCACACCGAGAACGAACGTCAGCGCCACGGCCAACCACGGAAACGGTTGCACCAGCGTGCCGACCGATATCAACACCGCCCCGTTGATTCCGAGACCGCAGTATCCCAGTGCCCGTACCCGCCGATTGCCGGGGAAATCAACGAGTCCCAGCAGCCAGATCGCGCCGAGCAAGGTGAACAACGCAGTCTGCGATGGCCCCGCGAGACAATAGCCGACCACGCCCGCGACCGGCACGATGATGGCTGCCCGCAGCGCACGGCGCAACGCGTCGCCGTCCGGGTCACGAGCGCTCAGAGGGCGCTTACCGTTACGGGTCACGGTCTTTCGGGATCCGCCGCGCACTGGCCACCAGCAGTTTGCACTTTCCGAGCACCCGGACCGTGGTCGTCATCGGGCCTCCTGAATGGTGCTGCGTGCGGCATTGCCGCCACGTTCCAGAATCGCTTGCCTGAAAGGATCTTTCATGGCAGCTAACGCCATGAACTGAGTCCAGCTGGCTGCAAAAGAAACCCACCGGCGAACGCATCGTCCTCGTGCCCGATCAGTAGGCGCGGGGCAGTTTGAGCGCTTGGGTCGAGATGTAGTTGAGCACCATCTCCTGCGCGAAGGGCGCGTTGCGGAGCAATCGTGCTTCCCGCCACAGCCGTTCGACGTGGTATTCCTTGGCGTAGGCGTAGCCACCGTAGGTGGACATGGCGCGGTCGCATGCGTCGAAGCCGGCCTCGGCGCCGAGATACTTGGCTGCGGCGGCCTGGATGCCGCAGTTCTGGTGGTCGTCGTAGAGCTCGGCCGCGTGCATCGCCATCAGCCGAGCCGACTCCAGGCGCATCCACGAGTCCGCCAGCGGGTGGGCGACCGCCTGGTTCTGGCCGATGGGCCGGTCGAACACCACGCGCTCGTTGGCGTATGCGGTCGCCAGCTCCAGCGCCGCCTGGCCGATGCCGACCCCCTCCAAGCCAACGACGATGCGCTCGGAGTTCAGCCCGTCGATGAGGTAGGAGAAGCCGTGGCCCACCTGACCCACGACGTCGTCGTCACCGACCTCGAGGTTGTCGATGAAGAGCTCGTTGGAGTCGATCGCCGACCGGCCCAGCTTTTCGATCTCGCGGACGGTGATCCGATCGCGGTTGAGGTCGGTGAAGAAGAGCGTCATCCCGTCCAATGGCTTGTCCTCGTTGCGGGCAGACGTGCGAGCCAGCAGCAGGATCTTGTGGGCGTTCTGGGCATTGCTGATCCAGACCTTTTGGCCATTGACGACCCAACCGCCGTCGACCTTCTCGGCCCTGGTCCTGATTCGCGAGGTGTCCACCCCGGCGGTGGGCTCGGTGACGCCGAACGCCATCAGGATCTCGCCGCGGGCCAGCTTCGGCAGGAACTGCTGCTTCATCTCCTCGGAGCCGTGGCGGATGATCGGTGCGGGGGGGAACAGGTAGAAGTGGACCGCCGAGGCGCCACTGGCGCCGGCACCGGAGGCGGCGATTTCCTGCATCATCACGCCGCACTCCGCGATGCCGAGGCCCAGGCCGCCGTACTCCTCGGGGATGAGGGCGCCGAGCCATCCGCCCTGGGCGAACGCGTTGACGAACTCCCACGGGTATTCGCCGCGCTTGTCCTTCTCCCGCCAGTACGCATAGTCGAAATTGCGGGCCAGCTCTCGGGTGGCCTTGCGGACGACGTCGACGGTGCTCTCGTCGGAACGGCTCATCGGTACTCCATTGCCACTAGATCTTTCGGCACTTTGGTGGTGCGCGACCGCAGCCACTCGCCGAGCGCCTTGGCCTGTGCGTCCAGCCGCAGTGAAGACGTGGCACCGTCGCCGAGCAAGCCGCGGATGAGGAAGTTGACCGCACCGAGATTGGGCAATTCGTAACGCTCGATTGCCAATTCACGCGTTTCGGGAAGGAGGCGCCGCAGTTCGTCGACGGTCAGAGTCGACTTCAGCCACTCCCACGCTTGAGAGTCGCGTACCCACACGCCGAGGTTCGCGTCGCCGCCCTTGTCGCCGGAGCGGGCATGCACAATCTCCCCGAGTGAGACGACGACGAGTTCGTCGGTCGATGATGCTCGGGTGACCGGCGGGCCGCCCTGCCGGGTCACCTCCCGCTGAGGATCGTGTGAGCGGCTCGGTGCGATGGTCTCGGTCGTGCCGTCATGGTGGTGGACCGTGTGCTCGAGCATTGCTTGGTTGAGCAGTGCGGGCCAGTAGACACCGAACGCTGACCCGGGTTGTGGCGGGCCGAGTGAGTACAAGCCGGGATAGCTGGACAGGGCGAGCTCGACCATCTGTGACGAAAAGCCTCGTCCCGCGGCGTCTTTCGTGCCCTGAACTGCGATCCTCAGCAGCTCGGTTCCCCCATTCTGGCTGTCGGGATCGTGCTGAGCCTGCCCGATACGGTCGATCGCCACCGCGTCGATCCCGTCGGCCGCCTCGACGTAGCGGTCGACCGACCGCTCGACGAGCGCGGCCTTCGCGTCGAGGTGGGTGCCGGTGAGCGCGAAGATCACGCTGTTCTGCCAGCCGCCGATCCCAGTGATCGCGACCTTGGTCGTGGTGGGTGGCGCAGAGCCGCGCACACCACGGATCTCGACGCGGTCGTCACCCAGGTCGGTCAGCGCGGCAGTGTCCAGGTGTGTGGTCACGTCGGAGTTGAGGTAGGCGGGATCACCGATCTCGTAGAGAAGTTGAGCTGTGACGGTGTCTCGGCTGACGGTGCCGCCGGTGCCCGCGTTCTTGGTGATCACCGAGGAACCGTCGGCGCCGATTTCGGCGATCGGGAACCCCGGCTGCACGAGGTCGTCAATGGCCCGGAACCCGGAGAAGTTGCCGCCAGTCGCCTGGGGCCCGCATTCGATGACGTGTCCGGCGGCGACCGCGCCGGCGAGCGCGTCGTGGTCATTCGGGGTCCAACTCCACCACCAGGCTGCGGAACCGACGACCACGGAGGCGTCGGCGACCCGGCCGGTGATGACGATGTCGGCGCCGTTGTGCAGGGCGCGGGCGATGCCGAATCCGCCCAGGTAGGCGTTGGCCGTCAGTGGCTGGTGCGGCCAGGATGAGAGCGGTTCGCCGCTCGTCAGATGCGGCAGCGAGTGGCCGGCTTGCTGGAGAGCATCCAGGCGAGAGAAGAGGTCGTCGCCTTCGATGTGAGAGACGCGAAGGTCGTAGCCGCGGCGTGCGATCAGTTCGCGCGTTGCGACGGCCAACCCGGCGGGGTTGAGCCCTCCCGCGTTGACGACGAGCCGGATCCCGTTGGCGACGAGATGCTCGAGCGCCGCGTCGAGGTGCGGCAGGAAGGTGGCCGCATACCCCTTCGTGCTGTCTTTTGCGCGCGCCTTGCCGAGGATCAGCATCGTTACCTCGGCGAGGTAGTCGCCGGTGAGGACGTCGATGCCGCCGGCGCGCGCCATGTCGGCCATCGCCGAAGCTCGGTCACCGTAGAAGCCGGAGCAGTTGCCGATGCGGACGGGACGCTGGCCCCGCCCTGGTGCTGATGTCATGGTGTTGCCCCCGGTGTCTTGCTGACCCACGCCGTACCTTCGAACCCCACGTCACCGGAGGAATGCTGCTCAATCAGCTCAAGTGTCATGGTGTCGCCATCGGCCGCGGTCACCCTTGCGGTGTAGGCCATATCGGCGGGCGCGTAGACGGGCTTGCGCAGACGGTAGGCGATCTTCGTGACGCGCCAGTCAGGGCCGAGGCCCTCGGTGACGCAGCGCAGAGCGAGTGCCGCCCGGAGGTGGGAGTGCAGCGCGACACCGTCGTGGCCCTCCTCGCGTGCATAGGACTCGTCGAAGTGGATGCGGTGCGGGTTCCACGTGACCGCGCTGTAGCGGAACAACTGAAAGGCCGTAGCGGAGTGCTTGAGCGGTGGGAGGGCGTCTCCGACCCGAAAATTGACGGACATCACGACTCCTGCAGGGGATTACGAAGCACGACGGTGCGCTTGTTGCGGTTGAGGACGGCGCCGTCGGCGGACGTGAAGGTGTTGATGGTGGTGACGAACACGCAGGTGCCGGAGCGGGTCTGTTTCGGCGTGACCGCCTCGAGCGTCGCCTCGAGCATCAGCTCGGTCCCGGCGACGACGGGGTTGACCAACTCCATCTCTTCTCCGGCACCCATCACGCGCAGCCCGAGGTCGCCACCGAGGGGCATGTCACCGTCGAGCGGAGTTCCGTCGGGCTGAAGCTGGGCTTCGGGGGTGCCGACACCCCACTCGACGATCGCGGCGAGCATGTTCGGTGGCGCCACGACGTCGGCGTACCCAGCCGACCGTGCGGCCACCGGGTCGTAGTGGCTCGGGTCGGAGGCGCCGATGGTCATTGCGTAGCGGCCGATGGTCACCGCGTCCAGCGTGCCGAGACTGCGCCGAGACAGGACCTCTCCGATCCGCGGCTGGTTCTGCGCGTAGTACGCCGCCAGCGGAGTCCCGGGTTCAGGCGTGAACGACATGCTGCACTCTCCTCGCCCGACAGTTCCGCCAGGACCACCTCTGTCGACTGGCCCAGCGGCTGGGCGGCCCGCAACGGTCCGACCGGCGAATCGCTCAGGCGCAGCGGGCATCCCGGGACGGGGACCCGTCCCCGCGCCGAGTGCTCGACGTAGCGGATCATGCCGCGCTGGATCAGGTGCTCGTCGGTGTCGACCTCGCGGATCGACTTGACCGGCGCACAGGGCACACCGGCGGCCTGCAGGTCGCGCACCAGCTCGGCGCGCGTCCGGCCAGCGGTTGACCGAGGACACCTCGTCGTCGACCGCATCGATGTTGGCGACCCTGTCCTTCTCGGTACGGAACCTGGGATCGTCGATCAGCTCCGCCCGGCCCAGCGCGGTCGCCACGCCCCGCCAGTGCCGCTCGGAGATGCAGATGATCGCCAGCCAGCCGTCGCTGGTCTGGTAGATGTTGTACGGCGTGACCGCCATCCCCGAGTGCCGGTTACCGGTGCGCTCGGGCAGCTCCCGGTCGGGGTTGTTGTGCAGGCCACCGAGACTCGACGCCAGCATCGGATAGATGGTGTCGTGCATCGAGACCTCCACGATCTGCCCTCGCCCCGTGCGCTCGCGCTGAAACAGCGCCGCGCTGATCGCCCCGAACAGGTGGATCCCGCCGGAGAAGTCCACGAACGCGGCCCCGGCCTTGGTCGGCGGCCCGTCGGACTCTCCGGTGGCCGAGGCGCTGCCCGACATCGCCTGCACGGTGATATCCATCGCCGACATGTGGGCGTACGGGCCCGTGGACCCGTAGCCCTTGCCGCAGGCCACCACCAGACGCGGGTTGTGCTCGAGAAGTCGCTCCGCGCCCAGCCGGAGGCGCTCCATGGTGCCCGGCGCGAAGTTCTCGATCAGGACGTCGGCCGTCTTGACCAGGTCGAGCAGCGCCTGACGACCGGCATCGGTCTTCAGGTCGAGCACCACGCTGCGCTTGTTGGAGTTGAGCATCACGAACTCGTGGGACTCGGTCGGCTGGTGCGAGCGGAAGCGCAACTGCTCACCGCCGGGTGGTTCTATCTTGATGACGTCGGCGCCCAGCTGTGCGAACAGAAGCCCGCAGTACGGGCCGTTGTAGATCTGGCCCAGTTCGAGGACACGAACGCCGTCAAAGGCCGGTTGCATGATCACTGTCGCCGATCAGGAATTGACCACACCGGCGGCGCCGCCGTGGATGTAGCCCACCGGTCCGGTGCCCTGCGCCGCCGACACGGTCTCGGTCACGTGCTGAATGGAGGTCGCGTCGTTGATGTGGTGCAGCGTGCCGTCCTGGTTGAATCCGATTTGCGCGCCTTCCATCCACAGCAGCACAACGGTGTCCTCGGTGTTGTCCTCGGGGCAGTAGAACGTGTGCACCGAGCCGCCGGGCTCATACAGGTAGGAGCCCGCGGTCTGCGGCTGGTCGGGGTACTCGGCGTACTTCCAGCAGCCCGAGAACGTCCACACCTCGGCCGTACCGGTGTGGTAGTGGATGGGCAGGAGGCAACCGGGCGCCAGGGTGGCCATGAGGACCACCTGTCCCTTTTCGGGGTCCAGGCGCAGCGGCTGGATGTGGATGCCGGGGCCCATAGCGTCCTTGAACAGCGGGATCTGGTCGATGTTGACGGTCAGAAGCTCACCCTGCGGCAGAGCGACCAGCGGCAGCGGGACGCCACGTGTCGGTGCGGAACATGCCTGGAGAGACGGGTGCGGACATGTGCGGAAACCTTTCGTATACGTATTTACGGATCTTGACCCGTATATCCGGATCACATCATGCGACGGTACTGTGACTCGCGCCTCGATGCAAGTGCCAATTCGATCCATCGCTGGGGCTTGGAAGGTTCGATCCAGCGGGCCCCAATTGCCACAGCAGCAATGGCCGATGGCCGACCGGGATGCCTACAACGGGATTGGCGCGTGCGCTGCCGCTGTTCAGCCAATCTCCAGGAAAGCGAAGAACGGCCTGCGGCCGTCGAGTTCAACGAGCAGGAATGTCGCGCTTCGCTATCGGGAAAACCCGGGGGCGCCTTTCACCGGCTTCCTCAAGCACGCGCGAGGCTCATCGATCATGTTGACAATCAAGGCCTTCGACTCGTCGGACCGCAACCGCTCTGCTGGGACCATCTCTTAAGAAATCGGCGCGTCATCGAGTCGAGAGTGAACCGCGGCGCGTCTCGGCGAATCACGTCGTGGCGGCGCGGAGGCGAATGATCGGGATGGTGCGATGGCATTGCTCAGCGCGACGGCGGTAGTCAGGCCAGAGTGGGTAGACCCGGTCGGCCATGGCCCAGACCCGTTCCCGCTCAGCGGGTTCACTTATCTCGGTAGCGGCCATCACCGGGCCGCCGCCATTTGTTGCGATCTGCGCGCGGGGGTTTGCGCTGAGGTTGTAGTACCAGGCGGGGTGTTTGTCATTGCCGTAGTTCGAGGCGATCACTATCACGTCGCGCCCGTCATGGAAGTAGAAGACCGGGTTGGTGCGCGGTTGGCCGGTCTTGGCCCCGGTTGTGGTGAGCAGTGCTGAGGGCAGCATCAGTCCCATGCCCAGCCGGCCCCCGGTGGCTCGCAGCAGCCACGGGTCGACCTTCGGCGCAATGTTCTTCGCAAGCCACCGGCCGACGCCGGTCCGCAAGAAGGCGGCGTAGGCGCGGAGCGGACGGCTGACCCGGGCGGGAGGATCGACCTGTGGCAGATCATCGGTCGGGGTGTTGGGTGAGGCATTGCGCGTGGTCATGGTGACACGGGTCCGTCCATCGGCTCGAAGACAATCACGAGGCGCACGCCGTTGTGCTCCATGTGGCTGTCATGCGCGGGCCACATCTCGATGAACTTCGGCATGTTGCGCGCGACCTCATCCTCTGTAGCGGGTCGCGACAGATAGTTTGCAGCGGTGCCGCCGATCTCGATGCGCGCCTTCGGGTCGGCGAGCAGGTTCTTCGGCCAACTGGAGGCTGTTTTCAGCCCGAAATTCTCGCAAGCGGCGACGATGTTCTTGCCATCACGCAGGTAGTGCAGCGGAACCGTTCGATCTTCGCCACTTTTTCTGCCTCTCGTCGTGAGCAGCATCGTCGGCAGCGCCGGACCGCTCATAGAGAATCGGCCTCGGCTCGCGCGGATCAGCACCCGGTCTACCCGGGAGCCGAAGTGCTTCATGAACAGGGAGAACCAGCGGTAGTGACCGATGCGCCGCATCACGCGGAGATACAGCTCATACAGCTTCTCGAGCGTCGGACTTATGCGCGATCGGGTCTGGTTCTGCGCGGTTACGGTCATTGGGCCTCATAAGTACGTATTTGCGGATTTACAAACAGATATATGGATCGCGGATGACTGTACTGTGACCCGCACCTCGTCGCAAGTCGCTCTGGACTGGTCGCGAGGCTTGCTAACGTCGGCCGCATGCCAGCCCGCCCACATCGCACGGTCGACAGAGTGATCGAGATCCTCGAGACCGTGTCGTTGAGTCCGCGCGGCGTGACTTTGGCCGAGCTGGCAGCCGCTCTGGATGCGGCGAAAAGTTCGGTTCAGGAGCTGACCAACGGACTTCTCGCCCGCGGCTATCTCATCGAGAGGGAGCGCCGGTTCCACCTCGGCCCCGGGCCGTTCATCCTCGCCGCTCGCGCGAACAAGCTGGCCGCGGTATCACTCGATCACGAGTTCGTAGCCGAGCTGGCCAAGGAGCTCAGTTGCACTGTCCTCGTCGGGGTGCGGGTTGGCGACGCCATCGTCTTCACCGACCTTGTGGGTGAAGAGTCTCCCAGCCTGACGTTCGTCGCGCGCACACACGCCCGTCGCCCGCTCTATACGAGTGCCGCCGGAAAAACACTGCTCGCCAACGTCCCCGACGAGGAGATGTACCGCCTCCTCGATCTCGCGGGCCCCGAACAGGCAGGCGAGGTCCGAGAGATTCCTCGCCGAGCTGCCCGATATCCGCTCGCGACGACTGGCCTTCAACCGCGGAGTCACGTTCGGGGACGCCTACGCCGTGGCCACGCCCCTGCTGGCACCCGACGGCAGTCTGATCGCGGCTATCAGTGCAGCCGTCGACGCTTCAGAAGCAGACCGTCTCGACGTCCTCGGCGAACAGCTGATAAAGGCCGTGGCCACTCTCGGACCCCGATACGGGCTCAAACCGCACTAAGGGCCCGGCCAGCCAGTCGAGTACACGTTTCCCCGCAAGCCAGGACCACGCTTACGGATGCCGGTAACCGGCTGACTCCAGGTGACCGGTACCACGGTTGGCCGCCAGCAGTGACGACTTTCGGCACCCGACGCGTCAGGGTGGATGCATGGAATCAGCGGTCCCCGACACCCGAAACACATTTGCCGACACGGCAAACGAGTTGGTGATGTCATTCGATCTGACCGTCGATGAGGCGCGCCGCCGCGCCGCCGTACTGCAGGCCATCGGCGCCCATTGGGATCCGGCCGTCGTGTTGGCGAACGAACTTGCGGCGAACGAACTGCTGTATTCGGGACTGGACGGCCCAACCCAACAGATCTACGACGACCTGGTTGATGCCGGTGTCCTCCCGCGCCGGCAGGGCGGTGATCGAAGTGCCGATTGATCCGGACGCCGACCGAAGCAGGCGAGCGTGGGTGGCATGTCCCGCCTGTCATCACGGCGACGGCTGCTCCCACTGCGAAAGCGGCCGCAACTGCGCAATCCACTGGCAGTACTTGCTGGGGAATGAAGGCCCGCGCGTGACCATGCAGTGCCCGACGTGTGCGCACCTCTGGACCGCCGATACCTCGCGAAGTGACTGGCGCGCCGACCCATCGGCCTTGATGCACCAAAAGGGGGCGTAACCGATGATTACCGTGGTTGTACTGATGCTGAACGCTCTTGTGACCGCTGTCGGGATAAACCTGCTGCAGTCGCGGCTCGAACGGTGGGCCTACGACCGCCATTTTGAGGATTGATCCGAGCCGGCCAAGCCCTGTTGATGTCGTCTGGCCATACGCTTGACAGTCTGTGTATGGTCGTCGTATGGCGACGACGCAGGCCTGCCCCTTCGGCCAAGGATTCGACTTCACCAACCCGGACATCCTCGAACACGGCATACCGGTCACCGAGTTCGCCGAACTGCGCAAGACCGCGCCGGTGTGGTGGAACGAGCAGCCGGAGTCGATCTTCGACGACGGCGGCTACTGGGTGATCAGCCGCCACGAGGACATCAAGGCGATCTCCCGCGACGGTGACCTGTGGTCGACGAACCGCAAAGGCGTGGTGATGCGCCTGCCCGAGGGAACCACCTCAGATCAGCTGGAGCTGACGAAGGCGATGCTGATCAACCACGACGCCCCTGAGCACACCCGGCTGCGCAAGCTGGTGTCGCGACTGTTCACTCCGCGCGCCGTCGCCGGGCTCGAGGAGAAGCTGGCAGGCGCGGCGCGCGAGATCGTGGCCGACGCGAAGCACAAGCAGAGCGGCAACTTCGTCGACGACCTCGCAATGCGCCTGCCGCTCTTGGCAATAGCCGACATGCTCGGAGTTCCGGAGGACGATCGAGAGAAGCTGTTTCATTGGACCAACTCGATCATGAACACCGACGATCCCGACTTCGCGTCGGACTACGTTGCGGCGAACGCCGAGCTGATGGGCTACGCCTACACCATGGCCGAGGAACGCCGACGCTGCCCGGCCGACGACATCGTGACGAAGCTGGTGCAGGCCGACGTCGACGGCGAGTGGATGGAGGACGCCGAGTTCGCGTTCTTCGTCATCCTGCTCGCGGTGGCCGGCAACGAGACGACCCGCAACGCGATGACGCACGGCATGAACGCCTTCTTCGAGAACCCGCAGCAGTGGGAGATCTTCAAGAGCACGCGTCCCGACACCACCGCCGACGAGATCGTGCGCTGGGCCACGCCGGTGCACTGCTTCCAGCGCACGGCCACGGCGGACACCGAACTGGGCGGCGTGGCCATCAAGGAAGGCCAACGCGTCGGCCTGTTCTACAGCTCGGCCAACTACGACGAGTCGGTGTTCGACCGGCCGTTCGAGTTCAACATCCTGCGCGACCCCAATCCGCACCTCGGATTCGGCGGCAACGGCGCGCACTTCTGCATCGGGGCGAACCTCGCTCGCATGGAGATCAAGTTGATCTTCAACGAGATCGCCGATCAGATTCCCGACATTTCGAAAATTGCCGAGCCGCAACGACTTCGGTCCGGCTGGCTGAACGGTGTCAAGGACCTGCAGGTCAGCTACCAGGGCTAGCAGTAGTATCGCCGGGTGCGAACCCACGGCTGGTCTGGCGCCGCGCCCGCCAGCGACGACGAAGCGATCGCGCGCATCCTCGATGCGGCGAGCAAGGCCATCGACGCCCGAGGTGCGGACTTCTCCATCGCCGACGTCGCCCGAACGCTCGGCGTGACGCGCCAGACCGTCTACCGCTACTTTTCCAGCACCGACGCGCTGCTGGTGGCCGCCGCGGTGCATGCGGCAGACGACTTCGCGAACCGCGTCGAGGCACATCTGCGCGGTATCACCGATCCCGTCGAGGCCGTCACCGAAGGGATCGCGACGGCCCTCGAGTGGCTGCCCAAGGACAAGCATCTCGGTCTGCTCATCGTGCCCGGCCGGCCCAACCCCCACACCGGATCGGTCACCGGCGACGTCGCGCTCGACTTCGGCCACTCGATGGTGCGCCGGTTCGATGTGGACTGGGCCGCCCTCGGTTACACCGACAAGGATCTCGACGAACTAGCCGAGCACCTGCTGCGGATCATCCAGTCGTTCGTCATCGATCCGGGACGGCCGCCGCGGACCGGCGTGGAACTGCGCGAGTACCTCCGCCGCTGGGTCGGCTCAGCGGTCGCGCGCTGACCTACGCGCGGATCGTGGTGTCAGACCACCGTGAGCGGAAGCGACTTGCGCGGGGCGAACACCCACGACGAGCCGCCGCTGACACGCACGACGGAGACCTCGACCAACTCCTCTGCGGCCGTGTCGTTCTCGATCACCCTCGCCGTCCACTCGGTGTCCGTACCGGTCACCTCGACGTCGAGATGCGGGTCGACGGCGGCGACGGCAGCCTGAAGCGGCCGTGTCGATGACGGTCCCACAAGCGATATCCACGCACCGTCCTCGTGTGCCGGCGACCTGCGCGCCGAAACCGAGTCCGGGCCGAACTCGGCGGTCACATACGCCGTCGGGTTGAACAGCGGATGCAGTTCGAGGGTGCGGATCGCCCCCTCGATGCCACCGGGAAGCCCGAGTGCACGGTGAATGCGTTCCGCGGCCACTCCCGCGATACCCGTCAGCTGGTTGGTGCAGATCTTGTTGGCGAGTTCGGTGTCCGTGCCCGCGCGCTTGCCCACCGCGATGATGAACGACAGGTTCAGCAGATGCATCTGCAGGCAGACCTCGTCGGCGATCCGCACAAGCGCCGAGTGTGAGAACGTACCGAAGTCGACGTCGGACACCAGCTCGCCCGAGTAGTCGGACTGGCCTTCGTCGTCAGTGTCGATCGGGTCGAGTTCAGTTGTGGCGGCGCGGGTTCGACGCATCACGTCGGTCACCGGATGATCGTCGATCTCCGGGTGCGACTCGTCGATGATCACGGTCCACGCGCAGTGCGGATGCCGGTCGGCAGGCGCGCGCGGCGGCCGGTGGATCGGACGGATCTGGGCCTTCCGGTTGGTCGCGACGGCGGTCGCGTCGAACGTCGGGTCCTCGATGTCGTGACACATGCCGCGGACGTAGTCCTCGCCCATCGGTTCGACGTCCATTAGGGCGCCGCAGTGGTCGAGGTGGAACTCGCCGTGCCAGCGATCGTGCACCGTGTACCGGAAGTCCATGAACTGCGGCGGCGCACCGATGTCGAGCTGCAGGCCCTTGAAGATCGTGATGACGTCGGCGCCCTCGTACTTCAGGGCCTTCTGCATGCGCCTGGTGTAGATCGGGCTTGCGCCCATCCACTCCTCGATGGCGATCTCGAGCATTCCCGGATGACCGAAAGGCTTGATGCACCAGCCCATCCCGGATCGGTCGATCAACTGCCCGATCAGAAGAAGCTCCGGAACCAAGGTGGCGAGCTGCTGACGTGACAGGCTCGCATACCGGCTAGTCATCGAGACTTCTTCCCGGGTGCATCTCGGACGCCGCGTTGACGTTGGCCTTCTTGTCTTCACCGGCACCCTTTTCGGCGGCCT
>CAWBBH010000009.1:0-109762 GCA_963786995.1 uncultured Actinomycetota bacterium | reverse complement strand
GCAGCGATCAACACCAGCCTGGATGCCGACCTCGCGGTGCGCACCTTGTTCCACGCACCGTCCGTTAGAAGCTTGAGGGAGCACTTGGGCAGACATGCCAGCGAGGTGGAAGTAGTCCCTGTTGAGGTCCTAAAGGAGGGGGCCGGCGTTCCGCTGTTCTGCATTCATCCCGCGGGCGGGGTGAGTTGGCCGTATCGGGCTCTTGGTAATTACGTGGACTGCCCGATCATTGGAATTCAGCGAATCCTGCAGGACGAAGAAGCTGAACCTCGGTCAATTCGCGATATGGCGAAAAACTATGCCGACAGAATCCAAGGGGTTTATCCTGCCGGGCCCTATAATCTTCTCGGCTGGTCTTTTGGAGGCGTCGTCGCGCATGAAATCGCCATCGAGCTCCAGCGACGTGAAAGCGTAATAGCATGCCTAATCATTCTCGACGCTCGACCGACTATTGACAGCGTCACTCCTGATCTCCACGAGACGCTCATACAGGACGAAGTGTTGAAACAAGTCTTGGAGTTCTATCGTATAAGTGTTCCAGAACAGGATGGCCCGCTTACCTACCAGCAGGTAGAAGAACTAGTCCGAGAACGAGGAGCCGTAGAATTCACTCAGTACGAGCAGCTTCTGGATTCGATTGTTCAGAATCTTAATAGTAGCGTGGCGCTGCATCGAGCTCACGAGCCCGGCGTTTTCGATGGTGATGCACTCATATTTTCTGCTTTGCCGAATGCGGAAATTCCGAGTTCGCCTCCGGAAAGTTGGCGGCCTTATATCACTGGCCACATTACAGAGTATTCGATTGACTGTAGACATGGAGACATGTTGACTGCAGAATCGGTCAGCCTGTATGGCCAAAAACTCAAATCTTCATTGAAAGAATAAGCGGCGTTGTGGTGAAGAAAATCCGGGCGCTGAGCGCACCCGTATGCTCTCATGCAGGCTTCCAGGGCGACCTGCATGGCGAACAGCGCCCGCTCCACCCTGTCTTGATCGCCACATCTGCGGCACCGAAATCGCAGTGGTCATCGAGAACCCGGACTGGCGGGCGATCAGTGCCGGCTTTCTTTTCTTCTGGGTGGCCTTCGTCCTGTTCGTTGGGTTCAGCTGGTCCTGGTCGCCGGCCGACTCAGCGCGGCATCTCAGCCACAGCAGAAAGACAGATGGAGGATGAGCCCGCTGGCGAGGACAGTCCCCAACGCCAAATCCATCTCTGCTGTCACGGCACCGGGTGGCCGCTAGCGCCACAAGCCTCCGCAGTGAACCGGATACCGAACTGCCTCAATAGTCACATCAAAAACTTTGCCGGAACTCCGGACCGACCCTGTTGCCCTCCAGTATTGTTGCAACGCTTTCCACTTCGACTAGATGACATTGGAGAACCGGTGAGCATCAATCCGTTTGACGACGATAATGGCAGCTTTCTTGTCTTAGTCAACGACGAGGAGCAACACAGCCTGTGGCCGGTCTTCGCCGATGTTCCAGCCGGCTGGCGGGTGGTTTACGGCGAAGCGGACCGCGCGGCGTGTCTGGACTACATCGAACAGAACTGGCCGGATATACGACCAAAGAGTCTGCGCGAGAGGCTGGAGGGGAGGGCCTGAAAAATACGCCGGCTGGATTGCGGGAGTTCCGATCGAGCTTGATTACCGGGCATTTCCGCTTACGCGCGCACAGCTAATGTCATGAGTCATCGATTCGACCGCTCTTGTTATTGCGGGTGGTGGTGCCCGCCCCGGCACGCGGCCGAGATTGTGCTCGCCAATGCCGACGCGCGGAGTTGGGAGGGTGGATGCGACGGCGCACCAGTGCGGACGGTCATGCGTTACGCGCCAGGATAATGTTGGCCGCCGCCGATGGCGGGACGAACGTCGAGTTGGCCGGTCGGCTAGAACTGGATCGCGGACGATTCCCAAGTGGAGCAACAGGTTCGTCGAAGACCGCTGCCACGAGGTGTTGAATGAGCCTTGACCGGGACGACCGCGCGTCGTCGGAGACGCTCAGATCGACACGCTGATCAATGCGACGTTGAAGACCACTCCGCCATGCCACGCATTGGTCACGCGGTCGAACGCCATGCACCTCGGGCTGAGTCAGTCCGACGGCAAGACGGCCTGGACAGGCCGCTGCCACGAATCGACCCAGGCCGCCTATTTCGGTCGCAAAGGAGATTTGAGCAGGGCCGGCTATTGTCTACTTGTCGCGAGCGTCATCCTTCGACCCACCGTCCTTCGACCCGCCGTCCTTCGCCCCACCGCCGAGCGCACCCTTCACTGCACCACTCACTGCGTCGCCGAAATTCTTGGCCGTGGAGCTGAGTGTGGCACCGGCGCGGTTGGAACCACCGCTGTTGCCGCCGGACTTCTTCCTGGTTTCCGGTACGAAGCTGAGCGAATCACGCACGACGGGTGTTCCGCCGTTCGCCCTGCGCTGGCTAGCAGCTTCCGCGACGTCACGGCCGAAGGTCTGATGCCGGTCTGTGGGGGCCGGTCGATCGACTGTCTCAACGACATCCTTCACGGCTTGGGCAGCCTGTGCCTGTCCAGGCACGCCGCTTAGAGGTGCCGCGAACGAAATGTCGGGTGCCGCATGCTTGCCGCGTGCCGCGCCTAGGTCGGTCGCCACATCGACTGTGAGCCGCTCATTCTTCGGCGTAGGGGTGTTTTCGGTCGACGCAATCGAGCTGGTATTGCTAGGCGTGAGCGAGGTCAATCCAGGTAGACCGAAAACGGGGAGACGGTCAAGGAGCCCACCAAGCAAACCACCAAGATCATTGAGATCAGAAACAAAGAGTCGCTCTGCCAGTTCCTCCAGCGTGGGGAAGGTGCCGGGAAGAATGAAGGGAGGACTCTCTCCGAGCGGAGGCGGAAGGGTTCCTGGGTTGATAAGTCCCCCGGCGAAGACCACCCCGGGGGTAATTGCACGCCGGCGTCCTCGAGTACCCCGGATAGGTCGGGCCCGTACCCTCCGTTGACAAAGCCGTCGATGATCGTAGACGGAGCACCGAAGAAGAGGGCGACGTAACCGGTCCCTATGTCCTCGCACACACCCCCCTCGGCAGGACATCCGAACCCATCGATCACCCCTCCAAGGGCAGTTCCGATCGACCCGGCACCGCTGATCGCGTAACCGCTAAGCCCTAGAAGCAGGAGGGTGGCCGCGGCCTCCGGAGGGAGCCCCATGTGTCGACGCCCAGGGCGTCGATGAGGGCCGCCGTTAGCGGGACAGTAAGGCTAAGCCCAAGCTCGGTAACCTGAAGTATGAGGTCGTTATATTGTGCCTCAATCATCTCGCCGGCTGTGGCGGTTAGCTGCACGTCGCGCGCAACGTGCGCCACCGGGTTGGGGATGTGTACGTCAGGCGTTGTCGGTTGAATTGGGGCGATAGCTATGACGCTGGCTCCCACAATGGCGACGCCCGCGGTGACGTAGGGGCGAAGTGAGAGTTGCATGAAGACCTCCGGAAAGCTTGACTGTGACGTTCGCTACTCAGGAATCTATGCCAAAAAACTCATCTAGCGCTCAGGTTCAGAGCACGCGCGGCTAGATTCGTTGCACCTGCAAATAAGTGTGCCTAAGGCGAAAGACAGCTACTCAGAAGCATTAACCGATGACCTTGATCCGGCGAACAATCGTTCGGCCACTCCGTCGAGGTCGTAACCCTGCGGATCACCGCAATCGGCGCCGACGATAGCACCGATCGCATAGCGTGCCGGTCGTGCGCCCCCGACCTTAACCGCTGATCACGGCTACGGGTACGCGGTGGTGGACGCCCAATTGCACTAACCTGGGTATGCCGTCGCGATTCCGCGCGCCAGTAAACCCAGTGCCACCCGCCGGGCGCTCGAACATCGAGAAGCTTTCCGCGCCAAGATCAAATGGCGAACCACTGTGATGGCCGTATCAACCACCTAAACGCGGCTACAGATGGAACGTACTGAATTGACACCCTCACCGGGCCGCGAATCTGATGCGGCCACAAAGTTTTCGCCCACAATCTCAAGATCAGCGGCCCGGCCGCATAAAACCCATCCCGACCAGTTCCACGCCGGCCCCGACTCGCGCCGAGCACAATTGCCTCTGACGCCGTCAACCCATTTCCAGGTCGATGTAGCTAACACGGCGCGCCCGCATCTTACCCCGGCGTCACCCCGGCGACCGGGACGATTTGTAGCCGTACTCAGCGCGTATCGGTAACAGCCAAAGCGCTGTCTGGTCAGCGACTTCAGGCGTCGGGTCGAACGTTGCAGTCCGCGGGTTGTCTAGCGTCTCATAAACCGCTTGGTCGCGGGTTCTAGCCCTACATGGCTCACGTCAGAGTTTTTCGGGCTGATGATTGACTGTTGCTTCGGCCGTTGACACGGCTGCGACTTAACAGGTACTTCGGCCGATCCTTGATGCTCCCGGCATTAGCGAGTCGACCGTGGCTGAGCAAAGGCGACCAGACGGCGGGCAACTCGGCTCGAAACCTGGTGTCGCGCTCACAGGCCCGGTCATGCATGTTCGGCGATCCACGTGGTGGTGAATCGCTGCGCCGCAGGGATGCTCTCAGCCAAACCGGCTCCGATAGAACTCTCGAGTTTGCCCCCCACCAACGGGATCTTGACGTCCACTCTCACGGCGTAGCGCAGTTGCGAGCCATTGCTCGCGGGCGCCAGCCACGCTTCCGCACTGCATGATCCAAATCCGCCGGACATCGAGACGTTGACCTGCCCGCGTACCTGGCGGTCACCGACCGGTCGCCACGTCTCGCAGTTCAAGATTTTCAGATCACCGGGCACGAATCTGGCAACCGGCCCGGGTAGTAACTGGCGACCCAGGTGCTGGGTGGCGCGCACTGCCACCGTGCCGTCGGCGTCGACGAGCAGCGAATCCAGCGAGGTGGTAATGCTCGCGTCGCCGACCGCAATGCGAGCCAGCCAATAGTCCTCGCGGCCGAACGCCGCAAGAATTTGTTCGACGCTGGCGGGCGATTCGGTCAAGATGTCGAATGAACGCGACATAGCAGAACATTCTTACCAAGTAGTGCTCTTTCTTGCCCGCCTATTCTGCACAGCGTCTTGTGCACCCGCCCTGATTTCTCAATGAGTTCGAAGGGGCTAGGTCATTCCACACTGCCGCTGAGGCTGGATACCTCGGGTGAGCACGCCGATCATTCTTTTCGAGCGTTCGGGCTTGGCCGGGTTCGCGTCCTGGCCGCCCCCTAGAAGGCCGTTCGGGGCTTCACAGGCCTGGCGAACCAGTCAGTTGCCCTCGTCGGCGCACAACAATGAGTGCGTGACGCGAGTGCCCTCGAAACGGAATTCGTGCGCTGGGCGCCGTAAAGGCTCGATGGTGGTATCCGCGTGCACGATGACTCCGCCACCGGAGGGAATCCCGAGCCCGGTGGCCGCTCCCTTCAGCAAATGAACCGTATTCGACAGGCGCGCCCACTCGGCCCGCTCGTCGTGCGTGTCAATGACCACGGGGACGAGCTTGAACACCTCGAGCAGCTCGGTTGCGGCGGATTTCGGTATCTCGACGATTCCATAGCGTCCGAGCTGCACCGCGCCGGCTGAAATCCCCACCAGGACCGCCCCTTGCGCGTACCGGCCCAGGATCAAGTCCTTCATGCCGGTTTTCTTGAACGTGGTCCAGCCGAGACGCACATCGCCGCCCGCGAGGACGATCAACTGGGCACGCTCCAGAAAGGCGCGGTCGTCTGGGCCGAACGACGAATAGATCATGCGACGATCGGTGATTCCAATCGCATCCACCGCCGCCTCGAAGACGCCGTAGAACTCCGGACGATCCCCATTGGAAGCACCGATGTAGGCCGCGCTGAGTGGTGTTTCCCGAGCCAATCCATCCAGGGCTGCCTCAAGGACCAGTCGGTCTTGCCGCTTCCAGAACAGTAACTGACTGTCGGCCAGCAGATAGAGCGGTTGGAGCTGTGGTGCCGTCTCATTCATCGCACACGTTCAGTCGCCGCCCGCTGGCGTGAGAGCCGCCCGAAATTCGCCCGCCTGCCTCCAGGTCTGGAAGCCTCGCGCCATTATTTTGTTCGGGGTTATCGGGTCGGTCGCAGTCGTTCCCATATCTGGACGCTTTTGTCGTCGTAGTCAAGCAAGCTCCATTCCCGATCGGCGTCGGACATGGAGTCACTCTATCGGCGAGGCTTTCGGATGTTCAGCTGACCGGTCCGGCGCCCGCAGCTCGAGGTTGTTGACGCGGCTGCGGCATACCGCGGGGTGTCGACACGTGTCAGCAGTGTTATGGCGTGACTTCACTCTGAACCGGAAGCGGTTCGCGAGAGGGAGATGTGTGATGGATTCATTGCTCGACGATTACGAGGACACTGGCGAGGTGGGTCGACCTCGCCGGGAGCCTCTGGAGCCGCTGTATGCCGGCCAGGCCGGCGTTGATCGCGAGGGGCCCGCGACGGAGGGCGTGGAGCTGCTCGGCGGAAACGGCTTGCTCAAGCAGATGACCAAAGCGGTGCTCGAGCGGGCGCCGGCTGAAGAGCTCGCCGACCACTTGGTCTACGACATCGGCGATACGGCTCGGGCGTGGATCGGGTAACAGCCGCAAGGGATGCAGCCGAAACGGCTGGTGACCGACGCTGCCAGCATCGATCTTGAGGTCCCCGCGAGAGCGCCGGTACCCCGCAACCGCAGATCGTGTGCAAGGGCAGCCTCGCTTTGACCGCATCCACAACATCGTGATCGGGCTGTATGCCCACGGCATGAGCGTCCGTGACATCTAGGCACAGGTGCGAAAGCGGCGTTGGCCGGGGAGTTATCGGTGCGGCTTGCGGTGTACGGGCCGCCGCGACCTGTCGCCCTCGTCGTGGGCGACGTGTTTGCAATGAGGGCATTCGAACGTGGCCTCGCCAGCTGGGATGTTCTGCTTTGCATTGCATCGGGGGCAGGAAACCGCTTGCATCCCCTCCGGTACTCCCGGAGATACGAGTACGGCCGCCAGAACACCTAATGGTCCAAGGATAAGACCGAGCACGGCGAATAGGTTCTCGCTCCGATTTTTTCGCTTCGCGATTATGCCGGCGGCGAGAAGGCAAATTACCGACACCGTGGATAGCAGCATGCTGAGCACCATCTTTATCTGATCTGAAGACACCGCCTCATCAACCCCTTCGCTCGCCCAGCGGGACAACCCATTAGCCCCTGTGTAACGCGTTACGGAACCCTGGTCAACGTGACACCGCGCATCCAGATCGGTGGCGCATGGGTGGCCGCAGTCTACGGTGCACCGTTGGCGCGCTAACCACCTCGCAACGTGAAGTGCATCGGCATTGTGCCATCATTTGATCAAGCCTGCTGATACCGGTGCCTCGTCTGGGATAGGCGCCGCGTTGCCGGTGGGCTGGCTGCCCGACGCGCGGTGGTCGGATGGATCGCGCGCCGACAGCAGCGTCTGGCCAAGGCGATGGCCGACTGCCGGCACTGACAGACCGGAGTCGCAGATGCGAACGGCCGACCTTGCGGACAGCGCAGCTCGCGACTCTCGGCCTGGTTGCGTGGGACGCCCCGGGTGGCATCGACTCTGTCAACGCCGCACCCAAGCGCAAGGCTGTCACGGCGTTGGATCCGGACGACGCCGAGACCGCCATGCGGGTCAATTTCTACGACGGGTCGAAGGCCAGCGCGGTGGAGGTGAGTGACGGCATCATCGCCGCGCTCGACACTGACACCTTCGAGCACTACATCCCGGACATAGAAGCCGTCGTCGACTTCAAGAACTCCGATACGGACACCTACATCCCGGCGCTGCGGAAATGACAGGACCATGAGGCGCTGTCACCCGATACGCTCTGTCGCGGTCACACGGCCGTGCGTATTACCCGAAGGATCCACGGCGTGTCTTGTGCAGACTCGCACGCTCGCGGTAGCTGGAGTGGTCAGTTGATGCGCAGGTAGGTGTAGACCGCGGCGAAGTTGGCGTTGACGTCGTCGGGGATCGGCACTAAACCGCCGAGAGCCTTTGCACCCCAAGCGATTTGGGCCGTGCGCTCGACGAGGGCGGTGACGTGTAGAGCCTTGTCCGGCCGGGGTGCTACGGCGACCAGCCCGTGGTTGGCGATCAGCGCGGCGGCGCGTCCGTCGAGCGCCTTCACCGCGTTGTTGCCGACGGCGGGGGTGCCCGACGAGGCGTATTCGGCGCAACGGATGTCGCCGCCGCAGTACACCGCGAACTCGTCGACGCAGGCCGGGATCGCTTGATGCGCAACGGCGAACATCGTCGCCCACACCGGATGGCTGTGGATCACGCTGCCGATGTCGTCGAACGCGCGATAACAGGAGAGGTGCAGCGCCATCTCCGTCGACGGCGCCCGGCCGTCCCGGGCCGACAGCACGGTCCCGTCGGGATCGACCAGGACCAGGTCGTCCAGCGTCATGTCGTGGTAGTTGACCGACGACGGCGTGATGACGATGTTGCCGTCCTCGCGCCGGGCCGAGATGTTGCCTGCCGTGCCCTCGACAAGTCCACGACGCAGCATGTCCTTGGCCGCCGCCAGCACAGCGGCTTCGGCGTCGTCGACGAACCTCACCGTGTCAGCACCTCCGGGTTCACGATGTTGGACGGCGTGCCGCCCGACAACAGCGCTTCCAGCCCGTCGGCGACCATCTGCGCCTGCCGCAGCTCAGTGTTCCATGTCGCCCCGCCGATATGCGGCGTGAGCACCACGTTAGCCATACCGGTCAGCGGGTGGTCGACGGGCAGCCACTCGCCTTCGAAATGATCCAACCCGGCGGCCGCGACCTTGCCGCTCTGCAGTGCGGCGACCAGCGCATCGGTGTCGTGCAGCCTGGCCCGGGCGGTATTGAGGAACACCACGCCGTCGCGCATCTTCGCGAACTGCGCGGCGCCGATCATGCCGACGGTGTCGACGGTGACCGGTGCGTGCAGCGAGACGATGTCGGACTGCTCGAGCAGCTCATCGAGGGTGTGCTGCGCCTCGTCGCGATACGGGTCATAAGCGATGACCTCGACGCCGAGCCCGGTAAGCCGCCAGTGCAGCGCCCGGCCGACGGCGCCGAGGCCGACGAGCCCGGCCATGCGTCCGGCGATCTCACCGGCGCGAAATCGTTGGTAGGGCAGGGTGCCGTCACGAAACACCTGGCCCGAGCGAACGTCCGCGTCGGCCTGCAGCACGTGACGGGTGGCCGCGAACAGCAGCGCGACGGCCATCTCGGCGACCGCGTCGGCGTTACGGCCCGGGGTGTGCAGCACCGGGATTCCCGCGGCGGTGGCGCCCGCGATGTCGACGTTGTTTGGGTCGCCGCGGGTCGCCGCGATCGCTCGCAACGGCAGATCGAACACCGGGCCGCCGACCGAATCAGATTCCACCACAAGGACATCGGCGCCCTCAGTACGTGTCCGCTCGGCCAGCTGGTCGGAGGTGTAGATCCGCAGCGGGCTCGTGTCGATCCAGGGGTCTTCGACGACGTCGGCGAGTTCGCGCAGTTTGTCCAGACCCGGCCCGCGGAGAGGGGCGGTCACGAGGGCACGCGGTCTCGGCGTCACGACTGCCCATGTTGGCGTACGGTGACGCGCGTGTCACACGAAGAGGTGACAATCGGCATCGACATCGGAACGACCGCGGTCAAAGCGGTGGCCGCCGACGAGCACGGCCACGTCGTCGCGAGGACCCGCATTCCACACGATCTGCGGGTTCCCGCCCCGGACAGACTCGAACACGACGCCGGCGAGGCATGGCGCCGTGGGCCGTTGACCGCCCTCGAAAAGCTGGGGCACCCCGACGCGCGCGCTGTCGCCGTCTCGGCGATGGTGCCGTCGCTAACCGCCGTCGACGGCGCCGGGGTTCCGCTCACGTCGGGCCTGCTGTACGGCGACAGCCGCGGCTGGGTGGGTACCGCGACGGCGGGCATGGGTTTCATGATCGGCGAGGCGGCGCAGTTCCTGCGTTGGACGGCGCGCGAAGCGCCCGATGCCGCGGGCTATTGGCCTGCCTCCGCGGTGGCCAACTACGCGTTGGGCGGCGAAGCCATGATCGACTTCGCCACCGCGTTCACCATGCTTCCGCTGTTCGACGGGACGGGGTGGAACGAGGAGGAATGTGCCTGCTGCGGCACCTCAGCCGATCGTATGCCCCGCGTCGAGGCGCCGGGTACGGCCGTCGGCACCGTGCGTCACAGCGACACCGTGCTGGCGGCGGGCGCCATCGACGCCACGTGTGAACAGCTGGTGGCCGGCGCCGACCGCGACGGCGATGTGCTGGTGCTCTGCGGGACGACGCTGATCGTGTGGGCGACCATCCCGGAGTTTCGCGAGGTTCCGGGGCTATGGACGATCCCGCATACGGCGCCTGGCAAATGTCAGATCGGCGGTGCGAGCAACGCGGGTGGCCTGTTCCTCAACTGGGTCGATGGCCTTGTCGCACCGGCTGATTCAGCCGCAGTCGACCCGAGCGCGGTGCCGGTCTGGACGCCGTACATCCGGGGGGAGCGCACGCCGTACCACGATCCTCATCGGCGGGCACGGCTCGACGGGCTCACCCTCGCGAGTGACGCCGCCTCGGTGCGGTGCGCCGCGTACGAGGCGTCCGGGTTCGTCGTACGCCACCTCATCGAACTCGGCGGGACGTCGGCTCTGCGCATCGTCGCAACCGGCGGCGGCACCCGCGTCATACCGTGGATGCAGGCGATCGCGGACGCAACGGGTCTGCCCGTCGCGGTGTCCGCCGTGCCCGAGGGCGCGGCGCTCGGCGCGGCTTACCTCGCGCGGATGGCAACGGGCCTCGAGTCTTCGCTGGCCCGCGCCGCGCGGTGGGCGTCGGCCGAACGGACGATCGAGCCGCGTCCCGCGTGGCAGCGCCCGATGGACGACCGCTACGGACGCTTCTTGGCCGTGGCCGGCGAGTGACAGCTGCAGGGCGGAAGTTATTGACGCCAGTGTTTGCCCGGCTCCCATCGGGGGTATGTGATGCGCATCACGTTTGGAGGCATCATGACCGTCACCGGCATTATCAGCGCAATCCTCATCGGATTGGTTATCGGCATCCTGGGCAGGCTCGTCGTACCCGGCAAGCAGAACATTCCCATCTGGTTGACGATTGTGGTCGGAATCGTCGCGGCGTTCCTTGGTACGGCGCTGGCACGAGCGTTGGGCCTCCCGACCGCCACCAAAGGTATCGACTGGATCGAACTGCTGGTTCAGGTCGTCCTGGCGGCAGTCGGCGTCGCAATCGTGGCCGGGATATACGGACGGCGGAAGTCCGGTCTCAGGAGACGTTGACCGACTTCCCACCAGAGCCCGGCTGGCATTGTCAGCCGGGCTGTTCTTATCGGTCGGTCGCCGACAACGGGCCGAGCGGGCCGAGATCGATGTTGAGGTGCTCGGGGTCGAACCCGAACGCTCGCGCAGCTCAACCATCTTCTCTTCCAACAACATCAGCGTGGTGCCGATGGGTTCCACTTGCTCATCATCGGGGTGCCGGGGACAGCGTCCTCGTCGCCTGGTTGTTGGCCGTCAGGTACAGGATGCAATTGAGGGTGGTGCTCAAGGCGCTCCTTCGGTGCGAGCCTCTACTCGATCTGGCCGGTGACTGGGTTGCCTGTGCTTCCTCGGCAGGGGCGACCGGGCACGCAGGAAGATTCGTTTCCTCGCGGCATCCATGACGGGCGGCCAGGCGATGCTCCTGTTTCCGGAGGGCGCCGACTTCACCTGGCCGCGATGGCGCAACGCGATTCACACACTGCGATCAACCGGCGACCTGCGCGCAGCGGACAGGGCTTTTCGGTAGTCCACACGCTGCCGTCGCGGCGCACTGGCGGCCCAGGGCTGCCGCAGCGGGCGCGCCGAAGCCAACCTGCTCATGCTGACTCACCACGGCTTCTGTGCCTACGGCCGCCCCCGCCCTTGGTGGCAACTTTCAGGTCACCGGCACCTGCTTGTTCGCACGGTCATGGTGCCTGCCACTGACGTGCCACCGCCGAACGAACTGGCACCCTGGCTGGATCACACATGGACCCGCGTCGATACGTGATTCGCCGCGCACGCTGAGCAGCCCTGAACCCCGCGAGCGGCTGAAGTCAGCGCTTGGTAGCCGTCACGTAGCTGAGGTCGGCGAAGAAGCCGACCGCACCGTCCTCGGGGAACTCGAATCCGTTGGCGGCGTATGCATCTCGCATTCCCAGCGATGAAACGTCCCAGCCGCGACCGGTGAGGTAGTCGAGAACATCGCTGCGCTCACCGTGGTAGATGAGGTCGCCCATCTCGAAGTCGTGTCCGTAGGTCTTCAGCCGGTCGGTGATCTCCTTGGCTCGATCTTCGAAGAACATCGACACGTCCGGAATGTGTTCGGTGGCGAGTCGGCTACCGGCGGCGCTGAGCTCAGTAATCCTGTCGAACAGCAGATCCTGCGCTTCGGACGGCAGATAGATCAGTAGCCCCTCGGCAGTCCAGGCTGTCGGCTGATGGCGATCGAACCCATTGTGCAACAACGCCTTCGGCCAATCCTCGCGCAGATCAACGGCGACGGGGCGGCGATCCGCCGTTGGTTGTGCGCCGAGGTCGGCCAGCGTGCGCGATTTGAACTCGACCACCTCGGGCTGGTCCACCTCGTAGACGACGGTCCCGTCCGGCCACGGCAGCCGGTAGGCGCGTGCGTCCAGCCCCGAGGCCAGGATGACGGCCTGCCGCACGCCTGCGTCCGCTCCATCGGTGAACAGCTTGTCGAAGTGCCGGGTCCGCACCGCCATGCCCTCGGCGGCGCGCCGTGGGCTGAACCGGGGGTCGACGTCGGAGAGATCGAACTCGCCGTCCAGGGCGCGGGTGAAGAAGTCGAGCCCGACCGCGCGCACCAGCGGCTCGGCGAACGGATCGTCGATGAGCCCCTCGCGGTCGGCCAGCACCCGCTGCGCGGCCACCATGGTCGCGGTGGCGCCTACGCTCGAGGCCAGATCCCAGGTGTCGTTGTCGGTGCGTGCCATTGACGTTCCTAATGTCGTGTTGCGGTGACGGCGAGCGAGCCCCGCATCGGTGCGAGCCCTTCGTCGTCGGGAAATTCGCGTCCGTACTCGGCGAACATCTCGGGCCTGTTGCGGGCAGTCACCTGCCACCCGTGGATGGTGAGGTAGTCGACGACCGGGTTGCGTTCGCCCGGATAGAACAGATCACCCGGATTCAAGTCGAAGCCGTGTTTCTGCCATCGCTCGCGGAAGGCCTCCGCCCGCTGGCCCATGCTGGCGCCCGCGTCCGGGTGGTACTCGGTGGCGAGCCGGCTGCCCGGCGCCGACAGGGCCGCGATGTCGTCGAAGAGTCGATCCTGAGTATCGGGCGGCAGATATACCAGGAGTCCCTCAGCAGACCATGCCGTCGGCCTGCTGTCGTCGAAGCCGTTGTCGCGCAGGGCAGTCGGCCAGTCTTCACGCAGGTCGATGCTCACCGCGCGGCGGGTCGCCGTCGGCTGGGCACCGATCGACGCCATCGTCGAATTCTTGAACTCGAGCACTTTGGGCTGGTCGATCTCGTAGACGACGGTTCCCGTTGGCCACGGCAGCCGGTAGGCGCGGGCGTCCAGTCCGGACGCCAGGATCACCGCCTGGCGGATGCCGGATTCCGTCGACTCGAGAAAGAAGTCGTCGAAGAAGCGGGTCCGTACCGCCATCACGGCGGTGATCAGCTGGGTGGCGCCGTCATCTTGCACCTCGCTGAACTCGCCATCGAGCATCCTGGTGAAGAAGTCAAGGCCGACCGCGCGCACCAGCGGTTCCGCGAACGGATCGTCGATGAGCGCGTCGGGCTCCCTGCCGGCTATCGCGCGCGCCGCGGCGACCATCGTGGCGGTCGCGCCGACGCTGGACGCGATGTCCCAGCTGTCGGCGTCTGCTCGCCTCATCTGTACACCCCTCGGCTGCCGCCGAAGGTGCCGCTGATGTAGCGCATCTGGGCGAACATCGTGTCGCTGTCGAACGGCGGATACCCGTGAGCGGTCAGCAATTCGTTGATGTAGCGGCCGTCGACCGTCCAGCCGCGCTCGGCGAGGTAGTCGGCGGGGTCGTTACGGTCGCCGAAGTAGACCAGGTTGGCCCAGTCGAGGTCGTAGCCGTGTTCGCGCCAGCGCTGTGCGTTCATTTCCATCTTCTCCTTCGTCTCGTCGACGTCGGCCTCATCGATGGGCGGCGAGCTCTCGGTGGCCAGCCTGCTGCCCGGCGCACTCAGCGCGGTGATGGTGTCCAGCAGCGTGTCCTGGGCGTCTGGCGGCAGATAGCCGAGCAGCCCCTCGGCGCTCCATGCCGTCGGCTTGTCGGCGTCGAAGCCCGCTTCCTTCAGCGCGGCGGGCCAGTCGAAGCGCAGGTCGATCGCCACCACGCGGCGCTCGGCGGTGGGCTCGGCGCCGATGTCGGCGAGCGCCCTGGTCTTGAAGGCGATGACGTCGGGCTGGTCCACCTCGAACACCACCGTGCCTGCCGGCCACTGAAGCCGGTACGCCCTGGAATCGAGCCCCGACGCCAGGATCACCGCCTGCTGGATGCCGGCGGCCGTCGCGTCGAGGAAGAAATCGTCGAAGAACTTCGTCCGGACCGCCATGTTGTCGACCATCCGGTCCATCCCGGCGTGCTTGTCGTCGTCGATGTCGAACGCCGAGGGGTCCAGCTCGCCGGTGGCCAACCGGGTGAAGACGTCGACGCCGACCGCGCGCACCAGCGGTTCGGCGTAGGGGTCGCTGATCAGTGCGCCGTCGATCCTGGTCGCCATCGCCCGCGCAGCGGCGACCATCGTCGCGGTCGCGCCCACGCTGGAGGCCAGATCCCAGCTGTCGTCGTCGCTTCTGCCGGTCCGAGTCATGAGAGAACCCCTGTCCACCAATTACTTAGCTGATGTAACGAGCCGTCAGCGACTGTACGCTCCGAATTGCCAAAGGTCGTCTGACCTCAGTGCCAGCCACCAGCGGATGCGGGATCGGCACCGACCAACTGTTACTCTCGTAGACTGCGCGACTTCGCAGGCTGGGCGCCTGCCGAGGCTCGCCATCTGACGTGACCACGCTGGTAGAAGACCAGCCCATTTAGCACGCCGCGATACGAGCTCGGCTGCGCAGGAGGAAGAGTGCTTTCGGCTTTCATCTCATCGCTGCGAACGGCTGACCTCCGCCGCAAAATTCTTTTCACGCTCGCGATCCTGATCCTGTACCGGATCGGCGCCTCCATCCCGTCGCCCGGCGTGAACTACCCCAACGTCCAGAAGTGCATCACGCAGCTCAGCGGTGGCGACTCGGCGCAGATCTACTCGCTGATCAACCTGTTCTCCGGCGGCGCGCTGCTGCAGCTGGCGGTGTTCGCGATCGGCATCATGCCCTACATCACCGCGAGCATCATCGTGCAGCTGCTCGGCGTGGTGATTCCGCGCTTCGAGGAGCTGCGAAAAGAAGGTCAGGCGGGCCAGGCCAAGCTGACGCAGTACACCCGCTACCTGTCGATCGCGCTGGCGCTACTCCAGTCCACCAGCATCGTGGCGCTGGCCGCCAACGGCGGGCTGCTGCAGGGTTGCACGCTGGACATCATCCAGGACTCGTCGATCTTCACCCTCGCCGTGATCGTCATCGTGATGACCGCCGGCGCTGCGCTGGTGATGTGGATGGGCGAGCTGATCCAGGAGCGCGGCATCGGCAACGGCATGTCGCTGCTGATCTTCGCCAGCATCGCCGCCCGCATACCGTCTGAGGGCAAGAACATCCTCGACAGCCGCGGCCCGGTGGTCTTCACCGCGGTCTGCGTCGCAGCGCTGGTCATCATCGTCGGCGTGGTGTTCGTCGAACAGGGTCAGCGTCGCATCCCCGTGCAGTACGCCAAACGAATGGTCGGCCGCCGCATGTACGGGGGCACGTCGACGTATCTGCCACTGAAGGTCAACCAGGCAGGCGTCATCCCCGTCATCTTCGCGTCCTCGCTGATCTACATCCCGCAGCTGATCACCCAGTTGATCCAGAGCGGGTCGACCAACCCGGGCAACAGCTGGTGGGACAAGTTCGTCGCGAACTATCTGACCAACCCGGCCAGCCCGTCCTACATCGCCGCGTACTTCGGCCTGATCGTCTTCTTCACCTACTTCTACGTGTCGGTCCAGTTCAACGTCGACGAGCGCGCCGACGAGATGAAGAAGTACGGCGGATTCATCCCCGGCATCAGGCCCGGTAAGCCGACAGCCGACTACCTGCGATTCGTGCTCAACCGGATCACCCTGCCCGGCTCGATCTACCTGGGCGTGATCGCCGTCCTGCCGAACCTGTTCCTCGAGATCGGCAACACCGGCGGCGTGCAGAACTTGCCGTTCGGCGGTACAGCGGTTCTCATCATGGTTGGCGTCGGTTTGGATACGGTCAAGCAGATCGAGAGCCAGCTGATGCAGCGCAACTACGAAGGGTTCCTGAAGTGAGAGTGGTACTGCTCGGGCCGCCGGGGGCGGGCAAGGGGACGCAGGCCCAGAAGCTGTCCGAGAAGCTCGGCATCCCGCAGATTTCCACCGGTGACCTATTCCGCGAGAACATCAGCTCCGGCACGCCGCTCGGACTGGAAGCCAAGCGCTACCTGGATGCCGGCGACCTCGTGCCGTCAGAGCTGACGAACAAGCTCGTCGAAGACCGCATCGAGCAGCCCGACGCCGCCGACGGTTTCATCCTCGACGGCTACCCGCGTTCGGTCGCTCAGGCGCAGGCTCTCGACGAGATGCTCAAGAACCACAACACCAAGCTCGACGCCGTGCTCGAGTTCGCGGTCTCCGAGGAGGAGCTCTTCTCCCGCCTCAAGTCCCGCGGCCGCGCCGACGACACCGAAGAGGTCATCCACAACCGGATGAAGATCTACGCCGACGAGACGAAGCCGCTGCTGGAGTACTACAGCCACAACAACCTGCAGACCGTCGATGCGGTCGGAGGTCTCGACGAGGTCTTCGCCCGCGCGCTTCGCGCACTCGGCAAGTAAACGATGATCACCCTGCCGGGTCTGCGAACCCGCAAGGTGGTCGAGCCCCGCACGCCCGGTGAGCTCGACGCGATGGCAGTGGCCGGATCGGTCGTCGCGTCCGCGCTGAAGGCGGTGCACAACGCCGCGGCGCCGGGAGTGTCCACCCTCGAGCTCGACGAGATCGCCGAATCGGTGATCCGCGACGCAGGCGGCACACCGTCGTTCCTCGGCTATCACGGGTTCCCCGCGAGCATCTGCTCCTCGGTGAACGACCGCGTCGTGCACGGCATCCCGTCGGCGGACGAAGCGCTGGCCGACGGTGACCTTGTGTCCATCGACTGCGGCGCGATCGTCGACGGCTGGCACGGCGACTCGGCCATCACGTTCGGAGTCGGGCAGCTCATCGGCGTCGACGAAGCGCTGTCGGCGGCCACCAGGGAGTCGATGGAAGCGGGCATCGCAGCGATGGTGCCCGGCAACCGCCTGACCGATGTCTCGCACGCCATCGAGAACGGCACACGGGCCGCCGAGAAGCGCTATGACCGTCGATTCGGCATCGTCGCCGGCTACGGCGGCCACGGCATCGGCAGACGCATGCACATGGATCCGTTCCTGCCCAATGAGGGCCAGCCCGGCCGCGGCCCGTACCTGGTTGCCGGCTCGGTGCTCGCCATCGAACCGATGCTGACCCTCGGCACGACCAAGACCGTGGAGCTGGACGACGGCTGGACCGTCATCACCGCTGACGGGACCCGCGCCGCCCACTGGGAGCACACCGTCGCGGTCACCGATGACGGGCCCCGCATCCTGACCCGATAGACCGGCACGCATCTTCGCTGGTTTCCGCAGAACGGGTGAACCGGATGCACCTCGGCCTCGTAGTAACGAGGGAGGTTGTGAATGAACGATCCCGAAGCCGCACTGATGCGTCTGCTCTATCAGGAGCACGGCGCAGCCTTATGGCGCTATGCCGTGCGGCTCACCGCGGATCCGGCCCGAGCAGAGGATGTGGTGCAGGAAACGTTGCTGCGGGCCTGGCAGCACCCAGAAGTCACCGACGGTGACCGGTCGGCGAGGGCCTGGCTGTTCACCGTCGCCCGAAATATGATCATTGACGAGCGGCGCAGCGCGCGGTTTCGCAGCGAGTCCGGAACCCCGGACATCGAGAAAACCCACGATCGCGCCGGCCCCGATGAGGTGGATTCCGCATTGGACCGAATGCTGTTGAGCGGCGCCCTGGCCCAGTTGTCCCTAGACCACCGGGCGGTGATCAAGCGGTCGTACTACCAGGGCTGGACGACCGCACAGATCGCTGCCGACCTAGACATTGCCGAAGGCACCGTGAAATCGAGGCTGCATTACGCCGTTCGGGCGTTGCGCCTCGCTCTGCAGGAGATGGGGGTGACCCGATGACGCAACCAGTGAAGCGCGACGACGACTTGCATGGCGACGACCCCTACGCGATGTGGGACGCGGCCTACGTTCTTGGCTCACTATCGGGGGCGGAGCGACGGGAGTTCGAGACGCATCTCGCGACCTGTCCCCGATGCAGTGCGGCCGTCGCCGAACTGAGCGGTATCCCCGCTTTGTTGGCACAGCTGACCGCCGATGAAGTGGAAGCGCTCGACGACCCGGCGGCCGAGGAGCCGCCGCTTCGTCCCGAAATGCTCGACACGTTGCTGGCCAAGGTCGCGTGGCGACGCCGCCGCAGCCGCAGGATCACCGTGATCACGCTGGCCGCCGCCGCGGCCGTGCTGGCCGTCGCGCTGGTGGTCGGCATCCTCCCCGGCATTCGCGGCCAGGGCGGTGACGATCAGCCGATGGCTTCGGCAGTGACGATGAGCAAGCTCGCGCAGACGCCGATCAACGCCACGGTCACGCTGACCGGCTTCGGCTGGGGCACCCGGATCGACATGGTCTGCACCT
Source organism: uncultured Actinomycetota bacterium (assembly GCA_963786995.1). Lineage (GTDB taxonomy): Bacteria > Actinomycetota > Actinomycetes > Mycobacteriales > Mycobacteriaceae > Mycobacterium. The sequence goes on along the minus strand of CAWBBH010000009.1, from coordinate 90,912 downwards.
ACGGCGACTATGCGAGCCGCGGCGAGGCGACCACCGAGAACCTGTCGATGGTTCTGGTGGGCGACAACGGAACTCAGACCCAAGTCGCAACCTGGGTCGGCGTCAACGGTGCCACCGCGTTGCCGAGCGGCAATACGACGATGCAGAAGGATCAGATCAAGTCCGTTCAGCTCGTCGACACCGACACGAAAGCGGTCCTGCTGCAAACAGACCTGTGAGTCGGGTCACCGGTTGAACCAGGGCTGCTCACGAGTCGTGTCATTTGCAGGTGTGAAAGCAGGTGATGCGAATGGCAGAGAATCGTCGAGTTGTCGATCACATCGTCGAGTACTTGGCGGCGACCGGAGTCCAGTACATCTTCGGCGTCGACGGCGCCAACATCGAAGACCTTTACGACGCCGCCTACTTTCACGACGGTGTCACCGCGATCCTGGCCAAGCACGAATTCTCCGCGGCGACCATGGCCGACGGCTACAGCCGCAGCGGTGCCGGCCTCGGTGTCGTCGCGGCGACGTCCGGCGGTGGTTGCCTGAACACCGTTTCCGGACTTGGTGAGGCGCTGGCCAGCCGCGTGCCGGTGCTGGCGCTGATCGGGCAGCCACCCATGAGCCTGGACGGCCGCGGCGCCTTCCAGGACACCAGCGGCCGAAACGGCGCTCTCGACGGTGAGGCGCTGTTTTCGGCCGTGTCGGTGTTCTGCCGGCGGGTCACCGCCGCCGAGGACATCGCCAGTGCCCTCCCCGCGGCCATCGCGGCGGCCAAGCGCGGCGGACCGGCAGTGCTGTTGCTGCCGAAGGACATTCAGCAGTCCACCGTCGACATCGCCAGGTCGGTGAACGGAACCGCCAACGGACTGCCGATCGCCACGCACCTCGGCGACCCGCACGTCATCGCGCGGGCACTGCGCGGTGCCGACGGACCGATCACGATCATCGCTGGCGAGCAGGTGGCGCGCGACGACGCGCGCGCCGAACTCGCCCAGCTGCGGTCGATCCTGCGGGCCAGGGTGGCCACAGTGCCCGACGCCAAGGACGTCGCGGGCACGCCGGGCCTCGGGTCGTCGTCAGCTCTCGGGGTGACCGGCGTGATGGGCCACCCGGGCGTCGCATCGGCGATCTCCGACAGCGCGCTGTGCCTGCTGGTCGGCACGCCGCTCAACGTGACCGCGCGGGCCGGCCTCGACGACGCGCTGGCGTCGGTGCCCACCTACTCGCTCGGAGGCGCGGCGCCGTTTGTGCCGTGCACGCACATCCACACCGAGGACCTGCGCGGATCGCTGAAGCTGCTGGCTCAGGCGTTGAACGGCGACTGCAGGCCGACCCGTGTCCGGGTGCCGGACGTCGTGCCGAGGATCGAGCTGACGCCGCCGCCGCACGACGGGCCCGGCGTGCGCTACCGCGAGGCGATGGCCGTGCTGGATTCGGTGCTGCCCGACGGGGTCGACATCGTCGTCGACGCGGGCAACATCGGCGCGGCGGGGATCCACTACCTACCCGCTCGCCGCGACGGCCGGTTCGTCGTCGCGCTCGGCATGGGCGGCATGGGCTACAGCTTCGGCGCGTCGCTGGGCATGGCGTTCGGTCGTGCGATGAGCGCTCGCGCGAAGAGCCAAGGGCCCAGTCGCCGCACGATCGCGATTGCGGGCGACGGATCGTTCTTCATGCACGGCATGGAGATTCACACCGCCGTTCAGTACGGGCTTCCAGTGACGTTCCTGCTGTTCGACAACCACGCCCACGCCATGTGCGTGACCCGTGAACAAATCTTCTACAACGACGCCTACAGCTACAACCGGTTCGGCCCGAGCCGGCTCGGAGCGGGGCTGGCGGCGATGTTTCCCGGCCTGTCCTCCGTCGACGTCGACACCGTCGACGATCTGCCCGCCGCCCTGGCGGCCGCCCTCGAGGTCGACGGACCATCGGTCATCGCCGTCGAATGCTCGGCCGACGAAATCCCCCCATTCGCTGCCTTTCTCGACAAGGCAACCGCCAAACATCCCGTTATCGAAGAGGAGAGCAGTTCCCATGTCGTTGCCCGCACTTGATGACATCACCGCCCACCGTGGCACGGCAGATCCGATCGACGGAGTCCTTCGCGTCGAGACGGCTCCGAGGGAGAAGGCCACCCCGATCATCATGAACATGATGCGGTCGGTCTATCCGCACGACGAGGTGTTCGGAACGTACTGCACCGTCAACGATTACATCGACTGTCCGCCCGACGAGCTGTTCGACTACATGGCCGACACCCGGTGCCTGGAGGAGTGGACGTACAGCCTGCGCGGCTTCAGCCCGACGGAGGAACCGGGGCTCTGGGTCGCCTACGACAAGCTCGGTGGCGACAAGGGCAGCCCCATCTTCACCCGCACGGTGGCCAACAAGGAGTCCCGCACGGTCGATTACCACTGCGCGTGGGACCAGGGCAAGCACCTGTGGATGATCTACCTGATGCGCATCGTCGACGCGCAGGTGGTCTTCGACAAGCCGGGTTCGGTTGTGCTGTGGACGAATTGCCATCACCCGTTCTACGACGAGAACCCCTACCCCGAGACGGCACCGCCCCAGCGCCCGGTATGGGTCGGCGATTTCTGGGAGATGTTCGGCCCGGGCCACCTGCTCGAGCTCAAGAACCTCAAGGCGATCGCCGAATACCGGCACCGCAACGGCCTGCCGGTCACGCCGGCCTGGATGAAGTGAGGAACGACCGATGACTGTGAGCCTGCTCGATATCTCGACCTACCTGCCGGGGGAGCCGGTCAGCGCCGACTATTACGCCGGCTATGCCGGAACCGACGAGCTCCGCGAGAACCTGATGTTCCGCGCGCCGAAGTTCCGTCACCACGTCGCCGAGGACGAGACGGCCATCGACATGGTGGAGCGCGCCGCAGCCGGCGTCATCGAACGCCACGGCCGCGATGTCATCGAGAACGTCGACATCTTGATCACCCACGTCCAGCTGCCGGACATGCCGTTCTACGGCAGCGGCGGCGGAATGGCCAACCGTCTTGGCATGAAGCCTGATTGGGTGCTCGATCTGCACAACGGCGGGTGTGCGGCGTTCGTCCTCGGGATGAAGGTCGCCCGGTCGTTGATCGAGTCGGGCCAAGGCGAGACCGCGCTGATCGCCGTCGCCCAGAACGCGGCGGGCACGATCTTCGACCAGAAGACCATCCGGTCCAAGGCGCAGGCGTCGGTGCCCGGCGACGGGGCGGCGGTCGGGCTGCTCGCACGGTCGGACAAGTCGCCGATCCTCGATATCGAATGCCGCACCTACGGCGAGTTCGCCGGCGACATGACGATCGCCGTCGACCCCTACCGCAAGTGGTGGGAAGCGGGGTCGGGGGAGGGCTGCATCGGCTTCACCGAGAGCAAGATCACCAAGGTGCTGGCACGCGGCAACCGCCAGGTCCCCGAGGTCTCCTACGCGGTCTGCGACCGCATCGGGATCAAGCCGAAGGATATCGACCTGCTGGTGACCAACCAGCCCAACCGGGCGTTTCTGCGCAACTGGCGCGACGCGCTCGAGCTGCCGAGGGAGCGTCACCGCGACACATTCGAGCTGTGCGGCAACCTGTTCGCGGCGGGCATTCCCATCAACCTCGAACGGGCCATCTCCGACGGCCAGCTCAAGAAGGGCGACGTGGCGCTGATGGCCGCCTTCGCGCACGCCGGCGACTTCGCGGGCGCCGCCGCGATCCGATGGGGCGGTCGCGACTGATGAGCACGCCGAGCAGGGACCTCGCCGAGGCGGTTTCGGCACTTCCCAGTGCGGTGAACCCACTGGCGCTCTCGCTGAACGAGAATCCGTTCCCGCCGCTGCCCGGCGTTCGGTCGGCGCTGACCGAATCGGTCGAGGTCGCCAACCGCTATCCGGAGTTCCTGCCCGAGCGACTGCGCGCGCTGATCGCGGCACACATCGGGGTGAACGAGGGACAGGTCGTGATCGGTGCCGGTGCGACCGGGGTGATCATGCAGGTGCTGAGCGCGGTGACCAGCCCGGGGGAGCGGATGGTGATGACGTTTCCGACCTTCGACGGCTATCCGATCTTCGCGCAGATGGCCCGGCTGCAATCGGTCACCGTTGCACTCGACGAGCACGGCCACCACGACCTGGAGGCAATGGCCGAGGCGGCGCAGCACGCGCGCGTCGTGGTGGTCTGTCGTCCGCATAATCCGACCGGCACCATCGAACCGGCCGCCGACATCGAACTGTTCCTGCAGCGGGTGCCGTCGGACACCGTCGTCCTGCTGGACGAGGCGTACGTCGAGTTTCTTGACCCCGAACACCGCATCGATGCCCTGTCCCTGGTGGAGCGATTCCCCAACGTGGTGGTGCTGCGAACATTTTCAAAGGCATACGGGCTGGCCGGACTGCGCATCGGCTACGGCTTCTGCGCGCCGGATCTGGCCAGGCGGCTGTGGACCATGCAGCTGCCGTTCGGTGTCGGAATCACCGGGCTGGTCGCCGTTGCGGCGTCATACGACGCTGAAAGTCAACTGCAGCAACGGATTCGAATGATCGCCTCAGAGCGGCGTTATCTTCGGATGCGGCTGCGTGCGATGGGTGTGTACAGCACCGACGGCCACGCCAACTTCGTGTACCTGCCCGCCAGTGGCGCGCCTTGGCGCCAGTTCTTCGACAACACCGGGCTGCAGGTCCGTCACTACGCCGACGGCAGCGTGCGGATCACGGTGGGCAACCGGCAGTCCACCAGAGCGGTGCTCAGCGCCTTGGAGCCGTTGGCGTCGCGCTGAGAATCGGCCTGCCGCCGTGCGGGCTGCGGTATGAAGAGGTGTGGCCTCAGAACCTTCCGCGGACCCGCAGAGGCGTGACCCCATCGAGCTGGCGCGCGCCAACTGGGAACGTGCGGGATGGGGCGACGTCGCGAACGGAATGGTCGCGGTCACGTCGGTGATGCGAGCCCATCAGATTCTGCTGGCCCGCGTGGAGAACGCGCTGCGGCCCTACGATCTCAGCTTCGCCCGCTACGAGCTGCTGCGGCTGCTGGCGTTCAGCCGCAACGGCGCGCTGCCGATCACCAAGGCGTCCGACCGGCTGCAGGTCCACGTCACCAGCGTGACCCACGCGATCCGCCGGCTGGAGGCCGACGGGTTGGTGACGCGGCTGCCGCATCCCACCGACGGCCGCACCACGCTGGTGCAGATCACCGATCTCGGACGGTCGACGGTCGAGGATGCCAGCGTCACCCTCAACAAGGACGTGTTCGCCGACATCGGCATCACCGATGACGAGTCGAAGGCGCTGGCCGCGTCGATCGAGACGTTGCGCCGCAACGCGGGCGACTTCTAGCGCGTGGGGCCCCGCGAAGCTGGGGACAGACGCAAAAGTCCCCGAAATGCCGCTGTTCAAGGGCCATTTGCGTTCCCCTACTGACGTGTGGGCCCAGCTCGCGGGGAAGAGGGCAACGGAATCGTCGCCGTGACAGCGGTTCCCGCGCCAGGCCGCGACCGGATGTTCAGCCGCCCGCCGACGATCTCGGCGCGTTCAGCCATCGACAGCAGACCGTAGCCGCCCATCTCATCACTGCCCAGCGGATGCTCGAAGGTGTCGAAACCAACTCCGTCGTCGACGATCTCGAGCCGCGCGGTGTCCTCGTCGACGGTGAAGGTCAACCGTGCCGTCGAGGCGCCTGCGTGCTTGACGACATTCTGCAGGCATTCCTGCGCGATGCGGTACAGCGCGATCTCGATGTGATCGGGGACGCGGGTGTCGGCCAGATCGACCGCGACGTTGATTTGCGGTATCGAGCGGGCCAGGCTGGCCAGGCCGCCGGCAAGGCCGAGGTCGTCGAGCACGGGCGGTCGCAGCCCACCGATCGCTGCCCGCGCCTCCTGCAACGTCAGGTCGACCAGTTCCCTTGCCATGCCGAGTTGTTCGGCCATCGCCGCATGATCGGTTTCGGCAGCGCGCGCCGCCGCGTCGAGGCGATACGACAGCGTGATCAGCCGCTGGGAGATCCCGTCGTGGATGTCGCCCGCGAGCCGTCGCCGTTCGAGCTCCTGGGCCTCGATGACCTGCTCGACGAAGTTCTCGTGCGCGCGTTCGCGGACCACCAGCTGGCGGTGCAGCCGCGCCTGATGCATCGCACCGGCGATCAACTGTCCGATCACCAGCAGCAGTTCGACATCGCGCGCCGTGAACTCTCTGCGCTCGACGGTGTGCACGTTGAGCACTCCGACCAGCCCGCCGGGGTCGGTCTCCATCGGCACCGACACCATCGAGGTGAAGTCGGAACCGCGGAGCGACTGAAACGGCATGTAGCGCGGGTCGTTCTCCTTGTCATGGGTGATGACGACGGGCTCGCGGTGGCTGGCCACCCAGCCGGTCACGCCGGTCCCCAATGGCAGCCGGATCTTGCCGATCTCCTGGTCGAACGGTGGGGTCGCACCGGCCAGCGTCAGGGAGCGGTCGCTGTCGTCGAGGACGTGGACGAAGCAGACGTCGGTGGCGGTGGCCGCGGTGATCATCCGGGCCGCGGCGGCGGCGAGGGGCTCGACGCCGGGCCCGCTGGACGCTGCCTGGATCAACTCGCGTAGCAGCGCGAGCTCACGGTCGGCGTCGACGAGATCGCGCACGGCTTGGGGGCGGAGCGGACCTCCGCCGACGGGGCTCATTGGTAGATCCCTTCGCGTAGCGCGGTGGCGACTGCGCCGGTGCGGTCGCTGACGCCGAGCTTGCGGTAGATCGACCGCAGATGGGTCTTCACCGTCTCGTCGCCGATCACCAGCTTGCTTGCGATGCCGCGGTTGGAGAGCCCGTTGACCACGTAGGAGAGGATCTCGCTCTCCCGTTGGGTGAGGCCCTGGCGTGCTCCCGGCCAGAATTCGTCGCGCTGCATTCTGGCCGCGGTGTCGGCTGCCCGTGCCGCCATCCCCGGATCGATGGCGGTGGCGCCGCCGTGCACGAACTCGAGTTGGCGTACGAGTTCGTCGCTGCCGATGCTTTTCAGCAGATAGCCCGACGCGCCGACGCGAAGCGCTTGGAAGAGGTACTGCTCGTCGTCGTAGACCGACAGCATGACGACTTTGCGGTCCGCCCGACGCTTGCGCAGCGTCTGGCACAGGTCAAGGCCGCTCGACCCCTGCATTCGAACATCGGAGAGCACGATGTCGGGATCCAGTTCGTCGACGACGCGCAGCGCCCGCTCGGCGCCGACGGCCTGCCCCACCACCGCCACCCGGTCGGCGAAGGCAGCGAGCATCGCCTTGAGTCCCTCGATGACCATTTCGTGGTCGTCGACGAGGACGATTCGCACTGGTCCGGAGGCGAGCGGGCTGTCGGACGCCATGGCAACACCTTAGGTGCGGCGCCGGCCGCGGTCCCGCAACTTGGCCTGCCCAATCCCCCGAATGGGGGAGGCCGGAAAGTGTGCTCTGGGCCACGCTTTGTACGTGCCTACGACACAGCAGAAGACCTGGCGTGCCGGTCGGTTCTGGTGGGATTGCAATTCACCGGTCGGCGCCGACGTGACCCAACTCCGCGCACTGGTCTTTGACCTCGATGCGCTCGCCGATGTCGAATGCGACGGTCAGCGGGTGGCCTACAACGCCGCCTTCGCCGAGCACGGACTGGGCTTCGAGTGGTCCGTCACGCGCTACCGGCAGCTGTTGGCGCTGTCCGACGAGCGCCAGCGGATTACGGCCGAGTTGCGCAAGCGCGGTGTATCCACCGAGTCCGACGTGCTGACCAAGCTGCTCGCCGACGACATCTACACGACCAAATCGATGATGCTCGACGAGATGATCCTCGACGCGGGCCTGACGCCGCGGCCGGGACTCGTCGATCTGGTGACGGAAGCGTTCACCGCAGGCGTCGTGGTGGCTGTCGTCGCGGGCGCGCAGCGCAGCTGGGCGGAGCCGTTGGTGCGGCAGTTGGTCGGCGACGGTGTCGTCGAGACCGTGGTGACCGCCGACGACGTCAAGAAGCCGATGCCTGATCCCGAGGCGGTCCGAACGGCGCTGTGGGAACTCGGAATACCCGCGGAGAACGCGCTCGCGATCACGGGTTCGGCTTCTGGCCTGCGGGCTGCGACCTCTGCGGGGCTGGCATCGGTGGTCATCACCGGCGACGGCGCACCGGAGATCCCCGCCGCATTGGCGGTGCGGCCGGACTACGCAGGTAGCGAGCCGATGCGCATCGCGGATTGCCAGCGGCTGCACCGTCGTTGGTTCGCCGATCACAAGCCTGCCGACGCCGCGTAGGCTCCTCTGCCGCTCGGCAAGGTCCAGTAGCTGACGTCGGCCTTGGCCGACACCCTCCTCGAAAACGTAGGGAAACGCCCCATATCTCGGGCGACCGCGTTTGCTCTAGCGTCATTTTGTCGAGAAATGCGCTGTGCAGACATGCCCACGGGCAATGCCGAGGAGATTGGTTTATGACCAGAACACGATTAATCGCACTACGCGTCGCGGGGGTGATCGCCGGCCTCGTGCTTTCCTTTTTGATCGTTACGCCCATCGCGAGCGCCGACGTCCTTGCCGACATCAGGGGCACTGTCACCCGGGACCGCATCAACGCGGGGTGTCCGGAGATGAAGTACAACCAGACGCTGCAGGACCTCGGCTTCGCGCAGGGCCAGTTCATTCCCGACCCCCCTGACAGAGTCAACGGATTGAGAAATGCGTACGGCGGTGCGTTGCGGGAGTTCATCGGCGTCGGTGACCCGATGGCCGCCGCGCTCACCGATGCGTACAAGAAGGGCGCGGGTCCCACGCTCAGCGACTGCTCGTTCACCGAGTACGGGGTGAGCTTCGTCCGCTACGAACCCACCGAAACCGACTGGGTCGGCCTCATTTTCGGCAAGCCCTCGGTGACGACGCCGCCATCGGGACCTGGCGCCCCGGGCGGGCAAGGCGAACAGAAGCAGGCTCCGGCAGTCAAGTGCGGGCCGAACGACGAGCAAGACGAGGTTCCGGCTGGCCAGCAGTGCACGCCGAAGGCTGCGGTGGCTTGCCCGCCCGGCGGAGCCGCAGCAGTCGGTTCCGGCCGGTCAGAAGTGCCCGCCGCCTGCGAACGCCGTCAGGGTGACGTTCGATCGAGGTTTCGGAAGCTGGACCGTGAACGTGAAGAACAACGCCGGCATCGGAGGTAGCTGCACCTATACCGCGACCAGCCAGAGCGGGCTGCCAGGGGTGGACAGGGCCTTCGACATCGAGCCCAACGGGACGGAGTCCTTCTCGGTGCTGGCTCCGGTCGGCAAGTACGACGTCGTGACGTCGTGCACGGGTACGTATGACGGTGCCCAGGTCGAGTTCGGGCGCGACGTGCAGACAGTGCCCTAACCTGTAGATCGAGAACGCGAGCCACGGCCCGGCATGAACCCGGGCCGTGGTTTCGTGTCAGCGGGCAAACATCGTAGTCCGCCGTGGCCAGAATCTGCGCGGGTTTGCCAATGCTGTTCCCGAGGTCGTAATCCCTCGCGGTAGGTCGCTTAATAGGAAAGCGGACCTACGCCTCTCGAGGAGACGGCCATGACACGTATCAGAGCAACTGCACTACACATTGCCGGGGTGGTTGTCGGCCTTGTGCTTTCCTTTTTGATCGTTACGCCCATCGCGAGCGCCGACGTCCTTGCCGACATCAGGGGCACTGTCACCCGGGACCGCATCAACGCGGGGTGTCCGGAGATGAAGTACAACCAGACGCTGCAGGACCTCGGCTTCGCGCAGGGCCAGTTCATTCCCGACCCCCCTGACAGAGTCAACGGATTGAGAAATGCGTACGGCGGTGCGTTGCGGGAGTTCATCGGCGTCGGTGACCCGATGGCCGCCGCGCTCACCGATGCGTACAAGAAGGGCGCGGGTCCCACGCTCAGCGACTGCTCGTTCACCGAGTACGGGGTGAGCTTCGTCCGCTACGAACCCACCGAAACCGACTGGGTCGGCCTCATTTTCGGCAAGCCCTCGGTGACGACGCCGCCATCGGGACCTGGCGCCCCGGGCGGGCAAGGCGAACAGAAGCAGGCTCCGGCAGTCAAGTGCGGGCCGAACGACGAGCAAGACGAGGTTCCGGCTGGCCAGCAGTGCACGCCGAAGGCTGCGGTGGCTTGCCCGCCCGGCGGACCGCAGCAGTCGGTTCCGGCCGGTCAGAAGTGCCCGCCGCCTGCGAACGCCGTCAGGGTGACGTTCGATCGAGGTTTCGGAAGCTGGACCGTGAACGTGAAGAACAACGCCGGCATCGGAGGTAGCTGCACCTATACCGCGACCAGCCAGAGCGGGCTGCCAGGGGTGGACAGGGCCTTCGACATCGAGCCCAACGGGACGGAGTCCTTCTCGGTGCTGGCTCCGGTCGGCAAGTACGACGTCGTGACGTCGTGCACGGGTACGTATGACGGTGCCCAGGTCGAGTTCGGGCGCGACGTGCAGACGGTGCCCTGACCGATAGTGAGAAACGAACGCCGCGGCCCGATCAGATCGGGCCGCGGTTTCGTTTTCAGCGGAGAATTCAGCTGCCGCGCAGTAGTTCGATCACAGCGCTGAAGTCCTTGTCGGCGTGATCGGCGTTGTACTTGGCATAGATTTCGGCGGCGTGGGTGCCCAGTGGCGCCGACGAGCCCGTCGAATTCGACCGCGTCCATCGCCAAACCGAGGTCCTTGTTCATCAGCGCGGTCGCGAAGCCCGGCTTGAAGCCGTTGTTGGCGGGTGAGGCCGGAACCGGTCCGGGGACAGGGCAGTTGGTGTGCACCGCCCAGCAGTTGCCCGTCGCGCCGGTGATCACGTCGAACAGCGACTGCGCCGACAGCCCGAGCTTCTCGGCCAGCACGAAGGCCTCGCCGACGGCGATCTGCTGCACCGCGAGGACCATGTTGTTGCACAGCTTGGCGCTCTGCCCGTTGCCCGAGCCGCCGCAGTGAATGATCTTGCCTGCCAACGGCTCCAACACCGGCCGGGCGCGCTCGACGGCCTCGTCTTCGCCGCCGACCATGAACGCGAGCGTGCCCGCCGTCGCGCCCTTCACCCCGCCTGACACCGGGGCATCGAGTTGCGCGAACCCGCGGTCGGTGGCTTGTCGATGGATTTCGCGGGCATCGTCGACCGAGATCGTCGAGGTGTCGATGAACAGTGCGCCGGCCTTGGCGGCGGGCAGCACCTCGTTGTAGCAGGACTTGACGATCGCGCCGCTGGGCAGCGAGGTGATGACGACGTCGGCGTCGGCCACCGCCGCCGCGCCGGTGTCAAAAACTTTACCGCCTTTGGCTTCTGCGGCCGCCTTCAACGCGGGAACAGGATCGAACGCGTGCACGGTGTGTCCGGCGGCGACGAGGTTGGCCGCCATGGGCCCACCCATGTTGCCCAGCCCCAAGAACGCGATGTTCATTTGACCCTCCCGATTACGACGCACGGGCACGGGCGGCTTCGGCCCGACCGATGACCACGCGCATGATTTCGTTGGTGCCCTCGAGTATTCGATGCACCCGCAGGTCGCGGACGATCTTCTCGAGGCCGTACTCGTTCAGGTAGCCGTATCCGCCGTGCAACTGCAAGGCTTGATCGGCGACGTCGAAGCAGGCGTCGGTGACGTAGCGCTTGGCCATCGCGCACAGCTCCACCTTGTCGGGGTGGTCAGCGTCGAGCGCGGCCGCTGCGCGCCACAACAGGGTTCGCGACGTCTCCAGGGCGGTCGCCATGTCGGCGAGTGTGAACCGGATGGTCGGCTCGTCGAGCAGCGCACCGCCGAACGCCTGTCGGTCGGCCAGGTAGCCGGCCGCCTTGTCGAACGCGGCCTGGGCCCCGCCGAGCGAACATGCGGCGATGTTGATGCGACCACCGTTGAGCCCGTTCATCGCGATGGAGAAACCGGTGCCCTCGCCGTCGGCCCCGCCGAGCATCGATTCGGCGGGTATCCGCGCACCTTCGAAGACGACCTGTGCGGTGGGCTGAGCGTGCCAGCCCATCTTCTCCTCGTTGGCGCCGAAACTGACACCAGGCGTGTCCTTTTCGACGATGAATGCCGAAATGCCGCGGGGGCCTTCGCCTCCGGTGCGGGCCATGACGATGTAGACATCCGATGAGCCCGCTCCAGAGATGAATTGCTTCACGCCGTCGAGGACGTAGAAATCGCCGTCCCGGACGGCTTTCGTGCGCAGCGCGCTGGCATCTGATCCCGCGCCGGGTTCGGTCAGGCAGTAACTCGCGACGGCTTCCATCGACGCGAGCTTGGGTACCCAGGATTTGCGTTGTTCGCGGGTGCCGTAGGTGTCGACCATCCACGCGCACATGTTGTGGATGGACAGGAACGCGGCGACGGTGGGGTCGGCGGCGGCCAACTGCTCGAAGATGCGCACGGCGTCGATGCGGCGCAGGCCGCTGCCGCCGGCGTCTTCACCGCAGTAGATCGCCGCCATCCCCAGCTCGGCGGCCTCACGCAGTTCGTCGACCGGAAAGTGATGCGTCCTGTCCCACTCCAACGCATGTGGGGCAAGGCGCTTCTCGGCGAACGCCGCCGCCGTCTCGGCGATGACGCGTTCGTCGTCGTCCAGTCCGAAGAACTGCATGTAGCTCTCTACTTCATTGTGGGGATGACGAACTCGGCGCCATCCTTGATGCCCGACGGCCACCGCTCGGTGATCGTCTTGACCTTGGTGTAGAAGATGACCGACGCAGGCCCGTGCTGGTTGAGGTCACCGAAGCCGGACCGCTTCCAGCCGCCGAACGTGTGGTAGGCGACAGGAACCGGGATCGGCACGTTGACCCCGACCATGCCGACCTGCACCCGCGACACGAAGTCGCGTGCCGCATCGCCGTCGCGGGTGAAGATCGCAACGCCGTTGCCGTATTCGTGTTCGGTGGGCAGCCGCAGCGCATCTTCGTAGTCGTGGGCGCGCACGATGCACAGCACCGGACCGAAGATCTCGTCGGTGTAGATCGACATGTCGGTGGTGACGTGGTCGAACAGCGTCGGGCCGATGAAGTAGCCCTTCGACAGGTCGGCTTCGTCGAAAGTCAGTTCGTCGCTGGCGCGTTCGCGTCCGTCGACCACCGCTTCGGCACCGGCCTCGATGCCTTGAGCGATGTAGTCCTTGACTCGCTTGAGCGCGGCTTCGGTGACCAGCGGCCCGTAGTCGGCCTTCGGGTCGAGGCTGTGGCCGACGCGCAGCTGGTTGACGCGTTCGACGAGCCTGGCGCGCAACCGATTCGCGGTCTCTTCGCCCACCGGGACTGCGACACTGATCGCCATGCAGCGCTCACCGGCGCTGCCGTAGCCCGCGCCGATGAGGGCGTCGACGGCCTGGTCCAGATCGGCGTCGGGCATCACGATCATGTGGTTCTTCGCGCCGCCGAAGCACTGCGAGCGCTTCCCGTTGGCCGCCGCGGTCGAATAGATGTACTGCGCGATGTCGGAGCTGCCGACGAAGCCGACGGCCTGGATGTCGGGATGGTTGAGGATCGCGTCGACGGCTTCCTTGTCGCCGTGGACGACCTGGAACACCCCGGGCGGAAGGCCGGCCTCGAGGAACAGCTCGGCGAGCCGCACCGGTACCGAGGGGTCGCGCTCGGACGGCTTGAGGATGAAGGCGTTGCCGCACGCCAGCGCCGGGCCCGCCTTCCACAGCGGGATCATCGCGGGGAAGTTGAACGGGGTGATGCCCGCGACCACGCCGAGCGGTTGGCGGATCGAGTAGACGTCGATGCCTGAGCCGGCGCCCTCGGTGAACTCACCCTTCAACAGGTGCGGAATGCCGATCGCGAACTCGATGACCTCGATGCCGCGCTGGATGTCGCCCTTGGAGTCGGGGACCGTCTTGCCGTGCTCGAGCGAGAGCAACTCGGCGAGTTCCTCGATGTTGGCGTTGACCAGATCGATGAACTTCATCATCACGCGCGCCCGGCGCTGCGGGTTCCACGCGGCCCATTCCTTCTGGGCTTCGACGGCCGCGGCCACCGCGGTGTCGACGTCGGCGGCAGAGGCCATCAGGACCTGGGCCTGCACTTCGCCGGTGCTCGGGTTCATCACGTCGGCGGTTCGAGACGACGACAGGCTGCTGCGCTGGCCGTCGATGAAATGTGGAATCTGTGTGGTCATGACCATGCCCCTTGGTGGAAGATACTTGGACATCCTAGTAATGGTCCGGCGCCGCTGGCAAGACGCCTGCGGACGCTTCTGCCGCGCTGGGCCACCCAGTCCAATACTGCCCCCGACTGACCCCGGCGACAATTAGGTCGCCGTCCGGACCAGGGGAATGCCCGGTTCATTCGGTAAACGAATTGCCTCTGCCGTACGGTGTCGCCCTATGGGTGCATCAAGGGCATATGTGACCGCCATCGTCGCTGGTGCGATGACGGCCGGAATCGGGGCGGCGAGCGTGTTGGCGGTACCGCCGGACAAAGTCGAAGCTGCTGAGCCGACGGCCAGGGACGTCGACCTGGCGGCTTACGTAGAGATCCCGATCATCGATTTCACGCCGACGCCCGGCCCGCTGTCGATCTGGCGGTACCTCGCCATCGAGGCAGGTACGAATCCACTGCTGTTGGGCATCATTCAGCGGGGCGGCAACTCGTACGACCTCCCCGGGCTGAATACGCTAGTGGACTTCACCGCCCATCCTCGTGTGGTGGCGGTGCGGGACGACGATTTCGTTGATTTTGGCTACATTTCGGACCGGACGGAAACGGGTGGCTGGAGCCTGCTCGGGGGGCAACTCGCGGCTGGATCGTCGGGAGTCACAGACCATCGTGATGTTCATTTTGTACCGTTCTTTGGCGGCTCCCGTGGCATAGGTTTTGGCCTGAACGGAGTTCTGGGGGAGACCACTTACGACCGCAATTTGTCGCTGTTGAACAGCAATCTTGATATCGCGGGAGACCGCACCGTCGGCCAGTTCGATGGTGAGACGGCGCTACAGCCGTTCGATGGGTTCAAGGCAGTTGGTGGCGGCACCCTTGTCGACGCCAATCCCGATGCAACCTTCAACCTGGGCTCCCTCACCGGCGGTGCGGGCGGCCACGGCGGGGTCAGCGGCAACGGGGGCCTCTGTCTGGGCTCCTCGCAGGGCGATACGGACTGCGGCGGCAGGATCTCATTCTTAGAAATCGCCGCTCCAGTCGACGGCGCCCTGACGCTCGGCAACACGGAGATCGCCTCGGCGGACTTCAAGACGAACGCGGTCAAGGTCGAACTGAAGCCGGGCCAGTTTTCAGTGACGGGCGCGGTCGGCGGCAGTTTCACAGTTGGCGGGCTGGAGATCGGACGTCCCGATCCCGATCAACATTCAGATCCCGCGCAATCCGTTGACGACGCTGAACGACACCAGCCGGCAGTCGCCGACGGTCAAGACGTCGTTTATTGCCGTGCCAGGAAAGTCGGGCTCGGACAACGACAGCGCTTCGACCGGACGCCATGCCGCCCGCGACGCGGTCAACGAGACAGTCTCCAACGTGAGGACCGCGGTGAAGACCGCAGTCTCGAGCGCAACGCAGTCCAAGCCGCGCCACGCCAAGCCAGAAACCGGCACCGACGACTAACCACGCCCCACGTCGAAACTGCACTCCCGCAGAGGGTTTCTCGCACTTCCTCTGCGTGGGTGCATTCTCGGCGTTCAGCGGTTGCGCAGTTCCTCGACGAACGCCTTGGCTTCCTCCCACGTCGGCAGTAGGCCGGCGGCCTTGACCTCGTCCAGTGTCGGCGCCTGCGCATCGCGCGTCGACAGCACGTGATCGGTGCCGGGCCAACCGATGTCGAGCGCCGGATCCGTGGCGAGGATGGTGTGCTCGCGATCCGGGTCGTATCCGGCCGAGCAGAGGTACACCACCGTCGAATCCCGATACAGCGCTTGAAAACCGTGCGCCAGGCCCTCGCTGATGTACACCGAACGACGGCTGCGGTCGTCGAGCAGCACCGAATCCCACTGCCCGAAGGTCGGTGAGCCGACGCGGATGTCGACCACCACGTCGAACACCGCACCCCGCACGCACGTCACGTACTTGGCCTGGCTCGGTGGCAGCTGGGCGAAGTGCAGCCCGCGGAGCACCCCGGCCGCTGATACCGAGCAGTTCGCCTGACGCAGATCCAGCCGATGCCCGGCGAAGTCCTCGAATCCGGTGTCGGTGAACCACTCGAAGAACAGGCCGCGGTCGTCGACGTGCTGCTGCGGGGTGATCTCCCATGCGCCGGGGACGGCAAGCTCCCGCACCTCCACGTCACTGACCCCGCTTCGAATAGGTCTCCTCGACCGCATCCTTCAATGGGCCCCACCACGATTCGTTGTCCCGATACCACTCGATGGTCTGGCGGAGACCCTCGTCGAAGTCGGTGTGCTTGGGCGCCCACCCGAGTTCGTCGGCCAACTCCGACGCGTCGATCGCGTAGCGCACGTCATGACCGACGCGGTCGACGACGTGGTCGAAGTCGTCGGGGTCGCGGTCCATCAGCGCGAGAATCGCCCGCATCACCGACAGGTTGTCACGCTCGCCCTCAGCGCCGATCAGATACGTCCTGCCGATCTCGCCGTCCTGCAGGATCCGCCAGACCGCGCTGTTGTGATCGTGGACGTGAATCCAGTCCCGCACATTGGTTCCGGTGCCGTAGAGCTTGGGGCGCCTGCCGGTCAGCACGTTGGTGATCTGGCGCGGAATGAACTTCTCCACATGCTGATACGGCCCATAGTTGTTGGAGCAGTTGGAGATCGTCGCGCGCACACCGTAGGAGCGCACCCACGCCCGCACCAGCATGTCGGCGGCTGCCTTGGTCGCCGAGTACGGGCTCGACGGGTTGTACGGCGTCGCAGAGGTGAAGCGACGCTGCTCATCGAGGTCGAGGTCCCCGAACACCTCATCGGTCGAGACGTGGTGCAACCGCACGCCATGCGCTCGGACCGCTTCCAGCACCGCATACGTGCCGACGACATTCGAGTGCAGGAACGGTTCTGGGTCGGCGAGAGCATTGTCGACGTGCGTCTCCGCGGCGAAGTTCACGACGGCGTCAGCCTCGGCGACGAGCTTCGTCACCAGCTCGGCGTCGGCGATGTCGCCCTGCACCAGGCGGATCTCGTCGTCCACCGGCGCCAGCGATTCGCGGCTGCCCGCATAGGTCAGCGCGTCGAGGACGGTGACGTCGTGCTCACCGACCGCGCCGTGCACGAAGTTGGCGCCGATGAAGCCAGCGCCGCCGGTGACCAGCAACCGCATGGACCTACCGTAGCGGTCTGCGGGTCGTCAGCCCTTCAACCCCAGCGGTCCGGCCAGCTCTTGAAGGGTCGGCAGCAGCTTGTCCCAACCGCCGAGCACCTGGATGGTGACGTGATCGGCGCCGGCCTGATGGTGCTCGTTGAGACGCGCCGCGATCGCGTCGGGCGTGCCGTAGGCGACAACGGCGTCGATCAGGCGGTCGCTACCTGGCTTCTCGAGGTCCCTGTCGGTGAAGCCGAGCCGCTTCCAGTTGTTCAGGTAGTTGCTCAGGTTCAGGTAGAAGTCGACCGTCTGCCTGCCGATTTCGCGCGCCTCACCCTCATCGGTGGTCAGCACCACTTTGTGTTCGGGCGCCAAATACACTGTAGGACCGACCAATTCGCGTGCCGTACCGGTGTGTTCCGGTGTGGTGAGGTAAGGGTGCGCGCCCGCGCTGCGTTGGGCGGAGAGCTTGAGCACCTTCGGCCCGAGGGCTGCCACCACGCGCCTGCTGGTCGGCACCTTGGCGGCGTCCAGCACGTCGAGGTACTCGACCAGCACGTCGTAGGGCTTGCGGTACTCGTCGGTGTGCTCGGGATGCCCGATACCGATGCCGAGCAGGAACCGGCCCGGGTAGGCCTTCTCGACCCGGTGGTAGGCCTCGGCGACCTCGTCGGCCGGCGCGGTCCACACGTTGATGATGCCGGTGGCCACCTGCAGCGTCTCGGTCTGCTCGAGGAGCGGCTCGACGTATTCCAGGTTGCCCGCCGGGGACCCGCCGATCCACAGCGCGCCGTAGCCGAGCTTCTCGATCTCGACCGCCTGCTCGGGTTTGGGCACCCCGAAGGTCCAGACCCCGAAGCGGCCCAGGTCGGGCTTGAGCGAAACAGCGTCAGTCATGCAGATCCCCCTTGGTCCGACGATTCACCGCAGCCCGAGCGGCCCGGCGAGTTCTGTCAGTGCAGGCACCAGCTTGTCAGGTGAGGTCAGCACCTGGACCGGCACATGGTCTGCGCCTGCGGTGATGTGCTCCTTGAGCCGCGCGGCGATCTCGTCGGGTGTGCCGTACGCGACGACGGCGTCGACCAGCCGGTCGCTTCCCGGCTTCGCCACCTCCTCGTCGGTGAACCCGAGCCGCTTCCAGCTGTTCAGGTAGTTGGCCAGGTTGAGGTAGATCGCGAGAGCCTTGCGGCCGGTGGCGCGGGCCGTCTCCGCGTCGGTGGTCAGCACCACTTTGTGTTCGGGCGCGATGAACGCCTCGGGGATCAGTTTGCGCGCCTCGGCGGTGTGTTCGGGCGTCGTGAGATAAGGATGGGCTCCGGCCGAGCGCTCGGCCGACAGCTTGAGCACCTTCGGGCCCAGCGCAGCCACCACGCGGCTGTCCTTGGGCACACCGTATTCGTCGAGTTTGTCGAGATAGTCGATGAGCGCGTCGACCGGCTTGCGGTACTCCTGATGCGCCTCGGGATGGCCGACGCCGATACCGAGCAGGAAGCGGCCCGGGTAGGCCTTCTCGATCCGGTGGAACGACTCCGCGGTGGGGCCCGGCTCCGCCGTCCAGATGTTGACGATGCCCGTGGCCAACTTCAGCGTGCTCGTCTGCTCGAGGATCGGATCGACCCACGACAGCTCCGCGGCCGGTGAGCCGCCTGCCCAGATGGCACCGTAGCCGAGGGACTCGATGTCACGAAGCTGATCGGGGGACAGCTGCTGCCACATCGAATGATGGCCGAAAGCGCCGAACGTGCCGAAGTCTGGTTTGGTCATGGTTGGTAAACCTACGGCGGGTCGGAGGCTATTCCGTTTTACGCGGGCTGAATCGAATCCGCGGGCTCGGGAAGCTCTGTCGGCGTAGCTGCCAGGGGGGCGGGCGCGACAAGCGGCAGCAGAATGATGAACCGCGTGTTGCCCGGCTCGGACTCGACGCGGATGTCGCCCTGATGCTTTTCGACGATGATCCGACGCGCCAGATCCAGCCCGAGCCCGTCGCCTTCGCCGAACGGCTTGGTGGTGAAGAACGCGGTGAAGATGCGATCGATGATCTCGTCGGGGATGCCGGGACCGTCGTCGCCGATCTCGACGCGAATCATGTCGTCGCCCTGGCGCGCCGTGCGGATCGTCAGCGTCCCCCGGCCCTTCATCGCCTGGATGGCATTGTTGATGATGACGTCCCACACCTCGTTGAGACCGCCTGGGTAGCAGGCGATTTCAGGCAGCGACTTGTCCCAGTCCTTCACGCATTTGATGGGCTTGTCGGGTCCGACCTTGTCGCCGAACAGAGTCTTCAACGTGCTGTGCAGAAGCTCGTGGACATTCGCCACCTGATATTCGGCGCGGTCCATCTGGGAGTACTTCTTCGCGCCGGCGAGCAGGCCCGAGATGCGCTCGCTGGCATCGGCGATCTCGTTCATCCGCAGCTCGGTGTCGATCGTGTACTTCAGCCAGCCGATGGCGCTCTGCAGCGAGGCCGTCGCGTCGACGGCGTCGACCGAGCCCTCGATCCGCTCCAGCCAGTCGATGTCCAGACCCGCCTCGACGAACGTGGGCGCGTACTCCCACGCGCTGATGATGCCGTGGCTCTCGAGCCAGTCGCCGATCTCGTCTTCGCGATCGGATGCCTCCAGCGCGGTCAGTTCCTGCGCCTTCGACTTCGCCACCTGCTCGGCGACTTCCTCCTGAATGCTGACCAGTGTCCGCAGCGCTTCGGGGGTGAACTTGCCGTCGGCCACCATCGCCAGCTTGTGGCGCATCTTGCCGACGCCCTCGCGCAGATCGGCGACGGCGCGCGCCGTGGCCGCGGCCGGATTGTTGAGCTGGTGCGTCAGCCCCGCGGTGATGGTGCCCAGCGCGAGCAGTTTCTGCCGCTGGCCGAGCACCTGGCTCTGCCTGCGGCCGCCGACCCTGTGCCCTTCGAGCAGATGTACGGCCATCGGGAACTCGTCTTGCATGAACTTGGCGAAGGCGTCCGCGTCGAGGACGAAGAAGCGCGACGGCTTGGTCACCCGCACCGACGCCTCGTAGATGTGCTCCTCGCCGGGAATGTAGGCCGACCACGCGCCGCAGTAGACCCCGCGCTGAGAGGTGCGTCCGGTCTCCACGTCGACCCCGCCGGAGTACTTCGACATCACCAGTTCGCCGTCGAGCAGCACGTAGAAGCACGACGCGGGTTCGCCCTCGATGCACACCGGGCCGGTGTCGAAGACCGCGATGTGCCCGTTCTCGCACAGCGTCTGCAGCTGCCGGTCGTTCAGTTTCTCGAAGAGGAACAGCGATCGCAGCTCCTCAGGCAGGCATTTCTCGCCCATCTTGTTCTCCCTAGGCCTCGGCCAAGTACCGGTGCACCAACATCACTGCCATCGATCCTTCGCCGACGGCGGCTGCCACTCGTTTGGCCGAGTCGGCTCGCACGTCACCTGCAACAAACACACCCGGCACACTTGTTTCCAAATGGTGGGGCGGTCTGTCCAGCGTCCAACCGCAGACGTCCTTCAGGTCGGGGCCGGTGAGGATGAACCCGCGGTCGTCGCGGGCGACGATTCCGTCGAGCCACTTCGTGCGGGGGGTGGCGCCGATGAAACAGCACATCCGGGACGCCGTCGACGGTCTCCCGCTCGCCGGTCTGCTTGTTCTCCACCACGAGGCCGGTGAGGTGATCGTCCTCGCCGATCGCCTCGACGACCTCGGTGCAGGTGCGGACGTGGATGTTGTCCTTCTCCTCGATCTGCTGGATGAGGTAGTAGGACATCGACGCCGCCAGCGACGGCCCGCGCACGAGCAGCGTCACCGACTTCGCCGTCTTCGACATGAACATCGCGGCCTGGCCTGCCGAGTTCGCGCCGCCGACGATGTAGACGTCCTCGCCTTCGCAGTCGGCGGAATCCGACACCGAAGCGCCGTAGTACACGCCGCGGCCGATGTAGTTGCACGCGTCGCGGTCATCCGGATTTTCCCAGCAGCCGGGGGCCTGCAGATGGCGGTAGTCGACGCCGGTGGCCAGGATCACCGCCTGCGCGCCGATCGTGCTGCCGTCCTCGAATTCGATCGTTCGGGCCTGGCCGCTGACGTCGAGGCCGACGGCCTTGCGGGTGGTGATGACCTCGGCGCCGAACCGTTCGGCCTGCCTGCGTGCCGAGGTGGTGAGCTCCGCGCCTGAGATGCCGGTGGGAAAACCCAGGTAGTTCTCGATCCGCGAGCTGCGCCCCGCCTGCCCGCCCGTCGTCGTGCTCTCGATGAGCACGGTCTTGAGACCTTCGGATGCGCCGTACACCGCCGCGGCGAGACCGGCGGGGCCACCGCCGATGACGGCGAGCTCGTACATCTCCAGCGACGGGGAGGTGGACAGCCCGAGCATGTCGGCGAGTTCGGTGTTGGTCGGCTCGACGAGCGTTTCGCCGCCCTCGGTGATCACCACGGGCAGCTGCAGGCCGTCGAGGCCCGCCGCGTCGAGCAGCTGCTTGCCCTTGGACTCGTCGGCCATGTAGCTGCGGAACGAGTGCTGGTTGCGGGCGAGGAACTGGCGCACCTCCCATGACCGGGGATTCCACCGGTGCCCGATGACCTTGGTGACGGGGATCGCGCGGTCGCCCTGCGCGCGCCACGCCTCGAGAAGACCGTCGATGACCGGGTAGAGCTTCTCCTCGGGCGGATCCCACGGCTTGAGCAGGTAGTGATCGAGGTCGACGACGTTGATGGCGTCGATCGCGGCGTGCGTGTCGGCGTAGGCGGTCAGCAGCACGCGGCGGGCCAGCGGATAGATGTCCATGGCGTCTTCGAGGAACTCGATGCCGCTCATGCCCGGCATCCGGTAGTCGGCGACGAACACCGCGACGGCGTCGCCGCGAAGCTTGAGTTCGTTGATGGTCTCCAGCGCGTCAGGCCCGGATTCGGCCCGCACGATCCGATAGCGTTCGCCGTAGTGGCGGCGCAGGTCGCGTGCGACCGCGCGGGAGACTGCGGGGTCATCGTCGACGGTCAGGATCACAGGCTTGCGGGGCTGGGAATCAGGTCCAGTCATCGCCAACAAGTATGCGCCCGTTGTCCAGCGGATACTGGGTCGCCTCGATCACCCCGCGCAGGGCTGGCTTACGCCGCTGAGGTGGCCGTTCGAGCGATTTTGGGGCACGCCGCCGAGCAGGTAGTATGGACCAACGGTGCGGTGTTCGCGCCGGCTCTTGCGTGCCCAGGTCTGGAATTTCTAGCTACCGGCTCACGTTTTGCAGTCGGAGTTGATTCTGCGCCAGAAATGTTGTCGCCGCTCGCGGCGGCTGGCGCCAATGATCTAGATGGACACGGAGGATCTCCGAACAACAATGGCCAAGAAAGACGGTGCCATCGAGGTCGAGGGCCGCGTGGTCGAACCCCTGCCCAATGCGATGTTCCGCATTGAGCTGGAGAACGGACACAAGGTGCTCGCCCACATCAGCGGCAAGATGCGGCAGCACTACATCCGCATCCTGCCCGAGGACCGCGTCGTGGTGGAGCTGTCTCCCTACGACCTCTCCCGGGGCCGCATCGTTTACCGGTACAAGTAACAACCAACGAGACACGTGACGAGCGCTTGCGCGAGTCACCGACAGACCCAGAAGGATCGACGAGCCGTGAAGGTGAACCCGAGCGTCAAGCCCATTTGCGACAAGTGCAGGGTGATCCGCCGGCATGGGCGGGTCATGGTGATCTGCTCCGATCCGCGGCACAAGCAGCGCCAGGGCTAGCTTGCGCCAGCCTTGCACCCACAACTGAATGACGAAATCCCAGCACCACTGAGCGGATAAGCCGCTCATCACGTCCGGCACGGAGGCCGGACCCCACAAGACGAGGGAACGGGCTGGGACAAGACCTCCGCAACGACAGAAGGAACACTGCCTGATGGCACGTCTAGTGGGCGTCGATCTGCCGCGCGACAAGCGCATGGAGATCGCGCTGACCTACATTTTCGGGATCGGCCGTACCCGCTCCCAGGAGATTCTGGAAGCCACCGGCATCAGCCGGGACCTGCGCACCAAGGACCTGACCGACGATCAGGTGACGCAGCTGCGCGACTACATCGAGGGCAACCTCAAGGTGGAGGGCGATCTGCGCCGCGAGGTGCAGGCCGATATCCGCCGCAAGATCGAGATCGGCTGCTACCAGGGCATTCGGCATCGCCGTGGCCTGCCGGTGCGCGGCCAGCGGACCAAGACCAATGCGCGTACCCGCAAGGGCCCCAAGCGCACCATCGCCGGCAAGAAGAAGGCCAGGTAACCCCCGATGCCACCAGCCAAGAAGGAGCGCAGCCGCCCCCAAGAAGGGTCAGAAGACCCGCCGCAGGGAAAAGAAGAACGTCCCGCACGGCGCTGCCCACATCAAGAGCACGTTCAACAACACGATCGTGACGATCACCGATCCGCAGGGCAACGTCATCGCCTGGGCGTCCTCAGGCCATGTCGGCTTCAAGGGGTCGCGCAAGTCGACGCCGTTCGCCGCCCAGCTGGCCGCCGAGAACGCCGCCCGCAAGGCGCAGGAGCACGGCGTGAAGAAGGTCGACGTTTTCGTCAAGGGCCCGGGCTCGGGCCGCGAGACCGCGATCCGGTCGCTGCAGGCGGCCGGCCTCGAGGTCGGCGCGATTTCCGATGTCACCCCGCAGCCGCACAACGGCTGCCGTCCGCCCAAGCGGCGCCGGGTCTAGGGAGGAACAAGAACTCATGGCTCGTTACACCGGACCCGCAACCCGCAAGTCGCGCCGCCTCGGCGTCGACCTCGTCGGCGGCGATCAGGCCTTCGAGAAGCGCCCCTACCCGCCCGGCCAGCACGGCCGCGCGCGGATCAAGGAAAGCGAATACCGCCAGCAGCTGCAGGAGAAGCAGAAGGCCCGCTTCACCTACGGCGTGATGGAGAAGCAGTTCCGCCGCTACTACGAAGAGGCCAACCGCCTTCCGGGCAAGACAGGTGACAACCTGCTGCGCATCCTGGAAAGCCGGTTGGACAACGTCGTGTACCGCGCGGGTCTTGCGCGGACCCGCCGGATGGCCCGTCAGCTGGTCAGCCACGGTCACTTCACCGTCAACGGTGTCAAGGTCGACATCCCGAGTTACCGGGTGTCGCAGTACGACATCATCGATGTGAAGGACAAGTCGATCAACACGCTGCCGTTCGAGATCTCCCGTCAGACGGCGGGCGAGCGCCCGATCCCGGGCTGGCTGCAGGTTGTCGGCGAGCGCCAGCGCATCCTGGTCCACCAGCTGCCCGAGCGGGCGCAGATCGACGTTCCGCTCACCGAGCAGCTGATCGTCGAGCTCTACTCGAAGTAAGACTTCCCGCCGTCCAGATGACGGCAGGATTTTCCCCGCTCGCGGGGAAAGGAAAACGCGGCATCAAATAGCGGTTGTCGCGAAGGAGGAAAGAAAACATGCTGATTTCTCAGCGACCCACACTGTCCGAAGAGGTTCTTGCCGAGGACCGCTCCCAGTTCGTCATCGAGCCGTTGGAGCCCGGATTCGGTTACACCCTTGGCAATTCGCTTCGGCGCACGCTGCTGTCGTCGATCCCCGGCGCAGCGGTCACCAGCATCCGCATCGACGGCGTGCTGCACGAGTTCACCACCGTCCCCGGTGTGAAGGAAGACGTCACCGACATCATCCTGAACCTCAAGGGTCTGGTCGTGTCCTCCGAGGAGGACGAGCCGGTCACCATGTACCTGCGTAAGCAGGGCCCCGGTGCGGTCACCGCGGGCGACATCGTGCCGCCTGCCGGCGTGACGGTGCACAACCCCGAGATGCACATCGCCACCCTGAACGACAAGGGCAAGCTGGAGGTCGAGCTCGTCGTCGAGCGTGGCCGCGGCTACGTCCCCGCCGTGCAGAACAAGGCGTCGGGCGCCGAGATCGGCCGTATCCCGGTCGATTCCATCTACTCGCCGGTGCTGAAGGTCACCTACAAGGTGGAGGCCACCCGCGTCGAGCAGCGCACCGACTTCGACAAGCTGATCCTCGATGTGGAGACCAAGAGCTCCATCACCGCGCGTGACGCGCTCGCTTCGGCGGGCAAGACGCTGGTCGAATTGTTCGGGCTGGCACGCGAACTCAACGTCGAGGCAGAAGGCATCGAGATCGGCCCGTCGCCGGCCGAGGCCGACCACATCGCGTCGTTCGCACTGCCGATCGACGACCTGGATCTCACGGTGCGGTCGTACAACTGCCTCAAGCGCGAGGGTGTGCACACGGTGGGCGAGCTCGTCGCCCGCACGGAGTCCGATCTGCTGGACATCCGCAACTTCGGCCAGAAGTCCATCGACGAGGTGAAGATCAAGCTGCACCAGCTCGGTCTGTCGCTGAAGGACAGCCCGGCCACGTTCGATCCCTCCGAGGTCGCAGGTTACGACGTCGCCACCGGCACGTGGAACAGCGATGCCAGCTATGACCTCGAGGACACGCAGGACTACGCCGAAACCGAACAGCTCTAAGAAGAATCCGTCCCGGTCCTACCTGATACGGGGGCCGGCCCCATTTAGGAGATAGTCGCAATGCCCAAGCCCACTAAGGGTCGCCGCCTCGGCGGGTCGTCCTCGCATCAGAAGGCGCTGTTGGCCAACCTGGCCACTTCGCTGTTCGAGCACGGCCGGATCAAGACCACCGAGCCCAAGGCGCGGGCGCTGCGGCCGTACGCGGAGAAGCTGATCACCCACGCCAAGAAGGGCACGCTGCACAACCGGCGTGAGGTGCTCAAGAAGATCCGCGACAAGGATGTGGTGCACACCTTGTTCGCCGAGATCGGGCCGTTCTACGCAGATCGGGCCGGCGGATACACCCGCATCATCAAGGTGGAGCCACGACAGGGCGACAACGCCCCGATGGCCGTCATCGAGCTGGTGCGGGAGAAGACGGTGACGTCCGAGGCCAACCGCGCGCGGCGCGCGGGTGGCGCGGCCAAGAAGGCGGCGCCGGTCGCGGCCGCTGCGGCGCCGCAGGCTGCTGTCGAACCGGAGGAAGCTGTCGGTCCTGACGCCGAAGAGACGGTCGAAGAAGTCAAGGCTTCCGACGAGGCAATCGCCGACGCCCAGACCGCCGAGGCTTCCGACGAGGCCTTAGCCGAGGAGACGACGGCCGATGCCGAGGTCGAAGAGACCGAGGCTGACAAGGCTGACGAGACCGGCTCCGACGAGGATGCCGACAAGTCCTAGAGACATGACGAACGAGCCCGCCATCGATTCCGGTGGCGGGCTTGTTCGTCTTCGGCTCGACATCGCCTATGACGGAACCGACTTCGCGGGTTGGGCCGTGCAGGCCGGCCAGCGCACTGTCGCCGGTGTGCTCGATGAGGCGCTGACGACGGTGTTCCGCACCCCTGTCCAACTTCGCGCGGCCGGGCGCACCGACACCGGAGTGCACGCGACAGGTCAGGTCGCACACGTCGACGTGCCCGTCGATGCCGTCCCGCATGCCTATCCGCGGACCGCCCGCCCCGGTGACAGCGAGTTCCTCCCGCTGGTGCGACGGCTGGCGCGGCTGCTGCCCACCGACGTCAGGGTGAGCGACATCGTCCGCGCGCCAGCGGGTTTCGACGCGCGGTTCTCGGCACTGCGGCGGCACTACAGCTACCGGTTGTCGACGGCGCCGTACGGCGCCGATCCGCAGCAGGCCCGCTACGTGACGCCGTGGCCGAGACCGCTGGACGTCGACGCGATGGCGTCCGCGTCGCGACAACTCGTCGGGCTGAACGACTTCGCCGCATTCTGCCGTTTCCGCGAGGGTGCGACCACGATCCGCGATCTGCAACGGCTGGACTGGTCGAGATCCGGCCACCTCGTCACCGCCTTCGTCACCGCGGACGCGTTCTGCTGGTCGATGGTGCGCTCGCTCGTCGGCGCACTTCTGGCGGTGGGGGAGGGTCGCCGGGAACCGGCATGGTGCGCAGAGTTGTTGACGCGAGTCGCGTCGTTCCAGCGACTTCGCGGCCGCACCGCCGCAAGGTCCTGACGCTCGTCGGCGTGGACTACCCACCCGACGATCAACTCGGATCACGCATCGCGGTCACCCGCGACTTGCGCCGTCTCGACTAGACGTTGACCTTGCCCGCGACGAAGTCGGCGGCCTGATTCACCATGCCCGCGTCGATGTACGCCCTGGCGGCGTGGTCGACCCAGTTCTCTTCCCAGGTGTTCGGGTCAGCCGGGTTGCAGACCGGATCGGCGCCGTGGCACAACTCGATCGTTCGGTCGGAATACACCGGACTGAAGTTCGTGATCGGGCCCATCCATGCGGCGCCGTTACCGAACAAGGCGATGGCGGCGATCTTCTGGTCCATGCCGGCGGGCAGCGGGTTATCCCAGCCGAAGAACGAGAACGGAACGGCGAGCACCACGTCGGTGACGGCCGCGCCCAGTGAGTAGCCGCCCAGGACCAGCCGGGTGTCGGGGCAGGTGTTGGCCATGTTCTGGATGTGTGCGCTCATGTCGTTGGCGCCGGTGTCGATCTCGCTGTCGGCGGGGTAGCGCACCGCATAGACACCGATGTTCTTCTTCACCTTGGACCGCAGCGCGCTGACGAACGCGTTGCCGATGACCCCTACGCCGGCCGACTCCAGGCGACCGCGGGCGAAGATCACCTCCACCTGGGGGCATGCGGCCGAGGCAGACGGAATGGTCGCGGCGCCGGGCAGGATCAGAGGGCCGGCCAGCAGACTCGCTGCTACCAGGGTTGCGGTGACCGCGACGAGTACGCCGCGCCGTATCCACTGACCTATGCTGTTCTGCCCGTCACGAATCGTCACCACGCCGATGTTAGCCGACGAATTGACGCGGTCGTCGCGGCGTGACCGTTCGCTACACCCGACCTGCGACGAAGTCGGCCGCGGTGTTCACAAATCCACCTGTGTAGCTGGGGGATCTGTGCGCGGCCACGCTTTCGCCGTTCGTCTGGCAGATCGGGTCCCCGCCGTTGCACAAATCGATGGCCCGACCACCCCACACCGGGCTGACCGTCAACGGCAGCCCGAGCTTGGCCGATGGATTGCCGAAGACCGCGATCGCGGCGACGAAGTCGGGCGCATTGGGCGGCAACGGGTTGGTGAAGCCGATCACCGGGATGGGCACTGCGGCAATGACATCCATGACGGCGGCGCCTTGCGAGTAACCGCCGAGCACCAGACGGGTGTTCGGGCAGGCCCCCATCATGTACTGGATGTGGGCGCTGGCGTCATTGGCTCCGTCGGCGGCAGCGAGGAAGTCGTAGTCGGCGGGATAGTTGACGGCGAAGGCGCCGACAGACCTGCCACCGACCCTGCTTTTGAGGGCCTCGACGAACGACCCTCCGACGGCTCCGAGTCCCGCAGTGTCGTCCGTGCCGCGGGCGAACACCACCTCGATGTCGGGGCAGTCAGCCGAGGCGACCGGTGCAAACGCGAGCGACGAGGTGATGGCCGCGACGGCGCCCAACAGCAAGGCAGCTGCTTTCTCAACTACACGCATTCTCTCTATACCCTTCCTGCTGCGAAGCTGGCTGCTTGTTGAGCCATCGCATCTTCATAACCCCTGTGGGCGAGCGGATTTCGCCCATCGGAACAAATAGGGTCGCCGTCCTTGCACAGGTCGATGGCCCGACCGGCGAATTGTCCCACCGATGACAGCGGTTGTCCGAACTTCGTCGCGGGATTTCCGAAGACCGTCACGGCGGCCACGGTGACAGCGGCTACCGGCGACAGCGGCGGTGCCGATCCGACGCTGCCGATCTTGTTGCCCAGCGGTGGCACGCCGGCCAGCATGTCGACCACAGCGGCGCCCTGTGAGTACCCGCCGAGCACGATCTTGGTCGACGGGCAGGACAGCGCCATCGACGAGATGCGGCTGGTGGCGTCGGTCGCGCCGTCGGCGGCGGTGAGGAAGTCGTAGTCGGCGGGATAATTGACCGCATACGAGCTCACGGTGCGCGGCGTGATCTGCGCGGCGAGCGCGTCCGTGACCGCCTGGCCGACCCGGCCGACGCCCGCCGGTTCGGCGGTACCGCGCGCGAAAATGACCTCCACATCGGGGCACGGCACTGCCGCTGCGCTCGGCGCGGTGGCGAGCAGGCCTGCGGCCGCGGATCCAACAATTGCCAGGACGGCGGCCCCACGGGCCGAGCTATGCGCCGAAGTCACGCCGTCATGGTTTCACACCGACCCGACTGGAGCTAACCGTTTGCCCTGCTGCACGACGTGAGTTCATCCACTGCGCCGTCATCCGGCCAGGTGGCGGCGTCGACCTTCTCGCTGCGGTCACCCTGGCGGGCCAGCGCCAAACCGGCCAGCACGACGGCTCCGCCGACCGCCTGCGTCAGTGTGATGGCCTGCCCGAGCAGTAGCCACGCGGCCAGCACGGCAAACAGCACTTCGGAGAGCCCGACCAGCGAAGCGAACCGCGGGCGCAGCCGCGAGATGCCCATGATGCCCAGCGTGTAGGCGATCGCAGTGGGGATCAGGCCGAGCGCGACGACGGGAACTATCCACGGCATCGTCCACCCCGCGACGACGGTGTCGTTGGTCGTGAACGTCAGCGGCATGATGCCGGTGACGCCGAGGCTGCCGGTCGTGGCGGCGCCGACGATCAGGCCGCCGGCGGCGAGCGTGATCGGGTTCAGGCTCGAGTCGTCATCGCCGGAGGCCGCGACCTTGTCGGACAACACGAAGTAGCTCGCCGCGCAGACTGCGGCGGCAAGACCCCAGGCGACGCCCGCCGCGTTGATGTGTGCGCCCGCGAAAACGTCCAGCACCAACATGATTCCGGCGACCGCTAACGCGACACC
This sequence comes from uncultured Actinomycetota bacterium, assembly GCA_963786995.1. Taxonomy (GTDB): domain Bacteria; phylum Actinomycetota; class Actinomycetes; order Mycobacteriales; family Mycobacteriaceae; genus Mycobacterium. The sequence goes on along the minus strand of CAWBBH010000009.1, from coordinate 61,036 downwards.
GGCCAGCGTCAGGGTGGTGGGCCTGCGTCGGGTGGTGGCCCAGAGCCACCCCACGACGAGAACCGGGGCGGTGTACTCCAGGAGCAGTGCGACGCCGACGGACAGGTGGGCGACGGCGTTGTAGTAGCAGAGTTGTGCGCCGGCGATGGGGAAGATGCCGTAGGCGATCACCATCTTGTAGTGGGTGACGGCTTCGCGAACCCAGCCGGGCCGCACGATGGTGGCGAAGATCGCCATCGCCAGCGCGCCGACGATCATGCGCGCGGTGACCGCGCCGGTCGGACTCCAGCCTGCGTCCATCAGTGCTTTGGCCAGCGGCCCCGACATTCCGAAACTCAATGCGGAGCCGACTGCGAAGGTCAGGCCGAGCCGGAAATCGTCAACGCCCTTGCTGAGCTGGGTCGCTGTCATCTGGCACCTCCGGCATGTAATGAGTAAAATAGCGATTGGTCATGACACTAGCCGGAAGGGAGGTCATGAGTCAAATGATTTTCACTCATGACACCGAGCTCACCCTGAGGGCGGCGTGTGTGCTGATCAACACCGACCGGGTGGACGGCGAGCGGCTGGTCGACCAGCCGGCGCTGGACGCCTACCTCGACAGCTTCGGCTGGACCGGGCGGCGCGACCGCGACGACACCGAGTTGAAGTCGGTGATCCGGCTGCGCGAGCGGCTGGGCACCATCTGGGCGGCGGCCGGCGACGAGGAAGCCGCCGTGGCGCAGGTCAACGCGCTACTGAGCGACACCAAGGCGCAGCCGTGGCTCACCCGGCATCCCGAGATGCCTGAGTGGCATCTGCATCTGGCCTCGGTGCACGACCCGCTCTGGCAGCGCATGGGCGCCGAGTTCGCGATGGCGTTTGCCGACCTCATTCGCGCGGAAGAACTGCGCCGCCTCAAGATCTGCGCGGCTCCCGACTGCGAGGCGGTGCTCGTCGACCTGTCGCGCAACCGATCCGGGAAGTTCTGCGACACCGGCAACTGCGGTAACCGGCAGCATGTCGCGGCATACCGCGAACGCCGCGCGCAGGGGCCGGGTCAGGGCAGGTAGTAGCCGCGGATGCGGTGGAAGCGGCTGCCGGCCGAGCACCGCGTTCGCCGCCTCGAGCCCGGACATCACCGCCGCCTCGATACAGCCGGCGTTCATTCCGCAATCCGTCCAGTCTCCCGCCAGAATCAAGTTGTCGTAACCGCTTTCGTCACGGTCGAAGTCGGTAGCGGTCGGATCCGGGCACCGACTGGACATATCGATCGGAGGGATCGATGTTGACGCTGACGTGCTGGGTCGCCAACGCGCGGCTGCCCTCGTTCACCGTTCACCCCGCTGACGAAGGTGCCAGGCGAAGCCGTCCGTCGGTGACGGCGTTCGGGCAGAATACAGGCCCGACGTCGCGGTCCAAGTACTCGCAGCGCGGCTTGCGCGCACCCGACGTCTCGCAGATGCCGGCGCACGTATTCGGCGTCGGCCTCGGGTGTCGGCCATGCCGTGTCGAGGCTGCCGCAGAAGTACGCCGACCGCGCCGGGCCGGTCGTCGCTCGGGCCAGTCCTCGGCCCACAGCGTCTGCGGCATCGACGCCCAGGTGTCGAAGGGCGGAGCATAGGCGCTGATCGTCACGCCGGGCTGGTTCCAGCCGAGTGCGTGATCGTCTGGCCGCAACCAAATCTGGAACGCCTGCGTGGCGACGGTGCGGATATGCGTTGTCATCTCCCGCCAGTCGGGCCGATCGTCGATGAGTTCCTTCGCGACGACGGGGATCATGCCCACTGAGACTGCCAGCACGACGTGGTCGAAGTCGACGCCGCGACGCAGGCACCCGGCGTTTCGACGTCGTGCGCGCGGCCCGAAATGCGTTTCGAGGGAGTCGATCCGTCGCCGGTCCTGGCGATCTGGTCGGCGAGCGGCGCGGACGGGAAAACGGGTAGGCCGTGTACCCGGTGTCAGCGGCTCGTAGTGGCTCGATGCCGTCGGCGAGCTCGACCTGCCTGCCCAGCGTGATCGAGTCGACGGCCAAGTCGACTCTCGTCGAGGTGCAGGGCATCGACTCGGTGGAAGAACTCGAAGTCGACGCCGCGGCGGCGCAGCGCCTGGTAGAGCGGCGCGATCACGACATCGCCCATCCCCGCGGTCATCTTCCAGAAGAACGCGCCCTTGTATCCGAAACAGGACCAGGCCGGTCAGGAAGACGGCGACGCCCGCGCCGAAGGCCGGGCGGTCGGGATCACCGTCGGCGTATCCGAACACCATGTCGTACATGGCCCGCACCAACGGAAAGTCGATGACGTCCAGGATGTGCGCGGTGCCGGACGATCCAGTCGCCGAAGTCCTCGTCGTTGAGTGCGCGAAAGCCGCGCGGATCGGTCACCAGGCCGTCGGCGATCAGCCCGCGCGCAGTCGCCGTCACCAGCGACAGCAGCAGCCACGATCGGCGTTGTTCGGGCGACTGCTCGCTGTCGAGCACGTCGCTGATGGCGTCGAGGACGTTGTCGACGTGGCCGACGACGTCGTCGCCCGGCACCTGCGATCGCCAGCGCCGCCGCCGTCGCGAGCGGCGGCCGACTGCATCGCCGCCACGGAGCGCCCGCGGCGGATCGGGCGACGTCGTGAGCACAAGGCCGAGTTCGGTTGCGAAGTCGACAGAGATCGGCGAAGTCGAGAAGCAGTTGCATGGCGCGGCGCAGAAAGTCGACCACCGTCATCTCCCGACCGTGCGGTATCGGGTTCGCCGGGCAGTCCCTCGGTGCGGGAGAGGTGTCCCGGCCACACCAACCAGTCGCTGCCCCATCGGTCCGCCAACCCGAGGTTGTCGGACGGGACCAAAGCCTCGTCCCAGTCGAGAATCGGCGCGTCGGGATCCGTTGTCGCACGGTCGAGTTCGGCGTAACACTCCCGCAGCAACGCGAACGCGTTCTCGTACGAGCCGAGCCAGACGTGCAGGCCGTGTTCCTCGATCCGCCCGTTCTCGCCGCGGCTCGACGCACCCTTGCCGCCGAGCCGCCACCCGCGCTGGTAGACGGTGATCGATTCGAACCGGTCCCGCCAACCGGGTTCGCTGAGGCGCCACGCGGCAGCCAGCCCCGCCATGCCCCCGCCGAGGACCGCGATGCGTGGCTCTCGAGCGATTCACCCGAGTAGCGCTCGCGCGTGCGCCAGTTCGGGCCACGCGGTGGTGTCCGGCAACCTGTCGGTGACTTCCGCCAGCGCCTCCCGGGCCGGCTCGCCGACAGCTCTCGAAATAGTCGGTGGCGGCGCGTAATTCGAAAAGGCCGGCCCCTTGACGGCGGGCGAGCGCGATCGCGGTCAGCAGATCTGCCTTTGCGTCGGCCGGGTCGTCGGATGTCTGCGCGCGCAGCCGTATCAGCTCGGCGTCGTAGAAGTGGATGTCGGTCTCGTCGGCCATCTGCAGCGAGAGCTTCACGTGTGCCCGCGCGGCATCGAGGTCGCCCGCGCCGATCAGGACACGCACGAGCGCCGTATCGTAGAACGCAAGCCACGTCCGCAGCTCCAGAGCGCGCCACCCCTGGGTGACAGCGGTCAACGCCTGCACGTGCTGTTCAACGAGTCCGTATCGCTCATGTGAGCAACGCTCTCTTGCTGTCGATGACGGCCTTGTTGCTCGTCGGCGATCATCACCCATTCGTCGAAGCCGTCCTGCTTGCTGCGCGTCCTGAGTTCCTTGACCAGTTCGGTCGGCGCGGTCGAGTTGGCCTGCTTCGATGTGAATCCAGGAGTCGAGTGCGCGCCCGTAGCACAGGCTCGACGGGCCCCGGGGGAATTCGAGTGTGCTCACATCGCTTTTCCATCGCCAACAGCGCCTTCTTCGGCGCCGGCCAGATCGCCCTGGAGGAATCGTGTCATCGCCAGAAACGAGTACATGCCGGCGATCGGGTCGTTGGGCGAGTACCAGGTCTGCACTTCCGGTGTGCCTTGCCGGCCTCCATCGCGGCCGCCGCCTGCTCCAGCGTCTCCCGAGCGAGGACCAACTCGCCACGGAACGCGGCGAGCACGCCCAGCGCAGCGTCGCTGACAGCCGCGGTCGCGTCGGAGCTCCACTGGGCGTCTCTTCATCGAACTCGACCAGCTCCCGGCCCCGACGCAGATCGCCGCGCGAGGAGTAGTGGAACCACAGCGCGTTGAACGTCGCGTACAGGGCCGGGCCCGGGCTCGCCGTTGATGAGCTGCAGGCACCGTTCGAATTCGGCGAACGCATCGGGACTGGTGTGGCCCTTGCGCTGCGGAGGCGAGGAAGCCGCGTTCGAGTCGCACGGCGATCTCGCGTTTGTCGCGCGGTCGGCCCGCGGGGATGCGCTCGACGTGTTCGATCGCGCGGTTGAGGTGACCGCGCGCCTCGCTGAGCGCGCCGCGGCGGCGGGCGTCCGCGGAGGCTTTCTGATAGGCGGAGACGGCATCGTCGAAGCGTTCGGCCTGCGTGGTAGTGGCTCGCGATCAGCGGCCAGTCGGGGTTGCCGGGAGCGGCGGGAGCGGCCAGCGCATCGGCGATGCGGCTGTGCAGCCGGCGCTGAAGCGTCGGCGGCGGCAGCTCCGCGGCCAGCTCACGCAGGAGCTCGTGGCGGAAGCGAAAGCTCTTCTCGTCCAGCGGAATGAACACCCGGCCCTTGACGAGCTCACCGATCACCTGGTCGACGCTGCCCTCGTCGATCTCGGAGGCCGACACCAAGAGTCTGCGGTCGAAACGTCCACCGCAGATGGCCGCCGCCTCCACGACGCGTACCGCGTTCTCGCTCGATCGCAGCCGCGCGAAAAGTGCCTCGTAGATGCTGTCGGGGACCCCGGTTCCCTCGGCGGCGTCGGACGGCTGCTCACGGAGTTTCGTGACGACTTCTTCGATGTAGAGCGGTATGCCGTCGCAGCGCGAACGCACGGCGTTGCGGGCATCGGACGCCAGCTCGGGGCCGAGCGCGGCGATGAGCTGGTCGGATTCCGTGTCGGTGAGGGCTTTGAGGTCGAAGACTCGGCTGCCGCCGGGAACCGGGTCCAGTTCCCGCGCGGTGATGACGACGAGCAGCTCGCCCCGGCTTGGTGTCGAGCAGGGAGGCGACGAGGTCGACGGTGTCCTCGTCGAACCAGTGCATGTCGTCGACCAGCAGTAGGCCGGGACTGTCGCCGAAGCATGCCGCCAGATAGTCGCGGACCGCGACGTTGATCTGGTCGAAGAGCTTGGAGCCCTCGGCCTTGGCCGGCTGATAACCCACCCGTTGCGAGATGCCGAGGACCGGTGCCAGCAGAGGGACCGTTTCGGCCGGGTCCAGGCCGCGCGCAACCACTTCGCGCTCGAGGCGGTGAGGCGTTCGGCGGGCTCGGTGTCACGGTCGATGCCGCAGTGCCGCTCGATCATCCTGCGGACGGGCCGCAGACCGATATCGGTGTGGAAGGGCGATCCGAAAAAGCCGAGGATGACCGCGTGCGACCGTTCGGCCATCTCGATCGCCGCACCCGCCAGCCGGCTCTTTCCGATGCCGGCCTCGCCGCGGAAGATGACGCCGGGCGTCGTCAGCGTGCCGCTTTCGGCCTGGGCCCAGACCTGTTCGAGATAGTCGGACTTCGTCCTCGCGTCCGATGAGTGGTCCGCGCGAGATCTCGCCACTGTCGCGTTCGGCGATGACGCGATAGTGGTCGATATCGCCTTCGACACCCTTGACGGGTTTGGCGGGCAGGCTGTCGAGTTCGAAATTGTCGCGGACGATGTGGGCGATGGTGGCCGACACCGCGACGCTGCCGGGAGCGGCGAGGCTGCACATCCGGGCGGCGAGGTTGGCGCCGAGGCCATAGACGTCGTCCTGTTCGGTGTCGAGATAGACCACGCCGCGGTGTACGCCGACTCGGACGTCGATGTCGAAGCCGAACCGCTGGCGCACCTTCTCGCTGAGCACGGACACCTCGCGGGTGATGTCGAGGCCGGCGAGGACGGCGCGCTGACCGTCGTTCTCGTGGGCCAGCGGATGACCGAACACCGCCAACAGGCCGTCACCCTTGGTCGACCCGATGTGGCCCTCGTAGCGTTCCACGGCGTTGCGCACGAGCTTCTTGTAGCTACCGACGACCAGGTGGTAAACCTCTGGTTCGACCCGGGTCGACAACGCAGTGGAGTCCACGAGATCGGCGAAAAGTATTGTCAACCGGCGTATCTCGCCGCTGTTCTCAGGCGCGGCGAGCAGCTCTTCTGCCTCGACGTTCGAGCTGTCGAATGCCAGCACCTGCTCGGCGAGCGCATCAGCCGTCGCGCGGTCGCCACGGTTGATCGCTTGGACGGCGCGATCGAGAAGTTCGTCGACAGACGCCGGATGTTGAGAGTCGTTCACAGCCCCGCAGTGACGGTGAATGGTGGTCCGTCGTCGGCGAGGGCGTTCGTCCCGTTCGCTGCTCTCTTGAGAACTAACTGCCCCCGGTAATTCGCGCCGATGTAGTTGTAGTCCTTCAGGCCGATACGGAACGAAGCGGCATTGGCGGGCAGCACTTTCGGGAGCTTGAGCAAGTGAATTGGAAGCTTGTCGGTCGGAAGCCCCACACGCACCCACGGGTCAATTGCCTCGATGGAACGGTCGTACGGCTCCGCATTCGACGTAGATCGGATCGGAGTCTTCGGGGGTCTCCGACACCATCGGCAGCATTGGGCCTTTGACCAGCGTCTCCAGCAGCTTCGCGTGACCTTTGATCTCCATGTCGACAAACTGGTGCGCCGTGCTGATTCGGGCATCGATGCCGAAGTCGTCGGCGTCGGCGCGCTTCGCCGCCGCGACCGTCGCCTCGGTGCCCTTCTTGATCACGTCGCTGAGGGCATCGGCATATTCGTGGAACTGACCGCCGGGCTCAGTCATGAGTCGCTCCCGGGTGCTTCTACCGGTCCCGGGGGCGTCGGAGGGGTGGTCGGCGGCTGGGTCAGCTCGTGGAGCAGGACCCACGGGTCACTTGCCACCTTCGCGCCTACCGTGGCGCTGGCCTTGGCTAGTTCGCCGTAACTGAGCTGGTTGTTCAACCACTTGCCGGTGAGGTCGAGATGCGTCTGGGTGAGGAGGTCGACACAGCCCTTCCATTTTTCGACGATCTTCGTGACGGCATCCATCCCTGGTGTAGGCGGGGTAGTCCCTCCGCCCGTAGGCGCAGAGGCGGCCGAGGCTGCATCTTCCATGTCTTTCTCCAGATCCCCCGCGTTCTTCAGCGGCTCGTCTTCCCACGGACGGTAGGCGTTGGGGTCGTTCTCCACGTCCTCTGCCGCGCCGAAAAGCATTTCGGCGGCGGCGTAGGCGTATCCGCAGATGCACAGGAACTTTGCTTGTGCGTACGGCGACAAACCCGTGACATGGGCGACTTTCCTCGAACGGACCCATACGCCGCCCGCATTCGGGTTGTAGCCGGGAGAAGTGCACCGGATGTTGATATAGCCGCGATCAACCAGGACTTTGCCGTCGCCGCCGAGCTTCTTCGCCTTGTCCGCGTCCTTCTCGATGAGGTCGTAGTCGAGGCAGGCGGTGATGTCACTGGGTGCGCTCTTGATGTATTTGAGCGGTGTCCTCAGCAGGTAGGAGCCGTCGTAACAGAACCCGGCCGTTTCGAGCACACCGCGCCACTTGTCGGCGCGAAGCCCCAGGTCCTGCATATTGCAGAAGAAGCTCGGGTAGGCCTTTGGCCAGTTGAGCGCATCGACCACGTTCTTCAAGTTCCTGAAGGTGACCTTGTTCGAGGTGAGGATGGCGTCGATGAGGACGCACTTCTTGCCTTCAACGGTCACCACGGCGGGGATGCAGAGCGGCACGTCCGCGATCAGCGGGTCAAGCCAACCCTCGCGCACCGCCATCTCTGTGATTTCGTCCCAATCGCGCCAGCCGGTGAAGTTCCCCGCGAGGGTCGTGAACAGTGCCTGCGCGCGTTCATCGCTCTCGGTTTCGAATGCCTCTGGTGGCTGGGCGACCTTGAGCGCATCCAAGAATCGCTGGTTGTTCTCTGTGAATGCCTCGGCGGCCGGAATATGCGTGAGCGCACCCAGGACGTACACCATCCGTGATTGCATCGGAATGGACGGCGCGGGTTCATCGGAGAGTCGATTGACGATGCCGTCCAGCGCTTCCCCGACCCCGGCGCCGATGTTGTCGAGCCTCGGCTCGTCACGAAAGAAAAGTCCGTGAATCTCGTCCGACCATCCCGCGTTCCTGCTCGAGCCGGGCAGGAATCTGTCGACTGTCTCGGCGACGAGAGGGTCGTCGCTCTGTAACACTGCCTGATCGAGAGCCGAATAAAGCGTCAAGAGCGAACGCAGTGCGCTCATTTCCCCTCCTGCCCCGAGATTGGGCTTAGCATACCGTCATAAATAGACGTGAGCGGGTCTTTAACCGGGGGAGGAGGATCCTGTGCCAGAACGGGAAATTGGTGATAACGGCAACTTCGCCGACCTGTTTTTCGCTTCGATCCTCGATCCAGAGGCCAACGTCCGGCGTCTGACGGCGATCCAGGCCGAAGGTTTCCGTGCGGCAAGCGAATTGGTCGAACGGTTCGTCGCGATGGCCAGCCCCAACAACATCGGCAACGGGGCAGGCCACCCGACGAAGCCCCCGGCCGACTCATCCCAAGGGGACAATAAGGGCGACAACGCCGACGGTGCGGTTATCGAACCACTTCTCAAGTCGTGGATGTCGATCACCGACCAATTCCTCCGAGGTTCCACCCGCCTCGCCGACGAGACGCACGACGGCCCGATCAAGCTAGATCTGGAGAAAGTCGAGGCACAAGGGGCGCTTGATCTGGAGTCAACATCCCCTGGCTGCGCCAGGGGTGAGATCTGGCTGCACAACCGAGGGTTGGGAAACCTGGGCGATGTCCGCCTGCGGTGCAGCGAACTCCTCGCCCATGACGGCCATGTGATCAGTTCGGCGGCAATCCAATTCGACCCCGAGAGAGTTCCGATGCCGGGGCGGTCGAGCCGGGGCGTCTCGGTGAAGGTCCTTGTCGATCAGGAGGTTCCGCCGGCGCGGTACTGCGGCACGTTGATGGCTGAAGGGTTTCCGGACCTCGCGGTTCCGGTGGTCGTCACGGTCCGTCCCGCAGGCTCATGACCGATACCGCGGACCGCGCCGACCCGATAGCCGGTGTGGAGGACCGGCTGCGCGAGGTGGGCAAGGTCGTCCGCCGGGCGATGTTGGATGCGATACCTGACGGAGAACCGGTGCGGTGGCTGTATGCACCGATGCGCGATTACCCGTCGCGCGCCGGCAAGGCACTGCGACCGGCACTGTGCCTGTCGACAGGGCGTGCGTTCGGTGGGGATACCGAAGACCTCCTCGGTGTCGCCGTCGCGATCGAGATGATGCACAACGCCTTCCTGGTGCACGATGACGTCGCCGACGGCAGCGAGATGCGCAGGGGCAGACCGACTTTGTCGGCAACTCACGGAACGGCGGCCGCACTGAACGCCGGCGATGGCCTCGCCGTGATCGCCGGCCAGGTGTTGCGTCGCGCGACCCGTCGATTCGACCAGGATCTGTCCGATCGGGTGTGGGCGGAATTCGACATGATGGCGTTGCGGACCTTGGAAGGGCAAGCGACAGAGGCTGGTTGGCAACTAGACGATGTGCAGGACCTGGGGCCCTCGAATTATCTCGAGCTCATCATGCACAAGACGTGTTGGTACACGACGATTCATCCGCTACGCGTCGGCGCGATCGTCGGGTCGGGAGGTGCGGCCGATCCAGGGCCGCTGGTGCGATTCGGGTTTCACTTCGGTGCCGCCTTCCAAATCCGCGACGACCTGCTCAATCTGGTCGGCACCGAGCGGACGTACGGAAAGGAAATTCTCGGCGACATCTATGAGGGCAAGCGCACGCTCCCACTGATGCATTTGATGTCGAATGCATCCGGCGAGGACTTTGCTCTGGTGCGCGATTATCTGGGTCGGACTCGAGATGAGCGGACGCCGGAACTGGTTCAGAAGATCCGCGCCTTGATGGACGACTACGGCAGCATCGCCTTCGCCGGTGAGTACGCCGAGGGCATCTTGCTGGTGGCCGAGGAGTATTTCGAGGAGGCCTTCGCCGACGCCGCACCGGGGCCCGATCTGGACTTTCTCCGGTCGCTGGTGCCCTACGTCTGGGCACGCTGGCGCTAGCCCCATGCTGTCAATCGCCTGTCAATTGGCGATCTCGATAATTTGCTGGAATCCGCTTCGCGGCCGGTGACCAGGTGGGAGGATGCCTCGGGGAAACCGAGGTTGGGAGCGTTGATGCAGAACACCCGATCGCTGGCAAAGTCTATGGTCGTCGCGATCCTGACGGCCTTCGCGGCGCTGCTGATCGGAACGATGCAGTCGCTCACCACGGCGGTGACCGCATCACTGGGATTGACGGCGTTTCAGGCGATCATCGTGCCGGGCACCGGCACACCCGACCCCTATGCCCCCGACCGGCAGAACTACCTCAACAACGCGCTCAACTACTACGTCGTGCCCGGCGGCAACTGTGCGCTCAACGGTGGGGACTCCGATCCGTGCCCTGCGACCACCACCGGCGTCAAGTACTACGCGACGTTCTGGCCGATCCCGCTGCCCGGCTGGGGTGGCCTCGAGGGCCAGAAGTGGAACGTCTCGGTCGCGAGCGGTGTGGCCGGCCTGACGACGATCTACGACGGTATCGATCCGACCGACACCGTCACCGTCTTCGGGTATTCGCAGGGCGCGACTGTCGCGAGCAACTTCAAGCGCCTGCACCCGCAGGACAGCACCGACCTTCCCCTGGACGAGCCACTGACCGACTACTTCTTCATCGGTAACCCGCAGCGTCCGACTGGCGGCTTATTCGAGCGGCTCGCCTTCCTCGGCAACGTTCCCATCCTCGACGCCCAGTTCGGAGACCCGTCGCCAACCGATACCTGCGACGGCGGCGCCCGGATCTGCACCACCGACTTCGCGCTGCAGTACGACGGCGTCGCGGACTTCCCGCAGTGGCTCGCCAATCCCGTCGCGGTCGGCAATGCCATCGCCGGATTCCAGTACATCCACGGCACCTACCTCGCGCCCAACAGCGACGATCCGCCGACCGAGACGCCGTACGGCTACACCCCCGCAGAAGTGCAGCACTACATCACCGAGGCGCAGAAGCCCGACGGATGCACCGCGGCGAACTACTGCCAGCACGTCGACGGCAGCGACACGATCTACATCACGCTGCCCGCCCGGTACCTGCCGCTGTATCAGCCGTTCGTCGACCTCGGCGACGCGACCGGCACGTCGGCACTGATCGTGCCGATCACCGATTTCCTGTCGCCCTTCACGCAGACGCTGATCGAGACCGGCTATGACCGGACGAACTACGCCAACCCGCAGCCGGGAACGATTCTTCCGCCGAAGACCTTCAACCCCATCCAGACGGCGGTGGATCTCGTCCACGACGTCCCCGAAGGCATCAACATGGCGCTGACACCGGGCCGGACTCCGCTGCCGGGATCGCCGCCGCTGCCGACGACGACCACGCTGTCGGACACCAGCACGCCGAACACCGTCGTCGCCAAGACGGAGGCGCCGAAGCTGACCACGCCCGACATCCGACTCGGCCTCTTCGCCAAGCCCGGCGAGAACGCCACGGCGACCGGATCGAACACCGACCGTCCGCTGAAGTCCGCGCTGAAGGACTTCCATCCGGTGCGCGACGTCGTCAAGGCCGTCTCGGGCACGGTGAACAAGGCCCTCGGCAAGGACGACAACTCGTCTGCAGCCGGCGCCGACACCGGCTCGGAGGGCTGACGCGCCGCGACACTGCAACCTGGCAGGGAAAGTGCGAGAGACCCTCTGCCGGAATGCAATTTCGCGGAGAGAATTGGTGAAAGGCCATACCCCCGAACGCCGATAGGCTTGACGTCGGGGGAGGATGGCTGATCAACCGACAACCCGGCTGCAGGTCAGCGGGTACAGATTTCTGGTGCGCCGGATGGAGCACGCGCTGCTGCGTGGCGACATCAGCATGCTGCACGATCCGATGCGGGCCCAATCACTGTCATCGATCGCGGGCTGCGTGCTGGCAGTCGTCGGCGTCGCGATATGCGCGATCCTGGCGTTCCTTCGTCCGGATACCCCTCTGGGTGATGCGGCGATCGTCATGTCCCGCGACTCCGGAGCGCTCTACGTCCGCGTCGGCGACACCTTGCACCCCGTCATGAACTTGGCGTCGGCCCACCTCGTCGCGGGCAGCGCAGCCAAGCCGCGTGTAGTCAACGACGCGCAGATCAACAGCGCACAGCGTGGCCCACTGTTGGGTATCCCCGGCGCGCCCAATATCGCGGCGAACCCGCTGTCCGAGAACGAATCCGCGTGGACCATCTGTGACGACACGACCACCACACTGATCGTCGGCGACAGGAACGAGTTCGAGCGGGGAGATCGCCAGCCGAGCGTCCTGGTGACGGCCCGCTCGGAAAGCGCGGCGGCGACGTACCTGCTCTACGACGGCCACCGCGCGCTGGTGGATCTGCGCAATCCCGGTGTCGTATGGGCACTCCGGCTCGGCGGTATCGAGCCGCGGTCAGTGTCGAGATCGCTGCTTGACGCGATTCCCGAAGCGCCGCCGATCGTCGTGCCTCACATTCCCGACGCCGGGCTGCCCGGTGCTGTTCCCGGCATGCGGGTCGGCGCAGTGGTGCGGGTGGCACGGACCGACTCCGACGACTTCTTCGTCGTGCTGGCGCACGGAGTCCAGCCCGTCAGCGAAGTCGCGGCGAACCTGATTCGCTCGCTCGACTCACACGGCAGTCGCGAGATCCCGACCGTGTCACCCGACACCGTCAGCGGGATCACAGGCGTCGATTCGCTTGCGGTATCGACGTATCCGCGACGCGCGGGCGGCACTCTCGGCGCTCGCGATGGTGGTGTGCTCTGCGCGGGATGGCTCCCCGGCGGACCGACGTCCGCGCTGTGGACAGCCGACTCGCTGCCTGCCGACATGGCTGCCAGCCCGCTGGCGCACGCCGACGGCGAGGGACCCCAGATCGACAGTGTGGCTCTGCCGGCGGGACGCAGCGCCTACGTCAGGGCGGAGTCGCTGGCCCGTGCCGATGGGGGCGGCCCACTGTATCTGGTGAACGACAGCGGAGTGCTCTTCGGCATTCGCGACGAGGACACCGCGAAGGTTCTCGGTATGCAGGGCGGTCCCGTCGCGGCGCCGTGGCCACTACTGTCCCTGCTGCCCCGCGGGCCGGAACTCAACCGCGACAGTGCCCTAGTCGCGCGGGACGGAATCCGCCTTCCGTCGTAGCCGGCCCAGCGATGCCGTCATCGCCAGCGTGGCTGCAATTACCGCGGCGCACACGCCGGCACCCCCGAACGCGATCCGGCGCCTGCTCCCGTCCCGCTCTGGTTCACCCGCAGTCACATTCGTCGTCCGCCCGCCTTCACTGGCCGTCTCGGTCGCCGGTGCGACCATGTTCGTGGTCGCGGCGCCACCGCTGACGGCGGCGACCGCATCGACGACACCATGACCGGCATAGGGATCCCAGCCGGCCGGCGGACGGTGCGCAGTCTCCCTGATCCGCTGCATAACCTGCCGCGCGGTCAGATGCGGCGATCGTGCCCGGACCAGGGCGGCGATGCCGCTCACCACCGGCGCTGCGTAGCTCGTCCCCACGATCGGCGTCGAATTGCCAAGAACCGGTAGCGAATCGACGAGGCCTTCGCCGTCGGCGTCGAGGGAGACAACGCCCTCTCCCGGAGCGGCGACGTCGACCCAGGGCCCTGCCAGCGTGAACCGCGACGGCGCGCCCTGCCGGTCGGTCGATCCGACCGTGAGCACGTAGTCGTCGTACCAGGCTGGGCTCACAACGACTTTCACCGACGCCCAGTCCGGTTGGCCGGGGTTGGCGGGGTCTGACGGGAGGTTCTGCTCGGGACACTGGCCGAGGCCGCCGACGTTTCCGGCCGCCGCGACGACCACGACGTTCTTGACGTCGACGGCGTACGCGAGCGCCGCGCCGAGGGCGCGATCGTCGAGATCGGCGCTCGCTTCGACGCAGGCGATCGATGACACGTTGATCACCGAGGCCCCCATGTCGGCTGCCGTGCGCACCGCAGCCGCCAGCGTGTCGACGTCACCGAAACCCGGAGCCGACTGGCCGGCGGGCGCGAACTTCACACTCGACTGCCTGATGCCGATGATGGTGGCCTCAGGCGCGACGCCGCTGAACTCCGCACCGTCGGCAGGGTCGTCGGCAGCGCCGATGATGCCGGCGACGACCGTTCCGTGCCCGTCACAGTCGTCGGTGCCGTCACCGGTGTGCACATAATCGCCGCCAGGGACGAGGTTCGGCAGCAGGCGGTGTCGCGCAACGCCGGTGTCGATGACGGCAACGGTCTGACCGGCGCCTCGGCTGAGTGCCCACGCTTTCCGAAGGTCGAGGGGCGCGAGTTGTTCGTCGGCGGCCGGCTTCTTCCGCGCCCGCGCCGTGACCACGCAGTCCTGCCGTTGCTCGGTGGCCTGCGGCGGGGCGGGTGGTCGCGGATCGGGTAGCAGCGAATCATCGACAAGAGGCGGCGTCACGGCCAGGGCAGGTGGCGACGCCCACAGCGAGGCGGACGCCAAGGCGATGGCGCCGGCGATGCGCGCAGATCGACAGCTCATGTCAGGCTCAGCCCGCGGACGAAATCGAAGACGCCGGCCATCCAGCAGGCAATCGGCATGACCGCCGCGAGCGCCAGATACTCCACGGTCTCGAGGGCACGCTGCGTGAGCGGAGTCAGCCGCGACTCCAGCTCGACGCGCGTGAAAGATAACGCGGAGGCGCCCAGGGCGACCGCGAGAAGGCAAGCCCAGGCGGCGTGCTCGGGTGCCGCGGTGACCATCGACGTGAATGCAGCGGTGAGGCAGACGAACCCGGCGAGAAGCACAGATGTCGATCGGGCGGCGCCCCGTTGCCGACAAGCCCGAAACATCAGCGCGACGGAAACTGTGACCGCAAATGCGGCGCGGACCCACGCGCTTGTGCCGCGTTCGTCGACCACGACCAGCGCGGCGCCCAGTGCGGCAGCCCACGAGATGCCGGCCATCAGGCCGGTCAGCACCGTGTGACCGCGCGTTGCTTTCGACATGCCTACGCTCGCAGGAACGTTCGCGTGGTCGTCGGGTCGGTCCCCTACTGTTGGCGTCCGAGGTGACAACCCCGCCACGAGGATCGACACCTTGGCTGCGAAACTCAGCATCGCCAAAGATGCGGCAGCGAGGAAGCAACCGATTGCCACCGTCGGTATGGGCCAGGTCGTCGCGCAGGCGGCGGCGATCGCCACCATCAACGAGAACGACAGAATCGCCGTCAACAGCGTGGATCCACCCGGCGCGGCGTGAAGCAGCACCGTCGACACAGTTGCGCAGATCGCTGCGGCCAGAACGAAGTTCGATGGTGTCGGACCGCCCGGCACCATCAGGTATCCCGCCAGCGCACCGAACGCCGCTGAGGTCACACCGATCGACAATGTGACGGATGACTCCATGCCGATACGGTCGGCGATGACAGTCGAAACCGCCGCCGCGACGGCGATGAATGCGGCCGCCATCGCCCGGTAACCCTGCGCCACGTGGGTCGGCCACCCGAGAGTGACCGCGCCGAGGATCGCTGACCACAACCAAGCGCACTCGCCGAGACGACGCCGCCACCGCGTGCCCATCGGGGTCGATGCGTCGACGACGTAATGGCTGAGATCGGAGAAGGCCGGCGCAGACGTCGGATCCTCGGTGGACAGAAGTAGGAGGTCGCCGTCGCGAACACCGTTTTCGGGCAACGTCGACGCCTCATCGAGCGTCGAACCGTCCAGCCGCGACAACACCCACCGTTGGCCGAATCGCGCTGATTCAGTGGCAGATTCGCCGACAAGATCGACCAGACACGGCATCAGCTCGCCGAGATCCACCCGAGTCGGCACGACAAGGTCCACCGTTGCCGCGCCCATCCGATTCGAGCCGACCGCGATCCGACACAATTGCCCAACCGTCATCTCCACCCCCGCAGATCACCGTATGTGTTTCTGCGCGCGGTGATCAGCCATGAATTGGAGGCTGTGGATAGGGAACGGGAATGGACGCAGCTGCGTCTACACCTCGATGGACTTCTTGATGGATCCGCGTCTGGCGGCGCCCCAACCGGCACCGGGCGAGATCGTCGTGAAGCCTCCGCCTGACTTGCCGCGCGAGACGCCCGCCAATCCGCTCTCGCGGCTGCTTCCGGTGGCGATGGTCGTCGCAACCGTAGGGATGATGGTTCTCTACTTCACCTCGGGCGCATCGGCCATGCGCAATCCGATGTTCATGTTCTTTCCCGTGATGATGCTCGTCTCGCTACTCGGCACAGTTGCAACGCGCGGACGCGGTGGAAGCCGAGCCGCGGAGATCAATCAGAATCGCCGTGAGTATCTGCGCTACCTCGCATCTGTCGAGTCGCAGCTCGTCAATGCCGCTGAGCAGCAGCGGGTTCTGCTCGAATGGCACAACCCGGATCCGGCGGCCCTGTGGGCGATGATCGGCAGCAGGCGCATGTGGGAGCGCGTGCCGGGCGACACCGATTTCGGCCAGACCCGGATCGGGACAGCCACTCAGCCGCTGTCGACGCCGTTCGTCGTACCGGATCTCGAGGCGCGGGAGGATGCGGACCCCGTGACGTTCACCGAACTGCGGCGGCTGGTGGGGAGTCGCTCGACGGTACCGGACCTTCCGCTGTCGATCGCGTTGACGGAATCGGGTGCCGTCGTCGTCGACGGAGATGCGCCTGACGGCCGAAGCCTGCTACGTGCGGTGCTGTGCCACCTCGCAGTCATGCACAGTCCACAGCATCTGCGCCTTGCCGCCGTCGTAGATCCGTTCACAGCGCAGGAATGGGAGTGGCTGAAATGGCTCCCGCACCATCAGCATCCGGAGTCCGTCGACGACGGCGGGCCGGCACGCCTGACATTCAGAAGCCTCGCTGCCGCCGAGACGTCACTCGCTCGATGCGGTGGTGCCCATGTCGTGCTCGTGATCGACGCAGACCCGATTCCTGATGGCCCTCGGGTTTTCGGAGCCGCGACGACCATCGCGCTTGGCCCAGCGTCCGACCACGCCGCCGATCTCCACCTTGTCGTGCGCGAGGGCCACCTGCTTGTCAGACGTGACGACGGGGACGAGCTTCGTGGACGTCCCGACGCGATGACGGCAGGCCAGGCCATCGCTGCCGCTCGGCGACTCTCGAGGTACAGGCCCGTCCCGACAAGCTCAGCGGCGGTGCATGTTTCGCCGTCTATCAGCTGGAAGGGGCTGATGGACAGCGCCCGTCGTGGCCGCGACGAGATGCTGAGCGTGCCCATCGGCGTGTCGGAGCGCGGTGAGCGAGTGGAGCTCGACATCAAGGAGGCCGCTGCGGGAGGAATGGGGCCGCACGGCCTGTGCATCGGCGCCACCGGCTCAGGCAAGTCGGAGTTCCTGCGCACACTCACCCTCGGCATGATCACCGCGCATCCCTCGGAGGTTCTCAACCTGGTTCTCGTCGACTTCAAGGGAGGCGCGACATTTCTCGGCTTCGAGCGTGCGCCGCATGTCGCCGCGGTAATCACGAATCTGGCAGACGAGGCACCTCTCGTCGCACGCATGAAGGACGCACTGGCAGGCGAAGTCAACAGACGTCAGGAGCTGTTGAGAGCGGCGGGCAACGTCGCCAACATCGCGCACTACAACGCGGCACGCGCCGAAGGCGCCGCTCTGGCCCCGTTACCGGCCTTGTTCATCGTCGTCGACGAGTTCTCCGAACTGCTCACCCACCATCCCGACTTCATCGAGCTGTTCATCGCGATCGGCAGGCTCGGCCGCTCACTCGGCATCCATCTCCTCCTTGCCAGCCAGCGCGTCGACGAGGCCAGGCTGCGAGGACTGGAGTCGCACCTGTCCTACCGGGTGTGTTTGAAGACGTTCTCGGCCGCTGAATCCCGCTCCGTCCTCGGCGTTCCCGACGCCTATCACCTGCCGAGCACACCCGGAGCGGCGTACTTGAAAGTCGGCGCCGGTGATCCCGTGCGGTTTCAGACGGCGTTCGTCTCCGGGGTCGACGTAAGCTCACCGGCTGACCCCGGCCGCACCGTCGTCCCGTCAACACCGCGTGTGTTCACTGCGGCCCCGATGGGGTCGGTCGTGTCGGAGACCGGGCAGCCGAGCCGAACGTCGTCATCCCGCACCACTCTCGAAGCGGCGCTCGATCGGCTCGAGGGTCGCGGCTCGGCGGCTCACCATGTGTGGTTGCCGCCGCTGAGGGAATCGCCGAAGCTCGCCTCATTGTTGCCGCACTTCCGGACCGGTTCCCCGCTGACGGTACCGATCGGGCTGGTGGACAGCCCGTACGAGCAGCGCCGCGAATTCCTGGTCGCCCAACTGGCAGGCGCCACCGGCAATGTCGCGGTCGTCGGTGCTCCACGGTCGGGCAAGTCCACGGCGGTGAAGACCTTGATGCTGGCACTCGCCGAGACGCACGATCCGGGCGATGTGCAGTTCTACTGCCTGGATTTCGGAGGCGGGGTGTTGTCGTCGTTGTCAACGCTGCCGCACGTCGGATCGGTGGCGGGCCGCCGCGACGTCGAGCTGGTGCGACGGACGGTCGTGCAACTGGAGTCGCTGTTGCGGGCGCGGGAGGAGCGGCGGAACTCGCCCGCGTCGGCGCTCGGCGATGACCCCTACGGCGAGGTGTTCCTCGTCGTCGACGGTTGGGCAACCGTTCGCCAGGAGTTCGACAGCCTCGAGGCGTCCATCACCGCGCTTGCAGCCCAGGGCCTTTCGTATGGCATCCACGTGATCGTCGCGGCATCTCGGTGGGCCGAGATCCGTCCGGCGTTGAAGGATCTGATCGGCACCCGCATCGAACTGCGGCTGGGTGACCCTGCGGAATCCGAGATGGACCGCAAGCGCGCTCGGCAGCTGGCCCAGAGCCCACCCGGCCGCGGTATCACCCGCGATGGTCGCGAGCTCGTCATCGCGGATTCGCCGTTCGACACGGCGACCGCAGACAGGTTGCGGACCCGCTACGCGGGTCGCCTCGCGCCCCGGATCGAGGTTCTACCCACGCGTGTCGGATACGTCGCGATGCTCGGACAGTCACGGGTCGAGCAGCCAGGAACACAACTCCTGCTGGGCCTCGGTGAAACCGAGCTGGCGCCTGTCGCAATCGACTTCGCCGCGGAGTCGCACCTCGTCATCCTCGGCGAGGGGGAGTGCGGCAAGACGAGCGTGCTGCGGACCCTTGTGCACCGAGATCGTTCGGACCAACACGGCGCAGACCGCTCAGATGTACGTCGTCGACTTCCGGCGCACGATGCTCGGCGTCGTCGAAACCGAGCACCTGGCGGGCTACATACCGTCCTCCGCCGCCCTGCACTCGCGCATGGGCGCTCTGGTGGAGCGACTCAACGCGCGAACACCCGGTGCAGACGTCACCCAGCAACAGCTGCGGTCCCGCTCGTGGTGGTCGGGCCCCGAAATGTACATCGTCATCGACGACTACGACCTCGTCGCCCCCACCGGGAGTGCCAACCCGCTCACCCCCCTTCTCGGGTTCCTGCCCTACGCAAAGGATCTCGGACTCCACATCGTGGTCGCTCGCCGATCCGGCGGTGCGGCGCGAGCGATGTTCGATCCGGTGCTGGCCGCGCTGCGCGATCTCGGAACCATGGGCTTGATGATGAGCGCCAGCCCAGACGAGGGCGTTCTGCTGGGCTCCGTCCGTCCGTCGCGGTTGCCGGCAGGCCGCGGCACGCTCATTGCCCGTGCGCAACCGCAACAGCTCGTCCAGGTCGCGTGGATCGACTGCCCGTGAGCCACTGTGTCGTGGAGGTGGGGCCGGCGACGGTCCGCGGACCACGCCCCGCGCCCGATCATCGTGGTGACGACCGCTCTGGACTGCATCGACGATGAGATCGCGATCGTCGACGACGCGCCCGTCGCGGTCACAGCGCTGTGGCGCGAGGTGTTCCGCGGCCGTCCTGCCCGACGAGCACCGTCCCTGCCGTGCTGGTGTGTCCGACGTGGTGGTCGGCGACGCACATCGAACGCGTGCGGGAAGCCGCAGCGGCGAGATCAGAGGAAGTCACTGTGCTGGAGCGTGCCGAGGCCATCGGCCGCACCGCCCCTGGCAACTCGACCCTTGTCGAGATCGCACCTGAGTTCGTGGTCACCTCGCGCGGCGGCCGCGTTGTCGCAGCCGATCCGAGGCTCGGCGCAGGGTCGGACGTCGCACGATCGGTCGCGGATCGCATCGACCGGTCGACCGCTGTGCTGGTGGACGCGCCGCCCGGTGTCGCCGGCGCAAAGGAACTCGCCGGTGCCATCTGCGAATGTCTCAGGGCCCGCGGCACATCCGTGACAACCGTGCACTCGGACCGCGTCCTGCGCATCGGTGAGAAACCTCGGCCGCGTCGGAACGCCCCGACGGACCCAGCGCAGCGCAGACGTGACCGGCCCGCGGTACGCGCCGGAGTCATCGTGTCGGTGTCGGTGACGCTTCTGTGTCTCGGACTCGCTCTGCGTACAGACGGACCCGCGCCGGCATCGGGCCCGATGACCCTTCTGGTCGAGGGGCGGGTAGCGCTCAAAGTTCCGGCGCTCTGGGAGGTACGGCGCATCACCTCGGGTGCCGGTTCTGCACGGGTGCAGGTGACCGCGCCGGATGGTGGGAGCGCCGTGCTGATGACGCAGTCGCGCGTGAGGAAGGGGGAGACGTTGGCGACGACGTCGGCGGCGTTGCGAAGTGCTCTCGGCGACCAGGATTCAGATGTGTTCAGCCAGTTCAACGCCGACGACCGTCGCTCGGATCGACCGGCCGTCACCTACCGGGAGAGCCGTGGTGCGCGACAGATCGACTGGACGGTGCTGGTCGACGACACCGTGCGCATCGCCATCGGATGCCAGAGCACTCCCGGCGGGAAAGACGCCGTGCGTCCGGTGTGCGAGGAGGCGATCCGTTCGGCGCATGCGATTTTCTGAGTCGGGGGAACCAATTGCCCTCGCACCGCGTCGTACTCACAACTCGATCAGGAACGCGAAAGGATGTAGATGACAACATCGGCAGGCGGATCGCTCAACACCGACCTCGACCTGATGGCAGCGGTAGCGGGCAAGATCGACGCCCGCAACGAGGAAATCCGCGCGATGCTCCAATCGTTCATCGGCGCAATGGTGAGCGTGCCACCGTCGGTGTGGGGAGGCGTGGCCGCCGCACGTTTCCGGGAGGTTGTCGACCGCTGGAACGGCGAGTCGACGAAGCTGCACGCCGCCCTGCAGCGGATCGCCGAGACGATGCGCGTCAACGAGCGGTCGCTGCGTGAGGCGGCAGAGGGTCACTCGCACCAGATCAACGCCGTCGGCACCAACCTCTGAGGAGCCTGACCATGGAACCGGTTCTTGCGTACAACTTCGACGAGATCGAGTACACCGTCCGGCAGGAGATTCACAACACCTCCGCACGGCTCAACGCCGCGCTCGACGATCTGCGGTCGCAGATCGTCCCTCTTCAGGAGGTCTGGACCCGGGAAGCCGCCGAGGCGTACCGGGCCGAGCAGGCCAGATGGGATCAGGCGGCGGCCGCACTGAACGAGATTCTGTTCAGCCTCGGCAACGCGGTGCGCGACGGTGCCGACGACGTGGCGACCACCGACCGCAGCGCCGCGAGCGCCTGGGGCGGCTAGCCCGCAGACCACTGTGCGGTCCCGTCGGGAGGGGAGCCCGCGGGACCGCACAGTTCTGCGTTTTGACCTGCACTGACGCTCGCCGGTATGCTGCTCGGTTGGCGTGCGGTGAGCCTTCGGGCACGCGGGTCTCGGGTCAATGTCGGTCGCCGAGACTTTCGCACCGTAAGCGCCTGACCGGCACCTGGTTCACACCGGGATCCACCCGAGAGATAAGAGGAACGCGCTGTGCCTACGTACACGCCGAAGGCGGGTGACACCACACGCACGTGGTACGTCATCGACGCCACCGACGTGGTGCTCGGCCGGCTCGCTGTCGCGGCAGCCAATCTGCTGCGTGGCAAGCACAAGCCGACATTCACGCCCAATGTCGACGGCGGCGACTTCGTCATCGTCATCAACGCAGACAAGGTCGCCATCGGCGGCGACAAGCTGCAGAAGAAGTTCACCTACCGTCACTCGGGCTTCCCGGGTGGTCTGCACCGCCGTTCGCTCGGCGACGAGATGCAGCGTCATCCCGACCGTGTGGTCGAGAAGGCGATCGTCGGCATGCTCCCGCACAACAAGCTCAGCCGTCAGATTCAGAAGAAGCTGAAGGTCTACGCGGGTCCGGAGCATCCCCATACTGCACAGAAGCCGGAGCCGTACGAGATCAAGCAGGTGAGCCAGTGACCGAGACAACCGACACCACTGACGTCGCGGAAGCCCAGGACGTCGAGGCCCCCGAGACCCCCGAGACCGTCGAGACCGTGACCGAGACCGAGACCGAGACCGCGGCCCCCGAGGCCCGCGAACCGCGTGAACCGGTCATCATCGACCGCCCGATCCAGACCGTCGGCCGCCGCAAGGAGGCCGTGGTGCGGGTGCGTCTGGTGCCCGGCACCGGCCAGTTCAACCTGGACGGGCGCACGCTGGAGGCGTACTTCCCGAACAAGGTGCACCAGCAGCTGATCAAGGCTCCGCTGGTGACCGTGGACCGCGTCGACGCCTTCGACATCCACGCCCACCTCGATGGCGGCGGCCCGTCCGGACAGGCAGGCGCGCTGCGCCTGGCGATCTCCCGCGCCCTGATCCTGGTGCAGCCCGAGGACCGGCCTGCGCTGAAGAAGGCCGGCTTCCTGACCCGCGACCCGCGCGCCATCGAGCGCAAGAAGTACGGACTCAAGAAGGCCCGCAAGGCGCCTCAGTACTCCAAGCGCTGATCCGCTCTACTCACACCGCCCGGTATGCCACGTGCATGCCGGGCGGTGTGCGTCAGCGGCCCAGGAAGTTGCCGAGCACCCCGGCGACCGCGGACCCGGCCTGGCCCGCCTGTTGGCCGCCGCCGGTGCCGCTGACGAACGTGCCCGGCATCTCCTCCGACGGCTGCACGACGACGAAGCCCTGGCCGTTGAACGACATCGTGAACGCCTCGCCGGTGCTGCGCCCGACCAGCGTGCCGAGCCCGAACTGGTCGGCGCGGTGGAAACCGGTCTGCAGCGACGCCGACCAGGCCACGGCGGCCTGCGGGTCGGCGTAGGTGGGCTGGTCGACCTGCAGTACCACCGGCGTGCCCTTGGTGGTGATCGCGATACGGCCCTGGCCGGAGAAGACACAGTTGAACAGGCCCGCGTTCGACAACATCCCCGCGCCCTGCACCCGTCGGATGTCGTAGGACAGCGTCGGCTCGAAGGCCAGCACGTTCTTGCCGTTGATCGTCAGGCCGTCGTGTCCGCCCTCGAGGTCGATGAGGTGGATGTCGGAGGCCAGGTCGGCGAGGAACATGTCACCGGCGCCGGTGCAGCGCATCAGCGGGATGCCTTCGCCGGTCAGCTGCTGCTTGACGAACTGGCCGACGCCGCTGGCGCCGATTCCCTGGAACTGGATGTTGCCCTGGTAGGCCACCATCGCACCCTGGCGGACCATCATCTCGCCGTTGAGGGCGACCTTGAGCATCTTCCCGTTCTGCAGCTTCATGCCGGGCTGCTGGGTCTGGGTTTCCGGCGTTCTGCGGGGAGAACAGGTCGCTGCGCATCGGAGATCCTTTCGTCGATCGCGACGTTATCGGCCCGCAGCGAGCAGAGAAATCGGGTGTTTCCTAATTTTTTCCAAGCTCGCCAGTAACGATCTTGGGGGGCGGTGGGGACATACACATAGAGCCTCGACCGGTGGAATCAAGCGCGCGGTATTTAGTCATAGTTAATTAGCTGTGCGAAGCTAAAAGCCAATCTGCCAGGTTCTTCTCGAAATTTTTGTTTAGCTGTCGGCTGATCGAGGAAGCCCTGTGCCCGGAAGCGAGGCACGCCTAGCGCGTGAGAGCAGTCCGACTGCCACCGGTGGGCGAGTGCACCTCAGTCACCTCGTCGGGGGACCGCGCCCGGCCAACAGCGTGGGTAACTAACTACCCAAGAGGCCTCACCGCCCGTATCGAGGGGTTCGGGCGGTGAGTGCAGTCTCAGGGTCTCGATCGGGTACCGATTGCTCGGCGACACGAGCGCTGACGTCGGCGGTTGTGTCATCAGCGGCCATCTATGAGAAATTAGTAAGATGGGTCGACTGTTCGGCACCGACGGAGTTCGTGGGGTTGCCAACCGCAATCTGACCGCTGAGCTGGCACTTGGGCTGGGTTCGGCGGCTGCGCGTCGACTCGGAAACTCCTCGCAGGCCCGACGGCGGGTGGCCGTTGTGGGCCGCGACCCGCGGGCCAGCGGCGAGATGCTGGAGGCGGCGGTCATCGCCGGGCTGACCAGCGAAGGCGTCGACGCCCTGCGTGTCGGCGTGCTTCCCACGCCTGCGGTCGCCTACCTCACCAACGCCTACGACGCCGAATTCGGCGTCATGATCTCCGCGTCGCACAACCCGATGCCCGACAACGGCATCAAGATCTTCGGCGCGGGCGGCCACAAGCTCGACGACGCCACCGAGGACCGCATCGAAGAACTCCTGGCCGCCGGGCCCGGCGAGCGCCCCGTCGGCGCCGCCATCGGCCGGGTGGTCGACGCCGACGACGCCCTCGACCGGTATCTACGCCACGCAAGCAAGGCCCTCACCACCCGGCTCGACGAATTGACCGTCGTCGTCGACTGCGCGCACGGTGCCGCGTCGTACGCCGCACCGAAGGCGTATCAGGCTGCGGGTGCCACCGTCATCGCGATCAACGCAGAACCCAACGGTGTCAACATCAACGACGGCTGCGGTTCCACGCACATGGAGACGCTGCAGCGGGCCGTCGTGTCCAGGGGCGCCGACCTCGGTCTGGCCCACGACGGCGACGCCGACCGCTGCCTCGCTGTCGATGCCGAGGGCAACATCATCGACGGCGACGCCATCATGGTGATCCTGGCGCTGGCGATGCAGGAGGCGGGCGAGCTTGGCGTCCAACACCCTGGTCGCCACCGTGATGAGCAACCTCGGGTTGCACCTCGCGATGCGCGCGGCGGGCATCGAGGTCCGCACCACCGGTGTCGGCGACCGCTACGTGCTGGAAGAACTGCGCGCAGGCGAATACTCGCTCGGCGGTGAACAATCCGGCCACATCGTGATGCCCGCGCTCGGCACCACCGGCGACGGCATCGTCACCGGGCTGCGGCTGATGTCGAGGATGGCGCAGACGCGCACACCGCTGGCCGCGTTGGCGTCGTCCATGCAACAGCTGCCGCAGGTGCTCATCAACGTCGAGGTCGACGACAAGGCCACCGTTGCCGACGCGCCCGGGGTGCGGTCCGCCGTCGCCGAGGCCGAAGCCGAACTCGGCGACACCGGGCGGATTCTGTTGCGGCCATCGGGAACCGAGCAGATGGTTCGGGTGATGGTGGAGGCCGCCGACGAGGACACCGCGCGCCAACTGGCCATCCGCGTCGCCGAGTCGGTCAGCGACCAGGGCTAGACAAATAGGTGGAACCGGTGAGGTTCCGCCGACGTCGTAGCCAGTGTGGGAGAACCTGACTTCGCGCGCGTGGACGTAGCGGCGGTGCTCGACGCCGCGCGCCAGTACGACATCTCTGCCGACATGGTCGACGCCGCCGTCCGTACCCACCTGACCGGATTGCGGTTCGACGGGGCGGTCGCCGGTCGGGTACACGCCGCCCAGGGGGATGCGTTGCGCCGTGCGGTCGACGACCTGGCCCACCGCCTGCAGCAATGGTCACGCGCGTCGGCGGAGGTAGCAGCCGAATTGCGTTCGTCGGCAGATCGATACGTCGACGTCGACGCCCGCGGCGCAGGACGGCTCGGCTGACCGATGGCCGAGCCTTTAGACGTCGACGCGCGCCTCGCTGAGGGACGTCCGGCCGTCGACAACGTCGGCGACTATGTGTGGGCATGCCACCTGCTCGGCTACCAGAATCCGGATCTCACGCTGCATTCCGCGCAGGTGCGGGACTGGTACAGCAGCGAGGACGGGTTGGACCTGCGCGCGCTGGAAGCCGATCGCGCGGCGCTCGAGTCGGTCGCGACCACAACAGACGGAGCACGGCAGCTGCAGGAGCGTCAGCTCGACGCGCTCACCGACGCCTGGCAGGGCCGCGGCGGCGATGCCTCGCGGGAGTTCCTGCTTCGGCACAGCGAGGCGTCCGCCGCCGCGGCGTCGGCCGTACGCAACGCCGTCGATGCGTTCGCCGCGCTGCGCGACAACCTGTGGCAGGCGGTCGACGAGAAGGTCGCCACCGCCATCGAGATCGATGACCGCCGGCAGGCGGAACGGGCGCAATGGCAGGCCGCAACGCAGACTGTCACCACAGGGGCAGGGGATCGCGCGGTCGCCAGCGAACTGGTCGACCAACAGGTGAAGCCGTTCGTGGACAACGATGTTCGCTCCGATTGGCTCGCCGCGATGCAGAAGGCGATGGCCGCCGTCTCCGCCGCATTCGACGCGGCAACCTCTGCCCTGACAGGCGACCTTCCGTCGACATTCGAGGTGCCCGGCGACCTCGGTCCGACGTCCATGCCATCGGGCACCGCCCCTGCCGGGTGGTCGCCGCCCCCGCCGGCCATCCCCGCCGCGGCGCCCGCCATTCCCCCCGCGGCGCCCGCCATTCCCCCGCGGCGCCCGCCATTCCCGCCGCGGGGCCAGAACCGCTCCCGTCGCCGATGTCGGCGGCGCCGCTCGCCGCCCCGCCTACTACCGCTCCCGCATCCGCGATGCCGTCGGGGTCCATGCCCTCGATGCCGTCCCTCGGCGAGATGGGCGGCGGATTGCCCGGCGGCGCAGGCGGACTCACCGGCGGCTCAGGCGGACTCACCGGCCTTGGTTCTCAGCTGGCCGACGCGATCGGCGGTCTGCTCGGTTCCCCGGACGAGGGACTTCCTGAGCCGCCGGAGTCGGACGAGGAGGTGATCGACGAGGTCGAGCCCGCAGATGACGAAAAGTCGGTGCCCGATGAGGACGAGGACACCGACGAAGACGAAGCGGACCCGAAGACGGACGAACTCGCCGAAACCGACGGATCGGAAGAGGACCCGATCGAAGGCTGCGCGCAAGAGGAACCGGTGAAGGAGGAGCCTTCACCAGAGCCGACACCGACCCCGCCGCCCGCTCCGATGCCGCCACCACCGGCCCCCATCACAGAACCACCGCCGAACGTCGAGCCGTTGGGCGCCGAGACGCCGTGCGAGATCGCCGCCGATGCGCTGCCCCAGGCAGGACCAGAGAACTGATGTGTGCGGGTAGTGCATTACTCGTGTGCGGCGGCCACGTGCGTGCCTACGCTCCGACACATGCCTCCCGCGGACACCAACCTTCCGACCCCGGACTTCACATTTGATCCGGGCGCGGCCGGTGCCTGCGTCGCAGGCGTGCGGCCTTACCGCAAACGGACATATCGGCTCGAGCATGAGGCGGCGGGCCAGAAGTTCCTCGTGCACAATTACGGCCACGGCGGGGCCGGCATCACGATGAGCTGGGGCTGCGCCCAACAGGTACACGACATCGTCTCCGCCCGTGTCGCCACGTCACACGACACCACGGCGGCGGTCCTGGGCGCCGGCGTGATGGGCTTGACGGCGGCGACGATGCTGACCGAACTCGGACTCGACGTCACGATCTACTCCGACCGCAAACCGGTCGACACCACGTCGCACAAAGCCGGTGGCCAGTGGGCGGTGTCGGTCGTCGAGTACGCCCGCGAACAGGAGCTGAAGAAGATCCTCACGGATTCCTATACGCGGTTTCGCTGTGAACTCGGCCCGGAGTTCGGTGTCTACGAGCGGTCCAATTACACCCACGAACGGACCAAGAACTTCGATATCGTGCTGCAACTGTGTCCCGGCCTGATTCCCGAGCCGAATCCCCTGACCCGCATGCCGTTTCAGGGCCACACCAAACCCGGCTACGAGTACCGCACATTGTTGATCGAGCCGCCGGTGTTCCTCGCGCGACTCGAGAGCGACCTGAGGCAGCGCGGGGCGGCGTTCGTAGAGCGACACTTCGACAGCCGTGCCGACATACTCGCGACCGTCCCACATCACGTCATCGTCAACTGCACGGGTATGGGCGCGAAGAACCTGTTCAACGACGCTGAGATGCAACCGATCAAGGGCCAACTGGCGATGCTGCCCGCACAGAACAACCTGGCGTACCTCTACAGCGGTGATGGCTATCTGTTCCCGCGGTCAGATCACGTCGTGATCGGCGGAACCTACGAAGAGAATGTCGCCGACGAAACCGTCTCGCAGACGGTGTGCAAGAACGTCGTGAAGTACATGGCGGCCCACTTCGGTGTGGTGCCGCCGATGCCGATGCCGAGGATTCACATCAACCATCCCGACCACGCCGCTGTCTACGATCCGGTACTGCCCCACGGACCGGCGAAGCCGAGCGTGAACGTCTGAAAGCGAGGTGACGCGCCGTGCCGTTCACTGTCGTCGACTACGTCTTGACCCGACTGAAGGAGCAGGGTGTCACACACCTTTTCGGTGTGCCCGCGCTGTACTGCGCGGCGCTGTTCGATGCGGCACCGGCGCACGGCGTCACTCCGGTCGTCACGGCGAGCGATCTCGAAGCCGGTTACGCCGCAGACGGATACGCCCGTACCAAGGGGCTGGCCGCCGTGGCTGTTGCCAACGGTGTCGGCACGCTGAGCCTCATCAACGCGGTCGCGGGCGCCTACGTCGAGCGCAGCCCGATCGTCGTCGTGAACGGAGGCCCCACCGCCGGACATCTGGCTGACTTGGCGCAGCGGGACGTCGTGTACTCGCACTCGACGGGCCGTGCCAATTCCGAACTCGACGCGTTCGCTCTCGTCACCGCCAAGTCGGTGCGGGCAGCGACGAGCGACAGCGTACCGGCCGCCGTCGACTCCGCTATCACCGCCGCGCTGACATCGAAGCGCCCGGTATACATCGAAATCGCCATGAACCTGTGGCCGCAGTCCTGCGCCAATCCCGGTCCGCCGTTGTCATCGAACGTTCCTGCCGCAGGTACCGAAACACAGCTTGCGGCAACGATTGTCAGCCTCATCCGCGGCGCGCAGAAGCCGGTTGTCCTGATCGGTACCGAGGTCGCACGCTATGGCCTTGCCGATGCGGTTGCTGACCTGATCGGCAAGCTCGGAGTGCGGTGGGCCAGCGACATGTTGTCGAAATCGACTCTCGCCGAAACAGGTGCAGGGTGGATCGGTGTCTACGACCCTCCGTACGTACCGCAGGCCATCCGGACACAGGTCGAATCGACCGATCTGCTCGTGACGCTCGGCTGCGTGTTCCCGAACAGCTTCGCGCCGCTGATCACCCAGAAGTTCAACAGCATGGTCGCCGTGTATGACGGCAAGGTGCGGGTGAAGAACCAACCGAAGCAGAACGCCGAGATCCGTGCTCTGGTCTCCGCAATGCAAGCGAAAGCCGCCGAGCAGCCGCCGGCAAATGTCCCCGCGGGCGCGGTGCCTACTTCGCCACCGGCAGCAACCGGTTCCCTGACCTACAAGCAGGTCTTTCAGCGCATCGGAAATGCTCTGGACGAGAACCTGATCACGATCCCGGACACCTTTCTCGGCACGTACGCGGCGGCGAACCTGCCGGTGAAGGGGAGAGACGCATTCCTGTGCGACGCGGTGTGGGCCTCGATCGGGCATTCGGTCGCTGCGGCTGTCGGCGCCTCGTTCGGATCGACCCGTCGCCCGCTCGTCATCTGCGGGGACGGCGGATTCCAGATGACCGCCGAGGCGTTGTCGACGATGGTGCGATACGGGCGCAACCCCATCGTCGTGCTGATCGCCAACGGCATCTACGGCTTCGAGCAGTTCCTCTTGGATCGCACCTACTTCAACCCGAACAGCAATACTCCCGCAAAGCCGTACGCCGTCATCGGTCAATGGGACTTCGTCAAGTACGCCGACAGCATTGGCGTGCAGTGCGCGAAGGTCGTCGACACAGCAGCGGCGCTCGACACCGAACTCGACTCCGCCAAGGCATATCCGGGCCCGTGCTTGATCGTCGCGCAGGTGCCGCCACGCGGGCTGCCCACCGAAATGGAATGACTACGGCAGCAGGGCTTGCAGTTCCTCGACGAAGCGGACGGACTCGCGGCGGTCTCCGGTCAGCGGATGCACCAGCAGCGTGGTGACACCAGCCTCCGCGAAGGCTGCGACGCGTTCCTTCACGAAACCCCTTGGCCCGATCAGTGATACGTGGCGCACCAAGTCGTCGGGCACGGCGTCGATCGCCTCGGTCTTGCGGCCGGACAGATACAGATCCTGGATGTGGTCGGCCACGTCACCGAACCCGTACCGGGTCGCCAGGTTGTGATAGAAGTTCTTCCCGCGCGCGCCCATCCCGCCGATGTAGAGCGCCAGTTGCGGTTTGGCCCACGCCAGCCGGTCCTCGACGTCGTCGCCGATGGCCAGGGTGGCGCTGACCATGATGTCCAGCGGCCCGAGTTCGGGATCGCGCTTGGCCATCCCCGCGCGCAGCGATTCGCCCCAGGCGTCGTCGGCCTTCTCCGGATGGAAGAACACCGGTTGCCAGCCTTCGGCGATCTCCGCCGTCAGCTCGACGTTCTTCGGGCCGAGCGCGGCGATCGTGATCGGAATACGTTCGCGGACAGGGTGATTGATCAGGTGCAGTGGCTTACCCAGTCCGGTGCCCCGATCGTGGGGCAGCGGTATCTGGTAGTGCTTGCCGTCGAACTGGACGTTCTCGCGGCGCCACACCTGCCTGCAGATCTCGACGACTTCGCGGGTGCGGCCGAGTGGCGCGTCGAACGGGACGCCGTGGAAGCCCTCCATCACCTGCGGGCCGGACGTGCCGATGCCGAGCCGGAAGCGGCCGTCGGACACGTAGTCCAGCCCCGCTGCCGTCATCGCCAGCAGCGACGGGGTGCGGACATAGATCGGCACGACGCCGGAGCCCAACTCGATCCGCGATGTCTTGGCGGCCAGAAACCCCAGCTGGCTGATCGCGTCGAACGAGTACGCCTCGGCCACAAGCGCGATGTCGACGCCGACCTTCTCCAGCTCGACGACCTCGTCGACCGCCTCGAGGAAACCGCCGGCGTAGTTGAGAAAGATTCCAGTCCGCATGGAGGCCACCCTCAGGTTATACACCCAACTAGTTGGTTGGGACGAATCAGGGTTTCAACAGCGCGACGACCTTGTTCTCCAAGTCGACGGGGTCGTCAGCGAACGGGTCCATCACCGCCGCCTTCGGCAGGTCCGTCTCGGGATCGGCGAAGTCGCGATAAGTCTTGTCCCCGGTGAGCGCGTGCAACAGGAACCCGGTCATCAGCGCCCGCACCATCTTCTGCGTGCTCCGGTCGGCGCCGGGCAAGCCGACCACCCTGGCCAGGCGCCGGCCCTCGATCAAGCCGCCCGCCTTTGCCTTCGGTACAGCGCGCAGCGTCGCGCTGTCCCACACGCGCGCCAGCTCTACGGCGTTGGAGCGCAGCGTCATCGGATCACCGGGGTCGGTGAGAATCAGCCCGGGCACCGTCAACGACGCCGCGGCCTCCTCGGCGCGAGGTTTGGTGACCGTCGGGAACGCGGCGACGACGGCCTGCGGCTTGACCGGCATCCCCGCGGCGGCGAACACCGCCGTCGACGCGCCGAAGCCGTGGCCGACGAGGCCGAGCTTGCCCGGATGCACGCTGATTTTCCCGTCGCCCAGCCGAACTCCGGCGATGATGTCCAGGGTGGTGCCCAGATCGAACGCCAGGTTCAGCACCGACGGCGCGAAGCTTTTCTCGGTGTCCGGCGCGGCGGCGACGATTCCCCACGAGGCCAGGTGTTCGAGCGTGCCGGTGTAGCGCTCGACGCCGGTCAACCATTCATGGCCGAACGCGACGCCGGGAAGGTTGAACCCGGACTCCGGGGCGTAGACCACACCGGGCAGGCCCGCGAAGGACAGATCGCCGCGCAGCACGCGGTGCGGACCGCGCCGCTTCAAGGCGGCGAAAAGCTTCTTCGTGGCGGCCATCCGTCGACCGTAGCCCACCGCCGATGCGCCGACGTTAGGGTCCTTGCTGTGAAATTGCGCTGGCCTGATGCGGCGGTGTTGTTCGTGCTCGGAGCGGCGGCGTCGCTCGTCGGCGACCACAGCCACGTCGCCACCGGCACCACCGAATACCTCTCCGACGCGGTGCCGTTCGTGTGGAGCAGCCCCGTCTGGTTTCCACTCCTGGTCGCCCTGGCGACCGTCTCGATCGCCGAGATCCGGCTGCACATGCCGGGCCTGCAATGCGCGTCGCGGTGATCACCCCTGGTGCGCCCTCGGGTCGATCGCTCGGCACTGGGGCCGCGATCTGCGGCTGTGCTCGCCGCAGTCGTCGGCCCGGCGGTCGAAGCCGTCATCGCCGTCGCGGGTTTGGCGCGCTATGCCGACGATTCCGACGCGCTGTTCGGCGTCGCGCCGTGGCTGCCCGCGTTGTACTTCGCGTTTGGGGTTGTGGCTGCGCTGCTGGCCGAGATCGCCTGGTCGAGGCACATCACGACATTGCCCAGTGACCCTTCGGCCAGTGCGGATTCGCTCGATATCGACGAACATGCGTAACACGCACCAAAAACCGTTTTTGTCGCGAAGATGATGTTAGCTGAATAGTCGTCTACGCTTATTACCTATGTGTGGAATCGTCGGCTACGTCGGCACGCGGGACGCTTGCGGAGTCGTCGTCGATGCGTTGCGCCGAATGGAGTACCGCGGATACGACTCCTCCGGCGTCGCGCTGATCGACGGTGCGGGCGGACTGACGGTCCGGCGCCGTGCGGGTCGCCTGGCCAACCTCGAGGCCGCGTTGGCCGAAACCGACGCTGCCGACCTTGCAGGCAGCACCGGCCTCGGCCACACCCGCTGGGCCACCCACGGCAGGCCGACCGACCGCAACGCCCACCCGCACCGCGACGGCTCGGGCAAGTTCGCGGTCGTCCACAACGGCATCATCGAGAACTACGCGGGGCTGCGCCAAGAGCTGGAAGCGACCGGCGTCGAGTTCGCGAGCGACACCGACACCGAGGTCGCCGTGCACCTGGTCTCGTGGCAGTACCACCACGGACCCACGGCAGGCGACTTCGTCGGCTCGGTGATGACCGTCCTGCCACGGTTGGAAGGGCATTTCACGCTGGTGTTCGCCAGCGCTGACGATCCCGACACCATCGTGGCCGCGCGGCGCTCGACCCCGTTGGTGGTCGGCGTCGGCGACGGCGAGATGTTCCTGGGCTCCGACGTCGCGGCCTTCATCGAACACACCCGCGACGCGGTCGAGCTCGGCCAGGACCAGGCCGTGGTGCTGACCCGCGACGGTTACACGATCACCGACTTCCACGGCAACGACGAGGCCGCCAACGCCCGCGAGTTCCACATCGACTGGGACCTCTCGGCCGCGGAAAAGGGCGGCTACGAGTACTTCATGCTCAAGGAGATCGCCGAGCAGCCCGCCGCGGTGTCCGACACCCTGCTGGGGCACTTCGTCGACGGCCGCATCGTGCTCGACGAGCAGCGGCTGTCCAATCAGGAGCTGCGCGAGATCGACAAGGTCTTCATCGTCGCCTGCGGCACCGCCTATCACTCCGGCATGTTGGCCAAATACGCCATCGAGCACTGGACGAGGCTGCCCGTCGAGGTCGAGCTCGCCAGCGAGTTCCGCTACCGCGACCCGGTCCTGGACCGCAGCACGCTGGTAATCGCCATCTCACAGTCCGGTGAGACCGCCGACACCCTCGAAGCGGTGCGGCACGCCAAGGAGCAGAAGGCCAAGGTGCTGGCGATCTGCAACACCAACGGCAGCCAGATCCCACGCGAGTGCGACGCGGTGCTCTACACCCGCGCCGGACCGGAGATCGGCGTCGCATCGACCAAGACGTTCCTGGCGCAGATCGCGGCCAATTACCTCGTCGGACTGGCGCTCGCGCAGGCCCGCGGCACCAAGTACCCCGACGAGGTCGAACGCGAATACCGCGAACTCGAGGCGATGCCCGAACTGGTGAAGCGGGTGCTCGCCACCGTCGAGCCCGTCAACGCGCTGGCCCGCCGGTTCGCGAAGTCGCAGACCGTGCTGTTCCTCGGCCGCCACGTCGGCTACCCCGTCGCGCTCGAGGGTGCGTTGAAGCTCAAGGAACTGGCGTACATGCACGCCGAGGGATTCGCTGCCGGTGAGCTCAAGCACGGCCCGATCGCGCTGATCGAGGACAACCTGCCGGTCATCGTCGTGATGCCCTCGCCGAAAGGTTCGGCGATGCTGCACGCCAAGCTGCTGTCGAACATCCGCGAGATCCAGGCGCGCGGCGCGCTGACCATCGTGATCGCCGAGGAGGGCGACGACACTGTGCGGCCGTATGCGGATCACCTGATCGAAATCCCGGCGGTTTCAACGCTTTTCCAGCCGCTGCTGTCGACGATCCCGCTGCAGGTGTTCGCCGCAGGGGTCGCCCAGGCCCGCGGATACGACGTCGACAAGCCGCGCAACCTGGCCAAGTCGGTCACCGTCGAATAACGAAAGCAGGGGCCAGGAGCGGCGGATGACAGCCGCCACGGGCGAGCACTTACCATAGAGCGATGAGCACGGGTTCCAACGCATCGTCCGGCGCCCCGGATACCACGGAGGGCGTGCCCCACGCGTTCCGCGACTTCATCGAGGAGCGCTACGCCGAGTGGGAGAACGAGTTCGGCGACAACGTGCACATCAGGCGCACGACGTCGTTCGACCCCAAGAACTAGCTATTCGGGCTGAGTGCCGCGGCTGTCCAGCCTGCGCAACACCCGGTCGGCGATGGTCGGGTCTGTTCCCGACTGGGTGCGGGCCTCGACGACCGCGTCCCTGGCTGCGGCCAGCATCTCGTCCTTGACCGCGTTGACGGTGACCGCATCCCCGGCGCGGTCCGCGGTGCGCCGCGCCGCGTCCTCATCCTGGCCGTTCGGCGCGTAGCCAAGTGAGTGCCACATCCGGTCGGCGTTCTCCCTGGCCTGCTCGATGACGTCGCCGTCGACGTCCTCGTCGCGAAGCTCGTCGAGGCGCTGGAAGCCGGCGTCCCTGGCGCGATGCAGCAGTTCCTGCTCGGCCTCGTGGCGTTCGCCGTCCGAGGCGCTGACACCCAGCCGTCGCACCAGCCACGGCAGCGTCAGTCCCTGCAGTAGCAGGGTGACGCTGATGACGACGAAGGCGACGAAGATCAGCCGGTCGCGCTCCGGGAAATTCGGCGGCAGGGCCAGCGCCGCGACCAGCGTCACGACACCGCGCATCCCCGCCCACGACGCCACGGTCATCTCGCGCCAGCCGACGGGTTCGGCGAGGTCGGGTTTGCGGCGTCGGCGCGCCTTCTCGTCGATGAAGGCGACCGGAAAGATCCACGCGAAGCGCACGACGATCACCACCGCCGTCACGATCGCCGCCTGGCCGATCAGCGTGTGCAACTGACCGTCGACCTTGTCGGCGACAGCGCGCATTTCGAGGCCGACGAACGCGAACGCCGCGCCCGTCACCAGCAGCTCGATGATCTCCCACGTGGTACCCGCCACCAGGCGGGTCTGCGAGGACTCGGCGTCGCCGTAGCGGTCAAGCGCCAAGGCGACCGTGACCACCGCCAGCACGCCGCTGCCGTGTGCGGCATCGGCCGCGGCGTAGGCGGCGAACGGGACCAGAAGGATGAGCGCACTGCCCGCGGGGTGGGCGGGCAGCCTCTTCACGAGCAGTCGAGTCAGGGCAGCCACCACGAACCCGACCGCGATACCGACCACGACGGCGAGGCCCAGCGCCGTGCCGGCGTGCCGCGGCGAGAACGCCCCGGTGAGGGTCGCCGCCACCGCGACCTCGTAGAACACCAGAGCCGTCGCGTCGTTCGACAGCCCTTCACCCTCCAGGATCGTGCGCAGCCGGTGCGGAAGGCCAAGCTTGTGTGCGACCGCGGTGGCGGCCACCGGATCGGGCGGCGCGACCGCGGCACCCAGAGCGAGGGCGGCGATCAGCGGAAGACCCGGTACCAGCGCCTGCAGCGTGTATCCGACCGCGAAAGCAGTGACCGCCACCAGCGCGACGGCCAGCAGCATGATCGGCCGTCGGTTGTCCAGGAACTCACGCCACGACGTCCGCCTGGCCGCAGCGAACAGCAGCGGCGGCAGCACCAGCGGAAGCAAGAGCTCGGGGTTTATCGCAGGTACGGGCAGACCGGGCACGAACGCGAGCACCAGGCCGAACATCAACAGCAGGACCGGGTAGGGAATTGATATGCGGTCACCGACAGGAGCGAGCAGCACTGTTGCCGCCATCAGCATCAGTAGCAGCGTCAAGGCAGCCAACCCGCACCGTCTCCCTTCTCGTCACACCGTGTGAGCTGCCTGGGTGGATTCCCGTTATCACTGGTCTGAACCCCGGCGAGGGATAACGTGGGAGCCGATGCGGTACTACTACTCCGCTGATGTGATCCGCGAAGCCGAAGCACCGCTGCTGGCCTCGCTGCCCCACGGCGCCCTGATGCGGCGGGCGGCGGGCGGCCTTGCCACTGCGATCGCGCGCGAACTGACGGTGCAGACCGGAGGCATCGCGGGCCGGACGGTGTGCGCGGTCGTCGGCTCCGGCGACAACGGCGGCGACGCGCTGTGGGCAGCCACGTTTCTGCGTCGCCGCGGTGCAGCCGCTGCTGCAGTCCTGCTCGATGCCGAACGCGCCCACGCCGAGGCGCTGTCCGCATTCCGCAAGTCGGGCGGGCGAGTGGTGCACAGTGTGCCCACGACAAGCGATCTCGTGATCGACGGCGTCGTCGGCATCTCCGGCTCCGGCCCCCTGCGTCCCGCCGCCGCCGAGGTGTTCGCCGCCGTCGACGAGGCGGCGATCCCGGTGGTGGCAGTCGACATTCCCAGCGGTATCGACGTGAACACCGGTGCCGTCAGCGGGCCTGCGGTGCATGCCGCGCTCACCGTCACGTTCGGCGGCCTGAAACCCGTTCACGCGCTGGGCGACTGCGGCCGCGTCGAACTGGTGGACATCGGCCTCGACCTGCCGCAGCCCAACCTGATGAGCGTCGACGCCGCCGATGTCGCCGCACGTTGGCCGATGCCCGGCCCGAAGGACGACAAGTACACCCAGGGCGTCACCGGCGTCCTCGCGGGCTCGGCGACCTACCCCGGTGCGGCCGTACTGTGCACCGGCGCCGCGGTGGCAGCCACCTCCGGCATGGTTCGCTACGCGGGAAGCGCCGCACAGCAGGTCCTTTCGCAATGGCCCGAGGTGATCGCCGCGCCGACGCCTTCCGCGGCGGGCCGGGTGCAGGCGTGGGTCGTCGGTCCCGGTCTTGGCACCGACGACGTGGGCGCATCGGCGCTGTGGTTCGCGCTGGACACCGACCTGCCCGTGATCGTCGACGCCGACGGGCTGACGATCCTTGCCGCGCACCCCGACCTGCTCGCCAACCGCAGAGCGCCGACGGTGCTGACGCCGCATGCGGGCGAGTTCGCCCGGCTCGCCGGTGCGCCGCCGGGCGACGACCGGGTGGCCGCCACTCGAAGGCTGGCCGACCAGTTCGGCGCGACCGTGCTGCTGAAGGGCAACGTCACCGTCATCGCCGAGCCGGGCGGGCCGGTCTATCTCAACCGCGCGGGTCAGTCGTGGGCCGCCACCGCCGGATCGGGCGACGTGCTGTCGGGCATCATCGGCGCGCTGCTCGCCGCGGGACTGCCCGCGGGCGAAGCCGCTGCATGTGCGGCGTTCGTGCACGCCAACGCCGCCAACCTGGCCGCCGCCGACCCCGGGCCGCGGGCCGCCCCCACATCCGCGTCGGACATCCTGGCGCATGTCCGCACTGCAGTCGCCCGTCTGTAGCCGTCACGAGAGGACTTTTGATGCCGCCCAAGCATTCCCACGGCCCCGTCATCGCACCGGCATACACCGGGAGGATGTCGATGGCGCCCGACGGCCATTTCGACCAGCTCCAACCGTTCTCGCACTGACGGGTCGAATCGTGGGAGAGCCTGACGTCGCGTTCGACGCAGAAGCGTTGCGGAAAAAGTACGCCCGCGAACGCGACATCAGGCTGCGGCCCGACGGCATCGCGCAGTACGTGGAGATCGCCGGCGCTTTCTCGGGATTCGCCGACGACCCTTGGCGCGACCCGCATTTCACCCGCGCCCCGATCCGCGACGACGTGGACGTCGCGATCATCGGCGCGGGGTTCGGGGGACTGCTGGTCGGTGCACGACTGCGCGAGCTGGGTGTGCAGAACATCCGGCTCATCGACAAGGCCGCCGACGTCGGCGGCACCTGGTACTGGAACAGGTATCCGGGCATCGCGTGCGACGTGGAGTCCTATGTGTACATGCCGCTGCTGGAGGAGCTCGGCTACATCCCCACCGAGAAGTACGCCAAAGGCCCGGAGATCTTCGCCCATTGCAAGAGGATCGCCGAGCACTACGACCTGTACCGTGATGCCTGCCTGCAGACCGAGGTCACCGGAATCCGCTGGGACGAAACAGCTTCCCGGTGGATCATCGCCACCGATCACGGCGACGAGCTGCGGGCACGGTTCGTCTCGATGGCCAACGGATATCTGCAGAAGCCGAAGCTGCCCGGCATCGACGGAATCGTAGACTTCCGCGGCCACGCCTTCCACACCAGCAGATGGGATTACGGATACACGGGCGACGATCTGGCCGGGCTCGCCGACAAGCGGGTGGGCATCATCGGCACCGGCGCGACCGCCATCCAGTGCGTTCCGCATCTCGGCCGGTCGGTCGAGCATCTCTACGTGTTCCAGCGCACCCCGTCGACGGTGGATGTCCGCGGCAACCGGCGCACCGACGCGGAATGGGCGGCGGAACTGAAGGACGGCTGGCAGCGGCACCGCATCGAGAACTTCCAGGTACTGACCACGGGCGGCGAGGCCGACGAGGATCTGGTCGACGACGCATGGACGAGCATCGTCAAGACGCTGTTCGTGATGCGGCAGCGCAGCGTCGCGGGAATGTCGGACGACGACCGTTTGCGCGCAGTCGAAATGGCCGACTTCGCCAAAATGGAGGAGATCCGGGCCCGCGTCGACGCGATCGTCACCGACCGCGCCACCGCCGAGGCCCTCAAACCGTGGTACGGATACTTCTGCAAACGGCCGTGCTTCCACGACGACTACCTGCAGACGTTCAACCGCGACAACGTCACCCTCGTCGACACCCGCGGCCTCGGCGTCGAGCGGATCACCGCCGACGGCGTCGTCGTGGACGGAACCGAGCACCGTATCGACTGCCTGATCTTCGCCACCGGATTCGAGGTGGGCACCGACTACTCCAGACGTACGGGCTTCGAGATCGTCGGGCGCGACGGGCGCACGCTGACCGACGCCTGGCGCGACGGCGTTCGCACGTTGCACGGCATCACCGTTCACGGCTTCCCGAACTGCTTCGTGCTCAGCATCGCCCAGTCCGGTTTCACCGTGAACTTCCCCTACCTCCTCGACGTGCAGGCGACGCACGCGGCCTCGGTGATCGCCTGGGCTCTGGGTAACGGTGCCGAGACACTGGAGCCGTCGGTCAACGCCGAAAGCGCCTGGGTCGCAACGGTCGTCGAGAGGTCGGCGGCCAGCGCGGGTCGCGCCAAGGCCTGCACACCCGGCTACTACAACCGCGAGGGCCAGGCGAACGCGACAACCCGCCAGGGCAGCTTCTTCTTCGGCAGCCCGACCGAATACGCCGACATCCTCGCCGCGTCGAGGGCGAACGGGTCGCCGGAGGGATTCGACGTCGCGTGACGAGACGGCGTCGCTATCTGGTCGGGCGGATGTTGGCGCTGACACGGCGCAGGCGGTCGCCGCGGGTGGCGATCATCGGCGCGGGCTTCGGCGGGCTCGCCGCCGCGGTGGCTCTGCGGCGCAGGGGAATCGACGACCTGACGATCATCGACAGCGCCGACGGCGTCGGCGGAACGTGGCGACGCAACATCTATCCCGGCGCGGCGTGCGACATCCAGAGCCATCTGTACTCGTTCTCGTTCGCGCCGAACCGGGCGTGGAGCCGCACCTACGCCTACCAACCGGAGATCCTCGCCTACCTGGAGAAGGTTGCCGACGACTTCGACCTCCGCCGGCATCTGATGCTGAACGCGAAAGTGGCGGGCGTCCGGTGGAACTCCGACTCGTCGCACTGGGAGGTGACCTTCGACGACCGCGACCCGGTGATCGCCGACGTTGTCGTCAGCGCCGTCGGATTGTTCGGCGCTGCGCACTACCCGGACATCGATGGCCTCGAGCGCTTTTCGGGCACGATCATGCACACCGCGCAGTGGGATGCGACCGTCGACCTCACAGGCAAGCGGGTTGCGGTGATCGGCACGGGTGCCAGCGGCGTACAGGTCGTCCCCGAACTGGCCGACATCGCAGGCGAGTTGACCGTGTTTCAGCGCACACCGCCGTGGATGGTGCCCAAGGAGGATCGGCCCTACAGCCCGCGGGAATTGTCGCGCTACCGCCGCGTGCCGTGGGCGCCGGTTCAGGAGCGGTGGCGGTTGTGGAAATTCCAACACGACAACACCGCGCTGACGCCCGATCACCCGCGAATGGCGGTCGTGCAGAAGCTCTCCGAGGGATTTCTGCACAAACACGTCCACGACGAGGTGCTGCGGGACGCGCTGACGCCCAGGTACCCGTTTCGTTGCAAGCGGGTGCTGCTCGGCGAAAAGTTCTACACCGCACTGCAGCGCGAGCACGTCAACCTCATCACCGACCCCATCGGCCACGTCACCTCGAGCGCTCTGGTGACCGCCGACGGGACAGCGATCGAGGTCGACGTCGTGGTGCTGGCGACGGGATTCGAGACCAGCAGCTACCTGTCGGGACTAAAGGTGACCGGCGTCGACGGAGCAGCCCTGCACGAGCGGTGGGGTACGGATCCGCAGGCCTACCTCGGCGTCGCCGTGAGCGGGTTCCCGAACTTCTTCATGCTCTACGGCCCGAACACCAACCAGGGAGCCAACTCGATCATCTACATCCTCGAGGCCGGCGCCCGGCTGGTCGCCAGCGCGGTCGGCCGCATCGCGCGCAAGGGCGGTTTCGTCGACGTCCGCCCCGACGTCGAGCGTCGGTTCAACGAGCGGATCGCCGAGGAACTGGAGCAGACCATCTGGACGCGCTGCGACAGCTATTACCGGTCGCCGTCGGGTCGCATCGTCACGCAGTGGCCGCACTCGGAGCTCGACTACGCGAAGGCGACGTGGCGACTGCGGCCGGGCGACTGGGTGCACAGCGCCTCTGCTGGTGGATCGGCGAGAAAACGGTGCGTGGGACAATCGGCGGTGGTGACATGACCATGCCGACGACTGAATCGACCACTTCCCTGACGCCCGGCGCGAACGCAGAGGCGGCGGTGGACCTGGCCGCGATCGGGCACAACGTGCGGGTGCTGCGGCAACACGCAGGCTCAGCGCAGGTGATGGCCGTCGTCAAGGCCGACGGATACGGTCACGGCGCCACCCAGGTCGCGCGGGCCGCGCTGGCCGCGGGGGCCGCCGAGATCGGCGTCGCGACCATCGGTGAAGCGCTGGCCCTGCGCCGCGACGGGATCACCGCGCCGGTGCTCGCCTGGCTGCATCCGCCCGGCACCGACTTCGCTCCGGCCCTGCAGTCCGACATCGAAGTGGCGCTGTCCTCGCCGCAACAACTCGACGAGCTGCTGGTCGCCGCCAAGCTCA
Source organism: uncultured Actinomycetota bacterium (assembly GCA_963786995.1). Lineage (GTDB taxonomy): Bacteria > Actinomycetota > Actinomycetes > Mycobacteriales > Mycobacteriaceae > Mycobacterium. Next base: position 19,304 of record CAWBBH010000009.1, on the reverse strand, counting down.
CCGGCGTCACCGCCACCGTCACCGTCAAGGTGGACACCGGGCTGAGCCGCAACGGCGTCAGCCCCGATGTGTACCCGTCGATGCTGCCGACACTGGCCAGGGCCGCCGCAGACGAGGCGGTGCGGCTGCGCGCCATCATGTCGCACCTGGCCAACGCCGACGACCCCGACAATCCCGTCAACGATCAGCAGGCACGGCGGCTCGACGACATGCGCGATCTGGCGCGCAGTCAGGGCGTGGATTTCGAGATCGCGCACCTGGCCAACTCGCCCGCGGCGATGACACGCCCAGATCTGGCCTACGACTTGGTCAGGCCGGGCATCGCGGTTTACGGCCTGAGCCCGATCCCGGAGCGCGGCGAAATGGAACTGCGCCCGGCGATGACGCTGAAATGCCCGATCGCATTGGTGAAGTCGGTGCGCGCAGGGGAAGGCGTGTCCTACGGTCACACCTGGATCGCCGATCGCGACACCACGGTGGCCTTAATGCCGATCGGGTACGCCGACGGTGTATTCCGTCCCCTCAGCAACCGGATGAGCGTGCTGATCAACGGCAGGCTGCGACCCAACGTCGGCCGGATCTGCATGGACCAGTTCGTCGTCGACCTCGGGCCAGACGCCGGCGACGTCAGCGAGGGCGACGAGGCGATCCTCTTCGGACCCGGCGTCGACGGTGAGCCGAAGGCGCAGGACTGGGCCGACATGCTCGGCACCATCCACTACGAGGTCGTCACCAGCCCGCGGGGCCGCGTCGTCAGATCGTATGTCGGCGCCCCGGCGGAAGGCGCTGCCGGTGAGCGTTAACGACCCGAAACGGCTGCGGCGCACAGCGAATGCGGGCCTGTTGGCGGGCGTCGCGGGGCTGGCCGCGGTCGGGACCATCGCCGGGGTGACCGTCGCACGGTCGATGACCCGCCGCACCACGGCAGAGGATCTCTACGCGGGCGAGGATTTCGAGCTTCTCGACGCCGATCGCAGTTCCGTGGTGACCACGCCCGACGGCATCGATCTCGCGGTTCGCGAAGTCGGGCCTGCGGACGCGCCGCTGACGGTGGTGTTCTCACACGGCTTCTGTCTTCGCATGGGCGGCTTCCACTTTCAGCGGGTACGGCTCGAGCAGGAGTGGGGCGACCAGGTCCGCATGGTGTTCTACGACCAGCGCGGCCACGGCCGGTCCGCCGAAGCGCCACCGGACACCTACACGATCGAGCAGCTGGGCCGCGATCTCGAAACCGTCCTCGCCGTGACGGCGCCGAAGGGGCCGGTGGTGCTCGTCGGACACTCGATGGGCGGCATGACCGTGCTGTCGCACGCCCGCCAGTACCCGCGGCACTACTCCGCCCGTATCGTCGGCGCAGCACTGATCTCCTCTGCCGCCGAGGGCGTGGCACGATCGCCGGTCGCCGAGATCCTGAAAAACCCAGCGCTGGAAGCGGTTCGGTTCGCGGTCCGCTATGCACCCAAGACCGTGCACCGCACGAGGGGCGCGGCCAAGTCGGTCATCGCCCCGATCCTGCGGACGGCCTCCTACGGCGATGCGAAGGTCAGCCCGAGCGTCGTCGCTTTCTCCGAGAAGATGATGCTCGGCACACCGATCGCCACCCTGGTCGAGTTCCTGCACGCGCTGGAGGTGCACGACGAGGACGAGGGCCTGCGCACCCTTGCCAGGGTGCCGACCCTCATCGCCTGCGGCGACCGTGACCTGATCACCCCCGCCGAACACTCAGAGACGATGGCGGCGGCGTTGCCCAAGTCTGAGCTGGTGATCGTCCGCGGCGCAGGACATCTGGTGCAGCTCGAGCAGCCCGAGATCATCGACGACGCCCTCGTCAGGCTGGTCGAGCGGGCGACGCCGTCCAAGCTCGTGGCGCTGACCCGCCGGATCCGCGATCGGGCACGGCCCCATGGCTGACAGTTCGGCGGGGACCGCGGAGCTACCCACCGCCGAGGACACCAAGGCGCTCGGCGCCAAGCTCGGCGGGCACCTGCGTGCTGGCGACGTGGTGGTGCTGTCAGGCCCGCTGGGCGCGGGAAAGACGGTGCTGGCCAAGGGGATCGCCGAGGCGATGGACGTCGACGGGCCGGTGACGTCGCCGACGTTCGTGCTGGCCCGCGTGCACCGGCCGCGGCAGCCCGGCTCACCCGCCATGGTGCACGTCGACATGTACCGGCTGCTGGACCATGTCGGCACCGACCTGCTCGCGGAACTCGATTCCCTTGACCTCGACACCGACCTCGACGATGCCGTCGTCGTCGTCGAGTGGGGCGAAGGCATCGTCGAGCGGCTCTCGGAACGACACCTCGACATCCGGCTCGAACGCGCCGCGGATACCGATGTGCGGACCGCCATGTGGCAATGGAGCACGCCATGACGAACGTCGTGCTCGCCATCGACACCGCGACGCCCGCCGTGACCGCAGGGATCGTCCGGCGCGACGGCGACAGCATCGACGTGCTCGCTGAACGCGTCACCGTGGATGCCCGCGCACATGCCGAACAGCTGACGCCCAACGTGTTGGCTGCGCTCGCCGACGCCAGGCTCGCGGTCGCCGACGTCGACACCGTCGTAGTGGGCTGCGGCCCTGGGCCTTTCACCGGCCTGCGGGTCGGAATGGCCACCGCCGCCGCCTACGGGCAGGCCCTCGACATCCCGGTGTACGGCGTCTGCAGCCTCGACGCCATCGGCGTTGACACCGCAGGGGAGGTGCTCGTCGTCACCGACGCGCGTCGCCGCGAGGTGTACTGGGCGCGGTATCGCGACGGGCGGCGCATCGACGGGCCCGCGGTCTGCGCACCCGCCGACGTGCCGACCGACGTTGGCGCCGTCGCAGGTTCACCCGAGCACGCGGCACTGTTCGCGTTGCCGCGCCAACCCGCCGTCTACCCGAGCGCGTCGGGCCTGGTGCGTGCCGTCGACTGGACGATGCCACCGCAACCGTTGGTGCCGCTGTACCTGCGTCGGCCGGACGCCAAGCCCCAGGTGGTCACACCGGCGGTGCCGTCATGACGGTCAGCTACGACGAGCTGACGCCGGCCGATGCGGCGCGGTGTGCGGAACTCGAGGCACAGCTGTTCGACGGCGACGATCCGTGGCCCGCTGCGGCGTTCCTGCGCGAACTGGCCGCACCGCACATCCACTACGTCGCCGCCCGGGCTGACGACAAGCTGGTCGGCTACGGAGGTATTGCCCGGCTCGGCCGAAAATCGCCCTACGAGTATGAGATTCACACCATCGGTGTCGACCCGGCATATCAGGGCCACGGCATCGGCCGGGAGATGTTGAACCGATTGCTCGCCGTCGCGGGCGATGACACGGTCTATCTCGAGGTGCGCACCGACAACACCGCCGCGATCGCGATGTACGAGGGCGCGGGTTTCGTCAACGTCGGGCTGCGCAAGCGCTACTACCGCGTCAGTGGCGCGGACGCCTACACCATGCAACGCCCCGCACGAGGAGGTCAGCCGTGACGACTATCCTGGCCATCGAAAGCTCCTGTGACGAAACCGGAATCGGAATCGCCGAGCTCGCCGCCGACGGCACCGTGACGCTGCTCGCCGACGAGGTGGCCTCCAGCGTCGACGAACACGTGCGGTTCGGCGGTGTGGTGCCCGAGATCGCCTCGCGCGCCCACCTGGAGGCGTTGGGGCCGACCATGCGTCGCGCACTGGATGCGGCGGGCATCGCCAAGCCGGATGTCGTCGCGGCCACCATCGGCCCGGGCCTGGCGGGCGCCCTTCTGGTGGGCGTCGCCGCGGCCAAGGCGTACGCCGTCGCATGGCAGGTGCCGTTCTACGCGGTCAACCACCTCGGCGGGCACCTGGCCGCCGACGTGTACGACCACGGCCCGCTGCCGGAATGCGTCGGCCTGCTGGTCTCCGGCGGCCACACCAACCTGCTGCACGTGCGGTCGCTGGCCGAACCGATGGAGGAACTCGGCAGCACCGTCGACGACGCCGCGGGGGAGGCCTACGACAAGGTCGCGCGACTGCTCGGCCTCGGCTATCCGGGCGGCAAAGTGCTCGACGACCTGGCCCGTGAAGGAGACCGCGACGCGATTGCCTTCCCGCGCGGCATGACCGGGCCGCGCGACGACCCGTATGCGTTCAGCTTCTCGGGCCTGAAGACCGCCGTCGCGCGCTACGTCGAGAAGAACCCCTCGGCGCCGCAGGCCGATGTCGCCGCCGGGTTCCAGGAGGCGGTCGCCGACGTGCTCACGATGAAGGCGGTGCGCGCCGCCACCGAACTGGGGGTGTCGACGCTGCTGATCGCCGGTGGTGTCGCCGCCAACTCCAGGCTGCGCGAGCTGGCGCAGGAGCGCTGCGCGGCAAACGATTTGACGTTGCGCATCCCGCGGCCCCGGCTGTGCACCGACAACGGCGCGATGATCGCGTCGTTCGCGGCGCATCTCGTCGCAGCGGGCGCGCCGCCGTCCCCGCTCGACGTCGCAAGCGATCCCGGTCTGCCGGTGGTGAAAGGACAGCTGTGACCCACAAACTCGAGATCGCCGAGTTGCTGTACCGGTACGCCGAACTCATCGACGCCGGCGATTTCGACGGCATCGGCCAGCTGCTGTCGCGCGCGTCGTTCGGCGGTACCGGTCCGCGGGGCGTGTCGGGTGCGCAGAGTATCGCCAAACTGTTCGCCGCGACCACCCGGCGCTACCCCGACCACGGAAACACCCCGCGCACAAGGCATCTCGTGCTCAACCCGATCGTGGAGGTCACCGGCGACGACACCGCCACCACCCGATCGACGTTCTGCGTCGTGCAGGACACCGAGACCGTGCCGATTCAGCCGATCGTGGTCGGCCGTTACTACGACAGGTTCGGCCGCGACGACGACGGGTGGTACTTCACCGAACGCAAGGTCGAGATTCAGATGATCGGTGACGTGTCCGCACACTTGATGGTCGATCCGACGCAACTTCTGACTGTTTCGTGCGGCAGACTCGCTGCCGTGCACTACGACCTGCGGCTGCGGCCTGCCCAACCGGCGACACCGTCCGCTGACGCCTTTGCGGTCCACCGCAGAGAGGTTCCTCCCACGCCCGGTCGCGACGGCCTGTCCCTCGCATTCGTGCACGAACGGCCCAGCGACGGGGCCGGCTATCCGCTTGTCCTCGTGCACGGCTACCCCGAGACCAAGCGCATCTGGTGGCGCAACATTCGTCCCCTGGCCGACGCCGGTCATGAGGTGATCGCACTTGATCTGCGCGGCTACGGCGACTCCGACCTGTCCTCCGACGATGTGTACGACCTCGCGGCGTGGAGCCGCGACATCTACCTCCTGGTCCATGACGTGCTCGGGTATGAACGGTGCGGCGTGGTCGCCGGCGATCTGGGCGGCGCGATCTCCTGCGACCTCGTGCAGCGGTACCCGGGTTTCGTGGAGAAGCTCGTCTTCTTCGACTCCGTACCCCCGTTCCTGTTCGACGACTTCGCCGCAGCGGGCATCGACATCGCCTCGATTCGCGCGATCGCCGACGGGCCGACAAGTGACTACCGATACCTCCAGGGCGTGACCCCCGACGAACTGGCCGCCGAACTGGATACACCCGCCAAGCGCAGGCGCTACGTCGCCGGAATGTACGGCCACCGGCTGTGGGCGTCACCGGGCACGTTCACCGCGGCCGACGTCGACTTCATGACCGAACCGTTCTCGACAGAAGAGCGATTGCGCGCGGGGTGGGCGGCCTATCAACTCATGCACGGACGAAAAGTCAGTGAGCCGCCGATCCTGGACCGCAAGATCGACGTCCCGACGTTGATCCTCTACGGGATGGACGACCACGTCGTCGGACCCGACTTCCTTCCCACCTGCGAGATCGCCTTCACCGACAGAACCGGTCCTGTGGTGCTTCCCGGTGCAGGCCACTTCTTGCAGTGGGAGCGAGCCGACCTGTTCAACCCGCTGGTCATCGCTTACTTCGGCGACGTCCGCGTTCGCCACGGGCGATAGGCAGGGGTGGCTCTTGAGTGCTAGCACTCTCGTGTATAGAGTGCTAGGAGGCAGGCGGCCACGCCCTCGACCGGCACCCGCGACGACGGCCCGAGGGCACGGACGCATGCCAATACCTACTAGAGCTGTGCAACCCGAACTACGAAAGAGGGCTCCAATCGTGGCGAGCGTGAACATCAAGCCACTCGAGGACAAGATCCTCGTACAGGCCAACGAGGCCGAGACCACGACTGCGTCTGGTCTGGTCATCCCTGACACCGCCAAGGAGAAGCCGCAGGAAGGCACCGTCGTCGCAGTTGGCCCCGGCCGCTGGGATGAGGACGGCGAAAAGCGGATCCCGCTGGACGTGTCCGAGGGCGACACCGTCATCTACAGCAAGTACGGCGGCACCGAGATCAAGTACGGCGGCGAGGAGTACCTGATCCTCTCCGCACGCGACGTGCTGGCCATCGTCAACAAGTAAATAGACGAGCGTGACCGCCCCGGGCGATCCCCGCTAGCTAGCGGCGGGTTCCCGGGGCGTCATGCATAGCAAGGACGGAAACGCTTATGGCGAAACAAATTGAATTCAACGAAACCGCGCGCCGTGCAATGGAAGCGGGCGTTGACAAGCTCGCCGACGCGGTACGCGTAACGCTGGGTCCGCGCGGTCGGCACGTCGTGCTGGCCAAGGCGTTCGGTGGACCCGCGGTCACCAACGACGGCGTCACCATCGCCCGCGAGATCGATCTGGAAGACCCGTTCGAGAACCTGGGCGCCCAGCTGGTGAAGTCGGTGGCCACCAAGACCAACGACGTGGCCGGTGACGGCACCACCACCGCCACCGTGCTCGCGCAGGCGATCGTCAAGGCCGGTCTGCGCAACGTCGCCGCGGGAGCCAACCCGATGGCGATGGGCGCGGGCATCGCCAAGGCCGCCGACGCGGTGTCGGAAGCGCTGCTGGCGTCGGCCACCCCGGTGTCCGACAAGAAGGGCATCGCACAGGTTGCCACGGTCTCCTCGCGTGACGAGCAGATCGGTGAGCTGGTCGGCGAGGCGATGACGAAGGTCGGCGCGGACGGCGTCGTCAGCGTCGAGGAGTCGTCGACGCTGAACACCGAACTCGAGGTCACCGACGGCGTGGGCTTCGACAAGGGCTTCATCTCGGCGTACTTCATCACCGACTTCGACGCCCAGGAGGCGGTCCTCGAAGATGCGGTGGTGCTGCTGCACCGCGAGAAGGTCAGCTCGCTGCCTGACCTTCTTCCGCTGCTGGAGAAGGTGGCCGAGGCCGGTAAGCCTCTGCTGATCATTGCCGAAGATGTTGAAGGCGAAGCGCTTTCGACCCTGGTCGTCAACGCCATCCGCAAGACGCTGAAGGCCGTCGCTGTCAAGGCGCCGTTCTTCGGCGACCGCCGCAAGGCGTTCCTCGAAGACCTCGCCGTCGTCACCGGCGGCCAGGTGGTCAACCCCGACGTCGGCTTGCTGCTGCGTGAGGTCGGCCTCGACGTGCTCGGGTCGGCGCGCCGCGTCGTGGTGAGCAAGGACCAGACGGTGATCGTCGACGGCGGCGGCACCAAGGACGCCATCGAGGGGCGCAAGGCGCAGCTTCGCTCGGAGATCGAGGCCAGCGATTCGGACTGGGACCGCGAGAAGCTCGAGGAGCGGCTGGCCAAGCTGGCGGGCGGCGTGGCCGTCATCAAGGTCGGCGCGGCCACCGAGACGGCGCTCAAGGAGCGCAAGGAAAGCGTCGAGGACGCGGTCGCAGCCGCCAAGGCTGCCGTCGAGGAAGGCATCATCGCGGGCGGCGGCTCGGCCCTCGTGCGCGCCCGCAAGGCCGTCGAGAAGCTGCGCGACGAGCTCAGCGGGGATGAGCGCACCGGTGCCGACGTCTTTGCCGCGGCACTGTCGGCGCCGCTGTTCTGGATCGCCACCAACGCTGGCCTCGACGGCGCGGTCGTGGTGAACAAGGTCGCCGAGCTGCCAGAAGGCCAGGGCTTCAACGCCGCGACGCTGGAGTACGGCGATCTCGCGGCCGACGGTGTCGTCGACCCGGTCAAGGTCACCCGCTCCGCGGTGCTCAACGCCGCGTCGGTGGCCCGGATGGTGCTCACCACCGAGACCGCGATTGTCGAGAAGCCGGCCGAGTCGGAGGACGACGGCCACGGCCATGGCCACGGTCATCACCACCACTGAGTAGTGCTCGTACGAAACACCCCCGGTCCTGTTGGGCCGGGGGTGTTTTGCGTTCTGGGCGGCTCGACTGTGCGGTTTCGTACGCGACACGCCGTGTCGCCCGTACAGATTCGCACAGTCGGGGGATGACCGCGCAACTCAGCTCGCTATGGGCCGCTCAGACCGGTGCCGTCGTGAGGTTCACCTCTGACGTCAGCGTGCGGTGGACGGGGCATTGATCGGCGATCGCCATCAAACGCTGCCGCTGAGTGTCATCGAGTTCGCCGATCAGCTCGACATCACGGTCGATGTGGTCGACCCACCCCTTGGTGGTCTCGCAGTCGTCGCAGTCTTCCGCGTGAATGCGGGAGTGTCGCAGCGTCACGCGGACTTTCTCCAGCGGCCAACCCTTGCGATCGGCGTACATCCGCACCGTCATCGAGGTACATGCGCCGAGTCCGGCCAGCACGAGATCGTATGGGTTCGGACCCGCATCGTCACCAACGGGTCGCGGCTCGTCGGCGACGAGCCGGTGGTGCCCGATGCTGATCTCCTGCGTATACGTTCCGGAGTCGGCTTCCGTGACGGTCACGGTTCCATCGGGCGACTCCGCGTTGCCGGTTTCGGTTGTGGTCATGCGACCCTCCCTGGCAATCCGATGGCGAGCTACGCCATGTCGAATCGTCCCACGCGCGTCCCGGTGTGAGTGCGAACTTATTGGCCGCATTACGCCGATATGCGCACAATAACTGGCCACTCAGCGCACTCGAAACCGGAACAGCCAGCGAGACTGGGTGAATCCCACAGCAAATGGCAGGGTGGCTGGATGGATCGCATATTGCGTAGGTCGAACCGGAGATGGATGACGTGGGCGCTGTCGTGCATCGCGACGCTCGGCATCGTGACGGCCTGCGCTGGGCCGTCGATGCCCGACACCGCACCGGCGTCCGAGTTCAAGGATGGCGTCGCAGGCGCTCCGCAAGCCCCACCCGAGGCGGGACCGCTGCCGGTGGAGGACACACAGCGTGACGTCGTCAAGACGGCGTCGATGACGATCAGGGTCGCAGATGTGTCCGAGGCGGCGGACAAGGCCGCCGTCATGGTGGAGGACTCCGACGGTCGTGTCGACAGTCGTACCGAGGATGCCGGATCCGACCGGGGTCTTGCCCGCATATCTGTGGTGCTGCGCGTTCCGGTGGCGAAGCTCGATGGTGTGGTGCGCGAGCTGAAGACGTTGGGAACTGTCCAGACCGCCGAGACCCGATCCGAGGATGTGACGGCGCAGCGGGTCGACCTAGACGCCCGCATCAAGGCGCTGCAGACCTCGGTGGACCGCCTTCTCGGCATCATGCGCGACGCGAAGGACCCCGAAGCGCTGATCTCTGCCGAGAACGCGCTCTCGCAGCGGCAGGCCGATCTGGACAGCCTGCGTGCCCAGCGTGAAGCGCTCGGCGACCGCATCGAGTACAGCACCGTCGACGTGACATTCGTCGCCGAAACGGTCGGCGGGCCGTCGCCCAAGGAATACCAGGGTTTCGTCGGACAGATGGAACGAGGTTGGGACGCAATGGTTTCCGTCGCGGGCAACCTGGTGCTGCTTTTCGGTCTGCTGATTCCCTGGCTGGGCGTTCTGGTTGTTGCGGGCGCCATCGGCTACGGCCTAGTCCGGCTGGTGAGGGCTCGCCGCCCCTAGGCTGCGCTCAGGCCTCGACGTCGCTATGGGGACGTCGGCTGGATGGTGACGAGCCGGAACGAGCCCGGTTGGGTGTCGTCGGGCGTGAAGCGGACCATCAGCGTGTCGGCGGGAAACTGGGTGGCCAGGTCGTTCAAAGTCCTCGGCAGGAAGACTTTCGCCTTGGCGTTGCCGTACCAATTCGGATTGGACGCGTCGACGTCGAGAGTGCCCACGCTGTCGATCGCGTCATCCCACTGCCGAACCGGGTCCGGCGGTGTGTCTCCGAACCCCGCCGACTTCAGGTAGGCGTCGCCCTGTCCCGCAAGGGTGATCGCGGCTCCGCCGTCGACCGGCGTTCCGGTGATCGTCCCGTCGACAGCATCGGCGGTCACCGCCGTCAGGCGCGCGGTGCACACGTTGTCGACAACGCGGGAGGGCACGCAGAACTCCGGCAGCGGAACGGCGTGCGCCGGGGCGATGTTCACGACCGCCGCCGATGCCAGCACGCATGCTGCTGCCGCGGCACCACTGCATCTACTGAGCATCGGATATCCCTCCGTCACTGAACTGTATTCGTCCCCCCGGGCACAAGGGTTACGCAACTCCTCGACCAGAAGCCCGTTTCACCCGCTACGTTCAGGAACTACGTCCCCAGTGCGTCTGCGCCACGCTGCGGCCGGGTTGGTCGTCGCGGTGGTCGCGGTCGCGACAATGCCGTCGGCAGGCGCCGACCCGATGAACCCGATCCCGGGGAACGCGTTCTTTCTCGTCGGGCCTGATGTCTCGCCGGGTCTCTATCGCACGGACGGCTCGGCGTCGACGTTCGGCGTTTTCATCAACGATGTGCCGACGCAGGACTCGATGTGCCTGTGGTTCACCTACAGCACACCCGACGCGAACAAGGACAACGTGGTCGCGACGAACATGTCCATCGGCCCGATGTACGCGACCCTCAACACGACGGTCAAAGCCTTCGAGTCGCAGAACTGCGAGCCCTGGATCCGCGTCACCTGAACCACTGCGCCCCTGATCGTCGCGCCAGGAATCTGCCAACACTCATCGCGGGGCTGGCGATCGCGACCGCGGCAACGCCGCCCCTTGCGGCCGTCGAGCGGGCTGCGAATCGTTCCGCGGTGAGCGGCCACGGGTTACGGTCCTGCGATGGCAGCCGACCTGACGCCGTGGACGGTCGAACTCGCCGCGGTCGCGCAGCGCCTGGAAGCGAAGACGAAGCAGACGCGTTGGACCGATCGAACCGACGTCCTCATCGAGCGGGATTTCGTCGTCTCCGCATACGTGATTCGCAAGCTTCTCCGCACGAGCTCGGTCTCCAAAGAGCTGACAGGCCGCCGGATCCCGATCAGGCGGCTCGAGCAGAATGCGTCTTACGACCTCACATTCAGCAGACGCGACACCGTCACGGTTGCAGACCTCTGCCACCAGATAATCCACAACACCACGTTCGCGTTCTACTGCGGTGAGACGGCGGATCTCTTCGACGGCGTCTATGTCTCGTCGGATCGCGACGAGGAGAACATCATCTTGGTGATCGCCTCCGACTTCATTGCCCTGTGTAACGACATCGGCATGGAAATTGTTTAATCCGCAACGGATTTGACGGTCGCCGTACACTGGATATGTAGCTCCCGTCATGCGAACCGCGGCCGTGGGTTCGGTTCGACGCTGACGGTGTGAGCGAAAACACCAAAGACAAAGCATCAGACGGAAACGTTCCTCTGCGCGATTTCGTTGCGCGGAGTCGAGTCGGCCGGTAAAGGAAGGAGAGTGTTGTGGAGTTGACCCGTGACCGTGCGGGCCAGCCTTGGGGGGCACGTCAGCGCGAAAAGCTGCGTCGGCTCGTCCGGGAGACCGAGCCGCCGACAGGCAGCATGCGCAAGCTCACCGACCACGAACTCGCCGAACGTGACGCCGCCTACTTCGAGCAGGTCGGGGAGATCCTCGACCTCGCGGGCAACATCGGCGCCATCCTGATGGCCTCCGGAACATCGGCGACCGCGACGATGGAGCAGGTCACGGCAATCTGCGCCGCCTATGGCATCGAACGGTGCGAGGTCGACGTGATCAACACGACTATCCACCTCGCCGCCTACCGCGGACCGACGTCGCCCGCCGCCAGCACGCTGCACACCGTGCAGGCCCGGTCCACGGACTTCAGCAGGCTGGCCGCAGTCGACCGCCTGATCGCCCGAATCCGCGCCGGCGAGATATCGCCCACCGACGCCCGTCGCGAACTGGACGCGATCATCACCGCCCCGCACCCCTACAAGCGCTGGATCGCCACCCTGGCCTGGGGTGCGCTGGCCTTCGCGACAGCGGGAACGTTGGGCGCGAATTGGCTGGTGTGCCTGGTCAGCGCGCTGAGCACGATGACGATCGACCGCGTCAACCGTGTCCTGAACAGGCACGGGCTTCCGTTCTTCTTCCAGTACGCGGTCGGCGGCGCCATCGCTACAGCGCCCTCGATCCTGCTGTACGCGCTCAGCCCTCGGCTCGGCTTCCAATTCGAGCCGACGGTGGCCATCGCCGCCGGCCTTGTCGTGCTCCTTGCCGGCCTGTCGCTGGTCGGTTCGGTCGGAGACGTCATCTCCGGTGCGCCCGTCACCGCGGCGGGCCGCTTCTTCGAGCTGGTCATGTTGACCGGCGCGACGATCGCGGGCGTGGCGCTCGTGCTGCACCTCGCCAACCGCTTCGGCGCGCCGTTCGTCGGGATCAGCGCATCCCCGCCGCCCGCACTGTCTGAGATGGTCGCGCGTGTCGCGTTCGGTGCGGCCTCAGCGGCGGCGTTCGCGCTGGCCTGCTACGCCGAGCGCACCGCGGCGATGGCCGCCGCGTTCGGCGGCGCACTGGGCACCTTCGTCTTCCTGGTGGCGCAGGGCGCGGGGTTGGGCGCTGTGGTTGCGTCGTTCGTCGCCGCGGTCCCGATCGGCCTTGTCGGGCGGCTGATGGAGCGTCGCAACCTGGCGCCGCCGCTGGTGGTGTCCATCACCGGCATCGTGCCGCTGCTGCCGGGCCTTTCCCTGCTGCACGGCATCTACGCCATCCTCAACGACCAGCACGCCGTCGGGTTCGGCTCGGTGCTGGGCGCCTTCGCGATCGGCACTGCGCTCGCAGCAGGCGTCACGCTCGGCGAGTGGGGTTCATGGAAAGTGCGACGCCGCCGACTCCAGAGCGGTCGCCGAAGCTAGGACCTCTCTGCGGTCAGGAAGCGCGGCGGATGCCTCGCTTGAGCAGCAATTCACGTTCTGACTCCGAGAGTCCGCCCCAGATGCCGTAGGGCTCGCCGACGGCAAGGGCGTGAGAACGGCACTGGGTGATCACCGGGCACTGTCGGCACATCTCCTTGGCGCGCAGTTCGCGCTGCGCACGGGCACGGCCGCGCTCGCCATCGGGATGGAAGAACACCGACGAATCGACCCCGCGGCAAAGCCCGTGCATCTGCCAATCCCAGATATCGGCGTTGGGTCCTGGTAGCTGCTGCGGCTGTGGCATGTGGAAAACCCCTCTCTACGCACCGATTTCGAGATAGCACGGGTGCGTGAGTTGTGGAACCGATCCGAGCACAGTCGCCGGTGACTACGCGTGTTCACAAGGTAGGGGCGCTTAGCAAAATCAGTCAATAGCCCGAACATGTGCTCAACCACATATGCGCAGGCCGAGAATTTACATCACGTTCATCGGTTCGACCCGCGGTCATCGGCTTCGGTGATAGCCAATGGCCCCGTAACACACGATGACTCGGGTTTCTTCAGTTCGCTCCAACCGAAGGACGGCCGCTTTGGCGCATTTGTCTGTTGGTAGTTGACATGTCCGTAACACGCCCCGCACGAACTGTTAACCAAAGAGATTCGGCGATTGATAGCGTCGGCCCCTGATGATCGCCAAGGGCCATACTGCTCCTCGCGTCCGCGACGCCGCCTTCGGCGACGCCCCGGGCCGATGGCCGCTACCCGCGGCGGCCACGGTCGAGGAGCTGTGGCTGCGCGCGGTCGCCGCGGGCGGACAGGGTCGATACGCCAGCGCCAACACCGATCTGGCATCCGTGCGACGGGTTCACCGAGTCGGGCGGCTGGCGTCACTGGCGTGCAGCACCCATGCGTCCTTCCTCCGTCAGCTGGGTTGGCACGATAAGGCGCGCGGCTGGGACGGCCGTGCTCTTGCCGTCGCCGCAGGAGATCCCGAAGCCACCGGCGACGCGCTGATCGGTCTGGCCGCAGACGCGCTCGGCGTCGGGCGGTTCGCCGCATCGGCTGCCGCCCTTCGTCGTGCGGAGAGTTTGCTCGACGGCTGGCCGCCGCGGCTGGGCGTTCGGCTGGCGTGGGTTTCCGCCGAATTGGCGATGGCCACCGGCGACGGCGCCGCTGCGCTGGGTCACGCCGAGCGCGCATGTGCTCTCGCCGAAGCCCTCGCAGCCACCCGGCACCGGGTGAAGTCCGAGGTCGTTCTCGCGGCGGCACTCTGCTGCGACGGCCGCGTCGGCCGGGCGCGGACGGTGGCCGATGCCGCCCTCGAGGCGACGCAGGACGGCGGATTGGTTCCCTTGAGCTGGGCGTTGGCCTGCTTGCTCGGCGACATCGGCAGCGGGAACCACTCCGCTGCTCAGGTCGTTGGAATTCGCGACCAGTCCGCTGATACGGTGCGGCGCCGTGGCGGCGTGTTGTTTGATCGCTGAACCGGGCCGCACCGGCCCGAGGGTTAGTGTTTAGCCCGGTTACTTAAACGCCACCTGTCCCATTAGTAACGCTGGAGAGAGCTTCACCGATGACATTTTCGGGAGAACGTCTCGATGCTGTCGTTGCTGAAGCCGTGGCGGGCAACCGGGACGCACTCCGGGAGGTACTGGAGATCATCCGCCCGATTGTTGTCCGCTATTGCCGGGCGAGGGTCGGGGCGGCCGAGCGGAGCGGTCTCTCAGCTGACGATGTTGCTCAGGAGGTGTGCTTGGCCGCCATCACGGCGCTGCCGCGCTACAAGGATCAGGGACGACCGTTCCTGGCCTTTGTGTACGGCATCGCCGCCCACAAGGTTGCCGACGCCCATCGCGCGGCCGCCAGGAACCGCTCTGAACCGACGGATGTCGTGCCGGAGCGCTTCTCCGCGGACGCCGGTCCTGAACAGATGGCCCTCGACGGTGAGGCGGCGGAGCGGATGAACAGGCTGCTGGCGGTACTGCCGGAGAAGCAGCGCGAGATCCTCATCCTGCGCGTGGTGGTCGGTATGAGCGCCGAGGAGACCGCAGAAGCGGTCGGCAGCACGGCCGGCGCCGTTCGCGTCGCCCAGCACCGGGCGCTGGCACGGCTGAAGACCGAGATCATGGCGACGGGACACGACCATGCCTGATTTCGGACGATGGGGCGGAAACGGGGGAGACCCGTCGCTGAACGCCATCGCGCGCACAGACCAGTACCTCGACGCACTCGCCACCGAGCATCCCGTGTACGCCGGCGACCCGGCCGACGCCGAACTCGCCAATCTGATGGCGGGCTGGCGTGACGGGGTGCGCAGGCCACCGGCGCGGGTCGCCGCACAGCGCGACGCCGAGATCGTTCTGCACCGGGCGCTGGCGTCCCAGCGCCGCAACCGCATGTCCGTGGCCGTGATGGGCTCCGTCGCCGCGGCGATGCTGTGCCTCGGCGGGTTCGGTGCGCTTGTCTACGGCGCGGCACCCGGCGACGCGCTCTACGGGCTGCGGGTGGCCGTGTTCGGTGAACCGCAGGTCACCCGCGACGATCAGGTCGCGCTGGCTGCGCAGACCGAGATGCAACAGGTCCAGCAGCTCATCGAGCAGGGCAACTGGGACGCCGCCCAGGACAAGCTGTCGACCATCACGTCGACTGTGCAGACCGTCGAAGACCCGGTGCGTCAGCAGGAGCTGGAAAACCAGCTGAACAACCTGACGGTCAAGGTCGAGAACCGCGACCCCGCCGCGACGGTTCCCGCTGCGCCCGTCCCTCCCTCGCTGGGTCCCGGGCTGTCGTTGCCTGCAGAGCTGCCGAACCTGCCTGTGACGCCGACCTTGCCGGGGCAGTTGCCGGTGCCGGGCGGACAGCTGCCCGACATCTCGTTGCCGCAGCTGCCGCCGATCCCGACGCTGCCGGTGCCGGGACCCGGTGTGCCACCGGACATTTCACTGCCCGATCTGCCGTCGCTGCCGCTACCCAAGCCGCCGGTCGACCTGCCCAAGCCGCCGGTCGACCTGCCGAAGCCTGTCCCCGGCGAGCAGAAGCCCGATCCGATTCCGGCCCCTGCCGAAGCCGCCGATCGAGCTGCCCAAGCCCATCGAGCAACCGAAACCGGTGGAGCCGCAGAAGCCGATCGAGCTGCCGAAGCCGATCGAGCAACCTGCGCCGGTCCAGCCCAAGCCGCTGATTCCGGAGATCCTGCCTGCGCCGAAACCTCCGCCTGAGCCTGCGGCGCCGCCTGTGCAGGAAGCCCCGCCCGCACCGAAGGCGCCGCCTGCCCTAGCGCCTGCGCCGGAAGCGCCGCAGGAGGAGCCGCAGACGACCATCCCGCCGGTGCCCGGCGAAAAGCCCGGCCGCGGAAACGGAAACTAAATCAGCTCTCAGCGATACCCGTCGGGTTCCGACGTCGCCTCGTTGAGCGAAGCATCGGCATAGCCGCGGCAATAATCCCAGGTCACGTATGCGTCGGGCTCGGGATCGTAGGCGGGCTCGTGCGGCCGGACGGTGCCATCGACCAACAGCTGCAACAGATTCGCCCGCAGCATGTCCCAGTCGTGGTAGTGATCCTGCTGGCACTCGTCACAGCACACGACGAGGCCGCGAATTCCCTTGTGCGCCAACAGCGCTTCGTACACCGCCAGGTCGGCGAGATCAGCCTCTACCGCTGTCCGTTCCTGCGCGTCGAGTGGCTGACCCGGCTCGAGGGCGTCCAGCGCTCCCGAAGGGTCGCACGGGTCATCGGCGAACGGATCCGGCGGCAAACCAGGTGGCAGTTGGTCTCGCACGGTTCCACATTACGCAGCGGTGCTCCTATCGCGCCAGCGGTGCCCGGCCGGCCCGGGTCCGCGGCGACTCCGTGTGGGCCCCGGATCTCCCATCAGATGCCGATAAGATGGATATCTAGCTCCCCGCCGATGGAGGCTGTAACCCATGTCGATCGCTGAAAGCGACCTCCCCATCGCCGTACCGGTGCCCACCGGCGGCGATGACCCCACGAAGATCGCCATGCTCGGGCTGACCTTCGACGACGTGCTGCTGCTTCCCGCCGCCTCGGACGTGGTCCCTGCCACCGCCGACACGTCCAGCCAGCTCACCCGCCGCATCAGGCTGAAGGTGCCGCTGGTCAGCTCTGCGATGGACACCGTCACCGAGTCGCGGATGGCCATCGCGATGGCCAGGGCAGGCGGCATGGGCGTACTGCACCGCAACCTCCCCGTCGCCGAGCAGGCCGGCCAGGTCGAGACCGTCAAGCGGTCCGAAGCGGGCATGGTCACCGACCCCGTCACCTGCTCCCCGGAGAACACGCTGGCCGAGGTCGACGCGTTGTGTGCCCGGTTCCGGATTTCGGGGTTGCCGGTCGTCGACGGGACCGGCGCGCTGGTCGGCATCATCACCAACCGCGACATGCGCTTCGAAGTCGACATGAACAAGCCGGTCGCAGAGGTGATGACCAAGGCGCCGCTGATCACCGCGCGGGAGGGCGTCACCGCGGATGCGGCGCTTGGCCTATTGCGCCGCAACAAGATCGAGAAGCTGCCGATCGTCGATGGACACGGTCGGCTGACCGGGCTGATCACGGTCAAGGACTTCGTCAAGACCGAGCAGCACCCGTTCGCGACCAAGGACAGCGACGGCAGGCTGCTGGTCGGCGCCGCGGTCGGCATCGGACCCGACTCGTGGACGCGGGCGATGACGCTCGCCGACGCGGGTGCTGACGTGCTCATCGTCGACACCGCCCACGCCCACAACCGCCTCGTGCTGGACATGGTCAGCAAGCTCAAGCGCGAGGTCAGCCACCGGGTCGATGTGATCGGCGGAAACGTCGCGACCCGGGCCGCGGCCGCGGCGTTGGTCGAGGCGGGCGCCGATGCGGTGAAGGTCGGTGTGGGGCCCGGTTCGATCTGCACGACGCGCGTGGTCGCCGGGGTCGGCGCTCCTCAGATCACCGCGATTCTGGAAGCCGTCGCCGCGTGTTCGCCGTCGGGCATCCCGGTGATCGCCGACGGCGGCCTGCAGTACTCGGGCGACATCGCCAAGGCGCTGGCCGCCGGTGCGTCAACCGCGATGCTCGGTTCGCTGCTGGCGGGCACTGCGGAAGCTCCCGGCGACTTGATCTTCGTCAACGGCAAGCAGTTCAAGAGCTACCGCGGGATGGGGTCGCTCGGGGCGATGCAGAGTCGCGGCGGGGCCAAGTCCTACTCGAAAGACCGCTATTTCCAAGATGACGCGCTCAGCGAGGACAAGTTGGTGCCCGAGGGCATCGAGGGCCGCGTTCCGTTCCGTGGCCCGCTGTCGAGCGTGATCCGTCAACTCACCGGCGGGTTGCAGGCCGCGATGGGATACACGGGCGCTTCGTCGATCGAGCAGTTGCAGCAGGCGCAGTTCGTGCGAATCACCGCCGCCGGGTTGAAGGAAAGCCATCCGCACGACATCACGATGACCGTCGAAGCGCCCAACTACTACACCCGCTAGCGAGTCCGCATGCGCGACATGGTTGAAATCGGTTTGGGCCGAACCGCCCGCCGCACTTATGAACTCGGCGACATCAACATCGTCCCGTCCCGACGGACCAGTTCGTCGCAGGACGTGTCGACGGCATGGCAGCTCGACGCGTACCGCTTCGAGATACCCGTTGTCACCCATCCCACCGACGCGCTGGTATCGCCTGAGTTCGCCATCGAGATGGGCCGGTTGGGTGGTCTCGGCGTGCTCAACGGCGAGGGCCTGATCGGCAGGCATGCCGACGTGACGGCGAAGATCGCCCAGGTCGTCGAAGCGGCGGAGAAGGAGCCCGAGCCCGCTGCGGCGATTCGCCTTCTGCAGCAACTGCATTCGGCACCCCTGGACCCCGAACTGCTCGGCGCCGCCGTCACGCGTATCCGCGACGCCGGGGTGACCACCGCGGTTCGGGTGAGCCCGCAGTATGCGTGGGCGTCGACCCCGGCGCTGGTGTCGGCGGGCATCGATCTGCTGGTCATCCAGGGCACGATCGGTCCGAACGCGTCGCGCAGGACGGCGAGCCGCTGAACCTCAAGACATTCATCTCCGAACTCGATGTGCCGGTGGTCGCAGGCGGCGTGCTGGACCACCGCACCGCCCTGCATTTGATGCGGATGGGCGCCGCGGGCGTCATCGTCGGCTATGGCTCCACCAGCGGCGTCACCACCAGCGACGAGGTGCTCGGCATCAGCGTGCCGATGGCGACCGCGATCGCCGACGCTGCCGCCGCCCGCCGCGAGTACCTCGACGAGACCGGCGGCCGCTACGTGCACGTCCTGGCAGACGGTGACATCCACACGTCCGGCGATCTGGCCAAG
>CAWBBH010000008.1:0-246330 GCA_963786995.1 uncultured Actinomycetota bacterium | reverse complement strand
GGATCTCGGTCTTGTTCAACCGCGTGGTCTGGTGCGCAAATGACGACGGAAGGTTCGCCGCAACGGCTACACCACGTGACGTTCGCCATGGCGTTGGAGCGCCTCGATGAGGCGGCACAATTCTTCAACGAACTCGGTTTCACCCTCCAGCCCGCCGAACTCCCCGACGCCGGCCTGCACATCCGCCTCGACTGGGAGCGAGGGATAGAACTGATCAGCCCCATTCCCGGCTCAACCGCAGCGGTGTCCGCATCGGTGAATGAGTTTCTCAACACCAAAGGTGACGGCGTCTACACCGTCGTGCTGCAGGTGCCAGCCGCATCGGCCGCCGAGTCCGTGGCCGAGCGGTACGGCTCAAATACGCGCTACCGGTTCGACATTTCGGGAGATGGCACCTACGTCAACGAAATCGAGCTATCGGTACTCGGCCTGCCGCTGACATTCATGTCGACCAACATTCCGTGATGCCATGACCGATCCACAGACACTTCCACACGTCCGTTACGAGGATTTGCCGATGGCGGCCGACCGCGGGACTGGCTGGGCCAAGCTACGCGACCTCGGACCGGTGTTGCAGGGAGACGGCTGGTACTACCTCACAAACCGTGAGGATGTGCTTGCCGCGCTGCGAAATCCGGAAGTCTTCTCGTCTACCCGCGCCTTCGATGAAATGGTCAGCCAGGTTCCGCTGGTCCCGCTGGCGTTTGATCCGCCCGAACACACGAGATATCGCAGAATCCTGCACCCGTTCTTCAGCCCGCAGGTGCTTGGGACTGTCCTGCCGGCATTGCAGGCTCAGGCCGCCGAGATCATCGCCGAGATCGCAGCGCGTGAGCAGTGCGAGGTGATGGCCGACCTGGCCACGCCGTACCCGTCGCAAGTCTTCCTCACCCTTTTCGGTCTGCCCCTCCAAGACCGGGACCGACTGATCGCGTGGAAGGACGCCATCATCGATCTGAGCCTGGAGCGGGATCCCGGCAAGGTCGATCTGGTGCCTGCTGCCGAACTGTTCTCCTACCTCACCGATGCGGTCGAGGCGCAACGCCGGCAGCCCCGCGACGGGATCCTCTCGCAACTCCTGCACGGCGACGATGCGCTCACCGACGCCGAGATGCTGGGACTGTCCTTCGTGTTCATACTCGCCGGTCTGGACACCGTCACCTCGGCGATCGGAACGACGATGCTCGAGTTGGCCCGCCGCCCCGGCTTGTGCGACGACCTTCGCCGGAATCCGGACAACGTAGGAGCATTCGTCGAGGAGATGATCCGGCTGGAGCCGGCCGCACCCGTGGTGGGGCGAGTGACCACTCGTGCGGTGACCGTCGCAGGCGTCACGCTGCCCGAGGGCGCTGAGGTCCGGCTGTGTCTCGGCGCGATCAACCGCGACGGCAGCGACGCGGTTTCCGGGGACGATCTGGTCATGGACGGCAAACTGCACAGACACTGGGGATTCGGCGGCGGGGCGCACCGTTGTCTGGGTTCACACCTGGCGCGGATGGAGTTGACGATCGTGGTCCGCGAATGGCTCAGCCGCATCGAGGACTTCGACCTCGCCCCGGGCTACCAGCCGAGGATCAAGTGGCCCTCAGCCACGTGCACGCTGCCGGAGCTACCGCTGCGGATTATCAGCCGACCGACCGCAACGGAGAGGCCATGACCGTCAACACCGCGAAGCCGAGCGTCTTCGAGGCGGGCCTTCCGACGCTGCGCTACGACTTCACGGACACTCCTCAGGACATCTATCCGCAGTTCCGGCAGGCGCAACGGGATGCGCCGATCGCGCTGGGTCCCATCGGACCCGAGGTGCTCTCGTACGAACTGGCGAGGACCGTACTTCGCGATCCGCGGTTCGTCGTCCCTGCGGGCATTCACCTCTCTGCTCACGGCATCACGTCGGGTCCGTTGTGGGACAGGGTGACCCGCAGCATCCTCAACATGGAGGGTGACGAACACCGTCGGCTCCGCAGCCTGGTTTCGCGCGCGTTCACCCCACGGGCAACGGCGCGCATGCACCAGACTATCCACACAGTCATCAACGAACTCATCGACGCCGTCGTCGACTCGGGCCGTTGTGAATTCGTCGCCGACATCGCTCGCCCTTACCCGATACCGGTGATCTGTGCGCTGTTGGGCGCGCCCCGTGAGCACTGGCAGCAGTTCTCGCGGTGGGCCGAGGACATCTTCAAAATCGTCAGCTTCGACTGCGATCTCGCCGCAGAAGAGCCCGTCGTCCTCGAGGCGTGGAGCCAGTTCGACGACTACATCGACGAGATGATCTCCCAGCGTCGGACCTGCCTGACCGACGATCTGCTTTCCGAACTCATCCGAATCGAAGACGCGGGCGACCGACTCAACGCCGCCGAACTTCGCATGCTTGCGTTCAGCATTCTGGTGGCCGGCACCGACACCACGCGCAGCCAACTGGCGGCGTCCATGCAGGTGTTGTGCGACCACCCGGACCAGTGGGCGCTTCTTCGCCAACAGCCCGAATTGGCCATGCGGGCCGTCGAGGAGACGATGCGCCATTCACCGTCGATGTGCAGCACCGTGCGCAGCGCCGCCGACGATGTGACGATCGGCGAATACACCTTTCCGGCCGGCGTATTCATCCTCGTCAATACTTATGCGGCCAATCGGGACAGCACCATCTATGACGACCCTGCGCGATTCGACATCACCCGCGACGATCCGCCGCCGATTCTCACCTTCGGTGGAGGAGTTCACTACTGCCTCGGCGCCAACCTGGCGAGGCTGGAACTCGCCGAGGCACTGAAGATCCTCTCTCGGCGTTTCCCGAATCCGCGTCGCGCGGAAACGGTGCCATGGAAACCACTTCTCGGCCTCAGCGGGCCGACGAGTCTGCAGATGGAGTTCGACTGATGAGTTCTACGTCTGAAGCGCCGCCGGTTGCCGTCGCGCGAGAGGTCATCCCGTTCCGCGAGCGCAAGGGTGACATCGTCTTGTGGGCCTTCTTTCTGGTCAACGTCATCTTCGTGACCTATCAGGCCGACATCGAGCAGCTCGTCATCCGCGACCCGGACAACTTCACGTACCCGATCTGGCCTCCCGCCTACATGATCGACTTCCTGCACTGGTACTTCGCGAACTACGACCCGCTGCTCTACGAGCGGCCGGTCTGGTACACCACCATCGTCATCATCGACCAGGTCGTCTACGGACCTTTCTATATCGCTGCGCTGTATGCCTTTTGGAAGGGAAAGGAATGGATCCGCAACTGGTCGATCATCTGGGCGTCGGTGATGCTCGCCACCGTCACCGTCATTCTGGGTGAGGAGATCGCCGGGCCGTTCGCCAGCGATCATCTACCGCTTGTGTTCGCGACGAACGCCGGGTGGTTGATCGTGCCGGTGTGGGTGCTCATCCGGATGTGGCGAGAACATCCGTTCACACGACCGGTCACCGTCGAAAGCGACACCTGACATGGCGACCTTCGCGCAGCGCTACGGCCCGTGGGCCGTGGTCGCCGGGGCATCCGAAGGGCTCGGAGAGGCACTGGCGCGCGGGTGCGCGGACCGGGGACTCAACGTCGTGCTCATCGCTCGGCGGGTGGAGCTCGCACAGCGGCTCGCCGACGACATCGCCGCGACATCCGGCGTGCACACGCGTGCGCTGCGCGCGGATCTCGGAAGCCGCGCCGACCTCGACCGCATCCTCGCCGAACTCGCCGACGTCGATGTGGGCCTGCTGATCTACAACGCGGCGTTCTCCGTCGTCGGGCCGTTCTGGAATTTCGACGTCGACACGCATCTCAAGGAGATCGACGTCAACGTCCGGGGACCGCTCGTCCTCGTCCACGGTTTCGGTGAACGATTCCGGGCACGTGGTCGCGGCGGAATCGTCCTGCTGTCGTCGATGGGCGCGCTGCAGGGAATGGTGCGGGTCGCGAACTACTCCGCCACCAAGGCGTACAACCTCGTGCTGGCCGAAGGGCTTTGGGCCGAGCTCCGCGACGACGGGCATCGACGTCCTGGTCAGTTGCGCGGGAGCGACGCGAACGCCGAACTACCTGGCCTCCGAGCCCGACGATGCCAACGTCCCGGTCCAGGAACCCGGGCAGGTCGCTCGCGAAACGTTGGACGCGCTCGGCGGGAAACCGACGGTGTTTCCCGCGCGCGTGCTGCGTGCCACCCACTTCGCGTTTCGTCATCTGATGGGACGTCGCACCGCGGTGCGCTTGATGGCTTATGCGAGCAACCGAACCTACAAAGAGCAGGGAAGTTACCGCACCGGCGACCGCACCTGACACCGCCTTGCCGTTATCTTTATAAAGATAGTAAAATAGCCTGTCATGGATCGCGACCAACTCGTCGACCTGACCCGCCGCGCGCTCAAACTGGCGCGTGACAAGACCACTGACCTGGCACCCAGCGAGTACCGGGTGCGGGCCGACACCTACACCTCGCCTGATCGGCACGCGCGCGACGTCGAAATGGTGCTCGCCAGCCCGCAACTGGTCGGCTATGTCTCTGAGCTGCCGAAGCCCGGCTCCTACTGCACGAAAACCGTGATGGGTCGGTCGATTCTGCTGACCCGCACGGCGGACGGTTCGGTGAAAGCTTTCGAGAACGTCTGCTTGCACCGCCAATCGCAGATCACTGAGGGGTGCGGCTCTGCGCGCAGGCTCGTCTGTCCCTACCACGCCTGGAACTACGATCTCGACGGCAACCTCGTGGGCGTCCCCGGAAAGGAAGGCTTTCCCGAAAGCTCCACGGACGGCGCGAAGTTGGCCGAGCTGCCTGCAACGGAGTGTGCCGGCTTCCTCTGGGTCGCACTCGATCCCGACGCCACGCTCGACATTCCCGCATTCCTGGGTCCGCTGGCCGACGAACTGGATTCCTGGGGTATCGGACGGTGGGCCCCTCTCGGCGAGAAGGTTCTCGACACGGCGATCAACTGGAAGCTCGCGATCGACACCTTCGCCGAGAATTACCACTTCGCGACCGTGCACAAGACCACGTTCGCGACGATCGCCCGCAGCAACTGCACCGTGTTCGACTCGTTCGGGCAGCACCACCGTCTGGTGTTCCCGCTCAACGGCATTCTCGACCTCGACGACGTCGACGAGGAGCAGTGGGAACCCCTGCAGGCCATGGTCGTGATCTACGCCCTGTTCCCCAACATCGTGTTGTCGGCGACGATCGCCAACGGCGAGCTGTTCCGGGTATATCCGGGCGACGTCGCGGGGCGATCGATCACGGTGCACCAGAACTCGACCCCGCTGGACCTGTCTGAGGAGTCGGTCGCCGCGGGCGCGCAGGCAGTCTTCGAGTATGCGCACGGCACGGTGCGGGACGAGGACTACGCGCTCGTCGAGAAACTGCAGGCGAACCTCGCCTCAGGCGTCCGAGACCATCTGGTGTTCGGCCGCAACGAACCGGGCCTGCAGCATCGCCACGAGAATTGGGCGAACGGGCTCAGCGCTGCTCGTCGATGAGACGCGCCACCTCGTCGCGCTCCCCCGGCCCTGCGACCTCCAGCACATCGGCCAGTTCCCAATCCCGATAAAGGGCCATGGACCGTTCGTAGAACGCGAATCCGCTGACCGCTTCACCACGCAGGGTTCCCTGGTACCGGAAGGGACCCGCCATGTACTCCAGCGGCAGTAGGTGCGCCGGGGCGGCCACCAGAGGTTCTGCGGTCAGGTCCAAGTCCAGCTTCTGTGACGTCAGTCGATGACGATCGGACAGATACCGCGCCTTCGCAGGAGGTGGGACCAGCGTGCGGATGGACTCGGGCCAGCGTACGTAGCTGGTCACGGCGACCTCGATGTCGTCCGCATACTCGGGGTCGGTGTCGGGATAGCTCACGGTCGCACCCGTGAAGGGCTGCGGCGCATTGTGATTCCTGCGGTCGAACTGCCGCCAGATGCTGATGTCCACGCCGTTGTCCAGGTTGATCGTGCGCCACTCGTGCCCGCGCGACCGGATGTCGCCTGTCCCCCCGCCGTCGTTGGCGACCAGTGGAAACCACTGCCGATCGACATGGCCTGCGGTTCCGGTGACCGTCTCTCGCACCGAACCCCACGACAGTGTCCCGGTCATGCGCATCCGCGTTTGGAAGTACGAGTAGGTGTTGGCCTGCCCGAAGCACTCGATGACACCGTTGTAGGCCGCAGCCCCAAGCGGCACAGGTGCCCGCGTCGGTGTCACATCGAGATCCAGTTGCATTCCACTGCCATGGTGATCGGTACCGAAAAGGCTGAAGGCGTAGGTATAGGGCAGCAGTTCGCCCCGCTGGTCGCGAGACGTCCGCCAGACAGAGGTTCCGGGGTCGCAGTCATAGGACAGGTCCAGATGGTCGTCGGCGATCGTCATCTTCGGGGCGGTCGCGGCACCCTTGTTCGTGCCCGGCATGTCGTAGTCCGTGTACGTGCCATAGGTGCCGTTGTCGAGGTCGAACAGCGCGAGCGTGTAGAAGTCCGCGACGATCGCCTGGCCGGGTCGGTTCTTGTTGTAGATCGTGAAGAAGGCGAACCGACGACCCGACTCCGCGGTGAGTTCGCCTGCGAGGTACCAGGTATCGGACTCACACGTCGGGTGGTTGGCCTCGGCGGCCGGGAAGACGAAGTGCGGGTCGCCCGGGACCAGCTCGAACGGATACCGACGCCAGTCTTCACCCACGGGGACTCCAGATTCCTTTTTTGCTATGTTAGCAGCAATAGTAACTTTAGCGTGACGGGCGGTGGGCGCCGTGGTTGACGAGGCGGGCGCATGAGATCGATGTCCTACGACAAGCTGTTCATCGGCGGCCGCTGGCAGGCGCCTGCCGGCGACGGACGGATCTCGGTGATATCTCCGCACACCGAGGAGCCGATCGGCGAGACACCCGAAGCCAGCGCGCAGGATGTCGACCGGGCGGTGCTGGCCGCCCGCAAGGCTTTTGACGAGGGCCCGTGGCCGCGGCTCCCGGTCTCCGAGCGGATGGAGAAGATCGAGAGCCTCGCGACCGCTTACCTCGCACAAGCCGAGGAGATGGCCGACCTCATCACCGCGGAGATGGGATCGCCGCGCACGTTCAGCAGGCTGGGGCAGGCCAACGGGGCCCTGTCGCAGATGTATCTGACCCTGGCGACCGCCAAGGAGTTCGGCTGGGTCGAGCGCAGGCAGGGCCTGTTCGGTCAGGTTCAGGTGCGGCGGGCGCCGGTCGGCGTCGTCGGCGCGATCGTGCCGTGGAACGTGCCCCAGGTGTTGATCATGCCGAAGATGATTCCCGCGCTGATCGCCGGTTGCACCGTGGTCGTCAAGCCTGCCCCAGAGACTCCGCTGGATGCGATGTGGCTTGCCGAGATGCTCGACGACCTCGATCTTCCCGACGGGGTGGTGTCGATCGTGCCTGGCGGAAGGGAGACCGGCGAAACCCTCGTCCGCCATCCTGGCGTTGACAAGATCGCGTTCACGGGTTCTTCGGCCACCGGCAGACACATCGCCGCGGCGTGCGGGGAACAGCTCAAACGGGTGAGCCTCGAACTCGGCGGCAAGTCCGCGGCGATCGTCCTCGACGATGCGGACGTCGACCACACGGTCAAGCACCTCAAGATGGCGGGCCTGATGAACAACGGGCAGGCGTGTGTGGCGCAGACGCGCATCCTGGTCAGCGAGCGCAGACACGACGAGGTCGTCGATGCGCTGGCCGAGATGGTCTCGGGCCTCACGGTCGGTGATCCCTCCGAGGAGTCGACCGACGTCGGACCCCTTGTCGCCCAACGTCAGCAGGAGCGCGTGCAGGGCTACATCCAGGCCGGCATCGACGAAGGCGCCAAAGTCGTTGTCGGCGGACCCGACAAGCCGTATGACCGGGGCTGGTATGTGCGGCCGACGCTGTTCACCGGTGCGACCAACGACATGAAAATCGCCCGCGAGGAGATCTTCGGTCCTGTCCTCACGGTGCTGACGTACACCGACGAGGCCGATGCGATCCGCATCGCCAACGATAGCGACTACGGCCTTGCCGGGTCGGTGTGGACCGCCGACGTCACGCACGGTCTGGAGATTGCCGACGAAATCCGCACTGGCACATACGGAATCAACATGTACCAGCTCGACACCAGCGCACCGTTCGGCGGCTTCAAGCAGTCGGGAATCGGTCGCGAGTTCGGCCCAGAAGGTCTGGCGCAGTACACCGAGGTGCAGTCGACGGTGACGATGGGCGAACTGCCGCCGGGTTAATCGGTCAGCGCAAGCGTCACCTGGGCCGGACAGCACAGTTCGTCGCGCTGATTGAAGATGGCGATCTCGAGGTCGACGAGGTGGCGCATCGTGTCGCCGGCCTTCTCCCGCCGCTTGCCGGTCACCCGGCCGCGGCCGACCATCGAGTCGCCCGCGTAGATGGAGCCGATCATCGACATTTTGCGTCGCACCACCCTGCTGTAGGGTCCCGCCCAATCGGTCGCGATCCGGTCGATGAAGCCAGCCAGATGCATGGTGTTGACGAATATCGACGGGTGTCCGTGCTTCTCGGCGTAGATCGGATCGTAGTGGCCGGGAAAGTAATCCCATGTCGCGCCGGGATTCATCACCACGCGTTGATAGCTGATCTCGTCGACGACCTCTGCAAGGTCGGTCGGCACGGTGACCTCGTCCCACAGCAGCTTGCGGTAGGTGCTCACGGCGACTCCGTCGGCGTGAAGCGGAACAACGTGTTTCGGCTCGTCGCCATCAGCGACCCGTCGTCCCGGTGGTAGCTTTCGGCGGTCTCGACGAAATGTCCTACGCCGACCTTCGTCCGCTTCTCCGCAGAAACCGACACCACCTCCTCGACGACGTTGAGGCGGTCGCCCTCGAGGATCGGCGTGACGAGTTCGACGTCGTTGGACGCGTTGATGAATGTGGTTCCGGGCAGCGGTACGCGTATCGCGATCGAGGGAACCGGTTTTTGATCGTCGGGCAGCCACGGCGGCGGTATCAGCCAGCCCATCAGCATCGCGGGCGGCGCGACGAGGCCGCCCCACACCTGAACGGCGAACTCGGTGTCCCAGTACGCCGGGTTACCGTCCTGCACCATCGACGCGAAGTGCTGGATGCGTGCCGCGCTCACCGCGGTGCCGGCATATCTCGGCTCACTGCGCACACCGACCATGCGCAGGGCATCCTCGTAGGTGCCGAACGCGAACTCGTAGCGGATCGCCTGCGTCACGGCTGTGTCACCGGCTCATACCGGCAGCGCGTCTTTACTTGGTACGACATCCCATTCGAGCTCGCGGGAGGTGAAGTACCAACCGCCCCGCTCGTAGATGAGCCTGTCCCGGTAGACGCCGGTGGCGCGTAGTTCGGCGCCGACGAACAGCAGCGCGACACACGTCTGGGTGGCGTCGACACCGTCGACATCGATCTCGTGGTCGACGGTGACCAGGCGCTGCCCGTTGCCGCCGTCGAAGGCCTCGCGAAGGTCGGCGAACGTGCGACCGCCTAGGGCGACAGTCGCGCCGGCGTGCCGGAATGTCGCGACCCAGCCGCCGAAATCACCCGACGAGAAAAGCCGGTTGTGTCGGGCGTTCAGGTTCAGGATGGCCGCGCGCCCGGTCACGCCTGCGAGCAGGAACTCCTGCTGATAGGTCATCGTCATGTGCTTCTCCCGTTCTAACGACTGAGTACGTAGCCGTGATCCTCGCGATCCCAGGCTTTTTCGCCGAGACCCCTGCTGCGCAGCAGGTCCTTGCGGACCCGCCCGATGATGTTCTTGGGTATCTCGTCGAGCACTTCCAGATACCGGGGAACGCAGAAATACGGCATTCGCGCCGAGCAGAAGTCCAACAGCTCGGCATGATCGAATTCCGCGCCGGGAGCCAGCGTGACCACCACCAGGATGTCGTCCTCACCCAGATCACTCGGCACAGCCACAGCGGCGGCCTCCGCAACGGCGGGATGTCGCATCACCGTGGTCTCGACCTCTACCGAGGAGATATTCTCTCCCCGCCGTCGCAGCGAATCCTTGACCCGATCGACGTAGGTGAGGTTGCCGTCGTCGTCGAATGACCCGAGATCGCCGGTGCGGAACCACTCGTCATGCGGATAGACTTTCAACACCGAGCCGACCGCGGTGGCGTCGACATAGCCAAGGCTCATCAGATTGGCCGATGTCGGCCTGCACGCGATCTCGCCGATAACGCCGGCTGGCACGGGTTGACCGTCGCGTCCGATGATCCGCACGTCGTATGCGGGGTTCACGCGCCCCGACGTTCCGGGAACGCCGAGCTCGGAGACTCTCTTGTAGGCGATCGGGAACGCTTCGGTCATGCCGTACATCGTCACGAGCTTGACGCGATAGCGCTCTTCGATGCTGCGGTACATGTCCGCCGTGATCGGCGCCGCCGAGATGAACCTCAGCGGCAGCTGGGCATCTCGCACCTCGGGCGGCTGGTTCCACAGCATCGAGACCATGGCGCCCGCTCCTGCGAAACCGGCTGCGCCGCAGGCACGGATCTCATCGGCGACCTCGCTCGGCCGGAAGGCCGCCGACAAGACCGTCGTCGTGCCCAGCAGCATCGGCACCAGCACCGAGGGCGCGGCACTCAGATGGAACAACGGCATGGCACTCCACACGACCTCGCCTGCGGCAAGCTCCCACGCGGCCGCCACTCCCGCCGCCGCGGCGAACAGGTAATGCCACGTGGTCGCGACGGCCTTCGACGGTCCGGTCGTGCCGGATGTGAAGAAGAGTGCCGCCAGTTCGTCCGGACCGCTCGGCTCGGCTTCGGGCGGGACCGCCGAGGGGTGTGTCAGCGCCTCGGTCAGCGAATCCCCGACGACAAGCGTCGTTTTCACGGTTTCCACCAGGCCGACGATCTCGTCGAGGCGGGGCCGCCGATCGGCGTCGGTGATGACGACCTTGGCGCGTGCCAGGCGCAGCGCGTGGACCAGAAACTCGTCCTTGTTGGCGACGTTCACCGCTGCCGACACCGCCCCGATGCGCGCAGCACCGAGCCAGAAGTACACCCACTCGGGGCAGGTCGCTGTGAACAACGCAACGGTGTCACCCCTCGTGACACCGTTGCCTGCCAACACTTTCGCCGCTGCACACGATCGGTCTCGCATCTGCGCGAACGTCACCGGTGTCCCGGCGATGACCATCATCACGCTGTCGCCGAACTGCTGAGCGCGCAGATCGAGGACGTCCGGAATCGTGAACCGCTCGACACCGAACTGTGACGGACCAGCCGGTCCGTCGGGGCTGCTGACGTCAGGCACCCGCCGCCGCCGGGTCCGGTTCACCGGTGGCGGTGTAGCCGAAGTCGATCGGCGACGGCTCCTCACCCGGATAGAACCGATGCGCCCACCGCCGCAGCGCCGCGTAGTCGCGGGCTTCCTCGGGCGCAAGGTTGGGTTTCTCGAGGTACTTCATATTCTCCCAGGTGAAGAAGTCCTGCTTGATCACCTCCTGCTGGAGCGCAAGGAATTTCGCCGCGCGGCCGGCCGGCTTGTCGCCGGTGTCACCCGGTTCGCGAACCGACGCCTGGGTGTAGAAGTAGTCGGTGTAGTCCTCGTCGACCGGGGTCTGGCCCGTCACCTCGATGGTCGCCACGAGCTCCTTGGGGAACCGCACGATCCCGAGCCCCAGCGAGTAGTTGTCGTAGATGATGTTGGCGTCCACCGGGCCGTCGGGCGTGAGCCATGTCGACGCGCGGCCGCCGCCGAAATTCGCGGTCACCGTTGCGTGCAAGTGGTAGCCGTCGGCGTCGAACGACGTGGTGTTGGCGGCGCTGTCGGCCTTGTGCACGAACTGCACGTGGTAGGGATCGGCCGCGTTCTCGATGATCATCTGGGCGTGCACCTTGACGCGGTTGAGCATCCGGGAATGCGGGTGCAGGGGGTAATAGTCGTCGGTCTCCAGCTCGGGGAGCACCGGCGGTTGCCAGTACGGGGCCCTGCCGTGGCGCTCGTGCCACACGACGATGAAGCCGTACCACTCCTGCGTCGGGTAGCTCTTGATCTTGACGTTCTGCTTACAGCCGATCTTGCTGTACGGGATCAGCGCGTTGGTGCCGTCACCGCGCCACTCCCAGCCATGCCACGGGCAGACGATGTGCTCGCCCTCGACTGTGCCGCCGACGCCCATGTTCGCGCCCAGATGCAGGCAGTAGGCGTCGAGCACGTTCACCGTGCCGGACTTGGTGCGGAAGATGACCAGTTCCTCGCCGAAGTAATGCGCCCGTTTGACCTGCCCCGGCTCCACATCGGAAGCGAAGCCGACGATGAACCAACCGGTGGGAAAACGGTACTTCGACAGGCTGATCCCGCTGGGGCCGAACTCACGTTCCGACGGATCGATGGTGGGATCGTCGATCGTGTTCGTCATGCCGTCTCCGTCCGCGCAAGATTTGGCCAGGTCAGACCCTGTCCGTCGTCTATTGTTACTATTTTAAGCATTCTAGGTCAAGGACAGCCGAACCAGGAGCCCGCATGCCCACGACCACGCCAGTCGATCTGTCGGATTCCGCGTTGTGGCGGAACGGATTTCCCGACGAGGTGTTCACAGAGCTGCGGCGGAATCGGCCGTTGTTTCACCACGAACTGACCGACGGCGTGGCCAGGACCGTCAAACGGGACTTCTGGATGGCCACCAAACACCGGCACGCCCAGCGCATCCACCGCGACACCGACGCCTTCACCGCCACCGACGGCCCCCTCATCCAGGGCGTCGGGATCATCGGCTCGGCGCCGACCATCATCAACATGGACCCGCCCGAACTGCTCAAGCGACGCCGGGTGCTGTCGCACGCGTTCACGCCCAAGGCAATCGGCAAGCTCGAGGACGGCATCCGCAGGCGCGCAGCGGGCATGGTCGACGGGCTGCTTTCGGCGGGCGGCGGCGACTGGATCACCGACGTCGCCGACGTGCTGCCGATGTCGGTCATCGGCGACATCATCGGGATCCCCGAGCAGGATCGACCGGAGATCTTCGACACGCTCGACCGCATCCTCAAGGTCGCCTCGTCAGAGGACGAGGTAGCCCAGCAGAACGCGATGGAGCTTTTCGGCAAGATCTTCACCTACGCGCTCGAGCTCACCGCCGAAAAACGACGCAATCCCACCGACGACATCTGGAGCACGCTCACGACGGCCAGCGTCACCGACGAGAACGGCGAAACGCTGTCGATCCCCACGAACGAGTTGGAGATCTTCTTCTTCGTCATCGCGTTCGCAGGAAGTGACACCACCAAGAACGCACTGGCGTCCGGGCTCCAGGCGTTCGTCGCCAACCCCGAGCAGATCGAGCGGTACCGCGAGGACGAGACCGTTCGGTCGAGCGCCGTGGAAGAAGTGCTGCGGTGGGCATCGCCCGTCACGTTCTGGACGCGCAGCACGAAGGCGGACGTGGAGATGGACGGGATCATCATCCCGAAGGGCGAGCGAGTGGTGGCGATGCTGCGCTCGGCCAACCGTGA
Organism: uncultured Actinomycetota bacterium; assembly: GCA_963786995.1. Taxonomy (GTDB): domain Bacteria; phylum Actinomycetota; class Actinomycetes; order Mycobacteriales; family Mycobacteriaceae; genus Mycobacterium. The sequence continues at coordinate 232,928 of CAWBBH010000008.1, read as the reverse complement.
CGAGGAGGTCTTCGACGATCCGTTCGCCTTCGACATCGGCAGGGCCGAGAATCCGCATGTGACCTTCGGTGGCGGCGGCCCACACCATTGCCTCGGCGCGATGTTGGCGCGCGCCGAGATCCGCGCCGTGCTCGACGAACTGCTTTGCGAGGCAGTCGATATCACCCTCGGCACCCCGAAGGTCTCCTACCCGAACCTGACCAACAACATGACGATCTTCGACGCCATGCCGATCTCGGTGAAGCGGCGCTGACGCCGGTCATGCACCTTTCGGGCGCGTACCGATGACGCCGTCGACGGCGAGCCGGTGGAGGTCGGTCGCGGTCAGCCCGCACAGCTCCGTCAGCACCTCTTCGTTGTGCTGTCCCAGCGTCGGTGGTGTGCGACGCAGCCATCGCGCCACACCGTCGGGGCGAACGAACGGCGGGCACGGATAAAGACCTTCGCCGGTCCGCGGATGCTCGAGCCGCTCGAAGAAGCCCCGATGAACCAACTGCGGATTCTCGGTCACCAGTGACGGCGAAATGACCACTGCCGCCGGTATGCCGGCTCGTGCCAGCATTTCGGCGGCCACCTCGGAGTTCTGGCCGGCCAACCACTGTCCGATGTCGCCATCATCCGCGCCGATGAGTTCGGCCACCGCCCCGCGTTCGTCGTCGGAGCGGATGCTCACCGCTATCCAGTCGTCCTCTCCTGCGCATCGGTAGACGTCCTGCAGAGCCGTCGTGTGACCGCGGTTGCCGCGCCGCTCCATGACCGAGCCGAGCACCTCGAACTCCATCGTCTGAATGGCTGTCACGTTGAGCACCGTCTCGATCATCGGAATCTCGACCAGCTGGCCGCGGCCCGTCCGGCGGGCGAATTCGAGCGCCGTCAGCGTCGCGAACGCCGCATGTGCACCTGCGAGCGGATCACACGCACCGCGCGGCGCGACGGGCGGACCGTCGGGTAGACCGGTCACCCAGGCCAGCCCGGCAATCTGTTCCATCGTCGGCGCGAAGCCGACCCGATCTCGCCACGGCCCGGACAAACCGAACGCGGGCATACGCACGACAACGGCGGCCGGGTTGAGTTCGAGCAACGCGTCGGCGCCCAGGCCGAACTGCTCCATCACCCTCGGCGAGAAGTTCTCGATGACGACATCGGCCTGCCGCACGAGCTTCCTGACCAGTGCGAGGCCGTCTTCGGACTGCAGGTCGAGGGTGACCGACCTCTTGTTGGTGTTCATGGCGTGGAAGACCCAGCCGTACTCCCACCAGTCGTCGACGTCGGTGCGCATGCCGCCGGAGTACCGGATGCCGTCCGGACGCTGAATCGACTCGATCTTGATGACGTCGGCGCCGAACGCCGCGAGCGCGTTCGTCGCGGCGGGGCCCGCCCAGAACGCCGTGAAGTCCAGCACCCGTACGCCGGCCAGTGGCGCACCCGCAGGCACTGCCGGTGGCGTGGATTGCCTTGCCTCCCAGTCCGAAACGCCGTCGGCCTCCCCCACCGCAGGGGCGGCGCGGACCGGCGCCTGGCCGGCGGCCGACATGAGCCACGGTGCGCGCGGCTGCCGAAAACCCGCCGGGTTTTCGATGTACACGCCGCGGGCCCGCAAATGATCCATGTCGGGGATGGTCTCGCCGTTACCCAGCGGAGCCAGCGGCAGCCGGAAGAGCTGGCCGAGCTCGACCACTTCTTCAACCGTGCGCTCGCGCATCCACGGGTCGATTCGCTCGCGTATCCAGTCGCGGTAATCCCACCGTCCGATCTGGAATCTCAGCTGTTCGATCTCGGTGAACTCCTGGCAGTCGACCATCGCCGCGAAGTCCAGCCACTGCTGGCCGGTCACCATGCTGATGCCGACGTAGCCGTCCTTGGCAGGCTCGATCGACGGCACCTCGACCGAACGCCGGACCGGCGGCCGTTGCAGCAGCTGCGAGTGCAGCCATTCGCTGCTTTGCATCAACGTGATGGCCTCGAGCATGGACATGTCGAGATGACCACCCGGTCCGCCGGCAGCAACCCGGCGGCGCAGCGCCATTGCACCGTAGGCGGCCCACGTCCCGCCCATGTACTCGCCCAGCTCGCCACCGATCGAGATGGGTGGGCCCGCCGGATCTCCGCGAAATCCGGTCAACCCCGATGCGGCCTGAAGGGTGAACTCGGTGGCGGACCGGTCCGCCCACGGACCGTTCCAGCCGAAGTCGGAGATGGTCACGACGACGCACTCCGGCCGGGTCTCGACCAGGCGCGCCGGGTCGATGCCCCATTCGGTTGTTCGTGCCCGGCCCGCGGTGACGACGACGACGTCCGCCCACGCCAGCAGCTCGTCGGAAACGGCTGTCACGCTGCGCTTCCCGGCGCACAGGTAGCTGAACAGGGGCGAATCGGTGCCGTCGGCAAGCTCCCCGCGGGTCGCGGTGAAGCGGCGCAGTGGATCGCCCGACGCCGGCTCGACCTTCACCACATCGGCACCCGCGTCCACCAGCAGCTTGCCGCAGTAAGCACCCGCGATGCGGTCGCTCACCTCGACGACGCGCAGATCATCCAGTGGAGTGGACGCTCCGTCGCTCACGCGCACAACCCTCCCGGGGTCCGTTTCTTTGTCATCTTAGTAACTTTTGTCAGATAGCAGCCCGTAGACCCCAGGTCGCACGCGTAGCGCTGTTAACATTGCCATGCAATGACAACACTGGGAATCGGCCCCGAAGCGCGCCGCCGGCTGGGTGCCCGCAGGACGGCCGAGATCGTCGCCGACGAGCTGCGCCGTCAGATCATCGATGGCGAGCTGGCCGACGGCGACCTGTTGCCGCGCCAGGAAGTGCTCGTCGAGCAGTTCAACGTCAGCCTGGTGTCGTTGCGGGAAGCCCTGCGAATACTGGAAACCGAGGGCCTGGTCTCGGTCCGCCGCGGCAACCGCGGCGGCGCAGTGGTGCACGCGCCGGCCAAGGCGAGCGCCGCCTACATGCTCGGCCTGCTGCTGCAGAGCGACACCGTGCCGCTCGCCGATCTGGCCACCGCGCTACAGGAACTCGATCCCATGTGTACCGCGCTCGCCGCGAAGCGGCCGGACCGCAGGGAGACGCTGGTCCCCAAGCTCAAAGAGATCAACGACTTGATGGCCGAGCACATCGAGGACGGCGCCAAGTTCACCGAGATCGGCGGCCAGTTCCATGACGAGATCATCCGCGGCTGCGGCAATCACACGATGGTCGCCGTGGTCGGCAGCCTCGAAACGCTCTGGTCCGGCCACCTCAACATGTGGGCCAAGGAAACCGCCGCGCGCGGTGAATATCCTTCGATGAGCAAGCGCCGTATCGCATTGTCGATCCACACCAAGCTCACCGATGCGATCGAGGCCGGCGACACCGAGCGGGCCCGCAAGCTCGCCGCCCGCCACATCGCCGACACCCAGACGTACTTCAGCGCGGGCGATCCCGAACAGCGGATCGTGGCACTGTCCCCGCAGGCGCTGGCCCGCCGCCAGCGCTGAAAGGTGCTGTGTGCGTACGGCGTTGATAACGGGTGGCAGCGGCGGCATCGGCAAGGAATGCGGACGCAAGCTCGCTGAACTCGGCTACGACGTCGTGTTGACCGCCAGGCGCGAGGAACCGCTTCGCGTCGCGGCCGCCGAGATGGGTGCCCGCTACGTCGTCGCCGACGCCAGTGATCCGGAGAAGTTCGCGCCCGCGGTCGAGGCGGTGGGCGATATCGACCTGCTCGTCCATGCATCCGGTGTTCTCGGCGGAACCTATGCCCGCAAGCAGACTTTCGAGCAGTGGCGGGAGACGATCTCGGCCAACCTGGACTCGTGCTTCGTCGTCACCTCGGCGGCGCTGCCGAGGATGAGGCAGGGCTCGCGGTTCGTCTTCATCTCGTCGTCCGCCGCACACGAACCGATGATGGCGAGAACGGCCTACTCAGCGTCAAAGGCGGGCATGAATGCGTTCGCCGCCGCGCTGGCCCAAGAGGTCGACCGTGACGGCATCAACGTCCACATCGTGACGCCGGGACCGGTGGAAACCGAGATGTTGGTCGATGTTCCGTTCGAGATGTGGGCGATCCGCGCCTCCGACGTCGCCGACGCCGTCGCCTGGCTGGACACCCTGGACCCGTCGATCGACCTGCCGGAGATCAGACTGCACGCGATCACGCGCGGTCCGTCGGCGCGGGCACCGATCGTGCCCCTCGGCGCCGAGCGTCGCGCCGCCCGTACCAAGTGATTTCGGCGCGTCCGGTCACGCTGAGCGTGACCCAGCGCGCCGAAATCCCTAAGAGAGCGCCTTGACCGTCGACGGCAGGCCGTACAGTGCGGTCGCGTTGCCGCGCATGATCCGGTCGCGCTGAGCTGCCGGGAATCGCCGAATCGCCCAGTCGGGTGCGTCGTAGCTCCAATGCGGATAGTCGGTGGAGAACATGATGTTGTCACCCAGGTCCATCATCTCGATGTACTCGCGGTACACCGTGACGTCGACATCCTCGAGCGGTTGGGTGGTGAACCGCACATGCTCGCGGACGTAGTCGGACGGCTTGCGGCGCACATGCGGGAGGTCGGCCTTGCGGTGCTCCCACATGCGGTCCATCCGCGACATCACCCCCATCGCCCACGTGAAGCCACCCTCGACGAACACCACCTTCAGGTCGGGGTGGCGGTCGAATGCACCGTCGAACACCAGGCTCATCAGGTGCGAGACGTACAGCAACGGCCAGGAGGCGAAGAAGTCGTGCCAGTGCGCGGGGTTGCCGACGGGGAAAATCGGGATCAACTCGTACGGCGTCTGCCCCATCAGATGAGTCGCCACCGGCAACCCGTTGCGTGCAGCCGCCTCATACAGCGGGTCGAAATGCGGGCTGCCGAAAGGTATTCCGCGTGTCTGCGGTGTCATCAGCACCTCGGCCATGTACGGATGACCGGCCCACCGCTCGATCTCCCGCGCGGCTTCGCGGGGGTCCTGGGCCGTGACGCTGATCGCTCCGCGCCACCGTCCGTGCCAGTTGTTCTCGCCGAGCCACACATCGGCGAGCCAGTCGTTGTACGTGGATTTGAGCACGTGTTCGGCCTGAGGCAGCTGCGCGTCGCACATCGGCTCCAGCATCGCGATGCTCACGCCCGCGTCGATCAGCAGTTGCTTGGCCGCGAAGTCGGGGTCGCTGCCCGCGGCTCCACCGCGCGGCGGCGTCGAGTCGACCCGCAGCGAGCTGGTCTTGTAGGCATCCGGGGTGTCGTAGAAGTACGACATCGGCGAGGTGGCGTTGCCGGTCGGCCACAACGCATCTTTCCACTGCGGCGGCGCATACGACTTCAGCACTTCGCCTGACACCGGCAGCGGATGCACGTCGGTGTCCACGATCGTCACCGCGATGTCCTGCGCCACATCGTCTTCCGTGCGGTCCACGATCGTCATATCAGGCTTCCCTCCTTGGCGCCGATCCCGTAGAGATCGCTGGCGTTGCGCCACAGCACCTTTTCCCGCTTCTCGTTCGAGAGCCCGTCGACGGCTGCCTCCGGGCCGGTGGTCGACCAGTGCGGGTAGGCGGATCCGTACATCAGCAGATCCGCTTTGTCGGTGAAGTCCATCCACCGATCGGCCTTGCCCTCGTCGGTCGGCCCGTCCAGCGCGGATGTGCAGTAGCGAACGTGGGCGGGCAGGTACTCGCTCGGATACCGGTCGACCCAAGGGGTTTGGTCGCGCATCGACATCCAGAACGTGTCGAGGCGCCACATCAGCGGGGTCAGCAGGTCGTAGCCGCCGTCGGCGAAGACGAACCGCAGGTCTGGATGCCGACCGAACACACCCTCGATGATCAGCGTCGCGAGATGCACGAACGAGTTGAGCGGCATGAAGGCCGCGTAACCGGGATAGGTGAGGGCGTGGCCCGCGAACGTCGGCGCGTAGTCGACGCCGTTGCCGCCGTTGACGTGAACCGTCACCGGCAGCCCGTGCGCGGCGGCGGCTTCCCAGATGGGCTCGAACACCGGCTTGCCGTACGGCTCCCGCGACTGCAGGGGAACACCGACCTGCACCATCTTCGGATGCCCGGCCAATCGCTCGATCTCGGCGACCGCACCCTTGACGTCTTCGGGGTTCACCCGGATGGTGCCCAGGAAGCGATTGGTGGCGTCGGGCTCCAGCCAGCGGTCGAGCAGCCAGTCGTTGACCGCCGCGCAGATCCGGCTGTTCAGCAGGTAGTCGGCGATGTTGCCGCGCGTCGGCGGGTTGAGGATGGCGTAGTCGACGCCACCCTGCTTGAAGAGGTGGCGGGTGACGGTCTCGGGATCGGAGCCCGGATATCCATCGCCGTAGAGATCCTGGCGGTAGTCGCCGCCGGGGGCCTGATACCACTGCAGCTCGACGTCGGGGATGGCCCGCAGCTTGTGTGCGGGCGAGATGTAGCGCCGGATCTCCGCGTTGTACCGGAAATACGGCTGCACGTTGGTGTCGATGACAGTCATGCGGTGAGATACACCTGCCCGTCGGCAACGTCGACCTCATACGTGCGGACCCGCTTGCTCGGGTCGGCGAGATTCGCACCTGTGGTGATGTCGAACTCCCAGTTGTGCCACGGGCAACGCGCGATCTGCCCGTCGCGCACGTACCGCACCCCACCCGGTGCGTCCGGCGCGAACTCCGTGGTGCCGACCACGTAGCCGGCGCACAGAGGCGCGCCCTCGTGCGAGCAGTAGTTGGCGATCGCGTAGAGCGACCCGTCGATGTTGTAGACGCCCACGCCGAACGCGCCCGCCTCGACCAGCTTCATGCTTCCCGGAGGCAGGTCCTCGATCGCACACACCGGCCGGCGCTGCATCCACGTCCCCTTCGGATTTCCTTGACCTAGAATACTAAAATAGTAAAGATAGAGCGAACGACTAGCTAGACGCTGTTGTCTGGAGGCACTGTGACGCTCAGCACCGAATCGCACGACCAGCCTGCCCCCGACATCGAGACCGACCCCTACGGCTTCTTCCAGCACATGCGCAATACGGCACCGGTATGGCGCGGCACGCTGATGGAGAGCGACCTCATGCCGGAGGAGCTCAAGAATCCGGAAAACTGGACGCTGTTCGATTTCGAGAGTGTCTTCACCGCCTTTCGCGAAGACACCGTATTCGCCTCGGAGATGTACAACCAGACAATCGGGCTGGTGTTCGGGCCGACGATTCTCGGCATGGCGGGCAAGCAGCATCACGACCACCGCAGCCTGGTGAGCAAGGCGTTCAAGCAGAGCGCGCTCAACCAATGGGAACCCGAGGTGATCGACCCGATCTGCGATCAGTTGGTCGACGAGTTCTCCGACCAGGGACACGTCGATCTGGTCAAGGCGGTGACGTTCGAGTTCCCGACCCGCGTGACCGCTGCACTGCTCGGCCTGCCGCAAGAGGATCTGGAGATGTTTCGGCGGCTGTCGCTTGACCTCATTTCGATCACCGAGGACATCGAGGCAGGCCTGAACGCGTCGGTGGAACTCGGCACCTACTTCCAGGACCAGGTCGATCAACGCCGCAGCACAATGACCGACGACGTGATCGGAGACCTCGTCCGGGCGGAAATCGACGGCGAGAAACTCACCGACGAAGCGATCATCTCGTTTCTGCGTCTGCTGCTGCCTGCCGGACTGGAAACCACCTACCGGTCATCGGGAAATCTGCTCTACCTGCTCCTCACCCACCCCGAGCAGCTCTCGGCGGTGCAGCAGGATCGCGACCTCATCCCCGCAGCGATCGAGGAGGGTATCCGCTTCGAGACACCCTTGGTTCTGGTGGCGCGCAACACCACTCGCGATGTCGAGATGCACGGCATGACGATTCCCGAAGGCGCGTCGATCACGCTGTGTATGGGTTCGGCCAACCGCGACGAGAAGCGGTGGGAGAACCCGGATGTGTTCGACATCCACCGGCCGCGGCGCGCGCACATCTCGTTCGCGGGCGGCATTCACAGCTGTCTGGGCATGCACCTGGCACGGGTCGAGACCAAGGCGATGCTCAACAGCCTCTTCGACCGAGTGACCGACCTGCAGCTGCTCGAGGATGAGGACACCAAGATCGTTGGTATGCCCTTCCGCTCGCCGAAGCACCTGCCGGTGACGTTCCGGCCTTCGTCGGCTGAGCCGACACGACGGGACTGAGCATGAAAAGTCGCGCGGCAATCCTGCACGACATGGGTCAGCAGTGGTCGGTAGAGGAGTTCGAACTCGACCCACCGAAGGCGGGCGAGGTACTCGTCGAGATGGCCGCCGCCGGGCTGTGTCACTCCGATGAGCACATCCGCAACGGCGACATGTCCGTCCCGAACAAGGTGATGGAGCAGTTCGGCCTACCCGGCATGTTCCCGATGATCGGCGGCCACGAAGGCTCTGGGGTCGTACTCGATGTCGGTGAGCGCGTCACCGGATTCGCACCCGGCGACCACGTCGTGACGTCGTTCGTCGCGGTCTGCGGGCAGTGCCGCTGGTGCAGTTCGGGGATGGAATACATCTGCGATATGGGTGCGCAGGTGATGATCCCCGGCATGCCGACCGACGGCACCTTCCGCCATCACACCGCCGATGGCCGCAATCTCGGCCACCTGTCCAAGGTCGGCGCATTCTCGCAACACACCGTCGTTTCCACCGATTCGATCGTCAAGATCGACCCCCACCTGCCGCTGCTGCCGATGGCGCTGCTGTCGTGCGGAATCCCGACCGGCTATGGCTCCGCGGAGAACCGCGCGAAGGTCAGAACCGGCGACACCGTCGTCGTCATCGGCGTCGGAGGCATCGGCACCGGCGCCCTTCAGGGTGCCCGGATCAACGGCGCGGCGCAGATCATCGCGGTCGACCCGGTCGAGTTCAAACAGAAGTCGGCTCTGGGATTCGGTGCCACGCATAGTGTTTCCAGCACCGAGGAAGCCCTCGACCTGGTTCGCGATCTGACCCACGGCGTGATGGCCGACAGCGTCGTGGTGTCGCCGTCACTGATATCGGGAGACGACGTGCAGGCGGCCCTGAGTCTCACGCGCAAGGGCGGAACCTGCGTGCTGACCGGCATGACTGCGACCACGACGAACTCCATCGCGATCAACCTGCAGGAGTTCATCCTGTGGAACAAAGCCCTGGTGGGCACGGTGCTCGGGTCGTGCAATCCCCGGGTGGACGTCCCGCGGTTCGCCAAGCTGTACGAGGCGGGACTGCTGCAGCTCGACGAGATGATCACCCGGCGCTACCGGCTCGACGACATCAACGAGGGCTACCGCGATCAACTCAATGGCGAGATCGTGCGCGGCATCATCGATTTCTCGCTGGGTTAGCCGCCGAGTTGGGCGTGAATGAGGTGAGGAGAGATCACAGGATGCGTGACGAGCGGCCCTGCCAGTAGCGCTCCCGGATCCGCCGCTTGTAGAGCTTGCCGTTCGGATCGCGCGGCAGTTCGGCATCGAACTCGACGGTGCGCGGGCATTTGTAGGTGGCGAGGTTCGCGCGGCAGTACTCGATGAGCTCGGCCTCGAGCTCAGGGCCCGCCGCCGCCTCGTCGACGGGCTGCACGACGGCCTTGACCTCTTCACCGAACTCGTCGTTCGGCACCCCGAACACCGCCGCGTCGACGAGCTTGGGGTGCATGACGAGAAGGTTCTCGGCCTCCTGCGGGTAGATGTTGACCCCGCCCGACACGATCATGAACGTCGAGCGGTCCGTGAGATACAGATAGCCGTCCTCGTCGACATATCCCATGTCGCCCAGCGATCGCCAGCCGCGATCGTTGGACACCGACGCCGTCTTCTCGGGATCCTTGAAGTACTCGAACGCGGGGCCGCCCTCGAAGAACAGCTCCCCGGACTCCCCCGCGGGCAGTTCCGCGCCGTCCTCCCCCACGACGTGTACCGGGCTGAACGGCTTTCCGACCGATCCAGGGTGCGCCAGCCACTCGTCGGGGCCGATGATGGTGCCCGCGAATCCCTCTGTGCCGCCGTAGTACTCGTGGATGATCGGGCCGAACCACGCCATCATTGCCCGCTTGACATCCACCGGACACGGGGCCGCGGCGTGGATGACACACTGCAGGGTCGACACATCGTATTTCTCGCGGACGGCCTCGGGGAGCTTGAGCATCCGCACGAACATGGTCGGCACGAACTGCGCGTGCGTGACGCGGTGCTGCTCGATCATCCGCAGAACTGATTCGGCGTCGAACTTCGCCATCATGATCGACGCGGCACCCACCCGGTGCACCGCCATCGTGTAGTTGACACCCGCGGCGTGGTACAGCGGCGCGGGCGACAGGTACACGCTGTCCTGCGTCATGTCGTAGCGCTGAACAAGCGAGTACTCCAACACCTTCTGCGCCCACGATCCCTGACCGTCCTCGGGCAGCGGTCGCCGAACGGCCTTCGGTCGTCCGGTGGTTCCCGACGAGTAGAGCATCTCCGACCCGTCCGAAATCGTCGGAGGCGAACCCGTTTCGGCCAGCGCGTCGTCGTATCGCCGCCACCCCGGCAGCGCTCCGCCGACGCAGACGTGGACGTCGACTCCGCCGTTGACGTCGACGATCCGCTGGCCCAGTTCGGCCATCGACGCGTCGATGAAGACTGCCTTCGCGTCCGAGTCGTCGATGACATAGGCCACCTCGTCCGGGGTGAAGTGGGTGTTGACCGCGCTGTAGTACAGGCCGGAAAGTTGGCAGCCCCAGGTGATCTCGAAGAACTCGGGACGGTTTGGCAGCACCAGCGCGATTCCGTCGCCGCGCCGCAGCCCCGCCTCGTGCAGCAGCGCCGCGACGCGTTTGCTCCGTTCGAACAGCTCGCCGTAGGTGACCGTCGCGCCGTCGGCGACGATCAGCGCGGGCGAGCGCGGAGCACGGCGGGCGTGGTCGGCGATATTCGCCACGGCCCTAGTTGGCCGCCGCGCCGTTGTCGGATGCCGCGGCCTGCCGCTTGGCCATTTCGGACGGCAGCACCTTGTCCTTGAACACCTGCTGGATCAGCTGCTGGACGTCCTTGCTGATCGACGCCAGCGCCACCAGGTCGTTGGAGCTCTGCCAGTGCACCCGCATACCCATCAGCTCCCACGCCCGCTTGAGATTTGCCTTGGTCAGCATGAGTGTCGTCAGCGGGGCCTGGGCGATGAGGCGGGCGATGGCGTCGACGCGCGCGTCGAGATCCTCGCGCTTGACCACCTCGTTGACGAGGCCGACTTCCAGCGCCTTCTTGGCGTCGATCACCTCGGCGGTGAACAGATAGTAGGCGGCGCGCCGCCAGTTCATGAAAACCCATGGCTCGATGGAGCATTCGCCCGACGGCATGCCGAAGCCCTGCAGCGGCGGGTAGGAGAAGTACGCATCGTCAGAGGCGATCACGATGTCGGTGGTCAGCCCCATGTGGGTGCCACCGCCGACGCAGTAGCCGTGCACCTGGGCGATGGTCGGCTTGGAGAACTCCCACAGGTTCAGCGTCGGCTTGACGAACAGATCGGACTGCGCCTTCCAGGGGTGCCCGGTGACCATGGCGTTCTCCACGAAGGCCGGGTAGTCGGTGGCGTTGTCGCCGATGGCATGTCCCGAACAGAAACCCTTGCCGTTGGCCTTGAGCACCAGCACCTTGATGTCGTAGTCGCGGTCGGCGTCCAGCAGTGCCGCGTCGACCTCCTCGGCCAGTTTCTGGTCCTGGGCGTTGGCCTTCTCAGGCCAGTTCAGCGTGATCTTCGCGATCGCGCCGGCCTTCTCGTAGATGATTCTTTCGCGGGTCTCGTTCAGATCCATGTGCTCACCTTTCTCATGACGTGATGACGCCGATTTCGGCGCCGATGTCGTAGGTGGTGCCAACCGTGCCCGTCCAAGCCACGGTGCCAGACGCACCCGCCTCTATCTCCTGCTCCACCTTCTCTGTTGCGATGGTGTAGATCGGCGTGCCCTCGTCCACGTGCTGACCCGCTTCCACCAACAGTTCGGTCAGTTCGGCCTCCGACACGGCCACCGAAACCCGGGGAATGCGAATGATGAAGTCAGCCACCGGCGTCCGCCTTGTCGAACGCACGTAGCGCAGCCTCGACAACACGCGCCGCCGACGGATAGATCTGTGCTTCCAGCCCCGCCGCCGCCGGCGTCGGAACGAACCTCGCCGCCACCCGTTCGATCGGTGCGGCCAGAGCACCGAAGCACTCGGCCTGCAGGACGGCGACGATCTCGGCGCCGGGCCCCGCGAACTGGACGGCGTCGTGCACGACCACCGCACGCCCGGTGCGCCGCACCGACTCGACCATGGTGTCCACATCGAGCGGCACCAGCGTGCGCAGGTCGATGACCTCCGCGCTGATGCCCTGCTCCTGGAGTGTCTTCGCGGCGGCCAGCGATTCGGAGACACTGCGGCCGTAGCTGATCAGCGTGACGTCGGAGCCCGCGCGCTTGACGTCGGCTTGGCCGAGCGGTATCCGGAAGCCCGGATCGACGGGCACCAAACCCTTTTGGGCCTGAAGCCGGATCGTCTCGACGAACAGGCACGGGTCCTCGTCGAAAATCGCCGACGCCAGCAGGCCCTTGCCGTCGCGCGGTGTCGACGGCACGATCACCTTCATCCCCGGTATGTGCATGAACCAGGCTTCCAGCGTCTGCGAGTGAGTCGCACCGGTGGCCAGACCGCCGTAGACCGCAGTGCGCACGGTGATCGGTGCGGTCGTGCGGCCCGCGGTCATGAACCGCAGCTTGGCGGCGTTGTTGATCAGCTGGTCGGCCGCGATGCCGATGAAGTCCATGATCATGATCTCCGCGACCGGCAGCAGTCCGTCGATCGCGGCGCCGATGGCCGCGCCCATGATCGCCGCCTCCGAGATCGGAGTGTCCAGCACGCGGTCGTGGCCGTACTTCGTCGACAGCCCGGCGGTTGGGCCGGATGCGCCGGGATCGGCGATGTCCTCGCCGAGCAGGAAGACCCGGTCGTCGGCGGCCATCGCCTGATCGAGCGCGAGGTTGAGCGCCTCGCGCATCGACATTTCTTTCTCGTCCATGCCTGTCCTCAGACCGGGTAGCGGATCGGGGTGGCGTACACGTCTTTGTCGAGCTCGTCGGCTGTCGGCGGCGACGCGGCGAGAACCGTCCTCAACGCCGCTTCGACCTCGGTCAGTGCACCTTCGTCGATACCGGTGAGCTCGTCGTCGGTGGCGACGCCGCCGTCGATGAGGATGCGGCGGAACGCCGGCACCGGGTCGGCGGCCATCGCGGCCTCCAGTTGCTCTTTGGGGATGTAGGGCATCCGGTCGCCGAAATAGTGGCCGCGGAACCGGAACGTCACACACTCGATGAAGGTCGGCCCTTCGCCGTTGCGCGCCTTGCCGATCGCCTCGGCGAGCGCGTCAGCGACCTCGAGTGGATCGTTGCCGTCGACGCGGACGCCCGGCATCCCGTACCCGGCCGCCCGGTCGGCGACCTGCGCGAGCTTCATCGTGTTGGTAGTGGGCGTCATCTCGGCGTACAAGTTGTTCTGGCAGACGAAGACGGTCGGCAGGTCCCACAGCGCGGCCATGTTCGCCGCTTCGTGGAACGACCCGGTGTTCGTCGCGCCGTCACCGAAGCTGACCACCGTGACCCGGTCGAGCCCCTTGCGTTTGGCCGCCATTGCGAGCCCGACGGCGACCGGCGGACCGGCACCGACGATTCCCGTCGACAGCATCACGCCCTTCTCCGGTTTGGCGATGTGCATCGTGCCGCCCTTGCCGCGGCTGGCGCCGACGGTGCGCCCCATCATCTCGCCGTAGATCTCCTCCAGCGGAACGCCTTTGCCGATCAGGTCGTGCAATCCCCGGTAGGTCGTCACCAGTTGGTCGTCGTCGCGCAAGGTGACACCCATGGCCGCGGCGATGGCCTCCTGCCCCCGCGACGGCCAGTACACGCACATGAACTCGCCGGTCCCGATGCCCTTGGACAGCCGATCGTCGGCAGCCTTCATCAAGACCATCAGCGCGTAGATGCGTTTCTGGATAGCCGGCGAACGGGTCATTTCGTGTAAGACCCGATCTCGCGGTAGACCTTCGGAATCGGCGGCGTCTGCATGTCGAGCAGTTCCAGCGACGACATCTTCCCGCTCCTGCCGAGTTCGCCGAGGCGGTCGACGACGGCGTCGAGGTCATCGCACTCGAGTTCGTAGATGGCGATGAACGGCCCCTCACCATTGGTCGGCGCGAAGCGGCGGGCGGAGACTATGGCGTCGACCGAGCAGATCTCAGCGAGGTGAGTGTCGTTGTACCACTTGTGATAGTCGTCCTCGCGGTCCGGCGACACCGGCCTGGTCTCCAGGTAGATGATTCCTCTGGCCATATCCGTCCTCTCTAGACGCCTGCCCACGGCTTGATCTTGAGGAAGCCACCCGCGTCCACCCGCAGCTGCTGTCCGGTGACGTAGCGCGCCGCGTCGCTGGCCAGAAACAACACCGCCTCGCTGATGTCCTCGGGTTCCACGTACGGAATCGGAAAGCCCTGGATCACCGGGAAGACGACCTCTGCGTCCTCGCGGGTGGGGTTCTGCAGGTCGGGCCGGAATGCCCGGTACATCGGCGGGCTGTGCAGCATGTCGGTGTTCACGTTGGTCGGATGAATCGCGTTGACTCGGATCTGCTCTGGGCCGAGCGCGTTCGCAAGATCGTTGACGTAATGCGCGACAACCTGTTTGGCGAAGGCGTAACCCGCGCCACCCGGACCACCGTCCATTCCCGCGGTGTTCACCGCGGTGGCCATGAAGGCGGCGACCGAACCGGTCGCGATGATCGACGCGCCCGCTGTCAGATGCTTCATGCTGGCGTGCACCAAGTTCATGACGCCGACGAGATCGACGTCCACCGCGTCGACGAACGCCTGCGGGGGCAGGCCGGCGGTCAGCGGGCAGATGCCTGCATTGGCGATGACGATGTCGAGTTTCCCGAACTCGGAGACACCGCGGTCGATCGCCGCGGAAAGCGCGACGCGGTCGCGGACGTCGGCGATCTCGGCGTGGACCCGCCTGCCTTCCTTCTCCACCAGCCGCGCGGTCTCGTCGAGATCCTCCGGCCTGGCGAGCGGATACTCGTTGGTCTCGATGTCCTCACAGATGTCGACGGCGATGATGTCGGCACCTTCGGCGGCGAGCAGCTGCGCATGCGAGCGACCTTGGCCCCGCGCGGCCCCGCTGATCAGAGCTACCTTGCCGTCGACCCTGCCCATTCTCGCCCTCCTTGACAGTCCACACGAGCCGGATTGGGAACCTTCGAGTCACCCCGCAGAGGTAGCTATACTACCTAAAATTATAAAGATGCCAATCGCCCCTATCAGGAACAGGACACCGTGGACTTCTCGTATCCGGCGGAAGTGGAGCAGTTCCGCAAGGAACTGCGCACGTGGCTGTCAGCCAATCTGACCGAGGACGTGAGGGAGGCCGACCGGCACCGCGGACGTGACGTCGAGGCCTTCGAGACGCTTCGCGCGTGGGACGCCACGGTGGCCGACGCGGGCTGGGGCGCCGTGTCCTGGCCGCAGGAATACGGCGGGCGCGGCGCGACGGTTCTCGAACAGCTGGTCTACGCCGAGGAGACGACGCGGGCGCGAGCCCCCGTGCCGCTCAACGTGATCGGGATGAACAACATCGCTCCAGCGATCATGACGTACGGCACTGAAACGCAGAAGCGCACCTTGCTGCCCCGGATGGCGCGCGCCGACGACATCTGGTGTCAAGGCATGTCGGAACCCGAGGCCGGCTCCGATCTGGCGTCACTACGCACCCGCGCGGTCCGCGACGGCTCAGGACCCGATGCCGACTTCATGGTCAACGGTCAGAAGATCTGGACATCGCTCGGGCATCGCGCCGACTGGTGCCAGCTGTACGTCCGCACCGATCCCGAGGCACCCAAACACAAAGGCATCTCCTGCCTGATCGTCGACATGGGACTGCCGGGCATCGAAGCCCGCCCCCTGGTCACACTCAACGGCGCGGCCGATTTCGCCGAGGTGTTCTTCAACGACGTCCGTGTGCCCGCCGACGCTCTGCTCGGCCCACTCGACGCGGGATGGCAGGTCGCCACCACCACACTCAGCCATGAGCGCGCCGGCGCAGCGCGGCTGTACGCGCAGGTCGAAGTCCAGTTGGCCGACCTGGTGGCAGACCTCGCCGGGCACTCGGTCAACGGCAGGCCGGTATTGGAGGACAGCGGCACCTTGCGCAGGCTCGGCGAGCTCGCGGTCCGGATCAACTACCTCGAGCTCCTGTGCAAGCGATCCATCTCGGCGACCCTGCACGGTGGTGACGCGCTCGGGTCGGCGAGCCTCGCCAAGAGCGTGTGGGCCGAGCTCGGCCAGGATCTCGCAGCGCTGGCCTACGACGTGCTCGGGCACACGAACCAAAGATGGGTCGACCGGCGGCTGTCGACGCGCTCGCTGACGATCGCAGGCGGTACCACGCAGATCACCAAGGGCATCACCGCCACCCGGGTACTGGGATTGCCGAGGCGATGAACCTCGAACTCACGGCAGAACAGATCGCGCTGCGCGACACCGTGCGGCAGTTCCTTGCCGAAAAGGCAAGTGTGGCATCCCACGTGCGCCCGATGCTCGACGATCCCACGGGCAGCAACGACGAGGTCTGGTACGGCCTTGCGGGGCTGGGCGCCACAGGCGTGCTTGTTCCCGCCGAACACGACGGCGCAGGGATGACGATGGTGGAGGCAGGCGTCGTCGCCGAGGAGCTGGGCGCCGCCCTGTACCCCGGACCGTGGCTGTCGACTGCGGTCGCCGCAACGCGTGCGCTGACGCGGACCGGTGCCGACGGCGGGCTGTTGGCCGGGATCGCCGACGGCACAGTCATTGCCACGGTCGGCGGGGTGACCGGTGAACGGCCCGCCGCCGACGGCGGGGTGCTGCGCGGCGAGTTGACCGCGGTGCCCGATGTCGCCGCGGCCGGCATCGTGTTGGTGGTCGCCGACGGCGCGGACGGACCTGCGCTCTACTCCGTGGACCCAGCCTCCGACGGCGTCACCGCCGCGCCACGCTCCCACGTCGACTCGACGCACAAGCTGTTCGACGTCGCCCTCGACGGCGTGCACGCGCGCCGGTTGGCCGACGCGCCCGACGACGCCGTGCAGGCGCTCGCCGACGACATCATCATCGCGCGGGCCGCCGACGCGCTCGGCGCCGCGAATGCGGTGATGCACCTGGCCGTCGACTACGCGAAGGTGCGTAGGCAGTTCGACCAGCCGATCGGCAGCTTCCAGGCCGTCCAGCATCTGTGCGTCGACATGTACGAGTCGGTCGAGCTGGCGCGCAGCGGCGTCGTGCACGCGTTGTGGGCCGCCGACGCGGCCGATGCCGCCGAGCGGCACCGTGCCGCGGTGAACGCGAAGGCGTTCGCGGGCACGCTGACGTCGGTCGGCGACACCGCGATCCAGGTGTTCGGTGGCATCGGCTTCACCTGGGAGCACGACGCCCACCTCTATCTCAAGCGCCTGCTGGGCTGGAGCGCCTTCCTCGGCGCCCCCGACCGGTACCTCGAAGAGGTCGGCGCCAACCTCGTCAGCGAAATCGACCGAAAGGTGTTGCGATGAGCCAGGTTCTGAGCGGTGTGCGAGTCGTCGAGCTCGCCTCGTGGACGTACGTCCCCTCGGCGGGCGCCGCGCTTGCGGACTGGGGAGCCGACGTCATCAAGGTCGAGGACGTCAACGCGGGAGACCCGGGCCGCGCGCTGGTGATCGGCGGATTCACCCGGCAGAACGCCCGCGCCGATGTCGACTTCATCCTGGAGATCGGCAACCGCGGCAAGCGCAGCGTCGGCATCGACATCAAGACCGAGACCGGCCGCGAGCTTTTCGGTCGGCTGCTGGCCACCGCCGATGTGTTCCTGACCAACTGGCGGCCGGGCGCGCTGGAGCGGGCGCGACTGACGGTCTCCGACATCCGGTCGTTCAACCCGAACATCATCATCGCCCGCGGCACCGGCGCCGGTGTGCGCGGACCGGACCGCGAGAAGGGCGGCTTCGACGCCGCGACCTACCTGTCCCGCGGCGGGGTGTCCTACACCATGACGCCGTTCGGCAGCGAGACGCCCGCGGTGCAGGGGCCGGGATTCGGCGACCTGCAGGGCGGCATCACCCTGGCAGGTGGGGTCTGCGCCGCCCTGTTCCGCAGGGAACGCACCGGAGAACCGTCCATCGTCGACTCGTCGCTGCTGGCGCAGGCGATGTGGACGATCGCACCGTCGATCTCCGTCGCCGACCTGTTCGGTATCGACGGAATCCCCGGCGCGCCACCGGGACTGGCGATCAACCCGCTGGTGAACCGCTACAAGACCCGCGACGGTAGGTGGCTGCAGATGGTGTTCCTGCAGCCGGACCGGTTCTGGGCGGGTTTCTGCGAACGGATCGGCCTGCCCGAACTGGCCACCGACGAGCGTTTCGTCCCGTCGAGCAACCTCATCGCCAACGCCGAAGAGGCGTGCAAACTCGTCGGCGAGAGGCTGGCCAGCGAGGATCTCGACTACTGGCGCGAGGCGCTCGCCGACGAGCCTGGCGTGTGGGCGGCGCTGGCGACGCCGAAGGAGACGCTCAACGATCCGCAGGTGATCCCGAACGGTTACGTCGTCCCCAACGTCGACGACCAGGGTGTCGAATACCAGATCGTCGCCGCTCCAGTGCAATTCGACGAAACACCTCCGCGTCCGGCGCGCGCTCCCGAACATGGACAACACACCGAGGAGATCCTGCTGGAGCTCGACCTCGAGTGGGATGACATCTCGGCAGCCAAGGACAGCGGCGCGATTCTGTAAGGAGAAGACGCCAATGACAGTGCAGCGGCGCGAGCTCGAATCGATCATCTACGAGCGTGAACCGCCGATCGCCCGGATCATTCTCAACCGGCCGGACAAGGCCAACACCAAGGATGCCAGCCTGGTGCAGGAGGTGGACGCATGCCTGCACGAAGCCGACCGCGACAAAGAGATCAAGGTCGTCATCCTGAAGGCGAACGGCAAGGGGTTCTGCGGCGGTCACGTCGCCAGGTGGGGACCCGACGAGAACCCGTACCCGGATTTCGGCGACACGTTCGAGGATCTCTACAAGGGCACGGCCGACCTGTTCCTGTGGCCGACGTTGTACCTGTGGGAGTTCCCCAAACCGACGATCAGCCAGATTCACGGCTACTGCATGGGCGGTGGAATCTATCTCGGGCTGTTGACTGACTTCTGCGTCGCGTCCGACGACGCGTACTTCCAGATGCCGCTCGCGCAGAGCCTCGGGGAGCCCGGCGGGCACACGATGATCGAGCCGTGGCTGATGATGAACTGGCACCGCACGATGGACTGGCTGCTGCTGGCGCCGACGCTGTCGGCGCAGGAGGCGCTCGAGTGGGGTCTGCTCAACAAGGTCGTCGCCAGGGATGCGCTCGAGGACACCGTCGAGGAGATGGCCCGCAAGGTCGCCCAGGTTCCGTTGACCACCTTGATGGCGGTGAAAAGCAACGTGAAGCGTGCCTACGAGCTGATGGGTATGCGCGTGCACCTGCAGATGAGCCACGCCATGACGAACATGGTCGGGGCGGCATCCGATGTGCAGGAACGCCGCCGTCAGTTGATCGACTCAGGTAAGAAGCCGAGAGATTTCATCGCCGACGGAGAGACTTCTCCCCGCGAGCAGACGTGAACTCGCATGATTCACGTGTGATTTGTGCGATTTTGCGTCTTTTCGCGCTAAGAACCCGCGGCGTGTAGAGCGGCGACGTAGCCGAACACCATCGTGTTGGCGATGCTGCCGCCCGCGCCGAGATACGTACGGCCCATGACCGTGGCGGTGATGTTGCCCGTCGCATACAGGCCGTCGATCACCTCGTCACGCTCGTTGAGTACCTGCGCATGCTCGTTGGTGACCAGCCCGCCGCAAGTGCCGACATCGGCGGGGAACACCCGGGTCGCGTAGTACGGCGCCGTGTCGAGCGGTCCCACCGCGGGGTTGGGCTTGTACCCGGGATCGCCGAGGCAGTGGTTGTAGGCCGACTGACCGCGCCCGAAATCAGGATCCTGACCTTTAGCCGCAAACCCGTTGAAGCGCTTGACCGTTTGCACTAGCGCATCGGGCGGGACATCGATCTGACGGGCGAGGTCGGCGAGCGTGTCGGCGCGCTTGACGGCACCCTGTTCGATCAGCGCTTCTGACAGCGTGCGGTTCTTCAGGGGGTTGGCGCCCGAGACATACCGGCGCACGTAACCCTCGTCGAAGATCTGCCAGCACGGCACCGCCTTGTTGGCATACATCGCCTTGCCGACCTCGACATAGGAGTTCGACTCGTTGCAGAACCGCTTGCCCGACCCGTCGACGTAGATCGCCCCGGGGCGCTGCCGTCCCGAACCGAGTGAGGCGGCACCGGGGTTCTGGATGAACACCATCGGCAGCCACCACGCCTCGTCCAGCAGGTCGGTCTTGGCGCCCAGGTCCATCGCCGTCTGCAACACCTCGCCCGTGTCGCCTGCGTTGGCTATCGACCAGGTCCCGTCGTTGGGCTGGTCGCCGCTGTACCGGCGGCGCATGTCCGCGTTACGGCTGAAACCGCCCGCCGCGAGCAAAACTCCTTTACGCGCAGCGACATTCAGCGACGAACCGTTGCGGTTGATGCGCGCACCGACCACACGGCCGTCGTCGACGATGAGGTCCTCCATCGCGGCGTTCGTCCACACCGGCGGTTCGCCTTTCGCATCGATCAGCACCTTCAGGATCTGACCGATCATGGACGCACCGTTGGTCATCAAGTCGCGTCGCCGGAGCTTGGCGAGGTTGGTCCGCAGGAACACCCGCATCGCCACGGCGAACGCACGCGGTGACCGGTTGAAATACTGGACCGAGCGCAACTCGTTGGTCTTGACCACGAACCCGTAGTTCTTGGCCATGGACGGCTGAACCCTGTCACGCCACTCTCCGAGCTCCGCGGAGTCATACGGGATACCCTCCACGGAGCGGCCAACCGCATTGCCGCCCTTGTGGTTCGGGTAGTAATCGCTCCAGCCCGGGCAGCGGACCATCCGAACTCCCTTGCGCAGCAGGAAGTCGATCATCTGGTTGCCCGCAGTGAGAAACGTCTCGCGACGGGCAGGCGACGACGCCTCGCCGATATCGCCGATGACATCGTCGAAATAGGCCAGTCCGTCCTCGTGCGAATCGGGAATGCCGTCAGCGCGCATCAGCGGGTTGTTCGGCAGCCACACCATGCCGCCCGACATCCCGGTGGAACCGCCGACGAGGCCCTGCTTTTCGACGACCAACGGCTCGATCCCCGCGTCGATTGCGGCCAGCGCGGCGACCATTCCACCGCCTCCGCTGCCCGCGATCAGCAGGTCGACCGACGCGTCCCAGTTCATGAGGCGGGGACTGCTTCGGTCAGTCCGAGATCGGCCACGGGTACGTCGATCGTGGTGTTGGTGGCTTGGATCGCCGGCACCAACCGCTCACAGGGCACCCCGGCGAGGAATCCGTCGATCACCCGCTCGAAGTTCGAGATCAGCCCTTCGATGCGGTCGGAGAGCCGCATGTACTCGAAGCCCTTGGCGTGCAGACCCTTCTGCTGCTTCGGCAGGTTCGAGAAGTCCTGCGCGGGGATCATCGGCCAGCTCGGGTCATCGGGCGCCAGCGGTTCCGGTGCGGTCGGCCGCCCCTGCGACTGGTCGTTCGGGTAGCGGGTCAGCGACCACACCTCGAACAGCGTCTGCTCAGGCCCCAGCGGGCGGATCCGGTAGGAGGACGCGCTGCTGTACTGCGGAAGAAGGAAGTAGTGCGGGAAGCAGAAGCCGATGGGCTCGAGCACGCCGCGACGCTCCAGGTCGTTCAGGTCGGGAAAGTCGCAGTCGCGGGCGCGGTGCCACGTGGTGACGGCGTCGTTGACCGCCCCGCGCCAAGTGGCCATGGCCTCGGCCGGATCGTCCGGCAGCGACATGTGCTGCAACCCTTCGGCGATCCGCACGTCGTTCTCGTGGGTCATGCCACCCATGCCGGAGCCGAGGGTCTTCATGAAGTAGAGGCTCATCTCGATCAGCGGGTGCACCGTCGACGAGTCCGGTCTGTGCGACGAGGGAAGCAGCTGAGGATGGGTCTGCGGGACGTGGTAGCCCTCCATGAACGCCGCCGTCGCCAACTTCCAGTTCACCGGAAGCAGACACGACTTCCACCACTCCACGCGCAGTGCGGAGACCTTCCATTCGTCGTGTTTGGAGGCGAACGGCTCGATGCAGTCGCGCAGGGGCGGCGCATCGTCGTCGAGGTTGATCCACGCGCAACCACCCCACAGTTCGCATCGCACCGAGGCGAGCGCGAGATCGTCCGCGCCCATGTTGCTTTCGTCGAACTCCTCAGACCGCAGCACAAAGGTGCTCTTACCGTCGAGGCTCCAGCACCATCCGTGGAACGGGCACACCAGGTTGCGACGGGAGCCGCTGCCTTCCACCAACTTCATGCCGCGGTGGCGGCAGGAGTTGTAGTAGGCGCGCACCGTGGAGGCGTCGACCCGCACCACGATGATGGACTGATCGAGGATCTCGTATTCGACGAAGTCGCCGGGTTTGGGGAGCTCCTCCAACCGGCATGCCATCTGCCAGACGCGGGGCCAGAAGAGCTCGGCCTCCAGCGCATAGAACTCCGGGTCGTAGTAACGCTGCTTGGGGATCCTGTCCACGGACTGCACCGCCCACGGCACCGGAAGCGGCGTCCATTCCGTCCTGGCCAATCTGCTCACCCCTCGTCAGCGGTTGGCCTCTAAAATAGCAAAAATAGCGAGACGGGCGAAGAGTCGCTGATCGGCGCTGGTCGATCGCGGACGAGAAACGGTTCTGCGGCATGCATGACTGCCCGTCATCTGGTGACTAGTCGAGGTCGTAGAAGCGCTGCGCGTTCAGCCCGCCGATCTTCGCGCGCGTGTCCTCGGTGATGTCGGGTCGCGTTCGCAGATGCTTCGTGCTCTCCGGCCAATCGCCGTCCCAGTGCGGATAGTCGCTGGCGAACATGATGAAGTCGTCGCCGAGGACGTCGACGACGCCGGGCAGGATCGGCTCCTCCGGCTCGCACGTCGCCCAGATGTTGCCCGCCTCCAGATACTCCTGCGGATCGCGTTGCCAGCCCCCTTCGATCCAGTCGCCGCGCTTCTCGAAGTGCTCATGCAGCCGGTCGATGAAGAACGGCACCCAGCCGACACCCGCTTCGAGGAACGCCACTCGGAGAGTGGGGTGACGGTCAAAAACACCTCCTGATACGAGTGCGGTCATCGCTGTCATCTGGTCGAACGGGAAACTGATGCAGTGCACCTGGATGTAGTTCGTGAACCGGTCGACGCCGATCTTCGGTAGGTGCACCCCCGGTGCACCGTGGATCCCGAGTGGCATCTCCAGCTCGACCGCAGCGGCATAGAACGGATCGAGGTCAGGATGGTCGAGGTTGCGTTTCTTGAGCGCGGGTGGGATATGGGTGGCGACCAGGCCGAGATCCTTTGCCTCACGCATGATGTCGATCGCGATGTCGCCGTGCTCGATAGGGGTGACGGCGATGCCGCGCAGACGGCCGCCGGATGACCCGCAGTAGTCCGCGATCCACTCGTTGTAGAGGCGCGCGAAGTCCGCGGCGAATTCGGGGTCTTCGAGCGTCGGCGTGCAGAGTCCGAGACTCGGATAAAGCACCATCGTGTCGATCTGGTCGCGGTCGGCGTCGCCGAGGACACCGTCGGCCGACCGGCAATTGATGCCGTCGGCAGCGGAGATGCCGTGTTCTGTCGGGCAGCCGGCGCCGGGCCCGCTGGACTCCGGGTAGTTGCGGCCCTCGATCACCAGGCCGGGCGAGTCCGTCCGCACGACGATGTGGTCCGGCCAGCGCCGCAACGCCTCGACCGCCAACGATGCCCCTTCGGCGACGTGTCCGTCGGCGTCGATGATCCGCATCTTGGTAAAGATACGACTCTGGTGTTTACCGCTAACCTTTTTGCTCGTGATCGTGTTGCTGCCGCCGTCGGAGACCAAGCGGGCCGGAGGCGACGGTCCACCGCTTCGGTTGGACGCCCTGAGCTTCCCCGCGCTGACGCCGGTGCGCGCCGGGCTCGTCGACGAGTTGGTGGCGCTGGCCGCCGATCCCGCGGCCTGCAGGCGTGCCCTCGGGATCTCGGCGTCCCAGGATCACGAGATCGACCGCAACGCCACGCTCAAAAAAACTCCCACCCTGCCCGCCATCAACCGCTACACCGGTGTGCTGTACGACGCGCTCGACATCCAATCACTGCGCGGCACAGCACTTTCCCGCGCACATGCACGGCTGGTTGTCGGATCTGCGCTCTTCGGGCTGCTGCGCGCCGACGACCCGATCCCGGCCTACCGGTTGTCGGCGTCGTCGAAGCTGCCGGGGAAAGGGACTCTCGCGGCACGCTGGCGGCCTGCCCTGGTGGCAACGCTCGCCGACATCGCGAAGGACGAACTCGTGGTGGATCTGCGATCGGGCTCGTATGCGGCGCTCGGCAGGCTGCCGGGCGCGGTGGACGTGGACGTCGTCTCCGAGAACGCCGACGGTCACCGCACGGTGGTCAGCCACTTCAACAAGGCGCACAAGGGCAGGCTCGCGCGGGCCCTCGTCACCAGCAGGGCTGAGCCCGACTCCGCCGCCAAGGTGGCCGCGGTCGCCAGAAAGGCGGGTATGCGAGTGGAGCGGGACGGCAACGCGTTGACGGTCGTCATCGACGCCTGAGCGGTCCGGTCGACGATCTCCACACGATCTCCACGATTTCTTCATGCGGCAGCGGGCAGAGCCGAAGCATGCTCGACGCCATGAAGATCAAAGGCCCCATCGCAACCCTCGGCGCAGTCGCCGTCCTCGGCACCGGACTGTGGCTGGTGAACGTCAACAAGCAGTCCGATGCGCTACCGCAACCCGCGGCGGCGACCGTCACGTCGGCACCCACGACCCCGCCCGCGCCGACCACGCCGCCGGCCGTGCCGTTCGGCAGCCACGAGGACTTCGTCGCCGACATCCCGATCAAGACGGGCACGCTGGCTCTGGAGATCCGGGTGACCGGAGACAAGGCCAGGGCCTATGCCTGCGACAACGAGGGCATCGAGATGTGGTTGTCGGGCAGTGCCGTCGACGGGGTGCTGAACCTCAGCAGCGCCGACAAGGTCAGCCGACTCGACGGCCGCCACCAGGGCAACACCGTCGTCGGCAGCCTGCGAATCGGTGAAAAGAGCTGGGACTTCACCGCTGTGCCGGGTGAGACCAGTGTCTTCTGATCCCGTCGCCTACTCCGACACCCACGATGCGCCGACACCGACCACGCCCGTCGCGACTCCCGGCGGCGGAATTGCGATCCTGGTGGCCGTCCTGATCGGCGCGGCCGTCGCCGTCGGACTCGGTGCGTTCGGCAAAATCCATGACCCGCAGTTCTTCTCGGTGAGCGTGGCCGGGTTCTCCAGCGGAACCGCGGTGAAGTCATGGCTGGCCACCTTGGCTGTGACCCTGGCCGTGTTCCAGTTGGTGTCCGCGTTCGCGATGTACCGATTGATCCCCGGCGGCCGGATGCCGTCCTGGATCGCCACCGCGCACGTATGGTCGGGCCGGCTGGCCGTGCTCGCCAGCGTGCCTGTCGCCGTGCACTGCCTGTACGCGCTCGGCTTCCAGTCCGGCGATTCGCGGGTGTTCTTCCACTCGCTGTTCGGCTGCTTCTTCTACGGTGTATTCGTCACGAAGATGTTGCTGCTTACCCGGAAAAACTCTCGGCCCTGGGTGATTCCGATCATCGGCGGCCTGCTGTTCTTCGTCCTCGTCTACGTCTGGCTGACCTCGGCGCTGTGGTTCTTCCAAACCACCGGCGTCACCTTCTGAAAGCAGGTTCGGATATGTTCGTCTCCCGCCGCAGGGCGCTGGTCAGCACAGGGATCACGTTGGCTGCCGGCGCAATCGCGGGTTGCGCCACCTACGGCAAGCCGCCGGCCGCCGCCGCACCCGGTGCCGACACCGGCACTGTCGAGCCCGAAAGTCTGGCGGCACAGGCGATCGCCAGTACCACCGACGTACCCGTCGGCTCAGCTCTCATCGTCGACGATGTGGTCATCACGCAGCCGGCGCAGGGACAGTTCAAGGCGTTCTCCGCCGTCTGCACACATGCCGGATGCACGGTGGCAGAGGTGCTTGGCGCATCGATCAACTGCCCATGCCACGGCAGCAGTTTCAACCTCGACGGCACCGTCGCCAAAGGGCCCGCGAACCGCCCGTTGGACGCCAAAGGCATCGTGGTGCAGGGCGATTCAATCGCCTTGGCCTAGCGATTTCGGCGCGCTAGACCACCGTCGCGGTGGTGAGGCGCGCCGAATTCACGCTTTGGTGAGCTGCTTCTGCTCGTAGAGCCGCGCCCATTCCTTGCGGGGCCGGATCGACACGTCCACGTCGGTGGCCTTGGCGCGCAACGCCCCGGCGGTCGCCTGATCCTTCGGTGTCAGCTTGAACGGATCCCAGCCGAAGAACCGGCACGAGTTCTGCCACGTGATCTTGTTGATGTCGGCGTCGTCGGCACCCGCGGCGGTCAATTCGGCCAGCACCTGCTCGGGGGCGTCGGGCCAGAAGCAGTCGGAGTGCGGGTAGTCGCACTCCCACGCGATGATGTCGATACCGATCTCGTGGCGCAGCTTGAGCGACGTCTTGTCGGTGACGTAGCAGGCCAGCGAGTGCTCGCGGAACACTTCGCTGGGCAGCTTGTCGCCGAAGTCCCGCCGCAGCCACTTCTGATTCGTGTAGTGCCGGTCGCTGCGGTCGAGATAGAACGGGATCCAGCCGATGCCACCTTCGGAGAAGGCGAACTTCAGATCCGGGTATTTGCGCATCGCCGGTCCCCACAGCAGGTCCTGGGCGCACATCGCCGACACCTGAGTGGCGAGAATGATCAGGTTGTCGATCGGCGCGTTGGGCGCCATGCTGATCGCCCCGAAGCCGGTCCCGATGTGCAGGCACATCACCACGTTCTCCTCCGACAGCGTCCGGAACACCGGGCCCCAGTACTCGTCGTCGTGGTAGCTCGGAAGCCCTTCCAGGTGAGGAAGTTCGGGCATCGTGACGGCCCGGCAGCCCTTGGCGGCAACGCGGCGGATCTCGGCGCACATGGCCTCGGGGTTCCACGTCGGCAGCACCGCGATCGGGATGAAGCGGTCGGGGTAGCTGCCAGCCCACTCGTCGATGTGCCAGTCGTTGTAGGCCGACACCATCACCAGCGTGACCTCTTCGCGGTGCATGTTGAGATGACGGGCCGAAAAACCCGTGAACGTCGGGAAACACATCGAGGCCAGGATGCCGTTGCGGTTCATGTCGCGGACGCGTTCGTGCACGTCGTACACGCCGGGCCGCATCTCGGCGAAGCCGGCGGGGTCGCGGCCCCACTCCTCTGCCGGCCATGACACCACGGCGTTGAGTCCGCTGACGCCCTGCGGCCTGCCCTGGTACATCCATTGGTCGACGCCGTTGTCGTCGGTGACGACGATCGGCGCTTCCTGCTTGTATTTGGCCGGCACGTGATTGAGGAACATGTCGGGGGGCTCGACGACGTGGTCGTCGATGCTCACCAGGATCAGGTCATCGGTCCGCATAACCAAGTAGTACCGTCTACGGTCATGACCGGCTCTGCGCTTTCGGACAGAGATTTGGCCGTAGCGGCCAAACGGCCCGGACGGGTCATCGAGTTGCGCCGTGGCGGGCAGGCGCTCGGCGGGAGCTACCTCTACCAGGGCGAAGGGTTGATCACCGGCTGGCACAGCCATGAAGTGCACCAGATCGAGTACGCCGTCGGCGGTGTCGTGGAGGTCGAGACGGCCTGCGCGCACTACCTGCTGCCGCCCCAACAGGCGGCGTGGATTCCCGCCGGTCTCCAGCACCAGGCGACGATGGCGCCGGACGTGCGGACCGTCGCCGTGATGTTCGACGCGCAGATGATCCCGACCGGTCGCGACCGCGCCCGAATCCTCGCGGTCTCGCCGCTGATCCGCGAGATGATGCTCTACGCGCTGCGGTGGCCGATCGACCGCGGCGTGGGCTCCGCCGACGACGAAAGAGTTGCCGACGCCTTTTTCCGCACCCTTGCCGACCTCGTGATCGAGGCGCTGGATCACGAAGCGCCGCTGAGCCTTCCGACGTGCGAGCATCCCATCGTCGCCGCGGCGATGACCTACACCAAGGAACACCTGCAGTCGGTGACGGCGGAACAGGTCAGCCGCGCGGTGGCGGTGTCGGAAAGGACCCTGCGTCGTCTCTTCCACGAGGAACTCGGCCTCCCGTGGCGCACCTATCTGCTGCATGCCCGCATGCTCAGGGCGATGGCGCTGCTGGCGTCGCCCGGGCAGGCCGTGCAGGAGACCTCGACTGCGGTGGGTTTCGACAGCCTCAGTTCGTTCACCCGCGCGTTCACACAGTTCAGCGGTGAAACACCGTCGACATACCGCAAAAGAGTTGTCCGAGAACGGGTCTGACCGCTACTCGGGACGAAAATATCCCCGGCGCAGCAGTAGGTCCACCGCGTTCTGCCAGCGTTGCAGCTGAGTGGGCGAGGTGATGGGCTCCGGCAGATGCCGCTCGATATGACCACGCAGGATGAAGGTTCCGAGGGCCAACACCAGTGAGTTGATGGAGGCCCACGTCAGATCGACGCCGTCGCGTGTCTCACCACGCTCGCTGCGGCGGATCCACCGCGCCCTGCCCGAATTCAGTAGCGCATCGAAAATCGTGTACCCCACGGGCCTGCCGTCGATCAGGGCCCGACCGACGTAGTCGACGATGTCGGGCTGCTCGGCGATCATCCGGGTCACCCGGTCGCCGATCTCGGCAACCGAGTCCGACGTGGTGTCGGGGACGGGCTGCGTGATCTGGTTGATCATCACCGCGAGCGCGTAATCGTCCACCGCTTTGATCAAGCCCGCCTTGGTGGCGAAATGGTGCTGCACGAGTCCGAGCGAGACGTTGGCGGAGGCGGCGACAGAACGCAGCGAGGTCGCCGACGTGCCGTGGGTAGCGAAGCTCTTCAACGCCGCTTGGCGAATCCTCTCGACGGCTGAGACCGCCTCTTCGCCGATGGGCTCCGCGTCCGGCAGCGCTGTCATCGTTCGGCGTTCTCCATGCTCACACCATGACAATAGACAATACAAACGTATTGTCCGCCAGCATCCGACGGGAAGGTGACAAGTCCATGTACCCGGTGCTTTTGGAAGACGAGACGATGTTCGCCTGCACGAGCGATCCCGACCGATGGACCACAACCGCCGACGACGGCGCCAAGGCGCTCTGCCGCGCGTGCCCACGCCGGTGGGCATGTGCCCGCGAAGCGTGTAGAACTCCGGGAGCGGAGGGACTGTGGGCAGGCATTTTCGTCCCCGAGGCCGGCCGCGGCCGCCGCCACGCCCTCAAGCAGCTGCGCGAGCTCGCCGAAAACAACGGGTTCCCCGTGCACAACAGGTGACGAGCCGGCGAGATGCCAGCGTTTCGGCGTGACGACTGTTAGGTTTCATTGCCTCCGATAAGGGGCAATTCACTGGCCGTCCCGTTCGTCAGTCATTTCACGAGGAGATCGTCATGGGCGAGCGCCCTGCATCCGTTGACGCGCCCGCATCCGAGGCTCTCGCCACCACCGGGTTGTTCCTGAACCTGGCCTCGGTCATCGCGCTCGCGGTGTGCCTGGCGAGTTGGGGCGCATCCGACGCCGTGTGGGCGGCAGCGGCAGGGGTCGCGGCGCTGCTGACGTTTGCGGCCAGCCTGGTCTGCTTCAGCAAGCAGGCCGAGGATCGCGAAGTTCAGCAGATCGCCTGACCGGCTGATGGCCGCGCGCAGTCTTTGAATCTTCTATGAAGGTCGTGATGACGACCGATGTGCTCATGACACTGGGGCTATGTCGACTCAGACTGTCCAGTCCAAGTCCAGCTCGCGGCTGACAACACGGCCCGCCGTCGCCCTCGGCGTCTTCAGGATCATCATCGGCCTCATGTTCGCGATGCACGGCACGGGGAAACTGTTCGGCTGGCCCGAAGGGTCCCCCGCTGTCATGGGCGCTTGGCCCATGTGGTGGGCGGGCATGCTCGAGATTCTGCTCGGCGGCCTCATCGCCCTCGGGCTGCTCGCTCGGCAGTCGGCGTTCATCGCCTCGGGCATGATGGCCGTCGCCTACTTCTGGAAGCACTTTCCTGACGGCTTCTGGCCCATCGTCAATGGTGGCGAGACCGCAGTGATGTACTGTTTCGCATTCCTGCTTCTGGTGTTCACCGGCCCCGGCGCGCTCGCCGTCTCGCGGCGCTAGTCTCCGTCTAGCCCGTCGCGTCCGCGAGTTCCATCGCGGTCGGCACCGACGTTGGTGCGGCGTAAAAGCCTGCGGCACGGCGGATTTCGGCGAAGGATCGGACCAGTGCGTCGGTCACCTCATGGGGGTCGCGCACGGTCCGGTCGTCGGTGAGCACGGAGATGTTGAACTGGTCGACGTAGCTCCACACGGTGATGTTGAGTCCGCAACCCGCCGTCAGCGGCCCGACCGAATAGAGCTCGTTGAGCACGATATCGCCGAACCGGCCGCGTTCACGGGGTCCCGGCACGTTGGAGACGGGCACGTTGAACACCCGCAGCTTTGCGTCGCGCCGCGCCGACCTGGCGAACAACGCCGGAGCCAGCGCAGGCGGCAGGAACTCCATCCACCTCGCCGAGAACTCGGGGCCGAGCAACCGGTAGTTCTCCTTGGCCACCTCGGCGGCGAGTGTCGTCAGCCGCGTCCGCTCCAGCGCGTCGTCCACCTGCACGGGCAGCGTCACCACCATGCCGCCGAGTTCGTTGCCCGCGTAGCGATCCGGGGAGAGATCAAGGCTCGACGGCACCGAGGCGATGATCGGTTCGTCCGCGTGGCCGTCGTAGCGCAGCAGCATTTCCCGAAGCGCGCCCGCGGCCACCGCGAGAACGAGCGTGTTGATGGTGATGCCGAGCGCTTTACCGACGTCCTTCACATCGGCCAGTGACACCGTCGCGCTCGCGTATTTCCGCTGGGGTGAAACCACGTGGTTCATGAAGGTGTCGGGGGCGTTGAGGCCGCTGCTGATCGATGGATGTCGTTGACGGCTCAGCGATCTCCGAATTACTTTCGCCATGCCGGTTGCGGTGTACCCGACCAGCGCGGGCAGCCGGCCGATCTGGCTGATGTGGTCGCGCGCCGCTGCGCCGATCAACTCGCGCGTCGTCGGCACTGGATCCGGTTCCGCCACCGCAACGGTTTCGCCGGGCACGTAGGCCATCGCCCTCGCCGTGAGGTTCGCCGACGCGACGCCGTCTGCCAATGAATGGTGCACCTTTCCGACGACGGCGACGCGATTGTCTTTGAGGCCTTCGACGAAGTGAAATTCCCACAGGGGGCGATCGCGGCGCAGGGCCGTGCCCGCG
Organism: uncultured Actinomycetota bacterium; assembly: GCA_963786995.1. Lineage (GTDB taxonomy): Bacteria > Actinomycetota > Actinomycetes > Mycobacteriales > Mycobacteriaceae > Mycobacterium. The sequence continues at coordinate 201,582 of CAWBBH010000008.1, read as the reverse complement.
ATATCGCCGATCACCTCGTCGAGGCTGCGCCTGCCGCCGTCCCCCGGCGCCTCTGTGCGCCGCAGATGGTAGTCCAGATCGACATCGCAGTTCTCCAGCCACATCGGGTGGTGGAGTTTCAACGGGATGTCGATCATGCGGTAGCGCAGCGGATCCATCACCGGAAGGCGCTGCCGGATCAGCTCACGGAAGGTGTCGAAGCCCAGCCCCGACGGTCCACCGTCGACGACGGCGATCTTCATGGTGTGCGTGTGGACGGCAGGCGTTTCGCTGTACACCAGCATCGCGTCGTAGCCGCTCAGGCGCTTCACGGCGATCAGCTCACGAGACGGCTGCAAGCATGCGACGTCGATGAATCTCGCTGAGGAACAGGCGGATCGAGGTGCACGCGGGACCCGTGCAGCTTCCGTCGATGAGGTCGAACCCGTGCTGCGCTCCCGGCAGCTCGAGGTATCCGACCGTTTTCCGTGAGGTGGCGCGCAGTTCCCCGACGAATGTTCTTGCCTGTGCCACGGGGATGACGAAGTCCGAGCCGCCGTGAACGACGTAGAACGGCGGGGCGGAGTCGCTGATGCGCGCGATCGGAGACGCATCGAGGTAGACGTCGCGGTGGCGGGCGTAGCTGCGTTGAACCACGATGTTTTCCAGGAAGTCGACGAACCCGTCACGCTCAGGGGTCGACCGGTCGTGCCAGTCGTAGCGTCCGTAGATGGAGACGGCGGCGTCCACCGATGTGTTGGAACCGGCATCCAATTCGCCCTCGAAGCGATCGTCGCCCGGCGTCAATGCGGCCAGCGACGCCAGATGGCCACCCGCCGAGCACCCCGCGATGGCGACGAAGTCCCGGTCACCGCCGAAGCGGTCGACGTTCGCGCGGGCCCAGGCGATCGCGGCTTTGACATCCATCACGTGGCGAGGCCAGCGGTTTCGCGGGGACACTCGATAATCGATTGCCAGGCAGACCCATCCGGCAGCCACGAGATGCGACATCAGCGCAGAGCCCTGGAAGGTGCGGCTGCCGTGCACCCATGCGCCGCCGGGGACGAAGATCAGCACGGGCGCAGGCGATTTCGGAGGCTCAGGCAGACGCCACACGTCGAGCAGTTGGCTGTCGTGCGGGCCGTAGCGCACCGCGGTCTTGTGCACATAGCGGCGTCGCTGCTCGAGCATGCGGAATGCGGGCGCCAACCGCTGCGGCAACGGCCACGACACACCGTCGAGGTCGCCGATGATGCCCTTCAGGGATGCGCTGCAGAGTTCGGCGAGAACGGGCACCGGCGCCGGAGGCTCATCGACCTTCGGTGCGTCGGCGGCCGCGGGGGCCGTCCGGCTCTGCCTGATCTCGCTGACCGCACGGGGCACCATGCGCGACGCCCACGCCCCGATGGCGGTCATGGTGACGAGCGGCCCGAGTCGGCTGCCGATCACCGGGAGGGCGGTCAGTGATTCCGCCATCGCGATCGCCGACTGCACCGGCCTGCCTCGCGCCAGCAACTTGGCCGCCGAGCACGGAGTCGACGCTGGTTTGTCGCCTTGGGCCGTCATGGCGCGAATGTACCGCCGCGCGGACGTCGAACCGGGCACATTTGCGGGGGCGTCAGCAGTTCACTTGTGCCGGGCGGTGCTAGAACGGCCGACAGTCCATGATTGTCGGATCCCACCAGCCGGTGGGCAGACAATCCTTCATCGGAGCGCCGGTCGGACGGCACATGTCGGCGACGGGATCCCACCATTCTGTGACGGGGGCACAGTCCGCGTGGCTGATCGCCGGCGTGATCACGGTGACGAACGCCAGCGGAGCGATCCCGGCCGCTGCGGCGGCCGCAACACGACTAAGAGTTTTTCGCATGGGGATGAATTTGCCCCGCCAGGGACTTTTCAAACGCGGTTTGATCTTGCGTTGAGGGCTGTAGTCAACGTCGTTTCACGACCCTGAGTGCAAAATCGAGGGTAAGTGTGCGGGCGGAGGGACTCGAACCCCCACGTCCAAAGGACACGGACACCTAAAGACCGCGCGTCTGCCATTTCGCCACGCCCGCATAGCGCACCAAGGGTATCGCGGTACCGTTGGAAGGTGTCCACTACACGGCGTAGGAGACCGGCGCTGATCGTGCTGGTCGTCGTCGCCGCAGCAGGCTGCCTGGCCCTGGCCTGGTGGCAGTGGACGCGTTACGAATCCGCATCCGGATCCTTCCAAAATCTCGGCTACGCGCTGCAGTGGCCCGCCTTTGCCGGCTTCTGCATCTACGGCTACTTCAAGTTCGTCCGCCTCGAGGAGGCGCCTCCCGAGCCGGTCCACCGCGATGCGGTCACCGAGATCCCGGCAGGCCTGCTGCCCGAGAGGCCGAAGCCCACGAGACAATCCGACGACGATCCTGCGCTACGGGAGTACAACGCCTACCTTGCCGAACTGGCCGAGAAAGACAAGGAACCGTGACCGACACACCTGCCCCGACCGTCCCCGTGGAAAACCTGCGCAAGGCGCTGCTCGGCTATCGAGTGATGGCCTGGACCACCGGTCTGTGGCTCATCCTGCTCTGCTACGAGATGGTCGCGAAGTACGTTTACGGCGTCGAGGGTCTGAACTGGATCGCGGTCGTGCACGGCTGGGTGTACTTCGTCTACCTGCTCTTCACTGCGAACCTCGCAGTCAAGGTGCGCTGGCCGATCGCCAAGACCATCGGCGTGCTGTTGGCAGGGACCATCCCACTGGTCGGCATCGTCGTCGAGCATTTCCAGACCAGGGACATCAAGACCAGATTCGGCATCTAGCCCAGGCGCTCGAGCACCTCTCTCGCCAACCGCTCACCGCGGTCCTCCTGCAGGAAATGCGAGGCGCCTTCGATCCTGACCTGCTCTCCCGCGGTCGGGATCAGGTCGCAGAACACTTGTCCCGCCTTGGGATACGGGAAAATCTGATCCTGGTCGGAGAATGCGACCAGGGCCGGCTTCTTCCACCGCGACAGTTCGTCGGCGATACCCCGCATAACGTCTGCGCCCGGCGCGTCCTCCGACGTCGGCACGAGCAACGGGAACTGTGCGGCGCCCGCCTTTGATTCGACATTCGGAAACGGCGCGTCATAGGCCGCGATCACATCGTCCGGCACCTCTGTCGCGGTGGCGCTCTGAATGACGAAGCCAACAGGAAGGTCCGCGTTCTTCTCGGCAAAAGCCCGCCACGCGAGAAAGCCCTTGGAGACACGGCCTGTGAACAATCCGGTATTCGAAATCGAAACCGCGGCAACGCGATCGGCGTTCTCGGTCGCCCACCGCAGTCCGATCGCGCCACCCCAGTCCTGAACCACGACGATTGCATCCCGCAGATCGAGTTCGCCCAATACTCGAGCCACCACGTCGCTGTGCCGGTCAAAGGTGTACCAGCGGCGGTCCGTTGGCTTGTCCGACCGTCCGAAGCCCGCGTAGTCCGGGACGATGACCCGATGCCCGGCGTCGACGAACGGGCCCACCATCTTGCGGTACAGATACGCCCAACTGGGTTCGCCGTGAAAGCACACGATGGGCCTGCCATCGCGCGGCCCCTCGTCCAGGTAGTGCATCCGCAAACCGTCGACGTCGACGTAGTTCGGCGCAAACTCATAGCCCGGAAGATTCTGGAAGCGTTCGTCCGGCGTCCGGACAACCTCATCGGTCATGCGGCCCACCGTAGCGAGCTGTTGACCGACCGGTCAACTATTACGTACGATCACGTCATGCCCCGCACGTCGCAAGCCCGCGAACGGATTGTCGGCACCGCTGCGCGGCTCTTCCTGGAGCGCAGTTACCAGGCGGTCGGCGTCGATGAGCTGTGCCAGGCCGCCGACGTCCGAAAGGGCAGCTTCTACCACTACTTCTCGTCCAAGTCCGAGCTCGCCAAGGCGGTCGTCGACTTGCACGCCGACGCCTTCCGCCGCAACCTGTCAGCCCCCGCCTCGGCGACACCCGCGCAGCGACTACACGCGATCCCCGACGCAATCGGCAACATTCAATCGGCGTTCGAAGCGCATTTCGGCCGAGCCGTCGGCTGCCCGTTCGGCAACTTCGCCGCCGAGCTGTCGACGTCGGACGACGACCTGCGTTCCCACCTCGCCCGCACGCTCGGCACGATGGAGGCGCACATGGCTGCGGTGTGCAGGCAAGCAGCCGCGGCGGGCGTTCTGCGCAAAGGCACCGATCCCGACCGGCTCGCGCACGCACTCCTGGCGCAGTACCAGGGCATCATCCTGCTTGCCAAACTCAACAACACAGGCGTATCCCAACTCGCCCCGGCGCTGCACGATTTCATCGACGTGTATCTCGTCGTCAGTTAGCGGAGCAACCATCTAGGTAAACTCGGCGCGGTGTCAGCCAGCCTGGAGGCGTGCGGCAGCCGCGTCCAGCAGCGCACCGCCTCACCAACTCATATCCCCGCGCTCACCGGTATGCGAGCCGTCGCGGCGCTGCTCGTGGTCGCCACACATGCGGCCTTCGCTACCGGTGACCTCGCTCACGGCTACCTCGGCGCCATCTATGCGCGCTTCGACATCGGCGTAGCGGTCTTCTTCGCGCTGTCGGGCTTCCTGCTGTTTCGACCGTGGGTGACCGCGGCGGCCACCGCCTCTCGGCCACCTTCGGTCGCCCGCTACACCCGGCACCGCGCGCGCCGCATCATGCCCGCCTACCTGGTCACGGTGCTGGCGACCTTCGCCATCCACACCGTCTTCGCCCCCGGCCCCAACCCCGGGCAGACGTGGCACGGTCTGTTTCGCTACCTCACGCTGACGCAGATCTACACCGACGATTACCTGTCCACCCTTCTGCACCCGGGGCTGTCGCAGATGTGGAGTCTGGCGGTCGAGGTGGCCTTCTACGCCGCGCTGCCCGCGATCGCCTACCTCCTGCTGCGGCGGCGGCCCGACAGACCCCCCGCGACGCTGGCGAGGTTGGCCGCGCTGACGGCCATCACCCCCGCGTGGCTGATCGTCGCCAAGACCACCGATCTGCTGCCGACCTCGGCAGGCATGTGGCTGCCCGGCCATCTCGCCTGCTTCACTGGCGGCATGGCGTTGGCGGTGCTCGCCGTTCGCGGCGTGCGCTGGAATGCCTGGGCGACTCTGCCTGTGGCCCTAGGGCTGTTCCTGGCCGTCGCGACGCCGATCGGCGGTGTCATCGTCGGCACGGACCCGGCCTGGGTGCCGGTCACCAAAGCGCTTCTCTACGCAGCGATCTCGATGCTCGTCGTCGGCACGGTCGTGCTCGGCTCGCCGGGCAAGTACACGCGGACCCTCAGCAGCCGACCGATGATGTGGCTCGGCGAAATCTCCTACGAGATCTTCCTATTGCATGCGGTCGTCATGGCGGTCGTCATGGACGTGGTGCTGCGGTGGCCGCTGTTCACCGGCTCCCTTGCCGGCCTGTTCGCCGCTACCCTCGCGGTGACTCTTCCGTTGGCGTACCTGCTGCACCACTACACGAGGCCGCGCAGCGCGGGCACCAACAACGACAGCGCCCGACCGCGGTGCGAGGCCGCGTCCTTCTCCTCGGGCGTCAACTCCGCGGCTGTCCGCGTCGACCCCTCGGGGATGAACACCGGATCGTAGCCGAATCCGCCGTCGCCCAACGGTTCTCGGCCGATCGCTGCCCGGCCAGGTGCCCCGCACCACCGTCTCGCCTGACGCAGACACCAGTGCGCACGCCGATACGAACGCAGCTTTCCGCCGCTCGTCGGGCACATCTCGAAGTTGCGCCAGCAGCAGCGCGGTGTTCGCGGCGTCCTTTCCGTGCACCCCGGCCCACCGGGCCGACAACACACCCGGCATGCCGTTGAGCGCATCGACCTCCAGCCCGGAGTCGTCGGCGACGCTCGCCAGCCCGGTCGCCCGAAACGCGTCGCGCGCCTTGGCCACCGCGTTCTCCTCGAACGTGGCACCCGTTTCGGGCGCCTCGTCGAAAGACGCGACGTCATCGAGCGACAACAACGTCAGCCCTGAGATCCCCGCGGCATCGAGCACCCGCCGCAACTCGGCCAGCTTCTTGGCGTTGCGGCTCGCGACCAGTAGACTCGATCACCCGCGACTCCTAGACCAAAGTGTTCCGGCACACCGTCTGACCGGGAATCTCAATTGCTGCTCAGCCACGCCGGTTACTGCACTTCATACCCGAACGTCAAAAAACGACCAAGATGTTCGTTTAGACCCGCTAGTTTTGACATGAGCGTAAATAGTTCAGAGACAGACAAATGATCAAGGGGTCAACATGGTTCACACATTGGTCACGACAGCGGGCATCTCCGCGGCCTGCGTTGCAGTGAGCGCAGCTCTTGTGGTCCCTGCAGCGGCGAGTCCGGGGGTTCCAACACCCAACGCTCCAGGCCCGAGCATTCCGGGTCCAGGCATTCCGGGTCCAGGCATCCCAGGGCCCAAACATCGGTGTGCCCGACGTCAACGCACCCAACATTCCCGGCAACCTCAACGCACCCAACATTCCCGGCAACCTCAACGCACCCAACATTCCCGGCAACGTCAACGTCCCGAACGTGAACATCGATGTACCCGAGGTCGCCGACATCGTCCCGGACTTCAACGTCCCCGAAGTCGCGGACATCGTCCCGAACTTCAATCCGCCGAATGTCAACGTTCCCAACATTCCTCGCGGCGGCGGCGGCGGCCGTGGTGGTGGCGGCGGCCGTCGGTAGCGGGACGGGGCAGGTCAGCGACTGCTGAGCCAGACACGGACACCGGGGGTTCGCGCAATGGGTTAACTGCAAGGCCGACGTCGCAACTGATTCAACTCAACTTCGGATCGCCAATGATCGCTAATACCAACGGCTCTCATACCCAATCAAAGGAGTCCCCCATGTTGCTCAATGCCCGTCTGACCCGTCGCACGGTTGTCGGTGCGATCGGTACCGGCGCGGTCGCCGGTGCGATATTTGTTTCCGCGGCCCCCTCAGCGCTGGCCGCCCCTCCCTATTGCACCGCCGGTGACGTGGCGCAGGTAAGGGCAGGTGTCTCAGCGGGAACGTCGGCCTACCTGTTCTCTCACCCGTGGGTGAACGAGTTCTTCACAAGCCTGACCGGCCAGCCGCGTGACCAGATCCGGACCCAGGTGCAGGACTACCTAGCGGCCAATCCGCAGGAGAAGGCCGAACTTCAGGCCATCCGGCAGCCGCTGACCGACCTGCGGAACCGCTGCGGCACCGGTCCCAACCTCGACACGCCCCAGGGAGGCGATGACGGTCAGTCATAGCCCACCGGAGCTCGTTCAGCTTCCGAAGGCCTTCTTCGCCGGCGCGTCCGACTCGGGCAGCTCCCCGGGATACGGCTGCTCCAACGCCTCCCGCTGGATCACGAACAACTGCTCGCACGCGGCCAGCGCGGCGTCGAGCAGCTTGTCCAGCGTCGAGCGCGGGAACGTCGCGCCCTCGCCGGTCCCCTGCACCTCGACGAGCGTGCCGGTGTCGGTGGCGACGACGTTCATGTCGACCTCGGCCCGGGAGTCCTCGGTGTAGGGCAGGTCGGTGCGGACGCGACCATCCACCACACCGACGCTCACCGCCGCTATCGCGCACGACAGCGGTCGCGGGTCAGCCAGCTTCCCGCCCGCCGCCAGCCACGTCACCGCGTCGGCGAGCGCGACGTACGCGCCGGTGATCGCGGCCGTACGGGTTCCGCCGTCGGCCTGAAGCACGTCGCAGTCGATCGCGATGGTGTTCTCGCCGAGCGCCGCCAAATCGATGCAGGCGCGCAGCGACCGACCGATCAGCCGGCTGATCTCCTGCGTGCGACCGCCCACGCGCCCCTTGACCGATTCGCGGTCGGAACGATCGTGGGTGGCCGCGGGCAGCATCGCGTACTCCGCGGTCAGCCAGCCCTGCCCGGACCCCTTACGCCAGCGGGGCACACCTTCGGTGACGCTGGCAGTGCACATGACCCGCGTCTGACCGAACTCGACCAGGACCGATCCCGCCGGATGAGTGGTGAAGCCGCGGGTGATGACCACCGGACGCAGCTCGTCGTCGAGCCGGCCGTCTTCTCGTCTGGACACGGGCCAACCCTAGCCGGTGCCCCTGTCATCAATGCCGGGTGACAGGGAAGGACTCGCCGCACACGACCGCGTGAACGGGTCCGTCGAACTCCGCTTTCGCTTCACTGATCACGTCTTCGCGTGACGTCCACGGCGGAATGTGGGTCAGCAACAGCTCGGCGACGCCAGCGCGGGCCGCAGCCTGACCGGCCTCCGTACCCGACAGGTGAAGGTTCGGCGGGCGCGACGGATCATGAGTCCAGGACGCCTCGCACAGGAACACGTCGGCACCGCGCGCCAGATCCACCAGCGCGTCACACGCACCGGTGTCGCCGCTGTAGACGAATGTCGCGCCGGACGGATCGGTGATCCGCATCCCGTAGGACTCCGTCGGATGACTCACCAGGCGCGGTTCTATGGTCAACGAACCGATCTGCACGGGCTGCCTGTCGACCCAGTGCCGGATGTCGAAAATGTCGCTGAAATCGTCGATCTCGGCACCCTCGGGCGACGATGCCGCACCGAGTCTCGCCCAGGTTTTCATGGGGCCGTACATGAGGCCGCGCTCAGGCGCGGGCGACGGGTGGTAGCGCCGCCACACGAACAGGCCGGGCAGATCGAGGCAGTGGTCGGCGTGCAGGTGCGACAGCAAGACGTGCACCGAGTTCGGATCCGCGTGGCGCTGCAGCGCACCGAGCACACCACCGCCGAAATCGATGACCAGTGGAGGGGCGTCAGGCGCAGTCAGTAGATACCCGGACGCTGGCGAATCAGGCCCGACAACACTGCCGGAGCAACCAAGTACGGTGATTCGCACGCCCACTAGCTTGCCATGCCCACTATCCCGATGACGAAAACATGACCGCATTGGATGACGATCGTCATCATCGGCCTCCAACGTGACGTTGAACAGGTCGAACACCGTCAAGAGTCGGACCGAGGAATCGGGCCGCCAGTGTGGTGAAGGCCTCGGGATCACCGGTCGCCTCGAACCGCCATAGCGGGGTGGATGCCCCCGGGTTGGCAGGGTGCGGGCGAAGGAGGTCGAGCTCGGTCAGCACCCGCAGTAAGTCCTTGGCCGTCTCCTCGGCGCTCGACACCAAGGTGACCGCTTCCCCCATCGCCAATTGGATGAGCCCCGAGAGCATCGGGTAGTGCGTGCAGCCCAACACCAACGTGTCGACGTCGGCGCGCTGCAGCGGTTCCAGGTATCCCTCGGCGAGCCCGAGCACCTGTCTGCCGCTGGTGACTCCGCGTTCGACGAAGTCGACGAAGCGTGGACACGCCACCCCCGTCACCTCGATGTCGCGCGCGGCGGCGAACGCGTCCTGATACGCGCCCGACGCGATCGTCGCCTCGGTGCCGATGACCCCGATGCGACCGTTGCGCGTCGTCGCCACCGCACGGCGCACGGCGGGCAGGATCACCTCGACGACGGGCACTGGCGCGTAGCGCTCGCGGGCATCCCGCAGGCACGCCGATGATGCGCTGTTGCACGCGATCACCAGCGCCTTCACCCCGCGCTCCACCAGATCGTCGCCGATGGTCAGCGCATGCGAGCGGATCTCGGGAATGGTCAGCGGGCCGTAGGGACCGTTACCGGTGTCGCCGACGTAGATGATGTTCTCGTCCGGCAGTTGGTCGATGATCGCCCGCGCGACGGTCAGCCCGCCGACACCGGAATCGAAGACTCCGACGGGTGACAGGGCTGGTTCGCTTTTCCCGTGCGCACTCGTCGACGGCGACGTCACGTGCCGTAGCTCGGCAACTGCGTGCCGCGCTTGCGGGTCTCGCGGGCCTTGCGCTCAGGCCCGGAAAGCAGGTAGGCGGCGATCACCCCGGCGACCGCGCCGCACAGATGTCCCTGCCACGACACTCCTGGGGTGCCCGGCAGCACTCCGAGCAGCACACCGCCGTAGACGAACAGCACCACGACGCCGACGACGATCTCCCACACCGTGCGGGTGAAGAAGCCGAACACGATCAGGAACGCGAGCCAGCCGAAGATCAGGCCCGACGCGCCGATGTGGTTGGTCTCGCACGTCGCCCCGACGTAGGGGCAGTGCGCGCCGACGTTGCCGACCAACCAGGTGCCGAAGCCGCCGAGAATCCAGATGATCGCGGTAGCGAAGATGAACCGCGACATACCCGCCAGCGTCATCAGGAAGCCGAGGACCAATGCCGGAATGGTGTTGGCGATCAGATGGTCCCAGTTCGAGTGGAGCAGCGGCGCGAACACGATGCCCATCAGGCCGTCGGTCTCCAGGGGGCGGATGCCGTTGTCGTCAAGCCGATGATCGGACAGCGCGTCGAACAACTCGATGACGTAGAGGAGCGCGATGAAGCTGACGATGGTGACGCCGCCGACCACCCACGCCGGCCGCTTCTTCGGCGTCGGCGCAGTCGGATAGCCCGGCAGCGTCATGCGGCGCCCGCTTCCGCGCCTCGCCCTGCGGTCATGCCCACAACTGCCCTTCCAAAGCGTCTTCTGCTTCGTCAAGGCTACCGGCGTACGCGCCGGTCGACAGATACTTCCATCCGGCGTCGCAGACGGTGAAGACGATGTCCGCGCGTTCGTCCGACTTCACCGCCTTCGCCGCCACTCCCAGTGCGGCGTGCAGGATCGCGCCCGTGGAGATGCCTGCGAAGATTCCCTCCACCTGAACAAGCTCACGGGTTCGTTTGAGGGCGTCGAACGAGCCGACCGAGTACCGCGTGGTCAGTACGTCCGGGTCGTACAGCTCGGGGATGAACCCCTCGTCGATGTTGCGTAACGCGTAGACGCCCTCGCCGTAGCGAGGTTCGGCCGCGACGATCGCCACACCGGGCACCCGCTCGCGCAGGAACCGACCGACGCCCATCAGCGTGCCGGTGGTGCCGAGGCCCGCGACGAAATGCGTGATCTCGGGCAGGTCGGCGAGAATCTCCGGACCGGTGCCCTCGTAATGGGATTCCGCGTTGGCGGGATTGCCGTACTGGTACAGCATCACCCATTCGGGGTTCTGCGCAGCCAGCTCCTTGGCGTGCGCGACCGCCGTGTTGGACCCGCCCTCGGCGGGCGAGAAGATGATCCGAGCGCCATACAGCTCGAGCAGCTGACGCCGCTCGATCGATGTGTTCTCCGGCATCACGCAGATCATCGTGTAGCCCTTGAGCAGGGCGGCCATCGCCAGCGAGATGCCGGTGTTGCCACTGGTCGGCTCCAGGATCGTGGCGCCCGGTTGCAGCGTTCCGTCGCGCTCGGCCTGTTCGATCATCCGCAGCGCAGGGCGGTCCTTGATGGAGCCCGTCGGGTTACGGTCCTCGAGCTTGGCCCACAGCCGCACATGCGGCTCGGTGTCGGAGTCGTCCCAGCGCGGCGAGAGCCGGCGCAGCCCCACCAGCGGCGTGTTACCGAGCGCGTCGAGCAGCGAGTCGTAGCGCGTCATCGACGCCTGCTCACCCTCCGGCGACGGCGGGCAGGATGGTCACCGAGTCGCCGTCGGAGATCGCGGTGTCCAGCCCACCGGAGAACCGCACGTCCTCGTCGTTGACATAGATGTTGACGAAGCGGTGCAGCTTGTCGCCGTCGACGATGCGCTCGCTGATCCCCGAGTAATTGGCCTCCAGGTCGCTGATCACGGCCTGCAGGGTGTCCCCCGATGCGGTGACGCGCTTCTCACCGCCGGTGTGGGTGCGAAGGATGGTCGGGATCGATACGGAAACTGACATGGGCCGGTCATTCCTTAATCTCTAGTATTGCTCGACGATTGTGACGGGTTCCTCCGTGACGACGCCGTCGATGATGCGATAGCTGCGCAGTTCGTGCTCATCACGGTCGCGGGTGGACACCAGAACGTAGTGGGAATCGGGCTCCGACGCATACGAGATGTCGGTGCGGCTCGGGTAGGCCTCGGTCGCGGTGTGCGAGTGGTAGATGACGATCGGAGCGTCGCCCGCGTCTTCCATCGCCCGCCACACCCTGAGCTGTTCCATCGAATCGAAGCGATAGAAGGTCGGCGACCGTTCGGCGTTCAGCATCGCGATGTGACGCTCCGGGCGATCGGTTCCCTCCGGACCCGCGAGCACGCCGCACGCCTCATCCGGATGGTCGGCGCGGGCGTGCGCGACCATCGCGTCGACGAGGTCGGCGCGGATCTCCAGCACGGCCTAACCCCTTTCCTGCGCGAACGCTCCGGGCAACATGTCCCGGTACGCCGGTATTCCGGCTACCGACTCTGCCGCAAGCACGCCGAGGAGCACCGCCCGGGCCAGAACATCTGCCGCGGCGGCCCCGACAGCGGTGACCAACGGGACCTCCGGGCTCATCGAGGCGGGCGTCTCGGGATCAGGTGGCACCTCGACGGCGCCCGTGGCCAGCGCGAACACGGTATCGCCATCCAGCGGTGTGTGACACGGCCTGATGGTGCGGGCGAGGCCGTCGTGGGCGGCGACCGCGACCCGACGGCACGCGGCGGGGCTCATCGCGGCGTCGGTCGCGATCACCGCGATGGTGGTGTTGAGGGGGCTGAGCTCGGTGTGCCGCTCGGCGTGGGCGGCGATCTGGTCCGCAGGTGGCGACACCAACCCGAACTCGGCGATCTGGTCGGCCTGCCACGGCAGGCCGGTCGCCGGATCCACGGCGTCACCCGCGGCGTTGACGACCACGATCGCCCCGACGGTGACGCCGATGTGGGGCAGGCTGATCGACGCGGTGCCGACCCCGCCCTTGAGCACGCCCACGCGAGCGCCGGCGCCCGCACCCACAGTGCCGACGGCCACCTCGCCGGAGGCGCTCTGTGCTGCGGCGTAGCCGAACTCCGCGGTCGGCCTGCAGTCCCAGCCGCCGACGGGCAGGTCGAAGACCACCGCGGCGGGCACGATCGGGACGACTCCGCCGTCCATCGCGACGCCGCGGCCCTGCTCCTCGAGCCACCGCATCACGCCGTCGGCCGCCGCGAGGCCGTACGCGCTGCCGCCGCTGAGGACCACCGCGTCGACGTGGCGAACCGAGTTGATGGGGTCGAGCAGGTCGGTCTCCCGGGTGCCGGGCGCACCGCCGCGGCCGTCCACGGCGCCGACGGTGCCCGGCGGGGTCAGAACCACCGTGGTTCCGCTGGCCCAGCCGGAGCCCAGCGTCACATCGGCGTCGATTCGGTGGTGCTGGCCGACGCGGATCCCGCCGACATCGGTGATGGCGCTCATCGTCATCGTCTGCCCATGAGTCCGAGAACCAGATACTCCTGCAGGACGGTCAGCCACTGATAGACGTCGAAATGCCCGGCCATCGGATGCTCCGGCGACAGCCGCTCTGGACCCTGCGGGCCGATGTCGAGCATCGTGCCCAGCGCTAGGCGGACGTCGTTGACCGCGGTCGCCCACGCATGCGCGTCGTCCTCGGTCAGCTCGAACCGGCCGCCGCCGTTGGGCACCGTATCCAACACCCGTTGCGCCGCATCACGTTTGGCGGCGATGATCTCTGGCTCGTGCAGGCCGCGCAGCGCGCTGTTCAAGCTCTCGGCGGTGCCCGAACCCGCGGGATGGTCGTTCTGCGGCCGGAAGAAGTCCGGCAGCAGCCGCTTCATCGTCTCATCCTCCGGCGGCCGGGAGTTGCCGGTCTTCAATCCGGTGATTTCCTCGAGTTCGTCAGCGGGCGCTGATGATTCGCGCTCCTCGAGCATCGAAACCATTGACGTCACCAGGCTTTCGAGCAGTGCCGCCTCATGCGACGCCAACGAAGACCGAAAGCGCGGGCCGTCAGCTGTGTCGACCCGTTTCCACTTGCGCACTGTCGCGTCCCGGCTCCGTATCAGCGATCGTGTTGCATCGTCGCCCACAGGCCTGCCGCATGCAGCTTGGAGACGTCGACTTCCATCGATTCGCGGCTGCCTGCAGACACCACCGCCTTGCCTTCGTTGTGCACCTGCAGCATCAGCTTGGTGGCGTGCGGCTCGCTGTAGCCGAACAGTTTCTGGAAGACATAAGTCACGTAGGTCATGAGGTTGACGGGATCATCCCAGACGACGGTCACCCACGGGGACTCGGTGTCGGACGCCGTGTCGGTGCGCTGTTCCTCTCGAGTTCCCGGGCGGGTCTTCGCCGGAGTGACCATGTGCCCAGAATAGCCGGGGCAATAGTGGGCCGGAGAACGGTTACGGTTGACCGATGACAGCGGCGCTGCTGACTGACAAATACGAGCTGACCATGCTTGCAGCGGCGCTGCGGGACGGGACGGTACACCGGCGCACCACCTTCGAGGTCTTCGCGCGCCGACTGCCCGAGGGCAGGCGTTACGGCGTCGTGGCAGGCACTGCACGGTTCGTGGAGACGTTGGCGGACTTCACGTTCAATGACGCTGCGCTGGAGTCGCTTTCGGAATTTCTCGACCGTGACACGCTGGCATATCTGGCCGACTACCGGTTCCGCGGCGATGTCGACGGGTACGCCGAGGGTGAGCTGTACTTCCCCGGCTCCCCCGTGCTGGCGGTGCACGGCACATTCGGCGAGTGCGTGCTGCTGGAGACGCTGGCCCTGTCGATCTTCAACCACGACACCGCGGTCGCGTCGGCCGCGGCCAGGATGGCCGGCGCCGCCGAGGGTCGCACCCTCATCGAGATGGGCTCGCGGCGCACTCACGAGCAGGCCGCCGTCGCCGCAGCACGGGCCGCCTACCTGGCTGGCTTCGCCGGTTCGTCGAACTTGGAGGCCAAGCGCCGCTACGGCGTGCCCGCGCTCGGCACCAGCGCGCACGCGTTCACGCTGGTGCACACGACTGGACCGGTCTGGCCCAGTGATGAGCCTCTCGGGCGAAGAACATCCGAATGGGAGAAGGCGGCGTTTCGCGCCCAGGTCGACGCGCTCGGAGTCGGCACCACCCTGCTCGTCGACACCTACGACATCACCCAGGGCGTCGCGAACGCCGTCGAAGCGGCGGGGCCGGACCTTGGCGCGGTCCGCATCGACTCCGGCGACCTCGGCGTGCTGGCCAGGCAGGTCCGGGAGCAGCTCGACGGTCTCGGTGCTACGAGCACGCGGATCGTGGTGTCGGGCGACCTGGACGAGTTCGCGATCGCCGGGCTTCGCGCCGAACCCGTCGACATCTACGGCGTCGGCACCTCGGTGGTGACCGGCTCGGGCGCGCCGACTGCGAGCATGGTCTACAAGCTGGTCGAGGTCGACGGCATGCCGGTGGAGAAGCGCAGCCTCCACAAGGAGTCGCACGGCGGGCGCAAGAAGGCCGCCCGGCTGGCCAAACCGTCGGGGACGATCGTCGAGGAGGTCGTTCATCCTGCGGGGCAGCCGGCTCCGCACTCCGACTTCGTCGCGCGCGACCTCACCGTTCCATTCGTCGAGAACGGTGAGCCGGTCGCCGATCTCAGCCTCTCCGCCGCCCGCGACAGAGTGGCTGCCGGGTTGCACAGCCTGCCGTGGGACGGCTTGAAGCTGTCCCGTGGCGAACCCGCGATCCCGACCCGGATGGTGCCGCCCGCCGGCCGAGACGCGTAGGAGGAGCCACGCCAGACGCAGCTCCCGTTACCGAATTGCTCGCCACCGCGGTCGCCGCGCTCGGCGGCAGTGAGCGCAGCGGCCAGGTCCAGATGGCCGAGGCGGTGGCCCACGCCTTCGACACCGGTGAACACCTCGCGGTGCAGGCAGGCACCGGCACCGGCAAGTCACTCGCCTATCTTGTTCCCGCCATCGCGCGCGCCGTCGCCACCGACGAGCCCGTGGTGGTCTCGACCGCGACCATCGCGCTGCAGCGTCAGCTCGTCGACCGCGACCTTCCCGCACTCGCCGACTCACTGTCCGGCGCGCTGCCGAGGAGCCCGAAGTTCGCCTTGCTCAAGGGTCGCGGAAATTACCTGTGTTTGAACAAGATCCACAACGGGGCGACATCCGAACCGGACGACGTTCCGCAGGAGGAACTCTTCGATGCAGCAGCGACGACTGCGCTCGGCCGCGACGTGCAACGGCTCGTCAAGTGGTCGTCGAGCACCGAGACCGGCGACCGCGACGAGTTGACACCCGGCGTCCCGGACCGGTCGTGGTCGCAGGTCAGCGTCTCGGCCAGGGAGTGTATCGGCGCCTCACGCTGCCCGTTCGGAACCGATTGCTTTGCGGAGAGGGCCCGCGACGCAGCGGGCCATGCCGACGTCGTCGTCACCAACCACGCCTTGCTGGCGATCGATGCCATCTCCGACGCCGCGGTGCTTCCCGAGCACCAACTGCTGGTGGTCGACGAGGCGCACGAATTGGCCGACCGGGTCACCGGCGTGGCCACCGCCGAATTGTCCAACGCCGTGTTGAGCGCCGCGTTCCGTCGTGTCGCACGGCTCGTCGAACCCGAACTGGCGCAACGGCTCGACGCGGCGACCGCGACCTTCGTCTCCGCGATTCACGACGCTACACCAGGGCGCATCGATCGTCTGGACGACGACATGACGACCTACCTGACCGCGGTTCGCGATGCGGCGAGCAGGGCGCGTGCTGCAATCGACACCTCACCGTCGGACCCCAAGGCCGCCTCGGCGCGCGCCGAGGCGGTGACTGCACTAGCCGACATCAGCAACACTGCGACCCGCATCGTGGCCTCGTTCGTGCCCGAGATCCCGAACCGCGACGACGTGGTGTGGCTGGACCACGAGGACAACCGCGGGTCGGTGAGAGCCGTGATGCGGGTGGCGCCGCTTTCGGTGGCAGGCCTGTTGCGCGGCAGGCTCTTCGAGCAGTCCACCGCCGTGCTGACATCGGCGACGCTGACCGTCGGCGGATCATTCGACGCAATGGCCGCGGCGTGGGGATTGACGGGCGGTGATCAGCAGCCGGAGTGGAAGGGCATCGACGTCGGATCCCCGTTCGAACACGCGAAGTCCGGAATCCTCTACGTCGCAGCACATCTGCCGCCACCGGGTCGCGACGGCACCGGGTCGGCCGAACAACTCGCAGAGATAGAGTCGCTGATCGAGGCCGCGGGCGGACGCACGCTCGGGTTGTTCTCGTCGATGCGTGCAGCGCGTGCCGCCGCCGAGGTCATGCGGGAGCGACTTTCCACCCCGGTGCTGTGCCAGGGCGATGACACCACCTCGGCACTGGTGAAGCAGTTCGCGAACGATCCAGGGACATCGTTGTTCGGCACGTTGTCGCTGTGGCAGGGCGTCGACGTACCGGGGCCGTCTTTGTCGCTGGTGCTGATCGACCGCATTCCGTTCCCGCGACCCGACGATCCGCTGCTGTCCGCGCGCCAGCGCGCTGTCGCGGCGAGAGGCGGCAACGGGTTCATGGAAGTCGCGGCCAGCCACGCAGCGCTGCTGCTGGCCCAGGGTGCGGGCAGGCTGCTGCGCCGCACCGACGACCGCGGGGTGGTCGCGGTGCTGGATTCACGGATGGCCACCGCGCGGTACTCCGGCTATCTGCGCGCGTCCCTGCCGCCGTTCTGGGCCACCACAGACGCCGACCGGGTCCGACAAGCGCTGGAACGGCTCGACACCGCCAACGCGGCACTATCGTGACGCTGATGAGCCGACGCCAAGCCGCCGCCGCGCTCGCCGTCTGCGTCGCACTGCTGGTGGCCTCCTGCTCGACGACCGTGAAGGGCACCCCTGTCTCGGTCTTCGACGACCCGTTCAAGGTGGCGGGGATGCCCGCCGTCGACGGCCCGACCGGCCTGCGGCCGGGAGCCAAAGAGCCGTCGCGCGACGTGAAGAACACCGACAACGGTGAAATGGACAACCTGGCGGCCTCCGCGATCAGCGATATCGAGGATTACTGGGAGAACGCGTATCCCGAAGCATTCGGCGACGACTTCACCCCTGTCAAAGACGTGATCTCCTGGGACGCGGCAGGCTACGACACCGTGGGGTTCTGCGGGCAGGACACCTACGGGCTGGAGAATGCGGGCTACTGCTTCGTCGACCACACCATCGGGTGGGACCGCGGAAGGCTGGTACCCGATGTGAGGGACAACTTCGGCGAGATCGCGGTCGCCAATGTTCTCGCGCACGAGTACGGGCACGCGATCCAGCGCCTGTCCAGGCTGAACAAGAGGGGCACTCCGATCCTGGTCGCCGAACAGCAGGCCGACTGCTTGGCGGGCTCGTACATGCGGTGGGTGGCAGAGGGAAACTCCGACCGCTTCACCCTCAGCACCGCCGATGGACTCAACAGCCTGCTGGCGGCGGTGATTTCGTTCCGCGACCCACTACTCAGCGAGGACGAATACGCACCGGGCGCCAACGATCACGGCTCGGCGTTCGAGCGGATCACCGCGTTCCAGTTCGGGTTCACCGACGGGGCGTCATCGTGTGCGTCGATCAACGAGAGGGAGATCGTGCAGCGCAGGGGCGACCTGCCTGTCGAACTACAGCAGGGCGAGAGCGGCGACTGGCCGGTCAGCGAAGAGTCGGTGAAGGCGATAATGGAAGCACTGGGCATGCTGTTCTCCCCTGCCGACCCGCCCGAGCTCAGCCTCGAGGGCGAACAGGATTGCCCTGACGCGCGCTCGAGCCCACCCGTCTCATACTGTCCGGCCACGAACACGATCGCCGTCGACATATCCGAACTGGAGGCGATGGGCGCGCCGTCGGATCAGGTGGACGGCATGGTGTCCGGCGACAACACCGCGTATTCGATCCTGGTCTCGCGGTACATGCTTGCGCTTCAACACCAACGCGGCGGTCTCGCCCTCGACAGTGCCGAGGCGGCGCTGCGCACCGCATGCCTGACCGGCGTTGCGACCACCAAGATGACCGAACCGGTCACCACGGCGGACGGCAACACGGTGGCGCTCAGCGCGGGCGATCTGGACGAAGCGGTGTCCGGCCTGCTCACCAACGGGCTGGCGGCCGGCGACGTCAACGGCGAGACGGTGCCGTCGGGGTTCTCCCGGATGGACGCGTTCCGCACCGGCGTACTCGGCGACGAGGAGCGTTGCTTCAAGCGCTTCCCGTAACCGCTAGACCTTCTTGGTCACCCCGTAATACCCCAGGATCGCGTCGGACACGTCGGTGGATCGCGTCAGAAACGCGTACGACCGGATGAAGGACTCGCCGACGCAGCCGTCGATCTTGACCCGGAACCCCGTGATCTGCACCCACGGCTCGGCGCCCTTGAAGTCCTTCTTGCTCACCGGGACGACGTTGATGATGCCCGGCTTCAGCGCGACGGCAAGGCTGCCGCTGATCGGTGCGATCCCGGTAGGAATTCCCGTTATCGTTTCGGTGCCGAGGCCCCCGAGACCCAGCCCCGGGGAGAAGCCGAGACTCCCGCTCATCACCACGCCGTTCGACGTGCTCATATCGATGCCGCAACCGATCTGATAGCCGACCTCGAGAGTGCCCTCGGGAGGATCGGCCTCCTCGGGTCCTTCCATTTTGGCGTTGAACACCCCGCCGACCTCGTATTCGCGGGTCGAGATCGCGGTCGTCAGCGGTTGGATCACCCGCTGCGTCTCGTCCTTGGCCGACACGGTCAGCGTCCAGCCGTCGGGCGACTTCGTGGTGGCAGGCGGAGACGATGCGACGAGATCCACCGGCCCCTCGGCCGGGGGTGCACCGTCCGGCGGCGGGACGGCCTCCGGCGCAGGCACACTTTCCGCGGCCTCGACCACGGGTTCGATCTCGGGATCGGCCGACGCCGAGGGAGCGATCAGGGCGGACACCACCGTGCAGGTGGCCAGCAGCGCGAAGCAACGGAACATCAACGGAACTTACAACGGCAACGAACCGCGCCGACCCGGACTGAAAGGAAAAGGTCGGAAGTTAGGCGAGGGTGACCAGCCCGAGCTCGGTGGCGGACGCCAACAGCGGATGATGCGGCAGCACGCGCACGGTGTACCCGACGGGGCCCGCGACAGGCAGAGGCGTCGTGGTGGAGAACGTCTCGGTACCGCCGTCGCCGGTGCCGGTGTGCACCATCGCCACGGTGACGGGGTTCAGCAGCGCGTCGGCGGTGTCGACGCGACCGAGAACCGCCTGAACGGATACCTCGTCGGGCCGCAGCCCGGCGAGCTGGACGGTCGCCGACAGCGTGAGCTCGGAGCCGAGCAGCGGTGTATCCGGAAGCCCAGTGCTGTCGACGTCGGTGATCTGGATCTTGGGCCACGCCTCGTGCGCGCGCTGGCGGAATACGGCCAGCTCCCAAGCGGCGCCGAAGGCTACGCCGCCCTCCTCGCTGGGCTCGACGGTCCTGCGCAGCGACTGCGCGGCGGGTGCGTAGTACTTCTCGGTGTAGTCGCGCACCATCCGCGACGCGAGCACCTTGGGCCCGAGCACCTCGAGCGTGTGGCGGACCATCTCGACCCAACGCACCGGCACGCCGCGGTCATCACGGTCGTAGAACTTGGGTGCCACCGAGCGCTCGACGAGGCTGTAGAGCGCTGCGGCCTCCAGGTCGTCGCGGCGGCCCTCATCAACCAGACCGTCGGCAGTCGGTATCTCCCAGCCGTTTTCGCCGTCGTACCACTCGTCCCACCAGCCGTCCCGGATGGACAGGTTCAGCCCGCCGTTGAGTGCGCTCTTCATGCCGGATGTGCCGCAGGCCTCCAGTGGCCGCAGCGGGTTGTTCAGCCAGACATCACAGCCGTAGTACAACTGGCGCGCCATCGACATGTCGTAGTCCGGCAGGAAGGCGATCCGGTGTCGCACCTCGGGCCGGTCGGCGAACCGCACCACCTGCTGGATCAGCGCCTTGCCGCCCTCGTCGGCCGGATGCGATTTGCCTGCCACGATCAGCTGAATCGGCTGTTTCTCGTCGAGCAGCAATTTCTCCAACCGATCCGGATCTCGCAGCATCAGCGTCAGACGCTTGTACGTCGGAACCCGGCGCGCGAAGCCGACCGTCAGCACATTCGGATCGAAAGCCATTGCGATCCAACCGAGTTCGGCATCCGACGCGCCGCGCTCGTGCCATGAGCGGCGCAGTCTCGCCCGAACATCGTTCACCAGCGCCTCGCGCAGCTGCGAGCGGATCCACCACAGGTGTCCCGGATCGACCTGCTGAAGCCGTTCCCACAGCGCCGGCTCCCACACGGCGGGGGCGCTCGGCAGGTCTCCCCCCGTCAGCTCCCGGCCCAGCTCGAGCCATTGCGGCGCCGCCCACGTCGGGGCGTGCACCCCGTTGGTGATCGAACCGATCGGAACCTCGACCGAGTCGAAACCCGGCCACAACTCGTTGAACATCTCCCGGCTGACGCGACCGTGCAGCAGCGACACTCCATTGGCGCGCTGCGCGAGCCGCAGGCCCATGTGGGCCATGTTGAACTTCGACGGATCGTCTTCGACTCCGAACGCGATGACCCGGTCCAGCGGGACGCCCGGCAGCAATCGTGAGGTGGCCCCCGACGGGCCGCCCTCACCGCTGCCGAAATAGCGCTTCACCATCTCCACGGGGAACCGGTCGATGCCTGCGGCCACCGGAGTGTGGGTGGTGAAGACCGTCGACGACCGCACCACGGTCAGCGCCGTGTCGAAGTCGAGGCCGGACTCGATCAGTTCGCGGATCCGCTCGACGCCGAGGAACCCGGCGTGACCCTCGTTCATGTGGAACACCTCGGGCGTGGGCAGGCCTTCGATCTCGGTGAACGCGCGGATCGCCCGCACTCCGCCGACGCCGGCCAAAATCTCCTGCTTGATCCGGTGCTCCTGGTCGCCGCCGTACAGCCGGTCGGTGACGCTGCGCAGATCGTGCTCGTTCTCCGGGATATCTGAATCCAAGAGCAGCAACGGAATTCGGCCGACCTGGGCGACCCACACCCTGGCCCTCAGCTGCGCCTCATCCGGCATCGCCAGCTCGACCAGCACCGGTTCGCTCTGGTGAGTCGTGAGCAACCGGAACGGCAGACCCTGCGGATCGAGCGACGGATAGTTCTCGCGCTGCCAACCGTCTGCGGTCAGCGATTGACGGAAGTAGCCGGACCGGTAGTACAGGCCCACCGCGATCAGCGGCAGACCGAGGTCAGACGCCGACTTGAGGTGGTCACCGGCGAGGATCCCCAGACCACCGGAGTAGTTCGGCAGCACTTCGGCGACGCCGAACTCCATCGAGAAATAGGCGATGCCGTTGGGCATCTCGGCACCGTCGGCTGCGCGCTCCTGGTACCAGAGCGGACGGGCCAGGTAGTCCTGGAGTTGACCGACGATGTGGTCCAGCCTGCCGACAAACGACTCGTCGACGGCGAGTTCGTCGAGTCGCTTGGGGGTGACCTGGCCGAGCAGCGCCACCGGGTCACAACCGACCTGTTTCCACAACTCCGGGTCGATAGAGGCGAACAGTTCCTGGGTCGGTTTGTCCCAGGACCAGCGCAGGTTGACTGACAACGCCTCCAACGCGACCAGTCGCTCGGGAAGGTGCGCGCGGACGGTGAACCGACGGAGGGCTTTCACGCGACCCAACCTTACTGATGATCGGCGTGCACGCAGACCCGTCGGCGTGAACGTTCACCAGCATGGGGTTCGGCCGGACACTACGGTGGGTATAGGGCGCGACGAGGCTGTAAACGGGAATCCAGACGACAGCGGCCCTACTTCAGGGCCGCGCCGAAAAGGAGTTGGGTAGGTGGCCGGTCGTATCGGGATCGATGACGTCGCACCTGTGGTGTCCGCAGGGCGCTACCCCGCCAAGGCTGTCGTCGGCGAGGTGGTGCCGGTGCGGGCCACGGTGTGGCGCGAGGGCCACGACGCCGTCGCGGCGACGCTGGTGGTGCGCTATCACGGAACGGCCTATCCGCAGCTGGCCGAGGGGCCCGCGCAGGAACCGCCTCAACCGGTACCGATCGAGGCTGTCGTAACGCCGAGCACTCGGGTCAAACCGCAGGCCATCTCCATGTCCACCGGGCGGACGCCGGACGTGTTCCACGGCGTGTTCTCCCCCGACAGGGTCGGACTGTGGACGTTTCGGGTCGACGGCTGGGGCGACTCCATCGCGACGTGGCGACGCGCCATCACCGCCAAACTCGACGCCGGTCAGAGCGAGACCGAGCTGTCGAACGACTTGATCGTCGGGGCACGACTGCTCGAGAGAGCCGCCACCGGCGTCCCCCGCGGCCAACGCGGCCCGCTCATCGAGGCCGCGGAAACTCTGCGTAAGCCGGGTGATCCGTTCAGTCGCGCGGGCGCCGCACTGTCCGATGAGGTGACCGCGCTGCTCGCGCAGTATCCGCTGCGCGACCAGATCACCCGCGGAGACCAGTACGGCGTCTGGGTAGACCGCCCCGAGGCGCGGTTCAGCGCCTGGTACGAACTCTTCCCCCGATCGACCGGCGGCTGGGACAAGAAGGGCAATCCGGTTCACGGCACGTTCGCCACCGCGGCAAAAGCCCTTCCCCGCATCGCGAAGATGGGCTTCGACGTCGTCTATCTGCCGCCGATCCACCCGATCGGCAAGGTGCACCGGAAAGGTCGCAACAATTCGGTCACCGCCGCACCGAAGGACGTGGGGTCACCGTGGGCGATCGGGAGCGAAGATGGCGGTCACGACGCCGTGCATCCCGAACTCGGCACGATCGAGGACTTCGACGACTTCGTCACCGCGGCCCGCGATCAAGGCCTCGAGGTCGCCCTGGATCTGGCACTGCAGGCCGCGCCCGACCATCCTTGGGCCAAAGAGCATCCCGAGTGGTTCACGGTGCTGCCCGACGGCACAATCGCATACGCAGAGAACCCGCCGAAGAAGTACCAGGACATCTACCCGGTCAATTTCGACAACGACCCGGCGGGCATCTACAACGAGGTGCTACGGGTGGTGCGGCACTGGATCAGCCACGGAGTCAAGATCTTCCGCGTCGACAACCCACACACCAAGCCACCGAACTTCTGGGCGTGGCTGATCGGACAGGTCAAGGCGGCCGACCCCGACGTGCTGTTCCTTTCCGAGGCGTTCACCCGGCCCGCTCGCCTGTACGGTTTGGCCAAGCTCGGCTTCACGCAGTCCTACAGCTACTTCACGTGGCGGACGGCCAAGTGGGAGCTGATCGAGTTCGGCGAGCAGATCGTCGAGCATGCCGATTACGCGCGTCTCAACCTCTTCGTCAACACGCCTGACATCCTGCACGAAAGCCTTCAGCACGGCGGTCCCGGCATGTTCGCCATCCGCGCGGTGCTCGCGTCGACCTTCAGCCCGGCGTGGGGTGTGTACTCCGGTTACGAGCTGTTCGAACACCGGGCGGTGCGCGAGGGCAGCGAGGAGTATCTGGACTCGGAGAAGTACGAGTTGCGGCCCCGTGACTTCGAGGCCGCGCTCGCTCGGGGCGAGTCGTTGGAGCCGTTCCTTGGCCGGCTCAACGAGATTCGCCGGTTGCATCCCGCGCTGCGTGAGCTCCGCACGCTGAAGTTCCACCACGTCGACAACGACGCCCTGCTGGCCTACAGCAAGTTCGACCCGGTGACTGGAGATTGCGTCCTCGTCGTGGTGACGCTGAATCCGTTCGGGGTCGAAGAGGCGACGACGTGGCTGGACATGGCTGCACTGGGGATGGAGCCTTACGACCGCTTCTGGGTGCGCGACGAAGTCAGCGGTGACGAATATCAATGGGGACAGTCGAACTACGTCCGCCTCGATCCCGGTAGGGCGGTCGCCCACGTCTTCAACATGCCGCGGATCCCACCGGAACAACGACAGAACCTGCTACGCAGGGAATGAGGGAGTGACGGATAGATGACTCGCACGAACGAAATCGCCAGCCCGCACCTTCGGCCCGATCAGAGCGATCTGAATCGGCTGTTCACCGGGCAGCACCACAACCCGCACTCGATACTGGGCGCCCACGAGTACGGCGACCACACCGTGATCCGGGCATATCGACCGCACGCGGCGGAGGTGGCCGCGCTCGTCGGTGACAAGCGATATGTCTGCGAGCACATAGATTCCGGCCTCTTCGGCGTTGCGCTGCCGTTCACCGACCTGGCCGACTACCGGCTGCAGGTCGGCTATGAGAGCGAGGGCGGATCCTCGCACACCGTCGCCGATGCCTATCGGTTCCTGCCGACGCTCGGCGAGCTGGATCTCCATCTGTTCTCGGAGGGCCGCCACGAACGGCTCTGGGATATTCTCGGCGCCCATCCGCGCAGCTACCGGACGGCAGACGGGATCGTCGAGGGCGTGTCTTTCGCCGTATGGGCGCCGAATGCCAAGGGCGTCAGCCTGATCGGCGACTTCAACCACTGGGACGGCGACGAGGCACCCTTGCGCGCGCTCGGGTCCACCGGCGTCTGGGAGCTGTTCTGGCCCGGCTTCCCGGTCGGAGGCAACTACAAGTTCCGCATCCACGGCGCCGACGGCGCGGTGACCGAACGCGCCGATCCGATGGCGTTCGCCACCGAGGTGCCGCCGCAGACGGCCTCACGGGTGACCATGAGCGACTACACCTGGTCCGACACCGACTGGATGGAACGTCGGGCGAAGCAGAACCCGGTGTTCGAGCCGATGAGCACCTACGAGGTGCACCTGATGTCATGGCGACCCGGCCTGTCCTACCGCGAGCTGGCCGAACAGCTGACGGACTACGTCGTCTCGCAGGGGTTCACGCATGTAGAGCTGATGCCGGTCGCAGAGCACCCGTTCGGCGGCTCGTGGGGTTACCAGGTCACGTCCTACTACGCCCCGACGTCGCGGCTCGGCACCCCCGATGAGTTCCGCCACGTGGTCGACACGCTGCACCAAGCCGGCATCGGCGTGATCATGGACTGGGTGCCTGCGCACTTCCCCAAGGACGCCTGGGCGCTCGGCCGGTTCGACGGAACGCCGCTGTACGAACACTCCGACCCGCGGCGCGGCGAGCAGCTGGACTGGGGTACTTACGTCTTCGACTTCGGTCGCCCGGAAGTCCGCAATTTCCTGGTCGCCAATGCCTTGTACTGGCTGCAGGAGTTCCACATCGACGGGCTGCGGGTCGACGCCGTGGCGTCGATGCTGTACCTCGACTACTCGCGACCGGCCGACGGCTGGACCCCCAACATCTACGGCGGGCGCGAGAACCTCGAAGCGGTGCAGTTCCTCCAGGAAATGAACGCCACCGTGCACAAGGTCGCACCCGGTATCGTCACCATCGCCGAGGAGTCGACATCGTGGCCCGGCGTCACCCGGCCGACAAACCTTGGCGGGCTTGGTTTCTCGATGAAGTGGAACATGGGCTGGATGAACGACACGCTGGAGTTCATCAAGCGCGACCCGATTCACCGCAGCTACCACCACGGCGAGATCACATTCTCGATGCTCTACGCGTACAGCGAGAACTATGTGCTGCCGATCAGCCATGACGAAGTGGTGCACGGCAAGGGCACGCTGTGGGGCAGGATGCCCGGCAGCGACCACACCAAGGCGGCCGGGCTGCGTAACCTGCTGGCCTATCAGTGGGCCCATCCAGGCAAGCAGCTGCTGTTCATGGGTCAGGAATTCGGCCAGCGCGCGGAATGGTCGGAAGAACGTGGGCTCGACTGGTATCAGCTGGACGAGAACAGTTTCTCCGGCGGGATCCAGCGGATGACGCGCGACATCAACGAGATCTACCGGACACGGCGGGCATTGTGGTCGCAGGACACCCGCCCCGAAGGCTATTCGTGGATCGACGCGAACGACTCGGCCAACAACGTGCTGAGCTTTCTGCGCTTCGGCGACGACGGCACCGCCATGGCGTGCGTGTTCAACTTCTCCGGTTCCGAACACAGCTCATATCGACTCGGGCTACCGCACACGGGCACCTGGCGCGAGGTGCTCAACACCGACGCCGACATCTACAACGGTTCGGGTATCGGCAATTTCGGGGCGGTGCAGGCGACCGACGAGCCGTGGCACGGACGCCCCGCCTCGGCGCTGATGGTGCTGCCGCCGCTGGCCGCCCTGTGGTTCGAGCCCGAGCCGGACTGAGGTCAGTACAACGCGTTGGCGAGTTTGCGCCGGCCCGCGATGACCTCGGGATCGGCAGGGTCGAAGAGGTCGAACAGCTCGATGAGCCGCGTCCGCACCGAGGTACGTTCGTCGCCAGCGGTGCGCTGCACGAGGCGGATCAGACGGTCGAACGCCGCTGCGATGTTCTGCTGGAGCACCTCGACATCGGCTGCGGCGAAAGCGGCTTCGATGTCGTCGGGCGCAGCGTCGGCCGTCGCAATGGCCTGCGGTGACTGTGCGGACGCCCGGCTGAGGAAAGCGATCTGGCGCACCGCGCCTTTGGCCTCCTCGTGCGCCGGGTTTGCGTCGAGGATCTTCTGGTAGGCGCTCAGCGCGGCGTCGAAGTCACCGGCGTCCAGATACGCACGGGCCTGCGCCAGTTCGGGGTCGACCTGCTCCGGCTCGTCGCCGGCCTCCGGCCCGCCGCTGAGCTTTCCGGCCGTGGCGTCCAGCAGTGAGTCGAGCCACCCGCGCAGTTGTTCCGCCGGTTGCGGACCCTGGAAACTCGACAGCGGCTGCCCCGCAGCCAATGCCACGACAGTCGGCACAGCCTGCACGCCGAAGATCTGCGCGACCCGCGGTGTGGTGTCGACGTTCACGCTGGCCAGCGACCACTTACCGCCGTCCTCGGCAGCCAGGCTTCCGAGGATGCCGCCCAGTTGCGTGCTCGCATCGCTGCGCGGCGACCACAGCAGCACCACGACCGGCACCTGATTGGACTTCTGCAGCACCTCGGCTTCGAAGTTGGCCTCGGTGACTTCCACCCCGGGAGGCGCCGCTGAACCTTGTCCCGATTCGCCCGACGGCGTCGGGCGCTGTTTGAGAGCGGAAAGGTCGACCGCGCCGGCGATGGAGGGCCCGGGGCCCGCGGGAGGACGGGGACGTGTCACGTCCCCAAGTCTGTCATGTCGTTTCGGATATCGATCGGACTGGTTGCGCGACCTCGACAGGCATGCGGCGAGGACCCATCCGGCCGGTCCGATCCGCCCATATGAGGAAGATCACACTGCAGAGGGGCACGATGCTCGCCAGCAACGCCAGCAACCATGTGCCGAGGCTCCAGCGGGCGGCGATCCCCACCAGCAGACCGGCGACGACGAAGGCGATGAAGATGAGCCCGTGCGCCATCCCGAAGATCTTCACGCCGATCTCGGTGCGGGGAGTACCGAGGTACTTGAAATACATGCCGGCCAGCAAGCCCACCCAGCTGACGGCCTCGGCCAAGGCGACAAGGCGGAACCAGCCGTAACGCGTGCGGAGATCGAAGGCGCTCGTCATGGGCGCCATTGTGCCCGAAAATCGACTCGATTACTACAAAGCGTCGTAGACGATCAGCGCGCCCGCAGGATCAGCGCGTCGCCCTGGCCGCCCGCGCCGCAGAGCGCCGCCACCCCGTAGCCGGAGCCGCGTCGTGCCAGCTCGAGGGCGACATGGAGGGTGATGCGGGCGCCCGACATCCCGATCGGGTGACCGATGGCGATCGCGCCGCCGTTGACGTTCACCTTGGCGGGGTCGACGCCGAGTTCCTTCGTCGAGGCCAACGCGACCGCGGAGAACGCCTCGTTGATCTCGATGACGTCGAGCTGGTCGACCGTGACGCCCTCGCGGACAACAGCTTTCTTGATCGCGTTGGCCGGCTGGCTCTGCAGGGTGGAGTCCGGGCCTGCGACCACGCCATGGGCGCCGATCTCGACCAACCACTCGAGTCCGAGCTCTTCGGCCTTGGCCTTGTTCATCACGACCACGGCGGCGGCGCCGTCGGAGATCTGCGACGCCGAGCCCGCGGTGATGGTGCCGTCCTTGCGGAAGGCGGGCTTGAGGCCGGCCAGCGAGTCGGCGGTGGTGTTGGCGCGGATGCCCTCGTCCTCGGCGAACTCCAGCGGGTCGCCCTTGCGCTGCGGAATACTTACCGGCACGACTTCGTCGGCGTACACGCCGTCTTTCCATGCCGCAGCGGCCTTCTGGTGCGACCCGGCGGCGAACTCGTCCTGCTCGAGGCGGGTGAACTTGTCCTCGTCGTTGCGCTGCTCGGTCAGTGCGCCCATCGGCTGATCGGTGAACACATCGTGCAGGCCGTCGTAGGCCATGTGGTCGAGCGCGGTCACGTCGCCGTACTTGTATCCCGAGCGGCTGTTCATCAGCAGATGCGGCGCCTGGGTCATCGATTCCTGGCCACCGGCCACGACGATGTCGAACTCACCGGCGCGGATCAGCTGATCGGCCAGCGCGATGGCGTCGATGCCGGACAGACACATCTTGTTGATCGTCAGGGCGGGCACGTCCCAGCCGATCCCCGCGGCCACCGCGGCCTGCCTGGCCGGCATTTGCCCAGCGCCCGCGGTGAGCACCTGGCCCATGATCACGTATTCAACGGCCGCTGCCGGGACCTTGGCCTTCTCCAGCGCTCCCCTGATCGCAATGGCCCCCAGGTCGCTCCCGGAGAAGTCCTTCAGCGATCCCATCAGTTTGCCAACAGGCGTCCGGGCTCCAGCAACGATCACCGACGTCGTCATTTACATCCTCCAAAACCTGGGTACACATAGTTGTGGCCCATGACACATTCCGCAAACATCTGTCTCAAGGTTACCGTTACGTTATGACCACCGAACACGTCGACGCACGTCCCGCGCTCGCGAGCGCCCTTGTGACGGCGATCGATCACGTGGGGATCGCGGTGCCCGATCTGGACGCCGCCATCAAGTGGTACCACGACCACCTCGGCATGATCGTGCTGCACGAGGAAATCAACGAGGAGCAGGGTGTCCGCGAGGCCATGCTGTCGGTGCGCGGCGCGCCCGTCGGCAGCGCCCAGATTCAGCTGATGTCGCCGCTCGACGAGACATCGACGATCGCCAAGTTCATCGACAGGCGCGGCCCGGGCCTGCAGCAGCTGGCCTACCGGGTCAGCGACATCGAGGCACTGAGCACGCGGCTGCGCGAAGAGGGTGTGCGGCTGCTCTACGACGAGCCACGCCGAGGCACCGCAGACTCGCGGATCAACTTCGTCCATCCGAAGGACGCCGGCGGCGTGCTCATCGAGCTCGTTCAGCCCGCCGCAGATCACTGACCTTCACGACCACCGCCGCGTCGGACCCCGCGTCGCGCGGTTCTGCCAGCACGGCGTGTGCCAGTGCCGCCGATCATCCATCGCCGACTCACCGAGATCGGCCTGCCAAACCACGAGATGAGCTGTGGCAGGCCTGATTTCGTGGTCGCAGCCTGGGCACCGGTACGTCTTGGCCGCCCGGGATGCCGCGACCGGCCTCACCTCGTAGTCGTAGCCGTCCGGCCCGACCTCGACACGGCGGGGTGCAGGCAACGGCGCGCGCTGCCTGCCGCCTGTCGGTCGACGCCTGGCCATGAATCGAGTCTAGAAGTGCTCAGAACAGCCGGAACTCCGAACTGTCCATCCCGCGCATATGCGTCGTAGTCCAAAGTAAGACAACGGATTCCGCGGTCAGTGGCAAGAGTGCGCGCCTGAGGCTTGATCTGCTGAGCCGCGAAGACGCCGCTGACCGGAGCAAGCAGGCTGTCCCGGTTGAGGAGCTCCAGGTAGCGGGTCAGCTGCTCGACACCGTCGATTTCGCCGCGCCGCTTGATCTCGACGGCCACCGAGCGCCCCTCTTCGTCACGACACAGGAGGTCGACGGGCCCGATCGGCGTCATGTACTCGCGGCGCACCAGGCTGTATCCGGCGCCCAGCAGCTCGACGTGCTCAGCCAGCAGGGCCTGCAGATGCGCCTCCACTCCGTCCTTCACCAGACCCGGATCCACTCCGAGCTCGTGGCTGGAGTCGTGCTCGATCTCCTCGATGGTGATCCGCAGCTGCTCGCCGGCCTTGTTCTCGACCACCCACAGCGGCAACGGGTCGCGGGCTTCCTCGGTCAGCCAGCAGGGCGGTGACATCCAGTTCAGCGGCTTGTAAGCGCGATCGTCGGCGTGCACGCTGACCGATCCGTCTGCCTTGATCAGCAGTAACCGGCGGGCAGACGGAAGGTGGGCGGTCAGCCGCCCTACGTAGTCGACGGTGCACTGGGCGATGACGAGACGCACCCGACCAACCTTAGGGCCAGCCCACGCAAACTAGGCTTGCGCCACGATGTCGGGAAACAAGAGCGTCGCCCACCGGTTGGGCCGGGTACTGGAGACGGTCACCCGGCAGAGCGGTCGACTGTCCAAGACACCCGATTACGGGTCGTGGTTACTCGGCCGGGAAACCGAGAGCCAACTGCGCAGGCGCGTGCGTATCCAGGTCATCCTGACCTTCTTCATCCTGCTGACCAACATGCTCGGCATCATCGTCGCGACCTCACTGGTGGCGTTCGCCTTCCCTGTGCCGAGCGTCTTCAGCGACGCACCGTTGTGGCTGACGTTCGGCGTGGCACCGGCATACATCGTGTTCGCGCTCGGACTGGGAACCTTCTGGGTGACCTGGCGGGTCGTCAGATCCCTGCGATGGGCAATCGAGGAACGACCACCCAACCGCGACGACCACCGCAACGTGTTCGCCGCGCCGTGGCGGGTGGCCCGGATGGTGCTGTTTCTCTGGGGCGTCGGCACGGCGCTGCTGACCGTGCTCTACGGATTGCAGGACACCGACTTCATCCCGAGATTCCTATTCGCGATCAGCTTTCCCGGCGTACTCGTCGCCACCGGTTGCTACATGATCACCGAGTTCGCCCTCCGCCCGGTGGCAGCGCAAGCACTCGAAGCTGCTCCCCCGCCCAACCGCCTGACCGCCGGGATCATGGGCCGAACGATGCTCGTGTGGTTGCTGGGGTCTGGCGTGCCGGTGTTCGGCATCGCGGTGACGGCGATCTTCGCCCTCTCACTGGAGAACCTCACCGAGACTCAACTCGCGTACGCGGTACTGAGCATCGCTACGGCGACCCTGATTTTCGGCGCCGTGCTGATGTGGCTCTTCTCGTGGCTCACCGCCACTCCGGTGCGGGTGGTGCGGGAGGCCCTCAAGCACGTCGAGAACGGTGACTTGGACTGCGACGTGGTGGTTTTCGACGGCACCGAGTTGGGCGAGCTGCAGCGCGGGTTCAACTCGATGGTGCAGGGACTCAAAGAACGCGAACGCGTGCGAGATCTCTTCGGGCGCCACGTCGGCCGCGAGGTCGCTGCGGCGGCCGAGCGGGACCGGCCGAAGCTCGGCGGCGAGGAGCGCCATGTCGCGGTGATCTTCGTCGACATCATCGGGTCGACGCAGTTGGTCACGACCCGACGCGCGACCGAGGTGGTCGACCTGTTGAACCGGTTCTTCGCCGTCATCGTCGAGGAGGTCGACCGCCACCACGGATTCGTCAACAAATTCGAGGGCGACGCCGCACTGGCGGTGTTCGGCGCCCCGAATCATCTCGCCAGTCCGGAGTCAGAGGCATTGGCCGCCGGCCGTGCCATCGCCCGCCGCATCAGCGAGGAGGTGCCGGAGTGCGAGGCCGGCATCGGCGTTGCGGCAGGCCAGGCGGTGGCGGGGAACCTCGGCGCCTACGAACGCTTCGAGTACACGGTGATCGGCGAGCCGGTGAACGAGGCCGCCCGACTCTGTGAGCTGGCGAAAGACGCGCCAGGCCGCTTGCTTGCGTCCTGGGACGCGGTGGAGACCGCCACCGAGGAGGAACGCGCACAGTGGACCCCCGGCGACACCGTGACCCTTCGCGGGCACGACGAGCCGACGAGGTTGGCAAGCCCGGTCTAGCCGGAGATGGCCGCAAGCGCCGAGTCGTAGTCGGGTTCCTGGGCGATCTCGGGGACGAGCTCGGTGTACACCACGTCGCCGTTGGCCCCGACGACGACGACAGCCCGCGCAAGGAGGCCCTTCATCGGCCCGTCGACAAGGGTGACGCCGTAGTCGTCGCCGAAGCCGTCGCGGAACGCCGAGGCCGTGATGGCGTTCTCGATGCCTTCTGCGCCGCAGAACCGCTTCTGAGCGAACGGCAGATCCTTCGATACGTTGACGACGGCGATCCCACCCGCAGCGGCACGCTCGTTGAAGGTCCGGACACTGGACGCGCACACCGCGGTGTCGACGGACGGAAAGATGTTGAGCACGAACGGCTTACCGCGAAACGGTTCGTCGCTGAAGACGCCGAGATCGGTGCCGGTCAGCGTGAAACCAGGTGCAGGCGAACCGACGGCAGGCAGGTCGCCGACTGTATTGATGGGGTTTCCACCCAGAGTTATTTGAGCCACGCGCATAGTCTGCCAAAGGTCGACGATGAGCCCTCGCGTCGGGGTGACAGATTGGCCCAGCGACGTCGATGTCGGTTTTCCGCCAGTGATGTCGGTGGCCGCGTGTAATTGTCTAAGACGTGCACGAAGATTTCGACCGCTGCTACCGGGCCGTTCAGTCCAAGGACGCCCGGTTCGACGGCTGGTTCGTCACCGCGGTACTGACGACCAAGATCTATTGCAGGCCCAGCTGCCCGGTGCGGCCTCCGTTCGCCCGCAACGTGCGGTTCTACCCGACCGCCGCCGCGGCGCAGCGTGCAGGCTTCCGGGCGTGCAAGCGGTGCCGCCCAGATGCGTCGCCGGGGTCTCCGGAGTGGAATGTGCGCGGCGATGTCGTCGCGAGGGCGATGCGGCTGATCGCCGACGGCACCGTTGATCGCGAAGGCGTGACCGGCCTGGCCGCGCGCGTCGGCTACACCACGCGCCAACTGGAGCGGATGCTGCAGGCGGAGGTCGGCGCCAACCCCCTGGCGCTGGCCCGTGCGCAGCGGTCGCAGACCGCCCGGGTGCTCATCGAGACGACCGATCTACCGTTCGGCGATGTGGCCTTCGCTGCGGGGTTCTCGTCCATCCGGCAGTTCAACGACACGGTCCGCGCAGTCTGCGCCCTCACACCGACGGAATTGCGCAGCCGAGCGCGCGCCAAGTTCGGCCGCGGCGCAGCCGCCACCGCAGGCAGATTGTCGTTGCGGCTGCCGGTTCGCACTCCGTTCGCGTATGAGGGCGTGTTCGGCCATCTCGCGGCATGCGCGGTGCCTGGCGTGGAGGAGGTGCGCGCAGGAGCGTACCGCCGGACTCTTCGCCTCCCCGCAGGCAACGGGATCGTAAGCCTCACACCGGAACCCGACCATGTGCGCTGCACGCTCGTGCTGGACGACTTCAAGGATCTGGCGACCGCCATCGCACGCTGCAGGCGGTTGTTCGATCTCGATGCCGATCCGGAAGCCGTGGTCGACGCCCTCGGGGCCGATCCGGATTTGAGTGCACTGATCGCCAAGGCGCCGGGACAGCGGATCCCACGTACGGTCGACGAACCCGAGCTGGCATTGCGGGTCGTGTTGGGCCAGCAGGTGTCGGTGAAGGCGGCCCGCACCCACGCCGCGCGGATCGTAGCCGCGTACGGTCAACGGCTGGCCGAACCCAGCGGCGGACTCACTCATGTCTTCCCTGCGGTCGAGCAACTTGCCGAGATCGATCCGGTCCACCTGGCCTTCCCCAAGTCACGTCAGAGAACCCTCGTTGCGCTCGTCAAGGCGCTTGCCGACGGCGACGTCGAACTCGACGCCGGCTGCGACTGGAACCGTGCGCGCGAACAACTGCTCGCGTTGCCCGGGATCGGGCCGTGGACCGCGGAGGTCATCGCCATGCGCGGCCTTGGTGACCCGGACGCGTTTCCCGCCAGCGACCTCGGCGTCCTTGCAGCGGCGAAACAGGCCGGTCTGCCGGACGATGTCCGGGCGCTGACCGCACACAGCAGTCGCTGGCGCCCGTGGAGATCGTATGCAACTCAACACCTCTGGACCGCGCTGGACCATGCCGTCAATCAATGGCCGCCCAAGGAGAAGTGATGACAGCCATTCAATTCCGCTCTATCGACAGCCCGGTCGGGCTGCTGACGCTGGCCGGCCGCGACGGCCGGTTGATGCACCTGCGCATGGTCGACCAAACCTACGAGCCGAGCCATGTCGGCTGGGAAGCCGACAACACGGCATTCCCCGACGCCGTGGAACAGCTCCAATCCTATTTCGCGGGAGAGCTTTTCGACTTCGACCTGGACCTCGACATGGTGGGCACGCAGTTTCAGCGCACGGTCTGGGCGGCGCTGTTGACGATCCCGTACGGACAGACGCGGTCCTACGGCGAGATTGCGGCGCAGATCGGTGCGCCGTCGGCATCTCGCGCGGTCGGTCTGGCCAACGGCCACAACCCGATCGGCATCATCGTGCCGTGTCACCGAGTGATAGGTGCTAACGGAAGCCTCACCGGATACGGCGGCGGGCTGGATCGGAAGCGAGCACTGCTTGCGTTGGAGAAGAGCAGAAATCCTTTGACACCAACGCTTTTCGACTGAACAAATGGAATCACCCCCCACGCGGAGCGTGGGGGGTGACCCTAATTTGTGTTCGGCGGTGTCCTACTTTTCCACCCGGGTTGGGTAGTATCATCGGCGCTGGCAGGCTTAGCTTCCGGGTTCGGGATGGGTCCGGGCGTTTCCCTGTCGCTATGTCCGCCGTAACTTTATTTTGTTGTGTTCAACAAGGGTGTTATTGGTGGTGGGGTGCAGTCGTTTTGTTTGACTGTGTGGGGTGTGGTTGCGAGGTTTTGGTTGTGTGTAAGTTTTCGGCCGGTTAGTGCCAGTTCCCTATGCCCATTGCTGGGTGTGCAGGTCTGGTCTATTGATCCCGTGGTCTGCGGGGGGCCTTATCCCACTTGATGGGTGAGAAGCCTGGTCTTGGAGGGGGTTTCCCGCTTAGATGCTTTCAGCGGTTATCCTGTCCGAACGTGGCGATCCAGCGGTGCCCCTGGTGGGACAACTGGTAGACCAGAGGTTCGTCCGTCCCGGTCCTCTCGTACTAGGGACAGGTTTCCTCAAGCTTCTGACGCGCGCGGCGGATAGAGACCGAACTGTCTCACGACGTTCTAAACCCAGCTCGCGTGCCGCTTTAATGGGCGAACAGCCCAACCCTTGGGACCTGCTCCAGCCCCAGGATGCGACGAGCCGACATCGAGGTGCCAAACCATCCCGTCGATATGGACTCTTGGGGAAGATCAGCCTGTTATCCCCGGGGTACCTTTTATCCGTTGAGCGACACCCCTTCCACTCGGGGGTGCCGGATCACTAGTCCCGACTTTCGTCCCTGCTTGACGTGTCTGTCTCGCAGTCAAGCTCCCTTGTGCACTTACACTCAACACCTGATTGCCGTCCAGGTTGAGGGAACCTTTGGGCGCCTCCGTTACATTTTAGGAGGCAACCGCCCCAGTTAAACTACCCACCAGGCACTGTTCCTGAACCGGATAGACGGTTCGAGGTTAGAGGCCCAATACGGTCAGAGTGGTATTTCAACAACGACTCCGCACACACTGGCGTGTGTGTTTCACAGTCTCCCACCTATCCTACACAAACCGTATCGAGCACCAATACCAAGTTGTAGTGAAGGTCCCGGGGTCTTTTCGTCCTGCCGCGCGTAACGAGCATCTTTACTCGTAGTGCAATTTCGCCGAGTCTATGGTTGAGACAGCTGAGAAGTCGTTACGCCATTCGTGCAGGTCGGAACTTACCCGACAAGGAATTTCGCTACCTTAGGATGGTTATAGTTACCACCGCCGTTTACTGGGGCTTAAATTCTCCGCTTCACCCCCGAAAGGGTTAACAGGTCCTCTTAACCTTCCAGCACCGGGCAGGCGTCAGTCCGTATACATCGTCTTGCGACTTCGCACGGACCTGTGTTTTTAGTAAACAGTCGCTTCTCACTGGTTTGTGCCACCCACTCCCGCTGCCGGCCGCGAGGGCCTTGACGGTGTGTGGGTCCCCCTTCTCCCGAAGTTACGGGGGCATTTTGCCGAGTTCCTTAACCATAGTTCACTCGTACGCCTCGGTATTCTCTACCTGACCACCTGTGTCGGTTTGGGGTACGGGCCGTGTGTGTACTCGCTAGAGGCTTTTCTTGGCAGCATAGGATCACCGAATTCGCCTCACTCGGCTATGCATCACCTCTCAGGATCTATGAAACCCGGATTTACCTAGGTTTCTCCCTACAGGTTTACCCCAGTATTACCACTGACTGGTACGGCTACCTTCCTGCGTCACCCCATCGCTTGACTACTACCAGTGAAGGTTCCACGCAGCAGAACTCCGTCGTTCCCCGAAGGGTCGGATCGGTGTCCGTTTGGGTGGTTAGTACCACTGATTCATCACGGGCGCGCACACACGGGTACGGGAATATCAACCCGTTGTCCATCGACTACGCCTGTCGGCCTCGCCTTAGGTCCCGACTCACCCTGGGCGGACTGGCCTGGCCCAGGAACCCTTGGTCTTTCGGCGGGCAAGGTTCTCACTTGCCTTATCGCTACTCATGCCTGCATTCTCACTCCCACACCCTCCACCACTCGATCACTCGGCGGCTTCACCGGATGCAGGACGCTCCCCTACCCAACCAACAAAGTTGGTTGCCGCGGCTTCGGCGGTGTGCTTGAGCCCCGCTACATTATCGGCGCACAATCACTTGACCAGTGAGCTATTACGCACTCTTTCAAGGGTGGCTGCTTCTAAGCCAACCTCCTGGTTGTCTTCGCGACTGCACATCCTTTTCCACTTAGCACACGCTTAGGGGCCTTAGCCGGCGATCTGGGCTGTTTCCCTCTCGACGCACGGAGCTTATCCCCCGCCGTCTCACTGCCACGCTTTGGACTTACCGGCATTCGGAGTTTGGCTGACGTCAGTAACCTAGTAGGGCCCATCGGCCATCCAGTAGCTCTACCTCCGGTAAGAAACACGCAACGCTGCACCTAAATGCATTTCGGGGAGAACCAGCTATCACGGAGTTTGATTGGCCTTTCACCCCTACCCACAGCTCATCCCCTCAGTCTTCAACCTAAGTGGGTTCGGGCCTCCACGACGTCTTACCGTCGCTTCACCCTGGCCATGGGTAGATCACTCCGCTTCGGGTCCAGAACACACCACTACACCCCGTTACCGGGGATACGCCCTATTCAGACTCGCTTTCGCTGCGGCTACCCCACAACGGGTTAACCTCGCGACATGTCCCTGACTCGCAGGCTCATTCTTCAAAAGGCACGCCATCACCCCACCACAAAGTAGAGGGCTCTGACGGCTTGTAGGCACACGGTTTCAGGTACTCTTTCACTCCCCTCCCGGGGTACTTTTCACCATTCCCTCACGGTACTAATCCGCTATCGGTCACTGAGAAGTATTCAGGCTTACCGGGTGGTCCCGGCAGATTCACAGCAGATTCCACGGGCCCGCTGCTACTCGGGGACACTGCGACAGCAGGCAACATGTTTTCGGTTACGGGGCTCTCACCCACTACGGCAGACCATCCCAGGCCACTTCACCTAACACACTGCTTTATCACTGCTGCTCCGATCGGCGGACCGAAGAACACAGACCCCACAACACCGAACACACAACCCCCGCCGGGTATCACATGCATCCGGTTTAGCCATCCTCCGCTTTCGCTCGCCACTACTCACGGAATCACAATTGTTTTCTCTTCCTACGGGTACTGAGATGTTTCACTTCCCCGCGTTACCTCCCAACTGGCTATACATTCACCAGCAGGTGACACGACATCACTCGCGCCGGGTTTCCCCATTCGGACATCCTCGGATCCACGCTCGGTTGACAGCTCCCCGAGGCATATCGCAGCCTCCCACGTCC
Source organism: uncultured Actinomycetota bacterium (assembly GCA_963786995.1). Classification (GTDB taxonomy): domain Bacteria; phylum Actinomycetota; class Actinomycetes; order Mycobacteriales; family Mycobacteriaceae; genus Mycobacterium. Next base: position 163,091 of record CAWBBH010000008.1, on the reverse strand, counting down.
TTCATCGGCTCTCAGTGCCAAGGCATCCACCATGCGCCCTTAAACACTTACAACACAAAAAACCACAAATGAATCTCTCCCCACAAACAGGTAAGAAACTCTGAGTTAAAAAACTCTGAAATTGCACATCAACACACAAACAGACACCCAACCCCCAAAAAGGAGCCAGGCGCCACCTGCGTGCTCGATGCTCGCAACCACTATCCACAAATCAAACACCACACCCCACCACCAACGTGGAGCGACAACCAAGTCCTATCCCCGGTTTCCCCGAAAGGACGAAGAGATAGCGGGCCTGTTGCCTCAAAGCCCAATAGTGTGTCTGGCAATCCATCACCGCACGCCCAGAAAAATTCCGGGACCCGTTGCGGCTCACCGTTTGTTGTTGCACCAGACCCCCACCCACTACAGGTGAGGGGCCATCGTCACGATTCGCTGCGATCACCGAACCCCCACACGATGTGGGCGGGCCGCAGACTCGTGGTGCTCCTTAGAAAGGAGGTGATCCAGCCGCACCTTCCGGTACGGCTACCTTGTTACGACTTCGTCCCAATCGCCGATCCCACCTTCGACGGCTCCCCCCCTTACGGGTTAGGCCACCGGCTTCGGGTGTTACCGACTTTCATGACGTGACGGGCGGTGTGTACAAGGCCCGGGAACGTATTCACCGCAGCGTTGCTGATCTGCGATTACTAGCGACTCCGACTTCACGGGGTCGAGTTGCAGACCCCGATCCGAACTGAGACCGGCTTTAACAAGGATTCGCTCCACCTCACGGCATCGCAGCCCTTTGTACCGGCCATTGTAGCATGTGTGAAGCCCTGGACATAAGGGGCATGATGACTTGACGTCATCCCCACCTTCCTCCGAGTTGACCCCGGCAGTCTCTCACGAGTCCCCACCATTACGTGCTGGCAACATGAGACAAGGGTTGCGCTCGTTGCGGGACTTAACCCAACATCTCACGACACGAGCTGACGACAGCCATGCACCACCTGCACACAGGCCACAAGGGAACCGACATCTCTGCCGGCGTCCTGTGCATGTCAAACCCAGGTAAGGTTCTTCGCGTTGCATCGAATTAATCCACATGCTCCGCCGCTTGTGCGGGCCCCCGTCAATTTCTTTGAGTTTTAGCCTTGCGGCCGTACTCCCCAGGCGGGGTACTTAATGCGTTAGCTACGGCACGGATCCCAAGGAAGGAAACCCACACCTAGTACCCACCGTTTACGGCGTGGACTACCAGGGTATCTAATCCTGTTCGCTCCCCACGCTTTCGCTCCTCAGCGTCAGTTACTGCCCAGAGACCCGCCTTCGCCACCGGTGTTCCTCCTGATATCTGCGCATTCCACCGCTACACCAGGAATTCCAGTCTCCCCTGCAGTACTCAAGTCTGCCCGTATCGCCCGCACGCCCACAATTGAGTTGTGAGTTTTCACGAACAACGCGACAAACCACCTACGAGCTCTTTACGCCCAGTAATTCCGGACAACGCTCGCACCCTACGTATTACCGCGGCTGCTGGCACGTAGTTGGCCGGTGCTTCTTCTACGCCTACCGTCACTTACGCTTCGTCGGCGTTGAAAGAGGTTTACAACCCGAAGGCCGTCATCCCTCACGCGGCGTCGCTGCATCAGGCTTGCGCCCATTGTGCAATATTCCCCACTGCTGCCTCCCGTAGGAGTCTGGGCCGTATCTCAGTCCCAGTGTGGCCGGACACCCTCTCAGGCCGGCTACCCGTCGTCGCCTTGGTAAGCCATAACCTCACCAACAAGCTGATAGGCCGCGGGCCCATCCCACACCGCAAAAGCTTTCCCCCACCAGACCATGCAGCCAGCGAGGTGTATTCGGTATTAGACCCGGTTTCCCAGGCTTATCCCAAAGTGCAGGGCAGATCACCCACGTGTTACTCACCCGTTCGCCACTCGAGTACCCCGAAGGGCCTTTCCGTTCGACTTGCATGTGTTAAGCACGCCGCCAGCGTTCGTCCTGAGCCAGAATCAAACTCTCCAAACAAAACCTAAAAAGGCACATTCAGAAAAATCTGACCTAACACCAGTATCAAACTGGCAAAAAAACAAACCACACCCACCACACGGGAAGCGCCAGGCATGGCCAAAAACAAAAACAACAAACAAAAACCACCAAACACACTATTGAGTTCTCAAACAACAAGCCCGTTTAAAGGCAACCCTGCCATAGTACTCGACCTGGTCAGAGACGTCAAACCCCGTCCGCCAGACCTAAATCTGGGGCCGTGGGTTACTGGTAACAGCGTACCCCTTTAGCCACGCTGGTCCCAAACGGGACCCGCACTCGGCCGAACTACACCACCCGCTCGATCTCGGCACCCAGGCTGACCAGGTTCTCCACGAATAACGGGTAGCCGCGGTCGATGTGGAAGACGTCGTGAACCTCGGTGTCACCATCAGCGACGAGGCCGGCCAGCACCAGACCCGCACCCGCGCGGATGTCCGAGGACCAGACCGGTGCACTGGACAGCTGCGGTAGACCGCGAACCACGGCGTGATGGCCGTCGGTCCTGGCATCGGCGCCGAGCCGGATCATCTCCTCGACGAAACGGAACCGCGCTTCGAACACGTTCTCGGTGATCATCGACGTTCCGTCGGCGATCGAGGCCAGTCCGATCGCCATGGGCTGAAGATCGGTCGGGAACCCTGGAAACGGGAGGGTCGCGACGTTGATCGCCTTGGGCCGCTCGTACTGCACCACACGGAAGCCGTTGTCGTCCTGAGTCACGGTGGCTCCCGCGTCGTGCAGCTTGTGCAGCACCAACTGAAGGTGTTGTGGATCGACACCGGTGACCGAGATGTCTCCCCGCGTCATCGCCGCGGCGATGCCCCACGTAGCGGCGACGATTCGGTCGCCGATGACGCGATGTTCGGTGGGATGAAGCCGGTCGACACCGGTGATCGTCATCGTCGAGGAGCCCGCGCCCTCGATCTGCGCACCCATTTGATTCAGCATCGTGCACAAATCGACGACGTCGGGTTCACGAGCGGCGTTGTGGATTGTGGTGACACCCTCGGCGACCACGGCGGCCATCAGGATGTTCTCTGTGGCACCGACGGACGGGAACTCGAGCTGAATCTCCGCTCCACGCAGATGCTCTGCTTCGGCGACCACGCACCCGTGTTCGATGTTGCACGTGGCGCCGAGCTGCCGAAGCCCCGCCTGGTGCATATCGAGGGGCCGCGACCCGATCGCGTCGCCACCCGGCAGAGCGACCTTGGCCCGTTTGCATCGGCCGACCAGCGGGCCGAGCACGCACACGGAGGCGCGAAACTGCCGGACCGCGGCGAAATCGGCGTCGTACTTGGGTTCGTCGGGGGACGTGATGCGAACGGTGCCCGCGTCGAGTTCCACGTTGGCGCCGAGCCCGCGGAGTACCTCTGCCATCAAAGGGACGTCGAGGATGTCCGGACAGTTGGTGATCGTGCTGGTTCCCTCGGCGAGCAACGTGGCTGCCATCAGCTTGAGGACGCTGTTCTTGGCTCCCCCCACGGCAACTTCGCCTGACAACCGGTTGCCACCGGTCACCACGAATCGCTCGCTCACGCCGGTTAGTTTAGACAGCGTCGGGGGTGGTGTCCGAATCTGCGGCGCCGCAGTCGGCGGTACGGTTTGACCATGGCTGTGCACCTGACTCGCATCTATACCCGTACCGGCGACGACGGGACCACCGGATTGAGCGACTTCAGCCGCGTTTCCAAGAACGATGCGCGCCTTGCGGCATACGCCGACTGCGATGAGACGAACGCGGCGATCGGGGTAGCCGTTTCGATGGGTAACCCCGACCAGCAAATGCTCACGGTGCTGCGGCGAATCCAGAACGACCTCTTCGACGCGGGCGCTGACCTGTCCACTCCGGTGGTCGAGAAGCCCGAGCATCCGCCGCTGCGCATCGACCAGCGCTACATCGACCGACTCGAGGGCTGGTGTGACGAATTCAACGCACCCCTTCCTGCGCTGAATTCCTTTGTGCTGCCGGGTGGTACGCCGCTGTCAGCATTGCTGCACGTGGCCCGCACGGTAGCTCGCAGGGCCGAACGGTCGGCGTGGCTGGCGGTGGAAACCCATCCCGAGGACACCAGCGTTCTGCCGGCCAAGTATCTGAACCGGTTGTCCGACCTGCTGTTCATCCTGTGTCGGGTCGCCAATCCCGGCGGAGACGTGCTCTGGAAACCCGGCGGATAGACGTAAGCGCGAAGACCAAATAGTTAGTCTGGCGACGGATTAGGCCGTTCTGCGGCGGGCTCGCGGTGACGGACGCGACTCCAACCACGATTGAAACGCCGTCAGCGCACCGCGATCCAGGGCAACCTCGTAACCTCGGCGGCGTTCCGGACTCGTGTCGCGGAGTTCCAGGACGACGATCTCAGCGGTCATGATGTCGAACTCGTCTCCGCGCGGCGACCGCCGCGACACGATTTCCAGACCTCTGCGGCTCAGTCTGCGATCGGGCCACCACCGCAGGCTGGACAGCCGGTAGAAGCCGGCTTCGCCGCCCCGATACCGCATCACGCCGTGGCGCCAACCTTGGCCGCCAACCGCCGGGTAGTCACGCAGGATTGCCGCGGTACCGCCGACCTGACGCAGTTTCCACAGCCGATATGACAGCGCGACGACGACAAGAAGGAGCACGCCCACCAGCGCGACCATGATCAGCATGGACGCGCTCATCGGCCGCCCTAGTCGATCTGGCCCAGGGCCCGCAGCCTGGCACGGCCTCTGGCGGCGGTCGCTTCGTCGTCGGACTCCGAATCACGCTTGGCCGCCTCGGCATCGATCTCCGACTCCAGCTCGGCAGACTCGGCGAGAATGATCACGCCTTCGTCAGTGACCGACATGAAGCCGCCGTCGACGGCGACGCGCAGATCGTCTTCGCCTTCACGCTCCACGCGCACCATCGCGTCGTCGACGAGCTGCGCCACCAGCGGGATGTGGCGCGGCAGAATGCCGATCTCTCCAGAAGTCGTGCGGGTGAACACGAACGTGGCCTTCCCAGACCAGATCTCGCGCTCGACCGCGACGATGTCGACGTCCAGTTCAGCCATGACTATTCGCTCTTGTCTTCGCCATCGTCCTTGGCGTCACCGTCGCTGTCGTCGCCCTTGTCCTCGGAATCCTTGGAATCCTTGGCGTCATCGGAGTTCTCGGAGACCGGCGCGCCATCGCTACCGCTGTCGTCCATCTTGGCGCCGAGGCTCTCCGCCTTCTTCTGCAGATCCTCGAGGCCGCCGATGAGGAAGAACGCCTGCTCGGGCAGGTGGTCGAAATCGCCCTTGCTCAGCTTGTCGAACGCCTCGATGGTCTCCTTCAGGGGGACGGTCGAACCCGGCTGACCCGTGAACTGCTCGGCAGCCATCATGTTCTGCGACAGGAAGCGCTCGATGCGGCGGGCGCGCTGCACCAACTGCTTGTCCTCCTCGGCGAGCTCATCGATACCAAGAATCGCGATGATGTCCTGAAGGTCCTTGTAGCGCTGCAGGATTCGGATGACCTCTTGGGCGACGCGGTAGTGCTCGTCGCCGACGACGCTCGGGTCGAGGATCGTCGAGCTGGAGGCCAGCGGGTCCACCGCGGGGAAGATGCCCTTGGAGAACACCGATCGGCTCAACTCGGTGGTGGCGTCGAGGTGCGCGAACGTCGTGGCAGGTGCGGGGTCCGTGTAGTCGTCGGCGGGCACGTACACCGCCTGCATCGACGTGATGGAGTGGCCGCGGGTCGACGTGATGCGCTCCTGGAGCTCACCCATCTCGTCGGCCAGTGTCGGCTGGTAACCCACCGCAGAAGGCATGCGGCCCAGCAGCGTCGACACCTCGGAACCCGCCTGCGTGAAGCGGAAGATGTTGTCGATGAACAGCAGCACGTCCTGCTCCTGTTCGTCGCGGAAGTACTCGGCCATGGTGAGAGCCGACAGCGCGACCCGCATACGGGTGCCGGGCGGCTCGTCCATCTGACCGAACACCAGCGCGGTGTCCTTGAGCACGTCGGCGTCTGCGAGCTCGACCCAGAGGTCATTGCCCTCGCGAGTACGCTCGCCCACACCGGCGAACACCGAGGTGCCACCGAAGTTGCGGGCGATGCGGTTGATCATCTCCTGGATCAAAACGGTCTTGCCGACACCGGCGCCGCCGAACAGCGCGATCTTGCCGCCACGCACGTACGGCGTGAGCAGGTCGACGACCTTGAGTCCGGTCTCCAGCATCTCGGTGCGGGGTTCCAGCTCGTCGAAGGACGGCGGCTTGCGGTGGATCGACCACTTCTCGAAGTCCTTGCCGTAGCCCGGATCGTCGAGGCAGTCACCCAGCGCGTTGAACACGTGGCCCTTGACGCCGTCACCGACCGGCACCGAGATCGAGGCGCCGGTGTCGGTTACCTCGACACCACGCACAAGACCGTCGGTGGGCTGCAGCGAGATGCAGCGCACGAGGTTGTCACCGAGGTGCTGGGCGACCTCCAGCGTCAGCGTCTTCGCGAGGTCCTTGTAGTCGATCTCGGCGTGCAGCGCGTTGAACAACTCCGGCACGGAGCCGCGCGGGAACTCGACGTCGACGACCGGGCCGGTGACGCGGACAACGCGCCCCTTGGTGTCGGTGTTCGTCTTTTTTTCGGCAGTAGCAGTCATGTCTGTTTCGCTTCCTACGGGCTACTTGGCGGCGTCGGCGAGCGCGTTCGCGCCACCGACGATTTCGCTGATTTCCTGGGTGATCTGAGACTGCCGTTCACGGTTGGCCATCAGGGTCAGGTCCTTGATGAGGTCATCGGCGTTGTCCGTCGCCGACTTCATCGCGCGCCGGCGCGACGCCGACTCCGACGCCGCCGCCTCGAGCAGGGCGGCGAAGATGCGGGTAGACACATACCGAGGCAGCAGCGCGTCGAACAGCGTTTCGGCGTCCGGCTCGAAGGAGAACAGCGTCCGAGGTCCGGTGTCCTCCTCGTCGTACTCCACCACCATCGGTGCGATCCGGCGGGCGCCAGCGGACTGCGACATCATGGACTTGAACTCGTTGAACACGATGTGCAGTTCGTCCACGCCAAGGATGTCGTCGGCACCTGGATCGTCGCCTTCGTCGTCGAGGCCGGCGGTGAAGGCATCGACCAACGTCGATGCGATCTCCTGCGCGTTCGCGTAATCCGGCTGCTCGGAGAAGCCGGTCCACGAATCGTGCACATCCCAATTGCGAAAGCTGTAGTAATTCAGAGCTTTTCGGCCCACAGCGTACAGGATGGGCTCCTTGCCCTCCGAACGAAGCAAGGAGAAGAGCTCCTCGGACCGCCGGAACACGTTGGAGTTGTATGCGCCGCAGAGCCCGCGATCCGAGGACACCACCAGCACAGCGGCTCGCCGGGGATTCTCGCGAGCGACCAGCAGCGGATGGTCCAGCGCGCTGGCACTCGCGAGTTCGGTGAGCATATTGGTGATTTCGCGGTCGTAGGGCCGAGCCGCCTCGACCCGGGCCTGAGCCTTGGCGATCCGCGACGTCGCGATCATCTCCTGGGCCTTGGTGATCTTCTTGATCGACCCTGCGGAGCGGATGCGGCCGCGCAATTCGCGCAGTGTTGCTGCCATTGGATTCCAGGCCCTACTTCTTCTTCGGCTTGGGCTTGCGGACCTTCACCGATTCCTTCTCGACGTCTTCGTCAGACATTGCGTCGACGTGCTCATCCGGGACGACTGAGCTGCCGTCGGTGGTGTCGAAGCCCTTCTTGAAGTCGTTCACCACGTTCTCGAGCTTGTCTTCCAGCTCCTCGGAGAGCTTCTTGCTCTCCCGGATCTCTTTGAGGATGCCCTCGTGCGAGCCCTTGACGTGCTCGCGGAATTCCCGCTCGAACTTCTGAACGTCCTCAACGGGCACGGAATCGAGGTGCCCCCGGGTACCGAGGAAGATCGCGACGACCTGCTCTTCGATCGGCATCGGGCTGTTCTGCGGCTGCTTGAGCAACTCGACCAGCCGCTCGCCGCGGTTCAGCTGGTTCTTCGAGGCTTCGTCGAGGTCCGAGGCGAAAGCCGCGAACGATTCGAGTTCACGGTACTGCGACAGGTCCAGTCGCAGCGACCCAGCCACCTCTTTCATCGCTTTGATCTGAGCGGCGCCGCCGACGCGGGAGACCGATGCACCGACATTGATCGCCGGCCGCACACCCTGATTGAACAGGTCGGTCTCCAGGAAGCACTGGCCGTCGGTGATGGAGATGACGTTGGTCGGGATGTAGGCCGAGATGTCGTTGGCCTTGGTCTCGATGATCGGCAGGCCGGTCAGCGATCCGTTACCCAGTTCGTCGGACAGCTTGGCGCAGCGCTCGAGCAGCCGCGAGTGCAGGTAGAAAACGTCGCCGGGGAACGCCTCACGGCCGGGCGGGCGGCGCAGCAGCAGCGAGATGGCGCGGTAGGCCTCGGCGTGCTTGGTGAGGTCGTCGAACACGATCAGCACATGCTTGCCCTGGTACATCCAGTGCTGAGCGATCGACGAACCCGTGTACGGCGCAAGCCATTTGAATCCGGCTGAGTCCGAAGCAGGCGCCGCGACGATGGTGGTGTACTCCATCGCGCCGCCCTCTTCGAGGGTGTGCTTCACGCTGGCGATCGTGGTGCCCTTCTGGCCGATCGCCACATAGACACAACGGACCTGCTGGTCAGGGTCGTCGGTTTCCCAGTTCTGCCGCTGGTTGAGGATCGTGTCCACGCATACCGCGGTCTTTCCGGTCTTGCGGTCGCCGATGATCAGCTGACGCTGACCGCGGCCGATGGGCGTCTGCGAATCGATCGCCTTGATGCCCGTCTGCAGTGGCTCGCTCACACCTTGGCGCTGCACCACCGACGGCGCCTGCAGCTCCAGGGCGCGCCGCTCGTCGGTATCGATCTCGCCGCGGCCGTCGATCGGCTGACCCAGCGGGTTGACGACACGTCCCAGGAAGGCGTCTCCGACCGGCACCGAGAGCACTTCACCGGTGCGCTTGACCTGCTGACCCTGCTCGATCTTCTCGAACTCACCGAGGATCACTGCGCCGATGCTGTGCTCGTCGAGGTTCAGTGCGACGCCGAGGACCCCGCCGGGGAACTCCAGCAGCTCCTGGGTCATCACCGAAGGCAGGCCTTCGACGTGCGCGATGCCGTCACCCGCGTCGATGACAGTGCCGATCTCTTCGCGCTCGGTTTCGGCCTCGAAGCTGGCTACATATTCCTCGATGGCGCCCTGAATCTCGTCTGCCGAGATGGTCAACTCTGCCATGGCTTTTCGTCTTCCTACTTCGTGGGTCTAGTGGTCGTGATCAGTCAGGTAAGTGGTTCTCGGCCGAGGCCAGCTTCGACGACAGCGATCCGTCGATGACTTCGTCGCCGACGGCGATCGTCAGACCGCCGATGAGCTCGGGGTCAACGCCGAGCTGAATCGAAACGGGATGACCGTAGATGCGGGTGAGCAGTTCGGTCAGTCGGTCGATCTGCGCGTCGCTGAGCTCGGTTGCGGCCTGCACGTGCGCGACGAGCTCGCCGCGCCTGGAAACTGCGAGGGTCGTCAGGTTCCGGATGGACTCGTCTGCGCGCTCGCCGTGCAGTAGCTCCACCGTCTGACGCAGCAGATCTGCGGTGTTCTTACTCGCCCTGCGCGCAAGCACGCTGTTGAGCAACGAGATTCGGCCGTCGATGGGCGCGGAGTACTCGCTGAGAAGGGTGATCAACTGCGGCTGAGCATCGAGGGTGCGGCTGAACCTGAACAGCTGATCCTCGACGTCTTCGATCTGGCCGTCGCGTTCGGCGCGCACCAGCAGCGCGAGGGAGGCGATGTGCTGGATTCCGAAGAGCAGGTCGGACGTCGACGACCAACGCTGCGTCGAGGCGGTTTTCAGAACCTCGAGCGCGGCATCGGAGACCTTGCCCGACAGCAGTCGATCGATCAGCTGAGTTCGGCTCGCCGTATTGGTCGACGGATCGGACATGTGCCGGGCCAGCAACGTCTCGCGGCGCAGCAGCTTGACTGTCGATGCCAGATCGCTGGCCAGCACGGTCAATTGGTCGGCATCGAGGTCGCCCGACACCCCGTCGAACTGTCGCGCGAGTTCGGCGACCGATTCCCGGCTGGCGGCGCGCAGCTTCGTTTTGACGGCGACCTCGAAGGCCTTGTTCGACGGGGCCATCTCGTCCAACTCGGCGAGGAAGCGATCGACGGTCGCCGACTGCTCCGCCGGGTCGGAGACGAAGTCGCGCACCAGATCGCCTGCCCGATGGACCGATTCGGCACCGATGCTCTGCCGCAACTCGCGGATGAGCTGCTGGCGTAGCAGCTGAACCTGCTGCGCACCTTGCACTTTGATGCGTTCCAGCTCGGTGTCGGCCTGGGCACGCAGTTGCTCGCCGATCTTTTCGGCGTCGTGCCTGGCCTCCTCGATGACCCTGGCCGCCTCGGCCTTGGCCTCCTCGAGAGCCCTTTCGTGCTCGGTATCGGCGTCGGCGACCTTCTGTGCGGCCTCCGAGTTGTCCTTCAACTGGTTGCGGACGGTCTCCTGCTGGTTCTTCATCAAGGTGCGAACCGGCGGCACGACGTATCTCCACACCAGGAAGACGATGACCGCGAACCCGACGAGCTGTCCGATGAAGGTTGACACTGCAGTTACCGCCCCTGCCCTGTACTAGCCGAAACCGTACGAGTGGTCACTTCGACGCCGAGCACGCGACTCGCGAGCCTCGAAGCCAGGTTGTCCACCGACGCCTGAAGGTCGGCGGTCACCGCCCGCGCCTGCTCCGTCAGCTCCTCGCTGGACCGCTGGAGCAGCGCCGAGACCTCGGCGTTGGCGGCGGCCCGGGCGTCGTCGACGATCTTGCGACCGTCGGCGCGGGCCTCCTCGCGGACGTTGGTCGCCTCGCGCCGTGCGGTGGCCATCACCTTGCGGTAGTCGGCGTCGGCGGCCGCGCGCAACTGCGCGGCGCGCCGGTTGTCTTCCGCCGTCTTCTGCACCATCGCTTCGCGCTCGTGCAGAACCTTGGAGATCGGCGGCACGACCCACTTGGCGATCACACCAAGCACGATCAAGAAGATCAGCAGCACGAAGAAGAACGTGCCGTTCGGGATCAGAAAGTTGCTCTGACCGCCGCCTTCTTCTGCTGCGAGGATCGTCAAGTTGAGGTCACCCATGCCGCGAATGACCTACTTGACCGGAGTGGCGAAGACGAACAGTGCCATGAACGCCAGGTTGATGAAGTAAGCCGCCTCAACCAGACCGACCGTGATGAAGAACGGCGTGAAGAGCCGGCCTTGGGCCTCGGGCTGACGGGCGATACCTGCGATCAACGCGTTACCGGCGATACCGTCACCGATGCCTGCACCGATTGCGCCGCCGGCCATGATGAGTCCACCGCCGATGAGTGCGCCGGCGCCGATCATGGGATCCATCTATTTCCTCCTTGATAACTGGTAGGTGTCCTACCAGGACGTGGGTCGAGCATGGGGTACGTGCTAGTGATGGTCTTCATCGAGCTCCATCGACTGGCTGAAGTACAAGATCGTCAACAGAGCGAAGATGAACGCCTGGATCGCTCCGACGAACAAGTCGAAGCTCTTCCAGATCGCGTTGGGCGCCCACATGATCCAGGGTGGGAACAGGGCGATCAGCGCGACCAGGATGCCGCCGGCGAAGATGTTGCCGAAAAGTCGCAGGGACAACGAGATCGGCTTGGCGATCTCCTCGACCAGGTTGATCGGCGCCATCAGCGCGACGTGACCCTTGAGCAGCTTGATGGGGTGGCCCAGCGGGCCACGGCGCCACACACCGGCCGCGTGGTAACAGATGAACACGAACAGGGCGAGCGCAAGCACGAAGTTGATGTCGGATGCGGGCGGCTTGATCAGTTCGTGGATCGCTCCGCTGGAATCGGTGTATTGGACCGGCAGCACCGAGAGCCAGTTGGCGACGAGGATGAACACGAACAGCGTGACGGCCAGCGGAAGCACGAACGGCGCGATCTTCATGCCGATCGCAGCCTCGATCTGATTGCGCAGCTGAACGGTGATCGCCTCCCAGAACAGCTGTACGCCGTTGGGGACGCCGGTCGATGTCACCTTGGCGCGCAGGAAGAATGCGAGCCCGAGCACGATCACCGCGGCGATCGCGGTGCCCAGTATGGTGTCGACGTTGACGGTGAGCCCGAACCAGTGGGCCTCCGTGTGATGGCCGACCTGGATACCGGACTCGGCGGCCAGGATGGTCTCCTGAGTCGATCCGTCGGTGACGTTGAAACCGGTCATTGCTGCGTGGCCTCTCCTTCGGCTCCATCAGCGGTACCCGTTCGCAGTTTCTTCATGACGGGCAAGGCCGTGGAAACCACTAGCAGTACCTGGAAAAGCGCCATACCAAACACCACACCGAGACCTTGAGGGCGGAAGACGAACGCGATCGTCAGCCCGATCACCGTCATCACCAACAGTCGGGTGGCGGAGTTGAGCGCCATCTTGCGCTTCAGCGGGTGATCCTTGGCGGTGATCGACTCCACCGATCTCTGCACGAGGATGGCGTTGAGCAAACCAAGGCCGAGGCCGACGCCGAAGAAAACACCGACCATCGGGTTACCGAAGAATGCGGCTGCCAAGGTCACCAGACCGGCGAACACGACGCACACGGCGAACAGTCGTACCGGCCGGAAAGCCACTGACGGGAACACCAACGGCGCATCCTGCGCTGGCGTCGTCACGGCGTCACCTCAATCCCGCGGTCACGAGGGCTAACCCAATGATTCTGTGCGTGGCGCACCGAGCGTAACGGAGGGCGCGGGACGCGTTGGAATCACCCAAGGGGTAGCTCCCTTTGTCGGTCGTTTTTCCGTGCCGATCGGTGGTGAACCGGGCGGCGCGGGGGCCGGCAACCCGCGAGGTTTTTCGGGTTCTGCCTGCACCGTACCACATGGTAGGCAGCCCTAAACCGGGTCTACTACTTTTCGTCGTACAGGGCTTCGAAGGACTCTTCGCGGCGCCGCAGAAGTGGGATCAGCGTGACGACGATCGCCACCAGAATCGCCGCGAACATCACCCCGCCGGTGTAGCGGGGATCGAAGAATATGGTGCTCGCGGCGCCGAGCGCGACGATGCCCACCCAGAGATAAATGAGCAGCACCACGCGCCGGTGCGAATGGCCGATCTGCAGCAGCCGGTGGTGCAGATGCATCTTGTCGGGACTGAACGGGCTGCGGCCCGCACGGGTGCGCCGGACGATGGCAAGCAGCATGTCCAGCGCGGGCACGAACATGACGGCAACCACCAACAGGAACGGCGACAGCAGAGCGAACACGTCGCGTGCGCCGTAGGCACTCTGCGAGATCGGGCCTGCCGCGGTGGTCGACGCGGCGCCGAGCATCAATCCGATCAACATCGAGCCGGAGTCACCCATGAAGATGCGCGCACGGTGGAAGTTGTGCGGGAGGAATCCCAGGCACGCGCCTGCCAGCACCACCGAGATCACCGCGGGCGGATAGAACAGCACGTCGCCGCCGTGATCGCGGAGCAGGCCGATAGAGAAGATGGTGATGGCCAAAGCGGTGATCAGCCCCAGCCCCGCGGCGAGACCGTCGAGGCCGTCGACGAAGTTCATCGCGTTGACGATCGCCACCGTCAGCGCCAAGGTCAGCAGGATCGACGAGACCTGGTCGAGCACGATGGTGCCGACGCCGCCGAACGGGATGTACAACACGCTCCACGCGACGCCCATCGTGACCAGCACGCTGGCGGCGGTGATCTGGCCGGCGAACTTGGTGAGCGCGTCGAGACCCCACTTGTCGTCGATCAGGCCGATGGCCATGATCAGCCCGCCCGCCACCACGGTCGCCGGTAGACCCGAGGAGTAGACGAAGCCACGGGTCAGCGCGGGCAGCTGGGAAGCGAGCAGGACGGCGGCCAGCACGCCGATGTACATCGCCAGCCCGCCCATGCGCGGCGTCGGTTGGGAATGGACGTCGCGTTCTCTGGGATAGGCGACCGCGCCCACCCTGGTGGCCAGCGCCCGTACCCAGCCTGTCGCGAAGTAGGTGATGATCGCCGCGGTGAGACCGACCAGCGCCAGCTCGCGCAGCGGCACGCCCGCGCCTCGATCGGAGAGCGCAAGCAGCCCACCGGCCACCACCTGCACGTCGCTCACCACCGAATGAACCGTACTGGACGAAATTGAGAGGCCACTGGCCAGTTCTCAGGACGTCGCCGTCAGCGTATCCGCGTCGACAGCAAGCACTTTTGCGATCGCGTCGGCGGTCACCGGACCCTGGCGCAAGATGCGCGGGTGCGCGCCGGTCAGGTCGACGATCGTGGACGCGGCCTGCTCTTCGGACAGCCCGGCGTCGAGGTAGACCGCGACGAGATCGCCGAGTTGATTACGGGCGTCCTGCGCGGTCACCGCGGCGGGTTGTCCGGAGATGTTCGCGCTGGACACGGCCATCGGCCCGACCTCGCGCAGGATCTCGATCGCGACCGGGTGCAGCGGCATCCGCAGCATCACGGTCCCCGCGGCATCGCCGAGGTCCCACTGCAGCGACGGCGCCTGCTGCACGACGAGGCTCAACGCGCCCGGCCAGAACGCGCGGATCAGCTCGCGCGCCGAGTTCGGCACGGTGTACACCAGGCCTTCGATCGTGTGCCATGACCCGACGAGTACCGGTACCGGCATATCGCGCCCTCGGCCCTTGGCCGAGAGCAGCGCGGCGACCGCCACGTTGTCGAACGCGTCGGCGCCGATGCCGTAGACGGTGTCGGTGGGCATCACAATGAGCCGTCCGCCCTTGACCGCGCTGACGGCCGAGGCGATCCCGGTCGCGCGGGCATCGGCATCGGCACAGTCGAACATCTCAGACATTGGGATCCACCTTCTCACGTGTTGCCGTGACGAAGCGGGGTCGTCCTGCCAGATCGCGGTTGGCCCTCACGTCGACGAATCCGGCCGAGGTGAACGCGTCGATGGTGGCGTTCGAGGTGGTGTCGTCGTGTTCGACGGCGCACCGGCCGCCTGCCTTCAGCCATCGCGCCGCCAGCGCGACGATCGCGGTGATGACGGCCATGCCGTCCGGGCCGCCGAACAGTGCGTGCGGTGGATCATGTTCGGCCACTTCGGGTTCCAACGTCGCGCCGTCGGGAATGTAGGGCGGGTTGGCGACGAGGAGGTCAACCTGCCCGTCGAGGGCAGGCAGCAGAGCGGTATCGGTCACATCGGCACGCACCAGTTCGATCGCCGAGCCGGCGACGTTGCGGTGCGCGTAGGTCAGGGCGTCGTCGGAGTCGTCGACGGCGATGATGCGCGCGTCGGGCCAGAATTTGGACAGGGCCAACGCCAGGGCGGCCGAGCCGGTGCACAGGTCGACGAGCAGCGGTTGCGGGGGCAGCGGCTGCGCCGACGCCCACTCCAACAGGCCTTCGGTTTCCGGCCGCGGGATGAAGACGCCCGGCCCGACCGAGACCGTCACCGGACCAAGGGGTGCGGTGCCGACGATGTGCTGCAACGGGATTCGGCGCGAGCGAGCGGCGATCAGATCGGCGTAGCGGCCGCAGAACGCGTCGTCGACCTCGCCGAGTACCGGGAGTCTGCCCCGGCTCGTACCGGCGGCGAATGCGGCCAAGTCCTCGGCGTCGGTGCGCGGTGAAGCGACTCCCGCCGCGGCGAGAGCGGCCGCCGCGTGCTCGATCTCGCGCCGCAGCCGGGATGTCATGCGGTTGGCCCGCTGGCTCGGCTCCCGGGTGCTCACGCTTGCTGGAGCCGCGCTCGCTTGTCGGCGGCGGCAAGCGCGTCGAACAGCGCGTCCATGTCGCCGTCGAGTACCTGGTCGAGGTTGTGTGCCTTGAAGTTGATCCGGTGATCGGCGATGCGGTTCTCCGGAAAGTTGTATGTCCGGATCCGCTCGCTGCGGTCGACGGTGCGGATCTGGCTGGCCCGGTCGGCCGAGGCGTCGGCCTGCGCCTGTTCCTCGGCAAGGGCCTGCAGCCGTGCAGCGAGCACGTGCATGGCACGAATCTTGTTCTGCAACTGGCTGCGTTCGTTCTGGCAGGTGACGACGATGCCGGTGGGCAGATGCGTGATGCGGACGGCCGAGTCGGTCGTGTTGACGCCCTGGCCGCCCTTGCCTGATGACCGGTAGACGTCGATACGCAGATCGGACTCGTCGATCTGGACTTCCTCGACCTCTTCGGGCTCCGGATAGACGAGCACCCCGGCGGCCGAGGTGTGCACGCGGCCCTGCGATTCGGTGACCGGGACGCGCTGCACGCGATGCACGCCGCCCTCGAATTTGAGCCGCGACCAGACGCCGTCGGCCGAATCGCCCTTGCTCCTGATCGACAGGGTGGCGTCCTTGTATCCGCCGAGATCCGACGTCGTCTCGCCGAGCATCGTCACAGACCAGCCGTGCCGCTCGGCGTAGCGGATGTACATCCGGGCCAGGTCCGCGGCGAAGAGCGCGGACTCCTCACCGCCCTCGCCGGACTTCACCTCGAGCACGATGTCGTCGGGGTCGTGCGGATCGCGCGGCGCCAGCAGGTCCGTCAGATGGGTGTCGAGTTCGGCGACGGTCGCGGTCAGTTCCTCCGCCTCGGAGGCGAACGAGGCGTCGTCAGCGGCCAACTCGCGGGCGGCTTCGAGGTCGCCGCGAGCCGTTTCGAGCTTGCGATAGGTCGACACGATCGGCGCCAACTGGGCGAACCGCCTGCCCACCTTGCGAGCCTTGCCCGCATCGGAGTGCAGATCTGGATCCGACAGCTGGCGCTCGAGGTCGGCGTGCTCGGTCAGGATGGCGTCGATTGCAGGCGCGCTGCCCGTCATATCGCCTCCCTTCCCCGAATCGTCACCCGAACGCGAAGCGACGCCCGGCCTGCGCTTGTCGCGGCAGATCGGGCGTCGTTGCGAGCACTACTTGTCGGCTGCACCCTTGTCGGCGCCGGCCTTGCGCTTGCCGTAGCGCTTCTCGAAGCGGGCCACGCGGCCGCCGCTGTCGAGGATCTTCTGCTTGCCGGTGTAGAAGGGGTGGCACTGCGAGCAGACCTCGACATGAATCTGTCCGCTCTTCTTGGTGCTGCGCGTCGTGAACGTGGCACCGCAACCGCAGTGCACCGTGGTCTCGACGTAGTCAGGGTGAATACCCGATTTCATGGTGTCCTCTTCGCTCGTTGGCCGCCGGGTCGCCCGCGCCATACCTGGAGCGTTCGGACGTGAACCGGAACCGAAGGTCAGCGGACCATTATGCCAGGTCAACCGCCAGCATCCTAAACGCGCCGACGGGGCCCGCTATTCCACGGGCAGACCGGCCCGCCGGCCGGACAGCGTCATGAGGATGTCCTGGATTCCAGCCCGGACCTCGTCGCCGCTGCCCACGCGGAAATCGGCGTCTGTCGCGGTGAACGCGACGTTCCTGAACCGCTTGCGCGCATTGAACGGGAAACCCATCGTCCAGACCCGCTCCGCGGCGACCACCGCGGCGGGAATGGGCATCGTGCGGCGCACGCCGAGGGGCACGGCGATGTCCTGGCCATGTACCAGCACGTCCATCAGCGGGTCCGCGGGTGCCGTGCCCGGCGGCCTGCGCCGCCCGCCGACCATGGCCCGAAGAGCCTCGGTGATCTGCTGGGGCGTCCGTCGGTCGTCGCGGGCCATCCGCAGCGTCACCGCATTGAACCGGAACCCCGAACGTGCCAGTTCGAACGTCAGCCGTCCCCAGTTCGTCGTCGACTGGGTGATGTGGACGGCGACCTCGCGGACAGTCCATCCGGGACACAGCGATGGTGTCGCCCACTGTTGTGGGGTCAGCGTGTCGAGGAAGTCGGCGAGGTCGGCGCGCTGCTCGTCGATGTAGGCCCAGATCTGCGTGTCGTCCATTACGCCCCTCCCATTAGTCAGCCTTCCTGACTAATATAGACAGGCATCCGTACTAAATCAACCTATACTGCCTTTCATGAGCGACGAGCCGAATTCCGCGCTGCTGATGTTCGTCGCGCACCGCGCCGCTGAGGCCAGAGTTCTCGAGGCAGTCCGATCGGCCGGCTTCGACGACCTGACGCTCGCCCAGAGTCGCATCGGCCAACGTCTGAACCGCGACGGAATCCGCGTCACCGATCTTGCCGAGCAGGCAGGGGTCACCAAGCAGACCGCGGGCGCGCTCGTCGACGAATTGGAGGCGGGGGGCTATGTCACGCGTCAACCCGACCCGGCCGACGCGCGCGCCCGCCTCGTCGTTCTCACCGATCGGGGCGAAAAGCTCTGCGCCACAGCGGCCGCCGAGGTCGCCAGGATCGAGGCCGACTGGCGGACGCACCTGGGCGCCAAGGCCTATGACGACATGCGCGCCGCACTGCTGTCGCTACGCGAGATCACCGATCCGTATCGCTGACCGTCCCGCTTCCACAGCAGGCCGCCGAGCGGTGTGGTGCCGTAGGAGACCAACTCCCTCTTGAGGATCTTGTTGGTCGCCGTCGACGGCAGGTCCTCGGCGATCCACACGTACCGCGGCCAAGCCTTCGGCGACAAGTCCGCCTGGCCGGCCAAGAACTCGCCGAGCGCCTCGGGCGTCAGTGACGCGCCGTCGCGCAACACGACAGCCGCCATCACCTGATCACCGACAGACTCGTCGGGCACCGGGTACACCGCTACGCGGCTGATCTCCGGCAGCCGGATCAACACCCGCTCGATCGGTGCGGCGGCGAGGTTTTCGCCGTCGACGCGCATCCAGTCGGCGGTGCGGCCCGCGAAGTAGATCCAGCCGTCGGCGTCACGGTAGGCCAGATCGCCCGACCAGTACATGCCGTGGCGCAACCGGTGATCGGTTGCACCGTCGTCCTTGTAGTAGCCGCGGAAGAGGCCGCCGCCCGAGGTGTTCACCAACTCCCCCACCGCCGCTTCGCGGTTGAGCAGATCACCGTTCTCGTCGAACTCCGCGACCGCGCACTCCTGCAATGTGTCGGGATCGTAGATCGCCACTCCCGGAAAGCCTTTGCCGAGCGAGCCGTCCGGACAGCCGTCCTCACGGGTGATGATGACCGCGTTCTCCGTCGAGCCGAATCCGTCCCAGACCGTGCAGCCGAAGCGCCGGGAGAACTCGGCGATGTCCCGATCGCTGGCCTCGTTGCCGAACGCCACCCGCAGTGGGTTGTCGTGATCGTCCGGCTTCTCGGGAGTAGCCAGAATGTAGGCGAGCGGCTTACCGACGTAGTTCATGAAAGTGACGCCGTACCGGCGAATGTCGTCGAGGAAGCGTGATGTCGAGAAGACCGCGGGCACGATCGCCGCGCCCGTCACCATCGCGACCCCCCAGCCCGCGTAGATCGAGTTCGAGTGGAACAACGGCATCGACACGTAGCAGACATCCGACGTGGTAACCGAGTAGCGTTCCGCCAGAGCGCCTCCCGCAAAGATCGGCATCATGTGCTGCACCTGAACAGCTTTCGGGTCACCACTGGTGCCCGAGGTGAAGATCATCACGAACGTGTCGTCGGGCCCGACCTCGCGGTGCGGCGTGAAGTTTTCCTGCCGGGCGGTGAGCGCCGCCCATTCGTCGCTGCAGGTGTCGAGCACCCGAACCCCGGGAAGGTCGAGGCCGTCGACCAGATGGCGGTGCGCGGCGTCGGTGATCAGGATCTGACAGTCGACAAGAGCGATGTCGCGGGCCAGGCCCGCTCCGCGCCGAGTGTTGTTGATACAGCACAGCACATAGCCGCCGAGTGCGGCGCCCGCCATCGCCGTCAGCATCTCGGGGCCGTTGGCCAGCAGCACGCCGACGTGCAGAGGGCGGTCCGCATCGGCGATGCCGATGAGCGCGGCGGCCTGGGCTTCTGCCTCGGCGACGTGTTCGCGCCACGACCAGGTCCGGTCGCCGTGCCTGACCGCGACGGTGTCCTGTGTGGCCCGTTCACGAAGCAACTGCTGGAGCGTGTCCGCCATGGCTCACCTCGGTCCGTCGTGTGAGTGAACAGATTCGCGAATCTGTCTACCATCTCCGGCCTGGTCGGTAATATCCGCCTGCCAGTTGACAGAATGCCCTCAAAGGCGGATGCCGACGCGACGAAACGACGAGGAGTGCACGGTGACGAGCAGCACGGCCGCCAAGAGCGTCCGCGATCGCTTGATCGACGCTGCCGAAACCTGCCTACGCGCCAAGGGAATTCGCGCCACGACGGTGTCCGAGGTCGCCGAGGTGGCGCAGGTGTCGCGCGGTTGGCTGTACCGGCATTTCCCGGACAAGGTGTCACTGCTCGGGACGGCCATCGTCCGCCTCAACGAGGCGTACTGGTCGGAGGCGCGGATACTGCTGGATCGCTGCGAAACCCTCGACGAGCAGATGGCCGCAGGCGTGGTCAACGCGCGCTCGGCCTACGACGACCCCGGCGCGGTACTGATGCGGCTACGAATGGACGAGCCCGAGGAGTTCGCCGCCTGTGCAGGGGCGGGTGTTCAGGGCCTTGTGCCGGACCTGGCCGAATTCTGGCGGCCGTATCTGGTCGCCGCGCAGGAACGCGGCGAGGTCCATGCCGACATCGACATCGCGGAGGCCTGCGAGTGGGTGGCCCGTGTGCTCATCTCGCTGTCGACCGTGCCCGGCGACACCCTGGACCCGAGCGACCCGGCCCGGGTGCTCACGCATGTGCGGCGCTATGTGATGCCGGGCCTGCACGGAGACCCGGTCCAGTCGTGATTTCGGCGCGGCTGGTCACCCTCAGGGTGACTGCGCGCGCCGAATCCGCAAACTAGTCGACGTCGTCCGACGAGCCCGGCGCCGTCTTGGAGACCTGCACCAGGAACTCGTAGTTGTTCTTGGTCTTGCGCAGCTGGCTCATCAGCAGGTCGATGGCCTGATGCGAATCCAGGCCCGACAGCACGCGGCGCAGCTTGTGCACGACGGAGAACTCGTCGGGTGAGAGCAGCAGCTCGTCCTTGCGGGTACCGGAGGGGTTCACGTCCACGGCAGGGAAGACGCGGCGCTCGGAGATCTTGCGGTCGAGCTTGAGCTCGGCGTTGCCGGTGCCCTTGAACTCCTCGAAGATCACCGTGTCACCGGTCGAGCCGGTCTCCACCATGGCGGTGGCGATGATCGTCAGCGAGCCGCCGTCCTCGATGTTGCGCGCCGCGCCGAGGAACCGCTTCGGCGGATACAGCGCGGTGGAGTCGACACCACCGGAGAGGATTCGGCCCGACGCAGGCGAGGCGTTGTTGTAGGCGCGGCCGAGGCGGGTGATCGAGTCGAGCAGCACCACGACGTCCTTGCCCTGTTCGACCAGGCGCTTGGCCCGCTCGATCGCCAACTCGGCGGCCTGGGTGTGATCTGACGGCGGCCGGTCGAAGGTGGAGGCGATGACCTCACCCTTCACCGAGCGCTGCATGTCAGTGACCTCTTCAGGGCGCTCGTCCACGAGCACGACCATCAGATGGCATTCGGGGTTGTTGCGGGTGATCGCGTTCGCGATGTCCTGCAGGATCGTCGTCTTACCGGCCTTGGGCGGCGACACGATCAGGGCTCGCTGACCCTTGCCGATCGGCATGATCAGGTCGATGACGCGGGTGGTGAGCTTTTCCCCCGACGTCTCGAGACGAAGGCGCTGATTCGGGTACAGCGGCGTCAGCTTGCCGAACTCCGGCCGCTTCTTGGCGTCCTCGACCGAGCCGCCGTTGACGGTGTCGAGGCGGACCAGCGGGTTGAACTTCTGCCGCTGATTCGGCTGCTCGCCGTCCTTGGGCAGGCGCACCGCGCCGGTCACCGCGTCACCGCGGCGCAGGCCGTTCTTGCGCACCATGTTCATCGACACGTAGACGTCGTTGGGTCCCGCTAGGTAACCCGACGTGCGCACGAAGGCGTAGTTGTCGAGCACGTCGAGGATGCCGGCGACGGGCTGGACGACGTCGTCCTCACGCAACTCGGTGTCGGCGTTGCCCTCTCCGCCTGTGCGCTCACCTCGGCGTCTGCGGTCGCGGAACCGTCGGCCACGCCGACCGCCGCGGCCATCGCCGTCGTCGTCCCCGCCGCCGCGGTTCTGGTTGTTCTGGTCGCCCTGCTGGTCTCCGCCGTCCTGCCTGTTGTCCGGCTTGGAGTCCTGCTGGTTCTTGTTCCTGTCGGCGGTCTTCTCCGACTTGTCGGTCTTCTGCGACCGGTCCGGGCCGGCGCCATCCCTGGCGTCCTGCTTGTTCTTCTCGCCGGGCGAGCCGGCATCGCGGGCAGCGCCGCGGCGCTCGCGCCGAGGCTGGGTCTGCTCGCCTGCCTGCGCGGCGGTGCCGTTCTCGGCCGGGGTGTCCGCGGGCGCCGAGACAGTGGTGTCGGCGGCGTCGGCGGTGTCCGCCTGTGGGGCCTTCTCGGCCTTGTCTGCCTTCTCCGCGGCCTTGGGCGCGTCGGAGGCGTTGCCGACCGACTCTCCGCGGCTCTCGCGGATAGCGGCGATGAGTTCGCTCTTGCGCATCCCCGAGGCGCCCTTGACGCCGACGGAGTTGGCCAAGGCACGCAGTTCGGGCAGCACCATGGTGGACAGGGAGCCCTTCGAGGCGTCTGTCGTCACGTCCGCCGTGGGTGCTGGGGTGTCTGCGGCCGGCGCGGCGGTTGGCGCGTCAGCGGCCGCAGGAGATGAGTCTTGCGAGTTCACGGTGTTCGGCAGCTCAGCCGGTTCGGGGCTGCCCTCAGCCGTGACGAGGTCCGTTTCAGTCACGGATTTCCTTTCCTTCCCCCGGTGATCAGTTCACACGAGGGTTCGTTGCAGTCAGCCAAGTGCTGGCTGCGAAGCTGCCACCGTCGCGCGTCTGCAACGGTGTTGGCCGGGATTCGCGGCGATATGGCGAACCGTCAATCCACGAGTGGAAGTCCAAAAATTGAGTGGTGTCCTAGTGTCGGCGCAGGTGAGAACCATGCGATTGCTGGACGAGAGCGAGAATAGCCCGCTTCGTTGCCGGAAGCAAGAAACACGCTGTGGGACATGTGACAGCTGTCAACTCCGAGCTGGAACGCCTGACGTCCACCGAACGCCGTCGCCGACGGACATCTCGCTGACGGTGAATCCATTCGCGGCGCCGATTTCGAGGGCCTCTGCGGGAAGTTCCTGGTGTGTAGTCAGTCCTAAAACCGCAGGTCCAGCCCCCGATAGCACCGCTGCAATGCCACAACGCCGAAGTGTGTGCAGATATTCCGCCGACGCCCGCATCGCGAGCGCCCGGTGCGGTTGGTGCAGAACGTCCTCAGTGGCGTCCATCAGCAGGTCGGGGCGCTCGGTGAGGGCGACGACCAGCAGCGCTGACCGGCTCACGTTGAACCGGGCGTCGGAGTGGCTCACCGAGCGCGGCAGCAGCACGCGCGTCTCGGCCGTCAGCGACCGCTGTTCGGGTATCGCGCCGAACAGGCGGATGTCGGGATGGATCCGCAGCGAGGCGCCCGCGTATCGGGGCCCGGTCGCACCGGTGGACGTCCAGGACACCACACCGCCGCCTAGCACGGCGGCAGCCGCGTTGTCCGGATGGCCCTCGAACTCCGACGACCGCTGAATGAGGTCGGCCTCTGACATCGGTTTCCAACCAGCTTGGGTGACAAGACCGTTGACCGCAGCAAGCCCGCCGACAACAGCCGCCGCCGACGAGCCGAGTCCTCGGGACTGCGGTATGGCGTTGCAGCACCTGACTTTCAGACCCTCGACGGCAGAGCCGACCGCCCGAAGGCCGTGGTGAATCGCCCGCACCACGAGGTGGGTGGAGTCCAGTGGCACCTGACCCGAGCCCTCACCCTCGACTTGCACAGTCAGACCGGATTCGGTTGTCTCGACGACGATTTCGTCGTACAGGCCCAGCGCGAGGCCGAGGCTGTCGAAGCCCGGCCCGAGGTTGGCGCTCGACGCGGCGACGACACTGGTCGCCGTCAATCCAGCGGGCAGGGTCTGAGTCACCGAATGTCAGCCCAACTCCAGCTGCGCGACGACCGCGCCGGCATCGACGGGGACCGGGGTGACCGTCGGCATGCCCGCCAGCGCGGTGTCGGGATCCTTGAGACCGTTGCCCGTCACCGTGCAGACCACCGTGGAGCCGGGTTTGACCCAACCGTCTTCTATCGACTTCAAGAGGCCGGCGATGCTGGCCGCCGACGCGGGCTCGACGAACACCCCTTCGCTGGCCGCGACCAGGTGATAAGCCTCGAGGATCTCCTCGTCGGTGGCGGCAAGGAAGCGGCCGTCGGACTGCTGTTGGGCCTCGACGGCCGACGTCCACGACGCAGGCGCACCGATCCGGATGGCGGTGGCGATCGTCTCGGGCTCCTTGACGGGCGCGCCCGTCACCAGCGGCGCGGCGCCCGCGGCCTGTGTGCCCAGCATTCGCGGGAGCCGGTCAGTCAGCCCGTCGCGGTGGTACTCGGTGTAGCCCTTCCAGTACGCGGTGATGTTGCCCGCGTTGCCGACGGGCAGGGAGTGCACGTCGGGCGCGATACCGAGCGCGTCGACGATCTCGAACGCCGCGGTCTTCTGGCCTTCGATCCGGTACGGGTTCACCGAGTTCACCAGTGCGATCGTCGGGTAATCGGTGGTGAGTTTGCGGGCCAGTTCGAGACAGTCGTCGAAGTTCCCGTCGATCTGCAGGATCTTGGCGCCGTGCATCACGGCCTGGGCGAGCTTGCCCATCGCGATCTTGCCCTGCGGGATCAGCACCGCACAGGTGATGCCCGCCTTCGCGGCGTAGGCGGCCGCCGACGCCGAGGTGTTGCCGGTGGAGGCGCACAGCACCGCCTGCTGACCGCGAGCCAGTGACTCGGTGACCGCCACCGTCATGCCGCGGTCCTTGAACGACCCGGTCGGATTGAGGCCTTCGACCTTCAGATGCACTGTGCAACCGGTGCGCTCCGACAACCGCTTGGCGTGGATCAGCGGCGTGCCGCCCTCCAGAAGGGTGATCGGCGTCCAGGTGTCCTCGACCGGCAACCGGTCGCGGTAGGCCGCGATCAGGCCCGGCCACGGCTTGTGCACGGGTTCGGCGCGCGTCGTGCTCATTCGCTGGTTCCCTCGAGCCGAAGCACGCTCGTCACTTCCTGCACCACGTCGAGATCGGCGAGCGCGGCGACGGTGTCGGACAGCGCCGCGTCGGTCGCCTCGTGGGTGACGACGACGATTCGCGCGCCGCACCGCTGGCCGCCCTCGTCGACGACACCTTCCTGTCGGACTTCGGCGATGCTCACCTCTCGCTTGCCGAATTCAGCTGCGACGGCGGACAATACGCCCGGCCTGTCGGCGACGTTCATGCTGACGTAGTAGCGGGTGGGAATGAACCCGATCGGCGAGATCGGCAGCTTGGCGTATTTGGACTCACGCGGGCCACGGCCGCCCTGCACACGGTTGCGCGCCGCCATCACGAGATCTCCCATCACCGCCGACGCCGTCGGGGCTCCGCCTGCGCCCTGCCCGTAGAACATCAGCCGACCGGCCGCCTCCGCCTCGACCACCACGGCGTTGAACGCGCCGTTGACGGATGCCAAAGGATGCGTCAGCGGCACGAGCGCCGGGTAGACGCGGGCCGAGATACGTTGCTGCCCCTCGTCGTTGGTCAGCCGCTCGCAGATTGCCAGAAGCTTGATGGTGCAGCCGAGCGCCCGCGCGGTCTGGAAGTCCGCCGGCGTCACCTTCGTGATGCCCTCGCGGTAGACATCGTCGGCAGTGACGCGGGTGTGGAACGCGATGGACGCGAGGATGGCGGCCTTGGCCGCGGCGTCATAGCCCTCGACGTCGGCGGTGGGATCAGCCTCGGCGTAGCCCAGCGCGCTGGCATCCGCCAAAGCGGCCGAGTAGTCGGCGCCGGTGCTGTCCATCTCGGAGAGGATGTAGTTGGTTGTGCCGTTGACGATTCCGGCCACCCGCAACACGGTGTCACCGGCCAGTGACTGGGTGAGCGGCCGGATCACCGGGATAGCGCCTGCGACCGCAGCCTCGAAGTAGAGATCGACGTGGGCGTGCTCGGCGGCTTGAGCGAGTTCGCCGGTGGACTGCGCCATCAGCGCCTTGTTGGCGGTCACCACCGACTTGCCCTTTTCCAGGGCGGACAGGATCGCCTTGCGTGCGGGCTCGACCGGACCCATCACCTCGACGACGACGTCGACGTCATCGCGTGAGACGAGTTCCTCGATGTCGCTGGTGAGCAGCTCGATCGGGACGCCGCGATCGTCAGCGACCCGCCGAACACCGACGCCACGCAGCACGAGCGGCGCGCCGATGCGCGCGGTCAGATCCTCGGCGCTCTCCTCGATGATGCGCACGACCTGACTACCGACATTGCCGAGCCCCAATACTGCTACACCGACTGGCTTTTCGTTCATGAACTACCTCACTTCCAGACTGAGCAGATCGTCGACCGTTTCCCGGCGCAGGATCAGGCGGGCCCGCCCGTCGCGCACGGCCACCACTGCGGGGCGGCCGATCAGGTTGTAACGGCTCGACATGGAATAGCAGTACGCGCCGGTGGCCGCCACGCCCAGCAGGTCGCCGGGCTCGACGTCATCGGACACCCATGCGTCACGCACGACGATATCGCCGCTTTCACAATGCTTTCCGACGATCCGGCCGAGCGTCGGGCTGGCGTCGCTGGTTCGCGAGATCAGCCGCACATCGTATTCGGCGCCGTAGAGCGATGTCCTGATGTTGTCGCTCATACCGCCGTCGACACTGACGTAGCGCCGGTGGGCGGTCGGGCTGACGGCGACGTCTTTGACAGTGCCGACCCGGTACAGGGTGATGGTGCCGGGGCCTGCGACGGCGCGTCCCGGTTCCACGACAAGACGGGGAGTCGGCAGACCGACCGCAGCCGATTCGTGGTGCACGATCGCGCCGAGCTTGGCCGCCAGGTCCTCGACGGGGGGCGGATCATCGTGCGGCAGATACGAGATACCGAGTCCCCCACCGAGATCGACGGTGGCGATCTGTGCGGTCTTGTCGACGCCGAACTCGGCGACCACGTCGCGCAGCAGGCCGATCACGCGGTGCGCGGCGATCTCGAAACCCGCGACGTCGAAGATCTGCGAGCCGATGTGGCTGTGAAGCCCGACCAGTCGCAGGTTGTCGGTCTCGAAGACCCTGCGCACGGCGGCCATCGCGGCCCCGCTCGCCAGCGACAGCCCGAACTTCTGGTCTTCATGCGCGGTGGAGATGAACTCGTGGGTATGCGCCTCGACCCCGACCGTGACCCGCACCAGCACGTCCTGCACCACGCCCGCCGCGCCGGCGATCTCGTCGAGGCGCTCGATCTCGATCATCGAGTCGAGCACGATGTGGCCGACGCTCGGCCTTGACCGCCGCGGTGAGTTCGTCGACCGATTTGTTGTTGCCGTGCAGGGCGATACGGTCGGCGGGGAAGTCGGCGTGCAGGGCGACGGCGAGTTCGCCGCCGCTGGCCACGTCCAGTGACAGGCCTTCCTCGTCGACCCAGCGCGCCACCTCGGTGCAGAGGAACGCCTTGGCGGCGTAGCGCACGTTGTCGCCACCGCCGAACGCTGCGGCGATCTCGCGGCAGCGGGACCGGAAGTCGTCCTCGTCGATGACGAACACCGGTGTGCCGAACTCATCGGCGATGTCGGTGACCGTCACGCCGGCGATCGACACGACACCGTCGTTACACCGAACCGCGTTGCGCGGCCACACGTTCGGTGCAAGCGCCAGCAGCTGGTCCGGCGACTGTGGACGCTGCGGCGTGCCTGCGTGGTGGATCTCCTCGGCGTGGCGAGGCCCGGCGGGATGAGCCATTACATCCGCTCCGGGGCGGTGACGCCGAGGATCGCGAGGCCGTTGCCGATGACCTGACGGGTGGCCTGGCACAGTGCAAGGCGGGCCGTGTGGAGGTCGTTCGGCTCCTCGTCGCCCATCGGCAGTACGCGGCAGGAGTCGTAGAACCGGTGATAGTCACCGGCGAGGTCCTCGAGGTACCGCGACACCCGGTGCGGCTCACGCAGAGCTGCAGCGGTCTTCAGCACGCGCGGGAACTCGCCGATGTTGCGGATCAGCGTGCCCTCCTTCTCGTGCGTGAGCAGCTCGAGGTGCGAGGTGTCGGCGACCAGACCCAGTTCGGCGGCGTTGCGAGCCAACGCCGAGAGCCGTGCGTGTGCGTATTGCACGTAGTAGACCGGGTTTTCGTTGGACGCCGAAGACCACAGCGCCAGATCGATGTCGATCGGTGAATCGACCGACGACCGGATCAGGGAGTACCGCGCGGCGTCGACCCCGATCGCCTCGACGAGATCGTCGAGGGTGATGACTGTGCCGGCACGCTTGCTCATCCGGACCGGCTGGCCGTCGCGGACCAGGTTCACCATCTGGCCGATCAGAACTTCGACCGTGGCCGGGTCCTCCCCCAGCGACGACGCGATGGCCTTGAGGCGTGCGATGTAGCCGTGGTGATCGGCGCCGAGCATGTAGATGCACAGATCGGCGCCGCGCTCACGCTTGTCGA
This sequence comes from uncultured Actinomycetota bacterium, assembly GCA_963786995.1. GTDB lineage: Bacteria > Actinomycetota > Actinomycetes > Mycobacteriales > Mycobacteriaceae > Mycobacterium. The sequence goes on along the minus strand of CAWBBH010000008.1, from coordinate 134,678 downwards.
GGTAGTAGGCGATGTCGGCGGCGACATAGGCCGGGTTGCCGTCGCTCTTGATGACGACACGGTCCTTGTCGTCACCGAAGTCGGTGGTGCGCAACCAGGTTGCGCCGTCCTTCTCATAGATCTTGCCGACGTCGCGGAGCCTGGCGATGGCCTCGTCGACGCGACCGCTGGTGTGCATCGAGTCTTCGTGGGTGTAGACGTCGAAGTCGGTGCCGAAGTCGTGCAGGGACTGCTTGATGTGGGTGAACATCAGGTCGACGCCGATCGCGCGGAATGTCTCGCGCATCTCGGGGTCGGGCTGGTTCAGCGCGTCGGGTTCCTTGGCGAGCACCTGAGCCGCGATGTCACCGATGTAGTCGCCCGCATATCCGTCGTCGGGCGTCGGTTCCCCCTTGGCCGCCGCGATCAGCGAATTGGTGAACCGGTCGATCTGCGCGCCGTGGTCATTGAAGTAGTACTCCCTGACCACTGCGGCGCCCTGGGTGGACAGCAGTCGGCCCAGCGCATCGCCGACAGCCGCCCAGCGGGTGCCGCCGATGTGAATGGGGCCTGTCGGGTTCGCCGACACGAACTCGAGGTTGACGTTGCAGCCCTCGAGTTCGTCGGAGTGCCCGTAGGTCGCCCCCGCCGCGAGGACGTTGTCGACGATGACGTTCTGCGCGCTGGCGTCGAGTCGGAGGTTGACGAAGCCCGGGCCTGCCACGTCGGCCGACGAGATTCCGTCGGCGGCGGTCAGCGCCGTCGCCAGCCATCCGGCCAGCTCACGCGGGTTCGCGCCGACCTTTTTGCCCAGTTGAAGTGCCAGGTTGGTGGCGTAATCGCCGTGCTCGGGATTGCGGGGACGCTCGACGGTGACCGTCGCAGGCAGCGCGGACGTGTCCAAGTCATGCTCGGTCAACACCGCGGCGGCGGTGGTCTTGAGCAGCTCAGCCAGGTCGGCGGGGGTCACGAGGGTCCATCCTATGGTCTTAGGTGGTCAGGCCCCGAATCGATAATCCCAGCGCTCGATGCGCTAATCTGTGCACGCCCATCGGCGCGGTATGTCAATGCCCGCCCCCGTAGCTCAGGGGATAGAGCGTCTGCCTCCGGAGCAGAAGGCCGCAGGTTCGAATCCTGCCGGGGGCACGCATTAACCAGCGCAGACGCATCTGCGTGCAAGATCCGTGCAACCTGGTTCGACCTTTAGGCACAGGATGAGGGTTCCGGACCACGTGGACGACGTGCGTCAGCCTGTGGGTATAGCAGGTAAGCACCGCTTAGCGGGGCAGTTACGCTCCGCTACTTCCTTTCGGAGCCGATTGGCGTTTCGACTTGCGCTCGCTGTCGCGAACGGTGTCATCGCGCATCCGGTGAAGGTCCTGAATGGCGCTTCTGTACTGATCCTTCGGGGTCTCAGCACGTTGACGGAGGACGCGTTTGCGCCAAGCAGACCTGGCCGCCGCAGCCATCATCAGAGTGATGACCAGCGAGACTACGGCCAGAGAGACGCCGACCATGGCGGTCGCGGTACTCATGCGCGAAGGCTACGCCGTTTTGCTGCCGCCCAACCCGCGTTCGGCGACCAGCGACAACCCCCAGCAGCGACCACCACGGCGTCCTGCGTCAGTCTGCAGTGATAGCAGGTAACTCGCACCCCTCACGGCGACGGCTGGATTTAATCTCTCCATTGGTCGCGGTGCATCGCGCCACATTAGCTCTCGTCCTATCCGATTAGGGCAATCTCAGGACCGGATAACGATTACGGGGTTGCCGGGGGTATGTCGGTGACCGCATCGCGGCCGTCGCGGGTCACGCACAGTCCCTCGCCAACCACCCGCGCCCGGCGGCGGGCGCGTCCTCTCGGGGGACACACGCCGCCGCGGGGTTGTCCGCTACGGCTGCGCCTACGGCGTGATGACAGTGTCGCCGTTTTCTGCGATGGCGTCGGGGACGGTGGGTGGCCCCGGGTTATTGCTACCGACACCCGCGGTGGCGCTGGTAGTGCTGCCGTCGACGGTGTTGGTGGCGGTGGCGGTGTTGTTGGTGTTGTCGTCGGCGTCAAAGCCGGAACCGGCGAAGGCCTCGGCTTGGCCATTTATGCCGCTGTTGGTGGCGGTGGCGGTGTTGTCGGTGTTTTGGTCGGCGCCGAAGCCGGAACCGGCCGAGGCGACGGCGTTGCCGTCGGCGCCGTCGTTGGTCGCGGTGGCGGTGTTGCCGGTGTTCTCGATGCCTCCGACGCCGGCTTGGGCCAATGCGAAGCCGTTGACACCACTGTTGGTCGCGGTGGCCTCGTTGCCGGTGTTGTCGACGCCCTGGTAGCCGGCCTCCGCGGTGGTCGTGCTGGCGGCGCCGGTGTTGGTGGCGGTGGCAACGTTATCGATGTTGCCGCCCCCGCCGCCGGTGCCGGCGTCGGCGAATGTTCGGCTGATAAACGCACCATCGCTGTTGCCGCTGTTGGTGGCGGTGGCCTCGTTGCCGGTGTTGCCGTCACCGCCGACGCCGGCGTTAGCGGCCGTTGTGCTGGCGGCGCCGGTGTTAGTGGCCGTGGCCTCGTTGCTCTCGTTGAAGTTGCCATTCACGCCGGCGCTGGCGCTGGTAGAAAGGCTGGTCTCGCCGCTGTTGGTGGCGGTGGCCTCGTTGTCGATATTGCCGTCACCGCCGACGCCGGCCCAGGCGAGGGTATCGCTGTTGTTGCCGCTATTAGTGGCGGTGGCCTCGTTGCCGGTGTTGCCGTTACTCGAGGAACCGGCATAAGGGACTGAGGAACCGGCATAGGCTTCCGTACCGCTGTTGTCGCCGCTGTTGGTGGCGGTGGCGATGTTGTCGGTGTTGCTGTCACCGCCTACGCCGGCTTCGGCGAGGGTTCCGCGGGTGGTGTCGGCGCTGCCGACGCCGCTGTTGATGGCGGTGGCCTCGTTGCCGGTGTTGCCGTCACCGCCGACGCCGGCGTTGGCGGTGGTCGTGCTGCCGTCGCCGCTGTCGCTGTTGGTGGCGGTGGCGAGGTTGTCGGTGTTGCCGTCACCGCCGACGCCGGCGTTGGCGGTGGTTGTGCTGTCGTCGCCGCTGTTGGTAGCGAAGGCGGTATTGCCGTCGTTACCGACGCCGCCAGTGCCATCAATGCTGACAGTGCCGGCACGAGCACGGGCTGTGCCTAGGTCGTCGCCGCTGTTGATGGCGGTGGCTTCGTTGTCGGTGTTGTCAGCACCCTCGCCGGCCACAGCCAATGCAATAGTGTTGTTGTCGCCGGTATTAATGGCGGTGGCGACGTTGTCGGTGTTGTTGCTGCTGCCGAAGCCAGCCTCAGCCGATGCATAAGAGTTGTTCTCGCCGCTGGCGGCGGCGGTGGCCTCGTTGCCGGTGTTGGCGTCGGTGCCGACGCCGGCCAAAGCCAATGCAGAAGAGTTGTCGCCGGTGGCGGTGGCGGTGGCGGTGTTGTCAGTGTTGCCGGCTGTTTCTATGTTTCCGTCACCGCCGCTGCCAGCAATAGCCGATGCAGAAGAGTTGTTGTCGGCGGTGGCGGTGGCGGTGTTGTTGCTGTTGCCGGTGCCGTTGCTGCCGGCATCAGCCGATGCAAAAGAGCTGCTGTCGCCGGTGGCGCTGGCGCTGGCGGTGGCGGTGTTGTCGGTGTTGCCGTCGCCGAAGATGCCGGCCGTAGCAAATGCGCCAGAGTTGTCGCCGCTGCTGGTCGCGGTGGCGGTGTTGTCGGTATTGCCATCACCGCCGACGCCGGCCAAAGCCAAGGTAGTGGGGAAGGCTGTCGGGCCGCTGTCACTGTTGGTGGCTGTCGCTGTTGCGGTGTTGTTATCGCTGTTGCTGCCACTAATTACGACGATTGGGTCGCCAAACTCGTCAGTGAGCTGGAGACCGCCGCCGGCGGCGGCGAGGGTGTTGTCGCCGGTGGCGGTGGCGGTGTTGTTGGTGTTGTTGTCACCAAACGACCCCGCGTAGGCGGTGCTGGTGTCGCCGGTGACTGTGGCGGTGTTGTTGTCGTTGTCGGTGCCGCCGTAACCCGCGTAGGCGGTGCTGTTGTCGCCGGTGACGGTGGCGGTGTTGTTGTCACCGCCGGTGGCGATCGCCGTGCTGCCCTCGCCGAGGACGGTGGCGGTGTTGTTGTCGCCGTAGCCAGCAATGGCCGTACTGCGGTCGCCGGTGGCAATCGCGGTGTTCCGGTCGCCGCCGTCCGCGGTGGCGGAAGTTCCGTCGCCAGTGGCCACCGCCCGCGAATTAGTGCCCTCTGCGGATGAAATCGCCGTGCCTTTCTGCACCCGCGGCTCCCCGTTGACCGACACGCTGACATTTGCCTTGGATGCAGAACCCGATGACGAGGACGAATCTGAATCGGACGGCTTCGCCGACGCAATCCAGGGTGTTGCGGCCAGCCCAATCCCGATGCCCAGCGCAACCGCTAACCCACCAATTCGGCCGACATACCGGGCGTAACCGATGGTGGCGTACTTTGCGTTACTCATCGTCGTTCTCCCACTCATCGTGGCGGAACGGTGGTTTAGGGCATCGGGGTGAAGTTCCGCAGTGCGAATCGTCGCTCGTGGGTGGGGGCTGAGACGCAGTAGCGCACTACTGCAATCCCACCCAATTTTCGTGCGGTGCTACTTAGTCGCGACGGGGCGAGGGACCGCGTCCAAGGATTCTTCCGCTTGTGTTTGGCGCGACGGCGTGTCGCTTACGGCTTAGATCCGTCCAGCCCGCGCCCCCTCCAAAGTTTCAGCGGTCACGATATTCGTCGAGGTCGATCACGTCGTACATCTCGTCGAGGTCGGCTACATCGAGCTGATTCACTGAGGAGTGCGTCTGGTCTCGTAACTCTGCCTTCGTTGATGGCTCTGACGAATTCACGTTTCAGTGTCGAGTTGCACTTTGGGGAGCACACATGTCGATCGCGCAACTTCCACGCGGTGGACCGGACGATTGTATCTCCACATATGCGACACGGTTCGCCCCCGACAGCGCGTTGGCCGGCGGCAAGCGAGGCGGCCCACCACCGCCAGTAAAGCGACCCTTGGCTGGAGCCTTCCGGGAACCATGTTTCGGGAGGCGCAGGATCAAACTGGATGACCCGTCGATTTGACCTTCGCCTATTTATTGCCCTCCGCACGCCGCTGGATTCCGTCTCAGATAAGTAGCTCAAGAACTCCGGTTCTGTGAGGACTTCTATCGGCTTCCCTTTATCGCGCCAATGGCAGGCCGCCGCGGCCTTGCCTGTGCAGAACTCATCGGGAGTTGTGCCAGCGAAGCCATCGCCGATAACGAGCCGAGTCGTCTTCGATGTCACCCCGTTTTTTGCGACCGCGCCTACTTGGGCAACGCGGTCGAAAGCCTCCTGACGCGTCATAGTCATCAACGCCCCTGTAAAAGCCATTACCTGACCAAACAGTGGGTTGTTGGGATCGGCGTTGGGGTTTGCATCTGTCGGTATAGGCCTTCCGCCCCCTCCCGATGGACTCGGGAGCGCGCGGCAGCCACTCCAGTCCATCGGTGTGAGGTGACCAAGGCGAGTCATTGCGTGGCTGGCGAGATCGCTTATCGTCTGGAGGCTTTCACGTCGCGCCAAGGCGATCGTAATATCGGCGGTTGCGGCAGCATCGGCTGCCGCATCATGGTGGGAGTCAAGATACACGCCCAAATTGTCGGCCACATATGGCAGCGAATAGCTGATCAAGTTCAACAGGCGTCGCGACCACACCAAAGAACATCCGTATTCGAGGGTTGGCCAAACTGTGCCGGCCAAGTCGCAAGCGACTCTCAGGGCGCCGACGTCGAACGCCGCGTTATGGGCAACTACAGGCTGGTCGCCAACCTTCCCCAGTAGTTGGTCCAGCCGATCTTGAAAATACGGTTCGCTCATGACGTCGGCTGGTGAGATGCCGTGAAGCGCGACGTTGAAGGCGTCGAAATGGTTGAGGTCGTCGGGAGGCCGGCATAGCCACTGGCCCGAATCGATTCGGATCCCATCGCGCACCACCGCGTACCCGATTGAGCAGACTGATCCCCGAACCCTGTTGGCCGTTTCGACATCGACGGCCACAAAGTTCAAGCCGGAAATGGCGACCGTCGCAGTATTCATCTCTGCGCAAGCGCGACCGGACAGGGCCGCGCATTCATGTCGTCACCGACTTCGATCATGTAAGAGCGCGTGACGCGTTGTCGCTCGATCTCGCCCCATGCCGCCGCAACTCGCTCGACCCATCGCGCGATACCTAAGGCAACCCGGGAATTCTCTTCCGCGGCCTCGAGGACAGGCGGTGTCTCCAAGCTCGCTCAGGTAGCCGCGCCGCATGCCCCATCCTCCGGAGCCGCCCATTCCCTCGCGACTCCGATAATCGTGGAAGGTGCTGAAATCCCTGAACGGTGGCTGGGTGACGCCCACACGGTGCAGAACAGCACGCAGGGCCTTGAGCGCGTCTGCCAGTTGCTCATCGTTGAGCTTGTTAGTGGAGTCGGTGCCGTAGGCGCGTAATTCGTCATGCACTAAGCGGGCTAATGCCTGTGCGACATCAAGGTCGTCGGCTTGGTCGATTTTGCCTTTGGCGATCGCATTTACCACTTCGATATCGAACACCTCATGCATCGCGTCCCAAGGTTCGCGACCGCGCAAGTCTCACTCCGGGTCGAGCTCGGTACTGAAGAAATCGCTCGGACGCATTGAACGATTGCGCCATGTGGAAGCCTCCGGTCATGTCCCCGCACGACTGTTGCGTCGGCCCGTTTGGCCTGTGGAGCGGCACGACCGTATACGCGCCGCCGATTTGGTGCCCGGCGCCGCCGTGCTCCAGCATCGCCCGCCGCTGTACCAAAGTCGGTATTTGTAGCCTCCGGATCCGTATGGTCAATGCCGTGGCGGAAACGTCGTACGCACCCTGTGGCGATCTGAGCCTGGCGTATCAGGTGTTCGGGGACGGACCGGTTGAGCTCGTCGTCGCTGCGCCGTTCGCCAGCCACGTCGAGCTTTGTTGGACCGTGCCCGAATGCGTGGCCTTCTTCGAGCGGCTCTCCACGTTCTGTCGTGTCCTGATGTTCGACAAGGCCGGCGTCGGGCTGTCAGACCCGGTCCCGCAAGTTCCCACCCTGGATGATCGGGCGGCCGAGATCGAAGCTGTCATGGACGCCGTCGGCTTTGACAGCGCGGTGCTTTACGGGGCGAGCGAAGGGGGCCCGGCCTCCATCCTCTTCGCGGCAACACGACCGCAGCGAACGCGGGCGTTGATTCTTACCGGCACCTTCGCTTACTTCGCCTTCGCCGGGCGTGAGGACTTCGAGCGCGATCCGGCAGAGCTGCGGGAGCGCCTCGTGCCCGAGCTAGGTGAGGACTACACGCCCTCGGTGAAGCAGCTCGCCCGCTGGCAGGCTTGGGGCCGTGCCACCGGCTCGGCGTGGGGCAGCGGCGAGGCCTTGAAAGCTCTGATGCCGTCGGTGCGGTCGATGCGCGCGCTCGCCATGTTCGAGCGCATGAGCGCCAGCCCGGGGATGGCGCGCGCGGCGCTCGAAGCGGTGTTTCGGATTGACGTGCGGCCGATCCTGTCGACGATCACCGTGCCCACCCTGATCAGCCATGCCCGCGAGGACCTCATGCCGGTGCAGTGGGGCCGTTATCTCGCCGACCACATCCCCGGCGCCCGGTTGCTTGAATTCGACGGCAACGATCACATGCCCTGGCTCGCCGATCCCGACCGGATCACCGCCGAGATCGAGGAGTTTCTCACCGGCAGCCACGCCGCACCGTCCCAGTCACATCGCGCCCTGCGCACCGTGTTGTTCACCGACATCGTCGCCTCCACGCAACACCTGGCGGCGACCGGCGACGAGCGGTGGCGTGCGATGCTGCAGCGGTTTCGTGAAATCACCGCCGAGCTCACCGAACGATTCGGCGGCACGGTGGTGCAGCACACCGGCGACGGCCACCTCATCACCTTCGACGGTCCGACGCAAGCCATCCGCTGCGCCGAGGCCCTGCGCGCCGACGCCGAAGCATTGAGTATCGAGGTCCGCGCCGGCATTCACACCGGCGAGTGCGAACTGCTGGAGGACGCCGATATCGGGGGGATCGCAGTTCACATCGCGGCACGGATCTGCGGTCAGGCCGGCGCGGGCGAAATCCTCGTCTCGCGCACCGTCGGTGATCTGGTCGTCGGCTCGGGCACCGGGTTCGAGGACCGCGGCAGCGTCGAGCTGCGTGGCGTGCCCGGCACCTGGCAACTTCTGGCGGTCGATCGCCACGGCCCCCGGCCGGGATCGGCCGAGGCGGAACTGGTATCAATGCCCACCCCCGGGCCTCGCACCGCGATGCGCCGCTCGGACAGCGCCGTGGCCGCCATGGCCAGGCACACACCGTGGATCCTGCGCGGGGTGGCCCGCCTCGCCCCGGCTACCGCGAGTCGCCGCTGAACACAGCGCGCCCGGAGGTGCGCTCGCGGACAGATTCTGAAACCCAAACTTCGCCCGCTTTGCGCAGCCCTCGGCAGCAGTTCCGCCAGTGTGCAGTCTTTGCCGTCAGGTGGACGCTCGCAGGCTGCGCTTGCAGCTGCGGGAATTTCGCATTTCTCGATTTGATGGCGCGGGACCTGGCACGCGGCCGGTACGCAGCAGTGTTTGCAGCAGCTTTCGGGTGCCTCGGTGTCACGACGATGTCACAACTCGTCGGAAACTCGTCAGCGGACGGTGATGGACTGCCATGGATGCCCATGGCCCAACGCACCTGCTCAGCCCGTATTTTGCGAGGTCAGCGCGTGACCGCCCACGGACGCCCACGGACGCTCGTGGACGCCTCTTAGCTGCATCCGGAGCAGAACGCCGCGGGTTCGAATCCTGCCGGGGGCACTTTCATGATCGGGCCGCTGTGCGCCGTTACTTGATGGTGTAGCCGCCATCTATGACCAGATCGGCACCCGTGATCATGGCCGCCGCATTAGAAGCGAGGAACACTGCGGCAGCGCCGATCTCGTTCGGATAGGCGAACCTGCCGACGGGGATCTCCTTTTTCAGAGCATCACCGCGCGGCCCGTCCCATTCGGCCGCGAGCACCTTCGTCACCCCGACCGCGCCGAACTTCGACGCGCAGTAGGCGACGTGCTGGCCGAGTGCCACCGTCGCGGCCTGTGACGCCATGTTGACGATCACGCCGCGACCGACCGCGAGCATCAGCCTTCCCACTGCCTGGCACCTCAGGAATGTGCCCGTGAGGTTGACGTCGATCGTCTTGTCCCACGCGTCCAGCGGCAGTTCCTCGGCGGGACCCAACGCGACGATGCCCGCGCTGTTGACGAGGATGTCGATGCGGCCGAACGCCGCCGCGACGGCGTCGACGGCCTTCCCGGTATTGTCGACGGCCTTCCCGGTATTCCGGACGGTCGCGGTAAACGATCCGCAGCGAGCTGCGTTGACCGTCCTGATCGCCGTACATCCCGAAGACATCCTCGGGCTGGAGGCCGACGATGCGAATGAAGTTTTTTACCAGAGCATCGAGACCGGTGCGCTTCCACGTCTTGGGCGCCAGCGTCTCGACATACGGTTCCCCCTCCTCGGCGGCGAAGAGCTGGGCGTACTCAACGTCTGATGCCTTCTGTTTCTACAGTTCGAGCTCGTCCTGGATCTCGCGCGACGACAGGTGTGGGTTCGCGCGCTGAATGTCTTTCATACGCCGAATGTCATCGCGGAAGCCCATGTCGCGACCTTAGCGACGGGACGACCACGCTGGCGGATGCCGGTCGACCCATGGAGCTGCCACCTCGAGCTGCGACGCGAGTTGCAGCAGGATGGTCTCGTCGGGCGCCATGAGCTGCACGCCGATCGGCAGCCCGTCGGCGGTGCAGCCCAGCGGAATTGAGATCGCCGCCCAACCGGTGACGTTCGCCAACGACGTCCAACCCGTCGTGGCGAACTCGACGTCGAAGAACGCCCGGGTGGTGCCGCGTGGCTGATCCAGCAGCGCGTAGGGCGGCGGTGAGGTCAGCAATGTCGGCACCAGCAGCACGTCGTATCCCGCCATGCCCGCTGCGAAGCGCCGCGTCTGAGCGTGCACATCGGCGATGGCGCCCGCATACTGCGCGCCGGTCGTGGCGTAGCCCTCTCGCACCATCACCCAGGTGCTCGGCTCGAATTCGTCTTCTTCCGGCTCGCGGCCGAGGTGGTCGGTCGCCAGCGTGTGGAGCGCGACGTTGCTGACGGTGTGCAGGGTAGCGATCGCATCGGCGACGACATCGGGATCGACTGTCGGAGCGCCGGTCTCGATGTGGTGCCCCAGGTCGGCGAGCAGCGTCGCGGTGGCATCGACTGCGCTGACGACCGCGGGATCCGTCGGCGATCCGGGGAATGGCGAGGCGGTTGTCATCGTAATACGTTGCGCGGCAGGTTCTTCGGTGATCGCTTCGAGGTAGGCGGTGGTGGGCGGCGCAGCGAAATACGGGTCGCCCGGAGCGGTGCCCGCGATGACGTCGAGCAACGCGGCACTGTCGCGCACGGTGCGGGTGAGGGCGTGCGCGACGGCCAGCCCCTCCAGCGAGTGCCCGGCGTCCGGCGCGAACGAGCTGCGGCCGCGTCGTGGTTTCAGCCCGACGAGTCCGCAGCACGAGGCTGGCACCCGGATGGACCCCGTCCCGTCGCCGCCCGACGCCACGGGCACCACCCCGGCGGCGACCGCGGCAGCCGATCCCCCGCTCGACCCGCCCGGTGTGATCGACGGTGACCAGGGGTTGGCCGTCAGACCGAAGAGCGACGGCTCGGTGGTGCAGTGATTGCCCCACTCCGGCGTATTCGTCTTGCCGAAAACGATCAGGTCCGCGGCCAGGTAGCGATCGACGGTCCACGAGTTCTCCATCGCGACATGGGTTCGCAGCGCCCGGGACCCCATCGCTTCGGGCGCACCCGCAAGCGACGCGCCGAGATCCTTGAGAAGAAACGGCACCCCGGCCAACGGGCCCGAGGCGCCGCCTCTGGCGCGGCCGGACGAGTCCAGTTCGGCTGCCTGCTCGCGCGCCCGGTCGAACAGATCGAGGATCACCGCGTTGAGGTCTCGCGCCCGCTCGAGCCTGACGATGGCGGCTTCGAGCAGTTCGAGCGCGGAGAGTTCACCGGCTGCGACGAGCGCGGCCTGGCCGATCCCGTCGACGTCGGCAAGTTCGAGAGCCTGTGCGGAGTCCATCGATACAGAATCCTCTTCTCGGTCCGTTTCCGCGAAATAGCATTCCCGGTCGTGACTCCGGCTGATTCACGACCATGGCTTCTCGCTGAGCGCACGAGATGTCAGTGCACGCCTTCCATCTCGCGGCTGATCCACGGCGCGAGGGCGAACACGATGGCGCCCGCGACGATCGCCACCGCGCCGATGATCCCGAAGTAGGCGAACTCGCGGCCCGCGTCGTAGTACCTGGCGAGCACTCCCGACATCGACGTACCAAGCCCGACCGAGAAGAAGTACAGCGCCATCATCTGCGCCCGGAACGCCTCTGGCGCAAGCTTCGTCGTCACTGACAACCCGATCGGCGAGAGCAGCAGCTCGGAGACGGCGAACACGGCCAGCACTGCCGCGACATACAGCGCGGGCACCGTCTTGCCCTCCGTACCCGCCATCGGCAGGAACAGCAGGAACGCGAGGCCCATGCCGATCACGCCGTAGGCGAACTTGCGTGGCGTTGTCGGTGCCCGGTTGCCGAGTTTGGTCCACATGACCGCGAACAGTGGCGAGAGCAGGATGATCCACACCGGCTCGATGGAGCCGATCCAGCTCGAGGGCGCGGTCCATCCGAAGATCGACCAGTTCATCCGCTCGTCGGAGTACACCGCGAGCACGGTGAAGATCTGCTGGAACAGCGACCAGAACACCGCGTTGGCCACGAAAAGCGGAATGAAGGCACGCACGCGCGTCCGCTCGACGGCTTCCACCTTTGAACTGGTGAGCATCACCGCGAAGTAGGCGATCGACGCCACGATGATCACCCCTGTGGTGACCTGCGAGAGATTCGCAAGCTTGACCAGACCGGTGGCGAACGCGACGACCACCAGCGCCACCACGACGATCACGGCTGCGACGATGACCTTGATCCCGCTGCGCGGTAAGGGGTTCGGCACATGTCGGCCGTGTTCCCCGAGGTTCTTGCGGAAGAAGACGTACTGCGCGAGGCCGAGCGCCATTCCGACCGCAGCGGCGCCGAAGCCCCAGTGGAAACCGACTCGCGTCTGCAGCAATCCGGTGATCAGCGGCCCGATGAACGCACCGAGGTTGATGCCGAGGTAGAACAGCGTGAACCCGCCGTCGCAGCGCGGGTCGCCTTTCTCGTAGAGCGTGCCGAGCAGCGACGACGCATTGGCCTTCAAGGCGCCCGAGCCGAGCGCGACCAGCACGAGGCCGACGGCGACGCCGGCCAGCCCGGGAATGATCGCGAGCGCGATGTGCCCGCACATCACCACCACGCCGCCGTAGAAGACGGTGCGCTCCATGCCGAGGACCCGGTCGGCGACCCAGCCACCCAGCACCGTGGAGAGGTAGACCAGGCCGCCGTAGGCGCCGACGATGCCCGTCGCGGTGGCCTTCGGCAGCTCGAGGCCGCCTTCGGTGACCGAGTAGTAGAGGTAGTAGCCGAGGATGGTCAGCATCCCGTAGAACGAGAACCGCTCCCACAACTCGACACCGAAAAGGTTGGCGAGGCCGATCGGATGGCCGAAAAGCGTGCGCCCGGGTTGCATCTCGTCGGTCTGGTCCACGGTTGTCATGTCGGCCAGCTTTACCACGCTCCACCGCGCGCGGGAAGGCGTTTCGGAGCCATCGCAGGTAGGCCGTCTCAGCGTGTCGCCGCGTCATGGAAGGCTGGCCGCCATGGCGTTCAAGGTGCATTTCAGTGGGCAGGCACAACCGCAGGACTTCGGCGACGACGACGGTTTCGAGTTCCTCGACGGCGGCGTGCTCGCGATTCACTTCGGCGACGAGGAGGCGTGGGCGCAGTACCACGCGCCCGCGAAATGGGAGCAGGTCACCGCGGATCCAGACCACCTCGCCGGGCTGAACACCCCGTACGTCGACGAAGACGACGAGGACGGCGATGAGGACTACGACGACGCCGACGAATTCGAGGACGGGGACTACGACGACGAGGACTACGAAGACGTCGACGAGGACTAATCAGACCGACGCTTGCGCCTCCTGCGGTGGCTGGCGACGAACTCGGCGTCGTAGAAGGGAGACGACGTCGGGGCCGCTGCCTGCTTGCGCTTCTCGGTGCGTCGCTGCAGCAATTCGATGAGCTCGACCGGCTTGACCCACTCTGACGGCTCCGCCGGGGTGATCGGCTGGGGCTCGTCCGGCGTCGGATCGTGTTCGTGGACGCTAGTCATGGTCACCGGCTCGGGCTTGGGCGCAAACCAGCGCAGTGCCGCCCGCGACGGCGATAAGCACCTTGTTCATCGCAAATTTTCTGCTCAGCCCTCTGCATGGTGGCCGTCGGCAAAACGGCTAGCTGAGCATAATTGACACCTGCGATGATTTTCACGGATTGCGCGCGGTCAGTACGAGTCGTGCAACCGCATCCACTCGTAGGGCGGCTGCTGCGGCCAGCCTGCCGGAGAGTCCTCCCACGTCTCCTGCCGTCCGTACGGGGTGAGGTCCAGCAGATCGAACACCAACATGAACGGCTCCTCTCCGCGCGCGAACGTCGACCACGTGTGGAAGATCCGGTCGCCGTCGCGGAGAAACACGCTGATCGCCTGCCGCTCCTCGCCGTCGACGGTCGCGCCGAAATCCTCGTTGAACGTCGACGACTCCGAGGACACCCACGGCAGCGTCCATTCCATGCGGTCACGGAAAGCAATCAGCTTGTCCAGCGGCGCTCGCGAAATCAGCACCAATGAGGTGTCTTTCGCTTGGAGGTGGGAGAGCGGCGGAATGGAATCCGCCATCATCGAGCAGCCGTCGCAGCCCTCCGTCCAGTCGGGTCCGAACATGAAGTGCTGCACGATCAACTGCCTGCAGCCGCCGAAGAGTTCGAGCAGTGACTTCGGCCCGTCCTCGGAGTCGAAGGTGTACCTCTCGGTGATCTCGACCATCGGCATTCGTCGTCGTGCCGCGCTGACGGAGTCTTTCAGCCGGGTGAGTTCCTTCTCCTTGACGAGCAGTTCGGCGCGCGCGTCCTTCCATTCGGCACGCGACACGATCGGCGGCAACGCGACGTCATCGGTCATGTATGCAGCCTGCCACCACGCCGAAGCCGCTGATACCTTCAGGCCGTGCGCACCGCCTTCGAGTTCGATTTCCTGACGACCGCGACCCCGGATCAGGTCGTCGAGTTGATGACGGACTTCTCGGTCAACCGGTCGCGCCGGTGGCCTGCGTCATCGCAGAAGGCGTTCGAGGTATATCGCATCGGCGACACCGACGCGGAGATCCGCGAGGGACAAGACTTTCCGAAGCTGTGGGCACGCTGGCGATACGACTGGTCGCAGCCGGGCACGGTGACGCTGACGATCGTGGCTGCCGAGGCGTTGCAGCCAGGTGGCTTCATGTCCTTGACGGCGACGCCTCGGCCGGAGGGTGGCAGCGCCGTGCACGCGGTGTGGGACCAGTCGTCGAAGAACCTTCGCGGCCTGGTGGCGGTGCTGATGATGCGCCTGATCGGTCGCCGTTTCCTCTCGTCGTACTACAAGAAGGTCTACGACAACTACACCCCGCCTACCTGAAATCCTTGACGACGTCGGCGACCCGCCGCACCTGTTCGACGTCGGAGCTCGTCGGGATGAGGTGGACCTCGTCGGTGCCGATGTCGGCGAACTTCTTCAGCACGGCCAGCAATTCGTCCTCGTCGCCTGCCCAGCCGGTGGTGGGCGCCATGGCGTCGACGTATTCGGCCGGTATCCAGTTCATGTAGCGGCGAAGATGGCGGTGAACCTGCGCGCGCGCCTCGTCGCCGTCGCCGAGCGCGAACCAGAACGACGTCGCCAGAAGCGGTTTGGGCTTACCGGCCTGCGCCCAGGCCGATCGGGCCACGTCGTACAGTTCGTTCTGCTTGGCGGTGTCGAGATCAAGCGTCGTTCCCGCGAGGCCGTCGGCCCAGGATGCCGCGGACCGCACGGTCTTGGGGCCCATCGTGCCGACGAGCAGTTGCGGCCCCGGCTTCTGCACCGGCAGCGGACCGACCGGTATCACCGAGTCGGTCACCTTCTCGCCGGCCCATACCCGCTTCATCACCGCTACGAGTTCGGCCATCCCACGCATGGTCTGGGTCGCCGGGTCGGCGCCGACCGCCTCGTAGTCCTCGCGTCGCCCGCCCACTCCCAGGCCGACGGTGAGCCTGCCGCCGCTGAGCATGTCGCCGGTCGCCATCGCCTTGGCCAGCATCACGGGGTCGTGCAATTGCGGCACGATCACCGTTGTCACCAGCCGAACGCGGTCCGTCCAGGCCGCCAACGCGCCGAGCAGCGTGACGGCCTCGGGGTTGTCGAATGCGATCCGCTCGCCCCAGCACAGCGACGAGAACGGCCCCTGGTCGATGGTTCTGGCCCAGGCCTCGAGAATTCCGGCATCGAGGTCGGGCTCCATCACCGGCATCGTCATCCCTACCTGCACGACGGCGATTGTGGCACGCCGCGCACCGATGCCGGGCGGATCGCGCATGCTGGCAGCATGACGGTCATGACGATAAACACGACGTCCATTCAGCACGTCAGGCTGACCGTCACCGATATCGCACGATCGCGGGAGTTCTACGAGAGCGTCTTCGGCTGGCCGGTCCTGCTGGAGATGCCCGACGACGCCGACGCGCGGACCCGGGAGCAGCTGTGGTTCCTGTTCGGTGGCGTCATCTACCGCACCGGCGACATCCTGGTCGGGCTGCGCCCCGTGGCAGACGACACGTTCGACGAGAACCGCGTCGGCCTGGACCACCTGGCTTTCGGGGTCGGCAGCAAGGACGAGTTGGACGCTGCCGCAGCGCATCTCGACGATCTCGGTATCGCACACGAGCCGATCAAAGACATCGGCATCTCGCATATTCTCGAGTTCCGCGACCCGGACAACATCGCGCTGGAGCTCATCGCCATGAAGTAACGCTTCACCCCTGTGGGGGTTTTCCCCCGCGAGGGTCTGGGGAAAACGCCATGGTGTACGGCCCGCGATCTTCCTAGGTTGAAGGCATGGTCGCAGTCACCTCCCCTCCAGCACCTCCAACCACGGTCGACGTGCCCGACACCCCCAGCACCCCGACCGGTCCAGTCCGGCACATCGGCGTGGTTCCGACGGCGTCGATGATCACCGGCGCGGCGATCGCGGTGGTGTGGCTGTGGATCCCGCTGACGATCCTGGTCGTCGGCATCTCGTCCATTCCCTCGGTCATCGGCTTCGCGATCGCCGTCGTCGTGTTCGTCTACCTGATGCGCGGGGTGCAGTGGCTGGAACGCCTCCGCAGCGAAGCCGTGTTCGGCATGGGCATCCCCGTTCCACCCCGCAACATCTCTCGCTACACCGGTTTCCAACGATGGGTGCACCAGCTGTGGCTGGACATCAGCAGCGCACGGTTCTGGAAGGGCGCTGCCCACCACGTGCTGCGAGGCATCTACGACGCCGCGGCGACCGGCCTCGCGTTCGCGCTGATGGTGTTCGCGTTCATCGGACCTGCCGCCGCGATCGCGATCCGGCAGAGCGACGACGACGCCGGGCTGACGTTCCTGTCACCGCCGCTCGCCTTCGTGCTCGCCGTAGTGGCGCTGCTCGCCGCAGCGGCGATCCTCGTCTTCGCACCAGCGCTCGATGCGGCCATCGACCGATGGCTGCTCTCACCGTCTCCCACAGCGGTGCTGAAATTCCAGGTCAACGCCCTGTCGGAAGCACGCCAGGGCGCGGTGTCCTCAGCGCAGACCGAGCGCCACCGGATCGAGCGGGATCTACACGACAGCGTGCAGCCGCGGCTGGTGTCGCTGGCGATGACGATCGGCCTCGCGCAGACCAAGCTCGACAGTGACCTGCCGCAGGCCAGGAAGCTGATCGACGAGGCACACGAGGACGCCAAGAGCGCGCTCGTCGAACTGCGCAACGTGGTTCGAGGCATCGCTCCCACCATTCTTTCCGACCGTGGACTCGACGCCGCGCTGTCATCGGTGGTTCAGCGGGCCGAAAACCTTGGCGTGCCTGCCTCTCTCGACGTCTATCTGCCGCGCCGACTACCCGAGGAGACGGAATCGGTCGCGTACTTCGTCGTCGCGGAGGCGCTGACGAATGTCGCCAAGCATGCGCACGCCACGCAAGCCGTGGTCACGGTGCGACTCGATGAGGCTTCCGACCAGTTGCACGTGTCGGTGTTCGACAACGGCCGCGGCGGGGCCGCGATCACCACCTGGGGGCACCTCCCGCTTGCGGGGGACGAGGACGCTACCGGCCTACGCGGACTCGAGGAGCGCGTGCGCGCGGCCAGCGGCACCTTCTCGGTCTCCAGCCCCGCGACCGGCCCCACCATCGTCACGGCGGTCCTGCCATGCGCATCGTGATCGCTGAAGACTCCGCGCTGTTGCGCGCCGGTATCGAGCGCATTCTCACCGACGCCGGTCACGACGTCATCGCAGGTGTGCCCGACGCGACCAACCTTCTGAGGCTGGTGAACGACAGCAGGCCGGATCTGGCGATCGTGGACGTGCGGATGCCGCCGACGTTCACCGACGAGGGCATCCGCGCCGCGGCCCTGCTGCGCAGTCAGAACCCCGAGTCCCCGGTGCTGGTGCTCTCGCATTACGTCGAGGAGCGATATGCGGCCGACTTGATTGCCTCGGACACAAAGGGATTCGGATACCTGCTGAAAGATCGTGTAGCCGACGTGCCTGCCTTCCTCGACGCGGTCGAGGTCGTCGGTGGCGGCGGCACGGTTCTCGATCCCGAAGTGGTGTCCCAGATCCTGGTGCGCTCGCATCGACGCGCGGTGCTCGACCAGCTGACGCCGCGCGAACAGGAGGTGCTGCAGCTGATGGCGGAGGGTAGGACGAACTCCGCGATCGCCGCAGCCCTGCACATCTCGACCGGCTCCGCAGAGAAGCACATCGCCTCCATCTTCACCAAGTTGGATCTCGCCCCCGACGAAAGCGAGAACCGCCGCGTGCTCGCGGTCCTGCGCTACCTCGAATCCTGACCTAGGGAAAGGCTTTTCACCGTGACGACCATCGCTCCCCCTCCTCCAGCGCCGCCAGTCGCCCCACCGCCTTCGTCGCCGCCGCCGCTGTCTCCCGGCGGGCGGACCGCGATCCGGGTGCTGCTCATCGGCGCCGCCGCAGTGCTCGTCCTGGGCAGCCTGGGCACCCTCGGAGCCGCGGCATGGGGTCTCTCGACATTCCGTGTGATCACCGACAGCAAGCCGCTTCCGTCGGTGATGCGCTCGCTGGTCATCGACACCGGTGAGATGCCGGTAGCGGTCCGCATCACCGCCGACAGGGCCGCCACGGAACCCCGCGCGGACATGCGCATGATCAACTCCACACGTGCCGGCTCGCATCCGCTCAGCGTCACCGCCGACGGTGCGGAAGCCCGCATCGCCATCAGCGGCGAAGCCTCGCCGTTCCTGCAGTGGGGGCGCGCAGGCGAGATCACGGTCGTGCTGCCTCCCCAACTCGCGCGCAGGCTCGCCGTCACCACTCGGCAGGAGAACGGAGTGGTGATGGCACAGGCCGACCTCGACCAGTTGACCGCGAACACGGAGAACGGGGCGATACTGCTCAGCGGGTCGGCCCGCCGCATCGAGGCGCACACCGAGAACGGCGACGTGAGAACGCGGTCCGCGATCGCGGTCACCGACGCGTTCAGCGCGACGACGAACAACGGCGACGTGGAAGTGGACTTCACGGATGCCGCGCCGCGGACAGTGGAGGCCACCTCCGGCAACGGCGACATCCGCATCGGGCTGCCGGCGCGCGGTCCCTACGTCGTCGACGCCGACACGGGCACCGAGCGCGGGTCCACGGTGGTGCGCGTGCCGCGCACGACGAACGCGGAAGCGGCGAGCGCGGTGATCACCGCCCGGTCCGACAACGGCGACATCGTCATCGACGAGGCGGGCTACTAGGTGATTTCGGCGCGCTGGGTCACCCTCAGCGATACCCAGCGCGCCGAAATCGCGGCGTGACCGGCGCGGATATGAACTTTCTATGAGGCCGATGTGCAGAGGCCGCCCGACAGGAACAATGTGTGGATGACGTCGTTGCAGGTCGGTCGAAACACACCGCGTCAGCCGGTGTTGGGCAAGTTGCCCCGGATGTACCGGGCCGACGGATCGCCGATTCGCGCGCTGCTCGTCGACGACGAACGAGCGCTGACCAATCTGATCCGTATGGCGCTGGAGTACGAAGGCTGGCATATCGATGTCGCCCACGACGCCGAAGAGGCGGTCGCGCGCTACCGGGCCAACACACCCGACGTCGTCGTGCTCGACATCATGCTGCCCGGCACGGACGGTTTCGGGGTCCTCGAGCAGCTCCGCGACGGCGAGTCCTACACGCCGATTCTGTTTCTCACCGCCCGTGATTCAGTGCACGACCGCGTGGTCGGTTTGACCGCGGGCGGTGACGACTACATGACCAAACCGTTCAGCCTCGAGGAACTCGTCGCGCGACTGCGCGGTTTACTCCGCCGATCGGCCTATCTCACCCCCGCGGCCGACGAAACCTTCACCGTCGGCGACCTGGAACTCGTCTGCGCGAGCCGCACGGTCACCCGCGGTGGCGAGCCTGTCGCGCTGACCTCAACGGAGTTCGAGCTGCTGCGGTATCTGATGAGACACGCCAAACGCGCGGTGTCCCGGCAGGAGATCCTCGAGCGGGTGTGGCATTACGACTTCGGCGGCAGGTCGAGCATCGTCGACCTCTACGTGTCGTATCTGCGCAAGAAGATCGACGCCGGGCGCACGCCGATGATTCACACGGTTCGCGGCGTCGGATACCTGTTGCGGCCCGCCGAATGAGCGTGCTCTCGGTGCGCGGTTGGCCGCTGCGGCGGCAGCTGGTCGTCGGGGTGTGCGCGGTGGTGATGTCGGTGCTCGTGGCCGTGGGGACAGTGTCGGTACTGACCCTGCGATCCTCGGTGGCCGGAATCGTCGACACCCAGTTGACCTCCGCCGCAGATGCTTTCAGTAAGTCGCTGACGAAGTACCGCAGCACACCTCTGCCAGGGGGCGAACTCCCCCCACCCGATGCGATGAAGCCGTTGAACCAGCTCATCGGCCAGGCGCCGGGAAACATCGTCGTGCTCATCCGCGACGGCCGCGTGGTGGACTCGGCACTCTTCGGCGACGGTGACGCCACCCCTGTTCCGCCCGACGCCCTCGCCGAGATCCTCGCCCACGCGGAGGGGGGCAGCCGCGCGGAGACCGATTGGCTGGACGACCTGGGTAGCTACCGGTTCGTCGCCCGCGACGGCGGGCCGGGCGAAATTCTCGTCACCGCGGCGTCGCTGCGCCAGGCGAGCGCCGCCGCAACCCGCGAGACCATCGTTGTCGCCGCGCTCACCGCGCTCGCACTGATCGTCACGGCGTTCGGGACTCTTGCGATCGTGCGGGTAGCCCTGCGCCCGCTCGCCCGCGTCGCCTCGACGGCCGCCGAGGTCGCCACGTTGCCGCTCAACCGCGACCAGTACGCCATCACACCGCGCGTACCCGACGGGGACACCGACCCGCGAACCGAGGTCGGCCTTGTGGGCGACGCCCTCAACCGGTTGCTCGCGCACGTCGAAGGGGCACTGACAGAAGTCGCCGCCTCCGATCGCCGGATGCGGCAGTTCATCACCGACGCCAGCCATGAGCTGCGCACTCCCCTGGCGGCGATTCAGGGTTATGCCGAGCTGACGCGGCAGGACAGCGCCGTGCTTCCGGAGACCACCGAGTACTCGCTCGCGCGTATCGAGGCGGAATCAGCCCGGATGAACACGCTGGTATCGGATCTGCTGTTCCTCGCCCGTCTCGACGAGCGCCAGGACCTCGAGTCGACGGACGTCGACCTCGTCGAGTTGACCGTCGATGCGGTGAACGACGCCGCGGTGTCCACACCAACTCATCGTTGGGAGACCAACGTGCCCGAAGGGCCGGTCCACCTGCGTGGCGATCGCGCGAAGCTACACCAGGCGATCGCCAATCTGTTGTCCAACGCCGGCGCCCACACTCCGGCCGGAACGACCGTCACGACAACGGTTTCCGCCGCGGTCGACACTTCCGTCGAGCTGACCGTGGCTGACGACGGCCCCGGTATCGGCGATGAGCTGCTACCCCATCTCTTTGAACGCTTCGTACGGGCGGACAAGTCACGCTCACGCGAAGCGGGGCATTCCGGGCTGGGGTTGGCCATCGCCGCGTCGATCGTCGAGGCGCACGGCGGGAACATCGCCGTCACCTCCCGTCCGGGGCGGACGGTTTTCGCGGTGACGCTGCCGCTGCACACAGAGGACGAGCCAAGCGCCACGACCGAACTGATCTCGTCCAGCAAATAGCTGGCGAATCGCCTTACATACAAAAGTGGGAGTACGGAACGCTACTGCGCTCCGCACTCCCGTTGCGGTGTTGCAGTACGACTCAGCACGCCAAGTCGACATACACGGTCTCGGCGACGATGGTCTCCGACGGTGTGCTGCTGCCGCGCGAGTCGACGGTCCTGTGCGTCTGGCCCGGCCGGACGGATTCCACCGAGCACGAGGAAAGCGGCTCAGATCCGGTTCGGTTCAAGACGACGTTATAGCCACTTGCTTCAAGGGTTTTCACGGTCTCTTCCACCTCCGACGGCCCGGTCGGTGCCGCGCTGGCGACTCCTGACACGGCCAGTGAAGCGGAGGTCGCTGCCGCAGCGAGCAAGGTGGCGGCGAGATATCGTTTCATGGTGTCCAGCTCCTATTCGAGGAGGAAGCGGCGCGCTTCCTATGTGGTTCGACACCATCAACGCTAATTCGATTCCAGCGGATTTCGGTGATGCTCATAGGCAACGCAAACATTTGCATTTCCTATGCGTCAGCAAATGCAATTGCTACGTCAGGCCACCCATGATATCGGCGACCGATCCGGTCCGGATCGACGCGAAGCCCGTGCCCGCCCACACGTTGGTGGCATGCGGATCACCTGCACGGACCGAACCGGCGCGCAGCGGGCCGGTGAGGTAATGGATCTCGGGGTAGCCGAATGGTGCCTGCGCCTCGTGGTCGTCGATGAAGCGATTGCGCAGTCCGCGCGCGTACCGGCCGGAAAACGACTTCGTCACAACGGTTTCGGTGAACTGCGGATCCCGCAGTGCCTTGCGGTGCACCGGGCTGCTGCCCGCTTCGTCGGCCAGTAGGAACGCCGTACCCAATTGTGCGGCAACCGCACCCGCCTCGATGACGGCACCGACGTCGTCAGCGTTCATCAGACCGCCGGCGGCGACGACGGGGACCTCGACCCGTCCGACGACAGCCGCCAGGATGTCGTTCAGCGGTTGCGGGTTCGGCTCGGCCACCGGGTCGAAGGTGCCGCGATGCCCACCCGCTCCCGGGCCCTGCACCGCGACCGCGTCCACGCCGCAGTCGATCGCGGCGTCGGCTTCGTCGACCGACGTCACGGTGCCCACCGTGACGATCCCAGCGTCTCGAAGACGCCTGCATTCCTGCATGCTCGGCAACCCGAACGTGAACGAAGCCACCTCGGGCCGAACGTCGAGCAACAGGTCGATTTTGGCCGCCCAATCGTCGTCGGTGAATACCGGCTTTCCCAACTCGACGCCGTATCGGTCCGCATCCGACGCCAACGCCGAGGCGTAGGCGGAGATCGTCTCGGGTGTCGCGGCGCTTGGCTGCGGCACGAACAGGTTGACGCCGAGCGGTCCCGTCGTCAGGTCGCGCGCGGCGGCGATCCGCTCGGCGAGCACCCCAGCGCTCAGGTAGCCGGCGGCGACGAAGCCGAGCCCCCCGGCGTTGGTGCCCGCTGCCGCGAGCTCTGGCGTCGATGGTCCACCTGCCATGGGCGCGACGACCACCGGAACGTCAAGGCCCCGAATATCAAACCGGTCAGGCATCATCGCCTCCCATCGATTGGACTGGTCCTTCGTACCACGCGAACCGAGGCAGCGTGGCGGCGGCGCCGGGCGAACTCATTTCACCACCATGCCGAACTGCGGAACGTCCTGCGGCTCGGGGCCGAGATTGGGAAACACGGTGTGGCGCACCAACCTTGCCTCGAGCGACAGGACCGCCCTCTCGAGCACGCGCGCCCGTCATGACTGTCACATCGACCATGTGCCGATCCTGCCCGATGGGATGGGCCGCACCACAGTGGTTTACTGGCAATGCATGAGCATCAAGTTGAACCACACCATCGTCGCAGCGAAGGACAAGCAGCAGTCGGCCGGCTTTCTCACCGAGCTGTTCGGCCTTCCCGACGCCAAGCCGTTCGGCCCCTTCCTGGTGGTCAACGTCGCCAACGACGTCAGCCTCGACTTCGCCGAGGCGCCCGGCGGCGAAGAGATCCGTCCCCAGCACTACGCATTCCTGGTGTCCGAGGCCGAATTCGACTCGATCTACGGCAAGATCTGCGACCGCGGTATCGAGCACTGGGCGGACCCGCGTGGGAGCAGGCCCGGCGAGATCAACCACAACGACGGCGGCCGCGGCGTCTATTTCCAGGACCCGGCAGGCCACCATCTCGAGATACTCACCCGCCCGTACGGGTCGGGCGCCTGAGCCTCGACTCGAGGACGACGACGCCGTCACCGTGCAGGCGCCACAGCATGTGCGGCCGATTGCCGAGGACGGACAGCAGCGCGGCTGCCTGACCTTCCACAATGGGACCACGCGTGCCATGGCGCCAGGCGATATCTGTCGTTCGTAACCGCAAACCCCTGGCGTTACGAAACGCCGGGACGAACGGATTCGGCACGTTCACTTGGGTGTTCAACACCGCGACGAGAACATCGTCGGCGATCTCGGGTCGGCCGCCCAGCGCGAAAACCACGTCGAGTTCGTGGGTGACATGGTCGCCGAGCAACAACCGCGACGGGAAGTAGCGGCCGAGACCCCGTGGTTGCCGGCTCAGCCGCTCGAAATCGTCGAGCAGTTCCGCTGGCGAGCGGCGATCGGCCAGCGCGGTGGCCATGTCGGCGTTCGCGTTGTCGAATATGCCGCGATGGCGCGCCAGGGCGGCGACCATGCTCGCCGGCGATGCACTCAGACCGACCACCAGATGAGCGAGCACCTCGTGATTGGTCCAGGCGTCACACAGGCTCGGTCGAGCCCAGTCGTCGGCGCTCAATGCGCGAGCGTACGCGCAAAACCTCGTGTCGTTGTCTCGAAGTAGTTCACGCACCGACATCGAGATGCTCCCGCAGAAAGGCCGTCTGGTCGGCCAGGGCCTGCTCGAGCAGCGGCGGATGGTAGATCTCGAAATGGTCAGAGTCGTAGTGGCGGGCGGTGCCGCGGGGCGCCCTGTGCGCCACCTCCCCAACACATTCGGGGTCGATGAGCGACTCGCGGTCGCACACGCACACCAGTAGCGGTGCGGTGATTCTGGCGGAATCCCGCAGCGCCGATGTGGCGACCAGACCGAGGACGTCGGCGGCGGCCACCCGGTTGTCGAAGTGGCACCCCGCCGGGACAGTCGAGTTCCAGCCCGCCTCCGCACCGGCGATCGTCACCATCGCGGTGCTGCCCGGCGGGCCGACGATCGGCACATACTGCCTGCCTTGACGCAGCACGATCCGAACCGCGTCCAGTGCAACGGCCGGGGCAAGGCGCATCGCCGACGCGATGCCAAGCCTGCGTACGGCCGCGGGCCCGTGCACCATCGGGCATTGCACAATCGCCGCAGCAACGTCGTCGCGCCTCGCCGCGACCCGCAGTACGTTCATCCCGCCGAGGCTGGTTCCCCACAGGCCGACCCGCGTTCCGTCGATCGCCGGATGAGTTTCGGCGAAGTCCAGCGCCGCCTCCACGTCGTCGCGCTGGGCCCGCAACGAGATGTGTTGCCGCGGTTGGCCTCCTGACTCACCGGTGTTGCGGTAGTCGAACGCCAGAGTCGCTATGCCCGATGCGGCGAAGCGCTGCTCGTACTGCGCAAGCATCATCTCGTGCGTCGCCCCGAAACCGTGTACCAGCACGACGGCCGGGCGCGGGGCTTCGCCGGGCGGAAGGGTCAGCCAGGCTGCGCACCGGGTACCGCGGGACAGAAATTCGACCTTGTGGGTCGGGATGGTCGCAGGCATGTCGATCTCCTCATAGGTACGTTGTACGTATTGCTACACTGCTTCACGTACGTCGTACTTGTCAAGGGAGCGAGATGCGGGCACGGTTCACGACCGACGAAATCGCCGTCGCGGCGTTGCGCATCGTCGACGAGTCGGGTGTGGCCGCACTGAGCATGCGGTCGCTGGCCGCAGCACTGGGGACGGGACCGATGACGCTCTACAACTACGTCGCGGACAAGGAGGGCCTCGAGGAACTGGTCGTTGCGGCGATCGTCGCCGAGGTGCGCCTGCCCGAGGAGACAGACGACTGGCAGCACGACGCGCACGCCGTCGCCACCGCGATGTGGCAGGGCATCCGCGCCCACCCGGCGGCGATTCCGCTGGTGTTGACGCGTCGAATGTCCTCCTCGACCGGCTTCGCGGCGGCCGACGCGCTCATCTCGGCGTTGAACCGGGCCGACCTCACGGATCGAGACCGGCTCGCTGCGTTCCACTCACTGCTGGCTCTGGTGACAGGCTCGGCGCAGGCCGATCTGGCGGGGCCGCTGGTCGCGGCCCGCATCGGAGCGGTGGCAGGTGGGGATCACCCCCATGTGGAGGCGTTGTCGAAGGTCGCGGTCGAATCCAGCGTCGAAGACGATTTCGACCGCGGTCTGCGAATGTTGCTGGATGGCATCGCATCTCGACGCCGAGGGCGTCGCTAGCCGGCGGTGCGCGGCTTGACCTCGCCGGCCTTCCGGCTCCTCTGTTTCTTGACCTCGCCGGCATTGCGGCTCCGGTGCCCGCGGTCCTTCTCCTGACCTCGATAGTCATCGGCGAACCTCGCCACATGCGGCGGAAGCGCGCTGCCCGCCACGTCGGCCAGGCTGGTTTCCTCGAGTACCGATCGCATGCTCGCCCGCAGTGCCCGCCAGACATCGGTCAGCGAGGCCGTCGGCCCCGAGTACGGCAGGTCGCCCAGGCCGATATCGCGCACGCTGGCCAGCGGGCCGTCGATGCACCGCAGGACGTCGGCGATGCTGATCTCGGCCGCGGGCCGGGCCAGCTCGTAGCCGCCCTCCCGGCCACGGCGGCTGCGCACCAGCCGGTCGGTGCGCAGATCCGACAGGATGTCGACGAGGAACTGCGGTGGAATCGCCTGCGCCTTGGCCAGGTCGTCGGTCTTGACCACCGAGCCTTCCTCGGCTGCGGCCAACTGGACCATCGCCCGGACGGCGTACTCCGCCTTGGCCGACATCCGCATGAATCGAATTCTGCCATTGACGGGGGTGCAAACCTGTGACGAATGCACGACCATCGAGGAATGGCCACCCGCGTCGCCTGCGCTCAACTACCGCTGTCCATCGGGGATACCGCGGGAAACCGCACCACCTGCCGGGCTGCCATCGAGTCTGCCGCTCGCGACGGCGCGCAGATCGTCGTTCTCCCCGAACTGGCTTCGTCGGGCTATGTCTTCGCCGACCGCGGCGAACTGGCGTCGCTGGCCGAAACCCGCGACGGCCCGGCGGTCTCCGGCTGGGCCGATCTGGCCCAGGCGTTGGGGCTCGTCATCGTCGGCGGATTCCCCGAGGCCGCGGGTGACTCCATCTACAACAGCGCCGCTATCGTCGACCCCAGCGGGCTGCGTGGCGTCTACCGCAAAGCGCACCTGTGGGACAGTGAGAACGCCGTCTTCGATCGCGGCGACGACCTGCCGCTCGTGGTGGACACCGATTACGGCCGCATCGGCGTGATGATCTGCTACGACGTCGAGTTTCCGGAATGGGTTCGCGCCGTTGCGCTTTCCGGCGCCGACCTGTTGTGCGCCCCGGCGAACTGGCCACTGCTGCCACGCCCGGAGGGCGAGCGTCCGACCGAGATGGTGCGGGCGTTGGCCGGGGCGGGGATGAACCGGATGCCGATCGCGGTGTGCGACCGGGTGGGCATCGAGCGCGGCCGGGAGTGGATCGGCGGCAGTGTGATCACCGACGCGGACGGTTATCCGCTCGCCATGGCCGAATTCGGGAAGGCGGATGTGGTTGTCGCCGACGTCGACCTCGCGGAGTCGCAGAACAAGCGGATCAACACCCACAATGACGTGCACGGCGACCGTCGCACAGACCTCTACCGCCGGACCGAGTTACTGGACTGACGGCGGCGCACCGGTCATCGCGCGCACCGAGTCCGGCACCGGGATACCCGACCGCAGGTCGGGAGCGGGAAGCGGCGAGCCGTAGGCAACCGACATCGGCACGACGCCTGCCCATGCATCGCCTGCGATGTCCTCGTCGGGGTCGTCCGGCCAGCCGGCGCTGACCTTCAGCGACCAGTTGTCTGTGTCGATCGCCAGCCGCAGCGGAAGGGTCGCCGCGAGTTCCCTACGGGTGCTTGCCCGTAGCTCGGCGGTCCGGCCGGGAATGAACGCCTCGGTCAGCCGGTCCAGGTAGTGGGCTTTGTCTGCATCGGGTACCCGCTCGAACACACCGAAGACGACGGCGCTGCGATAACGGAACGACGACTCGAAGCCACTGCGCGCCACCACGATCCCATCCAGACCGGTGACCGAGACGGCTGCCGAGGCACCGTCGGCCAACGCTCGCATCCACGGCGAGCCCGTCGAGCCGTGGATCACGAGTTCGTCATCGACCCTGGCGAACCCGGTCGGGAAGATCACCGGGTGTCCGTCACGGACGAGCGCCACTGTGGCGAGCGGTGTGCTGTCGAGCAGTTCGTCGAGTTGATCCCGTGACGTGGTCTGTTTCTCGCTGAGCCTGCTGACCTTGGTCGAGGGCGTCGTCATCTGCGCTCCGCTCAGTCCGGGATGTCCGAGGAGCCCGGGACGACGACAGCGAACAGGTCGGCGATCGCGGCCAGGCTGGCCGAATGCAGCACCGCGGCGGGCACCGGTTCGTCGCCCAGCCCGGGCAGCGCCCGTGTGGCTGTCGCGGCGGCCACCACCGTCGGCGCGTAGCCGAGGTTGAACGCTCCGCGCGCCGTCGAATTCACGCACATGTGCGTCATGAAGCCGGCCAGTACGAGGTTCGACGCGTTCGCGGCCTTCAGACGATCGTCGAGATCGGTCTGCACGAACGCGTTCGGGTAGTTCTTCACCACCACCGGTTCGTCGCCGCGCGGGGCGACGCGATCGACGATCGCGCCGCTTTCACCGTCGATGTCGTACAGCGAACCGGGTCCGTCGGAGTGCTGGATGTGAATGATCGGGATGCCCTCGGATCGGGCTCGGTCCAGCAGGGCGGCGGCCTGGTCGAGGGCGGCCTGCACGCCCTCCAACTCCATCACCCCGCGCGTGTAGGTGTTCTGGCAGTCGATCATGACCAGCGCGGAGTCGGCCAGGCGCGGGCGATTGCGGTAGGTCGGCCAGCGCACGCAAGGTTTGCGGTTCAGACACCCGCCGAGCGTAGGCATAGTGACCGCTGCCTCGTTAGCGATCAGCGCGACACCGCGAAATCCGGTGCGCGTGCGCCTACGGCACGCCGTTGATCCCGGGTGTTGGCCCGGCGGGGCGTTGGGTACCTTCGCAGCGACCCGGCAGACTCTCCAAGCCGGGGTCGGCGTCGACGCTAGCGCGTGACGTTCAGGACGGCCTGGGCCAGCTCAGGTCTGCACACGATCAGATCGGGCAGCAGCGGGTCGCGCCGGTTGTATTCCAGCGGTGCGCCGTCGAGGCGCGACGTGTGCAGCCCGGCGGCACGAGCCACCGCGACCGGTGCAGCGGAGTCCCATTCGTACTGACCACCCGCGTGAACGTAGACGTCGGAGAGGCCGAGCACGACCGACGCGACTTTAGCTCCTGCCGAGCCCATTTCGACGAGCACACCGTCGAGCGCGTCGCGAACCTCGAGCGCGACGGCGGGAGGCCGGGTCCTGGAGACCACAATGCGGGGCTTCGCCGGCGCCTGCGGTGGTGGGCTGACGTCGGGGGTGGCGAGCGTGACGCCCTGCCCCGGTAGAGCTACCGCACCGGCGATGAGTTCGCCGTTGTGCCAGAGCGCGACATGCACTGCCCAGTCGTCGCGACCGAGTTCGGAGAACTCGCGGGTGCCGTCGAGCGGATCGATGATCCACACCCGCTCGGAAGTCAACCGGACGGGGTCGTCGGCACCCTCCTCGGACAGCACCGCGTCGGCGGGTCGAACGGAGGCCAGCGCCTCCATCAGGAAGTCGTGAGACCGCTTGTCGCCTGCTGCTTTTCGTTCAGCGGCACTAGCATCTGCGAGCTCCTCGCGCACACCGAGCAGCAGCTCGCCGGCGTCGGTGGCCAACCGGGACGCGACGTCATCGTCGCTGCGATCGGTCACGGGCGGCTCTCCAGCAGCTCGACGACGAGATCGGCGAGTTTCTCGGGCGACCGGTCGGGCGTCAACCTCAGATCGGGCTGCTTCGGACGCTGATAGGGGCTGTCGATACCGGTGAAGTGGGTGATCTCGCCTGCGCGAGCCTTGGCGTACAACCCCTTCGGGTCACGGCGCTCGCAGTCCTCGAGCGGTGTGTCGCAGAAGACCTCGAAAAACTCCAGGCCTGCGTCGTTGGTCACCTGGCGGGCCAGCGCCCGGTGCTCCTCCAGCGGGCTGATCGCCGGCACCAACACGGTCTGCCCCGACTCCGCGAGGATGGCCGCGACATGGGCGAGCCGACGCTGGTTCTCGGCGCGGTCGGCCATCGAGAACCCGAGATCGGCGTTCAGGCCGTGACGCAAATTGTCGCCGTCGAGAACGTAGGCAGGAGAACCCTTTTCCAGAAGTTTCTGCTCAACGAGCATCGCCACCGACGACTTGCCCGACCCTGACAGCCCGGTGAACCAGACTGTGCGTCCCTTCGACAACCGGTCCTCGGACGTGCACAGCGATTCGTGGCGCACCGTGTTCGGGCTCGCCGTGCGCGCGGAGACGTAGGGCAGGATCATGCCCGCCGCGACCGTGCCGTTGGTGTTCGGATCGATCAGGATGAACGATCCGGTGGCCGCGTTGCGGCTGTACTCGTCGAGCAGCAGCGGCACCTGCGCGCGCAACGCGATTCGGCCCAGCTCATTGAGTTTGAGTGCGGTGGCGGTCTTGTCGCGGTGCAGCGTGTTGACATCGAGACGGTAGTCCAGCCCGGTCACCCTGACCCGCGTCGTGCGGGTCGTGTGCTTGATGATGTAGTCGCGGCCAGGCTCAAGAGCCGCTTCGTCGGCCATCCAGCACACAGTGGCATCGAAGTCCTGCGCCACCCGCGGCTGGTTGTTCGGCCGTGCGATGAGGTCGCCGCGCGAGATGTCGATGTCGTCGGCGAGGCTCACCGAGACGGCCATGGGCGGAAACGCCTCCGAGACAGGCCCCGTCGGCCCCTCGATCGCCGTGATGCGGCTTGTCTTGCCGGTGGGCAGGACGACGATCTCGTCTCCAGGGCGCATGACGCCGCTCGCGACGGTGCCCGCGTAGCTGCGGTGATCGGCGTGGTCGTGGGTCTGCGGCCGGATCACGTATTGGACGGGGAAGCGCACGTCGACCAGGTTGCGGTCACCGGCGATGTACACCTCTTCGAGGTGCGACAGCAGCGACGGACCGTCGTACCACGGGGTGTTGTCCGACTTCGTCACCACGTTGTCACCGCGCAGCGCCGACAACGGGATCGTCGTCACATCCTGCACGTCGAGGCGCGCCGCGAACTCGTGGAAGTCGTCGCGGATCTTCTCGAATTGTTCGCGGTCCCAGTCGATCAGGTCCATTTTGTTGACGGCCAACACGATGTGTCGGATGCCCAGCAGCGACGCCAGGAAGGCGTGCCTGCGCGACTGTTCGAGCAGGCCGTGACGCGCGTCGACCAAGACGATTGCCAGCTGCGCGGTCGAGGTGCCCGTCACCATATTGCGCGTGTACTGGATGTGGCCCGGCGTGTCGGCGATGATGAATTTCCGCTTGGCCGTGGCGAAATAACGGTAGGCGACATCGATGGTGATGCCCTGCTCGCGTTCGGCGCGCAGGCCGTCGGTCACCAGAGCGAGGTCGGTGTAGTCGTGTCCGCGTTCCTTGGATGTCCGCTCGACGGCGGCCAGCTGGTCCTCCATCACGGCTTTGCTGTCATACAGCAGGCGGCCGATCAGCGTCGACTTGCCGTCATCAACCGAACCTGCGGTCGCAATGCGCAGTAACGTCGCCATCAGAAATACCCCTCGCGCTTGCGGTCTTCCATGCCAGCCTCAGAGATCCGGTCGTCGGCGCGGGTCGCGCCCCGTTCGGTGAGTCGCGACACGGCAGTCTCGGCGATCACCTCGGAAACCGTGCCCGCGAGCGATTCCACGCAGCCGGTGCAGGTGACGTCGCCGACGGTGCGGAAGCGGACCGTCTTCTCGATCACCTTCTCGCCCTTGCGGGGCTGCAGGTACTTGTGCACCGCCAGCAGCATGCCGTCGCGCTCGAACACCTGGCGCTGATGTGCGTAGTAGATCGACGGCAGCTTGATCTTCTCGGCGCCGATGTAGGACCAGATGTCGAACTCGGTCCAGTTGGACAGCGGGAACACGCGGATGTGCTCGCCTTTGTGATGACGTCCGTTGTACAGATTCCACAGCTCGGGCCGTTGCGCTTTGGGGTCCCACTGCCCGAACTCGTCGCGGAAGCTGAACACCCGCTCCTTGGCGCGCGCCTTCTCCTCGTCGCGCCGGGCACCACCGAACGCCGCGTCGAACTTGTTCTCGCGGATGGCTCGCAGCAGGGTGAAGGTCTGCATGGGGTTGCGCGACGGGATTGTCTCGACGACGCGGCCGGCATCGATGTCGTCCTGCACCTTTGCGACGACCAGTCGGACACCGAACTGCTCGACGAGCTCGTCGCGGGTTTCCAGGACCTCGTCGAAGTTGTGTCCCGTGTCGACGTGCATGACCGGGAACGGCAGCCGTCCCGGCGCGAACGCCTTGATCGCCAGGTGCAGCATGACGATGGAGTCCTTGCCGCCGGAGAACAGCAGCACAGGCCGCTCGAACTCAGCGGCCACCTCGCGAATGATGTGAATCGCCTCGGCTTCGAGCGCCCGCAGATGGCTCAGCTCGTATCGCCCGGCGCCCTGCTTGGGCTCTTGCGCGGTCGTCGTCATCCATCCTCTTTAAGTTGGTAGGTTTGACCAGATTTACAAATATTAATTGGTATGGTTCCATTCCCGACCCGCGCCTGTCAATGCGCGAGGACTACCTCGCAGGTAATTGCCCTGCCCTCTTTCGTGCCGATACTGAATACATGGCACTTGCTGATGCACGCACCGGGGCCGATGTCATGGCGCAGTTCATCCCGGCCTGTCCCCTCGCCGCCAAGCTCGGCATTGTCGCCGAGGTGCTCGACGGCGACGAGGTGCGGTTGCGGATGCCGTTCAACCCGACCAACACCACGCTCGGCGACATGGTGCACGGCGGGGCGATCGCCACACTCGCGGACATGACAGTGATGGCCGCCGCATGGGCGGGCGCGGAGGTGCCCGACTCGATGCGCGGCGTCACGATATCGCTGTCGATGCAGTTCCTCGCGCCGGCGCAGGCCACCGACCTCATCGGCGTGGGCACGGTGCTGCGGCGCGGCAAGACACTGGTCAACTGTGACGTCGACGTGGTTACCCCCGCCGGGGAGGCGGTGGCGAAGGCCATCGCCACCTACAAGGTGGGCTGAGCGGCGTTCCACCAATCGAGCACCCGTGCGCCGTACAGGGTCAGCCACTTCGACGGCTCACCGGCTGGCACGTCGACCTCGAACCACACCCGACCGGGCTTTCGGCCCGCCTCCACCCACGGCGCCACGATCTCGCCCGTCGACAGTCGACGACACAGCTGTCGCGCGAGCAGATACTCCTCCCCCGCTTTCCGGGCCTCGCGCGTTGCCGTGGAACCGCCGGTCGCGGCCTCGTGGGCGAGTAATCCCTTGAGCGAGTTGAGCGTTGAGTGGAACGACGACCGCGTGGAACCCTCGACCCACTCACAGTTCCAGCCGCCGTCGGCCAACGCGTGTTCGGCGAACCATGCCGCGATGCCGTCGACGTCGGCGCCGAGCCAGACGCCGTTGGCGATTCTCCACCCGTTGATGCAGCAGTCGACTCGGCGATGGTCAGGCCGTGACCTCGTTCAGCTTGCCGGTGGCCACGTCGAAGACGAAGCCGCGCAACGACTCGTGCTTGGTGACGAACGGGCTCGCCTCGATCCGGCGGATCGACTGCCGCACGTCCTCGTCGAGATCACCGAACGCCTCGGCAGCCCACTCCGGCTTGATTCCGGTTTCGTCCTGAATGGCCCGCTTGAAGTCGTCGTCGGTGAACGTGAGCATCCCGCAGTCGGTGTGGTGGATGAGGATGATCTCCTTGGTGCCGAGCAGCCGCTGACTGATCGCGAGCGACCGGATCTCGTCGTCGGTCACCACCCCGCCCGCGTTGCGGATGACGTGCGCCTCGCCGTCCTTCAGCCCGAGGAGTTGGTACACGTTCAGCCGGGCGTCCATGCACGCCACCACGGCGACGTGTTTGGACGGCGGAAGCGGCAGCGGACCCGAGAAGTTCTTCGCGTACTCCTCGTTGTTCTTCAGGTATTCGTCGGTCGCCGTCATTTCGACCTCCTTGTCGGTTCGCAAAGCACCCGACGATAACAACACGCCGCAAAGCCGCCACGAGTCAGAATCACCGCGATTGAATGCTTGTCGGCGCGATGAGGTCGTAGACCGTTGTCCCGCCCACATCGATTGCCGCGAAGTTGCGCTTCACCCACGACGTGATCTCGGCCGCCGCACCGGACTCGTGTCTGCCGGGCGGGCCGAACGGCTCGCCGGCGATGAAGTACCGCACCTCATGGTCGGCGACGTAGCCCTGGAACTGCTCCAAGGTGGGCGAATTGTCGCTGCCGGTGAACCCGCCGATCGCCATGATCGACGCACCGGTCTTCAGCTCGAGGCTGCTGGCGTCCATGGAGCCGATCGATGCTGCGGCCCAACGGTTGTCGAGGCCCGCCACCAGCTCGGCAAGCGCCGCATTGTCGGCGATCCGACCGCCAGGCCCATCGTGGCCGCCGGGCCCGCCGGGCCGCGCGAACAGGTTGTCCTTGTCCGGGCCTGATGTGGAGATGGGTCCGTTATGCGAGGTAGCAACCGTCTCGATGGCATAGGCGGCGGGTGCTGCAGCAGCGAAAAAGATTGCGCCTGCTGCGATCACCGCGACGGCCCGACCGCGCCGTTGCGCGCCGACCGCAAGCCCCACGGCGAAGGCGAGCGATCCGGCCAGCACTATCCAGCGCAATGCAGACAGCCAGTCCGGTGTGCGATCCAACAGCACGAAGGACCAGACCCCGGTGCCCGCCGACATGACGGCCAACACCACACGCGCGGCCAATTGCTCCCGGACGCGCCACAGTTCACGCACCGAGATACCGACCAGCGCCGCGATCGCCGGCGCAAGGGCGACGGTGTAGTAGGGGTGGATGATGCCGGCCATGAAGCTGAACACCGCGGCGGTCACCACCAACCAGCCACCCCACAGCAGCAGGCTCGCGCGTACCCGGTGTGTGCGGACGGACTTCCTGGTCAGCCACAGACCGGCGATCAGCCCGATCAGGGCGGCAGGCAACAGCCACGACGCCTCGGTGCCCATCGACATGCCGAACATGCGACCGATGCCGGGATCGCCGCCGAAGAACAGGTTGCCCATGCCGCCGGGTCCGCCTGCGGGGCCGCCACCGGGCGGCAGACCGGCGTCATGACCTCCGCCACCGGGACCCTCACCGCCGAGCACACGCGCAAGCCCGTTGTATCCCAGGGTCAACTGCAGCAGGCTGTTGTCCGTCGACCCTCCGATGTACGGCCGCGAATCGGCGGGCCACAGGCTGACCAGGCCCAGATACCAGCCGGCCGACACGATCATCGCCGCCGCGCCGACCATCAGCTTCCAGATCCGCTGCCACAGCCCGACGGGGGCGGCGACGAGGAAGGCCAACCCGAGGCCCGGCGCCACCAGGAACGCCTGAAGCAGCTTCGCAAGGAACGCGAATCCGATCGCACACCCGGCCAAGGCGATCCATTTTGTGCTCCCCGCCTCGATTGCCCGCACCACGCAGTACGCGGCGGCAACCAGGAGTAGAACGAGCAGCGCGTCGGGGTTGTTGAAGCGAAACATCAACGCCGCCACCGGCGTCGCCGCAAGCGCGGCGCCTGCGATCAACCCCGCACCCGGCCCGCTGATGCGGCGAACGGCGGCGTACAACAAGGCGACTGCGCCCACCCCCATCAGAGCCTGGGGGAGCAGCATCGTGAACGCACTGAAGCCGAACAGCCGGCCGGACAGGGCCATCACCCACAGCGCAGCAGGCGGCTTGTCGACGGTGATGGAGTTGCCCGGGTCGAGCGAGCCGAACAGCCACGCGGTCAGATCCTGCGTGCCCGCCTGCGCGGCGGCCGCGTAGTAGTCGTTGGCCCAGCCGGACGAGCCGAGCCCCCACAGATACAGCACCGCGGTGGCGAGAAGCAGAACCACCAGCGAGGGAGTCGCCCAGCGCGGCCGGGCGGCGGGCGCGTCGGGCGTCACCGGCGCCGGGACGTACGAGTCGGCGGTGAAGGTCATCGGTTGTGTTCCTTCGTGTTTCTCACCGGAGGTCATCGGTTGCGGCGTGGGTGGAACACCCAGCCTCGCAGCAGGACGAAGCGCGCGGCGGTGGCCAGGAGGTTCGCCGCGACCAGGACGATCGCGTCGACGTAACGCCCCGGCTCGGGTGCGAGGGTGTGCAACACGGCCAGTGAACCGCTGGTGATGGCCAGCGCAATACCGAACACGATCAATCCCTCGAAATGGTGTCGCGCCACGCGCTTGCTGCCTGCCATGCCGAACGTGAACCGCCGGTTGGCGGCGGTATTGCCGATCGCGGTGACGAGGAGTGCAATCAGGTTCGCCGCTTGGGCGCCGAGCATTCCGTGCAGCAGAATGAACAGCAGCAGGTAGGCGATCGTCGAGGCGACCCCCACGCTCGCGAACCGGACGGCCTGACGCAGCAGGGAGCGCGGCGCCGCGGAGTCCCGCGACGACCCGAGCTGTGCGGCGAGTATCTGCACCGGAATGGAACCTCTCGCGAACCCGCGCAGCAGCCGCGCGATGCCCTTGAGGTCGGCGGTCGCGGTCGCCACGATGTCCACCCGGCTGTCGGTGTCGTCGATCCAGTCCACCGGCACTTCGTGGATGCGCAGCCCGGTGCGCTCGGCAAGCACCAACAGCTCGGTGTCGAAGAACCACCCAGTATCGGTGACGTGCGGCAGCAGCCGTTGAGCGACGTCGGCGCGGACAGCCTTGAAACCGCACTGCGCGTCGGAGAACCCGGCCGCGAGGGTGCCCTTGAGGATCAGGTTGTAGCAGCGCGAGACGATCTCCCGCTTCGGCCCCCGCACCACCGTCGCGCCGCGGCCGAGGCGGGTTCCGATCGCGAGATCCGAGTGACCCGAGATCAGCGGGGCGACAAGCGGAGCCAGCGCGGCGAGGTCCGTCGACAGGTCGACGTCCATATAGGCGAGCACCGGGGCGTCGGACATCGACCATGCCGCGTGCAGCGCGCGGCCGCGTCCCTTCTCCTCGAGCCTGAGGACCCGCACGTCGGACAACTCGGCGGCCAGTTCCTCGGCGACGCGGTACGTGTGGTCGACGCTGGCGTTGTCGGCGATCGTGATGCGCGCCGGAAAAGGGAACTGCTCGCGCAGATGGCTGTGCAGCCGGTACACCGAATCCGCCAACGCGGCCTCTTCGTTGTAGACCGGGATCACCACGTCGAGAACGGGTACGCCAGCGGTTCGGGCCACGATCGCCGCGTTCGGGCGTCGTTCGACGCGGCCTTGTCTACCGGGGTTGGTGTCAGGGTGAAGGGCGATGTCCGTCATGACCTCCATGGTCGAGGAGCAGGCTGTCGACTCCGTTGGGTGAAGCTATGTCTGCGCTATGTGTTCTTCGGCGGCTCGGTGAGGTCGTAAATGATGGCGCGGTCCACCGTCATCGGCGCGAAATGGGTCTCCACCCATTCCGCGATGTCCGCGGCTTCGCGGCTGCCCGACGCGTTGGCGCCGCCCCACGGGCCGACCATCAACCGGCCTCGGATGAAGTAGTGGATCTTCCTGTCGGCCAGCAGCAAGCCCGGCCCCACCCGCGAGCAGACGCGAACTCGCACTGCGGGAGCACATTTTGTGCGAATTTGCGTCTGCTCGGCGGGAAGAGCGAGGACGGTCACCGACCCAATCCTCAGCGACGCGGCTAGGTCCCGGTTTTGGCGTCGCTGTGGCTTGCCTGTGAATCGATCGGCAGCGTCACCACGAATTCGGTGTTCCCGGGCACGCTGTGCATGGCGATGGTGCCGTTGTGCGCCCTGACCACCGCGGCGACGATCGCGAGGCCCAGCCCGGTGCTGCCCTCGCGGCGCGACCGCGAGGAGTCACCGCGGGCGAAGCGTTCGAAGACCTCCGGCTGCAGCCACACCGGGATGCCGGGGCCGTCGTCGGTCACGGTGAGCACCGCGTTGTCGCCGTCGAGAGTCAGCGCCGTGGTCACCGACGTACCCGCTGGGGTGTGCGTGCGTGCATTGGCCAGCAGGTTGGCCAGCACCTGGTGCAGCCGCGCCTCGTCACCCCTGACCACGACCGGTTCCTCCGGCAGGTCCAGCACCCACGTGTGGTCGGGCCCCGCGATATGGGCGTCGCTGGCGGCGTCGACCACGAGACGGGTCACATCCACCTGTTCGCGCTGCAGCGGCCGTCCGGTGTCGAGGCGCGCCAGCAGCAGCATGTCCTCGACGAGGTGGGTCATCCGCTCGGTTTCGGACTCCACCCGGTTCATCGCGTGAGCGACGTCGTCGGGCAGTACGTCCTGTTTCCGCTGCGCCAGCTCGGTATAGCCGCGAATCGCCGCGAGGGGAGTGCGCAATTCGTGGCTGGCATCGGCGACGAACTGACGAACCCGCATTTCGCTCGCGTGGCGCGCCGATAGGGCGCCCGAGATCCGGTCCAGCATGCGGTTCAGCGCGGAGCCGAGCTGGCCGATCTCGGTGTGCGCGCTCGCCGGGTCCACCTTGACGATGGGGGTGGGCAGCCGCACCTCGCCGCGGTCGAGCTCGAGGTCGGCCACCTGTCGGGCCGCAGCGGAAACCGTTGACAGCGGCCGGAATTGACGCCTGATGATCAGAATGCCCGCCGTCGTCGCTGCGATGAGCGCGACGACACCGACGATGCAGAACATCACCAGAACCCACAGCAGCGTGTCGTCGACGTCGGAGGTCGGCAGACCGACGACGATCGTCTCCTCCGGGCCCCGGGAGTGGTTGCCCACCACCCGATAGCGGCCCAGGCCGTCCAGATCGACTGTCGTCGGAGAGCGGTTGGGCGCAATCTGTGCGAGCTGCTGCGTCGCCCCGGAGCTGATCTCGGCCCTGGCGCCGTCGGCGGTGATCACGCCGGCATCGACCGGCACGCCCTGCGCGATGACCGCACCGACCATGCGGGCGGCCTGGCCGGGGGCATTGAGGAACTCAGGCCCGGGACCTTCGTCCTCGCGGATGATGATCCGCCTCGGACGTTCGAGGGGCGGCGGGCGCGCCGGCACCGCGAACGGCGGCCCATGCATGGGTCTCGGCGGTCCGAAACCCGGAGGCGGCGGCGGCCCGAAGGCGAAAATGGCCGCCGACCGGCGGCCCGCCTCGATCAGCTGCTGATCGAGCTGATGGGTCAAGAAGCGTTGCAGCGCAAGCTCGGTCGCGATACCTACGCCCGCACAGACCAACGCGAGCAGCGCCACCTGCGTGACCAGCAGGCGCGCCCGCAGCGACCATGTTCGGGGAGACCGGATCCGGGTCAGCGCTCCCGGCGGGTCAAGGCGCGGGCTTGAGGACATACCCTGCCCCCCGCAGCGTGTGGATCATCGGTTCGCGGCCGCTGTCGATCTTCTTCCGGAGATACGACACGTACAGCTCGACGATGTTCGACCGCCCTCCGAAGTCGTAACTCCAGACGCGGTCGAGGATCTGAGCCTTGGACAGCACCCGCTTCGAGTTCCGCATCATGAAGCGCAGCAGTTCGAATTCGGTCGCGGTCAGCGAGATCGACTCACCCGCGCGGGTGACCTCGTGGCTGTCCTCGTCGAGGGCCAGATCACCGACG
This sequence comes from uncultured Actinomycetota bacterium, assembly GCA_963786995.1. Lineage (GTDB taxonomy): Bacteria > Actinomycetota > Actinomycetes > Mycobacteriales > Mycobacteriaceae > Mycobacterium. The sequence continues at coordinate 95,427 of CAWBBH010000008.1, read as the reverse complement.
ACGATCGTGGCGCCTCCGGCCTCGCTGGTCACCCCGGTGCGCCGCAGCAGAGCGCGCAGTCGCAGCACCACTTCTTCGAGGCTGAACGGCTTCGTCACGTAGTCGTCGCCACCGGCGGTCAGCCCGGCAATGCGGTCCTCGACGGAATCCTTGGCGGTCAGCAGCAACAGAGGCAGATGGGGAATCCGCTCGCGCAGCTTGCGCAACACGTCGAGGCCGCTCATGTCCGGCAGCATCACGTCGAGCACCACGACATCGGGCGGACTCTCTTTGGCGAGCGAGATCGCGGTCGCACCGTCACCTGCGGTCTGGATCTCCCAGCCTTCGTACCGCAGCGCCATGGACACCGAGCTCGGCGAGGACGGGTTCGTCGTCGACGACCAGCACGTTGATGGGTTTACCGTCGGCGCGGCGCATCACCACGCGCTCGGGATCGTTCGCGTTAGCGCTCACACAGCTCCGTTCGGGTACCCACGTCGCTCATTATTCGCCCAGGTCGTTAGCGGACGCTGTGTCGTTTCTGTGCGCCGACTGTGAAGGCGGATCGACCATCCGGCACTGATAACGCCCACAGCCGATTCACATCCGGGAGCTGCAGAGTGGATCTGTGACACCCACCGACGCCGCGGATCCAAGCGCCTCCACCTGCACAGGTGCCGTCTCCGCCCGCGGGTGTCCTGCACAGCGAATACGTGGTGCCCGATGGCCAAGGAAGCTTCACCACGAAGATCACCCAGACGGGCGTCGTCGATGAACTGACGTTGTCTCAGATCGTGATACGCAGCGCCGACGGGTACACGCAGATCTACGTGTTCCCGTCGGCGTCAGCCGTGCCCGACAAATCCGTCGCCGCAAACGACACCGTCACCGTCGAGGCCACCAGAACGGGGCCGACGCTGACCCTCACCAGCATCGGAGAGGGCCAGTCGCCTGCCGCGAACTAGCCGGTACCCGTGGGTGTTACGGGCCGAAGCCGTCAGGCGGCTCGGCCGTCACCTCGGGGACCGCAACCGAGGTCTCGACCTCAGTAGCAGCCTTCTCGATTGTGCTCGTCTCGCCGAGCGTCATCTCAGTGCTGGACACGACAACCGCCGAGCCGCCATCCTCGCTCAAGCCTGCCGTCAACGCGCCCATGGCAACCACCGCACTCGCACCGACAGTCGCCGAAACCAATTTCATCTTCCGTGAAATCATCTCTGACACTCCACTTCAGTTGCTGGTCAACCGCCCCTTACACGCTGGGACGGCCGGTCGAACTGTGCTTCGAGAGGTCCCCGACGACCCCTCCGGCGTAATGCATAACCGGAAGGGTCGGAGGTGAAACGTCCGTAGGTGTGAACGCCGGGTGAATGCGGTTACTCGGCGGCCTGCTCCTCGGCAGGAAGCGGCGCCGGGCCCTTGATGACCGGCACCGCCATCGACGTGGCCTCGACGGTGTCGTCCTTGCCTGATGCCGTCGACATGGCCGCCATGGTCATCTTGCCGACGGCGACGCTCTGGGCGCCTTCCGGTTGCTGATGGATGCTCACGGCCAGCGCGCCCATCGTCACGACCGCGCTCCCGCCGATCACGGCGGCCAGCATCTTCGCCGTGCCGGTTCTACTTGAATCCATTTCACACTCCGTTCATGGTCGTTGCCGACTCGCCCCTGCGGTGCGGCGAACCGTGAAGGTGCAGGTAGCTCCCAGTGAACCCGCGGTTTCTGTAGTCAGCCTTGGGACCGGTAGGGAATTGCCTAGCCGCGCCGCTGCCAGGGTTGCCTGCTTCACAGCCCGCCATCTCCTACCCTGTGCGCATGCCTACAGCGGGACGTCGCCGATGACGCGATTCCTCGCGCGCCGGCTGCTCAACTACGTCCTGCTGCTCATCCTCGCGTCGTTTCTGACCTTCACCCTGACCTCGCTGTCGTTCAAGCCGCTGGACAGCCTCGAGTCGCGGAACCCGAGGCCACCGCAGACGGTCATCGACGCCAAGGCCGCCGAACTCAACCTCGACCGCCCGATCCCCCTGCGGTACGCGAAGTGGGCAACCGGTGCAGTGACCGGCGACTTCGGTACGACGATCACGGGACAGCCGATCTCAGCGGAACTCGGTCGCCGCGTCGGTGTCAGCTTGCGGCTCCTCGTCATCGGAGCGCTGCTGGGCACATTCATCGGCGTCGTGGTCGGCGCATGGGGTGCGATCCGGCAGTACCACCTGAGCGACCGCGTCATCACCATCGTGTCGCTGCTGTTGCTGAGCACGCCGGTGTTCATCACCGCCTACCTGTTGATCCTGGCCGCCAACGGCGCCAATTCGGTTCTCGGAGTGCAGCTGTTCGAGTACATCGGCGAGACGTCGCCCGATCCCATCACCGGCGGATGGAACCAGTTCGTCGACCGGGTTCAACATCTCGTGCTGCCGACGTTCACGCTGGCTCTGCTCGGGACTGCCGGATACAGCCGCTATCAGCGCAACGCGATGCTGGACGTGCTCGGTCAAGACTTCATCCGCACCGCGCGCGCCAAGGGCCTGACCCGCCGTCAAGCCCTCTTCAAGCACGGCCTGCGGACCGCGCTGATCCCCATGGCGACCCTTTTCGCCTATGGCGTAAGCGGTCTGGTCACCGGAGCGGTGTTCACCGAGAAGATCTTCGGCTGGCACGGAATGGGCGAATGGGTCATCCAGGGCATCGCGACGCAGGACACCAACATCATCGCCGCGGTGACCGTCTTCACCGGCGCCGCCGTCCTGCTCGCCGGGCTGCTGAGCGATGTCATCTACGCAGCGCTCGACCCTAGGGTGCGTGTCACATGAGTGAGCCGGTGACGGCAGAGACGGCGACGACCGCGCAGTCGGGTCTCGATGCGCACGCCTTCGCCTCGCGGCGAACGCTGGTGTGGCGGCGGTTCTTACGCAACAAGCCCGGCGTCATCTCCCTGGTCCTGCTCGTGCTGTTCTTCGTCGGCTGCTACGCACTGCCTCCGCTGCTCCCCTACAGCTACACCGATCTGGACTACTACGCACTGCAGCAGCCACCCAGCGCCGACCACTGGTTCGGCACCAACGCGCTCGGACAGGATCTGCTGGCGCTGACCCTTCGCGGCATGCAGAAGTCGATGCTGATCGGCGTCTGCGTGGCGCTGATCTCGACAATCCTCGCTGCCACGGTGGGCGCGATCGCCGGATACTTCGGCGGGTGGCGCGACCGCCGCCTGATGTGGCTGGTCGACCTGCTGCTCGTGGTGCCCAGCTTCATCGTGATCGCCATCGTCACACCGCGACTCGGCTCGGGCGATCGTGTCTTCTGGTTGATCCTGTTGTTCTCCGTCTTCGGCTGGATGATCAGCTCGCGCATCGTGCGCGGCATGACGATGAGCCTGCGAGAGCGCGAATACGTGGTGGCGGCCCGGTACATGGGAGTCGCCAACTGGCGGATCATCGTCCGCCACATCCTGCCCAATGTGGCCTCGCTGCTGATCATCGACACCACGCTGAACGTCGGTACGGCGATCATCGGCGAAACCGGGCTGAGCTTCCTCGGATTCGGCATCCAACCGCCGGATGTGTCGCTGGGCACCCTGATCGCCGATGGGACCAATTCGGCGACGATATTCCCGTGGGTTTTCCTGTTCCCGGCGGGCGTGCTGGTGCTGATCGTGTTGTGCACCAACCTCATCGGAGACGCCCTCCGCGACGCGCTCGATCCGAGCTCGCGGCCGCTGCGGAGGCGACGCAGATGAGCCTGCTCGAGGTGCGCGACCTCACCGTCGGATTCCCCACGGAAACCGAACAGATCGCCGCGGTGCGCGGGATGACGTATCACGTCGATTCCGGTGAAGTCGTCGCGCTGGTCGGCGAATCCGGCGCGGGCAAGTCGGCGAGCGCGATGGCGGTGGTCGGGCTGCTGCCGGAGTACGCCGAGGTGACGGGATCGGTCCGGTTGCACGGCGACGAGCTGCTCGGGCTGTCCGACAACGCCAGGTCCCGGGTGCGGGGGAAGTCGATCGGGACGGTATTCCAGGATCCGATGTCGGCCCTGACACCCGTCTACACCGTCGGCGACCAGATCGCCGAGGCGATCGAGGTACACAACAGCGATATCACCCGCAGAGCGGCGCGTGCCCGTGCCGTCGAGCTCCTTGAACTGGTGGGCATAGCCCAGCCCGACCGGCGCGCGCGGGCGTTCCCGCACGAACTGTCCGGTGGCGAACGCCAGCGCGTCGTCATTGCGATCGCCATCGCCAACGATCCCGACCTACTGATCTGTGACGAGCCGACCACAGCGCTCGATGTCACCGTGCAGGCGCAGATCCTCGACGTGCTCAAGACCGCACGCGACGTGACCGGTGCGGGCGTGCTGATCATCACCCACGACCTCGGTGTGGTCGCCGAGTTCGCCGACCGCGCCCTTGTCATGTACGCCGGCCGCGCCGTCGAGGTGGCCTCGGTCGGCCAGCTCTACCGCGACCGCCGGATGCCTTACACCGCAGGCCTTCTCGGATCGGTGCCACGACTCGATGCGCCGCAGGGGGCGCGCCTTGTGCCCATCCCCGGTGCACCACCGTCCCTGGCGTCGCTCCCGCCTGGCTGCACGTTCGCGCCACGGTGTCCGCTCGCCATCGATGACTGCCGCGCCGCAGAGCCGGAGCTGATCACCGTCGGCGCAGGCCACTCGGCAGCCTGCATCCGTACCGAGGAGGTCGCAGGCCGCAGCGCCGCCGACATCTACGGCGTGTCCTCCGCACCCGCCGAGGCAGCCACGCAGGCGGACGGCCCCGTCGTCCTCCGCGTGGAAAACCTCGTCAAGACATACAAACTCACCAAAGGGGTGGTACTGCGGCGAACGATCGGCGAAGTACGTGCCGTCGACGGTGTCAGCTTCGAACTGCAGCAGGGCCGCACGCTGGGCATCGTCGGCGAGTCGGGCTCAGGCAAATCCACGACGTTGCACCAGATCCTGGACCTGGCTGCGCCCCAGGCAGGTTCGATCGAAGTCCTCGGAGCCGACGTCGCATCGCTTGACGCGAAAGCACGGCGGGCACTGCGCGGCGATCTGCAGGTGGTCTTCCAGGATCCGGTGGCCTCCCTTGATCCACGACTGCCGGTGTTCGAGGTGCTCGCAGAGCCGTTGACCGCCAACGGTTTCGACAAGAAGCGGATCGACGACCGCGTCGCCGAACTGCTGCAGATCGTCGGCATGCGCAGAGCCGACGCCAGTCGCTACCCGGCGGAATTCTCCGGCGGCCAGAAGCAGCGCATCGGCATCGCGCGGGCGCTGGCGCTGCAACCCAAGATCCTCGCCCTCGACGAACCGGTGTCCGCGCTCGACGTGTCGATCCAGGCGGGCATCATCAACCTGCTGCTCGATCTGCAGGACCGGTTCGGGCTGGCCTATCTATTCGTCTCTCACGACCTGTCGGTGGTCAAGCACCTCGCGCACCGCGTGGCGGTGATGTTCAAAGGCAGGATCGTCGAGCAGGGCGAGGGCGACCAGGTCTTCACCGATCCGCGCGACGAATACACGCGCAAGTTGCTGGCGGCAGTCCCTCGACCGGAGCCGCACCGAGGCTAGAGTCGTTGCGATGATGCTCCGACGCGTAGCTGCGGCCCTACTGGTCACCGGTCTCACCATCACCGGTTGTTCGGGCGGCAACGAGGAGGCACCTCCCGCCGGAGGTAACGCCGAGGTCGGCAAGACCAACGACATCAACCCACAAGATCCCTCAACGCTGCGCCAGGGCGGCAACCTGCGGCTGGCGTTGAGCGGGTATCCGTCCAACTTCAACAGCCTGCACATCGACGGAAACGAAGCCGACACCGGCGCGATGTTGCGGGCGACGATGCCGCGCGCCTTCCGGGTGGCCTCCGACGGGACGACGACGGTCAACTCCGACTACTTCACCGACGTGGAGTTGACCGGGGAGAACCCCCAGGTCGTCACCTACACCATCAATCCGAAGGCGGTGTGGAGCGACGGCGCGCCGATCACGTGGGAAGACGTCGCGTCGCAGATCAACGCGACCAGCGGCAAGAACGAGGACTTCCGCATCGCGAGCCCCAACGGCGCCGACCGCGTCGAGAAGGTGACCCGCGGCGTCGACGACCGGCAGGCCGTCGTCACCTTCAGCAAGAACTTCTCGGACTGGCAGGGCATGTTCGCGGGCAACACGATGCTGCTGCCCAAGAGCATGACCTCCGACCCCGAGGTGTTCAACACGGGCCAGCTCGACCGGCCCGGCCCGTCCGCCGGCCCGTTCATGATCACCGACCTGGACCGCACTGCTCAACGAATCACGTTGAAGCGCAACCCCAAATGGTGGGGCACACCGCCGCTGCTCGACAGCATCACCTACCTGGTGCTCGACGACAAAGCACGCATCCCCGCCCTGCAGAACAACACCATCGACGCCACCGGTGTCACCTCGCTGCCCGAACTGACCACCGCGCGAAACACCCAAGGCATCTCGATTCGGCGCGCGCCGGGCGCCAGCTGGTATCACTTCACGTTCAACGGGGCACCCGGATCGATCCTCTCCGACAAGGCGCTGCGCCTCGCGGTCGCCAAGGGCATCGACAGGCAGGCCATCGCGAACGTCAGCCAGCGCGGCCTCGTCGACAAGCCGACGCCGCTGAACAACCACATCTTCGTCGCTGGCCAGGAGGGCTACCAGGACAACAGCGCCCCCGTCGCCTACGACCCGGAGAAGGCCAAGCAGGAGCTTGGACGCCCTCGGCTGGCGACTCAACGGCCAGTTCCGCGAGAAGGACGGCCGCCAACTGGTGATCCGCGACGTGCTCTTCGACGCCGACACGACCAGACAGATCGGCCAGATCGCCCAGAACAGCCTTGCCCAGATCGGTGTGAAGCTCGAGCTCGACACCAAGGGCGGCACAGGGTTCTTCAGCAACTACATCATCCCCGGCGACTTCGACATCGCCCAGTTCAGCTGGGTCGGTGACGCGTTCTCGCTGTGTTGCCTCAACCAGATCTACACGACCAACGCGGAGAGCAACTTCGGCAAGATCAGCAGCCCGGAGATCGACGCGAAGGCCGAGGCGACCTTCGACGAGCTGGACGCCGCCAAGGCGCGCGAGCTGGCCAATGAACTCGACAAGATGATCTTCGACATCGGCTTCAGCCTGCCGCTGTTCCAGTCGGCGGGCAACGTGGCGGTGCGCAGCAGCTTGGCGAACTTCGGGCCGGCGGGTATCGGCGACCTGGACTACACCACGATCGGCTTCATGAAGTAACCCGTCGCGGGTTCCCTCACTGCTCTTTCGGGCCCAGCGTGCGGGCTCGCTGGACCCAGGGGTCAGCGAGCATCGCGGTGAAGAAGTTCACGATCTCGGAATGAGGGCTGCGGTGGGTGTCCAGCCGCCGCGTGACGGTCTCGATGCGCTGCAGAAAGCCGCGGAAGGCCTCGGCGGCATCCTCCTCGTAGGCCGCGATCTCCTCGTTGCGGTGCACCCGGCGTAGCCGTCTTTCGCCTCGTTGCACAGGTAGATCGCATGCTCGTGCACGGCCCGCGCCAATGTCTGCATGATGTCGATATCGACCGGGATGTCGCCGTCACCTTCATCTGCCATGCCGACTTCCAGCATATAGTCGATCTGGTGTAGCGCATTGAGTGCGTTCTCGATATGCGCTGTCTCCGAACGGAATTCCAGCGGAGGAACCGGCATCGACAATGTGCGCGTCGCACGCGCCTGTGCCTTCGGACAGCTTCGTCAGCGAGTCGCGTAGGCGCGCGCCACCTCGGCCTCCGCCGCCTCCCGCACGGACTGCCGCCTCGCCCGCGGCCCACCCGCGCGCCGCGGCGATCTCGGCATCGGCTTCGGCGCGCACGCCGCTTGAGCTCCCCGCGGAGCTGCTGTGCCGTCTTCTCGGCGGCTTCCGTTGCCGCCGTGCGCTCGGCGGCGCGCTGCTGGGCACGGGCCTCTGCCGCCGTCGCGCGCTCACGGGCCGCGATCACCACGGCATCGGAATCGGCGCGCACCTGTTCCAGCTCGGCGCGCACCTGCTGAACCGTTTTCTCGGCCGCCTCGCTGGCGGCTGTGCGCTCGTTCGGTGCGCTGCTCGGCACGAGATTCCGCGGCGGCCGCTTTCTCACGTGCCGCCGCGATGTCCGCTGCGGCATCGGCGCGAACCTTTTCCAGCTCGGCGCGCATCTCCTGCAGCGCGCGTTCGTGCGCCTCTGTGGCTGCCGCCCGCTCGGCCGCCCGTTCCATGTCCTTCTCGGCGACCTGCTGCTGCGCCTTGCGCAATTGCGCACGCGCGGCCTCAGCCGTGCGGGACGACTCGTCCGCCTCGACTCGCGCCGCTGCCGCCGCCGCCTCGGCGTCCAGCTTGTCCTGGTGCGCGGTCTGCGCGCGGCCCTCGGCGATGCGGCGCAGGTGATCGGCCTCGACCAACGCCATCACCGGCGAAAGCCGTTGTCTCCCAGGGCCATTGCGCTCCCGGCGGTCGAGCAGCTGGCGCTCGGTCATCGTGGCGACCGCAACCAGCGCCGCAGGTGGCGTCTTCCCGCGGCGCTTCGCGGCCTCAACGGCCTCTGCCGCGGCGCGACGGGTCAGCGAGGCCCACTCGTCGACCCCGAGGTCGGAGATATGGCTCTGCAGCGACGTCATCGTCTGTGTCGCCGTCCGTCGCCGGCCATTTCGGTGGCCGACGTCGGGTCGTCGTCGGGTGCGGGCGTCTTGTCCGGCTTGTCTTCCGCTACCCTGGCCTGCCGGCTGCTCCTTGCCGGGCGCCTGCGGCTGGATCTTTCTCTCATTCTGCGGCGGCGGTGGTGTGCCTTCCGCGAGCTCGGCACAGCGGGCCCACCCTGCTGGGCGAGCACCAGCGCGAACTGATTCTGATAGGTGGCCACAGCGTCGGCGAGGGTTTCGTCCCCGAGTCGCTCGGCATCGCGAAGCAGCCCCCGAAGGGTCGCCATCGCGAGTTCCGGGCCGAGGCCCAGGGTCGCACCCTCACTGGCGGCGGGTTCCACGCCGGCGGTGTCCACCAGCCACGTGAACGTCTGCCAACATTGCGCGGAGCTCTTGGCCTGCTGCTCGGCGGCGTGCGCCTCCTGATGATGACGCTCGCGCTGCTCTAGCTCCTGACTGTGCCGTTTGTCCCGCCCGCCGGATCGCATAGAGCACGGCGCCGAGCACGATGAGCGCCGCCACCACTGCCGCCACGCCGACGAAGCCGGGCGAGACGAGGAAATCACGCAGCGGCACCATTGCCTCCCATTGCCTGCGGAAATGCTGTCATCCACACCATTCTGCCGTATGAGCCACCTCCGCCACCGCACGATCCGGTCACGAAGCCACCCGTCGCACCGCACGCGGAATCGCAGCCGGCAAGGCGGATTCCACGACTGCGGCAGCGCCGAGCGCGCCAACCAGCAGCCGGATACCCAAACTTGCTGGCACCGCATCCAATTCCCGCCCGCGGGTGGAAAGCATTGAGATGTCGCCGTCGTATACCGCTTCGACGATGTCCAGCGCGGCGCGTTCTCGCGCGTCGATGATGCTGTGCCCCGCGGTGGGCAGGTCCACCAGAACCGAATCGCCGATCAGCGAGACGATCTCCTCGGCGACCGCTCGCGGCGTGATGAGATCGCGTCCACCGGAGATGACGACCGTCGGCCAACCGAATTTCGGCATCTCCGCGGCGAGGTCGTAGGGCTCCGCCTCGAAATCCTCTGGCTGCGTGGCCATTTCGCGGAAGGCGACAGCTGGATCCAGCGGTTTGCCGTCCGGTGCCGCACCGTAGTTGAGTTCGCGAAACCCGATGCGTCCAACCAGATCCGGCTCGTTACGGTAAGCCGCCTTGCGCTCGAACAGAAAACGAGATGCCTGGTCCAGCACGGTCCACAAGCCGTGCCTGCCAGCCAGCAGCAGGTCGAGGTGGCGGGTCAGCACCGCAGGCCCCGCGAGGCCGTAGACGGCCGCGGTGAGCTGTTCGGCGGCGGGTGTCATCACTCCGTCGGCGACGAGCTTTCGCACCTTCGGCGCAAGCGCGGCGGCGTCGGGATCCTCACCGTCCCAGAGCACCCGACGCGTTTCTTCGCGCACGGCGTCGATGTCGTCGGCCGACAACAACGGCGAGTCGAGCACCATGGCGTGGACCCGGTCCGGATGGCGCACCCCGACCCCCGCAGCCACGTAGGTGCCGTACGAAGTGCCGTAGATGACCGCCTTCTCGACCTGCGCGTCGTCGAGAACCGCGGCGATGTCGTTGACGGCCTGGTCGATGGTGAGGGCCTCGGGCGGCAGGTCAGCGCCCTGATCGTCGTGGCGCGACATCCCGACCCCGCGGTGATCGACCATGATCACGTCAAGACCCCGTGCCGCCGCGTGCCTGCGCAGCCCGCGATACAGCGCGATCGACGCCGCACCGGGACCGCCGGGGATGACCACCAGTGGGTTCGTCGACTTCTTGCCGGTGCGGACGTAGAAGAGGTCGAAATCGCCGTCGCCGTCCGGTTTCACCGGCCGCCGGACGGGACGAACACCCGGCATCGCGGCCAGCTTGTCGTGCGCACGGCGCCGTTTGGCGTTCATCGTCATCGCCGACCATTCTGCCTTCGGCGGGAATCCGCCGGTAATAGAGTCGCAGGACACATCGACGATGGGACGCGAGTGTCTTTGGAACAGTTCTTCGAACGGGCCACGCAGGCGTTCGAGGTGTTGGGCGTTTCGTCGATGGTGCTCGGCACCGGTTACGCGTTCGGCCTTGCCCTGCTGACATGGCACCGAACCGACGGCGCGCGGGGCTTCAAGACACTGCGCAACGCGATCGGTGGTGCGATCCTTCTCGGCCTGGAACTGCTCGTGGCCGCCGACATCGTCAAGACCGTCACCTCGAAGCCGTCGCTCGAAGACGCCGCCATACTCGGACTGATCGTGCTCATCCGCACCGTGCTGAGCTTCACCATCGAGGTCGAGATCGACGGGGTCGCACCCTGGCGCAAGGCGGTGACGTCAGGCTCCGAAGTGCTGGTCAGGACGACGCGCGACGCGCGATCTCAGCCGACCGACGAGTGACGACGTTCAGGCGATGATCAGGTCGGAGGCCTTCTCGCCGATCAGCACGCTCGGGGCGTGGGTGTGGCCCCGCACGATCGCAGGCATCACCGATGCGTCGGCCACCCGTAGCCCGTCCACGCCGCGCACCCGCAGCTGCGGGTCGACGACGCTGGCGTCGTCGCGCCCCATCCGGCAGGTGCCGACCGGGTGATACAGCGTCTGCGAGCACTCGTTGATCGCCCGTTCGAAGGTCTCGACGTCGAGACTTGTCGCGCCGAGTGGCCGGGCGATACCGCCGAATATGCCGCTCAACGCCGACGATTGCGCTATCCGCGCGGTCATCTGCAGTCCCGAGATCAACGCGGCGCGGTCGACCCCCGCATCGTCGGTGAGGTACTGCGGGTCGATGACCGGCTTATCAAGCGGGTCGGCTGATTTCAGGGTGACGTGCCCGCGGCTGCGCGGCTTCACCAGGATGGGCCCCATCGCCACGGCGTGCCTGTCGTAGGGCTCACCGATGCCTTCGTCGAAAAACGGTGCGGGGGCGAAGATCAGCTCCAGGTCCGGCACGTCGAGGTCAGGTCTGCTGCGGACGAACCCGTACGCCTCACCGACATTCGATGTGAGCATGCCCCGTCGGCGCAGCAGGTAATTCAACAGTTCCAAGGGCTTTTCGGCGGCCAGCAACGAATCACCCGTCACGTCGAACCCCAGGGGGACCGCGAGGTGATCCATCATGTTCTGGCCGACCTCGGGCGCATCGAACACCACATCGATGCCGTGGCGGGAGAGTTGCTCGCGGTCACCGACACCGGAGAGCATCAGCAGCTGCGGGGTGTTCACCGCGCCGCCCGACAGCACCACCTCACGGCGCGCCCGCACCACGCGGCGCTGACCGAGCTGGCTGAATTCAACCCCGGCCGCGCGCCTGCCCTCGAACAGCACCCTTGTGGCCGTGGCCTCGGTCTGCACAGTCAGATTCGGCCTGCGCAAAGCAGGTTTGAGGTAGGCGTCCGCCGTACTCCACCGCGCACCTCTGCGCTGGGTGACGACGGTCTGGCAGAAGCCCTCCGGCGCATCGCAATTCGGGTTCTCCACGTCATAGCCGCATTCGCGCACGGCCTTCAGCCAGGCCGCCGTGGCGCTCCGCGGGCTGCGCTGCGGCGAGATGACCAACGGGCCCGCTTCGATCTTCGCGAAGTACTTCGACACGTGCGCGAAATCCCAGTCCTCGCCGGCGAGGGCGCCCCACTCGTCGTAGTCGGCAGCGAACCCGCGTACCCACATCATGGCGTTCATCGACGAACAGCCGCCGAGCATCTTTCCGCGGGGCCAATAGAGCTCGCGGCCGTCGAGCTGCTTCTGCGGCTCCGTCCGGTAGTCCCAGTCGACCTCGCTGCGGAACAGCTTCGAGAACGCGGCGGGGATGCGGATGAACTTGTTCTTGTCCTTGGGCCCCGCCTCGAGCACCACGACCGATGCGGACGGGTCGGCGCTGAGCCGATTGGCCAGCACCGCCCCCGCCGAGCCCGTTCCCACGACGATGTAGTCGGCTTCCATCCGCCGGAGTTTAGGAGGTGCGGACGTCCTATGCGGACAGTTCGATGTGGTGGGCGGCGCCGACGCTCTGGTAGCGCTGCGGACTGCAGGTCAGCACGATGACCTGGCCGTCACCGCCGACGGCGTCGAACACTGCGCCCATCTTGACCAATCGCTCGGGGTCGGTGAAACCGAGCGCATCGTCGATGACGACGGGGACGCTGTCCTCCTTGGCCACCAGCGCCGCCCCGGCCAGCCTGGCGATGATGCCCAGCTGCTCCTTGGCGCCACTGGACAACGACTCGTAGGGCACCGTGCGCCCCGACAGCGTGCGGCTGCAGATCCGCAGCTGGCTGTCGACCTCGACTTCGAACGTGTCCCCGAAGACGATGCGGCCCAACCGCTCGACCTCGCCGCGGAACGGGTCGACGTAGCGCAGCCGGGTGGCGTCGCGATGCCGGGTCATCACTGAGCGGAGCAGCTCGGCCGCCTGTGCGCGCCGGTGCACCCGCAGGTACTCGGCCTCGGCGTGCTCGCGTTCGGTTTCGGCGGTGTCGAGCTGGCACTTGCGGCCCTCGGTGCCGTACACCTTCAGCTGGGCCGTCACCAGGCGGAGGGCGTCGGCGGCCTCGTCGTGACGATCGCTCAACGCATCAACGCACCGCAGCGCCTCGTCGAGCGCGGCGGCGACCGTGGCAGGGGCGCAGCCAGCCAGCTCGGCGGCCAGGTCGGCGACGAGGCCGGCGGCGCGGCGCGCCTTCTCCTTGTCGGCTTCGGCCTTGATGAGAAGGGCGTCGTCGCTCGCGGCGGCGCGCTGCTGGGCGAGGCGTTCGCGTCCGACCGTGAGCTCGGCAAGGCAGGCCGTCAGTTTCTCCTGCGCCACGCTGGCCTGTGTCGCCTTCTCCCCCAAACGTTTCGCCGCGACCTCGGCGACCTTGCGGTGCGTCTCGCAATCCGCGATGGCCTTCTTGTGCGCGGCGGCCGCCTCGGTGAGCGCGATGCGGGCACCTGCCGCGTCGGGGGGACCCAAGGCATCGGCGGCGTCCGCAGCGGCGGCGTCGGACAGTTCGGCGAGCCGAACCCGCAGCACGTCGACGTCGTCGTCGCCGAGCAGGCCGTTGACGATAGCCGTTGATCTGTCGCGGTCCGCCAGCAGTTCCCGACGACGCTGTTGGAGCACGCGCGCGCTCGCCACAGCGTCGACTCCGGCAGTCGACAGGGCGCGGGCGAGAAGCTGTTGGGCAGCGCCGAGTTCGACGTGCGTATCGGCTGCAGGCGCGCCGGGCACCACCCGTGCGGTCAGCACACCGGGCACGTCGATCTCGGTGGTGGTGATGGCGTTCGTCGACCACGCGGAACCCGCTGTGAGCGTGATGGATTCACCGCCCACCACGAGCTCGATGTCGTCGGCGGCGACGAGCTCGACATGTGCCGACGCCAACTCCGCCTTGCCCGCCGCGCGTTCCACGGCCGACGCGGCCGTTTCGATATCGCGCATCTGCGCATCGGTGAGCGCAATCGACGCCAGCTCGCGGTCGGCTTGCCCGAGCTGGGTGAGGGCCGTATCGATCTTCGTCAGCCTGCCGGAAAGTCGTTGCGCCTCATCGCGGTCGGACTGCTGGTCCAGGGCCCGACGGGCCGCCTCCACGCAATCCTGACTGCTCCGCACAGCTGCGCGCGCCTCTTCGGCGGCCGCCTCCGCCGCCTCCTGCACTTCGCGGGCGGTGAGCTGATCTTCATGCGCCTGCGCGGCCGCCTTCTCCAGCTCGGCGACCGCCTCGGTCCGTTCGGCGACGTCGGCCGCCAGCCTGCGCCGCTCGGTCAGCGCCGAGACGGACGCCTCACGCGTGGCATCGGCGGCGGCCGCGACCACCTCGGCCTGCTTGAGCTGTTGACTCAGGACGGCCACCTCCTCGGCGGCGGAGTTCGCGGTCGCCAGTCGTCTGGCCGCCTCCGCGCGCTCGCCGGAAAGTCGCTCGAGTTCAGCGGTGAGAGTCGCGTGGCTGCGGACGGCGTCGTCGACCTCGGCGACCGCGGCCGCGCACCGGGCCACCTCGTCGTCGGCGTCGCGCATACGCTTGGTGGCCGCGGCCCACTCGCCGGTCGGCCTGCCGGTGGGCGTGAAGTACCGCAGGTACTCGGCGTCGATGCGGTCGATCAGCAGCGGCTCGGCGCCCGACAGCGCAACGGCCTCGCCTGCGGCGACGTCGAGCGCCCGGGACAGCGCGTCGCATCCCGAGAGGTCCACCGGCGCGGTCGACGTCGACTGCAGGACCCGCTGCGCCTGCCACAGCGCCACGTCGACGGTCTCGTCGAGGATCGCCCGGACCCGGTCGTGGGCCTCGTCACCGGTGAGCTGTTCGCGACGCGGGGCCAGCACCGTCAGCGCCGTCTCCGCGCGCTTGTGGAACCGCTTGCGGTACACGAATCGGTAAGGGCCCGTGCTGATCTCGGCGGTGATCTCGGCACCGACGTCGGCGTGAGTCGGCTTGACCTGTTTGACTTCCTTTTTCGTCGACCGGTCCTTGGACTCCAGCAGCAGGTCCAGCGCCTCGATCATCGACGACTTGCCGATCTCGTTGGCGCCGCAGACGACGACCACGCCGTGGTCGGGGAAGTCGATTTCACGGTGGGTGATGCCGCGGTAGTTGGTCAGCACCAGCCGATGCAGCCTCATGCGCCGACCTCGCAAGCTTCGTTCATGCGATTCCCCTGTCGCCCTTGTCGACCAGCCGCAGCAGCAATGACAGGGCGGCCCGTGCGTCGTCGGCGTCGTCGCGGTCGGAGCGGGCCGTCACCACCAGTTCGTCGACAGCGGAGGCGGCGAACCCGCCGATACCGAGATCGTCGAATTCGCCGTCGGCCGGGATGACCGCGATCTCGGACTGGCGTTCCCACAGCGCGAGGGCCGCGAACAGCCGCGCGTACTTGTCGAGGCAGGCGTCGAGTGCGGCCTTGTCGGTGACGGTCAGCGATCCGGTGAGCGCCAATCGGACGACGGTGCGCTCTTTGTCGGGCATCAGGTCGAGATTGATGTCGAGATCGGCGATGTCGCGACTGGTGTCCACGCCACGGCGCAGCGTGACGAAACGCCAACGACCCACCCGCAGCGGATCGACTGTCACCGACCTGCCCGGATCGGTTTCGTCGACATCGACGACGAGCACGTGGCCGGGGTCGGGTTCGATGTCGTCGTAGTTGGTGACCTCGGGCGACCCCGAATACCAGATTCGGCCCGACCCGCCGACCTGCATGCGAGAGTGCTTGTCGCCCAGCGCCACATAGTGCACCGCGCCGCGGGCGATCGCGGCCTCCACCTCGGCGAGCCGGATCAGCGACGGCCTGTCCTTGTCCGGCACGAAGATGTCCACCGCGCCGTGGCCCACCACGATGCGGGTGGTGCCGTCGGCGGGCAGGCCGTCGATCACCTGCGCGACGAGGTCGGTGGTGGGCGCCTTCGACGTCCAGGGTGCGGCGACGATCTCCAGACCCGGCCTGACCTCGTGCACGCCCGGCCGGTCGAGGACGGTGACGTTGTCCGGGCACTCGGTGGTGAACAGCGCGCTGGTGTAGACCGACGACGCGTCGAGCGGATCGTGGTTGCCCGGCAACAGATAGACCGGGACGCCGACGGCCCGCATCGCCTCGAGCGACTGGCTGACCACCCGCGGCATCAGCTGGTTGTGCTCGAACACGTCGCCGGCCACCACGACGAACTCCGCGCCCGTGTCGCCGGCCAGTGCCCCAAGGCCCGCCACGGCGTCGCGCCGCGCAGCCGAATACCGCGGCTGTGCCTCATCGTTGAGGAAGTACCGGGTCATCCCGAGCTGCCAGTCGGCGGTGTGCACGAATCGCATCTCGACCCTCCTTCCTCAACGCGTGTTTGCCAGGTGGGGCGAGTGTAGGACCGGTCGCCGACAAGTCGTCGGACGTCGTCCGGCATGTGGGCCGGCTGCTTTGGAGAGTTCGGTGATTGGTGATTTGCGCTGCTCTCGGCTGGCCTAGCGTGGGAGCGGTGACGAACCAATTCCGGACCTTGCTGTTGATGCGGCACGCCAAGTCGGACTATCCCACCGGGGTGGCCGACCATCAGCGTCCGCTGGCGCCGCGAGGTGAGCGGGAAGCCGGCCTGGCCGGCGACTGGTTGCGGGCGCACACGCCCTCGGTCGACGCGGTGCTGTGCTCGACTGCAACCCGCACTCGCGAGACGCTGGCCCGAACCCGCATCGATGCGCCTGTCAGCTACGTCGATCGGCTGTACGACGCGACGCCGGGCGCGGTCATCGGCGAGATCAATGGCGTCGACCCCGACGTGGAGACGCTGTTGGTGATCGGCCACGAACCCGCGATGTCGTCAGTGGCGCTCGGCCTCGCCACTTCGGACGGCAGCAACACCACTGCGGCCGACCACATTTCGATGAAGTTTCCGACGTCGGGGATCGCGGTGTTGCGGACCGCGCAGCCGTGGGAGGCGTTGGCGCTCAGCAGTGCCGCGCTGGTCACCTTCCACGTGCCCCGTTAGGAGCTGGTCGCCAGCGTCAGCTCCATCAGCTTGATCGCCATTCCGCACGCGTCGATGCCCGGCTGCTGCGGGTTGACCCACCAACCGACCACACCGCCCGCGTCGCTGGCGACCCCGCACGCGCCGTTGGCGTCGTTGGGCCGCATGACGATCGACGGAACGCCTGCGATTGCGCGGCTCTCCACCTTGTACTCGAGCTGATCGGCGGTCTTGCGCTCGTTGTCCAGGCTGCCCTGCTCGAACCAGAAGCGGGTGATGTCGATCAGCCCGGCCGGATTGGCGGCCTGCCAGCGGCACACCGCGCCGACGAAGGTGCTCTGGATGTCCAACGGGTCGGCCCCGACGGTCTTGGCCAGAATGTCCGTGGTGAGCACGTCGCACTCTTTGAGCAGGTTCGGATACTGCTTCTCGGAGTCGTCGTTGCGCGGCACGTCGCCCGATCCCGCCTTCGCGGCGGTGCCTTCGACGGTGCGCGAGCAGCCCACCAGCATCGTCGCCGCGGCCAGCACGGCGACGAGTCCCGCGCCCACCCGGCGCACGGAACCGCTCATTTCGCGTTCACAATCGTCTGACGGGTCAGCTCCTTGGCGATGTCGCACGGATCCGGGAACGGCTTCTCCGCGAAGCTGATCGACCACTCGATGAAATCGTCGTCGTACTGGATGCCGATCTCGCAGAGGTTGTTGCCGAGCGTCGGGTCCTCGCCGAGCGCGATGAAGCCGTCGTGACCCTCGATGTTGATGTCCTCGACACTGGCGCGCGACAGTTCCTCGGTCTTGCGTTCGCGCCCGATCGGGCTGCCGCGGTACAGAGTGACCGAGAAGTGCGGCCCGAGGATGCCCCCACCGGCCAGCCACTGACAGCCGACGGAGTTCTTCGCCGTATTGACCAGTCCCGAGACTTGCGTCTGCTCGGCCATCGTCTCGTCGGTGACGCCACCGCACTCCGGGAAGAACGGCCCATGCTTGACGCCCTGTGCGGTCGGCGGGCTCGACGGCTCGCCGGGCGACGTCGAATCGGACCCGGACGAGCACGCCGCCAACACCGGAATCAGGGCGACCGAGGCGACGGCCAGCCGTTTCAGGTTGCTGGGGATCACAGCGCACACTGTAGCGGCAGCCGCCCAAGGCCAACCTGAGAGACACGCTGACCTGCCCTTTTAATGGGTGAAACGGGCCATCGGTCAATCCGCTGTTCTACACGTCGGTGTGCGAAAGTAGCCAGATGCTCCTGGCTCTGCTTCGGCGGTATGTGCGGCCGTATCGAGGGCCGCTCGCTGCCGTCGCCGTGCTCCAGGTGATCAGCAACATGGCTTCGCTGTATCTGCCGACGGTCAACGCCGCGATCATCGACGACGGCGTGGCCAAGGGCGATATCGGGACCATCGTCGAACTCGGCGTCGTCATGCTGGCCGTCACCGGCCTGCAGGTGCTGTGTGCCGTGGGCGCGGTGTACTACGGGTCGCGCGCCGCGACCGCGTTCGGCCGCGATCTGCGGTCGGTGATCTTTCACCACGTGACCGGCTTCTCGGCCGCCGAGACGGCGCGGTTCGGGGCGCCGTCCCTGCTGACTCGCACCACCAACGATGTCGGCCAGATCCAGCTGCTGGTCCAGTTGACCTGCACGATGCTCATCACCGCGCCGATCATGTCGATCGGCGGCATCTTCATGGCGGTGCACCAGGATGCCGGGCTGTCCTGGCTGCTGCTGGTCTCCGTACCCGTGCTGGCACTGGCCAACTACTGGATCGTCCGGCATCTGCTGCCGATCTTCCGCAACATGCAGGGGCTGATCGACGGCATCAACCGGGTGATGCGCGAGCAACTGTCGGGCCTCCGCGTCATCCGGGCGTTCGCCCGAGAGCCCTTCGAGCGCAACCGATTCGCCGAGGCGAACCAGGCGCTGTCGGATACCGCGCTGACGGCGGGCCGCTGGCAGGCGCTCATGCTGCCGGTGACCACGCTGGTGATCAACATCTCCAGCGTCGCGCTGATCTGGTTCGGTGGAATGCGCATCGACAGCGGCCAGATGCAGGTGGGTTCGCTGATCGCGTTCCTGTCCTACTTCATGCAGATCCTGATGGCGGTGCTGCTCGCGACGTTCATCCTCGTCCTCATACCGCGGGCGACCGCCTGCGCAGAGCGGATCACCGATGTGCTCGCCACCGAGCCGGCGATCACCAGCCCCGCCGACCCCGTCCGGCCGGAATCGGTCGACGGTGCGATCGCCGTGCGCGAGGCCACGTTCTGCTATCCGGGCGCGGAACGACCGGTGCTGCAGGAGGTTTCGCTGACAGCACAGCCGGGCACCACCACCGCTATCGTCGGATCGACGGGTTCGGGAAAGTCCACACTGGTTTCGCTCATCTGCCGGATGTACG
The DNA here is from genome assembly GCA_963786995.1 of uncultured Actinomycetota bacterium. Taxonomy (GTDB): domain Bacteria; phylum Actinomycetota; class Actinomycetes; order Mycobacteriales; family Mycobacteriaceae; genus Mycobacterium. The sequence goes on along the minus strand of CAWBBH010000008.1, from coordinate 75,985 downwards.
ACGTCACGTCGGGAACCGTGCGGGTCGACGACATCGACGTGCGGGACTACGACACCGAGCAGCTGTGGTCGGCGATCGGGCTTGTGCCGCAACGTGGCTACCTGTTCTCCGGCACCGTCGCGGACAATCTGCGCTACGGCAAGGCCGATGCCACCGACGACGAGATGTGGGAGGCCCTGCGGGTGGCATCGGCGGACGGCTTCGTGCGCTCGCACGCCGACGGTCTGGACATGCGGGTCGCCCAGGGCGGCATCAACTTCTCGGGTGGTCAACGTCAGCGCCTGGCCATCGCGCGCGCCGTCATCCGCAGACCGGCGATCTATCTGTTCGACGACGCGTTCTCGGCGCTGGACGTGCACACCGACGCCAGGGTGCGCGCTGCGCTCGGCGAGGTGTCCGCGGAGGCGACGGTTGTCATCGTCTCGCAACGTATTTCGACGGTGTCGACGGCGGATCAGATCGTGGTGATCGACGACGGCAAGGTCGTCGGCACCGGGACGCACGAGTCGCTGCTGATCGACTGCCCGACCTATGCCGAGTTCGCCGATTCCCAGTCCGTTGGCGCGGGAGTCGGGGGTGACCGATGACCCAACCACTGGGACGGCCCATCCGCGGCATGGTCCAGGCGCCGACGGAGCGCTCCCGCGACTTCAAGGGCGCCGCGATCCGGCTGGTGAAGCGGCTGACCCCGCAGCGCGGTCCGACAGCCGCGGTGATCGCACTCGGGGTGGGCGGCATCGCGATCGGCGTGATCGGCCCGCGGATCCTCGGGCACGCCACCGACCTGCTGTTCAACGGGGTGATCGGTCGCGAACTGCCCGCCGGGCTGACCAAGGACCAGGCCGTCGCGGCCGCACGGGCCCGCGGCGACACCACGTTCGCCGATCTGCTGTCGGGGATGAACGTCGTTCCTGGCCGCGGCGTCGACTTCGCGGCGGTCGGGCGGACACTTCTGCTGGCACTCGGCCTGTATCTTGTTGCTGCGCTGCTGATCTGGCTGCAAGCCCGACTGTTGAACGTGGTGGTGCAGCGGACGATGGTGTCGCTGCGGTCGGACGTCGAGGACAAGTTGCACCGGCTGCCGCTGGCCTATTTCGACACCCGACAGCGCGGCGAGGTGCTCAGCCGCGTCACCAACGACATCGACAACATCGCGACGTCGCTGTCGATGACGATCAGCCAGCTGCTGACGTCGCTGCTGACGGTCTTAGCCGTGCTGGTGATGATGCTGACGATCTCGCTGCTGCTCACACTGCTCACCGTCGTCACCGTGCCGCTGTCGCTGTATGTGACCCGCGCGATCGCGCGCCGTTCGCAGCGACTTTTCGTCGCGCAGTGGGCCAACACGGGTCGGCTCAACGCCCACATCGAAGAGACCTACAGCGGCTTCAACCTGGTCAAGACGTTCGGTCACCGCGCACTTGCCGAAGAGCAGTTCCGCGAACGCAACGACGATGTCTATCACTCCAGCCGTGGCGCGCAGTTCTTCTCCGGGCTGGTCGGGCCCGCCACCACGTTCGTCGGAAACCTCAGCTACGTCGCGGTGGCGGTCGTCGGCGGCATCCAGGTGGCCACCGGGCAGATCACCCTGGGCAGCATCCAGGCGTTCATTCAGTACGTGCGTCAGTTCAACCAGCCGCTGACCCAGGTCGCGGGCATGTACAACACCCTGCAGTCGGGGGTGGCCAGCGCGGAGCGGGTTTTCGACCTGCTCGACGCCGAGGAGGAGTCGCCCGACCCGGCCCGAACGTTGGTGACCAGTCGAGAAAACGCCTTGAATTCGAGCGGTACGGAACGTTCGCGGGGTGTGCGGGTGGAGTTCGAGCGGGTGAACTTCGCCTACCGGGAGGACACCCCGGTGATCGAGGACCTGTCGCTGGTCGCGCAGCCCGGCAGCACGGTGGCAATCGTCGGACCGACGGGCGCGGGCAAGACCACGCTGGTCAACCTGTTGATGCGGTTCTACGACGTGGAGTCCGGGCGGATCCGCATCGACGGCGTCGACATCGCGACGGTCAGTCGCGAGTCACTGCGGTCGCGGATCGGCATGGTGCTGCAGGACACCTGGCTGTTCGGCGGCACGATCTTCGACAACATCGCCTACGGCAGACCCGAAGCACACGAGGACGAGGTCATCGAGGCGGCCCGGGCCGCCTACGTCGACCGCTTCGTGCACACGCTGCCCGACGGCTACGACACCCGCGTCAGCGACGACGGCGGCAACATCAGCGCCGGCGAGAAGCAGCTGATCACCATCGCGCGGGCGTTCCTCGCCCGCCCGCAGCTGCTGATCCTCGACGAGGCGACCAGCTCGGTGGACACCCGCACCGAGCTGCTGATCCAACACGCGATGGTGGAACTGCGCCGCGACCGAACCAGCTTCATCATCGCCCACCGGCTCTCGACGATCCGCGACGCCGACCAGATCCTGGTGATGGAGGAGGGCAGGATCGTCGAACGCGGCAGCCACACCGAACTGCTGGAGCGACGGGGCGAGTACTGGTCCATGGCGCAAGCCTGATTGCGCGAGCTGGGCCCAGCTCGCGGGAAAAGGGGGGTGATCCCGAATCAAGCGGGGTGCTCAATGTCATTCGGTGAGTCCACCGAAAATGACTCGGGCAGTATGTCGGATATGAGCACGCGGACGGTGCACACCTTCTGCCGGTACTGCCTGGCGTCGTGCGGCATCGAGGTCACCGTCGACGGCAATCGCGTCACCAAGATCTCGCCCGACAAGCAGAACCCCCACACCTGGCGCGATTTCTGCGCAAAGGGCCGCACCGCCAACCAGCTCGTCGAACATCCGCGCCGGATCGTCAACCCGATGCGGCGCGTCGGCGACACCTACGTCGAAGCCACCTGGGACGAGGCGATCGCCGATATCGCCACCCGCATGAACGCGCTCATCGACGCCGACGGGCCCGACGCGGTCGGCATCTACTACGGCAACCCGGCCGGCTTCTCCTCGTCGAACATCGTCTTCATGAACGGTTGGCTTGACGCCGTCGGCACCCACAACCGGTATTTCGTCGGCTCTGTCGACCAGAACGCCATGCACGTCGTCGCCACCGCGATGTACGGCTCGATGCTGATGGCGCCGGTATCCGACATCGACAACTGCGACTACTTCCTTCTCGTCGGCACCAATCCCGCTGTCAGCGCGTGGAATTGGCTGGAGACCGTGCCCGGTGGGTGGCGGCGCGCACTCGACCGGCAGAAGGGCGGAGCGACGATAGTCGTCGTCGACCCGCTTCGGACCGAATCCGCCGAGCATGCCGACGTGCACCTCGCGGTGCGGCCGGGACAGGACTGGGCGCTGCTGCTCGCCATGGTCAAGGTGATCCTCGACGAGGGCCTCGAACACGAGGGGGACTGCACCGAACTCGCTACGGGCGTAGCTGAATTGCGCGAACTCGTCGCCGGCGCGGATCTCGACGACCTCGCGTCCCGCTGCGACATTGCCCGCTCGGACATCGAGCAGGTGGCGCGGGACTTCGCCGGGGCCGACGCCGCGATGGCCGTCACCCGCACGGGGGTGTCGCTGCACCTCGCAGGCACGGTGGCCGAGTGGCTCGGGCATGTGCTCAACGTGATCACCGGCCGGATGGACCGGCCCGGCGGTAGGCGGTTCGAACCGGGCTACGTCGACACGATCCGGATGTCGGCCATGATCAAGGCCAAACCGCACAGGAGTCGGCTTGCCGGACGTGAGATGGTCGCCGGTGCGCACGCGTTGAGCGAATTGCCCGACGAGATCACCACACCCGGGCCCGGCCAGATCCGCGCGATGGTCATCAACAGCGGCAACCCGGTGGTGTCCGGGCCCGACGGCGCGAAGCTCGACAAGGCGCTCGAACAGCTCGATCTGCTGGTGGCCATCGACTTCGTCCAGCGCGAGAGCCACCGGCACGCGCACTGGCTGTTGCCCGCGGTGCACTGGCTGGAACGCGACGATCTGCTGGCCTTCACCAGCAGCATGCACGACGAGCCGTACGTGCAGTACGGAGCGAAGGCCGTCGAACCGCCACCCGGTGCGCGGCAGGAGTGGCGCATCTTCGTCGACCTGGCGATCGCGATGCGCAAGCCCCTCTTCCGCGCCAAGGGGCTCAACGGGTTCATCACGGCGACCCGGCGCGCGGCGCGGTTGACCCGCAATCCACGGCTGGAGTTCGGGCCGCACTGGATGGATCGGCTGGTGATCGCCACCAGCCGGAAGTTCAACGGCCGCAAAATCAGATGGCGTGACATCAAGGCGCACCCGCACGGCTGGGTGTTGGGGCCGCGGCAGTTCGGCCACTTCAGGGACGCGCTGCGGACCGACGACAAGAAGGTGCACGCCGCTCCGCCCGAGTTCGTCGCACGCACCCACGAGTTGCTGGCAGAACCGCATCCGGTCGCCCCGGACGGCTATCCGTTCCAGCTGGCGAACCGGCGGCACCGCCATTCGATGAACTCGTGGCTGAACGAACTGCCCGGTCTGCACCCGTCGGGCAAGAAGAACGAGGTGCTGATCAACCCGGACGACGCCGCCGACCTGGGCATCGGCGACGGCGACCGGGTGCGGGTGTTCTCCCCGGTCGGCGAGATCGAACTGCCCGCGGCGATCGGCAAGGTGCCGCGGCCCGGCGTGATCGTCGTCGACCACGGCTGGGGTTCACGGGTTTTCGACCCGCGCGGCGGTGAGGCGCCCGAGTCGTTCGGCGTCAACCGCAACCTGCTCGTCGACGGCGGTCCGATCGATCCGCTGTCGCAGACCTCGGCGCTGAGTTCGGCCTACGTCGGCGTCGAGCGCATCTGAAAGATACGTCAGCAAAGACACAGCGCGTTACTGCCGGACGGGGGCAGCGGAGAAAACGGCACGTCGGCGCGCGTGTGGTACTACGGTTGCCGAATGGGGGCCCCCGAGACCCGCTATGCCAAGAAGGGCGAGATCAGCATCGCCTACCAGGTCGTCGGCAACGGCCCGATCGACCTTGTCCTCGTCAACGGGATCGTCTCGCATATGGCCCTGATGTGGAGCGACCCGCAAGCCAACGCAATGCTTCGGCGCCTCACGTCTTTCGCACGACTGATCATGTTCGACAAGCCCGGAACCGGCTTGTCAGACCCGGTCGCAGGGCCGCCGTCGGTCGAGCAGCGGGTCGAGGACATCATGGCCGTGATGGATGCCGTGGGGGTCGAACGGGCCTGGCTCCTCGGCTACTCCGAGGGCGGCACACCATCCATGCTCTTCGCGGCGACCTACCCACAGCGATGCGACGGACTTGTCCTCTTGGAGACCGCTGCGAAGTGGCTGTCGGAACCCGACTACCTCCCCGAACACTGCGTCCCCCTTCAGAATATGTGGACTCAGATGTTGGGCGAGGCCAAGGACTGGGGCGCAGGCAAGGTGTTTGCGCTGTGGGCTCCGAGCGCAGTCTCCGTCCCTGGATCGACGCAGGTGTTCGGGAGCGCCGAGCGGATCTGTGCCAGCCCCGGGATGGCCATGGCTCTGCTGAAGTCCACGACGCGCATGGACGTTCGCTCGATTCTGCCGAGGATCTCGGCACCGACCCTCGTCGTAAACCGCGAAGACAGCTTCGTGCGAATGGAGTTGGGCCGGTATCTGGCCGAGCAGATACCGCAAGCCAGGCTCGCCGTTTTTCCGGGTGCCGATCATCTCGTCTGGGTCGGCGACTGGGAGCCTATTGTCGACGAAATCGAGGAGTTCCTGACCGGCGCTCGCCATCGGTCCGATCCCGATCGCGCACTGGCGACGATCTTGTTCACCGACATCGTTTCGTCCACCGAGCACGCCTCCCAGATGGGTGACGAGCGCTGGCACGCACTCGTCGAGCGCCACGACGACGTCGTCAGGGCGGAGATCGCACGGTACGGAGGCCGAACAGTCAAAACGCTCGGCGACGGGATCCTCGCCGTGTTCGACGGTCCGGCGAAGGCGATCCGCGCCGCACGTGCGATGAATGACGCCGTTCGCGGCCTGGGGATCGAGATCAGAGCCGGCGTCCATACCGGTGAGTGCGATCGTCGTGGTGAGGATCTCGCCGGCATCGCCGTGAATGTCGCGGCCCGGATCGTCTCACACGCCGGGGCGGGCGAGATCTTCGCGTCGAGCACGGTGAGAGAACTTGTGCTCGGATCGGGCCTCGAGTTCGTCGAGCGCGGCGCCCACAAGCTCAAGGGTGTGCCGGACGAGTGGCGCCTCTACGCCGTAACCGGCGACGGACGCACCGACGCCCGTCCGGTGAATGAGGTCGATCCGTCTGTTGCCGCTCTCACACCCGGCCCGATGGAGACGCTTCGCCCCCGCGACCGTCTTCTGCTCACCGCGGCACATCGTGTGCCTGGCGTGGTGCGCAAAGCAGCCCGCCCGCTTCTCTACCCCAAACGCCCCTGGACACGGTCCAAACTCAACTGAGTTCATCGCTCGGCGCTGAGTTCGTCCTACATCGGCGTCGAGCGGATCGGCTGACTTCAGACCTGCGGACCCTCTGATCGAAGATCGTCGACGTTGCGCATGGCGTCCCGCAGCTTGGTCAGCCACTCTTCGGTGTGCTCGCCGACCAGCTTGACCGACCAGGCAAGCGCGTCCGACCGCGACCGCGCGACGCCGGCGTCGACCAGGGTGTCGAGCACCTGACGCTCCGGCTGGCGCAACCGCGTCATCACCGGTACGGCGATGTGGGTGAACAGGATTCGCTCGTATTGATCGGTGCCGGCCGCCCGAATTTCCACGCCCCAGGAGACCTTGCGGCCGTACTTGTCCTGCGCCTCGTCGGCGATCCGCATGCGCTCCGCCCGGGTTTCCTCCCGGAATCGCGAAGCGCGCCCCGATGCCCTTGCTTCGCTCTGCTCGCCTTCGGGTTCCGGCAGCCTGCCGATGACGGTGATCTCCTCGCGGTCGACGACGACCGTCGGGTCTCCGTCGAACCAGTCCGGCAGGCGGCCTGCGAACCATTCGGCGGCGTCGCCGGCGTCGGGTTGATCGGCCTGCTGCCAGCCGCCAGGGCGACCAGCCCGCCGGCCATGGGTGTGATGGTGTCTCATGATTACATGATTACACCGTTACATCGCAGTTGAGACGGCTTTCTCCGACAGCGAACAGGTCAATTAGGACAGCGCGCTAGGTGCGCTTCATCAACACGGCGGCGCCACCGCCGAGCACGATCCCGATCAATAGCAGCGCGGCCCAACCCGCGCCGAAGAACCACCACACACCGACCAGCGCTATGAGTGCGGGCGACACGGCGAACAGCACCATGCCGGGGTGCTGCCTGATGACCGAGAGGGCGCTCTGCGCGCGCACCCGGTCGATTTCCTTTGCCATGTATCAAGCATGCCAGCGCCGCGCGAACCACGGCATAGTGTCAGGAAACCCCGACGCGCAGAGGAGCGAATCGTGACTGGACCGCAAGCCGGCAGCTGGCAAGCCGATCCCGAGGGCCGCTACGAGTACAGGTGGTGGGACGGGCAGCGCTGGACCGACCAGGTATCGCAGGGAGGTCAGGTCAGCCGCGCTCCGATGGGCGGCCCTCCCCCGGGCGGCGCGTCGGGACCGGGCGGCGGTCAGCCGCAGGCTCATGTGCAGCAGAGCGGCGGGGCGCCACAGGGCGGGCAGGCCGCTGCGGGAGACGGATTCGCCGGTATCACCGGCGATCTCGTCGACGGACGGTTCAGCGAGAAGGAGGCCAAGCCGATCGCCAACCAGAACTCGAAGCTGCTGCGCGTGCGCCTCGGCGAACCGTTCATGGCACGGCAGGGCGCGATGGTCGCCTATCAGGGCAACGTGGACTTCGCTTACGAAGGCGCGGGCGGTGCGTCGAAGTTTCTCAAGAAGGCGCTGACCGGAGAAGGCTTGCCGCTGATGCGCTGCCAGGGCCAGGGCGATGTGTTCCTTGCGGAACGGGCCTACGACGTCCATCTGTTGAACATCAACAACTCCGGGCTGTCGATCAGCGGGAAGAACGTGCTGGCCTTCTCGTCGAGCCTGGACTGGAACATCGAGCGGGTGAAGGGCGGCAGCATGGCCGCGGGCGGCCTGTTCAACACGACGCTGCGCGGCACCGGGTGGGTGGCGTTGACGACGGACGGACAACCGGTGGTGCTGAACGCCGCCGAGGCCCCGACGTTCGCCGACACCAACGCGGTGGTGGCATGGTCGGCGAACCTGCAGACCCAGCTGAAGACCAGCTTCAAGGCCGGCGCGCTGATCGGCCGCGGGTCCGGCGAGGCGGTCCAGGTGTCGTTCTACGGCCAGGGCTTCGTGATCGTGCAGCCGTCAGAGGGCATCCCGGTCACCCCGACCGCATAGGTCACAACTCCAGCGCAACGGTGACGGGTCCGTCGTTGACGAGTGCGACCTGCATGTGCGCGCCGAACACGCCGGTTTCGACGTGTGCTCCCAGGTGGCGTAGGGCGTCGGCGAACGAGCCCACGAGAGGTTCGGCAACGGCGCCGGGCGCGGCGGCGTTCCACGTCGGGCGCCTGCCCTTGGCCGTGTTGGCGTACAGCGTGAACTGGCTGACGACCAGGATCGGCGCCCCGACGTCGGCTGCGGACTTCTCGTCATCGAGAATGCGCAACTGCCAGAGCTTTTCGGCCAGCCGCCTGGCCTTGTCCGTGTCGTCGTCATGCGTGACGCCGACGAGCGCGAGCAGGCCCTGACCGTCCGGATGGATGGCGCCGACAACATCGCCGTCGACTGTCACCGAAGCCGAGGTGACCCGCTGGACGAGGATGCGCACGGCGACGACGCTACAGCGTCTCGAGGATGCCCTTCATCGTGTCGATCTCCTGCTGCTGGGTGGTGGCAATGGTGCGCGCCATGTCGATCGCCGGGGCGAACGAGCCGTCGTCGATCTCGCTCTGCGCCATGTCAATTGCACCTTCGTGGTGGGCGATCATGCCCGTCAGGAAGAGCCTGTTCAGCTCGGCGCCCCCCGCGTTCTTCAACGCCGCCATCTGTTCGTCGGACATCATCCCCATCGCATCACCGGACATGCCCTCCATCCCATGACCGCCCTCTCCGGCCGTCATGGGCGGCATCGGTGGGTTGCCCCACTGCGCGAGCCAGTCCTGCATCTGCTTGATCTCAGGCCCCTGCGCGGCTTTGATCGCCGTCGCCAGTTCGGTGACCCGCGGGTCGACTCCCTGCTTGGCCAGCACGATGTCGCTCATCTCCACCGCCTGTTGGTGGTGCGGGATCATGTGCTGCGCGAACATGACGTCAGCGTCGTTGTGAGCGCCCGCGCTCGGCGCTGCGGTCGCCGATGTCGCTGACGAGGCATGCCCTTCCGAATGCCCGGTGCTCGCATCGCTGCCACTGTCGCTGCCGCCGCATCCGGCGATCAGCAGCGCCATGATGGCCCCCGCTCCGATCAGAACCGCCCGTTTCGTCGTCATGAAATTTGATCCCTTCGTCGTCACCTTTACCTATACCCCCTACGGGTATAGGCTGGCAACCATGCCGTCCGCTCCCACGACCGCCGATCGACACGTGATCACCCTCGCCATCAGCGGGATGTCGTGCGCATCGTGTGCGGCGCGGATCGAGAAGAAGCTGAACCAGGTGGACGGCGTGCTCGCCACCGTCAACTTCGCCACCGAACAGGCTCGCGTCGACTTCCCGGACAGCGTCTCCCCCGAGGATCTGGTCGCCGCGGTCGAGGAAACCGGTTACACCGCGACGCTACCCCGTCCCGCCGACCACTCCGCTCCTGCGGACGACCAGCCCGATGAGACGGCATCGTGGCGGCGCCGGCTGCTGATATCGGCGGCGCTCAGCATTCCGGTGGTGCTGCTCTCGATGGTGCCTGCGCTGCAGTTCGACTACTGGCAGTGGGTGACGCTTGCTCTGGCCACACCCGTCGCGGTGTGGGGTGCGTGGCCGTTCCATCGCGCGGCGCTGGCCAATCTGCGCCACCGAGCGGCGACCATGGACACCCTCATCTCGGTGGGTGTCGCCGCTGCCTACCTGTGGTCGCTGTGGGCGCTGCTGTTCACCCATGCGGGTGATCCGGGCATGACGATGACGCTGAGCCTGCTGGCCGGCAACGATGGCGGGCCGCACCTGTATCTGGAGGTCGCCGCGGCGGTCACCACCTTCATCCTCGCCGGGCGCTATTTCGAGTCACGCGCCAAGCGGAATTCCGGCGCGGCGCTGCGGGCGCTGCTCGACATGGGCGCCAAGGACGTCGCCGTGTTGCGCGACGGATCTACCGAAACACGTTTGCCCATAGCCCAACTCGCCGTCGGCGATGTCTTTGTGGCACGGCCGGGCGAGAAGATCGCCACCGACGGCGTCGTGGTTTCTGGGACATCGGCAGTCGATGCGTCGATGCTGACCGGCGAGCCCGTCCCCGTGGAAGTGGGCCGAGGCGACACCGTCGTCGGCGCGACCGTCAACGTCGGGGGACGGTTGGAGATCCGTGCCACTCGGGTCGGCTCCGACACCCAGCTCGCTCAGATCGCCAGGTTGGTCGCCGATGCCCAGAGCGGCAAGGCTGATGTGCAGCGGCTGGCCGACCGCGTGTCGGCGGTCTTCGTCCCCATCATCATCGGCTTGTCGCTGCTGACCCTTGCGACGTGGCTTCTCACCGGCGCCGCCGCGGCCACCGCGTTCACCGCGGCCGTCGCGGTGCTGATCATCGCCTGCCCCTGCGCGCTCGGGCTTGCGACGCCCACGGCCCTGCTGGTCGGAACCGGACGCGGGGCGCAGTTGGGCATCCTGATCAAGGGGCCGCAGGTGCTGGAGTCGACTCGTCGGATCGACACCGTCGTGCTCGACAAGACCGGCACGGTCACCACAGGAACGATGGCGGTCGTTTCCGTGCACACGGCCGACGACGCCGACGACGCCGACATGCTGCGTCTGGCCGGTGCGCTCGAGCATGCGTCCGAGCATCCGATCGGTCGCGCCGTCGCAGCGCGCGCCGTCGAGGCGGGCCAGCTACCGCAGGTGACCGACTTCGAAAACCACGGCGGCAGAGGGGTTACCGGCACCGTCGAACGACATTCGCTTGCCGCAGGCCGCTACGGGTGGTTGCGCGAAACCCGGTCGCTTCAGGCGCCCACCGCACTGGTGCAGGCGGCCGACGAGGCCGAAGCCGACGGTGAGACAGCGATCTGGCTGGCGGTCGACGACCGCATCCGTGCCGTCATCGTGGTGTCGGACACCATCAAGGAGACCTCTCAGACAGCGATCACCGGGCTGCGCGATCTCGGCCTCACGCCCGTGTTGCTGACGGGCGACAACCGGCGCGCGGCCGACGCGGTAGCCCGTCAGCTCGGCATCGGCGAGGTGATCGCGGAGGTGCTGCCCGCGGAGAAGGTCAGTGAGATCAAGCGTCTGCAGGCCGAGGGCAGGGTCGTCGCGATGGTCGGTGACGGGGTCAACGACGCCGCCGCGCTGGCCCAGGCCGATCTCGGTCTGGCGATGGGCACAGGCACCGACGTGGCCATCGCCGCCTCGGACCTCACCCTCGTAAGTGGCGATCTGCGTGCCGCGCCCGACGCCATCCGGCTGTCCCGTGCCACCCTGCGCACGATCAAGGGAAATTTGTTCTGGGCCTTCGCCTACAACATCGCCGCTGTGCCGCTGGCCGCGCTCGGCCTGCTCAATCCACTGATCGCCGGCGCGGCAATGGCGTTCAGCTCGTTGTTCGTCGTGACCAACAGTCTGCGACTGCGCCGCTTCGCGCCGTCGCGATGAGAGGTCAGCTCGCTTGCTGCGTCAGCGGCTTGCAGTAGAAGCACAAGCCCCTGCCCACGCTCGGATAGCCGCAGGCGGGACAGAACGACGAGAAGGTGAGCAGTTCCGATGCCGCAGAGATCACGGTGCTCGGCTGCACAGATGCGGTGGCGCTTGGTAGTTCCATTTCCCGGCCCTTTCCCCCTGACCGCGATGGTCTACCCACTGATCTTGTTATTAACACCGCTGTCAGCGAAAACTTTCGGCGTCAACATCGTTTGCTGGGTCGCAAGTGACTCACGTGGCTGATGTGGCGCGGCGCACCTCGAACAGCGTCACCTCATCGGTTACGCCTTTGAGCTGTCGCGGACCGATCAGCGTCCACGCCAAGCCATCCGTGTGACCGATGGCCTCCCTCGTCGTCTCCGCGACAAGCACACATCCTCGTGGCGCGATGCCGGCGAGCTCCGGCCTGCCGCCTCGCCGTCCACCCGCAGCAGAGTCTTTGCGTCGGGGTCCTCGATGCGGGGCAGTCCGAGCGCGCAGTGAATCCGTTGCAGGAACACGACATCGAGGCGGTTCGCCTCGCAGATCTGGCGCGCCGAGACATACGTCCCGTCGTCGCCGATCACCCTGCTGGCGGGCAGGGTCAACGGCGCGGCAACGGATCCGCGAATGTGGCCGATGTCGAATCCGCGGTCGAGCAGCCAGCAGATCAGGTCGACGCGCTCCTGCCGCGCGTCGCCCTGCAGGCCCTCCAGCAGACCCATCGCTTCGAAATCGGCGTCCGAAGCCATGAGGTGAACGTACTAGTCGTGTCCCGCCGCGCGGGCCCGAAACAGCTTCACTTCGCCCTTGATCCCCTTGAGGTGCCGCGCCCCGGCGAAGGACCAGCTGACCTGGTCGGCATCGCCGATCGCCTCGCGTACGGACTCGGCCACCAGCACCGAGCCCGGACGAGCCACCGCCGTCACCCTGCTCGCCAGGTTCACCGGGCTGCCGAACCAGTCGCCTGCGCGCCGGACCGCGCTTCCCAGAGCCAATCCGACGCGCAGCTGGGGCAGATCTTCTTTGTCGGCGGCCGCCAGCAGCTCGAGCGCGGCCGACAACAGGGCCACCGGGTCCGCGCTGACGAACATCACCGCGTCGCCGATCGTCTTGATGAACTGGACAGGCGGAGCCGCAACATCGCGGGCCAGAACCGAGAGCCGGTTGGCCAGACTCTCCAGCTCTTCAGGGGGCACCGCTTCGCCCAGCCGGGTGAACCCGACGAGATCGGCGAAGCAGACCGTCACCTCGCGGGCGCCGGGAAGCTTTCCTGCTGCCCGCTCCGCGACGCTGACCGCCTCGGTCTCCAGGCCGTGACGCAACTGCAGCCGCAGCACATCCTCGGCGAGCGGACCGAGCATCGGCGAAACCTGCTGCGCCAGTTGACCATACGCCTTCGCGATCTGCAGCTCCGTTGCACCCGGCTCGATGACGGCTTCCAGGACGACCTGGCGCATCACCTCGGCTGCCTGCGCCATCCCCTGGCCGAGCACGCGTGCCACCGCGATCACCTGCTCGCGGCTGAAGCCGGCGTCGACGAAGGTCCTGGCGCGCGCCGCCGCGTCGGCGTCGGCGCGCAGATGGACCTTGGCGTCGAGATCGTCGACACGTGGCAGCCCGAGCGCGCGCTGCATCGCCTCGAGCAGTTCCAGGTCGATGCCGGTGTCCTCACAGATCTGCCGCGTGGACACGCGCACACCGTCGTCTCCGACGACCCGGCCTGCGGGCATCAACATCGGCGCGAACTCCGATCGGATGTGCTCGACGGTGAAACCCTCGCCGAGCAGCCAGTCGATCAACTCGGCCCGTTCGGCCCGCGCCTGCCCCTCGAGACCGTCGAGCAGGCCCGAAGCCTCGATCGCCTCGGTACTTGTGTCGTCGGCCACCGCCTCAACGTATACCTGAGGTCATGACGGGACCGCTGCTGGAGGGTCTACCACCGATCGCCGACGACGGCGCCCGGATCCTCATCCTCGGCAACATGCCCAGCGTGATGTCGCTGGCGGCGCAGCAGTACTACGGCAACCCGCGCAACAGCTTCTGGCGGATCACCGGTGACATCTTCGGGTTCGATCCCGCTTCCGACTACAAGTGCCGGACCGCCGCGCTGCGCGACTGTGGCGTCGCGGTTTGGGACGTGCTGCGGCTGTGTCGGCGACACGGCAGCCTTGACTCGGCGATCGAGCCGGACAGCATGGTGGCCAACGACTTCGAGCGGTTCTTCGACACGCACCCCGCCATCGATCGGGTCTTCTTCAACGGCGCCGCGGCGGAGAAGAACTTCGCACGCCTGGCCGGGATCGACCGCCCGCTGCATTATCGCAGGCTGCCGTCGACGAGCCCCGCCCAAACAATGCGCTATGAGGACAAATTGGCGGCGTGGCGCTCGGCGCTCCGTTAGGCGATCGGGGGCCTGCGCTGCGCCCACGGCCGCGCCGTCTCGATCTGCGCGGCCAGCGACAACAGCGTGGCTTCGTCGAAGGGCCTGCCGACGATCTGGATCGACGTCGGCAGGCCGTCGGAGTCGACGCCCCACGGCACGACGGCTGCCGGCTGACCCGTGCCGTTGAACATCGCCTGAAACGGCACGCGCTGCGCGACGAGCGTGAGCGTCGCCACGGCGCCGCGCCGCTGGTAGGCCCCGATCCGCGACGGCCCGCGTGCGGTTCCCGGCGTGATCACGACGTCGACGTCGTCGAAGATGGACAGAACACGCTGTCGCAGTGCGCTTTCCGACTCTCTGATCGCCGCCATCCGGCTATCGGAGTACAGCCCGCCAAGGCGGGCGACGGCGCGGGTGCGCTTCTCCAGGCGATCCTTGCGCGGCAGGGTCTGCACATCGTCATACACACCCCGCAGGTAGCGCGGCAGCAGCTGTCCGTAGACAGCGCCGGCCGGATAGTCGGGGTCACGAACCACGACTTGGTGGCCGAGTTCGCGCAGAAACGTCCCCGCTTCGTGGACGGCCGCGCGCTGCGCCTTGCCCACCCGAGCGGTGAGCGGAGGGGGCACCTTGATGCTCAACGCGACGCGCAGACGTCCCGGATCGCGGGCCGCCGCGTCCACGAAACTGCCCCTGGCGGCCTGCGTCGTCGACGTCGCGTCCAGGAACACTGCGGCGTCCTCGACGGTCCGCGTGATCGGACCGTTGACCGACAGGCCGTTCCATGCGCCGTCGTGCGGCGCCAACGGCACCCGGTCACGCTGCGGCTTGATTCCGAACAGCCCGCACCACGTCGCCGGGATCCGGATGGACCCCATGCCGTCGGAGCCCAGCGCCATCGAGGCCAAACCCGCGGCTACCGCTGCGCCGCTGCCGCCACTGCTGCCGCCCGGTGTTCTGTTGGTGTCCCACGGGTTTCGCGTCGCGCCGAATTGCAGGGACTCGGTGAACGACCACACCATCAACTCCGGCACCGTCGTCTTGCCCAGGATCACCGCACCGGCCGCGCGCAACCTGCGCACCACTTCGGCATCGTCGGCCTTGGCAGCTCCGTAGGCGCCGGTGCCGTAGGTCGTCACCTCCCCCGCGACGTCGACGTCGTCCTTGATCGCGATCGGCACACCGAGTAGCGGCGACCGCTCGCCGCGGTCGAGGCGCGCCTGCGCGGCGGCGGCCTCCTCGCGGGCCGGCCCGGCAAGCACGACACGGTAGGACCTCAGCGTCGAATCGAGCCGGGCGATGCGGTCCAGATACAGGTCCAGCAGTGCCGGGGCGGTGATGGCGCCTGCGGCAAGGAGCCGCGCCTGTTCCGCGGCGCCCGCAAAGGCGAGGTCGGTGGACTCCACCCGCGGCAGCGTATCGACCCGGCCGCCGTGCGCGCTGGCGTATTCACCGGCAGCGACGCCGCACTTCGGACGGCGGCCTGCGCTTCGGCCTGGCCCACGCATTCGCGAAACCATTGGCCCCGGCGGTCAGCCTGACCTAACCTCTATCGCTATGTCACGCGCATTCTTGGCGGTCCCTGTGGTCGCCCTCGGACTCGTCGTATCCCCCGCCGTCGCCCATGGCGCCGTCGAATGCCCGGCCGGCTGGGAATTCGGGCCGTCGCTGAAGCTGCTGCAGAGCGACGGCTGGAACGTGACGGTTGCCACGGCAGGCCGCACCGTCGGCGGGTCCGCAGTCGCCGTCCCACCCGATCGGGGTGCGCTATGGCGCGGCACCGGTGAGGGCGGCAGCGACGGCATGACGGTCGCCTTCGGCCTCGGCTTCGACAACGGAATCGTCGTGCACTACACCGGCGTCATCGACCAGGCGACGGGCGCGGTGACCGGTGAACGCCCCGACGGGATCACGTGGAAGTCCACGACGAGCATGCGGTGCATCGGCGCGCCCGCTGCAGGGGCCGCCACGCCGGACGCCGCGAACACCCCGCCTGGCGACCTGAACGCGCCTGGAGCGCCGGGGGCACCGTCGGCCTAGGGACACAAAAAGGAGGGCACCCGATCGGGGTGCCCTCCTCTTGATTGTGAGCGGTCAGCGTGCGGTCATGTCCACCTGCGGCACGTTCACCTGCTGCTGGATTTCATGAACCCAGCGGTGGTGGACGATGTCGGCCTGGGCCGGAGCGGCGAAGCCGAGGATCGCGGCGGCAAGACCGGTTGCGGCGATGGATGCGAATCCGAACTTCTTCATTTCAGTGCCTTCTTCTTTTGATCCGTGGGCCCTTCTCGTGCCCTCTGATCGTCTAAACACAGAGGTCAGAGGGTTAATTCCGCTGGCAGAAATTGATCGGCGGTTGGCAGAAATCGCCACCTAATACGATTCGCAGATGGCCAAACTCGAGCTCTCCCGCAGCCTCTCGATGACACCGGATGACGCGTGGGCACACGCGTCGAACTTCTCGACGCTGGGCGACTGGCTCACCATGCACGAAGGCTGGCGGTCCGACCTACCCGACGAGCTCGAAGTCGGGACGACGCTGGTTGGCGTCGCCGGCGTCAAGGGCATGCGCAACCGAGTCACCTGGACAGTGAAGCAACTCGATGCGCCGACGCTGTTGGCGGTCACCGGCAAGGGGGTTGGCGGCACCAAGTACGGGCTCACACTGACCGTGAAGCCGTCGGCGTCCGGATGCGATTTCACCGTCAAGATCGACCTCGGCGGCGCCCCGCTGTTCGGCCCCATCGGCGCGACGGCGGCCCGCTTGGTCAAGGGCGATATCGAGAGGTCGATCGGGCGGTTCGAGGAGCTCTACGCCTGACGACGAAGGCGGCGAGGTACGAGCCGACGAGGAGTCAGGCCAGACCACCACGCCTGACGCCTATGTCTGCGCCTGGCCCAAGGTGACCTTCACGGTCTGCGGCGCACCGGAGCCATCGGTGTAGGTCAGCGTGACGTCGTCGCCGGGTGCTTTGGAGCGCACCGCGGCCACCAGCGCCTCGGCGCCTTCGATCGGCCGATCGTCGACCTTGGTGATCACCACGCCGCTCGGCAGCCCCGCAGCTGCGGCAGGCCCGCCGGCGACCACGTCGGCGACCGCAGCGCCGGGCCCCGTTGCGTCCTGCGACAGCTGGACACCCAACGAGGCGTGCGAGACGGTTCCGGTGGAAACCAGTTCGTCGGCGATGCGCTTGGCCTGATCCGACGGGATGGCGAAGCCGAGCCCGATCGAGCCGCTCTGCGCGCCCTGCGCGCCAGGCCCGCCGCCCATCGACGCGATTGCCGAGTTCACACCGACCAGTTCGCCGTTCATGTTCACCAGCGCGCCACCGGAGTTGCCCGGGTTGATCGCGGCATCGGTCTGGATGGCGTTCATCACCGAATGCTGGCCGGTCGTCGCGTCGCCGGTGCTGACAGGACGGTCCAGCGCGCTGATGATGCCTGTAGTCACGGTGCCGTCGAGGCCGAGCGGCGATCCGATCGCCACCACGTTCTGGCCGACCTTCAGGTCCTTCGACGACCCGATGGTGATCGGAGTGAGCCCCGAGACCCCTTGCGCCTTGACGACGGCGAGGTCGTCGGCCGGGTCCGTGCCGACGACGGTGAACGGCACCGTCCGACCGTCCGAGAACGACACGGTGGCCTGCGCGTCCCGGCCGGTCGAGCCCCGGCCGAAACGGCGACGGCTGATCACCTGGCATGCCGAGCCCCGGCAGACCGGGGAACGTCGGGTCCTGCTGCCCGCCGAATGGGCTGGCCGAAGCCTGGTCGGCTGTCGCGCCACTCATTGCGGCCACCACATGGTTGTTCGTCAGGATCAAACCGTCGGGGCTCAACACGATGCCGGACCCCTCCTCTTTGCCCTGGCCCATGCTGATCTGCAGCTTCACCACACTGGGCAGGACTTTCGCTGCAACCTGCTCGACGGAGCCCGACGGCGGGGCGGCGAGGGCCGGCGTCGGGGCGGGGGCGGCCGCGGTGGCCGCGGTGGCGGCGCTGTCGGCCGCCGATGAATCGGGTTGGCTGGCCAGCACCGCCGCACCGACCCCGCCGGACACCAGAGCGACCGCCGCGGCGCCGACCACCACGACCCGAGCCCGAGAGTGCCTTCGCGGCAGGGGAATCGGTGTGGTGGGTGTCGAATCGAGTTGCTGTGCAGCGGCGTACGCACCGTATCGCTGCTGTGGCGTTGCGTAACGCCAGTCGTAGGCCCGTTGGTTGCCACCCTGTGGGGCGAACCCCGAATACTGTTGACCCACAGGCTGGCTCGGGGTCGAGTCGGTACTGTTTCGCCGCAGCGAGTACCGCGATTGCTTTTTCATCAAGTGATTCATCCCTAACAGTGGGGAGCAAATTGGTTAACTCCACTGTGCGGACGTTCGCTGAGACCGGGCTGAGAGAAGGATCTATACACTCCAAGACTTTGGCAACAAGTTAGCCTGGCGTCATGACGTGTGTGTTCTGCGCCATAGTCGCCGGCGAAGCCCCCGCCATCCGGATCTACGAGGACGACGACTACCTGGCCATCCTCGACATCCGGCCCTTCACCCGCGGCCATACGCTCGTGATCCCGAAGGCCCACTCCGTCGACCTGACCGACACCCCGCCCGAGACCTGCGCCGACCTGGTGCGGATCGGGCAGCGTATCGCCAAGGCGGCACGGCGGTCCGGGTTGCACGCCGACGGCAACAACGTCGTCATCAACGACGGCAAGGCGGCGTTTCAGACCGTGCTCCACATTCACCTGCACGTGCTGCCCCGGCAGTCCGGCGACAAGCTGTCGTTCGCCAAGGGCATGTTGCTGCGTCGCGACCCCGACCGCGAAGAAACCGGCCGGATCTTGCGCGAGGCGTTGGCCGAACTCGACGCCGCACCGCGAGACGGGGCGTCGTGAAACTCCAGAATGCCTACGTCGCGCTCTTGAAATTGCACGACACCGTCTATCAAGGCACCAACGGGTGGATCGGTCATCGCCTGCTGATCCTGCCCACACTGCTGCTACACACCGTGGGCGCGAAAAGTGGCGCACGGCGGACGAACTCGCTGACCTACGCCCGTGACGGCGACGACTACCTGATCGTCGCCTCCAACGGCGGATCGCCGCGGTCGCCGGGCTGGTATCACAATCTCAAGGCGGATCCGAACGTCGAGATCAACGTCGGGCCCAAGCGGTTGGCCGTGACGGCTCACCCGGTTCTGCCCGGCGATCAGGACCGCGAGCGGCTGTGGAAGATCGTCACCAAGTACAACAAGGCCTACCCGGAGTACCAGAGGAAGACCAGCCGACCCATCCCCATCGTCAGGCTGACGCCGAAAGCGTGATCAGAACAGCTCTTTGGCGAGCAGTTCCAGCGTCTTGATGCGCGCAGGTGAGGTCGACGGATCGGTATCCCGCCGCGCGGAGGCCACCGGGTGCACCATCACCTCGTCGACGTCGAACTCCCGGGCCAGTGCGCGCACCTGGTCGGCGGCCTCGGTCGGATCGCCGACGACAGCTCGCCGCAAGCCGGAGTCGACGACCGCCTCCTCCTGCGGTGTCAGTTGTTTGCGCTCGGCGTCCTCGACGAGATCGACCGGGCCGAGCGGTTGGCCCGTGCGCAGCCGCGCCATCATCTGCAGGTTCGGGAGCAGCAATGCCATTGCCTCGTCGTGGGTTTCGGCGACCACCGCGTTGACGGTCAGGAACGTCACGGGTTCGGAGGCGACGTCGCTGGGCCGGAACTCCGAGCGGTAGACCGCGAGCGCCTCTGCGGTGCCCTGCCCGGAGAAATGGTGGGCGAACACGTACGGCAACCCCTTCGCCGCGGCCAGATGTGCCGAGTACATCGACGAGCCGAGCAGCCACATCCGCGGCTCGCTCGTCGCCGACGGGGTGGCCTTGAGGATGTAGTCCTGCTGGGGTATCGAGACGCGCACGCCGCTGGCGCTCATCATCGCCACGACGTGGTCGAGGTATTCGGGGAACTTGTCGATGTCGTCATCGTCGCGGCCCGCGGGCTTGCGCAGCAGGAACGAGGTCAACGGGTCGGAGCCCGGCGCCCGGCCGATACCGAGGTCGATGCGGCCCGGATGGGCGGCCTCCAGCAGCGCGAACTGTTCGGCCACCGCCAGCGGCGCATGGTTGGGAAGCATCACGCCGCCGGAGCCGAGCCGGATCTGGGCGGTGTGTGCCGCCAGGTGGGCGATCAACACCGGCGGGCTGGTGGCCGCCACCGAGGGCATGTTGTGGTGCTCGGCGACCCAGTAGCGGGTGTAACCCAGCCGGTCGGCGGTCTGCGCGAGCTGCGTGGACGCCGCGAGCGCATCGGAGGTCGACTGATCGGTGCGGACCGGGACGAGGTCGAGGACGGAAAGACGCATATGTGGGTCAACGCCTGTCATCGCGCGCTCGTTCCCGGTGATTTCGGCGCGGTTGGTCCCGCTGATCGCGACTGCGCGCGCCGAAATCGCTCTATGCCGGCCAGCGCGGCGGCTCGGCCGAAGACGTCGTCGAGCATCGCCGGGGTGAGCTTGCCGGTGAAGGTGTTCTGCTGGCTCGGGTGATACACCCCCATCAACGTCACCTCGCCGTGCGGTGTCTGCAGTGTGGCCGTCGCGCCGTGCCCGAACTTCGGCACCGGACGGGCATGCGAACCGCCTGCGGCGCGGACCATGTCGAGCACCGCGCGCCATGCGAAACCGCCGAGCGCGATGATCACCCGCACATCGGTTCCCGTGAGCCGCCATTCGGCGTCCAGCCAGGGCGCACACGTCGCACGCTCGGCGGGCGTCGGCGCGTTCGCAGGCGGCGCGCACCGCACGGCCGCGATGATTCGAGTGTCGTTGAGCGCCAAGCCGTCTGCGGCGTCCACGCACAGCGCCTGGTTCGCCAGCCCGGCGCGGTGCAGCGCCGCGAACAGGAAATCGCCCGACCTGTCGCCGGTGAAGACCCGCCCGGTCCTGTTGGCGCCGTGCGCGGCGGGCGCCAAACCGATGACCATCACCCGGGGCCGCGGCGACCCCCAGCCCGGCGCGGGTCGACCCCAGTACGGCTCGGCCGCAAAGGACTTGCGCTTCTCGACCGCGACGCGTTCCCGCCACTCCACCAGCCGCGGACAGGCCCGGCACACCGACACCTCGGCGTCGATCTGTTCGACAGACTGCGCCGCTTGGGCCATGGTCGTCACCTGCGCCGCCGTCTCGGCCACCGCCGTGGCCTGCGTGGCCGGATCGCCGGGCCAGCCCGCGCCCGCCGGAACCGGCGACTCGAACGTCGTGCCGGTGCGGGGATGGGCGAGCTTCACCGTTCCACTGTGCCTGCGCGCGTTAATCCGTCGCCGACCGGGCCCGGCCGCTGTTAGATTCCTCGCGATAACCCATGACCAACGGCAAGCGCGGACCGCTCTTCGTCATCCTCTTCGCCGCGCTGATGGCCGGTGCGGGCAACGGCATCTCGATCGTCGCATTCCCCTGGCTGGTGCTGCAGCGCACCGGATCCGCGCTCGACGCGTCGATCGTCGCGATGGCGGGCACCATTCCCCTGTTGGTGGCGACGTTGATCGCCGGCGCTGCGGTCGATTACCTGGGGCGCAGGCGGGTTTCGATGATCTCCGATGCGCTGTCGGCGCTCTCGGTGGCCGCGGTTCCGGTGCTCGCGCTGACCTTCGGTGCGCACGTCATCAACGTGGCCGTGCTCGCCGGGCTCGCGGCCCTCGGTGCGCTGTTCGACCCCGCAGGCATGACCGCGCGCGAGACGATGCTGCCCGAGGCCGCCCAGCGCGCCGGGTGGACGCTGGACCACGCCAACAGCGTGTACGAAGCGGTGTTCAACCTGTCCTACATCGTCGGACCCGGTGTCGGCGGCCTGCTGATCGCCACGCTCGGCGGCGTGAACACCATGTGGGTGACCGCATGCGCGTTCGTGTTGTCGATTCTCGCCATCGCGACGCTGCGACTGGAAGGCGCTGGCAGGCCCGACCGCACCGCGCTGCCGGAGGGGGTGTGGGAAGGCGTCGTCGAGGGCCTGGCATTCGTGTGGCACAACAAGGTGCTGCGCACCCTCGCGATTGTCGACCTGGCCGCCACCGGCCTCTACATGCCCATGGAATCGGTTCTCTTCCCCAAGTACTTCACCGACCGCAACGAGCCGGCCCAGTTGGGCTGGGTGTTGATGGCGCTGAGCATCGGCGGTCTCGTCGGTGCGCTGAGTTACGCCGTGATGTCGAAGTATTCGCGCCGGCGGACGGTCATGCTCACCGCCGTCCTCACGCTGGGTGTGGCGATGACGATCATCGCGTTCCTGCCGCCGCTGCCGCTGATTCTGGTGCTGTGCGTGATCGTCGGCTTCGTCTACGGCCCCATCGCGCCGATCTACAACTACGTCATGCAGACCCGCGCACCTGCGCACCTGCGCGGGCGGGTCGTCGGGGTGATGGGCTCGCTCGCCTACGCCGCAGGGCCGCTCGGCCTGGTGGTGGCCGGCCCGCTCGCCGATGCCGCGGGCCTGCACGCCACATTCCTGGCGTTGTCGCTGCCGATGCTGCTTCTCGGCGTCGTTTCGGTGTTCCTGCCCGCGCTCCGCGATCTGGACAGCGAGCCGACGCAGACGCCGTGAAGCGGTTCTTTAGGAGCCGTTGACCTTGGGTACACGTGTGACGCAAACCACACATCGATCATCGAGGTTGGCCCGTGTACCAGCAAGTTCTCGATCCGGTCGCCCAATCCCTTGCCTGGAGTTCGCTGGTCGCGGCGATCCCCCTACTGCTGTTGTTCGTTCTGCTCGGCGTGCTGAGAGTGACCGCCTGGGTGGCGTCGCTGATCTCACTTGCGGTCGCTATCGCCGTCGCCGTCCTGGTGTACGGAATGCCGATCGGCCAGACCCTTCTCGCCGGAACAGAAGGCGCCGCCTTCGGGTTCTTCCCAATCCTCTGGATCGTCATCAACGCGATCTGGGTCTATCAGCAGACCGTTGAGGCCTGGTGTGCGGGCTGGTCTTCGGTGTCGCGCAGTACGCCACAGCCAACTTCGTCTCCGTGCCGCTCGCCGACGTCGTCGCATCGCTGCTGTCGGCCGCCGCGGTGGTGGTGCTGGTGCGGGTCTGGCGTCCCGCACGCCCCTACACCGAGCCTGCCGTCGTCGCGGGCGGGGCTGCTGACGAACCGACCCCCGAGTTCGCCGAGCGGGTCGCACAGCCCGACTCGCGCGCCGACGCCATCAAGGCATACGCGCCCTACGCGATCATCATCGCGGTCTTCGTCGTCTGCCAGATCTCGGCCGTCAAGAAGCTGCTCGACAAGGCGACGATCAAATTCCAGTGGCCGGGGCTCGACATCGTCAGCCCCAGCGGTAAGCCGGTCACACTGACGGAATTCACCTTCAACATGCTCACCACGCCGGGTACGCAGATGCTCGTTGCGGGCATCCTGACGGCGATCGCGCTCAAGCTGTCGGCGTCAAGGGCGATCAAGGCGTACGGGACGACGCTGCACCAACTGCGCTGGGCGATCGTCACCGTGATGGCGGTGCTGGCGCTGGCATTCGTGATGAACCTGTCCGGTCAGACGATCACGCTCGGCACCTGGATGGCCGCCGCCGGAGGGGCGTTCGCGCTGCTGTCACCCATCCTCGGTTGGCTCGGCGTCGCGGTCACCGGATCCGATACCTCGGCCAACTCGCTGTTCGGCGCCCTGCAGGTGACCGCCGCGAACCAGGCCGGGCTGTCCGACATCCTGATGGCGGCGTCGAACAGCTCCGGAGGCGTGCTCGGCAAGATGATCTCGCCGCAGAACCTCGCCATCGCCGCGGCAGCGGTCGGCATGAACGGCAAGGAAGGCGACATCTTCCGCCGTGTGGTGGTGTGGAGCCTGCTGTTCCTTCTGCTGATGTGTGCCCTGTCCGCACTGCAGGCCTCGCCGGTGCTGTCCTGGATGGTGCCGTCGTGACCACTCGTAGCATCGACGGGGTGAGCGTTCTCGAGAGCCTGACCGGCGAGCTGCCCGAGGGCATGGTCGTCACCGACCCGTCCATCACCGAGGGATACCGGCAGGACCGTGCGCTCGACCCGTCGGCGGGTAAACCGCTGGCCGTCGTGCGGCCGCTGACCACCGAGCACGTGCAGATCATCATGCGGTGGGCAAGTGCTCATCGCGTGCCCGTGGTGCCGCGCGGAGCGGGCAGCGGGCTGTCGGGTGGGGCCACCGCGCTCGACGACGGCATCGTGTTGTCGACGGAGAAGATGCGCGACATCACGGTCGACCCCGTCACCCGCACCGCCGTCTGCCAACCCGGCTTGTTCAACGCGGAAGTGAAAAAGGCTGTCGCTCAACATGATCTGTGGTATCCGCCCGATCCGTCGTCGTTCGAGATCTGCAGCATCGGCGGCAACATCGCCACCAACGCGGGCGGGCTGTGCTGCGTCAAATACGGAGTCACCACCGACTATGTGATGGGTCTGCAGGTGGTGCTGGCTGATGGCACCGCGGTGCGCGTCGGCGGTCCGAGGGTGAAAGACGTTGCGGGGCTGAGCCTCACGAAGCTCTTCGTCGGCAGCGAAGGCACCCTGGGGATCGTCACCGAGATCACGTTGCGGCTGCTGCCCAAACAACACCGGTCGTCGACCGTGGTGGCCAACTTCGCGACGGTTTCGGCCGCGACCGACGCCGTGCTCGGGGTGGCCTGCCAAATGCGGCCGTCGATGCTGGAGTTCATGGACGCCGTGGCCATCAACGCCGTCGAGGACAAGCTGAAGATGGGGCTGGACCGCGATGCCGCCGCGCTGCTGCTCGCCGGATCCGACGAACGCGGTCGGTCGGCGGCCGAGGACGCCGAACGGATCGCCGCCATCTTCGACGAGAACGGCGCGACGGATGTGTTCTCCACCGACGACCCCGACGAAGGCGAGGCGTTCGTCGCCGCCCGACGGTTCGCGATCCCCGCCGTGGAGGCCAGGGGCACGCTGCTGCTCGAGGATGTCGGTGTACCGCTGCCCAGGATCGGCGACCTTGTCAGGGGCGTGGAGCGGATCGCGACCGAACGCGACGTGATGATCTCGGTGATCGCCCACGCCGGCGACGGCAACACCCACCCGCTGATCGTCTACGACCCCGCCGACGACGCGATGGCACAGCGGGCCGAGCGCGCCTTCGGCGAGATCATGGATCTGGCGATCGGCCTCGGCGGCACGATCACCGGCGAGCACGGCGTCGGCAGGCTGAAGCGGCCCTGGTTGGAGAACCAGGTCGGGCCCGAGGTGATGGAGCTCAACCGCCGCATCAAGGCGGCGCTCGATCCGGAGAACATCCTGAATCCCGGCGCCGCTATTTGATGTCAATTCGCTGTGTCCTGTTGACAGGGTATGCGTTCTTGTCGTACCCATAAGACATGCCCGCCGCAGTGTCTCACCGCACGCCTGCCCGGTTCGAGCTCGCCACGGCCGATACATGGGCCGACCCGTGGTCTATGTACCAGGCGCTGCGCGACAAGGACCCGGTGCACCATGTCGTGCCCGAGGACCGGCCGCACCATGACTACTGGGTACTGTCCCGGCACGCGGATGTCTGGAACGCCGCGCGGGACAACGCGACGTTCTCGTCGGCTCAGGGCCTGACGGTCAACTACGGCGAGCTGGAGATGATCGGCCTGGCCGACAACCCGCCGTTCGTCATGCAGGACCCGCCCACGCACACCGAGTTCCGCAAGTTGGTGTCGCGAGGCTTCACGCCGCGACAGGTCGAGGCCGTCGAACCCGCCGTGCGTCGGTTCGTCGTCGACCGCATCGAGCGACTGCGCGCGGCAGGCGAGGGCGACATCGTCGCCGAACTGTTCAAGCCGCTGCCGTCGATGGTCGTCGCGCACTACCTCGGCGTGCCGGATGAGGACCGCGCCCAGTTCGACGGCTGGACCGATGCGATCGTCGCCGCCCAGACACAGGAGGGCGGAATCGTCGACGCGGGCGAGTCGGCCGGCGAGGCGGTGGCGTCGATGATGGCGTACTTCACCGGGCTCATCGAGCGGCGCAGACACGAGCCCGAGGACGACACGGTGTCGCATCTCGTCGCGGCCGGGATCGGCGCCGACGGCGACATGGCCGGGATGCTGTCGATCCTGGCGTTCACCTTCACGATGGTCACCGGCGGCAACGACACCACCACCGGGATGCTCGGCGGAGCGGTGCAACTGCTGCACCAGCGGCCCGATCAGCGCAAGCTGCTGACCAACAACCCCGACCTGATCAGTGACGCCGTCGACGAACTGCTGCGGCTCACCTCGCCCGTGCAGGGCCTCGCCCGCACCACCACCCGAGACGTGCGGGTGGGCAACGCGGTGATCCCCGCCGGCCGCAAGGTGCTGTTGCTGTACGGCTCGGCCAACCGCGACGAACGTGAATACGGCGCCGACGCAGGCGAACTCGAGGTTCGCAGGCGTCCTCGCAACATCATGACGTTCAGCCACGGCGCACACTTCTGCCTCGGCGCGGCCGCGGCGCGGATGCAGTCGCGCATCGCGCTGACCGAACTGCTGGCCCGGTGCCCCCACTTCGAGGTCGACATGTCCGGCGTCGAGTGGGCCGGAGGAAGCTACGTGCGCAGACCGCTCTCGGTTCCGTTCCGGGTGACCGGCTGATGGCCGGCAACGACTGGCTGGGTGACCGCCGCACCGAGGTGGCCGCCGACCGCATCCTCGACGCCGCCGACGCGCTGTTCGCCCAGCAGGACGCCGCGACCGTCGGGATGCACGAAATCGCCAAGGCCGCAGGGTGTTCCCGCGCGACCCTGTACCGGTACTTCGAGAACCGCGAAGCGCTGTACACCGCGTACGTACACCGCGAAAGCTATCGGCTGTTCCACCAGATGACCAACCAGCTGACCGGCGTCGAGGAACCGCGCGAGCGTCTCATCGAAGGCATGGTGACCTCACTGCGCAACGTCAGGCAGAGCCCGGCGCTGTCGTCGTGGTTCGCCACCGCGCAACGGCCGATCGGCGCTGAGATCGCCGAGCAGTCCCAAGTCATCAAGGCGCTCACCGAGGCGTTTCTGATCTCGATGGCACCCGACGACGCCGGGGTGGTCGAACGCAAGGCGCGCTGGCTGGTGCGCGTGATGACGTCGCTGCTGGTGTTCCCCGGGATCGACGAGGACGACGAACGGGCGATGATCGAACAGTTCGTCGTCCCGATGGTGGTGCCGACGAGACAGGACGCCGGTTAGACCGTCGCTACTGCCGGGCCATTGCTATCCGAAAGCGTTCGTCCGGCGTCGATGTAATGGTCGGCGTCCTTGGCGTCGTCACCCAGATCGATCTGCACCCAGTCGATCGTGCCGCTGAACATGCTGGAGTGGGCGGTGTAGTCCGGGCTGACCGTGGTGCCAGTCTCGCGGCCGATGTCCGTGGTCTCGTCGGCCGAGAAGACGACGCCCTGCGTCTGGTCGACGCGGCCGCTGCCGACTTCCTTGCCGTCGGAATAGAGAGTGACCGTCCCGCCCTTACCCATCCCGCCGCCGTCGTAGTCGAACTCCATTCGCACTTGGGTAGTACCAGTCGGAATCGGCGCACCCGCGTCGATCGCGAACGATTTGATGCCAAGCACGTTGTAGTAGAACTTCGCCCGACCGTCCTTGGCGTACAGGCTCCAACCGCCGAACCGGCCACCCTGGGCGATGATCACTCCTTCGGCACCACCGTCGGGCACTTCCAGTTCCGACGTCACTGACCACGACTTGTTCTTGATGTCGACCACGCTGTTCTCCGATAGCCGACCCATGCCGCCGACGAGCAGTTGGGTGTTCCCCTTTATCAGGGTCGGTCGTCCGGCCACGTCGGGGATGAAGCGCTCGGCCTGACGGTCATCGAGCGGCAGCACGTTGTACTTCACCGCCTCGATCAACCAAAGTCGCTGCAGCTCATGCAGTTTCTCGGGATTCTCCTTCGAGAGATCGTTTGACTGCGTCCAGTCGTTGTTGCCGTCGTAAAGCTCCCAGACGTCATCGTCGAAGGCGGGTAGCACCGCACCGCTCATCTCCCACGGCGTGCGGTGTTTGGTCACCGCACTCCAGCCCTTGTGGTAAATGCCTCGGTTGCAGAACATCTCGAAGTACTGCGTCTCGTGTCGCTCGGCGGCATGGGAGTCGTTGAAGCTGTACAGCATGCTGGTGCCCTCGTACGGGCTCTGCATCACACCGTTGACCAACGTCGGCTCCGGAATGCCAGCCGCCTCGAGCACGGTCGGCGCGAAGTCGATGACATGGCTGAACTGATTGCGCGTGGCGCCCTTGTCGGAAATACCGGCGGGCCAGGACACGATGGTGCCGTTGCGGGTGCCTCCCCAGTGCGAGGCCACCTGCTTGGTCCACTGATAGGGCGCGTCCATCGCCCATGCCCAGCCAACCGCGTAGTGGCCGTAGGACGCTTCGCCACCGAACTCGTCGATCTTGGACATCATGAACTCGGGGGTCTCGATCTCGGCCATCCCGTTGAAGTTGGCCATCTCGTTGAACGCGCCCTGAAGCGTGCCTTCCGCCGAGGCCCCGTTGTCGCCGATGATGACGTAGACCAACGTGTTGTCGATGACGGGTTCGAGCGCATCGAGCAGTCGTCCGACGTGATGGTCGGTGTGCTCCATGAACGCGGCGTAGACCTCCATCTCGCGTTCCAGCACGGGTTTGAGGGCAGGGTCCATGTCATCCCATGCCGGGATCTCGGCGTGGACGCGGTGTCAGTACGGCGTCGGCTGGGATGACACCCAGTTCCTTCTCGCGTTCGAAGGTGGTCTCGCGCTGCTTGTCCCACCCGTGGGCGAACTTGCCCTTGTACTTCTCGATCCACTCCGGGGGAACGTGATGCGGGGCGTGGGTGGCCCCGGGTGCGAAGTACATGAAGAACGGCTTGTCGGGCAGCAGCGCCTTCTGCTGGCGCACCCAGCTGATCGCCTTGTCGGTCAGGTCCTC
This sequence comes from uncultured Actinomycetota bacterium, assembly GCA_963786995.1. Lineage (GTDB taxonomy): Bacteria > Actinomycetota > Actinomycetes > Mycobacteriales > Mycobacteriaceae > Mycobacterium. The sequence goes on along the minus strand of CAWBBH010000008.1, from coordinate 46,944 downwards.
GGTGAGGTGGTAACCCTCCGCGGCTGTCTTCGGCGGCTCGATCGGGGTCGTGCCCTCATACAACGCCGGGTCCCACTGGTTGTTCTCCCCGCCGATGAAGCCGTAGAAGTACTCGAACCCGCCACCGCCCGATCGGCCATGCGTTGAACGGTCCCGCAGGGCTGGTCTGCCACACCGGGACCTCGTGGCACTTGCCGAATTGTGCCGTCGAGTATCCGTTGAGCTTCAACGTCAGCGCCAGCGGCGCCTTTGTATTCGGCAGAACCGAGCTGTAACCCGGTGCTGCGGTCGCGATCTCGGTGATTCCGCCCATCCCGACCGAGTGATGGTTGCGGCCGGTCAGCAGCGCCTGGCGGGTCGGCGAGCACAGCGCCGTGGTGTGAAACCGGGTGTACTTCGAGCCCGTTCGCGGCCAGCTTCTCGAAGTTGGGCGTCTCGCACGGCCCGCCGAACGCGCTGCGTCGCGCCGAAGCCCGACGTCGTCGATCAGGATGACCACCACGTTGGGCGCGCCGTCCGGCGGGCGCACATCCCTGATCGGCGGATAGCTGGTGTCCGGATCCTTCGCGTCGTAGGTCGTCAGCCCGACATGCGGCACGTCCGGAATGGGCAGGATGTCTCGCCGGACATCGTCACCCGCTTCGTCAGGACTGGCCGTTGTTTCGCGCTGACGAAGTGGGCATAGGGGTCCTCTCGGCGATGGCGGACCACGCTTCTCGGGTCCGAGACCGTCAGCCTATGAAGATGCGTCGACGACAGTGGCCTTTTGACGCAGCCAACAACCGGAGTCGGTCACGCCACCCAGTACGCCTGCGCCTTGATCGACTTGCGCGGGATCTTGTAGTCCTCGCGGAAGATCTTGGACACCGCGCGGGTGGTGCGGTTGTCGCACGCCACCCAGCCGAAGTGGTCGGAGGCCTCGAAGGCCGACGAGCTGACCGCCTCCACAAGCGCCTCCCCGTCGTTCTTGCGGTCGACCCACACGATGTCGGCGGCGCGCGCGACCGGCAGATCATGGTCGTCGTCGTGCGCTGATTCGAGGAAGACCCGGGCCGGCGCGTCACCGATCGCGTCGAGCAGCGAGTTGATCGCGGGCAGCGACGCCGTGTCGCCGACGATGACGTAGCCCGACGGCGCGGGATCGGGAAGCGAAAAGTTGCTGCCTAACACGGTCACCTCGAGGGTGTCGCCAACCTCCGCGGCCTGGGCCCACCGGGTCGCGAGGCCGTCGTGCATGGCGAAGTCGATGCTCACCGTGCCGGCCTCCGGATCGGGGTCGACCAGTGTGTAGCCACGCATGTGCGATTTCTGGCCGTCGGGGAACCAGCCGCGGACCCACATCGTGGGGTGGATGTCGCGATCGGCGAGCATCTCCTTGGCCTCGAAGTGCAGTCGCAGGTAGTTCGAGGTGATCTCGGTGCGGCCGGTCACGGTCATCTCGTAATCGCCGCCGCGCCAGATCTTGCAGAGCACGCCCTCGAAGCCACGCGAGGTCCTCTGGTCAGCCATTAGGCAAGGGTAGCCTAACCACTTGCGCGCTGTGGCTACTCCCTGCCGCGGTCTTCCCGCCGAGATGGCACTTCCGCAGCCGAAATTGCGAGTGACGGCCTGCCGGAATGCCATTTCGCGGGAAGGTTGTACGGCTGCGCACGCGGGTGAAGCGGTGCAGCAGCCAGGCCAGTGGCACCGTCACGATGAGCGTGACGACGAAGAGGATGGGCATCGACCCCGTGTAGATGTGGAAATGCAGGATCTCGACCATCACGAGTTCCATCGTCAACAGGTGAATCAGAAAGATCTCGTAGGAGATCTCGCCGAGGAACACCATCGGCCGACTTGCCAGCAACCGCGCGTACCACCCGCGGTCGCCCAGCGCGAGGGGGGCCACGACGAGCGTCGCGATCACGGCGTAGAACACCGCCTTCCACACCGCAGGCGCCAACGCGTACGGCGACGTCGTCGGCTCCCCCGCGATCGGAGTCGAGGCGATGAAATAGCTCGCCACCGCAACCGGCAGCACCGCGAAGGCATAACAACGCACACCCATCACCGACAGCACCGCGAGCAGCATGCCACCGACGAACCAGATCAGGTAGGTCGGCAGCCACAGCCGCGCCCCGTCGGGCAACCCGTCGACGGTGTGCACGAAGATCAACCACCCCGGCGTCACCGCGGTCAGCAGCGCCAGACCGAACAGCAGCAGCAGCGGGCGCCAGCGTCGCCGACACAGCACCGCCAGCAACAGCCAGGCCAGCAGCGGCAGCACCGCATAGAACGCGACTTCGACTGCCAGACTCCACATCTGGGTCAGCGCCTGATGCAGATAGGAGTACATGTACTGGTCGGTGTAGATCTGCGTCAGCGTGAGGTTGCGAAACAGCCCCATCCAGGTGTGGCCGGGGTTGGGCCCTGCCGTGCGGAAGTGGTAGACGAGATAGGCCGCAAGCACGGTGACGGCGTAGGCGGGCATGATCCGTCGCACGCGGTGCCACGCGTAGCGACGCACCGAGGGCCAATCGCTTTCTACTTCAGCGGCTTTCACCCATGGCCGGAAGAGCAGGTACCCCGACAGCACGAAGAAGATCGGTACGCCGATCTCCATGCGGGCGTATACCAGGCCGACATAGCCGTGCGTGTACTTTCCCGTGGTGTACGCGGCGTGGGTCGCCACCACAAGAATTGCAGCGACCGCGCGGATCCCGGTGAGCGATGCCACCCGCTCGGGTGCGCCTACCGATTCGAGCCCGCCCTGAGCCTCCGAATCAGCGACGCCCCTGGAGACGGTCATTTCGATTTGCGATGCGGCTTCTTCTGACCGCGATCGGGCTGCAGGTCGATCAGCTGACCTTGAATCCGGGTCTTGGCAAGGGCTTTCAGCGTTTCCTTCGGCAGCTTCGCGGGCAGCTCGACCAGCGAGTAGTTCTCCCGGATGCTGATGTGCCCGAAATCGCTGCGATGCAGCCCGCCCTCGTTGGCGATCGCGCCGACGATGGCACCGGGCATGACCTTGTGCCGCTTGCCGACTGCGAGGCGATAGGTGGCGAGGTCGTCGCGAACCTCGCGCCGCTTGCGCGGCGGCCCGTCCTCACGCGGTCCGCGGTCGGGGCGCTCGCGGCGCTTCTCCGGCGGCGGCTCGGTCATCAGGAACTCTTCGCCGTCACGGCTCTGCAGTGCCAGAGCGGCGGCGATGTCGGCCATCGGTACGTCGTTGTCCTGCTCGTAGCCCTCGATGAGCTTGCGGAACAGGTCGATTCCCGGCGCGTTGAGCGCGCTGGTGATCGAGTCTCGGAACTTCTCGACCCGCTGGGCGTTCACGTCGTCGACCGACGGCAGCCGTGACTCGACGAGCTTCTGGCGGGTCACCCGCTCGATCGAGTTGAGCAGGTGCCGCTCGCGCGGCGTGACGAACAGCAGCGCGGTGCCCGACCGCCCGGCGCGCCCGGTGCGTCCGATCCGGTGCACATAGGACTCCGGGTCGTGCGGGATGTCGTAGTTCAGCACGTGCGAAATGCGATCGACGTCGAGCCCGCGCGCCGCTACGTCGGTGGCGATGAGGATGTCGAGCTTTCCGTCTTTGAGTGAAGCGATGGTGCGCTCGCGCTGGGCCTGCGCGATGTCGCCGTTGATGGCCATCGCGGAGAACCCACGCGCCCGCAGCTTCTCGGCGACCTCCTCGGTGGCCTGCTTGGTGCGGACGAACACGATCATCGCCTCGAATGGCTCTACCTCGAGCAACCGGGTCAGCGCGTCCATCTTCCGGTGCCCGGAGACCTGGATGTATCGCTGCGCAATGTTGTCGGCGGTCGCGGTCTTGGATTCGACCTTCACCTGGACCGGGTCGTGCAGGTACTTGTTGGTGATCTTGCGGATCGCAGGGGGCATGGTCGCCGAGAACAGCGCGACCTGCTTGTACTCGGGCGTGCCTTCCAGGATGCGTTCCACGTCCTCGGCGAAGCCCATCTGGAGCATTTCGTCGGCCTCGTCGAGCACCAGGTAGTCGAGGTGCGAAAGGTCGAGGGTGCCCTTCTCGAGGTGATCGATGACCCGCCCAGGCGTGCCGACGACGACCTGTGCGCCACGCTTGAGGCCGGCCATCTGCGGGCCGTACGGCGACCCGCCGTAGATCGGCAGCACGTTCACGGGCAGATGCGCGCCGTAGCGGCTGAACGCCTCGGCGACCTGCAGGGCGAGTTCACGCGTCGGCGCCAGCACCAGCGCCTGGGTGATGCGGCTCGACGTGTCGATCTTCGACAGAATCGGGATGGCGAACGCCGCCGTCTTGCCCGTGCCGGTCTGCGCGAGGCCGACCACATCGGAACCGGCCATCATCGCCGGAATGGTCGCCGCCTGGATCGCCGACGGTGTCTCGTATCCGACGTCGGCAACGGCCCGCAGCACCTCGGGGTGAATCTGCAGGTCGGCGAAGGTGGGTTGCGCAGAAGGCGCGTCCGGATCTGGTGACGTCATCGGGTGCTCAGTCTAGTGGTCCACCCCCTGCCGACCCGCCGCGCCGCCTGCCGGACCGTCGAGAAGGTAGGCGGTACGGTGCGCAACTGTGCGTCGGGTCCTCGGGCCGTTCGGCCCTCGATATCCCGTGACCGCTGCCGCCGCGGTCGGCGTCGTCCTGCTTGCAGGTTGCGGCTCCTCCGACTCGACCGTGTCGAAAACGCCGGAGGCAGCGACGACGACGGCCGCTCCCGCACCCGCGACCGCGCAGCCGCCGTCACGCCCGTCCGTCGCTCCCAGCCCGGCCGCCGCAGATCCGTGTGCGGTGAACCTCGCGGCCCCTGAGATCGCCAAAACCGTCTCCGAGCTGCCCCGCGACCCGCGCAGCGGGCAGGCGTGGAGTTCAGAGCCGCTGGCGGGCACCTACAACGAATGCGCCCAACTGTCGGCGATCATCGTCAAGGCCAACACCAACGCCGAGAACCCCAACACCCGCGCGGTGCTGTTCCACCTCGGCAAGTACATCCCGACCGGGGTGCCCGACACCTACGGGTTCAACAGCATCGAGCCGACGGAGAGCACAGGTGACACCGTCGCGCTCGTCTACTCCAACGGCACGCCCGGGCTGGAGAGCGTGGTGAAGTTCCGCTGGAACGGCGCCGGCGTCGAGCTGATCGGCAACACGCCCGGCTGACCCTCACCCAAATGCCGGTTTCGGCGTCGACCCTGCGCGAAATCGCGCCCAAATGATCGTTGGGCGTATGTCGGCGGGCGTGTGTGTCGTGCGGCGGGCATACAGTTGGGCGCGTGTTCGTCGCCGACGATCGAGTCATCTACAGCGCCTCCGACCTCGCAGCCGCGGCGCGGTGCGAGTACGCGCTGCTGCGCTCGTTCGACGCACACCTCGACTGGGGGCCGCCGGTCGCGGTGGAGGACGAATTGCTTGCCCGCACCGCAGAACTCGGCGGTGAGCACGAACAGCGGCACCTCGACGAGCTGCGCGAGCTGACGCCCGACGCCGTCGCGATCATCGGGCGGCCCAGCTACACCGTCGACGGCCTCGCCGCCGCCGCGCAGGCGACCATGCGCGCGGTCGAGCGGCGCGCGCCGGTCATCTACCAGGCGGCGATGTTCGACGGCCGGTTCGTCGGCTTCGCCGACTTCCTGATCCTCGAGGACGGTCCCGACGGCCAGCGCTACCGATTGCGCGATACGAAGCTCGCGCGCTCGGTGAAGGTGGAGGCCCTGCTGCAGCTCGCCGCGTACGCCGACACGCTGGCGAAGGCCGGCGTTCCGGTGGCCTCCGAGGTCGAGCTGATACTCGGCGACGGCGCGACCGCCAGCTACCGCGTCGACGAGCTTCTGCCGGTGTACGGTCCGCGCCGGGCCGCGCTGCAGCGACTGCTCGATGACCACCTGGCCGGCGGCAAGCCCGTGACGTGGGAAGACGACAGTGTTCGCGCGTGCTTCCGGTGTCCGGAGTGCACGATCCAGGTTCGCGCCCACGACGACCTGCTTCTGGTCGCGGGAATGCGGGCCAGCCAGCGCGCCCGCCTGATCGACGCGGGCATCACCACGATCAGCGGACTCGCCATCCACGACGGCGCCGTGCCCGAGTTGTCGGACCGTACCGTCGCGTCGCTCGCGGCGCAGGCCCGGTTGCAGCTCGCGCCCCGAGTCGACGGCAAGCCGCCCTACGAGATCGCCGACGCGCAGCCGCTGATGGTGCTGCCCGAGCCCGACAAGGGTGACCTGTTCTTCGATTTCGAGGGCGACCCGCTGTGGACTGCCGACGGTCGCGAGTGGGGGCTCGAGTACCTGTTCGGCGTGCTCGACACCGCCGACGAGTTCCGGCCGCTGTGGGCACACGACCGCGCCGACGAACGCCAGGCGCTGCGCGACTTCCTGAAGATGGTGCGGGCGCGTCGCAAGCGGTACCCGCACATGCACATCTACCACTACGCGCCCTACGAGAAGACGGCACTTCTGCGGCTCGCCGGACGCTACGGAGTCGGCGAGGACGAAGTCGACGATCTGCTGCGCAACGGCGTGCTCGTCGACCTTTATCCGTTGGTGCGCAAGAGCATCCGGGTCGGGACCGAGAACTACAGCCTGAAATCGCTCGAGCCGCTCTACATGGGCGGCCAGCTGCGGACCGGCGACGTGACGACGGCGACCGACTCCATCACCCAGTACGCGAAATACTGCGAGCTGCGCGCCGCCGGGCGCGACGACGACGCGGCGGTGATCCTGAAGGAGATCGAGGAGTACAACCGGTACGACTGCACATCGACACGCAAACTGCGGGACTGGCTGATCTGCCGGGCCATCGATTCCGCGGTGCCGCCCGTCGGCGCCCAGCCGGTCAGGGACGACGCCACCATCGACGACGACGACCGGCTGGCCCACAGGCTGGCGAAGTTCGTCGGCGACGACCCCGCCGCCCGCAGCCCGAAACAGACTGCGGTGGCGATGCTTTCGGCCGCCCGCGGGTATCACCGCCGCGAAGACAAGCCGTACTGGTGGGGCCACTTCGACCGGCTCAACAATCCGGTTGACGAATGGGGCGACAGCGAGGGCGTTTTCATCGCCGAGCGCGCCGAGGTCGACACCGACTGGAACCGTCCCCCGAAAGCGCGCAAGCTGCAGCGCCGGGTGCGGCTGCACGGGGCGGTCACGGCGGGTGAGCTGAGCAGGTCGATGTATGCGCTCTACGAGCCGCCGTCGCCCGCTGGGCTCACCGATGACACCGAACGCAGGGCGTTCGGGGCGGTCTCCGTCGTGGACTGCGACGACCCCGCCGCACCGACCGAGGTCACCGTCGTCGAACGGGAGCCCAAGGAGGGGGGCCCGTTCCATCAGCTGCCGTTCGCGCTGACGCCCGGTCCGCCGCTCCCGACGGGTCCTCTGCGCGACGCCATCGAGGTGGCCGCGACGGATATCGCCGCCGGTCTGCCGAATCTCCCAGCCAGCCCGGTGATCGACATCCTGCTGCGCCACCCGCCGCGCACCCGCAGCGGCGGGCCGCTTCCCCGTCGCGCCGAGGTCACCGAGTCGATCACCGCAGCGCTGCTCGACCTCGATTCCTCCTACCTCGCCGTGCACGGCCCGCCCGGAACCGGTAAGACCTTCACCGCGGCCGCCGTCATCACCCGGCTTGTCACCGAAAGTCGTTGGCGCATCGGCGTCGTCGCGCAGTCCCACGCTGTCGTCGAAAACCTGTTCCGCGATGTCATCGCCGCGGGGGTCGATCCGTTGCTGGTCGCCAAGAAGAAGCACGGCGCCGACGCGACGTGGCAGGAGATCGACGAAAAGGAGTATCCCGGGTTCATCGCAGACCACGACGGCTGCGTGGTCGGCGGCACCTCCTGGGACTTCGCCAACGCGGGTCGGGTGCCGCGCGGCAGCCTCGACCTGCTCGTCGTCGAGGAGGCGGGCCAGTTCTGTCTGGCCAACACCGTCGCCGTGTCGGCGGCCGCGAGAAACCTTCTGCTGCTCGGCGATCCGCAGCAGCTGCCGCAGGTCAGCCAGGGCACCCATCCGGAACCGGTCGACACGTCGGCGCTGGGCTGGCTGATCGACGGCAGGCACACGCTGCCCCCCGAGCTCGGCTACTTCCTCGACCTCTCGTACCGCATGCACCCCGACGTCTGCGCGGCGGTGTCGCGACTGTCCTACGACGATCGGCTGCGCTCGGTCACCGAGGTCACCGCCGCGCGCAGGCTCGACGGACACCGGCCCGGCGTACGGGTGCTGCCCGTCGACCATGACGGCAACTCGACCGACAGCCCCGAGGAGGCGGACGCCATCGTCGCCGAGATCGGCAGGCTGATCGGCGCGTCATGGCTCGACGAGCACGGTCGGAGAACGCTGACCCAGGACGACGTGCTCATCGTCACCCCCTACAACGCGCAGGTGGTGCTGCTGCGCGAGCGGCTCGACGCTGAAGGACTGGCCTCGGTGCGGGCCGGCACCGTGGACAAGTTCCAGGGCCAGCAGGCGCCGGTCGTGTTCGTGTCGATGACCGCGTCGTCCATCGACGACGTACCCCGTGGAATCGCGTTCCTGCTCAACCGCAATCGGCTCAACGTCGCTGTGAGCCGGGCCAAGTACCAGTGCGTGATCGTGCGCTCGCCGCTGCTGACCGAATACCTGCCCGGCACGCCGGACAGGCTGATCGAACTGGGCGCGTTTCTGTCGCTTCCCTCGTGTGGTACACCCTCGAGGTGACCGATTCGCTGACCGGCCGGCTCGCTGACATCGTCGGCGCGGCGCACGTCAGCGCCGACCCCGACGTGCTCGACGGCCGCAGCGTCGACCACACCGGCCGCTACCGCGGACACGCCAGCGTGCTCGTCCGACCCGGCAGCGCCGAAGAGATCGCCGCCGTGCTGGACGCCTGCCGGACCGCAGGCGCGCACGTCACCGTGCAAGGCGGTCGGACCTCCCTGGTCGCCGGAACGGTCCCCGAACACGACGACGTGCTGCTGTCCACTGAGCGGCTGACCGACATCGGCGAGGTCGACACGGTCGAACGGCGGATCCGGGTCGGCGCGGGCGTCACCCTGGCCGCCGTCCAGCGCGCGGCGGTCAAGGCGGGGCTGGTGTTCGGCGTCGACATCGCCGCGCGTGACTCCGCAACCGTCGGCGGCATGGCGTCGACCAACGCAGGCGGATTGCGCACCGTGCGTTACGGCAACATGGGCGAGCAGGTGATCGGTCTCGACGTGGTGCTTCCCGACGGGTCGATCGTGGCGCGGCACAGCCGGGTTCGGCAGGACAACACCGGATACGACCTCGCCTCGCTGTTCGTCGGCGCCGAGGGCACCCTCGGCGTGATCATCGGGCTGGATCTGCGACTGCACCCCACTCCGACGAATCGGGTGACCGCGGTCTGCGGGTTCGCCGACCTCGACGACCTCGTCACCGCGGGCCGCGAATTCCGCGACATGGACGGCATCGCCGCCTTGGAGCTGATCGACTCCCGCGCAAGCGATCTGACCGCCGAGCACCTCGGCGTCACCGCACCGGTCGACGGCGCCTGGCAGCTGCTGATCGAGCTCGCGGCCGACACCGACATGACCGACCAGCTGGCCGATGCGCTGGAACACGCGCGGCTGACGGGCGAGCCCGCGGTGGGCGTGGACGTCAACGCCCAGCAGCGGCTGTGGCAGGTGCGCGAATCCGTCGGCGAGGTTCTCGGCATTTACGGCCCGCCGTTGAAATTCGATGTGTCGCTGCCGTTGTCGGCTATCTCGTCGTTCGCGCGCGAGTCCGGCGGCTGATCGCCGAACACGCACCCGACGCCATCCCCGTGCTGTTCGGCCACATCGGCGAAGGCAACCTGCACCTCAACGTGCTGCGCTGCGACCTGGACAGAGAACGCGAGGCCGCGCTGTATTCGGCGATGATGGCGCTGATCGCCCGGCACGGCGGCAACGTCAGCTCCGAACACGGCGTCGGCAGCCGCAAACGCGACTACCTTGGCATGTCGCGCACGGATGCCGACATCGCCGCCATGCGGGCGGTCAAGTCAGCCTTCGATCCCGATGGCTATCTCAACGCCGCCGTTCTGTTCGACTAATCGCCGGGGCGCGAATGCCGCCCGTGCCGCCCGTAGCTCGACGCATCGTCGGCGTCGGCGCGGGAATGCCTGCCGTTGGACGGCGCCTCGTCATCGGCGAGACCGTGCCGCGCCGGCGGCTCGAACGCGATCTCGTCGGGGCTTTCGAAGTGCGCGTGGCTGCCGATGTCCACCGGGTAGTCGGGGCTCAGGATGTCGGGCTTGCGCGGCTGCGCCGCCTGCGGCTCCTCGCGTGGCGCGAAACGGTCCAGCGGCTGGAAGCGCTCCTCGTTGTCGGTGTGAAAGCCGTTGTGGGCGAACCCGATCGGCTCCACCGAAGGCGGCGGCGCAGGAACATCGGCGAGGTAGTCGTACAGGCTGCGCAGTCGGCTCGGGTCGCAGCAGCGACTGCCATCGCTCGACCGGTTCGCCATGCCAAGTGTCGGCAGGCGGCGCCATCACGTGCTCAGTGCGCGCCGCCATCGGCTCGGTGTCGCCGTCGTCTCCGACCGGATCGACGGCCGGCTCCGCGACGCGATCGGCGACGGGCGCCGCAGCGGAAACGCGCGCGGGCTCGTCGTGCACGACGGTGAACTCGACATAGTGGTCGTCGTCGATGTCATCGCCGTCATCGGTGTATTCGTCGGCTTCCTCGGCGGGCCGGGGTTCCGGTGCGGCCGGGTTGGCGAAGCCGAGCAGGAACATCGCGGCCACCACACCGAACAATGCGATGAACGCGGACAGCAGCAGCGACTGCGACATCGCGGCGGCGAACGGCTCGTGCAGGAAGCCGGGCAGTGCAGTGACCGACCGCTGGCCGCCGGTGCCGTCGGCGGCCAGTGGCATCTCGGCGCTGATCCGTGTCGTCATGAACGCCGCCATGCTGGCGCTGCCCAGCACCGACCCGACCTGCCTGGTCGCGTTGTACACACCCGAGCCGGCGCCCGCCACGGTCGGGGCCAGGTTGCGGGTCGCCGTCGCCGCCAGCGGCGACCAGATGAACGCCATACCGACACCGGTGGCCGTCAGTGGCAACACGATTCGCCAGATCGGCGTCGTCGGGGTCATCTCGACCGACAACCACGTCAGCGCGACGGCCAACAACGAGAAGCCGAAACCGATGATCGGCCGGGGGTGGTAGCGGTCGACGATCCTGCCGACCCACGGCGCGAGCACACCCGTCGCGATCGCCATCGGCGCGGTGAGCAGCGCTGAGCGCGTCGGCGAAAGGCCGCAGACCGCCTGCGCGTAGAACATCACCGGCAGGAACATCCCGGTGACGACGAACCCGATCGTCGCGACGCCGAGGGTGGACAGGCTGAAGTCGCGGTCAGCGAAGATGGCGAGCGGGATCAACGGCTCGCTGCGGTTGGCCTGCTGCCAGAAGACGAACGCCGCCATCACGCCGAGGCCTGCTGCCAGCGTGCCCCAGATCCACGGCGCCCAATCGTGTGACTGGCCCTCCTGCAGGGCGAAGACGACCATGAACATGCCGACGCCGGACAGCACGACACCGATCAGGTCGAAGCCGCGCTTCTCGGTCGGCAGGTTCGGCACCAGCCAGAAGGCCAACCCCAACCCGATGATCCCGATCGGCACATTGACGAAGAAGATCCATTGCCAGCCGAGCTGGTCGACCAGCACACCGCCGGCCAACGGACCCACCAGTGTGGCGACACCGGCAGTGGCACCCCAGACGCTCATCGCGACGCCGCGGCGCTCCGCGGGGAAGATCCGGGTGATCGTCGACAGCGTCTGCGGGGTGAGCAGCGCCGCCCCGACGCCCTGGACCACGCGGGCGGCGATGAGCATGCCGATGGTGCCGGACAGCCCGCACCACAGCGAGGCGGCGGTGAACACCAGCAGACCCAGCAGGTAGAGATTCTTCGGCCCGTAGCGGTCGCCGAGCCGACCGGCCAGCAGCAGCGGCACCGCGAACCCGAGGAGGTAGGCACTGGTCACCCAGATGACCGCGTCGTAGCTGGTGCCCAGCTTCGTCATGATCGACGGGTTGGCGACCGACACGATCGTCGCGTCCACCAGGATCATGAAGAAGCCGACCATCATGGACCAGAGCGCATGCCACGGGTCGGCGACGGCCGCGGACCGGCCTCGCAGCGCCGTGGTCATATCCCCACTCCCCTCGCAAGCTGGGGGCCCACATCTCGGCTTGCATCGATGGTGTGGGCTTACCCTGCCCGAAACCACCGCATTCGGCCTGTTCTCAGGGACTTCGCAGTCACGCCACCTGCGCGTGCCGGCAGGTCGGCGAAGAAGAACAGCCCGTACCGCCGGCTACCCCAGTTCGTGAACCAATTTCGCCCCGACGGTACGGACCGTTGACTACCGCGACAACTACGCCGGCTCGGCCAGCGCCTCGCCTAGAACCGTTTCGGCGGCATTGTCGCTGGTCGAAACGCCGACCGCGAGGGGAAAGCGCGAGCAGGGCTACCAACGCGCTGACGGCCATCACAGCGGCCAGCGCCAACTCGTCGTTGCCGAGCACGCCGACCAGCGGGGCCACCGCGGCGCCGAGGCCGAACTGCGCGGCGCCCAGCAGGGCGGCCGCGGTTCCGGCGGCGTCGGGATGGCGGGACAGGGCGACGGCGGGCGCATTCGGGATGACCAAGCCCATCGTGGCGAGTATCGCCCACACCGGCGCGACGAATCCGGCCAGACCGCCGACGCCCGCCACGGCCAACCCGACGAACACGCCGCCGGCGAGCAGCGCGGCGGCAAGGGCCCACAGGGTGATGGTCTGCGGCGAGAACCGCTTCAGCAGCACCACGTTGAACTGGGTCGCGCCGATCAGGGCGACGGCGCCCGCGCCGAACACCAGCGCGAAGGCCTGCTGGTCGAGGCCGTAGGTGCCCTGCAGCACGAACGACGCTCCCGCGATGTAGGCGAACAGACCCGACATGCCGAGCGCGGCGACGAGCACGAGGATGACGAACCTGCGGTCGCGCACCAGTTCCAGGTAGGTCGCGGCGATCCCGCGGACACGCAAGGGCCTGCGGTGCGACGGCGGCAACGTCTCGGGCAGCGCGAACACCGCCACCAGAAGCAGCGCTCCCGCCAGGATCACCAGCGCGGTGAAGACCCAGTGCCACGATCCGTGCAGCAGCACGGCAGCGCCGAGCGAGGGCGCGACGACGGGTGCGACGCCCAGCACCAGCATCAGCCGGGACAGCACGGTCGCGGCGGCGTTGTCGGAGAAGAGGTCACCGACGACGGCGATCGCCACCACCATGCCAGCGGCCGCGCCGAAGCCCTGCAGGACGCGGGCCAGGCCGAGCACGACGAGGTTCGGCGCGAGCATGCAGATGACCGACGCCACCATGTGCACCACGATTCCGGCCATCAGCGGCCTGCGCCTGCCCAGCGAGTCCGACAGCGGGCCGACGATCAACTGTCCGAGCGCCAGCCCGGCCAGCGTTCCCGTCAGGGTCAGCTGGACGACGGACGACGACACCGAGAGGTCGTCGGCGATCTTGGGAAGCGCGGGCAGATACATGTCGATGGTCAGCGGACCGAGAGCCACCATGACACCCAGCACGACGATCATGCGCCAACGGGAGGGTGTCTTGACGTCCACAGAAAGCGATGTTGCCATGCAAGTGGTTAGCACGCTGAATCAATATTTTCTTCCCTCTAGCCCCAGGCGTGATCGCCGTCACCGGCGTTGTCGCGCTCGTCACGGGCGCCCGGAAACCACGGTGCTCGGCCGTTCGTTGACCAACCGTTAGCCTGAAGAACGGATACGTCCACACCAGGAGGCCGCAATGAGCGCTCGGTCCAAGGCCAAAAGCCAGGTACCGGCAACGGTCGACGAGAATCCCGGCGCTGCTGCACGCGTGCTGTCGGAGATCATCGAGCGCGGCGCACGCGTGCAGGGCCCCGCGGTGCGGGCATACGTGGACCGGCTTCGCGCCGCCAGCCCGGCCGCCACCCCCGCCGAGATCATCACCAAGCTGGAGAAGCAGTATCTGGCGGCCGTGATGGCCAGCGGCGCCGCCGTCGGCTCCGCGGCCGCGATCCCCGGTATCGGCACGCTCGCGGCCCTCTCTGCGGTGGCAGGCGAAACCGTGGTGTTCCTGGAGGCGACGGCGGTGTTCGTGCTCGCCGTCGCCGAGGTGCACGGCATCCCGGCCGAGCATCGCGAGCGCAGGCGGGCACTCGTGCTGGCCGTGCTCGTCGGCGAGGACAGCAAGCATGCCGTCGCCGAACTCCTCGGTCCGGGTCGGACCAAGGGCGCCTGGCTCAGCGAAGGAGCGGCGACGCTGCCGCTGCCCGCGGTGTCGCAGCTCAATTCGCGGCTGCTGCGCTACTTCGTCAAGCGCTATGCCCTCAGACGCGGGGCGATCGCGTTCGGCAAGCTGTTGCCTGTGGGCATCGGCGCGGTGGTCGGCGGGGTCGGCAACCGGTTCATGGGCAAGCGGATCATCTCCAACGCCCAGATGGCGTTCGGTTCTCCGCCGCCACGCTGGCCGGCGAAACTCCACGTGCTGCCCACCCCTCCCGCCGCGAAAACGTCACCCGCGGATTAGCGCTCTTGTGGCGTGCGCTTCTGCGCGTAAGCGCTAGCCTTTAGGCGGCGTTGATGCGGGGTAACCGCTGGCTGGAACGAAACAGACGGGCAGGCGTCTGCGCGAGACTCTTGCCGAGAAGAAGGAATCGAGGCGAGTAGCTGCCGTGAGCAGTTCAACTTCACCATTCGGGCAGAACGAGTGGCTGGTCGAGGAGATGTACCGCAAGTTCCGCGAGGATCCTTCCTCGGTCGATTCGAGCTGGCACGAGTTCCTCGTCGACTACTCCCCCGATTCGGCCGCAGCCACCTCAACATCGACCGCGGCCACGTCACCCGAGGCCGGCGACCGACCCGCGTCCTCGTCGGCGCCCACCGCGCCGCGCGAACCGGGACCCGCCCCCGCGCCGAAAACCGCCGCGCAGGGCAACGGGGCGTCGACCGCCAAGGCGGAGCAGGCACCCGCGAAAGCCGCGCCCGCAGCCGCGAAAGCCGAGACGGCACCGCCGAAGAAGGAAGCGCCGCCCGCCGTCACACAGCCGCCGGCCGCCAAGACCGACGTGGCGACGGCCAAGCCCGACGCCGATTCGAAGCCTGCCCAGAAATCCGCGCCCGCCGCCGAAGGTGACGAAGCCCTCGTGCTGCGCGGCGCGGCCGCCGCGGTGGCGAAGAACATGTCCGCGTCGCTGGACGTGCCGACCGCGACCAGCGTGCGCGCCATCCCCGCCAAGCTGATGATCGACAACCGCATCGTCATCAACAACCATCTCAAGCGGACCCGCGGCGGCAAGATCTCGTTCACCCACCTGATCGGGTACGCGATCGTGGCGGCCGTCAAGAAGTTCCCGAACATGAACCGCCACTTCAGCGAGGTGGACGGAAAGCCCAACGCCATCACCCCCGCGCGCACGAACCTCGGCCTGGCGATCGACCTGCAGGGCAAGGGCGGCGCCCGCCAGCTGGTGGTTGCGGCCATCAAAGGCTCCGAGAGCATGCGGTTCGGCCAGTTCATCGCCGCCTACGAGGACATCGTGCGCCGCGCCCGCGACGGCAAGCTGACCGCCGACGATTTCTCGGGGGTGACCATTTCGCTGACCAACCCCGGCACCATCGGCACCGTGCACTCCGTGCCGCGGCTGATGCGGGGGCAGGGCGCGATCATCGGGGTTGGCGCGATGGAGTACCCCGCCGAGTTCCAGGGCGCCAGCGACGAGCGCATCGCCGAGATCGGCATCGGCAAGCTGATCACGCTGACCTCGACCTACGACCACCGCATCATCCAGGGTGCGGAGTCCGGCGACTTCCTGCGCACCGTGCACGAGCTGCTGCTGTCCGACGACTTCTTCGACGAGATCTTCCACGAACTCGGCATCCCGTACGAGCCGGTCCGGTGGCGCACCGACAACCCCGACTCGATCGACGACAAGAACGCCCGCGTCATCGAGCTGATCGCGGCCTACCGCAACCGCGGCCACCTGATGGCCGACATCGACCCGCTGCGGCTGGACAAGAGCCGGTTCCGCAACCACCCCGACCTCGACGTCACCACCCACGGGCTGACGCTGTGGGATCTGGACCGGGTGTTCAAGGTCAACGGGTTCGCCGGCGGCCAGCAGAAGAAGCTGCGCGACGTGCTCGGCCTGCTACGCGACTCCTACTGCCGACACGTCGGCGTCGAGTACACCCACATCCTGGAACCCGATCAGCAGAAGTGGCTCGAGGAGCGCGTCGAGGTCAAGCACGAGAAGCCGACCGTCGCGCAGCAGAAGTACATCTTGAGCAAGCTCAACGCCGCCGAGGCGTTCGAGACGTTCCTGCAGACCAAATATGTTGGGCAGAAACGTTTCTCGCTCGAGGGCGCGGAGACCGTCATCCCGATGATGGACGCCGTCATCGACCAGGCCGCCGAGCACGCGCTCGACGAGGTCGTCATCGGAATGCCGCACCGCGGCAGGCTCAACGTGCTCGCCAACATCGTCGGCAAGCCGTATTCGCAGATCTTCAGCGAGTTCGAGGGCAACCTGAACCCGTCACAGGCCCATGGCTCCGGCGACGTCAAGTACCACCTCGGCGCCAACGGCACATACATACAGATGTTCGGCGACAACGACATTGCGGTTTCGCTTGTCGCCAACCCGTCTCATCTCGAGGCGGTCGACCCCGTCCTCGAGGGCATCGTGCGCGCCAAGCAGGACCTGCTGGACAAGGGCGACGGACCCGACGGGTTCACCGTCGTGCCGCTGATGCTGCACGGCGACGCGGCGTTCGCAGGCCAGGGCGTGGTCGCCGAGACGTTGAACCTCGCACTGCTGCGCGGGTACCGCACCGGCGGCACCATCCACATCATCGTCAACAACCAGATCGGTTTCACCACTTCGCCTTCCGACGCGAAGTCCTCGGAGTACTGCACCGACGTCGCGAAGATGATCGGGGCGCCGATCTTCCACGTCAACGGCGACGACCCCGAAGCGGCGGTCTGGGTGGCGCGGCTGGCGATGGACTTCCGGCAGAAGTTCAAGAAGGACGTCGTCATCGACATGCTGTGCTACCGCAGGCGCGGGCACAACGAGGGTGACGATCCGTCGATGACCCAGCCGTCGATGTACGACGCGATCGACACCAAGCGCGGCGTTCGCAAGACCTACACCGAAGCCCTGATCGGCCGCGGCGACATCTCGATGAAGGAAGCCGAGGATGCCCTCCGCGACTATCAGGGCCAGTTGGAGCAGGTGTTCAACGAGGTCCGAGAACTCGAGAAGCACGAGATCGAGCCGAGCGAGTCGGTGGAAAGCGACCAGATGCTTCCCGCGGGCATGGGCACCGCCGTCGACAAGTCGCTGTTGGCGCAGATCGGCGACGCCCACCTCGCGGCGCCCGACGGCTTCACCGTGCACTCCAGGGTCAAGCCCGTGTTGGAGAAGCGCCGGGAGATGGCCTACGAGGGCAAGGTCGACTGGGCCTTCGCTGAACTGCTGGCGCTCGGCTCGCTGATCGCCGAGGGCAAGTTGATCCGGTTCTCCGGTCAGGACACCAGGCGCGGCACGTTCACGCAGCGGCACTCGGTGGTCATCGACCGCAAGACCGGCGCCGAGTTCACGCCGTTGCAACTGCTGGCCACCAACGGCGACGGACAACCGACCGGCGGCAAGCTGATGATCTACGACTCGGCGCTGTCGGAGTACGCCGCGGTGGGCTTCGAGTACGGCTACTCGGTCGGCAACCCGGAAGCGGTCGTGTTGTGGGAGGCGCAGTTCGGCGACTTCGTCAACGGCGCGCAGTCGATCATCGACGAGTTCATCAGCTCCGGTGAGGCCAAGTGGGGCCAGCTGTCCGACGTGGTGCTGCTGTTGCCGCACGGCCACGAGGGCCAGGGCCCCGACCACACGTCGGGCCGCATCGAGCGGTTCCTGCTGCTGTGGGCCGAGGGCTCGATGACCATCGCGATGCCGTCGACGCCCGCGAACTACTTCCACCTGTTGCGGCGCCACGCGCTCGACGGCATCCATCGCCCGCTCATCGTGTTCACGCCGAAGTCGATGCTGCGAAACAAGGCCGCCGTCAGCGATATTCGCGACTTCACCGAGCAGAAGTTCCGTTCGGTGATGGAGGAACCGACCTACACCGACGGCGACGGCGACCGCGGCAAGGTGAAGCGAGTCCTGATGACGAGCGGCAAGATCTACTACGAGCTCGTCGCGCGCAAGGCCAAGGACAAGCGCGACGACGTGGCGATCGTGCGCATCGAACAGCTTGC
The DNA here is from genome assembly GCA_963786995.1 of uncultured Actinomycetota bacterium. Classification (GTDB taxonomy): domain Bacteria; phylum Actinomycetota; class Actinomycetes; order Mycobacteriales; family Mycobacteriaceae; genus Mycobacterium. Next base: position 28,656 of record CAWBBH010000008.1, on the reverse strand, counting down.
GCCGCTGCCGAAGCGGCGGCTCAACGAAACCCTCGACCGCTATCCGGCAGCCGAGCAGTTCTTCTGGGTGCAGGAGGAACCTGCCAACCAGGGCGCGTGGCCGACGTTCGGTCTGACGCTGCCTGAGCTGCTGCCCGAGAAGCTGACGGGTCTGAAGCGGATCTCGCGGCGCGCGATGTCGGCGCCGTCGTCGGGTTCGTCGAAGGTCCACGCCGTCGAACAGCAGGAGATCCTCGACGAGGCGTTCGCCGAGTAACACATTCGCGGGAGTTAGCGGGCCGATTCGTCATCGCGCAGTGAAGTAGTCGACTACTTACTTGCGGTCACGCCTGTCGTCGGACAATTCAGTTCGACGGCGACGAAGGCGGTGGACGATGTCGAGATTCGGCGTGGGCGTAGTCGAGTACCTGGTGAACAGTCGGTTCGGGCCCACAGCGATGGTGCGGAACACACTGGCGACCGCTCAAGCGGCACGGGCGGATTCGCTATGGGTGCCTGATCACCTGAACTCGCTGTTTCCCCGCTCGGTCATGAAGAAGCCGTATCTGGGTGCGGCAGCGATGATGCCGAGACCCGATGCGTGCCTCGAGCCGTGGACCATGCTGGGGAACATCGCCGCCAAGAACCGGTTACGACGGTTGAAGCTGGGGTTGGCCGTCACCGACACCGGTCGGCGCAACCCGGCGGTCACCGCTCAGGCAGCAGCGACCTTGCATCTGCTGACGAAGGGCCGCGCGATCCTCGGTATCGGAACCGGCGAGCGCGAGGGCAACGAGCCGTACGGCGTGGACTGGTCCAAACCCGTTGGCCGGTTCATCGAGGCGATGGCGACGATCAGGGCGCTGTGGGACTCGGACGGGATGCCCGTCACCCGTGACTCCGAGTTCTTCCCGCTGCACAACGCCACCTTCGACATCCCGCCGTACAAGGGCAAGTGGCCGGAGATCTGGATCGCCTCGCACGGCCCACGCATGCTGCGGGCGACCGGGCGTTACGGCGACGGATGGTTTCCCGGCGCGATCTTCAACCGCCCTGACTACAAGGCCTGCCTCGACACCGTGCGCGCAGCCGCCTCGGATGCGGGCCGGGATCCGGCGTCGGTGCGCGCCGCAAACTTCCTCTATATCGTCACGGGCCGACACCGCGACGAGGTCGACGAAGCACTGGACTCGGTGGCGATGAAGACGTTCGGGCTCCTGATCCCGGGCGCCGAATGGCAACGACACGGACTGCGGCACCCGATGGGCGACGACTTCGGCGGTTTCCAGGACATCATTCCCCAGGTGCTCGACGAACAGTCGGTGGTGTCCTTCACCGACGCCGTTCCGCCGTCGCTCCTGCGGTCGTGCCTGGTGGCAGGCACGCCCGACGAGGTGGTCGAGCAGGTCGCCGAGTGGAAAGGCTTCGGGCTGGAATACGGGGTGTTCGCCAATGCCAGCTTCATGCAATCCAGCATGAAAAGGGGGCTGGCCACCAGCGCACCGTTCCTGCAGATCCTGCGGCGGGTCCGCAAGCTGTAGGCCGCCCTACGCACTACCCGCGGTACCGACTAGCCTCGTCCCGAGTCAGTCCACATCCTGGGGGTGCGTACATGAAGGGGTTCGACGGGAAGGTCGCCGTCGTGACGGGTGCCGGATCCGGCATCGGTCAGGCGCTGGCGATCGAGCTCGGGCGCTCGGGCGCCAAGCAGGGCGCGTGGCCGACGTTCGGTCTGACGCTGCCTGAAATGCTGCCCGAGAAGCTGACGGGCCTGAAGCGGATCTCGCGGCGGGCGATGTCGGCGCCGTCGTCGGGTTCGTCGAAGGTCCATGCCGTCGAACAGCAGGAGATCCTTGACGAGGCGTTCGCCTGAACGCCGTCGAGACGCCGAGCACGAGGCTGCCGTCTGTGCGTCCAGCAGAGAAACTCAAGCCGTGAGCCTCCGGCTTCCAGCGTTCACGCCGGCACAAGAGAGCATGTTCCTCACGCTGGGCGGCCGAGCACTCGACAGCCGCCTGCCACGTCCGTTCCTCGGCGATACCATGGCCGACGAGATTGTCACGAAAATCGGGTATGACCTCTCGAGGTTCCCCACAATCAGCACCACCCGAGTCGACCCAAGGGCCAAGGTCTTCGAGATCGCCGTGCGGGCCAAGAGGCTTGACGAGGTGGTTCGCCGGTTCGTCTTGCGCCAGCCGGACGCGGTCGTGCTGGACCTGGGCGCCGGGCTCGACGGCAGAGTGTTCCGCGTCGCACCACCGCCCACTGTCGACTGGTATGACGTCGACTTTCCACAGGTCATCGCCCTCCGGTCGCAGGTGTTGCCGAAACTGGCCAACGTTCGCAGCATCGGCGCGGATCTCATGGAGCCGAACTGGCTCGACCAGATCCCAGCGGACCGCCCGACCGTGATCGTCGCCGACGGCCTCGGCGCGTTCATCACCAGCCACGACTTCGCGGTCCTTCTGAACCGGTTGATCAGCCACTTCCCTAGCGGAGAACTGGCGTTCAACGCCTACACCACGTACGCCATCTGGCTGCTCAAGCACTCGCGCGCAATGGCGGCCATCGCAGGCGACGTGGTCAACTCGGGTTTCAACGATCCTCGCCAACCCGAGAGATGGGTCGACGGCCTGGAATTGGTCGAGGAGATGTATCTGACGCGAGCACCCGAGGTGGTCGAGCTTCCACCGACTTGGCGCCAGGCATCACGCCTAGCGGCACGCAGCCGGGCCGTGTCGCGGATGATCGGCACCGTGGTGCTGCGCTACCGCTTCTGATTTGTCGTGACGGGGAACTTTCCGCGACTGCGTGTTGTCAGGCTATAGCGTAATCGCTCAACGGGAATCGGAGTTGGTCCTTGACCGCGTTGTTCACCGAGGTGGGTCGGAAAAGCGGTGCTTCCCCGGTGTGATTGAACCAATACGACCGAGAGGTCGCACAGTTGCCCAGACGGAAGACCGAATCGTCGAGCAACTCGGTCATCTGATCCAGGAAGCGAGCATTGGCCTGTTCGGTGACCTCGAAGGTGCGACCACCGCGCCGCTGCACTTCACCCAAGAGCCGATCCATGTGTCGCATCTGGTATTCCACGGTGTTGAACCACGACAGGCCGACCCATGCATACGGGCTGGCCAACGTCAAGAAGTTCGGAAAGTAGGGCACCGACACGCCTTCATAAGCCTGGAACCTGTTCTCCCGCCACCACTTTCCCAAGTTGCGGCCGTCGCGGCCGATCACCTCGATCGCCGGCAAGTTGACATCCCACACGTCGAACCCGGTAGCGAGCACCAGTGTGTCGATGAACCGTTTCGTGCCGTCGCAGCCGACGACGCCATCGGGCTCGATCCGTTCAATGCCGTTGTTCTCGAGATGCACGTGCGGCTTGGTGAACGTGCGGTAATAGGTGTTGGACATTGTCGGGCGCTTGCAGCCGAAGTCGTAATCCGGAGTCAGCTTGCGTCGCAACTCCTTGTCGCGAATCGACAGGAACCGATGGATGGCGGCTAGGGTCGACGCACCGACGTTGAGTCCCTTGAAGTATCGGTATTTCCACATCGCGAGCACCATGACGGCGTCGACGGTGATGTCTGTGAACCACCGTACGATCCGCTGAGTAAACGGCATCCTGGCGAAGAGCCGTTGCATTGCGGGCGAGAATCCGAAGTCGATCTTGGGCATCACCCAGATCGGCGTGCGTTGATAGACGGTCAGCTCCGATACTCGCTTGGCGAGCTCGGGAATGATCTGCACGCCGGTGGATCCGGTACCGATGATTCCGACACGGCGCCCTTCCAGTGAGTAGCTCTCGTCCCACGCGGCCGTGTGGATGAGGCGTCCGGCGAATTTGTCGATACCGGGAATGTCGGGGATGCGTGGCTGGGACAGGAAGCCGGTCGCCGCGACGAGGAACTGCGCGCTGAGCGTCTCACCGCCGGTCAACGCAACCCGCCAAACCTGGGTATCGTCGTCCCATCGAGCGCCCTCGACGTTGGTGTTGAACCGGATATTGCGGCGCACATCGTACTTATCGACTACGTGCTCGGCATAGCGCTTCAGCTCTGGTCCCTTCGCATACAGCCGCGACCAGAACGGGTTGGGCTCGAACCAGTAGGAATACGTTGTGGACGGGCAATCAACGGTAAGTCCTGGATAACGGTTGACGTGCCAAGTTCCGCCGAGCTCGTCCTCGCGCTCGAGGATCACGATGTTGTGATAACCCAGTCGGTGGAGTTGGATCGCCGCGCCGATTCCGCCGAACCCCGCCCCCACGATGACAACATCGAACTGCTTCGTGCTCATGAAGCGATACCCCGCCTTAACTTCCTAACGCCAGTGCCGGCTGTGCCCGCACCGATAGATTAATCTGTCCGGTTCTTAGGACGCTCGTCCGAAACCGGGGCCGACCCGAGTATGTATAGGCGCTGCCGAAATCGGCGATCGAAAATCATGTAGCGCACCTCATCGACGGTCGTCGCGGGACCCGCCCAGGCTGGCCCGCCTGTGCGCGACAGACGCCGGCTCAGTCCTTGGCGAAGCTGTACATCCGGTACGAAAGCCGCCCGCGCTGCAGTTCGCGGTACATCAGCGAGCCCGGCGCACCGACAAACAGGCGGCCGAAGGGGCGTAGGACGGCGGGCAGGTGGCGACCGACTAGGTCCAGGTAGCGCGGCGCGAGATTGTCCAGGCCGCGCAGAACCTCCGCATTGATGACCCTCTCGGAGAGCAGCCGCATCGGGGCGTCGGCTATCGTTGCCTCCCACTCGGAGAAGTCCAGGTAGCTGCGGAAATCGGCGTACAGGAAACGCCCTCCCGGGCGCAGTACGCGCGCCACTTCGGCGAGGAAACGGGGAAAGTCTGGGTAGCCGTGCGCGGCTTCGACATTGATCACCGCGTCGAGGGATTCATCGGCAAAGGGCAGGCTCTGGGCATCGCCGTGCACGAAATCCAGCCCAGGCAGATTGTGCCTTTTACGACAGAAGGCGATGGCGTCTGCGTTTAAGTCCAGCCCTGTGTAGGACGCCGGGCCTAAGGTTCGCATGAGGTAGGAAGCTCCACCACCGTGGCCGCAGCTGACCTCCAGCACCTGTTTGCCGCTGAGATCCGCCTGGGTTGCCGTGCGGTGGTACAGCTGGATGTTGTACCGGTTGGGTTCATCAGAGGCCGCTAGCGGCAGCCCCATCGGCGGATCCTCCTCATAGCCGTAGTTGAGCAGAAGGACGTCCTCCGCATCCCACCGGCGGGTCAGGAAGGGATACCAGTACTTGACCATGACCTTTTGGAACCACGAGGCGGTACCGATCGATTGTGTGGGGTGGGCGATGCGACTTGCGGTCATAATCCGGCAGTATTGCAGGCACGAGATCGCGGCGCAGGCGTTCGGGAACGAACGGTGGGTCCAGCGGGTATGCGTCGCCGGAGTGGCGCTCCCGTCGGCCTCAGAGCTCGGCTGGCCCGGTAGCTACCGATGCAGAGTCAGCGTCGCTCGACGCCTTTGCCGTCCGCCGGTAAACCACAACTCGGCCGCCCCGTCCCGGCACCGTCGCCACACCGCGCCAGTAGCGCCGTTCGCCCGGCGCATCGGTTGGCGCGATCCGCAGTTCGCGCAGCATGATGCGCAGAGTCACGTCCATTTCCATGTTGGCCAGCGCCGCGCCGATACAGCGGTTTACGCCGCCGCCGAACGGAATCCACGCGAACGGCTTCGGGGCGCTGGCACCGACGAATCGGTCCGGGTTGAACGACGCCGCGTCCGGAAAGCTCTCTTCTGACGCATGCGCCGTTCGGATACTCAGTATTATTGCGGTGTCTTCCGGCAGGACCCAGTTCCCCAAGCGAATCCGCTTCTTCGTACGGCGCGTAGTGCCTTCGAGAACCGACCGGGTGCGCAACACTTCCCAGATCGTGGCCTGCCGTAGCTCAGATCCGCCGGCATCGACTTCCTCGGTCAGCCGCGACAGCAGCGCCGGATGGCGGCGCAACCGCTCCACTGTCCAGGCCAACCCTGCGCTGGTTGTCTCATGACCCGAGGCCACCAACGTCAGCAACTCGTCGGCGATGTGCCGATCCGGGATCGGCTCACCGTTGTCGAAGCGGGCCTGCACCAGCAGCGCGAGCACATCGTTGCGCTCTTCGAGGGCGGGGTCGGCCCGCGCATCGGCGATGAGCGAATCGACGACAGCGTCGAAACGGCGCCGGTACCGCAGATGCCGGCCCCCCGGACTCCACGGACCCAGATCACGCCGCATTGGCGGCGGCATCACGGCGATAGGGCCGAGCATGGTGACCAGGGGCGGCACCAGGCCGCGGAGCTCGTCAAGCGCGGGTCCCTCGGCGCCGAAGACGGCACGCAGGATCACGTTGAGGGTCAAGCGCATCATCGGCGGCAGCGTTTTGAATTCGCGGCCCTCCGGCCAGGTCGCGATCTCGCGCACCACTTCGTCTTCGATGATGTGCTCGTAGCTCCTCACCCGCTTCCCGTGAAACGGCGGGAGCACCACTTTGCGGCGCGCCAGAAGTTCGTCGCCGGCAAGGCTGAACGTCGACCCGGGGCCGAACGCCTCGCCGAGATGCCCCGCCCCTGTCGGCCGTTCGATCAAATCGGTGCTGGCGCTGAACACGTCCTTGACCAAGGTTGGGTCGCTGATCACCACTGCCTGGCCGAAAAGCGCCAAATTGACGGTGAACTCACTGCCGTACCGTCTGCCTAGAGGAGCAAACATTCCATGCGTCGCCACCAAGAACGCGATGCCTTGCAGGGTCTTCGGTATCCGTGGTCCTGGCGGTAGCCGTACCGCCTCGGTTGTCTCCGTCGCCATATCTTTCCCCCGTTTCTTCCCTCGTCAAGCCGGTACTCAAAAGTATCGGATGTCGCCCCGTCGGGCAGACGTTTCGGCCGCGGTAACGCGCCCCACTACCGCTGAGCGGCCATTCATTCTTCTGTAGCCCGCGCGACTCCGCGGACGGCACGGTGTAGCCGACCAGGCGAATATATCGAGCCGCAGTCCGGGTTCTAGGCGAGGCTGAATACTGGTTGACCAGCGAAGTCTTCTGTGGTTGGCGACGCCACGAGATCTCAAGGCCTACGTCGACTCGACGGACCAGGGCGCCGGGGAAAGAACTTAGAGCCCTTGAGTGCCGAGCCAGGTATGTATTCGCTCTGCCACCGCGGCCCAACCGTTTTCGAGCATCATGTTATGACCCATGTCGGGAAAGAGTTCTGCTTCGGTACGGTATGCGCGTGCCGTAGCGTGTACTTCTTTCGCGGTGACCGCGCCGTCATTGATGGCCCCTAGAACCAGCAGCGTGGTGGTCACACGTTTAGGCCGGGGCAGATTCAGCAGACCGTCGACGCCGGCACGCGCGCTCTCTTCTTGGAGCCGCGTCGCGTACTCCAATACGCGGGAGTCCGGCGTGTTTGCGGAGAAGAATCTTTCCCGCGCGAGCTGGGGGGTGTTGACATAAGCCAACGACTTGCCGGTGGTGAGGACTTTCGTGAAATCCCACGGGTGTCGTTTCATCCAGCGCAGGCCGGATCCGAGATATCCCTGTGGGGGCGTGGACGCCATCAAGACGCCGGCGGGAGCGTCACGCGACTCGAGATACTTCTGCACGATCAACCCACCCATGGAGTGGCCGATCACCACCGGTCTTTTTGGCAGGCTGTCGGCGACCAAGCAGACATCCTCGACATAGTCGGCGACCGAACAGGTGCGCAGAGGCTTGGGAGTCGGGCTGTTTCCATGGCCGCGAAGGCTCACAGCCAGAGCGCGATAACCCTTGTCGGCGAAGAAGCTCAGGAAATGTTCGTCCCAACACCATGCTGCATGCCAGGCCCCGTGGACGAAGAGCAGCGGGACAGGGTGGGATTCGCTGACACAGCCCTTGTCGATCACCTCGAGCATGGCGATCAGCGTAGGTGCCGATGACAGCATCTGTGTAGCGTTCCGGCTGGGCGCGCCCGCTCGCGTTGCCAAGCGGCGCTTGGATGCGGTTTGTCTGGGCGGTGGGTTGCGCGGTTCTTGTTTTAACCTTGGCGCCATTCTTCATGGCGCCTTCCCGAACCTGACGTGTGGGCTTCGGTATCGCGCCGTGACTACCTGACCGAGCGAGCCAATGAATCCGGGATCGAATGAGGCACAGGACCCTATCGGCAATTACAGGCGCCCTCTGCGTAACATCGCTGCCAGCGCGAGATAAGGGGTGAGTGTGGGCGGATTTCGTTTCGGCATCCTCGATGGGATCGTGAACTCGCGTATTTCGCCGAGTGTGCTGCCGCGGGTGGGTTCCCTGACTGCCGCCGCGACGGGCGCCGACTCCTATTGGGTGGGCGACCATCTGAACTCTTTCCTGCCGCGCTCGATCGCCACACCCGAGTATCTCGGCGTCGCGGCGAAACTGGTGCCCAAGATCGACGCCGTCCTTGAACCGTGGACGATGCTCGGACACCTCGCCGCCAGGAATCGAATTCGCCGGCTGCGACTCGGCGTCTGCGTGACCGACGCAAGTCGCCGCAATCCAGCGGTCACGGCGCAGGCTGCCGCGACTCTGCATCTGCTTACCCGAGGCCGTGCCATCCTCGGCATCGGGGTGGGGGAACGTGAAGGCAACGAGCCCTACGGCGTCGAGTGGACGAAACCGGTGGCCCGGCTGGAAGAAGCCGTCGCCACCATTCGCGCGTTGTGGGATTCGGCCGGCGAACTCGTCTCACGCGACTCGCCGTACTTTCCCCTACGTAACGCTGTCTTCGACCTTCCGCCCTACCGTGGGAAATGGCCAGAAATGTGGGTCGCAGCCCACGGGCCACGGATGCTGCGGATCACCGGACGCTATGCCGACGCCTGGGTTCCCTTCGTTCTCAGTCGACCCTCCGACTACGCCGGTGCACTGGAGGCTGTACGCGCTGCGGCGTCTGACGCCGGCCGTGACCCGTTGTCGATCATCCCTGCCGTCGTGCGCACAGTAGTCACCGGCCGCAATCGCGACGACGTGGATGAGGCGCTGGACTCTGTGATCATAAAAGCATCGGCGCTCGCTGCGCCCGCAGAAGCCTGGACACGCCACGGTGTCGAGCATCCCCTGGGAGCTGACTTCTCCGGCGTGCAGGATCTGGTGCCACAAACGATCGACAAGCAGACAGCCTTGTCATACTCCGCGAAAGTCCCCGCTTCACTGATGAAAGAACTCACGTTCAATGGGACGCCCGACGAAGTCATCGACCAGGTAGCGCAATGGCGGGATCAGGGACTCCGATATCTACTCGTGATCAACGGCAGCGTGCTCAACCCGAAACTGCGCAAGGGTTTGGCGACAAACCTGCCCTATGTCGAGACGCTGCGCCGACTCAAAAAACTGTGAACCACCATCGCCTATCCGCACCCTTTGAATTTGCGTCGAAGGCGGTTCTTGATCGGGATCAGCTTTCGGCCACGGCGAGGTAGGCGAACTCGCTGCGTTACAGCTGTTGAGCCACAACGAGATTCGACTGAATCTCGCATGACGCCGGTCCCTAGAGAGCAGCCACGGAACCGGGGCGACTTCACCTGCCTGCGGACAAACAATGGGTAGATATCAGGTGTTCTGCACCGCCGACGCTGCCCGGTCATCGTCAGGTGCACGCTCGTCGTCCGGGACGACGACGATGTCACGAGTCGAGTAGACCCATGCGCCCTCTCGACTGCTCGCAGAGCGAGTCGAACGGGCGCCGCCCCGCAGCGGTTAGGAGCTTCTCCCGAGCCGCTGGCGTCGCCGTTGTCCGTGTCATTGTCGTCGCCGCCGAGCGCCTTCTTCACACTGTCGGCAGCATCCCTCAATCCGCCGCGAAGGTCATCAGCAGCATTCCTCAGCTGAGTGCCACCCTGCTGCACGGCATCCTTGATGGGCGTCGGCCGGCCCGTTCCGGTTCCGGTTCCGACCACCGCGGTGTTCGATCCCGTCGCAGAATTGCCATTGTTCGTGAGAACGTTCAGGATCGGACGCTTGCGCTCCTTCGGGCGCGGGTGCATCCTCGCCCTCATCCTTCGACACCGGCGCAGGTTGGACCGGTGGAATCGATCTGCTGCTGCGTAAGCTGAACCGTTTCGCCCGACCCGATCCTCGTCGATCCGACGTCGGGCGGGGCGAAGCTCGGCGTGACGGATTCGGGAAGAAGGTCTCCGATACCCACAGCACCAAGAAGCGACCCAACTCCCAAGTCCTCGAGCGACTCCACGATGTCCGACCCCGGCAGCGACCCGTCGGCGTAAGTCCTCAGCACAGTGTTCCCCAGGCTAATCCCGAGGTATGTGCTGGGGTCCAGGTATCCGAGTAGACCCCGCACCAGGTGATCGATCCCCGCCGGCACCCCGTGGAGCAGGTCCGCCGGGCCGGCCTCCGGGCCCCAATCGGGCTGCCCGCCTGAGGCCACACCACCAGTCCCTCAGGGTCGATTTCCCCTTGCCACTGGTCGAGTTTCTATGAATTGGTTCGGTATGCCCGTGACATTCTGCACTAGGCCGGCCAACAGTGCCGGGACGCTGTAGAGCGTCGGCGACCCCCAGTACAAGAAGCTACCCGTCACAAAGGGATTGTAGTTATTGAGATAGTCGAGCCCGAGCAGCGCGCCATTTTCTAAGACGTCTCCGGGGTCGGGCAACAACACCGGGTTGTCACTCGGATCTTGCATGAAATAGTCGGCGATCGCTTGCAGGGGCACCAGCGGTTGCAGGTGCGCACCTTCGTCGCCGGCCCAGAACGGTTGTATGGGATTGTCAGGGTCTTCAGGATTGTGAGCATTAACGGTGTCGGGGTACGCCGCCGTTCCGGCAAGCAGGTCTGTGAGCGGCGTTGAGAACATGAGCCAGCGTCCCAGGTAACCCACTACGTCGGCACAATTGAACTCGCAATTGACGTTGGCTCCAGCGATGTACTGCGGCCTCCGCGAAAACCTCCAATTGTTGGACGATGGGCAAGGAGAACTCGAACGGCGCGATAGCGTGGGCAATCGCGGCCATCTGCGGCCAGTTGCCGTTGTCCCAGCCCCAGGTGTTGCCGTCGAAATCTTCCCTCCACCAACTGCCGGTCCCCCCTTCGGCGTAGAGATCGTCCTCCGTTCCCGTCGGGGCCCGGAACGGCGCCCACCGTTCCCCTCGGTGGCCGACAGGGGAACCCATCCCGGCACCCCACCGACCTGGCCACCCGGCCCGAGGGCGTACGCATATTCCTGTAAGGCCAACGACTCGTAGTACGGAATGTTGACAAGGGTGATGAGCAGGTTCAGCGGAATATTCGCGATTGAGGCGGCGAGCAGACTCACGGCCCGTTGCTCGACAGTGGCTGGTTGCTCGACAGGGAGACCGGGTAGTGCTGGCGTTACCGGGCTGACGGCTATCACGCTGGCCCCCACCAGCGCGATGCCTGCCGTGACATACGGACGTAGCGCCGCGGACTTAGCGTGCCGTGTTGACGCCCGCTCATCTCGCTGCTGCGCCACGGGCGCCCGTCCCCGCATCAAATTCCGATGTTTTCCCACGTGCGGGTCCCTCCCCTTAGAAGCTGTTGTCACTTGCGATCTGAACCGATCCAATGAGCAGCGACTCTACCCCAGGAAACGTGAGTAGTGGCTAAATCTCGGAATTTTTTTGACGCGTCCGACGCCGGGCTGCATCAGCAAATCTCCTTAAGCTCATATTGCCAGTTCAGGCCGTTTTCGGGAGATAAGTAGCGATATATGACTCGCTGGAACACCGACACGTCCCTTGGGCGAACGTAGTCGGCGGGCTAACTGCTGCCGCTTGCATCGCGGCGTCCTGATCGTGCGCCGACGTCGAGCGCTATCAGGTGCCGAGCCAAGCGCGGTTGCCGTACGCATCGAGGTGCGTCACCTGCTCGACCGGTTTCCGGGTTGTAGGCCCGTAGCGCCCGCGCGGCCAACCGAGTGGCACGACGCAACAAGGGGTCACGGACATGGGCAGATTGAGGGTCCGGCGCGCGGAAGTCACGCTCCACAGCGGCAAGGTGATCAGGCTGGCACCGAGGCCCATGGCACGCGCCGCGAGCAGCAGGTTCTGCACACTCGGATAGATCGATCCGAAATAGCCCGACGCCGCCGGCTGGGGCATGGGTACGAACGGCACGCGCCCCTCGCGGGCACCGAGGCGCAGGCACGCCACGACGAGGACCGGGATTTCGGTGAAGTGGTCGACCTGCCACTGCACCGCACGCACGATCTTTGCCATCGACTCGTCGCGGGCGGCGACGCGCCCGATGACCGCGCCATGGTAGAGCTTCCAGGCCTGGCGGTAGCGCCGGGCGAGCTTCTCTTTGACGTGGCGGTCCTTCACGACGATGAACTCCCAGTTCTGCCCGTTCGCACCGGTCGGTGCGCGCAGCGCGAGCTCGATGCACTTCAACACCACCGCGTCGTCGACCGGATCGGGAAGGACGCGACGCACCGCTCGCTGAGTCATCATCGCTTCGAGCAGCGGCATGTTGAGGCGGCCAAGCGCCTCGTCGCGGTTCGGCATGGCCGCGGATGCTTCGGAGATGGCAGACTCTGGGTTCGGTGTGTCGGTCATGTCGCTGAGGCTACAACGCAGCGGCACAGCCGATCTCGGTTCCACATTCCGCCGCTGCCATCCGGCGTGCGTTGCATGGCTGCGGCAGACCGTCACGCTCCAGGTCTATCGCCGCTGCCGGTGCCGGAAGCACACTTCGCGGGCATCGCGCCGTATCAGTGGCGGTTATTTTTGGTGATCCACGCAGTGGTGAAGCGCTGCATTGCGTGGATCTGTTCGGCCAACTGCCCACCGATGTAGCTCTCGATCTTGCCGCCGACCAACGGAACTTTGACCTCCATGGTCGCGGTGAACCTCAGCCGCGAGCCGTCTTGCGTCGGTGCTAGCAAAGCGTCGGCACGGCCGGATCCCAGCGCCGCGGGCGCCGAGACGGTGACCTCCCCACTTACCCGGTGGCCGCCGATCGGCCTCCACGTCTCCTTGCGCAGAATTCTCAGGTCACGGGGAAGCGCCTTGGCGACCATCCTGGGCAGCGCGTGGCGGCGCAGGTCCTGTCGTGGTGGCCACGGTCACCGTGCCGTCGGCGTGGACGATCAAGCGAGTCCAGCGTGGTGCTGCCGCCGAAGGCCGCCAGCCGGGCCAGCCAGTAATTCTCGTCACTGAACGCCGAATGGACTTGTTCGACGCTGGCAGGGAATTCGACCACCAAGTCGAGTGAACCCGGCATAGCAAGCCAAGCTACCTCGCTATCGAACGGCGCGCGGAATCACTTTCGCAGCTGGCAGAACGTGCACGCGCATCATCAAAGATCGCCCTCCTGCGCTCATTGCGGCTGCGCTGTTTCTTCGCCCTGCATCGCGGATCCCGCTCCGAACAGCCGATCTGCGAGGGCGATGGCGAACTTTCGCGTCTCTTCCAGTTGCTCGGGCTGGACGTTGGTCGTCGGGATGCGCAAACCCATGTACCGGTCGCGGTACTCACCTGAGCCGAGGTAGCTGGTCAGCGAAAGCAGGGATCTGATCTGTCCGCCGGGATACTCGAAATGGACCCCGCCCACATACCGACCACCCCGCTTCTCCCCAAGCTTCCGCACTGTCCTGAGATTGTCGCGCCAATAGCGACGGCAAACGACGAACGCGGCAAAGGGCTTGCCGGCGAGAAGCTTTCGCGCCTCGTCGGACTTCAGGAAGGAGCGCATCGGCATACTAGTAGTGCGCCACCAGGTCGGCGAGCCAATGCAGACCAGGTCGTAATCCCCATTTCGCACCGCGTCGGGGGTTCGGATCTCGCCGGCGGCACGGCGCACCTGGGCCGGCAGCACGCTCAGCATGTCCGGCCACACATGTCGCATCGGGAAGCGCGAGAACCGCTCGGCAAAGCGTCGATCCGTGAACTCGATCTCTGCGTTTTGCACCTCGCACCCTCGCTCGCGGAACACCTCCCCCGCGGCCTCGAGCACTTTGAGCGACTGCCCGTGTACGTGTAGTACAGGAGCAAGACCCGCGGCCGCCGCGTCGTCAGCCATGTCCGTCACGACCGGACCTCCTTAACGACCTTCTTGAACTCGAACAACCGGCGTAAGAGCAGATGGCATATCGAATCGCAACTGCGCCTTGCTCTTTCAATTGTTCTGCAAATACGCCAACGCTTGCTGATGCCCGATGCTCGCACCCCCTCAACTGGAGCAGTAACACACCCGACACTAGCCACAGGCGCGCAAGTGTGCCGCCGACATCGTTCGAATACACGGCTCGTCACGCCTTCTTGGCCACCGCGAGGATGTAGTCGATGTGCCATTCGTGTATCCAAAAATTGTCCGGCCTGACAAAAGACCGGAGAGCCGGATTCACATAATTCATCTCAGGTTGGAGCACCCGCTTAACCAGGAACCTGGCCAGCGGCCGGAAAACGTCGCCCGCGATGGATCGCGTTTCGGCTTCGGCAAAACCGACCTCGAGCAGCAAGTCTCGATATGCCGCGACGTCCGCCGCTTTCCGGACAGCTTTGGGCGACGCCCCCCGCCAGCCCAGCCGGTCAACTTGCCTGCGTAACCGCGCATTGATAAAAGTTCGTTTGGGAACGATATCGGCCGTCACCAAGCGGCCACCCGGTTTGAGCACCCGCAACGCCTCGGAGAAGAAGTCGACGCGCGACGGGAAATGAAAAGCCGACTCCATTGCGACAACCTTGGTGCACGACTCGTCTTCAAATGGCAGGTCGGTGGCCGACGCATGAACGTAGTCGATCCGATCGGCCAAACCTGCGTCTCTGGCCCTCCGCGCGGCGATGTCAATTTGTTCGGCTGCCACGTTTACGCCGGTAATGTGTTTCGACCCCGAACTCGTTGGCCCACAGGATGTCCTGATCACCGTAGCCAGGACCACAGTCAACAACAACGTCCGAAGCATTGAAATCGGCACTCTGCGCGATAAGTCGAGCCAGATCTCGGCTCGCCTCATCCAACGTGGTCGGATTGTTTTTCCAGTACCCGAAGTTTATGAACAACGACTCCTCGCCGAACAGGTTCTGTGTGCCGATGATGTCGTATATCTGACCGGTTTTGGAGCCGTCGGAGCGCGACAACAAGACGCGCGCCACCTGCCGGCACTCGTTCAGCCAGCGACGCCGCCGAGCACTGACGGTTTCACCTTCCATGCGACGCGGAACTGTGACCACTACTGCACCTCCCTGTTGAGCGTTGATAATTCATGATCGGGGATCTGTTGAGGGGCTGCGTGCCTGTCCTAACCCAGCGGACGCAGCACGATCGGCATGCCGTCCGTCGGCATTGGTATTCCGCCGTAGTCCCAGCGCGGACGGTAACCGGGACGCGGCAGCTCCAACCGGTACCGGCGCAACAGCCGGTGAATGATCGTTTTGATCTCCAGCTGTCCGAACACCATCCCGATGCATTTGTGCGCGCCGCCGCCGAACGGGGCATACGCGTAGCGGTGCTTCTTGTGTTCTGCGCGGGGTTCGGCGAAGCGCTCCGGATCAAACTTGTCCGGCTCAGTCCACAGCTCGGGCAGCCGGTGGTTCATCCCCGGCCAGGTCATCACGACGGTTCCGGCAGGGACGTAATAGCCGAGCACATCAGTGTCGCGGACGGCCTCACGCATGGTGAACGGCAACGGGGCCACCATCCGCATGGATTCGTTCATCACCAAGTCGATGGTCTCCAGCTTCTCCAGCGACTCGATGTCCAGCGGGCCGTCACCGAGCCGGGCTGACTCGTCACGACACCGTTCCTGCCACTCTGGGTGGGCGGCCAGGTTGTAGGCCATCGTCGTGGTTGCCGACGTCGACGTCTCGTGGGCGGCCATCATCAACAGGATCATGTGGTTGACGATGTCCTCGTCGGTGAACCTGTTCCCATCCTCGTCCTCGGCGTGGCACAGCGCGGTGAGCATGTCGGTGCCGTCAGGGTTGCGGCGCTCTTTGACCCGCTCGTAGTAGTAGCTCTCGAGAAACTTGCGGGCCCGCAGTCCGCGCCACCATTTGAACGGCGGAACGGGGTAGCGGATCATCGCACCCCCGGCGCGAGTCGTGATGGTGAAGGCATTGTTCACCTTGGCGACGAGGGCATCCTCGGTGCCGGGCTCGTGGCCCATGAACGCCATTGATGCGATGTCGAGGGTGAGCTTTTTCACCGCGGGGTTGAACAGGAACCGGGCATCGTTGGTCGGCCAGTCGTCGACGACCGCTGTCACCACCCGGTCCATGTGCTCGACATATCCGGCCAGCCGGGGACGGGTGAACGCTTCTTGCATGATGCGCCGGTGATACAGGTGCTCGTCGAAGTCCAGCAGCATCAGACCCCTGTTGAAGAACGGGCCGATGAGCTCCTGCCAGCCTTCTTGGGAGAAGTCCTTGTTTTTGTTCGAGAACACAGCCTGGGTTGCGTCGGGCCCCAAGACATTGATCCCACCAAGCACCGGCACGGCGGAGAAAAACACCGGGCCGTACTTCTCATACAGGTGCACCGCGAAGTCGGGCCCTCGGCGGAAAAACGGGACGGTGTGACCGAGAAGCGGCAGGCCCGAATTACCCACGACGGGCTTGAGTCCGCTGCCGGCGGGCGGCTCGGCCAGCACCTTCTGCTTCCACTCGTGAGTTAGCGCTCGCTTCTCGAGCACGCCCATGCCAGGAATGTTGTGGAACGTCGGCGTAAATCGACGACGTGCCTTGTCCAGCAAATATCGGCGAGTATTAACAGAGGCCATTGCGCTCCTTGCTCGAAGGACAATCGAAGCTTAAGACGTGTGGGCGTTTGCAGAACATTTTGGGTTCAATCCACCCCCGAACTCGGATCTGTCGACGCCGAGACACTGACTGGCCCAAAGGCGTAGCGGTGGTATTGGAGCGCCTTACGCACGGGCGGGACCACGCGAACCAGACGCCTCGCCAAGCGGAACCCAGCCGATGCCCGGCAGAACGTGCTCGCCTCGAAAAACGAAACGGCGGTCAGTAGTCGGACCCCGGGAACTGAACACAGGATGTCCTCTGGACCGTTGACCGCCCAGTACAGCGTCGAACCAGACCGCCGCACCAACGTCTGCGCTTTCTGTGATCTGATTCCGAGCCAGTTGAAGAAGTCGGTCTGCAGTTCGCCGGACGGGAAGCGGTCGACGACGCGTCTCAGGAGCGCGACGCCCTCGTACTCTTTGAGGTACATGCTGATACCTTCGGCCAGCAGCAGCACAGGGCGGTCCGCGGGAATCTGGTCGAGCCATGACGGAGACGTCGCGGAAGTGGCGATGAGGTGGTATTGGGAGCGCGCGGGATAAATCTTTTCGCGCAGTGCGATAACGGCCGGATAGTCGACGTCGTACCACTCCACACTAGGGCCAGGATCTATGCGGAACACCCGGCTGTCCAGACCACAGCCAAGGTGCACCACCGTCGCATGCTTGTGGACGGCCAGGAACTGACGCGCCCAGATGTCGTACTGAGCGGTGCGCACGGTTATCAGAGGCGCCAACCTGCCGGTGATGCCGATCTCGCGCCAGTCGTAATCGAGGCGGTCGACCGCTTCCTTCGCGTACTGATCACCCAGCACTGGGCGCTCGAAGTCGGCATCCAGCGCCTTGAGGTACAGAGTCGTCAGCATGGTCTGCGCGGCACCGGTGAGGTCGACCGGAACCTTGTCGGACATTCGTACAACGCTAGCGCGAGGGGATGTCAGCGCGATGATGTCTCCTTGCTTCGATGGTTTAGCCGCATTCATCAAACGGGCCGACGCTAGATGACACCGGTCGCCGCATGCTGCTCGGCAATGGTGCAGAGCAGGGACCGAATCGCCTCGATGGATTCTTCCGGCGCGGGCGCATGCGAATGGTGCTCGATCCACATTCGGTCGGCGAATATTCCGCTGAAGTAGATGTCGATTCCGGCGTTCACGGCGAAGAACATGTCGCTTTGGCAAGCGGTCAGTTCCAGGTCGGGAGGTGTGCGCACGGCAGGCACCGGACCGGTGTCGGTCAACATCACGACGTCGGGCAGGCCCGGCGCATTGCCGACATATTGCGGGCTGAAATGAAGCAGAGACTGCTGGATCACGCCCTCGGACACGTCCGTTTGAAACGTCTCGGCGATATCGCGTGCAAGGTCCACCACGTCAGTCTTGTGGTCGATTTCGGCCAGATACGTTGCGACGCCGAGCGGGTTGGTGCACGCGGTCGCAGACAGCGGTGGTGAGAGAATGTAGCGCAGGTCGACGGGATAGATGTAGGGAACCGGGATGTTAGGCGTGTCCCGAAGTCGCCACTCCGCCAACAAGATGGCCGCGGAAAGGACGGCGTTGGAGCGCACTCGATGCGCACGACAGAATGCGATGAAAACGCGCGTCTGCTCCGCGGTGAGACGGCATCGCGCCACCGGAACGTGCTGTGGCAACGAAGGTTTGGCGTCGGCTGTGGCTCGCCGGGAGGGAGGCAGGTCGTAGGCGAACATCGCGGGCATGAACCGCTCGAGTCCTGACCGTTGCTGTTTGTCTATGCGTCGTTCGGCTAGCGCAACCTCTAACGGTTCGGGCGCGGGGTGGACGGTGACCGTGCGAATGCTTCCGGTGCAAACCAGCTCCGTGTAGTAGGAAAACAGTTCCTCGACGAGGCTGAACTGGTGGTGACCATCGGCCAGGCTGTGATGGATGTAGAGCGTCGCCTGCGCCTCCCCGTCGCCAACGGTCAACCGCAAGTGGGCCAGTGACTCGCTCTGGTCGAGGTGCACAGGGGGACCTTCGTCGCTCGGGTCGTCGAGTTGCACCACCTCTGTTCCGGTGTGAACCAGGTCATCGACGACAAACTGATGCCGCCCGTCGGGTCCACGCTCAATGTGGCCGCCGAGAAGGGGGTGCGCCTCGAGCAGTGAGTCGAAGGCCGTTGACAGCGCCTCGATGTCGACGTGCCCCTTCGAGGTGAGCACCGAGCCCCACATAGTTGTGCGTCTGCGGCGAACATTTCCTCGCTGCGCGCGAGCTTGCGAATGACCGACGATGCAAACATATTTCAACTCCCTCCGCGGTTGGCGGACACTAGGACTCGGCGATCATCCACGCATGCTGGCCCGTCGATATCCGACCGCCATCGGTATCGCGCACACGGCGACAATGCCTGCCGACCAGAGCAGCATTCCGACCGTCGGGGCCAATACGGGACCACCGAGCGACAGGCCACGCATTGCCTCGACGGAATAGCTCACCGGCTGATGTTGGACGACTGGCTGAATCCAGCGTGGGAACTGGTCGAGGGGCACAAAGCCGCTGCTGAAGAACATCAGCATTCCCCAGATGACCTCG
Source organism: uncultured Actinomycetota bacterium (assembly GCA_963786995.1). Lineage (GTDB taxonomy): Bacteria > Actinomycetota > Actinomycetes > Mycobacteriales > Mycobacteriaceae > Mycobacterium. The sequence continues at coordinate 9,387 of CAWBBH010000008.1, read as the reverse complement.
GTGCCCTCCACCACGAGCGTGTTCGCGGCATAAAGCGCGAGCGTGATGACGATCACTGTGAACGCCAGCCCGAACACAGTCGGGACGAACACCCACGCCACCGACGCCAGAATTCCCTGCTGGAACCGAAAACCCATCACGAGCCCTGCGCAAAGGATGACGGCAGTGGTTACCACAATCCGGACCGCATCGGCCGCCAGTCTCGACAGCAGCCCCGATGCGCGATGCATGGGCACTACCCACAACCGCGACAGCAAGCCGTCGCTGCGTTCCCGCATCAGACCGATCCCGCCGACCATCGACCCGGACATCGCCGCGACCATCGCGATCAGCGGGACGCTGCCGTAGAGAGCGCTGTGCCCGGTAACCTGCGAAATACCGTCCTCGAGGACGATATTCAGTGTGACCAGCAGCACCACGGGCATGGCCACCGACTCGAGCACTGCCGCGCGATCGCGGCGCCACCGACGCAGTAATCGCGCGGTGAGGACCCAGGTGTGCGGAACGAGCCGCCGAAGTGAGTTTTCCGCGAAGTCACGCTCAACAATCGGGCGTTCATCGCCGAGTCCACCTCTGTGTGACGGTCGTGTTGTCCGCCGATGCAACAACCATCATCGCCGCCGAGAGGCAACTAGAACGTGGAACGGAAAGAGAACGATTATGAAGCCCGCGACCCAAAGCAGGGTCGGGCCGATCACAGACCAACTCACCGAACCGGCCGCAGGCGTGCTGTCCCCGGCCAACGCGCGTAACGCATAGACTTCCTGGGATGCCGGTTGGTTCCTGACGAAGGGTTGGATCCAGGAAGGAAACCGTTCGACCGGTTGAACGCCGACCGACAAGAAGCCCAAGATCAGCTGCGGCAGCAGCATCAATGGCGCGGTCGCTTCCGGATTCTCGGTCGCAGCGCCGATCAAGTCTCCCAGGAAGGACAGCGCCGCACCAATGAGCAGCACCAGGACGCAGAAGCCCACGGTGTGCGCCAAGCCGCCGTAGAACCGGAACCCGATGACATGACCGCACACCAGCGAGACCGCGAGCGCGATGGAGCAGCGGTACATGCTGGCCGACATGCGGGAGGCCGGCGGCGTCAGTGGGGCGATCGGCATGGATTTGAATCGCCGGTTGATTCCCAGCACCGAGTCGGTTGCTGATCGGAACGCAGCCGATAGGGAGGCGAACGCGATCGCTTGCAGCGCGATCAGTGGCATCAGGTACTGCGCATAGCTGCTCATACCGTTGGCCAAGGCACCCATCATCTGTTTGAGCGGGATGTAGAAACCGACCGTGAACATGATCGATGCGGCGATCAAGGTGAACACCTCCCCGTTGCGCAGGGTGGGGGTGATGATGCGAACGGTGAGCACCCACCACTGCCGCGACGTCGAAGGGTTTGGTCGCGCCGTTTCCAAGATTGTCATGACGTCAGGTCCGTGACCCGCACCGACGCTTGATCGTCCCGCCGATGCCTCCCGCCGCCGCTACCGTTGGGGCCCTGGACCGCGGCGGCCACCGGTTCACCGCCGATCGGGAATCCATTGGATGCCTGAGGCGCAACGGTATCGGCTGTCAGCGCGAAAAACACCTCGTCAAGCGAGGGTCGCCGCAGCGCGATGTCGAGCAACTCGATGTTTGCCGCATCCAAGCGGGCCAGGGCACGCGAAAGGGTGGCCGGGCCGTCGGGCGCCGGCATCGCGATGCGGTCGGAAGCCGACGTCAGCGCCGCCCGGTTCTCCTGCGGCAACAAGGAACTGAGTGCCTCCACCATGGCGGGCAGGTCATTCACGTGCCGGGGAACGATCTCACAGTATGTCCCTCCGGTTCGCTCCTTGAGTTCGTCGGCGGTGCCCTCCGCAATGATCGAACCGTGATCGATGACGATGATCCGATCACTGAGGACGTCGGCCTCTTCGAGATATTGGGTTGTGAGCAGCGTGGCGATGCCGGCCTGTCTGAAGTCGCCCACTAAGTCCCAGATACTCTGGCGGCTACGAGGATCCAGTCCGGTCGTGGGTTCGTCCAGGAACACTACTTGGGGGCGCACCACCAGTCCGCACGCGATGTCGATGCGTCGTCGCATCCCACCCGAATACGTGCTGACCAACCGCGCTGCGGCGTCGACCAGGTCGAACAGGTCGAGAAGTTCTTCGGCCCGCGCGCGCGCCGCCTTCTTCTTGAGTCCCTGCAGCCGACCGAACATCAGCCAGGTTCTCTCGACCCGTGAGCATGTCGTCCAGGGCCACGTGCTGGCCGGTGAGCATGATGGACCGTCGCACTGCAGCCGGGTCGGACATCACGTCGTGCCCGGCGACCTGCGCAAGGCCGCGATCCGGCCGTGTCAGCGTCGACAGGATGTCTACCATCGTTGTCTTGCCGGCACCGTTCGGGCCGAGTAAGCCCAGCACTTCGCCCTGCTCGACCTCGAAACTTATGTCACGCAGCGCGACAACGGATCCGAAGGTCTTTCTGATCCCGTTGACTACTACCGCTTTCTCGGTGTCATATTTTGGCGTGCTGAGCATTCGCGTCACTCCTAGGCGCTGTCCATTGAAGACAAATCCACCAGGGCCAATTCCTCATGCGGCCGAAGCGATTTCATCTTCTTCGAGTGCCGCCCCGATGAGTTCCATCAGCGCGGCCGGGTAATGCTGGGCAAGCGATTCCACGTCTGACGGTTCGAGCCGGCGGCTGTCGTACCACCAATCCAGATGCAGTGCACCAGAAGTGCGATACACCCGAAGCTCGACGGCGTGCCCAAGGCCGGGCAGGGCTTCGCGAACCGGCATAGCCGTGTCGGTGTCGAGCTGTATCGGAGCGTCGTCGGCCATCACCGACGGCAGTTCCGGAATCGTGCCCACATAGGAGAAGAAGATCTCAGCCGGGCGCGTGCCGCCGAGCACCCGCATGGTTGGCCCATATAAGTACCGCAACAATCCGTACCCGATGCCGCAGTGGGGAACGGCGTTCAATGTGTCGTGGACATCGTCCAAGAGTTTCCGGGCGCTCGCCTCTTGGTCCTTCGCGCAGTTGAGAACCACGGGATAGACGGTGGTGAACCAGCCAACCGTCCGGCGCAGGTCGACATCGGGTTTGAGAACCGACCGCCCAGATCCGCCGACGTCAACGGCGACGCCACCATCGCCGACCGTGCCGGCGATCGTTCGGCCCAGTGCGGCCAGCAGGATTTCGTCGATCGGCAACCGAAGCCTGCGCCGCACGTCGTCGATCTCGGATGTTTCCAAGACGCTCAGCGTAGTTGACAATCTCTTGAGGTCGTCTGCCCCTGGCGGCTCCGATACCTCCGAACTGGCCACGCGCAGGGTCGCATTCGCCGTCGTCTTCAGCCAGAAGTCGCGACTTTCCACGACCGCCGGATGCGTGGCGAGCGCGGCGCAGCGCTGCGACCATTCAGTCCAGGGTGTGGTGACCGGTTGCAGGGCGATATCTTCGCCTGCGAGGCGTTGTGCGAATGCAGTGAAGATATCGGTGAGCAGGATGTCGCGCGACGCATTGTCGGCCACGATCGCCTGCATACTGATCGCGAGGTAACAGGGGCCGCCCGGCAGGCCGCGGATATACGTGGCGGTCAGTGCCGGGCTCGACAGGTCCTGATCGCAGATCTGCTCGTCGAGGATCCCCATCACCTCTTCCCGCTCCTGCGGGCTTCCGGACACGAGACCGTCGGGAAGCGACCGTGTGGCCAGTTCGGTGTTTTCCTGCGGTTCACCGACGTGCTGCTCCCAAGTTCCCGCCCGCTGCACAATCTGAAGCCGCAACGCATCGTGATGGTTGGTCACGGCAGTGAGCACCGCCCGGATGTCCTCCACCTCGACATCGGAGCGTAGCTGCAGGATCACGGGGATGCGCCAGCGACCGGCGTCCCGCAACCCGTGCTCGAGGAAGTGCGCGATATTCGGTGGAATCGGGGGATGGGCGACGTCGCCCGGGGACAGGCGCGCCAGACCGCCCGCCGCGTAGCGGGCAGTCAGAGCCTTGGCGAGTGCTGCCACGCTTTGGTTCTCGTACAAGTCCTGTGGTGTGAGATCCAGACCTTCGTTGGCGGCGGTCATGGCCACGCTGATGGCGACCAGTGAGTCACCCCCGAGCTCAAAGAAGTTCGCGTTGCGGTCAATTGAGTCCACACCCAGACACTGCCCCCAGATGCGCTGTAACGTCGTTTCCATCTGCGATTTGCCGTCGGTGGCTGCATGGGCATCGCCGGCGGCGGCACGTGCAGGCGCCATGGCCATACCATTCGTCGCGGGGGTGCCGCCCGCCCAGCCATTGGTCGCGTTGTGGTCGACCCAGTGCCGTTGGCGAACAAAGGGATAGCCAGGAAGCGAAATGAGTCGCGGCTGGTGATCGGCCGACAGGGGTGTCCAGTCCACGTCGATACCCGCTACCGACAATTGCCCGAGCGCGAGCAGGAAGGTGTCGCGATCTCTTCGGTTCTGCGCTTGGTGGCGCATGAGCCGGATGGCGCGGTGTTGGCTTGACCATTTGGGGTGACGCGTCGCCGATGAGGTCAAGCTGCCGCCGGGACCGACCTCTATCAGGACGCGGTTTGGATCGGCGAGCAGCGCATCGAGTTCGTCGGAAAACCGGACCGTTGCCCTTATTTGGCGCGCCCATGTCGCGGGATTTGTCGCCTCATTCGCGGACATCCAGGTTCCGGTGATGTTCGAAAGCAGGGGTATCTGTGGTTCACCAAGCATCAGGCCGGACAGGAAGCCTTGGAATTCGGGAATCACCGGGTCCATCAGCCGTGAATGAAACGCGTGCGATGTGCGGACCCGACGAGCCACAATTCCCTCTTGGGCAAGGCGATCGGAGAATTTACGGATGTTCTCCTCGGATCCGGCAACGACGCAGCTGCCCGGATCGTTGATCGTGGCGATGTCGACGTCCGGCGAGAGGTATTCGGCGATCGCTTCGACGCTCAGTGGTACCGCAATCATGACGCCACGGGCTGCGGCGTGCATCAGGCGTGCGCGCACCGACACCGCCTTGGCCGCGGTCGGAAGGTCAAAGATGCCGGCCACGGTGGCCGCGACATACTCGCCGATGCTGTGTCCGGCTAGCGCCGCCGCGCGAACACCGTAGGAATCGATCAACTTCGCCAACGCGTATTCCACCGTGAACAGGGCGGGTTGGGCCCTGTCGGTGCGCTCCAGACTTCGTCCCGTGCCGTCGAACACCTCCGCACGCAGGTCGATACCCAGCTCATCGGCAAAAGCTGCGGCGCACCGATCGAAATGCTCGGAGAACACCGGCTCGGACTCGTACAGGCCACGCGCCATCCCGACGTGCTGTGCGCCCTGGCCCGGAAAGAGGAAAACGACACGCTTCGAACTTGATTCGTCGGTGTGCACCGACTCACCCACAAAAACGTTGTCGTCCTCTGCCGCGCCCAGCACCGCGGCCGCGTGCTGCTGGTCATTGACGACCGCGGCCAACCGGATGTTTTCTTTGCGGCGGCGCGAAAGGGTGTGTACGACGTCGGGCAATGTCAACTCGTCTGGGCCGGACAATGCCGCGGCCAGGGCGGAGCGGGACTCCTCGAGGGACTCTGCGGTGCGAGCGGACAACAACAGCACCTGGGGACCGGCCTGGATATTGGGCGCCGAGACTGCTGGCGCCTCTTCCAGGATGACATGCGCGTTGGTGCCGCCCACGCCGAACGAACTCACCCCGGCGCGCCGAAGGCCTTCCCACTCCCACGGGCCGTACTCGCTGCGGACGACGAAGGGCCCTCGGTCAAGATGCAGTTCCGGGTTGGGGTGCGTGAAATGCAGTGTCGCCGGGATTGCCCTGTGCTTGAGGCACAGAATCGCCTTGATCAAGCCCGCGATCCCAGACGCTGCCTCCAAGTGCCCGATGTTGGACTTGACCGAACCGACGTAGCAGGGACCGGGTCGGGACGCAGTGGATATACCGAATGCTTGTCGCAGTCCCTCGATTTCGATCGGGTCGCCAAGTGGCGTGCCCGTTCCATGAGTCTCGATATAGCTCACGGTTGACGCATCGATGTCGGCGACCTCATGCGCCTCGGCGATTGCCCCGGCCTGCCCGGCGGCGTTGGGCGCCGCGTAGTTCATCTTTGACGATCCGTCGTTGTTGATCGCCGATCCTCTTATCACGGCATGGATTCGGTCACCGTCTTCAACGGCGGCCTCCAAGGGCTTGAGGACCACAACACCGACGCCACTGCCGAAGATCGTGCCGTCCGACCGCACATCAAATGGCCGGCAATGGCCGGTGGCCGAAACCATCGATCCCGGTTCGTGCCAGTACCCGACGCGGTGCGGCACCCGTATCGAGGCGCCGCCGGCCAGTGCCATGTCGCATTCACCGTTCAAGATGCTCTGGCAAGCCAAGTGCGCGGCGACCAGCGACGATGAGCACGCCGTCTGAACCGAGAGCGCGGGCCCGCGCAAATTGAACTGGTGCGCTACCCGGGTGGCCAGGTGGTCCTTGTCGTTTTGCAGCGACAGGTTGACCATGTCGAAGGTGGCTCCCTGCCCAATGATCATGTGCGGATCGTGGTGCGACATGAGGTTGTGGAGCAGATATCCACTGGCCGAGCTTGTTCCGTATACCCCGACCGAACCGTCGATCTGCGCTGGGTCGTAGCCGGCATCTTCGAGTGCGTGCCAGGCGCACTGCAAGAACAGCCGGTGCTGCGGATCCATCATGCGCGCAGCTTGCGGTGTGAAGCCGAAGAAATCAGCGTCGAATTCGTCGATTCCATCCATGAGCGCCGCACGCCGCACATAGGAGTGGTTTGCCAGCGCCTTTTCTCCGACGCCGGCGGCGATGAGTTCGTCCTCCGACAGGTCGACGATCGATTCCTCGCCGCGACACAGATTGTCCCAGAATGTCGACACCGAATCGGCACCGGGGAATCTGCCGGCCATGCCGACGACTGCAATCGCGTTGGGCGGCAGTGAATCCGTTGCCAACGGGAGTTCGATATTACTGCTCACGCTCGTTGTCCTCCCCTTCGCCGCGTGGCCGCTCGTTGGCGTGCTGCCGCGCGTTGATGCGCTCGATCGCGAACTTCGTTCGTGGGCTCGGTGTTGTCGTGCCCGGTGAGGCCGAGTTGACCGATCAGATCGGTCGTGACGTCCCCCAGTGAGGCACCCTGCAACAGAAGTGCCACCGGGGGCTCCACGCCGAAGTCCCCGCGGACAGTGTTCCTGATTCTCACGGCCATCAGCGAATCCATTCCGAGGCCGGTCAACGGCTGATCCGTCTTGACGGAGCGGTCATCGGGATAGCCCATGATCGCTGAAACCCGTCTGCGCAGACGCGCCGTGACGATGCGATTGATCTCGCCGGGGTCCATGTCATGGAGTGCTTCAGGGCCTGGCCAGTCGTCGTCGCTTTCGGTTTCCAGTTCCCCGGCGAGGTTTGCGAAATAGCCGAGTTGTTGGATCTCCGGAAATGCGGCAGCTGCTCGATCGAGGCGCAGCCGTGCGACCCCAACCTGCGCGAGATTGCCGGCGAGCAGCGCGTCCAGGGCCTCGATCCCTTCGGCGGGACTGATGGGATCGAGAGCATCAAGCGTGAGCGAGCGCGCGATTCCCACGTCCGCCCACTGGCCCCAGTTGATTGTGGTGGCGGGCAGACCCGACGCTCTTCGCCACGACACCAGAGCGTCGAGCCACGCGTTCGCGCACGCGTAAGCCGACTGCCCCGGCGAGCCCAGCAGGGACGCCACCGACGAGAAGCCGACCCACCAGTCGAGTTCTCGGTCGGCCGAGGCTTTATGCAGCCGCCATGCGCCCACTGCCTTGGGGGCCCAGACACGTTCCAGGCTATCCCTGCTGAGGGCGGCGACGATCTGGTCGTCAACCACGGCCGCCGAGTGGACGACTCCGCGCAACTGCCGCCCGGTCTCTTCGGCAGCCGCCACGAGGCGTTCGGCCATTCCCGGTGAGGCGATGTCCCCTCGTATCAACACGACCTCGGCGCGGGTTTCCAACTCGGCAAGGTTTGTCCGTTGGCTGTCGGAGGGATCGCTCCGACCGTTGAGAACGACGCGTGCGGCACCGCTGTCGACGAGCCAGCGAGCGACGACCATGCCGACACCGCCGAGACCGCCCGTGACGATGTATGAACCATCCGAGCGCACAACTGAGTCACGCTCGCGCGCACCGAGTGTCGCGCGAGCGAGCCGTTCGACATACCTGCGCTCCCTCCGCCAGGCGATCAAGTCATCGTTGCCCGGCGACTCGAGCTCGGCGGTCAACGTCGCCACGGCGTCGTCGCTCGCGAGCAAATCGACCAGGGTGGTGCGCAGGTCTGGATGCTCGTATGCCAGCACCCGGATGAGACCTTTGAGCGCGCCGACCGCCGGATCGCCCCGCTCGTCGCCGTGAACCACAAGACCATTGCGGGTCACCAGCCACATCCGCGGCGACTTCCCGTGCCAGCCGCCGACGACCGCGCGCACCGCAGCGGAGATCGCCCAGATAACGTCACGCGCATGCGCCAGCCCATCATCGGCGTCGGTGCCGTCGAACTCGCGCTGGCCGACGAAGATGACTACACCGGCCGGCGGAAGGCCAGGGTCTGCCGCCGTTTTCGCGAACGCCTCCAGCACGGCGGATTCATCTGCTAGATCCGCGGTGATCACACGCCGAGTCGGTGAGGCGAATTTGGTTGTGAAATCCTCCGCAAGGTCGTTTGTATCGGGGTCGTGGTTCAGCACCAGCCAGCTTCCGGCTGGCGGGGACGCCGGTGCTGCATCAATTTCCGACGAGGTCGAGGTCTGCACCCACACGGTGTCGAAGATCTTCTGCGCCAGCGGCAACGGCAATGTTCGGCGTTGTATGCGTCGCAGGTAGACGCCGGTGATTTGGGCGGTCGGCGTGCCCGTATCGTCCATCAGGGTGATCCGCCCCACGGCGCCGGCATCGTCGACGCTGATCACTTCCGCCCGGCATCGGGCGCGCCGGCCGACATCACCCAGCAGGCGAATCGTCTCTATCGCCACCGGCAAATAGGTGACTTCCGTTGAGTTCTCCAGTGATTCGGCCGGCATAGCTGCGGCCAAGGTCTGCAGCGCCGAGTCGAGCATCACCGGATGAATGCGGAACCCTCGATGCGCAGTCGCCTCATCGGGGAGCACGATCTCGGTCTCCGCAAATCCGCTGGGGAGCGGGCGATCCGGGTCAACGCGGCGAAGGCCCGCCCGTGTTGGGCACCGGTGCGTCGCAATGCGACGTAGAAGTCGGCGGGTGACATCACGGTTGCGGTTTGCCCGGACGAACCGGTCCGCTGCCCGTCGACGTCGCGCTGCGCGACGTCGACGCGGGCGACCGCATGCCGACACCAGTTACCGCCGGTTGAGCGCGAATGGATCTCGACGCGCACACTGTC
>CAWBBH010000007.1:0-255341 GCA_963786995.1 uncultured Actinomycetota bacterium | reverse complement strand
CCACGGCGGTGACTCGTCGGAGGGTCGGGTTACCGTGGCAACAGGGAGGAGTGGCGATCATGAAGGAGTGGCAACCGGCCCACGCTGAGCGCGAAGTGAAGCCGAAAGACGTGTTCGCCCGCTCGAACATGCCGTCGCGCTGGGAACGGCTCACCAACGTGTCGCCGAAGACAGCGCAGGACAGGAAGTACCTGGCGTTCGTCGCCGCTCGTTACCGCGGCGACACACGTCTGCCGCCTCCGGACGCAGTCAAAGCTCCGAGAGAGATTTACAGGCGTAAGTCCGCGCTGCACGCCGGCGTGCCGATGGCAGCGGTGGGGGTCGGACTCTCGGCTGTCGGCGGGGCCACGCAGCTGCCTCTGATCGTGGTGGCGGGAGTCGTGCTCGTTCTTGGCGCGGTCGTCGCCGTCGTGGCTGTCTACGTCTCGACGCAACAGGCGGTCAGCCAGTTCTATGCGTTGAAGTCTCGGTGCGAGCGGGCCGAGTCGCGACTGCACGCCGATCCGATGGATTCGGAGAACACGACAACGATCAACGAAATGATCCGATGTGACGAAGGCACGCTTGCGTACTGCGCAGCCAAAATCGCGTCCGAAATCGAGCAGGACTCCAACTGGAGATCCTCGCGGCTCGACATCCTGCCGATCGATCTGTGGGAAGAACTCGCCGAGGTCGGTGAGAGCGCGAGCCAGATCACCGAAGATCGGAGGGCGACGACCAAACTCGACAGCAGTCGCCTCCGCGAGGATCCCGACGTCCGAGCCACCATCGACGAAGACAAGGCGTTGACGCGAGAGGCCCTGACGCTTCTGGCAGCCCGCGTATCCACATTTGCCGACTATCGCGACGAGGTGCAGCGCCTCAGCATGCACGCGCGCCGCGAGAACACGGCGCTCAGTCGCGCAGTTCGCCGGGTGATCGATCAGCAGGCAACGCACAGATTGCTCTGATGCCAGCGACCGGTGCTGATGCCGGTATCGATCTCCTTCAACCGAGACATCAGCCGCCTTCAGCGGCGACCCTCACCGCGCCGCGGCAGCTAACTCGGAGGCGTCCGAAATGTCATACCGCTCTGGGATAATTACGTAGGTGCCGCAAACTCCCATTGAAAGACTGTTCATCGTCGAGGCGACGGATTGGAAGCAGGCTGTCATCGCCCTGCTCGAACGCGAGTCGTCATACACACCGTGGCGTTGGGACGGGGACAATGCCGAAGAGGGCGACGCCGTCGCTTTCGTCCTCAATACCGACCCGACCTCTGTGCTGACCGAGCTGGGCCGCGTCGGTGCCGACGGCGATCCCGCTCGGGCCCAACTCGAGCTGTCACGGATCGCCCGGCCCGGATTGGCCGACCTCGAGACACTGACGATGATGACCGGATTCCGGTGGGACGGAGACCCGCGTCATGAATGGATATTGCGCGGCGAGATGGCAATCCGGATGACGCTGGCGCTGGACGACTGCAGGTTTCGGGGTGACCAATACACCCGATTCGGCCATAACTCGATGGCCGCCGCCAGGATCCTGCTGCATTCGCTCGGGCGCTGTGACGGCTGCGATCGGCGGATGGACCTCGACTTCGACGACGCCGTCAAGTACGTCGAGATTCATACCGTCGACGCCTATCTACGCGGCAGGCCGACCGACCGCGTCGAGGCTGATTGGCCGGGCGTCCTGTGCGCTCGCTGCTCAGCACGGATGCGCAAGGACGGCTACGACAGCCTCGTCGAGTATCGGTTGGCTCAACATCCCGCCTGCCCGTCGTGCGACGCGCGACAGACTCGCGAGACGCTTTTCGGGATGTTGAGCAGTCACGATTTTCCGCCGTGGCGCGAGGCCCGGGGATGTTGCGTCACCAACGACGACTGGACGTGCGGGCAGTGCGGGCACATGTGGTGAGCGCTGACACGACTAGCACTCGAGGCGCGCGAAATGCGTGGCATCCTCGGGAGTAGCACATGTGCTACCATGGGTTGATGGGCACCGTCGGACTCCGCGAGCTGCGCCAACACGCGTCTGAGCTCGTCCGCCGGGTTGAAGAAGGCGAGGAGATAACCATCACTGTCGCCGGTCGTCCTGGAGCGCGGCTTGTACCTGCGGCGCCTCGAGCATGGCGTCAGTGGGCTGATATAGCTGAACTTTTCGCCGGCGATGAGGATTCCGCCTGGTCCTCCGACCGTGAACAGCTGGCTCACGATCTTCGAGACCCGTGGGCAACAACGTGAGGGCCGTCCTCGACACGAGCGTCGTCATAGCCACACAGGTAGCTCCGCTCGACGGCGAACTCGCAATCAGCGCGGTGACGTTGGCTGAGCTCCACTTTGGAGTCCTTGTCGCGCGGGCGCGCGATATCCGGGCCGAGCGTTTGCGTCGACTTGTCATACTCGAGCGCACATTTGATGCGCTGCCTGTTGACGAAGCTGTCGCGGCCAGCTACGGCCAGATCGCCTCAGCGGTTGTCGAGACGGGTCGAAAACCCCGAGCCCGCTCTCTGGATCTGTTGATAGCCGCTACAGCGCATGCACATTCGGCCCGGCTCTATACGCGAAATATCGACGACTTCGTTGGGCTTGACCGTCTGGTCGACGTCGTAACCGTGTGACCGCGTCATCCACCAAACCGCTCCGCGATGCGTTCCGACGAAACTCCTCCACCGTCGGCAGCATGAGGTGGCCGATTCCATACCGCTTGCCATTGACCGTCCACACGAGTTCCTACCCGTCGTCTCTTCGGGGCGCTTCGGCGAACATCCAGTCACGGGTCGCTGCGAAACGCATCACCCACCGTGGCTGATTCTGCCGTCGAATCCGGCACCATGGTGATGTGGGGCTTTCTGAAGACTCGCTGCTCGAGGCGGCCGGCGATGTGGTTTACGCGCGGGGCGAAGACTACGTTCGTTATGTTCGAGGGCTCCGCACCACCGAACACAAGGCCTACGCGTCGATCCAGGCCAAGAAGGTCTACACCGTGGAGCTCGACTGGTCCGGTCGGCTACCCGACGGGTCCTGTACATGCCCGCACAACGCCGACGGCAACTTCTGCAAACATCTGGTTGCGACCGGACTCGCCGCGATCGACTCTGGACGGGTCGCAGTCGACGCCGCAGTCAGCGGTTCGGCGGAGGCGGCGCTGCAGGCAGCGGTGCAAGCGATGGACGTCCAAGAGCTGCGTGACCTCGTTCTGACACTTGCCCAGCGCGATGACGGGCTGCGCCGGCTGCTTGAGGTTCGCGCCAGCACCGGGGCGGGGAACGGTACGCAGGCCACGGCTGAGCTGAAGTCGTATGTGCGGAACATGTTGGCGTTCCGCGGCTTTGTTGACTATCGACGTTCCTTTGAGGTTGCGGGAGTCGCCAGTGAAGTGCTCGACGAACTCGAGAACCTCCTCAATGCTGGGGCCGCCGAAACCGTGCGGCCGGCGTTGTTGTACGCGTTGACGCGGCTGCGCAAGATCACCGAGCATGCTGACGACTCGTCGGGCTCGATCGGTGATGAATGTCAGCGCGCCGCAAACCTCTACGCGCGGGCCTGTCGACTCGGTGAGCCTGATCCCGTCAAACTCGCGACGTGGCTGGTGAAATTCCGCGCTGACTCGCCGGGGTGGCCGCACGTCGAATTGGCCGACTTCGTCGACTCTTTCGACGAGCGTGCCCTCGCCACCTACCGCAGGGCGGTGACGGCACTGGACCGCAAGCTCGCAGATCGTGATCAATTCGGGCGGTTCGAAATCGACGCGATGCTACTGGAACTGGCCGATCACGACGGCGATGTCGACCGCGCCGTCGGTTTGCTCAGTCAGCGGGAACACACGCAGTACGGGGCGATTATCGACCGGTTGAGGGCGGCCGGCCGTACCGAGGAGGCGGTGGCATGGATCGATCGCGCCGTCGCCGCAGGACGAGTCTCCAGCCACGGTGGCGGCAACTCGTACTGGCTGAGCCCCGATGACGTCGCCGCCACGTATCAAAGCCTGGGCCGGATCGAGGATGCGGTCGCCGTTCTTCGCTCCGACTTCGCGCGGCAGCCGTCGGTCCCCACCTACCGCGTCCTGCTCGATTTCGCAGCCGGTATCGATCGTGTCGATGCCGAACGCATCTGGGCGATGGACCATGCGCGGCAATTGGCATCTGACCCCTACGCGCAAGGCGCCGTCTTGGTACAGCTGTTGCTGAGCGAAGGCGATGTCGACGCCGCCTGGGAGGCCGCCGACCGCTACGGCCCCGGGTGGGCATGGCGCGAACTGGCAGACCGAGGCGCCAAGGCCCGGCCCGGCGACGCTGCCGACCTGTATCGGCCGCAGCTCGAAACTGATCTGCGGTATCCCGACACCAAGCTCTATCCACGCATTGCCGCGACACTGGCGACGATGTCGAAACTCTATGAACGCGGCGGTCGCGCCGACGAATTCGCCTCGCTCATCGCGCAGATCCGCCAAGACTACGGTCGAAGGCCGTCACTGATGAAAGCGCTGAACGCGAAAGGGCTTTGATCGGCGGCCGGCCTCACCGTCCCGTCGCTACCACCGTGCTGTCACGTTGTCAGCGAGCTGTTTGGCGATCCGGACCGCCGAATCAGCGGGGTCAGCGCTGCACGTGTTGACGTCGACGATGATGTTGTTCCTGTGCGCCAGCGCTCGTCCGCACCCCCAGCCCGGAGCGGCCGCATCCTGTTGCATCGCAATGACACTCAGCGTCCCGTCATCCTTCGAGATTTGGCCGGCGGTCCACTTCGTTCCGCTCTGCGTATGCGTGTACTCGCGGCAGGCCGGCCACCGCTCCGCCGATGCGTCCAAGAACTTGCGCGGCATGTTCGACTGTCGGGAACAGCACCAACGCCTGCTTGAGATAGTGCGTGAACTTGTCGCCGTTGTTCAGACTCTGATCCCGCTCCGCCCAGAATCCGCTGTCGGCATAGACCGGCGCCTCGGCTGCGCCGTCGATGGCCAGGCACTCCGGCGGCGCCATCGTCGCACTGTTGTCGGACATCGCAGCCTGCTGGCTTGTCACGGCCATCCCGGTCGTCCCCATCGCCGCGTTCACCTGGTCGGGACTGAGCAGCAACCCGGTGAGCTCACGCTCGACGAGAGGGCGGGGAATCAACGTCCGCGTGGTGGTGGGCGACTGGGCGTTGCCTATCGAGCTGGCGCACCCGACGATCGAAACGCAGATGACTGCCGCGGCTAGTACCGCTGTTGGCTGGCGCATGCGTACCTCCCATGCCAGATTGTGCCCAACTGGTCAGCCTGCGCGACCTCCCCGCCGCGCGGCTCATAGAGAAATGGTGAAGCAAGTCCGCCGCGTATCGGTGAGCTCGACGGTGTTTCCCGATAACGATCAACGCGCCCTTTTCGGTAACGCCTCGAGCTCCGCGAGCGCCGGCAACTGCGCGGAGATCCCATTCCTCGACTGAGAGGCGGATCTCGCCGCACTTGTCGATGTCGGTTTCGGCGATGACTTGCATGCTCGCATGCTCCTCGAGCTCAGCTACGACCGCGGCTGGTCAGCGTCGGAGCGGCGCGCCGCCTCGTGAGCCAACTGCATCCGCGAGGTGACGCTGAGCTTGGCGAAGACATGCGTGAGGTGCGATTGCACCGTCCGCGGCGAGATGAACAGCCGGGTGGCTATGTCCTTATTGCCCAATCCCTCGCTCACCAGCCGCACCACGTCACGCTCGGCGGGTGTGAGCGAGCCCCAGCCGGTTGCCGCGCGCTTGCGTTCACCGCGACCGCGCTGCGCGTAAGCGATCGCTTCGTCCACCGATAGGGCGGCGCCTTCGGCCCAAGCGGAGTCGAACTCGTTGGCGCCCAGAGCATCACGAACCGCCGTCACCGAGGCTTCGGAGCCGTCGGCGAAGGCCTTGAGCCGGACTGCGCCCATGCGTCCCCGTATCGCGTGAGCCGCGCCGAAGAGGCGCGCGGCTTCGCGGTGACTCCCGGCATCGCCCGCCAAACCCGCGAGGCATTCCAGGATGTCGGGAATGGGTAGGTAAGCCCCCACCTCGGCGGCACACGCGAGCGCGTCACGGGCGTCGCGTGCACCTTCTTCCGAGTCCCCTTGCGCGATTGCCAATCGGGCGCGTCCCAACATCGCTGTCGACCGGTGATACCCGGCTGTGTTCGTAACCGCCTCGTCCGCCCAACGGCGGGCCGCGACCATATCTCCGCGCGCTACCGCGTCCATCGCTTTGAAGTTTCGCTGCACCGTCGCGTACTGGGGCACGCCACTCATATCCGGCCAAGCCTCGACCGCGTCCTTCAGCGTCGCAATATCCCCGTCGATCTGCGCCGTTAAAGCCAATGCCGAGTAGCCCAGGGCGGCAGCAATTCCACCCAGCTCGTCGGCGCCCTCGATGGCCGCGGCCGCGGTGGCCCGGGCCGCCGCCGTATCGCCCTGGCATGCCAGCACGATGCTGCAGCCTGCGAGGCTACACACTTCAACGAAACCGTCGTGAGCTGCCTGGGCCTCGGCGAGCAGCTCGTCGAATTGTTCGGCGGCCCCGAGCAAATCACCCTCATAAAGCTGCGCAGTTCCGAGACACCAGCGGCAAAACCGTGAGCCGTGCCGGTCGCCGATCGCATCGGCCAGGTCGCGTCCCTCCTCGGCGGGCGCACGCGTCGCGACCGGATCGCCGACGTAACTCGCCGCCGTCGCTTGGAAGGCGAGGAGCTGGCTGAGCCGCCACCGATCGTCCAACGCGCGGGCCAAATCGATCGCCTCAGCGAAGTACGGCTCGGCAACCTCGGTGCGGAGGATGGCGACGACAACGCCGTAAGCGGTCAGCGCCCGCGCCAGCAGGGCGGGGTCATCGATTTCGCGCGCAATCGAAAGGGCCTGCTGAGCCTGACCAAGGCTCTTCTCGGGAGCGCCCACCGAGACGGCGAGCCAGGCTCGGTCCGCATATGCCCGCGCCTGTACCGCAGGTGCCACCCTGTCGTGCTGCCCGTCGAGATCGGCAAGGGCGGCGTCGAACCACACCAGCCCTTCCAGGAGGCGGCCCCGCGCTCGCCACAGCAGTTGCAATGAGCACGTCAGCGCAAGTGCCAGCTCGGTGTCGGAGCGTTCGCGGCTCCACCCGAACGCGGCGCGCAGGTTGTCGATCTCGGCTTCGGCCTGCTCGATCCGCCGCTCGTAATCATCGCCTGCCGGCGCGTCAAGCATGGCGGCCATCGCCGTGTAGTAATCACGGTGACATGAGCGCACTGCGTCGGCCTCGCCGGAGTCGCCGAGTTTTTCCTGCGCGTATTGGCGGACCGTCTCCAAGAGCCGGTAGCGGGTACGCCCCGCGCTGTCGTCGGCCACCACCAAAGACTTGTCGACTAACAAACTGAGTTGATCGAGCACTTGATAGCGCTCTACTTCATCGTCGCCGGCGACCGCTTGGGCAGCGTCGAGGTCGAAGCCACCTGCGAACACCGCCAGTCGGCGGAACAAGACCTGCTCCGGTTGGGTCAACAGAGCGTGTGACCAATCCACGGAGGCGCGCAACGTCTGCTGACGGCGTACCGCCGTGCGCGCCCCGCCGGTCAACAACCGGAACCGGTCATGCAGGCTGTCAACGATTTCGGCCAGAGACAGTGCGCGCACCCTCGCGGCCGCGAGTTCGATGGCCAGCGGCACGCCGTCGAGTCGCCGGCAGATCTCGGTGACGTGGGCGACGTTGTCGTCGGTGACATTGAAGTCGGGTCGAGCTCGCCGGGCACGGTCGGCGAACAACTCGATAGCTTCGTGGGCCAGCGACAGCGACGGCACGCGCCACGTCGCTTCGCCTGTGACACCGAGCGGTTCACGACTTGTCGCAAGCACCGTCAGCCTCGGCGCAGCTTCCAGAAGAGACACGCACATCGCGGAACACGCATCCAACAGGTGCTCGCAGTTGTCCAACACCACCAGCATGTGGCGGTCCCTGATGAACCCGAGCAGCGTATCCATCGTCGAGCGCCCCGGTTGGTCGGGCAGTCCCAGCGCGCGGGCCACCGTAACCGGAACCACATCGGGATCGGTGATCGGGGCCAGATCGACATACCACGCGCCGTTGCCGAAATGACCCGCCAGATCGGTGGCAACGTGCACGGCTATGCGGGTTTTACCCACGCCGCCCGCGCCGGTAAGCGTGACGAGTCGGTTGACGTCAACCAGTTGAGCTATCTCCTTCATCTCGTCGACGCGCCCGACGAAACTAGTTAGCTGAACCGGAAGGCGTTGCACGGCAACCGCTTCGCGAACCCGCAGCGGCGGGAATTCATTGCAGATGTCCGGATGACACAGCTGCACCACCCGCTCCGGACGCGGAAGATCGCGCAGCGGATGGATGCCAAGGTCGTTCAGCCACACCCCATCGGGCAACAGGTCCACCACCAGATCGCTGGTGATACCGGACAACACGGTTTGACCGCCATGCGCCAATTCCCGCAGCCGCGCCGCACGGTTGATGGCCGGGCCGATGTAATTGCCCTCGTCGCGCAGCCGCACTTCCCCGGTATGCACCCCGATCCGCAGCCGAATCGGCGCCAACGGCGCCAGCTGCAACGCCAGCGCACACGCCACCGCGTCGCTGCTTCCGGTGAACGCGACCACGAAGCTGTCACCTTCACCCTGCTCGACCGGCCGCACCCCGTGATGGGCAGAGACCAGTTCGGCAAGCGTGCGGTCCAGATTGGCAACGGCCGCAGTCATCTCCTCCGACGCGGTCTCCCACAACCGAGTCGATCCCTCGACATCCGCGAGCAGCAACGTCACCGTGCCGGTCGGAACTAGCCCACTCACACCATCGTCGCTCCAGTTCAACACCGGCATCTCAATGCGCGGGTGAATCTGGCTCATGCTAATCACCATCGGTCAGCCGCGGGCCGCAAACATCAGCACGGACGCGCAGATTTCCCTGCTAACCACGCCAACATCTACGCGTATTGGCCGATGATGTAGGCGGCTCAAGGTCGGACGCTTGACTTGAGCGCCCGCGAGGAGGCCGCAATGGTTGAGACGAGCACACCCGCCGACATCGCCGAGCTTCCGCCGCCACCGCCGAACCCCCTGTCGTTGCGGCAGCAGATCCGCGCCATCAAGGCCTTTCACACCGGCCAGGAAAAGCTGCGCGACGCCGGCGGCCACGTCACCCGCTTGAAGAACGGCCCGGCATGGTTGACGCCGGAGGCGGTGCTCGCGACGTCACCGCGCGCCGCCCGCGACATTCTCGGTGGGAACGGCACCGCCGAGCGGACACCCGCCCACGACGAGGTGCGCTCACCTGCTCGGCGCAAGCCTCTTCACGCTCAAACACGACCCCTGGCTGCCCCGTCGGCGCGCCCTACAGCCCGTCTTCACCAAGCAGAACGTTCGCACCTTCGGCGGGCCGATCACTGAGGCCGCCGACGTCGTCGCCGCCAGCTGGAGCGACGGCCAGCACGTCGACCTCGACGCCGAGTGCCGCCGACTCACGCTGAGAGCACTCGGCCGCTCGGTGCTCGGGATCGATCTCGACGAGCGCGCCGACGCGATCGCCGAACCACTGAGGACAGCGCTCAGCTATGTCACATCCCGCATCACCAGTCCGGTCAAACCACCTCGCTGGCTACCCACTCCAGCCCGCCAGCGAGCCCGCGCCGCGGCCGCCGCCTTGCGCCGGCTTGCCGCAGAGGTTCTTCAGACCTGTCGCGACGACCCGACCCACGACGCCCCTCTGGTGCGGGCGATGATCGCCGCGACCGATCCCGACACCGGCCGCCCACTGACCGACGACGAGATGTGCAACGAACTCATGGTGTTCATGTCGGCCGGACACGACACCACCGCCACGACCCTGACCTACGCACTGTGGGCGCTCGGCAACCACCCCGAGATGCAGAGCAAGGTCCGCGCCGAAACCGATGCCATCGGTGAGCGGGAGCTGACCCCCGACGACGTTCCCCGACTGCGTTACACCGTCCAGGTGCTGCACGAGGCGCTGCGCCTATGCCCGCCAGCCCCCTCGATTCCCCGACTGATCACCCGCGACATCGAGGTCGACGGACATCTCGTGAAAGCGGGAACGTTGTGCACGGTGGGCGTCTACGCGATGCACCGCGACCCGAATCTGTGGGACGACCCCCTGCGGTTCAACCCCGATCGGTTCAGCCCGGAAAATGCCGCGGGGCGTGACCGTTGGCAGTACATCCCCTTCAGCGCGGGCCCGCGCACCTGCATCGGCGACCACTTCGCGATGCTCGAGGCCACCCTTGCGCTGGCCACCATCATCCGGCGCACCGAAATCCGTTCCCTCAGCGGCGATTTCCCGCTGGCTGTGCCCTTCACGATGGTCGCCGCAGAACCTATTCGCGCGCAGGTGAACGCGCGCACGCCGGCTTGACGGAAAGAACCGCCCGCAGCAAACAGCACCGCGTCGCTCGGGCGGTCGTGCGCGCCGGTTGTCGGTCAGGTCCGCCACACTCAGTTGCGATCGCCGTTGCGCGTAGTCTGCACTTACTCGAGTTCCATGGCGAGAGGAGACAAGGCGGTGCCCGACCTTGCACACTTGCCGCGCGGCTTGCTGAGCCTGGAGCAGTGGGATGCGCTTGAACTCGACCCGACGCGACGGTGGGAACTCAGTGAGGGGACTCTCGTCATGTCGCCGCGCCCCCAGCTTTGGCATCAGCGCATTTCCAGAAGACTCACCCGCCTCCTCGAGGATCACCTGCCGGACGGGCTCGAGGCGGTTCCCGAGATCGAAGTGATAACGCGAGCATCATTTCCACCGAGTGTTCGGGACCCTGACATCGTCGTGGTTGCAGATCGCGTGTTCGAGCGGCGTCCTACTCGGGTCTCTGCGGCGGATGTCGTGCTCGTCGTGGAGATCGTCTCGCCGGGCTCGCGCGGAACTGATCACGTGATGAAGTTGCACGAGTACGCGAAGGCGGACATCGCAAACTATTGGATCGTCGATCCCGACGCACCGGCTGATGAGCGGTTTCTCGCATACCGTCTCGAAGCTGGAACCTATCGACAGGTCGCGGCGCTCGAAGGGGACAGGGTTCGTGTGAACGAGCCGACAGCGTTGGAATTCGCACTGGATCTGTTGACGGGTCGCTAGTCATCGGTCGCCCATCCCGAGCTGGCTGAGCGGCAGAAGGTCGGTCAGGTTCTAGCCCACGAATCCGGCATCATGGTGATGTGCCGCTCTCCGAAACGACGCTGCTCGAGGTGGCCGGTGAGCTGGTCTACGCCCGGGGCGAAGACTACGTTCGTTATGTCCGCGGGCTCCGCACGACCGAGTCCAAGGCCTACGCGTCGATCCAGGCCAAGAACGTCTACCAAGTCGAGCTCGACTGGTCCGGTCCCCTACCCGACGGGTCCTGCACCTGCCGGCATCATGCCGACGGCAACTTCTGCAAGCATCTGGTCGCGACCGGACTCGCCGCGATCGACTCCGGACGGGTCGCGGTCGACGACACATCCAGCGGTACGGCCGAGACTGGGCTGGAAGCAGCGGTGCAGGCGATGGATGTCGATGAGCTGCGTGAACTGGTGATGACACTTGCGCAGCGCGATGACAGGGTGCGTCGCCTGCTGGAGATTCGCGCCACGACAGCGGCAGGTGACGATACGCACGCCAAAGCCGAGCTGGAGGCCTACGTGCGAAACACGTTGGCGTTCCGCGGCTTTGTCGACTACCGACGTTCCTTTGAGGTCGCGGAAGCGGCCAGTGACATGCTCGACGAACTCGAAAACCACCTGAACAGTGGAGCCGCCGAACTCGTGCGGCCGGCATTGCTGCGCGCAGTGACCCGGTTGCGCAAGATCCTCGAGCAGGTTGACGACTCCTCGGGCTCGATCGGTGATCAATGCCAGCGCGCCGCCGACCTCTACGCGCGGGCCTGCCGGCTCGGTGAGCCCGATCCCGTCAAACTCGCGACGTGGCTGGTGAAATTCCGCGCTGACTCGCCGGGGTGGCCGCACCTCGTCTTGGCGGACTTCGTGGACTGTTTCGACGAGCAGGCACTCGGTACCTACCGTCGGGCGGTGGCGGCCCTGGACCGAAAGCTCGCAGATCGTGATCAATGGGGGCGGTTCGAAGTCGACGCAATGCTGCTGGAGCTCGCCGATCACGACGGCGATGTCGACCGAGCGGTCCACTTACTCAATGAGCGGGAACACCCGCAGTACGGGGCGATCGTGGACCGGTTACGCGCAGCCGGACGCACCGAGGATGCGGTGGCATGGATCGACCGCGCAGTTGCCGAAGGACGAGTCACCAGCCACGGTGCTGGCAACGCATACTGGCTGAGCCCAGACGACGTCGCCGCGACCTATCAGGGACTGGGCCGGATCGACGATGCGGTCGGCGTCCTTCGCGCAGACTTCATGCGGCAGCCGTCGGTCTCCACCTATCGAGTCCTACTCGATTTCGCGGCCGGCATCGACCGTGCCGATACCGAACGCACCTGGGTCTTCGACCACGCGCGGCAACTCGCGGCGTCTGACCGCTTCGCGGCCGGCGCGGTCCTGGTCCAGCTCTGTCTGAGCGAGGGTGATGTCGATGCCGCGTGGCAGGCCGCCGACCGTTACGGGCCCGGCTGGGCGTGGCGAGAACTGGCCGACCGAGGCGCCGAGGCTCGGCCGGTCGAAGCCGCAGACTTGTACCGGCCGCAGCTTGAAAAGGATTTGCGGCACCCCAACTCCAAGCTCTATCCCGGCATCGCCGAGACCCTGGCGACGATGGCCGAACTCTATGAACGAGGCGGTCGCAGCGCCGATTTCGCGTCGTTCATCGCGCAGATCCGCCACGACTACGGTAGGCGACCCTCGCTGATGAAGGCGCTGGACGCGAAGGGGCTCTGACCGGCGGGCGGCATTGTCACTGGCCATGAGTACTGTCCGCGATCTGAGTAACAAACGCCGAGCACGCAGGGCCAAACAGATCCGACGTGACGAGCGGCGGGCGAAGACGCGCAACGGCAAAGCTTCTGCCGACACGACGTTCAGGGACGCAATACATCGCGCCCTGGCGCGGGGCATCCAGTCAGCCTGCTCAGCTGGCCAGCATGGTGATCCATGTGGCGAAACCCGATTCGCTCACGTCGCCGGAGTGCGACGCCGATTATCTCGCTAAGATCCTGACGGCATTGATCGATACGCGGAATCGGGAGACGACCGCGTTGTTGGCCGTCATCGCCGAGCTCCTCGTCGACGATCCGGAGCCGCAAACTCCGATGCCGACGCGAAGTGGCTGAACGAGGCGAGAATCTGCCGCGATGGATCACCGCACTACCGCGAGTCGACTTCTACCGCGCGGTCCGCAGAACGAATGTGTTCGGTGATGTCGACGAACTGGTGATCGATGTGGTCGAGCCGTTCTTCCGGGTGCTCGTCGAACTGGGATACGACCGCAGCATTGACCCGTGGGCACCCACACCGGCGCGGCTGATCCCGACAAACCTCGACCCGGCAGAGGTGGTCACCGATCTCGTCAACGCCATTGGCGAGGGCGCCACCAACGCAGCGGCCCCCTTCGGTGCACCCGCTCCGTCGAGCAGTTCCACGGATGCCGATGACGCGGCACTGGCGCAAGTGAGTGCAGCGCCGGAGACTGGTATCGCCGGCATCTCGGCGAAGGCTGGCTCCCCGGAGCCGCAAGGAGATTTGACCGAGTCGACCGAACCAGACGAGGTGAAAGTCTCGAATGAGGGTTCGGTTCAGCAGGATGCGGTCGAAACATCAACAGATGGAGCGAAATTCGAGCCCTCTGTTGACGAGCGGAAGCCTTCTGCCAGAAACTCGGCGGTCAACCAGCCGCAGCTATTCGGTCGTCCAACGAGCCAGAAGCTGGTAGACCGAGGGCTGGCGCCCTGGCGAACAGGCAATGTGGCTGTGCCTCGCAAGAACCCCTGGGGCACTATCGAAGGTGATGGAAAGTCAGCGGCCGAAGCCAGATCGACCCTGACGACGGCTGGATCGTCAGCGGCAGCCGATTCCGCGGACAGCACCTCGCCGGATGACGCCGATTCCTAATCCTCGGTTATCTCCGCCCAGATGTTTCCCTCGAAGCCAAGCGATTTCGCCGTCCACAGGTAGCGACTCGCCAACTCTCGGTGGGCGGCATGGTCCCCGCGGGCGTGGGCCACCAGCGCGCGCAGCCGCAGCAGCGTGATGTCGCGCATCACCAAGGCTTGATCGGGGCGCAGGTTGGTCAACCGCGCGATCACCTCTTCAGCTTCGGCCAGGTCATCCTCGGTGTCACGCTCGAGCAGTGCCTCCACGAGAACGCCTGCCCCCCAGACGCAATGGCCCAGCCGTCCGTCCTGATGTAGCTCGTCCACAGCCTGACGCATCACCGCGATGGTGGCATCGCGGTCACCGCGCCTGGCCTTCTCCTGGGCGACCCACAAGTCGGCCACTGGGACGAGGAAGGGACTACGCTTGCGCATCAACTCGCCGAACTGGACCATGATGTCCAGCCCGCGTCTGCGGTCGGCCGCGTCGTCCCGACTCAGCAGCACAACACCCAGGGTGTATTCGGCCAGAGCTATCGGGACCCAGTTGCTGGAATTTTTGGCAGTCTTCACCGCCTCCTCGATCACGTGCACCATAGAGTCATCGGCCTGAAGCAACCCGTATTGGACCGCGTAACTGTAGGTCCAGCAGACGACGGCGCCGAAAGTTGTCGAGTCGCTGCTGCGGGCCATCGCCACGGCGTCGTGGATGTCTTGGCGCCATCCGGGGCGACCAAGCCACCACCGACCAGTGCCCCGCCATGCCAGCGCGGCCGCCAACGGCGATCCGATACCGAAGCTGGCGCCCTTGGTGGGGTCGCCGTCGGCCAGCTCGACGACGGTCTGCGACCACCGGATGAGCTCGCCGAATTCACCGGCTTCGAACCAGATGGCCAACCCTGCAAAGGCCAACCCCATGGTCAAATTGGGATCGCCGATCGACTCGAGCAGCGACATCTGTTCGGATGCCAGCCGCGCCGCTTCCCGCGCCCGGCCAATGTACAAGAGTTCAGCGGCCGGCCCACTGATGGCGATGACCAGCGAAACCCTGTCCCCGGCCGCCGTGCACAATTCCCGCAGCTCCGCGAAGCGGTTGCGGCTTTCGTCGACTTCTCCGCCGAACCCGCCTGTGGCGCAGAGCATGGCGCGGGGGGCGATGCGCATCGAGAGTCGGGCGGTGTCGTCGCCCGTTAGCGCGTCGGCGATCCGGCATGCCCGCTCCCAGCTGAGCCGGGCAGCGGCGATGTCGCGGCTGGTCGACCACGCGGCTGCACGCATATGCCAGCCATGCGCCGCATGCAGCTCACCCGCTGCCTCGAGGTGTTCGGCGATCAGCGCGGCATTCTCCTCGACCGCGCCGGGCGCACGCTCCTGGATCGCGGCGGCCAGGCGCCGATGCCATTCGGCGCGATCGGATTTCAGCTGTGATTCGTACGCTACCGCGCGGATCAGCGGATGACGGAACGCGTACTCGGCGGTCGGAGTGAACCGCACCTGATCGATCAGCTCCGCGCCGAGCAGTTCGTCGAACACCGCATCGACGCCGAGCGCCGCCAGGAGATCTGTTCCGAATCTGGCGCCGATTACCGAGGCCGCGGTCAACGTCTGCTTGGCGGAGGTGTCCAACCGGTCGATGCGCGCCTCTATGGCCGCCTGGACCGTGGCAGGCACCGTGACGTCGGCGATATTGGTGCGACATACATAGGTGCCGCGGCTGCCTTGCAGAAGACCGCGCTGCGCCAGCTCGCGCACCATCTCTTCGACGAAGAACGGGTTTCCGGCGGCCCGCTCGGCGATGATCGTCGCCACCTCGCAAACCGAGGGATCCGACCCCAACAGCTCACCGATCAGCGTCGTGGTGTCCGAATCACCTAGCGGGGCAAGTGCTATCGCCTGGGCGCCGCGCACCCGCGTCAGCGCTCCCTCGTATTCGGGGCGGGACGTGACGAGCACCATCGACGAAGTGCGCGGAACGACGGTGAGAAACTCGGCCAGCATGGACTCACTCACTGCGTCGATCCACTGCGTGTCTTCGATGATGATCAGCGCCGGGGTGCTGCGCGCCAGTGACGCCGCATTGATCAGTGCGGTCAAGCGGCGCCGGCGTGCCTCCGGGTCGATCTGTGGTGCCGGCCCCTCGGGGTCGGCGATGCCGAGCAGATCGTCCAGCAGCAGCAGATCCTGTGGGTCGGCATCCGGAATCTGTGCCCGCACTGACGCGCGGGCGGCGTCGCTGTCGAGGTCGGCCACGCCGGTGCGCACGCGCAGCAGTCGCGTAACGACCTGGAAGGGGATATCGCTGGCATGCGATTCGCAGAAGGTCCAGAACACCTCGACCCCGCGACCCGATGCCAGTGCGGCGGCCTCTCGGGCCGTCCGGCTCTTGCCGATGCCCGGAGATCCCACCACGTTGACGACGCCACCGTGGCCACCAATCGCACGGTCCACCATGGCGTCAAGGGCGGCCATCTCCCAGCGCCGACCGACCAGCCTGGCCTCGGCGCGTCCGATCAGTCCCTTGCGTGGCGCGATCGCCAACAGATGGCGCACCCACACCGGTTCGTCGGCTCCCTTGATCTGCTTCCATTGAGGCTCAGTGAGCACAGTGAGGTCTTCGACGAGCCGCGCGGTCGATTCCGAAAGAGCCACGCCGCCCGGCGGAGCGATTGACTCCATGCGTTGGGCAAAGCCGACCGGGGAGCCGGTCGCCCGGTATCCCATCGGCCCGGAACCGATGTCGCCGGCGATCACCTGACCCGAATTCAGTCCCACCCGCACGCGAAACTCGATGCCGTCACGTTCGTGCACATCGGACGCCAACCGGTTCGTCTCGTCCTGGATTTCCAGCGCGGCTTTACACGCACGAAAAGCGTGATCCTCCAGAGCGATTGGGGCACCGAAGATTGCCATCACCCCATCGCCGGTGTGTTCGACGGTCCCGCCGAAGCGGCGCGCCACCGCCGCGGACCGCTCCACGACTTCGGTCATGATGTCGCGGAGCCGTTCTAAGTCGAGGGTGGCCGCGAGGTCCATCGAGCGCACCACGTCGGCGAACAGCACCGTCACCTGCTTGTACTCCGCCGAACGACTGGCCTGTGCAACTGGCGCTCCGCACTCGTAGCAGAACTTGGATTTCGGCGGGAGTTCGGTGCGGCACGACCTACACGACAGCCGGGCCGCTGCTAGCGGACCGCTGACCTGCCTGCCGGGACCCACCTCAGCATCGTTTCACCTGTGCCCGGCGATGTTCGTCATATTGCCGGGTGCTTCGGAGGCGGAGTCACCAGGGTGCGAGCTGAAGCGTCAACAATCGACGACGACCTCCAGAAGCCCATCGCTCTCGGTGTTGTGACCATTGTTGCTGTTGTGATGGACCGAGTGCACGATCGCAACGGCTCTGCGCGGTGGCACCAACCCCCAAAACACCTGCAGAACCCCGGGCAAGCGAGGCTCCCGCTGACCGATTCGTCCACGAGAATTGGGACCGATTCGTCGACGATCCCACCGAGCGATCCGCGCCCGATATCGAGATCCCGGCGAGCGGGCGAGCTGAAGGTGCATTCAATCGCCGGCGTGGACTCCGAGAGTTCCGTCGATGATGCACCTTCATTACGGAAGCGCCACGAACACTGGCGACGCCGAGCGGTCCACCACACGCGCGTCGGTGGAACGTCTCCCTCCGCACCGTCGAGGGACACCGCTACCGGGTCAGAAAGAGATGGCGGGCGGTCTGGCCGGCACCGAAATGACGTAGTCGAATTACTCGGACTCGCACGCACCCCCGGGCGGATAATTACCCGAGAGCGAACCGAACGATCGCTCGAAGGAGGCCGCCATGAGTACCCAAGTCCGTCGCGTTGCAGCGTGGTTGCTGGCCACAGGCGCAGCAGTCGCTGCAATCACTGCACTGAACTTGTATTCATCTATCGCCCCGCAGGCACACGCCGACCGCGTCGTCACTGTCAAAGACCTCTGCAACGGTTACAAGCCAGGCCATGTGCCCATGATCGCGGGATTCACTCTTGGTGCGGTCTATTGCAGTGCGCCCGGCACGCTGCCGTTACAAGGATTGAGCGACAGCAATGCAGGGCGGGTAATGGCCGGGAACTTGCCAGGGTTACCGCCGGGGTCGTATCAGGTGAACCCCTTCGACCCGTTCAGTGACTGGGTTATCCCGGGTTAGGTTGCACCACAGCACCTTTAGCGGTGGATGAGGTAGCGACGGTCAACCGAAAGGGCTTCCCATGAGCCTCAATAACATTTGTACGCGCAAAGCAATTACTCCCACTGCGGTGGTCGCGACTGCGACCTGCGTTGCAGCGCTCACGTGTGCGGGTCCAGCATCCGCGGAACGAAAGACAGTGATCTATGACTACGTGATTTCCCACTGTCGCGGGGACGATGACTGCGACGTGGTCCAAGTGCCCTTCGAAGTCGAGACGGGCTCGCAGACCGTCCTCCTCAGCAACGTCCCGAACAATCCGGGTAATGACTGCGCCAAGGCCGTCGCAGAATTCTCGCTGGATGGCCAGCGTCTGCAGAGCCGCTTCGTAGGGCCCAGCTGGGAGCAACCCCCGTTCGTCATGAACGCCGCTCCTGGGAAACACGCCCTCGCGGTGCGAATCCTGACCCAGAGTGACTGCAAGACAGGCGATGCGGGCGACTACACGGCACGCCTGGTGATTTGGGAGGACGTTCAACCGGCCGCGGCTCCCGCTCAGCAGGCTCCCCCGCCTGCTGCCAAGCAGGGACCACTGGTCAGCGCGACCAAACAAATTGGGGGCGTGACCTTCCATGTCACGGACCGCAGCGGTGTTGCGTCCCAGTGCACGTACTCGTCCGAGGGGTACACCGACAGCTTCGGCTTGCCGGCGAACGGTTCCTTCGATCTCTTCGTTCCTGCCATCCCCCTGGGCAAGACCAGGACCGGGACGATTACGTGTGACAACGGAACGAGCACCAATACCTCCGTCTTCTACTGAGAGTACGGGTCACCGCCTTGTCCTTCTCGGTGTGAGCGCCGAAGTTCCTGGCCCCAGGGCGGCAGCGGCCAGGGTGGTGCACCATGGGCGGCGCTACCGCACGGCAATCGGGTGGGAACCGACATCAGCCCATCAGTGGTCCGTTCTTGTTGTCGGCGCCCCGGGGGAGGGGTACGTGCTGTTCCACGAAATATGTGACGGCAGTGACTGTTGTAACCGGCCGGGTGCGCTGATGAGAACGACACCGAGCGTGGATCAGCGGCGCTCGAGCGCTTCCCGGTCCCAGCCGCCCTTGTCGGCAGCGACCTCGTAGGTGCTCTGCAGGAAGTCGAGCAGCAGCGTGTCGGGGTCGTCGGCCTCGCGCACAGCGGTGCAGGGGAGCACGAACTCACCGAGCGCCTCGTCGAACCGTGCTTGTGCCGGGAACATCGGTCGTCAGAGGTTGATTTACCCCCTTCTCCGCGTCTCTTGAATCGCTTTTCGATACGAGTACTGCACTACTCACGTTTGGCCAACGCCAACTAGGTAATCTGCGAACTATCGGTCCGAGGCAGGCGAGAATTGCAATGGAGTGGGCGTCCAATTCCGCCGGTCGGTTTATTGGAAGGGGGCAGCAGTGGTGGTTGGGCCATTCAAGACATTCGAGATCGGTGGTGGAAAACGCGCCGATCTGTACCTCCTGCGGTTCGGGGAGGACGGCACCAGACAGAGCCCCCAGACGGAACAGATCTTGCGCAATGCGATAAGCGGTGCCAGCGACGTATTTCTGTTCTCGCACGGATGGAACAACACTTTTGATGCCGCAGCGCACAATTACGACCAGTTCATAAATGGATATATCGCGCAGCGAGCGCAGCTGGGTCTGCCGGTTCCCGCTGATTATCAACCGATTCTGGTCGGTGTGATCTGGCCGTCGACGAGCTTCCTGTTTCCCTGGGAGCACGGGCCGCAGATCGCCGCCGACTCGAGTCTCGAGGCCGCCCGCACGGAGGAAATGCTGCGCCTCGTCACCGGCAATCTCGATCCAGATAAAGCCGCCGAGCTAGTTGAGCTCGTCGACGGGCGCAGGGAAGTGGACGAAGAAGGCGCCCGTCAAGCGGCGAAGATAATGATCGAAGGTCTGCGGGGCACCGACCCCGGCGATGGCTCACCGCCGCCGACGACGGAGGAGGTGCTGACCGCATGGGCGGCACTCGACGGTACGGCCCCCGCACCTGCCGACCCAGATGATTTCGGTGCGGTGGGAGCCGCGGATGCCGACGCGCCGAGGGCTGCGGGTCTTTTGGGCAATCTCGACCCGCGCAACCTTCTCCGAATGGGCACCGTCTGGCTGATGAAGGACCGGGCCGGCAAGGTGGGGGCGCATGGTGTCGGCCCGCTCGTGAAACATGTGCTCGACGAAACCGAGGCTCGGTTGCACCTGGTGGGTCACTCGTTTGGTGCACGAGTTGTGTTGTCCAGCCTGGCGATTGCCCCGGTGCAACGGCCGGCGAGGTCGATGCTCCTACTGCAACCGGCTGTAAATCGCTGGTGTTTCGCAAAGGATGTCATCGGTGTCGGACGGCCAGGTGGTTACCGGGCCGTGCTGGAGCGAGTCGAGCTGCCGATAATGATGACTCTGTCGAAACATGATGTGCCCTTGCGGCAGGCGTTCCACCTTGCGGTCCGCGGCAGTTCTCTCGGAGAGCCCGATATCGCGGCCGTCGGGGACACCGACCGCTATGGCGCACTAGGCGGCTACGGGCCCGCAGGCATCGACGACGTACTCGACTCGCAGGACGCACGAGCGCCAGGCATCCGATACACGTTGCAAGCGGGCACGCAGGCGATTGCATTGAACGGCGGAGTCGACATCGACGGGCGGCCGGCGATCGGTGGTCACGGCGATATCAACAACTCGGTCACATGGTGGGCGCTGCACAACCTGACCGGCGCAGCATAGGAGATCCCGGTGGCGCAAATACTGATAGGGCAGTGGCGGCTTGCGACACTGCAAGTACGACTCGACTTGTCGGAAGGCAACACCAGTGTTTTGGCCGAGGTCCTCGCATACGGAGATGAGTCCGAGGACGACGCGAAAACGCTGTGGAGTGCCAGCTATCCACTGTCGAGTTTCGGGTTGAAAGGGAGAAAGAATCCCAAGCGACTCGTCGTGCCCGCGGACCTTGGCACAGGCGTAGACGGCGCATTGCGCAAGGCGAGACTGCCTAGGTTGTGGTTGCGCCTCATACCGCCGTACGGCTATCTCGGTGCGGTGCCCTGGGAGTCGGCCACTGCGCTTCCCATGGTCCGTGTACCCGACCGGCTTCCCGCCCCCGCCGAACTCGGACGCGTATGGCGAACGGTGATCGTGGTCAGTGCGGCACCGGGCGGCACGTGGGCCGCGCCCTACATCGACAGCCTTACCCACTACCTCGACAGGTTGATTGACGGGCCATGCGAAATCGATGTCTTCGCCGACAAGGGCACTGTTTCGGCGCTCGAGCGCTTCTCCCTATCCAAGGAAGTACGCGTACACAACCCGTCAGATGCCAAGGTGGCGGTCCAAACCCGCGCCTCGAAATCACGGTCGAGTACTCGGGTGGCCCCCGTTTCGGGGCAGCTGTGGCCGGCTTGGATTGCGGCAGGTTTGCACGGGCAGGCCGTGCGTGCGGTTCACGTCGTTCTCGATGGCGCCTTCGATGAGAATCGCCCCTTGCTGACAATGCATCCCGACCCGGAAAGGCCGGTCTCGCGGGCGGGCTGCGCCTTCGTGACGGGCGACGAAGTCCGTTCGCTCGCCGACACCGTCGGGGCAGATGTGCTGTCTTTCGGCTCTTCTCCGGACAATCCCACGGACGTGGCGACAAGGATGATCGCCGACGAGGTCGGCCAGATGCGAGCGGGGACGACCCTGTATTCAGGGCTGACAACGGACGCAGATGGCAAGAGGCTCGCGGAAGCGCACGCCACCATCAGGAATCGAACCGGCTCGTGGCCGCGTCATCCATCCATGTTTGCTTATGTGCAGCCGGAAATAGTCGAAACCAGCACCCCACAGGCGAAGCAGATGTCGGTAGCGACCAGAGGCAAGAGCGCTGTCGATTTCGGGAGTCTTGCGGTGGATTTGGAGCCGAACGCCAATCTTGAAGGGATATATCGAGACTCGACATCAGTACCGTCATGGGTTGCTGCAGCTGACCGATACCTGGGCAGCCAGGTCGCGGATCTGGTTCGGCAATCGGATTCGGAGGTCCCAACCGCTCACATCAAGGGTGCATACAACAAAGGGGCCGCCGATGCGCTCGAGATGCTTCGTGACATCGTCGACCGGAATGCGGGGCCCGCATGACCAGAACAATCATTCGGCTCGAGAAGTCGGGGAACTCCGTGTCCGTCACTCTCGACCGGGCACCGGAACTGTTCGATCCGAATAGCTGGAAAATCAACCTGCAGAAGATCATTGGTGTCACACTGGTCGAACGTGGTCAGGAGCTGCTGGGTCTACTGATCAAGCGTGACCCTGTGAAGACCGTCCTCGGCGCCGCGTTCAAGCGACCGGTCAACTCGCCGCCTTCGCCGCTGTACTTTCATATCCGTGCGCTCGCGGCGGATCCGATCCCGTGGGAGCAGTTGCACGTCAAGGACATCGGGTTTTGCGCCCTGGATACCAGATGGCCGATCGGCCGTATCGCCGGGCGCGAGGACGCCGTCAGGGGAAGACCATTCAAGTCCCCGCTGCGAATTGTGGCTGTGCTCTCTGCGGCCGGCCGTGACGGCAGCGAGCAGCTGGAGGCACTCCGTGCAGCTATCGACAATGCCGGGATGCCGGTGCAGCTGCACGTCATCAGCGGAGACGAGTCCGTGTTGGCGGCCGCGACAGGCGCAAACATCACCTCTGCGCCGATAGCGGGCAACGTTGCGGATTTCTGTGCCCAAATCGTCGAGGCGAAACCCCATGTGCTTCATCTCCTTTGCCACGGTGGCGCCGAAGCCGGTGTCTCTCTGCTGAGCTTCGGTCGCATCGATGACTTCGACGCCGGACGTACGGACGGGAGGCTTCGTCTACCAGTAAGCGACCTCGTTGCCGCACTGCAAGCATGTGATCCGTGGCTGGTCGTGCTCGCGGCGTGTGAAAGTGCAGGAGCGGCAGATGATGTGGCGAACGGCCGTGCTCTCGCGCACGAGATGGTCGAGAAAGGGATAACCGCAGTCATCGGTATGCGCAGGCTCGTCGATCTCGCTGATACCAACCGCTTCTGCGAACACCTCTATCCCGGGGTACTCGCCGAGATTCGCGAGGCAGTTCGGCCACTCGCAGACGGCGAATTCGGGGAGCGGACGATTGATTGGGCCGTGACGCTGACCACTCCGCGAAAGGTCATGAGCGACGGTGATCCCGCGGCGGCGGACTCGTGGCTCGATCCCGTGCTCTACGCACAGCGGGAGGACCTGCGCATATTCCCGCCTCAACGGCTATCGCCCGAAGAAATCGCCGAGCTGGAGGGCCAGCTGGACAAGTTCCGACAGTTTCTGGCAACGCAGGACACAGAGACGCTCGACCCCGTGGTCGAAACCGAGGTGCGGGCGCGAATCGCCGACCTGGAGGCGCGGCTGAGATCGGGCGGGAACTGAAAGTTGTGAGTGAGAGCCTTCCGAGTTCGATACAGATCAACGCTTGGCGTGGCGCCACGGCTGGTGCTGGGCTGATCGAGCGTGCCAATCGGTGGGGATCTGATGATGCCGGCCTGCCCCACAGCCAGGCAGCGTTGCCTCTCGGTGAAGTTGTCGACCAACGCAACTGGAAGCACAACGATGTCGGCTACGGGGTGCTCCTTCCCGACAGCGATCTATCTGCAGCGGAAAAGGCGTCCGGAGCGGATGCGCCGGAGCCAGTGCGCGAGCTGCTTGCCGCGCGACCGGAAACGGTGTTGCTGCGTTCGAGTGTCACTACCGGCGATCGCTTCGTCACCCGGTACTTTGCGGACGGTACTTCGCAGAGCCCGACGATCGGGTTGTCGGGCTTCGGGACAGCCAAAGGCAAGCTGCCGCGCTACATCCTGATCGTCGCGACACCCGACGTCATTCCGTGGTCGGTGCAGTACGCCCTTGAGACCCGGCATGCGGTCGGCCGCCTCCCGCTGGACGAGGAGGGCCTCGGAAACTACATCGACGCGATGCTGTCCGGCTGGCCGGACGCGCACATCGACACCGGCGCTCCTCTCATGTGGACGGTGTCGATACCGGGCGACATCACCGCCGAAATGCGCGCCGTCCTCGCAAATCCTCTGGAAGACAAGTTTTCCGGCGAACCGAGATTGCCGCACTTCGCACACCTGGGCGATAACAACGCGACAGCCGGCGAGCTGCTGAAGGCATTGACGGACCTGCGACCGAGCCTGGTCGTGACGTCCAGTCACGGTCTTACTGAAGGAGATGGCGACGTTCTGAGCAATTCGCTAGGGCTACCGGTGGACGTTGCCCACGAATCGGTCGCGCTCGATGCACTCGCCGCGGCGATGCCGGGAGGGAGCATCTGGTACGCGCAAGCCTGCTGCTCGGCGGGCGGCGACTCGGTGAGCAATTACGAGGGCCTGCTCGCGCCAGGTTCGGTGGCCCTCGCGACGGTAGAGCATGTTGCAGGGTTGGGGCCGACGGTCGCGCCCGCCGCCACGACATTGCTCGGCCGTCCAAAACCGGTGCGGGCCGTACTGGGGCACGTCGAACCAACCTTCGACTGGACATTGCGAGTCGCTGAAACCGGGCAAGGACTTGGCACGCATATCGTTTCGGCGCTCTCGGACAATCTCATCGGGGACGGTCAGCCTCTTGGGTTCGCATTTTCCGACTATCGCGCAGGCGTCGGAGAGTTGCACACCCAGTGGGTGTCGACGCAAAAACAATTGTCGAAGGCCGAGGATGTCACGCAGCGAGATCGTATTCGCGACACACTCACTCGCCTGCGGCTCACCGCGATCGACCGCCAGAGCCTAGTACTGCTAGGAGACCCGACGGTCGTGTACCCCGCTACGCCGTGAGTGATTTCCTCGTGACAGATCGCTTCAGGTTGACGACGCCACAACCGCACCGCGCGGGTATCAGCGGCGCTCGAGCGCTTCCCGGTCCCAGCTAGCCAGATCGGCCGCCACCTCGTAAGTGCTCTGCAGAAAGTCGAGCAACAGGGCGTCGGGATCGTCAGCTTCGCGCACAGCGGTGTAAGGGAGCACGAACTCACCGAGCGCCTCGTCGAACCGTGCCTGTGCCGGCAACACCGACGCCTCGCGATACCCCGCAGGTTCCGGGTAGGCGTAGGAGTAGAAGACCCCCTCGCCGTCCGGGCCCGGCCAATATCCCGCGCTGCTCACTTCGTGCGAGTACGCCTCCCACATCACGTGCGGCCCGCAATTCGGCGCGCCGCCAGGGTGTTTGGGTGCCGGACGCCCGGAGAACCGCGTCACCGCCAGATCGAGCGCACCCCAGAAGAAGTGCACCGGGCTGACCTTGCCGATGTAGCGCGAACGAAACTCCTCGAACACGCGGTTCATCTGGACCAGCGCCAGCCAGAACCGGTGTGCCTGATCGGCGTCGTAGGCGACGTGCTGTTGGTCTATATCGAAGGGAATCGCGTCGGGGATCTCGACCGGCATCGTCCAGATGTCGGTGGACAGTCCCAGTTCGTCGAGCACCGCCATGACATCGCCATAGAAATCGGCCACCGGGCCTGCCTTGAGCGGCACCGCTCGGCGGTCACCGTTGGTCGTCAGCACGACGAGCTGGTGGTCGATGAAATCGAACTCCATGGAGAACGCTCCGCCACCGTGCGGGATCAAGCCGGTGGTCAAGCCGCGCGCCGACACGTACAGCACGACGTTCCACCAATGGCTCATCAGCGGCGTGTTCACCATGCGAACCTTGCCGACGACTTGCGTCATCAATTGCAGGGTGTCCCGAGTGTCGATCCACTCGGCGACGGGCAGCTTCGGCCACGCGGATTCCGGCACCACAACCTCCTCGACTCGTTGGCACCAGCATCGCAGAGCCGCGGCCGATTCAGAACAGCGGCTCACGAACACTTGCTGCGATCGACGCGCTGCGGTCGAACTATAAGCGAAAGTTGTTGAGCCCGCGCGATTGCTGGGGGCTCGATGACGCGGTCTGAGCGTCACGAAAAATGTCGGACCCTTCTGTTTTGATGGGGTCATGGTCTCGTCGGCACCGTGGTTCGTTCCTTCGCCGCCTCGTGAGGCGCGGTTGGAGGTGTTGTTCGACGAGTTGTCGGAGTTGGCCGGGCAGCGCAACGCCATCGATGCCCGCATCGTGGAGATCACCGCCGAGATCAGCCGTGACGGCCTGTGGAGCAACACCGGGTGCCGGTCGGTGGCAGCACTGGTGGCCTGGAAACTGGGCACCTCAACAACCAACGCGCGCACCATCACCGCCATCGCCGACCGAATCGACGAGTTCCCCCGCTGTGTTGACGGCTTGCGCGAAGGCCGGCTGTCGCTGGATCAGGTCGGCGTCATCGCCGAACGGGCCTCCGATGGCTCCGATAAGCACTACGCAGCGCTGGCCGATGTCGCCACGGTCAACCAGCTGCGCACCGCGATCAAGCTCGAACCCCGCCCCGACCCCGACCCGCAACCCCAACCGCACCGGTCGATCACCAAAACCACCGACGGGCAATCCACCACCTGGCGGATCACCCTGCCCAAACTCGAGGCCGCGAAATTCGACGCCGCGCTGGGCTCGCACCGCGACGCGTTGATCGCCGACTGGAAACGCGACCACGACACCGACAACCACACCGACACAGGCCACGACGGCGACGCCGACGCTGAGCGGCCGCCGCTGCCCACCACCATCGACGCGTTCATGGCGTTGGTGGAGGCCGGCTGGGACGCCGATGTCGCGCGCCGCCCGCACGGGCAGCACACCACGGTGGTGGTGCACGTCGATGTCAAAGACCGCATCGCTGCCCTGCATCTGGGTCCGCTGCTGTCGGACGCTGAGCGCCAGTATTTGACCTGTGACGCGACCTGCGAAGTGTGGTTCCACCGCGACGGGCAACCCCTCGGCGCGGGCCGGGCGACGCGAGTGATCAACCGGCGGCTGCGACGCGCGCTGGAACATCGCCACCCCACCTGTGCGGTGCCCGGCTGCGGGGCGACCCGCGGTTTGCACGCTCATCACATCCGGCATTGGGAGGACGGCGGCGAAACCGAGCTGGACAACCTGGTGCTGGTATGTCCATACCACCACCGGCTGCACCACCGCGGCGTCATCACCATCACCGGACCCGCCCACACCCTCGTCGTCACCGACAGCCGCGGCCGGACCTTGAGCAATGCCTCGCTGGCCCGTCCACCGACGAAACCCCCACCCGCGGTAGCGCCCTACCGCGGACCCATCGGCGAACGCGCCCAATGGTGGTGGTACGACCCCTTCCAACCCCAACCACCACCCAGCAACAACTGATTCGAATATGTGAGGGTCGGACGATGGCGGGACCCGCTCGATCGCAGGGCATTTGATCATCTCGTCGGGCCGTGGCGTGTGACTTTTCGCCCGTGGCGGTCACCGTCGACCTTGGGTGTGCGACTGCGCGCGTGACCAGACTTCTCGAGGCAAGACGGTGCCGCAATCGTGTGCAGTTATCCACAGCCGACGTCAAAGCCAACGGCTTCGCGCGCCAAACTGTCGGAACTCGAGTCGACAATCGCCTCATTCGACGCGTGATCTCGACCGCGTCATGGCGATAGGAGACGACATGGGCAACAGGGCGAACTTTGTCATCGTGCAGGACCACGACTGGCAGCTCTATTACTCGCACTGGGGCGGTTGCCGCATCCTCGACGCGTTGATCGGCGGGCCGGACCTGGCACTGCGGTATGCAGCGTCGCTTCGACGGTGCGAAGAATACGAGTGGTGCGACCCGGCTTGGGCCGAGGGCGGGGCAGTAGTGGACTTAGACCAATGCCGGGTGCTGTTCTTCGGCGAGCCGCTGATGATGAGCATGAACGAACGCCGGGCCCTGATGGATGTGCTCAAGACGTTGTGGCCGAACTTCGAAATCTGTTGGGCCTACGACGGAACCGAGGAACTGGCCGGATATGTGGGAGCCCAGCTGCGGCCCGCTGATTGGGACAGGAAGCCGATACTGAAGCTCGCCCGGGGTCATCAACACATGTGCCACCTCATCTCGGTGGTCGACGTGTCAGGACAGCTGCGTTTCTGGCCGCTCTGGTGGCACCTCAGCAAGGCCTGGCACGGGCCGGCACTCCTCGAGAAGCTGCCAGGCCCGGGTGTCACCCGCATCAAGCTCGGCAAGATACCGGAAGGCGGCGCTCACATCGACATGCAGCGAAAGACGTTGGGAGCTTGGCAGACTGCCGACACCATGGGGTTCTTCGCGGCGCTTCCCGCGGTGTGGGATGGCTGGCAGACCGAGGTTTGGGACGACCGCTACGAGGAGCACGTCATACGCTGCGACGGAGCTTTGCGGGTCCCGGAATTGGATGTCGTCGCTGGCATCGACACCGCCGCGACGTGGCTCCGGGAGCGAGTGTTTGAAAGCTTCGAGGACAGCCCGGCGGGGCACATCGTCAAACTCGCGAGTCTGCTCGAACCCGTCGCGCCCGGGTTCGTGGTCAGCGATGACGCGCTGAGCGACTGCGGCCCGCGCCCGACGAAGGCCGAGTGGGCGCGCTTCGTCCGCGCTTGTGACCTCGTGCGAACCGCGCATGCAGAATCCGCGTAGGTCGGCATTCGAGAGGAGTACGCCGCGGAGACCTTGCATTCGGCCCGAGACTTGTGCAAGCAAGGTGCTAGCAGAGTGATAGAATGATGCATATGCGAACGTTGTACATCCGGAACGTCCCTGACGAGGTAATGGACCGTCTTGAGCGGTTGGCGAAGGCGGCCAACATGTCGGTGACGGCCGTGGCCATTCGCGAACTCGACGCAGTGACGCGTCGTGTGGACAACGGCGAACTGGTCGGCGATCTGCCTGACCTAGGAGTTCCCGTCGGATCGATCATCAAGCATCTCCATTCCGATAGGCCATGATCGTTCTCGACGCGTCGGCCGGCGTTTCCGCGTTGCTGAACGCCGGGATGGCGCGCCGGCTCGTCTCCGAGCAGGTGCTCCACGTTCCGCATTTGGTCGACATCGAGATTGCCAGCGCATTGCGACGCCAGGTGGCTCTTCGCGCGCTGGCGGCCGACGATGCCCAACGCGCGCTGCGAACGTGGAGTCGTCTGGGAGTGATCCGGTACGCCGCTCCATCCCTGCTCGACCGCGTATGGGAACTCCGCGAAGCGGTGTCTGCCTACGACGCGGTGTATATGGCGTTGGCTGAGGGTTTGGATTGCCCGTTGGTGACAGCGGATGCTCGGTTGAGCCGAGCGACAGGTATCCGCTGCGCGGTCACGCTGGTGCCGAATTGATCGCCTAATCTCCCCGAAAGTTTCGCTCAGAGGCTGGCAACGGGAGACGGCTGCGCAAGCAGGCGTCGTCGCAAGGCATCGCGTTGCGGCCGACCGTCGTCAACAGCGGCCACAAACCGACCTGTCAGCGTCATCAAACGATGACGGCGCGCGGGAGACAAACCGCGCCGATGGCGAATGTTGCGCTCGTAGCGACCAATCGGACATCTTGGCGTCCCAATCCGGGCGCCCGCCGGCTTACGGGTTGCGGCGTGATACAGCTGCAGCGCCAGCGCCCGACCCTTCTCGGTGAGGTGTAGCCATGCACAGGCTGTCCAGCCCCAGCAGTCGTCCAGCAGGCCTTCCTTCACGTCGTCATAGTCACGCGCGCCGACGTCGTCCGTCCGTCCGTCAGACCTAACGCCGCAAAGCGACGCCTCGCTCACGAGTTGGCCCCAAACCGTCACTCCAAGTCGCGCACCGCGATCAGATGGTGTGACATCGGCTCGTGGTCGACGAACTTCTCGACCGCCTGCTCGATAACCAGGTCCTGACCGGTCAGCCTCGTGTAGTGCTGGTGCAGATGCTCGCCCCACGACCGCACGATGAATGTCTCCACGAATGTGTGCTCACGCTCGACGCTGCGGTACAGCCGCCACCGCGCCGCACCGGTCCGTTGTCGCGATCGGCCCATCGCCGCCATCGCCTTCAGGAACGCCGCCTCGTTCTCCGGCTCGACACGGTACGTCGTCATCACCAGCACCGGACCGTCGAGCGGCTCCGGCTCGAACACCAGCGTCGGCTCCGGCCAGTGCGACGACGGCGTCAGATCCAGGTTCCCGGTGCGCGCGTGCAGCGGCCACCACAGCACCGACAACGCACACACCGCCAACAGCCCCGCGCTCACCAGCAGGCTCACCACGCTCGTCGTCGCCCCCGCCAACAAGCCCCATGCCAGCGAGCCCAGTGCCTGCCCACCCATGAACACCAGCTGATACACCGACAGCCCGCGGGCGCGTACCCACCCCGGCAGGCTCAGCTGCATCGACGCATTCAGCGTCGACAGGCACAACAACCACGACGCGCCGCCGAACACCAACCCGACGAGCACCACCGCGAAGTTCGGCACCAACGCCAACACCACCGTCGACGCCGCGAAGCCAACCGCCGCCACAGCGAGCAACACATTCTGCCCGAACCGCGCCCGCAGCCGCGACAGCACCAACGCACCCGCCACCGCGCCGACCCCCAACGCTCTAAGTACCCCAGGTTTTGTTCCGATCCCTATAGGAGGATTGGAAGCTATGCCCCGTCAGTATTCGCCGGAGTTTCGGCAGCGTGCGTTGCGGTTGTTGGAGACCACGATGGAGGCCTCAGATATCTCGGAGTTTGAGGCGATTAAGTCTGTGGCGAGCAAACTTGGTATCTCGGAGGAGTCGCTGCGCCGGTGGCGCCGCAAGGCGCAGGTCGATGCCGGTGAGCGCCCCGGAACGACGAGCCAAGAGCACGCCGAGATCCGCCGACTTAAGCGTGAACTCGCTGAAACACGCAGAGCCAACGAGGTTCTCAAGGCTGCATCAGCGTTTTTTGCAGCCGAGCTCGACCGCCCCGCGACGAAATGATCGCCTTCATTGACACCCACCGCGATCAGTTCGGGGTCGAGCTCATTTGCCGTGTCTTGCGGGCAGCAATTACTGGATTTCTCACAGCGCGCGGCTATCGGGCGGCCAAGACCCGCCCGGCCTGCGACCGTGAGATCCGCGACGAGCAGCTGATCGCCGATCTGCGCGCGGTGCACGAGAAGAACTACTCGTGCTACGGGGTGCTTAAGATGCATCAGGCGATGAAGCGTCGGGGTTGGCGGTGCGGCCGCGAGCAGACCCGCCGGTTGATGCGCAAGGCTGGACTGCGCGGGATGCAGCGCGGCAAGCCAGTGTTCACCACGATCACTGATCCGGCCGAGCAACGGCCCGCAGACCTGGTCAACCGGCAATTCAAGGCGGCCGCCCCGAACCGGTTGTGGGTCGCCGACATCACCTTTGTGCGCACCTGGCAGGGATTCTGCTACACCGCGTTCGTCACCGACGCCTGCAGCAGAAAGATAGCCGGCTGGGCGGTCGCGGCCAGTATGCGCACCGAGGATCTACCTCTGCAGGCATTCGATCATGCTGTGTGGCAGGCGAACTCAGATCTATCTGAGTTGGTTCATCATTCCGACCGCGGATCGCAATACCTATCGCTGGTATACACCGAACGTCTCGGCGAGCTCGGGATCGCCCCTTCGGTGGGCTCTCGCGGCGATAGTTATGACAACGCCCTCGCTGAGGCGGTCAACGCCGCCTACAAGACCGAGTTGATCAACCGTGGCAAACCGTGGCGTTGCGTCGAGGACGTCGAGCTAGCCACCGCCCAATGGGTGTTCTGGTACAACGAGGAACGCCTGCATGAGACCCTCGGCTACGTTCCACCAGCCGAGTACGAGGCCGCCCTCACCGGCGCCTCACAACCTGCGAGCCAGCCAACCCCGGCCCTCGCAACCAAGTAGGAACAAAACCTGGGGTACTTCACTCCCAGCAGCAACCCGTAACCCGACGATGACAGTCCCAGTTGATCTTTCGCGATCACCGGCAGCAGACCCCACAGCGCACTCCCCGGCGCGATGAACAACGCGGTGCGCAGCAGGATCCGCCGCACGATGGGGGAGCGACGAATGAAGCGGCCGCCCGCGCTCAGCGCCGCCAACGCGCCCTCCGCCGGGAACGTGTGCTCCACAGCCGGCTTGCGCCAGGTGACGAGCACGACCACGATGCCCACGAACGACACCGCGTTGAGCGCGAACACCACCGTCGGCCCCGCCAACGACACCAGGACGCCCGCGATCGCAGGCCCGATCGCCCGCGCACCGTTCATGCTCATGCTGCCCAGCGCCGCAGCGGCTGGGATCTGCTCCGGCGGAACGAGATCGGGCTGAATCGCCTGCCAGGCCGGCGCCGTGAGCGCCTGCCCGCAGCCGATCAGGAACAGCAGCAACAGCAACACCGTCGGTGTCGTCAACCCGGCGCCCGTCAGCGACGCCAGCAGGGCCACCGCCGCGGCCATCGCCGCCTGGGTCGCGATCAGCAGACGACGCCGGTCGACCAGATCGGCCACGACTCCCGACGGCAGGGCCAGCAGCATCACCGGCAGCGTCGTCGCCGTCTGCACCAGCGGCACCAGCACCGCGGCCCGGGGATCGCCGACCAACATCCACTGCGCGCCCACCGTCTGCATCCACGTGCCCAGGTTGGAGACGAACTGCGCGATCCACAGCGCCCGGAACACCGGCGACCGCAGCGGGGCCCACGTCGAGCCCGCCAGCGTGCGCGTCGGTGAAGTCATCAATCCTTGTAGCCGGTACGGCCCCGACAAAACAAGTGCCGCGCGTCACGACTATCCGTCGAGCAGTGCGGCACCATCGCGCCAGGCGTTGACGATGTCATCCACTCGCTGACGCACGTGCTCTCGAGCCGAATCACGGTCTACACCGGACATGAGCAACTCGTCGTAGTCGGTGTCGACATGGCGGACCGAGGCGATGACGGCCAACACTACGGCGTCGGGATCCAAGGCTCGTCCCGCGGCGCTTCGACCGACACGCCCGCTGCCGCGCACGGCCGCGTGAAGTGCGATCGCCTCTGCGCGGTCGGGCGGACAGCCCGGGAACTGCTCACAGATGGCTGTAGCGAAGTCGGCCTGGAAACGCATGTCCTGCAACGCCCTGCGGGTCTGCTCGCGCGTCCTTCGCCGGGCCCGCTGATCGGCGTCGGAAAGGCACTCCTGCGCGGCCTGCTCGACCGCTGCCGGCTCAACCAGAACTCCCTGCCGCTCATAGCGATTGCGCCGTGTGCTCCAGCGAACCACGACGGCCGACAGCCGACTTGCCTTGGTGGCGCGTCTGGTGAGCGCGGTATTGCCGGAAGGCAG
This sequence comes from uncultured Actinomycetota bacterium, assembly GCA_963786995.1. Lineage (GTDB taxonomy): Bacteria > Actinomycetota > Actinomycetes > Mycobacteriales > Mycobacteriaceae > Mycobacterium. The sequence goes on along the minus strand of CAWBBH010000007.1, from coordinate 222,034 downwards.
AAACTCGAGGTGGCCAAGGTCCGCACAGTCCATGCACAACGCCCCCGCCTTGTCCTTGAGAAGGAACTCGCCGTCGCCTTGGCATGATGCGCATTCAAACGCGTTGTGCGGCGAGACCACGATGATCCGTCGGGAACGTGGTACCGAACGCTCGGGTACGGATTCCGCAGCGTCGGCCGTCATGCGTCCGGGCTTGGGGGTCGACGTCACCGCCATACCGACAAACCCTACTCAGGATGGCGCGGACAGGTAAGTCCCTGGGTGGTGGGATTTCGAGGCTGAGACCGAATGGGCTCGAGGGCCCTGGTGTGTCGTTGACCGTGTTGAGGTGGGCCATCGCGTAGTGATCAGTGAGTTACCGACCAAAGTGACTCACGAGAGGAAACACAACGCGATGACCCAGGGCCATTCTGCCTTGCTCGCCCAGCTCGATGCGCTCAAGGCCGCCGATGCTGGCGCGGTGTTCGCCGAGCTGATCCGCGCCGGACTGCAGGCGTTCATCGAGGCTGAGGCCACCGAGTCGATCGGCGCGGGCCGCTACGAGCGCACCGATAGGCGCACGGTCGCATCGCAACGGGCACCCGCCCGAAGTTGTTGACCACCGCCGGCGATGTCGAGCTGCCGATCCCGAAGCTGCGCCACGGGAGCTTCTTCCCGTCGCTCCTCGAGCGGCGCCGCCGCATCGACCGGGCGTTGCATTCGCGGTGGTGATGGAGGCCTACGTGCATGGCGTGTCCACCCGCAAAGTCGACGACCTGGTCCAGGCTCTCGGCGCGGCGTCAGGGATCTCCAAGAGCGAAGTCAGCCGCATCTGCGGCGAGCTCGACGAGTCGACTCCAGGCGTTTCGGGACCGGCCGCTTGACTCATGTCGAGTTCCCGTATGTGTTCTTGGACGCCACCTACGTCAAAGCCCGCAGTGCTGGCCGGATCGTGGCTCTCGGGCGGTGATAGTGGCCACTGGGCGTCACTCGCAGCGGCGACCCGTGAAGTCCTCGGCGTCGAGGTCGGCGACTCCGAAGACGGCGCAGTTCTGGATCGCGTTCCTGCGCGGCGCTGCAGCGCCCGTGGCCTCACCGGCACCCAGTCTAGTGATCTCCGACGCGCACCTCGGCCTGCGCGAAGCGATCAGCTCGGTAATGCTCGGCGCCACGTGGCAACGCTGCAAAGTGCATCTCGCCCGCAACGTGCTCGCCAAGGTTCCCGAAGGGCTCGGCGGACATGGTCGCCGCCGCGATGCGCACCATTTACGCGCAACACCGACGCCGGCCACGTCTTCGAACAGTTCGACGAGATCGTCGCCATGCTCACCCGCCAGTTCCCCGACGCCGCCGCCGTGCTCGCCGAGGCCCGCGACTGACGTGCTGGCGTTCTGCCGCCTTCCCCGAAGCGCACTGGCGGAAGATCTGGTCCACCAACCCGCTCGAACGCGTCAACGAGCGAGATCAAACGCCGCACCCGACGTCGTCGGGATCTTCCCCAACGACACCGCCGTCCTCCGCCTTGTCCAGCGCCGTCGTCGCCGAAACCCACGACGAATGGCAAGACACCCGCCGCTACCTCGCCGATGTCTCCATGGACGAACTACGTACCGTCATCGCCGCCAAACACGCCGCTGCAGCACTGGACAAACAACACCAAATCACCTAGCGTTCAACAAGACTCGTTGATCGCAACGCGTGAACCGCGCCGAGATCCGAAGTCCACCAAGTCATGGGACGCTATCCGGAGCACTCGCAAGTTATCCACAGCAGGCGGCTATACCGACCCGTACGAGGGCGTCATCAGGTCAGTTGATGACACCTTTACTCATAGCTCCACGCGCGTAGTTGCTCGGCGATCTGGGTGATGTCGGACTCGTCGCCCGTGGACACCTGAATGACAAGTTCGAAACGCTGGTCTTCCGAAGCGCGGATCCATTGGCCGTTGATGCCCAGGAAAGTAAGACAGGCCGCCCACGCAAGGCGCTTGTTCCCATCGATGAGCGCGTGATTGCGCGCTAGCGATTGAAACAACGCCGCGGCCTTGATGTGCATATCTGGGTAGGCGTCCTGGCCGAACACCGACGCGCGCGGCCGCGCCAGCGCCGACTCGAGCAGTCCGTAATCGCGAACCGCAACATCCTGTCCGACGGCGCGCCGGGCGATCTCCAAGAGATCTTCAAGATCGAGGTATTCGGTCATGCATCCTTGAGGCGCGCCAGAACGGTGGCCTCCTCGGCGACCACACGCCGAAGCGTTTCGTCGACTTTCGCCTTGTGGGCTCGGCGTGCGATGTACTCGTCAATGGCGGACAACGCGACGGCCTGCATCGACCGGCCTTCCGCGGCGGCCTGCCGACGCAGCGCCTCCGTTTGTTCGTCACTGGTCCGCAGAGTCATGCCCATCGGCATATGATACCGGATTGATACCACTTGCGACGGGCCGCGAATCTCAGTCAGGCAAGGCTGAGACGCGTCCCCGCTATCCCTCCGCCGCCACCAGCGACCCCAGCGTGATGTCGGGGTTGTCCCGTTGGAAGCCCTGCAGCCGCCACGGGGTGGAGAACAGCACGAGCATGACGCCGTCGGTGCGGGTGAGCACCTCCGCCGACACCTGCCTGCTCATGAACTCGGCGTCCGCGGGGTCCACGATCCGCGCGACCTGGTAGGGCAGCGACTCCAGCGAGATCGGGGCGCTGAGCTCGGTCGCCATCCGGTGGACCGCCACCTCGAACTGCATCGGGCCGACCGCGGCGAGCACCGGCGCCTGCTCACCGCGACGGTCCGAACGCAGCACCTGGACGACGCCCTCCTGCTCCAGCTGCTCGATCCCGCGGCGAAACTGCTTGTGCTTGCTCGGGTCGACATTTCGGGCCACCGAGAAATGCTCAGGGGAGAAGCTGGGGATCGGCGGATACCGCACGGGCACATCGCGATACAGCGTGTCACCCGGCCGCAGCGCAGCGGCGTTGGCCAGCCCGATCACATCACCCGGCCACGCGGTGTCCAGCGTCGCGCGCTGCTGACCGAACACCGATTGCGCGTACTTGGTGACGAACGGCTTGCCGGTCGCGGCATGGGTGAGGACGTCGCCGCGTTCGAATGTGCCCGACACGACCCGCGCGTACGCGATGCGGTCGCGGTGCGCGGAGTCCATGCCTGCCTGCACCTTGAAAACGAACGCGCTGAACGGCGATTCGACCACCCGACGCGCCCCGTCGACGTCGGCCGCTCCGCTCGGCGGCGGTGCGATGTCGACAAGCACATCGAGCAGCTGGTTCACGCCGAAGTTCAACGCCGCCGAGGTGAACAGCACCGGTGTGGACGCGCCGCTGAGGAACTGCTCACGGTCGTAGTCGGAGCCGTCCGCGGTCAGCAGCTCGGACTCCTCGACCGCAAGCTCCCAATCCTCGCCGGCGGCACTGTGCGCGTCGGCCGCAGGAATGTGCTCCTCGGGGGCCGCGGTCGCACCGCCCGCCGTGCGGGTGAACCGGATGAAGTTTCCATTCCTGCGGTCGAGCACGCCTTTGAAGTCTCCGGCGATGCCGACCGGCCAGGTCAGGGGAGTGGGACGCAGCCCGATCCGTGCCTGAATCTCGTCCATCAGTTCCAGGGCGTGGCGGCCCGGCCGGTCCCACTTGTTGATCACCGTGATGATCGGGATCTGCCGGTGCTTGCACACCTGGAACAGCTTCAGTGTCTGCGGCTCAAGGCCTTTCGCGGCGTCGATGAGCATCACCGCGGAGTCGACGGCCGTCAGCACCCGGTAGGTGTCCTCGGAGAAGTCCGCGTGGCCCGGGGTGTCGAGCAGGTTGATCACGCACGTGCGGTACGGGAACTGCAGCGCCGTCGAGGTGATCGAGATGCCCCTGGCCTTCTCCATGTCCATCCAGTCCGACACCGTCGCGCGACGGCCCGCCTTGCCGTGCACCGCGCCGGCTTCGGTGATGGCCCGAGCATGCAGCGCCAACGCCTCGGTCAACGTGGACTTGCCCGCGTCGGGATGGCTGATCACGGCGAAGGTTCTGCGGCGGCGCGCCTCGGCGGAGATACGGCCGGATGGCGCCTCGTCGGCGGTCGGCGGAGCGGCCAGGGCATTGTCGGTCATAGCGCCTGCGATGGTATTGGCTTCCGAGGTCAAACCAGTAATCGGACGCGGCTCGCGCCTGCTCACGTCGGGATCAGAACAGCGACAGCTGCCGCGTGTCCTCGTCGCCGAACTTCTGCGGCACCGGCCGCTGGCGCACCCGCACCGGCCACCAGAACCACCGTCCGAGCAGCGCCGCGATCGACGGCGTCATGAACGACCGCACGATCAACGTGTCGAACAGCAGGCCCAGCGCGATCGTCGTACCGATCTGGCCCAGCACGATCAGGTCGCTGAAGACGAACGACGCCATCGTGAACGCGAACACCAGCCCCGCCGCCGTCACCACCGACCCGCTGCCCGCCATCGACCGGATGATGCCCGTGTTGATGCCCGCGTGGATCTCCTCTTTGAACCGCGACACCAGCAGCAGGTTGTAGTCCGAGCCCACCGCCAGCAGCAGGATCACCGCCAACGGCATGATCACCCAGTACAACGGGATCCCCAGCAGGTGCTGCCACACCAACACCGACAACCCGATCGACGCCCCCAGCGAGATCGCCACCGTGCCCACGATCACGATCGCCGCCACGATGCTGCGCGTGATGAACATCATGATCAGCAGAATCAGGGCCATCGACGCGATGCCGGCGATGATCAGGTCGTAGTGCGCCATCTCCGAAATGTCTTTGTACGTCGACGCCGTGCCGCCGATGTAGATCTTCGACCCCGCCAACGGCGTGCCCTTGACGGCCGCCATCGCCGAATCGCGCATCGCCTCGATGTGCGAAATACCCTCGGGCGTCTCGGGATTGCCCTCATGAGTGACGATCATCCGCGCCGCTTTGCCGTCCGGCGACATGAACAGCTTCATCCCGCGGATGAACTCCGGGTTGGAAAACGCCTCCGGCGGTAGATAGAACGAGTCGTCGGTCTTCGACGCGTCGTACGCCGCGCCCAGCTGCGTCGCGTTCTCCAGCGCCTTCGCCGTCTGGTCGTAGATCCCCGACGTCGTCGCGTAGTTCGTCATCGTCAGGTCGCGGTTGGTCTCCTGCACCGCGATCTGCGGCGGGATCAGCGCGACGAGCCTGGGCTGCAGCTCATCCAGCTTCGCGATGCTCCCCGACACGCTCGACAACTGATCCGTCAGCTCCGCGATCCCGTCCAGCGAGTCGAACAGCGAGCGCATCGCATGACACAGCGGAATATTGAAACAGTGCGGCTCCCAATAGAAGTAGTTGCGGATCGGCCGGAAGAAGTCGTCGAAGTCGGCGATCTTGTCGCGCAGATCCTGCGCCACCACCACCGTCTGTTTGAACGCTTCGCTCTGCTCGTGCGTGATCCCCGCGGACTCCTGCTGCAGCGCATACTGCTGCCGCAGCGTATCGATCGACTTGTTGATCTCACCGACCTGCTTCAGCAGATCGTTCGCCCGATCCTGCTGATACGGCAGGTTGTTGATCTGCGACGCGCTCTGCGCGCTGATCTGGAACGGAATCGACGTGTGTTCGAACGGCGTGCCCAGCGGCCGCGTGATCGACTGCACCTGCGCGATGCCGTCGGTGTGGAAGACGCCCTTGGCCACCCGCTCCAGCAGGATCATGTCGGTGGGGTTCCGCAGATCGTGGTCGGCCTCGATCATCAGCAGTTCGGGGTTCAGCCGCGCCTTCGAGAAGTGCCGCTCCGCCGCCGCGTATCCCACGTTCGACGGCGTCCTGTCCGGCATGTAACTGCTGATGTCGTAGGACACCTTGTAGCCGGACAGCCCGGCGATGCCGACAAGGGCGAGCGCCATCGTCGCGAACAGGATCGGCCCCGGCCACCGCACGATCGCCGTGCCGATCCGTCGCCAGCCCCGCTTGGCCGTCTTGCGTTTCGGATCCAGCAGCCCGAACCTGCCCGCGATCACGATGACCGCGGGCGCCAGCGTCAACGACGCCACCAACGACACGAGAACGCCGAGCGCCGCCGGGACGCCGAGGCTCTGGAAGTACGGGTTGCGGGTGAAGTAGAGGCAGGCCACCGCACCGGCGATGGTCAGACCCGAACCGAGGATGACGTGCGACGTGCCGCGGTACATGTCGTAGAAGGACGCCTCGCGGTCCATCTCCTCGTTGCGCCGCTCGTGATAGCGGCCGAGCAGGAAGATGACGTAGTCGGTGCCCGCCGCGATCACCAGCAGCGTCAGGATGTTCGTCGAATACGTCGACAGGCCGATGAATCCCGCGTCGGCAAGGAACGAGACGATCCCGCGCGCCGCCGACATCTCGATGAGCACGGTGACCAGCGCGATGATCATCGTCAGGAAGGATCGGTAGACGATCAGCAGCATCACCGCGATCACCCCGACGGTCAGCGCGGTGACCAGAACGGTGCCCTCGTTGCCGACCTCGAACTGGTCGGCGATCTGCGCCGCCGAGCCGGCGACATAGGCGTGAATACCCGGCGGCGCAGGCGTTTTCGCGATGATGTCCCGTAGCGCGTCCACCGACTCCAGCGACAACGCCTCGCCCTGGTTGCCCGCGAGGTACACCTGGACGTACGCGGCCTTGCCGTCCGGGCTCTGCGAGCCCGCGGCCGTCAGCGGATCGCCCCAGAAGTCCTGCACGTGCTGGACGTGCTTGGTGTCCTCGTTGAACCGCTTGACCAGCTCGTCGTAATAGGCGTGCGCTTCGGCGTGCAGCGGCTGGTCGCCCTCGAGCACCACCATCGCCGCGCTGTCGGAATCGAACTCATTGAACACCGCGCCGATGCGTTTGAACGCCTGCAGCGACGGCGCATCGGGGGAGGCCAACCCGACGTTGTGTTCTTCGCCGACCGCCTCGAGCTGCGGCACAAGCACATTCGTCAGCGCGGCGACGGCGACCCAGAACAACACGATCGGCACGCAGAGCCACCGGATCCACTTCGCGACGCGGTCGGTGAACGTCGGGCGGTCGGCGACGTCGGCGACGTGATGGCTCATCCGGACTTGTCCAGGCAGTAGGTGAACGCGTTCAACGTGTTGACGGTTCTCTCGTCTTTGATGTCGTCGTCGATCTTGATGCGGCAGCCGATGGAGTCGCTGTCGCCCTGGGCGGAGACGTTGACGAAGACGGCCGGCTGGGTGGTGGTGGTGTCGTAGGCCCACGGCAGCGTCGCGTTGTCGACGCGCTGCGGCTGGGCGTCGACGTCGGTGTAGGTGATGGTCGCGACCGTGCCGGGCGGACCGAAGACCTCCATGACGACGCGCTTGGGGTTGAACGGCACGATGTCGTTCGCGGAGTTATCGGGAGTGGAGACGACGTCCTTCGAGCCGAAGATGCCGTTGAGGCGGTACACCGCGAACGCCGCGACGGCGAGAACGAGGACGGCCACCAGAATCATCCACCGTCGCATCAGCAGGCTGCCGAGCGAAACCCGCTGCATCCGTGACCCTTTCGACGAGCGGCGACACGTTGACGGACAGTTACGGCAATAATTTCAACAGGTGGTCAATATCAACTTGGTTGACAGTACGGTACGGGACCGTTCCGCACAACCGGTACCAGTAGCCGCCGTCACGGATCGGATATTCCCGGGTTGTGACGGGTGAGGCTGGGGAGTAGTACGTGATCGACGAGGTTCTGCACGGTCTCCTGCGACGGAGCGCGACCGGTCAACACCGTGCGATAGATGAGGTAGCCGGGCAGCACGTCCCACAGGTCGTCGGTGATCGCGGCCGCCTCGATCTCGCCGCGGTCGACGGCCCGCCTCAGCACATCTCCCATCAGCGCCCTTCGCTGCTCGAGGAACTGCTCCTGCATCATCGCGTCGAGCTCGGCACTGCGCGACGTTTCGACGAGAACCGCGCGAATGGTGAACGCATGCGTGCCGACGTGAGCGCGGATGTGCTCACCCAGTTGCAGCAGGTCGCCGCGCAGCGTGCCGGTGTCGGGGTCGACCGCGACCTGCCGGGTGCCCTCGACGAAGGCGGCCAGCACGAGCTCGGCCTTGGTGGGCCATCGCCGGTAGAGGGTGGCCTTGCTGGCGCGCGCGGCGGCGGCCACCCCGTCGAGCGTCAACCGGTCGTAGCCGTGTTCCTGCAGCAGCTCCAGCGTCACCGCGAGCAGCTCGCACTCCCGCGGTGACCACGGCGACGTCGCGGCGCCGTTGGCACTGCGGGTCATGGAGCCTCCATCGGACCAGTGTCGACGACGCCGTTTTCCAACGCTCGCCAGGGCAGACGCAGATAATAGGGCCACTGGAGGGGTGGAGGTGGTCATGTCCACGAACTGGACGCCCATCGTGGCTGCGACGGCAGTGGCGGCGGTCGTCACCGCTCCGTTGGCTTCAGCGGCCGAATACGAATATGTGCGCACCGTGTCCGGAGACGTGCGATGCGTCGTCAGCGCCGACCACGTCGGCTGTGAACGCGCGAGCATCGACGGCTTCCCCGGCGCGCCGCCCAGCCAGAGCGGCCCCGGCAACTTCAACATCGCCGGCGTCGACGCCGACGGCACGTTCAACTACGGCGAAGGCAACATCGGCGGCGTCGACAGCGGCGAAGTGGTGCTGGACTACGGCCGCGCCGTGGAGATCAACGGTTGGACCATCGTGGGATCGTTCGACGGAACACACTTCACCAACGACGCCACCGGGCGCGGCATGTTCGTCAGCATCGACGGCGTCACCCCCTTCTGACAAGGACCCCCTTCATGCTGACCACCCGCAAGTGCTTGTCCTGGGCGGCAATTGGGCTGATCGCCGGAGCAACAGCGTGCGCGCAGCAGAATTCCCAAGAGGCCACGTCGACGGTGACCGTCACGACATCGGACACAGCCTCGGCGCCCACGACCTCGAGCACGGCCGCCGCCGCGGCAGAGTTCACGGCGACCCTGCTACCGGTGAAGGAAACCAGCGGCACCAATTCGATCGACGTCAAGCTGCCGCAGCTCGCCGGTGGATCGGCGCCGGTTCGCGACCGGTTCAACAGCGGGATGCGCACGGCGCTGGACGATCTGGCCGGGCCGGCGACCGACACCACCATCAAGGACGGGCAGCTCGCCGGCGACGAACGCAGCCGCGTCACGACGATCACACCGCGCGTCGTCGCCGGTGTCGCCATCTTCAACTGGTATGCCAAAGGGGCAGCGCATCCGAACAACGGAGTCGCCACCATCACCATCGACGCCGACACCGCGCGTCCGATTCTGCTGTCGGATGTCTTCGCCGATCAGCAAGCGGCCGGGGAACGCCTCGCAACCGCGGTGACGCAGATCAACAGCGACGTGATTCCGTTCGACCAGTCGATCGACAACTTCCTCAACTGGGTGCCGACAGCCGAGGGATTCCACGTCTATGTCCCGGTGATCCACGCGATGGGTGACTACGTTCCGGTGACCGTGCCGTGGGACCGAGATCTCGGATCTGATGACGCCCGCGATGCGAACAACGCTCATTCCCTGACAGCGGCGCCATCCCGCTTCACAGTCAGCAATGCGGCGAGTTCCTCACGGCTCGCTGTGCCGGTCTTCGCCATCGCCCGGTAGATGTGTCCCTCGACCGTGCGCGTCGAAAGGGTCAAGCCGCTCGGCTACGTCGCGGCTTGACAAGCCCTGGCTGATCAACAACACGATCTCGCGTTCCCGGTCTGTGATCGGTAGCGGCTCCCGAGCCTGCCGCAGCGTCGGCGTATCCACGCCGCCGTGATCCGCCAGCGCTTCCGCCCGTGCTGCGCACCCCAGCGCGGTACCCCGCAGCCCGTCACGCCGATACGCCACCGCCGCGTGCGCCGCCGCATCGACGGCCGCCACAGCATCGGTCATCTGCTCGAAAGCCTCTGACGCCGAGACCAACTCAGCGCCGTCGCCATCACGCGATAGCGCTTGCGAACCGGACCGCCACACCGACACGCGGACCCTCGACAATCGCCTCGAGTTCTCGCAGACGCGGCTCGCACGACCGATCCCCGAACTGTGCGGCCGCCTGCAGGCACATCACTTCGGCGGCGAATCGTCCATTCATTCGGGCGAATTCGGCTGCCGACCTCGCCATCGCGATCGCTTCGCTGACCGCGCCCTCACCCGCCGTCACCCACGCCGCAGCCACGCTCTTCTCGTAGTCCAGTCTTCGGAACGGCCGCCGCACCGTTTCCAGCTGTGCCAGCACGGACTGCGCCTCCTGCCATCGCCCTCGCATCGCCAACGCCGTCGCGCGCGGTATGCCGTACCGGTACCCCCAACCCTGCGCATGACCCGTCGCGCTCAGCGCGCCCGCGGCCTGCTCCAACAACTCGCACGCCTGCACCAGCCGACCCGCCGCGAGCGCCGCCCGACCCGCGACCGCCGGACCGAGCAGGTGCGCGGTGCCCGGCAGATCGGCCGCCTGGCCTCGCGCCCGCTCCGCCACCTCGACCGCCTCGCCGACGCGTCCCGCCAACAGCAGTGCGGTCACATGCGAGTCCGCGATGTTGAACCGCATGTGCGGTGCATCCGAACAGCGCACCGCGATCTCGTAGCCGGCCTCCGCCGCGGCCACCGCGTCCGCCGTTCGTCCCGCGTCGGCGTACATCGTCGCCAACGCCCACGCCGTCTCGGCGCCGACGATCGGCGGCAGTTCCTCGAGCACCAATTCCTCGAGCACCCCCAGCGCCTCGACCGGCCGGTCGACCGCGAACAGGTACACGCCGCGGACGGCCTGGATACTCGTCGCTGCCTGCCCTGCAGCCACTCGTGCAGCGCCCGCATCGATCACGTCTTCGGCCCGTTTCGGGTCCGCGAGCGCCCACAGCAGGTTGCTCGCCCTCAGATACGTCAGCCGCGCGTGCTCCTCGTCGGACATCTCCGCGAGCGGGACGCCGGCCAGCACGTCCTCGGCCTCCTGGCCGAGGCCCTGCCAGGACAACGCATGCCCGCGGACGAACGTCGCTTCGGCCCCGCCGCCTGCCCGCCCCGCCGCCTTCGCCAACCGGTCCGCGAGGGGCAGATCTCCCATTGCTGTGGCCCCCCGCGCGGCACTCACCAGCAGCTCAGCGTCGAGGTCGAGGTCAGAGTCGAGGAGCAGCGTGCCCCGACGAACCAGCATCCGCACGTTGTCGGAATCCTCGGCCGCCGCCAGTTCTTGGGCCAGTTCACCGCGCAGGCGGCGCAACCGCGTCTGCGCTGCCGTTCTCCTGCGGACCTGCCCGTAGACCGGATGTGCCAACCACACCTCGACACGGTCATCACCTGGGGCGAGCCTGATCAGACCCCGCAGATCAGCGTGCTCGACGGCCTCCCTGGACGCGATGCGATGAAGCATCGCCAGCTCGATCGGCTCACCCACCGCGAGCGCGTCCATCGCGTCGGCCACCGCGACCGGCAGGTCACCGATGCGGGACTCCACCAGCTCGACCAGACCCGGCGGCACCACAGGATCGCCACTCCACTGCCACTAGCCGCTCTCGTTCACGAGCCGCTCGTCAGCGACGGCCTGCTCGACGATGTGCCGCAGATACAAGGCGTTGCCGCGGGTCAGCCTCCACAGGGTGTCGACTGTCGCAGGATCAACCGGGCCGACCAACGTGGCGGAAAGCAGCTCTGATGTGGAGTCGAGCGACAACGTCCGCAGATCTATGCGGTCGAACTGCCCGAGTTTCCACACCTCCTGCAGCCCAACAGGAATGGGCTCATCGGAACGCTCGGTCAGCAGCACCTTGGCCACGCCGCGCTGCACGATCTGTTGCAGCACGAACATCGACAGGTCGTCGAGCAGGTGGGGGTCGTCGACGCCGACGATGACCGGCGCCGCCGACGACGCCGTCGTCAGCGACTCGATCACCTCACAGACCAGGTGCAGGCTGTCGCCACCGGACAATCCCGCCCACGAAGCCAACGCGCCGAGCGGCAGGTTCCGACCGCACGACGTGCCGAACACCCATCGCACCTCGCAGCCGGATGACTCAGCCGCGTCGAGAGCTTCGCGTGCGACCCGGCTCTTGCCGACCCCCGACGGGCCACAGATCACGGCCCCGGACGTGTTCGGGTGGGAGAGCGCGTCCTCGATGAGCCGCATCTCTCCCGACCGTCCGACCAACGGCCACGTCAACCGCATTGATGCAGCCTAAAAGACCAGGTGAGCGCTGCGCGGCCGAACGAGGCACCCGGTAAGTACCCGAAGCTCTCGACAGCACCCGAATCCAAGTAGTCCTCTACTCTCCCCAGCCCGGTACACCGGAGCGAATATCGACGTAACCACTACGTCAATTGCCGACATAGCGCCCGAACGGGAGACCGAGATGAGCAATCATGAACCTGCTCTTCGAGTAACGGGGTTGAAGCGGGTGGGCATGTGGTGATCGCAACGAGCTCTCCTCTCACGCTGGACGCGCGCGCATCCCGCGCGTGGGTCCGGCGGTTCGCCCGCACCACACCCGGCGTGGTCGTCGTGATCGCCGTCGTCGTCGCGGCGTCCTGCATCCTCGCCGGTGTCGTCTCCGCTGCCGCGCTCAACGGACGAATCGCCGAGCAGAAAGCTGTCCTCGATCGGTCCGAGCCGTTCGCCTATGCGGCCCAGAATCTTTATGCCGCATCATCGGCAGCCGACGCGGCGGCGGCCACGGCATTTCTCTCGGGCGGCGATCAGACACCGTTGATGCGGGCGCGATATCAACAGGCGCTCGCGGCTGCCGCGTCGGCACTGGCCGACGCGACGGCGGGCGCTCCCGACGCCGAGACCCGCAGGGAGCTCGCCCAGGTCTCGGCGAACCTCGCCACGTACGCAGGTCTTGTCGAGGCGGCGCGCGCGAACAACGTGCAGGGCTTTCCGATCGGATCCGCCTATCTGCGCGAGGCGTCGTCCTGGATGCAGACCAGCTTGCTGCCCGGTGCCGAGAAGATCTATGCGGCCGACCTGGCCCGCGTCGACGAGGCGCAGCGCCGCGTGGGATCGCTGCCGATGGCCGGCCTCGCGCTGCTCGCTTTCGCGCTGACGGCCATCGCCGTCGGCTCGGCGATCATGTTCCGGCGCACCAACCGACGCTTCAACCTCGGACTCGTCGTCGCTGCGGTCGTCGGTGTGCTCGTCCTCGTCGCGATCGTCGGCTCTGTCCGCCTCGCCGCCGCCGACATCGAACGCGGCCGTGTCGAGGGCACCGCGAGGTTCGGTCAACTCGCTGAAGCCCGCATTCTCGCCCAGCAAGCCCGAACCGACGAGACGCTGCAATTGATCACGCGCGGCGATATCACGGCCAGCGAGAAGTCGTTCGACGCACACATCGACGACCTCGTCGCGCGGATCGGCACCAGTTCACCCGCCGCGACCGAAGCCGTCGAGATGTGGGTGGCCAGCCACCGCCAGCAGGTCGACGCCTACCGGGCAGGCGACTACCCGGGAGCGGTCGCCCAAGCGCTCGGCACCGATCCCGGCGCATCGGGCGCACAGTTCGCCGTCGTCGAGACGAGCCTGCGCGACGCGATCGAACAGTCGCGCGCCACCATGCGCGGATATGTGGCCGACGCCGGGCGCTACCTGGCCTGGACTCCGACGGCGACGCTGATATTGATGACGATCGCGGCCGCCGCCGCGGTGGTCGGGCTCTGGCCGCGGCTGCGGGAGTTCCTGTGAGGACACGCGCCATGGCAGGTCTGGTCGGAGCCCTCGTGGCGCTGGCCGGATGCGGGGCGTCGCCGAGCGCCGCCTGCGTCGGTGTCGGTCGCGCCCGCACCGGTGAGACCGGCGGGCGCGCAGGAGATCACCAGCGCGCCGCAGGCGGCGAAGGCCGACTGCGGCGATCGAGAGGTAAGCCTCAAACCGGGTCCGCAACCCGCGCCGGGCGCGATGCCCGTCGGGTCGACGATGGCGGCGATCCAGGAGCGGGGACGGCTCATCGTCGGCGTCGACCAGAACACCTTCATGTTCGGCTACCGCGACCCGTCTTCGGGTCAGCTCGAGGGCTTCGACATCGACCTCGCCCGCGAGATCGCCGGCCGCATCTTCGGCGACCCGAACCGCATCGAGCTTCAAGTGGTCGAAGCCAACCAGCGAGAGCCTGCGCTCGAATCCGGCCAGGTCGACCTCATCGTCCGGACCTTCTCGATCACCTGCGAACGCAAGGAGAAGGTCGACTTCTCCACCACCTACTTCTATGCGAACCAGCGGATCCTCACCCGCACCGGGTCGCGAATCCGTTCTGCCGCCGACCTTGCCGGTAAGCGGGTGTGCTCGGTGTCGGGCACGACGTCGCTGAAGCGCGTCTTCGAGCTCGATCCGAGGCCCACTTTGATCGGCGTCACCAGCTGGACCGACTGTCTGCTGATGATGCAGCAGGGGCAGATCGACGCGATCAGCACCGACGACGTCGTGCTCAAAGGCCTTGCGCGCCAAGATCCGAATGTCGACGTGGTCGGCGAGAGCCTCGGCGTCGAGCCCTACGGCGTCGGGGTGAGAAAAGGCAACGACGATCTGGTCCGGTTCGTCAACGGTGTCCTCGAGGACATTCGCACGGACGGCACCTGGGAGCGCCTGTATGACCGGTGGCTGAAAAGCCTCGGACCGTCGCCCGGTCCGCCGTCACCGAGGTATCGGGACTTACCATGACGATGCGGGAGCAGACGCGATGACGTGCGCTGAACTCGACTGCGAGGGAACGGTCGTCGACGGCTATTGCGACGTCTGCGGCACGGCACCCGCCGCGCAGACTCAGTCGAAGGTGTTGACCGCGACGGCGCCCATGGCGTCGTCCGCCCGCTCTCGCGGCTCCGCCGGAACCGGATCGTCGAAGTCCAGTGGCACCCGCGGACGCCTCGGCGCAGGCGTCGTCGAGATTCCCCCGGTACCGAAAGGCAATCCGGCCAAGGCGATCCTGACCGATCCGCAGGTACCGGAGAGCCAGCGCTTCTGCGGCAACTCCGAGTGCCGCCAACCCGTCGGGCGATCCCGCGGCGACACTCCCGGGCGCGCCGAGGGCTACTGCACGTCGTGCGGCACCGCGTACTCGTTCGTGCCGAAACTGTCTCGCGGTGACCTGGTCGGCGGACAGTACGAGGTCCGGGGCGCCATCGCGCACGGCGGCCTCGGCTGGATCTATCTGGCGATCGACCGCAACGTGCACAACCGCTTGGTCGTACTCAAGGGCCTGGTGAATTCGGCCGACGCCGACGCCATCGCGACCGCAGAGGCCGAAGCGCTGGCACTGGCAGAGGTCGAACACCCCAACATCGTCCGCATCCACAACTTCGTCGAGCACAAGGATTCGACGGGCACGGCGATGGGCTACATCGTCATGGAATACGTCGGCGGCACGTCGCTGAAGCAGATCCGCAAAGCCGCGGGCGGCCCCCTCGCACCTGCACAGGCGGTCGCCTACATCGTCGAGATCGCCCCGGCACTGGGCTATCTCCACGAGGAAGGCTTCGCCTACTGCGACTTCAAGCCCGACAACGTGATGCAGAGCGACGAACAGCTCAAGTTGATCGACCTCGGCGCGACCGTCGCCATGGACGACCCCGATGCGGTCATCTACGGCACCCGCGGCTATCAGGCGCCCGAAATCGCGTGGACCGGACCGACGGTGGCCACCGACGTGTACACGGTCGGCCGCACGCTCGCTGTCCTCGTCATGGACGTCCCACAGACCAACGGCCGCTTTGTCGAGCAGCTCCCGGGACCCGATGAGGTGCCGGTGTTCGCGCAGCACGAATCGCTGTACCGCGCCATCCGCCGCGCCACTGATCCCGAAAGCGCGAAACGTTTTCCATCCATGGGTGAATTGGCCGACCAGCTGACCGGTGTCCTTCACGAGATCGCGGCCGCCGACAGCGGGCACCCTCAACCGCGGCTGTCCACTCACTTCAGCCCGCAACGCGCCATCTACGGCGCGGGCTGGGACGTGCCGCTGACCGTCTCATCGGTGATCGCGGCCCTCGGCGTGCCCAGGGTCGACGCGAACGATGCAGGCGCCGCGCTGCTCGCAACGACGAGCGGTACCCCACCCGACCTCCTCGAGCAGACGCTCCAGCATGCCGTCGGCGAGTCGAACCAACGCAACAACTCCGTCGAGGTGCCGCTGCGACTTGTTCGCGCGTCGCTGGAGCAAGGTGTGGCCGCGGACGCCCGAAAACGGCTCGCCGAACTCGAATCCGTCATCCCGGGCGACTGGCGGCTGACGTGGTACGGCGGACAGTGCGCGCTGCTGGACAACGACTTCGACGCCGCCGCAGCACATTTCGAAGCGGTGCTCGATATGCTGCCCGGCGAGCTCGATCCGAAGCTCGCCCTGGCGGCGACCGCGGAGCTTCGCGGAGCGCATGCGGATGCCACCCGCTACTACGAGACGGTGTGGCGAACCAACCACACGTTCTACAGTGCGGCCTTCGGGCTGGCGCGAGAGCGTGCCAGGGCGGGCGACCGGGCGGGCGCGGTCGAAACGCTCGATCAGATCACCCCCGCGTCGACGCATTACACGGCCGCCGGTACCGCAGGAATCGAGATCGTGCTCCACGGCCGAGCCGCGGACGACCTCGACGAGGCGACACTGCTCGACGCGGGCAAGCGGGCATCGTCGTTGACGATCGAATCCGCGGCCAAGCGGGAATCACTGCGACTCCAGGTGCTCGGCGCGGCGCTGGAATGGCTGCACGCGGGGAACACCCCAAGACCGCGCGGCTGCTCGGCTGCGACTTCGGAGAACCGGGCATCCGGGTCGGGATGGAGCACTGCTACCGCGCACTCGCCCGCGAGACGACCGACGTGTGGGCGCGAATCGACTTGGTGGAAAGAGCCAATGCGGTCCGACCGAGGACCAGACTGTGAGCGGCGAGGAGGTGACGTGTGTGCAGTGTGGCGCGACGGTTGTGCCCGTTGACCGGTTCTGCGAAAGTTGCGGCGCGCCGCTGGCTCCCGTGCGCCGGATCGCCGTGCCCCGAATCCCGCCGGACGAGCCGTCCGTGTGCGCCGACTGCGGTGATGGACGCTACGTCGACCAGTACTGCACCGTGTGCGGTCAGCGGCGCGCCGAACCCGATCGCGCGCAGGCCGATCTCGGCGGCGTCGTGCTGGTCACCGATCGCGGACTGGAACACCCGCGCAATGAGGACGCCGCCGCTGCCGGTCTGGTCACCTGCGCATCGGGCGACGCCATCGCCGTCGCCGTCAGCGACGGGGTGTCGAGTTCGTCCGCGGCCGAGACGGCGGCGAGGGCCGCGTCGAGGGCAGGGGTGGACACGATGCTCAACGCCCTTGCCGCGGCGCGTGAGCCGGAGTCCGCGGTGCTGGCCGGTCTGACCGACGCTGCCATCGCAGCGGCAGATGCAGGAAAGGACACGGCGATCGGCGACACCGCACCGTCGTGCACCTATGCGGCGGTCGCCGTCGCCCCGACGGCCGAGGGCACCACGCAGATCGCCGTCGGCAGTGTGGGAGACAGCAGGGTGTACTGGATACCCGAGCAACCCACCCACGCGAGATGCTTGACCATCGACGATTCCGTTGCGCAGGAACTGATCTCCGCGGGGGCCACCGCCGAATCCGACTTGGTACAGGCAGGCGCCCACACCTTGACAAGATGGCTGGGCGCCGACGCAGGGCCGACTCCGTGGTCAGAGTCCGGCGCGCGGCCGATCACCCTCACCGAGCCCGGCATGCTGCTGCTGTGCAGCGATGGGCTCTGGAACTACGTCCCCGATGCCGACGACATCGCCACGATCTGCGCACGCCACGACGCAGCGGCCGCGGCGCAGGCGCTCGTCGACCACGCGCTGAGCGCCGGCGGCGACGACAACATCACCGTTGCGGTGATTCCCATCGGAGGGTGCTCATGAGTTCCACAGAGCAGCAGCGTGTTTCGCACGTCACCGTCGACGTCGACCACAACCCCTACCTGGCCGACGGCAGCGGGCTCGTCGACGCGATCGTGAGCATTGCCGTCGCGGGCGACGTGATCACCGACAAGCCGCCCGAACGGGTGGAAGCGATCGTCATCGACTGCTCGACGTCGATGAAGACACCGCCGGGAAAGTTCGACGAAGCCAAGCGGGCGACCATCGCAGCGATCGACGAGATGACCGACGGCACACTGTTCGCCATCGTCGCGGGCACCGAGAAAGCCGCGGCCGTCTATCCGCCCAACGGGCTGCCGGCGCCGGCGAGCGATGCGACCAGATCCGCGGCGGCACACGCCGTCGGCAGCCTGACTCCCAGCGGCGGAACCGCGATCGGCAGCTGGCTCGCCCACGTCCGTGCCATGGCCGCAGGCCATCCCGGCGCGTTGACCCACGCGATCCTGCTGACCGACGGCAAGGACGAGCACGAAACGCCGGAAGAACTGGGCAGACAGATCAGCCTCAGCGAAGGTGAGTTCGGCTGCGACTGCCGCGGAGTCGGCACCGACTGGCGGGTCGACGAGCTTCGGTCCGTGTCGACGGCCTTGATGGGCTCCGTGGACATCGTTGCCGATCCGGCGGATCTCGCCGCCGACTTCGCCGCGATGATCCGCACCTCGATGGGTAAGTCGATCCCCGCACTGACCCTGCGCCTGTGGACTCCGGCGGGGGCTCGAGTCGCGTTCGTCAAGCAGGTCGCGCCGACGGTGCAGGACCTGACCGATCGACGCGTCGACGCCGGAACCCAGTGCGGCGAATACCCCTTGGGCGCATGGGGTCACGAGGACCGTGACTATCACATTCAGGTCGAGGTCGAGCCGGCCGCCGTCGGGCGCGAGAAGCTGGCCGCCCGCGTGACGGTCCTCGCGGGTGACGATCCTCTCGGCGAAGGGCTGGTGAAGGCCATCTGGACCGCCGACACCGCATTGTCGACACGGATCAGCGACCGGGTCGCGCACTACACCGGCCAGGCCGAACTCGCGCAGGCGGTCAAGGACGGACTGGCTGCGCGCACGAACGGCGACCTCGTCACGGCGACAGCGAAGTTGCACCGCGCGATGAAACTCGCCGTCGAATCCGGGAACGACGGAACGGCCAAGTTGCTCAACAGAGTCATCGAGGTCGACGAGCACACCGGCACTGCGAGGCTGCGGCGCGACGTCGCCGCGGCCGACGAGATGGCACTCGACGCGCGGTCGACCCGGACCGCACGCGTACGGAAGGACGCCTGATGCCGACCTGCCCCGACGGCCACGCAACAGACGCCAGCGACTATTGCAGCGTCTGCGGCGTCCCGGTGCAGGCATCGGCGGCACCGGTCGGGTGGACCGCCGTCGTCACCGCCGACAAGGACTACTACAAGCGCGTCATCGCCCGCGGCGGCCCGGACACCGTCGAGTTCCCCGAGGTCTTCCCGGAACGCCGGATCACCCTGCAGCGCAGCACGTTGATCGGCCGGAACAACCGTAAGCAGGGTGTCGAGCCGGGCATCGATCTCGGCATCCACCCGGTCGACCGCGGCGTGTCCACCCAGCATGCGGTGTTGCAGATCCGTGAATCGGGCCTGACGATCACCGACCTCGGGTCGACGAACGGCACCACCGTCAACGAAAGCGACGACCTGCTCGGGAACGGGCAGGAAACCCCGCTCGTCGACGGGGACCGCATCCACGTCGGCGCCTGGACCACCATCACGGTCAACAGGTCCGAGAAGAGACGGACATGACCGATCTCGAACGCGAACTGCACGACGCGAAAGAGCAGTTGGCCGCAAGCAGCGAGATCCTCGCCGCGCTCGGCCGTCATGCCTCCGATCCGAGCGCTGTCTGGGACACCGTGCTGGAATACGCCGCGCGGTTGTGCGGGGCCGCGGCATCTCAGCTGTTCATTCGTGACGGCGACGTGTTCCGTCTGTCCCGGGTCTCCGACGAGACACCCGAGGAGTACCGCAGTTATCTGATGGCACACCCGATCGCGCGCAACCGGTCGTCGACCGTCGGCCGTGCCGCCGAGGACAAGTGCACCGTCCAGATCGCCGACGTGCTCGCAGACGCCGACTACGGGCGCCTCGATCTGCAGAGGCTCACCGGCTTTCGCACCCTGCTCTCCACACCGATGGTTCTGCAGGACGAGGTCGTCGGCGTGCTCGCGATGTGGCGCACCGATGTCGCGCCGTTCGACGACCGCGAACGCCGACTGCTCGAGGAGTTCGCGGTACAGGGCGCGGTCGTGCTGCGCCAGGTCGACCTGATGCGGGCGCTCGAGTCGCGCGGCGTTGAGCTGTCGGACAAGGTCGAACAACTCGAGGCGTTGCGCGAGATCGACGAAGCCGTCAGCTCGAGCCTCAACCTCGACGAAGTCCTCGAACGCGTGGTCACCAACGCGGTGCGACTCACCAACCTCGGGTTCGGGGACATCACACTGAACACCGAAGGCGGATCGATCCTCGAATTCGACGACGAAACGGACTCCTTCCATGTCCGCGGCAGGTACGGCAGCAGCCCAGCCCTGTGGGACCGCCTGCGGCACATCGTCATCGACAGCAGGTCGAGCCTCATCGGCGCAAGCGCGCTGGCCGACGAGCCCCTCGAGATACCCGACCTGGCCGCAGTCGACCGCGACGAGTTTCTCGACACCATCTTCTCCGACGGCTGGCGCTCGGTGCTCGCCGTTCCGATGAACGTCGGCGAGCAGATGATCGGCGTGCTGGTCATTCGGCGCCGCGGCACCGGCGACTTCCCACCCGACGTCACCGAGCTGCTCGAAACCTTCGCGGGCCAGTCGGCGCTCGCCATCGTCAACGCCCGGCTTTATCGCGAACTCGAGACCCAGAGCCATGAGCTCGCGATCGCGAGCAATCACAAGTCGGAGTTTCTGGCGAGCATGTCCCACGAGCTGCGCACACCGCTCAACGCGGTGATCGGTTTCTCGGAAGTGTTGCTGGAGCGCATGTTCGGTGAGATCAACGAGCGGCAGGAGGAATACCTCCGCGACATCTGGAACTCAGGCCGACACCTGCTGGAACTGTTGAACGAGATCCTGGATTTGTCGAAGGTCGAAGCGGGCCGAATGACGCTCGACCCGACCATGTTCTCCGTCGCGGGCGCTTTGGACTACACGTTGGCGATGGTGCGTGACAGAGCCGCCGCGCATGCCATCACGATCTCGGTCGACGTCGCCGACGGGGTCGGCAACGTCGAAGCCGACGAGCTGCGGTTCAAGCAGGTTGTCCTCAACCTGTTGTCGAATGCCGTCAAGTTCACGCCGGACGGCGGCAAGGTGGTCGTCCGCGCCCACCGGAACGACGCCGAGCTGATCGTCACGGTGACCGACACCGGTATCGGGGTCCCGCCAGAGGATCAGGAGAAGATCTTCGACTCTTTCCAACAGGGGGGTCGAGGGCCCGCCAGGGAAGAGGGCACCGGGCTCGGGCTGACTCTGTGCAGGCGCATCGTGGGACTGTTCGGTGGCCGCATGTGGCTGGAAAGCGCTGTCGGCGTTGGGAGTACGTTCGGCTTCGCGATACCGGCGGCGTCAAGGTCACCGGACGCGCCGCCGATGCCGCAGGAGGGGGAGTTCCCCATCGTTGTGCTTGTCGATGACGACCGAGCCTCCCTCGATCTCATGTCCGCGTACCTCGACGACGTGTCGGTGCAGGTGGTCCGCGTCACCGACGGCGTCAGCGCGCTCGACCTGATTCGCACGGTGGTGCCCGCGGCCGTCGTGCTCGACATCAAGTTGCCGAGGCTCGACGGATGGCAGGTGCTCGCGCAGCTCAAAGCGGCTGACGAAACCGCGTCGATACCGGTGATCGTCGCGTCGGTCGTCGACGACCGACCCCGGGGGCTGGCTCTCGGCGCGGCCGTGCAGCTACTCAAGCCGCTGCGCCGCGACGACTTCCTCGACGCGCTGCGAAGCGTCGGTGTGCTCCAAGCGGAAGGGGCGGTAGATGGATGATCCCGTGACGGTGCTGGCGGTGGATGACCAGTCGGTCAACCTGCGCCTTCTCGACGCGGTGCTGACGCCACGCGGGCATCGCGTGCTCACCGCCTCGTCAGGAGCCGACGGACTCGCGCTGCTCGAGACCGAGGACATCGACATCGTCCTCCTCGACGTGGTGATGCCGGCAATGGACGGCTACGAGGTCTGCCGCCGGATCCGGTCCAACCAGTCGACGGAATTCCTTCCCGTGGTGATGATCACGGCCAGCGGGAACGAGCAGCGGCTCAACGCCCTGATGGCAGGCGCCGACGACTTCATCACCAAACCGTTCGACCAAAGCGAACTGCTGGCCAGGGTGGCGTCGCTGGCCAGGATCAAGCGCTACCACGACACCATCCGACGGCAGGCCGCCGAGCTCGCCGCGTGGAACGCCGAACTCGAATCCCGCGTCGCGGAGCAGGTCGCCGAGCTGGAGCGAACGAGCCGCTTGCGCCGTTTCCTGTCACCGCAATTGGCCGACCTCGTCGTCAGCGACGAGCACCTGCTGGAAAGCCACCGCCGCGAGATCGTGGTGCTCTTCGCCGACCTACGGAACTTCACTCCGTTCGCCGAGACGAGCGAGCCCGAGGAGGTGATGGGTGTGCTCGCGGAGTACCACGCGGCGATGGGTTCCCTTATCCACGAGTACGGAGGCACCCTGGAGCGATTCACCGGTGACGGCGCCATGGTGTTCTTCAACGATCCGATCCGCCAGGACGATGCCGCGGAGCGAGCCGCCCGGATGGCCCTGCGGATCCGCGACGCGGTGAACGAACTCGCCGTCGGCTGGCGGCGGCGGGGGCACGACCTCGCTCTCGGACAGGGAATCGCCCAGGGATTCGCGACACTCGGCCGGATCGGCTTCGAAGGCCGGTTCGACTACGCCGCGATCGGCAGCGTCACCAACCTCGCCGCGCGCCTCTGCTCGGACGCGGGGCCATGGGAAGTACGGATCACCGACCGCGTTCTCGCCGCGATCGAGGACATGGCCGTCGCCGAACCCGTCGGCGACATGCAACCCAAAGGATTCAGCCGCACGGTTCGGGTCCACAACATCTGCCAGATGAACGAGGTGAGCACATGACACAACTCCAAACCCCGGGCCGAACTCTGGGGCAACTCGACGAAGACGATCGATATCACGCGTTCGACGACCTGCAGCGTGCAATGGGCGACGCATGGGACTCGATACAGAAGAACCTCGAAGACGAATCCGTCGTGGTGGTTCCCTCGATCAGCATCCAACGCACCACCGCCTCCAGCGGCACCGTGATGCAGGCGATGGAGGAACGCGCGCTGTTCCTGCTGCTGCTTCTTCGGCAGCCACGCCTGAAGATGATCTACGTGACGTCGCAACCGATTTCCGAGGCGATCATCGAGTACTACCTCGGGCTTCTTCCCGGCGTCATCCCCAGCCATGCCCGCGCGCGACTGACGCTGGTCCCCGTCGGCGACGGGTCCCCGACGTCGCTCAGCGCCAAACTGTTGGCCCGCCCGAGGCTGCTGCGCGAAATCCGGTCGCTGATCCCCAATCCCGGACGCTGTCACCTGATTCCCTACAACACCACACCACTCGAGCGCGATGTCGCACTGTCGCTGGGCATCCCGATGTACGGCGCCGACCCGCGCCTGGTCGACATGGGCAGCAAGACAGGCTGCCGTCGCATGTTCGAGGAATGCGGGGTGCAGTATCCGATCGGCGCGGAAGATCTCCACTCTGTCGACGACATCGTCGCCGCCGTGCAGGGTATGCGTGCGCGCCGACCGTCGATGAGACACGCGATCGTCAAGATCAACGAAGGAGTGTCGGGGTCGGGCAATGCGTCGATGGACCTCGACGGCCTGCCGGAACCCGGCGCCGCGGACGAGGCCGCGGCGATCGCCGATCGGCTGCAGCAGATCCGGCCGGAGGCCGAAGGCATGCCGGTCGACGTCTTTCTTGCCGCGTTCGAGAAGGACGGCGGAATCGTCGAAGAACGCATCACCGGGATCGCGCTGGAGAGCCCGAGCGTTCAAATGCGTGCGCCTCCCGACGGCACCGTCGAGTTGCTGTCGACCCACGACCAACTCCTCGGCGGCGCAAGCGGCCAGAAGTACCTCGGCTGTGTGTTCCCGGCGGATCAGGGCTATGCCGCCGCCATCGCCGCACCGGCGATGGTCGTCGGACGCCACCTCGCGCGACGCGGTGTATTGGGCCGCTTCGCAGTTGATTTCGTGACCGTGAAAGACGAGAGCGGAGGATGGACGCCGTACGCGATCGAGTTGAACCTCCGTAAAGGCGGAACGACGCATCCGTTTCTGACCCTGCAATTCCTCTGCGGCGGCAGGTATGACGGCGAACGGGGCGTCTTCGTGACGCCGGAAGGGCTGAGCAAGTATCTGGTCGCCACCGACCACCTCGAGGACGACCGCCTCAAGGTGCTGACGGTCGAGGATCTCTTCGATGTCGTCGTGCAGCACGGCCTGCACTTCGACCAGTCGCGCCGTACCGGTGTGGTGTTCCACATGATCAGCTGCCTGACCGAATGCGGCCGCATCGGCATGACCGCGGTCGGCGACAGCCCCGAGGACGCGTGGCGGCTGTATCAGGAGGCGGAGACGGTGCTGCTGCGTGAGGCGGATCTGGCCCTGCAGGAAGAGGCGGTCATACGTTAGGACGTCGAAATACGCTGCGCCACAGCCCCGTACCGCTCGACGCGGTCGGCATTGCTCAGCGCGTTGTACAGCACGAGGCGCGTCGCCGTCCCGCCGTACTTCGCGACCAGCGCGTCGGCCAGACCGTCCCACGTCGACTCCGTCGCGAACGTCGCGATGTGTTCGTCGGTGATCTGCGCCGCCATGCCCGCGAAGTCGCCCGCCTTCTGCTTCTCCCTGATGCGCGCCGTCGTCCCCTCGAACCCCGCCTCGTCCCAGATGAACGCGTAGTTCGGCGTGCTCCCGTAGAAGCTCATGCTCGCCCGCACCAACTCGCGTTCATTGTCGCGCTCCTCGTCGCTGTCGCCGACGATCGTCATCACCGGCACGATCATCGCGATATCGTCCGCCGACCGCCCCGACTTCGCCGCTCCCGCAGCCACATTCGGCACCACATGCCTGGCGATGTAGCCCGGCTCGCCCAGCGGATGCACATGCACGCCGTCGGCCACCTCACCCGCCATCCGCAGCATCCACGGGTTCACCGCCGCGATGTCCACCAACGGGTCCGGCGCGTCGATCGGTCCCGCGCTCCACTGTGGCGTGATGAAGTCCAGGCTGTAGAAATCCCCGTGATGATCCAGCTTTCCCGTCCGGAATGCATGGAAGCAGGCCTTCACCGCCCGCACGTAGTCCCGCAGCCGTGGGCCAGGACGCTCGAACTCCACCCCGTACCGCCGCACCACGTGCGTACGCACCTGCGTGCCCAGCCCGAGACGGAACCGGCCGCCCGTCGCCTCCTGCAACTCCCACGCCTCGGCCGCCGTCACGAACGGGCTTCGCGGGAACGCCACCGCCACACCCGTCGACAGCTCCAGACCCGGCGCCGCCTGCGACGCCACCGCCGCGTTCAGGTACGCCGTCCGGCCCGTCTCGGTGAACAGCAACCCCGAAAAGCCCGCCTTCTGCACATCGCCCGCGAGGCCGCCGATCGTCGTCAGCGGCTGCGGCACCGTCATCGCGTCAACCCGCACGAATCGCACAGTACGCCGAGCAAACTCGGTGGCCTGAGTCGCCGTCATGTCGTGGTCGGACTTATGGTTTGGAAGTCAGCCGCCACGGGTAAGGCGCTGTTGGAAATCAAGATCAACCTCGGGAGTGAGTCATGGTGAAAAGCAAGAAGTGGGCCGGCGCGGTCTCGGCGGCGGCTCTCATGTTCAGCTTCGGTGCCCTGGCGCCTGCGGCCGCTGCCGACGGCCTGGTGTTCGGCCTCCAGCAGACGGTCACCGACGCAGGCGGCGGGCAGATCGGCTACACCGTCAGCAAGTTCTTTCCGAGCGGCGACGCCATTCCGTTCCCCGTGTCCGGCCAGCTCTACGAAGTCACCGTGCGCGCCGACGCTCTCAACGGGATGCCGACCCCAGCGATCCCGGCGTTCAGCGCGCAGTCCGAGAGCGGGCAGAGCTACCCCGCCCTCGCCGGGATCTGGACGCCTCTGACCCTCAGCGGTATGACACTGCTGCCCGGCGGCCACTCGACCGGAAAGATCTACTTCGACGCCGTGGGCGAAGCGCCGACGAGCGTCGTCTACAACAACGCAGGCAACACCCTGACGTGGACCCAACCGTTGGCCGCGCCCGCGGAGGAAGCTCCCGCCGAAGAGGCCCCCGCTGAAGAGGCGCCCGCTGAAGAGGCGCCTGCCGAAGAGGCCCCCGCCGAAGAGGCCCCCGCCGAGGGCGAGGCCGGTGACGGCGGCGCCGAGGAAGGCGCTGCCAACAGCGATGTCGCCCCCGAGGAAGGGGAAGGCTGACCAGAACCGTCACCGCCTGACGCGTTTTGGCCTCGCAACGGCCGGGGTAAAGCGCCCGCCAGCGGTGGCGGCGGTGGTGGTGTCGCCGAGGGTCCTCGGGCTCGACGGGTCCCAACCAGGCGAGTCCGCAGACCTCCGGCGGCGAGATCGGCGGGGGAGAAGGCGGCACCGAGGGTGGCGGCGGCAACCTCGACTCCGGTGGCGGATCCGGCGCGCCCAGCGGCGACACGGGCTAGCGCTCAAGGCTCGGTGCCGCCGGTGCGATTCACGTCCCGGGCTAGAAGAGGAAGTGGTTCGCCCGGTCCACCGCTGCCCACACGCGGTCGCTGACGTCGATCAGGGAGACCATCAGCATCGGCTCGGCCAACTCCAACAGCATCGCCTCCGACGCGAGGACGGCGATCGGGTAGCCGTCGCTGTGGTTCCAGTTAGTCACGGTGTCGGGCTCGCGGAGCCTCTCGATGCACACGTCGGGCGCCGTTTCCGAGTGGTTCACGAGCAGTGTCTCCAGCGATTGCCCCTCGAGCGTCTCGGCGCCCTGGTAGCCGAGCAGCCGTTCGCAGGCCGGGTTGGCGTAGACGATCCATCCGTCGAGCGCGATCACGATGGTCGGGGTGTCCAGCCGGCTCAGCAGCAGATCGGCGGGGCGGCCCCGCAGCAGCTCAGCCGAGCTTCGAGGCGGAGGTGTCGGGCGGATTGTCGTCCAGATGTTGCGTTCGAACATGGTGCCTCCGGCAAGCGGATGTCACCTGAGTTGGCCGGCGGAAGCGGGCGCTCCAACAGAGACGGCGGTGGACGACGGCCGCCTCAACCCGGCCTGGGCTGATAGTTCAACCACTCGCAGGGTAACAAGCTGGGCGTCCTGCCGATACCGATGAGCCGAGGCCGTGCATGGCCGTCACGACGAAATTCTACGGGTCCACGCCAGGAACTCGTCCGCGGTGAACACCGGCTTGCCGTACTCCGATGCTTTGCGCGCCTTGCCCGACTGACTGCCCGCCTCCGCAGTCACCAGCACCTCGCATCGCGTCTTCGACACCGTCTTCACCGGCTTCAACCCCGCCGACGCAGCGAGATCCTCCATCTCCCAGCGTTCGACGATGCGGCCCGCCTCGTCCTGCGCCGTTCCGGTGAAACAGATGCGCGCCCCCGGCACCAGTACGTCGGCGATGTCGTCCCGCTCGAGAAACGTTGACTCCGAGACGATTTCGACACCCAGGTACTCCGACGCCTCCCGCAGTCGGTCGACCACCTCCGCCGTCAGCTGCGCGCGGGATGCGGCCGCACGCAGCTGATCGGCGACCGACTGCCTCGCCGCCGCGTGCCAGGGCGTGTCGGAGACGCCGTCGAACGACGACGCGGTTGCGCCGCCCAGCACCACCGCGCCGACGTCGCGGCTGACCCGCAGCAGCGCCGACAGGGCAGGCAGGTGCTCTGCGGCGGGCGTCGGCGTCGAGTGATCCCTGCTGACCAACAGGCCCGAAAGCGACTCGGCCGGTTCGGGTTCCTCGAAGGCCGACGAGCCGTCCTCCCTGTCGGCGCGGTCGTGCGCCCGCAGCGCCGACTGTGCGCGCTCCAGCGCCGTCCGGCCCGACACCCGGGCGCCGCGCAGCTCGACACCCAGCGGCATCGCCGTGACGTAGCCCAGCCGCTTCAGCTCGAAATCGATCAGCCCCAGCGTCTCGTCCACCCCGACCCCGACCGGTGTGCAGCCCGCGAGCATCGGCGCGATCACCGCCCACGCCTCCCGCAGCGTCGGCGCCAGCAGGACATCGGACACGCTGATGCCGAACGCCGTCCGCGCATCCGCGAGGTCCCGCTGCGGGTTCACCAGCGTGGAGATCGCCGTGCCGTCGTCGAACGCGACCGCCAGCTCGACCGGCCGCGGCCGCGACATCCGGCCCTCGTCGCCGACCGTCAACATCCCGATCGCGCAGTACCGCCGCGCGCCGCCGTCGGTGACCGACGTCCGCAGGAACCGCGCGATGCGCCGATCGGTCTTCAGATCCTTCGGCAGCACAGGCCTTTTCAACACCAGACCGGACAGTGACGTGCAGCGGCTCAGCGCCACGTACAGCTGACCCGTCGAGAACATCCCGCCGGTCAGATCGACCACAAGGCGCTCGAGCGTCTGGCCCTGCGCCTTGTGGATCGTGATCGCCCACGCCAGCTTGAACGGCAACTGCGTGTAGGCGCCGATCACCTCGCGGCCCAGCGACCCGCCGCTGACCACCGGCCGCGTCGCCTCCCACGTGAACGGTGTGACGTCGGCGCAGGTGCCGTCCGCGAACTCGACTTCGACGACGGCGCCGTAGCGGTCGTAGTCGACGCCGACGACGCGCCCCAGCGTGCCGTTGACCCACCGGCCGCCCTGATCGTTGTTGCAGCATCATGATCTGCGCGCCGACCTTGAACCGCAGCGTCTCCTCGACCGGCGGGTCGAACAGCGACAGGTCACCCGACACGCGGGCGTGATGCACCAGCTCGTCACCGGGCAGCCGCTCCAGGTGTTGACGATTGCGCGCGGTCACCAGACGGTTCGTCGGCGCCAGCGTCAGCCAGAACTCGTCGTCGGGCGGAACGAAGTCCTTGTCGGCGCGCGCGTTCAGCTGCTCCTGCGCATGCCCGAGCAACACCCCTTCGCGAATCTCGTTGAGAATGGCCGTCATCCGGTCGTCGCCGAGCTGCCGGAACACCGTCGTCAACGACACGGTGGGGAAGTCGTCACGACGGAAGCTGTGCGCCGAGAAGAAGTACGGCGTCTCGTAACCTCGCGAGAAGGCAGCCGAGAAAAAGTCCGCCTCGCCCTCGGTGACCACCGGCGGCAGCTGGTAGAGGTCGCCCACCAGGACGATCTGCACACCGCCGAACGGCGTTCCCGGCTCCGGCCCGAATCGCGAGAGCGCCATGGCCACCATGTCGAAGACGTCGGCGCGCACCATCGACGCCTCGTCGATGATCAGCGTCTGCAGCGACGCCAGCGTCTTGGCGAAGCGGCCGGGCCGGTACTCACCGCTGCGGACGTCGTCGAGCGTCGTCGTCGCGCGGAAGCCGAAGAGCCGGTGAACGGTGTAGCCGTCGACGTTCAACGCGGCGATGCCCGTCGGCGCGACGACGACCACGTTGCGGTCGGTGTCGGCCATGAACAGGCGGATCAATGTGGACTTGCCCGTGCCCGCCTTGCCGGTCAGGAAGACGTTGTCGCCACCGGCCAGCAGCCCGAGCGCATGGCGGAACTCGTCGGTGAGGACGAGCCCGTCGGAAACTCCCGCCACCCGCTTGAGATTACTGCCGCCTGCTCACCGCGCGCAGACGCCGCAGGGCCAGGGCCGCGGCCCCGAGCACCGCCACGGCGGCCGCGATCGCCGTCGCCGACAGCGCGGCGCTGCCCCGCTCCGACGCGCCGATCGCGATGGCCACCAGCGCCCACAGCACGCCTGCGACGTAACCGGGCGTCCCGTTCAGCATGTTCGTCAACGCGATCGCCGACACCGCTGCCGCGATCAGGACCACCAGCTGCCACCACACCGTCGTCGGCGAGACGCCGCCGGCGATCAGCGCCGCCGCGACGTTGGCGAAGACCGCGATGCTGCTCCACCCGAGATAGAGCCCGAACGTCCACGTGGCCAGCGCGGCGAGCCACGACGGGCAGTCGAGGTCGTGCCTGCGCCGCACGAGCAGCCGCATGATGTGGATCAACGCCGCTGCCATCACGGCGAACACCACGACGCTGGCCCACAGCCAGTCCTGCGCCGCCACCAGCAGCCAGACGCTGAACCCGACGAACACCACGCTGGCGTCGACCAGCGCCGCCGTCTCCCACCACGAGCCGAGGCCGAACCGCACGACCGCGACCATCGTCACCGCGCACAGCACCGTGATCAGCCCCCACAGGCTGAACGCGTACCCGGCCGGCGTGATGAGGGCCTCGTTGGTGGCGCCTTCGCGAAGGAAGTCGCCCGCGAGCGCGTTCGCCGCCAGCGGCGCGGCGAGCTGGGTGAGCGCCAGCACCATGGCGATCCAGCGCCACGGCCTCGTCGAGGGTGCGGTGGGGGTGTGGGCGTGTTGCGTCGGTGTCATGACCTTCCTCGGTCGCGCCGTGAACGTTCTCAACGTATTCGGAGCCGGCGGTCGCGCGGATGGGTCAGCTCACCCGCGCAGCCGGCGCGCGAGGCCCGACGCGCGGACGGCGCGACGCTCGACCGCGGCCCGCACGGCTGATTCGGCGCCGACGATGCGCACCTTCGTCTTCGCGCGGGTGACCGCGGTGTAGAACAGCTCGCGCATCAGCAACCGCGAATCCTCCTGCGGCAGCAGCACCGTGACCTCGTCGGCCTGGCTGCCCTGGCTCTTGTGGATGGTCATGGCATGCATGGTGTCGACGTCGGAGAGCCTGCTCGTCGCGAACTCCTGCCGCTGCGAGCCCGCGATCACCGCCCGCAGCAAACCGTCGCGCACCACCGTCACCCCGGTGTCGCCGTTGTACAGCCCCAGCCCGTAGTCGTTCGCCGTCACCAGGACGGGCCGGCCCGCGTACCAGTCCGACCAGATCGGTCCGCCGGTGTCCTCGGCCAGCCACCGCTCGACCTGCCGGTTCCAGAACCGCACCCCGTACGGCCCGCGTCGGTGCGCGCACAGAAGCCGGTGCTCGTCGAGCGTCTGCAACGCCACCTCGGCGTTGCCGAGGATCGCCGCCTCCCGCAGCCGAAGTGCCTGCGGCACAACCACTGCCCGCAGATGCTCGGCCGGCTGGTCGGTGTCGATCCACTCGATGTGGTCGCCGCCCGCGCGCAGCACCTCGATCGCCGTGTCCGCCTCGCCGTCGCGGATCGCCGCCGCCAGCGCGCCGATCGACTCGCCGAACCGGTGCGGCGTCTTCAGCGCCGCCAGCTTCGACGTGTCCAGCCCGTCGACCAGGTCCGCGAGCACCGCGCCCGCCTCCACCGACGCCAACTGGTCCGGGTCGCCGACCAGGATCAGCCGCGCATCGGGCCGCACCGCCTCCAGCAGCCGCGCCATCATCGTCAACGACACCATCGACGTCTCGTCGACGACGATCACGTCGTGCGGCAGCCGGTTGCCCCGGTTGTGCCGGAACCTGGCCGACGTGTCGGGTCTACTGCCGAGCAGCCGGTGCAGCGTCGTCGCATGCATGCCGCTCAGCGCGGCGCGGTCGGCCGCGTCGAGCTTGTCGACCTCCAGAGCCACCGCCTCCTGCAGACGCGCCGCCGCCTTGCCCGTCGGCGCCGCCAGCGCGATCCGCAGCCGCGTGCCGCTGGCCAACAGAGCCAGCAGGCGCGCCACCGTCGTCGTCTTCCCTGTGCCGGGGCCGCCGGTCAGCACGGTCAATCCCTGCGACAGCGCCACTTTCGCCGCCGCGCGCTGCTCCTCGAAGCCCGTCGGGAAGAGGCGGTCGACATCCGGCGACACCGTCTGCGGCTTCACCGCGATCATCGTGTGCACGTCGTCGCAGACCTGCTGCTCCTCCAGCCAGTAGCGGTCGAGGTACAGCAGGTCGTCGTAGAGCCGCAGCGCAGGCGGATCACCGGCCAGCCTGCTCGCCCGGATCGTCGCCAGCCAGCCGTCGACGTCCGGCCACGGCAGCCCGTCGACACCGACCTGCTGTGCGACCGACCGCAGGTCGACGCACACCGAGCCGTTGCGCAGCGCGCGCACCGCCAACGCGATCGCCAGCGCGACCGTCTCGTCGGTCTCGGAGGCCAGCGCCGTGAGCCGTTGCGCCACATGCACATCCGCCGCCTCCAGCACCTCGGCTTCGCTGAACGTCCGCAGCAGCCCCGTCGCGTTCAGCGCGTTGCGCCACTCCATCGTCGTCATGCGGCCGCCCTGCCCGCGTCCAGCAGATCCGACATCGCCTCGATCAACGCCGCCGGCGGCTGCCAGCTGAACACCCCGGCCGGATGCCCTTCGACCACGGGTGTGTCCGGCCCGCACATGCCCCGCA
This sequence comes from uncultured Actinomycetota bacterium, assembly GCA_963786995.1. Lineage (GTDB taxonomy): Bacteria > Actinomycetota > Actinomycetes > Mycobacteriales > Mycobacteriaceae > Mycobacterium. Next base: position 189,762 of record CAWBBH010000007.1, on the reverse strand, counting down.
GGAACAGGTACATCACGCCGCCGAGATGTGTCGACGGCGCGTATCCGGGCAGCCGCCACCGCAGAAACCGGTGCAGCACAACGCTGTACAGCAGCGCCTGCAGCGGGTAGTCCGAGTGCAGCATCGCCTCGGCCAGCCGCGGTGCCGCGTAGTCCGCGGCCGTCAGCGGCTCCGCCGGGTCGCCGAGCCAGTTGGTCTTGTAGTCGACGACCACATACCGGTCGCCGATCCGAAGTACCGCGTCCACCGAGCCCGACAGGTAGCCCTTCAGCGGCTGCGTGCCGAGCGCGAGCCCTGTCAGCCGGTCCGCGTACGACGCCATCGGGTCGTCCTTTTCCAGGTGCGCGCGCAGCAACGCTCCGACGTGCGACAGCCGGATCTCCGGCGCGGCCGCACGCAGATCGCCGCCCGCCAAGGGGAATTCGAAGTCCATCTCCCGCATGCGGTCCTTCAAGCCGATCTGCCGCAACGTCATGCCGTCGGCGAGCGGCCCCAGCGGGGTGTCGTGCATCGGCACCATCGCCGCCGCCAACACATCCGGTTCGCACGTCGACCGGCCACCACACCGCGTGCTCGCGGATCTGCGTCTCCAACTCGGATGCGAGGTCCGCGGCGAACGGGTCGGCGGTCTCCAGCACCGCGTGCACCAGCGTGCCGAACTTCGCGCCCATCGGCAGATCCGCCATCGGCGACGGCACATCCGCCCCGACCGCCGACGCCGTCAACGGGATCTCGGCGACTTCGTCGTCCTTTTCGACGACCTCCGGCTCGCTGCTGACCGGCGTCGACTCGGCGGCACGGATCAGACCCGAGTACGACGTCCGCCGCCAGTCGGCGTCGATCGACCGGTGCCAGTGCCGCGCCGCCAGGTCAGCGCGCACCACGGGTGCGGGCAGCGGAGGAATCGGTTGCAGGACCGACTCCTCGACGACGAGCCCGCCCGCCGCCTCCCACTCCTCGAACCGCGCCATCGCTTCGGGGTCCGAAACCTTGTCGGGATCAACACGATCCGGCACCGCGGACTCGTTCGGCCGCCGACCCCGCAGCAGCCGCGACAACCCGCCGTTCGGCTCGTCCCATGACGGCGCCCACCACGCCACCACCTGCGACTGCGCCCGCGTCATCGCCACGTACATCAGCCGGCTGTCGTCGCTGGCGTCCTCTCTGCGGCCGAGCACCGAGACGGCGTTGTAGTCGGGGCTGTCGATGCCGCCGACATGCAGGCACCGCTGGCCGTTCTCGTCGTGGAACAGCACCAGCTCGGGAGTCCGCACGTAGCGGTTGAACGAGAACGGCAGGTACACCACCGGGAACTGCAGACCCTTGGCCACCCACACCGTCATGATCTGCACAGCGGCCGCATCGTGGTCGAGTCGGCGCGCGCGTTCCGTTGCGCCGCCGCTCTCTTGGCGCTGCTCGCGCAGCCAGTCGCGCAGCGCGGGCAGGCTGAAATGCTCGCGATGGGCCGTCTCCTGCAGCAGCTGCGTCATGTGCGCGAGGTCGGTCATCTGCCGTTCGCCGCCCTGCCAGGACAGCACCCGGTTGCCCATCTCGCCGATCTGGGCGGCCTCGAAGATGGCGGCGACACCGCGCTCACGGGCGTGGCCCGCCCACTCGCGCAGCGTCTCGGCGACCTCGTCGGTCAGCGCGTCGCCGCCCTCGACGAGCTGTTCTGCCGTCTTACCGAAGAACATCGTCGCCGCGGCCGCCCGCACCATGCCCGGCCGGTGCGGCTGGTCGAACGCCTCAAGCAGGCACAGCCAGTCCTCGGCGGCGTCGGAGGTGAAGATGTCGGAGTCGCCGGTGTACACGGCGGGAATACCCGCCTCGCACAGGGCTCGATAGCACGCGCGCGCGTCCTTGTGGCTCTCGACGATCACCGCGACGTCGCGCGCCTCCAGCGGTCTGCCGTCGAAGGTGGCGCCGCCGGCCAGCAGCCCGCCGATGTCGGCGGCCAGGTCCTGCGGGATGTGGGTGCGCAGGTCGTCGATGCCGATCGTGCGGGTTCCCTTGCGGCCGAACGGCGTCCCGCTTCACCACCCGCAGCCGGAACGGGTCGTCACACGGGGCGCCGTGCAGGCGCGAGCCGCGATACTGCGCCTCGACGTCGTGGACGATGATGCGCTCGTCGCCGAGTTGGGCGCCGCCCAGCAGCGTCTGCAGCCGGTCCACCAGCGCGGCGTCGCTGCGCCAGTTTTTGCCCAGCGTCATCCGCGTGCCCGCGGTCTCCGCGGCCTTGAGGTAGGTGACGATGTCGCCGCCGCGGAACGCGTAGATCGCCTGCTTCGGATCGCCGATCAGGATCACCGTCGAGCGTTTCGTGAACGCGCGGTCGATCACCTTCCACTGCACCGGGTCGGTGTCCTGGAACTCGTCGACCATCACGATCGGCCACCGCTGATGCATGCGCAGCTGGGCGGGTGAGTCGTCGGCGTCCAGCGCGTCGGCAAGCCGGGTCAGCAGGTCGTCGTAGCTGATGACGCCGCGGCGGCGCTTGCGCACTTCCAGTTCGGCCAGAACGTCTTTCGCGAACGCGACGCACACCGCGGCGCGCGAGTCCGGCGGCGGCTCCTTCGGCCTCAGCTCGGTCGCCGGGTGCTTGACCACCTCACGCGCGAGCTTCAGCGCATCGGCGTGACTGAGCAGCGGATCGTCGCGCTCCTGGCCGAAGTGCCGGAGGTAGAGATCGTCGACGATCTCGCCGACCAACTCGTCGAGGCTCTCCACCAGCGTCACCCCGGAGTCGCTGTCGCCTGCCACCCCGAGGGACTTCAGCACCATCTGGCAGAACTGATGCGTGGTGGCGATGGTCGCGGCGTCGAAGGCCGCCAGTGCGTCGCGCAGCCGCTCGCGGCGCAGCTGTCGCTCACCGTCGCCGCAGTCGAGCAGATGCGCGATCACCTGGTTGTCGCCGACCGCGGCCGCGTCGTCGAAAGCCGCGACGGCGTCCACGATTTGGCGCCTCACCCGGTCGCGCAGCTCCTGCGTCGCCGCCCGGCCGAACGTGATCAGCAGCATCCGGTCCAGCGTCGCCTCACCCTCGGCGATGTAGCGGGTGACCAGACCGGCCAGCGCGAACGTCTTACCCGTCCCCGCGCTGGCCTCCAGCACGGTGGTCGACCGCGCGGCGGGCAGCGGGCCCAGCAGATCGAAGTTGTCCATCATGAGTCCATCGCTCGCAGCATCGGGAGCCACAGCCTGCAGGCGTACTCGCCGAGCCCCGCGTCGACGAGGACGCTCAGCCACGCCCGCTCGCCCCACGTCCGGACATGCGCAGGCTCGGCGTCCTCGCCGGGGTAGCGGTCGGTCTTCCACCGGTATCCGGCGATGCGCTGCGGGTCGCCGTGCGTGTGCGTGGCCTCGGCCCACGCGTAGGACGTCTTCACCGGCAGCGGCAACGGCGCGCGACGGCCCTCGTCGTACAGCGCGACAAGATCGGCCAGCAGCTCGACCGGCGACTCGCGCGGGCGGCGCAGCGTCTCCACCCGCGGCGCGGTGCCCTTTCTGGCGCGCCCGATGCAGACCGCCGACCAGTCACGGCTCGGATCGTGAGCCATCAACGCCAGCAACGGGATCCACGACTGCAGAAAATGCCGCCCGTCGATCTTCGAGTACGTCACCGACACCAGGCGCTCGCCGAACACCGGCGACACCGTGCCGGTCAGCCGCCGTCCGCCGAGATCGATGTCCACGTCCACGGCGTCGGCTTTCGCGGTGCGGTAGCCGCGCGCCTCGTCGGCCAGCAGGACCGCCTGCTCGCAGATGACCGTGGCCCTGCGCCAGCCGAGCCGGCCAGGGGGCAGGGTGCCGCGCCGCCACTCGGCGTCGCGGGCCTGCGCGGGCTCCATGTCGTGCAGCATGTCGTCGAGCATCCGGTCGCCGACCGTCCACTCCTCGAGCGCGTTGATGTCGACGGGCATCGCGTCCTCGACCCCGTCGACCTCCCACGGCAGCGTGAAGTCGAGCGCGCGGTAGAAGCCTTTGACCGGGTCGCGGAAGAACGCGGCGAGGTCGGCGAGCACCACGTCGTCGGCCGGGGGAGCGGGCAGCGGGCCGGAGATGAACGGCGGCTTCTCGGCGCGGTCACCGGACCTGGCGTTGGCGGCGTTGAGCACGCTGGAGTCGAACGTGAACGGTCCGCCGGGGATCAACGCGCCGGGAATGACGTTGCGGGTGTCGAACGGCTGCAACGGATGTCGAACGACGACCTTATCGCGCACCGACTGCTCGGTCGACACGTCGAGGGTGTCCAGCAGCTCGGCCAGCGGCACGGCGGGCGGCCGCTCCTGCCCGGAGTACTCGTTGGCGCCGGTGTAGGTGACGACGAGCTTCTCGGTCGCCGCGCCGATCGCGTCGAGCAGCAGTTGGCGGTCCTCGGAACGGATGTCGCGTTCGCCGGTCATCGGATCGCGGGCGAGCACGTCATCGCCGTCGACGACACCGAGACGCGGGAAGATGCCGTCGTCGAGGCCGACCAGGCACACCACCCGGTGCGGCACCGAGCGCATCGGCACCATCGTGCACACCGTCAACGTGCCGGTGCGGAAGTTGGCGCGCGTCGGCCGCCCGGACAGGTGGCGGTCCAGCAGCGCGCGCACATCGGGCAGCCGCATCAGCGTGTCGTCGCGGGCACCCGCATGGGCCAGCACCTCGCCGAACTCGCGCTGAAGCTGGCTGGTCTGCCAGGCGTCATCGTCGTCGACACGCGCAAGCAACCCGATGCCGTTCTCCAGCGCGGACAGCCACTCGCGCAACGGCTTTGCGCCGGTGAGGGAGTCGACGACGTGCTCGAGCCGGTCGACGTACTCGGCCAGCTGGCCGGCCAGCTCGACGCGGTTGGAGCTGACGTCGTCGAGCGGAAGGGTGGCCTCGATCCAGGCACGCGAATCGTCGGACATCGCCACCCCCGCGAGCACGCGGTCGATGCCGAAACGCCAGGTGTTCTGCACGAAGTCGACGCCGTAGGGCTTGCGGTGGTCGCGGTCGAAGCCCCACCGGATGTTCGCCTGACGGACCCAGCGGGTGATGTCGGTGAGGTTGTCGTCGGTGAACCCGAAGCGGGCGCGCACCGGATCGGCCTGCGCGAGGTTGAGCACCTCGCTGGACGTGACGCGGCCGCTGGCGAGCGCGAGCAGTTGCGACGCCACCCCGAGCAGCGGATTGGTCTGCACCAGCGACCGGTCGGCGAGCCGCACCCGGAGCTTGTGCGCGGCGTGCACGCCTTTGATCATGTCGCCGAGGCCGAAGCCCGCGACGATCAGCGGCGCATAGGTTTCGATGTCCGGGCACATGACGAGGATGTCGCGGGGTTCCAGCGTCTCGTCGTCGGCGAGCAGGCCGAGCAGAACCTCTCGCAGTACGTCGATTTGGCGGGCCGGGCCGTGGCAGCTGTGCACCTGCACGGAGCGGTCGTCGGGACGCAGCCTCCGGCCGTCGCGCCTGACCTTGTTGGCGGTGATGTCGGACTGCAGCCACCCGAGCAGCGTGTCGGGATGGCCGTGGCCGCCGAGATACTGGTCGGTCTCCGGGTCCCGGGGCAGGCCGCGCTGCAGTTCGCGAAGGTCGCGGCCGAGGGTCGCCAGCAGCGGGTGCCCGACCTCGCGGTGGCTGATGTCGTCGCGGCGACGGATCTGGCCGTGCACGTCGGCGAGCGACTGCCACAGCGTGTCGCTGGGGTGCGGCAGCCACAGGTGCAGGTCGTGATGGGTGGATAGCGCGTCGAGCAGTTCGATCTCGGTGCTCGGCAGCCGGGTGTGCCCGAACAGGGACAGCCGCTCAGGCAGATCGGTCGGCGACTCCTGCAGCGTGGCAATCGTTTTCGCATGCCGAATGTGCGGCGGGTCGGCGTCGACGCGGTCGAGGACGGCGCGCCACAGGTGCGGCTGCCAGTCGAGGTCAGCGGTGACGTTGCCGTCGTCGCCGCTCTCCCAGTCGATGAGCAGTTGCGGCCGCTGCCGCGCATAGGAGGCGAAGAGCCCCGCGAGCCGTCGCGCGACGGCGTAGCGGCGGCCCATCCGCAGCTCGCGTTCCTCGCCGACCTCGAAGTGGCCGAGATGAGTCGCCAGCGTCGTGCACCAGCCGTCGTCGCAGCTGGCGTCGATGACGTCGAGCAGCGGCCAGACGAGCGCGTCGGGATGCCACGGATCGTCGTCATCGGTGCCGGTGATCTCGGCGATCAGCGAGCGCGGGTTGCGGAACGTGATGCCCGCGCAGACGCCGTCCTGGCGGGCGCCGCGGCCGAGGATGTGCGACAGCCGCTGGCTCAGCCAGCGCTCGACGCCCTTGGCCGGGACGATGACGAGTTCCTCGGCGAACGGGTCGGGCAGGGGATCGGCGAGGAGGGCACCGAGGCCGTCGGCGAGAAGGTCGGTGCGCTCAGCACGATGGATGTGAAACGCCATCGAGGGTGAGACTACGGGGTAGGGGTGACGATCGAACGCGGGTTTAGTCGGAGGCAAATGGGACAGTCGACAAGCGAGAGGAGGGCCCGATGAGCGAAACGACGACGTCACCGCGGCTGAGCGAGCGGTTCCGGGAGGCGCTGCACTACGCCGCCGAGCTGCACAACACCCAGACCCGCAAGGCCAGCGAGGTGCCCTACATCGGGCATCTGCTGTCGGTCGCCGGACTGGTGATCGAGGCCGACGGCTCCGAGACCGAGGCGATCGCCGCGCTGCTGCACGACGCGGCCGAGGACCAGGGCGGCGACGCGACGCTCGACGAGATCGAGAAACGGTTCGGCAAGGACGTCGCGACGATCGTCGACGAGTGCAGCGACACCGTCATCACCCCGAAGCCGCCGTGGCGTCAGCGCAAGGAGAGCTACATCGCCCACCTGCACGACGCGTCGGCCAGCACCATTCGGGTGTCGATGGCCGACAAGCTCGACAACGCGCGGGCGATCCTGCGCGACCTTCGCAGACACGGCCCGCAGGTGTGGCAGCGGTTCAACACCACCGATCCGCACGAGCACCTCTGGTACTACCGCTCGCTGCTCGAGGTCTACCAACAGCGCAGCGACAGCTGGATCGTCGACGAACTGGCACGCGTCATCCACGCGCTCGAACAAGAAGTCGGCCCGCCGCCGGCCGCGACGGTCTGAGCCGGCCGCTCAGCCCAGCTGGGCGACCAACGCCTCCGTCACCTGCTCCGTCGACGCGCCGCCACCCAGATCGCCGGTCCGCGTCTCCGGCTTCGCCAGCGTCGCCTCCATCGCGGCCCGCACATCGGCGGCCGCCGCCTCGTGGCCGAGGTGGTCGAGCATCATCGCCGCCGACCACACCGCGCCCATCGGGTTCGCGATGCCCTGCCCGGCGATGTCCGGTGCCGACCCGTGCACGGGCTCGAACATCGACGGGTACTCCTTGGTCGGGTCCAGGTTCGCCGACGGCGCGATGCCGATGGAACCCGCCACCGCTGCCGCGAGGTCAGACAGGATGTCGCCGAACAGATTTGACCCCACCACGACATCGAAGCGCTCCGGCTGCAGAACGAACTTCGCCGCCAGCGCGTCGATGTGCTCCTGGTCCATCCGCACATCGGGATACTGAGCCGCCCGCTCCGCGACGACCTCATCCCAGAACGGCAGCGTGTGCACGATGCCGTTCGACTTCGTCGCCGACGTGACGTACTTGCGTCGTGTGCGGGCCAACTCGAACGCGAAGTCCGCGATCCGGCTCACCCCGACGCGCGTGAACACCGACTCCTGAACCGCCATCTCGTCGGGGAAGCCGCGGTTCATCCGGCCGCCGATCTCGCTGTACTCGCCTTCGACGTTCTCCCGCACGACGACGAAGTCGACAGCGCCCGTCGTCCGCAGCGGGCTCGCGACGCCGTCGAACACCTTGATCGGCCGCAGGTTCACGTACTGGCGGAACGCCCGCCGGATCGGGATCAGCAGCCCCCACAGCGACACGTGGTCGGGCACCCCGGGCCAGCCCACCGCTCCGAGGAAGATCGCGTCGAATTCGCGCAACGCGTCGATTCCGTCGGCGGGCATCATCGCCCCTTCGCGGTCGTATCGCTGACACGACCAGTCGAAGTCGGTGTAGGACAACTCGATTGCGTGCCGCGTGCACACCGCGTCCAGCACGGCGCGCGCCGAGTCGATGACCTCAGGACCGATGCCATCACCAGGGATGACGGCGATGTGTTGGCTGCTCACGTGCCCAAGCCCAGGAGGCTGACCATGATCGGCAGCAGGATGATGATCAGGATCGCGCCCGCGATGTCGAACGCGATGCCCGAGCGGATCATCGTGGTGATCCGCACGACGCCCGAGCCGTACACGATCGCGTTCTGCGGTGTGGACACCGGAAGCATGAACCCGAACGAGGCCGCAAACGTCGCCGCCAGCGCGGGAACGAACGGATTGATCCCGGCGGCCACCGCCACCGGGATGATGATCGGCACCACCACCGCGGCCGATGCCGTGTTGCTCGTCGTCTCCGACACGATGATCGCCAGGATCACCGCGAAGATCGTGATCGCCACACTGCTGCCAAGCCCCAGCGCGTCGTTGACCGAATTGCCGATGGTCTCGGCCAGGCCGGTCGAGGAGATCAGCGACCCGAAGATGATGCCGCAGCCGAAGAGAACGATTGTGCCCCAGTCGATCTTGGCGGCATCGCTCCAGCGCAGGGTGAACTCGCGCTCTTTCCAATCCGTCGGCAGCAGGAACAGAAGCGACGCGCCGAACACGGCGACGACGCCCTCGTCGAACCGGTCACTGACGAACTCGTAGGCACCGGACTCGGTGCCTGCGATCAACGCGACGACGCCCGGCATGATCCACAGCGCCACGGTGATCGAGAAGGCGATCAGCGTGTTCTTCTCTGCCCGCGACATCGATCCCAGCTTTGCGCGCTCTTCGTCGACGTACTCGGCGACGCCCTCGATCCGCTTGATCTCCGGCTTGTTCAGCCGCAGCAGGAGGAAGGCCAGCAGCACGAACATCAACGCGCAGATGGGTAGCGCCAGCATCATCCACTGGAAGAAGCTGATCCGCTCGCCGGTCGCCTCCTCGATGAGGCCGCGGCCGATCAGGTTGGGCGGGCTGCCCACCGGGGTCAGCAGGCCGCCGACGCTGGCGCCGTAGGCGAGCATCAACATGATCGCCGCGCCCACCCGCAGGCGTTGAGGATCGAAGTCCTGGTCGACATCGCCGCGGCTCTGCATCAGCTTGGCGATGACGCTGATGATGCCGATCGCCGTCGGCAGCAGCATCGCCACCGTTGCGGTGTTGGAGACGAACGCCGACAGCAGGCAGGTGATCGCGCCGAACGCGAGGATCACACCGGTGGTGGACCGGCCCACCGCCGGAAGGTTGAGGATCCAGAACGCGAAGCGGCGGGCGACGCCGTGTTTGAGCATTGCGGCGGCGAGGATGAACGCGCCGATGAACGTGAAGATCGTCGACGACCCGAACGGCCCGAGCACGTCGTCGACCGGTGCGACACCGAGGAACACCGCGACGGCGACGCCGAGCAGACCGCCGATCGGAATCGGGACCGCCTCGCTGATCCACAGGGTGATGACGCCGAGCAGCACCGCGGCAAGCACCTGCTGCTCGCGCGGAATGTCGATCGGCAGCACCAGGAAGACGATGGTCAGCAGCGGCGCGAGGAAGAGGCCGACGGTGCGCCGGCCCTTCTCGAAACGCTCCTCCTGCGGAGATAATCGCTGTTCGCCGAGGCTGCGATAGGTACCGGTGCCGAGCAACGCCTTGTCGACGTCAGTGGGCTTGACCTGGTCGTCAGTCGTCATGGCGCGCTCCGTCCACCGGTGGCGTGTGTGCTAGACCACATTTCTGGGACGGGGATTGCCTCTTCTGATCATGACTTAAACCTCTATTCAGGGATATCCGCCGCGCCGTGACAGCATGGAGTCATGCCTGAGGACGACTTGGCCGGCGAGCGCGACCGCGCCTACCGACTCGTCGTCGAACGCGCACCCGGCTTCGGCGAATACGAAACGCGCACCGACCGTGTCATCCCCGTGTTCGACTTGCCACCAAGGCTTAACCCCGTCGGGCCACGGGTACATCACTGAAGGTCTTATAGTGGTGGCCCGGTCGAGTTTCAGCTCGGCTACATACCCGGCCCATGCCGACCCACATTGGAGTGCTTTTGCCTTGGTCTCGTCGCGTCCGCATCACCGCCGCAGCAGCTGCCGCCGCGGCGGTGGTTCTGCTTGCCGGAGACGTCGCCGACACCACCCCCCGGTGCTCGACGCAGTGCCAAGTCGCCAGCGCCGCGCAGACCGTCACCGCTCCGAAACCCGCGCCGCCGCAACCCGCCGCGATCGGCGTCTTCCCCAAGCCTGCGGCCGATGACGTCAATCCCGCCGCGCCGGTGTCCGTGGCCGCGTTCAGCGGAACGATCGGCAGCGTCGCGATGGTCGACGACTGGGGCGAAACCGTTCCCGGTGCGCTGACCCCCGATAGGAGCGGCTGGCATCCGACCGAACAACTCGACTACGGCCGCACCTACACGATGACCGTCGCCGCCCGCGGACCCGGCGGCATGCCGACGCGTCAGACGGCGAGCTTCACCACCTTGTCGCCCGACAGCCTGACCAACGTCAACCTCAACACCCTCGCCGGCTTCCCGCTCGTCGACGGCAACACCTACGGCGTCGGCACCATCGTGAAGGCCTACTTCGACGACCCGATCACCGACAAGGTGGCCGCCGAGAAGCGCCTGCACGTCACGTCCAGCGTGCCCGTGAAGGGCTCGTGGAATTGGATCAGCGATTACGAGGCGCACTGGCGTCCCGAGAAATATTGGCCGGCAAACGTTTCCGTCGACGTCAAAGCCGACATCTACGGCGCCGACCTCGGCGACGGCATGTACGGCGAGGCCGACCAGAAGGTCTCCTTCAGAATCGGCAACGCGCACGTCTCCATCGCCGACGACAAGACCAAACAGGTCAGCGTGTTCGACAACGGCAAGCTGGTCCGCACCATGCCGACCTCGATGGGCAAGGGTGGCACCCAGGCGGTCGGCGGCAGAGAGCTGCACTTCTGGACGCCGCCGGGCACCTACACCGTGCTCGACAAGGCCAACCCGGTCGTCATGGACTCCTCGACGTACGGGTTGACCGGTGGCGGCGGCTACCGCACCACCGTCTCGTACGCCACCCGCATCAGCATGGACGGCATCTACCTGCACCAGCTGAACGACACCATATGGGCGCAGGGCAACACCAACGTCTCCCACGGCTGCCTGAACCTCAACGGCGAAAACGCGTCCTGGTTCTTCGGTTTCTCGCAGCCCGGCGACATCGTCGAGGTGCGCAACACCGGCGGGCCGCCGCTCACGGTCGCCCAGGGCGGGGACTGGTCGGTGCCGTGGGACGAGTGGCGCAAGGGCAGCGCCCTGAACGCCTGACGGTTGCGTTGAACTAAGCGGCCGTGGCCAGCTCCGCCGGCTCTGCGGCCAGTGGATCGCCATAGGTCGGCTCGGGTGAACCGGCCCGGACCGCCTCGAGCTGAGCGCCGAACGCGATACCGAGGAAGATGGCGACCGACGACAGGTTGGCCCACAACAGCAACGCGAAGATGCCCGTCAGCGGGCCGTAGGTGTCACCGAACGAGCCACTGCTGACGACATAGAGCGCAAGCAAGCCGGTCAGCAGCAGCCACAACGCGAGCGACACCCCTGCCCCGAACGCCAGCCACGAGTGCCCCGGCTGTCTGCGGCGCGGCGCGCGCTCCAGCACCACGGTGAACGACACCCACGCCAAAAGAACTCCCACCGGCCAACTGCAGAACGTCCACATGGTGGTGAAGGCGTCACCCCAGCCGTAGGCCGCCGCAAGCGCCTCACCGAGCGAGTCGCCCGCGATGATGACGACGAAGCCGAGCTGCATCAGCAGGCCTGCCGTCATCGCCATCAACAACGCCCTGCCGTACTTCTGCAGCGCAGGCCGGTCGCGTTCGATGCCGTAGATGCGGTTGGCGCCCCGCTCGATCTGACCCATCGCCGTCGTCAGCGCGAAGACCGCGGCGAGCAGTCCCAGCCACAACGCCAATTGCCCGCCGGTCACACCCTGATCGCGGGTCCGCTCCGCGGCCTGTTCCACCAGGTCGCCGTATTCCCCGCCCGGCAGCACCCCCGCGACGGTCCGGATGATCACCTGGCCGAGCTTCTCCTGATGCACCGCGCTCGCCAGGCCGACCAACGCGATGATCAGCGGGATGAACGACAGGCACAGCTGCAGCGCAAGTGCCCGGGCGTGGGAGAAGCCGTCGGCGTACCGGAACCGGATGAACGAGTTCTTGACCAGATTCCATCGTCCGTACTTCCGCAACGCGGTCACCGCGTCGTCGGCGGACAGTTCGTCGCCGGAGATGCTGACGGTCTCCGGCACTCGAGTCGAGGTACCCATCGGATCCTCCTTACCCGGTCACGCGGCTGCCGACACCGTCTGCGGCACACGGATGACGAGTGCGCGCGGCTCGACGCGCGCGTCGATGCGGCGGCCCTCGGCGATGACCTCGCCGTCGGCTTGACGCGGTACCACCCGGTCCGCCTCGATCGAGATCGTCTGACCCTCAAACCGTTCCAGATGCCGGTCATGCTTGCGGTGACGGGCGATCCGGTATGCCATCCGCACCCAGTCGCGAATCTTTCGTGGCGAAACGACGACCACGTCGAGCAGGCCGTCGTCAGCCTCGGCGTCGGGCATCAGCTCGAGTCCACCCTCGAGCTGCCCGACGTTTCCCACCAACACCGTTCGCGCCGAGCGATGCACCGGCGGTCCGCCGTCGATCCTCAACTCGACCCGCATCACCGGATCACGAAGGTGGCGAAGGCCGCTGACCACATAGGCTGGCCAACCCACCACGCGCTTCATGCGTTCTGTGGTGTCCGCCATCATCGCGGCGTCGAAACCCATTCCGGCCATCACCGCGAACGGCTGGCCGTCACCGAGCCGGCCCAGATCGATTCGGCGATCCACGCCGTGCACCGCGGTTACGAGCGCGTCGTCAATTGTCAACGGGATCCCCAGGTTTCGGGCAAGCAGGTTGCCGCTACCGACTGGGATGATCGCGACCGGGACCGCGCTGTCAGCCAGTGCGCTCAGGCACGCCATGACGGTGCCGTCGCCGCCGCAGATCGCGACGAGCGCAACGCCCGCCGCGACGGCTGCCTCCGCCATGCCGCGTCCCGGATCTTCTTCAGTCGTCTCCAGCCACAAACACTCCGACCAGCCAGCGGTGGCGAATGTCTCCGCGAGCCGGGTCCGTGTCTCCGCCACGTCCGATTTGGCCGGGTTGACGATGATCGCGGCGCGCATCAGCGGATCACCAGTCTCCTGTCGGCGTCGACGACAGCGTGGCGACGGCCACCGGCGTCATGACTCCGCACGTAGTAGATGACGACGCTGAGCCAGATCGCCCCCAACAGCACGCCCGCCATCACGTCGGTCGGGTAGTGCATGCCCCGGTAGACGCGGCTTGCGGCGATCGTCAACGGAACTGCCGCGCATCCGATCACGGCGGCGACGGTGATCCACCGCCGTCGGCTGTGCCAGATGGCGATCGCGGCAACCGATCCGTAGAAGCAGATCGCCGCGGCCGTATGTCCCGAGGGGAACGACGACGTCGGCGGCGCCTCGTCCAGGTGCGGCACAGCCGGTCGCGGGCGGTCGATGAACAAGGTCGTCGCCATGAATGTGGCTGTCTCGCCGACCACGGCGTAGATGACGAGAAGCGACTCACGCCATCGCCCGAACACCCACCGGAACACCACCGCAGCGACGATCGTGAGGATGACGATTGTGGGCGTCGCCGACAAGGTGGTGATGATCTTGCTTTCCGACAGCTCGTCGTTCTGACGATGTTCCACGAGACGGGCAGGGACGCCTGCGTCCCACGTGCCAATGGCGGTGGCCGGCAACACCCTGGTGACGAGGTATCCCGTCGCCACCATCAGTGCCACGAGGCCGACAGCGGGCACGAGCAGCCACCGGATGTCCCGCAACACGCTCCCGACGCCTTCAGAGCGCATGAGGAGGAAGTACCCCGTCAGCCTCAGATTTACTCAACGGTCAAAAACCCGGATCGGCGAAGCCGCAGATCATCGCACCGAATGTTCGGCGACGCCCACCTCAGCAGAGTGCTCCACCGGTTGACCCGTCTCGCGTCGCCACGCCACATAGGCCCACGTCGTCACCGCCACCCAGCAGATGCCGAGCATGACGCCCGCCATCACATCGCTGAGGAAATGCACGCCGAGCACCACCCGCGCGAGTGCGACGACGACCACGACCGCAACCGCTGCGGCCACGGCGACTATACGGCCGCGACGGGACAGGAATCGCAGCCCGAGCAGGAGCAAAAGGCAGCAGCCGATGGATGCGCCGAGCGCGTGGCCGGACGGGAACGACAGCCCCGGCGCCGCCGAAACCGGATCCGGCAGCACAGGCCGGGCCCGGCCGACGATCAGCTTCAGCACGAATCCCAGACCCGCGCCGCCGAACACGGTGACGAGAAGCCATGTCGCATGCCTGCGTTCGCCGCGCACCAGATACCCCAGCGCGACCACCGTCAGCGCCGCACGGAACACGTTCGGGTCGAAGACGCGGCTGACGATCTCGGCTGCCCGCACGAGTTCGGGATGGGACTCGTCGATCCGACGAAAAGCCTGTGCGGTGCCCGTGTCAAGGGTGTGCAGCGGCGGCCAGCCCGCCCGGACGAGCAGCAGCAGCACCGCGAATCCTGCTGCGGCGACCAATGTCCCGATCAGACCCGCGCCGAGCCTTGCGCCGAACCGCTCGTCTGCGGCGGACATGTGCCGGTGCACAGGTCCCAGCAGCCCTTGCGACATGTGGCTTGTATTCCCACGACAGCGCTTCGGTAAGCCAGGCGGCTGTGCGTGCACCGAACCGCCTGCCGCCGACCTCATTCCACAGCCGGTACATGGCCGCAACGGATCGGAAACAAACCGCTCCTAGCTTTGCCGAATGACTCAAGACCTGAGCAAGGAGCCGGTGGACGACGTCGCCGTGGCCGACCTCGACACCATGACGGCGACCAAGGAAACGCTCGAGGACTACACGCTGCGCTTCGCGCCGCGAAGCTACCGGAAGTGGTCGACGGGCGTCGTCGGCATTTCGGCCCTCGGCGGCATCGCCTACCTGGCCGACTTCGCGATCGGCGCCAACATCGGCATCTCCTACGGCACGACGAACGCGTTGTGGGGCATCCTGATCTTCGCCGTCGTCATCTTCCTCACCGGTTTTCCGCTCGCGTACTACGCGGCGCGCTACAACATGGACCTCGACCTGATCACCCGCGGTAGCGGATTCGGGTACTACGGCTCGGTCGTCACCAACGTCATCATGGCGACGTTCACGTTCATCTTCTTCGCGCTCGAAGGCTCGATCATGGCCCAGGGCCTCGAACTCGGCCTCGGCATCCCGCTGTGGGTCGGCTACGCCGTGTCGACGCTGATCATCTTCCCGCTGGTGATCTACGGCATGAAAGTGCTGTCCACGCTTCAGGTCTGGACGACACCGCTGTGGCTGATCCTGATGGTCGCACCGTTCGTCTACCTCGTCGTCAGCCATCCGGAGTCGGTCAGCCAGTTCTTCGCCTACCAGGGCGAGCAGGGCACAGGCGGATTCAACCTCGGCTACACGCTGCTCGCCGCGGGCGTCTGCCTGTCGCTGATCGCCCAGATCGCCGAGCAGATCGACTATCTGCGCTTCATGCCGCCGAAAACCCCTGAGAACAAGCGCAGTTGGTGGACGTGGATGATCCTCGCCGGTCCCGGCTGGGTGTTCTTCGGCGCCATCAAGCAGGTCGTCGGCCTGTTCCTGGCGGTCTACCTGATCGCGAACGTCGCCGACAGCGCGGGCATCGCCAATCAGCCGGTGCACCAGTTCCTCGAGATCTACGAGAACTTCCTGCCCGGTTGGCTGGCCATGACGCTCGCCGTCGTGCTCGTCGTCATCAGCCAGATCAAGATCAACGTCACCAACGCCTACTCGGGCTCGCTGGCGTGGACGAACTCGTTCACCCGCGTCACCAAGCACTACCCGGGCCGGCTGGTGTTCCTCGGGTTCAACCTGCTGATCGCGCTGATCCTGATGGAAGCCAACATGTTCGACTTCCTCAACACGATCCTCGGGTTCTACGCCAACTGCGGCATGGCGTGGGTGGTCGTGGTGGCCTCCGACATCGTCTTCAACAAGTACCTGCTGAAGATCTCGCCGCAGGCGCCGGAGTTCCGCCGCGGCATGCTGTACGCAATCAACCCCGTCGGCTTCGGGTCGATGCTCATCGCCGCGGGCGTGTCGATCGTCGCCTTCTTCGGCGGTCTCGGCGAAGCCATCCGGCCGTACTCACCGCTGGTCGCGATCGGGCTCGGGCTGGTGCTGCCGCCGATCTTCGCGATCGCCACCAAGGGCCGCTACTACCTGCGTCGCACCGACGACGGCATCGACCTGCCGATGTACGACGAGCTGGGCAACCCGTCGGGCGAGCACCTCAAATGCCATGTCTGCCATCACGATTTCGAGCGGCCAGACATGATGAAGTGCGAGACGCACGACGCGTTCGTCTGCTCGCTGTGCCTGAGCACCGACAAGGTCGCCGACCACGTGCTCCCCGCGCAGACCTAGCGCCGGGCGAAGTCGGGAGCGTGCTGAGGCAGCAGCCCGACACCGACGAGGTAGGCCGGAATCGCCGTCAGCTGCGGCAGCCGCTCGACCAGCTTCAGCAGCCCCGCCGGAGGTGTCGTCTGACCGCCGTTCAGCACCGAAGCCAGTACCCGACGGTGCAGCAACCGCTGCAGCGATTGCGTCGCGACGGTCGGCACGATGCGGCGACGACGGACGGCGGCGAGATCCTTTTCGGTGAGCCGGCGGGTTTTGAGCGGTTCCGCCAAATGCTCTGCGGCGGCCACCGCATCGGCGATCGCCAGGTTGATCCCGACGCCGCCGACCGGTGACATCGCATGGGCGGCGTCACCGATGCACAGCACCCCGTCGTCGTGCCAGCGCCCCAGGCGGTCCAGCCGCACGTCGAGGACCTTGACGTCGTCCCACGACGTGATGGCGGCGGGCGACGTCTCCGGGATCAACTCGGCGAGCTCGTCGTGAAACGCATCGAGTCCGCGTGCCCGCAGCTGCGCATCACTGCCCTTGGGAATGAGATAGGCGACCTGGAAATAGCCTTCGCGCGGAATCATGATCAGCGCCCGCCCAGGCGCGGTGCGTGGGATCAGCGAGTACTGGCCATCCTGCTCGCGCGGCAGTCGGAACCACATCACGTCGAACGGCACCGGATACTCGCGGATCGGCAGTCCGGCGTCCCGTCGCACCACCGACGTGCGGCCGTCGCAGCCCACAACGAGGTCCGCGCGTAGCTCCCCGGGCCCGTCGGGGCCGGTGTAACGCACGCCCGCCACAGCGCCGCCGTCGCGCAGCAGCCCGGTGGCTTCGGTGTTCATGCGCATCGTGAAAGTGCGCTCCGCGCTGGCTGTCTCGGCGATCAGGTCGAGAAGGTCCCACTGCGGCACCATGGCGACATACGGGTGGGGCTGACGCAGCCGACGAAAGTCCACGAGCGTGTATGTGCGGCCGTCGACGGTGAATTGGCCGCGCTCGACGCGACTCTGCGGGAGTTCGTCGAACCGCGCGAACAGGCCGAGCTCGTCGAGCAGCCGCATCGTCACCGGGTGCACCGTGTCGCCGCGGAAGTCGCGGAGGAAGTCGGCATGCTTCTCCAACACGGTGACCTCGACGCCGGCACGGGCCAGCATCAACCCGAGGAACAGCCCGGCGGGGCCGCCACCCACAACGGCACACGTCGTCTTCTCGCTCACATGCCTACCTTGCCCCAAATATCGGAGCCTGGGAATGCCGCCGCGACGACCACAGTTGCCTACGGCATGGCAACGATGTCGAGTGATGAGCGCGAAAAATTCCTGGCCGATGTGCACGTCGGTGTGGTTGCGGTCGAACGCCCCAACCGCGCTCCTTTGAGCGTTCCCATCTGGTACGGATACACGCCCGGCGGCGAGGTGCTGCTGTGGACGGAATCCGATTCGGTCAAGCACCGGCTCATTGCCGACGCCGGCCGCTTCTCGATCACCGCGCAGGACGAACAGCCGCCCTACCGCTACGTCACCGCGGAGGGGGACGTCACGAGCATCGCTGCCGCCGAGGACGCCGATGTGCGCCAGATCGCGATCCGCTACCTCGGCGAGGAGGCCGGTAATCAGTTCACCGATCAGAACCTCACGGCGACGTCGATCATCATCCGGATGCGGCCGAAGCGGTGGCTGAGCGTCGACTACTCGAAAGAGTGACGGAGCGCGTCCCACAGCCGAGGCGCTAGAAAATCCAGAACAGCAGGAACGTGGCCACCAGGAACGCGGCCACCCCGCACGCCGCTGACACCACGCCGAGCGCGACGCCCTGCGTCCGTCTGAACTGGACCATCGGGCCGCCTACCAGGAGCGGCAGCAACGGCGCGATTCGGTGCAGGCAGTCGCCATGAATTCAAGATCACGAATTGACGGTCTTGTTGTGAGTCAGCTCACGTATGGCGCTATATTGTGTCTGTCGTCACACCGAAGGGGCTCACATGCTGGAAGCGCACAACGGCGCGATGGTGTCTTCTGTCAGCCCGTCGCGGACCGCGAGCCACAGCCACTCGCACATGTGGTGGGGCGTTCTGATCGCGCTCCTCGGCATCGCGGGCATCGCAGCGGTGGTCGTCTTGGCGGTGATCGGGCTGACGACCGAAGCCCTCATCGTCGCGATCTTCACCGCAGCGTTCTTCTCCCGCTGCCTCTGCTGAGGCCCGCCGCCTCGGCGCCGGCGAATCAGTCGCCGGTGCGCTCGAACGTGTCCTCGAAATCGCCGCCGCCCGTGCACGCGCTTCCCGGCGCGATCGTCTGAGTGCCGCGTCCCGTCAGCACGGTGATCGGGTCGTTGATCGTCGTGGGCATCGGATACTCGGCGGTGATCGTCACCTTCGCCGTGCCGCCGTCTCCACACGTCGTGTTGCCCTGCTCATTGCGGGTCCACTTGTCGTCGGCGTACACCAGGGTGACCGCCGAACCGCCCGCATGGAACAGGCTCATGCACTTGTCGCCGGTGCGCAGACAGTAGGTCTGCGCGCTGAGCACCTGCCCGGGCAGAGTGTTGCCGTTGGTGAATCTGGTTGTCTGGCGGTAACTTCCGTGCAGATCATCGGCAGCCGAAATCGCCCGCGGCGGCAGCACCGCCGGATCGGGAACCTTGTTGGGGTCGGCGTCGCCGATACGGGTGAACTTCAGTGTTCGCTTGGCCGCGCACAGGCTGTCGGAGGAGGCTCGGATGCTGTCGCCGACCAGGGTGCCGTCGGGCTGCGGCTCCAACGTGAAGACGACCCAGATCTCGGACGGTGCCTCGCCGCCGCAGTCCGACGCCGCCAGGCCGACGGCGATCCACTTGCCGCCGAGCTGGTCGTAGGTCATGTTCGACAGCAGCGAGTTTCCGCTGGCGCTCGCGGCCGTCGCGACGCACCCGCTCGGGCCGCATTCCGAGCGGACCGCCCAATTGCTGGTCGTCGCAGGCGCATTGGGCACCGGCTTGCCGTCGAGGTCGGTTCCCGGCCCGTAATCGGCGCGGTATGTGCCGTTGAAATCGGTGGTGGCGGCGGTCGCGGTGGACGGATTGGTGGACCCCTTGTCGTCGTTGCCGGTCAGCTCCACCACGCCGATGACACCGCCCACGATGACCAACGTCGCGATGAACACCAGCGCGCCGACGAGCAGGCCGTGGTTTCGTCCGGAACCCTTCTTCGGAGTGTGCGACGGCGGTGCCGGTTGCTGCGGAATGTGATGCGGCCCGCTGAACTGAGTCGGCGCCGACGCCGGGTACGGCGCAGGTGTGTTGCCGACCTGGGTGAAGGGCTGCTCCGGCCAGCTCAGCGGTGCAGGGGTTCCACCGGCGGGCCTTGGCGGTGCCGCCCATGCGCCCGCCGACACCGGTCCGGTGACGGCTTCCTTTGCCGCTTCGGCCATGTCGACCGTGGTCTGGTAGCGCTCGGCGGGCTGCTTGGCGAGGCCGGTGGCGATCACCTGGTCGAGCGCCTGCGGGATCGCGGCGCGCTCGGACGGCCGCGGCGGCGGCGTCACCATGTGCCCGACCGCGACCTGCTCGAGCGTGCTTCCGGGGAACGGCTGCTGGCCCGTCAGGCACTGATACAGCACGCACGCCAGCGCGTAGACGTCCGAACTCGGGTGCACGTCACCGGAATTGAACCGTTCGGGCGCCATGTACGCCCACGTGCCGATCGCCGAGCTGGCCGACGTCAACCGGGTGTCGGTCGCGGCGCGCGCGATACCGAAATCGATCAGGTAGGCGTAGTCGTTCTTGTCCACCAGGATGTTGGACGGCTTGACGTCGCGGTGCACCAGCCCGACCTGGTGCGCGTTGTGCAGCGCCGACGCGATCTGGTCGATGATCGCCACCGCGCGTTTCGGCTCCAGCGGTCCCTCGTCGATCAGCGTCTGCAGGTCGACGCCGTTGATCAGCCGCATGGTCACATACAGGCGGTCGTCGATCTCGCCGACGTCGTAGATCGGCACGACGTGCGGGTCGTCCAACCGCGCCGCGGCGCGCGCCTCGCGCCGGAACCGCTGCTCGAAGTCGGGATCCTTGGCGTAGTGGGGGAGCAGCATCTTCAGCGCGACGACGCGGTCGATCGCGGTGTCGTGCGCCTTCCACACCTCGCCCATGCCGCCACGGCCCAGCAGTTCGACAAGGCGATAGCGACCGAACGGCGTGCCCTGCTCCGGTGTGCCTTCCACCGTCGAATCAGCCCCGCTGCACCGTGTTGGAGCCGACGGTGCCGATCTGCGGTTCTCCCGTTATGTAGGTGACCACGTTGTCGAATCCGGAGGCGCCGATCTTGTCCGCGGCATCCACGGTGATCTTGTTCTCGATGCCGGACACCGAGACCTCCACGCAGTGACCGGTGATGGTCACGGTGTTGCGGATACCGCTGATCATCACCACGGCGTCATTGCACGCGACCGTCTTGTTCTCGTCGATACCCGAAACGGTGACCGTTTGCCCCGGCGCGCCGGTGATCACGTTCGGGTCGGCGTTGGGCATGCCTGGCGGCGCCGGAATGGCGGGCATGCTGGGGATGTCGATCGAAGGAACCGACGGCGCCGACGGGATGCTGATGTCGACCGATCCGCCGCCGCCCGACACGCTCGAATCCTCCGGCGTGGTAACGCTTGCCATCCGTGTCATGAGGATGATGGCGCCCCCGGCGACGGCGATGAAGACGACCGCGATCAATCCGAACACCAACCAGGGGATGCCGCCGGAAACCTTCTGCGGCGGTGCGCCGTACGGCTGGGCACCCCACTGCGCAGTGCCATACGGCTGGGCGCCGTACTGCTGCGTGCCATAGGGCTGCGTACCGAACGGCTGGGCGCCGTACTGCTGCGACCCATAGGGCTGTGTGCTGTAGTCGGGCGGGGTGTAGGCCGACGTCGGCGGCGGCAGGTATGCGGCGTCGCTGCCCGCGTGTCCACCGCCGAGCTCACTGGCCCGCGCCTGATCCGAAAGCGGTTGCTCAAGGGCCCTGATCCTGGCCTCGGGGTCGTCTTCGGGATTCACACCGCAGATGGTCCCACACGAGGTGCTCGCCGATCAATGCCGCGTTCGCGTCGGCGGAATCCGGATCGCGTCGTTCGATCTCGGCGGCGAGCTTCTTGTGCAGCGCTGCGCGGTCGGCTTTCAGCTGCGATTCATAGGCCACCGTGCGGATCAGCGGATGCCGAAACACGTACTCCACCTTCGGCGTGAACTTGATCTGGTCGACGAGTTCAGCCGCAATCAATTGCGGCAGAGCGGTTTCACCGACCAGTGTCGCAGGCAGTTCGGCGTCGAACTGCGAGCCGATCACCGACGCGGCGTTCAGCGTTGCCTTGGCCACGGTGTCGAGCCGGTCGATGCGCGCGGCGATGGCGGCCTGCAGGGTAGCGGGCACGGTCGCTTCGGTGCCGACGCCGTCGGCCCGGTAGGCCCCGCGGTCGCCCCGTAGCACTCCTCGATCGGCAAGGTCGCGGACGATCTCCTGCGCGAAGAACGGGTTCCCCGCCGCCCGGTCGGTGATCTGAGTCGTCAGCGGTGCCAGCGATGGGTCCGGACCGAGCATTTCGATGATCAGCGCACCGGTCTCCGAATCGTTCAGTGGCGCTAGCGCGATCGTCTGGGAGCCGGGCGTCGTACTGAGCGGTCCGCGGTAATCCGGCCGATACGTCATCAACACCAACGAGGACGTGCGCGGAATGACCTTGAGGAAGTCCACCAGCAGCGACTCGCTGACTTCGTCGATCCAGTGCACATCCTCGATGACGTAGACGGCGGGCGTCGAGCGGGCCAGCGACGCCCCGTTGACCAGCGCGGTGAGCCGGCGCCTTCGCGCATCGGGGGCGATGTCCGGGGACAGCACCGCGGGATCGCGGACACCGAGGAGGTCATCGAGTAGGAGCAGATCTTCGGCGTCGGCGTCGGGCACCCGCTCCCGAAGTTGCTCACGCGCCACCTCGTCGGAGACTTCGTCGACGCCGAATGTGCCTCGCAGGAGGCGTGATACGGCATGGAACGGGATGTCGCTGGCGTGGGACTCGCAGAACGACGAATACACCGCGATTCCGCGGCTCGCCGCGATGGCCGCCACCTCGGCGACGAGCCTGCTCTTGCCGACACCGGCGGGCGCGACTAGCCCCACCACTGCTCCCGAGCCGGTGATCGACCGATCCAACACACCTGTCAGCGCCGCCAGCTCCCACTGCCTGCCGACCAAAGTCGTATCGCGCCTTGCGGCGGCCCGATGCTCGGCGACGCCCAACAAGCGTCGCGCGGGAACCGGGTGGTCGGCACCCTTGATGTCGACCGACTCCTCGTCGCCGAGCACCACAACGTCGGCGACCAGCCGTGCGGTGGGCTCGCTGAGCATCACTCCGCCCGGCGGCGCCGCCGACTCCATCCGCTGCGCCATACCGACCTGCTCGCCGATCGCCGTGTAACCGCCTGCACCGGGACCGATCTCCCCGGCGATCACCTCACCCGAGTTCAGGCCGACCCGCAGCCGCAGGTCGACGCCGTCGAGATCGTTGACGTCGATCGCGAGCTGTTTGGTCGGCGCGTCGGCACGCCGAGTCGAGCGCGCGTGGGACAGCCTGGCCGTTTGTGCGGACCCATTTACGGCAATTCGGACCCCATGATCGGAAAGCTTCGCTCGACCGTCATCGACTGCAAGGAGCCGCACGAGCTTGCGATGTTCTACCAAGCGATTCTGGGCGGCGACGTACGGAAGGACGACGACACCTGGTCGACGTTGACCGACCCGTCGGGACGGCGGTTGGCCTTCCAGCTCTCGCCGGACCACGAGCCGCCGACGTTCCCCGACACTCGCGGGTCTCAGCAATTTCACCTCGACATCCAGGTCGCCGATGACGCCGTCGACGACGCGGAACGCGCAGTCGTCGGGCTCGGCGCCACCCGGGTGACCGACGCCGACGAGGACGACACCTTCCGGGTTTTCCGCGACCCCGCCGGGCACACGTTCTGCCTGGTGTGGGGCGTCGCCGACGACGCAGGCTGCAGCGTCGACAACCAAGCCCGCGGTCAGGAGTAGCAAAGCCGCCGCGGTGGTAACCCCATGCCATGGTGGCTCCGGGATTCATCGCCATCGGCAGCGGTGCGGCCGGGCTGACCGCTGCGGAAATTTTCCGCCGCGAGCATCCCAAGATCCCCGTCCGCATCATCGCCAGCGATCCGGCGCTGCCGTACGCCAAGCCGCCGTTGAGCAAGGCCTACCTCTGCGGCAGGGATCCGAACCTCGACCTCCACACCGCAGGCTGGTTCGTCACACACGGCATCCAGCTGCACCGCGGCATCACCGTCGACCACATCGATCTGGCCAACCGGGAAGTCGTCACGGCTGCAGGTCGGCGATACGCCTACTGGCACCTGGTGCTGGCCACGGGGGCGACGCCGGTTCCGCTCGACGTGCCGGGCGGTGACGCGGCGCTGTCGCTGCGGTCATTCGCAGACGCCGTGGTGCTGCGGATGGCCGCCAGGAACTCCGACTCTGCCGTCGTGATCGGCGGCGGCCTGATCGGATGCGAGGCGGCCTCCTGCCTCGCGGCCCGCGGGGTGACGACGACCGTCATCGCACCCGAACCGGTGCCGGTGCAGCGACGGTTCGGGCTCGAAGCCGGCGAACGGGTGGCAAAGATGTTGTCCGACATCGGCGTTCGATTCATCGGCGCGACGAACGTCACCGCCGTCGACGACAGCGAGGTCACCCTCGACAGCGGCGCGAGCGTGGAGGCCGATCTCGTCGTCTCCGCAACCGGGGTGCGATCCGACAGCAGGCTCGCCGCCGCCGCGGGAATCGACACCGCCGGTGGCCGTGTCGTCGTCGACGAACGCATGCACAGCTCTGCCCCGAACGTCTACGCGGCGGGCGACGTCGCGCTCGCCTACAATCTCACCGCGCAGCGCCGGATACCGTCCGAACACTGGCGCGACGCCACCGAACAGGGCCGCATCGCAGGCCTAGTCGCCGCCGGCTACTCCGCTGCCTGGGCCGACGTGCCCGAATATACCTGCGCCATCGGCCGATACGCGTTGACCTACCGCGGCTGGGGCACCGAATACCGGGACAGCCACCTCGACGAGAGCCGCGACGGGTTCACCGTGACCTACCGCTGCGACGACGAGGTCGTCGGCATGCTGACCGCTACAGCCAGTCCCGACGCTTGAACGTCCAGTACAGCACCGCGCCGAAGAAGATGATCAGCGCTGTGCTCGTCACGAAGCCGCCGACCGTCTCGATGCCCGGATAGTTGACGTTCTGGCCGTAGAATCCGGTGATCGCCGTCGGCACGGCGATGATCGCCGCCCACCCGGTGAGCTTCTTCATCACCTGGTTCAGTCGGGCGTCCTGCAACGACAGGTTCGTCTCGAACACCGTTGTCACCATGTCCCGCAACGACTCCGTCCATTCCGACACCCGCAACACATGGTCATACAGGTCGGCGTACAGCGGGTCGAGTTCCGGCGAGGTCTTCGCGTCCAGCCGTCGGTGCTGGATCGAGCTGACGACCTCCCGCATCGGCAGCACCACCCTGCGCAGCGCGACGAGATCCTTGCGCAGCTGAAACGTCTTGCGCTGCAGCCCACCTCGCGGGGTGTTGTTCTCGAACAGATCGTCCTCGAGTGCTTCGATGGCGTCGTCGAGCGCCTGCACCGCGGCGAAGTGCTCGTCGACGATGACGTCGAGCAGGCCGTGCACCAACGAGCCGACGCCGTACTCCTGACCGCCGAGCTCGTCGAACCGCTGTGAGACGGTGTCGATGTCGTACCACGGCGACAGCCGCACGGTGATCAGCCCCTGCGGCAGCACGAAACCGGAGACGCGGTGCGTGGTCAGCGTCGAGTCGGAGTCGTCGGCCGCCTCCTTGCGCGACACCGCGTACACCGTGAAGAAAGTGTGCGTCCGGTACACCGCGGCCTTCGTGCGTTCGGCCTCCCCGATGGCGTCCTCGACCGCCCAGCTGTTCAGCCCGAGTTCGTTCGCGAGATCGGACAGCGTCGACGCGTCGGGGTCGAAGATGTCGCACCAGACCAGGGTGTCGTCTGCGACGAGATAGTCAGAGATCGAGGAGAAATCAAAGTCGTCCTGCGGCTTTCCGCCGCGCCACACCCGTCCTTGTACGTCGGTCACCACACCATGTTCGCAAAAGCGCTCTCAGTAGAGGAGGGTGGACACATGGCCACGCCACCACGAGGGTCGAGCGCCGTTCCGGCAGCCCGATACCTGTTCGGTTAAATGTGGCAATCCACATGGAACTTCTCGCCGCAGTCGAAGGCAGGCGAGGGGTAGACGCAGCTGACCGCCTGTGCGAGGCGTGCGTGAACCTGTTCGACGTCGACGCCGCAGCCATCTCCCTGGTCTTCGACGGGGCCAACGC
The DNA here is from genome assembly GCA_963786995.1 of uncultured Actinomycetota bacterium. Taxonomy (GTDB): domain Bacteria; phylum Actinomycetota; class Actinomycetes; order Mycobacteriales; family Mycobacteriaceae; genus Mycobacterium. Next base: position 163,753 of record CAWBBH010000007.1, on the reverse strand, counting down.
CGGAACCCTCGGCTCCAGCGGTGCGTCAGCCCGGGCGTACGACGAACTGCAGTTCACCCTCGGCGAGGGACCCTGCCTGGACTCGGTGAGCCCGCCGCCAGCCGGTTGTGATCATCGATCTGGCCGACCCCGGTGACCTCCGGTGGCCCGCCTACGGCCCGGCCATGCTGGCCTACGACATCCGGTCCGTCGTCGCGATGCCGGTCGTGGTGGCCGGCGAACACGTCGGCGCGCTCGACCTGTTTCGCGCAACGCCCGGGCGGATGGACGGATCGCAGTTCGCCGGCGCGGCGGTCGCCGCCGAGCTCGCCGGAATCCCGCTTCTGGACCTGATGGACGGCGATCTGAAGGCCGCGGCGGCCGACCCCGCCAGCGATGCCTGGGCGGAACTGAACTCACTCAGCCGGGCGGAGGTCAGCCAGGCGACCGGCATGCTGGTCGCTCAACTGGGTATCGAGCCGACCGAGGCGCTGGTGCGGCTGCGCGGCCACGCCTACGCCACCGGCCGAACCGCCACCGAGGTGGCCCGCGACATTCTCGATCGCCGACTCAAATTGGAGGACGACTGATGCGCTTCGGCAGCCAAGAACGTGCCGACTCAGATTGGAGGGCACGGTGACTGAGAATCCCCGGGAGACGCAGGTGCTCGACGCCGTCGTCACCGTCGTCGACAGCCTGCTCGACGACTTCGACGTGGTGGACCTGCTGACCGATCTCACCGAGCGGTGCGCACGGCTACTCGATGTGGCCGCTGCGGGCCTGCTGCTCGCCGACCCGCTCGGTCAGCTGCGTCTGATGGCGGCGACCTCGGACCAGGCGCGCGACCTCGAGCTGTTCCAGTTGCAGGCCGACGAAGGACCCTGCGTCGAGTGCTACACGACCGGTCGGTCCATCTCGGTTGCCGACCTGAGCGCCGATACCGCGCGATGGCCGCGATTCACCGCCGCGGCCGTCGACGCCGGATTCGCTTCCGTGCACGCCGTCCCGATGCGCGCTGCAGGCTCTGTCCTGGGAGCGGTGGGGTTGTTCGGCAACCGGTCCGGCGAGCTGAACGAGGCAGACCTTCTGGTGGCTCAGACGTTGACCCACATCGCGTGCGTGGCGATCCTTCAGGAGCACCCGCACACGACGGACACCGTTATCCCGCAGCTGCGGTCCGCCCTGGCCAGTCGCGTCGTCGTCGAGCAGGCCAAGGGCTTCCTGCGGGAGAGCCTCAACGTGTCGCTCGAAGAGGCCTTCAGGCTGTTGCGGACCTATGCGCGCACCCAGCGCGAGCACCTGACGGATGTCGCCAGGCGGCTGGTGACCGACCGGTTCGCGAGGCCCGCCCTGGTGGCGGCGCTGTCCGACCTCGCATCCGGGTCACGCTAGCCGATCACTACGGGCGTCGGGCCTTTGCCCGTTTCACGGCCTCGTCGACCAGTCGCTCGGCGACGACGCGCAGCTTGACGTTCTCGGCCTGGCTCATACGGGTGAGCCTGTCGAACGCATCCTCCGACGTGCGGCCCGACCGGCTGCGCAGGATGCCGATCGCCTGGTCGATCACCGACCGGGTGGCCATCGCCTGCTGCAGTTGTTCGGCCCTGGACCGCGCATCGGTCAGCAGCTTGGCGTTGTAGACCGACACCGCCGCGGGGGCGGCGAACTGGGAACCCAAAGCCACGGCGTGGTCGCCGAACGCGTCGCGGCCGAACGCGTAGGCGTTGATCGCACCGATCGCCCTGCCGTCGACCAGAAGCGGAAGGGCCATCACCGAGCGCACCCCCATCCGCGCCACCCGGCCGCCGAAGTGGGGCCACCGCCTGTCGCTGCCGAGCGACCCGCTGACCGTGGGCCGACGCGTCTGCATGCAGGTGATGCACGGCCCCTCGTCGAACCGCTCGTACTGAACGATGTCGATCTCGTCGACAAACGGCGCGGTGGTGGTCCACGCCTGTGGTCGCGGCGTGTCTGATGACACGTCGATGAGCGTGACGCCTGCGCCGTCCACCCCAGGTATCGCCCGCACCGCGAACTCGGCGACATCGCCGAGCAACTCGTGCACCCCCCGGCCGCCCGCGATGATCCCGGCAACCCCGATCAACCCGGCGTGCAGGTCGATGTCATCGGCCTCCAACTGTGCGGTGGAGAGCTCAGGCTCGGGGGGAGCGTCGCGGTCGGGCTGCGCGTCGTAATCAGCCATCGCCTGCTCCTCCCCAGGTGAACCCCAACTTACCCGCCCGGGGCGGCGGTCAGTCAATCAACGCCAGAGCGTGCGCGCGTCGCAGCTTTCCCGACGGCGTCTTCGGGATCATCCCCGGCTCGAGCACGACCACGTTGCGGGGCCGGACGTTGACCTCGGCGACCACTTCGTGGGCGACCTGGTGACCGATGCGGAGCACCTCGTCGTGGTCGTCGTAGGCGTTCGATTCAACGGCGACGGCGAAGGACTCGCGCGAATGCCCCGCGTCCAGGCGCACCGCGACGGCACAACCCGGACGAACGCCGTCGACCCGGCACGCGGCACGCTCGATATCGGTCGGGTAGATGTTGCGACCGGCCATGATGATCACGTCCTTGAGTCGACCGCATACCACGATGTTTCCGGTTTCGGTGACGTATCCCAGGTCGCCGGTGTCATACCAGCCGTGCTCATCCTGGGCCGGAACGAAACCCGCGCCCGTTGTGTAGCCCAGAGTCACCGGCTCACCGCGCACCTCGATCACGCCGACCCCGCGCGCGGGCAGCACGGAGCCGTCGACGTCGACGATGCGCACCTCGAGCCCTTTCAGCGCGCGACCCAGCGAGGCCAGCCGCCGGGTATGGCCGTGGGTGGCAGGAACGGCCCGGCGCAGCACGGCGAGCAGGTCGGCGTCGATTTCGTCGACCTCGAGGCCCGCGCCGCTCTGCGTGAACGACACCGCGACGGTGGTCTCGGCCATGCCGTACGCCGGGAGAATCGCCTCCGGACGCAGACCGAACGGTGCGCCGGCTTCGCACAGCTCCGCCACGTCTGCGGGGTCGACCTGTTCGGCGCCCGACAGCGCCCACCGCAGAGAGGACAGGTCGAACTGGCCAGGAGTTGCCTGTCTGCGCAGCCTCTTGGCCAACAGGTTGTACGCGAAGTTGGGTGCGGCGGTCATCGTGCCGTTGTACTTGTCGATCAGCCTCGCCCACAGCAGCGCGTCCCGCAGGAAGTCCATCGGGGTGACCTTGACCAGCTCGACACCGAAATACATTGGCACCGCCAGGAACCCGGTCATGCCCATGTCGTGGAAGCACGGCAACCAGCTGACGATCACATCGGTCTCGGGATCGACCTCCGCCCCCGCGAACATCGCTTCGGCGTTCGCGACGAAATTGCGATGGCTGATCTGGACGGCCTTGGGCGATCCGGTAGATCCCGACGTCAGCTGCATCAGCGCCACGTCGTCGTCATCGGTGTCGACGGGATCGATCGGTTCGCTGTCGAGCAGTTCATCGACGGTCAGCACCTGCAAACCGGCTTGGGCCAGCACCGGCGCCGCAGCCATGAACGGGTCGGAGACGACGACCGCCTTCGCGCGGATCATGTCGATGACCCCGGTCGTCTCCACCGCCCACCGGGCCAGGTCGGTACGCGGTGTGGGTTGGTGCAGCATCGTCAGGCTCGCGCCGCGCATCCACAGACCCTGTGCTGTCGGCGCGATCTCGACCGGGGCGCCCGCCAGCACCGCGATCGCGTCGCCGCGGCCGACACCGTGTCGCGCCAAGCCGCCGGCTATCCGCCGTGCCCGCTCGTGGACCTGCGCCCAGGTGTGCCGGACAGGGGCGTCCGGTTCACCGGTCACCATGCCCTTGGCGCTCTGTCGAGCATTCCGATACATCGTCTGCGTGAAGATGCTCACGCTTTCCCCCTTGGCTTTCGCGTCCTGACGCGTGACCGTTGTGCGCGCTGATCCGACACGACCGTCGTTCGCCCGCGGAATTCTTTCGCCCTGAGAACCGTCACATAAACCAGCACCGTGAACTGTCGGCTACGTCGCAGTGCTCGGCACCCGCCGGCGGGGGATCCATATCGCCGCCGTGACGTTTCCGAGGGGCTGGAAGGTCAACCCGGTCTGACCGTACCGGGTGGGGGAGCCAATATCAGTATTTGGGTGCCGCCGCGGCGGCGCGGCTCACGGATTCGCCATGTGCGAACCCGTCGAGCACGGATGCGACCCCGACCTTCCACCTGCGTTCGATCTCCGCCGGTGTGCCCAGCCACCGACCGGCCTCCTGAACCGCCAAACCCTGTGCAAGCGCCAGCAATACGTGCGCGATGTCCGTCGGATCCCCGCCGAGGAGACCTTTGCCGACGCAGCGCTTTATCCGGCCGACGAAGATCTCGCGGACAGAGCCACCCGCCGCGAGTTCGTCGGCGCCCGGTTCGAAATCGGCGAACGGCCGCGAGAACATCACCTGCGCCAGCTTCGGGTAGGCGCGGCAGAACAGCCGGAACACCGGCACCAGCCGCTCGAGATCGGCGAGTGCGTCGTCCGACTCGGGGATCCTCGCCAGCTCGGCTCCCAGCAGCCGGAAGCCCTCGAAGAACATCGCCCGCACCAGCCCGGCCTTGTCGTCGAACAGTTCGTACACCGCGGGCACCGACGTGCCCGCCCGCTCGGCTACCCGCCGTGTGGTGAAGCCGGCGATGCCCTCCTCGCCGAGCGTGTGAATCGCGACGGCGAGCACCCGATCCCGAAGCTCGGGCGTGCGTTGCTTCGCCCTGGGCATCGCAGCAGCCTAGCTGGCGGCGAATTCCGTTGGCAGGCCGTCGATTCCGGCCTGGATAGCGGTCAGCGCGGACTCGCGGGCCTTCAGCTTGGTCGCCAGGTGCGCGCCCGCGTGCAGCGTCGTGGCGGCCTCGGCCGCCACCTCCTGTGCGCGTGCAAGGACCTTGTCCGCGTCGACGATCTCGTCCAGCCAACCCGCCGCGATCGCCTCGTCGCCGACGAACGTCGACGCCAGCGCCGTGCCTCGGTGGAACGCGGCAGGCGTCAACCGCATCCGCATGATCTCGATCGCCGAGATGGGAATCGTCATTCCGATCGCCACCTCGATGGCCTGGCAGCGCGATTTCGGGGCACCCACCCGGTGGTCGCCGCTGAGCAGCAGGAACGAACCCATCGCGATGGCCGGTCCGGTCGCGGCCATGATGACCGGCTTGGGGAACGTCAGGCACCTCTTGGACAACTCGAATCCGCCTGCCAGCATCGCCAGCGCGGCGGCCGCGTCACCGGACTGGAAGACCGAAAGATCGAATCCGCCGCTGAATACCCGCTGGTTGCCGGCCAGCACAACGGCCTTGGAGTCGTCCTTCTCGGCGCGGTCGAGCGCATCGTTGATGGCTGCCTGCATCGTCGGCCCGAGCACGTTGACCTTGCCGTCGTCGAGCGTGATCGTCGCGACGGAATCGCTCTGCTCGTAAGTCACCGGGCTGGTCATCGGGCCTCCATCGACGTGGGCTTTCGTTTCAGATCGATGTTACGAAACGATGTTACGAAAGCCAAGCGCGGGTCCCGCGCGGCGGATCAGCCTGCGCCGATGCCGCGCCGGTGCCTGCCGTTGATCACCCGGGTCTGGGCGTCGTCGTCCTCGAACAACGGTTCGTCGTCGTACGGCGGAGGCGCGTCGTCGTATTCGGGCGGCAGGCCCTCGTACCGTTGCTCTTGCTGTTGCGGCGGGTTGGCGTAGCGCTGCTGCTGGGGCGGAAGCTCGGAGACCGGCACCGGCGCAGACTGCGCCTCGCGTTGCGGCGCCGCCTCCTGCCGGCTTTTGAACTGCTCGCGGTAGCGGTCGCGTTGCTCGTTGGCCGCGGCGTTGATCTTGTTGATCTCGGCCTGCAGCACCTCGTGCCGGCTCTCGGTCGTCGCGTAGTGGTAGTAGGTCAGCAGACCGCGCAGCAGCTCCAGCTTCTGCTTCTCCTGGCGCGCGAGGTCGTGCTTGGTCAGCAGCTCGAGCCGTTCGACCGGATGCAGCGTGCCCCAGTCCAGCACGGCGGGGGTGCGGAACTGGCGGCGCTTGGTCGACTTCGCCTTCGGTTGGCGGGCGGACATCGGCTGGTCGTAGAACGTCACGGCGCCCGCGAAGCGCGACCCGATCGACTCGCCCAGCTGCTTGCGGTCCAGCGCCGAATCCCACACCGTGCGCCATTCCTGCGACGGGGCGAGATAGGCGATCTCGGCGGGCAGCTTCAACGGGACGATGTCGACGTAGTTGTCGGCGTCGGCGCTCTCGTAGCGCGCCACCGTGGGCGGCGTCGCGAACTCCAACTGGATTCCATACGCCGGCTTCTGGCCGAAGTTCTTCACCACCAACTCGACGAGATGCCAGTCCGAGGCGCTCGGCTCCATGAACATCGCGACGTTGGGCTGCGAGACGTCCTCGGTCTCGTGCCTGGCCGACTGGAACTGCCGCCACGCGTAGACGAGGGCGGCGATCGTGACGACAAGGGCGAGCCACGCCGCCATCGCCGTCCACGCACCGGGGGACAGATTTGCTATGTCGCTGGCCCGGTCGCCGAACCAATCCGAAATCCCCACGCGTCCCTTTTACCATGGTCTGCGATCAAGGTCAGCATTCGACGAGGCCGGCCCGAAGAATTTGCTGTGACGGCAATTTCTTGTGAGTTCAATGAGGCTGAAGTGCCTCACGTGGTTGTGTGCGCTGGTTGCCGACGTCACACCTGTGTGTTGGAGCTACGACGCGACGGCGGCGAGTTCGTCGGCGTCTGGCTTCGACTTCACCACCGGCGCGGTGTCGGCGACCGGCAGCCGCTTGGCGCGTGCCGCCCAATCCAGATCCGACCAGACGATGCGCGACGGCAGCCTGCGCCAGTAGTCGGGATGCGCGCGCAGATACACATCGACACTGGCGTGCACGAGCGCGTCGTCGGGCACCTCACGCACGTGCAGCGATCGCGCGCCTTCGGCGAGCGCATCGCGTTCGGTCGGTGCGGGAGTGCGCGGCACGGCCGTCTCGCACACAAGGGCGCCCGCCGCGACCGCACCGTCGATCATCCAGTCGAGCGTGATGTCGGCCAGCGGCCAGTACGCATTCGGCCCGCCGACGACATCGCAGTGCGCGCCGCGGAACCAGACTTCCTCGATGCTGTCGTCGTCGCGTCCGATCCGGCATTCGCCGAACGGCCCCGATCCGCCGTCGATGGCGATCGCATGTCGTCCCGCCACGACGTTGCCCAGCCAGTCCTCGTTGGAGAGGCTCGGCGTGCCAGGCACTTTCACGGTGTCCCAGAGTCCGAGGAAGTGCACGGGCACCGCGACGTCGGTACGGCCTTCGAGCGCGCAAGCCATGCGGTGAATGCGGCGCCAGTCCTCGGTGGTTCGGGCCTGGGCGGGCAGTGAGTAGGCGGCCAAAGCGTATTCGACGACGTTGTCCTCGCGGTCGCTCATCATCCCGACGGCGCCCAGCATCCTTGCCAGTGCCCGCGCGCAATAGGCGCCGCGGCCGGCCCCCAGCAGGAAGATTCGGTCGCCGGGCTCCCAGTGCTCGGTCAGGTAGAAGTACGCGTCGACGACGGATTGGCGAGCAGCGGCCGCGACGCGGGCACGCCAACGCCTGGCCGCCGGGTGGAACAGACGCGGAGAGTTGAGCGCCGCTTCGCCGGCGTCGTACCAGGTGAGCTGGCGGTCTTCGGCGCTGTCGTCCAGCAGCCGGAACAAGGTCTCGGCGTTGGTCGCGTCGCGGGGACCGGGTCGCCTGTTCGTGCTGTCGAAGCACATGACGACGTTCTTCATAGCAAACTCCCTGACCGCGCGCCTCTAAGACTCGAGGCGTTGACAGTGAGAGTTTGCCAGGCGGCGGAGGCCGTGTCCTGCGTATTGCACTACTCGAATGATTCGCTCCGCGAAATCACGGGCGAGTAGCCCGGTTCACTGCGCAATTCGCGGTCGAAGTCGAGCCTGATATGCGATCTCGTCACCGGTGCCGCAAAACTGTGCGGGCCGCGACGGGCGGCACGGACAGCTGAGTTCGCTGCGCAGCATGAGGCGGGTGGGGCGAACCGTTGCTGTACTGATTCAAGAGTGGAGGGGCGGGGTCGCGTCGTCGTGAAACCGGAGCAACCCCGTTGCCGGTCGGCTACCCCAGCGGCAGCACGACACCCGGGCTGATCGGATCGGCGTGCAGCTCGACCGACTCGGGCACTGTGCCGGGTGGCACGTCGTAGGCGAGGCCGACCGCGGCCTCAGCCCCGGGCGGGATGTCCACGAAGCCGCCGCCGACATAGAAAGTGGCCTCGTCGTCGATGGTGAACTGCTGGCCGGCCGCATTCAGCTTCTGGAAGGTACCGAGGAACTGGCCGGGGTCCGGGCTGGTGTTCTGCACGGTGAGGCGCACGACGATGAACTCGCCTTGGGCGTCCTTGGTGAGGAACTCGTTCTCCGTGTCAGTGATGGTGGTGCCGCTCTCGACGCCGACCACCGTGAACGTCAACGGACCGTCCGTGGCACTTCCTGCGGGCGGTGCGGGCAGCGGCGTCTCGCTCGCAGAGGTTTCCTCCGACGCCGTCGTCTCATCCGTTGTGGTCGTTGAGGTTTCGCTGGTGGGCGAGGACGCGTCGACGGTGTCGGGCTCGTGGATGACGAACGCGTACACCGCGGCGAGGACCAACACCAGAAGCAGCGCGGCGACCAAGCCGCCGAAACCCATGATGAGCTTGCGGTTGTCGACCGGGGCCGACGGCTCGGTGCCCGCGGGTGGCTCGACGGCCTGCGGCCCAGGCGGAGTCGGTGTGGTGGCATCGGCGTACGGCGCCGACTCGGGCGTCGGGTCGGACCAGTCGCGCAACGGCACCTTTGTCGTCGGCTGCTCGGTGAGAGGCACCGGCGGCGGTGCGGCGGGCGGCTCGTAGGTCGGCGTCGGGTCCGTGATCGGCTCCGGCTCCGTGGTGGGCTCGGGCGTCGACGTCGGCTCCGTGGCCCAACTGGGTGTCTGATCGGGTTCCAGCGGTGGCGGCTCGAACGACCACTCGCGCAGCGGCACCTGTGTCGTCGGTTGCTCGGTGAGCGACAGCGGGTCGGGTTCGCCGGGAGGAGTCGGCTCCGGATCGCTGTCGGGAGCGCGGTCTGCGCCCAATGGTTCGGAGAAAGAGGGCTCGGCGGGCGGCTCCGGCGCGGCAGGCGCTGCGGGAGGCTCGGGGGTCTGGGGTGCTGCCGGCTGCTGAACGGGCGACCGATGATCGGTCCACGCCGCGCCATCCCAGTACCGGAGCTGACCGGCCTGCTCGGGATCGGGATACCAGCCTGCGGGAGTGGACGGTGTCGTCATCGAGTGGATTCCTCCCCAATGGGGCGCCCGCGGGCGCTGGCGACACGGCAGCGTCGCCGTGGTCAGCACCCTACTGAAAGATCAGCCGCCCATCAGCATTCGCCACTGATCCAGATTGCTCGCCCGGTAGACGTAGTTGGTGCGGCGCACATCCGACAGCGGCGCGCTGGGCTCTTGGGAGTACCAGTGCCCGGGATACACGGTCGGATCGCCGGAGAGCTGGGCGAGCTGCTGCAGGCTGCGGAACATCTCGTCGACGTCGCCGCCGGGGAAGTCGGTGCGCCCGCAGCCTTCCAGGAAGAGCGTGTCGCCTGCGACCAACCGCCCGTCGAGCAGAAAGCACTGGCTGCCCGGGGTGTGGCCGGGGGTGTGCAGCAGCTCGATCTCGATGTCGCCGACGGTGAGCTTGTCGCCGTGCTCGTGGCCGGTGAGGTCGCTGCGGGCAATGCCGGTGACCTGCGAAACCCATTCCGCCTCAACGCTGTTGACGTGCACGGGCACGCTCTGGCGCTCCAGCAGTTCGGCGAGACCCTTGAGCTCGAAACCCATCATCGAGCCGCCGACGTGGTCTGGATGATGATGGGTGACAAGGACACCGGAGAGTTTCTGGCCGTCGGCTTCGAGGATGTCGACCAGGTCGTTGGCGGCATACGCCGGGTCGACGACGACGGTGTCGCCGGTCTCGCGGTCGCCGATCAGATAGGCGAAGTTGCGCATCTGCACGGCGATCATGTCGGAGGTGGCGAAGTCACGGCCCGACAGCAGCTGCCGAAAGTACAAGCGGTTTGTCACTGCCTCAGCCTAGGGATGCTCAACTGTCGCGGTGCAGCCGCACCATCCGGGTGGTGCTGCTCTCGTCGAGGTCGGCGACGTCGCTGCGCGACCTCAGGAAATCGCTGAACGAGCGGAAGCCCAACGACTTCTCGGAGAACGACGGGTCCATCCGCTTCATCTGGGCCTTGACCGCAGAGTTGTGCAGCCAGTCCGCGTCGTCCTTCTCGTGGCCGATGCGCAGCGCCCGCTCCAGCAGACCGGTCGCGGCGGCCTGTGCATCCGCGGGCTCCGGCTCGTCGTCGGCTGTCGTCGCCTTCGCGCGCCTCGTCGCCTTCTTCGCGGGCTGCGGCGCGACAGTCGGGATGCCCGGCAGCGCGTCGTAGGTGACGAACTCGTCGCAGGCCGACGCCAGCGACCGGCTGCTGGCGCCCGCGACTCCGATCCCGACGACGTAACGGCCGAGCCGCTTGCACCGCTGCGCCAGCGCGATGTAGTCGGAGTCGCCGCCGACGATCACCACGTGGGTCAGGTCCGGCAGCCGGAACATGTCCTCGACGGCGTCGACGGCGAGCCGGATGTCGGCGCCGTTCTTGCCGTAGGCGGCCGCCGGAAACAGCTGCACCAGATCGACCGCCCGGGCCACGAGCTGGCTCTGGTACTCGGCGTTGACGTTCGACGACCAGTCCGCATAGGCCCTCGTCAGCACCAGCGTCCCGAACGAGGATGCGAAATCGATGATCGCCCCGATGTCGACGGTGGCCGTGGTCAGCTTGTCCTTCTCCAGCCCCCGCGACTTGTCCTTCTGAAACGAACTACGGCCGTGCACCTGGTCGTAGCGCGAGATCACGATGTTGTCGAAGTCGAGGTAGACCGCTACCCGTGGGATGTCTGCTGTTGAGACCGACTCCGGCATCCGTCTGTCCTATCACAGCCGCGACGGGCCGCCGGCCCACCGCAAACCGCATCGTTATCGCGCCGCAGCCCGCAGACCTGCGGTAACGTCCGTCATCGCGCGCGCAATGGTGAGCCCAGAGAAAGGCCGCAGCCCGTGACCACGCCTGCAGGTTGGTATCCCGACCCCGACGGGTCGAGCGGTCAACGCTATTTCGACGGCCAGTCGTGGACCGAGCACCGCGCGGCCGCCACATCCGCGGCTGCCTTCGAGGCGCCATCACTCGAGGCCATGGCTGTCGCGCCGCAGAGGTCGGGGCGCGAGCCGCACGGTCATCGCGGGCATCGTCGCTGCGGTCGCCGTCCTTTTCGTCGTCGGCGTGGCCGCCGTCTACCTGACGCTGGAAGCCGACGTCGGCGACGTCACCGTCACCCGCACTCCCGCTGACGCGTCAGCCGAGTCGTCTGTCGCCGCCCCCGCGACCGACGTCGGCCAGGAGGCGCCGACCCTGGAGAACCAGGCCAGCAGCGTCGGGCAGGCCGTCCGCGACGGCAACTTCGAATTCGTGGTCACCGGCGTCGAGCGCGCGCCCGTCGTCGCCGACCCCGAGTTCCCCGACCTGCAGAAGGCGGCCACCGGCGAGTTCCTGCTGGTGAAGATGACCGTCACCAACGTCGGCGACGAGCCGCAGACGTTCTTCGCGTCGTTCAACACATTGTCCGACGGCACTACGGAGTTCGCCTCCGACGACGAGGCCTGGATCTATCTCGGCAACACGCTCGCCGACCTCCACCCCGGCGATTCGATCGACACCGCGGTGGTCTTCGACGTGCCGGTGGGCACCGATCCCGAGTCCATCGAGCTGCACGACGGCCCGTCCTCCGACGGCGTAGTCGTCGGCCTGTAAAGCGGTTTGGCGCGCCAAACGGCGAGAATGTACCCTCTTTAAGGCCCACGAGCATGACTGCGCGGGCTCAGGCCCCCTTAGCTCAGTCGGTAGAGCGTTTCCATGGTAAGGAAAAGGTCAACGGTTCGATTCCGTTAGGGGGCTCGGTGGCCACCAGGGTGGCACCCGGATGGCGGTGTAGCTCAGCTGGTTAGAGCGCACGACTCATAATCGTGAGGTCGGGGGATCGAGTCCCCCCACCGCTACAAACTACAGAAACGAACCGAGAAAGAGGGCAGCTGACGTGGCGTCCAGTACCGACGTGAGGCCGAAGATCACTTTGGCCTGCGAGGTGTGCAAGCACCGCAACTACATCACCAAGAAGAACCGCAGAAACGATCCCGACCGGCTCGAGATCAAGAAGTTCTGCCCGAACTGCGGCAAGCACCAAGCTCACAAAGAATCGCGCTGACTACAAGCCCTCACGGGCGTCACGAAGAACGTAGGTAGGTTCACGAGCCGTGTCATCGTCGTTTCTGGACAGCCTGATCGGACTGCACTATCGGTACCCCGATCACTACGAGGTGGGCCGGGAGAAGATCCGCGAATACGCGATCGCAGTCAAGAACGACGACGCGTCATTCTTCAACGAGTCGGCCGCGGACAAGCTCGGATACGACGCGACCCTGGCGCCCCTGACGTTCATCTCGGTGTTCGGTTATGCGGCGCAGCTGGCGATGTTCAAGCACCACAACATCGGCATCACGGACGCCAAGATCGTCCAGGTCGACCAGGAACTCAAGTTCATGATGCCGGTCAAGGCCGGCGATCGCCTCTACTGTGATGTTCACGTGCACTCGGTCCGGCAGTCGTTCGGCACCGACATCATCGTGACGAAGAACATCGTGACGAACGACAAAGGCGAAGTAGTACAAGAGGCCTACACGACCCTTGCGGGCCGGTCAGGCGAAGACGGAGAAGAAGGTGGCTTCAGCAATGGCACTGCGTGAGTTCGATTCGGTGAAGGTGGGTGACCAGCTTCCCGAAAAGGTCATCCCGTTGACACGGCAAGACCTGGTGAACTACGCGGGCGTCTCGGGCGACCTCAACCCGATCCACTGGGACGACGAGATCGCCAAACAGGTCGGCCTGGACACCGCGATCGCCCACGGCATGCTCACCATGGGCCTCGGTGGCGGCTACGTCACCTCGTGGGTCGGTGACCCCGCCGCGGTGACGGAGTACAACGTCCGCTTCACCGCCGTGGTGCCGGTACCCAATGACGGCGTGGGCGCCGAGATCACCTTCAGCGGCAAGGTGAAATCCGTTGACCCCGAGTCGAAATCGGTCACCATCGCGCTATCGGCGACAAGCGGCGGCAAGAAGATCTTCGGTCGCGCAGTTGCAAGCGCGAAGCTGGCGTAACGGATGGCTATCAAAACCGACGTGCTGGGAATGGTCTACGACCACCCCGACTACTTCATCATCGGCCGCGAGAAGCTCCGCGAGTACGCCGCCGCCATCAAGTCCGGCGATCCCGCGCACTTCGACGAAGCGGCCGCCGCCGAGCTCGGCCACCACGCGCTGGTGGCTCCGCCGACGTTCATCTCGACGCTCGCGCTGATCATGCAGCGCGACTTCTTCCGCAGGGTCGACACCGGCTTCGAGACCATGCAGATCGTGCAGGTCGACCAGAAGTTCCTCTATCACAAGCCGATGCTGGCGGGGGACAAGGTATGGGGCCGCATGGAGGTCATCTCCGTCAACGAGCGGTTCGGCGCGGACATCGTCCAGACCAGGAACCTGGCCCTCGACGAGAACGGGGATCTGTACCTGGAGGCGTTCACCACGCTGATGGGACACGAGGGCGACAACTCGGTATCGCTCAAATACGACCTGGAAAGCGGTCAGGTGGTTCGGACGGCTCCGGATGCGGTCACGGCTGATCCTTCGCCGGCCGCCGCCGACGAAGTCGCAGCGGATTAGTAACAAAGACCAGGCCCGATGTAGACTCGAACCTCGGGATTCTGGAAATAATGCGCGCTGTCCGTCGGTTTGATTGTCGGCCGATCGGGGAGCGCGCAAATTGTGTGAGTCCCGGGCGGGACGATGGCCTGCCAGCAGGTGTGATCCGTGAAGGGGCGTAGCTCAACTGGCAGAGCAGCGGTCTCCAAAACCGCAGGTTGCAGGTTCAAGTCCTGTCGCCCCTGCTGAAGGCGAATACTCGAGGAGTGTGGACACTGGAAGGTGACCTCCACACAACACAGACGAAAGGCATGCGGTGAGCGACGAGCCCGAACCCACCGGCTCCGTGGTGACGCCGACGCGACCGACCGGTAAGCGGTCGCGCCGCGGCGCCGCAATCGACGGCGACGCCACGACGGGCGCGCAGGAAGCGCCCTCGCTCGAGGAGAGCGGCAAGGGCAAGAAGAAGACGAAGAAGGCCGGCAAGGGCCCGCGTGGCAACCCGATCGCGTATGTCATCAACTACCTGCGCGAGGTCATCGGCGAGCTGCGGAAGGTCATCTGGCCGAACCGCAAGCAGATGGTCACCTACACCATGGTGGTGCTGGTCTTCCTGGTGTTCATGGTGACGCTGATCGGACTGGTCGATCTCGGCGTTGCCAAGGTCGTGATGATGGTGTTCGGCTGAGCTGACCGAGGAAATTGAGAGGACTGACAAGTGACTAGCTTCGACGGCGAAACGGCCGCAAGCGTGTCCGACGCGCTCGCAGAGGCCGCGGACCCGGCGACCGTGATCGCAGACGAGGCCGCCGAGTCTCTCGAGGAGACCACCGCGGCCGAGGCCGTCGAGGATGCTCCGCTCGAGGCCGACGACGCTCCCGGCTGAGCCCGACGCCGCGACCGAGGTTGAAGACGAGGACGAGGATCCGGCCGTCACGCTGAAGAAGGAACTGCGCCTCAAGCCGGGCGAGTGGTACGTCATCCACTCCTACGCCGGCTACGAGAACAAGGTGAAGGCCAACCTCGAGACCCGCGTGCAGAACCTGGACGTCGGCGACTACATCTTCCAGGTCGAGGTGCCGACCGAAGAGGTCACCGAGATCAAGAACGGCCAGCGCAAGCAGGTCAACCGCAAGGTGCTGCCCGGCTACATCCTGGTGCGCATGGAACTCAACGACGAGTCGTGGGGCGCGGTGCGCAACACCCCCGGCGTCACCGGCTTCGTCGGCGCGACATCGCGGCCGTCGCCGCTGACTCTCGACGACGTCGTCAAGTTCCTACTGCCCCAGGGTGCGGCGAAGAAGCCCGCCAAGAGCACAGCCGGTGCCGCCTCGTCCGAGGCAAGCCTGGAACGCGCGCCCATCGAGGTCGACTTCGCGGTCGGCGAGTCCGTCACCGTCATGGACGGTCCGTTCGCGACGCTGCCCGCCTCCATCAGCGAGGTCAACGCCGAACAGCAGAAACTCAAGGTGCTGGTGTCCATCTTCGGTCGCGAAACACCTGTCGAACTGACCTTCACCCAGGTCGCCAAGATCTAGCGATTTCGGCGCGCGCAGTCACGCTCAGCGCGACTGACCGCGCCGAAATCACTGAAGAACGAGAGAGGAAACACCAACCACCATGGCCCCGAAGAAGAAAGTCATCGGGCTGATCAAGCTGCAGATCCAGGCCGGGCAGGCCAACCCCGCCCCGCCGGTCGGTCCGGCGCTCGGCCAGCACGGCGTCAACATCATGGAGTTCTGCAAGGCGTACAACGCCGCTACGGAAAGCCAGCGCGGCAACGTCATCCCCGTGGAGATCACCGTCTACGAGGACCGAAGCTTCACGTTCGCGCTGAAGACGCCGCCCGCGGCCAAGCTGCTGCTGAAGGCCGCAGGCGTGCCCGAAGGGCTCGGGCGAGCCGCACAAGACCAAGGTCGCCAAGGTGACGTGGGATCAGGTGCGCGAGATCGCAGAGACCAAGAAGGAAGACCTCAACGCCAACGACCTCGATCAGGCGTCGAAGATCATCGCCGGCACCGCCCGGTCGATGGGGATTACGGTCGAGTAGTTCGCCGTTGTACCCCACGTGGGAGGGCCAGCTTCGGCCCGCACAGATGGACGCTCATCGCGAGCGACTCATCGCACCACAACTCATCAACAAGGAGATATCAATGAGCAAGAACAGCAAGGCATATCGCGAAGCGGCCGAGAAGGTGGACCGGGAGCGGCTGTATTCGCCGCTGGAGGCCGCCAAGCTGGCCAAGGAGACCTCGTCGAAGAAGCAGGACGCGACCGTCGAGGTCGCCATCCGCCTCGGCGTCGACCCCCGCAAGGCCGACCAGATGGTTCGCGGCACCGTCAACCTGCCCCACGGCACGGGTAAGACGGCACGCGTCGCGGTGTTCGCCGTCGGCGACAAGGCCGAGGAGGCCAAGGCCGCAGGCGCCGACGTGGTCGGCAGCGACGACCTGATCGAGAAGATCCAGGGCGGCTTCCTGGACTTCGACGCCGCGATCGCCACCCCCGACCAGATGGCCAAGGTGGGCCGCATCGCCCGCATCCTCGGCCCGCGCGGCCTGATGCCGAACCCCAAGACCGGCACCGTCACCCCGGATGTCACCAAGGCGGTCAACGACATCAAGGGCGGCAAGATCAACTTCCGCGTCGACAAGCAGGCCAACCTGCACTTCGTCATCGGCAAGGCCTCCTTCGACGAGACCTCGCTCGCCGAGAACTACGGCGCGGCGCTCGACGAGATCCTGCGGGCCAAGCCGTCGTCGTCGAAGGGTCGCTACCTGCGCAAGATCGTCGTCTCGACGACCACAGGCCCCGGCATCCCCGTCGACCCGTCGGTCACGCGCAACTTCGCAGAGGCCTGAGCCCCGACCACGTGCGAGCGCTCGCAGTGGGTCTCGCCGCGGTGGCGGTAGCCACCGCACCCGTCGCGAGCGCTGAGCCCGCGACGGCGGAGCAGGCCGATTTCGTCGACATCCGCAGCGTCGTGCCCGACGCCGTCGTCGACCTGAAGTACGCGACAAGCGACAACTTCGTCGGCAAGCCGCTGTATCCCGTCGACGCGCGCTGTCTTGTGCACGAATCGCTTGCGCCGGGACTCGCGAAGGCTGCCGAGGTGTTTCGGGCCCGTGGCGCGACGATGGTGTTCTGGGACTGCTATCGCCCGCACGCCGTGCAGGTCGAGTTGTTCACCGACACCCCCGACCCCGACTGGGTGGCGCGACCGGGCACATCGGCACGCAGCCATGAGTCAGGCCGCTCGGTGGACGTCACCTTGGCCGACGGGCACTACGGCCGGCTGATCGACATGGGCACCGGCTTCGACGACTTCTCGCCGGAGGCAAAGGCTTTCGCGACCGATGGTGTCACACCTGAGCAGCAGGCCAACCGCGCGTGGCTGCGCGACGGCATGGGCGCAGGCGGGCTGACGGTTTACGCGGGCGAATGGTGGCACTTCGACGGGCCCGGTGCCGACGTGGGTCAGCAGATCCTCGACGTCCCCCTTTCTTAGCGCGAGCAGACGCATATGTACCCGAAAAGCCGTTCAGAAGGGTACTTTTGCGTCTGCTCGGCAGGCTAGGGGGAGCACTCCGCGATGCGCCGGGTCAGAAAGGCGCGCGCCGGGTCGGAACCCGTCACCGAAAGGGCCTTCTCGTAACAGGTTCGCGCCTCGTCCGTGCGGCCCGCACGGCGCAGCAGATCGGCGCGGATCGACAGGACGGTGCCCGTCCGGGCCACTCGCGGGTCGTCGGCCACGTCGTCGAGGGCGGCCAGGCCGGCGGGATACCCGTCGCGGAACCCGACCGCCATCGCCCGATTCGCCCGCACCACAGGAGAATCGGTGATTTCGGCAAGCCGGTCGTAGGCCGTGCAGATGGTGGCCCAATCGGTGTCTTCCCAGCTGGGTGCCGTCGCGTGCACCGCGGCGATCACCGCCTGGGGCAGATACGGCCCGTCCGTGCCCGCGGCACGCCTCAGCCGGTGTATCCCGGTGGCGATCCTTCCGCGGTCCCACCGGCGTCGGTCCTGCTCGTCTAGCGGAACCAGCGCACCGTCGGCGTCGACGCGCGTGCCCCGTCGCGAATCATGGAGCAGGACAAGGGCGGCCAGCGCGTGCGCATCGCGCGAGACGGGCATCAGCATGCACAACTCACCGGCCAACCGTATTCCTTCGTCGCACAGCTCGTCTCGGATCGCCGACGGGCCGGCTGTCGACCAATAGCCTTCGGTGAACACCGAGTAGATGCAGCCGAGCACGTGCGGGGTGCGCTCGGGCAGCTGCTCGGCGGCCGGCACCCGCAGTGGAATGTGCGCGTGCCGGTGCGGCACGCCCGTGCCATCGGTGCGGGCGCGAATGTCATCCACCACGGCAGCGAGTTCCTTTCCCGGCCGGACGGATTCGCGTCGGAGGCGGTCGAGGGCGCGGTGACGAGCCACCCTCACGATCCACCCGCCCGGATTCTCTGGCACGCCGTCACGGGGCCAGGCGCGCAATGCCTCGGCGAAGGCCTCCTGAACTGCGTCCTCGGCAACGCTGAGATCGCCGGACCAGCGGGCGAGCGCTGCCACTGCCGGACCCCATTCGCGACGGAAGACGCTGTCCAGGTTGCTCATTCGCCGCTAGAGGGCGGATACGCCGGCCAGCCGCCGAAGCTCCACCGTCGCCGCCGGAATCATCGACGCGACTTTGACCGCCTCATCGCGGTCGGCGGCGTTGATGTAATAGAAGCCGTTGGCGACCTCGGCTCCCTCGGCGTAGGGCCCGTCGGTGAGCAGCACCTTGCCGTCGCGAACGCGCACAGTCGTCGCCGTCGACGGCGGATGCAGCGGTGCGCCGCCCACGGCCCGATCGCCGATGACCTTGCCCAGCTCCACATGTGCCTGGGCCTGCTCGTTCCATTCCGGTGTCCCGGGGGTGGCAACGGTGTCGGCGGGCTCGAGCAGCAACGCCAACCAGCTGTCGCCGGTCAGTGGCGCACTCGGAGGCGAGTAGTGAACCATCGGCCAGACCTCGACGGCGCGTGTCGGGCCGCGGGGATGTCACGCGCGAGTTCCAGTGCCTCGTCGAGGTTGTCCGCTTCGAGTACGTAGTAGCCGCCCGCCACTTCCGCGCGCTCGGCGAACGGGCCATCGGTCACGGTGGGCGCGTCCGGGCCGCCGGTGATGCGCACGCCGGAGGCCGCGGGCTGCAGCGCGTCGCCTGCCACGATGGCCGCGGCCGCCTTGGCATGGAACTGCGTGTAGGCCGTCATCTCTGCGGCGCCTTCGTCGGCGCTGAGCTGGCGTTCTGGGCTGATCAACAAGGTGAAGTAGTGCATCGTCGAGTGACCTCTCGGGTAGCGAGCGGAAACCTGTGCTCCACTCTCTACCTTTCCGACGAACACGGCGCCGCGAATCCGACAACGGCTCGCGGTGACGAGACCCGATGGGTGAAACCTGTCACACCCCTGAGTCGACACGTCGCCGTGTTCAGAGCACGCGCGCGACCCGCTCTGGGTAGGGTCGGTGGAGCCACACACATCGTCAGGGGGGTCGCGATAGTGCGCCACGTCGCCGAAGTGCGATGTCAGGAGCGTCGACATCACGCCGGTATCCCGCAAGTCGGGGCACGCCCGGCCCCCAGGCAAATATGGCAGAAGATCTCATTTCGGTTTCGAAGCATGCCCTCTGGGGACGCGAGTGACGGAAGTGAAAACCGTTGCCTCGTTTCCGCAGATCGGAACGGCGAAAGGACCCTTTGAATGCAACGATTCGGTAGCGGCGATTCACGACTAGACCACGTCATCTCTTAGACTGCGCTTATGGAAAGTCCTTCTGTGCATCGTGCACCGAGTCGGGGGGTAGGGCCGGCCACCGAGCCCTACCTGGACGGGAACGGTCACATTTCGCTGCCAGAGGGCACAAACCTGTCCGCGCTGCTCGACAAGAACATTGCCGAATTCGCCACCGCGCTCGCGTACCGCTACGTCGACTACAGCCACAATCCCGACGGAAAGGCCGTCGAGCTGACCTGGGAACAGGTGGGCACCCGGTCGCGGGCCATCGCCGCCCGGCTTCAGCAGGTGACCTCACGCGGTGACCGCGTCGCGATCCTCGCCCCACAGGGCCTCGACTACGTGACCAGCTTCTTCGGCTCCATTCAGGCCGGGAACATCGCGGTGCCCCTGTTCGCGCCCGAGCTTCCGGGCCACGCCGAACGCCTCGACGCCGTGCTCACCGACGCCCAGCCCGCCGTCGTGCTGACCACCACGTCCGCAGGTGACGCCGTGCAGAAGTTCGTCCGGCTGATGCCGCGCGACAAGCGGCCGCGCATCATCGCCGTCGACGCCATCCCCGACTCCGTTGGCTCGACGTACGTGCGGATGGAGCTGCTCAACGCCGAAGTCGCCTACCTGCAGTACACCTCGGGCTCGACGCGCACTCCGACCGGCGTAGAGATCACCCACAAGGCGGCGGGAACCAACCTCCTGCAGATGGTGCTCTCCATCGGCCTCGAGGGTGCCGCCGACGAGATCAACGGCGTCAGCTGGCTGCCGCTGTACCACGACATGGGACTGATGATGATCGGCTTCCCGATCCTCTACGGCGGTCACCTGACCTTCATGTCGCCGATGGCGTTCGTCCGCAGGCCGCTGCGCTGGATCCAGGTGCTGACCGACGAGTCCAAGAACTGCCACATTGTCTCTCCCGCACCGAATTTCGCATTCGACCTTGTCGCACAGCGAGGAATGCCCGGCAGCGAGCCGATCGACCTGAGCAAGGTCGTACTCATCAACGGCTCCGAGCCGGTGAACCTCGAATCGATCATCAAGTTCACCGAGGCTTTCCTGCCCTACGGGCTCACCAAGACCGCCGTCCGGCCGTCCTACGGAATGGCCGAGGCGGCACTGTTCGTCTCGTCGATCCTGCCCTACACCGAGCCCACCGCCGTCTACGTCGATCGCGAAGAGCTGGGCCGGGGTCGGATCGTACGCGTCGAGCCCGATGCCCCCAACGCGCTGGCACAGGTGTCCTGCGGCGAGGTCGCGGTCAGCCAGTGGGCGGCGATCGTGGACCCCGACACCGGCTCCGAGCTACCCGACGAATGCGTCGGCGAGATCTGGCTGCACGGCGACAACATCGGCCGCGGCTACTGGGCGCGGCCCGAGGAGACCGAGTACACCTTCGGTAACAAGCTGCAGTCGCGTCTGGACACCGGCAGCCACGCCGACGGCACCCCCGACGACGCGCTGTGGCTGCGTACCGGCGATCTGGGCTGCTTCATCGACGGCGACCTGTACATCACCGGCCGGATCAAGGACATGGTCATCGTCGACGGCCGCAACCACTACCCGCAGGACATCGAGGCGACGGTCGGTAGCGCCTCCGACGGCATCCGGCACGGCTTCGTGGCCGCATTCTCGGTGCCGGCGCGTGAACTGACCGACGGTGACCCGTCGGACACGAGCGAGAAGCTGGTCATCGTCGCCGAGCGCGGTCCCGGCGCGGGCCGGGCCGACCCGCAGCCGATCATCGACGCCGTCCGCAGGGCGGTGTCCCGCAGGCACGCCGTCAACATCTACGACGTCCGCTTGGTCGCCGCGGGTGTCATTCCGCGCACCACGAGCGGCAAGCTGGCGCGACGCGCGTGCCGGGCGGAATACCTCGACGGGACGCTGGGAACCCGCTAGCCGGCGCCGCGAGGCGCGCTAAGCGGCTGCGCCGGGCTTCAGGTACGTGACGAGGTTGCAGTCGAGCATCTCGTCGGCGAAGTAGTTCTGGCACCCACGCAGATAACGCATGTACCTGTCGTAGTTCTCTTCGCGTGCCACCGCAATCGCCTGATCTTTGTTGGCCTCCAGCGTGTCAGCCCACGTGCGCAGCGTTCGCACATAGTGCTTCTGCAGCGACATGCACTCTGGCACAACAAATCCGGCCTTCTCACCGTGTGCCACCATCATCTTGGCGGTCGGGATGCGGCCACCGGGGAAGATCTCGGTGATGATGAACTTGATGAAGCGCGCCACCTCGAACGTCAACTTCTTGCCGCGTGCGACATAGTCGTCGGGATGGAACGCGGTGCTGCTCTGGATCGTCATCCGGCCGTCGTCGGGCAGGATATCGAAGGCGTTCTTGAAGAAGTCGTCGTAGCGCTCGAAACCGAAGTGCTCGAACGCTTCGATGGACACGATGCGGTCGACGGGGTCGCTGAACTGCTCCCAGCCGCGTAGCAGCACCTTGTGTGAGCGCTCGGTGTCGACGCCGGCGAGCAACTCCTCGCAGTAGGCGTGCTGGTTCTTTGACAGCGTCAGCCCGATGACGTTGACGTCGTATTTCTCCAGGGCACGCTTCATCGTGGCGCCCCAGCCGCAACCGATGTCGAGCAGCGTCATGCCCGGCTTCAGGTCGAGCTTGTCGAGGTTGAGGTCCGCTTTGGCGACCTGAGCCTCCTCCAGCGTCATATCGTCGCGCTCGAAGTACGCGCAGCTGTAGGTGCGGCTCGGGTCCTGGAACAGTCCGAAAAAATCGTCGGACAGGTCGTAGTGGGCCTGAATTTCCTCGAAGTGGGGTTTCATCCGATTCGCCGCATTTACGGACATGTCGCTCAAAATCGTCTCCCCAGATTATTCTGTCCGACCCTACACGGCGTGGTTCCGCCCGAACCATTTCTGTGCGGCCGGGTCGGCCGATTGATTCTCGACTACTTTTCGAGCGTGAACTGATTGATGTCGATGTATCCGACGCGGAACCCGTCTGCGGTCCCCCTTAGGAACTTCATATATTGCTCGTAGACCACTTCGGACTGAATCGCAATCGCCTCGTCCTTACGGGATTCCAGCACGTCGGCCCACATGTCCAACGTCCTGGCGAAGTCGGACTGCAGCGACTGAATGCCAGTCACTTTGAAACCCGCCCGCGTCGAATGCTCCTCGACTTTCTCGATCGACGGCAAACGGCCGCCGGGGAAAATCTCGGTCATGACGAACTTGATGAAGCGGGCGAAGTTGAAGGTTATCGGGATGCCCCGCTCGGCCATCTCCTGATGGGGTGAGCGCAGTGATCGAGTGCACCATCATCACGCCGTCGTCGGGCATGAGGTTGTAGGCAAACTTGAAGAAGTCGTCGTAGCGCTCAAATCCGAAGTGCTCCAATGCCTCGATAATCACGATCCGGTCGACGGGCTCGTTGATTTCCGACCAGTCCTTCAGCAAAACCTTGTGTGACCGGTTGGCTGTCGGCGTCGGCGAGTAGCTTCTCGCAATACGCGTGCTGGTTCTTGGAGAGTGTCACACCGACGACGTTGACGTCGTACTTCTCCATCGCCCGCTTCATCAGCGAACCCCAGCCGCAGCCGATGTCAAGCAGCGTCATACCGGGCTTGAGCCCCAGCTTGCCGAGGCTCAGTTCGAGCTTGGCGATCTGAGCCTCATCCATCGTCATGTCTTCACGAGGGAAGTACGCGCAGCTATAGGTCATCGTGGGTCCGTAAACAGCTGAAAGAACTCGTTGGAGAGGTCGTAGTGCGCGCGCACCTCGCCGACGCTCTGGCCGCTTCTTCGTCGACGCCGCGGTCTTGTTCGGCCATTACTTCTCCAGCGTGAACTGGTTGACGTCGATGTAGCCGACCCGGAACCCGTCCGCGCAGCCCGTCAGGTACCTCATGTACCGCTCGTAGACCTCTTCTGACTGGATGGCTATCGCCTCCTCCTTCTTGGCCGCCAGATTCTCCGCCCAAATGTCGAGCGTGCGGGCGTAGTGCTTCTGCAGCGACTGGCGGCGCGTCAACGTGAAGCCGGCCTTGCTGCTGTGGTCTTCGACCTTCTCGATCGACGGCAGCCGGCCGCCGGGGAAGATCTCGGTGATGATGAATTTCACGAAGCGGGCGAAGTTGAAGGTGAGCGGCATACCGCGCTCGACCATCTGCGGCCCGGTGAGCGCAGTTATGGTGTGCAGCAGCATGACGCCGTCGTCGGGCATCAGGTCATGGGCGAGCTTGAAGAAGTCGTCGTAGCGGTCGAAGCCGAAGTGTTCGAAGGCGCCGATCGAGACGATGCGGTCGACGGGCTCGTCGAACTCCTCCCAGCCCTTCAGCATGATCCGCTTGGTGCGCGGGCTGTCGGAGGCCTCGAAGACCTTCTCGACGTGGGCGGCCTGGTTCTTCGACAGGGTCAGGCCGACGACGTTGACGTCGTAGCGCTCGATCGCCCGCATCATCGTGTAACCCCAGCCGCAGCCGACGTCGAGCAGCGTCATGCCGGGCTTCAGGCCCAGCTTGCCCAGCGCCAGGTCGACCTTGGCCTTCTGCGCCTCTTCCAGCGTCATGTCTTCGCGCTCGAAGTACGCGCAGCTGTACATCCGCGTCGGGTCAAGGAACAGCGCGAAGAAGTCGTCGGACAGGTCGTAGTGCGCCTGAACGTCCTCGAAGTGCGGTTTCAGGCTTGTCAGCCCGTCATCTGACATGTCGAAATGTGCCTCTCTGGATACGGAAGGCATTCTCCCAGAGATCATGGGGAACTGCCGGGGGACGCGCCATGGATACGCCCACGGATGCTTCCCGCCTGGGAATGCTAGCGGATTTCGCTGCAAGCACCGAATCGGCGATATCTGCGCTGATCAGGGCGCTTCGGCGAAGTTCGTCTTCAGCTCGCCGACGATCTGGTCCCACAGCTCTTCGGGCAGGTCGTGGCCCATGCCGTCGATCAGAACCAGCCGCGCGCCCTTGATGGCGCGGGCGATCGCCCGGCCGCCCGAAGGCCGCATCAGCTTGTCGGCCTTGCCGTGGATGACCACCGTCGGCGCGGTGATCTGACGGTCGTAGTGCCAGCAGGCTGCCGCTGCCGAGCACGGCGGCGAAGTGCCGCGCGATACCGGCCGGGTAGTAAGCGCGCTCGTAGCCCTCGAGCACGTCGGCCTGCAACTCCTCGTCCGTGCGCGGATAGCCGGGGCTGCCGATGATCTTGGCGACGCGCACCGCGTTGGCGATGATCGCCTCGCGGGTGGAGTCCGCGGGTCGCTGCAGCAGGGAACGCAACTGCTGGTATCCCGGCGGTGGCAGCAGCGCCTGGTTGTTGCTGGAGAAGATGATGCCCAGCGTGTGGGTGCGCTGCGGGAAGCGCGCCGCGAAGATCTGGGCGATCATGCCGCCCATCGAGGCGCCGACGACGTGGGCGCGCTCGATGTCGAGGTGGTCCAGCAGTGCGGCGGCGTCGTCGGCGAGGTCCTCGAGGGTGTAGACCGCGGGGCTGGGCCTGCCGATGAACGAGCGGACCATGCTGGGCAGCGTTCCCGCGTTGGAGCGCTGGCCGGTCAGCTTGCTCGACAGGCCGACGTCGCGGTTGTCATAGCGGATGACGCGCAGCCCCTGGTTGACCAACTTCTCGCAGAACTCCGTGCGCCACAGCAGCAGCTGCGCGCCGAGACCCATGACGAGCAGCACCGGGGGATGGTTCGGATCACCCATGTCCTCGTAGTAGATGTCGATCGGGGTGTCCGGGCCGCCGCTGCTGGCGACTCCGCTGCGGATATCCACTAAGCGTCGACTCCATCTTTCTCGGTGGTCGTGGCGGAGGCGTCCGGGTCCTCGTACTCGCGGCTGACCTCGACCATGAAGTTGGCGAAGTAGCCGGTCAGCTGCGGATCGCTCATCATCTGCCAGCGCGGCGCGAGCAGCTTCATGTAGCGCTCGACGTAGAGGAACTGCTTGCCGATCAGCACCAGCTCGCGCGGCAGCTTGACGTCGTAGGCGTCGGCCAGCGTGGACAGCTGCTTGCCGATCTCGGCATAGGACATGTCGCCGAGGTTCTGCATGGTCAGCGGGGTCGCGAACTTCTCCAGGTCCTCGGCGGCCTCCGCCTCGGGCCGCACGGTGCCGACCGCACCCATCAGCACGACGATCTTGCCCGCCGCGGCGTGGTCCTTCTTCACCAGCAGCGCGTACACCAGCTCGCGCAGCAGCCAGCGGGTGCGCGGGTCGATGCGGCCCATGATGCCGAAGTCGAAGAACACGATCTTGCCGTCGTCGTCGACGTAGAGGTTGCCCGCGTGCAGGTCGCCGTGGAAAAGCCCGTGCCGCAGCCCGCCCTCGAACAGGCTGAAAAGCAGTGCCTTGACCAGCGTTTCGCCGTCGAAGCCCTTTTTGCGGATGGCGGCGACGTCGTCGATGCGGGTGCCCTGGATGCGCTCCATGGTGAGCACGCGTGCGCTCGTCAGATCCCAGTACACCTGCGCGACGCGGATGTTCTGGCCCAGCGGCGACGCGTGCATGTGCGACACCCAGGCGTCCATCGACTGCGCCTCGAGGCGGAAGTCCAGCTCCTCGGCGAGGTTGTCGGCGAAGTCGGCGACGACGTCCTGCGCGGACAGCCGCTGACCCAGCTTGGCGAACTCCACCAGGCGCGCGCCGCGCTTGAGGATCTGCAGGTCCGCGGCGACGCGACGCCGGATGCCCGGCCGCTGGATCTTGACGACGACCTCCTCGCCGCTGTGCAACGTCGCGTAGTGCACCTGTGCGATCGACGCCGACGCGAACGGCGTCTCGTCGAACGACTTGAACAGGGTCTCGGGCTCGTCGCCGAGGTCCTCGACGAACAGCTTGCGGATCTCGTCGATGTCGGCGGGCGGCACCCTGTCCAGCAGGCTGCGGAACTCGCGGCTCAGCGGTTCGCCGAACGCGCCGGGGCTCGACGCGATGATCTGCCCGAATTTGACGTAGGTGGGGCCGAGATCGGCGAACGTCTGCGGAATCTGTTTGAGGATCTTCTGCTGCAGTGAGCCGCGGCCGGCGAGCTTGGTGACGACCCGTGCGCCGGTGCGGGTTACCTGCCAACCCGTCGCTCCGATGCGGGCGGCCTCGACGGGCAACGGGACCCGATCAAGCTTGGCCACCTCGCGGTGCTTAGTCGTACTCATGGTGGCAGTCTCTCAAAATCGCCCGCCACCCGCGAAAACCTGTGGAGTCCGATCACACTGACCTGCGGTTGTGGCCGTCGACGGCGCGTGAGCACAACGCGCAGAACGTCGAGATGGCTTTTTAGGACGGCTAGCGCGCACAAGCGCGCCGGGACGGCACAAGGCTCCCTAACTTCGGACGAAACAACCACGTCTGGAGGTTCGACATGGCAACGCTGGCGACCCAACCGCAACCCACGTCGATGAAGCGCGTCGCGATGGCGAGCTTCGTCGGCTCCGCGATCGAGTACTACGACTTCTATATCTACGGCACCGCCGCGGCGCTGGTGTTCCCGAAGGTGTTCTTCCCGCATCTCGGCACGACGATGGCGACCGTCGCGTCGATGGCGACGTTCGCGGCGGCGTTCCTGTCCCGGCCTGTTGGCGCGGCGTTCTTCGGGCACTTCGGCGACCGCCTCGGCCGCAAGTCGACGCTGATCGCCACCTTGCTGATCATGGGGCTGTCGACGCTGGCGGTGGGCGTGGTGCCCGGCGCGGCGACCATCGGCATGGCCGCGCCGCTGATCCTGCTGACGCTGCGGCTGCTGCAGGGCTTCGCGGTCGGCGGTGAATGGGCCGGCTCCGCGCTGCTGGCCGCCGAGTACGCACCCGCGAAAGCCCGAGGACGCTGGGGCATGTTCACCCAGATGGGGGTCGGCAGCGGGCTCGTCATGAGCAGCTTGCTGTTCCTCGCCGTGAACCAGACCATCGGGGAGAGCAGCCACGCCTTCATCGAATGGGGTTGGCGCATACCGTTTTTGTTCAGCGCCGTGCTGATCGCGATCGCGCTCTACGTTCGGCTCAACGTCGCCGAGACGCCGGTGTTCGCCGCGCAGAAGGCGCAGCAGACGGCTCGAACCGTCGCGCCCGCTCGTCGCGCTGCTGCGCGAGCAGCGCCGCGAGGTGGTGTTGGCCGCGGGCAGCATGATCGGCTTCTTCACGCTCGGCTACATGGCCAACGCCTACTTCATGAGCTACGCCCATACCCACGTTGGCTTTTCACCCGATGTGATCCTGGCGGTCGGGCTGCTCGGTGGTGTGATCGTGGTGGCGTTCAACGCGATCAGCTCCATGCTGAGCGACATCTACGGCCGCCGCCGGGTCATCATGACGGCCCTGGCGCTGGGTGTGCCGTGGGCGTTCGTCGTGATGCCGTTGATCGACACCCACAATGTGGCGCTGTTCGCGCTGGCGATGTCGGGCACCTATGCGATCGCCGCGAGTTCGTACGGGCCGATGGCCGCGTTCATCCCCGAGATCTTCGGCACGCGCTACCGCTACAGCGGTGCGGGCCTGTCGCTGAATCTCGCCGGGCTGGTCGGCGGGGCGGTGCCGACGATCATCGCCGCGCCGCTGCTCGCGACATGGGGCGCGGGCGCGATCGGCATCATGATGACCGCCGTCGTGCTGGTGAGCCTGCTCTGCACCATCGCGCTGCCGGAAACCAAAGGGGTTGCGCTGGCCTGATTTTCGCGGCGGAAGGGTTAGGCGAAGGAGTGCTCGACCTCGTCGCGGCTGAGCACCGGGTCGCTGCCCGGCACGTACGTCGGCAGCGTGTGTGCCACCGTGGTGCCGCCCTTCACCCGCGCCTGGGCCTGCCGAAATTCGGGGATCGGACCGGTCGAGGCGCTCAGCCCGTTGATGACAGCCCACACCGCTGCGCGTCGGGCCGTGCGCTCGACGATGTTCGGGTTGGTGTGCGCCACCATCCGCGCCGCCCACTTCGGCAGCGTGTCGCGGATCGCCCAGTCCACTGCGCCCTGCGCCATCGGCAGACCCGGCCCGGTGGACATCGCCATGCCGTGGGTGACCGCAAGCTTGGGCACATACGACTCGAGGCAGTCGAGGGTCTCGGTCTTGGTCGTCGGCAGATCGGTGCCGCCCAATGCATGCCCGACGCGGACGAACTCGCCGTAATAGCGGTCGATCTTCTTGCCGCGCAACGGCTGCGGGTGATACATCTCGTGCGCGGTGGCCAGGCCCCACACCACCGTCGCATAGTTCCAGCGCAGCCAGTCCGGGTCGTCGGCGTCGTAGCGGGCGCCGTCGGGCCGTGTTCCCTTGATCGTGTGGTGCATCGCGCGCACCGATTTGGCGAGGCGTTCGGCGGTCTCGGTCGAGCCGTAGGCGGTGCCGATGAAGAACGCGATCGAATGGCCGAGCCGCACCGCCGCACCCGCCGGGTCGATCTGCGGTGTCGGCGTGGCCTCGCCGGTCTTCGGGTCGCGCTTCACCAGCCGCGAGTGGTGCATTCCCATCCAGTAGATCGACGGGTCGAGCCGTTCCATGTACGCCGCGCACTGCAGACCGAAGATCAGCGCATGCATGTGGGAGTGCACATGCCACACCGCGCTGCCGGGGCCGAACCAGCCGGGGTCGCCGACCGGGGCGGCGAACTCCATCCCCCGGAAGTAATGCCGTCGGATGTCCTCGTCGAACTTCTTGTTCAGCAGTTGTCCGGCGATCTGGTGCGGCAGGTACATACGCGTCTCCCCGTTCTGGTCACGACTGTAACCAGAATACAGTTTGGCTACGGGTGTGACCAGATGTGGGCTGACCGACGTAGTCTTGCCTGATGTCGAGCCCGACGCGCTGGGCCGGTGTGCCGCTGGTCGACCGCCGCGCCGAGCGCCGCACCCTGCTCGTCGACGCGGGGTTTCGGCTCTTCGGCGACGAGGGGGAGTCCGCGGTGTCGGTGCGCTCGGTCTGCCGTGAGTGCGGGCTGAACACCCGCTACTTCTACGAGAGCTTCGCCGATGTCGACGACCTTCTCGGTGCGGTGTACGACCGGGTCAGCGCCGAACTCGTCGAGGTCGTCGGGGCCGCCATCGAAGAAGCGGAGGATTCCGTGCGGGGCCGCACCCGGGCCGGCATGGCCGCGGTTCTCGGCTTCAGCTCCGCCGATCCTCGGCGCGGTCGCGTGCTCTTCACCGAGGCGCGGGCCAACCCCGTGCTCGTCGAACGCCGCGCGGCTGCCCAGGACCTGCTGCGGGAGGGCGTGCTGACCGAGGGGGGCAGGCTCACGCCGGAATCAGATCCCGTCGCCGCGGCGGTCGGGGCGGCGATCTTCACCGGCGCGATGGCCGAACTGGCCCAGCAGTGGCTGGCGGGCAATCTCGGCGACGACCTCGACGCGGTCGTCGACCATGCGATGGCGCTCATCCTGTAGCCGGATTTCGCGGCGGCGACGCCGACGAGCAGATAGCGATCTAGCCCGACTGCGCGAAATTCTCGGTGAGCGCCTCGACGACGGGACGCCACACCGGCTCGGGAAGGTCGTGACCCATCCCGTCGACGACGACGAACCGCGCGCCGGGGATCGCCTTCGCGAGGCTGCGGCCGTTGCGCGGCCGAACCATCGGGTCGTCCGTGCCGTGAACCACGACGGTCGGCGCGGTGATTCGGCGCGTGTACCGCAGCAGGCTGCCGGTGCCGAGGATGGCGTCGAACTGACGCATCATGCCCTGCGGATAGTCGCTTCGGGCACGCAGATCCTCGACGCGTCTGCGCAGCGCCTCGGCCGGCGGTAAGAAGTTGGGGCCGTTGATGATCGAGATGTTGCGGACCTCGGCGGCGAGTCGCTCCTCCCATGGCGCGTCCTTCGACGGCCCGCCGAATGCCAACTTGACCACCCGCCACCGCGGCACCGCCGACAGCAGCCGGTTCGAGCTGGACATGATCAACCCGAGCGAGGCCACCCGCTCGGCATGGTCACCCGCGAGCACCTGCGCGATCATCCCGCCCATCGATGCGCCGACGACGTGTGCGCGCTCGATGCCGAGGTGGTCGAGCAGCCCCTTCACGTCGACGGCCATGTCCACCAGCGTGTAGGGCACCTCGCTGCGCCGGCCCGTGACATGGCGAAGCACCCGCGGATACACCGAGCCGTCGGCCTTGCGCCCGTGCAGCTTGGTCGACAGCCCGGTGTCGCGATGGTCGAACCGGATCACCCGGTATCCCTCGCCGACGAGCCGTGCGCAGAACCCGTCCGGCCACATCGGCAGCTGCGCGCCGACGCCCATGATCAGCAGGACGGGCGGCGCGTCAGTGTGGCCCCGCGCACGCGAGGAGCGGGACGGGCACAGCTCCTCGTAGAACAACTCCACAGCACCACACGACGCCGTCCCGCTGCGGGTTTGCATCTCACATTTCTACGCCGTCGCCTTCCACGGCTTGATCCAGTCCGTCTCCGGCCAGCCGAGAACTCCGGCCATCAGCTCGTACATCGTTGCGCCGTCGATGGACTCGCGGATGATGTCGCAGTGGCCCGCGTGCCGGGTCAGCTCCTCGACGAGATGCATGGCGACCCACCGCACGTTCCAGAAGTCGAGGTTCTGCGGGAACCACGGCACGTCGTGCGGGACGGGCACCTGCGTGTCGAGGTCGGCCTCGGCGAAGATCCGCAGCGTCTCCGCGTTCTGCGCGCGCAGCGTGTCGAGCAGTTCGCCGAGCGTCTCGTCGTCGCGCATCACGTACTGGTCCTGGTATTCGGCGGCCTGCTCCTCGAACGGCCGATCGTCGCGAGGCGGTGAGTCCGGCGCAGCCTTCACCCGCGCCACCCAGCCTTGCTGGACACCTGCGGCGTGTTTGATCAGACCGCCGATCGACAGCGCGCTCACCGACGGTGTCGACCGCGCCTGTTCGTCGGTCAGCCCGTAGGCCACCGCGAAGAACGCGTCCTGGTTGAACCGCAGAAAATTGATCAGCGTCTGCTTCTCGTCGCCGGCAGGTGGCGGCATTCCCTCCATCGGTCACTTCTCCTTCGTGTCAGGCTTGTCGGGACTGTTGGCGTAAAGATCTCGGATGCAGGCGATTTCGGCGCCGTGGTGAATCACCTCGCGATTGATGTGCAGGATGAGCGTCATGAACGGGCGGTCGGCGTACGGCCCCTCGGCAGGGCCGCACGGCCGCTGCAACTCATCGTCGGTGAGAGCACCCACACCCGCCATCCATTTTTCGTAGGCGTCGTCGAGCTGGTCCAGCGCGGTCGCCGCATCGGTCGCGTACGGCCAGCTCTGGTAGTCCGCAGGCGGACCGTCGAAGTGGGAACCGACGCGCATCGCCAGGACGCCGACGATGACGTGCGCGAGCCGCCACGCGATCGTGGTGAACGGCGCAGGCTCGGGTTCCGGGTAGTGGAAGTCGATTCCGCCGTCGGGATGCACGGTCCAGCTGTTCGGCACCGGCGCCCAGAAGTACTCGTCGTCGGTCAGGCCGGCCAGGCGCGGCCGCAGCTGGCCGGTCCAGTGGAATTCGAGCTGGTCGGCGAGTTGCCCGCTGATCAGTCTGTCGTTCGTCTTTGCGCTCATGGATCCAACCTCTCACCTGTATAGGACAGTTTCTGTCCTAAGAATGTGCGAACCTGAAAACGTGTCCGAAACGACGAGCCGCGTGCTGCAGCTTCTCGGCCTGCTGCAGTCGCGCCGGGTCTGGTCGGGCGAGGAGCTCGCCGAGCGGCTCGGCGTCACCACCCGCAGCGTGCGCCGTGACGTGGAAAGGCTGCGTGACCTCGGCTATCCGGTGCTCGCCAGCAAGGGTCACGGCGGCGGCTACCAGCTCGGAGCCGGGGCCGCGCTGCCACCGCTGCTGCTCGATCCCGACGAAGCGGTCGCGATGGCGGTCTGCCTGCGGCTGGCGGCTGGCGGGAGCGTCGCGGGTGTCGGCGAATCGGCGCTTCGCGCGCTGAGCAAGCTCGATCAGGTGATGCCGTCGCGGCTGCGCTCGCAGGTGTCGGCGGTGCACGAGGCCACGGTCACGCTCGCCTGGAACTCGTCTGACTCGCCCGTCGAACCCGAGGTGCTGATGACCCTGGCCCGCGCCTGCCGCGACCGCGAGCACGTCTCGGCGTCCTACGTGGATCGCGCAGGCAACGCCACCGACCGCAGGCTCGAGCCCTATCAACTGGTCACCACGGGCAAGCGCTGGTATCTGCTGGCATTCGATCGCGACCGCCAGGACTGGCGGAGCCTGCGCCTTGACCGGATGGCTGACGTCCGCGCACGCGGCAGCACCTTCGCGGCGAGAGACGCCCCCGACGCAGCGGCCTATGTCAGGCGGTCGATCAGCGCCTCGCCGTACCGCCATGTTGCACGGGTCCGCTATTTCGCCTCTGAACACACTGTCGCACAGCACTTCTCGCCGTCATCGGTCACGATCGAGGCCGAGGGCCCCGACGCGTGCGTCGTCACAGCGGGTGCAGACGACCCGGAGCGGATGGTGTTCTACTTCGCGACGGTCGGCGCGGACTTCGAGGTGCTCGAACCGCCCGAGGTGGTCGAAGCGGTCGCGACGGTCGCCGCCCGATTGCGGCGCGCGGCCAGCAGCCCGTGACGCTCGCGTCTGGCCGCAGATCCGCGCAGGCGCAGCCGCAGCAGAAGCAGGCGGCGGTGTGCCTCGAAACCCATGGACAGCGGGTCCGACCAGTTCCTGGGGCCGCCAGACGTCCTACGTTCAGTCGTCATGATGCGTCCATTGTGGCACTTCGGCGGCCAGGCTGCAGACGGCGCGCCGTGAGCTGCGCTGCAGACGCGGTGCGAAATGAACTGTGGCCCAACCGTACTCGACGCCCTGGCGACGAGAGGGCATCCGCGGTATGGATCAGGGTGTGACGATCCTCACCCGCAAGCCTGTCAGCGCGTGATCCCCAACCGGTCGGTGAGGACCAGAAACGCCACCGCAAAGTCGTTTTCGTCGGTCCCGGCACGCAGCGCGTCCCAGTCGACCTGTTCGCGCACCGCCCGAACGGCAGGTAACAGCGCCGCGAAATCGCAGTGGTGCTCGTTGAGCGAGTTCAACTTCTCGGTCAGCACGTGTGTCGGCGACAGCACCGGCATCCGGATCGCGAGCACGTCGAGTTCCTCGGCGCGCGCGATGTCGTCGGGGCGCACCGGCGTCCCGTTGAGCTGGTGCAGCACGTCGATGACGAACTGCTGATCGACGCACGCCTTGAACAGCCAGTCCTCCGGCGTGCGCTCGATGCGGAAACCGACCTTCTCCAGCGTCAGCGCCGCCGCCTCGGTGTCCTCCTCGGCCACCACGAAGTCGACGTCGTGAACAGGCTCTGGGCCGCCGTAGGCCCACAGCGCGTAGCTGCCCGCCAGCGCGAACTCCGGGCCGTGCGCCTTGAGCGCGGACGCCGCTCGCTTGAGGGCGTCGCGCAGATCGATCTCCGTCATCGTGGGTACCTAGTACCCATGCGGATGGCCACCTTCAACATCCTGCACGGACGAAGTGTTCACGACGGTGCGGTCGAACTGGGCCGGCTCGAGGAATCCGTCCGTGCGCTCGACGCCGACGTGCTGGCTCTTCAGGAGGTCGACTGCGACCAGCCGCGCTCGGCGATGGCCGATCTGACCTCGCTTGCCGCCCAGGCCATGGGCGCGGTGAGCCACCGGTTCGTCGCGGCGATCTCGGGCACGCCAGGCGCGACGTGGATGGCGGCGACCGGCCGCGAGCAACCCGGCACGGCGGCCTACGGCATCGCGCTGCTGTCCCGGTACCCGGTGGCCAGCTGGCAGGTGCTGCGGCTGCCGCGTATCCCCATGACCTTCCCGATGTATCTGCGCGAGCCCAACAAGGTGCTCATGGTGCACGAGGAACCGCGCGCGGCAGTGGTCGCGCAGCTGGAAACGCCGCTCGGGCCGATGACGGTCGCCAACACGCACCTGACGTTCGTGCCCGGCTGGAACCGGATGCAGCTGCGCCATCTCGTCCGCGATCTGCGGGGCTTTCCCGGACCCAGGGTGCTGATGGGTGACCTCAACATGACACCGCCGAGGAGCGGCCGGTGGGTCGGACTGCGCACACTCGGCGTGGGGCCGACGTTCCCGTCCGAGGCGCCGACCCGTCAGCTCGACCACATCCTGACCGACGATCCGACACTGCGGGCCGACGACACCAGGGCGCCCGAGTTGCCGATCTCCGACCACCGCGCGCTCGTTGTGGACGTTTCCCGGCCGTAACTCCGTAGGGTGGCGGACGTGACGTTCGCCGTGACCTCCGCGGAGTCGACAGACCTCTTCACCGGTCCGCCCGATGCGCCGCTGCAACTGGTCAGGGTGACCCACACCGGCACGACGTCGCCGATCGTCGTCGAGGGGGACGGGCTGGCCACACCGCAGCCGGCGACGGCAGGTGAGGCCGGGACCGTCGAAGTTGCGGTCGCGGTCAGCGATCCCGTTCCCGGCGAGCGCCGGGCGGCGCGCGTGCAGTGCGACGGCACGAGCAGCGACTTCGAGTTCGTCGTCGCCGAACCGGGCTGGACGATGTTCATGGTCAGCCATTTCCACTACGACCCGGTGTGGTGGAACACCCAGGCCGCCTACACCAGCCTGTGGACCGAGGAGCCGCCGGGCCGCTGCAGGCAGACCAACGGCTTCAACCTGGTGGCCGCGCACCTCGAAATGGCGCGCAGGGAACCGGAATACAAGTTCGTGCTCGCCGAGGTCGACTACCTCAAGCCGTACTGGGACACCCATCCCGAGGATCGCGCCGACCTCCGCCGGTTCATCGACGAGGGCCGCGTCGAGATCATGGGCGGCACCTACAACGAGCCGAACACCAACCTGACCAGCCCTGAGACGACGATCCGAAACTTCGTGCACGGCATCGGATTTCAGCGTGACGTGGTGGGCGCCGAGCCTGCGACGGCATGGCAGCTCGACGCGTTCGGCCATGATCCCCAGTTTCCCGGCATGGCGGCCGACGCGGGGCTGACGTCCAGTTCGTGGGCGCGCGGCCCGCACCATCAGTGGGGCCCGATGCAGAACCAGGGCGATCCCGAGCGCATGCAGTTCTCCAGCGAGTTCGAGTGGGTGTCGCCGTCCGGCCGCGGTGTGCTGACCCACTACATGCCCGCGCACTATTCGGCAGGCTGGTGGATGGATTCGTCGGCCACGCTGCACGAGGCGGAGACCGCGACCCATGAGCTGTTCTCGACGCTGAAGAAGGTCGCGCTGACCCGCAATGTGTTGCTGCCGGTCGGCACCGATTACACGCCGCCGAACAAGTGGGTCACCGAGATCCACCGCGACTGGAACAACCGCTACACCTGGCCGCGGTTCGTCTGCGGGCTGCCAAGTGAGTTCTTCGCATCGGTTCGCGCCGAGATGGCCGAACGCGGGATCGAAGCCTCACCGCAGACCCGCGATATGAACCCGATCTACACCGGCAAGGACGTCTCCTACATCGACACCAAGCAGGCCAACCGCGACGCGGAGAACGCGGTGCTGGACGGCGAGCGCTTCGCCGTGTTCGCCGGGCTGCTCGGCGGCGCCACCTATCCCCAATCGGCGCTGGAGAAGGCGTGGATACAGCTTGTCTACGGCGCGCACCACGACGCGATCACCGGGTCGGAGTCCGACCAGGTGTACATCGACCTGCTCACCGGCTGGCGTGACGCGTGGGAGCTCGGCTGTGCGGCCCGCGACAACGCCCTTGCGCTGATCTCCAGCGCCGTCGACGGATCCGTCGTCGTGTGGAACACGCTGACGCACAAGCGAACCGATGTGGTGACCGCACGGCTCGACGAGCCGCTCGGGCAGGGCGTGCGCGTGACCGACGCCGACGGCAACGAGGTGCCCGCGATCGTCGAGCACGGCGGCCGGTCGGTCACCTGGCTGGCGAGCGACATCCCGTCCCTGGGCTGGCGCGCCTACCATCTGTCGGCGGGCGACGAGGCGTCAGGCTGGAAAGCCTTGGACGGCAACCAGATCAGCAACGAGCGGTATCGGCTGTGTGTCGATCCGGCCCGCGGCGGCGCCGTCTCGTCGCTGCTCGACGACGGCCGCGAACTGCTGGCCGACGGAAAGGTCGGCAACGAGCTCGCCGTGTACGACGAATACCCCGCCCATCCGGACGCGGGCGAGGGGCCGTGGCACCTGCTGCCCAAGGGACCGGTGCTCGCCTCGTCCAGCGCGGCCGCGGAGTCCGTGCAGTGTTACCGCTCTGCACTCGGTGAGCGGATCGTCGTGCGCGGGCGCGTCGGTTCGGTGCTGCGCTACACCCAGACGCTGACGCTGTGGCGCGGCGTCCCACGCGTCGACTGCAGCACCACCATCGACGAGTTCACCGGCGAGGACAAGCTTCTGCGGCTGCGCTGGCCGTGCCCCGTCCCCGGCGCCATGCCGGTGAGCGAGGTCGGTGATGCGGTGATCGGGCGGGGCTTCGCGCTGTTGCACGAGCCCGGCTCCGCGGAGTCCGTCGACACCGCGCAGCACCCCTACACGCTGGACAATCCGGCCTACGGCTGGTTCGGGCTGTCCTCGGCGATGCGGGTGCGGGTCGACATCGCGGACGCGAGGAGCACAAGTAGTCAAGCGGACGGGAGGAGCACAAGCAGCGACGGTGTGCGCGCGGTGTCGGTCGCCGAGGTGATATCGCCGAGCGAGGCGGAGTCGGCGCCGCTGGCGCGAGATCTCATGGTGGCGTTGGTACGCGCCGGTGTGACCGCGACGTGCAGCAGCGCCGACAGGTCCCGTTACGGGAACCTCGACGTCGACTCCAACCTCCCGGACGCCCGGATCGCCCTCGGCGGACCTGACGAGAATGCCTTCACCGCAGAGGTTTTGGCCGAGGCCGACCCGGTGTACGCCGAGGAGCTCAAGCGTCAGCTGTACGCATCCGGCTCGGCCAGGGTGTGGGTGCCCGCAGCGGCACCGCTCGCATCGAGCTGGCTGCCGGACGCCGATCTGCGCGGCGTCCGGGTGCTGCCGGTGCTCATCGTCGCGGGTAGCGACGGTCTCGACGCGGCTGTCGCGGCCATCGTCGACGACCTCGGCGACGCGGAGATCTCGGTTTCCCAGCAGGTGCCCTCGGACATCGAACCCTACGAGGACCGAACCGTTGCGGTGCTCAACCGCGGCGTGCCCAGCTTCGCCGTCGACATCGACGGCACCCTGCACACGTCGCTGATGCGGTCGTGCACCGGTTGGCCGTCCGGCGTGTGGATGGATCCGCAGCCTCGCCGCACCGCGCCCGACGGCTCGAACTTCCAGCTTCAGCACTGGACCCACACGTTCGACTACGCACTGGTCACCGGCGACGGGGACTGGCGATCGGCTGCTGTTCCCCACCGCAGCGCCGAATTCAGCCACCCGCTGCTCGCCGTGGTCGAAAGGGGCAGCGCCAAAGGCGGATTGCCCAGTTGGGGCTCGCTACTGGAGATCGAGCCCGCCGGTGCCGTTCACCTCGCCGCGCTGAAGGCGACGGGAAACCCGCTCGCCTCTGGCAGCAGCAGGGCCGTCGACCCCGCCCAGGCCGTCACCCTGCGGCTCGTCGAATCCACAGGGGTGACAAGCGATCTCGCCATCACCTCCGGTTTACGGCGGGTGTCGCAGGCATCTCATGTCGACCTGCTCGAACAGCCGCGCCCGCAGGAGCGCGACGGGTCAGACGACCTCACCGTGCACGGCTACGAGATCGCGACCGTGCGCACCCGGCTCAACATGCCGCAGCTGCTGCACGCCGACCACAGTCAGCTGGCACCCGAGGTGGAGGCGGCGCAGCCGCTGTACGCCCGGTACTGGCTGCACAACCGCGGGCCCGCGCCCCTTGGCGGACTGCCCGCCGTCGCGCACCTGCATCCCCAGGCCACCGCAGCAGCGCCGGGCGACGACGTCGTGCTCCGGCTCACCGCGGCCAGCGACTGCACCGATGCGGTGCTGCACGGCACAGTGCGGATACTGTGTCCGCCCGGCTGGACGGCGAGCCCGCCGAGCCTGCCGTTCGTGCTGCCCAGCGGGGAGCATCTGGAAGCGGACATCGAGCTGACGATGCCGCGCGGACGCCCGGCCAGGGCTCTACCCGATCCGCGCGCAACTGCACATCACCGGCGACGACGCGGCGTCCATGCCCGCATCGTGGCGTCAGGTCGTCGAGGACGTCGCCACGGTGTCGGTGGGCACACCGCGCGAGAACAACGACATCGCCTATCTGGTAACGGAACCCGAGGACGTCGAGGTCACCGCGGGCGGCACTGACCGACTGGTGGTGACGGTCGGCACCGCCGCGGGCGCGAGCCTGTCGCTGGAGGCCCATGTGATCAGCCCGTGGGGGACGTGGGAGTGGATCGGGCCCGCCGCGCAGGGCGCCGTCGTGTCGCCGGGGGAGACGACGGAGATCGGTTTCGACGTCACGCCGCCGCCGTGGGTGCAGCCGGGGCAGTGGTGGGCGCTGATCCGGATCGGCTGCGCGGGACGGCTGCTCTACACGCCGCGCCGCGAAGGTGACCGTCCGGTGAGCGATCAGCACGTCGTGGCGACCGTGGCCGGTCAAGCGGTGCCGGTCGACGACGTCGACGCACGCGAGGCCACGCTGAGGGACGCGATGCCCGCTGCGGCGCTGCCGCGCGCGGGCACCAGCGAAGGCAGGCAGTTGCGCCGATGGCTGACGCAGCTCGTGGTGACCGAGCGGGTGATCGCCGCGGCGGCCGCGGACGCGGGCATCACCAGCACGGGAGCGCCAGCGGAACACGAACTGCTGCCTGATGATTCGGCCCGGCTGGAGATCGGCAGCATCGCCGCGGCCGCGCTGGCCGACCCGCTCGCCAGGGCGATGTACACCCACGTCACCGCCGACGTCGATGTCACCGATGCCGACATCGCCGACTACCACGCGCGCAACCCGCTGCGCTTCGCGCCGCCGTCGGACACCGGAACCGGTTGGCGCACGGCGACGGTCGAGGCTCCGCCGCTGGACGCGGTGCGCACGCTGATCGCCGACCACCTGCGCGGAGCGGCCCGCCGCCGAGCGTTCCGGCTCTGGCTCGATGTGCGGCGCGCCGAGCTGGTTCGGCTCGCTGCCGGCTACGAGCATCCCGGCGATCCGCGCCAGCCCGACAACACCCACAGGCACTGATGGCCGAGCAGACGCTGGCCGTCGACATCGGCGGCACGAAGATCGCCGTCGGGCTCGTCGACGACGACGGCACGCTCGGCCACCATGCGCAGCTGCCGACGCCCGACGGTGACGCCGAGGCGATCTGGGCGGTGCTCGACTCGCTGATCACCGCGGCGCTCGCGGCCGCAGGCGGCGTCGTCCGCGGTGTCGGCATCGCCTCGGCGGGCCCGATCGACCTGCCGTCGGGCACCGTCAGCCCGATCAACATCACGAATGGCAACGGTTTCCGATCGTCGAGCGGGTGACTCGAACTGGTCGGTGTTCCGGCGCGGCTCGGCGGTGACGGCCTGTGCATGGCGATGGGTGAGCGCTGGCGCGGAGCCGGTCGCGGCGCGGAGTTCATGCTCGGCATGGTGGTGTCGACCGGCGTCGGTGGCGGTCTCGTGCTCGACGGCGCGCCCTACGACGGCCGCACCGGCAACGCCGGGCACGTCGGCCACGTCGTCGTCGAACCAGACGGGGCACGTTGCACGTGTGGCGGCCGCGGATGCGTCGAGACGATCGCGTCGGGCCCGAACATGACGCGCTGGGCGCGCGAGAACGGCTGGCAGGGGCCGCCGAAGGCCGACGCCAAGGAACTCGCCGATGCGGCCAATGCGGGAGACCCGATCGCGCTCAAGCGCTTTTCGGCGCGGTGCGACGGCGGTGGCGGCGATGATCGCGTCCGTCGGCGCGGTCTGCGATCTGGATCGGGTCGTCATCGGCGGGGGAGTGGCGAAGTCCGGCGCGCTGCTGTTCGACCCCGTCCGCGAGGTGCTCGCTGTGCATGCGGGGCTCGACTTCCTGCACGACCTGACCGTCGTGCCCGCCGAGCTCGGCGGCGACGCGGGCCTCGTCGGCGCTGCAGCATTGGTGATTTCGGCGCGCTGAGTCACCGTGACGATGACTGCGCGCGCCGAAGCCGCTAGATGCCGAGGTCGACTCCGCGGCGCACCTCGAGGATCAGCATGGCGACGTGCAGCGAGACCATCGACTCGGCATCGTCGAGGTCGATACCGAGGATCTGCTCGATGCCCGACAGCCTCTTGTACAGCGCGGGCCTGCTGAGATGCAGACGCTTCGCCAGCGCAGCCTTGTTGCCGGCCAGCCGAAGGTACTCGCGCAGTATCGTCAGATCCGTTGGCACGCGTGCGCTTTCGGCCCGCAGCAGCGCCTTGAGCTCGGTTTCGGCGAACGCCTGCACATGCGGGTCGTCCTGCAGGAGGGCGAGCAGCCCGCGCAGCCGCACATCGGAGGCGCGGTAGAACGGCCGCGGATCGCCCCGCATCGCCAGGGCCACCTCGGCGACGTGCGCGGCCTCGGCGATGCCCTGCACCGCGTCGATGACGAGCTCGCTCGGTTCGCCGACCGCCAGCACGCAACGCTGCCTGCCGTCGGCTCGGGCGAGTTCGCGCGTCACCGCCGCCCCGAGTGCTGTCCAGGCTTTGTCCGATCCGCCCTTGTTCGCGCCCAACGCGACGACGGCCCCGATCTCACCGTCGCCGTGCACGGTGAACAGGCCGGTGTGGCCGGAGGCGTTCACCGTGTGAACCACCGCGTCCAGAAGCGAGACGTTGCGGCGTTGGTCGGCGACGGGATCGACGGCGTCACCGGCGAACCGCGCGCGCACCACGATCGGGAAATACCTCGCCGCCTTGCGAAGGCCCAGAGCACTTGCGCGGGCGGCGATTTCGCGTTCGTCGGTCACCCGTTCCCGCAGCACGTCATCGATCAGGCCGCTCTGCGCCTGCTGGTGCAGCCCGGATCTGTCGCGTTCGATCATCCGGTTGAGGGCCAGCGCCGCCGCGGCCCGTTCGAGGACCATCCCGGTGCGGCCCGCGTCGACGGGTGCGCGCGGCACGATGAGCCTGCCCCACTCCTCACCGCGGGGACCGACCGCCGTCACCACCCAGCTCTCGGTGCCCGCATTCGCCGACGCACGCCGGGAGCGCTGTTCCCAGTCCTGCAGCAGTTCGGCGGTCGCGTCGGGACCGTGGGCAACCGCAAGTGCTTGGTGTGCAAGGTCTTCCAGCACGACGGGCTCGTCGAGCATGGCGGCAGCGGCCTCGACGATGCCGGTGGCCGAGACGCGCCTCATGCTGAGGTCGGTGAACGCCCGATGCACCCGGCGGTCGAACGCCACCTCCTCGAATTGGTCGGACACGATTCGGCGGTGCACCTCCTCGGTCACCTCGACGAACCTGACCGTGTGGTGCAGCGCGACCAGGACGAGGTTCAGGTCGTCGGCGATCGCGGAGGCGGCGGCCGGCAGGGAATCCGTGGCGCCGAGCTCGACGACGACACCGAGCGCGCCTGCCTCGGCGATTCCGCGCAGATACCGCGCGGGCGCGTCGTGAAGCGCGGCGCCGGTGGTCAGCACCAGCTCGCCGCCCTGCAGCCACGGGGAGAGGTCTGCGACGTCGCCGACGTGCACCCAACGCACGTCGTCGTCCCAGCGTCGCCTGCTGAGCACCTCGGGCTCGCCTGCCTGCATGACCGGCAGGGCGACCACGTCGGCAACCGTCAACGCCATTTACACAGTGTAATTCCGCGCCCCGATCTGGATACTATTTGTACCGGCACTCCTGTCCTTCGGCGCGTCAGACTGGGCGTACCGAACGGTCGACCGCATTCCATGCGTTCATGTGTCATGTCAGGAGAACTGCCCAATGCCCACCATCAGCCACTGGATCAACAACGCGCCCTTCGAGGGCGACAGCGGTGAGTTTGCGCCGGTGACGAATCCGGCGACGGGTGAGGTGACCGGGCAGGTGGCGTTGGCCAGTGTGGCCGATGCGCGTGCGGTGATTGATGCCGCTGTCGCGGCGTTTCCGGGGTGGCGGGATACCTCGTTGGCCAAGCGCACGCAGGTGTTGTTCGCGTTTCGGGAGTTGCTCAACGAGCGCAAGGGTGAGTTGGCGCAGATCCTGACCGCCGAGCACGGCAAGGTGGTCTCCGACGCGCTGGGTGAGGTCAGCCGCGGCCAGGAGGTGGTGGAGTTCGCGTGCGGGATCCCCCATCTGCTCAAGGGCGGGTTCACCGAGAACGCCTCG
Organism: uncultured Actinomycetota bacterium; assembly: GCA_963786995.1. Lineage (GTDB taxonomy): Bacteria > Actinomycetota > Actinomycetes > Mycobacteriales > Mycobacteriaceae > Mycobacterium. Next base: position 121,092 of record CAWBBH010000007.1, on the reverse strand, counting down.
ACCAAGGTCGACGTGTATTCGATCCGCCAGCCGCTGGGCCCGGTCGGGATCATCAGCCCGTTCAACTTCCCGGCGATGGTGCCGATGTGGTTTTTCCCGCTCGCGATCGCCACCGGCAACACCGTGGTCCTCAAACCCAGCGAAAAGGATCCCAGCGCGTCGCTGTGGCTGGCCCAGTTGTGGGCCGAGGCGGGGTTGCCGGCCGGGGTGTTCAACGTGCTGCAGGGCGACAAGACCGCCGTCGATGAGCTGCTGATCAACCCCGCGATCAAGTCGATCAGCTTCGTGGGGTCCACCCCGATCGCGCAGTACGTCTACACCACCGCCACCGCGGCCGGTAAACGGGTGCAGGCCCTGGGCGGGGCGAAAAACCACGCGGTGATCCTGCCCGACGCCGACCTGGACCTGGCCGCTGATGCGATGGTCAACGCCGGCTTCGGCTCAGCCGGGGAACGCTGCATGGCCATCAGCGCCGCGGTCGCCGTCGGGCCGATCGCCGATGATCTGGTCGCCAAGATCGCCGCAACGCGCCGCCACCATCACCACCGGCGACGGCAGCAGGCGATTCCGACATGGGGCCGCTGGTCACCAAGGCCCACCGCGACAAGGTCGCGGGCTACATCGACGCCGGGGAAGCCGACGGCGCCAAGATCGTCGTCGACGGCCGCACCGTCGGCACCGAGGACGCTTCGCAGCGGAATCCAGCGGGGTTCTGGCTGGGCCCCACCCTGATCGATCACGTCACCGCGCAGATGAGCGTCTACACCGACGAGATCTTCGGACCCGTGCTCTCAGTGCTGCGGGTGGACACCTACGACGAGGCGCTGGAGCTGATCAACGCCAACCCCTACGGCAACGGCACCGCCATCTTCACCAACGACGGCGGCGCGGCGCGGCGCTTCCAAAACGAAGTCGAGGTCGGCATGGTCGGCATCAACGTGCCCATCCCCGTCCCGATGGCCTACTACAGCTTCGGCGGCTGGAAAGCCTCCCTGTTCGGCGACACCCACGCCCACGGCGCCGACGGCGTGCACTTCTTCACCCGCGCCAAAGCCATCACCCAACGCTGGCTCGACCCCAGCCACGGCGGCCTCAACCTCGGCTTCCCCGAAAACAAGTGAGCAGGAACACCATGACGACCGCACCCGATATCCGGACGCTGCCCAACGGTTTGACCCTCGACGAGGCGCGCACGCAGGCCGCCCGCGCCCACGAGCTCGACCGCGCCCACGTCTTCCACTCGTGGTCGGCCCAAGAGGAGATCAACCCGATGACCGTCGTGGCGTCGGAGGGCTCCTACATATGGGACGGCGACGGTAATCGCCTGCTGGACTTCTCTTCTCAGCTGGTGTTCACCAACATCGGTCACCAGCACCCCAAGGTGGTGGCCGCCATCCAGCAGCAGGCCGCCAAGCTGTGCACGGTCGCGCCGCAACATGCCAACGATGCGCGGTCGGAAGCCGCTCGGCTGATCTCGGAGCACACGCCCGGGGACCTGAACAAGGTCTTCTTCACCAACGGCGGCGCGGACGCCAACGAGCATGCGGTTCGGATGGCCAGGCTGCACACCGGCCGCTACAAGGTGCTGACCCGGTACCGCTCGTACCACGGCGGCACCGACACGGCGATCAACATGACCGGTGATCCGCGACGCTGGCCGAACGACTACGCCAGCAGCGGCGTCGTCCACTTCTTCGGCCCGTTCCTCTACCGCACGAGGTTCCACTCGACCACCGAGGCCGAGGAGACCGCACGAGCGCTCGAACACCTCGACGAGGTAATCCGGCTCGAGGGCCCGTCGACGATCGCCGCGATCGTGTTGGAGTCCGTTCCCGGCACGGCGGGCATCATGGTTCCGCCGCCGGGCTACATGGCGGGCGTGCGGGAGATCTGCGACCGCTACGGAATCGTGTTCATCGCCGATGAGGTGATGGCCGGATTCGGGCGAACCGGGAAGTGGTTCGCCATCGACCATTTCGACGTGACGCCCGACCTGTTGACGTTCGCCAAGGGCGTCACCTCCGGATACGTGCCGCTCGGCGGTGTCGCGATCAGCCCCGCGATCTATGAGACGTTCGCCCATCGCGCCTACCCGGGCGGACTCACCTACTCCGGTCACCCGCTGGCCACCGCGGCGGCCGTCGCGACCATCAACGCGATGCGTGACGAAGGCATCGTCGAGAACGCCGCGCGCATCGGCGAGGAGGTCGTCGGACCCGCGCTGGCCGAGATCGCGAGCAGGCACCCCAGCGTCGGCGAGGTCCGCGGCCGCGGGATGTTCTGGGCCGTCGAGCTCGTCGCCAACCAGGCCACAAGGGAACCGCTGGCGCCGTACGGCGGCAGCAGCCCGGCGCTCAACGACACGATCGCCGCGTGCAGGAACGGCGGCATGATTCCGTTCGCGAACTTCAACCGCATCCATGTCGTGCCGCCGTGCACGGTCAGTGCGGACGAGGCGCGCGAAGGGCTCGCGATCCTCGACGCGGCGCTGGCCGTCGCCGACGCACACGTGACGTAGTGGGGTCGCGGACCGCCGTTTTGGCTGATCGCCGGGCGGTCCGCTACTCTTGAGCAGTTCCACCGAAGACCGTCGGTCACCGATGAGCGCTTGCGCGAAGAGTAAGAGCTCAGGAAATCGGTTGAAGGTCCCGGATTCTGTCCGGGCGGCCCACGCAGGAGGACGAGGCAGCCGAAGCATCAGCGCGCCCCGACCGTCTGCGTCGGGGCGTTCGTCATTTCCGGCCCCTCGACATCTCGCCGTCGGTCTCCTAACCACGAGGAGGCATGCATGGCCAAGGCTGACAAGGCCACCGCGGTTGCCGACATCGCCGAGCAGTTCAAGGAGGCGTCGGCAACGCTCGTCACCGAATACCGCGGACTGACGGTGGCCAACCTCAAGGACCTGCGCCGCTCGCTCGGTGACTCCGCTACCTACACCGTTGCCAAGAACACGCTGGTCAAGCGTGCCGCGGCGGAGGCAGGTATCGAAGGACTCGACGAGCTGTTCGTCGGCCCCACCGCGATCGCGTTCGTCAAGGGCGAGGCGGTCGACGCGGCCAAGGCGATCAAGAAGTTCGCCAAGGACAACAAGGCGCTGGTCGTCAAGGGCGGCTACATGGACGGACGCGCGCTGTCCGTCTCCGAGATCGACAAGATCGCCGATCTCGAGTCCCGCGAGGTGCTGCTGGCCAGGATGGCCGGCGCGATGAAGGCCAAGACCAGCCAGGCGGCCGCGCTGTTCGCCGCGCCCGCATCGCAGGTCGCACGGTTGGCTGCCGCTCTGCAGGAGAAGAAGGCTAACGAGGAAGCGGCGTAGAAGCTTCCGCAATCTCAATCCACCCACAAAGCAACAGAAGTAACAAGGAAGGACCAACACCATGGCAAAGCTGTCCACTGACGAACTGCTCGACGCGTTCAAGGAACTGACCCTGCTCGAGCTCTCCGAGTTCGTGAAGGCGTTCGAGGAGACCTTCGACGTCACCGCCGCCGCCCCGGTCGCCGTCGCGGCCGCCCCCGGTGCCGCCGCTGCTCCCGCAGAGGCCGCCGAGGAGCAGTCGGAATTCGACGTCATCCTCGAGGGTGCCGGCGACAAGAAGATCGGCGTCATCAAGGTCGTCCGCGAGATCGTCTCGGGCCTGGGCCTGAAGGAAGCCAAGGATCTGGTCGACAGCGCTCCCAAAGCGCTGCTCGAGAAGGTCACCAAGGAAGCTGCCGAAGAGGCCAAGACCAAGCTCGAGGCCGCAGGCGCGGCGGTCACCGTCAAGTAGCTTCTGCGCGTCCGCCGGCGATGCCGGCAACCGTCACCTGTGGGGTCGATCTGGCAGACAGATCGGCCCCACAGTGATTTTTGCCGTCTGTGCTGGTCGGGGCCGAGATGTGACCTCCGACAAGTGTCGCGCGGGGGGCGTCGTAAGCTACAGTGACTCAAGCCACAGGCGGGAGGCAGGTGGCGGCAGTATTCGTTGGCGGAAGGATCTCGCGTGGGCATCGGCATTCAGGTTGAGGGGCTGACCAAGTCCTTCGGGTCAGCGCGAATCTGGGAAGACGTCACCTTTGACATTCCGGCGGGCGAGGTCAGCGTGCTTCTCGGCCCGTCAGGTACCGGTAAGTCGGTGTTTCTGAAGTCGCTGATCGGTCTGCTGCGCCCCGAGCGCGGCAAGATCATCGTCGACGGCACCAACATCATCGAGTGCTCGGCCAAGGAGCTCTACGAGATCCGGACCCTGTTCGGCGTCATGTTCCAGGACGGCGCCCTGTTCGGCTCGATGAGCCTGTACGACAACACCGCTTTCCCGTTGCGCGAGCACACCAAGAAGAAGGAAAGCGACATCCGCAACATCGTCATGGAGAAGCTTGAAGTCGTCGGCTTGGCCGGTGACGAGAACAAGTTCCCCGGCGAGATCTCCGGCGGTATGCGCAAGCGCGCGGGCCTGGCCCGCTCGTTGGTGCTGGACCCGCAGATCATTCTCTGCGACGAGCCCGACTCGGGTCTTGACCCGGTTCGTACCGCCTACCTGAGCCAGCTGCTGATCGACATCAACGCCCAGATCGACGCGACGATCCTGATCGTGACGCACAACATCAACATCGCCCGCACCGTGCCCGACAACATCGGCATGCTGTTCCGCAAGCACCTTGTGATGTTCGGTCCGCGCGAGGTGCTGCTGACCAGCGACGAGCCCGTCGTGCGCCAGTTCCTCAACGGTCGCCGCATCGGGCCCATCGGCATGTCCGAGGAAAAGGACGAGTCGCAGATGGCCGAAGAGCAGGCGATGGTCGACGCCGGTCACCACGACGGCGGCGTCGAAGAGATCGAAGGCGTGCCGCCGCAGATCCAGGCGACGCCCGGCATGCCGGAGCGGGCGGCGGTCGAACGCCGGCGAGCCCGTGTCCGCGAGATCATGCACACCCTGCCGCCGAACGCCCAGGAAGCGATCCGCGACGACCTCGAGGGCACGCACAAGTACTCGGCCCACGAATTCGGTGGGGACGCCGACGCGACCGCGCGGCATCATCGCACCGACGATGCGCCGACCAGCCGTATCCCGGTCACCGGCGAGCGCTGACCCGACGCTGTTTCACGAACTGCCGGCGGATGACAATCCGCCGGCAGTCGTCTTTCTGCGGCGACGTTTTCGCCGATCGACGTAAACGCCCACCCGAACGTCGCGTCGGCAGTTAGCGTTACCGGCGATCGGAAGACGGGAGACGGCATGGGCCAGCGGTTCTTGCTCTGGCTCGGCGCTGGTGCGGTGTGCGCCGGGGTGACGGTGGGGATGCTGGTCGGCGCGGGCACGGCCAACGCGCAGACGGACTCTGACGGCGACGACGCAAGCAAGACCTCGCAATCGACGAAAACGGCTGATACGCAGCAGGATTCGACTGTCGGCGACGCCAAGCCGAAACTCGACCGCCCGGCGGCCAAGGTCGTCACTGCAGTCAAACAGGCCGTCGACGGCGCGGTGTCCAAGGTCGTCAACGCGGCGGGCGCCAACGACCGCGCGACCGCCACCGATACGACCGTCGAGACGCCGGCAAAACCCCAACCAGGCCAACGGGCCGCGAAGTTCGTCAACAACGTCGTCGCCGCGGTCACACGGGCGCCCGAGCGCAAGGTGATGGTCGAGAGAACACGGCCCGATCCCGTCGTGAAGCCGGATCCGATCCAGGCCGTCGACACGATTCTCACCAGTCCCGCCGAACGTTCCGTACCGCTCGAGAAATCGCCGGAACTTCGAGTGGTACGGAACGTTCGCGAGGAGTTCGCGACGCGAACGAACCTGACGCTGCAAAGCCCCGTGCTTGCCCAGCCAACGGCCGCCGCTGCCGCCCCGCAGCCAACGATCGACGTGCCGCCGGTCATCAGCGCCATCGGCACCGCGATCTTCAACCTGATCTCGTTCGGCGAGGCGCTGATCGAGGGACCGCCCAAGGCCTTGCCGGGTAGCGGGGTCACGGTCGAGCGGTCGACGCTGACGATCGGCGACCAGGAGGTGCCCGCGGACTGGTACTTCCCGGAGGGGTACAACACCGACCCCGCAGCGCCGCCACCTGAGCGCATCATCTACCTGCAGCATGGCTTCCTCGCCAGGGGCGTCTTCTACGACTACACCGCGTCCTACCTGGCCAAAGAGACCAACAGCATCGTCGTCGCCCCGACACTGACGTCCAACATCTTCGCGACCGACGGCATGTGGCTCGGCGGTGATCCGATGCACCGCGCAATGGCCGACCTGTTCACCGACGACAACCCCGCGCTGCTCGCGAGCGCTAAGGCCGCCGGCTACAAGCAGGACAAATTACCGCAGGAGGTCGTCCTGGTCGGGCATTCGCTCGGCGGCGGGGCCGTCCTGAACATGGCGCGCTACATGGCGGTCGACGAGATGGGCGCCGAGCCGCCGCGCGCTACAAGCTGGCCGGGGTGGTGATGCTCGACGGCGTCTCGTTCACCGACCCCGCCGTGCACATCGCGGATCCGGCCCTCGACGGCGTCCCGATCTACAACCTGTCGGCGACGCCGTACCCGTGGAACTTGTTCGGCACCATGGATGCCGCCTTGGCCCAGGTTCGACCGAACGACTTCACCGGGGCGCAGATGCTCTTCGGCTTCCACTCCGACGCCATGGTCGGCGGCAACCCGCTGATCCAGCTGGGCGCCTACCTGCTCACCGGCTACGGCGGACCTGCCAATGTCGAGGGCACCCAGGTGCTCGCCGCTGGCTGGATCAACGACATGTTCACGTGCCAGGAAGGTGGCGATTGTCGAGCCTCGGGCTTCTACAGTGAGCCTGGTTCGACGATCAAGATCCCGACGAACTTCGGCCCCGCCATCGGACTTGTCCAGCCCAAGCAAGGCGTTCTGACTTCACTCGCGCAGGACGTGACGGGCGTGTTCTTCGGATTGCTCGCGCATATCAACTTCGCCACCGACGTGCCGGCGCCGACCACCTTCTCACCGCTCACGGTGCAGCCCGCGGTCGCCAGCGACAGCGCCGCCGGGCCGACGGGAATCATCGTCGGTCATTCCGACCTGACCATCCCATACGGCCCGAACGGTTACACGACCAAAGCCGACTGGTACTTCCCGACGCAGGCCGACGGCTCGGTTCAGCCCGACGGCGTGATCTGGTTGCAGCACGGATTCCTTGGCAGAAAGTCCTGGTATTCGGCGCTGGCGACCGACCTCGCGCTGCAAACCAACAGCGTGGTGGTGGTGCCCAACGTGCCGTCCTTCCCGCGGCTGCGCTGCTGGGATTGCACGTTGAACAGCGCGGCGCTGCAGGAGGCAACGGCCACTATGTTCCTCGGTGAGCGCTCGGCGCTAAACGATAGCGCCACTAGGGCAGGCTTCAAGGGCACGCTGCCGCAGCAGTTCATCCTGGCGGGGCATTCCGCTGGTGGCGGCTTCGCGACGGCGGTCGGCGGTTACGCCGTCGACAACGGGGCCGCCGCAGGCAACTTGCTCGGTGTGGTGATGTTCGACGGGGTGTCATCGAATGGCACCTTCGCGCCCGCGCTGGCCAAGCTGGACACGCAGGACATCCCCGTCTATCAGATCGCGGCGCCCCCGCAGCCGTGGAACGCCGACGGCCAGACGACCGATGAGCTGGTGGCGCTGCGTCCGGGCCAGTTCACCGGCGTGGTGCTCAAGGATGGCTCGCACGTCGACTCGTTGATCGGCGGAGTGCCGATCATCGACGTCATCGCCCAGTTGCTGGTCAAGAGGTCTCCACCGGACAACACCGCGGCCGTCTACACCTTGGCCAGCGGTTGGATCAAGGACATGTATGCCGACGGCCGGCAGTACGGCCTGTACGGCAGTGGAGGTCAGCAGATCGTCCTGGGTCCGGCGACCGCTATCGTGCTCGGCACGACGCCTGCGCTCTCGATGGCCGCGTAGCGGTCGACTCCGGGGCCGCACCGATTCCGGCTGTTCCACCGGCCCCTTTTTACACAACAACACGGCGTTATCTCTTGACGGAAAGGCTCCGACGGGCCAGTCTGTTGGGCAGCATGTGTGAAAGGGACGAGGACGCCAGCCAGCGCCCGAGCTGATCCTGCATGCCGTGGTTGAGGAATACGCCGTCCTGCGCTATTGTTGGACGTTGCGCTGGCTGCCTCCTGCCCATCTACCGCCTCTGACACCGTGGTCCTAGGCTGAGCCCCGTTTCAGGCTCAGTATCTAGTTGCGTGCCCGTCGTTTGGGGCCGTGCGGACCAGGAGATCGCCAGCCGAACCAACGCAGAGTTCGCGGCGTAAGGGATGGTTGCCGACCTTCCTGACAGTCGCATTAGGTGCTGGAAGGATGCATCTTGGCAGTCTCCCGCCAGAGCAAGTCCGCTACTACTACTTCTAGCTCCGTACCTGGAGCACCCAACCGAATTTCTTTCGCGAAGCTTCGCGAGCCTCTGGAGGTCCCCGGGCTTCTCGAGGTTCAGACGCAGTCGTTCGAATGGCTGGTCGGGTCCGACCGCTGGCGTGAGATCGCCACCGCTCGCGGCGAGGTCGACCCCAAGGGCGGCCTCGAAGAGGTCCTCACCGAACTGTCGCCGATCGAAGACTTCGCGGGCAACCTGTCGCTGACCTTCAGCGATCCGCGCTTCGACGAGGTCAAGGCTTCGGTCGAGGAGTGCAAAGACAAGGACATGACGTACGCGGCTCCGCTGTTCGTCACGGCCGAGTTCATGAACAGCGAGAGCGGCGAGATCAAGAGCCAGACCGTGTTCATGGGCGACTTCCCGATGATGACGGAGAAGGGCACGTTCATCATCAACGGCACCGAGCGTGTCGTCGTCTCCCAGCTGGTCCGGTCGCCCGGCGTCTACTTCGACGAGGCCCGTGACAAGACCACCGACAAGACGCTGCACAGCGTCAAGGTGATCCCGGGTCGCGGCGCCTGGTTGGAGTTCGACGTCGACAAGCGCGACACCGTCGGCGTCCGCATCGACCGCAAGCGCCGCCAGCCCGTCACCGTGCTGCTCAAGGCACTGGGCTGGACCAACGAGCAGATCACCGAGCGGTTCGGCTTCAGCGAGATCATGATGTCGACGCTGGAGAAGGACAACACGGCAGGCACCGACGAGGCGCTGCTCGACATCTACCGCAAGCTGCGTCCGGGCGAGCCGCCGACCAAGGAGTCCGCGGTCACCCTGCTGGAGAACCTGTTCTTCAAGGAGAAGCGTTACGACCTGGCCCGCGTGGGCCGCTACAAGGTCAACAAGAAGCTGGGCCTCAACCCCAACCATCTGGTCCAGCCGTCCTCTTCGACCACGCTGACCAAAGAGGACGTCGTCGCGACCATCGAGTACCTGGTCCGGCTGCACGAGGGCCAGACGACGATGACCGCCCCCGGCGGCGTCGAGGTGCCTGTCGAGGTCGACGACATCGACCACTTCGGCAACCGTCGTCTGCGCACCGTCGGCGAACTGATCCAGAACCAGATCCGGGTCGGCCTGTCGCGCATGGAGCGCGTCGTGCGCGAGCGCATGACGACCCAGGACGTCGAGGCGATCACGCCGCAGACCCTGATCAACATCCGTCCCGTCGTGGCGGCGATCAAGGAGTTCTTCGGCACCAGCCAGCTGTCGCAGTTCATGGACCAGAACAACCCGCTGTCGGGTCTGACCCACAAGCGCCGTCTCTCGGCGCTGGGCCCTGGCGGTCTGTCCCGTGAGCGCGCCGGCCTCGAGGTCCGCGACGTGCACTCCAGCCACTACGGCCGGATGTGCCCGATCGAGACCCCTGAGGGTCCGAACATCGGCCTGATCGGCTCGCTGTCGGTGTACGCGCGGGTGAACCCGTTCGGCTTCATCGAGACGCCGTATCGGAAGGTCAACAACGGCGTCGTCAGCGACGACATCGAGTACCTGACCGCCGACGAGGAGGACCGCCACGTCGTGGCGCAGGCCAACTCGCCGATCGACGACAACGGCAAGTTCACCGAGGAGCGCGTCCTGGTTCGCCGTAAGGGCGGCGAGGTCGAGTTCGTCTCGGCGATCGAGGTCGACTACATGGACGTCTCACCGCGCCAGATGGTGTCGGTGGCCACGGCCATGATCCCATTCCTCGAGCACGACGACGCCAACCGTGCCCTCATGGGTGCCAACATGCAGCGCCAGGCCGTTCCGCTGGTGCGCAGCGAGGCACCGCTGGTCGGTACCGGTATGGAGTTGCGTGCCGCCATCGACGCGGGCGACGTCGTCGTCAGCGACAAGGCGGGCGTGGTCGAAGAGGTCTCCGCCGACTACATCACCGTGATGGCCGACGACGGCACCCGGCACACCTACCGGATGCGCAAGTTCGCTCGGTCCAACCACGGCACCTGCGCCAACCAGCGCCCGATCGTCGACGCCGGCGACCGGGTCGAGGCCGGCCAGGTGGTCGCCGACGGTCCGTGCACCGAGAACGGCGAGATGGCGCTGGGCAAGAACCTGCTCGTGGCGATCATGCCGTGGGAGGGCCACAACTACGAGGACGCGATCATCCTCTCCAACCGTCTGGTGGAAGAGGACGTGCTCACCTCGATTCACATCGAGGAGCACGAGATCGATGCCCGCGACACCAAGCTGGGCGCCGAGGAGATCACCCGGGACATCCCGAACGTCTCCGATGAGGTGCTGGCCGACCTCGACGAGCGCGGCATCGTCCGCATCGGCGCCGAGGTCCGCGACGGCGACATCCTGGTCGGCAAGGTCACCCCGAAGGGCGAGACCGAGCTGACCCCGGAGGAGCGGCTGCTCCGCGCGATCTTCGGTGAGAAGGCGCGCGAGGTTCGCGACACGTCGCTGAAGGTGCCGCACGGCGAGTCCGGCAAGGTCATCGGTATCCGGGTGTTCTCGCGTGAGGACGACGACGAGCTGCCCGCCGGTGTCAACGAGCTGGTCCGCGTCTACGTGGCTCAGAAGCGCAAGATCTCCGACGGCGACAAGCTGGCCGGACGCCACGGCAACAAGGGCGTCATCGGCAAGATCCTGCCGGTCGAGGACATGCCGTTCCTTCCGGACGGCACGCCGGTCGACATCATCCTGAACACGCACGGTGTGCCGCGACGGATGAACATCGGCCAGATCTTGGAGACCCACCTCGGGTGGGCCGCCAAGGCCGGGTGGAAGATCGACGGCTCGCCGGACTGGGCGGCCAACCTGCCCGAGGAGATGCTGGACGTGGCGCCGGACTCCATCGTGTCCACGCCGGTGTTCGACGGGGCCCGCGAAGCCGAGCTTCAGGGCCTACTGTCCTCGACACTGCCGAACCGCGACGGTGACAAGCTCATCGACGACGACGGCAAGGCGGAGCTCTTCGACGGCCGCAGTGGTGAACCGTTCCCGTACCCGGTGACGGTCGGCTACATGTACATCCTGAAGCTGCACCACTTGGTGGACGACAAGATCCACGCCCGCTCCACCGGCCCGTACTCGATGATCACCCAGCAGCCGCTGGGCGGTAAGGCGCAGTTCGGTGGCCAGCGGTTCGGCGAGATGGAGTGCTGGGCCATGCAGGCCTACGGCGCGGCATACACGCTGCAGGAGCTTCTGACCATCAAGTCCGACGACACCGTCGGCCGCGTCAAGGTGTACGAGGCGATCGTCAAGGGCGAGAACATTCCCGAGCCGGGCATCCCCGAGTCGTTCAAGGTGCTCCTCAAGGAGCTGCAGTCGTTGTGCCTCAACGTCGAAGTGCTGTCGAGTGACGGCGCCGCGATCGAGATGCGCGACACCGACGACGAGGACCTGGAGCGCGCTGCGGCGAACCTGGGAATCAACTTGTCCCGCAACGAATCCGCTTCTGTCGAAGACTTGGCTTAGCGATGAGCGCTTGCGCGAAGAGCATTGAGCACTGTCGCGGCACTGTCGCGGTCATTGATTATTTGGTTTTGGATTTCTAGTCCCGAAAGGGGAAAGGAAGTTACGTGCTAGACGTCAACTTCTTCGATGAGCTCCGCATCGGTCTTGCCACTGCGGACGACATCCGCAACTGGTCGTTCGGTGAGGTCAAGAAGCCGGAGACCATCAACTACCGCACATTGAAGCCGGAGAAGGACGGCCTGTTCTGCGAGAAGATCTTCGGACCTACTCGCGACTGGGAGTGCTACTGCGGCAAGTACAAGCGCGTCCGCTTCAAGGGCATCATCTGCGAGCGCTGCGGCGTCGAGGTCACTCGCGCCAAGGTGCGTCGCGAGCGGATGGGCCACATCGAGCTGGCCGCTCCGGTCACCCACATCTGGTACTTCAAGGGTGTGCCGTCGCGGCTGGGCTACCTGCTCGACCTGGCGCCCAAGGATCTCGAGAAGATCATCTACTTCGCGGCCTACGTCATCACCGAGGTCGACGACGAGATGCGGCACAACGAGCTGTCGACGCTCGAGGCCGAGATGGTCGTGGAGCGCAAGGCCGTCGAGGATCAGCGCGATGCCGATCTCGAGGCGCGCGCGCAGAAGCTCGAGGCCGACCTCAAGGAGCTCGAGGAGGAAGGCGCCAAGTCCGACGTCCGGCGCAAGGTCCGCGACGGCGGCGAGCGTGAGATGCGTCAGCTTCGCGACCGTGCCCAGCGTGAGCTGGACCGGCTCGAGGAGATCTGGGCGACCTTCACCAAGCTGGCTCCCAAGCAGCTGATCGTCGACGAGGTGCTCTACCGCGAGCTCGTCGACCGCTACGGCGAGTACTTCCAGGGCGCCATGGGCGCGGAGTCGATCAAGAAGCTCATCGAGACCTTCGACATCGACGCCGAGGCCGAGTCGCTGCGCGACGTCATCCGTAACGGCAAGGGGCAGAAGAAGCTTCGCGCCCTCAAGCGTCTGAAGGTCGTCGCCGCGTTCCAGCAGTCGGGCAACTCGCCGATGGGCATGGTGCTCGACGCGGTGCCGGTCATCCCGCCGGAACTGCGCCCGATGGTGCAGCTCGACGGTGGCCGGTTCGCGACGTCGGACCTCAACGACCTGTACCGCCGCGTGATCAACCGCAACAACCGCCTCAAGAGGCTGATCGACCTCGGCGCGCCCGAGATCATCGTCAACAACGAGAAGCGGATGCTGCAGGAGTCGGTGGACGCGCTGTTCGACAACGGCCGCCGCGGCCGTCCGGTCACCGGACCGGGCAACCGTCCGCTCAAGTCGCTGTCGGATCTGCTCAAGGGCAAGCAGGGCCGGTTCCGTCAGAACCTGCTCGGTAAGCGCGTCGACTACTCCGGCCGTTCGGTCATCGTGGTCGGCCCGCAGCTCAAGCTGCACCAGTGCGGTCTGCCCAAGTTGATGGCGCTCGAGCTGTTCAAGCCGTTCGTGATGAAGCGTCTCGTCGACCTGAACCACGCGCAGAACATCAAGAGCGCCAAGCGCATGGTGGAGCGTCAGCGTCCCCAGGTGTGGGATGTCCTCGAAGAGGTCATCGGTGAGCACCCGGTGCTGCTGAACCGCGCACCGACGCTGCACCGCCTCGGCATCCAGGCCTTCGAGCCGCAGCTGGTGGAGGGCAAGGCCATCCAGCTGCACCCGCTGGTCTGCGAGGCGTTCAACGCCGACTTCGACGGTGACCAGATGGCAGTGCACCTGCCGCTGAGCGCCGAGGCGCAGGCCGAGGCACGCATCCTGATGCTGTCGTCGAACAACATCCTGTCGCCTGCGTCGGGCCGCCCGCTGGCCATGCCGCGTCTGGACATGGTGACCGGGCTGTACTTCCTGACCACCGAGATCCCCGGCGACACCGGCGAATCCACGTCGGCCGCCAAGGACAAGCCGGAGACGGGTGTGTACGCGTCGCCGGCCGAGGCGATCATGGCGCTCGACCGCGGTGCGCTGTCGGTGCGGGCGAAGATCAAGGTGCGGTTGACTTCTCTGCGTCCGCCCGCCGAGATCGAGGCCGAGCTGTTCGGCGAGGCCGGCTGGAAGCCGGGCGACGCGTGGACGGCGGAGACCACGCTGGGCCGGGTGATGTTCAACGAACTGCTGCCGGTGAGCTATCCGTTCATCAACCAGCAGATGCACAAGAAGGTGCAGGCGGCGATCATCAACGATCTCGCCGAGCGCTACCCGATGATCGTGGTCGCGCAGACCGTGGACAAGCTGAAGGACACCGGCTTCTACTGGGCCACCCGTTCGGGTGTCACCGTGTCGATGGCCGACGTGTTGGTGCCGCCGAACAAGCAGGAGATCCTCGACCGCTACGAGAAGGAAGCCGACGGGATCGAGAAGAAGTACCAGCGCGGTGCTCTCAACCACGACGAGCGCAACGGCGAACTGGTCAAGATCTGGCAGCAGGCGACCGAAGAGGTCGGCGAGGCGCTCGAGGCGCACTACCCGGCCGACAACCCGATCATCACGATCGTGAAGTCCGGCGCAACGGGCAACCTGACCCAGACCCGCACGCTTGCGGGCATGAAGGGTCTGGTGACCAACCCGAAGGGTGAGTTCATCCCGCGTCCGATCAAGTCCTCGTTCCGCGAGGGCCTGACGGTGCTGGAGTACTTCATCAACACCCACGGCGCCCGAAAGGGTCTGGCGGACACCGCTCTTCGTACCGCTGACTCGGGTTACCTGACCCGTCGTCTGGTGGACGTCAGCCAGGACGTCATCGTCCGCGAGGCCGACTGCGAGACCGAGCGTGGCATCACCGTCACGCTCGCCGAGCTGGCCTCCGACGGTGCGCACATCCGCGACCCGCACATCGAAACCTCGGCGTACGCGCGGACTTTGGCCGCCGACGCCGTCGATGCCAAGGGCAACGTCATCGTCGAGCGGGGTCACGATCTCGGTGACCCGGCCATCGAGGCGCTGTTGGCCGCGGACATCAACGAGGTCAAGGTGCGTTCGGTGCTGACGTGCACGACGGGCACCGGCGTGTGCGCGATGTGCTACGGCCGTTCGATGGCGACCGGCAAGCTGGTCGACATCGGTGAGGCTGTCGGCATCGTGGCCGCGCAGTCCATCGGCGAGCCCGGCACGCAGCTGACCATGCGCACCTTCCACCAGGGCGGTGTGGGTGAGGACATCACCGGCGGTCTGCCCCGCGTGCAGGAGCTGTTCGAGGCTCGCGTGCCGCGGAACAAGGCGCCGATCGCCGACGTGTCCGGACGGGTTCAGCTCGAGGAGACCGACTCCTTCTACAAGATCACCATCGTTCCCGACGACGGTGGCGAGGAAGTCGTTTACGACAAGCTGCCCAAGCGCAACCGTCGCCTCAAGGTGTTCAAGCACGAGGACGGCACCGAGCGTCTGCTGACCGACGGCGACCACGTCGAGGTCGGCCAGCAGCTGATGGAAGGCTCCGCGGACCCGCACGAGGTGCTGCGCGTCCAGGGCCCCCGCGAGGTGCAGATCCACCTCGTCAAGGAGGTCCAGGAGGTCTACCGCGCTCAGGGTGTGTCGATCCACGACAAGCACATCGAGGTGATCGTCCGGCAGATGCTGCGGCGCGTCACGATCATCGATTCGGGTGCGACGGAGTTCCTGCCCGGCTCGCTCACCGAGCGCGCCGAGTTCGAGTCGGAGAACCGTCGGGTGGTTGCCGAGGGCGGCGAGCCCGCGGCAGGCCGTCCGGTGCTGATGGGTATCACGAAGGCATCGCTGGCCACCGATTCGTGGCTGTCGGCGGCGTCGTTCCAGGAGACCACTCGCGTGCTGACCGATGCGGCGATCAACTGCCGCAGCGACAAGCTGCAGGGTCTGAAGGAGAACGTGATCATCGGCAAGCTGATCCCGGCCGGCACCGGCATCAACCGGTACCGCAACATCCAGGTTCAGCCGACCGAAGAGGCGCGGGCTGCCGCGTACACGATCCCGTCCTACGAGGATCAGTACTACAGCCCCGACTTCGGCCAGGCCACCGGTGCTGCAGTGCCGCTGGACGACTACGGCTACAGCGACTACCGCTAAGTCACGTCAAGGAAAGAGCCCCCGCAATGCGTGCGGGGGCTCTTTTCTTTGGCGAGCAGACGCGAAAGCCCCGAAAACTCACCCAGAACAGGGGCTTTCGCGTCTGCTCGCGAGGAGTTATCCACAAGGGCGCGGCGCGGGCTTTCGCCGGAACCTCTTGCTCGGGAGCATTCTTGCATGCTGTCGAAGGCCGTAACGGACCTGTTCGAGGTCAATGGTGGCCTGGCCACTACCCGACAATTGCTTGCGGTCATGTCTCGCAAGGCATTAGAGGTCGGCGTCCGAACCGGAAAGTACAGACGGGTCCAGCGTGGTGTCTACTCTTTGCAGTCGCTCGATGTTGCGGGCCGGCTGGCCGCGCTCGATCTGAGTTCCGGTACGCGGATCGTTGCCTGCATGCAGACAGCTGCCTGCATGTACGGCTTTGATACGGAATCCGACGAGCGGGTTCACATTCTTGACCCCGGAATACGCCTGCGCCCGGCAGTTGATGTGATGGTGCACCAACGCATCGGCGCGCCCCTGAGGATCAATCCAGGGCCGGCTGGTGACAGCGCCAGCATGGACCGCGGTCGAGGTCGCGAGAACGGTCCGCCGTCCACGAGCGCTCGCGGTTCTCGATGCCGCATTACACAGCGGAGCCTGCACGCGTCAGGAATTGGATGCAGCGGTGGACGAGCAGAAGGGACGACGCGGCATCGTCCACGTTCGCGAACTCGTAAAAGTGTCCGACGGGCGTGCCGAATCACCAATGGAGAGCGAGGCCCGCCTTGTGTTCATCGACGGTGGGCTGCCGCTACCCGAACTTCAGTACGAGATCGTCGACAGGTACGGAAGGCTCTGGCGTGTCGACTTCGCGTGGCCTGAGTACAACGTCGTCGCTGAGTACGAGAGCATGGAATGGCACGCGACTCCGGCGGCGCTCAGGCACGATCGCATTAAGGTCGCCCGATTACAGGAATGCTGCTGGACGACCGTTCCCATCGTCGTCGACGACGTTCGCAAGCATCCGTACGAACTGCTCGCGAGAATTTTCGGCCAGCTCGAACGTGCTTCACTGGCTGGTTGAGCAGACGCGAAGGCCCCCAAAATTGGCCCAAACTAGGGGCTTTCGCGTCTGCTCGCGGGAAGAAGTGTCGCCAGCCCGGGCCCGGCGAGTTCGTCCAGCGCGACGCGACGGCCGGTGACGGCCAGCAGCAATGCGAGTGCGGGGCCGGTGATCTCGGGGCCCTCGCCGATCGACAGGTCGAGATCGGTCGCCGTGAGCCGGACGCGGGTGACGAGTTCCTTCGCGCCGCCGAACGATGCCGGCATCCGGGCCTGCTGAAGCAGCGACCTCGCGACGGCTTCGCCTGGATAGTCGCGGCGCATCCCGACGACCCGTCGGATGTCCTCGCCGTGCACGACCTCCTCGACGATGCGGGTGTCGGCGGGTGCAGGCGGCCCCGATGTCCGCGTCGCGACGCTGCGCAGCCGCTGCACCGTCTCCTGCGGTGTCGCACCGCGCGCCCGCTCGAGACCGTTGGTGTTCTGACGGTCGAAGTCGAACCGGGCGCGCGCCATGTCGATCGCGAACCCCAGCCGTGTCGTCAATGCGACGTCGACCAAATGCGCTGCCACGTCGTGCACCGTCCACCCGTCGCACAACGACGGCCGTGACCATTGCTCGTCGTCGAGACCCTCGAGGTCGTCGATCAACGCGCGACGCTCTGCGTGGACGAGCGGCCAGACATCGTTTCTCATGCCGGGTAGACCTGCGCACCCGACGGAAGTCATCGTCGCGCAGACGTGTCCGGGCGCATCACTAGACTGGCCGCGTGCTCATTGGTTCGCACGTCCACCAAGACGACCCCCTGGCAGCGGCGCAGGCCGACGGCGCCGACGTCGTGCAGTTCTTCCTCGGTAACCCGCAGAGCTGGAAGAAGCCGAAGCCGCGTGACGACGCCGAGACGCTGAAGGCGGCGAGCATGCCGCTCTACGTCCACGCGCCCTACCTGATCAACGTGGCGTCGGCGAACAACCGGGTGCGTATCCCGTCGCGCAAGATCCTGCAGGACACCTGCGATGCGGCCTCGGAGATCAGCGCCACCGCCGTCATCGTCCATGGCGGCCATGCCGACGACAACGACATGGAGGCCGGGTTCGAGCGCTGGGTGAAGGCGCTGAAGTACCTCGAAACCGACGTTCCCGTCTACCTGGAGAACACCGCAGGCGGGGACCACGCGATGGCCCGCCACTTCGACACCATCGGCAGGCTGTGGGACCACATCGGTGACTCGGGCATCGGCTTCTGCCTCGACACCTGCCACGCCTGGGCCGCCGGCGAGGCCCTGATCGACGCCGTCGACCGCATCAAGGCCCTCACCGGCCGTATCGACCTGGTGCACTGCAACGACTCGAGGGACGAGGCGGGGTCGGGCGCTGACCGGCACGCCAACTTCGGCACCGGCAAGATCGACCCTGACCTGCTGGTCGCCGTCGTCAAGACGGCCGACGCGCCGGTCATCTGCGAGACCGCCGACGAGGGCCGCAAAGACGACATCGCCTTCCTTCGGGAGAATCTCGACTAGCGCGACCGGCACGATGTGGTGAACAAAATCATCTATAACGCGCGGTAGCGCGGAGGTTAACTAGGATCTTGCGGGTGTCCGCGATTGACGATTCGCCGATTGCGTTGGCGCCCGTCGCCGACGAACCCGTCGCGACATCCCGAGGGCGTTGGCTCAAGATCGTGCGCTGGGTCGCGATCGCGGTCTGGGCGTTCGTCGTCGTCTTCCGCACGGTGACCGACGGCTTCGCGTTCAACCGTGAGCTGCTGCTGCTCTACATCGCGACCGGCCTGCTGGCGGCCAGCATCGGTCGGGGCCGCCGCATGCTCTACGTGATCCGCGACTGGCTGCCGTTTGCGTTGGTGCTGCTCGCCTACGACCTCAGCAGGGGAGCGGCCGATCTCATCGGTCGACCGACGCTGTGGCAGTGGCCTGCCGACGCCGACCGCTGGCTGTTCTTCGGCACCGTGCCGACGGTGTGGCTGCAGGAGCAGCTCAAGCAGCCAACTCCGCCGTGGTGGGAAGTCGTGCTCAGCACCGTCTACATGTCGTTCTTCATCCTTCCCTACATCGTCGCCGGAGTGCTCTGGCTGCGGAACCGCGACGAGTGGAAGGCCTTCGTCAAGCTGTTCGTCGGGCTGTCGTTCGCCGGCCTGGTGATCTACGCGCTGGTGCCGGCGGCGCCACCGTGGGCTGCTGCGCGCTGCACGCCGGCCAATGTCGACGGCGGCCCGTCCGGCCCGCGCTGCATGTTCAAGTCGGCCCGCGGTGTGCCCGATGGCGGACTGCTGGGCGCGATGCAGACGAATCAGGACGGCGCCAACGCCTGGGTCGAGCGGATCGTAGGGCGCGGCTGGGGCAAGCTGAACCTCCATACCGCTTCTGCGCTGCTGGACGCGGGCCAGGCCAGCGTCAACCTGGTCGCCGCGATCCCGTCGCTGCATGCCGGCATGACGGCGGCGATCGCAGCCTTCCTGTGGAGGCGGGTCAATCGCGGATGGCAGCCGGTGCTGGCGGCCTACGTGCTCGTCATGGCCTTCGCCCTGGTGTACACCGCCGAGCACTATGTCGTCGACATTCTCCTGGGGTGGGCGCTGGCGGCGATCGTCATGTGGGCAATGCATTGGTTGCGATCGCGCCGGGCCGGTCCGCCGCCGGTTCCAGCGTGATGTGATCGTCGGGTGCCGACAGTTTCGCGGGGCTTCACCATCGACTACACGGTGGAAGGCGACGGTCCGCCGCTGTTGCTCGTTCCCGGAACACTGTGCGCAGCACGGCAATGGCGCGACTTCGGGTATTCCGAGACGCTCGCCCGCAGCTGGCGGGTGATAGCGGTCGATCCGCTGGGGCACGGCGCCAGCGACACCCCGCACGAGGCCGACGCCTATGACGCGGCAGGAGTCACCGCAGACCTAATCGCGGTGCTGGACGCCGAAGCTGTGGACATCGCGACGGTGTGGGGCTATTCACGCGGTGGCTGGCTGGCGTGCAACATCGCCAGCCGGTATCCCGAGCGGGTCGGCCGCATCGTCGTCGGGGCGTACGCGTTGCACGCCCATGCCGAGGAGGTCGACCGGATACTCCGGCCGCTGGCCGGCTCTCTTCGCAGCGGCAATTGGGCCGAAGTCTGGAGGGCGCTCGGCATCGACGACCGGGGGTTTCAGGAAATGATGGAAGACAGCAACGATGCGCTCGCGGTTGCGGCTGCCATCGACGGATCGATCCGGCCGACGCGGTATGTCGACCCGGCTTCGATCCGTTGTGCTGCAACGTATTACGTCGGCTCGAAGGACTGGATTGTGCCGCACGTGCGCGCCGACGTGGACGTGCTCGGCGCCACCCTCGACGTGATCGACGGTCAGGCGCACATCGGGTCGTTTTTCGCGGCGGCCGATCAGGTGCTGCCCGCGATGACGGCTCGCCTCGCCGGTTGAGGCGGCTGGGTCGCACTGGCCGTTACGATCCCCCAATGGCCGACACCGAACCGGAGCAGCAACTCCCACCGCCTCAACCGCATGCCAGGCCGGCGACAAATGCGGGCGGGGCAGGAGCGCGCTGGGCGATGTTGATGTCGCCCTTCATCGCATTGACCGCCATCGGCGTCGCCGCTTATGCCTTGGTGCTCGCGTGGCCTCAGAAACAGGACGCGGTTGCGCCCACCGCCGAGTCCAAGCAGAAGGCGTGCGCGGCCTTCGACACCGTGAGCAAGGCGGTACAACTGCAGACGCATGCCGACCTGGGACCCGACCCGATCGCGCAGACCGCGGTGGCGGGCAACGCGCGGTTGTCGTTGATCGGCGGCGGGGAGTATCTGCTCAGCCGGCTGGACGAGCAGACGCCGCCGGACCTCGCCGAAGCCGTTCGCCTTTTCGCCAGCAACCTCGAAGACATCGGGCTCAACGCCCTCGCGGGCGCCACCAACGACGATCCGCAGCAGGCGGCACGGCTGACCGCGGGTGAAGAGGGCCGAACCAAAGTCGCCGAGCTGTGCACGTAGCGGTTCGGTCAGCCGCTGATGGCGCCCGCTCGGCGGTTGTTACGGTCTGTTGTGCGGCTGTCGAGAATATGTAATATCGACCCATGGCAGATACCCATGTCGTCACCAATCAGGTCCCGCAGCTCGAGGACTACAACCCGGCGTCCTCGCCGGTGCTGACCGAGGCGCTCATCCGCGAGGGCGGCGAATGGGGCCTCGACGAGGTCTACGAACTCGGAGCGCTCTCCGGCGGCGCGCAGGCGCAGCGCTGGGGCGAACTGGCCGACCGCAACCGGCCGGTCCTGCACACCCACGACCGCTACGGCCACCGCGTCGACGAGGTCGAGTACGACCCCGCCTACCACGAGCTGATGACGGTGGCGGTCGGCCACGGCCTGCACGCCGCCCCGTGGGCCGACGATCGCGAGGGGGCCCACGTCGTCCGCGCCGCCAAGACCTCGGTGTGGACGCCCGAGCCCGGCCACATCTGCCCGATCTCGATGACCTACGCCGTGGTTCCCGCGCTGCGGTTCAACAAGGAACTCGCCGACGTCTACGAGCCGCTGCTCACCAGCCGCTTCTACGACCCAGAGCTGAAAGTGCCTGCCACCAAAGCCGGTATCACCGCGGGCATGTCGATGACCGAGAAGCAGGGCGGATCCGACGTCCGCGCGGGCACCACGCAGGCGACGCCGAACGCCGACGGCAGTTACAGCCTGACCGGTCACAAGTGGTTCACCTCGGCGCCGATGTGCGACGTCTTCCTGGTGCTGGCGCAGGCGCCGGGCGGACTGTCGTGTTTCTTCCTGCCGCGCATCCTTCCCGACGGCACCCGCAACCGAATGTTCCTGCAGCGCCTCAAGGACAAGCTCGGCAACCACGCCAACGCCTCGTCAGAGGTCGAATACGACGGTGCCACCGCATGGTTGGTCGGCGAGGAGGGCCGCGGAGTGCCGACCATCATCGAGATGGTCAACCTCACCCGGCTGGACTGCACGCTCGGTAGCGCCACCAGCATGCGCACCGGTCTGACCCGCGCCGTTCACCATGCTGCGCACCGAAAGGCGTTCGGCGCCTACCTCATTGACCAACCGCTGATGCGTAACGTGCTCGCCGACCTCGCGGTCGAGGCCGAAGCAGCCACCATCCTGGCAATGCGGATGGCCGGGGCCACCGACCGCGCCGTCCGCGGCGACGCCCGCGAATCGCTGTTCCGTCGCATCGGCCTTGCCGCGGGCAAGTACTGGGTGTGCAAGCGGGCGACCGGACATGCCGCCGAAGCGATGGAGTGTCTCGGCGGCAACGGCTACGTCGAGGAGTCCGGCATGCCGCGGCTGTACCGGGAGGCCCCGCTGATGGGGATCTGGGAGGGCTCGGGCAACGTCAGCGCACTGGACACGCTGCGCGCCATGGCAACTCGACCCGAGAGCGTCGAGGTGCTGTTCGACGAACTCGCGAAGTCCGGCGGGCAGGATCCGCGGCTCGACGCTCACGTCGACGGGCTCAAGGCTCAACTCGACGAGCTGGAGACCATCCAGTACCGGGCCCGCAAGGTCGCCGAGGACATCGGCCTCGCGCTACAGGGGTCCCTTCTGCTGCGGCACGGGCACCCAGCGGTCGCCGAAGCGTTCCTCGCCACCCGCATGGGTGGCCAGTGGGGCGGCGCCTACGGAACCATGCCCACCGGGCTGGATCTAGCGCCGATCCTCGAGCGGGTTCTGGTCAAGGGATGACGCCCTCTGTAGTGCTTCGTCCGCCGAGCAGACGCAAAATCGCATGATTGACGGCGCATTTCGTGCGACGTCTGCGTCTGCTCGCGAGTAAAGGTGACCACCTGATGACCCACGCGATCAGGCCGGTCGATTTCGACGACCTGAAGACGATGACCTACGAGGTCACCGACCGGGTCGCGCGAATCACGTTCAACCGTCCGGAGAAAGGCAACGCGATCGTCGCTGACACTCCGCTGGAACTGTCCGCGCTCGTCGAACGCGCCGACCTCGATCCCGATGTTCACGTGATCCTGGTGTCGGGCCGCGGCGAAGGATTCTGTGCGGGCTTCGACCTGTCGGCCTACGCCGAGGGATCCTCCTCGGCGGGCGGCGGAAGTCCCTACGCGGACACGGTGCTGTCGGGCAAGACCCAGGCGATCAACCATCTGCCCGATCAGCCGTGGGACCCGATGATCGACTATCAGATGATGAGCCGCTTCGTCCGCGGCTTCTCCAGCCTGATGCACTGCGACAAGCCGACGGTGGTGAAGATCCACGGATACTGCGTGGCCGGTGGCACCGACATCGCATTGCATGCCGACCAGGTGATCGCGGCGGCGGACGCCAAGATCGGCTACCCGCCGATGCGGGTGTGGGGCGTACCCGCGGCGGGTCTGTGGGCACACCGGCTCGGCGACCAGCGGGCCA
Source organism: uncultured Actinomycetota bacterium (assembly GCA_963786995.1). Classification (GTDB taxonomy): domain Bacteria; phylum Actinomycetota; class Actinomycetes; order Mycobacteriales; family Mycobacteriaceae; genus Mycobacterium. Next base: position 97,785 of record CAWBBH010000007.1, on the reverse strand, counting down.
AACGCCTTCTGTTCACCGGTGATTGCATCAGCGGCGCACAGGCCGCCGAGTGGGGGCTCGCCGTCGAGGCACCTGAACCCGCCGACCTCGACGAGCGCACCGAGCGCCTCGTCGAGCGCATCGCCGCGATGCCCGTCAATCAGCTGATCATGGCCAAACTGGCGCTCAACACCGCGCTGCTGCAGCAGGGCGTCGCCACCAGCCGGATGGTGAGCACCGTCTTCGACGGCGTCGCCCGCCACACTCCTGAAGGCCATGCGTTCGTCGCCGAGGCGCGCGACAGAGGCTTCCGGGAAGCGGTGAAGAGCCGCGACGAACCCTACGGCGACGCGGGCCGCAGGACGTCCGGGGTGTGACGGTGCCCGCGCTCAGCCGGATGACCGCGCGCTCGGTCGTGTTGAGCGTGCTCCTGGGCGCGCACCCGGCGTGGGCCACCGCCGCTGAGTTGATCCGTCTCACAGCGGATTTCGACATCAAGGAAGCGACGCTGCGGGTCGCGCTCACCCGGATGGTCGGCGCGGGGGACCTGGTGCGGTCCGAGGACGGCTACCGGCTGTCGGAGCGGCTGTTGGTGCGTCAACGCCGCCAGGACGATGCCATCAACCCACAGTTGAGGCCGTGGGACGGTACGTGGACGACCTTGATCATCACGAGTGTCGGCATCGACGCGCGAACCCGAGCCAATCTACGAACGGTGTTGCAGCAGAACAGGTTCGCCGAAATGCGTGAAGGTGTCTGGCTGCGGCCGGACAACGTCGAGATCTCCCTGCCGGACGACGTGCTGTGCCGCGTTCGGCTGATGCGCAGCTACGACGACGACCCCGCGGAACTGGCGGGCCAGTTGTGGGATCTGAGCGTCTGGGCGCACACCGGCAGGCAGTTGCTCGACGACATGGCGGCCGCGACCGATGTTCCTGGCCGCTTCACCGCCGCTGCGGGCATCGTGCGCCACCTTCTGACCGATCCGGTGTTGCCTGACGAGTTGCTGCCCGACGACTGGCCCGGGACCGCGCTGCGAGAGGCTTATGCACGATTCGCCGCCGAACTGGTGGCGCTACGCGACGAAACGGAACTGATGGAGGCGCAATGAGTGTGCGAGTCGAACGCAGCGGCCCGGTCACCACGGTCATCATGAACCGCCCGGAGGCGCGCAACGCCGTCAACGGACCGACCGCCGCCGAACTGTTCGCCGCCTTCGACGAGTTCGACCGCGACGACTCCGCATCGGTCGCGGTGCTGTGGGGCGACAACGGAACCTTCTGCGCCGGAGCCGATCTCAAGGCCTTCGGCACGCCGGAGGTGAACCCGGCACATCGGACCGGCCCGGGCCCGATGGGGCCGACGCGGATGGTGCTGTCCAAACCGGTGATCGCCGCCGTCAGCGGATACGCGGTCGCCGGTGGGCTGGAGCTGGCGCTGTGGTGCGACATGCGGGTGGTGGAGGAGGACGCCACCATGGGAGTGTTCTGCCGCCGCTGGGGAGTACCGCTGATCGACGGCGGCACGGTCCGGCTGCCGCGCCTCATCGGGCACAGCCGCGCGATGGACATGATCCTGACGGGCCGCGGTGTCGGCGCCGCCGAAGCACTGTCGATGGGACTGGCCAACCGCGTGGTGCCGAAGGGCCAGGCGCGCGAGAGGGCCGAAGAGCTCGCCGCGGAACTCGCCGCCTTTCCGCAACAGTGCATGCGCGCCGACCGCATGTCTGCGCTCAACCAGTGGGGATCACCGGAAGCCGACGCGATGGATGTAGAGTTCGGCAGCCTGTCACGTGTCGCAGCCGAATCGCTGGAAGGAGCGCAACGTTTCGCCAAGGGGGCGGGCCGCCACGGCGCCAAAGCCTAGGACTCGACGAGTCGTTTGCTTCTGACGTATTCGATGATGGCGTCGGTGGCCACGTCGGCGCCATCGCGCAGCCGAATCTGTGCTCCAAGGCGATCGGCCGCATCGCGGTATGAGACGTCATTCAAGACTGACTGAATCGCCGCTCGAATACGTTTCGGCCCAGCATGTTTGCGTAGCAGGATGCCTGCGCCGACGCGCTCCAGGGCAGCCCCGACGCCCTTCTGGTCGATCATCGGATTGGCGGGCATGACGATCATCGGCACCCCGAACGACAGTGCCCGCATCGCCGTGCTGTGACCTCCGTGTCCGATCACCAGTGAGGCCGTGGCCAGTACTTCGTCGTGGTCGAGCCACGCGTGCATCGTCACGTTCTGCGGCACCCGCAGCCCTGCAGCGTCGATCGCCGGTCCGACCGTCACCGTCGCCTCGACGGGTAGCGGTGCGAGTGCGTCGAAAATGTTCTGAAGCATTCCACGCTGTCCGGCGAACGCACATGTGCTGAGACTGACCAGGATTCGCGGGACCGCGGCGGGCTCGGCTGCGCGTGGGACGCCCTGCCATACGACGCCGGTATGGCATACCGGAGGATTTCCGCGCATTGGGTCCAGATCGGCCAGGGCCGAAACGACATGGAGCAGCCCTTGCCGTTCTGCCGCAAGCGGATCCGTACCTCGCAGACGAAGCGTCCAGCCGACCGGGCTGGCCGCCATATCCTGAACCGCCCGATAAAAGCAGTGCACGAAAACGATCGTGGGGATGCCGGAGTCGACGATCTCGGACATTCCGGCGACGAGGATCATGTCGACGACGACCGCGTCCGCGTCGTGACGTCGCGCCGCTTCGATCACACATTGACCGAGGCGTCGATCCGCCGCGACTCGGGTGAACGCCGCCATGATGGCGGCCAGCGACCGTGAGACGGTGGGATCGAATTGCCTTCCGACGGCGAATGGTTCGAACGCAAGGCCGGCGGCTGCGACGCGGTCGCGAATACCGTGATGACCGATCACCTGGACCTGGACGCCGCGCGCCTGCAACGCTCGCGCGACCGCCAACTGAGGCGGGATGTTGCCACCGCCGTCCACGATCGCGAACAGAACCTTCATGGTGCGACGGCCTCCGCCAGCAGCGAATCGGTCATGAACAGCATCCGATCGCAGACTCCGTCGACTGACAGCCCGCGGTCGAGACGCAGCAACTTCCAGGCGTACACGTCGGTGGCGACGACCAGGACGTCGACCAAACGCGCACGCGCATCGCCCGGCTCGGGAAGCCGGCCGGCAAAGACGCTTTCAACCCATTCCCGGTGCGCCAGCCGTCCCGAGTCGGTCATCTGCCGAGCGCGCGGATCGTTCTCGTCGGCGAGCATTGCCAGCACCATGCCGCCGCGCTTCTCGTAGTGGGCGATGAGCACGCGTCAGCGCGGCCGCGGGTTCGTCTGACGCAGGCGTTCGTTCCGCCATCACCTCGTCGTGCGCCTGTTTCCATGCGGTGTCGATGAGGGCGTCGCGGCTGCCGAAATGGCGCAGCACCGTCTTCACGGTCACGTCGGCGCGCTCGGCGACCGCGGGAAGCGTGACCGCGAACGACCGCTCGGACATGATGCAGTCGATGGTGGCCGTGATGATCGCGTCCCTGGTCGCGCATTTCGCCTGCTGACGACCGCTCATGTCGTACGTGCGTGATTTCATGTCCATGACAATGTACATCGAATTGCCATTTGGTGTCCATAGAAATGGACACCGAATCTCGGCGTCAGCCCTTGCTGATCTTGTTTCCTGAGCCGGTGTCGTTGACCTTCGGATCGCCCTGCTTGTACGTGACCGTGTTGTTGAACCCGACGACGCTGAGCCCCTTGTCGACGCGGTCCATCGTGACGGTGTTGTCGGCCCCGCCGATGTTGGCGTTGGCGCACGTGCCTTTGATGGTCAGCTTGTTGTTGTTGCCGCCGATGTTGAGCGACTTGCCGTCGGCGCAGTCGAGCTCGGTCGTCGTGCCGATGGAGCTGTAATTGATGGTGTTGCCGATCTCGACCTGGCCACCTTCGGAGCCGAGTGTTGCCGTCGGAGTAGTGGTATCAGTGCTGTCGGAACCACAGCCGGCGAGACCGATCATCGAAACGGCTGCGGTGACACCGATCAAGACATGCGTGCGCATTGTTCCTCGCTTCCGTTGGGGGGCGAACAGAACGCGGACGATCACGCCGGGATGCGGTCGATCCGGTTCATCATGCCCAGTTCCCGGCCGCGATCCCAGACGACGGGTTCGCCGCCCTTGTAGAACACGGTCTGGTCAAAGCCGTAGACCGTGATGTCGTTGACGACGTTGTCGGCGACGATCAGGTTCCCCGATCCCTGCACGGTGACCGCCCAGCAGCTGCCCAGCGCATTGATGGTGTTGCCGGACCCGTTCACGATCAGCGTCGACGCGTTGCAATCGACGGTCTGGGTGCTGCCGATCGAGGTGATGTGGGTGTCGCCTTTCTCGGCCTGGGCGCTCGGAGTGCCGAGAACAAGCGCAACCGGCGCAGCGATCAGGCATGCGGTCAGCGACCGGCGCACTACCGTCCAACCCCCAGCGGTCATGGCTGTAGAGCGTACGTCGTGCGCGATGTCTGTGGCAGCACTTGACCGGTTCGGCCCCTTGGAACCGACATCGAATGAGTCGCGGTGCCGCACTGTGCTCGGTAGCGTGTTCATCGATGCGTTGGCGTGTCAAAGCGGTTGCTATCGCGGCGGTCACAGCGGTGGTGACCGTCGCGGGATGTGCGCAGACAGTCACCGGTACCGCGCAGAGAGCCAAACTCACCGTGCCCGACCCCGAACGCAGCTACGGCTACGTCGACAACCGGTGTGGGCTACTGGAAGACAGTTCGATTCAGGAGATGCTGGGCGCCGAGAACGTGGTGCGGCCCTACAGCGGCGCCGTGTGTCAGTACGTGTTGGAGCGGGGCTCTGGTTCCGGGCCCGGCACCGTGGTCGACGTCGTCTACTCCTGGTTCGAGGCCGGCAACCTGGATCGCGAGCGGGCGCTGGCCGAACAGCGCGGCGCACAGGTCACCGACAAGGTCATCGAGCGTCATGAGGCTTTCGTGGCCCGCCGCGACAGGGACGGCTCGGGCTGTTCGGCCACCACCGCGGCCGGCACCGGGGTGCTGAGCTGGTGGGTGCAGACCCGCGCGCAGACCGACGCCAACACCTGTAAGGACGCTGAAAAGCTGCTCGCCGCGACCCTCTCGTCGGACCTGTGACCATGGCCCCGCTCCGCCCGCGAGCCTTCTGCGCCGCGCTGCTGACCGGTGTCGCCGCGCTGGTCGCCGGCTGTGGTGCAGGCGAACACCCCGCCGCGACGCAGAACCCGCAGGCGTCATCGGGCAGCGGCTTCCAGAGTGGCGACTGCAACAACGTCACCGACGCCGATGTCGCCAAGGCCGTCGGATCCTCGACATTCACCAAGGTCGTGGACAGCGACGCGGGCTGCTTCTGGCAGGAGAACACGATGCTCGGCTCATTCGGGGCGGGCATGGGCATTTCCACGTGGTGGTACCGCGGCAGCGACATGGACACCGAGCGCAGTCTCGAGCAACAGGCCGGCCGCACGCTGACCGAGTTGTCGGTCGACGGCAACAAGGGCTTCAAGGCCTACGACGCCAACGCCTGCAGCATCTACGTGTCGAAGGGCGGGGACGTCATCACCTGGTCGATCCAGACGATTAACCCGGCCACATTGGGCGACCTGTGCGGCATCACCGAGCAGCTCGCGGCGCTCAGCCAGGAACGTGTCAACTGACTCCACGGAAACTAGAGGTGTTAGTTTTCGCATATGACAGCCCGTCCCGCGCCTCCTTCGTCTCCTCGACGACCGGCGAAACTGAGTCGGGATTCCATCGTCAACGCCGCCCTGACGTTCCTCGACCGGGACGGCTGGGACGCGCTGACGATCAATGCGCTGGCCACCCAGCTCGGTACCAAGGGCCCGTCGCTCTACAACCACGTCGACAGCCTGGAAGACCTCCGTCGCACAGTGCGGATGCGGGTCGTCGGCGACATCATCGACATGCTCAACACCGTCGGCCAGGGCCGCACCCGAGACGATGCGGTGATGGCGATGGCGAGTTCCTATCGCAGCTACGCCCACCACCATCCCGGCCGGTACTCCGCCTTCACCCGGATGCCGCTCGGCGGTGATGACCCGGAGTTCACCGACGCCACGAGAGCCGCCGCGGGACCGGTGATCGCCGTGCTGGCGTCCTACGGGCTGGACGGCGAGAAGGCCTTCTACGCCGCGCTCGAGTTCTGGTCGGCCCTTCACGGCTTCGTGCTGCTGGAGATGACGGGGGCGATGAACGGAATCGCCGACACCGATACGGTGTTCACTGACATGGTCATGCGGCTCGCATCCGGTATGCAGAGGCGCTGAGCATCTTCTGCGGGTTGACCTGCGGTAAGGCGCCCTGTCACGGGTTTGGATCGACGTGGTCTGCCCTGGTATCGTGGATCGCCGTGCCTGGCAGGTAGGCGGTTGCCGCGCGCCGGGCCCATTCGCATGTCGCCCAAGCATCGAAACGGATCGTCAGAAAATCCCGGTGCGGGTGCGTGCGACACTCCCGGTCGCGGGGTAAGCGAGCGGGGCATAACTGCAGTACAGAGACTTAAAGCAGCACGAAGAAGACGAAGAGAGAAAGCCGGTAGATGCCAACCATTCAGCAGCTGGTCCGCAAGGGTCGCCGCGACAAGATCGCCAAGGTCAAGACCGCGGCCCTCAAGGGCAGCCCGCAGCGCCGCGGCGTGTGCACCCGCGTGTACACCACCACCCCGAAGAAGCCGAACTCGGCGCTTCGCAAGGTGGCGCGCGTCAAGCTGACGAGCCAGGTTGAGGTCACGGCTTACATCCCGGGCGAAGGCCACAATCTGCAGGAGCACTCGATGGTGCTCGTCCGCGGCGGCCGTGTGAAGGACCTGCCCGGTGTGCGGTACAAGATCATCCGCGGTTCGCTCGACACCCAGGGCGTGAAGAACCGCAAGCAGGCGCGCAGCCGCTACGGCGCCAAGAAGGAGAAGAGCTGATGCCGCGCAAGGGGCCCGCACCCAAGCGTCCGCTGGTCAACGACCCGGTCTACGGATCGCAGTTGGTCACCCAGCTGGTCAACAAAGTTCTGCTGGACGGGAAGAAATCGCTGGCCGAACGCATTGTTTATGGTGCGCTCGAACAAGCCCGCGACAAGACCGGCACCGATCCGGTTGTCACCCTGAAGCGCGCTCTCGACAACGTCAAGCCCGCCCTTGAGGTTCGCAGCCGACGCGTCGGTGGCGCCACCTACCAGGTTCCGGTTGAGGTTCGGCCGGATCGGTCGGTGACGCTGGCCCTGCGCTGGCTCGTCAGCTTTTCCAAGCAGCGGCGCGAGAAAACAATGATCGAGCGTCTGTCGAACGAGATTCTCGACGCCAGCAATGGCTTGGGTGCCGCCGTCAAGCGACGCGAGGACACCCACAAGATGGCCGAGGCGAACCGGGCCTTCGCGCACTACCGCTGGTGATGACGCCGGCTGCAGTGCAGCCGCCGAGCGTTAAGACGACAGCAACCTAGCGAGCGAAAGAGAAGACTTCTGTGGCACAGAAGGACGTGCTTACCGACCTGAACAAGGTCCGCAACATCGGCATCATGGCGCACATCGATGCCGGCAAGACGACGACCACCGAGCGCATCCTGTACTACACCGGCATCAGCTACAAGATCGGTGAGGTGCACGACGGTGCCGCCACGATGGACTGGATGGAACAGGAGCAGGAGCGGGGTATCACTATCACCTCGGCTGCCACCACGACGTTCTGGAAAGACCATCAGATCAACCTGATCGACACCCCGGGCCACGTCGACTTCACCGTCGAGGTGGAGCGCAGCCTGCGCGTGCTCGACGGTGCCGTTGCCGTATTCGACGGCAAGGAAGGCGTCGAGCCGCAGTCCGAGCAGGTCTGGCGGCAGGCCGACAAGTACGAAGTCCCGCGCATCTGCTTCGTCAACAAGATGGACAAGATCGGCGCTGACTTCTACTTCTCGGTGAGGACCATGGAGGAACGCCTCGGCGCGAACGTCATTCCGGTCCAGCTGCCCATCGGCGCGGAGAGCGAGTTCGAGGGCGTCGTCGACCTGGTCGAGATGAACGCCAAGGTGTGGCGTGGCGAGACCAAGCTCGGCGAGACCTACGACACCATCGAGATCCCCGCCGATCTGCAGGAGAAGGCCGACGAGTACCGCACCAAGCTGCTCGAGGCCGTCGCCGAGACCGACGAGGCGCTTCTGGAGAAGTACTTCGGCGGCGAGGAGCTGACGGTCCAGGAGATCAAGGGTGCGCTGCGCACGCTGACGATCACGTCCGAGGCGTACCCCGTGCTGTGCGGCAGTGCGTTCAAGAACAAGGGCGTGCAGCCCATGCTCGACGCGGTGATCGATTACCTGCCCTCTCCGCTGGACGTGCCGCCGGCCACCGGCCACGCGCCCGGCAAGGAGGACGAGGTCATCGTCCGCAACCCGTCGACGGACGAGCCGTTCTCGGCGCTGGCATTCAAGGTCGCCACGCACCCGTTCTTCGGCAAGCTGACCTATGTCCGGGTGTACTCCGGCAAGGTCGACTCCGGCTCGCAGGTCATCAACGCCACCAAGGGCAAGAAGGAACGGCTGGGCAAGCTGTTCCAGATGCACTCCAACAAGGAGAATCCGGTTGAGTACGCGTCAGCCGGGCACATCTACGCGGTCATCGGGCTCAAGGACACCACCACCGGTGACACCCTGAGCGACCCGAATGAGCAGGTCGTGCTCGAGTCGATGACGTTCCCCGATCCGGTGATCGAGGTGGCGATCGAGCCCAAGACCAAGAGCGACCAGGAGAAGCTGTCGCTGTCGATCCAGAAGCTCGCCGAGGAGGATCCGACCTTCAAGGTCCACCAGGACGTCGAGACCGGCCAGACCGTCATCGGCGGTATGGGCGAGTTGCACCTCGACATCCTGGTCGACCGGATGAAGCGCGAATTCAAGGTCGAGGCCAACGTCGGCAAGCCGCAGGTGGCCTACAAGGAAACCATCAAGCGCAAGGTCGACAAGGTCGAGTTCACCCACAAGAAGCAGACGGGTGGCTCCGGCCAGTTCGCCAAGGTCCTCATCTCCATCGAGCCGTTCAGCGGCGAGGACGGTGCGACCTACGAGTTCGAGAACAAGGTCACCGGCGGACGCATCCCGCGCGAGTACATCCCGTCAGTGGATGCCGGTGCGCAGGACGCCATGCAGTACGGCGTGCTGGCCGGCTATCCGCTGGTGAACCTGAGGGTCACTCTGCTCGACGGGCAGTACCACGACGTCGACTCGTCTGAGATGGCGTTCAAGATCGCCGGCTCACAGGCACTGAAAAAGGCTGCTGGACAAGCGCAGCCAGTCATCCTGGAGCCGATCATGGCCGTCGAGGTCACCACGCCCGAGGACTACATGGGTGAAGTGATCGGCGACCTGAACTCCCGCCGTGGCCAGATCCAGGCCATGGAGGAGCGCAGCGGTGCCCGCGTCGTCAAGGCGCACGTGCCGCTGTCGGAGATGTTCGGCTATGTCGGCGACCTTCGGTCGAAGACCCAGGGCCGGGCGAACTACTCCATGGTTTTCGATTCCTATGCGGAAGTTCCCGCGCAGGTGTCGAAGGAGATCATCGCGAAGGCGACGGGTCAGTGAGAATCGAGGGCCGCCAGGCCCGAGGCTCGGAGCTGACCCGGAGTCGAGCAATGTACTCAGCGAAGGCGACGGGTCAGTGAGAATCGAGGGCCGCCAGGCCCGAGGCTCGGAGCTGACCCGGAGTCGAGCAATGTACTCAGCGAAGGCGACGGGACAGTAAATCTGACCTGTTGCCGCCGCGGCGAACAACAACTGCAAAGATCAACACTGCTTTACAAGAAGCACCAACACAGTCCAGGAGGACATAGAAGTGGCGAAGGCGAAGTTCGAGCGGACGAAGCCGCACGTCAACATCGGGACCATTGGTCACGTTGACCACGGCAAGACCACGCTGACTGCGGCTATTACGAAGGTTCTGCACGACAAGTTCCCCGACTTGAACGAGGCGTCGGCCTTCGACCAGATCGACAACGCGCCCGAAGAGAAGGCGCGCGGAATCACGATCAACATCTCCCACGTGGAGTACCAGACCAACAAGCGTCACTACGCGCACGTCGATGCTCCCGGCCACGCCGACTACATCAAGAACATGATCACCGGCGCGGCCCAGATGGACGGCGCGATCCTGGTGGTCGCGGCGACCGACGGCCCGATGCCCCAGACGCGTGAGCACGTGCTGCTCGCCCGTCAGGTCGGCGTGCCCTACATCCTGGTGGCGCTGAACAAGGCCGACATGGTCGACGACGAGGAGCTCATCGAGCTCGTCGAGATGGAGGTCCGCGAGCTGCTGGCCGCCCAGGAGTTCGACGAGGACGCCCCGGTCATCAAGGTGTCGGCGCTGAAGGCACTCGAGGGTGACGAGAAGTGGGTCAAGTCCGTCGAGGAGCTGATGGACGCGGTCGACGAGTCGATCCCGGACCCGGTTCGCGAGACCGACAAGCCGTTCCTGATGCCCGTCGAGGACGTCTTCACGATCACCGGTCGTGGCACCGTCGTCACCGGCCGTGTCGAGCGGGGCGTGATCAACGTCAACGAGGAAGTCGAGATCGTCGGCATCCGTCCGGACACCACCAAGACGACCGTCACCGGCGTCGAGATGTTCCGCAAGCTGCTCGACCAGGGTCAGGCAGGCGACAACGTCGGTCTGCTGGTTCGTGGTGTCAAGCGTGAGGACGTGGAGCGCGGCCAGGTTGTCGTGAAGCCCGGCACCACCACGCCGCACACCGAGTTCGAGGGCAGCGTCTACATCCTGTCCAAGGACGAGGGCGGCCGGCACACGCCGTTCTTCAACAACTACCGTCCGCAGTTCTACTTCCGCACCACCGACGTGACCGGTGTGGTGACGCTGCCGGAGGGCACCGAAATGGTGATGCCCGGTGACAACACCGACATCTCGGTGAAGCTGATCCAGCCCGTCGCCATGGACGAGGGTCTGCGCTTCGCGATTCGCGAGGGCGGCCGTACCGTCGGCGCAGGACGGGTCACCAAGATCGTCAAGTGACGATCTGACGCTCAGTACGCAGAAGTGGCGCTCACCCGAAAGGGTGGGCGCCACTTTGCGTTTAGGGGTGGATGTCAGTCCATCGTCAGGACCATGCGGAAGCGGGCTGCGCCGCTCATCATCTTGTCGTAGGCGGCCTGCACGTCGGCCAACGGCACTGTCTCGATCATCGGACGCACCCCGGTCAGCGCTGAGAAGCGCAGGGTGTCTTCGGAGTCCTGTGAGGTTCCCGAGGCGTGACCCTGTACCGATGATGACTTGAAAATCAGTGCGGCCGCGGGCACTTGAAGCGGGTCGTTGGGTGCACCGACGATGACGAGCTGGCCGCGCGCTTTGAGGCCACCCAAGGTCGGTGTCATCGCGTCGGCGACTGTCACCGTCGCAAGGACCACCTGTGCGCCGCCGAGCTTGTTCAACTCGTTGGCGACATCGGAAACCTTCGAGTCGATGTAATGGTGTGCGCCAAGCTCTTTGGCGAGGGGCTCCTTATCGGTTCCTCGCGCAATGGCGGCAACTTCGAAGCCCATCCGTGCTGCGAACTGAATGCCGAGGTGACCCAGACCGCCGACGCCGAGGATCGCGACGACGTCGCCTGGCCGTGCGACGGACTCGCGCAGAGCGTTGAACGTCGTGATGCCCGCACACATCAGCGGGGCGGCGTCGACGTCGGCAAGGTCGTCCGGTATCCGGGCGAGCGCTTCTGCGGGCGCAACCATGTATTCGGCGTAGCCACCGTCGTAGGCGATGCCGGGTATCTGCCCGTTCTCGCACGAGATGAAGTCTCCTCGCCGGCACGGCTCACACGTGAAATCGCAGCCCCCGAACCAGCCGACGCCGACGCGGTCGCCGGCTTGCCATCTGGTGACGCCTTCGCCGACGGCGTCGACGGCGCCCGCGACTTCGTGGCCGGGCGCGCGGGGGAATGAATTGCCCAATCCGCCTATGACAGTGAGTGAGTCGGAATGGCAGACGCCGCAGGCGTGCACCTTGACGCGGACCTGTCCCGGGCCGGGCTCGGGGATATCTACGTCGGTTACTTCGAACTTTTCATTCGCCGCTGGAACGCGGGCGATCTTCATGGTGGCCACGCGGCGAGATTACTACCGAGGTTGGATGCGGGCTTGCGCCGCGGACCTGAGAGCAACCTGAGCAACAGCGAAGAAAACCGAGCGCAGCACACTACCACTGATGTTACGAGCTAATTGCGCTAACGACAATATTGTCGATAGTTAGACAAATGTCAGCTTCCGTCATGATAGCCGACTGACGGTGAGGCTAATAACCTGCATCGCTCATCACCGAATGCTGAGAAGCCTGTCAGGATGTATAGGACGTGCTAAACATCATCGCACTCATTGTCGCAGCTCGTCACGCCCGTTTTGCGGGGGCGGGATGTGAACATTCGCCGGACATACCTAGCGGTATGTCGCGAAGATTCTAGTGTGACGCTTGACACACCTCTCAGCAAAGCCATAGTGTCCTCTTGCGCAACTTAGGTTCGACACAGCTTTATCTGAGGGGTGGGTCAGCGATGACTCCGGATACAAGCGGTGCCGGCAGATCCGTGCCTGCAAAGCCACGGCCACGCCACAGGGCACCGCGTAAGAATCAGCACTTGCTCGTCCGCACGATCGGGGTGGGAGGAGTCGCGTGCTGCATCGGCCTGTTGGCCGAAGTCAACGCACCCGACGCCGACGCCTTGTCGATCATCCTGCCGTCGGGCAATGGGAACGCCACCCAGATCAACATTCTGGAAGGCAACATCTTCGACCCGCAGTTCGGCTTGGGCGGCAACGGTTCCAACACCAGCCACAACTCGACGATCGGCGCGTTGTTCTTCGGGCAAGGCAACAAAGCGGCCGGGACAACGAACGAAAGCCTGTTCGGGCCCATTCAACTCGGGGGTGCGACCGGCAACGGCAACGTCACCCAGATCAACATCCTGTCCTACAACATCATCAACCCGCAGGCGAGCCTTGCAGGCGGGAACGTCAGCAAGAACACGACGATCAGCAATGTCGCGGTCAACAACGGCAACGGTGCGACGGCGACGTCGACCTCGGGCACGGGAGCTGCCGGCCTGTTCGGCGGCGCGATCGGGAACGGCAACACGACTCAGTACGCGTTCTTCTCGGGGAACATCTTCAACCCGCAGTTCAGCCTCTTCGGGTCGAACCAGAGCAACAACACGGCGATCCTCAACATTGCCGGTGCCAATGGCAACAACAGCACCACGAACGTCACGTCGGGCGGCCTCTTCGGGACGGCCCTGTTCGGCCAGACCGGTAACGGCAACACGAACCAGACCGTCGTCGGCGGCGCGAACATCTTCAATCCGCAGTTCAGCCTGCTCGGCACCAACCTCAGCAAGAACTACGCGAACGCGAACCAGGCCACAGGAAACGGTGGAACCAGTGGCAACACTGTGGGCTCGACCGGCGGGATGTGGAACTTCCTCGCCGTCGGTGCGACCGGCAACGGCAACACAACCCAGAACGCCCAGGGCTCCGGCAACATCTACAACAACCAGTGGCGGTTCGGTATGGGCAGTCTCCTGCCGGGGCTTCCGACAACGCCGACGCCGACTGCGGCTCAGGACGCGCCGACCGTCCAAGACACGGCGAATGCGACCAACGAACAGGTGACATCCGGTACCGGGCAATCGGGCCCGCTCACCAACGCGGAGCTTCTCGAACTTCAGAGGCAGCAAGCAGGTTCGAGCTCGAGCACGGGAATCGTGGCCACGCCTCGCCCGCTCAAGGAAGTCGCGACGCGGCTGAAGAACGCGGTTGACCAGACTCTGGACCGCATCACCGGGCCGCTCAAGCCTGCGAGCGGAAGCGACGCTCCAAGTTCAGCGGGGTCAACTCCGACGTCGGGCGGCGAGTCATGACAACGCTGAGGGTCTGCCGGGGGGTGCGGATGACGTGACCGCACACGGCAGTGCTGCTGAGTGTCCGCTGTTCGACCAACCAAGCCACATCTTCTAAGCCACCGAGAAACAGAATTCACAAAGGAGTTCGCACAATGGGGAAACATCGCAAGGCGCGTGCAATCCGCACCCCAGCAAAGCTGAACCGAACCTGCGCAATCTGCGCCCTTGCGGGTGCGACCGGCTTCGGCCTGATCTCGCTGGCTCCAATAGCCATGGCGGACAACACCAGTGACGACGGTTGGTGGTTCGGTAGCGGCAACAACACGCCGATCGGAAACAATGGCAACGGTAATACCAGCCAGAACGGCGCCTTCAACGGCAACATCATGAACAACCAGTTCAACGAGCTGAGCCCGATCATCGGTGGCACGGCAGCCAACGGCGGTGTCGCCACCGGCGGTGCGGGAACCAGCGCGGCCACCAACCTCGGCTTGGGAGCCGGCGGTGCGGCAGTGGGCAACACGGCCAGTGCGAACGGAGCAGTGGGCGGCACCGGTGCCGGTGGCATCGCGGCCGGGGGTAACAACATCGGCACCACCACCGGAGGAGCCGCGGGTGGCGGCGCCAACACCGGCACCGCGATCACGGGTACGGCCGTAGCCGGTCAGGTCATTGACGGAGTCGACACCGCCGGGACCGGCGCCGGCGGCGCAGGAGTCGGCGGCGTGGGTGGCGGCGCTGCCGGAACCGGCGGCGCGAACGCCGACGGGATCGACATCGGCGGCGCGGCCACTGGCCTCGTCACCGGCGGGACCGCGACCCAGGTGATCGGCCAAGCCAACCCCACCACCGGTGGTACACCCATCAACGCGATCGGCGGTGCGACAGCGACTGGCGGGACCATCGGAACCCAGACCGGCGGCGGCGCATTCACCGCGCAGACGGGCGGTGCTGGAACGGGCGGCGCCGGAACGGGCGGCAACGCATTCGGCGGAACCGGGGCCGGCGGCTCCATCACCGAGGTTCAGAACGGCGGCGACGCCGTTGTCCTCGGGAATGCGATCAACCAGGCTGCGACCGGAGCGCAGGGCGGCACGGCAACCAATGCGCAAACGGGCGGCGCCGCGGTCGGCGGCGCCGGTGCCGGGGGCCAGGCGGTCAGCGGTAGCACAACGGGCGGGACGACCACCGGCGGCAATAGCGCGTTCGCAGGCGCCGCCACCAGCGGTGCGGGCACCGGCGGCAACGCGACCAACGAGGTCGTCGCCACTGCGTCGGGCAACCTGTCGAACAACCTCGTCAACGCAAACACGAACTCGGGCAACGGCAACAACAGTGCCAACATCATCGGGGGAGCGGGCGGCAGCAATAGCAGCGACGACGGCTGGTGGTTGGGCAGCGGAAACAACACGACGGTCGGTAACAACGGCAACGGCAACACCAGTCAAAACGGTGCCTTCAACGGCAACGTGATGAACAACCAACTCAATCTGCTGAGCCCCGTCATCGGCGGCACGGCCGCAAATGCCGCTGCCGCGACGGGCGGCGCCGGGACCAGTGCGGCAACCAACGCCGGTGCGCCGATCGGCGGCGCAGCGATCGGGAACACGGTGAGCGCCAACCCGGCTATCGCCGGTAACGGCGCAGGCGGCGCCGCCGCTGGCGGTACGAATACCGGGGTGACGACTGGCGGCATTGCCACCGGTGGCACAAACGCCGGCACAGGAGTCAGCGGTGCAGCAATAGCCGGCAGCGTCGCAGACGGTGCGAATGTTGCCGGCTCGGGAGTCGGTGGCGCAGCGGCCGGCGGCGCGGGGTCAGGCGGCCTTGGTACCGGTGGCAACAATGTCGACGGCGCTGACACCGGCGGCGCGGTTGTCGGCGGCGCCGCGGGAGGCATCGCCAGTCAGCTCATCACCCAGGCCAACACGACAGCACTCGGCGCGCCCAACAACACCATCTTCGGTCCTGCTGCCAGCGGCGGAGCCTTGGGCGACCAGACCGGCGGGTCTGCAGTCACCATTCAAGAAGCCGGTGCCGGGCAAGGCGGTCCGGCACAAGGCGGTGTCGGCGCGGGCGGTAATGCGAACGGTGGCAACATCAATGCGACCCAAACCGGCGGCAATGCCCAGGTCGGTGGCAACACCGTCACCCAAAGCGCCACCGGCGCTACGGGCGGGGCCGCGTCCAACAGTCAGACCGGCGGCAATGCCACCGGCGGCTTGGCGATCGGCGGAAGCGCCACGAGTGGCAGTACGACCGGTGGAACCACCACAGGCGGCAACGCGACTTACGCGGGCGTCGCCACCGCAGGCCCGGGCACCGGCGGCAGCGCATCGAACTCTGCCACCGGAGTGGCGGCGGGCAACCTCGCCACCAACGTCGTCAACTCGAACACCAACTCCAACAACGGCAATGGCAGCGCTAACCGGGTGGGGGCTTCGGGAAGCAATGCCGGCGACGACGGCTGGTGGCTCGGCAGTGGCAACAACACCACCATCGGCAATAACGGCAACGGCAACACCAGTCAGAACGGTGCGTTCAACGGCAACATCATGAACAACCAGGTGAACGTGCTCAGCCCGGTCATTGGCGGTACTGCCGTCAACACCGGTGCGGCCGTGGGCGGTGCGGGAACGAGCGCCGCCAGCAATGTCGGAGCGCCGGTGGGCGGGGCGGCCGCGGGCACCACCGCCAGCGTGAATCCCGCTGTCGGCGGACAGGCGATCGGTGGCCCGGCGATCGGCGGCGCGAATGCCGCCGTGACCAATGGCGGAGCTGCGGTAGGCGGCACAAATATCGGGGCGGGCGCGGCCGGTGCCGCCACGGGCGGCAACGTCGTCGACGTCGGTGACATCGCAGGCAACGGCTTCGGAGGCGCAGGCACCGGCGGGTTGGGCGTCGGCGGCGCCGGCGTCGGCGGAACCAACACGGATGTTGCGGATACCGGAGGTGCCGTGCTCGGCTCGGCGCTCGGCGGCACTGCGACACAACAGGTTACGCAGATCAACCCCTCCGCGAACACTGCCGCCAACGCAATAGGAGGAGCCACCGCGACCGGCGGGCAGGTTGGGGCTGCAACCGGCGGTTCGACCTTCACCGGGCAAGTCGGAGGCGACGGAACCGGCGGTGCCGGAACCGGCGGCGTGGGAGCCGGCGGCGCCGCGGCCGGCGGATCCATCGCTGAGTCCCAGACCGGCGGAGACGCCGCGACGGGCAGCAACACGGTGACGCAGGGCGCCACAGGTGGCACCGGCGGGGCTGGTACCAACGCCCAGGTTGCAGGTTCTGCGACGGGTGGCGCCTCGACCGGTGGGTCCGCCACCAGTGGCAGTACTACAGGTGGCACTACCACGGGCGGATCGGCCACCTTCAGCGGGACCACCTCGAGCGGATCCGCTACGGGTGGAAGCGCGACCAACCGCACCAGTGGCACGGCGTCGGGCAATTCGTCCAACAACACGTCGAACACGAACACCAACACCGGCAATGGAAGTGGCAGCACCAACAGCGTCGGCTGACGCTGGATGAGCCGACACCGAAGGACAGCGCTGGACCGCCGACCCTCAGCGGCGGTCCAGCGTTCCTTTCTCTCTTGACCTTCCGAAGACAAGCACCCCAACGGCCGCGGGCAGCAGAACCGCCGCGACGGCCAGCAGGATCGTGTTGATCCCTGTGCCCGTTGAACTTCCGGACTGCCGCAGCACCTCGAGCATCGTGCCGGATACCGCAACACCGACGCCCGCCAGCGTCACCATCGACGTCAGAGTCACCCCGGCAGCTTCACCCGCACGCTCCGGCCGCACGACGGCCTGAGTCGCGACGGTGGTGAACGCGTACACCAGCCCCAGCGTGAAACCGCATGCGGTCAAAGCGATCACATAAGTCACCCAGCCGCCCGACATCGCCAGAGCGGCGAGCGAGACGGCGGACGCCCCGCAACCGACGCCCATGACACGTACCGGCGGATACCTTGTGGCCAGCCGACCCGACAGCGGTCCGCCCAGGGCGGCGCCGATCGACGGGCCGAGGAACGCCAGACCCGCCATCAGAGGATCGAGACCGCGAACCTGCTGCAGATTCATCGTCGACAGGTAAATCGTCACGGCGTAGGCAACATTGGCGACGGTGCCCGCGAGGACGAGAACGCTGAAGCGCGCATTCCGGAACAGCGACATGTCGACCAGCGGCCACCGCACCCTGTTCTCGACAACCACGAAGAGAACCAACACCGCGGCCGCGCCGACGAAAGCGATCAGCGTCCAGGGTGCCATCCATCCCCAGTTCGGCGCGCGGTCAAAAGCCAACGTGAACAAGCCGATTCCCACGGTGATCAGCGCGAGGCCGGTGAGATCGACGCGACGCGGCACGGACTCGTCCGAGCTCTCGGGCACCGTCGCGGCGCCGATCACGAACGCCGCCAATGCAAGCGGCACCAACAGCCAGAAGATCCACCGCCAGCCCAGCGTCTGCGTCAGCAGACCGCCCACCAGCGGGCCCGCGGCGTTACCCAGGCCCGCCACGCCATACGCCACCCCGATCGCACGGCTGGCCCGCGCAGCGGGAAAGGCATTGGTCAGCACGCTCACCGACACCGGGAAGATCAACGCAGCACCGACACCCTGGACCGCGCGGAAGGCGATCACCAGCCCGGCCGACGGTGCGAGGGCACACAGGGCCGACGCCAGCCCGAACAGCGCGATGCCCGCGAGCAGGGCCCGTCGCCGACCGAAGATGTCGCCGATGCGGCCGGCGGGCACCATGAACGCGCCGAGGGCCAGCATGTAGACGCTGATCACCCACTGCAGGTCGGTGGCGGTGGTGCCGAGTTCGGCCGCCATCCGGGGGAGCGCCAGGTTCATCGCGAAGTAGTCGAGCTGGACGCAGAAGAGTGCAGTGGAGACCGCAGCGAGGATCCACCCCGTTCGCACGGCCCCGCTCGGCACGGTCACGGGCTGACGATACGACCCGCAACCGCTGAAGCCGCTGCGCAGCGATTTCTTGATGCTTTTGTAACGCGTGAGTCCTATGTGGCGATAAACAGCCCGTATATCGTCTTTATGCAGGTCGGGTTGGGGGTTTTATGTTTCGTCGAGTGAATGCGGCGGCGTGTGCGGTCGCAGTTGCTGGAAGTGCGCTGGTCGGTTTGGCGACCGGTACCGCAAACGCGGCGCCCGGTTGCCCCGATGTGCACTGGATCGGTGCCGCCGGGTCAGGTGAGCGCACCGAGTACGAGGTCGTCCAGAACGAAGGAATGGGCGCGATCGTCTACCAGTCGTACCAGGCTCTGGCCCAGCAGCTGGCTCAAGAGGGTCGCACGATCACGGCCGAGGCCGTCAACTATCCGGCCGAGGATGTGCCCGACGACGCCGGCGTCGGCGACTGGCTCGAATACATGGGCAGTGTGGACGCCGGAACGGCCGCGCTGGGCGGTCAGTACGCCGAGTTCACGGCGCGCTGCCCCGAGTCCAAGGTCGTGCTCGCCGGTTACTCGCAGGGTGCGATGGTCGTGCACCGGAACCTCGTCACCATCGGCGCCAATCCGAACATGTCGGCTGCGCTCCTGATAGCCGACGGCGATCGGCATCCCGACGACACCACCGTGAACATCGGCACTGCTTCGACGAATCCGGAGAAGACCGGCGGTGCTGCGCAGGACTGGCCGATCCTGGCTCATGCTCCCGCGATTTTGCCCGCGAACATCGGCGTCCGGACCATCAGTGTCTGCGATGCGGGCGATGCGGTCTGTGACTACGACCCCGAGGCCGAAGAAGTGTCGCCCGCCGCGGTCGCCGTCCACACCAGCTACACCACGGCGGACAGCGACGGCCAGATGTGGACCTGGATGCTCAAGAACCTGCTCGGGTCGTCGACCGCGACGCCGGCGCCGCAGGCTCCCGAAGGCGCCACCGCGCTGTCATAACTCGGCGTCACGGAGCGCCCTTTGGCGTTAATCTGACACGCAAACCGCGTCGAGCGAGGAGCGTGGCAGATGGTCTGGCGTTACATCAAAGCTCAGCTGATGGTTCTGCTGTGCGGCGGTCTGGTCGGTCCGATCTTTCTGGCCGTGTATTTCGCCACCGGCCAGGACTCACTGTTGAAGTGGATGTTCTACGTCGGCCTGGTCGTCACCGCCGCCGATGTTTTGATCGCATTGGCCATCGCCAACTTCGGGGCCAGGTCGGCGGCCAAGGCGCAGGCGCTCGAGCAGAGCGGCGTGCTGGCGCTGGCCCAGATCACCGGTATGGGCGAAACGGGAACCCGCATCAACGACCAACCGCTGGTGAACCTGCAACTGCGTATCGAGGGACCCGGTATCGCGCCGTTCAACGCGCAGGACCGTGTCATCGCCAGCGTAACGAGGTTGGGCAACCTGACCAGCCGCAAGCTGGTCGCACTGGTCGACCCGGCGACCCAGCAGTTTCAGATCGACTGGGAGCGCAGCGCTTTGGTCAACGGGCTGGTGCCTGCGACCTTCACCATCGCCGAGGACAACAGGACCTATGACCTCAGCGGTCAGACCGGCGCGCTGATGGAGATCCTGCAGATCCTCAAGGCAAACGGCATCGGTATGAACAACATGATCGATCTGCGGTCCAATCCGGCTGCGCGTCAACAGGTTCAGTCTGTGGTCCGGCGTGCGGCGCAGCAGACACAGGCCGCGCCCAGCTCACCTCAGCCCGCAGGCGCTCCGTCGCCGCAGTACCCGTCGATGCCGCCGGGACCGTCGGTCTCTCAGCGGCTACAGGAACTGGAGACCCTGCGCGCGACCGGTGTCGTGTCAGAAGAGGAGTACAACGCCAAGCGGGCGCAGATCCTCTCCGATCTATGAGTCATTGAGGGCCGATGACCTCCACCGAGGAGCGGGCCGAGCCCCAGAGCCAGAAGGTCAGCCTTCCTAGGCGGCGTTGTACGTCAAAGCCCGGCGCGAGCGGCAGCTTCGGGTGTTTCGTCTCTGGGAGGCGGTGTTGTTCGGGATCATTGTGCTCGGCGCCGTCGCCGCCGTGGTGGCGCTGGCCACCGGCGCCGTCGAGATCTAGGAGACCTGATGACGAATCCGTCCGCCGAGTACGGCGTTCGCTCCGAGGTCGGCAAGCTGCGCAAGGTGCTGGTGTGTTCGCCAGGACTCGCCCATGAACGGTTGACGCCGACCAACTGTGATGACCTGCTGTTCGACGACGTGCTGTGGGTTCAGAACGCGCGCCGCGACCACTTCGACTTCATGGACAAGATGCGGGGCCGCGATGTGGAAGTCGTTGAGCTGCACGATGTTCTGACAGAGACGATGGAGGTCGCCGACGCGAAGGCGTGGCTGCTGGATCGCAAGATCGTCCCCAACGAGGTCGGTCTCGGGCTGGTCGACGATACGCGCGGATTCCTGGACTCGTTGCAGCCGCGTCGTCTCGCCGAACTCCTCCTCGGCGGAATGTCGACGCGGGATCTGCCTTCGGAGATCACGTCGGGCTACCGGGCGTTGGCACGCGAGGCCGCCGGAGTCACCGAGTACCTGATGCCCCCGCTGCCCAACACCCTCTACACCCGAGACACCACCTGCTGGATCTACGGCGGTGTGACCCTCAACCCGCTGTTCTGGCCTGCGCGACACGACGAGACGTTGCTGATGAAAGCGATCTATCAGTTCCACCCCGACTTCGTCGGCTCGCGCGTCTGGTGGGGAGACCCCGAGCAGTCATGGGGAATGGCCACCATCGAGGGCGGCGACGTGCTCGTGCCTGGACAAGGGGTCGTCATCATCGGCATGAGCGAACGAACGTCGCGTCAGGCGATCACGCAGGTCGCGGCCAAGCTGTTCGCAGACGGCGCGGCCAGCCAGGTGATCGTCGCGGGGATGCCGAAGCTGCGGGCGGCCATGCACCTGGACACCATCTTCACCTTCGCCGACCGTGACGTCGTGACGCTGTACCCCGACATCGTCGACGCGCTGCAGACGTTCGTGCTGCACCCGAGCGACGCCGACCCCGGGGTGGAGGTCGAGGAGGCCACCAAGCCGTTCGTCGAGGTCGTCGCGGGCGCTCTCGGCCTTGACAAGCTGCGTGTCGTGGAAACGGGTGGCACCAAATACGATTCAGAGCGCCAGCAGTGGGACAGCGGCAACAATCTCGTCGCCATCGAACCGGGTGTGGTGATCGCCTACGACCGAAACACCCACACCAATTCGCTGCTGCGCAAGGCGGGCGTCGAGGTCATCACGATCGTCGGCGCCGAACTCGGTCGCGGCAGGGGCGGCGGTCACTGCATGACCTGCCCGTTGATCCGCGACGCTGTCGACTGACGGCGAAGGCCCGCTCACCGGCTCCTCGAGGCTTTTGGAACACGTTCCAGTTCGGCTGTTAACCTGGTCCGCAGCTTACGAAAGGAGCAGTGGTGGCGGCATCTGACGGTCCTCTGGAAGGCCGAGTGGCATTCATCACCGGGGCCGCGCGCGGCCAGGGGCGGGCCCACGCGATCCGGCTGGCCAACGACGGCGCCGACATCATCGCGATCGACGTCTGCCGCCCGGTCTCGGACACCATCACCTACCCGTTGGGCAGCTCCGAAGAGCTGGCCGAGACGGTCAGGGCGGTGGAGGCCACCGGCCGCAAGGTGTTGGCTCGTGAGGTCGACATCCGTGACCTGGCCGCGCTGCAGAAGGTGGTGGCCGACGGCGTCGAACAGTTCGGCCGGTTGGACATCGTGGTGGCCAACGCGGGCGTGCTGAGCTGGGGCCGCATGCATGAGATGTCCGAAGAGCAGTGGGACACCGTCATCGACATCAACCTGAACGGAAGCTGGCGCACGATCCGGGCGGCCGCACCGGCGATGATCGAAGCCGGTAACGGCGGGTCGATCGTCATCGTCAGCTCGTCAGCCGGCCTGAAGGCGACACCCGGCAACGGGCATTACTCGGCCAGCAAGCACGGCCTCGTCGCGCTGACCAATGCGCTGGCAATCGAACTCGGCGAGTTCGGGATTCGCGTGAACTCCATCCACCCGTACTCGATCGAGACGCCGATGGTGGAGAAGAAAGCGATGATGGAGCTCTTCACCAAGTTCCCGCATTACGTACACAGCTTCTCGCCGATGCCGTACCACCCGGTCAACCATCAGGGCAAGAAGGGCCTGATGGAATTCATGATGCCCGAAGAGGTTTCCGACGTTGTCGCATGGTTGGTGAGTGACGGGTCGGCGACGATCTCAGGAAGCCAGATCGCCGTCGACCGCGGCACCGCCAAATACTGAGGCTAGCGAGCCTCCGCCAGCACGTCGACGAATTGATCGATCGCCCAGTCGATCTCGTCTGCGGTGATCACCAATGGTGGCGCGAAGCGCAACGTCGAGCCGTGCGTGTCCTTGACGAGCACGCCCCGCTCGGCCAGCCTCATGCTGATCTGCTTCCCGGTGCCGAGCGACGGGTCGATGTCGACACCGGCCCACAGGCCGAGCCCGCGGACGCCGAGCACCCCGTTGCCGATGAGGTTCCGCAGCCGGGCGTGCAGCCGCTCGCCGAGTTCGGCTGAGCGTGACTGGAATTCGCCACGCCGCAGGATCTCCACAACGGTGGTGCCGATCGCCGCCGCCAGCGGATTGCCGCCGAACGTCGAGCCGTGCTCGCCGGGGTGCAGCACCTCGAGAACATTCCGGTTCGCGACGACGGCGGACACCGGCACCACACCTCCGCCCAGCGCCTTGCCGAGCAGGTACATGTCGGGAACGACGCGCCAGTGATCGCACGCGAATGTCCGTCCGGTGCGGGCGAGGCCGGACTGGATCTCGTCGGCGATCATCAGCACGTTGCGCTCGGTGCACACCGCACGCACACGCGGAAGGTAGTCGTCGGGCGGAACGATGATGCCCGCCTCACCCTGGATCGGCTCGATCAGCACGGCGACGGTGTCGTCGTCGATGGCGGCGGCCAGTGCGTCGGCGTCCCCGAACGGCACGGAACGGAAGCCGGGTGTGTAAGGGCCGAAGCCCCGTCGGGCGGTGTCGTCGTCGGAGAAGCTGATGATCGTCGTCGTGCGGCCGTGAAAGTTGTTATGCGCCACGATGATATTGCTCTTGCCCGCCGGTACACCCTTGACGTCGGTGCCCCATTTGCGCGCGACTTTGATACCGCTTTCCACCGCCTCGGCGCCGCTGTTCATCGGCAGCACCATGTCCTTGCCGCACAGTTCTGCCAGGGCCTGGCAGAACGGCCCGAGGCGGTCAGAGTGGAACGCGCGACTGATCAGCGTCACGGTGTCGAGTTGGGCGTGCGCGGTCGCGACGATCTCGGGGTTGCGGTGCCCGAAGTTCACCGCCGAGTACGCGGCCAGGCAGTCCAGGTAGCGCCTGCCCTCGATGTCGGTGATCCAGGCGCCCTCGGCGCTGGCCGCGACCACGGGCAGCGGCGAGTAGTTGTGCGCGGCGTAGCGGTCGTCGACGGCGATCGCGTCGGTCGTGAGTGTCACAGCGTCAAGGATGGTCACGAATACACCTCCAGCGTGCAGCATTTGATTGATCCGCCGCCCTTCAACAGCTCCGACAGATCGACGCCGATCGGCTCGAATCCGGCGTTGGAGAGTTGTTCGGCGAAACCGGTGGCGGTCGCCGGATGGACGACGTGCAGGCCGTCGGAGACGGCGTTGAGCCCGAGCACGAAGGCGTCGCTGGTGGCTACCTCGATGGCGTCGGGGAAGAGTTCGAGTAACCGCGCGCGCGACTCGTCGCTGAAGGCCGGCGGATAGTAGGCGATGGTCGTGTCGTCGAGCACCGCCAGCGCGGTGTCGAGGTGATAGAAGCGCGGGTCGACGAGTTCGAGGCTGACCAGCGGCATGCCGACCGCGGCGGCGATCTCGTCATGTGCACGGGGATCGGTGCGAAACCCGTAGCCCGCCAATATGATCGAGCCGGCGACGAGCAGATCGCCCTGTCCTTCGTTGACGTATCGGGTCTCGACAGGATCGAATCCGTGCCGGGTCATCCACTCGGCGTAGGCCGCGGCCTCTCCCGCGCGCTGCGGGTAGGCGAAGTTGGCGACGACGGCGTTGCCGTTGACGAGCAGGCCACCGTTGGCGGCGTACACCATGTCAGGCAAGCCGGCGACGGGCTCGACCAGGTCGACGGTGTGGCCGAGCTCTTTGTACGTCTGGCGCAGGCTCTCCCATTGGTTCATCGCGACGTGGGTGTCCACCGGGGTGGAGGTGTCCATCCACGGGTTGATGGCGTATTCGACGGTGAAGAAGGTCGGTGCCGTCATGGCATACCGACGAGAGGTGCGGAATCGCTGCCCACGTTCCAGGTCGGCGCCGACGCGCCTCCGTGTTGCGGCGACATCGGATACCGGGGCCGCTGGGGCGGCGACATCTGAAATCGTCATGATCAGACGATATTCGGTCCAGATTTTGCAATCAATCGCCGTTCATTGCGTGTCTACCAGCGATCTGTTGTGCCAATATGGATTCTGTAGCGATTTATTGCGTGGAGGTCAGGGTGGAGCGGTTGGACGAGACGGACGAGCGCATTCTCGCCGAGTTGGCGCAGGATGCCAGGGCGACCTTCGCCGAGATCGGCCTGCGGGTGAACCTGTCCGCCCCGGCGGTCAAGCGCCGGGTCGACCGCATGCTCGACACCGGCGTCATCCGCGGCTTCACCACCGTCGTCGACCGAAACGCGGTGGGTTGGAACACCGAGGCCTACGTTCAGGTATTCCGGCACGGCACAGTCGCTCCTGACGAGCTACGCAAGGCGTGGGTCGACATCCCCGAGGTGGTCAGCGCCGCCACCGTCACAGGAACCGCTGACGCGATCCTGCATGTGCTCGCCCGCGACATGCGCCATCTGGAAGAGGCGCTCGAGCGGATCCGCTCGGCGGCCGATGTCGAGCGCAGCGAAAGCATCGTGGTGCTCACCAACATCATCGACCGCATGCGGGGATGAGGCCTCAACTGCAGGGTGGCGCACATTTGATCTGGGCCATCGTGTAGAAAACCCCACGTGAGCACATCTGCGGGGATCGTGATCGTCGGAGGCGGCCTGGCCGCCGCCCGAACCGCCGAACAGCTGCGCCGGTCGGAGTACGGCGGTGCCGTCACGATCGTCAGCGACGAGGACCATCTGCCCTACGATCGGCCACCGCTGTCCAAGGAAGTGCTGCGTGCCGAAACCGACGACGTCACGCTCAAGCCTGCGGAGTTCTACGAGGAGAACGACATCTCCGTGCGGCTCGGCAACGGCGTGCGCTCGGTGGACCCGGCCGCACAGACGGTGACGCTGGCCGATGGCGGCCAGCTCGCCTACGACGAGCTGATCATCGCGACCGGACTGGTGCCGAGGACCATTCCGTCGTTCCCGGATCTGGACGGCATCCGGGTGCTGCGCTCGCTCGACGAAAGCATCGCCCTGCGCGAGCACGCCGGTTCGGCCAGCCGGGTCGTCGTCGTCGGCGCGGGGTTCATCGGCTGCGAGGTCGCGGCGAGCCTGCGCGGGATGGGAGTGAATGTCGTTCTGGTGGAACCGCAACCGACACCGCTTGCATCCGTGCTCGGCGAGCAGATCGGCGCGTTGGTCACCCGGCTGCACGAGGCCGAGGGCGTCGACGTGCGCTGCGGCGTCGGAGTGGACGAGGTGAGGGGCACCGACAAGGTGGAGTCGGTGGTGCTGTCCGACGGCACCGAACTCGACGCCGACCTCGTCGTCGTCGGGATCGGCTCCAAGCCGGCCGTCGACTGGCTCGAAGGCACCGGTATCGACGTGGACAACGGCGTGGTCTGCGACGACGTCGGCCGCACGTCAACACCTCACGTGTGGGCGATCGGCGACGTCGCGTCGTGGCGGCATCCGGTGGGACATCAAGTCCGCGTTGAGCATTGGAGCAATGTCGCCGACCAGGCGCGGGTTCTGGTGCCCGCGTTGCTTGGCAAGGAGATCCCGGCGACGGTCTCGGTGCCCTATTTCTGGAGCGACCAGTACGACGTCAAGATCCAATGCCTCGGTGAACCGCAGGCCGACGACATCGTGCACGTGGTCGAGGACGACGGCCGCAAGTTCCTGGCGTTCTACGAACGTGACGGCGTGGTCGCCGGCGTCGTCGGCGGTGGGATGCCCGGCAAGGTGATGAAAGTGCGGACCAAGATCGCCAACGGGGCCCCGATCGCCGACGTGCTGCCGTCGCAGTAGCGATTTCGGCGCGCTGGGTCACGCTCAGCCTGACCAGCCGCGCCGAAATCGCTATAACTCGCCGAGGTAGAACCGGCTTCCCTGGTCGTCGGTGCACAACGCCGACCTGCCGTAGGCCTGCTGCGACGGCTCGTCGATGACGGTGCCGCCCGCCTCACGAACGCGGGCCACCGCGGCGTCGATCTCCTCGACGGTCCACATGGGCACGGTCACGTGCTGCGTGCTGCCACCCGCGACGCCCGCCATCGGGTGTGTCTGCTGCACCTGCCAACCGTCGTCGATCCGGCCTGGCTCGAATGTCCAGAACAGCACCCGGCTGTAGAAGGCCTTGAATGCGCTCGAATCGGGCACCTGATAGGTGATGTACGAGAGTTCGCCTGGCCCAGAGCCGTTCAGCTTCGGTCGCGGCTGGCCCGGGTTCGGCTGGAAGACACCGAATGAGGCGCCTTGAGGATCGGTGGCACCGCTGAGCGTGCCGAAGCCGAACTGCTCGAGGTCGTCCACCGTTCCGCCGCCGTCCACGATCGCCTGCCGCGCGCCGTCGATATCGGTCACCGCGTAGCAGCAGAACAGCGTCGGCGGGCCGTCCACCGAGTACAGGCCGATGCGCTCGGTGGTGTTGGTCACCTGGTGGGTCTGCGGATCGTAGTTCCAGCCGAGCACGTGGCCGTAGAAGGCGGCGGCGCGGTCGGCGTCGGGCGTCCACACCGAGATGTAGCCGACGTCGCCGTGCTGGATCTGAATCGGCGCGCCGGTCACCGGGCCGCTGAGCATCCACCGATGCCCGAAGGGGTCGATGATGGTGGCGTTGCGTCCGCCGTAGTTCTCGTACGGCTCGCTCTGCACGACCGCTCCGCGGTCTCGTGCCCGTGCCAGCGTGGTGTCGGTGTCGGCGACATGCAGCATCAAGCTGACCGAAACTGCCTGTGGGGCTGGTGCTTTCAAGCCGAGTTCGGGATACTCGTCGGCCAGGTAGAGCACGCCGTCGCCGATCTGCAGCTCGGCGTGCCCGATACGGCCGTCCTCCATCTCGTACATGTCGCCCGACAGCGACGCGCCGAAGGCGTCGGCGTACCAGGCGATCGCCGCCCGCGCATCGGCGACCGCCAGGTAAGGCAACGCCGCGGGACGTGGGGGCGCCGATGGCGCAGCGGTCTCGCCGGTGGACTCTTTCAGCTCTGCAAGGGCGGTATCGGTGCCGCTCATGTCGACTTCTCCTGTTCGATTCGGTAGCGACAGCGCCGATTCCAGGCGTGCGCGCAGCCGGGCTGCGAATGCGGGATCGGGCTGCACCGGAAGATCGTCGCCGTGCAGCACGGTCAACGGATCGTGGCTGTTGTTCACGACAGTCCTCCTTCCGGTCGGGGGTAGTGCGCTCTGAAGGCGCGGCGGGCCCGCACCAGAAGGGCTTCTGTCGCGTGCACCGTGCGGCCGATGAGCTCGGCGCATTCACCCACGCTGCAGTCGTCCATGTAGCGCAGGGCCAGCACAGTGCGGTGCTGGTCGGGCAGTTTCGCCATCACGCTCTCGGCGACTATCCGGTCCAGCTGGGTGTCCCACTCGTCGGTCGGGTCGACCGGTTCGGGCAGTTCGGCCACTGGAACGGTGAACCGATCAGACCGCCTCCGGTAGTGGTCGGCGAGTTTGTGCCGGGCCACGCCGATGAGCCAGGGCATCGTGATCGGCGGCGGATCGGCTTTCCGCGCGGCGTCCATCGCCGCAAGAAAGGTCTCCGACGTCAGGTCTTCGGCCGCTCCGCGGTCACCGCAGCGTCGGACGAAATATCCGTACACCGAAGGCAGCGCCTCGTCGTACAGCGCCAACAGCGTCCGCGGAGCGTCACCCGGCTCTGGTTCGGCGCTCACACCCTTATCGTCGCGTTAGACGGCCCAACTCCGACGCCCCGTTGAAGGAAATTCTTGAAACAAATCTCAGCTCAACGCGCCGAGTCCCGCGCTGACCGTGTCGAACGCGTCGTCGAGCGCGCGTTCGAGTGACACCGACTCGTCGGCGAGCCACTGTTCGTACGCCGACAGCGCGACCCCGAGCATCGTCCAGGCGACCGTCTGCGGCACGAGATCGCCCGCTGTGAGGCCCAGCCGCCTGGCCACGAACGCCGCGACCACGGCGCGCCACCCCGCATACATCGTCATCGAGTAGGCCTGTAGTTCGGCGGTCTGCAGGATGACCCGCATTCGTTGTCGGTGTCGGGCCGTCTCGGCTTCGTCAAATGTGTTGAAGGCCAACAACGCTGCTCGCAGCGCATCGCCGATGGGCACGCCGGTCTCGAGTTCGGCGAGTTGGTTGCGCATGCGATCGAGGTGCGCGTCGAAGTCGCCCCAGGGCAGCGCGCTCTTGGACGGGTAGTAGCGGAACAGCGTGCGACGTGCGATACCCGCGGCATGCGCGACGTCGTCGACGCTCACGTCGTCGAAGCCGCGGGCCACGAACAGATCGATGGCGACGTTGCTGAGGTGATCTGTGGTCGTGGAGCGGCGCCGACCCAGCCGGTGCTCGGAATTCGGCCGCATCACCACCCGCCCTTCCATTCTGGCACTCGATGCCATATTCTTGCGATCTCGATCACATTTGTCGAGACCCGGTTAGAGAAAGGGGCGTGGACCATGGAGCCGCAGCAGCAGGAGAACAACGAGGCCGAGCTCGTCACCGAGACGCTGGTCGAAGAAGTGTCGATCGACGGGATGTGCGGGGTCTACTGACCATGACGTTCGACCCGGACGCCAGCTGGCGGCTGCACCACCAGGTGGCGGTGCGGCCTGAGCCGTTCGGCGCGCTGCTGTATCACTTCGGCACGCGCAAGCTGTCGTTCCTGAAGAACCGGACCATCGTCGAGGTGGTCAACTCGCTGGGCGATCACCCCGACGTCAGGTCCGCCTGTCGCGCAGCCGGCGTCGACGACGCGCAGCAGGGACCGTATCTGCACGCCCTCGGCGTACTGGCCGAGTCGAAGATGCTCGTAACGGAAGAGAGCCAATGACCGTGACAACGTCGGCGCCCGCGCCGGTGACAAAGTCGGCGCCCGCGCCGGTGACCACGCGGCGCGCGCGCCGCAAGTCCAACCGGTGCCGCGCCTGGTCGAACAGTTCGAGCACGGTCTCGACGCGCCGATCTGTCTGACCTGGGAGCTGACGTACGCGTGCAATCTGGCGTGCGTGCACTGTCTGTCGTCGTCGGGCAAGCGCGACCCGCGCGAGCTGTCCACCCAGCAGTGCAAGGACATCATCGACGAGCTCGAGCGCATGCAGGTGTTCTACGTGAACATCGGTGGCGGCGAACCCACGGTGCGGCCGGACTTCTGGGAGCTCGTCGACTACGCCACAGCACACCATGTCGGGGTGAAGTTCTCGACCAACGGTGTGCGTATCACCCCTGAGGTCGCGGCCAAGCTCGCCGCCAGCGACTACGTCGACGTGCAGATCTCGCTCGACGGAGCGACTGCCGAGGTCAATGACGCCGTCCGCGGAAAGGGCTCGTTCGCGATGGCCATCCGTGCGTTGGAGAACCTCGCTGACGCCGGCTTCTCCGACGCCAAGATCTCGGTCGTGGTGACCCGCCACAACGTCGATCAACTCGACGACTTCGCCGCTCTGGCAGCACGTTACGGAGCGACGCTGCGCATCACCCGGCTTCGACCCTCCGGCCGCGGCGCAGACGTCTGGGACGAATTGCACCCGACCCCCGAGCAGCAGGTCCAGCTCTACGACTGGCTCGTCGAGCACGGCGACCGGGTGCTCACGGGTGACTCCTTCTTCCACCTGTCGGGCCTCGGCGCGCCAGGCGCCCTCGCGGGACTGAACCTGTGCGGGGCGGGTCGCGTGGTCTGCCTCATCGACCCGGTCGGCGACGTGTATGCCTGCCCGTTCGCCATCCACGACCGCTTCCTGGCAGGGAACATTCTGTCCGACGGTGGTTTTGACAGTGTGTGGAAGAACGCCCCGCTGTTCCGTGAGCTTCGGGAGCCGCAGTCGGCCGGTGCCTGCGGGAGCTGCGGCCATTACGACAGCTGCCGCGGCGGCTGCATGGCCGCCAAGTTCTTCACCGGACTGCCGCTCGACGGACCCGACCCCGAATGCGTTGAGGGGTACGGCGTTCCAGCCCTCGAGAAGGACCGGGTGAAGCCGAAGCCCAGCGGCGACCATTCCCGTGGAACCAAGCAGGGGCCGATCCCGCTCAAGCTGCTGACCACACCTCCGGCCCGCCTGTGTAACGAGAGTCCGGTCTAGCCATGGCCAGGGACAAGTGGTTCGAGACGGTGGCGTTCGCCCAGCAACGGGCGAAGAAGAGGCTGCCGAAGTCGGTCTACAGTGCGTTGCTCGCCGCCAGCGAGAAGGGCATCACGGTCGCCGACAACGTCGACGCGTTCGGCGAGCTCGGCTTCGCGCCGCATGTCGTCGGCGCCATCGAGAAACGTGATCTAGCGACAACGGTGATGGGGCAGGAGATTTCACTGCCCGTGCTGATATCGCCGACGGGTGTGCAAGCGGTGCACCCCGACGGTGAAGTGGCGGTCGCACGCGCCGCCGCCGCCAGAGGCACGGCGATGGGCCTGTCGTCGTTCGCGAGCAAACCGATCGAGGAGGTCGTCGCCGCCAACCCCAAGACGTTCTTCCAGGTGTACTGGCTGGGCGGCAGAGACGCCATCGCGGCCAGGGTCGAACGCGCGAGGGCGGCCGGCGCGGTCGGCCTGATCGCCACCACCGACTGGAGCTTCGCGCACGGACGCGACTGGGGCAGCCCGAAGATCCCCGAGCACATGGACCTGCGCACCACCGTGCGGATGCTTCCCGAGGGTCTCACCCGGCCCAGATGGCTCTTGCAATGGGCCAAGACGATGCGGCCGCCGGACCTGAGGGTGCCCAACCAGGCAGCGCTCGGCGATCCGGGGCCGCCCTTCTTCGCCGCCTACGGCGAGTGGATGGCGACGCCTCCGCCGACCTGGGAGGACATCGCCTGGCTGCGTGAGCTGTGGGGCGGCCCCTTCATGCTCAAGGGCGTGATGCGCATCGACGACGCGAAACGTGCTGTGGACGCCGGTGTTTCGGCTATCTCGGTGTCCAATCACGGCGGCAACAACCTCGACGGCACACCGGCGTCGATCCGGGCGCTGGGCCCCATTGCGAACGCGGTCGGCGATCAGATCGAGGTGCTGCTCGATGGCGGCGTCCGTCGCGGCAGCGACGTGGTCAAGGCGCTGGCGCTCGGTGCGAGGGCGGTCATGATCGGCCGCGCGTATCTCTGGGGGCTGGCAGCCGAGGGCCAGGCCGGCGTCGAGAACGTGCTCGACGTCCTTCGCGGCGGTATCGACTCGGCCATGATGGG
This sequence comes from uncultured Actinomycetota bacterium, assembly GCA_963786995.1. Taxonomy (GTDB): domain Bacteria; phylum Actinomycetota; class Actinomycetes; order Mycobacteriales; family Mycobacteriaceae; genus Mycobacterium. The sequence goes on along the minus strand of CAWBBH010000007.1, from coordinate 65,413 downwards.
GCTCGGTCGCGCTTCGGTGCACGACCTCGTCGAGGGCGACGTGGTGGTGCCGCCGGGATTCACCAGGGCGCTCGGGGTGCCGCCCGAGCCTGGCGGCTGAGCCGTCGACTCCGCTACCAGCGGGATTAGGTGGGAAACCTGCGTGGCAGGGGAGGCGGCGGTGATTAGCCGACGGCCGCTGCGGCAAATTAGCGGAAAAGAATATTTGCGCATGCGCCAACAACCGGCGCACGGCAGGTGAATTCGTCCTACCATCGGCTCGTGGCTTTCCCCAGCGAGCTAGGGAACTCAACGACGAGGCAGCTGCACGACACGTCACCCGCGTTGGTTATCCCGGTAGGTTCTACCGAACAGCATGGTCCGCACCTGCCGTTGGACACCGACACCCGGATCGCTTCAGCCGTCGCCCGTAGCGTTGCTGAGCGCTTGGCGGTTGCCGATCTTGAATCCGGATGGATGCTTGCACCGGCCATCGGCTACGGCGCCAGTGGCGAACACGAGGGCTTTCCCGGCACGGTGTCGATCGGCACGTCCGCGTTGCGGCTGCTGTTGGTGGAGTTCGGCAGGTCGGCTGCGACCTGGGCGGGAAGGCTGGTCTTCGTCAATGGGCATGGCGGCAATGTCGAGGCCCTGGCCGCCGCGGCGGCATTGCTGAGGTACGAGGGACGCGACGTCGCGTGGTGTTCGTGCGGTGTGCAGAACGCCGACGCCCACGCCGGACACACCGAAACGTCTGTATTGCTACATATTTCGCCAGAGGCGGTCCTGCTCGACGAGATGGTCCCTGGGAATCGGGCACCCCTGGCCGAGCTGCTGCCCACCATGCGCAGCGGCGGGATGGCGGCGGTGAGCGAACTGGGTGTTCTGGGCGACCCCACGACGGCGACGTCGAGCGAGGGTGAACGGTTGTTCGCCGAAATGGTCGACGGGTGCGTCGGACGAATCGCGCGCTGGAAGCCGGACCGCGACGGGCTGCTCACGTGAGCCAGCCGCGGCTGCCCGACGGGTTCGCCGTACAGGTCGATCGCCGGGTCAAGGTGCTCGGGGAAGGGTCGGCGCTGCTCGGCGGATCCCCCACCCGCCTGCTCCGGCTTGCGCCTGCCGCGCAAACCATGCTAAGCGGCGGCCGACTCGAGGTCCACGATGCGATGAGCGCCCAGTTGGCACGGACGCTTCTCGATGCGACCGTCGCTCATCCCAGGCCGGCCAGTGGCCCGTCTCACCGTGATGTAACCGTCGTAATTCCGGTGCGCAACAACGTATCCGGCGTGTCCCGACTCGTGTCGGCGCTGCGCGGCATGCGGGTGGTCGTGGTCGACGACGGGTCGGCGACGGCCATTGCGCACTCGGATTTCGACGGTATGCACTGCGACGTGCAGGTACTTCGCCATCCCCGCAGCAAGGGCCCCGCAGCCGCGCGCAACACCGGTTTGGCTGTGTGCAAAACCAACTTCGTGGCCTTCCTTGATTCCGATGTGGTGCCGCGACGAGGTTGGCTCGAGGCGCTGCTCGGCCATTTCTGCGATCCTGCGGTGGCTTTGGTGGCACCGCGCATCGTCAACCTTGCCCAGCCCGACAGCCTGGTGGCGCGGTACGAGGCGGTGCGCTCGTCGTTGGACCTCGGCCAGCGCGAGGCCCCGGTCGTGCCCTATGGCACCGTCGCGTACGTGCCGAGCGCAGCGATCATCTGCAGGCGATCAGTGCTGAATGAGGTCGGTGGGTTCGACGAGACGCTGAAGTCAGGCGAGGACGTCGACCTGTGTTGGCGGTTCGTCGAGGCAGGTGCGAGGTTGCGCTACGAGCCGATCGCCATGGTCGCCCACGAGCACCGCACACATTTGCGAGAGTGGTTCGTGCGCAAGGCGTTCTATGGCGAGTCAGCTGCACCGCTCTCGGTCCGACACCCTGGTAAGACCGCACCGCTGGTGATCTCCGGATGGACGCTGGTGGTGTGGATCCTGCTCTCGATGGGGTCTGTGATCGGATACCTCGCGTCGATGGTCGTCGCCACGATCAGCGGCCGCAGGATCGCCAACTCACTCGGCGCCGTCGACACCGAACCCAGGGAAGTGGCGGTGGTGGCCGCGCACGGCCTGTGGTCGGGTGCCCTGCAGCTTGCCGCGGCGATCTGTCGGCACTACTGGCCCATCGCGCTGATCCTCGCGCTGCTGTCCCGCCGCTGCAGGAACGTTGTGCTGATCGCTGCGATCATCGACGGAGTCGTGGATTGGGCGAAGCGCCACGGCAACGCCGACGACGACACGAGACCCGTCGGCCTGATCACTTACTTGCTGCTCAAACGGCTCGACGACATCGCGTATGGAACCGGGTTGTGGACAGGTGTGGTGCGGGAACGTCATGTCGGCGCCCTCAAGCCGCAGATCCGGACCTGAAGCCGCATTGCACAGCGACGTATTGATCGTCGGCGCAGGTAGTGCCGGATCGGTTCTAGCCGAGCGGCTTTCACGTGACGAATCCTGTCGCGTCACGGTCGTGGAGGCCGGTCCCGCGCCGTCTGACCCCAAGGTCAGCGCCCAGATCACCGATGCCGTGCGAATGCCGATCGGCGTAGCCAGTTCGGTGGTGCGGCATTTCGCGTCGACTCTGACCGACCAGCCGATGCGTGCTGGCCACGTCATGCGCGGTGCGGTCGTTGGTGGATCCGGGGCGGTCAACGGTGGATACTTCTGCCGGGCGCTTCCCGGGGACTTCGACAGGTGGGCGGTTTCCGGCTGGTCGTGGTCTGACGTGCTGCCGCACTTCCTGTCGATCGAGACCGATGTCGACTTCGTCGGGCCGCTGCACGGCTCCGGCGGTCCCATAATCGTGCGTCGCGTATCTGAATTCGACGGCTGCACAGCATCGTTCGTCGACGCGGCGACTGAAATGGGCTACCCGTGGGTCGCGGATCTCAACGGTGCCGCACACGGTGATCAGTTGCCCGCGGGCATCGGCGCCGTACCGCTGAACATCGACCGCGGCATCAGGGTCGGTCCGGGCGGCGCCTTTCTGCAACCCGCCCTCGGCCGGCCCAACGTGACGTTGAAGCCCGACACCCGGGTGCTGCGCATTCGGTTCGAGCACCAGCGCGCAGTCGGAGTCGAGTGCACGGATGCGGACGGCCACAAGATGCACACTGCGGATCGCATCGTGTTGTGCGCCGGTGCGATCGGGTCGGCGCAACTGCTGATGGTGTCGGGCGTGGGGCCCGAGGACGTGCTCGCCGCGGCAGAAATCCCCGTCGTGCTGAACTCGCCGGTGGGGCAGCGGACGAGTGACCACCCCGAGTGGGTGCTGCCGGTCGATTGGACCCCTACGCACGATCTTCCTCCTGTGGAGGCGATACTCACCACGCCGAACGGACTGGAGATCCGGCCTTACACGCGGGGCTTCGGATCCATGGTGGCCGTCGCGAGCAACGACCCGGCGGACCGACCCCATATCGGTGTCGCGCTGATGCAGCCCAGGTCCAGGGGGAGGCTGGCTGTGGTGTCCGACGATCCCGCGGTGGCACCGTTGATCCACCACCGGTATGACAGCGATCCGCACGATGTGGCGATGCTGAGCGCGGGTGCCGAGCTCGCACGCGAATTGGCCAGCACATCAACGCGAGTCGGCGAAGCCGCCTGGTCCACGTCACAGCATTTGTGCGCTACCGCGCCGATGGGTGCCGACGGTGATGAAGCAGCGGTCGTCGACGAACGGTGCCGGGTGCGCGGCGCTGACCGGCTATGGGTCGTCGACGGGTCGGTCCTGCCGACCGTCACCGGCCGCGGCCCGCACGCCACGATCGTGATGCTCGGACATCGCGCTGCGGAGTTCATCGTCGACTGACGGCCGCGCCGTCAGCCGGGCCACGAATCTGCGTTGTCTCCCGTCGCGGCCGGGCGCCCACACCGCGACGAACGCGGCTGCGACAACGAGCGCCATCGACAGGACGATCAGCGACAGGTCCATCGCGTCGAGGAACGCCGACTCGGCGAGCTTCGACAGCGCAGGCCCCTGCGGGCCGAGTTGCTTGGCGATTTCGAGCGCGTTGGCTAGGGAGTCGGTGGCCGCGCCGCGAACCTGTTCGGGAAAGGCGTGCAGTCCCGGGGCCATCGCGTGGGTGTACTGCGCGGCGAGCACCGATCCCGCCACGGCGATGCCCATTGCCGCTCCCACTTCGCGTGTCGTGTCGTTGACGGCCGAGGCGACTCCCTGCTTGTCGGTGGGCACGGCATTCATGATGGCCGACGTCGTCGGCGCGACACAGAGTCCGATGCCTGCGGCGGTGATCAGGAACGGCCAAACGAGATCGATGTATGCCGAATCGGCATCCAGGTATTTCATGCTGAAAAGTCCGATGGCCATCAGGAGCAGGCCGACGCTCACCACCAGCCGTAGGCCGACCCTGGGAAGGATCAGGTGCATCGTCGCTCCCAGCACAACGATGGGAACGGCCACCGGTCCCAGCGCCCAAGCGGTTTCGAGCGGGCTGTAGCCGAGGATCAGCTGCATGTACTGCATGACAACGAAGAAGAAGCCGAAGTTGGCGAAGAACAGGAAGGTGATGCCGATCGAGCCTGTGGCGAAGTCGGGGCGGGCGAACAGCCGCACGTCGAGCAGCGGATGCCTACGCCGCAGTTCGGCGATCGCGAAGGCCAGGGCCAGCGCAACGCCCGCAGCCATGCATCCCCAGACGATGGGATGGGTCCATCCGCGAACGGGCGCTTCGACCACGCCGAACACGAAGATCGCGACGGCGCCGCCGATGAGAACGGCGCCGATCCAGTCGACGGGGGTGGCGGCGGCATCACGCGAGGACCGAATGGTGCATGTGCAGAGGATGAGTGCCAGGCTTGCGATCGCAAATGCGTAGAAGATGGACTGCCATTCGAAGAAGTGGAGCAGCAGTCCGGTTCCCATGAAGCCGACGATGGCGCCGGAACTCGCGACGCCGGCCCAGATGCCGATGGCCTTGTTCCGTTCGTTTTTCGGGAAAGCAGCTGTCAGCAGCGAAAGCGTCGCGGGCATGATGAAGGCGGCGCCCATGCCCGCGACAGCTCTGGCGATGATGATCTGCATCGGGCTGTCGAGGACCGTCGGAGCGAACGAGGCAAGCGCGAAGATCGTGAGGCCGACGAGCAATGCGCCGCGCCTTCCGTATCGATCGCCGAGTGCGCCTGCGGGAAGCAGCAGACAAGCGAGCACCAGCGTGTAACCGTCGACGACCCAGGTGAGTTGGGTTTGAGTCGCCGCGGTCTGCAGTGCGATGTCCGGAAGCGCTGCGTTGAGGGCGACCATCGACGAAATGACCAGCAGGACGTCGACAGCTGCGACGGTCAACAACCAGAATCGGCCGAATTTCGAAAGAGATGCCAGGTTCGCGTCGATATCCTGATCGGACCGGACGAGAGTGTCGACCATGGTCGTCGCTCGCTTTCGATGGACGATTTTCGAGACTAACAGTCTTGTTGCGAGATCGACAGTCTTGTACCCGGACGGGAGGGGACGAAACCATGACCGGCGGGCGTAACGACCCGCGACCGGCGAGGTCGCGGGCCCGGTTACTCGACGCGGCGACGGCGCTGCTGCGCTCAGGAGGTCCGAGCGCGGTGACCGTCGATGCGGTCACCCGTGCCGCCAACGTGGCTCGCGCTACCCTCTATCGCCACTTCCCGAGCGGAAATGATCTGCTGGCAGCCGCTTTTCACGCGCTGATCCCACCTGCGCCGACGCCGCCGGCCGAAGGTTCGCTGCGCGATCGGTTGATCGCCCTGGTACAGGCGCAGGCCGAGATGATCGCCGAGGCGCCGGTCACCCTGACCGCAATGTCGTGGCTGACGCTGGGCGGAGACCTCGAGAGGTTGCCCGGTGCACCCCACCGTGGATCCCCCGACAGCCCGGAGGTGCAGACGCTTCGCGAGCGCGTCGCCGAGCAGTACCTCGCCCCCTTCGACGCGATCCTCAGCAGCCCGCAGGCAATCGCCGAGCTCGGCGATGTCGACCGAGCCAAGGCCGGCGCACTGCTGCTCGGCCCCATCGCCCTGGGCAAACTGTCGACGTTCCCCGACTTCGACTACCAGGCAGTCGCGGTTGCCACCGTCGACGGGTTCCTGGCCACCCACCGTAAGAAGGCCACTGGACTCAGCGCAGCGAGTAGCGAATAGGCAGGTGCTTGAGTCCGCCGACGAAGGTGGTCGCGGACAGTTCCGGTTCACCGGCCAGTTCAATGGACTCCAGTCGCGGCACCAGTTCGGTGAACAGGCTGTTCATCTCCATCCGCGCGAGCGCGGCGCCGAGGCAGAAGTGCACACCGTAGCCGAACGCCACGTGCTTGTTGGGATCGCGGCCGACGTCGAACCGGAACGGGTCGGTGAACACGTCCTCGTCACGGTTCCCGGAAACATAAGCCAGATAGACGGATTCGCCCTTGGCGATGGGCACTCCACGGACGGTGGTGTCCTCCGCCGCGGTGCGCATGAACTCCTTGACCGGCGTGGCCCAACGGATCATCTCCTCTACCGCGGTGGGCATCAGATCCATGTTGTCGCGCAATCTCGCCAGCTCGCCGGGATTCTGGATGAGCGCGTGCAGGCCGCCGGAGATCGCGTCTTTCGTGGTGTCGTGGCCGGCGCTGGCGACGATCACGTAGTAGGAGAGCGTGTCCATATCCGACATCAGCTCGCCGTCGACGCGGCCGTTGGCGATGGCGGAGGCCAGGTCCTCGGTGGGCGTCTTCCGGCGTGCCGCGGTCAACGCTGAAAAGTAGTTGAAGAAGTCCGTGAGAACGGCAATCAGATCCTCGGTGCCGCCGCCGCGCTGGTGCTCCTCGTCGTCACCACCGAACATCTCCTGCGTCAGTTTCATCATCCGCGGGAAGTCGTCTTCGGGCAGGCCGAGAAGCGAAAGGATCACGTACAGAGGGAAGTTGACGGCGATCGCTTCGACGAAGTCACACTCGGGGCCGATGTCGCGCATGGTGTCGACGTAACGCTTGGCGAGTTCGTCGACGCGAATCTTGAGCGCTCGCATCGCCTTGGGCCGGAACCAGTCAGCGCCGATGGCTCGAACCTTGCGATGGTGGGGATCGTCCATGTGGATCAGCGTGCGGATGCCCATGCCGATCTCTTGCTGTTGTTTGAGGACGTCGTCGGTCGCTGCGGTCGCCAGCAGCGGTCGCGGCTCCGAGAGGAAGAGGTCGTTCGCCCGCTCGATGGCCATGATGTCTTCGTGCTTGGTGATGGCCCAGAACGGCCGGTACGGCGGGTTGTCCACCCAGGCCACCGGATTGTTCGCCCGCAGATGGGTAAGCGCGGTGTGCAACCGATCGTCGTCGGCATATGCCTTCGGGTCGGCCAGTACCTTGGCGGCCTCGTCCATCGTGCGCGGGCTCATGGATCTCCTGAAGGTGGGCGGTAGAACTTGACGGGTGTCAAGTCCGCAGTCTAGGGGATCGCCGCGGCCGTGATCCAGTGTTTTGGTCGAAACTGCGTAGGCTCGGACTCCGTGCAGCCAGGGACCGCTCGAAGCCTGCGAGTGGTCCTGCTCGTCGTGCTGGCGACAGTGCTGGTGGTCGCGCTCGGGCGGTTCATCGGGGCGTCGCCGCAGGCGGCCGTACCCGCGATCCTCCAACCGCCGTCGCCGGTCGTTCCGACGCCCCCGTCACCCCAAACGGATACCTCGCTGGTGGAAACCGCTGCGGGCACTGTGCGCGGTGTCGTGGAATCCGACCACCGATTGTTCGCCGGTATTCCTTACGCCGCACCACCTGTCGGCCCTCTGCGGTTCCGGCCGCCGGCGCCCGTGCGCGCGTGGACGGGAATCCGCGATGCCACCGAACCCGGTCCGCGATGCATCCAGGACCCCGGCGCGGACCCGGAGTTCGGTAAGCAGAGCGACGAGGACTGCCTCAGCCTCAACGTCTGGACGCCCGAGATGACGGGCACGCCGCGCCCGGTGATGGTCTGGATCCACGGCGGTTCGTTCACCGGCGGCAGCGGCAAGATCTACGACGGCCGGTGGCTGGTAACGCGCGACATCGTCGTCGTCACCATCAACTACCGGCTCGGAACGCTCGGCTTCCTGGCCGACCCGTCCCTCGGCCCGCCCGGCGACGTGGGCAACTACGGGCTGCAAGACCAGCAGGCCGCACTGCGCTGGGTCAGGGACAACATCGCCGGCTTCGGCGGCGATCCGGAGAGGGTCACCGTCGCCGGGGAATCGGCAGGCGGCATGTCGGTGTGCGACCACCTCGTCGCACCGGGCTCCAAGGGATTGTTTCGCGCTGCGATCATCCAGAGCGCGCCGTGTGGCGCACAAGCGGATCTGTCGACGGCGCAACGCCGCAGCGTCGAGTACACCGCGAAGGCGGGATGTGCCGATCCGAAGACGGCAGCCGACTGCTTGCGGTCGCTGCCGGTCGACAAACTGCGAGAACCCGTGACGTTCTTCAACATCGGCGAGAACGCACTTCCCGGTCCGGTGGTCGACAGCGCGGCGTTGCCCGTCGATCCGGTCACCGCGATCGCGAGGAACGATGCCGCGCGCGTGCCGGTTCTGATCGGCACGAACCGCGACGAGTTCACGCTGTTCGTCGCGCTGCAGTACCTGCGGCTCGGGAAGGTCTACACCGCCGAACAGTACCCGCAGCTGCTCCGAGATACGTTCGGCGACAACGCTGCTGCCGTCGGTGAGCGGTATCCGCCGGCCAACTACGGCGGCAATGTGCCGTCGGCGTACTCGGCGGCCGTCACCGACGGGGTCTTCTCATGCGTCGCCGAGCGTATGAGTGACGACCTCGCCAGAGTCGGGCCGGTGTACGCCTACGAGTTCAACGATCGCAACGCGCCTACGCCGGAGGTGATGCGCACGTTGCCCTTTCCCGTCGGTGCGAGCCACTCGCTGGAGCTACGGTTCATCTTCGAGGTCGGCAGCGCCGAACCGCTGAATCCGGCGCAGCAGGAACTGTCGGATCAGATGCTGGATTACTGGAGTCGATTCGTCGCCGATGGGACACCGAAGGCGGTCGGTCAGCCGAGTTGGCCTGCGCTCGGTGCCGACGTCTCAGCACAGCAGTGGATGTCGCTGCAACCCGAGGGCAGCCGTGCCGTCACCACCTTCGACGAGAGCCACCATTGCCCGTTCTGGGCGGGCCTACGCTGACGGCATGATCGTTCGCACAGCGCGCGACGTCGAGTACGTGTCTCGGCTCATGACTCGTCGATGGCCGCCAGCAGAGGAAACATCGTTGTGCCGTCGATCGACTCGCGGATGAGGTCGGCGTGCCCGGCATGTCGCGCCATTTCCTCGTTGATGTTCAGCAGTGCCCAGCGTGCGGTCCAATGGGCGCCGTCGCAGACGCTTTGAACATGCTCGGGAACAACCATCCTCGCGTCGAGGTCGATCTCGGAGAACACCCGCATCGTCTCGACGGTCTGCGCCTGCAGCTCGGCGAGTAACTCGGCCAGGCTCTCGTCGTCGCGCATCACGTGTTGTTCCTCGCGGTGCGACATCATTCCGACCAGAGACCACGGATCGTCTCGAAGCCGCTCGGGCTCAGCCGAGTCCTGCAGCGTCCAGCCGTACGCGACGACGGTCACATGCTTGATCAGTCCGCCGATGCACAGGCTGCTGACAGTCGGCGTGCTGCGGGCCTGTGCGTCGGTCCTCGGCGGCGACCCGTGGCTGGAGGGCTACGCGGATCCGATGGCTGAGCGCATCGAAGGACCCGCAGCCGAGCAGACCGCTGCCGCCATCGTCGCCAGGTGGGGCACCGGGGAGATGCAGCATGACTTGAATCCGGACATGCCGTGGAACGAGGAGATCCGGGCAGCGTGGGCACGCTATGAGCGCCTGGGGGCAAGCCCAGGTACCGCTGCTCTCATGATGTCTCTGCTGGCCGAAACGGATGTGCGGGCGTTGCTTCCCACAGTCCGTGTCCCGACACTCGTCCTCCATCACACCGACGACCCCTTTATCCCGCCCGAGTGGGGCAAGGACGTCGCTGATCGCATACCGGGCGCGAAGTACGTTGAGCTTCCAGGGCGCAACGTTTTCCACTTCGTTGAACCTGACTGGCGCGCGTCCTTCCAGGAAATCGCCGAGTTCCTCACCGACCAAGGGGCTGACCTGGCCGATGATCGGGTTCTTGCCACGGTGCTTTTCACCGACATCGTGGACTCGACGCGTCGTGCCGCCGAGATTGGTGACCGTGACTGGCATGCACTGCTCGATGCGCACGATGCCGTCGTCCGGTCGCAGCTTGCCCGCTTTCGTGGCCGCGAGGTGAACACCTCGGGAGACGGGGCTTCCTCGCGATGTTCGACGGCCCTCAACGAGCGATCCGCTGCGCCATGGCAATCCGCGACGCCGTGCAGGCGCTCGGCATCCAGGTGCGCGCCGGGTTGCACACCGGCGAGTGCGAGGTGCGCGGCGATGGCATCGGTGGGATCGCCGTGCACATCGGTGCGCGCGTCAGCGCACTGGCCGGGCCGAACGCGGTGCTGGTGCCCAGCACGCTTCGCGATCTGGTGATCGGGTCGGGGCTTGAGTTTGACGAGCGCGGCGCTCACCAGCTCAAGGGCGTGCCCGGCGAGTGGCACCTGTTTGCCGTCACATCTACGTAGCGGTGCGTCGCGGCGGAACTTCCTTCGCCTGCAGTAAGCGCTTGTGCACTCGGTGGCACCTAAGAGGGGCAAGCCAACGATCGAGACGCTTGTACATCTTCTATTCCGAGACCACGTTCAGTTCTGCTCGGGCCTGGTCGATTTGGTCGTATGCGTAGGTCGCCATTTCGGCGGTGGTCATCGTCTCACCCTTGCGGGCGAGCGATTCGTAGATCTGATCGCCGAGGACGCCGCGCAGGTGAGCTGATCGCGGGGTTGATCGCGGGCGACCCACATTGCGGTTAGGGAGCTGAACGCGAAACCGGCGATGGTGGCCGCAGGTTCGTAGCGCCCGAGCCGGTTCAAAAGAACAGCGAGGATAGCCAGGGGGCCACGGATCGTGGTGCTGTTGCCGGAGTCATGGAAGCGGCGGATTGCCACAAGGAAGTAATCGAGCGCGGCCAGCGGATCGCCGTGTTGGGCTTCTAGTCCAGCCAACGTGGACGCCAAGTGTGACTCGTTGTAGCCGTCGCCGCTGTCTTGAGCGATCACCACGCCCCGACGCATGGCCTCCCGTGCACGGTTGGGATCGGCGTCGAGGAAAGCGGTGCCGTAGGCGAGCAGCGTGAACGAGAGCACATGTGGGTTGCGGGTCGCCTCGGCGGCTTCGATCAGACCCTTCGTGGCAGCCATCGCCTCGTCCTCGGAACCCGCGATCTTCAGCGCGACGACCAGGCATGCCCTGGCGAATGCGTGCGCGCCGCGACCGCGTGCGAGCTCGGCGCGACACCACTCAACCGTCCTTTCGGGCTGGCCGATGTACAGGTAGGGGGCTCCAACCCAGACTTCCATGCCGTAGGGCATCTCGTAGCGACCACCGCCGAGAACTGTCTGGACGGCGTCGCTGTAACTGACACCGGCCTCGGGCCGTCCCGCCAGGTAGCACAGCGACGCCATCACATACAGGGCCGCGAGGCGGGGATGGTCGACGGCTCGGGCGCGCTCGATGAGCTCCTCGGCCCAGGTGATCGGCTCGTAACTTTCGACCCCGCTCCCAAGGAATGCCGCGTATATGGCGATGGGACCGGCCACGTCGAGGTCGCCATGATCGGCGGCCCACCGAAACGCGGTGCGCAGATTCGCCAGCTCGGTGGTGAACCACGTGTACGCCTCCCGTTGGCGCGGGCCGTCCCACAGCGCCATGATGTCGGTTTCACGCCCGGCGAAGTAGCGAGCATGGGCGGTCCGGACCTCGGTGGCCTCGTCACTTGCGACGAGTTGCTCCTCGGCGAACTGGCGGATGGTCTCCAGCATCGAGAACCGGATCCGCCCGGTTGACCGATCGGCGATGAGCAGTGACTTGCGTACCAGCGCGTTCAGCAGATCAAGGATGGTGTACTCGTCGATGTCGTCGGATCCGGCTACCGCGCAGGCGCTTTGAAGGTCAAACCCGCCTGCGAACACCGAACACCGCGCCAACAAAGACTTTTCGGCGTCATCGAGCAGGTCATAAGACCACGCCACCGCGTGACGCAGGGTCTGGTGGCGCTCCAATCCGCGTCGTGACCCCACCAGCAGTTTGAATCGGTCATCGAGACGATCACGCACCTCTGCCGCCGTCATCGACGCCATCCGCGAGGCCGCCAACTCGATCGCCAATGGGATCCCGTCGAGGCGACGACAAACATCCTCCACGGCGGTCGCCTCATCGGCCAACGTGTCCGACACCATGCTCTGAGCGCGTTCGACAAACAACTCCACAGCCGCACCCACGTCCAGTGAAGGCACCCGCCACAACTGCTCGTCAGCGACACCGATTCCCTCACGGCTGGTGGCCAGAACCTTCACCGTGGCCGACGCCGCGAGGATCGCTGCGACCAGATCGGCGACGCTGTCAACGACGTGCTCACAGTTGTCGAACACCAACAGCCGCGACCGGCCCTTCAAAGCCGAAGCCACCGACTCGCTGACGCTCTTGCCCGGTTGCTGGGTGATTCCCAACACCGCTGCCACCGCATCGGGTACCGCAGCAGGATCAGTGACCGCCGCCAGCTCGAAAATCCAGACCCCGTCGACAAATTCGTCGGCTAACTGCGTCGCGACTTCCAACGCCAGCCGGGTCTTGCCCACTCCACCCACGCCCGCCAATGTCACCAACCGATGCGAGCGCAGGGCCGCTTGAAGATTGGAGACCTCGGCGTCGCGGCCTATCAAGCTGGTGATCGCCGGACGCAAATTTCCGGGATTCGAGTCGACTCCACGCAATGACGGAAATTCTGTACGCAGGCCCGCTGCTTGCAGTTGAAACACCGTGATCGGATTAGGGAGGTCCCGTAGCCGTCGCGGTCCCAGATCAAGAAGATCAACCCCGCTCAGCAGAACCGCTGTCGAGTCGGCCACCAGAATCTGACCGCCGTGCCCGGCGGCCATCACCCGCGCAGCGCGATTGAGCACCGTGCCGAAATAGTCCCCGTCCCGCAGTTCGGCCTCACCGGTCGCCACGCCCATCCGCACCGGCAACTCCAACGCCCGCTGCGCAGCAACCGCAGCGTCGACGGCGGACCTCGGCGAGGCGAACGCGGCAACCACGCCGTCACCGGTGTGCTTGAACAACCAGCCCCCGTGCGCCTCGATCGCCTTGCGCAGCACCTCGTCATGCGCCAGCAGGGCCAACCGCATCGCATCCGCATCGGTCTCCCACCGACGAGTCGACCCCTCAACATCAGTGAACAGAAACGTCACCACCCCCGAAGGAGCAGCCGCCGTCATGGCATCGCCCCGGCCCACGCCATATGCCCCTCGAAGCCAAGGGATGTCGCCATCGCGCGGTAGCGACCCCGATAGCCGCGGTAATCGACCTCGTCGCCGTGCGCCCGCGCCAGTAGCGCGTGCAGCCGCAGCAGCAAGATTTCGCGCATCACCAGTCCGTCGTCGGCTGGCGCGTCCGCCAACCTGGTCGATCGCGGCCTCGGCTTCGGCCACGTCACCGTCGGCCCCGCGATCCAGCAGTGCCTCCACCAGCACACCCGTCGCGGCAACGCCCCACACCAGCAGCCGTCCCTCGCGGAACAGATGGTCGGTGGCGGCGCGCATCAGCGGTATGGCTTCATCGCGGTCTCCCCGCCGAGCCCTCTCACGTGCCACGTACACCTCGACGATCGGTAACTCGGCCAGGAGGTATCCCCGGCGCACGAATACGTCGCTGACCTCGGCCAGCAGCTTCTGTCCGCGGTCACGCTCCGCAGCAGATTGGCGGTGCACCAGCGCAAGGCCCAGCGTCACCCGGGCGAGGGCCAACGCGAGATCATCACCGGATCGTTCGGCAATCTGCAGGGCATCCTCGATCTCGCGCATCGCGGAATCGTCGGGCCGCAGCACGCCACACGGTATTCCCGGGAAGTAGACGTAGGTGACGACACCGGCGTAGGACACGGGGTCGGCGCTGCGGGCCATGGCCAGGCCGTGCCGCAGGTCGTCGCGCCATCCAGGACGACCCAGGCACCACCGGGCATGAGCCCGCGTCGTAAAGGCGAGCGCTAACGGAGACCCGATAATCGAAGTTGCCTTTCGACGGGTCACCGTCGGCCAGGTCGATGACCCTTTGTGACCACCGCAGCACGTCAGAATCACTCGGCGCTCTGGATCTTGGCGTAGATCACCGGCAAGGACAGCCCCACCGTCAAGGTCGGATCGCCGACCGACTCGATGAGGGCCAGGCTTCGGACGCCAGCTGCGACGCCTCGCGCATCCGGCCCTGCAAGCGTGATCCATCACCAGCCCCGCCATGCCGATGGCCAGTGACGCCTTGTCCCCGGCGGCGGTGCACAACTCCCGCAATTCATCAAAGCGGTCCCCGGCAACGCTGACATGGACTCGCCAGGCGGTCCCGCACAACATGGTGCGCGGGGCGATGCGCATAGCTGCCCGGTCTGGGTCATCGGCGGGTAACGCGTCGGCGATCTTTCGGGCGCGCTCCCAACTCAGTCGCGCCGCGGCGATGTCGCGGTTGGTCGACCACGTTGCGGCGCGCATGTGCCAGCCGTAGGCGGCGTGCAGATCACCGGCGGCCTCCAGATGTTCGGCGATCAGTGCTGCGTTCTCGTCGGCCGAGCCGGGATCGCGTTCTTCGATCGCGGCGGCCAGCCGCCGGTGCAGTTCGGCGCGATCCGATTTGAGCTGTGATTCGTAGGCCACCGTACGGATCAGCGGGTGGCGGAAAGCATACTCGAGCCGATGGGGTGAAACCTGACCTGATCGATCAGCTCGGCCCGCGACCAACATCATCCACGACAGGATCAACGCCCAGCGCGTTCGAGCAGCTCAGGTGTGAACCGCGATCCGATCACCGCCGCGGCGTTCAACGTCGCTTGGCTTCAGGTTCGAGGCGGTCGATGCGCGCGGCGATGGCCGCCTGCAGCGTGGCGGGCACACTCACCTCGGCCACGTCAGTGCCGTCGATATGTAGCCGCCGCGGTGACCCTCGCAGCACCCCACGCTCGGCCAGTTCGCGCACCATCTCCTCGGCGAAGAACGGATTACCGGCGGCCCTCTCGGCGATCGTCTGGCCCAGCCCGACAACCGATGGGTCCGGCCCGAGCAACTCCGAGACCAGTGCCGCCGTCTCCGGATCACTCAGCGGCCCAAGGGCTATCGTCTGTGTACCGTGCACCCGCGTCAGCGCCCCCTCGTACTCGGGGCGGTAGGTGACCAGCACCAGCGAGGGCGTCTGCGGGATCACCGTGAGGAAATCGGCCAGCATCGACTCGCTGACCTCATCGATCCAATGGGCGTCCTCAACGACATAGACCGCCGGGGTTTCACGGGCCAACGAGGCGGCATTCACCAATGCCGTCAACCGCCGCCGACGCGCATCCGGATCGATTTTCGGCAGAGCGACATCGGGATCGGCGATGCCCAGCAGGTCATCAAACAACAGCAAGTCCTCGGGGTCGGCGTCGGGAACCCGGGCGCGCACTCGGTCACGGGCGGCCTGCGGGTCAAGATCCTCCACGCCGGTAGCCGCACGCAGCAGCCGCGCCACGGCATGGAAGGGAACCTGGCTGGCGTGCGACTCGCAGAAGGCGGTGAACACCTCCACACCACGGCGGTCCGCCATCGCAGACACCTCGCGCACCAGACGGCTCTTGCCGATGCCCGGTGGTCCCACGACACCGACCACCGCGCCGTGGCCCTCGACCGCACGGTCCAACATGCCCTCAACGGCGGACATCTCCCACCGCCGACCCACCAGCTCCGACTCGACACGCTCGATAAGGCGATGCCGTTCCTCCATGCCCAACAGCCGCTGAGCCGCGACCGGCTTATCGGCACCCTTGATCTGAACCAGCTCAGGCTCAGCGAGGCTGGCTGCGCCTTCAACCAGTCGCGCGGTGGACGCGCTAAGCATCACCCCACCGGCCGGCGCGATCGACTCCATCCGCTGCGCCATCCCCACCTGCTCACCGATGGCGGTGTAACCCAAAGCACCCGAGCCGATCTCGCCGGCGATCACCTGCCCCGAGTTCAGACCGATCCGCAGCCGCAGATCCGCGCCGTCGCAGCGTTGGACCTCCTCGGCAAGCCGCTTCGCCTCCTCTTGCATACCCAACGCCGCCAGGCAGGCGCGAACGGCGTGGTCCTCCAACGCCACAGGTGCACCAAACACCGCCATCATTCCGTCGCCGGTGAACTTGTCCACCGTGCCGCCATACCGCTGAACCACCACCGCCGCACGGTTGACCAATTCGGCCATGATCTCGCGCAACCGCTCCGCACCGACGGCTGCCGCAATGTCCATCGAATGGACCACGTCGGCGAACAGCACGGTGACCTGCTTGTACTCCGCCGATCGGGTGGCGTGGGCGAGCGGTGCCCCGCATTCGTTACAGAACTTGGAGTTGGGCGGCAGTTCGGTGCCGCACGACCCACAGAGCAGCCCCGTCGCGGTCAGTCCACCACCACCATCCCCGCTGGGGTCCACGTCAGTATCGTTTCACTGCTGGTCAACGATGTCCGGCATATCGCCGTGCCTTCTCCGAGACGAAGTTTTGAGACCCTCATATCTCGTCTATTCCGAGACAACGACCGCGCGCTGACAGGAGCAATCTCCATCAGATACAAGCAATCTGCATCAGATACATAGGATGATTCGTCGCGGAGACGCTTGTGTCCGACAGCGCCGCCGCAACTGGAAATATGGTGCCCGACGGTGGGTAAACCGCGAGAGCTAAAGCTATTCGGCCGCCAATTGGTCGCTGTCGACGAAAATCAGACCGCCCGCGTCGAGCGCCACCGCCCATCTCCGCGCGGGGCCAACGATATGGTTCTCACCGACATCCACTGCATGCCCCGCCAGATCGCCGAAATCCTCGACTACAGTGCCGCCGACCTCGCCGTCCGTCCCCGGATACACACGCACCCGCATATTCACCGCCACGCGGCTAGCGGCGGTATCGCCAGCGTTCCCGCGAGCGCCTTTCATCCGTCTTTTCATCCGTCGTCACCCTGGGTCGTGGGCGTGAAAACAGTGACGCAATTAGAGCACGACCAGTGGCCGAGCTGCGCTTATTGGCATCGACCATCCGCGCCTTTGCCTTCTTCATCGAGGTGGCTGGTCCAGTGCCGAATGTCGGCGAGAAATTTGGTCAGATTTCTGTTCGAGACAGCGGCCTGGCACGGGGTCTACGACGGCGATCGGCCAATTGGGGGCATAGTCGGTCGACTGTACGGTGTCGTCAGCCGTCGGCAGCTAAATTGACGGCCATGTATCTGATCACGGGCGCGGCTTGGGCTTCGGGCAGGGTCAGCGACTCGGTGGTGGAGCTGCTGCGGGGCAAGGGGGAGCCGGTCCGGGTGACGCTGCACCACGACGATGGCCGCGCGCATCGCTTTCGCGAACTCGGGGCCGAGGTCGTAGTTGCCGATCTCACCAGTGCGGTCGACGTGGTCGAAGTGATGCGGGATGTCACGCGGATGTTCTTCAACACGCACATCTCGTCCGACTACCTGCATGAGGTCACGATCGTCTGCGCGGCGGCCCGTGAGCGGGGCGGCCTGGAGGTGATCGTCAACATGTCGCAGATGACCGTCTCGCAAATGACCCTAACCAGCAGCGAGGAGTCCCACCAGCAGCGGCTGTTCTGGCTCGCCGAGCAGATCATGAACTGGTCGGATGTACCGGTGGTTCACGTGCGTCCCACGGTGTTATTGGACAATCCGCTGTTCACGGTGTTGGCCAGGCGATCCGTGCGCGAGCGCGATGTGCTGGCTTTGCCCTTCGGCACCGGGCGCACCTCGCCGATCGCCGCCGAGGACGTGGCACGGGTGGTCGCGGCCCTGCTGCTCACCCCGCCGCAGGCGGGGCAGGTCTACGGGCTGACCGGTCCGCAGGTGCTTGACATCAAGGGTCTGGCCGAGCAGTACTCGCGCGCGCTGGGACGGATGATCCGCGCGGAAGACATTCCCTACGATGACTGGCTGCGCCAGTACTTGCGGAACTCGGGGCAGTCCGACCTCGTTCAGCAGCATCTCGCGACCGTGGTGCGTCTGCATCGCGAGAACCGCTACGACCGCTCCACTCACGACGTCGAACAGGTCACCGGTCAACCCCCGCAGACCGTCGAGCAGTACGTCGCCTCGCACCCGGAACTGTTTGCCTAACTCCGCTGCCGTCGGGACTTTTGCCGCAATCGGGTAGGTGTGGTTATCCCCCTTGATCGGATGCGGACTATCCCGTCCGCAGTGAGCGCACGATCCTTCGAATGGGCGTGGTCGCACTGGAAACATCCGCGACGAGGGGAAATCCTGCGGGAGGCCGCAATCGCCCGACGATGTTCAAAACGACGTGTTATCTGCAGCCGCTGGCACCATGAAAGCTCGTGGAAAGCGATTCAACTCGTCCGCGCTTGGCCGGACTGCATCACTTTGGGATTTCGGTGGCCAACCTCGAGCGCAGCATTCATTTCTATTGCGACGTGCTTGGCACTGATCTCTTGATGGCGGATACCCGGAGGGTGAGGACCTCCGCCGTTTCCCCGGGCGCGCGGCGATTCTGAGCCTGGGCGGCCAAGTATTTGACCTATGCGAGCATTCAAGCAACGCAGGTGAACGGTTCGGCCCTGTGCGTACCGGTCTGGATCATTCGCGCTTGAGGCTGAGTCTTTGGATGACCTCCGGGCATGGGCGAGTTGGCTTGATACCTCTGGTGTTGCGCGATCGGAGATCCGGAAAGTAGCCGGGGACCTAGGGACAATGTTCGACTTCGTCGATCCTGACGGAATCCAGATAGAGTTCACCCACTTCAACCTCGGCTGAAGTGAGCTGGCCGCTTTCGAACCCTGACTAATTCGTGTTCCGTGGTTAAACCTAAAACAAGCTAGACGAAGAACCAATTGGGCACGGTGACCTCGGCCAACTCCCGGCTCCATCCGCACGACGTGCGGGACGATCGAGGCGAAGTAGGGCACCCGCACCATCGCCGCGGTCGAGAACAAGCCGGGTGCCGCCGGGACGTCCGGCGAGGCGCTTCCACATCTGATAGGTGGTGGTCGGAGCGGCCATGCGATCACCTTACTCCGGAGTAAGAAAGCTGAGCAGCTACCGTGGTGGAACAGGGCCGCCTGCCTGCGCGGTCAGTTCACATCGCCAGGGATTTGGAGCAACCCGCGCGATAAGGCATACTGGTCGGGTTGCTCTGAGCCGGGTTAGCGCCTGGCCGGGCACACAACCGGCGCCCACACGGGCGCATCCGGTGCCAACTTCGACAATGGCGGATTTCCGTCGAGTCGGAGTGTGCGTGCGGGCGACACACCCGACCGCGGGGACCGGTGAACTTCAGACAGGTAAACAGCGGCGGCAACACCAGCGCTTACTTCAGCGCTGGGACCAGGTCCGGAAACGGGCCGGCCGAAGTACGAAGCAGGAGCGAGGTAGGAGAAGCGTGGCGGGACAGAAGATCCGCATCAGGCTCAAGGCCTACGACCACGAGGCGATTGACGCCTCTGCGCGCAAGATCGTTGAGACGGTCACCCGTACCGGCGCCAGTGTGGTGGGTCCAGTGCCGCTGCCGACCGAGAAGAACGTGTATTGCGTCATCCGGTCCCCGCATAAGTACAAAGACTCGCGGGAGCACTTCGAGATGCGCACTCACAAGCGGCTGATCGACATCCTCGACCCGACGCCGAAGACCGTTGACGCTCTCATGCGCATCGATCTGCCGGCGAGCGTCGACGTCAACATCCAGTAGGAGACCCGAAACCAATGGCTAGAAAAGGCATTTTGGGCACCAAGATGGGTATGACGCAGGTGTTCGACGAGAACAACAAAGTCGTGCCGGTCACGGTCGTCAAGGCAGGCCCGAACGTCGTGACGCGCATCCGCACCCCGGAGCGCGACGGCTACAGCGCAGTTCAGTTGGCGTACGGCGAGATCAGCCCGCGCAAGGTGAACAAGCCTGTCACCGGGCAGTACAAGGCTTCGAACGTCAACCCGCGCAGGCATCTCGCCGAGCTGCGGCTTGACGATGAGACCGCCGCGGCCGAATTCGAGGTCGGCCAGGAGCTGACCGCCGAGATCTTCGCCGACGGAACGTATGTCGACGTGACGGGCACCTCCAAGGGCAAGGGCTTCGCGGGCACCATGAAGCGCCACGGCTTCAAGGGTCAGGGCGCCAGCCACGGTGCGCAGGCCGTGCACCGTCGCCCCGGCTCGATCGGTGGCTGTGCCACCCCGGGCCGGGTGTTCAAGGGCACGCGCATGTCTGGCCGGATGGGCAGCGACCGCGTCACCACGCAGAACCTGTTGGTGCACAAGGTCGATGCCGAGAACGGCGTGTTGCTGATCAAGGGCGCCATCCCGGGCCGCACCGGTGGCCTGGTGATGGTCCGGAGCGCGATCAAGCGAGGCGAGAAATAATGGCATCCAAGTCTGTCAAGATCGACGTCCACACCCCGGCGGGCAAGAAGGACGGCTCTGTCGAGCTGCCCGCCGAACTGTTCGACGTCGAGCCGAACATCGCGCTGATGCACCAGGTGGTGACCGCGCAGCTCGCGGCGGCCCGGCAGGGCACGCACTCGACCAAGACCCGCGGCGACGTCCGCGGCGGTGGTCGGAAGCCGTACCGGCAGAAGGGCACCGGTCGCGCCCGCCAGGGTTCGACGCGTGCGCCTCAGTTCACCGGCGGCGGCGTCGTGCACGGTCCGAAGCCGCGCGACTACAGCGAGCGCACCCCCAAGAAGATGATCCGCGCCGCACTGCTCGGTGCGTTGTCCGACCGGGCCCGCAACGGCCGGATCCACGCGGTGACCGAACTGGTCGAGGGCCAGGCGCCGTCGACCAAGAGCGCCAAGGCATTCCTGGCCACCCTGGTCGAGGGCAAGCAGGTGCTGATCGTCATCGGCCGCAGCGACCAGACCAGCGTCCTGAGCGTGCGGAATCTGCCTGGCGTGCACGTGCTCACGCCGGATCAGCTCAACACCTACGACGTGCTGCACGCCGACGACGTGGTGTTCAGCGTCGAGGCGCTGGATTCCTACATCAGCGCGAGCGCCAAGCAGGACAAGACCGAGGAGGTATCGGCGTAGATGGCAACCATCACCGATCCGCGCGACATCATCCTGTCGCCGGTCATCTCCGAGAAGTCGTACGGGCTGATCGAGGACAACGTCTACACGTTCATCGTTCACCCCGACTCGAACAAGACGCAGATCAAGATCGCGATCGAAAAGATCTTCAAGGTCAAGGTCTCGTCTGTGAACACCGCCAACCGTCAGGGCAAGCGCAAGCGCACCCGCGCCGGCTATGGCACGCGCAAGAGCACCAAGCGCGCCATCGTCACGCTCGCCAAGGGCAGCAAGCCCATCGATCTGTTCGGAGCGCCGGCCTAGCCGGCAGGGAGATTCTTAGAAGATGGCTATTCGCAAGTACAAGCCGACGACCCCCGGTCGCCGCGGTGCGAGCGTCTCCGATTTCGCCGAGATCACTCGCTCGACTCCGGAGAAGTCGCTTATCAAGCCGCTGCACGGCAAGGGCGGGCGTAACGCGCACGGTCGAATCACCACCCGGCACAAGGGCGGTGGCCACAAGCGTGCGTATCGCGTCATCGACTTCCGTCGGCACGACAAGGACGGCGTCAACGCCAAGGTCGCTCACATCGAGTACGACCCGAACCGCACCGCCAACATCGCGCTGCTGCACTACCTCGACGGCGAGAAGCGCTACATCATCGCCCCCGAGGGTCTGAAGCAGGGACACGTCGTCGAGTCCGGCGCCAACGCCGACATCAAGCCGGGAAACAACCTGCCGCTGCGCAACATCCCCGCCGGTACCGTCATCCACGCCGTCGAGTTGCGGCCGGGCGGCGGCGCCAAGCTCGCCCGCTCCGCGGGCGCGGGCATCCAGCTGCTGGGCAAGGAAGGCACATACGCCTCCCTGCGTATGCCCAGCGGTGAGATCCGTCGCGTCGACGTGCGCTGCCGCGCCACCGTCGGCGAGGTCGGCAACGCCGAGCAGTCGAACATCAACTGGGGCAAGGCAGGCCGCATGCGGTGGAAGGGCAAGCGCCCGACCGTCCGCGGTGTCGTCATGAACCCGGTCGACCACCCGCACGGTGGCGGTGAGGGCAAGACCTCCGGCGGCCGTCACCCGGTCAGCCCGTGGGGCAAGCCCGAGGGCCGCACCCGCAAGCCCAACAAGCCGAGCGACAAGCTCATCGTCCGACGCCGGCGCACCGGCAAGAAGCACCGGTAGGAGCTGACTAATGCCACGCAGCCTGAAGAAAGGTCCGTTCGTCGACGACCATCTCCTGAAGAAGGTCGACGTCCAGAACGAGAAGAACAGCAAGCAGGTCATCAAGACCTGGTCGCGCCGTTCGACCATCATCCCCGACTTCATCGGGCACACCTTTGCGGTGCACGACGGCCGCAAGCACGTCCCGGTGTTCGTCACCGAGGCGATGGTCGGACACAAGCTCGGCGAGTTCGCACCCACCCGCACGTTCAAGGGTCACATCAAAGATGACCGGAAGGCCAAACGGCGATGACCTCTGTTGAGACCGAATATCCGACCGCGACGGCGAAGGCCCGCTTCGTGCGTGTCTCGGCGTCCAAGGCACGCCGGGTCATCGACCTGGTGCGCGGCAAGTCGGTGTCCGAAGCGCTGGACATCCTGCGCTGGGCACCGCAGGCCGCCAGCGAGCCGGTCGCCAAGGTGATCGCGAGCGCTGCCGCCAACGCGCAGAACAACGAGGGGCTCGATCCCTCGACGCTGGTGGTTGCCACCGTCTACGCCGACGAGGGCCCGACCGCCAAGCGCATCCGGCCGCGCGCGCAGGGACGTGCGTTCCGAATCCGCAAGCGCACCAGCCACATCACGGTGATCGTGGAGAGCCGGGCAAGCCGTGAGGAGCGCGGAGGCCGCGCTTCGGCAGGCAGCTCGCGCGCACGTCGTGCGCAGGGCAGCAAGGCCGCCGCCGCGAAGAAGTCACCGGCGACCAAGGCGACCGCGGAGAAGGCGACCGCGGAGAAGGCTCCTGCAAAGAAGGCCGCCGCCAAGATGGCACCCGAGGCGGCAGCGAAGAAGGCTTCCGGAGCCGCGAAGTCGGCGACATCGGGCAAAGCCAAGAAGTCCGCTGAATCCAAGGCTTCTGACGAAGCGAAGGAGGGCTCAGAGTAGTGGGCCAGAAGATCAATCCCCACGGCTTCCGGCTCGGTATCACCACCGACTGGAAGTCCCGGTGGTATGCCGACAAGCAGTACAAGGACTACGTCAAGGAAGACGTCGCGATCCGTCGGCTGCTGGCCACCGGTCTCGAGCGGGCAGGCATCGCCGACGTGGAGATCGAACGCACCCGTGACCGGGTTCGCGTCGACATCCACACCGCGCGGCCGGGCATCGTCATCGGTCGCCGCGGCACCGAGGCAGACCGCATCCGCGCCGACCTGGAGAAGCTGACCGGCAAGCAGGTTCAGCTGAACATCCTCGAGGTGAAGAACCCCGAGAGCCAGGCGCAGTTGGTGGCCCAGGGTGTGGCCGAGCAGTTGAGCAACCGCGTGGCGTTCCGTCGCGCGATGCGCAAGGCCATCCAGTCCGCGATGCGTCAGCCGAACGTCAAGGGCATCCGTGTGCAGTGCTCGGGCCGCCTCGGCGGCGCCGAGATGAGCCGCTCGGAGTTCTACCGCGAGGGTCGCGTTCCGCTGCACACGCTGCGCGCCGATATCGACTACGGCCTGTACGAGGCGAAGACGACCTTCGGCCGCATCGGCGTGAAGGTCTGGATCTACAAGGGCGACATCGTCGGTGGCAAGCGTGAGCTGGCCGCCGCCGCCCCTGCGGGTGCGGATCGTCCGCGTCGCGAGCGCCCGTCGGGCACCCGCCCGCGTCGCAGTGGCGCCTCGGGCACCACCGCGACGAGCACCGAAGCCGGTCGTGCCGCCTCCGGCGGTGACGCCGGTCCGGCGCAATCGGGTACCGAAGCAGCACCCGCGGTTGCCGAGGCGACGGCAGGCACCGAGGCTGCGGCAGGTGCGGCGACCGAGGCTTCTCCCTCTGCGACCACCGAGACGACGGAGAGCTGAGTCATGTTGATTCCCCGTAAGGTCAAGCACCGCAAGCAACATCACCCGAGGCAGCGTGGCATTGCCAGCGGTGGTACGTCGGTGAGCTTCGGTGATTACGGCATCCAGGCACTGGAGCACGCCTACATCACCAACCGGCAGATCGAGTCCGCTCGTATCGCCATCAACCGGCACATCAAGCGTGGCGGCAAGGTGTGGATCAACATCTTCCCCGACCGCCCGCTGACCAAGAAGCCGGCGGAAACCCGCATGGGTTCGGGCAAGGGCTCGCCGGAATGGTGGGTGGCCAACGTCAAGCCCGGCCGCGTGCTGTTCGAGCTGAGCTACCCCGACGAGAAGATCGCTCGGGATGCACTCACCCGCGCGATCCACAAGCTGCCGATCAAGGCACGCATCGTTACCCGAGAGGAGCACTTCTGATGGCAGTGGGAGTGACGCCGGGCGAGTTGCGCGAGCTGACCGACGACGAGTTGGCCGACAAACTGCGCGAGTCCAAGGAAGAGCTGTTCAACCTTCGCTTCCAGATGGCGACCGGCCAGCTGGCCAACAATCGCCGGCTGCGTGTGGTGCGTCAGGAGATTGCGCGCGTGTACACCGTCCTGCGCGAACGTGAGTTGGGTCTGGCTTCCGGACCCGTTGGTGAGGAATCGTAATGGCAGACAAGGCAACCAAGACAGGCGAGGCGGGCCCCAAGCACACGCCGCGCACCGAGAAGCCGCGCGGTCGCCGCAAGACCCGCATCGGCTATGTCGTCAGCGACAAGATGCAGAAGACGATCGTTGTCGAGATCGAGGATCGCAACCGCCATCCGCTCTACGGCAAGATCATCCGCACCACCACCAAGGTGAAGGCGCACGATGAGAACGGCATCGCCGGTATCGGTGACCGGGTGTCTCTGATGGAGACCCGCCCACTGTCGGCCACCAAGCGCTGGCGGCTCGTCGAGATCCTCGAAAAGGCGAAGTAGGTAAACCGGGGTTGACTCTGCGGTGAGGGCGCGATCTTTCGAAGAATTGGCGCCCTCAGCGCAATCTCATCCGACTAGCAGTCGTCGTGTTTGTGTTCGCGCCAGGCCCGCTCGAACGGCAACCGCCACGCATTGGGTGCGATCAGCTGGTGAATGGCGTTGGGACCCCAGGTGCCCTGCGGGTAGGGCTTGGCCGGCGGCGGGTCGGTCAGCAGGTTCTCCGATCGCTCCCATAGCGACTCGATGCCCTCCGCAGTGGTGAACAGCGTGTGGTCGCCGCGCATCGCGTCGAGGATGAGCCGCTCGTACGCCTCGAGCACCTCGTCCGACGAGTCGGTCTCCTGTGTCGAGAACTGCATCGACAGCTTGTCGAGCTTCATCCCGGGGCCGGGCCGCTTGCCGTAGAAGGACAGCGAGACCTTGGAGTTGTCGGCCAGATCGAACGTCAGGTGGTCGGGGCCCTGTGCACCCACGCCGGAGCCCGCCGGGAACATCGAGCGCGGCGCCTCCTTGAACGCGATCGAGATGATCCGCATCCCTTCGGCCATCTTCTTGCCGGTGCGCAGATAGATCGGCACGCCCGCCCACCGCCAGTTGTCGATGCCGACCTTCAACGCGATGAACGTCTCGGTATCCGAATCCCTTGCCACACCTTCTAATTCGCGGTAACCGGCGAACTGTCCGCGTACCACGTCGGAGCACTTGACCGGCAGCATGGAGCGAAACACCTTGTTCTTCTCTTCGCTGATCGCGCGCGGCTCCAACGCGGTCGGCGGCTCCATCACCACGAACGCCATCACCTGGAACAGGTGGGTAACCACCATGTCCTTGTAGGCGCCGGTGCTCTCGTAGAAGTTGGCCCGTTCGTCGAGCCCGAGCGTCTCTGGGATGTCGATCTGCACGTGATCGATGAAGTTGCGGTTCCAGATCGGCTCGAACAGGCCGTTGGCGAACCGGAACGCCAGGATGTTCTGCGCAGCCTCCTTGCCGAGGAAGTGGTCGATGCGGAAGATCTGTGTCTCGTCGAACGTCTCGTGAACGAAGTTGTTGAGCTCGACGGCACTGGCCAGATCGGTGCCGAACGGTTTCTCCATGACCACGCGCGATCGTTCGACCAGCTTCGCGTCCCGCAGCATCGTGATCACCGCGCGAGCAGCCTTCGGCGGCACCGATAAATAGTGAAGGCGGTGCACGTCGTGCCCGAGCCTCCCCTCGGCCTCCTCGACCGCGGAAGCCAACGCCTCGGGCCCGGCGCTCTGCGGAACGTAGGTGACGGTCTCGGCGAACTGCTCCCACTGTTCCTTGGAGAGCTTGTGCGTTCCGAAATCGTCGATCGCCGCTTTGGCCACGTCGAGGAATTCCTCGCGCGAGAGGTCCTCCAGCGACGTGGCGACGATCTCGATGTGCGGAGCCAGATCGGACTGATCCAAGTAGGCGAGCCCGGGTATCAATTTGCGTCTGGAGAGATCCCCCGTCGCTCCGAACAACACCACGACGTGTGGGTGGACAGAGAACTCGTCATGCCGATGGGGGTGTGCGCCCATGGCCGGATAGGAAATGGTCTGCGCTTTGCTTGTCGCCACGTCCGGCATATTTCCACCGTGGCGATTCCCCTGCAGCACTACCAGGCCATTGCCACCGCGACGTCACGGATCCGACCACCCACCGGTCACCGCTCCCGGTGTCCACACCGGCGAAAAACACTGGTCAGAATGCGCGATAGAAACTGTCGACGTCGTCAATTTCTCAGCAAACCAATACATGCGCGGTGTAATCTCCACCGCGGTTGGGGACCACGCTGCGACGCACCTACCTAGAACGAGGCAGGCCATGGCAACCGAATTCACCGGCAGGATCGAACTGGATATCCGCGATTCCGAGCCGGACTGGGGGCCCTACGCCGCACCCACCGCGCCGGACGGCGCACCCAACGTCCTCTACCTCGTCTGGGACGACACAGGCATCGCGACATGGGACTGTTTCGGCGGGCTGGTCGAGATGCCGACGATGAGCCGAATCGCCGAACGCGGGGTGCGGCTTTCACAGTTCCACACCACCGCGCTGTGCTCGCCGACCCGCGCCTCGCTGCTGACCGGACGCAACGCCACCACAGTCGGCATGGCCACCATCGAGGAATTCACCGACGGCTTCCCGAACTGCAACGGCCGCATCCCGGCCGAAACCGCGCTGCTGTCGGAGGTGCTGAACGAGCGCGGATGGAACACCTACTGCGTCGGCAAGTGGCACCTGACGCCGCTCGAGGAGTCGAATCTCGCTGCCACCAGACGACATTGGCCACTGTCGCGGGGATTCGAGCGGTTCTACGGGTTCATGGGCGGTGAAACCGACCAGTGGTATCCCGACTTGATCTACGACAACCATCAGGTTTCGCCGCCCGCGACGCCGGAGGAGGGCTACCACCTGTCGAAGGACCTTGCGGACAAGACGATCGAGTTCATCCGCGACGCCAAGGTGATCGCACCGGACAAGCCGTGGTTCTCCTACGTGTGCCCCGGCGCCGGGCACGCACCGCACCACGTCTTCGAGGAGTGGATAACCAAGTACTCCGGCGCATTCGACATGGGCTACGAGCGCTACCGGGAGATCGTCCTGGAGAACCAGAAGAAGCTCGGCATCGTGCCACCGGACACCGAATTGTCGCCGATCAACCCGTATCTCGACGTCAAGGGACCCAACGGGGAACCGTGGCCACCGCAGGACACCGTGCGGCCGTGGGACTCGCTGAACGACGAGGAGAAGCGCCTGTTCAGCCGGATGGCCGAGGTGTTCGCCGGGTTCCTGTCCTACACCGACGAACAGATCGGCCGAATCCTCGACTATCTGGAGGAGTCCGGTCAACTGGACAACACGATCATCGTGGTGATCTCCGACAACGGGGCCAGCGGCGAGGGCGGGCCGAACGGGTCGGTCAACGAAGTGAAGTTCTTCAACGGCTACCTCGACACGGTCGAAGAGTCCATGCGCTACATCGACCGACTCGGCGGGCCCGACACCTACCCGCACTACGCGATCGGTTGGGCGATGGCGTTCAACACGCCCTACAAGCTCTACAAGCGCTACGCCTCTCACGAAGGAGGGATCGCCGATACCGCAATCATCAGCTGGCCCAACGGAATCAAGGCGCACGGCGAGGTCCGCGACAACTACGTCAACGTCAGCGACATCACGCCGACGATCTACGACCTGCTGGGTATCAGCCCACCAGACCAGGTCCGCGGGATCACGCAGAAGCCGCTCGACGGCGTGAGCTTCAAAGCAGCGCTTGATGATCCGTCCGCCGACACGGGCAAGGACACGCAGTTCTACGCCATGCTGGGTACCCGCGGGATCTGGCACAAGGGCTGGTTCGCCAACACCGTGCACGCGGCCACACCCGCGGGCTGGTCGCACTTCGATAAGGACCGCTGGGAGCTGTACCACATCGAGAAGGACCGCAGCCAGTGCCACGACCTGGCCGCCGACAACCCCGACAAGCTCGAGGAGATGACGAAGCTGTGGTTCAGCGAGGCCGGCACGTACAACGGTCTGCCGCTCGCCGACCTCAACATCCTGGAGACGATCATGCGGTTCCGGCCGTATCTGACGGGGGAGCGGAAGAGCTTCACGTACTACCCGGGCGCGGCGGAGGTCGGTATGGGCGCCGCCGCCGAGCCGCGCGGTCAGTCGATATCGGTGCTCGCTGAGGTCACCGTAGACACGACGGCTGCGCAGGGCGTGCTGTTCAAACAGGGCGGCGGCCACGGCGGGCATGTGTTGTTCGTCCAGGACGGCCGCCTGCACTACGTCTACAACTTCATGGGCGACGAGGAGCAGATGGTGTCGTCGCCCGACCCGGTGCCGGTGGGCAAGCACATCCTGGGTGTCAGCTACGCCCGCACCGGCACGGTCGAGAACAGCCACACCCCGCTCGGCGACGTGACGCTCTACGTCGACGGCGTCGCCGTCGCGGCACTGTCGAACGTGAAGGCGCATCCGGGAACGTTCGGCCTGGCCGGTGCCACCATCAGCGTCGGACGCAACACCGGCTCGGCGGTGTCCAGTACGTTCAAAGCTCCCTATGACTTCACCGGCGGCACCATCGCGCACGTCAACGTCGACCTGTCGGGCGCGCCGTACGTCGACGTCGAGAGGGAACTCGCGTTGGCCTTCGCCAAGGATTGATGATGGAGCGGTGAAGCGGTTCAGTTGGGCGACGGTGGTTCCGGCTGTGGTCATCTCCCTGCTGTCGGCGGGGTGTGTCCGCACCGACGAGGGCGTCGCGATCCGCACTGAGGACGCCGAGACGTCCCTCACTGCGCAGGCACCGACGACGCGATCGAGCGACGACTCGGGTCCTGTCGCGCCCGGCATCGTCGCCACCACGCGCGCCCCGATCCCCGCGGACACCGTCACCTGCGCGCAGCCGCCCCGCGTTCCTCGGGTCACCGCGCTGACAGCCGACCCGCAGGCCCCCAGGGTCACCGTCGGCTTACCCGACGGCTGGTCGGACCCGTCGGTCTCCGGTGATGGGGTGAAGTTGTCCGGCCCCGACGGTATGTCCGCGGAGGTGACGATCACGCAGACGAAACTCGATCCCGCCGCGGCATTCACCGAGTACGCCGACAAGGTGATGGCGGTGTCGGCAGTGTCCAGCGTGAGCGTGCTGCCCGACGAGCTCTGCGACTACAGCGGCCAGAAATTGATGGGCGCGTGGTCGGACACCCCGCAACAGTCCGTGGAGTTCCTCGACCGCATCGTGCACGTGTGGACGAACACCAACGACTACCTGGTCGCCGTTCACGTGCAGGCGCCCGCAGGCACGGACAGCTTCGACGCCGCGGCTGCCGTGCTCACCGAGGACTTCGCCGTCCGCCTACCCTGAAGCCATGCTCACCGAGCTCGTCCCATTGCCGGATGGCACTTTCCGGATGGGGTCGACGAGCTTCTACCCCGAAGAGGCGCCCGCGCACACGGTGCAGGTGGGCGGCTTCGCGATCGAACGCCACCCGGTGACCAACGCGCAGTTCGCCGAGTTCGTCGACGAGACCGGTTATGTCACCGTCGCCGAACGCGAACTCGACCCGGCGTCGTACCCGGGTGCGAACCCGGCCGATCTGGTGCCGGGCGGGCTGGTGTTCACCGCGACGTCGGGGCCCGTCGATCTGCGGGACTGGCGCCAGTGGTGGGAATGGAGACCCGGTGCGAGCTGGCGGCATCCGTTCGGGCCGGGCTCCGGCGTCGACGATCGACTCGAGCATCCGGTGGTGCAGATCGCATACCCCGACGCGGCCGCCTACGCGCGATGGGCGGGCCGTCGGCTCCCGAGCGAGGCCGAATGGGAATACGCGGCGCGCGGCGGCAGCGCCGACACGTATCCGTGGGGTGACGAGGCGATGCCATCGGGTCAGTTGATGGCCAACACGTGGCAGGGGCACTTCCCGTATCAGAACGACGGCGCACTGGGGTGGACGGGAACGTCGCCGGTCGGGGCGTTCCCGCCGAACGGTTACGGCCTCGTCGACATGATCGGCAACATCTGGGAGTGGACGACGACCCGGTTCGAAGGACACCACCGGTTGGGTGAGTCGGCTCAAGGCTGTTGTCCCACAGTCGATCAGGCGGATCCGACGGTGAACCAGGCGCTCAAGGGCGGCTCACATCTGTGCGCGCCGGAGTACTGCCACCGCTACCGACCGTCGGCGCGGTCGCCGCAGTCGCAGGACAGCGCGACGACACACATCGGGTTTCGCTGCGCGGCCGACATCTGACCGTCGCCGCAGCCGTGCGCCCGATTTCGCCGTCGCGCCGGGGCGGCCGCAGATATCGTCACGCGGTGACGGACAAGAGCTACCGCGTGATTCTCTGGGGGCCCGGGTCGATCGGCAGCGAGCTGCTGACGGCGATCATCGACCATCGCGACGACATCGACATCGTCGGCGTGAAGGTCTATTCGGAAGCCAAGAACGGCGTCGACGCCGGAACGCTCGTCGGTCGCGCCCCGATCGGCGTCGCGGCGACCACCGACGACGACGCGATCCTCGCTCTCGATGCCGACTGCGTCATCTACACGCCGCGAAACGGCGACATCGACGAGGTCTGCCGACTGCTGGCCAGCGGCAAGAACGTCGCCACGACCGTCTTCCTCTTCTATCCGCCGCGTCTGCCCGAACCCGACCGGAAACGACTGGAGGCGGCCTGCCGCGACGGCGACAGCACCTTTCACGCCAGCGGCATCAACCCCGGCAAC
The DNA here is from genome assembly GCA_963786995.1 of uncultured Actinomycetota bacterium. Lineage (GTDB taxonomy): Bacteria > Actinomycetota > Actinomycetes > Mycobacteriales > Mycobacteriaceae > Mycobacterium. Next base: position 34,039 of record CAWBBH010000007.1, on the reverse strand, counting down.
CTCTCCGGCGTCCTGCCGCTGGCGCTGTCCGGCATGAGCCGCACGATCGACAAGATCACGCTGCAGGAGCGCGCCGACATGACGCTCTACGACAGCACCGAAATCAGCTTCGGCAACATGAAATTCGGCGAACCGCTCGACGTGATCGACCCCGACGTCGACGAGTACCTGCGCGACATGAAAGCGATGTTCGTCGAACAGATCTGGTTACTGGGTGACGCACTCGACGCGGACCTCGACGAGGTCACCGTCGACATCGAGGCGCTGCCCGCCGAGCGGGACCACCAGATCTTCGACCGACTGCTGAAGGCCGGAACCACCGCGGGCCAGCGCTGGAACATGGTCGGGCGGCGCAACGGGCAGCCGCTCGTCGAGATCGAGACGCTGTGGACCGTCGGCAACGAATACCCCGGGCACTGGCCCGCACCCGAGCACGGCTGGACGCTGACCATCGAAGGGGACCCGTCCATGCGCGTCCACTTCCTCACCCTGGCCAGCTTCACGCGCAACGCGAGCATCGCCGAGCACGCGCAGGCCGCCAACATCGCGACCGGGATGCAGGTCCTCAACGCCGTACCCGCGGTGTGCGACGCACCCCCGGGCTTCGCCACCAACGCCACGCTGCCGCTGATCCGCAGCGCAACGGGCTTCCGGAGCCAGCCCGAGCGACTCTGAATCCTCAGCTCAGGCGGCGTGTCGCCGAGCAGACGCGGTCGCTGGCGGGGCGTTGCGCACGGATTTGGTTCTGCGCTGGTCATCACCTAGAATTCACTGGTTGCCTTGGGCAGACCTCGGATCTCATCTGACGAAGAAATCCCTGCGTGCCCTTAGGAAACGCAAGACCACGCACGTCAGGTCGGTATCTGCCGTGCATACGTAACCAGGTCTGAGGAGATCGAGTGATTCAGCAGGAATCGCGGGTGAAGGTCGCCGATAACACGGGCGCCAAGGAGATCTTGTGCATCCGCGTGCTCGGTGGCTCGTCGCGGCGCTACGCCGGCATCGGCGACATCATCGTGGCGACCGTCAAGGACGCCATCCCCGGTGGCAACGTCAAGCGCGGCGAGGTCGTCAAGGCCGTCATCGTCCGCACGGTCAAGGAGCGCAGGCGCGCCGACGGCAGCTACATCAAGTTCGACGAGAACGCTGCCGTCATCATCAAGGCCGACAACGACCCGCGCGGTACCCGCATCTTCGGCCCTGTCGGCCGCGAACTGCGCGAGAAGCGCTTCATGAAGATCGTTTCGCTCGCCCCGGAGGTGTTGTAGATGAAGGTCCACAAGGGCGACACCGTGCTGGTGATCTCCGGTAAGGACAAAGGCGCCAAAGGCAAGGTGCTGCAAGCATTCCCGACCCGCAACAAGGTGCTCGTCGAGGGTGTCAACCGCATCAAGAAGCACACCGCGGTCTCCCGCAACGAGCGCGGCGCGCAGTCCGGCGGGATCGTCACCCAGGAGGCCCCGATTCACGTGTCGAACGTGATGGTGGTCGACTCCGACGGCAAGCCGACGCGCATCTCCTACCGCAGGGACGACGAGACCGGCAAGAAGGTCCGCACCGCCAAGACCAACGGCAAGGACATCTGAGATGACGACCGCGCAGAAAACCCTTCCCCGCCTGAAGCAGCGCTATCGCGAAGAGATCCGCGACGCGCTGCAGAAGGAATTCGGCTACGCCAACGTCATGCAGATCCCCGGCGTGGTCAAGGTCGTGGTGAACATGGGCGTCGGAGACGCCGCACGCGACGCCAAGCTGATCAACGGTGCGGTCAACGACCTGCAGCTGATCACCGGCCAGAAACCCGAGGTTCGCAGGGCGACCAAGTCGATCGCGCAGTTCAAGCTTCGCGAAGGCATGCCGATCGGCGCGCGCGTCACGCTTCGCGGCGACCGGATGTGGGAGTTCCTCGACCGGCTGATCTCGATTTCGCTGCCCCGTATCCGCGACTTCCGCGGCCTTGGACCCAAGCAGTTCGACGGCCGGGGCAACTACACCTTCGGGTTGACCGAGCAGTCGGTGTTCCACGAGATCGACGTGGACTCGATCGACCGGCCCCGTGGCATGGACATCACCGTCGTCACCTCGGCGACGACCGACGACGAAGGACGAGCGCTTCTGCGGGCCCTCGGCTTTCCGTTCAAGGAGAACTGAGCAGATGGCAAAGAAGGCTCTGGTCAACAAGGCCAACAAGAAGCCCAAGTTCAAGGTGCGCGGCTACACGCGCTGCAACAGGTGCGGTCGTCCGCACGCGGTTTACCGCAAATTCGGGCTCTGCCGCATCTGCCTGCGCGAGATGGCACATGCGGGCGAGCTCCCAGGCGTTCAGAAGTCCAGCTGGTAGCAGCGGAACAGACCACAATCCAATCTCCAATTAGTTGCGGCAGGCCCTGTTAAGGGAACCGCCGCGAGGAAGGTGAACCGGCTGTCATGACCATGACGGACCCGATCGCAGACTTCTTGACACGTCTGCGCAACGCCAATTCGGCGTACCACGATGAGGTGTCCCTGCCCCACTCGAAGATCAAGGCGAACATCGCCGAGATCCTCAAGTCCGAGGGCTACATCACCGACTACCACACCGAGGATGCTCGGGTGGGTAAGTCGCTGGTCGTCGAACTGAAGTACGGCCCGAGCCGCGAACGAAGCATCGCGGGACTGCGCCGGGTGTCCAAGCCCGGTCTGCGGGTGTACGCGAAATCCACCAATCTGCCTCGGGTGCTCGGTGGCCTGGGCGTGGCGATCATCTCCACGTCCTCGGGCCTGCTCACCGACCGTCAGGCAGCACGGCAAGGCGTGGGCGGCGAAGTCCTCGCGTACGTGTGGTGAGGGGAGGAACTAGCCATGTCCCGCATTGGTAAGCAGCCGGTTCCGGTACCCAACGGAGTCGACGTGACGATCGACGGCCAGAAAGTCTCGGTCAAGGGCCCCAAGGGCACCCTGGACCTTGCGGTCGCCGAGCCGATCAAGGTGGCCCGCGACGACGACGGCGCCATCGTGGTGACTCGCCCCGACGACGAGCGGCGCAACCGCTCGCTGCACGGGCTGTCGCGCACCCTGGTGGCCAACCTCGTCACCGGTGTCACCGACGGATACACCATCAAGATGGAGATCTTCGGCGTCGGCTACCGCGTGGTGGCCAAGGGCAGCAACCTCGAGTTCGCCCTGGGCTACAGCCACCCGGTGCTGATCACCGCCCCTGAGGGCGTGACCTTCGCGGTGGAGACGCCGACGAAGTTCTCGATCTCCGGCATCGACAAGCAGAAGGTCGGCCAGATCGCGGCCAACATCCGTCGTCTGCGGAAGAGCGACCCCTACAAGGGCAAGGGCATCCGCTACGAGGGTGAGCAGATCCGCCGCAAGGTCGGAAAGACAGGTAAGTAGCAATGGCTCAAGCGCAGAAAGAAACAGGCGCAAAGAAGGCAACCGGCCAGAGCGTCGCGGCGACCCGTCGCACCTCTCGGGTGCGCAGGCACGCCCGGCTGCGCAAGAAGATCGAGGGCACGGCCGATCGGCCGCGTCTGGTGGTCAACCGCTCCTCTCGCCACATCCACGTGCAACTGGTCAACGACCTGAACGGCACCACGCTGGCTGCGGCGTCGTCCATCGAAGCCGATGTGCGGGGAGTGGACGGCGACAAGAAGGCCCACAGCAAGCGGGTCGGTCAGCTCATCGCCGAGCGCGCCAAGGCAGCAGGCATCGAGACCGTCGTGTTCGACCGGGGTGGCTACACCTACGGCGGCCGCCTGGCGGCGCTGGCCGATGCGGCTCGCGAAGGCGGGCTGAAGTTCTGATGACGAACGACCTGAAAATTATTGGAAGGATTGCCTAATGGCCGAGCAGGCAGCAGGAGCCGCCGGGCCTTCGACCTCGGACGGCAGGCCGCCGCGGGGTGACCGTGACGGCCGAGGCCGTCGTGACGATCGTGGCGGTCGCCGTGACCGCGACGGCGGCGAGAAGAGCAACTATCTCGAGCGCGTCGTCGCGATCAACCGCGTCTCCAAGGTGGTCAAGGGCGGTCGGCGCTTCAGCTTCACCGCGCTGGTCATCGTCGGCGATGGCCACGGCATGGTCGGTGTCGGCTACGGCAAGGCCAAGGAAGTTCCGGCCGCGATCGCCAAGGGCGTCGAGGAGGCACGCAAGGGCTTCTTCCGCGTTCCGCTGATCGGTGGCACCATCACGCACCCGGTGCAGGGTGAGGCCGCCGCTGGTGTGGTCATGCTGCGCCCGGCCAGCCCCGGTACCGGTGTGATCGCCGGTGGTGCTGCCCGCGCGGTGCTGGAATGCGCTGGCGTGCACGACATCCTGGCCAAGTCGCTGGGCAGCGACAACGCGATCAACGTGGTGCATGCCACCGTTGCCGCGCTCAAGCTGCTGCAGCGTCCCGAAGAGGTGGCCGCCCGTCGTGGCCTGCCGATCGAGGACGTTGCGCCGCCCAGCATGCTGCGTGCGCGTCGGGAGGCCGAGGCGGCCGCCGCAAGTGCAGGCGCCGCCGCGCGTGAAGGGTCGGCATAGCCATGGCAGAGCTGAAGATCACCCAGGTACGCAGCACCATTGGTGCCCGGTGGAGGCAGAAGGAGAGCCTGCGGTCGTTGGGACTGCGCAGGATCAGTCAGTCGGTCGTCCGCACGGACGATGAGCAGACCCGCGGCCTCATCAAGACCGTGCATCACCTCGTCGAGGTGGAGGAAGTTTAAGAAGATGACGCCGATCAAGCTCCATGATTTAAAGCCGGCCCCCGGCTCGAAGACCGCGAAGACCCGTGTCGGCCGAGGCGAGGGCTCCAAGGGCAAGACCGCCGGTCGCGGCACGAAGGGTACGAAGGCACGCAAGAACGTCCCGGCGACGTTCGAGGGTGGCCAGATGCCGATCCACATGCGGCTGCCGAAGCTCAAGGGCTTCCGCAACCGGTTCCGCACCGAATACGAGGTCGTCAACGTCGGCGATCTGAACAAGCTGTTCCCCAAGGGCGGCGACGTCGGTGTCGAGGAACTGGTGGCTGCCGGCGCGGTCCGGAAGAAGTCTCTGGTGAAGGTGCTCGGCGACGGCAAGCTGACCGTGAAGGTCAACGTCTCCGCACACAAGTTCAGCGGCAGCGCGAAGGAAAAGATCGAGGCCGCAGGCGGTTCCGTGACCGAGGTCGCCTGACCTCCGCGTCAACACGCAGAAGCCCCCGCACGCCGCGCGCGTCGGGGGCTTTCGCGTATCTAGCGCGTGCCGGCTGCGATGTCTGCGACGATCGCTTCGGCCTCGGGTCCGCAGACCTTTTGTAGATCCACCTGGCCGGCCAACAGTGCGCTAACGCGATCCTTGAGGTCGGGAATTCGAGCGTAGAGGCTGGAGCCAGGGCACGAAGTGTCCCCACTCGCATCTTTGTGCCCTGCGAGTCGATCGGCGGGGATGTTGTATTGCTGTGCGGCCCAAGCAAATGCCAGCGCGGCACCGTTGAGCTGCTCTTCCGAGATCTCTTCCTCGTCGAAGTTGCCCTCGCACACGACGAGGAAATGACCGGTCGGGTCGTAGCTGGTCGCGGTGTCGCCGACGAGGTTGGGATCGCGCAGCTCGTAGATGTTTCCGTTGCGATCGACGCTGAGGTGGTAGGCGATGTCGATCCAGCCCTTCGAGTCTTGGTGGTATCGCTGGTGTTGCTGGAGACGCGCAGGCGCATTGGCATTGTCGCCGAGCACGACAGCTGTGTGGTGGACGGTCATGAAGTTCGGGACATGCGTGATGCCGCCGGAGCGTGGCTCCGTGGCCCCCCAGGCTGCTCGGCAGAGGATCACGTTTGAAGCGGGCTGAACAGCGGGAGGTGGGGAAGTTGCGGGTGCCGGTGATTGGCTGGCTAGCGGGCTTGGGACGGAGGATAGCGGCGCAGTCGAGCTTGGCTGGGCTGTCGAACTTGATCCGGCGGTGGCGGGTTCCCTCGAGCATGCTGTGGCAGTCGCAGCTGCGAGGCCAGCCGTGCCGGCCAATCGAAGCAGTCCGCGGCGGCTAATGCGGGAGGTGCTGCTTGACCCGTAAGCCGGGGATGCATCCATAACGGTCACGATACGTAACTGCGGTTTCAAGGTGAGGGCTGACGTGAAGTCACGGCGGATGTGACGGCGGCGTCTAACGATCGCCGTATCGTGATGATAGCCATGGGTATTGCCGCGCTGTTGGCGATCGTCGTCGCATTGTTCATCGGCGCGCGCCTGGCGCAGCCGCCTGCGCCGACACCAACCGCGTTGCCTCCCAGTCCAAGTCCGCCATGGTCTCAGGAAATGCCCACCGTCACGCAGCCTCGATCACCGACGAAGACGGGTCACGGAAACAGCGACAATCACACCGCGTCCGCCCCCGCTGCCGCGTCCGGCTCCAGTTCCTCTACCCCGCCCTGATCCCCGCCGTCCGGGTGATCTGGGACTGCGTACACCGATCAGCACCCCGTTGTGCAATGGCCAACGGATTGCCGTTCTGGGAAACGTCACTACACCCGGCCTGTATGAGGAAGGGATACAACAGCTGCTGAATCAGCATCCTGGCGCGTCATATCTGCGTACTGACCAGTCGTGTCCATCTCTTCGGCAGGCGGACGACGAAGGTGACCCCATCTATGCGGTTTACAGATTCGCAGGTACGACTGATGGGGACGCACGCAGTCCGGTATGCGCTGCAGGGACGAACGCCTACGGGAAACGGCTCGATTACACGACAGATCCCGGTTACCTGATTTCGTGCTGAGTATCGTCGGCGCCGGTACGCGAGTGGCCAGTTATGCCCCGCAAAACACGTACAGCAGCTTGGAAAGTGGCCACTCGGCGAATCGCTCGAGTCATCCGCCGATCTCTAGAAGTGCCAGCAACGCCAACACAATGGTTGCCACCGCGAGAATGCCGTGTGCGACGACGACCGCCACGGGAAAGGATCGCTCCGGGGCGTCATGGAGCGGGCTCCCGGGCGGCGTACCCAGCTGCCCCGCTGCCGCCCCCGCCCTGCGGGCCGACGCCCAGCGGGCCACCATCACGAACCCCAGGATCGCGACCGGAGCGAGTAGCGCCAGACCGATCCAGCCGATCGAGTGGTTATCGGTTATCACGTAGACGATCCACAGCACCAAGCCGACCGCTGCCAGGACGAAGTGCCCGAACACAACCGCCGGAGGCAGTCTGGACGCCGTCGATGCACGGTGGCCGCCGCCGCGGACCCATTTGGCGAGCATGAACGCACCGCCGCCCGCAGTGAGGATCCAGACGATGAGAGACGCGATAGCCATGGTCATTTCTCCTGTTCTCCGCTGTCATTCCGACTCCGATATCCGTCCGCCTGCACCGACTCAGCGGCGACTCTCACGCCGTAGCGGTAGGAGAGCATGCCGCCCAGATAGCCCGACAGTCCAAGTGCCGCAAGCGAAACGATCGAGACCAGCAGCGGACCCCACCCGACCGCGGAGTCCTGTGGGTAGTCAGTGTTGTGCCGCCACGCGACGTTTGCGACGTAAGCAGCCGTGATGACGAGGTTCAGTGTCATGTGAATCAGCCCCACCCCGAACGTTCTGGTCCCCGACGGGATCGCGATCAAGTCGAGGAGTCCGACCAGCGCTGCAGCCACCGCACCGATTGCGCCGATGCCGATCAGCCACTCGGACCCCTCCCTGAGGAACGCCGGCTGCGCGACGAGGAATGAACCGATGTCGAAGACCAAACTCGATACCCAGGCGCCGATCGGGATCGTGACGAGGATGGGATGGAACGGGTGCCCGTAGGGCCCCGCCAACAGTCGGCTCACGGGCTGTTTCGCTTGTTCCATGTGGGTGCTCATGACGTCCCTGCGGTCGCAGTTTTAGCTAATCAATGTTGGACTTAATACATGCCTGCAGTCAAGAGGCTGATTCCGCCCCGGGACATTAGCGTTAATGTTCTCCCTGTGGACGAGCATGCGACATCACGCGACGGCACCGCGATCGATGCGATCGCGTCGTTGAGTGACGGGTTGAGGCGACGCCTCTACGAGTTCACGCGGGCGGCGCACCGGCCGGTCAGCCGCGACGAGGCCGCGTCAGCGGTCGGTATCTCCCGCAAGCTGGCCGCATTCCACTTGGACAGGCTCGTCGAGGTGGGCCTTCTGCGGTTCCGGTTCAAGGAGCCGAACGCTGCCAGGGGGCGTCCGCCGAAGGTCTACCTGGCATCTGATGTCGGGGTCGAGCTGAGCATTCCGGCGCGTCGTCACGAACTGCTTGCCGAAATCCTCGCGGGCGCCGTCCTCCTCGAGGACCGGCACGGCTCGGCACGGGCGGCCTCGACGCGCGTGGCTCACGCACGGGGACTGGCCGCGGCTGCGGAGATTCCGAATCGGGTGCGCCGTGGCCGGGTCGGCGCAGAACGCGGAATGACCTCCGCCGAGGAGGTGCTCACCGGCTGCGGCTTCGAGCCCTACCGAACGGGCTCGGGTTGTATGCGTCTGCGGAACTGCCCATTCCATCCGCTGGCCGGTGCCATGCCCGAGCTCGTATGTTCACTCAACCACGCGTTCGTCTCCGGCGTACTCGCCGGGCTGGGGGTGGAGACCGTCCACGCCGTTCTTGCTCCGTCGGCCGGCGAATGTTGCGTCGAATTGCGGTCAGGCGCGCGGCCGGCTGATGGCCTCACGCCAAATGCGGGATGACCTCAGCCGCAAGACGTTCCATTTGCTCGCGGTTGTCCGCAACGGTCTTGCCGACCGGATTGAGCAGAATCATCTCCGCGCCCGCGTCCATGACCTCTCGCACCCCGCGCGCCACATCGTCGGGTGTGCCCGATACCGGAACATCCTCGATTCCCGGCATGGAGCCGTAGATGCGATGGAGTCCCTCGACCACTCGCTCGCGGGCCCGCCCCGCATCGTCGTCGACGGTGACGTAGACGCGCTTGGCGATCGTGAAGTGCGTTGCATCCTTTCCCTGTTCGTCGAGTTCGCGATGAACCGCCTTGACCGCTTCGACGAACGTCGCGGTCGTCGACGAGCCCGCTCCCAAAAACGAGTCGGCGATCCGGACGCCGCGCGCAAGGGCTTTCGGTGCGGTGCCGCCTATCCATAGCGGCGGGTGCGGTCGCTGCACCGGCTTGGGTTGCAGCGGCAGCCCGTCGACATGGCGAAAGCGGCCATGAAACGTCACCGTCGGCTCATCGGACCATGCCGCCTTCATCAGCTCGATGCCTTCGGTGAAGTAACTGACGAACGTCTCTTTCTCGACACCGAATGCCTCGAACGGCCTACGTTTGCCGCCGTGGCCGACGCCGACGTCGAGCCGGCCGTGGCACAGACGGTCCACCGCGGTGATGGCCCACGCCAGCTGCAGCGGGTCATGCAGCGTCGTGATCAGTACCGCGACGCCAAGACGGATCCGGGAAGTACAGGCCGCGGCGTAGGAGAGCATCTGCAGCGGGGCGATCTGCGGCGACTCGCCGATGACCTGCTCCATGGTCCAGGCCCCTTCGAAGCCGAGTTCCTCGGCTCTGGCGAGGTAGTCCTTGGTGCCCGCCTCGTCGAACCGGTCGTAATCCAGCTGGGGGATGGAGATGGAGAACCTCACGCGACCCACCGTATGCCGGGTAACGGATTGCCCGACCGGTGACCACTGGTCGGTAGGCTCGAGTGATGTTCAGCTTCCTGCCCGGCATCCCCGGCGCCGACGACCTGCGGACTTTGGCTCGCAAAGTCGACACCGCCCGCCACCACGGCGTACCCAACAACTGCGTGCTGGAGCTCGACCTGCTCGCAGCGCCACCCGAGACCTCCAATTTCGACCCGATGGCGATCATCAGCGGCGGCAGGCCGCTGGTGTTGCGCGAGGCCGTCGCCGCCATCCACCGGGCCGCCGAGGACGATCGCGTTGCGGGGCTGATCGCCCGCGTACAACTCCCGGCGGCCGCGGCCGGACCGGTACAGGAACTACGCGATGCGATCGTCGCCTTCAGCGACCGCAAGCCGTCGCTCGCGTGGGCCGAGACCTACCCCGGCACGCTGTCGTACTACCTGGCGTCCGCGTTCCGCGAAGTGTGGATGCAGCCGTCTGGAACGGTCGGGCTGGTCGGCTTTGCGACGAACGCGCTGTTCCTGCGCGACGCGCTCGACAAGGCGGGAATCGAGGCGCAGTTCATCGCGCGCGGCGAATACAAGTCGGCGGCAAACCGTTTCACGCAGGACTCCTACACCGAAGCCCATCGCGAAGCGGACAGCCGGCTGCTGGAAAGCCTGCACAGCCAGGTGTGGCAGGCGATCGCCGAGTCCCGTCATGTCGAGCCGGCCGCCGTCGACGAGCTGGCGAACAAGGCGCCGCTGCTGCGTGACGATGCTGTAACCGGCCGGCTGGTCGACCGCATCGGGTTCCGCGACGAGGCCTACGCGCGAATCAGTGACCTCGTTGGAGCGCCGGGTATTTCACCGGGCAGCGGCTACGCAGACAATGACCCGGATGCACCGCCCAGGCTGTACCTGTCGCGGTACGCCAAGGCGATGGTGAACAAGCCGGGCCCGCAGATGCCATCGATACCCGGTCGCAAGCCCAAGCCGACCGTCGCCGTCGTCACCCTGCACGGCCTGATCGTGAGCGGCCGCGGCGGCCCACAGGTGCTGCCTCTGGGCAACTCCAGCGCGGGCGGAGACACCATCGCCGCGGCGCTGCGGGAGGCGGCGGCCGACGACACGGTGTCGGCGATCGTGCTGCGGGTGGACAGCCCCGGCGGTTCGGTCACCGCATCGGAAACCATTTGGCGGGAAGTGAACCGAATTCGGGACAACGGCACGCCGGTCGTCGCCTCCATGGGCGCGGTGGCGGCATCCGGCGGCTACTACGTGTCGATGGGCGCAGATGCGATCGTCGCCAACGCGGGAACCATTACCGGCTCCATCGGTGTGGTGACCGGCAAGCTGGTGGCCCGCGAACTCAAGGGCCGGCTCGGCGTCGGCTCGGATTCGCTGCGCACCAACGAAAACGCCGATGCGTGGTCGATCGACAAACCGTTCACTGACCAGCAACGCGCGCGGGTGGAGGCCGAGGCGGACCTCTCCTACACCGACTTCGTCGAGCGCGTCGCGCAGGGCCGCAAGCTCACCGTGAAGGCCGTCGATGCAGTGGCGCGCGGCAGGGCATGGACCGGTGCCGACGCACTCGAGCGGGGCCTGGTCGACGAGCTCGGCGGGCTTCGCACCGCGATCAACCGGGCCAAGGTGCTGGCCGGATACGACGAGGACGCCGAGGTCCGCATAGTCAGCTATCCGGGCTCGTCTCTGTTGGAGTTCCTGCGGCCCAAACCGTCGTCACAACCTGCCGCGGCTTCGCTGCCGGAGGCCGTCGCGTCCCTTCTTGGCCGATCGGTGGTGGAGATGCTTGGCCGGGCCGAGCGGTCGCCGGCGGGTGCGATTGCGCTCTGGATGGGCGACTACCGGTTCTGATCTCGGGGAATGGAATGGAACTCCCTGCTGACAATGCCCTTTGAGTTTGACGACCGGGATTTCTATTCGGGCGCAGACTTCTGCTTGTGGCGTTCTTCGCGTCGGGCAAGAACATGTTGATCACGGGTGTATCGTCCGCGGTGCGCTCCGCACTCGCCGGGCGGCTCCTGGGGTTCATGCGACGATATGGCTGATCGGCCGCAGGCGTGAGCGACTGGCCCGGAAACACCGTTAGATTCACAGTCCTTCATTACGAAAACCCATTAGAGGGGGAAATCACGGGATGCTATGGGCATCACGATTATCTCATCGTGACAGCATGGAAGAGGCCCCTAGATTTTTGTGGTGAGTCGCGTTGCTCATTGCGCTGCGTCGCCGTGGGGCTTCTCCTGCCTTAGCAGCAACGCCCGTACCAGCGGACGGGGTCCTAACGGCCGAAGCATCTGACTGGCCGGGCGCGGACGAACTATCAGCGGCCACCAGAACCAACGTCCAAGCAGCGCGGCGATGGACGGTGTCATGAACGAGCGCACAATCAAAGTGTCGAACAACAGGCCGAGGCCGATGGTCGTTCCGATCTGACCGATAATCCGCAAATCGCTGACCACCATCGAGGCCATTGTGAAGGCGAATACCAGGCCTGCAGTAGTCACGACCTTGCCCGTACCGCCCATTGCTCGAATTATCCCGGTTTTTATACCTGCGGTTATCTCCTCTTTCATTCGTGATACGAGCAGCAAATTGTAGTCAGACCCCACCGCTAGGAGGATGATGACAGACATCGCCAGCACCATCCAATGCAATGTAATTCCCAGAATATACTGCCAGAGCAGTATTGAGAGGCCGAAGGATGCCCCTAAGGAAAGTGCCACCGTACCCACAATGACCAAGGCGGCAATGAGACTTCGCGTCATGAGCAGCATGATGATGAAAATAAGGCAGCTCGCAGAGATTCCTGCGATTAGGAGATCGTATGTTGAGCCGTCTGCCCAGTCCTTGTAGGTCGACGCCGTGCCGGCCATATAGATCTTGGCGCTTGACAGAGGTGTCCCCTTGAGTGCCTCCTCGGCTGCCGTCCTCATCTGGTCTATACGCGCTATACCCTCGGGCGTGGCGGGATCGCCCCTGTGCGAAACAAAGAATCGAGCCGCTTTTCCATCCGGAGACAGGAAGGAATTCATCGCGCGTTGGAAGTCGGCGTTCTCGAAAATCTCTGGCGGCAGGTAGAAAGAATCGTCGTTCTGGGCAGCGTCGAACGCCGCTCCCATGGCGGTGGTGTTTTGGCTCATTTCGTCCATCGGGCCGAACATGCCGGACATCGTGCTGTGCATGGTCAGCATCATGATCCGCATGCTCTGCATTGTCGCGATCATCGGTGGGAACTGGGTGAGCATCTGCGGCATGAGCGCATCGAGTTGATCGAGTTCCTTGGTGAGATCCTGCAGCTGCACCTCTACCTGATCGAGGTTGTTTACGAGATCATGGAGCTTATCGCTAATCCGGTCAACACCGTCCATCGCGTCAAATATGGACCTCAACGACCAGCAGATGGGAATGTTGAAGCAGTGTGGTTCCCAGTAGAAGTAATTGCGTATCGGTCGCCAGAAATCGTCGAAATCCGCGATGTGATCTCTTAACTCATTCGTGATCACCTCCATGTCGTGAGTTTGGGCCACCATGAGCTGAACAGTCGCCACCATGTCATGTATTTCACCAACCATGCGATGAGTCGTGTTGACGAGCTCTTGCATCGAGTCGTACATGCGGTTCATTACGTTGGTAATTGTTGCAATCTCATCGGCCTGCTTGAGCAGGTCGTTCATGCGGGTTTTCATGAAGTTCATAGTTTGTAGCTGGGCGGCGTTTTGCATGCTGATAAGAAATGGTATCGAAGTGTGGCCGATCGGGGTTCCCTCGGGTCGAGTTATGCCCTGTACTCGAGAAATCCCTTCAACCCGAAAAACTGCCTTGGCGAGTTTGTTTAGCACCAAGAAATCTGCCGGATTGCGCATATCGTGATCGGCCTCGATCATCAAAATGTCTGGCTGCATACGTGCCTGGGAGAAATGCCGTTCAGCCGCCGCATAGCCCACATTTGCTGGAATGTCTTCGGGTATATAAAGTCGGTCGTTGTAGCTTGTCGTGTAGCCCGGCAGCGTCAGTAGACCGATCAGCGCGATCGCGCAAGCGGCAGCCAGAATGGGCGCCGGCCAGCGGGCAGTCGCAGTGCCTACCCGTCGCCATCGCCGAACTATGACTCTGCGCTTGGGGTCGAACAGGCTGAAGCGACTTCCGAAGGCCAGAACCGCCGGAACAAGCGTCACCGCGACCGCGACAGCAGTAAGCATGCCAACTCCGCACGGGATGCCCATGGTCTCGAAGTAGGGCAGCCGGGCAAAGCTCAGGCAGAAGATTGCCCCGGCGATCGTCAAACCGGACGCCAAGACAACGCGACCAACGCCGCGATACGTGGTGTAGTAGGCCGTTTCCGGATCCTCGCCGGCCTGACGTGCCTCTTGGTATCGCCCGACGAAGAATATCCCGTAATCGGTTCCGGCCGCGATGGTGAGGAAAACCAGCATATTAATGGCAAATGTCGAGAGCACAAAAATATCGTTATGGCCGAGAAAAGCGACGATTCCTCGGGCCGCCGCTAATTCGACGCCGACCATGACCAACAGAAGAATCACGGTGACGACCGAACGGTAGACAAGGAGGAGCATCGTGAAGATGATCGCGACGGTTACCACGGTGATCTTCAGAATGGATCTGTTCCCACTATGTTGCGTGTCCGAAACGAGCGGAGCCGGACCGGTGACATAGACCTTGACTCCCGGAGGCGGCGGCATCCGGTTCACGATATTCCGGACTGCGGCAACTGATTCGTCCCCCAAGGTGGTGCCTTGGTTGCCGGCCAGATTCAGTTGCACATATGCAGCCTTGCCATCGGGGCTTTGTACGCTTGTTGCCGTGAGTCGATCCCCCCAGAAGTCCTGCACATGCTCCACATGTTTCGGGTCGTTTCTTAACTCACGAACCAATCCGGCATAGTATTGGTGTGCATCGTCCCCCAGCGGCTGCTCTCCCTCCAGCACGATCATCGCGAAACTATCGGAATTGGATTCTTTGAAGTCCTTGCCCATGCGTTTCATCGCCTGCACCGACGGTGCATCCTTGGGCATCAGTGATACGGAATGCTTTTGCCCGACCCGCTCCAGCGATGGGATTGCCGCTGCCCAGTCCCCGCCGACGGATGCCAGAGTCACAACCAGAATCAGCGCCACCCAAGCCAGGATGATAAACGGCGAAAACCTTCGTATTGTCCGCGCTATGAAGGGCGGCTGGCGGCGTTCAGTGCTCATGCGGCCTTGGCTCGTCCCTCAGCAGCAAGGAACGTACCAGCGAACGCGATCCTACCGGCCGAAGTAGGGCACTGGCGGGGCGAGGGCGCACTAGTTGCGGCCACCAGAACCAGCGTCCCAGCAATGCCGCGATGGATGGCGTCATGAATGCACGCACGACCAACGTGTCGAACAACAGACCGAGAGCAATGGTGGTACCGATCTGAGCGATGACGCGTAGGTCGCTGACGATCATCGACCCCATAGTCAAAGCGAACACCAGGCCCGCAGCAGTCACGACCTTGCCGGAACCGCCCATTGCTCGGATGATGCCCGTGTTTATGCCCGCGCCTATTTCCTCTTTCACTCTTGATACCAGCAGCAAATTGTAGTCAGACCCCACCGCCAAAAGGACGATCAAAGACATCACCATTACTACCCAGTGTATTTCGAGGCCGACGAGATACTGCCAGACGAGCACGGATAGCCCGAAGGATGCGCCCAGCGAAAGCGCTACTGTACCCACGATAACCAGGGCGGCAATAAGACTTCGCGTCATGAGCAACATGATGATGAAAATAAGGCAGGCCGCAGAGATTCCCGCGATCAAGAGATCGTATGTTGTACCGTCGATCACGTCTTTCACCATCGCTGTGCTACCGGCAAGTTGGATTTTGGCGTCTTCTAGCGGAGTTCCCTTGAGCGCTTCTTCGGCAGCGGTCTTTATCTCATCGACCCGCGCGACGCCCTCGGGCGATATCATCTCGCCCCCCTGCGAAATGAGCATACGGACGGCCTTCCCGTCCGGCGACAGGAACACGTCCATGATGCGTTTGAAGTCCGAGTTGTTGAAAACCTCCGGCGGCAGGTAGAAAGAATCATCATTCTTGGCGGCGTCGAACGCTTTCCCCATAGCGGTGGCGTTTTCGGTCGTTTCGTCCATCTGGCCGAAAATGCCAGACATGGTGCTACTCATGGTCAGCATCATGGTCCGCATGCTCTGCATTGTCGCGATCATCGGCGGGAACTGACTGACCAACTGCGGCATGAGCACATCCAGTCGATCGAGTTCTTTGGTGAGATCCTGCAGCTGCACGTCTACCTGATCGAGGTTGTTTACGAGATCATGGAGCTGATCGCTAATCTGGTCAACACCGTCCAATCCGTCAAAGATGGACCTCAACGACCAGCAGATGGGAATGTTGAAGCAGTGTGGTTCCCAGTAGAAATAATTGCGGATCGGCCGCCAGAAATCGTCGAAATCCGCAATATGATCTCGTAACTCACTCGTAATCGCCTCCATGTCTCGCGTTTCGCCGACCATGCTGATGAATAGTCGCCGCCATGTCATGCGTTTGGCCGACCATGCGATGAGTCGTGTCGACGAGCTGCTGCATCAAGTCATACATGCGCTGCATTAGGTTAATCGTTTTCGACATCTCGTCGGCCTGTTTGCGCATGTCGTTCATGCGTTCTTTCATGAACGGCAAAATTGCTACCTGGCCAGCTCCTTGCATGCTGAGCAGATACGGTATCGATGTGTGTGCGATCGGAGTTCCCGCCGGCCGAGTCGGGCCCTGAACACTGGAAATGCCCGGAACGGCGTAGACGGCCTTGGCTAATTTGTTCAGTATCAAAAAATCCGCTGGGTTGCGTAAATCGTGATCGGTTTCGACCAATAGGATATCGGGCGACGCCATCCGGGACTGCGGAAAGTGCCGCGCTGCGGCTGTCAATCCTTGATTGGCCGGGATATCTTTGGGGATATAATTCGCGTCGTTGTAGCTGGTTTTGTATCCCGGCAGTGCCAACAGGCCGATGAGCGCGATTGCCAATGTCGCGGCGAGAATGGGCGCAGGCCACCTGACGACCGCGGTGCCTATCCGTCTCCACCGCCGAGCCCTGATACTGCGCTTGGGCTCGAATAGCCCAAAGCGGCTGCCTACGGCAATCGCCGCCGGAATCAGCGTGAGGGCCACCGCGACAGCGACGACCATGCCTATTGCGCACGGGATTCCCAGGGTTTGAAAAGAGGGCAGCCGAGTGAAGCTGAGGCAGAGAACGGCTCCGGCGATTGTCAAGCCGGACGCCAAGACAACCTTCGCCACCGAGTGATACGTGGTGTAGTAAGCCGTTGTCGGATCCTCGCCGGCCTGACGTGCCTCTTGATACCGACCGAAAAAGAATATCCCGTAGTCCGTTCCAGCAGCGATCCCAAGAGATACCAGCAGACTGACCGCGTAGGTAGTAAGACCAATGACCTCGTTATGGCCGAGAAACGCAACGATTCCTTGCGCTACTTGCAATTGTATGCCGACAATCATCAATATTAGAATTACGGTGATAATTGAACGGAAGAAGAGCAGCAACATAAGGAGTATCACTGCCATGGTCACTGCAGTGACTTTGGCGACGGTACTGTTTCCACTTTCCCCTAGATCCGCAGCGAGCGGTGCGGTGCCGGTGATATACGCCTTGACCCCCGGTGGCGGCGGCGTTCGATTTACGATGTCTTCGACGGCTTCGGCCGATTCGTTTGCCGAGGTTTCGCCCAGCTTGCCGGTGAGGTCCACTTGGACAAACACCGCCTTACCATCGGCGCTTTCCGCGGCGGCCGCCGTGAGTGGGTCCCCCCAGAAATCATGGATGTGCTCTACATGCGGATCGTCTTCCAGCTGACGAATCAAACTGTCGTAATACTGGTGAACATCATCGCCGAGGCGTTGCTGACCCTCCAGGACGATCATCGCCACGCTATTGGAATTGGATTCGTTGAAGACCTCACCCATGCGCTTCATCGCCTTGAACGACGGCGCGTCTGTGGGATCCAGAGATACTGATTGTTCTGTCGCGACCTGTGGCAAGGGGGGTACGCCGATTGTCAGGATGACGGTGAATGCCAGCCACGCCAGGATGATGAAAACCGAAAACCGATGGATACTCCGCGCTGCGGACGGCGGCGTGATGTGTTTCTCGCTCATGCAGCCTTCAACATGCAGTAGGTAAAGGCGCTCACTTGGTTCGATATTCGTTCGGATTTGACTTCACCGTCCACCACGATGCGGCAGCCAATGCTGTCACTATCGCCCTGTGCCAAGACAGTGCCCGCGCTCGACGCCTCGGTGAGCGCGAACCGCAATGACCACGGCAGGTTTGCTCCCGCGACATGCTGCGGCTCAGCATCGCCGTCGAAATAGCTGATATTGGCCACGGTTCCTGGTGGTCCGAAGACCTCGTACGTCAGTTGCTTGGGGTTGTAAGGCCGCTGGCTCTCCTCAACATTGCTGTCGACATACGAAGGGCGTTTCTCAGAGCCGAAGATGCCGTGCAGCCGCGACACAGTGAATCCACCAGCACCGACCACCACCAGTACGACCATCGGAATCCACAGCCGCCTCAGAACCCTGAAAATCGAAACCCCCCTGGCCTGTCTCCCCGCTTGGCCGCCTGCTCGAACATGCAACTACACACCGTCCGCGGCGCGCCATACCGCGCCATACCTAATGATGTGGGTGTCGGAAGCTGGCCCTGTCACAGTCACCTCAAACGTGCGGCGGCTCGAGGAGCGCGGCGAGGTCGTGACAAGCAAACCATGCCGGTTGCCTCCAGATCCGCTCCTGAACACTTACGGGATCGTAATGCATACCGCCTGCATAAAAGCACGGTACGGAGTTTTGCGCAGCCACTCGCAAATAACGTCATGTACGTTATTCTCGGCAGGTGGCGCGGCTTACCTTCCAGCGCGCCCGCACGGAAGAAAAGAAGCGCAACGTGAGGCGGCGATCGTGGAAGCCGCGCGCTCGCCAGCCTTGGACACAGGTCGCGCCGGTGACGTTGAGTGGGATCGCCAAATCGCGCCGCGGTCCCCAATTCGGCCGTGCGCCGCTATTTCAACTCCCACCAAGAGGTGCTCCTGGCTGAAGGTTGGACGCGGTGGTCGAACAGAGTGTGCGCTTCGTTGCGCGAGTCCGGCGCGATGTCGCCGTCGCGGGTCACCGCGAAGCTAGCCAATGGTCCGGTCGCTGGCACGCTCTTCTGTGGCCTGCTCGCCAACCTCCGCCTGCACCTCGAGCACGCGGTGGATCTCGACAGGGTTGTCGAGATCAGGCGGACCAGCGCCTGCCGAAATGTCGCTCGCGGATGCGCTCGGGCAGGAGTTGCCGGTGCTGGGACGCTCGCACGCACGAAACCTTCTTGCGGCCTGCTCATTGGCGGTTTCAATCATGCACCAGCCAGTCGATACACGACTTCTGCTCAACCGTCCAAATGGCAAGTCCTAGGAGTTTCGATGCAACACCTCGTGTTTACCGATGTCGTTCGGAAGTACTACGGGGAGGTCGATAAGGGAGTTGTTGATGAGGTTGTCGCACTCTTCGAAGTTGACGCAGAATACTCTCGGCCCGGGTACGCGCATATGAATGGAAGAGAGGCGATCAGGTCGTTCTACGTGGATGACCGCATTATTGAGTCGGGTGTGCACAACATCGAGTCGATCGTTTCTGACTCTGAAGCAGTTGCGGTCGAAGGTAGCTTCAAGGGCACCGTGCGAGGGGGCGCCAATGCCGAGGCTGAGTTTGCCGATTTCTTCTGGCCCGGCCCAAACGGACTCATAAAGAAACGGCGTACGTATTTCTACGCGCCGCTAGTTTAGACCGACTCGTCTCGACAAGGGTAGTAAAATGTCGATAAATCAGGAATCAGATCTGGTGTCCGATGTTTTTCGGATCGATGTTTCCCCATCACGGTTATCGAACGCTGAGCGGGCAAAGATCTTGGCGGACCCAGGATTCGGGCGTTTTTTCTCCGACCATATGTCGATTATCTACTGGGACGCAAACAAAGGTTGGCACGGGGCGTGCACCACCGAGCTTAGACCGTTCACTCTTCATCCGGGGTGTGTTGCGCTCCACTACGCGCAGGGAGTCTTCGAGGGCTTGAAAGCTTATGGCCGGGCTGACGGGAGCGTTTGGCTGTTTAGACCGCTGCTCAATGCTCGTCGCTTCCGCGAATCAGCTGCGAGGTTGGCGCTTCCACAGTTAAGCGACAGGCTCTTCCTCTCAAGCCTGATTTCGCTTGTGCAAGTGGACCGTGCTTGGGTGCCCACAAATGACCGTGAATGCAGTTTGTATCTCAGACCATTCATGTTCGGTTCAGAGATTGGACTTGCGGTCCGGCCAAGTCGGCGCGTCACCTATGCAGTCATCGCGAGCCCATCCGCGCCATACTTTCCAGGTGGAATCAGCGGAATGTGGCTATGGGTAGGAGAATACCCGCGCGCCTGGAAGGGCGGCACAGGAAGTGCCAAATTCGGTGGCAACTACTCGTCAAATCTCGTGCCGGAAAGTGAAGCTGGGGCGCATGCCTGCGACCTTGTGTTATACCTCGACAATGATGGCTATGTGCAAGAATCTGGCACGATGAATATTTTTGCCATAACGTCCGAAGGCGAGCTCGTTACCCCGAGCCTGGGCACAATTCTGGAGGGGGTCACACGAGCGAGTATTCTTTCGCTCGCGACCGCCCATGGGATGACCCCCGTTGAACGGAAATTCTCATTCGACGAGTTGAAAACGTGGTGCATTTCGGGCATGATTCGCGAAATCTTCGCAGTAGGGACCGCGGCTGTGGTGAACCCAATTATTGGAGTCAAGGGCCCGGAGTGTGAATTTATCGTGGCCGACGGTTCGCCAGGGCCGAAGAGCCTAGCACTGCGGGACCATCTCCTCGATATTCAATACGGTCGGCGATCCGACCCGTTTGACTGGATGATTGAAATTCCTTTGCCTTAGCCCTGTCCGCGCTCGAGTAAGCTTTGCCGCAGTGACCGAATGGTCGAGCGTCGCTTCGCTGGACGACAGGCTGGGGTGGCGTGTCCTATACAGTGCGGGCCAGGCGGTCCGCGAGTAATCCGGCGAACTTCGCGGGGTCCTCCGGTATGTTGCCTTCGGCGAGAAGGGCTGTCCCATAGAGTAATTCGGCGGTTTCGACCAGTCGGCGCATCTGCGCATCATCACCTCCCGCTTTTTGCGCCTGTTGCAGGCCGGTGACGAGCGGATGGTCCGGGTTGATTTCGAGAATCCGTTTCCCAACGGGAACTGCTTGTCCGGACGCCCGGTACATGCGCGCGAGCGCCGGTGTGATGCCGAAGGCGTCTGTTATGAGGCAGGCCGGCGACTCGGTCAGGCGCGTGGATAGCCGCACTTCCTTGACGTGATCGCTCAGGGTTTCCTTCAACCAGGAGAGCAGGTCGGCGAAAGCCCGCTCCTGCTCCTGGCGATGGGACGTGTGCGCCGCCCTTTCCTCTTCGGAGTCGAGGTCCACCTCGCCCTTGGCCACCGACTGCAGCGGTTTGCCGTGGAACTCGGTGACCGATCCCACCCAGACCTCGTCGACCGGGTCGGTGAGGAGCAGCACCTCGTAGCCCTTGGCCTTGAACGCCTCCAGGTGTGGCGACTTCAGTAGGTGTTCGCGCGATTCACCGGTGGCGAAAAAGATCCGCTCCTGCCCGTCCTTCATGCGCTCGACATAATCGGCCAGGGTGGTGAGTTCCTCGTCGCTATGCGTAGAGGCGAACGACGAAATACGCAGCAGCATGTCTTGGTTGTCGAAGTCCGACATCAAGCCTTCTTTGAGGACCGTGCCGAACTGGGTCCACAATGTGCGGTAGTCCTCCGGCTGCTTTGACTGCAGCTCCGCGATCGTCGACAGGACCTTTTTGGTCAGACGCCGACGGATCGCCGTGACCTGCCGATCTTGTTGCAGGATTTCGCGAGAAACGTTGAGCGACATATCCTGCGCATCCACGACCCCCTTGACGAAGCGCAGGTATCTCGGCATGAGCTGGTCACAGTCGCCCACGACGAAGACGCGCTTGATATACAGCTGAACCCCGATGTTGGCGTCGCGGTTGAAAAGGTCGAACGGGGCGTGCGATGGAATGAACAGCAGGGCCTGGTACTCAAAGTTGCCCTCGGCCTTCATCGGGATAACCACGAGCGGGTCGTCCCAGGCGTGAGCGATGTGCTTGTAAAACTCGTTGTATTCGTCGTCGGAGACCTCGTCTTTGGACTTCGCCCATAGTGCCTTCATCGAGTTGAGAGTCTGCGTTTCGACGGTGAGGCGCTTTTCGCCACCTTCGTCGGTGCCTTCCTCGGAGACCGGGGTGCGTCGCTCGACCTGCATCCGGATAGGCCAGGCGATGAAGTCGGAGTACTTCTTGACAAGCTCCCTGATCTTCCACTCAGCGGTGTAGTCGTGCAGCTGGTCCTCGGCGTCTTCGGGCTTGAGATGAAGCGTGACGGACGTTCCCTGCGGAGCGTTGTCGACGGACTCGATCGTGTAGGTGCCCTCCCCGCTGGAAACCCAACGGGTGCCAGTACTTTCGCCGGCCTTGCAGGTGAGTAGCTCGACCTTGTCGGCGACCATGAAGCTCGAGTAGAAGCCGATACCGAACTGACCGATCAGTTCCTCGGAGCCGGCGGCGTTTTTGGCCTCACGCAACTTCTGACGCAGCTCGGCGGTTCCGGATTTGGCCAGGGTGCCGATCAGGTCCACGACCTCCTCGCGTGTCATACCGATGCCGTTGTCGCGAACCCTCAGCGTGCGAGGATCTGTCCCCACTTCGATCTCGATATGCAGGTCGGAGACATCGACGTCTAGATCCTTGTTCCGCAACGCTTCCAGCCGCAGCTTGTCCAGCGCATCGCTGGCATTGGAGACCAACTCCCGCAGAAATGAGTCTTTGTTGGAGTACACCGAGTGAACCAGCAAATCCAGCAGTTGCCGTGCCTCGGCCCGAAACTCCAACTGCTCGACGTGTGCAGTCATGCGATTCCGCTCCATTAGACAACGATCGACCACAAGTACCGGCAAATATATTATCCGACCGAGCCGCTAGTCAGCGCCCAGGGCAACCTAAGCTGCAATCGAAGTCCAATGCAGCAACACGAATTGCGGAGACACTCGGAAGCGCAGCACTCGTGCGACGTTGCTCTGCACGATGCTCTCAACGGCCGCAGCGTCAGCGGAAACAATCGAGAAGTGGCCGCGACCTCGGTAGCCGACTGGTACGGATGATCGGCGCAGACAAGACGACGTGGCCGACAAGGTGACCACCGTGGCACTACCAGCCTGCCACCGGCTCGGGCTCCGCCCATGCCTGGGCCATCAGTGAGACGTCGCGATTCGCATGGTGAACGACGGATATGAACGGTGTACTCAGCGCGGTGACGTCGTGCAACAACGTGGTAGCCAAACGTGGTAGTCACGGGCGTGGATCAGCCGTCAGCCGCAGCCGACAGATTCGACCGACTCGGCGAGCGGATCCGGCGCCGAGCGGGGCGAACCCAGGGGTCAGACGAGGAGTCGCCCATGGGTGGTCACTTTCGATAAACAATTCTGGTCACGTTCGAATGAGCGCCGGCACTTCAGAATGGTCATGACCTACCATGTGTCTTTCAAGCGTTGTGCGCACGATGTCGATGGGTTCTTCGGCGGCGGTGAGAACAGATGGTCTTGACATTGCAACAGAAGCCCGCGGTGCTGAGCGGATCCGTCCGCAATATCGCCGCCGCGTTGCGGCACTACCGTTCGATGTGGGGTTGACCGATGTCAGCCTTCTGCGCCAATGCGTCGAAAGCTTCAGCAAGGTCATCGCCGAACTCCGACGACGCGACACAGAGCTCAAGACGGGACGGCTCATAGAGCCTTAAAATTTGACCGGTACGGCGGCGTTGAACGTACTCCTGATACGAAAGGATCCTCACGCGGTGGCCGCGCCGACCTAGACGACGGCAACCCCGGCTCCCAGGCTTTGTGAAGGGCTGGTCGAGGCGAGGAAGCTGGTATCGACCCAGGCGATGTTGTTCGCCATGGTGCGTTACCCGAGTATTGCTGGCGACGCTTCGGTCGAGCAGCTGCAACGATGGCACCGAAGCGAGCACCGCGCCTGCCCACTAGCGAAACGCCACAAACCCAAAGCCAACCCTGCCGGCTACAGCACCGAAGTCACACCGCCGGCACCCTGCGCCCGCGCACAATTAATGAGCTGCGCCAGGATACTGACGGGCCTATCAAAAATTTGCCGAAACCCCGGACCAAGCCTGTTGTCTCCCGTATGTTTGGAACGGTTCACTCGTCTCGACTAGGTAGCTTGGAGAACCGGTGACCACCAATCCGTTTGACGACGATAGTGGCAGCTTTCTTGCCTGGTCAACGACGAGGACCAGCGGAGACTGGGGCCCGCCTTTGCCGATGTCGCAGCCGGCTGGCAGGTGGTTTACGGCGAAGCGGACCGCCCTGCGTGTCTGGACTACATCGAACAGAACCGGCCCGATATAAGGCCGAAGTGTCTGCGCGAGACGCTGGCAGCGGGTCGGGTTTCGATAACTAAGTTAACTAACCGGGTGGTGTGGGGGAGTCGGATGGAGCTTGATGACCGGGCACTTCCGCTGACGCGCGGACAGCTCGGCATATGGCTTGCGCAGGAAACGGGTCACTCCGGTACGGAATGGCAGCTTGGCGTGTTGGTGAAAATCGACGGCACAGTCCAGCCAGATTTGCTAGAGCAAGCGATCCGCATAACACTGCAAGAGGCCGAACCATGGAGGGCCGCTTTTTTTGAAATGGATGGGCAGCTTTTCCAAAGGGTGATCGATTACCCGGATGTGGAGTTGGCTTTCTATGACCTGAGTCGCTCGAGCGATCCCGCACAGGAAGCTCGCACGAGAGCATTATCGATTCAACGCACGCCCCTGCCGTTCGCTGGCCCGCTGTTTAAATTTGCGTTATTCCGGACGCGGCCCGATGAATACTACTGGTTCACATGCTGCCACCACATAATCTCAGACGGATCGGGCATTGCGCTGGTAGCTCATCGGATTACAGCCATCTACTCCGCAATTGTTACTGGCACGCCCATTCCCCCTGCCTATTTCGGCTCGCTGCGGGACCTGGTTAACAGCGAGTTAGAGTATGAAGCCTCCACCGACTATCTGGAAGATCAGGCCTATTGGGCCGAGAACCTTCCATCGGAAAGCGGTCCGGGTTATCCATTGTCCCAAGCCGTGCAGGCGCAGGATTCGCATTACCCTTCGACGCCGGTTCAGTTGGACCCGTCCATTGTTGGCCAAGCCAAAGAGTTATCCAAAGAATTGGGCATGGCCGGCGGCCCCGAGACCCGCCGAACAGCGGTCCTGACCGCGGCGTGCGCGCTTCTCGTCCGTGGGCTCAGCGCTGACGGTTCAGAGGTGGTGCTCGACTTCACGGTCAGTAGGCGAGTGCGTCCGGATTCAAAGCTGCTTCCCGGGATGGTTGCCGCGGTTGTACCGCTCGTATTGCAGGCATCGCCGGAATCGTCAGTCGCTGACTTCTGCAGAGATGTCGGCACGCGATCGCGAGAAGCGCTGAAACATCAGCGGTTTCCGGTGCACGTTCTCGAGGGCGGCGGTGACCTTCGCGGCCCTAGGCAGGCAGCAAACCGGGTAATTCTCAATTTTGTCCCGGCCATTCTCACCTCGAACTTCGCTGGTGTTGCGGGAACAGCGACGTATACGACGTTTGGCCCGGTGGGTCACTTCGGGCTGTTCTTCATCGGAGTCGGTGATGAGCAGGTGTTCAGTACAGCAGGCGCTGGGCAGCCGTTTTCGAATTTTGACCCCTCGAATCTAGCGGGGCGGTTGCAGCGGGTGTTGACGGCCATGATTGCCGACCCGTCACGGCGGTTGTCGTCGATGGACGTCATCGATGCCGATGAGCAGGCCCTGTTGGATGGGTGGGGTAATCGGGCGGTGTTGACCCAGCCCGCGACACCGGTGTCGATTCCGGCGCTTTGGGCCGCCCAGGTGGTGCGGACCCCGCGTGCGGTGGCGGTGACCTTCGACGGCCGCTCCATGTCTTACCGCGAGCTGGACGATGCCGCGAACCGGTTGGCGCACCTGCTGGCCGCTCAGGGCGCGGGCCCGGGACAGAGTGTGGCGCTGCTCTTTTCCCGCTGCGCTGAGGCGATCGTGGCGATTCTGGCGGTGCTCAAGACGGGGGCGGCCTATCTGCCGATCGACCCGGCGGTGCCGGATGCGCGGCTGCAGTTCGTGGTAGCCGATGCCGCGCCGATTGCCGCGGTCACCACCGACGGGCTGGCCGAGCGGCTGGACGGGTGCGAGGTGGTGGTCATTAAGGTCGACGATCCTGCCATCGACATCCAACCCAGCACCGCCTTGCCGGCGCCGGCCCCCGAGGACATTGCCCACATCATCTACACCTCGGGCACCACCGGTGTGCCCAAAGGAGTGGCGGTCACCCATCACAACGTCACCCAACTGATGGAGTCACTGGATGCCGGGCTGCCACCGGTGAAAGTGTGGCCGCATTGTCACTCGTTGGCTTTCGACGCCTCGGTGTGGGAGATCTGGGCTCCGCTGCTGCATGGCGGTCGGGTGGTGGTGGTGCCCGAGTCGGTCGCCGGCTCACCAGATGACATGCACGCCTTGCTGGTCACTGAACACGTCAACATGCTCCTCCAAACCCCTTCTGCCGTCGGAGTGTTATCACCTGAGGGTTTGGAGTCGGCGGCGTTGGTGGTGGCCGCTGAGCCCTGCCCGGCCCAGGTGGTGGATCGGTGGGCGTCGGGGCGGGTGATGGTCAATGCCTACGGCCCTACCGAGACCACGGTGATTGTGGCTATCAGTGCGCCGCTGACCGCGGGGTCGAGTGCGCCGCCGATCGGCTCGCCGGTGCCCGGGGCGGCGTTGTTTGTCCTGGACGGGTGGTTGCGCCCGGTGGCCGCCGGTGTGGTTGGTGAGTTGTATGTGGCCGGCCGCGGCGTGGGGGTGGGGTATTGGCGGCGGGCGGGTTTGACTGCGTCGCGGTTTGTGGCCTGCCCGTTCGGCGGGCCGGGGATGCGGATGTATCGCACCGGTGACCTGGTCCGGTGGGGCGACGATGGGCAGCTGCAGTATGTCGGGCGCGCCGATGAGCAGGTCAAGATCCGCGGGTATCGCATCGAACTGGGTGAAGTCCAGGCGGCGCTGGCCGGCTGTGAGGGGGTGCGGCAGGCGGTGGTGATCGCCCGCGAGGACCGCCCCGGTGACAAGCGTCTGGTGGGCTATGTCACCGGCACCGCAGACCCGGCCGAGACCCGCGCCGCAGTGGCCGAGCGGCTGCCGGGCTACATGGTGCCAGCCGTGGTGGTGGCGCTGGAGGCGCTGCCGCTGACACCCAACGGGAAACTCGACACCCGCGCCCTGCCGGCACCCGAGTACACCGCTGGCGGGTATCGGGCCCCGGCCACCGTCACCGAGGAGATCCTGGCCGGCATCTATGCCCAAGTCCTCGGACTTGATCGGGTCGGTGTGGATGACTCGTTTTTCGACCTTGGCGGGGACTCGCTGTTGGCGATGCGGGTGATCGCTGCGGTCAACACCAGCCTGGACGCTGAGCTCGCGGTGCGCACCTTATTCGACGCCCCAACAATCGCCCAGTTGGCGCCCCGTATCAGTGCTCAGACGAGGCGGCGCAAGCCGTTGTTGACCGGCCAGCGGCCCGACGTGATTCCGTTGTCGTTTGCTCAAAGCCGGATGTGGTTCCTCAACCGTTTCGAGGGCGGCGCTGCGACCTATAACATGCCGGCCGCGTTGCGGATCAGTGGTGCGCTAGATGTCGACGCGCTGGATGCGGCGCTGGATGACGTGATCGCCCGCCATGAATCGCTGCGCACGGTGTTTCCCGACATCGATGGTGTGCCGGTCCAGAAGGTGGTGCCGCCCGAGGCGGGGATGTGGCGGCGCGGGGGCGCGGCGGTGGTATCGGTGCCGGAGTCCGATGTGGCCGGCGAGCTGGTGACGCTGGCGGGGTATCGGTTCGACTTGTCGGCCGAGATCCCGATTCGTGCGCAGATCTATGAGGTCGGGCCTGAGGAGTACGTGCTCGCAATACTGTTGCACCACATCGCTTTTGATGGGTGGTCACTCGCCCCGATGGCCCGGGATATCGGCGTGGCGTATCAGGCGCGGCGGCAGGCCCTGGCTCCGCAGTGGGCGCCGTTGCCGGTGCAGTATGCCGATTACACGCTCTGGCAACAGGATTGGTTGGGTACCGAGTCTGATCCCGACAGTGTGATTGCCGGCCAGTTGGCCTATTGGCGTGAGCAATTGGCCGATCTACCCGAGGTGGTGTCGCTGCCGACGGACCGTCCCCGCCCGCCGGTGCCCAGTTACCGCGGCGATGATGTGGAGTTGCGCATCGACTCGCAGGTGTGGGCTGGGGTCAATGCGGTGGCGGCGGCGCATAACGCGACGGCCTCGATGGTGTTGCAGTCGGTGTTGGCAGTGGTGTTGCACCGGGCCGGGGCCGGCGAGGACGTCGTGATGGGCGCACCGATCGCCGGGCGGTTGGATGCCGCGCTTGACGATCTGGTCGGTTTTTTCGTCAACACGTGGGTGTTGCGGGTCGATGTCAGTGCCGGACAGCGGTTTTGCGATGTGCTCGAGCGTGTGCGGCAGAAGGCGCTGGATGCCTACAGCAATCAGGATGTGCCGTTCGAGCTGCTGGTCGAGCAGCTCAACCCGGTGCGCTCTGCGGCGCATCATCCGCTGTTTCAGGTGCTCTTGGCCTTCCAGAACAATGTGCGGCCCGAGATGGCGCTCGACGGAGTCGGCGTTGAGCAGATGGGGGTGTTTACCCGCACCGCCAAGTTCGACCTGGATATCCAGCTGAGCGAGATGCCCACCGAGGATCCGGGCGGGCCCGTGGCCGCCGGGACGGTGTGGTATGCGACGGATTTGTTTGACCGGTCCACCATCGAGCGGTTGGTCACCTGGTTTGGGCGGGTGATCGAGGCGGTGGTGGCCGATGCGTCGGTGGTGGTAGGCGAGGTGTCGTTGCTGGATCGCGGTGAGCGTGATCTGGTGCTGGCAGAGTGGGCCGGTGCTGGTGTGCGCGCGCCGGTGGGGGTGGCGCCGCAGTTGTTGGCGGCGGCGGTGGCCGCCGGCGCCGGACGCGGTGGCGGTTATCGACGGTGGTCGGACGGTGTCGTATCGCCAGCTCGATGAGTGGTCGACGCGGTTGGCGCGGGTGCTGATAGAGGCGGGGGTAGGTCCGGAGCGTGCGGTGGGCGTGGCGATGGATCGGTGTGTGGAATTGGTGGTGGCCTGGTGGGCGGTGGTCAAGGCAGGCGGGGTATATGTGCCGGTGGATCGAGCCCATCCGGTGGAGCGGATCGCCGCGGTGTTGGACGCGTCGGACGCGGTGTGTGTGTTGACCTGTGGCGCCGACACAGTGGACGGCGCCGGGGCGCGCCCAATGGTGCGCATCGATGGCCTGGATGTGTCCGAGCGTCGCGCGGATCCGATCACCGATGCTGAGCGGCGCGCGCCCCTGGGGACCGATGACAGCGCCTATGTGATTTTCACGTCGGGGTCCACCGGTGTGCCCAAAGGGGTGGCAGTCAGCCACGCCGGTCTGCTGGGTTGGGCCGCAGCGCAACGCGAGAGGTTCGGGTTGGGCGCGGATGCGCGGGTGTTGATGGTGGCCGCACCGACCTTTGATGCGTCGATCGGTGAGCTGTTGTTGGCGGCGGGGTCGGCGGCGACATTGGTGGTGGCGCCGCCGCAGGTGTACGCCGGCGAGGCGCTGACCGCACTGTTGCAAGACCAGCATGTCTCCGCGGCCATCTTGACGCCGACGGTGGTGTCGTCGCTGGATCGGGCCCGGTTGGACGGGTTGGACACACTGATCGCCATCGGCGAAGCCTGCCCGCGGGAGTTGGTGGCCGCCTGGGCACCGGGTCGGCAGATGTTCAACGGTTACGGCCCGAGCGAGACCACCATCTGGGTCACCTGTGCACCGCTGTCGGCGGGGCAGCCCGTGACCATCGGCGCCCCGATCGCCGGGGTGTGCGCGCTGGTGCTTGATGCGCGGCTGAACCCGGCCCCGATCGGGGTGGTCGGTGAGTTGTATGTGAGTGGGTCTGCGTTGGCGCATGGCTATTTGGGCCGGGCGGGGTTGACCGCGGAACGGTTCGTGGCCAACCCCTACGGGGGTGTGGGGGCGCGGATATACCGCACCGGCGACCTGGTGCGCTGGACCCCCGCTGGGACCCTGGAGTATCTGGGCCGCGCCGATAGCCAGATCAAACTGCGCGGACAGCGCATCGAACTGGGCGAAATCGAAAACACCCTGCTGGCTTGCCCGCACGTCACCCAGGCCGCCGCCGCCGTGCACCACCACACCACCGGCGCCCACCTGGTCGCCTACATCACCCTCGAGCACACCAGCACCGCCGACCATGACGCCGAAATCGTCGAAGAGTGGCAACACCTGTATGACGAGCTGTACGACGCTGAGATGGCGGTGTCGGGGTTCGGCATGGATTTTCGGGGGTGGAACAGCAGCTATACCGGTGATCCGATTCCGCTCGAGGAGATGGTGGAGTGGCGTTCGGCCACGGTGGATCGGATCATGGCCCTGCAGCCGCGGCGGGTGTTGGAGATCGGCGCGGGCTCGGGGCTGGTGTTGTCACAGATCGCCCCGCGCTGTGAGCACTATGTCGGCACCGACATATCGGCGGTAGCCATCGACACCCTGGCCCGCTCGCTCGAGCAGTTGCGGATCGGGTGGCGTGATCGGGTCCAGCTGCTGACCCAGCCCGCCCACGTCACCGAGGCGCTGCCGCGGGGCTACTTCGACACCATCATTCTCAACTCGGTCATTCAGTACTTCCCCAACGGGGGATATCTGGCCGAGGTCATCGACAACGCCATGGAGCTGCTGGCCCCCGGCGGGGCACTGTTTATCGGTGATGTGCGCAACCACAGTCTGCAGGGCGCGTTTCAAACCGCGGTTGCGCTGGCCCGCACCAACGCCACCGATGCCGCCGAGATCCGCCAGCGAGTTCAGCGCGCCGTGCTCGGTGAACCCGAATTGCTGCTTGCCCCGGAGTTTTTCACCACCTGGGCCGGCGACCATGCGTCGGTGGCTGGACTTGACATCGAAGTCAAACGCGGAGTGGCTGATAACGAACTGAGCCGGTATCGCTACGACGTCATCGTCTACAAAACCCCCACGCCGGTACGCTCACTGGCCGTCGCACCCAGCTGGGCGTGGACCCAATGCGCGGGCCTGGACGGACTGCACACCCGGTTGATATCGCAGCGTCCCAGCACCGTCCGCATCACCGGCATCCCCCGCGCTGGAGTGATCACCGACGTCGGCATCGAAGCCGCCCTGGCCGCTGGGCTACCCGTGGCCGACGCACTGGCCCAAGTCACCGCCACCGCGACTCCCGACGCCGCCGTCCCCGAAGAATTGCACCGCCTCGGCGAAACCACCGGATACCACGTCGCGGTCACCTGGGGCGCCCAACCGGGCACCCTGGATGCGGTTTTCATCACCCCCACCGACCCCGGCGGCCAGCACACCGCGCCGCTGACCGACGTCTACCTGCCCCACAACGGGGCCCACCAAAGCACCACCCACGCCAATGACCCCCAGACCAACACCAAAGTCAGTGCGGTGCGTCAGCGGTTGAGCGCGTGGTTGCCCGATTACATGGTGCCGGCGCACATTGTGGTGCTTGAGGCGTTCCCGTTGACCTCCTCGGGCAAGATCGACCGTAAAGCGCTGCCAGCGCCGGTGTTTGCCGCCACACCCTTCCGGGCGCCGCAGACCCAGACCGAAAAGATCGTTGCCGGGGTATTCGCCGAGGTGTTGGGCGTGGAGCGGGTCGGACTCGATGATGATTTCTTCGCCCTGGGTGGGGATTCGTTGATCGCCACCCGGGTGAGCGCGCGGCTGCAGTTGGCCTTGGGCAGGGAAGTGCCGGTGCGGTATCTGTTCGACGCGTCCACCGTCGGGGATCTCGCCGAGTATCTGCACCGGCATCGGGGCGGCCCTGCGCACCCGCCGTTGCGGGTGATGCCGCGCCCGGAGCGGGTTCCGTTGTCGTTTGCGCAGAGCCGGTTGTGGTTTATCGAGCAGTTGCAGGGGCCCTCCCCGATCTACAACATGGCGGTGGCGTTGCGGCTGGGTGGGCGCCTGGATGCCGAGGCGTTGGGGGCGGCGCTGGCCGATGTGGTGGGCCGCCAGGAGAGTCTGCGCACGCTGTTCCCGGCGGCCGAGGGGATCCCGCAGCAGTTGGTGGTGCCGGCTGAGCGGGCCGACTTCGGCTGGCAGGTCGTTGATGCCAGCGGCTGGCCGGCAGACCGGCTGGAGGAGGCCGTCGGCGGCGTAGTGCGCTACACGTTCGACCTGACCGGCGAGATTCCGTTGCGGGCGCGGCTGTTCCGCATCGGCGACGACGAGCACGTGCTGGTGGCCATGGTGCACCATATCGCCGCCGACGGCTGGTCGATCACCCCGCTGGTGGGTGATCTGGGGGTGGCCTATGCCAGCCGGTGTGCCGGGCAGGCGCCCGGCTGGGCGCCGTTGCCGGTGCAGTATGTCGATTACACGCTGTGGCAGCGGGCGCACCTGGGTGATCTGGCCGACAGCGACAGCCCGATCGCCGCGCAGCTGGCCTATTGGGAGCAGGCCCTGGCCGGGATGCCCGAGCGGCTGGTGCTGCCCACCGATCGGCCCTATCCGCCGGTGGCCGATTACCGCGGCGCCAGTGTGGCGGTGGACTGGCCGGCCGAGCTGCAGCAGCGGGTGCGCGGGTGGCTGGCGAGCACAACGCGACCAGTTTCATGGTGATGCAGGCCGCCCTGGCGGTGCTGCTGGCCAAGCTCAGCGCCAGCGCGGAGGTGGCGGTGGGGATCCCGATCGCCGGGCGGCGCGACCCGGCGCTCGATGAGCTGGTGGGGTTTTTCGTCAACACCTTGGTGTTGCGGGTCGAGGTGGCCGGTGATCCCAGTGTCGCCGAGTTGCTGGCCCAGGTGCGCGGGCGCAGCCTGGCCGCCTACGAGCATCAAGACGTGCCCTTCGAGTTACTGGTGGATCGGCTCAACCCGACCCGATCGCTGACCCATCACCCGCTGGTGCAGGTGATGCTGGGCTGGCAGAACCTTCCCGGGCAGGGCAGCGATCCCGCCGCCGGGTTGGCGTTGGGTGATGTGCGGGTCACCCAGATGCCGGCCGACACCCACACCGCCCGCATGGATTTGGTGTTTTCGCTGGCCGAACGCTGGAGCGAGGCCGGTGCGCCGGCCGGGATCGGCGGGACGGTGGAGTTTCGCACCGACGTGTTCGACGCGGCCAGCATCGAGGCGCTGATCGAGCGGTGGCGGCGGGTGTTGGAGGCGATCACCGCCGACCCGACCCGGCGGCTGTCGTCGATCGATCTGCTCGATGCCGACGAGCACGCCCGGCTGGATGCGATCGGTAACCGGGCGGTGTTGACCGCAGCCGGCGACCCACGCCGGTGTCGATTCCGGCGTTATTTGCCGCGCAGGTGGCCCGCGCACCCGAGGCGGTGGCGTTGGTGTGCGGTGAGGTCTTCGTGGACTTATCGCGAGCTTGAGGAGGCCGCTAACCGGTTGGCGCACCTGCTGGCCGGGCAGGGTGTGGGCCCGGGGCAGTGTGTGGCGCTGCTGTTGGAGCGCTCTGCGGAGGCGGTCGTGGCGATTTTGGCGGTGCTCAAAACCGGGGCGGCCTATCTGCCGATCGACCCGGTTCTGCCGGCGGCCCGGATCGGGTTCATGCTCGATGATGCCGCGCCGATCGCCGCGATCACCACGGCAGGCCTGCGGTCGCGGCTGGACGGGTGTCGAGCTGCTGGTCATCGATGTCGATGACCCTGCTGTTGGCAGTCAACCCAGCACGGCGCTGCCGACGCCGGCTCCCGATGACATCGCCCACATCATCTACACCTCCGGCACCACTGGGGTGCCCAAGGGGGTGGCGGTAACCCACCATAATGTCACCCGGCTGTTTGACTGCCTGGATGTCGGCGCTGGAGCTAGCGCCCGGACAGGTGTGGACGCAGTGTCATTCCTTGGCCTTCGACTACTCGGTGTGGGAGATCTGGGGTGCGCTGCTACACGGTGGGCGGCTGGTGGTGGTGCCCGAAGAGGTGGCGCGCTCCCCGGAAGACTTCCATTCCTTACTGGTCACGGAAAAGGTCAGCGTCTTAAGTCAGACCCCGTCGGCGGTCGGGGTGCTCTCGCCGCAGGGTTTGGACTCGGCGGCGTTGATGGTGGCCGCTGAGCCCTGCCCGGCGAGGTGGTGGATCGGTGGGCGCCGGGGCGGGTGATGATCAACGGCTACGGCCCCACCGAGACCACGGTGTATGCGTCGATCAGTGCGCCGCTGACCGCGGGGACCGGTGTGGTGCCGATCGGTTCGCCAGTGCCGGGGGC
>CAWBBH010000006.1:0-889765 GCA_963786995.1 uncultured Actinomycetota bacterium | reverse complement strand
CCGCGATCAGCTCCACCTGCCCGCGATCCGCCGTCGAGTCCGTCACCAAGATGGTCAATCTGACTGAGCGGCACCATCTTTGCCAGCGTGACCTTCCCGATCTTCGACCCGTCCACCGGCACGATCACCCGCTGCGCGTTCGCCGCCATCGCCATCGCCGTCCGCGCTTCCGCCTCGTCGAACGTCGTCGCCCCCACCTCCGCCGACATCCCGTCCGCGCCCAGCACCGCCGTGCCCACATTGATCACCTGAAACGCGTGCTCGCTCATCGGCCCCACCGCCTCCATCGAGTTCGCCCTAACCAGCCCGCCCGTCATGATCACCTTCATGTGCGCGTCCACCGCGCAGTCCGCCGCGATCGTCAGCGAGTTCGTCACGATCGTCATCTGCGGCCGCCCCTTCAACGACCGCGCCACCTCCCCCGTCGTCACCCCACCCGTCAACGCCACCGCCTGCGGACCCGCCGGCACCAACGCCGCCGCATGCTGCGCGATCCGCCTCTTGATCGCCACCATCCGGTGATCCCGCAGCCGCACCGGAATCTCACTCCCGCTCGGGTCCAGCGCCCTCGCCCCGCCGTGCGTCCGCACCAGCAGCCCCTGCTCCTCCAGCTCAGCCAGATCCCGCCGCAGCGTCGCCGCCGACACCCCCAGCTCCGCCCTCAGCTTCTGCGCATCGACCTCGCCGCGGTCGCGCAGCAGCGCCAGCACCTCCCGCATCCGGTCGGTGCGCCTGATCGACATGGCGGCGTCTCCTCGCAGTTCAAGACCAAAACGATCAGTTTTAGTGATCGCTTGACGGCCAGATATTGCGCACTATGAGCGAGCTTTCCACGATCGACAAATGTTGCACACATCACGCCGGGTGGCCACCGCGTGACACCACTCGCCACCGCCCGGACCGGCCAACGCACCAACTGGCTCGCCGACACCATCAGCCGCCACAAAGCCGGTGAACCCGTCGGCGTCTACTCCGTCTGCTCCGCCCACCCCACCGTCGTCGAAGCCGCCCTCGCCCAGGCCGCCGCCGACGACACCTACGTCCTCATCGAGGCCACCTCCAACCAGGTCGACCAGTACGGCGGCTACACCGGCATGCGGCCCCCCGACTTCCGCGACATGGTCCTCGCCATCGCCGACCAACAAGACTTCCCCCGCGACCGCGTCGTCCTCGGCGGCGACCACCTCGGCCCCAACCGCTGGCAACGCGAACCCGCCGACGCCGCCATGGCCAAGGCCGACGTCCTCATCGCCGCCTACGTCGAAGCCGGCTACACCAAGATCCACCTCGACTGCAGCATGTCCTGCGCCGACGACCCCGCCGTCCTCGACGACGACACCGTCGCCAGCCGCACCGCCCGCCTCCTGCAGATCGCCGAAGACGCCGCCCACCGCACCGGCACCGCGCCCATGTACGTCATCGGCACCGAGGTGCCCGTCCCCGGCGGCGCCCACGAGACCCTCGACCGCCTCACCCCCACCCCCGCCGACCGCGCCCGCACCACCATCGCCGCCCACCGCACAGCCTTCGAACAGCTTGGCCTGCAGAACGTCTGGCCCCGCATCATGGCCCTCGTCGTCCAGCCCGGCGTCGAGTTCGACCACCTCCACGTCATCGACTACCAGCGCGACGCCACCGCCGACCTGCGCCGCGTCCTCGACGACGAAGACCACCTCGTCTTCGAAGCCCACTCCACCGACTACCAGCGCCCCGCTCAGCTCAAAGAACTCGTCGAAGACCACTGGGCCGTCCTCAAGGTCGGGCCCGGCCTGACCTTCGCGATGCGCGAAGCCCTGTTCGCGCTGACCTTCATCGAGAACGAACTCATCCCGCGGCCCTCCCGCTCCAACCTGGTCGAGGTCATCGAGCGCCGCATGCTCGCCAACCCCGACTACTGGCAGGGCTACTACGAGGGCGACCCGCAGACCCAGCGCATGTCCCGCCGCTACAGCTACAGCGACCGGCTGCGCTACTACTGGGCCGACGACGAAGTCGACGCCGCGCGCGTCACCCTTCTGCAGAACCTCGACCGCGCCGGCATCCCGCTCCCGCTCATCAGCCAGTTCCTGCCCTATCAGTACGACCGGATCCGCGCCGGTGAGCTCGAGCCCGTCGCCCAGGCCCTGGTCATCGACCGCATCCGCGACGCGATGCGCCCCTACGCCCGAGCCGTGTCTGGAGGGATCCGAATGACGACACCCGTGCCCGCCCAAGAAGACGGCGGCGCAACGATTCTCGAGATCGGCCAGCAGCCCGACGTCTGGCGCGAGGTCGCCAACCGCGCCAACCCCGCGCTCGACGACTTCCTCGCCGACATCACCGGCCGCCCCGGCATCCGCATCATCCTGACCGGCGCGGGCAGCTCCGCGTTCATCGGCGAGATCGCCGCCGCCGCCCTCCGGCGCCACCTCGGCTGCCGCGTCGACGCCATCCCGACCACCAGCATCGTCGCCAGCCCGCGCGACCACCTCGAGCCGAACACCCCGACGCTGATGGTGTCGTTCGGCCGCTCCGGCAACAGCCCCGAGAGCCTCGCCACCACCCAGCTCGCCGACGACCTCGTCGACGAGATCTGGCATCTCGTCCTCACCTGCGACCCCGACGGCGAACTCGGCCGCACGCACAGCGACAAGGCCAACTCACACGTCGTCTACATGCCGGACCGCGCCAACGACACCGGCTTCGCGATGACGTCGAGCCTGACCTCGATGCTGCTGACGTGCCTGCTGCTGCTCGGCCCGGCCACCGCCGACGACGGCGACCCGCTCGCGACAGCGGCCGAGCACGTCGCGCAGCCTGCAGCCCGACATCAAAGCCCTCGCGCAGGCCAAGAAGCAGCGGTTCGTCTACCTCGGCAGCGGGCCGCTGGCCGGGCTGGCGCGCGAGTCCGCGCTGAAGATGCTCGAGCTGACCGCCGGCGAGGTCGTCACCTACTTCGACTCCGCCGCTGGGCTTCCGGCACGGGCCCAAGTCCGCGCTCGACGGCGACACGCTCGCCATCGTCTACGTCTCCACCGACCCCTACACCCGCCGCTACGACCTCGACATCATCGCCGAGATCCGCGCGCAGCTCGGCCAGGACGCCGTCGTCGTGCTCAGCGCCGAGCCCATGCCCCGAGACCGCACGGGCCGGCGATCGTCCTGCCCGGCCTCGACGGTCTCGACGACGCGCTCGTCGCCCTCGCCGTACCTGTCTTCGCGCAGTACCTCGCGCTGTTCACCTCGCTGGAGCACGGCAAGACGCCCGACAACCCGTTCCCCTCCGGTGAGGTCAACCGCGTCGTGCAGGGCGTCACCATCTACCCGATGACCGGAGCGGAGCGTAGGCATGGCCCGTTCTCTCGGGGTCGACGGCGGCGGCACGAAGACCGCGTCTGCGCGCTCATCGACGACGCGGGCAGCTGTCATCGCCCGCGCCACCGCGCCCACGTCGCTACTACTTCAACGACGGCTTCGAGGTCGTCGAAAGGTCGCTGCGCGCAGGGTGTTACGGACATCTGCGCGCAGGCCGGCATCACGCCCGACGACATCGACGCCGCGTTCTTCGGGCTGCCCGGCTACGGCGAGGCCAGCGGCGACATCGCAGCAGCTCGACGCGGTCCCGCGCGGCGTGCTCGGCCACGACCGGTACAGCTGCGACAACGACATGGTGTGCGGCTGGGCCGGCTCGCTCGCCGGCGCAGGACGGCATCAACGTCATCAGCGGCACCGGGTCGATGACCTACGGCGAGCGCCAGGGCGTCGGCCACCGGGTCGGCGGCTGGGGCGAGCTGTTCGGCGACGAGGGCTCGGCGTATTGGATTGCCGCACAGGGCCTCAACGCGTTCTCCCGGATGAGCGACGGCCGCCTGCCGCACGGCCCGCTGCACGCGATGCTGAAGCGAGCGCCTCGAGGTCGCCGGCGATCTCGACGTCGTCGAGCCTGGTGATCGACACGTGGCAGGGCGACCGCAGCAAGATCGCCGCGCTGGCCACCACGGTGGCCGAGGCCGCGCGACGCCGGCGACGAGGTCTGCAAGCGCATCCTCGCCGCGGCGGTCGACGAGCTCGTCTTGCTGATCGAGACGACCCGGACGCTGATCAGATTCACCGACGAGGAGACCGTGCCGGTGTCCTACTCCGGCGGCATGTTCAAGCACCGAGGGCTATCTCGAACTTTCGTCACCGCGATGCAGAGCGCTCCCGCCAAGTACGACCTCCAGACTCCGCGGCTCGATCCAGCAGTGGGCGCCGCGCTGTACGCCGCCAAGCACAGCGGACATCCGCTGAGTGACGACTGCCGTACAACAACTTTCCGAGAACCAATCGACGAGGTGAATGATCATGACTGAAACCACCGCAAGACCGGACAGACCCGCAGCTGGATCTTCTACGCCGCACTGCTGGTCCTGTTCTGGGGTGTCTGGGGGGCGTTCTCCGCGCTGCCCGCAACGAAGTACGAGCTACCCCGACGAGATGATCTACAGCATCTGGGCGCTGACGATGCTCATCCCCGCCGCCTTCATCCTGCGCGGCCACGAATGGGACCGCCGCCCCGCCGCGACGATCTACGGGCTGCTGATCGGGCTTCACCGGCGCAGGCGGCCAGCTGCATCCTGTTCCAGGCGCTGACGATGGGTCCGGCGTACCTCATCTTCCCGATCATCTCGATCTCCCCCGCGATCACCGTCCTGATGGCGATGGTGCTGCTGCGCGAACGGATCAAGCCGCTCGCCGTCATCGGCCTCGTCTTCGCGCTGACCGCCATCGTGTTGTTCACCATCACCGGCGGCGAGGACGAGGAATCCAAGGGTCCGTGGCTGCTGCTGGCGATCCTGATCTGCGTGGCGTGGGGCGTGCAGGCCTACTTCATGCGCAAGGCCGCGACCATCGGCGTCAACGAAGCCACCACGTTCGGCTGGATGACGATCACCGCGCTGGCCGCTGATCCCGGTTGCGCTGATCATGGTCGGCGGCCTCCCGACCGACTTCCCCTGGCAGGCACCGGCATTGACGGCCGGCACCCAGGTGCTCAACGCGGTCGGCGCGCTGTTCCTGGTGATGGCGCTCGCCCGCGGCAAGGCGTCCATCGTGGCGCCGACGACCAACGCGCTCGCACCCGCGCTCACCGTCGTGATCTCGCTGATCGCCTACCAGACGCTGCCCACGCCCTACGGCGCGATCGGCATCGTGCTGGCGCTGGTCGGCTCGACCCTGATGGTCTACAGCGACGAGAAGCGCGGCGAGGCCCTCACCGAGGCCGTCGTCGCCGACGCACCCACCACCACGGAACGTCGGACGGAGTGAAACCCACCGTCGTCATCATCGGCGCGGGCAGCGTCGAGTTAACTCCGGCGAACTGCGCGGCATAGGTAGCCAACTCGATATACATCAAGGGCAAGTCTCTATATCAATACGGACGACACCCGAAGATCGATGACGGTGGTCTTCGTAAAGGTTTCTCCCGGGGCAGGGGTCGATGTACAGACTTGCCAATTGCGATCCATCATCTGATTGCGCGCCTGCCCAGTCAGATCCGTCGATCCTGTGTAGAACACTT
This sequence comes from uncultured Actinomycetota bacterium, assembly GCA_963786995.1. GTDB lineage: Bacteria > Actinomycetota > Actinomycetes > Mycobacteriales > Mycobacteriaceae > Mycobacterium. Next base: position 884,226 of record CAWBBH010000006.1, on the reverse strand, counting down.
CGTTGTTGGTGAGCTGCTGAATCGCATCTTGCGCGTCTTGTCAGATTGCGACCGCGCAAATCGGGCATTGTCCAAGACTGCTCCGGCCCTGCAGCAGACGGCGGCGCAGCCGTCGGTATGGATGCCGACACTGATGGGGCCGCCGAGGCCGTAACGGTGTCGCGCACAGTCACGGTTTCAGGCGTGCCGCTTTCCCCGCCGCCGCAGCCGATAAGAATGACGGATGACGCTGCCGTTATCAGGACAGGACTTACTGATCGGATCATTGGTCTCCCCCTCGAAAGTCGCGACCCACGACAAAGCGGAGATTAGTTGAGAACGAGCCACGCAGAAAGCCGTTCAGCGCAAACCCGCGATAAGACGCCAAGGCATCAGTCACTGCAGCGGCGCGAGCCCCGTCCGCATCAAATCCACACTGTCCGCGACGATCTCGCCGAGATCGCCCATGCAGCCGCCGCGCCCCAGTTCTCCACCGCCACAACAAGTGCCGCCGCCAGCGCCGGCACCCGCCACTTCCGCCTCCAGGTCGATGTCCGGACATATCGGCGTAGCGCGACCGGACGAACTCGGTGATCACCGCCGCGAACGACGCCTGCACCACCCGCAGGTGACCGGCCGCCCGCTCGCCGCCGATCAGCTCCGCCCGCAGCAGCGCCGCCTGGCGGACCACCTCCAGGTCGTGCGGGAAGCTCACGACGCTCGCCAGCACCGCGTCGAACAGATTCTCCGACGCCGGCCGTCGCGCCAGCGCCTCGGCCAACCAGTCCAGCTGCGTCTCGTAGTCCTCGAACAGCACCGCTTCCTTCGTCGGGAAGTGCCGGAAGAACGTGCGCTCGGTGACGCCGGCTTCCGCGGCCAGTTCCGTCACCGTGACATTCGCGAACCCGTCCCGCTTGAACCGCTCGAGCGCCACCCGCCGCAGCGACTCCTTCGTCGCCTGCGCTGCGCTGCTGATGCAGGTTGACGGGTGCGGCCATAGTCCCGACAGCGTATCCCACAATTTTGTCAGTACCGACACAATTGCGTCAGTACTGACATATATCTGCCGATCCATGAGTGACTATGACGCGATCGTCGTCGGCGCCGGACACAACGGACTCACCGCCGCCGCCCTCCTCCAACGCGCCGGCCTCAAGACCCTGATCCTCGAGGCCAACACCTACGCCGGCGGCATGGCCGCCACCGTCGAACTCATCGACGGCTTCCGCTACGAGATCGCCGGGTCGGTGCAGTTCCCCACCCCCAGCGAGATCACCAAAGACCTCGGCCTCGACACCCTGCCCACCGTCGACGCCGACGTCATGTCGCGTCAACATCGGCGAGGCCGGCGAAGAAGCGATGATCTTCTACCGCGACCCGATGGAACTGATGACCCACCTCGCCGAGAAGCACGGCATGGACGCCGTCACCGGCATGGCCGAACTCATCGCCTGGAGCCAAGGCCCCGCAAAAGCACTGGGCCGCTTCGACGTCCGCCAACCACCCAAGACCATCGACGAGATGTACGCCTGCGCCGCCAACGAAGCCGAACGCCGCGCCATCCACGAAACCCTCTTCGGCTCCGCCATGGACGTCATCGACCGCTACCTGCCCGACAAGACGAAGCACTCCGTCATGCGCGGCATGCTCGCCTTCCTCGCCATCAACTCCACCTACCGCGGGCCCTACACCCCCGGCAGCGCCACCTGCCTCGCCTTCGCCCTCGCCGTCCCCGAAGAGGGCGGGCAGATGATGACCAAACTCGAAGGCGGCATCGGCGCGCTCACCGAGCACCTGCGCGAGATGTTCGAGAGCCGCGGCGGCGAGATCCGCTACCGCACCAAGGTCGAGCAGATCCTCGTCGACGGCAACAAAGTCACCGGCGTGCGCACGCAACGACGGCGAAACCATCACCGCGCCCGTCGTCGTCTCCAACCTGTCCCCCGACACCACCCTCACCGAACTCGTTGGCGCCGATCACTGTCTCGGCCCAACTGCTCGACCGACTGCAAGGGCCGCGACCACCGCGCCTCCTTCGTGCAGATGCACTTCGCGCTCGACGGACTGCCCGAGTTCGCCCCGCCGTACGAGTTCCTCAACGAGCCCGGCATGCAGCCGTCCGTCGGCATCTTCGGCTCCCCCGAAGAGCAGCAACGGCAATGGGAGAACGCCTGCCGCGGCATCGTCCCCGACAACCCGTCGCTGGGCATGCAGATCCCGTCGGTGCACGACACCGCCATGGCGCCCGCCCGGCATGCACGCCGCCAGCGCCTACGCCTACGCGTTCCCCGTCGAGACCCCGCGCGACCAACACGGCCACCTGAAGAACGAGATGGCCGACCGCGTCGTCGACAAGATCAGCCGCTACGCCCCCAACTTCAAGGACATCCAGATCCGGCACATCACCTTCGCGCCGTACCACATGAACACCATGTTCGGCGCCCCCTCCGGCGACTTCTGCCACGGCCTGCTGCACCCCGACCTGATGGGCCCGAACCGGCCCGGGCCCAAAGGCTTCCGCGACCTGCCGATCGGCATCGACGGGCTCTACCTCGGCGGCGCCGGCTGCCACGGCGGCCCCGGCATCACCTTCATCCCCGGCTACAACGCCGCCTATCAGGTGCTCGACGACCTCGGCTGACCGAGCTCACGAGCCGCGTCCTTCAATTGCTGCACCGCTTCATCCGAAGCGTGGACGCCGCTGCCAAAGCAGCTCAGCGGCTGTTGCCCCGCTTCTTTCTGCCGACCGCCTCGTCTCGCTGCTCTCGGGGTCGAAGCTGGCGTCATTCGAGCTGGCGCCCGCGCAGACCGGACACTTGGCCGACACGGCCTCGTAGGCCACTCGGTTGGCGGCGTAGTCGTGGCGCTGTCGAAGGTCATGCGCCGCGTCGACCGGGATGCCGATGTCGTCGGCGACCGCTTGGGCGTCTATGTTTGCGCCGAGGAAGATGAACTTCCATGAGTACTCGTCCTGCTGCTGCTTGATCATGAAGAGCGCACCTGCTGGGCGGTCCACTCCGTGCTGGCGTTCTCCATGCCGTCGGTCATGATCAAGCAGATCACCAGGCCGGGCCGCTCGTCCTCGGGCAGCGCGTCCAAATCCTGGCCGATCGGTGATGAACCGGCCGGTGGCGTCGAGCAGCGGCGTCATTCCGCGCGGGATCAGCTGCAGCTTGGGCACTTCGGCGATGGGCCGGTTGACGATAGACGAACTCCGGCACTGGAGCCTCGCCGTGCTTGTCGAACTGCGCCAGTGTCACCACGGCCTGGCCCGGCTCGGCCCTCTGGCCATCTGATCAGCTCGTCGAAACCAGTCCTGAGTGGCCGTCACCGAGGAGCTCCATCGAGCCGGTGCGGTCCAGCAGCGCGGCGATCAATGTGGAGATCAGGATTGGTCATGGGTTTTCCCTTCGTCGTTAGCAACCGGCACAGCCAGGGCATCGGCCCCGGCCACCGTGTGGTTCGGCCGGACGGGAGTCCGTAGACGCCCATCGCGAAAGGGATGATCCCCACCCGCCACCGACATTTCGCGGCCGGAGCGTGGGCCGAGCGCGACTGAGCCGCGCCGATGAGCCGAACGCCGAGCCACCAGACGCTCGACGACCTCGCTGCATGCGGTCAGCGCTTGTTGGCCCACGGGAAGAACCGCCGAACCGCGGTGGCCACGACCCGCTGATACCCCGACCCCGTGAGCCGCGACAGCATGTCGAGGGCCTTGGCCTCCCAGCCGATCACCACCCGCGCACGGCCGGCGCCGGACACCGTCGACGATCGTCGCCGCGGCCATCTCCGGCGAATGCAACGCCAGATACTTGTCGAAGAACTCCGCGAACGTCTGCGCATCCTCGCTGTCGCTCACGGTCGCATTGCGCGCGACCGCGGTCTTGATGCCGCCGGGATGCACACACGTCACCTTCACCGGATGCCCGGCGACCAGCATCTCCTGCCGCAACGCCTCGGTGAACCCGCGCACCGCGAACTTCGCTGCGTTGTAAGCACTTTGACCCGGCACCGCGATCAGACCGAACAGGCTCGAGATGTTCACGATGTGCCCGTCACCCGACGCGATCACATGCGGCAGAAACGCTTTCGTGCCGTTCACCACACCCCAGAAGTCGACGTCCATGACCCGTTCCATGTCCTTGAAATCGGAATCCTCGACGTTGCCGTTGTGGGCGATGCCCGCGTTGTTGTACACCTGGTGCACCATGCCGAAGTGCGCGACGACATCGTCGGCGTAGGCCAGCACCTCGTCACGCTCGGCGACGTTGAGCCGATCAGCCTTCACCTCTGCCCCCAACGCTTCCACCGCACGCACCGTCTCCGCGAGACCGTCGGCATCGATGTCGGAGAGCGCCAGCTTCGCGCCCTTCCCCGCAAGATTGAGCGCCAGCGCCCTGCCGATGCCCGAACCCGCGCCGGTGATCACAGCGACCTTGCCCTCGAACGAACTCATCTCACTGCTTCCTTTTCGGTCATCAGGGCCCGCAGCCGCGCGCCCATGTCATTGATCGCCTCGTCGGCCTCGGCGAGAACACCTGCCTGCAAATGAAAGTCGTGCCACAGGTTCTCGAACCTGCGGTGCTCGACGAGCCCCGTGCCCGCTTCCGCGGCGGCCTTCTCGATCGCGTCCGCATCGATGCACAGCGGATCGTCGCCCGCCGATTGCAGCACGATCGGCGGCAGCCCCGCCATGTCGCCGCGCGCCGGCGAGATGCCCGGCAGTCGCGGGTCATGCCCGCCCACGTACCGCGGCGCCCACTGCGCCGCCATCGACGGGTTGATCAGCGGATCACGCGTCTCCGGGCGCCCGCCGTCGACGTCGACGGCGAGGTCGGCCCACGGGCAGATCAAGCCGATCGCCGCCGGGCCGGGAATGCCGCGATCCCGAAGCGCCATGGCCAGCGCCAACGCCAGTCCGCCACCCGCCGAATCGCCCGCAATGACAATGCTTTCCGGCTCAACCCCATAGTCGATCAACGATCGATAGACCGCGACCATCTCCTCCAGCGCAACCGGATAGCGCGCCTCCGGCGACCGCGAGTAGTCGGGCACCAACGCCGTCATCCCCGCCGCAGCGGCCAGCCGCGTCACCACGCCGCGATATCCCCTGGCGCTGCCCAGCGCATACGCGCCGCCGTGCAGGTACAGCAGCGTCGCGCTCGAGTCCACTCCCGGCGGTCGCACCCCCTCCACCGGTACACCCGCGATGCTGATGCGGTCGTAGCCCGTACCCCTCGGCGCCCGAGCCACCCGCGTGAACAGGTCGTACATCCTGCGCTTGCCGCCCACCGAAATCCTGGGGGAGGCCAACAGTGGTCGGCAGCCGCGCAGCGCGGCGCGGACCACGCCCGGACGGACGCTCATGCGAACGCCTCCGCACGGGCCGCGTCGAACGACAGCACGCCGTCCTCGACGGGCTCGTCGAGCAGCATCCGAGAGTCCTTCTCGTAGTGCATCAGCACCTGCCACGGCAGCTTGGAACCCTGGCGCGGCATGACGTCCTTGCCGCGCTGCACGTAGCCGGACTGCAGTTGGTCCAGCATGCCGTCGTCCGTCGCGCAGCCCTCGACGTCGCGCGGCATCGCCACCGCATATCCGTTGTCGTCCATGTGCCGCATCAGCCGGCACAGATACTCACCGGCCATGTCGGACTTCAGCGTCCACGGCGCGTTGGTGTAGCCGAACATCCACCCCAGGTTGGGCATGTCCTGCACCAGCACGCCCTTGTAGGTCATCGCGTCGTGCAGTTCGCGCGCCTCGCCGTCGACCGACAGCGCCATGCCGCCGAGCATCTGCAGGTTCAGACCGGTCGCGGTGACGATGATGTCCGCCTCCAGCTCCCGACCCGACTTCAGCAGAATGCCTGTCTCGGTGAAAGTTTCGATCTGATCGGTGACGACCGACGCCTCTCCGGACGCCAGTGCGTCGAACAGGTCGCCGTCGGGCACCGCGCACAGCCGCTCGTCCCACGGCATGTAGTTCGGGGTGAAGTGGCTCATGTCGACCGACGCGCCGACGCGACGGCGCACCTGCGACAGCAGGAAACGTCGCATCGTCTTCGGAAAGCGCCTGCACGCCTTGTACATCGAACGCTGAACCACGATGTTGCGCTTGCGGCCGAGCTTGTACACCGTTTCGTCGGACAGGAAGCGGCCCAGCGCCTGTGAGATCTTGTCGAACGCCGGCAGGGAGAAGACGTACGACGGTGAGCGCTGCAGCATGGTCACGTGCGCCGCGTCGCCCGCCATCGCGGGGACCAGGGTGACCGCCGTTGCGCCGCTGCCGATCACGACGACCTTCTTGCCGGTGTAGTCGAGGTCCTCTGGCCAGTGCTGGGGATGGACGCAGCGGCCCGTGAACCGCTCGACGCCGGGGAAGGTCGGCAGATAGCCCGCGTCGTAGTTGTAATAGCCCGTGCAGCTGATGAGGTAGCCGCACGTGTAGTGGCGCGTCTCGCCCGTCGCCTCGTGCACTGCGGTGACCGTCCAGCGACTCTCGGCGCTCGACCAGTCCGCACGGGTGATCTTCAGCCCGTACTGGATCTTCTCGTCGACGCCGTACTCGACGGCGGTGTCGGCGATGTACTGGCGGATCGACGACCCGTCGGCCAGCACCTTGAACTCCTGCCACGGCCGGAACTTGTAGCCGAAGGTGAGCATGTCCGAATCGGAGCGGATGCCCGGGTAGCGGAAAAGGTCCCAGGTGCCGCCGAGGCGCTCCCGGCGCTCCAGCACCGCGAGCGTTTTGTGCGGGAACTCGGCGGTCAGCTGCGCGGCCGTCCCGATGCCCGACAGACCTGCGCCGATGATCAGTGTGTCGAAATGCTGTGCGTCCATGGGTAGAAGGATGGCCGTCGGCGACACCGCAGGTCTTGACAATTTCCGACAGCTTTTTATCATTTCCCGACAGGTGATGTGTGATGGGCAGTCTGCTGCGCACCGCGGCCCTCCGCGGTTACGGCGATCTGGTGCGCGAACTGGGCGGCGACCCGCAGGCGTTGTTGGCGCGCTTCGGCATCCCGGCCAGCGCCGAACAGCAGGCGGACGGCTTCGTCCCCGTCGACGCGTTCATCCGCCTGCTGGAGACCAGTGCCGAGGACCTCGACTGTCCTGATTTCGGGCTCCGTCTTTCTCGACACCAGGGGCTGGACATTCTCGGGCCGATCGCGGTGATCGCCCGCAATGCCAACACGGTGCTGGGCGGTTTCGAGGCGATCGCGCGCTACCTGTACGTCCACTCGCCCGCGCTGTCGATGACGGTCGGCCGGGCATCCGCGGAGGCCGACGTGCGGTGCACGTATGACGTGACCGAGCCCGGCGTGCCCTATCCGACGCAGAGCTACGAGCTCAGCATGGGTATCGCCGCGCGCATTCTCCGGCTCCTCGGCGGACCGCATGCCAGGCCCCGGATGGTCGCCTTCATGCACGGCCAGCATGCATCGCAGGACGCTTACCGCGCGGAGCTTGGCTGCCCGGTGCGCTTCAACCAGACGTGGAGCGGGTTCGAGCTGCCCGCGGACGTTGCCGACAAGGCCATCGACACCGCCGACCCCGAGACCCGACGCATCGCGACGAAGTACCTGGAGTCGACGTACCTGCCGAGCACCGCGGCGCTGTCCGAACGCGTCGCCGAGCTGACCAGGCGGCTGCTGCCCACCGGCCAATGCAGCGCCGAGGCCATTGCCGACCAGCTCGCGCTGCATCCGCGGACCCTGCAGCGACAACTCGCCGCCGAGGGCGTGCGCTGCCACGACATCATCGACGGCGAGCGCCGGGCGCACGCCGCGCGCTACCTCGCCGTGCCGGGGCTGCATCTGCAGCAGATCGCCGGCCTGCTCGGCTACTCGGAACAGAGCGCGCTGAACCGGTCGTGTCGTCGCTGGTTCGGCCAGACGCCGCGGCAATACCGGGCGAGCCGTTCGGCGAAAGAAGTCATTAGTCACGCTAGCTTGTGAAGCACGTATTGTCAGAGCGCGCAGCGGGTTTCACGAATTCGAACTTCCATCAGACTGGCGCCGCCGCCCATTGCCATGCCCTGCCGGTGAGAGGACGATGAAGTGGTCCGGCGGCGCCGTCGAGACGCTGCCCCACACATAACGGAGGCAGATCATGTACGCACGAAGCACCACAATCCAAGGGCAGCCCTCGTCCATTGACGCCGGTATCGCGCATGCGCGGGACAGCGTGATGCCCGCGCTCGAGGGCATCGACGGATGCGTTGGCTTGTCCCTGTTGGTCGACCGAACGTCCGGCCGCTGCATTGTCACCAGCTCCTGGGAGTCCGAAGAGGCGATGCGCGCGAGCGAGGAGGCCATTCGGCCGATTCGTGACCGGGCCGCCGAGCTTTTGGGTGGTAGCAGGCAGGTCGAGGAATGGGAGATCGCCGCCATGCACCGCGAGCACCGCGCCGGCGAGGGCGCCTGCGTCCGAGCCACCTGGGTCAAGGTCGATCCGGGTCAACTCGACGGAGGCATCGAGTTCTACAAGTCGACTATCCTGCCCGCCCTCGAGGAGCTGGAGGGATTCTGTAGCGCCAGCCTGCTCGTCGACCGGGCGTCTGGTCGCGGCGTGGCCGTGGCGACCTTCGACAACGCCGAAGCGCTTGAGCAGAACAAGGACCAGCTGGACAGGATCAAAGCCACGGGCAGCCAGGAAGCACGCGCAGAGGTGCTCGATGAGTGCGACTTCGAGTTGGCACTCGCACACCTGCGTGTGCCCGAGATGGCCTGACCGCAGGACAAGCGCGACGCGGCTGGAAGGAGGAGCTTCGCAATAGCGGCGCGCGATATGGTGCCCGCGTTACTGCCGGGATTTACGTCCCGTCTCTCAGCTGCGCGCGCAGCCGGTCAACGAGACGCAGCATCCGGGAATGATGTGACCCCGGCCAGTAAATCCGGCCGCAGTCCGCGCAACGACTGAAATCGGTGTAGTACCGGCGAGTCAGCGGTTCGAGGCGGTCGATCACCTCTTCCTTCCCGACGGCGACGAGCTCGCCGTTGCACCGCAGGCAGCGGGTGAACGGCGCGAGCCGTTCGCTCAGGTCCAGGCGCCGGATCACTTCGAGCGTCTGCTCCAGGGGGTCGTCGGAGTGGACGAACACGCCATGCGTGATGGCGCGGCGTTTCAACAGGGCTCGGTCACGGGTCAGCAGGATGCGCCGCTGGTCGAGGCTGACGTCGACCAGGGTCTCGTCGTCAGCATTGCCGGACCACCAGACGTCGAACCCCAGCATCCGCAGCAGCCGGGCCAGTCGGCCGATGTTCACGTCGACGACGAAGCGCGGATCGCGCAGCGGCCCCAGACGCACCCCGGTCGTCGAGCCGATGTCGAGTGCTTCGAACATCGGGTACGCGGCGATGCGGTCGCCGGACGCCGGGCGGTGCGTGAAGTCCTTCGCCTTCCCGTTCACCACGATGAGGTCCACTTCGGTATGCGGAATGCCCATCGCCTCGAGAACGTCTTTCACCGTTTGATGGGATTGGAACGGACGACGCAGGGTCAGACCGCGTGACTCCCGCTGCAAGAAGTCGTTGAGCTCGGCGTACACCCGCACGTCGACGTGGCCCGCCATTCCCCATCGTCTCCCGCGGGGGTTGCCGGCCGCAATGCGGTGCACGTCGACCGCTCCGGCGACAAACTGGGCGGAGTTTCGGCGGAGGCCGCCACCGAAGGCCGTGATCAGCGCTCCTTGACCCGGTCCTGTGGCCCCGCCATCGTAAGTCGGTATGACGGCGAGGCCGGGCGAGTTCCCGTGAGAGCGGTAGTGCTGCGGGAGGCCGGGCGGCCCGCTGCGGTGGAAGAGCTGACGCTGCCGCGGCCGGCATTGACGTTCCCGGCGCTGTCGCTGATGGCCGACGGCAAGACGATGCGGTGCAGTGTCTACGGCACCGGCGACCCGGCTCGCGACATCCCGGCGCTCGCGCAGCTGGCCTGCCGAGGCCGGCTCGACCTCGAGGCGTTGATGACACGGTGACATCGAGGCCGCCTTCGGAGACATGGCCGCGGGGCACGGTGCACGCAGCGTGGTCTGCTTCGGGATAAGGCACGAGACCAGTACATGAAAAGCCGGGCCGCGCTGCTATTCGCGTTCACCTTCGCTGTGATGGCCGACCCGGTGTCCTCGGTCGCCTACGCGATCGAAGCCGCTCTCCGCGCGTTGCGAGGCGACCTCGCTCTGCTGCTCCCCACAATGGCTCTCGTCGTCGTGATCATCGTCGTCGTGATCGTCAACTATCACCAGCTGGTTGGCCGTTATCCCCAAGGTGGGGGCGCCCCCGCCGCGGCCGCGGACGCATTCGGAGAAGCCAGCGCATTCATCCCCATCGCAGCACTGATCGTCGACTTCGGCCTCACCATCGCCATCAGCACCGCGGCCGCCGCGTCTGCGATCATCGCGTTCTTTCCCACCCTCGACGGTCTACGGGCCCCGATTGCGCTGCTGCTCATCGTCGCGGTGGCCGCCGGCACCTGGTTCGGTCATCGGGGGCGCATCGTGTTTGCGGTGATGACAGTCGCATTCGTCGTCCTGACCGTCGTCGTACTCATCTTCGGACTCTTCCTCACGCCACGTTTCGGTTCGCCGGCCACCACCGACCCCGGCCACGCGCCGCCTCTGGCGGTCGCTCTCGCGTTTCCCGTAGCCATGGCGCTTGCCACGGGCATCGAGGCCCCGTCGTCGGCGATCGCACAGCTCGGGGAACTCGACGATGCCGGGCGCCGCAGATTCGGCCGGATCACGCTGTGGCTCACCGGTCTCGTGGTCGGCACCCTCACCCTCGGCTTGACCGCAGAGCTGGCATATCTGCGCATCGGCGTCCCTCCAGACGACTCAACCCAGCTCGCAGAACTCGCCCGTGCCGCCACCGCCCCTCCGCTGTTCGCCGCCTTTCAGCTCGCCACCGCGTTACTCCTGCTATCTGCGGCCAGCTCCTCGTTCCAAGCTGGTCCCGGCCTTTTGAAAGCGCTTGCGCGGCAACGAGACATCGATGGAACCAGCACCGGGATCCTGCCGGCGTGGCTTGGCCGCACAAATAGCAGATATACGCCGTATTGGGGTGTCGCGGTATTCATGGTCGCGGCCGGCGCAGTCACCCTGGCCGCACGCGGACGTGACCAGGAGCTCGTGCTCTTCTACGCCGCGGCGGTGTTCGTGGCATTCCACGCCGGCTTGGTCTCCATGTGCCGGTTTTCTTGGCAGGAGAGGCGGTTCGGCTCTCTTGCAATCAATTTGGCAGGCGCTGCCGCAGTCAGTTTCACGCTCGCGATCAATGTCGCGCGCGGGGAGCCCATTGTCTCCATCGCCGCGGCCATCCTGATCGCCGCCGCGCTATACGCACTGTGGGTGCGATCCGGACGGCCTCGGGGCATCCGGCATATGGAGTCCCCAGCGCCCAGAGAGAAGAGCACCGGATAGGGATCGGATTGTGGTCACCGCGTGTGTCGGACGCGAATAGTGGACACGGCGTCTGGTTCGTGCCACGGTCGAGGAGACCCCATTCCTTCAAGGAGGTGGAGCACCGTGGAGCAGAGCCAACATGAGACCTCGGCCCCTCAGGTATGCCCGGACTGCCACGCGCTAGCTGCAGACCTCGAGGCGCACAAGCAATGGCACTCGAGACTCGTCCATGACATTGCCACCGCAGTTGACAGCGAGGTGACGCGACGAGTGGGAGCTCACTAACCCGCTTTCCATCGCGAGTGTCGCGCACCGTCAGGACAGGCCACGCTCGCGCAGTTGATCGCCCCGAAGGCCGCTTCTACCTGCCTACGGGCCGTCGTCTCGGCTTGGCTGCTTCGGCGTTGATCATCAGCGTCATCCCGATGCTGTTACCACGGGCAGCTGCCGAGACCCCTGATTTCGAGCTGCAGGCGCACCGCGGCGGCCGCGGCGAGACGACCGAAGAATCGCTGCGGGCCTTCGCCAAGGCGGTCGAACTCGGCGTGAGCACACTGGAGTTGGACGTCGTCATCACCAAGGACCATCAGCCCCTGGTCTGGCACGACCCCACGATCGCCTCCGAGAAGTGCTCCGACACCGGACCGGCATTCGCCGGCGACCCGCTATACCCGTACGTCGGCAAGCTCGTGCACGACCTCACGCTCGCACAAGTCCGCATGCTCGACTGCGGAAAGCGACTCGCCGACTTTCCTGATGCCGAAGTGGTGCGCGGCAACAAGATCGCCACCCTGCCGGAGGTTTTCGCGCTCACCGATTCGTATCGCGCGGACGTGCGCTTCAACATCGAGACCAAGGTCGAGGCGGACAAGCCGGATACGTCGGCCTCTCCACAAGAATTCGTCGACATCATCCTGGCCGCGGTCACGTCGGCCAACAAGGTCGAGCAGGTAGAGATTCAAAGTTTCGACTGGCGGACACTGCCGATGGTGCGCCGTGTCGAGCCCTCGATCCCCTTGGTGGCATTGTGGGACGAGACGACGTGGACACCGGACTCGCCGTGGCTCAACGGAATCGACGCAGCCGTCGTCCATGATCCGATCATCGGCGCCATCATGGTCGGCGCGAACATCCTCTCGCCCGGTTACTCGGTGCCGTACGGCCAGACGCCCAGCGATCCGGGCTTCGCGCTGGTGGCCGACAGCGCGTTTGTCGATCGGGCACATGCATTGGGCCTGAGGGTCATTCCCTGGACGATCAACGACGCCGACACCATGCGGGCGCAGATTGCTGCCGGTGCCGACGGCATCATCACCGACTACCCCACGCTGCTGCGCAGCGTGATGGCCCAGCAAGGCATGCCGCCGCCAGCGCCATACCCGCCCCGCTGACAGCCTTCGTCAAAGTCATCAACGTTGGCCCTCGAATTCGAGGCACTTGGGCTCTAGGCCGAGCAGCGCCTCCAGAGTCATGGTGCAAACGTCAGCAGGTGTCACCTCTGCGGTGTTTTGGTCCACCGTGCTGTTGTGGCGGTCGAGATCCAGGAGTGCGGCGAGGAGGTGCGCCATGGGTGAACGAGTCGAACCTTCCGCCCTTGTTGTCGATCACAACCACGAGGTGCAGCGCAGGCTGGAGCGGTGTGTTGCCGCGTTGCGGCGCATGGTCGACGGCGGTTGGTTCGGCGTGCATGAGGACACCGTCGGTATGGAGGTGGAGTTTGATCTCGTGGACCCGTTGGGCCGGCCGCGGCTGATCAACGATGCGGTTTTGGCGCACCTGGGCCGAGCGGACATGCAGCACGAGCTCGGCCAGTTCAACGTCGAGCTGAACCTGGCTCCCCGCCGGTTGCGGGCTGACGTGCTGCAGGAGAGCGAATCCGAGCTCGCCGAAGTGCTCGATCGATGCAGGGCACGGATCGAGGGGCTCGGTGTTCGGCTGATCTCTGTCGGCATGCTGCCCACCCTCGGCGCCGACCAGTTGACCGTCGAGCGAATTTCGCACAACCCGCGCTACGAGCTGCTGGCGCGCCGTATGCGCGCCGCTCGGCACCGCCCGTTCGTGGTGAGCATCGTCGATGGGTGCGAGCCGGTGGAGTTCACGACCGACTCGGTCGCCCCCGATGCCGCCGCGACCAGCCTCCAACTCCACCTGCGGGTGCCACCGGACCGGTTCGCCGCCTATTACAACGCCGCCCAGATGATCGCCGGCGCCCAGGTGGCGGTGGCCGCGAACTCGCCCTATCTGCTCGGCTACCAGGCGTGGCAGGAAACCCGGATCACATTGTTAGAGCAGCTGCTCGACACACGCCGTCCCAAAGAGGTCCTGGCCGGTGCTCCGGCGCGCGTGCGCCTGGGCGACCGCTGGATCAACGATCCCGTCGAGCTCTTCGACGATGTTGTGCGGCTCTTTCCTCCGCTGATTCCGACGCTCGAGCCCGAGGATCCCGATGCCGCCCTCGCAGCCGGGTGCGCTCCAGGCCTGCGTGAGCTTCGGCTGCACAACGGCACGGTGTGGCGCTGGAACCGTCCCGTCTATGACGTCCAGGCCGGACGTCCGCAGCTGCGCATCGAAAACCGCGTGCTTCCCAGCGGGCCGACCGCCGTCGACATGGTCGCCAACGCCGCCTTCTACTACGGACTGGTCCGCACGCTCGCCGACACTGACCCCGCCCCGTGGCAGCAGGTGCCCTTCGCGGTGGCCGAGCGGGACCTGCACCGCGCAGCGCGGGACGGCTTGGCTGCGCGGCTGAATTGGCGAGGCGTCGATTACCCGGTCGATCAGCTCACCCGTGAGGTCCTGCTCCCGGCCGCCGCGGACGGGCTCGACGCGTGGGGCGTGGACGCGACGACCGCGACCGCTACCTGGGTGTCATCGAAGCGCGGGTTCGATGCGGCCGCACCGGCGCCGCCTGGCAGACGGAGATGGTGCGCCATCTCGAGGAGCGCGGGCTGGAGCGCATCGCGGCGCTGCATGAGATGACTCGGCGCTACGTCGAGCACGCACACACCGGCGCTCCAGTGCACGAATGGACTGTGCCATGAAAGGCCGCACCGTTGGGCGACCAAGGATGAGGCACCCGGGACATACACCTCCGTTTCGCACGCCCGCCGGCGAAATTCTGCCCGAAAGTGTCGCCGAAATCGGCTACTGCCGGCTGGGCGGCGTCGACCAATGGGTGATGATCCGCGGAGAAAACCTCGCCAACCCACCGCTGATCCATCTGCACGGGGGGCCCGGGTTCAGCGAAACCCGCCTTCTCCGCCACTTCAACTCGGATCTGGAGAAGGGATTCACGGTCGTCTACTGGGACCAGCGCGGCGCGGGTAAGTCCTTCGACCCTTCCGTTCCCCGGTCGTCTATGACTGTCGAGCAATTCATCGCCGACCTTGGTGAACTGGCCGACACGGTCTGCGCCCGCGTCGGTCAGGAGCAGGTGGTGCTCCACGGGCACTCATGGGGCTCAGCGCTTGGCCTGCTCTACGCCAGCCGACACCCGCAACGCGTCGCTGCATATCTCGGCACCGGGCAGATCGGCGATTGGCCGGCCGCCGAATCCGCCTCTTACGCCTACGCGCTCGCCGAGGCGCGGCGTCGCAATAACCCTCGGGCCGTCAAGCGCCTGCAGGCGATCGGCCCGCCGCCCTATCCCGCGTCCAGTGTGTTCAAGGAACGGACCTGGCTGCAGCGCCTCGAGGGTCAACTCAGCCTGAGAGCTCTGTGGCAGTTCGGGCGGATCGCGCTCAGTGGCGCCGAGTCGTCCGTGTGCGACCTGCCGCGCCAGTTCTGGGGTTTCCGGTTCTCGATGAACGCGATGTGGAACGAGGTCAGCAACCTGAACCTGTTGGATGCCGCACCCGAGTTACGGATGCCCGTCTTCTTCTTCCTCGGACGCCGCGACCACTGGGTGCCGGCCGAGACGAGCATGGCGTATGTCGACGCGCTAACGGCGCCGTCGAAAGAGGTTCTCTGGTTCGACCAGTCCGGGCATGAACCCTTCGTCGACGAACCGGCCAGGTTCAATCAGGCCGTGATCGACAGGGTGCGACCGCGCGTCGCGCAATGACTTCCGCTACTACCGGCGCGACCTCTCCTCGGCTTCCACGGATCGCGGCGTCGATGACCGTCATCGCGATGGGGCTGGGCTATGCGATCAGCATCGCCGATCCGACGATCCTTTCGGCGAACATGTCCGAGGTGCGGATAGGGCTGGACATCACGATCAGCACCGCCAGCTTCATCGCCAGCCTCGCGACGCTGACGATGGCCGCCGCCGTGCTCGCTGCGGGCACGCTGGGCGATCTCTACGGCATGCGGCGCATGTTCGTGACCGGGTTGCTCGGCACGATCGCGTTCGGTGTGCTGGCCGCCGCTGCGCCCAGCGCGGCGGTGTTGGTGGTGGCGCGTGCCGGCGTCGGGGTCGCACTGGCGTTCCTGCTCGGTCTGTCGCTGGCCCTCGTCAACGCGGTGTTCCCTCCGGGTAAACGGGCCGCGGTGATCGCGCTGTATTTCGGGGTGGGATTCGCGATCGCCACACCTCTGCCAGCGTTCGGCAGCATGCTTTCGACCCACATCGGTTGGCGCGCATGCTTTCTCGTTGCGCCAGCCATCGCCGTAATGACGTTGGTCATCACTCTGCGGTACGTTCCCGAAACACCACGTGCCGCCCGCTCTCTCGACGTGCCCGGCCTGGTGCTCGTCGGCGTCGCCCTCCTCGGGTTGATCTACGGCATCTCGCGGGTGGAGGCCGGTGTCGACGTCGCGGCGCTCGCGGCGATCCTTGCGGGCCTGCTGGCCGCCGCCGGGTTCGTCGCATGGGAGTTGCACACACCCGAGCCGGCGTTGAACCTGCGGATCTTCGGCTCCGGCCGGTTCACCGCCGCCGTCACCGCCGGGATGTCATTCAACTTCCTCGCCGGCGGGTCGATGATCCTGTTCGCCTTCTATCTCGTCACCGTCCGTGGTGAGTCACCGCAAGTGCTCGGCTTACTGTTGATCCCGGCGACCGCCCTGGCCGCGCTGGCCGCCACCGCCGCCGGCCCTGCCGCGACCCGGTTCGGTGACCGTACCGTACTGGTGGCTGGGCTCGCCGTCATGCTCGCCGGCCTCCTGCTACTCAGGGTGTTCGACGAAAACACCTCGCTCGCAGTGGTGTTCGCCGCGGTCGCCCTCAACGCGGTCGGAGGCGCAATGGTGGGGACTCCGCAGGCGACGATCATGATGGCCAGCGCGCCTGCTCAGCTCGGCGGCGCGGTGTCAGGCGTCAAAAGCGCTGTCAACCAAGCGGGTTATTCACTGGGGCCCGCGGTGTTCGCCCTCGTCGGCATCAACCTCGTGATCAGCGGAGGCATGCACAGACTGGCCGGCTCCGGAATCACACTCGAGGAGGCGCGGGAGGCGTTTCGGGCGACGCACGGCGGGCTGGCTGGGGGTTCACATGTCGTCGACCCTGATCGAGCCAGGATGGTGTCCGCAGCAGCGACGCAGAGCATGCTCGACGCCACCCATACGGTCAGTCTGATCATGGCCGTAGTGCCATTAGCGGCCATCGTCGTGGCAGTCGTGTTGATCAAGCCGACTGCCCCGAGGGGCGGGGCCGCCCCGAAGGATTAGAGAAGCCGCAGGAAGCCGGGATCTCGACGACGGTCGCGCAGCCGGCTCAGTCCTATTTGGGATGCGCCGCCACGAACGACACGGACACAGTGTCAACGACTTTCATCGAGCCCAGAAACATCGAGTAGGGCTTCAATCCGAAGTCGGAGTGGCGGACTTCGGATTGGCACGACAACCGCCATGCTTCGCCGACATCCTCTGTGAGCAGGTCGATCCCGCACTCATTGACCACTCCGTGGATCTCCAACGTGCCGGCCAAGCGGTAGCCTCCGTCCACCTCGTCGACGTCGCTCGCCTGGAAACGGATCTGCGGGAACCGTTCAGCATCAAGGACTTTCAACGCATTCGACCGTGCCAGCGCCTTCTCCGGCCCCGACAGCGCCTTCAGCCCGCCGACGCCGCGCAGTACCTGAAGCGAGTCCACCTCGACCGTCAGTTCCGCCTCGACGGGTTGCGCAGCGCTCCACCTGACGGTGGCCAGCCAGGTGTTCATGGCGATGGTCAGCCGGTGACCTATCTTCGCCGCCCGGCCCGTGACGCCGGTGTGCACGAGCAGCTGGCCGTCCGAGGCATCCAGGTTCCAGATATTGGCGGTCACCGGCTGAATGTACCGAGTGCTCGCGTCCGGGACTGCATCTGCAGCAGATCGCCGGTCTGCTCGGCTATTGCGAGCAAGCGCGCTCAACCGCTTGTGCCGTCGCTGGTTCGGTCAGACGCCGCGGCAATACCGGCGAGCGCTCGGCAACCTGATCACCGCGCAAGAGGAGAGGTTGGATAAGCGAGTCCCCTCAACCACGAAGTAGCCACTTACGACGGCTCAGACGTCGGCGACGATCAGCACTCTCGTGGTTGCTGTCTATTGCTGTGAGCTGGGTGTCAACGCACCTGAAAGCCGCACGCGAGCTCGTGGCGAAGGGCGCCCGGGTGGTCCTGGGCGCCACCTCCGAGCGCGTGCATCAGCGGGCCGCAGAACTCGGAGACGCGGCCCTCGGGGTGATCGCCAACCTGACCGTCGACGGGGCGGCCGACAGTCTGGTGCGCGCCGCGTTGGATCGGTGGGGCCGTGTCGACGTGCTGGTAAACAACGCCGGCATGACGTCGGTGAAATCGGGTTGGGACACCGACGACGATGTCGCGGGAATGTCGCTGGCAGCGTGGAGCTGCGCTGGCCCGCAGCCTCACGGCCGCGTTTCTCATGTGCCGGTCGGTGGTGCCGGTGATGACAGCGGCCGGATACGGGCGCATCGTCTCAATCGGTTCGACCACGGGCACGGTGAGCGCGATGCCGGGTCAGTCGACCTACACCGCCGCGAAAGCGGGCCTGGTGGGTTTGTCGAGGGCGCTGGCCCTCGAGGTCCTCGCAGACGGCGTCACCGTGAACGTCGTTGCGCCAGGCTATATCTCCACCGATTCGCAGTTACCGTTCGAAGCCGTAGCCGCGGCGGCGGGACCGATCGGGCGCAGTGGCACGCCGGCGGAGATCGCGGCGTGCGTGCTCTTTCTCGCCCACGAGTCGGCATCGTTCGTCACCGGGACGGTACTGGTAGCCGACGGCGGCCATGGGCTGCCGGAGACTTGGCCACGGTCCTGAGGGTCCAGCCGGGGTTCACGAGGGCGTGGGTCCGGAGACTTCTTTGCGTGGGTAATCCAATCTGATCGGTTCGGTTCGACCTTTGACCAGCGACAGCTTCGGGCTCCCGTTCATGGGCGCGCGAGTACGCTCGCACCTGGAGGTGCGATTATGCGGAAGCACTTCAATTTCATCACCATCCTCGTCGCCACCATCCTTACGGCGGTGGCGGTGGCAGCGCCGGTCAGCGCCCACCACGGATGGAGCGAATATCAGGCCGAGCAATCTGAAATCACTGGCACGCTGGAGACGCCCGTGAGCCTCGCCGGGCCGCATGGCACGGCCCAGATCAAAGTCGGCAAAGAGCTGTGGGACGTGGTGCTGGCCCCGTCGACGCGCACTGCCGCCGCCGGCCTGACCGAGGACGTCATTCCCGTCGGCGCGACGGTGACCGCAAGCGGCCACCGGCATCTCGATGCGGCGACGCTCGAAATCAAGACAGAACGCCTCACGTGGAACGGAAGGGTGTTCGACGTCTACCCAGAACGCAATTGATGCCTAGTCCGGCGGCGCCTTCAGTTGGGTGTGCCCGTCGCGGGTTCACGACGCGCGCGCATGCATGACGCGCTCGCCTGGCTGCAGTCGTCTGCGCTCGGCATGTTCATGCGCGACTCCGGCCCGTGGACCTACCCCGTGGTCAACGTGATTCACGTTCTCGGTGTCGCGACGCTTTTTGGTGCCGTGCTCGTTCTCGATCTGAGGCTGCTGGGCGGGTGGCGCCGCGCACCGCTCGCACCGATCATCACCGTGGCCGCCCCGGTGGCGATGGCAGGCTTCGCGCTCGCCGCAGCCAGCGGTGTCTGCCTCTTGGCGGCCAATGCTCTCGAGTACGAGGACAACCCTGTTCTGCTGGTGAAGTTCTCCGCAATCGGGCTCGGACTCGTGAACGCCATCGTATTGCGCCGCACGGCGGCCTGGCACGCCCTCACAACCCGTAATCTGTCCCGCTCCGAAGCGCGCCGACTGGCGCTCATGGGTGGCGTGTCGCTGGTTAGCTGGCTGACGGCCGTCGGTGCGGGGCGGATCATCGGGTACTGGTAGATCTCGTCTCGCTTACTCGGCGACGTCACCATCGCCTGGCCGCAGAACTGATATTTGCGCTTATTGCGCAGCACGAGTTGTTCGGGCGCGCAGCGGTTTTCAGCGAATCAGAACTGCCATCAGGCTGATACCCGCCACCCATTGCCATGGCTTGCCCGTCGGAGGACGATGAAGTGGTTCGGCGGCGCCGTCGAGACGTTGCCCCACAACCAACGGAGGCAGAACATGTACGCACGAAGCACCACCATCCAGGCGCAGCCCTCGTCCATTGACGCCGGTATTGCGCACATGCGCGATAGCGTGATGCCCGCACTCGAGGGTATTCCCGGGTGCCTAGGCTTCTCCTTGCTGGTCGACCGCACGTCAGGCCGCTGCATAGCCACCAGCTCCTGGGACTCCGAGGAGGCGATGCGCGCGAGCGAGGAGACCATTCGGTCGATTCGTAACCAGGCCGCGGAGCTTTTCGGTGGTAGCACGCAGGTCGAGGAATGGGAGATCGCTGCCATGCACCGCGAGCACCGGGCGGGTGAGGGCGCCTGCGTCCGAGCCACCTGGGTCAAGGTGGATCCGGATCAAATCGATGGAGGCATCGATTTCTACAAGACGACTATCCTTCCGGCCCTCGAGGAGCTGGAGGGATTCTGCAGCGCCAGCCTGCTCGTCGACCGAGCCTCCGGTCGTTGCGTGGCCGCGGCGAACTTCGACAACGCCCAAGCGCTTGAGCGGAACACCGACCAGTTGGACAGGATCAGAGCCACGGGCAGCCAGGAAGCAAACGCAGAAGTACTCGACCAGTGCGACTTCGAGTTGGCGGTCGCACACCTGCGTGTACCCGAGATGGCCTGACCGCACAAGCGCGCCGCACCCCATGTTCGAGGGACCCTGCGAATGCAAGGCGCCCTCGAGCGTGGCGCAGCCGGCCCGGTCAGCTGCGGCTACCACGGTGAAAGTGATTGCGCCTGAGGGCCTTTGCTGCCTATTCCTGCGAGCTGGTTGTCTCGATCCGTTTCATCCTCCGAAAGCCGCTTCAGCCTTGGCCACTTTGCTTCTCCATCATCCCGCCTTCGCCAACCACAAGACCGCTGCCGGACATCCGGAGCGGCCTGACCGCTATCGAGCAGTGGCGGCGGCACTCGGCCAGGCGCAATTCGACGCGCTCGTGCGCGACGAAGCCGAAGTCGCCGATCTAGACGCGACGCGCTACGTCCACACCAACCGATATGTCGATGCCCTCGAAGCCGCACGCCCAAGCGAGGGTTACGTCTATCTCGACGGCGGCGACACCATGATGGAGCCCTCGACATGGGAGGTCGTGCTGCGCGGCGTCGGCGCCACCCTCCAGGCGACGGGCAAGGTTCTCGACGGCGAAGTGCACAACGCCTTTGTCGCTTGTCGTCCGCCCGGTCACCATGCCGGAACCGAACAGGCCATGGGGTTCTGCCTGTTCAACAACATCAGCATCGGCGCGCGTTATGCGCAAGAGAAGCACGGGTTGGAGCGCGTCGCGATCGTCGATTTCGACGTTCACCACGGCAACGGCACGCAGGAAATCTTCTACTCCGACCCGAGTGTGCTCTACGCCTCGACCCATCAGATGCCGCTTTTTCCCGGCACGGGTGCAGCATCGGAAACCGGCGTCGGAAATATCTTCAACGCGCCTCTGGCACCCGGCGACGGCGGCGCCGAACTGCGCGAAGCTTTCGCGCAGAAGATTCTGCCGGCGCTCAACACGTTCAAACCGGAACTCATCATCGTCTCCGCAGGGTTCGATGCTCATGAACGCGATCCGCTCGGTTCGTTGCGCATGACGGCGGATGATTTCGCCTGGGCGACGCGCCAACTGATGAAATCGGCTGAAAAGCACTGCCAAGGCCGTCTCGTCTCGGTCCTCGAAGGCGGTTACGACCTTAAGGGCCTGGCGGATTCGGTCAGCGCCCATGTCGGCGAACTGCTGAAAGGCTGAACCCCGATCAGTTCTGCGCCTCACCGGCGGCGCAGTGCACTTCGCGGGTCATTAGCCAACCTGGCGAGACATTGCGTAGCGTTCTTCGCTGATAACCGACCGACGTTGCCTTGGGGGCGAATGGCTTTTCCGTCGGAAATGAATCTCGACCGCACATATCTCGACCACCGAAGACCGTCATCCGAGGAGCGCACCACCGGCGAGTCACCCGATGGTGTCAGGGCGCCAGCTCATTCCGAACGACCTTGCCCGCCGGATTGCGGGGAATCTCCTCGACGATCCTGATATCTCGGGGCTGCTCGAAGCGAGAGACCCTGTCTTTCAGGAACCTTCGGATCGACTCTTCGTCGACGTCGGCGTCGGCGTGCGGCACGACGAATGCCGCCAGTCGTTGGCCGTAGTCCTCGTCGGGCACGCCGATCACCGCGTTGTCGGCGATGTCCGGATGTGCGGCGAGCGCATTTTCGACCGCGCGCGGGTAGACGTTCTCTCCCCCGGACACGATCATGTCGTCGCCACGGCCGACGATGAACAACCGCCCCTCCCGGTCGAGGTAGCCCATGTCGCCGGTGTCCATCATGTCGTCGACGACGTCTGTGGTCTCGCCGCCCGTGTACCCCTCGAACGTCAAGTCGCCGCCGACGAAAACCCGCCCCGTCACGTCCGGGCCGACAACCCCGCCATCCTCGTTGAGAATCCGAACCGCGCACCCGACCACCGGCCTGCCCACCGTCTCCGGTGCTTCCCGAAGGTCCATCGGCGTTGCGAGAGCTCCGATCCCGACCTCCGACGAGCCGTAACCGTTGTAGATGATGTCGCCGTAAGTCTCCGAGAACCGCCGGGCCAAGCTCGGGTCCAGCCGGGCGCCGCTCGACACCACCACCCGTAACGACCGCACCGGGTATCGCGCCCGGACGTCTTCGCTCAGGTTGAGGAGGCGCGCAAGCATGACCGGCACGACAGTCAACGCATCGGCGCGTTGTTGCGAGGCCTGAACCAGCGTGGCTTCGGCGTCGAAGCGCCGACCGGTGAGCACGGTGCCGCCAAGACCCAGGGTCAGCGTTAGCATGCCGAACCCCAGGCCGTGAAACATGGGCACCGGCAGCGAGATTCGTGACCCGATCCGAAGCCCCGTGCGGTCGAGGATCGATGCACCGGTGCCCACTGCCATCCGGATTTTCGGCTGACGGGGCACGCCTTTCGGTGCACCGGTCGTGCCGGAGGTCAGCAGGACGATTCGGCCTGCGCGTGCCACAGGAGGACGCACACCCTCGCGCACATCGACATCCGCTGCATCGACGACCCTGACCCCGTCGTCCGCGTCACGCACGAGCGGAACGAACTCGCTGTCACAGACGACCAGTCCGATCCGGTGGCTGCGAAGCGCGGCGGCCAGCGACTCGGCCGGGAACTCGGTGTTCAGCAGCACTACGTCGGTTCCGACCATGGCTCCAGCGAAAACAGCGGCGACGAAAGCCCGCCCGTTGCGGCACAACACTCCGACCACGTGCCCCGGGCCGCTGCCGCGGAGTTGCAGCTCATCGGCGAGACTCTGTGTGCACAAGAGTAATTCGCGGTAGCTGATGTCACCCTCGTCGTCGATCATCGCTGCCCGATTCGGCCAGCGGACGGCGGCCATCCCCAGCAGGGTGGCGAGATTCGTGCGCCCACGGGCAACCTCGCGACCAAGGCGGAGCAGCGCCGTCGGTCCCGGCGGCACCAGTAGCCGCGAGCGCACCAAGGCTCGCGCGCCCGTCGTCACCAACCGTTCTGTCATCGATCGCGCCCGTCCGAGTGCCGAGCGCGCCGCCGCCACCACACCTGCGTCGCGCGCTCCACCGGCGTCCGCAGAAGCACCGTGGTCACTTCGGCCGGCCACAACCACCACGGCGCGATCGTTCGAGGTCGCTCGATGATCGCCTTGGCGATGATGTCCGCCGCTTCGTCGGGAGACAGCCCGGGAGCATTGCGCAGGCTCTCCGTCGGCTCCATCATCCGGGTATGGATCAGCGCCATATAGATCGAGGTGACGTCGATGCCGTCGGCGTGCAACTCCGCTGCGACGCTGCGCAGCCACATGTCGAACGCGCCCTTCGACGCCTGATATGCGCCCCACCGCGGACCCGGCGGGACACGGACACCGACGCTCGAGACATTCACGATGTGACCCGTCCCGCGCTCCCGCATCGCCGGCAACAATCCCAGCAGCAACCAGATGGGACCGAGGTAATTGATGCCGATCGTGCGGTGAAAGTCCTGCGGTCGCTCGTACTGGTGATGCAGCGACCGCCGGATGGACTTGCCGGCGTTGCTCACCACGATGTCCGGCGGACCGTGCTCCTCGATCACTCGTTTCGCCAACGCGGTCGCGGCGGCCTCGTCGCTCAGATCGGCGGGATAACTGACTGCGTGCCCGCCGCCCGCGTCGATGTCCCGCACCAGCTCGTCGAGCTTGTCGCTCCGACCGAGCCGCCAGCAGCACGGTCGCTCCGGCGCCCGCGAGTTTGCGTGCGGTGGCCTCACCGATACCGAACGACGCGCCGGTGACCAGGACGGTCGCCCCCGACACCGCATCGCGGAGGCGGTCTGGCGCAGACCCATGCGATGGGTTCACGACTTTGGCGAGGGCCTTCGCCGCCATGCTCACCACGAGGGACTTCCCCAGACCCGTCCTGCCCAACCCACTACGCCGCGACACCGCTTGCGCTGAAACGGTTTCACCTGCGCGCCGGATCCTTGCATTCGAGCAATTCCTCGAGCGCCACATCGAAGTCGTCGGCCAGCCGCCACAGGTCGGGCACCAGGTCGGGGCAGGAGATGACGCCCACATTCAGCTTGCCGTCCAGCGACATCACCGTGATGTTCAGCCCGCATCCGTGGAACAGCGGGCCCAGCGGATACATCGCGTCGACTTCGCAGCCCAAGAAGTACAGGGTCGTCTGGGGCCCCGGCACATTCGACACGATCAGGTTATGCACGGGGTTCCCGATGAGCGGCGAGTCGGCGACAAGCCGGAAAACGCCGCCGAACACCGCCCGCGCAGCGAGCTGCGCCCAGTCCTGCAACAGCGTGGGGCTGATCGCCGAGCTGTGATTCTTGGCGGCGGCGTCCGACCGGGCGATCGCCCGCAACCGATCCGCGGGGTCAGCGATCTGCGTCTCCAGGTTGCAGAACATCCCCGACAACTGGTTGTGCCCCGGCCGGTCGGACCTGTCGTGCACCGACACCGGCACCATCGCCACCAACGACCGCTCGGGCAGCTCGCCGTGATCGCTCAAGAACCACCGCAGCGTCGACGCGCACAACGCCATCACCACGTCGTTGATCGTGACGCCGAAGCGGTCCTTGACCTTCTTGACGTCGTCCAGGTTCAGCTGGGCCAACGCGATGTTGCGCTCGGCGGTGACCGAGGTGTTGAACCGGGTCGCCGGTGCCGCGAACGGCGCCGCCATGGTGAGGCCGCCGCGTGCACGACCGAGCGTCTTCAGCACCGTCGCGACCGTCGTCGGCACAAGGTTGGCCAACTGCCACGGCCGCGCGGCGAACCTCATCAGCCCACCCGCCGCGATCTGCAACGGCCCGGCACCACCTGCACCCTCCACCGGTTCCGGCGGCGGCATGTCGGGTTCGGCGCTGCACAGTTGCGCGAACAGGTTGGCGCCGCTCACCCCGTCCACCGCGGCGTGATGGACCTTGGTCATCACCGCCAACAGTCCGCCGGCGCGCGGGTCGGTGTCGGCGATACCGTCGATCACCCACATCTCCCACAGCGGCCTGTCGCGATCGAGCGGGGACGATGCGATGTGCCCGCAGATCTGCGCCAGCTCCCGGCGTCCGCCCGGTGCGGGCAGTTCGATGCGGAGCAGATGGCGATCGAGGTCGAACTCGTCGTCGTCGACCCACACCGGATAGTCCAGGTTGAGCTGGCTGTCGGCCAGCTTTGCCCGGAACTCGGGGATGGCGGCGATCCTGGTGGCCAGGTCGTCGCGCAGCCGATCGAAGGTGTAACCGTCGGGCATCGATGACGTGTCCAACTCGAGGATCGAACAGACATGCAGGGGCTGGTCGGAACTTTCGATGTAGAGGAAACTCGCGTCGAGTCCGCTGAGTCGTTCCATATGTTTCATGCTAGGACCAATGGTCATTGATCGAAACCAATTGCACGGAACACCAACAATTTTCGATCACAAGCAGAATCCGCCGCCAAAGTGGCCTACGACTCGGGTCGACGGCCCATATCGTGAAGCCATGTCATTGGTCGACCTGGCGCTCCTGCCCGTTCGCGTCGGGCTCCGCATCGCCGACGCGGTGCTGAACGGCGTCCTACCGGACTCGCCCGCACCTCCGTCGGAGCTGTTCGTCGTAGACGGAATGCCCGAAGGGGTGCCCGCCGCGGCGTTGCGGCCCGAGCCCGAACTTCCCGCACCGGCCGGATGGCCGTTCGGCGAGGAGTTCCCGCGCACCTGCGGCACCGGCCGCTTCGCAGGCGGCGCCCTGTTCTGGACCGACTTCTTGTACGACGACCATGGTGCCGACGGCGTCCGGCTCAGCCTGCCGAGCGGCGGGGCGCCACCGCGCGGCACGTATACCTATCCCGACGGCGCCGCGGCCCGCAACGGCGCCGACATCTTCCGAGCCGCCGTCGGGCTCACCGATGCCGACACGTGGTGGCGGGTGGACTGGAACACGCTGCTCGACCCGTCGGTGCCCGTCGCGCTGTTCACGTTCGACACCGACCGCGCGACGACGACCACCGACGAGTGGCCCGCCGGCGCGGGTGTCCGCTCCGCCGGCATCGACATGGCACTGCTCATATCGGCGGCGGGCGCACGGCTGATCGACCTCACGACCCATGCGTCGACACCGCTTGAGCACACCGTGGACATGTCGGCTCGCTCTTTCCTCGCCCGAGTGCCGCGCTCGCTGCTGGAACCCGCCGGCACCTGGACGGTCCGGTTGGCCGCGGGACTCGCGAACGACGTGGGCGACGGGTTCGCCGACGTTCCCCTGAGCCGCGGCGCCAAGCCCGGGCAGCCGAACGTCTACAACGTCGCCTTCCGCAGCCACGATCAGGAGAAGCCGCACCTGAACTTCTGGTCGGACGCGGCACAGGCCGACGCCCTCGCCGCCGGCGACGTGTCCCAGTTCTCGCTGGCCGTCCCGTGGGATGACCTTGCCGCCCGCATCACCACCGAGGAACCGGTCGTCAGGGGGCCTTCGACCCGGTGGTACGTCTCGTCGATCGAGCTGGGGCAGGGCGTCGCCGACACCGGGATCTTGAGCACCGACCCCGTGTTCCTCGGCCGCGTGCAGCCGTATTCGGTGTGCCTTCCCTCGACGTACGCTCCCGGCCGCACGTTGCCGCTTACCCTGTTGCTGCACTCACTTGCTTTGGGCCAGAACCAGTTCGCCGCCATCGGCCCGCGCCTGTTACACCAAATCTGCGAAGACCGGGACTCGGTGGTGGTGACGCCGCTGGCCCGCGGTCCCTCGTGTTGGTATCTCAACGAGGGCGAGCTCGACCTATGGGAGGTCTGGGCGCGGGTGGCCGAGCAGCTCGGCACCGACCCCAACCGCACCGTGATTGCGGGCTACTCGATGGGCGGCTACGGAACCTACAGGCTCGCCCTGACCTATCCAGAAGTGTTCGCCCAGGCGGTCGTGTTGGCCGGCCCGCCCGCCTGCGGTGTGAAGTTGCTGCCCGACGTGACCATTCCGGGCAACCTCGATCCGGAGTCGCACTGCGCGCGCGAGGGCGACACCTTGCGGTTGCTCGTCAATGCGCGGTGGCTTCCCTTCGTTATCGCCCACGGCGTTCTGGACCAGTTGGTGCCGTTTTCCTCGGTCTTGTTCCAGGTGCACGAGCTCGACCGGCTCGCCTACCGCTACCGCTTCACCGTCTATCCGACCGAGGACCACATCGGGTGGGTGTTCAAAGACGAGTTCGACGATCCGGTTTCGCACATGGGCACCGGGCTGCGGCAGGGCGACCCCGGACACATCACCTTCACGTGGTATCCGCAGGTGGTGCGCCATGACCTCGGCATCGGGCCGCACCAGCTCTGGTGGCTGTCGAACCTGACGGCCGACCCGGACATCGCGACCAGTCGGGGGGAACGGGCATCCGTTGATGCGAGGTCTCACGCGAGGCCGGACCCCACGCGCACCACGCGGCGTCGTCGCGGATTCGAACCCGACCTCGACCTCACACCCGGGCTGTACACCGAGCTGCTCTGGCGGGTCGGGCCGGCCGTCGACCCGTTGCCGTCGCTGGCGCTGAATCTCTCCCACGTCGCAGGCCTCACCGTGGATGTCACCAGGGCAGGACTCGCTTCGTTGCGCACTTCGACGATCAACGTCGTCACCGACACTCTCGCGCAGATCACGCTCGCCGCTCTACCACCGGACACGTCGGTGGAACTCGACGGTCAGCCGACCGGCTCGCCGGTGGCAGTCCCCGTGGGTCAACACACGATCACGTTGGCTCAAACTCCGGGCAGCGTCTCGCTACGACGGTGACTCCATCACACGGCGGGCGCATCGACCGGCGTGCACACCGCGCATAGTCACGCCAATTGGGGCGGCGCATAAGGCATAGCGATTACCAGCGTGCATAAACCCTAGCGGTATAGGAGGTTGGGCTATGCCGGTCTCTGGCTGATCGACCGCTCGCGGCAGATTGGGATATTGGCAGTTCAATGGGGCTTGCGCAGCATAGGCCAGATAGGCGGCGAACCGCCGACTTGGATGACGCCGAGTTCCTCGAACCCGTGGGCTGCGTAGAGGCGCTTATTGCGGGGGTTGGTTGCTTCGAGGTAGGCGGGCAGGCCGTCCCGGTCGCAACGCTCTGCTGCGTGGCGGATCAGTGCCGAGCCGAGCCCGCCGCCCTGCTTCGCCACGTCGACGCCCATCACGGGGAGGTACCAATGGCGTTCGGCGGGATGGTAGTCGCCCATCTGCCCCAAGACGCCGAAGACCTCTTCGTGGTCGGACTCGGGTACGGCCTCGGCCGCGATGGCGGCCATCGCTTCGTTGTCCGGCTCGACGTCGGGTGGCAGCCACAGGGCGACACCTCCGCAATCTGCGATCGAGTCGGCTGTATCGGAGGTCAGGGCGCTCCCGGCGAATGCCCTGACAAACGGGGGCCAGTACGTGAGGTAGCGACCTGCGTCAGGAAGGAACCAGCGGGCGACTGGATCGCTACTGAACGCGATGGTGAGGGTGGCGATCGCCCCGTCTTCGTCGGTCGTGGGGGTTACCCCGCTCGCCTCCTGAGTCGTCATGCAATGACGGTACGCGGTCGAACCTTGCGGCGGTGTCAGCCCGCAGGCCGCTCGCCGGCCGCGACTTCGTCGGGGTACTCGTCGTAGTACCGCACGTAGCCTTCGTCGCGACCCTTGAGCACGTAAAGCGGATCGTCGACGTCGGCCCCATAGCCCTGCTCGCGCAGATCGACCTTCTTGGCCTTGACCGTTTCGGTGTGATCCAGAGAATCGACGACCCGCACGAACAGCGGCACCGCGTAGCCGGGCAGGTGCTCGTACACGGTCTTGGCCAGCGACGCGCCGTCGAACTCTCTGCCTCCGTCCAGCACCACGGCCGCCATTCCGGCACGCCCGTCGGCGCCGGGCACCTCCACCCCGAAGACCGTCACCGCTTCGACGGCCGGATCGGCCGCCACAGCTGCCTCGACGTCCGTCGTCGCCACGTTCTCGCCCTTCCACCGGAAGGTGTCACCGAGCCGGTCGACGAACACGGCATGGCGCCAACCCTGTGGCCGCAGCAGGTCCCCGCTGTTGAGCCACACGTCACCGTCACGAAAAGCGTTGCGCACCAGCTTCTTCTCACTGGCTTCCGGGTCGGTGTAGCCGTCGAACGGCTGAGCTTTCGTGATCTTGCTCAGCAGAAGACCCGGCTCGCCACGACGCACCTTGCGGACGCGGCCGTCGTCATCACGAACCGGCTCGCCTGTCTCCGGGTCATATTCGACGAACGCCACCGCGGTAGGACACATGCCGGCGGTCTTGGGAATGTGGAAGATGTTGACGAATCCGGTGTTGCCTTCGCTTGCCCCGTAGAACTCGAACACCCGCGGGATATCGAAGCGAGCGGTGAACTCCTCCCAGATATCCGGGCGCAGTCCGTTGCCACCGATCACGCGCACGTTGTTCGTGCGATCGGTGTCCTTCTCGCGCTGGTTGAGCAGATAGCGACAGACCTCACCGATGTATACGAAGGCGGTGGCGTCGTAGTGAGTCACCTCATCCCAGAACCGCGAGGGCGAAAACGACCGGCCGATAGCGAGTGTGGCGCCGGCGCTGATCACACCCGACACCGCGACGGTCAGGGCGGTGTTGTGGTACAGCGGCAGGCAGCAGTACAACGTGTCGCTGCTCTTCAACCGCATGCCGATGGCGCCGGACCCGCCCATCGCCCGCAGCCACCGGTAGTGCGTCATGACGCTGGCCTTGGGTGCTCCGGTGGTGCCGGAGGTGAAGATCAAGAATGCCCTGTCCTTGGCCAATACCGATGACGTCACCCCCGGGTTATCCACGGACGCGTCGGCGGCGAGGCGTTCGAATTCGTTCAACGTCAACGTGTCTGCGACATCCGCGCCCGACTCGGCCACCGCCGAGAGCAGGTCGTCTTCGCCGATGAGGACCTTGGCATCCAAGAGCCCGACACTGTGCGCGAGGACGTTGCCGCTTTGCTTGTGGTTGAGCATGCCCGCGATCGCGCCGAGTTTGACCGCGGCGAGCATCAGGAGTACCGGGCTCGGCGAATTGCGCATCATGATGCCCACCACGTCGCCGCGACCGACACCGCGATCGGCCAGCGTGGCCGCATAGCGGTTGACGGTCCGGTTGGCGTCGCGGTAGGTCAGCGCTTCGTCGTCGAAGCGGATGAAAATCTGGTTGCCGTAGCGCGCCGCACGTTCTTGAAATACCCGGCCGATCGACCGCTTGGCTGACCCACGCGCCAGGAGTGCCGTGATCGTGCCCCGTAAAACGACGGGCGCGTCCATGACCAAGGCAGGTAACCGCGCGATGATGTCGGTCAGCCCGACGGTGTCACCGGCCATTAGCGCTTACCTCAGTCATGTGCCAGCTGGGTGTCTCCGCATACCTGAAGGCGGCATCAACGCTCGACAACCGCTTCATGCTCACCACCGTCCGACGACGCACCCCAGAGGCGAGCGGGGCACGTCGACATTCTCCCGTTCGAGTGCACGGCAAGTTCCAATATAGCTAAATTAGCGATGATTGGAGTCCCAGCATTAGCGGATACCGAATGCAGTCCGCGCTCGACGCGCTGGCTCGTGAGCGAAGGTTTCCGATCATCGGCTGACGACGGCGTGGATGCACGCGAGGCGATGAGAGCGGCCACCGTGGTCGTCGACAGGGACCGCGCCTATTGTGGAGAGATGGCGGCGAAGGTTGCCGAGCAGTTCGACGTATTGATCGTCGGCGCCGGGTTTTCGGGTATCGGCGCCGCTTACCGCATACACGAACGCAACCCGCAGCTGAGCTATGTGGTGCTGGAACGGCGCGCGCGACTTGGCGGAACGTGGGATTTGTTCCGATATCCGGGCGTGCGTTCCGACAGCGACATCTACACACTGTGCTTTCCGTGGGAGCCGTGGACCCGGCCCGAGATGATCGCCGACGGCGACCAGATCTGGGAGTACCTGGACGAGACGGCGCGCAAGCATCACATTCATGAGCACATCCGGCTCAACACCTACGTGCGGTCCGCCGACTGGAACTCCGACACCGACACCTGGACGGTTCACACCCGACAAGAACGGGGCAGAGGAGACCTACCGGTGCAGATTCCTGTTCTTCGCGACCGGCTATTACGACTACGACAAGCCTTACCAACCGCCGATTCCCGGGATCGAGGACTTCGCCGGGGAGGTGATCCACCCGCAACACTGGCCCGAGTCCTTCGACTACTCCGGTAAGCGGATAGTGGTCATCGGCAGTGGCGCGACGGCGGTCAGTCTGGTCCCGTCGCTGGCAGAGAAAGCGGCGCACCTGACGATGCTGCAGCGCACGCCGTCCTACATGATCTCCGCGGTGAAAGAGGAGCCGACGGCCAATGCGCTTCGAAAAGTGTTGCCGCTGCAGGCTTGCTCACTGGATCGTTCGGTGGCGCAACGCATTCGTCGCCCAGCTCATGTGGGTCACCGCGCGGAAGGCGCCGGAGTTCAGCAAACGGGTGCTGCGTCGCATCGCCGAGCGCAATCTGCCCGACGACTATCCGATCGACACCCACTTCGCGCCGCCCTACGACCCGTGGGATCAGCGCCTGTGCTTCATCGTGAACGCCGACCTCTACAAGGCGATCAGTGACGGCGCCGTCGAGATGGTGACCGACCGCATCGATCACATGGACGCCGCCGGTATCGCATTGAAGTCGGGACGGCGCATCGACGCCGATGTGGTTATCACGGCCACCGGGCTGCGACTGCAGGCGCTCGGCGGCATCACCGTCAGCATCGACGGCGAAGCGATCGACCCCCATGAGCACTTCCTGTATCGGCGACACATGTTCGAGGATGTCCCCAACATGGCCTGGAGCTTCGGCTACATCAATGCGTCGTGGACGCTGGGCGCCGACCTGACCGCGCGCACTGTCGCAAAGCTGTTGGATTACATGAATTGTCGCGGCTACACGCACGCGTATCCGCACCTCGGCGACACCGAGATGCCCGAGCAGCCGGCGTTCCACCTGCAATCGGGTTACGTGAAGCGCGGTCAACATGTCCTGCCGAAATCAGGCACACTCAGGCCATGGAAGGTCGGCGTCAACTTCCTGGACGATGCCTTCAGACGCCGCTTCGACCGTATCGATGAGTCGATGGTGTTCGGCCGCGCCAGGTCGGACAATGAAGCCTCGACGGCTGCAGTCGGAGAGGCTCCCCGGTAGTGGAAGAGATCGTCGGCACCTTCGTCGGAAGGTGGTACGTCACCGCGTACGGCACGGTGTTCGTGGTGCTTGCGCTGCGCCACCTCGGCCTGAAGTGCACTGCGATATATGCCGTGATCGCTGTGGCGATCGGCGCGCTCGCGGAGAACGCGTCTGTACATCTGGGTGTCCCCTACACCCGGTACGCCTTCAATCCGGACCTGCGTGGCCACGAGCTATGGGTCGGTGATGTGCCGCTTATGGTGCCGCTCAGCTATACCTTCATGGCGTATTTCGCTTTCGCCGCCACTCGACTGATCGTCGCGGGGCCCTACTGGTCCCGCTCTCGACAATCCGTCCTCGAGTATGTGCTTGCGGTGGTGCTAGCGACCTGGGCGCTGTGGATCATCGATCCCGTCAGCCGACTGGGCCGATATTTCGCATTAGGGGAGCTGTTCCGCTATGACGGGCCGGGCTTCTGGTTCGGCCTACCGCTTGGTTCGCAAGTCGGCTTTATGTTCACGTCCGGCATCCTGATCGGCTTGCTCACGTGGATGGCGCGCGATGAGCCGGCCGTTGTCGTGCCGCGCCTGCGCAACCATCCGCATCTCCCGGCGTTGGTGACCTACCTGCTGCAGGTGGGAGCCATGGCGGTTATCGCGTTTGTCGTGGCCCGCACCACAGGTGATGCGGCTGTTGCCGCGATTGCCGATGCGCTGGCCGGCGCGTCCCTCATCATCGGGATCCCCATGGCCTTATTGACGGCGGTCTACTGGCGTTCGCTACGAAGCGCGGCCAACGATCGGCACAACTAGGCCGGTGTGTATTCGACCGGCAAGGCTGCCGGTGATCGGAATGCCACCCCGTTGATCACCGGGGCCGGTGCGGTCGGGTCCAGATGCAGGTCCGGCAGCCGGTCGAGCAGAGCATTGATCGCGACCATCGTCTCCATCCGTGCCAGCGGCATCCCCAGGCACACGTGTGGGCCCGCACCAAACGTCAGATGCCCGAAGCTCTTTCGCGTCGGGTCGAACTGATCGGGATTCGGATAGTGCGCTGGGTCGCGGTTCGCCGCCGCCACACTCACGCTCACATTCGTACCCTTGGGAATCGCGATCCCGCCGAGTTCACAGTCCCGCTTGGCTACCCGCACGACCGTGCTGATCGGCGGCTCCCACCGCAGCGCCTCCTCGATTGCCCCGCGCATGATGTTCCGGTCCGACCGCACCATCTCCAACAGCGACGGGTCGGTGAGCATGGCCACCAACAGATTGCCCGACGCCCGATAGGTCGTCTCCACCCCGGCCGGCAGGATCAACAAGAGGAACGCAAAGATCTCGTCGTCAGTCAGTCGTTCGCCGTCGATCTCGGACTCGGCCAGCACGCTGATCAAGTCGTCTTGGGGGGCACGCCGCCTCTCGGCCAGAATCTCGCCGAAGTACTCCTTCAGTGCGGCTGACGCGGCCAGCCCGATGTCCCAGTTGTAGACGACGCTCAACAACTCGATCGACAGCTGCTGGAACCGCACATAATCCTCACGCGGCAGTCCCATCAGTCGCGCGATCACCTGCACCGGGAACGCAAACGTGAACTCCCGCACCAGATCTGCCGTACCGCGTGACGCGAACCGATCGATCAGTTCATGCACCACCACCTCGACCAGTTCGGTGCGCCACCGCTCCAGCAGCTTCGCCCGAAACAACGGCGACACCAGCGCCCGACTCGCCCGATGCTCATCTCCTTCCTGCTCGAGCAGCGTCTTTCCCATCACCGGGCCCATAATGTGCTCGTATATCGACGACGAGAACCTGTCCGAGTCGGTCAGCACCGTCTGGCACTCGTCATAGCCGAGCACCGTCACGCCCGCCACATCGAGGTTCTGCGTCGAGGTCTCGAAAATCGGACTGCCGACCATTACCCGATGCTTCTCCCGCGCCACGCGCAGCTTCTCGTGAACGTCCTCGACCGCCATCAGCAGACCGTCCTGCAACTTGGCCGGATCGAACTGCTCCAGCGGCGCCCGGTTGGTCATGAGGCGGTCACCGTCTCGGTATCGCGGCCCGATCGCAGAACAGTGCCCGGCATCGCACCGGTTGCCGTGCCGTCGCGGCACACCTCGACACCACCCACCCAAACCGAGGTTATTCCTCTTGCATCGGCAACCAAACGCGGTGCGCCGGCGGGCAAGTCGTAACGGGTGCGCTCCGGCCCGTGGTCAACGGTCGCCGGGTCGAACATCACCAAGTCGGCGTGCCAGCCGGGCGTGATCCTGCCGCGCTCCTTCAACCCGTACAGCCGCGCGGGCACGTCGGTGATCAGCCGCACCGCCTCCTCCAGCGAAACCACCTGATGCTCGCGCACGCCGTGGCCGAGCAGCGATGTCGTGTAAATCGCCCCGCACATCATGTCGAGATGCGCGCCCGCGTCCGAGCCGCCGATCACCGCATCCCGGTTTCGCCACACCTCGGCGCGCGCCTTCCAGTCGGCTTCGTCGTCACCGAACGGCCGCGGCGAGAGCCCCGTGCGCAGCTCGTCGGCGATCACGATGTCCAGCAACGCGTCGAACGGATCTTTTCCACGGGCGGCCGCGACGTCGCCGACCGTGCGGCCCGTCGCGTCGTTGTTCCGACCGGCGAACGTTTCGACGATGATCAGTCGCTCCCAATTGGCGAGGCCGCGAAGGATGCCCGCCTCTTCCGAGTGGGCGCCCTCGTTGAGGCGGCGCCGCACCTCGGGATCGGCGAGAGCCTTCAGCCGGTCGGGCACCGGCAAGTGCATCGTCTCGCGCCAGCCCGGCAGCCCGTCGAGCACGAAGCCGGACAGGAACGACAGCCGGATCTTCATCGAATGCGGCAATGTGAGCGCCACGACGCGCCCTCCGCGTTCCGCCGCGACTTGACCCGCGCGCAACTGCTTTTCGTGCCCTTCCGGATTGGCAGCCGAGACGCCCAGTACGTTCCAGTTCAGCGGCCGGTCGGCCGCCTTCGACATTCCGGTGAGCAGGTCGATGTCGTCGTCGGTGAAGCCGGACAGGCAACCCGGGATGATCGCCTCGAGCTGAGTGCCCGGATGTGCGCGCACCGCTGCCGCCAACGCCAGCAGCTCCTCGTGTGACGCGCTGCGCGACGGCACCGGCTGCCCCGAGCCGTCGTTGTGGGTGTTCGACTGCGACGTCGACAACCCCAGCGCCCCGTCGGCCAACGCAGCACGGAGGATTGTGGCCATCTTCTCGATCTGCTGCGGGGAAGCGTCGCCGCCGACCGCGTCGTCGCCCATCGCCGCCAAGCGAATAGCACTGTGGCCCACCAGGAAGCCGGCGTTGACGGCGGTGCGGCCTTCCAGTCGTTGCAGCCAGTCGCCAAAGGACGACCACTGCCAATCGAGGCCGGCACGCAACGCTTCGAGCGGCATGCCCTCGACGCGAGCCAGCATTCGCGTCAGGTAATCCTGTTGGCCGGGTCCCGCCGGTGCGAGCGTGAAGCCGCAGTTTCCGCCGAATACCGTGGTGACGCCGTGCTGCACCGACGGGCTCGCGGTCGGATCCCAGAACAGCTGGGCGTCGTAGTGGGTGTGCAGGTCGACGAAGCCGGGTGCGAGTGTCTGCCCCTCCGCGTCGATCGTTTTCGTCGCCGGCTCGTCGACTTGCCTTTTACTGCCGACCGTGACGATGCGCCCGTCGCGCACGCCGACGTCACCATGTCGGGCCGGTGCGCCGGTGCCGTCGACGATCTGGGCATCTCGGATCAGCAGATCTAACAAAGCGGACTCCTATGCTGCGCCGTTCTGAGCCAGCCATCCCTTGTTCGGCAACGGGTGGCGGAACAGCTCTGCGGCGTTGCGGTGGGTGATGCGGGCCGCGTCCTCGGCCGACAGGTTCGCGACGTTGCGCGCGACGACGCGCTGGGTGTCGGGCCACGTCGAGTCGGCGTGCGGGTAGTCGCTTTCGATGAGTATGCGCTCGGCGCCGATCGCATCGATCGCGCCGAACGCGGTCGGGTCGTCGATCGAGCAGAACCAGAAGTTGCGCCGCAGCACCTCGCTGGGCAGCAGGTCACCCTTCCACGATCCGCCCTCGGCGCCCGACGCGGAGTGGGCGAGGACGAAGTCGGCCCGGTCGGCGAGCATCGCCACCCAGCCGAGGCCGCCCTCGTCGAGCGTGATGTTGAGTTTCGGGAAGCGCACGGGGATGCCCGACCACAGCCAATCCGCGGTCGCGACAAGGGCATTCACGGGGAACAGCGTGGTGATGGTCTCGAACGGGGTGTCCGGCGCGGGGATCGGCGCCCACTGCGCGGAGCCGGTGTGCAGACAGATAACGGTCTCGGTCTCCTCGCACGCGGCCAGGAACGGATCCCAGACCCCGGTGTGCAGACTGGGCAGGCCGCATTGGGCGGGCAGCTCGGGGAAGCTCACGGCCTTGAAGCCGCGCTCGGCGTTGCGGCGCAGCTCCTCGGCGGCCAGCTGCGGGTCGGCCAACCAGGGCAGCTGCAGGGGGATGATCCGGTCGGGGTAGGCGCCGGCCCAGACATCGAGGTGCCAGTCGTTCCAGGCCCGCAGCACCGCGAGCCCCAGTTCGGGGTCGTCGCTCTTCCAGAACACCGTGCCGGCGAACCCAGCGATCAGCGAAGGGAAGTTCAGCGATGCCCAGATGCCGGCGAGGTCCATGTCAGCGATCCGCGCATCGATGTCCCAACAGCCGCGGCGCATTTCGTCGAACCGCGCGGGCTCCATGCTCCATTCGTCCTTGGGCCGCCCGATGACTGCGTTGAGGCCGATGTTCGGGTACGCGCGACCCTCGTACTGCCAGACCTGGCTACCGTCGGCTTCGACGATCTTCGGCGCCCGGTCGGCTAGCTTTTCGGGGAGACGGCCCTCGAACATGTCGGGTGGCTCGATGACGTGGTCGTCCACCGAGATGAGGATGTGCTGTCGCTCCCGTGGCGTCGGGTCGGGCAGCAGCGCCATACCTGTCGACTATCGTCGCTTTCAGGCCACTGTCAATGCTATTTGTGCAAAAAAAGCCAGTATCAAGTAGCAGCTGTCTCGCCAGTTGGCCATTGGCCTGCCTGGGCGCTGGCTGGGGCGCCACGAGATCTGCGCCATGGTCGTGAATCGCCAGTTCTAGCAGCCCACATGCAGAACTCGCGACCGCCCTAGGGCGCCGGCTGCCGGACATAACCCCTTGCCTGGGTGAACGCCCTGATCCCGTCGACACCCAACTCGCGTCCGAGGCCCGACTGCCCAACCCCGCCGAACGGGACACGCGGGTCCTGCGCCGCCATTCCGTGGCAGTTGACGCTGACCGTGCCCGCAACGAGCTGCCGTGTCACCTTGTCCGCAAGTGCCTCGTCACTCGTCCACACCGACGCGGTCAAGCCGAACTCAGTTGCGTTCGCCGCAGCCACTGCGTCGTCAATCTCGTCGTAGCCGAGGATCGGCAAGACCGGGCCGAACTGCTCCTCGCTCGCCAATGCCGAATCTTGCGCCACATCGGTGACGACGGTCGGCAATACGAAGTAACCGCCCGCGCCGCCATCCTCGGCGCGGATCCGTCCCGCGGTCCGCACGGTCGCGCCTTGTGCGGCTGCGTCTTCCAGTAGCGCCTCAACCTTGTCGCGCCCAGCCGCGGTGTGTAGCGGTCCGAGCGTCGTTTCGTCCGCCAATCCGTCGCCGACGACTTCCCGCTCGCAGCGCGCCAGCACCGCCTCCGACATTTCATTGACTCGATCGCGCGGCGCGTACAGCCGCTTGATCGCCATGCACACCTGTCCGCCCGTTGTGTACGTCGCCGCCACCAGTCGATCGACAAGCCCGTCGCTGATCGGCATGTCCGGCGCAATGATCGCCGCGTCGTTGCCGCCCAGCTCCAGCAACACCGGTGTCAATCGCTGCGCCGCCGCCGCCATCACCGCGCGGCCCGTCGCCGGGCCCCCCGTCAACGAGATCACGTCGATGCCCGGATGTGTCACCAACGCCTGCGCCAGCTCGATACCGGGCGCCGACAGCACATTCACCAAACCCGGTGGCAGCGCCGCCGCGAACGCCGCCCCGAACTGCAGCGCGGTCAGCGGAACAGTCGGCGGCAGCTTGACTATCGCTGTATTACCCGCGACCAGCGCCGACGTCAGTTTCGTCATCATCACCGCAAGCGGCCAGTTGAAGGGAATGACAAGAGCCGCAACGCCATACGGCTCCCGGTGCAATTGCGGATACGGCGCCTGCGGGTCAATCTGTTCGGGCGACAGCGCCGTCTCGGCCATCGACCCGATGATCGCCGCGAGCATCGGCGCGGTGTCGAGCTCGAAGTGCGCTTCCGACAACACCTTGCCGTGTTCGCGGGTGTACAGCCGAGCGCCGTCGCGCTCCTTCAGCTGGTCGCCGGCCGTCGTCGCCGCCGCCGCGACCTTGGCGACCCGCTCCCCGACATCCAACGCGCGCCAGGCCGGCGCCGCTTCACGTGCCGCTCCTACCGCCGCGTCGAGTTGGGCCCGGTCGGCAGCGGGCGCCTCGCCGACGATCTCGGCGGGTCTGGCGGGGTTGTGCACGGGATAGCTGCCCGCGGCGCCGGGTTGCGGCTCGCCGCCGATCGTGATTGTCGCCAGTGTGGATGTCGTCATCGCAGGTCCCCCTTGACCTGATCGTGTCGTCTCGCCATCGTAAGACCGTATGAGGGCGGCCGTATTGCGTGAGGTCGGCAAGCCCGCCGCGGTGGAAGACCTGACACTCCGGCCAGTCGGCAGCCACGAGGTGAAGGTGCAGCTGGCGGCCAGCGGCGTCTGCCACACCGACCTGTCGGTGCGCGACGGCGGCATGCCGGCCCTGCTGCCGTGCACCCTCGGTCACGAAGGCGCAGGCGTCGTCACCGAGGTCGGCGCCGACGTGATGACCGTCCGCCCCGGCGACCACGTCGTGATCACCTGGAATGTCCCATGCCGAACATGCCTCGACTGTCTGCGCGGTGACTCGCACCTATGCCCGAGCGGACTCGCACATGCGTTCGGCGAGCCGTACGCCTCAAGCGCCAAAGGAGGCGTGTGGCCGTCAATGGGCGCGGGGACGTTAGCCGAAGAGACGCTGGTGCCCGCTGCGGCGGCCGTCAACGTGGATCCGTCGCTGCCGCTCGACATCGCCGCCCTGCTGGGTTGCGCGGTGACGACCGGTGTCGGCGCGGTGATGCGCACCGCAGTCGTCCGTCCCGGCGAGAGTGTGCTCGTAATCGGTTGCGGTGGTGTCGGTTTGGCTGCAATGCAGGGCGCCCGCCTCGCCGGGGCGGCGCGCATCATCGCCGCCGACACCGTGGCTGGTCAGCTTTCTACCGCGACAGCCAACGGCGCGACCGACACGATCGATGCGAGCGACGTCGATCTCGTCACCGCGGTCCGCGAGCTCACTGGTAACCAAGGGGTGGACCACGGAATCGAGGTCGTCGGCAAGCCCGCGACCATTCGCGCCGCGTACGACGCAACGCGGCGCGGCGGCATGGTCACACTTGTTGGCGCTGCCGCGATCGAGGAAACAGTCAGGTTCAACGCACTCTCATTGATGGCTGACGGGAAGACGATCCGCGGCAGTGTCTATGGCGCAAGCGATCCCGCGCGCGACATCGCGGTTCTCGCCGAGCTGGCTCTCCGCGGACGACTCGATCTGGATGCGTTGGTCACGCGGCGTATCGGTATTGATGACGTTGAGAAGGCGTTCACCGAAATGGCATCTGGAAATGGGGCACGCAGTGTGGTCTGCTTCGGCGCAACTTAATAGGGCTGCTCGATCGGCGCCGACACGCAGCGACAAACGCTTTGCTTTCGGAAGAAAATATTCAGCGGCAACGCTATTCAGCCGCAATTCATCCTATATCGGATAGTTACACAATATCCCGAAGAATTGCGGTAGCGTTCTGCGCTATTGCCAATACGGCGCTGCATGGGGGAAGTTAATGGCATTTCCGTGGGAATTGAATCTCGAACGGCCATATCGTGAGAAGCGGTCCTTTCAGGAGGAACCAGTCCGGCGCGACTCGATCAACTCGGGACGCGGCGGCTCTGCTACGCCACCCGACGGATTCCCGGCGGACAGCGAAACTCGGGACGGCACCGCGACGGCTCACAGCCGGGGAAACCGGGCCAGTACGAGCCGGGGCCGCTGACGGTGGCCCGAAGCCATCTCAGCCTCGTCGGCGGCAGCAGGCCGTTAACGGCAGCTCCCGTTACCCCGATCTCCCCCATGAGAGCGTTCGCCAAGGACGATCCTGAGACGATGCGGATGACCAACCCGATGCGGCACCCCTTCGGCGTACCTCGCGTCGAGAAGCCGCGCGCCGAGGGCCGTTTCTACCTGCCCGACGGCCGCCGTCTTGGCTTCGCCGAATTCGGTGATCCGTCGGGCGATCCAGTGCTGTGGTTCCACGGCACACCCGGCGGGCGGCGCCAATTTCCGCTGATCGGCCGTCGCGCCGCCGAAACGCTCGGCTTGCGCGTCGTGGTGGTGGGCCGGCCGGGTAGCGGTTTATCCGACCCTCATCCTTATGAGTCTGTGGCCGACTGGGCGAGAGACGTCGCACATGTTGCCGATGCCCTCGGCGCCGAGCGACTCGGCGTCGTCGGCCTCTCCGGCGGCGGGCCGTACGCGTTGGCCTGTGCCGCGGCGCCCGCTCTGGCAGGCCGCGTCGCAGCAGTGGCTGTCCTTGGGGGCGTCGTTCCCTCCGTCGGCCCGGACGCGCTCGCAACCGGCGCCATCGAACTGGCCCGCCGCTTCGCCCCGCTCCTGAGCGAACTGCGCCGTCCCCTCGCCGGGGCAGTGTCCGTGCTGATGACGCCTCTGCTCCCGTTCGCGCACTACGCCTGTCAGGCCTACGCCATGACCACTCCGGCGGGTGATCGAAAGGTGCTTCGCGACCCCGAGATGGAAGGGATGTTCATCGACGACATCGCGCTGGTCGCCAAGGGCCGCTTTCAGGCCATCGTCGATGATGCCCGACTCTTCGGTCGCGACTGGGGCTTCCGGCTTGCCGACGTGAAGGCGCCCGTGCGGTGGTGGCACGGCGACGCCGACAACATCGTGCCGCTGCGGGACGCGCAAGCGGCCGTCGATCTCCTGCCTGACGCCGACCTCATCCTGCGCACCGAGGAGAGCCACCTAGGCGGCTTCGCGACCGCGGACGAGGTTCTTGCCTTCATTCGATCACACCTGTGATGCGTGACAGCAAAGCGCAAAATGCATTGCCGTGCAACAAGATCGCTCCATCCTGAATATTGTCATCCCATCACGCCGTCAGGACCGTGCTGAGCGAGTAGCGTCTTTACCGCAGGGCGAGTGAGCCCACGTCGACGCCATCCCAATAGACGCTTACGCAGGACGCGATCCCCGCCGAGAGCTGAACACGCCTAGCAAATGGTGGGAGGGGCGGTGGAGCTCGTACTCGGTGTGTCGATGACAACCACGACGGTGCGCCTCGCGCTCGTCGAGGGCCAAAAGGCCGACGGCGCTATCGTCGACCACGACGTCTTCGACATCACTGCGGTGGACGGCTCGGCAACTCCGCGCGCGTCCGATGAAGTCATCGCCGCGATCCTCGGAACGCACGAAAGCGCGATCGACGCCGGCCATCATCTGGTATCGGTCGGGGTGACGTGGACTGATCGCGCCGAAGCTGCGGCCCTACGGGAGCAATTGGTCGCCCGTGGCATCGACGACGTGCTGCTGGTTTCGGAGTTGCACGCTGCCGCCGCGCTGGCCCAGGCGGTCGGCC
The DNA here is from genome assembly GCA_963786995.1 of uncultured Actinomycetota bacterium. Taxonomy (GTDB): domain Bacteria; phylum Actinomycetota; class Actinomycetes; order Mycobacteriales; family Mycobacteriaceae; genus Mycobacterium. The sequence goes on along the minus strand of CAWBBH010000006.1, from coordinate 841,950 downwards.
GGGCGGTGGGCTACGACAAGACCGGACTGATGTTCGTCGAGCGCGAGACCGCCACACTGGCGGTCGTCGAAACAACCGACGGCTCAGTCGTCAAGGTACTGAGCGAAGGTCTGCACGGAGGCGACGCCGTCGCCTCGGTGGCCGAGATGGTCACCGCTCCCGACACCCAGAAATCAGTGGCTCAGGGCCTGATCGTCGTCGGCTCCGGCGTCGATGTCACCGCGGTCAAGACACAGTTGACCGACCTTTTCGCGGTGCCCGTCATCGCCCCCGAAGAACCCCAGCTGGCGTTGGCGCGCGGTGCTGCGCTGGCGTCGGCAAATGCGCCCCGGTACGACCCGTCCACGATCGGCCTTGCCTACTCGCAAGATTTCGACGGCACGACGGCCCACCGGATCTTTATGGACGATCTTCTCGGTCACCACGACGAAATCCCGGACGCCGCAGATATCGCGTCCGAACCGGAGGACGTGGCGGCACGCAGCAAGCCGTTCCTGTTGGTCGGCAGCTCTCTGACGGCCGTCTTCGTCGCGGGGATGTTGGCGCTTTCCATCGCGGTGGCCGTCAACGTCCGGCCGACGGCGGATCTAGGTTCGGACACCATGCCGGTCCCTCCCCGCGCTGCACCCCCGCCCCTCGCGCTGCCTCCGCCCGCCACCGCGAAGCAGGTGCCCGCGCCGGTGGCTTCCCCCGCACCGGCGGCGTTGGCACTTCCGCGGCTCGCCATCGCACAGCTGAAAGTTCCGCCTGCCCCGCCGCCTCCGCGAGTAGTGGTGCGCAACGCCGCGCCCGCCCCGGCGCCGCCACCCCCCGCGCTGCCTCCGCCCGTTGTCGTTCCGCCGGTGATCCCGCCGCCGATCATCCGGTTCCCGGCACCGTGGCTTCCGCCGATTCTTCAGCCACGCCCACGAGTGCAAAGCCCGTCGTGGGACGACGGTCCGAATTGGCCGCGGCCTGGTCACGGCGGCTCCCACCGCGGGCACGGTGACGACGATGACGGCGACGGCGACGGCGACTAATGCCGTAGCCATCAAAACTATTGATAGTCAATTGCTTTCACAAATCAATCGCTTTTCCGTCGAAAGGCCTGCGGCGGCGCCGTGAGGGTGGGATCGTGCAGGGATGCGATCAACGGAGATTGTCAACGCGTTCTGGGACGAGGTCTGGAACGCTCACGCACCCGATGCCGTCGAGAAGTTCGTGACCGACGACATCGTCGTCGAGGCGGGCGGCCAGAAAATCTCTGGCAAGGCCGAGGTCAAGAACTGGGTCAAGGACTTCGTCGACCACGTCGACGAACTGCATGTCGACACCATCGAGGCTTTCCAGAACGACGACGGCAGCCGCGTCACCTCTCGGTGGATACTGACCGGGTCGAACAAGGGCATCCTCGGCACCGAACCCAACGGCAAGCCCATCGCGATGACCGGCACCGCGGTATGGACCGTGGACGACGGAAAACTGAAGAAGGGTTCGGTCGAACAGGCCTCGTTCGAGCTCTACCACTGGCTGCTCGCCAAGTAATCCCGCGGTGATGCGTCCGGCGTCGTCAGTGTCGCCGCCAGACCTAATCGAACACCAGCACCGACATCGTACGTCAACGTCAGACGTCAACAGTGTTGACAGAACATCAAAACAAGCGTCTACTGGAGGTCTGGTTCGCGAGCAGTACCGGGGCGGCCCACTCACCGACCGAAAACATGCGTGTCCGGATACATCCCTCGGGAGAAACCGGCACGATGTTCCACTTTCGGATCATGGCCGGTGCGGTGGCGCCGCTCCACAAATCTGAGAGGCCGGGATGGCCACCAACACAACCGCTTTGATCGTCGTTGCCGCAATGGCGGCACTTGTCCTCATCGGCATGCTCGTCGTCGTGGTGCGGAAGACGCGCCCGGGACGGCGCGACAACAGAGGCGCGGCGATCGCTGATGAGCACGCGCTGCAACTCCGGCGGGAACTGCTTGCCGATGAGTCCGCTGCGAGGGCCCAAGCGGCCATGGTCGAGATTCAAACCAGCCTGCAGCATCACGACACGTCCTATCGAAGTGAAGCGGTCACCTCACGTGACCAGTTGAACGAGGGACGCGTTCACCGACTCGCCGGATGACGGGCGGCTGTGTGACCGTCAGAGCCGCCCCCGCGGAGTGATCAGCCCGGTCGCCGAATGGAGGCTTGCCGAAGTCGGCGGTTGTTCATGGGTTCTTTCATCGACTTCCTGTGATCGAGTTGGCGGATCAGCTCACTCAACTCCCCAGCTCGGCAAGCAGCTCCCGCAGCGGCACGGTCGCGATGCCGATGGCCGCGTCACCGATCCCGTACGGAATCACCAGCGTCTCAGCGTGCACCAGTGCACCGCACGAGTAGACGACGTTGGGGACGTATCCGTCCTGCTCGTCGGCGGCCGGGCTCAGCAAGGGCCGCCGCAGTTGACCGATGATGCGGGTTGGCTCCTCCAGATCCAGCAGGATCGCCCCGATCCGGTAGGTCCGCATCGGACCGACGCCGTGGGTGAGCACCAGCCACCCGGCCCCGGTTTCGATGGGCGGCCCGCAATTGCCGAGCTGCAACGCTTCCCAGGCCTGCTTGGGCCGCTGGCAGGGCGCCGAAGTCGGCCAGATGGACGGATCTTCGGTGTAGGCAACCGAATTCGACTCACGGTCGGACCTCGACATGGCGGCGAAGCGCCCGCCGATGCGCCGCGGGAACAGCGCCAGGCCCTTGTTGGCCGCGGCGTTGCCCGACATCGGCGTGGAGGTGAACGACCGGAAATCCGCCGTCTCCAGCAGCTGCTGGCTGATATGAGTTCCGCTGTAGGCGGTGTAGGAGGCATAGAACCGCACCGACCCGTCGTCGTCGACGAAGCGGACGAAGCGCGCATCCTCCATGCCCGCGGCTTCTGCGCCCATCACCGGGTAGAGGACGCGCTCGGAAAGCGGTACTTCTCGGGCGAATTCGACGGCGTAGAACCGCTCGGCGATGGCCCGGATCAGCGAGATCGTCTCCTGCGCGCGACCACGGGTTCTCGTGTGCGCAGCCAGCGCGTCGAGCTGTTCGTCGAGGTCGGCTCTGGTGAACCGAGCACCGAGTGCGTCGAGAACGTAGTCGGCGGCCTCGCCTGCGTCGCGAAGCCGTGCGAGCTCACTGCGGAACACCGCAGCGTCGAGCAATGTCGAGTTGACCGACCCGACGGTGGCGAACCGGTTCGGAGCGTCGACCGCGACGCTGCCGTCAGCGTCGACGGTGCCCGTCCGGAACCCGATGGACGACCGGTGCCCTTCGCCGATCCCCCGAACGCTCATCACGAAACGCAGGCTGCCGGCGGCAGCCCCCGCCTGATCGGGATGAGCGACGATGCTCGGATTGCACAGGGCCGCGCCCTCGATGGCGTACTCGCTGGTGAATGTGGCTCCCAGCAACAACATTCGGGCCGACGACCGTTGAATGCCTGCGTCCAGGCGGTCGGTGAGTTCAGCGGCGTGCCTGCGGAATGTGCCGACCAGATCCCGGTGCCGGCCGTCGAAGCGCGTGACGATGTCGTCCAGCGCCAGACGCACGTCCTCCTCGTCGAGGGCGAGGATGCGTCTCATCACGGCCCCCGTTCGGGAGTCCTGACGCTCGAATCCTTCCTGCCCGGGCACGAAGAGCCGAGTGATGACCCTCGACGGGTCAGCTGTGAGCCGTTGCGGGATACGGGTCGCGAGGGCGGCCCGCGTCGAAGTCACTGCAACACAGCCGAAAAGCGTCGCGCGTGCTGCATGGTGGAGAGGGCGGCCAGCGTTGATTCCGCGCCCTGATTCTGGTTCACCCCGTCGGCGAGGAGTCCGTCGAATCCGCCGCCGGTCTCGGGATCCCACATGGGATGCCCTGAGTCGTTGGCGCCCTGGAACCAGGCGGCTGCGGCATGGACTCCGGCGGGCCACATCGCACCGGCGTCGACGCCGGCCGCACGCGCGCACGCATCGGCCAGTGCGGCCACCTCGATCGGCTGCTGGTCGAAGGCCGGCTTGGCGTCGTCGGGCCCTCTGCCCCCGGCCGGCGCCACCGACAGGTGCCCGTCGCCCGTCTCCTGGTCCAGCAGCCAGCCCAGAAGTTCCAGGCCGCGCTGCTGCAATGCCGGATCGTCGATCGCGCCGCCCGCGGCGATCATCGCCTCGGGCAGCACCGCGTTGGCATAGGCGAGACGCGGCTCGGGCCACGGCCACGAGCGGTCGCCGCTGGGCGCGGCGAGCGACGCCGCATAGTCGGTGACGAGCGTGCGCGCCGCACTGTGCTCGGGCTGCACGGCGAGAAGCTCGGCTGCCCCGAGTGCGGCGAAGGCCATCGCCCTCGGCGCTGCCGACCGTGCCTGCGCGGCGCGCTCGAACTGGATGACCGCCAACTTGCGAACCAGGCCGACGTTGCTGTGTGCCGCGGCGGTGCCGAGACCCCAGAGGCACCGGCCCCAATGGTCGTCTGTGGTCGGCTCGTCGGTCCAATTACCCTTGCGGTCCATCCGGTTTCGGCAGGCACCGCTGTATGACTGCGCCTCGTTCAAGAACCGCACCGCGATCCTGGCGAGGCCGTGCACCGGGCCCTCGGCGTCAGGTTCTCTTGTGGCCACGACAAGCACCCGGGCCATGTCGTCGGTGCAGTACCCGTGCTCAGGCCGAGGTTCGCCGAAACAGGCGTGCTCGAACGTGCCGCGACCGTCTGTCAACCGCAGAAGATGGTCGAAGTTGGTACGCGGTGCCGCGGCGGTCATGCCAGCGCTCGCCGGTTGAAGAGGAGCCGGTCCGCGAGGCTTCGGTACGCAGCCGCCACGACCGACCAGGACATCTCCGGGGCCAGCCGGCGGGCCTCCGCGGCCATCGAACCGGCGAGACGTGGCTGCGTCAGCACCCGGCGCAGCGCGGACGCCATGGCATCCGGATCGTCATGGCTGACCACGATGCCCGCCCCTGTTCCGAGGAGCTCGACGGCATGCGGAAATGCGGTGGCCACAACGGGTCTGCCGCAGGCGATCGCGTCGACCAGGACACCCGAGGTGACCTGTTCGGTGGAGTCGTAGGGCAGGACGACGACCGCCGCCGACTGGATGAGAGCGGGCAATTTCGAGACGGTCCAGTAGCGGGCGTCGAAGGACACGGAATCGGCGACACCGCCGCGGCGCGCCTGGTCCTTTCTGGCGTCGCGGTAGGCCTCGCCGTCGTCGGCGAGCACCTTCGGGTGCGTCTGGCCCGCGACCAGATAATGCGGGCGGCCGGGCAGGTCCTTCAACGACGTCATCGACTCGATGACCCGCTCCACACCCTTGCCGGGGCCGAGCAACCCCCAGGTCAGGAGGGTGGGTCTGCTCGGACGCTTCTGCGCAACGCCGGCCGGAACGGCCGCACCGTGCGGGATCGTGATGACCTTCCGGCGGTCGACGTCGAATCCGGTGCACAGCTGCTGCCTCGCGGCCTCAGACATGACGACCACCTGATCGACGCGGGCCGCTATCGCCTCCAGGACCGAACGCTGGTGTGGCGTAGGGCTTTTGAGGATTGTGTGGGCGACGACGATCGACGGCACACGTAGCCCGTCGACGATGTCCACGACGTCGTCTCCGTCTTCCCCGCCGTAGATTCCGTACTCGTGCTGGATGACGGCGACGTCGTTGTGGTTCAACAGATCGCAGGTCGCGGCTACGGATCTCGCCGAGCCCTTGACCAGTTCACCGACCACCCGGGCGCGCGACGAACGTCCGCCCTCGGCGATGCGCACGACACTGACCTCGGTGCCGTCGGCACACAGGGCGTCGGACAGCGCGGCGGTGAATGTCGCCAGGCCGCAATGCGTGGGCGCATACGTACTGAGGACCCCGACCCGAAGGGGTCGAGCAACGCGATGCGACTCGACGGGGTCGAGGATCGCTGTGGAGCCGGTAGAAGTAGAGGGAAAACAGGGTGCAGCACTCAAGGTAAATCCGATTTGACGGTTGTTACCTGCATGTCCGGCATGAGCGGTTGCTCGGCGATAAGCGGAAGACGGCGAATGCATTCCGGACTGGCTGGATTACCAACTGTGTCAACGATACACCTAGCGAGCTGCGGCGACGTCATCGGTGGCGTCGGTCTTCACGCAGAAACCTTGGACCGTTGGGCCGCGAAGTAGAGCTTTCGACGGCTCACACGTCGGCGACAATGTGGAGCAGTCGTTCGAGCGTCGCCAGTTGGTCCTGGTTGTCGCCCTCCAACTTGGTCAGCAGCGTCGTTATCCCCGCAGCCATGTACTTCTGCACGCGCGCGGCAATGCCGTCAGGTGTACCAACAAGGTTCGTGAGGCGCCCGAGGTCGATCGGCACCGCTCGACGGGCCTCGTCTCGTTCGCCGTTTCGCCAGAGTTCGGCGACCGTGCTGACTTCGGCGCCGTAGCCCAACCGGGCGAACGCCTCGTTATAGAAATTGCGGCCATTCGTGCCCATCGCTCCGATGGTGAACGCGTATCCGTCGGCGTGGCGGCGCGCTGCAACGTCGGCGGATGCTTCGTCGTCGTGAAATTCGACCGCGACCGGCGCAACAAGATCGAGGTCGGACAATGTGCGGCCGCCGCGCACTGCCCCTTCGCGCAATGGACCCAGAAACACTTCGGCGGCTTCGGGGATGAACGCGTTGCCCAGCCAGCCGTCAGCCATCTCGCCGGTGAGCCGCAGGTTTCGCGGGCCCATTGCCGCCACATAGACCGGCACATGCTGCGGTCGCACCTGAGGTCGCAACGCAGCACCACTGCTGTCCGGCAGCGGAAGCGGATAGATCTCGCCTTGATGTTCGAGCCGGTCTCCGCGGCTGACGGTCCGAACGATCTCGATGGTCTCTTTGGTGGTCTCTACCGGCCTGCGAAATCGAACGCCATGCCATCCCTCCATCACCCGGGGCCCAGACGTACCAACACCCAGCAGAAACCTGCCGCCCGACAGTTCCTGCAGGCTGAGCGCGGAGGTTGCAAGCAGTGCGGGACTGCGCGAACCCAGCTGGACCACGAACGTTCCGAGTTTGATGGTCGACGTCCTGGCCGCCAGGTATGCCAGTCCGGTCAGCGCGTCATACCCCCAAACCTCCGGCACCCACAGGGAATCGACCCCGATCCCCTCGGCTGCCACGGCGAAGTCCACTGCGCCCGGCAGACGAGGCTCGATCATGGTTCCGACCTTCACCTCGTACCCCACTTTCTCGTCGTTCCAGCCGCCCGGTCGCCCATCCTTGGCATGCTGCAACAGTGCGATACCGCGATCAGCCAACGATAGAAGTGACACAGCGCGTTTGCTGCGATGTCCCCACCGCATGGGCATACGTCACCGACATCACTCTGCCCGCGCGGTGCTCTGCGGAGCTGCAATCAGCGGAATGGCTTGACGGTTCTGACAGCGTCAAGGTCGGTGCTCGCTTTCGTGGCCGCAGCCAGCACGACGCATTCGGCAAATGGGAGACCGTATGCGAAGTCATCGAGGTCGAGGATCAGCGCCGCTGGGTATGGAACGTCAGCGGGCCGGACGGTGTCGGGGCCACCTGGGGTTTCGAGGTGGAACCGGCCAGTGACGGTGTGCTGATCCGCCAGTGGGGCCGGATGGGACCCGGACCGTCCGGGTTAACCGTCGGCATCGCCGCGCAACCGGAGAAAGAGGCGAGAATCGTGTCGCGACGTATCGCCGAGTGGCAGCAGAACATGCAGGCCAACCTCGATTGGATCCGGTCGCAGGTCGAGAGGTGACGGCGGGCCCTCATCTCGCCGAGCGTGAACGCACTGCGAATATCCGCCCAGATTCTCGCAGTGGCCGCACGTTCGGCGGACCGAAAGCGCAGCCGCCCTTCATCGGTGGTGTCGATCTTCACGCAGAAACCTTGGACCGTTGAGCCGCAAGCGAACCCGTGATGCACCGATCGTAGAGCTCGAGATAGGCCGCGGCCATCACGGACGGAGTGAACCGGCGTTCTGCCACTGCGCGGCAGTGCGCGGGGTCTATCGTGTCGACCTCTGCGACCAGCTCTGCCAGCGCGGCTTCGTCGCCGAACTCGGCGAGCAATCCGGTTCCGGCTTCAACCAATTCGGGCAGGCAGCCCCGGCGGTAGCCGACCACCGGGGTGCCGAGCGCCAGCGATTCGGTGACCGCGGTCCCGCCCGGCTCGTCCCAGCACAGCGGAAACAGCGTCGCGCGCGCGGTCGCGACGAGGTGGTCACGCTGCATGCCTTCCACATTGCCGATCCACCGCACCTGGTCGCCGTCGACATACGGGGCGACCTCATCGCGCCAGTACCGCACGTCGGCGCAGCGATCGGCGTCCGGCGCGGCGGCGAGTTCCTCCGGCGCGGTGTAGGGCCCGATCGGTCCGGCGAGCACCAGCTCCCACCCGAACCGCTGTGCCAGCCGCGCGGCGATGTGTTGACCTTTTCTCCGATTGACCCGTGCGACAAGAACCAGATGACCGCCCTTGGCCGGCGTCGGCCGACGGGTGGCGTGGTGCGCCAGCGGGGTGGCGAGATAGACGGGCCCGAGGCTATGCCGGCGAAGCCCTTCTGGCGCGTGCCGCAACTGCTCGGCGGAGACCCCGTTGACGGAGAAGTTCTCGTGGTTGCCGAAGTCGCTGTAGAAGACGCGGTGTTTGGTCAGGTCCCAGTGCAGGGTGTGCAGCACGCTCGGCCGATCGGAGCCCATCGCGGTGAGCATGCTCGGGCCGAGGACCTCCATGTGGTCGTGGACCAGGTCGATATCCGAACGGCGTCGCAGTTCGGCGACGACGCGCAGCATGTGCGCGGCCGCGACACCGGCGACGTCGTTGTAGGGCTCGGCGATGTGGGCGAACTGCGGCTCGTCGAACGCGTGGATCTGTTCGTCGACGTCGATCGTGCTCGCAGCGACGGTGGCGAGGATGACGCGCACGCCGCGTCGGCGTAGCTGCGGAATCAGGGTGGCGACGACGTTCTCGATGCCGCCGTAGCCGACCGGCGGAACCGTCAGCCACGGTCCCGCATTGATCAACACCGTCGCAGTCATGGCCGCTCGGGCACCAGCGGCCGGGTGCCTTCGGCAGGCGCGGTGGTCAGCAGCTCGCGAACGTCCGCAAGCGGCGGTCTTTCCTGGACAGCGACGTCGGAGATCATCAGCTGGTGGTGCACGGGTGATGTCGCGTCGTGCCGAAACTGTGTGAGCCAGCGCGACATTGGCGCGTCGGTGACGCCGCGGTGCTCGCGGGGCAGCCGAGCGACGGCGGTCTGCAGGATCTGGGCGGCCATCCGTCCCAACGCCTCGATGTCCTGGTGACGGTGGGTGCGGGTGCCCAGGTCGACCTGTGCCATCGCGTCCAGCCCGACAAGATCGAGCAGATCGATCAGCATGGCGATCTCGACGCCGTAGCCGGTGGCGAACGGAATCTGTTCCAGTACGTGTCGGTAGCCCCCGTACTCGCCTGCCAGCGGCTGCACGAAGCCGGCCAACTGCGGCCAGAACATGTTGATCAAGGGCCGGGCGACCAGTTCGCTGACCCGGCCGCCTCCGCCGGGAACGGTGACCTGACCGGTGGTCAGCGGACGCAGGTAGTGCGCCTTGACGAACACCACGCCGGGTTCACACAGCAAGGGGCCGAGCATCCCGACGATGAACTGCGTGGTGAAGTCGCGCAGGTCCGAATCGACGAAGAGCACGATGTCGCCGGTGCTGGCGGCCAGCCCCTTCCACAGGGCATCGCCCTTGCCGTCCATTCTCGGTTGGTCGGCCAGTATCCGGTCCTGGTGATAGACGGTTGCCCCGGCGGCCGCGGCCACCGCCGCGGTCGCGTCACGCGACCTGGAGTCGATCACGATGAGCTCGTCGACCAGGGCGACGTCCTCGATGAGCCGACGCCGCACCTGCGCGACGATGCCTCCGACGGTCTGCTCCTCGTCGCGGGCGGGCAGCACGACGCTGATCCGCCGTGCGGTTTTGGCCTGCAGAACCCGCTGCAGCGTCCACGACGTCCCGCGGCTGCTCCGCCGTGACAGCCAGTTCCACATCTCGGGGTCCACCCCGGCTGGCGTCTGTTCACCGGCATCGCGCATAGCACTGGAGTTACCCCTAACGCTGCCGTCAACATCCACCCCTAGGGGTGGCATAGGGACAGCGGGCGCGGGTACCCATGTGCCCGTCGCCGAATCGGGAGAAAATCTGTGGACCACTGCACAGTGGGGTTTGTGGGAGCCGGCGGCGTTGCTGTGCGCCACGCGCGCCACCTCGCCGAACTTCGAGAATGTCCGGCTCGTAGCGGTGACCGACCCGGTTGCGGCGGCCGCGCAGTCGTTTGCGCGACACGACGGGTGCCGCCGTGGTCGTCCGACCTGGAGGGCCTGCTGAACGCCTCCCCGGACGCGGTGTACGTCTGCGTGCCCCCGCACGCCCACGGCGCCATCGAGGAACAGGTGCTCGGCGCGGGCGCCGCACTGTTCGTCGAGAAGCCGCTGGCGCTGGACCTGCCGACCGCCGAGCGCATCGCCGAGGTAGCGCGCAAGGCCGGCGTCGTCACCGCAGTCGGTCATCACTGGCGCTATTCGCCTGCCGTCGAACTCGTCCGGGAACTACTCGACGGCCGACCCGTCCGGCTGGTGGCGGGGTCATGGATCGACCGCGTGCCCCCTGTGGCGTGGTGGAGCAAGCGTGCGCTGTCGGGCGGTCAGATCGTCGAACAGGCGGTGCATGTGCTGGACATGATTCGGCTGCTCTGCGGCGACGTCGTCGAAGTCAACGCGTACGCCAACGCCGCGCCGCCGGGCACTCCGGACGCCGACATCGACGGAGCCACCGTCGCGATCCTGCAGTTGCAATCCGGAGCGGTGGGCACCGTCGCCGCCGCCTGCTGCGTGGAATGGAAGCATCGCGCGGGTCTCGAGCTCCATGCCGACGGCCTGTCGGTCACCTTTCGCGAAGACTGCATCACCGCGAGGACGGCGCAAGGAACCACGCAGCGCAGTCTGCTACCCGATGACGCCAAACGGGCCGCAGATCGCGCCTTCATCGACGCTGTGGTCGGCAACGGGGCGGCTCGCGGCGGCATTCTGGTGGACTACGGCGAAGCACTGAAGACCCACCGATTGGCTTGCGCCATAGCGACTTCCGCTGTGCACAACCGTCCAGTGAGGCTCGATGGCTGACCGAAGATTCACCGTCGTCGTCGAGCGCTGCGGCGTCGTCACACTGCGCGATGAACCATCACCGGGAGCACTGCGCGACGGCGAGTTCGACGTCGAGACCGTGTTCAGCGGGCTGTCGACCGGAACAGACCTCAGCTGGGTGAAGGGCACCAACCCCGCGCTGCACCGCAGATGGGATCCCGAGCTGGGGCTGTTCATGCCGGGCGCGCCCGACGCGGGCTATCCGATCGACAGGTTCGGCTACATGCAGGTCGGTCGGGTCACCGGCAGTGCGACCCCCGCGGTGCAGCCAGGTGACCTCGTCGCGATGACCTACGGGCACCGCAGCGCGTACCGCGCCGACGCGCTGACCGACCGTTTCGTCACCCTGCCGGGCTCACTCGAACCGGTGCTTGGCATCTACGCCGCACACATGGGACCGATCTGCGCCAACGGACTGCTGCACGCTGCCGCCGACATCGGTGGCACCGATGTGCGCGGTCTCGCCGACGGCGTGCGCGGTCGTCGGGTCGCCGTCACCGGCGCCGGCATCGTCGGTCTGTTGACCGCGATGTTCGCCCGCATGCACGGCGCAGGATCAGTCGTTCTCGTCGAGCCCACCCCGGCACGCCGCAAGGTCGCCGCTGCCCTCGGCTTCGACGTTGTCGATCCCGACGAGGTCGACGCGGCCGTCGTGCTGAAGAGCCGGTGGCGGCACGGGGCAGGCGACCGTGGCGCCGATGTCGTCTTCCAATGTCGCGGCCAGGCCAATGCGCTGGCTCTGGCCCTTCGCATCGTGCGGCCCCAGGGCACGGTCATCGACTTGGCGTTCTACCCCGGCGGATGCGACGAAGTCCGCCTTGGCGAGGAGTTTCACCACAACGGACTGAGCCTGCGCTGCGCTCAGATCGGACGGGTGCCGCGCGGAACCGGCCATCTCTGGGACCGCGAACGCCTCAGCACCGAGACGTTGGCGCTACTGGCCGCCCACGGCGAGGACATCGCCAAGCACATCATCACCGACTACACGCCGCTGTCCGAGGCGCCGGACACCCTGGTTCGGCTGGCCGGCAGCCGACACGACGGGCTTCAGCTCGTGTTCACCTGACCGAGCAGGCATCACCCTCCGGCCAACGGCCGCGAGTAAACCACTCTCGTGCGAAAGACGATGTCGTGCAGCGATCTTCGTTTCCGATCGACGATGGCCCATAGCAAGCCGACCGGGAAGATCACGCAGCCGACCGCACGCAGAAACGCGACGGACAGAGTGACTCGCTGCGACCGTCGTCCGACGACCCGCAAGCCCATTGTCACCGCGCCCGCGGTGGAGCCGGAGACACGCCAGCATCCCGTGAGATACAGGACCGCGACCGCGAAGGTCACCACCGTGGAAAACACCGCACTGAGCGATGGCAGGCTGAAGGCCGCGGGCGAATAAATCAGCCGCACCAACACCAGGCCGCCGTACAGCGCGCTCATGATCAGCAGAACCACCAGCAGATCGATGACCGCGGCCGATCCTCGGGTGATGATTCCGGCCGCTCGCAGCGAGTCGGCTTCCGGCTCCGATGAGATCACCGGTTCGCCCGGTCACGCCCCAGCATGCGGTCGACTATTCCCGAGACGACGTCGTCGGCGCGCTCGCCCTGCGTGCGAACATCGGTCATCACCTCGGCGGTCATCGAATTCGTCGACTCGCGGATTATCGCCGGCAGGTCGACGCCCTCAATCACCTTGTCCGCCAGCGCGATCAGGTCGACCCGGTCGATCACCGCCTCGATGTTCAGGTTGGCCGCGAGTGCGTCGATGTCCACCCGCTCGCGCACGAGCGCATTCAGATCCATCTCGTCGAGAACCACGTTCACCAACCGGGCCGCGACGGCTCCGACCAACGCGGCGAACTGGTCGGCGCTCTGCGTCACCCACCTGTCGCCTCGCTCGGACAGGCCGGCGACACTGCGCCGCAGCAACGGCCCGACGACCGGAAGCCTCTCGGCCACGCGATAAGCGGACCCGGCAGCACCGGCGGCAATCGCCGCAGTACCCACGGCGGCGGACACCGCCGGGTGTTTCACCAGGTCGAGGTCGGTGGCCATCACCGCATCGTAGTTCTCGCGAAGCAACGAATTGGCGATTCGGCCCGCTCGTCGCAGTCGCCCTCAAGACGTGGGTGATCGCGCCACGTCGGCGGCCCGGAACTCGAGCAGACCCGTGACGTCCTCGTTTGAGGTAAATCAGCCTTCGTTCGAACCGGGCGTGCGCCGCGCCACCGTCTCGTCGATGAGTTGGCGCATCGCGGGCACCTCCTTCAGCAGGCGGTCGAGGTCGTCGCGGTCGATGTGCAGCACCTCGGCGCGGCCCGTCGTCGTCACCGTGGCACCGCGCAGCTTGCCGCGCTTGAGCGCCGACTCGCCGATCACCTCGCCCGGCTTCACCGTCGCGATCTTGTCGTGGCCGACGTACACCGCCGCCTCGCCGCTGAGCAGGATGTAGCAGGCATCCGACACGGTCTGCTCACGGATCAGCGGCCACGGCCCCGACGTCGACGTGCGGTGCGCCGCCTGGACGACGCGCTTCAGATCGTCGTCGGAGAAGTTCTTGAAGCCCTCGAACTCCTTGAGCTGGTTGACGTCTTCCTGCTCCTGCTGGGTATCGGCTCTCGCCTTGTTGCTCATACTGGTTTCTCCCCGGTTACCGGTGTGGTCTGTCCACGGGAGGGTATCGAGAAACCCCGTCCCATCTGCCCAAACCGCAAAACCTCGCCGCGAGTTGCTACAGACCCAGCGCCGCAGCGGCCGCCGTCGCGACGTGTCCGCGCAGCTTCGACGCCGGTGGGCTGCCCCGCGTGTGGATCGAATTCGTCAGCAGCACGACGTAGGTGTCGGACGCCGGATCGATCCAGACGCTGGTGCCCGTGAAGCCCGTGTGGCCGAAGCTACCGATGGGAAAGACCCTGCCCCGCGGCATCGACTGGCCCGTGTCGATGTCCCAGCCGAAGCCGCGCAGGTTCTGGCCTCTGACCGCCGGGTAGTGCCGCGCCAGCAGCGGGTCGGTCGGGTTCACGCCCGCCTGCCGGTCGGCTGCGTTGGCCGCCTCGATCTGGCCTGCGCTCGCCCCCGGCTGCTGCGGGCTCGTCATCACCTGCAGCGTCTGTTGCGTCAACGGGTACGTGCTCGGCCGACCCGCGAGCCGGTCCAGCAGCGCCTGCGCGTAGGCGCCGACCTCGTACGCCGTCGAGAACACGCCCGCGTGCCCGGCCACGCCGCCCATCCGCCGCGTGGTCGTGTCGTTCACCGCGCCCCGCAACAGGTAATCGATATCGGGGTTCTTGCTCGGATCGCCTCTGTTCTCCTCGTCGCGAGACGTCGGCGCGATCCGCGGCAGCAGGTTCATGTTCCATGTGCCCGGCGCGCACCCGGTTGCGCCATCCGCCGAGGGCGGTTCCCACGCGATCGCCGACCCGCGCATCGAGTGCGGACCGCACGCCTTGGCCGCGGGCAGATACCGCGTCTCCGCCAGACCGAGCGGCCCAAAGATGTTGCGCTGCACGTAGTCGTCTTCCTGCTCGCCGGTCAGCTTCTCGACCAACAGGCCCAGCAGGATGAAGTTGATGTCGGAGTAGCGGACACCCGCGCCCGGCGGCGACTCCAGCGGCGTCGTCAGCGCACGGCGAAAGCCCTCCGCCCTGTCGATCTGCTGCAGGCCCCACGGGTCGGACAGTTCGACGTCGCCCGGCAGGCCCGACGTGTGCGTCAGCAGCATCCGCAGCGTCACCTCTGCCCGCAGCGGATCGTTCGCCGGGTTGAAGTCGGGCAGGTAGCGCTGCACCGGATCGTCGAGCTGCAGCCTGCCCTGCTCGGACAGCTGCATCACGGCGGGCGCGGTCGCCAAAACCTTTGTCAGCGAAGCGATGTCGAAGATCGTGTCCTCGGTCATCGGCTCCGCCGGTGCGGGCACCGCGTTGAGCCCAGGCTCGCCGTCGAGCTTGCGTTGCCCGTAGGCCTTGCGGAAGACGATCTTGCCGCCGTGCCCGATCTGCACGACGGCGCCCGGCAGTTCGTTGGCCGCGATCGCCTCGTCGATCAGCGCCGACACGGCACCGAAGTCGTACGGCGACGGCTCGACGGGCGGCATCGTCGGCGGTGGAGGCGGAGGTGCTGGCGCAGCGAGAGTCGTTTCTGCGCTTGGGCTTTCGGGTTCCGCCGTCTGCGCGGGTTCCCCGTCCGAGCAGGCCGTCGCGACGAGCAGCAGAACCGCGGCTACCGCGGCGGCTGTGCGCGCAGATGCCTCACCGAACATCGACTACGGCGACATCACCGGTGTCGTGCCTGGCGCCTCGTACGAACCGCCGCTTCCGTCGCCGTACGACCCGCTTCCGCTGCCGTACGACGGTGCCTCGTACGCGGGCGCGGGCGCCACCGGCACGACAGGAGCGACGGGTATCACCGGCGCTGCGGGCGCGGGCGCCACCGGTGCGGCGGGCGCGACCGGTGCCACGGGTGCGACCGGAGCGACCGGTGCGGCGGGCGCTGGCGCGACGGGTGCGGCAGGCGCAACCGGTGCGGCGGGCGCCGGAGCGACGGGTGCGACCGGAGCTGCCGGCTTTGGCTGCACAGGCGCGACCGCGGGCGGCTTGTATGCCGGCGCCGGGTCGGGCTCGGGTTGCGGCTCAGGCTTGGGCTGTGGTTTCGGCTCGGGCTTGGGTTCCGGCTCCGGCGCTCGGGCTCCGGCTCGGGCTCCGGTTCCGGCTCGGGTTGCGGTTCCGGCGCAGGCGACGACGTGGTCGTGTCGTCGGGTACGTCGGCCAGGGGAAAGACGGCAGCGTCGGCAGCGTCGGCAGCGGGAACGGATTCCACGGCGGAATCACGTCCGGCGGCAGCGGCAGCCCCGGCGGCACCTCGACCGGCACCCCGGGCACCTCGACCGGCACCCCGGGCACCTGGCCCGGCTGCACGGCAGGCGGGGCCACCGGCACGTTGTTCACCACCGGGCCCCGGTTCGTCTGCACCAGCCTCGGGCGTGCCGGGGCGGCGGGCTGCGGCGACACCACCGCGGCGGGCAACGCCACCGGATCCGGCTCGTGCGGCAGCTGCGGGAGGTATCGGCCCGGGATCGTCTCCGACTGGATGGCGGGCACCGGCTGCGCCTCGGCGTCGGCGACGGGCCGGATGTTGACCGCGACCGTGACGGCCAATACCGCGAAGCTCATCACCACGAATGACATCGCGCTGCCCATGAGCAGCGTTCTGGGCGGTGGCGGCGCGATCGTCTCCGTGTAGGGCGCCTCGTCGTCCTGCTCGGGGACGAACTCCTCGATGGAGTCGGCGGGCAGCTCGTAGAAGTCGGACTCTTCCTGCGAATAGGCCAGCAACGGGCCGACCTGGCCTGGCTGCGTGGCGGTCGCCATCTGCGTCGCATCGCCCGCGGCGGGCGCCATGGCCGTCGCGTCCGAAGCGGCAGGCGCCATCTGCGCCGCATCGCCCGCAGCCGGTGCCATGGCCGTCGCATCCGAGGCCGCAACTCCCATGGCCGTCGCCGGGCCTGCCGCGGCGAACCCCGACCTGTCGGCGGTATCCGCTGCGCCTCGAGCGATCGCAAAGCCGGGGTCCGGCGGCACCTGCACCGGTGCCGTCGAACTCAGTTCGGCCGCAATGGAATCCAGGTCGAGACGCTGTCCCACCAACATGACCGAGGTACTCGCCTCCGGCCACTGCTGCAGCACAGCGGCGCACGCGACGGCCGCACCGGCCGAACCGATGGGCATCGACGTCAACACCGACGTCGACTCCGCGTCGGTGTTGAGGACCGCCAGCGACACGGTGTCGTCGTCGGCCAGCAGCAGCGCTGCGTCCGCGCCGACCTTGTGGGCCAGCGCGGCGGCGGCCTCGGCCTCGGTCACCACCTCGACGTTCTGCACGCCGGCGTTCGACACCGCTTGGCGCAGGGTCTCGGCCTGCGACGGGTCGGGCAGGCAGAGCCGCGTCGCGGCGACCCGGTTGCCGGAGTCAGCCACCGCCCGGTAAGTGCCGACGATGGTGTCGGCGAGGTCGGTCGTCGCGTCGTCGTCGGACAGGTCCAGCGCGTACTGGTCGAGCACCTGTTCGTCCGATGCGGCGGTGTCGATCATCGCCAGCCGGGCCACCCGTCCGGTGACCGCCACCCCGAGGACTACGTCCACCCGGTCAACTCCTTGCCTCCTACGATGTGCCAAAACTACCGCACAGGTTTGCGCGTCTCCGGGCGTCGAGCCGGCACCTAAACTGCTCGTGCACGCACCTGAAAGTGGCACGCTGGAGTGGCAGCAACCCGAGTCGTCACTCTAGAAAGGAAATCGTCCGGTGAGCGACCAGCGTTACGACGCGTCCGAGACCGTCGCGGTGGCGACTTCGGCCGCGGCCGTCGTGGCCCGGTCGCCGCGCGTCGGTTACGTGCCCTTACGCGCCAACCGGGTGCGCGACGGGGTTGCGGTCGCTTTGCTCGTCATCGCGTTGCTGCTGCCGTGGAATCTCGACTTCGGGCTCGGCGTCCCGGGCAGCGACGGCGGGCTCTTCGCGGTCGTGATCGTGGTGACGGCGCTCGCCATCCTCGCCGCGCTTGCGCCGCACGTCGGCCCGTTGCGCCTCACCGCCGCCGACCAGAATGTCCGCCGCACGAGCCGGATACGGCTGCTTCTCGGCGTCGCCTACTACGTCGTCGCCGCCGGCTTCGTGCTCTACCAGTTGCGGGAGACGTGGCGTAACGGCGGAACCGGCCTCGTGCCGCCCGGCGTCGGCCCGGGCCTGCTCCTCGGACTCGGCGGTGCGGTGCTGGCGTCGCAGCCGCCGATCACCAGTATCACGCTCGAGGACAACGGCTTTCGCCGCTCGTATGCGGCCGCGCGCACGCTGGGCGTGCTGTCGATTGCGCTGGCGACGCTGGCGGTCGCATTCAACCTGTACTGGCGGCTGCGCTACCTGTTCCTGTCGAACGAGGCGTTCAGCGGGCAGGACATCGCCGTCATCGTCACCACATTGCTCTACGGCGCGGCGGCGATGGCGGCGTTGGTGATCGCGTCGCGCTGGCTCATCGAGAAGACCGCCGCCGCGCGGCTGGCCACCACCGCGCTGGGCGCCTCGGGCGCGCTGGCGGCCACGCTGGTGTGGATTCTTCCCATCGGCCGCGACGTCGACGCCTTCCACGGCATCGCCGAGAACACCTCGACCGCCGCCGTCGGCTACGAGGGCTACCTGTTCTGGGTGGCTGCGGCGGCTCTGGTGGCGCCGACCACGCTGTATGCCATCTTCCTGATCAAGCCGCCGACGCTGGGCGCCTACCGGGTGGCCGCCGAGAAGTGCCTGACGCTGATCGCGTTCTGGGCGTTCGCCGCGGCCGGGCTCCGTGTCGTCGACTACCTGATCGCCTGGTCGCTCGATCTGCCCCGCGCGCTGTACGACACCGTCGCGATGACGGCGTTCAACGTGATCACCGGCGTCATCGCGCGGTGGTTGCACCGCCAGCTCGTCCGCGGCGAGTCCGCGTTGACCGTCATCGCGGCGTTCAGCGGGCTGCTGTTCGTGTTCACGGTCGCCAACCTCGCGATCGGAGTCGCGCTGGCGCCGCGGTATGCGATGCCGTCGCCCGACACCTTCTACGGCAACAACCTCGCGCAACAGATCACCAGCACGTTCGACGTGACCGTCTGCGGGCTGAGCTTCGCGGTGTTGATCGCGATGCTGTTCACCGGGCCGCTGGCGGGATACCTGATCCGCCGTCACGAGACCCGTGCGGCGTCGCCCGCCACTCCGCCTCGTTCGCCGGTTTTGTCCGGGCCCGACCCGCTCGCGCCGCCGACGCTGGCACGGACTTCGCAACCGACCTCGCAACCGACGTCGCAGCCCAGTTCCGTGCCCAGAATTGTTCGGCTGAAGGAGGATTCGACGACGGTGCTCTCGACTCCCCCGTCGCAGGACGCCGCCGCACCGACCTCCGCGCTTCGCATCCAGCGCCGCGAACGGTCATCGGAGCCGACGATCGCGCTGTCGACGCCGCCGGACGACGAGGGCGGCCAGGCGACGCAGGCCTGGCCCACCACCGAGCGCTGACCTGACCCCGTTCCGCGAAATGGCATTTGCGGCACGGAAATTGCGAGGAGCGGCCTGCGGAATGCCATTTCGCGGAGCTCCCCGGTGACTACCCTTCGACGCGTGCACGACGAACTGTGGACCGCCGCCACCCGCCACCCGTTTCTCGACGCCGTGCGCGACGGCACCATCTCCGGCGCCGCATTCGACCGCTGGCTGGTGCAGGACGCGATCTTCGTCGCCGACCTGTTGACGTTCCAGGCGCGCCTGTTGGCGCGGGCGCCGCGGGATGCCCAGGCGGTGGTGTGCGGCGGCTGCTCGGCGCTGGTCGCCGAACTCGACTGGTTCGAGGAGCAGGCCGCCCGCCGCGGACTCGACATGACCGCGGCTGCGCTGCCCGCCACGCTCGCCTACCGCGTACTGCTGCAGCGGCTGGACTCCGCGCCGTACGACGCCGCGGTGACGGCGCTGTGGGCGATCGAGCGGGTCTACCTGCTGGCGTGGAGCTCGGCCAAGTCGGAGAACACGCCGTTCGGCGAGTTCGTCGAGCACTGGTCCACCCCGGACTTCGCCGACTACGTCGCGGCGCTGGGCGAGCTCGCGTCGCCCGATGCGCATCAGGAGCTCGTCGGCGACGTGCTCGCGCACGAGGTGGCGTTCTGGGATATGGCGCTGTCAGTCGGCTGACGGCAGCTGACGCCGACCGCCGATCGCACGATTCTCGGTCAGCTCGTGGCGCTCGGGCTCGCCCGTCTCTTCCGACGTCATGCTCACCCGGTGGCTGCGCCGCAGGCTGATGTGGATCTCCTCGGTCTCCTCGAACACCTGACGCGCAGCGCGCAGCGGGCGGGTCGACGTGTCGATCGCGCTCGCGACGATCGGCGGCACGAACGGGCGGATCCAGCGTGTCGCCGCCTTCGCGACGCCGGGCACCGTCGGGATCAGCCCGCGCTTCTCGTCGGGTTCGGCCACCGCGGGCAGGTTCTCCGGCTCGTCGATCACCTCGGCGGTCAACTCCCCGACCGGCTCGGCGACCCGCTCGGAGGTCACCTGCACCGGCGCCTCGATCGCCGCGGCGACGCGACGGCGCTGCTGCTCGCGGTCGATCTCCTGCTGCGCCTCGATCTCGCATCTGCGCGCTGGTCAGCGCCTGCTCGGCCTTCATCGTCTCGATGGCGGCCCGCACCTCGGCCCGCTTCACCGCGATCGCGGTATCGGCTTCCAAGTCCGCCCGCTCCTGCGTGGCGCGTGCGGCCGCGCGCCGGTCCTCGGTCGACTTCGCACGCGACAGCCGCAGCAGGAGCGGGAACAGGAACGCCACGATGAACAGGCCGGTCAACAGCGCGCGCAGCACCGTCGCACCGGCGCTGTCGAGCGTGTAGGAGTTCATCGCCAGCCACCGTGCGCCGAAGCCACGGTCGCCGTTCGCCGTCGCGGCGTCACGCGCCTGCGTCAGCCTCTGCTGCTCGTCGGCGATCGTCGCGTCCAGCGACGGCGAGAGACGGTCGCGCTCGACGACCGCCCTGTCGAGCTGCCGTTGCGTGTCCGCGAGATAGCCGTTGGCCGTGCGGTTTTCCGGCCCGGCGCCGGGCAGCCCGGTGATGTGCGTCTGCGGGCAGGCCGGCGACGGGTTGAACTCGCAGCGCGCCACGACCAGCGCCTCGTCGCGGCGACGGCTCGCATCGACGACGGCCTCGTCCAGCGCGGCGCGCGCCTGCCGGGTCCGCGCCAGGTCGGCCGACGCGGCCGCGACAGCGGGCGCCGACGAGGCAGTGCGCGCGGCCTGCTCGTCGAGCCGGCGTTGGCTCGAGCCCGCGAAGACGAGCATCGCGACGAGTTCGCCGACGACGACACCCATGACGACCGCGGCGACCGCATACGCCACGGCACGCGGCCACGGGACAATTCCACCGAAACGTTTGGCAGACATCAGAACTCCAAAAGCCGAGTTATGTTAGGACGCGGCGGAAACGGCACGCCAGCGTGTGTGTTGGGGTCATCGTCTCACAGCCGCCCGCGCCGGCGCACATTGCGAGAGCCCAGCAAAGGCTCACGCGCAGGAGTTAACTGGCACACACTATTGGGTAACCCGGCAGGCAAGGGGAGGTGGCCGGTGCAGAAGCGGTTGATCAGCTGGACGGCGACGCTCGCGGCGGTCGCCGCCACCGCGGGGTGCGGGCTGACCGGCGAAGAACCGGCCGGACCGTCTCAGCGATCCGGCAGCATCACCGTCGGCGACAAGACCCGTCCGACCCAAACGGTCAGGTGCACGCAGACCGGCTGGGCCTTGACGGTCTACGCCAACGCCGACCCGGGACGCGCGCAGGTGGCGCTGACGCTCGGCGGCGAAAAGCCCGTCGTCAACACCGTCGGCATCGAAAACATCGACGGCCTCAGCGCTGTCTCGGGTGGCGCCGTCGGCAAGGCTGAGGCCACGTTGGAGAACAGCAGCGTCTACAGGATCTCCGGCACCGCCCGCGTCACCGACTCGGCACGCCCCGCTACGACGACGGAGATGCCGTTCAGCATTCAAGCGCCCTGCTGAATCCTCAGCCGATCGATATCAGCTGATCGACCGACTCCCGAGGAAGGTCGCCGTCGACGACGGCCGTGACCGTCATGTCGTTCAACGAGATCTCGCCCTTGTGGTTGTCCAGAAAAGCCGTGTCGGCGGCATCACGTCCGGTCGCGATACGCACCAGCGTCTCCCTCGGCGCCAGCAGGGTCGCGTCGACCACGCGCCACTGCCCGTCGACGAAGCCCTCGGCGACCGCATGGAAGTCCATCGGCGACAGCCCCGGCGCGTACACCGACACCAGTCGCGCGGGCACATTGACCGCCCGCAGCAGCGCCACCACCAGGTGCGCATAGTCGCGGCACACCCCGGTGCCCGCGAGCAAGGTGTCCACCGCGCCGTCGATCGGATCGCTCGACCCCGGCACGTACTTCAGCCGGGTGCCCACCCACGACGACACCTGCGCCAGCAGCGTCGCCGAATCGACGTAGGAGCCGAACTCGGTCGACGCGAAGCCGAAGAACTTGTCGGCCTCCGCGTAGCGGCTCGGACGCAGATACCTCGACTCGTCGTACTCGGTCACCGGCGCAGGCGTGGTCCGCCCGACAACGGTCGCCGAGTAGGACACCGCCAGGTTGCCCTCCGAGACTTCCATCTTGTGTATGCGGTTGCCGTGCACGCCGCTGATTTCTTTGGCAGCCACGGGCTTTCCGTCCAGCACGAACGACAACGACTCGGTGACCGTGGTCTGCGGGTGCGGCGCGACGGCGATCTGGAACTCCAGCGTCGTCGGCGCGATGATGTCCACATCCAGCCGAGCACCGACGTGGCGAGTCATCGCAGCATCGCTTGTCTTCTCGCCATCGGCCATGTCGGCAATCCTAAGGTCGGCCACTCACATGTGCTCACCCGAACGGCCCGGCCTGCTGCGGGTTAGCCCCTTGCGCGACGGCGGGTTCGGTGGTCGGTGCCGAATGTCATTGGCCCGAAATGCATTATGGGCTGGTGGAGAACATCCACCAGCCCATGCAGCGATACGCTCGCTAGACGGCTGTCACACCGACAGCTTGGGGACCCTTGGCCCCCTGCTCGATGTTGAACGAAACCCGCTGGTTCTCCTGGAGCGACTTGTAGCCGCTTCCCTGGATCTCCGAGTAGTGCACGAATACGTCGTCCGCACCACCGTCGGGAGCGATGAAGCCGAAGCCCTTATCGCCGTTGAACCACTTGACGGTTCCTTCTGCCATTCTTTCCAACTTCTCTCAATCTGAACGGATGTCAAAAAACATCCCGGTCAAGGGTATCACGGGGTTCATCGCGCGTTTCTCGCTGCGCGAAAATGCATTTCGCTCGGCCGCTCGCGACCCCGTGCTGTTGTCGCGCGATGGCCTTCGGGGATGACACCTGCGGGTGTAGTCTCGAAGGGAACCGTTTCGTTGTCAGCGCGATCCTCGCCCCCCATCGGCCGAACACAATCGACGTGCGATCCGATTCGTATGCTCCTCCCGCGCCGTAGCGCCGGGACAGGCTCGAAGTGTGAAGGATTCGTTCATGTACGTCGCAGTTTCGGACTTCAAACTTCCTGCACGCGAACTGTTTTCGGCGCTGGTCGCGCAGTGAGCATCACAACGAGTCGCCGTCGTGAGGACACTCCGACCAGGCTGACATTGGCATCAGATCTCGGTGAAACCGTCGACGGCGCCTGGTGGCCGTACTCGGGATCGGTGGCCAAAGAACTCCCCGAACTCATCGATGCGCTCGCGGGCCCGCTGGGTGACGTCGTCGACATCACGATCAACTGGTCGCCGCTCGAGGGCGTCCCCAACCTCGACTCGCTGCACAGCCGCGGCAGTGCCGTCACGGTGCCCGGTCGCATCGTCCGCCCCCAGCGGGTGATGACGGTAACCGGCAGGAACGCCGCGGTGCGCCTTCTGGTCATCCCCAGCAGGACCAGCACCGCGCTGGCGGTGATGTTGCTTCGCCGGGCCGCGCGGCTGCCTGTCTTCGCGTCCCACATGGAGACCGACGCGTTCCGCGCCGCGGACGCCATCGTCACGCTGGCCTGCACAGAATGCTCGCCTGAGACGGCGTCCGCCGTCGACTCAGCCTGAGCGGCCCCAATGCGCTGAGCGCGGCCGGTTTCACCCAGTAGCATCGCGCGCGTGGCGACGGATGCACCGGCCGAGGGCCGGTACGTTTCGGGCCTCGCGGCCACGATGACAGTGGTCGCGATGGGCCTCGGGTACGCCATCTCGATCGGCGACCCGACGATACTGTCGGCCAACCTGCAGGTCGTCTCGGCAGGCCTGCAGATCTCGGGAAGCACGTCGACGTTCGTCGCCAGCCTCGCCACCCTGACCATGGCGGCTGCCGTGCTCAGCGCGGGCGCGCTCGGCGATCTCTACGGCATGCGCCGCATGTATCTGATCGGGCTGGCCGGTGCCGTCGCATTCAGCGCGCTGGCCGCCGCGGCGCCGGTGCCCGCGGTGTTGATGGTCGCGCGCGCCGGCGTCGGCATCGCGCTCGCATTCCTGATCGGTCTGTCGCTCGCGCTCACCAACGCCGTCTTCCCGCCGGGGCGGCGCGCCGCGGCGATCGCGGCCTACTTCGGGGTGGGCTACGCCGTCGCGACCCCACTGCCCGCGCTCGGCGGCATGCTCGCTCACGCCATCGGCTGGCGCGCATGCTTTTTCGTCGTGCCGGTGATCGCCGCCATCGGGCTGGCCATCACGTGGCGCTTCGTCCCCGAGACGCTGCCCGCATCCCGTCGGCTCGACATACCCGGTCTGGCGTTGTTCGCCGTGGCGCTGCTCTGCCTGATCTTCGGCACCTCGCGGATGGAGACCGGCATCGACGCCGTCGGCCTCACGTCCGTGGCCGTCGGGCTGGCCGCGGGCTGCGCGTTCGTGATGCAGGAACTCCGCACGACGGACCCGGCGCTGGACATGCGGGTGTTCCGGTCCAGCCGGTTCAACGCCGCCGTGACCGCGGGCGTGGTGTTCAACATCGTGCTCGGCGGGTCGATGGTGCTGTTGGCGTTCTACCTGGTCACCATCCGCAAGGAGTCCCACGAGTTGTTCGGCCTGCTGCTGATCCCGGCCACCGGTATGGCTGCGCTGGCGGCGACCGCGGCGGGTCCGGCGGCCAACAGGTTCGGCATGCGCACCGTGCTCATCAGCGGACTGGTCATCATGTTCGCCGGCCTGATGGTGATGCGCAATTTCGACCTGGACACGTCACGGCCGGCCGTGTTCGTCACGACCGCACTGCTGGTGGTGGGTGGCGCGCTGGTCACCACACCGCAGGCGCAGATCATGATGAGCAGCGCACCGGCCGACCTCGGCGGCTCGATATCGGCCGTCAAGAGTGCGGTCAACGAAGGCGGCTACTCGCTGGGCCCCGCGCTGTTCGCCCTCGTCGGCATCAACCTCTTCCTCACCGACAGCGTGCGCGACCTGTCGAACTCCGGGATCACCCGGTCGGAGGCGCGCGAGGCGCTACTGACCGCGCACGGCGGTCGCGAAGCACATCTCATCGACCCTGGGGCGGCGAGGCTCGTCATCGACCAGGCGCCGCACAACGCCGTCGACGCCATTCACACACTGAGCATGATCATGGCCGTCGGGCCGGTCGTCGCCATCGTTCTCGCGCTCTGGCTGATCAAGCCCGCCGACAAAGCTGACCGATAGCCGGCCGGGCCGTCGGGTCAGCGTGAAACTGCGCGCCGACGTCCGGTGTGGCTACGGTTCTGGTGGCCCTGGCCATGGCGTTGGCCGCCTGAAGCGCCCGAGCCGCCCGACCCGGACTTGGCGCCCGGCCGCCGCCGACGGCGATTGCCGTCCGCCTTCGCGCCGGCCGCCGTGGCGGGCGGCGCGGTGCGGGGGGTGTACGTGCGCAGCGGGGCGATGTCGCCGACCAGCGCGCTGACCGGCGCGGAGTGCGCGACAACGTCCTGCGGCGCGACCTTGATGCCTGCCTTGCGCATCAACGCCTGGGTGTCCCTGCGCTGCTCGGGCAGCACCACGGTGACGACGTCGCCTGCGTTGCCTGCGCGGGCAGTGCGGCCCGACCGGTGCAGGTAGGCCTTGTGCTCCATCGGCGGGTCGACGTGAACGACCAGTTCGACCTCGTCGACGTGCACACCGCGCGCGGCGATGTCGGTCGCGACGAGCACGCGCGCCTCACCGGTGCTGAACGCGGCGAGGTTGCGATCGCGCGCAGGCTGAGAAAGGTTGCCGTGCAAGTCAACTGACGGCACGCCGGCCTCGGTCAGCTGCTTGGCGAGCTTGCGCGCCTGATGCTTGGTACGCATGAACAGGATCCGGCGGCCGGTGCCCGACGCGAGGTGGTGCACCAGTTCCTTCTTGGCCTGCGCGCCGCCCACGTGGAAGACGTGGTGGGTCATCTGCGCGACGGGCGAATTGGCCTCGTCGACGGAATGGGTGACCGGGCTGCGCAGGAAGCGCTTGACGAGCTTGTCGACGCCGTTGTCCAGCGTCGCGGAGAACAGCATCCGCTGCCCGCCCGCGGGCGTGGCGGCCAAAATCCTGGTGACGCCAGGCAGAAAGCCCAGGTCAGCCATGTGATCGGCCTCGTCGATGACGGTGACCTGGACCGAGTCGAGGCTGACGACGCGCTGGCGCATCAGGTCCTCGAGGCGGCCGGGGCACGCGACGACGATGTCGACGCCGGACCGCAGCGCCGATTCCTGACGGCTCTGCGAAACGCCGCCGAAGATCGTGGTGACCTTCAGGTTGAGCGCGGCGGCCAGCGGTTCGAGCGCCGCGGCGATCTGCGTCGCCAGTTCGCGTGTCGGCGCCAGCACCAGCCCGCTCGGACGGCCGCGACGCGGCATCGCAGCGAGCCGGGTGACCAGCGGGATGGAGAAGGCGAGCGTCTTGCCGCTGCCGGTCTTGCCGCGGCCCAACACATCTCGCCCGGCGAGGGTGTCGGGAAGCGTCTTCTCCTGGATCGGGAAGGGGGTGTCGATCCCGCGGGCGGAGAGCGACGAGATCAGCCGTTCGTCCACGCAGAGATCAGCGAAAGATGGTGTGCTTGTAATGGTGAGTGCCTTTCAGGCATCGGTTGCGCTTCGCATGCGAACGAGTCGGCATCAACGGGCGCAATGTGGCGAGATTGCCGGTGGGCAATATCGATCGCCGCGAGAAAACCCTGTGCTCGGTGCACGGTTGGGGAGTGTCTTACGACGCTGTCAGCTTGGTTCTTTCGACCGCCGACGTTGTCATCAGCCTACAGGTAGGGCTGTTGAGCGCCGAAATCTCACGACGTGAGGTCGGTCACGTCGGCGGGTAGGGCAGGCCGAACTCGTCGGACAGCAGGCTCTGCACCACGATCATCGCCGCCTTCGAGCCTTTCTCGATCGCGGTCGGTAGATGCGGTTGATCGCTGCAGTTGTCGCCCGCGGCGAACACGCCGTCCACCGTCGTCCGATAAATCTGGTCCACTTTTATCTCGTCGACGGCGCCGATCCCGCCGCGTACTCGACACCCAGTTGCTCGGCCAGCGGCGAGCGTTGCCGCAGCGGCGCCTCGACGAGCAGTCCGTCCCGCGCCAGGCGCTCTCCGTCGGCGAACGCGATATTCGTCAATTGCCCTTCAGCGCCGATTAATTCGACGATTCGGCGGTCGTCGATCCGCACGTTCGCACGGCGCAGCATGTCGCAGTCATCGTCGGACAACTTCGGCGGACCATCGGTCAGACAGGACGAGGTCGTCGGTCCAACCACGCAGCATCAACGCCGCGTGCATGGCAGCTGCCGTCGGCGGCCAGCGCCGCCAACCGCTTGTCGCGCATCTCCCAGCCGTGGCAGAACGGGCACTGAAACACCGAAGTACCCCACAGATCTGCCAGCCCCGGAATCTCGGGTGGGCAGTAATTCATGCCGGTCGCCAGCAGAACCCGCCTGGCGCAGATCTCCTCGCCGCCATCGACCGTCAGCAGAAAATCTCCGTCCACCCGACGACCACTGGTGACGAATCCGTGCCGATACGCCACGCTCGGATAGTGGGCCAACTCGTCTCGGCCCGCGCTGTAGAGTTCCGCCGGCGAGCGCCGGTCGTAGCCCAGCAGGCCACCGATCACGGTGGACGCACGGTTGCTCTGCTCGTCGGCGTCGATCACCAGCGTTCGCCGTCGGGCCCTGCCCAGCACGAGCGCGGCGCTCAAACCTGCCGCGCCCGCTCCCACGACCGCGCACTCCCACTCCTCAACCACAGCCCACTGATACCCCTGCCGAAGGCTTGCAACCTCCTAAAACGCGATGTCGTACAGTCGCGACATGCTGATTCGCCGCTGCGCCGGGCTTGCTGCGCTCGTCCTCGTCGCAGGCGCAGCCATGTCACCCGCCGTCGCACTGGCAGCGGCAGGCGATGACTGTGGACCCGCCGCGCCCGCGCCGGGGAACGTCACCGTCGCCGCGGGGGCCATCTCGTGTGCCGACGCGATGGCCGTGGTCAGCCGGTATCAGAGCGATTTCGCGGTCGCGGGCGACGAATGGGTGCGGTTCGACGGATGGGACTGCTGGACGCCGTCGACCGACTTGGCGGTCCTCAACGGTTTCACCACGGAGTGCAGCCGCGGCATGGACAACATCCAGATCCGCGGTTGACGACTGCCGTCATGCGCGCATGCGCACGGCCCAATTCGCACTTTCGACCTGCGCGGTGCGAACGACAAGATCTGCCGTCGCGAGGTGCTGTTCGTTGCGGTCGAGCCCGTCGGCCGGCATCGCCGCCGCGCAGCGCATCACGAGCGAGCCCAGACCTGCCGACGTCATGTGCGGCACCACAAGGAGTTTCGCGCAGCCGTCTTTGCCGTCGACGAACATCAGGCGCGGACGCCTGTGCTTGGCCGCCGCCAGCGTACGTTTGCCGCTGACGAGCGTCTCGAGGTCGAGCGGCCCCTCGGTCAGAGACCAGTTGATGCAGATGTCGACGATCTCGCCGAGCGGTTTGTGCAGGTTCTCGATCAGCTCGGGCAGCTCCTGGGCCACCGAGCCGGTATACGGCCACCATGCGCCGTCGATGTCGCCTCCGAGCTGAGCCGCCATCAGCAGCCTGACGGGGCGGGCCAACCGCCGAGCCCCTGTCAGACCGTTCACGACGAGGGCGGCCCGTACGACGCCGAATTCCGGTCGGAGAAGGCCGGTAGCTCAACTGGCTTCGACGAGTCCTCGTTGGTGCGAGTGTCCTCGGGCTCGTCGATATGGGAGAACAAGCTGGATGATTCCATTCACCGAATTCCTTGAGAGGGTACGGACAACGTCTCGTACACAGGGCCGAAGCAAACGGAAAAGTGTTCGATTCGCGGGCTGATCGAATCAAGGAGGCGGGCCAGAAGCCGGCCTGCTGACGAAACGGCCTGCACCTCACGTTACACCCGATGGCCCGGCTCGGGGCGCGCGCACGCCCTTAGGACGTGTGTCGACTGTTTGCGGCCCTTGCATCGGGGTACGTCGACTCGATGGAGTCAGCCCACTTCACCGACATCACGCTGGACGTCGACGGCAGCGCGCGCTCGCTCCGGGTCGACAACCGCGTCACCCTGCTTGACCTGCTGCGGGAACACCTCGGCGTCACCGCGCCGAAGAAGGGCTGCGACCATGGTCAGTGCGGGTCCTGCACCGTCCTGCTCGACGGCAGGCGCGCGACGACATGCCTCGCGTTCGCCGTCGCTCACGACGGCGCGCAGATCGTCACCGCGGCGGGCCTCGGCGACCGCGACGCGCGCCATCCCGTGGCCGACGCGTTCCTCGCACACGACGGCTTCCAGTGCGGCTACTGCACGCCGGGCCAGATCTGCTCGGCCGTCGGAATGCTCGACGAGGTCAAGTCCGGCGCACCGAGCCACGTCACCGACGACCTCGAGACGTCGCCTGAACTGTCCGACGCCGAGATCCGCGAGCGCATGAGCGGCAACCTCTGCCGCTGCGGCGCCTACGCGAACATCGTCGCGGCCATCGGAGACTCCATCGGCTCCTCGCGTCCGCAGGCGGCCCGGTGATCCCCTTCGACTACCACCGCGCGGCCAGCGTCGCCGACGCCGTCGCCGCTGTCGCCGACCGGCCCGACGCCGTGTTCCTCGCCGGCGGCACGAACCTCGTCGACCACATGAAGCTCGGCGTCGTCGAGCCCCGGCTCGTCGTCGACGTGGGCCATCTGCCGCTCACCGACGTCGAGCAGATGCCCGACGGCGGCGTGCGCATCGGCGCCGACGTCCGCAACAGCGACCTCGCCGCACATCCACTGATCCGCAGCCGTTATCCCGTGCTGGCCCGCGCGCTGCTGTCGGCCGCGTCGGGGCAACTGCGCAACCTCGCGACGACGGCGGGCAACCTGCTGCAGCGCACCCGTTGCGTCTACTTCCAGGACGTCACCACGCCGTGCAACAAGCGCGCGCCCGGCAGCGGCTGCTCGGCCGTCGGCGGCTACGTCCGCTACCACGCCATCCTCGGCGCGTCCGAACACTGCGTCGCCGTGCACCCGTCCGACATGGCGGTCGCGATGGCCGCGCTGGACGCCTCCGTCGTCTGCGTCGACGTCGACGGCGAACACCGCATCCCGCTCACCGAGTTCCACCGGCTGCCCGAGGACCGGCCCGATCAGGACACGGTGCTGCCGCCTGGCGCATTGATCACCGCCGTCGAGATACCGCCGCCGCCGCCCGGCGCCAGGTCCACCTACCGCAAGGTCCGCGACCGCGCGTCGTATGCGTTCGCGCTGACGTCCGTCGCCGCCGAACTGGTGATCGACGGCGGCAATGTCGAAGCGGTGCGCATCGCGCTCGGCGGTGTCGCGCACAAGCCGTGGCGGGCGCGGCTCGCAGAGGAAGCACTGCTCGGCGCGCCGGCATCGGAGGAGGCGTTCCGCCGTGCGGCCGATGCAGAACTGGACCAGGCGAACCCGTTGCCCGGCAACGAGTTCAAGGTCGAGCTGACGCGTCGCACGATCGTCGCGACGCTGACCGCGCTGGCGGAGGGGCGCCCGCGATGACCGCCGTGGAACCCCGAGTCATCGGCACCGCTGTCACCCGCATCGACGGGCCCGCCAAGGTCACGGGCACGGCGCCCTACGCCTACGAGCACGACGTCGAAGCCCCGCTGTACCTGCATCCGGTGCAGGCGACGATCGCACGCGGCCGGATCACCGCGATGTACACCTCGGCCGCCCAGGCGATCGACGGCGTCGTCGACGTCATCACCGTTTTCGACGCGCCGACACTGGCCGACACCTCCAACGGCGACCTGGCGATCCTGCAGGACGACCGGGTGCACTACCGGGGCCAGCTCATCGGCGGGGTGATCGCCGAGAGTGCCGAGATCGCCCGTCACGCAGCCGGTCTCGTGCTCGTGCACTACGACGCCGCCGACCACAGGACCGAGTTGAGCGCTGAGGACCCGAAGCTGTACGCACCCGAAGAGGTGAACGCGGGCTACCCGACGGACACCTCCGAGGGTGATGTGGAGGCCGCGCTGTCCTCGGCCGAAGTCGTTGTCGACCAGACGTACACGACACCCCACGAGCACAACAACCCGATGGAGCCGCACGCCTGCATAGCGCTGTGGGAGAACGACGGCGAGCGACCGCGGTTGACGCTGTATGACTCGACGCAAGGCGTGCACGCGGCTCGCCAGGAGCTCTCGACCGTGTTCGGGCTCGAACAGGAGCAGGTCCGCGTCGTCGCCAAGAACGTCGGCGGCGGGTTCGGGTCCAAAGGGGCGCCGCACTCGCACAACGTGCTGGCCGTGATCGCCGCGCAGCGCGCAGAGGGGCGGCCCGTGAAGCTGGCGCTGACCCGCCAGCAGATGTTCGACGTCGTCGGATACCGCACGCCGACCATCCAGCACATCCGCCTCGGTGCGCAGCGCGACGGCACGATCACCGCGATCAGCCACGACGTCGTCGAGCAGACCGCGACGGTCAAGGAGTACGCCGAACAGACGGCGACGCCATCGCGGATGATGTACAGCGGCGCCAACCGCAAGACCTCGCATCGGCTCGCGAAACTCGATGTGCCCGTGCCGTTCTGGATGCGCGCGCCAGGAGAGTGCCCCGGCATGTTCGGGCTCGAGGTCGCGATGGACGAGCTCGCCGTCGCCTGCGACGTCGATCCGATCGAGCTGCGCATCCGCAACGAACCCGACGTCGACCCCGAAACCGGCAACCCGTGGTCGGACCGCAGGCTCGTCGAATGCCTGCAGACCGGCGCCGAACGTTTCGGCTGGGCGCCGCGCGACCCCACGCCCGCGACACGCACCGACGGCGAGTGGCTGATCGGCACAGGCGTGGCGTCGGCGGTCTACCCCGCGATGATCATGCCCGGCAACGCCGCCCGCATCGAACTTCTCGCCCCCGACCGCTACGCCGTGCAGATCGGCGCCGTCGACATCGGCACCGGCACATGGACGGCGCTGTCGCAGATCGCCGCCGACGCGTTGGGCTGCGAGATGCGCGCGATCGAACTGCAGATCGGCGACAGCGAGTTGCCGTCGGCGTCGGTGGAGGGCGGTTCGTCGGGCATCAGCTCGTGGGGTCGCGCGATCCTCGCCGCCGCGAACGCTTTCCGGACCGAGCACGGCGAGCACCCCACCGTCGGCGCGGCATCGACCGCCGAGGCGCCCGAGAACGAGGAGTCCAAGAAGTACGGGATGTACTCGTTCGGCGCGCATTTCGCCGAAGCGCGCGTCAGCCGCTACACCGGCGAGATCCACGTGTCGCGCATGCTCGGCGTCTTCTCGGTCGGCCGGGTGATCAACCCGACGACGCTGCGCTCCCAGCTGATCGGCGGCATGACCATGGGCCTGTCGATGGCGCTGCACGAGGAGAGCGTGCGCGACCACCGCTTCGGCCACATCGTCACCCACGACCTCGCCACGTATCACATCAGCTCGCACGCCGACATCGGTGACATCGACGCGATCTGGCTCGACAGCGTGGACGCGCACTCCAACCCGATGGGCTCGCGCGGCGCGGGCGAGATCGGCATCGTCGGGTCGGCTGCTGCGGTCGCCAACGCCGTCTATCACGCCACCGGCGTGCGGGTGCGAGACTTACCGGTGATGTGTGACGCGCTGCTGACCGCGTGAGCGAGGTCGACGACCTCGTCGACGAATGGGACCTTCGCGCCGACGGCGACGTCGTACGCGGATCCCGGTCGTCGGTGCTGGCCGTGCGGTCGCGCGACGGTGCTCCCGCCCTGCTCAAGGTCGGTCAGTCCGACCACGAGCACCTGGTGCTGCGGCGGTGGAACGGTGACGGCGCGGTGCGGCTGTTGCGGGCCGACCCGCATCGGCGGGCGCTGCTGCTGGAGCGGTTGGGCACGTCGACTCTTGACGGCATGTTCGACGCCGACGCCTGCGAGGTGGTCGCCGCGCTCTACCCGCGCCTTCACGTGTCGCCGATGCCGCAGTTGCCCTCGCTGCCTTCGCTTCTCGGGCAGTGGGCCGACGAGTTCGCCGCGCTACCGCGGGGCGCGGCCGTCCCGCACCGGCTTGTCGCGCAGGCGGTCGCGCTGTGCCGCGATCTCTCCGCCGACCCCGCAACGTGCGTCCTTCACGGCAACCTGCACTACGGCAACGTTCTGGCCGCCGACCGCCAACCGTGGCTGGCCATCTCTCCTGCGCCGGTCAACGGCGACCCGCACTACGAGATCGCGCCGATGCTGTGGCAGCGCTGGAACGAGATCGCCGACAACGTCCGGTTCGGCGTGCAGCGGCGGTTCTACGCGCTGGTCGACGCCGCAGGCCTCGACGAGGACCGCGCCCGCGCGTACGTCCTGATCCGCGTCGTCCGTGCCGCGGTCGCCGATCCCGACAACCTGACGACGTACATTGCGCTCGCCAAAGCGGTGCAGGACTGAGCACGTCACATCCGCGAGTACCGCGTCAGCGCCAAGCTGTAGAGGCCGTACGCCGCGAAACCCGCTGCAGCGCCGAGCAATATGAGCCCTCCGAACCGGGTCGAGCCGAGCGCCTTCACCGCGCCGTCCAGCCCAGTCGCCTTGGCGGGATCGCCGAGGAAGGTCGCCGCGACGAGCAGCACGCCGACCGCCGACAACACCAGCCCCTCGGCGACGTGGCCGCACACGCCAAGGGCGGTGATCAGCCGCCCGCCGTCGACGTTCAGGTCGCCGAGGAACCGCCGCGAAGCGCCCTTGCGGACGTAGTAGGCGCCGATGACGACAATCACGACCCCGATCGCCACCAGAGCGGTCCTGCCCGCGCCCGACTGCATCAACCGCGCACTCAAGCCGGCGGTCTGCCGGCTGCCGCCCGTCTGCGCTCCGAGCGCGAACTGCATCGCCGTCACCGCCACCGCGCCGTAGACCAGCGCCAGGCCGAACGCCTTCAACCGGTGCGCGATCGGCGACTCGCGCTTGTGGGCGGTGGGATGCTCGGCCGGATGCAGGCCGAGCACGCTTTCTGACAGCCGCCACATCGCCAGCGCGACCAGGCCCGCGGTCACGACGTACAGGGTCAGCGTTCCGCCCGGTCTGCTCGCGAGCGTCGCCAGCGCACCCGTCTGATCCGCCTCTCCTGACGAGCCGAGCGCGATCCGGGCGACGATGCTTGCGATCACCAGGTGCAAGGTGCCGCTGATCAGGTAGCCGGCCCGGGCGATCCGCTGCAGTGTCGTGTTGCCGGTGGCCCGGTTGACGGCGCGCTTGAACCTCATACCGCGCCGCCTGTTCCTACCATCGGCCTGAACTACCCGGGCAGCCGGAAGCGAAACAGCGGCCCACGGAAAGCGCCGCGAGGCCGGCCTCAGCGACTGGTCAGGACGAGGCCGGGATAGCCCTGCGCCGCAACATCGTCCAGGGATGTGCGGTAGTTGCCGAACCCGCCGATGTAGGGCATGAAGACCCGCTTCTTGCCGTCGATGTTGGAGCCCAGGTACCACGACGACTGTGCCTTCGGGAACAGCGTCCGCTCGGCGACCTCGGCCACGTGCGCGGTCCAGGCTTCGGCAGCGTCGCGGCGCGGTTCGAGTTCGGTGATCCCCTGCCGCCTGGCCTCCACCATCAGCTCGACTGTCCAGTCGACCTGCACCTCGGCGTGCAGCACCATGTTCGACAGCACCGACGGGCTGCCCGGTCCGCTGAAGCTGAACAGGTTCGGCAACCGCGGCACCATCACTCCGAGGAAGGTGACCGGGCCGTCGGCCCACAGCTCCGACAGCCGACCGCCGTCGGGGCCGACCGGGTCGATGCGCGTCATCGCGCCCGTCAGCGCGTCGAAACCCGTTGCGAACACGATGACGTCGCAGTCGTACGTCGCCTCGGTCGTCCGGATTCCGCCTGGCACCACGGTCTCGATCGGCTCGCGTCGCAGGTTCACCAGCGTTACGTTGTCGCGGTTGAACGTCGCGTAGTAGCCGGCGTCGGTGCAGATGCGTTTCGTTCCGATCGGGTGGTCGGTGGGGATCAGGTCTTCGGCGACCGCGGGGTCGTCGACGATGTCGCGGATGCGGTCCTCGGCGAACTGCCGTGCGATGTCGTTGGCCGCCAGCACCGACCCCTGATCGGGAAAAGTCTTGCTGAACAGCACGCCGCCGTCGCGCCAGCGTGCCCACATCGCCGCGAGCCGCTCCTCGGGATCGGCGTCGAGCGCGCTCTTGTGATACGTCCCGTGCGGTGTGCCCGCACCCGCGTACGCCGACCGCTTTCTGCGCTCCGGGTACTCGCGGCGGATGCGTTCGACGTCCTCGTCCGACCACGGATGGTTCGGCATCGGGATCGTGTAGTTCGGCGAACGCTGGAACACCACGAGGGACTCGGCCTGCTCGGCGAGGATCGGCGTCGCCTGGATGCCCGACGATCCGGTGCCGATGAGGCCGATCCTCTTGCCGCGCAACGGCGGATCGGTGCGTGGCCATGCCGCGGTGTAGTAGACGTCGCCGGTGAAGTCGTCGAGGCCGGCGATGTCGGGGCGGTTCACCGCCGACAGGCATCCCGTCGCGCACAGCAGGAAGCGGCCGCGGTGGCTCTCCCCCGTCGACGTCCGCACCACCCACTCGCTCGACGTGTCGTCGAACTGCGCGCCGACGACCTCGGTGCCGAACCGGTAGTGCCTGCGCAGGTCGAAACGGTCGGCGACATGGTCGAGGTAGGCGAGGATCTCCGGCTGCGCGGCGAACCGCTCGGTCCACGTCCAATCGCTCTGCAGTTGCTCGTCGAACGAGTAGGAGTAGTCGACGCTTTCGACATCGCAGCGCGCACCCGGGTAGCGGTTCCAGTACCACGTGCCGCCGACGCTCGGCGCGGCCTCGACGCCCAGCACCGTCAGTCCCTCGGACACACACCGGTGCACCGCGTAGAGCCCGGCGAACCCGGCGCCGACGACGATGACGTCGGTGCTCATGCCTCGACTCCCGCTCGTTCCGGTCCTCGCTGCGCTGCGATCCTCACTCGCACTCGTCTTCGGGTGCTCATGCCGTCGCCCTCACGTCACTGCACAGGAGCCGTCCCATGTCGCGCCACAGCAACTCACGGGCGGCGGCACCAGCGCCGAAAGTCATCATCGTGAGGAACCCGTGGAACAGGCCGGGGTAATCGCGATGCACCACAGGCACGTTCGCGGCACGCAGTCGCCGGGCATAGGAGCCGCCCTCGCTCTGCAGCACGTCGAACCCGGCCGTCACGACGACCGCGGGCGGCAGACCCTCATGCGAGTCGGCGCGCGCGGGCGCCACCAGGTATTCCGGTGTCGGCATGGTGTCGTCGAGGTATTCCCGCCAGTAGTACTGCATCGCGTCGCGGGTGTTGACGTAGCCGGTGGAGTACTTGCGGTAACTCTCGGTGTCGAAGAACGGCTCGATGGCCGGATAGATCAGCACCTGCGCGGCGGGCATCGGCGCGCCGCGCTCGCGACACATCAGCGCGGTGACGGCGGCCAGGTTGCCGCCGGCGCTGTCGCCCGCGACGAGCACCCGCGACGCGTCGATGCCGAGTTCGTCAGTGTGGCCGGTCACCCAGACGAACGCGGCGAACACGTCCTCGGCGGCCGCGGGCGCGCGGTGCTCGGGTGCGAGGCGGTAGTCCACCGAGACGACGACGGACCCGGTGTGGCGCGCCATCGCCCGGCAGAAGCCGTCGTGGGAGTCGAGGTCGCAGAGCACGAAGCCGCCGCCGTGGGCGAACACCACCGCGGGCCGTGAACCGGCGGGCCCGTGCGGGCGGTAGATGCGCACCCGCAGGTCGCCGCCCTGGCCGTCGATCAGCCGGTCATCGGCGCCCGCCACATCGCCCAGGTTGGTGACCGCGAGGCGTCGCCCGGCCAGAAACGCGCGCGCCTCGCCGGCGGTCATGGTCTCGACGGCGGGGAACGCGTCGTTGGTGGCACGCATGAACTTCTGCACGCCGTCGTCCATGAACGGCAACGGTAATGCACGATCGCTGGCTACCATCACGAAAGCGAGCCCGAGGAGGTCTGCATGGCTGATGTCGCTCCTCCCGTGCGCGGTGCCGCCCCCAACCTGCCGCCCGGCTTCGACTTCACCGATCCCGAGATCTATGCGACGCGTCTGCCGATGGAGGAGTTCGCCGAGGTCCGCCGCGCCGCGCCGATCTGGTGGAACGAGCAGCCGCTCGATGTGGGCGGGTTCGGCGACGGCGGCTTCTGGGTGGTCAGCAAGCACCGCGACGTCCGCGAGGTGTCGCTGCGCAGCGACGTGTTCTCCTCGGCGAAGAAGTCGATCGTGCCGCGGTACAAGGCGGCGGGCGGCGGCGGCCAGATCGAGGCGGGCGCCCTGTCGCTGATCATGATGGACGACCCGGAGCACACCCGGCTGCGCAAGATCATCTCGCGCGGGTTCACGCCGCGCGCCATCGAGCGGTTGCGCGCCGAACTGAACGAGCGCGCTCAGCGCATCGCCGCCGACGCCGCGCGGCAGGGTTCCGGCGACTTCGTGCTGCAGGTCGCCGCCGAGCTGCCGCTGCAGGCCATCGCCGAACTGCTCGGGGTGCCGCTGGAGGACAGAGGCAAGCTCTTCGACTGGACGAACCAGATGATCGGCGGCGACGACGATCCCGAGTTCGCCGACTTCAACCCGCTGGAGTCGACGGCCGAGTTGATCTGGTACGCCATGCAGTTGGCGGCACGCAAGAAGGAGGAGCCCGGCTCAGGAGATCGAGACATCGTCAGCACGCTGATCGACTCCGAAGCCGACGGCAACCTGACCGAGGCCGAGTTCGGCATGTTCGTCGTCACGCTGACGGTGGCGGGCAACGAGACGACGCGCAACTCCATCACCCAGGGCATGATGGCGTTCACCGAATTCGGTGAGCAGTGGGAGCTGTTCAAGGCGCAGCGGCCCAAGACCGCCGCCGACGAGATCATCCGCTGGGCGTCGCCGATCACCGCGTTCCAGCGCACGGCGCTCGAGGACACGGAGTTGAGCGGCGTGAAGATCAAGAAGGGCCAGCGGTTGGTGCTCTTCTACCGGTCGGCGAACTTCGACGAGGACGTGTTCGACGACCCGTACAGCTTCGACATCATGCGAGACCCCAACCCGCATCTGGGATTCGGCGGTACGGGCGCGCATTACTGCGTGGGCGCCAACCTCGCGCGGATGACCATCGACCTGATGTTCAACGCGATCGCCGACCACATTCCAGACCTGACTCCGGTCGCGGCGCCGGAGCGGTTGCGGCACAGCATGATCAACGGCATCAAGCACTGGCCGGTCGAGTACCGCTGAACTGTGATTTCGGCGCGCGCAGTCACGCTGAGAGTGACCTAGCGCGCCGAAATCGCTGTGTAGCGACCGGCCTCGTGGCTCCCGCTCCCACAGCGTGCCGTCGCCCGCGCTCACGCCTTCGCCGATCAGCGTGCGCTTGAGGATCTTGTTCGTCGCCGTCTGCGGCAGCGCGTCGTTGATGCGCACGTATCGCGGCCACGCCTTCGGCGACAGGTCGGGCTGCGACGCCAGGAACTCCTCGAACCGGCCCGGCGTCAACGCCGCTGCGTCGTTGAGGACGACGGCCGCCATCACCTGGTCGCCGACGTGCTCGTCGGGCACCGCGTACACCGCGACGTGGTTGATCTCGGGTAGCCGCTGCAGGATCCGCTCGATCGGGCCCGCCGCGAGGTTCTCGCCGTCCACCCGCATCCAGTCCGCGGTGCGACCGGCGAGGTAGATCCAGCCGTCCTCGTCGCGGTACGCCAGATCGCCCGACCAGTACATGCCGTGGCGCATCCGCTCCTGCGTCGCGGCCTCGTCGTTGTAGTAGCCCGTGAAGCCGCCGACGCCGTAGGTGTTGACCAGTTCGCCGACTGCGTC
The DNA here is from genome assembly GCA_963786995.1 of uncultured Actinomycetota bacterium. Lineage (GTDB taxonomy): Bacteria > Actinomycetota > Actinomycetes > Mycobacteriales > Mycobacteriaceae > Mycobacterium. The sequence goes on along the minus strand of CAWBBH010000006.1, from coordinate 802,963 downwards.
GTCGAAGTTGGTCAGCGCGCCGTGCTCGTCGAAAACGGCTGGCGCGCATTCGGTCACGGTGTCCGCGTGGTACACGCTGACCCCCGGATAACCCTTGCCGATCGAGCCGGCCGGGCAGCCGTCCTCCCGCATCACGACGACCGCGAACTCGCTCGAGCCGAAGCTGTCGGTGACCCGGCAGCCGAACCGCCGCGCGAACTCCTCGACGTCACGCTCGGTCGCCTCGTTGCCGAACGCCGCCCGCAGCGTGTTGTCGGCGTCGTCGGGCTTCTCGACGGTGCCGAGCACCAGCGCGAGCGGCTTGCCGACGTAGTTCATGTACGTGGCGCCGTACCGGCGGATGTCGGACAGGAACCGCGACGGCGAGAACTTCTCCGGCACCATCGCCGCGCCGCATGCCAGCGCCACCGCCCAGCCCGCCGCCACCCCGTTGGAGTGGAACAGCGGCATCGACAGATAGCAGACGTCGTCGGCGGTCAACTCGAAGCGCTCGGCCAGGCTCGCGCCGCACAGCACCGCCATCGCGTGCGCGAACCGCACGGCCTTCGGGTCGCCGCTGGTGCCCGAGGTGAACAGCATGACGACGGGATCCATGCCCTCGACTTCGCGGTGCGGCACAAGCGGTTCCGCAGCCTCGACGGCGTCGCGGTAGCCGGGCCCGTCGACGTCGATCACCGTCGCGCCGCCGAGGTCGAGGCCGTCGAGCAGCGGCATGTGCTCGGCGTTGGCGAGCACCAGCTGGCAGTCCGACCGCCGGATGTCGGCGGCCAGCCCGTCGCCCCGCCGCGTCGTGTTGATCCCGCACAGCACGTAGCCGCCGAGCGCCGCGGCGGCCATCGACCGCAGCATCGCAGGCGTGTTGCCGAGCAGCGCGCCGACGTGCACGGGCCGCGACGGGTCCGCCATCGTGATGAGCGCCGACGCCTCGGCGGCCGCCTCGGCCAGGTGCTCGCGCCACGTCCACGTGCGATCGCCGTGCAGCACCGCGACGCCGTCGTCGGCCATCCGCGACCGCAGCAGCTGCTGCACCGTCTCAAACACGCGAAGGCCTGTACTTCAGCAGCGTGATGCCGCCTTCGTCGACGAACACGGGCTCGACGCGCATCCCGATGCGGATGTCCCCGGGTTCGACGTCGACGAGTTCGGTGCTCACCTTCGGCCCGACGTCCCACTCGACGACCGCCAGCAGCTGCGGCAGCTTCTCCGCCCACGGCGGCCCGGTCGGCCTGCGGGCGATCGTGTAGGTGTACAGCGACCCTGCTCCGTCGATCTCGCGCCACTGCAGGTCGTCGGCGAGCGTGCCGGGCGCCAGCGTCCGCGGGTAGAACACGTAGCCGCCCGTCGACGGCGAGTACTGAATCAGAATCCGGTGCTCGCGCAACGCATCCCAGTACGGCTGCGACACCGGCGTCGGCTCCGGCAGAGGCATGGTCATCAGTCGCCACCCAGCAGCAGTGCCACCTGCTCGCTCATGATGCCGCCGTTGCCGGTGACGAACGCGGTGTTGCAGTCGGCCACCTGCGCCGTCGGCCGCGCGGCCCATCACCTGCCGGGCGCCGTCGACGACGTGGTGCATGCCGCCCGCCATCCCGGCCTGCCCGTATGACAGCTGCCCACCCGCCGTGTTGACCGGGAAGTCGCCGCGAAAGGTCAGGTCGTGGTCGGTCAACCAGGTCATGCCGTCACCCTTGCCGCAGAAACCGGCGTCCTCCAGCGTCATCAGCACCGTGATCGTGTAGCAGTCGTAGATGGACGCCATGTCGACGTCGGAGCGCTGCAGTCCCGCCATCGAGAACGCGCGTTCGGCGGCGCGTGCGATCGGCGTGCGGATGAGGTCGTCGGCGTAGGTCGGTGTCTTGAACCGGATGTGCTCGCCGAACCCCTTGATCCACACCGGCCTGTGGCGACCCGCGCGGGCGATGTCGGCGTTGGCGATCAGCACGCCCGCGCCGCCCTGCACCCGCATCACGGTTTCGAGCATATGGATCGGGTCGGCGATCACCGGGCTGTTCAGCACGTCGTCGACGGTGATCGGCTTGCCGTGGAACACCGCGCCGGGGTGCGCGCACGCGTTCTCGCGCTGATGCACCGCGATGCGCGCCAGAGCCGCTGCGTCGTAGCCGAATTCGTGGCCGTAGCGCTGCGCGATCTGCGCGTACGGACCGTTCTGGCCGACGTTGCCGTACGGGATCTCGAACTCCGCCTGCGGGGAGCCGTACTCGTTGCTCGACGCCCCGAACCAGCGCAGCGTGCGGCCGGGCTTGGTCTGCGAGCGCGGAATCTCGGCCGATCCCGGCATGACGACGAGCACCGCGTCGCACTGCCCCAACTCGACGGCCGCTGCGGCGCGCCACACCATGCCCGCCGCGGTGGCGCCGCCGAGGTCGACGCGGTCGCCGAAATCGAGCGGCAGCCCCAGGTACTCCGACAGCGTGGCGGGCGCGAACATCGTCGACTCCGCGATGCCGTGTGTCGAAAGCCCGTTCACCACTGAGGGATCCACGCCGGCATCCTCGATCACCATCTTCGCCAGCCGCGCGTACTGGTCGAGGGTGAACGACGGCGGCGCCGTCTGCTTCTTCTCCGCGGGTAGTTCCGCGATGCCGACGATGGCCGCCTGGCCGCGCAGGCCCGTCACTGCGCGCCCCGCTGCGGCAGCCGCACGGTCGCGGTGCCCGGCATCAACATCTCGTCGCCGCGCTTGCAGTAGATGTCGAGTTCCACCAACCCGTCGTCGCGCGTGCCGGTGACGACGCCGCCGAACGTCAGCTCCTGGCCCGGCAGTGCGATCGCGCGGTTCTGCACCGAGAACGCCACCAGACGGCCGTCGCCGCCGATCCAGTCGGTCAGGGCGCGCGACAGCAGCGCCGCCTGCAGCGGCCCCTGCACGAGCACGGTGTCATACCCCTCGCGGTCGCGCGCCCACTCCTTGTCGTAGTGGATGCGATGCCCGTTGTAGGTGGCCGCGCTGAAGAAGAACATCTGCGTCTCGTCGACGGTGACGCGTCAGCGCCGGGATCGCGTCGCCGACCGCGACGTCCTCGACGTAGGGTTGCGTTCCCTCGCGAGCAGACGCAAAAGTCGCGCTCTTGAGGCTGCATTTTGGGCGATTTTGCGTCTGCTCGCGGGGGATGGTGAGGACATCAGGGCCGCGCGATCATCGAGGTGGTGGCTTCGGCCAGCAGTTCGCGGTGCTGGTTGCGGTATTCGGCGCGCCAGGTCACCAGCACGAATCTGCCGGACCTGCCCTCCTTTTCGACGATCGAGTCGACGGTGCGCGTCATCTCGACCTCGTCGCCGTGATACGCGGGCAGGTGGAACGTCGTGCTCTCGCCGCCCGCCATCCGCCTCGGCGCGCGCGGAAACGCCATGCTGCCGGTCACCGCGCCCGACGACCCGTCGGGGCGCAGATCCCCGAGTGCCGCCACGCCGAGGATCGCGTACTGCAGGTACAGCGGCGGGCAGACGATGTCGCGGTAGCCGTGCCGACGGGCGTAGTCGGCGTCGAACCACAGCGGGTTGTGGTCGCCCACCGCGGCGGCCCACCGCTGCCAGTCCCGCCGATACACCTCGCCGGTGGCGACGGCGACGACCTGGCCGATCTTCTCGGCCGACTCCGGGTCGATGAGGCTCTCGGTCGTCATCGCCGCCCGTCCCAATTCATCTCGCCCTCGAGCCACTTCGCGGCGATGTCGGCTCCCCCGCCGACGGTGGACAGGATGCGCGCTCGCTCGGAGTACCGGTACAGACCGGTGTCGACGACGTAGCCCATTCCGCCGTGCAGTTGGTGTGCGTCGAGCGTGATCTTCTTGACCTCCGCCGCCCGCATGCGCGCGATGGCGGTCTCACGGGTCGCGGTGCGGCCCGCTCCGAGCTGCAAACACCGCCGAGTGCGCGGCCAGCCGCGCCGCCGACAGCGCGATGTGCATGTCGGCGACGATGTGTTGAGCCGCCTGAAACGACGCGATCGGCCTGCCGAACTGCTCGCGCATCTTCGTGTAGTCGACGGTGCGCTCGATCACCGCCTCCCCGACACCGACCAGGTCCAGACAGTCCAGCGCCACAACGGCATTCGCGACGCGACGCAACTGCTCGGCATCGACGGGCGTCGGCGAGTCGATCACCGCATCGTCGTAACGAACCGTGAAAGCCGGAAAGCCGCCCATCGTCGGGACCGGTTCGATCGTGACGCCGGACGCCGTGGTGTCGACCGCCGCGACGCCCGCATCGGTGGCCACGACGATCACGTCGGCCTGGTCCGCGTCGGCGACGAACTCTGCGACACCGGCCGCCCGCCCACTGTGTGACGCGTCGCGCGGGTCGAACAGCGCGTACGCGCCGCGCGCCTCCCCTGAGGTCAATCGCGGCAGCCACTTTAGGCCGACGCCGAGCCAACGCAGGGCCAGCGCTGCGTACATCGTGCTCTGAACCACCCTGGGACACAACGCCCGTCCCGCCTCGAGGCAGAAGAGCCCGACGTCGGTGAGGCTGCCGTCGACCGGCAGTCCGAGCACACCCGTGTCTGCCAGCGCCTTCCATTGCGCGTCGGGCGCGAGTTCGGCGGCCAGCACGCTGCGGCACATCGCAGCGAGATCGCGCTCGTCTCGATCCAGCGTCACCCGCATCGCGTCACCGACCGTACGACGGCATCGTGTGACCGCGCTGGGCGATGACGTCGCGCAGGACCTCGTTGGTGCCGCCGCCGAAGCGCATCAACGGCGATACCCGGTACAGCCGCTCGAAGACGTTCCCCACCCGCAGACCCTCGGGCCCGAGCAGGTCGATGGCGAGGTCGGCGATCCGCTGGCGCAGCTCGCTGGTGAAGATCTTCTCGACGCTGACCTCGATGCTGGGGATGCGACCGCGCTCGAGCATCGACGCCGCCTCCAATCCCATCAGCCGTGCGACCTCGACGTCGGCCTCCGCCTGCGCGAGGCGGCGACGGAACGCGGGCTCCGGCGACTCCGCCGAAGCGATCAGGTCGTCGAGTGCGCGCCGCAGGTCGCCGGCGTTGGTCAGCGCGCCTCGCTCCAGGTCCAGTGCGCCGGTGATGTACGTCCAGCCCGCATTGACCTCGCCGATCAGGTTCGTCACCGGCACCCGCACGTCGTTGAAGAACGTCTCGTTGGTGCGGTATCCCGACCAGGCGTAGAGGGGGTGGATGTCCACCCCTGGGATGTCGACGGGGACCGCGATCACCGAGATGCCGCGGTGCCGTGGCGCGTCGGGATCGGTTCGTACGCAGAGCCATTCGTGGGTGGAGCGCTGGGCGCCGCTGTTCCAGATCTTCGATCCGTTGATCACCCACTCGTCGCCGTCGCGGACCGCGCGGGTGCGCAGGCTGGCCAGGTCGGTGCCTGCGTTGGGCTCGGAGTAGCCGAGCGCGAAGACGATCTCGCCGCGCGCGATGCCGGGCAGGAATTCCGACTTGTTCTGCTCGGTGCCGTGCCGCATGATCATCGGCGCGATCGAGGTGACGGTGAGGTCGGGACCTGGCACGCCGGCGTACTCGAACTCGGTCATCAGCAGATGCTGGAACACCGGCCCGAGTCCGAGGCCGCCGTAGGCCTCGGGCCAGTTCAGCCCGAACCAGCCCTTCTCGCCGATCTTGCGGCGGAAGGCCGTCAGCTCGCCGCCCTGATACTCGAGGCCGTGCTCGGCCATCTCGGCCCTCAGCGCCGGGGTGACGTTGTCGTCGAGGAACTGCCGCACCTCGGCGACCCACGCGCGCTGGGCGTCGTCGAGCTCGAAGTCCACGCAGGCGACACTATCGAGAAGTTGTCTACCCGGCGGGCGAACGGAAGCGGGTTTCTTTCGAACAGCGGCGGGTAACCGCGTGCGCAACGCCGTCCGAGGAGAGCCAATGAACGTCGTCGACACCGCCAAGGCGCAGGTCAAACACATCGTCGAGAAGGTCGCCGACATGGTGACGGAGTCTGTGTCACGACCTTCCGCTGGAGGACGGTGTGCGCGCCTACGACATGTTCAAGAACAAGACCGACGGCTGCATCCGGGTCGCACTACGGCCCTAGCCGTCGCGTCGCCCACGGGTGGGTAGGGCATTCGGTCGCGCGCGGGTGCCGCAGGGATGGCCGCCAAGCCGACCGCGAACGCCGTCAGGTGCCCGACTTCGGTGAAGGTGGGCCTGGCCGCGGCGTTGGCGGTCAACGCCACAAGTGCCGTGATCTGGCTTCGCGACCGCCATGGCCGCGCGACATAACCCGTCAGCGCGCCCGCGACGCCGAGGAGGAAGTAGCTGACCCCGACGTCGCGGGCGTTGACGAGCCGCTTCGGCGCCCAGCCTCGGCGGATCAGCAGCCGCAAATAACTCTGGCCCACGTAGGTGCCGACGGTGTGGGCGCCGAGCCCCACCAGAAGCCAACGCCACCAACCCAACCGACGCTCAGCAGGGGCGACGACCCCGACGAACACTCCGACATAGGGCCACCACCGCTGATCGTCGAGCCAGAACAGGCTCGCGGCGAGCACGCGCGAAGGCTCGTCGTCGAGGCGCCGCAGGTTCGTGGAGTTGGCCCGCTGGATCTGCTTCGCCTTGGCTCGCCCGGCCGACCGCTGGATGCGGGTGGTGACGAACAGGATGGCCAGCCAGGCGAAGCTCAGCGGTGCGCCAAGGACGCCGCGCACGGCCGGGACCTCCACACCCGCGACAGTAGTCCCACCCGTCACCGATGAGGTTTGCGTCGGTCCCGGTCGTGGTACGGGTCTGTCGTTCGACCGATCGAGGAGTTGTGATGACCACCGCCGTCCCCGACATCGATCTGAATGCCCTGGCGACAGACGAACACGGCTTCACCGTCGATGTCGACGACGACGACGATCCCGTGCTGCTGACCGACGACGGCACGCCCATCGAGACCTGGCGGGAGCGCTATCCCTACGACGAGCGGATGTCGCGCAAAGAATACGAGTGGTTGAAGCGGCGGTTGCAGATCGAACTGCTGAAGCTGCAGAACTGGAGCAAGCGAACCGGGGCGCGCCACGTCATCGTGTTCGAGGGCCGCGACGCCGCGGGCAAGGGTGGCACCATCAAGCGGTTCATGGAACACCTCGACCCGCGCAACGCGCGCGTCGTCGCACTGGAGAAGCCCACCGACGCGGAGAAGTCGCAGTGGTACTTCCAGCGCTATGTGTCGCACCTACCCAGCGCAGGCGAGATGGTGCTGTTCGACCGCTCCTGGTACAACCGCGCAGGCGTGGAGCGGGTGATGGGGTTCTGCACGCCCGAGCAGTACCTGGAGTTCCTGCGCCAAGCCCCGATGTTCGAGGACATGCTCGTCAGTGAGGGGATCCACCTCACGAAGTTCTGGTTCTCGGTTTCGCCGGCCGAGCAGCGCACCCGCTTCGCGATCCGACTTGTCGACCCGGTGCGCCAGTGGAAGTTCTCGCCGATGGACATGGCGTCGATCGACAAGTGGCACGAGTACACCGCCGCCAAAGAGGACATGTTCCGGGTGACCGACACAGACATCGCGCCGTGGATCGTGGTGAAGAGCAACGACAAGAAGCGCGCCCGCATCAACGCCATGCGGTTCTTTCTCGCGAAGTTCGACTACGACGACAAGGACGAGGAACTGGTCGGCGACCCCGACCCGCAGATCGTGGGCCGCGCCCTGGAGGACTAGCCGACCGCGTGTCGACGGTGCGCGCGCGCCCGCAACGCCGTCCGGAGCCCACCGACGGGCCCGCTCGACCCCTGGCGCGACGTGGCGTCGGCCGTGAACATTCGCTCCGAGGCGGTTTCCGGTGCGTCGTCGGAGGTGAACGTCAGAAACCTGTCCGGCAGTGCCAGCTTGTTGATGGTGCGCAGCGTCAGAAAATACTGGCGGGCCAGCGAACCGGTCGTGTACGGCAGATCGTATTTGTCGCAGAGCGCACGTACCCGCACGGCGACCTGCGCGTAGCGGTTGCTCGGCACATCGGGAAAAAGATGGTGCTCGATCTGGTAGCACAAGTTGCCGCTGGAGAATGCCAGCAACCGACCGGCTTTGAAGTTGGCGGCGCCGAGCATCTGCCGCAGGTACCACTCGGCGCGACTTTCCTCCTGGAGGACGTCGGCGGTGAACTTCTCGGCCCCGTCGGGAAAATGCCCGCAGAAGATCACCGCGTATGCCCAGAGATTGCGTAGGAGGTTGGCGGTGACGTTGGCGCCGAGCGTCCTGCGCCAACGGGACCGGCTCAGCGCGGGGAAGACCACATAGTCTTTGACCGACTGCCGCGCGATCTTTCCGGCGAACGCTTTTCTGGCCCTGGTCACCTCTGCGACGTCCGGCGTCCATCGGTCCCGCTCAGAATGAATCCCGTGGAGGGCGATGCCCCATTCGAAGATGGCGGCCAGCAATATGTTTCGGAGCGGCTGAATGAGGTGCTCGGGGCGCCACGGTTCGTCGCGGGTGACGCGAATGACGCCGAAGCCGAGATCGTCGTCGACTCCGACGACGTTGCTGAACACATGGTGGCGGTAGTTGTGCGAATACCTCCATTGCGACGAGACGCCGACCATGTCCCACTCCCAGGTGTTGGAGTGGATCTCTGGGTCGTTCATCCAGTCCCACTGGCCGTGGCCGACGTTGTGGCCGATCTCCATGTTCTCGACACTCTTCGCATACGCCAGGGACGCGGTTCCCAGGAGCCAACCGCGCCTCGACCGGGTGCACGCGATGATCAGGCGTGCGACGACGTCAAGCGTTCGTTGAAAGACGATGGTGCGCCGGATGTAGGCCGCGTCTCGCGCACCCAGAGACTCGACGACGTCGGCTCGGATCGCGTCGAGCTCGTCTCCGAGCGCCTCGATGTCGGTATCGCTCAGATGTGTGTAGGCGGCGATGTCAGCAATAGCCACAAGAAATCCCGATGGTTGGTCGCGTTGCGATGGTGGTCTCCTGAGAGAGGCCCGATCAACTCCAGATTCGCTTTTTCCAACCCTTTTCGTCGCCTTCGACGTCGGTCCAGTCTCCCGACGCGTAGGTGTGTGCCTGCGTTGTTCCGGCGCGAACGACGTCGAGCCGGCCGTCAATGTGCTTGACGTAGGTGTCTCCGAAGCGCATGTACTTGTCGACTGCGCCGTCGGGAAGGGTCACGGTGACTGTCACGCCCGATCAGCGGATCTTCTCGGGGATCGAGTTCAGCGCGAACAGGACCTTCACCGCCAAAGCACCGGCCGCCTCATCGCCGATCTTCGAATTCGATGTGATGGTGTCCTTGATGAGTTCGACGCGTAGGTCGTAAGGCGTGCGGGGCAGTGTGGGCGAGGCCATGGATTTTCCTTTGTTGTCGAGCATGTCCGCCCGTAACCGAGCTGCTCGATGCAGTCAACGGTACGCCCTCTCCCAGCGTGTTGTCAGGCGCCCGCGACCGGGGTGGTCCTCGGCGCGCAAGGCAATGTGTGTTCCCTTTGTGAACTGCGTTCGCATGGAGGGGCTTTCAACCCGGCAACCGTTGGCGGACGTGCGCTTCGATCATGATGTGGGCGGCGGCTTCAGCGCAACGATCGTGGCCGAGAGACCGGAGAGCAACAGATTGAGGCTTCGGTCGAGCTCGGCGGCGCCGTCGTAGGACGCCAGATCCGACGCCAGGGCGCGCACGTTCGGGAAGTCGGTGACGGCCAGCCGGTGAAGACCGAGCCGCAGCACGCTGTCGGTCTCCTCGGGGCGTTCGATGACCTCCTGCAGTTCGGTGAGGATGTGGCCGTGCAGGCAACCGAAGAGCACCCGGTAGATGTGCAGGGCGTCGGGACCGCTGAAGCCCGACGAGGTGAGAAGGGCGAGTACGTCCTCCAGTGGCCGTAGCATTCCCGGCGGCCGCCGGCCCAGGGGGGTCGCGAGTGGTCGAGTCACCAACAGCGCCACCGCTTTCGGGTGTTCGAGAGCCAATCGCCGGAACTCGCGCGCGACCGTGCGCAGCTGTCCGGCCCAGTCCGGATCCGCCGTGTCCACTCGCAGTTGCCCGAGGACGATCTCGGCGACGCCGTCGAGCAGCGCGGCCTTGCTCGGCACGTGTCGATAGAGGACGGTCGGGTCCCGTCCGACCTCGTCACTCAGGCGCCGCATCGACAGGCCCTCGACGCCGTCGCGGTCGATGATGTCCAGTGCCGCGAGCAGTATCGTCGAGCGGTTGATCTGACTCTCGACTCGGCCGCCTTGTGCAGTTGCCATGGTTCCCCACTTCGTGTCGTGGCGTCCTTCCAACAGCGTATGCCAACGGTGTTGACACCAGGGGGTAATAAGCGTTGACTAGGGGTCTACCAGCAGATTGGCACGCTCACATGTTTCTCATCCTTGGATGTAGCGCGCTGCTCACCGCCGCCGTCGCGGGAGCAGCCAACCGGGCGGGGCCGGCCTACCCGCCGACCAAGGCGATGCACCGCGGACCGACCGCCCGCCAAGTCGCTCGGGCGGCGTTCGTCGACCGGGCCCGCGACAGCAGGCTCGAACACCAGAACCGTGTCGACACCGGCCTGAGTACGCGTGGTGCGGAAGCGGAGGCCTGCAATGTCTGACAAGTCTCCTCGACAAGCCATGTCGAAGAAGTCCGGAAAGTCTCTCAAAGAGAAGCGCGCCGTCAAGCAGGCGAAAACAGCCGCGAAAGAATCCGCCGCACAGGCGTTGTTCCATGACAAGAAGCGCTGAGGCACAAATCCTTTCGCTGGGAGTCATGGCGCATTCGCGCAAGCCGAATGAACGCAGACTGCCGATCCACCCCGACCACTTCAGCAGGATCGAGTCTCCGATCCGCTCGCGAATACTTCTCGAGCACGGATATGGCTCCGACTTCGGCGTCACGGACGACGACCTGACCGGCCTCGTCGGGGGAATCGGAACCCGCGAGCACGTCCTCGCCAAGTCTGACGTCATCCTGTTGCCCAAGGTCCAGGCCGAGGACCTGGCCGAACTGAGGACTGGCCAGATCGTCTGGGGCTGGCCGCACTGCGTGCAGGATTTCGAGTTGACCCAGACCGCCATCGACCGGCGACTGACACTCATCGCATTCGAGGCGATGAACCACTGGCAGGCCGACGGCGGCTTCGGTTTGCACGTCTTTCACAAGAACAATGAGCTCGCGGGCTACTGCTCCGTGCTGCACGCCATGCAACTGACGGGCATCACTGGCAGCTACGGCCGCCGGCTGCGCGCCACCGTCATCGGTTTCGGCGCGACCGCGCGCGGCGCCGTCACCGCGCTGAACGCTCATGGCGTCGATGATGTTCGTGTGCTGACCAACAGGGATGTCGCAGCCGTCGGTTCGCCCATTCCTTCCACGCAGATCATCCAGATGAGCCCGGATCCCGTTGACCCCGAGAAGATCTGGGCGAACACTCCTGACGGCCAGCTCCCGGTGGCAGGTCTCCTCGCCGACAACGACATCGTCGTCAACTGCGTGCTGCAGGATCCCAGCGCACCGCTGGTCTTCGTGACGCAGGAGGATCTGGCGGCCTTCGCCCCCGGCAGCCTGATCGTCGACGTCTCCTGCGACACCGGTATGGGGTTCAGCTGGGCCCACCCGACATCGTTCGATGACCCGATCACCGACATCGCCAACGGCGTGCACTACTACGCCGTCGACCACAGCCCGTCCTACCTGTGGAACTCTGCGACGTGGGAGATCAGCGAGGCGCTTCTGGGCCACATCGACACAGTGCTCGCGGGGCCGCAGGCGTGGAAGGCGGACACGACGATCTCCAGGGCCGTGGAGATCCGCGACGGTGTCGTGCTCAATCCCAGCATTCTGTCGTTTCAGGGCCGCGACGAAGCCTTTCCCCACCGCGCGCAGTCAGCCGGTCGGGCCGACTGACTACGTGGGCCAGCCCTGGATTACGTGCTCGGATGCCGGATCGTCGCGCCGCGCAACCGGCGGTTCTTCATGGGTTCTCGCGTCGCCTTCTGGTGTTCGAGCTGGCGAACCAACTCCCGTTTCGCTTCCGACAGCGCAGCGTCGATGTCTGAGTTCTCGGCGACCGCTATCAGCGGCGGACGGCCGGGCAGAACCGTCCGCAAGGTGATGCGCTGCTCCTTGCCCCCGCGGTCGGCCAGAGAGACTTCCACGTCGACATCCTGCGGATCCCATCTGCCCAGGTGCGGTTCCAGCGTCGACAACATCTCCACTATGTGTTGACGTTCCTTCGCCAGGAAGCCGACCCCCACATGAATCACGTTCTCGCCGAACGTCATCTCACCGACCGCCTGTCCGCGACGAGGCGGTGGGCCAGCCGCAGATACGCCCCGGCGACGACGGGCCACGCGAACTCGGGCGCGAGTCGGCGCGCCTCGGCGGCCATCGAACCGGCGACGCGCGGCTGCGTCAGGACGGTGCGCAACGCGGTCACCAGCGCCTCGGGATCATCCTGGTCGACGACGATGCCCGCGCCGTGGCACAGCAGCTCCGAGGCGTGCGGGAACGCTGTCGCCACGACCGGCCTGCCGGACGCCACGGCGTCGACCAACGCTCCCGAGACGGCCTGATCGGTCGAGTCGTAGGGCAGCACGACCACCGCTGCCGACTGAATCAGGGCAGTCAGCGACTCCCCACGGAAGTAGCGACCGTCAAGGAGCACCGAATCCGCCACTCCGCTTTGACGCGCCTGTTCCGATCGGGCATCGCGGTAGGTCTCCCCGCTGGCGGCAAGGACATCGGGGTGCGTCGGTCCCACGATGAGGTACCGCGGTCGGCCGGGGAGGTCTGTCAGCGACGTCATCGCCTCGATCACCCGCTCGACACCCTTTCCCGGGCGCAGCAATCCCCAGGTCAGGACCGTTGGTCTGCTCGGGCGCTTCGCGGGACGGCCGGTCGGGACGACTGCTCCGTGGGGGATCGTGGTGACCTTGCGGCGGTCGACGCCGTAATGGGAACAGAGCCGCTGCCGTGCGACCTCGGACATGACGATCAACTGGTCGACGCTCGCGGCGATCGACTCCACAACCAGACGTTGGTGCCGCGTCGGCGCTTTCAGGACCGTATGGACCGTCACGATCGACGGGACATCCAGACCGGCGATGATCTCCAGGACGCCGTCACCCTCGGCACCGCCGTAGACACCGTATTCGAAATGGATCATCGCGACGTCGCTCCGGTTCAGCGTCGCGGTGCGGATCTCCGGGGAATCCATACCGGCCCCGACGGTTTCGCGTTCACCGTCGGTCGATGACGGCCCGCCCGGCACGGGGACGACGTTGACGTCGACACCGTGCGCGCGCAGTGCATCCCCGAGTGAAGCGCTGAATGTCGCGACAGCGCCCACGGTCGGCGGATGAGGACCGAGCATGCTCAGCCGGGTACATCCGGAAGGAGACTGCGCCGGACGCGGAGGAACCAGGGACGGAAGAACTGATGCCGTGCTCAAATTCTTTCCGGACTACCGTGGTCCGCCGGGACCGGTTGCCCGCCGACACCCAGAAGCGACTCGACGCTCGTCGCATCGTCGGCGGACGCGGCGGCCATCAGAATGGCGTGGGCACGGTCCGGGTCGGTGTGTGCCGGCACGACGAGCAGGACGATTCTGTTGCCGAGAGCGTCGAGCACTTCGAGCGTGTTGGTCGGCTGTCTGTGATAGCCGTCGAGCCCGATCGTGCGATGTCCGTAGTCCATTCGACGCGGCGCGGGCTCCCACTCGTCGATGTTGTACATCACCCGCGCGACGACGCCGAGGCGCACCGAGAGCACCGCCAGCAGATCGGGAAGTTCGGTCGGAAGTACATCGCTGTGGGGCCACCACGCTCCGTCGACGTGTCCGCTGACGGGGGCTTTGCGCTTCAACCGCAGCCGCGGCGTGGCATCAGGCCCAAGCGAGCGGTGGCTGGAGACGTCAGGGCTGGTCTGTGGGGCCATGCGGTCGATCCCGTCTGAGCCTCGACGAACGACTCACATACATTTGAATCGGCGACGACACAATCTCAGATGGTCGCGTTCGACATGCCACCGATCACACCAGTCTACGCCCCTGCGGTCTTCAACAAGCCCTCGGACGCCCATCAAAGCGATCCTGTTGAGCCGGTGTGCAAACACGTTGCAGATCAACCGTTTTCGGTACGGTCAGCTGATCGCACCGTTGATCACCGGCTTGGCGATCATGCCCTTCTCCACACCCCACTTGGTGGCGATCGCCTTGTACTCACCCGTCGAGATCACGTGCTCCATCGCCTGTCGCAGCGATTCGGCGAGCGGCGACCCCTTCTGCACCGGCCAGCCGTAGGGCGCGGTGTCGAAGATCTCGCCCGCCGGTTCCAGCGCGCCGTTGCTGCCCTTGATCGCGAACCCCGTCACCGGTGAATCCGCCGACATCGCGTCGATCTCGCCGTTGATCACCGCCGCGGTGAGTTCGTCCTGTCTCGGATAGACGACGGCCTCGACCGGTGGCAGACCCGCGGCCACGCACTGATCGCTCTTTGCCGGGATCTCGACCGTTTCATGAGTTGTTCCCGGGGTCATCCCGATTCGCAGCCCGCACGCCGCATTCGGGTCGACGCCAGAACCGGTTCGCTGCGCCCACAACGTGCCCGCCTCGAAGTAGGTGACGAAGTCGACCATCTCCTGGCGTTCCAGCGTGTCGGTGACCGACGACATGCCGACGTTGATGTCCCCGCGCTGCACCGCGGGCATGATGTCGCCGAACAGGAACTCGCGGTACTCCGGGATGAGGCCGAGCGTCTTGGTGACGGCGTTGAGAAGGTCGACGTCGAAGCCGACGATGTCACCTGCGGAGTTCTTGAATTCGTTTGGCGCATAAGGCACATTCACGCCGACCGTCAGCCGCCCCGACTCCCTGATGTCGGGCGGCAGCGTCGCCGCGATCGCGGGCACCAGCCCACTCGACTCGTCCGCCGGCCCCGGCGGCGCCGACGTCGACGTCGGCCCTGCCGATCCGCCGTCGCCGCGGCCGCCCCAGAAGTGCCATGCCCCGAACACGACCGCCGCCCCGAGTAGCACCGCCGCGCCGAGGATCATCAGGGTGCGCGTCGAAAGCCCACGGCCCGAGCCCTGCTTGACGCGGCCCGCCGAGTGCCTGCCCGAGCGGCCCGTCGTCCGCACCGGGACGCTCAACGCCTGGCGTGCGGCAGCGGCCATCTCGCCGGCCGACTGATAGCGCCTCGCCGGCTTCTTGGACATGCCCTTGGCGATGACGGCGTCGAACGCGGCGAGCCGCGGGTCGATGGCGGACGGCTTGGGCGCGGGCGCATTGATGTGCTTGGCGATCTGCTCCTCGAGGCTGTCAACGGGGTACGGACGCAGGCCCGTCAGGCATTCGTAGAGCACGCACGTCAACGCGTAGACGTCGGAGCGCGGATCGATCTCGCCGCCCTCGAACCGCTCCGGCGACATGTAGGCCATCGTGCCGAGCGTGCTGCCCGCGGTGGTCAGCCCTTGCTGGCCCGCGGTGCGCGCCAGCCCGAAGTCGATCAGGTACGCGAATTCGTTCTTGGTGACGAGGATGTTCGACGGCTTCACGTCGCGATGGATCAGCCCGAGCTCGTGCGCGGCGTCCAGCGCCGCGGCGACCTGCTCGATGATCGACACCGCCAGCGCCGGTTTCAGCGGCTTCTTGTCGTCGTCCTCGCCCAGCATTGCGCCCAGATTGCGGCCGTCGATCAGCCGCATGTCCAGGTAGAGGCGGTCGTCGATCTCCCCGAAGCCGTGGATCGGCACCACATGGGGTTCGTTGATGCCCGCGGCGGCCTGTGATTCGCGCCGGAACCGCTGCTGGAAGACGCCGTCCTTGGCGAGGTGCGTGGGCAGGAGCTTCAGCGCGACGACGCGGTCGGTTCGGGTGTCGAAGGCCTTGTAGACCTCACCCATTCCGCCCCGGCCGATCAGCTCCTGCAGCTGATATTGCCCGAATGGTGTCGCATCCACCGCGCTTACTCCTCGGCACGCGAACCCGCGCTGATGTGTCGCTTGAAGCTACACCACGTTTGCCGAGGTTGTCTGGGCGTGCGTCAATAACGGCTCAGGCTCTAGCGTTGACATGTGGCGAGTCGTGGCGTTCTTGGCCGAGGGCGACTGTGCGGCGTCGCAGCTCGAGCAGCAGCTCCTCGGTAGAGGCGCGAGACAGCGCATCGGACGAGGGGTGGGACGCCGGCGCCGAGGCCGGCGGGCGAAGTTCGGTCACTGTTTCGCGGGGCTCCCCGCCGGCCAGGATGGTGTCGATGCTGCCGGGGGCCCAGGCCAGCTTGTTCTCCAGCATGGCGTAGGTCGCCGGCCTGGCCTTACGCACTCCGTGCTCGATGTCGGCCAGCGTGCGCCCGGTGAACTGCAGGCTGCGCGCCAAGTCGGTGCGGCTGCGGTAACCGAGCGCGACGCGCCGGCTGACGATGTAGTGGCCTAGCCGTTCGATAGAGCGCCGATCCATGCAAGCATCATGACCTACAAAAGTGGAAATTCCTAACTGTAATGTCCATTTGTTTCTAGCTCTTGACTGGGTGATGAAGCTCGGCCTGACGGAAACAGGAGGCCGAATCAGTCCGTACTTCGGCGCTACCGGGCGAGCCTCCAACCAGCAGAAATATCGTCGGCTTTCGCCGCCCGGTACTACAGACGCCGTGACGGAGGTCACAGTAGAAATAGTTTCCGTCAGTCTTGACCCTATTGCATTTTATTTCCTACCATTGCATCACATCACCACCCAGCACCCCGTTGCACCTCGCAACGCTGGACGGTGAGCAAGGAGATCCCAAATGAAACGAATCCTGGTTCTGGCGGCCGGCGCACTCGGCACTGCCGGCATGATCGCTCTGGCTGCCCCCGCATCGGCAGAACACCGGCCCCGCAGAGCCAGCTAGACAAGCTCGGCAACAGCGAGGTCGTCAAGACGTTCCTGTACGGCAATTGCGATGGCGCACAAGTTTGCGACCGACGATCCGCTTGAGGTCTCGCACCCCGGCGTCTTGAACCAGTTCGACTTCTTCCGAGAGAACCTCGCAGAGCCAGTCGGCAAGTTCGAAGAGAGCATCGAAAGCTTCGTCAAGGGCATCCCCGCCCCGCCCACCACGGCCGACAACACCAAGTGACCCCTTTCTCGAGCCGGAGGCCGCGAATGCACGACGTATTCATCGTCACCAGCGAAGGCTCGGGCTGCGGACACATCGCTCGCATCGTCTACGCATGCGACGAAGTCGACGCACGCCAAGCAATCCAGGAGAGCTACCCCGGCGAGTTCGTCGTCGACGTCATCGCCCGTTGTAACCAGGTGGCGTTGATCGAGAAGGCGTGCCAGCAATAGCGGCCAGCATTCACCCCAGAACGCCTTCTGAACTTCCAAAAAGAAAAATCCACTTGATAATTCGCAAGAACACGACCGCTTTCATCGGCGGCGTCGCCGCGGCGGGCCGGGACTAGGTCTCGTCGGCGACCTGCTTCCGGCTTTGGTGGGCCCCCGGCGCGTCGGGATCGTCGTTCCGGTGGTCGAGTTCGTCTTGAAGCTCCCGCTGCTCTTCGGTCACTTCCCGCGCGTCCTTCGGATGGTGGCGCGAATCGTTTCGTTCCGCCATTGCTTCTCCCCTATCGCGACCCGTACTGCAGCGCGGGCTCGTCGGAATCGACATTGCCGTTGCTGAGGATCCTCAACCGGTCGGGTCTGACCTCGTAGCTCGCCCCGTCGGCCGGATTGACCGCATTGAACCCGCCGCCGGCAGGCACCGCGCTCAACTGGACGTTCGCCCCGTCCCGCAGGCGTTCGCCACGGTATTGGTAGACCCCGGGCGACGTCTCGCAGATCACCGCCTGCGAAAGCGACGTCTCGATCGCAGCCACCGGGGTGGCGCCGGGATCGCAGCGCGTCGTGTGGCCGACGAAGCCCTGACCGTCCATTCCCGTCATCCCCGCCAGCGGGGCCGCACTCGTCGTGGACGAGGTCGTGGTCGACGACGTCGCGGACGGCGCAGTGGTCACGGTCGTCGTGCTGGGCGGCGGCGCGGCCAGCGGCGAGCGGGGCGTGGTGTCCGTATCGTCGCCCGAGAAGATCAGCACCGACGCCAGGATCGCGGCCAGCCCGAACAGCGCCACAGTCGCCGCTAGCAGCGCCACCTGCGTCCGACCGAACCGCGGCCCGCTCGGCTTGCGCTGAGGCGGGCGTCGGCGTGGGGGCGTACACCGCGGGCGGATACGGGGTGTGGCCCGTCCCCGCCGGATTCTCGTAGACCGCGGAGAACGCCCTGGTGCTCGTCGGCGGCGTCGGCGTCGGAAGCGGCGGACGCGGCGGCAGCGCCGACCCCGCCGCGGCTGTGGCCGCCTTCGCCAGCTCGCCCGCGGTCGCGTACCTGTCCGACGGACGCTTCGCCATTCCCTTGGCGATCACGTCGTCGAATGCGCGGGTGATTCCCGGCCTCATCATGCTCGGTCGCGGCGGCGGCGAGAACATGTGCGCGCTCATCAGCTGCCGCAAATCGCCGCCCGTCTCGAAAGGGGCCCTGCCGGTGAGGCATTCGTACAGCAGACACGCCAGCGAGTAGATGTCGGCGGCAGGTCCGACCTGTCCACCGGCAAACCTCTCCGCGGCCATATAGGCACACGACCCGATGATCAGGCCCGTCGATGTCACGCTCGCATCTCCGCCTGCGTGCGCGATCCCGAAGTCCACCAGATAGGCGAAGTCGTCCGGCGTCAGCAGCACGTTCTCCGGTTTGATGTCGCGGTGAACCAGTTTGTCGGCATGCGCGGCGTCCAGGGCCGACGCGACCTGCGCGATGATCGACGTCGCGCGCCTGGGCTCCAGCGGGCCGTTGACCCGAAGCTCGTCCTTCAGACTCGCACCTTCGACCAGGCGCATATCGATGTAGAGGGTCCCGTCGATGTCTCCGAAGTCGTGCACCGGGATGACGTGCGGCTCCTGCAGACGTGCCGCCACGCGCGATTCGCGCCGGAACCGCTCCTGATAGCTCTTGTCCGCGGCCACGTCGGCGCGCAGCACCTTCACTGCCACCATGCGCTCCCTGACGGTGTCGAACGCGCGATACACCTCGCCCATGCCGCCGACACCGATCAGCTCCTTCAGCTCATACGGGCCGAATGTGGAACCCAGCCGTGAATCGCCCTGCGGGGAGGCCATTCCGTAGTCCTTTCCATCCCTTCGCACGTCGTGACCCGACGCCGCCTGCTCGACGTGCGGCTTCTGCTCGTGTTCCCGCATCCGGCGTTGCTTTAACTCGTCCGTCAACCAGTCAGCTGGACGCGGACGGATGTTCCCCCGACGGAACGCGATGCGATTAGGGGCTCGTGGTCCCCGATACGTCATACGGTAGCGGCATGACAGACCAGTCGCCTGCGGTCACCACCGCGCATCCTCCCGAAACGCTGCTCCGCGTGATGAATCCCGCAGTCAAACTGCTGCTGCGCACCCCGCTGGCGGGCGGGCTCGGCAAGCAGATGATGGTGCTGAACTTCAAGGGCCGCAAAAGCGGTCGGCAATTCTCCGTACCGGTCACCGCGCACAAGCTCGACAGCGCGCTGTATGCACTGGCCAACGCCGGATGGACCGCCAACTTCGCTGACGGGGCCACCGCCGACGTCCTGCATGCCGGGAAGGACGACACCGATGCGTGGCGAACTCATTCGCGACCCTGCCGCCGTGGCTGACCTGGCTCACCGCGCCGCACAGTCCTACGGCGCAAAGACGGCGCAGCGGATGATGGGGCTGAAGTTCCGCGACGACACCGTCCCGAGCGTCGAGGAGTTCGTCGAGGCGGCCACCAGGGAGAAGCTGCGCGCCGTGAGGTTCACGGCCGCCTGATCCGATCAGTACGTCGCGGAGGCCAGCTCGAGGATCTCCGCGCGGTCGGCCCGCAGCAGGTAGCCCGCCCGAATCGTCGCGTCGAGTTCTTCGGTGAAGAGTTGGAGATACTCGTTCTTGCCGCCCGGATACAGCCGCTTGCGGGTGTCCTCGTCGAACGGCTCACCCGATCCGAACAGCAGGGCCACCGGCGTTGCGTCGTCGCCGGTGCCTGACGTGCGCGCGATCGGCACTTCCACCCACGGCGTGCGTACGCCGCCCTTCGCGATGCCGTTCGCGTCGACGATGAACGACGGCGGCGCACCGTCGTCTGTCTGCAGCCGGGGCGCATGCGGCGGCGCCTCACCGGCGCGGACCCAGGCGTGCAGCCGGGCGAGCGCCGCCTGCAGCACGTAGTGGTGCGCAGGCCCGAAGTTGAAGGGCTGCTTCAGCTGCTGGCCCATCAACTCCGTGCTCGGGGCGTAGCCCGCCGCGAGCTGCTCGACCGGCACCGATCCGTCGTCGATGAAGCCGACCTTGACCGTGTAGGCGTCGGCGTGCGCGGTGCCCGCGATCTCCCAGGTTCGCAGCATGTCGGTGTCCTGCTGCCTGGCCATGTAGTAGCCCGGCAGGATCGCGCCGACGACGTCGGTCTCGGTGATCACGTTCATCGTCGGCACCCGCAGGTCGTCGCGGAACGGGGACGGATCCGGCGTGCCCCCCTCCAGGGCCTCGAGGGTGTTGATCCCGTCCAGCGGCGCGGCGCCGCCGAACCGCGAGTGCACAAGGAAGCCGTCGAATACCGTTGCGTGCTGATCGACGGCGTTGATGTAGGTCGTCAGGAACATCGCCGACTGCGACTCCCCGATCGCGATGACAACCTCCGGCGTCAGCCGTCCGAGCACCTGGTCGGGCGAGTCGCGCACCAGCTGGCCGACCTGGCTGAACATGTCGAACGAGTACGCGTCACCGGGATGGCTGAGCCGCGAATAGCGCTGCGGATCCTGGGTTTTCAGCGACATGTCGAAACCGGTGATGGTCAGGCCGCCGTCCACGCCGACTTTCTGCGCCGACACCCCGATGTAGGCGTATCCCTCGCGAATCATCTCGCGGTGAGCCATGAACCACACCGCGGGCGCGTCGATGCCGCCGCTGACGTTGAGCCATTCGACCAGCACGGTGCCGTTGAACGTCTTCGTGTCGATCGGGAGCAGCGCCACGATCCTCGTCGTGTAGTCCACCTCGGGTTGCGCAGCCTCGCCGTATGCCTTCGCCGTTCCGGATACGAAATACTCGGTGGCGGTGTAGCCGACGGCTGCGATGTCGTAGGCACCAATCAGCAGGTTCGGCTTGCCCTCGACGGGCGTGACAGACGGCATGGCGACGACACTAGTCATGAGGCGATACTGGGCCGATGCCGGATCTCAACGTGCTGGGCACACCGATGGAGCCGTGCGGCACCGAGCCGATGACCGGGTTCTACCGCGACGGCTGCTGCGCGTCGGGTCCCGAGGACATCGGCCGTCACACCATCTGCGCGGTGATGACCGCCGAGTTCCTCGAGCATCAGGGGCTGATCGGCAACGACCTGTCCACGCCGCGGCCGGAGTTCCGCTTCCCCGGCCTGATGCCCGGCGACCGCTGGTGCGTCACCGCCGCCAACTGGCTGAGGGCCTACGAGGACGGCCGCGCCGCGCCGGTGGTGATGGCGTCGACGCACGAGCGCACGCTCGAGGTGGTGCCGCTGGAGGCGCTCGCCGAGCACGCTGTGGACGTCCCCGACGATCCCGGCGACCTCTAATCCCCCGCGAAATTGAATTCCAGCAGCGAAATGTCGAGTGCGGGCCTGCTGGAATGCAATTTCGCGGGCAGGCGGATCGCCACCCTGGTGGTACTGGTGGGCGTCTGTGCCGGGGTGACGCAGTGCGGTTCGGCGCCGCCGGGCGAGCCACTTTCGCCGACGTCCTCATCGCCGACGTCCTCATCGATGGTGCGGACGACATCGCCGTCCGCACCACCTGCCCCGCCGTCGCCCTTCGCTCCGGCACCCGCCGCCATCGGGCCCGTCACCGCCGCGCAACTCGGTGCGACGTGGAAGCCGGGCTGCCCCGTCGGTCCGGAGCAGTTGCGTCGGGTCGAGGTCAACTATCTCGGCTTTGACAAGCAGACCCACCGTGGCGAGCTCATCGTGCACGAGGACGTCGTCGCCGACGTCGTCGCGATTTTCGGGCAGCTCTACGAGCTCGGCTACCCGATCGAGAAGATGGCATCGGTCGCCGGCTATCCGGGCGCCGAGGACGAGCTGTCGATGCGGGACAACAACACCTCGGCGTTCAATTGCAGGCTGCTGCCGTCGGGCAATGATTGGGCGCTGCACGCCTACGGCAGGGCCGTCGACGTGAACCCGTTGATCAATCCGTACATCGACAGCGACGGCAACATCGAGCCGGCGACAGCGGGCCCATACCTCGACCGCAGTCGCACCGATCCCGCGATGTTGCACGCGGGCGATCCGGCGGTGCGCGCCTTCACCGATCGCGGCTGGCGCTGGGGCGGCAACTGGCGGAGCCCGAAGGACTATCAACACTTCGAACGCGACTGAATTGGATGTTTGAAACGCGCGCCCGGTGGTAGGAGGCTGCCATGAAACTCACACGAATCTCGCCCCTGCTGTTCGCGGGTGCGGCCGCGGCGGCCATCGGCGTAGCTCCGGTCGCGGTCGCCGGCGGCCCGGCCGGGTGCTATGACCCCACCGGCACCGGCTGCGCGGCTGCGCCCGGTGGAGTCGCCGGCCCCGGCGGCGCTGCGGGCGCGGTTCCCGGCGGACCCGCTGGAGTGGCCGGCCCCGAGGGCGCTGCGGGCGCGATTCCCGGCGGACCCGGCGGCGCGGCCGGTCCCGAGGGCGCAACCGGAGCCATCCCGGGCGGACCCTCAGGCACGGCAGGCCCCGAGGGCGCCGCGGGCTGTCTCCCCGGCGTGGGTTGCGGCGCCGTCCCTGGCGCTTAGTACAGCACCGCCTCGCGGTCAGGCACGACGAAGGACACCCCGGTGGCCACAGGCGCACCGGGGCGTTCGACGTACGGCAGCACCCTGAAGTCGGCTCGCAACTCGTCGGCGGTGAAGCGGGCTCGCAGGTAGCCGCGGCGGCCGCTGAAGTAGCGGATGTGCGGGTTCTCAGCCAGCACCGCCGATGCGTCGTCGCGGGTATCGGCGCCATCGCCGCCCGAGCTGACCGACGTCGTCACCAGTTCCGTTGCCACCGTGGGCGTTGTCGGGTCGTCGAACCGCTCGTGCACTTCTGCGGCCCAGTGCGAGTGGATGTCGCCGGTCAGGACGACAGCGTTGCGCACCCTGGAGTCGGCAAGGCCCGCGACGATCCGGTCGCGATTGGCGGTGTAGCCGTCCCACGCGTCGGGATTCACCCCGCGGTCGGGCCCCGGCGTGAGATCCAACTGCGAGAAGAACACCTGCTGGCCCAGCACATCCCAGCGGGCGTGCGATGTCGCGAACCCGTCGAGCAGCCACCGTTCCTGCGCTGCGCCGGTCAGTGTCCGCGCCGGGTCGTCACGCTCGACGCAGTCGCCGATGTCGTCGCCGCAGGTCTGGTCGTCGCGGTACTGGCGGGTGTCGAGCATGTGGAACGTCGCGAGATCCCCCCAGCGCACGCGGCGGTACAGCCGCATATCGACACCCGTCGGCCTCGCCGTCGCGCGGAGCGGCATGTTCTCGTAATAGGCCCGCATGGCCGCGGCGCGTCGATCCGAGAACCCGTGCTGCGGTTCGGACGGCGCCTCGGCGGTCCAGTTGTCGGCGAGTTCATGGTCGTCGAACACCGCCAGCCACGGCGCGGCGGCATGCGCGGCCTGCAGGTCGGGGTCGGACTTGTATTGCGCGTATCGCCTGCGATAGTCGGCAAGCGTCACTGTCTCGCCGCCGATGTGACGGCGCACCTCGCCGGTGCGCCCCGCCGCATACTCGTACGAGTAATCGCCAAGGTGCACAACGAGATCGGGATGCTCTTCGGCGAGCCTGCGGTATGCGGTGAACCAGCCCTGCTCGTAGTTTGCGCACGACGCGACGCACATCGTCAGCGGCGCCAGCGAGCCCGACGCGGGCGCTGTGCGCGTCCGACCTGCGGGTGAGACGTGTCCGTGCGCGCGGAAACGGTAGAAATACTCAGCGCCTGGCCCGCAGCCCCGCCAGCTCGACGTGCACGCTGTGCGCCAGTTCAGGTGCAGCCGTGGTCATTCCGCGCTGCGCGATACGCGTGAACCGTTCGTCGTCAGCGACTTCCCACTCGACCTCGACAGCGCGACTCGGCATACCGCCGAGGCCGTCGTCAGCCAAAGGCGTTGGCGCCAAGCGAGTCCAGATCACCACGCCGTCCACCGACGGGTCGCCCGAGGCTACTCCGAGCGTGAAGAGATCGGAGACAACCGGGCTGCGACGACGCTCTGTGGTGAAACCCGCGGCGGGAAGCGCAGCGAGTACCAGCGCGCCCTTGAGGACCGTGCGACGGCTCGGCGACAGTGACACGGCCGAGTGTCAACACGTCACCTTTCGCGACGGTGACGCGCAGACATACGGTGTCCCGCCGTCGCGATGACACCGCGAGAACAGCTTGTGTACGTGGGCTTTCCGCGACGTGGACGCAATTCACCCGTAGGGTCGCCCGCGGCCCCGCTTAGTTCGTGGGGTACATCGGCTGCGGGTCGTGGAACCGGTTGATGATCGGAATGCGCTCGATGATCTTGTCGCGCAGACGCGGTTCCGGCGCAACGGCGGGAACCTGCGGCGCGGGCGGGGTGTAGGCGGGCGCCGGCGGGGTGTAGGCGGGTGCCGGCGGGGTGTACGCGGGCACCGGAGGGGTGTAGGCCGGCGCGGGCGGCGCCGCGGCAGGCGGCACCCAGGCGTCCGGCACGGGCGCGGCGGGCGGATCGGCAGCCGGTATCGCCGCAGGCGCGGGCGGCGCAGCGACCATCGTCTGCGCGATCCGCGGCGCGGCGGGCTCAGGCGCGGGCTTCACCACAGGCTTCGGCGCAGGCGCCGCAGGCCGCTGCGCCGGCTTCGGAGCGGCAAGCGCAGCCTTGGCCTCCGCGCCGAACTTGCCCTCATTCAGCTGCTCGGCCGTCGCGTTGGCGTTCTTGGTCTCCGACGGGGAGTCCGACGTCGCCTGCAGCCCCAAGACGACCGACAGCGAGATCACCAGGGTCACGGCGGCGGCCACCACGACGGACGTCAGCATGGTCGTGCGCGACATCTCCCGAAGCCGGAACAGCGATGCGGACCCGCCCACCATCATGTTGACGGCCATCGCCGACGCCACCGCGGCGCCGCGGGCCATCGCCATGTCAGCCTCGGCCGAGGAGATGACCGGGGCGGCGGCGACGGAATCCATCGAGGAGACCACCGCCTCCAGGTCGGCCGAGCCGACCACGAAGATCGCGTCCAGCTGGCGGTCGTTCAGATCGAGGGCCATCACACTGGCCGACAGTTCGACGTCGCGGTCGGGAACCATGTTCTGCGGGTCGACGGTCACCCCGTCGGCGTTCACCAGGGCGAGCAGTGTGGCGTCGGGTTCAAACACGCAGACTGCGATGTCCTGATATCCGGAAATCGCGGAGATTCCGCTCGCCAGCGCCTCTGCGGCCTCGGGCTCGGACACCGCGATGGCGTTCTGCACATCCCTCGCCTGCAGTGCCTCGAGGATCGCGCCCGCGACGACCTCGCCTGTGGGCGTCCACGTGACTCCCGCGGCGTGCAGGCCGCTTTCCACGACCGCCTCGTTGGCGTCCAGCAACACCGTGAGCAGGGCGTCCGCGTCGAAATCCGCGGGGTCGGCAACGTCGAGCACACCGCGGTCAACGGCGTCGCCGTCACCCGTCACACCCTCGACAAGCACCCATCGGATGGCTGTCGAGGTGACCGACAGACCGAGCACGAGGTCCATTCGCTATCCCCTTCTGCCTTTCATCCGCGTCAAAGACTACCGTCGCGGCCGCACAATGGACATTCGCCGAGTTAGCCGACCCCTCGACGGGCGTCGGGCATTAATCCAAATCGTGCATCAGTCGTGCCTCAAATGGTCTTGGACAAGCATGGATGTCGCTTCTACCGTTAGTGCCAGACATTCACCCAGCCCATCACCGGCTGGACCACCGACCCAGACCTCCCCAGGCCGAGGAAGACATGACTGCGACAGTGCCCGACACTCACCTGACGGGGCAGATGCTCATCGCCGGTGAACCGGTGCGAGGCTCCGGAAAATCGATCCGCGCCTTCGACCCCACCGCAGGCCGCGAAATCGACCCTGCGTACGCCTACGGCGACGCGTCCGACGTGGACGCCGCCTGCGCTGCCGCCGCCGCCGCGTTCGACGACTACCGGGCCACCACCGCCGAGCAGCGCGCCCGATTCCTGGAGACCATCGCCACCAACATCGAGGCGGTCACGGACGCTGTCGTCGAGCGCGCCGTCGCCGAAAGCGGCCTGCCGCAGGCCCGGCTGACCGGCGAGGTCGGCCGCACCACGGGACAGCTCCGGCTGTTTGCCGGCGTGCTGCGCGAGGGCAGCTGGAACGGCGCACGGATCGACCCCGCGCTGCCCGACCGAACACCGTTGCCCCGACCCGACATTCGCCAGCGGTCGGTCCCGCTGGGGCCTGTCGCGGTCTTCGGCGCCAGCAACTTCCCGTTGGCGTTCTCGGTCGCAGGCGGTGACACCGCATCAGCTCTTGCAGCGGGCTGCCCCGTCGTCGTCAAGGCACACGACGCGCACCCCGGCACGTCGGAGATCGTCGGGCGCGCCATCACCGACGCCGTCGCCGCCGCCGGTCTGCCCGCGGGCACCTTCTCGCTGCTGTACGGGTTCGGCCCCGATCTCGGCGTCGCACTCGTCACCGATCCGCGCATCAAGGCAGTCGGCTTCACCGGATCCCGTTCCGGCGGAATGGCGCTCGTCGCCGCCGCGGCGGCCCGACCCGAGCCGATCCCGGTGTACGCCGAGATGAGCTCCATCAATCCCGTCTTCCTGCTCGACGGTGCGCTGGCCAATCGCGGCGCCGACCTGGGCCGCGCCTTCGTCGGCTCGCTCACCCTCGGCTCGGGACAGTTCTGCACGAATCCCGGTCTGGTGATCGCGGTCGACGGTGCCGGGCTCGACACGTTCATCGGCTCGGCCCGCGACGTGATCGCCCAGTCCGCGGCCACCCCGATGCTCACCCCGGGAATCGCCGACGCCTTCGCCAAGGGCGTCACCACGCTCACCGGGGAAGCCGACCTGATCGTGCGCGGTCAGGCCAGCGACAACGAAACCACCTGTCGCGCTGCACTGTTCGCGACCGATGCGAAGAGCTTCCTGGCATCGGAAACGCTGCAGGCCGAGGTCTTCGGGTCGTCGAGCCTGATCGTCCGCTGCGCCGACGCCGCCGAGATGCGGACGGTCGCCGAGAACATCGAGGGCCAACTCACCGCGACGGTGCACGCCGACGAGTCCGATCTCGACGATGCGCGCGCGCTGCTGCCCCTGCTGGAACTCAAGGCGGGCCGGATCCTGTTCGACGGCTGGCCGACCGGCGTCGAGGTGTCTCACGCGATGGTGCACGGCGGCCCCTCGCCCGCGACCTCGGATTCGCGGACCACGTCGGTCGGCGCCCGCGCGATCGAACGCTACCTGCGGCCCGTCTGCTACCAGAACGTACCGAAGTCATTGCTGCCCAGCGCTATTGCCGACGGCAACCCCGATAACCTGTGGCGGCGCATCGACGGCCGGCTCCAGCAGGACTGACCCCAAGTTAACGATCAAGGAGTCGATTTGACCGCCCCGACCAACCCCATCGTCTTTTCCGGGGTTCTGTTCTTCCCCGTCACCCCTTTCACCGAGACAGGCGCCGTCGACCTCGACGCCCTGGCACGCCACATCGCCAAGGGCGTCGAAGCGGGCCCCGGCGGTATCTTCATCGCCTGCGGCACTGGCGAATTCCATGCTCTCGATCCGCAGGAGTTCGGCCCCGTCGTCCGCACCGCCGTCGAGGTGGTAGCGGGCCGTGTCCCCGTCTACGCCGGCGCAGGGGGCTCCGTCGCACAGGCCAAGCAGTTCGCCACCGCCGCGAAGGAGGCAGGCGCCGACGGCCTGCTGCTGCTTCCGCCGTACCTGGTCGAGATGCCGCAGGCCGGCCTCGTCGCCTATGTCCGCGAAATCGCCGCCACCACCGATCTGCCCGTCATCGTCTACAACCGCAACAACGCACGCTTCAACGAGGCGTCGGCCGTGGCAGTGTCGAAGATTCCCACCGTCATCGGGTTCAAGGACGGCACAGGAGATCTCGACAATGTCGGGCGCATCGTCCGCGCGGTCACCGACGCAGTGGCTGACGACGGCAAGGATTTCCTGTTCTTCAACGGAATGCCCACCGCCGAGACCACGCAGCATGCGTACCGGGCGATCGGGGTCCCGCTGTACTCGTCGGCGACGTTCGCCTTCGCACCCGATCTGGCTCTCGCGTTCTACAACGCGCTCGAGACCGGCAACGACGCGCTCGCCGACGCGCTGCTGCGCGAGTTCTTCCACCCGCTGGTCCGGCTGCGCGACACCGTCCCCGGCTACGCCGTCTCGCTCGTCAAGGCCGGTGTTGCACTAGAGGGCGTCCCCGCCGGTGCGGTGCGTCCACCGCTGATCATGCCGAGCGCCGACGACGTCGCGGAGCTCCGCGCGATCATCGCCGCAGGGCGTACTGTGCTCGCCGAGGCGCTCACCGAGGCGCGCTAGCGATGGTGCCAAGCCGGATTCGGATCACCGGCGCACGCATCACCCCGATCGCGTTCGTCGATCCGCCGCTGCTCAACACCGTCGGCGTGCACCAGCCGTATGCGCTGCGCGCCATCATCGAGCTCGACACCGACGCCGGTCTCGTCGGGCTCGGCGAGACCTATGCCGATGAGACGCACCTGGCCCGGCTGCGCGCCGCCGCCGACGCCATCACCGGCCTGGACGTGTTCGCGCTCAACGCCATCCGGGCAGCCATCGCCGATCGCCTGGCCGGCGACTCGCGCGCCGTCGGCACGGCAGGCATGATCACCACCGCCAGCGCCGTCGACCAGGTGCTGTCGCCGTTCGAGGTCGCCTGCCTCGACGTGCAGGGGCACGCCACCGGGCGTCCGGTCTCCGATCTGCTCGGCGGCTCGGTGCGCGACGCCGTGCCGTTCAGCGCCTACCTCTTCTACAAGTGGGCGGCTCACCCCGGCGCCGAGCCCGACGGCTACGGCGAGGCTTTGGACCCCGACGGCATCGTCGCGCAGGCCAGACGCATCATCGACGAATACGGATTCACCGCAATCAAACTCAAGGGCGGCGTGTTCGCTCCCGAGGAGGAGATGGCCGCAATCGAGGCATTGCACGCGGCCTTCCCCGACCACCCGTTGCGGTTGGACCCGAACGCGGCGTGGACGCCGCAGACATCGATCAAGGTCGCCTCGGGTCTCGCAGGCATTCTCGAGTACCTGGAGGATCCGACGCCGGGACTCGACGGCATGGCCGAGGTCGCCCAGCAGGCACCGATGCCGCTGGCCACCAAC
This sequence comes from uncultured Actinomycetota bacterium, assembly GCA_963786995.1. Lineage (GTDB taxonomy): Bacteria > Actinomycetota > Actinomycetes > Mycobacteriales > Mycobacteriaceae > Mycobacterium. The sequence continues at coordinate 773,680 of CAWBBH010000006.1, read as the reverse complement.
ATGTGTGTGGTGGCTTTCGACCAGCTCGCCCCCGCCGTCGCGAAAGACTCGGTGCGCGTTGTTCTTTCGGATCATCACTACTGGGGTGGCCTGCAGAGGTCGCGGCTGCTGGCCGGCATCTGCGAGGCGTTCGGCCTCGGGCTGTCCATGCACTCCAACTCTCACATGGGCATCAGCCTCGCCGCGATGGTTCACCTAGCGGCCGCAACGCCGAACCTCACCTATGCCTGCGACACCCATTGGCCGTGGAAGACCGAGGAGATCGTCAAGCCGGGCGCGCTGGAGTTCCGCAATGGATCCGTGGCCGTGCCGACGACACCCGGTCTCGGTGTCGAACTCGACGAGGAATCGCTGTCCGCGCTGCACGAGCAGTACGTGCGCTGCGGGATCCGTGACCGCGACGACACCGGCTACATGAAGACCGTCGACCCCAGCTTCGAGGCGACCAGCCCGCGCTGGTAGTCAGCGCTCAACGTCGATCTCTGCACCAGGGCTGCTGGCATCGCGAAATCACGACCCCTATGCAGAATTCGGCGGCAACGAGACGGGCCGCTAGCCGCCCGTACGTCGATTCGCCCGCTTGGCCTCATCCATCGCGAGGTCTGCCTCACGGAGTATCTCGTCGGCGGTGCGTTGTTCCGCCGACTGCACTTCGACCACGCCGACACTCAGCCGGACCGCGGCGTCGTTGACGTAGACCACCCGACCGCCGACGTACACGCAGATGCCGTCGGGACTCAGTTCGACCAGGCGTCGGTAGCCCTCTTTGGTCAGCCCTCCGGTGAGCGGCGGACGTTGCGCCGCTACCAACACGTGCTCCTTTTCGACGCCGTTCTTCGCCGCTGTTGCCAAGGTACCGGGCTCGGCGTTGTCGCTATGCGCGATTCAGGTCTGCACAGCACTAGACTCATGCACCATCACGACGTAGAGGCGCAAAGTGATGCTAGGAGTGCATCGGTGTTGTCGCTGGCCAGGCTGTCCTGTTTCGTTGCCGTCGCCGAGGAACTGCACTTCGGCAGGGCAGCGGAGCGGTTGCACATGACCCAGCCGCCGCTGAGCCGCCAGATCCAACAACTCGAAAGCGAACTCGGCGTGCAGCTGATCGAGCGCAGCACGAGAGCGGTCACCCTCACCCCGGCCGGGCTGGCGTTCCTACCCGATGCCCGCCGCATACTCCAGCTCGCCGAGGGCGCCGCGCAAACGGTGAAGCGCATTCCGGCGGGTGATCTCGGCACTGTCGTCATCGGCTTCACCGCCGCTTCCGCGCATGTCGTGCTGCCGCGGCTGCTTTCAGCGGCACGGGAGAAGCTGCCCGACGTCAAGCTGGACCTGCGCGAGATGGTGACGGCCGTCCAGCTCGAGGGGTTGATGACCGGCGAGGTCGACCTGGGCATGGCACGGCCGCCGGTCCGCAGGCCGGGTCTGGTGTCCCGGCCGCTGCTGCACGAGCAGTTGATCGCCGCGCTGCCCGAGGCGCATCCGCTTGTCGGGCTCGGTCGGCAGCTGACGCTCAACGACCTCGACGGCCAGGACGTCGTGATGTACTCGCCGGTGCAGGCGCGCTATTTCAACGAGCTGCTCATCAGTACGTTCACCATTGCGGGTGCGACGCCGCGGTACGTGCAGACGGTGACTCAGGTGCACACGATGCTGGTGTTGGTGCGCTCGGGTATCGGCATCGCGCTGGTTCCTGCGTCCGCGGCGACCCTGCATCCAGAAGGCGTGGTGTTCCGGTCGATCGGTGCGTTTCGGGAACGGCCGGTCGAGCTCGACGCGGTCTGGCGTGGCGACAGCACCAACCCGGCGCTGATGCGGCTACTCAGAGATGTTCTGCCGCAACGGGAGTGGACGACCGACGACCTCGTCGAGGACGTCATCGGATGAGCACTCGGCGGCCCGCCTAAACACCGCCGGCCTAAACGCCGCCGCCGCATCCGCCACTACAGCCGGCGCCACCACCTCTCCAACCGTTCTCCTGGTGGCGCCGGTGTATTGCGTTGTACAGCCCAAGAATTGGTTCGATGGCCGCAAAGGTCATCTCGCGCAGGCGCTCACGGTCGCACGGGTCGTCGATGAAGCGGGATACCACCGGCAATTGCGCTTGTACTGCGATCAATCCCACCGCGAGCGCAGGCGGATCGGCGCGCCGGTCGGCGAGTATGTTGGTCAGCGCGTCGGTGACGCGTTGTCCCAATGCATAGACCATGTTCTCGTCGTAGACACCGCGCCGGGCGCGACCGAGCAGCGAGCGGTGCTCTTGCCGAATCCATCCCGCAGCTTCGAGTTGTTCACACACATCGCGACGGGTTGCACCGCCACGTTGCACGAGCCGGGACCATCCTCGCCCGGCAGCCGCCCCCAACGCCGTCTGCAGTAGCGGATCGTCGTGACGCGATATCAGCACAGCTGCCTCACCGTTGCTGTCCTCGATATAGCCACCGAGGTACAGATCGGTCAGCATCGCCGACCGCAGCGCGAACTCGAACCGCCATTCGTTCTTCCAACTGCCGTCGCAACCGAGGAGAAAGCGCCGACTCTTCCGGTCGTAGGCCAGCAGATACAACTGGCCGTGCAGAGTTCTCGGTAGCTCCACCTCCCGACTCTCCCCTAGCTGCGGGTCGTCACGGGTGCAATACGCGCCACTCCGCGCAGGATCCACGGTGTGCGCCTGGCCATCGCCACGACTGCCCTGTCCGACGGACGCATCGCCGCGCGCGGACCAGGGGTAGAAATCGATGTCAGCTTCGCCTCTGCCGAATCTGGCTGCGCACCATGGCGATCGACTGCGAGCAGATCCCACACGCCGGGAACACCGCGGAGCTCGAACGTGCCGTGTTCGTCGAACGCGATACCCGAACCGACCACCAGGTCACGAACGGTTCGCGACACCAGGATCTCCCCCGCACCGGCCTGCCCGAGAATTCGCGCCGCGATATGCACGGCTAGACCGCCGATGTCATCGTCGATCAGTTCGCACTCGCCGGTGTGTATGCCGACGCGGATCTCGATCCCCAGCAGTTCGGCCTCTTGACACAACGACTCTGCAGACCGAATGGCCTGCGTGGGACCGTCGAACGTGACGAGGTGTCCGTCGCCGGTGCTCTTCACCACCGTGCCGCCGAAGACTTCGGCGCGGTTACCGGTGATCTCGCCAAACCGCTGCAGCATCGCGCGCCAACGCTCGTCGCCCGTCGCCGCTGCCAGTTCGGTGGAAGCGACGATGTCGGTGAACAACACGGTCCGCAACGCGCGATGGGACTGCGCCGGTGCGAGATGGCTGCCAGTGAGGAATTCCTCTACCGCAGAGAGGATTTTGTCCGGTTCGGTGATCCACGGTGCATGATCGCGTCCCTCGACCTCCAAGATGTTCGCCCGCGGAATGTGGTCGGCGAGGTAGTGGCCGAACTGCACGGGCATCGGGTCGTTCCTTGCGTGGATCACGAGAGTGGGCGCCGTGATGCTCGACAGCAACGGCCGCACATCCAGCCGGAGGACCGACGTTATCGCCGCGCGAACCATTCCCGGGCTGGCGCACATTCGCTCGAACATTCCCAGTTGCCGGCCCGAGCGCGCGGACGGGAGCATCGACTTCACCGTCGCACCGGTACCCCACGACGTGAAGGCCGCCCTAGTCATCGCCTGCAGCGCCGCGATCTGACTGACCGTCGGCATGTATTTCTCGTCGCGCATTTCGTGCATGAAGCGCGCGCGCAGTTGGTCCGGGTCCTGATCGACGTCGTCGGGGCCGACCGGAATCCACGGGTAGGAGCCGTAAAGGATCAGCGCCTTGGTCCGCTCCGGCCGCTTCGCCGCGAAGACGGCTGAGGCGGGCCCGCCTTCGCTCATGCCGAAGACCACCGCTTCGTCGAAACCGACGGCGTCCATCACGGACTCGATCTCGGCGGCTCGATCGTCGAGGGTCCGGACCTTGGGGATCGGGTCCGACAACCCGAGGCCTGCCTTGTCGAAGATCGCGACGCGGCAGAAGGTACCCAGCTGCTCGAAGAAGGACCTGTAATCGGGAAGAGTCCAGAACAATTCGACATGGCTGATCATCCCTGGCATGAATACAAGGTCAATCGGCCCGTCACCGAACACCTGGTAGGCGAGGCTCAGATCACCGCACTTGGCGTACGCCGTTTCCGGCATAGCGTGAGCGTAATTGACGACATCACCGAAATTGCTCGATTTGCAGCCCGACTCAGTTTGATGCTCTCGCGGGCAACGGCACCGGTGTCACCAGGTCGCCCGTTGCCAGGAAGCTGTCGAGGTTGCGCAGCGTCAGCGCCTCCATCGCGGCGCGTGTCTGCACGGTTCCGCTTCCCACGTGCGGGAGGACGACGACGTTGTCCATCGCCAGCAGCGCTTCGGGCACCGTCGGCTCGGCGGCGAAAACGTCCAGGCCCGCCCCCGCTAGCCGGCCCGCCTCGAGCGCCTCGACCAACGCCGCCTCGTCCACCACACTGCCCCGCGCTATGTTGACGAGGTAGCTGTCGGGGCCCAGCGCATCGATCACCTCGCGGCTGACCAACTCGCGGGTGCCCGACCCACCTGCCGCCGCGACGACCAGCACATCGACCCGCTGTGCCAGCTCCTCCGGCGACGACACGTAGGTGTACTCCGAATCCGCCACTTGATTCCGATTGTGATACGAGATGACACAACCAAAGGCACTGAGCCGCTTGGCGATTGCGCCGCCGATCCGACCGAGCCCGATGATTCCCACCCTGGTGTTGCTCACCTGACGGCTCAGCGGATAGTTCCCCTCCGCCATCCATCGGCCCGCCCGCACGTAGCGGTCGGCGGCCGAGAATTGCCGCATCACGTCGATCATCAAGCCGACGGCGGTGTCGGCCACGCAGTCTGTCAGCACGTCGGGCGTGTTGCTGACGGCGACCCCTCGTTCCGCCGCGGCGTCCACGTCCGTCGTGTCGTATCCGACGCCGAAGTTCACGACCGCGCCGAGATTGGGCAGCGCTGACATCAGCGCGGCGTCCACACCCGTGCGCCCCGATGTCACCACCGCCGTGATCTCTTCGCCGTGTGAAGCCAGGAAGTCGTCTCGCTCGGAGGACGCGTCGGGCAGCACATAGGCCGCGTAGTCGTCGTGAAGCGTCTGCGCGAGCGACGGCTTCAAGGGACCGACCTGCAGGACGGTCCGACGTTGCGCTGAAGTAGTCATGGTGAGACCACGGTACGGCGACCTGCGAATACCGGTCCAACATCGAATTAGCATCGAGTTATACCCAACCCGCATTGCTGCCTAGTTTCGCCGACGAGCAAGGTATCGCCGCAGCAGGGAAACCGATAAATCCCCATGTCAGGCGGTATCTAACCGGACCTCATCCCACCTGGGGTGCAACCACTCAGTCTCCGATTTGGCCATTTGGCCGGGGTTGACGCTTCGAAAGCCACGTCCTTACCTTGTGTCTGCGATCACACGTCTCATCCACATACGTGGACGTCACAGCCGCAGTACCGGGAGGACCAATGAGCCCCGCAGCACGCTCACCGCGCCGCCGCATCAGCGCAGCAGCCGCCGTCACCCTTGCGGGTCTCACCCTTGCCGCGAGCGGCTGCACGGTCGCCAACTCGCGCCACGGCGGCTACGACCCCAACACCCTGCGCATCGTGCTGAGCCAGGAGCCGCCGACGCTCGAACCGTGCGAAAGCTCCCTGACATCCACCGGCATCGTGGTCCGGTCCAACATCACCGAGCCGCTCATCGAGCGCGACCCGAGCTCCGGCGACCTCGCGCCGTTGCTCGCCACCACATGGCGCCAGACCTCGCCCAATCAGTGGGAATTCGACATCAAAGACGGCGTGACGTTCTCCAACGGAGCACCGATGACCGCCAAGGATGCGGCGTTCTCCATTGATCGCGCCGTCAACTCCGATCTGAACTGCAACGTCGACGGCTACGTCTTCGGTGATGACCCGCTGGAGCTCTCCAGCCCTGACGACTCGACCCTCGTCGTCGGCACCAAAACACCCGATCCGATTCTCCCGCTACGCATCTCGTTCGTCGAGATCGTGCCGCAGGGCACCAGCATGACGGAGAAGGTGCGCGAGCCGATCGGCACCGGCCCGTACGCCATCGAGGACTGGGAGTACGGCCAGAAGCTGCTCCTGAAGCGCAATGACACCTACTGGGGCCGCAAACCCACATTCGCCCGCGCCGAATACCAGTGGCGCAGCGAGGGCAGTGTGCGCGCCGCGATGATCACCAACGACGAGACCGACATCGCCGTCTCACTCGGACCCGAGGACGGTGCGGGCGACCTCGGCGTGCCGTTCCAGAACAACGAGACGACCGCGCTGCGGATGCAGGCGACCGAGGCCCCGCTGAACGACATGCGGGTCCGGCAGGCCATCAACTACGCCGTCAACCGCGAGGGCATCGTCAAGGCCCTCTTCCGTGGCTTGGGACAGCCTGCGTCACAGCTGATTCCGTCGGGTGTCGTCGGCTACAACGACCAGCTGCCGCTGTGGCCGCACGACGCCGACAAAGCCAGGCAGCTCATCGCCGAGGCGAAGGCCGACGGCGTGCCCGTCGACAGGCAGATCCGCCTGATCGGCCGCACCGCCCAGTTCCCGAACATCAGCGAGACCATCGAGGTGCTGCAGAGCGAGTTCTCCGACATCGGACTCAACGTCAAGATCGAGATGATGGACACGTCCAATCAGCTGCTGTACCAGCTGCGGCCGTTCCCCGAGGGCGCCGGGCCCTACCTGCTGATGATCATGCACGGCAATCAGGCCGGGGACGCCGCCTTCACCATGGACCAGTACATGCTCAGCGACGGCGCCCAGGCCTCGTACGGCACAGCGGAATTCGACAAGAAGATCCGCGCCGCCGAAGCGCTCACCGGCCAGCAGCGACAGCACGCGTTCGCCACGCTGTTCGCCGAGGAGCCCGAAGAGATCATGAGCATGGCCTACATCGCCCACATGAAAGGCATCCTCGGCAAGTCCTCCCGGGTCGCCTACACCCCCAACTCCGCCACCGGCGACGAGATGCGGCTGTCGGAGATGACGCCTGCCGGCTCCGCCACCCCCACGGTCGCCCAGTAAGCACGGAAGAAGAAGGCCAGCCCATGTTCCCCTTCGTTCGGCGCCGGATGTACACCAGCGCACTGCCGTTGATCATCGTCCTGCTCGGCGTGTTCCTGATCGCCCGGCTGACCGGCGATCCCACCAGCCTCTACCTGCCCGAGTCGGCCACCCAGGAACAGCGCGACGCGTTCCGCGCGGCCAACGGGTTCGACCAGTCGGTGTGGACGCAGCTCGTCGAGTACTTCAAGGGCGTCATCCACCTCGACTTCGGCACCTCGCTGCGCACCGGTGAATCCGCGTCGACCATGGCGCTGCGGGCCTTTCCCGCCACCCTCCAACTGGCCATCACCACAATGCTTCTCGCGACCGTCCTGGCCGTCGTCATCGGCTGCTGGGCGGCCTACCGGCCGAACTCGCTCGCCGACCGGTTCTCCAGCCTGCTCTCCATGACCGCCGCCAGCATCCCCGACTTCTGGTTCGCCATCACCGGAGTCTGGCTGTTCGCCGTGCTGCTCGGGGTGCTGCCCACCTCCGGCGTCGACAGCGGTCTGCTGTCGTGGATCCTTCCCATCGCCACGCTGATGATCCGCCCGCTGGGCGTGCTGACCCAGGTCGTCCGCGGCGCAATGGTCTCCGCGCTGTCAGCGCCGTACGTGCGGCTGGCCCGAAGCAAGGGCGCCAGCGACTTTCGCGTCGTCACCCACCACGCGCTGCGCAACGCCGCCGCGCCCGCGCTGACCGTGGCCGGAGACCTGGCTGTGGGCCTGATCAACGGCGCGGTCGTCGTCGAGGCCATCTTCGGCTGGCCCGGCATCGGCAAGCTGATGATCGACGCGATCCTGCAGCGCGACTTCGCGGTGCTGCAGGCCGCGGTGCTGCTGACCGCGTTGAGCATCTTCCTTCTCAACATCATCATCGACGCCTGCTACGCGCTGCTCGACGCGCGCGTCCGCGAACCAGCAATGGCCTAGAGGGAGATACAACACATGAGCACCCAAATCGACCTGGTTCCCGTCAAGCCCACGACCGCGATCGTCGGTGAGCCGGGAACGGACGGCGCCACCACGTCCGTCGGCTCCTCGCGCAGGCGCTCGTCGCAGTGGTTCCGGATGCTGGTCAACGACCGCGTCGCGGCCGTCGCCGCCGTGATCCTCGGGCTGGTCTTCCTCACCGCCGTCTTCGGCCCGATGCTCGTCGGCAACCTCGCCACGCACATCGATCTGGACAACTCCAACCAGGCGCCCTTCACGCTGTCGCACGGGTGGGCCAACATCCTCGGCACCGACCCGCTGGGCCGCAGCATGCTCGCCCGGCTGATCGTCGCCTGCCGCACCACGCTCTCGGTCGCGGTCCCCGCCGTCGTCATCTCCGCGATCGTCGGTTCGGCGATCGGCATGTGGGCCGGCTTTTACCGCGGCTGGCGCGAAACCATCGCGATGCGCGTCGCCGACGTCATCATGAGCTTCCCGTCGCTGCTGCTGGCCGTCGTCGTGCTGTATGTCTTCTCGCCCAGCGCCGCCAACATCGTTCTGGTACTGGCGATCACCCGCATCCCGGTGTACCTGCGCACCGCGCGCGCCGAGTCCGCCGAGCTGCAGAGCCGGCTGTTCGTCGACGCCGCCCGCACGTTCGGCGCGGGCGCGCGGTCGATCATCTGGCGTCACGTCCTTCCCGTCGTCCTGCCGACGCTGCTGACGGTCGCGACGCTGGACTTCTGCTACGTCATGCTGGCGGAGAGCTCCCTGAGTTTCCTGGGCATCGGCATCCAGCCGCCCGACATCAGCTGGGGCCTGATGGTGTCGCAGGGCCGCACCTACCTGCACACCGCGTGGTGGCTGTCGTTCTTCCCCGGCCTGGCCATCGTCATCACCACGGTGTCGGCCACGATCCTCGCCGCGTGGGCGCGCATCGCGACCGATCCCGGTCAGCGGTGGCGACTCACCGTCCCGCAGAAGCGGCTGTCCAAGTTCACCAAGACCACGAAGCGCATCTGAAAGGCGCCGACATGACTGCTGCAGTTGACCACAAGACAGGCGTCGAGACGACCGATGCGCCACCGGTGCTCGATGTCGACGGGCTGACCGTCGACATCCGCACGATCAACGGCACCGTGCGCGCCGTCAACGACGTGAGCTTCACCGCCCGCCGCGGTGAAACGCTGGCGCTGCTCGGCGAATCCGGCTGCGGCAAATCGATGACCGCCACTGCACTGGTCGGGCTTCTCGAGCCGGTCGCCGACGTCGTCGACGGCAGCGCCAAACTCAGCGGAATCGACCTGTTCAGCGTCGGACGTCGCAAGCGTCAGGAGATGGCGGGAACCGACCTCGCCATCGTCTTCCAGGATGCCCTCACCGCGCTCAACCCGCTCTACACGGTGGGAACCCAACTGGCCGAACCATTCCGGATCCACCACCACCTCAGCGCCAGGGAAGCCAAGGCCAAGGCGGTCGAGTTGATGGCCCGCGTCGGCATCCCGCAGCCCGAGACGCGCATCAACTCCTACCCCCACCAGTTCTCCGGCGGCATGCGGCAGCGCCTGCTCATCGCCATGGCCGTCGCACTCAACCCCAGTGTGCTGATCGCCGACGAGCCCACCACCGCTCTCGACGTCACCGTCCAGGCGCAGATCATGGCTCTGTTGCGCGATCTGCGCTCCGAGTACCAGATGGCCGTCGTGCTGATCACCCACGACCTGGCGCTGGTCGCCGAGGAGGCCGACCGCGTTGCGGTGATGTATGCGGGCAACATCGTCGAAACCGGTTTGGTCGCAGAGGTTTTCGCCAACCCGAAGCATCCCTACACCAAGGGCCTGCTCGATTCGGTACCCGTGCATGCGCGCCGCGGCGACGAACTCAGGTCCATCGGCGGCTCACCTCCCGATCTGCACTCGATCCCGCACGGCTGCGTCTACCAGGCCCGCTGCCCGCTCGCGCGTGACATCTGCGCCACCGAACGACCCACCCTCGACACCACGGGCGCGACCCGCAAGGCCGCGTGCCACTTCCCAGAAGAGGTTGACACCAATGTCTGAGAACCTGCTCGAGGTCCGCGATCTGCGCAAATCCTTCAGCGTGCCGAACGCGGGCAAGAAGCGACTGCGGGCACTCGACGGCATCACCCTCGACCTGCCGCGTGGGCAGACCCTGGGCCTGGTCGGTGAGTCGGGCTGCGGAAAGTCAACGCTGGCAAGAACTCTGATGATGCTGGAGCGGCCCGATTCGGGCACCGTTCGCTTCGACGACATCGACCCGTTCAGCCTGCGCGGCAAGGATCTGCTGAAGTTCCGCCGCCGCGTGCAGATGGTGTTCCAGGACCCGTACGCCTCGCTGAACGCGCGGATGACCGCCGCCGAGATCATCGCGGAGCCGTGGCGCACCCACAAGGGCATGTACACGAACAAGCGCGAACGCGATATGCGGGTGCGCGGTCTGCTCGACCTCGTCGGCCTCGGCGCCAAGGCGGCGGACAAGTATCCGCAGGAGTTCTCCGGCGGGCAGCGCCAGCGCATCGGCATCGCCCGCGCACTGGCACTGGACCCCGACGTGATCATCTGCGACGAGCCGGTGTCCGCGCTGGACCTGTCGGTGCAGGCCCAGGTGCTCAACCTGCTCAACGACCTGCAGCAGCAACTGCAGATCTCCTACGTATTCATCTCCCATGACCTGTCGGTGGTCCGGCATGTCGCGGACACCGTCGCGGTGATGTACCTCGGCCGGATCATCGAATCCGGCCCGACGGAAGCGGTTTTCGAACGGCCCAACCATCCCTACACCGCCGCGCTGATGTCGGCGGCTCCGACGCTGGACGGCGCGCAGCGCCGCGAGCGGATCCTGCTCAAGGGCGAGGTGCCCTCGCCGCTGAACCCTCCGTCGGGATGCCGGTTCCGCACCCGCTGCTGGAAGGCCACCGAGGTCTGCGCGACGACGTCGCCGCCGAACGCGCTCGATCTCGAGGTCGTCGGCCATAGCGCCGAATGCCATCACCCGCTGCTGGAGGAAGGCGTACTCGTAAACGCATGAGCGCTGCAGGGTATTGCGTCATCGCCGGCACGGTCATGCTGGCGTCGGCGCTGCAGGCGTCGATCGGCTTCGGCATCGGACTGCTCGCCGCCCCGATCGTCGCGCTCGTCGACCCGGCACTGATTCCCGGCACGCTCATCATGGTGGCTGCGTTCCTCACGCTGATCGTGGTGATCCGGGAGCGTCAGGACATCGACCTGCACGGCACCGGATGGGCACTGGTGGGCCGAGTTCCGGGCACCATCGCCGGTGCGCTGCTGCTGATGATGCTGCCGCATCGGGCGCTGGCGATCCTGCTCGCGGGCGTCGTCCTGGTCGGCGTCGTCATCACCAGCTTCGGCTGGGTGCCCGCGGCGAAGCGACGCAACGTGGTGCTCGCCGGGGCGGCGTCGGGGGTCCTCGGCACGGCGACCGCCATCGGCGGCCCGCCGATGGCTCTTGTGTGGCAACGCAACACCGGCGCGCGGTTGCGCGGCACGATGAGCGGCTTCTTCCTGGTCGGGTCGCTGATCTCGATCATCGCGCTCACCGCGACAGGGGCGATCGACAGCAAGACGATGTGGGGCTTCGCCGTGCTCGTGCCTGCGGCGGTCGCCGGATACCTGCTGTCGCGCCCGATGAACAAACACCTCGATCCGAAACGGCTGCGGTGGTTGGCGATCGGCGTTTCCACCCTCGGCGCGACGGTGCTGATCGGCCGCGAACTCGTGGCGTTGGGAGGGTGACGTGACCGACGAACCTGATCTCACTGTCCGCTCGGCCATTTCGTCCTCGTCGCGGGCGGGCGTGAAGTCCGCCGTGCGGACCGTCGAACTGCTCGAGTTTCTCGCCGCGCGGCACGACAACCCCGCCCGGCTGCGCGAAATCTGCGATGCCCTCGACATGCCGCGCAGCAGCGCCCACGCCCTTCTGCGCACCCTGGTGTCGCAGGGCTGGGTGCGCTCCGACGCATCGGGCACGCTGTACGGCATCGGCATCCGCGCGCTGCTCGTCGGGACGAGTTATCTCGACAGCGACCCGTACCTTCCGCTGATCACCCCGTTCCTCGACGATCTGCGTCGCGACCTCGACGAGACCTTCCACGTCGGCCGACTCGACGGCACCGACATCGTCTATCTGGCCACCCGGGAGTCCAAGCAGTACAACCGCGTCCTGAGCCGCGTCGGACGCCGCCTGCCCGCCTACACGACCGCGCTCGGGAAGTCGCTGCTCGCCGAGCGGTTCGGCGTCGAGCGTGATGCGCACGTGCCCGCCGCGCTGACTCCGTTGACCGACCAGACCATCGTCGACAGGCAGATCCTCGACGACTCGCTCGACGAGGTGCGCGTGCGCGGGTACGCGACCGACGACCAGGAGAACACCCCGGGACTGCGATGCTTCGCGGTGGCGCTGCGCTACTGCAGCCCCGCCCAGGACGCCATCAGCGCATCGATACCCGTCGAGCGGCTGAACCCGCAGCGCGAGCGGGAGATCGTCGACGCCCTGCGCACCATGGGCGACAAGGTGTCCCGCGTGGTCCGGCCGTTGGCCAACGGCGACAAGTGGTTTGCGTCATGAGTAACAGGAGAGATCGATGAGCGTTCCAACCGTCCGCGACATGACGGTCATCCCTGTCGCAGGTCACGACAGCATGCTGCTGAACCTCAGCGGTGCGCACGGCCCGTACTTCACCCGCAACCTGGTGATCATCACCGACTCGGACGGCAACACCGGTGTCGGGGAGGTGCCGGGCGGTGAGCCGATCCGGCGAACGCTGGAGGACGCCCGCGCGATCGTCGTCGGCCGCAGCATCGGTGAGCATCACCGCGTGCTCAACGACATGCGAAACGCCTTCGGCGACCGCGACGCCGGCGGGCGCGGCGCGCAGACGTTCGATCTGCGGATCGCCGTGCATGCGGTGACCGCCGTCGAATCCGCATTGCTCGACGTTCTCGGCAAGCACCTCGAGGTGCCGGTTGCCGCGCTACTCGGCGACGGCCAGCAGCGCGACAGGGTGCAGGCGCTGGGCTACCTGTTCTTCGTCGGCGACCGCCGCAAGACCGATTTGGCGTACCGCTCACCGGCCGACGAGCCAGCAGACGCCGACGACTGGCTGCGCGTCCGCCACGAGGAAGCGTTGTCGCCCGAATCCGTCGTCCGGCTCGCGGAGGCGGCCAAGGCGCGCTACGGCTTCGTCGATTTCAAGCTCAAAGGCGGCGTGCTGCCCGCAGCCGAGGAGGCCAAGGCGGTGATCGCGCTGGCCGAGCGCTTCGGTGAGGCCCGAATCACGCTGGACCCCAACGGCGGATGGCTGCTCGACGACGCGGTGAAGACGTGCCGCGAGCTGACAGACGTGCTCGCCTACGCCGAAGATCCCGTCGGCCCGGAAGGGAGCTTCTCCGGGCGTGAGGTGATGGCGGAGTTCAAACGTGCCACCGGGCTGCCCACAGCGACCAACATGATCGGCACCGACTGGCGCGAGCTCGGCCACGCCATCCGCGCCAATGCCGTCGACATTCCGCTGGCCGATCCACACTTCTGGACGATGGCGGGTTCGGTGCGTGTCGCGCAGCTGTGCGACGCGTGGGGGCTGACGTGGGGTTCGCACTCCAACAACCACTTCGACGTCTCACTGGCGATGTTCACCCACGTGGCCGCCGCGGCGCCGGGCGACATCACCGCCATCGACACGCACTGGATCTGGCAGGACGGGCAGCAGCTCACCAAGGCCCCCTACCGGATCGTCGACGGCTACCTGACCGTGCCCGACAAGCCGGGCCTCGGCGTCGAACTCGACCACGACGCGGTGGCGGCCGCACACGAGTTGTACCAACGCGAGGGACTCGGCAGCCGCGACGACGCGATCGCCATGCAGTACCTGATACCGGGATGGAAGTTCGACAGCAAACGCCCTGCGCTGCAACGGAGCTGACATGAAGATCCTGGTTGCGGATCCCAACCTTCTTCCCCACCGTGAGCGCTTCGAAGCGGGTGTGCCCTTCGCCGACGTGCACTGGGAGACCGACGGCGAATCCCCCGTCGAGTTGCGCGACACCGACGTCTACGTGGGAAGCCGCTTCACCGCGGCGATGGCCGAGGCCGCGGAGAAGTTGAAGCTCATCCACATCGCCGGTGCCGGCACCGACAAGGTCGACTTCGGCGCCCTACCGCCCGATGTCCTGGTGGCCAACACCTTCCACCACGAACAGTCGATCGCCGAGTACGTCGTCGCGTCAGCGGTGATGCTGCGTCGCGACTTCCTCGCCCAGGACCGGGCGCTGCGCCGCAACGTCTGGGCGACGTCGGTGTACGACCGGGCAATATCCCAGCCCGGCGCGCTCGCCGATGCCCGCATCGGATTCGTCGGCTTCGGCCACATCGGCCAGCGCACGTGGAACCTGTTCCGCGCCTTCGGCTGCACCGGCGCCGCGGTGACCGGTTCAGGCCGGGTTGCCGACGTCGGCCTGCAGTGGGCGGGTGACACCGGTGCGCTCGACCGGCTGCTGGGAGAATGCGACGTCGCGGTCGTCTCCGCACCGCTCAACGAGCGTACCGAGGGGATGATCGGCGCGGCGCAGCTGCAGGCCCTCGGCGAGCACGGTGTTCTCATCAACGTCGGCCGTGGCGGGTTGGTGGATGAGCGCGCGCTGTACGACGCTCTGGCCAACGGTGTCATCAGGGCGGCGGCGATCGACGTCTGGTACCGGTATCCGGGGGCCGACGGGATGAGTCCGCCTGCCGATCTGCCGTTCGCCGACCTGCCGAATCTGCTGATGACGCCGCATTCGTCGGGAATCACCCGCAACACCTTCACCGGCCGCGTCGATGACGTCGTCGCCAATATCGGGAGGTTGTCGCGCGGCGAGACGCTGCGCAATGTCGTGCACGGTCGGTGAGGGTGTCGGGTTAACTAGTCGGCGTGCGGGTCGACGGGCGGGACATCACCGTTACTGGCAGCTTGCTGCAGCCGCTGACCCGCCGTACCAGCGACATCCTGCGATTGCTGCTGGCGGCCCTGTTCCTCGGGGCCGTCATCACCAGCTCGCTGATCACCCGCTATGACTGGGTTTCGTTGGAGAAATCGATCTCCGACATCGTCGGGGTGCTCACCCCGACCCAGTCCAACCTGGTGTATCTGGCCTACGGCATCGCCATTTTCGCGCTGCCCTTCGCGATCCTCATCGGGCTGATCGCAGGCAGGCACTGGAAGCTGCTCGGGGCGTACGCGGCGGCGGGCCTCATCGCGGTGATCGCACTGTCGGTGCGGCCCGACGGTATCTCCGCGCCCAGGTGGCACTTCGACGTCGCCGAACAGCCGAAGACCTTTCTCTCGCAGTTCCTCGACGATCCGCGCTGGATCGCCATGCTCGCCGCCATCCTCACGGTGTCCGGGCCGTGGTTGCCTGCGCGGTGGCGGCACTGGTGGTGGGCGCTGCTGCTCGCCTTCATCCCCATTCATCTGGTGGTCAGCGCCGTGGTGCCTGCTCGTTCGCTGCTCGGGCTGGCCGTCGGCTGGTTCGTCGGCGCGCTGGTGATCCTCGCCGTCGGCACGCCGGCGCTCGAGGTTCCGCTCGAGGGCGCGGTGCGGGCGATGGACCGGCGGGGCTGCCGGATCAGCGACCTGAGAGTCGTCCGGCTGCCCGGCCGCGGGTCGCTGCTTCTGTTGGCGACGTGCGAGGACGGCTCGGTCAAGGAGATCGAGTTGTTCAGCCCGAACCAGCGCAGCGGCGGTGCGCTGCGTCAGCTGTGGCGGAAATTCACTCTGCGCGGCGGCGAGACGGCGCCGTTCCACGCGTCGATGCGCCGCGTCGTCGAACACCGCGCGCTGATGGCAATCGCGATCGGGGACCTCGGCGTTGCGAACACCTCGCCGCTGGCGGTGACGCCGCTCGACCGCGGGTGGACGCTGTACGCGCACACGCCCGCCCGCGGCACGCCGCTCGACGAGGCCGCCGAGTCCACGCTGGTGCCGCGAATCTGGGGCGCGCTGCGAATCCTGCACGACCAACACATCTCTCACGGCGATCTACGGGCGAGAAAGGTCTCCGTCGACGGCGACACGGTGATGTTCGGCGGGTTCGAGCACGCGGAGTACGGGGCCACCGAAGCGCAACTGCAGTCCGATATCGCGCACCTGCTCGTGACGACCACCGCGCTGTACGACGCACCCACCGCGGTGCGGGCCGCGATGGGCGTCTTCGGCAGAGGCGCCGTCCTGACCGCCTCGCAGCGACTCACGAAAGCGGCTGTGCCCCGACGCATCCGGGAGTCGATCCCCGATGTCCGCGGGGTGATCTCCGCCGCGCGCGAGGAGGTGATGCTGCAGACCGGCGCGGACGCGATCGAGACCGCGACGGTCACCCGCTTCAACCGCAACCAGATCCTGCAGATGGTGCTGCTGGTCGCGCTCGTCTACGTCGCGCTGCCGTTCATCAGCACCGTGCCGACGTTTTTGTCCGAACTGCGGACGGCGAACTGGTGGTGGGGCCTGCTCGGTTTGGCGATCTCGGCGCTGAAGTACGTCGGCGCCGCCGCGGCGCTGTGGGCGTGCGCCGACGGCCTGGTGAGCTTCCGCAATCTCACGCTGATGCAGGTGGCGAACACATTCGCCGCCACCACCACACCGGCGGGTGTCGGCGGTCTGGCGTTGAGTGCGCGGTTCCTGCAGAAGGGGGGGCTTGGCGCGCTGCGGGCCGCGACCGCGGTCGCGCTGCAGCAGTCGGTGCAGGTGGTCACCCACGTCACCCTGCTGATCCTGTTCAGCGCCTTCGCCGGAGCGTCGGCCGAGCTGTCCAAGTTCGTCCCGTCGGCCGCGATCGTCTACGCGATCGGTGGCGCGATCGTCGTGGTGCTCGCAGCGTTTGTCGTCGTGCCGAAACTGCGCACGTTCCTGACGGGGACGGTCGGGCCGCGGGTCAAGGAGGTCCTCAACGATCTGCGCGAGCTGGCGAGCGAGCCGAGGCGCCTGTTTCTCATCGTCTTGGGTTGCGCGGGAACCACTCTCGGGGGCGCACTGACGCTGTGGGCATGCATCGAGGCGTTCGGCGGCAACACCTCGATCGTCACGGTGACGGTGGTGACGATGATCGGCGGAACCCTGGCGTCGGCGGCGCCGACCCCGGGCGGTGTCGGCGCGGTGGAGGCGGCGCTCATCGGCGGCCTCGCCGCGTTCGGTGTGCCCGCAGGGATCGCCGTGCCGTCGGTTCTGCTCTACCGCGTGCTCACCTGCTGGCTGCCGGTGTTCGTCGGCTGGTTCCTGATGCGCTGGATGACCGACAGGGACATGATCTAGCGGCCGCCGCGAACGGTGCCCGGCACATTGCGCTCGCCAATGTGCACACAGTGCCAGTCTGAGCGGCTCGAATTCGCACTGTGTTCACGTTCGGCAAAGGGTGCGCCTATTGCGTAGGGGACAAACTGAATTCTTGAGCCATCAATGGCTGATTGATAAGACATTCATTAGCTGTCCCAATTCGAATCGCGAGCACCCAATCGGTGTGTCAACATTGCGCCATGACGGCACGCAATATCGCCATATTCGTCGGCGCTGCGGTGACGGCGAGCCTCAGCCCGCTGAGCGCCGCACCGGCCGCATTCGCCCAGCCGTGCCCGGATGTCGAGGTGGTGTTCGCGCGCGGCACCGCAGAAGCGCCTGGCCTCGGCCCCACGGGCGAGGCGTTCGTCAGCGCGTTGCGCTCACGCATCGGCACGAAATCGCTTGACGTTTATCCCGTCGATTACCCCGCCACCACCGAATTCCCAAAGGCGCTTGACGGCGTTCGCGACGCCAGCGCCCGCGTCGAGTCCATGGCGGCCAACTGCCCCGACACCAATATCGTGCTCGGCGGCTTTTCCCAAGGCGCCGCCGTCGCAGGATTCGTCACCGCGAACGTCATTCCCGACGGAGCGCCCGAGGGCGTGCCGAACCCGATGTCCGACGACGTCGCCGACCACGTCGTCGCCGTCACGCTGTTCGGCAAGCCCAACGACCGGTTCATGCGCGTGATCAACCAGCCCGGCGTCGAGGTAGGGCCGCTGTATGCGGACAAGACCGTCGAGTTGTGCGTCGAAGAGGACTTCGTCTGCTCGAGCGGCAGGGATTTCAACGCGCACACCCAGTACGTGCAGACAGGAATGGTCGATGCGGCCGCGACATTCGCCGCGGGCAAGGTGGCCACGGCAGTTTCTCGCGACGTGACGCCGCAGGCGCCTGCCGGGCCCGGGCAATTGGACCTCCCCACGCCTGCCACGCAACCGCAACCCCATCTGCAGGCCGCGTGCCAGACTGAGTGCCGTGTCGTCGGACCGCTCTGATCACCGCGTCAGCCGACGCGACGTCCTCAAATACGCATTGGTGACGCCTGCGGTCGTCGGACTCGGCGCGCTGTCAGCACCGGAAGCAGCCGCCGCCAACGGCAAGCTGATCGACTTCGCCGAGAAGTTGGTCCCCGCGGATCAGGTCGCCGCGGCCGGATACACCGGCGCGCTGGTGTACGTGTCCGAGCTACGGCCGGGTGCCACCTTCGACTTCAAACCTGTCACCCGCGAATACGCGGATGCGTTGCGGGCGTTGGGTCTTGCGGTGGTCAGCTGCTACCAGTACGGAAAGCCCGGCTGGCCGACACCGTCTGACTTCACCCGTGGGTTCGACGGCGGGGTCGTCGACGCGCAGACGGCGTTGCTGCTGCACGTCGCCGCCGGCGGCCCTGAGTCCGCGCCGATCTTCTTCAGCATCGACGAGGACATCGACTCGGCCACCTGGGAGAGCACCGCGGTGCAGTGGCTCCGCGGTATCAACTCGGTTCTCGGCGTGGCCCGCACCGGCGTGTACGGCAGCGCCGGGGTCTGCGGCTGGGCGATCGCCGACGACGTCATCGGCCGCTCGACCACGCCGGGATACCGGTGGGCCTGGCAGACGCGCGCCTGGTCGGACGGCAAGCGCGAACCCGCCGCGGTGCTCTACCAGCGGGTCATCGTCACCGCGTCGGACCCCGGTATCAGCCTGGGCGGCACCCACGTCGACGAGAACGACATCCTCGCTGGCGACTACGGCCAGTGGGATCTGGCCCGCTGAGTCCGGTGACGGACACGTTCGCCGAGCCGACGCGCTTCCGCGGTTAGGCTCACCAGCATGGGCGAACCGAGTCGCACGACCGCCGAGTTGATCGTCGAGTGCCTGGAGAACGAAGGCGTCACCCATGTATTCGGCATCCCCGGTGAGGAGAACATCCGCTTTACAGAAGCCGTATCGAAGTCCTCGATCGAGTACGTGCTGACGCGACACGAGCAGGGCGCATCGTTCATGGCCGAGGTGTACGGACGCCTGACGGGGAAGGCAGGCGTGTGCTCGGCGACACTCGGTCCAGGAGCGATCAACCTTCTGCTCGGCGTCGCCGACGCCACGACGAATTCGACACCGCTGCTGGCGATCTCGGCACAAGTCGGAAGGGGCCGCAGCTACAAGGAGTCCCATCAGGGCGTCGACCTCGTCTCGATGTTCGCACCGGCGACGAAGTGGTCCGCTCTCGTCGCCACACCGTCTGCCGTGCCCGAGATGGTCCGCAAAGCCTTCAAGCTGGCACAGACCGAGCGGCCAGGCGCGGTCTACCTCGCCGTCCCCGAAGACGTCGAAGAGGCGCCTGCGCCCGCGGATTGCGCGCCGCTGCGGGTCAACGTGCCACGGCCGGACGACCCCTCGGCGGCCCAGATCGAGCGGGCCGCAGAGATTCTGCGCTCCGCGCGCAATCCCATCGTGCTGGCCGGCCACGGCGCCGCGCGCAGCGGAGCAGCTGAAGCGGTCCGCCGGTTCGCGGAGACACTGCTCATCCCCGTGGCGACCACGTTCCATGGCAAGGGCGTCATTCCCGACGACCATCCACTCGCCCTCGGTGCGGTCGGGTTCATGCGCCACGACTACGTGAATTTCGGCTTCGACCAGGCCGACGCGATCATCGCCGTCGGCTACGAACTGCAGGAGTTCGACCCCGTCCGGATCAATCCGAGCGGCACCACGAAGATCATTCACATCCACCGGTTCCCCGCCGAAGTGGACGCCCACTACGACGTGTCGGTCGGACTGCACGCCGACATCGGCCGCACGCTCGAAGCGATCGCGTCGCAGGTGACTCGCGAGCAACCTCATTCGGAAAGTCACGTCCGGATCCGTGAGCTGCTGTCGGGCGAGCTCGACCTCGGACGTGCCGACGACAGCTTTCCCCTGTCGCCGGCCCGCATCGTCGCCGATACCCGAGCTGCGTTGCAGCGCAACGACATCGTCCTCGTTGACACCGGCGCACTCAAGATGTGGATGGCGCGCCTCTACCCCACGTTCGAACCGAACACCTGCCTGATCTCCAACGGTCTTTCCACCATGGCCTGGACCGTGCCGGGGGCGATCGCGGCCAAGATCGCGCGGCCGGAGTCAAAGGTGCTCGTCGCCACCGGCGACGGCGCGTTCCTGATGAATTCGCAGGAGATCGAAACCGCGCTGCGCCTGCGGACCCCGGTCGTGATTCTCATCTGGGACGACAACGCCTTCGGCTTGATCAGCTGGAAGATGGACCTCGAGATCGGCCACAACGTGCAGACGAAATTCACCAATCCGGACTTCGTCGCCTACGCCGAGAGTTTCGGCGCCAAGGGTTACCGGATCTCGGCCGCCGAGGAACTGCTGCCGACGTTGCGACGGGCGCTCGACGACGACACCGTCAGCATCATCGCCTGCCCCGTCGACTACTCGGCCAACAGCGCCCTGATCGCCGCGCTCGGCGAATTGGACGAGTCGCTGTCCTGATGGCAAATGCCCGCTCCGATGCCGGTCACCGGGAAGAGAACCTCCTCCTCGGGGCGACGCTCACAACGGCGGCATTCCTCTGTGTCGCGTTGGTGGGCACGGTGGCCAAGGTGTCGGGGCAGTACACCTCGACCGGCGTACTGCTCCTGTTCCAGAATCTGATCTGTCTGGTGTTCATGGTTCCGGTGGCGCTGCGGGGCCGAGGGCACCTGCTGCGCACTGACAAGATCGGGCTTCACGTCCTGCGGGCGGTGACCGGGACGGCGTGCTGGTATGCGCTGTTCGTCGCGATCACTCTCATACCGCTGGCGAATGCGACGCTGCTGACCTACAGCGCTCCCCTGTGGATGCCGCTCATCGCCTGGCTCGTCACACGTCAGCGCGTGGCGAACGCGACATGGGCCGGTGCGGCTGTTGGATTCGCCGGGGTCATTCTCGTACTGCAACCGCAGGCGCACACTTTCAACACCGGGGAGATCTTCGCGCTTGCCGGTGCCGTGATGCTGGCGATCGCGATGATGTCGGTGCGCTGGCTCGGCGCCACCGAACCCGTCGCCCGCATCCTCTTCTATTACTTCCTGCTGTCGACGCTGCTGTCGATCCCGGTCGCGGCGTGGGACTGGGAGGGTGTCCCTGCGCAGGTGTGGCCCTGGTTGATCGCCCTCGGATTTGCTCAGTTCTTCTCGCAGATTCTGATCGTCATTGCCTACAGATACGCGTCTGCCGAGAAGGTCGGGCCCTTCATCTACACCGTCATCCTCTTCACCGCGCTCATCGATTGGCTCGTTTGGGACCATCGGCCGACGCTGCTGATGGTTCTTGGGATGGCGCTCGTGATCGGCGGGGGGATCATCGCGGTTCGCGCCCAGCGCAGCGCGCCCAAGCCCGCCTCGTGACGGAAAGATAAATTTGCTGCGCGGATGTTTGCGGCGGCCTACATTGTTAGCGGAGTCCGAGAGACCAGAAGGTGCAGCTGTGCTTGCGAACATGAAGAAGGCCGCACGTCTGGCAGGAATGCGGCCGATGCCGCAATGGCGCAGCCGGACCACGGTGGATCTGAGGCGAAAGCGGATATTGCTCACCGGCGCTTCATCGGGCATCGGCGCCATTGCCGCGGAGAAGCTGGCCGCCGAGGGCGCGACGGTGATCGCGGTGGCGCGCCGCGAACACCTTCTCGCCGAAGTCGTAGCGCGGATTCGCGCGGCAGGGGGTGACGCCGTCGCCTTCCCGGCCGACCTGGCCGACCTCGATCAGGTCGATGAACTCGTCGCGAACGTCGGCCAGGTCGACATCCTGATCAACAATGCCGCCAGATCCATTCGCCGGCCGCTCATCGAGTCGCTCGACCGCTGGCATGACATCGAGCGCGTGATGGCGCTGAACTACTTTGCGCCGCTTCGCCTGATGCGAGGCATCGCCCCCGGCATGATCGAGCGCGGTGACGGGCATGTCATCAACATCGTCACGTGGCGCGTGCTTCCGGAATCGTCGCCGCTCTTCGCCGCCTACAACGCATCCAAGGCCGCGCTGAGCGCCGTCAGCCGCGTCATCGACACCGAGTGGGGCGGCCACGGCGTCCACTCGACCACCGTCTACTACCCGCTGGTCTCTACGCCGATGATCGCTCCAACCCGCGCATACGACGGAATCACCGCGCTGTCCCCCGACGAAGCCGCCTCGTGGATCGTCACCGCGGCTCGCACCCGACCGATTCGGATCGCGCCGCGCAAGGCGCTCGCGTTGCGCGCGCTCGATGTCGTCGCTCCTGGTGCGCTCAACCGTGTCCTTGCCCGCGAGACGGATCGGATGAACGATAACGCATATTCCGGCGCGGCGGTTCCCCTTGCCGAACCGGTTCACACTATGATGCCGAAATCCCCTGCGGTCGAGGAAATCCCACTGTGAGCCAATGGCTGGTGAGCCATCTGCCGTCATGGCTGCTGTTGACGGGGATCGTCGTTGTGGTGACCGCAGCGGCTCTTCTGCTCCAGGTCTTCGTCCGCCGCCGGTTTCCTACGATGCGCGGCGAAGAGCACAACGACGTCACGAAGTTCGCCTTCGGTGTCGTCGGGTTCGTCTTCGCATTCTTCATCGGGTTCGTCGTGTCCGCGATGTGGGGCCAGATCAACGACGCGGACGGAAGAGCGCGCACCGAAGGTGCCGCCGGTGTCGAATTGGCCAGGAGCTACACCGTTTTCGACCAGCCGGACCGCGACCGTATCCGGGCCGGCCTGCTGGACTTCGAGCACGCCGCCGTCACCGAGTGGGACGCCGCAGCCAGCGGCAGTCACTACCCTGAGGCCGACCGGGCGCTGGCCCGCCTGCGATCGGCCTACGAACAGGTTGCGGCCCGCACCCCGGCCCAGCGGTCGGTGCTGGCGGCATCCTTCAGCGATCTCAGCGACCTCAGTCAAGCCCGCACGCAACGTGTCCTGCAGGCCCGAACGGACGTCGGGCCGCCATGGTCACTGTGGGCGGTGATTCTTCTGACCAGTGGACTGCTGCTTGGCTGCGCGATCATCTACGGCGTCGAAAAGCCCGCCACTCACTACACGATGGTCGCGATTCTCGGCGTGCTCGTGGGAGCGCAGCTCTTCCTTGTGATGGAGCTGTCGCATCCGTTCGTCGGTGAGATCGGAACGTCGCCCGAACCGCTGCGCGAAGTCATCCGCGTCCTCGATTCGAATCCGTAGCGCTAACTGTCGGAGACGCTTTCGCTGATGCCGAGGTCGGACAGCAGCCGGCGGACGCGCTGTTCGATGTCATCGCGGATCGGCCGGACTGCCTCGACCGATTGCCCAGCGGGGTCGGGCAGCTCCCAATTCTCATACTGCTTGCCGGGGAAGATCGGGCATGCGTCGCCACAGCCCATCGTGACGACAACATCAGCGGCTCGGACGATTTCGTCGGTCCACGGCTTGGGGAACTCACCGGTGATGTCGATTCCCACTTCTGCCATCGCACGGATGGCCGATGGGTTGATCTCGTAGCCCGGCTCGGACCCACCCGACCACGCGACGGCATCGTCTCCGGCCAGATGGGCGAAGTACCCGAGAGCCATCTGGGAACGCCCAGCGTTATGGGTGCACAAGAACAGCACGGTGGGCTTGTCGTCGGTCACTTTGCCTTCCACTCGCGCCAGGGCGCTCAGGCGTTGCCGTGCGAATCGTTCGGCAAGCAGCGGGAGGAAATTCGGCACGGTGGCGCGGCCTGCGAATTGGTCGTAGGACGAATGCAGGAACCGTTCGACGGTTTCCACACCGAACGTGTCCTCGAAGTCGCGCTCCAGACGCGCGGCAGCGGTCTTGAGGGCGACCTTTGCATCGAGGGACAGTTCGCGGCGGAGATGGTGTGTTACCGGCGATTCGGTCATGACGAACTCCTGTGTTGGGGGTGATGGGGAACGACGACCTCGTCTGCTGTCGTGGCCGCGTCGGGGTAGAGCAGCAGAACCAACGCCAGACCGATGAGCGCGCCGAGGACTTGGGCTGCGATGAACCCCGGCGCGGAACCGGGCGCGATGCCGGCGAAACTGTCGGAGAACATCCGCCCGACGGTGACCGCTGGATTGGCGAATGAGGTTGAGCTGGTGAACCAATACGCCGCTCCGATATAGGCACCTACAGCCGCTGCGGAAAGGCCTGCGCGGCCCGTCCGCGCCAACGCGAAGATCAACGCGATCAGCCCTGCGGTGGCGACGACCTCGCCGACGAGATGTCCTGTCGTGATGCGGTCTTTGGTGGCGACTTCGAACACCCGGCGGTCGAACATGACGTTGGCCAGCCACGCGCCAGCGACACCGCCGACCACCTGCACGACGACGTAGGCACCGGCGTCACCACTGGAGATGCCGGTGCGTGACCGACGGCCGAGCAGCCAATCGGCGCCCGTGACAACGGGATTGAAGTGTGCCCCGGAGACAGGACCGAACATCAGGATCAGGACCGCCAACCCGAACGCGGTGGCCGTGGAGTTCTCCAGCAGCTGCAATCCCACATCGTTCGCCGACAGTTGCGCAGCGGCGATGCCGGAGCCCACGACGATCGTCACCAGCAGGGCCGTTCCGGCGAACTCGGCCAGCAGCCGGCGGGGCAGGTCGGAGGTGGGCATTCATCGACTTCCGGTCGGCGTGTCAGCGCCCAACACCTGCGACAGCCTTTGCAGCGCCTCGGGAATGACGCGGTAGTACACCCACGATCCGCGCCGTTCGCTGTCGAGCAGACCAGCGGTACGCAGCACCTTGAGATGGTGAGAAATGGTCGGCTGGGTCACGTCAATGCCGGCCGAGATGTCGCAGACGCAGGCCTCCGCCCCGTCATGGCTGGCGATGACGCTGAGCAGACGCAGTCGCACCGGATCGGACAGCGCCTTGAGCATCGCGGCCAGTTCGACTGCGGCCTGATTGGACAACGGTTCGCGAACCAGCGGAGCGATATCGCAACGCGACTCGTCGATCAGCGGTAGCAGCGACTTCGACACCCATCGATATTGACAGTCATCGAATCAGCACACAAGCAAAATCGCGATGAACGCCCTGGTCCCGACAACCCGGACCGGCGGACACCCCATCAGGAGTGCCCGCCGAGCCGGCATCGGTGCTGGGTCAACAGCAGGAGCTTGCCGCAGTGGCCTTCTGGTCGCCCGTGGCGGTACCGCCACAGCAGACCGCGGCCTCGGAGTCGTCACCGAGGTGTTGGGGGCTGGTACCGAATGTGTCGGAGTCGGCGATCTTCGTGTAGACCTCCCACTTCTCTCCGGCGGGGCCGGTCACCCACACCTTGTCCTGGGTGGCGAAACAGCAGGTGGTGCCGATTTCCTCGTCGGTGAACAGTCCTTCGCCGGACAATCGAGCAATTTCGGCGTGCACCTGCTCGCTGGACTCGACCTCCACCCCGAGGTGGTTGATGGTGCCGCCCTTGCCGGGGTTCTGCAGCAGCACCAGTTTCAGCGGTGGCTCGGCGATGGCGAAGTTCGCGTAGCCCTCCTTGACCTTGGCCGGTTGTGCGTTGAACAGCTTCGAGTAGAAATCGATGGCCTGGTCGAGGTCGTCGACGTTGAGGGCCAATTGGACGCGGGACATGAGATGATCCTCCTACCTGTGAGACATATATCGAACTAGCGCGCTGTGGCTATAGTGCCTACCTCTTTGATATATGTCAAGATCCCTGGCACACTGGTTTCATGCCGAAGACCTTGCCGACCATCGACATCTCCGCACCGGTGTGTTGCGCGCCGGTTGCCGCCGGCCCGATGACCGACGACGACGCACTTCACGTCGCGCTGCGGCTCAAGGCACTGGCGGACCCGGCCCGCGTCAAGATCATGTCGTATCTGCTCAGTTCGGCGGTCGGCGAAGAGAACAGCGGCGACCTGGCGAAGGCGCTGAACCTCACGGAATCCACCGTCAGTCACCATCTGAGTCAACTCCGTCGCGCGGGCCTGGTGGAATCGGATCGGCGCGGAATGAACGTCTATCACCGACCCCACCGCGATGCGCTGGGTGCGCTGTGCGCCGTGATCGACCCGAACTGCTGCACATAGCGTTGGGCGTTCGCGACTAGCGGCCTCTTCTCCCCAAGCCGTCGCCGAACAGTAGTCAGTCCGCTTCGAGCCGCGTGCGGATCGAGGCAAGCCGCGCCCGCAAGTCGGCCTCGTCGATGAGGCCGCGCTTCAACAACGAGTGCGCAAGCGAGACAAGCTGATTCTCGGGATACGGCAACTCGGCATAGCGGGAGGCCGAAAGCTCGTCCTCCTCGTCACGGCGTTGCTTGAAGGTGAAGCTCACGTCGCCGTTGGCGCCGCAGGAGCGGTCCAACGCATCACACAAGCCGTCCAGACTGGTCTTCCACGGCGGCAATGGATTCTCGACGCCGTACTTGGCCGTCATCGCGGGCCAGGTCTGCTCGCCGCTGGCGATCTCCGACAGAACGGTGAACTCTTCTGCGCCGTTGTGTGATTCGTCGACCATAGGGGTCACTCTTCGATGGGCCGGATCGCCGCGCGAACCAGAGGGGTGACGTTCTCGGTGACGCCCGGTCTGGGCAGCGCCACACCGATGAGGCAGTCGCGTGTGATGATCTCGGTCAGTTGATCTTCCGTCCAACCCTCGGTGCCCTCGGGACGCATCGGCATGACCATGAAGCGGTGCTTCTGATTGGAGTCCTCCACCCGGACCTCGACGTCGTCGGGCAGTTCCAGACCGAACTCGGAGAGAACCTGGCGTGGCCAGCGCACGATGCGCCGCCGATAGTTGGGTGTGCGATACCACTCCGGTGAATTGCCCAGAATGGGACGCGGGTAGCACGAGCACAGCGCGCACACGATGACGTTGTGCACCGTCGGGGTGTCGGGAAGGATCTTGAAGGCCACGAAGTCACTGGGCGTACCGAAGCCGGTCGGCTCGAGCCAGTCGATGCCGACCTCT
Source organism: uncultured Actinomycetota bacterium (assembly GCA_963786995.1). GTDB lineage: Bacteria > Actinomycetota > Actinomycetes > Mycobacteriales > Mycobacteriaceae > Mycobacterium. The sequence continues at coordinate 746,409 of CAWBBH010000006.1, read as the reverse complement.
TTGGCCGCGGCGACGGCATCCCTGAGCGCCAGCTCTTTGAAGTCGTCGTCCAACCACGCCTTCGCTACCAGACGTGCACCTGGAGTCGGCCCGATGTGTTCGGCGTACTCGGTGAACCGACGGTGTTCCTCGGCGGTGAAAAGCCCCTTCTCGATGCATAGTTCGCGCAACGCGATCTCGAGCACCTCGAAGTCGGTGATCTCGTCGACCATCGGCTTGACGGTTCGCGAGTGATCGTGATCGTGACCGTGGTCGGACATCGGCGTAACGTTCCTTTCGATCAAGCGGTACTCGAAAAATGCAGCGTTGTATGCGTTTTCAGCCGACGGCTTCAAGCCACCGTTCGGGGATCTCGGTCTGCAGGGTGTCGGTCTTGGGACCGGTGTAGTTGTCCCACAGCTGCGCCTGGTTGAACCGCACGATGTAGAACCACTCCGGTTTGGCGTCCTCGCGGTCCCAGGCCTCGTCCTCCGGCGCCGGGCTCTCGTAGGTGACTTCGGCAATCATTCCCTCGGCGCCGCGGCAGTACTCCGGGGTGCGGGTGTAGAACATCGCGGGCAGATCGCGCACCTTCACCTTGTCGCCGACCTTGAACTTCGCCTCCCCGGCCTGGCCCGCGAAACATTGCGGGTCGCCGATACCGACCGCCTCGATGTGGTGCTTGTTGCGGGAGACGTTCGCGCCGTCGCCTTCGGATTTCGGTTGCGCCTCCGGGTATCCGCCGTTCAGGCCGCCTGCATAACGGGCCTGAACCTCGGCGAGCCGATCGGTCAGCTCACCCCACGAGATGTGCTTCTTCTCGATCAGCAACCGGCCGACCGACCAGAGCCAGCGACTGTAATACGGAAGGCCCAGATAGATCGCACGCCCGACGTCGACGTTGGCCAGCCGCCGCCGCTCCTCGGACACCCAGATGCCGCGCCACCCGAGAACCTCGCAGAGCACGTAGGTCATCAGCTCCCACTGCTCTTCTTCCTTGTTCTCGTAGACATGCGGGAAGTCCAACTCGCCGCCGACGTCGTGCGAGGTCTTCAGGTACGCGCGATAATGGTCGTGGGTGACCATGTCCGGCGTCGGCCATTCGGGGACCTCGGGGAAGATCGTTTTCAGCCGGGAAACCAGCGCCAGTTGTTGGGCTCGTTCGGCAGCATCAGTCACAACGCCCTACTTCCGCATGGATGTCGTCTACCAGATCAGCAGAAGTCGAAAATATCACCAGCGCAGCAAATACGGCGTCAAGTCGGGACTTTCACAGCAACTTTCTCGACGGCGGTCAGACGCAGACGAGCACTCGCGTCAATTAACTGTCGGTGACAGCGAACTCGACCGCTTCGCGCGCCGCGGTCGCCTCATTGGCCCGCGCCACTCAGGGCGATCAGAGGTCGTATCACTGCGCGGTGCGCTCCTTGTCCGTGGGCGAGATGTCCCCTACTTCTAGCAGAGAGAACCACTGGAAATCGGCGAACGAGGTAGGCCTGAATCCCTTCGAGCTGCCGGTGAGCACAATGCGCTAAAGAGCGCAATCGCGCATTGCGCGGGTTGCGCGCACAAGCGAGCCCCGCTGGTCGGTGAACGCATAGCTTGGCGGCAATCGACAACACCTCGAATGCCAACGTCACGGAGAGTCCGGTCATGGAAACCACGCCCCTGCGCCCCAGCCGCGAGCAACCCTGGACCGGCCACCGCCGAGGGTCGGTTGAGTATCGCCGCCTGCTCGCGGCATTGTTCTGCGCGGGCATTGCCACGTTCGCGCAGCTCTACTCTCCGCAGGGCGTCCTCCCTCAGATCTCCGAAGACCTCGGAGTGGGCGCCGCCAGTGCCGCGCTGATGGTGTCGGCGTGCACGATCGGCCTGGCCGTCGGTGTCATCCCGTGGTCGATGGTGGCCGACCGCATCGGCCGGGTGAAGGCGATGTCGGTGTCGGTCATCGCGTCGAGCGTTCTCGGGCTGCTCACCCCGTTCGCGCCGAGCTTTCACCTGTTGCTCGGCGGGCGGCTGCTAGAGGGCCTCGTCCTCGGCGGCGTGCCCGCCATCGCCATCGCCTACCTCACCGAAGAAGTCGACGTCGAGCATGCGGCCCGCGCCGCGGGCACCTTCGTCGCGGGCACCAGCATCGGCGGGCTCCTCGGTCGGGTGGTCGCAGGTCCGATCACCGACATCGCGAGCTGGCGGGTCGGTGTGTTCGCCGTGGCCGTGCTGTGCGCCACGGCTGCAGCGGGATTCGTCAAACTCGCGCCCCAGTCACGCGGTTTCACGGCGTCGAACGGGACCGGCGCCAACGCGGAGGGCAGTCTCACCCATCGCCTGCTGGCGAACCTGCGGTCACCGCGACAGCTGACACTGTTCGCCCAGGGTTTCCTGCTGATGGGCGGGTTCGTGGCCATCTACAACTATCTGGCGTTCCGCCTGACGGCCGCGCCGTATCACCTGCCGGTGACGGCGGTCAGCCTGATCTTCTTCGCGTACCTCGCCGGCACCTGCGCGGCGCCGCGCGCAGGCGCGCTGGCCACTCGGTTCGGACGCAAGGCGGTCCTTCTGGCATCGATCGCAATCATGATCACTGGAGTGCTGATCACCATGTGCGCCAACCTGTTTGCGGTGTTGGTCGGTCTGGTGGTGGCCACCGTCGGCTTCTTCGGCGCCCACGCGATCGCCACCGGATGGGCGGGCCGCGGGGCCACCGTCGGCAAGGCACAGGCCTCGTCTCTCTACAACCTGTTCTACTACGCGGGGTCGAGCATCATCGGCTGGTTCGGCGGCATCGCGTTGAGTGGCGCGGGGTGGACCGGCGTGGCCGTGACGGTCCTCATCCTCGCCACTGTCGCGGCGGTCGTCGCTGCAATCGTTTTGCCCCGCAATTGATCCCACACACATATAGTCCATTGTCAAGCCATTGAGGAGCCGCCACCATGAACCTTACGACGACGCCTGGTGTCCCGGTCGAGCCGCCGGCCATGCGACAGAATGCGCCCACCGACGGGTTCAGCCTGGAGGTGATGGCCGGCTTTGAGAATTGGAGCTATTCGGATCTGCCCGCTGCGGTGGTGAAGCGAATCAAACTGTTCGTGCTGGACACTCTCGGTGTGATCGCCGCTGCCGCAGAGGCTCCCGGCATCCCGGAGACGAACGGCCTCCTTCTCGGTTGGGAGGGCGCAGGCCCCTCGACGATGCTCATCGGCAAGGGGCGTGTGGCGCCACCGACAGCCGCACTCGCCAACGGCGCGGCCGCGCATGCGCTGGACTTCGACGACAACCACGATCCCGGCCGCGTGCACTCCTACGCCGTGATTCTGCCCGCAGCGCTGGCGACGGCGGAGGCGCGCGGCGGCGTCAGCGGGCGCGACTTCATCGCGGCGCTGGCAACCGGGGTGGAGCTGCAGGCGCGCCTCGGGCTCGCCGCGCCCAAGAGCATGTCCCGCGGCTGGCATCCGACCACCGTCATGGGTGCCCTCGGCGCGGCGGCTGCCGCCGCCCGGGTGCTGGATCTGCGCGACGGACAGTTCTCCGACGCCGTCGGCCTCGCCTATCACCAGGCGTCGGGCACGCGGCAGGCGCTGAACGACGCCGTGCTGGCGAAGCGACTGGGGGCAGGCTTCGCCTCGCGCAACGGCACTGCCGCCGCCTTCCTCGCCGCGGTGGGGCTCACCGGACCCACCCGGTTCCTCGAAGGCGAAGCCGGGCTGTTCCGACTGTACGAGGGCGGCGAGGTGGTGCCTGACGCGCTTCTGCAGGACCTCGGTGAGCGGTGGGAGCTCATGACGCACAGCATGAAGCCCTACCCCTGCTGCCGCTGTACCCACAACGTGATCGCCATCGGTCAGGCGCTGCACCGAGAAGGCTTGAGCGCTGACGAGATCGACAGCGTCGTCATCGGCATGGGTCAGACCAACACCAAGATCGTCGGCGAGCCTTACGACGTCAGCCGGGACTCGATCGTCCACGCGCAGTTCAACGCGTGCTACTGCTTTGCCTCGGCACTCATCCACGGCAGGGTCGATCTGGCGACCTTCCAGCGGCCTCAGATCTCGGATCGGGCTGTCAGCGCGCTGGCGGCGCGCACGCGCGTGGTGGTCGACGACGCGATCGCCGCGGACGCGATGTCGCCCACCCGAGTGACCCTCCTGCGCAAGGACGGTCAGCGAATCGAACGCTTCCTCGAGTTCATGGAGGGCAGCCCCGAGCAGCCGATGAGCGACGGCGAGGCGCTGGCCAAGTTCTCCAGCTGCCTCGAGGTGGGGCTCGGCGCGGCGCCATCGGCGGTCGAGGCGCTCGCCGACGCGGTGCTCAATCTCGATGACTGCGCGGACGTGTCCGAGATCGTCGCGCTCTTTCCTGCCGCATCACGGCCCTGACCCAAGCGGCATTCATAACTGCTGCGGCAGTTCATCTTTGACGTCCTGACGTCGCCTTCTTCTCTGATGTGAGCGCTTTTGCGCTGCCGCGCATCTGCACCATCTGACCGTGTGAGCGGAATGCGCAAAAGTCTGAAATCGCGCGGTTGTGCGGGTTGTGCGCACAAGCGAGCCTTCTCGAGTGCACGCCCGTAATTTCGATCTCGCAAGTTCGAAGCAATACCAAACACTTACTCACACAGGAGAACTCAAATGACCATCAACATCGATCAGATCAAGACCGAAGTCCAGAACGCCCCGTCATTGTACGGGCGGCCCATCGCGGTTCTGCACCAGGCGGTGACGCCGCCATCGTTGAACGGGGCGGTCAAGCCGTCGAATCCGTTTGGTTACCGTGATTCGTCCGCCGACATCGCGAACGCGCTGACGCAGGCCGGCTGCGATGTGCTGACTCCCGCGCGTGACCCCCGTCCCGACGTCGACGCGGATTGGACGTACCCCGATACCCTCGAGGGGATCGCCCAGGCTGTCGCCGACGGAGCAGAGATCCTCTGGGCCAACACGAGCTTGTTCGACGAGCATCCGATGGCCAACTTCGGTTCCCGCGAGGGGCTGTACGTCGTTGGCCAGCCGCTGGATGTCGTAGAAAAGTTCGAGGACAAGGATGTGTGCCAGGCCGCTATCGGCGCGATCGGCGTCCCGGTTCCCGTGCAGGCCCTCGTCAACGTGGAGAATGGACCGGCGAAAGATCAAATCGAAGAGGCAGTTTCACTGAACAAGCTGACTTTTCCGGTCATCATCAAGCCTGTCCGCGGCCGCGGCAGCGCCGGTGTCAAGGTCGTCAACTCAGTGGAGGAAGCAGCCGAGCACATCGAGTCTCATGTCGGGCCGAAGTTCGGCAACAAGTTCCTCATCGAGGAGTATCTGGCCGGCAGGGAACTCGCTGTGACTGTGATGCCGCCGGGAACCTATGAGACAGCTGACGGGGTGCACAACGAACCCACCCACTGGACGCTTCCGGCGATCGAGCGCACTGGCCATCACGGTGGCGTGATGCCGTTCAGTGGAGTCGTGCCGATCCAGTCGAACAGCAAGCCCGCGGGCGACGATGATCAACTACGCGAATTCGGCAGGCATGCCGTTCGAGTCGCGCAGTTCCTCAAGGCGACTGCGCCGATCCGGATCGACTGCCGGGAAGACGCCAACGGTGTCATCAAGGCCATCGACATCAACATGAAGCCCAGCATGACGGGCCCGGGCCGACCGGGACGGGAACAGATGATCAACCTGTCGGCAATGTCTGCAGGAGAGATCGGCTGGAACTACACCGAAATGCTTGCGGGAATCGCGGTCAACGCGGCTCCGATCCAGCGGATCACACAGCCGACGTCGCGCGGACGTTCCCTCTCCGCGGGGCACGCGCTCTCTACACGGTGCACCGGCAAGCCGTGCGTGGCTCTCCCCCACGCCGCGTAGCTCGCGAAAGTGTCCGGCGTGACTCTGGTATCAGACGACGGCGGCACGGAAGAGCCCGAACCCTCACCATGGGTTCGGGTTTTTCCGTGTCTACCCATGCCTTACGGCACCCGCCGTGGGTCAGCCATTCTTCTGCAAAGTGAACTGGCACACGTCGGTGTATCCGTCACGGAACAGGTCGGCGCAACCGGTGAGGTACTTCATGTAGCGGTCGTAGACCTCTTCGGATTGGATCGCAATGGCCTCCTCGCGGCGGCTCTGCAGCGTCGCCGCCCAGATGTCCAGCGTTCGGGCGTAGTGGGGTTGCAGCGCCTGGACGCGGGCCACCCGAAAACCGGCTTTGACCGCGTGTTGCTGGACTTGGGCGACCAGGGGCAGCTCCCCGCCGGGAAAAATCTCATCCATGATGAACAAGATGAACTTCAGCAGTTTCGCCGGCAGCTTCAGCCCCCGCCTCTGGACCTCGTCGACGCTCGCTCTGACGATCGTATGCAGCAGCATCACGCCATCGGGAGGCAGCACCGAATAGGCCATGTTGAAGAAGCTGTCGTAGCGCGCTTTGCCGAAGTGTTCGAACGCACCGATGGACACGATCCGGTCGACCGGTTCGCGAAACTCCTCCCAGCCCGCCAAGAACACCCGCCGGCTTCGCGTGCTGTTCATCGCGCGGAACGACCGGTCAACGGCGATGGCCTGGTTCCTGCTCAGTGTCAGGCCGACGACGTTGACGTCATATTTCTCCACGGCACGCCGCATCGTGGCGCCCCAACCGCAGCCGACGTCGAGCAGCGTCATGCCAGGCTGCAGCCCTAGCTTGCCCAACGCCAGGTCGATTTTGGCGATTTGGGCCTCCTCGAGAGTCATGTCGTCGCGCTCGAAGTAGGCGCAGCTGTATGTCTGGGTCGGATCGAGGAAGAGCCGGAAGAACTCATCGGACAGGTCGTAGTGAGCCTGGACGTTCTCGAAATCGGGCCTCATGGTGGTCATCGCCCCACCCCCACGCGGCCATGGCGCGAGATCATGCGCGCACGAGTCCATTGGTTCCGCGGCGCCCCGACCGAGGCGACAGAGATGTCGACGTTGGCGTCTGGTCCGCCGCTGACCAGGCGGCGAGGCATCGGTCCGCACGAGGGGATCACATCGGCAAGGTTGCCCACCTCACAGGAAAGTTAACCGCCAAACGGCCGTCGATTTCGTTTGCTGACTGAAAGGGTTCGCTTCTGGTGCGCTTCGCCAGCGCAAGATCTGAGCTGGATGGCAGTGCAGGGTTCGAACCCTGAGTAGGCGTTAGCCGACGGATTTACGCTCCGTAGATCGCGGTTTCCACACCTGTCCAGGCATCGTCTGAACGTCGCTGAACTGCGGAAGCAACGTCGCGGGGTTCACCCTGCTTTTTCCTCCTGTGAAGTCCTTGACCTGGCGCAGATATGTCTCCTGCGCACGATCGCGGATGCCGCGCATCATCTTCTGTTCCATCACGAAATGGGGGATGTCGAAGAGGGCATGGCCGACGGCTCCTCCACTGCCGCGGACAAGCAGCCGAGTCCACCCATTCCTGTGCCCATGCGGTAACGCTATGAGCAGGCAGTCAGCGGACGAAGGGCCCAAAGTCCTCGCCGGTGCATCCCAAAGATCCTTACGGAGCGCGACGGCGGCCACGCACCATGGCCCGATGGCTCATAAGCAGTGGTTGATGATGGAGCCCTCCGCGTCCGGCACAGCGGGCGCGCCATACCGGACCCGCCTGGCGGGCGCCGGGCGGCGCCTACCGGCCACTCACCTGACGTCCGGTGCGTTGATGTCGAGCACCCGCCACCACACACACATCGACCTCGAACGGCTTACCGGGATTCGTGAGCGACGTGTGTCGGTGGGCGACGAGGACTCCTACAGCCTCGCAACGGGAGCTGCCGTGGATTGCCTCGCGAAGGCTCAATGCGAGGCGGCGACGCTCGACGCCGTGATCAGCTGCAGCATCACGAAGTTTCGCGGCGGCCTGACCCAGTGGGTGGAACCGACGATGAGCAGTGCGGTGGCGCGGGCGATCGGGGCCGAAAAGGCAATGACATTCGACCTGTCGAATGCCTGCGCGGGAATGCTGTCCGGAGTAACCGTCGCCAACAACTGGATTCGGCAGGGGTCAATCGAACGCGCCTTGATCGTCAGCGGTGAATACATCTCTCAACTCGGACAGAATGCTGCTCAGCACATCCGCAACATCATGAGCAAGGAGCTCGCATCGCTGACGCTTGGCGACGCGGGCGCCGGCCTCCTCCTGGAGCGGGCGCGGGACGGAGGTGCCGGCATCACCCTGGCGGGCTTCACCACAGTCGCCGACTACAGCCGACTGTGCGTGGGGTATCCCAAGGGCGCCGACCCTGGTGCGCGAATGTTCACCGACGCGAGGGGCATACACAAGGCGGCAATGACCAACACCCCGATGCTGCTACACGAAGTGCTTGATGCAGTGGGGATCTCGATACACGACATCGACCATGTCATCACCCATCAGACGTCTGCTCGGGCCATTCGCAAGGGCATGGCGCGCATGTCAGAGGTCTTCGGCGACACCCCCCGCCACGACGCTGTGATCACGGTTGATCGATACGGCAACACCGCATCCACGACCCACACTGTCGCGCTCGTCGAAGAGCTGGAAGCCGGGCACATCCGGCCAGGCGAAACCGTCGCTCTGATCGCCCTGGCTTCCGGGCTGGAGATCGGAGTTGTGCTGTTGACATTGGACGAGGATTTGGTGAATCGATATGGGCACGACAATTGAACGAATCGAGTTGGTCGAGGGACGGTGGCGAAATCGGCACAGCGCACTTCGGCTCGCGGTCAAGGCCGCGCACGATTGCCTTCGAAGCGCGGGCCGCAATCCGCACGACATCGACCTACTGATCAACGCGGGCGTATACCGCGACCGCAATCTGGGCGAGCCGGCGCTGGCGGCAATGATTCAACAGGACATCGGCGCGAACCCCGAAGAGCCCCATGCCGGCACGCACGGAACCTTCTCCTTCGACGTGGTGAACGGCTCCTGCGGCATGCTCACCGCGTTGCAGATCGTCGACGGCTTTCTCAGATCGAAGGTCGTCGACTGCGCGTTGATCGTCGCCAGCGATGCCGATCCCGGCCGCGGCATGAGCGAGCGCTTTCCGTTCTCTCCCGCCGGAGCTGCCGCGCTGTGCAGCTGGACCGACGACGACCGAGGGCTTGGGCCGACGAGCTGGCACAATCTTTTCGATGCGCATGAGTCATACAGTGCCACAGTGGGATTGGTTGATCACAGGAATGTTCTGCGATTCGACTCCAAAGATTGCGCTGATGCGCGTTTCGCCGACGCCGCAGCGCTCGCGGCGCATCGGTGCCTGGCCAGATCGTCGTTGGCAATCGAGGACATCGACGCCGTCGTCGCCGCACCAGCGCTGCCGCACTTCCGCACCGCCCTGGCCGCCCAGCTGGGTCTGTCACCTGAACGGATCATCGTCGGCGAGGACCCGCGAATGCACACGGCATCATTGGCGTCCGCGCTGTCACATGCCGCTTCCGACATGGGGACCGGCGCACAGCTCATGCTCGTCGCGGCGGGTGCCGGAGTGACCGCGGGCGCCGCGCTCTACCGAGTGTGACCTCAGCGCAGCAGCGCGCTGTGGCCTACCGGCTGCGGAACCAGCTCGAAGAACCGCTCGACTTCGGCACGTGTGCACGGCGAGGTGCCCGGCGTCAGAGCAACCATCGCGTCACCGGCTCCGACCCCGCTGACCGCGTGCACTGATATCGCCGGAATCCGCAGGTTGTCAAGGGATGTGGCCAGAAGAGCACCTCCAGGCCCTAAGGACACGACCACAGCCTGTGCGACACCACGATCGATCAAGCCGTGCGCTGCCGCCAGTTGCTCGGTTTCCGATTCAAATGGGCAGACGCTGCGGCGCGTCGCAACAGATCGCGCACGCGCGTATTCAGCAGAAGATGACTCCGGTCCTGGACACGATCAAGTACCGCCGCCGGTGCTGCGCTCATTGAATATCAGCTCTACGCGTCGCGTTGCCGATGACAGACGTCGCGCGACCGCACGTCCGATTCGCCGACGAGTCCCGTGACCAGCGCGCCGGTCGGTCCGCCTGCCGGGCACCGAATTCTTGTCGGTATCGCGAACGACGTCGGCGTTCGTGGTGATGTCCAGAGCCGGGTTCATCGTCAAGGTCACTATCGACGATCGGCCGTTGGATTCAGGGGACACGTTCATGCGGTCTCGTCCATTCGCTCACAGGCCACTCACTGGTCACCCGCCGGCCGCGATGTTTTCCTGCACGCTGACGATCATCGTGCGCCGCGCCAGGTCAGAAAGTGCTCGTGAGACCGCAAGTTCGTCACGCCGTGCCAATCCGACACCGACTACTTCGCGACCGCGCCACGGCATACTCGCCCTGGCGCACACCTGACCATCGCGAGGACCCAGGGTGATCGTCACAGACCAGTCGTTACAGAAGTCGGCACCTCGGCCGCTCGGCTTGTTCATGAGGCTCCTCAGGCGTCGGAATTCCCGTCGATCCGACCACCTTTCCGCGACCGTCCATAGGGCCCGAAGTCCCCCTCATCCGGGCCGTTCGTCGCTGCGCCAATTGAAGACTCCCGGCCCTATGCGCCAAGCACACGCCGACACATGGTTGGTGTATGACAACGAAACCCGTGACTTGTTCTGCTCACCATCGACGCCGCTGACACGACTGTCGGCGTTGGTCTTTCGGATTCGGTGGCCGCCGCGATCGAACCCGCCGCCGACGCGGTGCTGACGGAGCTGGGTCAACCCGCTGCCGGGGACTTCCGCCCCGTGATCGAGGACTAAATACTCCTCAGTCCAGTCCGGGACGACCATAGCGTCAGTGGAGCAAGGTGGCATCCGCGACCTTGCTCCACTCGAGTTGGGGAGACAGCGATGTCACAAACCACGATTCCGAGGCCTGCCGCTCCCCGCCGCGACGGCGTCAAGCCGGGCCTCGGACTGGCCGCGCTCACCGCGATTGTCGTCGGATCGATGATCGGAAGCGGCATTTTCGCGTTGCCGTCGCAGATGGCGGGAAGCGCAGCGCCGGGTCCGCTCATCGTCGGGTGGGTCATCACCGGCGTCGGCATGCTCATGCTCGCATTCGTCTTCCAGACGCTCGCGTCCCGAAAGCCGGACGTGGACGGCGGCGTATACGGCTACGCCCGAGCCGGTTTCGGCAACTACATCGGCTTCTCGTCAGCGCTCGGCTACTGGATGTCAGCGTGGGTGGGCAACGTTGCCTACCTCGTCTTGCTGTTCTCCACACTCGGCTACTTCTTCCCGATATTCGAAGGCGGAGCGACCGTCCCCGCGATTGTCGGTGCTTCCGTGGTGTTGTGGCTCGTGCACGCACTGACTCTGCGCGGGGTGAGGACGGCCGCCATCGTCAACGTCGTGGTCACTGTGGCCAAGGTGGTGCCGATTCTGGTCTTCATCGCGATCGCCGCAGTCGGATTCAAGGCCGGGCTGTTCACCGCTGACTTCTGGGGCAAGGCGATCCAGATCGACGGTGAGCCGCTCGGTGACACCATGACCCAGGTCAAGAACATGATGCTGGTGACCGTCTGGGTGTTCATCGGCATCGAGGGTGCCGCCGTGTACTCGCAGCGCGCCGCCAAGCGTCGCGACGTCGGCCGTGCCACCGTGCTGGGCTTCGCCGGAGTGCTCGCCCTGCTCCTTCTGGTCAACCTGCTGTCCTACGGCCTGATGTCACAGGCCGAGCTGGCCGGTGTGGCTGACCCGTCGATGGCGGGCGTGCTGGAGAACGAGGTCGGAAGCTGGGGCGCGGCTTTCATCTCGATCGGCTTGGTCATCTCACTGCTCGGCGCTCTGATCGCCTGGGTGCTGCTGTGCGTTGAGATCCTGCGCCTACCGGCGATGGAGAACGTGATGCCCAAGGCGCTCGCCAAGGAGAACTCGCGCGGCGCACCGGCCACCGCGCTGTGGCTCACCAATCTGTGCGTGCAGGCCCTGCTGTTGTGGACATTGGCCAATGCAAGCACTTACACCAACTTGATCTACCTGGCTACCTCTCTGATACTGCTGCCCTACCTGTGGTCGGCGGCGTATCAGGTGCTGCTGGCAGTGCGCGGCGAGACGTACGAGTCGGGCCGCGGCAGGACGCGCGACCTGATCATCGGTGTCGTCGCCCTCGGCTACGCCGTGTGGCTGCTCTACGCAGGCGGTTGGCAGTACCTGCTGATGGCGGCGCTGTTCTATCTCGTCGGCACCGGGCTCTATGTGTGGGCCCGCAAGGAAAGCGGGATGCCCACGTTCACCAGGGCCGAGGTCGTCGTGGTCGGCGTCCTGGCGGTGACCTCGGTCGCCGCGGTCGCACTGCTGGCCACCGGACACCTGGCCGTGCTGTGACCACCAGCGAATCCCGGCTGGGAGTGTGGTCGGAGGCCGGCAAGCTGCGGCGGGTCCTGGTCTGCGCACCAGGGCTTGCCCACCAGCGGCTCACGCCGGAGAACTGCAACGAGTTGCTCTTCGACGACGTCATCTGGCTGCAGCAAGCGCGCCGCGACCATTTCGACTTCGTTGCGAAGATGGAAGACCACGGCGTGGAGGTCCTCGAACTGCAGGATCTCCTCGCCGAGGTCGTCGGCATGCCGGAAGGCCGCGACTGGGTGTTGGACCGCAAGGTCACCGATGACCTCGTGGGCCTGGGCCTGCGGCACGGGATCCGCGACTGGCTGGCCGACATGCCGGCGGATCGGTTGGCGGAGTTCCTGATCGGCGGCGTGTCCTATCAGGACGTCCCCGACGAGGCCGGCGGGCGCTTCCTCTCCTCATTCCGCGAACTGGACCCAGCGGGGTTCGTGCTGCGACCACTGCCCAACACGCAGTTCATGCGCGACAACAGCGCCTGGATCTTCGGCGGCGTCACGCTGAACCCGATGTACTGGCCGGCCAGACGCCAGGAGACGCTGTTGACGACCGCGGTGTACAAGTTCCATCCCGCCTTCGCCGACGAGAAGTTCGACATCTGGCTGGGTGACCCCGAAAGCGTTGTGCACGAACATGGCTCGGCCACCCTCGAGGGAGGTGACGTGATGCCGATCGGTCGCGGAACGGTCGTCATCGGCATGGGTGAGCGGTCGTCACATCAGGCAATCACCCAGGTCGCGCGCAACTTGTTCGCGGCAGGCGCTGCGGAACGGGTCATCGTCGCGAGCCTGCCCAAGTCGCGGGCGGCCATGCACCTGGACACCGTGTTCACCTTCTGCGACCACGACCTGGTCACCGCGTACGCGCCCGTCGTCGACGGGATCGTGCCGTTCAGCCTGCGCCCCGATGACGGCTCGCCGTCCGGCCTCGACATTCGTCGTGAATCACAGGGATTGATCGCGACCATCGGCGAGGCCGTCGGTGTCGACTTCCGTGTCGTCGCCACCGCCGGCGACGTCTACGGCATCCAGCGCGAGCAGTGGGACGACGGAAACAACGTTCTCGCACTCGAACCCGGTGTGGTCATCGGTTACGACCGCAACATCCTCACCAACACCGCGCTACGCAAGGCCGGTGTCGAGGTCGTCACGATCACGGCCAGCGAGCTCGGTCGCGGACGTGGAGGCGGACGGTGCATGACGTGCCCAATCCAACGCGATCCGCTTTACACCTGACAACTACCGGTCGGAGGACCACAACCGTGGCATACAACAATCGAAACCGAAGCCTGCTCAGCCTGGTTCATCACACCGAGCGCGACCTCCACTATCTGCTGGACCTGTCCCGGGACCTCAAAAGGGCGAAATATTCGGGACTCGGCCGACCGACGCTGGAAGGCAGGAACATCGCGCTGATCTTCGAGAAGTCGTCAACGCGTACCCGATGCGCATTCGAGGTTGCCGCGCATGACGAAGGTGCGCACGTCACCTATATTGACCCGGCGTCGTCGCAGATCGGGCACAAAGAGTCGATGAAGGACACCGCGCGCGTGCTCGGCAGGATGTACGACGCGATCGAGTACCGCGGCGCGAGCCAGAAAACCGTCGACGAGTTGGCCGAGTATGCGGGGGTGCCCGTGTTCAACGGCCTCACCGACGAGTTCCACCCCACCCAGATGCTCGCAGATGTCCTCACGATGACCGAGCATTGCCCAAAACCGTTGACCGACGTGGCCTTCGCGTTTGTCGGCGACGGTCGAAACAACGTGGCGAACTCGCTGCTGCTCGTCGGAGCCAAACTCGGAATGGACGTGCGGATCGGAGCGCCTCGCGACCTGTGGCCCAGCCGGGACCTGGTGTCGATGTGCGACGAGTTCGCGGCCGCCTCCGGCGCCCACCTGACGGTTACCGATGACCCGGTCAAGGCGGTCACCGGCGTCGATTTCATATACACCGATGTATGGGTGTCCATGGGAGAGCCGATGGAGACCTGGGGTGAACGAATCGACCAACTCCTGCCCTTCCAGGTCAACAAGGAGCTGATGGCGGCTGCGGGTAACCCGAGGGTGAAATTCATGCACTGCCTGCCGGCGTTCCACAACTGCGAGACCGAGGTCGGCGCGAAGATCGCCGCGCGGTACCCCCACTTGTCGAACGGCATCGAGGTCACCGACGACGTCTTCGAGAGCCCGGCGAACATCGCATTCGAGCAGGCCGAGAACCGCATGCACACCATCAAGGCGGTCCTCGTGTCCGCGCTGAACTGAGGGCTGCGATGAGGATCGTGATTGCCTTGGGCGGCAACGCCATCCTGCAGCGGGGTCAACCCATGACGGCCGAGAACCAGCGCGCCAACATCCGGGTGGCCGCCGAGCAGATCGCGGCGGTCACGCCGGGCAACGAGATCGTCGTCGCGCACGGTAACGGCCCTCAGGTGGGTTTGTTGGCGTTGCAGGCGGCGGCCTATCACGACGTCATGCCGTATCCCCTCGATGTGCTGGGGGCGCAGACGGAGGCAATGATCGGTTACGTCATCGAACAGGAACTTGGCAACATCTTGCCTGCGGAGCAACAGCTGGCGACCGTCCTGACGATGATCGAGGTCGACCGGGACGACCCGGCGTTCGCCAACCCCACCAAACCGATCGGTCCGGTCTATGACAGAGACACCGCCGAACGACTGAAGGCCACCAGCGGTTGGGTCATCGCACCGGACGGAGACAAGTTCCGTCGGGTGGTAGCAAGCCCAAAGCCCAAGCGCATTTTCGAGATACGGCCGATTCGCGCGCTCGTCGACAGCGGAACGCTCGTGATCTGCGCCGGCGGCGGAGGCATTCCGACGATGTACGATGAACACGGCGAACTGCACGGAGTGGAGGCCGTCATCGATAAGGATCTCGCGTCGGCCCTACTGGCCGAACAGCTCCAGGCAGATCTACTGGTCATCGCGACGGACGTCGACGGTGTCTACACCGACTGGGGGACGCCGGGCCAGGCTCGCCTGGATGTGGTGACTGCCGGGGACATCGAGCGACTCGACCTGCCCGCGGGTTCGATGGGTCCCAAAGTCGAAGCTGCATGCGGGTTTACGCGGGCCAGCGGTAAGGAAGCCGTCATCGGATCGCTTGTCGACATCGCGAAGATCGTCGACGGCACAGCGGGTACTCGGGTTCATCGCTGATGAATTGGATGATCGCAGTGGTCGGGGCCCTTCTCGTCGCAATCGTGGTGCGCGATGTGTTCCACACCCTGTTCCACCCGATCGGTCACGGCAGTATCGCACCACTGGTGATGAAGTTCGTCTGGTGGCTGCTGCGGTTGTTCCCCTCAGATCGTCGAATCGCATCGTTGACCGGTCCCCTCGGCATCGCGGTCGTGGTACTGACCTGGGGGGCCGTAGCGGTGGTCGGTTGGTCGATGATCTATTTCGCACAGATGCCGAGTGGCTTCGCCTACGGCTCTGAACTGGATCCGGCGCAACGCCATGCCGTGCTCGACGCACTGTACGTATCACTGGTGACCATCGGCACCCTCGGGTTCGGCGATATCGTGCCGACGTCGCCGCTTCTTCGCATCATCGTGCCGCTCGAGGCGCTGTTCGGGTTCATGCTGCTCACCGCCGCGGTGTCCTGGGTTCTCGAGATCTATCCCGCCCTCCACCGCAGACGCGTTCTGGCACTGCAACTCTCGACACTGCGAGAGGCACGCGAGGCGATCCCGGACCTGACTATCGACAGCGTTCCCACCGACGTCCTCACCGGGCTTGCCGCTTCCATTGTGGAGGCTCGAAATGACTTCACTCAGTACGGTGCGACGTACTACTTTCGCGACATCGAAGCCGACGCCTCGTTGGCAGCTTCGCTGGTCTACGCCACCACCCTCGCCGCTGAAGCCGCTGACAGTACTCATCCGCAGACACGGCTCGCGGGTGCCCTCATCTCCGCCGCCGTAGAAAGCCTGGCGGATCTGCTGAACCAGGAATTCTTGCGATTCGACGGTGATACCGCTTCTGTCATCAGGGCTTACGCCGCTGATCACCGACATCACAGCTGACCAATCGGATGAGACTATCGCCGATGCATGACCTCGGCGAGGTGCAACACGTCGTCGAACCCGGCCGCCAAGCAGTCGTAGAAGTCGCCCAGGTCTGGTATTGCACGGGTGTCCACATTGATTCCGAGCGAACACGTGTCGACGTATGACAGCAACGTGACGTTCAGCGCGGCCCCGATGGTCGGGGAGAAGGCGAACGGCATCCGCACAGCGGCGCCCGCGAAGTACAGGCGTTCGGTGAATCCAGGAACATCACTGACGACGAAGTCGACATGGCGAAGCGCCGAACCCACATACCCGCCCGGCATCACGTTCAAAGCACCAGCGATCAGCTGCGTGTAGGCCAGCGATTTCTCGTTGCGAGACTTGGCCGTCTGCTCATGGATCAGGCGGATGCGTTCGGCGGGATCCATCGCGTCCGCGGGCACGTCGAACCGCATCAACGTCGCGCGGTTGCCGCCGATCGGGTCTGCCTCGGCCCGGGTGCTGATCGGCATGGACACCACGAAATGGTTCGCGACCTTGCCGTGCTTCTCGTGATACCGGCTCAGTCCTCCGGCTACGGCGGCGATCAGAGCGTCGTTCAAAGACCCACCCGCCACCTTCCCGGCGCAGTGCAGTTTGTCCATCGACACCTGGCTCACCGCGAGCCGACGAACAGCGCTGCGCTCGAGCATGATCGGCGAGCCCGCATACAGGATGGGCCGCGTGGTGCGAGCGATCGAGCTGATCGTCGACACTGCCTCTACGGCGGCATCGATAGGCCGTCGAAGGCTGCCGAGGATCAGGGTCGGCACTCCTTTCAACGCTCCCGACACCGCGCGGCCCGCGTCGAGTGCGAGGTCCCTCGCGAGTGCGAACACGCCGGACGGCATCGATGCAGACGGCGTCGGCAGAGCGCCGAAATGACCGCGCCGCTCCCCATCGAACAGAATCGCCGACATCTCGACAGCGCCGATACCGTCGGTGAGCGAATGATGCAGCTTCACCAACAGCGCGGCGCCGCCGTCCGACATACCCTCGACAAGGGTGGCTTCCCACAGCGGCCTTGCCCGGTCGAAATCCGCCATCGCGGCGAGGCGAGCAGCTTCGAGCACAGTGTCGAAGGTGCCTGGTTTCGCGGCGGACACCCTACGCAGATGGAACGTCAGATCGAAGTCGTGATCGTCTTCCCAGCGGGGCGGCAGCGGATACGGCGACTCGACCACCCGTTGACGGAATCTCGGCACCGCGCGGGCGAGCCGATCGAATCTCTCCACCACGTCATCCCAGTCGGGAGTCTCCTCGAGCACGATGAGGGTGACGATGGTCGACCGCAGGCGAGCATCGCGTTCGATCGACCACATGAACGCGTCACTGTTGCGCAGGAATTCGGTCATGGGTCTCCTCGTCGCGTCGCGTCTCTTGATCCCACCAAGGCAACGGCTCCTGGTATAGGGCCGAACGGATGGATCCGGCCGTGCTTAGGTCCCACCTCGCAGCGGCATGGGGGTACCTGACACGGTTGAGGCCCGTCCGTATTGCAAATGCGATCAGGCGCGGCCGTCGCCCTAGTCGACGGTCGGTTTCGCACGGCTCAACGCCACCAGCTCCTGCACACCGTGTTCGATGCCCCTGGCCAGGTCGTTCACGTCGGGTGCCGTGTCGAAATCGCCGGTGATGCCGAACACCAGCTCGTCGGCATAACTGAGAATCGCGATGCCAGTGCGGAGTTGCAGCGCAATGGGCGGAACCGGAACCACGCGCATCACCTCCCGTCCCATGATGCGCATTCGGGACCGCGGACCGGGAACATTCGTCGCCAGGGCGACCACGCCGCGCTGCGGCAGCTTCGTCAGCGCGCGAACAGCCCACGCAGTGAACGGAAAGGGCATGACACTCGCGGCGGCGATGACAATGCCGCCAGCCTCGCGTTGCCCGCTTGTCTTGGCCCTGGACAGTCGACGGTGGACCGCTCGAAGTTGCTCCTCGGGATCTTGCTTGTCGACCGGAAGGAACGGCAACATCAGCGAGACCCGATTGTCCGGGATGTCGACCGCATCGTTCGAGCGGATCGACACTGGAACAAGTGTTCTCAGTGAATTGCGTCGAGGTTGTTCGCCGCGGCGCAGAAGGGCTGCCCGGTAGCTGCCGGTGATGGCGGCAAGTGCGACGTCGTTGACCGTGACTCCGAACGCCTGCCGCACCTCCGCGACGTCCTCGAGACTCACTCTCGCTGAACTGAACCGTCGCATTGCCGAGACCGGGCCGTTGAGCGACGACGTCGCGGCCGGACGCAGGAGGCCGGCTGTGACCTCGAGAGCTCCCTCGAACGCCAATGACACCGCCCCGGTCGCGTTCGCGGCCATCCGCCATGCACCGCCGACCCAGCTCATCGGATTGAGATTGGGTTTCGGAACGTCTTCACTCTCGTCCTCATGCTGGCGGGCCGCCCGGATATCGGTGGCGAAGCTGGCCCCTTCCCCGTTGTCGCTGAGACCCGACATCATGTGCATGCTCGAAATCCCGTCGGCGATGCAGTGATGCATCTTCATCAGAATGGCCCAGTGCCCGTCCGCGAGACCTTCGATGAACCAGCACTCCCACAGCGGCCTGTCACGATCGAGCCGACGCTCCATCGCTTCGGCGACGAATCGGAACAGCGCGTCGTCGTCGCCGGGATGCGGCAGCGCCGCGCGATGAATGTGGTGGGAGACGTCGAACAGCTTGTTTTCCACCCATTCAGGAGGGCTCAGGTCGAGCAGATGCGTTCGAAGCACCTGCGTGAACCGCGGTATCTGCGTCACCCGATCGGCGATAGCGGCTGCGAACGTTTCGAAATCCGGCGTCGGCCCCTCGATGACCGACAGTCCCCCTACCGCCAGGCTGATGTGCCGGTCGGAGTCTTCGGCTTCGAGGAATCCCGCGTCGAGTGTCGTCAAGTGGTCCATGAACTGACTGTGCTTGGCGAGCCGATGATTTCAATAGGGGCAGACGTCACATCCGCCTGGGACCTAAGCCGACCAGGAGGCAGTTCCTGCCACGTCAAATCGCAAGGCAGCATATGCGCTCGGCCTCGGCGAGTGAATCCGCAAGCGGCTGAGATGTATCGATCGCATATCCCTTGTCGGATGGACCGCCATGTTGGCTGTGCAGCGACGCGGCGACCCGCGCCGTGGCATCCGACGTCGTCGGCGCTCGCGTCGCGATCCTCTCCGTTGCCTCTCGTAGCGGCAACGAACAGACGAGTTCGACCAAGGACGCTTCGCAGTCGGCTGCAATGCCCCGTGCGCGCGCCCGTTGTCGGGGGTCGCGCCACGTCCCGTCCAGGATCACCGGGCAGCCGCCGGACAACAGCGTCCGTGCGCGCGCAAGGACCTCGTCGTAAACCGCTGCCACGTTCTCGGGTGCGTACAACCCGGCGTCGAGGTCACCGGCCTCCCCGTTGATCACGCCCGATGCAAGTAACTCCCGACGTACTTCATCGGTTGAAATCACCCGCGCACCAATCTGTTCCGCCAGCCCGCGCGCCAGCGTGGTTTTGCCGGTACCAGGTCCGCCGCCGATCACGATGAGACGAACCGTGCACGATTTGAGGTGCTGCAACGCGATGTCGAGATGCCTGCGTGCATCGACGGCGGCGTCCGCCCGACCCTGGGTGACGCGGATACAGTCCACCTTGCCCCGCACCACCGCGCGGTAGGCGATGTAGAAGTCACGCAACGTACGTGGTGCCGCATCGTCGGCGCGCCGGCAGTACTCATCGAGAAACAGGTCGCCGAGGTCCTTGCGGCCGAGAAACTCCAGATCCATGGCAAGGAATGCAGCGTCATCGATACCGTCGAGATACCGCAGTCGATCGTCGAACTCCAGGCAGTCGAGCAGAACCGGGCCGTCGGGCACGCAGAAGATATCCTGGCTCAGCAGGTCGCCGTGACCGTCGACGATTCGACCGTCGGCGATGCGACGCTCGAACAGCTCAGCCCGGCCTGCCATGAACGTGGTCGCCAACTTCGCGATTGCGTCAACCAAGTCTCCAGGGATGATGTCGTCGGCATATCGCTTCAGCTCCAGCAGATTCTCGCGCCACCGCCCAGCCACAGCCTGTGCTGTCGCCTGGGCGCTTATCATCTGGCCTCGCTCAGCGGCGCCGTGGAAATGCGCCAGCTTCTGCGCAATAACCGCAAGGTGCCCGACGACGGGCTCTCCCGCCGTGACAAGTGCCGCCAACCGGGCGGAGTCGGCATAGCGGCGCATCACGATGACCGGCTCAGGGTCGCCACCGTCGGGCGCAGCGAAATGGCCGACGCCGATGTAGCTGTCAGGAGCCAGTCGGCGGTTCAGGTCCACTTCACGTCGGCAGGCATGTTCACGTCGATCTGTGCTGCTGAAATCAAGGAAATCCGTGGCGATCGGCTTCTTCGACTTATAGGCCCTGTCGCCGATCAGCGCGACGACGCCGGTGTGGGTTTCATACACTCCGGCAGGCAGGCTGCCCGCGGTCGCCGACGGGTCCGGGCAGGTCGTGACCGACGCGCGTTTCATGAGTAAACGATCTCTCCGCGCCGCGCAGTGGATACAGGGTCGTAAGGCCCCTCCTCGGGGACCATTGACTCTGTGAGGGAGGCGCTCAATCCCCGAAGGTGGTGATCGGGAGAACGGAGACCGGTGAGCGCCGCGGTGGATCCACGGTCATCGAAGACGCCGGTGTGGATGTCCAGGAGGTCGGCGAAGGACTGGTCGAAGGACCGCTGAACCGCATCACGAATGTAGGAGCCAGGTTTCAATGGACGCTTGCCCGTCATCACCATCGGTCGTCGTCGGCATCGACGGATCCCGGTCGGCTCTTGTGGCCGCAACCTGGGCGGCCGATGAAGCGTTGAGTCGCGACGTCCCGCTTCGGCTCGTCTACGCGATCGACCCGGAAGCGGCAACTGAGCACGACAGCCAGGCTGCTGCGCATGAGCTTGCGACCGCCGAAAAGGCCGTCCGCCAGGCCGTCATGGCGGTTGAGGCGACGGACAACCCGATCAAGATCGAGGTGGAAATCCTCCAAGACAATCCGGTGCGGGTCCTGCGGGAAGCCTCGAGGTGGGCGGAGATGGTCTGCCTCGGGTCGATCGGACTCAAGCACAGTACCGACGGCCGGATCGGATCGACGGCCGCAGCCGTGGCGACCTCGGCCCTTTGTCCTGTGGCGATTGTCCACGGGCACGCGCCGTTGGCCGACCGGCGCAGGTGGGTCGTTGCCGAGGTCGGAGGCTCGTTCAGCAGCGACGGCGCGCTGCGATGCGCGGTCGCAGAGGCGCGCCTGCGTCATGCTCCGCTTCGCGTGCTCACCACCTGGCAGTCCCGATACACCGACATACACGACGCCACAGCCGTCGGCGAAGGCAACAAGCTGGCGAAGGCCAATCTCGACCGGCGACTCACCGGATTGAAGGCACGCCACCCCGATCTGGATATTCAGGCCGCCGCCGTCCATGGCAGCTTCGTCAACTACCTGGCCAAGCATGCCAAGTCGATCCAATTAGTGGTCCTCGCCCACGACCGTGCCAACGGTATCCGGGAGCTGACCGGACCACCGTCCTGCGGCGCACTCCGCGACAGCAAATGTTCGGTGTTGATCTGCGCACCGCAGAACGCACTGTGAAGACATAGCCGGTCCGTCCACTGACCGTTCGTTGGTCAGGCCATCCGAGTGTCGGCGCCGCGACACACCATCACCGGAACGGTGGACTGGTGCAGCAGATTGAGCGCCGTTGACCCAAGGGCGGCACTGGCAAGTGCACTGCGGCCGCGACTGCCCACCACGACGAGCTGCGCGCCGGCAATCTCCGTGTGTTGCAACAGTGCAGCCGCCGGTTTGGTTGGCTCGATGAAGCAAGCGGCGTCGACTTCCGGGTGATTCTGATTGCAACGGTCGACAACGCTCGTCAACTGCGCCCACTCAGCGGCCTGCAACGAATCCCAGTCGATAAGAAGGGGATTGCTGATGGCCGCGACCGTCCTCGGTATCGACCACGAACGCACCGCAGCGAGCTTTGACTTGAAAACGTCGGCGAGCTCGAATGCCGCCTCCAGCACACCGATCGCGTGCTGTGTGCAGTCCACTCCGACCACGATCGGCTGGTTGGTCGGTGCAGTGCGGGCACCGCGCCACGCCACCACCGGACAGTCGGCGTGCGTTGCCACCGACAGCGTCGTTGACCCCAGAAACAGTGCACGCGCGGCGGTGACATCCGAACTGCCCAAGACGATCATCCGGGCATCTTTGCCGAGCTCAATCAGTACTTCGTCAACGGGAATGTCCGTCGATTCGGTCGTCACCTCGAGATTCGGATATTGGGACCGCACCGCGTCATGCGCCTCGCGCATATAGATCGAGGCGCAGTCGTCCCGATAGCTCATGATCGCGGCGCTTATCGCCGCAGCCGCTTCGCCAAGATTGTGTCCGATACTCGGTTTGGCATGCACGATGTGCAACGAACTTCGGAACTTCAACGCGACCGCTGCGGCCCAGCGCGCCGCATCAACGGCTCCACGGCTTCCGTCGATGCCGACCAGAATCGTATTTGGCGACATCACATCTCGTCCCGATAGGTATTGCGGTTCGTGCGGTTCCCACTCGGGGTCAGATCCCTCAACTCGCGGTCCCAGTCGGCGTGACGCCATCGATTGAGCCACATGCGCAACGCGAGGAAGGAAGCGAAGGAAACCCCCACCGCCGAGAGCCAGAGGCCGAGTGCGCCGAACACCGCCTGCATCGCCGCATCGCTTTCCGTCATCGGTGCGGGTACAAGGTTGCCTTCCCTGTCGATCCAGACGCTCCGTGTTTCGCCCGCCTTCACCCAGTCTGCGGTGCGTAGCTCTCCGGTGTGCACGGCGCCACCGAACTTCCATCGAACCGTTGCGAAGTAGGACGCCGTGAAGGGCTCGGGTATCACGGTGCTGTCCTCCGTCACGGTTGCCGCTACTTCGTGCCGGCTGACGCGGTCCGTAGCGATTCGGTGAATGAGTTCGTCGTGCATCACGGTGCCTGCGGTCGCCGCGATCGGCACGGCCACCAGTGCCGTCAAGAGGAGCAAGAGCGTCGCGAGCGCCTCGATGCGATCGGTGCCGCGCACCAACGGGTGGCGTGCGGTAAGACGCCGTGGCCAACCACCGAGGCTGAGTGTGAACGTCTGCATGATGACTCCCTTGCCCCGCAGGCACGCCTGGTCCTGCAATGATCGCCACGGCCCGCGGGGGAATGCAGAGGACAAAGTCCTCCCTACCAGGGCCCATCGCCTCCTTATCGGGATTGGGCGTTCGCGCATATCGTCGAGGGATGACTCAGACCTCGGCTGTCGGTGAGTCGGCCACCAACGCAACGCTTCTCGACGGCACAGAGGTGATAGTCCGGCGCCTCACCCACGATGACTACGACGACGTCGTCCAGTTGGCCACCGAACTGAGTGCCGAAGAGCGCTATATGCGGTTCTTCACGCTGCATCCTGGATACATCGGTGAGTGGGCATTGTCGCTGACGGCACCAGCGAAAGGCGTGGTCGCACTGGGCGCCTTCGAGATCAACGGCTTGATCGGAGTTGCCAACTACGCTGAGCTGAGTCGCCCCGGCGACGCCGAGATCGCCGTCGTCGTCGCCCATGAGCAGCACAACCGCGGCGTTGGCACCGTTCTGTTGCGGGCCCTCGCCGCAATCGCGAGGGCGTCTGGCCACCATCGGTTCGTCGCCGAGGTGCTCTTCGACAACTACGCCATGCGGCGAGTACTGCGCGACGCAGGATGGCCGGTCAGCCAGCACCGCGACGGATCAGTCCTGAGTATCGAGGCCGACCTGGATGATCTGGTCGGCGCGGGGCTGGAGGCCGCTCAACAAGCGTCGGCTTCGATTCAGGGTCAGGGGAATGAGATGCGCGGTGATCATCGCGCTTGACGCGAGCTCCGCGTACGCCTCGGCCACGACGGCTTCGATATCGGTTCGAGAGCGTTCTGGGTGTCGTGCGCACAATGTCGAAACGACACTGTTCAGTTCGTCGTGCACTAACGGTTCGGCCAATGCGGTCATATCACGAGCTTGGTGCGAGTCGGGTGGCCGAGGCTACGGACTAAAGACCCCAGACGGCGGGCAGATGGCCGTTGATCGGTCAGGCGGGATGCGGAACGTCATCGCCGACGTGCACCGCACTTGACTGCGACGCGTGTCGCAGCGGCTTCCAGCCCGCATAGGTCAGGTACAGACCGACCAGGGCCATCGCGACATACGCGGCCTTCCAGAGACCATCTGCTCCGATCATCCGATCCGCCAGGGAAGCAAAGCTATCCGGGAAGCCGATGAGGAAGATGCCCCGAACCACCAGCAGCCACCCGAGCAACGAGACGATCACGGCCACCACGGCGGCCACAATCGCCAAGAAGGGCCCGATAACGCGGGCAAACCCCCGGGTGCGCTCTTGCTGCGGGTGTGAAGAATTCATGGTTCCTCGATTCGATGCAGGGGATTTCAGTTGTCGACACGCTCCTGGGCGAACTCGTTGAAGGCCGAAAAAGCGCGCGCCCCGTAGATCGTCGCCGGGCCGCCATGCATCAAGATGCTCACTCCGATCGCCTCCGCTGCCTCCGGCGCTGTGGCGCCTGCGAGCACGGCCCCCTTGGCGTGGGATGCGATGCACCCGTCGCAGCCCTGCACGATCCCGACGACCATGGCCATCAGTTCCTTGACTTTTCCGTCCAGGGCGCCGTCGGCGAGCGCGGCGCCGCTGATGGTTGCGAATCCGCGGTACACCTCCGGAATGATCTGCCGTAGAGCGCGGTGCTGCGGGCCCAGTTCGGAAAGGACCTCATGGTGATGAGAATTCGACATGCGTTCGAGTCTTCGGAACGGGGCGGGTTCGACCAAGGGCCGAAAGTACTCATGCGCAGAACGCATCATCCCCGACTTGCGGCACCTCTTGGTTATCGGCCATACGAAACGACTTACGGCCCTTGCAGAAGTGCCCAACGACTCATGCCCCCGCAGATCCGGATCAAATAGCGTCCGGTGTAGTAGGCCGAAGGAGTCGTCGTGTCAAAGACCAATAAGCGCTACGGAATCGTTGTCGGTGTCGACGGCTCGCCGGGCTCGAAGGCCGCTGTCGTGTGGGCGGCCCGCACTGCCGAGCTGCGCAAGGTTCCGTTGACCCTGGTTCACGTTGTTCCCCCGACCGCAGCAGCGTGGCTCGAATCGTCGTCGCTACCGAAATGGATACGGCACCAGCGGGAGGAAGGGCGCCGAGTCCTGGACGACGCCCGACAAATCGCTGCGGACAACTGTCAATGCAGCCCGGAACAGATCCGCTGCGAAATGCCCTCGGCGACCATCATTTCCGCGCTCAGCGACTTGTCAAGGGATGCCGATCTGATTGTCGCCGGCTGCCTCGGCACCGGCACACTGCGGGGTCGCCATCTGGGGTCGGTGAGCTCGGGACTTTCGCACTACGCGCATTGTCCGGTCGCGATCATCCACGACGGTGTCCACCAGGATGCCGATTCCACCAAGGCGCCGGTGCTGGTGGGGATCGACGGTTCACCGGAGTCCGAGTCGGCCACCGCGATTGCGTTCGAAGAGGCGTCGCGCCGAGGTGTAGGGCTGGTGGCCCTTCATGCCTGGAGCGACGTCGGTGCCTTCGATTCGGTGATCGACGGCCACGGCCACAGCTGGCCGGAGCTCAGCGCGATCGAAGACGAGGTGCTCGCCGAGCGGTTGGCTGGATGGACTGAACGCTATCCCGACGTGCCGGTGCGCCGGATCGTTGTCCGAAGCGATCCCGGACGCCAACTCGTCGACCAGGCCGAGTCGGCCCAACTCGTCGTGGTCGGCAGCCATGGGCGCGGCGGATTCGTCGGAATGCTGCTGGGTTCGGTCAGCGCAGCTGTGGTTCTCCTGGCGCGCGTGCCGGTCATCGTGGCACGCAGATCGCGAGCGTAACCGCCGCACGCCAGGCCCCGCAGTTGGCGGCGCATCGTCAGTGCGCGACCGCCTTTTCGGCGCCGACACCGGTCAGCGCTCGCACCTCGAACTCCGCGTTGACCTCCGGGTCGCCCCGGTCCGGGGAGGTCAGCGTCCCGACGATACCGAGGATGAACGCCAGCGGGATCGACACGATGCCAGGGTTGGCCAGCGGGAACCAGGCGAAGTCGACGCTCGGGAGCATCGCGGTCTTGGCTCCGGACACCGCAGGCGAGAAGACGATCAGCACGATCGTCGAGATCAGCCCGCCGTACATGCTCCACAGCGCGCCGCGGGTGTTGAACCGTTGCCAGTACAGCGAATACAGGATCGTCGGCAGGTTGGCGGCGGCAGCGACCGCGAACGCCAGCGCCACCAGGAACGCGATGTTCTGCCCGTTGGCCAAGATGCCCAGTCCGATTGCGAACACACCGAGCACGACCGCGGTGATTCGAGACACCCGCACCTGTTCGTCCTCCGTGACCTGATGACTCTTCATCACACTGGCGTACACGTCGTGGGCGAACGAGGTCGACGCCGTGATCGTCAGTCCGGCGACCACAGCGAGGATCGTCGCGAAGGCGACCGCGGAGATGATGCCGAGCAGGACCACGCCGCCGAGCTGGAATGCCAGCAGGGGCGCAGCAGAGTTCTGCCCGCCTGCCGCGGCAAGAATGCGATCCGGGCCGACGATCGCGGCCGCCCCGTAACCCAGCGCAAGGGTGAACAGGTAGAAGGCCCCGATCAGAGCGATCGCCCACACCACCGACCGCCGTGCTTCCTTGGCGGTCGGGACGGTGTAAAACCGCATCAGCACGTGCGGCAGACCGGCGGTGCCGAGCACCAGCGCAAGACCCAGCGAGATCAGGTTGAGCTTCGACGTCGTCGATCCACCGTACTGAGCGCCTGGCGCCAACACGTCACGATTGGCCACAGCCTCGGTTGCCGACCCGGAAATCGCGGACTGCGCCGACCCGAGGATGCTCGAGAAGTCCAGCCCGAATTTGGCCAGCACCATGACCGTCATGATCGCGGCTCCGCTGATCAGCAGGACGGCCTTGATGATCTGCACCCACGTGGTCCCCCGCATGCCACCGACCAGCACGTAGACGATCATCAACACGCCCACCACCGCGATCACGACACTCTGCCCGCTACGGCCCTTGATGTCGAGCAGCAGTGCGACAAGGCCACCGGCGCCCGCCATCTGAGCCAAAAGGTAGAAAAGCGAAACGGTCATCGTCGACGTCGCCGCGGCCAACCGGACGGGACGCTGCTTGAGCCGGAAGCTCAGCACGTCGGCCATCGTGAACTTTCCGGTGTTGCGCATCAATTCGGCGACCAGCAGCAGCGCCACCAGCCAGGCGACCAGGAATCCGATGGAGTACAGAAAGCCGTCGTAACCGTAAACGGCGATGGCGCCTGCGATGCCCAGAAAGCTTGCTGCAGAAAGGTAGTCGCCCGCGATCGCGATGCCGTTCTGGGGTCCGGTGAACGCGCGCCCGCCGGTGAAGAATTCGTCGGCGCTGGTGTTCTTGCGGCCCGCCTTGATCACCACGAACAGTGTGATGAGGACGAACACCACGAAAATGGCGATGTTGGCAACCGGATTGCCGACGGTCTGGGATTCGGCCAGCAGTTTCATGATGCCTCGTTCTCCAGTTTCGAGCGGATGGCCTCGGCGCGCGGGTCGAGTTCCTTGTTGGCGAACCGCACATACAGACCGGTGATGATGAATGTCGTGACGAACTGTCCGAGTCCGAGGAGCAATCCGGCGTTCACGTTGCCCCACACCCTGATGGCCATGAAGTCGTGCGCGAACGCCCCGAGCAGCACGTAGCTCCCATACCAGACAAGGAAGAACGCGGTCATCGGAAACACGAAGCGGCGCAGCCTGCTTCGCAGCTCCTGAAACTCCGGACTGTGCTGTGTGGCGATGTAGGAGGTTCGAGGCGATGACAAGGCATCGGGCTCTGGAAGATTTGTCAGGGACACTTTTCTCTCACTCCTGGCGTGGGCTGTGATCCGGCTTCGACCGGTGGCTGCTTGAGACCTTCCTCACATCAGGACACCGTGTCGACAGGCATACGGCGAAGCCGTCGAGCGGTGCGGTGAGCGGTCGTTGAAGCGCGACGAACGGCGACGGGTCAGTCGCCGGGGACACGCTCCACGCTCATCCCGAGACGCTCGGGGATGTGCATGCGCGCGAAGACACGCGCGGTGTCCGCGGGCACCGAGCGGCGGGTCAACCGGCTGGCCACGATCATGACCACGAAGGCGAGCGGAACACTCAGCGCGGCGGGATAGCCCGCGATCACTGCGGGCCAGCCGCCCAGCAGATCATCGTCGACGCCGCCGGCGAGGCTCAGCGCCGCCGCGGCGCCGGATACGATGCCGCCGGCCAGCAGCCCGCATACGGCGCCGACCGCGGTCAGCCCCCGCCACCAGATGCCGAGCACAAGCAGCGGGCACAGGGTGGAGGCGGCCACCGCGAACACCAGGCCGACATTGCGGGACAGCTCCAGCGTCGACGCCGCGAGCGCCAGCGGCAGCGGCAGCGCCCCGCCGATCAGCGCCGCTATCCGGAAGTCGCGCACACGTCCGCGCAGCACATCGGTGGCCAACGCCCCGGCGATGCTGACCAACAGACCTGACGAGGTGGCCAGAAAGGCTGCGATGGCGCCCGCCGCGGCCAGCGCGGCGAGCAGTTGTCCTGTGGGACCTGAAAGCGCTGCTTGCGGCATGAGCAGCACTGCCGCGTCGGCGGTGCCGGTGATCAGCAGTTGGGGCACGTAGAGCCGCGCGAAAACTCCCATCAAGGTGGGGAAGACGTAGAACACCGACAGCAGCGCGATCACGGTGAGCGCGGTGCGCCGCGCCGCTCGCCCGTCCGGATTCGTGTAGAACCGCACCAGCACGTGCGGAAGTCCCATCGTGCCAAGGAAAGTGGCGATGACGATGGACAGCACCTGATAAAGCGGGTGCGCCCCGCCGAGGCCACCGCCCGAACCGATCCATTCCTCCCCGGTGCTGGGCGCGCCCGCGACGATGGGCGTAGATGCACCCGCGGCGAGAGTGATGGTGCTGCCAGAGCCAAGTGAGTACGTCCCGGGTGAGTTGATCGTCGCGTCGCGAACCGGCCGACCGTCGAGGGTGCCGCTGACGACGACGCCCTCGGGCCGGTCCACCTGGACGACGACGTCGGTGTGAATGTCCACCGTTGTGCGCGCGACGACGGTCGGTGGCAGTGGCCCGCCGAGCGTCGGACGATCGGCGAGGAACAACGCAAGCAGGGTCAGGGCTGGGATCGCGATGGCCGTCAGTTTCAACCAGTACTGGAAGGCCTGAACGAACGTGATGGACCGCATCCCTCCGCCGACGACGTTGGCGATCACGATGGTCGCGACCGCTACCGGTCCGATCCAGAAAGGCAGTCCCAGGAGGATGTTCAGCGTCAGCCCCGCACCCTGATACTGCGGCACCAGGTACAGCACGCAGATCACGACGACGAACAGCATCGTCGTCGTTCGGAGCCGAGGCGAGCCGAGCCGAAATTCGGTGAAGTCAGGCACCGTATACGCACCGGAACGGCGCAGCGGCGCGGCGACGAACATCAGCAGCCCGAGGTAGCCGGCGGTGAAGCCGATCGGATACCACAGCGCGTCGGCGCCGTATTTGGCGACCAAACCCGCTACACCGAGAAACGATGCGGCAGAGAGGTATTCACCGGATATTGCCGCGGCGTTCCATCGCGGGCCGACGCTGCGCGAGGCGACCAGAAAGTCCGACGTCGTCCGCGAAAGCCGTCCCCCGTAGACGCCGAGCGCCACGGTCGCCACCGCCGCCGCGAGCAACGCCCCCGCAGTGAGCGCAGCGGACGGCGACCCGGTCACGGTTCCTCGTCGACGACGCGAACGAAGTCGCTCTCGCCCTGCTCAGCGAGCCGCACATACACCCGGCCAACGCCGTAGAGCAGTGGGTATGACAGCACCGCAAGCATCAGCCAGTTCAGCCTGATGCCCAACAGCGATGTCTGGATCAGCGCCGGAAACAGTCGACCGCTCACAATGACGATGACCACCGAGCACGCCACGACCATCGCGAGACGAAGCGCGAGCCCGAGCTGGGCGCGCACCAGTCCGCGGACGAGCGCATCGCCGACCTCGGTCTGTTCCTGAACCTCGACCCGGGTGCGCACGATGCGGGCGCCCCGTCGGTGGGCGAGCACCACGCGCTCCCTCGGTGGTCGTGGATCACTCATCGCCGCGCACCGTCCGGTATCCGCGCATCGGATCACGAACCAACCGGTCCCGCAACTCACGCGCTTGGCGACGGCTGACGGGCAATTCCACGCCGGGCGAGGCACCGTTGGCGCGCAGCCGCACCATCACCGATCCGCCAGTGGTCCGCATCCCGGTGACCATCGACAGCGACACCAGGTAGGACCGGTGCACGCGTTGGAAACCCGCATCGGCCCACCGTGTTTCAAGGGTGCTCAACGGAATTCGGACCAGATGAGCGCCGGACTCCGAATGGAGCCGGGAGTAGTCGCCCTCTGCTTCCACCCACCCGATGGTGTCCCGTCGTATCAGCTGCGTGATCCCACCCAGCTCTGCTGGAACGACATCGGGGTCCTGGGCGCGCTCCTCGGGCAGAGCCCGGGCGGACTCGGCCGACCGGTTCGCCATCACCCGCCGCACGGCAGCATCGAGCCGGTCGCTTCGGATCGGTTTGAGCAGGTAATCGACGGCGCCGACGTCGAAGGCGGCGACCGCCTTGTCGTCGTGGGCGGTCACGAACACCACCGCGGGCGGCTGGGCGAAATTCGCAAGCACCGCGGCGAGTTCCAATCCGGACAGCCCCGGCATGTTGATGTCGAGGAACACCGCATCGATGCCTCCGTCGTGCAGTTCGCGCAGCGCCGACGTGGCGTCGGCCGCGCTTCGCACGCAGCCGATGGCGGGGTGGTTCTGCAACATGAAGGTGAGCTCATCGAGAGCCGGAACCTCGTCGTCGACTGCGAGCACGGTCATCGGATCGCTCACGTCAAGGCACCTCCGTCGGCCCGTACTCCGGACCGGAACTTCGGCACCCGCATGAGCACCTTGGTGCCTGCCCCGATCGCCGTCTCGACCACCAGACCGTAGTCGTCGCCGAACGCGGCGCGCAGTCGATGATCGACATTGGTCAGCCCGACATGTGCCGACTGGTGCTCGGAGCCGCGATCAGCGAGTGCGTCGGCTGGACCCGAGCGCAACAGCTCGGGATCCATACCCACCCCGTCGTCCTCTACGGTGATCGCGCAGTCGGTACCCGCATCGCGGGCGACGATCTCGATGGAGCCGCCGCGCCGGCCCGCCAGCCCGTGTCGCACAGCGTTTTCGACCAATGGTTGCAGCGCGAGGAACGGCACGACCACGTTGAGTACTTCGGGCGCCACTTGCAGCTTGATCTTCAGCGCGTCGCCGAACCGCGCACGTTCCAGGCGCAAGTAGCGGTCGATGTTGTGCAGTTCCTCGGCAAGGGTGGTGAATTGCCCCGCGGCCCGGAACGAGTATCGGGTGAAGTCGGCGAAGTCGAGGATGAGTTCACGCGCGCGGTCGGGGTCGGTGCGCACGAACGAGGCGACGGTGTTCAACGCGTTGTAGATGAAGTGCGGACTGATCTGTGCCCGCAGCGCCAGCACCTCCGCCCGGTCGAGCCGCGCGCGCGAGGCGTCCAACTCCGCGAGTTCGATCTGGCTGGACGCGTAGCGCGCCACTTCGCCGACGGCGCCCATCATCCCCGGCCCGGGTTTGCGCGTCGTCACCACCACGAGCACGCCGATCACACCGGTGCCGTCGGCGAGCAGCGGCTGCGCGATCACCGACGGCTGACTCCCCGTCAGGGTCCGGCGCTGGCCGGTGATCGAATCGTGCGCCGCGCGTTCGCAC
This sequence comes from uncultured Actinomycetota bacterium, assembly GCA_963786995.1. GTDB lineage: Bacteria > Actinomycetota > Actinomycetes > Mycobacteriales > Mycobacteriaceae > Mycobacterium. The sequence goes on along the minus strand of CAWBBH010000006.1, from coordinate 714,184 downwards.
CCTTCGGCGACCCCCGATGTCCAGATCTCGTCCTCGGGTGGATCGCGGACGAGTATTTCGCCGTCACCGTCGAACAACGCCACGCCCTCGACGCCGGTCAACTGGCGCAGATGTGGCGCCGCTGCGCGCGCCGACTCCGGGCCGAGGCCTTTCCTCAGCGCGCGGGCCGCCAGCGACGCGGTGTGCAGCGCCTCGTGGACCGCACGCTCCGTCGGGGTGGCCACGACGCGGCGCGTCCGGACGACGAACGCCACCGCGGCCAAGCCGGCCACCGCCAGCACCGCCACCACTGCGATCAGGAACGGGCCGGACATCTCACCTCACTGGGAGCGACCGTTGGGCCGGTCGCACAGACCGGTCGTCGCGGGAATTGAGCCGCTCGCAGACCAGTGTGACTCACAGCCGTTGCGGCGATGTTCCGTGACTACGCTCACAGCGCATGAACGACACGAGCACCGACATCCAGGCGACATTCCCTCCACCCCCGGACTTCGCCGTCCAGTCGAACGGGACCGCCGAACTGTACTGGGAAGCTGATGTCGACCGGTTGGGATTCTGGTCGAAGCAGGCCGCGAGGTTGTCGTGGGAGACCCCCTTCACCGACGTGTTGGACTGGTCAGGGGCGCCGGTGGCCAAGTGGTTCGTCGGCGGCAAGCTCAACGTGGCCTACAACTGCGTGGACCGGCATGTCGAGGCGGGCAACGGGGACCGGGTGGCGATCCGGTGGGAGGGCGAACCGGTCGGCGACAGCCGCGACATCACCTATGCCGAGCTGTTGGCCGAGGTATCCCGGGCGGCCAACGCGCTGACGGCGCTGGGGTTGGTGGCCGGAGATCGGGTGGCCATCTACATGCCGATGATCCCGGAAGCGATCGTGGCGATGCTGGCGTGCGCGCGGCTCGGCGTGCTGCACAGTGTCGTGTTCGCGGGATATTCGGCGTCGGCCTTGAAGGCGCGGATCTCCGACGCCGAGGCCAAGCTGGTGATCACCACCGACGGCCAGTACCGGCGCGGCTGCGCTGTGTCGCTGAAACAAGCGGTCGACGAAGCGGTCTCGGGACAGGACTCGGTGGAGCACATATTGGTGGTGCGCCGCACCGCAATCGAGACTCCGTGGACCGAGGGCCGGGATCTCTGGTGGCACGAAACGGTCGATGTGGCATCGGCCGAGCACTCGCCGGAAGCCTTCGACTCCGAACACCCGTTGTTCCTGCTCTACACCTCGGGCACGACAGGTAAGCCCAAAGGCATCGTGCACACTTCGGGCGGGTATCTGACCCAGGCGTCGTTCACCCATCATCACGTGTTCGACATCAAGCCGGAGACCGACGTGTACTGGTGCACCGCCGATATCGGTTGGATCACCGGGCACACCTATCTGGTCTATGGGCCGTTGTCGAACGGGGTCACGCAGGTGGTGTACGAGGGCACCCCGGCCTCGCCGAATGAACACAGGCATTTCGAGGTGATCGAGAAGTACGGCGTCACAATCTATTACACGGCGCCGACCCTGGTACGCACGTTCATGAAGTGGGGTCGTGAGATTCCTGACGCCCACGACCTGTCCAGTTTGCGGCTGTTGGGGTCGGTTGGTGAGCCGATCAACCCCGAGGCGTGGCGGTGGTACCGGGATGTGCTCGGCGCCAACAGGACTCCGATCGTCGACACGTGGTGGCAGACCGAGACGGGGGCCATCATGATCTCGCCGCTGCCCGGGGTGACGACGTGCAAGCCGGGTTCGGCGACCAAGCCGATACCGGGCATCTCGGCCAAGGTGGTGGACGACGACGGCAACCTCATCGAGCCAAGCCCGGAGTATGGGGAGCACGCGTCGGGCTATCTCGTGGTCGATCAGCCATGGCCGTCGATGCTGCGCGGCATCTGGGGCGATCAGGAGCGGTTCATCCAGACGTACTGGTCGCGCTTCGCCGAGCGGGGCTGGTACTTCGCCGGCGACGGCGCCCGTTACGACCTCGACGGCAACATCTGGGTGATGGGCCGTATCGATGACGTGATGAACGTGTCAGGGCACCGAATCTCCACCGCGGAGGTGGAGTCGGCGCTGGTCGGGCATTCGCACGTGGCCGAGGCGGCCGTGGTCGGCGCTACCGATCAGCACACCGGCCAGGCGGTCATCGCGTTCGTGATCTTGCAGGCCCATGCCCGCGACCGCGGCACCGAGATGGTCGACGAACTGCGGGCCGAAGTGGCGCGGGAGATCTCGCCGATCGCGCGCCCGAAACAGATCCACGTGGTGCCCGAGCTACCGAAAACCCGCAGCGGCAAGATCATGCGGCGGCTGCTGCGTGACGTCGCCGAGGGCCGCGAACTCGGAGACACCTCAACGCTTCTCGACCCCGGTGTCTTCGAATCCATCCGCGAAAGTCGATGATCGTCATATCGGTTCTGCCGCCACGCGCGCCTGCCAGGTCGGTCACCCTTTGTCCGCGGTACTGCGATCGGAACGCCCGTGTCCCGTCCAGCGCAGCACCTGCAGCGCCGCGGCGACCTGAACCGGGTTCTCTGAGAGCGGTCGCGGCAACAGTGTTCCTGCTCGTGCGACCCGACGCACGACCGTGTTGCGATGTGTGTATTGCCTTGCGGCGACCCGATTTACGCTGCCGTGTTCCTCCACATATGCGAGAACCGTCTCACGAACTTCGCGAGGGGCGTAGGCAAGGTCACCGAGAATCTGCCTGACGAACCGCTCGGCGCTCTCCGCGTCGCTAGTCATCAGCGCCACGAGTTGGACCTCGTCGAAAAAGACCAGGCGCTGGGGCGACTCCAATCGCGCCACCATGCGCTGTGCGGCGGTCGCATCGGCATGGCTTCGCCGAAATCCGTCGACGCCCTCAGCCCGCCCACCTACCGCGACGCGTACGGATCCGGATGGATCGACGGAACTGCGCAGTTGCTCGCGATTGATGTCTTCGGCCCCGGGAAGCCACACCCACTTGGTGGACGCGCCGGGCCTGATGATCAGCGGGCGACTCTTCCACCATCTCGTCAGGGTTTCGACGACATCGTCGATGCTGCGGACATTGACGTCGGGTTCAGCGCTCCATACGACGACCGCGGTGTGTGCCTGGCTGAGCCGGTAGGCGAGCCTTGATTCGGCCCGGGGCTGTGTTATCGGCGCTCCGTCCAGCAGTAGGGCGACCGTCTCACGCAGTTCGGGTTGGCTGCCTCGCAATATCTCTGCCCGCTCGCTGCGCATCATCTCGGTGACGCGGGTGACTGTGCTCTCGACGAAGTCGCTGATCGACCAGGCGACCGTGTCGAGAAGCTCCCTGAGCAGAACCGGGTCGTCAGTGAACTCGAATGCCTTGCTGACGAAGTATCGAAGGGCCTGCGACTGTCCTACGCGGTAGGCGGTTGTGGCCGTCTCCTCCAGGCCGCGCCTGATCAGATCGCGCGCGATATACACCACCTCATCGCCGAGGCCGGGCCCGACGCTGGTGCCGGGATATTGCAGGTTCTGTGTCGCCCAATGAAGGAAGCTGGCCCGGAACGCGCGCTCGGACGATGCTCGCAGAACCGGGTCCGCCGCGGCCGCTTCCAGCCCGGCTGCTTTCAGTGATTCGGTGGTCAGATCGTCCAACCAGTCTTGGTTCTGCACGAGCGCCTGGGCGATCGTGCGCAGTAGCTCACGACCCTGCTCGCTCAGGTGCGGCGCAGTCACCGGCACAGTCTATCCGTCGGGGTGCACAGTGCCCCACTGAAGTGTGAACATGGTGCACTCATACCCTCGCGCTTGGACCGCTGCCAGGCGACGATGGTCACATGACGTCCTCTCCCGCATCGCGTTCGGGCGCTGTCTCCGACGGCCGTCCGCGTGACGTCCGGATATGGCGGCGGGCGATGGGCAGCGCCAAGACGCCGAGCGACGTGCCGGTGTACCGCGCCGATTTGTACTCCCAAGCCGTTATTCGCGATCCCTACCCGCATTACGCCGCGATGCGGACGCTGGGTCCCGTCGTCTGGCTACCGAAACAGAGGTTGTACGCGGTTCCGCGATACGCCGAGGTGAAGGCGGTGCTCCGCGACGCCGATACGTTCCGTTCCGCCGGCGGTGTGGCGCTGAACGCTATCTCACGTGCTGTCGGCAGGCGGAGCTTTCTGATGCTGGACGGCGCCGAGCACGACCGCGTCCGAAAGCTCTCGGCCCATCGGCTGATACCGCGAGCATTGCGTCCGCTGCAAACCCAGATAGACGACTTGGCTGAGGAGACGGTGCGTGCGGCTGTGGCGAATGGCAGGGTAGACGGCGTCGGGGATATCGCCTTGAGGCTTCCGCTGTCGGTGGTTCCCGACCTTGTCGGGTGGCCGGAAGGCGACCGCGAGCACCTGGTCGAGTGGGCCGGTGCGACCTTCGATTTGCTTGGGCCTTTCAATAGTTTGGCCGTGCGGTCGTCTGGCAACGTCTTGTCGATGCTGGCGTTCGTGCATCGGCTTGCCCGCCGGCGCAACGTGATTCCGGGCAGCATGGCGCACGAGGTGGTGCAGGCGATCGATGAAGGCGCGATGAAGCAATCACAACTTCCTGCGGTCTTCATCGATTATCTGGCGCCCTCGATCGACACGACGGCAAGTGCGATCGCTGCGGCACTGTGGCTGTTCGCTACCAACCCGGATCAATGGCAGCTACTGCGGCACGACCCTGCCCGGATACCCAATGCGGTGAACGAAGTCGTCCGGATGGAATCCGCGGTCAGGGCGTTCGGGCGCCGCGCCGAGCGTGAGACCGAGATCGCGGGGACCCGAATTCCGGCAGGCGCACGGGTGCTGGTCATGTTCGCGTCGGCGAACCGCGATGACCGTGTCTGGAGCGACCCTGACCGCTTCGACATCACGCGCGACGCTTCCCGTCAGCTCGGCTTCGGGCATGGAGTTCATGCGTGCGCAGGCCAAGGCCTGGCACGGATGGAGACAGAAGCGATGCTGCGGTCATTGCTTCGACATGTTGAACGCATTCAGCTCGACGGCACGCCAGAATTGGCTTGCAACAACGTGATTCGCCGCTTCGAAACCCTGCCGCTGCACCTCGTGCCCAAGGGTCGACGGTAGTCCAGTGTTAGGGCGACCACCCGTCACGGAATCGTCGGCTTCGCAACAGCCGACTGCATCACGTCGGCCTGTCCAAACACCTCCGCGGCACGAACGTCATCGTCGACGACCTCCCGAAAACCGGGTCGACATGTAAACGATGTCTCGGGAAACCTGTCAACGATGTCCCGAGACATCACACTTTATCTGATTCCCCTAAATTGCAGCGGCGGAAGGGATCTGGCTCGCTGAGCCTACGGCCCGGCCCCGACGGTGGAGTCTGTCGCTTCCCGCAACCTAGTGAAGGCGTCGACGAATGCGGAGGTCACCTCATGTGTGTCGTTGAGTGTTGCGTCGTCGGAAATCACCGAGACGCTGAGCTGGTCGACATAGCTCCAAACGGTCACGTTCAGGGCGGCACCCGCTGCAAGCGGTCCGACCGAATAGAACTCGGTTACCACTGCACCGGCGATGCGGCCGTATTCCCGCGGTCCTGGAACGTTGGAAACAATCAGATTGAACAGCTTGTTGGGTGCCTCGCTTCGTGACATCCGATGGAAGACCGCGCCTGTGAGTGTCGGCGGCACGAACTCCAGCCACCTCCCCACCAGAGTGGGGCCGAGGAGTTGATGGTCCTCCTTCGCGATGCGTGTCGACGTGCGGATCAACCGAAGCTGCTCCATCGGATCCTCGATGTGAACGGGCAACGAGACCAGCATCGTGGCCAGCGCGTTGCCGGCGATCCGATCCGGCGAGGTGTCAGTCGTTGCGGGCACCGAGGCGATGAGCGGCGCGTCGGCGCTTTCTCCGTACATGAGGAGCAGGCGTCTCAGCGCGCCCGCGACGGTCGTCAGAACCAGGTCGTTGATCGTTATGTCGAGCTTTTTGCTGGTCTCTTTGACATCGGCGAGCGGCAGCGTAGCGCTCGCGAATGTTCTTGCCGCGGTGGGTTTCCGATTGAAGAACGTGGGGGGTGGCTTGAAGCGGGCGGCAAGGTCAGGATCGCGACGGCGTTGCCGCGCTCTACGCTGCAACCGGTAACCACCGACCACCCCGTCTCGCACCGCTGAGGGTAGGGTTCGGAACCGCGAAATGTGGTCGCGTGCCGCGAAACGCAGGACATCGCGTGTCGTGGGCGGCGGGAGATGCTTCAGTCCTTGATCATGCAGTGCTTCACCGCCCGGCCATTCCATCGCGCGCGCCAAGAGATTGGCTGATGCGACGCCGTCGGCCAGGACGTGATGCACCTTGCCGATCACCGCGACTCGATTGTCGGTCAGCCCTTCGGCGTAGTGAAACTGCCAGAGCGGGCGACGGCGATCAAGCGGCTCGCTGGCTATCGCGCCGACCACGGCGTCGAGCTCTCGCCGTCCTCCTGGCGCAGGCACCTGCACTCGCCGAAGATGGTAGTCCAAATCGACGTCGGCGTCCTCGCGCCAGATCGGACGGTGTAGACGCAACGGCGTCGACACCAACTCGTAGCGCAGCGGCGCAAGCAGTGGCAGCTTGGCACGGAACACCTCGCGGAACGCCTCGAACGTCGGCTCACCCTCGAAGCCGGCGGTGTCGACGACCGCGACCTTGAGGGTGTGCTGATGGACGTTGGGGGTCTCGCTGGATAGCAGCAGCACGTCCCAACCGCTAAGCCGCTTCACCGCCCTTTTCTCCTCGCATTGGTTGCGAATGCGCCTATTCGGCCATCCGCTCCATGCGGCGCGACGCAGGAAGCCGGCCATGTACTGATTCAATCGCTCGGCGCAGACCAGGGACGAACGCGGCGGGCTGCAGAGTGCATCCGGCATGACCCGCGTCGACGGGCACCATCTCGGCGTTCGGGATGTGACTTGCCAGCCACTTCTGCCGCTGCACGCCGAAGGCGCGGTCCTTCATGGTCACCACCACGGCTGTCGGTACATCGATCTCGCCCACCCAGCTCGTCGAGTCGAACCGGACCACTTCGGCGATCGCACGGGTGATGCCGCCCGGCGACGTGGAGCGGATCTGGCCCAGCACCCAGTGATGATCGCGGAAGTATCCATGATGGGCCGCCTTCGCGGGCTCGCACAGGCGTGCCGCAGGGCTGATGGCTTCGATCAGCGCAGCGAAGACCCCGGTGGCGACCCGTTCGTATGCCGCTCGGCTGACTGCCGCCGCTGCGGCGCACAGAACCAGGCCGTCGACCCTCTCCCGGTGGCGCTTCCAAACGAGTTGAGCGACGAGCGATCCCATGGAATAACCGACCGGCACAAAGCTGGGAAGATCGAGAACGTCGGCCAGGGCAGCGACATCGTCGGCGCAGTCCTCCAGCAGCATGCGCGGCGGCAGGATTCCTTGGCCATGACACCGCTGGTCGAAGACCACGACCCGGCCGAACTCGCGAATCACGTCCAGCGCGGGGTACCACGTCACCAGTCCGGTGCACGCCAGGGAGTGCAGCAGCACGTAGGTGGGGCCATCGCACGGGCCGGAATCGTAAACGTAGGTGCTTCCCCGGCCTGGAAGGTCGACGGTCGTTCCGTCCGGGATTCGGCCGACCGATGCCAACGCGGGCACCGACGGCAACCGCGGTATCGGGAGCGCTCGAGGACGCCAGAAACCTTCGATAACTCCATTGAAACATGTTTCAGAACGACGCGGAGTAGGGCCCGGTCGTGTTTCAACCGATGATCGAATATCTCCGCTGGCCGCGCCAGGTCATCAAGGCCCCGCATCCGGGAGCGAACGGCGGCGTCCACCTGATCGATGTCGGGATTCTGCTCGAACTCCTCGTCGCGGTGAACTGGCTCGAGCACTTGCGTGACGATCTTGGCGTCAGCAGGCATCAGTCTGTCGACGTACGCGGCGTCCGTCAGCGCGAGCCACTCATCGCTTTCCTTCGGCCTAGCCCGGATCAGCGCCAAAGTGATAACAGGACGGCCCATCGGGCGCCGTCCCCTCTCTCAGTTCGACAAATAGGCGTTTTCCTAAGGCTTTACACCTCTGGCGATCCATATGAATTGAATTCGAGAATTTCCGGCTCAGCGCGGTTTTCAAGGTGACTGAATGGTTATTCCGATTCTATAGGGATCAGTGCGTCGGTGAGGCCATCACGGCGGGAGAATCAAATGGGTATTGGAATCACAATTGAGGGGCTAACCAAGTCATTCGGGACGTCGACGGTGTGGGAAGACGTCACCTTGGAAATTCCGCCAGGCGAAGTCAGCGGACTGATCGGCCCGTCAGGTACCGGCAAATCGGTGTTCCTCAAGTCGCTGATCGGGCTGCTGCGTCCGGAGCGGGGCAAGATCATCGTCGACGGCACCAACATCCTCGAGTGCTCGGCCAAGGAGCTCTACGAAATCCGGACCCTCTTCGGCGTGATGTTCCAGGACGGCGCCCTGTTCGGCTCCATGAGCCTCTACGACAACACCGCTTTCCCCTTGCGTGAACACACCAAGAAAAAGGAAAGCGACATCCGCAACATCGTCATGGAGAAGCTCGAGGTCGTCGGTCTGGCCGGCGACGAGAACAAGTTTCCCGGCGAGATTTCCGGCGGTATGCGCAAGCGCGCCGGCCTGGCCCGCTCGCTGGTGCTCGACCCGCAGATCATTCTCTGCGACGAGCCCGACTCGGGCCTCGATCCGGTCCGTACCGCCTACCTGAGCCAGCTGCTCATCGACATCAACGCGCAGATCGACTGCACGATCCTGATCGTCACGCACAACATCAACGTCGCCCGCACCGTGCCCGACAACATCGGCATGCTGTTCCGCAAGCACCTGGTGATGTTCGGTCCGCGCGAAGTGCTGCTGACCAGCGACGAGCCCGTCGTGGGGCAGTTCCTCAACGGCCGCCGCATCGGCCCCATCGGCATGTCCGAGGAGAAAGACGAGGCGCAGATGGCCGAAGAGCAGGCCATGGTCGACGCCGGCCACCACGACGGCGGCGTGGACGAGATCGAGGGTGTGCCGCCGCAGATCACCGCGACGCCGGGCATGCCCGAGCGGGCGGCCGTCGAACGCCGGCGAGCCCGGGTCCGCGAAATCATGCACACGCTGCCGCCGGACGCCCAGGAAGCGATCCGCAATGACCTCGACGCCGACAGGAGCGGGTCCAGCGAGTCTGGCAGGGAATCACGCGACCGCCGCTACGACCACGAGGACGCCGACACGGCATCGATCCCCGCCTCACGGGGACGCTGAGCATGGGACAGCTCTTGACGCTCGGCGATCGGAGCCTTCGATGAGCTTGAACTTCGCCACCATTCTTCGTAAATCTTCCTGCGCCCATCCCCAGAAACCGCTCTGCCAAGGAGAGCACACCATCACCTACGCCCAGATCGACGAAATCTCAGGCCGCATCGCCACCAGCCTCCGCGACCTCGGAGTGGGTCGCGGAGACAAGGTGGCGGTGCAGTTGCCCAACGTGCCCCATTCCTTGTTCGCCTACTTCGGCGTTCTCAAAGTCGGCGCGGTGCTGGTGTCGCTGGACCCGCGGCTGCGCGCACCGGAGATCTGTTATCACCTCACCAATTGCGGGGCGCGACTACTGATCACATTCGAGACCTCGGCAGAGGAGGCGGTCCGCGGCGCAACCGAAATAGACGGGCTGCGAACATACGTGGCGAAGGCGCCTATCGATGCACACCTCCCTGCGGGCACACATCATTTCGACGAGCTGTATTTCGCTCAGAACACCGAAGAGATCGAGCCGACCGACGCCGACGACACTGCGCTGATCGTCTACACCAACGCCAAACCAAACGGCGCGGAGCTGACACATTCTCAGCTGTTCGACAGCTGCACCGCCAGCGAGCTGTTCGGCTTTCGCGACGATGACATCGACGGCCAGCGCGATGGTTGTGTTGACCCCTGAGTTGACGCGAGTCTGGGAACGCTACCGGCTGGAGCCGAAAGCAAGCACCTACCCAGCACAACGATGTCGACAACCGGTATCGACGTCGCCGGTTCGCTAGATTGCTGCGATGATGAGAAGCATCCAATGGCGACGCGGCGCGACGCTGGCGGCGGCGACGTATGGTTTCGCGGGCTACACCGCCGTCATGTTGATTCTCGAGCAGCGCATGCGCCGGTCGGGTGGTCCGGGTATCATTCCATTCGAGTTGGCGGGCAATGGAATTCGCGCTGAGCAGATCATGGCGCAGTGGGGACCCGACGGTGAGCGCGCCGCCAAGTTGTCGCTATGGCTCGACTTCGGCTACATGCTTACATACGGCACATGGACTGCACTGCTTCTGGAGCGAGTCCGCAGCGTCCACGGACACCCGCCTGTGGTGCCTGCGGTCGTCATCCCGGCAGTGGCGGCCGATGCCGTTGAGGGAATGTCGTTGCTCGAGGTCCTCAAGCGCACCGAACTCCACATCAATGCACGCCGCGCACGAAGAGCGGCCATCATCAAGTTTGCCGTGCTCGGCGGCGCACTTGGTTATTGCGTCATCGGGTCTATCAACGGCACGCGCGTTGCTCGACGGACCTAGCCGCCGAGCCGCTTCATGGCCAGTTCCCGCACCTCGGCCGACTTGATCTTCGCGCTGCCGGTCACAGAAATCTCGTCGTCGGCGAAGAACAGCACGTGACGAGGCACCTTGTAGCTGGCCAGCCGCTGCGCCAGAAAGGTACGGATTTCTTCGGCGGTCACTTGCGCACCATCGTGTGGCACGATGCACGCGACGACCACCTCACCGAGCGTTTCGTGCGGCACGCCGACGGTGTGCGCCACTTTGACCGCGGGGTGAGACGCGAGGGCGTCGTCGACCTCCAGCGGCGAGACGTTGGCACCGCCGGTCTTGATGATGTTGGTGAGCCGGCCCTCCCAGTACAACCGGTCGGCGTCGTCTAGATAGCCACTGTCGCCAGTGCGGAAAAACCCTTCGGCGTCGAGTGTTTCGTCGAGCGGGGTGCCGATATAGCCGAGCATCAGCGTGGGGCCCTTGACGCAGATTTCGCCGCGCTCGCCGCGGGGGACGACGGCTCCGGTCAGTGGATCCACGATCTTGAGTTTGACGCCGGGCAACGCCACACCGCTGCTTTCGGCGTGCACTTCTGGCGGCGTGTTGGCCGGGTAGCCGGTGGAGATGGTGAAGGTTTCGGTACTTCCGTATGCATGGCCTGGCTCGAACCACTTGGTCGACACGGTTGGGTGCCGCGCGACCGGTGTCTTGAAGTCGACGAACCGCATGCTGCTCAAGTCCACGCGGTCCCAGTTGGGTGCGCTTTCGAGCTGAGCCCATTGATGCGGCCACGCGAACGGAAAGTTGACCCGTTCAGCGGCCATGAGGTCGAGCGCCTCGGCCGCCGCGAAGGTCGACTGCAGTACCAGCGAACCGCCGGCGGCCAAGGTGGAGCCGAGCGACATCGCAAAGTTGCCGGACCAGAAGAAGCCGTTGGCCGACCAGCAGCGAACGTCGTCTTCTGGGTCGAACTGGTACATCCGACGGAAGCGCCACATTTGAATCGACACCCCCCGATGAGCGCTCAGGATGCCCTTCGGCTTGCCGGTGGAACCCGACGAGAAAAACAGCACCCCCGGATCGCTGGGATGCACTGCGGCTGCGGTCGCGTGAACCAACTCACGCGGCTCGCCGCGCCCGGACGCCAGGAAGTCGTCCCAGGTTTCCATCCCGGGTGCGGACTCGCCGACGGTGACGAGCCGGCGCAGGAACGGATACTTCGTTGAGCGCAGTTCGTCGGGTCCCGCTGTGGTGATTCCGGGTTCCAAGTCGGTGAGCAGTTCGGCGAAATCCTTCTTGAGCACCGCCCGCTCGAACAGCAATACCGACACGTCGGAGGCAGCTAACAGCTGGTCGAGTTCGGCTTGAGTGGAGAACGTGCTGAACGTAGCCGCCACGCCACCGGCGAGTCCGATGCCGAACACCGCGGCGATCCACTCCGGCCGGTTGGTCATCAACACGCCGGCCCGACCGCCCTTGCCGAGGCCACCCCTGCGCAGGGCGCACGCCACGTCGACCGCGCGTTCCCAGAGATCGTCGTAGGACCAGCGGACCGCGCCCCCGGGGATCGGGAACGCCAGCGCTTCGCGCTGGCCGTACAGCTGTGTCACCTCATGGAGGAAGCCCGGCAGTGTTAGCGATCCGAGACCGGGTTCTTCAGCAAGCGCAGGCCCTGACACCAGCGAAAGAGACCGCGTGACAGCCCGATTCGTCCCAGTGTTGGTTCCGGCGGCCATGATCAGAGTGGCAGCTCCACCTCGGCGGTGCAGTCCACCAGGCCCTCGCCGTTCTGGCTCGTCAGCCGCAGCTTGACCTGAACGAGCGGCACACCCCATGTCGACTGAGTCTGCTTGTCGATGATCTCGGCGTCGAAGTACGTCACGTCACCTTCGAAGGCCGGCCCGCGGAAGTCCGCCTTGGTGTGGCGCACCATGCCGTCGTGACCGGCCCAGTAGGCCAGATAGTCGGTGCACCACGCGCCCATCGTTGCGCCGTAGCCGTACGCGCGGGCCATGCCGACTTCGCTCGCTCGGTCGGCATCGATGTGGCCGCGAGAAGGCCCGACGTAAAGTCCGTCGCGCTTACGCGGGTCGATCATCGCGTCCTCTTCGTCGAAGGCAAAGTCTTTGCCCCAGCCCGGATCTTGGTACACCCACGCGTCTTTGATTCCGGGCGGAGCCACCCAGTGGAAGGTGCCCCAGATGTTGAATAGGAAGGCGCGGTACTCGGTGGTGAAGCTGGCGATGCTGTGCGGACCAATGACCCGCCGAGGCAGCGTGTCACCGACCTTTACTTCGTCGAAACGTGGCGACACGCCGAATCGATTTGACTCCAGCCATTCGCGGCGCAGCCGGTCGACCGCTTCGAGCTCGGACTGCGTCCAGCGCTTGATCTCTCCGAGCTGATTCTCGAACATGCCCCGCTTGGTCGCCTCTTCGTAGAGATAGCGGATCGCGGTTGACCGCTCGCGCGCCACCAGGGTGCCGTGCTGGTTCTTGTGAACGGTGTCGCCACGCGAAAACATCGTCGGCCCGGCGAATTTCGTCTCGACCACTTTGTAGTCGTGGAAGCGTCTGTCTTGAAACAGCTGGTCTCCCGGCCGGATAGGGCAACCGTAGAACCACCACTCCTCGCCGCCGAAGATCAGGTGGCTATTAGGAATATGACCCACACAGGCGGGCGCCGCACCGTGCCCGTAGTCCAGGGCGACAGCGATGGACTGCGGCGCGATGAGGCCGCCGAACTTCGATTCGCGGGCGAACTTCTCGTCCCAGTGAATGGGGTTCGGGTAGTCCATCGCCATCACCCAGCGGCGGATGTCCGACGAGCTGCAGGGATCCCACAGCTGGCCACCGCCGATCGGCTTACCTACCCGGTGGTCGACATCGGACAGGTCCAGCTCGACGGTGTTCTGTGACTTCGCTTGCCGTTTGGTCGTTTTCGTAGCCATTGGCGCCCCGATCAGCGGTTGACGTCCACAACGATGCGTCCGCGCACCGTGCCGTCCATCAGTCGGCCGGCCGCATCGATCGCCTCTGACAAAGTAATTTCCGATGCGATCGAGTCGAGCACGCCCGGATCCAAATCGCGGGATAGCCGCTCCCAGGCGGCCAAGCGTCGAGGCTTCGGCGCCATCACGCTGTCGATGCCGAGCAACGAGACGCCGCGGAGGATGAACGGCGCGACCGAGGCGGGGAAATCCATGCCTTGGGCCAAGCCGCAGGCGGCAACCGCGCCGCCGTAGCGGGTTTGTGCGCACGCATTAGCGAGCGTGTGGCTGCCGACGGAGTCGACCACGCCGGCCCAGCGTTCCTTCTGCATCGGCTTGCCCTTCTCGGCGAATTCGGCACGGTCCAACACCGTGGCGGCGCCTAGCCGCTGAAGGTAATCGGCCTCCGACGCCTTGCCCGTCGCGGCGGCGACCTTGAACCCGGCGTTGGTCAACAACGCAACCGCGACGCTACCGACGCCGCCCGTCGCGCCTGTCACCAGGACTTCACCCTGATCGGGCGACACCCCATGAACCAGCAGAGCGTCGACGCAGAGGCTCGCCGTGTAGCCGGCTGTCCCGATCGCCATCGCCTGACGGGAGTCGAACTCCGACGGCAGCGGCACCAGCCAGTCGCCGTTGACCTGGGCCTTCTGGGCGAGGCCGCCCCAGTGAGTCTCGCCCACGCCCCACCCGTTGAGCACAACACGGTCGCCCTGCTTCCAGTCGGCATGGGTGCTCTCGGTGACGACGCCGGCGAAGTCGATGCCGGGCACCATCGGGAACTTGCGGACGACCGGTGACTTACCGGTGATGGCGAGGCCGTCTTTGTAGTTCAACGTCGAGTACTCCACTTCGACACTGACGTCGCCGTCGGGAAGTTGCCCCTCTTCGGCCTCGGTGAGCGCCACCGACTGCCCGTCGTCGCCCTTCTCGATCAGAATTGCGGAAAACATCTCTTATCCGTCCTTCTCAACACACGTTTCGACGCACGCCCGAGCCCCACCCGAAACCGACCCATTCCTCCCGCCCTATCAGCAGGAGAATAACATTCTCATGCGAGAGCAACGGCGTTTCCGTGCCAGGCGGCGAGGTGACTGGCGTGCAGCCATTTGCGTACCATGGCCGGCTCGCGCAGCTCCTGGGATTCGGTGAGCGGTACCGCTCGCTCCGGCAACGATGACTTGATACATCACGTGGGTGGCAGGTGCAGTGTCTGGTTTCACGACATAGTTGGCGGCTGTCTCGCGACATAGTTGACACCTCATTACGCCGGGAGGTCAGCCATGTCGAAGGCGCAGCTCGTCATCACCGCCGTCGCGCTGGAGGGACGTAGCAAGAGCGAGGTGGCACATGACTACGACGTCTCGCGCTAGTCGGACAGCAACTGGTCAAGCCACCTGGCCCACTCTGTAACCCGTCCACCTACCGCGGCATGGCCCGCCTAGCCCGGATCAGCGCCAAAGTGATCACCGGACGACCCGTCGAGCGCCGTCCCCTTTCTCAGTTCGACAAATAGGAGTTTCCGCTAGGCCTTTCGACGAGACAGAACAGACGTATTCGGTTGCCGATGAGCCGCTTCTTCTGCCCACCCCCACATCAGCACCGCCCTCAGAGCCACGTGCAGAGTCAGACTCGGGCTTATCCGCTAGTCCTCACCGCCGAGGTAACAGTCCGATCAGGGCCGCGAGTCGATTCCTAATGTCGTGGCGACTGAAATCATGAACTGTGTGAGGACGAGCGTGCGGGCAGCGCGACGACCAGGCCGGCGTCCCATGCGCGCTTCATCAGTCCATTCACGTCAATGTGCATGGCGGCGTCGAACTCGGGACTGGACATCAGATCTCGTACGTAACACAGCACCTGCTCGGCGACGATTTCGTCTACTCCGCCAACCCAGCCGATGAGGCGAGCACCGACGCCGACCGGATCGACGGTTGTACGGACATGTTGTTCGTGCACCTGTTCGAGCTCAACAGTCACCGCGCAGGGGGCGTCGAGACGCAACCGAAATCGAATCTGGACCTCCACTTCGCCGCGATAGCGGACGATTTGTCCCGCTAACCGCACGGCGACCGACAGCGCGATCGGGACGGTGATGATTTGGCGCCAGTAGTCGTCATCACACTTGTCGACGCGGACCTCACCCCGCGTCCCGCGCGCCGTTGCCGACGCGACCCCTCCCGGGCCGACTTCCAGAGGGCCGATGGTGAGCTGATCGCCGACTAGGCTCGCCACCACCTCGCCGACCCGGTCCGGTGGCGCCGCCGCGAGCAGCACGAGGTGAGTGAACTGTTCGGGGGTTAACTCACCCAAGGGCCTTCCCTGTCCGCTCGACGGTGACTCGACGTTCACTCCGACACCGGGCTCGACAGCAGAGCCACCGCCGTCGTGCAGTGAGTGGCGACCTCTATGAGAAGCACGGCTGGAGGCCCCGCGCTGAAACTTGCTCGGCTGTTGTTGGCATGCACAGTGTGAAAGTTTGCGCTTAGCGCATCACCTTTCGGCGCGGGAGCGCACCTCGCGCCTCAGGTCGATCACCTGCTTTTCCAGGTCGATCACCCCCTTGACGCACATCGCGCTCAGCGCGATGAGCTTCACGATCGCGGACCAACTCTTGTTCTTGCCGTTGAAGGACTCGTCAAGCTGCTCGAATTTTTCGACGAGCTCCTTACCGACGACCGATTCGGGATCAAGAGCTATCCGTCTGATTCTGCTGAACGGCGAGAAATCTGGGATTTCTTCGGACTCGGGCTCCATATTGCGAGCTTAGCCCCGGTCGCTGGGCCTCCCGGCTCGATCTCGTCTTCGGCCCGGAGCTTCCATCAACCAGGGCCCCATCTGATTTTTTTTAGCCCGTTGTGGGTAGTGGATGTATAGCTTCACTCCTTCAGCCCGCGGGAGTTGTTCACGGCGGCTGTGCTGGTCGAGATTGTGCACGCCGGGGACTCCAAATCGCGCCTGAAGGGTTTGACGGACGATGGCCATCACCGATGTCGCTGAATACGCGCATCTCAGCGTCGCAGAGCTGGAGGCACTCGCCGCCGATCTGGAGGGAATCCGCCGGGATGTCGAGCAGTCGTTAGGCGCGAAAGACCGTGCATATATTCATCGCACGATCGCATTTCAGCGTGGCCTCGAAGTCGCCTCGCGCCTCGTGATCGGCTTGAGCAAGGGCAAGGTCGGATGGGTGCTGGGAACCACAGCGCTCGCCGCGGCGAAGAGCATCGAGAACATGGAACTCGCTCACAACATCGGCCACGGTCAATGGGACTGGATGAACGACCCAGAAATACACTCAGGTACCTGGGAATGGGACATGGTCGGCCCATCCTCGCAGTGGCGCTACTCCCACAACTACCGCCACCACGTCTTCACCAACGTTGTCGGCATGGACGAGGACCTCGGATATGGAGTCATGCGAGTCACCCGCGACCAGACGTGGAAGCCAAGTCATCTGACGCAGCCGCTACGAAACCTGTTGATGGCGCTCACCTTTGAATGGGGCATCGGGCTGCACGACCTGTACTCCGAGAAGCTGCGCGCAACAACCGATGCCGACAGATCAACTCACACCAAAGCCTTCGTCCGCAAAATCACCCGCCAGGCCGCCAAGGACTACCTTCTCTATCCGTCGCTCAGCGGCCGACGGTGGCGGCGTACCGCCACAGCCAACGTGACGGCCAACTTGATGCGCAACGTTTGGGCCTACGTGGTGATCTGCTGCGGGCACTTCGCGGACGGCGCCGAGAAATTTGTCGCTGCCGCACTGGTCGATGAGACGAAGCCAGAATGGTATCTGCGCCAAATGCTTGGTACGGCGAACTTCAACGCGGGGCCGGTGTTGGCGTTCATGAGTGGGAACCTCTGCTATCAGATCGAACATCACCTCTTCCCCGATCTTCCCAGCAATCGTTACGCGGACATCGCCCGACGGGTGAAGGCTGTGTGCGTCGCCTACGATCTGCCCTACACGACCGGTCCGCTGGTCCGCCAATACCTGCTCGCGCTGCGGACGATCATGAAGCTGGCCCTTCCGGATCGTTTCCTCACTGCCACTTCTGACGACGCACCTGAGACAGCGTCCGAGGACAGGTTCCGCCAGATCGAAGACGCTCGACCGTCGAAGACGACGTTGCGGCGAGCGTGCTGAAGACCCACTGATATGGCGGCGAATGCAGCGGATCGTGTCCTGGCGTCGCGGGCGAGGCGTAGGCCGCTGGGACAGATCTGCCAATTGTGGACTGCTCGCCGCAAGCCGCGAACCGGCCAGAACCGGAGCGCGAGGACCTAGGAGCCAGATCACTGTGGTCAACGGACGGTTTCGGTCCCGCGCTCATGGCACGCTCGAACTATGGCTTTCACCGTGTACCTCTCCGCAGACGAGGGCATTTTCCATGAGTACGGAGATAAGGACAGGTACGAGCTGTCCGCTGCGGGCACGTTGGTTGTCAGACCTGCGGACGGAACCGAGACCTACACGTATGCCCAATGGGTCTATTTGAAGGCTGATAGCGACCACACTTCGGGTGGGCCGAAGTCCGGCTCGGGGAAAGCGACATTCATCTAGCGCGGCCTCAACCGGCCGCAACCCCGATAGCGGCTCTGAACTGGGTGGCAGGTGCAGGATTCGAACCTGCGTAGGCGTTAGCCGACGGATTTACAGTCCGCCATTCTCGGTGTTGCGTGAAGCTGCGATGGTCACGCTGTAAACAACCAGTTCAGAGCGTTGGTTGCGACGTGTACTGCGGACGATCTGCGGACGATGGGGCCTTGGGCGGGCGTTGATTTGATGGCCAATCCGTCGGCCCCGACCGCTCCCAACTCCGCCACGAGCCTGGGCATGCCCCGGGTCCTGGCGAGAGCCATGTCGCCAACTGGACGCTGATCCGCAAGTAGAAGTGGGAGGGAAGCGGCGCTTACGGGTGAATCTCTGCCCGTCGGTGCCGCCGCCCTACGCTTCACACGGTTCTTCAACGGGGCGAGGTGAACTCTTGACACACTGGTTGCGGTGCTAGTGGAGTGATCGAAGGAGGCGATGGTCCATGGTTGGTGTGGGTGCAATCGTGACAGGTGTGGCACCGCTAGCCGGTGGCCTTCTGCTCGGCGGAATGGCGGGCAGATCGGGACCAAGTGGTGCAGACTTGCGCGCCATCATCCTTTCAGAACTGGACTTACTGCAGCGGATTCCAGAAGAGGAGGTGGACCGTCGAGCAGCGTTCAAGCGAGTGATCGCAGAACACATCGAGGCCCTCCTCGTGGCTCAAGAGAAGAGTCGGGAGTTCAAGAGGAAGACCAAATATTTCACCGAACACTGGCGCGACATCATAGTCTTTGTCACGACCCTGTTGTTCGTCGTGATTCTCTGGCATGCCGACCACCAACGTCCGGTCTGGCTTCCGCTGCTAATTGCCACGATTGTGATGTCGGTGGTTACGGCTATCTCTGTGGTGCGCGGGTTCTTGGCTAGCGTTCGGTCCAGCGCCCCTGACGAACGACCATGACCGGCGCGACCGCGAGTCGGATGAACCTAATGGAACGACCTTGACGTTTGGCGATTGGCCCACGAGGTACACCCCTATGTCACCGACTCGGCCAGCAGGCCGATTTCCCGGTGAGAAGGAGAAGTTGTCATGAGCGGTACGGATAAGGCGAAGAACCAGGGCCAGAGCCTTATTGGCAAGGTTAAGGAAGCGTTCGGCAAACTCACCGGTGACAGAACCATTCAGAATCGGGGCAAGTCCGACCAGACGAAGTCCGACCTCAAAGGCGCTGGTGAGAAGGTCAAGGACGCCTTCAAGAAGCCGTAATTCCACGACCGAACTGGCGGACGGGGTTTCGCTTCCCGGCAGATAGGCTGCGAAGTTGCCGCCTCCGACCCTGTCCGGTACAGGCTTCGGTGACGCCCAGGCCACCTCGTGCGCCGCAGGCGGGCGAACCGCTCCCTTCTCATTCACCCTGTCCAAGCTTTCTAACGAGACGGGTCGCACTGAGACGGGCGGGTGCTACGTCTGCAGAGACTTCATGGCCGAGGACTGGAAGCGGATCGAGGAGCGAGGCTAGTCGGTTACCCAAGAGATCGACACGGTTGCTTACGACCTCGGTGAGATCGCCGACGATGCGACGGCGCCATCAGCGCCGGAGCGAATGTCAAAGTGGTGCAGAAGCTTTTGGGACACAAGACGGCGGTGCTGACGCTGGACCGCTATGGCCACCTGTACCTCGACGCCGTGGCGGCTGCATTTGATTCTGTTGCGGACGATCTGCGGACGATCGCGTCCTAGAGATCGTTATAGAGGCTTTAGAAAGTCTCTGAACTGGGTGGCAGGTGCAGGATTCGAACCTGCGTAGGCGTAAGCCGACGGATTTACAGTCCGCGCCTCTCGGTGTTGGATGCTCAAGCTGCGTTGGGTGCTACGCGAACTGCCAGTTCAGCGCGATGGCTGCGATGGTTCCGCCAAGCTGTTGTGAGTTCCACTGCGGACGACCTGCGGACGATCGCGACGACGCCAACTGACCCTTCCTGTAAAGGCCTCGCACTTGTCGCGATGAGTCATTGTGATGACGGGAAGAGCCGCACATGCCTTGTCGAACGGCCCGACACTACCGACTCGGTTGATAGCGGCCGGGGCAAGTCGCGGCTGCTATTGTTCTCGGGAGCTGGTACGTACTGGCGCGGCCAGTACTTGAAGTGCATACGGGCAAGTCCCGCGTTGGGACGTGTTGCAATGCTCCTCATAGATGTGTCGGCACATTCAGGTGCGGGTCGGCGTCGGCCCCGAGTCGAAGGTGGGGGTGGCCGGTGCTCAAGTCTTTTCTGCGCTTTGTCGGAGCGTTGTCGGCGGTCGGGGTGGTGGCGTTGATGGCGAGTTCACCCGCCGCCGCCCATGTCAACGCGGTCCTCGACGGCACTGCGGCGCCCGGGGACTACGCGATGATCACCCTGCGGGTGCCCACCGAGTCGGGCACGGTGGCGACCACGAAGGTGGAGATGCGCATTCCTCACGACGTCGTTCTCAAAACCGTGCTCGTGGAACCGGTGCCGGGCTGGCGCATCGACACGACGAAGAAGAAGATTCCGCCGATCATCGAGGACGACGGCGACCAGGTCACCGAAGTGGTGGACTCGGTGACTTGGACGGCGACGGGTCCGGGTGTCCCGCTGGGGCAGTTCGTCCAGTTTGGCCTCGACGTCGGGCCGCTGCCCGACATCACCACCCTTTCCCTGCCGACCGTGCAGATCTTCGCCGACGGCACCAAGAGGGAGTTCACGGAGAAGACAACCGAGGAGAACCCCGACCCGGAGTCCCCGGAGCCCACGGTGGCAATCGGAACCGCCCCGAGCGGAGGCGGGACGAGCTCGCTGATCGCCTGGACCGCGTTAGGCCTGTCCGTCATCGGGCTCGCGCTCGGGGTGTTCGCAATCGACCGGGCCAGAGGGTCGCGGCCGCCCGCGGATGCCGATGCGCCGGATGCGGCCGCCGCGGAATGAGGTCCGGCAGGACGAGGACCGCAATCAAGGATCTGCTGTTGATCGGGGCGATCGGCGCCGCCGTGGCGGCATGTGGGTCGGCATCGGAATCGCCGACCGCGACAACGACGCAAGCTCCGGAATCTGCTAATGCCTCCGGCGCTACTCCGTCGACGAGCGCGACGACGGCGTCGAATGAAACTGTCATCGACATCACCATCGCCGGCGACCAGGTCACCCCTACCAATGCCCAGGCACAGGCGGTGGCGGGCGAGCCGATAGTGCTCGAGGTGAGCAGTGATGTGGTAGACGTGCTTCACGTTCATTCGGTCCCGGAACAGAAGTTCGACGTGGAGGTGGGCCCCGACCAACGCTTCGAGTTCACCGTCGAGGTGCCCGGACGAGTCGACGTGGAGCTCCATGATCTGCACCGCACGGTCGTCACCGTCGAAGTCCTGCCTTGACCCCTGACGTCGCTCTTATTGCGCACGGCGTGGGTGGATCGACCGATCTGCCTGTGCCGCTGTCCTATGCGCTGATCGGTGCGGTGTGGGCGTTGGTGTTCACGTTCGCGGTGGTCGCCGTCGCATGGAAGACGCCGAAGTTTGATCCGGCGAAGCCGGGGCGGGCCCTGCCGCAGTGGGTTACCAGGGCCGTGGACTCTCCGGTGATCCGCTGGCTCCTCGCGGCGGCGGCGATGGCGTTCACGGGATGGGTTGCCGTCGCCGCTATCTGGGGCCCACAGGATGGCAACAACGCCTTACCGGGCGTGTTCTACGTTTTGCTGTGGGTTGGTCTGGTCGCCGCGTCGATCGCCGTGGGTCCGCTGTGGCGAGTCATTTCGCCCGCGCGGACGCTGTACCGGCTCTTCGGGATTCGGCGTCGCCGTCACTCCGACCGTGAACCCCGCCTCACATATCCGCCCCGTTGGGGCTATTGGCCTGCCGCACTCGGGCTGTTCGGCTTCGTTTGGTTAGAGCTGGCCAGTCCAGACCCAGGCTCGCTCACGGCCATCAAGATTTGGATCCTCGTGTATGCCGTGGTGATGCTTGGCGGCGCGGCGGCGTTTGGTTCGAGGTGGTTCGCGCGGGCGGACCCGTTCGAGGTGTACAGCGTAGCGGCGTCGCGGCTGTCACCCTTTCGGCGTAACGGTGCGACCGGGCGGGTCGTGGTGGGCAACCCACTCGACCATCTGCCGTCCATGCCGGTGCGGCCGGGGACGTTGCCGGTGTTGGCGGTGCTGCTAGGTTCTACCGCGTTTGACAGCTTTTCTGCGGCGCCGACCTTCAGGAACTGGGTCGACCGTAACGCGGCCTCGGTTCCACTCATCGACGACGCGATGGGTGGTGCCCTGCTCCGGTCCGTGGGTTTGTTGTTCTTCGTTGTCATTGTGGGAGTGACGTTCTCGGTCGCTGCTCGGGCGACCGGGGGTGTGACTCGCGAGCAGCGGCGGCAACTGCCCGGCCGGTTGGCCCACTGCCTGATTCCGATCGTGGTGGGTTATATCTTCGCGCACTACCTGTCCTATTTGGTGGAGCGCGGTCAGGAGACCGTCGTGCGACTGGCCGATCCGCTGGGGCGCGGCTGGCACCTGCTCGGGCTGGACTCCGGCGACGTGGTGTATTTCCTGTCGCTGAACCCCACGTTGCTGTGGACCATCAAAGTCGCGTGCGTCGTCATCGGCCACGTCCTCGGTGTGGTCGCCGCTCACGACCAGGCGTTGCGTGTTCTCCCCGCCGGCCATCAACTCGTCGGACAGCTCGCCATGATGCTCACGATGGTCGCCTATACCTTGACCGGCTTGTATCTGTTGTTCGGCGGCTGAGGTCGGGCCTTCGCCGCTATTGGGTTACCCGTCGGATGGTGCGGGACCCTGCATTCCTTCCCGACAGCGTGAACACGGTTGCTTCATGGCGGCGCACATGGGGCAGTTCTCCATCGGCATCTGCATCTGCATGTCCGCCCTACAACACCACATCAGCGGGGTGCCGGTGCCATCGTCATACAACACGGCCATCGGTTCTCCCACTATGTCGAAGTACACCTTCCCGTCTGAGCTTTGGCCCTGGGCCAACGTGGTAGCGGAAAGTCCCTCCGGACTGGCGATCTGCCACAGCACCGGGGAACGCTGCCCCCCAGCGGTGACGGCGCTCAAGTTCGGAATGATGAGCGTTACGGTTCCATCGACTGCGCGCACCGTCACCGACGCTTCCCAAACCTCGCCGAGCGGAACGTATCCCGGCAAGGGCCCCGTCGATTTCTGCAGGTCCGTTACGGTCCATTCGTGCACAGCGCCGCCAGCATCTGCTCTTTGTTGAGGCGATCCGATCTCGCCGATTGCGCATCCCGTGAGGCAGTGCAGCGTGGCGCTCAAGGCCATGGTGTTGACGATCGGCATAGTCCTCGGTCGACGCGGAGAGGTCCGCTCAACGCATGCCGACTGTGGTATGCGCGGTTATCGCATCAGCAACGTGCGTCGACGTAGACAGTTGTGTACTTAGTGACAACCTCGCGGTCGTCGCCAACGGTGCTCATTTCTGTGAGGTCCCGGCCCATCGGTACAGATTCCACTTCGCACTCTTGAAGGGGGGCTGTACCGGTGCGATTGAGAATCACCTTGTAGCCCCTGCGCTGCAGCGAGGTAACAACATCCTCCGCGGAGGCAGCGGCGGAGGGTGCTGCATGGGCCCAAGGCGCGAGTCCGAACGTGATTGCACCAAACATTGCGACGCCAAAAGTTGCGGCTCGCCTATTAGTCATGTCCTTCTCCAATCCCTGAGCGCTTACGTATACCCCCGTGGGGTATCTCCATAGCGCTGGTAAAACCCCCATGGGGTATCGAACTCAACCCCTACCGTGGGTAGATGCCTCACGCGGGGAGAGTTCCCCAGGACCGCTCGCCAAAGGCTGCAGGGATTAGATACCCACAGGGCGGTATACCCAGGAGGCATGCGCATTGAGTCAGCACCCAGGTGATTGAGTGGGGCTACGTACGTGGTTACGCAGTTAGGTATCTGCCACGGACGCGCCAGCACCTTTCGAGAGGCACCCACTAGTGACAACGTTGACACAATGCAGTAAAAACAGCGAATGCTGTTATCTACCAACGCCTACCTCGACACAGGAATTACACGACAAGCAACGCTTGCCCAAGAGCCGGCGGCGTATAGCTCACTCTTCACTGCGATCCGCAGCCCTCAAATCGAGAGCCGAAACGAATCTCTGCAGGACACGCCGACCCGATAGACAGCCGCCGTCAACCGGCCTTCTCGCTCACTCCAGCCTGCGGTACCGGCTGCAGTCGGCCGGTGTGGTCGAGGCGGTATAGCGCGGCTGCTGAGGCCAGTCCAATCAAAGCAAGTGCCAACCAGACAAGTTCACCGACACCGGCACTGCGGGCGGCTTGCATCAGCGATCCTGTTGCGAGGTTACCGGCCAAGATCCCGATCCCGACGATGGTGTTGTAGAAGCCGTAATGCGTGCCGACCAGCCGATTACCGGCCAGCGAGACCACCGTATCCATCTCGAACGGAAATACCGCCGCCGAACCGACCGCTAGTACACCCGCGGCCACAAACAACGCGGCAACCGCAGGAACGAGGCCTAAGCGGCCACTGTCCGGTACGACCATCAACGGCACAAATGCAGCCGCGAGAATCACGAGGCCTACCACTAGGGAGCGCCCCGCACCCCACCGCGCACCGAACCATCGTGTGATGCGCAGCTGACCGAACACCGCCACCACACCGGACACGACGAACAGGGCGGCGACCACGAGCGACTCACTATGCGGCGCAAGCATTCCGGCATGCAGCGGCAGGGCCAAGTACACCTGGAAAGACAGCACATACGAACCGATCATTGCTGCGGCGAACAACAGGAACGATCGATTGGCGAGGATGGCACGCCAGTCGGCAAGCACCGACGCTTTTCCTTCCGGCGCGCCGACGCTCCGTGCAGGCAATGCGAACAACTGCGCGAGGGTCAGGGCGGCGAACACGAGCGCCGCCACCGCCGCAGTGATGCGGAAGTCGAACATCATCAGCACCAGCCCGACCAGTGGACCGGCCAGGATTCCCGCCTGATAGAAGACATTGAAGACTGCGAACGCCTCAACGCGTCGTGGGCCGGCATCCGCAGCCAGGTAGGCCCGCACCGCAGGGTTGAACAACGCACCGGCGAAACCCGTTGCGACCGAGGCGATAAGCACCGCTGGTAACGACTCGGCCACGACCAGCAGGCCGAATCCGGCAGTACGTAGCAGGCAACCCGCCACAATCAACGGCTTGTACCCGAGCCGATCCGCGAGCGTGCCGCCTACGATGAACATCCCCTGTTGGGAGAAGTTCCGCACACCCAACACCAGGCCGACCGCCCACGCCGTCAACCCGAGCGGACCGGCCAAGTATCCAGCCAAATAGGGCATCAGCATGTAGAAGCCCAGATTGATGCCGAACTGGTTGATCATCAGAAGCCGGCTCGGCCAGCCGAAGCTGCGAAACTGTGTCAGCACACCCATCATCGCAACACCGCCACCGGATCGACGACATTGACGCAGCGAGTCCACGACGAAACGACCCGTGCAGTCGGATCATTGATGACGGCCGGCTCATCGGACGGTGTAACGCCCAGCAGCCCGTGACTCCGGCAGTACTCATCGTTGTAGACGGTGTCGAAGTACCGTTGCGGCCCATCAGGAAAGACCGCGGCGATCGTGGTACCGGCAGCCATCGCGCGTGCCGCCCAACCGGCCACAAGCGCAACCGCCCCAACGCTCCAGCCGCCACTCGCGTAATGCGTGGCCGCCAGATTGCGGCAAGCCCACACCGCCTCGGAGGGAGCCACCCAGTGGACCTCGTTGAAAGCCTGGTAGTCCACATTTCCCGGGTAAATGCTCGATCCCAGCCCACGCATTAGACGCTTGCTGGCGGGCTGGCCGAAGATCGTCGATCCGATCGTGTCCACGCCGATCAACCGTAGATCAGGATTGCTCTCGCGAAGGACTCGCGCCACGCCGGATGAATGCCCGCCTGTGCCCACCGAGCACACCAGAACATCGATGTGACCGAGCTGTGCCTGTAGTTCTAACGCCAGCGGCCGGTAAGCCTCGACGTTGTCGGGATTGTTGTACTGGTCGGGGTACCACGACTGCGGCTCAGCAGCGAGAATCTGCTGCACCCGGTCGCGGCGAGCCTGCTGCCACCCGCCATCGGGATGCGGTTCAGTCACCAACTCGACGTCGGCACCGAAGGCTGACAGCATCCGCTGGATGATCGGCTCCATCCCTGGGTCCGTGACCAGAGTGACAGGGTGCCCATAGACAGTGCCAGCCAAGGCTAAGCCTAAACCCAATGTGCCGCTCGTGGACTCGACAATGCGGGCGCCTGGCCGCAGAGCACCGCTGGTCCGCCCACGCTCGACCATGTGCATCGCGGCCCGGTCCTTCATGCCGCCGGGGTTGAAGCCTTCGAGTTTGGCCCAGAAGCCGTTCTCGCCAGAAGTGAATGGCGCCGAGATGCGCAGCACCGGGGTGTGGCCCACCATAGAGCCTGGCCGCTCATTTCGGCGGAGCCGGTGTTGCCGGGATAGTGCCAAATCGGACGTGTGGACTGACAGGACGTGGTTCATAGGAAGGGTCGCTTCTCTTCGGAGCCGCGACAAATACCGCGGCCGCTGATAACGGGTAGCTGTCACCGACCGAGCGCGCCCTACGGCAGCCTGGTCTGGCGCTACGCGATCAGCAGCGCGCGATGCAGAGCCGGGTCAACAGGACCCGGCCGCTCTCACATGCAAGAAGTCTTCGGGGCGGGCCACGGATCCCGCTCGGCCATGCCTGTCGCCAGAACAGCACCGACGCTGCCATTGTGGCCACCAGTGCCAGAGCGACCAGAGCAACGGTGGCGCGCGGCAGCACCGCGTGCGCTAATGCATCAGGCTTTACGGGCGTCGACCCGTCCCCCACGTGCGAATGATCAGACACGACAGCAACGCCGCCGTAAGGGCTTGCGGCCAACGTATGCGGACCGTGGGACACCTCGTCGGCGTTAGATGCGGCCCATTCGGCACCGGACACGACGATCCAAATCGCGAGCGCCAACGCCACGACTGCGCGCAGTCGCGTCCTAAGAATTAGGTTGTTGTACCTCACAATGTTTCCGACTGTAGCAGCGGATCTGAACTAATTGATCCAGCCGCGGACTTGACGCCGTGTTGTTACCGCCCCGCGATCGCGTGCAGCGTGCCGATTCCTGAAGCGTCACCTCAGTGGCTTATCCACCCGAGACATCCTGGAATCAAAGGAGATAACAAGTCGCGCTGGGTGCTGACCGACGGACGACGGCTCGTGTTTCACCAGCTCACCTACGGTTTTCCTACGTAGATTGGCGGAATCGAGTCCTGCCCCAGCGAGCACGGCCGTCGGCGTTGACCGCTGGCCCGCTGGCCGCCCTACCATGGAGCGTCGCGACTCCACCACTTCGCATCTGCCTCGCTGCAGAGGGAGTTGCGACGCGACGCTTGTTAGGGTTCAAGCTAGAAGATGCTGTGTGAGCATTTGCACACTCCGGCAGTCGCCGGTCACAGCTAACAGGTTCAGCGGTGACAGAGCAATTCGATGACCGCGGGGGCCGTCAACGTCACGAGCATGGTGACCGCCAACGCGAGCCGCTGGCACCATTGAGCCCCGGGGCCAGCGGGCGTGGCCAGTCGAATCGCTCGGGTCGCGACCGCGGTTGCGGCGGCACCCAAACCGTTGGTCACCGGCGTAGAAGGCCCTGCCAGGGTCAACAAGCCGCCCAGCAAGGGTCGAGCTCCGATACGGCGGGCCGCGGTGTCGTCGGCACACATCTCCAGCAGCACAGCAACCGACTCTGCTCCGCCACGAAATAGCGGTAAACGAGGGAGGGTGTCGGCCATGGCTCGAAGCACCATGAGCAGTTGGTGATGATGCCCTGTGATGTGCGCATTCTCGTGTGCCAACACGGCCGCTAACTCCCGGCGGCCGAGGGTTGTCAGGGCCGCCGAAGTGAGAACGATCGCGTATGGTCTACCGGCCACACAGTAGGCCGCAGGGCGGTGCGCATCGACCACCACAACGTCGGGTCGACTAGTGGAGCGACCGACCATGCGGGCAGCGTGTGCATGCTCGTGACTGCGCGTCCGCAGTGCGGTGATCGACCGCCAGACCCGACGAATGATCACGGCTGAAGTGAGCATGCCGACGGTCAGCAGCACCATCGACCCGAACTGACCAGGCAGCTCTGTGTGCTCAGACATTCCGAACAGCTCTAGACACAACGTGACAGCTAAGGAATCAGTGAGGCCGTCCAATGCCGCGTCGAATACGAGCATTAGTGCGCCCGCCCAGGCCGCAAGTGCCGCACCTATCGCGGTGAGCCAGGCTGCCACCCCCATGCGCGGGCTGAGACCAGTAGCGGTCAGGCGCTGCAACACCGGTGGTGCCAGCCATGTCAATGCCCCGCCGTACAACAAGAGCCACAACGCTGTCGTCATCGCCGCCGCCCCCGGCGCAGGGCTGCTTTGAGCTGAGCGGATTCTTCCTCGCTCATTTGCTCGACGAAATGAGCCAGCACTAAGCCAGTGTCGCCACCGGACTCGAATGCCGCTCGCATCAACCGAGCAGACCGTTCCTCCCGCGACATCGACGGCTGGTACAAGTACGCCTTACCGCTCAGTTCACGTTGCAGCCACCGTTTGCGGTGCAGGTTGTCCATCGTGGATAACACCGTCGTATAGGCGATCTGGCGCTTCTTGGAGAGTTCGTCGAAGATCTCGCGAACTGTCACCGGTTCAGCGCGATCCCACACCCGGTCCATGATCACCGCCTCGAGGTCTCCGAACCCTCGCTGCTCCATCGTCGTACTCCTGCTCTCGACGCATTCACTACGCCTTGCGACACGTCGTCAGCTCAATGTAGCTGGTGCGACGCGGGCAGTCTTGCGGCCACGCAATGAACAAAAGCACCGCGACACTCGTCCGCATACGCACCCTCGACCCCGCCCGCTACTAGCAACCACGCGGCGTCAAATGCGGAAAATCACCCGAAAACCAGGTCGACATGTAAACGATGTTTCGGGACACCTGTCAATGATGTCCCGAGACATCACCAGGGTGGCAGGTGCAGGATTCGAACCTGCGTAGGCGTAAGCCGACGGATTTACAGTCCATCCCGGCCATTTGCGGAGTGTTTCAGCTGACCGCTGTTCGTGCTGATAGCGAGCTTGTGCTAGCCCAGATTCTCGTTGTGCCACAACGCTCACTTCGCGCTGGGCGACGGACTAGCGCAGGCTATCGGTTGACTTGCGGAGGTTTGCGGGAGACCAGCGTTCAACCCTGGGTGCTGGGACGGTGCTGGGACGCGATTCGCCCCGCCAGCTAACTTTGCTGCTCGGCGCGCAGCCGACTGTAGCCCGCACTTGACGGTCGGAAAGCTCGCCATGACTTGGTACTCAACGATCTTGGCGGTGAGCACCGAGCACCGGCGCGATGACGCTCATCCGGCAGTAACGAGTCATCGTGAGGCTTCAGCCGAGCCAAGCGCCAACACCTCGTCGAAACCGGCGACGAGGCTCTCGAAGAACACGTCATAGTCAGGAATTGCGCCGGTGTCCACGTCGATGCCTAGCGTGCACACGTCCACGTACGTCAGCAACGTGACGTTGACCGCCGAGCCGATCGTCGGGCCGAATCCGTACTGGGTCACGACCCGGGCGCCACCGAGGAACACCGGCACCGGAATCCCCGGCACGTCGCTGCACAGGAAGTCGACGTTGCGCAGGATCGAGCCGATGTACCACCGCGGCATCATGTTCAGGGCGCCGGCGATCCATTGCGTGAACGGCAGCGACTTCTCGTGACGCACCCTGGCGGTTCTCTCGTGGATCTGGCGGATTCGCTCGGCCGGATCGGCGATGCCCACCGGCACGTCGAACCGCATCACGGTGATCCGGTTGCCGCCCATCTCGTCGCCCGCTTCGCGCAGGCTAATCGGCATCGTCAGGTGAAGGTCGCCGACCGTGACGCCATGCTCTTCATGGTAGCGGCGGAGCCCACCGGCCACGCCCGCAACGAATGCATCGTTCAACGCGCCGTCGCAGTGGTGGGCGGCGGCCCGAAGCTGCGGAAACGGAACCTCCAGCACGCCGAGTCGTCGGAGAAGGCTGCGCTTCCTCATCAGTGGTGAACCCGTCCGGTTTACCGGGCGGACAGTCCGGTAGACCGACGCAGCCATCTCTGCAGCCGACGAAACGGTAGGTATCGGCCGCAGAATGCCGTTGGAAATCAGCTTCGGGGCCATCTTCAGTGTGCCCATCAGCGCGTTGCCCACCAGGCGGGCGTCGTATCGCGCGGTGTCGCGATAGCCGCTCAGCCACGGTGGCGGGGTCACTTCGGCCACTTCCGCCACTGGTCCGAGCTTCTCTGGTACCTCGGACAAGTCGAAGAGGATCATCCCGATCTGGATGCCTCCGACGCCGTCAGTCAGAGCGTGGTGGAACTTGAGCACCACTGCCGCGCCGTCGTTTTCGAGGCCGTCGATCAGCGTGGCCTCCCACAGCGGGCGTGCCCGATCGAAGTCCTCCATCGCCGCGGCTCGCGCCATTTCCAGCACAGTGTCGAAGGTTCCGGGCGCGGCCGCGGTCACTCTGCGCATGTGGAAGTCGAGGTCGAAGTCCGGGGCGTCCTCCCATCGCGGCGGGGCGGGCGGAGGAGACGGGACGACTCGCTGTCGCAACATCGGCACCTTGCGCGAAATGACGTCGAAGCGATTGCGTACCTCGTCCCAGTCCGGCGATCGGTCGAGCACGATCACCGTGACCACCGTGGAACGCAATCGAGGATCGCTTTCCATGGCCCAGGTGAACGCATCGCTGTTGCGCATGAACTCGGTCATTTGTGGTCAACGTACGACTCCGCCTACCCGCAGTCACGACCTATTGCGATACCGGTGACCTTGGTCCCGTCGAAAAGGGGTATTCGTCGCACGCGCCGCGACTCGTCGGTACTGAAACTGACACGATCGTGATCTCCAGTGCCTCGTCGAAAGACGGCGATCATCGCCGCCTACCTGCTCGCCGAGGGCGAGGCCGTCGAAGTCGTGGGCCTGACCTCGCAGGCAACCGCGAATCGGGCGAGCTCAATCCACGCGATGTCTGCCTGCGAGGTCGAGTTGGCGATCAGCCACGGTCCATCCACTGACGAACGACTGTTCAGCACCAACCTGCCAGGGGAGGATCGCGTCCTGGTTGGGGACGTGCGTCGGACTTGGCGCCCCACACCCCATCGAGTTCCCCGGGGTGGCAGACCCACCCCTGGTGCTTCCGCGTCCCGCAACCTAACTCATGTCGCGGCGGGGGTGTCAGAAGGTCGACAACATCGGGACTTCCGCCCCCTCCGTGGCCGGCGTGCAGAGCGCACGGTGGTCGGGGCGGCACTCCCTGATAGTGACGGAAAGGGTCTGTCCACCAGTGTAATTCGTCGTCGTGATACTCCTTGTGCCGCCCAGGTCGACGAGCTTTCAGGCCGCATCGCCACCAGCCTCCGCGACCTCGGCGTCGGTCGCGGTGACAAGGCGGCGGTGCAATTGCCCAACGTGCCCCATTCCTTGTTCGCCTGCTTCGGCGTTCTCAAAGTCGGTGCGGTGCTGGTGCCGCTGGACCCGCTCCTGCGCGCACCGGAGATCTGTTATCACCTCATCATCTGCGGGGCGCGACTACTGATCACATTCGAGACCTCGGCAGAGGAGACGGTGCGCGGCACAGCCGAAATCGACGGGCTGCGAACATACGTGCTCGAAGGCGCCTATCGATGCACACCTCCCTGCGAGCACACACCATTTCGATGAGCTGTATTTCGCTCAAAACACCGAAGAGATCGAGCCGACCGACGCCGACGACACTGCGTTGATCGTCTACACCAACGCCAAGCCAAAGGGCGCGGAGCTGACACATTCTCAACTGTTCGACAGCTGCGCCACCGGCGAGCTGTTCGGCTTCCGCGACGAGGACATCGACGGTCAGCGCGATGGCTGCGTTGACTCCTGAGCTGACGCGAGTCTGGGAACGCTACCGGCTGGAGAGGAAAGCAAGCCCCTACCCAGCACAACAAGACCGGCAACCGGTATCGACGTCGCCGGTTCGCTAGATTGCTGCGATGATGAGGAGCATCCAATTGCGACGCGGCGCGACGCTGGCGGCGGCGACGTATGGTTTCGCGGGCTACACCGCCGTCATGTTGATGCTCGAGCAGCGCATGCGCCGGTCGGGTGGTCCGGGTATCATCCCATTCGAGTTGGCGGGCAATGGAATTCGCGCTGAGCAGATCATGGCGCAGTGGGGACCCGACGGCGAGCGCGCCGCCAAGTTGTCGCTATGGCTCGACTTCGGCTACATGCTCACATACGGCACATGGACTGCACTGCTTCTGGAGCGGGTCCGCAGCGTCCACGGACACCCGCCTGTGGTGCCTGCGGTCGTCATCCCGGCAGTGGCGGCTGATGCCGTTGAGGGAATGTCGTTGCTCGAGGTCCTCAAGCGCACCGAACTTGACATCAATGCACGCCGCGCACGAAGAGCGGCCATCATCAAGTTTGCCGTGCTCGGCGGCGCACTTGGCTATTGCGTCATCGGGTCTATCAACGGCACGCGCGTTGCTCGACGGACCTAGCCGCCGAGTCGCTTCATGGCCAGTTCCCGCACCTCGCCCGACTTGATCTTCGCGCTGCCGGTCACCGAAATCTCGTCGTCGGCGAAGAACAGCACGTGACGAGGCACCTTGTAGCTGGCCAGCCGCTGCGCCAGAAAGGTACGGATTTCTTCGGCGGTCACCTGCGCACCATCGTGTGGCACGATGCACGCGACGACCACCTCACCGAGCGTTTCGTGCGGCACGCCGACGGTGTGCGCCACTTTGGCCGCGGGGTGAGACGCGAGGGCGCCATCGACCTCCAGCGGCGAGACGTTGGCACCGCCGGTCTTGATGATGTTGGTGAGCCGGCCCTCCCAGTACAACCGGTCGGCGTCGTCAAAATAGCCGCTGTCGCCAGTGCGGAAAAACCCTTCAGCGTCGAGTGTTTCGTCGAGCGGGGTGCCGATGTAGCCGAGCATCAGCGTCGGTCCCTTGACGCAGATTTCGCCGCGCTCGCCGCGGGGAACGACCGCGCCGGTCAGTGGATCGACGATCTTGAGTGTCACGCCGGGCAACGCCACACCGCTGCTCTCGGCGTGCACTTCTGGCGGCGTGTTGGCCGGGTAGCCGGTGGAGATGGTGAAGGTCTCGGTACTTCCGTATGCATGGCCTGGCTCGAACCACTTGGTCGACACGGTTGGGTGCCGCGCGACCGGTGTCTTGAAGTCGACGAACCGCATGCTGCTCAAGTCCACGCGGTCCCAGTTGGGTGCGCTTTCGAGCTGAGCCCATTGATGCGGCCACGCGAACGGAAAGTTGACCCGTTCAGCGGCCATGAGGTCGAGCGCCTCGGCCGCCGCGAAGGTCGACTGCAGCACCAGCGAACCGCCGGCGGCCAAGCGTGGACGCCGAGTGACATCGCAAAGTTGCCGGACCAGAAGAAGCCGTTGGCCGACCAGCAGCGGACGTCGTCTTCTGGGCCGAACTGGTACATCCGACGGAAGCGCCACATTTGAATGGATACCCCCCGATGCGCGCTCAGGATGCCCTTCGGCTTGCCGGTGGAACCCGACGAGAAGAACAACACCCCCGGATCGCTGGGATGCACTGCGGCTGCGGTCGCGTGAACCAACTCACGCGGCTCGCCGCGCCCGGACGCCAGGAAGTCTTCCCAGGTTTCCATCCCGGGTGCGGACTCGCCGACGGTGACGAGCCGGCGCAGGAACGGATACTTCGTTGAGCGCAGTTCGTCGGGTCCCGCCGTGGCGATTCCGGGTTCCAAGCCGGTGAGCAGTTCGGCGAAATCCTTCTTGAGCACCGCCCGCTCGAACAGCAATACCGACACGTCGGAGGCAGCCAACAGTTGGTCGAGTTCGGCCTGAGTGGAGAACGTGCTGAACGTAGCCGCCACGCCGCCGGCGAGTCCGATGCCGAACACCGCGGCGATCCACTCCGGCCGGTTGGTCATCAACACCCCGACCCGACCGCCCTTGCCGAGGCCACCCCCACGCAGGGCGCACGCCACCTCGACCGCGCGTTCCCAGAGATCGTCGTAGGACCAGCGGACCGCGCCCTCGGGGATCGGAAACGCCAGCGCCTCCCGCTCGCCGTAAAGCTGTGTCACCTCATGGAGGAAGCCCGGCAGGGTCAGCGATCCGAGACCGGGTTCTTCAGCCAGCGCAGGCCCTGACACCAGCGAAAGAGACTGCGCGACTGCCCGATTCGTCCCAGTGTTCGTTCCGGCAGCCATGATCAGACGGGCAGCTCCACCTCGGCGGTGCAGTCCACCAGGCCCTCGCCGTTCTGGTTCGTCAGCCGCAGCTTGACCTGGACGAGCGGCACACCCCATGTCGACTGAGTCTGCTTGTCGATGATCTCGGCGTCGAAGTACGTCACGTCACCTTCGAAGGCAGGGCCGCGGAAGTCCGCCTTGGTGTGGCGCACCATGCCGTCGTGTCCGGCCCAGTAAGCCAGATAGTCGGTGCACCACGCGCCCATCGTCGCGCCGTAGCCGTACGCGCGGGCCATGCCGACTTCGCTCGCGCGGTCGGCATCGATGTGGCCGCGAGAAGGTCCGACGTAGAGTCCGTCGCGCTTCCGCGGGTCGATCATCGCGTCCTCTTCGTCGAAGGCGAAGCCCTTGCCCCAGCCCGGATCCTGGTACACCCACGGGTCTTTGATTCCGGGCGGGGCGACCCAGTGGAAGGTGCCCCAGATGTTGAACAGGAAGGCTCGGTACTCGGTGGTGAAGCTAGCGATGCTGTGCGGACCGATGACGCGCCGAGGCAGCGTGTCACCCACCTTCACTTCGTCGAAATGTGGCGACACGCCGAATCGATTGGACTCCAGCCATTCGCGGCGCAGCCGGTCGACCGCTTCGAGCTCGGACTGCGTCCAGCGCTTGATCTCTCCGAGCTGATTCTCGAACATGCCCCGCTTGGTCGCCTCTTCATCGAGATAGCGAATTGCGGTTGACCGCTCGCGCGCCACCAGGGTGCCGTGCTGGTTCTTGTGAACGGTGTCGCCTCGCGAAAACATCGTCGGCCCGGCGAATTTCGTATCGACCACTTTGTAGTCGTGGAAGCGTCTGTCTTGAAACAGCTGGTCTCCCGGCCGGATAGGGCAACCGTAGAACCACCACTCCTCGCCGCCGAAGATCAGGTGGCTATTAGGAATATGACCCACACAGGCGGGCGCCGCACCGTGCCCGTAGTCCAGCGCGACAGCGATGGACTGCGGCGCGATGAGGCCGCCGAACTTCGATTCGCGGGCGAACTTCTCGTCCCAGTGAATGGGGTTCGGGTAGTCCATCGCCATCACCCAGCGGCGGATGTCCGACGAGCTGCAGGGATCCCACAGCTGGCCACCGCCGATCGGCTTACCTACCCGGTGGTCGACATCGGACAGGTCCAGCTCGACGGTGTTCTGTGACTTCGCTTGCCGTTTGGTCGTTTTCGTAGCCATCTGCGCCCCGATCAGCGGTTGACGTCCACGACGATCCGCCCGCGCACCGTGCCGTCCATCAGCCGGCCGGCCGCATCGATCGCCTCTGACAAAGTAATTTCCGATGCGATCGAGTCGAGCACGCCCGGATCCAAATCGCGGGATAGCCGCTCCCAGGCGGCCAAGCGTCGAGGCTTGGGCGCCATCACGCTGTCGATGCCGAGCAGCGAGACGCCGCGGAGGATGAACGGCGCGACCGAGGCAGGGAAATCCATGCCTTGCGCCAAGCCGCAGGCGGCAACCGCGCCGCCGTAGCGGGTTTGCGCGCACGCATTCGCGAGCGTGTGGCTGCCGACGGAGTCGAGCACGCCGGCCCAGCGTTCCTTCTGCATCGGCTTGCCCTTCTCGGCGAATTCGGCACGGTCCAACACCGTGGCGGCGCCTAGCTGCTGAAGGTAATCGGCCTCTGACGCCTTGCCCGTCGCGGCGGCGACCTTGAACCCGGCTTTGGTCAACAACGCAACCGCGACGCTGCCGACGCCGCCCGTCGCGCCTGTTACCAGGACTTCACCCTGATCGGGCGACACCCCGTGGGCCAGCAGAGCGTCGACGCAGAGGCTCGCCGTGTAACCGGCAGTCCCGATCGCCATCGCCTGACGGGAGTCGAACTCCGACGGCAGCGGCACCAGCCAGTCGCCGTTGAGCTGGGCCTTCTGGGCCAGGCCGCCCCAGTGAGTCTCGCCCACGCCCCACCCGTTGAGCACAACACGGTCGCCCTGCTTCCAGTCGGCATGGGTGCTCTCGGCGACGACGCCGGCGAAGTCGATGCCGGGCACCATCGGGAACTTGCGGACGACCGGTGACTTACCGGTGATGGCGAGGCCGTCTTTGTAGTTCAACGTCGAGTACTCCACTTCGACACTGACGTCGCCTTCGGGCAGTTGCCCCTCGTCGGCCTCGGTGAGCGCCACCGACTGCCCGTCGTCGCCCTTCTCGATCAGAATTGCGGAAAACATCTCTTAACCCGTCCTCCTCAACACACGTTTCGACGCACGCCAGAGTCCCACCCGAAACCGACCCATTTCCTCCCTGCCTATCGGCAGGAGAATAACATTCTCATGCGAGAGCAACGGCGTTTCCGTGCCAGGCGGCGAGGTGACTGGCGTGCGGTCTCTGGACCTATCGGATGGGCCTGCTCATTGTCGTCGGGACATCGAGGGGGTCCCAAGAGAAGACTCGTCCGAATCCGTCAACTCATCGGTGCGACAAAGCCGGGCCGCCCGCGACTGGGACTCGCATCCCACCGATCGGTGCTGGGCGGAATGGCCGAACGGCCGAAACGCACTGGAGCAGGGAATACGAGAATTGCTCGCGTCGGAGCAAACGTGACCGCGATAGGTTGGCCGCTGTGGGCTCAGGGACCGGTGGTCGCGTACTTATCACGGGTGGTCGCGGCTTCATCGGCTGTGCTGTCGTCAAGGCGTTTCAGCGCCGGGGGATTCCCGTCACGGTCGTCGACCGGGTGGGCCCCGACGGGCCGCGCGGCGACGTGACCCACGTCGTTGGAGACCTGCGCGATAACCACGTCCGCGACGAGGCGGTGGCCCCCGGCACGGTCGGCATCGTCCACCTCGCGGCATCAACGTCGGTGCTCCGCTCGGTCGAGCGGCCCACACAGACCTATGCCGACAACGTCGCCGTCACCC
Organism: uncultured Actinomycetota bacterium; assembly: GCA_963786995.1. Taxonomy (GTDB): domain Bacteria; phylum Actinomycetota; class Actinomycetes; order Mycobacteriales; family Mycobacteriaceae; genus Mycobacterium. Next base: position 676,937 of record CAWBBH010000006.1, on the reverse strand, counting down.
AGGAACTGCTCGAACTGGCCCGTATAAGGGGTGTGAGCAGATTCGTGCTGGCATCGACGAACGCGGTGGTGGGCGACGTGGGTACCGCAACGATCACAGAACACCTGCCGTTGCGACCACTCACGCCGTACGGAGCCACCAAGGCCGCCTGTGAGATGCTGCTGTCCGGATACGCGGGTGCGTACGGGATGGCGACCTGTGCTCTGCGGTTCAGCAACATTTACGGACCAGGCATGGCGCACAAGGACAGTTTCGTGGCGAGGCTGATGCGGGCGGCGCTCTCTGGATCCACCGTGAGTATCTACGGGGACGGAACGCAGCGCCGCGACCTCGTCCACGTCGATGATGTCGTCCGCGGCGTGCTGCTCGCCTGGGAAAGCCGCTACACCGGGAGTGCGATCATCGGATCCGGTCTGTCGGTATCGGTGCTGGAACTCGTCGAGGCTGTCCGCCGCGTCACCGGTCGGCCCCTGCGCACGGAACATGTTGCGGCACAACAGGGTGAGATGCCCGCCGTCGTTCTCGACCTGTCGCACAGCTCGGATGTCCTCGGCTACCGGCCGGCCGTTGAGCTCGCGGACGGGCTGCGAGCACGTGGCGCTACTTCCGCGACGAGGTCGGGGCCGCGACCGCATGAGGCGGCTTGCCGACTACCCCGACGAGGTGGACGCCCGTGCCGTCGCGGACTTCCACGGGCGGCATCCGCAAGTGCACCTCGCCGAATTGGTGGTGGTGATCGCCGCGTACAACGAGGCCGCCAGTATCGGTGCAGTGTTGCAGGACATACCGAAACGCTGCTGCGGGGTGCCGGTGGACGTGCTAATCGTCGTCGATGGCGCCACCGACAGCACCGCCCAGATCGCGCGCGAACACGGCGTCTACACCTGTGTCGCCGCGCGCAACCGAGGTCAGGGCGCGGCATTGCGGCTCGGCTACCGGCTGGCCGCGGACTGCGGAGCACGCTACGTGGTGACCACCGACGCCGACGGGCAGTACGACGGCGCGGAGCTGGACACCCTCGTGCGACCCCTGGTGGAGGACCGGGCCGATTTCGTGACCGGCTCGCGCAGGCTGGGCCGACACGATGCAGACAGCCGCGTGCGCTGGATCGGGGTGCGTGTCTTCGCGATGCTGGCGTCGCTGCTGACGTGGCGGCGAATCACCGACACGTCGTTCGGGTTTCGCGCCATGAGGGCCGATCTCGCGTGCTCGATCCCGCTGGTCGAGCCGCAGTACCAGTCGTCGGAATTGCTACTCGGCATGATGGCCCGGCACGCGCGGGTACTCGAGGTGCCCATGACGATGCGACGGCGCCGCAACGGCGCCAGTAAGAAGGGCGCCGACGTGATCTACGGCATGCACTACGCGCGCGTCATGGTGCGGACGTGGTGTCGGGAGTACGTGCTGCGCGGTCAACGAAAATGAATCGGTCGAAGAGCACGAACTTCAGCACAAACATCGTCCCGTAGGTCGCCAGGAATGCAGTACCGACGAGGGTGACCTGCAGGGCATGTGTGGAGACGTGGTCGCGGACCCAGCGATCAGCGGCCGTCGTGACGAGGATCGCGGTGAGCGCCGTGACGACGACGATCACGGCGTATGGAAGGACCTCGCTGGTGTGGTGCGGACGTCCGCGGCGCTGCCACGCCCAGTACCGGTTCATCAGATAGTTGGGAACCGCGCCCGCCACGAACGCTAGCAGGCTCGCCGCCACCGGGACGGCCAGAAACCAGTAGGTGACGACGAAGACGACCTCACTGATGACGCCGGCGACGACAGACGCGCCGGTGTAGCGACCCCACAGCCGAACTCGGCTCCGCGACAGCGGGATCAAGGCTCGCCCCGTTTGCGGGCCACACACAACACCGACTGGCCGAAGGGCACTCGCACCACGCGGTCCAACGCCTTCGATACCGGCACCACAAAGCGATCGAAGAGAGCGACCACCCTCGGGTTGGGTGAGCTAACACCGCCCGTGCGAACCGTCACCCACCAGGCGACGCCGCCGAGCAGGTTCACCGGTTTCACCAGCTCGACGTCGAGCCCCGCTCGCCGGACGACACTGGCCAGAGAGCTTGGCGTATAGCGGCGGACGTGGCCGACTCTGCGGTCGAATTCGCCGTACAGCTGCTGGTATCCAGGGACCCAGAGGACGAGGCTGCCGCCGAACTCGACGGCCGTGGCCAGCGAACGCAGCGCACCGGTGTCGTCGTCGATGTGCTCGAGCACGTTGATCGCGACCACAGACGCGACGGGTTGGTCGAGATCGGGCGGTTTCCCCAACTCGAGTCGCCGGACCTCCACCTGGGGACGCCCGGCGAACCGGCGCGCCATGGCCGCAACGGCGGCCGGGTCGACGTCGGTCACGACAAGTCGATCCAGATCGTAGAACTGCTCCGCGAACTCGCCGAGCCCGGCACCGACCTCGAGGATCGATCTCCCGCAGTGCGGCGCGATCAGCTCGTACTGATAGCGGCGATAGCGGGGTTTATCGCGGCCTGCGGCCTCGAGCTGACGACCTGTGGCCGCGGCGAACGCACCGCAGTGATCATGCAGGTGCTGCTCCTCCGGTCGCGGGCGCATGTCGCAATTGTGCACGTAACCGTTGGTGTAGTTACGCTCGTTGCGATCATCACATTCGATAGGGTGCTGTTGTGCGGGTTCTGGTGCTCGGCGGAGACGGATACCTCGGCTGGCCCACCGCGCTGCATCTCTCCGACCGCGGGCACGACGTGGCGGTGCTCGACAACTTCGTACGACGCTGCTACGACGAGGAGCTCGGCGTCTGCAGCCTGGTCCCGATTGACGATCTTGACGTGCGGGTGGCGGCATGGCGGGAAGTTTCTGGCAAACGAATTGCCGCGTACACCGGCGACCTGCTGGACGCGGATTTCGTCTATGCCACGTTGCGCGACTTCGGTCCCGATGCGATCGTGCACTTCGCCGAACAACGGGCAGCTCCGTATTCGATGATCGACCGCGCGCACGCCGTCTATACCCAGCACAACAACATCGTCGGAACGCTCAATGTGCTATACGGCATTGCCGAGACCGACCGTGACATCCACCTGGTCAAGCTCGGAACCATGGGAGAATACGGAACACCCAACATCGATATCGACGAGGGTTGGCTCGACGTCGAACACAACGGCCGCAAGGACCGCGTCCTCTTCCCCAAACGGCCTGGGTCCTTCTATCACCTGAGCAAGGTGCACGACTCGCACAACATCGAATTCGCTTGCCGGAACTGGGGTTTGCGTGCCACCGATCTCAACCAGGGCGTCGTCTACGGACAGCAAACCCCGCAAACCACGCTCGATCCGCGGTTGTCGACGCGGTTCGACTACGACAGCGTGTTCGGAACCGTACTGAACCGGTTCGTCATCCAAGCCGTGCTCGGCGAGCCGCTGACGGTGTACGGAACCGGGGGACAGACCAGGGGGCTAATCGACATTCGGGACACCGTGGAATGCATCAGGCTCGCGGTCGAGAACCCCGCCGACCGCAGTGAGTTCCGGGTCTTCAACCAGATGACCGAAGCGATGTCCGTGCGCGACATTGCCGACGTGGTCGCAGAGCAGTTCCCCGGCCCGGTACAGATCGAGCACATGGATAACCCGCGGACCGAGGCCGCCGAGCACTATTACAACGTCAAGCACACCGGCCTGGTCGAATTAGGGCTCCAACCCCACCTACTGTCGGACACGCTGATCGAGTCGATGTTCAGCATCGTTGAGGTCAACAAGCACCGGGTCGACGTCGAAAAGCTGTACCCCACCGTGCACTGGTCGCGCACAAACAACGTCTGACAGGCGTGGCCACTCTCTCGCGCGCGACCCGCAGTCTGGTTGTACTGCACTGGCTGTTCATCGCGCTCGTTGGCGTCGGCGTCGTGTTGCGAGTGCTGGCCTGGTTTGCGTACCAGCCCGCATTGATGTTCGGCGATTCGTTCCGATATCTCAGCAATATTGGCAAATACGACCCCGGCGGTCTGCACCCCATCGGGTACGAGCTGTTCGTATTGACCCCCACGCTTTGGGTGGATGGGCTCGAGCTGGTTACGGCGCTTCAGCACCTTGCGGGCGTGGGCTCGGCGGTTGCGCTGTACGCATTGACGTTGCGGCACGGGGCAAATCGCTGGCTGGCCTCGATTGCCGCCGCACCGCTGCTGCTGGACGGTTACCAGATCCAGATTGAGCAGCTGATCATGTCCGACACATGGCTGCAGGTGCTGCTGGTCGCACTGCTGTGGGTGCTACTCAGCGCCGGTGCGCCGAGTCCGCGCCGGGCCGCGCTTGGTGGTCTCCTGCTCGGTGTGGCGGTGATGTTCCGGCTGGTGGCCTTTGCGCTGATCGTGCCGGTGTTGTGTTACCTGATCATCGCCGGCGGGGTATGGCGGTCGTGGCGAACCTGGCACGGCTGGCGGACTGTCGGAGCGCGCATGATCGCGTTTGTCGCGGCGTTCGGCCTCGTAATCGCCGGATACGGGTGGTATTTCCATGCGCAGACCGGCGAATGGGGCCTGACCCGGACGACTGCCAACGTGCTCTACGGCCGTACCGCCGTCGTCGCGGACTGCGACAAGCTGAAACTCGATCCGCTGACGACGCTGGCCTGCCCCGAGGAACCGTTGGGACAGCGCATGAAGCTCGACGAATACACCCACATCCAGGGTGAAGAAGCCTGGCGCGCTCGCTTTCCCGCCGGCACCGACTTGAACGCGGTGCAGCGGGCGTTCGGCAGGGCAGTGATCGACCAGCAGCCGCTGGATGTTGCGCGCGCCATTGCGCTGGACTTCCTCAAGGGATTCCGCCCCGCGCGGACCAATGCTCCCGGTGATAACACCGTGCGTCGATGGCAGTTCCCACGGGTCCCGTGGATCGACGTGGAGCACAGCATCCAGGCTTCGCGGGAGTTCAGCGGACGGGATCCGACGACCGTGGTCGGGCTTACCGCGTTTCTCCGGGGGTATCAGCTCGGTGTGGGCTACACCCCCGGCACATTGTTGGGCGTGTTCGGCGTGATCGCGCTGCTGGCCGGGTTCGGGCTCGGCCGAGCGCGAACGAGCGGCATCCGCTCGGTCACGCTCCTGGCAGTCGGCATGGCTGTGACCATTCTGCTCGCGTCGGCAGCGTTCGAGTTCTCGTGGCGTTACCAGTTGCCCGGCCTCGTGCTGCTGCCATTCGCCGGCGTGCTGGGGATTACCGCGCTGCTGGGACGAGGACCTGCCTCGAGGCACCAGTAATCGTGCGCGCGCAGGCGCCAGGAATCTCGCGACGTCGTCCCCGCCGAAAGAATTCCATCCATGACTGAACGAATCTGCCCGATATCGTTGTCGCGCAGAAACTTCCACGAATACGGGCTCCGATAAATCCTGTGGCCATCGAAGCGGAAACCAACCAGCAGCGCGTCACCAGTCGGCCTCGCGATTGGGACGCCAAGCTCACTGGCCTTTTCCGAACGACGGCACCACTACGTTGTGTGGAACGGATTCGGCCGTGGCGGTCGTCTTGAACGCCAGAAGATCGGTGATGGATGCATCGATCTAGCCGACGGTGCTCTCGTGGTGGGTTCGCTCGTCGTACCCCGAAGGCGGGGTCGCGGGCAGCCCCGGTTGTTGTGGACCGCGCGGCTGGCGATCGAGGAAAGCACAGCCCAGCTAGCGTGGCTAGATATCACGTCTGACTGACCATGGTGGCAGGTGCAGGATTCGAACCTGCGTAGGCGTAAGCCGACGGATTTACAGTCCGCTCCCATTGGCCGCTCGGGCAACCTGCCTTGGTGCGACTAGCAGGGTACAACGAGGGCGCATCGGCGGCGAAATCGACGTTTTGCAGGTTTCTGCTCGCACTTTCCCTGCGAATTGTCGGTTTGGGCGACGTGGGATAGTTGACACCGACTCACACGAGAAGGAGGACGGAATCCAATGGCGGATTCAAGCTTCGACGTCGTCAGCAAGGTCGATCGCCAGGAGGTCGACAACGCCCTCAATCAGGCCGCCAAGGAGCTCTCCACCCGGTTCGACTTCCGCGGCACCGACACCTCGATCGCCTGGCAGGGCGAGGAGGCGGTCACCATCACCTCGTCCACCGAGGAGCGGGTCAAGGCCGCCATCGACGTGTTCAAGGAAAAGCTCATCCGGCGCGACATCTCGATGAAGGCCTTCGACGTCGGCGACCCGCAGGCCTCCGGCAAGACCTACAAGGTCAGCGGCACCATCAAGCAGGGCATCTCCAGCGAGGACGCCAAGAAGATCACCAAGCTGATCCGCGACGAGGGTCCCAAGGGCGTCAAGGCGCAGATCCAGGGTGACGAGGTGCGCGTCAGCTCGAAGAAGCGCGACGACCTTCAGGCCGTGATCGCGCTGCTGAAGAAGGCCGACCTCGACGTCGCGCTGCAGTTCGTCAACTATCGCTGAGTCAGCTGATCGGTGATGTCGACTCCGGCGCTGTCGTCGCGGTGGTCGTTGGTGTTGCGGCACTCCCCTGACAGCCGGATCGTGCCGAGCTCGCGATAGACCGCGTCGCCGCCGCTGATGGCGGCGCGCACCTCGTTCGTGCGCAGAAGCGTCCCGGGTGACCCGTCGCCTTCCACCGGGCCGTCCATCCAGCCGTGGGACACCATCATCTTCACGATCTGGTTGATGTAGCGGTTCTCGTCGACGCCCTTGGGCACCGCGAACGTCAACTGCACCTCGCCGTAATACAGCGCTTCGTTCTCACCGCCGCACGCCACCCAGCCGAAGGTTCCGGTGACGTCCTGCAACCGATTCAGCACGACGAATTCTCTGGCCGGCAGAATCACCTGCTGCATCGAAGCCGGGTCGGGCATCGGCACGAACGGCGGGTTCGACGACTCCGCGTTCGGCTTCTCGGGTGCCGTCGGGGTGCAACCCGCCGCCATCGCGACGGCAACCGCGAGTGCGCAGGCCAGTCGGGCGGAACGACGTTTCACGCTGCTGTTCGTCAACTCGCTAGCCGGTCAACTGATCGGTGACGTTGACGTCCTTCACCGCGTCGTCGCGGTGGTCGACCATGTTCCGGCACTCACCGAAGATGCGGATTGCGCCGTCCTCGCGCGCCACCGGATGCTGGGACAGGACAGCCATCACCTCGTCGGTGTGGATCACCGTCCCGAAGGGCCGCTTGCCCGGTGGAGGCCCGTCATACCAGCCCTGCTGCACCATCGTGTCCGCGATCTGCCGGATGTATTTCTCCGGCTCGACGTCCCCCGGGATGGCGAACGACACCTCGAGCCTGCCGCGGTAGGGCGGCTCGCCCTGGTCGTTGCATGCCTCGAAGCTGAACCCGCCGAAGACATCCTCGAGCCCGGCGGCCTTGACGATCTGCTTCGCCGGGTCGATCACCTGTTTCATCGTGTCTTCGTTGGATGACGTCTCCACCGGTGCAGGCGGTGACGTCGACGGTTCTTGCGCACTGTGCCCTGGCAGCATCGTGCACCCTCCTAATGCCGCGGTGATACCCAGCAGCCCTGCGGCCAGCCGAACTCGTCTAGAACGCATGATCTTTGGTCACCGACTCCCCTGGACGTTGCCCTTCGGGATCGATATAGGCGGGCGAACCCGGTACGTCGAAGCCTACGGGCGGCAGTTCGATCTTTCCGCCGAACGGCAGGTCGATCTCCGTCGGCAGATCGACATGCGGTTGCCGACGACCTTCGGCCAACAAACCAACCTGTGCCAACGCATCGCCGTCGCCCGTGGCGATATAGGTCATCGACGCCAGCGATTCGCTACCCGGATCGTAGTAATGCGAGTGGTCTCCCGTGTCGAGACCGTCGCGTCCGGCCACCTCCGCGTCGAACCGTATCGACCCGAACTGGTCGCCCGCCGGGTCCAGCCCGAGACCGGCGTCGAAACCCACCGGATAATTCAGCGTCCGATTGAGGTAATCGTGCACGTGCTCCGGCGCGGTACCGATGTAGCTGACGGGGTCGGTCGACGCCGAGCCGACGTAGACGTTGCCGCCGTCGAGGTTGAAGTCGGCGGCGCTTCTCGCCAAATCCGTTCCCGGGCAACCCAACAGGACCGCGTCGTTGGCGTGCATCCCGGAGCCGGCGAACGCGTCGGCCACCGTCGTCGACCCATAGGAATGTCCGATCACGGTCACATGCTGGCTGGGATCCTGGTGCGTCACCCACAGCCCGTTCACATCGGCGGCCAACAGGTCGCCACCCGACCGGGCCAGGTTCGGATTCGCGACGCGGGTGTCGGAGAAGCCGTCGGGTGCGTCGTAGCCCATCCACGAAATCACCGCATGGGTGTGGCTCGGGTCCGCGAGCTGCGACTGCTCCCACAGGTTGATCGCATCGTTGTGACCGTCGCTGAGCCAGCCACCGCGCACGCTGCTGCCGGTGCCGGGCACGATCACCGACGTGTTGTCGGCGTAGTCGGGATTGCCGATGGCGATCGCCGCGCGGCCCTGGCCACGATCGGCGAGTGGCTCGTAGCGCCACAACATCGCCGGGCGCTGCTTGGCCGGGTCTGTCTCGATGCCACGCTGATGGCTGAGTCCCTCTTGAACTTTGAGCGCATTGGTGTAGCGCGTGACGTCGTCGGCCGACAGGCCGTAGAAGCCTGGGTTCGCGAGGATCCGACCCGTCGAAACCCCGTGCTGCGCGGCAGTGTCGGTGATGCGGTTCAGGTCGTCGTCGAGCACCTGCAGGTTGATGGTGGAACGGGCCGCCGCCGGTATTCCGTTCAGATTTCCCAACTCCGGGGGATGCTCCGCGACGAGCCGCTCGCGATCCTCCTGACTCAACGACTCCCACCACTGGGCGACGTCCTCGGCGCCTGCATCCGCCGGTGGCAACGGTATCGGTCTCGCCTCGGGAGGCACGTCGACGACGTCGTCGGCATCGTCCATCGCCGAAGCCAACTGGCGGTCGACGGTACCGGCCTGCGCCAGAACCTGTTTCACCGCCTCCTGCAGGATCTTGGCGTTGTTCCAGTCGTCCGGTCGAGCCAGCCGGGGCACCGCCGGGCGCACCGTTCCCGACACCGGGTCGACGAGCATGCCGCAGTCGCGGGCCGTGTTCAGCACCTGTTGCAGGTTGTCCCTGACGATCTGCACGTTGACCGCAGCCGCATCGGCTGCACGTGCCGCCGCTGTCGCCGCAGCAGCGTCGCGCATCAACGCCTGCCTGCTCTTCTCGATCGCCGCTTTGGCCTGCTCCGAACCGGGTCCGATCCAGTCGGGAAACCTCGGCAGGCTGTTGGCGGTCTCGGTCGAGATCTCCGCGCGTGAGCGGGCGGCGTCGCCCACCGCACGCACCGCGCCGGGATCCCAGCGCTGCACGTCCTCGACCGTCAACGACATGAGGCCCTACATGTTCCTCGGATCCAGAGACTCGATCTCGCCGCGGTTGTTCTCCTCGGTCCTGGCGTAGGCAGCCGCGGCACTCTTCAGGGCATCGGCCTGAGAGGTCAGCACGCGATGCAAATCCGCGGTCGTGGTCTGCCAGCGCTGGGCCTTGGCGTTGATCGCCTGCGCCGACCGTCCGACGAGGCCGCCCTGCGCGTCAGCGGCCGTCGCCGTCGACGATCTGTGTCCGTCACGAAGCGCGTCGGCATCGTCGCGGAGGCGGCCTGCGAGTTGCGAAAGTGCTCGCGGATCGGCCTTGATCGGGTGCGGCACGGGGAGCCTTTCTGCCTGCTGGCAAGCAACGCTACCAGCGGCGAAGCGGGGTCATCCGCACCAATTCGCAGCCTTGGGCAAACTTCGCGAACGCACGCGACGCAGTTTCTCAACTGCCAGTAAAACCGCGCACCTCGGCAATACGCTCTTGTCATGGCACCTGCTCAACGCGAACCCAAAGTCGTCGTCCTCGGTGGAGGCTCCTGGGGCACCACCGTGGCGTCCATCTGCGCCAGACGCGGGCCGACGCTGCAGTGGGTGCGCTCGGAGGAGACCGCCGACGACATCAACTCCAAGCACCGCAACACCAAGTACCTCGGCAACGAGGTCGAGTTGGCGCACACGCTGAGGGCCACCACCGATTTCTCCGAGGCGGCCGAATCCGCCGACGTCATCGTGATGGGGGTGCCGTCGCACGGGTTTCGCGGCGTGCTGACCGAACTCGCGCGGGAACTGCGGCCGTGGGTTCCGGTGGTGTCGCTGGTGAAGGGCCTCGAGCAGGGCACCAACTACCGGATGAGCCAGATCGTCGACGAAGTGCTGCCCGGACATCCGGCAGGCATCCTGGCCGGGCCCAACATCGCGCGCGAGGTCGCCGAGGGATACGCCGCGGCGGCTGTGCTCGCGATGCCGGACCAGCATCTGGCAGCCAACCTCGCAAACCTGTTCCGCACGCAAAGATTTCGGACGTACACCACCGACGATGTGGTCGGTGTCGAGATGGCGGGCGCGTTGAAGAACGTGTACGCGATCGCGGTGGGGATGGGCTACTCGCTGGGGATCGGCGAGAACACCCGCGCCATGGTGATCGCCCGCGCGCTGCGCGAGATGTCGAAGATGGGCGAAGCGATCGGCGGGCACCGCGACACCTTCGCGGGCCTCGCGGGCATGGGCGACCTGATCGTCACGTGCACGTCGCAGCGCAGCCGCAACCGCCACGTCGGCGAGCAACTCGGTGCGGGAAAGAAGATCGACGAGATCATCTCGTCGATGAACCAGGTTGCCGAGGGCGTCAAGGCTGCCAGCGTCATCATGGAATTCGCCGACAAGTACGGCATCTCCATGCCGATCGCGCGCGAGGTCGACGGCGTCGTCAACCACGGCTCAACGGTCGAGCAGGCCTATCGCGGTCTCGCCGCCGAGAAGCCCGGCCACGAAGTACACGGCTCGGGTTTCTGACCTAGTTGAAGTACGGGTTCGATCCCTCGGGCCGGTCGACGAGCGGATTGACCTCGCCCACAATCCATGTGGCGCCGGGGCTGATCACGAAGCCCGCCTGGTTCTTGCTGTCGACGCACGACGTGACGGTGCCGTCGGTGCCGCAGCTCAACGTCTGATAGCTCACCCGCGAGCCGGCAGGCAGCGGCTTGATCTCGCCCGCAACGGCGAACGGGTTCCCGCCCGCGTTGGCGAAGCCGGGCACCTGCGCGATCCGCCCGCTGACCAGGTTGGCGCCTTCCGGTGCACCCGGCAGCGCGCCGAAGCAGCCGTATCCCCCGTTGCGCTGAATCATGCACGACAACCCGTCGGGCGTGGTGAACGCGTACGCCTGGTCGGCGAGCACCGAGTAGTCCGACGGCTTCGCAAGCGCCCACGCATTCACGTTGGGTGGCGGCGGAGGAGGAGGCGGCGGTTGGTTCGGATCCGCGGCGGCGATCGCCGGCGCACCCACGACGGCGGCTGCCATAGCGCCCAACACGAAGGTTCTGCTCAGCATCTGACCAGACTAGATGGTGGGGTCTTGTGTGTACTTGGTTGCGCTGAGCGCAACCAACTATGCAGAACTAGTACTGGCCGGGGCCGCGGCCGGCCATCTCCTCGAGCCGCCGGATCCGGTCCTCGATCGGTGGGTGGGTGGAGAACAGCTTGCCGACCTTCTCACCCGCGCGGAACGGGCTGGCGATCATCAGGTGCGCCTGGTCGGCGAGCTGCGGCTCGGGCGGCAGCGGGGCCTGCTGCACACCGCCGCTGATCTTGCGCAGCGCCGACGCCAACGCCAGCGGATCGCCGGTCAGCTCGGCCCCGGACTGGTCGGCCTGATACTCCCGCGACCGCGACACCGCCAGCCGGATGACGGTGGCGGCGATCGGGCCGAGCAGCGAAACAAGAAGAATCGCAAACGGATTCGTGCCACCTTCGCGGTTGCCACCGAACATGCTCGCGAAGAACGCGAGGTTGGCCAGCGCGGTGATGACCGACGCCATCGCGCCCGCCACGCAGGAAATGAGGATGTCGCGGTTGTAGACGTGCGACAGCTCGTGGCCGAGCACCGCGCGCAGTTCGCGCTCGTTGAGGATCTGCAGGATCCCGGTCGTGCAGCAGACGGCGGCGTTGCGCGGGTTGCGGCCGGTGGCGAACGCATTGGGATTGGCGGTGTCGCTGATGTAGAGCCTCGGCATCGGCTGATGCGCGGTGGTGGCCAGCTCGCGGACCACCTTGTACATGAACGGCACCTGCACCTCGGTGACCGGCTGCGCGTGCATCGCCCGCAGCGCCAGCTTGTCGCTGTTGAAGTAGACGTAGACGTTCATGCCGATCGCGAACAGGACGGCCAAAAACATGATGTTCCTGCCGAACATCGCACCCACAGCGACGATCAGCGCCGAGAACAGTGCCAGCAGGAAGAAAGTCTTGGCCGTGTTGGCACCTGAATGCCAGCTCATCAGCGTCCTCCGTATTCGACCCGCTCTTCACTCGGGCGGGAAGTCTCCGCTAGCTCAACGCCGACCGGCCACCGCAGGTTCCTCAGCCGTGCCGGGTGACCGTGTAGTCCACCAGCGAGGCCAACGCCTGCCTGCCGGGACCGTCGGGGAGATTCGCCAGCTCGTCGCGAGCCTCCCTGGCGTAGCGGGCGACGGTCTCCTTGGCCGCCAACATGCCCGGGGACCTGCGCAGCAGGCTCAGCGCCTCGGCCAACTCGTCGTCGTCTTCGACCGGGCCTGCCAGCAGTTCGCGCAGCCGATCGGCGTCCGGGCCGGTTTCGCGCAGCGCGTACAGCACAGGAAGCGTGTGCACGCCCTCGCGGAGGTCGGTGCCCGGCACCTTGCCCGACTCGTCGGGGTCGCTGTCGATGTCGATGATGTCGTCGGAGATCTGGAACACCGTGCCGACGATGCCGCCGAGCCTGCTCAGCCGCTCGATCTGCTCCTCGTCGGCGCCGGAGAAGGTGCCGCCGAACCGGCCGGACGCCGCGATCAGGCAGGCCGTCTTCTCGTAGACGACCTTGAGGTAGTGCTCGACGGAATCGACATGGTCGGCGGCGCCGCGGGTCTCGCGCATCTGGCCGGTGACCAGCTGCGCGAACGTCTCGGCGATGACCCGCACCGCGTCCGGCCCGAGGCGCGAGACGAGCCGCGAAGCCGTTGCGAACAGATAGTCGCCCGCCAGGATCGCGATGTTGTTGCTCCACCTGGCGTTGGCGCTGGGCGCACCGCGGCGCACCTGCGCCTCGTCCATCACGTCGTCGTGGTACAGCGTGGCCAGGTGCACGAGCTCGATGACCGCGCCCGCGACCGTGACCTGCCAGTTGTCAGGGTCGGGGCCCAGCTGCGCGGACAGCACGGTGAACAGGGGGCGGAACCGCTTGCCGCCCGCCTGGAACAGGTGCTGCACCGCCTCGGCCATCAGCTCATCGGCTTTGCCCAGCTCAGTGGACATCAAGTCTTCGATGCGGGCCACGCCGTCGCGGACTTCCTGCGCGAAGGCGGGGTCGCCGAAGTCCACTCCCGCCACCACGCTCGCCGGTGTCCTCACCCTGCCAACATACTGGGAGCTATGAACACCAGCGCTGACGTGGTCGTGGTCGGGGCGGGACCGGCAGGTTCGGCCGCCGCCGCGTGGGCCGCCCGCAGCGGGCGCGATGTGCTGGTGATCGACTCCGCGCAGTTCCCGCGCGACAAGGCGTGCGGCGACGGCCTGACGCCGCGCGCCATTGCCGAGATGCAGCTGCTCGGCCTCGGGCCGTGGCTCGACGGCCGTATCGCGCATCACGGGCTGCGGATGTCTGGCTTCGGCGCGGACGTCGAGATCCCGTGGCCAGGGCCGTCGTTCCCGCACACCAGCAGTGCGGTACCGCGCACCGAGCTCGACGACCGTATTCGGTTGGTGGCCGTCGACGAGGGCGCAAAGATGATGCTTGGCGCCAAAGCCGTTGACGTTCGGCATGATTCGTCGGGTCGCGCGTCTTCGGTGCTGTTGGATTCCGGCGCGGAGGTCGGATGCGGGCATCTGATCGTCGCCGACGGCGCACGGTCGACGCTCGGTCGCGTGCTCGGCCGCGAATGGCACAAGGAGACGGTCTACGGCGTGGCGATCCGCGGGTACATCGCCACGCCGCGCGCCAGCGAGCCGTGGATCACGTCGCATCTGGAGCTTCGATCGCCCGAGGGCGAGGTGCTTCCGGGCTACGGCTGGATCTTCCCCCTCGGCAATGGGGAGGTGAACATCGGCGTCGGCGCGCTGGCCACGTCGAAGCGCCCCGCCGACGCGGCGCTGCGGCCGCTGATGTCGTACTACACGTCACTGAGGCGTAAGGAATGGGGCTTCGACGGTGAGCCGCGGCTGGGGCTGTCCGCGCTGCTGCCCATGGGCGGCGCGGTCTCCGGCGTGGCGGGGCCCAACTGGATGCTGATCGGCGACGCCGCCGCCTGCGTGAACCCGCTCAACGGCGAAGGCATCGACTACGGGCTGGAGACCGGCAGGCTGGCCGCGGAGATGCTCGGCACGGGCGACCTGACGACGGCGTGGCCCGCCGTGCTGCGGGAGCACTACGCGCGCGGGTTCTCCGTCGCGCGCAGGCTCGGGCTGCTGCTGACGATTCCGCGGCTCCTGCCGTCGACGGGGCCGATCGCCATGCGGTCGCGGTTCCTGATGAACATCGCCGTGCGGGTAATGGCCAACCTGGTGACCGACGAGGACGCGGACTGGATCGCCCGCGTGTGGCGGCGCGCAGGCGCGGGCTCGCAGCGCCTGGACCACCGTCCCCCGTTCAGCTGACATGACTGTCGCGGTCTACCGGGCACCGATGCGGTCGCGTCGCGACGAAGTCGACGTCGGAGCGACGATCGAGCGAGCGTTGACGCGTGGCTTGTGCGGGTTCGGCGGTCCGAAAGAGCCGCCGGACGAGCGCCTGGCGCGTCGCATCGAGCGGTTCTGCGAAATCGAGGAAGGCTCGTTCGTGTGGACCCGTGACCCGGATGGGCTGTATTGGCTCGGCCGTATCACAGGTCCGTATTTCTACGATGACGACAAGGCCGCTGCCGCAGTCGATTTGGTTCATGTGCGTCCGACGCAATGGCTTGCTGAGCCGATTCTCGAGCCGCGGGTGCCCGCAGCTGTCCTCGCCACCTTCCGCCGCGGCGGTCGCAATTTTCAGCAGACGCACGACACAGGTGTCGGCGCCGAAAGCGCGCGCCTCTGGGACGCCCTCGCGAGGGAAGGTGACCGCTGATCAGGCCAGCGAGTTGGCGAAGCCGTGCACGTCGCGGATGGTCGCCGCGAACACCTCGGGCAGATGACCACCCAGCAGCAGATCGCAGCCGTGGGCCGTGCCCGCCACGATCCGCCCGACCGCGGGAACACCGGCACGCACCAGCCTGCGGTAGTACAGCAGCCCCTCGTCGCGCAGCGGATCCATCTCGTTGACCGAGATGACATGCGGCGGAAGCCCACTGAGCTCCTCGTCGGTCGCCCACCCCGCATAGCAGGCCCCGTCCTGCGCGTGCTCCCCCGTCGGGTCGTACACCGAGCCCGCGAGCCCCATGATCTCGCGGGTGAGGAAGTAGCCGTCGTTCTCCTTCAGCGACGGCAAGTCGTCGGGCTGCTCGTACCACCGGCCCGACAGAAACGGGCACTGCGCGTAGGCGCCCGCGATCTCGTTGAGCCAGCCCTCGCGCTTGGCCTTGTGCAGAGTGGTCAGCGTCAGGTTGCCGCCGCCGGACTCGCCGCACGTGATCAGGTGGCTGATGCCGAGATCGGTACGGTTGGCATACGTCCACCGGACGGCGGCGGCACAGTCGTTGAGTCCCGCGGGGTAGGGGTGCGGGCCGAGCCGGCCACCGGCATTGCGGAACTCCACGCCGACCACCACAAGCCCTGTCGCAGAAAGGTTTTCCCGCGCCCGCGTGTAGCTGGCATCCGTGGCGCTGTTGATGGCCATTCCGCCGCCGTGGAGGTGCACGACACCCGGAAGCTCAGCCCCGATCGGATTCGGGTGGGTGATGGACAACGCGATGCTGTTGCCGTCGACACCGGTGATCGTCGTCGTCATCGTGACGACGCCGCTGGGGCTCGGGATGTTTCGCGCCAACGCCTCGAGCACCGCGCCCATCCGCTTCTCCGTCGCCGCGACGGTGGCCAGCCTGTCCTCGAGCGGCGAATCGGGCGTCGTCGACGGCACCGGCATGTGGCCGTCGAGCCCGAACGGGGCGAGCGCTGTGACCATGCGGGGATCCGACCGCGGATCCGTACCGATCGTGCAGTGGGGGTCCGCCAGCCGACCGTACATCGTGCGACCCTAGCCCGGCGGCTTCACGGCAGCGTGGAGCGCGACGATCCCGCCGGAGAGATTGCGCCAGCGCACGATGGACCAGCCGGCGTCGGCGATCTGATGCGCGAGTTGCGCCTGGTCGGGCCAGGCCCGGATGGATTCGGCCAGATAGACATAAGCGTCGGGGTTCGACGACACCTTGCGCGCGATCCGCGGCAGCGCCTGCATCAGGTACTCCTTGTACGCGGTGGCGAACAGCTTGTTCGTCGGCGTCGAGAACTCGCACACGACCAGCCGGCCACCCGGCCGCGTCACCCGCGCCATCTCGCGCAGACCCGCCGTGTGGTCGACCACGTTGCGCAGCCCGAAGCTGATGGTCACCGCGTCGAACACGCCGTCAGCGAACGGCAACCGCATCGCGTCCCCCGCCACCTTCGGCACGTCGCGCCCGCGGCCGGCGGCGAGCATGCCGACCGAGAAGTCCGCGGCCACACACCACGCCCCCGAGCGCGCCAGCTCGACGGTCGACACCGCTGTGCCCGCCGCCAGGTCGAGCACCGTGTCACCGGCACCGATGCCCAGCGCCGACCTGGTCGCGCGGCGCCAGAACCGGTCCTGGCCCAGCGACAGCACCGTGTTGGTGAGGTCGTAGCGCTGTGCGACCGCGTCGAACATCGACGCCACGTCCCGAGGGTCCTTGTCCAGCGACGCCCTGTTCACGACCGTGACGCTACCTGTGAGGTTTCGTTGACCGGGAATGCGCAGCCTGGGGCTGGGCATTCTTCACACCGTGGCTGCCAAGGCCGACTACGGGAGCCGGCTGGCGACCTGGGGAGAGTGGCAGCCGGTCGCGGTGCTCGCGCAGGGCTGATCACAGCCGTTATGTGACGAATTCGTCATGATTCGCCCGTTTGCTAACGGGAACAGAACCTTGTGCGAAATACCAGTGGGCGCGAAGAAGCGGCGTCCGATCCGGCGGCCAGGCGCGAGCGCTGGCTCGCCACTGAAATACCAGCGATCAGCGGACCCGCACGGTCCGCCGGCAAAGGATGTGCAAGACAATGACAACCACTAATTGGCTGCGCCGGCTTCTGGTCGGCGTGGTGGCGGCCCTGATGCTGCCGGGCCTCGTTGCCGTGGCCGGTGGCACAGCTACCTCGGCGGCGTTCTCCCGCCCCGGCCTCCCAGTTGAAACCCTGATGGTGCCGTCGTCCTCGATGGGCCGGGACATCCCAGTGCGGTTTCAGGGCGGCGGATCCAGGGCCGTGTACCTGCTCGACGGTCTGCGCGCCCGCGAGGACAACAGCGGCTGGGACATCGAAACCTCTGCCTTCGAGACCTTCTACGAGTCCGGCGTCTCGGTCGTGATGCCCGTCGGCGGTACGTCGAGTTTCTACACCAACTGGCAGTCACCGGCCGTCGGCAACGGCACGACCTACAACTATCAGTGGGAGACGTTCCTGACGTCCGAACTGCCCGCGTACCTCGCGGCCAACAAGGGCATCTCTCAAAGCGGCAACGCCGTCGTCGGCCTGTCGATGTCGGGTAACTCGGCGCTGATCCTGGCGGCTTACCACCCGAACCAGTTCCGATATGCGGGATCCTTGTCGGGCTTCTTGAACCCCTCGGAGGGTGTGTGGCCCACGTTGATCGGCTTCGCAATGCGCGACTCCGGCGGCTTCGACGCCACCGCGATGTGGGGTCCCGGCGGCGGGCCTGCGTGGCAGCGCAACGACCCGACGCTGCAGGCGGGCAAGCTGGCCGCCAACGGCACGCGACTGTGGGTGTACACCGGCAACGGCACGCCGTCCGAGCTTGGCGGAGCGGATCTGCCCGCAACGTTCCTCGAAGGGCTGACCAAGTCCAGCAACGTCGCTTTCCAGGACGCCTACACCTCGGCGGGCGGGGGCAATGCCACCTTCAACTTCCCCGCGAACGGCACACACAGCTGGGGGTACTGGGGTGCGCAGCTCAACGCGATGAAGCCCGACATCGTTCGCACGCTGGGCGCCTGATACTCAGGCGGCTTTGACGCCGCGAGTCCCGAGCACGGACTCGTAGTGGCCGATCAGCTCGTCGCAGATCGCCGGCCAGGTACGGCCGAGCACGCTGCGACGAGCTGCCAGCGAGTAGCGCTGACGCTCGGCGAGCAGGTGGTCCACCGAGGTCGACAACCGATCCTCGAACTCGTTGACGGGCAGCAACAGCCCGGTGTGCATGGGCGCCACGAGATCTCGTGGGCCACCTGCGTCGGGAGCGATGACCGGCAGGCCCGCGGCCATCGCCTCCTGAACGGCCTGGCAGAACGTCTCGTGCTCGCCGGGATGGACGAACACGTCCATGCTGGCGTAGGCGGCGGCCAACTGCTCGCCGTACAGGGCGCCGGTGAAAACTGCTGTCGGCAAAGTAGATTCGAGCTTGGCCCGGTCGACACCGTCGCCTACGACGACGAGCTGGAGATCCTTGCGGCCTGCGAGACCCGCGAGGCGTTCGACATGTTTCTCGGGGGCCAGGCGGCCGACGAACCCGACGATCGGCCTGCCGTCGGGTGACCACGACCTGCGCAGGCGCTCGTCGCGCGCGGACGGCGCGAACCCCGCGATGTCGACGCCGCGAGCCCATTTATAGACGCGGGGAATCCGATGGGCTACAAGGTTTTCCATGGCGGCCGTCGAGGGCGCCAGTGTTCGGTCGACCCGGCTGTGCACCATCCGGGTCCACGCCCATGCCGCGCGTGCGGTGAAGCCGATGCCGTAGCTTTCGGCGAAGCCCGCAACATCTGTCTGGAAGATCGCCACCGTCGGCACGCCGAGGTGGCGCGCGGCGTGCATCCCGCCCCAGCCGAGCAGCGCAGGCGAGGCGAGGTGCACGATGTCGGGGTCGAACCCTTTGAGCACGCTCACCATTCGCGGCCGGGGAATGCCCAGCGGCAGCGAGGTGATCTTCGGGAACATCCGCGACGGCACCCGGTGGATGCGGACGCCTTCGTGGACGCGATCGGCGGCAGGCTCGCCGCGAGGTGAGTCAGGGGCGATGACGACAACCTCGTGGCCGTGGTGGCGGAGATGCTCCATCACCCGAAGCACCGAGTTGGTGACGCCGTTGACATTCGGGAGGAAGGACTCTGCGACGATCGCAACGCGCACATGACGATGGTGGCATCAGCGGCTGTCGGCAAGGTTGCATCCGGGGATACGACACGCAAAGTTCTCGTGCCGGTAGCCCCCAGCATCGAATTCCGCGTACGGGTATTCTGCGCACAAGGAAGGGCGGTTGACATGCGAGTTTCCCGCGCGGTCGCGGCGGTGAGCGCGGCCTTGCTCTTCGGCGCGGTCGGTTGCACCAGCCACGTCACCGGCACCGCGACGGTCGATCCGACGAAGCCTCCGCTCGGTCTGAGCGAAGACGGCTACGGCATCGTGGCGGGCTATCCCGACGCCCCGATCCAGATCGAGGTGTACACCGAGCCGCAGTGCACCCACTGCGCCGATCTGCAGGCCGCTTTCGGTGAGGACATCAAGCGACACATCAACATCGGCGAGCTCGCGGTGACCTATCGGCCGGTCACCTTCTTCGACGATCCCAGCACCGGCGGGCATTCCGCGCGAGTCGCGAACGCAATGTTCCTCGCGGTCGGGGCGCCCGAGGCAAGCGACGAGAGCAACATGGCGTCGGGGCCGGAGTTCCAGAGCTTCGTCGAGGACCTGTGGATGCACCAGGAGCCCGGCGGGCCCGGCCCCAGCGACAACCAGATGGCGAAGATGGCGCAGGAGTCGGGGCTGCCCGACGACGTCGCGGGCCGCATCGGCGACGGCGACACCGCCGATCAGATCGACATCGAGGAGATGGCCGCCTACAACTACGGCGCGCTGATCGGCATCGACCCGTCAAGGCCGGGAACGCCAACGGTTTACGACCTCGGCACCCAGGAGAAGGTCGACATTCAAGACGACGACTGGCTCGACAACCTGCTGTCGGAGGCCTGACGCACCAGTCTCCGCTCGACGAACGTCAACCCCATCAACGCCGCTGCGGCGACCAACCATCCGACGACGGCGATCGACCCTGCCGGGATGATGGCCAGCGCCGCGTTGCGGTCCTGCACCCGAACCAGATCGGGATTGTTCTTGTCGTATTCGACGTAAATCCGCATACCCGTGTCCAATTCGGACGGGTACAGCACGCCGAGCTCAGGCCGGTACGTGATGCGGTCAGGCGTGACGAACTCGATCGTCGAGCGGCGCGGACCCGCGCTGAGCACCTCGGCGGCGGCCACCCCCATGTTGCGTTCGATCTGCCGGTCGTTGCGCCACGCACCGAACACAAGAAGCACCGACTGCAGCGTCACCAGAGCGGCGACGATGACGATGCCGATGCGCATCCGGCGGAAAGTGCGTTCGGTGCGGGTCTCGCCGGGCTGGCCGTACAGGTGCGGAATCGCTTGCCGAAACGCCTTGTGCGCGAGCTGCTTCAACCGGTCGATCACAACGCCGCCTTGATCGACGCGTGCAACGCCCGCAGCGACGACCGGTCGGCCTTCACCTCCAGCACCCGCATGCCGTCGAACGGTTCGTCAAGCGCGGCAGCGAGAGCGTCGACCTCGATCTGCCTGCTTTCCACGTGATACGCCCGGCAGAGCGCCCCGACATCGACGTCGTGCGGGGTGCCGAAGATCCGCGACGACACATCGGAGAACCGAGGATCGCCCTGCTCGAGAAGTTCGAATATGCCGCCGCCGTTGTCGTTGGACACCACGATCGTCAGATGCCGCGGCGTCGGCTCCGTCGGCCCGATCAGCAGACCGGAGCTGTCGTGCACGAAGGTCAGGTCACCGATCAGCGCGACGGTGCGGCCCCCGGTGCGGTCGTGTGCGAGCGCGGCGCCGATCGCCGTCGAGACCGTACCGTCGATTCCCGCGACGCCACGGTTGGACCGCACCGTGATGCCCCGCGGGTTCAGCCCGACCAGCGCCGCGTCGCGCACCGGGTTCGACGCCCCGAGCACAAGCTGGTCACCGTTGCGCAGCGAGTCGG
This sequence comes from uncultured Actinomycetota bacterium, assembly GCA_963786995.1. Lineage (GTDB taxonomy): Bacteria > Actinomycetota > Actinomycetes > Mycobacteriales > Mycobacteriaceae > Mycobacterium. The sequence goes on along the minus strand of CAWBBH010000006.1, from coordinate 655,761 downwards.
CCACCGCGGCCGCGACGTGCAGGCCGGTGGTCAGCGGATGTGATTTGAGCTGGTCACGAACCGCGTCGACGGCGTGGGCATTGACCGCCGCGCAGCGGCGCAGCCAGGCCGGATTCGGCTCGCCCGTGGTGACCGCACGCGTGCCGGTGGCCTGGGAGTTACCGGAGACGTCGGGCCAGCGCGGACCGGTGGTGAGGGCGTACACCGGCACCGACGGGTCGGCGAGCAGCGACGAGACGGGCCGGTGCAGCGTCGGGACGGCCTGCCATGATGACCTGCTGCGGGCGGAGCAGCGGCAACGCCATCGGATGCAGCGGGTTCTGCGCGGCAGGCGCCGTCGGCTCGGCGACGGTGGGAAGCGCGGCCAGGTTCGGCTGAACGCCCGCGCCGTGGCCGGCGATGACGACCGTGTCCGGGGTGAGGTCGATGTCGAGCGGCTGGTCGAACGTCACGGGCGGGGTGCGGGTCCACGGCTTGCCGCCCGGGCGGCCCTGCGGCGCATACGAGGCGGACGGGTCGTGGTCACGGTCGGGCACCAGCGGCTCGCGCAGTGGGATGTCGAACTGCACCGGGCCCGCGTTGGCGGTGCGAGAACCCGTGGCCGCCACCAGGACTCGGCACGTCGCCGAGCGCCACTGCGCGTTGAACTTGTCCAACTCGCCTGGCGCCGCCCCCCTCAGTTCCGGAGCGAGGCCGAGGCTGATGTTCTCGCGCATCTGGGTACCGAAGTAACCCAGCTGCTCCATCGTCTGGTTGGCGCCGGTGCCGAGCAGTTCGTAGGGCCGGTTCGCCGACAACACGATCAACGGCACCCGCGCGTAGTTGGCCTCCACCACCGCGGGGCCGAGGTTGGCGACCGCCGTGCCCGACGTCATCGCCACACACACCGGCGCGCCCTCGGCCAGTGCCAGCCCGATAGCGAGGAATCCGGCGGTGCGCTCGTCGATGCGGACGTGCAGCCGCACCCGGCCTTCGCGGTCGGCGTCGTGCAGGGCGAATGCCAGCGGTGCATTGCGCGATCCCGGGCACAGCACGATGTCGCGCACGCCGCCGCGAATGAGTTCGTCGACGACGACACGGGCCTGTGCCGTCGATGGGTTCACCACTACAGCCTATTCGGCGAAGAAGTCGAGCGCCGCTGCGTTCACCACCTGCGGTTTCTCGATGAAACCGAGATGTCCGGCGTCGCGAACCTCCAGGTAACGGCCGTTGGGGATGGCGTCGGCGACCTCGCGGCCGAGGTGCGGCGGCAGCACGATGTCGTCGCTGAAGCCGATGACCAGCACCGGCGCCGTAATACTCCGGTAAGCGGGCAGCCGGTTGCCGTGCGGGCTGACCTCGAGCTGGGCCCGCGCGCCGGGTGTCGCCTTGTTCGGCCACATGGTGAACATGTCGATCCAGTCGCGGACCGCGGCGTCGTCGTTCAGCGTGGCGCGCCCGAAGCTCTGCATGAGCCGCAGCTTCGCGTCGTAGGAGGGGGGCAGCTCGATGCCGGAGTCGGCGAGTTCGCGTTCGGCAACCCGGAAGAAGTCGCGGGTGCGGTCATGCCTGCCCCTCGTCGCCATCAGCACCGCCGACCGGACGAGTTCGGGGCGCGCCACCATCAGCTCCTGGGCGATGAACGAGCCCATCGACACCGCGACGATGCGGACGGGGTCGAGGTCCAGCTTCTCGATCAGGGCCGCGGTGTCGGCGACCATCTGCGCGGTGCCGAACCCGGTTGCCTGTTCGGTGGCGCCGATCCCGCGGTTGTCGAAGGTGATCGCCCGGTAGCCCGCCCGCACGAAGTCGGGGACCTGGTGCAGGTGCCAGGTGCGGCCCGCGCCTCCCTTGCCGGCGATGAACAGAACCGGGTCGCCGGTGCCTCTTTCGTCGTAGGCCAGATTCACCCAGCAGAGGCTACGCGAGCGCGGCCCTTGCGGCGCTTGCCGCGTGCGCGCTCGATCGCGTGGTCCCACAGCAGACCGGTCGCGGCCCGCAGCTGCTTGGGTTTGACGAGGTCCTTGCCCATCAGCGCGGTGGCGGCCGCCTTCGTCGTCGCCGACGCCTTGGACATGTGACCGGAGTCGAACGGGGGCTGCGGGTCGTATTCCATGGACAGCTGGATGACCTTGGCGCGGCCTTCGCCGCCGATCTGACCGGCCAGCCACAAGCCGAGGTCGATGCCTGCCGAGACACCCGCGCACGTGACGATCTTGTTTCCGGCGGCATCCTCCGCCGCGACGATGCGCTCGTCGCCGACCGGCGTGACGCCCAACGCCTTCAGTGCCGACAGCGCAGCCCAGTGCGAGGTGGCGCGCTTGCCCTCCAGCAGCCCGGCGGCGGCGAGCATGATCGACCCGGAGCACACCGACGCCGTCCACGTCGCGGTCTCGTGCGCGCTGCGGAGCCAGTCGAGCACCTTCTCGTCGCGGGCGTGCTCCATCGTGGTGAAACCGCCCGGCACGAGAATCACGTCAGGAGAGGGGGTTTCGTCGAACGAGTGGGTCGCGCCGACCACCAGCACGCCGGAGTCCGCGGTGATCGGACCCGGCTGGTGCCACACGAAGCGCACGTCGGCGTCGGGCAGCATGCGCAGGCACTCGTAGGGTCCGATGAAGTCGAGTGCGGTGAAGCCGGGGTACAGCACGATGGCGATCTGCATGATTCCTCCTCTAGGCGAATGCCTTGCGGTACTGGTCGGGCGATATGCCCATTCGTCGGACAAAGTTGCGGCGCAGCGTTTCTGAGGTGCCGAAGCCGCAGCGGGCGGCGATGACGGTGACGGTGTCGTCGGTCTCCTCGAGTTGTCGGCGGGCCGCTTCGGTGCGAATCCGTTCGACGTAGGCGCCGGGCGCCTCGCCGACCTCTTCGGTGAAGAGGCGGGTGAAGTGTCGCGGGCTCATCGCGGCGCGACCGGCCAGGTCGGCGATGCTGTGCGCGGCACCGGGTTCGGCTTCGATCGCCTCCTGCACCGCGCGAATCGGCGCTCGGTTGGCGCGGGGCATCCACACCGGTGCGGCGAACTGGCTCTGGCCGCCTGGCCGCCGCAGATACAGCACCAGATACCGGGCCACCGCCTGCGCCACCTCGGTGCCGTGGTCCGCTTCGACGAGCGACAGCGCGAGGTCGATGCCTGCGGTGACTCCGGCAGCCGTCCACACCGACGCTGAGCTCTGCACGAATATCGGATCGGGATCGACTGTGACGCGCGGGAATTGGCGGGCCAGCTCATCGGCGAAAGCCCAGTGCGTGGTCACCCGGCAGCCGTCGAGCAACCCGGCCTCGGCGGCAAGGAAGGCACCGGTGCAGACGCTGACGACGCGGCGCGCGCTACCGGACACCGCCTTGACCCAGTCGACGACGTCCGGATTTCTGCGGGCCGCGTCGAGTCCCCAGCCGCCGGGAAGGACGACAGTGTCGAGCGGTTCGTGCGGATCGGGCAGGGGTCGGGCGACAATCGCGAGGCCGGTGCCGGTGGTGACCTGTTGCCCGCCCGCTGATGCGATCGTGACGTCGTAGCCGTCGTCGGCGCGATTACGGGCGGCCAGGTTCATGGTCGCGCCGGTGAACACGTCGAACGGCCCGACCATGTCCAGCGCCTGCACGCCGGGATAGCCGAGGATCACCACCGATCGGGTCACGGTCTTCAGTGTTGGCCATCAGGCGCCTGACGTCTACGCCATGCATCCCACACATTAGGACATAGCGGGCAGATACGGCGGAATTGCCTGCCCAGCCCGGAATGATCATTAACATAGGGGCCGTGCTCGCCACGCTGCGGAAGTTCCTCGCCTTCGAAATGACGATCGCGGAGTGGATCGGCACGGCCATCCTCGCGCTCATCCCCTACCTCGTGATCGGCGTGATCTGGTCCGCGACGCACACCGACGGACTCGGCGCACTGTCCGGCGTCGATCGCGCGGCCTCGGTCCTCGGTTCGATACTGGGTTGGCCGGTGCTGCTGTTCTCGGATGTGTGCGTCAGCACATGACCGAAGCCACACGCATCACCGCCAAACGACTGACCGCCCGCTGGGACCCCGACGCCGAAGTGTCGATCAAGGACGCGATGGACTTCTGGTCGTTCGCCGCCGCCGCAGCCAACGTGGTGATGCAACTGGCCCTGCCGGGCGTGGGCTATGGCGTCGTGGAGAGCAAGGTCGACTCCGGCAGCATCCTCAAACACCCGTGGAAGAGGCTGCGGACGACGTCTCAATACCTGGCCGTCGCCGTCTTCGGATCCGAAGAGGACCGTGCGGTGTTCCGCGAGGCCATCGACGGCGTGCACCGCCAGGTGATCTCCACCGCCGACAGCCCGGTCAAGTACAGCGCGTTCAACCGCGACCTCCAGATGTGGGTGGCGGCATGCCTTTTCGTCGGGATGGAGGACACCTACAAACTGCTGCGCGGCGAGATGACCGCCGAGCAGGCCGAGCAGTTCTACCGCTCGTCGTGGACGCTGGGCACCACGCTGCAGGTCACCGAGGACCAGTGGCCTGCCACCCGCGCCGAATTCGACGAGTACTGGGACGCGGCCTGCAAGCAGGTTGTCATCGACCCGCCGGTGCGCGACTATCTGGCCGACCTCATCAATCTGCGGATGATCAATCCGCTTCTCGGACTGCCGTTCCGGCCGCTGCTGAAGTTCCTCACCGTCGGCTTTCTCGCTCCGGTGTTTCGAGACGCGCTCGGCGTGAAGTGGAGTCGGGGCAGACAGCGCCTCTTCGAATGGCTGTTCCTTCTCGTGGCGTTCGTCAACCGGTTTTTGCCGCAGTTCCTCCGTCAGGGCGGCAGCTTCATCGTCCTGGCCGACGTGCGCAGACGCGCCCGCGCCCACAGTGAACTGGTGTGACGATGGCCGGTCTGCGTCGGTTGCTGAGCCGGAAGGTGAGCATCGAAGCCATGCTCGAATTCGCGATGTGGATCGCGATCCCCTATCTCGTCGTCGGCATCGTCTGGACGTTCTTCAACGCCGATGACGTCGCGCGGATCGAAACCCATTTGCAAACAAGGGTTCCCGCCGGGTCCGACCTCGGCGCGTTCGGCGCGACGACCGCGTTGTGGCCGTTTCTGCTATTCGGCCACGAGATCTGCGCGCCCTGACTCGAGGCATGCCCTGATCCGGTCGATCCACCACTGGCGGCGCTGCGCCGGCGCAGCCAACGCTTCCAGCCGGGCCGGGTCAGGAGTGGCGGCCGCGACGGGCAGATAGCCGTCGACCGGCACCAGCGGTTCGGCGACGTCGTCGACGAAGAGGCCGCCGGTGCCGAGGCCGCATGCATACCGCAGGTCCGGCAGCGCGGCGGCGGCCAGCAGCCCACGGCCGATGCCGACCGCTGAATCCAGCGCGCTGGACACCACGATCGGGATGTCGATCTGGCGGGCGATCTCGAGCAGCGCGCCGACACCGCCCAGCGGTGCGACCTTCAACACCGCCACATCGGCGGCGCCCGACTCCACGACATGCAGTGGATCATCGGCCTTGCGAATGCTCTCGTCGGCGGCGATCGGCACGTCGACGATCCGCCGCAACGCCGCCAGTTCGGGCACCGTGGCGCAGGGCTGTTCCAGGTACTCCAGCGGCCCGTCGGCGGTCAGCGCGGTGGCAGCCTCGACGGCTTCGTCTACGCTCCAGCCGCCGTTGGCGTCGACGCGCACAGTAGAGATCTGCTGCCGGACGGCGTTGACGCGGGCGACGTCGTCGGCGAGGGTCTGGCCCGGTTCGGCGACCTTCACCTTGGCGGTGCGGGCTCCCGGAAAGCGCGCGAGTACGTCGGGCACCTCGGCTGCCGAGACGGCGGGCACAGTCGCGTTGATCGGGATGGCCTCGCGGTGCAGCGGCGGCGGTGCGGAGTAGGCGGCCTCGACCGCCGCGGCGAGCCAGGCCGACGCTTCGGGCGGCTCGTACTCGAGAAAGGCGCCGAACTCGCCCCAGCCGGCGGGGCCGTCGATCAGCGCCACCTCACGAAGCGTGATGCCGCGGAACTTCACCCGCATCGGCAGGGCAACGACATGCAGGCGGTCGACGATGTCCGCGAGTGACGCCACAGGCTCAATCATTCCTGACGTCATTCTTCGGTCACTGTTCGGTAAGGATTTTCCGCGGTTCAAAACTGCGATGCGGGGAAAAGTCTCAGTTACTTAACTACCGCTGAATCGTGAGGTGAGCCATGCAAATTGCCCTTCGTTCGTCCCTGGCCGTCGGGGTTGCCGCCGTCGGCGCGGGTGTCATCGCCATGACGCCGACTGCCGCACCGCCTGCGCCCGTCGCCGCGCCGCAGGCGCCGTCACCCGACGTCGCCTCCGCCGCGCTGATCGACCTTCTGCCGTCACCGAGCGTCGGATCCGGGGAGCTTGTCGGTGTCGGTAACGCCATCGCAGGCGGCGCCAACCTCGCGGTGGCCCCGATCGTCGCGGTGCGTTCCGCGCTTCCGCCCGCGCCATTCGTTCCGCCGGGTGTGCAGCTCAGCGTTCTCACTGGTTCACCGAACCTCGGGGCAGGAAACACGGGCGGGAACTTCAACGCCGGCATCGGCAACAACGGCAATTTCAACATCGGCGCCAACAACGACGGCAATTTCAACATCGGCACCGACAACGAGGGCAGCTTCAACATCGGCTTCAACAACGTCGACAGCGGCAACCCGGTCCCGGGCGCAAGCGATCTCGACAACGAAGCCGTCGCCAACATCGGCATCGGCAACAACGGTGATTTCAACGTCGGCGCCAACAACGTCGGGTCCCGCAACTTCGGCACCGACAACGTCGGCGCGCTCAACTTCGGCAGCGGTAATCGGGGCGCGCTCAACGGCGGCATCAACAACACCGGCGTCGGCAACGTCGGCATCGGCAACCAGGGCGTCGCCAACGTAGGCTTCTTCAATGCCGGCAGCGGCAACATCGGCGCCTTCAATACCACGAACAACAACATCGGCGTCGCCAACATCGGCATCCGGAACCCGTTGGGACCGGCGGCCGCCTCGGCCGTGGGTGGCTCGTCCGCAACCGCGGAGCAGACCAACAAATCGGTCGCAGGCGACGACTGAGCCAGGCGACCTGCAGCTCGCGATGGGCGTCGCCTGACGCTGCCGCCCCCACGCACCCGTTGGGCGGCGCCCACTCGCTCCTAGGAGAACATGCGCATCACGAAACTTCCCGGCCAGATAGCGGAATCGGTTCTGTCCATCGCGGGCATCCGAATCGGAACCGAGGAACCGCACTACATCGCCACGCCGGTGAACGAGCGAGTCGAGTTGCGCCGGTACGGTCCCCGGATCGCGGCGGAGACGACGGTCGCGGCCGACGAGGACCGAGCGCGCAGCATCGGCTTCCGCCGACTCGCGTCCTACATCTTCGGCGCGAACCACCGCGACGAGAAGATCGCGATGACCGCCCCCGTCGGGCAGCAGGCCCGCCGAAGCGGCGACGAAATCGCCATGACGGCCCCGGTTGCACAGAGCAGGCAGTCCGACGACACATGGACGATCCGGTTCTTCATGCCGTCGAAATGGTCCCTGGACACACTCCCGACACCCGATAGTGACGACGTCACCCTGGTCACCGTTCCGGGCGAGACGGTGGCCGTGCTGCGGTTCACCGGTGACCGCGGGCCCTCCGCCGTCGCGGCCAGGACCGAAGAGCTCGTCGCAACCCTGCAGGACAAACACATCGACGTGATGGGCGAGCCCGTCGCATGGTTCTACGACCCACCGTGGACGCTGCCGTTCCGGCGCCGCAACGAGATCGCCATCCCGGTCGCGGGCTGACCGAGCGCGAACTTCGCTCAGCCCGACCCGTAGACCTTCTTTCCCGCGAGATACGTCGCGACCACCTCGAGGTCGGCGATCGTTTCCGGCGGCACCGACCGCGGATCGGCCGACAGCACAACGAAATCGGCGTACTTGCCGACCTCGAGCGAGCCGATCGCGTCGTCGCTGAAAAGCTGCCATGCCGCGTCGATGGTCTGCGCGCGGATGGCCTGATCGACCGAGATCCTCTCCTCGGGCGCCAACACCCGACCGCTCGGCGCGGTCCTGGTGGCGGCGACGCTGATGTTGCGCAGTGGCTCCTCCGGGGTGACCGGCGGGTCGTTGTGCAGCGAGATGCGCATGCCGGTGGCCACGGCCGAACCGCACGGCATCCACCGCGATCCGTGCTCGGGCCCGAACAGGCCGTCGACGATGATGTCGCCCCAGTAGTGGATCTGGTCGACGAAGATGCTGCAGGTGACGCCGAGATCGGCGGCGCGCCTGAGCTGTTCGTCGGTGATGGCCCCGACATGTTCGAGCCGCAGCCGATGGTCGTCGCGCGGATGCTTCCTCAGCGCCTCTTCGTAAACATCGAGGATGGTGTCGACGCCCTTGTCGCCTTGAACGTGACACGCCATCTGCCAGCCCAACGGGAAGTAGGCCTCGACGATCTCGGTCAGCTGCTCGCGCGTGTAGTTCGCGTGTCCGCACGACCCGGGGACCACACCGATCGTGCGGGTGGCCGCGCTGTCCAAGTACGGGAAGGACAGGTCGATGTTGCCGATCCACGGCGACCCGTCGACCCAGATCTTGATGCCGACCTGACGGACCGTGTCGTCGCCGTTGTCCAGCCGCTCGTCGGTGGTCATCTTCTCCGTCGACATCTCGTAGGTGCGCAGCCGGACGGTGAGTTGGTCGCGCAGCTGGTCGAGCATCGGGCGGAACATCGGGTCGAACGCCATCTCCGAGCAGGTCGTCAGGCCGGCCCGGTTCAGCCGTGCGGCCTCGGCGAGCAGCATCGCCGGATAGTCGGCGGGTTGGATCGCGCCGGCCAGCAGTGGGAACACCGCGGCGGTTTCCTCGGCGGTGCCGTCCAATTCGCCGAATGCGTCGTGGCCGTACCTGGCGCCCTTGGGATCCGGCGTGTCCCGGGTGAGCCCGGACTTCGCCGCAGCCGCGGAGTTGAAGAACGCCTTGTGGCCGGAGTTGTGAATGATGACCAGTGGCGTGTCGGGCGCGATGCCGTTGAGCCAGTCGAGCGTCGGCTCGGGAAGGCCGTGCTGCAGGAGCGGATCCCAGCCGTTGAGGTAGGCGCCGTCTGCGCCGCGCTTGGCCACCTCGGCGCGGATCGCGGCGACGACGTCGTCGGCGTCGGACATGGTGACGGGCCGGATGTCGACGAGACGGTCCGACAGCGCGATCGCCTCCATCAGCGGGTGCCCGTGCGCCTCGACGAGCCCGGGCAGCACGCATCCGTCGCCGACGTCGATCACCTCGGTGTCGGCTCCGATGAACGAGTCGATGTCGGCCCGGCTGCCGACGGCCGCTATTCGGCCATCCGCCACCGCCATCGCCTCCGCGGTCGGTTGGCACTCGTCGACCGTCAGAACCGTTCCGCGAATGACAAGCTCGGCGTTGGGCACAGCGACATTCTTCTCGATGAGCGCACACATGCGGGCCATTCACGCGACCAGCCCAGGCCGTGATGGCCTGGGCTGGTCCTAGGGAGAGATCGTTCGCGTCAGCCTTCGAGGGCGGCGGCCTTCTTCGCGTTCGCGTCCTTCTGCGCGTGGATAACGGCCTGTCCAAACTTTTGAAAAGTTTTTTCGCGGCCGTGTCGATTCCGGTGGCTTGCCGTTCGACGTGTCAACGAGGGCACGATGGACGCGCCCCTTCCATACGGATAGAAGGAGACAGAAATGTCGCGCTACATGCTGATCATGCGGTCCACCCCCGAGGCCGAGGCCGCGATGGAGGAGATGAACATCGACTTCAACGAGGTCATCGAGTCGATGGGCCGCTTCAACGAGGAACTCATCAAAGCCGGCGTGCTGCTGGCCGGCGAGGGCCTGACCGGGCCCGAGGAGGGTTTCGTCGTCGACTTCAACTCCGATCCGCCCGTGGTCACCGACGGCCCCTACACCGAGGCCAAGGAGCTGTTCAACGGGTTCTGGATCCTCGACGTGTCGTCCAAGGAAGAGGCCAAGCAGTGGGCGCAGAAGATTCCGCTCGGCAAGGGCGTCAAGGTCGAGGTGCGGCGGGTGTCGGAGACCGAGGAGTTCCCGCAGGACAACCCGTGGGTGCAGAAGGAGATCCAGTGGAAGGCCGAGCTGGCCGAGAAGATCGCGGCCCAGGCGCGGGCCGACGCCGACAAGTACGGCCGCTGACACACCGCCGAAATTGCATTCCAGCAGCGAAATCGCGAGGGACTACCTGCTGAAATGCAATTTCGCGGCGAGACGAGGGCTACCTGGCGCGGATCCGGATGGGTCCGCGCCAGGTTGCGTCCGGGTCGAGGACGTCGTCGCCCTGGGTGATGACGACCTCGTCGCGCCTGGCCAGCTCACGAGCCGTATCGCGGGCGTCGTCCATCAGGTCGCGCCACTTCTCACCGCCGACCTCGCGGGCCGCATCGGACGGGCAGATGCTCTTCGACGGCCCGCGCTCGCGAGCCAGCCGCAGGATCGTTTCCCGCAGCTGCTCGTTCATGCTTTGAGGGAGCCCGATCCACCGGGCCTTGAAACCATTTCTGTAACACGTTCTAATCTGTTGGCATGAGTGACGATCTGTTGCGCCATCCCCTGCACTCCGGCCATTTGACGGTGGGCGCCCTGAAGCGCCACAAGGACAAGCCCGTCCTGTTCCTCGGCGACACCACGCTGACCGGCGGCGAGCTCGCCGAGCGCATCAGCCAGTACATTCAGGCGTTCGAGGCGCTCGGCGCCGGATCCGGCGTCGCGACAGGACTGCTGTCGCTCAACCGGCCCGAGGTGCTGATGATCCTCGGGGCCGGCCAGACGCAGGGCTACCGCCGCACCGCACTACACCCTCTCGGCTCGCTGGACGACCACGCCTATGTCCTCAACGACGCGGGTGTCAGCTCGCTGATCATCGATCCGAACCCGATGTTCATCGAGCGGGCCAAGGGCCTGCTGGAGAAGGTGCCGGGGCTGAAGCAGGTGCTGACGATCGGACCCGTCCCCGAGGAGTTGGCCGACGTGGCCGTCGACCTGACCGCGGAGGCGGCCAAGTACTCGCCGAAGCCGTTGGTCGCGGCCGACCTGCCGCCCGATCACATCGGCGGCATGGCCTATACCGGCGGCACGACCGGCAAGCCGAAGGGCGTGATCGGCACCGTGCAGTCCATTTCGACGATGACCAACATCCAGCTCTGCGAGTGGGAGTGGCCGGAACGACCCAAGTTCCTGATGTGCACGCCGCTGTCGCACGCGGGTGCGGCGTTCTTCGTGCCGACCATCATCAAGGGCGGCGAACTCGTGGTGCTCACGAAGTTCGACCCGGCCGAGGTGCTCAAGACCATCGAGGAGCAGAAGATCACCGCGACGATGCTGGTGCCGTCGATGATCTACGCGCTGATGGACCATCCGGACAGCCACACCCGCGACCTCTCGTCGCTGGAGACCGTCTACTACGGCGCATCGGCGATGAATCCCGTGCGGCTGCGGGAGGCGATCGACCGGTTCGGGCCGATCTTCGCGCAGTACTACGGCCAGTCCGAGGCGCCGATGGTGATCACCTACCTGCCCAAGACCGACCACGACGAGAAGCGGCTGACGTCCTGCGGGCGGCCGACGGTGTTCTGCCGCACCGCGCTGCTCGACGCCGACGGCAATCAGGTGGCCCAAGGCGAGGTCGGTGAAATCTGCGTGAGCGGTCCGCTGGTGTCCGGCGGCTACTGGAACAAGCCCGAGGCCACCGCCGAGACGTTCCGCGACGGCTGGATGCACACCGGCGACCTGGCCCGCGAGGACTCCGACGGTTTCTGGTACATCGTCGACCGCACCAAGGACATGATCGTCACCGGCGGCTTCAACGTCTTCCCTCGCGAGGTGGAAGATGTTGTCGCCGAACATCCTTCGGTGGCGCAGGTCTGTGTCATCGGCACACCCGACGAGAAGTGGGGCGAGGCGGTGACCGCGGTCATCGTGCTGCGCCCTGACGCGCCGAGCGACGACGCGGCGGTCGCGAAGATCACCGAGGAGATCCAGGCCGCGGTCAAGGAGCGTAAGGGTTCGGTGCAGTCGCCCAAGCAGGTGATCGTCGTCGACTCGGTGCCGGTGACCGCGCTCGGCAAGCCGGACAAGAAGGCCGTGCGCGCGCAATTCTGGGAGGGCGCCGGCCGCGCGGTCGGCTGATTTCTTCCCGCGAGGGCCCCGCGGAGCCCGTGAGCAGACGCAAAATCGCGCGTTTTGCGCCTATTTTGTGCGAGTTTGCGTCTGTTCGCGCTAGAAGGGGACCACCAGATCGGCGCGGGGGCGGGCGGTTTCGATGCGAGCGGCGTTGGGTTCGTCGACTGCGCTCACCCAGGCCTCGGCCTGCTCCGGGCGACTTGCCGAACTCGATGTGCCGCGCGACGAGGCGACGACGACGTTCGTCGCGCGCGACGTCGACGAACCACACCTCTGACAGCAGATTGCGAACCGACGGCCACGGCGCCTCATCATCGAGCAGGTAATTGCCTTCGGTGACAACAAGTCTCGCCGTAGGCGGTATCGGGATGCTGCCCGCGACCGGTTGCTCGATGCCGCGGTCGAAGGCGGGCGCGTAAACGGTGTGCGACGGGACCGAACGAATACGGTCCAACAAAGCCAGGTATCCGTCGGCGTCGAAGGTGTCGATCGCGCCCTTGCGGCCCAGGCGGCCCAGTCGGCGCAACTCGACGTCGGCGAGGTGGAAACCGTCCATCGGGACCGCAACGGCGTCGTCGAACGTCGACACGATCTCCTCGGCGAGCCGGGTCTTGCCCGTACCGGGCGGGCCGGTGATGCCGAGGATCACCCGACGCTCGCGGGCGAGCAGCGCCTCGACGCGCGCGGTGTCCATCTCGGCACAATAGGCACGTGTCCGCCACTGATCTACGCCAAACCGTCGACGCGGTGTGGCGGATGGAGGCGGCCAAGATCGTCGCAACGCTGACCCGCACCATCGGCGATGTCGGTTTGGCCGAGGACCTCGCTCAGGAGGCCCTCGTCGACGCGCTGACGCAGTGGCCGGACACCGGCGTTCCGCGCAACGCGGCAGCATGGTTGACAACCGTCGCCAAGCGCAAGGCGATCGACTTCTGGCGCCGCCAGGACAACCTCGACGCCAAGTACGCGACGCTCGCCCGTGACCTGGAAACCCACATCGACGAGCCGGCATGGGATCCCGACCGCATCGACGACGACGTGCTGCGGCTGATCTTCATCTCGACGCACCCGGTGCTGTCACGCGAAGGCCAGATCGCGCTGACGCTGCGCGTGGTCGGCGGCCTGACGACCGACGAGATCGCCAGGGCGTTTCTGACGTCGACGCCCACGGTGGCCGCGCGGATCACCAGGGCCAAGAAGACGTTGGCCGCCGCAGAGGTGCCGTTCGAGGTGCCCGACCGCTCGGAGTACCCGCAGCGGCTGTCCGCGGTGCTGTCGGTGATCTACCTGATTTACAACGAGGGGTATTCGGCTTCCTACGGCAGCCGATGGATCCGTGACGAACTGTGCAGCGAGGCGCTGCGGCTGGGCCGGGTGCTCGCCGCGCTGGTGCCCGAGGAACCCGAAGTGCACGGGTTGGTGTCGCTGATGGAGTTCCAGTCGTCGCGCTTCGCGGCGCGCACCGACGCCGACGGCGCACCGATCCTGCTGGAAGACCAGAACCGGACCAAGTGGGACCGCGCGCAGATCGGCCGCGGCGTCGCCGCCCTCGAGCGCGCTGCCGACGCCATCGCCAAGCGGGGCTCCGGCTGGGGTCCGTACGCGCTGCAGGCAGCGCTGGCCGAGTGCCATGCCACCGCACCGACGGCCGCCGACACCGACTGGAAGCGGATCGTCGCCTTGTATGACGGCCTCATCCAGATCTCGCCGTCGCCGGTCGTCGCGCTGAACCGGGCGGTCGCGGTTGCGATGACCTCGGGACCACAGGCGGCGCTCGACATCGTCGACGGGCTGACCGGCCTCGACGGGTCCTATCTGCTGCCGAGCGTGCGCGGCGAGTTGCTGGCCCGCCTCGGACGAGGCGACGAGGCCGCCGCCGAGTTCGCCAGGGCCGCCGAACTCACCGACAACGAGCGGGAGCGGGACGTGTTGACCGACAAGGCGATTCGCGTGCGAAAGGGCTAAGCGCCGGGAACGCCGGTTCGCGCAGCCACCGACGCCCTCCTCGCCGTGTCGAACACCTCGATTGCGACGTCCTCGTCGAGGTAGCCGCCGATCCGGTGCAGTCCTGGGGTGGCCGCGACGACCGCGTTGGTCTGGTCGCCGGTCATCGGATAGTCCTCGACGGAGTGCCGCCAATGCGCGGCGACGATCGTCGCGGGTCGGGTCAACCGCCCCACCTCGCGGTCGAGTATCGCGCGCAGTGTCGATGCCTGCAGGTAGTAGCCGACCTCCGACAGCACGATCAGGTCGAAATCCGTTGCAGGCCAGGGCTCATCGAGAGAGCGTCGCAGCAGAGTCACACCGTCGCCGGTCAACCGTTCGCGTGCGGCGTCCAGCGCGGCGGGCGCGACGTCGGTCGCGGTGACATGGTCGCAGCGGCCCGCGAGCAATTCAGTGAGCACACCCACCGAACAGCCGGGCTCGAAGGCGTGCCGGTATCGCGCATGCGGCAACAACGCCACGGTGATCGCGAACTTCCGTTGTTCGTACCACCGCTCGCTCAGCTGCCACGGATCGGTTGACCCCAGATACATGCGATCGAAGTAGTCGTCGGGCAGGCGTGCGGTCATCGGGACCGCGCCGTCAGCCGCCCGAGTCGCGCGAGGTCGCGCTCGGCGTGGCTCTGCCGCACGTACATCGTCAGGTCGGCGACCCGTGCGGCGTGTCCCGCGTCGACAGCCAGCGGCCCCGGTCCGAGCGCACGCCCGGTCCGCCCAATCGCTTCCTCGACAGCCGTTTCCACGACTGCCCTCGTTTGCCGCGCGATCAACTCCGCCCGCCCGTGACCGTTGCGCGGATCGTCGTCGACCTGGCCGGCGGCCGACATCAGCGTCGCCTCCGCGGCGGTGATCGCGGCGTCGACCGCACCCAGGTGCGCCAACGTGTGCGGGTCCGCGGACTCGTCGGCGCCGCGGTCGTACAGCGGTCTGGCGACGGCGCGGGCGCCACCCAGCCAGCAGGCGCTCACCCCGACCGCGCCGTGCCAGAACCCGGGCCGGTCGAGGTAGGAGCCTCCGGCGCCGACGGCCACCGCGGGCGCGCCGGTGAACTGCACCGCGCGGGTGTCGGAGTCTGCCATCCCCGCGTTGCGCCAAGTGCTGGACAGCGGTTGCACGCGATTGTCGCCGAGGTCGACGGCGAACAGGCCGCGCCGTTTGTCGTCGATTCTCGCCGTCACCAGGGCGTGAGTGCAGATGCCCGCGCCCGAACACCAGGCCTTGACGCCGTCGAGGAGCACCCGGTCGCCGGTACCCCGGGCGACCAGAGCCGCATCCGGCACCTCGGCGGCCCACACACCCCACAGCTGATCGGGTTTGGGGTCGGGTCCGCGCAGTTCGGCCAGGATCGCGACGGCATCGGTGTGCGCCTCGGCCAGCCGGCCGGCCACCACGTCGGCCTCGGTGAGTTCGGCGAGCCGACGCCACCGGTGTGCGGTCCGGCCCGAACCCGGTAGCGGAAGGTCGAGCTCGCCCGCGGCCAGCCAGCGCTCGACCAGATGCGTCATGCCGGCTCGCCGGCCTTGCGCTTCGACATTGAGCCCGACAAATCGCGCAGGTGTTGGGCGAACCCCCCTGGCGCGCGGCCGTCGGGCCGCTCCGACGTCACCACCGACAGCGTCGCGTCGCGGTGAATCGTGAACCCCGCCGCCTCGAATCGATCGACGAGTTCGACGTCCTCCCCCGTGACCAGCGCCCGAAAACCATTCACCGCCCAGTACGATTTGGCGCGGAATCCCATATTCGCGCCGTGAATGTGGTTGTGCGTCCGGCCTTTCGAGTGATACGCCCGAAGATAGCGGCGGACCACCGCGGCCGGGTAGTTCTTCCAATTGGTGACCCGCACGACCCCGAGCACCATGTCCGCACGTGACGCGGCCATATGCAGCAACCAGTCGGCGGGGACCACGGTGTCGGCATCGGTGGTCGCGTACCAGATGCCCGCCGGATCGATGTCGTGGCATTCGGTGCGGGCGTACTCGAACCCCGCCGCACGGGCGGCGCCAACGTTGCCCGCCTCGACGGTGACGAAGTGGACATCGGGGCCGAAGTGCCCGACAAGACGATCACTTCCGTCGTCGGTGGCGTCGAGCACCACCACCGTCAGCACCGGGACGTGCACGCACAGCGCGGCGGTGGAGAGCGCCCGCAGACAGCGCGGCAGATGTGCCGACTCGTTGTGGGCGGGCACCACGACGACGACCTTGGCCAGTTCCATACGCGAAGAACTAGCCCCAAAGCGAACTTTTCACACCTCGGGGCTCAGACGAAGACGACCTCGCCGACGGCCATGTGCCGCGCGATGGCCTCGGGCGCCAGTAGCGGCGGCCCGTCGTCCCTTTGCAGCTGGCTCGAAAAACTCTGCAGCATCATCTCCTTGGCCGCCATGTCCCGCGCGCTCAGCGACACCCGTTGGACGGTGTTCCACGGCACGGCAGGGTCTTCGGGTAGCGCCCAATGCCACATCCAGACCGGATACTCGAGGAACACCGACGGGACTTCTCGCGACGCCGCCGCGGCGGCCCGCCCGGTCGCCTCGTGGTCGGGGTGGCCGTCGCCCCGCCACGTCGCCGCGCACCAGGTGCCCGGCGGCGAATCGGCCAGCAGCGCCGCCAACTCGACGCCCACTCGGTCTTCGTTGGCGCTCACCTCGCCGTCGGGGATGCCGAGGAAGATCGGGGTCGGCAGGCGCAGCTGCGCAGTCGCGGCGACCAGTTCCCTGCGGCGTTCTCCGGCCAGCGCCGCGCGCCCGCCCGCGTCTTCCGGGTACGCCGCTTCACCGTCGGTCACGGTCACCACCTGAACGGCGACGCCGCGCCCGGCCAGCGCCGCAGCAGTGGCCCCGAGACCGAGCGTCTCGTCGTCAGGATGGGCGGCGACCAGCAGCAGCGCCGGACAGTGGCCGAGGTTGAGCGGGGCGAAGTGCGGGTTCCATCCGGTCCACATCTCGACAGGGGTGCCGCCGTCGGCCAGCGGTTGCGAGGCCAGGCGTGCGCAATTGCTGAAGGGCTCGCTCACCGCCGTTGAATAGCCGATGGACGCGAGATCACACATCGTCGGCGTGAAAGGATCCCGATGTGGCTGTGCGCGCTGTGCTGTTCGACTACTCGGGCACGCTGTTTCGTCTCGAGGAGGACGACAGCTGGTTCGAGGGCATGCTCGTCGACGAACGAGAGGTCGACGGGCACGTGCAGGCCGAACTGATGCGCCGGCTGACGGCGCCGACGGGCCGCTCGGTCGACATGACCCCCGAGGCGTACGAGGCGTGGGTCAACCGCGACCTCGAACCGCATCTGCATCGTGAGGCCTATCTGCATGTACTGCGGGAGTCAGGGCTGACGGGCCATCACGCCGAGGCGTTGTACGAGCGGGTGATCGACCCGGCGTCCTGGACGCCGTACCCGGACACCGCGGACGTGCTGAAGGGTCTTGCGCGCCAAGGCATCAAGACGGCGGTCGTCTCCAATATCGCGTTCGACGTTCGGCCTGCGTTCGAGGCGATCGGCGCGGCGGAGTACGTCGACGACTTCGTCTTGTCGTTCGAGGTGGGCGCGGTCAAGCCGAGCCCCGCGATCTTCGAGACCGCGCTGACGCGGCTCGATGTCGCGGCCGAGCAGGCGGTGATGGTCGGCGACAGCGAAGAGGCCGACGGCGGCGCACGGGCCCTCGGTTGCGGTTTTCTGCTGGTCGATCCGCTGCCCACATCGCAGCGGGCTGACGCCGTGCGCAGCGCGCTGACGCGCTACGGCGTCGACGTCGACCCGCAGTAACCTCGGGGCATGCCAAGGGTCGACCGAGTCCACCCGCCGCGGTGGCTGAAGCCGGTGAACAAGGTCTTCATGGTGCTGTTGAGGCTCGGCGTGCCGATCTCGCGCGTCGAGAGACCGGTGGTGCTGACGGTGCCAGGCCGCAAGACGGGCAAACCGCGGTCGACGCCGGTCACGCCGATGGACGTCGACGGCGGGCGCTACGTGGTGAACAGTTATCCGGGATCGGACTGGGTCGACAATGTCCGCGCCGCAGGCGAAGCCACGCTGGCGCGCGGCAGGCACGTCGAACGGGTGCGCATGGTGGAGCTGTCCGCGGACGACGCGCGTGCGGTGCTGCGGGCGTTTCCCGCGTTGGTACCCACCGGCGTCGACCTGATGAAGCGGATCGGCCTGCTGACCGACGGCACGCCCGAGGAGGCGGAATCGTTGGCGGGCCGCTGCCCCGTGTTCCGCATCGACCGCGTCACGTAGCGTCGTTGCCATGTCCAACAGCGAGCGCATTCGGCCGCCGTGGTGGCTGAAGTACGTCAACAAGGTGATGATCGCTGCGCAGCGGCTCGGCTTCGGGTTCGGCGGCGACGGCCCGGTGATCCTGGTCGTACGCGGCCGCAAGTCGGGCAAGCTGCGTTCGACTCCGATCACCCCAATGGCGGTGGACGGCAAGCGATATGTGCTCGCCGGTCTGCCCGGTAGTGACTGGGCTGCCAACGTGCGCGCCGCAGGTGAGGTGGAGCTGCGCCATGGCCGCAACACCGAACGTGTTCGGATGGCGGAACTTTCGCCCGACGAAGCACGCCCGCTCTTGCGGCTGTTTCCCACCGAGGTGCCCACCGGTGTCAGCTTCTTGAAGAACGCCGGTCTGGTGACGGGACCCAACCCAGACGAGTACGAGGCGCTGGCAGGAAGGTTGGCGGTCTTCCGTTTCGACCCGGTATGACGGCGGATTCGGTGCCACCGCTGTGGTCGCAGTCGCACCCTAGTGACCAACACCTAGAGTCGACGGAATGGACGCAGCGAACCCGTTCAAGCCCGAGGTCTGGCAGCCCGTCGACGGCTTCGACCTGACCGACATCACGTACCACCGCCACGTCGTCGACGGCACCCCGCAGCCGACGGTGCGGGTGGCGTTCGACCGGCCGGAGGTGCGCAACGCGTTTCGCCCGCACACCGTCGACGAGTTGTACCGCGTGATGGACCACGCCCGGATGTCGCCCGAGGTGGGTGTCGTGCTGCTGACCGGCAACGGCCCGTCGCCGAAGGACGGTGGCTGGGCGTTCTGCTCCGGCGGCGATCAACGCATCCGCGGCCGTAGTGGGTATCAGTACGCCTCGGGTGAAACGGCGGACACCGTCGACATCGCACGCGCGGGCCGGCTGCACATCCTCGAAGTGCAGCGGCTGATCCGGTTCATGCCAAAGGTTGTCATCTGCCTCGTCAACGGGTGGGCCGCCGGCGGCGGGCACAGCCTGCACGCGGTGTGCGACCTCACGCTGGCCAGCCGCGAGCACGCCCGTTTCAAACAGACCGACGCCGACGTCGGCAGCTTCGACGGCGGTTACGGCAGCGCGTATCTGGCCAAGCAGGTCGGGCAGAAGTTCGCACGCGAGATCTTCTTCCTCGGCAGGCCCTATTCGGCCGAGCAGATGCAGGCGATGGGTGCGGTCAACGAGGTCGTCGACCACGCCGAGTTGGAGAGCGTCGGTCTGGAATGGGCCGCGGAGATCAACGGCAAGTCCCCGCAGGCTGTGCGGATGCTCAAGTACGCGTTCAACCTGACCGATGACGGGTTGATGGGTCAGCAGCTGTTCGCCGGTGAGGCAACGCGATTGGCGTACATGACCGACGAGGCCGTGGAGGGTCGCGACGCATTCCTCGAGAAGCGCGACCCCGACTGGAGCCGGTTCCCCCGCTACTTCTAGCGATTTCGGCGGCGGCTGCGCGGTAGACGTGGCGGATACTCACCGCGAAATGGCATTCCAGCAGGAGAAGTGCGAGGCGGGCGCTGCTGGAATGCAGTTTCGCGGTCCATACACTCCACGGGTGAGTAAGAGCCCCCTGCGTCGGCTGGCCGACGAGCTGGTGCTGGCCAGCATGCGGCCGCCGATCGCACCGCAGCTGTTGGCGTACAAGCCCGGTCAGCAGGACGTCGGCCTCGACGGCAAGCGCATCCTGATCACCGGCGCGTCGTCGGGTATCGGCGAGGCGTCGGCGTACAAGCTGGCCCGCAGGGGCGCGACCGTCGTCGTGGTCGCCCGCCGCAAGGACCTGCTCGACGAGGTCGCCGAGCGGATACTCGCCGACGGCGGCGACGCGCTGGCGATCGACTGCGACCTTGCCGATCTCGACGCCGTCGATGCGCTGGCCGCCCGCGTCGAGAAGGAGATCGGCGGCGTGGACATCCTGGTCAACAACGCGGGCCGGTCGATTCGCCGCCCGCTGGCCGAGTCGCTCGAGCGGTGGCACGACGTGGAGCGCACGATGGGCCTCAACTACTACTCGCCGCTTCGGCTGATCCGCGCGCTGGCGCCCGGCATGCTCGAGCGCGGCGACGGCCACATCATCAACGTCGCCACCTGGGGCGTGCTCAGCGAGTCCTCGCCGCTGTTCGCGGTGTACAACGCGTCGAAGGCGGCCCTGTCGGCGGTCAGCCGGGTCATCGAGACCGAGTGGGCGCACAAGGGCGTGCATTCGACGACGCTGTACTACCCGCTGGTGGCTACCCCGATGATCGCGCCGACGAAGGCCTACGCCGGGCTGCCCGCGCTCACTCCGGAGGAGGCCGCCGACTGGATGGTGACCGCCGCGCGCACCAGGCCGGTGCGCATCGCGCCGCGGATGGCCGTCACCGCCAGGGCGCTCGACACCGTCGCACCCGGTCTGCTCAACACGCTGATGCGGCGGCAGCGCCTGCAGCCCGGGTCGTGATAGACACTTAAGCCATGGAGATCCTGGCAAGCCGGATGCTCCTGCGGCCCGCCGACTATCAACGCTCGCTGCGGTTCTACCGCGACGAGCTCGGCCTCGCGATCGCCCGCGACTACGGCGCGGGCACCGTCTTCTACGCAGGCCAGTCGCTGATCGAGCTCGCCGGCCACGGCGGGCCGAACGCCGCGGGCACGATGTGGCTGCAGGTGCGCGACGTCTACGCCACGGAGAAGGAGCTGACCGACCGCGGTGTGCCGATTGCGCGGGCAGCACGCGAGGAGCCGTGGGGACTGCACGAGATGCACGTGACCGATCCCGACGGAGTCACCCTGATCTTCGTCCAGGTGCCCGACACCCATCCACTGCGCCTCGACGTCAGAAACTGACACGGCCCCCGGTCGAGAGCCGAGGGCCGTTTCGACGTGTGGTTCAGTGAGCGCAGTCCTGCAGGGGCCATCCGACGGAGGCCAGCCGCGCTGCGACCTGGTGAATCTCCTCGGGGTTGGGCTCCTTGTCGATGAGCTGATGCACCGCGGCGCGGATCTCTTCCTCGGTCACCGTGTCGGAATCGGAGTTCTTGAGAACCGACTGCGCGGCGTGGACGACCTGGTGACGGTGACCGCCACCTCGACCGACAGGAAGGCGCCGACGAGATTCAGTGATGCCCGCCAGCAGCACGGCGGTCTTCGGCTTGAGCGCACCCGTCGCAATCGACGTCGCCATCGCGTTGCAGGTGTCGTGGAACCCGTTGGTGAAGTCGAATGCCAGTGCTGTGAAGGTCAGCGCACCAGGATGACCATCTCTGCGCTCATGGTGCTAATTCTGAGGGATTCTCAGCGACTTTGGCCAGCCGATAGCCACTCTAAGAGCACACGCCCGACCAGCCGTTTTGCCGGATCCGGCGATCTGTACTTGCACTGTTCACCCACCGTGCTTGGGGGCGTTCAGCGCGATGCGGCGCAGCCAGCATCGCCGCAACTCGCGGATTTACTGATCGTTCAGTGTGCCGGGTCCGATCGTGTTCCGCGTTGCCTTGAGCGCGCCCGATGAGGAGTTGAAGACCGTCGCAGGAGAGTTGATCGAGCGGGGCGAGTTCGACCACGTCGACATCGGCGTGCTGATCACCCAGTTCATCGACGCATTGCCTGCCCCTGACGGACATCGAGCGCGTGCGCGTCCGGCTGGCGGCCAAGGGCTGGCCGCTCGACGACCTGCGCGACGCGGAGGAGTCGGAATAGCCGTCCTGCGCCCCGTTCCCGTGCCGGCTGGACCGTCGGCACTGACGGTGATGCCCGCGGTGGAAGCCGCGCTCGGGGGTGGCAACGCGATCCTGCCGGTACCGGCCGACGACGAAGCCCAAACCCGTTTGCTGACAACCTCTTTACGCGTCGATGAGGTGATTGACGACGACGTCGCGGTGGTCGTGTCGACCTCGGGAACGACGGGCACCCCCAAGGGGGCGATGCTGACCGCCGCGGCCTTGACCGCCAGCGCGGACGCGACGCACGACCGCCTGGGCGGGCCGGGGCAATGGCTGCTCGCGCTGCCCGCACATCACATCGCGGGGCTGCAGGTGCTGGTCCGCAGTGTGGTCGCAGGCGCTGCCCCGGTGGCCGTCTCCGCGCAGTTCAACGCATCGGAACTGCCCGCGGCAGTGGCGGCGATGCGCCCAGGTAGGCGGTACGCGTCGCTGGTGGCTGCGCAACTGGACAAGGCGTTGGCCGATCCGGCGGCCTGCGCGGCGCTGGCCGAGCTGGACGCAATACTCATCGGTGGCGGTCCGACACCGGCCAGGATCGCGGAAAGAGCTGCGGCGGCTGGCCTTTCGGTGGTCCGCACCTACGGCATGAGTGAGACGGCCGGCGGGTGCGTGTACGACGGCGTTCCGCTGCACGGAGTCCGCGTCCGCATCGACCTCGACGGCAGGATCGCCCTCGGCGGCGCCACACTGGCGAATGGCTATCGCAACCCACCCGAGCGGGACCCGTTCGCAGAGCCGGGCTGGTTTCTCACCGATGACGTTGGGGCGCTGGACAGTTCGGGAATGCTGCGGGTGCTCGGCAGGACCGATGACGCGATCAGCACCGGTGGGCTGACCATCTTTCCGCAGCTGGTGGAGAACGCGTTGGCGTCCCATCCGCGGGTCGCCGATTGCGCGGTGTTCGGCGTTCCCGACGACCGGCTCGGTCAACGTGTCGTCGCCGCGGTCGTGGCCGCCGACGGCTACGCGGCCCCGACGCTCGATGAACTGCGCACGCACGTCAGGACACGGTTGGATCCGACCGCCGCGCCGCGGGAGGTGCACATCGTCGACGAGTTGCCTCGGCGCGGGATCGGCAAGCTCGACCGCAGGAAGCTGGTCGAACGTTTCGGCGACTGAGCTGATCCCGACGTGCGCGCCACTGGAGGGCGCTAGGACTGGGACCGGTTTCAACGGGTCGTGGCCGATCGTCATCATTCGATGACGCCATGCCTCGTCACCTGCTGTGGGCTCCATATCGGCGCTGCGCTCCGCATGGATTCGATCGACCACCTTGCGCATGATCCGTTCGTCATCGGCAGTCAGATCGACCCGCCGCTTCTGCAAGATCTCCACGACGTGGCGTCCGGTCTGCGAACCGGACTGATCGGCGAATTGTTCGGCCGACTCACCGGCGGACAGTGTGCGCAACCAGTCGACGAGTTCGCGCGAGGTCATGTTGACGACGCGATGGAACTCCTCCCACAGCGCCGGATCGATCTCGACGTGTTTGGACATCTCACCAACCTCCTCAACGGCGGTCGGCTACCCGCATGTCCGGCGGGCTAATCACGTCATTCCGGCGCTATCTGTCCACCTTCACGGTCACCGGATGGACGTTCCAGATGTCGTCGCAGTACTCGGTGATGGCGCGGTCCGACGAGAACTTGCCGCTGCGCGCGGTGTTGAGAATCGACATCCGCGTCCACGCGTCGGTGTCCTGCCATGCCGCGCTGACCTGCTCCTGGCAGGCGACGTAGGACGCGTAGTCGGCGAGCACCAGGAATGGGTCGTCGTAGCGCAGGTTGTCCACCAGCGGACGGAACACATCGGTGTCGCCGCCTGAAAAGCGGCCGCTTGCAATGAGTTGCAGAACCGCTTTGAGTTCCTCGTCGTGGTCGACATAGTCCATCGGCCGGTACCCGTCGCGCTTGACCTGCCGAACCCGGTCCTCGGTGAGACCGAACAGGAAGAAGTTCTCGGCGCCGGCCTCGTCGCGTATCTCGACGTTGGCCCCGTCGAGGGTGCCGATCGTCAGCCCCCCATTGATCATGAACTTCATGTTGCCGGTTCCCGAGGCTTCCTTGCCCGCCGTCGAGATCTGCTCGCTCAGGTCGGCGGCCGGATAGATCAGGTGGGCATTCTGCACGTTGAAGTTCGGAATGAATGCGACCTTCAGAAAACCGTTGACGTGGGCATCGTTGTTGACCGTCTCGGCGACGGCCGTGATCAACTTGATGATTCGCTTGGCCAGGAAGTAACCGGGTGCGGCTTTGCCGCCGAAAATGAAGGCACGCGGCGGGATCCGGTAGTCGGGGTTGTTCTTCAGCCGGTGATAGAGCGTGACGACGTGAAGGATGTTGAGGTGCTGGCGCTTGTACTCGTGGATGCGCTTGACCTGGATGTCGAAGAGCCAGTCCGGGTTCAAATCGGTGCCCGTCGTCGTCTTCACGTAGTCAGCGAGGCGCGCCTTGTTCGCCCGTTTGACCGCGCGCCACCTGCTGTGGAACGCGGCGTCGTCGGCCAGCGGCTCCAGACGCCGCAGCAGGCTCATATCGGTGAGCCAGCCCTCGCCGACGGTGTCGTCGAGCAGCCTGCGCAGGCCCGGGTTGGCCAGCGCGAGGAACCGACGCGGCGTCACGCCGTTCGTCTTGTTGCTGAAGCGCTCCGGCCACAATTCGTAGAAGTCCTTCAGGACACTTTCTTTCAGCAGCTCGGAGTGCAGCGCCGCGACGCCGTTGATCGCGTGGCTGCCGACGGTCGCGAGATGGGCCATCCTGACCCGCTTTCCGCCGTCCTCGCCGATGAGCGACATGCGCCGCACCCTGTCCTCGTCGCCGGGAAACGCCGCGCGCACCTCGTCGAGGAAGCGACGGTTGATCTCGTAGATGATCTCCAGATGGCGGGGCAGCGATTCGCCGAACATGTCCAGCGGCCACGTCTCCAGCGCCTCCGGCAGCAGCGTGTGGTTGGTGTAGCCGAAGGTGGCCACGGTGATGTCCCACGCCTCGTCCCAGCCGAGACCACGGTCGTCGACCAGCAGCCGCATCAGCTCGGCAACACCGATCGATGGGTGAGTGTCGTTGAGCTGTAACGCGAATCGACTGGGAAGCTCGTGCAGGGAGACATCGGTCAGGTCGTCGATGATGTGCACGACGTGCTGCAGCGAGCACGACACGAAGAAGTACTGCTGCAGCAGACGCAGCCGCTTGCCCACATCGGGCTCGTCGTTGGGATAGAGAACCTTCGTCACCGTTTCCGAACTGACCTCGTCCTCGACCGCCTTGTAGTAGTCACCGGTGTTGAACGCCTCCAACGCGAACGACTCGACGGCCCGCGCGCTCCACAGCGTCAACATGTTGCACGAGTTGACGCCGTACCCCTGTATCGGTGTGTCGTATGCAACGCCCTTGATGACGCGCCCCGGCAGCCACCGCACCCGCTCGTTGCCGGCGTCATCGACGTAGCGCTCGGTATGGCCGCTCCAGTTGACGAGATAACCGATGTCGGGCTTGGCGATCTCCCAGGGGTTTCCGTTCGCCAGCCAGTTGTCGGTCTTCTCGATCTGCCAGCCGTCGTGGATCTCCTGATCGAAGATGCCGAATTCGTAACGAATGCCGAAACCGATCGCCGGGCGCTCGAGCGTGGCCAGCGAGTCGAGGTAGCACGCCGCGAGCCGGCCGAGGCCGCCGTTACCAAGCCCCGGCTCCTCCTCACACGCGAGCACCTCGGCGAAATCGAGGCCGATG
This sequence comes from uncultured Actinomycetota bacterium, assembly GCA_963786995.1. Classification (GTDB taxonomy): domain Bacteria; phylum Actinomycetota; class Actinomycetes; order Mycobacteriales; family Mycobacteriaceae; genus Mycobacterium. The sequence goes on along the minus strand of CAWBBH010000006.1, from coordinate 629,978 downwards.
CCTTCCAGCGCGGTGCGGGTCGCATCCTCGATTCCGAGGTTCAGCAGGTTGCAGCCGAGCTGCGGACCCATCAGGAACTCCGCAGACAGATAGCACGTCACCTTGCGGCCAAGGTCGAGTGAGGTGCGTGCGGTCGCCGACCAGTTGTCCTGCATGCGGTCGCGAACCGCCAGCGCGGTTGCCCGGTAGAAGTGCTCCGGGGTGAGCACGGCGGCGGGTCGACCGATCGAGTAACGCAGGTGGTCGACGATGCCACGGCGCAACGCCTCGGCGGACAGCCCGCTGCGGCTGCGGTCGGGCGGCTCGGCGGCGGAGGTGGCTGGCTGCGCGACGTCGGTCATCGGCGCAGTGTCGCACTTATTACCGTCGCAGAAATGAACTTCAGGCGAGCATGATGTAGCCATGCGTCGCGAAATCACCGCCGTCGATGATCCTCTACTAGCCCACGGCCTGACCCGCGGCTCGTTTCGCAGCGGGATCCGCGGGTAGGCCTCCGACGGAGGAGTGACCGATGGACTGGCTGGCAGCACCCGAATGGTGGTGGGGCAGGCTGGTCTTCGAGCGCGGGATGGCGGTCGTATACCTCGTCGCTTTCGTGTGCGCGGCCCGGCAGTTTCGCGGCCTGATCGGTACGCGCGGGATGCTGCCGGTGCCGAAATACCTTGCGCACCGGTCATTCTGGTCCTCGCCAAGTCTCTTCCACCTGCACTACTCCGATCGCTTCTTCGCCGCAGTCTGCTGGGTCGGCGCGGCGGTCTCCGCTGCGATGGTGGTGGGACTCGCCGACGCCGTACCGCTGTGGCTGGCCATGCTCGGATGGCTTGTGCTGTGGGCGCTGTACCTGTCGATCGTGAACGTCGGGCAGATCTGGTACTCGTTCGGCTGGGAGTCGCTGCTGCTCGAGGCGGGACTGCTGGTGGTCTTCGTCGGCAACGACGACGTCGCCCCTCCCGTGGTCGTGATGTGGCTGACACGCTGGCTGCTGTTCCGCGTCGAGTTCGGCGCAGGTCTGATCAAGCTGCGCGGCGATCGGTGCTGGCGCGACCTCTCGTGTCTGGACTACCACCACGAGACGCAGCCGATGCCGGGCCCGCTCAGCTGGTTCTTCCACCACCTGCCACGTCCGCTGCACCGGGTCGAGGTGGCGGGCAACCACGTCGCGCAGTTGATCGTGCCGTTCGGATTGTTCGCCCCGCAGCCGGTCGCGAGCATCGCGGCGGCGATCATCGCCGCGACCCAGTTCTGGCTGGTGCTGTCGGGGAACTTCTCGTGGCTGAACCTGCTGACGATCGTGTTGGCGCTCAGCGTGATCGACTCTGACACCGTCGAGACGGTTCTCGGTGTCGGCACACCCGCCGAATCTGCCTGCCGCGCAACCGCAGTGGTTCGTCGGAATCGTCCTCGTCTTCGCCGCGCTCGTCGTCGTCCGCAGCTGGTATCCGGCCCGCAATCTGGTGTCGCGCCGGCAGCGGATGAACAGTTCGTTCGACCCGCTGCACATGGTGAACACCTACGGTGCCTTCGGCAGCATCAGCCGAGTCCGCGACGAAGTGATCGTCGAGGGCACCACGTCCTCCGATCCGGCCGACGAAACCGATTGGCGGGAGTACCAATTCAAGGGCAAACCGGGTGACGTGACGCGGATGCCGCGCCAGTGGAGCCCGTACCACCTGCGCCTTGACTGGTTGATGTGGTTCCTTCCGCTGTCGTCGGCCTACGCCGCGCCCTGGCTGATCCCGTTCTGCGAGGGGCTGTTGACCAACGAGCCGGCGATCGTCGGGCTGCTGCGCACGAACCCCTTCCCCGACGCGCCGCCCACTCAGGTCAGGGCGACGCTGTACCGGTACCGCTTCAGCACCGCCCATGAGCTTCGGGCCGAACATGTGTGGTGGCGGCGTGAGCACATCGGCGAATACCTTGCGCCGCTGTCCCTCGACGAGGCGAGCTATCTGAGCCGACGCTTCCGGGGTTGAGCCGGCTATGCGGTGGGGATCAGCGACACCATCACGTCGGCGGCCGACCGCAGCTGGGCCGGCGTGGCGCCCCCCTTGTGCAGTGCCTCCTGTCCGCGCATGAACGCCAGCAGGGCGCCCGCCAGCGCCTGCGGATCCTGCTCGGCATCGAGGTCGCCGTCCCCCTGGGCCTCGGTGATGCAGGCGGCGAGTTCGTCGCGCCAGGCCGCGTACGCGCCCGCCACTTTCGCCTCGACGGCGTCGTCGGTGGCGCCGAGTTCAGCGGCGCTCTTGGCCATCAGGCAGCCCCGCCGCTGTTTGTCGGCGACGAGCATTCTGGCCTGGCCGCGAATGTGGCGGGCGAGCCGCTGAGACGCACTGAAAGCCGGATCACGAAGGCTGGCCCGGATATCGCCGAGCGACGACGCGATGTAGTCGTCGAGCGCGCGGATGTAGAGGCTGTGCTTGTCGCCGAACGCGCCGTAGAGGCTGCCCTTGCCGAGACCGGTTGCGGCCGTGAGGTCATCGACCGATGTCGCCGCGTAGCCGCGCTTCCAGAACTCGTCTCGCGCGGCGGCGATGACGTCACCTTCATCGAAAGTGCGGGGACGTGCCATAACTCAACATTACGCGGTTTATGGACTGTTTATTCCGGAACCTTGAGCAGGACCGCGCGGGTGTAGAGCAGATGGAAGCCCTGCCGCTGCACGTTCTGCTGCGACTTCGATCCGGGCGCGGTGGTCACCACGGCGATGTCGCAGCCGGCGTCGCGCGGCGTCGGCCAACCGCGTCGCCAGCAGAGCGGACTGCACGCCTCGGCGACGGTGCTGCGGCGCGGTGGCCGCGCCGACCAACTGCGCGACGCCGTCGGTGATCCGCATGCCGCCGCCGCCCGCGATGACACCCTCCCTGCGCGCGAGGTAGGTGAGCGCGCCCGCGGCGACGAGATCCCGTTCGGCGCGCTCGACGACCTCTCTCGGGAAGTCCTCGTGTGTGGCCACGCCCTGGTCGTCGGGGTGGGCGAAACCGGTGACCACCACGTCGAGCCACGCGTCGAGTTCGCCGTCGTCGCACTGCCGGATCTCCACACCCGCGGGAGCCGGCGACGTCTCACCGCTGCGCAACGCGCGCCCGAGCACGTTCTCGAACCCGACGAGCCGGTAGCCGCGGCCGGTCAGTGCGACGCCGATCTCCGGGTCGGCCAGATGGGCCAGCTCCACCTGTACGGCGGCGCCCCTGTCCGCATACGCCGATTCGACGTCGTCGAGTGCCGGGTCGGCGGGCACCCCGCCGAAACCCAGCCCGACGACCTTGTTGAACGGCGCGCCGTCGTCGGCGAAGCAGGCGAATCCGCCTGCGATCGGCGTTGCGAAGGCGTGCTCGGCGTGCCGACGGATCGCGGCTTCGGTGCCCGCGGCGATCAGCGCCGCCTCGGCACGCTCGATGCGTTCACCGAGCTCGACGCTGCAGAAGAGGGGTTCTGTCACGGTCCTATCGAACACCAGCGACCACCGCCAAGGAACTGCCTTTACGCTGGCGAGAGTGCGTGTTGCTCGCAGAGACGTCGTAGCGGTGTCCATCGCCGTCGTGCTCCTGGTCGCGGCCTTCGTCGTCCCGCACCTTCACCTGGGCATCGTCACGCCGCTGATCAACGCCACACCGCAGCGCTTCCGCGACTTCGCCGGGGTGGCTCCGATCTTCGGATGGTGGAACGTCCACGTCGGGTGGGGCACGCCCGCCGCGATCCTGATCGGCATCGCGGCGGTGCTGTGGGGCCCGGCCCTCGCCCAGCGGCTGCCGTGGCGGGGGCTGACCGTGGCGACGTGGGCGACGTCGTGCGCCTGGGCGTTCTCGCTGGCGATGATCGACGGCTGGCAGCGCGGTTTCGCCGGTCGCCTCACCGCCCGCCACGAGTACGTGCGCCAGGTGCCAACCGTCGACGACATCCCGGAGGCGCTCAGCAGCTTCTCCCGCAGAATCCTCGACTACCAGCCGGATTCGTGGATCACCCACGTGTCCGGCCATCCCCCGGGCGCCTTGCTGACGTTCGTTTGGCTGGACCGCTTGGGCCTCAGCGGCGGCGCATGGGCCGGGCTGCTGTGCCTGCTGGTCGGATCCAGCGCGGCCGCCGCGATCATCGTCGCGGTGCGGGCCGTCGCCGACGAGGAAACCGCCCGGCTGGCCGCGCCGTTCGTGGCCGTTGCGCCGACGGCCATCTGGGTCGCCGTTTCGGCCGACGGATACTTCGCGGGCGTTGCGGCATGGGGCATCGCGCTGTTGGCGCTGGCGGCACGGCAGAAGGTGCGGGTGCCACTGCTGGTCGCCGGCGGTTCCGGCGTGCTGCTGGGCTGGGCGATCTTCCTCAACTACGGGCTGGGGCTGATCGCGTTCCTGGCGATCGCGGTGCTGATCACCGCCGTCGACTGGCACACGGCGTTGCGGACGCTGGTCCCCGCCGCGCTGATGGCAGGGTTCGTCGTCGGCGTCTTCTTCGCCTTCGGCTTCTGGTGGTTCGACGGCTATCACCTTGTGCAGGAACGTTATTGGCAGGGCATAGCGCTCGACAGACCGTTCCAGTACTGGTCGTGGGCGAACTTCGCGTCGGTGGTGTGCGCGATCGGGCTCGGCAGCGTCGCGGGCATCGGCCGGGCGTTCGACATCGCGGCGATCCGTCGAACGCCCGGTCTGCGTGTCCTGGTCATCGGCGCGCTGCTGGCCATCCTCGCCGCGGACCTGAGCATGCTGAGCAAGGCCGAAACCGAACGCATCTGGCTGCCGTTCACCATGTGGCTCACCGCGGCGTCTGCGCTGTTGCCGCCCCAGTCACATCGCTTCTGGCTGAGCCTCAACGTCATCGGCGCCATCGCGCTGAACACCGTGATCCTCACCAACTGGTGAGGATGCCGCGAGCGTCCCTGGCCTTCTTGGTGTCCCGTGTAACGGTTCGGCCCTTCGGCATGACCAAACGATGACGTAGATGTACGGCCATCGTCTTTGTGCCGCCACTCACCGCCGCAGGGAGATACTGCTGTCATGACGAGCGCTGGGCCCATCGAGCCGAACGGGCCGTCGGACACACCCGAACGCCCCCCGCCCGTAATCGAGCGGATACAACGGTGGCGCAGCCCCCTGCGCGGACTGTGGCTGACGTCGGTGCTCGGCTCGGTGCTGCTGGTCACGTTGCCGATCGTCATCATCACCGGCCTGCTCTCCTACATCGCCTACGGCCCGCAGTTCGGACAGGCCATCCCCGGCGACGTCGGGTGGTTGAAGCTTCCGACCTTCGACTGGCCCACCGAGCCAGCCTGGATCTACCGGCTCAATCAGGGACTTCACGTAGGTTTGGGGCTGATCCTGATTCCGGTGGTGCTGGCCAAGCTGTGGTCGGTGATACCGCGGCTGTTCGCATGGCCGCCGGCTCGCTCGATAGCCCAGTTGCTGGAACGGATCTCGCTGCTGATGCTCGTCGGCGGAATCCTGTTCGAGATCATCACCGGGGTGCTGAACATCCAGTACGACTACATCTTCGGGTTCAGCTTCTACACCGCTCACTACTACGGCGCCTGGGTGTTCATCGCAGGCTTCGTCATTCACATCGCGATCAAGATTCCGCGAATGTGGACGGGCCTGCGATCCATGTCGATGCGAGACATACTGCGCACCAACCGAACCGACACGATAGCCGAGCCGTTCGTGCCGGACGGACTGGCGGCCGCGAACCCGTCCGCACCGACGATCAGCCGCCGGGGTGCACTGGCTCTTGTCGGCGGCGGCGCGCTGTTCATGGCGGTTATCACGGCCGGGCAGACAGTCGGCGGCGTGACGCGCAAGGCGGCGCTGCTGCTGCCGCGGGGACGCACGAGCGGCGACGGCGCCAACGACTTTCCGGTCAACCGGACCGCATGGGCGGCGGGCATCACACCGGCGTTGACCGGAGATCGGTGGCGGCTCACCCTCACCGGTGGCGCGTCGCCGATGACGTTCGACCTTGCAGTGCTGCGGGCGATGCCGCAGCACACCGCAGTCCTGCCGATCGCGTGCGTGGAGGGTTGGTCGACGACGGAGACGTGGACCGGCGTGCCGCTGCGTGATCTCGCTGCACTGGCCGGTGTCCCCGAGCCTGCGTCGGCGTTCGTGCGGTCGGTCGAACCACGGGGTGGGTTCAATCGCGCGACGCTGCAGAGCAATCAGGTGATGCATCCGGATTCTCTTCTGGCACTGCGGGTCAACGATGCCGACCTGTCGCCGGATCACGGCTATCCGGCGCGCATCATCGTCCCGGGCCTTCCCGGCGTGCACAGCACCAAGTGGGTGGGTTCGATCGATTTCAGGAGAGGGTGACGTGCGCACTGCGTTGGATCGCTTCCGCTCGGTGTACGGCTCGAACCCGCTGCACCTGCTGACGTTGATCGCCGGCTTCGCGCTGTTCGGCTACGTGCTGGCCACCATCGGACCCGCGACGCTGTGGAATCCGAACACCTGGTGGCAGTCGATCCTCGTGTGGTTCGCGGCGGCGATCATCGCCCACGATCTCGTGCTGTTTCCGGTGTATGCGATCGTCGACCGAATACTGGTCGCAGGCAGCCGGATTCGGCCGCGCACCGAAATGCCGGTTCCGCTCGTCAACTACGTGCGGATCCCCGCGCTCGGCGCAGCGTTGACGCTGTTGGTCTTCCTGCCCGGCATCATCGAGCAGGGCGGCGCGACGTACAGGGCGGCGACCGGACAGACGCAGGACGGGTTTCTCGGCCGCTGGCTGCTGTTGACGGCGGCGATGTTCGCCGTCAGCGCCGTGGTGTACGCGATCCGGTTGGGCTTCGCGCGGCGGGCTAAGCCGCCGCCAGGGTAGCCACCACCCTGTTTCCGATCGGATGGATGTCCGACAGCGCGAGGCCGACATCGGCGGCCAGGGTGGACGCGCAGTCGATGCCGACCGACGCCCACCGGAACCACGGGCCGATCTGACGGCGGGACTCCAGCCGCACCCATCCGGCGTTGACACCCGAACTCTCCGAGTCGAATTCGGCGATGCAACGGCCCCCGTGCTTCAACAGCTCACCGGCGCGCCGCAGCACCCGCCACGGATCTCCGCCCAGACCGACGTTTCCGTCGGCCAGCAGCACCGTCTGCCAACGACCCATGCCGGGAAGCGGGTCGAACACGTCGCGAAGCAACGCCGGGGCTCCGCTGCGCCGTGCCAGGCCGATCGCGGTGGCGGACTGATCGATGCCGAGCGCAGGCACGCCACGCTCGATGAGGCGCGCCACCAAACGTCCAGGGCCGCAACCCAAGTCGATCGTCGGACCCTGGCAGAGACCGAGAATCGCGTTGTCGAAGCTGCGGTCGGCGTGCTGCCCGCCGAGCCAGCTGCGCACCGGCAGCGCAAGCAACCGGCCGTCGTCGTGACGCACCCAGCACCGCTCGCCGTCCAAGGCCCTGTCATAGAGATTGCCCAGCATCAGAGCCCCGCAGCCTGGATCGCGTGCATGAAGCGGCTGTCGGGTTTGCATTCGACTCGGACGATCTCCACGTCGTCGACGGTGTCGACGTCGGAGAGCTCGGCGACCACGGTCACCGCCAAACCCCTGTTCCGCATGGCTTCCAGCGTGGCGGGGCCGGTGTCCGACCGCGACGTCGGGATGGTGTGCAGGCACTGGGCCATCGCCGGTTCGGTGACCCCGAGCACCCACCAGCCGCCGTCGCGGGCCAGACCGAACACGACGTCGGTGGCCAGCAGCGCGTTCGCGCAGTCGGCAAGCAGGTCCGAGGTCACCTGCGGGGTATCCGATGCGATCAGCAGCACCGGACGCGGGCCTGCCACATCGGCCGCGTCGACGATGGCGTTGGCCAGCCTCGCGGAGAAGTCGTCGCCCCGTTGCTTGACGACGTGCACATCGTCGAGCCGCGAGCGGATTTCGGCGGACGCAGCTGGCCTGGTCCAGATCGCCGGTCAGGGCCACCACCCTTTCCTGCACAGGCGTCGCGTCCACGGCGTCGAGCGTGTCGAGCAGCGTCGCAGCGGCGATGTCGGCGGCTGCGGCGTCGCCGACGGCGGCCGCGAGCCGCGTCTTGGCGAATCCGGCCACCGGCGCCTTCGCGATGACCACCAATGTCACGGGGATCACGAGATGGCCCGCCAGAAGTCCAAGCCGGCGTGGAAGCTGCCGCGGAGCGATCCGCTGACCTTCGACTTGCCTCCGGTGCGCGGTCCATAGGGCACGTCGCGCTCGACGACCGTCCAGCCCGCCTCGGCCGCGCGCACCATCAACTCGACCGGATAGCCGGTGCGGCGATCGGTGATTCCCAGAGCGAGCAGAGGGTCGCGGCGGGCGACGCGCATCGGCGCGATGTCGTGCACCGGCAGCCCGTAGCGGCTTCGCAGGCGCCAGCACACCGCCGCGGTGCCCAACCGGGCGTGCCAAGGCCAGCGCAGCCCGGGCACCGGCCTCCTCCGACCGATCGCCATGTCGGCGCCGCGGTCCAGTTCGTCGACCAACGCGGGTAAGTCCGCGGGATCCAGCGAACCGTCCGCGTCGACAACCGCGACGATCGGGGTGGTTGCTGCCTGCACCCCTGCATGCACGGCCGAGCCGTAGCCAGGACGGCGTTCGGCCACTACCTGGGCTCCATGACGGCGCGCCACCTCGGCGGTGTCGTCTGTGCTGTTGTTGTCCACTACGAGCGGTATGTACCCATCCGGCAAAGCGGCAAGCACGCCGGGCAGGGACGCGGCCTCGTTGAGGCAGGGCAGGACCACCGTGACGGAACCGTCGGCCATACCAACCGACGCTAGGCCAGCGACCTGGCTGTCACCAATGCCAACGGTGACAAAAGGGTGACATAGGCCCTGGTAGGACCTCTCACACAGCTAACCTCGGAAGTTGTGACGCGCGTGATGATTGCCGACGACGACACCGTCGTCCGCGATGTCGTGCGCCGCTACCTGGAACGCGACGGCCTCGAGGTGGCCATCGCGCGCGACGGCAATGAAGCGCTGCGGCTGCTCGGTACCCAGCGCATCGACGTCGCGGTGCTCGATGTGATGATGCCCGGGCCGGACGGTCTTGCCCTGTGCCGAAGCCTGCGTCAGCGCGGTGACCAAGCGATTCCGGTGATCCTTCTGACCGCGCTGGGCGAGGAAGACGACCGGATCGCCGGACTCGAAGCGGGCGCCGACGACTACCTGACCAAGCCGTTCAGCCCGCGCGAGCTGGCGCTGCGGGTGCGCTCCGTGCTGCGACGATCACCCTCACCCGTCGGGGTGTCGCCGATCGAGCTTTCCGTGGGTGAGCTGACGGTGTCCACGGCGTCGCGGTCGGTGACCGTGCGGGGCAGGCCGGTCAGCCTGACGAACCGCGAGTTCGAGCTGCTCCTGTTCTTCATGACCCACGCCGACACGGTGTTCTCGCGAGAGGAACTGCTCAAGCAGGTCTGGCGGTGGGACTTCGGCGACCTGTCCACGGTGACAGTGCACGTGAAGCGGCTGCGCTCCAAGCTCGGCGACCAGCATCGGGTGCAGACAGTGTGGGGACGCGGGTATCTGTGGGGCGGCAGCGAGCGCCCGCGCGAAGAGCAGACTGGGTAGATGCCGCCGCACGAACTCACCGAGATCGTCGGCTGGGCGCTGGCGTGCTCGGTTCCGGTGGTGCTTGCCGGCGCGCTGATCATCAAGTTGGCCCGATCCTGGTCATTGACGGTCAGCATGGTCGCGTTGGTGCTGATCCCGACGATTGCCACGTTCACCGGTGTCCTTGGCGCGAGCGGCTTCATGGTCACCGGAATGTTCGAGCGGATCGCCGTCGTGCTGGTGATCGTGTCGATCGTGACGATCCCCGCCGCCATCATGATGGCCCGCTATCAGGCCCGCCGGATGGTGTGGGAGCAGGAGATTCGCGACTCGGAGCGCGCCGCCGAGATGTCCAGGCGACGCCTGGTCGCGTTCGTCAGCCACGACCTGCGCACACCGTTGGCCGGCATTCGTGCCGTCTCGGAAGCCATCGCCGACGGCGTGGTCACCGACGACGAGGTCCGTGTACACGCCAAACACATTGAGCAGGAATCGATTCGGCTCTCCGAGATGGTCGATGACCTCTTCGAGATGTCGAAGATCAACGCGGGAGCGATTCAGCCGGTCTACGACAAGGTGGCGCTGGACGAGGTCGTCGACGACGTGATGTCGGCGCACCGCATCGCAGCGGAGCGAGCAGGCGTCGTGCTGACCGCGGAGCTGCCCACCGAACCGGTCCGGGTGGTCGGAAGCGACCGCGCACTGGTGCGGGTGCTGTCCAATCTGGTGGCCAACGCGATCGCGCACACGCCGGAAGGCGGAAAAGTCGAGCTGGCGTTGGGCTGCGATGAGAACGGCGCATGGGCGCGCGTCGACGACACCGGTGTCGGCATCGACGAGGCCGACCTGCCGCGGGTGTTCGACGTGGCGTACCGGGGCTCTAACGGCCGGGTGCCCCGCTCGGATTCGTCGCTGCCCAGCGGGTCCGGCCTCGGCCTTGCCATTGCCGCCGGGCTGGTACAGGCGCACCGCGGCACGTTGTCGGCGCGCAACTTGGATACCGGTGCACGGTTCGAGGTGCGGCTACCGCTGGCCAGCGACTGACTACGCGTCGTCGTCGGCGACGTCGCGGTCTTCGCGGTCTTGCAGGTACCGCTCGGGATGGTGATAGATGTTGATCCGGGCTTGCCCGCTGTCGAGTTGGGGCGGCGGAATCCATTCGACCCTGCCGTCATGGCGTATTCGCGTTGTCCAGCCGCCCTTTTCGACGAGGCGGTTGTGCGGTCCGCACGCCAGCACCTCTTCGTCGACGTTGGTTTGTCCTCCGCGCGCCCATGGTTTCTTGGCGTGATGGACCTGGCATCGGTAACCGGGCTCGGTGCAGCCGGGGAATGTGCATCCCCGGTCGCGGGCGTGCAGCACAATGCGTTGGGCGGGCGTGGCGCAGCGCTTGGTGCGACCGAGATAGAGCGGAAGACGGGTGTGGTCTTCGAAGATCACCAGGTAGTGGTAGGCGTGGCTGGCCATCCGGATGAGGTCCGACATCGGGAGTAAGGAGCCGCCACCCGTGACGCCTTGTCCCGCAGCCGATTCGATCTCCGACAGCGTGGTCGAGACGATGACCGACACCGGCAGCCCGTTGTTCTGGCCGAGTTGGCCCGACGCCACCACTGACCGAACCATGGCCTTGAACGCGTCATGGTTGCGCTGCCCTTCCGTGCGGACATCGCGTTGCGCGGCCGCATCAGGCGGCGGCCCATCGGTCACCGGCTTGTCGTCGTCGGGGTTGCACATGCCGGGCGAGGCCAATTTGGCCTGCGCCGCCTCCCAGTAGGCGCGGCCCTCGGCGTCGATACGACCTCGAACCTCGCTCGTCCCGTCAGACCTCTGCTTGCTGACAGTGAAGTACAGCTTCCGCGCCCTTTCGGATTCGTTGGGCTCTGGGCCGTCCTGATCGATCGTGGCCTGCAACCTGTCTGCAAGCTTGCCCAGGTCGGCCGGCCCGAATTCGATTGCCATGGCCGCCAACGACTCCTCGGCATGTTCGCGGGTCTCATCGTCGACCCAATGGGGCAGCTTCTTGAAGAAGTTTCGGATGACGTCCACGTTCTCGGCCCCCGCCTCGCCGTCGGCTTGCGCGGCCGCCGTGTTCGGCATCAGCGGCTCGAGCGACTCCCCCGCAAGCGTGGTGCGCGGTCCGAGGTCGCGGGCCTCGGCGAGGCGGCGCTTCGCCTCCTTCTCGCTGATCCGCAATGCCGTGGCGACGACCTCGGCGAGGGACGTGCCGCCCAACACCTCAGGTGGGCATTCGGCAGCCAGCATGTTGATCAGCGGGTGCTCGAGCGAAGGCAGGCGGCGGCGATGAGTTTCCAGACGGACGAGCAGGTTCCTCTTCTCCGTCACCGTCAGGACGTCGTACGACAGAGCGGCAATCGCCTCGAACGCGGCGTCGAGGCCCTTGAATGCCACCTCGATGTCCTCACGGCTGCAACTCATACTTCGAACACTAGTTCGAAGGTCTGACAATTTTCGAAAGCTGGCTGACGGTGTTCGCGATCGTCGGGCAATTCCTGGTCGGGTTGACCATGGAGGCCGACGACGAGGCTTTCGATCGCGAGAAGGACCGCATCGACGCGCTCGAGGACGCGGGCAAGGACAGGGCGAAGGAACAAGGCGATGCCGCAGAGGACGCGTTCAAGGACGAGATCGACCGCGTGGAGGACCAGCTGGACGCGCGCGAGGACGATTACGTGTCCGCGGCGTTCTCCGATGTGTTCTCGGGCGGCTTCTTGACCGACGGGGTCTCGCTACCGGAAGTCCACGTACTACTGGGCCTTTCGATCCTGACGCTCGGCGTGCTGCGGGTGCTCTGGCGGGCTACGACTCCCCTACCGCCGTGGGCGCCGTACCTGCGGCCCGGTGAGCGACGGCTCGAAGCGGCGCTGGAGAAGCTGTTGCTCGCGTTGTTGTTCGTGGTTCCGGCATCCGGACTGCTGCTGATCGCGACCGGAGACGATTGGCTCGCAGCGCATATCGCCGCTCAATTGGTTCTCCTGGCCGTCATAGCGGTACACGTCGCACTGGTCTTGAGTCACACGGTCGTCATGCGCGACGGCCAGCTGAGGCGAATGCTCTGAGGTCAGGCACGCACGGCGAAGACGGGCCAGGAACCGGGAACACCCTTCAGTTCGTGAGTGCCACGGTCGTCGAAGTCGATGCGTGAGCCGAGAACGAGCGGCGGCATCACGCTCGACACCAGAACCTCGCCGGCGTCTGCAAGCCCCATGATGCGAGCGGCGACGTGGACAGCGATGCCGTGGATGTCGCCGTCCGCCATCTCGATTTCACCAGTGTGCAAGCCTGCCCGGATCTGTATTCCGAGATCGTGCGTGGCATCCACAATGGCGCTGGCACAGTCGATTGCGCGCGCCGGGCCGTCGAATGTCGCCAGGGCACCGTCGCCGGTGAATTTCACCGTGACGCCGCGCCACGCGCTCACGTGGTCTGCGATGGCCCGGTCGTGCGCCGCCAACATCGCCGTCCACGCCGCGTCGCCCAACTCCGCGGCGCGCTTCGTCGAATCGACGATGTCGGTGAACAACACCGTCGACAGGACCCTGTTCGACGGCTTCGCACCGCGTTGCCCCGTGAGGAAGGTCTGGACCTCGTCCAGCACTGCATCCGCGTCGCCGGCAAGCCAAATGCTGTCGTTGCCTTCCAATTCCACAAATCGCGCATCCGGAATCCGTCGGGCGATGTCTTCGGCATGTCCAATGCGTACGTGCCTGTCACCGCTGCGGCGCAGCACCAGGGTCGGTGCCTGAATGCTGCCCAGCACGGGCCGGACGTCGGTACGCGCGAACTGAGAGAACGCGTACATGAAATCTCCAGGACCGGTGGCAAGGCGTTCGCAGCGCGCATACCAGCGCCGCTTGCTCGCGTCCGCCGCCCAGGTCGGGGCGAGCACCTCAGCGACCGCTCCCGTACCGACGTTGCGTCCGAACGCGTCAACGTACTTCGCAAGGTCGGACTCGCGCAGTCCGAACTCCTGGTCGTCGCCGCGAAGGAAGCACGCGTAGGCACCCGCGAGGATCAGCGAGCGCACCCGCTGCGGGTGGCTGGCGGCGAGCAACATGACGGGCAGTCCCGATTCCGTCCCGGAGAACACCGATGCTCGCCGGCTTCCCACGGCGTCGAGCACCGTGACGAAGCCGTCGGTCCAACTCTGCATCGGAGGATCGCCTGGCGGGGCGCTGTCGCTGCTGCCGATACCGCGCAGGTCCGTCAGGATCAGGCGGCTGAACGAGGCCAGCCGATGAAGGTGGCCCGCAACCGTCGGGTCATCCCATAGGAGGTCGATGGGCAGATTGGGACACGGCACGAACAGGAGATCGGGGCCGTTGTCGTCGAGCACCTGATATGCGAAGTGAACGCCGCCCTCACGTGCATACCGGGTTTCCGGCCTGCCCCCCATGAACCGAGCATGACACGTACATGCTGGTGGAACGACTCTTCGAGCAGAAACCTTGTACTAGATCGATTGTTCTATTATCGTCGTTAACCAACTGCAACGGAAGGTTCGACATGGCTGCCACCGACTCCCGCAAGGCGCTTCGCAAGTTCAAGTTCGAGCGGCAGGTCGGCCGCATGATCGTCAACCCGCTAGTCGGCGCGCTCGACAGGATCGGCATTCGGGCGTCGTCGACCGTGGAGCTCGAGACCACGGGCGCGAAATCCGGCCAGCCTCGCCGGGTGCCGCTCACCGGTCGCGCCGATGCAGACGGTGTCTGGGTCATCTCCCAGCACGGTAAACGCGCCGGCTGGGCGCACAACATCGCCGCCGACCCGAAGGTCCGGGTGCGGGTCGACAACCAATGGCGCACCGGCACTGCGTCATTCGTGCCCGACGATGACGTCGTCGCCAGAGCGCGCAGCTTCGGCGGCGACAGCAAGCTCGGTCAGTCGGCCACTGCGCTGGGCATGCGCGCGCTGCAGAGCGATCCCATCTCGGTGCGCATCACCTACACCGACTGACTGCGACAATCGGCGGGTGCAGATACGCATCGTCGGCAGCGACCTTCCTGGCCGCGACTGCCCGCCCGGTCACAATTTCCCCGGCTACACCAACGTCCACGTCGGCATGCAGACCAAGCGCCGACCGCCTGAACTGCTGAACCTTCAGCCCGGTGACGCGGCAGAAGTGACGTGGACCATCGACTGCGAGGTGAACGGGTCGGACGTCCGCGGCCCGTACATCCAGGGCAGGCCGGGCGATCGGTTCATCTACCTGAATTGGGGCAGCGCCAACGGCGACGGCCGCATGGACATGTTCCGTCGCGCGAAGCTGATGCTCGACGGTGTACCCGCCGACATCCTTGCCTCGGCCGCGGAGTCCGGGACGCTCGTCGGCCGACTGCGGCTCACCGACGCCAAGGGGCAGCCGCTGTGCGCGGCGGTGCGACCGCCGGTGATCGAATGGTCAGTCGGGTAGCGAGTTGTTCAGCCGTTCGGTCGCAGCCAGATAGTCCTCGATGAACTCGCGCACGACCTCGCGTGCGGGCTTCACCTTGTTCATCAGCCCCACACCCTGCCCCACGAAGTAGGTGGACAGCGCCTGCGCACCTGGATGACCCTGCGAGGCAAGAACATCGACGCGGCGGATGACGGGCTCGCACAGCATCGACTGCAGCGGCAGCGGCAACGTCTCGTGACCCCCCGGCGTCGGCGCCCACGCATTTGTCCAGTCCGAAACAAGCTGTCGCGCAGGCTTTCCCGTACGTCCGGTCGAGCGGATGGTGTCCCGCGACGTCGCCGCCAGGAACTTCTGCTTGGTGTGGGGAGCCGTCTCGGCCTCCTCTGTGGTCAACCACACCGATCCGGTCCACGCCCCGTCGGCGCCCATCGCGACGGCCCCGGCCATCTGCCTGCCGGTGACGATGCCGCCCGCGGCCAGCACCGGCACCGCACCGTCGATTGCCTCGATAACCTCGGGCACCAACACCATCGTGCTCACCTCGCCACAGTGGCCGCCGGCCTCGGTGCCCTGCGCCACAATGAGATCCACGCCCGCAGCGACCTGCTTGGCAGCGTGCTCCTTGGCGCCGACGAGCGCCGCGACGGGGATGCCGCGTTCCTTGCCCGCGTCGATCATGTAGTCCGGCGGCACCCCCAGCGCATTGGCGATGAGCTTGATCGGATGGCTCATCGCCGCCTCGAGCAGTTCACGACCCGTGGTGCCGGCCAACGACGAACCGCCGATGAACGGCTTGGGGTCCGACTCGATGTCGTGCGCGGCGAGGATCTCGGCGACGTATCCCCGCACTTCGTCGGGAATGCGAGCGGCAAGGTCCGACGAGCTGACCTTCTCGCCTTTGCCCTCGAACTTGGCGGGCACGATGAGATCCAGGCCGTACGGCTTGTCGCCCACCTGATCGTCGATCCACGACAGCTCCTGGTCGAGCTGCTCGGGCGTGAACGCCGTTCCGCCGAGCACCCCGAAGCCGCCGGCGTTGGTCACCGCGGCGACAACATCGCGGCAGTGGCTGAAGGCGAAGAGCGGGAAGTCGATACCGAACTGTTCACATATCGCGGGTTTCACCCGTTCAGTATCGCTAGAGCACCTTGGCCTCTGACAGGAACCTCCCGACCTCGTCCAGCATCGTGCGGCCGCCGGCGAGCTCCAGATCGTTGTGCCCGGTGCCGGGCACCAGCAGATAGCGCTTCGGGTCGCGCGCCGCGTCGTACAGTTTGCGGCTCAACGACTCGGGGACGACGTCGTCGCGGTCGCCGGCGACGACCATCACCGGGGCCGTGATGGAGCCGATCCGCTCGACCGAGGGGAACTTGTCGATCAGCAGCAGGCCGACCGGCAGCCACGGGTAGTGGACGTTGCCGACCTCGGCGAGCGACGTGAACGGCGAGCGGAGCACCAGGGCGGCGGGTGGCCGCTGTTGCGACAGCCCGATCGCGACTGCGGCGCCGAGGGACTCACCGAAGTAGACGATTCGCTCGGGGTCGACTTCGGGCTGCGCGGCCAGCCACGCCTGCGCAGCACGCGCGTCGGCGGCGAGGCCCTTCTCCGACGGGGTGCCGTCGTTGCCGCCGTAACCGCGGTAGTCGAAGAGCAGCACCGACAGGCCGAGCCGACCCAGACCGACGGCAAGCATCGCCCGCCCCGACCGGTCTCCCCCGTTGCCGTTGAATACGATTGCCGCCGGGCCGGGTTTTCCGGTCGACGCCGGTATGTACCAGGCGCCCAGGCGCTTCCCGTCCTCGGTCTCGAGGACGACGTCACGGCCGCCGGGGAAATAGGACGCCGCCGACGGAACCGGGTCACGCGTCGGAAAGTAGATGAGCCGACGCTGCTGCGTCTGGATCGCGACGATCAGTGCGGAAGCCACCAGCGTGACGATAAGTGCCGCGGCGAGAATCCGCCGCGGTCTACTCGCTTCGTCGGTCGTCGTTCTCGGACGCTGCGGGCGCCTTCTTGTGAGGCTGTCCGCGAACTTCTTCAACGACGAGTTGAAGTCGTCGGCGGCGTTCTTCAACGGTCGCGGCCGGTTGTTGTTGTTCGACGCTGTCGCAGCTGTCTGTGGCGCGGCGCGCTCGTTGGCCGATGCGAGGCTGTTCTGCGACACCGACGAGTTGGTCAGCGTCGACAGGAACGGCAGCTGGCCGATTTCACCGATGGGCTTGGTGATGAAGTTCTCTGGATGCGACATGTCGTCGACAGCCGTCGTTCGGCCGTCTTGCAAGCCCGTCTGGGCGGACTCAGGTACGTCATCCAGATTTTCAAAGGATGAGAACAGCCGCATCGGCCGTGTTTCTCTGCCGGGGTCATCCGGTATCGGGGTCACCATCTTTCGTAGCCGGCATCGACGAGTTCCGTGACGGTCGGATCCAATGTGTCGGCCACGATGTCGCCGCCTGGGATCAAGCCGAAGCGGACGCAGCAGCGGCAAGTGCTCGGACTCGATGGTCACGAAGTGTGCTGTGTTGTCCCTCGATCAGGGTGCTGTCTCGAGAATATCTGCCGTTCTCGTCAAGCGACGTAGTGGATAATGGCTCACCGTCTACGTTTCTTGGCGGCTCATCAGATTATCGTGCCTGCGGGATGTACGGCTCGCTGCTCGGCGCCGTAGCCGTACGCGTACGCGGCCAGGCTGTTACCGAGCGCGAATGGATTAGCGGGATCGACGGGCGCATTCGCCGTTGATGTTGTACTCGTAGGCGACATCCAAGAATCGGTGACGTCGAGATCAGTGTGGCGTCGGGTCTGCCGATGTAAACAGCAGCGGCGCGAAGGGTGCGTACGTCGTCCAGAAGCCGCCGGCGGCACGATTGGTGTTGTTGTCGAGGATGACCAGCCCGACTTGTCCAGGTCCGGGTCGTCGTTGACGTCGAATCCCCAAGCGCGGTGCCGGTCTGGCCGGCGCCCCAGCCGGAGGCCGTCACACCGGTTGGCTCTCGGTCGTCTCTGTGCGAAGCGATCGCATCCGCGATGCCCTGCGGCCCGAGGAAGAACGGCACGACCTGCTGCTCGCCGTACACTTCTGTCCAGTCCGTCCCGTAGTACGACGAGCCCGCGAAGAACTGCGAGGTCGAGTTGGCCGCAGAGACCAGCGCCATCAATTCCACGTTCGGCGCCACCGCTGCCGTCGTACCGGTCACGACGGCGGTCGACAGCCGGTGACGCTGAGGGCGGCGGCTGCGAGGCCCGTGCCTCCGCGCTTGGCAACCTCAGTCTGAATCGGCGAACGCTTGCGGTGCTTACCGGCCAACGGGGCCTCCCATGATACTGCGGTGGACACAGGTTCGTCCCCCGACTTGGCAAACGCTAACACGGCGTCAGGCCCGGGGCTATCCTGCTTAGCGCAAAATTCACCAAGCGCGCTGCCTAGCCGCGCAAAGGCGCGTACGCGAACTCCCGCAGACCGTCCCGCGGATCGACGGCGGCGTTGAATTTCAGTAACTCTTTCGCCCCCGCGGGACTCGCGACGATGTGGCGGACGTCGCCGCTGCGGTACTGGCCCGTCACGATCGGCGCGGCCTCTCCGCGCGCTTCGCACAACTCGGTTGCCACCTCGAGAATCGATATCGGCTTTCCCGAGCACACGTTGGCCGGGTGGAAGCCGCCGAGGTCCGACTCGACGGACAAGACATTGGCCGCGGCGATGTCGTCGACGTGAACGAAGTCGCGCATCTGCCCGCCGTCCTCGAAAACCCTGGGCACGTCGCCCGCTTCGAGTTGCGAGCGGAATATCGCCGCGACCCCCGAGTACGGGGTGTCTCGCGGCATGTTCGGCCCGTAGACGTTGTGGTAGCGCAGCGCGACCACCGATCCGCCGGTCGACTCCGCCCACGCCAGCGCGTAATGCTCCTGCGCGAGCTTGCTCGCCGCGTACAGACTGCGCGGCCGCAGCGGCGCGTCCTCGTCGACCAGTTGCCACTGCAACTCTTCGCCGCCGATCGGGCAGCGGTGTTCGAAGATCCCGGCGTCCAGGTCGGCGCGCGCCCGCGGCAGCGGGTCCACGACCCCGTGCTCGGCGCAACTGAACCGGCCCTGCCCGTACACCACCATCGACGACGCCAACACCAGCCGCTGGCAACCCGCAGCGAACATCTCGGCAAGCAGCACCGACGTGGCGTAGTCGTTGTGGCTTCCGTACGACGGCGCATCCGCCGCGTTCACACCCGCGCCGACCACCGCCGCCTGATGGCACACCACATCGACGCCGTCGAGCAGCGACGCCACCGCCGTCGCGTCCCGCACGTCGACGCGCTGCACTCCCTCGGGCGGCTCGGTGTTCTCGCCGTGAGCTGCGGGCAGCATGGCGTCGACGGCGACGACGTCGTGGCCCGCGTCGGCGAGCGCGGTCGCCACCCGCGACCCGATGAAACCGGCGGCGCCGGTCAGCAGCACCCTCATGGCAGTTCGAACGGCAGCTTGACGCCTTCGTGCGCCAGACAATGAGTGCATGTGGAGACCTCGGCCACGCCTTCGATGGCCTCGTGCACCAGCTTCTTGAACGGCACCAGGTTTCGCTCGAACTCGGCGAACACATCCACCGCGCGCACACCGCTTCCGACTGCTACACCTGCGTCAACGTCGGTCACCAATGCGATTGCCGCATAACACATCTCGAGTTCACGGGCCAGCACCGACTCCGGGTATCCGGTCATGTTCACCAGCGTGAAGCCCTCCCGCGCGAACCACTGGCTTTCGGCACGTGTCGAGAACCGCGGGCCCTGCACCACGACCATGGCGCCGCCGTCGACGACCCCGGGCAGGCCGGTCACCGCGGCCCGCAGCGAGGGACAGTAGGGGTCGGCGAATCCGACGTGGATGCCGCCGGAATCGAAGTAGGAGTCCAGGCGCCCCCGCGTCCGGTCGACGAGCTGGTCAGGCACCACCATCGCGCCCGGTCCGAGGTCGGGGGTGAGGCTGCCGACCGCGCACGGGCCGAAGATCCGTCGCACGCCCAGCGCGCGGAGCGCCCACATGTTGGCCCGGTACGGGACCGTATGCGGCGAGAACTCGTGGTTGACGCCGTGGCGAGGCAGGAACGCGACCTCGCGATCACCGACAGCGCCCACCGTGATCGGCGCGCTCGGCTCCCCGTAGGGCGTATCGAGGTTGATGCTGCGCGCGTCCGGCCCGAAGAACGAGTAGAAGCCGCTGCCGCCGATGACTCCGAGCATCACTCCATTGTGTCGTCGCTGCGCTCCTGCGCGCGCCGGGCCCCTTCCCGGATCTCGAACAGGTCGGTGGCCAGGCCGCCGATCGCGCCGAAGACGTCCCTGACGGCGGTCGTGATGATCGCGGTCACCTCGCCGACCGTCGACGCCACCGATTGAGCGGTCTCCTGAAGTACGTCCTTGCGGATCTCGCCGCTGCTGAGTCGGTCATCCATGGTCCACAGTCTTCGGCGGCGACCGTGCCCCGACAATGTGTCCGTCGTCACTCCGCGGCGGCGATGACGGTGTTGTGACGTCGTACGCGCCGACTTGGACCTGACGTCTCGACGCTGCAAGCTGCACTGCGCATGCGCTCGACGACAGCAGAACCCCGCATTCGCCGGCGCCCGTCCTCCGCGCTGCTCTCGCTGCTCGTCGCCGGGTGCGGCGTGCTTGCAGCGCTGGCCCAGCCGCATGGTCGGCCATCCGGATGTCGATTGGGGCACGGTGCTGGTGGCGCCGGCCGGCCCACGTCGCGACGCCTACGAGCGCTCGATCACGCACGAGCGGCGCTGGGGATTCGACGACGCGGGCCGTGCGCGACCGGAGCAGTGAGCCGACCGGTTCGTGACACACTGACTCCCGTGGCTAGTGTCGCGCAGTGGGTCGAGGGGGCGCGGCCACGAACTCTGCCGAACGCCATCGCACCGGTGATCGCGGGCACGGGCGCAGCGGCCTGGCTGGACGGCGCCGTCTGGTGGAAGGCCCTGCTGGCGCTGGCCGTCGCGGTCGCGCTGATTGTCGGCGTCAACTACGCCAACGACTACTCCGACGGCATCCGCGGCACCGACGACGTCCGCGCCGGACCCCTTCGGTTGGTCGGATCCCGTTTGGCCACACCACGATCCGTGCTCACCGCCGCCATCGTGTGCTTTGGTGTCGGCGCTGCGGCCGGGCTCGCGCTGGCCCTGGTGAGTGCGCCGTGGTTGATCGCCGTCGGCGCGGTGTGCATCGCAGGAGCGTGGCTCTACACCGGCGGTTCGAAGCCCTACGGGTATCTGGGACTCGGCGAGGTCGCGGTCTTCGTGTTCTTCGGGCTGGTGGCCGTGCTCGGCACGCAGTACACGCAGGCAGGCGCCGTCGACTGGGTCGGCCTGGCCCTCGCCGCGGGCACCGGGTCGCTGTCGTCGGCTGTGCTGGTCGCCAACAATCTCCGCGACATCCCCACCGACAAGGAAGCCGACAAGATCACGCTGGCGGTCCGCCTCGGCGACGCGCGCACCCGGCTGCTGTATCAGGGGCTGCTGGCGGTGGCACTGCTCATGACGGTGCTGCTGATGCTCGCGACACCGTGGTGTGCGGTGGGTTTGGTCGCCGCGCCGCTGGGCCTGCGTGCCGCACGGCCGGTGCGCACGGGCGGCGTCGGCAGAGACCTCATCCCGGTTCTTCGTGACACGGGGCTGACCATGCTGGTGTGGTCGATCGCGCTCGCGCTTGCGTTGTGGCTCGGGACGTAGCGCGTCAGCTGACCGCGTCGGCGCATCGGCCGCCTTGACCAACTGCACCTCCGGACGGGCAGGCACGCCGTCGGCGAGGAACCAGCGGAACGCGAGGTTGCCGAGCGGATAGCCCAGCGTCGTCAGCGAATTGGGATGCGCCGTCATCCCGCGCGACAGGACGACGGTCACCGATCCGTCGGCGTTGGGCACCGCGCTGTGGCCGTTGACCGAGCTGCGAGCGTCGTCGACACCCGGAGTGGCCATGAACTGATTCCACACCACCAGATTCCAGAACCGGCACGTCGGCGGTCGGTGAGTGATGACCAGCGCCTCATCGTCGTCGAGCACGAAGCTGCCGTAGGCATAGCAGGCATCACGGGCCGACCAACCGAAGTTCGAGTCGGGCACCTGATACGGATCGGCGAATTCGTTTGCCGCCTGCGAGATCTCGTGGCCCAGCGTGTGAGCGTCCTCGACCCGTGCGCCGACGGCCAGCGGCAGGATCGCGAACATGGTCCTCATCCACGCGGCACTCGCCCGCAGGGCTGCGGCGGTCTCGGCGTCGCCATGCACGAAAGGGTCGGGCTCGTCGAGCGCCTCGATCTGCCAGCTGACGGGCCGTCCGGTCCTCGGGTCGGCCTGATAATCGCGGGTCATCAGGACGGCCGCGTCGGGCGTCGGCCCGAAGTCGAACGAGAAGTTCCCGTCGACATCGATGGCGCCTGAGCTGTCGAGGTCGTCGTCGCGCACGATCGCGACGACCCGGTCCGACCACGCGCCCGGCGACGGCTCGTTGTAGGCGGTCACCGAGAAGTAGACGCTGTCGCCCCTGTTGCCGCTGATCCGATAGCGCCGCTTCGGGTCCACCGGGCACATGAAGTAGTAGGCGTCGGTGTTGTCCCCGCCCCATCGGCGGTCCTGGCGCGCGGGCGAGTTGACCTCGACCCATCGCGGCCTGCTCGGGTCGGGGAAGAGGTAGGTGTCGAACGCGACGCCCAGTGTGGTCGCAAGCATGCGATAGCCGTCGGCGACATGGCGGTCATCGGTGACCGCGCGGTCGCCGTCGAGGAACGAGGCATCCAGCCCGCCAAGGGTTTCCAGCAGTTCGCGCCAGGCGGCCGTCGACTCGTGTTGGGTAGTCATGCGCTGATTCCTTTCGTGATGAGGGTGGCCGTGCGCTCCACCCACGCGTCGTCGAGATCCTGGTTTCGGGTGATGATCGCCATCAACGCCATGCCCGCGATGGCCTCGACGAGGTCGACGGCCGTCACGTCCGGCCTGACTTCGCCGCGGCTCATCGCGTCATCGAGGCGCTCGGTCATGCCGCGGGTGGTGATGTCGCCGAACCGGCTGAGCAGTTTCTCGTGCAGCGTCGGATCGGTGGCCATCTCGGCCAGCAGTCCCGGCATCGCGGCCCGCGCTGCCGGAGTGGTCAGCACGCCCGTCGACCGTCGCACCATCTCGCGCACGTCACCGGCGAGCGAACCGGTGTCGGGCAGTTCGGTGGCCTCGGATATCGGAAAGACCGCCTCGTGCACCAGATGTGCCTTGCCGGGCCAGCGCCGGTAGATCGCCGGCTTACTGGTTCCCGCGCGCTTGGCGATCGCGTCGACCGATAGATCGGCGTAGCCCGACGTGCCCAGCAGTTCGACGGTCGCGCGCAGCACCGCGTCGTCGATGCGCGAATCGCGAGGGCGACCGAGGTCTGTTGTCATTACGATACTCAGAGTAACATAAGTCCGCATGACCGATGTCGAAGGAGCCGTCGTCCACCTCGACGACCTCGCCGAGCCGCGCTTCAGCGAAGAGGCGCAACAGATTCGCGACGTGATGGCGTCGATGGCGCCCGACTTCCCGCTCGACGCCGACGTCCTGCACGCCAAAGCGGCCGCCGAGACCGGCCTCGCCGACTTCGGCGCCGACGACTATCGCGAGCGCCTCGACGTCTATCTGGCTGCGCTGCAGGATATTCCGACCATGCAGCCGGTCGGCATCGTCAACCATCACGCCCAGCTGCTGCAGTGGCTGAAGAACCGGCTGCTGCTCACCGACCTCCTCGCGCGCCACCCGGAGATCAACGACATCGAGCTGCTGCCTCCGGTCGTCATCGCCGGGCTGCCGCGCACCGGCACCACCCATTTGCACAACATGCTCGCTGCGCCACCGACTTTCCGCACGATGCCGTACTGGGAGAGCAACGAGCCGTTCCCGTTGCCTGCCGAAGCCGGCATCGAGCCCGATCCGCGGCGAGCGCGGATGGATGTCGCCGTCGAGGTGCTGAACATCGTCATGCCGAGGTTCCCGCTGATGCACGAGATGACGACCGACCATGTGCACGAGGAGATTCAGCTGCTGGCCAACGACTTCTCCACGATGTTGTTCGAGACGCTCGCGCACGTACCGCGATGGCGCGACTACTACATGACCCACGATCAGACGACGCACTACGAGTATCTGAAGACCCAACTGAAGGCCATGCAGTTCCTTCGCGGGGGCCGGCGATGGCTGCTCAAGTCTCCGCAGCACCTCGAGCAGCTGCCGGTGCTGAACGCCGTCTTCCCCGACGTGTTCGTCATCTTCACCCATCGCGACCCGGCCCCGGTGACGCTGTCGATGCTCGCGATGATCACCTACAGCGCGCGGATGTACTGCTCGCCGGTGCCGGTGCACGACATCGCGTCGTCGTGGGTCGAGCGGTTGGGGCTGATGCTCGACGCGCTCGTCCGCGATCGCGACACCATTGCGCCGCAGCGGTCGATCGATGTCCGGTTCGACGAGTTCATGGCCGACGAGATGGCCGTCGCGGCGCATGTGTACGACAAGGCCGGCGAGGCGCTCGACGACGAGGCCCGCGCGGCGATCAGCGGCTACCTGGCAGGCCACCGGCGCGGCAGGCTCGGCACGGTGGCGACCTCGCCGGAGATGTTCGGCCTGACCGCCCGCGACCTCCGCGACCCGTTCGCGGCTTATGTCGCGCGCTTCCTGGGTTGATTTTCGGCCGCGAGCAGACGCAAAATCGCACAAAACAGGCGGTATTTGGGCGATTTTGCGTTCCCCTACCTTCGGTGTGGGCCCAGCTCGCGAGGAAAGGTGACCCCTCGTATCAGCCGGCGGAGGTGCCGGTCCAATACTCCGCGAAGCGGTCGCCCTCGACGCGCAGGATGTCGTTTCCGGTGAAGCTCATCGGCCCGTCGTCGGAGCGGCCCGTGCCGACCCACCGGCCCGCGACCATGTCGCCGTCGACCAGCGGACCCAACTCGATGTCGAAGGTCAGGTCCGCGAGCATGGCGTGGGTCTCGGCGATGATCGCCTCCAGTTCGCCGGGACCGCGCACGTCGCGGCCCGGCCAGTGACCCACGAAATCCTCGGTGACGATCTCGCCCGCAATGGCCTTGCCGGCCCACAACTCGTTGATCCAGCGCCCGTACAGCTCCTTTGCAGAGGTCATGGCGCTTTATTACCCGCAGCGCCGGGCAACTGAACGCGGCCTGTGTGCAGACCGGCTACCACGGGTACTAGCACCCTGGCCCGTCCACGGCTAGAAAGGCAGGCGATGACCGCAGCAGCCGCACCGCTCGACCAGCGCGCCATCGCCGATGCCAGGCGCGTCGTCGGCGCCGTCGGCGACGCCTTCTCGGCAAAGGTGGTGGGCCAGCAGAACCTGCGAGAGTCCCTGCTCATCGGTCTGCTCGCGGGTGGACATGTGTTGATCGAGAGCGTCCCGGGCCTGGCCAAGACGACGGCCGCCCGGGTCGTCGCGGAATCCATCCACGGCGGCTTCCAACGCATTCAGTGCACGCCTGACCTGCTGCCCAGCGACATCATCGGCACCCAGGTCTACGAATCGGCGACGAACTCGTTCAACACCCAGCTCGGCCCCGTGCACACCAACATCGTGCTGCTCGACGAGATCAACCGCAGCAGCGCCAAGACCCAGAGCGCCATGCTGGAGGCGATGGAGGAGCGCCAGACGACCATCGCGGGCACCGTCTACCCGATCCCCGAGCCGTTCCTGGTGATCGCCACCCAGAACCCGGTGGACCAGGAGGGCACCTATCCGCTGTCGGAGGCGCAGACCGACCGGTTCATGCTCAAGGACGTCCTGTCCTACCCGTCGGCCGACGAAGAGGTCGAGGTGATGGATCGGATGGACGCGGGGCTCTACGACAAGAGCAACCGCAGCAGGCCGGTCGTCGGGCTCGACGACATCCGGCGGCTGCAGGACGTGGTCCGCCACGTCTACATGGACAGGGCCCTGGTCCGCTATGCCAGCGAGCTCGTCTCGGTGACCCGCGCTCCGGAGGAGCACCTGCCCGCGCAACTGGCGCGCCTCATCGAATACGGCGCAAGCCCCCGCGCCACCATCGCCTTCGTCAAGTCCGCGCGTGCACTGGCGCTGCTGTCGGGCCGTGCGCACGTGATCCCCGACGACATCGCCACGCTCGCCCACCGCGTGCTGCGGCATCGCCTCATCCTCGGCTTCGAGGCGGCGAGCAACGGCGTCACCCCCGAGGTAGTCATCGACGCGGTGCTGCAAGCGGTCCGAGTGCCCTAGGGGTTCGGCGTGAGCAAGCATCTCAACCGGGCGCGGACGCATTTCGGCACCGACACCCGCGGCCTCCTCGAAGGGGGCCGCTATGCGCTGTTGCACAGCCGCAGCCTGGAATTCGACGATCTGCGGCCCTATGTGCGCGGCGACGACGTCCGCGACATCGACTGGAAGGCGTCGGCGCGCTCGGGCAGCGTGTTGATCAAGCGCTTCGTCGACGAGAAGCACCACAAGATCCTGCTCGTCGCCGACGCAGGCCGGAACATGACAGCGCAGGCGCCGAGCGGCGAGGCGAAAATCGACGTGGCTGCCAACATCCTCGGCGCCGTCGGGCTGATCACTCTGGGCCGCGCCGATCAGATCGGCATGGTGTACGGCGACAGCCGTGGCTGCGTCAACATCCGCCAGGGCCGCGGCGAGACGCACATCGAGAACATGCTGCACCGGTACTACGGCCACGCGCTGGCCAAGCCCGGCGCCAGCGACATCGCCTGTCAATTGGACTATGTGGCAACGCATTACCGGCACTCGATGCTCGTCGTGGTGGTGTCCGACGAGCCCGAGGTCGATGGGCACCTCGAAGACGCGATGCGCAGCCTGACGGGTCGACACGACATTCTGTGGGCGATGGTCGCCGACGCACCCGCCATCGGCACGTCCGAGGCTCGCCACGACGGCTATGACGTCGCGAACGGCAACTTCGTGATCGGCGAATCCGATCTCGGCCCCCGGATCGTCGCGGCCTACCGGCGCGCCGAGACGAACCGTCGGCGCGTGCTCGAAGAGTTCATGACCACTCGCGCGATCCCGCACACGATCATCGGCGGCAGCCGCCAGATTCGCACCCGGCTGGTCGACATGGCTCAGATATTCTCGTCCTCCTCGCGTCCTGGGGTGCGGCCACGTGCCGGATGACGTACTGAAGTTCGTGTTCGGCCCGTCGCCGTACTCCGTGTCGTGGCTGTGGCTAGGGCTGGCACTGCTGTTGCTCGTCATCGCCTGGTACGCCGGCGTTTTCGTCTGGACGCTGCCTGCCCACCGGTTGCGGACGATCCCCGTGCTGCGGACGGTGCACGCAAAGCTGCTGCGACGCAAGTTCGTCCGCGCGATCCGGTCGATCGACGGGCGGTACCGCGCGGGTGAACTGTCGGCGGCCGAGGCCAGCCACCAGATGAGCCGGACGTTGCGCAGCTTCCTGCACCAGGCCACCGGGACCAGAGCACAGTATCTGCATGTCGAGGCGATCCGGTCCAGCGATCTGGCCGACGCCGCCCCGGTGCTCGCCGCGCTCAACGACGCACAGTTCAACACCGCGTCCCCGGTGGACGTCGCGGAGATCGGCGCGACGGCCGAGGAGTTGATCCAGTCGTGGTCCTGACCTGGTGGCCGGTCGCGATCGCCGGATTGATCTGTGCCGCAGCGGCTATCGTGCTCGCTCTGCTGCTGCCGATGGAGCAGGCCCGTCGGCAGCTGCGCCGGATGGCGAACACCTCGCGCTTGACGCGTCTGCCGGAATACGCGCGGCTGGCACGGGCCAGGCTGTTCTCGATGCTGGTGGCGGTGGCGTTGATCGGGATACTTCTCGGCGCCTCGGTGCTGGCCAGCGCCCGCCCGAGCGGCTGGTGGTGGTCGAGCGCGCCACCCGACCCTCCCGACGACATCATGCTCTGCGTCGGCGAGCCCGTCACCGAACCCGTCACCGGAGAGTTCCTGACGTACTTCGCGAATCAGGCCAGAACATATGGCACTCAACGCATCGGCCTGACGTCGTCGAACCGCCGGGTCATCCCGATGACCCGTGATTACCAGTACGTGGCGGGAAGGCTCGGGGACCTCTCCAGGCTGTCCCGCGACGGGGCCGACGACGCCGTCGCCACCGTCGCCTCGTTCGCCCCCGCCGTGACCTACGTCGACTACGCGTCGAGCGTCGAGGACGTCCTGGCACTGTGCATCACCGGATTCCCCTCCTTCGAATCGACCAGCTCGCACCGTCGGACGCTGATCTACCTCGGCTCTGGCCAGTTGCGCGGAGCCGACGAGACCAGACCGTCGCTGCTGACGGCCGACCAGGTCAGCGCGATGGCAAGCAGAGCGGGCATTCAAATCAACGCGCTCAGTACCTCCAGCCGCAACGCGGGCATCCTGCCGCCGGTTGCGAAATCATCCGGCGGCCAGTACTTCTCGCTCGACGGTCGGCAGGAACAACTCGAAGGCGATCTCAACGCCGTCCTCAGCAGACCGCCCGCGGCGACCGCCCCGGTCGAACAGTCCACCACCTCCTGGTTCGGCGACGCGCCCGCCGTCCCACTCGCCGTCACCGTGGTGGCGTCCATGCTGCTGTGCCTGTCGCTGTTGGTGTTGAGACGATGACGTTTCAACCGGTGCTGCCCGCCGCCGTCCTGATCGTGGTCGCGATCGTGGTGATCGCGATGCGGCTGCTGAGCATGCGACGGCTGTACGCGACCGCAGGCGGGCGATGGTCGACGGTGTGGCGCTGGACCGGCCTGACGCTCGCGGTCCTGCTGCTGCTCATCGCCGCCGCCAGGCCGGCCATCGACCACGGCGAGCGCGGTGCCGCGGCCGCGCGGGCCGCCGACAACACCAACGTCTTCTTCATCGTCGACCGGTCGCCGGATTCGGCTCTCGAAGACCACGGCGACAACCAGTCACGAATGTCGGCCTTGCGCAACGACATCGAGGCGCTGATCGACCAGTACCCCGGGGCGCGGTTCGCGATGATCGCCTTCGCGTCCCGTCCGTCGCTGGACTGGCCGCTGTCGGAGGATGCCTGGAGCCTGCGTCCCGAGGTGGCCCGGCTGACACCCTATCCGGCGAGCGACGACGCCGGGGACGTGAACGCGGCGGCCGCTGCCAACGTGCTGCGCTACCAGCTCATCGGAGCCGGGCAGCAGTATCCGAACTCCGAGAGCCTCGTCTTCTACTTCGGCTCGGGCGCAGCCGGTTCCGGAGCACCTCAGGGTGAATTCGAACCGACCGCAGGATCGATGGACGGCGGCGCGGTGTTCGGCTACGGCGCGGCCAGAAACGAGCCGGGTCTGCGCGCCGTCGCCGATCAACTCGGTGTGCCCTATGTCGATCGCGATGACGGCAGGCCGATCGCGGAATCCGCTCCTGGCGGCGGCGCAGCGCCTGCGCCCACCACCGGCGCCACCACGCCGTCCGACGTGCCCGCCCGCACGGAGCTGTACTGGGTGTTCACCCTGCTTGCCTCGGTGCTGCTGTTGTTCGAGCTGTTCGCCGGCATCCGCGACCTGCGGCGAACCCGGCTGGCCAGACGGGACGTGGCGGTATGACCGATACCCACACACCGTCACGGCTGAGCGTTGCGCAAGCGGCTGGTCCTCTTCTCGGCTCCTGTTGCGCTGGTCGCGCTGATCGCCGCCGTCAAGTTGATCTCCGTTGTGGTCGCGGGAAATTCAGCGGTCGAGAACTTCCGCGACGGCAATGCCGACGCGCTCGGCGGGGACAGCTCGACGCTCAACACGCTCAACGTGGTTGAGCGGGAGAAGGCGCCGTTCACGGCGGGAACGGCCGCGGTACTGCAGGGTCGCCTCGACGAGGCCGACTGCACGGTTCTCAGAGGCGCTGTCTCTGACCGCACCCGAGGAGTCCTGCCCCGTCCTGGTGAACATCGAGTTGGTCCGCGAACGCCTCGGCGACATCGACGGCTGGGAAGGCCGCACCGACCAGGCCCGCGAGCGATATCGCAGCGCGCTGGCCGTCGTCGCGGACGCACCCGCCGGCTGCTTCGGTGACAACACCGACCCCGACACCGAACGGCGTGCCGTCCGCAACGACACCGTCCCGCGTCTGGAGGCGAAGATCGACGGGCTGGACAACGCGCCGCCACCACCACCCCCACCGCCGCTCGCCGCGCCGCCTCCGCCTGCTGCCCCACCGCCCGCCGGCCGGTGCGACGGATCCGGAGGGGCGACCGGGTGAGCTGCGGCTTGATCCCGGCGACGGCGACCCCAACGACAAGCTGCGCCAGATACTGCAAGACGCCGCTGGTTGAGCGATTTCGGCGCGTAGCCTCAGCCCATGACCGCCAAAGACATCGAAGATGCCAACCGTCTCGCCGGTGGCAACGTCGCTGCGCTGCTGCCGCAGGAGGGCCGCTCGGTCGACGAGGAGCGGCTGCACCGCAAGCAGAACCTTGCCGCGGCGTTTCGGCTGTTCAGCCGTTTCGGGTTCGACGAGGGCGTGGCGGGCCACATCACCGCGCGCGACCCG
Organism: uncultured Actinomycetota bacterium; assembly: GCA_963786995.1. Lineage (GTDB taxonomy): Bacteria > Actinomycetota > Actinomycetes > Mycobacteriales > Mycobacteriaceae > Mycobacterium. The sequence continues at coordinate 599,540 of CAWBBH010000006.1, read as the reverse complement.
GAACTGACCGACCATTTCTGGGTCAACCCGTTCGGCATGCACTTCGGCCACATCCGCGTGAGTGACCTCATGCTGGTGCGCCACGACGGCACCGTCGTCGACGGCGACAAGCCGCTGAACCAGGCGGCGTTCGCGATCCATTCGCAGATCCACGCCGCCCGCCCGGACGTGATCAGCGCCGCCCACTCACATTCGGTGTACGGAAAGACGTGGTCGGCGCTCGGTCGTCTGCTCGACCCGATCACCCAGGACGCGTGCGCGTTCTACGACGACCACGCGCTGTTCGACCAGTACTCGGGCGTCGTGCTCGACATCGAGGAAGGCAAGCGGATCGCGCACAGCCTCGGCGACTGCAAGGCCGCGATCCTGCGCAACCACGGCCTGCTCACCGTCGGCCACTCGGTCGAGGAGGCGGCGTGGTGGTTCATCACGATGGAGCGGTCGTGCCAGGCGCAGCTGATGGCAGAAGCCGTCGGCCAGCCGGTGCTGATCGAGCCGGCGATGGCCAAACACACTGCGGGACAGGTCGGTACGCACTTCGCCGGCTGGTTCAGCTTCCAGCCGCTGTTCGCCCGTATCACCCGCGAACAACCCGACCTCTTCGACTGAACCGTCCCGCCGGTTCGAAATCCCGGCGGGACGGTTCACGTCGTTGCGCTGCGGTCGCGGCTCACCGCCCCGGCGGAAGCAGAATCGTCTTTCCGGGCAACCGATTCGCGTCGGAGTCGTCGTGCACCGCCGCGCTGTCGGACAGCGGCCGCCGATCGGCGACGTCGATGATCAGCTCCCCTGCGTCGACGAGGCTGACGAGGTGGGCCAGCTGTGCGGCGTCGCTGCGGACGAAGACCCGCTGCGCAGCCACCCGCCGCTCCGGTTCCTCCTGACCCGACACCATCGTGCCGACGTGGAAGCCGCCGTCTGCGACAAGCCCGACGAGAGCCGCGGTCTGCTCCGGTGAGGTGCTCACCAGGTTGAGCACGACGTCGAACGGACCGCCCGCCACAAGCGGTGTTGCCGTGTAGTCGATGTAGTCGATGACCCGGTCGGCGCCGTAGCGGTGCAGTCGATCCGCACTGCGTGCTGAAGCGGTCGCGGTGACGACGGCGCCCGCCTGCTTGGCGAGCTGAACCGCGTAGCCGCCGACTGCCCCGCCCGCGCCGTTGATCAGCACCGTCTGCCCGGATTTCAGCCCGGCGATCTCGGACAAGGCCTGCCACGCCGTCAGCCCGACGACAGGCAGCGCAGCGGCATCGGCGAGCGGCGCCGACGTCGGCGCGGCCGTCAGCGCCTCGGCAGGCGCGACGACATACTCGGCGGCGGCCCCGTCGCGCGTCGAGCGGAAGCATCCCGATGACAGCGTCGCCGACATGCCAACCCGTCACCCCGTCGCCGACCTCGTCGACGGTTCCTGCGACGTCGATGCCCGGCACATGCGGGAACGTGATCGCATACACCTTCGCCAGGTAGCCGCCACGGATGCCCGCGTCGACCGGGTTGAACGACGTCGCCGCCACCTTGACGACGACCTGTCCGGGACCAGGCGTCGGGCGCTCGACGTCGTCGTACCGCAGGACCTCGCTACCGCCGTACTGGCGGTACAGCACTGCCTTCATGATGCACTCCCTCTGTCATTTGCTTCGATATTGAAGCAGTTACACATAGAGAACTGCTTCGAAGTGGAAGCGATTCCCGTGGCGTGCGGTGACGTCCGTCACTATGCTTCGATATCGAAGCTTTATGATCGCGGCATGGCCAGAGCGCTCGAGCCGCAGCAGATGCGCACCTATTTCGATCTCACCGAGGCGGTCAGCCTGCTGCAGTACGCAGTGGCGCAGCAGTTACGGGCCGAGGGCGATCTCAGCTACGTGCAGTTCGAGATCCTGGCGCTGCTCACCGACGCCAAGGCGCCGCTCACCATGACGCGTCTGGCCGACGCCGTGGTGTACAGCCGCAGCGGGCTGACCCACCAGGCCGGGCTGCTCGAGAAGGCCGGACTCATCACCCGCCGGCCGAGTTCCACAGATCAGCGCGAGACCGTCGTCGACATCACCGAGGCGGGCGCGGCGCGCGTCGCTGCAGTGCTCCCCGGCCACATCCGGGTGGTCCGCGAGATGTTGTTCGACACGCTCTCCGATGACGACGTCCGCCTCCTCGGCGACATCATGAGCCGCGTCCGCGACCGCATGCGGTCGCTGCCACCCAGATCGGCAGCGCCTCGCAGCCGGCGCGACTCAGCGCAGCGCTAACGCAACACGTAGAGCAGGCGGTCGAGGTCATCTTCGGTGTTGTAGAGATGGAAGCCGACGCGCACCGCGCCCGCCCTGACCGACGCCCGGATTCCGGCGTCGCCGAGCTTCTCTGCCGATGTGGTGGGTATCGAGACAATCGCCGAGGGTTGTTGCGGCAGTTGCAGTTCCGTGCGCAGTCGCGACGCCAAACCGAGTGCGTGCGCCTCGACCACGGCACGGTCCAGCGACGCCAACCACGGCAAGGTCAGGCCCGATCCGAGCGCGCTGAACCAGGTCGGAGACACATCGAACCGCCGCGCATCGTCCGCCAGTCGCAGAGGCAGCCCGTAGATCGTCGACCACGGCGCCTCGGCCGCATACCAGTTGGCGGCGTGCGGGATCATCGAGCCGCGAGACACGGTCGCTCAACGACATCCATGCGGTGCCGCGCGGCGCCAGCAGCCACTTGTACACCGCCGCGACAGTGACGTCGGCCCACGGCAGCGCGACGTTCTTCCAGCCGAGCGCCTGGGTGATGTCGATCACGGTCAGGGTGTCGGTGCCCGCCACATTCGCGCGAAGCGCGTCGACGTCCAGCACCGCGCCGTTGGACGACTGCACGAGGCTCGCCGTCACCACGTCGTAGTCACGGGCCGTCGTCAGCAATTCGTCAGAATCCAACTCGGTGACCGTGACGCCCCGCGACGCCTGAGCGGCGAACGGAAAACTGGTGGAAGTGAATTCATTCGGCAGCGTCGCCACCCGGCTGCCGTCGGGGATCGCAGCGGCGACCAGGCCGAGCGCCGAGGACACGGTGCCCGCCATCGTCACCGAGTCGACGGGCACACCTGCCAACGCCGCGTAACCGGCCCGCGCCGCGCTGACGGATGCATCAAACGACGGCACGTCCATCGTGCCCGCCTGCCACTGCCGAAGGCAGTCCTGCAGAGCATCGAACATGAACTGCGGCGGCAACCCGTATGTCGGCGAGTTCAGAAACCCTTCGGCGCAAGCGAATTCGGCGCCGAACGCCTCACGGCTCACTTCGTGGGCGGCTCGTCGCCGCGTAGCCTGGCCTGAAGCTGCTCTCGATCCTGGCGCCGCCGCTCGTCGATCGCGGCGATGCCCGCGTTGGCGCGCCTGCGCAGCGGAGCGAAGATCCACATACCCAGTGGTAGCGCGATCACAATCGCGAACAACAGCGCGATGATCAGCGGGAAGTCACGTACGCCAAGCAGATGAGCACCCCCGAAGATCACCGCGGCCAGAACGACAACCAGTAGGAGGCGTGCCAGCGTATAGGCCAGCACATCGACGACGAGGCGAGATCCGGGGCGAGACTCAGGCACGGCCCTGAGCCTACCGACGGCGCGTATATTCAAAAGACAAGGAGGTTTTCTGCGTGGCTTATCTGCTCCTCGTTGTCGTACTGGCCGGCCTGATCTACATAGGCTGGCGGCTGACGCGCGCTACCGCCGCCCGCCCGCGATCGCGAACCATCGGACCTGACGACGACCCGGATTTCCTGCGTCGGCTCGGCGGAGACAAACCCCGTCCGAACTGACTTCCGCCAGGCCTTTAGAACGGGTCGGGCCGCTGCGCGCCCGGAAAGCCCTCAGCCACCACCGCGGCCAACTCGATCAGCGCCTCGCGCGTCTCGCGCCGCAGGCGTTCCAGGCTGATCTCGGCGCCCTCTTCCAGATGCGGGTCGAACGGCACCAGCCGCACCGCCCGGCAGCGCCGGTTGAAGTGGTCGACGACCTTCTGCATGTCGACCTTGCCCGAGCGCGGCCGCACCGCGTTGATCACCGCGATCGAGTTGCGCACCATGTCCTCGTGGCCGTGCGCGTCGAGCCAGTCCAGTGTCGCAGAGGCGCTGCGGGCGCCGTCGACGGAACCTGAGCTGATGACGATCAGCACGTCGGCCTTGGACAGCACGGCCGACATCGCCGAGTGCATGAGGCCGGTGCCGCAGTCGGTGAGCACCAGGCTGTAGAAGCGTTCCAGCACGTCGAGGGTGCTGCTGTAATCGGCGGCGCTGAACGCTTCCGACACCGCGGGATCGCTCTCCGACGCCAGCACCTCGAGCCTGCTCGGCCCCTGCGACGTGTAGCTACGGACGTCGCTGTAGCGGTCGATGCCCTCGGCGTCGCGCAACAGATGGCGCACGGTCGCGGGGGTCTCCAGCGGAACTTTCTGGCTCAACGTGCCGCGGTCGGGGTTGGCGTCGACGGCGACCACCCGGTCACCACGGATCGATGCGAACGTCGCGCCGAGCGTCGCGGTGATCGTCGTCTTGCCGACGCCGCCCTTGAGCGACAGCAGCGCAATCCGGTAGCAGCCCTGCATCGGGCGGTTCACCTGGGCCAGCAAGTTGTTGTGATGCACCGCCTTCGGGCTCTCACCGAGGTTTATCAATTTGCCCGAGGCGAGAAACAGCAAGCGCCGCCAACCCGACGACGGCGGACGCTTGTTCTGACGCAGCAGCGACGCCGTGGAGAGCTCCGGATAGGGCTGCGAAACGACGTCGGGCCGGCTGACCGGGACGCCGGTCGGCGGCGTGGGGTCTGTCCACTCCGGCGGCGGAGATTCATCGTTCGCCGGATCGGTGAACCGCAGTTGTGACCGAAAGCCTCGCGACGGATCGTCAGACAACGGTTACCCCTTCTTTGAACGGACGTCTCAGCCGACGCCTGCGTACGAATGCAGCCCGACGGTGACGAGGTTGATGAAGAACAGATTGAACACCATCGCGACGAAGCCCGCGACGTTGATCCAGGCCGCCTTCCTGTCGCGCCAGCCCGCAGTCGAGCGGGCGTGCAGGTAGGCCGCGTAGATCACCCAGGCGATGAACGACACCGTTTCCTTGGGGTCCCAGCCCCAGTACCGGCCCCAGGCCTCCTCCGCCCAGATGGCGCCGAAGATCACTCCGAAACCGAACACTGGGAACGCGAAAATCGTTGTCCGGTAAGCGATGCGGTCCAGCGTCTGCGCGATCGGGCAGCCGCGCCATGATGCGGGCGACCGCGCCTTGGGCGTCCGGCGCGCCGATCGCGGACATCTTGACCAGGAACAGGATGCTGGCGACGCCCGCGACCAGGAACACCCCGGAGCCGAGGCTCACCACGGAGACGTGGATCGGCAGCCAGTAGGACTGCAGCGCGGGCATCACGGGCGCGGCGTTGGTGTAGAGCCAGCGACCCGACACCGTCAGCAGGACGAGCACCGGCACCAACACGAACACCCACAGCGCGCGGTACTGCGGGCGCCGCAGCACGATCCCTGCGGCGATCAGGCCCGAAAAGCAGGTGAGGTTGATGAACTCGTACATGTTGCCCCACGGCACGCGCGAGGTCGCCATGCCGCGAAGCACGATGCACACGAACAGCAGGCCGATCCCCGTGTAGACGAGGGCCAGCCCGGCACGGCCGATCCGTTCGTCGAAGGGCCGCCGCGGTGCATCGGCGACCAGCCCCGGGGTGGCGCTGTCGGCGCTCACGGTTCCCGCGGCCACCAGTTCCCGGTCGGTGACCTTCCTGCCTCGGGAGTAGGCCAATTCGACGGCGAGGAACAGCATCGCGATCACCAGCACCACGACCGACGACGTGAACGCCCAGTCCGAATAGCGGGCCAGTCCGATGTCGATCTGCTCGGTGTTCATGCCTCGACTCCCGCTTGTCCCCTGCCCTGCGGGCGTGGGCCCACCGGTCCTCGCTCGTACCTCGTCCCCTGCCCTGCGGGCGTGGCCCCAGCGATCCTCACTCTCGCTCGTCTTCGGGTGTTCACTAAACCTTCTCCTTCGACGGCTCCGCGGTCTCGAGGCCGTCGAGTAGTCGGGCCGTCAACCCCTCGAACTCGTCGCCCCAGCCCGAGTTGTCGGTGCGGGCGAGTCCGCCCAGCTCGACGCTAACCGTACCCGCACCACCTGGACCTTCCATGCTCCTCGCGTCCGCGGGCGTGATTCGAACCCAGACCCGGCGCCTGCGAACGATCAGCGACACCAACAGGCCCGCCATCATCGTCAACGCGGACACCAGCACCCACACCTGCGCGGGGTCGTGGGAGACCTGGACATTGATGAACGGCACCGCCCCGTCGAAGCGGACCAGCGTGCCGTCCTCGAGGCGGGTCTGCTCGCCCGCGGCCAGGTTCACCCGCGCCACCTTGGTCAGCCGCTTCTGCTCGATCAGCCGCGGGTCGAGGGTGAACAACGACTGCGGCCGTCCGGTGTCCAGCCCGGTGTCGCCGCGGTAGATGTCGACGGCCACCGCCGGGTCGTTCAGCGCGGGGAAGCTCGACGACAGCAGGGTGCCGTGCAGCTGCTCGGTCGGCGCGAAAAGTCCCTGGATGGCGATCTGGTGCTTGCGCCGCTCGTCGGCGTCGGGATACATGCCGCCCGGCGGGTCGAACCGCATCACCCCCGACGACAGCAGCGTGATCGCATCGTCGGGACGCCACTGCACGGTCTGGGTCCGGGTCTGGCCGTCGGGGAAGGTGACGGTGAACGTCGGCGCGTAGCCGTGACCCTGGAGGTACACCCGGTCGCCGCCGATGCGCAGCGGCTCGTTGACCTTCAGGTGGTAGGGCCGCCATGTGCCCGAGTCGAGGTCCGCACCCTCCTGATACTCGATGTTCGCGGCGAACGACAGCGCCTGCCCCGATGGCAGATAGCGTGCATCGAAGTCGTTGACGCGCAGGCAGATCGGGTTCAGCGATGTGCCGTCGACGGTGTTGCCCGCCCGGAATGAGTCGAAAGCGGCGGGCGACGCCGAGCAGAAACCGGGTCCGCCGTCGGCGATCACGATGACGTTGCCCTCGTAGCCGAACAGCTTGCCGACGGCCACCGCGACGAGCAGGCCGAGCAGCGAGAAGTGGAAGACGATGTTGCCGAACTCGCGCAGATAGCCCTTCTCAGCCGATATCTCGGTGATCCCGCCCTCGGTGCGGTCGACGCGCCGCCAGCCGCCGAGCCGCTGCGTCACCGCCGCGGCGACAGCATCGGGCTCGCCTGCCGCCTCGGCGGTGTGGTGCTTGGGCAACCGGGCGAGATTGCGCGGCGCGGCAACGGGTGTCGCGCGCAGGCTGCGGACGTGTTCGGCCAGCCTCGGCGTCAGGCAGCCGACGAGGGAGACGAAGAGCAGCGCGTAGATCGAGGTGAACCAGAAGCTGGAGAACACCTCGAAAGCCTGCAACCGGTCCAGCCACGGCCCGATCGTCGGGTGCTCGGCGATGTACTGCTCGACCTTGGACTCGTTGAGGCTGCGCTGCGGCAACAGCGCGCCGGGTATCGCGGCGAGCGCGAGCAGGAACAGCAGCACCAGCGCGGTGCCCATCGACGTCAGCGTGCGCCAGGTGTTGCGCGCGAGCGCCCATCCTCGCCTCATATGGGCAGCCTGACGTCGCTGACGAACGCGTCGCGCACCCACGAGACGAAGTCGTTCCAGACGCCCGTGACCAGCGCGGTGCCGACCACGATGAGCAGCACGCCGCCGAAGATCTGGATCTGCACGGGTGTGCCGCCGCAGCCAGCCGAGGCCTTGGACGGCGCGCGCGGAGCCGAAAGCCAACAGCACGAACGGAATTCCCAGGCCGAGGCAGTAGGCGATGACCAGTAGCACGCCTCGCGCGACGTTGGTGCCTTCGGTCGCGGAGGCGACCGCGATGACGCCGGTGAGCGTCGGCCCGAGGCACGGTGTCCAGCCGAGGGCGAATACCGCGCCGAGCAGCGGCGCCCCGCCGAGGGTCGACAGCTGGCGCGGCGCAAAGCGGGTGTCCCGCTGCAGCAGCGGGATGAAGCCGACGAACACCAGGCCCATCAGAATCGTGACGACGCCGCCGATGCGTTGCAGCAGAACCTGATTGGTGATCAGCGCGCCCGTCATTCCGAGAACGGCGACGGTGCCGAGCACGAACACCGCGGTGAAGCCTGCGACGAACAGGGCTGCCGCTCCCGCGACGCGAACCCGCGCGGCTCTCGTCGAGATCGACGTTGCGGCGGATTCCTCTCGCACTTCTCGCCCGTTCGTGAGTTTGGGCGTGCGGGGGCGGGCTCGTCGTCCACCCCGACGATCGCGGCGAGATACGACAGGTAGCCCGGAACCAGAGGCACGACGCACGGCGACGCGAACGACACCAGCCCGGCAAGGACCGACACTCCCAGCGCCGCCAGAACCGGCCCGGCGGCGGCGATCTCGCCGAAGCCCGTCATGTCTTCGGCGCCGGTTCGGCGGCCAGCCGCGCGACGACGGGTTGCAGATCGCCGGCCAGCAGCTCCCGCAGGAACACCGCCGCGACGCGGTGCTCGCGGTCCAAGACGATGGTGGAGGGGATGACTGTGGTGGGGTACTTGCCGCCGAACGCGATCATGGTCCGCATCGGGGGGTCGTAGATGGACGGGAACGTCACCCTGCGGTCGGTCACGAAGTCGCGGGCGGCGTCGCGGTTGTTGTCGCGGACGTCGATGCCGAGGAACGCGACGCCGTCCTCCTTGGTGGCGTCGTACACCTGCTGCAGCTCGCCGATCTCCGAGCGGCACGGCCCGCACCACTGCCCCCACACGTTGACGACGACGACCTTGCCCGCGAAGTCATCCAGCGAGAGCGTCTTTGCCGGGTCAGTCAGGCTCGGTCCGGCCAACCGTCCTGGGCGACCACGGCTTTCGGGCGGGTCGTAGAAGATGTCGGTCTTGCCGCCGGGAGCGACGAACTCGAACGTGCCGCCCTGGGCGACGGCGTCGTCACCGGTGGAGCATCCAGCAAGTGCGACCAGCGCCGCACTCGCGATGACGACCCACAGTTTCACTGCCCGGCCAGCTCCGAATAGCCCCAGCCGACGTATGCGTCACCGTGGAAGTAGAAGGAGGTCAACGAGGCGAGGTTGCACAGCCGCCGAGTCGGGAAGTGGTGCAACGGCTTTGCGGTCATCGCGCGCCGCAGCGTCTCGACCGGCAGCTGATGGCTGACACACACCGCTTCGTGTCCCTCCGCCTTGCTCCTGGCGCGGTGCAGGGCGGCCTTCATCCTCTCCGCGATCTCGGAGTAGGGCTCGCCCCACGACGGGGTCCGGGGATTGCGCAGATGCCACCAGTTGCGGGGGTCGCGCAGGGCACCGTCGCCGGGTGAGACCCTCTGGCCCTGGAAGATGTTCATCGACTCGATGAGATCGTCGTCCGTGTCGATCGACAGGCCGCGCCTTTCGGCGATCGGCGTCGCGGTCTCCTGAGCGCGCTCCAGCGGTGAGGCGACGACGTAGACGATGTCGCGCTCGGCGAGCCAGTCGGCGACCCGTTGCGCCTGCGCCCGACCCTTCTCCGACAGGTGGTAGTCAGGCAGGCGGCCGTAGAGGATCTTGTCGGGGTTGTGCACCTCGCCGTGCCGCATCACGTGCACGATCGTGTGGTCGTTCACGGGCGCTTGGCTCCTGCGGCGGCCTTCGCGGCGGCGGGCAGCGCGGCGGCGATGCGGTCGAACGCCTCGTCGTCGAGGGCCGCCGAAACGAACCAGGTCTCGTACGCGCTGCACGGCGGGTACACGCCCGCGTCGAGCAGTGCGTGGAAGAACGGCGGGTAGCGCCACGTCTCGGTCGCCTTCGCCGACGCGAAGTCGGTGACCGGCGCATCGGTGAAGAACACGCTGAACATGTTGCCCGCGCGCGAAATCCCATGCGCGACACCGGCATCGGTCAGTGCGCGCGACAGCATGTCGGTCAACCGGTCGGCGTTGGCGTCCAGCTTGGCGTAGACGTCGTCGTCGGCGGCGCGCAGCGTCGCGAGCCCGGCCGCCATCGCCACGGGGTTACCCGACAGGGTGCCCGCCTGATACACCGGACCGAGCGGCGCCAGCCGTTCCATGACCTCGCGCGCGCCCGCCGAACGCCGCTGCGGGCAGTCCGCCGCTCATCACCTTGCCGTAGGTGAACAGGTCGGCGTCGACGGGATCGATGCCGTACCAACCGGATCGGCTGACCCGGAAGCCCGTCATCACCTCGTCGAGGATGAGCAGTGCGCCGTGCTCGGCGGTGATGCGGCGCAGCGCGGCGTTGTAGCCGGGCAGCGGCGGGACGGTGCCCATGTTGCCTGGGCTCGCCTCGCTGATGACGCACGCGATCTCGTCGCCGAAGCGGGCGAACACCTCCTCGAGCGCGGGAATGTTGTTGTAGGGCAACACGATGGTGTCAGCGGCCGCGGCGCCGGTGACCCCTGGCGAGGACGGCAGCCCGAGCGTCGCGACACCCGAGCCCGCGTCGGCGAGCAGCGCGTCGCTGTGGCCGTGATAGCAGCCGGAGAACTTGACGATCTTCGCGCGGCCGGTGTAGCCGCGCGCCAGCCGGATCGCGCTCATCGTCGCTTCGGTGCCGGAGTTGACCAGCCGCAGCCGGTCGACGGCGTCCACCCGTCCGATGATCTCGGCGGCGAGTTCGCTTTCGCTGGGAGTGGGGGCGCCGAAGGACAGCCCGCCTGCCGCGGCGCGCTGCACGGCGTCGACCACCGCAGGGTGGGCATGGCCCAGGATCATCGGGCCCCATGAGCACACCAGGTCGACGTAGCGGTTGTCGTCGGCGTCCGTCAGCCAGTAGCCCTTGGCGGAGGTGATGAAGCGCGGGGTGCCGCCGACCGCGGAGAACGCGCGCACCGGCGAGTTCACGCCGCCGGGGATCAGGGCGCACGCGTCGGCGAAGAGCTTCGCGGAGACGTCGGTACCGGACATGCCACCAGTGTTCCAGCAGGGCCGAATGCGTCAACTACAGGGTGTAGGGGAGCCCGGTGCGGGCACGCGATCAGCCGGGAGGCGACGTCGTCTCACCCCAGCACGGCGGCCCCCACAGGCCCCGTTGAGCGGCTCGAGCCTCTGCCTGCGCGCCTTCGATGGCGTCATAGCGGCTGACAGGGACGCCTCCGTACACATACGACTTCGCCGTACCGGCCCTGGCCGCTTCGACCGAATAGTCCCAGCCGTCCGCCCGGACGAGGTAGGCGAGCGTGCGGCCGTACCGGTCGGTCCTGTCCTGCGTCGGATCGCTTTCCATCGCCACCCGCTGACCGACCAGTGTGGACCGGGCGAACTCCGTGGCCTCTGGTCCCCAGCACGCCACCGAGTAGCCGGGTTTCTTGGTTTCGGGTGTGTCTATCCCCAACACCCGGATGCGAAGCCGGCCGCGGACGTCGTCGCGGATGTCGATGGTGTCGCCGTCCACCGCCCGCAGAACAGTCGCCGTCGCGATGACGGGCTCAGCGCTCGCCGTCGGCGCCGTCAGAAATCCGCTGATGGCCAACACCACCGCCGCGAGAGCACACCGCCGCCGCGGTGCCGAGATCTGCATGAGAGTCATGATCGTCCGCGACAGCGACCACCACGCAGAAACCGACGGTTCAGGCCGGGGTCAGCGCGAACGTCGGGTGGTCGGCGTCGTTCGGCAGCTCTTTCCAATAGCTCTCGACGACCTTGCCCGCCAGCGGCCGGTAGGCGGCGATGACCGGCGCGCGCTCCTCGACCGGGACCTCGCTTGCCACGTATTTCGTGTCGCCGAGCAACACGTTCGGGTCGGCGCGGACGTTGCGCACCCATTCGGCTTCACCGCGGGTGGAGACCAGGTACTTGACGCCGCCGACCTCGGGGACCACCACCGGGATCTGCTGCGGTTGCTTGCTGACCCGCTTGGTGACGGTCAGCGTCTGACTGTTGCCGATGCCGGTCGCCATCGCGACCCGGTTGAAGATCTTGCGAACGAACCACGGAGGCTTGAGGTAGGCCATGCCTCAAGAGTCTGCTGTCGGCGTGCGGCTGCCGCAATGGCCTGCGCGGCTCAGCTGCTTTGTCAGCGGGGCGAGATCGATGTCGCCGGGGTTCGCCGGGTCCACCCACGCGATCTCATCGATCTCGGAGGTGGCGCTCGGCTCCCCCACGAGGCGCACCAGGAACACGTCGGCCTCGACCGTGTGGCCCGGTTCGTTCGCGGCATCGGCGACATGCCGCCCGAGTGGCTGAACGCTGGACGCCTCCACCCCGAGCTCTTCGACGACCTCGCGGTGCAGCGCCTCGACGGCCGACTCGCCCGCCATGATCTTGCCGCCCGGCTGCACCCGGATCACCGGTGGCGCGCTCACGTACGCGCCGTCACCTGCGCGCGGATCGGCCCCTTGGCGACCGTGGTGAACGGCACCTCGCACTCGAAATTCGAGTCCAACGAGCGGATCTGCACCGCACGCACGATGGTCGCCAGCGCCAGCGTCGTCTCCAACCGCGCGAAGTGCTCACCGATGCAGGGGCGCCCGCCGCCGAGGAACGGCAGAAACTGCCACCGGTCCCGAAGTTCGTTGTTCTCGGGGCTGAAGCGGTCGGGGTCGAAGTCCGACGGACGGTCCCACAGCGCCGGATCATGGTGCAGTCCATAGAGACCCACGGCGATCAGGCTGCCCGCCTCCACCCGGTAGCCGTCCACGGCGATGTCGCGAGTGGCCAGGCGCGCCACCCCCGCCGCGGGTGGACACAGCCGCAACGCCTCGTGCAGCACCTGGGTGGTGTATCCCAGGCGCGGCACATCCTCCGGTGTCAGCTCGCGGTCGCCGACCGCTGCGGCCTCGGCGGCGACCAGCCGCTGGACGTCGGGGTGGTGGCCCAGGATCCACAGCGAATACGTCAGCGCCGTCGCGGTGGTGTCGTGGCCGGCGAGCATGAACAACAACAGGTCGTTGGAGATGTCGGCGTCGGAGAGCGGCTGCCCGGTGTCGGGATCGGTGGCTGCGATCAACGCCTGAACCAGAGGTGCGTCGCGGTCCGGATCGGCGCGACAGGCGGCGACCATCTCATCGGTGATCTCACGCATCGCCGCGACCGCTGCGCGGGCCCGGCGGCGTGCTGGGGTCGGAAGCCACCTCGGCGCCCGCACGGGGCGCAGCGCGCGGTCCGCGGTGTACGACGATGCGACGTGCATGCATCGGGCGATCGTTTCGGCTCGTTCGTTGAGATCGATGCCGAGGATGGAGCGGCCCAGCGAGGCCATCGCCACCGTGCGACACTCCACGTCCAGATCGACCTCTGCGCCATCGGCCAGGCGGTCTACGAATCTCTGTGCCGCACCGGACATGTGGCCACCGAAGGCGCGCACATTGTGCTTGGTGAAGACCGGCTGAAGCGCCCGCTTGCGGGGCCGCCACTGCTCGTTGGGCAACACGAAAAGGCTGTCGCCCGCCAGATCCCGCACCTCGTTGTGGATGATGCACCGCTCGGAAAACGCGTCGGTGCGGCCCAACACGTCGCGCATCGCGCCCGGCGAGAACACCGCCACGATCGGCGGGAACAGTTTCTTCGGGCCGAACTGGATGCGGGTCACCGGTCCGCCCGCGTCGCGGATCGTCTCCTGGCCTGTGTCGAGCCGCCGTAGCAGCTTCACCAGATCCTTCAGAGGCAGAGGGTTCTTCGGGGCCAACGGCAGCGTGCTGACATCGCTCACGAGTGCCAGAGCAGAACCTCCCCCTCGCCCTGAGTCATCACCGTTCCCGGCATCACCCTCAGCCGGTACGGGCTCAGCCGCAGCACGGCGAATTCCTTCGACGTCGGGCCATCTTTCCACATTGGGATGATCCTCGGGTCGTAGCCCACCGGCTCCGGACCGTTGGCGAACTTGTCCCACACCGCTTTTCGGGTCTCGTCATCGGTGTACCACTCGACGAGGCAGTCAGCGGTGCAGGTGTCGTGGCTGGGTGACCAGTAGCTGACCGACATCTCGGGATGGGCGGCGAGGTGTGCCCGCTTGACCGGGCTGGGCACCGTGGCGATCCAACCGAACAGGTCGATGCCGTCCCACTCCCAGTACGGGTGCAGGATGCGGGAGCGCGGCTTGCCGTCGGCGTCGACGGTCGCCACCGACGCCCACACGATGGTGTGCGCCATCTCGACGAAGGCGGGTGCGATCTGTTCCAGCGGCGTCATCGTTGATTAGCTTAGGCACATGCCGCTGCCAGCCCGAGGTGTCGACGCCGTAGCCAGATGGGTCGCCGCACTCAACGCGGACATGCCCGCCCATGCAGCCGCCCAGCTCAGATATCGGTTCGAGTCTCATCGGAACGCCATCACCATCCTGGAGTGTCGCCTGGCTGAGTTGAATGAGCCGTCGGGCGACTGGTTCGAGGTGTGCGTCGCGCGACTCCGGTTCACCCGTTCCCGCGGATGGGAGCTCTACTACGCCGACCGCAACTCAGACTTCCACATCTACGAACTGGTTGACCCGGCGGACGACGTCACGACGCTGCTGGACGAGATCGACGACGATCCCACAGGGATCTTCTTCGGCTGAGCGCGCGCAACAGCTCATGCCGGCACCGCCCGCAGCGCGACGGGCAGGCTCGGCAGGAAGTGTGTGGTCGCGAACGCCCGGATGTCGTCGGCGGTCTCCAGTGGTCGCGCACCGGGCAGTAGCAGCGCCATCGCCGCGTAGCGCAGGATCGTATCGGCGAGCTCGTCGACCGCCTGCTCGCCGATGCGGTCGGCGAACCCGGCGGGGAAGATCTCGCGAAGCGCATCGGCCATCCGCTCGATCGCGGCGCCGTAATGTGTGCGCGCCAGCTCGAGCACCACGGCGGGCTCGTCGCTCATCATCCGGTTCAGCACCCGGTGCCTGCGGAACCGCAGAATCGACAAGGTGAATGCCTCGACATAGAAATTCGTTGCGGGCCAGCCTGTTTCAGCTCCGCGGCGATGTCGGCGAACAGCGCGACGTTCTCGCGTTCGATGACGGCGGCGACGAGTTCGTCCTTGTTCGAGAACCGCCGGTAGATCGTGGTTCGGCTGACGCCCGCGCGGCGGGCCACGTCGTCGAGCGCAACCCTGCGCAGGCCATGCCGTTCGAACTCGACGACAGCGGCGTCGAGGATGGCTTCGGTGCTCGGGTCAGCCGCGCGCATACCCGGCTTGGGCGAATTTGTTGAAGCGCAGCCGCATCGGCAGATGGTCCCACAACCAGTTGACCGGACGCGACCGCCACATCGCCGCGAAGCGTTGGTAGCGGCGCTCCTGGCGCTCGCTCCAGGGCAGGCCGAGCAGGTCACGGGTGCGCGGCGGCATACCGCCGGTGGTCAGGAACGCGGCGACCGGGTTGAACACCGCGGAGACCACCCGCCACAGCGGCGCGGGGACGCCCTTCGGGCACGGGTATCCCTTGGTCACGTAGCCGACGCCGTATTTCGCGGTGGGGTGCGCGACGACGATCTCGTCGATCATCCGGTTCCAGTACCGCTCGAACTCGGCGTAGTCGGCAGGCATCACGCGATCGCTGACGCCGTAGCGGCGGTACCAGGTCTTGGATTCGAGGTAGATCTGCTCCTTCTCCTCGCGGCTGAGGCGCTTGACGAAGGTATCGGCGAAGTAGAGCACCTGCTCGACGAACGTGGCATGCGCCCAGAAGTACGTCTCCGGGTCCAGCGCGTGGTAGCGCGCCCCATCAGGCATCGTGCCCTTGATGTCGGTGTGGAAGTCGCGGACCTGCTGGCCGGGGTTGTCGCCGTCGCTGCCGTACACCGTCATGAAGATCGGCGGCAGCGAGCGCTTCACCCGTGCGGCGGTGTCGGCGAAGAACACCGAGTGGTCGAGAACGCCCTGGCCCAGCTCGGCCAGCATGTTCTGCAGGACAGCGGGCCGCGGCCCGATCAGATACATCCGGTTGTCGCCGAAGTAGCGCCAGACCAGCGACTGCGGTCCCAGCGGCAGTGCGTCCAGCTGTTGCGGGTTCTGCGCCAACTCCGTCATGTGACACAGTGTTACAAATTTCGAACTTTGTACCAAGTGAGTGTGAGAGGCGCCACGGGAGCCTTCGATCGCGAGAGAGAAGCCAGGGCCGCGAAACCGTCGAGAAGACGACCGGGAATGCTATTTCGCGGAACGCAGGCGGCGCAGACGGGCGAGACCGTCGACGGCGAGCACGCCCGCGACGGTCGCCAGCAGAAGCATCAGCACCAGCATCGGGGGGCTGAGCGCCACCGAGGTCGTCTGCGGCTCGGTCGGCAGCACCGGCGCGACCGTGACGATCGACTGCGCGCCGAACCAACTCCACACCGCACCTGCAGCCGCGACGACGGCCAGCACCAACTCGACAACGACGCGCCGCTTCTCGTCCTGTCTGCCTCTGGGCCGGCCTCACGACCTCGGCTCCGGCGGTATCCGCTCGTCGACCAGATGCACCAGCTGAGCCCGCAGCTGCTGATGCTTGCGGGCCCACGCCTGCGCGGTGCGGTCATTGCTGAGCCGTACGCCGATGCCCGTGCGGCCCTTCGGCACCCCGGTGAGTTCGCCGAGCGCCCGCGCCGACATCCACTTCTGTTCCTCGTTGCCCTCGGGCGCGGGATAGACCCGCACGATGTCGTCGATGTGTGTGCGCTCGGTGCCCTGACGCAGCGTGGTGGGCGTCAGCTCCACCGACGTGTGGATCCTGGCCGCCTTGACCTGGATGGCGACGAAACCCGACACCAGCACGAAGAAGATCGTCGGCACCAGCCACTGGAAGCCAAGGCCCGCCGACATCTGGATCAGCACCATCGCGATGGCAGCCGCCGGCCCCGACGCCACCCACCACCAGCTCGCGCCCGGCTCGTAGAACAGGACCGGCGCCGGCTCGCGTGACTGCGTCACGGCGTCGTCCTCGGATGGAACTCTGCGGCGGCCGGTCGGGTGATCAGCACCGCGCCCACGATCAAAGGATCATCGATATCAGCGCCAGGATTGGACCACGCCGATCATAGCGCCAGCAGCGCCAGCAACACCACGATGGCCAACGCCAGCGCGATCCCGGCCCGCCGGAACCGCGCGTCGCCCGCCCGGCTCCGGCCAGCCAGAAACGCCAGCGCCAGGCACCGGCCAGGCGCGAACAGACGCCCGCGCCGCGGAAGATCGGCGGCAGGTTGCCCGACGCCAGCGCATCAGCATGCCGACGACCATCAGCAGCATAGCGCCGCAACACCCACACCAGAACGCGGCGTCGACGATGCGTGGCCGCGCGGGCACGGGTGCTGACATGGTCGGCAAGCCTAACGAACGAAGAATGCGTGGGCGTCCTTGCGGTGCAGCAGGAACACTCCCCCGGCGATCAGCACCGAGCCGACGATGGCGCTCACGGCGTAGACCAACGCGGGCGCGGTCGGCCGGTCGACGGAGAACAGGCTGGTTCCGGCGTACACCACCGAGGCGACTCCACCGCCGGTGAGCAGCGTGCGGGCCCACCGGTAGCCCTGCCGCATGAGGAACAGGAACGTGACGACGACCGCCGCGAGGACGACCACGAACAGACACGAGAAGGCGATGACGACGGCGGGCGGGCGCGGGTTCTGCGCGCTCACCGCATCGACCACATATCCGGTGACCATCAGCGGCACCGCCGTCAGCCACAGCCAGAAGCCGGTGTCGACGTCGGTCGGACGCCCCGCCTCGTCGCTCGCTTCGCTCACGCCAGCCATTCGGCCGCGTCGGCCGCCCAGTACGTCAGCACGATGTCGGCGCCCGCGCGCCGGATACTGATCAACGACTCCAGCGCGGCAGCACGGCCGTCGATCCAGCCGTTCGCGGCCGCGGCGCTGATCATCGAGTACTCACCCGAGATCTGGTAGGCGGCCACCGGCACCGGCGACAACTCGGCCGCCGCGGCCACCACGTCGAGGTAACCCATCGCGGGCTTCACCATGATGATGTCGGCGCCCTCGGCGATGTCGAGTTCGATCTCGCGCACCGCCTCGCGGGCGTTGGCCGGATCCTGTTGATACGTCCGGCGATCCCCGCTCAAGCTCGACGACACCGCCTCACGGAACGGGCCGTAGAAGGCAGATGCGAACTTGGCCGCGTAGGCGAGGATCACCACGTCGGTGTGGCCTGCGGCGTCAAGCCCGTCGCGGATCGCGGCCACCTGGCCGTCCATCATCCCGCTCGGGGCGACCACGTGTGAGCCGGAATCGGCCTGTGCCACAGCCAATTCCACGTAGCGGGTGTTGGTCAGGTCGTTGTCGACGCGTCCGGAGGCGTCGACAACGCCACAGTGCCCGTGGTCGGTGAACTCGTCGAGACAGGTGTCGGCCATCAGCACCGTCGCGTCACCGAGGTCTGCGGCGAGATCCCGCAGCGCGACGTTGAGGATGCCGTCCTCGGCAACGCCCGCCGATCCGGTGGCGTCCTTGTCTTCCGCGCGCGGCACGCCGAACAGCATCAGCCCGCCCACGCCGGCGTCGACCGCCTCGGCGGCCGCCTTGCGAAGCGAGTCGCGGGTGTGCTGCACCACGCCGGGCATCGATCCGATCGGCTTCGGCTCGTCGATGCCGTCGGCGACGAACATCGGCAGAACGAGATGCCTTGGCTCCAGCGACGTCTGCGCTACCAACCGGCGAAGCGCCGGGGTCGACCGGAGCCGACGCGGACGGTGACGTGGAAAAGACAAGCTAGGACACCTCCTTTCCACCGAGGAACTAGCGGCGGCGACTCTTCTTACGCGGAGGCGGAAGCGCACCCTCGGCCCGCAGCCGGGCGGCGTGCTCGGCCAGCGCCTCGACCAACGGGCCGACCGCTGCGACCTCGGGCTGCACATCGACCCGAAGGCCGAATTCGGCTGCCGTCTCCGCGGTCTTGGGCCCGATGCACGCGACGATGGTGCGGGCGTGCGGCTTGCCCGCGATGCCGACCAGGTTGCGCACCGTCGAGCTCGACGTGAAGCAGACCGCGTCGAACCCGCCCGTCTTGATCATCTCGCGGGTCTGCGCAGGCGGCGGTGCCGCACGCACTGTGCGGTAGGCGGTGACGTCCTCGATCTCCCAGCCGCGGTCGCGCAGGCCTTCGGCCAGTGTCTCGGTCGCGATGTCGGCACGCGGCAGCAGCACCCGGTTCACCGGGTCGAAAACGTCGTCGTAAGGCGGGAATTCGTCGAGCAGCCCCAGTGAGGACTGCTCACCCGAGGGCACGAGTTCCGGCTCGATCCCGAATGCGCGCACCCGTTCGGCGGTGGACTGCCCCACGCATGCGATCTTCACGCCGGAGAACGCGCGCGCGTCGAGGCCGAACTCGTTGAACTTGTCCCACACCGCACGCACCGCGTTGGTGGAGGTGAACACCACCCACTGGTAGCGACCGTCGACGAGACCCTTGACCGCGCGCTCCATCTGCGCGGGGCTGCGCGGCGGCTCGACGGCGATGGTCGGCACCTCGATCGGCGACGCGCCGTGCGACACAAGCCTTTCGCTCATCTCGCCCGCCTGGTCCTTGGTGCGCGGCACCAGCACGGTCCAGCCGTACAGGGCGCGGCTCTCCCACCAGTTCAGCTTGGCGCGGTTGGCGACCGTCCTGCCGATCGTGACGACCAGCGGTCCGGTCTGGGCCCACGTGTGAGCCGGCGACGGGCCCGCGAACTCGTTGGCGCCGATCACCGTCTTGTCGTTGAGCCCGCCGAGCGTGGTCTCCACCGAACGCTGCTGGCACGTGGTGCCGTGCGCGGTGACGACACACGGTGTGGTGTCGGCCAATCCGTACTCGATCAGCGTGGCGGCCGCGTCGGCCAGATGCGATGCGGTCGCCTGCAGGATCAGCGGGCCGGGCGCGGCGGCCAGCGCCGCCCAGTCCACGTCGCCGCGAACGTCGGCCACGGTGTGCGACGAACCGAGCGGAAGACCCGCGTAGGTCGGCACGGCGGTGGTTGCGGGCAGGCCGGGCACGATCTCGAACGCCAGATGCGACCGGGTCAGCGCGTTCACTTCGGTGATCACCGAGTCCACCGACAACGGGTCGCCCGCGACGAGCCGGACCACGTCGACCCCGGTGCGGGACTCCGTGGCCAGCGTCTTGGCCACCTCGTTCGGGTCGCCGAGCGCGGGCCGGATGTCGGGGCCCGCGGCAAGCGCGGTCGCGGTCACCGACTGCGCGTCGCCGTCGGCGTCGGTCGCGGCCTCCGCAGGTTCGGGTCCCGACGGCGGCGGCAGCTCGGACCCACACAGGGCCAGCACCGCTTCTCCCACGTCGGGGTCGGTGAATATCAGCGCGGCATTGGCGAGCACGGTCCGCGCCCGCGTGGTCAGCAGCCCCGGATCGCCGGGCCCGGAGCCGACGAACGTGATGCGGCCGGGCTTCTGCTTGCGCCCTCGGGTCGTCATGTTCCTTCTCCCATGCCTCTCCCGGATTCCGCCAGTAGATCGCGTGCCCCCAGCTCGAACAACTCCGCGGCGACCGAGAGGCCCAGCTCTCGTGCCCGCTCCGGAGTCCCGATGCCGGACGCACGGATCACGTCGGATCCGTCCAGCGTCGCCACGCAGCCGCGCAACGACAGCTCTTCGAAGACGCGACCGTCCTCATCGATGGACTCGACCACTTCCGCGATCGCCCCCACCGGTGCGGAACAACCCGCCTCCAGTTCGGCGAGCAGGACCCGTTCAGCGGTGACTGCGGCGCGCGTGTCGGCGTCGTCCAACTCCGCCAGCAGCGCGGCGAGCTCAGTGTCGCTGGCGCGGCACTCCACCGCGAGCGCACCTTGGGCCGGCGCTGGCAACATCTGCACCGGCTCCAGAGTCTCGGTGACAACGTCCAAACGCCCGATGCGAGCC
Organism: uncultured Actinomycetota bacterium; assembly: GCA_963786995.1. GTDB lineage: Bacteria > Actinomycetota > Actinomycetes > Mycobacteriales > Mycobacteriaceae > Mycobacterium. The sequence goes on along the minus strand of CAWBBH010000006.1, from coordinate 578,759 downwards.
AGTCCCGCCCGGGCGACGACGACGCCGTCGAGATCACCGTTGCTTACCCTGTTCAACCTGGTGTCAAGGTTGCCTCGTAGGGGGCGGATTTCCAAACCGAGACCCAATGCTCTAAGCTGCGCGGTCCGTCGCGGGCTCGAGGTGCCGATCACCGAGCCCACCGGCAATTCCCCCAGCACCATGCCGTCGCGGGCCACCAGGGCGTCGCGGGCGTCCTCACGACGGGGTATCGCGGCGATCTCGAACCGCGGATCGGTGGCGGTCGGCAAATCCTTGTAGGAGTGGACGGCCATGTCGACGCGGCCCTCGGCGATGGCCTCCCGCAGCGCGGCGGTGAACACCCCGACGCCGATCGTGGGGATCGGCTCGCTGGATTTGTCGCCTTCTGTGGCGATGATGACCAATTCGGCGTTGTGGCCTCTGGCCGCGAGGGCGTCTTTGATGACACTCGCTTGGGTCGTCGCCAAGAGGCTGCCGCGGGTGCCTATCCGGATGAGATCTGCCAAGTGTTACTCAGGTTCGAGATCGGTTGTGACGAAAGGGGATTCGCTGCCCGTGACGATGGGCAGCTCGGACGCCGCGACCGCTTCGACGGCCTGCGGATCCAGTTCGAACAGCTCGCGCAGCGCCTCGGCGTAGCTGTCGCCGCCCGGCGAGCTGGCCAGCTGCTTGACGCGCACCGTCGGCGCGTGCAGCAGCTTGTCGACCACGCGGCGCACCGTGCGCGCCACCTCGTCGCGCTGGGTGGCCTCCAGGCCGGGCAACCGGTTGTCCAGCCGCAGCAACTCCGCCTCGACCACGTCGGCGGCCCGCTGGCGCAGCGCCGTCACGGTGGGCGTCACCTCCGCCATCCGCTGTCCGGCCAGGTAGTCGGCCACTTCGGCGGCGACGATCGTGCGGGCCGCCTCGGTGTCCGACGACGCCGCACGCGCCATCGGATCGCGCTGGATGCGGTCCATGTCGACGACGAACACGCCGGGCAGGCCCGCGACGGCCGGATCGACGTTGCGCGGCATACCGAGATCGCACAGCACCAGCTGCTTGGGCTCGAGACCGTGGGCGAGGCCGCGGTGCACGTCGGCCAGCGACACCACCGGCCGGACGGCGCCGGTGCAGCTGACCACCACGTCGGCGTCGGTGAGCACCGGCGTGAGGTGGTCGAAGGGGAACGCGTCGGCGGCGACGCCGAGCTCGCGGACCTTGCCTGCGAGCTTCTTGGCGCGCGGCAGCGTGCGGTTGACGATGTGAACCCGTTCGACGCCGGCGCGCACCAGATGCTTGGCGGCCAACGCGCCCATCGCGCCGGCGCCGATGACGACTGCGCTGCGCCCGGCCAGCCCGTCCAGCTTGGTGTCGGCCACGCCCAGCGCGACGGACACCACCGAAGCGCCCGCGGCGTCGATACCGGTCTCGTTGTGCACCCGCTTGCCGACCGACAGCGCCCGCTGGGCCAGCTCGTGCAGCGTGCGCCCGACGGTGTGGTTGGCCTCGGCGGACGCATAGGCGCGACGCACTTGGCCGAGCACCTGCTGTTCGCCCACCACGGCCGAATCCAGGCCGCTGGCAACGGAGAACAGATGCTCGACGGCTGCCTCGGCGTAGCGGACGTAGGCGTACTTGGTGAGATCGCCGAGCCCCATCCCGGAATGCTCGGACAGCACCTGCCCGATCACCGAGAGACCGCCGTGGAAGGCCTCGACGACTGCGTAGATCTCCACCCGGTTGCAGGTGGACAGCACCATGGCCTCGGTAACGAGTGAGGATTGCAGCACCTGGTCGACGATCTTGGCCTGGTCGGACTCGTCGGTGCTCAATTGCTCCAGGACGGACACCGGCGCGCTGCGGTGCGAGACCCCGAATAGCAGCACGCTCATGGCCACGTCACCACGTTGACCAGGTTAATCGCTAGTTGGTTTGGTCACCAAATTGGTGACGAGGTTAACCCTTGGTCCGCTGCCCGATATCTGCCCTCAACCTGGGCTCGTCGAGTTCCCAGTAGCTGTGCTCCCTGTCGTCGAGGAGCACCACCGGCAGCCGGTCGCCGTACTCGGCACGCAGCGAGGTGTCCCCCGCCGCGGCGGCGGCGTCGACGTCGGTGGCGGTGAAGTCGAAATCGAGTTCGCCCGCCAGCTCGGACAGCCGCGCGGCGGTCCGCTCGCACAGCGAGCAGCCCGCTCTGGTCAGCAGCATCACCTGTGCTCGGTTCATGGCAACCAGTATCGGCAAAACCGGTGTCTTAGGGTTGATACGTGCCCATTCGCGATGGTGACGAAGACGCCATTCAGGCACTGGCAGGCGATGCCAGTGCGGAGACCGCTGTTGCGCACCTTGTCGAGGACGAGGACGCCGCGCCCGCGGCGCCGCCACCGGACCTCACCGCTGCCGCGTTCTTCGACGTCGACAACACGCTCGTGCACGGCTCGTCGCTGGTGCACTTCGCCCGCGGGCTGGCGGCGCGCAAGTACTTCACCTACTCCGATCTGGCCCGATTTGCCTACGCGCAGGCCAAGTTCCAGCTCACCGGCCGGGAGAACAGCGACGACGTGGCGGCGGGCAGGCGCAAGGCGCTGGCGTTCATCGAGGGCCGATCGACCGCGGAACTCGTCGCGGTCGGCGAGGAGATCTTCGACGAGATCATCGCCGACAAGGTCTGGCCGGGCACCCGCGCGCTGGCGCAGATGCACCTGGACGCCGGGCAGCAGGTGTGGCTGGTCACCGCGACCCCGTACGAGCTGGCCGACACGATCGCCCGCAAGCTGGGCCTGACCGGTGCGCTGGGCACCGTCGCGGAGTCGGTCGACGGGATCTTCACCGGCCGCCTGGTCGGCGACATCCTGCACGGCACGGGAAAGGCGCACGCGGTGCGCTCGCTTGCCATCAGGGAAGGCCTCAACCTGCGCCGCTGCACCGCCTATTCCGACAGCTTCAACGATGTGCCGATGTTGTCCCTGGTCGGCACGGCGGTGGCCATCAACCCCGACGCCGACCTGCGCGACCTGGCCCGCGAACGCGGCTGGGAGATCCGCGACTTCCGGACCGCGCGTAAGGCAGCCAGGATCGGGGTGCCCTCCGCATTGGCGCTCGGCGCGGCGGGCGGCGCACTGGCAGCCATCGCGTCGCGCCGTCACGACAGGTGAAGCGCCGCCACGAGCGCTGATAGGCTCTCGCCCGCCATGGCCATTGCTGAAGACATCATCGGAACCCACTACCGGTATCCCGACCATTTCGAGGTCAGCCGGGAGAAGATCCGTGAGTTCGCGCGCGCCGTCAAGGACGAGCATCCCGCGCATTACACCGAGGACGCCGCCAAGGAGATCGGTTACGACGCGCTGGTCGCGTCGCTGACGTTCCTCGCCGTCGCGGGCCGCAAGGTGCAGCTGGAGATCTTCAGCCAGTTCGCGATCCCGATCAACATGGAACGGATCCTGCACCGGGACCAGAAGATCAAATTCCACCGGCCGATCCTCGCCGGCGACAAGCTGTTCTTCGACTCGTATCTGGACTCGGTGATCGAAGCGCACGGCACCGTGGTCGCCGAGATCCGCGGCGAGGCCAGCGACGCCAACGGCGAACCGGTGATCACCAGCGTCGTGACCGTGATCGGCGAGGCTGCCCACGACGACGAGGCCGACGAGGTGAGCGCGACGATCAAGGAGCGCCGCGACGCCGCCATCGCGAAAATGATTGCCGGGCAAAGCTCTAAGAGCTAGCCGACTAAATCGACGGGGCGGTCCGCGGAGATATCAGCCGAGGAACATATTCCTGCGGTTGGCCAGCAACTGATAAAGCGTCTGCTGGATGGTTTCCCGGACGTGGTCGGTCAATTCGAATGTGACCATCGGATCGTCGGCCGCCGAGTCGTCGTAGTCGGCCGTTTCGATCGGCTCGCCGAACTGGATGTGCCACTTCGACGGCAGCGGCACCAGGCCTGCAGGCCCCGCGAGCGGGAACAACGGGGTGATCGGGAAGTACGGCAGCCCGAACAGCCTGGCCAGCAGCTTCACGTCGGCGATCATCGGGTAGATCTCCTCGGACCCGACGATCGAGCACGGCACAATCGGCGCCTTGGCTCGCAGCGCAGCGGCCACGAACCCGCCCCGACCGAATCGCTGCAGCTTGTAACGGTCCTTGAAGTGCTTGCCCAAACCCTTGTAGCCCTCGGGGAACACCGCGGTGAGCTCGCCGGCCGCCAACAGCCGGTGCGCATCGGAGGTGCACGCCATGGTGTGGCCGGCCTTGCGCGCCGCCTGACCCATCACCGGCATGTTGAAGACCATGTCGGCGGCCAGCAGTCGCAGGTCGCGGTGGGCCGGGTGCTTGTCGTGCACGGCCACCGACGCCATCAGCCCGTCGAACGGCAATACCCCCGCGTGGTTGGCGACGACCAGGGCGGCGCCGGTTTCCGGCAGGTTCTCGATGCCGTCGACCTCGACGCGGAACCACGAGTTGAAAAAGACTCTCAGCAAAGGCAGAAAGACCGAATTGTTGAGGTGCTGATCGAACCCGAATTCATCGACGGTGTAATCGCCCATCATTCGTTTGCGTACGAATTCAGCAACCGCAGCGATTCGCTTGGCCAGTTCGTTCGGAGACTCGTCGGCGTCCGGCGTGCCTGCCGCGCCTGCCCGTCGCTCGTCGATTTCGCGCACCACGGCGGCGATCTGCTCGGCCGAGGCGCGGCTGTTGGGGTCACTGAGCAAGGAGGGGTGTCGGCGCGCGGCATCGCCACGGGCAGCGGCCCGTCGCTGTGCGGCTTGCCGACCCGTATTCGAGTGCAGCGGAATCACTTTGGCTTTAGACTCGCCCGCCACGTCTCAACCTTCTCCCCGCCCGATTTCAAGCCTGTGTTCAACGTCCCCACCGTTGCGCCGCCGATACAGCGCGACTCTCCATTGAGCGTACCCATCGCGGGTCAACGATCGGAGTCAATCCACGACCACGCACGTAGTCGTCAAAAGCTTCCAATGTGGTCCACTTTGGGTTATAGCCTAATTCATTGCGCATCCGCGCGGTGTCCATCACTCGGCCATAGCTCAGGTAGTCCATCTGTTCGCGATCCACCTCAGTGTAGCGAGTGGCGCGCCTCAGCGAATCCACCGCGGACAGGGCAAACCTCGGTATGGGTAGCGGGACGCGGCCCGCGCGACGGATCGCCTGAGACATCATGATGATTCCCGAGGCGCCGATGTTGAAGGTGCCCGACTTTCCCGCCATCGTCGCGCGTTCCAGCGCACCGAGCGCGTCCTGCTCGTGCAGCAGCTGCATCCGCGCGTCGTGGCCGACGATGGTGGGCACCACCGGGCCTGCGAGATACCGCGATAGCGCGGTGTCCATCGCCGGGCCGATCATGTTGGCCAGCCGCAGGATCGTCAGCGTGATGTCGGGGCGTCTGCGGGCCAGGCCGCGCGCATAGCCCTCGATGTCGATGCTGTCGCGGGCGAAGCCCTCTCCCGGCGGTCGCCTGCTGCTGGAGTCCTCGGTGAACAGCACCGGATCCCACGCGCTGGAGCCGTAGACCTCGGACGTCGACTTGACGATGACGCGCCGAACCGAGGGCGCCTTCTGGCACGCGGCGAACAGCTGGATGGCGCCCATCACGTTGAGCTCCTTCAACGCCGCCTTGCCGCCGGAGCGGGGCGTGTAGGACGCCGCCGCGGCGTGTACGACGGTGTCGACGTCGCCGTTGCGGATGACCTTCGCGATGAAGGGGTTGCGGATGTCGGCGCGAACGAACTCGGCGCGGCCCATGCGTCGCAGCAGGTCCTTGCTCGGCGCGATGGCGTCGACGGCGATGACGTGGTCGATCTGCAGGGTTCTGCGCAAGGCGTGCGGTGAGGTAACCGCCCAGGAACCGGCAGGCCCCGGTGACCAGCACGACCTTGGGGTGGCGCAGGGTGTTCGATGCGTCTTTGTCTTGCCCCGGGTTACGGCCCCCGGAGCGGTCTTGCGAATCCATCCGGTTCAGCCTATCGATGGAGCGCCGAAGCTACTTGCCGAGTTTTCTACGCTGCACCCGGGTGCGACGAAGCAGCTTGCGGTGCTTCTTCTTCGACATGCGCTTACGCCGCTTCTTGATGACTGAACCCATGAACTCCGCTACCTAGATGTCTTAAGACGTACTTACGCGCCACTTGGCCCGACCGCACACATTACCGGGCCACGCTCGCGGAGCGAAAACGACGACGGCTACCCCGCGGTTCCGTTGCGCCGGACTCTCCCCCTACGCTTCGCGCGGGAGGTGCCCCCACAACGCGGCTACGTGCGGGAGGCACCCTCAAGGACTTCGCCGCTAGATCGTCATCCGGCGTCGAAATACGACGTCTCCAACAGGTCATGCACCGCCTTGGCGTGCACCCGGAACGACCGGCCGACCCGCACGGCGGGCAGTTCGCCGTTGTGCACGAGGCGGTACACCGTCATCTTGCTGACCCGCATGAGGCTGGCCACTTCGGCGACGGTGAGAAATTGAGCCCGCGGCGGCTGGTCGGGAGCCGCGTCGCTGCGTGCATGCTTCCCGCTCGCCGAATCCCGCCCCGATGGCCCGTTCATAGACGTCATCGCAACCCAATCCTTCAGGCACGGGCTGTTCCAGCGGCTTCCCCACCGCTGGGTACGACCCCGCGCTTACTTGAGGAGAATAGCGTGGTTATTGGGGTTATTGCGACGGGTGTGGGCTAATCGATTGAAATTCGTTGAATTACCCGGATGTCATTCCTAGCTGCGACGATCGGCGTCGTGCAGCCTCCACGGCTTCGGCCAGAGCGTGCCGCAGGCCCCCCTTTTCGAGTTCCCGCAGACCAGCGGCGGTTGTGCCGCCGGGCGAGGTCACCGTGGCCCGCAACTGGGCCGCCGTGGTGTCCATCCCAGTGCCCAGCGCCGAGTTGCTCACCGATTGGGCAACGTCGAGGCGTTCGAGCAACATCGCGGCCGATCCGGCCATCGTCTGCACCACCAGATCAGTGGCCACCGGCCTGGTGAGGCCCGCGGCCACCCCCGCATCCACCAACGCCTCGACGACGAGGAAGAAGTATGCGGGACCCGACCCCGAGAGCGCTGTCACCGCGTCCATCTGCGATTCCGACACGGTCAGCACGCCGCCGACGGCGTCGAAGATCGCCGACGCCTCCTTGAGTTGTTGGGTGGTCGCGAACCGGCCAGGCGCCAGCGCGCTGACACCGCCGCCGACGACCACCGGCGCATTGGGCATCACCCGGATCACCGGCGCTCCAGCGGGCAGTTTGGACTCGTAGAACTCGGTGGTGACACCGGCGGCGACCGTCACGAAAACCTGCTCCACGCTCTCGCTCTCGGCGTGCGCGACGGCGTCCGCGATCTCCTCCACGATCGTCGGCACATCGGCGGGCTTGACGGCGACGATGACGAACGACGCGTTCTCCGCGGCGTCAGCCACCGAAGTGACCAGCACCGAGTACTTCTCCGAGAGGTACTTCGCACGTTCGGGTGATTTCTCGGCCACCACCAGGTCCTTGGCCTGCCTACCCGCGCGGATGAGCCCGCCCAGGAGCGCCTCGCCGATACTTCCGCCGCCGATGATCGCGATCCTTGCCACGGTCAAAGCATTGCAGACGCCGCGCGCGACTGGTCATTCGACGCCTGCGGTGTCACGCACCGGGCGGCACCATGGCGAGCTGACGGGTCTGCACGACGATGTGGCCCTCGCAGTCGACGACGATGTGGTCCTCGTCGAACCAGTCCTGGCCGATCTGCACCGTCGTGCACATGATGCGCAGCCAGCCATTGGCGGGCAGGGCGCGCAGAAACGCCGTCAGCTGCACGGTGGGCGCCCACCCGAATCGGTTGACGCCGAAGGTGACCGGAGCCGACACGTCGCCGCACTGGGCCCACAGCGCAGCTAGGGGACAGCGCGAACAGCGGGTCGGGAGCCACGCCCTTCGGCTTGACCCAGTACTCGATGACGGGTGGCCCGCCGTCGGCGCGCGGCTGCAGCATCGTCAACGACGGCCGGATGTCACAGCCGTGGGCGAGGTTGACGACGTCGGCCATGGGGTGACCCGGCCCGATCGGCGCCAGCCCCGGCGGTGGCTCCGGGGTCATCAGCGGCACCACCGGGTTGAAACCGAATGGGCCCCCAGCGGAGCGAGGGGACAGGGGCGGGACGTGATGTTCGGGCTCGCCCATCGTCACCGCCGCCCGAACGGCGGTCCGGTCGCCCTGGGTCAGCTCGACGTCTATCAGGCTCACCCGCCTGCCGCGCTTGCGCACGGTCGTCGAAACACGCATCGGGCCGGGATCCGGTGCCCACAGAAAGTTCCCGGATATCGCGATCGGCCATACGCTCTCGACGCTCCGGCCTTCCCCCGGGTCGTCCCCTGCGCTGCGCGCGTGGGCCCCCCGCTCCAGCCCCCTGGAATGCTCCATGCGCGCGGCGTTCGCACACAGCGCCAGCATCGCCCCGCCGTGCACCTTCGGCCCCGAGCCCTTCGGGCCGATCGTCCAGTGCTCGTTCAGTTCTCCGTCGTATCGACCGTCGCCGGCGGGAGTGAGTGCCATCGCGTCGGTGAACAGAGTGGATCCGGCCAACAGGTGCCCTTCTTGTGTCAGCGCAGCAGATGCTTGCGGGCGAACTGGAGCGAATCGTTGAGCAGGACCTCGCGTTCGGCGGCAGCCCGCGCGCCGGAGGTCGTCACCTCGAGGATGACGTGGCCCGAGAAGTCGCTTCCCGCAAGCATTTCGCAGACCTCGACCGTCGGCTGGGTGCCACGGCCCGGCACCAGATGCTCGTCGGTCGATGCTCCACTTCCGTCGCACAGGTGCAGGTGCACCAGCCCGTCACCCATCCGCCGGGCCATGTCGATCGCGTCGGTGCCTGCCGTGGCGGTATGCGACAGGTCGAGCGTGTAGTGGGCGTGATTGCCGTCCAGCGGATCGTAGGACGGCGCGAACGCCGAGATGCCCGGTCCGGGCTTACCCCCGCGCTTGCGCATCCGCTCGATCGACGTCTGGCCCGCGCCGAAGAACCGGTCGGCGCGGAACGGGAACATGTTCTCCACGGCCACCATCACCTCGCTGCCCGCCTCCAACTCGGCGACCTGATCGGAGAACCCTTCGGCGTAGCGGCGCTGCCACCGGAACGGCGGATGCACCACCACCGTCTGCGCGCCCAACTGCTCGGCGGCGCGCACGCTGCGCTCCAGCTTTGTGATCGGGTTGGCACCCCACACCCGCTGCGAGATCAGCAGGCACGGCGCATGCACCGACAGGACCGGCATCTCGTAGCGCCTCGACATCTGCTCGATGGCGTCGATGTCCTGGCTGACCGTTTCGGCCCACACCATCAGCTCGACGCCGTCGTAGCCGAGCTTGGCCGAGTACTCGAAGGCGGCCTCGGTCCTCAACGGATAGACCGAGGCCGTCGAGAGACCGACCTTGATGGCGGGGCGCACAGTGTCTTTGCGGTCTTCGCGGTCTCAGCGGCTACGCCGATTGCAGCAGCGCGAGCGGCCCGAGCGTCACCAGCGCGCCGACTGCCACCGCTATCAGCGTGCTGCCGATGTCCTCGGTCTTGCGCACCACGCGCACGCCGACCACGAGCCCGAGAATCACCAGCACGGACAGCACCAGCGCGACGATGTTGTTCCACTTCCACAGCTGGTCGAAGCCGATGAACAGGCCCGCGCCGAAGAGCACCGCGAGCACACACTGGCCGACGACGAGGGCGCCGTGCGCCAACGCCGACATCGACGACATCGACCGACATCGTGTTCATCCTCGAGGTCGTCGGTTTCCAGTTCGTCGTCGTGCGCCGTCTCGCCGAACTCGAGATCATCGAGGCTCGAGCGGCTGCGCGGTGACAGATCGTCGTCGATCGAGTCGCCGCCGAAGAGCGTGCCGCCCGAGGAACGCAGATACGACGGCAGCTCGTCGGCGTCGGTGTCCGGCGCGCTCGCCGCGGCCATCGAGGGCCGCGTCATGTCGGCGGACGCCGAGTCGCTCACGTCATCGTCGTCGACATCCAGCGGGTCCGGGCTCATCTCCTCGGCGCCCACGCCGCCGGGGTAGCGCTTGGGCCCGAGGCCGTACTGCGGTCGCCGGGCGGGCGGCTCGAAGAACATCGGCTTGGCGTCGCGCTCTTCGAGGTGCGCGGCGTAGTCGGCTTCCTCGTCGGTCAGCGGGGCGGCGGCGGCCGGGGCGTCATGGTCGTCGACCGGCGCGTCATCGACGTCGTGGACGTCATAGTCGTCGTGGACGTCATACACGTCCTGGGTGCCTTGGAGGTCTTCGATCTCTTCGGCCTCGCCGGCGTAGGTCGCGGCGCCGTTGCCCGGCACTTGGCCGGTGTAGTCGTCACGGACCTCTTCGAGCTGTTCGGTGGAGGGGTCGGCGACGTCGCGGTGGGTGTCTGCGGTGACGATCGGAATTTCACCGGTCAGTTCGGCGACGCTGACAGAGTCGGAGTTGCCCCGGCGGCGACGGCGTCTGCCGCCGACGGGCGGTGCGCCGATCGTTCCGTTCTTGGCCAGCAACTCAGCGACCGAAATCGGCCGGGTGCTGCTGTGGCTCTCTTCTGGTCCTGTCATCGTGTGTTGCCTCTAGGCTTGGCGGCGTTGCGGTCGGCATCGCGTACGGATGTCTCCACCAGTGCGGTTCCGTCGGCTTCGGTGTCGAGTTTCCGCAGAATCAGGCCTTCGCGCAACGCCCACGGGCAGATGTCCACGGTATCAATCGCCAGGGCCCGCATGCTCGCCTCCGCAACCAAAGCTCCTGCCACGATCTGTGGCGCCCGTTCGGCACTCACCCCTTCCAACTCTGCTCGGTCAGCCGCGGTCATCCTAGAGATGAAAGCTATGAGCTGCCTAAGGCCGGTCGCTGTCAGCGTCCTCTTCACACGCGGTCCCTCGCCGGAGGGCGCGGCACCGGTGAGTCGCGCCAACGAGCGAAACGTCTTGGAGGTGGCCACCGCGAGGTCCGGGCTGCCCGCCTTCAGCAGCTCGGCGCCCGATTCGGCAATCTCGGTGGCCAGCCAGTCGCGCAGCATCGCAACCCGCCTGCGGCCAGGCGGGTCGTCGGGCAGCCATTCGCGGGTGAGCCTGCCCGCGCCGAGCGGCAGGCTCAGCGCCAACTCCGGCTCCTCGTCGACGCCGTTGGACAATTCCAGCGAACCGCCGCCGATATCGATGTTGATGATCCGCCCTGCGCTCCAGCCATACCAGCGGCGCACCGCGAGGAAGGTGAGACGGGATTCGTCGACCCCGCTGAGCACCTGGAGCACCACCCCGGTCTCGGCCAGCACACGGGCGAGCACGTCCTCGGAGTTCTTCGCGTCGCGCACCGCGGAGGTGGCGAAGGCCATCAGCTCCACACATCCTGAACTCGCGGCGATCTTGGCGAACTCGTCGATGGTGTCGATCAGCTTGTCGGCGCCCTTGCGGGTCAGCTTGCCCGACGAATCGATCGCCTCCGCCAGCCGAAGCGAGGCTTTCGTGGAACTCATCGGCGTCGGATGGCCACCACGGCGCGCGTCCACCACCAACAGGTGGACGGTGTTGCTGCCCACGTCGAGCACACCCAGTCGCACGCACTCAACCTAACCGCTCGGGCAGTGAACTTCGTGACCGCATGGCGGTGTGGCGAGCCCGCAGGCGAGTTCACAGCTCGCCACCCAAATTCATGATCGTCGAAATGTTCACGTTCGCCCACCGTGGCTACTTCGCGTTCCGCGAGTTCGGGCGCTAGCGTTGAATACCGTGACGTCAGAACATCCCGGTGAGGTCGAGCTGGATTTCGCCCGCGAATGGGTGGAGTTCTACGACCCCGACAACCCTGAGCACCTGATCGCCGCCGACATGACATGGCTGCTGTCGCACTGGACGTGCGTGTTCGGCACACCGGCCTGCAAGGGCACCGTCGAAGGCAGGCCCGATGACGGCTGCTGCAGCCACGGCGCGTTCATCTCCGACAAGGACGACCGCAAGCGCCTCGACCGCGCGGTGAAGACGCTGACCGACGAGGACTGGCAGTTCCGCGAGAAGGGCCTCGGCAGCAAGGGCTATCTCGAGATGGACGAGTTCGAGGACAAGCCAAGCCTTCGGACCCGAAAGTACAAGGGCGCCTGCATTTTCCTGAACCGACCCGGCTTCGCCGGTGGCATCGGCTGCGCGCTGCACAGCAAGGCGCTCAAGATCGGTGTCGAACCGTTGACGATGAAGCCCGACGTCTGCTGGCAGTTGCCGATCCGGCGCAGCCAGGAGTGGGTGACCCTGCCCGACGGCACCGAGATCCTCAAGACCTGGATCACCGAATACGACCGACGGGGCTGGGGTGAGGGCGGCGCGGACCTGCACTGGTACTGCACCGGCGACCCGAACGCGCACGTCGGCCAGAAGCAGGTGTGGGAGTCCTACAAGCCCGAACTGACCGAATTGCTCGGCGAGAAGGCCTACGCCGAGTTGGCGGCAATGTGCAAGCGGCGCAGCGGTTTAGGGCTGATCGCCGTCCATCCCGCCACCCGCCTGGCCGAATCGAGTGATCAGACTAGCTGATCGCTCACCCCTCCAACTTGTAGCCCAGTCCGCGCACGGTCACCAGGTGTACCGGGTTGGCCGGGTCCGCCTCGATCTTGCTGCGCAACCGCTTGACGTGCACATCAAGGGTCTTGGTGTCGCCGACGTAGTCCGCGCCCCACACCCGGTCGATGAGCTGCCCGCGGGTGAGGACCCGCCCGCTGTTTCGCATCAGGTACTCCAGCAGGTCGAACTCCTTGAGCGGCAACGTGATCGCCACTCCGTTCACGGAGACGACGTGGCGTTCGACGTCCATTCGCACCGGGCCCGCCTCAAGCACGCCGTCGGCGATCGCGGTGTCGTCGGGGTCGGTGCCGCGCCGCAACACCGCCCTGATGCGCGCGATCAGCTCGCGCGCCGAGTACGGCTTGGTGACGTAGTCGTCGGCTCCCAGTTCCAGCCCGACGACCTTGTCGATCTCGCTATCGCGGGCGGTCACCATGATGACCGGGACGCTCGAGCGCGACCGCAACTGCTTGCACACGTCGGTCCCGCTCATCCCCGGCAGCATCAGGTCGAGCAGCACGATGTCGGCGCCGGCACGCTCGAATTCGGCCAGCGCCGAGGGCCCGTCGGTCACCACGGTGGCCTCGAAGCCCTCCTTGCGCAGCAGGAACGCCAAAGGATCGGCCAGGGACTCCTCGTCCTCGACGATCAGCACGTTGGTCATGGACGTTCTGGTTCCTCTCGTTCGTCCGACTCGCTGACGCGGTCCGGATAGGCCGGGATCGACAAGGTGAACGTCGATCCCGTGCCCGGCTGACTCCACAGCCGGATGGATCCATTGTGATTGGCTGCAACATGTTTGACGATCGCAAGCCCGAGGCCCGTGCCTCCGGTTGCCCGTGATCTTGCTTTGTCGACGCGGAAGAACCGCTCGAACACCCGCTCCTGATCGGCGGCGGCGATGCCGATTCCCCGATCGGTGACGGCGATCTCGATGTTGTCGCCCCGGCGCCTTCGGCTGATGGACACCGGGGATCCGGTGGGCGAGTAGGCGATCGCGTTGGACACCAGGTTGGCCAACGCAGTGACCAGTAGGGGTTGGTCGCCGAGCACTTTGTATCCGGTCGGCGCGTCGTTGGTGATGGCGATGTCGGCGTTGTCGGCGGCCATCTTGTACCGTGAAAGCGCTTCGGCCACAACGGTGTCGACGTCGACGGCTTCGAGGTCGGGTAGTGGTTCTGCACCCTGCAGCCGGGACAGTTCGATGAGCTCGCCGACCATGTTGCCCAGCCGGATGGACTCGGCGACCATCTTGCCCGCGAACCTGCGCACGGTTTCGGGGTCATCGGAGGAAGCCAGCAGCGCCTCGGCGAGCACGCCCATCGCCCCGACGGGTGTCTTCAATTCGTGGCTGACGTTGGCGACGAAGTCACGACGGGTGGCTTCCATCCGGGCGTGCTCGGACTGGTCGTCGACGTAGACCACGGCGAACCGGCGGTCGTCCTCGGTCAACAGGCGGACATGGCCCCGGACAGACAAGCCGGACCGGCCGGGCAGCGCCCGCCTGCGCGGCGAGAGGTCGACTTCGACGTCTTCGCCGGTGGTCAGGCTGCGCTGCGCCGCGAGCCAGGCGCGGTCGTCGAGCAGGCGGTCGCGCACCAGGCCCAGCTCGCGGGCCCGGTCGTTGGTGTAGACGACATCACGGTAGGTGTCGACCACGACGATGCCCACCGGGGAATGCGACACGATGTGGGCGAGCATCTCGGAGACCGTGATGCCGGACTCCTCGACAGCCCGCCGCTGCCTGCGCTCGGCCAGCCGCGGAGCCACACGCGCTCCGACCACCGCACCGATCGCCAGCGCGAGCAGCGCCACGCCTGCCGTCAGCAGCAGTGCGGATAGCACACTCACGAGCAAATGGTACGTAACTGGTGAACGTCATCCCAGCAGCGTGCGGCCAAAACGGGACATGTCACACACGCTGGCGCAGGTGTTCGGTCGCCGTTCACCCAGTGTTTCCCCGCGGCGACCGTTTCTCCGGTTACTTGGCGCCCTGACTCGCCACCGCGGCGGCGCCTGCTGCGGCCGCCTCCGGATCGAGATAGGTGCCGCCGACGACCGTCGGGCGTAGATCCCCGTCGAGGTCGTAGCGCAGCGGTATGCCGGTCGGGATGTTCAGGCCGACCACGTCCTCGTCCGACATGTTGTCGAGGTGTTTCACCAGCGCACGCAGCGAGTTGCCGTGCGCGGCGATCAGCACCGTCCTGCCCGCCTTCAGGTCGGGCACGATCGTCTCGGTGAAATACGGCACGAACCGGGCGACGACGTCGGCCAGGCATTCGGTCAGCGGGCCGCCGCCGATGTCGGCGTAGCGCGGGTCGGCGTCCTGGCTGTACTCGCTGCCCGCTCGATCGGCGGGGGCGGTGTGTCATAGCTGCGCCGCCACGCCATGAACTGCTCTTCGCCGTAGCGTTCCTTGGTTTCGGCCTTGTTCAGGCCCTGCAGCGCCCCGTAGTGGCGTTCGTTGAGCCGCCAGTCGCGGTGCACGGGGATCCAGTGCCGGTCGGCGGTGTCCAGCGCGAGGTTCGCAGTGGTGATCGCGCGCCGCAGCAGCGAGGTGTACAGCACGTCGGGTTGGCGCTCGAGCTCCTTGATCAGCTCGCCGGCCCGCACGGCTTCCGCCCGGCCCTTCTCGGTGAGATCGACGTCGACCCAACCGGTGAACAGGTTCAGCGCGTTCCATTCGCTTTCGCCGTGGCGCAGCAGGATCAGCGTGGAATCTCCCATGGCGACGATCCTCTCACGCATCGAGCGCTCGGCGCCCGCCGCGCCGAGATCGACGAAAGGGCGCGATCTACTCAGTTGGGTGAGTCGTCGTCGATCAGGTGCTCGAACGCCTTCAGGTTCTTCAGCGACTCGCCGCGCGACACCCGCCACTCCCACTCCCGTTGGATGGACGTGCGGAAGCCCAACTCCAGCAACGTGTTGAAGTCGTTGTCGACCGCTTCGAGCACCTGGCCGAGCACGCGGTCGATCTCGTCGGGGGTGACGGAGTGCAGCGCCATCCGGCCGACGAGGTAGATATCGCCGACGTTGTCGATGGTGTAGGCCACCCCATACAGCCTGCGGTTGCGCTTGAGCAGGAACCGGTACACGCCCTCGAAGTTCTCGTCGGGCTTGCGGCAGACGAAGGCCTCGACGCGCACCGAATGCTCGCCGATCGACAGGATCGTGTTGGTCTTGAGCCGCCGCTCACCGGGCAGTTCGACGATGATGCCGGGCAGGCCGCCGTGCGCACCTTCGTGGCGCGTGCAGACCAGCCCGTTCTCCTTGCAGGCGTCCTCGATGACCTGCGCGGCGTTCGTCGTCATGCGATGCCCGTCATGCCCGGACACCGCGCCGCATGGAGAACCGGCGTCCGGTACGCCGGCCCGCGGTGGTGCGCCGCGGATGGCGCCCGCGGTAGTCGTTGATCGCGTGCCCGTAGCTGGCCAGCAGCCCGTCGACGGTGTGCGCCCAGGAGAACGTGGCGGCGTGCTCGACGGCCGCGCGGCGCATCGTCTCCGGACCGCGGTCGAGCACGCCTGCGATCGCGTGCGCCCAGTCATCGGGATCATGGCCGTCGACCAGTGCGCCGGTGACATCGTCGCGGACCGCGACGGGCAGCCCGCCGACAGCGGCGGCCACCACCGGGGTGCCGCAGGCCTGGGCCTCGACGGCGACAAGGCCGAACGACTCGGAGTAGCTGGGCACCGCGACGAGGTCGGCGGCGCGATAGACGTCGACGAGTTGTTCGCGCGACTGCGGGGGCAGGAACGTCACCCGATCGGCGATACCCAATTCGTCGGCCAACCGAACGAGCCCGTCGGGGGCGGCCAGCCCGCTGCCCGACGGACCGCCCGCAACGAGCACGCGCAGGTCCGGCAGCTTGGCGGCCGCGCGCAGCAGCACGTCGGGCGCCTTGAGCGGTTGGATGCGGCCGACGAACGCCACCACGCGCTCGTTGTCCGCGACGCCGAGCACCTGCCGCGCCGTCGTTTTGTCGCCGGGTGTGAAGGTCTCCAGATCGACGCCGGGGTGCACGACGTCGATGCGGTCCGGGTCGGCGCCGTGCAGCGAAATCAGTTGTTGCGCTTCGTGTTCGGTGTTGACGATGAGGCGGTCGGCCTCGTCGACGACCTGTTGCTCGCCGACCGCGCGCAACGGCGGTTCGGGTGCGTCGCCGTCGGCCAGGGCCGCGTTCTTGACCGCGGCGAGGGTGTGCGCGGTGTGCACCAGCGGCACCGCCCACCGATCGCGCGCCAGCCAACCGACCTGGCCAGACAGCCAGTAATGCGAATGCACGATGTCGTAGTAGCCGGGTTCGTGGGTTGCCTCCGCGCGCAGCACCCCTGCGGTGAACGCACACAACTGGGTGGGCAGGTCGTATTTGTCAAGACCCTCGAACGGCCCTGCGACGACGTTGCGCACCAGCACGCCCGGCGCCACCCGCTCGGTCGGCGGGTCGGCCGACGACGTCGCCCTCGTGAAGATCTCCACCTCGACGCCGCGACGGGCCATCTGCAGCGCGCTCTGCAGCACGTAGACGTTCATGCCGCCCGCA
Organism: uncultured Actinomycetota bacterium; assembly: GCA_963786995.1. Lineage (GTDB taxonomy): Bacteria > Actinomycetota > Actinomycetes > Mycobacteriales > Mycobacteriaceae > Mycobacterium. Next base: position 561,668 of record CAWBBH010000006.1, on the reverse strand, counting down.
TCACCTATGCCGGGCTGCGCCAACGGGGACGTGTGCACCGACAGCACGGCAACTCTGCGGGGCAGATCCGTTGCTAGGCGCACACACACATGTCTACACGTCTGCCGCGAGATTGCATCCACGCAGAGGAATGCCGAGTGAGCCCCTGCTGGAATGCCATTTCGCGGCGGATCAGGCGGTGGCTTCCGGCCGGCGGGCCAGCGCGCGCCGCATCGCGCCGATCGGGTCGGCGTAGATGCCGCCCAGCGAGACCACACCCGCGCCTGCTTCCTGGACCCGGTTGCCGAACGACGTCACCCGGATATCGCGCGCGGGCAGCACCGATCGCGCGCGGTAGGCCTCCTCGACGAGGGTCATTCCCTCCGGATACTCGGTGAACGCCTGACCGCCGACAACCAGATCGTCGGGGTTGAGCATGTCCCGCAGCAACGCAACGGCTTCACCCAGCACCTGCGCACGCTCGGCCAGCAGGGCGCGAGCCTGCTGGTTGCCCTGCCTCGCCGCCCGCAGCACGGCCGCCATGGTGGAGCCGGGCCCCTGTGCCGGGATCACCCGCTGCTTGCGCGCGGCGATCAGCACGGCCTCGTCGCTGACCGTCGACTCGAGTTGCCCGGTGCCGCCGAGCAGGTCCGAATGGGCGGGCAGCGCCGCGATGGTTCCCGGGCCGCTGGCAGGCGAATGCACCTTGCCGCCGATGGACAGCGCGTAGCCGACCGTCTCGCGGGCGTACACGTAGAGGCTCGTCGCCGAATGCGAGGCCCTGCGCGTGCCCAACAGCAGTTCGGCGCCCGCCATCGCGTCGACGTGGGAGGCGACCGACACCGGAAGGCCGAGCGTCTCGGCGAAGACGGAGCCGACGGGCGCGTCCGACCACCCGAGCCGCGGGTGGTCGAGGTAACCCGTCGTGCTGTTGACGACACCGCCCGCCGCGACACCGACCCACAGCGGGCGGCGGCGGTGCCAGCGGCTGAGGTAGCGGCGCGCGCTGTCGGCCAGCGACGCCAGGGCGGCCTCCTGCGAGCCGCGCGGCGTCGGTGTCTCGACGACGTCGAGCGTGCGGCCGAACAGGTCGGTGGCCACGATGCTGGTGGTGCGCGCGCCGATGTGGATTCCGAGGGTCAAAAACGGCTCGTGGTTGACCTCGACGGGCACCCGCGGCCTGCCGATCGCCCCCGACACCGCCAAATCGGCGCGTTCCCGCAGCACGCCCACGTCGAGCAGCGCTGTGACCTGACGGTTCACCGTCGCGATCGACAGCTGGGTGACCTTGGCGAAGACGTCGCGCGCGATCGGACCGCGCGAGCGGGCCGCGTTGAAGACCGACGCCGCTGCCGCATCGGCCACGCACAGCGACGGCGCCACGATGTGCTGACGCGATAACAGCGCACGCCCTGGGTGGGGTGCGGGGGCAAGCCGCGTGCGGGCGGCGGTGAGAGCGGGGCGGAGAGTGGTGGTGCGCACGGTGCGTGTCCTCTGGTCAGTCGGCTGGTGGGTCGGTGCCACACCTGCGACTCAGTAGGACAGCGGAAGTCCGGACTCGGTCAGGCGCGGCGGGATGCGCGGCGACAACAACAACACGCGCGCCGTGCGCCAAGAGCCTGACTACTGCGGATCACGCCGTGAACTTAGCACAGCCAACTAGCTCCGTGCCCGGTGAGGCCGGTCACCTAGAGTTGGTCCCATGACGACACCCGATGCCGATCGCAAGGTCGCGGTGGTCACCGGCGCCAGCGCCGGGATCGGCGAGGCGACCGCGAGAACCCTTGCCGCCCAGGGTTATCACGTGGTCTGCGTGGCGCGCCGCGAACAACCGATCAAGCAGCTCGCCGCCGAGATCGGCGGAACCGCATACGCGGCCGACGTCACCGACGGCGACGCGGTGGCGGCGCTGGCGGAGTCGCTGAGCCGGGTCGACGTCCTGGTGAACAACGCGGGCGGGGCCCGCGGTTTGGCGCCCGTCCTCGAGGCCGACATCGACCACTGGCGGTGGATGTGGGAGGCCAACGTGCTCGGCACGCTGCGGATGACGCGCGCGCTGCTGGGCAAGCTGATCGACTCCGGCGACGGTCTGATCGTGACGGTGACGTCGATCGCGGCCATCGAGACCTACGACAACGGCGCCGGCTACACGTCGGCCAAGCACGCGCAGGGCGCGCTTCACCGCACGCTGCGCGGTGAGCTGCTCGGCAAGCCGGTGCGCCTGACCGAGATCGCACCCGGAATGGTCAAGACCGACTTCTCGCTGCGCCGCTTCTCCGGCGACGAGGAGCGTGCCGCGGCGGTCTATCAAGGGCTGACACCTCTGGTCGCAGAGGACGTCGCCGAGGTGATCGGCTTCGTCGCGTCACGGCCGTCGCACGTCGACCTCGACACCATCGTGATCCGGCCGCGCGATCAGGCCAGCGCGTCGCGGTACAACCGGCGATAGTCGATCAGAAGTTGACGACCAAGCAGGCGCCGAAGACCGCCGAGGTGGTCTAACCGCCGGGCGGGCGGTTGTCGACCGGTTGGGGCGCGCCCGTCGGGGTGGCGGGCGCGGTGCTCGGGATGCCGGACGGCGGAGCCTGCGACGACAGTGCCGACATCGCGGTCCACTCCTCCCACGACACCGCCCAATCCCAGATGTCGCCGTCGGCGTAGGACAGGTCGATCGACGTGCCGGTCACCTCGACCGGGTCGCCGTAGATCGCGCTGTTGAAGTACTGCTGGGCATTCTCCAGATTGAGGTTGATACAGCCGTTGGTGACGTTCGTATTGCCTTGCGCGCCAAGGCTGTTGGGGTTGCAGTGGATGAACTCGCCGTTGTTGGAGATACGCACAGCGAACCGCTCGTGAATGTTGCTGTAACCGGCGGCCGGGTTCGTCATGTAGAAGTCTTCGTACTTCTCGGTGACCACGTGCACGCCGCTGCGGGTGATGTTGCGCGGCAGGTCGCCCTCCCCGTAGCTGCACGGGAAGTCCATGATCACGCCCTCATCGGTCTCCACCTGGATGCGGTGTGACGGGGCGGCCGCCTTCACGACCTGGCGGCGCCCGATGGCGAAGTTCAGCGAGATGTCCTGCGCGCCGTAGGCGTCCTCGCCGAACTTCAGCCCGTAGAGCTTCGCGTCGACATTCACCGTCGCGCCCGCCGGGTAGTACTCCTTGGTGCGGTAGTGCACGCGCGAGCCGCCGACCTCGTCGGGCAGCCAAGCCCAGCTTCCCTCCACCGGCGGATTGGTGGTGACCTTGAGCGCCTTCTCCACGGTGGCCCTGTCCTCGTCGGCGATTGCCGCGTCGAACTGGATGATCACCGGGGCCGCGACGCCCACGACCTGTCCGTCCGCCAGTTGGAACTGGCCGTTCACCTGAACCGACGGGTTCACCGTGGTGAACGTGCCCTCCACGGGGACGGCCTTGCCGTTCCGGCCGACCACCGAACCGGCCCAGGTGTAGTTCGCGCCGTAGCCCAGCGGTTCGGTGACGGTGAACGCGGTGCGTTCACGGTTGATCGCCCCCGCGACGACCTTGCCGTCGCTGTTGGTCAGCGTGACGCGCTGGAACCAGCCGTCGCGCACCTCGACGCGCACGGGCGCGGTCGGCAGGACATCGGCGGCGGCGTTCTCCGGGCTGAAGGTCAGCGACGGCGCGGCCGGCGCCTCGGCGGCCTGCGACGGGGCCCTATCCCTGCCTGAGCAGGCGGCCAGCACACCAGGAGCGACCACTGAAACCGCGAGCGCGGCCAACGCCCGCCGCCTGTTCACCTGCGGCAGCGCCGGTTGCTTGTCGGGACCTGCACTCACGTGTTCCAAAGATACCTAGAGGTTCGCCCCAATCAGGGTCGGCTCGGGTGTGAGTTCGATCCCGAAATGCGCTTTCACCCCCTCGCGCACCGTTCTGGCCAGGGCGATCACGTCAGCGGAGGTGGCTGAGCCACGGTTGGTCAGGGCCAGCGCGTGCTTGGTGGACAGCCGCGCGGGCGCCTCATCACCCGGATAACCCTTCACAAAGCCGGCGTTCTCGACCAGCCAGCCCGCTGCCAGCTTCACGCCGCCCGGCGCCGGGTAGTTGGGCACAGGTGCCGCCGACCGCGCCTGGATCCGGTCCAGATCCGCGGCCGTGACGACCGGGTTGGTGAAGAACGACCCGACGCTCCATGTGTCGTGGTCGTCGTCGTCGAGCACCATGCCCTTGCCTCGACGCAGCGTCAGCACCGCGTCGCGCACCGCGGCGGGATCGGCGCGCGTGCCCGGCTCGGCGTCCAGCGTCGCCGCCAGTTCGCCGTAGCGCAGCGGGGCACTGCGACCCGAGGCGTCGAGGGCGAACTCGACCTCGAGCACGATGGCGGCCTCAGAGTGCTTGAGAATGCTTGTGCGATAACCGAATCCGAGCTCCGAGTTCGCAACCCAGCGGTCCTCGCCGGTCGCGCGGTCGAGCAATCTGACCCGCCGGATGGTGTCGGATACCTCCGCGCCGTAGGCGCCGACGTTCTGCACGGGTGTCGCGCCCGCCGAGCCCGGTATGCCCGACAGGCACTCCAGGCCGCCGAGGCCGTGGTCGAGTGCGGCGACGACGACGTCGTCCCACACCGCACCTGCCTCGGCTATCAGCGTGTCGCCGTCGACGCGGATGCCGGTGTTGGCGATCCGCACCACAGTGAGATCACCGATCTCGTCGGCCAGCACCACGTTCGAGCCGCCGGCCAACACCAGCGGCCTGCCGTGCGCATCCGATTCGCCGTTCAGCGCGCGGGTGACGTCGATGATCTGATCGGCGGTCTCGCAGGTGAACACCCGGCGTGCGATAGGGCCGACGCGCAGCGTCGTCAGGGGTGCCAGCGGCACCTCCACGGCAACGGGTACACCCCGTGGGCGCGAACTGACCACGGCCCGTAACGGTAGCCTGGCCAGCTATGCCGCGCTCATTCGACATGGCTGCCGAGTACCAGGCCAGCGTCGAACAGGTTCACCGCGCATTCGGCGACGAGAACTACTGGATGGAACGGCTGGCCGATTCCGGCGCCGACAGGGCCACGCTGGATTCGATGACGGCGGACAACCAAGACGGCGAAGGCGGCATCCGCATCAAGACGACGCAGGTGTTGCGCCGCGACCGGTTGCCCGGCGTGGTGACGCAGTTCCATCCCGGCGAACTTTCGATCGTGCGGGAGGAAGCCTGGGGTCCGGTCCACGACGGCACGGCCAAAGCCACCGTCACCGGCGCGATTCCCGGCGCGCCCGTCTCGCTGACGGGCACCGCCGTGCTGACACCCGCCGCGAGCGGCTCGCGGCTGCAGTTCACCGCGACCGTCGAGGTGCGAATCCCCCTCGTGGGCGGCAAGGTCGAGAACTTCATCGGCAACCAACTCGTCGAACTGCTCATCGCCGAGCAGCGGTTCACCACGGCGTGGATCCAGGCGAATTCGGGCTGACGACCTAACATCGAGACCATGGAAGTCCCCGTCGGACAACTGACACGGGGCACCACCGGGCACAACCGGCTGCGCCGATGTGACCGCTGGCTCGTGCACTCGCCGAGGGTGCGCACCGCGCTGCAGTCGGCTGCCGACCCGCTTGTCGTCGACCTCGGCTACGGCGCGCTGCCGGTCACCACCCTCGAGCTGGCGAGTCGGCTGCGGACGGTTCGCCTCGACGTTCGCGTGATCGGTCTGGAGATCGACCCCGAGCGCGTGAACAGGGCACGCGCCGCCGGAGGCGACGCCGTCGAATTCGGGCTCGGCGGTTTCGAATTGGCCGACCACCGCCCGGTACTGGTGCGGGCGTTCAACGTGCTGCGGCAGTATCCGGAAGACGCGGTCGGCGATGCGTGGGCGCTGATGAGGACGCGCCTTGCGCCCAGCGGCCTGATCATCGACGGCACCTGCGACGAGCTCGGCAGACGTTGCTGCTGGGTGCTTCTCGACGGCGAAGGCCCCGTGAGCCTGACGCTGGCGTGCGACCCGTTCGCCGTCGAGCGCCCGTCAGACCTCGCCGAGCGGCTGCCGAAAGTGCTTATCCATCACAATGTCTCGGGCCAACCGGTGAACACACTGCTGGCTGCCGCCGATCGCGCATGGGCCAGCGTCGCGGGCCACGGTGTCTTCGGACCACGGGAACGGTGGCGCGCCATGCTCAACGCGCTGCGCGAGAGCGGCTGGCCGGTGGAGCCGCCCCGCCGCCGCATGCGCGACGGGGTGCTCACGGTGCCGTGGGCTACTGTTGCCCCGCCGGCTCGGCCTTGACCAGATCCGGCTCCGGCTCGTCAACCGAAACATTGTCGAGCGCGTCGTCGACATCCTCGGCGATGCGGATGTCCAGCCCGCGGATCGGCGCAGGCGGAGTGACGAGAGCGATTGCCACGTAAGTGATTATCGACGCGGCGAAGGCGATGAACGTCGGCCAGCCGTCGAACGACGGGTCGATGACTCCGTTGGGGATGTAGAGGATCGTGTTGTCGAGGCCGTACATCGTGGGCGTCATCACGAACAGCACCAGACGCACGGTCAGGCCGACGGCGATCGACACGAGTGCCGCGAGCGCGGTACCCCGACGCCACACCAGGCCGAGGATGAACGGCACCACCAGACACGCCAGCATCAGGTCGAACGCCAGCGTCAGCAGGATCCCGGTCTGCTTGACATAGATCGCGATGAGGATCGCCAGCACGGTCACCGGCACCATCGCGATGCGCGTCGACCGCAGCAGCGGATCACGCTGTCCCGGCACGTGCACACGCCGAACCCCGCCCAGGTTGCGCACCGACACGTTGGAGATGGCGAGGATCGCGCCGTTGGCGGTGCTCATCGACGCGCCAACCAGACCGCACAACACGATGACCGTCAGGAACACCGGCGCGTAGTTGTCGAGCAGCACGAACAGGATCGGGCCGTCGAGCTCCTCGGGCAGGAACGCCTTCGCCGAGAGCACGACGAGCCCGAACGGGATACAGATCGCGACGACGCCGGTCGCGGCGCCGAAGCAGGCCCGCCGGGCCGTCTCGGGCGACTTCGCGGCGAACACCCGCTGCATGAAGTCGATCGCGACGATGTCGCCGATGCCGAGCGCGATCAGTGTCGCCCAGTTGATGGTGGCGCCCTGGGCGGGATCGGTCATCTGGCCGAGGTCGAGCGGGCCCGTGCCGTCGGCGATCGCGATGCCGTGCGTGACGGCCATCCAGATCAGAAGGCCGATGGCGCCGACGAGCACCAGGGCCATCTGGATGATCGCGGTGTAGGCATCGGCGATCAGTCCGCCGGTCCCCGTGTAGGCGACCGCGAGGATCGCGATGATGACGGCGCCGAGCCAGTACGGTATGCCGACGAAGTAGTTGAACAGGAAGCCGCCCGCCACCAGGTTGCCTGCCACCAGGAGGCAGAAGCCGACGATGAGCAGCAGGGATGCCACGGCTTCGACGGGACGACCGAACCGAAGCCGGTAGTAGTCGGGGAAGGACGTCAGCCCCATCCGGTTCATCGGCTTGGCGAAGAACACGCCCGTCAGGAACAGACACAGCGCGAGGCCGAGTGGAAGGCATGCGCCGGCCCAGAAGCCGAATTCCGCTGCGAGGTCGGTGTTTCCGAGTGTCGCGTTGGTGTCGACCGCTGAGCCCATCAGCGCGCCGCCGACGAGTATCAGTGGTAGCGACCTGCCGCCGACCAGAAAATTGGCGCTGTCGCCTGCGATTCGTTTCGAAACCAGGAAGCCGACGAGAACGACGACGGCGATGCTGATTCCTACGCCGAGAAGAATCATGGGAGCCTCCTTGCGAGCTGTGGAGCCTCCCGGGCTTTTGTCCCGCCGTGGAACGGCCGGCGTCGTCGCCGTCCGCCTGCGTCTCTTGGACCAGCCCCGGTCGAACCGGCGGAACCCTAGACGCGCCCCAGATGTGGATGTGGGTCGTCGCTCAGACAATCGCGGAACCGTTACGTCGGGTTGCGGGCCGTGTTAACGGCTCGTTGCATTTCAAGTGGCGGCTTCGCCGAACACTGCCAAGATAGGAAATCAGGAGCCGCATTCCGGTTCCCCGGACGAGGTGCGTCGTACCCGGCAAGCGACAAGACGACGCTCGGGGAGTCATCATGGCCGACGAGCCATCTACAACATCTGGACCTCTCAACCGCGAAGGCGCGTGGGCCCAGCAGGCCGAAGCCGAGCTGCCGGATCGACGCGAACGCGAGGAGATCGAGAGAAGCCTCGCGTTCGGGCTCGAGGCGGCGCCGACGATCAACGACCGCCGGATCTCGACGTTCGTGCGCGGTGAACTGCCGCACTTCGCGGGTGAACGCGGCACGTTTTTGAAGTGCCCCTTCATCGAGGACGTCAACGAGGTCGACGACGCGGAGGTGGCGTTCTTCGGCGTCCCGCTCGACGCGGGCGCCACCTACCGGCCGGGTACCAGGTTCGGTCCGCAGGGAATTCGGCGCTCCACCAACCTCTTCGGCACCTACAACTACGAGATGGGTGTCGACCTGCGCGAGCAGCTCAACATGGTCGACATCGGCGACGTGTTCACGATTCCGGGCAATCTGGAGAAGTCGTTCGACCAGATCAGCCAGGCGATGGCGCACGTCGCACAGAACGGTGTGATGCCCGTGGTGCTCGGCGGGGACCATTCCATCGGATTTCCCACGATCCGCGGGTTGGCGCCGTACATGGACGGCAATATCGGCATCATCCATTTCGACCGCCACGTCGACACGCAGGAGTCCGACCTCGACGAGCGGATGCACACCACCCCGTGGTTCCACGCCACCAACATCAAGAACGCCCCCGCGACCAACCTGGTACAGATCGGCATCGGCGGCTGGCAGGCGCCGCGGGCAGGCGTGAAGGTGGGGCGCGAACGCAACTCGACGGTCATCACGGTCGGCGACGTCGAACGGGTCGGTGTCGAGAAGATCGCCGAAATGGCGCTCGAGGTCGCGTGGAAGGACGCCAAGGCCGTCTACCTGTCCTTCGACATCGACGTGATCGACGCCGGCTTCGTGCCGGGCACCGGATGGCCTGAGCCGGGCGGGCTGCTGCCGCGCGAAGCGCTCAACCTGGTGCGGATGGTGTCCGAGCCCGGCCTGGCGGGCATCGAGGTGGTCGAGTGCTCGCCACCGTACGACTGGGCCGAGCAGACGGCGCTGCTGAGCTCACGGGTGATCCTGGACAGCCTGGCCAGCCAGATCCGTTCCGGCAAGCTGGGCAACAAGGCCGCCGCGCGCGACCGGCATGCCTGGGGGCCGTGACAGGGCTTAGCCTTGAGGGATGCGAATTGCGTTGGCGCAGGTCCGAAGCGGCACCGAACCCGAGGCCAACCTGAAACTGGTCGAGGACCAGACCCGTCGCGCCGCCGACGCGGGCGCACGCCTTGTGCTGTTCCCCGAGGCGACGATGTGCCGATTCGGGGTGTCACTGTCGGAGCTCGCGCAGCCACTGGACGGGCCGTGGGCTGACGGGGTGCGCCGCATCGCGTCCAGCGCGGGCGTCACCGTCGTCGCGGGCATGTTCGTGCCCGCCGACGAACGCGACGGTCGGGCGCGCGTCACCAACACCTTGATCGCGGCGGGTCCCGACGTCGACGCCCACTACGACAAGATCCACCTGTACGACGCCTTCGGGTTCACCGAGTCGCGCACCGTCGCCCCGGGCCGCGAACCCGTGGTGATCACCGTCGACGGGGTCGGTGTGGGGCTGACGCTCTGCTACGACATCCGCTTCCCCGAGCTGTATGTCGAGCTGGCGCGGCGCGGCGCGCAGGTCATCACGGTGCACGCGTCATGGGGCACGGGGCCGGGCAAGCTCGAGCAGTGGACGCTGCTGGCCCGCGCCAGGGCGCTGGACACCGGCAGCGTCGTCGCCGCCGTCGGCCAGGCCTACCCGGGCGACGAGATCGCGGCACTGGGTCCGACGGGCGTCGGCGGCAGCCTCGTCGCGTCACCGCTCGGCGAGGTCGTCGATGCGGCGGGCGCCGAACCGTCACTTCTGGTCACCGACGTCGACACCGATGCGGTGGCCTCGGTCAGGGACACGATCGCGGTGCTGGCCAACCGCTCAGACTTCGCTGATGTTCATAGGGCAGAATCGCGGGCGTGACTGATCCCTGGGCTCGCCCGGCCAACCAGCCCGCGCCTGGTCCCGACCCGCAAGGGCCTCCCCCGCCGCAGTTCCCGCAGGGCGCACCGGGTCAGCAGGCCGGACCGCCTCCCGGGGCGCCCGCGCAGAAGGACACCTCGCTGCTCGGACGCGGCAAGAACCTCTTCCGCGACCCGCTCACCATCGTGTTGGTGGTCGTCATCGTGGTCGCGCTCGTCGCCGCGGGCGTGCTGGCGGCCGAGCTGTACGCGCGAAGCCGTGCCAACGACGTCGTGGCCGCGGCCACCGAATGCGTGGTCCAGGACGACGCCACCGTGTCGTTCGGGGCGTCGCCGTTTCTGATTCAGCACATGACCGGGAACTACGGCAACATCTCGATCGAAACAGCGGGCAACCAGATCCGCGAGGCCAAGGGCATGAAGGCCCAGGTCCAGATCGACGGCGTGCGGTTGCAGGACAGCGGCAACTCGAAGGGCACGATCGGCGCGCTGAACGCGACGATCACGTGGACCGCCGACGGCATCCTGCAGACCGTGCAGAACTCCATTCCCGTGGTCGGCAGCTTCGTCACCGGAGTCAAGACGAACCCGTCCGACGGCACCATCGAGCTGGAGGCGGCGCTGGGCAGCAGCATCACCACCAAGCCTGCGGTGCAGGACGGCGGCCTTGCGCTTCAGGTGGTCAACCTCAGCGGGCTGGGCTTCACGCTGCCCCGCGAGACGGTGCAACCCGCGCTCGACGCGTTCTCCACGCAGTTGACGAACGACTACCCGCTCGGCATCAAGGCCGACGACGTGGCGGTCACCGATACCGGTGTGACAGCCCGCTTTTCGACCAAGAACGCCTCGATCCCAGCGGATAACACGGACCCCTGCTTCGCGAACCTCTGATCGCCCCAAACCAACATTCGGGCGAAAAAGTGCGAGTAATCCCCGCCATTTCGTCGATCTCGACGAACCGTTAGGCCAGCCCGTCGAGCACCGCGCGGGTGCCCGACAGCCCCAGCCGGGTGGCACCTGCACTGAGCATCGCGACGGCGTCGTCAGCGGTGCGGATACCGCCGCTGGCCTTGACCCCGACTCCGGGTCCGACGGCGGCCGCCATCACTTCGACGGCGTGGGTCGACGCGCCGCCGCTCGGATGAAATCCGGTGGAGGTCTTGACGAAATCGGCGCCCGCGGCCACCGCGGACCGGCACGCCGCGACCAGGGCGTCCTCGCCTGCAAGGCCCAGCAGCGCCGCCGATTCGACGATCACCTTGAGCACCGCGCCCGCAGCGGCGGCGCGCACGGCGGCGACATCGTCACGTACGGAATCGAATTCGCCCGCGACCGCGGCTCCGATGTCGATGACCATGTCGATCTCGTCGGCACCCGCAGCGACGGCCTCGGCGGCCTCGACCGCCTTGATCGCCGAAAGATGCTTGCCTGAGGGGAAACCCACCACCGAGGCGATGTGCAGGCCTGCGGGTGCCGACGTCTTGGCGACGGCCACCATCGACGGAGATACGCACACGCAGTACACGCCGAGTTCAGCGGCTTCGGCCACCAGCGCCGTCACATCGCGTTGCGTCGCTTCGGGTTTGAGCAGTGTGTGGTCGACGATCGCGGCGACGTCACCGCGGCGAAACGTCGACGGCACTAGAACGGTTCTTCTGTGCCGCCGGGATTGCAGTGCGCGGCCAGCATCTCGTCGCCGGACACCTCGGGCCGCCACGGCTCCAGATTCCAGCTGGACTTACCGGGATATGCGAGCTCGGCGTAGGACCAGTGGCACATGAACTGTTCGCGCATACCGGGGATGTCGGCGTCGGGTGACAGTGTCAGCACTTCGGTCCACGCCTGGTCGGCCGCTGCGGTGGTTCCGATCTGGGCCGACGCGAAGCGCGCGGCGTCGGTCGGGTACACACGGAGGCTGGACAGATCGCCCCACTTGGCCCATTCGGCCTGCGCGACGTATGGCGGGCCGGGAACGGTGTCGGCCGTTGCGTTTCCGGCGAGGACGAGGGCAGCGGTCATGGCCGCCGCCGGGACGGCAAAGATGCGTCGCATCGACCTACCGCGACTTTCCCTGGATGTCGAGGATCTTGGGACGGACGTCGACCAGATAGATGCCCGATGCGACGGCGGCGATCGCGGCGCCGAAGGGATCGCGGAACACCAGAAGCAGCAGCACGCTGCCGCCGATGATCAGCAGCCAGACCGGTTTGGTGAGCTTGCCTGCCGCGGTGTACGCGTCGGGCCTCTGCATGGCTGCATGGACGAAGGCGTAGGCGGCCACGGCGAATGCAGCTACGACGAGCACCAAAACGATGACGCCCGCTAGGTCGGCAAGGATCACCTCACCAGCCTAAGCGGGCGCCACCGTCGGCGTCGAATTTACTTCTGGGTGACCTTCTTGGCCGGAGCCTTCTTGGCCGGGGCCTTCTTGGCCGGCGCCTTTTTGGCCGGGGCCTTCTTGGCGGTGCTCTTCACCGGGGCGGCGGTCTTCTGCGCCTTCTTGGGCAGCTCGACGCCGACCAGCTTGGCGGCACGCTCGCCGACCGCGCGGGTCTGCGAGGCGACGTTGCCCAGCGCTTCCTGGGTCAGCTCGACGGCCTGGTCGGTGTAGGTCTCCACCCGACCGGCAGCCTCTTCGAGGGCGGGCTGGCTGCGCAGCCGCTCGATGGCGACCTCGCCGCGCTCGACGAGCTTGTTGTAGGCGGTCTGCGCGGTCTCGGCGTAGGTCTCGGCGAACTTGCGCAGCTCCTCGGAGCTGAGCCGGTCGCGGAGGTCACCGAACTGCGTCGGCAGATCCTCTTGCAGCTTGGTCAGCCGGGCACGGCTGCCCTCGACGCGCGACTCGGCGTCGGTGCGGGCCTCGCCTGCACGGTCGCGAAGGGTCGCGACGATCTCGTTGACCCGCTCGAGAGCCAGATCCGCGGCGCCGACGGCAGCGAGCAGCGGGGCCTTGAGGTCGTCAACGGTCGGCTGGGTGGTGGTGGTCTTGGCGGTCTTCTTCGCCATGTCGATATTTCCTTTCGGTGAATTTCACTCGGTCGTCAAACAGCGGTTCGTCTTGTTTCAGTCAGTCGTCGGCTCCTCACCCGATGGCCCGTCTTCGATGACGAGGGCAGCCTCGTTCTGCTCACAAAACGATGTGTAGATGTCGAGCAGCACCTGCTTTTGCCGCTCGGTGATCGCCATGTCGGTGATGATCGCGTCGCGCACCTCGTTGGCCTCACTGGGCTCTAGGATTCCGGCTCTGATGTAGAGCACCTCCGCGGAGACCCGCAACGCCTTGGCGATCTGGCTCAGCACATCGGCTGAGGGCTTGCGCAATCCCCGCTCGATCTGACTGAGATAGGGATTGCTGACACCGGCCTTCTCGGCCAGTTGCCTCACCGATACCTGAGCCGCCTCACGCTGGGACCGGATGAAGCTCCCGATGTCTTGTGCAGCGCTGGAGACCACGTCGACGAGCTTCTCGTCCTGCGACATGGGTTACCCCCTCGATGCGTCCGGTATTCGTTGTGACGACACCACGCTACGACGGGGTGCTAACTTTTGCAAGCACTAGTTAGCGCAGGTCAGAAGAGTAGCTGGGCTATCGAATAGATGATCAGGCCCGCCAGCGCGCCCACCACCGTGCCGTTGATCCTGATGAATTGCAGGTCACGGCCGACGTGCAGTTCGATGCGCCTGCTCGCCTCTTCGGCGTCCCACCGTTCGATCGTGTCGGTGATGATCGTTGTGATCTCCGCCCCATATTGGGAGACCAGGTGCTGAGCGGCCCTGACGATCCAGTTGTCCACCTTGTCGCGCAGGTCGGCGTCGTCGCGCAGGGACTCGCCGATGTGCACCGCCGAGTCGGCGATGCGGGTGCGCAGGGCAGACGACGGGTCGTCGACGGACTCGAGGAAGATGCGCTTGGCGGTGTTCCAGGCCGTCTCGGCGGCCCGCGCGACCTCTTCACGGGCCATGATCTGGTTTTTGACGTTCTCCGCCTTGCCGATCGTCGCCTCGTCGTGCTGCAGGTCCTCGGCGAACTCGAACAGGAAGCGGGTCGCCGACCGACGCAGTTCGTGGTCGGGATTGCGGCGCACCTTGTCGGTGAAGTCCATCAGCTCGCGGTGGATGCGGTCGCCGACGAGATGGTCGACCCAGCGCGGTGACCAGGTCGGCGAGTCGCGTTCGATGACGCGCTCGATGACCTCGCCTGCGTTCAGCGACCACTGGAACGCCCGGTCGGCGAGCAGTTGCAGCAGCGCCTCCTGGCGACCCTCGTGCAGCAGCGTGGACAGCACGCGACCGATCGGCGGCCCCCACTGCGGTTCGGCGAGCCGCTTGACGATCATCCTGTCCAGCACGGCCTGGACGTCCTCGTCACGCAGCATCTCCACCAACACGCGCAGCACCGTGGACGCCTCGGCGGCCACCCGCTCGGCGTGTACCGGCTCCGCCAGCCACTTGCCCAGCCGGCCCGCGACCTCGGCGTCGCGCAGCTTGGTCTCGATGACCTCCGACGACATGAAGTTCTCCCGCACGAAGCTGCCGAGGCCCTCGCCGAGCTGGTCCTTCTTGCGCTTGATGATCGCGGTGTGCGGGATCGGGATGCCCAGCGGATGCTTGAACAGCGCGGTCACCGCGAACCAGTCGGCAAGCGCACCGATCATGCCCGCCTCCGACGCGGCGGCCACGTAGCCCGCCCAGGCGCCTGCGCCGTTGGCCTCGGCCCACCGGCAGAACAGGAAGAGGACGGTCGCGCCGACGAGGAAACCCAGTGCGACGAGCTTCATCCTGCGCAGGCCACGGCGGCGTTCCGCGTCGGCGGCCGTATCGGCGCCGGCAAGCGTTTCGGCGAAGCTGGCCCGTCCGGCCGGAGGCGCGGGAAGCGCATGCAGGCCGCCTGCTCCCGCCTGGGGTCTCGGTGTCACTCCTCCATCATCCGCTACAGCCGGAAGTGTCGGCCGTGCCGACCGGCGTCGGCGTGATCATTCGCCGTAGTATCGAGTAGATCTAGGGAACGGACTAGCGCGATAGTGGCTCAGCAGACTCCGCCGGGGGCGGTCAAAACCGATGGACGCAAGCGTCGCTGGCACCAGCACAAGGTGGAGCGCCGCAACGAGCTGGTAGACGGCACCCTGGTGGCCATCCGTCAACGCGGCAGCAACGTCAGCATGGACGAGATCGCCGCCGAGATCGGCGTCTCCAAGACCGTCCTCTACCGCTATTTCGTCGACAAGAACGACCTGACGACCGCGGTGATGATGCGGTTCGCCCAGACCACGCTGATCCCCAACATGGCCGCCGCGCTGTCATCGAACCTGCAGGGCTACGAACTGACCCGCGAGGTCATCAAGGTCTACGTGGAAACCGTCGCTGCCGAACCCGAGCCCTACCGATTTGTGATGGCGAACAACTCGGCGAGCAAGAACAAGGTCATCGCCAACAGCGAGGAGATCATCGCCCGCATGTTGGCGGTGATGCTGCGCAGGCAGATGGTCGCGGTGGGGATGGACACCGGCGGTGTGGAGCCGTGGGCGTATCACACGGTC
This sequence comes from uncultured Actinomycetota bacterium, assembly GCA_963786995.1. GTDB lineage: Bacteria > Actinomycetota > Actinomycetes > Mycobacteriales > Mycobacteriaceae > Mycobacterium. Next base: position 546,074 of record CAWBBH010000006.1, on the reverse strand, counting down.
GGCGGGGTGCAGTTGGCCACGCACTCGTGGATGTCGCATCCGCGGATGAGCAGCGACGAGCTGATCGACTATCTGACGATGCTGTCGTGGAACGCGCTGTGCGGCATCGTCGAGGTGGGCGGCTCGCTGCGGGATTTCCGGGAAATGCCGCACCCTTCGCCGATTCTTCCGCCACAGTTGCTCAAGAGATGAGTACCGATTCCGACCTGCCCTCGCTGTGGTCACACGAGCCCCATATCCATTTGCGCTTCCGCGAAGGCGACGATATCGGCGACGTCAAGACCAACTCCACCCCTGGCTTCACCGGCCACAAGTCCGACGCTGCGACGCTGCACCAGGAGCGCAGAATCCGCTACTCGGAACTGCAAGAGATGTTGTACGCCAACAGCAGGGCAGGCGACACCCGCTCAGTGCTGCTTGTCCTACAGGGGATGGACACCGCGGGTAAAGGCGGGATCGTCAAACACGTTGTCGGAAGCGCGAATCCGCAGGGAATCAGCTACACGAGCTTCGGCAAGCCGACCGAGGAGGAGCTGGCTCACCACTACCTTTGGCGCATTCGAAAAGCGCTCCCCAGGCCCGGCCACATCGGCGTCTTCGACCGCTCGCACTACGAGGACGTGCTTATCGTCAGAGTGCACGATCTCGTGCCGCCCGACGTCTGGGGCGCCCGCTATGACGAGATCAACGCCTTCGAACGCGAGCTCGTCGAGGCCGGCACGACGGTCGTCAAGGTGGCGTTGTTCGTTTCGCTCAACGAGCAGAAGAAGCGACTGGCCGAGCGCTTGGAGCGTCCCGACAAGTACTGGAAGTACAACCCCGCTGACATCGACGAGCGGAAGTTGTGGCCCAGGTACCAGGAGGCCTATCAAGCCGTGCTCGACCGGACGTCGACGGACCACGCGCCGTGGTACGTCATCCCTTGCGACAAGAAGTGGTACAGCCGGCTCGCCGTCACCGAGCTGCTCATCGAGGCACTCAAGAGCCTCAATTTGTCTTGGCCGCCACCCGATTTCGACGTCGAGGCGGAGAAGAAAAGGCTCGCCGAGGCCTGATTCTGCGCCGAGCGTGCGGCAGTTGAGGGAAATCGAAGGCGGGTCCGCGAGCTCAGTACGAGTAGAACCCGTTGCCGGACTTCTTGCCGAGCTGACCCGCCTCGACCATCCGCAACAACAGTGGCGGCGGAGCGTAGCCCGGATCCTTGTACTCGTCGTACATCGAGTCCGCGATCAGCTTCATCGTGTCGAGGCCGATGAGGTCGGACAACCGCAGCGGGCCCATCGGGTGGGACAGCCCGGCCACCACGGCGGTGTCGATGTCCTCCACCGTCGCCACACCGGCCTCCGCCATGCGGATGGCGGACAGCAGATAGGGCACCAACAACGCGTTGACGATGAAGCCGGAGCGGTCGCCACAGCGCACCACCTTCTTGCCCAGCATGCCGCCCGCGAACTTTTCGGTGCGCGCCACCGCCTGGTCGGACGTGACGAGCGTGCTGATCAGCTCGACCAGCGGAAGCACAGGCACGGGGTTGAAGAAGTGCAGACCGAGCACCCGGCTCGGGTTCTTCGTCGCCGCAGCGATTTTCATGATCGGGATGCTCGAGGTGTTCGACGCCAGCACGGCGTCGGGATCGGTGATGACCTCGTCGAGCGCGGCGAAGACCTTCGCCTTGACGGCCTCGTCCTCGACGATCGCCTCGATCACGAGTTGACGGTCGGTCAGGTCGGCGAGGTCGGTGGTGAACGACAGCCGACCGACAGTGGCGTCCCGGTCGGCGTCGGACAGCTTGCCCTTGCTCGCCGCGCGGTCGAGCGATCCGGTGATGCGCGTGCGGCCCGCTTCGACGAGTTCCTCCGACGGTTCGTAGACGACGACGTTCGCGCCCGCCTTCGCCGACACCTCCGCGATGCCGGAGCCCATCTGCCCAGCGCCGACGACGCCTACCCGTTCAATGCTCACGCGCTCAACTATTTCCCAACCGCGAGCAGACACAAAATCGCGTGTTTTTCGAGGCATTTGTGCGACTTTGCGTCTGCTCGCGGTGATAGGCGACTCAGTGGAACTGGCCCTCTTCGGTCGAGCCGGTCAGCGCCGTGGTCGAGCTGGTCGGGTCGACCGTGGTGGCGATCCGGTCGAAGTAACCGGCGCCGACCTCGCGCTGGTGCTTGGTCGCGGTGTAACCGCGCTCCTCGGCGGCGAACTCGCGCTCCTGCAGTTCGACGTAGGCGCTCATCTGGTTGCGGGCGTAGCCGTAGGCCAGATCGAACATCGAGTAGTTCAGCGCGTGGAAGCCTGCCAGCGTGATGAATTGGAACTTGAAGCCCATCGAGCCCAGCTCCTTCTGGAACTTCGCGATCGTCGAGTCGTCGAGGTGCTTGCGCCAGTTGAACGAGGGCGAGCAGTTGTAGGCCAGCATCTGGTCGGGGAACTCGGACTTGACGCCCTCGGCGAACTTGGCCGCGAGCTCGAGGTCCGGGGTGCCGGTCTCCATCCAGATCAGGTCGGAGTACGGCGCGTAGGCCTTGGCGCGCGCGATGCAGGGCTCGAGGCCGTTCTTGACCCGGTAGAAGCCTTCCTTGGTGCGCTCGCCGGTGATGAACGGCTGATCACGCTCGTCGACGTCGGAGGTGATGAGCGTGGCCGCCTCGGCGTCGGTGCGCGCGATGACAACCGTCGGCACATCGGCGACGTCAGCGGCCAGCCGTGCCGAGGTCAGCGTGCGGATGTGCTGCTGGGTCGGAATCAGCACCTTGCCACCGAGGTGGCCGCACTTCTTCTCCGACGCCAGCTGGTCCTCCCAGTGCGAGCCCGCGACGCCCGCGGCGATCATCGCCTTCTGCAGTTCGTAGACGTTGAGCGCACCGCCGAAGCCGGCCTCTCCGTCGGCCACGATCGGCGCCAGCCAGTTCTCCACCGACGTGTCGCCCTCGACCTTGGCGATCTCGTCGGCGCGCAGCAGCGCGTTGTTGATGCGGCGCACCACCTGCGGCACCGAGTTGGCCGGGTACAGGCTCTGGTCGGGGTAGGTGTGGCCCGACAGGTTCGCGTCGCCGGCGACCTGCCAACCCGACAGGTAGATGGCCTTCAGGCCGGCGCGGACCTGCTGGACGGCCATGTTGCCGGTCAGCGCGCCGAGTGCGTTGACGAATTCGAGGTCGTGCAGCTGTTCCCAGAGCACCTCGGCACCGCGGCGGGCCAGGGTGGCCTCCTCGACGACGGAACCCTGCAGCGCCACCACGTCGGCGGGCGTGTAGGTGCGCTCAATACCCTTCCACCGCGGGTTGGTGTCCCAGTCGTGCTGGATCTGTTCGGCTGATTTCGGCGTGCCAACGGTGGACATCGGGCTGCTCCTTCGCATTGTTCAAATCATCGCTGCGGGCGCCGCTGGAGTTCCCAGCTTGTTAACGCTCAAACAACTTTGCTGTTGTGCTGATCCGATAATGCACCTGGATATATGCGCAGGTCCAGCCGCGCTTATTGTCAATTTTCGCTAACGGCGGCCGCAATCTTGCGAAGGTTGCGAAGAAGCAGACGGGCTTGACCGGTTCAGTAGTTACCGGCCGGTAGTCAATTTCCGCTGGTCAGTACGCCCGTACTGTTAAACGGTTCGCGCTACAGCGCGAAGATGGCGGCGACGGCTTTCGTCTCGTCACCGACGACATATGTGAGCGTTGTAACAGTGCGATCGCTCAGTTCGGGGCCGAACTGTTCGGTCGATCCCGCGGGGTGGACGTGCTTGACGATCTCCAGCTTGTCGCCGAGCGCTACTGCCGCGTCGTGCTCGATCGTCACCCGCAGCGGTGACTTCACCAGTTCCGGATGGCTGTAGAGGTAGTCCTCGATGACGGTCCAATAGACCGAGTTGTTCATGTGGTCGAAGATGTCGATGTCGCTGACGCGCACCGGGTAATCGCGGATCTCCGCGGCGTCGTCGCGGCCGCCGGCCTTCAGATAGGCCTTCCACCGCAACCGGCCCTCGCTCGTGGTGCGCTGCAGGCCCTCGATGAAGTCGTCGGCGATGCGCGCCGGCCCCTGCGTCTCCCTGTTGATGTTGATCCAGAACGCCTCGGATTCGACGAGGCCGCCCTTGCGGCCATCGATGCGCACCCGCATCTCACACCAGCGATTCGACGTTCCCGAACACCATCGGCGCAGGCGCAGCATGTCCTGGAACTCGATGGGCTCGATCATGTCGATCATCGTGCGGCGGACGATCCACAGCGGATGGGTCTCCTCGAAGCCCAGCTCGCGCAGGTGGTCGGAGCCGATGTCCTGGATGTGGCGTGTTGCGGCATCGAAGCGCAATCGTCCGTATCGGTCGACGTCGCCGACCCGGAGCGGCCATTGCAGGTCGAACACGTCGGGGTGCGGGTCGGGCACCGGCATCAGAACCTTCGCCAAGCCGCCGGCGGCCCCCTCCTTGGTACTCACGGTTGCAGATACTGCCACAAGGCACCTCGCTGCCAAGACTGCGAAGGCAGCCTTCACATTCTCGTTATGCTTGCTGACGTGGGCAGAACGTTCGTCGGTTCGCGGGTCAAGCAGCTGCGCAGCGAGCGCGGTTTCAGCCAGGCAGCGCTGGCCCAGATGCTGGACATCTCGCCGAGCTACCTCAACCAGATCGAACACGACGTCCGGCCGCTGACCGTCGCGGTGCTGCTGCGGATCACCGAGGTGTTCGGCGTCGACGCCACCTTCTTCGCCTCGCAGGACGACACCCGGCTGGTCGCCGAGCTGCGCGAGGTGACGATGGACCGCGACCTCGACATCGACGTCGACCCCGCGGAGATCGCCGACATCGTCAACGCCCACCCCACGCTGGCGCGCGCGGTGGTCAACCTGCACCGGCGCTACCAGCTCACCACTACACAGCTGGCCGCCGCGACCGAGGACCGGTTCTCCGGCAGCGGGTCCAGCTCCGGCTCCGGCGCGATCACCATGCCGCACGAGGAGGTGCGCGACTACTTCTATCAGCGGCAGAACTATCTGCACGAGCTCGACACCGCCGCCGAGGACCTCACCATCGACCTGCGCATGCACCGCGGCGACCTGGCCCGCGATCTGTCCGACCGGCTCAAGGCCGTGCACGGGGTGCACATCGTGCGCCGCAGCGACCTCGACGACACCGTGCTGCACCGCTACGACCCGGCGACACGCAGGCTCGAGATGGGCAGCCACCTCTCCTCTGGCCAGCAGGTCTTCAAGATGGCCGCCGAACTCGCCTACCTCGAGTTCGGCGGGTTGATCGACAAGCTGGTCACCGAAGGCAAGTTCACCAGCGAGGAGTCGACGACGCTGGCCCGGCTCGGGCTCGCCAACTACTTCGCCGCGGCGACCGTGCTGCCGTACGCGCAGTTCCACGATGTCGCCGAGAAGTTCCGCTACGACGTCGAGCGGCTTTCGGCGTTCTACTCGGTCAGCTACGAAACGGTCGCGCACCGGCTGTCGACACTGCAGCGGCCCTCGATGCGGGGGGTGCCGTTCTCGTTCGTCCGCGTCGACAAGGCGGGCAACATGTCGAAACGCCAGTCCGCCACGGGCTTTCACTTCTCGTCCAGCGGCGGCACCTGCCCACTGTGGAACGTCTACGAGACGTTCGCCAACCCGGGAAAGATACTGGTTCAGATCGCGCAGATGCCCGACGGTCGCAGCTACATGTGGGTGGCGCGCACTGTCGAACGCCGTGCATCGCGATATGGTCAGCCGGGCAAGACATTTGCCATCGGGCTCGGCTGCGAACTTCGGCACGCACACCGGCTCGTCTACTCGGAAGGACTCGACTTGTCGGGCGACATTGCCACACCGATCGGGGCGGGCTGCCGGGTATGCGAGCGGGACAACTGCCCGCAGCGCGCGTTCCCCGCGCTCGGCCGCGCACTGGACATCGACGAGCACCGCAGCACGGTCTCGCCCTACCTGGTCAGGCAGTCGTGAACGTGCCCGCCCGCATCGAACCAGGCGGCTTCCGCGAACTCGGGCCGGTCAACTGGGCGATCGCCAAGCTCGGCGCGCGTGCTATCCGGGCGCCGCGGTTCAGCCTCGTCACCGTGTTGGGTCAGCACAAGCTGCTGTTCCTCGCGTGGGCACCCTACAGCGCGATGTTGCTCGGCATGCTGAGCAAGCTGCCGGTGCGCGACGCCGAGGTCGTCATTCTGCGCGTCGGCCATCTGCGCGACTGCGAGTACGAGCTGCAGCAGCACCGCAGGCTGGCCAGGTCCCGCGGCATCGGACCCGAGCTGCAGACCAAGATCTTCTCCGGACCCGATGCCGAGGGGTTGACCGACCGGCAACGCGCGCTGATCACCGCCACCGACGAGTTCGTCGTCACCAGGGGTGTGTCACCGGAGACCTGGGCGACGTTGGCCAGCCACCTGAACAAGTCTCAGCTGATCGAATTCTGCCTGCTGGCAGCGCAATACGACGGGCTGGCAGCCACCATCAGCGACACTGAACGTGCCTCTGGACTTTCCCGACTAGAGATACGTGACGCCGAGCACGACCAGCGACAACAGCACCGGCGATATCGGCAACGCGCACAGGAACGCCGCCAACACGTCCTTCTTCTGTTGGTAGGCGCGCCAGCCCAGCAGGCCCGATGCGATTCCGATGACGAACGACACCGCGGCCACCACCAGGACCCAGCTACTCACCGTGCGCGTCGCGATGGCAATCGAGATGCCCGCCAACCACGCCATGTGACCGACGATCAAACCGCCGATGCCGGCGACCCAGATCGCTCTCGCTGTGCCGACTGTCTGAACCACGCTCAGAAATTGATCATGTGGCCGGCGAGGCCGTGGAAGCACTCCTGCAGTGCCTCGGACATCGTCGGGTGAGTGTGCACGTTGCGCGCCAGCTCCGTGGCGGTCAGGTCCCACTTCTGGGCCAGCGTCAGCTCGGGCAGCAACTCGGAGACGTCATGGCCGATCAAGTGGCCGCCGATCAGCTCCCCGTACTTGCCGTCGGCGATCAGCTTCACGAAACCGCTCGGGTCGCCGACGCCGTGCGCTTTGGCGTTCGCGGTGAACGGGAACTTCGCGACCTTCACGTCGTAGCCCTCTTCGCGGGCCTGCTCCTCGGTGAGTCCGAAGCTGGCCACCTGCGGCTGGCAGAACGTCGCGCGCGGCAGCATCCGGTAGTCCCCAAGCGGCAATGTGTCTGCGCCGCCGATGGTTTCGGCCGCGATGACGCCCTGTGCCTCGGCGACGTGAGCGAGCTGGAGCTTGCCGGTGACATCGCCGATCGCGTAGATGTGCGGAACGTTGGTGCGCATGTAGTCGTCGATGCCGATCGCCTTGCGCTCGGTGACCTGCACGCCGGCCTTGTCCAGCCCGTAGCCCTCGATGTTGGGCGCGAACCCGATCGCCTGCAGCACCTTCTCGGTCTTGATCTCCTCGGACTTGCCGTCCTTGCTGACCGTGACGGTGACGTCGTCGCCGTTGTCTTCGATGTTCTCCACCTTGGTGCCGGTGAGGATCTTGACCCCGAGCTTCTTGAACTGCTTCTCGATCTCCTTGGACACCTCGGCGTCCTCGTTGGGAAGCGCGCGCGGCAGGAACTCGACGATGGTGACGTCGACTCCGTAATTCTTCATCACGTAGCCGAACTCCATGCCGATCGCGCCGGCGCCGGCGATCACCACCGACTTCGGCAGTTCGCGCGTCATGATCAACTTCTCGTAGGTGACCACGTTCTCCGAGAGCGAGGTGCCGGGCACCAGTCGGGTGCTGCTGCCGGTGGCGATGATGACGTTGTCGAAGGTCACTTTCTCCGTGCCGCCCTCGGTGAGATCGACCTCGAGTGTGTGGTCGTCTGTGAAGCTGCCGTAGCCGTTGATCTCGGTGATCTTGTTCTTCTTCATCAGGAAGTGCACACCGGCGACCCGGCCGTCGGCGACCTTGCGGCTGCGGTCGAAGGCGACCCCGAAGTCGAAGGTCGCCTCGCCGCTGATGCCGAACTGCTTGGCTTCCTTGGTGAAGATGTGCGCGAGTTCCGCGTTGCGCAGCAACGCCTTCGACGGGATACAGCCCACGTTCAGGCACACCCCGCCCCAGTATTTGGGTTCGACGACTGCGGTCTTTAGCCCAAGTTGGGCCGCGCGGATCGCTGCGACGTATCCGCCTGGGCCTGCTCCGAGAACAACGACGTCATAATGGCTCACCCAGCCAACCCTAGTAGGGGATGACACCTATCAGACAGCGGCTGGCGTGATCGCAGAAGTAGACGCCGTAGAGCACGGCCGCCGCGGCCGTCGACGCAAACGGCGCCGACATCAGCGCGAGGCTCAGCGCCGACATCAGAGGCTTGTTCGGCACCATCGCCGCGATCAGCGACGCGACGGTGCACGTCACCAGGTAGACCAACACGATGAAGACCGCGGGCGTCTTGTTGATCGAGTTGAACCACCAGTAGAAGAGACCGAGGCCGATCGGGGCCGCCACCAACCACGACGCGGCCACGACGAGGACGAACCGCCAGCGCCGCAGGTGCGTGTCCTGGCTGGGTTCGGCCCGTTCCTCGACGACTGCCGGTGGCGGTTCGTCGGTGAGGGTGGGCATCGCACCTGTGAACGTCGGCGTGAACGGCGCAGTCGGTTCCGGCTGCACATCGGGTTCGGCGCCATCGGGCGAGCCGTTGTCCGACCCGTTCGTCGACTCCGGCTGCACGCGAGGCGGATGCCACCCCAGCGGTGCGCGGTGGCGGTGGGTTCCTCGGTAGGTCTGTTCAGGCACCGTGCACCACCTGGATCGCGGCGAGCGCGCCGAACCATGCGGGCGCGATCGCGAGGACGAATGCGCCGAGAGCGGTCATCCAGGCGCGGTGCGAGAACAGGATCAGCACCATGCCGAAGATGCTCGGCACCCCGACCACGAGCGCGATGACGAAATCGGGCCGGACGGTCGCGTCGACCAGCTTGATCGCCGCGATTCCGCCGAGCAGCCCCGCCGCGGTGCCGACAAGCATCGCGCTCGCAAGAATCCAAGCCCGCGGTACGGGAATCACGGTTTCGACGATAACGCCGCGTGCGGCCGTGGCGGCTTTACCGACTCGGCGTGGCAGGTAACGGACATGCATCAACCGCTTCGGCGACGATGTGTGTCCCCGCCCGCGGCGGGCGCACCCCTTTCTCGTAGTCGGCGCCTGTCACCGGCGGGTGGTCAGCCAGTGCGCGATTCTCGGCGTCGGTGAAGGCACGGGCCCGCGACAGAAACCTCATGCCCTCGGGCGCCTCGACGCTGAACCCGCCGCCGCGGCCGGGCACCACGTCGATCACCAGCTGGGTGTGCTTCCACGTCTCGAACTGCGGGCCGGAGATCCAGATCGGCACCCCGGAGTCGCCGACGTCGAGGACGGCCAACAGCACGTCGCGGTCGCCGACGATGAAGTCGCCGTCCGGGTAACACATCGGCGAGGACCCGTCGCAGCAGCCGCCGGACTGGTGGAACATCAGCGCCCCGTGCCTGCCCTGCAGCTTTTCCAGCAGGTCGGCCGCCGCGCGGGTGATCAGTGCGCGCGGCGGGATCTCCCCCATCAGAAGAAGCCTTGGGCCTTGTTGCTGTAGCTCACCAGCAGGTTCTTCGTCTGCTGGTAGTGGTCGAGCATCATCTTGTGGTTCTCGCGGCCGATGCCGGACTGCTTGTAGCCGCCGAACGCCGCATGCGCGGGGTAGGCGTGATAGCAGTTCGTCCACACCCGGCCCGCCTTGATGTCGCGGCCGGCGCGGTAGGCGGTGTTCCCGTCGCGGCTCCACACGCCGGCCCCGAGGCCGTAGAGCGTGTTGTTGGCGATCGAGATCGCGTCGTCGTAATCGGAGAACGACGTCACCGCCACCACGGGCCCGAAGATCTCCTCCTGGAAGATCCGCATCGAGTTGTTGCCCTCGAAGATGGTGGGCTGCACGTAGTAGCCGCCGTTGAGGTCGCCGCCGAGTTCGGCGCGTTCGCCTCCGGTGACGACGCGAGCGCCTTCGTCCTTGCCGATCTCGATGTAGGACAACACCTTCTCCAGCTGATCGTTGGAGGCCTGGGAACCGATCATGGTCTCGGTGTCGAGCGGGTCGCCCTGGCGGACGGCCTTGGTGCGGATCGCGGCGAGCTCGAGGAATTCGTCGTAGATGTCGGACTGGATCAGGCTGCGCGACGGGCAGGTGCACACCTCGCCCTGGTTCAGCGCGAACATCGTGAAGCCCTCCAGCGCCTTGTCCTGGAAGTCGTCGCCCGCCGCCATCACGTCGGAGAAGAAGATGTTGGGGCTCTTGCCGCCGAGTTCCAGGGTGACGGGGATGAGGTTCTGCGACGCGTACTGCATGATGAGCCGGCCGGTGGTCGTCTCACCGGTGAACGCGATCTTGGCGATCCGGTTGCTCGACGCCAGCGGCTTGCCCGCTTCGGCGCCGAACCCGTTGACGACGTTGATCACACCGGCGGGCAGCAGGTCGCCGATCAACGACATCAGGTACAGGATCGACGCCGGAGTCTGTTCGGCCGGCTTCAGCACCACCGCGTTTCCCGCGGCGAGCGCGGGCGCCAGTTTCCAGGTGGCCATCAGGATCGGGAAGTTCCACGGGATGATCTGACCGACGACGCCGAGCGGTTCGTGGAAGTGGTAGGCGACGGTGTCGTCGTCGATCTGGCTCAACGAACCCTCTTGTGCGCGAATGGCGCCCGCGAAGTACCGGAAGTGGTCGACGGCCAGCGGCAGGTCGGCGTTGAGCGTCTCGCGGATCGGCTTGCCGTTGTCCCAGGCCTCGGCGAGAGCCAGCGACTCGAGGTTCTCCTCGATGCGGTCGGCGATCTTGTTCAGGATGACCGCGCGCTCCCCCGCGGCCGTCTTGCCCCATGCGGTCGCCGCGCCGTGCGCGGCGTCGAGGGCCTTGTCGATGTCGGCCTCGGTGGACCTCGGGATCTCGCAGAACGCCTGACCCGTCACCGGCGTCGGGTTGTCGAAGTACTCACCACCGGCAGGCGGCACCCATTCACCGCCGATGAAGTTGCCGTAGCGGGACTCGTAGGCCATCAGGGCGTCGGGGGCACCTGGGCGGGAAAACACGGTCATGACTGACTCCTTCGACAGTTGTTGTTGCTCAACACTTTTGGTAGTTTGCGCGCATCGCGCCGAGTGCGGGTGCCGTCGACAACGGCAGAAGCATGGACATGTCTTGCGGGTAGGCCACCTCGAGGTCCACCGTCGAGGCCAGCCGGTACGGTTGTGCGGCAAGCAATCCCGCGAACTGCCTACGCAGCCGCGACAGTTCGGCTCGCACGGTGACCGCCTTGGACGGGTCGCCGTAGAGGTCGGCGGCCAACTCGTTGGCGGACCTGCCCGCGGGCGACGTCGCCAACACCAGAAGGATCTCGGCGTGACGTTGTGAGATGTCATGCCGCCACGCGGTGAACTGGCCTGCCATCTCCAGCGTCGGCGCATCGGGATTGCGGAGGTCGAGCGTCACGTGCGCGAGTTGGCCCGAGGACTCGTCTGTCGCCAGCCGCACCAGCCAGCCGCCCGGCAGCGGTTCGACGTCGCACGGGCCGAGGCTGGACAACCGCACCCGTCCCGGGGCGATGTCGGTGATGTTGGTGGGCAGCAGGATCCTGTTGTGCAGCGGCATCGCGTCCACGGCGGCGACCCAGCCGTCGTGGTCGACCGCCAGCGCCGGGCTGCCGATGCGGGCCAGGATGGGCGCGGCCACGGTCCTCAGCCGGTTCAGCGTGCGGTCGTGCTGTTCGCGCAGATGGGATTCTGCCAGCCGGGCCACCGCATCCACGAGCGCGACCGTGGTGGGGTGGACCGTGGCCGCGGGTCCCGATACGTCGACGACGCCGATCACCTGGCCGGTTCTCGGGTCGCGGATCGGTGCGCCCGCGCAGGTCCACGGGTGATGGCTGCGCAGATAATGCTCGGCGGAGAAGACCTGAACGGCGCGCTTCGACGCCAGCGCGGTGCCGATCGCGTTGGTGCCGACGGCCGTCTCACCCCAGTGCGCGCCCTCGACGAAGCCGAGCCGGTCGGCGTGGCCGAGCACCTGGTTGGACCCCGACCGCCACAGCACGCGACCCACCGCGTCGGCCACGACGAGAATGTTCTCCCCTTCTGCGACAAGCGATTCCAGGCCGTGAGCGATGTCGTCGAGCACCTCGACGAGGCCGGACGCACTGCGTAGGGCCTCCAGCCCGGCCGACTCGACGACCGGTGAACCCATCTCGTCGGGCCCGATCCCCTGCGCCATCAACCGCTGCCACGAGTCCTCGATGACCTGGCGCGGTCGCGCGGGCGCGCGGTCGCCGGCCATGGTCGCGTCGTAGACCCTCGACATCAGCCGGGCATACGTGCGCGGATCCTCGCCGACCGCCACCGCGGGCTCAGGCACTGGCTGACCTTGCATCAGTGCCGATTGTGCTCTCCATCACATCGCACCGCCAGCCGCCCCCGCAACGGCGGCCGGATCGACGAGCACTTTCATCTTCCGGCCCGCGTGAAGGGCCTCGAATCCCTCGTCGATGACGTCGTCGATCGCGATCTCGGTCACCCAGCCGGTGGTGTCGTAGGCGTCCTGCGCCATCAACGCGATGACCGCCTCGAAGTCGGCCGCGGTGTAGCAGAGCGAGCCCTGGATTCGTGACTCGTTCATCACCAGGTTCAGCAGCGGCGTGCTCAGCGGCTTCTCGTAGATCGCGACGCTGACCATCGGCCGCCTCGCGCCGACGCACGCCAGCGCGGTCTCGACCGCGGGCGTCACCCCGGCGGCGTCGTACACGGCGTCGGCGCCGCGCCCCTCGGTGTGCTCGGCGATGAACGCCGGTATGTCGACGGCGGCCGGGTCCAGGGTGCGCGCACCCAGCCGCTCGATCGATGCGCGGCGGGTCGCCGACGGTTCGACGACGAACATGTCGTCGAGTCCCTTGCCGCGCAACGCGAACCACAAGCCGATTCCGATCGGGCCCGCGCCGAACACCATCGCGGTGTCGCCGGTTTTCGACGTCGCCGAGTGTCGCCGCGTGGTACGCCACCGACATCGGCTCCACCAACGCGCCCAACTGCAGGGTGACGTTGTCGGGCAGCTTGTGCAGCATGTCGGTCGGCACCACGGTGTATTCGGCCATCCCGCCGTCGGACATCAGCCCGTGGAAGCCGATCTTGGCGCAGATGTTGTAGTTGCCTGCCCTGCACGGCCGGGCAGTGCCCGCACCGGTAGATCGGTTCGACGGCCACCCGGTCGCCCTCCGCGCAGCCGGTGACGCCGTCGCCGACGTCGGTGATGACGCCGGAGAATTCGTGGCCGATGACAAGGGGCATCTGTTGGCCGGTCAGCGGGTGCGGTTCGGTCGGCACGAAGATCGGGCCCGCGTAGTACTCGTGCAGGTCGGTGCCGCAGATCCCGTTGAAGCCGACCTTGACCTTGACGGTGCCCGGCGCGGGCGTCGGCTCGGGCACGTCGGCGATCTCGATCTTGTTCGGTCCGTGATAGACGGCTGCTCTCATGCGTCAGGTCTATGTGACCGCGACCACACAGCGGAAGAGTTGCAGACGGTTGCAACTCGTTGTTCTGCAACCGGCTGCAACCCTTGTGGCCGGGGGCGAGCGGGTGTGTGGTGGGTCACATGACTCAGACGTTGGACCACGCCACCGACCTCACCCCGCAGGACCGCGTCACCGCCTGGCTCGCCGACTTCGAGGCGGCGCTCGCCGTGCGCGACATCGACCGGGTGGTCGCGAAGTTCGCCACCGACAGCTTCTGGCGCGACCTGGTCGCGTTCACCTGGAACATCAAGACCGTCGAGGGACGCGACGAGATCGCGGAATGCTGGGCGAGCGCCTCGCGTCGACCGACCCGTCGAACTTCCGCACCCGCGAGGACGCGACAGAGGACGCGGGCGTGGTGTCCGCGTTCATCGAATTCGACACCGCCGTCGGCCGCGGCGTCGGCCACCTGCGGCTGCGCGACGAACAGGCGTGGACACTGCTGACCGCGCTGCAGGAGCTGACGGGCCACGAGGAGCCCAAAGGCCCGTCGCGGGTGCTCGGCGCCGTGCACGGAAGCGATCCCGACACCCGCTCGTGGGCGGAGAAGCGCGCCGACGAGCTGTCCGAGCTCGGCTACTCGACGCAGCCCTACACCCTCGTGGTCGGCGGCGGGCAGGGCGGGATCGCGCTCGGCGCGCGGCTGCGTCAGCTGGGTGTGCCGAGCATCGTCGTGGATCGCCACGAGCGGCCGGGCGACCAGTGGCGCAAGCGCTACAAGTCGCTGTGCCTGCACGACCCCGTCTGGTACGACCACCTGCCGTATCTGCCGTTCCCCGCCAACTGGCCGGTGTTCGCGCCGAAGGACAAGATCGGCGACTGGTTGGAGTTCTACACCCGGGTGATGGAGGTGCCATATTGGTCGAAGACGACGTGCCTGTCGGCGTCGTTCGACGAGAAGACCAAGCAGTGGACGGTCGAGGTGGACCGCGACGGCGAACGCCTCACGTTGCACCCGACGCATCTGGTGCTCGCGACCGGCATGTCGGGTAAGCCGAGCATCCCGACCATGCCGGGCCAGGACGTGTTCCGCGGCGATCAGCACCACTCCAGCGCACACCCGGGACCCGACGATTACGTCGGTAAGAAAGCGGTGGTGATCGGCTCCAACAACTCCGCACACGACATCTGTAAAGCGTTGTACGAGAACGGCGTCGACGTCACCATGGTGCAGCGTAGCTCCACACACATCGTCAAGTCGGATTCGTTGATGGAGCTCGGGCTCGGCGACCTGTACTCGGAGCGGGCCGTCGCTTCTGGGATGACGACCGAGAAGGCCGACCTGACGTTCGCCTCGCTGCCGTACCGGATCCTGCACGAGTTCCAGATCCCGGTGTACGACGCGATTCGCGAGCGGGACAAGGAGTTCTACGAGCGACTGGAAGCCGCAGGCTTCGAACTCGACTGGGGCGACGACGATTCCGGCTTGTTCATGAAATATCTGCGCCGCGGTTCGGGCTACTACATCGACGTCGGCGCATCCGATCTCGTCGCCGACGGCAGCATCAAGCTGGCCCACGGCCAGGTCGAGCGCCTGACCGAGGATGCGGTGATCCTCGCCGACGGCACCGAACTGCCCGCCGACGTGGTGGTCTACGCGACCGGCTTCGGCTCGATGAACGGCTGGGCCGCCGACCTGATCGGTCAGGACGTCGCGGACAAGGTCGGCAAGGTGTGGGGCCTCGGCAGCGACACCGCGAAGGATCCCGGCCCGTGGGAGGGCGAGCAGCGCAACATGTGGAAGCCAACGCAGCAGGAGAACCTCTGGTTCCACGGCGGCAACCTGCACCAGTCGCGGCACTATTCGCTGTATCTGGCTCTGCAGCTCAAGGCGCGCTACGAGGGCATCCCCACCCCGGTGTACGGCCTGCAGGAGGTCCATCACCTGAGCTGACAGGCCGACCGCCACAATGACGGGGTGACCGACCCCTTCCTGTGGCTCGAGGACATCACCGGCGACGACGCGCTGGACTGGGTCCGCAGCCACAACGAGCCGACGCTGGCCGAACTGTGCGGCGAGCGCTTCGAACTGATGCAGACCGAGGCGCTCGAGGTGCTCGACACCGATGCGCGTATCCCGTATGTCCGCCGGCGTGGCGACTGGCTCTACAACTTCTGGCGCGACGCCGAGAATCCCCGCGGGCTGTGGCGGCGCACCACGCTGGAGCGCTACCGCACCGACGTGCCCGACTGGGAGACGGTGATCGACCTCGACGCGCTGGCTTCAGCGGAGGACGAGAACTGGGTATGGGCAGGCGCACGCGTCATCGAACCCGACCACTCACTCGCGCTGATCACCCTGTCGCGGGGAGGCTCGGACGCCGCCGTCGTGCGTGAGTTCGACCTGCGGACACAGGAATTCGTCGCCGACGGCTTCCAGGTGCCCGAGGCGAAGACCCAGATCAGCTGGGAGGACTCGAACTCCGTGCTGATCGGCACGGATTGGGGCGAGGATTCGCTGACCGAGTCCGGTTATCCGCGGCTGGTCAAACGGTGGCGGCGCGGCACACCGCTCGACGACGCCGAGACGCTGTTCAGCGGATCGCGCACCGACGTGCTCGTCGCGGCATCGCGGGATCACACGCCCGGCTTCGAGCGGACCTTCCTCCGCCGCGCCGTCGACTTCTTCAACGACGAGGTCTACGAGATGCGCGACGCCGAGCTCATCCGCATCGACGCACCGACCGACGCCACCGTCTCGGCCCATCGCAACTGGTTGCTGATCGAACTGCGCACCGACTGGTACACCGGATCGGGCACCTACCGGGCCGGATCGCTGATCGCCGCCGACTACGACCAGTTCCTGGCCGGCACAGCGGATCTGCACGTGGTATTCGAACCCGACGACCACACCAGCCTGAACCACTACGCGTGGACGCGGGACAAGCTGGTCATCGTCACGCTCGCCGACGTCGTCAGCCGCGTGCAGACGGTGACACCGGGTAGCTGGGCGATCGACCCGGTGCCCGGGATCCCTGACAACACCAACGCCGTCATCGTCGACACCGACGACCTCGGCGACGAGATCTTCCTGGACTTCAGCGGGTTCACCACACCGTCCCGGCTCCTGCACGGACGCTGTCGAGGGCCCGCTGGAACTGATCAAGTCCGCACCGTCCTTCTTCGACGCCGACGGCATGTCGGTGACGCAACATTTCGCCACCTCGACCGACGGCACCGCGATCCCGTACTTCGTGGTGGGCCGAGGTGACGGCGGGCCGGGCCCGACGCTGCTTGGCGGCTACGGGGGATTCGAGGTCTCCCGCACGCCGGGATACGACGGCGTCACGGGGCGGCTGTGGCTGGCCCGCGGCGGGACCTACGTGCTGGCCAACATCCGCGGCGGCGGCGAGTACGGACCTGGATGGCACACGCAGGCGATGCGTGAGGGCCGCCACCTGGTCGCCGAGGACTTCGCCGCTGTCGCAGCGGATCTGGTGCGACGCGGGATCACCACCGTGGAGCAGTTGGGCGCCCAGGGCGGCAGCAACGGCGGCCTGTTGATGGGAATCATGCTGACGCAGTACCCGGAACTCTTCGGCGCGCTGGTGTGCAGCGTGCCGCTGCTCGACATGCGGCGCTTTCACCTGTTGCTCGCCGGCGCGTCGTGGGTGGCCGAGTACGGCGATCCCGACGATCCCGACGACTGGGAGTTCATCTCGAAATATTCGCCGTATCAGAACATCTCGGCGGACCGCCGTTACCCGCCGCTGCTGATGACCACCTCGACCCGTGACGACCGCGTGCACCCCGGGCATGCCCGCAAGATGACCGCGGCGCTGGAAGCGGCGGGTCACCGGGTGCACTACTACGAGAACATCGAGGGCGGCCACGCAGGAGCCGCCGACAACAAGCAGACCGCGTTCCGGTCGGCGCTGATCTTCGAGTTCCTGCACCGCACGCTCGGCACTTAGCGCGTCGGCTACGCCCCTGGTCGCGGTGAGCTGACAGCAAAGGTCCTGGATATTTGCTGGAGTAGCTCATGCGGGTCGAACCCGACGTTCTCAAAGACGGCGCCCTGATGGCGTCAGACCAAGTGTGGAAGCGCTGAAAAAGGCGGGAGTGTTGATCGACCATGGACCCGTCCTCGGATATGAAGTCCCGTGAGCTTCAAGCCGAAATCAACCGGCTGGCAGAGCAGTTCGAGGTTCGTCCGATAGCCGTCGGACTGCGGACCAACGACGGACTGAATGTCTACGTCGATGACGAGGGCACCTACCATTACGCCTTCTATGAGCGCGGAAAGCTGGGCTTCGACCGGACCGGCACGCTCGACGACGGCCTCTACTGGTACTGCGAGGGCGTGGCGTCCGAGCAAGCTTCCTACGTCGATCGCCGACACACCTTCCAGCACATATACGAGGTGTTGACTCACCACGATCCGGCGTGGGGCAAGCGATACGTGCGCGATCTCGCCGAGTTCTTCCGCAGCATTTTGAAACCCCAGGACATCGCGCTGCTCCCCGACATCGGCGAGCCGCTGTAACCGCTTCGATTGGTGTCGCAGGCCGCACAGCACCGCCCGTAAAATGGCAGCAACCATCGTGGAGGTGCGAAGTGTGGGTAGAGCCCGAGCTGCTGACCTCAGGTGGCGACGTGGCGCGCGGTGCCGGCGAGCGGCTGCGCGGCGGCGCGGCCGACCTGTCGGGCGCCTCTATCAGATCGACGATCTTCGGTGATTTCCCGGCGGCGCAATCGTTTCATCAGCGGCTGAGCTCACACCGCGACAACCAGGTGAGCAGGATGGACGACAACCATCGACGACTCACCGACGTCGGCCTCAAGGCCAGGGCCGCATCCGGCCGGCTCAGCGAGACCGAAGAAGCCAACAGGTCTGCAGTAGACAACGTCACGGATGCCTGAGTATCCGCAACTGGTCCATCTGAGCGTGCCGGAACTCATCGGCGCAGCAGGCGGGGATCCCTGGCTCATCGACGAGACCATCCAGGCCGGATCGCCCGGCGAGATCAGCGAGCTGGCCACATCGTTCAACAACGCGGGCGTGAGCATGACAGAGACCAACGAGGAGTTCAACGCCGCCAAGAAGCGGTTCGACGCGGCATGGGACCGTGACGACCCCGCGCACCCCATCAACGACGCCGAAGAGGTCAGGCGAGCGACGGAGTGGCTGAAACTCGGCAGGGAACAGATGGCGAAGGTCTCTGCGGATCTGCAGAACATCGCGGCGACCCTCGCCGAAGCGCAACGGGGCGGGCACATCTCGATCGGCAACCTCAACGCCCGCCTCGTCCAAATCGACAACGTCATCGCCGCCGAGATCGCCAAGGCCCAGGCCGACGGCGTGCAGCTGGACTGGTCGGCGCTGAAGGCGGCAGCGATCGACGCCACCAAAGGCTCCGTCGGTGAGATGACCGCGGTCCGCGACGCCTACGGCACCAAGCTGAGCGAGGCCGAGCTCGACATGGCCGCCGACGGTTACGACACCGACGCCATCAAGGGCGGCGAGGGCCGGGGCGAGCAGTCCGCGCAGGAAGAAGCGGGCAGTGCCGCCCAGCGGTACGACGAGACGCAGCGCGCCGCCGACGAGGCGCTGGTGAACAGCGGCGGCCCGATGACGCCTGAAATGCAGGCCGCCGCAGCGCGTCTGCGTGACTTCGGGATCGTGAACGACCCCAACGCCAACCCGTACGCCAAGCAGTACGCCGGTGAGCGGCTCAGCGACTACAACATGTCTCGGTTCGTCGGACCGCTGCCCCTTGATCCCGTCCTGGGCGCCGATGCCCGTCACCGGGCGCAGGTACGGCTCGATTTCCAGCAGAAGCTCGAAGCGGGACTGTTCGGCGCGCCGATGTCACCGGACGCGGCCACGGCATTCCTGGACAGCTGCGACACGCAGGCCCAGGCCATCGCCCTGAACCGGATCGAGAACCAGCTCAGAAACCTCGGCGTGTCCGACGACGGAATCGGAAAGCTGATCAGCGGCATGGGCTCTCTGTCCGACAGCATCGGCACCGGCGTCGGGCAATACGGAAAGTCCGTCGAGACCGGCGAACACGCACTCAACGGTCTGTCGAAGGTCGACGCCGAACTGCTCTCGAAGTGGGGCGGACGAGTCGGCTGGGCAGGCAACATCGCCCAGCTCGCCGTCGCGCTCAACGAATGGTCCGCAGGCGGGGCGAACCGCAACGAAGAGCTCGGCGAGGCCGTCGGAGGTGTCGGGGGCAGCGTTCTCGGCGGAATGGCGTCAGGCGCCGCGGTCGGCTCCTACGCGGGTCCCTACACCGCCGCCGCAGCCGCGGTGATCGGCGGGCTCATCGGCGGGTTCGCAGGCTCCGATATCGGCGGCGGCGTGGGCAGCCTGTTCGACCCGAAGCTGACCTCGGCCGGCGGCGGCGGCGGAAGCTGGTAAGGGGATCCCGAGATGGAACCGTCGAGAGTGCTGTTCTACGCCGGGCTGGCCGCGATGGTGTTCGGCGGTCTGTTCGGGATGTTCCCCTTGTGGAAGTCGCGAACACTGTCACCGGCATCGATTGCGCGCCGGTGCTATTGGACCGGATGCATCGGCGGACCGCTGCTGATGTTCACCTCTCAGTTGCCCGATTGGCGCTCGGGTCTGTTCGTTGCTCTCGCGTCGCTTTTCGTCGTGGTGGTCGCCGCCTACCGGTTCACGTCACACCTCAAGGTCGGCGGCCGGGTCTACGAGTTCATGCGCGACCCGCGGCGGCCCGATCCGCCCCCGGCGTTGGCCCACACCGATGACTGACATTGCCCTAATTCCCGACATCGGCGAGCCTGTGTAGATGCGCATTGTCATTGCAGGCGGACACGGCAAGATCGCCCTGATCCTCGAGCGCCTTCTGTCGGCGCGGGGCGACTCGGTCGCCGGTTTGATCAGAAATCCCGACCAGGTCGCCGATCTGGAGGCGGCCGGCGCCGATGCGCTGGTCGTCGACCTGGAGAAGGCGTCGGTCGACGAGGTGGCCGGCCACCTGCGCGGTGCCGATGCCGTCGTCTTCGCCGCGGGCGCAGGCCCCGGCAGCGGCGCGGCGCGCAAGGACACCGTCGACCGCGATGCGGCCATCCTGTTGGCCGACGCGGCAGAGGCCGCGGGGGTGGACCGCTACGTGATGGTGTCGGCGATGGCCGCCGATCCGCAGGCCACCGCCGACGACGAGGTCTTCCAGGTGTATCTGCGCGCGAAAGGTGTTGCCGACGAAGCGATTCGGAGTCGGGCCGGCGTTGAGATCGACGATCGTGCGTCCCGGGCATCTCACCGATGACGCCGGCACCGGCCGGGTGGAGATCGCCGAATCCACCAGCCGCGGCAGCATTCCCCGTGCGGACGTCGCAGCGGTGCTCGTCGCCGTACTCGATGAGCCCGCCACCGCAGGCCGGAGCTTCGACCTGATCTCGGGCGACACCGCGATCAGCGAAGCCGTCGCCGCGCTCGCACGCTGACTGGGACAGGAGCAGGCATGTCGACGACGCCCACTTTCGAGACGCTGCTGTACACGACCGAGCCTCCCGTCGCGACCATCACGCTGAATCGGCCGGACCAGCTGAACACCATCGTTCCGCCGATGCCGGACGAGATCGAGGCGGCCATCGGGCTGGCCGAACGTGATCCCGAGGTCAAGGTGATCGTGCTCCGTGGAGCGGGCCGCGCATTCTCGGGCGGTTACGACTTCGGCGGCGGCTTCCAGCACTGGGGTGACGCGATGTCCACCGACGGCCGGTGGGATCCGGGCAAGGACTTCGCGATGGTCAGCGCCAGGGAGACGGGACCGACCCAGAAGTTCATGGCGATCTGGCGGGCGTCGAAACCTGTGATCGCTCAGGTACACGGCTGGTGCGTCGGCGGGGCAAGCGATTACGCGCTGTGCGCGGATATCGTGATCGCCAGCGACGACGCCGTCATCGGCACGCCCTACGCCAGGATGTGGGGCGCGTATCTGACCGGGATGTGGCTGTACCGGCTGAGTTTGGCGAAGGCCAAATGGCACTCGCTGACCGGTGAGCCGCTGACGGGCCGCGAGGCCGCCGACGTCGAACTCATCAACGAGTCCGTCCCGTTCGACCGACTGGAGGCACGTGTCGCCGAGGTCGCCGCGATGTTGGGCCGAATTCCGTTGTCGCAGTTGCAGGCCCAGAAGTTGGTCGTCAACCAGGCCTACGAGAACATGGGGCTGGCGTCGACGCAGACACTCGGCGGCATCCTGGACGGGCTGATGCGCAACACCCCAGATGCGGTGGCGTTCATCGAGACCGCGTCGAATGAGGGAGTGCGCGCAGCAGTCGAGCGCCGTGACGGTCCGTGGGGCGACTACAGCCAGGCGCCGCCGCAGCGGCGGCCCGACCCGTCGCACGTCATCGAACCCTAGCGGTCGGCCCGAAGGTCAAGCAGCGCATCGAGATCGGCGATCGCGCGCAGCGTGTCGTTGAGGTGCGTGCACGTGCTGGTGCCGACGAACTCGCCGCGGATGCGGTCACGCATCTCCGACAGTGCCATGCCCCCTATCCGCGTCGCGCTGCCGATGGCGGCGGGGCATTCCTGCCACGGCAACACCCGCACGGTCGCCGCAACCGAGGCGATCGTTTTCGTCGAGGCGTCGACCGCGCCCTCGACCGTGTACTCGTGCACGATGGTCTCGACGCCGTCGCCGTCGACGTGCGAGTCGCGAAAGTGGGCCTCGAATTCGCCTGCGGGACGCAGGTCGAGCCTGCGCAGGCGCCGCATGCCGTGCGGTCGCAGCGGTTCGACGGCGTGCATGCCCGCGAGGTCCAGCGCCGGGGCGACCGGTCCGTGCACCGACGGGATGGTGCCGTTGCGCCTGGCGTACGGAACCAGTGAGGCGTCGTGGGCGAAGCCGGCGCAGATGCCGGCCATGTGGTCGGCGGTGCCCGCGGGCAGCTTCTCCTCGATACCGCTGGTGATCGCCGCATGCTGGGTGGAGTAGCCGGAGACCAGCGCCGCGCCGACCCAGTCGTCGAGCAGAAGGTTCAGCAGCCCGGCCCTGCCGACCTCGTCGGGCAGCAGCTTGCCGACGGCCGAGCGGAAGCCGGGGCCGACGCGGATTCCGACCAGTCGCGTCAGCCTTGCGTCGTGTGCGGCGATCCGGTCGATGACTCGCTCGGCGAGATGCGCCCGCACGGTGACCTCACCGAGGACGTCAACGTCGCCTGCCGCAAGGCCCACGACATCGCGGGCCCGCAGGTCGACGTCGAATCTGCCGCTGCCCGCAGGGTGGGTGTCGATGGTGCTGGTGCGGCGCAGGGCACCGGCGGACAACGACGGCCACGTCGTCACGGGCCGCTGCGGGCCTGCGATGTCGGTGACGAAGGGCATTGGGCGACTCTATTCGCTATTCGCTGCGGCGCAGCCCGCCGAGCACCGCGGCGAGGATGCCGAACACCGCCAGCAGGCCACCGGCCGCCAACGTCATGTTCAGCCAGTGGTGCAGGCTGGCCTCGGCCGTGCCGACCATCACGTCGGCCACCGTACGGATGTCGCCGGTCGTTTCGTTGAGCGCGTCGTCGATGTAGCGTCTGACCATCTCCAGCCCGGCCCAGCCGGCCGCCCCGACGAGGAGGGCGCAAACACCGAGCGCGGCAAGCGCTTTGCCGCGCGAGCGGGCCGCCGCCAGCGTCAGCAGGGCAAAGACAGCCGTCAGCACGCAGGCGCCGATGCTGGCCCAGGGACCCCACGTCGAGAGCCACGTCAGCTGGCCGGGACGCAGCGACGACGACTCGGGCACCGTGATCGGCACCGTCAGGGTGTCGGGAACATCGAGGTTGAGGTTGCCGAGCGTCTGCCGCAGCGAGTCGTCGGAGAGCATCGGCGCGATGTCGACGAGCCATCGGTCGCCGTCGCTCTGGTCAGGTGCCACGGTGTCGGTGAACATCCACCGGTGGGCGATCCGGTTGGCCTGCGCGAACTGCCCGGGGAATCCGGCGTTGGCGGTGTAGGCCGACGTGACCCCGCGGACGAGTTCGCTGTTGTTGAGCTGATAGCCGGCGTTGGCGGCCAATGCGGTGATCTGCGTCGACAGCTCGGCGGCCATCGCCTCTTGCAACTGCGGATCCTTGGCCGCCTCGGCCGCGAGCGCGGCGTACCCGTCCTCGCTCACCACGGTGTGCGCAGCCCACGACGCGGGGACCGCCACGGCGAGCGCCGCCGTTGTCACGAGCCAGAACAGCAGCGCCGCAAAAAACCGCACGCTGCCCTCCTACGCCTCCGGGCGCGGGCGTGTCAGTCGGCCAGTGCGCGCCCCACGATGAGGGGGTCGGCCTCTGCGACCACCTCTCGGTCCTTGTTGTCGTAGTCGAACTTACCGAGCACATGGCGCATGGCGTTGACATGGGCACGCTTCTTGTCGTTGCTCTTGACCACGGTCCACGGGGCAATGTCGGTGTCGGTCGCGCGAACATGTCCTCCTGGCCGCGGTATGCGTCCCACTTTCCAGCGACCGAGTCGGTAGGCGAGAGCTAGACCGCGATGAACGAGCGGTGGCCTACTTCGCGGTGCGCTTGGGCCGGATCAGGGCGAGCTTCGTCATCAGCTTGTTCATCCGCGTCAGCGCCCTATGCGAGTTGTTGTAGTAGTTGCCGCCCGCGCCGACGCTGGTGCGCGGCGCGACGACGGCCTCCTGCCTGCAGTACTTGCGCAGGCCCTCGGCGCCGCCGAACCGCGCACCCATCCCCGAGGTCTTCCAGCCGCCCATCGGAGCGGTGGTGCACATCAGGTTGGAGATCACGTCGTTGATGTTGACCGCGCCGCAGTCGATCTGCACCGCAACCTCTTTGGCGCGCTCGACGTCCTTCGAGAACACCGAAGCCGACAGACCGTATGGGCTGTCGTTGGCGAGCCGCACCGCCTCACCCACCGTGGAGACCTTCATGATCGGCAGCGTCGGGCCGAAGGTCTCCTCGGTCATGCAGGCCATTGTGTGGTCGACGTCGACGAGCACGGTCGGCGGGTAGAAGCTGCCCTTCCCGGCGGGGCGCTCACCGCCGGTCAGCTTCCGTGCGCCGGCAGCGATCGCTTCGCTGACATGGCGTTCGGTGACGGCGACCTGGCTCTCGTCGATCATCGAGCCGACGTCGTAGCCCTGGCCTGCGCCCACCTTCAGCTTCTCGACATCGCGCACCACGGCGTCGACGAACTGGTCGTAGACGGATTCCAGCACATAGACGCGCTCGACCGATACGCACGTCTGTCCCGCGTTGAACATCGCGCCCCACACCGCGGCGTGCGCGGCGAGTTCGATGTCGGCGTCCTCGAGCACGATCATCGGATCCTTGCCGCCGAGTTCGAGGCTGACCGGGGTGAGCGTGCGGGCGGCCCGTTCCATCACCTTCGCGCCGGTCGCACAGGACCCGGTGAACTGAACGAAGTCGGCGTTGTCGATGACGGCCTCTGACACCTCACGTGCGCCCTGCGCGAGCGCGAGCACCTCCGGAGCGCCCGAATCGTGCCAGCCGCGCAGCAGCACCTCCGCGGTCAGCGGCGTGCGCTCGGACGGTTTGAGCAGCACCGAGCAGCCCGCGGCCAGCGCGCCGATGGCGTCCATCAGGGCGTTGGCCACCGGGTAGTTCCACGGCGCGATGATGCCGACGACAGGACGCGGCCGGTAGTGCACGGTGACCTTCTTGATCGACAGGAACGGCAGCGACGCAGGGCGCGACTCCGGTGCGAGCGCCTTCTCCATCGTCTTGATGTAGTACGACAGGATCATGATCAGCAGCGGCACCTCCTGTGCCGCGTCGACGGCTGACTTGCCCGTCTCCTTGATCAGCAACGCCTCGATCTCGTCGCGGTGCTCGCCGAGCCAGACGGCGTAGCGGGCAAGCACTTTGGCACGGCCTTTGGCGCCGCGCGCCTCCCACGCTCGCTGCGCCTGGCGCAGCCCGGTCGCGATGCGCGGCACATCGGCGGGGTCGGTCCAGCGCACCTCGCCGGCGACGTCGCCGGTCGCGGGGTTGCGGATGGTGGTCGTTGACGAGGGCGAATCAACTTCTGGCGTCGCGGTCATGACTCCAGCTTAACGAGCGATGTGATCTACGTCGCAGGCGGGTTGACGCGTGTCAAGTTTGGCGACGACGGCGGCGACGCACACCACAGCGCTGCCGAGCAGCAACGCGCCGACGGCGTCGGTGAAGTAGTGGTAGGTGACGCCCTGGCCGATCGCCCCCAGCGCGCTGACGACCGCCGCGCCCAGCACGGCCCACCATGCCGCTCCCGCGAGCAACACCAGCATGCCCATCACGACGACGGCCGCGGTGGTGTGCCCGCTCGGGTAGGCGAGCGACGACCCCGCCAGACGACCGAAGCACCGCTTGAGCAGTTGCGCGAGCGCGATCCCGGCCAGCGGAGACACCGCCATCACCACGGCCAACCTGCGTCGACCGAGATAGAGCGCGACGAGGATGCCGAACAGCAGCGCGATCGTGAGCAGCCACGGATCGGTGAAGAACAGCAGCCTGCGCACGGGCGTGTACCGGAATTCGTGGAACCAGTCATCCAGCGGGGTCGAGCGCTTTCCGACCGCCCAGCCCAGCACGCACACCGCGGCGACGGCGATCCCCGACCACAGCAGAAGCGCCCTGCGGCCGGCGATGGGTGTCACGTCAGCGGGCGATGCCGCGGATGTAGGCGGCCTGCCCGAGGTGCTGCGCGGCGTCGTCGATGATGCTGACCAGCCTCGCGCTCGCGGTGACCGGCGGTGTCCAGTGCGTGTCGACCACGCGGCTCAACTCCTCGGCGGTCACCGACGCGATGTACTCCAGCGTCGCCTTGTGCACGGCGTGGTAGTAGCTCGCCAGCAGGTCCGCGGGCACCCGGACCTTGCCGACATCGTCGGCGGTGTGGCCGCAGCCGTGGTCGTTGCCGCCGAGGTCGAGGCCGAACCGGTCGTTCCAGCCGTCGCGAGTCCACACCTGTTCCACGCCCGCGATATCGCAGACTTGCAGATCCTGTTGGCGCGCGCTGTGCCAGATCAACCACGCGATGCTGTTGGCTTCCGCGGTCGGCCGAAAGAACGAGACCTCGTCGGTCAGGCCGTCGGTGAGGTCTTCGACGTGCTCGATCTGCCGGGTGAAGGCGTCGCATAGTAGTTCGCGGACCGATTGGTCGTCGGAGTCAGACATGCGACCGACGCTACCCGGCTGGGGGTGTTCGTCACTCCTGCGGCGGTGAACCGTGGAAGACCGCTTCGACGTTGTTGCCGTCGGGATCGCGCACGAACGAGCCGTAGTAGCCCGGGTGATACTCCGGCCAGTACCGCGGCTCGTGCAGCGATTCGCCACCGAGTCGGACCGCGGTGTCGTGGAACGCGTGGACGGCGTCGTGATCCTTGGCGTGGAAGGCGACGTGGACCTCACGGTTGGGGCCGCCGGCCTCACCGGCGGCCATGTCGGCGATCCAGAAGTCGGGTTTGCCGTCTCTGCCGTATCCGATGGCCACGTGGTAGTCCAGCTGGCGCGTGTAGCCCAGCACGCCGAGGACCTCGTCGTAGAAGGCCTTCGATTTTTCCCAGTCCGCACAGTTGATTCCCAGGTGGTCGATCACGCGCCCATCCTGGCATGAGGCGGCGACACGGACGTAGATTCTTCGCCATGGACGTGATCATCCGTAACGGCACCATCGTCGACGGCCTCGGCGGCGAGCCGTTCGTCGGCGACGTCGCGATCACCGACGGCGTGATAACCGCAGTGGGCTCCGTCGACGGCGGG
Organism: uncultured Actinomycetota bacterium; assembly: GCA_963786995.1. GTDB lineage: Bacteria > Actinomycetota > Actinomycetes > Mycobacteriales > Mycobacteriaceae > Mycobacterium. The sequence goes on along the minus strand of CAWBBH010000006.1, from coordinate 518,861 downwards.
GCCGCGCGGGAGATCGACGCGACCGGGCTTCTCGTCACGCCGGGTTTCGTCGACCTGCACACCCACTACGACGGCCAGGCCATCTGGAGCGACCGGATGACACCGTCGTCGGCCCACGGGGTGACGACCGCGGTGATGGGTAACTGCGGCGTGGGTTTCGCGCCGTGCCGGAAGGAGGACCACGAAGTCCTCGTCGACGTGATGGCGGGCGTGGAGGACATTCCCGGCGTGGTGATGGTCGACGGACTGCCGTGGACGTGGGAGACGTTCCCCGAGTTCCTCGACACCGTGGCGTCGCGGCAGCGGGACATCGATGTGGCGGCGTTCCTGCCGCACTCGCCGCTGCGCGTGTACGTGATGGGACAGCGCGGCGTTGACCGCGAGCCCGCCACGCCCGAGGATCTGGCGCTGATGCGCAAGCTGGCGGCCGAGGCGATCGACGTTGGGGCGCTTGGCTTTGCGTCGTCACGGCTGACGATCCACAAGACCGAAAGCGGCCATCCGATTCCGAGCTACGACGCGGCCCAGACCGAGATCGAGGCCATCGCCGCGGGAGTCGACGACGCCGGCGGCGGCTTGATCCAGTTCGTTCCCGACCTGCTCGCAGCGGATTACGAGCAGGCGCTGAAGACAGTGTTCGAAGCAGCGACCGATCGCCGACTGCCGGTGACCTTCACCCTGGCGATCGGAAACGCCGGTCCAGAACTGCACATGGACGCGCTGCGGTTGGTGGAGAAGACCAACGCCAACGGCGGCGACATCACCGCGCAGGTCTTTCCGCGCCCGATCGGGCTCGTGATCGGACTCGAACTGTCGGGCAACCCCTTCGTGATGTATCCCAGCTACCGCGAGATCGCCGACCTGCCGCTGGCCGAGCGGGTCGCCGAGATGCGCAAACCCGAAGTGCGCGAGCGGATCCTCAACGACAAGCCCGCCTCTGACGGCCACCCGCTGATGTTCGCGGTGCAGGCGTTCGACTGGATCTTCCCGCTCGGCGATCCGCCCGACTACGAGCCACAACGGTCGAACAGCATCGCCGAGCGCGCCAAAGCCCGCGGCGTCAGCGCAACCGAAGAGGCCTACGACCGGCTGCTCGACGACGACGGGCACGCGATGCTGCTCGTCACCCTGGCCAACTTCCGCGACGCGTCGTTGGACACCGTTGCCGAGCTGGTGCGCCGCGACGACGTGGTGCTGGGTCTCGGCGACGGCGGCGCGCACTACGGAATGATCTGCGACGCAAGCTTTCCCACGCACATGCTGACGCACTGGGTGCGCGACCGGCCGAGCGGGAGGCTGACGGTGGCCGAAGCCGTCCGCCAGCTGACATCGGTGCCCGCGCACGTCGCCGGGCTGGCCGACCGCGGCCGCATCGCCGTCGGGTTCAAGGCCGACGTCAACGTCATCGACCACCACGCGCTTCGGCTGCACAAGCCGACCGTCCGCTACGACCTGCCCGCGGGCGGGCGCCGCCTCGACCAGACCGCCGACGGCTACGTCGCGACGATCGTGTCGGGCGAGATCATCGCCGAGAACGGGGTACCGACGCAGGCCCGTCCCGGCAAGCTGGTCCGCGGACGTCAGCCCGCGCCCGCGACGGCATGACGCGCGTCGCCCCGCTTGCCCCGCCGTGGAGTGAGGCCGATTCGGCCGCGATCAACAGCTGGGGTCACCCGGACCGCACCTACGAACCGCTGCTGCTGGTGCGGTGTGTGCAGCGGCATCCGGCGCTGGCGGCGCGGCTGCGCAAGCTGGGCGAGGCGCTCTACATCGAAGCCCGGCTACCCGCCCGGGTGCGCACGATCGCGATCCTGCGGATCTGTGCGCTGCTGGGATGCGCGTACGAGTGGGGCGGGCAGGCGGCGTTCTGGGGTCCGATCGCGGGTGTCAGCGACGAGGAGTGCGACGCGCTGGTCACCGGTGCGGATGCCGACTGGTCGGCGGCCGAGCGGGTGCTGATCGACGCCGTCGACGAGCTCGAACGCAGCGGATCCTGGTCGGAGGCGACGTGGGGCGCGCTCGGCGAGGACCTCGACGACGAGCAGCGGATGGAACTGCTGATCGCGGTCGGCTGGTACCGCACCATCTGCACGCTGTGCAACGGGCTCGCGCTGCCCGTGGAGGGCTGGATGCGGCCCTGGCCGGTGCGCGACTGAGAAGTCGGCCCCGCCTCAGCCCACCGAACGGCGGTCGCGGCGCAGACCGGGATGCTGCTTGGCCAGCGTCCGCAGCAGCACCGGTCGCGGAAGTGCTTGCATGAAGCGGGTACTCACCACGTTGCGCAGCCCGGCGATCACCATGCCGCGATCATTCTCCAGCGCTTCGACGCCGATGCGGGCGACATCGCGCGACGGCATCCACAGGAACTTCGGGAACGCCTGGGCGAACGTGTCCTCGTCCATGCCTGCGACGCGCAGGAACTCGGTGCGCACCGGGCCCGGCGCGAGCATGGCCACCGTCACCCCGGTGCCGGCCAACTCGCCGCGAACGCCGTCGGTGTAGGTCTTCACGAACGCCTTCGTGGCCGCATAGCCCGCCTGGCCGGGGAACGGGTGATAGCCCGCAGTCGACCCGACGTTGAGGATGGCGCCGCGCCCGCGGGGCACCATCTGCTGGACGGCGCGGGTGGTCAGATCGATGACGGCCTCGACGTTGACGCGCACCTGGGCGATCTCGTCGGCGACCGTGGTCTTGGTGATCGAGCCGATCGTCCCGACGCCCGCGTTGTTGACCAGGATGTCGACGGTCAGGCCGCGATCGGCGACGGCGTCGAGAAGGCCTGCGCGGGCGTCGGAATCGGCGACGTCGCACGCGATCACCTCGACGCGCACCGTCGTGCCGAGTTCGTCGGCCAGCTCGCGGAGCTTCTCCTCGCGGCGGGCGACCAGCGTCACGCCGTGGCCGCGGACCGCGAGTTCGCGCGCGATGTCGGCGCCGATGCCCGACGAGGCGCCGGTGACGACGGCGGTGGAGGTGGGCGACGGCTGCGGAAGTGGCATGCGTCGAACCTACAAGGGGCCGTGAATGCGCCTCTGCGGCCTTATTCTCACCGCATGGCGGACGGCGGCTGATGGGTGACGGACAGCTCGAACGCTACGACGCCCTTCTGGCAGCGACCGCGCTGCTGTACGCAAACGGGCAGACGACGCACATGACCATGACCGCCGTCGAGCGGCTCAACCGCGGGCTGGAACTCGACGCGGTGGTCGTCCCGTCCTGGCCGATGTTGACGCTCACCGCGGCGGGCGACCGCACCACGGTGTTGACCGCGCCGGTTTCACCGACCGCGATCAACATGCGCAAGGTCGCGGCCATGATGGCCGTCGTCGACCGCGCACAGGACGGGCCACTCGAACTCGAGCACGTCAAGCGCGGGGTCACCGAGGCCGACGCCCAAAATATGACCGGGACAGCGTCTTTCGCCGTCGCGTGTGCGACGGGCGCGGCGGCGCTGTCGGTCATCTACGGCGCCGCCCAGCCGATGGCGGTTCTGTTGGTGGCGCTCGCCGCTGCGGTCGGCGGCCTGCTGCGCCGATGGTCGGGCGCCGCGGGCGCGGGCCCGCTGGTGCAGGCGTTCATTGCCGCCGCGCTCGCAGGGATGGTCGGCGCGGGCGCCACTCACCTGGACCTAGGACCATCCGCCGCACTCGTCGCGATCTGTCCGGCCATGGTGCTGGTGCCCGGCCCGCACATCCTCAACGGCGCGCTGGATCTGCTCGACCTGCGCATGACGCTCGGGCTGGCGCGCCTTGCCTACGGCCTGCTGGTGCTGACCGCGATCGCTGGCGGGCTGATTCTCGGCCTGCACGCGGGCGGCCAGACGCTCGCGGTGAGCGCACCGTCGAGCAGCGCGCCGTTCGTCGTCGACGTCCTCGCGGCCGGCGTCGCCGCGGCGTCCTACTCCGTCTACTTCTCCATGCGGTGGCGGATGATCGGCTGGTCGGTCGCTGCAGGCGTGCTGGCCCACGCCGCGCACTGGTACGCCCTCGACGCGGGAGCCAACCTGCCGATCGCGGCGTTCGTGTCCTGCCTGCTGGTCGGGGCGCTGCTGGTGCCGATTTCACACCGGATGCGAATCCCGTTCGCGGGCATCGGGTTTGCCGCCGTTGTCGCGCTGGTGCCCGGAGTCTTCGTGTTCCGCACGCTCGCTGGCTTCGTCGAGTTCGCGGGTCATCCGTCGGCGCAGCTGCTCAGTTCGTCGGCCGCCGACCTCATCGTCGGCACGATCATCGTCGCGGGCATGGCGCTCGGCCTTGCGCTTCCGATGCACGTGTACGCCAGTCGCCTCGCGCGCCGCGAGAAGTAGTCACCACTGAGCGCCGACTGTGCCGTTTTATTCGCGGCGCGCCGTGAATGCTGTATCAGACCGCACAGCCGCGGGATACGAGTGCAGTCCGGACGCGCTCGACGATCGTCTGCGGACGCTTGAGCATCCCGGCGCTTACCCGTATCACGATCCACCCCAGCGACTCGAGGATTGCGATCCGTTCGATGTCCCACGACCGCTGGCGGGCGTCCGCCCAGTGTTGAACGCCGTCGTACTCGACGGCGACCTTCCATTCACGCCAGCCCATGTCGAGTCTGATGACGGCAACCCCGTACTCGTCGAAGATTTCGATCTGCGTCTCAGGCCTAGGAATCCCTGCCCTCACCAGCAGAAGCCGGGTGGCGGATTCCTGCGGCGATTCGGATCCGGCATCGGTGTGGGCGAGCGTCTCCTTCAGCTGACGCATTCCGCGAACCCCCGCATGGTGTCTGGCCACCGCGAAGATATCGTCGACCGGGATGCCCGTCGCGTTCATCAGCGCGTCGATCCGCTGCACACCCACCGCAAGGTCATAGCGCCTAACCAGGTCGAACGCTGTCCGCGCCGGAGTCGTGACAGGTAGGCCGCCGATGGTTTGCTTTTCCGTCGAACGCAATTCATCCGTGCGGACGATGATTCCCCGCGGGGGCCGACGGTTCGTGTGAATCAGTTCGACTGGGTGCATCGGGCGCCACCCACTTTGCGCCCAATAACGCCGACGCGCTCAGGCCGGCGACCACCGCTCTGCGGCGCGACCACAGCCACGCCGCTCGCGCCAGGTCGGATGCCGACAAGTCGATTCCACGTGGAGTCCATACACCGGGATACAGGGCGGTGGAACCGGCGAAGCTCGCGAAAGGTGAGCGCATCGGACGCGAGTGCTTCGGCGGCAAGGAAGGGCCATTCGAGGGTCGGGATGTCTGCAAACTCGCAGCCACTTCCGACGGGAGAACACCATGGCTTGGCGTTATCCACAGGGCGGCTGTGCAATTCGATCCGCTGTAGGCGGCGTGTTGCGAATGAAACCGCACACTCGCGCATCGCCGCGAGAAGTAGGCTCAGACCATGAGCGTCAAGGTCGACCTCGATCAACTCGAGTCCGCACTCGCCGAGTATTCGTTCGCCTACCTGGTGACGGTCGGCGACGACTACCGCGCGCACACCGTCGCGGTCACCCCCGTGCTGGCCGGGGGCGTGTTCACCGTTGATGCCTTCGGAGCCACCAGCCAGCGCAATGCGCAAGCGCATCCCGACGTCACGCTGGTGTGGCCGCCGCGCGATCCCGGCGGCTACACGCTGATCGTCGACGGCCGCGGCGAACTCACCGACGATGCGGTGCGCGTGACGCCGGGCCGCGCCGTCCTTCACCGGATGCCCAACGACTGCATGCCGCTCGACACCAAGGCCTGACGCCGGAAAAAACGAAAAAGCCCGACCCCTTGTGGGGGCCGGGCCTTTTCGTAAGCGATGGACCGACTTAGAAGTCCATTCCGCCCATACCACCGGTCGGGTCGCCGACGGGTGCGGCGGCCTTCTCCGGCTTGTCTGCGACGACCGCTTCGGTCGTCAGGAACAGCGCCGCAATCGAGGCGGCGTTCTGCAGTGCCGAACGGGTCACCTTGACCGGGTCGGCGACGCCCGCCTTGAGCAGGTCCTCGTACTCGCCGGTGGCTGCGTTGAGGCCGGTGCCCGCCGGGGAGTTGCGAACCTTCTCGGCGACGACGCCGGGCTCGAGACCCGAGTTGAAGGCGATCTGCTTCAGCGGGGCCTCCAGCGCGACCTTGACGATGTTGGCGCCGGTGGCTTCGTCACCGGACAGCTCCAGATCGTCGAGCGACGGCGAGCTCTGCAGCAGGGCCACGCCGCCTCCGGCGACGATGCCCTCCTCGACGGCCGCCTTCGCGTTGCGAACGGCGTCCTCGATGCGGTGCTTGCGCTCCTTGAGCTCCACCTCGGTGGCGGCGCCCGCCTTGATCACCGCAACACCGCCTGCCAGCTTGGCCAGACGCTCCTGCAGCTTCTCGCGGTCGTAGTCGGAGTCACTGTTCTCGATCTCTGCGCGGATCTGGCTGACCCGGCCCGCGATGGCATCGCCGTCGCCGGAACCCTCGATGATCGTGGTCTCGTCCTTGGTCACGACGACCTTGCGCGCCTTGCCGAGCAGCTCGACGCCCGCGGTCTCCAGGGACAGCCCGACCTCTTCGCTGATGACCTGGCCACCGGTGAGGATCGCCATGTCCTGCAGCATCGCCTTGCGACGGTCACCGAAGCCCGGTGCCTTGACGGCGACAGACTTGAAGGTGCCGCGGATCTTGTTCACGACCAGGGTCGACAGGGCCTCGCCCTCGACGTCCTCGGCGATGATCAGCAGCGGCTTGCCCGACTGAATGACCTTCTCCAGCAACGGAAGCAGGTCCTTGACCGTCGACACCTTCGACGACACCAGCAGGATGTAGGGATCCTCGAGGACCGCTTCCTGACGCTCGGCGTCGGTCACGAAGTAACCCGAGATGTAGCCCTTGTCGAAGCGCATGCCCTCGGTGAGCTCCAGCTGCAGGCCGAAGGTGTTGGACTCCTCGACGGTGATGACACCCTCGTTGCCGACCTTGTCCATGGCCTCGGCGATCAGCTCGCCGATGGACGGGTCGCCTGCTGAGATGCCCGCGGTGGCAGCGATCTGCTCCTTGGTCTCGACCTCCTTGGCCGACTTCAGCAGCGTCTCGGTCACCTTCTCCACGGCCTTCTCGATGCCGCGCTTCAGGCCGAGCGGGTTGGCACCCGCCGCGACGTTGCGCAGACCCTCGCGCACGAGCGCCTGGGCCAGCACGGTGGCGGTGGTGGTGCCGTCGCCAGCGACATCGTCGGTCTTCTTGGCGACCTCTTTGACCAGCTCAGCGCCGATCTTCTCGTAGGGGTCCTCCAGCTCGATCTCCTTGGCGATGGACACGCCGTCGTTGGTGATCGTGGGAGCGCCCCACTTCTTCTCGAGGACGACGTTGCGACCCTTGGGGCCCAACGTCACCTTTACCGCGTCGGCGAGGCTGTTGAGGCCCCGCTCGAGGCCGCGACGGGCCTCTTCGTCGTACGCAATTGTCTTGGCCATTGCGAAGTGATTCCTCCGATTAGGGGGTGACACACGTATATGGCCGGGAGCAGTGCCCGCGACGGACGACCATGAGCTGTGCGGCTCGGTCTCACCGTCCCGACCTAGCACTCACTGGTCGTGAGTGCCAACTGCATTTCTAGCACTCGACCAGGGAGAGTGCAAGGCGCTCAGATGCTGTTCACCGCGGGCGTAGGCCGTCCAGGAAGACCTCGGTCATCCGCTCCGCGGTGTCGGGGTATGCGGCCTGCATCGCGCTGGCGCCGGTCAGCAGGGCCTTCACATCGCGCACGGCGACATCGGATCGCACGGTGCCCGCCTTCTGGCCGGCCCGCAGCAGGTCGTCGAGCATGGCCAGGAAGTCGGTCTCGACGTCGGGCATCGCGGTCGAGATGTCGATGCCGACGCCTGCGAGCGCCTCGGTGAGCCCCTGGTCGGTGGCGCCCCACTGCAACACCATCGATCGCAGGAAGGTGAACAGCGCGTCGCCGGGATCGCCGGAGTGCAGAAGCGCGCGCCCGCCGCCGATGATCGTGGTGATGCGGTCCTCGACGACCGCGCGGTACAGGTCGTCCTTCGTCGGGAAGTGCCGGTAGACGGTGCCCGCGCCGACACCCGCGCGCCGCGCGATCTCGTCGATCGGCACCGCAAGGCCCTCGGCGGCGAATGTCTCGTAGGCGACCTCCAGGACGCGGGCGCGGTTGCGGGCCGCGTCCGCGCGCAGCGGCCGATCCGGCTGAGCCACCTGAAATCACCTCGGGAATATGTAAGCGGGGCGCGCGTTCCGTATAGTCGTACCAAACGGAGCGTCCGCCCCGTTTAACCGATTGTAGGAGACCGCCATGACCAACTGGACCACTACCGACATTCCCGACCAGACGGGCCGAACGGCCGTCATCACCGGATCGAACACCGGCCTCGGTTTCGAGACCGCCGCCGCGCTCGCCGCTAAAGGGGCGCACGTCGTGCTCGCCGTCCGCAACGTCGACAAGGGCAACGACGCCGCCGCGCGCATCGGCGACCGGACACCGGGCGCCAGCGTCGCGGTGACCCAATTGGACCTGACCTCGCTGGACTCGATTCGCGCCGCCGCGCAAGCGCTGCGGTCCCAGCACGACACCATCGACCTGCTGATCAACAACGCCGGCGTGATGATGACGCCGAAGTCGACCACCAAGGACGGCTTCGAATTGCAGTTCGGCACCAACCATCTGGGCCACTTCGCGTTCACCGGCCTGCTGCTCGACCGCGTGCTCGCCGTCCCCGGGTCCCGCGTCGTGACCGTGAGTAGCGTGGGACACCGCTTCGCGCGCAACGGTATCCGCTTCGACGATTTGCAGTGGGATAAGGACTACGGCCGCGTCGCAGCATACGGACAGGCCAAGCTGGCCAACCTGATGTTCACCTACGAACTACAGCGCCGGTTGCAGGGCACCCACACCATCGCCGCGGCCGCCCACCCCGGCGGATCGCGGACCGAGCTGATGCGCAACCTTCCGCGCGCGCTGGTGCTTGCCACGCCGGTACTGGAGCCGTTGTTCCAGGGCGCCGACATGGGTGCGCTGCCGACCTTGCGGGCCGCGACCGACCCCGGCGTGATCGGCGGGCAGTACTTCGGCCCTGACGGATTCGCCGAACAGCGCGGCTATCCGGTGGTGGTGGCGTCGAGCCGGGTGTCTCACGACTCCGACGCGCAGCGCAGGCTGTGGGCAGTGTCGGAAGAACTGACCGGCGTGACGTTCCCCGTCCCCGCTATGGCGTGACGGTTTCGGTGCCTGCCAGCCGTTGTGCCCGCCGTTCGGCGATCCTCTTCTTGAGCTGATCGAAGCCGGTTTGCACTCGGTCGCGCAACGAGCGGACGGCCTGGCGTAGTTCGTCGGGCCGGTCCCGCCGTTGCGCGCCGAGGGCGGGTGCCCCGTCGCTGTCGTTTCGCGACAGCTCGCGGGCCTGCTGCTGACTCTGCACGTTGCGGTGGATCGCGCCGTCATACAGATACGGCCGGGTGTCGCCGGGTTGGTCGTGTCGGACGTATCCAGCGTCGACGATCGGCCGTAACACCCCATCTGCCTTGTCCACCAACGCATCTGGCACACCGACATCGCGGAACACCTGCGTCAGCGGGAGGTTCTTCGTCGGGACGAGATAGCTTGTGACGTTCCCGTTCACCGTGGGCGTCAGGCCGCTGACGTCAGCAGTGAAACTCGGCGGCCCGTGGACGTAGGCGATGCCCGCCAGCGCATTGGCCGACGAGATCACGTTCCACGGCCGGTCGGGCGGGTCGGACCAGCCGTCGTACTCGCCGACCACGATCGTGGTGGGATAACCGGAATCCGTGATGCGGCTGATCCGGTAATTCAGGATCGGGATGAACGTCCCCTCTTTGAAGTACTCCGAGACACCTACGTCGGGCGGGGCGATGAGAACGAAGCTGACGTCCTTCTCATGGCTGGGATCGCTCTTGGCGAGTTCCTCGGCGACTCGCCACGCCACCATCGCGCCCATCGACTCGCCGATGACCACGACCGGGCCGTCGGCCTGCTCGATCGCGTCGACGGTCTGATCGACACCGTCACGCAGACTCCTGTTGGCGGCGAGCGGATTCTGCGAGTACTCGATCAGCTGGCCGGAGCCGTCGGCGTGAAAGAACTTGCCGATATCCGGGTAGGTCTTGGCCACGATCGGATAGAGCGGGTTGATCTGCTTGAAGGGCATCGCCCCCGGGATCAGGATTGCTTCCTCGGCGTTGCTGACGCCGTCGGCCAGCAGGCCGGTCGCCAGCAGCAGCGACGTCGCGACGACGGTGGGAATCAGCCGTTTGCTCGACATGCCCGGGAGCGTGACACAGAATCCGAGATTCGCCGCCCCGTCTGCAAAAACATGCACGAGCACGCTTTTGGAGCGGTTTACACAGGCTGCGGGTGTAAAATTTACGGCCGCGTCAGCCGATGTCGAGCAGTTCCTCGTGGAACCCGCCGAAACCGCGCGCCGGGTCGGTCAGATGCACCTCGAGAATCCAGTGGCAGACGTTGCCGGCCCGGTCGGTGCGCCGCATCGGGTTGTCCGACCCCGGCGCGATGTAGGACTCGCCGCGGTCGCCGTCGATCACCTCGTGCGGGAACTCCCCGACGAGATGTCCGGCGATCGTGCCGCCGAACTCCCACCCGGCGTCACGGCTGAGCCTCACGACATGGTCGAACAGTTCGGCGCCTGTCACGTCGGGATGAGAGTCGAAGTACTCGCGTCCGTTCGCCCAGACCCGCGGCAGGTCGTCGCGCAGCGCATGCTTGGCCGGGTCGTCACCGAGCACGAACGTGCGCCCGAAATCGGCCTCCCAGCGATCGAAGATCGGGCCGAAATCGCAGAACAGGATGTCGTCGTCGGCGATGGTCCGATCCGGCGGGTTGTTCCGATACGGCTGCAGGGTGTTCTCCCCCGCCCGGACGATCCGCTTGTGCCAGTGCCGATCGACACCGAACATCTCGGCGGCCAGATCGCGGATCTCGTCGGACAGCAGCCGTTCGGTGACACCCGCGCGAATCATGCCGGTGCGTTCGATCTCGTCGAACAGCTGCGCCGCTTTATTCTGGGCGTCAAGCAGCATCTCGGCGCGACGATCCTCGTCCACCCCGACGATGCTACGACCGCGATGGAGCGTTGATGTCATTGGTAGTACCGCCCTACCCGCCGCCCCGATACCTCCGCGACGAACCCGAAGTCAGCGCCTGGGTCCGCCGCGGTGACGAACCCCCGGACTACGACTCCTTCGGTGTGGTCACCTACCACTACCTGGCCGACCAGCGGGCCACCGGCGGCGACTACGGCCTCTACCGGGTCGGGATCGCGCCGAACGGCGGCGGCCCGGGGCCGCACTTCCACCGCGCGATGTCGGAGGCGTTCTTCGTGCTGTCGGGAACGGTGAAGCTCTACGACGGCAACGAGTGGACCGACGGACATCCAGGCGACTTCATCTACGTTCCGCCCGGCGGAATTCACGGCTTCCGCAACGAGGCCGATGCACCGGCGTCGATCCTGATGCTGTTCGCTCCCGGCGCACCTCGCGAGCACTATTTCGAGGGTCTGGCCCACCTCGACGACTTGACCGACGACGAGCGCCGCGAATGGTTCATCAAGAACGACAACTTCGCCGTCGACTAGGACATCCGGGCGGCCAAGTACGGCGCTGTGCGGCTGCCCTCGGCCCGGCTCACCGCCCGCGGGGTACCCGCCGCCACCACGCGCCCGCCGTCATCGCCCGCGCCGGGGCCGAGATCGATCACCCAATCCGACCCGGCGACCATCCGCATGTCGTGTTCGGCCACCACCACCGTGTTGCCGGCGTCGACCAGGCGATGCAACTGCGCGTCGAGAAGGTCCACATCGGCGGGGTGCAGACCGGTAGACGGCTCGTCGAGCACGTAGAGGGTGTGGCCGCGGCGCGGTCGCTGCAGTTCCGACGCCAACTTGATGCGCTGCGCCTCACCGCCTGACAGTTCGGTCGCGGGCTGCCCCAGACGCAGATAACCCAACCCGACCTCCTGCAGCGTCGTCAGGCTGCGCGCGGCGCCCGCGACATCGACGAAGAACTCCAGGGCCTCGTCGACGGTCATGGCCAGTACGTCGGCGATAGTGCGGTCGCGGTAGCGCACACGCAGCGTCGTCTCGTTGTAGCGCGCGCCATGGCAGGTCGGGCAGACGGCGTAAGTGCCGGGGAGAAATAGCAATTCGACCGACACGAACCCCTCCCCCTGACAGGTTTCGCAGCGACCTTCTGCGACGTTGAAGGAGAACCGGCCCGCCGTCCAGCCACGTCGGCGCGCCGCGGGCGTGGCGGCGAACTCGCGCCGGACGGCGTCGAACAGCCCGGTATAGGTGGCGAGGGTGGAGCGGGGGGTTCGCCCGATCGGCCGCTGGTCAACTGCGACCAGCCGACTGATCTCGTCGGTTCCCTGCGCTGTCACTCCGACACTGGCGTCGTGGTCGATGTCGATGATCTCGGTATCGTGATCCTCTGCGTCGCTGTCGGTTTCGCCCTGCCCGACCGCGCGGCCCAGATGCCGGTTCACCACGTCGCCGAGCACCTTGACGACGAGCGTCGACTTGCCAGAACCGGAGACCCCGGTGACCGCGGTGTAGACACCCAGCGGCAGATCGACATCGAGGTCGCGCAGGTTGTGAAAGCGGACGTCGCGCAGCCGCAACCACCCCGCCGGGTTGCGCGGCTCCCGCGCCGCAGGTGCGTCGGCATCGAAGAGGTACCTGCGGGTGATCGACTCCTCGATGTCGGCGAGACCCGTGACGGGGCCGCTGTAGAGCACCCGTCCGCCGTGTTCGCCCGCGGCAGGCCCGACATCGACGATCCAGTCGGCGCGCCGCACCACGTCCATGTCGTGCTCGACGACGAACAGCGAATTGCCTGCCCGGCGAAGGCGATCCAACACGTCGAGCAGTGGTTCGGCGTCGGCGGGATGCAGCCCCGCAGACGGCTCGTCGAGCACGTAAAGCACCCCGAACAGGCCCGCGCGCAGCTGTGTGGCCAATCGCAGCCTCTGCAGTTCACCGGGTGACACGGTCGGCGTTCGGCGGTTCAGCGTCAGGTAGCCGAGGCCGAGATCGATGAGCACCTCGATGCGCGCGACAAGGTCTGCGGCGATCATCGTGGCGACCTCGGTCAGTTCGCCGGACTCCGTCGACTCGAAGGCGGCCGCGGCATCCTTGCGCGCCGCGGTCGGGCGCAGCACGTCGGCCACGTCGGCCAGCGGCATCGCCACGTAATCGGCGATGGTGCGGCCTGCGAAAGTGACCCTCAACGCCTCCGGCCGCAATCCCGCGCCGTGGCACATTCCGCATTCGACGGAGTCGACGAACTGCAGCACGCGACGCCGCATCATCGCGCTCTGCGAATTGGCCAGCGTGTGCCGCACGTGCCGCTCGGCGCTGGAAAAGGTCCCGTTGTAGTAGTAGTCGGCGGTGACCGGATGCTGGCTCGGATCGATCTCGACCGTCGGCTGCTCTTCGGTGAACAGGATCCAATCGCGCTGCCGCTTGGGCAGTTTGCGCCACGGCTTGTCGATGTCGTAGCCGAGGGTGATGAGAATGTCGCGCAGGTTCTGCCCCTGCCAGGCGCCCGGCCACGCGGCGACGGCGCCCTCGCGGATGCTCAGCGACGGATCGGGAACAAGTGTCTGCTCGGTGACCTGATGTATTCGACCGAGGCCGTGGCACTCGGGGCAGGCACCGACAGCGGTGTTCGGGGAGAACGCATCGGAGTCGAGCCGTTCGGTGGCTCCGCGCGGATAGGTCCCGGCGCGTGAGAACAGCATCCGCAGAAGGTTGGACAGTGTCGTGACGGTGCCCACCGTCGATCGTGATGTCGCCGAGCCTCTGCGCTGCTGCAAAGCGACAGCAGGCGGCAGCCCCGTGATGTCGTCCACTTTGGGCGCGCCCGTCGGCAGCAGGAGACGTCGCGCATACGGGGCAACGGACTCGAAGTATCTGCGTTGCGCCTCGGCGTAGATGGTGCCGAACGCCAGTGACGATTTGCCCGACCCGGATATGCCGGTGAAAGCCACCAGCGCGTCGCGCGGAGCCGCGACGTCAACTCCTTTCAGGTTGTGCACCCGGGTACCGAACACACGCACGCACGGATCGATCTCGTCGCTTCGCGGATCTGCGGTTGCTGGCATGGTGCGCAGAAGAGTACCCACGACGCCGCCGGGGAAGCATCGTCTTTGTGACCTCCGCAGGGCGCCGACCACCCGCGACACACCGGCGGTCCGGCGACGCGCCAGTCATAGATGCAAACCCGTAATCCGTTGCATTAGGCTGCTTTTCGATCAGTTGAGGAGTTCTTGGGTGCGGGTTGATGCAGCGCCCGACACCCAGGCTCTGAGGAGCTGGCAGCGTCGGGCATTGGTGCGGTATCTTGCCGTCCAACCCCGCGATTTCCTGGCCGTCGCGACCCCCGGCTCAGGCAAGACCGCCTTTGCCCTGCGCATCGCGGGCGAGCTGCTGGCCGACGGCGTCGTCGAGCAGATCACCGTCGTCGTACCGACCGAGCACCTCAAGAACCAGTGGGCGATGGCCGCCGCGCGGGTGGGCATCGCGCTCGACCCGAAGTTCAGCAACTCCGCCGCGCACACCTCGTCGGAGTATCACGGCGTCGTCGTCACCTACGCCCAGGTCGCCAGCCACCCGACCCGGCACCGGGTGCGCACCGAGAACCGACCGCACCCTCGTGGTCTTCGACGAGATCCACCACGGCGGTGACGCGAAGAGTTGGGGCGAGGCGATCCGCGAGGCGTTCGGCGATGCGACGCGACGCCTCGCGCTCACCGGCACCCCGTTCCGCAGCGACGACTCCCCGATCCCGTTCGTCACCTACGCGCCGGATGCGCAAGGGCTGATGCGGTCGACGGCCGACCACACCTACGGCTACGCCGAGGCGCTCGCCGACGGCGTGGTGCGCCCCGTGGTGTTCCTCGCCTACTCGGGCGAGGCGCGCTGGCGCACCAGCGCGGGCGAGGAACACGCGGCACGGCTGGGCGAACCGCTCAACGCCGAGCAGACCGCGCGGGCCTGGCGCACGGTGCTCGACGCGAAGGGCGAGTGGATCCCCGCGGTGCTGCAGGCCGCCGACACCCGTCTCACCCAGAAGCGCAACGGCGGTGTCCCCGACGCAGGCGCGATGGTCATCGCCACCGACCAGAAGGCCGCGCGTGCCTACGCCGCGGTGCTGACCGCGCTGACCGGCGAGACGCCCACGCTCGTGCTGTCCGACGACCCCGGCTCGTCGGCCCGCATCGCCGAGTACGCGGCGGGAACCGGCCGGTGGCTGGTCGCCGTCCGGATGGTGTCCGAGGGTGTCGACGTGCCGCGGCTGGCGGTCGGCGTCTACGCCACCAGCGCGTCGACACCGTTGTTCTTCGCCCAGGCGATCGGCCGCTTCGTGCGGTCACGGCGGCCGGGCGAGACGGCGAGCATCTTCCTGCCCTCGGTGCCGACGCTGCTCGGCCTCGCCAGCGAGATGGAGGCCCAGCGCGACCACGTGCTGGGCAGGCCGCATCGCGAGGAGCAGGGCTTCGACGACGAGGCGCTCGCCGACGCGCAGCGGGAGAAGTCCGAGTCCGACGACGATGCCGGTTTCGAATCCCTTGGCGCCGACGCGGAACTGGACCAGGTCATCTTCGACGGATCATCGTTCGGCACCGCGACACCGGCAGGCAGCGACGAGGAGGCCGACTATCTCGGCATTCCCGGCCTGCTGGATGCCCAAGCGATGCGAGACCTGTTGCGGCGCAGGCAGGAAGAGCAGATCTCCAAGCGCACCGCCTCGGGTGAGGTGCCGCGGGTGTCGACGCACGGACAACTGCGCGAGCTGCGCAGTCAGCTCAACGCGCTGGTGTCGGTCGCCCATCACCGCACCGGCAAGCCGCACGGCTGGATCCACAAGGAGCTGCGCCGCATCTGCGGCGGCCCGCCCATCGCGGCGGCCACCAGCGAGCAGCTCAAGGCCCGCATCGAGGCCGTGCGGGAGCTGCGGGTCTAACCCTCTGGGTCCGTTGGGTCGACTCGGCCAGCTCGGCCAGATGTTTCAGCGAGTTGTCGAGATGCGACGGCTCGAACGGCGGGAACGCGATGTGCTCGCGCAGCTGCGACGGCACCGCCGACCAGTCGTAGGTCAGCGTGACGTCGGTTCGGTCGTCGCCGACGGGCACGAGGTCATACCGCCAGAACCAACCGCCGAACTCGAGGTTGGCGTCGTCGTCACCCTGACCGGGGTGCCAGGCGATCGCGCGAGGCGGATCGAATACGTCGACGCGGTTGGCCACCTCGTAATGCCTTGCCGCCGTGATTGGCGTGATGCATGCCCATCCGGAAGACCTGGCCGACTTCGGACAACGGCTTGCGGTCGAGGGGCTGCCGCACCCAGCCTGTGCCGTCGATCGCCTCGTGGGTTGTCGGGTCGGCCAGCACCGCGAACACGGTGTCGGCGGGGGAGTTGACGGTGGCTTTGACGCTCAGCGTGTCTTCGGTCATGTCAGTGCAGACCGTCCGCGAGCGCAAAACTCATCTACAGACCCAACACCTCGGGCAGGTCGGCCACCGAGTCGATGACATGGCTCGGCTGCATCGCGAATTCGTCGGCGGCCCAGCGGTCGAGAGTGTCCTGACGGAACTTGCCGGTCCGCACGAGCACGCCGGTCATCCCGACCACCTGGGCGGCCAGCACGTCGTTGTTGAGGTCGTCGCCGACCATGTACATCTCGTCGGGGTCGACGCCGAGACGTGCTGCCGCAGCGAGGAATCCGGCCGGCGCGGGCTTGCCGACGGCGCTGGCCTTGCGGCCCGACGTCTCCTCCATCCCGATCAGGTACATGCCGGTGTCGATGCGCAGACCCTCGGTGGTGTTCCACGAGGTGCTGCGGTGCATGGCGACCACGGGCACGCCCTGGGCCATCCAGTCGTAGACCCGGCTCAGCGTCAGGTGGTTGTACTCGGGCCCGGCGCCACCGAGCAGGATCACGTCGGGGGTTTCCGGCTCGGGGCCGCCCGGCCCGTGATCGCTCGCAGAGACGATGTCGATGCCCGGCATGTCCTCGGCGATCTGGCCGCTGTTGACCAGAAAGCAGCGCGCATCCGGGTATTGGCCACGGACGTACTCCGCGGTCAGCGCCGCGGCGGTGATCACCTCGTCGGCGGCCACGTCCATGCCCGCGTCGGTCAGCAGCGCGGCGATCTGGCGGCGGGTGCGCGTCGTGGTGTTGGTCAGGTAGGAGCAGGCGATCTGGCTGTCCGCCAGCACCCGAAGCGTCTCGGCCGCGCCCTCGATGGGCTGCCACGAGGTCACCAGGACGCCATCGATGTCGAAGAGCACGCCACCGATCGCCATGCTGCGACGATAAACGCCTTACTACGGACGCGCCCACTCACTGTCGGCGACCCACGGTGACGCGGCGCCCGCGATGGACCAGCTGAGCTCGGCGGGAACGTCGATGAGCTGATAGCGCTTCACCCCCGCCGCGGTCGCGGCGATCAACGTGGCCACCCCCGCACGGCGCTGGAAGAACGTCTGCCGGACGGTCCATCCGATGACGCCTTCTGCGGCGATGCAGTCGCGCCGGCGTTCCAGGCTGCCCGCCCGGGCGACCAGCCACCGGTCGTCGACCCGATGCCCGAGCGCGCGGGCCCGATCGGCGGCCAGCAGTGCGCAGCACAGCGCCAGCACGGCCACCGAGATCCACGCCCACGGCGGAACCGCGACGAACGCCGACGCGACCGCCATCGCGGCCGCGACGACGGCGGGCAGCGCGAGCCCCCGCGTCCAGCGCCTCCGCGTCGCGGCCGGTCCGTGCCCACGCACCGGTCCTGCCACGGCGTTGGCATCGGAGATCAGTTCGGTCAGCACGGATTCGGCCGTATGTGCGGGGCACGGCGGCAGCAGAAGCGAGGCCTCGCCCGCGCCTGCGACACCTGTCATCACCGCATCGAGGCGCGCGCCGCCGAGCAGCCGGACCAGCAGCGGCTGCCGTAGCGTGCCGCCGCGCAGCCTGCGCATGTCGAACGTGTGCTCACGCTTGCGCAGCAGGCCGTGGGTCAGATGCAGCACCTCCGCGTCGCGGCGCAGCACCAGATTCCCGAAGGTCAGCAGCGACCGAAGCACCGAAAGCGCCACGGAGACGAACACCACAACGGCGACGACGGCCGCGACGCTCGCGGCGACACCGAACCGCTGCGCGGCGTCGCGCCCCGACTCCGCCAGGCGCGAATGTTCAAGCGCCGCACCGAGACCCGCCTGGTAGATGACGCCCGCCGCGGCGAGGATCATGGCCAGACCGGTGAAGCTCAGCGGGCTGTAGCGCAGCCACGACGGATGCCAGCGGGCCAGCAGCCTTTCCGGTGCACGCTGCTGTCGGTCCGCGGCGTCGGCCTGGGCCAGCGAGTCGGCGAGCAGGATCGACCTCAGCCGCGGCACCTCGCCTGCGCGCACCGCGTCGAGCGCGAACTCCGTGTCGCCGGTGGCCTGCTGGCCGGTGCTCACCCGCAGCACCGTCAGCCCCAGCAGCTGGTGCAGCAGCCGGGCGTCGGTCTGCACCGAGCGAATCCTGTTGCGCGGCACCGACACCACCTTGCGCTGCAACACACCGGTGCGCAGCTGCACCTCGTCGGGTTCGATGCGGTAGGTGGTGGTGAACCAGCGCAGCACGCCGAACGCGATCGTCATCGCGAGCGCGGCAACCGTCCACCACGAGTTGCCGGTCGCCGAACCCAGCACGACCGTGCCCACCAGCAAGGGGATCTGCCGCAGCACCTCGTGCACGGGATGGACCAACAACATTCGCGGGCTGAGCCGATGCCACGCCCGCTCCGTCGCCGGGGAGGTCACGTCGCGTCCTCGGCGCCGATCGCGGCGATGTCGGTGAGCTGCGCGACGACGCGGTCGGCCACCGGCGCGTCAAGCGCCACGATGCGCACCGCGCCCGCCGACGACGCCGTTGTCACCGTCACGTTGGCCAACCCGAACAGCCGGTCCAACGGGCCGCGGTAGGTGTCGACGGTCTGCACCCGCGACACCGGGGCGATCCTGCGTTCCTGCACCAGCCAACCCGTGCGCGTGTACACCGCCTGCGGGCTGATGTCCCAGCGGTGCACGCGATAGCGCCACACCGGGACGACGCCGACGAATAGCACCGCGGCCAGTGCGGTGAGCGCGCCTGCGAGGAGGTGCGCCCACGCCGGCTCACCGTCGATCACGAACCAGACCACCTGGCCGACGGCAAGCACCAGCCACGGGATGGCCGCGCCGATCGCCCACACCAGCGGCGCCTTGCGGCTGGGCGGATTGGCCGGTTCAACCAGGTCCATCGGCTTTCCTTCTCAGGCTCAGGCAATCGGTGACGCCGAAGAGGCGCAGTGTCCGCAACGTTCTGGCCGGGATCTGGGCTTCGACCTCGGAGGTGGCGGCGATGATCGGCGCGTCGACGTCGATACTCTCGCCCTGGCTGACGATCGTGGCGGAGCCCGCGGCGATCACGTTGCGCACCCAGTCCGCCCTTGTGCCGTAGGGAAGCGCGATCAGGAACCCGTCGTCGGTGGTGATGACGTCGACCGGGGTGTCATACGTCCGTCCGCTGGATCGTCCCGTGTGGCGGATCACCGACGTCTGGGTGCCAGCCGACCCCGCGGTGCGCATCACCCGGGGATTGGTCACCGTCCGGTTCATCCGCCGCACGGCGTCGAGCACCGGCGGAAGCTTCCACCGCATCCCCGCGGCCAACACCGACAACACGACGACTGCGATTCCGACGAGCACCCCGACGACCAGTCCGGCCGCCCGGACCCCTGCACGATCCGACATGGAACGACGGTAACCGTCCGGCAGTAGTGTGCTGATCATGAGCCAGAAGTGGACCTCCGCCGATGTACCCGACCAGTCCGGACGCCTCGCCGTCGTCACCGGCGCCAATTCCGGCCTCGGCTTCGACACCGCAGCCGTCCTCGCCGACAAGGGCGCACATGTGGTGCTCGCCGTTCGCAACCTCGACAAGGGCACCCAAGCCGTCGAGAAGATCAAGGCGGCAAGCCCGAACGCCGTCGTCGCGCTCCAGGAGCTGGATCTGTCGTCGCTCGCGAGCGTCCGCACAGCGGCCGAGGAACTGCGCGCCGCGCACCCACGCATTGACCTGCTGATCAACAACGCGGGCGTGATGTACGTGCCGACGCGCGAAACCACCAAAGACGGTTTCGAGATGCAGTTCGGCACCAACCACCTCGGCCACTTCGCCCTGACCGGCCTTCTGCTCGACCACCTGACGTCCGTCGACGGGTCACGGGTCGTCACGGTCAGCAGTGTCGGTCACCGCCTGATGGCCCGCATCCACTTCGACGATCCGCATCTGCAGCGCAAGTACAACCGCGTCGAGGCGTACGGACAGAGCAAGCTCGCCAACCTGCTGTTCACCTACGAGCTGCAGCGGCGGCTGAAATCCGCGGGAGTGCCGACCGTCGCACTCGCCGCCCATCCCGGCTTCTCCGACACCGAGCTGATGCGCTACCTGCCCGACTTCATCCCGAGCTTCGTGTGGAAGGTCGCCACCCAGCCCGCCGACAAGGGTGCGCTTCCGACGCTGCGCGCCGCGACCGACCCCGGTGCGCAGGGCGGCCAGTACTACGGACCGGACGGCATCGGTGAGGTCAAGGGCAGCCCGAAAGTCGTTGGCTCCAGCGCACAATCGCGCGACGAGGATCTGCAGCGTCGGCTGTGGACGCTGTCCGAGGAGTTGACCGGCGTCACCTTCGGAGTCTGATGCGCTCCGTCGACGAGCACGGGCGCGTGGTCGCCGCTCTGATCACGCCCCGGCCGCCGGTGGCGGTGCCACTTGCCGATGCGCTCGGTCTGGTGCTCGCCGAGGACGTGGCGGCTCCGCTGTCGCTGCCCGGCTTCGACAACTCGGCGATGGACGGCTACGCCGTGCTCGCCGACGACATCGCGGGCGCCGGTGACGAGCATCCGGTGCTGCTGCCCGTCGCCGAGGACATCCCCGCGGGCCGAACCGATCCGCTGACCCTGAAACCCGGTACGGCACATCGCATCATGACCGGGGCGCCGCTGCCGTCTGGCGCCACCGCCGTGGTGCCGGTGGAACGCACCGACGGCGCCACCGACACCGTGGCGATCCACGCCGCAGCCAGGGCCGGGCAGCACATCCGCCGTGCGGGCGAAGACGTCGAAGCGGGCACCGTCGTGCTGAGGGCCGGTCAGGTCGTCACGCCCGCCGCGCTCGGACTCGCCGCGGCGCTGGGCCTCGGGGAGCTGACTGTCGTTCCGCGGCAACGGGTTCTGGTGCTGTCGACCGGGTCGGAACTGGTGGCACCCGGCACCACGCTGAAACCGGGTCAGATCTATGAGTCCAACGCCGTGATGCTGGCCGCCGCCGCGAAGGACGCGGGCGCATCGGTGACCACGGCCCCGATGTCCAGCGATGACGTCGAGGAATTCCGCGCGGTGCTCGACGGCCATGCCGGCGAGGCGGATCTGATCATCACCACCGGCGGGGTGAGCGCGGGCGCCTACGAGGTCGTCAAGGATGCGCTGGGCGGGCAGGTGGAGTTCGTCAAGGTGGCGATGCAGCCCGGCATGCCGCAGGGCGCAGGACGCATCGGGGAAACCCCGATCATCACTCTGCCCGGCAATCCGGTCAGCGCTCTGGTGTCGTTCGAGGTGTTCATCCGGGCACCGCTGCGCGCGGCGATGGGGCTGCCCCAGCCTGCCCGTCAGCGGCTGACCGCCGTGCTCACCGAGGACCTGACCTCTCCCCGCGGCAAGCGCCAGTTCCGTCGCGGCGTGCTCGACGCCGCAGCGGGCGAGGTCACCAGCTACGGGCCGCCCGCCTCCCATCACCTGCGCTGGCTGGCCTCGGCGAACTGCCTGCTGGAGATCGGTGAGGACGTCACCGAGCTCGCCTCGGGCTCCGCGGTTCAGGTTTGGGACCTGTCCTCGGGGTAGCCACCCGTAGAATCGCGACACGATGGCCAGACGCCCCGACCTCCGATCAGGCCCCGCGCGACTGGTGGCCCTCGCGAAGACCACCATCCCCCCGATGCACCCTGCCGGCCTGCCGTTCGTCGGCGCAGGTCTTGCGGTCGCCGCGGTGGGTCGCCGCAACCGGTGGCTGCGCCGCGCGGGCCTGCTGGCCGCAGGCGCCAATGCCGCCTTCTTCCGCCACCCGCCGAGGGTTGCGCCAACCCGCCCCGGCCTCATCGTCGCCCCCGCCGACGGGCTCATCTGCCTCGTCGAGCAGGCCGTGCCGCCCGCCGAGCTGAATCTGCCCGCGCGGCCGCTACAGCGGATCAGCATCTTTTTGTCGATCTTCGACGCCCACGTCCAGCGCATCCCGATCAGCGGCGAGGTGGTGTCCGTCGTGCACCGCCCGGGTCTCTACAAGTCCGCCGAGCTCGCGGCGGCCAGCCAGGACAATGAGCGCAACAGCGTGCTGATCCGCACGCCGGAGGGTCGCGAGGTGATCGCCGTGCAGATCGCGGGCCTGGTCGCCCGCCGCATCGTCTGCGACATCAAGCCCGGCGACAAGGTGACGATCGGCGACACCTACGGGCTCATCCGATACGGGTCGCGGTTGGACACCTATCTGCCCGAGGGATCGGAAGTGCTCGTGCTGCCCGGCCAGCGGGCCGTCGGCGGCGAGACGATCCTCGCGGAGTTGCCGCGATGAAGCCACGCGTCAAGCGTCCCGTGCTGTCGGTGCGCATGCTGCCGAGCGCGATGACCGTCGCGGCCATCTGCCTCGGCCTGTCCGCGGTGAAGTTCGCCCTCGACGACCGCCCGACCGAGGCGATGGCGTTCCTCGCGGTGGCCGCGATCCTCGACGCGCTCGACGGCCGCATCGCCCGGCTGTTGAAGGCCACCTCGAAGATGGGCGAGGAGATCGACTCGCTGGCCGACGCGGTGAACTTCGGCGTCGCACCGGCGTTCATCGTCTACGGCACGCTGCTGTCGCAATCGCGGATCGGCTGGATCGTGGTGCTGCTGTACGCGGTCTGCATCGTGCTGCGGCTGGCGCGCTACAACACCATGCTGGTCGAGAACAAGCCCGCCTACATGAACCAGTTCTTCGTCGGCATGCCCGCACCGGCCGGCGCGATCGGCGCGATCGGACCCCTTGCGGCCAAGATGCAGTTCGGGGACGGCTGGTGGACCTCGGAGCCTGCCGTGGTGATCTGGATGATCGGCGTCTCCCTGCTCGCAGTCAGCACGATCCCGATGCGCAAGGTGCACACCTTCGCGATCTCGCAGAACATGGTGGTGCCGCTGCTGGCGCTGCTGGCCGTGCTCGTCGCCGCGTCAATCCTGTACGGCTACATCGTGATCCTGCTGATCATCGTGGGTTACGTGATCCACATCCCGTTCGCGGTGCGGACGACGGCGTGGCTGTCGAAGCACCCCGAGGTGTGGGACGACAAACCCAAGGCGCAACGGCAGGCCCGGCGGGCGATCCGCCGGGCGCAGCCGCGCGGACAGCGGCGGTCGATGGCCCGACTCGGCCTACGCAGGCCGCCGGGCCCGTGACGTGACCGACCTCGACGTCGCCGACCGCCAGGCGCCCCGGCACCACCTCACCCTGACCGCGCGACTGAACACCTCGGCATTGGACTCGCGCCGCGGAGTGGTCCGACTTCATCCGGAAGCGATTGCCGCACTGGGCATCCGGGAATGGGACGCCGTTTCGCTGACCGGATCGAGAACCACCGCGGCGGTCGCGGCCGTCGCACCGCACGGAACCCCCGCAGGCACCGCGCTACTCGACGACGTCACCCTGTCCAACGCCGGGTTGCGGGAGAACACCGCGGTGCTCGTCGCCCCGGTCACGGTGTACGGCGCGCGGTCGGTGACGGTGTCTGGATCCACCCTCGCCACCCAGTCGCTCTCATCGGCGACGCTGCGTCAGGCGCTGCTGGGCAAGGTGATGACGGTCGGCGACACGGTGTCTCTTCTTCCGCGCGACCTCGGCCCCGACATCCCGGCCTCGGCGGCCAGCAGCGCACTCGCGTCGGCGGTCGGTATCACCTGGACGTCGGAGCTGCTGACGGTGACCGGCGTCGATCCGGCCGGACCCGTCAGCGTGCAACCGAACTCGGTGGTGATGTGGGGCGACGGAATCGCAGCGGCGGCGACGTCACGCCGCGGCGTCGGCACGTCGGAGCAGCCCGAATCGGGTCAGTACACGGTGTCGACACCGGAGAAATCCGCCACGGTCAACATCGATGACCTCAAGGGCCAGCACGCGCAGGCCGCCAGGTTGACGGAGTGGCTCAAGCTCGCGCTCGACCAGCCCGACCTGCTCCAAACACTGGGCGCCAAGCCCAATCTCGGCGTGCTGGTGTCCGGTCCCGCGGGCGTCGGCAAGGCCGCGCTGGTTCGTGCGGTATGCGCGAACCGGCGACTGGTCGAGCTGGACGGGCCCGAGGTCGGAGCGCTGCGTGCCGAGGACCGGCTCAGGAGTGTGTCGTCGGCGGTCGCGTCGGTGCGCGACGGCGGCGGCGTCCTGCTGATCACCGACATCGACGCGCTGCTGCCGCCCGCCGCCGACCCGGTGTCCACGCTGATCCTCGCCGAGCTGCGCAACGCCGTCGCCACCCCCGGCGTCGCTTTCATCGCCACCTCGCAGCGACCGGACGACCTCGACCCGCGGCTGCGGGCACCCGACCTGTGCGACCGCGAGCTGGGCCTGAGCCTGCCCGACGGGGCGACCCGCAAAGAGCTGCTCGAAGTCCTGCTGCGCGACGTTCCCGTAGCGGACCTGAACCTCGACGAAATCGCTGATCGCACACCGGGTTTCGTGGTCGCAGATCTGGCCGCGCTGGTGCGCGAAGCCGCGCTGCGGGCGGCGGCGCGGGCCAGCGAGGAGGAGAAGCCGCCGACGCTGACACAGGCCGACCTGACCGGCGCGCTCAGCGTCATCCGGCCGCTGTCGCGGTCCGCCTCCGAGGAGGTGGCGGTCGGTTCGATCACGCTCGACGACGTCGGCGACATGGCGGAGACCAAACAGGCGCTGACAGAGGCCGTGCTGTGGCCGCTGCAGCATCCCGAAACATTCGAGCGCCTCGGCGTCGAGCCGCCGCGCGGCGTGCTGCTGTACGGACCGCCCGGCTGCGGCAAGACGTTCGTGGTGCGGGCGCTGGCCAGTTCGGGCCGGCTGTCGGTGCACGCCGTCAAAGGCGCTGAGCTGATGGACAAATGGGTCGGCGCTTCGGAGAAGGCGGTGCGCGACCTGTTCCGCCGGGCCCGTGACTCCGCGCCGTCGCTGGTGTTCCTCGACGAGCTCGATGCGTTGGCGCCCCGGCGCGGGCAGAGCTTCGACTCCGGGGTCACCGACCGGGTGGTGGCCGCGCTGCTCACCGAGCTCGACGGCATCGAGCCGCTGCGCAACGTCGTGGTGCTCGGCGCGACGAACCGGCCCGACCTGATCGACCCCGCGCTGCTGCGGCCTGGCCGGCTGGAGAAGCTGGTGTTCGTCGAACCGCCCGACGCCGACGCGCGCCGCGAGATCCTTCGCACGGCAGGCAAATCCATACCGCTGAGCGACGACGTCGACCTCGACGCGCTCGCCGACGACCTCGACGGCTACAGCGCCGCCGACTGCGTCGCGCTTCTGAGAGAAGCCGCGCTGACCGCGATGCGGCGTTCGATCGACGCCGCGGACGTGACGGCCGCCGATGTCGCGAAGGCCCGCGACAACGTGCGCCCGTCGCTCGACCCGGTCCAGGTGGAGAGCCTGCGCGCCTTCTCGGCGACGCGCTGATTACGGCCTGGCCTCCAGCACCAGGTTGAACGGGGTCTCGGTGGCTCGTCGGAACCGGGTGAAGCCGCCGCCGTCGACGACGACCTCGCGAAGCCTCGCTTCACCGGCTTGCGCACCGAGGGCAGGGCCCTTGCGCGCGAGCGACACCGGCACGCAGATCTGGGTGGAGGCGCCGTACATGACCCGGCCCACCGGATTGAGGTTGTCGGCGACCCGATCGTTGGCGAACGGCTCCACGATCATCGCGACGCCGTCGTCGCTGATCGCCTCGCGGGCATGCCGGGCGACGGCAACCGGGTCCGCCATGTCGTGCAGGCAGTCGAAGAAGGCGATCAGATCGAAGTCCCTACCCTTGTAACCGACCGCGTCGGCGGTCTCGAATCGCGCGTTCGACGCACCCGCCGCGGCCGCCTTTTCGGTTGCGACCGTGATGGATTCGTCGTGATAGTCGTAGCCGACGAACTCCGAGTCCGGATATGTCAGCGCCATCAGGATGGTGCTGGCGCCGTGCCCGCAGCCGACGTCGGCGACTGTCGCTCCGCGCTGCAGCTTGTCGACGACGCCGTCCAGCGCGGGCAGCCAAGCGTCGATCAGATTGGTGTTGTAGCCGGCCCGGAAGAATCGTTCGGTTCCCTCGAACAGGCAGGGGTGGTGCTCACCCCACTCCATCCCTGCTCCGGATCTGAAGTTGGCGAGTGTCTGCTCGAGCGCGTGGAACGTCGCCTCGACGATGTTGTAGGCACCGGGCATGTCGACGGGCCCGTTCGGGTCGGTCAGGCACAGCGCCTGCTCCGGACTCAGTGACCACTCGTCGCGCACGGCGTCGTACTCGACATATCCGCCTGCACCTTGGTTCCCCAGCCATTCGCGGACGTACCGCTCGTCGGTGCCGGTGCGTTGCGCCAACTCGGCCGACGTCATCTTCTGTGTGGCCAGTTCTCGGTACAGCCCGAGCCGATCGCCGACGAGCATCAGCGTCGCGCTCATCGCCGCGCCGAGATCGCCCACTGCCTTGCCGAGGAACTCGTTCAGCTTCGCTTCGTCGACGGACATGTCGCCCCCCTTGAGAGTTGTCTTGTCGAACCAATGGTGACGACACCGATCCGGCCTGTGTAGTAAACGGACAACACCGAACATCCTGCGACGATTCGGCAGATCCATCTTGACAGTGACTAGTTGAGCGCGCATAGTCGTACCCAGGAACTAGTCACTGTCTAGATCATCGGAGGTTCCACGATGACTGCCTCGAACACAACCGTCCGGGCAGGCGACCGCGAACGTCAGAGGACCGCCGATCACCTCGGTTCCGCGCTGGCGCAGGGTTACCTCGAGATGGCCGAATACGAGACCCGGCTGCAGGCCGCGTTCGCCGCGCACACCACCGCCGAACTGGGCGCCCTCGTCGCCGATTTGCCGCTTGCCCAGCTGCGGCGCAACGACCCCCGCCGCCGCGAAGCCCGCCGGCGGGCCGCGCGCCGCGGCCTGCAGTTTCACCTGGCCGGCTACCTGGCGATGGTCGTCATCGTGCTCGCGGTGTGGCTTGTTGTCGGGCTGACCGCGGGCGCCTGGTACTTCTGGCCCATCTGGCCGATCCTCGGCGCGGGGATCGGACTCGTCGGCCACGCGCTGCCGACCCGATTCGCGTTCGCGGCGGGCTGTGGCGCGCGTCCGCGCTACTTCTGAGCGGGCCGCACACTCCAGCGGGCGATCGCCGCCGCTGCGTGCGACGCCGTCGGCGGCCGGTCGTCGGCCCACGCGACGTACCCGTCGGGTCGCACCAGCACTGCCGCCGGCAGCCCGCGGCCGTGGTGAACGGCATGGATGACGTCGGCGCGGTCGATGTCGACATCGTCGGTCGTCGACATCACGAAGCGGCCCTCGCGCAGCAGTTCGTACAGCCGACGACCGCCGCACTCGACGTCGGGCATCCGCTTGCCGACCATCGGGTGGTCGTCACGGGATGCCCGCGGATAGTCGATGCCGATCTGGCTCAGCCTGCCCGCCATGAAACGCCGACCCGCCGGCAACCGCGTGATCGCTCCGATCGCGAGGCTGGCCACCGTGCGTTGCACCCGCGACCGGCCGAGCACCAGCTGGTTGAACGCATCGGTCAGCCGCAACACCGCTGCCCCGACCGCAACGCGCTCGCCCTCGTAGCTGTCCAGCAGCCACGGCGGCGCGGTTCCACCGAGTTCGGCGGCCAGCTTCCAACCGAGGTTCATCGCGTCGCCGATGCCCGTGTTCATGCCCTGCCCGCCCAGCGGGGAGTGCACGTGCGCGGCGTCGCCCGCGATGAACACCCGGCCCGCGCGGTAACGCTCGGCCTGCTTGCGCTCGGACAGGAAACGCGAACTCCACCGCATGTCGGTCATGCCGTAGTCCTCGCCCGCGATGCGGCGAAACGAGTCGCGGATCTCGTCGACGGTGACCGGTTCGGACAACGGCGCCTGCTCGCGCAGCCGATCCCAGGCGATGGCACGGAACCAGCCGTCGCCGAACGGGATCATCAGGACGGCGCCGCGCTCGTTGGTGACACCGGTCAGCGTCTCCTGCGGCGCCCGGGTCAGGTGCACGTCGGCGAGCAGGATGTGGGTCTCGTACTGCTTGCCCTCGAACCCGATCCCCGCCAGCCGGCGCACGGTGCTGTGCGCACCGTCGCATCCGACGATGTAGCGCGCCCGAACCGATGACCCGTTGGCGCACGCCACTGTGACGCCGTCACCGTCCTGGGTCATCCCGACCACCTCGGCGCCGCGCACCACCGGCACGCCCATGTCGTCCACCCTGGCGCCGAGCACGTGCTCGGTGCCGCTCTGCGGAACCACGAGCAGCATCCCGAACCTGGTCGGCAGTTCGCGCAGGTTCATCGTGGCCCCGCCAGGCGGCGCGATCTCGTAGACGGACACACCGCGCGCCAGCAGCTCGTCGGCCATGCCGCGCGCGTCGAGCAGCTCGAGCGTGCGCGCGTGCACGGCGAACGCCCTGGTGATGTTCGGCATATCGGCGCGCACTTCGAGCAGCCGGACCGCCGCGCCTCCCAATGCGAGTTCACTGGCGAGCATCAGGCCGGTGGGGCCTGCGCCGACCACTACCACATCGCATGCGTCCACGACGCGGGATGGTAGCGATATCCGCCCACGTAGACTGGGGTTCAGCCAAAGCCGTGCCCCGGCTGACACCCCGACCACAATTCGATCGGAGTGCCTTGCTCGTCGTCTTGTTCGCCCATGCGGTCGCCACCGCGTCGGCTCCCCTACTGGTGCACCGGTGGGGCCGACGGGCGTTCTATCCGCTGGCGCTCGTGCCGCTCGGCTCGTTGATCTGGGTGGGACTGAACTGGCCGGAACGCGGACAGGCGCACAGCGTCGACGTGTCGTGGGTGCCTGAGCTCTCGATGGACATCACGCTGCGGTTCGACGCGCTCGCGGCGATCATGAGCGTGCTGGTGCTGGGTATCGGCGCGCTGGTGCTGTTCTACTGCGCCGACTATTTCCACCACCACGACGGCAGAGCCGAGAAGCGGCTTGCGAGTTTCGCCGCCGAACTGGTCGCGTTCTCCGGTGCCATGTTCGGCCTGGTGGTCAGCGACAACATGCTGGTGCTCTACGTGTTCTGGGAGCTCACCACGGTGCTGTCGTTCCTGCTGGTCGGGCATTACGCCGAACGCGCGAGCAGCCGCAAAGCGGCTGTGCAGGCGCTGTTGGTCACCACCGCCGGTGGGCTGGCGATGCTCGTCGGCATCGTCATTCTCGGCTCCGTCTCGGGCACCTATCTGTTGAGCGAACTCATCGCGGCACCGCCGACCGGGCTCGCGGTCGCGGTGGCCGTCGCGCTGATACTGGTCGGTGCACTGGCCAAGTCGGCGATCGTGCCGCTGCATTTCTGGCTGCCAGGCGCGATGGCGGCGCCGACCCCGGTCAGTGCGTATCTACACGCCGCCGCGATGGTCAAGGCGGGCGTCTACCTCGTCGCGCGAATGACACCCGGCTTCGCCGACTCGCCGCCGTGGCGGCCGATGGTCGTGACGCTCGGCGTGGTGACCGTGCTTTTGGCCGGCTGGCGGGCGATCCGCGAATACGACCTGAAGCTGATCCTGGCATTCGGCACCGTGAGCCAGCTGGGGTTCATCACGGTGATGGTCGGGGCGGGCGGCAGCGACCTGATGCTCGCCGGGCTGGCACTGCTGTGCGCGCACGCCATGTTCAAGGCCGCGCTGTTCATGGTGGTCGGGATCATCGACCACACCACCGGCACCCGCGACATCCGCAGGCTGGCCTGGCTCGGCGAGCGCAACAAGCCGCTGCTGATCATCGCCACCGGCGCGACGGCAAGCATGGCGGCGCTGCCGCCGTTCCTCGGCTTCGTGGCCAAGGAGGCCGATTACGAAACCCTGTTGCACTCCGAGGCTTTGGGCCATACCGCACCGTTCGTCCTGGCGGCGATGGTTGCGGGCTCGATTTTCACCACCATGTACAGCCTGCGGTTTCTGTGGGGCGCGTTCGCCAGGAAGGGCAGGACTGAGGCGAGCAAGCGGGTGGCCGAAATGCACTCCGCGCCAGCGACATTCCTCGCCGCGCCCGCGATCCTCGCCGGCGCGGGCCTGATATTCGGGCTGTGGCCCGCACCGCTGGACCACGCATTGGACACCTACGCCGACACCGTTGGCGGCGAGGGTGACTACGAACTCGCGCTCTGGCACGGTCTCAACCTGCCACTGCTGCTGTCGGCGCTCGTGTCTGGCGATCGGCACCGCCGCGTTCCTGGGCCGGTCGCGGTTGCGGCGCAGGAAGTTGATGTACCTGCCTCTCGGCAACGCCGACCGCATCTACGACGCAGCGATTCGCGGCCTCGACATGCTGTCTGTCCGGTTGACCGGTACGACGCAGCGCGGTTCGATCCCCGCCACCCAGTCGGTGATCCTGGCCACGCTCGCGATCGTGCCGGTGGTGGTGCTGACGCTGGGGGCACGCGATCGGCCCGAGTTCGCACTGTGGGGGTCGCCGCTGCAGGTGATCGTCGGCGTGCTGATGCTGGCAGCCGCGGTCGGTGCGACGGTGATGCGCAACCGACTCGCGGCGGTGCTGCTGGTCGGGGTGACCGGCTACGGCTGCGGCATCATATTCGCGTTCCACGGTGCTCCCGATCTTGCGTTGACCCAGTTCCTGGTTGAGACGCTGACGCTCGTCATCTTCGTGCTGGTGCTCCGCACGTTGCCCGCGGAATCCGACAGGGGCAACATCGGAAGGAACCGGCTGCCGAGGGTGGCGCTTTCGCTTGCCGTAGGCGCCAGCGTCACCACTCTTGCGGCGTTCGCGATGGCCGCCCGCACCGGCGTCCCGATCGCCGCGCTGCTGCCCGATGCCGCCTACTACCGCGGGCAGGGCGCCAACACCGTCAACGTGCTGCTCGTCGATATCCGCGCTTGGGACACCCTCGGCGAGGTGTCGGTGCTGCTGGTCGCTGCAACAGGTGTGGCGTCAATGGTGTTCCGGCACAGACGCTTCGGCGCCGCGCCGCGGGTCGCCGACGCAGGCCAGCCAGATATCGGGCCCCTCGGCGCGGTGGCGACGAGCCCGGCCGCAGGCGATACCACCTGGCTGCGCGGCAGTGAACTGCGCGATCCGCGACACCGATCTCTGGTGCTCGAGGTCGCGACCCGGCTGATCTTCCCGCTCATCATGGTGCTCTCGGCCTACTTCTTCTTCGCGGGGCACAACACACCCGGCGGCGGATTCGCTGGCGGGCTGACCGCAGGTCTTGCGCTTGTGCTGCGGTATCTGGCGGGCGGTCGCTACGAACTCGGTGAAACGCTCCCGCTTGACGCGGGCAAGATCCTGGGCACCGGACTCGCCTTGTCGGCAGGCACAGCGGTGACGTCGCTGCTACTCGGTGCACCGGTGCTGTCATCGGCGGTGCTGGAATTCGACGTTCCCGTGCTCGGCCACATCAAGCTCGTCACAGCACTGTTCTTCGACCTCGGCGTGTATCTCATCGTCGTCGGCCTCGTCCTCGACGTGCTGCGCAGCCTCGGCGCCCGGGTGGACGCGAGATGTCGGCGCAGCGATCGGCGGCGGCGGTGGCGTCGCGATGACGGCCTTCCTTGTTCCGCTCGTGTTGATCGGCGGCCTCACCAGCGTCGGGGTCTATCTCCTGCTGGAACGCGGCCTGACCCGAATGTTGCTCGGACTGTTGCTGATCGGCAATGCCGTGAACCTGTTGATCCTGCTGGTGGGAGGCCCGTCGGGGAATCCGCCGGTGCGCGGCCGGATCAGCAACGGCCAGACCGCTACCGCAGATCCGTTGGCGCAAGCGATGATTCTCACCGCCATCGTCATCAGCATGGGCATCGCTGCGTTCGTGTTGTCGTTGATCTACCGCATCTACCAGTTGACCACCGACGAAGTGATCGCCAACGACCCCGAGGACGCCCGGGTCGCACAGTTGACCGACGAGCAGCTCGCCGCCCTCGACGAGGCCAGGCCGACTCCCGATGTGTCGCGCGACACCGACGATCCCGACGAGCTGGACGCGCT
The DNA here is from genome assembly GCA_963786995.1 of uncultured Actinomycetota bacterium. GTDB lineage: Bacteria > Actinomycetota > Actinomycetes > Mycobacteriales > Mycobacteriaceae > Mycobacterium. The sequence goes on along the minus strand of CAWBBH010000006.1, from coordinate 486,605 downwards.
GCCGGGGCTGGGGTCGCGATGAGTCCGCGAAGACGAGCGCGAGTGAGGATCGCTGGGCCCACGCCCGCAGGGCAGGGGACGAGGAACGAGCGAGGACCGGTGGGCCCACGCCCGCAGGGCAGGGGACGAGTGGGAGTCGAGCCATGAGCATACCCCTCGGTGTTGACCCCGCTGCCCGTGCTGATTCCGTTGATCGCCTCGGCCGCAACGCTCGTGGCGGGCCGCCGGCCCCGGCTGCAACGAGCCATCACGCTGATCGCGTTGTCGGCGGTGGTCGCCGTCTGCGCGGCGCTGGTCTACTACGCCGACCGCGACGGCACGATCGCGGTGCAGGTCGGCGGCTGGGGTCAGAGTGTGCCCGGTTTGGGTCCTCTCGGCATCACGCTCGTGGTGGACCGGCTTTCGGCGCTCATGCTGGTCGTCTCGTCGATCGTCCTGCTGACCGTGGTGTGCTACGCCATCGGGCAGGGCATCCGGGACGGGGGCGAGCGCCAGCCGGTGTCGATCTTCCTGCCCACCTATCTCGTGCTGTCGGCGGGCGTGTGCAACGCCTTTCTCGCGGGCGACCTGTTCAACCTCTTCGTCGGGTTCGAGGTGCTGCTGGCCTCGAGCTTCGTGCTGCTGACCATCGGGGCGAGCGCCGAACGGGTGCGGGTCGGCATCTCCTACGTGATGGTCTCGATGGTGTCCTCGGTGATCTTCCTGATCGGCATCGCGCTCATCTACGCGGCGACCGGCACACTGAACATGGCCGAGATCGCCGTCAGGATGGACGGGGTCGCGGCGGGCACCCGCAGTGCACTGTTCGCGGTGCTGCTCGTCGCATTCGGCATCAAGGCGGCGGTCTTCCCGCTGTCGTCCTGGCTGCCCGACTCCTACCCGACCGCCCCTGCGCCCGTCACCGCGGTGTTCGCGGGCCTGCTGACGAAAGTCGGTGTGTACGCGATCATCCGGGCGCACACGCTGCTGTTCCCGGACGCCGGGATCGACGGGATGTTGATGGTGGCGGCGTTTTTGACCATGATCGTCGGCATCCTCGGCGCGATCGCGCAGAGCGACATCAAACGGCTGTTGTCCTTCACCCTGGTCAGTCACATCGGCTACATGGTGTTCGGCGTCGCGTTGTCCAGCGAGCTCGGCCTCTCGGGCGCGATCTATTACGTCGCGCACCACATCCTGGTGCAGACGGCGCTGTTCCTGGTCGTCGGCCTGATCGAGCGGCAGGCGGGAGCATCCACGCTCCAACGGCTCGGCGGCTTGGCCGCGGCGAGCCCGCTGCTGGCCTTCGTGTTCGTCGTGCCCGCGCTCAATCTCGGTGGCATTCCGCCGTTTTCCGGCTTCGTCGGCAAGGTCGCGCTGCTGGAAGCGGGCGCTCAGAACGGTTCCCTGCTGGCCTGGTTACTTGTCGGCGGCAGTGTGGTGACCAGCCTGCTGACCTTGTACGTGGTGTCTCGCGTCTGGACGCTGGCGTTCTGGCGCACACGCACCGACGCGCCGGAAGGCGATGTCGCCTCGGCGGCTCCGTCGTCGCTCCTCGACAACGCCGAGGACATCCTGCTCGCCGACCGCACAGACGTCGGGCGAATGCCCGTCGGCATGATGGTGCCGACCGGTGCGCTGATCGCCGTGGGCCTCACGCTGACGGTGCTGGCAGGCCCGATCGTCGCCTACAGCGACCGTGCGGCCACCGAGGTGCTCGACCGTGATCGCTACATCTCGGCAGTCCTTTCCGGGGCGACGCGATGAGAGGCCGGCTGCTGCGGGTATGGGTGCTCAGCTGGCTGATGCTCGTTTGGGTGTTGTTGTGGGGCAACGCAACACCAGCCAACATCATCGGCGGGTTCGCGGTCGCGCTGGTGATCACGTTGATGCTGCCGCTGCCCGCGGTGCCCGTCGAGGGCAGGGTCCACCCGCTGTCGCTGGTGAAGCTGGTCGTCGTGGTCGCCTACCAGTTGGTGCAGTCCTCTCTACAGGTGGCCTGGCTGGCGATAAGACCGGGACCGCCGCCGCTCACCGCGGTGTTGCGCGCCCACCTCGCGGTCAAGTCGGATCTGGTGCTCGCGCTGGCCGTCAACATCTTCAACCTGGTGCCCGGCTCGATCGTGCTGGAGATCGATCAGGAGCGGCGACTGCTCTACATGCATGTGCTCGACGTCGGCAATGACAAGGGCGTCGACCGCTTCCACCGGCAGGTCGAACAGACGCAGAGGTTGCTGGTGGCGGCTTTCGAACGCGACGCCGACTGGCAGCCCGCCAAAGCCAAGGAGGATTCGTGACGCCCGTGTGGATCATCGCCGCCGTCATGCTCACTACGGCCGCAAGCATCGTGATGTTTCGGATCCTCGCCGGGCCGACCACTCTGGATCGCCTCGTCGCGCTGGACTCTCTTGTGGCGGTCGCGATGTGCGCGATCGGCGCTTGGGCGGCGTTCAGCCTCGACACCACCGTCACCTATGCGCTGACCGCGCTTGCACTGATCAGCTTCGTCGGCTCGGTGAGCGTCGCCCGCTTCCGCGTGCCCGACATCCGCATCGACACCTCGAGCAGGTACCCACGGTGAGCGCCCTCGACATCGTCACCGCCGTGCTCGTGCTCGGCGGATCGGCGTTGGCGCTCACCGCCGCGATCGGCGTTGTGCGCTTTCCCGACACCCTGTCGCGCATGCACGCGGCTACCAAACCGCAGGTCCTCGGCTTGCTGCTGGTCCTCGTCGGCGCGGCGATCCGGCTACGTGGCAACGTGGACGTCGGCATGCTGATCCTGACCGGGATCTTCACCGTGATCACCGCACCTGTCGTCGCCAACCGGGTGGGCCAGCTCGCCTACCGCGAGCAGAACATCGGTGACCGGCTCACCCAAGACGAGCTGGGAGAAGGCGGGACGAATGGGCAGAACTGACGACGACTCCTGGGACATCACCGAAGGAGTCGGCGCGACGGCTCTCGGCGTGGCGTGGGCGCGTTCGCAGGAAGCGAGCTCGGAGTGCCCCTTGTTCACCGACCCCTTCGCCGAGATGTTCGTCGAGGCGGCCGTCGCGCGCGGATGGCAGTTGCCGCAACGCCACATCGTCGAGCGGATCCGGTCCATCGCCGGCTACGCCGCATCGCGCACCAAGTGGTTCGACGAATTCTTCATCGCCGCGGGTGCAGGAGGCATCGAACAGTCCGTCATCCTTGCCGCCGGTCTGGACGCGCGGGCGTGGCGGCTGCCGTGGAACGACGGCAGCACCGTCTACGAGATCGATCAGCCGAAGGTGCTGGAATTCAAAACCGAGACGCTGCGCAGCCGCGGGCTGAACTCCGCGGCCCGCTATGTGGCGGTACCCGTCGACCTCCGGCAGGACTGGCCGAAAACGTTGCGGGAGGCGGGATTCGATCCCGACGAGCCGACGGCGTGGGCGGCGGAGGGTCTGCTGCCCTACCTTCCCGCTGCCGGTCAGGACCTGTTGTTCGAGCGCATCACCGATCTGAGCGCCAGAGGCAGCCGGATCGCCATCGAGGCTTTCGGCGCCGGCTTCTTCGATCCCGAGTATCTGGCCGGCCGCCGGGAACGGATGCGGCAGTTGCGGGAGGAAGCAGGCGTCGCGGACGACGCACCCGATGTCGCCGATCTGTGGTTCGTCGAGGAGCGCACCGAGGTGACCGACTGGTTCACCGGCCACGGCTGGGAGGTGACGAGCATCGGGGCCGCCGAGCTGATGGACCGGTACAACCGCACTGGCGACGAGGACACAACGCCCCGAACCGTTTTCGTGGAGGCGAGACTTTCCGGTTAGTCGCCCGACAGCTGGAACTCGACGAGCGCGCTGACGGTCTCGACAGCCTCGCGCAGCGCGGCCAGCCGCGCCGCGACCGTCGGAGCGGCCAGTACCGAATACCGGTCTGCCTGGCCCATTGGTAGACGGGCGGTCAACGCGTACAACCACATTGCCGCATCGGGGGCGGCATCCGCGCCCGCGACGATGTCGCGCCCACTGACGTCTGCGCCGCGCGCTTGGGCGATCCGCTCGAACAGGGCGATCATGCGGTCTTCGATGTCGCGGATGGCGTCGGCGCCGACGTTCTCACCCGCCTCGTCGGGCCACATCTCGATCGCGGCCCGCGGGTACGGGTTGTCGGGTTGCCACTCCAGCACCCGGATGCGCTCTGCCATCACGCAGTTCATGCGATACTGGCCGTTCCCGAAATCTGCGACCTCGGTGATGTGGGCCAACGTCCCGACGTCGCTGCGCGCGTCGCCGCCCCCCACCTCGCGGCCGGCCTGGATCAGCACGACCCCGAAGGCCGGGTCGTCCATCGCGAGGCAGTCGGAGACCAGCTCGGAGTACCGCGGCTCGAAGATCCGCAGCGGCAGTTCCTCGCCGGGCAGCATCGCCCGCTCGAGCGGGAACATCGGAATGGTGGCCACGATCAGATGTCCAACTCGCCGACCAACGCGTCGACGACGGCACGCAGATCGCCGTCGTTGTCCTCGGCGATGCGCCGCTGACGCTGGTATGACGCGCCGTGGCCGTAGATGTCGGCGACAGCCGCCAGCTCGGCGGCGCAGTCCAACGACTCGGCCACCGGCTCGAGCCGGTTCAACAGCTCGTCGAGATCCTCGGTGACCAGACGCTCGTTGCTGTCGGCGTCCAGAATGATCACCGCGTCGAGTCCGTAGCGCGCTGCGCGCCACTTGTTCTCCTGAACGTGCCACGGCGGCATCGTCGGCAGCTGGTCACCGGCGTCGAGCTTGCGGTCCAGATCGACGATGAGGCAGTGCGTCAGCGCGGTCAGCGCGCCGAGCTCACGCAGGTTGGACACGCCGTCGAAGACGCGCACCTCCACGGTGCCCAGATGCGGCGAAGGCCTGATATCCCAACGGATTTCATTCATGTGATCGATGATGCCGGTCTTCTTCTGATCATGGACGAAGCCCTCCCACTGCGCCCACGTCTGAAAGTGGAACGGCAGCCCGGCGGTCGGCAGTTGCTGGAACATCATGGCGCGGTTGCTCGCATATCCGGTGTCCTCGCCTTCCCAGTAGGGCGACGACGAGGACAGCGCCAGCAGGTGCGGATAGTGATTGAGCAACGAGGTGACGATCGGCATCACCTTGTGCGCCGACGAGATACCGACGTGCACGTGCACACCCCAGATCAACATCTGACGACCCCACCACTGCGTGCGCTTGATCAGTTCGGCGTAGCGCGGCGCGTCGGTGAGCTTCTGGGCGGACCACTTGGCGAACGGGTGGGTGCCCGCGCAGAACAACTCCATCCCGCGGTTGCGCACCACGTCGCGCGCTGGCACGAGCGTGGTGCGCAGATCCTCCATCGCCTGCCCGGCGTTATCGCATATTCCGGTGACGATCTCGACGGTGTTGCGCAGCAATTCCTTGTGTACGCGCGGGTTTTCGCCGATCTCGGCGATCACCGCGGCCGCCTCGTTGCTCAGGTCGCGGGTTGCGGCGTCGACGAGAGCGAACTCCCATTCGACGCCGACGGTCGGCCGGGCCGACCCGGCGAAATCTATCCGCCTGCTATCCGGTGCCGATAACACCGCACGCGACCCGCTTTCCGGCATCGCCGGTGGCGAGCGTCGTCTGGTCAGGGGGCGGGGTGCCATTGGTCTGCTGGTAGCGCTCCGGCGGGATGTTGGCGAAGTTGTCGGCCTTCTCGTGAATGATGATCGCCGTCTTCGCGCCTGCCTGCAGGTCTTCGGCGGTGAACGCGTCGGTGGTCGTCACCACCTCCGCGGTGCCGTCCTCGCGCACCTGAAGCGAGGTGAGGTCGCCGCTGGCCGGATGCCCGCTGTGGCCGGGCACCTGGAAATGCCCTCCGGCCGAGTTGAAGTCGCCCGGCTCGCCGCCGGTCGGCGCGACCGAGCTGGCTTCGCACTTGCCCACCGAGTGGATGTGCATTCCGTGGAACCCCGGCGCGAGCTGTCCGGAGCCGGTCGTCTTGACGGTCACCGTCACATAGCCGCTGGAGAACGCGAAGTCGGCGGTGGCCACGGTGGTGCCGCTGGGGTTCTTCAGTTCCGCGGTCAACGTCTCACCTGACGGCGCGGCTTGACCTTCGCCTTCACCCTCGGCCTGGGCCGACGGTGCGGGCGACCCGGTCCACACCGACGGGGTTGTGCCGGGTGTTGAGGCAACCGGCTCGTTGGGGGTGCAGGCACTCAGCGCGAGTGCGGGGATGGCGAACAGGGAGGCGACGGTCAGCGTCTGCGCACGCGAGGCAAGCATGCTTGAAAGCCTATCCCGTCACCGCCACGACGACGCCTGGTGGTTGCTCGGCCAGTTCGGGCGCCCTCGGCTCGACGGGCGCGGACAGCAGCTGGCCGACTTCGTCGGCGGATTCCTGCTCACCGGGCGCGTCGCTGAAGTAGACGGTGGTCGCGGTCAGCCCCTCGATGGTGAGGTTGCCGGTCTCGGTGACGTTCCACCCCGCCTCGCGCAGCTGGTTGGCCGTGTTCTCGGCGGCGCCCGGCGTCTCGGATGTGTTGTAGACCCGGACGTCGGGCTTCGCGGCGGCAGGCGGCGCCTCCGACGGCGTCGGCGACGGCGTCGAGGAGCTGCTGACCGCCACCGGCGATTCGTCGGCGCTCGAGTCGTCTCCTCCGCCCATGGCCTGGAAGGCGACCAGCAGGAACACCACGCCGAGGAACAGCAGCACCATCACCATGGCGCGCAGGGGCAGCCCGGAGGAATCGGAATGGCGCTCGTTCATTGGGCCCACTGTATCGGCGTGGTGGGTGAGACCCGCGGAAGGCTCAGCAAGGCGCGGGGAAGGCTCAGGTCACCTCGAAGCCGAGACGACGTGCCGCCCGCGCCTTCTGCCTGCTCGCGCGAAGCCGACGGAGCCGTTTGACCAGCATCGGATCGGCCGCCAGCGCCTCGGGTCGGTCCACGAGAGCGTTGAGCACCTGGTAGTAGCGGGTCGCCGACATCGAAAACAGTTCCTTGATGGCGTCTTCCTTGGCCCCTGCGTACTTCCACCACTGGCGTTCGAAGGCCAAAATGTCGTGTTCGCGGCGGGTCAGTCCATCGGTGTAGCTCAGAGTCGTCCCCGGATTGCTCAGTCCGCGCCGTGGCGCCGTCTGTGTTGCTACCCATTGGCTCCTGACCCGCTCCCGCACTAAACCTCGCCAGCGATACGGCGAATATTGAACCACGGCATCGCTACTTGGGCCGTCAGCCAACCGGGCGAGTCGGCTCACTTAAGCTTGCCAATCGTGGCAGTCGTACCCATCCGAATCGTCGGAGATCCCGTCTTACACACCGCGACCACCGAAGTGCCGGTGGCCGATGACGGTTCGCTGCCGCCTGAAGTTGCCGACTTGATCACAGACCTGTACGACACGATGGACGCTGCGTTCGGGGTCGGGCTGGCCGCCAACCAGATCGGGGTTTCGTCGCGGGTGTTCGTCTACGACTGCGCCGAGGACCGCGGCAAGCCGGCCCGCAGGCGCGGTGTGATCGTCAACCCGGTGCTGGAAACCTCGGAGGTGCCCGAGACCATGCCCGACCCCGACGACGACGACGAAGGGTGCCTTTCGGTGCCCGGCGAGACGTTTCCCACCGGTCGCGCCGACTGGGCACGGGTGACGGGGCTGGACGCCGACGGCACACCGATCACGCTCGAAGGCACCGGGCTGTTCGCCAGGATGCTGCAGCACGAGACGGGGCATCTCGACGGGTTCCTCTATCTGGACCGGTTGGTGGGCAGGCACGCGCGCAGCGCCAAGCGGGCGGTGAAGTCGCACGGCTGGGGGGTGCCGGGGCTGAGTTGGATGCCCGGTGAGGACCCCGACCCGTTCGGCCACTGACGTGGCGGCTCTGCCTGTTGTCGGAACGCGGGTCAGCCTGCGCTACCGACGGCCGCAGGGTTCGGTTCCACCGCTCACCGATGTGATCGGCCACCTGCTCGACACCGGCCCCGTCGTGCGGGTGCGGACGAAAGCCGGCGAGGTGGTCGAGCTCGCGGCCGCCGATGTCGTCACCGTGCGGGCGTTGACCGACGTCCCGGTGCGGACGTCCGAGATCCGCGCGCTGGAGCACGCAGCGGCCCTGGCATGGCCGGGGACCGAGCAGGAGTGGATCGACGGCTGGCTGGTGCGCGGCGCGGACGGGCACACCCATCGGGCCAATTCGGCTGTGCCGCTTGGCATGCAAGCGAGCGTGGCGGGCGTGCCCGCGGTCGTCGACTGGTATGCGCGGCGCGGGCAGACGCCGTGGCTCGCCGTACCTGACCGGCTGCTGACGCTGCGGAGCGCATACTCGCCACACCTCGAGACGATCGTGATGGTGCGCGATCTGCCCGCAGGCGCGCCCGACGGGGCGACGACGTTCGCGCCGCGGCCGGACGCGACATGGTTGCAGATCTACCAACGCGAGGTTCCCGTCGAGGTGCTGTCGGCGGTGCTCGACGGCGTCGTGGTGTTCGCGACGCGCGGTGACGCGGCGGTCGGACGCGCCGCGCTCACCACCGCGCCGGACGGCGTCAGGTGGGCGGGTGTCTCGACCGTGCGCGTCGCCGAAGGCCGCAGGCGCGAGGGTCATGCGCGCGCACTGTGCGCGGCGCTGCTGGATTGGGCCGGCGAGCAGGGCGCCTCGCGCTGCTATGTGCAGGTGCTCGTGGACAACGCGCCCGCGATCGCACTGTACGAGAGCATGGGCTTCACCGCGCAGCACCGTGCGCGCTATCTCGACGGCGCGCAGTTGACACCGCAACGCGATCCGTAACCTGTAGCCCATGCGGCTGGCCACCTGGAACGTGAACTCGATCCGGGCCCGGGTGGACCGCGTCACCGATTTCCTTGAGCGCGCCGACGTCGACGTACTGGCCATGCAGGAGACCAAGTGCAGCGACGAGCAGTTCCCCACGATGCCGTTCGCCGCCCTCGGCTACGACGTCGTGCACTGCGGCTTCAACCAGTGGAACGGCGTGGCGATCGCGTCCCGCATCGGTGTCGACGATGTCCAGGTCGGCTTCGAGGGCCAGCCGACGTGGAGCGACGGGTCCGCCGCGGAGGTGGCGGAGGCGCGGGCGCTCGGCGCGACATGCGGCGGTGTGCGGGTATGGAGTCTGTACATCCCGAACGGCCGCATCGTCGACTCGCCACACTACGGCTACAAGTTGGCATGGCTTGCCGCGCTGAGGGTTACGGCACAGGGGTGGCTTGCCGAGAGCCCGGACGCGCAGATAGCGCTGACCGGCGACTGGAACATCGCCCCCACCGATGAGGACGTGTGGAGCGTCGAGGCCTACCGGGGCAGTACCCATGTCACCGGGCCGGAGCGGGCCGCCTTCCAGGGAATCGTCGACGTTCAATTCACCGACGTGGTACGGCCTTTCACGCCGGGGCCGGCGGTCTACACGTATTGGGACTACACCCAGCTGCGCTTCCCGAAGAACCGCGGCATGCGCATCGACTTCATCCTCGGCTCGCCTGCGCTGGCGCGACGGGTGACGCACGCGGAGATCGTTCGCGAGGAACGCAAGGGCAAATCACCAAGCGATCACGCGCCGGTCCTGGTGGAATTGGCGTAGCTGACTACCGCAGCCCTAGGCCTCGGTGTCGGCCCCGCCGTAGCGGCCGGCGTTGAACATCGACGCGACGGCGCCGATGAGCATCATCACCGCCGCCGCGATGAACACCACCAGTCAGCCCGGAGTGGAACGGCTCGGTGATCAGCTGCGGGAAGAACGTCTTCCCGGTCAGCACGTCGGCGTTGACCCCCGGGGACTGCAGCGCGCCGGAGGGGGCCAGGAGTTCGGCGATCGGGTTGTATCCGAGGAACGCCGCGAACAGGCTGCCGACCGGGGGCAGATTGGCCACGTCATCGGCGACCGATACCGAAACGCCTTGCGCCTGAAGGCCGCTGCTCATCGCCGAAGGGAGGGTGTGCGCCAGCCCGATGACCATCAGCGAGAAGAAGACGCCGATGGACAGCGACGAACCCGCGTTGAAGAACGTCGCACGGACGCCGGAAGCCGCGCCGCGTTGGGCGGCAGGGACGCTGGACATGATCGCTGCGGTGTTCGGCGCGGTGAAGATGCCGCCGCCGAGACCGTTGAGGAACACCAGCACGGCGAAGAGCCAGTAGTCGAAGTTCACCGGAATCATCACCAGGGCAACGAAGGTCACCGCCATCAGCAGCATGCCGCCGACCGTGAACGGACGGGCGCCGAAGCGGTCCGACAGCGAGCCGGCCAGCGGTCCGGCGACCAGGAAGCCCGCTGTCATCGGCAGCATGTAGATACCGGCCCACAGCGGAGTCGATTCAAAGCTGTAGCCGTGCAACGGGAGCCAGATGCCCTGAAGCCAGATGATCAGCATGAACTGCAGGCCGCCACGGCCCATCGACGACATCAGGCCCGCGACGTTGCCCATGCCGAACGAGGCGGAGCGGAAGAGCCTGATGTCGACCATCGGGTCGGCCACGCGCAGTTCGATGAGGCAGAACGCGACAAGCAACAGCAGGCCGAACGCGATCGCGCCGAGCACCCACGGGCTCGTCCAACCGGTGGTGGAGTCGCCGTAGGGCTGGATGCCGTAGGTGATGCCGGTGAGCAGCACCGTCAGGCCGAGGCCGAACGTTGCGATGCCCGCCCAGTCGAGTCGGCCCGGCGTGCGCACACCGAGTTCCCTCAAAGACCGAACGCTCCAGATGGTGCCGAGGATGCCGATGGGCACGCCGACCCAGAAGATCGCCTTCCAGTGCCACTCGGACAGGAAGCCGCCGATCAGCAGGCCGAGGAAGGATCCGGCGACGGCGGCGACCATGTTCACACCGAGGGCCATGCCGCGCTGATTGGACGGGAAGGCGTCGGTGAGGATCGCCGACGACGACGCCATCAACATCGCCCCGCCGACGCCCTGGACCACCCGCCAGGCGATCAGCCAGAGCGCGCCGCCGCCGAGATGGAACGGGTCGAAGGACAGCGCGACGGCCGCCACCGTGAACACCACGAAGCCGAGGTTGTAAATGCGCACCCGGCCGAACATGTCGCCGAGTCGGCCGAACGGGACCACCAGAACCGCGGTCACCACCAGGTATCCCATCAGCATCCACAGCAGGTAGCTGACGTTGCCCGGGGCCAGGGGGTTGAGCCCGATGCCGCGGAAGATCGCGGGAAGCGAGATCAGCACGATCGACGCGTTGATGGTCGCCAGCAGCGTGCCCAGCGTGGTGTTGGAGAGCACCACCCACTTGTAGAAGGGATGGTCGTGGTCCATCCGCGTGCGGCGGCGTGCGGTCTCGGCGACCGCGACATCCGGGTTGGCCACGATCGGGGGTTTCGTCATCTCGGTTTCGGTCGTCATCAGACTTCGCTCACGTGAGAGTTTCGTATCGGCTCAAAACACATATATTAGCTATACAAACCTTTTCTGAGCAATTTGTGTTCCATGCGCTAGCGTGAGACGGCCTGAACACCCACGCGGGAGCGCGCACCGAGCGCGCTGAGAGGACGGCTCGAAGCTCGTCACGGTGCCGTCGACCGTATGAACCTGACCGGGTCATGCCGGCGTAGGGAGATGTGAATGAGTTTCCTGCCGTTGACTCCCGGCGGTCAGACCCCGCCGCGGGTGATGACGATCGCCGGTTCGGACTCCGGCGGCGGTGCCGGAATCCAGGCCGACATGCGCACCTTCGCACTGCTCGGCGTGCACGCGTGCGTCGCCGTGACGGCGGTGACGGTGCAGAACTCGATGGGCGTGGCCGGCTTCCACGAAATCCCGACCGACGTGATCGTGGGCCAGATCGAAGCCGTCGCGAGCGACATCGGGATCCAGGCCGCGAAGACCGGGATGCTGGCGTCCTCCGACATCATCGCCGCGATCGCGGATACCTGGCGCTCGCAGGGTCTTGCGGGCACGGTCCCCCTGGTGGTCGACCCCGTCTGCGCGTCGATGCACGGCGACCCGCTGCTGCACCCGAGCGCGCTGGACTCCCTGCGACATGAGCTCTTTCCGCTCGCGACGCTGATAACGCCCAACCTGGACGAGGTTCGGCTGCTCGTCGACATCGACGTGGTCGACGACTCCTCTCAGCGCGACGCGGCGCGCGCGCTGCACGCCCTCGGCCCGCAGTGGGCGTTGGTCAAGGGCGGACATCTGCGCGCATCGCCGGAAAGCCCCGACCTGCTGTACGACGGCACCGACTTCTACGAGTTCGGCGCGACCCGCATCGACACCGGTGACGACCACGGGGCCGGCGACACGCTTGCCGCCGCGACGGCCAGCGCGCTGGCGCACGGCTACACCGTCACCGACGCGGTCGGCTTCGCGAAGTCGTGGGTCACCGAATGCCTGCGCGCGGCGTACCCGCTGGGTCAGGGCCACGGCCCGGTCTCGCCGCTGTTCCGGCTCAGCAGAGCGCCGTCGTGAACCTCGACGCCATCGCGGGAATCGCGCACGAGCCGGCGGGCACACCCGGCGGCGCGGTGGTGCTGACCCACGGTGCCGGTGGCAGCCGGGAAGCCCCGCTGCTGAAACGGATCTGCGACGAATGGGCCGCGCGGGGCTGGCTCGCGGTGCGCTACAACCTGCCCTACCGCAGACGAAGGCCCAAAGGCCCGCCGTCGGGGTCTGCCGCCGCCGACCAGGCAGGCGTGGTCGAGGCGATCGAACTCGTTCGGGCGGCGGTCGACGGGCCGGTTCTCGCAGGCGGCCATTCCTACGGCGGCCGGATGACGTCGATGGCTGTCGCCGAGGGAACGGCGCGCGTCGACGCGCTGACGCTGTTCTCCTATCCGCTGCACCCGCCGGGCAAGCCGGAGCGAGCCCGCACCGCCCACCTGCCGAACATCCAGGCACCGACGGTGTTCACCCACGGCACGTCGGATCCGTTCGGTTCCATCGACGAACTACGCGCGGCCGCCGCACTGATCCCGGTGGCCACCGAGGTCGTCGAGATCACCGGGGCGCGCCACGATCTCGGCTCCAAGACTCTCGATGTTCCAGTCCTGGCGGTCGACGCGGCGCTACGGTTGCTCTCGTGACCATGCCGCCCGGCCCGCCGCCGGACCAGCCACCACCGCCGGGCGGTTATCCCCCGCCGCCCCCCGGAAGCTATCCGCCACCGCGTTATCCCCCGCCGCCCCCCGGTTATCCCCCACCGCCACCGCCTGGCGACTATCCCCCTCCGCCGCCCGGCGCGTATCTCCCACCGCCGCAGCACTATTCGCCGCCTCCGGGCGCATACGCGCCGCCGACTCCCGGCACCAACTGGTGGGCGGTCGTCTCGCTGATCTTCGGTGTCCTCGGCGGCATCCTGATCAGCGTGGTGTGCGGCATCGTCGGGCTGAACAGGGCCAAGAAGGGCCACGGCGGGCGCGGCATGGCCATCGCGGGGCTGGCGCTTTCGGCCCTCTGGGCGGTCGGGATCGTGGTGCTCGTGGTCTTCCTGCTGGTGTTCGGCAAGGACACCGTCAACGCGACCGACGTGAAGGCCGGCGACTGCCTCAAGGAGCTGCCTGCGTCAGGTCTGGTCATCACCGTCGACACGGCGCCGTGCGACCAACCGCATACCGGCGAGATCTTCTCGGTGATGACGATGCCCGAGGGAGACTTTCCCGGCACGTTCGCGATCGAGGAGTACCAGAACAAGTGCGCGCCGGAACTGGCCGACTACGCACCCGAGGCGGCGCAAGACCCGCAGGTCGGGTTGTTCGTGCTGTATCCGAGCGAGGACTCGTGGGACCAGGGCGACCGCACGGTAACGTGCATCGCGACCACCGATGCGCCGCGCACCGGAACGCTCAAGAAATAGCTAGATAGGAAACATCTTGTCCCACAATAACTCTGGCGGGTCGCGCTTCGCGACACTCGCCGGCCTCGGGCTCGCAGGACTCGGCGCTGCGCACTTCGTGCGGCCCGAATTGTTCGACGACCTCACGCAGCAGGCCTTTCCCCGCGAAACCCGCAAACACCTGTACATCGACGGCGGCATCGAAACCGCGATCGGGCTCGGGCTTGTCTCCCCCAAGACGCGCAAGCTGGCCCTGCTCGGGCTGGTGGGCTACGGCGCCTACCTGGCGGGCAACGTCGTCCGTAACCGATAGCGGCCGAGCAGTGTGAGGTCGAGCAGTTTGCCGACCATCATCCGCGAGGCCGCGGCGTTGTCGTACTGGACCAGCCTGCCCACATCGATCACCAACGCCATGGCGGCGTGGACGGCGAACCGCGCCTGCCCGACGGTCCAGTCCGACCGGATCGCGGTGACCAGCCGCACCCACGATTCGACCGTCGCCCTCTGCAGATTGCGCAGGATCTTCTGATCGGCGGGCGCCATGTGCAACCGTTCGGTGTAGTAGACGTAGGCGAGTTCGGGATGGTCGAAGGATCTCTTCACGTACGCGTCGATCAGCCCGGTCAGAGCGTGCTCCGGGTCGCTGACCTCCCCGATGATCGACGACGCCTCCGACGACAGCCGGTCGGCGGCGCGCCGGTAGATCGCGGCGAGGATGTCGCTCTTGCCGGAGAAGTACCGGTAGATACCCGACGTCGGCATGCCGACCGCTGACGCGATCTCCTCCATGGTGGTGTCGCGGTAGCCGTTGCGGTTGAACAGCGCAACCGATTCCGTCAGCAGCGCTTCGTATTTCGAGGGGTCGACGCCGACCCGCCGCCTGCGCTCGGGTTCCGCGACGGTCGCTTCCGGCACGTCGGTGACGTCGGCTGTCGAGATCGCGGTGGCGATCTCGGCCAACACGGCGCGGATGTGGACGGCGGGCAGCTTGGCGTGGTGGTCCACGATGCTGCCGATGACGCTGAGCATCGACGATGAGAGGGTCCAGCGCTGCCGCGAGGTGAGGCCCGGCCGAAGAGCCAAGAGCGGCCGCTGAATTCGATGGTTGACGGTCCGCATCTGGGCGTTGAGCGTCGTCTGGTCGTCGCCCCGCAGATACCGTGCCTCCCACCGGTACAGCCCACCGGAATCGCGGTTGGCCAGGGCGGTGTCGGTGATGGCGGCGATGAGCCGTTGCAGCGTGTCCGCGTCGGCCTGCGACTCGTCGGAGAACGCCGTGGCTGCCACCAGTTGCTCGCCGAGTGCCAGCACGGCGTCGCGAAAGAGGTCGTACTTGCTCGGGTAGTGCCGGTAGAGCGCTGTCGCCGAGATTCCCACCCTCGCGGCGATCGCCTCCATGCTGACCGCGTGGTACCCCAGCGCACTGAACGCCTCTGCGGACGCCCGTGCGATCTGCGCCTTGCGATCTTTCGGCCGTCGCCTGATGCCCGGATGCGGGGTGGGCGCCATGGCGATCACCCTAACGGACCCGGGCACCACATAGCGGCCGACTTGCGCTGATGAATTATCGTCAAAGCCGTCGCCAGAAGCGGAATGATCATTAACATAGCGACGAGTTGTCAGCCGGATGGGGGTCCCGCGTGCATCACTATCACCATCGCGCCTTTTACCTCGGTGTGCTCGGCGTCGTGATGGTCGTCGTCGGCTTGCTCGCGCTCAACTTCCCGGTCTTCATCAACGCCTTCGACCAGTTCGGATTTCAGATCAAGTGCGGCACCGGGTACTTCTCCAACCTGGCCCAGGCCATCGAGGCCGGTGGCGATCACGCGCAACAGTGCGAGACGGCGCTG
This sequence comes from uncultured Actinomycetota bacterium, assembly GCA_963786995.1. GTDB lineage: Bacteria > Actinomycetota > Actinomycetes > Mycobacteriales > Mycobacteriaceae > Mycobacterium. The sequence goes on along the minus strand of CAWBBH010000006.1, from coordinate 471,015 downwards.
GCGCTGCGGCGGCTCTGGACCATCCCGCTGGTCGCCGTCGGCTCGATCGTGCTGGCGGTCGTCGTCTTCGTCGCCGCCACCGTCTGGGGCCGCGAGTCGGTGTTCGGCGAGGATCCCGCCACCTGACCTAGGATCACGTTCGGCGTGAACACACCTGAAGAGCCCGCACTGCAACGCCGGCTCGGCGTCGCGGACGCCGTGATCATCGGGCTCGGCTCGATGATCGGCGCAGGCATCTTCGTGGCGCTCGCGCCCGCCGCCGCGGCCGCAGGCGCCGGCCTGATGATCGCGCTGGCCGTGGCCGCCGTCGTCGCCTACTGCAATGCCACGTCGTCGGCGCGGCTCGCCGCGCTGTACCCGCAGTCCGGCGGCACCTACGTCTACGGCCGCGAGCGGTTGGGTGAATTCTTCGGATACACCGCGGGCTGGAGCTTCGTCGTCGGCAAGACGGCGTCATGTGCGGCGATGGCGCTGACGGTGGGCGCCTACGCATGGCCCGCCCACGCACATGCGGTCGCGGTCGCCGCCGTCGTGGCGCTGACGGCGATCAACTACCGGGGCATCCAGAAGTCGGCAATGCTGACCCGCGCGGTCGTGGTGATCGTGCTCGCCGTACTCGCAGCGGTGGTGGTGGCGGTGCTCGGAGACGGGACCGTGCACAACCCGCCCGACTCGGGCTTCGGGCACGGTGGCATCGGTGGCGTGCTGCAGGCGGCCGGGCTGCTGTTCTTCGCGTTCGCGGGATACGCCCGCATCGCCACCCTCGGCGAAGAGGTGCGTGACCCGAAACGCACCATCCCGCTTGCCATCCCGATCGCACTCGGCATCACGCTCGTCGTCTACGCCGCCGTCGCGGCTGCGGTGGTGCTCCAGCTCGGCGACGCGTTGGCGACGTCGGCCGCCCCGCTCGCCGACGCGGTGCGCGCCGCAGGTCATCCGGCCCTGGAACCGGTGGTCCGCGTCGGGGCGGCGGTCGCGGCACTCGGCACACTGCTGTCGCTGATCCTCGGGGTGTCGAGAACGACGCTGGCGATGGCCCGCGATCGCCACCTGCCGCACACGCTGGCGAGCGTGCATCCACGGTTCGGCGGTCCGCACCGTGCCGAGGTGGCCGTCGGCGCCGTCGTCGCGGTGCTCGCGGCCGTCGCCGACGTGCGCGCGGCGATCGGGTTCTCCTCGTTCGCTGTGCTGGTCTACTACGCGATCGCCAACGCATCGGCGTTCACGTTGGGCCGCAAAGTCATTCCGGTGCTCGGGATGCTCGGCTGCGCGGTGTTGGCGGTCACGCTGCCGATCGCGTCGGTAGTCGCCGGTGCAGGCGTGGTGCTTCTCGGCGCGGTGATCTACGAGGTGCGGAAGTCGCGATAAGCTGCGACCGCGGTGGGCAGCGTCATGAAGATGCGGTCCTCGCCGATCCTGTCGATCAACCCTGCGGCCTGAAGCGCGTCCCGGAGATCCTGCTTCACCCGCGCCATCGCGAACTCGATTCCGCGCGTTGCCAGTTCGGCTCGTAGCTGGTCGAGTACATCGAGCGCGGTGAGGTCCACCTCGACGTTCGCCTCGGCGTTCAGCACGAACCACCTCACCGGGTCGGAGTTCTCGTCGACAGCCGCAAGGGCGCGCTCCCGGAAGTTCTCCGCGTTGGCGAAGAACAGCGGCGCGTCATACCGGTAAACCAGCAGCCCCGGTTCCTGGTCCGCGGCCGGATAGTCGTCGAGGTCGTGCATGCCCGCCAGGCCGGGGACGAATCCCAGCACGGCATCGTGCGGTCTGGCCACCCTGCGCAGTAGATCCAGTATTGATGCCACGATGGCCACCAGCACGCCGTTGAGCACACCGAACAGCAGCACCGACACCGTGGTGGCGACGGCGAGGATGAGCTCGCTGCGGCGAAACCGGGCCAGCCGCTTGAACTCTGCGATGTCGACCAGTCGCAGCGCGGCGTAGACGACCAGTGCTCCCAGAGCAGCCATCGGGAAGTTCGCGAGCACACCGCGACCTGACACCATCACCACGAGCACGAACGCCACCGCGACGATCGAGTACAGCTGGGTCTTGCTGCCGAGCGAGTCGCCGAGAGCGGTGCGGCTACCGCTGGAACTGACGGGGAAGCTCCCCACCATGCCGGTTCCGGCATTGCACACCCCGAGCGCCCGCAGTTCGGCGTTTGCGTCGACGCGCTGGTTGTGCCGCGCCGCGAACGTGCGCGCCGTCAGCACGTTGTCGGAGAACGCGACGATCGCGATGCCCGCCGCGGGGATGACCAGCGCCGAGATGTCGGCTAGACCGATACCCGGCAGGCCGGGCGTCGGCAGTCCGCTCGGAATCTCACCGATCACCCGAATACCGGTGCGCTGCAACGAGAAAGCGGCGACGGCGGCTGTGGCGAGCAGCATCGCAATCAGGGGACCGGGCAGCCGTGGCGCCAGCCGGGCAAGTCCCAGCAGCAGCGCGAGGACCGCGGCCGCCAATGCGAACGTCGGCCAGTGCACGCCACCGAGCCCGCCGACGAACGACTCGATCTGGTCGAGAAACTCGTCACCCTCGACCGACACCCCGGTGACCTTGCCGAGCTGGCTACCGATCATGATCACCGCGACCCCGGTCATGTAGCCGACGAGCACCGGCCGCGACAGCAGGTCGGCGAGGAAGCCGATCTTCAGCAAGCTCGCGACGAAACAGATCGCGCCGACGAGCAGCGCGGCCGCGGCCGCAAGCACCGCGTAACGCTGCGGGTCGCCGAGCGCCAGCGGCGCCAAGGCGGTCGCGGTCATCAGCGCCGTCGTCGACTCCGGACCGACCGACAGCTGCCGTGACGATCCCACCACCGCATAGATCGCCAGCGAAACCACGGCGGCATACAGCCCGACCACCGGGGGCAGCTTGGCCACCGTGGCATACGCCATCACCTGCGGGACGAGGTAGGCGGCGACGGTGACCCCCGCAAGCGCGTCGCCGCGCAGCCATTCCCGCCGATATCCGCGGAACTGCGCAAGCCCAGGCAAGATACTCATCGTGATCCCGCTGACATGGAAGCACGTGGAGGCACACGCTGACCCGGACTTCGTCGTCGCGCCGGACGAACGCCTGGACTGGGCGCGCACCGTCGGCATCGGCGCCCAGCACGTGGTGGCGATGTTCGGCGCCACCTTCCTGGTGCCGGTGCTGACGGGGTTCCCGCCTGCCACCACGCTGCTGTTCTCCGGTATCGGCACGGTTCTGTTCCTGATCATCACCGGAAACCGGCTGCCCAGTTACCTCGGCTCGAGCTTCTCGGTGATCGCGCCCGTCACGGCGGCCGTCGCGTCGCACGGCACCGGCAGCGCGCTCGGCGGGCTGATCGCCGTCGGGGTCGCGCTGATCGCGATCGGCCTGGTGGTGCATGTCGTCGGCACGCACTGGATCGACGTCACGCTGCCCCCGGTGGTCACCGGCGCGATCGTGGCGCTCATCGGCTTCAACCTGGCGCCCGCCGCGAAGGCCAACTTCGAGAAGGGTCCCCTGCTCGGCACCGTCACGCTGGTGCTCCTGGTCGCCAGCCTGGCCTTCTTCCGCGGCATCATCGGCCGCCTCGCGATCTTCACCGCCGTCGTCACCGGGTACCTGCTGGCGCTGATTCTCGGCGATGTCGACACCTCCGGGATCGCTGCGGCGCCGTGGATCGGCCTGCCCGAGTTCCAGACGCCGACCTTCACCCTTGCCGTGCTGCCGATGTTCCTGCCCGCGGTGATCGCGCTGATCGCCGAGAACATCGGCCATGTGAAGTCCGTCGGCCAGATGACGGACACCGACGTCGATCCGCTGATGGGCCGGGCGCTGGCCGCCGACGGTGTGGCGACCACGCTCGCCGGCTTCGGCGGCGGTTCGGCCACCACCACCTACGCCGAGAACATCGGCGTGATGGCGGCGACGCGGATCTACTCGACGGCGGCGTACTGGGTAGCGGCGGCGGTGGCCATCGCGCTGGCGCTGTGCCCCAAGGTCGGCGCGGCGATCTCGGCGATTCCGCCCGGTGTGCTGGGCGGCGCCACCATCGTGCTGTACGGACTTGTCGGCATCCTCGGCGTGCGGATCTGGCTGACCAACGGTGTCGACTTCTCGAAACCGCTGAACCAGATGACGGCGGCCATTCCGCTGATCATCGGTATTGCCGATTTCACCTGGCAGCTGGGCGGTTTGACGTTCACCGGTATCGCGCTCGGTTCGATCGCGGCGTTGGTGGTCTACCACGGTATGCGACTGCTCGGCCTTCGCCAGTCGAAGGCCACCGATGCAGAGCCGGTGCTGCAGTGACCGTTCGTCATGCGCTGGTCCGCCGACCGTCACCGCGAATGGCCGACGGTTTGATCACCCACATCGAGCGCAGCGCTCACGTGGATGCCGAACTCGCGCAACGACAATGGGACGGCTATGTCGCTGCGCTCGACGGCGCCGGCTGGACAACCCACGAGGTGTCTCCCGCGCCGGACTGTCCCGACTCGGTGTTCGTCGAGGACACCATGGTGGTGTACGGCGACCTGGCGATCATCTGTCGGCCTGGCGCCGAGGAGCGCTGGGCGGAGGTGCCCGCCGCGGAGGACGCCGTGCGCGCCCAGGGGTACCGGGTCGTTGGTATCGAGGCGCCGGGCACCCTCGACGGCGGTGATGTGCTCAAGCACGACGGCACGGTCTGGGTGGGGGTTGGCGGTCGGACGAACGCCGAAGGCGCCGCGCAGTTGCAGGCCCACCTCGAGCCGTTCAGGGTCACCGTGGTGCGCGTCGGGCTGACGAAGGCGCTGCATCTGAAGTCCGCGGTGACCGCGCTGCCCGACGGGACGATCATCGGCTACCAACCCGTCGTCGACGATCCCGGTGTCTGGGGCGAGAGGTTCCTCGCCGTGCCGGAGGAGCCCGGGTCGCACGTCGTGCTGCTCGACGACGATGCGCTGCTGATGTCGTCGGCCGCCCCGAGGACGGCTGAGTTGTTCCGGCAGCGCGGCTATCGGGTGATCGCGGTCGACATCTCGGAGTTCGAGAAGCTCGAGGGCTGCGTGACGTGCCTGTCGGTCCGGCTGCGCGGCCGTCCCGCTCACTGACCTTCGAGCACCGCCGACGGTCCCCGGTTGAGCATCTGGCGCGCCACGATGAGGCGCTGAATCTCGCTGGCACCCTCCCAGATTCGCTCGACACGAAGCTCACGAAACATCCGCTCGGCGACGTTCTCGCGCATGTATCCGCGGCCGCCGAACACCTGCACGGCACGATCGGCGACCCGCCCCGCCATCTCCGAGCAGTACAGCTTGGCCATCGACGCCTGGCCGTGCAGGATCTTGCGGTCGCGGCCCGCGTCGATCGACCGGGCCACCTCGTAGAGCATCGACCGCGCGGCGAACAGTTCGGTTGCGCTGTCGGCCAGCATGGCCGCCACCAACTGGTATTCGCCGAGAGGCTTGCCGCCGACCTCGCGGGTCTGCGCGAACGCGGTCATCTCGTCGACGAGGCGTTGCGCCGCGCCGACGCACCGCGACGCCACCATCATCCGCTCAAACCGGAACCAGTCCTGGGTGAACGTCATCGGCTCGCCCTCGGCTCCGACGAGATGAGATGCCGGAACACGGACGTCGTTGAACGCGACGATCGGGTGCTCGTCGGCGATGTTGTGCGAATAGTCCGGTGTGCGAACGACTTCCATACCGGGTGAGGGAACGTCGACGACCAGCAGCACGTGGTTGCCCGCATGGTTGCCCGTCCTCAGCACCGCCTCCACGAAGACGTAGTCGGCGAGGTTGTACGACGTGACGTGCCATTTGACACCGTTGATGACGTAGTCGTCGCCCTCGCGGTGCGCGGTGGTCTGCAGGTCCGAGACGTCGGAGCCGGCGAACTCCTCGGTGATCGCGTACGCCTCGTGCTTCTCGCCGCGCACCGACGGCAGCAGCCAGCGCTGCATCTGGAAGTCGGTGGCCACCTCGGGCCACCACTGCGGCGGCGTCGCCATCACCCAGGCCAGCCCGTTGGTTACCCGTCCGCACTGCTCCTGCACCAACACCTGCTGCAGTGCCGTGCAGCCGTGCCCGCCCACCGACTTCGGCATGTTGGTGGCATGGAGCCCGAGCTCGATCGCCCGTTGCGCATGCTCTGCCGTCAGCTCCTTCGGAAGCAGCCCGCCGGCCATCTCGGCCTCGACCTCGTGGGGCATCAGCGACTCCACGAAGTCCCGCGCCGTGTCGCGAATCCGCAGATCGTCCTCCGAGAGCCCGTACATCGCCACACCCGCTCCTCGCTCTTGACTGATTGTTCAGTCTATGTCAGCGTTCCCCAGTATGACCAGTGCTGACGTAGTCGTTGTGGGCGGCGGAACGGTCGGAGCGTGGACGGCCGTGCAACTCGCAGAACGCGGTGTGAAACGCGTGGTCCTGCTCGAGAAGGCGACGCTGGGCGACGGCGCGAGCAGCAGGGCGGCGGGCATGGTGCGCGCGCAGGGCGGCACCGAACCCGCCATCGTGCTCGGCATGCGCACTCGGGACTTCTACAGAGCCAGCGGAGACCGGTTCCCGCTCGACTGCGGGTTCGTCGAACAGGGCTATCTCATGCCGTGCTTCAGCGACGCCGAGGTGGCCGCCGCTCACGACCGCATCGCGCTGCAGAAGTCGAAGGGGCTCGACGTCTCGTGGCTGTCCGCGTCCGACGTCGACGACATGCACGCTGGCATGGCTGCGGGTGCCACGCTCGGCTCGTCGTATGCACCGGGTGACGGCTACATCGACGCGCCGCGAAATGTGTTGGCCTATACCGCTGCGCTCGTCGCGCACAAGGTCGACGTCCGTGAGCGCTGCCGGTTCACCGGCCTGCGTACCTCGGGCGGTCGTGTCGTCGGCGTCGACACCTCCGACGGGCCGATCGACACCGAACACGTCGTGCTCACCGGCGGCCCCAAGCTCGGCGAGGTCGGCGCGGCGGCAGGCGCCAAGGTGTGGGCGGGAGGCGCGCGCCACCAGGTGGTGGTCACCGCGCCGGTCACCGCGTTCGACGTGCACGAGGTCCCGATGGTGTTCGACCTGCCTTCCGGAATCTATTGGCGGCCAGGGGAAGCCGGTGGTCTGCTCTGGGGAATGAGCAATCCGGCGGAGGCACCTGGCGTGGCGGCCGACTTCGACGAGACCTATTTTCAGAAGGTCCGAAACAGGATCGAGGAGCTGCTGCCCGGCCTCAAGGGCCTCGGCCTGCGCAGGACGTGGGCCGCGACGATCGACTACACACCCGACCATCTGCCGATCCTCGGGCCGCTGCTCACCGACGACGGCCCGGTGGACGGCACCGTGGTCGCCAGCCCCGCCGGCCACGGCATGATGTGGGGTCCCGCTGTCGCCGAGGTGGCTGCCGACCTGACGACGACGGGCCGGTGCGACTGGCTCGACCTCACCGATCTCGGCCTCGACCGTTTCGACGCCGACGGCAACAGTCGCATTGCGCCCGAACCGATTTCCCTCCCCTTCCCAGAGAAAGCCGGACTGTGAACACTGTCATCACCGCCATCCTCGCCGACGCCCCCGACGCCGAACTCGAGGACTGGGGCCCGCTCGAAGAGGCCACGGGAGAACCGATGGGGACCCACGGGGTGGAGATGTGGGTGGACGGCGGCAAGTCCGCGGGAATCTGGCAGTGCACGCCGGGGCCCTCGTACTGGGTGCAGGACGAGAACGAGGTGATCTACCTGCTGGCGGGCCGCATGACCGTGACGCCCGACGGCGGCGGCGAACCCGCAGAGGTGAAGGCGGGCGACATCGCGGTGTTCCCCACCGGTTGGAGGGGCACCTGGGACATCCACGAGACCGTACGAAAGGTCTACTCCATCTTCTGATCTCAGTTAGGTCACCGTCGCGCATCAGGTTGTGCGCGGGATCGGTTCTCGTCTGATCGTGGTCGACAATCCCTGATGTGACGCAAACGCGGGAGCGCGACAGTGGCGCGTGAAATATCCCGCCAGACATTCCTGAGGGGTGCTGCAGGCGCATTGGCCGCAGGCACGATTCTCGGCCAGGCACGGGCGGTCGCCGAACCTGCGGTGGCCACCGGCTGGGAGGGGCTCTCGACCGCCATCGGCGGACACGTGCTGCTGCCGGACAACCCGCAATTCGGCGCGGCCAAGCAGGTTTTCAACACCAACTACAGCCGAGCCGCGCCTGCCGCCATCGTCACGCCGACATCGTTGGCCGATGTGCAGAAGGCGATGGCGTTCGCCGCATCCAACAAGCTCCAAGTGGCCCCGCGCAGCGGCGGCCATTCCTACACGGGCGCATCGACGGCGAACGGCGCCATGGTGTTCGACCTGCGCCAGCTGCCCGGCGGAGTCGACTACGACGCCGGCAGCGGCCGTGTCACGGCGCCCGCGGCGACCCATCTGCTCGAGCTGCACCAGGTGCTGGCAGCGGCGGGTCGAGGCATCCCGACGGGCATCTGCCCGACGGTCGGAGCCGCGGGACACGCTCTCGGCGGTGGGCTCGGCGCGCAGTCCCGGCATGCGGGGCTGCTTTCTGACGCACTGACGTCGGCGACGGTGGTGTTGCCCGGTGGGCAGGCGGTCACCGCATCGGCTGCCGAGAACCCTGATCTGTTCTGGGCGTTGCGGGGCGGCGGTGGCGGCAACTTCGGGGTGATTACGTCCATGACGTTCTCGACGTTCCCCGTCTCCGACGTCGACGTGGTGAACCTGCACTACCCGCCGCAGTCGTTCGCGCAGGTTCTCGTCGGTTGGCAGACCTGGCTGAAGACCGCCGACAGGAACAGCTGGGCGCTGGCTGACGGCACCACCGATGCGACGGGTACGCACTGTCGAATCATGGGAACATGCCCGGCGGGTGCGGGTAGCAGCATGATCGCTGCCGTCACCAAAGCCGTCGGACTGCAGCCTCTGCGCACCGACATCCAGACGATGAATTACATGGACCAGGTGAAGTATCTGGCAGGCAACCTCAACCCGGCCCCGCTGGCATACGTCGGCGGATCCGACGTCTTCCCGACCGTCGACGCCGGTGCGGCCAAGGGCATCGCCGCCGCGATGAACGCCTATCCACCCGAAACGGGCCGCATGCTGGTGATCATGCATGCGCTCGACGGTGCGCTGGCCACCGTCGCACCGGGGGCCACCGCGTTCCCATGGCGCCAACACTCCGCGCTGGTGCAGTGGTACGTCGAGAACAACGGCTCGCCGGCGGCGGCGGCCAATTGGCTCAAGACCGCTCATCAAGCGGTGCAACAGTATTCGGCAGGCGGCTATGTGAACTACCTCGAGGCGGGCCAGCCGGCATCACGGTACTTCGGCCCGAACATGGCCCAGCTCAGCGCCGTCCGTCAAAAATACGACCCCAACCGCGTGATGTTTTCAGGGTTGAACATCTAGCACCCATCAATGTCGGACCCTTCTGTTTTGATGGGGTCATGGTTTCGACGGCACCGTGGTTTGTTCCCTCGCCGCCTCGTGAGGCGCGGTTGGAGGTGTTGTTCGACGAGTTGGCGGAGTTGGCCGGGCAGCGCAACGCGATCGATGCCCGCATCGTGGAGATCGTCGCCGAGATCGGCCGGGACGGACTGTGGAGCAACACCGGGTGCCGGTCGGTGGCAGCACTGGTGGCCTGGAAGCTGGGCGCCTCAACAACCAACGCGCACACCATCACTGCCGTGGCCGAACCGGGTCGGCGAAGTTCCCCCGCTGCGTTCAAGGCCTGCGGGAGGGTCGGCTGTCGCTGGATCAGGTCGGCGTCATCGCTGAGCGGGCCGTCCGATGGCTCCGATGAGCATTACGCGGCGCTGGCCGATGTCGCCACGGTCAGCCAGCTGCGCACCGCGATCAAGCTCGAACCCCGCCCCGACCCCGACCCGCACCCCGAACCGCAGCGCTCGATCAGCAAAACCAGTGACGGGCAGTGCACCACCTGGCGGATCACCCTGCCCAAACTGGACGCGGCAAAATTCGACGCCGCGCTGGGTTCCCATCAGGACGCGTTGATCGCCGACTGGAAACGCGACCACGACGACGACGGCGGCGACGGCGCGACACCGACACTGTGCGGCCGCCGCTGCCCAACACCACTGATGCGTTCATGGCGTTGGTGGAGGCCGGCTGGGACGCCGATGCGGCTCGCCGCCCGCACGGGCAGCACACCACGGTGGTGGTGCACGTCGATGTCAAAGACCGGATCGCTGGCCTGCATCTGGGTCCGCTGCTCACCGAGTCAGAGCGCCGATACCTGACCTGTGACGCCACCTGCGAAGTCTGGTTCCACCGCGACGGGCAACTCATCGGCGCCGGCCGCAGCACCCGAACGATCAACCGGCGACTCCGCCGTGCGCTGGAGCATCGCCATCCCACCTGTGCGGTGCCCGGCTGTGGGGCCACCCGCGGTCTACACGCCCACCACATCCGGCACTGGGAAGACGGCGGCCCCACCGACCTGGAGAACCTGGTGCTGGTCTGCCCGCATCACCACCGGCTGCACCACAAAGGCGTCATCACCATCACCGGACCCGCGCACACCCTCGTCGTCACCGACAGCCAAGGCCGACCACTCAGCAATGCCTCGCTGGCCCGCCCACCGACGAAACCCCCACCCGCGGTCGCGCCCTACCGCGGACCGATCGGCGAACGCGCCCAATGGTGGTGGTACGACCCCTTCCAACCCCAACCACCACCCACCAACAACTGAGTCATTAGCAGGTCCGCGCTCATTCTTGGACGTAGCGGAAAAACTGCTCTAACGCCTCTCCGACTCCCGGTGATCCAGGTCGGGTTCGTCGAACTACGTTGCACTGCATCCCAATTGACAGGCTATGTCGACAGCCGAGTACTCGGTTGTGTCAGATTACACCCATGATTTCGGAGGCCGTTCCATCCGCTTGCCCGTCACTTCGGTGGCGGGCCGACTGCTGTGCGGCCAGCGTCCACGCGACTACAAAGACGACGATTTAGCAGATTTGCCCGGCCACACACGAGGTTGTCGGCTGAGCGGGTCCACGATAGCGGGATGGAGGAGCATGCCCCGCCGCCACCGGGCCAGCCTGGTTATGGCCCACCGCCGGGCACCTCGACATCGAGGGGTTCCGGACGGAGCCGCGTCCGTCTGCGCAACCCGCTGTCGATAGTCCTGATCGCGGTGATTGTGATCGGCTTAGTCGCCGCCGGCCTGCTCGCCAGTGAGCTGTACGTCCGTCACCGCGCCGAGAGCGTGGTGGCCGCCGCCACCGAATGCGTGGTGCAGGATAAGGCGAGTGTGTCGTTCGGCGCGATGCCGCTTCTGCTTCAGCTCGCGACCGGCCACTACAGGGACATCTCGATCCGCACGGCCGGCAATCGGATCGGCAATGTCCGAGGCATGAAGGCCGACGTGCGGATCGACGATGTCCGGCTGGATGGCGACGCCGACGCCATGGGCACTGTGGGATCTCTGGACGCCATGATCACCTGGTATGCCGACGGCATGAGGCAGAGCATCCAGGAAGCGATCTCGCCGTTGCGTGGTTTGGTCACCGGGGTCCAGACCAATCCGGACGATGGCACCGTCAAGCTGCAGGGCAACCTGGGCAGTGTCACCGCCAGGCCGCAGGTTACAGACGGAGGGGTGGCGCTGCAGGTGGTCGATGTCACCGGGCTGGGTTTGTTGGTGGGCAGCGCGATGGTGCAGTCGGCGCTAGACGGTTTCACCACCCATCTCACCGAGAATTATCCGCTCGGTATCCATGCCGATAGCGTGCAGGTCACCTATGACGGTGTGACAGCGCATTATTCGGCCCGAGACATGTCGATCCCGCAGGGCAAACAGGGCAACCAAGGGAACAAGGACAACCAGGACTCCTGCTTCGCAAACCTATAGGCCGGTGAGCATGGCGCGGCGGGGCGAAGGCGGCCAGCGCCTACGCGACTACAAAGGTGCCTAGTTCGCAGAACTAGGTGGGACACGTAGTGATGACTTGATGTAGAACCTTCACGACCCCGATCAATCCGGCAATAATGTGCCCCAACGTTGGGATGCCGGACACCCGAGGCCCATACACCGAGCCGTGTCCCACCGTTGTGGGCAGGCGACCCTGGCGTCGTCGAGGAGATGGTCATGATCGCTCGGATGTGGCGAGGCTGGGTTCGGACCGAGCAGGCGAACGCCTACGTCGCCTACATCACCGGCACCGGTTTGCGTGAGTATGCGGCGACGCCGGGCAACCTTGGCTGCCAGATGTGGACGAGAGACCTGGGAGATGGTCGAACCGAAGTCCTGACGGTCAGTTGGTGGGAGTCACGGGCTGCCATCATCGGGTTCGCGGGATCCGACATCGAGGCCGCCGTGTTCTACCCCGAGGATGACGAGTACCTCGTCGATCGCGAGACCACGGTCTCGCATTTCGAGGTTGCGGCCGCCCAGCCCCGGTGACGTCGCCGCTGAACCTCCACCAATCGCCAGAGAGCGCTGGCCGTGCGAGGCGGAGTGTTCGGGTGGTTCGGGGGTACCCCCCAGGGTTGGGGGTGGTTCTGATCTTCGTTGAATACGGTCGATGACCGCTTGCAAGGCGAGTGCGTGCCGGGACACGTCTTCCGAAATTGTTGGTCCACGGCGATCGACCATCTCGGAGGGGAATCGGCCCGGCGAGGGTGCGTCAGTCGAGCCATAAGGTCCCACGCCTTCGCCTGCTGATCGCCTATGTAAGTGCGACTCAGTCGGGACCCGCGTCTTCGGCGTATTCGGGTTTGGATAGCTTTTCCGCGAGCTGGTCAAGCTCGGCCTGTAGTCTCTCCCTCTCGTCGGCTTCAGCACCCTTAACGTCAGGCCCGCGAGCTTGCTGCCGAGAATCCACGACCTTTGTAACGTACTTGTTAGCGTTCTCAATCGCGGAGTCGATTTTTCCGAGCACGTCCTCAACTTCGGCAGGACTTGCGACGGCCTCAATCTTGTCTGGGTGGGTTTCCGTTCCGATTATGGTGACTTCATGCCCTCGAACCGTCTGCAGGAAGCAATCCGTCCAGGCAACGGGGGGTAGCGGCAAGATTTGAAGCCGAATAATAGCTTCCTGCAGTGTTTCGCCTACTTCAAGTTCCAGCTTACCGACTCTGGATATTCCCCACTTCTCTGCCATCGCTAGTCCTTTCTGTGATTTCTTGTTGTGGATGGGTCTAGTTGGTCGATTTAGCCTGCACCCGCACGACCGGAAGGGTCTACCCGCGTACCCGTGCGGGCCCGTTGAGCAAGCTGCAACCGTACGCCAGCGCAAGTCCGTACCCAGCCCGCTCGTCGTGGTCGATCTGACGGAACACATCGGCGAGGAGTTGAGCGTGCCGCACTCGTCGGCGAAATCAACAGCTCGTTGCATTCTCTTGAGAGTCCTCGGGGGTGCCCGCCCGAGGCTGAATCGCCAGACTCACTTACATTTTGGTGTATCTCGCCATGGCGAAGCTGTAGAGGCCGTAGGTGATGATTCCTATCCCGGCGGCGATCAGGAGCGCTGCTCCGTAGGGTTGGGCGCCGAGGGTTTTGAGGGCCCCGTCGAGGCCGGTGGCCGTGTTGGGCTCCGAACGACTCACCGCGACAATGACCAGCACGCCGGCACCGGCGATGACCAGGCCTTTGGCGATGTAGCCCACCATGCCCAGTCGTCGCACCAGGTCGCTGGACCTGCCTTTGAGGTCGTCGAGAAAGTTGCGGCTGGCTCCCTTGTAGATGTGATATCCACCGACCGCGATGATGATCACGCCGGCGGCGATGAGTGCGATCGTGCCGGCGCCGGTCTGCATCAGGCGTGCGCTGATATCCGAATTCTGCTCGCCGGTGGACTTTCCGGCACCTCGGGCGAATCCGAACGCGGAATATGCGAACGCGAAATAGACCACCGCCAGCGCGAAGGCCTTCGCCCGATCTAAGACTTCCGATGATGCGCCTTGGGATTTCGGGTCGGTCGATCGACCGAGGGCCGTTTCGACGAGTCGCCATAGCCCCATCACCACAAGCGCGACCACGGCGGCCCAGAGCGCGACGATGCCGTACGGTTTGGCTGCCAATGCCGCCAGTGCCCCGGATTGGTCAGCGGTGCCGCCGCCGACGCCGAGGGCGATCCGGATGGCGAGGTAGCCGATGGTCAGGTGCAGTAGGCCGCTCACGACGTACCCGACGCGGGCGAATCGTTCGAACACGCTGTTTTGGGCCATCTGGGTCGCGGTGGAGGACGAGGTGTGGCCAGACATTGGGGCGCTCCTAACCGGCTGGGTTAAATTGTCCCGCTGGCGCTGCTGTCGCATGTGACCTGCTCTCGCATCCTTCGTCGGACGCAGACGACGAACCGCCGGCACAAGATCGTTTGTCGTTGCGGCTGCATGGTCGATCGGCGAGAGCCGACCCAGTTCGGGCGTCGTGGGTTTCGCCGCGTCACCCCGATCTGGGCATCGATGGTGGGCCTTGCGTGCCGCGGGAGGTGCCTCGAGGTGTCGCGCGCGTTTCAGAGTCTTGTCGCGGTTTGACGTCGGGGGTTTGCGTATCCGGATCCATGTTGTCGGCGCGCTCGAACTCCTGGTTCACCTCGTCGCGGGCGGTGGTCGCGTCGCTGCGCCGTGTTTGCGCCTGGTGCTGTAGGCCCGCCGCTTGCGCTGCCTTGGCGTCGGCCTCGGCTTGAGCCACGCGGGCTTTGGCCGCGGTCTCGTCGGCGAGCGCTTCCCGCTGCCCCACCTCGTGGGACTGTTCGGCGGCTTTATCCCGAATGTCCCCGGCTTCGACGTGGCGGTGTTGGTTGCGTTTATTGCGCGCCACCCACGCGATTGCGGCGATGAGCAGAATTGCCGCGACCGCGACGACGACGATCAAAACGATAGTGCTGGTAGTCATGTCGGCTCCTTGGATTGGTTGAGCAGGTCGATGGTTCAAATCAGTTGGAATTGACCTTTGGACGTTATGGACTGGGTTGCGGCACTTGACAGTCCGTCACTTTGGGATTGACACCCACGTAATTGAGTGGTCCCGCGATCACGGTCACCGCGATCGTCCCCGCGCTGGCACAGTTCTGTGTGGCGTTGGTGAAGTACCCGCGTTGGGCGGCTGCGATTGCGCCCACGATCAGCCATACGATCACCAGTAGCCCTACGAAACGCATGATGTGTCTCCTTGGATATTCGACGTGGGAGGGGCGGACGAGGGGCGAGTCGTGAAACGGTTTGCCGGCCAACCCGGTTAGTTACGTGTGGCCGGTTAGTAGTAGTGGCGACGGCCACCGACAGCGCGCCCCATCCTTCCCATGACCATCAGCACCAAGCCGACGATCAGCAGGATGAGCCCGATGGTCCACAGCAGGGTGATTTTGAGCAGGAATCCGGCGACGAGAAGGATGATTCCAAGGATGATCATGGCGTTTACCTCGTTTCGATGCAGATGTGATGCAGATGTAGGGGAACAGATAAGCGGGATCAGACCTGGTCGCAACCGATGTCTGCGTTGTCAGCCGGGCTGCCAGGTCAGTGTTTGAAGGCGTCTTTGACATTGTCTCCTGCCTGTTTGGTGTTGCCCTTGAACTGATCAACGCGTCCCTCGGTGCGCAGCCGGGTGTTGCCGGTGGCGCGGCCGAAGTACTTCTTGGCGGCGCCCTTGGCGGCTTCGGCCTTGTGGGCGATCTTCTTACCGACACTCATTGCGGGATTCTCCTTCGTTTTCGGTGGTCACAGGCCGCGACTGCGGGCTGACAATGACCGGGGTATCGCTGCCTACCGGCGTCCGTCCACGTGCGCGGTGCCCGTCGGTTGGCGACGACGCGACCAGCGACCGAACCGGGAAAACCCCACCCCTTGCCGCGGGTGGCGGCCCCCTCCGAAGTCACCGGTGAGCCAGTGGCTGCGCCGGCCTGCTGGTGTTCGAGCCGATGTCCGCGCTCCTGGTTCAGAAACGCCGTTTCGCGTTGGGACATCTTGAGTTCGTGTCGGGCGTCGCGCCCACGGCCCGCGGTGCGCCGAGCACCGGCCAGCAACAGGCTCAATCCCAGCATCGCCACCGCGCCGACCACGATCCCGACGAGGAACAAGGTGCCGGTCGACCCGGTGACGTGATAGCCGAATACGGCGAAGTTCTCGGTCAACGGGTGAGCGGCCCCGGCATTGGTCAGCACCCCGGTGAACCCGACGATCACGGCGGCAAGCAGAACAACTAATCCAACGATGACAATCATGTCGCGCCTCTGATCTGGTGCTAGATCTTTATTACACGCCCCAATAGGGCTAGTGTCAACAGTGTTAATACAGTGTTGACTTACATCGTTGAACCTCGGTGTTGACCTTCGATTGCTGAGTGCTTCGATGACGAGGCAGACGGGAGGTGCTGCGTGCAATGACGAGACAGCCGACCGGGCCGCCCGACGCGGGCGCTGACGACGGTGATCCGTCTGTCGTGGCCGCCCGCCGAAACAGCGATCAGCTCACCCGGTCGATGATCCTGCAGGCTGCGCTGAGCATCGTCGACCGCGACGGGGTGGACGGATTGTCCATGCGCCGCCTCAGCGTCGCACTGGGTCGCGATCCGGTGATGCTTTACCGGCACGTCGCGAGCAAGGCCGCGGTGCTCGACGGCGTCGCCGAGATTGTGCTCGGGAAACTACAGGTGGACAACACAGACCCAGACTGGGCCGGCCAACTGCGCACCGTCGCACGCGCCTTCCGCCAATTGGCCCTGGCGCACCCCAACGTGGTACCGCTGCTGGTCACTCGACCGTTGGCCACCCCGCTCGGGCAGCGGCCACCGGGAATGCTGCGCGCACTAGAAGACGTCCTCGCGCTGCTCACATCCGCCGGGTTCGCCGGCGACGATGCACTCCACATCTACCGGGTGCTGTTCGGCTACTTGTACGGCCACATCCTCAACGAGTTGCAGGAGGTCATTGAGCGACCCGAGGAAACCGAGGATGTACTGCGGCTCGGTCTGCACCGGCTCGCGATCGCCGAATTCCCTGTGCTGCGTGCGCTGGCACCGGTCCTAGCCTCCTACAACGGCGCCGCCGAACTCGACCGCTTCCTCGATCTGCTGCTCCCCGGCCTGACCGCAACCCTCACCCAGCCCGGATCTTGACCGGTGTGTGCGGCGACTACAACCCCTAGAGTGCCCTGAATAATCCGCGTGGCGGTCAGCGTGTTGGTGGTGATTCTTTCGATGATTTCGGTGTGGAGGGTCGATCGGATAGTCAGCGTGAGCTGCTGGATGCGGAGTCGGTAGCGGGGCATCTTCTGAAGGCGGTCAGCGTGTTTGCGTTCTTGGCGGCGCATCGGCGCGAGCAGTTCCCGGATGCGATGTTCGCCGATTTGTTCCCGACGGGTCGGGGCCGGCCCAGTGTGCCGGCTGATGTGATGGCCGCGGTGATCACGCTGCAGGCCTTGCACGGGTTCTCCGATGCCGAGACCGTCGACGAGGTCACCTTCGACTGGTGGAAAGCCGCGTGTGGGCTGCCGGTCACCGCGGGCGCGTTTCACGCGACGACGTTGACGTATTGGCGGCGCCGGCTGGCGGCCTCGGATCGGCCCAACCGGGTCTTTTACGCGGTCAAGGCCGTGGTGGCCCAGACCGGGGCGTTGGCGGGGGCAAGACACGGCGGTCGCGCGTTCGAAGGTGTATGGGATGACGACGACTACGAACCGAAGCGCTTCTTCTGCCACTACCTCGATGAGGACTGGCTGCTGTGGCTGTCGAATTCTTCGCCCTGGAGTCGTTTCGGCGAATTCCGCACGGCTGGAACGGGTTGCACTTCCAGTGCTGATTCTCAGAAAACCATCTACGGCGGCGAGTGTCCGAACCGTGGCGCGGCCTCCAGCGGAGAAGAGGCAATAATCGACTACTCGTCCGTCGACATACCTGCTCTGACAGCATGGCCCTCCGCGCGAGCAGACGCATAAGTACCCCGACACGCCGTGAAACGGGACCTTTTGCGTCTGCTCGCGGGAAGAGGTTCAGCGCCGGTTGCGGAAGTACTGCTTGTACGCCTCGGCCGACTCCCGCAGTCCTGGGTCGGCTTCGAACTTCGGCTCGAACTTCGCCCACGCCGCTTCTCGCTTGGCGGGCAGGTATTCCGTCGGCCAGTACGGGTGCGCCTGCGGGCTGTAGCCGCGCAGCACGCGGCGAGCGACGGTGGCCTTGTGCACCTCGTCGGCGCCGTCGGCCAGACCCATCGTCGGCGCGCTCGCATACATCGCCTGCAGCGGTGTGAGGTCCGTCGTGCCGAGCGAGCCGAGGATGTGCAGCGCGTTGAACGACACGTCACGCAACACCTTGGCCATCGTGAACTTGACCGTCGCGATGTCGGTGCGCGCTTCCTTGGTGCTCGTATTGTCTATCTTCCAAGCGGTTTCGAGCACCAGCAGCCGCAGCATACGGATCGCGGCGTAGGAGTCGGCGATCTTCTCCTGCACCATCTGATGCTCGCCGATGACCTTGCCGTGTGACTCGCGCGACAACGCCCGCTCACACATCATGTCGAAGGCCAGCTTGCACTGCGCGATCGTGCGCATCGCGTGGTGGATACGGCCGCCGCCGAGCCTGCGCTGCGCCAGTGTTTTCGCGCCGTCCTCCGGACCCAACAGGTGATCGAGCGGAACCCGCACATTGCGGTAGATGATGTGGTTGTGGTTGCGGGGCTCCGGCTGGATCTCCACACCGGGCGTCTTGCGCGGAACGACGAACATGCCGTTGGTGCACATCACGAACAGGATGTCGGCGACGCGGCCCGCCGAGGTGAACCACTTCTCGCCGTTGATCACCCACTCATCGCCGTCGCGCACGGCGGTGGTCTTGAACAGGTTGGGATCTGACCCGCCCTGCGGTTCGGTCATCGAGTACGCCGAGAAGATGTCCTGGTTCAGCAGCGGCTCCAGCCACCGCTTCTTCTGTTTGTCGGTGCCGAACGCCGCGAGCATCTCCATGTTCCCGGTGTCGGGCGCCGCGGCGCCGAACATCTGCGGCGCGCCCGAATAGCGACCGATGATCTCGTTCAGCAGCGCCAGTTTCAGCTGGCCGAAGCCCGGCCCGCCGAGTTCCTCGTCGAGGAACAGCGCCCACAGCCCCTGGTCCTTGATCTGCTGCTGCAGGCCCCGGACGTAGGCCTTCACCCGCGGGTCGGGCGAGCGGACCGCGTAGGGGAAGACAAACTCGAGCGGTTCGACCTCCTCCTTACAGAACTCCTCGACCCAGTCGAGCTTCTTCTGAAAATCCGGATCGGTCGAGAAGTCCCATGCCATGGCTACCGATTCTGCACCTGCACCAGCGCGTCGACCGCGATGACCCCGTGCGGCGACGGGATCACCGGGTTCCACACCTTGCCGGCGCCTTGACTGACTGTTCAATCTAATCAAGTGTTAGTCTGTAGAGCCGGGGCAACGCTGCTACTACAGGGGGAGCACATGGCGGATCCGGCGCCGGCGACGGAGAACAACGAATCCCGTCGCATCGAGATGCTCCGCGCGGCGGCGCAGCTCATCTGCGAACGGGGCTTCGGGGACACCCGTATCGCCGACGTCGCCAAGCGCGCCGGCGTCAGCTCGGCACTCGTCATCTATTACTTCGGCACAAGGGACCGACTGCTGGTCGACGCGCTGCGCTACTCCGAAGAGGCGTTCTACGAAGCCGCCGAGAGGATGCTGGCCGAGACGCCATCTGTGCGCGAGCGGCTGTCAATGCTTGTCAGGTGGACCTGCGTGCCCGAAATGAGCGATGAGATCCCCGGTGCCTGGGGTCTGTGGTTCGACCTGTGGGCGCAGGCTTTTCGGCACGAGGAGGTGAAGGCGGGTCGGGTCGAGCTCGATGCCCGCTGGCGCAACATGATCATCGATACAGTCAAGTCGGCCGAACTCGACGCCGACATCGACGCGCGGATGTTCGCACTCGAGTTCTCCGCGCTGCTCGACGGCCTGTCCATCCAGGTGGCACTCGATGATCCCGAAGTCGACTCGACGGTGGCCTACGACATCGCGATGCGCTTCGCCGAACGCGAGCTCAACCTGCCCGCCGAGAAGAAGACCGCCGTCAAGAAACGGTAAGCGGGGCAAGCTCTTCGACGGAACCCGTATCGGTGCCACCGCCGACAGCGGACTGGTGGCTTCACCGCAGAGGCTTGATGGATAGGCTGACTGTATGTTCGAACAGCATCCCCCGGCTCCCCTTCCTGCCGACGGCGTCGCCGCGGCAATGGCCCCGTTCGGCCAGTCGCGGATGCTGCCGCGGGAGGCCTACGTCGACCTCGCCGTCTTCGAGTGGGAACAGCGCCACATCTTCTCCGGCTGGACCTGCGTCGGCCACGCCGCAGACCTGGCCGCCGTCGGCGCCCAGAAGGCGGTCGGCTCGGGAGCCAACGCGGTGCTGCTGGTGCGCGGCGAGGACAAGGTCCGTGCGTTCGCCAACACCTGCCGCCACCGCGGACACGAACTGCTGGCCTGCAACCAGACCACGCGGGGACGCGCCATCGTGTGCCCCTACCACTCGTGGTCCTATCGGCTCGACGGCACGATCCGCAACGCGCCGGGCTTCAAGAAGGAAGACGGCTTCAATGCAGAAGAATTCGGCCTCGCCGAACTGCGGCTGGTGAACTGGCACGGCTACCTGTTCGTCGACCCCAGTGGCGAGGACGCCGAATTCGCCGAGCACGTGGCGGGGTGGGAGGAGGTCATCGCGCCGTATCGGCCCGAGGACCTGACCGTCGTCGACCGGCACTCCTACGAACTCGAGACCAACTGGAAAGTCATCGCCGAGAACTACCAGGAGTGCTACCACTGCTCGACGATCCACCCCGAGCTGTCGCGGATCAGCCCGCCGCACAGCGGCGAGAACCTCAACACCGAGGGCTCGTGGATGGGCGGCTGGATGTCGATGATCGACGGCGCCGAGACGATGTCGCTGACCGGCGCCAGCGGCGGGGTGGCGATCAAGGGGCTGTCCGAACACGAACTGCGCACGGTGATGTACGTCGTCGGCTATCCCAATCTTCTGGTCAGCCTGCACCCCGACTACGTGATGACCCACATCATGACGCCGGTGGCGGTCGACCGCACCCACGTCGAATGCGCGTGGGCGTTCCCCAGGGAGGCCACGGAGAAGCCCGGCTTCGACCCGTCCTACGCCGTCGACTTCTGGGA
Source organism: uncultured Actinomycetota bacterium (assembly GCA_963786995.1). GTDB lineage: Bacteria > Actinomycetota > Actinomycetes > Mycobacteriales > Mycobacteriaceae > Mycobacterium. The sequence goes on along the minus strand of CAWBBH010000006.1, from coordinate 449,915 downwards.
TCTGACCAACCGGCAGGACTGGGCCGCATGCGAATCGGTGCAACGCGGCCTGCGCTCACCCCACGCCAAGCCGGGCCCGCTCGCCCCCGACGAGGACGGGGTGTACCAGTTCGTCAGCCGTGTCGCTAAGGCGTATGCCGGCGGCGCTGCTCGCGGGTAGGCACTCCGTTCGCGCCCTCGATCGAGCGGGCGTAGGTGCCGACGGTGAACGCGACGGCAGGGCCTGTCACGGCCAGCGCGTCGCGGTTGACGTTGTCGACGGTGTCGCCGGGAAGGTGGTAGTTGCGGTCGAAGGCGACACCTGAGGTGCCGCCCCACAGCCGCTCCTGCACCTGCGTCTTCCGTTGCGCCGCACCGGTTGTGACACCGCCGATCGGGACGCCCGCGGTCAGGAATGGACTATAGTCGGCTGCCTTGCCGAGCGGCATGTCGGCGGGCCGGACCCCGGCCAGGTTCAGATGGCCGGCCAGGGTGCGCTCGATGCCCGCAGAACCCGCGGGCACGGTCTTGGCGGGAACGTCGGGGTTGGGCTGACCCGACTGATCCCCGTCGTAGGTGAAGAACCCGGCGTTGGGCGAACCCAGCATGTCGAAGTTCAGGTACAGCGCGATGTCGTCGAGTTGGTCGCGGTCCAACCCCTCAACGTATTTCGTCGACCCGGCGAGCACCTTCTCCTCGGAACCCCAGAAGGCGAACCGCACCGCGTTGGTGATCTGCGGCTGCGCACCCAGCGCGGCGGCGGTCTCCAGCAGCGCCGCGACACCGGTTCCGTCGTCGTTGATGCCGGGACTCTTCGCGGCCGAGTCGAGATGCGCACCGGCAACCACCACGTTGCGGGTGTCGCCGGTCTTGGTCTGGGCCAACACGTTTCGTGACTTCACCATCGCCGCCTCGGCGTCGAGGGTGAGCACCACCGGTGCACTCGTGCGGCGCAGGGCGGCGTCGGCAGCACGGCCGATGACCGCGACGGGAACCGTGAGCCCGCGGTAGTAGCCGGGGGTGAACAATCCCCTCGGGCTGCCGTCGGGGCCAGGATCGCTGACGACGAGAAGTCCGACGGCGCCCTTCTCGACGGCACTGTCCTGCTTGTCGACGATCGAGCACCCGGTGTCGTCGACGACGGCGATGGCGCCGGTCACCTTCGCCGCCCCGTAGTCCGTGGCGACGCAACCCGCCGCCTTCTGCGGTCGGATCGTCGCGGCCCGCAGCCCACCCCGCTTGGTCGCGGTCAGCAGCGAAGCCTGGTCGACGGGATAGTCACGGCCCGATGCGGTGAGCCGGGGTTTGCCCGGCGAGACCACGCCGAGCCGCTCATATTCGGGTGTCTGGACGTCAAAACCTTTGTCGCGCAGCGCCTGTGCGACATAGTCGACGCTGGCGTCATACCCGGGTGTGCCTTCGGCCCGCGAGGAGTTGTTGGCGTCGGCGATCTCCTGCAGCTTGCGCAGATGGATATACATGCCGTCGACGCCGACCTTGTCGGCGAGGTCGCGGCCCAGATCTCCCACCGGCGCCTGCGTCGGCGACGAACACCCGGCGAGCAACACGGCGAGGACGACAGCCGCCGCGAGCGGTCGCGTCATGACCCGGACAGGACGTGGCGGGTGCGGTCGTCGCGGATCGGCACACCGTTTCGGCCGCGCTGGTCCTTGGCGTACACACCGACAACGTATCCGACACCGGCGCCGTTGATCTCCAACGCCTTTCGGTCGATGTGGTCGATGGTGTCGGAGGCCTTGTGGTAGTTCGGGTCGAACGACTCGTCGGCCTTGCCGTCCCACAACTGTGCCTGCTCGCGCGACATCTTCTCCTCGGCACCCGAGAACAGGCCTCCCGCGGGCACACCTGCCAAGGTGAACCCGTCGTAGTCGGAGCGGCCGTCGAAACCGGTGTCCTGCGCCGGCTCACCCGCGTCTTCGAGATAGCCGACGAAGGTGCGCTCGATGCCCGCCGACCCCTCGGGCACCCGCGGGGTGGGATCTCTGGGGTTCGGCGCCACCGACTGATCGCCGTCGTAGGTGAAGTACCCCGGGTTGGGCGAGGCGAGCATGTCGAAGTTCAGGTACAGCGCGATGTCCTTGAGCGCCTCGACGTCGAGCGAAGCGACGTAGTTGTTCGACCCCTTCAGCCCCATTTCCTCGGCACCCCAGAAGCCGAACCGCACCGCGTTGGCCACATCCGGCGAAGGGCCAAGTTGGCGAGCGGTTTCCAGCACCGCGGCCACTCCGGAGCCGTTGTCGTTGATGCCCGGCCCCTCTTTCACGCTGTCCAGATGTGCACCGACCATCACGACGTCGGCGGTCGATCCGGTCTTCGTCTGGGCGATCACGTTGCGGGTCTTCTTGACGTCGACCCCGGCCTTGAGCTTCAGCGTCGTCTCGCCGGGCGTCGCCCGCAGCCGCTCGCCGGTGTCCTTCATGACGCTGACGACCGGGATCTTCGGGTTGGAATCGTCGCCGAGCGTGCCACCCATCTGATCGTCGTCCTCGTTGTTGGCGACGACGAGCGCGACCGCGCCGCGCTCGGCGGCCGCGGACTGCTTCTGCGCGAACGGGCAGCTGCCGCGATCCACCAGCACGACCGCGCCACGGACGTCGAGGCCGTCGTAGTCGGCGGCCGTGCAGCCGGGGGTGTCCTCGGCGCGGGCGGCGACCAGCGGACCGGAGACGCCGCCGTCGGGCGTGCCGATGGTGAACTCGAGCGGCTTGGCCTCGATCGTCGTGCCGCCAACGGTGAGCTGCGGATCCTCGGCGAAGGCCAGCCGCACCTCGAACTCCGGCGTCTGCACGTCGAAACCCTTGTCACGCAGGGCCGTGGCGACGTAGTCGACGCTCGCGTCGTATCCCGGGGTGCCCAGTGACCTGTTGCCCTCATTGACGTCGGCGATGCCCTGCAGCTTCTGCAGGTGCGCCATCATCGCGTCGGCCTTGATCCGCCCGCGCAGGCTCGCGGCGTACTCGGTCGCCGCACCGGAGGCCGCGGGCGTGGAGGGCGGGCTGGTGGCTTCCTTGGCGGGCTTGCTGCCGCAGCCGCCGAACGCAACGACGATGCCGACCGCGGCGACCACAGCGCAGACCGCGCGCGACTTGCGAACCATTGCGCCCACGTTAGCGCCTCGGTTCTGTCTGCTCATGCGTCGCGCCGGTTGATGGTGACCAGCGCCGCGGCGAACACCGCGGCGACGACGCACGCGAAGTAGACGATCGACCCGACAGGGCCCCACGGCATGGCGTAGTACGGGTAGAGCCATTGCACGTCGATGAAGGTGAACGCGTTCGCGAACGGCAGGTACGGGCCGACCCGCGGGCTGATGTTCGGCATGTTGCCCAGCAGCGGTTCGGCCACCAGCGGCCACAGCAGCAGCAGCGCCACCGCCCCCGCCGAGGCCCGGATCAGCGCCCCGACCCCGACGCCGAGCACCGCCGCGAGCATCGCGTACAGCGCGATGGCGCCGACCAGCCGCCAATCGCGGGGGTCCGAGTGCGCCACCACGATCGAACCCATCACCATCACCGCCGCGTACACACCGGAGACCACCGCGGCGACAACGGCTTTCGCGGCGAGCACCAGCGTCCGGTTCGGTACCGCAGCGAACGTGGTGCGGATGAGTCCGGTGCGGTACTCGTTGGTGACACTGAGCGCCGAGAGGATCATCATCACCGGGACGCCGAACACGGCGACCCCCATCGCCGCCTTCTCAGGCGGCACCGCGGGGCCGGATGCGGTCGACGCCTGAATTGCCGCCAGCCCGAAACTCAGCACCGCGATCGCGGCCGCCGACCACAGCGTCGACCTCGTGGTGAACAGTTTGATGCGTTCGGCGTTCACGACCGCCTGCGCGCTCACGTCGCCGCCCGGTACTGCACGGCGTCGTCGGTGAGCTTCATGTAGGCGTCCTCCAGCGACGCCTGCTGCGAGGTCAACTCGTGCACCGTGATTCCGTTGCGCGCGGCCAGGTCACCGACCACCTCGCAGGCGGCGCCGCGCACCAGCAGCGCGGTGGCCGCCTCGTCGTCGTCGACCTCGATGCCCGCCCCGGTCAGCACCGTGCGCAGCAAGTCCAGTTGCGGGCTTCGCACCCGGACACCGTCGGCGCGTCCGACGAACTCGGTCACCGTCGTCGACGCGATCAGCTTGCCGCGGCCGATCACCACGAGCCTGTCGGCGGTGTTGGACATCTCGGCCAGCAGGTGGCTGGACACGAACACGGTGCGGCCTTCACCGGCCAGCGTGCGCATCATCGTGCGCACCCAGCGGATGCCCTCGGGGTCCAGACCGTTGACCGGCTCGTCGAACAGCAGCACCGGCGGATCGCCGAGCAGCGCCGCCGGCGATGCCGAGCCGCTGGCTCATGCCCAGCGACAACGTGCCGGCCTTCTTGGCCGCGACCGCCGTCAGCCCGACCGTGTCGAGCACCTCGTCGACGCGGGCCGCGGGCAACCGGTTGGTCGCCGCGATCCAACGCAGGTGCGCGCGCACCGATCGGTTGGGGTGGGTCTGCTTGGCGTCCAGCAGCGCGCCGACGTGCCGCAGCGGCTCGGCCAGTTCCCGGTAGCGCTTGCCGCCGATTGTCGCCGTACCCGACGTCGGATGGTCGAGGCCGAGGATCATCCGCATCGTCGTCGTCTTGCCGGCCCCGTTCGGACCGAGGAAACCGGTGACCACGCCCGGCTCGATGGTGCAGGTCAGATCGTCGACTGCACGGGTTGCGCCGAATACCTTGGTGAGCCCGACCAATTCGATCATCGCGTCCATAATGTCATTCGACCGAAGCGGCGACGAGGTCGGCGACCGCGCGCATCCCCGCCGCGTTGGGATGGGCGGGAAACGGTCGGCCCGGCAGCGGCAGCCCGTACCTCGACGGCTTCGTCGTCCACGGGTCGGCCGACCACGCGTGATGCGCGCGGCTGGCATCCGAGGCCCGCACCAGGCCACATCCGGTCGCCTGGGCGGCTTCACTGGTCAGCCGTTCGAGCGTGGCGGCGACCCGGCGGCCGAGCGCGGCATCGAGGCCCGACAGCGGTGACGCGTCCTCGCCCGCGGGCGGCAGCAGCGTCAGGTAATCGACGAACAGCACCCGTGCCCCCGGCGCCCGCGCCCGGACCTCCCGTCCGACGCTCGTCAACGCCTCGGCCACACCGCACCAGAGCGCGGTCGCGGGCGGTCGGGTCCACCAGGTCGCGGACGCGGCCGCCGAGCACGGGCAACCAGCGCACCGCCTGCGGTAGGCCGGCGGCCGTGAGCAGGGGCACGTAGCCGACGTCGTTGCCGCCGATGGTGACGGTGACGAGCGCCTCGGAACCGTCGAGCGCGTCGATCTGCGGCGGCTCGCCGTGCTGCCGGTCGGTCAGCACATGGGCGGTGGTGGCACCGGAGTAGGTGACGTCGACGAGGTCCATGCCGAGCCGCTGGGCCACCAGGTGCGGATAGTTGGCCGCCGAGCGGACCGCGCGCAGCGGTGCGTCCTTGTCGCGGGGGACGATCCCCGGGCCGGCAGCCATCGAACTGCCCAGCGCGACATATCGTCGGCCCGCCGTCATACCGACGGGCTTGACGGCTGCGCCCAGAACCGCTTCGGAATCCGGCCCGCCTGTCGCGCAAGATGGCCCGCGGTGACGGCGGCCGCCATCGCCGCTGCCATCACGGGCGGATCGGCGGACCTGGTCACCGCGGTCGCGAGAAGCACTGCGGCACAACCCAGTTCCATCGCCTGCGCGGCGTCGCTTGCCGTTCCGATGCCTGCGTCGAGGATCACGGGGACACCGGACGCGTCGACGATCATCTCGATGTTGTGCGGGTTCGCGATGCCAAGACCGGTCCCGATCGGCGAACCGAGCGGCATCACCGCCGCGCAGCCGATGTCCTCCAGCCGGCGTGCCAGCACCGGATCGTCGTTGGTGTACGGCAGCACCACAAAGCCGTCGTCCACCAATTGCTCTGCAGCGCGGACCAATTCGACGGCATCGGGCAGCAGCGTGCGTTCGTCGGCGATCACCTCGAGCTTGACCCAGTCGGTCTGCAGCGCTTCGCGCGCCAGCTGTGCCGTCATCACGGCCTCGGCGGCGCCGCGGCAGCCCGCGGTGTTGGGCAGCGGCGTGATGTTCAACCGGTTCAGCAGGTCGAGCACACCCGTGCCGCCCTCGGCGTCCACCCGGCGCATCGCGACGGTCGTCAGCTCGGTTCCCGACGCGATCAACGCCTCCTCGAGGACCGACAGGTTGGCGGCACCGCCGGTACCCAGGATCAGCCGGGAGCCGAACTCGCGGCCCGCGATCGTCAGCTTCTGATCAGCCACCCTGCACCGCCGTCACCACTTCGAGCCGAGCGCCGTCGGACAGCGTGGTCTGCCAGCGCGACCGGGGCAGCACCGTCGCGTCCACCGCGACCGCGATTCCCTTCTCGGGGAAGCCGAGTCGCTCCATCAGCCCCGCGACGGTGATCTGCTCGTCGCACTCGACGCTCTTGTCGTTGACGATGACGTTCATCGAACCTCCAACAGTTCGGCCTCAGGCAGGGGGGCGCCGTTCAGTTCGCCGGCGATCGCCTCTGCGGTCCACGGCGCCAGCAGGAACCCGGACCGGCCGTGACCCGTAGCGACCAGCGTGCGGTCGTCGAGGCGGCCGACGATCGGCAGGTTGTCGGGTGTCATCGGGCGCAGACCGGCCGCGCATTCGGCCAGCTCGTACTCGCCGAGCGCGGGCACCACCGCACACGCGTCGTCGAGCAGTTCCCGCACGCCGGTGACGGCGGGCGCGGTGTCGCGGCCGTGCTCGTACTGGGTGGCCCCGACCACGACACCGTCGGGACGCGGCACCAGATACACCTGCCGACCGTGCACGCGGGCCCGAATCACCCGCTGCGGCAGGGGCATACAGCCTTTGCGCCAGCGCAGCCGAAGCACTTCGCCCTTCACCGGGCGGACCGGCAGGCCCGGCCACAGCGTCGGCGCGTCGATCCCGTTGGCGATCACCCGGACGTCGGCGTCGACGGCGGCGAGGTCGTCGACCCGCGGCGCCCATTTCACCCCGAGCCGTTCACAGTGCGCGGCCAGCGCCTCGAGCACCGCGCGGTTGTCGACGGCGAGTTCCGTCTCGGCCACGAAGCCGTGCCGGATGCCCTGGGCGAGCAGCGGCTCGATATCGCGCGCCGCGGAGGTGACGTTCACCGGATGACCCTGCGCGGCCAGCCACTCGCCGACCGTCTTGAGGTCCGCGGCGTCGGCGCGGTCGACGGCGACCACCAGCGATTCGCGCGCGGTGATCACGCTGTCGGGCAACCCGTCGGTGAAGTCGCCGCGTCCCTTCCGATGCCACAGAGCCAGCGACGCGAGGCCCAACCGCAGCAGCCCCTCCTCGCGCGGCCAGCCCTCGCTGTGCGGGGCGAGCATGCCGCCGGCCACCCATGACGCGCAGGGTTCCCCGCCGCGGTGCACCCGCACCGACCAGCCGTCGAGCGCGGCCCGGCGCGCGACCGACAGGCCGATGACGCCGCCGCCGATGACGGCGATGGTTTTCGCCGGCGAGCCGGCAGTTCTACCGAGTGACATCCTCTTCCCTCCCTTCGCCGGCATGACCCGGATCAGGTGCGACGGTCAGGGCAGGTGCGATACCCAGCGTGCCCACTCTCAGTCCGCTCTCCGGACTCCCGTGTCGACGGTCCACATTACTCTCGCGGTGTGGCCCGACCCCGCGATCGCTCCACCCGGCTGGCTCGGCTGATGGAAGCGCAGCTGTACCTGTGCACCGACGCCCGCCGTGAGCGGGGCGATCTCGCCGCGTTCGCCGACGCCGCTCTCGCGGGCGGGGTGGACATCATCCAGCTTCGCGACAAGGGATCGCCGGGCGAGCGGCAGTACGGGCCGCTCGAGGCTACGCGACGAGCTGGCCGCACTCGAGGTGCTCGCCGAGGCCGCCGACCGGCACGACGCGCTGTTCGCGGTCAACGACAGGGCCGACATCGCCCGCGCGGCACACGCCGATGTGCTGCATCTCGGCCAGGACGACCTGCCGCTGCCGATCGCCCGCGACATCATCGGGCCCGGCCCGTTGATCGGCCGCTCCACCCACGACGCCGAGCAGGCCGCCGCGGCTGCCGCCGAGCCGGTGGACTACTTCTGCGTCGGGCCGTGCTGGCCGACGCCGACGAAGCCGGGTCGCGCCGCGCCGGGGCTGCCGCTGGTGGCAGCCGCCGCCGAACTGGACACAGCCACCCCCTGGTTCGCGATCGGCGGCATCGACGAGCAGCGGTTGCCTGAGGTACTCGATGCGGGCGCGCGACGCGTCGTCGTGGTCCGGGCGATCACGGCGGCCGACGACCCGCAGGATGCGGCGCGCAGGCTCAAAGCTGCGCTCGGTTCAGCGGGATAGTCGCCGCAACGGCGCGCAGCTCCGCCCAGCTGGCGGCGAACCCCGGATGCAGCGGCAGCGTCGCGACCTCGTCCTCGGCCACCCAGCGCAGCTCAGCGCTCTCCCTGTTCGGCACGGTCTCCAGCTGTTCTTCCGCGTCGGCGATGACGGTCGTGTAGGTCCACTCGCTTCCGGTGGCGGTCGCGGTGACGACCGTGGTGCGTACGACCAGCCGGTCGGCGGAAAGCCCCGCCTCCTCGTGCGCCTCACGCACCGCGGCCTCTTCCGGCGTCTCGTGGCTGTCGCGCGCGCCGCCGGGCAGGCCCCAGGTACCGCCCTGATGGCTCCACGGTGCGCGATGTTGCAGCAACACCGCGGCCGAACCGTCGGAGTGCGGGGCACGCAGAAGCAGACCCGCGGCACCGTGCCTGCCCCAGTACGCAGCGCCGGTTTCCGACACCACCCATCCGTCGCCGTCGCCGCGCACCCGTTCAGCTTAGGCACCGCCGGCGCAAACCCGCGGCCCTCGAATGCCCACACGTCACTCGATTAACTCTTAGAATTCTTTTATAGAGTCGGAAGCTGGTCATAGAAGCAGTCGGGAAGTAGCGAAAAAGATGAGGTCCGCGCACCGGTGACCGTGGAGCTGGCGCACCCGTCGACCGAGCCGCTCGCATCGCGGTCGCCGGCTACACCTGCGCATCCACGGTGGTGGTTCCTCTGGACGACTCCCGGTCGCATCCTCACCATCGGCATCGTGCTGTCGGCTCTGGTGATCGCCAGCGCGTTCGCCACCTCGACCACCGTCAACGGCCGCCAGCAGGCGCTGACCACCGTGCTCGAGCACACCGAGCCGCTGGCGTTCGCGGCGGGCCAGCTCTACACGACGCTCTCGGTCGCCGATGCCGCCGCGGCGACTGCATTCATCGCAGGCGCCGAACCCCGCGATGTCCGCCAGCGCTACGAACAGGCCATCACCGACGCCGCCAACGCCGTCACGCGGGCGTCCAGCGGGTTGACCGACGAGACGTTGATCCAGCTGCTCGGTCGGATCAACGCCAACCTCGCGGTCTACACCGGGCTTGTCGAGACGGCGCGCACCAACAACCGGGCGGGCAACCCGGTCGGCTCGTCATATCTGTCCGAGGCCTCGGCGCTGATGCAGCAGACGATCCTGCCCGACGCGCAGCGGCTCTACGAGGAGACCTCGGCGCAAGTCGACACCGAGACCACGGCGTCGACCCGGATTCCCGCACCGGTGATCCTCGTGGTGCTGGCGACGCTGCTGTTCGGCGCGTTCGCCAACCGCTGGCTGGCGCGCCGGACCCGGCGCCGGGTGAACATCGGTTTCGTGGCGGGCGGAATGGCCGTGCTGATCATGCTGATCTGGGTGTTCACCGCGCTGGTGATCTCGACCATCGACAGCCGCAGCGCGAAGAACACCGCAGCCGAATCGCTGAAAACCGTGACGACGCTCGCCATCACGGCGCAGCAGGCACGGGCCGACGAGACGCTGTCGCTGATCCGACGCGGCGACGAAACCGTGCGCAAGCAGTCGTACTACCAACGCATCGACACCATGCAGCAGCAGCTCTCCGAATACCTCGGCCGCGAGGACGCGATCGACAAGGGCGATCTCGCCGACGCCGAACAGCTGCTGCGCCGCTGGCGCGCGGCCGACGACCGGATCAGCTCCTACATCGCGGTCGGCAACTACCAGGCGGCGACGCAGGTCGCGCTCGGCCGCGGCGAGGACGACTCGACGCCCGCGTTCGACCGGCTGGACGAGGCGCTGAACAAGGGCATCGCCGAGAGCCGCGAGCAGTTGCGCAGCGACATCCTCAACGCGCGCCGGGTGCTGTCGGGTGCCACCGTCGGCGCCGCTGTGCTGTCGGTGGTGGCGGCGATCGCGGTGGCGCTGGGTCTCTGGCCGAGGCTGAGTGAGTACCGATGATCAAGCTCAAGCTGGTGTGTGTCGCGGTCGCGATGGTGACCGTGCTGGCGGGCTGCGGCAGCGCCGAAGGGGTGGCGCCGACGCCGAGCCTGAGCCTGCCCCCGCCGACGCCGGCAGGCATGGAGGAGCTGCCGCCGAAGCTCGTGCCCGTCCCCGAGAACACCGACGACGAGTGTGACCTCACCGCCAGCCTGCGCCCGTTCGGAAACAGCGCGGACGCCGACGACGCCGTCCAGAACATCAAGGCCCGCGGACGGCTCATCGTCGGGCTCGACATCGGCAGCAACCTGTTCAGCTTCCGCGACCCGATCACCGGCGAGATCACCGGATTCGACGTCGACATCGCAGGCGAGGTGGCGCGCGACATCTTCGGCACCCCGTCGCAGGTCGAGTACCGCATCCTGTCGTCGGCCGACCGCGTCACCGCACTGCAGAACAACCAGGTCGACATCGTCGTCAAGACCATGAGCATCACCTGTGAGCGCAAGAAGCTGGTCAACTTCTCGACGGTGTATCTGGTTGCCAACCAACGGATCCTGGCGCCCCGCGACTCGCCGATCTCGCAATCGAGTGACCTGTCGGGCAAGCGGGTCTGCGCGGTCAAGGGCACGACGTCGCTGCAGCGGATCCAGGAGATCAACCCGTCGCCGATCGTCATCCAGGTCGTCACGTGGGCTGACTGCCTTGTCGCGCTGCAGCAGCGTCAGGTCGACGCGGTCAGCACCGACGACTCGATCCTCGCCGGGCTGGTCGCCCAGGACCCGTATCTGCACATCGTCGGCCCGAGCATGAACGAGGAGCCGTACGGCATCGGCGTCAACCTCCAGAACACCGGCCTGGTCCGGTTCGTCAACGGCACGCTGGACCGCATCCGCCGCGACGGCACCTGGAGCACGCTGTACCGCAAATGGTTGACGGTGCTCGGTCCGCCGCCCGCACCGCCTGTGCCGAGGTATTCGGGCTGATGTCGACGGCAGAAGACGAATTCGACGGCCCCGGAACCCAACCGGCGGCCTTGGAAGACCTCGACATGGACTCCGCGTCGACGCTGCGGCCGATGGCGACCCAGGCCGTGTTCCGGCCGCATTTCGACGACTCGGACGGCATGTCGGTCGGCACCGCGGAAACCGAACCCGAGGATTCGACGACGATGACGCGGGCGCTGTCGCCGACCCGGCGCCTCGGCGGCGGGCTGGTGGAGATCCCGCGGGTGCGCGAGATCGACCCGCTGTCGGCGCTGATGACCAATCCCGTTGTCGCCGAGTCGAAACGGTTCTGCTGGAATTGCGGTAAGCCGGTCGGCCGGTCCTCGTCCGACGGCAGGGCGCTGTCGGAGGGCTGGTGCCCGCACTGCGGCACCGCGTATTCCTTCCTGCCGCAACTGGTCTCCGGTGACATGGTCGCCGACCAGTACGAGATCAAGGGCTGCATCGCGCACGGCGGACTCGGCTGGGTGTATCTGGCGTTCGACCACAACGTCAACGAGCGGCCGGTCGTGCTCAAGGGTCTGGTGCATTCCGGGGACGCAGAGGCCCAGAAGATCGCGATGGCCGAGCGGCAGTTCCTCGCGGAGGTGACGCACCCGGGGATCGTCAAGATCTACAACTTCGTCGAGCACCCCGACCAGCACGGCAACCCCGTCGGCTACATCGTGATGGAGTACGTCGGCGGTAAGTCGCTCAAGGCGGCCAGGACCGACAAGCTGCCGGTCGCCGAGGCCATCGGCTACATGCTCGAGATCCTGCCCGCGCTGGGCTATCTGCACTCCATCGGGCTGGCCTACAACGACCTCAAGCCCGAGAACATCATGATCACCGAGGACCAGCTGAAACTGATCGACCTCGGTGCGGTGTCGCGGATCAATTCGTTCGGATACCTGTACGGCACACCGGGTTACCAGGCGCCGGAGATCGTGCGGACCGGCCCGACGGTGGCCAGCGACATCTACACCGTCGGTCGGACCCTTGCGGCGCTGACGCTGAACCTGCGCACCCGCAGGGGCCGGTTCGTCGACGGCCTGCCCGAGGACGATCCGGTGCTCGCCGACTACGACTCGTTCGCCAGGCTGCTGCGGCGGGCCATCGACCCCGACCCGCGCCGCCGGTTCAGCAGCGCCGAGGTGATGACGAGCCAGCTACTCGGTGTGTTGCGCGAAGTGGTCGCCCAGGACACCGGGATGCCGCGGTCCGGTCTGTCGACGGTGTTCAGCCCGACACGGTCGACGTTCGGCATCGACCTGCTCGTCGCGCACACCGACGTGTACCTCGACGGGCAAGTGCATTCGGAGAAGTTGACGGCGCAGGAGATCGTGCGGGCGCTGCAGGTGCCGCTCGTCGACCCCACCGACGTCGGCGCGCCCGTGCTGTCGGCGAGCGTGCTGAGCCAGCCGGTGCAGACGTTGGACCAGCTGCGCGCCGCGCGCCACGGTGCGCTGGACTCCGAGGGCATCGACCTGTCGGAGTCGGTCGAGCTGCCGTTGATGGAGGTGCGCGCGCTGCTCGATCTCGGCGACGTGGCCAAGGCCACCCGCAAGCTCGACGACCTGGCGGGCCGGGTGGGCTGGAAGGCGTCGAGCCGTGACGTCGCCCAGCAGTGGCGGCTGACCTGGTTCCGCGCCGTGTCGGAGCTGCTGACCGCCGACTACGACTCGGCGACAAAGCATTTCACCGAGGTTCTGGACACGTTGCCCGGCGAGCTGGCCCCGAAGCTGGCGTTGGCGGCCACGGCCGAACTGGCGGGCAGCGCCGACGAGCGGACGTTCTACCGGACGGTGTGGTGCACCGACAACGGCATCATCTCGGCCGGCTTCGGGCTTGCGCGCGCGCAGTCCGCGGCGGGCGATCGCGACTCGGCCGTCAAGACCCTCGACCAGGTGCCCGCCACCTCACGGCACTTCACGACCGCGCGGCTCACCAGCGCGGTGACGCTGCTGTCCGGCCGGTCGATGAACGAGATCACCGAACAGCACATCCGCGACGCCGCCCGCCGCGTCGAGGCGTTGCCGGACACGGAGCCTCGGGTGCTGCAGATCCGCGCGCTCGTGCTCGGCACCGCGATGGACTGGCTGGCCGACAACAGCGCCAGCACGAACCACATTCTCGGTTTCCCGTTCACCGAGCACGGACTCCAACTCGGTGTGGAGGCCTCGCTGCGGGGGCTGGCCAGGGTGGCGCCGACGCAGGCGCACCGCTACGCGCTGATCGACCTCGCCAACAGCGTGCGGCCGACGAGCACGTTCTAGTTCGGGTTCAAGCGACGCTTGCCGTTGCTATCTCGTCGGCGAGCGGCGCGATCGCGGCCAGTATCTGCTCGGCCGTCCCCTCGGGAACCCCGGCCGCGCTGAGGCTGGCCGCAAGATGTCCGGCCACCATGGTGAAGTGCGCCATGGTGATGCCTCTGCCCTGATGCACCTGTCGCATCGGCGCCCCGGTATAGGGCTCCGGCCCGCCGAGGGCGGCGGCGAAGAACTCGACTTGCTTACCTTTCAGCCGGGACATGTTGGTGCCGCTGAAGAAGCTTGCGAGTCGGTCGTCGGCGAGAACCCGGCCGTAAAAGTCGTCGACGACGGCTTCGAGTGCCTCGTGTCCGCCGATCTGCTGATAGATGCTTGGCATGGGTCGAGTCAAGGACAGCGCCGTTGCACAACGATTTGGCGATCGTTGCATCGCGGCTAAATCGACCTCACGGGGACCGCGCGGGTGCTGTGAGGCTTCCGGCTCACCGAGCACGTTCTAAAATCGGCGGGTGGAGACGTTCAAGCGCTACCTGTTCTTTCAAACCATGATGTTCGTCTTCGGGATCGTCGGGCCGATCTTTCTGATCGGCTATTTCGCGTCGCAGCCGGACCCGACGCTGCGGTGGATGTATTGGTGGGGGTTGATCATCACGTTCGCCGACATCCTGATCGCGCTGCGGCTCGCCAAGAACGGCGAGGTGAAAAGGCCCGTCAAGAAGGGTGAGTCCCGGTAAGCGACGCGCAGGCCCGCGCGATCGCAAGCTCCTCGTCGGTCGGGATCACCAGCACCGTCACCGCTGACTTGTCCGTCGATATCCGGCGCGCAGCCTTGTCGCCGTTCTCGTTGCGCGCAGCGTCGATCTCGATGCCCAGCCCGCTCAGGCCGGCGAGTGCATCCCTGCGGACGGCCGCGTCGTTCTCGCCCACCCCCGCGGTGAAGGTGATGACGTCGGTGTCGCCGAGCACCGCCATGTACGCGCCGATGTATTTGCGTAACCGGTGGATGTAGACGTCGTAGGCCAGTTGTGCTGCCGCATCGCCGGATTCGATACTTTTGTGTAGCACCCGGAAGTCGATCGAGCCGCCGAGGCCGAGCACACCGGAGCGCTTGTTCAGCATCGTCTCGATGTCCTCGACGCTCATCTTCGCGGTGCGCGCCAGATAGGTGAGGATGCCGGGGTCGACGTCGCCCGACCTGGTGCCCATCACCAGGCCCTCCATCGGGGTCAGCCCCATCGACGTGTCGACCGCCTTGCCCGCGGCGATCGCCGACGCCGACGCCCCGTTGCCGAGATGCAACACGATCTGGTTCAGCGATTCGACGGGCTTACCGAGGAACTGCGCGGCCGCTCCGCTGACGTAGGAGTGCGACGTGCCGTGGAAGCCGTAGCGGCGGATCCGCCACTGCCGCGCCACATCCCGGTCGATCGCGTAGGTCGCGGCGGCGGGCGGCAGGTCGTGAAAGAAGGCGGTGTCGAAGACGGCGATGTGCGGAAGGTCGGGCAGCGCATCCCTGGCCACCCTGATACCGAGCACGGCGGGTGGGTTGTGCAGAGGGGCCAGCGGCGCGAGTTCCTCCAACTCGGCGATCACCGCGTCGTCGACCAGTGTCGGCTCATACAGGTCCGGGCCGCCGTGCACGACGCGATGGCCGACGGCGGTGATGCCGTCCATGTGGTCCGAGAGCTCGTCGAACACCACCCGCATGGCCGCGGCATGGTCGACCACCTCGCCCTCGCCGATCCGCTCGACGATGCCGTCGGCGGCCATCTCGCCCGAATCCGGGTCGACCACGGCATATTTCACCGACGAGGAGCCCGAGTTGAGCACCAGCACGGTCATTGTGTCTGTGCCTGAATGGCGGTGATCGCCACGGTGTTGACGATGTCGGTGATCAGCGCACCGCGCGACAGATCGTTGACCGGCTTCTTCAGTCCCTGCAGCACCGGCCCGATGGCGATGGCGCCGGCGCTGCGCTGGACGGCTTTGTAGGTGTTGTTGCCGGTGTTGAGGTCGGGGAAGATCAGCACCGTCGCCCTGCCCGCCACCTTCGAGTCGGGCATCTTGCTCGCCGCGGTGGTCGGGTCGACGGCCGCGTCGTACTGGATGGGCCCGTCCACCAGCAGGTCGGGTTCTCTCTTGCGGACCAGTTCCGTTGCCGCCCTGACCTTGTCGACGTCGGCGCCGGTTCCCGACGTCCCCGTCGAGTAGGACAGCATGGCCACCCGCGGCTCGATGGTGAACTGGGCCGCGGTGCGCGCCGACGAGATCGCGATGTCGGCGAGCTGCTCGGCGGTGGGGTCGGGCACGATCGCGCAGTCGCCGTAGGCCAGCACCCTGTCGGCAAGGCACATCAGGAAGATGCTGGAGACGGTGGTGATGCCTGGCAACGTCTTGATGATCTCGAAGGCGGGCCGCACCGTATGCGCGGTGGTGTGCATCGCCCCGGAGACCATGCCGTCGACCATGTCGTTGTACACCAGCATCGTCCCGAAATAGGAGACGTCGTGGATGGTCTCGCGCGCCTGCTCGACGGTGACGCCCTTGTGCTTGCGCAGTTCTGCGTACTGCTCGGCGAACTGGTCGCACAGCTCGCTGGTGCGGGGATTGAGCACCGTGGCCTCGGAGAGGTCGACGCCGAGTTCTGCTGAGCGCGCGCGGATCTGCTGCTCGTCGCCGAGAATCGTCAGCTCGGCGACGTTGCGGCCGATGAGCCGGCCCGCGGCCTTGAGGATCCGGTCGTCCTCCCCCTCCGGCAGCACGATGCGCTGACGGTTCGCGCGCGCCCGGTCGAGCAGCTGGTAGGTGAACATCTGCGGGGTGACGACCGTGGGGATCGGGATCGCCAGCTGCGCGAGCAGATCCGCGGTGTCGACGTGGGCGTCCATCAGCTCGATCGCGGTGTCGATCTTGCGCTGCGACGACGCGGTGACGCGGCCTCGGGTCGCGGCGACCCTGCTCGCCGTCTCGAACGTGCCGTACGGCGTCGCGACGATCGGCAGGCGCTGGTTCAGTCCGGCGACCAGTTTGTCCACCGACGGGTGCAGCTCGAGGCCGCCGTTGAGGATGATGCACGACAGCGACGGAAAGCCTTCGGCGGCATGAGCACTGACGACGGCAAGCACCACGTCGGAGCGGTCGCCGGGGGTGATCACCGCGACGCCCTCGGTGAGCCGTTCCAGCACGTGCTCGGCGGTCATGCCCGCAACGAGCACGTCGAGCACCTCGCGCCTGAGCAGTTCGCGGTCGCCGCTGACCAGCGTGCCGTCCACGGCGCGTTCCAGGTCGCCGACCGCGGGGCGACGAGCAGCGGTTCCTCGGGCAGCACATACGACTTCGGTTCGAAACCCGCCAGCGCCTCGGCCACCGCGGCCATCTGCTCCGGGTCGCACCGGTTGGCCACCACGGCGGCGGTGTGGGCGTGCTGACCCGAGATCTCGATCAGGCACAGCTCGACGACCTGGCCGACCTCGGCGGGGGTGCGGTCCTTGGCCTTGACCGCGAGCACCACCGGCGTGCCGAGGTTCGCCGCGATGCGGGCGTTGGTGTCGAGTTCGCTCGGGGTGGTCACATCGGTGTAGTCGCTGCCGACGACCACCACGGCGTCGCACCGGTCGGCGACCTCGTGGTAGCGGTCGACGATGTCGGCGATGGCCGCGTCGGGATCATCGTGCAGCTGCTGATAACTCACGCCGACGCACTGGTCGTACGTCAGACCCGCGGTGGTGTGGGCCAGCAGCAGATCGAGGATGTAGTCACGCTCTTCGCTGCTGTCTTGCGGGTCATCACCCTGCTGCTGGCCCTGCGGGCGCCGGGTGATCGGCCGGAACACTCCGACCTTGGCGACGGTGGCCGTCAGCCTGTGCAGGATGCCGAGCGCGATCGTCGACTTGCCGGTGTCGCCCTCTGGCGATGCCACATAGATCCCGATGGGCACGCCGCCAACGTATCAGCCGAGGCGGCGCAGCCGGGGCTCGAGATCCTTCGCGAACAGCTCGAGGAACCGGCGCTGGTCGTGCCGGGGGTCGTGGAACACCAGATGGTTGAGGCCCCACTTGACGTACTGGCCGACCTGCTCGACGGCCTCGTCGGGATCCGATGCCACGATCCAGCGCTTGGCGACCTGCTCGATGGGCAGCTCGTTGGCGGCTTTCTCCATCTCCATCGGGTCGTTGATGCTGTGCTTCTGCTCTGCGGTCAGCGACAGCGGCGCCCAGAACCGGGTGTTCTCCAGCGCAGCCTTGGGGTCGGGGTCGTAGGAGATCTTGATCTCGATCATCTTGTCGATGTCGTCGGGGTTCTTGTCGGCGGCCTCCGCGCCTTCGGTGACCGCAGGGATGAGCTTGTCCTTGTACAGCTCCTCACCCTTGCCCGAGGTGCAGATGAAGCCGTCGCCGGCCCGGCCCGCGTACTTGGCGACCTGCGGCCCGCCCGCGGCGATGTAGATGGGGATACCGCCATCGGGAACGTCGTAGATCGAGGCGCCCTTGGTCTTGTAGTACTCGCCCTCGAAGTCGACCCGGTCGCCGAGCCACAGCTCGCGCATCAACCGCACCGACTCGCGAAGCCGCGCGTAGCGCTCCTTGAACTCCGGCCACTCGCCCTCGTATCCGGTGGCGATCTCGTTGAGCGCCTCGCCCGTCCCGACGCCGAGGAAGATCCGGTCCGGGTACAGGCAACCCATGGTGGCGAAGGCCTGCGCGATGACGGCGGGGTTGTAGCGGAACGTCGGGGTCAGCACCGAGGTGCCGAGCACCAGACGCTTGGTGCGTTCACCGACCGCGGTCATCCACGACAGCGAGAACGGCGCGTGGCCGCCCTCGTGGCGCCACGGCTGGAAGTGGTCGCTGACCGTCGCACTGTCCATGCCATGCTCTTCGGCCGCAACGGCAAGCTCGACGAGTTCACGCGGGGCGAATTGCTCCGCCGACGCCTTGTATCCCAGTTTCAGTTCCATACGTTCTGCTGCTCCTCGCGTCCGCGCTCCACAGTCTTTTCTACACTCGATGGATGGCAGCGGCTCTGGAGGCCATCACCGACAGCGTGCATTTCGCGCATACCGACCTGGTCAACTGGACGTTGGTCGCCGACGACACGGGCGTCGTGCTGATCGACGCGGGCTTTCCCGGCGACCGGGCCGACGTGCTGGCCTCGATACGCGAACTCGGTTTCGGCGTCGACGACCTGCGCGCGATCCTGTTGACGCACGCCCACATCGACCATTTCGGTTCGGCGATCTGGTTCGCGAAAACCCATGGCACGCCGGTGTATTGCCACGCCGACGAGGTCGGCCACAGCAAGCGCGAGTATCTGGAGCAGGCCTCGCCGCGCGACGTCGCCGCCCACGCCTGGCGGCCGCGCTGGCTGAAGTGGTCGGTGGCGATCAGCCGCAAGGGCGCGTTCACCCACGACGGCATCCCGACCACGCAGGCGCTGACCGAGGACGTCGCCGCCACCCTGCCCGGCGCGCCGATGGCCATCCCGAGCCCCGGTCACACCGGCGGGCACTGCTCGTTCGTCGTCGACGGTGTGCTGGTCAGCGGCGACGCGCTGGTGACAGGGCATCCAGTCGCGCCCCGCACCGGCCCTCAGCTGCTGCACAAGGTGTTCAACCACGACCAGGACGGGTGTATGCGCAGCCTCGCGGCGCTGGCGATGCTGGAGACCGACGTGCTGCTGCCGGGGCACGGCCAGGTGTGGCGCGGCCCGATCCGGGAAGCCAGCGAAAAAGCCACAGCGATGGCGTCCTCGTGATTCAGGCGAGCGCTTCGTAGCCGAGCAGGAAGATCGCGGTCAGGCAGAGCCCGCAGCACAGCACGAACGTCGGCATCAGAATCTTGTCGTCGAGTTCGCCGTCGTCGGGTACTTCCCGCCGCTTGTCGATGAACGACCGCAGCGCGAGACCGGCGGCAAGCGTCAGCCCGGCCGCGGCAAAGAGCAGCCACCCTACGGTCGTCTGCGAAATCTGCACCCCATACACCCCCGCCGTCGTGTGCGACAGCTGCGACCCAGCCTATATGCCCGGCATACCGGAACTAGGGTGCAACCATGAGCCTGGTCACATATGAGCTGGAAGACCACATAGCGACCATCACCCTCAACCGGCCGGAAGCCCGCAACGCCATCAACGGCGAGCTGCGCACAGACCTGAACGCAGCGTGGACGCGGTTCCGCGACGAGGAGGACGCGTGGGTGGGGATTCTCACGGCGAACGGTACCGTCTTCTGCGCCGGCGGCGACCTCAAGGACGGCGAAGGCTCGGTGGGTACTTTTGCGGGGACATTCTGGGAGAAGCCGACGATCAACTCGTTCGAGAGTGGGATGGAGCTCTTCAAGCCGACCATCGCCGCGGTCAACGGCCCGTGTGTCGGATACGGCGTGACGGGAGTGCTGTTCTGCGACTTCGTCATTGCCAGCACCGACGCGGTGTTTTCGCTTCCCGAGGTGTCGATCGGGGTGCCTACGATCGTCGCGGCGATCCGCCTTCCGCACCGAGTGGGATGGGCCAACGCGATGGAGCTTCTGCTGACAGGAAAGCCGATGAGCGCCGAGCGCGCGAAAGACGTTGGGCTGGTATGGAAGCTGGTGGAGCCTGAGGATTTGCAGAAGGAAGCTCGGGCCTGGGCGGAAACGCTCACTGCCGCCGCACCGCTCGCGCAGCGGGCGACGAAGGAGGTGGCGTGGCGCACCGGGGACATGGGGTGGATCGAATCGGTCCGCTTCGGCGAGACGATGCGCAAGGTGGCGGGAGCCACCGAAGACGCCGTCGAAGGCATCCGAGCATGGGCGGAGAAACGTAAACCCGAGTGGAAGGGGCGCTAGCTCAGCGTCTTGGAGAATGCGACGGGGTAGTTCTCGTCGCCGTCGGCAGGAAGTGGCTCGTCGAGCCGGGTGTAACCCGTTGACAGGTACAGCTCTTCGGCTTCCGGCTGCTTGTCGCCGGTGGTCAGGTAAATCCGTCGGTAGCCGCGGGCGGCGATGGCGGTTTCGAGTTCGACCAGCAGGGCCTTCGCGTATCCGCGCCTGCGACAGCGGCTGTCGGTCCAGATCCGCTTCAGCTCCGCCGTCTGGCCGTCGAACCGCCGGAATGCGCCGCCGGTGACGGGTTGGCCGTCCCGCAGGCCGATCAGCATCGCGCCGCCCGGCGCCGCGAACTCCTCGGCCGGATAGCTGCGCAGCCATGAGGCCACCGCATCCACCGGCGCGCGATACCGGGTGGCGTACTCCAGCGCCAGCTCAGCCAGCAGCGGTTCGGCCAGCGGGTCATGCTGGTCGACCGCTGTGAAGCGGAGTTGATCGACGGCGTGCGGGGGCATCACTTAACTGTCTAACGCACGTCGCAAACGCGCATTCCTTACCGGTGATTCGGTCAGGATGATCCGAAATTTCCGCAGGTCGCCTCGGTCGGTCGTTTCTACGCCTTCGCATCTTCGTAGGCGGCGAGGTTTTCAGCCGTCGGATCTTCGGGTACTCCGAATTTGACGACTTGGTCAAAAACTCAAACTATGCGAGGCGATGCATCATGAATCGAGCTTGGTCCACCGTGGCGGGTGCGGTGCTTTTTGCTGCAGGTGCGATAGGTATGGCGGTCTGGTTGTGGTTCAAGCGTCGGCAATTGGCGCTCGCAGCAGCCAAAGCCATACCCGAAGAGGCATCTTCGGCAGTCACGGAGCAAGCATCTGCGGTCACTACGTGAGGTGAGTACGTCGGGTGCGACCGACGTACCCGGACTTAACCGCAACACCTCTTCCGGCCAAAACTTGACACCTGTAAAGTTTTGCCGCATGGACAACATCTCCGGCAAAACCATCGCGATCACCGGCGCCGCGCGGGGCATCGGGTTCGCCACCGCCAAGGCACTGCTGGCCCGCGGTGCCCGTGTGGTCATCGGTGACCGCGACGTGGCGTTCCAGGAGTCAGCGGTGGCCGACCTCACCAGGCTCGGCCCGGTTTCGGGCTACCCGCTCGACGTCACCGACCGCCAATCGTTCGCCACCTTCCTCGACAAGGCCCGCACCGACGGCGGCGGCCACATCGATGTGCTGATCAACAACGCCGGCGTGATGCCGATCGGCCCCTTCCTCGAACAGTCCGAGCAGTCGATCCGCTCGTCCATCGAGGTCAATCTCTACGGCGTCATCGCCGGATGCCAGTTGGCCCTGCCCGACATGATCGCCCGTCGCCGGGGCCACATCATCAACATCGCCTCGCTGTCGGGCCTCATCCCGGTACCCGGCCAAGTCGTGTACGTCGGCGCCAAGTTCGGCGTCGTCGGCCTGTCGGCGGCGCTCGCCGACGAGGTCGCCCCCCACGGGGTCGACGTCTCGGTCATCATGCCGCCGTTCACCAACACCGAGCTGATCTCGGGCACCGCATCGGGCGGCGCCGTCAAGCCCGTCGAGCCGGAGGACATCGCTGCGGCCGTCATCAAGACGCTGCAGAAGCCGAAAACCCATGTATCCGTGCCGCCTGCGCTGCGCTTCACCGCACAGGCCGCGCAGATGCTCGGCCCGCGCGGACGGCGGTGGCTCAACAAGCGTCTCGGCCTGGACAGCGTGTTCCTGGACTTCGACCGCGACAAGCGGCAAGGCTACGAGCAGCGCGCGCAATCGGCTCAGGGCGTGGTGGAAGGGCCGAAGTAGGGGCTAGCCGACTCGCGGCGTGCTCGTTATTGCGCCCACGGCTGTGGCGGCGTGCGAACCACAGCCGTCAGTGCAAAATCCACGTCAGGTGGTGTCGAACGTCGGCAGCGGGTCGCCGAGGCGGTACGCCTCGATCACGTCGACGTGGTCGAACAGCTCGTCAAGACCGAATTGGTGGTCGAGATCGGTTCCGACGAACACGACGTGGACGATCTCGCCGTTCTCCGCCTCGTGCATCCACACCGTGGTCACCGGCTCCATGCCCTCGCCGGCCTGCCCGCCTGACGGCGGATAGAACCAGATGACGAACTCCTCGTCGGACTGTTCATCGTCGAAAGCCCAGCCGCGCTCGGTGATTCGCGCATCGAAGCTCTCCAAACCTTCGACGAGTTCGACGTCTTCGACAATCCCGTCGAGCACGGAGTGTGGAATCCAGTTCGCATCGCGCTTCGCCCGCCGCTTGTTGCGGCGCGCCTTCTTCGCGTCTGCTCTTGACACCTAGCCCAGCGCCCGGTCCAGATCGTTGATCACGTCCTCGGTGCCTTCGAGACCCACCGAGACGCGGACCACCCCGTCGCCGAGGCCGATCGCCGCGCGCCCCTCCGGCCCCATCGCCCGATGCGTCGTGGTCGCGGGATGAGTGATCAGCGACTTCGCATCGCCGAGGTTGTTGGAGATGTCGATGATGTTCAGCTTGTCCAACACCTCGAACGCGCGCTCCTTCGTGCCGCCCTTCAGCTCGAACGTGACAACCGTTCCGCCGCCGGTCATCTGGCGCTTGGCGAGGTCGTACTGCGGATGCGACTCGAGGAAGGGGTAGCGCACCCAGCTCACCGCGGGATGGTTCTCGAGGAACTGCGCGACGCGCTGCGCCGAGTCGTTGCTGTACTGCACCCGAACCGCCAGCGTCTCGAGGCCTTTCAGCAGCACCCACGCGTTGAACGGGCTGAGCGCGGGCCCGGTGTGCCGCATCAGCTTCTGCACCGGTTCGTCGATGTAGGTCGCCTCGCCCAGGATCGCGCCGCCGAGCACCCGGCCCTGTCCGTCGATGTGCTTGGTGCCCGAATACACGACGACGTCGACGCCGAGCGGAAAGCCCTGCTGCAGTATCGGAGTGGCGAACACGTTGTCCAACACCACTTTCGCGCCCGCGCTATGGGCCATCTCGGAGACCGCCGCGATGTCGACCAGCGACTGCATCGGGTTGGACGGCGTCTCGAAGAACACCGCCTGCGTCGGCTTCGACAGCGCCTGCTCCCACTGCGACAGGTCGTCGCCGTCGACGAACACCGTCTCCACACCCCAGCGCGGCAGGATCTCGTTGCACACCACGAAGCACGAGCCGAACAGGCTGCGCGCCGCAACCAGACGGTCGCCCGCCGCCAGCAGTGCGCCCAGCGAGGTGAACACCGCGGCCATCCCTGTCGCGGTCGCGAAAGCCGCTGGCGCACCCTCGATCAGACGCAGCCGTTCCTCGAACATCGAGATCGTCGGGTTGCCGTAGCGCGAGTAGACGTAGCGGTCGATCTCGCCGGTGAACGCCTTCTCGGCTTCGGCCGCGCTGGAGTACACGTAGCCCGACGTCGGATAGATTGCCTCAGACGTCTCCTCGAAACCCGACCGGAGCAGCCCACCGCGAACCCCGATGGTGGCCTGGCTGACGCCGTCGGGCAGCGCGGCGGGAATGCGCACCGACGGCACTTCTCCTTGCGGTGAGCTCATGACTGCTTCCATGGCAGGCCGACGGCCTTCCAGCCGGTCGCGCCGCGGTGCTTGTTCTGGTCGAGATCGCCTTCGAACCCGTCCAGCACGTTGTAGGACGGCGCGATCCCGGCTTCGGTCGCGGCCTCGGCGGCGCCGATGGAACGGTTCCCGGAGCGGCACAGGAACACCACCGGCCGATCACCGGGTTCGACGCCCGCCGCGACGAGGTCGTCGACGAACCCGGCGTTCCGGCTGCCGTCGGTCCGGTTCCACTCGATGTAGACGACCTCACGGCCGAGCTCCGTCAGATCGGGTACGCCGACGAATCGCCATTCGGCGTCGGTGCGGCAATCCACGAGCACGGCCTGCGGGTCGTCGTTGAGCAACTTCCATGCCTCTTCAGGCGTGATATCTCCCGCATAGCCCACAATCGCGAGTGTCCCATATCTAACTGGGACCGGTCGAACAGACCTTCCAGGCTCCACCCTCGCGTACGAAGGTCATCGGAACAGGCTTTTTGTCGTCCTGCGCCTTGTCGAAGTGATAGGTCACCGTCGCCGTCGCCCGGTCCCCGTCGATCTTCACGTCGGTGACGTCGTCGACGAAACGCGCCCCGCGTTTGGCCACCGAATCGCGTTGACGGGCAAGCACTTGCGACTCCTCACCGCGCTGCGCGGCGCACGTGTAGGCGCTGAAATCGGCGTAGTCCTCCCGTTGCAGCGCGTCGTTCTGGCCGACGGCGGCCATCGGAACCTGCTGATCGGGCGGCGTCTGATCATCCTGAAACACGCTGAACAACCAGATTGCGATCACCACGACCACAATGATCGCCAGTGCCCCGAGGAACGGGGCCATCGTCGGCCGGTCGGGAGCCTCGTCGGCCTTATCTTCCTGCGGCACGGCTACCAGAGTTTGCGCAGCACGCCGGTGACCCGCCGCACCCTGTCCCTCGCGGTGGTCACGTCGGGCGCGGTGGCCAACGCGAGGCCTAGGCGACGCCGCGGTTCGGTCTCGTCGGGCCGCTTGAACAGGCGGGCGTCGCTCTCGGCGACCGCCAGTGCGTCGCCGAGCACCGCGTTGACGTTCTCGGGTGCGATGTCGACCGGTGCCGACTCGCCGCCTGCGTAGGTCACCTCAGCCGCGCCCGGCGAGATCATGATGGTGTCGACGTGCAGTCCCAGGATCGCCCGCGCATGAAGCTCGAACTCCGAAAGCCGTTGCGAGCGAAGGGTCACCAGGCCGCTGTCGTGCGGGCGCATCCGCACGTCGGAGAAGTACACCTCGTCGCCGCGGATCAGCAGCTCGACGCCGAACACGCCGCGACCGCCCAGCGCGTTGACGATCCGCGCGGCTACCGACTTGGCGGCGTCGAGCGCGGGCGCCGACAGCTGCTGTGGCTGCCACGACTCGAGCACCCCGTCGCCCTCGCGGTGGCCGATCGGCTCGCAGAAGTGCAGTGCGGGTCCGGTCGGCCCGGTGGTCCGCACGGTGATCAGGGTGATCTCCACGTCGACCTCGACGACGGTCTCCGCAAGCACCCTGCTGTGCGGGACCCGGCCCGCGGACACCGCGCGCTGCCAGGCCGCCTCGACGTCGTCGACGCGCAGCAGCACCGACTGACCCTCACCGGGCACACCCGCGACCGGCTTCACCACCAGCGGGAAGCCTGCATGCTCGGCCACCGCGCTGAGCTCGTCGACCGAGCCGGCGAACCAGAACGGGGCGGTCGGCAGCCCGAGCTCGTCGGCGGCCAGCCTTCGCATCCCCTCGCGGTCCTGCGCCATCCGCACGCTGCGCGGAGTCGGGAACACCTCCATACCGCGCTCGGCGGCGGCCACCAGCGCGTCGACTGCGATGACGCCGGACTCGGCCACCACGTAGCGCGGGTTGGCCCTGTCGATGATCGCGGTGAGTGCCTCGGCGTCGTTCATCTTGACCACGGCCGCGCGATCGGCGACCCCGTGAGCGGGGGCGTTCGCGTACCGGTCGACGGCGACCACCTCGCGGCCCAGCCGCTGAAACGCCAGGGTCAACTCGCGGCTCAACTCGCCAGAGCCGAGCAGCATCACGGCTTTCGGCTCGTCGCGCGCCGCGATCGGCTCGCTGTCGGTCGGCTGCTCGTCGGGCGTGTCCGCGGTTTCAGGGGACTCAGTGGATTCACTCATCGCCAGTCAAGACTGCCAGATGTTCAGCCCAGCCGGACGTCGATGTAGCACCAGCGCCAGTCCTCACCCGGCTCCGCCGACCGCATCACCGGGTGGCCGGTTGTGCGGAAGTGTTCGCTGGCGTGCTGATGCGGGCTGGAGTCACAGCAGCCGACGTGGCCGCACGTCAAACACATCCGCAGATGTGCCCAGGTGTTCTCCCCGAGATCGGCGCACGCCTGGCATTCTCCGGGAGTAACGGGCAGGGGCTCGGAGGTTGCAGCCGAGAGGTGGGGCACGTGTTCGACGCCGACGGCGCCCTGGAATCGCGTTCACGCGATCTCTTGAGCATGCCGACCAAGGATAGGAGGTTCGGTAGACGAGCAAGGCTCCCTGCTCGCGGTGCTGGTGCTGTCGGTCCTGCTGGCCGCGCTGGCACGCCGCTTCGACGTGTCGGCGGCGATGGCGGGCCGGATCCGCACCGATGGGGCGATGGTGGCCGCCTCGCGGCTGGTCGATGAGATCAGGGCCCGAGCTGCGCGCGAAACGCCCGCATCGCCTCGATCACCGCGGTGAAGGTCCGGTGCGCTGCGACGAGGTCGGCGTCCGGTAATCCCGCCATCGCACGCTGATTGTGTTCGGCGAGCGGGGTGAAGAAGTTGCGCGCGACGGTCTGCCCGTCGTCGGCGACGCGCAGGATCACCTTGCGGCGATCGGAGGGATCCGACTCACGCAGAAAGTGGCCTGAGGCGATCATCCGCTCCACGAGGTAGGTGATCGCTGCGCCGGACATCCCCATCCGGGTGCGCAGCTCACCCGCGGTGAGCGGCGTTCCGGCGCCTTCGGCGACCATCACGTACAGCAGCGCACGGAAGTCGTTGGCGGTGACGTCGTGCCGGCTGGCGAACTGCCTGCCGATCTGATCGGACTCAGCCGTCATGGCTCGCACATCGGCAGCGATCTGCGCCTCCAGCTCGATGCGTTCGGTCTTCGTCACCCGTGAAGCATAGCCGCCAAAAGTTCATTTGATTAATAATTCAGTTTCTGAAATATTGGACGGTATGACAGGACGCTTCTCGTGGCTGCTGGCATTCGCCGTCCTCATCGTCTCCGGCGCGCTGATGGGCTTGATCGGCAGCGACGACACCGCCGAGCAGTCGCCGGTACCGGTACCCACCGGCGCCGAGTCGACGCGGGCGAACGATCTGCGGGCACAGCTGCCCGGCGGCGATCAGGTGCCCGCCATCCTGGTGTTCAGCCGCACCGACGGCGCGCCGCTCTCGCCTACCGACCTGGCTGCCATCACACAACAACCCGTGGTGGCCGCCGACGACGGCAAGGCGGCGGTGGCGACCGTGCCGTTGGACGCGAAGCTTTCGGGGTTCGCGCTCAACGACGCGGTGAAGGACCTGCGCGCGTCGGCGGCCGACGGACTGCCCGACGGGATGAAGGTCGAAGTCACCGGAGGCCCGGCATTCGGCGCCGACATCGCGAACTCGTTCTCCGGGGCCAACTTCACGCTGCTCGCGGTGACCGCGATCGTGGTGGCGCTGCTGCTGATCGTCACCTACCGCTCGCCGGTGCTGTGGCTGGTGCCGCTCGCAGTGATCGGCTTCGCCGATCGCGTCGCCGCGGTCGTCGGCAGCGCCGTCGCGCAGGCGTTCGGGTTGACGCCCGACGGCTCCTCATCCGGGATCACCAGCGTGCTGGTGTTCGGGGCGGGTACCAACTATGCTCTGCTGTTGATCTCGCGCTACCGAGAAGAGTTGGGCCGCACCGAAAACCATCGCGGCGCACTCGCGGTGGCCGTGCGCCAGGCCGGGCCTGCCATCCTGGCGAGCAACGCCACCGTGGTGCTCGCGCTGCTGACGCTTGTGCTCGCTTCGTCGCCGAGTACCCGCAGCCTCGGCGTGCAGGCCGCGGCCGGACTGGTCGTCGCCGCGGTGTTCGTGCTGCTCGTCCTGCCGCCCGCGCTCGCACTGTTCGGCAGGCGGCTCTTCTGGCCGTTCGTCCCGCGGGTCGGCGACAAAGCCCTGACCGACGCTGGAATCTGGCACCGCATCGCCGACGGGGTGGCACGCAGACCCGCCCGTGTCACCGCCGTCGCGATCGCCGGTCTGCTTCTGCTCTGCCTGGGAATCACCAACACGCCGGTCGGCCTTTCGCAGACCGAGCAGTTCCGCGTGCAGGCCGAGTCGGTGAGCGGTTATGAAACGCTTGCCGCCCACTTCCCCAGCGGCCTGACCGACCCGGCCCGCGTCATCGCCTCGACAGCCAAGGGGGCGCAGGTGCAGCAGGCCATCACCTCGACGCCCGGGGTGGTGTCGGCCACCCCGGGGGGCGCGTCTTCCGGCGGTCTCAGCCAGTGGTCGGTGGTGCTGGACGCCGAACCCGCATCCGACGAGGCATTCAATACGATTGACGCACTGCGTGATTCGGTTCACGCCGCGGACCCGAATGCGTTGGTCGGGGGATCGGACGCCCAAGCACGCGACGCGAGCGCGGCGGCCGCACGGGACAGGCTCGTGATCATCCCCGCCATCCTGGCCGTGGTGTTGATCGTGCTGTACGTGCTGCTCCGGTCGGCTCTCGCGCCGCTGATCCTGGTCGCGGTCACGGTGCTGAGCGCACTTGCCGCGCTAGGGCTGGGCGGCTGGGCCAGCGTGCACATCTTCGGCTTCCCCGCGCTCGACAACACCGCGCCGCTGTTCGCCTTCCTGTTCCTCGTCGCACTCGGCGTCGACTACACGATCTTCCTCGTCACCCGCGCCCGCGAGGAGACCCCCGAACACGGCACCCGGCAGGGCATCGTGCGCGCGGTCTCCGCGACCGGTGCCGTCATCACCAGCGCGGGAATCGTGCTTGCGGCGGTGTTCTGCGTGCTCGGCGTTCTCCCGCTGATCGTGCTCACCCAGGTCGGCATCATCGTCGGCCTCGGCATCCTGCTGGACACCTTCGTGGTTCGTACCGTGATCATCCCCGCGCTGTTCACGTTGATCGGACCGCGGATCTGGTGGCCCGCCCTGCGCGGCGCGGACTACGGTTCGGACAGTGGAAAGACACGCGGACACACTCATGGTCGACACCGCGCTGGGGCGGTTAAGGGTGCAGACGCGCGGTCGCGGCAACGCGTTGACGTTCTGGCCCAGCCTGCTGATGACGGGCGACATGTGGGCGGCGCAGGCTGAGCACTTCGCCGACCGGTGCCGCGTCATCCTGGTCGACCCGCCCGGTCACGGCGGCAGCCAGAAGCTGACGTCGATGTTCGACTTCGCCGACTGCGCGCGCTGCATCGTCGACATCCTCGATGCGCTCGACGAAACGCAGACGCACTTCGTCGGCAACTCGTGGGGCGGCATGATCGGCGGCACGTTCGCCGCCATGCATCCCGACCGCATCGGCCGCGCCGTGCTGATGAACTGCACCGCGTCGGCCGCGGGCGCCCGGCAGAGGCTCGAGTACGCAGCGCTGCTGTCGATGGCCAAACTGCTCGGCGGCGTGCGGCCGCCACTGACCCGGGCGGTGCTGCGCGCGTTCCTCGGCCCGACCACGTTCGCCACCCGTCGCGGCGTCGTCGACTACGTGCGCAAGACCGTGTCCGAGGTCGACATCGCATCGGCCTCCTTCGCGGTGAAGAGCATCGTGCCCGCCCGCCCCGACCAGCGTTCGCTGTTCGCGAACATCTCGACGCCGGTACTGGTCGTCGCGGGAGCGGAGGACGCGACGTTCCCGGTGTGCGAGACGCTCGCAATGGCCGAGGCCATCCCCGATGCGGCGGTCGCGGTGCTCGACGGCGTGGCACACCTGGCGGGCTTGGAGAACCCGCCGTTGGTGAACAAGCTGATCGACGACTTCGTCTTCCGCGACTCTTCCGCGAGTAGCGTCGAACCATGACCGAAGCCCCAGAGCTGCCACCGCTGCACATGCGCCGCGATGCGTTCAGCCCCATCCCGGCGCTCGGGGAGATCCGCGAGACAGAAGGCGTCCGCGAGGTCACCAACGCGTTCGGGATGCAGGTGTTCCTCATCACCCGGCACGACGACATCAAGGCCGTGCTGTCCGACCACGAGCGGTTCTCGAATTCGCGGCCGCCCGGCTTCGCGGTGCAGGGTGTGCCCCAGCTCTCCGAAGAGGACGCCGCCGCCGCACGCGCGGGGAACCTGCTCGGTCTCGACCCGCCCGAGCATTCGCGGTTGCGCCGAATGCTGACACCGGAGTTCACCATCCGCCGGATGAAGCGGTTGGAGCCGCGCATCGTCGAGATCGTCGATGCTGCGTTGGACGCGATGGAGAATGCCGGCCCACCAACGGATCTGGTGGAGCACTTCGCGCTGCCGATCCCGTCGCTGGTGATCTGCGAGCTGCTCGGCGTGCCGTATGACGACCGCGAGGACTTCCAGCGCCGCAGCGCACAGCAGCTCGACTTCTCGGTGCCCATCCCGCGTCGGCAGGAGCTGCAGCGCGAGGCTCGCGCGTACATGACCTCGCTGGTGGCACGCGCGCGCCGACAACCGGGCGAAGACATCCTCGGCATGCTGATCCGCGAGCACGGCGACGATCTCGGCGACGACGAACTCGTAGGAATCGCAGGCCTGCTGCTGCTGGCGGGCCACGAGACCACGTCGAACATGTTGGGGCTCGGCACTCTTGCCCTGTTGCAGCACCCCGACCAGCTCGCCGCGGTGCGCGACGACCCCGACGCCATCGGACCTGCGATCGAAGAGCTGCTGCGGTGGCTGTCCATCGTGCAGACCGCGATCCCCCGCATCGCCACCACCGATGTCGAGGTCGCCGGCGTCATGATCCCCGCGGGCCACCTGGTGTTCCCGTCGATGCCGTCGGGCAACCGCGACCCCGCCTTCATCGACAACCCTGAGCTGCTCGACATTCGCCGCGGCGCACCGGGGCATCTCGCGTTCGGCCACGGCGTGCACCACTGCCTCGGCGCACCGCTGGCGCGGATGGAGATGCGAATCGCGTTCCCCGCCCTGCTGCGCCGGTTCGCCAATCTCGCACTCGCCGAAGATTTCTCCGACGTGGCATTCCGCAGCTGGAACTTCATCTACGGGCTCAAGTCGTTGGCGGTAGGGTGGTGATGGTCTCGTGAAAATCACAGCCGATCGCGAGGTCTGCATCCAGGCGGGCAACTGCGTGATGGTCGCCGATCACCTCTTCGACCAGGACGACGACGGCATCGTGGTGGTGCTGGTCGACGATGTTCCCACAGGCGACGAGGACAAGGCGCGCGAAGCGGTCAAGCTCTGCCCGTCGCAGGCGTTGACGATCGCCGACTAGTCGTCGCGGTCGAGGTCGATCACACCGGCCCGCACCAGCAACAGCATGCTCACGATGAGCACCCACACCGGAAACGCAAGCGTCATCCACATGCTGAAATCGCTGGCGAACAAAATGCCCAGTGCCAGAACATAAGTCACGATGACAAGCCAGCGCGGCATCAGGCCGGTCTTGAGCCAGACGGTGGCCAGCGAGATCATGAACACCGCGCCCATTCGTAGCGCATAGGTCTTGGTCAACGCGATCAACACCATCTGTCCGAAGGTGGCCACCTCCGCATGCGCGGCCGCGTCGGCGACGTCCCTGCTGCTGGCGGCCAAGCCGGCACCGATGGCTGCGGCCGTGAACATCATCGCCAGAAACGTCAGCGCGGCGCCGATGAACACCGACGAGAAGAACTTGTCCTCGAGGCGACCGAAACCGTCGCGCACCACGCCGATGAACCACAGAAACGCGATGCCCGCGAACGGCATCAAGATGGCCGCCACCTTCATCTTGTGGCTGCCTGCGTCGAGCCACTGTGCGCCCTCCTCGGCACCTGGGGGCAGCGCGGTGCGGATGAGGATCAGCGCGGTTCCGAACAACAGCCCGAACAGGACACCGGCCAGGGCCGCCGCGCGAGGAGTGGTCAGCGGGTGCGGCGTTGGCGTTGTCATGGCTGACCCGCCAGCAGGCGGATCATCAGCCCGTTGGCCTCGGCAAGCAGGTTGTCGTCGGGGTCGCGCAGTTCGGCGTTGACGAACGCCTTGCGGCCCTCGGTTTCCCGCACCCACCCGCGCATCAACAGCGTCGTGTCGATTGGCGTCACCTTCCGGTAGTCCACATGAAGGAAGCCGGTCCGGCTGATCGGCCGTCCGGAAGCGTGAATCACCATGCCGAACATCGAGTCGAACATTAGCGGCAAAACACCACCGTGAACCGCGTAATTGCCGCCTACGTGAAAACGGCTGAACTGCACGGTCAGTTCGACCCCGTCGGATTCGAACTTCGTCACCCGATAGGGCGGCATCAGCAGGCTGCCCGAACCCGGAAGGGACGGCACCCTGTTGGCCGGACCGACGCCTTCTGGCGCTTCGAACGGACCGAGCAGCGCCACCAGCGCTTCGGCGTGGTCGGCGGCCTTGTCCCAGGTGTCGCTGTCCGGGTCGGCGCTGACCGCGAGGTCCTGGGCGCGGCGCATCGCCGCGAGGAACCGGCCGAACCCCGGACCCGGTTGTGCGGCCTCGAAGTTCGGGAACCCACCGTGCTTGTCGTATTCCGGGTCGACCAGCCTCGGGTCTGTCACCGAGCCGCCAGGATGTCGCGCCGCACGATCGTCTGATCGCGGCCGGGTCCGACGCCGATGCACGAGATATGCGCGCCTGCAAGCTCTTCCAGCCTCAGCACGTAGTCGCGCGCCTTCGCGGGCAGGTCGTCGAACTCACGGGCGCCGGAGATGTCCTCCCACCAACCGGGCATCTCCTCGTAGATCGGTTCGGCGACGCCGATGTCGCTCTGTGTCATCGGCATCTCGTCGGTGCGCTTGCCGTTCACCGTGTAGCCGACGCAGATCGGCACGGTCTGCAGGCTGGACAACACGTCGAGCTTGGTCAGGAAGTAGTCGGTGATGCCGTTGACCCGAGTGGCGTAGCGCGCGATCACCGAGTCGAACCATCCGCAGCGCCGACGCCTGCCCGTCGTCACGCCGAACTCGCCGCCCGTCTTCGACAGGTACTCGCCCATCTCGTCGAACAACTCGGTCGGGAACGGACCAGAGCCGACCCTGGTGGTGTAGGCCTTCAGGATTCCCAGCACGGTGGTGATGCGCGTCGGGCCGATGCCGGAGCCGACGGCAGCGCCGCCCGCGGTCGGATTCGACGACGTGACAAAGGGATACGTGCCGTGGTCGACGTCGAGCAGCGTGCCCTGCGATCCTTCGAGGAGCACGGTCTCGCCGTCGTCGAGCGCGACGTTGAGCAGCCGACGGGCGTCGGCGATGCGATGGGAGAAGCCCTCGGCCTGGGTGAGCAGGTTCTCCAGCACCTCTTCGGGAACGAGCGCCTTGCGGTTGTAGATCTTGACCAGCACCTGGTTCTTGAACTCCAACGCCACTTCGATCTTCTGCGCCAGCGCCGCCTCATCGAGCACGTCGGCGACCCGGATGCCGATGCGTGCGATCTTGTCCTGGTAGCACGGGCCGATCCCGCGGCCGGTGGTGCCGATCTTCTTGCTGCCCGCGTACCGCTCGACCACCTTGTCCATGGCGACGTGGTAGGGCATCAACAGGTGCGCGTCGGCGGAGATCAGCAGGCGTTCGGTGTCGACGCCGCGGTCCTGCAGGCCCCTGAGCTCGTCGAGCAGCACCCCGGGGTCGACGACCACGCCGTTGCCGATCACGTTGGTGACGCCGGGCGTCAGGATGCCCGACGGGATCAGGTGCAACGCGAAATTCTCGCCCGTCGGCAGGACGACGGTATGGCCGGCGTTGTTGCCGCCCTGATACCGCACGACCCACTGGACGCGGCCCCCGAGCAGATCGGTGGCCTTCCCCTTGCCCTCGTCGCCCCACTGAGCGCCGATGAGCACGATTGCCGGCATGGCGTTTCTCCCGCTTATTGTGTTTGCGCCGGTGAGCCACTGTATCCGACCTGACCTCCAGGTACCCGAAGGAGTCGCGTTGAGCACAACAGATGTCGCGGTGTTGCTGTTCGGCGGCCGACGCCCGCCGCGCCCGCTGGCCGGTCTCGACTCCCGGCATGCCGACGGCGCCGACGACATCGACGCAGCCGTTGGCGGCTGCGGCCGACTCATCGTCGTCGGCTCCGACGCCGACCTGGCGTCGGTGCTGACCCGGCTGCTGCGGACCGATCGGCTCGACAT
Organism: uncultured Actinomycetota bacterium; assembly: GCA_963786995.1. Taxonomy (GTDB): domain Bacteria; phylum Actinomycetota; class Actinomycetes; order Mycobacteriales; family Mycobacteriaceae; genus Mycobacterium. The sequence continues at coordinate 415,737 of CAWBBH010000006.1, read as the reverse complement.
CGAGGTCGGCCACGCCACCGGGTGGTGGAGCGCACGACGCGCGCGCCGCGGCACGGCACGGCGGGTGCCGTTGATCCGCGACGACACCGGCCACGTCATCGTCGGCGCAGCGGAATGGCGCGGCGCCGACGGCGCACCGCTGCACGGCGAGGCCGTCGTCGACGACACCCGGCTGTTCGACGGTGAGACCGCCGGAGTTCGCATCGAACCGACCCACGTCCTTCCTGGGCTGCGCGCGTGCGTTATTCGCCCGGGCAGGCGACGGTGGCTGGCAGGCAGGGCCGCTCAGCTCGGCACGACCGGCGCGGTGGTGGAGCGCGACGGCCACGCGGCGCCGAAAATCGTTCGCCGATCTACGTTTTATCGCCACACACAGGGCTGGCTGCTGGTGAGATAGGCGCGTGCGAATCATCGTTACCGGCGGCAACAGCGGAGTCGGCAGGGGGACGGCAACGGCGCTCGCCGCGGCGGGCCACAAAGTGCTGATCGCGGCGCGCGACGTTGCGAAATCCGAGCGGGCGGCAGCCGACATCGCGGGCGATGTCGAGGTCGCCCAACTCGACCTGGCCGACCTGACCAGCGTGCGCAAGTTCGCCGACTCCGTGGACACCGTCGACGTGCTGGTGAACAACGCGGGCGTGCTCGGCCTGCCGCTGTCGCGCACCGCCGACGGCTTCGAGACCCACATGGGCACCAACTACCTCGGGCACTTCGCGCTGACCTGTCTGCTCGGCGACCGGATCACCGACCGGGTCGTCTCGGTCACGAGCATGAACCACATGCTCAGCCGGATGCACCTGGAGGACCTGAACTGGCACAGCCGGCCGTACTCCAAGTGGGCCGCCTACGGGCAGTCCAAGCTCGCCCTGATGCTGTTCACCGCCGAACTCGCCCGCAAGGGCGTCCGCGCGATCGCCGTCGACCCCGGCGGCGCCGACACCAACATCACCCGGTACAGCACGGGATACCTCCGTTGGTCCTCGACCCGGCCCTGGCTGAGGAACTTCCCGCAGAGCGCCACGACCGCGTCGCGCTCCACCGTCATGGGCGCGACGGCTGACCTGCCGGCAGGCACGTACCTCTGCCCGACGTTCAAGCAGTTCGGCAAGCCGCGGGTGACCAAGCCGCTGAAAAAGGCGCGCGACCCGCAAACCGCGCGCCGGCTGTGGACGCTGTCGGCCGAGCTGACCGAATGTGACTGGCCGCCGCGCACGTGAGGAGCGATGAAACCACGCGCACGTGAGGAGCGATAGAGCCACGGTAGTTTCGTGAGGTGAATGTTCCAGTCGTCGCAGGAGCGGTGCGGCCGAGCCCGGTCTTCCTCGCGATCGTCGCGATCACCGCGGGTGGCGGCGTGGTGGCGTGGATGGCCGCCGACAGCATCGAGCCGCTGGCGTATGTCGGAGTCTTCACACTGGTCATCGCGGGCTGGGTGGTGTCGCTGTGTGTGCACGAGTTCGCGCACGCCTACACCGCATTCCGGTTCGGCGACCACGGTGTCGCGATGCGCGGCTATCTGACCTTGAACCCTCTGCGCTACACGCATCCGGTGCTCTCGCTGCTGATTCCGATCGTGTTCATCGCTCTCGGCGGCATCGGTGTACCCGGCGGGGCGGTGTACGTCCAGACGTCGTTCATGACCAAGAGGCAGAAGACGATCGTCAGCCTCGCAGGGCCGCTCACCAATATCGCGTTCGCCATGATCCTGCTGGTGATCACGGCCTTGTTCTACGATCCGGATCACAGCGTTTTCTGGGCGGGCATGGCGTTTTCCGGCTTCCTCCAGGTCACTGCCGCGTTGCTCAACCTGCTGCCGGTGCCGGGCCTGGACGGCTACGGCGCGCTGGAACCGCACCTGAGCCCCGACACCCAGCGCGCCCTTGCGCCCGCCAAGACCTGGGGCCTGCTCGTGCTCTTTCTGCTCTTCATCGTCTCGCCGCTCGGTACTTACTTCTTCGAAGTAGTCACCTTCTTCGTCGACCTCTTCGGCGTCGAGCGGTTCCTTGTCGGCAACGGCCTGCGGCTCACCCAGTTCTGGTCGGCCTGGCTTTAGGGCAGCGCCTTGCGACATATGCGTCTTTACGCATAGATTGGCTCGCATGGGTGCGGGCCACGATCACGGAGGGACCGACGCCCGTGTCAGCCGGATGCTCATCGCCGCGGGCATCCTGTCCGTCTTCTTCGTCATCGAGCTCACCACCGCGCTGCTGATCAACTCGATCGCGCTGCTGGCCGACGCAGGCCACATGCTCACCGACCTGGTGGCCATGTTCATGGGCCTGACCGCGGTGCTGTTGGCCCGGCACGGCAGCGCATCGGCCAAGCGGACCTACGGCTGGCACCGCGCCGAGGTGTTCACCGCCGTCGCCAATGCCGTGCTGCTGCTGTTCGTGGCGGGCTTCATCCTCTACGAGGCGTTCGAGCGGCTCGGGGACGCACCCGACGTCCCTGGCGTGCCGATGATCGTGGTCGCGCTCGCGGGCCTGATCGCCAACGCCATCGTGGTGCTGCTGCTGCGCTCACACTCCGAGGGCAGCCTCGCCGTCAAAGGCGCCTACATGGAGGTCGTCGCCGACACCGTCGGCAGCATCGGCGTGCTGATCGCGGGCATCGTCACCGTCACGACGCGCTGGCCGTACGCCGACGTCGTCGTCGCCGTCCTCGTCGCCCTCTGGGTGCTGCCGCGCGCGATCTCGTTGGCCCGTGCGGCGCTGCGCATCCTGTCCGAGTCGTCGCCGAGCCACATCGACGTCGAGGAACTCCGGACGGCGCTGTGCGCGCTGGACGGCGTGACCGAGGTGCACGACCTCCACGTCTGGACGCTGGTTCCCGGCAAGGACATGGTCACCGCGCACCTGACGTCAACCGCCGACTCGGCCAAGGTGCTCAACCAGGCCAAGGCCGCGCTGGCCGCCCGCGGCCTCGAACACGCCACCGTTCAGATCGAGACGCCCGACGCAGCAGGCGACTGCAACTGCGAAGCGAGCTGGTAGGCGTCGGCCGAGCCGACGACCGGGAGCTAGGCCAAGCCGAGTTCGGCGCGCGCCGCGGGGTCGCAGTCGTCGAGCAGGTCGAGGCAGCGCGCGTACTCGTCGGACTCCCCGATCGTGTCCGCGGCCTTCGCGAGCACGGCCACGCAGCGCAGGAAGCCGCGGTTGGGAGCATGCGAATACGGGACCGGCCCGAATCCCTTCCAGCCGTTGCGGCGCAACTGATCCAGGCCGCGGTGATAACCGGTGCGGGCATAGGCGTAGGCCGTGATCACCTGCTCGTCGGCCAGCGCATCCTCGGCGAGCGCAGCCCAGGCCACAGAGGCCGTCGGGTGCGCAGCGGCCACGATCGCCGGATTCTCCTTCGCGTCGAGTTCCGCCTCGGCCGCACTGTCACCGGGAAGTCGGACCGGTTCCGGTCCCAGAAGATCACCCATCCGCGTCATGGGCCTATTGTGCCGTGGGGCAATTAAGCTCGAGCAGGAGACCACGTCGGCCGAGCCGACAGACGTTGATCGGCACGGGAGGACTGCTGCAGGGATGTCGAACCCATCAGGGCCCGAGCACGGAGATGAACCGGCAGTAACCGCCGACAAGCCGGGCGACGACGCACCGTCGCCCGCCGAGGCCGAGCAGCCTGCCGGGCAGACGCAGCCGCTGCACGGCGACCACGACGCCCCCACCCAGGCGGCCCCGCTCGTCGAGGAGCACCCCACCGAGGTGATGGCGGTGGAGGAGACCGGCACCATCGACACCGGACCGGACACCGACGAGGTGCCCGCGGAGCGGCGATTCACCGCACCGTCGGGCATGGACTCGTCGGCGACGAAGTTCATCGAGTCGACGCCCGACCCGGCGACGGAGATCATCTCGACGCCCACCGCACCGATCTCGCCCAACAAGCCGGTGCCGCCGCAGATGATCCCGCCGCGCGGAGACGTGCCCGCGCCGCCGGGCCGGCGGCGCAGCTGGGGTTGGGTGATCGCGCTCATCCTGGTGATCGCCGCGCTCGCCGCCGTCGCGATACTCGGCACGCTCCTGCTGACCCGCGGTTCGGATTCCAAGGAGTCGCAGGAGGAGAGGGTCCGAACCACGATCGAGAACTTCGACGTGGCGGTGCAGAACGGCGATCTGGCCACGCTGCGCAGCATCACCTGCGGCACCACCCGCGACAGCTACGTGAACTACGACGAGAAGGCATGGGCCGACACCCACGCCAGGGTCGCCGCGGCCAAGCAGTACCCCGTGGTGTCCAGCATCGACCAGATCGTCGTCAACGGCGACCACGCCGAGGCCAACGTGACGACGTTCATGGCCTATGCGCCGCAGACCAGGTCGACCCGCAGCTTCGACCTGCAGTTCCGCGACGACCAGTGGAAGATCTGCCAGGCGTCGAGCAGCTAGCCGGCGGCGCTGAATTGCCGGCTCAGCCGGCGGAAACGCTTTTACCCGCGCTGTGCAGATCGTTGCACGCCTCGACGACCCGCTCCGACATCGCGGCCTCGGCCTTCTTCATGTACGTGCGCGGGTCGTAGACCTTCTTGTTGCCGACCTCGCCGTCGACCTTCAGCACGCCGTCGTAGTTGGCGAACATGTGGCCGGCGACCGGACGGGTGAACGCGTACTGCGTGTCGGTGTCGACGTTCATCTTGACCACGCCGTAGCGCAGCGACTCCTCGATCTCGGACTTCAACGAGCCGGACCCGCCGTGGAACACGAAGTCGAAAGGCTTTGCGTCATCGGCCAATCCGAGCTTGGCAGCGGCCACCTTCTGGCCCTGCGCCAGGATGTCGGGCCGCAGCTTGACATTGCCCGGCTTGTAGACGCCGTGCACGTTGCCGAACGTCGCGGCCAACAGATACTTGCCGTGCTCGCCCGCACCGAGAGCTTCGATGGTCTGCTCGAAATCCTCCGGCGTGGTGTAGAGCTTCTCGTTGATCTCGGCCTCGACGCCGTCCTCCTCGCCGCCGACGACGCCGATCTCGATCTCCAGCACGATCTTGGCCTCGGCCGACATCTTGAGGAGCTCGCGCGCGATGTCCAGGTTCTCGTCGATCGGCACCGCCGAGCCGTCCCACATGTGCGACTGGATCAGCGGGTTGCCGCCGTCGGCCACCCTCTTCTGCGAGATCGCCAGCAGCGGCCGCACATAGGTGTCGAGCTTGTCCTTGGGGCAGTGGTCGGTGTGCAGCGCGACGGTGATCGGATACTTCTCGGCGACGATGTGCGCGAACTCGGCGAGCGCGACCGCTCCTGTCACCATGTCCTTCACCCCGAGTCCGGAGCCGAACTCGGCGCCGCCCGTCGAGAACTGGATGATGCCGTCACTGCCCGCGTCCGCGAAGCCCTTCAGCGCGGCGTTGATCGTCTCCGAAGACGTGCAGTTGATCGCGGGGAACGCATAGGAGTCCTCCTTGGCGCGTGCCAGCATCTCGGCGTAGACCTCGGGCGTGGCGATGGGCATGGCAAGTCCTCTCCTGGTGCTGCTGTCTCCTGCAGTATCGCAAGCCGGGGCGCACTGAGCAGGCCGTCCGTCGCACGCCGGTATCTTGGGGAGCCATGACCACCTCCTCGGTGATGTTGATGCCCGACTTCATGGACCCGATCAAACTGCTCTCCTACTTCGGTGTCTGGGCTCTCGTCGGCCTGCTCGTGGTTGTGTTCGTCGAGTCCGGGGTCCTGTTCCCGGTCCTGCCCGGCGACTCGCTGCTGTTCGTCGCGGGCATGCTGGCCGCAGGGACCGCCGCCGAGGGCGAGGCCGTCAACGCCAACTTCGAACTCTGGCAGCTGTTGGTGTTCATCCCGATCGCCGCGGTCGCAGGCGGTCAGGTCGGCTACTGGATCGGCCGGTTCATCGGCACCTCGATGTTCAAGCCGAACGCACGCTTCCTCAAGCAGCGGTATTTGGACGAGGCGCACCTGTTCTTCGAGCAGCGCGGTCCGTTCGCGATCGTGATGGCGCGGTTCGTCCCCATCGTGCGCACGCTGGCGCCGATCACCGCGGGAGCCGCGCGCATGGGCTACGCCGCGTTCACCTTCTTCAACGTCCTCGGCGCCGTGATCTGGGGTGTCGGCCTGGTTCTGCTCGGGTACTGGCTGGGCCAGTTCGAGATGGTGCAGAAGCTGCTCGAGCCGATCCTCGTGCTGATCGTGGTCGCCTCCGTCGCACCGATGCTCATCGAGTGGTACAGGCGGCGCAAGGCGGCCCGCACCGTGGCGCCGGTCGACAGCGACCAGGCCTAACCCGGCCAGCGTCCGCCTTCGTGGTGGATGCGGCCGTCGACGTCGGTCAGCGGGCGCCCGCCGCCACCCCACCGCCGCGCGATGATCTCCGCGGCGATCGACACCGCCGTCTCCTCCGGCGTCCTCGCGCCCAGATCCAGCCCGATCGGGCTGGCCAGCCGGTTGCGCTCGGCCTCGGTCAGCCCGGCGTCGGCCAGCCTGGCCATCCGGTCGTCGTGCGTGCGTCGCGATCCCATCGCGCCGATGTAGCCGACCTCGGGCAGCCGCAGCGCCACCTCGAGCAGCGGAACGTCGAATTTCGGGTCGTGGGTGAGCAGGCAGATGACGGTGCGGCCATCGATCTCGCCCGCCTCGTGCTGCGCGGCCAGATAGCGGTTCGGCCATTGCGCGACGACCTCGTCGGCGGTGGGAAAACGGGCCCGTGTCGCGAACACGGGCCGCGCATCGCAGACGGTGACGCGGTAGCCGAGCAGCGTTCCCTGCCGCGCCAGCGCGGCGGCGAAGTCGATCGCACCGAAGATCAGCATCCGCGGCCGCGGCGCGTAGCCGGCGACGAAGACCTCCATGCCCGCACCACGGCGCTGACCGTCCGGGCCGTAGGTGAGCACCTCGCTGCTGCCTGCCGCCAGCAGGCCGAGCGCGTCGTCGGTGACGGCGGCGTCGGCACGCCGCGAACCCAGCGTCCCCCGACTCGAACCGGCGCCGACGATGAGTCTGCGGCCCACCCACCCTGCATCGGGGTGGGCGATGACGGTCGCGACGGCGACCGGCCGGTGGGCGGCGATGTCGTCGGCCACCGCCCTCAGCTCGGGGAAGGTACTGCGGGAGACCGGTTCGACGAAGACGTCGATGATCCCGCCGCAGGTCAACCCGACGGAGAAGGCGTCGTCGTCGGAGATCCCGTAGCGTTCGAGCCTTGGGATACCCTCTCGCACAACGTCATTGGCTAACTCGTAGACGGCCCCTTCGACGCATCCGCCCGAGACCGAGCCGCTCACCGAGCCGTCGGGTGCCACCACCATCGACGCACCGGGCGGCCTCGGCGCCGAGGAGAACGTCCGCACGACGGTGCCGACGCCGGCGGTGCCGCCCGCCTCCCAGACCTCCAGCAGATCGGCCAGCACGTCACGCATTCCGGCCCTCTTCCAGAGCGCGGATCAGGCTAGCGGCATCCCATGGCCCCTTGTGCCGTACGCCGTTGACGAAGAAGGTCGGTGTCGAGTTGAGGTCCATCACCTCGGCGTCCTGGGCGTCGTCCTGCACGCGGTGCAGCACCTTCGACGCGTGCATCCGGACATCCTTGTCGAACTGCTCGATGTCGCAGCCGACGGTGACGGCGTAGCGGTACATGTCGGACCACTCCAGGTCGTCGGGATGGGCGAACATCGTGCGCGCCATCTCCCAGAACTTGCCCTGCAGCGCGGCCGCCTCGCTGGCCCGTGCCGCGTCGAACGCGCGCGGATGAACCCGCTCCAGCGGCAGGTGCCGCCACACGTAGCGCAGTTCGTCACCGAAGTGTTCGCGCACCTGGTCGATCGATCCGGTGGCCCGACTGCAGAACGGGCACTCGAAGTCGCCGTACTCGACCAGCGTCAGCGGAGCATCGGGCTTGCCGCGGATGTGGTCGCGGTCCGGGGAGACCGGCCTGAGCAGCTTCATCCCGACGGCCTCCGGCGGGCTGAGCCAGTCGGTGATCCGGAACAGGGCCCAGCCCAGCAGGAACGCCAGCAGCGAGGCGAGCAGCACGCCGACGCGCGCCTCGTCCTGGTGACGCGGGTCGTCGATCGCGATGTCGATGATGAAAAGCGAGATGGTGAAACCGATTCCGGACAGCGCCGCCCCGCCTGCGATCCTGCGCAGCGTCAGCCCCGGCGCCAGCTCACCCCACCCGAGCCGCTGCACGAGCCAGGTCGCGCCGGTGATGCCGATGAGCTTGCCCAGCACAAGGCCGCCGACGATGCCCCACGTCAGCGGGGACCGCATCGCCGCCGACATCGTCTCTGCCGTCAGCCGCACCCCGGCGTTGACCAGAGCGAACAACGGCAGCACGACGAACGACACGTACGGCCCGAACTGGGTCTGCAGCCGCTCGTTGATCGAGATCGAGTCCCGCAGGCCGCGGCTGGCCGCGCGGGCGTACTCGGAGTTCGGCGACTGCCGGAACGCGCGGATGAGGTCGACGGTCTCCTCGACCTGCCTGCGCTCGGGGGTGAACACCGGGATCAGCAGCGCGATCGCCACACCCGCGAGCGTCGGGTGCACGCCGCCCATGTACAGCGCCACCCACAGCGCGAAACCGGTCACGGCGTAGGCCGGTCCGCGCCCTGCGGGCAGATACCGCACCAGCGCGATTCCCGCGATCAGTACCGCGGCGACGAGCAACGGCACGATCTCGATGGCGTCGGAGTAGAACAGCGCGATGACCGACAGCGCACCGATGTCGTCGACGACGGCCAGCGTGATCAGGAAAAGGCGCAGCCGCGCAGGGAATTTCGGGTTGATGATGGCGAGCGCGCCGATCAGGAAGGCGGTGTCGGTCGATATCACCACACCCCAGGCGTTGGCGTTCTCGCCGCCTGCGTTGATCAGCAGGAAGATCATCGCCGGCACGGCGAGGCCCGCGACGGCGGCAAGCACGGGCACCGCCGCGCGTGCCCGGTCGGTCAGCTGGCCGATGGTGAACTCGGCCATCACCTCGAGGCCGACGACGAAGAAGAAGAACGTCATCAAGCCGTCGTTGATGAGGTGCTTGACCGTCATCTCGAAGTGCGCGTCGCCGAAGCTGAACCCGACGTGGGTGTCCAGCAGCGTCCAATAGCTGTCCGACCACGGCGAATTGGCCCACACGATGGCGACGATCGTCGCCAGCAGCAGCAGGCCCGCAGCGGTGTTCTCGGTGCTGCGCGGCCCCTTCGCATCTCGGCTGAAGCGGGTGGGCAGCATCCGGACGATGCGCGGGAATCCGCCTGCGTTCTCCTCTCCCGCGTCGACGCTCACGCCCGGGCGTGCTCCGCGAAGACGGTGAGCAGGTCGGGCTTGTCCACGGCGCTCGCCGACACCACATCGGCGGGCTTGGCGCCCAACAGGATTCGCTTGATCGGGATCTCCAGGCGCTTCCCCGTCATGGTCCGGGGGATGCCGGGCACGCCGATGATGTCGTCGGGCACGTGGCGCGGCGACGCGCCTGTGCGAATCGCGGCGGTGATCTTGTCCCGCAGCTCGTCGCCCAGTTCGGCGTCCCCGGCGAGGTAAACGAACAACGGCATCCAGTAGCCGCCGTCGTCCTTCTCCACGCCGACCACCAGGCAGTCGGCCACCTCGGCCAGCGATTCCACGGCGTTGTAGATCTCGGCGCTGCCCATCCGGACACCCATCCGGTTCAGCGTGGCGTCCGAACGGCCGTGCACGACAACCGAATTGCGGTCGGTGATGGTGATCCAGTCGCCATGGCACCAGACGCCGGGATACTTGTCGAAGTAGGCGTTGCGGTAGCGGCTGCCGTCGGCGTCGTTCCAGAAGAACACCGGCATCGACGGCATCGGCTGCGTGATGACCAACTCACCCGCCTCGCCGACCACCGGGGTGTTCGCATCGGTCCACGCCTGCACGTCGGCCCCGAGGCAGATGACGTTCAGCTCGCCGGCCCGGATCGGTACGAGAGGGCAGCCGCCGATGAATGCGGTCACCACATCGGTGCCGCCGCTCATCGACATGACGGGCACGGGACGGCCGACGCCCTCCTGGATCCACCGGAAACCCGACGCGGGCAACGGCGAACCCGTCGACCCGACGCCGCGCAGCGCGTCAAGGTCGTACTCCTTGCCGGGGCGCAGGTCCTCCTTGGCGCAGCCGAGGAAATAGCCTGCGCCCGCACCGAACAGCGCGACGTCGTGGTCGGCGACGATCTTCCACATGCCGTCGGTCTGCGGGTAGGTCGGGCTGCCGTCGTAGAGCACCACCGTCGCGCCCACCAGGAGCCCCGAGACCAGCAGATTCCACATCATCCAGCTGGTCGTGGAGTACCAACAGAAGCGCTCGCCGGGTTTGAGGTCGGCGTGCAGGCTCAGATACTTGAGGTGTTCGAGCACCACGCCGCCGTGGCCGTGCACGATGCCCTTCGGCGTGCCGGTGGTTCCCGAGGAGAACAACACCCACAGCGGATGCGCGAACGGCACCGCGGTGATCTCCAGCGGTGCGTCGAGCTCGAGCACCTTCGACCACGGCGTGACGTCGCTCGCAGGCTCGCCGCCGAGGCGGGGCACCACCACCGTCGCCGTCAATGTCGGGAGTTTGGACCGGATCTCGGCCAGCTCCCTGCTGCGGTCGTGACGTTTGCCCGCATACACCGAGCCGTCGCTTGCCACCAGCACCGTCGGCTCGAGCTGGCCGAGCCGCGCGACCACACCGTCGACGGCGAGGTCCTGGTTGCACACCGCCCACGTCGCGCCGACGCTGGCCGCACCGAGGAAGGCCGCGACGGCCTCACCGATGTTCGGCAGGTACCCGACGACGCGGTCCCCCGGTTTGACGCCGAGCCTGCGAAGGTAGTTCGCGAACGCCGCGGTCTCCTGCCGCAGCCGCGCCCACGACCAGTCCGTCGACCCGTCCTCTCCCGCCGCCACCAGCGCGGGGTATTCGTCGGTCTCATGCCGGAACACCTCGACCGCGTAGTTCAGCGTCGCACCCGGAAACCACTCCGCCCCAGGCATTTCCCTGCTCGCGAGCACGGCCTCGGGAGGCGTCGTCGCGCGGATGTCGAAGTAGTGCCACACCGCGTCCCAGAACCAGGCGATGTCGTCCAGCGACTTTTTCAGCAGCCGCTGGTAGTCGCCGCCGAAATCGCCGCGGCCGGTTTCGGCCAGCCATGCCATGAAGCGGGTGAGGTTGGCGTGCTCGACGGTGTCGTCGTCCGGCGCCCAGCCCCCGGGTTCGGTCATTGGACTGTGCCCTCCTGTGTGCTCACGGCGTGCGCCGCCTCCATCAGCATCCAGCCCGACAACTGCACCGACAGGTCGCGCTCGGGGTACGAGGATGCGTTGACCGCGCCCTCGACGAACTGCGCCTCCTGGCCGCCTGCGACCGGCATGCCCGCGTTGCGGTCCCAGAAAGGGCCGAACAACGGTAGCCCGTCGACCGTCTGCCGGTAGTCCCACGCCGATTGCGCCGACGTCGTCACGATATTTTGCGCGGTGGCGATGGCGGCTGTGTCTTCCGGTGAATTGTTGGGCAGCGCGGTGACGACCAACGCCAGGTAGCGGGCCAGGATGCCGTTGAACAGGCCGCCGTCGCCACCACCGGCGCCCTTGATGACGCCCTCGGGGGCCATCTCCTTGTCGACCGCGGCGACCAGACGGTGCACCCGCTGGGCGTGGTCGGCGTCTTCGGTGCGCGCGGCCAGTTCGGTCTCCAGCCCGATCACCACGCCCTGGCAGTAGGTGTACTGCGCGCGCACCATCGAACCGCCCTTGATGCCGTCGAACACCAGATGGGTCTCCGGATCGATCAGCGTCTCGTCGATCCAGTCGGCCATCTGCTGGGCGCGCCGCAGCCGGTCGTCGTAGCGGGCCAGAAAGATCGCCGCGGGGCCGTTGGCCGGGGCGTTGAAGAACTGATCCTGTTTGCGCCACGGGATGCCGCCGCCGTCCTCGGGCACCCAGGCGTTGACGAACTGGTTGCAGAGCTTTTTGAGAGCGGCCGACTTCTCGACGCCGACGAGCCTGCCCGCCCGCTCGAGCGCGAGCGCCAACCACGCCATGTCGTCGTAGTAGCTGTTGACCCAGGACATGTTGTTACGCAGGCGATGCGACCGAATCTGGCGTTTGATCCGCGTTTCCCGCTCCGGCTGCGGGTCCCGCAGCTGCGCGTCGATCAGGTTGTCCAGCAGGTGCGCCTGCCACCAGTAATGCCAGGTGCCGAACAGCAGGTCCTTGCGCGTCGGCGGCCAGCCGACCACTCCGAGCTGGGTGCCGGGCAGCTGCCACAGCCGTTTCAGATGGCGCTTCGTCACCGCCGCCTCGGCGCTGGCCGCCCGATTCGCCCAAACCTGATCCATGCCGTTGATCCTGCCCTAATCAGCCCCGGCGGAGGAGTGCGCCCGGGCAAACCCCTTCTGAGACATTTTTGTCTCATTTGAGCTATAGTTGTCTCATGTCCTCCGATCGCGACGGCCTGCTCCGCGCTGCCGCCGACTTCCTGGGCCGCAGACCCAACGCGACCCAGGACGAGATCGCGACCGCGGTCGGGGTGAGCCGCGCCACCCTGCACCGCCACTTCTCGGGCAAGCCGGCGCTGATGCAGGCGCTCGACGAACTCGCGATCGACGAGATGCAGAAGGCGCTGAAAACGGCGCGCCTGACCGAGGATTCGGCCACCGCCGCGCTGCGCAGGCTGATCACGGCGTTTCAGGGGGTGTCGCCCTACCTGGCGCTGCTGTACAGCCAGAGCCAGGAGATCGACCCCGACCAGTCGATGCACGGCTGGGCGGCCATCGACGCGGAGATCACCGCGCTGTTCATCCGTGGCCAGCGCGCGGGTGAGTTCCGGCCCGACCTCACCGCCACGTGGCTGACCGAGGCGCTGTACAGCCTCGTCGCCGGCGCGGGCTGGTCCATTCAGGTCGGCCGCGTCGCGGGCCGCGACTTCGAACACATCATCACCGAACTACTACTGCATGGAGTGAGCACCTCATGACCCGCCGCTGGTTCGCCCTCGGCGTCCTTACCCTCGCCGTCCTGCTGATCGGCGTCGACGGCACCGTGCTGGCGTTGGCCACGCCGTTCATCGGCGAAGACCTCGGCGCCAGCTTCACCCAGATCCTCTGGATCGGCGACATCTACTCGTTCGTGCTGGCCGCCCTGCTGATCAGCATGGGCAGCCTCGGCGACCGGGTCGGTCACAAGAGGCTTCTACTCTGCGGTGCAACGGCATTCGCGCTCATCTCGGTCGTCACGGCGTACGCGAGCAGCCCCGAGATGCTGATCGTGTCGCGCGCGCTGCTCGGTGTCGCGGGCGCCACGCTGGCCCCCGCCACGCTCGCCCTGATCCGCGGCCTCTTCCCCGATGCGAGGGAACGCAGTGTCGCCGTCGGCATCTGGGCTTCGGCGTTCTCGGCAGGTGCCGCCTTCGGGCCCGTGCTCGGCGGGATCCTGCTCGAGCACTTCTGGTGGGGCTCGGTGTTCCTGATCAACGTGCCGGTGATGGTCGTGCTGCTCATCGGTGGCATCGTGCTGCTTCCCGAACACCGCAACCCGCAACCCGGGCCGTGGGACCTGCCGAGCGTCGCGTTGTCGATGGCCGGCATGCTCGGCGTCGTCTACGCCATCAAAGAAGGCGCGGCACTGGGCATCCGGCCCGACGTGGTGGCGGCGGGCGTCCTCGGCGCCGGTGCGCTGACCCTGTTCGTCCGCAGACAGCTGCGGCTGCCCACGCCGCTGATCGACGTCCGGTTGTTCGGCAACCGCGCGTTCTCCGGCGTCGTGGCCGCGAACCTGCTCTCGGTGCTCGGCCTCTCGGGTCTGGTGTTCTTCCTGTCGCAGTTCTTCCAGCTGGTGCATGGATACGGGCCGTTGAAGGCCGGGCTCGCCGAACTGCCCGCCGCCGTCACCGCGACGGTGTTCGGTGTCCTGGCAGGTGTGGTCGTGCGCTACTGGTCGTCGCGCGCGGTGCTCACCGCGGGCCTCGCCCTCGTCGGCGTGGCGATGGCGTCGCTGACGTTCCTCACCCCGTCGACGCCCTACCTGCCGCTGGGCATCGCGCTCTTTTTAGTCGGCGTCGGCCTCGGGCTGGCGTTCACGGTGGCCAGCGACGTCATCCTGGCCAGCGTCGACAAGGAACGCGCGGGTGCGGCGGCGGCCGTCTCGGAGACCGCCTACGAGCTCGGCATGGCACTCGGCATCGCCATTCTCGGATCGATCGTCACCGGGGTGTACCGCGGCTTCGCTGTTCCCGCCGGCCTTCCGCCCGCGGTGGAGTCGGATGCCCGCGACTCGCTGTCGGCGGCGATACACGCGGCGGAAACGCTGCCGGCCGACCAGAGCGAGGCACTGCTGACCGCGGCGAAGGAGGCGTTCACCAGCGGCCTGGCGATCGCCTCGGGTGTCGGATCGGCGCTGATGCTGATCTCCGCGGCGGCGGTCTGGATCCTGTTGCGCGCCCGGCTACCAGGCGAGTCCGAGGTCGGCGTGCTGAACGACCCAGGTGTGCATGGCGATACCGGCGGCGACGCCCGCGTTGACGCTGCGTGTGGACCCGAACTGGGCGATCGACACAGTTAGGTCCGCGCCTGCCTTGGTGTCCTGGGTAATGCCAGGGCCCTCCTGCCCGAACACCAGAAGGCAGGTCCGCGGCAGCGTGGTCTGCTCGATGCGCTGCGCGCCGGGCACGTTGTCCACCGCGACCACCGTCAACCCGGCATCGGAGGCGAACGCCAGCAGGTCGGCGGTGGTGTCGTGGTGGCGCAGCCGCTGATAGCGGTCGGTCACCATGGCGCCGCGGCGGTTCCACCGCCGCCGGCCGACGATGTGCACGGTGTCGACGGCGAATGCGTTGGCCGTCCGCACCACCGCGCCGATGTTGGCGTCGTTGCCGAAGTTCTCGATCGCGATGTGCAGCGGATGGCGGCGCCGGTCGATGTCGGCGACGATCGCCTCCCGCGTCCAGTAGCGGTATGCGTCGACCACGTTGCGGGTGTCGCCCCCGCGCAGCAGTGTCGGGTCATAGCGGGGGTCGGCCGGCGGGTCGCCCTGCCACGGACCGACGCCCGCGGTCTCACCCCACTCAGTCGGGCCGGCGGGATCAGTCATTTCTTGGTCCACAACGCGGCGTGCGTGCCGACGAGTGACACCGACGCATAGAGCAGCGCGGCGTTCATCTCGCCCTGCGTGCACAGCGATGCGCGGACCGCGACGGCGTCGAGCGACGCATCGGGCAGCACGAGAAGCGACGCTCCGTAGATGTCGCACGCGTGCGACAGTCCGGGGGCGGGCAGCGTCGGCGCGGCAAGCACCATCAGCGGTCCGCCCCTGGCCGCGGACTCGTCGCGGTATCGCGCTGCCAGCCCGCTGATCTCGAGGCCGAGCAGCATGTAGCCCTTGCCGGAGAAGGCATTCGGGTCGCCGAGCGCGGTCGGGTCCAGCTGGGCGCCGTCGGCGCGGAATGCGTCGACGCTCGTCGTGCTCACCGAGAGCCCCGCGTCGTTCTCGTTGGTCTTCGGCACCCCGACGGGATAGGCGGCGCCGTAGGAGACGGTGGTGCCGGCCATCCGGTCCTTCGGCGAGTACGCGTACACGCCGCGCACCTGGGACTGGTCGCGCATCGGCCCGATGCACACCGTGCCGGACAGCTGGTTGGGCGTGGGCGCGGCCGCGGGCGTGACCGCGAGGCTGGTCACGTCGCGACAGCCGCCGATCGCGTTGGCCTCCAACGGATGTGCGAGCGCGCCGTAGAGGCCGAACCTGATATCGGTGGGTTTGGCGTGTGGCTTGTCGGGTTCGGTCGGCGATGCGTCGATGTCGAACAACACGTAGTCCCCGTCGAACCTCAGGTTGTTCACCGAGATGTTCCAACCCAGCACGGCAAGCGACTGGCCGATCGCGGCGGTCTGGACGGCGTACGGGTGTGTGCTGTCGTCGTCGCTGGAGCACGCCGACGTCACCAGCAGTGCGACCGCCGACAGCAGGGCGACTAGCGCGCGCACCGAGACTCAGGTACGGCCACGGCCCCTGGCCACCGATTTGTTGATACGCCGCACCAGGCTTCGCGGCACCAGCCGGCCCGCGGTGGTCAGCGCCTTGAACTGCGCGCCCGGAACGATGACGACGCTGCCCTTCGCGACGTCGGCGAGGCAGTCGCGCACCACGTCGTCCACCTCGAGCCACAGGAACGACGGCGTGCCGTCCATGTCGATGCCTGCGCGCTCGTGGAATTCGGTGCGTATGAAGCCGGGGCACAACGCGTGCACGCCGACGCCGGTTCCGGCCAGACCGTTCGACAGGCCCTCGGTGAACGAGATGACCCATGCCTTGGACGCCGAGTACGTCGACCCGCGACCGGGCAGCAGCCCCGCCACGCTGGCGACGTTGATGACGGTGCCACGGCCGGCGGCCAGCATCGGCGTGAGCGCGGCGTGCGTCAACGCCATCACCGCGGTGACGTTGACGTCCAGCTGCGACTGCAGCACATCGAGGCTCGCCGTCCAGAACTCTCCGGACGTGCCGAAGGCGGCGTTGTTGACCAGCACGTGCACTCCGGCGGACAGCCGGTCGGCGACCTTGGCGCGGTCGGCCGCCTGCGCGAGGTCGGCGGGCAGCACCTCGACCGTCGCGCCCGCCTCGTCGTGCAGTTCGGCGGCGAGCGCCTCGAGCCGCGGGACGTCACGGGCGACCAACACGAGGTCGTAGCCGTCGATGGCGTAGCGCCGTGCGAAGCCCGCACCCAGTCCGGACGTCGGACCGGTGATCAGTGCGACAGGGCGAGGCATGCGATGAGGTTACTCACCACGTCGGCGAGCCGACAAAATCACCACGTCGGCGTGCCGACCAAATCACCGCTGATAGTGCGGTGACTGGCGGCCGTTTCGCGGTGGTGGAGCGGCGGATCGCCGGGTCGGACCGATTCGCGTCGGCACGCGGTGGCGCGTACCGGGCCTCGGCGGGTGGAGGCGTGACCGGACGCCCCGGCGCAGCGGGGCGGCGAACGGGCTGGCCCGCCGCGGCCGGACCGGTCTGCGGAACGGGGGGCAGCACCCGCAGCAGGTCGTTGAACTGCCGCACGGTGCGCAGCCCCTCGTCCCACTGGGCGCGGGTGCTGGTGACGGGCATGCTGACCAGCGTCCAGTTCTGCTCGTTCCACATGATCTCGGCGCAGTCGGGCGCGGTGTGGGCGAATGTCACCATCCGGCGGTCGCACGCGCGCCGCGCGGCGTCGAGGTTGGTGGAGTAGACCATCCGCGGGCCGATCGCGCCGAGCAGCCAGATGTCGTTCTCGCGAGGCTCCTTGATGCCCTTGAGGCGCAGATCGACCACCACGTTCGTGCCGACCTTGCGGTGCAGGGCGATCACCGTCGCGACATCCTCGAGATCGAAGATGAACACGGCCTCGCCGCGGATCTGACCGAGCACGACGTTCTTGGCGCTGACGTCGCCGACGGTCGACATCACCCCGCGCTTCCAGCGCGAGATGAGGTCGTCGGAATCGTGCTCGTAGTCGAAGCCGTGCGATTTCGCCCAGGACTTGCGGCGACGCCCCAGACCACGTCGACGGTCGATGTCGACGTACAGAAGCACGGCCGCACCCACGAAACAGAGCGCGGACAGCGTGAACCAGAGGGGAACCATCACCCACAGCCTACTTGGCGGGCGCTCATATACCAGAACTCGAGCGGGTCACAACCCCGTTACGCATGGCTTCAGCGGCCCCTCTGGCCCCAGCTCAGACTGCGAGCAGGCGCTCGAAGAAGTCGCGGTAGCGCTGCAGGGCCAGCCGGAGGTCCTCGGTCGACACCTGCTCGCCGCGGCTCCACTGCTCCTCCAGCCCGGAACGGGCCGACGCGAACCCGGCCGTCAGCCGGTCGACGACGTCGGACACCAGGCCGTCGGCCTTCTGCACGCAGTCGCGCGGATCGTCGACGAATGCCGCCTGCACCTCGGTCCAGCGGGAGTGGAAGTTCGACAGCTCACCGTCGCCGAAGAGCGTCTGGTCGGCGGCGCCGGCGGGAGCCGTCGACTCCATGGGCTCCTCACGAACCGGCTCCTGCGAGACCGGCGCGGCCTGCGCCTGCGTGACGGGCTGCTCACCGATCGGGTCCCGGCCAGTATCGTCCGAATATGTTGCCGCAGTGCTTGTTTCGGAGAACTCCGGTGCTGATGCGTGCGCCGGGCCGCGGTCCATCTCATCCCGGTTCATTCCAGGAGTGGTGTCGAGCATCTCGGGTCGGGTCTCATGCGCGGTCATGGGTCTGCCTCCTGTGGTGGCCGTCGGTCTGGATCTGCGTATCGGTGTGCGTTCGGGCGCCGGAATCGGATCCGAGCAACCGGTCGAAGAGCGCGCGGTAGTGCACGAACGCCTGTCGCGCGTCCTCTGTGCTGATCGCACCGTTGTGCTGTGACTGGTAGATCGCGTGTGCGCTGCGGTAGTTGTCGACGATGTCGGGATGATCGACGGAGATGTCGGCCGCGCGGTGCTCGAAGTCGTCGATCGGATAGCCGCGTTCGCGCATCACCCGCGTCACCAGGCGCTCGGCCCTGCCGACGGCGTCGACGGGGTCGTCGACGAAGTCGGTCTGCACGCGATGCCACATCTCGGCATGCTCGCGCCGAACCTCCGGGCTCAGCTCGACGATGTCGAGTTTGCGGCGCTTCTTCTCGCGCTGCAGCAGTTCGGCTTCCGCCGCGCGATGCTCACCCAGTTCGTCGACAGTGCGTTCGTACTCGGGACCGAAGTGTTGCTTCAGTCGCGTCGAACGCCTGCTGCGACTCATCGACCACACCAGGATCGCGAGCCCTGCCAACACCAGGATCGGAATGACGATCCACAACCACTCCGGCATTTTCTGACCTCCTCGTCAATACGAGGAGTAGCCCAAGGGGCTCCAACGGAAACGCCGATTTGTGATCTGGGTCGCATAGCGTCTCATGCCATGGCCTACGACGACTACCGGCTTCTGCACGTCGCGGTTGGACGCGGAATTTGCCGCGCGACCATCGATCACCCGCCGATCAATTTGCTCGATGTCGCGTTGATGGACGAAATCGACCGTCTGGCAACGGAAGTCGCGGCCGATGACGAACTGCGGGTGCTGATCGTCGACTCCGCCGATCCGCAGTTCTTCATTGCGCACGCCGATGTCGCGCTGATCATGCACCTGCCGACGGACGACACGTCACTGCACGACGACCTCTCGGCGTTCCACGCCCTGACGGAGAAGTTCCGCACGCTGCCCGTCGCGACCATCGCCGTCATCGAGGGCACAGCCCGCGGCGGTGGCTGCGAGTTCGCGATGGCGTTCGACATGCGTTATGCCGCACTCGGCACAACGGTCCTCGGCCATCCCGAGGTGGCGGTCGGCATCATCCCCGGCGGTGGCGGCACGCAGCGCCTTCCTCGCCTGATCGGTCGCGGCCGGGCGCTCGAAGTCATCCTCGGCAGTCGGGACATCGACGCCGAAACCGCCGAAGCGTGGGGCTATGTCGACCGCGCGCTGCCCGCCGACGAGTTGAGGCGGTTTGTCGACAAGCTCGCCACCCGCATCGCGTCGTGCCCCCCGACTGCCATCGCCGCAGCCAAGCGCGCGGTCGATGTCGCGCTCGATGCGCAGACCGATCTGACAACCGGTCTGCGCATCGAGGATCAGCTGATGCGGGAAGCCCTTGCCCAGCCGGTCGCTCGCGAGCGGCTGCAGCAGATCATCGACGCAGGCGCCCAGACCCGCGAATTCGAGCGGGGCGAAATCCGGCCCTGAGCCTCAGCCCAGAACCAGGCCGTCGCCGTCCGGGTTGACGTTGACCGGCACGACGTCGCCGTCGTGCACCTCGCCCGCCAGCAGCATCTTGGCGAGCTGGTCGCCGATGGCCTGCTGGATCAGCCTGCGCAGCGGCCGCGCCCCGTAGAGCGGGTCGAAGCCGCGCTCGGCCAGCCACTTCTTGGCGGGCAGCGACACCTCGAGGGTGAGCCGCCGCTGGGCCAGCCGCTTGGACAGCTGCTGCAGTTGGATGTCGACGATGTCGACCAGCTCCTCGGGATTGAGCCCGTCGAAGATGATCACGTCGTCCAGCCGGTTGATGAACTCGGGCTTGAACGCCGAGCGCACCGCGGCCATCACCTGCTCCTCGCTGCCGCCTGCGCCGAGGTTGGACGTCAGGATCAGGATCGTGTTGCGGAAGTCGACCGTGCGGCCCTGGCCGTCGGTCAGCCGGCCTTCGTCGAGGACTTGAAGCAGCACATCGAACACGTCCGGGTGCGCCTTTTCGATCTCGTCGAACAGGATCACCGAGTACGGACGCCGCCGCACCGCTTCGGTCAGCTGACCGCCCTGGTCGTAGCCGACGTAGCCCGGAGGCGCACCGACGAGCCGGGCCACCGAATGCTTCTCCCCGTACTCGCTCATGTCGATCCGGATCATGGCGCGTTCGTCGTCGAAGAGGAACTCCGCCAACGCTTTTGCCAACTCCGTCTTACCGACGCCGGTCGGGCCGAGGAACATGAACGAGCCGGTCGGCCGGTTCGGGTCGGCGACACCGGCGCGTGAACGCCGCACCGCATCCGAGACCGCCTGCACGGCCTTGCGCTGGCCGACGACGCGCTTGCCGAGCTCGTCTTCCATGCGCAGCAGCTTGGCCGTCTCGCCTTCGAGCATCCGGCCTGCGGGAATCCCCGTCCACGCCGACACCACATCGGCGATGTCGTCGGGCCCGACCTCCTCCTTGAGCATTTGATCTTCATGGGCCCTCGCGGTCGCATCTGCCGCATCGAGCTTCTTCTCGACCTCGGGGATGCGGCCGTAGCGCAGCTCGGCTGCCTTCTCCAGGTTGCCGTCGCGCTCCGCACGGTCGGCCTCGCCGCGCAGCGTGTCGAGCTGCTCCTTGAGCTCGCGCACCACGTCGATGGCGCTCTTCTCGTTCTGCCAACGGGTGGTCAGCTCCGCGAGCTGCTCCTTCTTGTCGGCCAGTTCGGCACGCAGCTTCTCCAGCCGCTCCACCGACGCGGCGTCCTCCTCTTTGGCGAGCGCCATCTCCTCGATCTCGAGCCTGCGCACGACACGCTCGACCTCGTCGATCTCGACGGGGCGCGAGTCGATCTCCATGCGCAGCCGCGAGGCGGCCTCGTCGACGAGGTCGATCGCCTTGTCGGGCAGGAAGCGCGCGGTGATGTAGCGGTCGGACAGCGTGGCCGCCGACACCAGCGCGGAGTCGGTGATCCGCACGCCGTGGTGCACCTCGTAGCGGTCCTTGAGCCCGCGCAGGATGCCGACGGTGTCCTCCACCGACGGTTCGCCGACCATCACCTGCTGGAAACGACGCTCCAGCGCGGCGTCCTTCTCGATGTATTTGCGGTACTCGTCGAGCGTGGTCGCGCCGACGAGGCGCAGTTCACCGCGGGCCAGCATCGGCTTGATCATGTTGCCCGCGTCCATCGCCGATTCACCCGTGGCGCCCGCGCCGACGATGGTGTGCAACTCGTCGATGAACGTGATGATCTGGCCCGCCGAGTTCTTGATGTCGTCGAGCACGGCCTTGAGCCGCTCCTCGAACTCGCCGCGGTACTTCGCGCCCGCGACCATCGAGCCGAGGTCCAGCGAGACCACGGTCTTGTCGCGCAGACTTTCCGGCACGTCGCCGGCCACGATGCGCTGGGCGAGGCCCTCGACGATCGCGGTCTTGCCGACGCCGGGCTCGCCGATCAGCACCGGGTTGTTCTTGGTGCGACGCGACAGCACCTGCACGACACGGCGAATCTCGGTGTCACGGCCGATGACAGGGTCGAGCTTGCCCTCGCGGGCGCTCTCGGTCAGGTCGGTGGAGTACTTCTCCAGCGCCTGGTAGCTGGCCTCGGGGTCGGGGCTGGTGACACGGGCGCTGCCGCGCACCTTCACGAACGCCTCGCGCAGTGCCTGCGGCGACGCACCGTGGCCGGTGAGGAGCTTGGCGGTGTCGCCGTCACCGGTGGCCAGGCCGACCATCACGTGTTCGGTCGAGACGTACTCGTCGTCCATCTCGGTGGCCAGGTTCTGCGCCGCGGTGATCGCTGCGATCGACTCACGGGACAGCTGGGGCTGCGAGTTCGCGCCACTGGCGCTGGGCAGCCGGTCGAGGAGCCGTTGGGTCTCGGTGCGAACAGTCGCGGGTTCGACGCCGACGGCCTCCAGTAAGGGTGCGGCAATGCCATCGTTCTGAGTGAGCAGTGCCATCAACAGATGGGCCGGCATGATCTGCGGGTTGCCTGCGGTGGTCGCCGCCTGCAACGCCGCGGTCAGCGCAGCCTGGGTCTTGGTCGTCGGGTTGAACGAGTCCACGACACCTCCGATCGTCTGGTAAGAAAATGCTGGTCGCATTACTCAACGCCGTCAAGGTTGAGTCTGTTCCGCTCAACTTTACCTTTTTTGGTCGACGCTGTCTGGACAATGGGTGGCGATGCACATCGCCGTCGTCGCCGCATCCGCCCCCAGCCACATGCACCCGCATCTCGCGATGGTGCGTGAACTGGTCGACCGGGGGCATCGGGTCAGCTACGTGGTGTCGGGCCACCTCGCCGACCTCGCCGCCAGGACCCGCGCCGACGTCATGGCCTGCACGTCGGTGCTGCCCGGAGCGCCGGGCGCGCAGGCGGACTGGCCCGGTGACGACGTCGCAGGCATGCGGTTGTTCCTCGACGAGGCCGTCCATGTGCTTCCGCAGGTCCATGCCGCGCTCGATTCCGACCGCCCCGACATCGTGGCCTACGACATCGGCGGGATGGCCGGACCAGTCGCCGCGGAGCGATGGGGCGTGCCTGCCGTCCAGGTCTCGCCGAGCATGGTGGCCTGGGACACCTACCACCGGGACATGGCCGACGTGCTGGCGCCCATGCTCGCCGGCGAGGGGTACCGCGACTACCGGACAGCGTTCGACGACTGGTTGACGGACTCGGGCTCGGCGCTCACGTTCGAGGAGGTGACGGGCGAGCCGCGGCGCTGCCTGGTGATGATCCCGCGGGCCATGCAGCCGCAGGCGGACAGGGTCGGCGAGCGCTACCGCTTCGTCGGCCCGTGCATCGACCCGCGCCGCGAGGACGCGGGCGACTGGACGCCGCCACCCGGCGACGGCCCACTGGCGCTGGTCGCATTCGGCACCTCCTATACCGACCGAATCGACGTGTACCGCAACGTGATCGCCGCGCTCGAGGATGACAACTGGCGGCTGGTCATCGCGACGGGCAAGGTGCCGGTCGATCTGATTGCCGAAGTCCCCGACCGGGTGCAGCTACGGGCGACGGTGCCGCAGCCCGCGGTGCTGCGGATGGCCGATGTCTTCGTGACGCACGCGGGCATGGGGTCGTGCACCGAGGCGCTCTGGTACGGCGTACCGATGGTCGCCGTACCTCAGGCCGTCGACCAGCCTCTCAACGCCGCACGCCTCGAGACGCTCGGTGTCGGCCGCCACCTCACCGCGCGGTCGCCCAGCGCCGACGAGATCCGCGACGCGATAGCCCACGTCACGACGGACCCGGACGTGCGACTCCGCATCGAGGTCGTTCGCGACGAGTTGCGCGGCGTCGGCGGGCCCGCTCACGCAGCCGACGCGGTCGAGGACGTGGCCGCGGGCCGATGGTGACGGCGCGGCCGACTGGCAAATCGCGGTAAAGACGTCAATTACCCATGGCCGCGACGTCGGCTGGCTACAGTCAGCTACGTCGGCGTCGCCAGCCCCGGTGTTCTGCCTCCCATCCCGTGAAGGGTCATCGACGTGGACATCAACACGATCACCGAGGTGGTCCGGCAACCGTCTGAGCCCCCTGGTAGCGACTGGCGTGAGGGAGACGCATGGTTGGCGGGCGGAACATGGTTGTTCTCCGACCAGCAACTTGATCTGCGGCGGCTCATCGACCTCGTTCCGCTCGGCTGGGATGGTCTTGTCGCCAGCGACGAGGGCCTGACCATCGGCGCGATGTGCACGGTCGCCGACCTCTACGAGTTCGCGGCGCCGACCGACTGGCAGGCCGCGCCGCTGTTGCGTACCAGCTGCGAGGCGTTCCTCGCGTCGTTCAAGGTGTGGAACACCGCAACCGTCGGCGGCAACATAGCCATGTCACTTCCCGCGGGGCCGATGATCACCATGACCGTCGCGCTCGAAGCCACCTACACGCTGCAGGCCACCGACGGATCCGAACGCACAGTCGCTGCCGCCGATTTCGTCACCGGCAACCACGAGAACATCCTCGGATCCCGGTGAACTGCTGCGCGCCATCGAGATCCCGGCGAGTGCGCTGCGCAAGCGGTACGCGCACAGACGTTTCACGCTGACGCACCTCGGCCGGTCGACCATCTTCATGATCGCCACGCAGGGCGACGGCGACCTGTTGCTGACCATCACCGCGGGTACGACGCGTCCGGTGCGCCTCGCCTTCGACGCCGTGCCCGACGCCGAAACGCTGCAGCACAGCATCGACTCGATACCCGACGACATCTGGTTCGACGACCCCAACGGCACACCCGACCACCGTCGACACCTGGCCAGGCACTTCGCCGAAGAGATCAGGGAGGAACTGTCGTGAGCTATACCGTCAACGGAAAGTCGTTCGACGACGAGCCGCGGCCGGGACAGTGTCTTCGCACCTTCGTCCGCTCGCTCGGCTGGCACGGCGTCAAAAAAGGTTGCGACGCAGGCGATTGCGGCGCATGCACGGTGTGGCTCGACGGCAAGCCGGTGCACAGCTGTATCACGCCGGCCTTCCGCGCCGACGGCCGCGAGGTGACCACGATCGAGGGCCTCGGCACTCCCGAAGACCTGCATCCACTGCAGCGCCAGTTCCGCGACGCCCCCGGCTTCCAGTGCGGTTTCTGCACCGCGGGCATGATCATGACCTCGGCGACATTCAGCGACGAGCAGAAGCAGGATCTCCCCCGCGCATTGAAGGGAAACCTGTGCCGCTGCACCGGTTACCGGGCGATCGAGGACGCGATCAACGGGGTCGTCGACATCGAGGAGGCCGCCCCCGGCGAGGCCGTCGGCGCCAGCGTGGCGGCCCCCGCGGGCACCGATGTCGTCACCGGTCGCGCCGAGTACACGATGGACACCGAGATGGAGGGCATGCTGCACCTCAAGGTGCTGCACTCGCCGCACGCGCACGCCCGCATCGTGTCGATCGACACCACCGCCGCCCTGGCGGTGCCCGGCGTGCAGCGCGTCTACACCTGGGAGGACGTCCCGAAGAAGCGCTTCAACACCGCGATCCACACCGACCACCTCGTCGACCCCGACGACACGTTGATCCTCGACAACATCATGCGGTTCGCCGGCCAGCGCGTGGTGGCCGTCGTCGCCGACTCGGTGGGCGCCGCCGAGGAAGGCTGCCGCCGGGTCACCGTCGACTACGAGGTGCTGCCCGCCGTCTTCGACCCCGAAGAGGCCATGACCGACGGCGCACCCGCGCTGCACGACCCGCACGACCCGTTCATCCACGACCCCGAACACAACATCCTGCTCGAGCTGCACAGCGAGATCGGCGATGTGACAGCGGGTTTCGCCGAGGCCGACGTCGTGCACGAGGCCACCTACTTCTCGCCACGGGTTCAGCACGCCCACCTGGAAACGCACGGCTCGATCGCCTGGATGGAGGACGGCAGGCTGCACGTCAGGACGAGCTCGCAGTCCCCGTCGATCTGCAAGCTCAAGCTGTCGCACCTGTTCGACCTGCGCCCCGACCAGCTGCGGGTGTTCTGCAAGCGGGTCGGCGGCGGCTTCGGCGGCAAGCAGGAGGTGATCTCCGAGGACCTCGTCGCGCTGGCGACGATGGACATCGGGCGTCCGGTCTGCTGGGAGTACACCCGCGAGGAGGAGTTCACCACCGCGTCGCCGCGGCATCCGATGACGATCACCGTCAAGCTCGGCGCCAAGGCCGACGGCACGCTCACCGCGGTGGCATTCCGCAACGTGTCGAACACCGGCGCCTACGGCAACCACGGCGGCGAGACCTTGTTCGCAGGTGGTGCCGCGGTGATGCAATACCGTTGTCCCAACAAGCGATTCGACGGGTACTCCGTCTACACCAACACGGTGCCCAGCGGCGCGCTGCGCGGTTACGGGATGACCCAGCCGACGTTCGCCGTCGAGTCGGCGATGACCGAGCTCGCACTCGCGCTCGACCTCGACCCGATGGAGCTGCGGCGGCGCAACGTGATCCGGCCCGGCGACGCGCTGCTGGCCATCGGTGAGCATCCCGACGACGTGACCTTCACCGAGGACGGGCTGACCGCCTGCATCGACAGGGTCGACGCCGCACTGGCGCGCAGCGCCAACGGCCATGCCCTCGGCGACGACTGGCTGGTCGGTACCGGCACCGCCAGCTCGATCCACGAGACCGCGCCGCCCACCGAACACATCTCCGACGCGTGGGCCACCCTGCGTGACGACGGCATCTACGAGATCGCGGTCGGCACGGTCGAATTCGGGGAGGGCACGTCGACGGCCCACGTACAGATCGCGGCCAGCGTGCTCGGCACAACCCCCACGCGAGTCGTGCTTGTTCAATCCGACACCGACAGGACAGGGTTCGACACCGGGGCGTTCGCCAGCGCGGGCCTGTTCGTCTCCGGCAATGCCGTGCAGAAGGCGGCGACCGCACTGCGCGACAGCATCGTGCGGTTCGCCGCGGGCCACACCGGAGTCGACGTCGCGGAGTGCTCGTTGCGCAACGACGCGGTGCAGTGCGGAGAGATCGCGCTGCCGCTGCCGGATCTGTTGGCGGCCGCGCGCGAGCGACATACCAGGTTCACGGTGTCGCGCAAAGCCTATGGTTCGCCGCGCAGCGTGACGTCCAACGCACACGGCTTCCGGATCGCCGTGCACAGGGTGACCGGCGAGATTCGCATCCTCTACAGCGTGCACGCCACCGATGCCGGCGTGGTGATCAACCCGGCGCAGGTGCGCGGTCAGATCGAGGGTGGGGTGGCGCAGGCGATCGGGTTCGCACTGACCGAGAACTTCCGCGTCGACGGCAACGGTGTCATGGTCAACCCGAACCTGCGCAACTACCGGATCCCGACCTTCGCCGACATTCCCCTCACCGAGGTGCTCGTGGTCGAGACGGCCGACTCGGTAGGCCCCATGGGCGCCAAAGGAATCGCCGAGTCGAATGTCAACCCGGTGGCCCCTGCGCTGGCCAATGCGCTTGCCGACGCCACCGGGGTTCGATTCCGGGAGCTTCCGCTGACACCGGAGCGGATCTACCGCAGGCTCGTCGACAAGACACTGACCCCCGCCACCTGATGGACACCAAGGAACCCACCGCCACCACGGCCACGATCATCATCGGGCAGAAGGTCCTGCCCGGCATGGAGCAGCCCTACCAGGAATGGCAGAAGGATCTGAACCGGGAGGCCTCGAAGTATCCGGGTTTCCTTGCTGCCGAGATCAACCCCCCCACGGCGGTGCAACCGGAATGGGTGGTCGTCTACCGCTTCGACTCCATCCCCCACGTCATGGCGTGGCTCAACAGCGCGACCCGCCAGGAGCGACTGGCTCTCGGGCAGACGTTCTTCGACGGGCCGGGCACCCAGCAGGTGCTCGGCGGCGGGATGCGAGGGGCCGACCCGCTGGTCACCGTTGCCGTCAGCCACCGCGTGAGTGAGGAGGACGTCGACGAATTCCTCGCCTGGCAGGATCGGCTTCGGTTGGCGGAGAGCGCTTTTCCGGGCTTCCGGGGCACCGAGCTGTTCCGCCCGGTTCCCGGCGTGCAGGAGGAGTGGACCGCGCTCTACCGCTACGACAGCGCCGCCGACCTTGACCGGTGGCTGGTCTCCGACGAACGCAAGCAGCTGCTCGCCGAGGGTCAGAAGTTCGCCGACTTCCATTCCCGCACCATCGACAACTCGTTCGGCAGCTGGTTCGTCTTCGACGAGGACGGGCACGACGCACCGCCACCGTCGGAGGTCAAGACGTCGATCGCGGTGTGGGTCGGCCTGTACCCGACGGTCGTCCTTCTGTCGTTGCTGTTGTGGCCGCTGAAGATGCCGCTGTGGCTGAACCTGCTCGTCGGCAACCTGTGCTCCAGCTTCGCCATGACGTTTCTGACGATGCCCTACTACGTCAACCCAATGTTGAAACGCTGGCTCCGACCGCCGCCGAATGTGCCTGCGGCCAAGAATAATCGGCGCGGCATCGCCATCGCCGTCACCGCACTGTTGTTCTGGTCGGTGGTGTTCTATCTCGCCACAAGGGTGATCTGGCACTTTCCGTGATGTCTAGCGCCCGGCCAGCGGTGCCGCGGCGCCGACACCCGGGGTCACCGGCAGGTTCGCGATCTGCTTCGGCGCGACGGTGTTTGCATCGGGTGCCGGGCGTTCGAGGGTGTACTTGCGTACCTCCTGACCGCCGGGGGTCATGCCTGCCACCAACAGGTCGGCCCCGTATACGGTGCTGCTCGTCGCCACTGTGACGCCCACCTTGGCTCCGGGGAAAGGGACGAACGACGAGATCTCGGCGTACTTCACGTTCTCCTCGTGGTGGTTCGGGCTGTCGAGGTACATGTCCGGCTGACCGTCCAGACGCGAGCCGCTGGACCAGACGCGCACTCTGCCGTCGCCGGCGAGCTGGCTGGTGACGATGCTCATCGCGCCGCCCTCGGCGCCCGCAACCCAGCCGGTGGACAGTCCGACACCGCCGGAGTAGTTCTCGTCGTAGGCCATGAACTGCGACGTCATCTTCGGATCGCTCGGCTTGCCCGAATGATGTTGCGTCGCCGTGCCGTTCGCCTGCGACCTCGCCGTCGGGGTGAACAGATCCCAGCGGAACGATTTGATCAGCGGTGCGTCGCCCGGTCCGGGAGCGGTCACCACACTGTCGCGCCCGGATCCGGCTTCGACCAGGCCGGTGGCGAGGCTCACCCCGGCCTGCGAACCCGGGTAGGGCGTGAAGGTCGAAAACACGTCCGGCGCCGTGCCCGGCTCGTCTGGCAGGCTCGAGGAGAAGACCTTCACCTGGGACTCCATCCCCGGCCCCGAGCCGACGATGATGTTGTCCGCCATGGAGTTTCCGTCGATGTCGGCACCGGCAACGGCCACCCCGCCCGTGAATTCCGCGCCGAACGGAGCGAACCGGGTGATTTCGGTTCTGAACAGGCCGTCGGCGGTGTCGTTGCCGTCGTAGGCCACGACCTCCGGCGAGACACCGTTCCCCGTCCCCGCGACGAGGTCGAGGATCATGTCGCCGTTCACGTCGGCCATCGCCACCGAGGGCGCGCCTTCGAAGTCGGGGAACGGAATGACCGTCCGGAGCACTGCGTCGCCGTTGCCGTCGCGCACCTGAACAGAGGCCGGCTTGCCTTCCGACCCCGGGATCGCGACGGCGTACGTCGACACCTGCGGGATGACGTTGATCAGCGCCATCAGTCCGTTGTCCTCGTGGTTGAGCCGGTGGCAGTGGATGACGTAGGTGCCGGCGTACTCTCCGAACTCCTGACGCAGGGTCAACGTCGCCGGCGTGCTGACGACATGCTTGTCGTCGAAGATCGGCGCGGGCACGTTGACGTTGTCCAGCCCCCACGCCTGCACGCCGGTCTTGCCCCGGTGCGGGTCGTCGACCTCCATCACTTGAAAGTCGTTGACGTGGATGTGCATCGGGTGCGCATCGTTGTTGAAGTTGGTGATCCGCCACTCCTCCACCGAGTTGAGCCGCGGTTGGATCAGTGCGACGTTGGGGAACGCGCTGTCGTCGAACTGATAGATGACGGCCTTCGGGTCGTTGTGGCTGGCCTTGTCGCCACCGATGGTGTCGGTGATGGTCAGCGCGCGCTTGACGGCGGGTGTCATCACCGAGGTGTCGACGAAGGACGTGAACGCGTCGAGGTTCTGGCCCTGCTCGAACGGTGTCGTCCGGCCCTGGCCGCTGGTGTCCTGCGTCGCGCGGATCAGGGTCTGGGTGGGAAACACGAAGAAGCCGTCAGCGTAGCTGATGTACTTCGGATCCACGCTCAAGGTGCCCAGCGTCGCAGGCGGGTTCTTGGTCCCGTTGTTCCGGTACAGCACACCGGGATTCACGATCTCCTTGGCCTTGGGGTCCGGCGGGAACTCCAGGACGAGGTCACCCTCTTTCGGCATGGTGACCGCGATCGCGTACCGCGACCCCGGCGGGATGTCGAGGGTGGTGCCGTCGCCGTAGACGGGCTTGCCGACCTGCGTATAGGGATTACCGTCCTGGCCGACGATGGTGAACTTCGGATGGTTGCCGGTCGCCGTCTCGGTCAATCGCAATGTCATGTAGGCGATGTCGCTGATATTGGCCACCGCCCAGATCTCCGTCTGGCCCGGCTTGATCTTCAACTCCGGCTGAAACTGTCCGTTGACGGTGAACTGCACATCGCGTTGGTTGTCGGGCAGATCCGGGTTCTCGGCGACCTTCTCGGACGGGCTGTCGAACCCGATGAGATTCGACGGCATGAATTGGGTCTGACCCCTGTTGTTGTGCGGCGACAGCGGGCCCGACCACCACGGCGTGATGTAGGCGGCGCCCTCTGTGGTGTCGGCGATGTTCACCGGCGCCAGGCTCGGCTGATACGTCCCGTCGGCCAGTTGCGAGCCCTCCGGTGGCTTCAACGTGCTGACGAACTGCGGCCATGTGTAGTTGTTCAGCTGATGGCCTTTGCCTTTGCGGTCGAATACGAAGTTGTACTGGATGGCCATGTCGCGCACCGGGATGTCGTTCTTCGTGACGATCGGCAGATTGCCGTCGGGGCGCCCGATCTCGAGCAGTCCGGACAGTCCGGCGTAGGTCTGCTGCGAGGTCATGGTGTGCCGGTGGCTGTGATACCAGTACAGCCCGTTGGGCATCGTCTTCGGCACGTCGTAGGAGTAGGTGTTGCCCATGCCCGCCGGAATCGACAGCAGCACGTTGTCGGCGTTGCCCTGCGGGCTCACGTGCAGGCCGTGGGTGTGCAGGTTCAGCGGCGTGGATTTCAGCCGCGGCGGGTAGACCGGCACCTCGCCGCTCTTGGACGCGAACGCCGGATCGTAGAAATCGGCGATATCGAGGTTCTGAAGGTCGTTGTCGTAGTGGACGATCAGCTTCTCGCCGGGTTCGACGCGCAGGGTGGGTCCCGGATAGAGGTGGTCACCCGTGGTGGAGCCGTCAGAACTGCTTCCCTTGATCAGGTCGAACCCGTAGGTCAGGAAATTGGTGACGGGTTGGGAGACCGTGTCGAGGTTGACGGTCGACTGATGCGCCGACAGTCGCACTTCGAGCACGCCGTCGCGGCTCGACAGCCGGACGGGCTCCTTGAAAGGCGCCGGCTCACCGTCGGGACCGGCGTTGACGCCGGCCGGCGGGCCTGGCACGGAGTCCTGCTTGCTGCAGCCCGCCACCATCGCGGTCATCGAGACGACGACGGCGAGCGCGATAATTGTGACTGACGTGGCGCGAAGGCGTCGCATAGCAAAGACGGTACGCAGCCGTGCTGACACCCGGGGTAAATTTGCTGAGAACGGCTAATCCAGCGTCGTTTCCTGGGCCGAGAGTGCGCGCCACGTGCCGTTCTGAAGCTGGAAAACGTCGGTGAACCTTTCGCGAGCCAGCACCGTACCGCCGTCGATCAGGGTGTTCACCCCCTGGATGACCGCGGTGTCACCGGAGATGCCCACAATCTGGTCGGAGGGGTTCATCGTGAACGACACCCTCTCCATGCTCGCGATCTCCTCGGACCGGTCGAGAAGTTGCCCGTCTGAGTTGATGTGCTTGAAGCTCGGCGCCAGAATCGATTCCACGGTTGCGCGGTCTCCGTCGGTGATCGCCCTCAGCCAACGGCTCTCCTGTGCGAGCACATCGGCGCACGGGCCAGAGTCCAGCGCCAGCGGAAGGGTCGACAGCGCATCGGAGCAGCTGTCGGCCCATGCGGTGGCCTGCGGTACGACAGTGAGCACGGCGGTGGGTGCCGCGGCGACCGCCAGCGCCACTGCATTTCTAACCATGGAGCTTCGGGACATCGGTCGCGAGTATGTCAGCCGGGCAACGTCTGCGACGGCAAATCGGTTACCGAGTCGCCCATCGACGTGGTCCGCATCGGCGGCAGATGATGGACGAAGCCGATCACCACCACGACTGCCCCTCGACTTGCTACGTTCTCCCCGACGCGTAGAAGTTGTTGCGACGAAAGGCAGTCGATGTCGGCAAGTTGGGGATCGGTGCTGGCCGATCTCGTTCCGCTGGGCCTGGTCGTCGCCTTGTCGCCGTTGTCGATCATCCCGGCCGTGCTGGTTCTGGACACCGCGAAGCCACGACCGACGGGCTTGGCGTTCCTGACCGGCTGGCTGGTCGGGCTCGCCGTCCTGTCGTCGATCTTCCTCGAAGTGTCGAGCCTGGCCGGCGGTCTGCGTGAGAAGCCGCCGAGCTGGGCGTCCTGGCTGCGCATCGCGGTGGGCGCGGCGCTGATCGCGTTCGGCCTCTTCAATTGGTTGCGGCGCAACCGGTCTGCGCACACACCCGGCTGGATGAACAGCATGAAGAAGTTCACGCCGGGCCGGGCGCTGCTGGCCGGGGCGGCGCTGACCGTCATCAACCCCAAGGTTCTCTTCATCTGCGCCGCAGCAGGTTTGGCGATCGGAACGGCGGGCCTGCGGGCGCAGGGCACGTGGAGTGCGGTGGTGTGGTTCGTCCTGGTCGCCGGATCGACCGTGGCGGTCCCCATCCTCGCCTACACGGTGGCGGGCCGCCGCCTCGACGATCCCCTGGCCAGGCTCAAGGACTGGATGGAGCGGCGGCACACCGTGTTGATCGCGGCAATCCTGGTGGTGATCGGTGTCATGGTGTTGTACAAGGGAATTCACGGGTTATAGCCCGGACAAGCCCAACTCTTCCGCGGGTGCGGTGAGATAGCGGGTCACCGACGGCGCGATCAGCGTGACGACATCGTCGGCGGGAAGGTCCGCCAGCGGCGCCACCCGCATGACGTAGCGCAGGATCGCGGTGCCCACCAGATTGGTCGCGGCCAACAGCGCGCGCAGCCGCGCCTGCTCACCGCCGCCGAGCGCGCCCGACACCGCGGTCAGCACGTACCGCTGCATGAAGGCACGGAACGCCTCGTGGGCGTCGGGGTTCGAGGTGGCCGACTGCAGCATCGCCACCATGCTCGCGGCGGTGTCGGGGTGTTCCCAGATCTCCAGATACGTGCGGACCATCCGGGTGCCGATATCGCCGTCGCCGTCGGCGAGTGCCGCGGCCAGCACGTCGGGGTCGATGATCAGCCGCAGCGACTCCCTGAACAGTTCCGCCTTCGACCCGAACAGGTAGAGCACCATCGACGGATCCACTCGTGCGTCGTTGGCGATCGCCCGCAACGTCGTCTTCTCGTAGCCCTCCTCGGCGAAGCGCTGCTTGGCGGCGCGCAGCACCGCATCGCGGGAAACCGGCTCGCCCTGCCGCCTGCCGCGACGACTCGTCGTTTTCGCTGGTGGGGCCACACGTCGACACTATCATTTCAATAGGTGTTGAAAATTCATCGGCGCGGGGATACGCTCAGCGGGAAATAATTCAACGGCGGATGAAAAGTGAGAGAGCCATGACAACGGAGTCGCTCCCCAGGCACACCCACCACAGCGCGCAGACCCACGAACCGCCTGCCGCTCTCCGTGCGACCGGAATCGTCGCGGTGCTGGCGGTGGTCATCGCGCTCGTCGCGATCGCCTTCGCCCTGCCTGCGGCGCGCTCCAAGCCGCACGACGTGCCGATCGGCGCGGCAGGCCCGCAGGCCGCCAGCGGCCTGGTCGCCGACATGCTCGAGTCGAACGCGCCGGGCGCGTTCGACATCACCTACTACCCCGGCGAGGCCGCGCTGCGCGACGCGATACGCAACCGCGACGTCTACGGCGGCATCTCGTTCGGCCCGGGCGGCCGCGCGCTGCTGATCGCCACGGGTGCAAGCCCGACCGTCGCCCAACTGCTGAGCCAAGTCGGAAACGGCATCGCGCAGCACGCAGGCGTCCCGCTGAAGGTCGAGGACGTCGCGCCGCCCACCGCCGAGGATCCACGCGGAGCCGGGCTGGCGGCGTCGGCGCTGCCGATCACGCTGGCCGGACTGCTGCCCGCCATCGCGCTCGTGCTGGTGCTGCGGCGCGAGGTGTGGACCAGGTTCGCTGCCGTCGTGGTGTTCGCCGGGGTGGCCGGGCTGACCATCGCCGCGCTGCTGACGTTCGTGCTCGGCTCGATCGACACGAATTTCCTCGGGGTTGCCGGCGGGTTGACGCTCGGCGTGCTCGCCTCGGGTCTGTCGATGCTGGGCCTCGGGTCGATGTTCGGCAGGGTCGGTCTCGCCGCAGGCTCGCTGTTCGCGCTGCTGCTCGGAAACCCGCTGTCGGGGCTGACCAGCGCGCCCGAGCTTCTGCCCAGCGGGTGGGGTGCGTTCGGGCAGTGGTTGCCGCAGGGGGCCAACGCCACGCTGCTGCGGTCGACGGCCTTCTTCGACGGTGCGGGCGCGGAGATGGCGATCATCGTGCTGAGCATCTGGGCGCTCGCGGGCGCCGCACTGGTCGGCATCGCCGCGGTCCGCAACCGCTGAAAAGCGGACATCCGCGCAAAGGGCGCTGCTCACTACACTCAAGCGGCGTGGGACTCGACGACCGCGACGGGCTGCGGATGCTGCGCGACGCCGTCGACCCACGCCGTGCGGGCGGCGTCGAGACGATCCGCGACTTCTACACCAAGTGGTTCGCCATCGACATCGCTGTGCGCGACCTGTTCCCACCCGACCTGGCCAATCAGTTCAACGTCTTCAGCCAAGCGCTCACATGGCTTTTCGGGGAGTTGATCGAGCGGCGCGCCGAGGAGCCCGTCGCCTTCCTGGCCCAACTCGGCCGCGACCACCGCAAGTACGGGGTGCAGCAGAGCCAGTACTTCAGCATGCACGAGGCGCTGTACACGACGCTGCGTAGTCGGCTGAGCGAGAACTGGGACGACAAGCTCGACGACACCGCCCGCTCAGCGCTCGATCTGTTCATCGGGGTGATGCGCGGCGCTGCCGACGCAGAACAGGGCCCCCCGTTCTGCGACGGCACCGTCGTCGAACTCAGCAGGGTGTCGCGCGACATCTCGGTGATCCGGCTGCAGCTGGATCAACCGCTGGCCTACTTCGCCGGCCAGTACGTGACCGTGCAGGTTCCGCAGTGGCCTCGCCGCTGGCGCTATCTCAGCCCGGCGATGCCGCCGGATCCGGGCGGCGCCATCGAATTTCACGTCCGCTCCGTCACCGGCGGCATGGTCAGTCCAACCGTCGTCGCCGAAACCCAGCCCGGCGACCGGTGGCGGCTGTCGAACCCACACGGCGGCATGCAGGTCGATCGCAGCGGCGGCGACGTGCTGATGGTCGCGGGCAGCACGGGGCTGGCACCGCTGCGCGCTCTCATCATGGATCTGACCCGCTTCGGCGACAACCCCAGGGTGCACCTGTTCTTCGGTGCGCGATTCCCGTGCGAACTGTATGACCTGCGCACCCTGTGGCAGATCGCTGCACACAATCCGTGGCTCTCGGTGTCCCCGGTGTCGGAGTTCGCCCAGGACCCACCATGGGCGTCGGAGTATCCCGACGTGCAGCCACCCCGCGGCCTGCATGTGCGCCAGACCGGCAAGCTGCCCGACGTGGTGACCAGGTACGGCAACTGGGGCGATCGGCAGATTTTGATCTGCGGCGGACCCGCCATGGTGACCGCCACCATGGAATCATTGATCGCCAAAGGCGCCCCGGTGGAAAACATTCAGCACGACCCCCTGGCCAGCTGAGACGAACCCCCGCCGCATGGCAGGATCGCGTTCATGCCGGAGTTCGAGTCCGTGACTCTTCGAGACCCGTCGTCGCCGCTGACAGCGACCTACGTACCCAGCGCCGGGATGATCTGCACCTCGCTGGCCGACGACGGAGTCGAGTTGCTCGGCCAGCGTCGCGGGCTGGACGCCTATGTGGCCAACGGCAAGACGATGGGCATCCCACTGCTCTATCCATGGGCGAACCGGTTGAGCGCCACCACCTATCACGTCGGCGACACCACGGTCTCGCTTACCGTCGGCACCAACGGGGTACGTGCCGACGAGCACGGCGCACCCATCCACGGCGTACTGGCTGCCTACCCCGGCTGGCGGGTCACCGCCGCGACAGAGAACACGATGACCGCCGAGCTGGACTACGGGGCAGATCCGGATCTGCTGTCATCGTTTCCGTTCCCGCACATACTGAGTCAGCACATCACCCTGGCCGAGCGCACCCTCACCGTCGAGACGACGGTGACGCCGACGACGGCAGACCCCGTACCGCTGTGCTTCGGCTACCACCCGTACTTCGCGATCCCCGACGTGCCGCGCGCACAGTGGTCGCTCACCGCGCCTGCCATGCGGCGTCTGCCCACCGACGACCGGGGCATCCCGACCGGTGAGGCCGAGCAATGGAGCGGCACGAGCGGTCCGCTGGGCGACACAACCTACGACGACGGCTTCGACGAAGTGCCCGAGGGCGCCGTCTTCACGGTGTCAGGCGGTGACCGCCGCATCGAGGTGACGTTCGAAAA
This sequence comes from uncultured Actinomycetota bacterium, assembly GCA_963786995.1. GTDB lineage: Bacteria > Actinomycetota > Actinomycetes > Mycobacteriales > Mycobacteriaceae > Mycobacterium. The sequence goes on along the minus strand of CAWBBH010000006.1, from coordinate 379,278 downwards.
GGGTTATCCCGCAGCGCAGTTGTTCGCTCCCCCGAGCGAGGCGCTTGTCGCGATCGAGCCGATGGCGGCTCCGACGGACGCGCTCACCCGCGGCGACTACCGCACCGCGAGCGAAGGCAACCCGGAGACCACCCGGTTCTCGATACGGATCAGCTAGCGAGAGTCTGTCGGACCCTTCTGTTTTGATGGGGTCATGGTTTCGACGGCACCGTGGTTTGTTCCTTCGCCGCCTCGTGAGGCGCGGTTGGAGGTGTTGTTCGACGAGTTGGCGGAGTTGGCCGGGCAGCGCAACGCGATCGATGCCCGCATCGTGGAGATCGTCGCCGAGATCGGCCGTGACGGACTGTGGAGCAACACGGGGTGCCGGTCGGTGGCAGCACTGGTGGCCTGGAAGCTGGGCGCCTCAACAACCACCGCGCGCACCATCACCGCCATCGCCGACCGCATCGACGAATTCCCCCGCTGCGTTCAAGGTTTGCGGGAAGGCCGGCTGTCGCTGGATCAGGTCGGCATCATCGCCGAGCGGGCCTCCGATGGCTCCGATAAGCACTACGCAGCGCTGGCCGATGTCGCCACGGTCAGCCAGCTGCGCACCGCGATCAAACTCGAACCCCGCCCCGACCCCGACCCGCACCCCGAACCGCAACGCTCGATCAGCAAAACCAGTGACGGGCAGTGCACCACCTGGCGGATCACCCTGCCCAAACTGGACGCGGCGAAATTCGATGCCGCGCTGAGTTCCCATCGCGACGCGTTGATCGCCGACTGGAAACGCGACCACGCCGACCGACGACCGACAGCTGTGCGGCCGCCGCTGCCCACCACCACTGATGCGTTCATGGCGTTGGTGGAGGCCGGCTGGGACGCCGATGTGGCCCGCCGCCCGCACGGGCAGCACACCACGGTGGTGGTGCACGTCGATGTCAAAGACCGGATCGCTGGCCTGCATCTGGGTCCGCTGCTCACCGAGTCCGAGCGCCGATACCTGACCTGTGACGCCACCTGCGAAGTCTGGTTCCACCGCGACGGGCAGGTTATCGGCGCCGGCCGCAGCACCCGAGTCGATCAACCGGCGACTCCGCCGTGCGTTGGAGCATCGCCATCCCACGTGTGCGGTACCCGGTTGTGGGGCCACCCGCGGTCTACACGCCCACCACATCCGGCACTGGGAAGACGGCGGCCCCACCGAGCTGGAGAACCTGGTGCTGGTCTGTCCGCATCACCACCGGCTGCACCACAAAGGCGTCATCACCATCACCGGACCCGCGCACACCCTCGTCGTCACCGACAGCCAAGGCCGACCACTCAGCAATGCCTCGCTGGCCCGCCCACCGACGAAACCCCCACCCGCGGTCGCGCCCTACCGCGGACCGATCGGCGAACGCGCCCAATGGTGGTGGTACGACCCGTTCCAACCCCAACCACCACCCAGCAACAACTGAGGTGATCAGCGGGCCGGTCGTCAAGAACAGCACGACCGACGCTCAAAATAGTTCATGCAGAATGGAATTCGTCCCCAGAATGCAGACGAAGGGGCGACTGCGCGCGTCGGCTAGCGGGCCTTTTTGCGTGGCTGCCACACCACGAGCGCGGTGCTCTTCGGCACGAGCGCGATATCGCGGCCCGGCTTCGCGCGCAGCCGGTCGACCTCGTCAGCAAGTTCGGCGAGCCGCGACTGCAGCGCCTCGACCTGGTTGGTCAGCTCGATGATCCGTTTGATACCAGCAAGATTCACGCCCTCGTCCTGCGAAAGCCGCTGCACCTCGCGGAGCAGATCGACGTCACGCTGCGAGTAGCGCCTGCCACCGCCCGAGCTGCGCTGCGGGCTCACCAAGCCGAGCCGGTCATACGTGCGCAACGTCTGCGCATGCATGCCCGCGAGCTCGGCGGCAACAGAGATCAGGAAGGTCCTCGCCGATTCACGGTCGTCGGAGCGCCTCGCCATCAGTGCCCTCGCTTCTCCACGCAAGCGCTCATCAGGCGCCTGCCCAACCGGCCCGCGGATCGAATCCGCTAGCCCGCTCGGCCTTCGCGTAGGCCTCGAGCGCCTCGGCGGCCTCACCCTCGAGGTTCGGCGGCACCGCGACTTTCACGGTGACCAACAGGTCGCCGTGACCGCCGGACCGCTTGGGCACGCCTCGGCCGCGCACCCGCAGGGTGCGGCCGTCCGACGTTCCCTTGGGCACCCGGACACCGACCTTGCCCTCCAGCGTCGGCACCGACAGCGTCGTACCGAGGGCAAGCTCGCTGAAGCTCACCGGCACGGTGACCGTGAGGTCATTGCCGTCGCGGCCGAATACCTTGTCCGGCCTGACATGTACGGTCACATACAGGTCACCCGACGGCGCCCCGCGAAGCCCGGCCTCACCTTGTCCGGCAAGCCGGATCCGCTGTCCGTCCTCCACGCCCGGCGGGATTCGCACGTTGATGGTGCGGGTCCGTGTGGTGACACCGGTGCCCTTGCACTCGTCGCAGGGCTGCTCGATGATCGAGCCGCTGCCCCGGCACTCGGTGCACGGCTCGGAGAACCCGAACGCACCCTGGTTCCGGCTGACCACACCGGCGCCGTTGCAGTTCGGGCACACCTTCGGGCTGGTGCCCGGACGCGCCCCGCTGCCATGACAATTCGTGCACGGCGCCGGGCTGGTCAGCCGCAGCGGCATGGCCACACCCTTGGTGGCCTCCATGAACGACAGCTCGGTCTCGGTCTCCAGGTCGTTACCACGCCGCGGCCTGGTCGGACGCGGCTGCTGTGCACCACGGCCGAACAAGCCGCCGAACAGATCGCCGATGTTGGCGCCGCCGGTCTGCCCTGCGGCGTCGAACAGGTCGTTCAGGTTGAACTCGCCGCCATCGGAGCCGCCGAACCCGCCGAAGTTACCGCCGCCGCTGAACCGCCCGCGGCCGAAGCCACCGTTGGCGAAAAGGCGTCGGGTTTCGTCGTATTCCTTGCGCTTGGCCGAGTCGCCCAGAACCTCCTTGGCCTCCGAGGCGGCCTTGTAGCGCTCCTCTGCGGCCGAATCACCCGGATTCCGGTCCGGGTGATTGTCGGCGAGGATCTTTCGCGCGGCGCGCTTGATCTCCTTCTCGTCGGCGTCAGAGGAGACGCCGAGGATCTTGTAGAAGTCCTTTTCAACCCATTCTCGTTGAGCCATAACGCGTCACCTCCTCACCTCTCTCGAGTAGTCGTAATCCGGAGTTCTATTCTGCGGGCTCGTCGGGCGCCGCGCCTGCGTTCTGCGCAGCATCGGGCGCCTCGGCGTCGGGCAGGGTGTCCACCACGCCGACCATGGCGTGGCGTACCACCTGATCGCCGACCTTGTACCCGCGTCGCATCACGGTGCCGACGACAGGATGGGTTCCGTCGCCCTCGTGCTGGACGGCCTCGTGCAGGGCTGGGTCGAATTCGTCGCCCTCGGCTCCGAACCCGGAAAGCCCGAGCCCCTCGAGCGCGGTCACCAGCTTGTCGGCGACCGCCTTCAGCGGGCCGGAGTCCAGATCGCCGTGGCTGCGCGCCCGGTCGAGATCGTCGAGCACACCGAGCAACTGGGTGATCACGGCGGCCTTCGCCCGATCGGCGATCAGCTGCTGGTCGCGCAGCGCCCGCTTGCGGTAGTTGGCGAAGTCGGCCTGTACCCGCTGAAGGTCAGCGAGCAGTTCGGCCGCCTTGTCCGCCTCTTCTGGTGTCTCCCCCGCCATGGTTTCCGGCGCCGGCCCACTGGGGGCCGGGCCGGAAGCCTGTTGGCGAACCTCACCGGTTTCGGGATCGACACGCCGTTTGTCGGTGACGGTCACCGGCTCGTGCGGATCGTTGGAACTCACTTGTTCTCCTGGTCATCCTCGACAACCTCGGCGTCGACGACATCGTCGTCCGACGAACCGCTACCACCCGGAGCGCTCGCGCCGCCGCCCGCGGCCTGCTCGGCCTGGGTGGCTTCGTAGATCGCCTGGCCCAGAGACTGCGACTCCTCGCCGAGCTTCTCCATGGCGGACTTGATGGCCGAGATGTCGGTTCCGTTCAGCGCGGTCTTGGCATCCGCGATGGCAGCGTCGACCTTGGACAACGTGTCCTCGGATACTGAAGGACCACCCGCTCCGTCTTTTGGTTCGCGCTGCTCCTTGACGAACTTCTCCGTCTGGTAGACCAGCGACTCGGCCTGGTTGCGAACGTCGGCTTCCTCGCGACGCTTGCGGTCCTCGTCGGCGTGCGCCTCGGCATCCTTGATCATCCGGTCGATCTCCTCCTTGGAGAGGCCGGAGCCCTCCTGGATCTTGATCGTGTTCTCCTTACCGGTGCCCTTGTCCTTGGCGGTGACGTGCACGATGCCGTTGGCGTCGATGTCGAAGGTGACCTCGATCTGCGGGACGCCGCGCGGGGCCGGCGGAATACCGGTCAGCTCGAAGGAGCCGAGCAGCTTGTTGTGCGAAGCGATTTCGCGCTCACCCTGATACACCTGGATCTGCACCGACGGTTGGTTGTCGTCGGCCGTGGTGAACGTCTCCGACCGCTTGGTCGGGATCGTGGTGTTGCGCTCGATCAGCTTGGTCATCACGCCGCCCTTGGTCTCGATGCCGAGGCTCAGCGGGGTGACGTCAAGCAGCAGAACGTCTTTCACCTCACCCTTGAGCACGCCGGCCTGCAACGCGGCGCCGACAGCGACGACCTCGTCGGGGTTGACGCCCTTGTTGGGCTCCTTGCCGCCGGTCAGTTCCTTGACCAGTTCGGCGACCGCGGGCATGCGGGTGGAACCACCCACGAGCACCACGTGGTCGATGTCGGCCACCGAAATGCCCGCATCGGCGATTACCGACTTGAACGGAGCGCGGGTGCGATCCAGCAGGTCCTGGGTGATGCGCTGGAACTCGGCGCGGGACAGCTGCTCGTCGAGGAACAGCGGGTTCTTGTCCGCGTCGACGGTGATGTAGGGCAGGTTGATCGACGTGCCCTGCGAGCTGGACAACTCGATCTTGGCCTTCTCGGCGGCCTCACGAAGCCGCTGCATGGCCATCTTGTCCTTGGTCAGGTCGATGCCTGCGCTCGCCTTGAACTTGTCGACGAGCCATTCGACGATCCGGTCGTCCCAGTCGTCGCCACCGAGGTGGTTGTCACCCGAGGTGGCACGGACTTCCACGACGCCTTCGCCGATTTCGAGCAGCGAGACGTCGAAGGTGCCGCCGCCGAGGTCGAAGACCAGGATGGTCTGTTCCTTCTGCCCCTTGTCCAGACCGTAGGCCAGTGCGGCCGCGGTCGGTTCGTTGACGATGCGCAGCACGTTGAGCCCGGCGATCTGGCCGGCCTCCTTGGTGGCCTGGCGCTGGGCGTCGTTGAAGTAGGCGGGGACGGTGATCACCGCGTCGGTGATGTCCTCACCGAGGTAGCCCTCGGCGTCGCGCTTCAATTTCTGCAGGATGCGTGCGCTGATCTCCTGCGACGTGTACTTCTTACCGTCGATCTCAACGGACCAGTCGGTGCCGATCTCACGCTTGACCGAACGGATGGTCCGGTCGACGTTGGTCACCGCCTGGTTCTTGGCGGGCTGGCCGACGAGCACCTCGCCGTTGCGCGCGAACGCGACGACCGACGGGGTGGTGCGGGAGCCCTCGGAGTTGGCGACGACGACGGGGTCGCCACCCTCTAAGACCGCGACGACGGAGTTGGTGGTCCCGAGGTCTATTCCGACCGCACGAGCCATGGTGATCCTCCTGAAATAGCTTTTGTAGGGTCTGAGTGGACCGCGCTCAAGCCTGCTACTACCGACGCTTCCGTGTCAAGCCAGACTTGAGCCGTATCGACTCAACTTGTCGAAGTGGTCAACGGGCGGTATCCGGGATTTGTTCCCGGGGGGCCTCGATGACGGCCCGATCAGGTCACGGAGCTGATCAGGGCGCTGCACATCGGGTCGATGTCGGTGCACGGGCCGGGCATTTCACCCTCGGCGCCCTCGACCTGCTCAGCCACCGGAGCCTGCGGCGCGACAACCACCGTGGTGGTCACAACCGGAGCAGCAGTCGTAGGAGCCGACGCCGGGACCGGAGCCGCCGAAACCGTGACGGTCTGGGTCTCTACGGTCGAGGTGGCGGGATCAGTCGCGCACCCCGCCAGCAACACGATGGCGGTCACACCGAACACCGGCGGCAGCGCCTTTCTGATTCTCATGACGACGAGTCAACGGCCTCGCGTCCGCTACCGATCTCAAATAGCCGCATTACGCTCGCAACCGTGACCACGCGGACGACCTTCCCCGACATCAGCTCGCGGGCATGGGAGCACCCCGCCGACCGCGTCGCTCTGGCCGCACTGCGCCGCCTCAAAGGCTTCGACCAGGTGCTCAAGGTTCTCGCGGCCATGCTTCGCGAACGCCAGCACCGGCTGCTGTACCTGGCCAGCGCGGCGCGCGTCGGGCCCCGTCAATTCGCCGACCTCGACGCGCTTCTCGACGAATGCGTTCACGTGCTGGACGCCGGTGACAAGCCGGAACTCTTCGTGCTGCAGTCACCGCAGGCGAACGCCTACTGCATCGGCATGGACACGCCGTTCATCGTCATCACCTCGGGCATGTACGACCTCATGACGCACGACGAGATGCGCTTCGTGGTCGGCCACGAGCTCGGGCACGCGCTATCAGGACACGCGGTCTACCGCACCATGCTCATGCACCTGCTCCGGCTGGCGGACTCGTTCGGTTTCATTCCGCTCGGCGGGTGGGCGCTGCGCGCCATCGTCGCCGCCCTGTTCGAATGGCAACGGAAGTCGGAACTCTCGGGGGACCGCGCCGGGCTTCTGTGCGCGCAGGATTTCGACGCCGCGATCCGCGTCGAGATGAAGCTCGCCGGAGGCAACCGCGTCGACAAGCTCGACTCGGAGGCGTTTGTGGCGCAGGCCCGCGAGTACGAGCGCACCGGTGACATGCGCGACGGTGTGTTGAAGTTGCTGAACCTCGAACTGGAATCGCATCCGTTCTCCGTGCTGCGGGCCGCGGCACTGACCCAGTGGGTCGACTCTGGCGGCTACGGCGCCGTGCTGGCCGGCGACTATCCCCGGCGCGGCGACGACGACCGGGCCGGTTTCACCGATGACCTCGGCGCGGCCGCCAAGCATTACAAGGACGGCTTCGACCAGTCGCAGGACCCGCTCATCCGGGGCATCCGTGACGGGTTGTCCGGAATCGTCGGAGGCGTCGGCCAAGCGGCGACCACGGTCGTCGACTCGGTGGGACGCAGGGTCTCCGGGTGGCGCCGAAACGCCGAAGCCGACGAGTAACTGGCGAGATTGCGCCCCGTCTGCGTAGCGTTGGCGGGGATGAAGGCCCGCCTGCTTCTCGCATGCGCAGTCGCGGCATGCGCGCTGGTCTCCGGCTGCCAGTCCGGCACTCAAGGCACACCCGTGACGAGTTCGCGCGAGCCAGGAGAGCCGAGCTTCCCGACGTCGCGGCCGTCCACCAGCCGACCGACCCCGACGTCGTCCACCACCCCGACGTCGCCGGCACCGGTGTCGCCGCCCGCCGCGCAGGTACTGCCGCCGGACGACTCCGGCTACGTCTTCATCGAGACGAAGTCGGGTCAGACGCGATGCCAGCTCGACGAGGAGGCGGTCGGCTGCGAGGCGCCGTTCGCGAACTCGCCGATGCAGGACGGCGCGCGCGCCAACGGCGTCAACCTGACCGCCGACGGAACCCTGCGCTGGATCGTCGGCAACCTCGGTGACATCCCGGTGCAGACCATCGACTACCGCACCTACAGCGCGGTCGGCTGGACGATCGACGCCACCGAGGACGGCACCCGGTTCACCAACCAAGCCACCAGGCACGGCATGTTCGTCAGCATCGAGAAGGTCGAGGCGTTCTAGTCACAGGTTGCGCCTCTAGGCTGGCGGTCGTGGACTTCCGCGCATTCGTCGAACCCCAGCAGGGCGCCACCTACGCCGACCAACTCGCCGTCGCCAAAGCCGCAGAGGCGCTTGGCTATTCAGCCTTCTTCCGGTCCGACCACTACGTGGCGATGAGCGGCGACGGGCTGCCCGGGCCCACCGATTCGTGGGTCACGCTGGCCGGAATCGCGCGCGAGACGACGTCGATCCGGCTCGGCACCATGGTCACCTCGGCCACCTTCCGGCACCCGGGCCCGCTGGCGATCTCGGTGGCCCAGGTCGACGAGATGAGCGGCGGGCGCGTCGAGCTGGGGCTGGGCGCCGGCTGGTTCGAAGCCGAGCACAAGGCCTACGCGATCCCGTTCCCCCCGCTGGGCGAACGGTTCGAGCGGCTGCGCGAACAGCTGGACATCATCACCGGGCTGTGGACGACTCCTGTCGGTGAGACGTTTCACTACAGCGGCAAGCACTACGCGGTCGCGGACTCCCCCGCCCTGCCCAAGCCCGTGCAGCGGCCGCTTCCGCCGATCATCGTCGGCGGTGGAGGACCCAAGCGCACACCGGCGCTCGCCGCCGACTTCGCCACCGAGTTCAACATCCCGTTCGTCCCGCTTGACCAGCTCACCGCGATCTATGACCGGGTCCGCGCCGCGGTGGCCGATGTGGGCCGGTCTCCGGACTCGCTGACCTACTCGGCGGCGTTCGTGGTGTGCGCCGGACGCGACGACGCCCAGGTGGCCACCAGGGCCGCCGCGATCGGCCGAGAGGTCGACGAACTCCGGGGCAATTCGCCGCTCGTCGGCACCCCCAACGAGATCGTCGACAAGCTCGGCCCCTTCGCCGAAGCCGGTGTGCAACGGGCCTACCTGCAGCTTCTGGACATGACCGACCTCGACCACCTCGATCTGTTCGCCAACGAGGTCATACCGCAGTTGAACTGAGCAGGCGTTACTGCAGGTCGGCGGGCTAATATCGATGGCCGTGACACGGGCAGATCTCGACGACGAATTCGACGAGGACGAATTCGTCGATGAGTTCGGCGCCGACGAGTCCACTGCGCCCTGGCACAACTCGACCCGCGCGGTCGTCGGCGCGAGCGCCGCGGGCATCGCCGTCATCGGCGTCCTCATCGCGGCGGTCATGCTGGTCAGCGGAGGCGATGACCCCGCTGACGGACCCGTGAACTTCGTCGACCCGTCGTTCTCGGAAACCGCGGTCGCATCCTCGGCAACGACGACCACCCCGACCATCACCAGCACACCGCAGGTGTCCACCACCGAGATCAACGCGCCGACCGGGCCGTCGTCGACGACGTCGGGCACGTCGGGCACGGTCGGACACCAGCGCCAGCAGCAGCGAGAGCAGCGGCGCTCCGACATTCACCCGGCCACGGCAGCGCGAAGACGACGGCGACACCGGCGGCCCCACGTCGCGAACCAGGCCCCGCCTGAACGTGACACGCACGCTGGGTCCCGGCTGATCGGGGCGAGCGCCTACTATCGGTCCCCGTGGCGAGATACGGACCTCCCGACGACCCGAACAACTACTCGGACAGCGAGCCCACCGCCTACGCGGCCAACTACGGTGACGCGACCGGCTACGGCGACTACGCACCGCAGACCGGTGGCTACGGCCAGCCGGGAGAGCCGCCCGAGCCCGAGACACCCTGGTACCGCAAACCCCCCGCGCTGATCGGCTTCGGGGCCCTCATCGCGCTGCTGATCGCGCTGATCGTGTGGTTGGCGGTCAGCCTGATGTCGGACGACTCGTCGAGCACCGGCGACACGTCGACCACCACGACGCCCACGTCGACATCGGAGACCACAGCCTCCGAGGTGGCGCCGACGCAGACGGCCACGGAGACCACCGCGCCCTCGACGAGCACGGAGACCACGGCGCCGTCGACCGAGACGACGTCGACAGAAACCAGCGTGAGCACGTCGGTGAGCACCTCGGTCAGCACGAGCACCAGCACCGTCACGGTGTCGCCGCCGAACCCGCAGGTGCCTCAGATCCCGCAGATCCCGCAGATCCCGATCCCCGGGGGCTGACGACGCCCTAGCGACCGCGCGCGGCGTAGTCGGCGACCATCGCCTCGGCGCTGCGCACCGCCGCCCGGCATGCCCTTGTCGTGAACGGGTCGTTGAGCGGGTGGTCCGCCCGGCGCCGCCACCGCTGGGCGGCGGCGAACGCGGCACGCGGCCCGTCGTACGGGTCGTCGGGTTGCAGCCCGAGCCTGCTGGCCACATCGGTGCCGGAACCGCCGATGATGCGGCGCAGCGAGGCAATCTCGTCGTCGTTCAACGTTGTTGGCCGCGAACGCAATTGGCTGAGCAGTCGCAACTCCTCGAAGGCATGTGTGTCGGCGAGCAGCGGGTCGATGTCGGCGAGGATGTAGGGCGTCGCGTAGATCGGGTTGGCCTGCACGAACTGACGAAGAGACAGCAGCGCGGTATGCGCCTTCAGCAGATCCGAGCGTTGCGCGAACTGCTGGTCGATGACGTCGCGAAGGGCGACGAGGCCGCTGCGCTCGAGCAGTTCGTCGGCCAGCCCCACCGAATCGGTGACCCCTGCGCGCAGGACGGCGATCGAGATGCGCAGGCCGAACATGCCGAACCGGTCGAGCAGAGCCGCCCGGGTGGCGGCGTCGACGGGCAGTTGGCTGTCCTCGCGGACGAAGCGGTCGACCGACAGCATCGCCTTGGCGAGTTCCGCGGCGTCCACCCCGGCGAGCTTCTCCAGCGCCACGTACTCGCTCTGGCGCAGCGTGCGCGCGGTCAGTGCCAGCAGCCCCGACACCGGGACGACGGCCTGGCAGATGCCGGTCTTGTCCATTTCCGAGGTGAACCGCTTGGCCACATCCCTCGCCGAGAGCATCGCGTCGATGCGGCCCGCGCCGATCTCGTCGGCACGCGACGCCACTCCGATCACGCCGAGCGCCCCCGCCGACCCGCCGACGAGTTCGCCGATCTGCTTGAGCAGGGCGATGTCGGCGGCGTTCAGGGTCCGCAGCAGGAACACCACCGCGTCGACGCGCGGCACCCCGTCCTCGGGGACCAGCAGTTGCAGGGTCCGCTGGGAGACGTCGCGCGACAGCGACGAGGTGCCGGGGGTGTCGATGATCGTGGTGTCGATCAACTCGGCCGCCGGCCATTCGACGTCGAGGTCGACGACGTCGGTGGGATCGAGGCTGGCGAAGTCGAAGGTCAGTCCCCCGTTGCGGGCGATCGGCACATTGGATCGCCGTCCGCCGCGGTGGTTCGCGGTCACCTTCGGTGTCGGTCCGTTGCGGAACCACGTCACGATGCGGGTCGCCTCGGTCGCATCGGTCGGCGCGATGTCCTCGCCGACAAGCGCGTTCACCAGCGTCGACTTGCCCGCCTTGAGCGTGCCCGCCAGCGCGATCCGAATCGGCTGGTTGAGCCTGCGGCCGATGCGATCCAGCTCGTTGTGCACGTCGGCGCGCTGGCGGTACGCCGGATCGGCCCTGTAGGCAGAGATGGTGCCGCCCAGGATCGCGCGCACCTGATCACTCGTGCTCATATCCGGTCAACAAGCTTATTCACCGCAGCTAAGCGCCGCAGACGGGGCTGGCGGGTCAGCTGCGGGCCACGGGTCGAGGGGCGGGCTCGGGGGCCGACACCGCGAGCCTGTTCGCGTGGTCGGTCACCTGGCCGAGGATGTTGAGCTGGCGCTCGAGTTCCGCGATGCGGCTGTTGCGCTCGTTCTCCTCGAGCTTGGCGGCGGTGAGCGTGGCCTGAAGCGACTCGTTGAGCGAGCGGGTGGCCTGGTTGGCGATGCCGCGGTAGTGGTCGCGGATCTGGCGCTGGATGGCTTTGAGCCGGTCCCGCGACTCCTTGCCGACGACGAAGGTGACGTCGTCGACGAACCGGCGCATGTTCATCTTCGCCTCGCTGCGAATCCGCAGCATCCGGTTCTCCATCTCCTCCTTGTAAGCCTTGCGGCCCAACAAGGCCCCCGCACCGAGCGACAACGGATTGAACATGCCCAGTCCGGCCAACGACGTCAGCATCCCGAACATCAGTACGCCGCCGAACGATCCGCGAAGCCCCGACACCGCGCGGTCGCCCGCTTTGATCGGCTTGGCTTCGAGTTTCGCCAGGGACTTGAGCTCGCCGAGCCCGGCGCCCATCTCCCGCGCGTCGATCTGCGGCATCCGCACCGCCTCCAACCCGGCCTCGACGAACGTGCGGCCGACCTCCTCGGCGAGCGCTTCGGAGCGCTGATACGCCCAGACGAAGTTGTCGCCGACGGCGTTGGCGACCGCGTCCTCGAGCTCGGTACCGATCTCCGCCCAGTGATTGGTCGGGTCGCATTCGTCGATGACCTTCTCGGTGTGCGTGGTGATCGCCCGGAAGCGCGCACGAAGGTCGTGGTCGATGTCCGAGGTGAGGTCGGCGATGCCGTCGTTGAGCACCTGCTGCCACAGCGCCGTCTGCTGCAGCGCTTCCTGAGCGTCCTCCTTGCGCCGTTCCAGCTCTTCGGACAGCCGGTCCCGTGTTTCCGGGTCATTGAGAGCTGACAGTTCGGAATCGACCTTGAGCGTCAGATGCTCTGCAGCCGAACGGATCTCGGCGAGCACGTGATCGCGGATCCGCTCGTTGGCGCGGGACAGCACCTTTTCGCTGAGGAACTGCACGACCGCGGGGAAATTCGATTCGGCGTTGAGTTCCTTGTCGTTGTGCTGCAGTGCGTGGCTGCGCAGCAGCGCCGACGCCGGGATCACCGGAAGCGTCAGACCCGCCCTCTGCAGGTGTGCCTGGTTGGCGGCGACGATCTCCCGCCAGTACGGGTAGAGATCGGTCTTCGTCGCGACGATCGCCGCCAACGGGCAGATCTCATAAGCCTGCTGGAGGAACCGCATCTCGGGTTCGGTGAACTCCTGGCTGGTGTCACTGATCATCAGCATCGCGTCGGCGTCGGGTAGCAGGCCGAGAGTGGCCGACAGGTGGGGTTGACCGTGCCCCCCGACGCCAGGGGTGTCGATGAATGCGAGGCCTTTTTCCAGCAGTGGGCTGTCGGCGGTGACCTCCACGCGCAGCACCTCGCGGCCGCCGGCTTCGGGCGCGCGACGAAGGTCGTTGCGCAGGTTGGCGGGCGGGATCGGAATCGCTGACGGCTCCGCGCCGTCGGGGGCTGCGACGATCAGCTGCGCCGAGACCTGCTTGGAGTACGAGACGACGGTGGCGAGCACGGTCGTTTCGTCGTCGCCGACCCGGGACACCGGCACATTGAGCAACGAGTTCAGCAGTTGGCTCTTGCCCTGCTTGAGCTGGCCTGCGATCACCACCCGGATCTGGGGATCGGAGATGCGCACCCTGGCCCGCTCGAGGCGCTCGGCCAGGTCGCCGCGCTCGTTCTGCTCGGCGATCTTGCGGGTGTGGTCGATCAGCTCGAGGATGACCTTCAGATTTCGCGGGTCATTCGGTTGCGTCATGGTGTCTCAACGGTAGACGTGCCAACTGGCGGGGACCGGTCTACGGTCCCCGCCAGTTGCTGGTGCGGTTGTTGGTGGCGATCAGAACAGGTCGACGTCGATGCCCGACTGCTGGTGAGTCGAGTTGTCGTCGTGGCTGGCGTCCACGTTGCCGCCCACGTTATCGGCCTGCGTCACGTCGCCGCCGCCCGAGGAGACCGAGTGGTCGTCCTCGGTGCCGACGACCACCGGCGCCTGCGAACCCGACGCGTCGACATTGCTGATGTCGTCACCGGCCGTCTGGTTGTTGCTGTTGGCCTGGTTGCCGCTGTTGGTGTTCTGCGTCGGGGCGATGATCACGCCGCCGCCCGAACCGCCTGCCGCGCCGCCGCCGTCGCCACCGTCGCTTCCGACGTTGATGAGGCCGCCGCCGCCATGGCCACCGTCACCGCCCGCGGCGCCGCCGCCGCTGGTGTCGATGTCACCGACCTGGGTGTTCTGCCCACTGCCGGTGTTGGTGGCGACGTCGCCGCCCGCCTGGGTGTTGACGTCGTTGCCGCTGTCATCGATGTCGTTGTCGATGCCACCCGCGTTGACGTTGGAGCCCTGGTTGGCAACGACATCGCCGGTGTTGTTGCCGTCGTTGTCGTCGCCGACGATGTTGCCGTCGCCCTTGACGTTGGTGTTGTCGACGTCGCCGTCGCCGTTGTTGATGACGCTGCCGTCCGACGCGGTGTTCTTGTCACCGAAGGTGAAGTCGCCGAATTCCAGGTCGAGGTTGCCGACGCCCTGCTGAACGTCCTCGCCGGCCCGCGGGCTGCCGATGTCGTTGCCGCTGGCGAGCGCGGTGTCGTTGTTGCTCGCGAAGGCCGTCTCCGGAGCGAAGGTCCGCTGCGGCGCGAAGGTCAGGCCGTTGTTGTCGGCAACCGTGTGCTGCAGCGCCTCGATCGCATTGCCTCCGCCGTAGACCGCGGCGGGCGCGACGACCGCGGAAGCGGCCTGCGTCAGCTGGGCCTGGGTCACCGCGGTGCCCATCGCCTGCGAAGCGGCCTGGGTGGGGTTGGCGATGAAGGCGCGGACATCGGACGGATCGGCGCCGGGGCGGGTCAAGCCGAGGAGCCAGTCGAAGAGGAAGGAGATGGGATTGGACATTGTCGGTGCCTTTCGGTGAGTGTTTCGTTGTCGTCGTCACCGGACCTGTCCGGCGATCTGGGAACTACGTTATGGATCCGGCAAGCCGCCGGAAACGGGGTCGACTCCCATCCCTATGGGGCCGCATGCCGGGATTGTGGGGGGTGCCCCATTAGGGGATTAGGGGGTGGTCGGGGATACGGGTCTTCTCGCAGCTCAGCAAGGGTTTAGAACGCGAAAACGGCGCGACCGATGCGGGCCGCGCCGTTGTCGAATGAACCATGGAACTAGTCAAAGACGTCGAATCCGGTGTCGCCGGTGTCCAGGTGATGCGCCGCGTCGTCGACCATCGAGTGCCAATCCGTGTCGGTGGCGTCGCCGACCAGCGGCGCGTCATCGATGATTCCACCTGTGAGCTGGGTCGACGGATCGTCGATATCGGCCACCGCGGGAATTCCGGCGTCGTCGAGTGCATCGACACCGGCATGCAGCGAGTCCGCGGGCTGCTCGATGACGTTCGACGCGATGCTGTGCCCGTCGTCGATCGTCGGCACCGAGAGGTGGTCGTCGAAACCGTCGAAGGCGTCGAATGCCGTCGTCGCCGCACCGCTGCTCCAGATGTTGCCGGCTGCATCGCCGACGAGAGTGTCGGCGCCCGTGCCCGGCATGGCCGTCGACAGCGACTCCGACACGACAGGAATCAAAGCGTTGACGTCTGCACTGGTCACGTCGGTAAGGTTGGCGGCGTGGATAGCCCCCGCCGGGTCAGCGGCATACTGGGCAGCAGCGTCAGGGTCCCGCACCAACGACATCACGAAGTCGAGTAGCGGGTTTGCCATGACTCACCTTCTTCCCTGTGGCGATTGCTTCGGGCGAGAGCCCTGTGGTTAGCCACGATGCTATCCAGGTACAGGTGGATCGGAGATCGGTGCCGAACCCTCCGCTACGGCGGGGGCGTTAGGGGACGCAGCATTAGGGGTTCGGCGGCATTAGGGGGATCGGCTGTCCCGCGGCCCTGCGGCCGCTATCGTGAGCGACGGCCGGCCAGGACAGGAGAGTGTCAATGAGCGATCCTCTGGGATTGTCCATCGGCGCGACGAACCTCGTCGCCGCGCGCGTCGGTCGTCCGCCAGTGATGCGCCGCGCCGTGCTGACGCTGTTGCCCGACCGGGCCCCCGAGGTCGGAGTGCCCGCCGAGAACCCCGCGCTCAACCAGCCGGGAGTGGTGCTGTCCGGTTTCGTCGAACGAGTCGGCGACCCGGTGCCGCTGGTCGCCGAGGACGGCAGCTCGCATCGCGCCGAACGGGTGCTCGTCGAGGCGCTCGACGCGATGGCGAAGGCGGTCGGCGGCGGCCAGCCGGTCGCGATCGCGGTGCCCGCGCATTGGGGACCGGCGGTGGTGGGCGCCTTGCGAGGCGCGTTGCGGGAACGGCCGAACCTGTCGCCCGGCGGTGTCCCCGCCGCGCTGATACCCGATTCCGTCGCCGCGCTCACCGCATTGCAGGCCGCGCCGGGACTGCCCGGCGGAGTCATCGCGCTGGTCGATCTCGGCGGCAGCGGTACCAGCATCTCGCTCGCCGACGCGAACATCAACCTCACGCCCGTCGGCGAAACCGTCAGGTACACAGACTTTTCCGGCGACCAGATCGACCAGGCGATCCTGAACCACGTGCTCGCAGGCGTCGCCGATGCCGGCAACGCCGATCCGGCGGGAACCGCGGCGGTCGGCTCGCTGACGCGGCTTCGCGACGAATGCCGGCTGGCCAAGGAGCGACTGTCCGCGGAGACGGCCACCGCGGTGCCCGTCGATCTGCCCGGCTTCACATCCGACGTCCGGCTGACCCGCACCGAGCTCGACACCCTCATCGGCGGACCGCTCGCGGGGATGCTCGCGGCCGTCGCAGAGACGCTGGAGCGTCACGGCATCGCACCGTCGGCGCTCGCGGGCGTCGCCACCGTCGGCGGGGGCGCGGGCATACCGCTGGTCACCCAGCGACTGTCCGAACAGTTCCGCGTCCCCGTCATCACCACGCCCCAGTCGCAGCTGAACACGGCGGCGGGCGCGGCGCTGCTCGCCGACCAGGAACTGGCCGCAGACGCGCCGACCGGCCTTGCGCCTGCAGCCGATGCGGCGACGGGTATCGCGCCGACCGCGTGGGCGGCGGGAGCGGCCGGGCTGGCCGCCAGCGAGTCGGCAGCCGACGGCGCGGAGTCGGCGACGCACCGCGCGCTGGCGTGGTCGCAGGACGACGCGATGGGCGAGGAACCGGTGCCCTACACCGGTTCCGACTACGCCGCCGACGTCTATTCCGGCTCCACCGACGCGCGGCCGCCGATGGATTTCGCGACGGGCACCCAGCCGCAGTACGAAGCCGAACCGGCACCGCTGCCCTGGTACAAACGTCCGCCGGTCCTGTTCGGCGCGGCCGCTGCGGCCGCGGTGCTCGCGATCGGTGGCCTCGCGGTCACGCTGACGAGCGGCAGCGGGGTGCTCGGTCCGGTCACCGAGACGAGCACCACCTTCTCGATCGGCCCGTCGACGGAGCCGCCGCCGACATCGGCTGCGCCGGAAACGGTCACCGTGACCGGCTCCGACGGCCAACCCACGACCTCGATCGTCCCGCCGCCTCCGCCATCGTCGACCACCACCACCACGTCGCCGACGACGACGTCGTCCACCACCACGACGACTACCACCACGACCACGCGACCACGACCGACGACCACCACGACGACGAGAACGACAACGCCGACCACCACGACCACGTCGCCACCCGCACCGGAGCCGGAACCCGAACCGGAGCCCGAGCCTGTGCCTCCTGCCGGGTAATGACCGACATACCGCCGGCCGCCCGCGAGGCCGTTTCGGCGCTGACCGTCGCACCCACCGAGCCGGTCAGGATCCTGGTGTCCGGCGGCATCGGGACAGGCAAGAGCTCAGTGCTCGCGGCCGTGCGGAATGCGCTGCGGGCAGCCGAGATTGCGGTGGTGACGCGAGCGCCGCGCCCGGCTGACGATCCGGACGCCGCCATCGTCATCGACGACGGGCACCTGCTCGCCGACGACGAGCTTCTCCGACTCGCCGAGCGGGTGTCCGACCCCCGCGCGACGGTCGTCGTGGCCACCGAGCCGCTCACCCATCGACCGCCGCTTCGCGCACTGGCCACCGCGTTGCAGCGCGAGAACCCCGTGCTCACCCTCGGCTCACTGGCCGCGGCCGAGGTCGGCGAGGCGGTCGCTGCCGCCACCGGCGGCCACGCATCACCGGATGTGGTTCGGGCGCTGATGGTTTCGACCGCCGGTCTACCGTTCCTGCTGCGGCCCGCCATCGCCGCAGCGGTGTCCCACGAACCTGCGGCGGGCACCGTGGCGGAGGCGGCCAGGTTCGCGTTGATCGAGCGCCTGCGACAGGTCGAGGAGCCTGTGCTCGACACCCTGCTGGTGTCGTCGCTGAGCCCGGAACTCGGTGCCGACGACGTCGCGGCGGCGCTTCGTATCGGCTCCGACGAAGCGGCGCGGCTGGTGGACCGCGCGCGTGCCAGCGGGCTCATCGAGCCGTCCCACAGCCCGGCGTTTCTGCGGTCGGTGCACCTCGGCGCGGCCGCGATCGCCGGTGCGGCCCGCCACCACGAGGTCGAGATCGCACTGCTCCGCTCGCAGATCGAATTGACCACGCTGACAACCGATCTCGCGTTGCGGATGGCCGACCACGGGCTGCGCGACGAGCGGCTGGCCACTGCGCTCGCCGACCTCGCGGCCCGCCATCGCGACCAGCCTGCCAAGGCGGCGCAGCTCTACCGCGCCGCGGCGGAAGCAGGGGCGACCGCGGTCAGCGCACGGCTGGCCGATGCGTTGGCGATGACGGGCGACTGCGCAACCGCGGGCAGGCTGACCGACGAACTGCTGGCGTCCGACGACGCGGCGGAGCGGGCGGCGGCGGTGCGGATCGCGGCGAGTATCGCCATGCACGACGGCGGCGCGGCCCAGGCGAAAGATCTGTTCGGCTGGCTGGGCCCGTACCCGGACGCCTACACCAGCGCGGCCAACGCCGTGGTGTCGATCGCCGCGGGTGACGCGCAGTCGGCCAGGGCGGCGCTGAACACCGAAAGTGCCGGTCCGCCAACGTCGACCGCGCGCGCCGCGCACAACCTGGCCGAGGGTCTGCTGCTGTCCCTCGAGGCACCCTTCCCCGTCGCGATCGCCCGTCTCGGCCAGGCCGTCACGACAGAGCAGCACCAGCCCGGTGTCGCGCCGGACAGCGCCGCCGCGCTGGTCACCCTAGCGGCACTGCACGGCGGCGACCCGGTGCGCGCGCGCAGCGTCATCGGGCGCGCGGTGCGCGCTGCGGGCGAAGACGAGGCGTTCTCGGCACACCGCCACCGGCTGCTGCTGGGCTGGGTACGGATGCAGGACGGCCAGCTGGCCGCCGCGACGGCCGACGCGGCGGCGGCCGGTGACGCCGCACTTCACCGGCGCGACGCGTTGTGGGCGGCGGCGTTGAACACCGCGATCGCGCGCCGCAGCGGAGACGGCGGAGCGGTCCAGAAGCACTGGTACGCCGCGATGGAGGTGCTCGCCGAGTACTCCGTCGACCTGTTCTCGCTGCTTCCGCTCGGCGAGCTGTGGGTCGCGGCGGCGCGCATGCGGCAGGTCGACCGGCTCCAGCACACGCTGGACGAGGCCTTCGCGATCCTCGAGTCGCTGGGCAACCCGGCGCTCTGGTCGGTGCCCCTGCACTGGGCGGGCGTGCACGCCGGGATACTGGCCAACTCCCCCGAGGCAGTCGCCCCGCACGGTCACGCGCTCACCTCCGCAGCGGGCGGCAGCGCGTTCGCCAAGGCGCTCTCCGGCGCGGGCCGAACCTGGCTTCGGGTGCTCGCCAACCATGTCGACGTCGACGAGGTGACCGCCGCCGCGCGGGCGCTCGCCGCGTTCGGGCTCACCTCGGATGCCACCCGGCTGGCCGGCCAGGCCGCCCTGCAGACGCCGGACGGGCGGGTGTCCGGCGCGATGCTGCAGTTGGCGCGCGACCTCAAGCTGACCACGTCGGAAGACGATGGTCCCGAGTCAGCACCGACGCCGGCAGCGCCGACGGGTTCGCCGCGACCGCAGACGTCGCGGCTGTCGGACCGCGAGCGGGAGGTCGCCGAGCTCCTGCTGCTGGGCATGCCCTACCGCGACATCGGAAGCCGGCTGTTCATCTCGGCGAAGACCGTCGAGCATCACGTCGCACGCATCCGCCGCAGGCTGGGAGCGGAATCACGCTCGGAGATGCTGTCCATGCTGCGGGCGATGCTGGCCACACCGAGCTGACCGGTCAATCCCCTAAGCCGTCCTGATCCCCTAATCAAATTCCCCTAAGGGTCTCGCCCAGGCGCCGGGGTGAGCACCGATCCGTCACGCCTACCTGCGCTTTAGTGTCGGTTGAATCGTTTTGCGACCAATCTGACGCAGAGGTGTGACATGTCGAATCCTCAAGGCGGCGAGGGCCATTCGCTTGGCCTCGCCGTTGGAGCCACCAACCTCGCCGGCACCGGCGACGGTCAGCGACCTGTCATTCGCCCGTCGGCGGTGACGCTGGAGCGCGGTCTGACGCTCACCGGATTCGTCGACCGCGTCGGCGATCCGGTCCCGATGGTGGCCCAGGACGGCTCACGGCACCGCCCGGAGATGCTGCTGGCCGAAGCGCTCGACGGGGTGGCCCGCAACGCGGCGCGAACCTCGGTGTCGGACGTGGCGGTGGCGGTGCCTGCGCATTGGCGCCCTTCGATGGTCGAGGCGCTGCGGACGGCACTGCGCACCAAGCCGGGATTGGCCCGTTCGCCGCTGGTGTCCGACGCCGCTGCGGCCTTGACGGCATTGCGGGCGAATCCCGGTTTGCCGACGGCAGGCGTCATCGTGCTGTGCGACTTCGGCGGAAGCGGTGCCAGCATCACCCTGGTCGACGCCGCGGCCGACGACGCGCCGATCGGCGAGACGGTCCGGGTGCCGGACTTCTCGGGCGACCAGATCGACCAGGCCGTCCTGAGCAAGGTCGTGGCCGGCGTCTTCGAGGCATCGCAGGCCGATCCCGCAGGCACCTCTATGGTCGGTTCGCTGGCCGTGCTGCGCGACGAGTGCAGGCGGGCGAAGGAGCGGCTGTCGGATGAGACGGCCACCGCGATCGTGGTCGATGTGCCCGGAATGGAGACCACCGTTCGGTTCACCCGAAAGGAACTCGACGACCTCATCACCGAACCGCTCGACGGCTTCCTCGCCGCGCTGGCGGACACGGTGGCGCGCAACCGGATTCCGTTGGCCGGCATCTCGGCTGTGGCGACGGTCGGCGGCGGGGCCCGCATCCCGCTGGTCACGCAGCGGCTCTCCGAGCATCTGCGCACCGCGGTGGTGACCAACCCGCAGCCGCAGTTGACGGCAGCCGCGGGCGCCGCACTGATCGCCGGTCGCAGCCAGGTCGTCGAGACGGCGACCGCGATGGCCCACGCGGCTCCGGCGACGGCCACCGTCGCCGCGGCGGCGTTGCGCGATGACGCCCCACCCGCCGTCGGCGGCGCACTCGCATGGTCGGAGGTCGACGACGATGCCTACGACGTCATGCACACCGAGCCGTATCTCGACGACCAGTACTCCGCGACGCCCGCCGACAGCAGGCCCGAGGTCAACTTCGGCCACGAGCAGCCGGACGATCAGAGCCAGCCGCGTCGGCGCGGACCGGCGTTGCTGGCCGGAGTGGCGGCGGCGGCCGTCGTCGTCGCTGCGGTCGTCTTCGGCCTGACCGCTCTGACACGGGACACCTCGACCGTTCCCGCAGGCACGTCGTCGGGCATCGCCCCGGCACCTGCGCCTGCCGCCGAACAGCAGGCGCCCGCGGTGCAGTCGCCCGCTCCCGCTCGGTGCCGGACGTCACCACCGTGGTCGCCCGCCCCCAGCCGCGGTACGCGCCGCGCCCGGTGCAGCAGGCCCCCGTCGTGCAGCAGGCTCCCGCGCAACACGCGCCCGCGCCGGAAGCGCCTGCACCCGCACCCGCGCCACCGGCCCCGGCACCCGAACCGGAGCCCGAGCCGGCACCCCCAGCCCCCGCGCCCGAGAACCCGGCGCCTCCCACCGATCCGGGCACGGGCACACCACCCATCGATCCGGGGACCGGCGGCGGCACCGGAACACCCCCGATCGACCCGGGCACCGGCGGTGGTGGGACCGGCACCGGAACCGGCACGGGCGGAACGGGAACCGGCGGGACCGGCACGGGCTCTGGCACCGGCACGAGCGCAGGCACACCTACCGGCGGCACGCAGGATGCCCCGGCAAAGCCCGGGATCGTGGCACCGATCCTCGAGCCGATCCTGACGCCTCAGCCGTAGGTTAGGTCAGCCTGTGTAGCGGGGTTTCCCGGCGAGATGCAACTATGAGCAGGCATCACGCATAAGTTACCGACGGGTAACTTCAGATAAGTTACTGTGGAGTAACTTAGACTCCGGGAGGCACCGCGGGTGGACACCCAAATGCTGATCAGGATCGTCGTCGTCGTCCTCATGCTCGCCGTCGTCGGTGTTTTCGCACTGAAAAGGGTCCTGTTCCTGACCAGTCTGATCCGGTCGGGCGCCAAGACCAGTGTCGAGAACAACCGCAAGGACGACCTGGGCAAACGCATCACCACACAGGTCGAAGAGGTCTTCGGGCAAACCCGCCTGCTTCGTTGGTCGATCCCCGGTCTCGCGCACTTCTTCACCATGTGGGGCTTCTTCGTCCTCGGCTCCGTCTACGTCGAGGCGTTCGGTCAGGTCGTCGACCACGACTTCCACATCCCGATCATCGGCCGCTGGGGCGTCCTCGGGTTCCTGCAGGACTTCTTCGCCGTCGCGGTACTCGCCGGCATCATCACGTTCGCGATCATTCGCATCGTTCGCGAGCCCAAAAAGCACGGCCGCGACTCCCGCTTCTACGGCTCGCACACCGGCGGCGCATGGCTGATCCTCTTCATGATCTTCAACGTGATCTGGACCTACGCGCTGGTCAGGGGAGCCGGCGCGAACACCGGCGCCCTGCCCTACGGCAATGCCGCGTTCTTCTCCCACTTCATGGGCGCGATCCTGCACCCGTTGGGCGAACCCGCCAACGAGTGGATCGAGACGCTGGCGCTGCTCGGACACATCGCCGTCATGCTGATCTTCCTGTTGATCGTGCTGCACTCCAAGCACCTGCACATCGGTCTCGCGCCGCTCAACGTCACGTTCAAGCGGCTGCCCAACGGCCTCGGGCCGTTGCTGCCCGTCGAGTACAACGGCGAGCGGATCGACTTCGAGGATCCCGCCGAGGACGCCGTGCTCGGCCGGGGCAAGATCGAGGACTTCACGTGGAAGGGCTATCTCGACTTCACCACGTGCACCGAATGCGGCCGTTGCCAGTCGCAGTGTCCGGCGTGGAACACCGGTAAGCCGCTGTCTCCCAAGCTCGTCATCATGAACCTGCGTGACCACCTGTTCGCCAAGGCGCCCTACATCCTCGGCGACAAGGAGTCCCCTCTCGAGAACACCCCGGAGGGTGGCCTCGGCGAGGAACTGCGCGGCGAGAAGCACAGCGAAGAGCATTCCCACGAGCATGTGCCGGAGTCCGGCTTCGAACGGATCATGGGCTCGGGCCCAGAGCAGGCCACCCGGCCGCTCGTCGGCACCCTCGAGCAGGGCGGCGTGATCGATCCCGACGTGCTGTGGTCCTGCACCACCTGCGGGGCGTGCGTCGAGCAGTGCCCGGTGGACATCGAGCACATCGACCACATCGTCGACATGCGCCGCTACCAGGTGATGATGGAGTCGGAGTTCCCCGGTGAGCTCGGCGTGCTGTTCAAGAACCTGGAGACCAAGGGCAATCCGTGGGGCCAGAACGCTTCTGACCGCACCAACTGGATCGACGAGGTCGACTTCGACGTTCCGGTGTTCGGCCAGGACGTCGACTCCTTCGAGGGGTACGAGTACCTGTTCTGGGTCGGCTGTGCGGGCGCCTACGAGGACCGCGCCAAGAAGACCACCAAGGCTGTCGCCGAACTCCTCGCGGTCGCAGGGGTGCGCTACCTGGTGCTCGGTCAGGGCGAGACGTGCAACGGTGACTCGGCTCGCCGCTCCGGCAACGAATTCCTGTTCCAGCAGCTCGCCGCGCAGAACGTGGAGACCCTCAACGATCTGTTCGAAGGGGTGGAGCGGGTGGACCGCAAGGTCGTCGTGACGTGCCCGCACTGCTTCAACACGCTCGGCCGCGAATACCCGCAACTGGGCGGCAATTACACGGTGCTGCACCACACGCAGCTGCTCAACCGGCTGATCCGGGACAAGAAGCTGGTGCCGGTGGCTTCGGTGAACGGCGACGGTGGCGACATCACCTACCACGACCCGTGCTACCTCGGCCGGCACAACAAGGTCTACGACGCGCCGCGTGAGCTCATCGGCGCGTCCGGAGCGAAGCTCACCGAGATGCCGCGGCACGCCGACCGCGGATTGTGTTGCGGCGCAGGCGGTGCCCGCATGTGGATGGAAGAGCACATCGGCAAGCGGGTGAACACCGAGCGCACCGAAGAGGCACTCGACACCGGCGCGTCGAAGATCGCCACCGGCTGCCCGTTCTGCCGCGTGATGATGACCGACGGTGTCGACGAAGTGTCGGCCGCACGCGACGTCGAGAAGGCCGAGGTCCTCGACGTGGCGCAGCTGCTGCTGGGCTCGATCGACACCAGCACGATCACACTGCCCGAAAAGGGCGCCGCCGCAAAGGAAGCCGAGAAGCGCGCCGCCAAGAAGGCAGCCGAGGCTCCTGCGAAGGCGCAAACCGCGACCGTCGAAGCCGAACCGGAAGCCGAGCCGGAGGCCGCACCCGAACCGAACGCCGACGCCGCTGCAGGGACCAAGCCCGTGACCGGGCTCGGCATCGCGGGCGGAGCCAAGCGCCCCGGCGCCAAGAAGGCCGCCGCCGCACCTGCCGAGGCGGAGGCCAAGCCCGAAGCGACCGCACCTGCGAAGGGGCTCGGGATCGCTGCGGGCGCCAAGCGGCCCGGTGCCAAGAAGACGGCCGCCGCGCCCGCCGAAGCCAAGACGGAGGCACCGGCAGAGGCATCGGCGGAGACCGCCGCCGAGGCGCCCGCCAAGCCCGAGCCTGAGGTCAAGGGGCTCGGCATCGCCGCCGGCGCCCGCAGGCCCGGCGCGAAGAAGGCTCCGGCAAAGGCGTCGCCCAACGAGGGCGAGGCGACCGTCACGCAGCCGCCGAACGTCGACCCCGACAAGGCCAAGCCCGGCGCGAAGACCGACACGGCCGACTCCGATCTGGGCCTCGAGGCCAAGCCGGAGCCGGAGGTCAAGGGACTCGGTATCGCCCCTGGCGCACGGCGGCCGGGGGCCAAGAAGGCACCGGCCGCACCTGCCGCCAAGCCTGCCGAACCTGCGCAGGCGAAGCCGGAACCGCAGGCCGCCAGCGAATCGGCACCTGAACCGGAACCGTCGGCCGACGGCGACGGCGAGGCGCAGGCGCCACCGGTGAAAGGACTCGGCATCGCCAAGGGCGCGCGTCCGCCGGGTAAGCGCTGATCTGGCGCAAGATCACAGCCCGATATCGATCGGCAAATACGATTTGCCATCGGTGAGACCATGGACGACGTGACTACCCACCAGGTGCCGTGGCATGCGACAGGCCACCACCCCAAGCAGCGCACGTTCACGCAGTCGACCAAGTTGCAGGACGTCCTGTACGAGATTCGTGGTCCGGTGCACGAACACGCTGCGCGCCTGGAGGCCGAGGGTCATCGCATCCTGAAGCTGAACATCGGTAATCCCGCACCGTTCGGTTTCGAGGCGCCCGACGTGATCATGCGCGACATGATCCAGGCGCTGCCGTACGCGCAGGGGTATTCGGACTCCAAGGGCATTCAAGCCGCGCGCCGTGCGGTCTTCACCCGCTACGAGTTGGTGGACGGCTTCCCCCGATTCGACGTCGACGACGTGTTTCTGGGTAACGGGGTGTCGGAGTTGATCACGATGACGCTGCAGGCCTTGTTGGACAACGGCGACCAGGTGCTGATCCCGGCTCCGGACTATCCGTTGTGGACGGCGTCGACGTCGCTCGCCGGCGGAACCCCGGTGCACTATCTGTGCGACGAGACCATCGGCTGGCAGCCCGACATCGCCGACCTGGAGTCCAAGATCACCGACCGCACCAAGGCGTTGGTGGTGATCAACCCGAACAACCCCACCGGCGCGGTGTATTCGCGCGAGGTGCTCGAGCAGATGGTCGAGTTGGCCCGCAAGCACCAGCTGCTGCTGCTGGCCGACGAGATCTACGACAAGATCCTCTACGACGACGCCGCCCACATCAGCCTGGCCACCCTGGCGCCCGACCTGCTGACGCTGACGTTCAACGGGTTGTCGAAGGCCTACCGCGTCGCCGGTTACCGATCGGGCTGGCTGGTGATCACCGGGCCCAAGGATCACGCGGGCAGTTTCCTCGAAGGCATCAGCCTGCTGGCCAACATGCGGCTGTGTCCCAATGTGCCTGCCCAGCACGCCATTCAGGTCGCGTTGGGCGGACATCAGAGCATCGAGGACCTGGTTCTGCCCGGTGGCCGCCTGCTGGAGCAGCGCGACGCGGCCTTCACCGCGCTGAACGAGATTCCCGGTGTGTCATGCGTGAAACCCCAAGGCGCCCTTTATGTCTTCCCGCGCCTGGATCC
The DNA here is from genome assembly GCA_963786995.1 of uncultured Actinomycetota bacterium. Classification (GTDB taxonomy): domain Bacteria; phylum Actinomycetota; class Actinomycetes; order Mycobacteriales; family Mycobacteriaceae; genus Mycobacterium. The sequence goes on along the minus strand of CAWBBH010000006.1, from coordinate 353,136 downwards.
CGAGGTGTACGAGATCAACGACGACGAACAACTGGTTCTCGACCTGTTGCTGCAGGAGAAGATCCTCGTCACCCAGGGCACCGGCTTCAACTGGCCCACCCCCGACCACCTCCGCATCGTCACGCTGCCGTGGGCCCGCGACCTCACCAACGCCATCGAACGCCTCGGCAACTTCCTCGCCGGCTACCGGCAGTAGGTCTGCGGGGCTACCTCTACCCTCGTGCGGGTGACGCACTCCCACGCCCACTCGCACTCGCTCGACGGCCCGTCGCCGTTGGGGCCGTTGGCCGCCAAGATCGTCGTCGGGCTGCTCATCGTGATCGGCGTCCTGGTCCTGGCAGGCGCCGCGTGGCTCTGGCCGAGCAAGCAGAAGGTCGAGATACCGCTGCCGTACCAGAACGCGGCGGGCGGCGCCGTCACCACCGAGTCCGGCCACGTGCAGGCCACCAGCGCCGCACCGTGCGGCGACCAGCAGGTCGGCACGGTGTTGACCAGCGAGCCGAAACCCGCCCAGGGCGAGGACACCCCGTGCACACAGGCACTCATCGCGATCGACTCGGGCCCGAACAGCGGGGCCAACACGTTGCTCGAGTTCAGCATCGGCGGGGGTCAGCCTCAGCTCATGGTCGGCGAGCACATCCGGATCACCCGTCAGGTCGATCCGACCGGCCAGACGACGTACTCCTTCTACGACTACGAGCGGGCCTGGCCGCTGATCGCGATGGCCGTGATGTTCGCGGTGGTGATCACGGCGGTCGCCGGATGGCGCGGCTTCCGGGCGCTGATCGGCATCGCCGTCGCGTTCGGGGTGCTGGTGGTGTTCATGCTGCCGGCCCTGCGCGACGGCGGAGCCGCCATCCCCGTCGCGTTGGTCGCGTCGGCGGCGATCCTCTACGTCGTGATCTATCTGGCGCACGGAGTGAGCCTGCGCACCAGTGCGGCGCTGCTCGGCACGTTGACCTCGCTGCTGCTGGCCGCCGGGTTGTCCTGGGCAGCAATTGAATTGGCGCACATCACCGGCCTGTCGGAAGAGGAGACGAACGCCGTCGCGACCTACCTGGGCGACGTCTCGATCACCGGTCTGCTGCTCGCCGGCTTCATCGTCGGCTCGCTGGGTGTGCTCAACGACGTCACCATCACCCAGGCGTCGACGGTGTTCGAGCTGGCTGAGGTCGGCGAGAGCAGCACGCGGCGGGGCGTCTTCCTCGGCGCGATGCGGGTGGGCCGCGACCACATCGCGAGCACCGTCTACACGCTGGTGCTGGCGTATGCGGGTAGCGCGCTGCCGCTTCTGCTGCTGTTCAGCGTGGCCAACCGGTCCCTCGGCGACGTACTGACCAGTGAGACCGTCGCGATCGAGATCGCCCGCTCCGCCGTCGGCGGTGTCGCACTCGCGCTGTCGGTGCCGCTCACCACCGCCATCGCCGCCGTCCTCGCCACGCCCGCCGGAGCGAGGGACGTTCGTCTCAGCTCGTGAGGTCGTCCTCGGTGAGTTCGGTCGCCGCCAACGCCGAGCGCAGGTCGGGATGCCGGAACACCGACGTGACGCGATCGTGGACCACCCGGAAGGCCACCCCGTCACCGTCCTGCTCTTCGGCGACGACGACGCCGTCGCGGACATACAGGCGTCCCGGGTCGGCGGCGGTGACGCCGAGCGAGGCCGCCCATTCGCGCAGGGCCTCGTGGCCTTGGCCGGCACCGTCGGCGTCGCCGAACTCGATGTCGTCGCTGGACACCTGCACGAGCGTGTCGAAGTCCTTGGTGTTCAGCGCGTCATGCCAGGCGAGGACGGTGGCGATCTCCGAAGTCGTCATCCTCGCAACGTACCCCGCTCAGAACGGCGTGCGGTCCAGCCAGCCGTCCCATACGGCGGTGTCGCCGAAAACCTCGAGTCCGCCGTCGGCGGCGGTCTGCCGCCGAACCACCGCCAGCAGCAGGTCCTTGGCGCGCCCGCGCAGCGCGACGTCGCCCTTGCCGTGCTCATGCGACCACGCGATGCCGTCGTCGGTGCCGGTGAGCGTCCACTCCCCCGCGGATCCCAGACCGTCGTCGGTGGCGTGCAGATGCAGCACGCGGCCCGTGTCCAGCGGCGAGGACTCCGGGCCGGTCTCCACGGCGACGCGCTCGAACCATTCGTCGATCCCGTCGGCGGCCAGCGCCGGCGCCAGCTCGAAGTCGGTGCCGAGCGCGATCGCCGCATCAGCCCTGTGCACCGTCGCTTCGTGCAGTCGGCGGCGGATCCACCACCGGGCGGGCCGGGGCCCGAGGAACGTCCAGATCTGGGTGTGGGCGCCGACGCCGTCGACGGAGTCGAGGATGAGCTGCGCGCCTGCGTTGAGCCAGTCGATGGCGGCGTCGGGATCCTCCGGCGGCTTGCCGTCGCGCACGTCGCGGGGGTCGAGTGGGCTGTCACGTTGTTCGGCGACAATCTGTGCCGCCCACCGGTTTCCGCGCCCGACGTGGCGGAACAGCTGCCGCAGGGTCCACTCCGGACACGTCGGCACCGGGGTGGCCGGGTCGGCGCCGCGAATCAGTTCACCGAACGCCGCGGTCTCCTCGATGAGCGCAGCCCGCGTGTCCACGTCACGAATCTAACTCAATAGTCGACACGGAAGCCCCCGATGAAGTTGATCGTGTTGCCGTCGGGATCGGTCACCGCGCAGGTGCGCACGCCCTTGCTTGCGTCGACGATCGCCTCGGGGTGGACGCCGCGGCCCGTGATCTCGGCGAGGTGGCCTTCCAGATCGGCGACGGCGAAGTTCAGCAGACCCTTGCCTGCGCGTTCGCCGTCGCTGAACACCTGGACCCAGGCGCCGGGAAGCACCTGCCATTCGACCAGCGAGGGCATCGGATTGTTGTCGGCGGGCCGCCCGAACAGCGTGGCGTACCACTGCTCGCTTCGCTCGATGTCGGACACCGGGACGACGGCCAGTACGTGTTCGATTGCCATATGAATGAAGACCGGATCAGGTAGGCGAACTCATCGCACGCGCGGTGCCGAGGGCCACAGGAAGTGAGGACCAGCCTCGCAGCACCCTGGTGTCGCGGCGGCTGCCGCTGCCTGCCAGTCGCGCGTCGGGGAAGCGCTCGAAGAACGTGCGAAGCCCGACCTCGCCTTCGGCGCGTGCCAGTGCCGCACCGAGGCAGAAGTGCCTGCCGCCGGAGAAGGACAGGTGCCTGCCCGCGTTGTCGCGTTCGATGTCGAAGCGGTGCGGGTCGGTGAAGACGCTCGGATCGCGGTTTGCGCCTGCGGTGTGGATGACGACCGTCTCGCCGCGCCGCACCCGGGTGCCTGCCAGGTCGACGTCTTTGCAGGCGACGCGCGCCGTCATCTGCACGGGCGAGTCGAGCCGCAGGATCTCTTCGACAGCTCCCGGCCACAGCTCCGGGCGGGCGGCGAGCGTCTCGAGGTGCTCCGGCGCGTCGAGCAGCATGCGAATTCCGTTGCCCAGCAGGTTGACTGTGGTCTCGAAGCCGGCAGCCAGCACCAGGCCGGCGAGGGCCTGCAGTTCCTCGAAGGTCAATCGCGGCCCCTCGTCGGAGGCCTTGATGATCTGGCTCATCAGGTCATCGCCCGGACTGCGGCGCAGCTGCTGCAGGTGACCGTCGAGCCAATTGTTGAAGCCGACGATGCCCTCGTGCACCTGCTGGAACTGCTGCCATGACACGCCGATGTCGAGGCTGGGGGCGCCCATTTCACCGAAATGCAGTATGCGCGAACGGTCTTCGCCGGGCACACCGAGGATATCGGCGATGATGGTGACGGGAAGCTGCGCGCAGTAGCTGTCGACGACGTCGACGATGTCACTGCTGCCCTCGAGTCGGTCGAGAAGTGCGGTCGCAGTTTCTTCGACCCGTTCACGCAGCGTCGCAACCGCTCTCGGGGTGAACACCGAGGAGACCAGCTTGCGGTACTTCGTGTGGTCTGGCGGCTCGACCGACAGCAGCGACGGCGGGCGCAGTGGGTGCAGCAGTCCCGGATCGGTCTTCTGTGCGACCCAGCGCAACGGCGTCGGCAGGTTGCCGCCCTGCTCGGTGACGCTGAAGTCGTCGGAGCGCAGCAACTCGTGCGCGACGCCGTGGTCGAACGTGATCAGCACCGCGCGGCACCTGATCACCGGGCCTTTGTCGCGGTATTCGTCGGCGAAGGCTGCGGGGTTCTCGCGCACCGCGGGGTCGGCGATGAGCCGGGCCTGGGGGTCGCCGCTGCGAAGCCCGAGTTTCGAGAGGCCGCGGACGACGCCGTGCAGGGCAAACCAACGGATTCGTTGCCTCATAGGGCCCGAGCTTACGACCGTCGGCACTGTTGTACAAGCGTCAAACAGTGCTGCTCTTGCCGAGTGCGTACACCGTCCAGCCCGCGTCTGCCCATCTCGTCGCGTCCAGGCAATTGCGGCCGTCGACAATGACTTTGGCGCGTACGGTGCCCGCCAGGTCGTCGGGGTCCAGCTCGACGAACTCGCGCCACTCGGTGAGCACCAGCACGGCGTCGGCACGCTCGCACGCCTCGACCACCGACGTGGAGTAATTCAGCGTCGGAAAGAGCCGCTGGCTGTTCTCCATCGCCTTCGGGTCGTAGACGTTGACGGTCGCTCCGTTGAGCTGCAGCAGGCCCGCGACGTTGAGGGCGGGCGAATCCCGAACGTCGTCGGACTCCGGCTTGAACGCCGCTCCCAGCACCGCCACGTTGGCGCCGAGCAGCGACCCGCATGCTTTCGTCGCGAGTTCGACCATCTTGGCGCGGCGGCGCATGTTGATGCTGTCGACCTCGCGCAGGAACGTCAGCGCGTGGTTGGCGCCCAGCTCACCGGCGCGCGCCATGAACGCGCGGATGTCCTTGGGCAGGCAGCCGCCGCCGAAGCCGAGGCCCGGCGTTGAGGAATCGGCGGCCGATGCGCGGGTCGTACCCGAGTGCGTCGGCGAGAAGGGTGACGTCGGCGTCGACGGCCTCGCATACCTCAGAGATCGCATTGATGAACGAGATCTTCGTCGCGAGAAAGGCGTTGGCCGATACCTTCACCAGCTCGGCGGTCTGCAGATCGGTGAGCAGAAACGGTATCCCCTCGCCGAGCAGCGGTGCGTACAGCTCGCGGATGGCGGCCTCTGCGTGCACCGAATCGCCCTGCACGCCGAGCACGATCCGATCGGGATGCAGGGTGTCGTGCACGGCGAAGCCCTCACGGAGAAACTCGGGGTTCCAGGCGATTTCGACGTCGACGCCGTCCGCGGCGAGGCTACCTGCCCGTGCAGCGAGCTCGCTTGCGGTGCCGACGGGCACAGTCGACTTGCCGACGATGACCGATGAACGTCGCAGCCGCGGCACCAGCGTGTCGATGACGGCGTTGACGTGCCGCAGGTCGGCGCCGTACTCGCCCTTCTTCTGCGGTGTGCCGACGCCGAGAAAGTGCACATCGGCGAACTCGGCGGCGGCGTCGTAGTCGGTCGTGAAGTGCAGTCGGCCCGCGACGAGGTTGTCGCTCAACATCTTTCGCAGACCCGGCTCGTAGAACGGAATCTCACCGCCTGCCAGTTTCGCGACCTTGCCCGGGTCGATGTCGACGCCGAGCACGTCATGGCCGAGCTCGGCCATCCCCGCGGCATGTGTCGCCCCGAGATAGCCGGTACCAAACACGGTGCATCGCATACTGCCTCTATATGCGGCTGCGATGAGCTAACTGCTAAGCGACACCAAGCGGGAGACCAACGGCAGGTGTCCGGCTAGTGCCGACGGGCGTCACCTGCGGCAGAAGATGAGGAAGCAGTCGCCTCCGCCGGATCCACCGCGGGAGCCTGAGCCTCCGTCGTAGTCGTCGCCTCGGCCGTAGTCACCTCTGCCGTAGTCGCCAGAGCCCGGGTAGCCGCCGGAGCCGGAGCGCGATCCGGGATAACCACCCGAACCCGAGCCCGAACCCGGGTATTGCGGGTACTGCGGCGACTGCTGAGGCGGACCGGGAATCTGCTGCGGCGGCTGCTGCTGCCACGGCGGGACCCACACCGGCGGCCTCGGCGCGATGTAGACCGGCGGCCTCTGCGGGTAGTACGCCGGCGGGTTGTACAGCGGCGGCGACAGCACCGGCGGGATCGCCGGGGCCGCGGGCGCCGGGATCGGCGCGGCAGGGATCGGCGCGGGTGGCGGGGCAACTGGCGGCGGAGCGGGCGCCGCGGGTGCGGGCGCCGGCTGCTGGACGAACACTGTCCTCGGGGCCTGCGCGGGTACCTGTGCAGCGGCGGGCACCGGTGCCTTGATGATCTCCGGCGGCGGCGCGGCAGGAGCCGGGGCGGGGCGGGGGGCGGGGCGAGGCGCGACCGGGGCCAGTTCCGGTACGGGCGCGGGGGCGGCCTGACTCGGGATGACCGGCGACTGGCCGGGGCTCGGTCGCTGGTCGACCGTCGGCCGGATGCTGACAGCCAACGAGATGACAAGCGCGACAACGCCAACCACGAAGATCGAGGTCAGCGCGCTGCCGACGAGCAGGAACGGCTTGCGCGACTCGTCCTCGTAGTACGGCTCGGATTCGGCCTCGGGCATCTCGTCGGAGTACGCCAGCGAATCCGGGTACGCCTCCGAGGCTCCGACGGGCGCGAGTTGCGTGGCAACACCCGCCATTTGGGTGACGGCGCCTGCGGCCGCCAACTCGGGGTACGCGCTGCCCGCGGTGGTGCCGTCGTGGTCCTGTGAATACGCCAGGCCCGCGGTGGACGCTTCCATCTCCGGCGCGTGCGCCGACGCGAGCGCGGCGCCGCGCGCCAGCGCCAGTTCGGGCTCGTCGGGTGCGCTGACGGGCAGCGAGACCAGATTCTCCACGTGCGCCTTGACGGCGGCGGCATCGACGCCGGAGCCGACGATGAAGAGGCCCTGCGGGGGCGACTCGATGTTCTCGACGGACTGCGCCATCTCGGTGAAGACGGCCATCGCGTCGGAGTCGTGGAGATCGCGGGTGTAGACCTTGACCACCGACCCGTCGTCGGTCTTGACGACCGAGAGCGTGGCGGTGTCCTTCTCGATGAAGAGCACCGCGGTGGTGTCGTAACCGATGGCGCGGCCGACCGCCTGGGCGAGCGACGCGGCGGCATGCGTCGCCGAGACGAGCATGACGTCCTCGATGCCGCGGGCGGTAAGGGTGTCGCGCAGCGCGGCCGCGTCGGAGTGGTGCGTCCACGCCACACCGATCGACTTCAGATGATGTCCGCTGGCGGCGGCGCTCTCCTGCGTCCCCAGCACTGCCGCGGCGACCTGATCGGCCGCGCCGGACGTTGCTGAGCCGTCGGTGGTGTGGATATCGAAGACGTCGTGGTCGACGGTCACACCGTCGGCTTTATCGCCCTCGACCAGCACCATGCGGACCGTCGTAGGTGTCATCGACACACCTAATACGATGTCCACTGCCCCTCCAATGATGTTTGCTATTCAGTCTGCGCCGCCGATGCGCGTACGTCCTACGCGAGCCGACAACCCGTTAATTCATCGCCTCTACCAGTGCGGGCGTTACACCCGACCGCATTTGCTGCAGGCGGTGAAACCTGGCCGGATCGCGACGGCGCGATACACACCGAAGCCGGTAGGTAAAACCCTACTCGCGTGAAGGGAAACACGAACGCCTCGTTTCCACTTCCCGGTCCAATCCCGGCGGGCGGCGCCCTCTATATCGCCTTGATGAAGTTCTGATACGAGCGCGACGGCGTCGGTCCGCGCTGACCCTGATACTTCGAGCCGGCCTTGGCACTTCCGTACGGATTTTCGGCGGGACTCGTCAGCCGGAGTAGGCACAGCTGGCCGATCTTCATGCCGGGCCACAGTGTGATCGGCAGGTTCGCGACGTTGGACAGTTCGAGCGTGATGTGCCCGCTGAAGCCGGGGTCGATGAAGCCGGCGGTCGAGTGCGTCAGCAGGCCGAGGCGGCCCAACGACGACTTACCCTCGAGACGGCCCGCGAGATCAACGGGAAGCGAGCACCGCTCCAGCGTCGAACCGAGCACGAACTCGCCGGGATGCAGAACGAAGGGCTCGCCCTCTTTGGGTTCGACGAGCGTCGTCAGATCGTCCTGGCGGGTCGATGGGTCGATGTGCGTGTAACGGGTGTTGTTGAACACCCGGAACAGGTTGTCGAGTCGGACGTCGACGCTCGACGGCTGTACCAGGCTCTCGTCGTAGGGATCGATGCCAAGGCGTCCGGCGGCGATCTCACCACGGATGTCGCGATCTGAGAGCAGCACCCGACGAGCGTAGCCGCTCTAGGTGTTAGCCTTCGTGGTCACCGGCGTCGGCCGGTGTGCCGATGTAGTTCAATGGCAGAACATCAGCTTCCCAAGCTGAATACGCGGGTTCGATTCCCGTCATCGGCTCCACCACGGGGGTGTGGCGCTCGAGGCCATGACCAGTTCGTATTGGAGCACTGATCCCTGGGCGCACGGAAGTGGTGAGCCACCTCGACGGCAGCAGCTAACTGCGCCCATGCCGCTGCGGATCGGTGTGACCTTAAGCCATCCCGGCTCAAGCATCATCATGTGGGCCATATGGGGGAAGAACTCGGCGTCAGTCTGGTTATGTCCTTGCCACAGCAGAGACTTCCCCGTCGGCTCGCGAGGCGTCTTCTGTTGCGCCAAGAACGCGCACCCGGTGAAAATCGGACGAGGAGCCTCACCTCGGGCGACGAGTAGCGTTGGCTTTGCCGCGCTTTTGCGGCAATGAGCCCGTTAGGAGGGGGACATGGGTGACCTAAGGGGGCTAGCCGACCAAGCCGCCGAAGCCCTGCTTACGGCAATACGAGACCAAGCGCGGACGGCTACTGACTTGAAGTTGCTTCAGCTCGCCCAGGCTTATTCGATGATCGTTTCGACCGAGGTCAGCACGAGGCTGGCAGACGAGGGCGCAACCGCCGTGGCGGAATCCTTGGCGGAGTTTGAGTCGGGGGTCGTATCGTCCATCGCGCCGCCGGAGTATCCCAACGGGGTGTAGTGAATAGCCGGGCGCGACACCGTCATACTGCATCCTCTTGGCCTTTAAGGGGCTTACGCGGGTTTGCGGGGATTTAATCCTGGTCTGTTGGGTGGGTTTCGCGTTCACGGATAGCCTGGGCTTCGCGGAGGGCTTGGCCGGGTCGTTACGGTGACCTACTCGCGGTCATGCCACAGCATACGAAGCTGTCGCCGGAGTCGATCACGGGTGTGAATGTCACAGGCGCGAGTTACCGCACGAAGTCCAGGATCGTTGCGGCGGTCTCGGCGGGCTGCCCAAGCCAGGGCGCGTGTCCGGTGGGCAGCACCACCAGTTGCCCGCGCGAGATGAGGTCGCTCGCTGCCTGGGCGACTGGACTACTGCCGAGCGGGTCCTGTTCGCCCCATATCGTCAGCGTGGGCATGGCCAGCTGGCTCAGCTGGTCGCGTCGTACCCGTGAATGACGCCGGAAGCCAGAAGGCGACAGCAAGGCGAACGGCGAAACCAATGCGCGCATCTCACGCCGTGCGCTCGCGGCGGCGATCGGGTCCCGGCCCGTGGCCACCATCAGATCGACCAGCTCCGGGTGAGTGGCGAGGGTCGCCTTCTCGCCCATGAAACCCGCGAACCGCAGCACCGATTTCGGGTTGGGTGGCACCGACCGCGACAGCAGCTCTCCCACCCCAGGCGTGGCCATCAGTCGGATCGGCAACGGGCAGCGGGTTTTGGGCAACCCGGGCACACCCATCAGCACGAGCCGCTTGACCCGGCGCGGGTGAGCCATTGCGTGCCACAACGCCCATCGCCCGCCCCCCGAGTGGCCGACCACCGCGACCGAATCCAACTCCAACGTGTCGAGCAAATCATTCAGCCATGGGACCGCAGTCTCGCGATAGCGATGCTGAGGGGGATCTATTGGGTCGCTCAGTCCTCGACCGGGCAGATCGGGGGCCAGGGCGCGGACCCCGTGAAGTTCGTTGAATAGTGGCGAGAAGAAACCCCGCCGAGTCCACGGTGCCGTGGATGAGTACGACCGGCGCTCCCGCGCCCGTTTCCAGGAGATGGACTAGCTTGCCCGCCTGCATCTCGACGTAGCGGCTGCGGACCGAGGTTCGGGCCAGTGCGCGTTCGTAGGCCCGTCGGACCTCGACGGAATGGGTTTGCTGCGTCCGCGCTTGCTGTCGCCTGCTCATCTGTTTGTCCTGGGACGACGAACCCCATTTGGCTAGCACCCTACGAGCGTGCGGCCACGTTCGTTCAGCCGGGCGGGATGAGGTTGTAGCGGTCGATGAGGTCGGGTAGCCACGGGGGTTCGCCGAACTGGACACCGTAGGCTTCTGCGAGGGTCGCGATAGCCTCGAAGGGTGGGGCGCCGTCGGTCGTCAGGTCGGCCAGGTCGCGGAAGAAGTTTTCGAAGCCGGCTGGGCTGATCACCTCGATCATGCGGGCAGGCGTGGAACCCGCGTTCCACATGGTGTGCAGTTCGCCTCTCGGCTTTGTTATGTAGCCGCCCGCGCCGAGCACGGCTTCGCGGTCGCCTGAGCGGAAGCCGATTTCGCCCTCGGTGACGATCGAGTACTCATCTTCCCTGGTGTGCAGGTGTGGCGGTACAAGGGCGCCCACGGGAAAGGGGTGTTCCACGATGGCCACCGCGCCGCCGGTGTCCCCGCTCCACAGCTTGAATACCACCCCGATCGAGCCGAGGTCGCCCGCTCTGCCGTCACCTGGGCGCACGATGGTCAGCGGGGGTGGGGTTCCGGTGGCGCTCATGGACGTTCGCCTCCCCGAATTCGGCGAAAGACTCTGGTATCGCGAAATCGTGCGCCGACGCGAAAGAGGTGTCAAGACGTGGAGCATCGGCTAGGTGTTGTGTAATCCGCTTGGCGTCGGTCGTCTACCGAGCACCCCACTGCGGTCACACATGGCATTCGGTAGCGCGACGGTGATCTCGGGGAAGGTGCGGGTGACGTCGGCGCCGTTGCGGCTCAACAGCGTCACCACGCCGCCGTCGACAACTGCGAGGCCGCGTTGCCCGTCGTACTTGGCTTCTACCGCAAAGTCGGTGAACCGGGTGGGTGGCCGCCCAGGGTGGCCAGCATGGGACTGATCGGGCTCGTACTCATAGTCGAACCATTCTCACCCAATGGTTATTGACCGCACCCTGCTGTTCGACTTCTCGGGGTTGGCGTCCAACTCCGTGAGCGATTCGGTGAGAGCAGTCAGCCCTTCGCCAAGAGTTTGGTGGTGGGGTCTTCGGTCGCCGTGGCGGGACTTGTTTCCAGCCGTCGAGGCCAAGGCGTTTGCTCATGTTGCGGACCATTTCGGCGGCTACCGACAGCCAGACAGAGATGGGTCGCCATCACGCGCTAGGTGGGATCGGTGTCCCACCAGTAATTCGGGAGTCCCAAGTTTGGGAATTCAGTGCAAATAGTGCAACTTGACGGAAATTCGCTGTTACGGTGCGGGGGGTGACCGGTAGTTCGGCGTACTTCTGCCGGTCACCTCCTGAAAGCCCACGTGGAGCTGGGATGGAGGGTAGCCAGCAGTCATACGCCGCCTAAGCGCTCCCCTTCGCTGGAGGGACTACTGGCCACCCGAAACGAGTGAATACCCGTTAACTTCCGGCTGAAATCAAGCAATATCGGCTGGCGTCAACTCGGCGGTCACCACTGGGCCAATATTTAGAGGAAGCGGGATTCCGGGCCGGTACTCATCGCGACGGCTACGGGGGCGTTTCGGTTGCTGCCCGCTCCTCTATCTCGCTGGCTAATCTGTGGCTCTTGGTTCTGGCGCTGTTTCTTTCGCGTTCGTCGGCTTCAGACTCTTGTAGGCTCGCTGCGCGCTCGGGGACCGCTGCCACGCGCTCCAACTGCTCGCGGCGGCGGCCAGCGATGATCACCTGGTTGCCCAGATGATGAAACGACTCAGCCAGGCCACGACCGATCCCCGACCCGCCGCCCGTCACCAGAATCGTGTTCTGGGCTATCTGCATAGCTTCTGCCCCGGCGAGTCGGTGATGATCGAAAGCTATCACCCGACCGCTGGAGCGCACTGTAGGCTCCGGGGCTCCAAGCCATACACCGCCGCGCTGCGGACCACGCGCCAGCGTGGCGCTGGCCGACTGACCTCTACGCAATGAAGTGACGAAAGGCGGCAACGATGGCGTTGACCGACCTGCTGATCCGGGGCTCGAGCATGGCCGTCGTCGTCTTCGTGGTGTCGAGCACGCTGGGTGTTGGCCTCAGTCTGACCGTCGGCCAGATCCTGGCCCCGCTCAAGAACGCCCGGCTGGTCGTGCTGTCCCTCGCGGCCAACTTCGTCCTCGCGCCCTTGCTAGCGCTCGGGCTCTGGCGGCTGCTCGGTCTCGACGAGCCGCTAGGGATCGGCCTGCTGCTGTGCGGGCTGGCGGCGGGCGCGCCGTTTCGATCAAGCTCGCGGAGTTCGCCAAGGCCGATCTGGCCTTCGCTGTGGGCCTGATGGTGCTGCTGATGGTCGTCACCGTGGGCTACCTGCCCCTAGCTCTGCCGTTCTTCCTCGAGGGAATCACGGTCAACCCGGTGAAGATCGCGCGGTCACTCATCGTGCTGATGCTCATCCCGCTGGCCCTGGGTCTCCTGGCCCGGACCCGCCGCCCGGACGCGGCAGACCGCATCCGATCCACGGTTGGGTGGATCTCCAACATCAGCATGATCCTCGTGGTGGTGTTGACCATGGCTGGCCACTTCAAGAGTGTCCTGTCGGTATTCGGTACCTTCGGCGTCCTGGCCGCCGTCGTGTACACGGTGGTCTGTGTTGGTATCGGGTGGTTGCTTGGAGGACCCGCAACGATCACTCGGGGGGTGCTGGCCCTGGGCACGGCGCAGAGAAACTCCGCCGCTGCGTTCGTGGTCGCCGGGCAGAACTTCGATGACGCGAAGGTCATCGTGATGATCACCGTCGTCTTGATTGTCGACTTCCTGATGCTGCTGCCATTCGCGCGCATGCTCGCGAGGGGCCACTCGAAAAAGATGGGTTGATGCCGGATGATGACCTGCTCTTCGGGACCGGAGCGGTGCGCGTTCTTCGGCGCGAGCAACTCAACGGCATCCGGGATAGACGGCATACGAGAGTCTCAAAACTCGGCCTCGGAAGTCTCATGTCGATATACCGGACACCGCTGACCAGCGGTGAAACGATACTGAGGTGGACCCCGGCGGGGATGGTGGCGGTGCGCTGAAAGCGGCGGAAGTGCCGTGTTTGTCGTGCGGCACCGAACTGCCGCCCAACTCCAAGTTCTGTAACGAGTGCGGGGCAGCGGTCACCCGGGTCAACCGATCAGCGGAGTACAAGCAGGTCACGGTGCTGTTCGCCGACGTTGTTCATTCGATGGACATCGCTGCTGCTGTCGGCCCGGAGAGACTGCGGGAGATCATGGCCGAGCTGGGCGACCGCTGCGCAGCAGTGGTTCAGCGTTTCGGCGGCACGGTCGACAAGTTCACCGGCGACGGAATCATGGCTGTCTTCGGCGCTCCCGTGGCGTTGGAGGACCACGCCGTTCGCGCATGCCTGGCAGCGCTAGCTATTCAGGAGGATACAAAGAGGCTTGCCGTCGATGTGCGAGAGCGCGACGGTGTGGATCTCCAGTTGCGCGTGGGCTTGAACTCCGGTGAGGTGATCGCCGGTGAAATCGGTTCCGGCGCTTTTGGTTACACCGCCATGGGCGAGCAGGTGGGGTTGGCGCAGCGGATGGAAGCGGTCGCCCCGCCGGGTGGGGTAATGCTCAGTGGATCAACAGCGCGACTGGTTGAGGGCGCTGCCACTCTCGACGAGCCTGAGCCGGTTCTGATTAAGGGGGTGAACGAACCAGTCACCACCTTTCGCCTGTTAGGCGTGGGAGAACAGCATCGCGGCGTCGGGCGTGCGGAGTCGACTCTGGTGGGGCGGCGGTGGGAGCTATACGCCGTCGAGAGCTTGTTGGACCGCGCCGTCGATGGCCATGGCGCTGTTGTCGGCGTGGTGGGGCCGCCCGGCATTGGCAAGAGCCGTTTGGTGCGCGAAGTGGCGGCGACGGCCGGCGTTCGGGATGTGGAGGTGTTCATGACCTTCTGCGAATCGCACACCAGCCAGGTTCCCTTCCATGCCGTGACACGTCTGCTCCGCGCGGCCTTTGGTGTCGAGGGTCTTGACGGGCAGACCGCTCGCGGTCAGGTGCGCGACCGGGTTCCGGACGCGGACCCCGAGGATTTGGTGGTCTTTGATGACCTGTTGGGCATCGCCGACCCGGACATTCCATTACCGGCAATCGATCCCGATGCACGTCGCCGAAGGTTGACCGCTTTGGTGAACGCCGCGTCGCTGGCCCGCGAAGCCCCGGCGGTCTACGTTGTTGAGGACGCTCATTGGATTGATGAGGTCAGTGAGTCGATGCTGGCCGACTTCCTCACGGTAGTTGCCCAGACACCCTCGCTGATGCTGCTCACCTACCGACCCGAATATCGCGGCTCATTGACCCAGTTGGCTGGTGCGCAAACGGTAGCCCTTGCGCCGCTGAGTGATTCAGAAACGGTGGCATTGATCTCGCAGCTACTCGGGGCGGACAGCTCCGTTCGCGGGCTAGGGGACGCGATCGCCGAGCGCGCTGCCGGTAATCCCTTCTTTGCTGAGGAGATCATGCGCGACCTGGCCGAGCGCGGTGTCCTGCGCGGGCAGCGCGGCGCATACCTGTCGACGGCAGAGGTTGGCGAGGTGAGCGTGCCCGCGACGTTGCAGTCGACCATCGCCGCGCGCATCGACCGCCTCGCCCCGGAAGCCAAACGCACGTTAAGCGCAGCGGCAGTCATCGGCTCGCGGTTCGATCTGGATCTGTTATCACAGCTAGGCGTCGAACCCGCCGTTGCCGACCTGGCTGCTGGCCAGTTGATCGATCAGGTCCGCTTCACCCGACGACCCGAGTATGTGTTTCACCACCCGCTCATTCGCGCGGTGGCCTACGAGTCGCAGCTCAAGTCGGATCGAGCCGAGCTGCACCGCCGCGTGGCCAACGCCATCGAACAGCGCGATCCCGCCTCGGCAGACGAGAATGCTGCCCTGATCGCCGAGCATTTAGAGGCCGCGGGTGATCTCGACGCCGCGTACGGCTGGCACATGCGCGCTGGCGCGTGGGCGGCCAACCGCGACATCGCCGCAGCACGGTTGAGCTGGGAGCGCGCACGAAGGGTAGCCGATGCATTATCCAACGACCACCCGAATCGACTCGCTATGCGTATCGCCCCGCGCACCCTGCTGTGCGGCAGCGCGTGGCGGCGATTCCACGAGGACATTTCGGCGCGTTTCGAGGAATTGCGTGAACTGTGCGCACAAGCCGGAGACAAGGCGTCGCTGGCCGTGGGTATGGCGGGGATGGTGATCGAGAATATGCACCATGGCCGAATCGGGGAGGCGTCACGGCTGGCGTCCGAGTGCATTGCTCTTGTCGAATCACTCGGTGATCCCACATTGATCGTGGAGCTATCCTTTGCCGCGTGCGTCGCCAAGCTTCAGGCCGCCGAGTGGGACGACGCACTGCGCTGGTCGCAAACCGTGATCGAACTGGCCCACCGTCAGCCTGCCAACGCGAGCATCTTGGTGGGCTCTCCACTGGCCGCCGCGTTGGTATTCCGCGGTGTCGCTCGTTGGCGTTTGGGCCTCACCGGGTGGCGCGAGGATTTCGACCGTGCCGTATCGATGACACGCACGCTCGACCCGGTGTCACACGCGATCGTCATCGGCTACAAGTACAGCGCAATAGCTGCTGGAGTACTGCCAGCCAACGATGCCGCGCTGACCGAAATCGGGGACGCGCTGCAAGTCGCCGAGCGATCCAGTGACGACATCGCACGAGCCCTCGTCCGGCTTTCGCTGGGCACGGTGCTGATGCAGCACGACTCCTCAGATCGACAGCAACGCGGATTCGAGGTGCTCGCCGAGCTCCTGGACATGTGCGTAAAGAACCGCTTCGCCTTGAACGCCGTCCCCGCACTTGAGGCGTTCGCCGCCGACGCAAAAGCCGCCCGCGGCGATCTCGATGGCGCGATCGTGCAGTTGCGCAGCGCCGCCGATGATGTCTTCTATTCCGGGAACTTCGCCACCGCTGACAGGGTGACCCTGTTGCTGGTGGAGAAGCTGCTGACCCGCAGCGGCGTGGGCGATGTCGCTGAGGCCGAGGCCGCGGTCGACAGGTTGGCCGCCGCGCTGCCCCACGATGGCTGGACATTCACGGCGTCGGTGTTGCTCCGGCTGCGCGCCTTGGTAGCGCAGGCACATGGTGACGAAACCGGGTACGGCGACTATCGCGATCGCTACCGCGCGATGGCGGCATCGCTTGGTTTTGAGGGGCATATCGCGTGGGCCGAGGCAATGCCATGACGGCGGTCGCACCTTCTGGCGTAGTGACGTTTCTTGTTCACCGATGTCGAGGGTTCGACCCGTCGGTGGGAAGCCGACGCGGACGCGATGCGGGTGGCGTTGGCCGCCCATGACGCGGTGCTGCGCTCGGCGATCGAGTCGCACGACGGCTGGTTGTTCAAGCACACCGGCGATGGGGTGTGCGCCGCCTTCGCCTCGCCGAGATCGGCGGTGGATGCGGCGGTGGCTGCGCAGCGGGCGCTAAAGTTGCCGGTGCGGATGGGGATCGCGACCGGTGAGGCCGAACTGCGCGACGGTGACTACTTCGGCGCGGTGCTCAACCGCACGGCGCGGGTGATGGCCGCCGGGCACGGCGGTCAGATCCTGCTGGCCGACTCGACCGCAGGTCTGCTCAGCGGCGTGAATCTATTAGATCTGGGGCCGCGGCGACTGCGGGATGTGCCGATGCCCGTCGGGGTGTTCCAACTGCGAGCCGAGGGACTTCGCACGGAGTTTCCGCCGCTGCGGGCGCTGGATACGACGCCGGGAAATCTGCGGCCTGCGACCACGAGCTTGATTGGCCGCGAGACCGAGGCCGCTGAAATCGAAGCGGCGGTGAGGTCCCATCGGTTGGTGACACTGACCGGGGTCGGAGGGGTCGGCAAAACCCGCCTCGCGTTAGAAGTCGCGGAACGACTCGCCGATGAGTTCCCCGATGGAGTGTGGGTTTTCGAACTCGCACCAGTCACCGACCCAGCGGCGGTGCCCGACGCGGCAGCCGCAGTTCTGGGCATCACCCAGCAGCCCGGCAAGACGCGTGAGCGAGTCGGTGGCCGCGGCGTTGGAGGGCCGGGTCCGCCTGTTGGTGGTCGACAACTGCGAGCACCTGCTCGACGCCGCCGCCGACCTGATCGAGGCCATCCTCGCGCAATCAGCGACTGTGAAGATTCTTGCCACCAGCCGCGAAGGACTCGGAGTCCCCGACGAACAGGTGCGGACGGTGCGCTCTCTGGACGCGGCAGCCGGAATCGACTCTGCGGCGGTGACCCTGTTCGTCGAACGCGCCCGAGGCATTGCGTCGGGCTTCTCGATGGCCACACCTGATGAAGTGGGGGCGGTGGTGGAGATCTGTCGTCGCCTCGACGGGATTCCGTTGGCCATCGAGTTGGCGGCCTCCCGGATGGCGTCGATGACGGCGGGTGAGGTGCGTGATCGTCTTGATCAGCGGTTCCGGCTGCTGGTCGGCTCGAGGCGTGGGCTGGAGCGCCACCACACCCTGCGCCACGCGGTGGCGTGGTCCTACGACCTTCTCGACGACACCGAAAAGTCGCTGCTGGAGCGGTGTTCGGTGTTCGCCGGTGGATTCGATCTCCAAAGCGCCTGCGCGGTCGTCGGGTTCCGATGATGTCGATGATTACGCCGTGCTGGATCTGCTGGACGCCCTGGTGCGGAAGTCGCTGCTGGTCGTCGACAGGTCTTCGGGGCGGACCCGGTTTTCGATGTTGGAGACGATCCGCCAGTTCGCCGAGGAACAACTCGTCGCCCGCGGCGAGGCCACCGAGGTCCGCACCGCCCATGCTCGCTACTTCGCTGGGTGTGAAACCGACATCATGGCGCTGTGGGATAGCCCCCGGCAGCGCGAGGCCTACGATTGGTTCGCCGCCGAACTGGCCAATCTGCGCACCGCGTTCCGTTGGGCCGCCGACCACGGCGACCTCGACGTGGCCGCCGCCATCGCCACGTATGCGACGATCCTCGGCGTGTGGGTCGATAAGTACGAGCCCATCGCGTGGGCCGAAGAACTCATCGAGCCCGCCCGCGCCGTCGACCATCCCCGGCTCGCAGCTTTGTACGTGATGGCGTCGCAGTGCCACCTGGCCGGAAGGATCGAGGCCGCTGTCCGCTACAGCGACGCCGGTGAGACGGTGGTAATCGGCAGTGGGAGCGACGAGGTGCCGTACGGCACCCAGGGCTTGCTCGGAAATGCATACCAATTCATCGGCCAGCCCGAACGGTCGGTCGAGTGGTACCGCGCTCAACTCGCACGCGGTCGCGACACCCACACCCTCACCAGGGCAGCCCTGGTTCTCGCACTGGCGCTCGCCGGTTGCGCCGATGAGGCGATGGCCGCCGCGAGCGGTCTGATCGACGCTGCCGAGGCCACCGGAAACCCATGTGCGATCTCGTTCGCGCTGCAGGCCTTCGGCTTCGGCTTCCTCGACGCCGATCCCGTCCGTGCGCGTGACGCCCTGCGTCGGGGCCTGGTGATCGCCCAAGACAGCGGCAACCGCGACACCCACCTGACAGCCTGCCTGGCCCGACTCGAAGCAAACTCGGGCGACCCGCTGGCCGCTCTCGAATACTCCGCCGTGGCCATTCGCAACTATCACGACGTGGGCAACACCGCCATTATGCGTGCCATTCTGGCTGCCCTCGCGGCGTGTCTGGATCGGCTTGGTCGCTGCGAACCTGCGACCACCATCGCCGGATTCGCCTTCAATCCCCTCACCGCAATGTGGGTTCCCGAACTCGGCACCGCCATCGCGCACCTGCGCAAGGTCCTCGGCGACCAGACCTACGACTCGCTTGCCCGCAAGGGCGAGACGATGACCACCTCCGACATGGCGACCTACGCATACGACCAAATCGACCAGGCCCAAGCGACGCTGAACGCTGTCTCGGAATAGAAGATGTAGAAGCGTCTCGACAGTTCGGCCGCCCTTCTTAGGTGCCACCGCATGCATAAGCGTTTAAGGCAGGCGAAATCAGTTTCGCCGCAATGCCCCGTTACGCAGAGGCGACGGCGAACAGATGCCACTCGCCAGGAACGCCCTTGAGCGTGTGAGCGCCGCGCCCATCGAACTCGAGTCCTGATCCGATCACGAGGTCGCGTAGCGTGCTCGACACCAGCACCTCGTTCGGTCCTGCGAGGGCGCTCACACGTGCCCCGATGTGCACGGCGATACCGCCGATGTCATCGCCTCGGACTTCGCACTCGCCGGTGTGCAACCCGGCACGCACCTCGATACCGAGTGCCTGCACGGCGTCACGAATTGCCATCGCGCATCGGATCGCTCGCTGAGGCCCGTCGAACATCGCGAGGAAGCCGTCGCCGGATGTGTTGACCTCGCGGCCGCGAAAACGAGCGAGCTGCGCACGCACGATGGCGTCGTGTGCATCGAGCAGCGCATGCCAATCACGGTCACCGATCTCTGCGGCCCGGCGCGTCGAGTCCACGATGTCGGTGAACAGCACCGTGGCGAGCACGCGGTCGTCGGCCACGTCGGCCTGGTGGCCGGTGAGGAACTCGGCGATCTCCTGAAACGACTGACGCCACGGCTCAACAACGTGCCACGTGTTGCGGCCCGGCAGCTCGACGTATTTCGTGTCAGGTATGTGGTCGGCGACGTACTTGCCTAACGCCGGCGGAACGAACGGATCGTCGGCATGGTGGACGACCAGCGTTGGCACGCGGATCGTCGGAAGGACCGCCCGCACGTCCAATTCGGTCACCAGCGGCATCATGAGAGCCATGTCTCGTGGACTCGCCGCAAGGCGTTCCTCTCGTGCCCAGGTTGCCCGGATCTCCTCGTTCCACGGCATGTCCGGATTGAGCACATGGTGAAACTCCCCCGTCCCCCACATGGCGACCATGGCAGCAATGACTTCCTCGGGTGTGGGTCCCTCAGTGCGTTCGGCGAGCGGATCGACGTATCCCTCGAGCACAACCAGCGCGGTAGTGCGAGACGGATATGTTGCTGCGAAAAGCGCCGCCGACGCTAGCGCACCGTCGACCGCGACGAGGACCGCTTCGCGGCTATCGAGATCGTCGAGCACCGCGGTGATGCTGTCGGTCCATTGCTCCAAGGTTGGTAGGGCGCCCGGCGTGACCGGATCCGACGCTCCCGTGCCTGGCTGGTCAAAGAAGATCAGTCGACCGAGCGATGTCATCGCCTCGACCCAGCCTTGAAGGGACGGTAGCTCCGGGAGAAGCTCGCAGCACGTGAACCAGTTCGGGACAAACACGATGTCGCGCTCACCCTCACGCGACGCGCGATAGGCAACGCCCAAGTCCCCGTTCATCGCATAGCGCGTCTCCGAGAACACGGCGGAAGTCTAAGTCCGAGCAGTGCTCAGCGGGCTGCCTTTATGCTGCTCGAAACGTTCGCGAAGCAACGGCCACCTTACGAGCGGGACATCATGGTCAAAATGCACGAGCAGCGAACAATCGCAGCGCCACCAGAACGGGTCTTCGACTGGTTGCTCGAACCAGCCAACCTGACCGTGTCCCCTTGGTTTCGAAAAGCGGCGTGGTTAGGCGACACCGGTCCCGGCGTGGGAGCGACACGGGAACTGAAAGGGATTGGTTTCTGGGTCCACGAACAACTCACAGCCTATGAACCGCCCCATAGCTACGCTTATCGCGTTGTCGCGGGATTCCCGCCCGCGCATCAGAGCGGGATGCTCACTTGCACTCCATCTGGTGACGTAACGCATGTCGATTGGGAGAGCGTCTACACGCTTCCGCTTCGCGGCGGCGGGAAGCCGGTCGAAGTGCTTACGGCTCCGCTGCTGCGCACGTTTGCCTTCCGCGCAATACTGGCAGGCTGTGCAAAGGCTCTTGAGAGCTAGTACTTCTGTCATGCGCTATGCAGCCGTCGGCTCTGTTGACGGTCGCGAGGAAAGCTCTGCCTTGCCGTCTCAATAACGATCGGTTGATGCGACTCCGGACGTTGCGGTCCGAGCTGCGGCGATCGCGGATTACCGCACGGAGCGATGCGTCTAATAAACCCGTCGCACAATGGCCGTTCTCAAGACGTCGAGCGCACGGGATTCTGAGACGTTTGGTCGGGGATGATTGTCGGATATAACATTGAGGACTACGTTCGATCTGTCGCCCGTTGACGCTCCGGGTGCGTACACCGTTGATGTAACCGACCGGGATGAAATCGAGAAGGCGCTCGTTGAAATCCGCGCGAACTTCGGTCCGATCGATGTGCTTGTAAATGCAGCAGGCATCGAGGGGCAGAGTCGCTTCCTCGACATGTCCTTCGACGAGTGGAGCCACGTCGTCAATGTGAACCTCCACGGCGTGTTCCACTGTGCGCAAGCCCTTCTACCCGACATGATGAGACGACGTTGGGGTCGCATCGTGAACATCTCGTCTTCGAGTACTCACTCGGGCGTGCCCCTAAAGGCGCACTACGTAGCCGCGAAGTCGGCGGTCAACGGACTCACTAAGGCTCTCGCGCTCGAGTATGGGCCACGCGGCATCACCGTCAATGGCGTTCCCCCGGGCTTTATCGATACTCCTATGCTCCGAAATTCTGCTGCTCGCGGTGATTTCGGCCCATTCAGCATCGACGACATCATTGCGAGGACACCGGTTCGTCGCATCGGACTGCCCGCCGACGTTGCGGCCCTCTGCTCGTTCCTTGTCTCCAAGGAGGCGGGTTTCATAACCGGACAGATCATCGGCGTCAACGGCGGACGCAACACGTGACCCGCAACTAGGAGAGGGCGGCGGCCGCCGAGAGCGGTGAACGTTCCGCATCGATGACGAGATCCCGACGACCCGTTAAGCCAACGGTCCAGCACACTTTCGACCCTGGCGCATTCCGCGACACCGGCGGTCGTGAGAGTGCAGCGGGATCGCGCCGGTTGCATCCTGCGACCGCAACCACTGCCACGAATCCCAGGGTCTCCCATCGGGGGGCCCTAGTCTCCTCCGGTGGTTGGTGATCATCGCGTGACGCAGCTATACGGCGGTGTCCGGAAAGGGGGAATCGCGGAACAGACCGTCACCATGCCTTGCATGTCGACCGAGACAAACGTTAGTTTAATGACTGGCCAGTTACTGGTCGTCATTCGGATGGAGCTACACGTGGGCGTGTTGATTATGTTGGGCACGCTCTTCGGGCTCGTTGTGATCGTCGTGGGCCTGGTAGCCCGGTTCGATCCCGAAGCCCGCAGTGCACGGAGCCACACCGGGGGTACCGAATGATCCTGGCAGCACAGATCGGAACTCTGTTCGCGTACATCGGCGGTACCGTCTTCGTGGCGGCAGGCTTGTATCGATCGGTGCGCCGTCGACGTCTCGATTCATTACTGCTGGTTTGTATCTCGGCGATTTCGTTTTCCTGGTTGGAGGCGCCTTACGACTGGTCGATGTACGCACAGTTCCCCCCGTTCATGCCAAGGATGCCGTCCTGGTGGCCGTTCAACATGACCTGGGGCGGCCTCCCTGCCGCCGTACCGCCGGGATATATCGCGTACTTCGTGCTCCCAACTCTCGTCGGCGTCGCATTGGGTCGCACTTTGGCCACGCGGTGGGGATGGCGCCGGCCGTTTGCGCTGCTGGGATGCGGTTTGATGGTCGGGTTCGCGTGGGCGCTGACGTTCAACGCGGTCATCGGCGCTCAACTGGGAGTGTTCTACTACGGGTACGTGATCGGCGGCCTGGCGATCTTCGAGGGCACCCGTAACCAATACCCGTTATACGACGCGTTGGCGATGGGGATTCTAGTGATGGTTTTCGCCTACCTCCTAGGAAGAACGGACCCAGCAGACCGGACGGTCATTGAGCAGTGGTCGGATTCGAAGACCCGCAGTCGGCTCGCGGCGGGTGTCCTCTCGGTCGTCTCGTTCATCGTCATCGGGCACGCGGTCTACGGCGCCGTCTTCGCGCCTCACCTGATCACCAAGCTCGCCGGTCTGGTCGACGTCAGCTCGAACGTGCAGTTGTACTCGGATGTTCCGAACCAACCGCACTGATCGACGCACATGGTCAGGGCGAGTAGGTGACCCCCGTCAGATCCTCAGACATTGCCCACAACCTTCTCTGCGCGTCGATGTCGTACGACGCCTTGCTGGACTTGACCACCTTAGGGTGGCCACGGTGCCCACCTAACCCGTCGGGGCCGAGGTACTGCCCACCGAGCACCTCCGGATCAGTCGCTGCGCGCAGCGACGGCAGCGCACCCATCGAGGGAGGCTGCGCGAACACCGGTCCCGCGATCGCGAAGAACTGGCGGAATGGTGTCGGCATCTCATGACTGAACTCGGTGTTCGAACCACCGGGATGCGCGGCGACTGCGATGGTCCCGCAGCCCTGCATCCGTCGCTGGAGTTCGTAGGTGAACAGGAGGTTCGCGAGCTTGGACTGACCGTAAGCGCCGAATCGGCTGTACTCACGTTCCCACTGCGCATCGTCGAAGCGAATACCGCTGGACAAACGATGGCCCAGGCTGCTGACCGTCACCACGCGGGACCCCGGTGTTGCCAGCATGCGATCGAGCAGTAAACCGGTGAGTGCGAAATGACCCAGATGATTGGTGCCGAAGTGCATTTCGAAGCCGTCCGCAGTAGTGGCCTTGGGTGCGAGAACCACGCCCGCGTTGTTGATCAGCACATCGATGGTGTCAAGGTTGGATGTGAGCGCCTCGGCCGCAGCGCGGACAGACGCCAGCGAGCACAAATCGAGAACTTGCAGTTCGACCCTGGCGGCCGGGTACGCCGCCCTGATGCGGCGAATCGCGTTCTCGCCCTTCTCGAGATTGCGCACCGCGAGGACGACTCGCGCCCCGTTGGCGGCGAGCGCCGTCGCCGTCTCGAACCCCAGACCGGTGTTGGCGCCGGTGATGATCGCCGTTCGACCCTTCTGGTCCGGTATGTCAGCGACTGTCCACTTGCGCATGAGTCCCCTTTCGCGAGTGTCTCGCTGACTCCTGCTGGCTGTCCGGGCCAGCGCAGACGACTACGATTACCACCCCGGCCTCAACGAGTCGTCTAGAGCCACAGATACATTCCGGCGAGGACGAGCCACAGAGCGAGGCAATAGGTTTCGAAGATACCTCTGAGAATCAACGGCGCTTGGCGCAGCTCCATGAAATCCAGCCCGACATAGCGCACCTTGATCAACGCCAGTGCCAGAACCCACAAGGCGACCCCCGAACCAATGCCGTGGTCGAAACCGATCGTGAACGACACCAGCGTCGCCATGACCAGACCCAGCCAGACGACAGTGGATCGGGCGCGGAACAAGGACGAGGTCATGCTCAACTCACGAGGTAGATCAGCGGGAACAGGACGATCCAGAGGAGGTCGACCAGATGCCAGAAGCACCCGCCGCCTTCGATGAATGCCATTCTGGTCGGGCTCGGTGCGGCGACACGTGCCGCGAAGAGTAGCGATATGAGAACCACGATCCCGATCAGAACGTGCAGCAGGTGCAACCCGGTAAGCACGTAGTAGTACATGTAGAAGCTGTTCTCGGTAGGCACGTGTCCTTCGCCGACCTTGGACGAGTACTCGACGATTTTCAGACCCACGAAGGCCAGACCGCACGCGAGCGCTCCCGCCAACAACGTCCGAGCGGCTGCGCGGGCGCCAGCTCGGACGGCTCGGATCGCGGTGACCACGAGAAGGGAGCTCGTCAAAAGAATGACGGTATTCGCCAAGCCGATGCCGACATTCAGAGTATGGCGCGATGCGTCGAACAGTTCGGGAGCCTGTGCGCGTTGGTACATGAATAGGACGAAGAAAACGGCGAAAACCAGCATGTCGCCGAATAGAAGTATCCACACCCCTGGCTCTCCAGGAACGCGGCCAGGAGACGCCTCATTGGGCTCGACTGCCTTTGAAACCTCGTTTTCGTCGACCAGCTTCATGCCGCCGGCTCCCACGTTCGCGCAGCGGCCCGCTCCTCTCTCTCCGCGGCTTCGATGTCGACGGCCTTGACTAGGAGGAACACGGTCGGGACGATCCAGACGAAGAATGCACTGACCGGAATCCACCACGCGATGATCCCGTTCCAGCCCAGCGGTCCACTTTGAATAACGTAGACACAACCACCTGGAAGGACGAGGAGCGCCATCCACAGACTGAGGTATCCGTACCAGCGCGGGAATGTCGGGACGGCGCGCTTGTCGATGAACACTGCCAACGCGAGGATCAACCCCTGCAACACGAGCGGCCCGACGATGCCGACCAGCAGCAGCCAGAACATGTCGCTGAGTGCCTGAATATCTTCGGGGTCGCGATCGGGTCGGTACGCAGCCGCGACGCCGAACACCATGGCCAAAGTGAACACGAACGGGAACGTCACCGACAGAATGACCTCGGTAATCGACATTACGCCCCAGTAGCCTTCGATTCGGCGCACCTGCCGGCAAAGCAGCGCGAACACGGGTGTCATGAACCACATACCGAGGATGGTCAGTCCCAGTCCCAGGCGGATCGCGAAGTGATTGTCGACGTACCACTGGGCAGTCTGCTCCGCGGTAAAACCCGGATTTATCGGCGGAAGCACGCCCGCTATCAGGCCGAACGTAACCCCGAAGACCACCAACATGGCCAGCGTCGACCATGCGGCCGCCTTCTCGATCTTCACATGCATGGGCGCTCCTGTCATTGAATTCACCCGTCCCCGTGCCATGTCCGCGCATTCCGGCACCATCGCCGAGCGTGACGACCGGCATGTCGGCGTGGTCCGTCAGACTGGCGATGACCCCGAAACGTCGCGTGGGTTCCGGACTGCGGCGTAACAGCCATCCTGTCGGAACGAATGCTATCTTCAGTCCGCTCGAATTGGTAGATCAATCGTTTGTTTTGCTTAGAACGAAGAATGTAGCCGTGGCGCAACACACACGGCTTGCGTCACTCCGATCTGCGGGGCGGCTACCCGCCCGCAGAAGACGCTGAGCGCATAGATCAGTGATGTCGATGGAATGTTGTTGCCGGGCATGGTATTCGATGGGATCGGCCACACACGGCGATGTTGATCGCGGCAAGGGTGAGACGCGGGCGTGTGGACTGATCGTCCACCGTCTCAATCGCCTCCCCTTGAAGAGGGGAAATCGTCGCCGCAGAACGTCACCGCTTGCGAACGCCCCGCAACCACGTGTCGCGGGCGAGGGTCAGCGCGTCAGGGGGGGCCATTGACTCGACGATGCTCTGCGGGATCCATAGGACGCTGATCACACAACGTGACAGCACTTCCAGTGACGTCTCCTCATTGCGGATGGCGCCGCTGTCAATGCCCTCGGAGAGCAGGCCCTTCAACCTCCGCATGCGATTAGCGAAGGCGAAACCGGGGTTCGGGGTGTCCGGAGGCGACTGTCGCATCCATGCCTGCTGAATCTTGAACTCGTCAGGAAAGTGCTTGACCGCGTTGATGTGGACCCAGCTCAGCGCGTCCATCTTCTCGATTGGAGACGAATCCGCGTTCAATACACCCGAATAGCCCGCCGTGAGCCGTGAGCCGAACGATCGCATGATGAACGCGAGCATCTCCGGCTTGCTGCCCGCCACCCGCGTCAGCTTTCCCAGGCTCACACCCGCTGCGGCTGCGATCTCACGCACCGTCGTGATCTCGTACCCGCGCCTGCCGAACTCCGCGCGCGCCGCCGCGAAGATCCGATCGGCCTCGACGGTGAAATCGTCGGTGTTCGATGCGGAATCTCCCCATGAGCGAACGGCATCCGAAGCCGCCGCGAGCGCCTTCGAATTATCGAGTGTGGAATACCGCGGAGGCCGACGCGCCAGACCGTTCAGGATGATTCGACAGAGGACGCCCGCCACCCGTTCGGACGCGGCCTTGTGGCGAACGACGTCGAGCCCGACCGTCACCATCGTTTGAAACACGCGATCGGCTAACGCGATCAGGTCGACCTCCGGCCTGACCGCTCCGAAATCCCGCGCCGAAGTAAGCGTTCGCAGCACCGCTTCGTTTATCAATTCCGGAGGGTTCTTCAGTAACTCGACGAGTTCCGGTAGCTCGCTCGGCGAATCGTAGAAGGTCATCTGCAGCGCCGCGCGATGCGCAACCGCGCAGTTCGCGATATCGGTACTTAGTCGCTCGATATCCCCGACGACGGTGCGGGCGTTCGACCGCTCCAGCCTGTGTAGCGCTTCCTCGCCGATGAGGTTCATTTCGGCGTAGTAGCGGCCCACCAGTTCGACCAGGATGGCGTCCTTGGAATCGAAGTGGTGATAGAGACTGCCCTTCAACAAGCCCGTGGCGTCCGCGATCTCACGCATTGATGTGCGCAACCCGTGGTCAGCGAGCATGGTCGCAGCGACTTCGAGGATCTGAGACCTCCGAGCACCAGTTGCATCGGTGTCCACCGACACCGGGGTGTGGCGCGAATCGGCGTTCTTACGGCCTAGGTCGTTGGCGATGGCGAGTCTCCCGATCGGTCACGGTGCGCAGGCCCGGATGATCATCCGATCCGATGCATTCGCGACGTCGCACCGCCTGGATGAGCCTACTGAGCTCGGACTTGCTGGTGGTGAGATTAGCAGTCGGTGCGTGGTGACCTAGACCAACTCGCGCGGGCTCAGGCGGGGAGACCCTTCGCGAGATCCATTACTGTGACGGCCTCAGTGCCCGTCTTCCTCAATCGTTCGGATGACCTGAAACCCAGATCGACGTCTGTGGCCTGAGCGCGAAGCGCGCCCACGGTGAGTTCATCCTTCGGTAGGTGCTTGAACATGTCGAATGAGTACAGCCGAAGGGCGTTCGAGTGGGTGATCCTGTCCACCTCGTCGTCCGGCACGTCGGTGAGGTACTCGGCCAGGACCTCGGGGGAGCGGGGCCAGGTGGCATCCGAATGCGGATAGTCGCATTCCCAGGTCACCATGTCGAGGTTGAGATGATGCCGACTCTCGACGCCGAAGGCGTCGTCGATGAAGCAGAGAGCGACCCGATCCAGGAAGACCTCACTGGGCAACCTGCCGCCGAAGTCCTGGTGCGTCCACGCGCGGTGCATGGTGTAGACGCGGTCGATGCGCTCGAGGAAGTAGGGCACCCATCCGGTGCCGCCCTCGGACAGGGCGAACGTGACGTTGGGGAACCGCCGCAGCATCGGTGACCAGATGAGGTCGGCCGCGGCCTGCACGATGCTCATGGGTTGCAGCGTCATCATGGTGTCGACGGGCGCATCCGGCGACGTGATCACGACTGACGACGACGAACCGATGTGGAGGTTGACCACGGTGTTCTCGTCGCTGCAGGCTCGCCAGAACGGATCCCAGTGGGGATCGTGCAACGACGGGTACCCCAGCTTCGTCGGGTTCTCGGAAAACGTCACCGCGTGGCATCCCTTCTTCGCCACGCGCCGCACCTCCTCCGCCATTAGCGCGGGATCCCAGATCGGCGGCAGGGCTTGCGGAATCATCCGTCCTGGATACGCGCCGCACCACTGGTCGATATGCCAGTCGTTGTACGCCCGCAGCACGGCCAATCCGAGATCCTTGTCCTGCGCGCGAGCGAAGTACTGTCCGCAGAACTGCGGAAAGGACGGGAAGTTCATAGCGGCCGCAACGCCGTTCGCGTTCATGTCGCGGATGCGCTCGTGGATGTCGTAACAACCCTCTCGGATCTCCGAGAGCTTGGTCGGCTCCGTGCCGTACTCCTCAGGCGGCCTTCCTGCAACCGCGTTGAGACCGACGTTCGTAGCTTCCTGCCCTTCGAAAACCCATGCGTCGGTGCCGTCTTCGCGTTGGATGAGCTTGGGGACGTCGTTCTTGTACTTCGCCGGGATGTGCTTGTCGAACAGGTCGGGCGGTTCGACCAGGTGATCGTCTACGGACACTAGTACGAGGTCCTGCATCTCCACGTCGAACTCCACTTGAATTGAGGCTTGTCGCCCAAAGGGACACGATTTGGCGGGCGGCGGCATCGGACTGCACGCGGTTGTCCTGCTCTTGCGGAGAAACCCTATTACGAGACAAGCGTTTGGTCAATCAGAAAAACTGCGCCGGTTGCGATTGTCTCGCAATAGTTTCGGACCCTCATTGACGGTAGGGGGAAGAGCGGCTACGGTCGAAACAAACGTTAGGGAACGGCTTCGCCGAACCAGATCAAGCCCGGCCGGGCAGGCGAGAAGCTCGAAGCGAAGGAACCCATGTCATGACGCCGGTGAAGGCGATCGACCTTTACTACGACCCGTTCGACTTCGATATCGACGACGATCCCTACCCCGTGTGGAAGCGGATGCGTGAGGAAGCGCCGCTCTACCGCAACGAGAAGTACAACTTCTACGCGCTGAGCCGATACGACGACGTAGCACGGGAACTTCCGAACTGGGACACCTATCGCTCCGGCCGGGGCACGACCGCAGACATCCTGTTCAACAACATCGAGATTCCGCCGGGAATCCTGCTCTTCGAGGACCCGCCGCTTCACGACCTGCATAGACGGCTGCTATCGCGTGTGTTTACCCCCCGCAGGATGCTGGCTGTCGAAAACCTGGTGCGCGGCTTCTGTGAGCGAGCCCTCGACCCGTTTGTGGGTGCGGGCGGCTTCGATGTCATCGCCCATCTTGGAGCGATGATGCCGATGCAGACGATCGGTTATCTTCTCGGCATCCCGGAGGGCGATCAGGCCAACATCCGCGACACTAACGGCGTATCGCTCGAGCTGGCATCGGGTGCTACGCCTGGCGAGGCGAGCTCGAAGGTCTTCGAAGAGTCGATCACGTTGTTCGCGGAGTACATCGAGTGGCGAGCCGCCCATCCGTCCGACGACCTGATGACGGACCTGCTCGAGGCGGAAGTCGAGGAGTCCGACGGCACCAGGCGCCGATTGTCGCGCACGGAGGTTCTTTCGTACACCGCGATGATCGCCGGCGCGGGGAACGAGACGACCGCGCGTCTCATCGGCTTCATGGCGCAGCTGCTCTCCGATCACCCGGATCAGCGTCGTGAACTCGCCGCCGATCCCAGCCTCATCCCGGGGGCGATCGAGGAGACGTTGCGATTTGAGCCGCCCTCTCCGGTGCAGGCGCGCTACGTTGCGCGCGAGGCATCGCATTACGGGCAGGTGGTGCCCGAGGGGTCGTTCATGCTGCTGACTCAACGGGTCTGCAAATCGCGATGACCGCCACTTTGCCAATCCCGACGTGTACGACATCCACCGCGGGGGGAGTCATTTGAGCTTCGGACAGGGATTGCATTTCTGCTTGGGATCGGCGCTGGCCCGGTTAGAAGCGAGAGTCGCGTTCGAAGAGGTGCTGAAACGTTGGCCCGACTGGGAGGTTGATTACGCCAACGCCGAGAGGGCGCACACTTCGAGTGTCCGGGGCTGGTCACGACTGCCGGTGTCTACCGCATGATGTTGCAGCACAAACCCTTCCGGGTGTTCAAGTCAAATTTCAGCTCGTCAGCGATCGCAAATTTCGCGGCCCACTCACCCGCCTGTTGATTCGAGAGGAAATCGTGGAGACATTCGAGACGGTGGATTACTTCAGTGATGCTGGATTGATCACCGACCCATACCCATATTTCAACCACCTGAGGGGTCAGTGCCCGGTGCTTCCGGGGGGGCCCGCGGGTGTCGTCACCGTCACCGGCCATGAGGAGGCGGTGTCGGCCTACAAGAATTCTGCGCTGTCGGCCGCCACATCGCTGGTCGGTCCGTTCGCTCCGCTGCCATTCGAGGCCGAGGGGGATGACATCACTGCCCTCTTGGACGAGCACCGCGGACAGATTCCGATGGCAGAACACGTTTCGTCGATGGATCCTCCCCAGCACACGCGGACCCGCGGCCTGTTGAGCAGATTGCTCACACCGAAGCGACTCCGGGAGAACGAAGAGTACATCTCGCGGTTGGTCGACGAGAAACTCGATTCATTCGTCGCCGACGGACGGTGCGAATTCCTGGAGACCTACGGCAAGCCGCTGTCGATGCTCGTCATTGCCGACCTGCTCGGCGTTCCGGAGGAGGATCACGCCGAGTTCAATGCGGTGCTCGCCACCTCGGTCGTCGCGGGAGCTGCCGTGGCCGCGCTCAACCCACTGCAATTCCTTGACGACAAGTTCAACGAGTACATCACCGCTCGGCGTCAGCAGCCGCGCGAAGATGTCCTGACGGAGCTGGCCGAGGCTAGATACGAGGACGGCGAGGTTCCCGAGATCGACGAGGTTGTCAAGCTGGCGACGTTCCTCTTTGCCGCGGGACAGGAAACGACGACGAAGCTCCTGTCTCAGGCGGTGCGAAATCTCGGCGAGTTCCCCGACGTTCAAGAACGACTGCGCGCTGACCGTTCGCTCATCCCGGTGTTCCTGGAAGAAACTCTGCGACTGGAAAGCCCGGTGAAAAGCCACTTCCGGATCGCCAAGACCACCACGGCGATAGGGGACTGCCCCATCAAGGCGGGTACGACCATCATGCTGCTGCCCGGTGCCGCGAATCGAGATCCCCGAAAATTCGATCGACCCGACGAATTTCAACTCGATCGGAAGAACGTGCGCGAACACGTCGCCTTCGCGCGCGGTCCCCACTCCTGCCCCGGCGCACCCTTGGCCCGAACGGAAGCGCGGATATCGATTGATCGAATGCTCGACAGGATGGCGAACATTCGGATCTCCGAAGAACATCATGGGCGCGCCGAATCGCGCACGTACGACTACGAACCGACGTTCATCATGAGGGGTCTGACCAAGCTGCACATCGAGTTCGATCCGATCGGTTAGCTAAACAGCCTGACTACCAATCAACCACAATCTGGAGGCTCCGATGTCCTACGAGAGCACGGCCGAACCGATCAAGATCGGCTACCTGATGGACTTCCTTCTCGGCGACTATCCGAAGGAGATGTATGAAGATCTCACAATCCCGTTCGACATGGTGTTCCAAGACGCGTTCGACAAGGGGCTCATCGACCGTCGGGTCGAGATCGTGTACCGCGAGGTGGAGGGACTGCCCAAGGGCACGGTGAAAAACGTCATCGATGCGTACGAGGAACTAGTGGAGGAGGGCTGTCTGCTGGTATTCGGGCCGAATATCGGGGACAACATCGTTGCGGCCAAGGAGGCGATCGAGGAGCGCTTCCGGGTTCCGGCGATCAGTGTCACCGGCTCGGACCTCGCGCTCGGCGAGTGGATATTCGCATTTCCCATGGGCTCGCATTACGACGAACCCATCTTCTGGACTGACCTCCTAGTGAAACGCAATCTCAACGATGTGGGAATCCTGATGGAAGCCTCATTGGTCGGAGAGTCCTACGTCGCCAATTTCCAAAAGGCTTGCGCACGGCGTGGGATTCGGATCGTCGGTGTCGAGACGATCGCGCAGACTGCTCAAGACGTCAGTAGAGCTGTGCGGAACCTTCGCGAAGCAAACGCCCAAGCTCTAGTCCATGCAGGCTTCGGCTTCGGTCTGGTCTTCGTGAATCCTGCACTCGAGGAGCTCAATTGGGATCCTCCGCGATTCGCCGGCACCGCATTCGAGAACGCTTGGATCAACCCGGTCATGTGGCAGGCGTTCATGGGCTGGACGGGCGTGGACCAGTACGACGAGGGCAATCCGGTAGGACAGCAGTTCCTCGATGAATTCGAGAAACTCCACGGGCGCCGGCCGGAGTACTGCGTCCCGGTGGTGAACCGCGATGTCGCCGTGACCGTTCTTCAGGCGATCCAGGATGCACAGCCGCTCAGTCCGCGTGGCGTGAAGGAAGCCCTCGAGCGGGTCAAGTCGGTTCCAGCGGCCTCGGGAGCTCCCGGTACTCGGATCTCGTTCGGGAACTGGACTCGCCGCGCGTGGATGGGTTGCGGCTACCTTGTTGCTCGCGAACTGGAGCCCGATGGTGTCAATTCCCGCCTCGTGGATCGCTTCGGCGAGATCTGACGATGGCACCGACGCGCAGCGTCGTCATCACCGGCGCTTCGCGAGGGCTGGGTCTCGCATCTGCCAAGCGGCTCTACGACGAGGGCTGGACGGTGGTCGCTGCGATGCGCTCAGTTAGAACTGGTCTCGAAAATCTGCGGGCGGTAACCGGTGCCGAGGATGGCGACACTCGTCTCGTCGGAGTGCAACTAGATCTGACCGACCCCGCATCTGTTCAAGCGGCTGCTGAGTCGATTCTCGCAACGGTCGGAGCACCCTACGGATTGGTGCACAACGCGGGAATCTCGGCGGCCGGAATGGTCGAGGAAACCCCGCTCGAAGTGTGGGAGCGAATGTTCGCGACCAACATCTTCGGCCCGGTCGCGTTGACAAGGGCCCTCCTCCCATCGATGCGTGCCGCACGTCGGGGCCGAATCGTGTTGATCTCCAGCCAAGCGGGCGCACGTGGGATGCCTGCTACTGCAGCATATTCCGCGGTTAAAGGTGCTCTGGAACGGTGGGGTGAATCCATGGCAGGCGAGATCGCTGCATTCGGAATCGGGGTAACCATCTTGGTGACGGGAACCTACGACACCGAGATCATCACCGATGCGGGCGCGACGGATGTGCGCGATCTGGCCGGTCCTTACGCCGCACACCACAGCACGATGGACAAACGTGGACGGATGGCGATCAAGCTTTCGGCCAAAAGCCCGCAGCGCTTTGCCGACCGCCTGAGTAGGGAACTCGACGGCAGCGCACCGTTCGTGCGACGAGCCGTCGGCCCCGATGCACGAATGGTCATGGTCATGACGCGATTACTGCCGTCGAAGGTTCTCCATCACGCCTTCCGAGTGTTGTTGGGGATTCCGAGGTTTGGCGCGATACAAGACGTGGCCATTACCGAGAGACGTGCGATTACGGATAGAGGAGGCGCTACGAATGACCAATGAAACGCGCTTCGAGCACAGGATGCTCATCAATGGGAAACTGGTCGAAGGTCGAGGCGGTGCGTTCGCGAACATCAATCCGGCCACCGAGGAACTTCTCGGTGAGGTGTCGGATGCCTCTTGCGAGGACATGGCCGCGGCGATCGATGCGGCGCGGGACGCCTTTGACAGCACGGACTGGTCGACGAACCGTGTTCTCCGTCAGCGCTGTCTGATTCAACTGCAGGACGCGCTCGAGCACGAACGGGAAGAGTTGCGCGAGGAGCTCATCCGCGAGGTGGGGTGCCCCCGGTCAATCACGTACGGCCCGCAACTCGATGCACCATTGGCGGATGCCTTGCGCTTTCCCGCGTCCCTGATCGACACCTATCCGTGGGAGCTATCGCTCGGGGATGCCGTCATATCGGTGACCGGGGTCAACACCACGCGCCAAGTGTGGCGTGAAGCGGTGGGTGTTGTGGGAGCCATCGTGCCGTGGAACTTCCCGTTCGAGGTCACCATCCAGAAGTTGGGCCAGGCGCTCGCAACCGGCAACACAGTCGTCTTGAAGCCCGCGCCGGACACGCCCTTCAACGCAACACGATTGGGCCGGCTCATCGCCGAGCGCACCGATATTCCGGCGGGAGTGGTCAATGTCGTTACGGCGTCCGATCACCTTGTCGGCGAGCAACTGACGGTGTCACCGAAGGTCGACCTCATCTCGTTCACCGGTTCGACCGCTGTGGGTAAACGGATCATGGAGAAAGGCGCCGCCACGATGAAGCGCCTGTTCCTCGAACTCGGTGGAAAGTCAGCCACGATCGTGCTTGACGACGCCGACCTCGACTTCGGATGCATGATGGGCATAGCTCCCTGTGTGCACGCTGGCCAAGGTTGCGCGAACCCCACCCGCCTGTTGTTGCCGCGGTCGCGCTACGACGAGGGTGTCGAGATTCTCAAGGGCATCTATCGGGGTGTTGCGCCGGGTGATCCACAGGACCCGGCCACGCTCTGCGGTCCGGTGATCTCGGACCGCCAACGCGGCCGTATTCGGGGCTACATCGACACGGGAATCGCCGAAGGCGCAACTCTCGCGGTGGGTGGGTCCGAAGCACCCGACGGGTTGGACAAAGGCTTCTTCATCACGCCGACGCTATTCGTTGACGTGGACAACTCGATGACCATCGCGCAGGAGGAGATCTTCGGCCCGGTGCTGTGCGTGATCCCGTACGACGACGAGGACGACGCGGTCCGAATCGCCAACGACAGCCCGTACGGCCTCGCGGGCAACGTGATGTCGGGATCGACGGAACATGCGTTGCAGATCGCCCGCCGACTGCGTGCCGGCTTCATCGGCATCAACGGCACGGCTGGTTACGGAGCCGACACACCCTTCGGCGGATACAAAGCGAGCGGCATTGGACGGCAAAACGGCACTGCGGGTTTCGATCAATACACCGAGATCAAGTCGGTTGCCTTCCCGGCCGGGCCAAGCTGATCGGCGTGCCAAACGCATACGACGGCCACGGATGTGATTCCGCCACAGCGCAATTCGTGGAAGCGATCCCGCCCGCCTGCACCACGGTGGCCGGTGATTGAGATGGAGGAACACATGACTGAGGACTTGACGGATGTCGACTTCTTCCGCGACGGTCGACTGACCAGGGATCCGTATCCGTTCTATGCAGCCCTGCGCGACAAGTGTCCGGTCGCAAGCGAGGCCCGCTACGGCGTCGCGATGGTCACAGGTTGGCAGGAAGCGGTCGATGTGTACAACGACGATTCAACCTTCTCGTCCTGCATCTCGGTGAGTGGCCCATTCCCAGGCTTCCCAGTGCCATTGGACGGCGATGACATCACCAACTTGATCGCGGAGCATCGCGACGCACTCCCGTTCAACGATCAACTGCCGACACTGGACCCGCCCACGCACACTGATCACCGCGCGCTTTTGATGCGCCTCATCACCCCGAAACGGCTGAAGGAGAACGAGGATGCGATGTGGCAGCTCGCCGACGACATCCTCGACGACTTCTTGAATGCCGGGAAGGGCGAGTTCATCGCGGACTTCGCGCAACCCTTCACGCTGCGTGTCATCGCGGATCTGCTTGGTGTACCGGAACAGGACCGCCCTGACCTTCTCGACAGGCTCGCCCGCGGGACGCACGGCAGCGGATTCGGGAACGCCGATAAGGCGCTGGCCACGACCCCGCTCGAGTACTTGTACGACGTCTTCGCGACGTACATCGAGGACCGTCGAGCGGAGCCACGGGATGACGTTCTGAGCGGTCTTGCGACGGCGACATTTCCCGACGGCTCCCTTCCGGAGATCGGGGATGTCGTACGCGTGGCTACCAACGTCTTCTCCGCCGGCCAGGAGACCACCGTTCGACTCTCTAAGCACGGCGTTGAAGGCCATCGGGGACAATCCTGACGTCCAGGCAAGCTTACGTGCGGACCGAAGCCTGCTGCCGAACTTCATCGAGGAGTGCTTGCGGTTCGAAGCGCCGGTCAAGGGCGACTTCCGATTGTCCCGAGTACCCACGACCATTGGCGACACCGCTATCGGTGCCGGAACCACGGTCATGGTCCTCAACGGAGCGGCCAATCGTGACCCACGCCGTTTCGATGATCCGGATACCTTTGACCCCCAACGAAAGAACGCCCGCCAGCACCTTGCGTTCGGCCGTGGAATACATAGCTGTCCTGGTGCTCCGTTGCGCGTGCCGAGACTCGCGTCGGCCTCGAGCGACTTCTCGACCGCACATCCGACATCCGTATTGCGGAGTCCGAGCACGGCCCCGCCGGCGCCCGGCGATACCGCTACATTCCGACGTACATCCTGCGCGGGCTGACGCAGCTACACCTGGAGTTCGACGTCAGATGAAAGTGACTGTCGACGAGGATCGTTGCCGCGGACACGGTATGTGCCTGACTTTGTGCCCTGAAGTCTTCGAGATGACCGACGATGGCTACGCCGTGGCCGATCCTTCAGAGGTACCCCGAGAGTCTGAAGACACGGCGAAGGAAGCCATTGCCAACTGCCCCGAGCGGGCGATCGTCGCTAGCGATGACTGAGTCGGTAGTGCGCCACCGGGGGAGATCGTCGACACGGTATGCGGTATGTGGATCCGCGCTCAACTAAGGAGGTCTGAATGACTGGAAAGCTCGAAGGCAAAGTCGCGTTCATCACGGGCGCAGCGAGAGGCCAGGGCCGAGCACACGCGATCGCAATGGCCAGGGAAGGCGCCGACATCATCGGCATCGATATCTGTCGCGACATTCCCTCCAACCCATACCCATTGGCGACGCCGGAAGATCTCGCCGACATGGAGCGGTCGGTAAAGGAAACCGGTCGACGAGTGGTGACGAGGGTGGCCGATGTGCGGGAGAGACACGAGCTGAGGGTCCGCTGTCGAGGCGGGACTTGCGGAGCTCGGCCGACTCGACATTGTCGTCGCCAACGCTGGCATCCTGCCGATGGCGATGGGCAAGCCCGACCCCATGCAGTTCGTCGACGCTTCCGATGTCGATCTGCTCGGGGTCATGAATACCGTTGCGGTCAGCATTCCGCATCTCTCCACCGGCTCGTCGGTCATCGTCACAGGATCGACGGCAGGGATGATCCGCGGAACGACGACAAGTCCGGACATGGGACCCGGTGGTGCCGGATACGGATGGAGCAAAAGAATAGTCATGGAATACGTCGAACAAATGAGTTTGGCGCTTGCGCCGCAGATGATTCGAGTCAACGCCATTCACCCGACCAACTGCAATACCCACCTACTTCAGAATGACGGGATGTACAGCTTGTTCCGTCCGGACCTCACCGCCGAGGGAAAGAAGGCGACCCGCGAAGACGCCGAGCCGCTTTCCACCCTGTTCCAAGCGATGCCGATACCGTATGTCGAGCCAGAGGACATGGCCAACCTGGGAGTCTTCCTGGCCAGTGAGGACAGTCGCTACATCACTGGGCAACAGATCCGCGTCGATGGTGGCTCACTTCTCAAGTGGCCCAACGGCCCTGGCGGTTAGAAGCACGCGCTGCCCCGACTCGCGTCGCCCGCTTCAGTTTCTCGATTGGTCCGAGAGCCGACGATGGCCTCTGCGCCGGTCGGCCCTGTAATGCCTTCGGCGACGGAAGAACTCACTTCGCAGGCAAGGATGAGCTACTGCTCGTGCTGTACGAGTAGCGGACCGCCAAGTTCACCGTGGCTGCGTGGCTATTGGTTTGTATGGTGCGATGGCCGCGAGAAAGTCCGCGGCTGCGGACGGGATGTGCTGTTGCGAGACTAGAAGCCGCCCGCGACCCGTACCACCGCGCGGCCGGAATACCTTCCAGCGCGGACCTCGTCGAGCACACCGACCACGTCCTTGACGTCAACGTCGTGCGAGACATCCGAAAGGTGCTGCGGTTTCAGTGAACCGCCCAGCAGCTCCCACAACGCGCGCCGCGGTCCGATCGGCATCAGTACCGAGTCGATGCCCAGTAACGCCACACCGCGCAAGATGAACGGCATCACGGTGGTCTGCAGTCCGGCGCCGCCGGTCAGTCCGCTGGCGGCCACGGCGCCGCCGTAGCGCACGGTGCTGAGCACGTCGGCCAGGGTCGCCCCGCCGACACAGTCGACTGCGCCGGCCCATTTCGTCTTACCCAGCGGTCGCGGCTTGGCCTCGGGATCTTCAGGTAGCCGGCCGATGACCTCGTCGGCCCCCAGCGCCCTCAGCCGCTCCGCTGCATCAGGCTTGCCGGTCGATGCGACCACCTGATAGCCCGCTGCGGACAGCAGATCTATGCTCACCGATCCGACGCCGCCCGTTGCGCCGGTCACCAGGATCGGCCCGTCCTTGGGCGTGATGCCGCGCTGCTGCAGAGCCTGAACACTCATCGCGGCGGTGAAACCCGCGGTGCCGATGGCCGCTCCGTCGCGCGGACTCAACGTGCCGAGTTTGACGACCCAGTCTGCGGGCACCCGCGCGTACTCGGCATAGCCGCCGTGCCTGCCGGTGCCGATCTCGTAGCCGTGAGCCAACACCAGGTCACCGACGTTGAATTCGTCGGAGTCCGATGACACCACCTCGCCGGTGAGGTCGATGCCGGGCACGATCGGATAGTCACGCACCACACCGCCTTTCGGCGTCAGCGCCAGCGCGTCCTTGTAGTTGACGCTGGAGTAGTGCACCCGGACAGTGACTCCACCGGCAGGAAGCTCGGCTTCCTCCAGCGTCTCTACCGCCGCCCGGATACCGTCGTCGTCCAGCCGCGCGACCAGTGCCTGAAACTTGTCCATGGGCTTCGAGGCGGCCGGATCTTTGATGTCCTCGGTGGTAATGATCTGATCCTTTGGCACTGAATCTCCCTGACTAATAGGCAATTTCGACGTTGGTTTGTCCTGGGCAGTTTGCTAAGGCGTACTTCACCGCTGCCCCCCAATCCGGCACGCACGTCCGACGAGTCGGCGAGGCGCAGCCGTTCTGGGCACAGAGTGAGGCACATGACGTGGCCGCGGAAGCGGTCCTCGTCAGCCGTGACCTTCATCCGCCATCGCCTTCGACGAGATCGAACTCGAGGCACCGACAACCCACCGTGGTCTTCCCTGTCGCACATAGAACTTAGCAGTTATTGATAATTAGCATAGTCGCTTTGACGTGTACGGAGCTTATCTCAATACAAGAATGCTATCATCGCAAAAGGAGAGCAATGTTCTCATGTACGAGTTCCGTCTGAGGTGATGCCGAACATGCTTGTAGGTTGGGCGAGGATGAGTACCTCGGATCAGTGGCGGCGATGCCGATATGGTGGCTGTATGCCATTTCGTCGCGCACACGATCCTGCGGACGGGACCGCATGCGGGTTCCCCTCTCGGCGGTGCAGTAGGAAGCAACGTACGGATGTTCGGCGATGAAGAATGGCCGCAGTAAGGCTCCCAGCGACGCGCCCCAGGGGGCTCGTCAAGGCAATGGAGTCGGTAGCAGTTGGCAGGAACGGGCCATCGAGCGCAGGCTCGGCGACGCGCGGGCGCGCGCGGTCGATCGCAGCACGCGCTTTACGGCGACAGCCCTCGAACTCGTCCAAGAGTCCGGGCACGCCAATTTCACGTTACAGACGCTGGCCGATCGCGCGAACCTCAGCTTGCGGACGTTCTATCAGCACTTCGCCGGCAAGGACGAACTTCTGCTGGCTCTCTATGAAGACGTCACTGCGCAATTCACCGAGGCGATACGGGAGAGGGTCGAAGCGGCTGATGGCCCGATGGCGCAGCTGGAGGCATGGTGCAAGGGAGTGCTGTCACGGCCCGGTTCCTCGCACGAAGTGGGGGGTCGGCTCGTACTGATCTATAACTTGAGCCTCGAGATGGATCATCCGGAGGCGTTCGCCAAAGTATGGGAACCGCACCGCAAGCTGTTGACAGAGATTCTGACTGCGTGTTCGCAAGCGGGCCAAATTCGAAACGATCTCACCCTAGAGCAATTGACGTCATTGTTGGGCTACACATTAACTTCTCTTGGGCAGTTCAACGCGTTGCACGAGGGGATGGACGGAACTCGCCTGACCGAAGAGGTTGTGTGGTCCTGGTGTCGCCAAGCGATCCTCCCTTCGGCGGCAGCGCGCGGAGACGATTCGCCCACCGAGCGTTCGACCAGTATTTAGCTCTGCACCGGGATTCGACGTAAAAGCCATTCTCCACGCCTGTTTGGAAAGCCGGTAATCGACGCGTTGTCCGGTGATCGACGGCTACGCGCCCGACGTGTGACGATCTGCCGATTCTGAGAGCCGCTGCGCGGCCAATTCTCGAAGCTCGCCGGATTTGATTTTGTCGCTGCCTGTTAGCGCGATGTCATCCTCGTGGAGGAAAAGCACATGGCGCGGCACCTTGTAGCTCGCCAGTCGCTCTCGCAAATATCCGCGAATCTCTTCGGCTTCGACGTTCGCGCCGTCGTGCGGCACGACACAGGCGACGACGATC
The DNA here is from genome assembly GCA_963786995.1 of uncultured Actinomycetota bacterium. GTDB lineage: Bacteria > Actinomycetota > Actinomycetes > Mycobacteriales > Mycobacteriaceae > Mycobacterium. Next base: position 312,333 of record CAWBBH010000006.1, on the reverse strand, counting down.
TCTCCGAGCGTGCTATGCGGCAGACCAACGGTCTTTGTCACCTTCACAGCTGAGTGCTTCGCCAGTACCTCGTCGACTTCGAGCGGTGAGACATTCGCACCGCCCGTCTTGATGATATCCGTGAGTCTGCCCTCCCAGAAGAGTCGACCGACCTGGTCGAGGTACCCACCGTCGCCGGTGCGGAAGAACCCTTCTGCGTCGAGCGTCTCATCCAACGGTGTGCCGATATAGCCCAGCATGAGTGTGGGGCCCTTGACGCAGATCTCCCCGCTCTCGCCTCGCGGAATCACCACTGCGCTAAGTGGATCCACAATTTTGAGTGTCACCCCCGGCAGCGCCACCCCCCAGCTATCAGCGTGCACCTCGCGACGGCGTGTCGAGTTCGAAACATGGTTGAGAATCGTGAATGTTTCGGTATTTCCGTATGCATGGTCGGGCAACGAACCATTCGGCAGACACCGTGGGATGACGGGCGATCGGCGTCTTGACGTCGGCGAACCGCATACTGCTCAGGTCGACGGTGAGCCAATTGGGCGCGGCTTCGACTTGCGCCCACTGGTGCGGCCAGGCGAACGGATAATTCACTCGCTCGGCAGCCATCAGTGAGAGCGCCTCAGCCGCCGCGAACGTCGGCTGCAGGACGAGACAACCGCCGGACGCGAGCGTAGCGCCGAGCGACATCACGAAATTGCCGGACCAGAAGAAGCCGTTCGCCGACCAGCAACGGATGTTGTCGTCCGGCCCGAACCCACACACTCTTCGGAAGCGCCACATTTGAATGGCGACACCGCGATGCGCACTGAGGATGCCTTTTGGTTTGCTCGTGGAGCCCGACGAGAAGAACAGCACTCCTGCGTCGCTTGGGCGCACCGCCTCCGCCGTCGCGTGAATCAATTCGCGCGGCTCATCGTGACCACGGGCAAGGAAGGCGTCCCACGTGTCGATGCCGGATGGCGCATCGCCGATCGTTGCGAGATGGCGGAGAAACGGGAATCTGGCGGATTGCAGCGGGCCGCGGCCGGACCTGCCGATCTCGGGCGCCAGCTCAGATAGGACGGCCGCGAAGTCCGTCTTCAACACCTCCCGCTCGAACAACAGCACCGCAACGCTTGCGGTGTTGAGTAGGTACTCGAGCTCCGCGGAAGTCGAGAATGTGCTGAGCGTGACGGCCACGCCTCCGGCGAGCGAGATGCCGAAGAACGCCGAGAGCCACTCCGGACGGTTCGTCATCAAGACGCCGACCCGGGTGTCCTTGCCGACCCCGCTCGCGCGCAACGCACACGCCACTTCGATTGCCCGTTCCCACAGGTCGGCGTACGTCCAGCGGGTAATGCCGTCAGCTGAGCGGAAAGCAAGAGCTTCGCGGTCGCCGTACATTGATGTCACATCGCGCAGAAAGCCGGGCAGCGTCAGCGTCCCGAGTCCCGGCTCGTCGCTCAACGACGGGCCGGACACGATCGAAAGCGACTGCGCTGGCTCAGAGTTCACGTGCTGGCCTCGTCACGTCGGTAGCTCGACCTCGGCGATGCAGCTCACGAGTTCCTCGCCGTTCTGGTTGGTCAGGCGCAGCTTCACCTGGACGAGCGGCATTCCCCACGTCGAATCGGCCTCCTTGCCGATGATTTCGGCGTCGAAGTACGTCACGTCGCCCTCGAAAGCCGGACCGCGGAAGTCGGCCTTGCTGTGGCGGACCATCCCCTCGTGGCCAGCCCAGTACGCGAGATAATCGGTGCACCACGCGCCCATCGTCGCGCCGTAGCCATACGCGCGTGCCATGCCGACTTCGCTGGCCCTGTCGGCGTCGATGTGACCCCGCGACGGTCCTAGATAGAGTCCGTCACGCTTGCGGGGGTCGATGAACGCATCTTCCTCGTCGAACGCGAAATCCTTGCCGAAGCCCGGATCCTGGTAGACCCATGGATCCTCGACGTCGGGCGGCGTGACCCATTCGAATGCGCCCCAGATGTTGAAGACGAATGCGCGGTACTCAGTCGTGAAGGTCGCGATGCTGTGAGGACCGATGACACGACGCGGCAGGGTGTCGCCGACCTTTACTTCGTCGAAATGCGGTGAGACACCTAGCCGGTTCGACTCGAGCCAGTCCCGGCGAAGCCTCTCGACTTCTTCAAGCTCGAGCTGTGTCCAACGCTTGATGTCGCCGAGTTGGCTCTCGAACATCCCGCGTTTTTTCGCTTCTTCGTACAGATAGCGGATCGCGGTTGACCGCTCGCGGGCCACGAGGACGCCGTTCTGGTTGGTGTGGGTGGTGTCACCGCGCGAAAACATGGTGGGCCCAGCGAATTTGGTCTCTACGACCTTGTAGTCATGGAACCGTCGTTTCTGAAACAGCTTGTCCCCCGGGCGCACCGGGCAGCCATAGAACCACCACTCCTCTCCGCCGAAGATGAGGTGGCTGTTCGGAATGTGCCCCACGCAGGCAGGTCCTGCCCCGTGTCCGTAATCCAGTCCGACTGCGATGGACTGTGGCGCGATCAGCCCGCCGAATTTCGAGTCGCGCGCGAACCGTTCGTCCCAGTGAAGCGGATTGGGGTAGTCCATCGCCATCACCCAGCGGCGAATGTCGGAAGAGCTGCACGGATCCCACAGTTGGCCGCCGCCGATGGGCTGTCCCACCCGATGATCGACGTCGGATAGATCCAGCTCGACGAGCGGCGAATTGGCGCCTGCGGCGGCCGACTTCCTGGCCATGATGTTCTCCTGTTCAGCGATTGACGTTGGTATTGACGATGCGACGCTGCCTAGGCGCCGGGTGGACGTCCTGGTCGGGCACAACGAACCGCGATTCGTTCGGTGGCCGTGTCCCCTCGATCGATGGACACAAGCCACTCAGCGGGGAAGCGAAGACGCTCCGGTGGGCAAACTTGATTAAGCATTTTCGACTGGCATCTGACCTCAATGGGCAAACTGCCGGACATGCTGTCCGGCGACCTTCCTTTGTCATTTTCACTTTCCAAGCATCAGCATCGGCATTCGCCGCTAATCATGGATGTTGCTATCTGCCTATGATGATTGTCAAGAATCGCGCTACGTTGACTTTCGTCAATCGAGAACGTTATTCTCGCCTCGACACCTTCGATGGAGATGGGGCCGGAGTTGCTGTTAGAACTCGACGATGACCAGCGTTTTTGGCGCGAAACGGTCCAGGAGGCAGTGTCGAAGCAGTGTCCGCCGTCCCTTGTTCGGCAGATCGCTGAAGGTGGCGCCGACGCTGGCCCGCTTTGGAAGTGGTACATCGATCAGGGTTGGACGGACCTCGACAGCACTGAAAACTTCATCGAGCTTGCCCTCGTCCTCGAGGAACTCGGGCGTGCGAGCGATCCGACGCCTTACTTGGCGTCGATGACCCAGTTCGCACCTTTGGTTGGCGACCGGTTCGACCCGACGCGCGTCGGCGCCGCGGTGTACGCCGGCGTCACCGCACACCGAGACCGCGAGGGGTGGGTTCTCGACGGTACGGCTCATTTCGTCCTTGACGGAGACCGCGCAGACCGGCTTGCAGTGGTCACTGCAGCCGGAGTATTCGTCGTCGACGCCAGTGAGGTGACTGCTCGTCGGGCCGACATCTTCGACCCCGTCCTGCATGTGGCAGACCTACAGTTCGCGGACGTGCGCGTCCCCGAAGAGGATCGCGTCGCCGCCGACGCCGAACGGGCTTGGCACATTGCCCTCACCGGGATGGCGATCACGACCGTCGGAGCGTGTCAACGCATCGTCGACCTCACACTGGAACACCTCAAGCAGCGCTACCAGTTCGGAGTCCCGATTGGCTCGTTTCAGGCGCTCCAACACAAGGCCGCGGACATGCACGTGGCGATCGAGCGAGCTCGAGCGTTGTCATACTTTTCGGCTCTGACCATCACCACTGACGATCCACGTCGCCGCCTGTCCGCCATGATGGCCAAAGCCGCAGCGGGCGAGGCCCAGTCGCTGGTCGTGCAGCACGGCATGCAGTCCTTTGGCGCAATGGGATTCACCTGGGAAAACGATCTGCAGTTCGCCATCAAACGCGCGAGAGCAGGGGAACTGATGTTGGGCGGCGCTGCGGAGCATCGCGCACTTATCGCGAAGGAGTACCGTGCAGCTGACTTTTGATGACGATGTCGAATCGTTCAGGTCTGAGTTCTCGGCATTCCTTGACGACAACCTGCCGACCGAAGCCGACACGTTCGACCGTCCGCGGTCAGTCTCGCATATGCCAACGTGGGCCCGGAAGTGGCAACGCCTACTGTTCGACAACGGCTGGTTACTGCCCGCTCAGCCTCCAGAATTCGGAGGGCGCAACGCAACCGTACTTCAGCAGTTCGTCCATCTCGATGAACTGTGTCGACGACGCATCTACCACAGTTTCAACCCGCAGGGCGTCAATATCGTTGCAGCATCGTTGATCACGTTCGGAACCCCCGAGCAGCAACAGCGCTGGGCGTTACCGGTGCTACGCGCCGAAATGACCGCTTCGCTCGGAATGAGCGAGCCCAGCGCGGGTTCTGACCTTGCATCATTGCGGACGCGCGCCGTCCGCGATGGTGACGACTTCATAGTCAACGGCCAGAAAGTGTGGACGTCGGGCGCACACGACGCCGACTTCCTGTTGACATTCGTTCGCACCGACCCGGATGCCCCCAAGCACAAGGGAATTTCAGCGCTGATCATTCCGACCAAGACCGAGGGCGTGGTGTGCCGACCGTTCCCAGACGTCGCCAATCAAGACAACCTCGACTTCAATGAGGTCTTCCTCACCGACGTCCGCGTCCCAGCCGAGAATCTCGTCGGAGGGCTGCACCAAGGATGGATGGTGGCCAATGGGTCACTCGGGCACGAGCGGACGATGATGTGGCTCATGCTGGCCGACCGGATTGACAATCTCATGGCCGACTGCCGACCCCGCAACGATGTCGAACGTGATCGGTTCGCGTCGACAATCATTGACTACCACGCCCTTCGGGCGATGGGATCAGCAGCATTGGGTCGTGCCGCGCGCGGAGAACAGGACACCGCATCCATCTCCGTGCTTAAGCTTTTCGGCTCTGAAGCGGAGATGCGCGCAGCGGACCTCGCGCTGAGTTCGGTGGGCATTGACGGCCTGCGGCATCCGGTGACCGAGCGCTATGAGCACATGAATCCCGACGAGTACTTTGCGAGCAGATTTGAGCGATATACGCGTGGTCTCGCGGCAACCATCGCTGGTGGGACATCCGAGATTCAGCGCAACATCATCGCGCAACAAGTACTTGGGCTTCCACGCGCCCCGAAGCGCGACTGACGACCAATTCGCCGTCGGAGACGGTGCAGAGACGGATAGGAGGACTCATGGTTGACGCGAAGTGGGATGCGATGACCTGCGTCCAGGTGAAAAGGCGGGCGAACATTGTCGAGGTTCGCCTGAATCGGCCAGAGAAGATGAACGCCATCAACAGCACCATGGAGAAGGAGTTCTACTCCGTCCTCGCGGACTGTGATCGCATGGACGACGTGAAGTGCGTCGTCCTCACCGCCGAAGGCGCCAACTTCTCCTCTGGCCACGACGTTCAGCAGGTGGCGGCCGAGACCATCGGTGGTCAGGAGCCGGCGACGATCCAGGACAAGTACTGGGTCCATACCGGTGATCTCCTCCCGCCATGGCGGTTCTCGAAGGGGCTCATCGTCGCCGCCAAGGGCTATGTGGGACCTCATGCGAACACGTTCCTTCTGGCGGCCGATGTAGTGATTGCTGCGGACAACACCCGCATCAGCTGGGAGGAGTCGAAGGTCGGCGTCGGGGCGCCCTACGGCCCGTATGCATTGATGCCGTTCCACTTTCCCATCCGCGTCATGAAGCAGCTGTGGATGACGGGTGGCTGGATGGATGCGGACACTGCTCGACAACTGTTCTACGTCAATCGAGTTGTCGCAGCTGGGCCAAGAAGAAGAGATGGCGATGCGCTTCGCCGGTCAGATCGCGCGGATGGAGACCGGCGACTTCGTGGCCAACAAGCGCGGTACCCATCGCCTCTATGAAGCGGCGGGGCTCTCGGCGATGGTCGATGTCGGTCGCGACCCCTACGTCCCCAGCGCCGAAGCCGCAGTGGCCAAGGAGCACCACCTTCGGCTCATACACGAAAAGGGCGTGAGAGCCGCTGTGCGCGAGCGTGATACCGGCTGGGATGACGAGGTGAGCCAGATATGAGCAGCAACGAACTGATGGAGATCAAGATGCCGACTGCCAAAGAGATCAACGCGACCATCCAGGCGCACTGCGACACGTTGAGCGACCACGACAAGGAAGGCTGGCTGGCGTTGTGGGCGGACGACACTGTCCTCGAAGATCCGGTGGGGGTGGACACATACCGCGGAATCGAGGGCTTGCGAACGTCGTTCTGGAAGCTCGTCGACGACCTCAGCCCGATGAAGCTGTGGCTCGAGCGCGACGTGATCGTCTGCGGTAACGAGGCCATCGCCATCCTCCAGGGCGTCGTGACTCGCGAGGGTGCGATGCAGCACGTCGGTCCTCTGGTCGATCACTTCACCTTCAATGACGAAGGCAAGATCACGATGATGCGTGCCTTCTGGAAGTACGACTGATGTCGGCCTGCGATCAATCCCGAGGAGCGTGCGGTGGGCTGGGAAGCTGACCTGCGTTCGCAGGAGACGTTGCCTGCCATCGTGAATCGGATGGCGAACACGGATCCGCATCGAGTCTTCGTTCAGACCACGGCCGGCGCATCCGCAACCTGGGAACAGGTTCAATCCTCGATGCAGGAGTGGGCGGCCCGGTTCCTCGAGTTGGACGTGACATGCGGCGACGTCGTCGTGACCATCGTCGACTCGAGCCTGGAGTCACTGACCGCCTGGCTGGGATTGGCGAGCCTGGGTGCCATCGAGGCGGCGACGAACCCCGAATTCCGGGGCCGCATGCTGGCCTATGCGATCAACAACTGCCAGGCCGAATTGCTGGTCGTGGCTGCGCAATACCTGCCGTTCGTCGACGCGGTTACCACGGAACTGACGACGGTCAAGCGGGTGCTCGTCGTCGATGACGACGGTCAACACTACGGGCCCACCGAACTATGCGTCGTCACGGTAGAAGCGCTCCAACCCGACATCGAGGCCGCCCGTAGCCAGATGACGGAGCCCGGGCCGCACGACATCGCCTGCATCACCTATACCTCCGGTACGACGGGTCCCTCGAAGGCGGTCCGATTGCCATGGGGCCAAATTCATTCAATCAACCTGGGCACCTTCCCATTCGACGATCTCGAACCGTCGGACGTCTTCTACTGCACCACGTCGCATGCCCACTTCGGGTCGAAGTCGATTCCGTACCACGCAGCCATGGTCGGCGGACGAGTCCTCATCAGACCTCGTTTCGCCCTCATCGCCTTTTGGCAGGACGTAATCCGCTTCGGAATTACCACCGGGATGTTGGTCGGGTCTATGGCAGACATGTTGCTCCGTCTTCCCGAAAGTCCCTCTGGGCCAACGTCGCTGACGAACTTGTTCATGGCACCGCTGGGCGCCAACTATCGGCAGTTCAGCGAGCGGTTCGGCGTTCGCATCTGCACCGTCTACAACAGCACTGAGGGTGGCGTACCGATACGCTCGGGCTGGAATCCTTTGAATGAAAGAACATTGGGTCGCCTTCGGGAAGGTTATCCCGGCTTCGAGGTTCGGCTGGTGGACGATCACGACTTCGAGGTCCCCGACGGAACTCCAGGTGAGTGCGTCGTGCGTGCCGGCGTGCCGTGGGTGATGAATGCCGGCTACTTGAACAACGACGCTGCGACGGCATCGGCGTGGCGCAACGGTTGGTTCCACACCGGCGACGCGCTTGTTCGCTCCGCCGATGGCGAATACGTGTTCGTCGACCGGCTCAAGGACGTGATCCGGCGCCGCGGTGAGAACATCTCGTCCTTCGAGGTGGAGGCCGACGTAATGGGCAATCCGGACATCGCGGAATGCGCTGCCGTCGCGGTGCCGGCCGACACCGTCGAAGACGAGATCTTGCTGTTCGCCGTGAGAAGTCCTGGCAACTCCATCGGTCCGGCCGAACTGTGCGCAGATCTCGAACGCCGGATGGCACGCTTCATGGTTCCCCGCTACATCGAGTTCCTCGATGAACTACCGAAAACCCAGGCAACCCAACGCATCATCAAAGCCGAACTCCGTCAACGCGGAGTGGGCACGAACACGTGGGACAGACAGGCGAAGGAGTGGACCAGATGACGACAGGTCAATCGAACGAAGAGGCCCACTGTCCAGTCGGGCCCAAAGGTCTGGATTCCCTTGCGGGCGTGTCCTTCATCGATCCAGCCGTCCAAGTGAAGCCCTACCCCTACTACCGCGCGCTTCGCGATGGTGATCCGGTTCACTTCGAGGAGAGCCTGGGCATGTATCTGGTGTCGCGGCACGAAGATCTCATGACCGTGCTGCTCGATCCGATCGTCTTCTCTCAGGAGCTGGGCTACTACAAGCAGATGGCCCAAGGCCACCTGGAGGAGATGAAGGACATTCTTGTCAACGAGGGTGGCGGGTTCTTTCCCGATGTCGCCAACATCGATCCCCCGCGGCACACCCGCGTGCGGCGGCTGTTGTCACAGGCCTTCAGTAGGCGGCGTATGAAAGCCTTTGAGCCGCAGTTCGAGTCGCTTGTCGACGAGCTCATCGACGGCTTCGTCGAGCGCGGCGAGGTTGACGGCCTGCACGATCTCGCGATGCCGATGGCGATCGCCTTCAGCATGCAGCAGTTGCAGGTCGACGATCTGGACATGGCCACCATCAAACGTTGGGGCAGCGCCTATCTGTCGCAGTTCAGTCTCACCAACACCCGCGAGCAGATGGTGGCTGCGGCGCACGACCTCAGCGAGATGCAGACCTATCTGATCGCCCTGGTTCGCAAGCGGATGGCGGAACCCGAAGACGACATGCTCTCCGACATCATCGCCGCCCGTACCCCGGACGAAGAACCCTTGAGCTTCGAGGAGCTGGTGGCGACGGCACGGGCGCTGCTGATCAACACCCATGATTCGATGTCGACGGCGTTCTGCAACATCTTGTTCAAGGTGGCGACGGATTCGACGATCGCCGAACAGTTCTACGCCGCCGCCGCCGATGACGCGCGCATGGGACGCTTCGTCGAGGAACTGCTGCGGCTCGAGGCACCGGTCCGGGCACTGTCCCGCGTCACGACAGAGCCGACCACCCTGGGCGACACGCCGTTGCCCAAGGGTGCGCATCTGCTGATTCTCTTCGCCTCGGCCAACGATGACGACGCGGTTTTCGACTGTCCCCGCCAGTTCGACGCGGACCGTGTCAACCTCCGAAAAAGCATGACGTTCGGTGCGGGCGTGCATCTGTGTCTGGGCGTCTCGCTTGCGCGGATGCAGCTACTCGTCGCAGCGAGACAGACGGCGAAGCGGCTCGGCGATCTCAGTCTGGCGATACCGATCGAGGACGTCCGCTACATACCCAACGCTGCACTGCTGGCAATGGAGAGTCTTCCCCTTCGATTCGAGAACACAAAGGGGCAGCAAAAATGACCTGCGATCCCACTATGGTGCCTGCCCCGGACGAGGTGGACATCTCGACGTTGAGAGACAAATACCGAGAAGAGCGGGATCGGCGACTTCGACCCGACGGCCAGGCGCAATACGCCGCCGCATTCCAGGAGACAGAGGCACTCGACTTCAGCGACCCGCACATGACACGGTTGCCGCGTCCTGCCATCAGCGACGAAGTCGATGTCGTTGTCCTTGGCGGAGGGTGGGCCGGCGTTCTCGCCGGATACCACTTGAGGAAGGCCGGTGTGACGGATTTCCGAATCATCGAGCAGGCAGGCGATTTCGGTGGCGTCTGGTACTGGAACAGGTACCCGGGCCTGTCCTGTGACAACGACTCCTACTGTTATCTCCCCCTGCTGGAAGAGATGCAGTTCTTTCCCTCGAAGAAGTTCGCCGACGGGCTCGAGATCCGCGAATACTGCCAAAGCGTCGCACGAAGATTCGAGCTATACAGGGGCGCGCTGTTTCACACATGCGTCAATGCATTGCAATGGGACGAGTCGACCAAACGATGGCGCGTCACCACGGATCGCGGCGATGATCTGCGAGCGCAGTTCGTCATCATGGCCATGGGCCCCATCAATACACCGAAGGTGCCCCTCGTCGCGGGACTCCAGGATTTCCAGGGCACGACGTTCCACACCGCCCGATGGGACTACGAGTACACCGGCGGGAACCAGCGCGAGCCAATTCTCGACGAGCTGGCCGACAAGCGAGTGGCAATCGTAGGTACGGGAGCTTCCGCGATTCAAGCGGTCCCGTTCCTCGCGCGATATGCCAAGCAGCTCTATGTACTTCAACGCACTGCCTCGACCGTGGACGAGCGCGTCAACACTCGCACGGACGAAGCTTGGCTCGCAACACTACAACCCGGCTGGCAGCGGGAGCGTCAGATGAATTTCCACCATGCCGCAATCGACGGACTGACGCCCGGCGAGCAAGATCGGATCTGCGACATTTGGACCGAGATCAACAGGAACCTCTCTGCTGAGTTCGACAAATCAGGCTGGCCCCAATCACCTGAGGAATTTCTTGCCACGCGCGAGGTGATGGACTACCGGGTCATGGAGAGGCTGCGAGCGCGCGTTGACGCTGTGGTTGAGGACCCAGAGACGGCGGCGATCCTGAAGCCTTGGTATCGGCACATGTGCAAGCGGCCAGCATCAAGCGACGAGTTCTACCCAACATTCAACCTGCCGAATGTAAAGCTGCTCGACGTGTCACCGACGCGAGGTCTTGAGCGCGTTACCAGTTGTGGATTTCTCCACGAGTCCACGGAGTATGAGATTGACTGCCTGATTTTCGCCAGCGGTTTCGAAGTGACCAGTGACCTTCAGCGTCGGTGGGGGATCGACAAGGTGTCCGGCCGTGGCGGTCGGTCTCTCTACGATAACTGGGCGCACGAGTTTCGAACTTTGCACGGCGTCATGACCCACGGATTTCCCAATCAATTCTTCATCGGATTCTTTCAAGGTGGCTTCAACGCCTCGACGACTGAGACGTTCAACAATCAAGCCAGACATATCGCCTGGATTGTTAGCAAGGCATTCGAGCGCGGAGCAATTACCGTCGAGCCCAGCCTGGAGTCCCAGGACGCATACGTGGATCACGTCCGCGAGGTGGCGGTCGATACCTCGGCATTCATCCGAGAATGCACACCCGGATATTTCAACAACGACGGACAAGAAGTCGCCGACGAGAATGGCCAGCTCCGGCCGAGGTCCTACACCGGCGAGTTGTACGGCCTAGGGTACTACGCCTTCGAAAAGCTGCTGGAAGACTGGCGATCGAACGATGACCTGTCGGGACTGGTAGTCAAAAAATGAACCCAGAACTTCTAGTTGGGATGCCATCTGCACGGGAGGCACGTAGTGCACGGGCCGCCGAATGTTGCGGAAGCACGCGAGACTGACATGACGCGTATCAAACCGACTCGGTGCAGTGCTGAGCCCGGACATGGGGGCATTGCCGGTCACCACCGACGCAATGTACTTCCAGGCCGCACTGCCAAGCGATGGCCGAGTGCAGACCGTCGACGTCCGTGACGTCGCTTGGGCGTTCGCTGCAGCGACCACTGCCGACGTCGCTCGTGAGATCCTCCTGATCGGTGGCGACGATTCCCATCGATTGACGTACGCCGAGGTCACCTCGGGCCTCGTTGCAGCTCTGGGCATACCGGGCGCCGTGCCAACGGGCCGGCCCGGCGATCCGAACAGCGATGACGACTGGTTCGTCACCGACTGGATGGACACCACCCGCGCCGAAGAGGCGTTGCAGTTCCAGCATCATTCGTGGCCTGACCTGATGGCCGAATTGGCGGAGAAGTACCGACTGTTGCACTACCCGGGCCGGCTCATCGCCCCGATGGTGCGACTGTTCATGGCGCGACGATCTCCCTATCGGAATGCGCCGGGCCGGTACGCCGACCCATGGGGTGCAATTCGCGCCAAATTGGGTGAGCCCGTGTGGGATCGGCCCAGCAACTGATGCCGACGGCATAGTGTTCGCGCCGAGCGCAATGCCGCCGTTACGGGCGGCCTAGAGTTTTAAGTGGTGAGAAAGGACCTTTATGCGAGTGCCTCGTGCTGTCGCAAACTTCAATCGCCGGGTGACAAATCCTGTGGCCCGCTCGCTCACACCATGGCTTCCATGCCTCGGGACGCTCGAGCACACCGGACGCAAGTCGGGCAGGCACTATCGAACGCCTCTTTTGGTATTCAAGACCCGGGACGGCTTCGCTATTCTCATCGGCTACGGGCCTGAATCGGACTGGCTGAAGAACATATTGGCCGGCGGCCCGACCGTACTGCACAAGCTGGGCAAGGCTATATCGTTGGCCAACCCGCAGATCGTCAGTAAAGCTGAGGCTGCGCCCCTCATCACAGCGGTTCCCCGATTGTTCTATCGACTGTTCCCCTACAACGAAGCAACATTGGTGTTGACGAAAACCGCCTAGGCGGACTGACTTTCATCACTAGGCGAACGTTCATGCAGGACCGCAGTTACGAGGGAACTTGCGGGCGCGACGTCGAGGAGATCAGCCGCATCGCATACGGACCGGATGCCCCATTCTGGAGCGAAATAGAAGCCGCAATGCTCTGTGCCGCTGATGAACTGCTTCTTGACGGAACGATCAGCGACCCGACCTGGCATGCCTTGAGCAAGGAGTTCAGCGAGCAACAGCTTCTTGACGTGATCTTCACTGTTGGCGGGTACGACACCTTGGCGAAGGTATTCGAATCCCTACAGCTGGAAATTGAAGAAGAGACCGTCGAGCTGATGAGTCGCAACAACAAAGCGTCTAGTGTTTAGCCACCTGTAGATGGATAGGCGCCGACAGGCCAAGCGCCCGCGGTCGGTCTACGGAGCCCGGCACTGAAGAATCATGGCCGAACGCGTGCCGATGATGACAGCACCAACCCTATGCCGGTCCGCGACGGCCGGGCGAGTGGTGTCACGAGCCGTCCACAGAGTGTCGGCCTGCTGGCGATTCCGGACGGCAGATTCAACCCTTCCGAGTGCGGGATCGCGTGGCAGCCGGCGAAGATTCAACCCCAAGACTGCGCAGGGTGCTGATCACGAACTTCCTCAGCGCTTCGTCGCGTCCCGAAGCTGAATCGCGGGCGGTGGTGGTGGCTTGTGGCCCACATCGCGCGTGCTGTCAATCGAGAGGACTGGCTGGGCACATTTTGGGCACACTTGGTGTCGACGGAGGTCAATCCTGGTGAATCACATTTTATGTCATTTCGCAGCTCAGCACCGGTTCGGCTCAGAGACCAGCACCCCGAAACGGGTTCGATTCCCGGCAGCTCCACCGAGCAGGCCAGGGCCACATGCTCTGGCGTGTTTTCGTTTGCTCATTCCAAAGTGATGTCTTTGCGGACGTCGGGTCATTGGTTCACTGACGACGGAGCTTCTCTCGGAGGGTATCGATAAGGAAGCGGCCGGTGGACACTGGCCGGAACGCGTGGGCTGCCTCGGTCAGTGCGTCGCGGGAATCCGCCTTCAGCTCGATGTCGGCTGCGGCGACGTTGAACTCGAGTTGTTCGACGCTGGACGCTCCGGGAATGGCAACCACGCCCGGCAGGCTGATCAGCCAGGCCAGCGCCACCTGTGCGGGCTTGGCGTCGACCTCAGCGGCGACGTCGCGCAACGTCTGCAACAGCGGCTCGACACGGCGCAGGTTCTCCGTGCCGAAAAGTGTGTTCATCGCCCGGATACCACCGGGCCGGTTGTCGAGGTTGTACTTGCCGCCCAGCAGTCCTTGTGCCAGTGGGCTGTAGGCGATCACGATGCGGTTTTCACGCTCGGCGAAGGGGACGAGATCGTCGAGCGCTTGGGAGTGGGCAAGCGAGAAATTCACCTGGTTGCTGATGACGGGCCGTCCGAGCGCAGCATCGGCTTTCTGCCATCGCGCAAGCGAATAATTTGATACACCGGCTGCGCCGATGTCGCCGCTGTCGAGCAGGCTGCGCATTCCCGGCATGATCACTGAATCGGGCACCACCGGGTTGGGCTGGTGGACCTGGTAGAGCGGAATTCGTTCCAGCTGCAACCGCCGCGCACTGGCACGCTCTCGCTGCTTGACCACCGGGGGGAACGGCGCGATTGGGAAGATCTTGCTGGCTACAGCAACCTCGGCGCGCTCGTCGCCGAGAGCCTCCCCGAGAATGCGCTCGCTCTTGCCCGTGCCATAGATTTCGGCCGTATCGAACAGCGTCACCCCGAGTGTGCGGGCGCGCTGGACGATGTCGCGTGCAGTACCCGAGGCATAATCGTCTCCGTAGCCCCATTCGCGTGAGCCGAACTGCCAGGTGCCAAGGCCGATCCGACTGACCCGTCCGATTCCACCGACGTCGAGATATCTCATGTACCCGACGGTACTGGCATCGATCCACTCTCAACCGCTCGCCGACGGCAGGAGATGTGTCATGCCATCAGCGCCTTTCGCCTATCCCCCGGAGGTGCGGTTTGCCGTCGGGCCGACGTAGCCTCTGTTTAGGCGCGTCAGTGCATTACCGAGACGGTCATTCCGCCGAGCGTCGGCAGAGAGAGCTTGCTGTTGTCGGCTGACGGGAAACGCCGACACGGCGACCGGTCACCGCAGCTTCAACTTCAGTTATCGCCGATGAGGTCCCCCGCCAAGAGGCCTGGTCTGCGCACACCGGTACGCCAGTCCGCAGCCAGTCCGCCGCAGAACTTCCCAATGTTTTCAGAGACCAACGTAATCAACCGCTGCACCTGCGGATTCATAGTGCCACCAACACAGCTTCGATCAGCAAAACGCTGAGTGACTATCGTTCGGGATGAAGGAGTCACGCAGCCGGCCAGGCTCCGCGAACCTTGACCAGGCATCTATCCGAGGGCTCCCGGGTGTCACGACGATGTCACAAGTCGCGACGATTCGAGCGCATCACCACAGACACTCATGGACGCCTCACCCAGGTCAGTCGGCATCGGCGGACCTGCGTAGACGCCGCTGGACGCCTTAAATCGACTTCCCAAGCTGAATACGCGGGTTCGATTCCCGTCATCGGCTCCACGAAAAGCATCGAGGCGATGGTGTCGACCGGTCGCACCAGCTGGGCCTTCAGGTGGAACGGGCGATGCCCCGCTCGTCGCACGGCGGGGCGCCTCCGTGATCTATAAGCGCGAGCGTCCGGCGCATCTCGGTCGGCGCGATGCTGCCGCTCCAGTCCGCGTACGGATGGTCGAGGAGAACAACGACGAGCAGGCCCGCGGTCATGAGGGTGGTGACGAAGCCGATCGGTATCGACTGGATGAGAGCCCCCTCGCGCCGGTCGGCCTGGGAGCACATGTAGGCGATCGTGAGCGAGGCGCCGATACCCAGCACGATCCACAGCGGGAGGGACACGAATGGGGACGATTCGGCGATGCGCGCTCGACGACCCTCGCGGCGCTGAGCCTGCTCGTCGAACCACTGTGCGTAAGCCGACTCCTGCCGCGCGCCGTGAGGGTCGGTGGTCGCGAACTCTCGGCCGAGGGTGTCGATCCAGGACTGCACCAGTTCGCTGGACCGCCCGTCTCTCATCGTGGGCCATTCGTCTTCGATGACGGCGCGCGCGTAGCAGACGAGTTCTCCCTGCAGACGATCGCTCGAGGGTGCCTGGAACACATCAGCGACGGAGTGGAGCTCGGCGACGGCGACGGCCTCGACGCTGGCGCCCTCCCGCGCTCGCTGGTAGCTCTGGAGCGCGAATAAGATTACGAACGCGAGCACCACCGCGAACATCGTGCCGATTACCGATAAGGTGCCGGCGCTACGCGGGGCGTCACTGAACCAGCCGCCCATGGGCGCGCGGCGGCGTACAAGCAGCTTGATTGTGATCGCCGCCGTAACCGCCACGACGAGGATAAGTGGGGCGATCCAGGCCAGCACGGCACACTACTGTAGCTGACCCGGCAACGGGAAGCCTGCCGTCCGGGCGGATGTGCGACGGCCGAGATCGGAGGCGGCTGGCGAGTAAGTTCGCCCGCCCTATTTCCTTCGCCGAGGTAGACGCAATACTTCCCAAGCTGAATACCGTTTGCCGGGCGCTGCGCCGGGTAGCAGGTGTCGTACGTCTCCCAGGCCTCGCTGGTTAGTTCGCACGTAATTGCCAAGGCAACGAATACGGACACCGATGAAGGAGTCGCCTTATCGTGCAGGACCATCTCCCGCCGCGCGCCATCTCTCGATCGGTCCGTGTGTGGGGGCCGGTCGTCTTACTGGTTGCGTTGGCGTTGTACTTGGCCGCATATCTACGGTGGCCCAGCTTGGCCAGCCAGGTCGACCTGTTGGTGTACCGGTTCGGAGCAGCGCGCGTCTGGGATGGTCAAGATCTGTACTCAGTGGGGCTGACCGGAAATTCCCACACAATGCTGTTCGACTACCCGCCATTCGCTGCGCTGTGTTTTCTTCCGCTCATCGGGTTGAGCCAGCCTGCCATTCTCACCCTTGGTCTTTTGGTGAACATTGCCTGCGTGGGTTACATCGTCCGCCGGATGCTGAGTGCTGCAGGAATCTGGACCGCAACCGGTCTGTTGGGGTTGACGGCGCTTCTGATGGCTCCGATCGTCTGGTTGGAACCTGTCCGGCTTTCGCTGCAGCTCGGCCAGATCAATCTGCTCATGATGGCGATCGTCCTCGCTGACGTGCTGTCACAACCGTCCCGCAGGTGGACTGGGATAGGTATCGGGATCGCCGCCGGTATCAAACTGACGCCCGCGCTCTTCATTGTCTTTCTTGTCACAACCGGGCGCCGTCGTGAGGCAGCCGTCGCCGGACTGACCTTCATCTTCACCATCGCCGTCGGATTCGCCTTGCTGCGAGCCGATTCCAGAGCGTTCTGGCTGCAGGGGCACTTCCAAGATCTACGGCGGATCTCCAGCGACCCTCTGGCGAACACCAGTCTGGCCGGACTGATCGAGCGCTTCGAGTGGGCAACGCCGTGGCCCACTGTGGCCGCAGGAGTATTCGCGATCGTCGCCATCGCAATCGCCGCGGTGGCGTGGCGTCGCGGTCATGTGCTCTTGGGTCTCGCCATCGCGGGGATGACCTCGGCCGCCGCGTCACCCTTCAGCTGGAGCCACCACTGGGTGTGGTTCGCACCGCTTCTTGTCCATCTTGGGCTTCTCGGGTACGTACACCGCTCGCGCGTCGCGGCGCTGGCCATGTGGACGCTGGCGGCGATCTTCGGGGGGTGGTTCGTCGCATCGCGAAGCTCGCCTCCACAAGCAGGTCTGATGTCCTTGCGTCACCCCGGGACGTGGGATCAGCTTCTGCCCGCGGCTTACCTTTTCGCGCTTACCGTCGTGCTCATCTGCAGCGGGTACACGTTCTGGCGGGCACGACAGCGTCCAGCGGAGGCAACGATTGCGATTGATGCAATGGTGGAGGGCAGGCGACCAAGAGCGAGCATCGGCCCGTTCTACCGCGATCATTAGCCGTTGTCGGGTTTTCCTGGACGGCATGGACGACTGCGACGGGCACTCCGAACTCGCGCGGGCACTTCCCGCGTAAGGAGTGGCACACCTGCGCTACCGCGTCGTCCGGTGACACAGTGGGTTATTCCTCGAGTGGAATAGGCGCTGTCATCGGAGGGAGGACTGGTGAGTGCTCAACGATTAGCTCCCTCGCGTTCGGATCTGCGTCGCTGGCGACAACATCTGGCAGACGAACGCGCTGAAGCAGCGATCTACCGTGATCTCGCGCAGCGAAGCACCGGTGTCGATCGCGAAATTCTGCTGGCGCTTGCTGATGCCGAAGCCCGTCATGAGCAGCATTGGCTCGATCTTCTGGGTACGTACATCGGCACGCCGCACCGACCGTTGCTGCGGACGCGAGCGCTTGGCTTTTTGGCCCGCCACTTCGGGTCCGTGTTCGTCCTCGCGTTGGCGCAGCGCGCAGAAGCGCGGTCGACGTATGAGAGCGACGCCGACGCGACGCCCAGGATGGCCGCTGACGAGCGTGTGCACGAGGAGGTCGTGCGCGCACTGGCCGCCCGCGGACGCAGTCGGCTCTCTGGCGCATTTCGTGCCGCGGTGTTCGGCGCCAACGATGGCTTGGTCAGCAATTTGGCGCTGGTGCTCGGCGTGAGCGCTACCGGCGTGAGCACCCACACCTTGCTGGCGACCGGGATGGCCGGACTGCTGGCCGGAGCGTTGTCCATGGGTGCTGGCGAATACGTCTCGGTGCGCTCGCAGCGTGAACTGCTCGAAGCCTCGACACCGAACCCGCATACCGGTGCTGCGCTTCCCCAGCTGGATGTCGAAGCCAACGAGCTGGCGTTGGTGTACCGCGCGCGTGGAATGAGTGAGGCCGAGGCTGGCACCAAGGCGGAAGAGGTCTTGAGGACGCTGGGCAGCGGCGACACCGGCTCGATCGACGAAGCGGCACGTGATGACCCCCACGAGGCCGTCGGCAGCGGGCTCACTGCAGGACTGTCCAGTTTCTGCTGCTTCGCCTCAGGAGCGTTGATTCCGGTCTTGCCGTTCTTATTCGGGCTGCATGGCACCGTGGCAATCGCCCTGTCGGCAGGACTGGTCGGCGTGACGCTGCTGGCCACCGGGGTTATCGTCGGGCTTTTGTCAGGAGGACCACCCCTGCGACGCGCGCTACGCCAATTGCTGATCGGCTATGGCGCGGCCGCCATCACGTACGCGCTCGGGCTGATGGTCGGTGCTGGTTTCGGATAACCGAGGGTTGACAGCCCGGTACCGCGGGTAATGGATACCTCGGGCGGCCTGGGGTGCGCGCCGTCAGCACTACCGAGGAGTCGCCACACCGATGGATAGCTATCCCGCCACGCCAGTGAGCGTCGCAAGCCCGCCGCACGACGAGCTGTGCCGCGGCGAACGTCCAATCTCACCCGACGACGACCCGTTCTACCGAGCGCCACAGGACTACGAGAGCGCGGAACCTGGCACGGTATTGCGCTCGCGCGACGTGGAAATCGGGTTTCTCGGTCTCATCAGTCAACGAGTGAAAGCCACTCAGCTGCTGTATCGCACCACGAATCTGCACGAAGAGCCGGAAGTCGCCGTGACTACCGTGGTTGTACCAGCGCAGCGTGAGAAGGATGCCGCTTGTCCGGTGCTCTCTTATCAATGTGCGATCGACGCCGTGGCGTCGCGCTGCTTCCCCTCGTTCGCCATGCGGCGCGGCGCGCGACCGATCGGTGCGTTCGTCCAAGCCGAGTACTTGCTGGTGACCGCCGCGCTGGCCGAAGGCTGGGCGGTTTGCGTGCCGGATCACGAAGGCTGCCATGGCATGTGGGGGGCTCCGGTCGAACCGGGCTACCGGATCCTGGACGGGCTGCGGGCCGCGATGCGGTGCGAGCGCTTGGAATTGTCGCCGTCGGCACCGGTGGGTCTGTGGGGATATTCCGGGGGAGGCTTGGCGTCGGCATGGGCGGCCGAACTGTGTGAGCGATATGCACCGGAGCTCAATATTGTTGGCGCCGCTCTGGGTTCGCCCGTCGGCGACCCGGGAAGTGTGGCGCGCCGCCTCAACAGCAGCTCCTTCGCCGGTCTCGCCGCGTTGATGATCTCCGCATTGACGCAAGTCTTCCCTGGCGCGCAGAATGTCGTCGACGAGCACGCGACTGATGAGGGCAAGGCGCTGCTCGACGAGTTGCAGACAATGACGACGGCCCAGGCTGTATGGCAGTTGCGCAACGTCGACATCGGGTCCTACGTCGACATGACAGCCGACGAGCTGTGGGACCTACCCGAAGTGCGCCACATCTTCGACGAGACCAAGCTCGGCAAATCCAAGCCCAAGCCTCCCGTGCTGGTCGTACAGGCGGTGCACGACGGAATCATCAGCGTCGACGATGTCGACGCTTTGGTGGCCGAGTATGAACGCATCGGTGCAGCGGTCACCTATCACCGCGACCGGTTCTGTGGTCATCTGCTGTTGCATCCACTGTCTGCGCCCATGACGCTGAGGTGGTTGCGCGATCGATTCAGGGACAGGCCGGTCAACGAGCACAGAACACGCACGGTGTGGCCGACAATGTTCAACCCGTCGACGTACTTGGGCATGGTCAAGTTGGGCGTCATCACGGCGAGGGTCGTCCTCGGGCGCTCCGTCGAACGCCAACCGCTGTCGACGACGGATGCCCGGTAACTCCCTCAGCCTCGGTTCATCTCGCAAATCCGGATCCGCACAGGCTTCCCAGGCTGGCCGCCCATGACGGTCGTTACGAGCGCTTACAACCCCTACGCTAGGCCGCTGACCTGCGATACATGCGCCATTGTAGTCGAATTGCGTTGTTCCACTGCGCTATTCGAGCCCTTAATCAACCGCTGCATGAAGGGACTCGGTATCGCCCGGGTGCCCGCAGGCCGGGGGCGAAGCAGGCGCGAATATCGCAGGGCGGTATCAACATTAACGCCGTCATTTGGCATACGCCTGACAGGCGTCATCCGGCAAGTGCCCGAACGTAGCGACATAGGTTCGGACAACAGGCCGGCTGAGAGTCATGTCTGAGCGATCTGGCACCAACTTCCGAATCCAGCCCCCGCAGCAGCCAAGCGGCCTACGATTGAAAGGCACTTTGACCAGACAATTGATCGTAAAGACAATTTCTTCTTCGCGCTGATTGTCACGGCGATCGATCTGCCGCATGAGCATCGGAGGATGCAGTGAGCGCAACACCCACCCTGAAGAAGGCCCTGACCCAGCGGCAGCTGACGATGATCGCCATCGGCGGCGTCATCGGTGCCGGCTTGTTCGTCGGCTCCGGCGTCGTCATCGGCGGCACCGGGCCAGGCGCGTTCATCGCCTACGCCCTTGCCGGCGTGCTGATCATCATGGTCATGCGGATGCTGGCCGAGATGGCCGTGGCCAACCCGTCGACCGGGTCCTTCGCCGACTACGCCCGAGCCGCAATGGGCAACTGGGCCGGGTTCTCGGTCGGGTGGCTGTACTGGTACTTCTGGGTGATCGTCGTCGGCTTCGAGGCCATCGCGGGCGCGAAGATCATCCAGTACTGGATCGACATTCCGCTGTGGTTCTGCTCTCTGGTCCTGATGATCTTGATGACTGCCACCAATCTGTTCTCCGTCTCGTCGTTCGGTGAGTTCGAGTTCTGGTTCGCCGGCATCAAGGTGGCCGCGATCGTGGCGTTCATCGCTCTTGGCGGGCTCTTCGTATTCGGCTTGTGGCCGGACAAGTCGATGGACTTCTCCAACCTGTGGTCGCACGGCGGGTTCTTCCCGCTGGGTGTCACGGCCGTCACCGTCGGTGTGGTCACCGTGATCTTCTCCATGGTCGGCGCGGAGATCGCGACGATCGCCGCGGCGGAGTCGTCGGATCCGGAGCGGGCGGTATCGAAGGCCGCCAACTCGGTGATCACGCGTATCGCAGTGTTTTTCGTCGGCTCGACGTTCCTGCTCGCGGTCATCCTGCCGTGGAACGACGAGGAGGCGGGCGCGTCGCCCTTCGTCGCCGCGTTCACGGAGATGGGGATTCCCTACGCAGACCACATCATGAACGCGGTGGTGCTGACGGCGGTGCTGAGCTGTTTGAACTCGGGCATGTACACCGCGTCGCGCATGTTGTTCGTTCTCGCCGCGCGGCGGGAGGCGCCCGCGCAGCTGGTCCGGGTGACGCGCCGCGGGGTTCCGGCCATCGCGATTCTCGCGTCCTCGGTGATCGGCTTCCTGTGCGTGATCGCGGCTGCCATCTCGCCGGACACCATCTTCGCGTTCCTGCTGAACTCCAGCGGCGCGGTCATCCTGTTCGTCTACCTGCTCATCGCGATTTCCCAGATTGTGCTGCGCCGCCGCGCAGACGACTCGCAGCTTCGGGTCAAGATGTGGCTGTTCCCGGTGCTGTCGATCCTCACCGCCTGCGCGATCCTGGCGATCCTGATCCAGATGGGAATGCAGGGTGGCACCAACAGGGAGGCGTTGACGCTCAGCCTGCTGTCATGGGCCGTCGTGATCGCGCTGTTCCTCGCGAACCGGTGGTACATGAATCGCCGTCCAGCCGTCGAGGAAGTCGCCCCGACGGAGCGCCCCCATCGCGTGCTGGTGATGGCCAACCAGACGGTCGGATCGCGGGAACTGCTCGACGAGCTTCGTCGCATCGGCGCGGACAGGACTACCAAGTACCGCGTCATCGTTCCGGCCAGCCCAATCGAGACAGGAACCGCAGCTACCCACGGTCCGCTCGACGTCGAGGAAGCGACCAGGGTCATCGCGCAGCAGCGACTGGACGACACGCTGGCCGCCCTGCGCTCCGAGAACCTCGATGCCGACGGTGAATTGGGTGACTATCGGCCGCTGCGCGCCCTGGCCGGCGCCGTCGACTCGTTCCGGCCGGATCAGATCGTGATATCGACACTGCCGCCCGAGGACTCCGTCTGGAATCGGTTCGACGTCGTGGACCGCGCGCGTGAAGCGCACAGCGTGCCGGTGATCCACGTGGTCGCCACCCGGACCGAGAAAGCCGAGCCGGTGGCATGACCATCATCGCCGGCTTCAGCTCGAGCCGTCAGGGCACCGCGCCCCTCAACCTTGCAGCGCAGCTGTCGCGCTGGACCGGCGACAAGGTGGTGGCCGCAGCGATCGTGGAACGGCCCTGGCCGGCCAAGGACGACCCCGTCGAGCACGAGTACCTGCGCCATGTCACTTCGGAGGCGGCGCGATCACTCGAAAAAGTTGTCGCCCAGCTGCCCAGCGACTTGGACATCCCCACTGTGGTCCGCCAATCAACCTCTATTCCAACAGGTTTGCTCGAACTCGTGGCCGCTCACGACGCCAGAATGGTCGTCGTCGGCTCATCGTCTTCGGGGTTGCTCGGTCGGGTGGCGCTGGGCAGCGTCACCGAACGGCTGGTTCATACCGCCGCTGTACCGGTCGCGATCGCTCCGCGCGGCTACCCGCTGGGGCCCGAGCCGATAGGACGGCTCACCGTCGCATACGGAGGCGAAGCCGACATCCACGGCCTCATCCCGGCGGCTGCCGAACTGGCCACCCAGTGGCCGGTCCAATTGCGGATCGTCTCGTTCACCGTGCGACCGGTGGCGGTGTTCAGCGGCAAGATCGAGCGTTCGGCGGAGGACCTCGTCGTGGAGCAGTGGGCGCGCCGGACGATGGACGATATCGTCAAGCAGCTCAACGAGGTTCGCAATCGAATCTCGGTTCCCGACGTAGATGTCGTGGTCGGCAGCGGCCACGATTGGCAAGAGGCCGTCGAGGACGTCCCCTGGCAAGCCGGGGACATGCTCTTGCTCGGATCCGGCGCAGCCGGACAGGCAGCTCAAGTCTTTCTCGGTTCGGCCGCCTCGAAGATCTTGCGCCATGCTCCCGTCCCCGTGATGATCATCCCGCGACACCAGACGTCGGCATAGGTCGCGCAGCAGGTAAAACGTCGAGCCCGCAAGTTCAATGGCTGACGGCACAGGCGGCACCGCCGCGGGGGACTAGCATTCAACCGTGTCGAACTACGGTCCGCCCGGCGACGGCGGCTATTACGACGATCAGCCTCCAGCGTATGGCGGCGAGCGCCGACCCCCGGGTATGCCACCGGAGGAGCCCGTGCCGTGGTACCGGACGCCTGCCGCGATGTTTGCAGCGGGGGTGCTGGTCACGCTGCTGCTGGCATTGATCGTGTGGTCTGTGGTCGGGTCCGACGATACGGACAGCACGACCACCACCACGCTGACCCCGATCGCCCCGACGTCGGCGACCACTACACCGCAAACTGCTGCGCCGGATACCGAGACGGTGACGATCACCGAAACCAGCACCGTGACAGCGCCGCCGACCACCTCCGCCGCGCCGACGTCAGTCGAGCCGTCCACCACTACAAGCACCGTCACGAGCACCACCACCAGCACGACGACGAGCACCACGACTGTGACGGTGACCGAGCCTCCGCCCGGCGGCTGACAGCGTCATCGGCTCCGGGGTTGGAGCTTGTTTGCGCCGATTCGCACACAGCGTGTCAGTCGGTGCGGGAAACCGTCACATACCGAAAAGACTCTTGAACTGCACGTCGCGCCTTCGCTTCGAAGTCGACGCCGCTGCCGCCCGAAAGGTTTGGCTGGGCATCGCGTTGCACACCACTCCGGGCGTGCCGCAATTCCTCGACCCCGAGATCGCCTTGGTCATCGCCGGTGTCTCGACCGACGTGGTCGGCATCGGCCGCGATGAACTCTCGCCGGAAGCCATTGCCGCGGTGACCGCCGCGCATCCACGCCCCGATTCAAGAACCGCATCCTGGCCGCCTTCAACGACGGAATGAAGCAGCGGCCAGGTAGCACATTCGGGACGATGAACGCCGACGTGCTGGCCTCACTTCGACCCGTCGTTCGAGCGGCAGGATAGCGGAAAGGAGCGGATGCAATGGACATTCACGAAGCGCTGTATTTCGGCACGCCGGACTGGCTCGACGATGTGGTGCGACGGTACGGGTTGTCGCCCGCGACTCACTGACCGCCCTGGGGCCAGCGGCCGACAACGTTATTCAGGCTTGCGGAACGTATAGACCTTGTACTGAACGAGGCCCATCTTGGCGAGCCACTTCATCCATCGGATGCCCACGATCAGCGTCTTCTGGGCATCAGCCGACCCCTGCTCGCGGAAGAACTTCATCAGGAACGGGTAGGTCGGCAGCGTGTTCTTTCGGATGTTGCGTTTCGCGTCGAGTTCGAGCCCCGCACGCCTGCCCATTGCCTTGTAGCCTCTAAGGGGAATCGCCCCTAGCGTGCCGTAGGACTTGGCTATACGTGTACGAATGGCCCACCAGATCGGGGTCTTGCCGAAAAACGCCATCGTCGGAACAAAATCCGAGACCGCGAGATAGCCGCCCGGTTTGAGAACCCGTGCGGCTTCGGCGAGAAACCGCTCACGAGACGGAAAGTGAAAGATGCATTCGACGGCCAGGATCCGGTCGAAAGAGTCGTCCTCGAACGGCAACTCGCATGCGTCGCCTTCGACCCAGTCAATGTCGTTGCCGTTGGTCGGATACGTCTCTGCATCGGCAGCAGCGAGCTGCCGCGGGTCGATGTTGAGACCGGTGAGGTGCATACCGAAATGCCCGGCGTTGATCTGTTGGATCGTTCCGCCGAATCCGCAGCCGGCATCCAACAAGCGCTGCCCGTCGACGACGTGTCCTGCCTCCAGCAGCACGACGTTCATCTGCTCCATAGCTGCGACGTAGTCGGCAGAAGTACCGTCGGCTTCCTTCGGATTTTTCCAATATCCCCAGTGCACTTGGTGCTGGAACATACGCCCGGTCTCACCGCCATCCTGCCGTTCGTCGATCAGCAGGTCGAAGTATGGAAGGCTAGCCATATGCGGAAAGTACCACCCAACTATATGGATTCGAGGTTGCCAGGCCGTCGATTGACCGGACTGAAATCTTGTACGGGCATCAGATGCTGGGCATGAACTCGGCGAGCGCAAGGATCATCAACACCACCAGCGCCAGCCCGATCAGGCCGCCGGCCGGAATCATCGCCGCGCACAACGTAGTCCAGACGAACAGCCTCGGCCACTCGAACCGCTCGTTCGCCTGCGCACCGCCAAGTCGTTCTTCGAATTGTGTGATAGATCGCCCATATGCTCGCTCCCGCAACGGCAACCGCGATGACCCGCAGACCGACCGGTGTCGCGAGGAGTGCGACGGCTGCCATGACGAGTGCGGCCGCGACGCGAAGCCACACTGTCGTCCGGATCTCGACGAGCTTTGCGACTGACAAGCCCTCATACAGGCGATCCGGCTCGCCCCGGTAGCGGGGGACGCGGCCGTCGATGCCCAAGATCCGCCAGATTCGCTTTGACCACGCGGTACGAAGACCCAGATGGTCTGCCACCCGCCGAGCGTCGGCGGCCGACTCCGATAGCATCCGGCGTGAATGTTCACTGCGCCAGTACGCGGACTTAAACGTCCGGCGCGGAATTCCGAATTGCCGCGCAAAAGACCGCGGCGGAGTAAAGATTTCTCCCATCAGCCACCGCAGGAAAGCAGGAAAGAAGATCGCGTACGCTATTCGCCTGAAGCGCCCCGAACGTTGTATGTGCTGAGTCAGATAGTCATCGGCAAAGGTTATGTGTCGTGCTTCTTCGGCAAGATGGATGTAGGTGATTTTGTTCAGCAACGGGGGTAACCGGTCCGCCCTCCGTTGGAGCAACGTCTGCTGTGAATGAACTGGCTGTTCGCCGCAGAGGACACCAATGAACAACATGATCTTCAGGTACCCGCTGATGAAACCGACGATGGGGCCGATGAATCGCGACATTCGCCGCATCCCAGGCACATCTTGGCCATTTCGGTTGATGAATTCCTGGAACATCTGGATGTGATTGCACTCATCGGCGATCTCATGCATCAAATACCGGAAAGTCGGATCAGCGTTTCGCAGCTTCCCAGCATAATGAACGACGCCACGTATCAGGATCATCTCGAATTGGATGCCGACCTTGAAGGTGTTCGCGGTCATCCACCGGCCCATATCAATGCGTTGCTGCAGGGGCTGATCCGCGTACCAAGCCGTAGCCGCAAGCGGTGCGATAGCCGGATCCAGCACCCAACGCGGATCGTCCTTGTCCAACGCGTTTTCGGGCGCTTCCCAGTCGATGTCGGCGTAGGGGTCGAAGTGCAGACCAGTCGTCGCATGCGAAAGTGCTTCTACCCGTTGGAAGTGTGTATCCGGCAGCGTGTCGTCGGTGTCGTCGATAGCTGTCATTTACCCATCCGTTGAGCGAGGTTGAGATCTGACGGTATGTTGCGGACGACGGAAAACCCGTGCGCACATGGTCTCAAATCGGTAATGAGTCGATATCGAATCAGGGCCGCGCGCCCGGCGTGACCGCTCGGGGAACTTCAAGGCTGTTCTCCCGCACGATGACCGGGTCGCCGACATTGACCGTGTTGAAGTACCACTCGGCATCGGTCGGACTCAGGCTGATGCAGCCGTGGCTGACGTTCTCGTGCCCTAGCGCGTTCTCCGCCCACGGTGCGGAGTGGACGAACAATCCGCGACTGGTGATGCGGACGGCGTACTCCACATCCATCCGGTAACCGTCAGGGTCGTCGACCGGGATCCCAACGCTGCTCGAATCCATGAGCACCGAGCGCTCCTTGCCCAACACGGTGTACATGCCGACGGGCGTTGGATAATCGGGCCTGCCCGTCGAGGCCGGGAACACGCCGGGCCGTCCCCAGAAGGGGCGGTGATGCGGCGACGGCAGCTCAGGCGGCGGACCCGACTCGACGCCGTCGATCGACACAGTGAACGTGTGGTCCGAGATATTTGCGGTGCCAACAACTTTGGGCCCCGTCTGAAGATTCGTCCGCAGCGGACCAACCGATAGCGCAATCGTCGTGTGCGCGGGCCAGAAGCTGTCGGGAACCCACTGCACGACCTTGTGGTCGAGCCACTCGTATCTGCCCGACATCGCCGGACGGGAACTGATCCTCATGGCCCGTTCGGCGGCACGGCGGTCTGCCACCGGCGCGGTGAACGTCACCATCACCGGATGCGCCACCCCCACCACCTCATTCGGTGCAGGCAGCACCGACGCGATGCCGAACGGTGATGGCTGGCTCGCCGCGGCGCTGAAACCGGCCGGGCTCGTGCCCACCCCCGCTGCGATCACGATCATCGCGAGAACGCATCGCCCTATCGCGCGCATGGCTCCTGCTCTCATCGAGGAATGCCGACTGGTCCGTTTGACAGCGTTGACGGTCAGCTCGCAGGCCGCGGGCCTGCGGGAAGCGGCTGGCCGGGCACGGGCGCTCCGGCCGCGGGCGCGACGACGGGATCGCCTTTACCCGCGAGGCCGCCTGCCGTGGCGACAGGAGCGCCGCCCGCCGCCACGGGCGCCCCGGCAAGGGGAGCACCGGCCGGAACCACGGGCACGGGCGCCGCCGGAATCACCGGTATGGGTGGCGCGGCGGGAACGACCGGCACAGGCGCCGCAGGCGCGGGGATGGGGCCGGGCAGCGCCATCGGAACGCCCGCCATGGGGCCGAACGCGGCGGCGGGCGCGCCGCACTCCTTGCCCGCGGGCGCCCCTGGTGCGCATTCGGCGGCGGCGGGAGGGGCGGCGGCAACGGCTGAGCACAACGCGATGCCGGTCGCCCACAACCCCGCGCGGATAACAAGGGTTCTGGTGGTGAACCGATCAATGATCGCCATCGACGTCGACTCCTTCTGACTGCAAACGACTTACACGCTTGGTATTTAGACGACGGCGTTAATTCTTAGCAGCCGAAGCGACTTGCGCGACAGGCCACGCCGCACCGTTTCCCAAAGGTGATCTGGACCAGACACTGCCGATACCTAACGCGGGCATCAGCCCGGCCCACAACCTACGAAATGCTCCTGAGCTGCACAAACAGCCCCGGCGAAAAAATCTTCCAAAAACTTCGAAAAATGTGTGCGACCGCGCCCTGCCGATCGCTCCTACCCGTGAAAGCAGCCACCAACGGCAGCTTCAGACCAAGGAGAGATCATGAACGCCAACGCCACCACCAACTACATCCGCTACTCCGAACAGACCATGCGCTCGAATGCGTCGCAGGCCTACTCGCAGTGCATGCCCGAGCCGAACTACGGATTCTCGCCGGAGCCCAACTACGGGTATGGCTCTTATTACAGCGAGCAGGCCCCGCTGCCGCAGCAGCCGATGCCGGTGCAGACGCCCGTCACGCAGTCGTCCTCGTCGACGAGCAAGGGCCTGCTGTTCGTCGCCGGCCTCGCCGTCGTCGGGGCCGCCGCGTTCGGTGGCGTCTACCTGATGAACTCGACGAGCTCGGCGCCGACCGCCTCGACGAGCGCCGCTCCGGCAGCCGCTGCTCCGGCCCAGGTCGTCGAACTTCCCGCGGTGAACCAGGTTCCGGCAGTGGCACCGGCACAGAACGCACCCGCGCCGGTCATCGTCAACAACCCGGCTCCGATCCGCGTGAGCGGCCCGGTCTCCGCACCGCGCTCCATCGCGACTCAGAAGCCGGCCACCTCGTCGAAGCCGGTCACCGCGCCGGCGCCCGCGGCCGCTCCGGCTCCCGCTCCTGCTCCCGCGCCGAAGGGCCCGGGTGTCGCGGTCAAGACGCCGTTCGCCGAGGTCGGCGTGCCCAGCCAGGGTGGGGTTTCGGTGAAGACGCCGGGTGTCGAGGTGGGCGTGCCGGGGAAGAACGGCGGCGACGTCGTGGTTGCGGTGCCGGGTCCGCAGACCGGCGGCGGCACCACCACCCCGTCCACCGGCGGCGGCACCACCACCCCCTCGACCGGCGGCGGCACCACCAGCCCGTCCACCGGCGGCGGCACCACCAGCCCGTCCACCGGCGGCGGCACCACGAACCCGCCCGCCGGACCCGAGGGCACCAAGCCCGCGGGCGGCGCAGGCACCACCGCCGAGGGCACCAAGGCCGCCACCGATGACGCCGCCGCCCAGGAGGCTCTCAACAAGCAGGTTCAAGACCAGCTCAAACAGGCCAACGATGCCTTCGACAACCTGCCGTTCAGCTGACCCGCAGAACCGCTCAGCCCAGGTCACCCGGCCTGGGCTGAGCGTTAATCATCCTCGCAATATCTCGCCCAGGCGGGTCCCAGCAACTACGCTGACAGCTACCGCCACTCGATCAATCTGGAGTACCACCCATGACCGCCGCACTATCGAACTGGAGTGGCATAGGCCCAGGCAGCAGCGACGCGGAGATCGCCGTCGCAGCAGCTGCCGGCGACCGCAACGCATTTGCCCAGATCTACGACCGCTACGCCGACCGGCTTCACGACTTCTGCATCGGAATGCTCCGCGACCGCGACTCGGCCGCGGACTGCGTGCAGGACGCGTTCTGCATCGTGTCCACTAGCCTCGGCGGGCTCCGCGAGCCCGACAAGTTGCGCCCGTGGCTCTACTCCGTCGTCCGCAACGAAGCCCACAAGCGTCTGCGTGAACTGAAGCGCGAGCGGCCGACCGACGAGATGCCCGACGTGGTGTCGCACGACGCCGGCCCGGACACGATGGCCCAGCGACTGGAGTTGGCGAACCTCATCTCCGAGGCGGCCGGCGGGCTCTCGGACCGCGACCAGGCCGTGCTGGAGCTGGCCTATCGGCAGGGGCTCGACGGTCCCGAACTCGCGATGGCGCTCGGGGTCACGCAGACCAACGCCAACACGATGGTCGGCCGTCTGCGCGAAACCATCGAGCGGTCACTGGGCGCACTGCTGGTGGCGCGGCGCATCCAGGCCAATCCGGCCAGCTGTCCGGAGTTGGCCTCGGTTCTGCACGGGTGGGACGGCAAATTCAACATCCTGATGCGCAAACGCATTGCGCGCCATATCGAATCGTGTCACGCGTGCGAGGACCTGCGCCGTCGGTCGGTGAACCCGGCCGCTCTGCTCGGTGCGCCGGTGTTCATCCCAGCGCCCGCCTGGCTGAAGGACAGCGTCATCCGGGATTTCGAGCTGACGTCGGCATCGCGCGGCATGGGGAACCCGTCGAATTCCTCCGCCACACAGATGCGGCCTGCGGCCGACTCGGGTTTCCACACCGCTGCGACGGCCGCGAGGCCCGCGATCCAGCCGCCGCCTTATCAGACGCCGTTCGAGCCGCGACACCATGACGAACCCGCAGCACTTGTCGGTACTGCGCCCGGCGACGAATCGAAGCGGCGAGTGGTGCCGTTGATGGCGTTGCTGATCGGTCTGCCGATCCTGGTTCTCGGCGGCACGCTCGCGTGGCTGTATCTCCCGAGCGTCGGGCTGACGCAAAGCGGCGTCGTGCAACCCGCGCCGCAGCCCGCACCGACCGCATCCGTTCCCGCGCCGACTCCTGCCGCGGTGCTTCCGACGCCGCAGGCCCCGAGGGCCACTCCGGCTCCGAGGCCGGTTCAGACGCCACGGCAGGCCGCGCCGCTGCCGACGCCCGGCGCGAAACTGCCCGCCCCGCAGCCTGCGCGACCGCCCGCGGGCGTGCCGCCGGCCCAGGCTCCGGCATCGCCTCCCGTGCAGGCGCCCGTCCCTGCTCCGATTCCGCAGTCGCCGGTCGGCCAACTCCCGTTTCCGCTGCCCCAACTCCCGCTGCCGCAGTACCCTGCCCCACCGCCGGCGCAGTTTCCTGCTCAGCCACCGGCGCAACCGCCCGCGCAGAAGCAGGCTCCAGCTCCGCAGGCACCGCCGGCCCAACCGCCAGCGCAACAGGTGCCGCCGGCCCAGCCGCCCGCGCAGGTGCCCGACCCCGTCGGACCCGCGCCGGCGCAGGTTCCCGACCCCGTCGGACCCGCGCCCAAGAAGGTGGAGCCAGCCCCAGCCCCAGCCCCGGCTCCGGCACCGGCGCCGAGTGGGAACTGCACGCCCGGCGACATCTGCGTGAAGTAGTCGTCGCGCTCAGCTGCGTGGCCCGTACGCCTTCGCGATGTCGGGTGAGTCCAGCCACCTCGAGTAGGTGGGCGACTGCGGCCACCCGTCCGGCGAATCCTGCCATTCCTCCTGTCGTCCGAACGGCAACAGGTCGATGAGGGCGAACGAGTGGCTGAGCTGCTCGGTGCCGCGACCGTTGGTGTGCCAGGTGCGGTAGACCGTGTCGCCTTCGCGCAGAAACACGTTGACGCCGAATCCGCCACCCGGTGGCGCGTCGACGTCGGCGCCGAACGAGCTCTCCGAGGCCGAGTACCAGTCCATCGTGTTGCCGACCTTGTCGCGGTAGGCCAGCGCCTCCTCGATCGGCCCGTTGGTGACGATGACGAACCGCGCGTCATAGGCGTCGAGGAACTCCAGCCGGGTGAACTGCGACGTGAACCCGGTGCAGCCGCCGCACTGCCACTCCGCCCCGTCCTCCCACATGTGGTGGTAGACAATGAGCTGCGAGTGTCCGTTGAATACATCGGCGAGCCGGACGGGGCCCTCTTCGCCGATCAGCGTGTAGTCGTCCATCTCGACCATCGGCAGCCTGCGGCGCGCCGCGGCGATCGCGTCGAGCTCACGCGTGGCTGCCTTCTCGCGGCGCCGCAGCTCGTCGAGCTCCTTGCGCCAGGTCTGCTGATCGACAACCGGGGGTTTCGCTGTTTGCGCCATGCGGTATCTCCTCTCGACGCCCCTTGCCCGGATAGACCGCGCCGGCAGCGGAAACTCATCGCGCGGTGAGGGACATTGTCGCCCTGGCGACCGACACGTTCGGCAGGCTCGACGCTTTTGACGAGGTGATGCGCGTCAACACCCGCGGCTGATGCGACGGTGGGGTGACGTTCCGGCCATGACGTCAGCTCGAGTCGAAGGCAATATCGTCCGACATACCCACTGGCCGACGACCGTTGACGTTCCGGCCATGTTGTAGCTCGAGTCGAAGGCAGTATCGTCCGACATGCCCACTGCGCCGACACCGTTGACGATCATGCTGGCCGCCGGAGGTGTTGGTTCCGGAGCTGATCGCCGCGCGTGCGTGGCAGGGTCAGCGGATGTAGACCTCGTCGCCGGTGGGATATCCACCACCGCGGGTCGTGATGTGGACGTGGTCGTAGTGGCCATAGCCGCCGGCCTTCGCGCCACCGGGCGTGTAGTACATGCCGCGCCAGATGCAGTCCTGCAGACCGAACCGATCCGCATTCTCGAGTGCGTACTGGACGATCCGGTTCCCCAGCGCAATGCCCGCCGCTGACGTCGGGTTCGGAATCATCACGTCGAGGGCCAGGCCGTTGGGATGCCACCGAAGCGAATCCGGTCGAACACCGCCGATCTGCTGGATCTCGGGGAATAGCGCGCTGATGCTCCGCGCGACGAGGATCGTCTTGACCTGCAGGCCCTTCTCCGGCGCGATGCCGACGGGCAGCACTCTCTCGGCCTCGCGGTTGTAGACCCGATACCTCGATGCCGTCGCGAACTGCACCTGCTCGGCACCGCCCGCCGGCGCAACGCCGACCGGCGCGGGGGCGGTCGTCGTCGCCAACAGGGTGTCCGGCGCGGTCGCGACGACCTCAACCGAACGCAGATCCTCGACGACCTGGTCGACAGCCTCGGCCTGCTGCACCGGGGCGGGGGCCGACACGTCGCCACCGGCGGCGAGGAGGAGCGCGTAGGGGGCGATGACCGCCGCCGCGGGGACCGCAGACGGCGTTATCCGCCGGCGCTGAGCGACACTGTGCCTCCCCATCACGTAGCACCATACGAGCAAAGAACGAAATGTTCATCTTCCCTCAATAAACCCTTAGAAAGCGCTGGCAGCGCCTTGACCAGCAATGATCACGAATAGGTAACGTTTTCCCAGCTCAGCGAGGTGGCGACCGGCTACCCGGGTGATCAGGCGTGTAGCGTGCGTCACAGCGTCGAATCGGCCGGGCGCTTGACCGAGCCGGCAGTTTCTCACTCGGCCGGTTCGATGTCGTCCCCCATCGCCGTCTGTCCGTCACACTGTCGAACGTGGCTGACGATGCCGTCACGATCGGCGGCGCCGACCTCGCCGATCCTGATACCTATCTATCCGGCATGCCCTTCGACGCCTTCCGTGAGCTTCGGCGACGCGCGCCGGTCGCGTGGCACCCATACAAGGACGGGCCCGGCTTTCTGGCGCTGACGGGTTACGACGAAATCCTCGCCGTCTCCCGGGACAGCGCCACGTGGTCGTCGCAGACCGCAGGCGTGTTCTTCGACGTGCCCGGCCCCCAGGACGAGTTCCAGCTGTCGCTGATGAT
The DNA here is from genome assembly GCA_963786995.1 of uncultured Actinomycetota bacterium. Classification (GTDB taxonomy): domain Bacteria; phylum Actinomycetota; class Actinomycetes; order Mycobacteriales; family Mycobacteriaceae; genus Mycobacterium. Next base: position 278,631 of record CAWBBH010000006.1, on the reverse strand, counting down.
GCTGACGATGGACCCGCCGCGCCACACCAAGCTCCGCCACCTGGTGAGCAAGGGCTTCACGCCGCGGCGCGTCGCGCGTCTCAACGACCACGTCGCGGACATGGCACGCCACATCGTCGACGACGTCGCCGAGCGCGGCGAGTGCGATTTCGTCAACGACGTCGCCGGGGCTCTGCCGTCCTATGTCATCGCCGAGCTCCTCGGCATACCCCTCGAGGACGGGCGCCGGCTCTACCAGCTGACCGAGGTGATGAACTCCGGCGCCGTCGGCGACGTCGTGCAGACGCACGCGCTCGACGCTCAGATGCAGATGTTCCAGTACGGCACCGAGCTCGCCGCCCACAAGCGCTCGCACCCGGGCGACGACATCGCGACCGCGCTGTTGGACGCCGAGGTCGACGGCGAACGCCTCACCGATCTCGAGTTCAACATGTTCTTCCTTCTCCTCATCAACGCCGGCGGCGACACGACCCGCAATCTCGTCGCGTCGGGCATCCTCGCGCTGATGGAGCACCCCGACCAACGGGAGCGTCTCGCCGCCGACCCGTCGCTGATGCCGACCGCGATCGAGGAGATGCTGCGCTACACCACTCCTGTCACCGTGTTCGTGCGCACGGCGACGACGGACACCGAGTTGTGCGGCATCCCCGTCGCGGCGGGCGACCGGGCGGCGATGTTCTATCCGTCGGCCAACCGCGACGAGAACCACTTCGACGATCCCGACCGCTTCGACATCGGCCGCGCCCCGAACCCTCACCTTGCCTTCGGCGGCGGCGGAACCCATTTCTGCCTCGGCGCGAACCTCGCACGCGTTGAAGCGGGCGCGCTCATTCCCGAAGTGCTGGCCCGCTTGACGAACCTCGAACTCGCCGGGCCCGTCGAGCGGGTGCGGTCGAACCTGATGAATGGCATCCATTCGATGCCTGTCAGCTTCACCGCTACCTCGGCGCTCACAGAGAAGGCCCGCTGAACCAGCGAAAGCTGTTGACGTACTTGCCCATATCCAGGGCGAGCGCGAGGTTGGCCCCCGACGGGTGGCCCGTCCCGAAGTCCGGCGTGAACTCGTGGTACGGCCCGACCGCCAGTGCTGTCAGGGCATAGTCGTTCTTGATCGCGCTGAGGGCGACCAGTCGGAGGCGGGTGAACGTGCCGCTGGAATCCTGTGGGTACTGGTCGAATACGGCGCCGTACCCCGGCTGGTAACCGACCATCGCGTTGGGAATCTCGTAGTGCAGCGTGGCGTCGGGATAGTACTCGGCGATCATCTCGTCGATCACCTGCTTGGCGGTGCGCTCCTCTGCGGGCTCGCCCCACAGATCGAGGGTCCCGGTGTCACCCCCGGAGTACTCCAGCGAAACCCAGTCCGGGTACAGCGTCGCCTTGTACAGAGACCCCGGCCCCGGGTACTGCACGGAGAACTCACCGCCCTCGGCGACGAATCGCGGATTCGCGTCGATCGGCGCTCCGATCGGCGGTCGTCCGCAATCGGGCGGGCAGGTGTACCGCGGGCGCGGCGGCGTCGCCAGAACCGACGCGATCACCCCCGCCGCAGCCGCTACCGCGAGCCCCGCGGCCAAGGATGTGAAGAACCAGCCGGAACCGGTGTGGCGCAGCGGTTCGTCGCCGCGACGCTCCGCTGTCACCGCATCGTCTCCCTCGTCGAGCAGGCAGTACTGCAGCCCGATTCGCAGAGCGAGCAAGGCGGCAACGGTGACCATCAGGTGGGCACCGAGATGCATGCCCTCCAGCGCGGGAACGACCTCCGAGATACCGAGAACTGCGTAGATCGCCACGGTTGCGAATACGCTGCAAACCAACATATTTCGGCGGCCGGACCATAGTGCCGCTCCGACCAGTCCGCCCATGGCCGCCGCGGTGAGGGGCGAGGCGATGCCCTGCACGCCTGCCTGAACCAACAGCACGCTGGCAGGTCGATCATCTGCGACCAGCCCGGTCGCGAACTGCGGCGCCAGCCGGGTCAGCGTCGCGGCGGCGGTGAAGCTGATTGCCCCGAGCGATCCGATTGCGAAGCCGTCCAACAACTCCCGCGTGGGGCGCAGGACATGCGCCACCACCCCGGGCCCCAGCATCAGGATCGCTCCGCCGATCGGAACTCCGAGGCCGACAAGCGTGGCCAGCCTCCTGGACTCTGCGTCGGCAAGGGAGACATCGTAGAAGGCGGAGACCAGCGACCCGGTCGTCGCCGCCCAAGCGACGCCGAGTCCGATACCCAGGAGTGCCGTGGGTATCACCACACGAAGCATCGAGAGACGCAACATGTTTGCGGCGTACAGGTAGAGCTGGAATACCAGGGGCATGGCGAGCGCGCTGATCGCGATCAGAGGCGCCTGCCACCGCAGCAATCCGAGGGCGATCAGCAGCATGAAGATCGTTGCGATGCCGATCCGGAATGCCGTGCGGGAGCGCTGCGTCAGATGCGGGAACAGCGAACTCGCCACCGACAGCCGCACGACCGGCTCGTCAGGCGCGGGTATGTACCGGCCCATCCGGAGGCGGGCAAACGTCCCGCCGCTCACTGCCGTTGGGCCTTCAGCAGGTTCGCAGCGAGGTTGTAGGTGTTGGGACTGCCGAGTCCGGTGACCAGATCGTAGCCCGGCCTGGCGAGGTCAACCGCGTTGCCGCCCAATCCGACATCCCGAAAGCCCGGCAGATCCGCACCCGCTGCGACCCGATACAGCAGCGGGTTCACGTTTCCCAGCCGCCGCCCGCCGTTGGCCTTCAGGTACTGGTTCATCAACACTGTCAACGCGGCCCAGATGGGCGCCGCCTGAGACGTGCCTGCGCCGACGTATCCGCTCTGACCGAAGATGAAGCGCACCCCGGTGAACGGGTCGCCGACCGCGGCGACATCGGGAGAGAGCCTGCGCTGCGGCACATCTCGGCCCGCAGCCAGACGCTCCTGCCATTCCGGCCGCTCGTACAGTGTCGAGATACCGCCGCTGGTGCCTTGGGAGAGCGGCGCGTCGAACCAGGCATACTCCGCCAGCCACTGCCCACGTGGCCCCGTCGACAGAGTGGTTCCGCCGACCGCGGTCATCGTCGGCAGTGACGACAGCGCATCGAGCCCGACGTCATCGGGCCCCGGAGGCGATGACCACTCGTCGGCGCCCTTGCATTCGAGTCCGGCATTGTCACCGGCCGCATCAAAGGCCGTTGTGCCGTTTCGCTGCGCCTTCATCAACGCAGCCTCGGCGGGAGCGAGATCGGCGGCGTTGACGAACTTGTCGCACGCCCATCCGATCGACAGGCTCCACACCGCGCCGGGGAACCTCCGGTCGGCGTCGGAGAACATCTGGCCGATCTTCTCGTATCCGCCGTCGCCCGCCAGCGTTGGTCTGGCGTTGATGTAGACCAGGTGCGCATCGGGTGCAATCGCATGTGCCACTTGCAGATCCATCGTCGTCTCGCCGTACGATTTCTCCGCGACCCCACCGATCACTTCCGGCGTGAACCGCGGCAGCCCCGATGTATCGGCGAAGGTGTCGAGATCCTTCTGGTCGAAGCCGTCGAACTCGAAGAAGACGATGGTCTCCCCTTTACCGGTGTGCCCCTCCTCCGCCAGCGGGTCGGCGTTGTAGGCAGCCAACAGCCCCTGCGGGGTGAGCCCACCCCTCTGCACATCGCGGGCGATGATGTCCGGCTTCTTCGTCCGATGGGGCATGTAGCTCATGATCCGGCCGAGCGCCGTCACCCCCTGCTGAAGATCGGCAGGCACTGACGGCTGCTCGGGCGAGGCGTAGAACTGCTGCCCCTTCGGGCCGCGGTAGTCGTTCACCGGCACGTCGAAGGCCTCGGCCAGGTCGTCGCCGGCCCCCTCCACGACCGCCCACTGGTCGCCGGCCCGCCAACGCACATGCAGATCGCGCGCAGTCGCCCAGTTCATCAGGACATCCGGGCGCGCAGAACCGGGCAGGGTGACGGTCAGTTGCGCGCCGTCGGCGTGCGAGGGGCCGAGGTCGGTTGAGTCGGCGAGCAACGCAGCGAACGGGCCGCCGATGAGGGCCGAACTGGTCGGCGCGCACCCCGCAGCGAGACTGGACGCGAAGACCAGTGACGACGCGGCAACGAACGCCGGAATTCGACGCCGCACTGGGTGGACGGCTCTAGGAGCCGTTGGTCACGTGCCGACCGTGCTCGCCGGGGTGGACCTGCGAGGGCGGCGGCGCCTGAACAGGCGGCGTGAACAGGTTTGGCGCCTGCGGGTCGATACGCGGCGCTTTCTGGGTCTCCGTGGGCGCGGCGGCCGGAGACGTCGTCGTGGACGTGGTGGTCGTCGTCGACGTCTCGGGTGCCTCCTCTTCTTCGCTGGCACAACCTGCGGTGATCATGCCCATCGCAGCGACAGCTCCCAAACCGGCAACCATGGCGAATCGGCGAGGCAAACAGCTCTGTGTCCGCATTTTGCGTCCTTACCTGTATACCTGCACCGATGACGGCAGGAATTATCGACCATCGTGGCATATACAGCGAAGGGGCACCAGGGCTCTAGCAAAATTATCGCGGCCGTAGAACCGTCAGATGCCTGCGCAAACCGACACGAACGGGACGGGCGCGCAGATCCCCACCGAGAAGTACGGGGTGATGTCCCCGTTCCACGCCGGTGGCGGCGGCGGTGGTGGCGGCGGTGCGGGCGCAGCCACGCAGGTGTTCGACGGCGGGTCGAAGACGGTGCCGTACCCGCATTCGATTGCGCTGCCGATTCCCGGCGTGATGACCGTCGTGAACAAGAGTGGCGCGAACCCGGCGGTGGCGATGATGCCGAGGCGATGGAATGCACTTTTCATCGAAGGCCTCCTTTGAAGCGAATTTGACCTTCTTGAGTTGAATCCTAGTTGCGGCCGTCCGATCGCAAGCATTAAGTGACGTTTGTGAAAATCGAGAAAATTGGTACCAGGAGTGCCACACTTCATGCGTGTCGGGGATGCATCAATAATTTAGGGTTGACAATGAGTGCATCTGACCATATTGGGCGTGTCGGCGCGTTAGCTGTCGCGCTCGGAATCGGCGCGGCCGTCGCCACGGGCCAGGGAGTGGCCTGGGCGAGTCCGACGGAATCCGATCCCACGACCAATGAGACGACGCCGTCCGCCGAAACCGACGGCAACAACGATTCACCGACGACGCCGGAATCACCCGTCGCGAACACGACGACGGTGTCCACCACGCCCGAGAAGACCAAGGCGAACCAGATTCCGTCCCTGACGGCGCTGACCTCGCGAGCAAATGAAGTGCTGTCCTCACTGACGCGTGCTGCGGAACGCGGAGTCGCCGTATCGACCGGTGGAGCACTCACCAGCAGGAAGGCCACCGGCCAGACCGATCCCGTTCCCGAACCGGTAGAACCCGACGAGACCGAACAGTCGGAAGCCGAGCCAGTCGTGCCCGCGGAACCCGAGCCAGTCGTGCCCGCGGAAGCCAAGAGTGCCGCGAAGAGGTCGTCCGCGCTCGCGAACAACCCCGTCGAGCGGTTCGTCCGCCACCTCCCGGCGGTGTCCAATCGTCTCGAGGCGCCTGCTACCGGGCGCACTGCCGCCGCAAAGTTCGTCGACGCCGCGCAACCCGTAGCCGTTGCGCAGAGCGCCGCGGTAGCCCTTAGCCAGAACGCATTCCAAACCTTGTCCGCTGGCACAATTGACGAAGCCTCGATCCCCGTCATGACCGCAGCGGCCGAGACACCCGTCGAACGACAGGCGATACCAAGGTTGTTGACCAACCTGATGTCGGTATTCGGGCTCGGTGCGTTGGCATCCAACACTCCCGGTGCACCGATCGGGTCACCGATCGTGATGGCGCTCCTCGCCTTGGGAGCACGCCGTGAGGCGGAGTCGGTGACAACACTGACGAAGACTGCGGCCGTGGGCAACTCGCCTGTCGCGGCGCTCGCCCTGACGGATATGTCGACAGCCGCCGTCGCGGCGCCGTACAACCCCGAGACCGATTACGTCGTCACGCCGACCGCCGTCAGTGGGAACACCTGGATCATCACCCAACTCACCGGCTCCGGCCTCAACAACACCTCGCCCCGATTCGGCGTCGGAAGCACCGATCTGGGCATCATGTGGGACAACGGAATCAAGGACAACCCCACCACCGCTGTCGTCGAGCAGCAGCAGGTCCTCGTGCTGTTCGGCGATACGTTCAGCGATCCGTATCAGGTACGCGCGGGTGTATGGCGGAACAACATGCTCTTCCGGAGTTCGGACCGAATGTTGTCCAACGGCATGTACATCCGGGATGGCAGCGTTCCGATCGCAGGCACCACCGCCGATGACTTCTCCGGTGCCCCATTGGTTTACAACCCAGAACTCAGGCAGAACATCTTCAAGCAGGTCATCGCCAACGAACGCTATGCGGTGGGGCCTGACGTGACGATCATCCCGACGTCGGCGATCTCGGTTCCCTACAACAACGCCTACGGATCCAGGCAGTACGCCACGTTCATGGACGTCAGGTCGTGGGATACACCCGGCCGGTGGACGACCAATTACTCGGGTGTCGCGTTCTCCGACGACAATGGTGTGACATGGCATGTCGCACGGGAAAGCATTCGCGCCTCCGCGCCGGGGTACTCGACCGTGCCTTATGTCTCCGGCAACCAGAACTTCCAGCAGTTCGCTCTCGTCAAACCGCCGGCCGGTTCGCCCGAAGCCCAACAGGGCTGGGTCTACGCCTATGGAACCCCCTCGGGACGAAACGGCACCGTCTACCTCTCGCGCGTGCAAGAGACCCAGATCCTTGACGCGACCAAGTATCAGTACTGGAACGGGACATCGTGGGTGGCCAACAAACCGTCCGTCGCCAAACCGATCCTGCCGGGAACGACGAGCAGTGGTTTCTTCGGTTTCTTCAGGACCACGACGTACCCCAGCGTCGGCGAGATGTCGGTGCAGTACAACGAATACGAGAAGCAGTACATCATGCTCACCACCGACTCGGCGGGCAACGTGGTGATGCGGAAGGCGACTCGACCAGAGGGGCCGTGGTCGGCGCCGATCACGTTGGTGTCGGGCTCCCGGATGCCCGGCGCGTACGCGCCGATGATTCACCCGTGGTCGTCGACGCAGAACGTTCCCGAAGCCGACAGGCAGTATCTCTATTGGAACCTGTCGACCTGGAACAACTATCAGGTGACGACCATGCGCACCGACCTGAGCAAGGTCTGACGGCGAGCAGCATGAAACGGATGTCCGTCGGCGCGGCGGTGGTTGGCATCGCCGTAGTCGCGGCGCCCGTCGCCGGCGCGGTGCCCGTCCCCCAGCCGGGCGCCTCGTGCTCACCAGCCGCGGCGGGCGCGATGACTCAACTACCCGACCGGATGACGTTTCTGGAGTGCCGAAATCAGGGCGGTGAATTTCGTTGGCACAGTCCGGATTCCCCGTACCCGAACAGTGATCGCTGGCTGACGTACGGTCCTCGGCTGACACTGCATGGCGAGGGACAGCGTAACCGCGAAATCGATTCCGGTGATTGGGTCGCCTACCCGCAAGCCGCCGACGAGCGGTGCGAGGCCGCGCAACTGGACAACACGGCCGCAGGCGAGCGAACGTCACCGCAGGTCTCCGTGAGCGAGCCCGGAGAGCCGTTGACGCTTCGGGTGCTGCCGATGCTCTTCACCGTTGAGTTGCGGGGTCACTGCCTGTGGCAGAAGGTGCAATAACCGATCCGCAGAACGTTCAGGGACAGGCGGCCGGGGCGTCGTCTCGGACCGTGGGGTCCGCAGGCAGCGTGTAGGTCACCACCACGTCGGCGTGACGATCGAGATCGGCGTGGTCGTCATCGAAGGCCTCCTTCGGTTCAATCCCCGACCTCCAATACGGTGGCGGAGTGTGCAGGAACGAGATTCCCCGAAGGGCCGGCCAAGGGCAGCGATGTGGCGTAGGTGTCAAGGGTAGTGTCGGAGATCGCCCGCCAGAGGGAGCACCATGAAAGCAGCTGAGGGCGATCCGCTGTTGGAGGTGACCGACCTCGTCAAGCACTTCCCGATCAAGTCGGGGATGGTCATCGACCGGCTCCGCCATCGGGATCGGTGCGGTTCGCCGGTGAGGAACTCGTCGGCCTGTCACGGCGTGACCTGCGCCCGATACGGCGCCAGATGCAGACGATCTTCCAGGATCCGTTCGCGTCGCTCAATCCGCGCAAGCGGATCGGTCAGATCATCGGGGGCCCGATGGAACTGCACGGCATCGCCCGCGGCGCGGAGCTGAAGCGACGCGTGCAGGACCTGCTGGATCGCGTCGGTCTGAATGCCGAGCACTACAACCGATTTCCGCACGAGTTCTCCGGTGGCCACGTCAGCGCATCGGCATCGCTCGCGCGCTGGCGTTGCGGCCCAAGCTGGTCGTCGCCGACGAACCCGTGTCCGCGCTCGACGTCTCGGTGCAGGCGCAGATCATCAACCTGTTGGAGGACGTCCAGGACGAGTTCGGGCTCTCCTACCTGTTCGTCGCCCACGACCTCGGTGTCGTGCGCCATGTGTCGGACCGGATCGCGGTCATGTACCTGGGCAAGATCGTCGAGAACTCAGACGCAGATGAACTGTACGACAAGCCGATTCACCCGTACACGCAACGCGCTGCTGTCTGCGGTGCCGATCCCCGACCCGAAACGTAACTCCGCGCGCGAACGGCTGGTCCTGGAGGGCGACGTACCGAGCCGATCGATCCGCCCTCGGGTTGTCGTTTCCACACCCGCTGCCCGTGGTGTACCGAGGTCTGCATCTCAACCGAGCCTGCGCTGATCGAGCACCGGCCGGAGCACGCCGCGGCGTGCCATCACCCGCAGAACGTCTAGGGGCAGGCCGAACCGACGTCGTCTCTGACCTGGCGGTCGGCGGGCAGCGTGTAGGTCACCACCACATCGGCGTCGGCGGGTCCGCGGTTGGTGACGATGTGCGGAGCGCCGGCGGGCAGGAACACTGTCTGGCCCGCCGAGTACGCCACCGGCACACAGTTGGCTGCGGTCTGCACGAAGACGGTGCCTTCGGTGACCACCGACTGTTCGGGGCCCGGATGGGCATGCCAGCCGCTGCTCGCACCGGGTGCCAGCGCCAGGCTCTGCACGTAGAACGCGGTTTCTTCGCCGCTCGTGACGATGGAGATCGGCGTATTCGTCGTACCCTTGGCCAGATCGGTGCGCTGGACGTCGCCCTCGACCGGGGTGGCCGCCGCGGCGCCGGACAGGATGCACGCAGAAACGATCGCCGCCGCGGCGGAGGACACGATGTGGCTGCTCTTCACCATTCCCTGATCGTAGAAAGGGAACGGCGGAGCCTTCGAGTTTTTGCGACTATTCCGCCGGGTCGTCCGACGCCGTCGCCGCGCCGATGTCCGGTGAGGAATCCAGCACGCTCACCGCGATTCCGTACGGGAGGAACCGCACCTTGCGCGTCGGGTCGGTGTTGTTCTTGTTGGCCCGCAGCGCGTCGAGTTCGGCTGCGTACACCTCTTCGACGTGCGCCTTGCCCTCGTCGTCCACGGTGTAGATCGCCCACACCCCGTCGCCGGTCTCGCCGGTGGTTTCCGGCTCGTGCCGCTGGCGGCGCGAGAACTCGTCGAAGAGGACGCCCCACCCCGCGCGTTCGCCGGTCATGTCGAAGACCTTGCCGATCGCGTCGCGCAGGCCCTCACCGGCTTCCCGGATCACACGATCGAAGTCGTCGGGGTCGAATCCGAACGGCCCGTTGTTGCTCATTCGTCCATTGTGCGCTTCCGCACGAGGGTCCAGTGATTTCCCTGGTCATCGCGCTGCCGGATGACTATTAGGCCACTAACCCCATGGCCCCTGCGGATAAACCGGCGGCTGATATGCCGGCGGCGGCGGAGGCCCCTGATTAGGCACTTGGATGGGCACCGGCACGGGGACAAAGGGAACCCTCACATAAGTCGTCGTCATCGACGGGGTCGTGGTGGTCGTGGTCGTTGTCGTCGTGGTTGTCGGAGACGTTGTGGTCGTCGTCGGCGATGTGGTCGTCGTTGTCGGCGACGTCGTGGTCGTGGGCACCGTCGTGGTCGGTGTCCACGTCGGCGTCTGGGGCGCGGGCACCTCGCTGGTGATCGTCACGGTTTCCGGCGGAGGCGGTGGAGGCTCCGGCGGCGGCTCCGGGCTTTCCTGCGTCGGCGGCGCAGGCGGCTGCGGCTCGGGCTGCTTGGGCTCCGGCGGCTTCGGTTCCGGCGGCTGTGGCTGCTCGGTCGCCTTCGTATTCTCCGTCGCGCTGGTCAGTGCGTAGGCCACCCCGCCGACGGTGATGATGCCGATGACGGCGGTCATCCCGATTCCGAGGACGGCCATCCGGTGCCACGGTCGCCGCGGCTCGTCGTAGGCAACCGCACCGGTCGTCGGTGCGTACTCCACCACCGGTCGCACGTCGGAGTCGGTTGTCAAATAGGGGTTTTCACCCGTGTAGGGGACCAGCTCCTCGCCGCCGTCGTCCTGCGACCACGCCAAGGCCCGGAACGTCGCCGAACCCGGTGCGTCCGGTCCGGCTGCGTCGTAAACAGGTTCTGCCGCCGTCACATCGGTGGCTGCGGGCGCCGCGCCCGTTGGTGCCTCCGCGTCGAGCGCGGTCGCCATGTTGGCTCCCGTCGGCGCGTCAGCGTCGGCCCCGAACGCGGCGAACAGCGCCGCACCGACGGCAGCGTTCAGAGCGGGTGCAGGTGTGGTCACCAACGGAAGGCGCGTGTGCTCGGAAAGGCGCTGTGCGACAAGCGGTATGGTGGCCCCACCGCCGACGATCGCGAGCGCGGCAAGGCCCGTCGCCGAAATTCCGTTGCGCTCGGCCAGCTCGTCGAGGGCGGAAACCACACCTGCCAGCGGTCGTTGAATCAGCTCCTGCAGTTCCTCGCGGGTCAGCCGGATATCGGCGCGGTTTCCGGGAAGGTCGAGAACCAGCTGCGTCGCGGTGTCGGCCGACAGCCGCTCCTTGGCCCGCCTGCACTCGTCGCGCAGCTTGGTGAGGGACTCGACCGCCGTCGTGCCCGCCGGGTCGGCCTTGTCGGCCAGGTTGTCCAGCACGCGGGTCAACAGCGCCTGATCGATCAGGTCGCCCGAGAAGTCGGAATACCGCATGGTTTCGCCGATAGGCTGAAACGACGCCGAGGCGTCGGCCAGGGTGATGCTCGTGCCGCTGCCCCCGAAGTCGAGCAGTGCCACCACTCCGTCGGCGGCGATGCCCGGGTTGGCTTGCAGGGCCGTCAGCGCGGCAACGGCGTCGGAGACCACCCTGACCTGGTCGCTGTTGGCAGAAAGCTGCCTGCTGGAGCTCAGCGCGCTACGGAATGCCCAGATGGTCGCGGGATTCCAGTGCGCGGGTACCGCGATCGTCACGTCTGATGACCGGCCGCCGCCCACCTCGACCATCGCGTCGAGGGCCTGCATCAGGAGCTGTTCAGCGCGGTAGCTGGTGCCGTCGGGAGTGACGAGGGGGACGCGATCGCCGACGCGTTCGACGAAACCGCTGATCGTGCCGCCGGACTTCGCGAGGGTCAGCATGGAGCGGCGCGTCACTGGTTGACTGCCGACACGCGCCGCGACCAGGTTCGTTGTCCCTACCGACAACCCCAAGGGGTCGCTCATAACGGCCCACACGATAGCCGTGTTACGGGCCGATACCGCTCAGACACTCCGTGCGCAGCCCGTTTGAACAGCGTTCGGCCAGCTAGCTTTTGGCGGCTCGAGTTTCATCACCGTGACGCAGGGTACTGGCAATGCCATGACTTCGTTGTGGCTGTCCGACCGAGCAAATCAACCTTCGCCGCCAAGTCCGCTGCCGGACAGTGACCGCGAGGCCGACGTCGTGGTGGTCGGTGCAGGTATCACCGGGCTCATCACGGCCGTGCTGCTGGCACGGGCGGGCAAAAGCGTGATCGTGCTCGAAGCGCTGACGCCCGGCGCGGGCGCGACCGGCAACACGACGGCCAAGATCAGCCTGCTTCAGGGCAGCAAGCTGTCGAAGATCCTCGCCAAACACAACGCCAAGCGTGCGCAGCAGTACGTCGAGGGCAACCGCGAGGGACAGCAATGGCTCATCGGACACTGCGAGGCGCACGGTATCTCGGTGCAGCGCGAGGACGCCTACACCTACGCGCAGTCGGAAGAGGGCGTCGCGTCGGCACAGGCCGAACTCCAGGCGTGTGAAGCCGCCGGCCTACCGGTGGAGTGGGTCTCCGACGCCGACGTCCCGTTCCCTTTCAGCGGCGGCGTTCGGCTGGCCGACCAGGCACAGTTCGACCCGATGCCGTTGTTGGACAGCCTGATCGTCGAACTCGACGAGCGCGGCGGTCGCCTGGCGCAAGGCGTTCGCGTGCAACGGGTTTCGGGCGAAGGCGACAAGCTGGCGATGCACGTTCGAACGACCGAAGGAGACGAGTTCATCGTCATGGCGGGCCAGTGCGTGCTGGCCACCGGCATTCCGATCCTGGACCGCGGTGGGTTCTTCGCGCGGCTGAAGCCGCAGCGGTCCTACTGCATGGCCTACCGGGTACCCGGCGACATCACCAGCGGGATGTACATCTCCACCGACTCCCCGACGAGGTCTGTCCGCTATGCACCCACCGCCGACGGGCAGCGCCTCATCGTCGGTGGCGCAGGGCATCCCGTCGGCCACGAGAGGCATCCGAGTTCGTCGGTGCAGGAACTCGACGCGTGGGCGAAGATGCACTACCCGGGTGCGATGCAGACGCATTACTGGTCGGCGCAGGACTATTCGCCGATCGACGAGCTGCCCTACGTCGGGCCGATCCTCCCCGGCAACGACAAGATCTTCGTGGCAACCGGTTTCGACAAGTGGGGCATGACGAACGGAACGGCCGCGGCGCTGGCGTTGGCAGCCCGGATCCTCGGGGGCCGGATGGACTGGGCTGAGGCGTTCGCCAGCTGGAGCCCGCATGAGCTCTCCGGAATTCCGAAGGCGATGCAGATGAACGCGGAGGTCGGGCTGTATCTGGCGCGGGGCTGGATCACGCCGGTGACCCGCACGCTGCAGCGCACGCCCGAGGACGGCGGCGTCGTCAGCGGGCCGCCGTGGCAACTCGAGGGCCGCAGCGTCGTGAACGGCGTCGAGCGCCGCGTCTCGCCGGTGTGTCCGCACCTGGGCGGCATCGTGAACTGGAATGACGCCGACGAATCGTGGGAGTGCCCGTTGCACGGGTCGAGGTTCGCACCGGACGGCAAACTGCTGGAAGGTCCTGCGACCAGGGATCTGACTGCGGCTCAGTAGTATCCCGCCCATGGGCGACATCGACGAGATCATGCGGGTGAAGTACCGGTATCTGCGGGCGCTGGACACCAAACATTGGGACGAGTTCGCGGACACGCTGACCGACGACATCGTCGGCGACTACGGGAGCTCGCTCGGCGAGGAGCACCACTTCACCGACCGCGACACGCTCGTCGAGTTCATGCGCGCGTCGATGCCGGCCACTGTGCTCACCGAGCACCGGGTGACACATCCCGAGATCGACGTCGACGGCGATGACGCCACCGGAATCTGGTACCTGCAGGATCGGGTGATCGTCGCCGACTTCAACTTCATGCTCTACGGCGCCGCGTTCTACCATGACCGCTACCGGCGCACCGCCGACGGCTGGCGCATCAGTGCGACCGGATACCAGCGCACGTACGAGGTGAACATGTCCACCGAGTCCATCACCAACTTCAAAGTGAAACCCGGTGCGGCGCTGAATATTTAAGTGTTCTGGGTGACCGCTATGAGCGCACCCGGCCGCAGCCAGCGGATGATCTCGACGAGGATGCCGTCGTCGAGGGCCACACATCCGGCGGTCGGTCCGCCGTCGGTGGCGTGCAGGAAGAACGCGCCGCCGTTACCGGGAACGCGCTGCTTGTTGACTCCCATCACCACGGCGTGCACATACTGCGGGATGTCGAGGTTCTCGGTGCCGCTGGCCGGATCGGTGTTGAACGGACACTGCGACTTCTCGCACACCTGCATGGTGTTGTAAGTCGGGCTCTTCATGTCGCCGTCCCACCAGTGGTTGGACCCGACCTGGACGTACTGCAGCCCGCCGCCGGGGTTCGGTGCCGTGCCGAACGCGAAGTCGAGGGTGAAGATGCCCATCGGCGTCTTGGACTGGCCGTCGTGGGTCTGCGGGGCCATGCCGTTGGAGCCGACGAACGCCGGGATGCCGGCACGCACCACCTGCCACCCCGCGGCCGTGCGTCCGAAGACGTCGATCTTGGCCGACGAACCGCCGTCACCGACGACCGAAATGACCTGCGTCGCGTTGCCGACCTTGGGCGCGAACCACGGCGTGTAATCGGCCCGGCTCAACGGCGTGGTCCCCGCTGCCAGACCAAGCGACAGCGTCACGATCAGCACGAGCAGCCATCGGCGCACGCGGCCATGGTTGCACACGATCAGGTCGGCACCCGTTCACGCGCCGAGAGTTCGGCCAGCCATTGTTTCCACTTGGGCCGCTCCGCGGCGGCGCGTTCGGCAGCATCGGCGCCGTAGAGGTACAGGCTGACGGCCCCGCTGGCCTGGTCGCCGATCTGGCATGTCCCCACCACCGCGATTCCCTCGACAGGCTCGTGGAGCCGGACCATCACGCTGCGGTAAAACCAGTCCTGGTGGACCTTTTCCACCACTCCCGCCAAACGTGGCGCGGTGGAGCCGCTTTCACAGTGCTCGCCGACGTTCACACCCGTCAGGTTCAGCGCTTCAATCAGGCTCGACCACATATCGGCCTGTTGTCCCGGATGACGTGCGGTCGCGTACACGACCGATGCGGGCTTGCCCGCGAAGTTCTTCAAGTACACGCGCAGCACGTCGAAGAACCCGGGCCACCCAGTCTCGAAGCTCTCCAGTTCGTCGTCCCAGTCGTCCTTGGAGGTGAAGAGGCTGTGCACCATCCGGACGACGCATCGATCACCTGAATGGCTGGTGACGACGACCTCGGTCGCCACCGGCGGTGCTTCGCCGCTCCAGCCGTGCTCCTCGTATGCCAGGCGGTGAGGCGGATCCCACTCCGTGACGACACCCGACGACGTCGGTTCATCGGAGTCCTCTCCGCCGAAGTCGAAGGTGATCGCGCCGCCGACCCGCTCGTCGACCGTGGTCGGGGTGAACCAGGCGGTCATGCCGGGTCCGGTGGCGAGGGCATGCCAGACCTGCTCAACACTGCCCGGCACCAGAAACTCCATCTCGACCCAGCGCCGGCCGGAATCGTCTTTCTTCATGGGCATCTCGTGTCCTCCTACGTCTCTGCGGGCATCGGATAGGCCGCCAGCACCAGCCGAAACTGCCTGCCGTGGGGTGCGGTGTCGTCGTGATAGCGCGCCGCCAGCGAGACGACGGCGTCGGAGAGTTCGCGCGTGAAGTCGGCGCGATCGGACGCCGACCGGAATCGGATCGCGGTGTCGATCGACAGCGTCGCCAGCCGCTTGTTCTGCGCCCTCGCGGTCTGCCAGAGCTCGCCGACTTCGCGGACCGCGCGCGCGGCGACGGCGATGAGATAGCTCGCCGAGAGCCGATCACTGGTGCGCGACGGATCGGCAGACACCGGTCCGAGCGCACCCGGCGACACGACATAGGACGTCGCGGTGGCCACAAGCAAACGCTCGGTGAGGCCTCCCCAGCGGCGTTCTCCTGCGACGGAGACCAGATGGTGGGCCTCGAGCGCGCGCAGGTGGTAGTTGACCTTCTGACGGGTGATCCCGACCCGCGTGGCCAGCGTTGCCGCCGAGGCGGGCTCGACGAGTTCCGCCAGCAGCCGGCAGCGAATGGGATCGAGGGCGCTGGACGCCGCCGCAGGATCGGTGATGACTTCGACGTCGAGCACGAATCCATGGTCACTCTTGACAAGAAAAGTTGTCAATAGGTTTGGCATCCGGCCACTACGGATAGGTTGGCGTCATGCTATTCCGTCGAAGGCCAGAGGGGCTGCGCGGCCTGACCCAGATCGGTCAGGGCCTTGGCACCCTCGACCGCGAGGTCTTCGAGGCGGTCGCGGAGTCGCCCAGCCCGCTGCTCGACTCAACCATGCCGCGTCTGAGCTCGGCTGCCGACCACTCCAAGCTGTGGTTCGTCATCGCCGCCGGGCTGGTCGCGACGCGCCACAAGGCGTCCGCGCGGGGCGCCATGCGCGGGGTCGTGAGCCTCGGCATGACCAGCCTGGTGACCAACCAGGTCGCGAAGCGAGTGTGGAAGCGGCCGCGCCCCAGCCGCACCCTGGTGCCCCTGGCCCGGCAGAGCCGGCGCTTTCCGACGTCCAACTCGCTGCCGTCCGGGCATTCGGCCAGCGCGGCCGCATTCGCGGTGGGGGTCGGACTCGAGAACCCGCCGGTCGGGTTGGGCCTTGCCCTGCTCGCGGGGCTGGTCGGCCTGTCACGCGTCGTTGTCGGCGCCCACTATCCCGGCGACGTCTTCGCAGGCTTCGGGATCGGAGCGGGCATCGCAGTGCTCGGCGGCCGGATCGTGCCACCGGTCACCCCTACCAAGATCCCCACCGCCGACCCCCTGCGGGTCACCACGCTGCCGCGACCTGAGGGAGCGGGCGTCGTGCTGGTGATCAACCCGGCGTCGGGCAGCGGGACGGGCGCGCGTGTCGTCGACGAAGTGCGCGAGGCCCTGCCCAAGGCCGAGATCATCGAGCTCGGCGACGACGACGACATCGAGCAGGCGTTGCGGGAAGCAGCCGAACGCACCGAGGTACTCGCAGTCGGCGGCGGCGACGGGACCGTAGCGTGCGCGGCGGGCATCGCCGTCGAACACAAGATTCCACTTGCGGTCTTTCCTGGCGGCACCTTCAACCACTTCGCCAAGGACATCGGCTGCGACAGCGTGGCCAAGACGGTCGAGGCGATCCGACGCGGCGACATCTCGTGCGTCGACCTGGTGTGCCTCAACGACGAGCACATTGTCGTCAACACGGCCAGCATCGGCGCCTATCCACGGTTCGTGCAGACACGCGAGAAGCTGGAACACAAGATCGGCAAGCCGCTCGCGGGCCTCTACGCGATGTTCCACACCTTGCGCCGCGACGAGCCGGTGAGAATCAAATACGACAACAAGACGTTGCAGACATCGCTGTTCTTCCTTGGTAATTCGACGTATCTGCCGTCGGGGTTCGCGCCGTCACGACGCACCCGGATGGATGACGGCCTGATGGACGTTCGCATCCTCGAAACCGGACGCAAGTTCAGCACTTTGCGCATCGTCGGCGCGCTGGCTCTCGGTCGGCTCACCCGCAGCCCGCTCTACCACGAGATGCGGGTTCCCGAGTTCTCGTTCACCGCCGTGGACGGCTGCACCGGGTTGGCGCACGACGGCGAGATCGGCACCGAGTGCGAAGAGGCGAGTTTCAAGGTGAACTACCGGGCGCTGCCGGTGTTTCGTCCGCTGCCGTGATCGGTGCGACGGGCGGCACCGCGAGCACGCATACGACGAACCACACGTAGCCCAACGCCCAGCCGGCCAACACGTCAGACGGGTGATGGACGTTGAGCACGACGCGCCCGAAGCCGACCACCACCAC
The DNA here is from genome assembly GCA_963786995.1 of uncultured Actinomycetota bacterium. GTDB lineage: Bacteria > Actinomycetota > Actinomycetes > Mycobacteriales > Mycobacteriaceae > Mycobacterium. The sequence goes on along the minus strand of CAWBBH010000006.1, from coordinate 261,121 downwards.
CACAACGACGCCGATGGCGATGAGCACGATACGCATCGGGCGGCGCACGGCGGGCAGGCCGATCGTCAGAAGCGCCAGCACGGCGACCATCAGTCCGAGCGCGTGCCCCGACGGAAATGACAGCCCCCAGCCGGACACGAAGGCGTCGATCGGCCGCGGCCGTCCCGCAGCCGCCTTGGCGGCTTCGGTGACCAACCCGCTGAGCTCGATGCTGATGACGAGGAACAGCGCCATCCGCAGGTTGCGTCGTACCAGCGCGACGACGATCAGCACAAGGGTGGCGAGCCGAAACACCGTCGGCCCGAGCACCGTGCAGAAGATGTCCCAGCCCGTGACCCAGCCGGGGCGGTCGACGCCGTAGGTGTGCAAGGGTTCCAACAAGGACCGGTCCATCGCGTCGATCCACGGCCACTGCGCGACGAAGCCCACCCACAGCAGCGCATACAGTGCCAGCGCGCACGCTGCGGAGCCGATCAGCCAACCTTTCCGCAGTGTCATTCCCAACGAGTACCACGCGGCCGCTACGGTGCACATGTGGCCGTGTTCCTGCGCAAGCTGTTACGCATCGGTGGCTTGCCCGATGAGCTTCGCACCAAGGTCGACGCCGAAGGCCTCATCTACCTTGCCGAGTACGTTCCGGTCACCAGGCGGTTCAGTGGATCGGTGCCCGGCAAGAGAGCGAACACCGACATCGCGAGCTATGTCGGTTCGCTGGCGATTTCGTCGCAGCGTGTGCTGGCGACCCTGTCGTCGGTGCCCAAGCTCGCGGGCCGCACGATCGACCAGGAGTGGAACGCACCGCAGAGCGGACCGGTGACGGCCGACATCTCGAGCACGGGCCTTCACATCGAGGTCGACATCGGGCAGGTCGATCCGAAGTTCGACGGTCATCTCTCCCTGAACTACAAGACCGACATCGGCGAAGACGTGCTGATGCGGCTGCCGCGTCGCTCGCTTGCGTTCGAGGTGCCGCCGGAGTACGTCCTTCGCATGGTCGGCGTGCCCGCCAGGGGGTGACGGTGCAGCCGCGCGCGATCGTCTCGCAGTTCGTTGTCGCCTTCGGCGAAGGACGACTGGACGATGCGTGGAGGCTTCTGCACGATGACTTCGTCTTACACGCCGCGGGGGATGTTCCGTACAGCGGCGATTACGTTGGCGCCGAGGGCTTCACGGAGCTCATCACGAAGATGATGGATGTTCTGGAGCTCGCACCGAGCACGGAGATGCAGTATCTGGTGGACGGTGGCACGGTTGCGATCTACTACCGCCTGACCTTCACTGCACGCGCGTCCGGTCGAAGTGTCGAGATGGGTATGGCCGAGGTGTTCTCGGTGCGTGACGGACTTATCGCGGAACTCGATGTGTACTACAAGAACCCGGCGGCGGTCACCGCGCTTTTGTCGAGCTGACCCTCGACGTGGGGTCGTTGAGTCGTCGTCATCACACCGCGCCCGGGGGCGGGCTTCACGGTGGGTGGGTCACCGGTCCACAGTGTGGCGGTGGGTTTACACAGCTGCGGGAACAGGTGCAGGCCGCCCGGGTAGGCGCACCAACCGCCCAACGCATTCCAAAACGTCTTCAACAAATAGTGGAAACGGCACAGGCACTTGAGGTTTGACGGATGGGTTGGCCCCACCGGATAGGCCACCGTGTGGTCGAGATCGCAGACATCGGCGGGCTTATCGCACCCTGGGAACCGGCACGTCAGATCGCGGCACCGGACAAACTCGGCCAGCGCGCGCGAAGGCGTGTAACGCGGTTCGGGTGCCGAGTCCGCGCCGGGATGGCGCACCTGCCGGAACCGGGCCCGCTCCACCACCGCACCCAGCAGCGCGGTGGGCATGATCCCGGCACCGAACAGATAGGCCGGCTTGGGCCGCGCCAGCCGCGACTCCCGATACACCGGCTCCGGCGCGGGTTCGGGGTCTGGCTCGGGCGCGGCTTCGGGCTCCGGCTCGGCGTGGGGTTTGGGCTCCGGCTCAGGCTCCGGCTCGGGCAGAGGGTCATCAGCTACGTCGGTCTGCGGGTTGGTGGCGGCGTCGAGGGTGTTGTTCTCGGCGACGACGTAGACGACGGCGTTTCGGGCCGGGGCGTCGCCGGGCACCCCGGCGCCGCAGTCGGGGTCTCCGCATCGGCAGGTGAAGGCGGTGCCGTTGGTGCGGGCGGCGAACGCGTGCGAGCGCCGCTGATCGATGGTGCGGGGGTCGGCGTCGCAGACGCTGTGGGCCGTCGCTTCGACGTTGGTTTCCATCAACGTGGCGTCGGCGTCGTTGATCCGCGCCCAGATGGTGGTGATCCCGGCCGGGTCGATCGGACAGCCGAATTGCACGGTCTCTTGCGCGCACGCCGTCACGGTGCGGCGCACCGCCCCGGGATCGTGTTTGTCGACCAGCTCGTCGATGGCCTGTTCGGTTTTCTTCGCCGACAGCGCCCCCCACCGGGTCACCCGGGCGGCCAGCTCGGTGTCCACCGCGGCCATCGCTTCGGGGTCTTCGATCAAAGACGTGCGGGAGACGATGGTGCGCACCAGCAGGTCGCTGAGCAGCCCGTCCGCGAACAGGGCCGCCACCTTCGGGCAGCCGGTCGCGCAGCGCCACGCCGCGGTTGGTCTGATGCAACGCCATGCCGGTGCTGACGTTGACTGCTGCGGCCAGCTCGGCGGCCACTGCGGCTTGCGGGTCGATCCACCACAACTCGCGCTCCTCGGCGGTGGCCAGCCCGGTGCGGCGGTGAAAGAGCTCGGCCATCACCGCCAACTTGTGGGCGGCGGCCCTGTTCTCCGCGCGTGCCCACCCGCCGGCGGCATCGACCAGCTCGGCGTCGGTCAACGACGCCAAGTCGGGGATCTCGGGCAACGAACCATCGAACATGCTTTCGAACCTACCGACGGCCGACGACGCCCAGCATGGCAAATGCCCAGCTCAAGCCGTACCTGTGTATGAATCGGCCACTGTGGATAACTTGCTCTCACTGATCTAAAACCTTGCCGGTTCAGCGACAAATCGGTTCGGTGTACCGACGACCTCGAAAGGCCACCCACATGACGGAACGACCGCAGGACAACGTGCTGATCGTGCACTGGCACGACCTCGGCCGTTATCTCGGCGCCTACGGCCATTCGGACGTGTCCAGCCCGCGGCTCGACCAGCTCGCCGCCGAGGGCATCCTGTTCACCCGCGCACATGCCACCGCTCCACTTTGCTCGCCGTCGCGGGGCTCGTTGTTCACCGGCCGCTATCCGCACAGCAACGGGTTGGTCGGGCTGGCCCACCACGGGTGGGAGTACCGCGCGGACGTCCGCACGCTTCCGCAGATTCTCTCCGAATTAGGTTGGTATACAGTGCTTTTCGGCATGCAGCACGAAACGTCGTATCCAGCCCGGCTGGGCTTCGACGAGTACGACGTGTCGAACTCGTTCTGCGAGTATGTCGTCGAACACGCAACGCAGTGGCTCGAGGGCGCGCCGCAACAGCCGTTCCTTCTGACGGCGGGCTTCTTCGAAACTCACCGCCCGTACCCGCCCGAACGCTACGAGCCCGCCGACTGGGCCAGCGTGCAGCTGCCCGAGTACCTGCCCGAGACCGACGCCGTCCGTCAGGACCTGGCCGAGTTCTATGGCGCGATCACCGTCGCGGACGATGCGGTCGGCCAGCTGCTCGACACATTGGCGGCGACCGGACTCGACCGCACCACCTGGGTCGTGTTCATGACCGACCACGGCCCGGCCCTCCCGCGCGCGAAGTCGACGCTCTACGACGCGGGCACAGGCATAGCGCTGATCGTCCGCCCGCCGCGCGACAGTGGTATCGCCTCGCGCGTCTACGACGACCTCTTCAGCGGTGTCGACCTGCTCCCCACTCTGCTCGGCGTGCTCGGAGTCGACGTGCCGAGCGACGTCGAAGGGATGTCGCACGCCGACCAAATACGTTCCGCCGCAGCACACCCCGTGCGTACCGAGGTCTACACGACCAAGACCTACCACGACTCCTTCGATCCGATACGGGCGATCCGGACCAAGGAGTACAGCTACATCGAGAACTACGCGATCCGCCCGCTGCTCGACCTGCCGTGGGACATCGCCGACAGCGCCCCGGGGATGGCCGTCGCGCCTCTGGTGAAGGAGCGGCGTCCGGAGCGCGAGCTGTACGACCTGCTCGACGACCCCGGTGAGTCGCGTAACCTGTTGGGCGCCAACGCGACCGACAAGACGGAGGCCATCGCCAACGACATGTCCCTGCTGCTGAACGACTGGCGGCAGAAGACCAACGACGTCATCCCGTCGGAATTCGCGGGTACTCGCATCTCCGAGCGTTACACCGAGACATACCTGCGTATCCACGGCCCGGCGCTGACCAGCCGATCAGCCATCGCCGCCGAGCGCGGTATCGACGACGAACACAGTTAGGTGAGTGCATGGCCGCTTCCGCATATCTGGTACTCGCGTCGCAACGAAGCGGCAGCACTCTTCTCGTCGAATCCCTCAGGGCCACGGGCGTTGCGGGCGAACCGGGAGAGTTCTTCCAGTACCTGCCGAGCACCAGCCAGTCACCTCAGCCTCGACAGTGGTTCGAGGGCGTCGAGGACGAGTCGATCCTGAGCCTGCTCGACCCGCTCGACGAAGGCAAACCCGACCTCGCGCCGCCGGAGATCTGGCGGGACTACATCCGCACGGCGGGCCGCACGCCGAACGGGATCTGGGGCGGCAAGCTGATGTGGAACCAGACCCCGCTGCTGCTCCAGCGTGCCGCCGGACTGCCCGACCGCTCCGGCGACGGTTTGCTTTCAGCGATCCGCGACGTCATCGGCAGCGACCCGGTGCTCATCCACGTCTACCGGCCCGACGTTGTCTCGCAAGCCGTTTCGTTCTGGCGGGCCGTGCAGACCCGCGTCTGGCGCGGCAGGCCGGATCCGCGCCGCGACTCTGCCGCCGAGTATCACCCAGGCGCGATCGCCCACGTCGTCACCATGCTTCGGAACCAGGAGAAGGCCTGGCGCGCGTGGTTCGACGAAGAAGGCGTCTCTCCGATGGAGATCTCCTACCCGGTGCTCTGGCGCAACCTCACGTCGATCGTGGGCACCGTCCTCGAAGCGCTCGGTCAGGACCCCCAGATGGCGCCTGCGCCGGCCCTCGAACGACAGGCCGATCAACGATCCGACGAATGGGTAGACCGGTACCGCGCCGATGCCGAAAAGGAAGGGCTGCCGACATGACAGCGACAACCGCGGGCGACGACACCGTCCGCGTCGACGAACTCCGCCTCCTCGAAGCCGAAGCGGTGCACATCATCCGCGAGGTCGGCCCCTACGAGCCGCCGGAGAACCCCGACCTGGTGCTCGACACGACAGGCGCGGACATCGACGACCTGGCCGCACAGGTCATCCAACTGCTCAACGAGCGCCGCTAGCCAACCTGCGCCACCACGAAGATCCGGCGGAACGGGTAGAACGTCCTGCCGTCGGGTCTGCGCGGATAAGTTTCGTCGAGGATCGGGATGAGCTGCTGACGGAACTGCTGCCAGGCCTCCTCGGACAGCCTCTCGATCACCGGTCGCAGTGCGGTGCCCGTCATCCATTCCAGCACCGGGTTCTCACCGGCCAGGTCCTGGATGTAGGTGGTTTCCCAGGCGTCCACCCGGCAACCGGCGTCGGTGAGCAGACCGGCGTACTCCGCGGCGGTGCTGACCCGGTCGCGTTCGGGAAACGGCATGCCGTGCAGCCTGTTCGCGAACGGCTCGCGGCGCGCCACGGTGCGAACCGCTTCGTGTGACGGCGTGTTGAAGCTGCCGGGCATCTGCACCGCGATCCACGAACCCGCCGCGAGTTGGCTCGCCCACCGCACCAACAGCTCACGATGCTCGGGCAGCCAGTGCAGGGTCGCGTTGCTCACCAGGACATCGGTGTCGGGTTTCGGCTCCCACACCGCGATGTCGCCGACCTCTGCGTCCACCCCGCGCTCCCTGGCGGACTCGACCATCTCCGGGGAGCTGTCCAGCGCCTCGATCACCGCGTCCGGCCAGCGGTCGGCGAGTGTCGCGGTGAGGTTGCCCGGCCCGCACCCCAGATCCACCACGCGGCGCGGGTTCTCGGCAGCTATCCGCGACGTCAGGTCGAAGAATGGTCTGCCCCGGTGGTCGGCGAAGGTGAGGTAGACGTCCGGATTCCACATGGCACACAGTGTCGCACCCGGGTGTTCACAGGCGGTTCGCAGCGGCGCGGCAGCCCACCCGCCAGCAACACACGGCAAGATCATCGGTGACTCAACGGTCTATCGGCTGACGTAGTCGGCTTTGCTGATTACAGTCGCTGCAGTGTCCTCTTCCCCGCCGCCCAGCGCCGAGCCGGTTGACCCGCCCATTCCCGTACCCGACGTCCCCGGCGCCGACGCGACAGCGCGCGGTCTCCCCCGACGTGTCGACCTCACGCGTCGCCAGCGGCTGATCGTCGACTCGTCGGCGATCGCCGATCTCGGCCTGCGCACCGCGCTCGCCTCTGTGGTCGGCGCGGCGATGGTGCCTCAGATGGCGTTGTCCGCGCTCACCCGGTCGGCCGCCAGACAACAGCGCGATGCGCTCCGCTTCTACGCCGAACTGGGTGCGACGAAGGACGCCGAACAGGTTTTCCCGACACCCACCGAGGCGCCGCGGATCTCGTCGCGGCCCGCCAATCCCATCGCGGAGTGGATGGCCAACGGCCGCGTACACAACATCCGGTTCAACAGCAGTTTTCAGGCGATCAACCCCGCGATGCGCGACCGCTGCGGGTCATATCAGCGCAACAACGTGGTGCATGCTCAGCATTGGCGCCATGATGACGGACCCCGCCCCACCCTGTGTGTGATTCACGGCTTCATGGGTTCGGCGTACATGTTCAACGGGTTGTTCTTCTCGCTCCCGTGGTTCTACCGGTCGGGCTACGACATCATGCTCTACACCCTGCCCTTCCACGGCCGCCGCGCCGAAAGGTTCTCTCCCTACAGCGGTTACGGGTTGTTCGCCTACGGCATCGCCGGATTTGCCGAAGCGATGGCGCAGGCCGTGTACGACTTCCGCTCGCTGATGGACTACTTGGAATTCACCGGCGTCGACCGCATCGCGTTGACGGGGATGTCCCTCGGCGGGTACACGTCGGCGTTGATCGCGTGCGCGGACGACCGTATCCAGGCGGTCATCCCCAACGTTCCCGTCGTGATGCCGGAGAAGCTGGTCGAGCAATGGTGGCCGGCGAACATGCTGGTCGCGCTCGGCGACAAGCTCAGCGACGCCACCGACGAACTACAAACGGCGGCAGCGATGTTCCATTCGCCGCTCAATTATCCGGCACTGGTGGAAAAGGACCGCCGGTTGATCATCGCGGGCCTCGGCGACCGCCTTGCGCCGCCGCAGCAGGCCGAGGTGCTGTGGGAGCACTGGGACCGGTGCGCGTTCCACTGGTTCCCCGGCAACCACATACTGCACGTCAGCCAACCGGACTACCTGCGCAGGATGACGCGCTTCATGCGCGACTTCATGTTCAGCTGAGCAGCCGCCGCGACCGCGGTTGTGCACCTACCGCCGGTCACTCCTTGGCGGCGCTGACCAGCGCAATATCGGCGAACATGGGTGCGGCTTCCGACTCCGGGCCGGGAACCGGCCTGCCGATCTCACCGAAGTAGTCGGTCAACCGGACCGCCTCGGTCCGCCACCCGCGATTGCCGAACCATTCTGCGGCCGGCGCATGCTGCTCGTTGTAGATGAGGTTGAAGAACTGGCTCTGATCGCCTGATTCGCGCTCGTCGGCACGGGCCTGCTCGAGATCGGTCTCGCCCATCGGGGACGCCTCTTCGACGGCCACCCGGCTGCCGCGCGCAGCCAGCGCGTCGATGCCCGAGAACAACTGCTGCTGCGCCGTCGCGGGCAGATAGATGAGCAGCCCCTCGGCGAGCCATGCCGAGGGCGCCGCCGGGTCGAACCCGCTGGACACCAAGGCTCCCTGCCAGTCCTCACGCAGGTCCACGTCGATCTCCACGCGCTCGGCCGTCGGCGACTCCCCGCTGCGGCGCAGCACGTCGCGCTTGAACTCGAGCACCTGCGGCTGGTCCAACTCGTAGATGACGGTGCCGCTGGGCCAGGCCAGCCGGTATGCGCGGGAATCCAGCCCCGCGGCGGGGATGACGACCTGGCGGACACCCGCGTCGGCTGCGCCGTAGAAGTACGTGTCGAAGAACTTGGTGCGCGCCGCCTGGTAGTTGACGAAATGTTCGCCGAACTCGGAGGCCAGCTTGTGCTCCGGCGCCTTGCCGTCGAGCACGGCGGCCCACTCGCCGCCGACGGCCCTGCAGAACATCTCCGCATAAGGATCGACCACAAGGGGAGTCGCCTTGTTGGCCTCCAACGCCCGCGACGCGGCCACGAACAGGGCGGTCGCGCCGACGCTCGTGGTGATGTCCCAGGTGTCATTGTCCGAACGCATAACCCCGGTTATACCCGGCAATTCTGGCAGGTCGCTGACCTGCGGAATGCCACACTGCAGAGGTGAGCGACGGCCGGGTGCGCTACGTCCGCAACGACGACGTGCGGTTGGCCTACCGCGTGTACGGCGACGCCGACGCCACTCTCGTATGGGTTCCCACCCTTCTCAGCAGCATCGACCGTTGCGACGATCCGTCGTTCCCGTGGTTCGACGCCATTGCGCGGCTGTCCCGCGAGATGAAGGTCGTCATTTACGACGGGCGGGGCGCGGGTCTGTCCGATCCCGTGACGCGGCCTCCCACGCTCGAAGACCGCGTCCGAGATCTGGTCTGCGTGCTCGATGCCGCTGCAGTCGGACATGCGAATCTCTTCGGTGTGCTCTCGGGTGGCATGACGTCGCTCGTTCTCGCAGCCACCGACTCGAGTCGGGTCCGCTCCCTGTTCCTCTACGGGACCGCTGCGCGGTTCACACAGGATCCGCCTGACTTCCCGTGGGGATTCACCGAAGCAGAGATCGAAAAGCGGGCGAACGACATCGAAAGTCGTTGGGGCGAGGGAACGCTAGCTGATCTGATACTCGGCGCGGCGGCGGACGTGCCAGGTGTGACAGACCAATGGGGGAGGGTCGAGTCGTCGTTCGGGAGCCCGGCGATGGCGGCACTGCTCTGGCGGACCTACATGAGAGAGGACGTCAGGAGCTACGTCGGCCGCATCTCTGTCCCCACCCTCGTCGCGGCCAGGCCTGCCGACCGAATGGTGCCGTTCGAGGCGTCGGCCGCGCTTGCCGAGGCAATCCCGAACGCACAGTTCGTCACGCTTCCGCCGGGCGCACACGCCGCCTTCGACATCGTCGACGTCCTGACGTCACACATCCTCGACTTCTGTGAGCGACCCTCTGCTGCAAGCGATACCAGAACGCTGGCGACGGTGTTCTTCACCGATATCGTCGGATCGACAGAACAACTCGGCGCGGTGGGTGACAAGCAGTGGAGCCATCGGCTGGACCTGCACGACGAGATCGTCGACCGGCTGCTGAGCAAGTACGGCGGCCGCCGGGTGAATCACACCGGAGATGGTGTTTTTGCCCTGTTCGACGTGCCGAGCAAGGCTGCTCGCTGCGCACTCGAGCTCGTCCCGACTCTGGCCGGACGCGGATTGCGCATCCGCACCGGAATCCACATCGGAGAGTGCGAGCGCCGCGGCGAAGAGTGGGCCGGGCTTGCGGTACACACTGGCGCGCGAGTGTGCGCGATGGCAGGTGCGGGCGAGATCCTGTGCACGCGCACACTGCACGACCTGGCCGCAGGGGCGGGACTGGCATTCGAATGCCTTGGCCCGCAACAGCTCAGAGGCTTACCGGAGCCGGTGCACGTCTACCGGGTCACGGCGGGCTGATCAGACCAGCGGTCGGCCGGTCCGCATGCGCCAGTCGAGATCGCGCAGCATCCAGTTGAAGGGGAACTCCGCAAGGACCCGCGGCAGCACGTTGTTGACGGTTCGGATGCGCTTCATCAACCGGTCGAAGCGGCGCTGCCGGTCGTCGTCCCAGTCCAGCCGCATCTCGTCGCGGAACCGCTGCGGCAGGAAGCCGCCGGTGATCAACAGGTTGAAGTCATCGAGCCTGCGCTGGACCGAGGCCGGCAGTTTGACCCCCCGCACCCGGCCCGCGGCGATCGGCCACAGGAAGTCGCGCACCGCGTCGTCGATGTGGGTCTTCTCCACCGACTCGTCCCAGTATCGGTCGAACGCCGCTTGGTCGGCGGGCCACTTCTCGCGGGGCACCTGCAGCATCGTGCCGAGCATGACGCCTTCCTGCCACAGCTGTTCGGCGGCGGTGGCGTCGATCTCGCCGACGAAAAGCTCATAGACGTCGCGGACGCCTTTGTACATGCAGGCGCCCACCCACATCTGAAGGTCAGGGTCGAATGCGTTGTAGGACACCGGACTCTCGTCGGTCGAATACACCTGGGCGTGCGCGCCGTTGACCGCACGCCGATACGCGGCCTGCTGTTCCGGGGTGCCCTGTGCGGCGACCGCGAGGTAGGTGAACGTGGTGCGGGCCCGCTTGATCGGATGGCGGTCGATGCGGCCGCTTTCCACCCGACTCTCCAGCACGCCGTAACCGACGCCGGGGCGGGCCAGTTGCATGATCACGTTCGCGGCACCGGCCAGAAGACCGACACCCAGCATTCCGCCGACGGCTTCGGTGCCGGGCTTCGAGGTGCTGCGCCGACTCTGCAGGATCGCCATTGAACCGCCTGTCCCTTAATGTGAGAACGTCTGTTGTCAGATACTGCCCGAGCGTGCTCACGGGTGTCAAGATGGCAGGATGGCCGCTGTGGCCCAGATCCGCCCGTACCGCGGCGTCGAGGCGGCAGAGCGCGTTGACCAGCGCCGCCGTCGGCTGCTGGACGCCGGCCTCGACCTGATCGGAGACAACCCGGAAACGGAGTTGACCGTGCGGGCGGTCTGCAGGCAGTCGGGTCTGACGGCGCGCTATTTCTACGAGAGCTTTGCCGACAAGGACGAGTTCGTCGGCGCGGTGTTCGATACGGCCGTCGCCGACATCGCGGCCACCACCCAGGCGGCCGTGGCAGCGTCCCCTCCTACCGAGCAGGGCCGCGCGGGCATGGCGAACCTGGTGCGCATCGTGAGCGCCGACGCACGGATCGGACGGATGCTGTTCGACGCCCAGGTGTCGAATTCGGTGGTGCTGCGCAAGCGCTCTGACCTGGGAGGCATCTTTGCGGTCCTGCTGGCCCAGCACCTCGAGACGTCAGTACGCCGCGCTCCGACGGGTAGGAGCAACGCCGCTGTTCACTTCGTCGTCGGCGGGGTCAGCCAAACCATCAGTGCGTGGCTGTCCGGTGACGTCGCGCTCGAGCCGGAACAGCTCGTCGATCAGCTCACGGCGATCCTCGACGCGCTCGACGACCCTGGGCTGTATTTCGACTAGCCGTAGAAGGACCGGACGTAAACGCCGGGATGCACGGTAGCCGACACCTGTCCGGGACTCTCGTCGAACTTCGCGGCAGGCGAGGAGATGCCCGGGACGCGGTCGGCGGCCTCGGCGAACCATGCCGCCTGGCAAATCGAGCGACTTGGTCAGCGACATCCCGAGCACGCCCGAGTAGAAATTGACGGTCTTGGCCATATCCGAGCAAACCAGCGCGACGTGATTGATACCGCCCAGGTGAAACTCGGAATTTTCATTATCGGGCCTGATCGTGTCGCGTCCCCTCGACCGAACTACGCGAAACTCCCGCCAGGAGCGAGATCTGAATCTAACATCGGGTCCAGGTGCGAGCAATGACCGCAGTGTCCTGGGCGGAGGAGAACTGTGACGGTCAATCCGCGTGAAGCGTTGCCGACTGTGCGGGTGCGGCAGACACGGGCAGCAATCGATGCTGCCGCGCGAACGGTAATCGCGCGCAAAGGATTTCTTGCCGCCTGGCACAACCTCCGCGCATTGCCGATAGTCGCGATCTACAAGGAGACCGGACCGACATGACAAGGACGCCGTCATCGGGAACGCCGGGGGTGACCCGCGAGTTCATCGGACTGGACTCCCCCACCGCGAGACGTGCCGGCTCGGGCGGCCACCCGTGCCAGGGGTTGTATCACCGCGGGGTGGGGCGCAAACCGAAAGTCGCGATGATCGCCGCCCACTACCAGATCGACTTCTCCGAACACTATCTCGCGGACTACATGGCCACCCGCGGCGTCGGTTTCCTCGGGTGGAACACCCGTTTCCGGGGATACGAGAGCAGCTTCCTGCTCGACCACGCCCTCGTCGACATCGGTGTGGGTGTCCGGTGGCTGCACGAAGTTCAGGGAGTGGAAACCGTTGTGCTGCTGGGAAACTCCGGAGGTGGCTCGCTGATGGCGGCCTACCAGGCGCAGGCGGTCGATCCGCACGTGACGCCGATGGAAGGCATGCGCCCGGCAGCCGGTCTCGACCAGCTGCCCCCCGCTGACGGCTATGTCGCCAGCGCGGCGCACCCCGGTCGGCCCGATGTGCTCACCGCATGGATGGATGCCTCGGTGACCGACGAAAACGATCCGCTCGCAACGGATCCCGCGCTCGACCTGTTCGACCCCAGGAACGGTCCGCCCTACGGCGAGGACTTCATCACCCGCTACCGGTCGGCACAGGTCACCCGCAACAACGCGATCACCGACTGGGCCGAACGCGAGCTGAAAAGAGTTCGCGCCGCGGGATTCTCCGACCGCCCGTTCACGGTGCTGCGCACCTGGGCCGATCCCCGAATGGTCGATCCCACGATCGAGCCCTCCAAGCGGCCGCCGAACACGTGCTACGTCGGTGAGCCGGTCAGGGCGAACCGGTCCGCGCACGGAATCGCGGCCGCCTCGACGCTGCGCAGCTGGCTTGGCATGTGGAGCCTGCGGCATGCGCAGACGCGTGCGGAGCCGCACCTGGCTCGCATCCACTGCCCGGCGTTGGTGATCAATGCCGAACAGGACACGGGGGTGTACCCGTCGGACGCCCAGCGCATCGTGGACGCGCTGGCGAGCAAGGACAAGACGCAGTGCGCCATCGACACCGACCACTACTTCACCACCCCGGGGGCACGCAGCGAGAAGGCCGACACCATCGCCAAATGGATCGCGAAGCGCTGGCGCTGACCCCGATTGCCCCTTGACGGGATGGCGTGGCCGCCCAGGTAATGTCGTTCCCAACCGACCGGTTATTAGGGAAGGCGATCCGGCATGCCCATTGCAGTGAATCCTGAGCACAACGACCTGGCCGATTCGGTCCGGTCCTTCGTGGCGAAAGTCGCGCCGTCAGACGTTCTGCACGAGGCACTCGAGACGCCGATCTCCAACCCGCCGCCGTACTGGAAGGCCGCCGCCGAACAGGGTCTGCAGGGAGTGCATCTCTCCGAGGCCGTCGGCGGCCAGGGTTTCGGCATCCTCGAACTCGCCATCGTGCTCGCCGAGTTCGGCTACGGGGCGGTGCCCGGCCCGTTCGTGCCCTCGGCGATCGCCAGCGCGCTGATCGCCGCGCACGACCCCGAGTCGGCGCTGCTCGCCGACCTGGCCTCCGGTGAGGTGATCGCCGCGTACGCCATCGACTCCGGGCTGACCGCCACCCGCCACGGCGACGGCCTCGTCATCCGCGGCGAGGTGCGCGCCGTCCCCGCCGCCGAGCAGGCCTCGGTGCTGGTGCTGCCGGTAGCGATCGACAGCGGTGAGGAGTGGGTGGTCCTCGACGCAGGCCAGTTGGAGATCGAGCCCGTCAAGAGTGTCGATCCGCTCCGCCCATTGGCACATGTCCGCGCGAACGCCGTCGAGGTCGGTGACGACCGGGTGCTCAGCAATCTGAGCCGGACGCTGGCGCGCGCGCTGATGTCGACGCTGCTGTCGGCAGAAGCGGTCGGAGTGTCGCGGTGGGCGACAGACACCGCAGCGGCCTACGCCAAGATCCGCGAGCAGTTCGGCAGGCCGATCGGCCAGTTCCAGGCCATCAAGCACAAGTGCGCCGAAATGATCGCCGACACCGAGCGCGCCACCGCCGCGGTGTGGGACGCCGCACGCGCGATCGATGAGTCGTCCGCCGATGGCGGGTCGACCGACAGCGCTTACGAGTTCGCTGCGGCCGTCGCGGCGACGCTCGCGCCCGTCGCGGCGCAGCGGTGCGCGCAGGACTGCATCCAGGTGCACGGCGGCATCGGCTTCACCTGGGAGCACGACAGCAACGTCTATTACCGGCGCGCGCTCCTGCTGGCGGCATGCTTCGGGCGCGCCGCCGACTACCCGCAGCAGGTCGTCGACGTCGCCACCACAACCGGCATGCGCAAGCTGGACATCGACCTCGACCCCGACACCCAGAAGCTGCGCGAGGAGATCCGCGCCGAAGTGGCCGCGCTCAAGGCACTGCCCCGCGGCGCGGAGCGCAATACCGCGATCGCAGAAGGCGGTTGGGTGCAACCGCACCTGCCGAAGCCGTGGGGACGGGCGTCGGACCCCGTCGAGCAGATCATCATCGCCCAGGAGTTCTCCAGCGGCATGGTCAAGCGGCCGCAGATGGGCATCGCGGCGTGGATCATTCCGTCCATCGTCGCGTACGGCACCGACGAGCAGCAGCAGCGGTTCCTTCCGCCGACCTTCCGCGGCGAAATGATCTGGTGCCAGCTGTTTTCCGAGCCGGGCGCGGGTTCCGACCTGGCCAGCCTGTCCACCAAGGCCACCAAGGTCGACGGCGGCTGGCGCATCACCGGCCAGAAGATCTGGACCACCGCGGCACAGTTCTCGCAGTGGGGCGCGCTGCTGGCGAGAACAAATCCGAGTGCCCCGAAACACAACGGCATCACCTACTTCCTGCTCGATATGAGCAGTGAGGGCGTCGAGGTGAAGCCACTGCGCGAGCTCACCGGCAACGCGATGTTCAACACCGTCTTCATCGACGACGTGTTCGTTCCCGACGAGTACGTGCTCGGCGACGTGGACCGCGGTTGGGAGGTCAGCCGGAACACGCTGACCGCCGAGCGGGTGTCGATCGGTAGCAGCGAGCCGCCGGGCATGGCGAGCCTGGACGGTCTCGTGGAGTTCATCCGCAACGGCCAGTTCGACCAGATCGCACAGAACCGGGTCGGCCGGCTGATCGCCGAGGGCCATGCGGCCAAGATCCTGAACATGCGCTCGACGCTGCTGACGCTGGCAGGCGGCGATCCGATGCCCGCCGCGGCGATCTCAAAACTGCTGTCGATGCGTACCGGTCAGGGCTACGCGGAGTTCGCGGTGTCGTCGTTCGGTACCGACGGCGCGATCGGAGATCAGGGGGCTGTACAGGGCAAGTGGGCCGAGCATCTTCTCTACAGCCGCGCCACCACCATCTACGGCGGTACCACCGAGGTGCAGCTCAACATCATCGCCGAGCGGCTGTTGGGTCTTCCCCGCGATCCGTAGCACAGGTCGCGGCCAACCGGGCCGACGCCGAGGCCGCGATCGACCAACTGTGGGCGGCGCGCGTGCTGGCGTGACACGCTTGTGGCCGAGCGAAAAGGAGATCGGCCACGTCCAGAAAAGACCCCGACGTCACGCTGCGACAGTTGCGGTACTTCGCCGTGCTCGGCGAGGAGCTCAACTACCGTCGTGCCGCCGAACGGCTGTTCATCACGCAGCCCGCGTTGTCGACGGCGATCAAGCAGCTCGAGCACCAACTCGGGGTGATGCTGCTGCGCCGCAGCACCCGGGAAGTCGCGCTGACCGAACTCGGCGCCGCGTGGCTGCCCACGGTGCACGAGGCCCTGCGCGGGATCGACTCCGCGGTCGACGATCTGATCGCGCTCTCCGCGCACTACCGCCGCATCCGGCTGGGATATCTAATCGGCACCGGCGCGCCTCTGACACGCACAGCGCCTACATCCTGGCCTGGCTGGCCGCGTCGCTAGGCCCCTTCTTCGGCCTGATCGGCGTCGAGGCCAGCGCCGATATCGCCGAGGAAATAGTCAACGCGCGCAAGGTGATTCCGCGGACCATGTTCTACGCCCTGACGGCCTCGATCGTGATCGAGTTCCTGATGTACGTCGTCTACGTGCTGGCGATCAAGGACGCAGCCGCAGTCGAGGCCGCCTCGGCGGCGCCCATCGAGGAGATCATCAGCCAGCAGGCAGGCCCCGTCGTCGCCCAGATCGTCGTGGCTGTCGCGCTGACCAACGTGATGGCCTGCATCCTGGCCAACATCCTGGTCGCCACCCGCTTGACCTACTCGATGGCCCGCGACAACATGCTGCCGCTCTCCCACATCTGGCGGCACGTCTCCCCCTCGAACCGCACGCCCACCTACGCGGCGCTCGGGCTGTTCGGCCTGTCGACTCTGCTGCTGCTGTCGGCCCTCATCAGTGAGAAGCCGTTTTTCCTCATCATCGGGCTTTCCTCACTGGCGGTGTGCTCGATGTACTTCCTGCAGACGGTCGCCGTGCTTGTCGCCAACCGCCGCGGCACCATTCCCGCCCCGGAGCCGGGCACGTTCGACCTGGGCCGTGCCCGCGTGCCCGTCGCCGTGATCGCACTGATCGCATTCGCCGGGGTGTGCTCGGCGCTGATCTTCCTGCCGCAGTTCAAGAACAACGGCTACGTGTTCGGAGGCCTCCTCGTGCTCGCGGGCCTGTGGGCGGTGACCGGACTGCGCAAGCGGCTGGCCAACGGCGAAGCCGGGCCGGATTACGCCAAGACCCACTTGAACTGAATCACCAAAAAGGACAAGACTTCTCATGACCATCACAGAAAACCTCGGCACCTCCAACCTCGTCGCCGTCGAACCCGGGGCGATCCGGGAAGACACGCCGGCCGGCTCGGTGATCCAGTACAGCGATTACGAACTCGATACGTCGAGCCCGTTCGCGGGCGGCGTGGCGTGGATCGAAGGCGAATACATTCCCGCCGAGGACGCCAGAATCTCGATCTTCGACACCGGCTTCGGCCATTCCGATCTCACTTACACGGTGGCGCATGTGTGGCACGGCAACGTGTTTCGGCTCGGCGACCACCTCGACCGGCTGCTCGACGGCGCGCGCAAGCTGCGCCTCGACCCAGGCATGTCCAAAGATGAACTCGCAACGATCACCAAGCGATGCATCTCGATGTCGCAGCTGCGCGAGTCGTTCGTCAACCTCACCGTCACGCGCGGTTACGGAAAACGCAAGGGCGAGAAGGACTTGTCCAAGCTCACTCATCAGGTGTACATCTACGCGATCCCGTATCTCTGGGCGTTCCCGCCCAGCGAGCAGATCTTCGGCACCACCGCGATCGTCCCGCGCCATGTGCGTCGGGCCGGACGCAACACCGTCGACCCGACGATCAAGAACTACCAGTGGGGCGATCTCACCGCGGCCAGTTTCGAAGCCAAAGACCGCGGCGCACGCACGGCGATCCTGATGGACTCCGACAACTGCGTCGCCGAGGGGCCGGGGTTCAACGTGGTGGTCGTCAAGGACGGCAAGCTCGCGTCGCCGTCGCGCAACGCACTGCCCGGCATCACCCGCAAGACGGTGTTCGAGCTCGCGGACGCGATGGGGATCGAGGCCACGCTGCGCGATGTCACCAGCCACGAGCTCTACGACGCCGACGAGTTAATGGCCGTCACCACGGCGGGCGGTGTCACGCCGATCAACTCGCTCGACGGCGAGCCGATCGGCAACGGCGAACCCGGCCCGCTGACGGTGAAGATCCGCGATCGCTTCTGGGCATTGATGGACGAGCCGTCGCCGCTGATCGAGGCGATCGAGTACTGATCCTCTGTCTCACCGCGATTGCCGCGCTATTCGTGTGATCGAAGGTCTACTCTCGAAATAGCGAGCTTTTCCCAGTTGTTGGTGGTGATACATGAAAAGCATCCGACAACGAACACTGCACCTGGTGCTTGGTGGGGCCGCGGCGGCCGCGTTCCTCACCGCGACGCCCGCACTGATCCCCGAGACGGCGCCGCGGGCGTCGGCGCAGCCCTGCGTCAACGGCGTGATCCCGTGGAATCCCTACGTAGTCAACTGCAATCTCCCCCCGCGCGGGCCGAGGATCCGTGGCGCGGCACCCGACGCCGGCGCGATCATCGCCTGCAGGGACCGCCCGGGCTGCCTGTCCTGGTATGTGAACGGTCCCTGGTAGTTTTTCCGCCACCAGTGCGGGAACCCGGTCGCCATGAGCAATGCGCGCGATGTCGAAAAGCGTTGGCGTGACCCTGTTGCGCTGCGAGCGGCCGTCCGGTACGGCAGCGGCGTCATCGCGGTGGCAAGTATCGCTTTCGTCGTCTTCGCCATCGTCGACAAGGGGTCTGTCCTCCTGGCGTCCACCGTGCCCGCCGTCCTGTTCCTCGGCGGCGTCGGCGCTCTGGTGAACGCCTACCGGGCCTGGCGCCGCGGCGGCACCTGGGTTGCCTGGCAGGGCGCAGGTTGGTTTCTGCTGACCCTCATGCTGGTCTGTCTCTCGATCCCCTGGTCAGCGGCGATGTACCAGGGGTGACGTAGTTGCTCGTCAGGGTTATTCCACTTCGATTTCGCGTAGCTCGCGCTTGAGGATCTTGCCGGTCGGATTGCGTGGCAGCTCGTCGAGGAACACGACCTCGCGAGGCACCTTGTAGCGGGCCAGGTTGTCGCGGACGTAGGCCTTGATGGCGTCCTCGTCGACGCTGGCGCCGTCGGCCTTGACCACGAACGCGCGCAGGCGGTGACCCCACTCCTTGTCCTCGACACCGAGCGCGGTGGCCTCGACGACCTCGGGATGGCCGCTGATGAGGTCCTCGACCTCGGCGGGAAACACGTTCTCGCCGCCGGACACGATCATCTCGTCGTCGCGGCCGCTGACGTAGAGCAGGTTGTTCTCGTCGAAGTAGCCGACATCGCCTGAGGACATCAAGCCGTCGATGATCTGCTTGTGTCCGCCGCCGGTGTAGCCCTCGAACGGGAAGGTGTTGCCGACGAAGATCCTGCCGACCTCGCCCTGGGGCAGTTCGGTGCCGTTGTCGTCGAGAATCTTGACCTTGACGCCCTTGACGACGGGTCCGACGGTGGCGGGGTTGATCGACAGGTCCTTCGGCCGTGCGATCGTCGCGAACGCAATCTCCGTGGACCCGTACAGGTTGTAGATCACCGGGCCGAGATCCTTGAGCGCGCGGGTGGCCAGTTCGGCTCCGAGCTGGGAACCGGACACGAACACGATCCGCAACGACGACAGATCGGGCTTGGACTCCATCTTGTCGAACTCGTCGAGGATCCGGGACAGCATCACAGGCACCACGACCATTGCGGTCGCCTTGTGCTTCTCGATGTCGGCGAGCACCGTCGCGGGCTTGAAGCGGCGCCGCAGCACCAACGTGCTGCCGAGCATCATCGCGATGGTGGCGTGCAGGAAGCCGAGGGCGTGGAACATCGGCGCAGGCAACGACGTCACCTCTCCCGCCTTGAACGGCACGTGTGACAGCACGCCCCCGATCGGCGCAAGTGACGGCGGCGTGCTGCGGTTGGCCCCCTTCGGCGTGCCAGTGGTGCCGCTCGTCAGGATGATGATCGACGAGTGCTTCGTCACCTTCGGCGCGGGCTTGCGGCTGCTGCGCGCGATGAGGTCGGCGAGCGTCTCGTCGGTGCTGCCCGACGGCTCGTCTTTGTCCGGGTTGGTGGCGAGCGCGCGCAGCTTGCCCTGCGGCGGCTCGGCCTGCGCGACGGCCTTGGTGTACTCGTCGTCGTAGATGATGACTTTGGCGCCCTCGCGCTCGGACACCTCTTTGACCTGCGGGCCGGAGAACTCGCTGTTGAGCAGGATGATGCGGGCGCCGACACGTGCCGCGCCGTAGACCGAGATCAGGAACCACCGGTGGTTGCGGGCCAGGATCGCCACCCCGTCGCCGCCCTTGACGCCCATCGCCAGCAGCCCGTTGGCGACCGCGTGCGCGGCGTCGTCGAGCTCTTTGAAGGTGATCTCGCCGTCGTCGTCGATGACGGCCGTTCGGTCGGGGGTGCGGCGGGCGTTCAACGCCGGGATCATGCCGAACTCGCCCCACCGCCGGATGTCGGCCACGAACGCGGCGATGTTCTGCGGTGGCTCCAGCTTCAGCGCGCCCGCCTCGAACATCTTGCGCGCGTAGTGCAGCTCGGCTGCGCCGCGTTCCAGATACTGTCCGACGGACTTCTGCACAGTGGCCGCTGCCTGCAAGGGAAGATCGGTGAGCTTCGGCATGGCACCACAATATGTGACGCTCGTCGCAGCGCGGCAGGAACGTGCTGCGTAACTACCATGGCGGTATGGGCGCAGCCTCCTCGAAGGGTTCCTACGTGGAGGCCGGCGACGAGCAGATCCTGATCACCAATCCCGACAAGATCGTCTTCCCCGACATCGGCGTCACGAAGCTGGATCTGGTCCGGTACTACCTCGCTGTGGCTCCCGGCGCGCTGCGCGGGGTGTCGGACCGGCCGATGATCCTCAAGAGGTTCGTCAAGGGCATCACCGAGGAAGCCGTCTTCCAGAAGAGGGCACCCGAAAAGAACCGCCCCGACTACGTCGACGTCGCGGAACTGAAGTACGCGTCCGGCACCTCAGCCAAGGAGGCCGTGCTGCACGACGCCGCCGGTCTGGTGTGGGCGGTCAACCTCGGCTGCGTCGACCTCAACCCGCATCCGGTGCGCGCCGACGATCTCGCCCACCCCGACGAGTTGCGTGTCGACCTCGACCCGATGCCGGGGGTTGACTGGCGTCAGATCCTTCACGTGGCGCTCGTCGCGCGCGAGGTGCTCGAGGAACACGGCCTGACGGCGTTTCCGAAGACGTCGGGCTCGCGCGGCTTCCACATCTATGCACGCCTCGAGCGCCGCTGGCCGTTCAAGTTCGTCAGGTTGGCCGCCCAGGCGCTCGCCCGCGAGGTCGAGCGACGCGCGCCCGATCACGCCACCGCGCGATGGTGGAAAGAGGAACGCGGCGAAAGTGTGTTCGTCGACTTCAACCAGAACGCCTTCGACCGCACGGTCGCTTCGGCCTACTCGGTGCGCGCCACGCCCGACGCCAGGGTGTCGACGCCGTTGGTGTGGGACGAGGTCGCCGACAGCCGCCCGGAGGACTTCACCATCGCGACGGTGCCGCAGCGGTTCGCCGACCGGGGCGATCCGTGGGAGGGCATGGACGACGCCGCGGGCCGACTGGACCAGTTGCTCGACCTCGCCGACCGGCTCGGGCCCGCTGAGAAGGCGCCGAGGGGGGCGAAGAAGGGCACGGGCAGCGGAGGCAGCCGAGTTTCTTCGATGCCGCTGATCGAGATCGCCCGCACCAAGACCAAGGACGAGGCGTTGGCCGCGCTGGAGGTCTGGCGGGGGAATTATGAGGAAGCGGCGAAGAAACTTAAGCCCGCCGACGTGTTACTCGACGGTATGCGCGGGCCGAGCTCGATCTGGTACCGCGTCCGGATCAACCTTCAACACGTGCCAGAAGCCCAGCGTCCACCGCAAGAAGCCCTGCTCGCGGACTACAGCCCGTGGGAGAACTACTCCGGCGCGCAGTTCCGCAGACCGTCGAGCTGAGCAGGAGAAAACTGTTCTTAGCAAAGTATTACCGGACGCTCCCCAATGCCTTAGATCAGCGGCCTAGCTTTAAGTCATGTACGGAAACCAGGCAGTCGATTGCAACGGCGCGCAGATGCGCGCGCTGTGTCGTCAGCTGGCGACCGTTGTGACGGTGACCGGTGATGTCGACGAATCGAACCTCGATCGCATCGGCGCCTACGCACGGCGCTTCGTCCTGACGGAGAAGCCCTTCGTGTTGGATCTGACCGGCGTGAACTCTCTTGCGCCGGAATGCATTTCACTGCTCCACGACATCGACGAGAACTGCGAAATCGCCGGCGTCGAGTGGGCGGTCGTTGCCAGCCAGCCTGTCATTCGCACGCTGCGGCTGTTCGGCGAAGGCGAGACATTCCCCACCGTGGCATCGGTCGCCGAAGCACTTCATGAATTCGCCACAAGCATGAGCGAACGCCGCCGTTTGCTTCCTCTACTCACCAAGACCGCCTAGGAAAAGAGCGATCACGTGTTAATCGACCTCCGCTGGTTGACCCGCCTGCTGCATGTCAGGCACTCCACCACCCCAGCTCCTGTTCGCTAGTCCACTCACTTTTTGCTCGGCGAGCTAGTACCGCTCGCACTCGTCGTCGCACTGTCGCCGGTCTCGATCATCCCGGCGGTCGTGCTGGTGCTGCACACCGATCGCCCCGGGCCCACATTTTGTGGTCTACACCGGATTCGCGCGCTTCAGCGGTCGGGAGACCAGTAGGCCAGCATCTCCGAGAACGTCTCGAAGGCCGCGCCGGATACACCGTACGTCGCCTCGAAGTGGATGCTCAGCGGGAACCCGAGGTCGACGACGCCGTCGATGACCCGCTTGTAGAGATCCACCATCAGCACCCGCTTGTCGGCGGGGTCGCGGCTGGCCAGCGATCGGACGAAATCCTGCTCGTCGGCCACTGCCTGATTGCCCGGATCCTGGATCAGCCAGTCGATGAGGCCGACCCTGGTCTCGACCTTAGGCACGAAGCCGAACGACAGCAGGATCTCCGGCCGGTGATCGGTGTCCTTGGCGAAGTCGGACAGGAAGCCGACGATCGCGTCGGAGTAGAGCAGCTGCGTCAGGCCGAAGTTCGCGCCCCGACTGCACTTGAAGTCGAACCGGCCCGCCTCACCCTCGCGGGTGGGGATCAATATCGCGCCACGGTTGGGCACGGTCTGGTCGTAGATCGACAGCGCGTCGGTCGGCGGGACACCGGAGCCCTCACCGTCGTTCATCGTCCGGGGCACCCCGACGAAGACGATGCCTTCGAACCCGGCGTCACCGAGCGTGGTCAGCCGCTTGCCAAGGGCCGCCTCGTCCATGAAGGGGGTGACCTGCGTGCACAGTCCGCGCAGGCCGGGCAGTTCGGGTCGGATCAGCGACCAGTAGTCGAGGACGTCGAGCTTGGGCAGCATCGGTACGGGCCGGTCGTCGTCCTCGGGGATCATTCCGGGGATCATCACGTGCTTGATCCGCCCTACGAGCCCGGATTCGGCGGAGATCCGCGCGACCTTGCGCGCCTCTTCCACCGCATACTCCTGCCCGCGCTCCACGTTGGGAGGCACCAGCTCGAGCGCAATAGTGTTGAGGGTCACAGCGTTGCTCCTGATCAAGACGACCGACCCACGATACAGAGAGCGTCCGTGGGTTTCGAAATCGCGCAGTGCGCCTAGAGCCCGCGACGGGCGGCCCGCACGGCGGCGATCGTATCGTCGTCTCCGGTGAACCCGACGTCGGCGGCGTCCCGGCCGGACAGGAAGAGCAGCAGTTCAGCCGGTGTGGCGGTGATATCGCACTGCGGCCCCTTCCCGATGGACGCCAGCGTCGTGCCGTCGGTGTCGCGCAGCGTCACCGACACCGAGGCGCGACCGAGCGACATCCGGATGGCGAGGCGCAGTTGTTTGCGCAGTGCGGCCGCCAGGTCGGCGTCGAGCCGCCGCGGTTGCCAGCCGGGTCCGGCGCGCCGGACGTCCTCGTGGTGGATGTACATCTCGGTCGTGTTGACCAGCGGGTCGAGCAGTTTCAGCGGCGAGTACAGCGGCGGCCCCGACGCCACCAGCGTAAGCAGTTCGGGCCACTCGGTGGCCTGAGAGAGCTCACGCTGCTTGCGCGCGGTGTAGCCGGCGAGCTTGGGGATCAGGATGCCCGTCGCCGCGTCGGGGCGGCGTTCGCGAAGGATCAGATGGGCCGCGAGATCGCGGGTGGTCCAGTCGCCGCACAGTGTCGGGGCGTCGGGCCCGACGGCCCGCATCGTGTCGACAAGGGCGGCGCGTTCGCGGGCTGCGGCGGTCACCCCTCCAACATGCCAGAGATCAGCGCGGCGCCTGCTCAGCCTCGGCACCGAGTTCCGCGGGGAGCGGCGGCGGAAGCAGGGTCGACGACGTCGGCGTCGCCTGCTGCTCGGCGGCCTGCGCGCCGTGGAAGTCCACCATCGGTTCCTCGCGCAGCACGTCGTTTCCGCGGCTGACGACCAGAGACTTCGCCGTCACCAAGTATTCGATTCCGTCGTTGTCGGCGACGAACGCACCGTCTGTCGATTCCTCGGCAGGCACGACCAGTTTCGCGCCGTCGGTGATCCGTACGCCGCGATATTCGAATGTGCCGTCGGACGCCTTGCAGATGGCGAGCCGCGAGTCGGCGGTGGCGCCGAAAAGCACCGCGGTTGCCGGCTTCTCGCATCGCGCCGTCGAGTTCACATATCCGCCGGCATCGGTCTCTGGGGCAGCACCGGCCGACGGCACCGCGATGACGAGCATCGCCGATGCCGCGACAATTCCCAGCGCCGCGCGCAGCATCCGACAAGGTTAGCTGGTCGAGGCCGCTCTTCGCCGTGGACGCGCCCGCCCTCGTGGACCCTTCGGTCGAACGCCACCTTGAACCCGACGCCGCCCGTGCGTAGTTGCACCGGCGCCTGGGTAAGCGCTCCCCATGAGTCAAGACGTCGCCGACTTCGTCCTCGAACGCCTGCGGCAGTGGGGAGTCGAACAGGTTTTCGGCTATCCGGGTGATGGCATCAACGGCCTGGTGGTCGCGTTCGGCCGAGCCGACAACAGGCCCCGCTTCGTCCAGACCCGCCACGAGGAAATGGCAGCGTTCGCCGCCACTGGCTACGCGAAGTTCTCCGGTGAGGTCGGCGTGTGCATCGCGACCTCGGGCCCGGGCGCGATCCATCTGCTCAACGGGCTCTACGACGCCAAGTTGGATCACGTACCCGTGGTGGCGATCGTCGGCCAGACCGAGCGAAGCGCGATGGGCGGAAGCTACCAGCAAGAGGTGGACCTGCAGGCGTTGTTCCGCGATGTCGCAAGCGACTATCTCGTCGAAGTCAATGTCAGCCAACAGCTTCCGCTGGCGCTCGACCGTGCGATCAGAACGGCGTGCACCCGCCGGTCACCCACCGTGGTCATCATCCCGTCCGACCTCCAAGAAGAGAAGTACCGCCCGCCGCAGCACGTCTTCAAGCAGGTGCCGTCCAGCGACCCCGGCGATGCGGTAGGCAGGCTCGCACCCACAGAAGACCAGGTGCGCGCTGCCGCCGACATTCTCAATGTCGGAGAGAAGGTCGCGATACTGATCGGCCAGGGCGCGCGCAGCGCCGCATCCGAGGTGGCCGCGGTTGCCGAGCTGACCGGCGCCGGCGTGGCGAAAGCCCTACTGGGTAAGGACGTGCTGCCCGATGATCTTCCGTTCGTCACGGGGGCGATCGGGCTGTTGGGCACCCGACCCAGCTATGAGCTGATGCGCGATTGCGACACCCTGCTGATCGTTGGATCCAACTTCCCCTACAGCCAGTTCCTCCCCGACTACGGCGCCGCGCACGCCGTGCAGATCGATTCCGACGGCAGCTCGATCGGCATGCGCTATCCCACCGATCTCAACATCGTCGCCGATGCCAAGGCAGCCCTCGCCGCATTGATCCCGCATCTCAGGCCGAAAGCGGACCCGTCATGGCGGAACACCGTCGAGAGCAACGTCAGCCGGTGGTGGGAGACCATTGCGCAGCAGAGCCAGTTGACCGCCGATCCCGTCAACCCGATGCGCGTGGCGTGGGAGCTGTCGCAACGTCTCCCCGACGACGCCATCGTCACCGTCGACTCGGGCTCGTCGACCAACTGGTATGCCCGCTGCCTCCGGCTGCGCGCCGGGATGCGCGGCTCTGTGTCAGGCACGCTCGCCACGATGGGATGCGCGGTGCCCTACGCGATCGGGGCCAAATTCGCGCACCCGTCTCGTCCCGTCGTCGCCCTGGTCGGCGACGGCGCCATGCAAATGAACGGGCTCGCCGAACTGCTGACGATCCGCCGCTATCAAGATCTCTGGCCCGACCAGCGGCTGATCATCTGCGTCTTCCACAACAACGACCTCAACCAGGTCACGTGGGAACTGCGCGCGATGGGTGGGGCGCCGAAATTCGAGGAGTCGCAATCGCTTCCGGACGTCTCGTATGCCGACGTCGCCCGGTCGATGGGGCTTCGCGCCATCTCCGTCGACACCGATGACGCGGTGGCAGGCGCGTGGGACGAGGCAATGCGTGCCGACTCTCCGATCCTGCTCGACGTCACATGCGATCCGGAGGTGCCACCGATCCCGCCGCACGCCACCTACGAGCAGATCAAGGACCTCACATCGGCTGTACTACGCGGTGACCCCAACGCCTGGCACCTCGTGTATCAGGGCGCGAAGACGAAGATAGCTGAATTCATGCCGAGCTCGCGCTCATGAGCGACGCGGTGAAGCGGGCACCTCCTACGCGACAAGCAGAAGTCCGCGCGCATCGCCAATGCCGCTGCAGCGCGCGGCAAGTCATCGGTCGGTAAGAAGGGCGGCAAGTCCGGTTCCTATGACGACTGGACCGTCACCGACCTCAAGAAGCGGGCGAAGGAGATCGGTTTGTCGGGATATTCGAAACTGGGCAAGGACAAGCTCATCAGCAAGATTCGCAACTCCTAGGCACCGGGACCGTTGGGCCACTTGAGCATTGACCCCGCATCGACCCGGATGTGTTGCCCGGTGATGTACCGGCTCTCCTCGCTGGCGAGGAACACGCCGAGGTTGGCGATGTCTTCGGGCTCGACATAAGGAATGGGCATCGCGTTGAAGTAGGTGAAGGCGGGTTCGGCATCTTCGCGGGTGGGCTTCTTGCCCTCGGCCATCATGTCGGGCCGGAACACGCTGTAGATGCCGTCGTTCTGCAGCAGATGGGTGTTGACGTTGGTCGGGTGCATCGCGTTGACGCGAATCATCTTCGGCGCCACCTGCAAACAGAGATGGTCGACGTAGTCGATCAGGGTCCGCTTGCTCCAGCCGTAGCCCGCACCGCCGGGTCCCATCATCGGGTTGTCGCTCGTGCCCTTGATCATTCCCGCAGTCGATCCGGTGATGATGATCGAGGCGCCGTTCGGTAGATGCGGCAGGGAGACCGCCACGGTGTTCATCACACCAAGGAGGTCGACGTCGGTGGCGTCGACAAAGTGCATGGGGTCGAACTCCTTGCCGAACGCCATCGGCAAGATGCCCGCGTTGGCCACGACGATGTCCAACCTGCCCATGTCGGCGACGCCCGCCTCGAGGGCGTCACGGAGCTCATGACGTTCGCGGACGTCGGCGATCTTGGCGACGACCCGACGGCCGAGTTCCTTGACGGAGCGCTCCACTTCAGCGAGGTCGTCGGGGGTGGCAAGCGGGTACGGATTCGAGTCGATGTTGCGGCAGATGTCGACGACGATGATGTCGGCGCCTTCCCTGGCCATCGCCAGCGCATGTGCGCGCCCCTGGCCGCGGGCACCACCTGTGATGAATGCGACCTTGCCCTCTAGCCGTCCAGCCATGTGTCCTCCGGCGATCCGTAAACGTGATTCTCCAACTACGCGAACCTAATTTACGCAGCGGGTTTAATCAATCCCCGCAGGACAAACGTTTGGTTGGTAGACGGGCTGCTCAGGCGACGGATTCGAGCTTCGCCGCCGGACGGCGCGACTGTCCCCGATCGGCCCGTGACGTACGGGAGTGCACGGCGACGAGGCCGCCCGACCGAACCACACCCAGCGGTCCGGCCTTCACGAATCGGGCGATACCGACAGCCCGCAGAACGGACGCGGCTTTGGCCTGGCGGTAGCCGACGAACGTGCCTGCGGCACCGAGGAGCACCAGGCCCGCGATGCCCGGCGACGCCGTCAACGCGAGCACCAGCAGCGACAGCGGAGCCAGGACGGCGCCCACGGTGTACCGAAGGACCGACCGCACCTGCTCCGGGACGATCGAATCCGCCAGCGCCACCGAGAGGTGTTCCTCCTCCACGCCGGTGGCGGAGATCCCTTCGAATGCCTCGTGCAGCCCGGCACCGGGCGCCGACCACGTAGGTGAACCGCCGGAAGCGATCAGCATCTCGGGCCAGTTCTCCTGTCCTGACACTGCCGACGCCAGCACGGCGTGCTCGGGCGTTGACATCCCGCCCGCGAAGAGGCTTCCGCCGATTCCACCTGCCGCCACGGGCGCGGTCTGTGCCTCTCCCGTCAGGGGGAAGTCGAGCAACGACAGCAGGCTGCTGGTCAGCGAAAGGATCGGGGCAGTCCCGTCGGGCGCAGGAGTGAAGAGGTACGCCAGAACCGCGACCAGATTGCCTACCGCCGCGGGACCGACCGCAAACGGTGCGGCTTCGGCCTGGGCGGACGAAGTGTCAACCACTGCAACGTCGGTGGTGACGGACTGAACAGCGGGCGGTTCCTCAGCCGAAGGTTCGCCCGCAGGCGGGTCGGCGTTCACAGCCGTCACTTCGGGGTCCGGCGACGGCTCGGTGGTCGGAGCATGGGAGCCGACGGTTTTTGGCTCGTTCACTTCCTGGGTGGCGTCTGCGGGGACGCTGTCGGAGCCCTTGTCATCGTCTGCGACGGTCACCGCCGCATCGGTGCCCGTCTCGCTGCCGGTCGTCGACCCGAACGACATCGGTCCCGTCAGAACACTCGATCCCTCACCGGTACCCCGAGCGGTCTCCTCGTCCTCGGATTCGGAAAAGGTGCCGGTGCCGAATGTCCCAACGAATGACGGCACGGTGTGGATGATCACTGGCGCAAAAATGGTTCCGCTGGGCTGGGTATGGATCGATTCCACCTCGTGATCACCGCCGGGCAGGCCGTGCGCATCGCTGACCGCGCCGTCCGTCTCGGTGTCCGCGGCGGCGACCGTTCCCCCGAATCCGCCGAAAACCAACACGACGGAGAGCGCGCAGAGGCCCGCAGCCAGGCGCGCGTGTGTAGTGATGTCGTTCTCCTGCCGCCCGTGGGGACAGCCCCCTGAAGTGTGCTGCGGGGATATCCTCGCATTTTCCTGCTTCGAGCGTCGCGATTCTGGAAGAAAGTCCCGCTCAGCGGCGCAGCAGGGGGTCGGCGGAAGAGCGCACGGCCGCGGTGATCGCGTCGACCAGTGGGCTGTCGAGCTTCCAGCACTGCCAGAACAGCGGCACGTCCAGGTGCACGTCGGTGATCCGGACGAACGATCCGTCACCCTCGCCCACATCGGCGAGGCCTGCCGGAAACATGCCCCAGCCCAGACCGGACCGGACAGCGGACGCGAATCCCTCCGCGGTGGGCACATAATGCACGGGCCGCTTGATGTTGCGCCGGAATACTCTGCGCAGCAACGAGTCCTGCAGTGCGTCGTCGCGGTTCCACGCCAGCGACGACGACGAAGCCACTGCCTCGGCGGTGAAGCCGCCTGCGAAATGGCGCTCCGCATAGCCGGGCCCGGCCACCGCCACATACCGCATCACCCCGAGCGTGTGCACGCGGCAACCCGGCACTGCCGCGCGCTCCGTGGTGACCGCTCCCATCACCGCTCCCTCCCGAAGCAGCCGTGCCGAGTGGTCCTGATCCTCGATCCGGATGTCGAACAGCACCTCGGGCAGCTGACCGAGCGTCGCGGTGAACCAGGTCGCCATCGAGTCGGCATTGACCGCGATCGCCACGCGTGTGCGTTGCGCGGACCCGCCGCGCATGTCGGCCAGTGCTTCAGCCTCCAGCAGCGCCGTCTGTGCGGCGAGCCGTAGCAGCGGCGCTCCCGCCGACGTTGCGCTGCAGGGCTTCTCGCGGCGTACGAGGACCTGGCCGACTCGTTGCTCGAGCGCCTTGATCCGCTGGCTCACCGCCGACGGGGTGATGTGAAGGTGATCGGCCGCGGCGTCGAAGCTACCGTGCTCGATCACCGCGGCGAAGGCGGCGAGCTGAGGGCCGTCGATCTGCACATTAGTTATTCTAATGCAACTAAAGAAGCATTAGCTGTACTGATGGACATCGGGTGCCTAGCGTCGGTGCCATGACCTCGCCGCTGATCGTCGGCTTTTTGGCCTCGTTCACCCTGATCGCCGCGATCGGGGCGCAGAACGCATTCGTGCTGCGTCAAGGCATCCGACGCGAACACGTGCTGCCGGTCGTCGCGCTGTGCACGGTGTCGGACATCGCGTTGATCGCCGCAGGCATCGCAGGCGTCGGCGCTCTCATCAACGCGCACCCGAGCGCGGTCAGCATCGCGAAGTTCGGCGGCGCAATCTTCCTGTTCGGTTACGGGCTGCTGGCCGCGCGGCGCGCCTGGCGACCGTCGGCTCTCACGCCGTCGGAGGCAACGCCTGCCCGGCTGGCCGAGGTCCTGTTGACGGCCGCAGCCTTGACCTTCCTCAACCCGCACGTCTATCTCGACACGGTCGTGCTGCTCGGTGCGCTGGCCAACGAGCATCAGGACGGTCGCTGGCTGTTCGGCGTCGGCGCCGTCACCGCCAGCGCCGTGTGGTTCGTCAGCCTCGGCCTCGGCGCCCGAGGCCTGGCGGGGTTGTTCGCCAAGCCGGTGACGTGGCGCGTCCTCGATGGGCTGATCGCCGCGACGATGATCGGCCTCGGCGCCGCAATAATCGCGATGTAGTCGAAGGCTTTAGCCCATGGGCCCGTCGGGCACAGGCGCGTTGCAGCGCTCACGGAAGTCGGCGGCGGGCTGCCTTACCGCCCGAAGCTCGTCCCGCACCTGTGGGTTGGCGTCGGCGTATGCCGCGATTTCCGTCGCCATCTCTTCCCGTGACTTCCCCTTGAGGCCGGTGAAGAAGGCATTCACGTCCGGATGGCTGAACAGGTAGGACTGCGTCGCCGCGTTGACGCCGGACATCACGCCTGCGAGGTCGGCGGCGGTGCAGCCCGGCGGATCGGCGGCCGCGGTCGCGGCAGAACCGACGAGCATCGAGCCGGCGATCATGCCGGCGCTGATCACGCTACGGAAGAACATGGGGGCTCCTTGACTAGGTGGTTTACAAGACACGATGGGAATGCTCAGCGACGTGGACCGATACCTCCGGGACCGCCGGGACGGCCGGGGCGGTCGATGATCACATCCATATCCCAGCCGTCGTCGCAATACCAGGGGTCGGCGCAATACGAGGGGTAGACCCCCGCGACCGGGGCGGTCGGACCCCCACCGCGAACCGTCCCCTGGGCACACACGGTCGCCGCCCCGGCGTTGGTGCAGTCCGCCAAGGCCGGCGAGGCCACGGTCACGCCGAAGGGCACTGCCGCCAAGGCGAGCCCCACTATCAGGTAGCGCTGCGTTGATGACACGGCTGCTCCCTTCCTGCAATTGAGGTAGGGCCAGTCGGCCCGTACACCCGAAGTATGTTCTGCCGATCACGCTGAAATCGCGAATTCGCAATTTCAGCGTGAGTTTTCGCGAATTTCCGTAGCCGGACATCAATGTTTGCAGACCGGACACATGGACTTTGCGCGCAGAACGGACGTGAGCGGCACGCCACCGGAGTAGGGTTCGCTTCATCGGGTTTCGAGCAGATGGGCGGAAAGTGTCGACGACGAATCAGGACTGGACCAAGCCATCGGCGATGGCGATCCCGCCGGAGGGCTATTTCACAGAGGAGCGCGGCCGCTACGGACCCGTCTACCCGAGGACGCCCGCCTGCCACGGATTCTCCATCATCGCGAAGGTGAAGGAGGGCCGCGAGGACGTGGTCCGCGCGTATGGGAAGACCATCGAGGAGACCATCGCAGCCAGTCCGGAGGCCTTGGCGCCGTTGAAGTTACACTACCTGCGCTGGAATCTCTTCGACATCGGTTCCGGCTTGCACTTCCAGTACATGGGCATCTTCGACACCGACTTCGATAAGTACACCGAGGACGCGGTGCAGCTTTTCAGCGCAACCGGCATCACCACCATCTTCACCCAACTCGAAGGGTTCCCGGAGGATTGGAAGGAGAACCCCGACGCATTCATCAAATTCGTCCGCGAACACCATGTGCCCAGCTTTCTCGAATACGGCGAATATCCGTATGTGACCGCCGACGAGATCAAGAAGGCGCTGAAGCTGAAGGCGGCCTTTTCGACCATGCTCGACCAGATGCAGTGATTCGCAACGGTGCTTGAATTCTCCGACATCCAGCACATCCTGCTGACCCGAACGCCTGCCATCACGGGGCGCTACGAGTTCCTGTCGTTCGACACCGCCGACGGCGGACGGGCATGGCTGTCCGAGCTCTTGGATAAGACCCAGTCGGCCGCCGACGCGACGGCGACGATGGACGAGTCCGACCGCTGGGTCACGCTCGCGTTCACCTGGACCGGGCTTCGCGCGCTCGGCGTCGACGAGGAATCGCTGCAGACTTTTCCCGAGGAGTTCCGCGCGGGCATGGCATCGCGGGCCGACATTCTGGGCGACACCGGCGACAGCGCGCCCGAGCACTGGGTGGGCGGCGTCGCAGGCGACGACCTGCACGCGATCGCGATCTTGTTCTCGCGCACCGACGAGCAGTGCCGACGATCCATCGAAGAGCACGACAAGCTGCTCGCCCGCACCGACGGAGTGCGCAGCCTGTCGTACCTCGACCTGAACGCGACCCCACCGTTCAACTACGCCCACGACCACTTCGGCTTCCGGGATCGGTTGTCCCAGCCGGTGATGAAGGGCTCCGGCGAAGAGCCGACACCGGGCTCCGGCGCCCCGCTGGAACCGGGCGAGTTCATCCTCGGCTACCCGGATGAGAACGGACCGGTGGCGAATCTCCCTGCGCCCGAGGTGTTGTCGCGCAACGGCAGCTACATGGCGTACCGCAGGCTGGAGGAACACGTCGCTGCGTTCCGCGACTATCTGCGCGAGAACGCCGAGACCGCCGACGACCAGGAATTGCTCGCCGCGAAATTCATGGGTCGGTGGCGCAGCGGCGCCCCACTGGTGCTGGCGCCCGACAAGGACGACCCCGAGTTGGGCGCTGATCCGATGCGCAACAACGACTTCAACTACAAAGAAATGGACCCGTTCGGCTACGCATGCCCGCTCGGGTCCCACGCCCGCAGGCTCAATCCGCGCGACACCGCGCACTACATGAACCGCAGGCGGATGATCCGCCGCGGCGCGACGTACGGGCCCGCGCTGCCCGATGGTGCGCCCGACGACGGGGTCGAAAGGGGCATCGCGGCCTTCATCATCTGCGCCGACCTCGTGCGCCAGTTCGAGTTCGCGCAGAACGTGTGGATGAACGACAAGGCTTTTCACGAGCTCGGCAACGAACACGACCCCATCTCTGGAACGCAGGACGGCAGCCTCGACTTCACTGTTCCCAAGCGGCCGATCCGGAAGGTGCACAAGGGTATTCCTGCATTCACCACCCTGCGGGGCGGCGCGTACTTCTTCCTGCCGGGAATGAACGCCATGCGCTACCTGGCATCGCTCGGCAACTGAAGGATCACCATGACCAGCCCGCCTCCGCCGCGCACCTACAACCAGAACCACATCCCCCGCGCCCATACCGGTGGGCGGCGCATCAGCATCTACTGGACGTGGAGCTATCCCTGGGAAGCCCAGCGCGATCCGTCGATCATCGAGAACCGATTCTCGACGATGACCGAGGTGAGAAACGTGCTGTGGCCCGCCTATGAGACGGAGGAATACAACGCCGCCAACTTCTTGCAAGGTGTCGCGGGCACACTGGAGCTCTTTCACCGGTCGGCCCTGGCCTTCCAGGAGCTCGCCGGGGAAGCCACCGGACACCCGGTTGCGGTGTACCAACGCATCGACCAGGCCGGCTACAAGCTGCCGATCGACGAACGGATTCTGGCCGACACCGACACGCTGATGGTGTTCGGGCTCGATCATCTGCTCGGCGAACAGGAGGCCACACCCGAGGAGATCGCGGCGATCAACGAGTGGCTGAAGCGGGAGGGCACCTGTCTGCTGCTGGCACCGCATCACGATGTGGGCTTCACCGACGACTACGAGCAGCGCCAGGTCGAGTATCTGCATCATGGCGACCGACTGGTGCCGCGCCAGCAACGGTTCAGCCAGTACACCCGCTCCCTGATGAATGCACTCGACGTGCCGGTGCACAACATTTGGGGGCTTCGGCCCGCTGTCGTCGAGGGCACCAAGGACATCGCACCACTCAACGCCGTCCGCGATCTGGACAACGCCCGGCTGCTCGACAACGTCACCACCTTCAATTTCCACCCGCACCTGCCGCACTACGAGCTCACCGCGCCCGAAAGCGACGCGCTACGGGTCCTCGGGAAACAGCGTGTCGACCCCAACCGGCCCCACCCGTTCACCGCTGAAGGCAACACAGAGTTCAACGCGCTGATCTGGATGCCACCCAACGGTCAGCGCTCCGGCGACATCCTGCTGGTCGACTCCACTCACTTCACGACGCTGTTCGGCGGCACCGACAGCCTGAAGAACCTGTGGAACAACGTGGCCACCATGCGATCCTGAGGTATGCCCCTCAACCGATCCGTCTTCATCACCGGCGCAGCCGCAGGCATCGGACGTGCCACCGCGCTGACCTTCGCCCGCAACGGGTATACCGTCGGCGGCTACGACATCAACGACGTCGGGCTGAAGTCGCTCGGCGCTGAGATCGAGAACCTCGGCGGTACGGCGGTCACCGGACACCTCGACGTCACCGACCCCGACGAGATGGCGCAACGACTCGCCGAGTTCGCTCAGACGACGGGCGGTCGACTCAACGTGATGATCAACAACGCGGGCATCATGCGCACCGGCCGCTTCGAGGACATCGACATCTCCGAGCAGCTCAAGGAGATCGACATCAACACCAAAGGGGTCGTCAACGGACTGCACGCCGCCTTCCCGTACCTGCGGGCGACGCCGAACCCCGTCGTGGTGAACCTCGCGTCGGCGTCATCGATCTACGGGCAACCCGAGCTCGCCACCTACAGCGCGACGAAGTTCTTCGTCAGAGGCATCACCGAGGCACTCGACCTCGAATGGAACTCCTATGACATTCGGGTGATCGCGATGTGGCCGCTGTACGTCAACACCGCGATGACCGAGAACGTCACCACCGGCACCACCGATTCGCTCGGCATCCGGCTGACCGCACAGGACGTCGCCGATGCGATCGCTGCGGCCGTGGAGCCGCCGCTGCTGCGGCGGATCATCCATCAGGTGCACTTCCCCGTCG
The DNA here is from genome assembly GCA_963786995.1 of uncultured Actinomycetota bacterium. Taxonomy (GTDB): domain Bacteria; phylum Actinomycetota; class Actinomycetes; order Mycobacteriales; family Mycobacteriaceae; genus Mycobacterium. Next base: position 226,176 of record CAWBBH010000006.1, on the reverse strand, counting down.
GAGCGCAGACCAAGGCGTCGGCACTCGGCGCGCGCTTCTCGCCTGCGTGGCTGCTGCGGCTGGTCAACAAGCGGCTGGCGGGAATGTGACTCTTTGAATTCGCCGTGATCACAACGGTTCAGCGCGGGAGTAGGTTTCGCTAGCCTCGGCGCGCATGAACGAGGACTGGCTGGCTGTCATCGTCGGACTGGCACTTCTGGTGTTGGTGCTCGTCGGCGCACTACCGGGCACCGTGATCCCGTGACCGAACAGACCGCAGACTCCCCGACGGTCGACGAAGGCGAGTCGCGACCCGTCCTCGGCTACGCGATCGCCGGGGTGCTCGTCGTCGTCGCTCTCGGCGCCGCAACCCGATTCCTCGAACAAGAGGTTCCCCAGTGGGCGGCGGGCACACCGCTGGCCCGGGTGGCCAAGTCGATCGAGTTCCCGGTCTACGCGATCGCTCTGGGTTTGATCGGCAATGCGGTGCTGACGAAGCTCGCGGTGCGCGACGCGCTGTCGACGGGCTTCCGTACCGAGTTCTTCATCAAGACCGGCCTGGTGCTGCTCGGCGCGTCGATCAACCTGAAGCTGCTCGTCACCGCGGCGGGTCCGGCGATCATCCAGGCGCTGCTGCTGATCACCATCGTCTTCGGCTTCACCTGGTGGCTCGGCGGCCGGCTCGGTCTCGACGACAAGCTGCGCGCGCTGCTGTCCTCCGCGGTGTCGATCTGCGGGGTCAGCGCCGCGATCGCCGCCGCGGGCGCTGTGCAGGCCAAGCGCGAGCAACTCGCCTACGCGGCATCGCTGGTGATCGCCTTCGCGTTGCCGTCGATCTTCCTGTTGCCGTGGCTCGCCGACGTCTTGGACCTCTCCGACGCGGTGGCCGGTGCCTGGATCGGCGGCAACATCGACACCACGGCGGCGGTCGCGGCGTCCGGCGCCATCGCGGGCGAGAACGCGCTGCAGATCGCCACGATCGTCAAGACCACACAGAACGCGTTGATCGGTGTGGTGGCGATCGCGCTCACCGCTTACTTCGCGCTGAAGGTCGAGCGGCGCAGCGCCGACCAAGCGCGGCCGACGATCGGCCAGTTCTGGGAGCGGTTTCCGAAATTCGTGCTCGGCTTCATCGCCGCCTCGATCATCGGCACGCTGTATCTGCAGTGGGTCGACGACGGCAAGGCCGAGATCGCGACCGTCAACGACCTGCGCACGTGGTTTTTGATCTTCGCGTTCGTGTCGATCGGGCTCGAGTTCTCGCTCAAGGGTCTTCGAGAGGCGGGGTGGCGACCGATCGCGCTGTTCGCGTCGGCGACCGTGGTCAACATCGTGGTCGCGCTCGGGCTCGCGCTTCTGTTGTTCGGGAACTTCACTGTCGGTTAGCCGTTAGGCTCGCCGGATGTCTTTCAGGATGACCGTCGATGACGTCTTCGTGATCAAGCGCCGCGGCGACGAGGCGACCGTCGCCGAGAACATCGGCGTGCTGTTCAAGGGCATCGACAGAAGCGACATCGACCGCGGCGCGGTCGTCACCGGTAGCGGGTCCGACGCTGCGCCCTTCATCGTCTGACCGGCTACTGCTACTCCTTCAGATCGAGCACCGGCGTCGGGCGCTGGAACCCCCGTGTCACGCCGAGCAGCCACACGAATCCGATTGCCAGCCAGATCAATCCGACCTTCAGCGCCAGACCCGGCAGGCTGGTCCACAGCCACACGGTCAGCCCGAAGCCGATGATCGGCAGCACGAGGTTGTTGAGCACGTTGCGCTCGTTGTTGTCGAAGAAGTAGTGCTTGATCACCGACAGGTTGACCGCCGAGAAGGCCACCAGCGCGCCGAAACTGACGAGCGCGATCAGCACCGTGAGATCGATCCACAGCGCCAGCAGTGAGATCAACGACACGACCAGGATGGCGAATGTCGGGGTGGCAAAGCGCACGGACACATGTCCGAACACCTTGCGGGGCAGGATTCCGTCCCGGCCCATCGCGAACAGGATTCGCGACACCGACGCCTGCGACGTCAATGCCGACCCGACACATCCCGCGACGTATGCCGCGGTGAAGAACACGTTCAGGAACTGCCCGCCTGCCGCGAGCATGACGTCGATCGAACCCGAGTCGACGTCCTCGAACTGGTTTGACGGGAAGTCCAACTGCGAGAGGTAGGACAGTCCGAAATAGATCAGCCCGGACAGCACGGTGGCGATCATGATCGCCTTGGGCACAGTGCGTTTGGCGTCCTTGGCTTCCTCGGACAGGGTGGATACGGCGTCGAATCCGAGGAAGGACAGACACAACAGGGCCGCACCGGTGAAGATCGGGGCGATGCCGTCGACGCTGCCGTCGCCTGCCAGTGGCGCCATCAGGTTCACGCTGCCGGAGCCGGAGATCGAGGAGATCGACATCACCACGAACACGGCGATGAACACGAACTGCAATCCGATGATGACGACGTTGGCCCACGACACGGAGACGATGCCGAGGATGTTGAGGATCGTCACCACCGCGATCGCGACCAGAATCCACACCCACGTCGGCACAGAGGGCAGCGCGGCCCCCATGTAGATCCCGATGACGAGGTAGTTGAGCATCGGCAGGAACAGGTAGTCGAGCAACAGCGACCACCCCGCCAGGAACCCGATGGGTGCACCGAACGACTTCTGCGCGTAGGTGTACGCCGAACCCGCCACCGGGTACGCCGCCGCCATTCGCGCGTACGACCTGGCGGTGAACACCATTGCGGCGAGCGTCACCAGATAGGCCACCGGTACGCGGCCGCCGGTCATCTGCGTCACGAGGCCGTATGTGGTGAACACCGTCAGCGGCACCATGTACACCAGACCGAAGAGCACAAGCGACGGCGTGCCTAGGACTCGCTTGAGATGGCCCTCCCCCTCCTCCGCAGACGGCGGCGGGACGGTCGGATCCGCTGGCGCAGTGGACATATGGTTCTCTCCTGTCAATCCGTGGCCGTGAAGGCCGGCCTGCCGCGCAGATACGTGGCTCGAACGTCGAGCGCCGGAAGCTCCAGCGCCGCAGTGGTCCTCGGGTCCCGGTTCAGCAAGAGCAGATCGGCGCTCGCGCCAGGAACCAGGCTCCCCCAGCCGTCTTCGGCGAACGCCTGATACGCCACGCCCGCTGTGTACGCCGACAACGCCCGCTCGATCGGAAGGATCTCCTGCGGCGTCCATCCGCCCGCGGGCACGCCGTCGGAGGTCTGCCGGGACACCGCGGTCGAGATCCCGTCCAGCGGGGCACCCGATGACACCGGCCAGTCCGAGCCGAATGCCAGGGGCGCACCGGATTCCTGCAGGGTGCGGATCCGGTACTGCCTGTCGGCGCGTTCGGCGCCGAGCCGCGGCACGGTCAGCACCGTCATCAAGTCGTCCAGCTGCGCCCACAGCGGCTGCATGTTCGGAATCGCGCCGAGTTCGGCGAACCGGCCGATATCGGCGTCGTCGACAAGCTGGGCATGCGCGATCACCGGCCTGCGGTCTCGAGGACCGTTGTGCCGCACCACATGATCGATCGCGTCCAACGCCTGACGTACCGCCGCGTCCCCGATCGCGTGGATGTGGATCTGCAGGCCCAGTTCGTCGACACGGGCCGCGGCTTCGGCCAGCGAGTCGCCGTCCCAGTTGCGCTGGCCGTGGTTGTGCAGCGCCGTGCAGTACGGCGCAAGCAGCGCGCCGGTCTCGTTCTCCACCACGCCGTCGGCGAAGAACTTCACGGTCTGGGCGGTGAGCAGCTCCGAGCCCACCTCGTCGACGCGGCGACGCGCATCGGCGTAAGCCGTTACCTGCGAATCGAAATGGCGCGGGTCGGCGTAGAGGGCGAGGTTGAATCTCATCCGTAGGGCATCGCTTCTCGCCGCGGCGATATAGGTGTCGACGTCGGCGGGTTCGACCCAAGCGTCCTGCACCCAAGTCACACCACGGGCCAGGTAATAGTCGGCCGCGGTGCCGAGCGCTTGCACACGCACGTCCTCGCTGTGCGCAGGCATCACCGCGGTCATCAGGTCCATCGCGCCCCACTCGCGCAACGTGCCGAGAACCGAACCGTCCTCGCGACGCGGGATCTCGCCGAGCACCGGTTGCGGGGTGTCGGCGGTGATACCCGCACGCTGCAGCGCGACGGAGTTGCACCACATCGTGTGGTAGTCCCAGGCCCGCAGCACCACCGGCCGGTCGGGCACCGCGGCGTCGAGCCAGCGGGCGTCGAACAGTCCGTCCGGCGCCATGCTGCTCTCATACGACGCACCGACTATCCAGTCCTTCTCCGGGTTGTCGACTGCGAATTGTTTGACGGCAGCGACGATTTCGTCAACCGTCTTACACGGTCGGACGGCCGGGCCTGCGGACTCGAGGCCACCGTAGAGCGGGTGGGCATGGCCGTCGCCGAATGACGGCATCAGGAAGCCGCCGCCCAGATCGACGACCTCCGCGCCGCCGGCCGACGCCGTGGCCTCGTCGCCGGTCGCACGCACCACCCCGTCGGTCACCAGGAGCGCATCGGTCACCGAACCGGGGCCGGTCCAGATCACGCCACCGGTGAAGATCGTCGCGGTCACCAGCGGGACCCTACGCCGAGAGGTGAACTCACCGGTGTTATTTGATGACGGCCGTGGCGGCGTGGCCCTCGCCGTACGGGCGCTGCGGGTCGACGGGTGCGGTGAGGGCGGCGTAGCTGTCGGGCCTGCGGGTCAGCAGGAAGGGGAACAGTTCCAGCCAGTCGCGGCGCTGATCGAGATCGAGGTCGGCCACCAGAACTGCCTCTTCGTCGCGGGGCGCCTGCACCAGAACGCGGCCGTAGGGATCGGAGATGAACGACGAGCCGTAAAAGCTCAGGGCGCCTTCGTCGCCGGTGCGGTTGGGCACCACCATGAAGAGCCCGTTGTTGATGCCGTTGGCGACGATCACCTGCTGCCACAGCGGCCGGGTGTCGAATGCCGGGAATCTCGGCTCCGACCCGATCGCGGTCGGGTAGACGACGATCTCGGCGCCACCGAGCGAGTAGTTGCGGGCAACTTCGGGGAACCACTCGTCCCAGCACGTCGGCATGCCGATGCGCGCGCCGAGGCCGTCGGGGTCATAGACCGGGTACGGGTCGCCGTCTGCGGGTCCGGCCCGGAAGTAGGTGTCCTCGTAGTAGCCGGCCGAGATCGGAATATGCAGCTTGCGGGTTCGCCCCACCAGTTCACCGGACGGCGACACCAGGATCGCGGTGTTGAACCCGAGACCGTCCTCGGCCGGCGCCTTCTCATACATCGACGCGTGCACGAAGATGCCGTTGGCCCGCGCCGCGTCGGCGGCCAGCGCGAACGTCGGTCCGTCGGTGAGATCCTCAGCCGCGGCGCCGGGATGGGGCCCCGCAGGGACGTCCGCGGGATACCGCAGCAGCGTGATCTCGGGCATGAAGACGACCCGCGCGCCCTCGCCCGCTGCCCGATCCACGGCACCGCGCAGGACCGACGCCAGTTCGTCGGCGTCCTCCCGCCACCTGTGCTGAACCAGGGCGACACGCAGTGGGGGGCGAGTCGTCGCGGTGGTGCGCGACAGCGGGTCGGGGGCCGTGGCCGTCAGCGTGATCATTCCGCTCCTAAAACGAATGCCTTTCGTTTATTGTGACCGGTGACACGCGCGTTGGCAAGACGCAGAAATGCCCCGGCACCTGGGCACCGGGGCACTTCCGATCTGGCCGGTCAGCTGATACCGACGACCTCCTTGGCGATGTCGGCCAGGCGTGTCTGCGCGGCGGACACGACACCGTGCCGGTTCTTGTGAGCCTCCTCGAAGGCGATGATCGCCCGGATGTCGGCCGGTTCGGTGAGGTCCTTCACCTCGGCGACGGCCTGGCTCACGTTGAGCTCGAGGTAGTCGGCGATGGGCAACTCGTCGGCATCAAGTGCGCCGGTGGCCGCCCGCACCGAGTGCAATGCGTCGGCAGCGTCGTCGGCGCCCTCGCCGCGCACGACCCGCTCGGCGGTCTCGAGCGCGGCGTCCCGCGACGCCGTCAGCGTCTTGAGCGCCACGTCACGCGCCTTCTCGCCGCGGCTGCGCAATTCGTCGAAGGCAGGCGGGGCGGTGCGCACGGTGTCGATGGCCTTGTCGATGCCGCGGGCCGAAAGCGACATCGGAATGTAGGCCAACCGGACCGCTGCGCCCGCCGCAGCCTGCAGCGGCGTACGCCGCAGCGCCGCTGGTCCACCGAGCGCGTCTTCGGCGAGCACGGTCGTCAGCCAGTCGACAGTCGCGCTGTGCGCCTCGATCAGGCGGTCCGCAAGTCGTCTGAATGTCCTTGTTACTCAGGGCGACCGAAAGCGCCTTGACGTAGCGGGCACGGTCGAGCAGCTGGTGTTCGAGCGCGAGATCACCCAGCAGCGCCTCCTCGAACGGCTGGGCCTGCTCGGTGAGCGCCTTGACCGCTGCCGCGGCGCGGCCGATGAACGGACCGACCACGTCGGGGTATCCGCCGAGTTGTCGAATCGCCGACTCGACGGCCGCGGCGCGATCGCGACCGTTGCTGGCGTTCTGCGTCAGCTCCCGCTGGACGGCTTCGGTCCGGGCCTGCGTAACGCGTGTCTCGGCGACCTGGATCTCGGTGTTGGTCAGATCCAGAACTGCGCGCAGTTGCGTTAAAAGTGTTGTCGTATCAGGGGTTGTCATAACGTCTTTCTCCCTCAGCGTTGACTGTGGTTTGTCTGTGGTTTGTCGGCGCGAGGTGCACCACTGTTCGGCTACCCGCCCACTCCCGTGGGCTAAACGACCTTATTTGTTTCAATGCGTCACCGCGGGGTTCAGCGGCCGGTCGACTTTCGCGGCGCCTTCTTGGCCGGCGCCTTTTTGGCCGAGTCTTGTCGACTGCTTCTTTTTTCGCCGACGGCACCTTTACTGCGTTCTTCTTCGCGGTTTGCCGGCGCCTTCGCAGCCGCGGCCTTCTTCGCCGGTGCCTTCTCAGCCGCCGCCTTTTTCGGCGGAACCTTCTTGGCCACCGCCTTTTTCGCCGGCGCTTTCGTCACCGGCGCCTTCTGGGCCGGTTCCTGCGGTTGCGGCTTGCGGCCCACCCGGGCGGTGACCTCCCGCACCACCCGGCTGACGATGCCGCCGACGTCAGGCATCGTTTCGTTCCTTGGCGGCGTCGGCGAGCTGCTCCACCCGGGCGGCGTTGGCCTGTTTCGCGGCGGCCGCCCCGCGCTTGTTCTGTGCATCGGCGACCTTCGCATCGGCAACCGCGGTTGCCGATCGCTCGGCTGCGCTTGCCCGCTTCTGTTTGTCACGCTTGGCCGTTTCGACTGCCGCCTTGCGCTCCGACGCCGAGGCGTCGGCCTGCTGCTTGGCGTTGTCGACCCGCTCCTGCGCTTCGTTGATCGCCGCGACCTTCTCGTGCGCGGCGGCCGCACGCGCCTGCGTGATTCCCTCGACCTTGTCTGCGTGCGCTTCCTGACGCACAGCGGTAGCCGCGACTGTTGCGTCCCGGAGGTCGGTTTCAGCTTCGTCGACGGCTCGGTCGGCGGCCTCGTCGAGCACGGCCGCGCGGTGCAGCGCTTCGCTTCGCTCGATCAGTGCTGCGCCGCGTCGCTGAACCTCGGGGGCACCGAGGGCCGCTCCGACGGCGACGTCGAGCCTGCCCACCGACCGCTCGTACAGCAGCCGTGCCGGCGCCTCGGAATCGAGACGCCCGACCACCCGCTCCTCGAGGAGTTGCAGCGGGACGCGAGCGAGCTGGTACTGGAAGCGCAGAACGGCGAACGGAACATCGGTGATCTTCATGTCAAACCTCTCTCAACGATCCCGGGGAACATCGGCGGTGTCGGACATGCTGTCGGCCTGGCGCCGGATCCGATCGGCCTCCGCTCGCGCAGCGACCGATTCCTCCACCGCCTGCTGGCGGTCTTCGAGTGCGTCGGCGACCTCGGCCTGCGCGGCGTCGATCTCGCTGTTCTCTTCGGCATTGGCCACAGCCTGTTGGCGTTGCGCCTTGCGCTCGGCCTGCTGCTGCCCGACCGAGGCGTCGCGCGTTCCGGCCTCTTCGGCCTGCCTCTTCTGCACCTCCTGGTCGCGGCGGATCGCGTCCTCTCGGGCCCTGGCTTCCTGGCTCGCGTCCATGCGCGCCTCGGCTGCCTGCGACGCCGCCTCGGCGCGCTGGCTTTGCGCCTCGGCGGTCTCCGCGTCGGCGACGGATTCCAGCCGGTTGGCCTCTGCGCGCTGCTTGGCCTGCGCCTGTTCAACCTGACCCTGTGCGGTCAACTCGTCGTTCTTGATCACGGCACCGACGACTTCTTTCGCCTTGCCCTTGACCGAATCAAGCAACCCTTTGCGCGCCTGATCGGCCTTCTCGTGTTCGGTCATTCGTCCTTCCCTAACGGCTGTGATGACAGCAGGGCTCGTCATTGAGCATCGCGCGTTGGATTCCACACGTCGCAAGCTTCAAACTTCTTTGACGGGCTAACGGGACGCCTATCCGCATCGAAACGAATTCTGTTCGTTTACTGTGGGCGCCATGGGACGGCCACCGGTGCCTCTGCTGTCAACGGATCTCATCGCAGGCGCCGCGCTGAATCTGGTGAACGCCACGGGCGGCTTCACGATCCCCGAACTCGCGCGCGCGTTGAAGGTCAGCCCGTCGTCCCTCTACAACCATGTTTCGGGCCGCGAACAGATCGTCGAACTCCTTCGGGAACTCGCGATGTCGGAGGTCGTGCTGCCCGACGACGACAGCGACGGGCCGTGGACGAAGACCGTGGCCGCAATCATGCGGTCCTACCGGCGCAGCTACGCCCGCTATCCACGGCTGATCCCGCTGCTGACCGCGCACGCGGTGAACAGCAGCCACGCGTTCACGATGTATAACGCGCTCGCCACCACACTGCGCCGCGCGGGCTTCGCCGACGCCGACATTCTGCGCGCCATCACGCTGATGGACTGCTTCGTGCTCGGCTCGGCGCTCGACCTCGCCGCACCCGTCGAGCCCTGGGAGTCCGGCGCCGAGGTCGGGCCCGCGCTGGCCGCCGCGTTGGCCACCGGAGGACCGAAACCCGGCAGAGCCGACGACGCCTTCGAGTTCGGGCTCGAGGTGCTCTTGCGGGGGCTCGCTGATCTCACCTCGCGGTAGTTAGCTGGTTGTCCGACTACGCTCGCGGTGTGCCCAAGGTGTGGTCGCGGAGAAGTTTCCTGGCGACGGCCGCAACCGTCGCCGTCACGGCCGCGTGCAGCTCGGAGAAGCCCGGCGCCGTGGCCGACGACGGGTCCGTCACCGTCACGCACATGTTCGGCGAAACGAAGGTGCCCGCCCCGCCCAAACGCGTGGTCAGCGCCGGCTACACCGAACAGGACGACCTGCTGGCCGTCGGCGTCGTGCCGATTGCGGTCACGAACTGGTGGGGAGACCAGCCGTTCGGCGTGTGGCCGTGGGCGGCGAGCAAGCTCGGCGGGGCCCAGCCCGAGGTGCTCGACCTCGCCAACGGAATTCAGCTCGACAGGATCGGCGCGCTGAAGCCCGACCTCATCGTCGCCACCAACGCCGGCGTCGACGAGGACACCTACGCGAAGCTGTCGGCGATCGCGCCGACCATCGCACAGTCCGGTCAGGATGCCTTCTTCGAGCCGTGGAAGACGCAGGCCGCTGCGATAAGCCAGGCCGTGTTCAAGTTCGACGAGATGGCGGGGCTCGTCAAGGCGGTCGACGACAAGTTCAGCGAGATCGGCAAGAACAGCCCGCAGTTCGCGGGAAAGAAGGTGCTGCTGCTCGAGGGCGCTGTGGTCGATGATGCCGTCGGTGTACTGACGCCGAGTTGGCGCGGGGATTTCCTCACGCAGATGGGCTTGGCGATCCCCGACACCGGCGGCAGTGTGATCACCCGCGACAAGATGGAGTCGGTGCTGAACGCCGCCGATGTGCTGGTGTGGATGACCGAGAGCGACGAGCAGCAGGCCGCGCTGCTGGCCGACCCGACCATCGCCGCCCTGAGCGCCACGACCGGCAGGCGAAACGTCTTCACGGGCAAGGACCTCGCCGGTGCCATCGCGTTCGGCTCGCCACTGTCCTATCCCGTGGTCGCCGACCAACTGCCACCCGCGTTGGCCACGGTGCTCGGCTGAGAGTTTGATAGCCGGGTTGACGTCGCGCACGCGAGGAGCGATAAGTGCCTGAGCAGAGTCCCGCCGAGCAGCGCGCGGCCTTCGCGCAGGTGGGCTCGGCGTATTACCCGGTGCTCGCTGCGGTGTTCACCGCGCTGGTGATCATCTCCAACGTGACCGCGACGAAGGGTGTGGCGTTCGGGCCGATCCTCACCGACGGCGGGTTCATCGTGTTCCCGCTCACCTACGTCATCGGCGACGTATTGAGTGAGGTCTACGGGTTCGCGGCGGCACGGCGGGTGATCTTCCTCGGCTTTGCCATGAATGCGCTTGCCGCTCTTGCATTCTGGGTGACGGTGTATCTTCCGGCCGCCGACTTCTACACCAACCAGGAGCACCTCGAGAACATCGTCGGCGCCTACACCCAGCTGATCGTCGCGGGGCTGGCCGGTTTCATTGTGGGCCAGACCATCAACGCCTGGGTGGTCGTGCGGATCAAGCAGCGCACCAAGGAGAAGCACCTGTGGGCGCGCCTGGTGGGCTCGACGTTCGCCGGCCAACTCGGCGACACCCTCGTGTTCTGCAGCATCGCGGCCAGCGCCATCGGGATCACCAGCGTCAAGGATTTCGTGGTGTACACCGCGCTCGGATGGCTGTACAAGACCGCCGTGGAGGTGGTCATGCTGCCGGTCACCTACCGGGTGATCGCCGCCATCAAGCGCCGCGAGCCCACGTACGCCGCCGCCGTCTGAGGCTTCGCTAAGGCACCTCTGGCAACCCTCACAGAGGACGAGCTTTCTCACCCTACTCGGCGGTAGCTTTGAGTGATGACCGTGATGGCGGACGCGATGGTGATCGGCACGATCACCGACTACGGGGATCAGGCGCTGCTGCTCCAGTTCGACAGCACCGCGGAGGTATTGGCGTGGAACGACGTCCTACGCGACGCCCACCTGCCCGGTGTCAGCGACATCGTCCCCGCATCGAGGACGGTGCTGGTCAAGCTCGACGGACCGCGTCACCAGGGCGCCGCCCGCCAGCATCTCAGCAAGCTCAGGCTGGCGCCGGAGGCGCTGGCGGAGGCCACCGCCCCGGGCGACGGCCGCGTCGACGTGGTGATCGACGTCGTCTACGACGGCGAGGACCTCGACGAGGTCGCCGATCTGACCGGCATGACGGCGCGTGAGGTCGTCGCCGCGCACACCGCGACCCCGTGGCGGGTCGGGTTCGCCGGATTCGCACCGGGTTTCGGCTACCTCGTCGGAGGCGACGACCGGCTCAACGTGCCCAGACGGTCGGAACCTCGCACCAAGGTGCCCGTCGGTGCGGTCGGGCTGGCAGGAGAGTTCAGCGGCGTGTACCCGCGCGAGTCACCGGGCGGCTGGCAGTTGATCGGTCACACCCGTGCGCAACTGTGGGATGTCGACCGCGATCCGCCCGCGCTGCTGACGCCGGGGCTGTGGGTGCAGTTCAGGGAGGTCTCCTCGTGACCGCAACTCTCGAGGTGCTGCGCACCGGTCCACTGGCACTCGTCGAGGACCTCGGCCGCAGGGGGATGTCGCACCTCGGCGTGACCCGGTCGGGCGCCGCCGACCGCAGCGCGCACAAGCTGGCCAACCGGCTGGTGGCCAATCCCGGTGACCGCGCCACCATCGAGGTGACGTTCGGCGGTTTCACCGCGAGGGTCCGCGGCGGAGACGTGGCCATCGCCGTCACCGGCGCCGACACCGATCCGGCAGTCAACGGTGTTCCCTTCGGCACCAACAGCATTCACTACGCCCACGACGGAGAGGTGATCTCCCTTGGCGCCCCGCACTCCGGGCTGCGGTCCTACCTCGGGGTCCGCGGCGGCATCGACGTGGCGCCCGTGCTCGGCTCGCGCAGCTACGACGTGATGTCGGCCATCGGGCCGTTGCCGCTGGCGCCGGGCGACGTGCTGCCGATCGGCGACCACACCGAGGAGTTTCCCGAACTCGAGCAGGCCCCTGTGGCCGCGATCTCCGACGACATCGTCGAACTGTCGGTGGTGCCGGGTCCGCGCGACGACTGGTTCACCGACCCCGACGTGCTCGTCCGCACCAACTGGCAGGTCACCAACAGCAGCGATCGCGTCGGCATGCGTTTGGTCGGCATGCCGTTGGAGTACCGGTACGGCGATCGCCAGTTGCCGAGCGAAGGCGCCACCCGGGGAGCGATTCAGGTGCCGCCGAACGGTTTTCCCGTCATCCTCGGCCCGGACCATCCCGTCACCGGCGGCTATCCCGTCATCGGCGTGGTGGTCGACGAGGACATCGACCGGATCGCGCAGATCCGGCCCGGCCAGACGGTGCGCCTGCACTGGTCGCGTCCGCGAAGGCCCTTCCCGCAACGGTTCCTGACCGGGTAGACACATGGTGTGACCAGCCCAGGTGATGACCGCCCGCCTGGTCCACACCGCCGACCTCGACAACGAGACCCGCGACGAGGCCCGTCGCATGGTCATCGACGCCTTCGGCGGCGGCGAGACTCGACTTCACCGACGCCGACTGGGAGCACGCGCTCGGTGGCATGCACGCGCTGATCTGCGCACCACGGCGCGCTCATCGGCCATGCGGCAGTGGTCCAGCGCCGCTTGCTGTACCGGGACTCGGCACTGCGGTGCGGCTATGTCGAAGGCGTCGCGGTCCGCGAGGACTGGCGCGGCCAGGGCCTTGCCGGTGCGCTGATGGACGCCGTCGAGCAGGTGCTGCGCGGGGCCTACCAACTCGGTGCGCTGAGCGCGACGGACGCGGGGCGAAACCTGTACGCCGCACGAGGCTGGCTGCCGTGGCGCGGCCCGACCTCGGTGCTGGCGCCCACGGGTGTGGTGCGCACCCCCGACGACGACGGGTCGGTCTTCGTCATGCCGGTCTCGGTGGACGTCGACACCGGCGAAAACCTGACGTGCGATTGGCGCGACGGCGACGTGTGGTGACACGCGTACGTTGGATGAAGTGACTACCCCCAACACCTTTGCGCCGACTACCGAGTCGTTCGACAAGCTCTACCGCGGCGAGCCCGCAGTCGAGGGCGCGCCCAAGCCCAGCGGCGTGCCGTGGGATATCAAGTCCGCCCAGCCGCGGCTGAGGGAACTCGAGGCGCTCGGCGGCTTCAGCGGCGAGGTCCTCGACATCGGCTGCGGCCTTGGCGACAACGCGGTCTTTCTCGCTTCGCGCGGATACTCCGTTACGGCGCTCGACGGATCCCCCGCCGCGATCGAACAGGCCCGCGACCGCGCGGCCGCCGCGGGTGTCTCGGTGACCTTCGACGTCGCCGACGCCACCGATCTGACGGGCTACGACGGGCGGTTCGACACCGTCGTCGACAGCGCCCTGTACCACTGTCTGGACGAGGACGGACGCCAGTCCTACGCGGCGGGCGTGTACCGCGCGACGCGGCCGGGCGCCCGCTGGCACCTGTACTGCTTTTCCGACGACAACGTCAACGGCGTCGTGGCACCGATCGGCTCGGTGTCGGAGTCCAACATCCGCGACACGTTGACCGCGAACGGCTGGCGCATCGACTTTCTCGGTCCCACAACCTATCTGGCGAGTGCATCCGCCTTCGGTAGTGCCGGCGACGACATCCCGCAGGACGTGGTGGAACAGATGCCGCCGGAAACGTTCGAACAGATGCAGAAGGTCAGGGCGCGGTTCGAGGCCGTCGCCGATCTGCTCGACGGCGATCAGGTGCATCTGCCGTTCACAGTCGTGCACGCACACCGCGTCGACTGAGCTCACAGCACGCGCGCCGCGGCGGTGAGACGAAATTCACGCATCCACGAGCGGCGACATGGCCGCGCAACGACCGGTTAACGACCCGGAAACACGGACTGCAAACACTGGACACATGAGTGAGCCCGATTGGGCACCGCTCACCGGTTTTCGGGTGGCGGTGACCTCGGCCCGTCGTGCCGACGAGTTGAGTGCGCTGCTGCGCAAGCGCGGCGCGACCGTCACCAGCGCACCGGCGATCGAGATGGTGCCCCTGCCCGACGACGACGAACTGAAGCAGCACACCGATGCGCTGATCGAGACGCCTCCCGACATCGTGATCGCCACCACGGGAATCGGCTTCCGCGGTTGGGTCGCCGCCGCAGACGGATGGGGCATGGCCGGCGACCTCATCACGGCGCTCGGCAAGGCACGCATCGTGTCGCGCGGCCCCAAGGCCACCGGCGCGTTGCGCGCAGCGGGGTTGCCGGAGGAATGGTCGCCGGAGTCCGAATCGTCGCGGGAGGTGCTGCATTACCTGGTGGACGGCGGCATCTCCGGCCAGCGCATCGCGGTCCAACTGCACGGGGCCACCGCGGACTGGGACCCCTTCCCGGAGTTCCTCGACGAGCTGCGCAGCGCAGGCGCCGACGTGGTGCCGATCCGGGTATATCGCTGGAATCCGGTGCCCCGCGACGGCGACTTCGACCAGCTGGTGGCGGGCATCGCCGACGAGAAGTTCGACGCGGTCAGCTTCACCTCGGCGCCCGCGGTGGCAGCGGTGTTGATGCGCGCCGCCGAGATGGGCATCGGGGACGGTGTGCTCACTGCGCTGCGAACCAAAGTCCACTCGATGTGCGTCGGACCGGTCACCGCAAGACCGTTGGTGCGGCTGGGTGTGCCGACGTCGGCACCCGAACGGATGCGGCTGGGTGCCCTCGCGCGGCACATCACCGACGAGCTGCCCCTGCTGCAGTCGCGGACGATGCACGTCGCCGGGCACCGGCTGGAGATCCGCGGCACGTGCGTGGTGGTCGACGGCGCGGTCAAGGAGGTATCCCCGGCGGGGATGGCGACGCTTCGTGCCCTGGCCCACCGGCCCGGCACCGTCGTCAGCAGGGCCGATCTTCTGCGCGCGCTACCCGGCTCCGGCACCGACACGCACGCGGTCGAGACCGCCGTGCTGCGGCTGCGAACAGCGTTGGGCGACAAGGACATCGTCGCGACCGTGGTCAAACGCGGCTACCGGCTGCCCGTCGACGAACCGCAGGCGCTGACGCGATGAGCTACCTGCTGGTCGCCCACGGCACACGGAAACCGGAGGGCGTCAAGATGGTCGGCCAGTTGGCCGAACGGGTGTCGGGGCTGCTGCGCCGACCGGTACGTGTCGCGTTCGTCGACGTGCTCGGGCCGACACCGAGTGAGGTGCTACGCACTTTGCCCGCCGACCGGCCCGTCACCGTCGTTCCGGCGTTTTTGGCCAGCGGCTACCACGTGCGGGTAGACCTGCCCGCCCACGTGGCCGCCAGCGGACACGGGGCGGTGACGGTCACCGCCCCTCTCGGCCCGTGCGCCAGCACGGTGGCTGTGCTGTCGCAACGGCTCGTCGAATGCGGCTGGCGGCCCGGCGACTCGGTGCTGCTTGCCGCGGCGGGCACATCGGACCCTTATGCCCGGTCCGACCTCCGGCGCACCGCGGCGACGCTGTCGGCGACGATCGGCCAACGTGTCGAACTGGCCTATGCGGCCACGGGAACGCCGCGGGTCGACGACGCGGTGACGGCGTTGCGCCGCAGCGGTGCGCGCCGCGTCGTGCTCGCGTCATACCTGTTGTCGGACGGCCTGTTTCAGGACCGATTGCGCGCGAGTGGGGCAGACTGTGTCGCCGACCCGCTTGGCGACCATCCTGCGATGGTCCGGTTGATCGCCAACCGGTTCACGCGCGCGCGGATGCCGCTGCCCGCGTAGTCCGCTACGCGCAGATCTCCACGACACCGTCGGCGGTGATGCGGGTTTGGTATACCGGCACGGCGACGTCGGGGGTGTCCAGGCAGGTGCCGTCATCAAGCGCGAACGCCTGCTTCTTGATCGGTGACTGCACGGTGGGCCTGCCGCCGCGATCGCCGACGATGCCACGCGACATCACCGCTGCGCCCGAGAACGGGTCGATGTTGCCGATGGCGTGCACGGTGCCGTCGTCGAGACGGAACAGCGCGGCCTGCGCACCATCGGGCAGCAGCACGCCGACGCCGCGACACGGCATCAAGCGGTCGTAGGCGCATGCCGGTGTCCAGAGGTCGATTTCGTTCGTCAGGCTCATGCCTGCGCCCCTTTCCGGATCGTCGGCATCGGCATCGGCACGATGCGGCCTTCACGTTCGGTGAACGTCACCGTGGGATCCGGTGAACCCGGTGCGTTGACGAACGAGACGAAGCGCGACAGCTTGTCGGGATCTTCCAGCACGCCCTTCCATTCGCACGCGTACCCGGCGACGTGGCGGGCCATCGCCTCTTCGAACTCGGCGGCCAACCCGAGGGAGTCATTGCACACCACGTCGCGCAGGTGATCGGAGCCCCCCTCGAGCTGCTCGACCCACGGCGCGGTGCGCTGCAACCGGTCAGCGGTACGGATGTAGAACATCAGGAATCGGTCGATGTAGCGGACGAGCGTTTCGTCATCCAGATCGCCTGCGAGCAGCTCGGCATGTCTCGGGGTCATCCCGCCGTTGCCGCCGACATAGAGGTTCCACCCGTTCTCGGTGGCGATGACGCCGACGTCTTTGCTGCGCGCTTCGGCGCACTCACGGGCACACCCGGAGACCCCCATCTTGATCTTGTGCGGGGCCCTCAGCCCGCGGTACCGGAGTTCGAGGTTGATGGCCATCTGCACCGAATCCTGTTGGCCGTAGCGGCACCAGTCACTGCCGACGCAGCTCTTCACCGTGCGCAGCGCCTTGCCGTAGGCGTGACCGGACTCCATGCCGCCCTCGACGAGGCGGCGCCAGATCTCGGGCAGCTGGTCCACCCGGGCGCCGAACATGTCGATGCGCTGCCCGCCGGTGATCTTGGTGTAGAGGTTGAAATCCCTTGCGATCTCGCCGATCAGGATCAGCTGCTCCGGCTTGATGTCGCCGCCCGGCACCCGCGGCACGATCGAGTAGCTGCCGTTGCGCTGGATATTGGCCAGGAAGTGGTCGTTGCTGTCCTGCAGCGACGCCTGCTCGCCGTCGAGGATGTGCTCCGAGCTCGTCGAGGCCAGAATAGAAGCAACGACGGGTTTGCATATGTCGCAACCCCTTCCGCTGCCGAACCGGTCGACCAGTGCGGAGAAGGTCCGGATCGAGGTCGCCGCGATGATCTCGTACAGTTCGGCCCTGGACTGGCTGAAGTGCTCGCACAGGGCCTTGGACTGCTCGACGCCCTCGGCCTCCAACAACTGCTTGAGCAGCGGAACACACGAACCGCACGAGGTACCGGCCTGCGTGCACGCTTTCAGGTCGGGCACATCGCAGCAGCCGCCCGCGATGGCCTCGGTGAGGTCGCCCTTCGTCACGTTGTTGCACGAGCAGATCTGTGCGCCCGCGGGCAGCGCCCCCACGCCCAAAGCCGCGCTGCCGCTGTCGGTTCCGGTAGCGGCGATGAGCGCCATCGGATCGCCGGGCAGTGGTTCGCCGACCATCGGGCGCAGGATACCGTAGGCCGACGCATCGCCGACCAGGATGCCGCCGAGCAGCGTCTTCGCGTCGTCGGACAGGACGAGCTTGGCGTAGGTCTGGTTGACGGCATCGTTGACGGCCACTTCGAGGCAGTTCGGGGTGGTGCCCATCGCGTCGCCGAAGCTCGCCACATCGACGCCGAGCAGCTTGAGCTTGGTGGACATGTCTGCACCGGGAAACTCCGCCGCGCCGCCGAGCAGCCGGTCGGCCACCACTTCCGCGCTGGTGTAGCCCGGTCCGACGAGGCCGTAGCAGCGTCCGACGATCGCCGCGACCTCGCCGATGGCGTAGATACTGCAATCCGTTGTCGCACAGGATAGGTCGGTGAGCACGCCGCCTCGTTCGGCGATGTCGAGTCCGGCGGCGCGGGCCAACTCGTCGCGCGGACGGACGCCCGCGGCGAAGATCACCACACCTGCGTCGATGGCGGTGCCGTCAGTGAGCACCACAGCCATCGCCTCGGAGTCGGCTGATCGCCGAACGGGCCTGTTGCGTTGTGCGGGGCGGATCGCCTCTGTGCCGACACCGGTGTGCACCGTGATGCCGAGGTCGCCGATCATCCGGCTCAGCAGCGCGCCGCCCGCCTCGTCCAACTGCTGTGCCATCAGCCGCGGCGCCATCTCCACGACGTGGGCGTGCAGGCCGAACGAGCGCAGAGCGTTGGCCGCCTCAAGACCGAGCAGACCCCCGCCGACCACCACCCCGACCGGCGTATCGGAGAAGCGCCTGGCGCGGTCGGCGTCGGCGCGGATGGCGTCGAGATCGTCGAGCGTGCGGTAGACGTGGCAGGCGGGCAGGTCGCGGCCGGGTACTGGCGGCACGAACGCATAGGAGCCCGTGGCTAGCACGAGCGCGTCGTACTCGACGCGTACACCGTCGGCGGTGACGACGCACCTGGCCGCGCGGTCGATCTCGGACACCCGCGCGCCGAGTCGCACCTCGACGAGGTCGTCGCCGCCGTAGTCGTTGCCCGGCAGTGCGAGCCGGGCGCGGTCCCAGTGTTCGGTGTATGCGGTCAGGCCGACGCGGTCATAAGCGGCGTCGGCCTCCTCGGCCAGCACGGTGATCCGCCAGGATCCCTCGGTGTCCCTGGCGCGCATCGCCTCGACGAACCGGTGGCCGACCATCCCGTGGCCGACGACGACCACATGCCGTGCCGGTGTGAAATCAGACGCCATGACGCGAGGCTAAGCAGCCGATATTGCCGCGATGTCGCCATGTATGACGCCCCCATCACGGTGTTCTCACCGGCCTGCGGTTGCCGGTGTGAGGCCCGTACGGGACTACGTGATGCTGGTGAGAATGTCGGAGGTGAAGAAGGGGCCCTGGACCCGACCCGGCTCCGGGGGCGCCTCGATGAACACCCAGGCGTTGGTTGCTCCCGGACGGACGGTGTCGTGCAGTGTCACCCTGCCCACGCCGTTGCCGTCAGTGTGCAGCACGGCGCTCGCGACACCCGGGTCGCCCGGATTGCATCTCTCGGCGCGCGGCCTGGGCCCCTGAATCAGTCGGACCCGGTAGGGGGTGTTCGGTAAACCGATCATGAAGAACACGTCGGCGGTCACGGTGTCCGAACCACCTGTGCTGATCGTTGCGTTTCCGGACCCGGTACCGAACGCGGTGACGAATACGACCTTGCTGAAGTCGCAGGCCCGGTAGGTGCCGCCCACCTGCACCGTACTTCCGTTGGCGGACTCGGCCGCGGCGGATCCGCTACCCAACCCCGAAGCGATCGACACGAATGCGGCTGTTCCTGCCGTCAACAAGCGCGTCCAAGCAGTCATCTCGTCAGCCTATGGCGGAGGCGGCACCAGGGTCGCCGTTTCGGTCACGGTTCCGGGATCCGGTGTGTCCTCGGTGCTGGGTGTCGGCGGCCCGCCGTCGGACGTCGACGGTCCCGCCGACGGCAGGTTCTGGTCGCTGGTCTGCGGGCTCGGCGTGGTGTACGTCGTCGTCGTGGTCGACGACGTCGTGTAGGTGCTCGACGTCGCGCTGCTCGACGGCGTGACGAGGGTGCCCGACGGCTCCGACGAGTCCTCGGATGTGCGCATCACCGCGAACACCAGCACTCCGATCAGGAGGAGCGCCGCCGCGCCCGCCGCGGTGATCGTCGCAGGCCGGTTGAACCAGTGATCGGGGTCGTGGTCGCGAGCGGGCACCGGGAGATGCTAGCTGCACGACATCGCTACCCCCAGCGGGCCAGGATCTCTTTCGCTCGTGCGGACAGGATCGCCTGCAGGAAGGGGCCGAAGCTGATGCGGCCGACACCGAGCGGTCCGAAGGACGACAGATCGTCGGTGTCAGGCCGCGCGATCGCATTCACGGGAAGCGGAAGCTCGCCGGTCAAGCGCCGCAGCACATCCGGTGAGTGAAAGCCGACCGGATACAGCACGTCGGCACCGGCCTCCGCCGCATCCTTCATCCGCGCCACCGCGCGGTCGACGCGGTCGGCCTCGTCGCCGTCCTGCCTCAGGAACAGATCGGTACGCGCGTTCAGCACGACGTGCACGCCGGCGGCGTCCGAGGCCGCGCGCAGTGCGCCGACGAGCTCGGCGTGTTCGGCCGACGACCGCAACCGACCACCCTCGCCGTGCACGGTGTCCTCGATGTTCAGCCCGACCGCGCCCGCCTCGAGCAGGCCGTCGATCAGCCGGCCCGGCGCCTGCCCGTAGCCGGATTCGATGTCGACCGACACCGGGACGTCGACGGCCGCGGTGATCTGCGCGACGCGGGTGCAGACATCGGAGAACGTCATTTTCTCGCCGTCGCCCTTTCCGACGGAGTCGCCGAGCGGGTGGCTGCCGACCGTCAGCGCCGAGAAGCCCGCGTCGGTGGCGAGCCTTGCCGACCAGGCGTCCCACACCGTCGGCAGCACCACCGGATCACCGGGTTGATGCAGAGCGAGCAGCGCCTGCGCGCTAGCCGTCAGATCCTGCGTATTCGTCATGCCTGCGTTCCTTCCTGCGACGTGACCTGTCTGGAGCCTGATCACCATGATGTAGCTACTATCGGTTGTCGTACTGTGATTCAAGACACCCTTCGCACCGAGGAGGTCGAATGTCGAGCACAACCGAATTCGCCGAACTGCACGAACTGATCGGTGGTCTGCGCCGCTGCGTCACGTCGCTTGCGTCACGTTACGGCGACACCCCGGCAATGCGCCGGATCGTCAACGACGCCGAGCGGATCCTCAACGACATCGACCGACTCGACATCGACGCCGAGGAGTTGGAACTCTCCCGCGGGGTGACCCGTGCGCGGCACTCGACGGAGAAGATCGCGATCCCTGACACCGCGTACGACACCGACTTCTGGCGGGACGTCGACGACGAGGGTGTCGGGGGTCACAGTAGGGGCTGAATTAGGCTCTGACGCACTTGCCGCACTTGCGCAGCCCGCAACCGGAGAGGCTTGGAGAAACACTGTGAGCGCACCCACCGCCGACCGTCGGGGCACCGGCGTCTTCTCGCCGACCCGCGCCGAGATCCCTGCGCGCACCCTTCGCACCGACCGGTGGTGGCAGTCGCCGCTCGTGGTCGATCTCGGGTTCGCCGCGTTCGTCATCTACGCGACCGTGCGGGCGTTCCTGCAGAACAACTATTACGTCGAGGCCTACAACTACCTGACGCCGTTCTACTCGCCGTGTGTCAGCACGGGCTGCGTACCCGAGGCCAGCCACTTCTGGCCGCAATTCCTGCCCGACGTGTGGTGGCTGCCCTACGCGGCACTGTCGCTGCCGTTCCTGCTGCTGTTCCGGCTCACCTGCTACTACTACCGCGGCGCCTACTACCGCTCGGTGTGGCAGGCCCCGACCGCGTGCGCGGTGGCCGAGCCGCACACCACCTACACCGGCGAGACACGCTTTCCGCTGATCATCCAGAACACCCACCGGTACTTCTTCTACATCGCTGGGATCATCTCGGTGATCAACACCTACGACGCGATCGTGGCGTTCCACTCGCCGTCGGGCTTCGGATTCGGCCTGGGCAACATCATCCTCGTCGTCAACGTGGTGATGCTGTGGGTTTACACGCTGTCCTGCCATTCCTGCCGACACATCGTCGGCGGTCGCCTCAAGCACTTCTCGAAACACCCTGTGCGCTACTGGATGTGGACACAGATCAGCCGGCTGAACACCCGCCACAAGCTGTACGCGTGGATCACGCTCGGGACGCTGATGCTGACTGACTTCTACATCATGCTGGTGGCCAGCGGCGCCATCTCCGATCTCAGATTCATTGGCTGACAGCCCTTTCAGCCCAGAAAGTAATGAGGAATTCATGACTTCTAGCGAGGCTCCTCGGCCGAGCGCCTCATCGCAAACCGAACGGCATCAATACGACGTCGTCGTGATCGGTGCCGGCGGCGCCGGCCTCCGCGCGGTGATCGAAGCGCGCGAGCGTGGCCAGAAGGTCGCAGTCATCACCAAGTCGCTGTTCGGCAAGGCCCACACCGTGATGGCCGAGGGCGGCTGCGCGGCCTCGATGGGCAACGCGAACTCCAAGGACAACTGGCAGGTGCACTTCCGCGACACCATGCGCGGCGGCAAGTTCCTCAACAACTGGCGGATGGCCGAGCTGCACGCCAAGGAGGCTCCCGACCGGGTGTGGGAGCTGGAGACCTACGGCGCCCTGTTCGACCGCACCAAGGACGGCCGGATCAGCCAGCGCAACTTCGGCGGCCACACCTATCCGCGGCTGGCCCACGTCGGTGACCGCACCGGCCTTGAGATCATCCGCACGCTTCAGCAGAAGATCGTCTCGCTGCAGCAGGAGGACTTCGCCGAGTTCGGTGACTACGACGCCCGCATCAGGGTCTTCCATGAATGCACCATCACCGACCTGATCCTCGACGAGAGCAGCGGCGAGAAAAGGGTGGCGGGCGCGTTCGGCTACTGGCGCGAAACCGGCAAGTTCATCCTCTTCGAGGCGCCCGCCGTCGTGCTGGCCACCGGCGGCATCGGCAAGTCCTACAAGGTGACGTCGAACTCCTGGGAGTACACCGGCGACGGGCACGCGCTGGCCCTGCGCGCGGGGGCGACGCTGATCAACATGGAGTTCGTCCAGTTCCACCCGACCGGCATGGTCTGGCCCCCGAGCGTCAAGGGCATTCTCGTCACCGAGGGCGTGCGCGGTGACGGCGGCGTGCTGAAGAACGCCGAAGGCACCCGCTTCATGTTCGACTACATCCCTCCGGTGTTCAAAGGCCAGTACGCCGAGAGCATCGACGAGGCCGACCAGTGGTTGAAGGACAACGACTCGGCGCGCCGCACGCCTGACCTCCTCCCTCGCGACGAGGTGGCCCGCGCCATCAACTCCGAGGTGAAGGCCGGTCGCAACTCTCCGCACGGCGGCGTCTTCCTCGACATCGCGTCGCGGCTGCCCGCCGAGGAGATCAAGCGCAGGCTGCCGTCGATGTACCACCAGTTCATGGAGCTGGCCGAGGTCGACATCACCAAGGAACCGATGGAGGTCGGTCCGACCTGTCACTACGTGATGGGCGGCGTCGAGGTCGACCCGGACACCGCGGCGGCCACCACCCCCGGTCTGTTCGCGGCGGGCGAGTGCGCGGGCGGCATGCACGGCTCCAACCGGCTCGGTGGCAACTCGTTGTCCGACCTGCTGGTGTTCGGCCGTCGCGCCGGGCTCGGCGCCTCCGACTACGTGCGGGCACTTCCCGAGCGTCCCGCGATCACAGACGAGGCCGTCGACGACGCCGTGAAGCGCGCGCTGCTGCCCTTCGAGACCGCGACCAACGGGCACGAGCCGGAGAACCCGTACACCCTGCAGCTCGACCTGCAGGACACGATGAACAGCCTCGTCGGGATCATCCGCAAAGAGGAGGAGATCACCGAGGCGCTCGACAAGCTGACCGAACTGCGCGAGCGATACAAGCGCGTGCGGATCGACGGCAACCGGCCGTTCAACCCGGGCTGGCACCTCGCGATCGACCTGCGCAACATGATGCTGGTCAGCGAGTGCATCGCCAAGGCGGCGCTGACGCGCACGGAAAGCCGCGGCGGGCACACCCGCGACGACCACCCGTCGATGGAATCGGATTGGCGCAAGACCCTTCTCGTCTGCCGCGCCGAGGGCGACCCCGAGGCCCTCGTGCCCGAGGTCAGCGTCACCAAGCAGGACCAGATCCCGGTGCGCCAGGACCTGCTCGACCTGTTCGAGCTCTCCGAGTTGGAGAAGTACTTCACCGACGAGGAAATCGCCCAGCATCCAGAACGGAGCAACTGATGGCCTACCAAGCCAATATGCGGGTGTGGCGCGGCGACCTCGACGGCGGAGGGTTGGAGAACTACGCGGTCGAGGTCAACGAGGGCGAGGTGGTGCTCGACATCATCCACCGCCTGCAGCAGACCCAGACCCCCGACCTCGCCGTGCGGTGGAACTGCAAGGCGGGCAAGTGCGGGTCGTGCTCGGCGGAGATCAACGGGCGACCACGGTTGTTGTGCATGACGCGGATGTCGACCTTCAGTGAGGACGAGACGATCACCGTGACGCCGCTGCGCACCTTCCCGGTGATCCGCGATCTCGTCACCGACGTGTCGTTCAACTACGAGAAGGCGCGCGAGATCCCGTCGTTCGCGCCGCCCAAGGACCTGCAGCCGGGCGAGTACCGGATGGCCCAGGAAGATGTGAACCGGAGCCAGGAGTTCCGCAAGTGCATCGAGTGCTTCCTGTGTCAGAACATCTGCCACGTGGTGCGCGACCACGAGGAGAACAAGGAGGCGTTCTCCGGACCCCGCTACCTGATGCGGCAGGCGGAACTCGACATGCATCCGCTCGACACGCTGGAGCGGCGGCCCGAACAGGCGCAGGACGACAACGGACTGGGCTACTGCAACATCACCAAGTGCTGCACCGAGGTGTGCCCCGAGCACATCAAGATCACCGACAACGCGCTGATCCCGATGAAGGAGCGCGCCGCCGACCGCAAGTACGACCCGGTGGTGTGGCTGGGTGACAAGTTGTTCAGGAGGAGTTGAGCGCGGGTAGCCTGGCGGAAGCGGCCAATCACCGACGAAAGGCAGCAACCGTGACGGAAACCCACAGCGTCAACAACATTCGCACCGCTATTCGCGAGCTGTCAGCGCGCGCGGACCTCGCCCGTAAAGAGGGCAGGCCCGATGACGCCGCCGAGCTCGAGCGCCGTGTTCAGGGCTATCGGGAAGAGCTCGCCTCGCGGCCCTGACCGCTTACCCGCCGAGCCGGCGAAACGTGCTGCGGTGAAACACGATCGGCGGCACGGCCGAATGCACCGTGATATCGGCGACGCGCAGGATCACAATCGTGTGGTCGCCTGCGGGAACCAGTTGTTCGACGGCGCTCTCCACCCAGACGCTGGTGCCTTCGATGAACACCGCACCGCTCTCGCGCGACACCGTGGACAAACCCGCGAACCGGTCGCCGGTTTTCGCGGCGAGCGTGCGTGCCGCCTCGTCGTGTGACTCACCGAGCACGCTGATGCCCAGCCTCGGAAGGCCCTTCAGTTTGGGCCAGGTCTCCGAGCTGTTCTGGACGGCGAACGACACCAGCGGCGGATCCAGCGAGACCGGGACGAAGGTGCTGGCGGCCAGCCCGATGAGGATGCCGTCGACTTCCGCGGCGATGGCGATGACGCCGGACGGGAAGTGACCGAACGCCTCACGGAGCGACGTCGGGTCCAAGTCAGTCGTGCTCATATACCGTCCATTTTCACACGTGACCTCCCGGGCAGGCCACGCCGCGGTCGCGGTAGCCTGACGCTCGACATGTGGATAACGCTCCTGGCGATGGCTGTTGCCGTCAGCCTCGAGCCGTTCCGGATCGGCATGACGGTCCTGATGATCAACCGGCCGCGGCCGGGATTGCAACTGCTGGCATTTCTTGCGGGTGGCTTCGTTATGGGCCTCACGGTGGGCCTTGTGGTGCTCTTCGTCCTGCGGCCTGCGCTCGGCTCGGCCCACTTCACGCTGCCGAAGGTGCAGATCATCGTCGGCGTGGTGCTGCTGCTCAACGCCGCGGTGGTGGCGACGGGCCTGATCGGCAAGCGCGACAACGAATCCAACGGTTTTACCTCACGCCGATTCCAACCCGTCGCGGCGCGCGCCAGGGCGCTGCGCAACGGCCGGTCGCTGTGGACGGCGGAGGCACAGCCGGAGCCAGCGCAAGCGAAGTGAGGAGTTTCGCGCGGCTGGCTTTCGGATCGACATGCGAAAGCACCTGCGTCGATTTCCCTGCGGCCTTATCGTGAAAGTTAGCTGTGCGATGGCTAGCGGTTTGTGGGGGGCAGATGGTGGACGGCACTCCCTTCGGTCGGTATCAACTGCTCGAGGTGCTGGGCCGCGGGGGCATGGGCGAGGTCTGGCGGGCGCATGACACGTCGACCGACCGCACGGTCGCGTTGAAAGTTCTGCGCGCCCAGTTGGCGCAGGACGCCGAGTACCAGCAGCGCTTTCGGCGCGAGGCCCACACCGCGGCGCGCCTGAACGACCCCCATGTCGTACCTATCCACGGGTTCGGGGAGATCGACGGCCGACTCTACGTGGACATGCGCTTGATCGACGGGCGCGATCTCGGCGACCTGCTCGCCGACGGCCCCCTCGACCCCGCGCGCGCTGTCATGATCATCGACCAGGTTGCCGCCGCACTCGATGCCGCCCATGAGTTCGGCCTTGTGCACCGCGACGTCAAACCATCCAACATTGTGGTGGCCAAGTTCGACTTCACCTACCTCATCGACTTCGGCGTCGCCAAAGCACTCGACGACACGGGTCTGACGGCGACCAACCGGCCAATCGGCACCTTCTTCTACATGGCGCCGGAGCGGCTCCGTGATGGACGCGGCGACGCGCGGTCTGACACCTACGCGCTGGCTTGCGTCCTGTACGAGTGCTTGACCGGTCATCGCCCGTTCCTCGGCGACAGCCTGGAACAGCAGGTCGCCGGCCACCTGATGACCCCGCCGCCGAGACCGTCCACAGTGAACCCGGGCGTACCGGCAAAATTCGACGCCGTCATCGCCAAGGGAATGGCCAAAGACCCGGGTACGCGCTATCAAACGGCGATAGAGCTGGCACACGCCGCCCGCGCGGTCATCACCACCACCGTCGCCTCGTCGTCGACGCGCGAACCGCTCCACCGCGCCGGTCATCCGCGCGAAAGCCCATCGTCGTCCGGAGGGTCTGCGCAACCATCTCCGCTGGGGTTCCCCGCGTTGCCCGATGCCCGGGACCAGGTGCGGACCGGAGCGTCGATAGACGAACTGCTCGAGCACGCGGTGTCGGCCATCAACCGCGGCGGCCAGGAGGTCGTCGACGAACCAGGCGCGCCGGCAGTCGCCGTCGGCGACCACTACCCCGACGGCGAGGATCTCCTCGCCGCACCCGGTGAGCCGGGCGAGATCCGGCGCCTGACCATCATGTTCGCCGACCTTGTCGATTCGACGGTGCTGTCGACCGAAGTCGAGCCCGAGACCTACCGTCTCCTCGTCGGCCGGTACCGCGACCAGGTGCTGCGCATCGTCGGGCGCTATGAGGGCCACATCGGTTCCACGAAGGGTGATGGGCTGCTCATCGTCTTCGGCTACCCGATTGCACACGAGAACGACGTGCGACGCGCGGTCCAGGCCGGTCTGGAGATCACTCGCGATGTTGCGCGCCTCAGCGACCAGGCCCACCGCCGCTTCGGCCTTCGGATCAACGTGCGGGTGGGAGTGCACCGCGGTCTGGTCTATCTCGACACCGCCCAAGACGATGTGTTCGGGTTGGCGGCCAATATGGCCGCGCGCGTATCGGGGCTCGCACCACCGGGCTCGGTGGTGGTCTCCGACTCGGTCGAGCCGCTGGTCAAAGACGCCTTCGAACTCGAATCGCTACCACCGGCACCCGTCAAGGGCGTCAAGGAGCTCGTCAGTCATTCCAGGGTGATCGGCGAGCGGGCCGAGTCGTCACGGGGGCCGGTCGGGCCGCTGGTCGGTCGCGAACGAGAACTGGGGCGGCTGCGCAAGGGATGGGTGCGAGCGCAGGCAGGCACTCTCGGCACACCTGCGGTGGTGATTCGAGGAGAGGCGGGAATCGGGAAGAGTCGCCTCGTCACCGCGGCGGTGGAACTGGTCGAGGCCGATGGCGGCGTCGTCCTCGAGCTGGCCGGCTCGCCCTTCCACGCCGACGTCGGGCTGCAACCGGCGCGCGCCTTTCTGGAGCGACGCTGCGGTATCACCCGCCTCACCGAACCGGTCAAGCGACTCGAGCTGCTACGCAACGAAATCGCCCTTCACGGCCTGGATCCCGCGTCGCTTGTACCGTTGCTGGCGCCGGTTCTGGGTATCGGATCCGAGCACGGATACGAGGCCTCGCCGGTCGAGGGGCGAAAGTTGCAGGAATCGATCGCCGATGCGGTGCTGCAGTACCTGTTCGCCTGTATCGGGGACGGCGCCGGGTTGGTGATCGTCGAAGACGGCCACTGGTTGGACCCGTCGACACTCGAACTGATCGGGAACCTGCTCGGCGCCACGGGAGGCCGACTGCTCGTGGTGATCACGGGGCGACACGGTGACTGGCTCTCGAGTGAATGGCCCGCGAAGGTCTTCGATCTGTCGCCGCTCACCGAGGAGCAGGTCGACGCGTTGGTGCTTGCGCTCGATCCGACCGTGAGTGTCGACGAGCGTGAGGCCGTTCGGCAGCGATGCGACGGGATTCCCTTCTACATCGAACAGGTGGTGAGCGGTCTGGGCCAGACCGCCCCCGACGACAACCGGCCCTCCGTGCCGGATCCGCTGTACGAGCCGTTGTTCGCACGCCTGCTCGCCCGACCCAACGTGGTTCCGGTCATCGAGGCAGCCGCCGTCATCGGGCGGCAGGTCGAACGCGGGTTGCTGGTCGCGGTGTCCGGCTTGGATGAGGACGACGTCGACGACGTCGTCGACGAACTCGAGGACGCGCAGGTGCTCGAACCCCAGGGCGCCGGCGGCTGGCGGTTCCGTCACGAGCTGTTACGCGAGGTCGCCGCCGAACTGGCGCCGCCGAGCGTGCGACGCGACATTCACGGCAAGGTGGCCGACGCACTCGTAGCCGAAGCGGCAGGAGACCCCGACTGGCCCCTGGTGGCCTCGCATTACGAGAAGGCCGAACGATATGCCGATGCCTCGTCGGCGCATCGATCAGCCTCCGTTGCCGCACGCCTACGGGGCGCGCTCGACGAGGCTCGGACATACTTGACTCACGCGATCTCAGAACTCGAGAAAAGTCCGCGCGGCGCCGACCGCGATCGGCAGGAGATCGCCCCGCGCTTGGAACGCGGCTTTCTTGCCGCAGCGATGGAGGGATATCAAAGCCCCTCAGTCGCAGAGGATTTCGAGCGCTGCCTGGAAATCGTGGGCTCCGATCTGCGCAATGACGCGGTCTGGTCCACGTTGGTGTCGGTCACCAGTTACTACATTTCTCGAGCCGACTTGGACCACGCCGAAGAGATTCTCGCGCTTCTTCAATCATCTCCCGACTCCTCTCGGCAGTGGCTTCGCCCCGTCATCGACGGAGCGTTGGGGATGATCGCCTTCTTGCGCGGCGATCTGGGCGAGGCCCATTCGTTGTTCACACAGGCGGCGATCGGCGTACCCGCCGAGCACCAGCATCGTATGGAGGAGCTGTGGTTCGTCCCGCATGACACCATCGCGATGGCTCACGAACACCTTGCGATGGAACGGATCTGGCACGGTGACGTCGTCGGCGCCGAGGCGGAGATGGCCGCTGCGCGGCGCCGATCCGAAGAGCTGGGGGTTCCGCTGGGTCCCTACAATTCGGTCTACGCCATCGACATGGAGATCTGGATGCGGGTCGACGCTGGCCAGTTCGATCGCGCCAGGTCGCTGGTCGCGGAACTGATCGATCAGGCCGAAACGTACGGTTTCGACTTCTGGCAACTCTTCGGAGCTACCGAACAATGCATGGTCGACGCCGAGATTGCACTGTCCTGCCGGGAGCCGGACCGCTCGGCGTTGTCGGCACTGATCACGTCCATGACCGAGTTCGTCGACTTCTGGAGAGCTGTAGGGCTTTACGCCTACCAGACCCATTACGACTGCGTGCTGGCGAAGCTACTGACGGCCGCGGCGCGGTGCGAGGAGGCGTGCGCGCGAGTCGGCACCGCGCTGCAGATCGCCGACGACACCGGTATGCACTTTCACGACGCCGAGCTTCTGCGGGCCCGGGCCCGTACGCACAGCGATGAAGCGCGGCGTGTCGCCGACCTGTCCGCTGCGATGGATCTGGCTCGCCGCCAGGACGCGCCGTTGTTCGAGTTGCGCGCTGCGCTGGACGATGTCGAGTTGCGCGGCGACGCGGCGCTGGCAGGTCTGGCCGCGGCCGCCGATCGAATGCCTGCCGACAGCCCGCTGTCCGAGGTGGCACGGGCCAAAGTGCTGCTGGGCTGACTCAGTCGCTCCAGCGCTGCGCCTCGACGTCGGTGGGCAGCGCTGAGCGCAGCGGCACGTCGAGCCCGTCGTAGAGGCCCGGCTTCTGCTCGGCGAGCCAGTTGAGGGCGCCGAGCAGCCGGTTGGCGGCAGTCGTGTTGCCGCCGTCGGCGCGGGTGCCGCCGGGCACGTCGGCGCGTGTGGTGATCGTCAGCGCAGGATCGCCGTCGACGATGACGCGGTGGTCGCCGACTCCCTCGTCGGGATAGGGCCAGTGCGGCGCGCACGAGGAGTGGATGCGCGTGATGTGCTCGATGACGACGCGTTGCCTGCCGCCCGACCATCCGATCACCTTGAGCCAGAAGGCGCCCTGAGTGCCTTTTGCGAACGTGCCCATCACGGTGTCGACGTCGCTGTCGAGCGGGAGACGTTCGACCTCCTCGGTGATGTCGTCGATCTCGATGCCGAGACCGCGGCCGATGAGCCGGACGTTTCCGCCCCACACCATCGTGGGAATCGTCGGCAGCAGCATCATCGGCGTCTCGTCCATGGATCCGCCGAACCCACACGACACCTTGACCGCGAACGGCTGGTTGTAGGTCGAGTAGTCGAAGATCTCCTGACAGGTGATGGTTCGGATGCGGGTACACAGGCTGGCCGCCGTCACCGCGAGCGCATCGTTGCCCCAGCCCGGGTCCACGCCGCTGACCAGAAGCGTCGAGCCGCCTTCCTGGGCGGCCACGGTCAGGCGCTCGACCCACTCCGGCGGCGCCGATCGCGGGTCGTAGAGCGAATACAGCGACGGGGTGACGACGTGCTTGCCCGCCCGCAGGCAGCGCTCGATGTCGGCGACCGCCTCGTCGGGCCGGATGTCGCCGGACGCCATGTAGGCGACGGCGTCGCAGGTGGCGAGTGCGGCGTCGACGTCCGTCGTCGCGGTCACGCCGGTGGGGCTGTCTAGGCCGACGAATTCGGCGGCGTCCATGCCGTTCTTGTCCTGCGAGGAGGTGATGATTCCGCAGAGCCCGAGCCCCGGGAATGCGAGCGCCGAACGGATGGCCGTCGACCCCATGTTGCCCGTTCCCCACACCGCTAAACGCTGTTGCATACGTTGACCTTAGTGGTGCGTGTGACAACGCTGTGGCAGGTATCACAGATACGCGAATCGCCACGTCAGCCGGGATTTTGGCCGGTCAAAAGCCGCCCGACCAACCATCTGGTTACTTAGCTGGCGGAAATTGCTCGTGGTGGCTTTGCGTTGAAGTTACCGAGCGGTATAGTCGGCCGCAGTTACTGGTGGGTAACTTAGCCAAAAGTACCCAACCGCGGTGGCATTCTCGACGAGGAGGAAACGTGAGCCACTACAAGAGCAACGTTCGTGACCAGGTATTCAATCTGTTCGAGGTCTTAGGCCTCGACAAGGCACTCGGTGAAGGCGAATACGCCGACCTCGACGCCGACACCGCCAAGGACATGCTCGGCGAGATCGCCCGGCTGTCCGAGGGGCCCGTCGCCGAGTCGTTCGCCGACAGCGACCGCAATCCCCCGACGTTCGATCCCAAGACCCATACGGTGACGCTGCCCGAGCCGTTCAAGAAGTCGGTCCGCGCGATGCTCGACGGCGGCTGGGACCGCGTCGGCCTCGACGAGCAACTCGGCGGTGTGCCCGCGCCCAAGGCGCTGATGTGGGCACTGCACGAGCACATCCTCGGCGCCAATCCCGCGGTCTGGATGTACGGCGGCGGCGCAGGCTTCGCCAACATCCTCTACCGCCTCGGCACCGACGAGCAGAAGAAGTGGGCCGTCATCGCCGCCGAGCGCGGATGGGGCTCCACGATGGTGCTGACCGAGCCCGACGCCGGCTCCGACGTCGGCGCAGGCCGCACCAAGGCGGTCAAGCAGGACGACGGTTCGTGGCACATCGACGGTGTGAAGCGCTTCATCACCTCGGGTGACTCCGGCGACCTGTTCGAGAACATCTTCCACCTGGTGCTGGCCCGCCCCGAGGGCGCAGGCCCGGGCACCAAGGGTCTGTCGCTGTTCTTCGTGCCGAAGTTCCTCTTCGACTTCGAGACCGGTGAGATCGGCGAGCGCAACGGTGTGTACGTCACCAACGTCGAGCACAAGATGGGCCTGAAGGTCTCCGCCACGTGCGAGCTGTCCCTCGGACAGCACGACAAGCCTGCAAAGGGCTGGCTCGTCGGCGAGACTCACGAGGGCATCGCGCAGATGTTCGATGTCATCGAGCAGGCGCGAATGATGGTGGGCACCAAGGCCATCGCAACCCTGTCGACCGGTTACCTGAACGCGCTCGACTACGCGAAGAACCGCGTGCAGGGCGCCGACATGACGCAGATGACGGACAAGACCGCGCCTCGCGTCACCATCACGCATCACCCCGACGTGCGTCGCAGCCTGATGACCCAGAAGGCCTACGCCGAGGGTCTGCGCGCGCTGTACCTGTTCACGTCGACCTATCAGGATTCCGCGGTCGCCAAGGCTCTGCACGACGTCGACGCCGACCTCGCCGTCAAGGTCAACGACCTGATGCTGCCGATCGTCAAGGGTGTCGGTTCGGAGCAGGCTTACGCCAAGTTGACCGAGAGCCTGCAGACCTTCGGCGGCTCCGGCTTCCTGCAGGACTACCCGATCGAGCAGTACATCCGCGACGCGAAGATCGACTCGCTGTACGAGGGCACCACCGCCATCCAGGCGCAGGACTTCTTCTTCCGGAAGATCGTCCGCGACAAGGGTGTCGCGCTCGCCCACGTGGCAGGCCAGATCGAGCAGTTCGTCCGCAACGAATCCGGCAACGGCCGTCTGAAGGCGGAGCGGGCGCTGCTGGCGACCGCGCTGGAGGACGTGCAGGCCATGGCCGCCTCGCTGACCGGCTACCTGATGGCCGCGCAGGAGACGCCCGAGAGCCTGTACAAGGTCGGACTCGGTTCGGTGCGCTTCCTGATGAGCGTCGGCGACCTTGTCATCGGCTGGCTGCTCGCCAAGCAGGCCGCCGTCGCGATCGAGGCCCTCGACAAGGGTGTCAGCGGTGACGACCGCGCCTTCTACGAGGGCAAGGTCGCCGTCGCGTCGTTCTTCGCCAAGAACATGCTGCCGCTGCTCACCAGCACGCGTGCGGTGATCGAGAACGTCGACAACGACATCATGGAACTGGACGAGGCGGCCTTCTAAGCCTTCTGGAGCGCCGCTTCGACCAAAAGACCCCCGGGACTATTCCCCGGGGGTCTTTTGCATTTTTCGGCAGACTGAAGCGGTGATCAACGTCCGGCTCGGCCTCCTGTTCGTTTCGCTGGTGGCGACGACCGCTCTCACCTTCGTGCTCGGGATCACCGATCCGGCCACACCGCTCTACTACCCCACCCGCTTCCTCATCTGGAACCTGATCCTCGCGTGGATCCCGGTCTTCTTCGCGGTCTGGTTCGCCACGGTGGGCCACCGCATCTGGCTCGTGCCGCTCGGCCTCGGATGGCTGGTGTTCCTACCCAACGCGCCCTACCTCGTCACCGACCTCATTCACCTCGGCGAGGGTGTCGAACTGTGGCGACATGTCCTGCAGTACGGCTTCGCGGCGTGGACCGGCATCCTGCTCGGCGTCGTGTCGCTGCGATTGGTGCACACGCGCATCGAGCACGAATTCGGCCGTGTAGCCGGGTGGACGACGGTCGTCGTCTCGGTCGCGCTGTGCGCGATCGGCGTGGTCATCGGGCGCTTCCAGCGATGGAACTCATGGGACCTGGTCAGGCAGCCGGACCTGGTGATGGCGCAGACGCTCGAGTGGGTGCGGTCCCCGTTGGCCTACGTGCAGTCCACCGGGGTGGCCGTCGCCGTCGCCGCGTTCTTCGGGCTCGCCTATCTGACGATCTGGTCTCTCGGCGGAGTGGAGTCGCGCGACACTTCACGGGTGTGACGGCTCCGTCGAAACAGGAGCGGCAGCGCTACGCCGATGCGATCACTGCGGGCATCGTCGCGTACCTGACCCGGAGACAATAAGGGCGGGTTCGGGAGGACATTCGAGGTGCGTCACATTAGTCTCGCGCGGTCGGCTTTCACCTCTTGCCGACTCTTCGGATTGAGTCACTCCCGAACCCGTCGTGCGCTCGACTGTACGCCTGTGTCAACGGTCACACCAGAGGGAATTTCGGGCGGTCAGGAGTCCTTCGACCGCAGCAGCGCGCGGGTGCGTTCGCGCACGTCAGCAGACGTATCGAAGACGACCGCGGAGAACTCGTCGACGCCGAGAGAAGCCAGTTCGTCGAGCCGGTCGGAGACGGTCTTCTCGTCGCCGATGATCGCCGCGTCCTCCGGGTTGGTGTACCCCTCCCGGTCCAGCATCGCCCGGTAGGACGGCAGCGTCCCGTACATCCCGAACTGCTCGGCGGCCTGCGCCCGCGCGCCTGCCACGTCGTCGGTGACGCTGATCGGAAGCCCGGCCACCACTCGAACCGCGTCCGACGGCCGTCCCGCTTCCTCGGCCGCTGCGCGCAGCGTCGGCCCGATGTGGTCGCCGAGCGTTTTCGGCCCGCACATCCACGTCAGCGTGCCCGCCGTTCGGCGACCGCACAGCTTCAGCATCTGCGGGCCGAGCGCGGCGAGATACACCTGCGGTGTTGGCGCTCCCGGGATCTGAAGAGCCCCGCGAGCCGTCACCGTCTCACCGACCGCGTTGACCGCCTCACCGGCGAGCAGCGGCTGTAGCGCGTCGAGATACTCCCGCATCCGGCGCACCGGCTTGTCGTACGGAATCCCCCACATGCCCTCGGTGACCGCCTGATGGGTCATGCCGAGGCCGAGAACGAAGCGGCCGCCGGCGATGGCGTTCAATGTCAGCGCACGCTGAGCCATCTGCATCGGATGCTGGTTCTGGATCGGCAGCACCGCCGAACCCACCTCGATCCCGTCGACCTCGCGCATCGCCACAGCCAAGGCCGTCAACAGGTCGCCGTCGAAGGGCATCTGCGCCATCCAGATCCGTCGGAAACCCTCTTCGCGCGCCTTGGCAAGGGCCTCCACCAGAGAGTCGACCGGTGCTCCGCCGATGGCACTGGCGATATTCAGGCTCATTCGCATGCGACCCATCGAAGCACGCGCGTGACACGATGTTGCTCCATGACCACTGAATTCGCCCGGTTGCAGAACTTCGGGCCGAATTGGTTCGCCTCGGTCATGGGCACCGGGATCGTGGCCACCGCAGGCGTCACCCTGCCGGTGCACGTGCCCGGTCTGCGGGGGTTCTCTCACCTCGTGTGGGTGGTCGCCGCCGTTCTGCTGGTCGCACTCGTCATCGCGGTCACCATCCAGTGGGCGCGCCATCCGACCGTGGCCCGCAGCCACGCCCGCAACCCGCAGATGAGCCACTTCTACGGCGCAGCGCCGATGGCGTTGATGACGGTCGGCGCGGGCGCGCTGCTGACCGGCAAGGACCTGATCGGCGAGCGGATCGCCGTCGATCTTGCCTGGGTGCTGTGGACCACGGGCACCCTCGGCGGCCTGTTCACCGCGGCGACGATTCCGTTCCTGATGTTCACCCAGCTCAACGTCGAGCCTGATGCGGCGTTCGGCGGCTGGTTGATGCCGGTGGTCCCGCCGATGGTCTCGGCGGCGACGGGCGCCCTGCTGATCCCACACATGGCCGCAGGCACCGGGCGCACGACGATGCTCTACGGCTGCTACGCGATGTTCGGACTGTCACTGGTCGCGGCGCTGATCATCATCACGATGATCTGGAGCAGGCTCGCGCTCTACGGGACGTCGGGGACGGCGCGGGTGCCGACGCTGTGGATCGTGCTCGGCCCGCTCGGTCAGGGCATCACGGCAGCGGGTCTGCTCGGCGCGAACGCCGCGTCGGCGGTGCGGCCCGACATCGCGAACGCGATGAACGTCTTCGCGATCCTCTTCGGTGTACCGGTGTGGGGATTCGCCCTGCTGTGGATCACGCTGGCCACCCAGTTGACCGTCCGCACGTTGCGGCGCGGTATGCCGTTCGCGCTGACGTGGTGGAGCCTGACCTTTCCCGTCGGAACATTCGTCACGGGCACCACGCAGCTGGCCAATCACACCGGGCTGCCCGCGTTCCGCATCGCCGCCGCCGTCGCCTACGTCGTGCTGCTGGCAACGTGGGGGCTGGTAGCGGTGCGGACCGCGCGAGGGAGTTTCCGCGGCAGCCTGTTCGCTCCTGTGCCAGCGGCCGGGCCGATCAAGGCGGTGAAGGACCCGCCGAAGTAGTCGCCCCGTGTTGCCGTCGGGTCGGGGGGTCAGACGACAACACGGAGCTATCCGGTGTATCGATCCGTTTTACGGGGCCGTTACAGCCTCACGCGGAAATTTCTGGTCAGGCTTCGAGGATGGCGGCGACGCCCTGGCCGCCCGCGGCGCAGATCGAGATCAGGCCACGTACGGGCGCCCTTCGCCCCGGTCGTCGGCCTTCTTCTCGGCGAGCTGCTTGGCCAGCTGGGCGACGATCCGGCCGCCGGTCGCGGCGAAAGGATGCCCGGCGGCCAGCGACGAGCCGTTGACGTTGAGCTTGGACTTCTCGATCGAGCCGAGCGCAGCGTCCAGGCCGAGGCGCTCCTTGCAGTACTCCTCGGACTCCCATGCCTGCAGGTGTGCCAGCACAACCGAGGCGAACGCCTCGTGGATCTCGTAGAAGTCGAAATCCTGCAGGCTCAGGCCGTTGCGGGCCAGCAGCCGCGGCACCGCGTAGGTCGGCGCCATCAGCAGGCCGTCTCGGCCGTTGACGTAGTCCACCGCAGCGGTCTCGGCGTCGACGTAATAGGCCAGCGGTTCGATCCCGTGCGCGGACGCCCATTCGTCGGTGGCCAGTAGCGACACCGACGCGCCGTCGGTCAGCGGAGTCGAGTTGCCTGCCGTCATCGTGGCGTCGCCCGACTTCACGCCGAACACCGGCTTGAGCTTGGCCAGCTTCTCCGCCGACGAGTCGGCCCGCAGATTGTTGTCCCGGTACACCCCGAGGAACGGGGTGACCAGGTCGTCGAAGAAGCCGCGGTCGTAGGCGGCGGCCATGTTGTTGTGGCTGGCCGCGGCCAGCTCGTCCTGATCGGTCCGCTTGATGCCCATCTCCTTGGCGGTGACGGCCGCGTGCTCGCCCATCGACATTCCGGTGCGCGGCTCGCTGTTGACCGGGATCTCCACGCCCAGCGCGGCAGGCAGCTTGCCGACCAGCTTGAGCCGGTCGACGTTCGACTTCGACCGGCGCAGTCCGAGCAGCACCCGGCGCAGGTCGTCGCCGAAGGCGATCGGAGCGTCCGACGCGGTGTCCACCCCGCCCGCGGCGGCCGCGTCATACCTGCCTGCGGCGATGCCGTCGGCCGCGGCGATGGTGGCCTGCAGGCCGGTGCCGCACGCCTGCTGTATGTCGAAGGCGGGTGTGTACGACGACAGCGCGCCGCCGAGCACGCATTCGCGCATCAGGTTGAAGTCGCGGCTGTGCTTGAGCACCGCGCCGCCGATCACGGCGCCGAGCGTCTCGCCCGCCAGACCGAAGCGGTCGATCAGCCCGCCCAGTGCGGCGGTGAACATGTCCTGGTTGGAGGCGTTTGCGTAGGCGCCGTCGGAGCGTGCGAACGGGATTCGGTTGCCGCCGAGAATTGCGACCCGCCGGTGGGTATCACTAGCCATGCACCCATAGTACCCACCCTTCTTACTCTGGAGTAAGTTCGTCCCCATGGCTACCGACCTGTACTCGCAAATCGTTCACTCGGCGCCCGGAAACTTCCTCGCCAAGCAGCTCGGCATCCCCCAGCCCGAAACGCTGCGTCGCTACCGGGCCGGGGAACCGCCGCTGGCTGGATCCCTGCTGATCGGCGGTGAGGGCCGCGTGGTGGAGCCGCTGCGGCTTGCGCTGGCCGAGGACTACGACGTGGTGAGCAACAACATCGGCGGCCGCTGGGCCGACTCGTTCGGCGGGCTGGTGTTCGACGCCACCGGCATCACCGAGCCCGCAGGCCTGAAGAGCCTCTACGACTTCTTCACGCCGGTGCTGCGCAACATCGGGCCCTCGGGGCGCGTCGTCGTCGTCGGGACGACGCCCGACGAGGCTGGCAGCCCGCACGAGCAGATCGCGCAGCGCGCGCTCGAGGGGTTCACCCGGTCGCTGGCCAAGGAGATGCGGCGCGGGGCAACGGTGTCGCTGGTGTACCTCTCGCCTGAGGCCAAGCCCGCGGCGACGGGGCTGGAGTCGACGATGCGGTTCATCCTGTCCGGGAAGTCGGCCTACGTCGACGGGCAGGTGTTCCGCGTCGGCCCCGCTGATGCCTCTCCGCCTGCCGACTGGGACAAGCCGCTGGACGGCAAGGTCGCGGTGGTGACCGGCGCCGCGCGCGGCATCGGTGCCACCATCGCCGAGGTATTCGCCCGTGACGGGGCGAAAGTGGTCTGCGTCGATGTCGAGGGTGCTCACGAACCGCTCGGCGTCACCGCGACGAAGGTGGGCGGCACCGCGCTGACACTGGACGTCACCGCCGCCGACGCCGTCGATCAGATCACCGAGCACCTCCGCGCGCACCACGGCGGGCGGCTCGACATCCTGGTCAACAATGCGGGCATCACACGTGACAAGCTGATGGCCAACATGGACGAGTCTCGGTGGGACTCCGTCGTCGCCGTGAATCTCCTTGCACCGCTGCAACTCACCGAGGGCCTCGCCGACAACGGCACTCTCGCCGAGAACGGTCGGGTGATCGGGCTTTCGTCGATGGCGGGCATCGCAGGCAACCGCGGCC
This sequence comes from uncultured Actinomycetota bacterium, assembly GCA_963786995.1. GTDB lineage: Bacteria > Actinomycetota > Actinomycetes > Mycobacteriales > Mycobacteriaceae > Mycobacterium. Next base: position 187,517 of record CAWBBH010000006.1, on the reverse strand, counting down.
AGACCAACTACGCGGCCACCAAGGCGGGCATGATCGGCCTGACCGAGGCGCTGGCCCCTAAGCTCGGCGAGAAGGGCATCACCATCAACGCCGTCGCTCCCGGTTTCATCGAGACGAAGATGACCGAGGCGATCCCGGTGGCCACCCGCGAGGTGGGGCGGCGACTGAACTCGCTGTACCAGGGCGGCAAGCCCGTCGATGTCGCCGAGACCATCGCCTACTTCGCCAGCCCGGCGAGCAATGCGGTGACCGGCAACACGATCCGGGTCTGCGGCCAGGCCTGGCTGGGCGCTTAGGGGACACCGTGACTCAACCGTCTGGGCTGAAGAACCTGCTGCGCGCCGCCGCGGGGGCACTGCCGTTCGTCCCGCGCGGCGATGCCCTACCCGACCGCACCCTGACCGTCGACGAGCTCGAGATCGACCGGGCCAACGTCGCCGCCTACGCCAACGTCACCGGGCTGCGGTTCGGTGACACGGTGCCGCTGACCTATCCGTTCGCACTGACGTTCCCGACCGTGATGGCGTTGGTGACGGGGTTCGACTTCCCCTTCGCCGCAATGGGTTCGGTGCACATCGAGAACCACATCACCCAGCACCGCCCGATCGCGGTCACCGACACGGTCGGCGTCGCGGTGCATGCGGAGAACCTGCGCGAGCACCGCAAGGGGCTGCTGGTCGACATCGTCACCGACGTCAAGGTCGGCAACGAGACCGCGTGGCACCAGGTGACGACCTTCCTCCACCAGCAGCGGACGAGCCTGTCCGATGAGCCCAAGCCGCCGCAGGAGAAGCAGCCCAAGCTCGGTCCGCCCAACACGGTGCTGCGCATCACGCCAGGCCAGATCCGCCACTACGCCTCGGTCAGCGGGGACCACAACCCCATCCACACCAACCCGATCGCCGCGAAGCTCTTCGGCTTCCCCACTGTGATCGCGCATGGAATGTTCAGCGCCGCAGCAGTACTGGCGAACGTGGAGGGTCAGCTGCCCGATGCGGTGCGCTACTCCGTGCGGTTCGCCAAGCCGGTGGTGCTTCCGGCCAACGCCGGTCTGTACGTCGAGCAGATCGACGGCGGATGGGAGCTGAACCTGCGCGACGTCAAGAAGGGCGAACCGCACCTGAAGGGCACCGTCACCGCACTCTAAGGGCTGGCGTTCTGCGCCTCGTACAGGCTCCGGTACAGGCCGCCCTCCGCCATCAGCGCGGCGTGGTCGCCTGTCTGCGTAATGCGGCCGTTCTCCAGCACCAGTATCCGATCAGCCACCGCGGCAATGAAATCCATGTCGTGACTGATGACCACACAGGTGCGGTCGCGCGCATACTCGCGGATCACGCCGGTCAGCCTGGCCCGCTGGTCGGCGTCCAGGTTCTCTGTCGGCTCGTCGAGCAGGAGCACCTCGGGTCTGCGCAGCAGTGCGCGTGCCAGCGCGATCAGCCGCTTCTGCCCGCCGGACGGCACCTGCACGTCCATCACGGTGTCGTAGCCGTCGGGCATCTTCGCCGGGTCGACGATGATGGAGTGCACGTGCGCCTGCCGACAGGCTTCTTCGATATCGGCGTCACTGGCGTCCTGGCGGGCCAGCCGGATGTTCTCGCGGATGGTGTCTCTGGTGAAGAACGGGAACTGCGCGAGCTTGGACACCTGTTCACGCAGAGAGCTGATGGTCGCGGTGGCGATGTCGTTGCCGTCCAACAGAATCCGTCCGCGTTGCGGATCGAGAAATCGGAGCAACAGGTTGAAGATTGTCGACTTGCCCGATCCGATGCCGCCGACCACCGCGACGGTCTCGCCTTCTGCGATCGAGAATGACAGGCCGTCGAGGACGTTGCGGCCGGGCGCGTAGGAGAACGTCACGTCGGAGAAAACCAGATTGCCGTGCACATCGCCGAGCGTGACGGCGCCCGCCGGCTCGGTCACCGACGGGCGGGTGTCGAGCAGTTCGTAGGTCGACGCGGCGTTCGGCGCCACCGATTGGTAGGTGGTGTAGGCGCCCATCACCCGTTGCGCCGCAATGAACATCGTCGGCACCATTCCGGTGAACACGATCAGGCCTGCGAACGTCAGACCGAAGCTGGCGCTGAACGCGATGCCGACGAGCAGCACCACCACCGTGCTCAACGCGATGAACACCTGCGATCCGTTCGCCGTCGCCTGCATCCACACCACAGACGTCGCGGTGCTTTCCGCGGAGCGCTCGGAGACCTCGCGGAACCGCCTGCTGCGCAACGACTCGGCGTTGAATGTCTGGATTTCGGCGATGCCGCTCACGGTCTGCTCGAGTTCGGCGACCATCGCGCGATCGGCGATCATCACCCGGCGCATCGCGGCCTGCACACCGCGGCCTGCAAGCCTCAGGCAGATCAGCGCCAGTGGGGTGAGCACGAGCGCGGCGACCGTCATCTGCCACGACACGGCCAGCAGGTAGCCGATCACCACGGCCAACACGGTCGCGTCGATGAGCGGAGGCAGCAGGCAGTCGGTCAGAAGTCGTTGCACGCCAGCCGGTTCGACGGTGACCCGTTGGATGAGCGCGCCACCGGGGTTCTTGGTGAAGAAATCCAGCGACAACGTCTGCAGGTGGTCGTGCACGCGTTGCCGGACGTCGACGAGCAGCATCCTGTCGACGTTGGCGCCGACCCAGGCGTTGACGAAGTACATCAGCTGCGTCAGCAGCAGCGCCACCGCCCACGTCGCCAACAGCACCGCGAACGGCACGGGCCCGGCCAAAGAAGAGAGCAGGCCGTCCTCGCGGGCGACCAGCGGGCCGCCCATGTTCCACACATCGCTGAGGTTTCCCCGCTCGCCTGCGTCGGCGATCACCTGCACCAGCGGTCCGAAGGCGGCGGCCGCGATATAGGGCAGCGCCGAGGCTACGACGCCGAGGATCAGCGAGACGATGATCAGGCCGCGCACCGCCCGCAGCATGCTCAGGCTGCGCCACACGAGTCCACGTGTCGTCATGCCACCAAGGATGCGGGACGCGCAGCGGCGTGTCTTAGAGTCGAGCGATGACCGCGCAGAAGATGCCCCCGGCCACGCTTGTCCGTGTCGTTGATCGCTTCCGCTACCTTCTCGGCCGGGTGCATCAGCGCAGTGCGCCGCCTACGGGCGCGATGATGGAGATGCTCCTCTGGGCGTGGCGCGTGCAGGGCATCTCCGTTGCCGCCGAGTTGAAGGTCGCCGACGCGCTGGCCGATGGTCCGCTGACCGCTGACGAACTCGCGCGTCGCGTCGGCGCCGACACCGATGCGCTCGCCCGGCTGATGCGGGCGCTGATCAGCGAAGGGATCTTCACACGCCGCCGCGACGGTCGGTTCGCGCTCAACGCGCTGGGCGAGACGCTGCGAACCGATGCGCCGGTGTCGATGGCCGGGATGGCGCGCATGGTGGGCTATCCGTCGTACCGCGAGCACTGGAGCGGCCTTGCCGACGCGGTCCGGACCGGCGAGGCGTACCTGCCGAAGCTGCGCGGCATGGGGTCGTGGGAGTGGCTCGAGACGCAACCCGAGTTCGCCGCGATCTTCAACGATGCGATGACGAGCGTTTCGGAGTTCGCTGTCGCGCCGGTGGTTGCCGCCTACGACTTCTCACCGTTCTCCACCATCGTCGACGTGGGCGGCGGGCACGGCCGCCTGCTGTCGGCGATCGTCGCCGCGACTCCCGGCATCCGCGGTGTGCTCTACGACCTGCCGCAGGTGATCGAGGGCGCACCGGACTTGCTGACGAAGTACGGCGTCGCCGAACGCGTCCAAGTGGTCGGAGGCTCGTTCTTCGATGCGGTCCCCGACGGCGGCGACGCCTATGTGATGAAGAACGTGATCCATGACTGGCCCGACGCCGAATCCCTGACGATCTTGACGAACGTCCGCAAGGCGGCGAAGCCGGGCGCCACGCTGCTGCTGGTGGAGTTCGTGATTCCCGAGCACGACAGGGGATTCATCGGCAAGTGGGCGGACATGGAGATGCTGGTCCAGGTGGGCGCCAGGGAACGAAACGCCGACGAGTACCGAAAGCTCTACGAGCAGGCCGGTTTTCAGATGACCCGTGTGGTGCCGACCGCAGGCCCGATCAGCCTGGTGGAAGGAAAAGCCGTCTAGCCGCCGGAAGTCGTTGCCGCCGCTTCTTTGTCGCTCGGTGTGCCTTTCAAACCCCGCCAGAACAGGTTGATCATCAGCTCGGCGGCCTCGTCGACATCGGCGTCGCCGGTACTGACGCGGTTGGCGACCGCCTCACCCGCGCCGACGAGCGCCACCGCCATCATGTCGAAATCGGCGTCGGGTTCGGGGTTACGGGTGCCCGACTGCAACAGGCGGGCGACGAGATCGATGATCCGCTCGCGGCCCTCACGCACCGTGTGCGCGAACGCCTGCGAGCTTGTCGCCTGGGTGTAGAGCACGATCCAGGATGCGCGGTTGGTGTCGATGTAGTTGAGGAACGACAACACCGCGTTGCGCAGCAGATCCTTTGGGCTCCGGCTGAAGTCGATCTCGGCCCGCACCGTCTCGACGAACCGGGCGAGCTCGCGAGCCAGGCACGCCCCGAACAGTTCTTCCTTGGATCCGTAGTACAGATACAGCATCGGCTTGGAGATCTCGGCCTGCGCAGCGATCGCGTCCATCGACGTCTCGTGATAGCCGTTGACCGAGAACATCTGCACCGCGGCATCGAGCATCTGCTGCTCACGGACAGCACGCGGCAGCCGTTTCGTCCCACCTGCCATTGATCCAGCCTAGCGGTTCACCCCAGCAGTTCGGCTCTGCGCTGCTCCTCCCACAGCGCCATCCGCGTGCGTGCCGGCTCCCCCAATGCGTCCATGACCAGGGGAACCAGCAGCTCCGTCAGCAGAAACCCGGCCGCCATGCTCTGGTAGGCGGTGCCGACGGTGCTCGACGCCGCAAGCACCACTTCGGCTTCCGGCGCCACCGGGCACGCGAGGTCGTCGGTGATGAGCAGCACCGTCCCCCCCGCCCGGTGCACGCGCGAGGCGAGCTCGGCTGCACTGCGCTGATAGCGGTGGTAGTCGAACAGCACGACGACGTCGGTGCGGGACAGTTCGATCATCGCGCCCAGGTCGGCGCCATCGGGGTCGGCGAGCACCCGCACACCGGGTCGCAACTGCTCCAGGTGCATGGCCAGGTGCACGGCCAGCAGATGCGAGAACCGGCCGCCGTGCAGGTGCACCGTTCGTCCGGTATCCGAGAGCATCCCCACCGCGGCCTGCAGGGCCGAGGAGGGCAGCGCGGCAAGCGTTTCGGTGGCCCGCTCGTTCTGCGCCCGCGCCTGCTGAAGGAGTCGGTCGAGCAGCCCGCCCGCCGGTGGCGCGTGCGGCAGCCTGGTGATCGGGCCGTTCGACCGGGCCGACAGCTCGGCGCGCAGCGCGACCTGCAGATCGGTGAAACCGTTGTAGCCGAGCGACTGCGCGAACCGCAGCACAGTCGGCGGACTGACCTCTGCGCGTTCGGCCAGCCGGGCTGCGCTGGCCAGCCCTGCGCTCGGATAGTCGGCGAGCAGCGCGCGGCCCACCCTGCGCTCGGCCTTGCTCAGCGTCGGCAGCGCCGAGTTCGCCCGCGTCGCCACCGTTTCGCCGGTCATGGCGTGGACGGGGTCATCAGCGGCAGTGTCGTCATCGACAGGTCGCACATCGAGATCGCGGTGACGCTTTCCGACTCGAGCGGTCGCCAGTCCAGGTCGCCGAAACCGGTCGACGCGATCACCACCCGGTCCTCGCCGGTGCGGGCCCAGCGCATGCCGAAGTAGTCCTCGAGGTGCTCGGCGGGAAGTTGCGCGGCGCTGATCTCGGCGATGTCCTCGTCGGGCAGTTGGCTGCGGGCGTGCGCGTGCACGGCGATCATCTGATCCTCGCCGAGCACCAGCGCGTTGAGGCTGGCGGTGGGAAACACCTCGCGCAGCTGCGATACGGCCCTGCGGACCGCCTCCGCCAGATCCGGCGACGAGCGGCGGTGCTGGCGGATCAGGCCGAAGTAGCGTTCGCTGTCGGTCGACCCGCGCAGCGTTCCTGCGATCTCATCGGTCAGCAGTTCGTCGAGCAGACCGATCGGCTTGATGGAGCCGTTGTGGGCCATCGCGATTCGGTCGGCGAGGAACGGGTGGGAGTTCTCCGGACGCACGGCGAGACCGGTCGTCGCCCAGCGCAGGTGGACCAGGCTCGCCGCTGACCGCTTGTCGCGGGTGGCCGCCACGAAGTGGGGGTCATCTGCCGCGCTGCCCGCCGACACCTCGACCTTCGGGTCGTGGCCGGGCAGCCGAACCCGCGCGACCCCCCATCCGTCGGCATGGATCTTCGTCAACGCGACGAAGTCCGCCAGGACGTTCTCGCCGACGGCCCGCGACACCGGGATCGGGGTGGCGGCGACGACACCCAGTAGTCGGCACATGGCTGAACCCCTTCAACGGCGCGGCGAGGAAATTTTATATATCGATCCTCTAGCGCTGATCTTAGAGATCATGAAACATTTATGACATATACGGCTCGCACACTCGTGATGTCTTCAGGAGGTTCAATGCCGGTGCCGAACGACGTCGACGGGCTGCGCGCACAGGGTGTGGGGCTCGTCGCGGGTTCGATCACCGATCTGGCGGGCGTCACGCGCGCGAAGTACGTGCCGCTGCGCCGACTCGAGGCCTTCCAGCGCTCCGGGATGGGGGTCTCCCCCTCGTGGAGCGTGTTCTGCGTCGACAGCGGGATCGCGTTCACACCGAACATCGGCGTCGACGGCGACCTGCGCATTCGTATCGACCCCGCCGACCTCCGGCTGGTCGCCGACGGCATCGCCTGGGCGCCGGGCGACCTCACCGACCAGCATGGCAACGCCGCGGACCTGTGCACGCGCTCGCTGCTCAAGGGTGTCGAATCCGCTTTGAAGACGCGGGGATTGTCCGCGATGGTCGGCGCCGAGCTGGAAGCCACGATGCTGTCCGAGGACGCGGGCCACGCGTCGTCGCAGCCGTGGTCGCCGTACGGGGTGCGCACCTCGATGGACCGCTCGGCGTTCCTGCTCGACCTCGCGGAGGCCGCCGAGCGCGCCGGGCTGCCGATCGAGCAGATCCACACCGAATACGGCCATGACCAGTTCGAGGTCTCGCTGGCCCCGTCCACCCCGGTCGCCGCCATCGACACCATTGCGGCCACCCGCATCGTGATCGGCAGGGCGGCCGCCCGACACGACCTGCGGATCTCCTTCTCTCCCGTGCCGTTCGACGGCGAGGCGGGCAACGGCGCGCACCTGCACCTGTCCCTGGCCGACGACGACGGACCGCTGTTCTCCGGCGGCGAAGGGCCCCACGGCACCCGGCCCGCGGGCGGGGCTGCGATCGCAGGCGTGTTGCAGACACTTCCCGACCTCCTCGGCGTCTACGCCGGCTCGGTGGTGTCGTCGGCGCGGCTGAAGCCGGGCAACTGGGCGGGCGCAGCGCAGTGCTGGGGCCTGGAAAACCGGGAAGCCGCAGTGCGATTCGTCGCCGCAACACCGGGCAACCCGCACGGCGCAAACATCGAGCTCAAGCTCATCGACCCGAGTGCCAACCCCTACCTCGCCGCCGTGTCGTTCCTCGGCAGCGCGCTACGCGGCATCGAGCACGGCCTCGAGCTGCCGGTCGAAGTGCCCAAGGATCCGTCGAAGTCGGCGCAGCCGCCGCCCATGCTGCAGACCGACCAGCAGACGGTGATCACCGCGCTGGAAAAGTCTCCCGTCGCCGCGCAGCTGCTGTCCCCGTCGGTGATCGAGGGGCTTGTCGCGGTCCGGCGATACGAGATCGCCACCTTCGGCGACCGGCCACTGGCCGAGACCACCGCGGCGCTGCGCCTGGCCTGGAGCTGCTGACGACATGAACTCTGAAAGAAGGAGACAGCGATGACCACGCAAACCCCGGCAGGCGCGCCGGACGACGTCGACCAGATCCCGCGCAGGCAGCTGCCGTTCTGGGTGGCGCTGGCGCTGTCGGTCGCGCTCGTCGGTCCAACCCTGGCGATGTCGGGCAACGGCCAGGGGCTGATCGGCACCGTCGGCAAGTCGATCCCGCTGGTGTTCCTGATCGGACTCGTCGGCGTATCGCTGGTCGGCTACAGCTTCGTGCGGCTGACCCGGCATCTCAACCACGCGGGATCGTCGTACGGTCTGGTCGGCGGCACCATCGGGCCGAGGGCCGGGTTCTTCGCCGGCTTCGCGATGCTCGGCGCGTACTGGATGTTCTCCATCGGTACTCTCGCGCTGACGGCAGCCTTCACAGGAGCGTTCATCACCGAGCTGCAAGCCGACAGCGAAAACCCCTCTGCGCCACCGTGGTTGCTGATCGTGGTGATCGCCGCGGTGATCTCGTTCCTGCTCGCCGGCCGCGACGTCAAGCTGCTCGCGAAGATCCTGCTCGCCATCGAGGGCCTCGGGATCCTGGCGATGGTCGTGCTCGTCGTGGTGATCTTCGCCAAAGGCGGCGCGCCGACGACGGGTATCGACTTCTCGGTGTTCTCGTTCTCGGGAGGCGTTGAGCCGTCTGCGGTGCTCGCGGGCGTTGTCGCGGCGTTCCTGTCCTGGGCGGGCTTCGAGGCCTGCGCGTCGATGGGCGAGGAGACCGACAATCCCGGCCGCAACATCCCGCGGGCGCTGGCGGGCACTCTGCTGCTCACCGGCGTGTTGTTCGTCGTCGTGATGTTCGCTCAGGTCAACGGTTTCGGCACCGACCAGGCCGGCCTCGACGCGTTCCAGAACTCGGGCAACACGTTGGGCGATCTTGGCGGAAGCTATGTCGGCCAGTGGTTCGGCCTCGTGCTCATCTTCACCGCGATCGTATCGGCGTTCGGGTGTCACCTCGCGACATCGGCGACGTCCGGGCGCATGCTGTACGCGTTCGCGCGCGACGGCTTCGGCCCGAAGGCGTTGGCGCACATCCACGCCGCGACCGGCGGCCCGCGCCGCGCCACCTGGCTGGTCGTCATCGTCGCGGTGGTGGTCAACCTCATCTGCGGCGCGCTCGGCTGGCCGGACATGGGCACCGGCAACGACGCGATCGACACCTACTTCCTGTTCGCCGTCGCCGGTTCGGTGTGCCTGATGGTGTGCTACCTGCTGGTCGAACTCGCCGCGACGTGGTTCGTCGGAGCACCGAAGTTCCTGCCCGTACACGGAGGCAAGGGCAAAGTCCCCGGCATCGTGCTGCCGCTGCTCGGTGCCCTCGTGATCGTCGTCGTGCTGTGGTTCAACGTCAAAGACGCCGAAACATGGTCGGCGGCACCGATGCTCGGGCTCTACTGGTGTGTCGTCGGTGCGATCATCGCCGTCGCGGCCTCCGGCATCGCCAAACGTGTCGGCGAATCGCTGTCGGCCGAGCTCAACCTGAAGCCGCAGTGAGCACGCTCTACGCCAGGGACGAGGCCGCGATCGACGCCGAGGAGGTGGCACGCTATGCCGGTTGGTGAGGTTGCCGACGTCTTCTCCGGCGTCGAAGACCAGGTGCCCGATGCGCTCGCCGACCACATCCGCGGCATCCAACTCGTCGACCACCATGTGCACGGTGCGTTCAACAAGGCCGTGGACAGGGCGAATTTCGAGGCGTCGATCAACGAGGGGTCCACCGATCCCGTCGCGGACTTCATGACGATGTTCGACTCGCCGCTCGGCTTGGCGATCCGGCGCTGGTGCGCACCGGTTCTCGGGCTGCCCGCGCATGCGGGCGCCGACGACTACTGGGCCCGGCGCAGCGAGCTCGACCCCGACGAGTTGACCACCGCGATGCTCACGCAGGCAGGCGTCGCACGCTGGGTCGTCGACACCGGCTTCAAAGGCGATCTGCTCACCACCCCCGAGCAGATGACCGAGTTGAGCGGCATGCCCTCGTCGGAGATCCTGCGCCTTGAGCGGCTCACCGAAGATCTGCTCGAAGCCGGGACCGACCCCGTCGACTTCCCCGAGGCGTTCCGGTCGGCGCTGGCGGCTGCCGCCGACTCGGTGGAGGTCGTCGGCACCAAGACGATCGTTGCCTACCGAACCGGTTTCGACATCGACTGGTCGCGGCCGACCGACATGACGGTGGTGGACAGCGCCACCGCAATCCGCGCGCAGGGCAACGGTTTACGTGTGGACAGCCCGGTGCTCATCGCCTTCGGTGTGCACGCCGCCGCCGAACACGGGTTGCCTCTTCAGGTGCACGTCGGGTTCGGCGACCGCGATCTCGACCTGAACCGCACCGACCCGCTGCTGCTGCTGCCGCTGCTGCGCACCATGGAGCCGGTACCCGTGCTGCTGCTGCACTGCTATCCGTTCCACCGACAGGCCGGCTACCTGGCCCAAGCCTTCGACCACGTCAACTTCGATGTGGGCCTTGCGATCAACTACCTCGGCAGCCGGTCGACCGCTCTGGTCGCCGAGGCTCTCGACACCGCACCGTTCGCCAAGCAGCTGTACAGCTCCGACGCCTTCGGCCCGCCGGAACTGCATCTGCTCGGCGCCGTGCTGTGGCGGCGCGCGATGGGACTGGTCCTCGGCGAATGGGTCCGCGCAGGCGACTGCGCCGAACAGGATGCGATCGAGATCGTCGACATGATCGGTGCGCACAACGCCACCCGCGTGTACTCGCTGTGATGCATTCCGCTGCACCACTTTTCGAAGCGTTGAAGGCTTTCGTCGATCGCGACCAGGCCCCGTTCTACAGCCCAGGGCACAAGGGCGGCCGGACCCTTGACCCGTGGTTCCGCGACAACATCGCCGCACTCGACCTCAACAATCTGCCCGACACCGACAACCTGCACTGTCCGGAGGGGCCGATACTGGCGGCCGAACGGCTCATCGCCGACGCGTGGGGCGTGCCGCAAAGCTTCATCGTCGTAGCAGGCTCCACAGGCGGCAACATCGCGGTGGCCCTTTCGGCGCTGCAGCCCGACGAGACCGTGCTGGTCGCCCGCAACGCCCACAAGTCCGTGCTCGCGGGGCTTGTCAGCGTCGGTGCGCGCCCGGTATGGCTCGAGCCGCGCTGGGATGCGGAATTCGGTGTCGCCCATGGCCTCGACGCCGGCGTCGTCGAACACGCCTTCGGGGCGGGCGTGGCCAAGGCGTTGTGGATACTGCACCCGACGTACTACGGCGCATGCGGCGACATCGGCGCGCTGGCCGACATCTGCCGGCGCAACGACGCCACACTGCTTGTCGACGGCGCACACTCACCGCACTTCGCGTTCCATCCCGACCTGCCGGCACCCGGCGAGACGTCGGGCGCCGCCGCGACCGTGCAGTCGGTGCACAAGATCCTCTCCGGTCTGAGCCAGGCCGCTGTCCTGCACATCGACAGCGGGGTGATCGATCCGGCCTCGGTCCGCAGGGGCCTGCAGCTGATCCAGACCACCAGCCCGCATTTCGCGATCATGGCCTCTATCGACCTCGCCCGCAGGCAGATGGTGCTCGACGGAAGGGCGCTGCTCGACAAGACATTGGACCTGTCCAGGCGAACGGCCGACCGGCTGGACGACATCGACGGTGTGCGCGTGCTGCGTCCGCGTCACCTGGCGGGCGAGGGAACCGGCCTGCACCAACTCGACGAGACCAAACTGCTCATCGGCACGAGCGGGCTGGCCGCCGATGCGCGCGAGATCGTGGCCCGGCTCAACAGCGTTCACGGGGTACAGCCCGAGCTGGCGGGCACCGGACACGTGCTGTGCATCACCACGATCGGCAACACCGAGCGCGACATGGACCGACTGGTCGCGGGTTTCGCCGACGTCGCGCGCCACGTCGGGCGCCGGGACGACGACGCACCTTCCGGGCTGACCGCCGACCTGCTGGCGGTCCGACCCGAGACGGTGCTGACCCCTCGCGAGGCGTTCTTCGCGGCCGACGAAGCCGTTGCGCTGACCCGCGCGTCCGGTCGCATCGCCGCCGAGGCCATCACGCCCTACCCGCCGGGCATCCCGCTTGTCATGCCGGGTGAGCGGTTCAGCGCCGACATCATCGCGCTGCTGTCCGCCCTTCGCGAGGCGGGCAACCCGATCAGCGCGGCAGACCCGTCGATGCAGACGGTGAGGACTGTCCGGTGAACCCGGGCGCCCTCAGCACTTGGGATTGGGCCCTTTCTGGGTGGCCACCTTGAGCACCGACTCGTCGACGCGGGCCGCCGACAGTTCACCGGAGGCCAGCGCTTTCTCGAGCCGGTCGAGGACCGCGGGCACCTCGTCGGTGGTGACCCACAGCGCGACGTCGGCGCCTGCCTGCAGCGCGCGCAGCACCGCGTCGGCGACGCCGTAGCGCTGGTTGATCGCGCCCATGCTGGACAGGTCGTCGCTGTACACCAGGCCGCCGAAGCCAGGACCGCCGTAGCCGCCGGACCGCAGCAGCCCATACGCGGCGGCGCTCAGGCTGGCGGGATCGGTACCGGTGAGACCGGGCACCTGCATGTGGCCGACCATCACGGCGACCGGCGCCTGAGTGGTCAGCGTCTGATACGGGATGAGGTCGTTGGTCTTCAGCTCGTCCAGCGGCGGGGTGACGACGCCGCCCTCGTGCGAGTCGCCCGACGCGTTGCCGTGGCCGGGGAAGTGCTTGAGCACCGGCAGCACGCCGGCGTCCCGCAGGCCCTGCGCGTAGGCGCCCGCATATTCGATGACCTGCTGCGGATTCGGAGCCGAACGAGCGGTCGCCGATCACCTCGTCGTCGGACTCCGTGGTGACGTCGACGACGGGAGCGAAGTCGATGGTGACGCCGAGGCCACGCATGGCCTGGCCGCGCTGGAACGCCACGCCGCGAACCTGGTCGGGAGTCATGGTTTGGGCGAGCACCCGCGGCGACGGCTGCTCGCCGATCAGGGCGGCGAGGCGCGACACCCGGCCACCCTCCTCGTCGACGCTGACCGCCAGCGGCAGCGGGCTCGCCGCCGCGGCGATGTCGGCCAGCGGGGCCCCCATCATCGACAGGTCGGTCCAGCTTCCGATCATGATGCCGCCGACGCGCTGGTTGTCGACGACGGCGCGGGCGTCGTCGGCGCCGGTGACCCCGACCATCAACAGCTGCGCGAGCTTGTCGCGCACCGACATCGACGCCAGCACGTCACCGCAGGCCGGTGGCGCAGGCGCGGCGGGCAGCGGGCTGTCCAGCGAGGTGTTGGCGGGGGCGGACGACGCATCGGGCTTCTCGGTGCTGGTCGAGCACCCCAGCAGCAGCCCGCTCGTCGCCGCCAGAACACCGATCACACGGGGCAGGGCCTCTCGAGCGCTCGTCAAAGCCATGGGGTCATGCTGTCATGGCGCTATCGGACGGTGACGCGGTGCTCTGCGGCAGCATGTTAGTTTGGCTCGCATGGACCGGTTTCTGGTGCCCGCTGCGGCAAGCATCGTTGTCGGCCTTCTGCTGGGCGCGGCCGCCATCTTCGGCATCACGCTGATGGTGCAGCAGGACACCAAGCCGCCGGTGCAGGCCGGCGATCCGGCGTCAGCCGTGCTGAACCGTGTCGAGTACGGCGACAGAACTTGATCCCGGGTCGCTACGCTCCTGCCCTCCGCCGCTAAAACCTCGCCGCTTTCCCGCCGTTGGCTGTGGTTGGTCGCGGCGATATCGCTGGCGCTGGCCTTCGCCCAGTCACCGGGCAAGATCTCGCCGGACACCAAGCTCGACCTGACCGCCAACCCGTTGCGGTTCCTCGCCCGCGCGCTGAACCTGTGGAACAGCGAGCTGCCGTTCGGCCAGGCGCAGAACCAGGCCTACGGCTACCTGTTCCCGCACGGCGCCTTCTTCCTCCTCGGTGACGTCCTCGGCCTGCCGGGTTGGGTCACCCAGCGGCTGTGGTGGGCGCTGCTGCTCACCGCCGGCTTCTGGGGGCTGCTGCGGCTGGCCGAAGCGCTGGGCATCGGATCGCCCGGTTCGCGCGTCATCGCCGCTGCCGCTTTCGCGCTCTCCCCGCGGGTGCTGACCACCATCGGTGCGATCAGCTCGGAGACGCTGCCGATGATGCTGGCGCCGTGGGTGCTGCTGCCCGTTGTGATGGCGCTGCGCGGCGCGGGACCCCTGCGGGTGCTGGCCGCGCGGTCGGCGTTGGCACTGGCGTTGATGGGTGCGGTCAACGCCGTCGCGACGCTGACCGGCTGCCTGCCCGCACTCATCTGGTGGGCCTGCCACCGGCCGAACCGGTTGTGGCTGCGGTTCACCGCATGGTGGGCGCTGTGCGCGGCGCTGGCCGTCGCGTGGTGGGTGGTCGCGCTGGTCATGCTCGGCAGGATCAGCCCGCCGTTCCTCGACTTCATCGAATCTTCCGGTGTCACAACGCAATGGACGTCGCTCACCGAGGTGCTGCGCGGCACCGACAGCTGGACGCCGTTCGTCGCGCCCAACGCCACCGCCGGGGCGACGCTGGTGACCGGGACCGTCGCGGTGCTGGCCACCACACTGGTGGCCGCGGCGGGCCTTGCCGGGCTCGCGATGCGCGGCATGCCTGCCCGCGGCCGGCTGGTGACGATCCTGCTCATCGGCATCACGTTGCTCGCGGCCGGATACGCGGGCGGCCTCGGATCGCCTCTGGCACAAGCTGTTCAGACGTTCCTCGACGCCGACGGCACCCCGCTGCGCAACGTGCACAAGCTCGAACCGCTGATCCGGCTGCCGCTCGTGCTCGGGCTCGCCCATCTGCTCGGCCGCATCCCTCTTCCCGGCAGCGTGCCACGACGCGAATGGACGCACGCCTTCGCGCATCCCGAGAACGACAAACGGGTGGCGGTCGGCATGGTGGTGCTCGTCGCGCTGGCGGCGGCCAGTTCGCTGGCCTGGACGGGACGGCTGACACCGCCCGGTGCGTTCGACGCGATCCCGCCGTACTGGCACCAGGCGGCCGACTGGCTCGACGAGCACAACTGGGGGCACCTCCCGCTTGCGGGGGAGGGGTCGCCGCCGGGCCGCGTGCTGGTGGCGCCCGGCGCTCCCTTCGCCACGCAGGTGTGGGGTTCCAGCCACGACGAACCGCTGCAGGTGCTGGGCAGCAGCCCATGGGGGGTGCGCGACTCGATCCCGCTGACACCGCCGCAGACCATCCGCGCGCTCGACTCGGTGCAGCGGCTGTTCGCGGCGGGCCGACCGTCGGCTGGGCTGGCGGATACCCTTGCCCGGCAGGGCATCTCGTACGTCGTGGTGCGCAACGATCTCGACCCGGAGACGTCGCGGTCGGCGCGGCCCGTGCTGGTGCACCGCGCCATCGACGGATCGCCGGGGTTGACCAAGGTCGCCGAATTCGGTGACCCGGTAGGCCCCGGCACGCTCTCGGGTTTCATCACCGACAGCGGGCTGCGGCCCAAGTACCCCGCCGTCGAGATCTACCGCGTAGCCGCGGACGGCGCAGAACGTCCCGGCGCTCCGTACCTCGCCGACACCGACGCGATGGCCCGCGTCGACGGCGGACCCGAAGCGCTGCTGCGCCTTGACGAGCGCCGCAGGCTGACCAACCAGCCGCCGCTCGGGCCGATGCTGCTGACCGCCGACGCGCAGCGGGCCGGGCTGCCGACCCCGGTCGTCACCGTGACCGACACCCCGCTCGCCCGCGAAACCGATTACGGCCGCGTCGACGACCACTCGTCGGCGGTCCGCGCCGACGGCGACACCCGGCACACCTTCAACCGCGTGCCGGACTACCCGGCGGGCGACACCCGCACGGTGTACGGCGACTGGACCGGCGGGCGGATCTCGGTGTCGAGTTCGGCGGCGGACTCCACCGCGCTGCCCAACGTCGCACCGGCGACCGCGCCGACGGCGACCATCGACAGCGACTCGTCGACGAGCTGGGTGTCCAACGCGTTGCAGTCCGCAGTCGGCCAGTGGCTGCAGGTCGACTTCGACCACCCCGTCACCAACGCCACCATCACCATCACCCCGAGCGCGACGGCCGTCGGCGCCCAAATCCGCCGCATGGAGATCTCGACGGTCAACGGCACCAGCACACTGCGCTTCGACGAGCCGGGCAAGCCGATCACCGCGGCGCTGCCCTACGGGGAGACGCCGTGGGTCCGCATCACCGCAGCGGGCACCGACGACGGGTCGCCGGGCGTCCAGTTCGGCATCACCGACTTCACCGTCACGCAGTACGACGCGTCGGACTTCGCCCATCCGATCGAGCTGCGCCATACGGTTGCGGTGCCCGGTCCGCCGCCGAACTCCGCTGTTGCGCAATGGGATCTGGGCTCAGAACTGTTGGGCCGATCGGGCTGCGCCGACGGACCCGACGGTGTGCACTGCGCGGCGACGATGGCACTTGCCCCCGAGGAACCGGTGAACCTGAGCCGGACACTGACGGTGCCTGCCTCGATCCCGGTGACCCCGACGGTGTGGGTGCGGCCACGCCAGGGACCCAACCTCGCCGACCTGATCCGCCAGCCGGGAACCGCGACGGCCACAGGCGATTCCGATCCGATCGACGTCCTCGGTTCGGCCTACGCCGCAGCCGACGGTGACCCGCGCACCGCGTGGACGGCGCCGCAGCGCGTGGTGCAGCACCGCACGCCGCCGAACCTGACGCTGAAACTGCCTGCCGTGCAGGAGGTGAGCGCGCTGCGGGTGACGCCGAGCTCGTCGGCGCTTCCCGCCCATCCCCGGCTGGTCGCCATCGACCTCGGTGACGGCCCGCAGGTGCGCCCGTTGGCGGCCGACGCGGGCGTGCAGACCGTAAGGCTGCGACCGAAGGTCACCGACACGGTCACGGTGTCGATCCTCGACTGGGACGACATCATCGATCGCACAGCGCTTGGCTTCGATCAACTCAAGCCGCCGGGGCTGGCCGAGGTAGAAGCACTCGACGCGCGCGGCCGCCCGATCGCCGCCGCCGACGCCGCCCGCAACAGGCAGCGAACGGTGACATTGCCGTGCGGAAAGGGCCCGATCATCGCCGTCGCGGGACAGTTCGTGCAGACAAGGATCGACACGACGGTCGGCGAGCTGCTCGACGGCGAACCGGTCGCGGCGACCCCGTGCCAGGCCGTACCGATCGAACTATCCGAGGGCCGGCAGGAGTTGATCGTCAGCCCCGGCGCGGCTTTCGTCGTCGACGGCGTGCAACTCGTCGGTGCGCTGGGCCGCCGGTTGAGTACGGCCCCAACGACTCCCGTCGAGACACGCACCTGGAAGCCCGACCACCGCGAGGTCGATATCGCCGGGTCGCAGGCCTCCCGCATCCTCGTGGTGCCCGAGAGCATCAACCCCGGCTGGACCGCACGCACCGCAGACGGCACCACTTTGGCCCCGGTGACCGTCAACGGTTGGCAGCAGGGCTGGGTGGTGCCCGCGGGCACGGCGGGCACCGTCACGCTGACGTTCGGCTCCAACGCCGTCTACCGCGCAGGCATCATCGGCGGCCTGGCGCTGCTGCCGATCCTCGCGTTGCTGGCGTTCGTCCCCGCGCGACGTCCACCGCCGGAGTCCGAACCGGCCCGGCCGTGGCAGCCCACCCTGGTTGTGAGTGGGCTGGCGGCGCTGGCGGCAGGCGGAGTCATCGCAGGCGTCGCCGGCGTGGTCGTGTTCGGCGCGGCGCTCGGTGTCGCAGCGCTGTTGCGCAACCGCGGGCAGCGGGGTGACGTCGTCGCCGTCGGCACGACCGCCGGCGGGCTGATCCTCGCGGGTGCGGTGCTGTCCCAGAACCCGTGGCGGTCGGTCGACGGATACGCCGGACACTCCTGGGTCGTCCAACTGCTGGCGCTGATCTCGGTCGCCGCCCTAGCATCGGCGGCGTGCCTGCACTCAATACCGCGCGAGGAGCGATCGACACCGCGGACCTCGGAGTGACGCTGATGCACGAACACGTCTTCGTGCTGTCCCCCGAAATCCACCACAACTATCCGGAGGTCTGGGGCGACGAGGCCAAGCGGGAGGCCGATGCCGTCGCCCGGCTGGGCGAACTCGCCTCGCGCGGCGTGGCAAGCATCGTCGACCTGACGGTGATCGGACTGGGCCGCTACATCCCCCGCATCGCGCGCATCGCCGCGCAGACCGACATCAACATCGTCGTCGCGACCGGCATCTACACCTACAACGACGTGCCGATGTACTTCCACTTCAGCGGCCCCGGCACGCTGCTCGACGGCCCCGAGATCATGACCGACATGTTCGTCCGCGACATCACCGAGGGCATCGCGGGCACGGACGTCAAGGCGGCAATCCTGAAGTGCGCCACCGACGAACCGGGCGTCACGCCCGGCGTCGAGCGGGTGTTGCGCGCGGTCGCACAGGCGCACCGGCAAACGGGCGTGCCGATCTCCACCCACACCCACGCCCCGACCCGGCGCGGGCTCGAGCAGCAGCGGATCTTCGCCGAAGAAGGCGTCGACCTGACCCGCGTCGTGATCGGACACTGCGGCGACACCACCGACATCGACTATCTGGAGGAGCTCATCGGCAACGGCTCCTACATCGGCATGGACCGCTTCGGGCTGGACACCTTCCTCGACACCGAGCAGCGGGTGAACACGGTGGCGACCATGTGCGAGCGTGGCCATGCCGACAAGATGGTGCTGTCGCACGACGCGTCGTGCTTCATCGACTGGCTTCCTGAGGAACTCCTTCCCGTCGGCATGCCGAACTGGCACTACCTGCACATCTCCGACGACGTGCTGCCCGCCCTACGGGCGCGCGGCGTGACCGACGAGCAGATCACCACGATGATGGTCGACAACCCGCGCGCGATCTTCTCCGCGCAGGGCGGCTACTGACATGCCCGAGGACACAGCGCCGATCGGCACGCAGGTGTCGGCGCTGGCCGCGCAGGATCCCGACGCGCCTGCGGTCACCTGCTCGGGTCAGACGCTGACCCGCCGCGAGCTCGACTCATCGACGAACCGGCTGGCGCGGGCGTTCGCCGAACGAGGAGTGGGCCTCGGCGACTACGTGACGATCGTGCTGCCGAACTCGATCCAGTGGGTGGCTTCGGTGCTGGCCGCATGGAAGCTGGGCGCGACGCCGCAGCCGCTGTCGGCCCGGCTCCCCGACGCGGAGTTCGAAGCCCTGCTGAACCTTCGGTCGCAGGCGCTGATCGTCGGCCGCGACGACCCGCGCGGCGCAACACCAAGCGTGCCTGTCGGTTTCACACCCGACCCGGCGCTGCCCGACGACCCGCTGCCCGAGGCGGTGTCACCGGTGTGGAAGTCGATGGCCTCTGGCGGCAGCACCGGTCGGCCCAAGCTGATCGAGGCGGGCGGCGACAGCCGGTTCCCGCCGAGCGCCGGGTATTCGTTCGGCGCGAAGGACGGCGACGTCAACCTGATCTCGGTTCCGCTTTCGCACAACACCGGCTTCTCCACCTTCGCCATCGGACTGGTGCAGGGTCACCACTTGGTGCTGATGCCACGCTTCGAACCGCACGAGTTCCTGTCGCTCGTCACCGAGCATCGGGTCACCTTCCTGGCGACGGTGCCGACGATCATGCAGCGCCTGCTGCCGGTCTACCGCGCGAACCCGGACGCCTACGACCTGTCGTCGATCCGGCGGTTCTGGCACCTCGCCGCGCCGTGCCCGCCCGCGATCAAGCAGGCCTGGATCGACCTCGTCGGCCCAGAAACGGTCTGGGAACTGTACGGCGGCACCGAACTGCAGGCGCTCACCATCATCAGGGGAGACCAGTGGCTGAGCCATCCCGGCTCGGTGGGCGTCGTCGTCGCCGGTGAGATGAAGGTCCTCGACGACGACGGCAACGAGTGCCCGCCCGGCGTCAGCGGCGAGATCTACATGCGGCCCGCACCGGGCAGCCCGCCGACCTACCGCTACATCGGGTCGACGGCGAAGAGCCGCGACGGCTGGGACTCGCTGGGCGATCTCGGCTACTTCGACGCCGAGGGCTTCCTCTATCTCAACGACCGCCGCGTCGACATGTTCACCGTCGGGGGCCGCAACGTGTATCCGGCGGAGATCGAGTCCGCGCTGAGCGCACACCCGAATGTGTTGTCCTGCTTGGTCGTCGGGGTTCCCGACGAGGATCTGGGCCAGGTGCCGTACGCGATCGTGCAGGCCGACGGACTCGACCAGGACGCCGTCATCGCCTTCTTGGCCGAGCGCGTCGCCGGCTACAAGCTGCCGAGCACCGTCGAGTTCACCGACACGCCGCTTCGTGACGACGCGGGCAAGGCCAGGCGTTCTGCCGTGCGCGAGGAAATCATCGCGCGGTTGTCTCGCGCGCGGACATGACGGCGGCTACGGCAGGTCGAGGGTCACGCCGGGGCTCTGCGCGGATTCGTGCAGTTCGATCTTGTTCGCCACCACGCCGAACGGCACATCGAACAGCAGATAGACCAACGACTGGCTCCCCGGCTGGATCACCACCGACGTGTGCCCAGGAAACTCCGCGTTCATCGCGTCGGTGTCCGGGGACAGCGTCTGCCCGCCCGGCTCCATCAATTTCTGGTCGGATGCCGCGAAGGTCTGGGCGGTGTCACCGGCATTTCTGACCGTCACCGGGATCCGCACCCAGGTTCCCTGCGGCGCACGGCTGTGGTCGGGGTCGACCCAGTCGCGTTCCACGCGGTCGAGGGTGAACACGAAATTGCCGTCCGTGGTGCCCGGGGCCGACTCGACTGCTGCAGGCGGTGACGCGGACGTCGCAGTATCGCCGTCACTTCCCCCCGAGCCGCACGCGGCAATGAGCGCTGAGCTGACGACGGCCACCCACACAGTGGCGATACGGGCCTTGAAAATGGTGCTCTCCCCTCCGCTGCCCGACCTTCGCTTCTTACGCGATACCAGCAGCATCGCAGCTCACCGGCGGGTGCGTCCCGGCATTCAGCAAAGAGAAAACCACCGGCGCGAAGTTGCGTGGCGAGGTCAGCCGACCCGGTCGACGGCGACCGCGCTGTCCAGCGGCGGTGCGGGTTCGGCGGGGCTGCTGCGCCGATACTCCCAGCGCCGCAACGCAACCCGGCACGGCGACTCGATCAGCGCGTAACTGACCGCCGCGATCGTGAATCCGATCACCACCGTCAGCACAAGCACGACGGGCATGTGCCCGTTGAACGCGAACTCACCGATGATCGGGAACACCATCCACAGCGCGGCCAGATGCCAGATGAACAGCCCGTAGGACCACCGGCCCAGCGTCACCATCGTGGTGTTGCCGAGGATCCGGTGCGGCGTGTCCGGCGCATCCAGCACGAGCGGCGCGAGCAAGGCGCCCGCGACCACGGCACCCATCGCGACCTTGACGATGAACTGCTGCGCGGTGCCTGGGGTGAGGCCCTCCGGGCCTGCGATCGGCGAAGCCGCCACGCAGAAGGCCACCAACGCGACGGCCGCCATCAGGACCCGTTTCCTGGCCAGCCGGTGCGGCAGGCCGACCGGCGCCACCGTCAACTCGGCCAGCAGCATGCCCGACACGAACCACGACAGGAACGCGGGCGGCCAGTTCACCGAGCTGACCCCGAAGGGGGTGTCGAACGGGATCAGCGCCCAGCCGAGGCTCAGCACGCCCGCAACGGCCAGCACAGGAATGCGGGCGCTCACCGGCACCCTGCGCACCAGCAGTGCGATGACCGGCAGAGCGAGATAGAAGCTCACCTCGACAGCCAGGCTCCACATCTGCGTCAGGCCCGCCGTCAGCGTCAGAGGCACATAAATCTGGGTCAGCGTCAGGTTGGCCAGCCAGACCGTCAGATCGGCCTTGGCATCCGGCAGCAGCGTCAGGATCACCACCACCGCAACGAGGTAGGCGGGCATGATGCGGACCAGACGGGACCGGAGATAGTGCCCTGTCTCCGGGACGGGGCGCAGCCCGCGCGCCGCCGCGGCATGCCCGCGCCACAGCAGAAACCCTGACAGCGCGAAGAACACCGCGACCGCCAGGTCGAAGCGGCCGAACAGCCGCCCGGCCACGCCGCCGGTGTGCCCGGTCTGAAACGCCACGTGGGTGATGACGACGCCGACGGCGGCGCACGCGCGCATGCCCTCGACGGCGGGCAGGAATCCCCGGGTGCCGCCAACGCCCTCGGAGCGCGCTTCGGAACCGGACACAGCGACCAGTGTGCAATACGGCAGGGCCGGTAAGCCGTCGTGGTAAACGATGGCCTTAGTTTGTGCTGTTAGGGTCGCTTCCCATTGGGGCAGCCCAAACCGACGGAGCCGGGCGGCCGGCGACATCAAACCAAGGAGGAACGGTTTGAACCGCGCAGTGGCGTTGCGGATCGCGGCGTGCGGGATCTTGGGGCTCGGAGCCGCCCTGCTGATCGCCGCGCTGCTGCTCACCACCTATACCAAGAGCAAGATCACCAAGATCCCGCTGGACCTGGACGCCACCCTGGTCAGCGACGGGACGGGCACGGCGTTCGATCCCGCGTCGCTGAACGCCCCGAAGTTCGAGATCGGCAGAAATGTCCCGGTCAGCCAGCAGCGGCAGGTCAGCGTCGAGGCGCCGTCGAACGCCGAGGTCGTCACCCTGCAGGTCGGCACGACGCTGCGGCGCACCGACAAGCAACAGGACACCGGCCTTCTGCTCGCCCTCGTGGACACCGTCACCCTCGACCGCAAGACCGCGATGGCCGTCTCCAGCGAAAGCAATCCCGGTGGCGCCGTGCAGAAGCCGCGCACCATCGAGGACGACCAGCCGCCCACCAACATCGCGCTGCCGCACGACGGGCTGGCCTACCGCTTCCCGTTCGACACCGAGAAGAAGACGTACCCGTTCTTCGACCCGATCGCCCAGAAGGCGTTCGACGCCAACTACGACGGCGAAGAAGACGTCAACGGGCTGACCACTTACCGCTTCACCCAGAACGTCGGCTACGACACCGACGGCAAGCTCGTCGAACCGGTGAAGTACGCGTCGCTCTACGACGACGACGAGGACAGCCAGGTCACCGCGCCCGCCGGCATGTGGGGCCTGCCGGGCGATCCCGAAGAGCAGATCACCATGACCCGCTACTACGCCGCGCAGCGCACCTTCTGGGTCGATCCGGTATCGGGCACCATCGTCAAGAGCAAGGAACGGGCCAACCAGTACTACGCGCGTGAAGCGCTGCGGCCCGAGGTCACATTCGTCGACTACACCGTCAACTCCACCGAGGAGACGGTGGAGTCGCAGGTCGCCACCGCGCGCGACGAGCGGGACCGGGTCGCGCTGTGGGGCCGCATCCTGCCGATCACGTTCACTGCCATCGGGCTGGTCTCCCTGATCGGCGGCGCGCTTCTGGGCTCGTTCAGCCTGCGCGCGGAGTCCACGCTGATCGACCCCGGCCTCGACGAGGCCGATCACGGATTCTTCGACACCCAGGGCATCAAAGTGCCCGGCGCCGAGGCGAAGACAGAGAAGATGCAATTGCCCACGCAACGGCGTGGACAGCCACCGGACCGGTAGGTCCGATCAAGCGCTATCTGGCGACGTTCTGGGCGCCGGCCTATTCGCTGACGCTGGCCCTCCTGGTGACGGGTCCGCTGCTGGCGCCCGGCTACCTGTTGCTGCGGGACGCCGTCTCCACCCCGAGGTCCTATCTGTCCGATGCGGCGCTCGGCCTGTCGACCGCCGCGCCGCGCGCCCTTCCGCAGGATTTTGCGGTGGCTCTGGCGTCTCACGTCGTCGACGGCGGCGTCGTGGTCAAGGCGTTGCTCATCGCGGGGCTGTGTCTCGCGGGCTGGGGCAGCGCCCGGTTGGCCGCTCGCGTCCTGCCCGATGCCGGTGTAGGTGGTCAGGTGGTGGCCGCGACGCTTGCGGTGTGGAATCCCTATGTCGCCGAACGGCTTCTGCAGGGGCACTGGAGCCTGCTGGTCGGCTACGGCGCTCTGCCGTGGGTGGCGGCGACCGTGCTGCGGATGCGGGCCGGCGGCGGGCAGCTGTGGGTCGAGATGTGCGCGTTGGTGTTCTGGACGGCGCTGGCGGGCCTGACGCCGACGGGGCTGATACTGGCCGCGACCGTCGCGCTGGTGGCGGCGTTGGCACCTGGCGGAGGTCGGTCCCGGGGTGTGTGTGCGGGCGTCGGGCTCGGTGCGGCGATTCTGGCGGCGCTGCCGTGGCTGACCGCCGCGGTCGCCGCGCAGTCGTTGTCGTCGTCGCAGGCCGACGGTGTGCCCGCGTTCGCGGCGCGGGCCGAACCGGGCCTTGGCACGCTGGGAAGCCTCGCGAGCCTGGGCGGCATCTGGAACGGCGACGCCGTACCGTCTTCGCGGACAACGCTTTTCGCGGTCATCGCCGCGCTTGTGCTGCTGGGGGTGGTGGCCGCCGGCCTGCCGGTCGCCGTCCGCACCCCCACCGCGGTTCCATTTCTCGTGCTGGCCGCGGCGGCCGTCGTGGTTCCCGCGCTGATGGCGACGCCGCCGGGGCTCGCGGCCGTCGAATCAGTGGTGCGGGCGCTGCCCGGGCTCGGGGTGGTCCGCGACGCGCAGAAGTGGGTGGCGCTGGCGGTGCCGGGTTACACGCTCGCCGCTGCCGGTGCCGTCCTGACGCTGCGGCGGTGGATGCCCGCGGTCGCCGCGGCGGCGGTCTGCAGCCTGGCCCTGATCGCGACGCTGCCAGATCTGGCCTGGGGTGTCGGCGGCAAGGTGGTCGCGGTGCAGTATCCGGCCAGCTGGGCGGCGGCCGCGGCGACGATCAACGCCGACCCGCGTCCGGTGGCGGTGCTGCCGCCGGGCAGCATGCGCGACTTTCCGTGGGCGGGCGACGCGCCCGTGCTCGACCCGCTTCCGCGGTGGGTCCGCGCCGAGGTGCTGACGACCGGCGACCTGACGATCTCGGGCCGCTTGGTGCCCGGCGAGGGCGGCCGGGCGCGCGATGTCGAACGGCTGCTGTCGAGCGGAGCCGACCATGACGCGCTGGCCCGCGCGGGGGTGGGCTGGCTCGTCGCCGAAACCGACGGCGACCTGACCGTGACGCGGATCGGCGGCGATCATCCGGCCGCCCCGCATCGGGCATTGATGCTGGTCACGCATGCTGTTTGGCTGGCACTTCTGGCCGTCTGCGGCGTCGGCGCCCTCGTCGGAGCGCTCCGTCGTCGACTGGGGTAGTGCACTACGCTAGTGACCCACTTCACACGCCAGAACCATGGTTTTCATGAGCGTGTCAAGTGTGTTCGAAGCCGACCTGCCGACCGTGGAGTACGAGGAAGCGACGACTCCCGACGAGGCGCATCGGAATCTCCGCAAGGCCCTCGAGCAGGGCCCCGTCGCGATGGGGGCGCACGGCCCCGAAATCCTGAGCTACGAGCTGGTGCGCCAGACCCTGCGCGACGCACGGTTCCAAGTGCCGCGGGGCCTCGGCCTCGAGACACAGGGAATCACGTCAGGACCTCTGTGGCAGCGTGCGAGCACCACGCTGCTGGCCATGAACGGCGCCGACCACACCCGGCTGCGGCGGCTGGTGTCGAAGGCGTTCACGCCGCGGTCGGTCAACCGGCTCGACGGCATCATCGCCGACGTCATCAACGACCTGATCGATGCGCTCGGCCCCGACGGGCGGTGCGAGGCCGTCGCCGAGATCGCGCGGCCGTACCCCGTGCCGATCATCTCGGCGCTGCTGGGCGCACCGCGCGAGGACTGGCGACGGTTCTCCGACTGGGCCGACGACTTCTTCAAGCTGTTCACCTTCAACGTCGCCGAATACGAGAACGAGATCCTGACCGCGTGGAAAGAACTCGACGACTACATCGACGAGATGGTGGCCCACCGCCGCGAAACCCTCACCGACGACCTGATTTCGGAGATGATCCGCGCAGAGGACGACGGCGACCGGTTGTCGGTCGGCGAGCTGCGGATGCTGGCCGCCGGCATTCTGATGGCGGGCACGGACACCACCCGCAATCAGGTGGCTGCCGCACTGGATGTGTTCTGCGACTACCCGGAGCAGTGGGCACTGCTTGCCGAGCATCCGGAACTCGCGATGAAGGCGGTCGAAGAGGTGATGCGGTTCTGCCCGGTGGTTTTCGGTGCGATGCGGATGACGACGCAGGACGTCGAGATCGGCGGGGTGCTGACTACCGGCGAATACCTTCGTCATGTGCAACACCGCCGCCGCCAACCACGACGCCGACGTGTTCGTCGAGCCGGAGCGTTTCGACATCACCCGCACCGACGCTCCGCCGATGCAGACGTTCGGCGCCGGCGCGCACTACTGCCTCGGTGCGAACCTGGCCCGGCGGGAGATCGCCACCGCGTTGTCGACGATGGCCCGTCGCATGCCCGAACTGCGTCGCGACGGCATCGCGCAGTGGAAGCCGATGGTCGGAATCAGCGGCCCGGCAACGCTTCCGATCGCGTTTGACGTGGCCTAGGCGGACGCGGGGACGACGCCGCTGACGCGCTCGCCAGCGAGCGTCGCCGCTAACACATCGCGCATGGCGTCGGCGCTCTGACGCCAGGAGAACTCGGTGCTGCGGGCCTGCGCCTTGCCGCCGAGCTGATCCCGCAGCACGGGGTCGGTCAGCAGACGCTCGATGCCCGCCACCATCTCGGCGTGCTCGTCGACGAGCAGTCCGGTGACGCCGTCGACGATCGAGTCCGTCAGCCCACCGGAGTACCGGTAGCCGATGGTCGGCACGCCGTGCTGCGCGGCCTCGGTGACCGCGAGGCCCCAGCCTTCCTTGCGCGACGGCAGGATGTGAACCCAACAACGTTGCAGCACTACGTGTTTGGCGGTGTCGTCGATATGGCCGTGGAAGGTCACCGCGTCCGAAACACCCAGCGCCCGCGCGTGGTCGACCAGCCGGTCGCGCCACCAGCCGCCGCCGACGATGTCGAGGTGCAGGTCGGGAATGCGGGGCCGAAGCTCGGCGACGGCGGTCAGCGCATCCTCGATCTGCTTGTGCGGCACCAGTCGGCTGAGCACGGCGACGCGCGGATGATCAGCGCGCGGCAGGTCGAGCGTCTCCTGCGGGGCCTCGTCGAGGCCGTTGCGCACCACCGCGATGCGTGCGGCGTCGACGCCGAGGTCGGTCAGATCCCGCGCCGAGGGCAGTGACACGGTCACGTACTGGTTGCGCCGGTGCAGCCACGGCGAGAGCCGCGACTCGACGAACCAGCCGAACCGCCCCTTCAATCGACCGGCGACGGGCCACAGTTCGCGGTGGCAGTGATGCACCAGCACGACGACGCGGCGGCCGTAGGCGAGGCGGGCGAGGAACGGCAGCCCGTTCTGGGTGTCGATGACGACGTCCGGGCGCGCCTTGCGCAGCGGGCCGAGGCCGATGCGGGCCAGCACCATCGCCAGCCCGGCCCAGATGTAGATCGAGTTGGCGCCGCCCGCGCGGTTGATCTTCACCCCGTCGACGACCTCGTTGCGCGCTGCACCGGCGTAGCGCGCGGTTCG
Organism: uncultured Actinomycetota bacterium; assembly: GCA_963786995.1. Lineage (GTDB taxonomy): Bacteria > Actinomycetota > Actinomycetes > Mycobacteriales > Mycobacteriaceae > Mycobacterium. Next base: position 160,285 of record CAWBBH010000006.1, on the reverse strand, counting down.
CAGCGTCACGTCGACGCCGGAGGCGGCCAGCTGCGCGCCGATGCGCTGCAGATAGGCCTCGCTGCCGCCGCCCTGCGGGTGGCCGGTATCGCGCCAGCACAGCAACAGCACGGAGCGAACGGGACGGTCGGACATCCGTGCCAGCGTAACCGCTGCATAAGGTCGGGTTATGGCCGCTACTGACGTCTTCGCCAGGCGCGCGACGCTGTCGCGGTCGGTGCGGCTGCTGTCGCAGTTCCGCTTCGAGCAGTCCGACCCGGCCCGGTTCTACGGCGCGCTCGCCCGCGACACCGCGGCGATGGTCGGCGACCTGTGGCAGGCAGCTCGCGGCGATGCCGTCGCGGGCCGGACACTGCTCGACGTCGGAGGCGGCCCCGGCTTCTTCGCGACGGCGTTCGCCGACGCTGGCTTCGACTACATCGGCGTCGAGCCTGATCCTGCCGAGATGCACGCCGGCCCGGCAGGCGGCGGCGGGGCCACCTATGTGCGCGCTTCAGGGATGGCGCTGCCGTTCGCCGACGCCAGCGTGGACATCTGCCTGTCGTCCAACGTCGCCGAGCACGTGTCGGAGCCGTGGCGGCTGGGCAGGGAGATGCTGCGGGTCACCAAGCCCGGCGGCCTGGTCGTGCTGTCCTACACGGTCTGGCTCGGACCGTTCGGTGGTCATGAGATGGGGCTGACGCACTATCTCGGCGGCGCGAGGGCGGCGCGGCGCTACACCCGCAAACACGGCCACCGGCCCAAGAATGACTACGGTTCGTCGTTGTTCGCGGTGTCGGCGGCCGCGGGGCTCGACTTCGGGTCGAGCACCGGCGCGCTCGTCGCCGCATTTCCCCGCTACCACCCGCGATGGGCCTGGTGGATGACCCGCCTCCCGGTTCTGCGGGAATTCACCGTCAGCAATCTGGTGCTCGTGCTGCGGCCGCAGTGAGCGGCCGAACTGCAACAGGTTCTCGTTTCGTCGTTCGATAGGTAATGTGACGCTCATGACACAGAGCACGGCGTTCAAGACCGAGTGGGACAAGCTGTTCATCGGCGGCAAGTGGACGGAGCCGGCGACCGGCGACGTCATCGAGGTGGTTTCACCTGCCACCGGTGAGCTCGTCGGCAAGGTTCCCCTCGCGAGTGAAGCCGACGTCGACGCCGCGTGTGCGGCCGCCCGCAAGGCGTTCGATGAGGGCCCGTGGCCGCACATGTCGCCGCAGGAGCGCGCCGCGGTGCTCGGTGCCGCGGTGAAGCTGATGGAGGAGCGGGCCGACGAACTGAAGTTCCTGCTGGCCGCCGAAACGGGTCAGCCGCCGACGATCGTCGACATGATGCAGTACGGCGCGGCGATGGCGGCCTTCCAGTACTACGCGGCCGCCGCCGACAAGTTCACCTGGCGCGATTTCCGTCAGGGCGTCTACGGCGAGACGATGGTGCTGCGCGAGCCGATCGGTGTCGTCGCCGCCGTCACCGCGTGGAACGTGCCGTTCTTCCTGGCGGCCAACAAGCTCGGCCCGGCGTTGATCGCAGGCTGCACGATCGTGGTGAAGCCGGCTGCCGAGACGCCGCTGTCGCTGTTCGCGATGGCCGAGATCTTCGCCGAGGCGGGCCTGCCCGAAGGCGTGCTGTCGGTGGTGCCCGGCGGACCGGAGACCGGTCGCGCGCTGACCGCCAACCCCGAGATCGACAAGTTCACGTTCACCGGAAGCAGCGCGGTGGGCAAGGAGATCGGCAAGCTCGCCGCCGAGAAGCTCAAGCCGTGTTCGCTCGAACTGGGCGGCAAGTCGGCGGCGATCATCCTGGAGGACGCCGATCTGGATTCGACGCTGCCGATGCTGGCGTTCTCCGGATTCATGAACTCCGGTCAGGCGTGCGTTGCCCAGACCCGCATCCTGGCGCCGCGGTCACGGTACGACGAGGTCGTCGAGAAGATCAGCGCCGCTGCGGCCGGGATGCCGGTCGGAATGCCGGACGACGCGGGCGCCATGATCGGCCCGCTGATCTCCGAGAAGCAGCGTGAGCGCGTCGAGGGTTACATCAAGAAGGGCGTCGAGGAGGGCGCGCGGCTGGTCACCGGGGGCGGTCGGCCCGAAGGCCTGGACAGCGGATGGTTCGTCCAGCCAACGGTTTTCGCCGATGTGGACAACTCGATGACGATCGCGCAGGAGGAGATCTTCGGACCCGTTATCGCGGTCATCCCCTACGACACCGAGGACGACGCGGTGCGCATCGCCAACGACTCGCCCTACGGCCTCGCGGGCAGCGTGTTCACCACCGACAACGAGAAGGCCATGCAGATCGCGTCGAAGATCCGCACCGGCACCTACGCGGTGAACATGTACGCGTTCGATCCCGGCGCGCCGTTCGGCGGCTACAAGAACTCGGGCATCGGCCGCGAGAACGGACCGGAGGGCATCGAGCAGTACACGCAGGCCAAGAGCGTGCTGCTGCCCTTCGGCTACAAGCCGGAGTAGTCGTAGCGCGCGCATCGGCTCAGAACGGCGGCGGGTCAGTCGCTGTGCACCTCGGCAACAACGGGAAATAAGCTTCGCCGCTGCCGTTTTCGGGATTCTCGATCAGGTTGCGGTTGCGGGCGCGTTCGGCGTTGATGCGCTCGGCGCGGTCTTGTCTGCGGGTGCGTCGCCGGCGCGGCATGGGCAGACCGCACGCTGGATTGCGTTCGGCGACTGCGGTGCGCTGCGCGTCTGACAGCGTCACCGGCGCGGTCGGTTCGCACAATTGCCCGAACAGCCCGTAGCTGCCCGGTCTCGTCACGTGGGTCTGGCCGTGGGGGTCGGTCCACACCACGGTCCCGTCGGGTAGCTGTTGGTCGCGCCAGCCGTGGCGTCCGGCCCAGAACGTTTTCAACAAATGATGTTCCCGGCACAGGCATTTGAGGTTCGACGCGCACGTCGGTCCCAGCGGATAGGGGATTGTATGGTCCAAATCGCAGATATCGGCGGGCTTCTGACAGCCCGGGAACCGACACGTCATATCCCGGCACCGCACAAACCGCGCCAGCTTCGCCGACGGCCGATACCGCGGCTCGGGCGGCGCATCCCCGGGATGCACAATCCACCGGATCGTCGCCCCGGCGGCGATCTTGGCCGCCACCAACGGCGCCGGCAGCACTGCGCCGCCGATCATCACCGCCGCCGGAGTGTGCGCAGGCCCGGTCGGCGGTGGGCTTACCGCCAACTCCGCAAGCGTGCTCTCCCGCTGCGGCTTGGTCGGCTTGTCGGGCTCCTCACCGTCGAACAAGGCGGGGGTGTCATCGCAGAGGGTCCGCTCGTCGGCGATCACGTTGATCACCACCGCGTTGGGCTGCACCCCGGCTGCGTTGCAACCGGCCGAACCGCATAGACAGGCGAGGTGGTCGACACCCTGACCCACTGCCCCCAGCGCGTCGGAGCGACGCTGAGCCACGGTGCGCGGATCACGGTCACACACCGACTGCGCAATCGCATCCAGCCGGGCATCCAGCGCGGCGGCGTCGTGGTCGAACAGCACCGCCTCGACCCTGGAGGTGCCGCTGCCGTCAGAATGTATGTCCACCCGCCGACCCCGGGTGTGCAACTCCATTCGGCGCACAGCGTAGGGGTCGTGGCGCTCCACCGACGCATCGATCTCATGCTCCAGCTTGGCCGCAGACAACGCACCCCACTCGCGCACAGCGGCGGCGAGTTCGACATCGATCTTCGCCAATATCTGCCCATCGGTGACCAACGCGGTGCGCGACACGATCGTGTTCACCACCCGCACGCTGATCACTCCGGAATGGAACAGATCATCGACGCGCGGTAGGGATTGGCGCAGCGCCATCGCAGTCATCAGCTGATGCGACGCCACACCCAACGACACCCCGTGATGGGCGGCCACCTCAGCGGCCACCGCACTCCAGTTGTCCAGACACCACTGATCGCGATCGGCCGACCCGTCGGCGACGTAGCGGGCCTCCAACACATCAGCAATCGCCGACAGCCGCCGCGCACACGCCGCGTTCTCGACCCGCGCCCACGCACCCACTGCCGCACCACGACCAGCGGTGGAGGCCGTCGCCACGAGTCGGTCGAACATGCTTTCGAATTTACTTCGGCGAGGCGTTACCCCACTGCCGAAACAACCGCGTCAGGGCCGACCTGTGGATGAAACGGCCACTGTGGATAAGTTCGCGGCGGCTCACCTCTTGTGACACCTGCGGGTCAAGAGGAGCATCAGTGAGATAAGCACCTGGGGGTGCAGTATGAATCTCAAAAAGTTGTGCGCCGTGGCCGCGACCTCAGTGACGATCGGATTCGCCGGCTTCGGCTTGGCCGCAGGGGTGGCCGACGCCAAACCACACAAGCCCCACATCCCGTGGATCCCCGGGCCTGGAAAAGGGCATTGGGGACCCGACTGGGACGTCGGTGGCCGGAATTGGGGCGGCGGAGTCGATTGGGTCGACGTGAATATCGGAGATTGGATACCGCCGTGGTGGTATTTCCTCCCACCACCTCCGCCACCGCCGCCGCCGTGCTATCCGGGGTATCCGTGCCCGCCCCCGTATCCGGGAGATGTGGGATACCCCGGCTACCCGGGTTACTGAGCTAGAAGAGCACCCGCACGATGGTCTCGGCCACCGCCGCGGGCTTGTTCGACCCGTCGAGTTCGATGGTGTTCTTCACGGTCAGGTTGACGGTGTTGTCGTCGACCTTGGCGGCGTCGATGAGTTCTGAGCGCGCCCGGATCCGGCCGCCCGACGGCACCGCGGCGATGAACCGCACCTTGTTCGACCCGTAGTTGATCGCCATCTTCGCGTTCTCGACGCGGTAGTTGTCCTTGGTGAGCGCAGGGATCATCGACAGCGTCAGGAAGCCGTGCGCAATCGTTGTGCCGTAGGGGCTTTCGGTCTTCGCGCGCTCTGCGTCGATGTGGATCCACTGGTGATCACCGGTCGCATCCGCGAAGGCGCTGATGCGGTCCTGGTCGATCTCCTGCCACTCGCTGACGCCGAGTTCCTGGCCCACCGATGCCACAGCATCGTCGATCGACGTGATCACCTTCATCAGAATGCTTCCTCTCGTAAGTCCATCACCGTCAGGTCCACACCCTCGACGATGTTGCGGTCGGCGGTCAACCGCGGCAACACATTACGCGCGAAGAAATTCGCCGCCGCCACCTTGCCCTCGTAGAACCGGCGGTCGCGCTCCGAGGGCGCGCCGTCGCAGGCCGTCAGCGCGATTTCCGCGTGCACCAGCAGCAGCCAGCCGATCAGCAGATCCCCAACCGCCAGAAGGAACGCCACCGACTCCAGGCCGACCCGGTACAGCTCGCGGGCGCTGTCCTGGGCACTCATCAGATATCCGGTCAACGTGGCAGCCATCGCCTGCGCATCGGCGAGCGCCTTCGCCAGCCGCGCGCGACCATCGGCCAGTTCCGGCCGTGCGTTCTCGTCGTCGAGGAACTTCTGGATCTGGCCGACGACGTGGGCCAGCGCCACACCCTGATCGCGGGCGATCTTGCGGAAGAAGAAGTCCTGCGCCTGGATCGCGGTCGTGCCCTCGTAGAGGCTGTCGATCTTGGCGTCCCGGATGTACTGCTCGACGGGGTAATCCTGCAGGAAACCCGACCCGCCGAACGTCTGCAGCGATTCGGTCAGACACTGATAGGCCCGCTCGGACCCGACGCCCTTGACGATCGGCAGCAGCAGATCGTTGACCCGCTCGGCCATCTCGGCGTCGGCACCCGACACGATCTGCGCCACCACGGGATCCTGATGTGCAGCGGTGTACAGGTACAGCGCGCGCAGGCCTTCGGCATAGGCCTTCTGCGTCATCAGCGCCCGCCGCACATCGGGGTGATGGATGATCGTGACCCGCGGTGCGGTCTTGTCCGTCATCTGCGTCATATCGGCACCCTGGATGCGGGTCTTGGCATACTCCAGCGCGTTCAGGTAGCCCGTCGACAGTGTCGCGATCGCCTTGGTCCCGACCATCATTCGGGCGTACTCGATGACTTTGAACATCTGGGCGATGCCGTTGTGGCTGTCGCCGACCAGCCATCCGACGGCAGGCACGCCGTGCTGGCCGAACGTCAGCTCGCACGTCGCAGACGCCTTCAGGCCCATCTTGTGCTCGAGGCCGGTGACGAAGACGCCGTTGCGCTCGCCGGGCTCACCGCTGTCGAGGTCGGGGAGGAACTTGGGTACCAGGAACAGGCTCAGGCCCTTCGTGCCCGGGCCGGCACCTTCGGGTCGCGCGAGCACCAGATGCATGATGTTGTCGAACAGGTCGTCGGTGTCGCCGTTGGTGATGAACCGCTTGACGCCGTCGAGATGCCATGTGCCGTCGGGCTGTTGAATGGCCTTCGTCCGGCCCGCACCGACGTCCGAGCCCGCGTCGGGTTCGGTGAGGACCATCGTCGCGGCCCAGTTCCGTTCCACCGCAAGCGATGCCAGGTGCCGCTGCTGCTCGTTGCCGATGTGGAACAGGATGTCGGCCATGACGGGTCCCGCCATGTACAGGAACACAGGTGGGTTGGCGCCGAGGGGCAACTCGTTGATCGCCCATGCCAGCATCGCGGGCGCGGGCACGCCCCCGAGCACCTCGTCGATTCCGATCCGGAACCACTCGCCGTCGCGCCAGGCGTTCAGTGATTCCTTGAACGGCCCCGGCAGCGACACCGTGTGGGTCTGCGGGTCGAATGTCGGTGGATGGCGGTCCGACTCCGCGAAGGACTCCGCGATCGGCCCCTCGGCGAGCTTCGCGGCCTCTGCGAGCATCTGGCGCACCGACTCGCCGTCGAGGTCGCCGAACTCTCCCGTCGCCAGAGCCTTCTCGAGGGAGAGCACCTCGAAGAGGTTGAATTCGAGATCACGCACATTGCTCTTGTAGTGGCCCATGGCTAGCCCTTCTCGAGAGCGACTGCGCCGAGCGTAGCCCCATCTACCGGCCGACGAACCGTGCTTCGCGACGCTCGATGAACGACTGCATCCCCTCGGCGGCGTCCGCGGTGGCGAAGAGGCGGGTGACCTCGGGGCGCAAGCGCTCTGCCGCAGCCGCGTCGCCGTCGGTGCGGGCCAGATGCGCCGACGCCAGCACCGCCTGCACCGCCAGCGGGGCGGCGCGCTCGGCGATGGTGTGCGCGATCGCGCGGGCCGCCGACTGCGCCTCGGCCGCGTCGGCGAGGACCTCACCCACGAGCCCGATGCGCCTCGCCTCCTCGGCGTCGAACTCGTCCCCGGTGAGCAGCCAGCGCATGGCGTTGCCCCAGCCGGCCTGGCGCGGCAATCGGATGGTGGCCCCGCCGAAGGGGTAGATGCCGCGCCGCACCTCCATCTGGGAGAACCGGGTGCCTGCCGCCGCGACCCGGATGTCGGCGGCGAGGAGCAGTTCGATGCCCAGGGTCATGCACCAGCCCTGCGCGGCGGCGACGACGGGTTTGGTCCACGGCCCGTCCAGGCGCCACGGATCGCGGCCGTCGTCGGGAAACGGCTGCTCTCCGCTGACGATGTTCGGCCCGACGTCGACCAGGTCGAGGCCTGCCGTGAAGTGGTCGCCGTGGGCGAAGAGGACTCCCGCGCGCAGCGTCTCGTCGGACTCCAGCAGCCCGTAGGCGCGGGACAGGTCGGCGAGCATCGCCAGGGTGAAGGAGTTGCGTTTCTCGGGGCGGTTCAGACCGATGGCCAGGACGTGGCCGTCGCGTTCCAGGGTGACGGTATCGAGGATCGGGTCGGGTGCGGTCATCAGCGGAGTCAACCGCGTTCGGCCAGATTATGCAAGGTAGCATAATAAGGCTCACGATGCACTGAACCGCTGACCTGCGACTCGACACGTGTTCACCTGCTGTTTACCTCGATGCGGACCAATTGCGGAGCCCGGGAATTGCACACGTGTCTGATCGGTTCTATGCTGATGAACATAATTCGGCGAGTCGGCAACGGCGCCGCTCACCTGTAGGAGGCACACGATGTGGGTTATCGAGCTCAACTTCGCCGGCCGCAAATTCACCCATCGTGTGTTTGACCGTCAGCGACCGCTCTACCGCCTGGCCACCCGCACCGCGGGTTGGCTCCCCGCGCAGCTGCGCAACCAGCAGGCGGCGTGAGGACCGACCACCCAGTGGCTGCCGCCACCAAGCCTCGAACCAAACGGGGTTCGACGCGGAACAACATGCTGATCGCCGCCACCGAGGTGATGCGCGAGCGCGGCGCCGCCGGCGTCACCATCGACGAAGTGCTTGCGCGCAGCGGCGCGCCCCGCGGGTCGGTGTATTACCACTTCCCGGAAGGCCGCAACCAGATTCTCGCCGAGGCGTTGGTGTGGGCTGGTGATGCCATCGCCGACAGCATCGACGCCGCCGCCCAGAAGGGCGCTCTGCCCCTCGTCCGCGGGTTCACCGCGTTCTGGGAGCGAACGCTGCAGGAGAGCGATTTCGGCGCGGGCTGCCCCGTCGTCGCGGCGGCGATCGGCTGCGCCAACGACGAGGCCGGGCTGGCCCGCATCGCCAGTGACATCTTCGCCCGCTGGCGTGACGCGCTGACCCGAGCGTTCGTCGCCGACGGCTTCGACGCCACCGAGGCCGAATCGCTCGCCGTCACCTGCATCGCCTCGCTGGAGGGCGCCGTGGTGTTGTGCCGCTCCATCCGCAACGCCGACCCGCTGAGCCAGGTCGCCAGCCAGATGGAATTCCTGATCAAGTCGCGGGAGTTCGTGCGTCGCAACGGCCTTCCGACCGGCGGCCGTTAAGCCTTTCGCCAACGCGCGCAGAGGAAGTCGCCGTTGACACCCGACTCGATCAGCGTCCACTCGGTGTGCAGTGGCATCAGCCGCCCACCCGTGCCGAGCGTGCACGGCGCGTAGCTGACGATCATTTCGTCGACCAGTCCCGCGGTCGCGAACTGTGCGGCCGCCTCTCCGCCACCGACCACCCAGACGTCCTGATAGCCGGCCGCCTGTACCAGCAACGGGTGCAACTCGGCCACGTCGCCCTGGAAGGTCTTCACGGGGTCGGTGTCTCGAATGATGTCGGGGCGGTGCGTCAGCACCCATGTCGGTTGCTCGTACCGCCATTCGGAGTCGTTGGCCAGGATCCACTCGTACGTCGTCGCGCCCATCACCAGCGCCCCGACCGACTTCTCGAACGCCTGGTACCCGAACGGCCCGTCGACCTCGATATCGCGAGATGTCAACCAGTCCAGGCTTTCCCGGTCGTCGACGATGAAGCCGTCGATGCTGGACGCCGTGTAGTAGATCGTCGCCACGTCAGTTGCCTCTCATCCAGTCGAGCGGGTCGCCGGTGCGGGTTTCCACGCCGTGCCGCGCCAGCATCGTGCGGGCCAGTTGCCTGCGGTGGGCGGAAAAGGTCAACACGTGCGCCACGATGCCGTAGAGCTGAAACGACTCCGGTGGATCGCACAGCGCATCGATGATGGTGTCGCCGAGACGGCCCGCAGCAGTATACTCGGAAACCATCGCCGCCCAACGCTTTCCGAGAGCATCGTGGTGAACGGCCAGCTGCGCCGCCGTCGTCGATTCCGGCTGCGTGGACTCCCGGCTCGGGAAGTCGCGGCCCTCGATGGTGGCCAGCCAGACCTCCTTCGTCCATACCGTGGCGCCGAGCACCGCGCCGACGCTCGGCTCGGCGCCGTCCCAGTCGAGGACCACCTGGCCAGGTGAAATCTCGTCCAGCCACTGCGATTTCGTCAACTCGGACGCCTTGTCGATCAGATACGCCGTGTCGGCGATGTCGTGTCTCACCATCAATTGCGAGATGTCCGGCTCCTTCGTGTCGCCGTCACCGTCCAGCCACAGGGACTGCGGCGGATGGAAATGCAGGCCGTTGGGTGCGGGCAGCCGGAACCCGGTGTCGGCCGCCCGCGACGGGGGTACCCCGTATGAGCGGCTGAACGCCCGCGAGAACACCTCCGCCGACGACCAGCCTTCGTCGGCGGCCACCGTCGTCACCCGCTCGCCGCCGTGCAGCCGCCACGCCGCGCGCTCGAGCATGATGCGGCGCCGCAGGGCCGCAGGCGACTCCCCTGTCAGCCTGCGCACCTCACGGGAGAAATGGAACTCCGAGGCGAAGCTGCTGCGCGCCATGTCGCCGACTTCGGTGTTGTCGGCCGCGACGACCGCGTCGAGCAGCTCGCGCAGCCGGTCGCGGCGGGCGGGATCTGTCACGTTCACCGAGTATGGTCGGCCCTCGCCCCGGTGGACATGACAATTCCTGCTGCGACCCCCTGTCACTTAGACTCCGGCCTCGGTGACTGAATTCGAGGCCCTGTGCGCCGACGACGGCGAACTGGCCACCCTGCGCGCATCCGTCCGCGACTTCCTCGCTGCCGACCGCGCCGCGCACGGCTGGGAACCCGCGGTGGATTCGTGGCTGGCCACCTGGAATCCGGAGTTCTCGGTACGGCTCGCCGACGCCGGGTTCGTCGGCCTCATCGTCCCCACCGAGTACGGCGGCCACGGCCTCGGCCACCTGCACCGCTACGTGGTCACCGAGGAACTGCTGGCCCACGGCGCACCCGTAGCCGCGCACTGGATCGCCGACCGCCAGGTGGCCCCCGGCCTGCTCGCCTACGGCACCGAGGAACAAAAGCGGCGTCTGCTGCCGCGCATCGTCGCGGGCACGCTGTACTCGGCGATCGGGATGAGCGAACACGGCGCGGGCTCCGACCTCGCCGCCGTCTCGACGCGCGCGGTCCCGACCGACGGCGGCTGGCTGCTGACCGGCACCAAGGTGTGGACAAGCGGGGCGCACGTCTCACATCAGATCGTCGTGTTGGCGCGGACCAGCCCGCTGGACCCGGAGCACCGCCACGCCGGCTTCAGCCAGTTCATCGTCGCGACCGATGCGCCGGGGGTGACGATCAGCCCGATCCAACTGATGAACGGGGAGCATCACTTCAACGAGGTGGCCTTCGACGACGTCTTCGTCCCCGACGGCGATGTGCTCGGCGAGATCGGCAACGGCTGGCATCAGGTCACCGCCGAACTGGGCTTCGAACGCAGTGGGCCGGAACGGATTCTGTCGACCGCGACACTCGTGTTCTCGGCCGTGCGCGCGATGGCGGGCAGCGACGTCGAGGATCGGACCGCCGCCGACCTGGGCGACCTGATGGCGCGGATGATCTCACTGCGCCAGCTGTCGGTGTCGGTGGCCCGCGCACTGTCCGACGGTGAGGACGCCGCGGGGCGCGCCGCGCTGGTGAAGGACCTGGGCACCCGCTTCGAACAGGACTCGGTGGAGTTGGTGGCCGACCTGATCGACGGCCTCGATCCGCGCGCGCCGCATACCGGACGGCTGCGTGCCCTGCTGGCCACCGCCCGGCTGCATTCGCCGTTGTTCACCCTGCGCGGCGGCACCAACGAGGTGCTGCGCGGAGTGGTCGCCAAGGGCATGGCGGCGCGGGTAAGGCCGACGCTCCTCGCGTCCGCAGACGAACTCACCCAGCTTGTCGACGAGATCGGCCGGCGGTCCTTCGACGCCCGGCTGGGGCATCGCGGGGTTCCGGACGAGTTCGACGAGGCGCTGTGGCGCACCGTCGAGGAGACGGGGCTGAGCCGGCTGGTCAGCGGCGGGGACGCCGGTCCCGGCGAGGCTGCGATCGTGCTGTCCGGCATCGCCCGGCATGCGGGGGCGGTACCGATCGCCGAGACGGATCTGCTCGCCGCCTGGCTCGGCCGCGAGGCAGGCGTCGACGTGCCTGCCGACGGACCGCTCACGATCGCGATGTCCGACGCCGACGCCGCCGGCGGCCGCATCGTCGGGACCGCGGAACAGGTGCCGTGGCCGCACGCGGGCCCCGTGCTGTTGGCCGCGCGGACCGCCGAGGCGCTTCACGTCGCGGTGCTCGACGAGCCGAACGTCGTCGACTCGCACACCATCGCGGGAGAACCGCGCGGGACGATCACGTTCGACCTGTCCGCCGACGCCGCCGCCCGCGTGGACCGGGGCCTCGGCGACGAACTCGCCCGCCGCGGAGCATGGGCACGCTGCGTGCAGATCCTCGGCACGTTCGACGCCGCGGCGGACCAAACCGTCGCCCACACCCGCGAACGCAGACAGTTCGGCAGGCCGCTGAGCGCCTTTCAAGCCGTCGCGCATTCACTGGCGGCGATGTCCGGTGAGATCGAACGGGCGCGCGCGGCAACGACCTTGGCGATCGCCGCCGCAGCCGAACACGGGTTCGGCAGTCCGCAGGCCGACTACGCGGTGACCGTGGCCAAGGTCGCGGTGGGCCGCGCCGTCGAACCGGTCACCACCATCGCACACCAGTTGCACGGCGCCATCGGGGTGACGCGCGAGCACCGACTGTGGCTGGCCACCATGCGGGCACGGAGCTGGGTCGACGACTTCGGCAGCACCGCGCACCACGCGCGGCGGCTGGGCCGCATGACGCTGGCGGCGGGCGACCCGTGGGACGTCGTGGTCAGCTGTCCATCACCTCGTTGACCCGCGCCTCGACGTCGCCGAGGCCGGTGAGGTCGATGCCGAACCGCTCGGTCAGCGCGTTGACGACGTCGGCTGCGGTCTCGAAGCGGACCCGCTCGCTTCCGCCCTTGCCGTGGATGGCGAGGTTGCGTCCGCGCAGGTTCCAGCGCGCGTCGTCGGTGACGAGTGCGACGGACAACCCGGTGACGAAGCCGGACTCGGGATACGTCGAGACGTACCAACTCCCGACCTGTCGGTCGATCATCGGAAACGGTCTGGTGCTGAACAGGTACAGCGGTTCCCACTTCTCGCGGATCTCGCTCTCCAGCACCAGGCCGTCACCGTGCTCGCGGATCCGGTACGGCTCGTGCCGGGTCTGCTGCACGGTGTCGACCTCGAGGCGGATCGGCGACGACAGCGTCTGGCCGCCGAAGCCGACGTCGACGAGATAGCGGCCGTCTTCGCCGGGCACCGAGACGGCGAGCGCCTGGTGCGTCTGCGCCGGAAGCTCGTCGCCGTCGCTCATCCAGACCACCCGCCCGCCGAGCGGGTCGACGCCGAAACCCAACTGCGTCAGGACATGCGCCATCAAGCCGTTCTGTTCGAAGCAGTAGCCGCCCCGTCGGCGCCGAACGAGTTTGTCAGTGAGCGCCTGCGGGCTCAGGTCGATCACCGGTACGCCCATCAGCGGGTCGAGGTTCTCGAACGGAATCGAGCGGTTGTGCGCGGCGACCAACGTGGCCAGCACGTCGAGCGTCGGCTCAGCGGAACCGTCGTAGGAGATGCGACTGAAGTACTCGGCAAGGGTGTCGGCGGTCATGATGGCGCGATGGTCGCATACCTCACCGACGATCTGCTGACCATCTAGGGCTTACCGCGCGACGGCGTCTGACCTGCGACGCCGTGCCGCAGCGGCGTGTTCGGTTCTGCTGCCGTCGACTCCTGCACCGGCGAGCCGGCGGACGTGTGTGCCGCGCCAGGCGCGTTGGACTGGTCGCCGCCGGACGGCTGCGCGCCGTCGTGCAGCTCTTTCAGCCTTGCGTGCAGGATCTCCAGCACGGGAATGCGGTTGCCGTGCTCGGTCTCATGGTCGAAGAGCGCCCGCAACGGTCCCTCCTCGAGGGAGCGGATCCGGTGCCGGAGGTCGGGCAGTGCCAGCTGGTCGTAGTCCGGGATCGGCAAGTCGTCGCTGTGAACCATGGCTATCGGTTGCCCACGGCCGCGGCAGGAGAAACGGTCAGGTGCCCGTCCATTTCGGCGCCCGCTTCTCGGCGAAGGCCACCGCGCCCTCCCTGGCGTCGTTGGACATGAAGACCGGCGCCAGGATCTTGGTCTGCTTCTTCCACATCTCCTCGGGGCTCCAGCCGCGCGCTTCGACGATGATGCGCTTGGTGGCGGCCACCGCGAGCGGGCCGTTGCCGCTGATGCGCTCGGCCAGCCCGATCGCGGCATCGAGGGCCTGCCCCGGCTCCGCCAGCCCGTTCACCAGCCCGAGCTCATGCGCTCGCTGGGCCGAGAGGTTCTCGCCGGTGAGCGCGAGCTCCATGGCGACGGCGTACGGGATGCGCTGCGGAAGTCGCAGCAGCCCGCCGCCACCGGCCACCAGGCCGCGCTTGACCTCGGGGATGCCGAACGCCGACTCCTTCGACGCCACGATGAGGTCGGTGGCGAGCGCCAGCTCGCATCCGCCCGCCAGGCAGTAGCCCTCGACGGCCGCGATGAGCGGCTTGGCGGGCGGACGTTCGGTGAAGCCCATGCCCCGGCCCTCGACCACGACGTTCTCGCCGCGCGCGAAGGCCTTGAGGTCCATACCGGCGGAGAACGAGCCGCCCGCGCCGGTCAAAACGCCGACAGAAAGGCCTTCGTCGCCGTCGAGTCGGTCCATGGCGTCGGCCAGGCCCCTGCTGACCGCGGCGTTCACCGCGTTCCTGGCCTTGGGCCGGTTGATGGTGATGATCAGGATACGGTCGCGCTGTTCGACCAGCACAACTTCTTCGTTGTTGGCTTCTTCGCTCACTCCGGTGATGCTAGCGAGCAGAATTTGGCACGCTACACCGAGTGGGTACTATGTAAAACTAGAACGCGTTCTAATTCGGCGAGGGGACCCCATGGCCACCACTGATATCGAGGCGTCGGAGCTCACGAAGTGGGATCCAGGCCTGACCGAGCGTGTGATGGGCGTGATGCGGCCGTTCCTCAAGCGGTACTTCCGGTCAGAGGTGCGGGGGCTGGAGAACATGCCACCCGGCGGCGCGCTGCTGGTGAGTAATCACTCCGGCGGCATGCTTCCGATGGACGTGCCGATCCTGTCGGTCGATTTCTACGACAAGCACGGCTACGACCGGCCCCTGTACACGCTGAGCCACGACATGCTCTCGATCGGGCCCACGGGCGACTTCTTCAAGAAGATCGGCTACATCAGCGCCAACCACGAGAACGCCGACGCGGCGCTGCGCTCGGGTGGGCTCGTCGTGGTTTTTCCCGGCGGTGACTACGACGTGTACCGACCGACGCTGTCGGAGAACAAGATCGACTTCGGCGGCCGCACCGGCTATGTCAAGGCCGCGCTCAACGCAGGCGTGCCGATCGTGCCGACGGTCGGCATCGGCGGACAGGAAACCCAGCTGTATCTCACCAGGGGCACGTGGCTGGCCCAACGCCTCGGACCGATCGCGAGGCTGGCCCGCGCCAAGATCGTGCCGATCTCGTTCGGCTTCCCGTTCGGCCTGAGCCTGGTGGTGCCGCCGAACATTCCGCTGCCCGCCAAGATCGTCGATGCAGGTGCTTGCGCCGATCGACATCGTCGCGGAGTTCGGCGAGGACCCCGACATCGACGAGGTCGATGCCCACGTCCGACACGAAATGCAGCGCGCGCTGGACGAGCTGGCCGCCGAACGCCGCCTGCCGATCCTGGGCTGACGACATGGCGCTCTTCGATCGATTGACCGACACCGTTGGCATGGTCGCCACCATGCGGCGGGCAGGAATCATCGCACCGCTTCGGCCCGACAAGTATCTGCGGATCGCCGCGGCGATGAGTCGCGAGAACGTCTCAGCCGTCTCGGGTTTTGCGTCCGCCGCGCAGCGATGCCCGGACCGGCCGGGCCTCGTCGACGAGATCGGCACGCTGACCTGGCGTGAGATCGACCAGCGCTGTGACGCGTTCGGCGCGGCCCTGCAGGCACTGCCCGATGGGGCGCCGCGGGTGATAGGCATCATGTGCCGCAACCACAGGGGCTTCATCGAGGCCGTCGTCGCGGCCAACCGCATCGGTTCCGATCTCCTGCTGTTGAACACGTCGTTCGCCGGACCCGCCCTGGCCGAGGTGGTCGCCAGGGAGGGCGCGGATGCCGTCGTCTACGACGAGGAGTTCACCGGGATCGTCGACCGCGCGCTGGCCGCCCTTCCCGACGTCACCCGCATCGTCGCGTGGACCGACGACCCGGCCGCGCTCGGCGACTCACCGACCGTGGAGAACATGATCACCGCGCACGCGGGTCGGACGCCGCAGCGGGCCAAGCAGAAGCCCCGAACGATTCTGCTGACGTCGGGCACCACCGGCACCCCCAAGGGCGCCACGATGACCGGCGGCGACCCCAGCGCGCTGAAGGCGATTCTGGACCGCACGCCCTGGCACACCGAGGAGGCCGTCGTCGTCGCCGCGCCGATGTTCCACGCGTGGGGCTTCTCGCAGATGATCTTCGCCGCCACGATGGCGTGCACGATCGTCACCCGGCGCAAGTTCGATCCCGAGGCGACGCTGGAACTGGTCGACCGGCACCGCGCGACCGGTCTCGCCGTCGTACCCGTGATGTTCGACCGGATTATGGAACTGCCCGAGGGGGTACGGAACCGCTACAGCGGACGGACCCTGCGGTTCGCCGCCGCGTCGGGGTCGCGGATGCGACCGGACGTGGTGACGGCCTTCATGGACCAGTTCGGTGACGTCATCTACAACAACTACAACGCCACGGAGGCCGGTTTGATCGCGTCGGCCACGCCAGAAGACCTGCGGGCGGCGCCCGACACGGCGGGCAAGCCTGCCCCCGGCACCGAGATCCGGGTCCTCGACAAGGACTTCCGTGAGGTCCCCACCCGCGAGGTCGGTCAGATCTTCTGCCGCAGCGCCACCTTGTTCGGCGGATACACCTCGGGTAAGACCAAGGATTTCCACGAGGGCTTCATGGCGTCGGGCGACATGGGTTACGTCGACGAGAACGGCAGGCTGTTCGTCGTCGGCCGCGACGACGAGATGATCGTCTCCGGCGGAGAGAACGTCTACCCCATCGAGGTCGAGAAGACGCTGACGTCGCACGCCGATGTCGCCGAGGCGGCCGTCATCGGCGTTGACGACGAACAGTACGGCCAGCGGCTTGCCGCGTTCGTCGTGCTGAACGACGGTGCGAGCGCCACCCCCGACACGCTCAAACAGCATGTGCGGGAGAGCCTGGCGAACTACAAAGTGCCGCGGCAGATCACCGTGCTCGACGAACTCCCGCGCAGCATCACCGGCAAGATCGCCCGCAAGGAACTCAACGCTTTGGTCGACAATGGGTAAACGCAGACCCCTGCTGCGCGCCAGCATCGAACTCGCCAACGCCGCGAACGGCGTGCGACCCTTCGGTCGCGACGGCTACCCCACCGTCCCAGCCTTCTTCGCCGGCTGGCCGACCACCGAGATGGCGCCGCTGTATCTGGCGGGCTCGGTGCTCGGAGCGGGGTGGCGCTGGCTGCGGGGCGACTACGCAACGCGCGGTGGTCGAATCTCGCTGCTGCTCAAGGCGATCACCTGGGGCCTGCTGTACCTCATCCACCGCCGCAACGTGGCGTCGGAGCCCTACTTCGAGACGCCTCTGCGGGACACCCTCGGCGACGACTACGAGACCGTCGCCGAGCAGTCGCAACCGATCGGGCGTCGACGCCTGACCCACGTGCTACCGAACGAGTTCCTGCGCCGGCGTTATGTCGAGAAGACGCATATTGTCCAGTACGGACCGCATCCCAAGGTCAACTTCGCCGACATCTGGCGTCGGCGTGACCTTCCGCGGGATGGCAAAGCGCCTGTGCTGCTTCAGGTTCCGGGCGGCGGCTGGTCGATCGGCATGCGCCGGCCGCAAGGATATCCGTTGATGAGCCACATGGCCGAACGCGGCTGGGTGTGCGTGTCGATCGATTACCGGGTGAGCCCGGCCAACACCTGGCCTGCCCACATCGTCGACGTCAAACGCGCGCTGGCCTGGGTCAAAGAGCACATCGCCGAGTACGGCGGCGACCCGGACTTCGTCGCGATCACCGGCGGCTCGGCGGGTGGCCATCTCTGTGCGCTGGCCGCGCTGACGCCCGACGACCCGCAGTACCAGCCCGGCTTCGAGGACGCCGATACGTCGGTGGTGGCGGCGGTTCCGATCTACGGGCGCTACGACTGGTTCTCCACCAAGGGTCCGGGCCGCTGGGAGTTCGTGCTGATTCTGCTGCAGCGGCTCGTCGTCAAGAAGCGCCTGACCAAGCACCTCCAGGTGTACCGGGACGCGTCGCCGATCACCCGGGTGCGTCCCGACGCGCCGCCGTTCTACATCCTGCACGGCGTCGACGACTCGCTGATTCCGGTGCCCGAGGCGCGCGAGTTCGTCGCCGCGCTGAAGGACGTGTCGAAGGACACCGTCGTCTACTCCGAGATCCCGCACGCCCAGCACGCGTTCGACTTCTTCGGTTCGCCACGCGGCTATTACACCGCGCATGCGGTCGAGAAGTTCCTGTCGTGGGTGCACGCCACCCGCGACGAGAAGTAGTTACTGCGCCATCGCGTTGGCGACGACCGTCAGCTCTTCGGAGAGTCCCGCGGCGCGACGGATTTCGACGAATGCCTCGATCATCGCGTCGGTCAGCTCGTGCGGGTCGTCGAGCGTGGCACCGTCGGACAGCACCGAGATGTTCAGCTGATCGACGTAGCTCCACACGGTGATGTTCAAGCCGCTGCCGGTGGTGAGCGGGCCCACCGAGTAGATCTCGGTCACCAGCGCGCCTCCGACCCGGCCGGGCTCGCGCGGACCGGGCACATTCGAGATCGGCAGGTTCAATACCTTGTTCTGGCCGTCCTTTTCGGCGAGCCAGTGAAACAACCGCTCGGCGGGCGCGGGCGGGAAGTAGCCCGACCACAAACTCACCAGCTCGGGCCCCATCAGGTTGTGCGTCTCCTTGGCCTCGACCGCGGCATCGTGGGTGGCCTGCACCCGCTCCAGCGGATCGGACAACTCGATCGGCACCACCATCATCACGCCGGTGAAGCGGTTACCCGAGATGCGATCGCGTGAGAAGTCGAAACTGACCGGGACCGAAGCCAACAGCGGATGGTCTGCGTGACCGTCGTACTTCAGTGACAGTTGGCGCAGCGCGCCTGCGGAGATCGCCAGCACCATGTCGTTGATCGTCACGGTGAGATGCTTGGCTGTTTCCTTGACGTCGGCGAGCGCCAGCGTCGCAGTGGCGAACTTGCGCTGCGCGTCGACGCGGTGGTTCATGAACGACGGCGGGGGCGTGAAAGGTCTCGTCAGTTCCGGTGACAGCTTCTTGTCGCTTCTGCGGACCCGGCCGATGCCCTGCGCGGTGTAGCGCATGACACCGGGAAGGCGGCCGATCTGCCGCATGTGGTCGGCGAACGCCGTGCGAACCAGTTCACCGCGGCTCGGGGCGGGGTCGGTGGTGTAGGAATCACGCTCGGCCTGCGGGTCCGCCTGCAGGTCCATGCCTCGGGCCAGGAGGTTGGCCGACGCCACCCCGTCGGCCAGCGCATGGTGGATCTTGCCGAGAACGGCGATCCTGCCGTTCGCCAGGCCCTCGATGAAGTACATCTCCCACAGCGGCTTGCTGCGGTCGAGCGGGGTGCTCGCGATCCGACCGACGGCCTCGTCCAGCTCGCGGCGGCCGCCGGGGCTGGCGACCCGGTACGGACGAACGTGATATTCGAGGTCGACCTCGGTGTTCTCCCGCCACATCGGGTGGTGCATCTTCAGCGGGATGTCCACGAGCTGGTACCGGAACGGATCGAGTTTGTAGAGCCGTCGGCGGATGACCTCGCGAAACTCGTCGATGCCGAAGGTGCGGCCCTTGAGGTCGTCGAGCTCGATCACCGCCAACTTGAGCGTGTGCATGTGCACGGTCGGCGTCTCGGAGTAGAGAAGTACCGCGTCCCAGCCGCTTAGCCTCTTCAACCCACGTACCTCCTACTAGGAGGCTATATAACCTCTTTGGCCATCGTCTGCGACCGGTTTCGGTGAATCGTGTTGAGGAACAGCCCGATTGCGGTCGACACCGATCCCGTGCGAGCACCGTCGGTCATATCGAATCCGTGTCCGGCGCCCGGAAGTTCCACGTAGCTCACCACCGACCGCGACACCGCACGCAACCGCTCGACGAAGCTGCGGGCCTGTGCCACCGGGATGACCGAGTCATTGGCTCCGTGGATGACGAGGAACGGCGGGGCCTCGGGGTGGATCTGGGCGATCGGCGACGCCTTGCGGAAGATCTCGGGATGGCGGTCGATCCTGCGCTTGACCACCACGCGCTCCAGGAAGTCGACGAACCGGTCCCGCTCGGGGGTGGAGCGGTCCTCCCAGTCGTAGCGGCCGTAGATGCCGACGACGGCGTCGACTGACGTGTCGCTGTCCTCCGGCAGGTCGGCCTGTAGTTCGGGATCGTCGGGAGTGAGGCCTGCCAGGGCGGCGAGGTGCCCACCTGCTGAACAGCCCGCCACCGCAACGAAGTTCCGGTCACCGCCGAAGCGGTCGACGTTGGCGCGGGCCCAGGCGATAGCGGTCTTGACGTCGGTGATGTGCTGCGGCCAGCGGTGGTGCGGAGCGACGCGGTAGTTCACCGAGAGGCAGACCCAGCCCTGCTCGGCGAGATGGCTCATCAACGCGTAGCCCTGCAGTTGTCTGCCGCCGTGCACCCACGCGCCGCCGGGAACGAAGATCATCACCGGGGCGGGTTCGACCGGCAGTTCCTTCGGACGCCACACATCGAGCAACTGTGACGGGTGATCGCCGTAGCGCACCGACGCCCGGTGCAGGAAGCGGCGGTGCTGTCGGGCCTGTAGCACCGGCGCCTGCCGCTGAGGGGCCGGCCATTCGATCGCGAGGTTCGCCGCGGCCACAACGCCGCGCAGCGCGGCATCGATGACCGCGTTGGTGGATTCGCGCTCCTGCTTGCGGATCTCCGCCTGATCGGGGGTGCGGCGCGAGCGGGCGGTGCTCGCGAAGAAGTCCGGCATGTGGCGGTAGCCCCAGATGCCCATGACCGTCGCTGTGCCAAGTGGCTCAAGGCGTTTGCCGATGATCGGCAACGACGCCGATCCGACGCTTAACGCCATGAGGTAGTCAGAGGGGCCTGCCCGAAGAAACCAGCGGGCGCGCTGAGCTAATGAGGGCGCGGAATGCCGGGAGTCCGGCCTGACCGTCATTGCGCGAGCGTACCCCCGTCGCCGAAATCGAAACGACAACATTTCGAGGTTGTCTGCTAATCGCACGTCGCGCGCGGAAATGTGATCTGAATCACAATGCCGAACCGGCCAGAATGCGGATTAACTTGCTTCTGACACCCGTCAACGGCAAAGGACTTCCACCGTGAGCAAGTCAGCACTGGCCATCACCGACGAACACTCCGACCTCGCCGACGCGGCGATCGGCCAACTGACGCGGTTGTCCACCAGAGCGGCGGCACGTGCCACGCTCGAGGGCGGGTCCACCCATCCCGAGAACGTGTGGCAGGCGGCGGCCGAGCAGGGCTGGCTCGGCCTTGCCGTCGCCGAGGACCACGGCGGATCGGGCTTCGGGCCCGCAGAACTGGCCGTGGTGCTCGAAGCTCAGGGCCGTGAGCTGAGCCCGGGACCGTTCCTGCCGACGGTGACCGCATCGCTGGTGATCGACCGATGTGCCGCCGATCCGCTTCGCGCTCAACTGCTTCCGGGCCTGGTGGACGGCTCGACGGTCGGCGCGCTCGGGACGGCGGGAAACATCGTCATCGGCTCCGACCTCGACGTGACGGGTGAGGCTCCTGCGGTGCTGGGCGCGCCCGACGCCGACGTCCTCGTTCTCATCGCGGGTGACGACGTGGTCGTCGTCGACGCCGCGACCGAGGGCGTCACAGTGACCGCGCTCGAACCGCTCGACACCTCACGCAGCATCGGGTCGGTGGCGCTGCGGGGCGTGGCCATCGACGAGGGCAGGGTGTTGCGCGGCGCCGCGCGACGGGCCCGCACGGTGTTCCGGATCCTGGCCAGCGCGGAGGCCGTCGGTGTCGCGTGGGCCACCCTGGAGATGGCGGTTGAGTACGCCAAGGTCCGCGAGCAGTTCGGCAGGACCATCGGCACGTTCCAGGCGGTCAAGCACCACGCCGCCAACATGCTGGTCGACGCCGAGCAGACGACGGCCGCGGTGTGGGACGCGGCCCGCGCCGACGACATCGACAGTGCCTGGTTCCCCGCCGCCGTCGCGGCATCGCACGCGATCCGGGCGCAGGTCTTCAACGCCGAGAACAACATTCAACTGCACGGCGGCATCGGTTTCACCTGGGAACACGATGCCCACCTCTATCTCCGACGGGCCCGCACCCTGGCCGCTCTGATCGGCGACGGCGCCGACCCGCTGCTGGACGTGGTCGAGGCCAAGCGCAGTGGCCAGGCGCACGGCGCGTCCTTCACGCTGCCTGACGAGGCCTCCGAACACCGCCGTCAGGCTGCCGAGGCGGTCGCGCAGTTGCGCTCGCTGCCCGAGGACAAGCAACGCGACTTCCTTGTCGACTCCGGCTACCTGGTTCCGCACTGGCCCAAGCCGTGGGGGCGGGCGGCGGACGTGCTCGAGCAGCTGGTCATCGAGGAGGAGTTCGCCGACGTCGAGCGCGCCGATATGGGCATCACGGGGTGGGTCGCGCTGACCATCGCCCAAGCGGGCACCGACGATCAGCGCGAACGGTGGGTCGAGCCCGTGCTGCGCGGCCAGGTGATGTGGTGCCAGTTGTTCTCCGAGCCGGGCGCGGGCTCCGACGCCGCCGCGGTGCGCACAGCGGCCAAGAAGACCGACGGTGGCTGGCTGGTCACCGGGCAGAAGGTGTGGACGAGCCTCGCCCAGCACTGCCAGTGGGGGCTCGCGACGGTGCGCACCGATCCCGAAGCCCCCAAGCACGCCGGTGTGACGATGATGGCGATCGACATGAAAGCCGAAGGGGTGAAGGTCAATCCGCTGCGCGGGCTCACCGGTGACGCCCACTTCAACGAGGTGTTCTTCGACGACGTCTTCGTGCCCGACTCCGATGTGGTCGGCGACGTGAACAAAGGCTGGCTGGTGGCCAGGGCAACGCTCGGCAACGAGCGCGTCTCGATCGGCGGCGGATCAGGTGGCCAGATCGGCTTCGACGCAGACGATCTCGTCAAACTCCTCGACAGTGCGCCGTCCGACGTCGCGGCCCAGCACGTGCGGCGCGCGGGCGAGGTCATCGCCGAACTGCACACGCTGCGGCTGCTCAACCTGCGCCGCGCCAGCCGGGCGATCGCCGGCGCGGAGCCGGGTCCCGAGGGCAACGTCACCAAACTGCTGGTCGCCGAATCCGGCCAGCACCTGACCGAGTTGGGGCTCGAACTCGCGGGCTCGGCGGCGGTCGTCGGCGGCAACCAGAAGCTGATCCGCACCTATATGGGCGGGCGGGCGATGACGATCGCGGGCGGCACGTCGGAGATCACCCGCAACACGATCGCCGAGCGCATCCTCGGCCTGCCCCGCGACCCGTTGCTCAAATAGCCGCTCAGCGCAGGGCGGCGCGACCGCGGATCCGGCCGAGCAGCACCAGCGCGAGCAGCGTGAGCAGCAGCAGGATCGTCGTGCACGCCGCGGCTTGAAAGGCCTGCCCGCGGTCGGTCAGCGCGAAGATGGTCACCGGCAGCGTCTTCCACGTCGCCGGGTAGACCATCACCGTCGCGCCGAGTTCGCCCATCGACAACGCGACCGCCAACCCCGCTGCGGCGCCGAGGGCGGGCAGCAGCAGCGGCAGAGTGACCCGGCACAGCACCCGGACCGGCCCTGCGCCAAGGGATTCCGCGGCCTGCCGGTAGGCCGGATCAAGCCGGTCGAGGGCCGCCGACACCGCGCTGAACGCGAACGCCAGCACCAGAACGGCGTGCGCCAGGATGACGATCCACCGGGTGCCGCCCAACAACAGCGGCCTGGAGTTGAACGCGATCAACAGACCGAGGCCGATCGCGACCGACGGAACGGCGATCGGCAGGTGGAACACCGCGTCGATGACCCGGCCCAGCCACTGCGGCGTCTCCCGCGCAGCCAGCGCCGCCCACGTGCCGAGCACCAACGCGATCGCGCCCGCGATGAACGCGGTCTGCAGGCTCACCGAAAGGCTGGCGAGGTTCTCGCCCGTCACCGCGTCCTGGAAATGGCGCAGACCCAGATCAGAGGGCAGCGCCTCGGTCCACGACCCGGCCAGCCCGGCGACCACGACCGTGGCCAGCGGCGCGATGAAGACCACCAGCACCACGATCGCGAAGGCGGTCAGCAGCGCGAGCCTACTTCGTCTGCTCCACAACAACATCGGCGTTCCCCCTTACCCGGCCGACCATCAGCCGCGCGAATATCACGCGGTACAGCGAGTACAGCGCGAGCGACAGCGCGATCTGCACGGTCGCGATCACCGCGGCACCCGGCAGGTCGAAGGTGACGATCCCTCTGGTGTAGATCAGCACCGGCAGCGTGATGACGCCCTTGGCGCCGGTGAACAACACGATCCCGAACTCGTTGAGCGTCAACAGCAGAACCAGGCTGCCGCCCGCCATCAGCGCGGGCCACGCTTCGGGCAGCACCACCGAGCGCAGCACCCGTAACGGCGAGGCGCCCAGGCTGGCGGCAACATCGAGTTGCGCGCGCGGCAGCACCGAGAATGAGGCGAGCAGCGGCCGCACCACGAACGGCGTGAAGAACGTGATCTCCGCGGCGATGACGCCTGCCGGTGTGTAGAGGAAGTTCAGCGCCGGTGACATGCCGCCGGTCACGGCCGCGATGGCGGCGTTCACCGCTCCCGCGGTGCCGTACAGAAACGTGAATGCCAGGGTGATCAGAAACGACGGCAGGGCCAGCACGGTGTCGATGAGCCTGCCGACCAGCCGTGAACCAGGGAACGGGACGAACGCCAGCACAATGGCCAGGAACGTGCCGAGGATCAGGCATCCGAGAGTGGACGTCGCGGCGATCGCGACGGTCCGCCACAGCGCCTGCCGGAACATCTCGGACCCCAGCACCTGTGTCCACGTGCCGAAACCCGTTTGATCTCCGGAGACTTCGAGGGACTCCAGGCAGACGCGGATCAGCGGATACAGCGCCGCCAACAGTACGACGGCCAACGGCGGAATCGCCCACAGCCAGGCCAGCGAGCGCTTCGGGGTCGACGACGCGGGCGCGTCGGTGTCGGGCGCGGGCTGTTCGAGCAGCGCGGTCATACCGGGCCCATCGTTTTATCGCAAGCTTCGCTCACGTGGCCTGCACCAGCACCCCTGCGGGTTCGGGCAGCCGCACCCCCACCTCGGTGCCGATCTCGATCTGCGCGTTGCCCGGCACGTCGATGTCGACGAGCTGATCGGGCAGACCGCCCACCGACAGCACAAGCCGCGTGGTGGCGCCGCGCCAGACGGCCGCCGTCACCGTGGCACGCAACGCATCGCGATCGCCGAGCGACACGATCTTCATCGCGTGCGGCCGGATACACAACAGCGCCTTGGAGTCCGGTGCCCACTCCATCTTGCCGACGGCGGGCTGGGGCGCTTCCGCACTGACCGTCTTGTGCGCGATCGTCACCAACGCCGACGTTCCGATGACACGACCGACCGTGCACGGGATGAGGTTCGCCCCGCCGAGGAACGCGGCCGTGAAGCTGGTCGGCGGGCGCCTCCACAGGTTGTCGGCGGTGTCCACGTCCATCAGCCGCGCGTCGTTCATCACCACGATGCGGTCGGCGAGCGCAAGCGCCTCGGACTGGTCGTGAGTGACATAGAGCATCGCGGTGTCCGGCAGCGACTCCTTGAGCCGTTGCAGTTCGGCGAGGGTGGACTGGCGCAGTTGCGCATCCAGCGCCGCGAGGGGCTCGTCGAGCAGGAGCACCTTCGGTTGGATCGCCAGCGCCCGGGCAATGGCCACCCGCTGCTGCTGCCCGCCGGAAAGCTCACGGGGCAGACGCTTTCCGTAGGAACCCATGCCGACCATGTCCAGCGCCTCGGACACACGCGAACCGATGTCACCGCGCGGCACGCGGTGGGCCTTGAGGCCGAACGCGACGTTCTCCGACACCCGCATGTGCGGGAACAGCGCGTAGGACTGCAGCACCACCCCAATGCCTCGCCTGGCGGGTGGGAGATCGGTGACGTCGCGGCCGCCGAGGCGGACCCTCCCTGTGGTCGGCCGGACGAAGCCGGCCAACGCGTTCAGCGCGGTGGACTTGCCCGACCCGCTGGGCCCGAGCAGTGCGACGGTCTCTCCCGTCGCAACGCGCAGGTTGAAGTCGATCAGCGCTCGGGTCGCTTTCGCGCCCCGCCCGTAGGACACCCCGACCCGGTCGAATGTGATTGCTGCAGTAGCGGCTTCCCGTGCCCGCTGGGTTGCTTTGTCCGCGGTGGTCTGCGTCCGGCCGACCCCTGTTGGGTACATGTCAGTTTCCGGTGGCCTTCTGGTAGGCGGCCAGGTCGGCGTCGAGTTCCGACAGCACGGTGTTCCAGTCCGGCACCCACACGTCGACGCCGTCGAGCACCGCGGCGGGAGTGTTCGGGGCGGGCGATTCGGAGGACGCGGTGCGGATCTGGTCACGTACCGGAATGCCGAGCGCGTCGGGCTCGACCGTCTTCTGCACGTCGTCGGACAGCAGGAAGTCGAGCAGCTTCTTGGCTGAATCCTGATGCGGCGCACCCTTCGTCACGCCGGCCACGTACGGGACCGAGATCGTGGTGCGCGTGCCGTCGGCCTCGGCGGGGAAGAAGAGCTCGAACTTCGATCCGTCGTTGCGGATCGAGTCCAGGTTCATCTGCACGTCGCCGTTCGCCACCAGCAGCTCGCCGTTGCTGACCTTGGGCTGCAACTTGCCCGTCGACGACGACGGGCCGACGTTGTTGGCCTGCAGCTTGGTCAGGTAGTCCAGTGCGCCCGGCTTGCCCCGCAGGTGCTGCAGGAGGACCAGCACGGCGGTGCCGTCACCGGCCTGACCCGGTGTGGAGTACTGCAGCTTGCCCTTGAACTGCGGCGAGAGCAGGTCGTCCCAGGTTTTGGGTTTCGGGTTCGCGGTCGGGTTGACGATGAAGCTGAGCGCGTTGTTGACGATCGGCACGTAGGTGCCGCCGGGGCCGATCTGGTCGGTGGGGATACCCTCGGTCTTCACACCGCTTGCCACCAGAAGGCCTGACTTGTCGGCCTTCTGGATGAACGGCGGCAGCGTCACCAGGAGGTCGGCCTGGGGGTTGGACTGCTCCTTCTCCACCCGCGAGACCACCTCGCCGGAGCCCGCCTCGACGAGGTTGACTGCGATGCCGGTGTCCTGGGTGAACTTCTCGAACTGCGGCTTGTACCAGTTGGCGAGGCCGTCGGCGCTGTACACCGTGAGCGTCTCACCGGATGCCGACCCGGATGAACCCGTGCCACCGCAGGCGGCCGTCATGGTGGTGGTCGCCGCGACCACTGCGATAGCGGCGGCACGGAGCAGGTTGTGTCGCTTCATGTTTCCTTCTCTTGGGTTAACGGGTCGACAGGATCAGGTCGGCGAATTCTCTTACCGTGCCGACGACGTGGGTGGCGCCGGCCGCGCGGAGCTGCTCGGAGTTGTGGGCGCCGGTGAGCGTGCCCGCGGCGATGGCCGCACCGGCCCGTAGCGCGCTTTCGATGTCGCTGCTGGTGTCGCCGAGCGACGCGACGTTGTGAACGCCGTCGACGCCGAGCCTCATCAGCGCGGTGAGGATCAGGTCCGGGCTCGGGCGCCCGCGTACCCCGTCGCCTGGTGCGAGCACCACGTCGGCCAGCGACTCCCAGCCCAGTGCGGCAAGCAGCTTCTTCTGCGTGGTCCCGCTGAACCCGGTCGTGAGGGCGACTTTGACCCCGGCTTCGCGCAGCCGTGTGATCGCCTGTGCGGCACCGTCGATGGGCTCGGCGCGGCCTTCGTCGATGAGCCGCTCGTAGGCACTCTCGAAGGCGGCATTGGCCGTCTGCGCCAGCTCTTCGGTGTCGAACAGCGCACGGAACACGCTGATCTTGGACTGGCCCATCGTGTCGAGCACGTATTGCCGTGCATCGTCGCGTCGCTGCCCGGACTCCGGCACGCCGGCAGCCGTCGCGGCGGACTCGAACGCGCTGACCACCAGGCCGTCGTCGGCGACGGTGGTGCCGGCCATATCGATGACGGCCAACTGAACAGCGTTGTCTCCCATAGCTTCCTCGTGTTCTGTCAAAGACCGATCAGGTCTGCACTCTGCTCGGCGATGGCGGGTCCCATGGTCATGCCGCGCCCGCCGGGCCCGGTGACCACCCAGACGCCGTCATCCGGTGAGGTCCGGCACACCAGCTGGTCGGGATCAACGCACTGGCTGTAGACGCCCGCCCAACGCTGCCGGACCGGTGGCAGCGCCCGGCCGAGGAACGACTCGACGACGTCGACGAGATATGCGTAGGGCGCCTCGGTGACGTCGAAATCGAAGGGCTCGTCGTAGGCGTGCGTGTCACCGATCGTTAGCCCGCCGTGGCTGCGCTGCACGCAGAGCAGCTGCATCCGGTGCTCCTCGGCCACCGCATCCGGGGCCTCGTCGCGCCGCAGCGCGTTCAGCGCCGTCCCGGCGAATCCGGGGTAGTAGCGGAAGCTGTCGCCGTCGGCGATCGCGGTGGTCAACGGCTCACCGAGGGGTCCGGTCTGCATCATCTGCAGCCGCACCCGGCGCACCGGTAGGTCACCTGCGAGCTCGCGGACCAGACCGCCGTGCGCGGCGCCCGCGCACACGATGACCAGGTCGCCGGTGTGGGTGATCCCGCGGTCGTCGATCACCGCGGTACCCGCCACAGACCTCGCCTCGGTTCGCGGGATGAACGTGTACCTGCCGGTGGCCGCCATGTGCGCGCGCATCGCGGGCAACGCCTGCCTCGACTCGACGGCGGCGTCGTGCGCACAGTGCAGACCAGCGAGGTAATCGCCACGCAGCGCGGGGTTCAGCGCCCGCACGTCGGCTGGCTCGAGGAGGGTGAAGCCGCGGCATTCCGCGTCGGGCCGCGCCATCACCTCTTCGGCGACGGCGAGTTCCCGCGGCGTCCGCACCAGCGTGATCGACCCGGCGGGGCGGAAGCCGACGCCGGGAATCTCGGCGCCGAGCTTCTCCCAGAGTTCGCGTGAGCGCATCGCCGCGGCGAGTTCGCCGCGCGCGCGCCCGGACACCCACACCAGGCCGAAGTTGCGGACGGTGGCCCCGCGGGCCTCGGGCTCGCGCTCGAGGTGGGTGACCTCGTGACCGCGCCCGACCGCCTCCAGGGCGTGCGCGGTGCCGAGAATGCCACCCCCGACGATCGTCACACGCATGGCGGTTGACCCTTCCTACCTCTCGCAACTAGCGCCCGACCAGGGAGTATTGCGGCGCCGAACAACAGGTTAACAATTGGTATAGACCAATTGCGGGCTATGCTGACAACTATGGACGGGGTCGAGGAGGTCGGTGTTGCGCTGCGCT
Source organism: uncultured Actinomycetota bacterium (assembly GCA_963786995.1). Taxonomy (GTDB): domain Bacteria; phylum Actinomycetota; class Actinomycetes; order Mycobacteriales; family Mycobacteriaceae; genus Mycobacterium. Next base: position 131,148 of record CAWBBH010000006.1, on the reverse strand, counting down.
CGCTGAGCGGGGTCTGGGACGAGGAATGCGTCGACGAACTCACTCATGCCCTGCAGTCGGCCGCCAGAGCGATCGACGACGGCGCCGACGACGAACTCGTCCTCGCCGCGGCACTGCACGACGTCGCCCACAGCCCGCTGTTCGATGACGTCGGGGCGGTTCACCACGACACGTTCGCCAGGGACTGGCTGACGCCGCGGTTCGGCGCGCGCGTCGGCTGGCTGGCAGGCGCGCACGTCGCCGCGAAGCGTTACCTGGTGGCGACCGACCCGGACTACACGGGCACGCTGACCGACGTGTCGGTCGACTCGCTGCATCATCAGGGCGGCGCGGGTGTCGATCCGGCGTTCGTCGCACACCCGTGGTGGCCCAACGCGCTGCGCATGCGCCGCTACGACGACGCGGCCAAGAACCCGCGAGCCACCGGAGCGTCGATCGATGACGTGCTCACCGTCGCCGGACGCGTTCTACGACAGAGACATTCAGTTTGACCGAGCTCGGCCGCCTACCCAAGCCGTACCTGGTCCGCACGGCCGTCGACGACATCCTGGCCGACCTCGCCGAGGGCGACGCCGTCCCACCCGAGCGCGAACTGGCGGCACGGTTCGGGGTGTCCCGCGAAACCGTCCGGCAGGCGCTGCATGAACTGCTGGTCGAGGGCCGTATCGAGCGGCGCGGACGGGGCACCGTGGTCTCGCGGCCCAAGCTCGTCCAGCCGCTGTCGCTGCGCTCCTACACCGAGGGCGCGAGCGAGCGGGGCCGGGTTCCCGGCCGTGTGCTCGTCACGTGGGAGGACATCGAGGCAACCGCGGAACTGGCCGAGGGACTCGCGGTTTCGGCCGGGGACGGCGTCATGCATCTCGAGCGTGTGCTGCTCGCCGACGGGCAGCGGATCGGGTTGGAGAGCAGCTACCTGCCACGGCGCCGCTTCGGCCACCTCACCGACACGTTCGACCCCACCACGTCGCTGTACGCCGCGATCCGCGCGGGCGGCGTGCAGTTCGGCTCGGCGGTCGAGCGCATCGAGACCGCGCTGCCGTCGCCCCGCGAGGCCGCGCTGCTGGAGTCGACGACGGCCATGCCGATGCTGCTTCTCAACCGCCGGTCACTCGACACCGACGGACGGCCGATCGAACTGGTCCGCGCGCTGTACCGCGGGGACCGGGTGGCGTTCGAGACCCTGCTGACGTGAGCGATCAGCCCCGCGGCCCAGTCCATGGTGGTGGTCTGGGTGAGGCCGACAGCGAAGCCGAGCACGGGCATCGCGAGCATCATCGGGGTCAGGTTGTGGCGCGAGCAGACGCAAAGTTGCGCAAATTCCAGCCGGTACGTGCGATTTTGCGTCTGCTCGGCAGAGAAGGTGAGGCCTCAGAACTGGAGCGCGGTGAAGCGCCAGTCGAGCACCTGGCGGTCTGCGGCGGCATCGCCCGCGGCGTAGACCAACGACCGCAGCTTCAGCACCCCGCCGCCGTTGCCGGGCAGTGGCTCGGCGCCCTCGACATGCAGCTCGCTGAACAGCGTGTCGCCTTCGTACACGGGCCCGATGTGATCGCACGATTCCCAGCCCAGCACCGTCGCGATGTCGGGAAGCAGCCGTGTCGCCTGGGCGAAGGCCAACCCGATGGTGTGCCCGCCGTACACGAGGCGCCGGCCGCCCAACCGTGAATCATGATGCGTGGCAGCAATATTCAACGTGAGCCGGGCCAGCTCAGGAGCGCTGCTGACGACATCGGCCGTGCTGTGCAGCACAGTGCCTGCAATCGCGGAGTCGAAGCGGGCGCCAGGCACCCTGGCGCGGAACGCGTCGGCGTCCCAGCCCGCGGTGGGGTCGGGCGCGGCTGCGACGTCAGCGCCGATCGCGGACATGTCGTCGGCGTGACCGGTGTCGGCCGCGCCCTCGCGCAGCGGCAGCATCGCGCAGCGGTGGAAGTCGAGAACCATCCGGCCGATCTGGTCGATCGTGGTCATCCGCAGCGCGGCAAGGCCCGTCGGCGCCCGTCCCGGCTTGGTTGCGTTCTGTTTCAGGGCGACGACCTCGGTGCGGGTGAACAGGGTGTCGCCGACGACGGGGAAGCGGTGAAACGACAGCCCGCGGTAGAACAGGTTGGCCCTGACCCGCTGGGTGGCCAGGGTGGTCTGCCCGATGGCGACGTCGCAGACCAGCTGCGGATGTACCAGCGCCGCGGTCGACCCGGTGACGGCGATGGCGAGGTCGGCGTCCAGCGCCAGCCGCAGCCGGTCGCCGACGATCGACTGATGCACCGCGGAGGCACCGGCGGTCAGCGTCATCGAAGGCGCCCAGTCGAAGACCTGGCCGACCGCGAGATCGTCGAAGTAGGGGCCGCCGGGTTCGTCGCCGCGCATCGTCACAGCCTGCCCTATGAGTACTTCGCGATCAGCTCCTGCTTGTACAACTTGCCGGTGTCGGTGCGCGGCAGCTGTGCCTCGAAGGAGATCGAGCGCGGACACTTGTAGTGCGCCAACCGGTCTCGCAGCCAGGTGAGCAGTTCGTCGCCGAACTCGTCGGTGGCGTCGGCCGGATCGACGGTTTGCACCACGCCTTTGACGCTCTGCCCCATGTCGTCGTCGGGAATGCCGAACACCGCGGCGTCCATCACCTTGGGGTGGGTGACCAACATGTTCTCGGCTTCCTGCGGATAGATGTTCACCCCGCCCGAGATGATCATGTGGTGGCGGCGATCGGTCAGGTAGAGGTAACCGTCCTCGTCGAGATAGCCGATGTCGCCGACGGTCTTCCAGCCGTGTTTGTCGCGCGACTTCGCCGTCTTCTCCGGATCGTTGAGGTACTCGAAGTCGAAGCCGCCTTCGAAGTAGATCTCCCCCGCCTGCCCAGGCGGCAACTCGTTGCCGTCCTCGTCGAGGATGTGCAACGGGGTCATCATCGACTTGCCGACCGATCCGGGGTGGGCCAGCCATTCGTCGGCGGTGATCAGGGTCGAACCGATGGCCTCCGAGGACGCGTAGTACTCGTCGACGATCGGTCCCCACCAGTCGATCATCTGCTTCTTGATCTCGACCGGGCATGGCGCGGCGGCGTGCATGACCCGCTTGAGGCTGGACACGTCGTACGAATCACGCACGGAGTGCGGCAGTTTCAGCATCCGGGTGAACATCACGGGCACGAACTGTCCGTGCGTGATCCGGTTGCGCTGGATGGCGTCCAGGCAGCCCTCTGCGTCGAACTTGTCCATCACCACCGTCGTGATGCCGCCGGACTGAATCGTCATCGACCACACCGATGGCGCGGTGTGGTACAGCGGTGCGGGGCTCAGATAGATCGCGTCGGGGTCGAGCCAGAAGCTCACCAGCGCCGACATCATGCCGGGCACCTCGGACGGCGGCTTATGCGTCAACTCGCGCCTGATGCCCTTCGGCCTGCCGGTCGTGCCGGAGGAGTACTGGAGCAGGTCGCCTTCGACCTCGTCGTCGATCGGCGTAACGGGTTCGTCTGCAACGCATCCCGGGTAGCTGTGCCAGCCGTCCAGGTCGCCGGCGATGATCAGCAGCGGGGGCAGCCCGTTCGGCAGCTCGGCAGCCAGGCCTTCCAGCGTTGCGCGTAGCGCCGCCGAGCCGACGATGGCCTTGGCGCTGCTGTTGTCGATGATGTAGGCAGCCTCGGCTGCGGTCAGGTGGGTGTTGATCGGCACGTAGTAGAGGCCGCTTCGGCGCGCCGCCCACATCACAGCGTGGTAGTGCTCGTTGTTCTCCATCAGGATCGCGACGGCGTCGCCCTCATGTAGACCGTTGCGCCGGAAGAAGTGCGCGAGCCGGTTCGCCCGCGCCTCGAGCTCGCCGAATGTCACCGTCGTGCCCGACGGGTGCATGATGACGGCGGGCTTGTCGGGATGGGCTTGCGCATGCTCGCGAATCTGCATGATCAGCACTTTACGATGCGCCGACTTGACACGTGTCAAGAGGTCGGCGGCGACCGAAGCGTCAGAAGCGCCATCGGACTGCTCTTCGCCGCGCTCGGCGTCTTCTTCATCGTGACGGGGTGAGTACGCCGACCCCTAATTGGCGATGAATATTCGCCATTCGTCCGGAACACCCTTCAACACGTGGCATCCATGTTCTGCGAATGTGATTCCCGAGCCGGCGACCAGATCTTTGACCGTGGATGACACCAACACCTCACCCGGTCCGGCGAGCCCCGATACGCGCTGACCGATGTGAACCGCGATGCCACCGACATCGTCGCCGCGCAGCTCGATCTCGCCGGTGTGAAGTCCTGCCCGTACTTCGATGCCGAGCGATCGGACTGCCTCACAGATCGCTTGCGCGCATCGCACTCCACGCGCAGGGCCGTCGAAGGTCGCGAGCATGCCGTCGCCCGTCGTCTTGATTCTGCGGCCGCGATGACGATCGACCTCGCGAGCCGCCAGCGAATCGTGTCGGTCCAGAACGCGCGTCCATTCGGCGTCGCCAAGCGCGGCGGCACACGTCGTCGACGACACGATGTCGGTGAAGAGGACTGTCGCCAGTGCGCGGTCAGACGCGGGAATGGGACGAACGCCGGTCAGGAACTCCTCCACTTCATCGAGTATGGCGTCCTGATCGCCGAGGTGCGGAAAGTACTCGTTACCCTGTAGTTCAACAACTTTGGCGTCTGGAATGTGAGCACCCAGGTAGCGACTGCCCGCAGCGTGCGGAATGTCTGCGGTGCGATACACAACGAGAGTCGGTATCCGGATCGTGGGTAAGAGGTCGCGCACGTCGATTTCGCGGTTCATCTGCATGATCGCCTGTGCCGCTCCCGGGCTCGCCGAGAGGCGCTCCCAACGCGCGTGAGCTTTGCGCCAGATCGGATCGTCGGCCCGGCCGGGTGACAAGAGGTAGAGGAGTGGCGACGCTGTCGCCTGCGCGCGCCCCCAGTTTTCCTCGAGATACCGCAGACCGGCAGCCCAGGTGTCCTCGGGCAGCCCGTCCTCGTAGTCCGGAGCCCAGGAAATCCGCGGGTAGGCGCCGTACAGCACGAGTGCTGACACCCGCGCCGGATACGTCGCCGCAAATACCAGCGCCAGTGCTCCACCTTCCGAACCGCCGTAGATGGCGGCGCGGTCGGATCCTACGGCGTCCATGACGGCGCGGAGATCGTCCATCCGCTCCTCGAGCGTCGCCACCGCCACCCGATCGGACAAGCCGGTACCGCGCTTGTCGAACATGATCAGGCGACAGAACGAAGCGAGGCGCTCGAAGTATCTGCGCTCGACCGGATCTTCCCACTGCAGCTCCAGGTTCGAGACGAACGGTGGAACGTGAATGAGGTCGAAGGGGCCGTCGCCGACCACTTGGTAGGCGATATTGACGTTGCCCGACTTCGCATATCGCGTCTCGGGAACCGAGATCACGTGCTTCAGTCTGAACGAGCAGACGCAAAAGCGCCCAAATTCAGCGTGAAATGGGCGCTTTTGCGTCCCAGCTGACGCGTGGGCCCAGCTCGCGAGTGTTACTCGGCTTCTGCGAGCCGGTGCTTCAGCGCGTCGAACTCGTCCTTGATGCCGGTCGGCAGCTTCTCACCGACGAACTCGAACCACTCCTCGATATCGGGCAATTCTTTACGCCACTCCTCGGCGTTGACCGCCAGTGCGGCTTCCACGTCGGCGGCGTCGACATCGAGGCCCTCGAGATCCAGGTCCTCGGCGGTCGGCACGGTGCCGATCGGGGTGGTGCGGCCGCCGGCCTTGTGCTCGATCCGGTCGATGATCCACTTCATAACGCGGCTGTTCTCACCGAAGCCCGGCCACAGGAAGCGGCCGTCGTCGCCGCGACGGAACCAGTTGACGAAGAAGATCTTCGGCATCTTCGACTCGTCGGACTTCTTGCCGATCTCGATCCAGTGCGCGAAGTAGTCGCCGACGTTGTAGCCGAGAAACGGCAGCATCGCCATCGGGTCGCGGCGCACGGTGCCGACCTTGCCTTCTGCGGCGGCGGTCTGCTCGCTGCCCATGGTGGCGCCGATGAAGACACCGTGCTGCCAGTCGCGGGCCTCGGTCACCAGCGGCACCGTCGTCTTGCGGCGGGCGCCGAACAGGATCGCCGAGATCGGCACGCCCTGCGGGTCATCCCACTCCGAGGCCAGCGTCGGGCACTGCGACATCGGCGTGCAGTACCGCGAGTTCGGGTGCGCGGCTTTGCTTTCCGTCTCGCGCAGAATCCAGTCGTTGCCCTTCCAGTCGATGAGATGGTCGGGTTCGCCTTCCAGACCTTCCCACCACACGTCGTTGTCGTCGGTCAGTGCGACGTTGGTGAAGACGGTGTTGCCCGCCTGGATGGTCTTCATCGCGTTCGGGTTGGACTTCCAGTTGGTGCCTGGCGCGACACCGAAGAAGCCGAACTCCGGGTTGACGGCGTAGAGGCGGCCGTCCTTGCCGAACCGCATCCAGGCGATGTCGTCGCCGACGGTCTCGGCGCGCCAGCCGGGGATGGTCGGCTGCAGCATCGCGAGGTTGGTCTTACCGCATGCCGACGGGAACGCCGCGGCGACGAAGTAGGACTTGTTCTCCGGCGAGATCAGCTTGAGGATCAGCATGTGCTCGGCGAGCCAGCCCTCGTCGTGTGCCATCGCCGACGCGATGCGCAGCGAGTAGCACTTCTTGCCGAGCAGCGCGTTGCCGCCGTAACCCGAGCCGTAGCTCCAGATCTCGCGGGTCTCGGGGAAGTGGCTGATGTACTTGGTGTCGTTGCACGGCCACGGCACGTCCTTCTGGCCGGGCTCCAGCGGGGCGCCGATCGAGTGCAGTGCCTTGACGAAGAAGCCGTCGGTGCCCATCTTGTCCAGCGCCGCCTGGCCCATCCGGGTCATGGTGCGCATCGACACGACGACGTACTCCGAATCGGTGATCTCGACACCGAGTTTGGGATCCTCGGCACCCAGCGGGCCCATGCAGAACGGCACCACGTACATCGTGCGGCCCTTCATGGCGCCGCGGTACAGGTCGGTCATGATGCCGCGCATCTCCGACGGGTCCATCCAGTTGTTGGTGGGTCCTGCGTCGATTTCCTTTTCGGTACAGATGTAGGTGCGCGATTCCACGCGTGCGACGTCGGACGGGTCGGACAGCGCCAGGTAGGAGTTCGGCTTCTTCTTCTCGTCGAGCTTGTGGAAGGTGCCTGCCGCCACCAGTTGATCGCAGAGCCGGGCGTTCTCCTCGTCGGACCCGTCGGCGAACACCACTCTGTCGGGCTGTGTCAGCTCCGCGACTTCCTGGACCCACGCGAGGAGGCCCTTGTGATTGGTCGGTGCGGTGTCCAGACCCGGAATGGTCGCTGACGTCATCAAAATCTCCTGCGTAGGTTTGTTCGCCAGGACGCAACCGTCGAGCGTCACTGGTGTTTATCGCCCTCTTAACAAGGTTAACGCGGGTGACATACCGTGCGAAATCCGGATCTATGTCCGATCACTCACAGGAACGATTCAGAACGCCGTGATCACTGCGGTTGGCCGCTGTGCAGCTCCGCCCGGACGGTGTCCAGCGCCTTCTGCAGCGGCGGCAGGCGCCTGTCGCGCACGGCAGCGGCCCGGGCTGTCGCGACGGCGTGCTCGCGCAGTTCGGCATCGATCTCGCCGACGCCGGCGGTCGTCACCTCGGCGTCCGCCTCGTCGCGCCGGGCCAGCTGCGCGGTCAGCTCCGCTTCCGCGGCGACGATGCGGGTGGCGACGCGTTGCTCGAGGGAGCCCTGCAGCATCCCGATCACCACGCCGACCCACCGGTCCAGCATCGTGCGGTCGCTCAGCAGGCCGCGCATGCTGACCACCCAGACGGTGAGCACCAGCCCGATCACGCCGCCCGCCACCAGCCCGGCGATCGTCAGCCCCGGCGCCAGACCGGCGAACAACCGGCTGACGCCGAGCGCGACACCCAGTCCGAAGCCCGCGCCGAGCACCATCATCAGCCGCGTCTCGAGGCGCCGGGATTTCAGCGGCGGCGGGGCGAACGCGGGCGGGGAGAACGGGTCCGGCGGCTCTGGCGGTGTCAGACCCAGTTCCGTGGCCATGTCAGCCAAGTGCTCCGTGGTCCCCGACTCGACTTCGTCGACCACCTCGTCGACCCGGCGTCCCGACGTAGCTTTCGAACTCGGGCAGCCTGCGCCTCGTCATCGACGACGCGTCCTCCTGAAGCTCGGTTCGCACCGAGGCGCAGCGGTTTCGGGCGAAGTAGCCCAGCTGCACCCGGGCCTGCTGCAGCTGGCTGCGCAGCGCGATGGTGGCTTCGGACTTCGACACCCGGCGCTCACGCAGCACCGTCTCGCGTCGCCCCCGCAGCGCCGTCACCCTCGCCGCACGATCCGTGCCCGAGCCCTCGTTGTCGTAGCGCGAGATCAACGTCTGCAGTCGAGACTCCCACGCCCGCAATCTGTTTCGCCGCTTGACGTCGACATCGGCCAGTCGTGACCGCAGCAGGTCGACGAGGTCGCCGACGTTCGGCTCGCCGAGGTCGGGCGCCGCGGCCACCCCGACCCAGGGCACGTCACGGTAACGCTCGGAGTAGGCGGCGAGGCGCGATTCGTCCTCGGCGAGCACGTCTCGCCAGTTCCTGTGGACGTCGATCTTGGACACCACCCCGATCACCAGATCGGTGTGTTGAGCCGCGAGATCGACCAGCGCACAATCGGATTCGGCGATCGGCGCGACCGCCGACACCACGAACACCACCGCCGCCGGAGCGTCGCCTGCGCTGACGTCGCCGGTCTCGACGAACTGGTGCTCGGGCAGGCGGTCCCGCAGCGCGGCGATCACACCCGAAGCACCCGACAGCCACGGCCCGGTGACGAGCACGACGTCGCGACTCTCCACACCCGGTGAGCTCAGCCCGGGGTCGACCCCGGCCACGAGCGCGTCGACTGCGCCGATCGGGTCGCCCGCGTGGTCGACGTCGGTCACCGGGCCTCCGCTCGCCGCAGAAGCCTCAGCGAGCCGCGGCTGATGTCCGCCGCGCAATGGCCGTGAAGGCGGTTGACGGGTCCTCTGCCGTAGCGGTGCCAGTGCAGCGCACGCTGCAGATGGGCCGACCGGTCGTCGCCGTCGTCGACCGTCAGGCCCGCCGCGGTCACGACGTCGACGGCGGCGGACATCACCGCGAGGACGGCGTCGTCGCCGGACAGGAAATCGGCCACCGCGGGCGCACCGCGCGCCGCCATCGTGCGCAGCGTCACCAGCGCTGCGCGCACCCGCCGGTACCGAGCGTCCGCGCCGACCGCCGCCAGTCGGGCCAGCACGCGGTCGACCTGACTGAGCCGACGCAGCACGGCAGGCAGGTCGGCGGGGTCGGCGCCCTGCCGCAGCGCGAGGACGCCGTGGGCGATGCCGAACAGATCCAGGGTGTCCAGCAGCCGCTCGCGCACGTCACAGGGGAGGCTGTGGTCGCAGGCCAGGAAGCCGTCGGTGGACGTCAGATCGGCAGGCTCGGCGGTCAGCGCGCGCAGCGCCGCGACGAGTTCGTCGTCGAGAGCTGCGGCGGCCAGCAGCCCCACCATCGAGACGGCGGGCACCCCGGTCAGCGCCTGCAGCTGCCCCGCCCGACGGTCGGCCACTGCGATCGGCCCGCCCGCGCCGAAGCCGGCGAGGTCGGCCTTGTTGAGCACGAGCAGGCACGATTCCCGCGCCATCACCGCCCGGTCCTCCGGTTTCGCCGTCTCCGCCACCACCACGACCGACACATCGGCGTCGTCGTCGACGACGATCAGCCCCGCGTCGGCGAGCGCGGTCGCCACGGTGGTCCGGCCAACACCGGCACGGCCGCCGACCGCGACCCGCAGCGGCCCGCGAAGCTCGCCGATCAGCGCTGTCATGCGAGCATCCCCCGCACGTTGCGCAAACCGCGTCAGCTCGTTGGTGAAAATCTCGTGGCCTTCCCTGATCGCCGTCTCGCGCATGTTTCTGCCCCCTATCGCAAATGGTGGCATCTCCGCGACCCCTCCGCGAGCGCTTGTTTTCAGCGCCCTCCGTGCGCCGAGATCGACGAAAGGTTGGCAAATACTCGCACTTCTGCGCCGGTTTGTTGGTTCGGGCGCAAAGAAAAGAAGGCAACTGTTGGGTATCGAATTGCACCACGATGCGGGTTCATCGGCCTGTATGCGCGACCATGGACGGATGCATGCGCAGCGCTGGGATACCGGCACGCGTCGGACGAGGCGGCGATGACCCGACCCGCGCCCCATCTGTATCCCCGGGTCACCGCCTACCGGTCCCGGCGCTCCACCGTCTCCAGCAGCCAGCAGGAAACGTGGGACCGGCGCTGGCCCGAGATCGGGATGCAGGCGCGCTCCGAGGACGGCCCCGCGGGGCTGCTCGACACCGAGACGTGGTTCGGCCGGTCGGCGCCGGTCGTGCTGGAGATCGGCAGCGGAACCGGCACGTCGACGCTGGCGATGGCCAAGGCGGAGCCCGACATCGACGTGGTGGCCGTCGAGGTCTACCGGCGCGGGCTTGCCCAGCTGCTCAGCGCCATCGACCGGTCGGGCGACACAGAACCGGTGTCCAACATCCGCCTGGTCCGCGGCGACGGCGTCGACGTGCTCGAGCACATGTTCGGACCGGACTCGTTGACCGGCGTGCGGGTGTTCTTCCCCGATCCGTGGCCGAAGGCCCGCCATCACAAACGCAGGCTCCTGCAACCCGACACCGTCGCACTGATCGCCGACCGGTTACGGCCCGGCGGTGTCCTGCACGCGGCGACCGACCACGCCGGCTACGCCGAGCACATCGCCGAAGTCGGTGACGCCGAACCGCGGTTGCGCCGGGTCAGCGCCACCGACGACATGCCGATTTCGGTGGCGCGGCCGGTCACCAAATACGAGTCCAAGGCGCACGACGCCGACAGCACGGTCGCCGAACTGCTCTGGGAGAAACTGCGATGAGCACTCGCGTGAAGAGCCGGGGGGCCAACCCATGAGCATCACCGAAGAAATCGTCGAGGCGCCGAACCTGTCGCCGGGCACGACGCGCGTCCTGCTGGTCTGGGACGCGCCCAACCTCGACATGGGCCTCGGCTCCATCCTCGGCGGCCGCCCGACCGCCGCACACCGGCCCAGGTTCGACGCGCTGGGCCGCTGGCTGCTGGCCCGGACGGCCGAGCTGTCCGCGGGCGCCGACGGCGTGTCCGTCGAGCCTGAAGCCACCGTCTTCACCAACATCGCCCCCGGAAGCGCCGACGTGGTCCGCCCATGGGTGGAGGCGCTGCGCAATGTCGGCTTCGCGGTCTTCGCGAAACCCAAGATCGACGAGGACAGCGACGTCGACGTCGACATGCTCGACCACATCGCCCTGCGCCGGGCAGAAGGCCTGGCCGGGCTGCTGGTGGCCTCGGCCGACGGACAGGCTTTCCGTCAGCCGCTGGAGGACATCGCCCGTGCGGGTACCCCTGTTCAAGTGCTCGGATTTCGCGAACATGCGAGTTGGGCGCTAGCCTCGGATACTTTGGAGTTCGTCGACCTGGAAGACATTCCGGGTGTGTTCCGAGAACCGCTACCGCGAATCGGCCTAGATTCGCTGCCCGAGCAAGGGGCATGGCTGCAGCCATTCCGGCCGCTGTCCGCGCTACTGACCTCGCGCGTATGAACAATAGAACCAGCGCATAGCGCGCATTGAGACTTTGTGAGTTAGGAGCTTAGGTGTTCGCCTGGTGGGGCCGGATGGTCTTCCGCTACCGATACATCGTGATCGGTGTGATGGTCGCACTGTGCCTTGGCGGCGGCGTCTACGGCATCAGCCTCGGCCAGCACGTCACCCAAAGCGGGTTCTACGACGAGGGCAGCGAGTCCGTGCACGCGTCGGTGCTCGCCGACAAGACCTATGGCCGCGACACGTCCGGTCACATCATCGGGGTCTACACAGCACCCGAAGGCAAGACGGTCGACGACCCGGCCTTCCAGAAGAAGATCCTGGACAACCTGGCCGAGGTCGAGAAGAACCACCCCGACCAGATCCTGCGCTCGATCGGCTACTTCAAGAGCCCCGACGCGCTGAAGAACATGGCCGACGCCGACAAACAGCACGCGTTCATGTCGATCCAGCTCAAGGGCGACAACGACGACGCGATCCTGAACAACTACAACAAGAACGTCGGTGAGGACGGCAAAACCGTCTCCGAAGCCCTCAACATCGAGGGCGTCGACGTCAAGCAGGCCGGACTGCAGCCGCTGGCCAGCGAGTTGACCGGCACCATCGGCGAAGACCAGAAACGCGGCGAACTGCTCGGTGTGCCGTTGGTCATGGTCGTGCTGTTCTTCGTGTTCGGCGGCGTCATCGCGGCCAGCCTGCCGATGATCGTCGGCGGCCTGACCATCGCCGGTTCCCTCGGGATCATGCGTCTGTTGGCCGAGTTCATCCCTGTGCATTTCTTCGCACAACCCGTGGTGACGCTCGTCGGACTCGGCATCGCGATCGATTTCGGCCTCTACATCGTCAGCCGGTTCCGGGAAGAGATCGCCGAGGGCTACGACACCGAGGCCGCCCTGCGGCGCACGATGATGACGTCGGGCCGCACGGTGACGTTCTCCGCGGTGATCATCGTCGCGTCAGCGCTGCCGCTGCTGCTGTTCCCGCAGGGCTTCCTGAAGTCCATCACATACGCGATCATCGCCACGGTGGTGCTGTCTGCGCTGCTGTCGATCACCGTGCTGGCGGGCGCGCTCGCCATCGTGGGACCCAATATCGACGCGCTCGGCGTGCGCACCCTGCTGCGGGTGCCGTTCCTGCGCAACTGGACGTTCTCCCGCCGGATCATCGACTGGTTCGCCGAGAAGACGCAGAAGACCAAGACGCGCGAAGAGGTCGAGCAGGGCTTCTGGGGCAAGCTCGTCAACCGGGTGATGAAGCGGCCGATCGCGTTCGCCGCGCCGATCATCATCGTGATGATCCTGTTGATCATCCCGCTGGGCCAGCTGTCCCTCGGCGGCATCAGCGAGAAGTACCTGCCGCCGGACAACAGCGTGCGCCAGGCGCAGGAGCAGTTCGACAAGACCTTCCCCGGGTTCCGCACCGAGCCGCTGACGATCGTGATGGAGAACGAGGACGGCCAGCCGGTCACCGACGCGCAGATCGCCGAGGTGCGCAACAAGGCGATGCAGATCCCGGGCTTCATCGACCCCAACAACGATCCGTCGAAGATGTGGCAGGAACGGCCCTACCTCGACGGCGCATCCAAGGATCCGTCGGTCCGGGTGATCCAGAACGGACTGGAGAACCGCAACGACGCCGCCAAGAAGATCGAGGAACTGCGCGCGATACCGCCGCCGCACGGCATCGCCATGTCCATCGGCGGCACTCCTGCCCTTGAGCAGGACAGCATTCACAGCCTGTTCGACAAGCTGCCGATGATGGTCACCGTCCTGATCGTGACCACAACGATCCTGATGTTCCTGGCGTTCGGTTCGGTGGTGCTGCCGATCAAGGCGGCGGTGATGAGCGCGCTCACGCTCGGATCGACGATGGGCGTGCTCACGTGGATGTTCGTCGACGGGCACGGTTCCGGCCTGATGAACTACACGCCGCAGCCGCTGATGGCGCCGATGATCGGCATGATCATCGCGATCATCTGGGGTCTGTCCACCGACTACGAGGTGTTCCTGGTGTCGCGCATGGTGGAGGCCCGCGAGCGCGGCATGTCCACCGCCGAGGCCATTCGCATCGGTACCGCCACCACCGGCAGGCTGATCACCGGCGCAGCGTTGATCCTCGCGGTCGTCGCCGGTGCCTTCGCGTTCTCCGACCTGGTGATGATGAAGTACCTGGCGTTCGGTCTGCTGATCGCACTTCTGTTGGACGCCACCGTAATTCGCATGTTCCTGGTGCCCGCGGTGATGAAGCTGCTCGGCGACGACTGCTGGTGGGCGCCGAAGTGGATGAAGCGGCTTCAGGAGCGGCTCGGCCTCGGCGAGACCGAACTGCCCGACGAACGAAAACGACCCACCGTCCACGAACCGGAAGAGGCGCTGGTCGGTGCGGGCGCGCCGCTGCCGCCGCGACCGATGCCGCCGCACGATCCCTCCCATCCTGCGGTCGAGGGCAAGTCACGGCCGAGCGCCTCGACCACGCGCATCCCGACCGCGCCCGCGGCCGCCAACACGCCGTCGGTGGCGGGCACCACCCGGATGCGGACGCCGCGGGCCACCACCCCGGCCGGTGAGCCGCAGACCACCCGGATCCCCGCGGCCAACGTCCGCAAGCCCCGCAACCCGGTGAACAACACCAACCCTGCGCCTGCGCGCAGGCGCCCGACGCCGCCGCCGCCTGTCCGCGAGGACCGCGAGATCGAGTCGTGGCTGGGTGAGCTTCGCGGGAATGCTCCCGCAGGCGCGAAGCCGGCGCCACGGCAGCGGCCGCCGCAGCCGGGTGCGGAGCCCACCACCGCGATCCCGACCCCGACCCCGGCCCCGCGGGCCAGCCGCCACTCCAGCGAGGGCGCCGATCCGACCACCGCGATCCCCGCGCAGCGGCCCCAGGATCCGGAGGCGACCGAGAAGCTGACCGCGCAGCAGGCCGAGGAAGAAAACAGGCGTCGCGGCGCCAACGGCGGCGTCAGCGCCGCCGATCTGCTGCGCAGGGAAGGCCGCGGGCGCTAGTTCCGCGGCGGTCTAACCGCGCTCGGTGACGGTGCCCACGTCGTCGGGTTCGGCCTCGATGACCTTCCCGGTCTCGGCCTCCTGCGCCTCGATCTCGGCTCCGGGTTCCGCGGCAAGCAGCACCCGGATGGCGCTGTTGAGGAACGCCACGATCGGCACCGCCAGGAGCGCGCCGACGATCCCGGCCAGCACGCTGCCCGCCGCGATCGCCAGCACCACCGCGAGCGGATGCACCGACACCGCGCGGCCCATCACCAGCGGTTGCAGCACGTGGCCTTCCAGCTGCTGCACGGCGATGATCAGCGCCAGTGTGATCAGCGCGTAGATGAAGCCCTTGGCGAGCAGTGCGACCACGACGGCGAGGAAACCGGCGATGACGGCGCCGATCAGCGGAATGAACGCGCCGAGGAAGACCAGCGAGGCCAGCGGAAGCGCCAGCGGGATGCCCATGATCGCCAGACCGGTGCCGATGCCGACGGCGTCGACCAAGGCGACGAGGAACGTCGCGCGCACGTACCCGATCAGCGAGTGAAATCCGGCACTGCCGGCTTCGCGCACTCTTTGCTGAACGTTCTGCGGGAAGATCTTCGTGACGAACTGCCAGATGTTGCGGCCGCCGAGCAGGAAGAAGATGACGGTGAACAGCGTGAGCAGCGCGCCGGTGACGATCTCCGTCACGGTCGCCGCGGTCGACAGCGCCCCGCTGGTCACCTTCTCCTGATTGTTGCGGATCGCCTCGATCGCCGAGTTGCCCGCGTTGTTGATCTGATCCCTGCTCAGGTGAAGGGGACCCTCGATCAGCCAGCTGCGGGTGCTGTCGATCGACTTCGTGACCTGGTCGACGAGGCCGGGCACACCGACGACGAACTGGCTGACGACGAAGGCCAGCACGCCGCCGACGATGGCCATCCCGGTCAGCAGGACCAGCGCGACCGCACCGCCTCGGGGGGCGCCGCGGCGATCGAGGAAGTCGACGGCCGGGATCATCAGCGCGGTCACCATCAGAGCCAGCGCGATCGGAACGACGATCACCTCGAGGCGCCGCACCACCCACAGCACCGCCACCGCGAGCGCGATGATCACCAGAAGGCGCCAGGCCCACGCCGCCGCCTTGCGGATCAGGGGCGGTACCGCATCGTCGTGAACCGAGGCGGCAGATCCAGTGGGGGCCATGCCGGTAGCGTAACCGCCGGTCGGAAGGGCAAACCCTTACCCTGTAGGACGTGGACGCGCCGGCGAACGACGCCCGCAGCCAAGAGGGAACCACCCGCGGCAAGTACTGGTGGCTGCGGTGGGTCATCATCGGCATCGCGGTGGTGGTGCTGACGGTCGAGGTCGCCCTGGTGTGGGACCAGCTCGCGAAGGCCTTCCACAGCCTGTATGCCGCCAAGTGGCTCTGGGTGCTCGCGGCTGTGGTCGCGGCGATGGCGTCCATGCACAGCTTCGCCCAGATCCAGCGCACCCTGCTGAGGTCCGCAGGCGTCGAGGTGCATCAGTGGCGCTCGGAGGCCGCCTTCTACGCGGGCAACGCACTGTCGACGACGATGCCGGGCGGGCCGGTGCTCTCGGCCACGTTCATGTATCGCCAGCAGCGGATGTGGGGGGCGTCGCCGATGGTGGCGTCGTGGCAGCTGGTGATGTCCGGCGTGCTGCAGGTCGTCGGGCTCGCACTGCTCGGTCTCGGCGGGGCCTTCATGCTCGGCGCCTCGAAAAACCCTCTGTCCCTCATCTTCACGCTCGGCGGATTCGTCGCGCTTCTGCTGCTGGCACAGGCCGTCGCGTCGCGGCCCGACCTGATCGACGGCATCGGGGTCAAGGTGCTGTCGTGGTTCAACTCGCTGCGCGGCAAACCCGCCGACACGGGCGTGGCCACCTGGCGCGAGCACCTCAACCAGTTGGAGTCGGTCAGCCTCAGCCGCCGCGACCTCACTGTCGCGTTCAGCTGGTCGCTGTTCAACTGGGTCGCCGACGTGGCCTGCCTGGCGTTCGCCGCGTACGCCGCGGGCGGCAAGCCCTCCCTCGCCGGCCTCACCGTCGCCTACGCGGCGGCGCGAGCGGTGGGGTCGATTCCGCTGATGCCGGGCGGGCTTCTGGTCGTGGAGGCGGTGCTGGTGCCCGGCCTGGTGTCGAGCGGGATGACGCTGGCCGCGGCGATCTCGGCGATGTTGATCTACCGTCTCGTCAGCTGGATCTTCATCGCGGCCATCGGTTGGGTGGTGTTCTTCTTGATGTTCCGCACCGAGAAGGACGTCGACCCCGATGCCGCGCTCGACGACACAAGACCTGACTCCTAGGAGCGCTGCATGCACATCAGAACACGCTGTACCGCCGCGGTTCTGATTGTCCTTGCAGTGGCGCTCGCCTCGTGCTCGTCGGACGGGCAAACCCGTGATGCTGCTCAGTCCCCCACTGCCACAACCGCTTCCACACCTGAGGTGCCGGTGGCTGTCACGCCCGTTCTCGCCGGCGTCGTCAGCTCGCCGATCCCTGCGCCCGCCACCGACGGCAAGACACATCTGGCCTACGAACTCGAGTTGACCAACGTGATGAGCCAGGACGTCACGGTCACGTCGGTGAACGTGGTTGCAGACGACCAGAAGCTGCTCACGCTGACCGGTGACCAGGTGTCGAAATGGATGCGGGTGATCGGAACTCAAACGCCGACAAACAAACTCGGGCCCGGTCAAGGGGGGATGATCTGGCTCGACGTCGCGCTCGACGAGTCAGCCGCCGTGCCGACCGGCCTCGTTCACAGGATCGGCGTCTCGATTCCGAAACCGTCCCCGCCGCTGATACCGGCGACCATGGAGGAAGAGGTTGCCCCCGTCCCTGTGCAGTCGCGCAAACCTGCGGTGATCGCACCCCCGCTGCGGGGCGCGAACTGGCTCGACGCTGACAGTTGCTGCGACCTGGGCGCCCACCGCGGCGCGCTCAACGCGCTCAGCGGACGGATGTGGGGCGCAGAGCGGTACGCCATCGACTACGTGCAGCTGGCACCCGATCGAACGATTGCCAACGGCGATGTGACCAAGGTCGAGAGCTACCCCTACTTCGGTGCCGACATCCACGCCGTTGCCGACGGTGCTGTTGTCGGCGTGGTCGACGGCCTGCCCGAGCAGATACCCACCAAGACCCCGACCGGCCTTCCGCTCGAGCAGTACGGCGGCAACCACATCGTGCAGGACATCGGCGACGGCAACTACGCGTTCTACGCGCACCTCAAAACCGGGAGCGTGAAGGTCGAGGTCGGCGATCAACTCACCACCGGCCAGGTGATCGGGTCGCTTGGCAACACGGGTAATTCCGATGCGCCGCATCTGCATTTCCACGTGATGAGCACACCGGATCCTTTGCGCTCGGACGGCTTGCCGTTCCTGATCGAGTCGTTTCGGCTGGACTCCCGAGTGGCGTCCCCCGACAGCCTCGACGCGCTGCTCGCAGGCAAACCCGCACCCATGCAGCCGAACTTCGCGCCCCGCGACGAGTCCGACGTCAGCCCGCTGTCGCTCGACGTGATGTCCTATGAAACGCAGTAGCGCGCTCGCGGCGCTCGCCGACGTCGTCGGCGTGCTGCTGTTCTGCGCTGTCGGACGGCGCAGCCACGCCGAAGGCCTGACCGTGGCGGGAGTCGCAGGCACTGCGTGGCCGTTTCTGGTCGGTGCGGCGCTGGGCTGGCTGCTGAGCCGTGCCTGGCAGCGCCCCACCGCGATCGTGCCGACCGGGATAGTGGTGTGGCTGTGCACCGTCGTGGTGGGAATGCTGTTGCGCAAGGCCACCTCCGCCGGGGTGGCCGTGAGCTTCGTCATCGTGGCGACCGCGGCGACCGCGGTGCTGCTGCTCGGCTGGCGGGTAACCGTCGCCGCACTGCGGCGCGGGCCCACTCACCCCTGATCCTGCTCCGCCCGCGGCTCGGCCGTCGACACGGTCAAGGTCGCCCGCAACCCACCGAGCGGGCTGTCGGAGAGCTCGACCCCGCCGCCGTGCAGCGCGGCCTGTTGCGCCACCAGCGCGAGGCCGAGCCCGGAACCGCCTGGCGCAGCATTACTTCCACGCGTGAACCGGCCCAGCACGTTGGTGTGTTCCGCCGCGGGGATCCCGCGCCCGTTGTCGTCGACGGTGATCGTGATCGAGTGGCCCACCCGGTGCGCGGACAGCACGATCCTGGTGGCGGGCCCGTGCGCGACGGCGTTGCGGACGAGGTTGTCGACGGCGAGCCGCAGACCGCTCGGCCAACCCCAGATGGTGCCGACATCCTCGGTGGCCTCGACCACCACCTCGACCGGTCCGCCGGGACGCATGTTCTCCCGCGCCACCCTGTCGAGAAGGTCTGTGACGTCGATGATCTCACGGTCCTCCGCCTGCGCCAGCTCACCGGAGGCGAGTTGGCCGAGTGCCGTGATGATCGCCTCGACACGGCGTTGTGCCCGCGACAGGTCGTTGACCACCTCGGCCCGTTCGTCGGCGGGCAGGTCGTGGATCCGAAGCGTGTCGAGGTCGGCCCGCATCGCCGTCAGCGGGGTGCGGAGTTCGTGTGCGGCGTTCGCGGCGAAATCCTGTGCAGCCTGAAGCGAGTTCTGGGTGGCCTGCTGCGCGGCGGTGAGCCGGCTGAGCATCCCCGTCATTGCCTCCGAAAGTTGTTCTGCCTCACGGACACCGCGCACCTTCGGCATCTCCGCGGTACCCTTGCCCAGCCTGCGGGTGTACTCGGTGAGCCGGCGCAACGGCCGGATCGCCGGGCCGGACAGCAGCCATCCCACGCCTGCGGCGATCAACACCGTCACCAGCCCGACGGCGACGTAGAACGGAATCCTGGCGCGGCTCAACAGGATGCTGTCTGCGCGGATGCCGATCGACATCAACACGCCGCCCTGCTGTTCGACCGGAATGGTGCGGACGCGATAGTCGACGCCGTTCACCACCACGTCGGCGGTGCCGGGCTGAAGCGGCGGAAGCTGAAGCCCGCGCTGGAACACCACCTGACCGGTCGACTCCATCCGGCCGGTCGTCAGCACGCCCTGCCGGGGATCGGACAACTGCTCGGGGTACATGCTCGCCTCGACGATCGAGTCCAGGCGCCGATCCAGTTGCGCGGCATCGTTGTTGGCGAGAACCACTGACGTCAGGATGGTGAACACGGCCACCACCGCGGCAGCGGCCGTTGCCGCGGCGAGGGCGACCCTGGTACGCAGCGACGGGGAACGGACGATCCGTATCCGGCGCACCCGCTACGCTTCGTCTCGGTTCATGATGCTCGAGCTCCGCTACGCTTCGTCTCGCAACACGTAGCCGATCCCCCGCACCGTGTGAATCACCCTCGGCAACCCGTCGCGTTCGAGCTTGCGCCGCAGGTAGCTGATGAACACGTCGGCCACGTTGGTGTCCACGTCGAAGTCGTAGCCCCACACCAGTTCCAGCAGCCGCTGGCGGCTGAGCACCACGCCCGCGTTCTCGGCCAGCACCGCGAGCAGATCGAATTCGCGCTTGGTCAGATCGACCCGTTCACCGTCGACGAACACCAGCCGGCGCGCGGTGTCGATGGTCAGCGGGCCGACCGACATGGTGTCCGACGACTGGTTGGACTGGCTGGTCCTGCGCAGCAAGGCATGCAGCCGAGCGACGAGCTCGCCGAGATCGAACGGCTTGGTCAGATAGTCGTCGGCGCCCGCCTCGAGACCGGCGATGCGGTCGTTGACGGTGTCGCGGGCGGACAGCACGCAGATGGGGATGTCGTTGCCCAGCGCGCGCAGCGCGGTCACCACCGCAACGCCGTCGAGTTCGGGCATCTGCACGTCCAGAACAAGGGCGTCGTGCTTTTCGCTTGCCAAGAGCCGCAATGCCTCTTTACCGGTCGCGGCGACCCGCACGTCAAAACCGGAGTGCCGCAGCCCGCGGGCCACAGACGTTCTGACGTCCGGATCGTCGTCCACCATGAGCACCGTTCGACCGGTGCCCTCCGGCGCGGGCGGCTCTCCCCCGACCCGCACGCCGGTTACGGGGTCGTGTCAGCGATGCCGTCGCCGTTGGTGTCGCCGCAGCGATTCTTGATGTCCACCAGCGGCTGGCGGATGCCGGTCAGCTCGCCCTTCACGATCGGGTTGTTGTTCATGTAGGTGTCCACATCGGCGCGCACCTCGTCACGGTTCTTGCCCTCGAGGCTCGTGAAGAAGTAGTTGACGTCCGGGTGGCTGAAGAGATAGTCCGACGTCGCCTTGGAGACGCCTGCGGCCACGAAGGCCAGATCGGCGGCGGTACAGTTGGCGGGCTCCTCGGCCATCGCCGACGGAAGAGCGCCGAACAGCATCACGCCGGCGAGCGCGCCGGTTCCGACCGCGCCAGCTACCGCACGCCGCGCCGTACGGGCAGAGAGCAACATCTACAGGCTCCTTCATCGAATGAGTTGTGGCAGTAACCATTGCGGTTACAGACACCGAAAGCTAATCAGAATCGCCGCAGACTTTCCTGCCTTGCGGCGAAACGGATAGTAGAAAAATCAAAAACCCCAGCTCAGCGCCTCGGCCGTCGACCTGCGGCGGTGCACTCCGGTTAACGCGTGGCAACCGTCGCCGGGCCGGGCAGCGGGCCGGTGCCGCCGAACATCGCCGACGCGGGCGAGGACTGAGCTGGCAAACCAGAGCCGGGCACACCCACGGTCTGGGCGCCGGGCACCGATCCTGGCAAACCCCCCGGCAGGCCACCGCCCTGCTGTGCGTTCTGCATCAGCCCGAGCACCTGCGGGATGGTGATCGGCAGTTCGCACTGGCCGGCGAGATCGGCCAGCGGCTTCTGCAGCGTCTGCAGGTCCTTGGCCACCTGCGGGTTGGCGTCCATGTACGTCTTGAGCGCCACGAGCGACTGCGGGCCGCCCTGTTGCTGGGAGATCGTCGTCAGCGCCTGGTTCGTCTGCGGATGGGAGTCCAGATACGCGCCCGTCGAGTTGGCCACCGATCCAGCGCAAACGCGGCGTGAAGGCTGCGGCGGGTGGTCACGGGTGTCGGTCTGGACAACACAACTCCTTGAGGTCGCGGTGGCGGCCAAGGTGACATAATGCCATCACCGCGGGAATCGAACCAATTCAGCAACCTGACCCGCAGGTGAACGCCAGGCAGTAAGCAGCTGCCAGCAAGGCCCGCGGAGTTCACAAGGAGCCGGTTAGAGCACGTTAAGGCAACAGTTAGGCCGCGTCGTGCCAGCGCACGCTGATATATCCTCACGCTACGTAACGCGGACGGGGAGAAAGCGGGACAGACCATCCAGCAGTTTATGATGCGCTTGAGTAGTGGCCTGCGCAGATTCCGCTGGGCGGTGTTCGTGGTGTGGCTACTTCTCCTTGTGCCCGCGGTGTATCTCGCGATGAATCAGTCAGGCCACCTCACCGGCGGCGGTTTCGAGGTGACCGGTTCGCAGTCGCTCTACGTCCAGCGCGAGCTCGAGGAGCAGTTCCCCGACCAGGGCGCGTCGCCGCTCGCGCTGGTCGCGGCGCCCCGCGCCGATGCGTCGTTCGCGGACATGGACGCCGCCGTCGCGCACCTTGAGCGGCTCGCAGGCGAGGTGCCCAGCGTCAAGGTGGTGCCCAACCCGCAGCAGCCGCCGCCGCAGCCCGACCGGCCCTACGTCGTGACACTGCAGCTGGACTTCAACAACACCGGCGCGGTCGACGTCGCCAAGCAGCTGCGCCAGAAGGTCGGCATCAACGGCGACCAGCCGGGTGAGGTGGCCGACGGCAAGGTCAAGCTGTACGTCATCGGCCAGGGCGCGCTCGGCGCTGCCGCGACCGCCGCCACCAAGCACGACATCGCGCAGGCCGAACAGTGGAACCTTCCGATCGTCCTTGTCGTCCTGCTCGCGGTGTTCGGCTCGCTGGCCGCCGCCGCGATGCCGTTGGTGCTCGGCATCTGCACGGTCGCGGTCACCATGGGCCTGGTCTATCTGCTGTCGATGTTCACGACGATGTCGGTGTTCGTGACGTCGACGGTGTCGATGTTCGGGATCGCCTTGGCGATCGACTACTCGCTGTTCATCCTCATGCGGTTCCGCGAGGAGCTTCGGGCCGGCCGTGAACCCGAGCAGGCTGCCGACGCGGCGATGGCCACCTCGGGCCTGGCCGTCGTGCTGTCCGGCCTGACCGTCATCGCGTCGGTCACCGGCATCTACCTGATCAACACCCCGGTGCTGGTTTCGATGGCGACAGGAGCGATCCTCGCCGTCGCCATCGCGGTGATGACGTCGACGACGCTGACGCCTGCGGTGCTGGCGACGTTCGGGCGGGCCGCGGCGAAGCGGTCGTGGCTGCTGCACTGGTCGCGACGGCCGGAGACCACGCAGTCGCGGTTCTGGACCCGGTGGACCGGCGCGGTGATGCGACGGCCGTGGGTGTCGGCGCTCGGCGCGACGACACTGCTGCTGGCGCTCGCCGCCCCCGCGTTCTCGATGGTTCTCGGCAACAGCATGCAGCGGCAGTTCGACCCCACCCACGAGATCCGCGGCGGCGTCAACGCGGCGGCGGACGCGCTGGGCCCCGGCGCGCTCGGGCCGGTCCGTGTGCTGGTGACCTTCCCCGACGGCAACTCCGCGTCCGCGCCGACCAAGGAACCGCTCCTGCAGGAAGTGCAGCAGCGGATGTCGCAGGCGCCCAACGTCGTCACCGTGCAGCCCGCGGTGTTCGGCAACGACTACCGCAGCGCGCTCGTCTCGGCTGTGTTGTCGGTGGACCCGGAGGACATGGCCGCGCGCGAGTCCGTCGACTGGATGCGGGCACAGCTGCCGCCCGTGGTGGGCGATTTGGCGACCATCGACGTAGGCGGCCCGACGGCGCTGATCAAGGACTTCGACGACCGGGTGTCGGCGACTCAGCCCGCGGTGTTCGGTTTCGTCGCGCTGATCGCGTTCGTGATGCTGCTGGTGTCCATCCGGTCGGTGTTCCTGGCGTTCAAGGGCGTGCTGATGACCGTGCTGTCGGTCGCGGCGGCATACGGCAGCCTCGTCGTCGTCTTCCAGTGGGGCTGGCTGGAAGAGCTGGGCTTCCGGCAGATCTCGTCGCTGGACAGCACGATCCCGCCGCTGGTGCTGGCGATGACGTTCGGGCTGTCGATGGACTACGAGATCTTCCTGCTGACCCGGATCCGCGAACGCTTCCTGCAGACCAACAACACCCGCGACGCCGTCGCCTACGGCGTCAGCACCAGCGCGCGCACGATCACCAGCGCCGCGCTCATCATGATCGCGGTGTTCATCGGGTTCGCGTTCGCGGGTATGCCGCTGGTCGCTCAGCTCGGCGTGGCGTGCGCGGTCGCCATCGCCGTCGACGCGACCGTGGTTCGGCTGATCCTGGTGCCCGCGCTGATGGCGATGTTCGACCAGTGGAACTGGTGGCTGCCGCGCTGGCTCGACCGCCTGCTGCCGTCGGTGGACTTCGAGAAGCCGCTGCCCAAGGCCGAGATCGGCGACCTGGTCATCATCCCCGACGACATCTCCACGCTGGCCGCGTCGGGCATAGACATCCGCAACGTGGTCAAGTCGGCGGCCAAGCTCAAGAACATGGCGCCGCACACCATCTCCGTCGCCGACCCGCTGGCGTTCAGCGGGTGCCTGCCGTCCAACGGCTCGGACTGCGTCAACGCGCTGCGCGAGTACAGCAACGGGCATCCGCACACCGGCACCGCCGGCACGCGCCGGCAACGGGAAAACGGTCAAGCTGAAGCGCGGCCCGCGGCCGATGCATCCCGTCACGATGTGGCGCGGCCGCCTGTCGGTGGCGCTGGACGCGCTGGAAACCGAGGCCGAAACCGACCGGCCGCCGGTCGAGCGCAACAGCCCGATGGAGACCACCAACGTCCAGCTGCCCACCGGCGACCGGCTGTCGATCCCGACCGGGGCAGAGACGCTGCGGCTGAAGAGCTACCTGATCATGTGCCGCAACAGCACCAAGGACTTCGCTGAGTTTGCCGATTTGGTCGACTCGATGGAGACTCAAACGGCCGCTGTGGTCCTGGCCGGAATGGATCGGTACTACTGTGGTGAGCCATCCAGGAAGCAATGGGTGGCCACCCAGCTGGTGCGCCGACTGGCCGATCCGCATCCGTCGGATGAGTTCGACATCCCGATGTCGGACCCTGAGGCGGAAGCCGATTGGGCCAAGGTCAGGGAGCGGTGCCTGTCGGTGGCGGTCGCGATGCTGGAGGAGGCGAGGTGACGGTGGCTCCCGAAGTACGGGCCGCGCGATCCGATGCCGAGACCGCACGGATACCGACCGGCGCGCCGTTGCGGACGCGCAGGCCCGTCAACGACGAAAGCCCGTGGAGTTCTGGCCCACGGCGGCGATCCGCGAGGCGCTGGAGACCGACGACCTGACGGTGTGGCAGCGCATCGCCACCGCCATCAAGCGTGATCCGTACGGCAGGACTGCGCGCCAAGTCGAGGAGGTGTTGGAGTCGACACGGCCGTATGGAGTTTCAAAAGCATTGTCCGAAGTGCTGACCCGCACCAGGGAGAACCTGGAAGCCAACGAACGTGCTGAGGTCGCCCGTCTGATCCGGGTGATGGTCGGCCGGTCCGGCTTGAAGCCGACGGAGTTCGCCTCGCGCATCGGCGTGCCCGGTGAGGAACTCGCGGGCTACCTCGAGGGCAAGGACAGCCCGCCCGCATCGCTGATGGTCCGGATGAGCCGGCTGTCGGATCGCTTCGCGAAGATCAAGGCGCAGCGCACCGGCGGATCGCACTGAGCAACTGACCCCTGCGCGGGTATACCGGTAGTCATGACTGCCGACATCGATGCCATCCTGCGCGAAACCCGGACCGTCGCGATCGTCGGCGCCTCGGCGAACAGGGCGCGCGCCGTCTACGGCGTGTGGAGCTATCTGAAGGCCGCAAGCGATTACGAGTTGTACCTGGTGAATCCGACCATCGACGACGTCGACGGCACGCCGACCCATCCCGACCTGGCATCGCTTCCCGTCGTGCCCGACCTGGTCGACGTGTTCCGCCGCCACGAGCATCTGCCCGCCGTGCTGGCCGACGCGATCGCGGTCGGCGCCAAGACGCTATGGCTGCAGTCGGGTCTGTGGGACGAGAAGGTGGCGCGCGACGGCAAGGCCGCAGGCCTGCAGGTGGTGATGGACCGCTGCCTGAAAGTGGACTACGCCCGCTTCCTCAGCGCGAGTTGATCGGGACGACGTCGTCGACGAGCCAGCGGTCGCCGTCCTTGTTCAGCGTCACCCGAAGCGCGAGCACCGCGACGTCGGCCGGCCTGCCCGGCACGCTCTGGGAACCACGCATGATCACCGCGACGCTGGCGTCCTTCGGCCCGATGGCTTCCACCCCTGCAGAGATCGTGCTCGCTGATGCCGAGACGTTCTTCTTGGTCAATTCCTTTGCTACAGCTGAGAAGTCGGCCTTGTACTTCTCCGCACGATCCGGCGCCATCAGGCCTGTCGCGCGGTCGATCGCCGCGGTCGGGCTTGCGGGCGAGAATGTCGCGCTCGCCTCTGCCACGCTGCTGGCGATCCCGGCCACGTTTGCGCTGTCGGCGCGCAGGTCGCGGTCCGGAACCGTCCACCGCGTGTAGCCCAGAACCACCGCGGCGACCAGCGCCACGGTGGCGACGCCGAAGACCGCCAACCGCAGGCCCGGGCCGTCGTCGTCGGTGCCGACCGTCACGCCGTCGCGCCGCGCCAGCACGGCATTGACGATCACTCCCTCGACGATGAGCAGGCCCAGCATCGATGCCAGCGACACCCACCACAATGGCCACGCCAGCGCCATGCCGATGTAGATCAGCGCGGCGATCGCCGCCAGCGGTGCGGCGATGTCGAAGGCCAGCACCCGCAGCCGGTTCCTCACTGGAACCGCTCCAGCCGCGAGATCAGCAGCTTGCCGTCCACGTCGGACACGTCCAGCCGCAGGTTCCAGCGCACAGTCTGCGGCGTCCCCCCGACGTTGTCGCTGACCGACGTCGCCACCACCATCACGGTGTCGGTCCGCTTCACCATCTCCGCGAGCCCGGGCTGCGGGGTCGGCGCGGGTGCGGGCCGACCGTCGGGCAGTGTCTGCGGACGGTGGTAGATCGATTCGATCGCGACCGAGTCCACCTGACCTTTGGTGCGCGACTGCAGCGTCTCGACCACCTTTTTATATGGCTCCACCACAGCCTCGAACTGGCTGTTGAGTTCGCCGACGGTGCCGTCATGCAGCGTCTGCAGGCTGTTGTCGATATCGCCCTTGTTCATGTTGATCAGAACGGTGGTCCATTCGGCCGCGGTCTCGAGCACCTCGGTCTGATAGACCCGCTCGTCAGCGGCGGCCTTGTGGTCCGACCAGATGATCAGCGCGAGCACGACCGCGGCCACCGACAGCAGGCCCAGCACCGCGGAGGCGATACCGAGACCGGAGATGACCGGTCCGTCGTCGGCGATGACGTCGTCGTCGGCGTGGTCGTCGGGCATGGCCGTGAGGGTACCTGGCGGTTGAAGACCGCTCGTCGCCCGTCGACTCTTGAGCACAATGCGCAAAAGGCGGGGATCGCGGGTTGTGCGGTTTGCGCGCACAAGCGAGCCATCCGGGCTGCGGACACATAGCTTGAGGTCGCCGGAGAAACCGGTGCACATCCGAAATAACAACGCGAACAGGAGAATTGAGATGACAGCAGCCGCCACCACATCGACCCGTAGGAGGGTCGCGAAGCACGACTGCGCGGAGCACGGATGTCTGGCAGCGATGCTCGGGGTCGAGCTGAGCGACGCCGCTGACGGCACCACCGAGAAAGGAGCGTCGTCGAGCCGGTGAGCCGCAGGCCGGGTCGGCCAGGAGCGACGGAGTGTGCCGTGGCGCACTCTCGCGCTTCTGGCAACCTGGTGGGGTGACTGTGGAAGCCATTCGCTCGGGTATCGACCTGAGCCACGTCGACGACCGAGCCCGCCCGCAAGACGACCTGTTCGGCCACGTGAACGGCCGCTGGCTGGCCGACTACGCGATCCCGGCCGACCGCGCCACCGACGGCGCGTTCCGGTCGCTGTACGACCGCGCCGAGGAGCAGATCCGCGAGCTGATCGCCGGAGCCGCTACGGCGGCGAGGGCCCAGAAGGGCACCGACCAGCAGCGCATTGGCGACCTGTTCGCCAGCTTCACCGACGAGGCGACGGTCGAACGGATCGGCGTGGCGCCGCTGCTCGACGAGTTGGCGGCGATCGACGAGGCGGCCGACGCCGACGCGCTCGCCGCGGTGATCGGTGCGCTGCAGCGCGCGGGTGTGGGCGGCGGCACCGGCGCCTACATCGACACCGACTCCAAGGACTCGACCCGCTACCTGCTGCACCTGAGCCAGTCGGGCATCGGGCTGCCCGACGAGTCCTACTACCGCGACGAGCAGCACGCCGAGATCCTGGCCGCCTACCCGCGTCACATCGCCGCGATGTTCGGCCTCGTGTACGGCGAGGAGCCTCAGCCAGGCGAGTGGCAGGCCACCGCTGAGCGGGTCGTCGCGCTGGAGGCCAAGCTGGCTGGCGCGCACTGGGACGTCGTCAAGCGGCGCGACGCCGACCTCACCTACAACCTGCGTCAGTTCACCGACCTGCCGGACGAGGCGCCGGGCTTCGACTGGGCCGGCTGGGTCACCGCGATGGGCGCCAGTCCGCAGACCGCCGCCGAAGTCGTTGTGCGCCAACCCGATTACCTGACTGTATTTGCGTCGCTGTGGGCTTCGGAGGACCTCGAGGATTGGAAGCGCTGGGCCCGCTGGCGGGTCATCCACTCCCGCGCCTTCCTGCTCACCGACGCCCTTGTCGCCGAGGACTTCGACTTCTACGGCCGGACGCTGAGCGGCACCGAGTCCATCAGGGAGCGCTGGAAGCGCGGTGTCTCGGTGGTGGAGAACCTGATGGGCGACGCGCTGGGCAAGCTCTACGTCGAGCGGCACTTCCCGCCGGACGCCAAGGCGCGGATGGACGAACTGGTCGCCAACCTGCGCGAGGCCTACCGGGTCAGCATCAACCAGTTGGAGTGGATGACGCCCGAGACCCGGCAGCGTGCGCTGGCCAAGCTGGACAAGTTCACGCCGAAGATCGGCTATCCGGCGAAGTGGCGCGACTACTCGGCGCTGGTCATCGAGCGCGACGACCTGTACGGCAACTACCGCCGCGGGGCCATCGTCGGCTCGGAGCGCGAGATCGCCAAGCTGGGCGGCCCGGTCGACCGCGACGAGTGGTTCATGACGCCGCAGACCGTCAACGCCTACTACAACCCGGGCATGAACGAAATCGTCTTCCCCGCAGCGATTCTGCAGCCGCCGTTCTTCGACGCAGACGCCGACGACGCCGCCAACTACGGCGGTATCGGCGCGGTGATCGGCCACGAGATCGGGCACGGTTTCGACGACCAGGGCGCCAAGTACGACGGCGACGGCAACCTCGTCGACTGGTGGACCGATGAGGACCGCACCGAATTCGGGGCGCGCACCAAGAAGCTGATCGAACAGTACGACGAGTTCGTGCCTCGAGGCCTCGCCGACAGTCACCACGTCAATGGCGCGTTCACCGTCGGCGAGAACATCGGCGACCTCGGCGGGCTGTCGATCGCGCTGCTGGCCTACCAGCTGTCACTGGGCGGTGAGCCCGCGCCGGTGATCGACGGCCTGACCGGGGTGCAGCGCGTGTTCTTCGGCTGGGCGCAGGTGTGGCGCACGAAATCCCGTGAGGCCGAAGCGATCCGGCGGTTGGCCGTCGACCCGCATTCGCCGCCGGAGTTCCGCTGCAACGGCGTGATCCGCAACATGGACGCGTTCTACGAGGCGTTCCAGGTCGACGAGGACGACGCGCTGTACCTGGAACCGCAACGGCGGGTCAGGATCTGGAACTGATTTCGAGCTTGCCCTCGCCGGCCTGGAAGAACGGTCGGGTGACCAGCACGTAGATGCCGAACACCGCAAGCGGGGCCAGCAGCGGCAGCCAGGGCAACTCGAACGGGAACGACGCCGCCAGCACGCCGACGAACGTGAAGCCAAGGGCGGCAAGCAGTGCCGGTGCCGAGGCGCCGACGACCCTCGTCGATCCGCCCTCGGTGTAGCGCAGCACCAGGTAGCACGCCGCGGACAGCCCGGCCAGCGCCGCGAGCATCGGCGGAGCGTCGGACACGACGATCGCCGCTGCCGATGACAACACCGCGACCGTCGCGACGACGCGAACCACGATGCCTGCGAGCACGGTGACCGCGGCGGCGATGGCGATAACCACTGCGGGCCCGGCGGTCTGAAATCCGGCGGCCACCGCCATCACCAAGCCGAACGCCGTCGACAGCAGATGCGCTCTGCGGAGAAGGTTCATCGCCGCCGACCCCGCACCGGCCGTCGGTGCTCGGGCACCAACTTCATGGACTGGTCCAGGGTGTTGCGCCCCGGCCAGGACACGATGTCGACGCCGATGGTTCCCATGTCGCGGTACATGAACGACCTCTGCATCCCCCACATGCGGATGAACAGGGGGTCCTCGTCGGCACCGAACGGCGCACCCTCGAGCACATCGACCGCCACGACGGTGTGCCCGCGCCTGCGCAGGTCGATCAGCGACAGCGCGAATTCGGTGTCGAGCATCGTCGAGAAGGCGACCACGATGGCGCCCGGCGGCAGGGCGGCACGCGGCGCCAATGTGCCTGTCGTGGTGTCGAATTCGTCGCCCGCACCGAGCAGGGTGTCGAGCACCCGGTAGAACTGGCGTCTACCGATCTCGGCGCCCAGCCAGCGGGGGCGGCCCCCACCGAGCGTCACGACGCCCGCGCGGTCGCCGCCGCGCAGCGCGCTCTGCACCACCTGGACGGCGCCGCGCAGCGCGCGCTCGGTCGCCTCGGTCGCCGGGCCGGGTGGTTGTGCGTACATGTCGACGAGAACCACCACATCGGCGGCCCGGTCGGTCAGCCGCTGGGTGACGTGCAGGCTGCCGCGGCGCGCGCTCACCGGCCAGTTCACCGTGCGCAGTTGGTCGCCGGGCACGTAGGGCCTGATGTCGGCGTATTCGACCCCGGGTCCGATGTGCCGGGTCAGGTGAGTGCCGAGCCGGTCGAGCAGCTCGGTCTTCGGAATGGCCGTGGACTGCGGTGGGGCGACCGGGAACACGAACACGTCGCAGGCGTCGACGGTCGCAGTCCCCGACAGCAACCCGCCGGGCGCGACGACGTCGACCGTCGCGCGGATCGGATAGCGGCCCCAGCGCTCTGCGGCGACGGTGATCGTCTGCCTGCCGTCGCCCGCGTCCGCCACCTCGAGCGCCATCCCGTCCACACCCGTCAGCGCGAGGGTGACCGCGACGTCGCCCGGTTCGGCTGTCGGCCACAGCGTCAGCTGCGTCTGCTCACCTTCGAAACAGCGCTGCAGCCCCGGCTCGGCGTGCACGAAGACCTTGGGTACGGTGCGCTGCCAACCGATCGAGCACAGCACGCCCAGCAGCGGTGCGACGAAGGCGATCAGCTGCCAGCGCGACCCGATCAGCGCCGCCGCAAGCACGACCCCCGCACAGGTCGCGACGGCACGGGTCAACGGCGAGGCGTGCCAACGCAACTCGGGTTCGGTGCGTCGACTGAGGTTGTTTGTGCTCCTCACGTCCGCGGCGATCACGTGCGCGCCCGCGGCACCGGCAGCCGCCGCAGCAGTTCCTCGACGACGTCGGCGCCATGCACCCGTCGCACCCACATCTCCGGCTTCAGGCTGATTCGGTGCGCCATCGTCGGAATGGCAAGCGATTTCACGTCTTCCGGGATCACGTAGTCGCGGCCGAGTAGAAGCGCCCGCGCGCGTGCGTGCTGGACGAGGTCGAGTTCGGCGCGCGGGCTGGCGCCGACGGCCACCTGCGGATGCTGGCGCGTCGCGGTGGCCAGCGACACCACATAGGCCAGCATGTCGTCGTGCACGGTCACCTGCTCCACCGACTCCCGCATGGCGACCAGATCATGGGCGTCGACAACCTGATTCACCGTCGGCTCGGCCGACCCGCGCTCCAGGCGGCGGCGCAACATCGTCGCCTCCTCGTCCTCCGACAGGTAGCGCAGTTCCAGCCGGATCGCGAACCGGTCGAGCTGCGCCTCCGGAAGCGGGTAGGTGCCCTCGTACTCGATCGGGTTGTCGGTGGCCAGCACGATGAACGGTTCGGGCAGCCGGTGGGTGACGCCGTCGATGCTCACCTGACCCTCGGCCATCGCCTCAAGAAGCGCGGCCTGGGTCTTGGGCGGCGTCCGGTTGATCTCATCGGCGAGAAGCAGATTGGTGAAGATCGGCCCCGACCGGAATTCGAATCGGCCGGACTGCATGTCGTACACCGTCGAGCCGAGCAGGTCGGCGGGCAGCAGGTCGGGGGTGAACTGCACGCGGGTGAATTCCAGGCCGAGCGCGGCCGCGAAGGACCTCGCGATCAACGTCTTGCCAAGGCCGGGAAGGTCTTCGATCAGCACGTGTCCGCGCGCGAGCACCGACGTCAGGATCAGGGTGAGTGCCCACCGCTTGCCCACCACGACCTTGCCGATCTCGTCGAGCACGGCTTCGCAGTTGGCCGTCGTCGTCGCCGCGGGCAGTGATCCGGTCATAGGAGTTCCAACCTCTGCAGAATCTCGTCGAGCGCGCCCCGGCCGGGTCCCGGCACATGCTGGTTGGTGCGTGCGACGTTCTCGGGGTCGACCCACGCCCACAGCTCGTCGCCGAACAGCATGCGGCCGGTGGCGCGGTAGCCGTGCGGGTCCTTGTTCTGCTTCTGGCCGGTGGCGAAACCGAACTGCCGCGCCAGCATCGGCCGCAGGTGCCGATCCCAGTCCGACCGTGTCGACTCCGACCAGGAGATCAGCGTCTCGGTGCGAGACAGCCAGCGGCGCAACGATTCTTCTGCGTCGTTCGCGCTCGGCGGCTCCGGCTCGGGCTCGGTTCCGCGCGCCAGATACCAGCGCAGCGCCAGCAGGGACACGGCCACGGCTACCCCGACGATGACCAACACAAACCGCCGGTCGGGCGCCAGCATCGCCAGCACCTGCACGCCGATCACCAGGCAGAGGCCCGCCGCCACCAGCTTCTTGAGGGTCATGCGACGCTCCGCAATTCGGCGAGGACGAGTTGCAGCACCCGCACCGCAGCTTCGCGGTGCTCCTCGGTCATCACATGCCGGCTGAAGCGTGCCTCCTCGAACAGCTCGACGAGTTCGGTGGCGTTGTCGGCGCGCAGCGCGTGGTGCTCGACCGCGCGGGCCAGCACCTCCGTCGGCGTGTCCGATTCGCGCGGGACGACGTCCGGCGAGTTCTCGAGTTGGCGTTCCATCGCGGCGTAGCACGCGATGATCGCCTCGCGCGGTTCGCGGCTCAGGTCGCCCGCCTCGGCGAGCCCCACCTCTGCCGCCCGGGCCAGCGGATCGGGCGCGGACGTCGCTGCCGCGATCGGGTCTCCGTCGCTCGCTGCCTGCGCCGGCTGGGCACGTCGGCGCTGCCTGCGGCCCGCGATCGCCGCGCCGACGAACACCGCCATCATGAGCAGCACCGTCGAGAAGGCCAGCAGCGAGAAGATGTTCGACGACGGCTGCACGTCATCGGCGGGCTCGGCAGGCGGCTGGGGTGTGCCCGGCGGCGAGTCGCCCGCGTCGGGCGGCGGCGCGTCGACGCCCAACTGGGCGTCCATCCGTGACAACAGCGCGAACAGAAGCAACCAGGCGATCACCACGGCCACCGCGACGAGCACCATGCGCCAGGTCAGCGGCCGCTTGTCGGCCGCCCGCTCGCGTGGAAGCTCACCGGCACCGTGGGAGAGCGGACGGTTGCGCGACTGCGTGACGATCGCGATCACCACGATCGCCAATGACACCGCGAGCATCGCGATGACGGCGAACAGGCTGCCGAAGCCGGTGGTCGGCCGTTCGCGCGGCGGAGCCTGCGCGCCCGGCAGATATCCGTGCAGCGCGACGGCGGCCACGATCAGGAGCACGATCACGGCGACGACGCGCGGCCGATGGGCCATGACCCATCCTGATCGCGGTCAGGTCACCGCCGCAACGGTATGGCTCAAGGCGTTAGATCTGCCAGTCGGAGGCGCCGTCGAGCTTGTCGTATGTGCCGACGGAGTTCTTGATGACGATGGGGTCGCCGCTGCCGAAGTTGTCGTAGAACCACTGCGCGTTGGCCGGGCTGAGGTTGATACAGCCGTGGCTGACGTTGCGCTTGCCCTGGTCACCGGTCGACCACGGCGCGCTGTGCACGAATGTGCCGAGGTTGTCGATCCGCACGGCGTCCTGCACCTTCAGCTTGTAGCCGTCGGGTGAAGTGTTCGGCACCCCGTAGGTGGCGGAGTCCATCACGATGTCGGCGAACTTCTCCAGCACGTAGTACGTGCCGTTCTTGGTGGGGGTGCTGGACTTGCCCATCGAGACCGGGAAAGTCTTCTCGACCTCGCCGTTGCGGGAGATGACCATCTGGTGGGTCTTGTCGTCGATGGTCGCCACCAACGACTCACCGGTGCGGAAGGTCGACTTGGCGCCGCTGGCGTCGATCAGGACGGTGGTGTCCTTGGGCCAGAAGTCCAGCGGGCGCCAACGCACCTGGGTGTCGCTCATCCAGTAGAACTTGCCCGGCACGGGCGGGTTCGACGAGATGTGGATGGCCTGCTCGGCCATCGGCCGGTCGGCGATCGGCCGCTGGAAGTTGATGATGATCGGCTTGGCCACGCCGACCATGGAGCCGTTGACCGGGTTGAACGACGGCGGCAGGAACACCGGCTCGCCGGTGTAGGGCGTCGGGTTCTGGCCGGCCGGAGTGCCTTCGGGAATGGTCGTCGGCTGGTTGGCGAACGGGTCCGCGGGGGGCGCGGGTGCGGCCGGGTCGACGGGCGGTGCGAGCGGGTCGACCGGAGCGGGCGGCGGCGGGACAGCCAGCGGGTCAGCAGGCGGCGGCGGTGCGAACGGGTCAACCGGTGCGGGCGCCGGAGCGGGTGGCGGCGCGATCGCGGCAGCCGGGTCGACCGGTGCCTCGGCCGCGGGAACCGGCCCGGGGGGCGGCCCGAACGGGTCCGGAGCAGGCGCTGGCTCTGCGAACGCCAGCGGGCTACCCAACGCTGAACCACCGATCAAGCCAACCGCGATGGTCGCGGTGACAAGCTTCCGCATCATGCGCTGCGGCATGCGTACACCTCCAGTCAGAGCTTGAACCAGTCTCGCACAAGGTGCAGACCGGCTAACGCCGAAGACGGCGTGCCCGAGCCGGACAGCTGTCCAGTAGACGGCTCTGAGCTGCCTGGTTCATCGGTCCGGGGTGTCGAATGTTACTTCCTGCTGGTTACCTGGGAATCGGTGAACAGATCGCGGGTGGTCAGCACGCCCACCAGCGCCGACGTCACCAGCGCTGCGGATGCCGCGATCATCGTCGCCAGCCCCGCATGCTCGTAGAACAGCCCGCCGAGCAGCGACCCGGCCATGATGCCGACCTGGAAGGCCGTGACGTACACGCCTGACGCGCCGTCGGGGTCGTCGGGGGCGGTGC
The DNA here is from genome assembly GCA_963786995.1 of uncultured Actinomycetota bacterium. GTDB lineage: Bacteria > Actinomycetota > Actinomycetes > Mycobacteriales > Mycobacteriaceae > Mycobacterium. Next base: position 96,090 of record CAWBBH010000006.1, on the reverse strand, counting down.
GCATGGCCGCCGCCTGCAGGATGGGCGCCAGGGCCGTGGACGCCGCGCCCCACACGATGATCGCCGCGGCGCCGACCGCGATCGTCGTGACATCGGCCAGACGCCCGCCTGCCAGCGCGGCCAACACAGTGAACGCGACGCCGAGCGCGGCCAGGCAGCCGATCACCGACGCCTTCGGACGCCGGTCCGACGGGGTGGCCATGACCGCCATCGCCAGCAGCCCCGCGATGCCGAACCCGGCGAGCAGCCACGCCAGGTGCGGGCCGTGGACCCCGACGACGTCGCGGATGATCACCACGATGAACGTGTAGGAGATGAAGTGGCCGGTGACGCCGACCAGCGTCAGCACGCTCAGCGTCATCAGACGGCGGTGGCGGTGGTGGCGTCCGTGGCTTCTCACGGTGTCGACCTCCGCGGCGGACAACACCAGCGGCGGCAGCGTCAGCCGGGCCGCGACGGTGACCGCGACCGCGGCGATGGTCACCACCACGACGGCCTGCCGCCAGCCCCAGAGCTCGCTCATCGCCGCGGTCAGCGGATTGCCCACGACGAGTGCGAGCGTCGTGCCCGCGTAGATCGCGGTGGTCGCGCGCCCGGCGTGGGTGGCGGGGACGAGCCGCGCGCCGATGGGCGCTACCACCGACCACATCAAGCCGTGCGTCAGTGCGCACAGAACGCGGCCACCGGCGAGCACGGCGAAGTTGGGGGCCAGTGCCGAAATCAGTTGCGACGCAGTCAGACAGAACAGCGTGATCATCAGGGTACGACGCCGCGGCCAGTGCGCGGTGAGCCGCACCAACGGCACGGTGGTCACGGCGGCGACAAGCGCGTAGCTGGCGAGCAGGGTGCCGACGACGGCCTCGCTGACATCGAGGTCGGAGGCGATGTCGGGAAGCGCGCCCACCGGAACCATCTCCGCGGTGACGTAGACGAAGGCGGCCGAAGCCAGCACCGCCAGTTGCACGGCGATGCGGGGTGTCCACGCCCGGCTTGGCATGGTGGAGTTGTCGATGGTCATATCGAGCTACATCACGGTATCGGCAAGGAGAGGAACGAGATGGCCGACATTCCCGACGGTTACGCGCACTTGTTGGATCAGCCCGTGTACGGACATCTCGCCACCGCGAGACCCGACGGCAGCCCGCAGGTGAACCCGATGTGGTTCGCGTGGGACGGCGAGCGGTTGCGGTTCACGCACACCAACAAGCGGCAGAAGTACCGCAACATCGAGGCGAACCCGAACGTTTCGATGTCGATCATCGACCCGGAGAACCCCTACCGGTATCTCGAGATCCGAGGCGTCGTCGAGGAGATCGTGCCGGACCCGACGGGCGCGTTCTACCTCGAGCTCAACGACCGCTACAGCGGGCCGCTGACCGAGCCGCCGCCGGACAAGGCCGACCGCGTGATCCTCGTCGTCCGTCCGACCGGCTACACGAAGCAGTAGCCGATGTTGGTGGCGTTCAGCGTCGCGCCCTCTGGCGGCGACGAATCCGGCAGTGTCGGCGCGGCGGTCGCGGAGGCGGTGCGCGTCGTGCGCGCCTCGGGTCTGGCATGCGAGACCAACGCGATGTTCACCAACATCGAGGGTGAGTGGGACGAGGTGATGGCGGTGGTGAAGCAGGCGGTCGACGCGGTCGCCGCGGCGTCACCGCGGGTGAGCCTGGTGCTCAAGGCCGACATCCGGCCCGGCCACACCGGGCAGTTGACCGCGAAGGTCGAGCGCATCGAGGACGCGCTGGGCTCGTAGCGGGTCAGGCCCGCACGAGGCGCGCAATCGCGGCGGACGCCTCGGCGAGCTTCGCGTCGGCCTCGCCGCCGCCCTCGGCGACGGCCTGCGTCACGCAATGGCCGAGATGCTCGTCGAGCAGGCTGAGGGCGACCGACTGCAGGGCGCTGTTGACGGCGCTGATCTGGGTGAGGACGTCGATGCAGTACTTGTCCTCGTCGATCATCTTCGCGATCCCGCGCACTTGGCCCTCGATGCGGCGGAGCCGTTTCGCGTAGTTGTCCTTGTTGGACGTGTAGCCGTGGGTGGCTGTCATCACTCCAGCTTACCGGTACCCCTTGGGGGTATGCATATTGGTTTGGCCGGGTGAAACGGGGCGAGCATACTGACAGTCATGCCCTCAGAGCCCTCTGATTCGATCGATATCAAGCCCCGCTCCCGCGACGTCACCGATGGCCTCGAGAAGACCGCCGCCCGCGGCATGTTGCGCGCCGTCGGCATGGGTGACGACGACTGGGCGAAGCCCCAGATCGGCGTCGGCTCGTCGTGGAACGAGATCACCCCGTGCAATATGTCGCTGCAACGGCTGGCACAGTCGGTCAAGGCCGGCGTGCACGAAGCCGGTGGCTATCCGCTGGAGTTCGGCACGATCTCGGTGTCCGACGGTATCTCGATGGGCCACGAGGGCATGCACTTCTCGCTGGTCTCGCGGGAAGTCATCGCCGACAGCGTCGAAACCGTCGTGCAGGCCGAGCGGTTGGACGGCACGGTTCTGCTGGCCGGCTGCGACAAGTCGATTCCCGGAATGCTGATGGCCGCCGCCCGACTCGACCTGGCGAGCGTGTTCTTCTACAACGGCTCGATCATGCCCGGCGTCGCCAGGTTCAGCGACGGCAGCGAGAAGGAAGTCACGATCATCGACGCCTTCGAGGCCGTCGGGGCGTGCGCCCGCGGACTGATGTCCCGCGAGGACGTCGACGTGATCGAACGCGCCATCTGTCCCGGCGAGGGGGCGTGCGGCGGCATGTACACCGCCAACACCATGGCGTCGGCGGCCGAGGCGCTCGGCTTGTCGCTGCCGGGCAGCGCGTCCCCGCTGGCGATCGACAACCGGCGGGAGGACTACGCCCGCAAGTCCGGTGAAGCCGTCGTCGAGATGCTGCGCCGCGGCATCACCGCCCGCGACATCCTGACGAAGGAGGCGTTCGAGAACGCGATCGCGGTCGTGATGGCCTTCGGCGGTTCCACCAACGCGGTGCTGCACCTGCTGGCGATCGCGTGGGAGGCCAACGTGAAACTCGGCCTCGAGGACTTCACCCGCATCGGGCAGCGGGTGCCGCACCTCGCCGACGTCAAACCGTTCGGTCGGCACGTCATGAAGCACGTCGACGAAATCGGCGGCGTTCCCGTTGTCATGAAGGCGCTGTTGGACGCCGGTCTGCTGCACGGCGACTGCCTCACCGTCACCGGGCAGACGATGGCAGAGAACTTGGCGCACATCGAACCGCCGGATCCCGACGGCAAGGTGTTGCGGGCGATGGACAACCCGATCCACCCGACCGGCGGCATCACGATCCTGCACGGATCGCTGGCGCCCGAGGGGGCCGTGGTGAAGTCGGCCGGCTTCGACTCCGACGTGTTCGAGGGCACCGCAAGGGTTTTCGAGCGCGAGCGGGCCGCACTGGACGCGCTCGAGGACGGCACGATCACCAACGGCGACGTCGTCGTGATCCGCTACGAAGGCCCGAAGGGCGGCCCGGGCATGCGCGAGATGCTTGCCATCACCGGTGCGATCAAGGGCGCGGGCCTGGGCAAGGACGTGCTGCTGATGACCGACGGCCGGTTCTCCGGCGGCACCACCGGCTTGTGCGTCGGCCACATCGCGCCCGAGGCCGTCGACGGCGGGCCGATCGCGTTCGTCCGCGACGGCGACAAGATCCGCCTCGACGTCGCCAACGGGACGCTCGATCTGCTGGTGGACAACGACGAGTTCGAGGCACGCAAAGCCGGATTCGAGCCGCTGCCACCCGTTTACAAGACCGGCGTGCTGGCGAAGTACACGAAGCTGGTCGGGTCTGCGGCGACCGGCGCGGTCTGCTCCTAGGCCGGAGGCGCGACCAAATCAGTTGCTGCTGGGCGGTGGTTGGGGTTGGAACGGGTCGTACCACCACCATTGGGCGCGTTCGCCGATCGGTCCGCGGTAGGGCGTCGACCGCGGGTGGGGGTTTCGTCGGTGGCCGGGCCAGCGATCCGGCATTGCTCAGTGGTCGGCCTTGGCTGTCGGTGACGACGAGGGTGTGGGCGGGTCCGGTGATGGTGATGACGCCTTTGTGGTGCAGCCGGTGGTGATACGGGCACAGCAGCACCAGGTTCTCCAGCTCGGTGGGGCCGCCGTCTTCCCAGTGCCGGATGTGGTGGGCGTGCAAACCGCGGGTCGCCCCACAACCCGGGCACCGCACACGTGGGATGGCGGTGCTCCAGCGCACGACGCAGTCGCCGGTTGATCGTTCGGGTGCTGCGGCCGGCGCCGATAACCTGCCCGTCGCGGTGGAACCACACCTCGCAGGTCGCGTCGCAGGTCAGGTACCGGCGTTCGGCGTCGGTCAGCAGCGGACCCAGATGCAGGCCAGCGATCCGGTCTTTGACATCGACGTGCACCACCACCGTGGTGTGCTGCCCGTGCGGGCGGCGAGCCACATCGGCGTCCCAGCCGGCCTCCACCAACGCCATGAACGCATCGGTGGTGTTCGGCAGCGGCGGCCGCACAGCCTCGGTCGTCGCCTCGTCGTCGTCGCCGTGGTCGCGTTTCCAGTCGGCGATCAACGCGTCCGATGCGAACCCAGCGCGGCGTCGAATTTTGCGGCGTCCAGTTTGGGCAGGGTGATCCGCCAGGTGGTGGACTGCCCGTCACTGGTTTTGCTGATCGAGCGTTGCGGTTGGGGTTGCGGGTCGGGGTCGGGGCGGGGTTCGAGCTTGATCGCGGTGCGCAGCTGGCTGACCGTGGCGACATCGGCCAGCGCCGCGTAGTGCTCATCAGAACCATCGGAGGCCCGCTCGGCGATGACGCCGACCTGATCCAACGACAGCCGACCTTCCCGCAAACCTTGAACGCAGCGGGGGAACTCGTCGAGCCGTTCGGCGATGGCGGTGATGGTGTGCGCGTTCGTTGTTGAAAGCCCCAGCTTCCAGGCCACCAGTGCCGCCACCGACCGGCACCCCGTGTTGCTCCACAGTCCGTCCCGGCCGATCTCGGCGACGATCTCCACGATGCGGGCATCGATCGCGTTGCGCTGCCCGGCCAACTCTGACAACTCGTCGAACAACACCTCCAGCCGCGCCTCACGAGGCGGCGAGGGAACAAACCACGGTGCCGTCGAAACCATGACCCCATCAAAACAGAAGGGTACGACAGGTCCGTGCTACGCGGTTTCGGTCAGCCCTGCGGGGGTTCGATCGGGGTCAAGCTGATCGGCACCCAGTGCGTGCCGGGTCCTTCGCCGGGGCACCCGGCACCGTCCACCACGAGCGTTCGCTCACCGCGAAAGCTGCCGTCCGCGTTGGGGATCCAGTAGTCGGAGCGCCGTGATGGCACGCCGCTGTTTGGGTCGGTGCGCTGGCAGAGGTAGGGCTGCTCACCGCTCGTCTCCCACCGACCGTCGTTCCATCTGTACTCGAACTCCGCGGGAGCGCCCGGGTTGCGCTTCTGGTCATCCCGGTTGTCCATGCGCGCGACGCATCCGTTCACGTCGCATTGAGTGGTGAACAGGACGGGAAAGGTCTTGGACTCCATCGGGGTTGGCATCCCGTTGAACGTCTGCTTTGCAAAGTCGACGAACAGGTCGTAGTACCCGTACAGCGGCGGAGGTTGTGCGCGATCCGCGTGAGCGACCGGCGCCACGATCGGCCAGACGCTTGCCGCCAGCACGCCGACCAACGCCAGCCTTCTCACCGTGCTTCTCATAGTGCTTGGTTAGCACAGTGACGCGGCTAGCGGACCATCTTCTCGATCCGCGCGAGCGCTATGGCCAACACCGGCAGATACACAGGCGCCCACCACGGCGCTGACATGCTCGCGCGGCAGCCGTCGCCGTCGGGTTCGACGGCATGCGAGGTGGCAGGCACTCCGGCCACCGACCACGTCCACCGACGGCCCGGTTCGAACTCGATGATCGTGAACGGCAGCGGGATGCCGACCGGCGTGATCACCGTGCCGGTCGCGCCGAGGGTCAGCACGCCGCCGTCGACCTCGCCCTCGGCGACGGTCGGTCCCCATCGGGGCCAGGCGTCGGTGTCGATGAGGACCTTCCACACGGCTTCGGCGGGCGCGTCGATGTGTCTGCTGACAGTGAGCATCCCAGCGGGATACCCACTACGCGGGCGCAGTAGCGCTAGCTAGGTGTTCCTGCCGCCGTTGACGCCGAGGATCTGGCCGGTGATGTAGCCGGCCTCCTCGGAGACCAGGAACGCGCACGCCGCCGCGATGTCCTCGGGCCTGCCCATCCGGCGCACGGGCGTCATCGCGATCGTCTTCTCGACGTTGGTGAACCCGCGTTCTTCCGCGCTGCGCAGCATCGGGGTGTCGATGAACCCCGGCGGCACGGCGTTGACGGTGACCCCGCTGGGCCCGTACTCGAGAGCCAACGATTTGGTGAGTCCGTTGACGGCGGACTTGGCCGCGACGTAGTGCGCCATGCCGGCGACGCCGGAGTGCGTGCTCGACGAGCTGATGTTCACGATCCGTCCCCAGCCCGCCTCGACCATGTCGGGCAGAACGGCCTGACAGCAGTGGAAGACGCCGTTGAGGTTGACGTCGAGGACGCGCTGCCAGCTCTCGAACGAGATGTCGGCAAACCGTGAGAAGCCATCCAGGCCAGCGGCATTCACCAGGATCGACACCGGCCCGAGCTGGCTGCGGATCGTGTCTAGCGCGGCGTCGACCTGCTCGCGGTCGGTGACGTCGGCGGTGTAGGAGAAGTCTGACCCCGACGACTGCAGGTCGATGGTGGCGACGTGGTGGCCGTCGGCTTCCAGTCGCTGCGCGATGGCGCGACCGATGCCCGACGCTCCGCCGGTGACCACTGCTGTCTTCATGTCCGAGTTCCCTTCCTGCGCAAGCCGAGCGTGCGCCGTCCTGTGTCCACGAGGTGGGCCAGCAGGTCGTCGTCGTCGACTGCGGCCGTCTTTCCCCCTCGCGTGCGGGTGATCCATGCGGGTCCGACGGCGCTCGAGATTCCCGCGAGCGCGACGGTGGCCTTGATCAGCCCACCCGGATCCGGTGAATCACCGGCGAGCAGGGCCAACTGTCTGGTGATCAGCGCCGACCAGTGCGGCTGCTCGCGCAGCAGCGTGATGACGCTGGGATCGCAGGCCAGCACCGACACCAGGGCACGGTTGGCGACTGCGAGTTCGGCGTAGCCGCGCAGCATGTGGTCGGCTCGCGCGGAGGCGCTCCGCTGCGCTTCCGCGGCGGCGATCACCACGCTGAGCTGCTCGAAGATCGGTTCGACGACGGCCGCCAGCAGTTCCTCGCGCGTGCGGAAGTGGTAGTAGATCGCGGCCTTCGTGAAGCCCATCTCGTCGGCGATCATCTGCAGCGACGTGCCCGCGAAGCTGTGCCGGGTGAACAGGTCGACCGCGACGTCGATCAAGCGCTGCCGGGTATCGGCTGTGCCCGGCGACGGCGCCGTGGCTGTCTGCATACTTGCCGATCGTACAGCACGACACTTGCCGATCGTAAAGCGGTTCGCCTGCTAGCTGGGCACGTCCTCGGTGCGCCCGGCCATCGTGGTGTAGTCCTCCTGCACGACGTCGCCGTGCTGGTTGGTGATGCGGCTCCTGATCGTCAGGACGTCTGCCCCGAACGCCCGGCGCAGTGACTCGATACGGATGTGGCAGTACAGCTTGTCGCCTGCCTTGATGGGCCGCAGCATCGTCAACCCCTGCTCGGCCTGGACCAGCTTCTCCTCGGTGATCGGGATGTTCGCATGTTCGAAGAAAGCCATCTGGGCCTTGAGCCCGAGGATCGAGACGAAGGTCAGCGGCGCGAGGATGGCGTCGTGGCCCAGCGCGGCGGCGGCGTCATCGTCGAAATACGCGGCGTCGGAGTTCTTCACGGCCGTGGCGTACTCGCGCACCTTCTCCCGCCCGACCTCGTAGAAGTCTGGGTAGACGTAGGTCATACCGACGATGTCAGGTGAGAGCCCCACGTCGTCGAACCTAGCGGGCGGCGCTGCGGTGGATGCGCGCGCCGGCTTGAGAGAACGGCGCCTGGGTATAGAAGCCGAGTGCTGATGAAACCGGTTTCCGACGACCTGCGCCGGTTGGCCGCCGCCCACGGGGTCGCCACCACCTACCGGAACGAGCGCCGAGAACCTGTCGACGTCGACGCCGATGTCGTGATCCGAGTGCTCGGACTGCTCGACGTGCCTGCGGCAACCGAAGCCGACCGCAAGGCGGAGCTGGCCAAGCTCGCGCAGCGCGAGCGCGCGGGCGCCATCGCACCCACGACCGCAATTCGGGTCGACGGGCGTCGTCACCCAATGCCGGGGGCCGAGGCACTGGTGGGCGAGGACGGCACCGAAATTGCGGTGCGCGACGAGCTGCCCGGCGACCTTGAACCGGGGTGGTACCGGCTGCGCACCCGCAACGGGCAGGAGTCGACGTTGGTCGCCGCGCCGCCCGAGGTGCCGACGTCGGCTGCGACATGGGGCTGGATGCTTCAGCTCTACGCGCTGCGCTCCGCGCGCTCATGGGGCATCGGCGACGTCGGCGATCTGCGGGATTTCTTGCACTGGACCGCATCCGAGCACGGCGCCGGAGCGGTTCTGCTGAACCCTCTGCACGCACCGGGCCCCACACACCCTGTGCAGCCGTCGCCGTACACGCCGTCGAGCCGTCGATTCGCCAACCCGCTGGCACTGCGCATCGAAGACGTCGACGCCTATCGCCGGGCCGACCCCGATACCCGCGCAGAGGTAGACGCTCTGCGGGTGTCCGCGACCACGGCGCGCATCGACCACGACCTGGTCTGGGCAGCCAAACGCGATGCGCTGGAGCTCCTTTGGCGCGCCGAAGGAAGGCCCGATCCGTTGGACAGCCCGTCGGCATCGGACGGCCTTCGGGACTGGGCGACCTACTGCGCGCTGGCCGAACGGCACGGCGGCCGGTGGTCGCGGTGGCCTGAACCGCTGCGCGACGTCGCCGGATCAGCTGTCGCGTCTGCGCGGCGGGAGTTGGCGCCGCGGTTGGCTTTTCACGCCTGGGTGCAGCTGCAGTGCGCCGAGCAGCTGACCGGCGTCCGGGCCGCTGCGCGCGAGGCGGGGATGCCGCTCGGCGTGCTGCACGACCTCGCGGTGGGTGTCGATGCCGAAGGTGCGGACGCATGGGCGTTGGCCGATGTGCTCGCGTCAGGGGTCAGCGTCGGCGCGCCACCGGACAACTTCACCCCGCGCGGCCAGGACTGGGGGCTGCCGCCGTGGCGTCCCGACCGCTTGGCGGCCACCGGGTACGCCGCGCTACGCGACATGCTGCGCGCCGTGCTTGCACACGCCGACGGGTTGCGGATCGACCACGTCGCGGGGCTGTGGCGACTGTGGTGGATTCCGCCGGGCGACAGTCCCGATCGGGGCACCTATGTGCATTACGACGCCGACACGATGCTGGCGGTGCTGGCGCTGGAAGCGCATCGCGCCGGAGCGATCGTCGTCGGCGAGGACCTCGGCACCGTCGAACCCGAAGTCACCGAGGCACTGGCAGGCAACGAGATGCTGGGCTGCGCGGTGGCCTGGTTCACCCGCGACGAGGCCGCGCCCGGTGAGCCTCTGTTGCCGCCATCGGCGTGGCCGTCGAGAGCGGCGGCCAGCCTGTCCACGCACGACCTGCCCACGGCGGCGGGCTTTCTGCGCGGGGAACACGTGCGGGCGCGCGCCGACCTCGGTCTGCTCGACGACGTTCCAGCCGAGCAGGCCAACGCCGACAAGGAGCGTGCGGAGTGGCTGGCGCTGTTGCGGTCCGAGGGATTGCTGCCCGAGGCGGACGGCGGCGCGGACCCGGATGAGGCATCGATCATCGTCGCGATGCACCGGCTGCTGGCGGCGGCACCGAGCCGACTCAAGCTGATCTCGCCCTACGACGTCATCGCCGAGACCCGTCAGCCGAATCTGCCCGGGACGATCGACGAGTATCCGAACTGGCGACTGCCCCTGCCGATGACGTTGGAACAGTTGAAAACCGACCCGCGGGTCGCCCAGATCACCGCGGCGTTCCGCCCGCACTGATTCGATCGGTCACCGATCTATGTCTATGACCGCTGTGAAATCTTGGTCCTGCGCGACGATCGGGGCAACGTCGTCGGTGAATCTGCCGATGCGCGCTATGCCGTCCCAGTAGCCGACATCGCGGTAGTAGAACACCAGATTATCCGAAGGGGCGTACCACCCGATGTCCTGTGGCTGTGGATCATCGCCGACAGGCATACCCGACATGGTCAGCGGGCTGTCGAGCTTAGCGATCTTCTCCTTGCCGTTGAAGTCGCGGAACTCCACCGTCAGTGGCAACTGGTCGAGCAATGATCGACCAGTTGGGTTGTCCCAGATCTCGGCGTGAACAACGTTGTCGCCGAACGTGACCCGGATCGGCGTGGCCGCCGAGTTTACCGGCGGCACGGTCGTTTCTCCCGAGGACTCAGCCACTGACGCTGTCGTCGTCGATTCCTTGGGTCCTGATCCGCCACATCCAGCAGCAGCTGTGATCATCAAGACACCGAGAACAAGCTGATACGTGTACTGGCGGTGCGCTGTCGGCATTGATTTACCGTCCTGGTCGGTTCGTCGAATCGTGTTCACTGCGCTGGCGGGCATCATCGACGTTGGTCGCTGCCCAGCTGGCCAGCAAGGCGAGGTTGTCTGCGGACTTCGTCGCGGGCTCGGCGGTATAGGCCGTCAACGACAGGCCCGCGCTGCCCGGAAACTCCATGAGGTCGTAGGCCAACACCAAGTCGCCGACCTCGGGGTGGTGAAAGGTCTTGGTGCCGTTGTAATGCGTGCGTACGTTGTGCATCGCCCACCGTTGACGGAATTCTTCTGACTGCGTGGACAGCTCGCCGACCAGCGCTGTCAACGCCGCGTTGCCGGGGGTTCGCCCAGCCTCCGTGCGCAAAAGTGCGACGGCGACGTTCGCGGCCCCGTCCCAGTCTGGATAGAGTTCGCGTGCAGCAGGATTCATGAAGGCGAAGCGCGCCAGATTCGGTGTCTCCGGTTCCGCGTCGTAGGCAGGCGAATACAGGGCACGGCCGAGCATATTGGCCGCAAGCAGGTCCATCCGGCCGTTGCGCACGATGGCGGCGACCCCGGTCATACCGTCGAGCACCCGTTGAATGCTCGGGCTGAGCTTGGGCCGCGAAGTCGTCGGCCGTGCCCTTGGAACCGGTTTGGCAGCCTGCGCCAGTCGGTACAGGTGCAGTCGCTCGGCTTCGTCCAACTGGAGCGCATTGGCCACCGACTCCAAGATGGCCTCCGATACACCCGAGAGGTTGCCTCGTTCGAGCCGGTTGTAGTAGTCGACACTCACGCCGGCCAGGGCGGCCACTTCTTCGCGGCGTAGGCCGGGCACGCGACGTGTCCCGTGTGTCGGGAGATTTGCCTGCTCAGGCGAGATCTTCGCTCGCCGGGTGACGAAAAAATCCCGGACGTCGCTCTTGCTGTCCATGCATCCAGGGTAGGTGCGCGCGCTGAAGCAAGAGGTGCCCTGTCAATACATGGATCGGCGATACATGGAAGAAGCGCACCTGGTAGCCAAGCGTGCACGCGCGTTGTCTGTAGGACATGCGAGCCGAAATACAGCCCAATGCGGTCTCGAAGTTGCCCGCGGTCGTTTACGTGCTGGCAGCCGGGATCTTTCTGATGGGCACCACCGAGTTCATGCTCGCCGGCCTGCTGCCCGACGTGGCATCCGATCTCGGTGTCAGCGTCGGTAAGGCCGGGCTTCTCATCACCGCGTTCGCCGGCGGTATGATCGTCGGCCCTCCGGTGATGGCGTTGGCGACGCTGCGGATGCCGCCGCGGGCAACCTTGATCGGCGCTGCCTTCGTGTTCGCGGCCGGTCACGTCATCGCAGCGGTCAGCGATTCGTTCACCGCCATCCTCGTGGCCCGAATCGTCACCGCGCTTGCCACCGGCACATTCTGGGCAACCGGCGCCGTCGTGGCGAGTGCTGCCGCCGGACCGGCGGCACGCGCCCGCGCACTGTCGGTCATGTCGGCGGGACTGAGTTTGGCCGTCGTCGCAGGCGTGCCACTCGGAACGTTCGCCGGTCTCTTCACCGGCTGGCGAGGCCCGTTCTGGATGCTCGCGGGCCTCGCAGTGGTGGTCGGCGCCGCATTGATCCAGACCGATCCGGCAGCCTTCGTTCGCGGGCAGACGCACTCCGTTCGCGACGAAGTGTCGAGAGTCCGCGCGTGGCGGATGTGGGCGGTGCTGGCTGCGATCGTGCTCGCACAGGGCGGATTCCTCGGCGCCTACAGTTTCGTCAGTCCGTTGCTGACAGACCGCGCGGGCATCGCCCACGCGCTCGTACCGCTGGTGCTCGTCGGCTTCGGAATCGGCGCCTTGGCGGGCACCGTCGTCGGCGGCCGTCTGGGCGACCGCCGCCCGCTGGCCACTATCGCCGCGGCGGTATCTGCGTCGGCGGCGGCGATGCTCATCCTGGCAGCCACCTCGACCCATCCGCTGTTCGCAATCGTCGCGGTGATCGTGATGGGCGCCGCCGGGCTCGGCGCCAACCCGGTGCTGATCGCGCAAACGCTGCGCTTCGCCGGTGAGGATTCGACGTTGGGGTCGTCCCTCGCCACCGCTGCCTTCAATCTCGGCACAGCAGGAGGCAGCGCCGTCGCCGGCGCCACGCTTTCCACCTCACTAGGACTGGTAGGACCGCCCATGCTCGGCGCGGCGATCACCGCGTCGGCGTTGGTCCCGTTGTGGGTTCTCGCCGCGTCCGTGCGGCGCCGCGCTCCTGCGCATCCCACTGAGCAGCAACCGATTCCGATCGGCGCGTGATGACCCCTGAACAACCAATTCTCGACCGCGGCCAGACACCCAAATGTTCCGACAACTCACCAAGGAGACACCAATGACTACACATCACCGACGCTCAGCTACCAAGAGGGCACTGACCATCGCCGGAGCCGGGATCTCGGTCCTGGCTGTTCTGACGGCCAGCGGTTGCTCCGCCCCACGGCCGACCGGGGATTCGGCGACCCCGGGGACCGCATCGACGGCCCCGCAGTTGCCTTCCGGGGACAGGTCCAACGGCGCCGACAACTTCTACACCAGCGACCGAGTCTCGGTGCAGAAGGTGACCTTCAAGAACCAGTACCGGATGGACGTGGTCGGTAACCTCTTTGTTCCCAACAACCTTGCCCCCGAGACACGCACCGCCGCAATGGTTGTCGGGCACCCGATGGGAGCGGTCAAGGAGCAGAGCGCCAACCTGTATGCGGCCAAACTGGCGGAGCAGGGCTTCGTGACGATGTCACTCGATCTGTCCTTCTGGGGAGAGAGCGCCGGCGAACCCCGCAACGCCGTCTCGCCGGACATCTACGCCGAGGATTTCAGCGCTGCGGTCGACTACCTGCGCACCCAATCCACGGTCGACCCGGAGCGCATCGGCGCGTTGGGAATCTGCGGTAGCGGAAGCTTTGTGGTCAGCGCAGCCAAGATCGATCCGCGGATCAAGGCGGTGGCGACCGTCAGCATGTACGACATGGGCGCCGCCGCCCGCGACGGACTGCGCAACGGGGTCAGTGTCGAGCAGCGTAAGCAGATGATCGCACAGGCAGCACAGCAGCGCGATGTCGAATTCCGCGGCGGTGGAACCGAATACACCGGCGGCACGCCAGAAGAGCTGAACGCACAGTCCTCGCCCGTCGAGCGTGAGTTCTACGACTTCTACCGCACGGCAAGGGGATTCAGCCCCGACACCACCACCCACCCCACGTTGACCAGCAACGTCAAGTTCATGAACTTCTACCCGTTCGAGGAAATCGAGACCATCTCGCCTCGCCCGATGCTGTTCATCTCGGGAGCCGAGGCACACTCGAGGGAGTTCAGCGAGGACGCCTACGAGCTGGCCGCCGAACCCAAACAGCTGGTGATCGTTCCCGGGGCAGGCCATGTCGACCTCTACGACCGAACCGAACTCATTCCGTTCGACACACTCACCGGGTTCTTCCGGGACAACCTGGCAGGTAGCTGAATCACCAGACGGGAGCCAAGATCATGAAGCGAATTCTGTCGGCAGTTGCGTTGATCCTCGCAGCACAGTCGATGACCATCGCCGAATCCGCGCCCGGCAATGCCGAAGACGCTGGTGGCGTGCAGATCTCACCGGACCGAGAACGCCCGGCGGCGCCGGGACCAGCTGCCACCTTCACCGGCGAGGTCACCGTCAAGCCACTGTTCGACGCAGACGACGTCCGTGACTTCGGGGCAGCCGAGGTGACGTTCCGTCCGTGCGCGCGCACCGCGTGGCACACCCACCCCGGCGGCCAGACACTGATCGTCACGTCCGGCACCGGCTGGGTACAAGAATGGGGAGGACCGCGACATCGCATCAGCCACGGGGACGTCATCTGGACCGAGCCGGGAGTCAAGCACTGGCACGGCGCCGACGAGGACGCTGCGATGACCCACATCGCCGTCCAGGCCACCGTCGGCGGACGGCCTGTCGACTGGCTCGAGCACGTCACCGACGAGCAGTACCGCGGCTAGTTCCACCGACACGAGTACGCCGGCGTGGTGGAGACGTCCGGGCCGGAGCGAGTACTCACCGCACCAACATCACCGCGAAACCGTCCCAGTTCTTGGTTCCGACGGTCTGAATCGCCGCGGCATCGAGGCGCGGATGCTCGCCGACCATGTCGAACATGGCGCGCACGGCCTTGGCCTGATGGTCGTCGGCGGCCGGGTCCAGCACGCGTCCCATCCGAGCGATGTTGTCCACCACGATGATTGAACCCGGACGGCCGAGTTTGATCGCCCACTCGACGTAAGCGACGTTGTTCTCCTTGTCGGCGTCGATGAAGAACATGTCGAAGGTCTCACCGCGATCTGCCAGTTGCGGCAGCGTGTCCAGTGCGGTGCCGACGATGACCTCGACGCGGTCGGCCACACCGGCGCGCTCGAAGTTCGTGCGCGCCACCTCCGCGTGCCGTGGCTCGAACTCCAGGGTGACGACACGGCCGTCGGCCCCGACACCGCGCGCCAGGTTGATGGTGCTGTAGCCGGCCAGCGTGCCGATCTCCAGCACGCGCTTGGCATTCGAGATTCGGGCGAGCAGCGACAGCAACCTGCCGTGTTGCGCCGACACCTCGATCGGCGGCATGCCCTCCGCCGCAGCGGATTCCCGCGCGGCGCGTAACACGTCGTCTTCGGTGTGCAGCACACGGGTGAACAGCTCGTCGAGGGCTTTCGGGTCCGCTTCGCGCACGCGAGGAGCAGAGGTACCTTCGGTCACCGGTCCGACGTTACCCCCGCCTACTTCACGCCTTCCTTGGCATAGACGACCCGCAGCACGTGCGCGACCTCCGGGCCCATCACCGTTTCGGCGAGTTCGCAGAACGTCGCGACGAACTCAGGCCCGTGGGGCGGCGCGGCGTCACACAGATGGTGGGCAATCTCGTGCAGCACGACGAGTTCGCGCAGCGCCCAGTTGGTCCCTCGCTCGGGCACGGCGATCGCGGCCCCGGCGTCGTCGCGTTCGTAGTGCGCGGCGGTCAGCCCTCGCCGCGGCCTGACGGACAGCGGCGCGACGTCGGGCCAGCGCCCGCCGACGGGCCCGAGCGCGAGAACGTCGTCGACGTAGCGCTGCACGGAGTCCACCGACGCGAACCGGGCTTCCGGCGGCAGGGTCAGGTTGGTGCCGAAGAACTCGACGGTGCGGTTGCCGTGCTCGGCGGCGCGGTCGAACAGAGTCCGGACGAACTCTTCGGCGGCATAGACCTTGGAGCGCTGGGTGTCGCGGACGCTCACCGCTTCAGCGCGGTGCGCGCGCCGTTGATCTCTTGGCTGTTGCCCAGGCGGGCGCGCCTGCCCGCGCGGTCACCGGCGCGTCGCGCCGACGACGAATAGCCTGCCGTCGCGCTGGTGGCGCGCCATGTGCCGCGAGCTTGTGACGTCTCGCGGTAGAAGTCCTTGAGCTCGAGGTCCTTGTCCCGCAACGCGATCGCGGTGCCGGGCTGGCTGCGCCTGCTCTTGGTGGCCTCGCGCCGGGCCTGTTCGCGTGCCTCGGCCAGCCGTTGCCCGATTCGGGCGCCGAAGGCCAGCTGGAAGTTGATGCGCGCGGTGATCGTCGGGGTGGGGCGGTGGGCACCCGAGCCGATGTAGGCCTCCGACGCCTTGACCATCTGTGTGACCAGGCTGGCGTAGAGCGCGTGGCTGGCGTCGATGTCCTCGGCGAACCCGTAGGCGTACACGAACGTCGAGTTCGAGGCGATGTCGCACTTCACGTCGTTGGCGTGCGCGATCACGGTGAAAAGCTGCACATAGGTGCGCAACCCCCGGGTGCCGGCATTGCCGATGGTGATCGTGCGCTGCACGGGCGTCTGCACCTTGGTGCGCTCGGTGGCGTGCGAACGAGCCACGGCAAGGTCGATCGACGTCGCCGTCGCGAGCCGCTGCGCGGCCGCCATGAACGCTTCGGCCTCGTGTGCATTGTCGGTGCCCTCGGCCTGGCGCAGCAGCGCGGCGATGCGGGCCAGCATCTTGTCGTCAGTCATGCGCGGATCCGCTCCGCTTCTCGCTCGATGTCATCGCGACCCAGACTAAAACTACTTCGTGACAAACCCGTCGAGCGCATTCACAAGCTGTGGAGAAAGCGGCGCGTCCTTGGCGAGGTTGGCGATGCTGTCGGTGGGGTCGTCGCGCAGCACATGGTTGACGCCCTTGAGTTCGACGACGGTCAGCGCGGTGTGCGCCAGCGCGTCGATGAGCGGCTTCATGGTGGTGCACAGCGCCTGGCGGTCGGTATCTGAGCAGGTCAGCAGCACCGGTGTGCCCGCTGGGATCTTGGCCGCCAGCGCCACCGGGTCGATCTTGTCCGCCTCCTCGATGGCCTTCGCGTTGCCGGGGTTGAGGATCGCACCGAGCCCCTCGGGCAGGTCCTTGGGCACTGTGCCTTTGGTGCGGACCTCGTCGACGGCGGCCAGCCAGGTGTTCAGCGTCTCCGGGCTGGCGTCGGAGCGCACCCGGTTGGTGATGATGTCGAGATAGCGGCCCGACAGCGGCGCAAGCAGCCCGAGCGATCCGATCTTCGGCGCGCCGGGCGACGTGTCGGAGGCCAGCGTCAACGCGTGCACGGCACCCTCCCCCACCGCGTACACCGACAGCCGGTCCTTGTCGGTGCCCGGCTGGTCGGCGAGGTAGCGCGCCGCGGCCATGGCGCCGGAGGTGTAGACGGAGCTGACGACCTCGTTGGGGCGCTGCGCAAAAGGACCGAGGCCGGTCTTGCCGGTGCCGATCTTGTCGTAGCGCAGGCTGGCTTCACCCTTGTTCGACAGCGCTTCCGCGAGCTGGCGCATGTTGCCGATCTTGCCGACGACGATGTTGTCGCCGTTGCGGTCGGTGTTGCCGCTTTCCGAGATCAGCAGGGCGGCCGGTCCCGGCGCCGCGTCCTTCTGATGGCGGTAGGTGCCGTGAATGGTGAGGCCGTCGGCGTCGAAGCTGACCTCGTCGGAGACCCACTGCGGCGACGTGTCCTCCGACGAACAGCCCGACACAAGCACGATCAACGAAAGCCATAGCCCAACAAGGATTCTCACATCCGTGCCTCGATCCAGGATGTGACGTCGTCGAGCACCGTGGCCTGCTCGGGTTCGTTGAACACCTCGTGGTAGAGCCCCGGGTAGACCTTGAGTTCCTTGTCCGTCGACCCGACGCACTCCATCAGGCGTCTGCTGCCCGGCACGGCGATCAGCTTGTCCTGTTCGCCGTGCACGACGAGAAGCGGTGCGGTGATGGCGGAGGCGCGCTGCGGCATGGTTTCACCGACGCCGATCAACGCGCGGCCGATCCCAGCGGGCAGCTTGCCATGATGCACCAGCGGGTCGTTCTCGTAAGCGGCGACGACAGCGGGGTCGCGGGACACCGCGCTGGCGGGCACCTGTTCGACGGGTAGACCGGGCATCAGCCGACCGAGGGTGTTGGCGAGGAATTTCATCACCGGTGACACGCCGTCCTGGGCGGCTACGGCGGGCCCGGAGAGCACCATCGCCGCATAGTCGTCGGGGTGCTCGACGCCGTAGGCGAAGACGACGCCGCCGCCCATGCTGTGGCCGAGTACGACGCGTTTGAGTTCCGGGTACTCGGCGGCGGCGATGCCGACGAGGGTGTGGAAGTCCTGGGTGTACTCGGAGATGTCCTTGAGGTAGACGCGCTTGCCGCCGGAGCGGCCGTGCCCGCGCAGGTCGAGAGCGTAGACGAC
The DNA here is from genome assembly GCA_963786995.1 of uncultured Actinomycetota bacterium. GTDB lineage: Bacteria > Actinomycetota > Actinomycetes > Mycobacteriales > Mycobacteriaceae > Mycobacterium. The sequence goes on along the minus strand of CAWBBH010000006.1, from coordinate 77,888 downwards.
CAGACCGGACTCGCCGAGCCGCTTGGCGACATGGTCATAGCGGCGGGCGTGCTCGGCGTAGCCGTGACAGAGCACGACGACACCGTTGGGGTCCTCGTCCTCGGGCTCCCACACGTCGTAGACGATGCGGACGCCACCGACCCCGTCGAAGGACCGTTCGTGTCGGCTGATGGCCATCAGCGCAGACTAGCCAACCCGGCGACATAGTTCGGTGGCAGTTGTCGTACCCATGCGTAAGCTCGACGACGTGAGCGTGCTCGCAGAAAGCCTGGAACCCGCTGACGAGGCGGCCGCCGCGGACGCATTTCTTGCCGATGCCCAGCAGTATCGGCGCGAATTGCTCGCGCACTGCTACCGGATGACCGGCTCGATCCACGACGCCGAGGACCTGGTTCAGGACACCTACCTGCGCGCGTGGAAGTCCTTCAAGGGCTTTCAGGGCAAATCGTCGGTGCGGACGTGGCTCTACCGGATCGCCACCAACACCAGCCTGACCGCGCTGGAGGGCAGGCAGCGGCGCCCGCTGCCGTCCGGGCTCGGCCAGTCGGCGTCGGACCCGTCAGGCGATATCGCCGAGCACCGCGAGGTCACCTGGCTGGAGCCGCTACCCGATTCGCCCAAAGAGGATCCGTCGGACCCGTCGGTGATCGTCGAGTCCCGCGAGGCGGTGCGGCTGGCGTTCGTCGCGGCTCTACAGCATCTGTCGGCGCGCCAGCGCGCGGTGCTGGTGCTTCGCGAGGTCCTGCAGTGGAAGGCGGCCGAGGTCGGTGAGGCCATCGGCGCGTCGACGGCCGCGGTGAACAGCCTGCTGCAGCGCGCACGGGCCCAACTCGACGCCGTCGCGCCGGCACACGACGGCCCGGTCGCGACCCCCGAGTCGCCTGAGGCCAAAGACCAGCTCGCGCGCTACATCGCGGCGTTCGAGGAATACGACATGGACAAGCTGGTGCAGTTGTTCACCGAAGACGCCGTGTTCGAGATGCCGCCGTTCGACGGCTGGTATCAAGGGCCTGCCGACATCGTCTCGCTGTCGAAGAACCACTGCCCCGCTGAAGGGCCGGGCGACATGAAGTTCCTCACGACCACCGCCAACGACCAGCCCGCCGCGGCGCTCTACATGCTCAACCGTGAGACCGGAAAGCATGAGGAGTTCCAACTCCATGTGCTCGACGTGCGGCCGGGCGGCATCGCGCACGTGGTGGCGTTCCACGCCGGCGACGGCCTGTTCATGCGCTTCGGGCTGCCAACGTCGCTCTAGCGGCGCGAGGGGCCACTTATGCCGCGCTTTCGCCCAATACCTCTGCGATAACTGGCCATTCGGCGCCGGCTGCCAGCAGTGCTGCGCAGGTTCGCTCGACGATGACGTGGCGGCGGAACCGCAGCATGTCAGCGCTGACCCTGATGATGATCCAGCCGCGCGCCGATAGTTCGACGTGGCGGTCGATGTCCTGATTGCGACGGCGCGGGTCCGTCCAGTGCTGCTCGCCGTCGTACTCGACACCGACTTTGAATTCTCGATAGCCCATATCGATGCGCCACCTGCCGACCCTGATCTGCGTTTCCGGCTTGGGCAGATGGGCGTCGATGAGAACCAGCCGCGTCCTCGTTTCCTGTGGTGACTCGGCACCGCCATCCATCAAGTCGAGAACGTCGCGAAGCTGCCGCAGTCCGCGGACGCCCGGATGCCTGCCGAGGAGCGGATGAACAACGGCGGGCGTCAGCCCGGTCGCGTTGGCGAGCGCGTCCACGTACACGACGGCCATCGTTCGCCCGCGCCGACGTCCCAGGTCGAAGGCGGTGCGAGCCGGCGTCGTCACCGCCATACCGCGGATCAGCTGGTGCTCGTCGTCGAACAACTCGTCTCGATGGATGAGGATGCCCGCGACCGGCTTGCCGTTTCTGCGGTACACCTCGGCCGGGTTCTTCGCGTCGATCCATTGCGTCCCGTGCAGCGCAGCCGCTGAGAGGCCCGCCACCGTGGCCTGCCGCCCGGACCACATCCATGCCGCGACGGCTTTGTCGGCCGGCGTCAGCAGATGACCTTTCGGCGCATACACGTTGCGATATATGCGGTCGTAGCCGCTCCTCAAGGTGCGCGGGCTGACAGCACCGCTGGCTATTGCTTCCGTCCCGACGAACGGGCATGTCCTCATGGCGACATCGTCGTGCGCGTGGATGACAGATTTGGCCAGCGTAGGGGCGTTGTCCACAGGCCCGTGCTCACCGAGTGGCCAGTTATGTCGCGCATATCGCGCCTGGACGCGCGATAACTGGCCACTCGAACAGCGCTCGCTACCCTGGGGTGGGTGACGTCATCCGTAGACATCCGCCGGGCGTCTGACCGGGGCGCCAGCACGACGGAGTGGCTCGATTCCAAGCACTCGTTCTCGTTCGCCGGCTATTACGACCCGGACAACACCCATCACGGGTTGTTGCTCGTCAACAACGACGACTGGGTGGCCCCCGCCTCGGGATTCGACACACATCCGCACCGCGACATGGAGATCGTCACCTGGGTGCTCGAAGGCGCACTAGAGCATCGCGACTCGATGGGCAACTCGGGCGTCATCTACCCCGGCCTTGCCCAGCGCATGTCCGCGGGTACCGGGGTGCGGCACTCGGAGAAGAACGGATCATCAAGCGAGCGTGTGCATTTCGTGCAGATGTGGGTTGTCCCCGACGAGGCTGGTATCGAGCCCGGCTACCAGCAGGCCGACATCGGCGACAGCCGGCCGACGGGCGGGTTGATGCCCATCGCGTCGGGCCGCAGCGACGACGCCGCCGTCCGCATCCACAACAAGAACGCGGCGTTGCACGCAGCGCGCCTGCAGCCGGGCGAGGCCGTCGACCTACCCGATGCGCCCTTTCTGCACCTGTTCGTGCCCCGCGGCGCGGTGACACTCGAGGGCGCCGGTCCTCTGCACGACGGGGACGCCGTCCGCTTCACCGCCGCAGGCGGCCAGCGCGTCTCCGCGACCGCACCGTCCGAAATCCTTGTTTGGGAGATGCATGCCGATCTGGCCTCCGCGTAACGCCGTCGTCGTCCCCCTCATCGGCCTTCTCGCTCTGGCGGGGTGTTCGCCGGAGTCACCGCAAGCGCAGTCGCCTGCGCCCGCGTCGTCGACGACGACCCCGGCCGCACCCGCGCCCGGTTCACCACGGCTGGTGTCGGTACCGCTGACCGTCCCCGGCGATATGGCCGAGGCACCGCTCGACGAACCGCGCCAGGCGCTGATCCCCGAAGGCTGGACCATCGGGGTGTGGGCGCGGATCCCCGAGGCACGGCTGGAGACGTGGACACCGGACGGCGCCCTGCTGGTGTCGCTGCCCGCGACGGGCGAGATCGTGAAGCTGACGCCGAAACCCGGTGCGGCGCCCGAGCAGTCGACGCTGCTCGAGGACCTCGACCAACCGCACGGCATGGCGTTCGCTGGGTCGACGCTGTACGTCGCAGAGAGCGATCAGATCGACGCATACGACTACGCCAACGGTGCGGCCGTCAATCCGCGCACGGTGGCCGCCGACCTTCCCGACGCGCGCAGCCCCGAACTCAACGGCGCCTACGCGCACGCGTTGAAGAGCGTCGCCGTCGGCCCCGACGGCGCGGTGTACTTCTCGATCGGCTCGACCGGCAACATCTCCGAAGAGGATCGCGACGCCGACCCGCCGCGCGCCACGGTCATGCGCATCCCGCCCGGCGGCGGCGCCGCCGCACCGTTCGCGACGGGTGTGCGCAACGGAACCGGCCTCGCCGTCGCACCCGACGGTTCACTCTGGACGGCGGTCAACAACCGGGACAACGCGCCCGACCCCGACGGCAATGTCGACACCCAGTACGTCAACGAACATCCGCCGGAGGCGTTGGCGCGGCTGACCCCTGGCCGCGAATTGGGTTGGCCCTACTGCAATCCCGACGGTGGGCCTGCCGATCTCGCGTTCATCCGCGACATGTCGACCAACAGGGACGGGGCACGGATGGACTGCGCGGCGCTACCTCGGGTGGAGCAGAGCATGGGTGCCCACTCGGCGCCGCTTGGTCTGGCGTTCACGACCGGGGCGCTGCCTGCGCCGTACGCGGACGGCGCGCTGGTGGGCATCCACGGCTCATGGAACCGGCAGCCGCCGCGCGCACCGGAAGTGTCGTTCTTCCCATGGCGTGACGGCGGTCTCGGCGATCAGCAGACGCTCGTCGGCGGCTTCCAAGCCGAAGACGGCTCCCGCTGGGGCCGCCCGGTCGCGGCTGTCGTCGGACCGGACGGCGCCGTCTACATCAGCGACGACTATGCGGGAGCCGTCTACCGCTTGGCGCCACCTGGGCGTTAACGCACCGTCGTTGTGCCCGTGCCCGTGCCCGTGCCCGTGCGCGCGCTCCGGCGACCGGTGATGCCGACGTAGATCGCGATCAGCACGATCGCGACGATGATCCCGACGAGGAACGGGATGACCTGCCATCCACCGTTGGAGTTCTGGTACCCCAACTGGTAGGTCAGCCACGACCCGATGAACGAGCCGAGCGCGCCGAGGATGATCGTCATGATCACCCCGATGTTCTGCTTACCAGGCATGATGAGTCGCGCCAGTGCGCCGACAATCAAGCCGACGACCAATGCGCTGAGAATCGTTCCGATCATGTCTGCTCCTTCGAAGTGAATTCCGACCCTGACGGGATTACCCAATCGCCGACTGTTTCCACCACCGATCCCCTCGATATCGAATCGTGACGTCGCTGTTACTGAAGGTGACTGTGAGGTTGTTGTGATTAGAGGTGTCTCGTTTCCTGGTGTTTTAGTCGAGGGGCAACCGTGTCGATGCTTGCGGCGTTCAGCCGGCGTGTGGTGGCGTACGCCGCTGCGCTGATGCTGTGCGCCGGGCTGGCGGCAACGGTTTCACCGGTCGCCCGGGCCGACGGTCGCACGCTGCTCGCCGGGGCGATCGCCAACACCCGCGGGTCCTATCTGGTCTACAACTTCGGCGACGGCCATCCCGCCCCGATGTTGAATGCGGGCGGCGGCTGGTACGAGATGAACAGCGGCGGGCACCTGATGACGATCAAGAACGCGTCGGGCCGCCTGCAGCCCCGTCTGCTCGTCGACAGCCACCAGGGCTACCAGGGCCGGTGCGAACGCGATCCGGGAGCGCGCACGGGCGAAGGTTTGTGGCAGGCCTCCGAGGTGTACGCCCCGCTGGAGGCGTGGCGGGCGCTCGGGCAGCCGACGATCGCGATCAACGCGAACTTCTTCGATGTGCGCGGCCAGAAGGGCGGTTCGTGGCGCGACACGAAATGCAGTTCGCCGCTCGGCGCCTACGTCGACAACACGCGCGGGCAGGGACGGGTCAACGCCGCGGTCACCGGCACCCTCGCGTACGCGGGCAAGCAAGGATTGTCCGGCGGCAACGAGCACTGGTCCTCGCTGGCCACCATGATCCTGCCGTCCGGCGGCGCGCCCTATGTCGTCATACCCAAGGGGGCAGGCGATTATGACTCCGCATCGCCGGAGATCCAGAAGCTCCTGGACCAGAGTGCGCGCTTCGTCGCGGTGGCGGGCATCGGGCTTCTTGCGCCCGGCGACACCGGGCAGCTCAACGACGGCGGACCGAGCGCCGCACGCACCGCGATCGCCTACAACCGCACCAACGACCAGTTGTATGTGTTCCAGGGCGGGAGCTACACACCCGACCAGATGCAGGACCTGTTCCGCGGGCTGGGTTCCGATACCGCTGTGCTGCTCGACGGCGGCGGATCGTCGGCGATCGTACTGCGCCGTAACACCGGCGGAATGTGGAGTGGCGCAGGCGTTCCCAAGGGAAGCTGCGACACACGCCAGGTGCTGTGCGACTCGCGTGAGCGCGCACTTCCAACCTGGCTCGCCTTCGCCTGACGTCGATGCAGGATTTGACGCGTCGCACCGTGCTGCGGCTGGGCGCGGGGCTCGCCGGAGCCTGTGCGTTCGACCCGATCCTTCAATTGGGGCTTGCCACCGCGTCGGGTGCACCGCCCGACCAGCCGACGCCCTCATCGGCCAAGGCGACGACGATGCTGACGGGCTCGTTCGCGTCGGCGGCCCGCGGGGGGGTCGAAACCCATTGGGCGATAGCCCTTCCCCCCGGTCGCTATACGCGCCCGCTGCGGCCCGTCATCGCACTGCACGGCCGCGACATGACCGCCGAAGGCGTGATGGCCATGGGCGTCGAGGCGGGCCTGGCCGAGTTGGAGATGGCCGGTTATCCGCCGTTCGCGGTGGTGGCCGTCGACGGCGGCAACGGGTGGTGGCACCGGCGGGCGACGGGCGAGGACTCCGGCACGATGGTGCTGCGCGAGCTGCTGCCGATGTTGGCGAGCAAGGGCCTCGACACGCGGCGGGTCAGCTTCATCGGTTGGTCGATGGGCGGCTACGGCGCCTTGTTGCTCGGGGGTGCGTTGGGCGCGGCGCGCACCGCGGCGATCTGTGCCGTGGCGCCCGCTCTGTTCACCGACTACGGACAGGCGATTGAAGAGCGCGCGTTCGACGGCCCTGCCGATTGGTTCGCCTACTCGGTTTACGGCACACCGGCGCTGTCCGAAATTCCTTTGAGAATCGACTGCGGTGCGGGCGACCGGTTCTACGACGCCACCAAGCAGTTCGTCGCGTCGCTGCGTAAACCGCCGTCCGGGGTCTCGTTCGTCGGGGGGCACGACGTGGCAGCGTGGCGCGAGAAGCTGCCGCGAGAGTTGGCCTGGTTGGCGATGTAGCGCGTTGATCCGCGGATACGCCTGGGTGTCGTGAGACGATCGTTGCTCGAGTGAACAGAGTTTCGACTGCCCTCCGCCCTGCTTCCCGACGTGGATCTCCTGCGAGCGGGCGGACAGCTCCGCCGCAGAACCGGTTTCGGCCCGACATCGAAGGATTACGGGCCGTCGCCGTCATCGCCGTGGTGCTGTACCACGCCGGAGTGCCGGGCGTTAGCGGCGGCTTCGTCGGCGTCGACGTCTTCTTCGTCGTCTCCGGCTTCCTGATCACCGGTCTGTTGTGGCGCGAAGCGTCGGAGTTCGGGACCGTCCGGCTGGCCCGGTTCTACGCTGCGCGGGCGCGACGCCTGCTGCCTGCTGCGGTCACCGTGCTGGTGGCGACCTGCGTCGCGTCGGCCCTGTGGTTGCCGCCGCTGCAGGCGCGCAACGTCGTCGGTGACGGCATCGCGAGCGCGCTGTATGTCGGCAACTACCGCTTCGCGATCCAGGGCACCGACTATCTGGCGGCAGATGCGCCGCCGTCGCCGCTGCAGCACTACTGGTCGCTGGGCGTGGAGGAGCAGTTCTATCTGCTGTGGCCGGCACTGATCATCGGCACCGCATGGCTTCTGGCGCGGGCGGGTCGGCGCTTCGACATACGGTCGGTCGGGCCGTATGTGGTCGTCCTCGGCGTGTTGGCCGCGCTGTCCTTCGCGGTGTCGCTCGCGTGGACCGAGAGTTGGCCTTCGTGGGCGTTCTTCTCGCTGCCTACGCGGGCGTGGGAGTTGGCGGTCGGCGGCCTGGTGGCGCTGACCGCCGGCGCGTGGCGGCATCTACCGGCGCCCTCGGCCGCGGTGGTGGGCTGGGGCGGGTTGGCACTGATCGTCGTCACGTGCACACAGATCGGCGACGGCACGCCGTACCCGGGCACGACGGCGCTGCTGCCGGTGATGGGGACGGCCCTGATCATCGGCGCGGGTTGTGCGACACCGGATCTCGGCGTGGGCCGCTTCCTGTCGAAGCCGACGATGCGGATGATCGGCCGGTTGTCCTACTCGTGGTATCTGTGGCACTGGCCGGTTCTGCTGCTCGCGCCTGCGGTGATCGGCCAGCCGCTGGGTCTGGCGGGCAGGTTGGCGATGGTGGGGGTGTCCTTCGGGCTCGCGATCCTGACACTGCACCTGATCGAGAATCCGGTGCGGTTCGCGCCGTCACTGACGGATTCAGCGAGGCGGGGTCTGGCGGTGGGTGGGGGGCTGACCGCCGTTGCGGTCGCGGCGTGCCTGGTACTGCTGATGGTGCGACCGGTGCCGGTGGGCCAGGGCGTGGCGGCGGCGCCGGTGACGCCCGTCGGACCTGCGCATTCGGTCGCCGAGAAGGCTCTCCCGCCGATGTCGGTGCGCGATCAGGTGTTGGCGGCGGTCGCGAAGTCCGCTGCCGGCGGCCCGGTGCCGTCGAATCTGACTCCGGCGCTCAATGCGATCGCCAAGCCCGAGGTGTTCGTGAACGGATGCGTGCTGTCGTGGCGCGACGTGGCCCAGCCCGACTGTGTGTCGGGAGACACGGGATCAACGACGACGGTGGCGCTGGTGGGTGACTCGCACGCGGCGATGTGGCAGCCGGCACTGGAACCCATTGCACGCGAGAAGCATTGGCGGCTCACCACGATGAGCAAGGTGTTGTGTCCATTTCTGGATCTGCGCATCAACAGCCCGTACCTTGGCCGCACGTTCACCGAATGTGAGCGGTGGCGAGGAGACATGATGGCGCGGCTCTACCGGGAGAAGCCGCAGATGATCGTGCTCGACATGTCGCGTAGATACGGGGCGGACTTCGGATTCACCAGCTATGACCGGGCGTGGCAGGACCGCCTGACACTGGTCGTCAAGACCCTACGGGCCACGGGCGCAGAGGTTTTGGTGGTGGGGCCGGTGGCAGACCCGCACTCGACGGTGCCGACGTGTGTGTCGGCGCACATGGACGACACGGCCGCGTGCGCGCCGTCGAGGGCCGAGGGTCTCAACGACGGTGGCATCGCGGCGGAGGCTGCGGCGACGGCAGCGGGCGGCGGTCAGTACGCAGATCTGTCGGAGTTGTTCTGCACGACGACGCGGTGCCCCGTCGTCGTGGGCAATACGTTGGTATTTCGCGACGACAACCACATCACGACGGAGTACGCGCAGGTGCTCGCACCACTGCTGACCGAGGTGGTCGAGCGGGCCCTGGCCCTCAACTAGGGCCGGGTAAATCCAGCGCGCTCCAGGCCGCGTTTTCCGTCTGACCCACATAGCCCGACCCGAACAGCGCGACATGAGCCAGCAGCGGGTACAGCTGATGCAATCCGATCCGCGCCTGCCACCCCGGCCGCAACGGCCGCATCGCCTCATACCCGGCGAGCACCTCGTTGCGGTGCGGGCAGCCGAAAAGGTGCAGCATTGCGAGGTCCGTCTCCCGATGCCCGCCGTGCGCCGCCGGGTCGATCAACACCGCGCCGCCGCGCGTCCACATCACGTTGCCGCTCCACAGGTCGCCGTGGATGCGCGCAGGCGGATCGTCATCGTCGAAGTCACCCACCAGGCACCGCTCGGTCACCTCGTCGACCGACCGCCGGACGTCTGCGCCCAGCCTCCGTTGCGCAAGGGCGGCCATCGGACGCAGACGCTCCTCGGCGTAGAAGACACCCCACGTCGGATGGCCGCGCAACGACATCGGCATCGGCTCAGCCAACGGGCCGAAGTAGCCGTCACCACTCCAGTCGGCCGGACCCGAACCGAATAGCCGCGCGCCCGCCCCGTGCGTCACCGCCAGGCGCCTACCGAAATCCTGCGCCGCATCCCGCGTCGGGGGCACCGACTCCAGCCGCTCCAACGTCAACGAGCGTTCGTCGTGCCGGATGACCCGCGCACAGCGCACTCCACCGTGCACGGCCAGCCAGCACAGCCCCGCCGCTTCCAGCGCGAAGAAACCCGCCGGCGCGGTGTTGCTCGACTTGACGAAGTCAGCCACGTCGGCGGCGCGGCAACCCGACCAACAAAGTCATGATCCGGTCCCGCAGCGCGGCAGGCATATTCGTCACCAACGCGATCTGAATTTTCGGCAGCAGTGCCACCACGTACCGGGCCCGCGGCCGACGAGCGGTCAGCGCCTCCTCCACCACCGCGACCACCTTCGTCGTCGGCGACGCCATCCTGCGGGCACGCGGGACGAACTTCTTCATCCCCGCGATGTGTCTGGCGTACAGGTCGCGGGCCTCCGCGGACATGTCGGCCTCGAACTGCTCCACCATGTCGCCCGCTGTCCGCCACATGTCGGTGTCGGTCTGCGCCGGTTCGATCAGCACGACCGACACGCCCCACCCTCTGATCTCGACCCGTAGCGCGTCGCACGCCGCCTCCAGCGCGAACTTCGAGGCCGAGTACGGCCCCAGCATCGGCGTCGCGATTCGGCCGTTCACGCTCGAGATGAACAGCGCCCTGCCCCGCGACTCACGCAGCTTCGGTAGCACTGCCCGCGTCACCGCGAACTGCCCGATGACGTTGACGTCGAAGACATGTCGCCACTCCTCGGGCGTCACGGTCTCCACCGGGCCGCCGACCGCCACCCCGGCGTTGTTGACCACGGCGTCGAGGCGCGCCGGCAGCGCATCGGCCAGCTTCGCGATGTGCTCCGCGTCGGTGATGTCGAGGATGACCGCGGACACCCGCTGCGGATCGACCTTGGTGATCGCATTGGCGTCCTGCTGGGAGCGCACGCCTGCGATGACGTCCCAGCCGGTCGACGCCAGGTGCTCGACGATCGCCTTGCCGATGCCCCTGGCCGCTCCGGTGACGAGAACTGTTGGCATAGCCGCGACCTTAGTCGTCGGCCGGAACCGGCGGCCCGAACCAGAACAGAACGGACGTCGCGGCCACCAGCACCGCCACGATGGCGATCACCGGCGCCACCATGAACCGGCTCAGCGTCGCGCCGACCACGGCTCCCGCGCACATCGTCAGCACGACCGACACCCGCAACTTCCCGCGCTCGCCCTTGCCTCCCGCCAGCCTGCTGTCGACACCGAATCCGACGATCGTCGACGTCAGCACCGTGGTGCTGAGCTCCTGGATGCCGAACTGCCGCGCTGTCGCGTTCTGACTGCCGAAAGCCACCGCCAGGCCTGCGATCAGGATCAGCTTCGTGTTGTCGCGGTAGTCGAGCACCCCGGTTCCCGCGAGGACGGACAACACCAGCAGCAGCGCGCACTCGACAGCGAGCGCCACCGTCACCCAGCGTCTGGTGTCGTGCTGGAGATGACGGGAGAACCGCCCGCCGATCACCGCTCCGGACAGGAAGCTCACGAAGGCGACGACGGCCGCGGTCATGTCGACGACGTTCTGCTGCGCGAACCAGAACCCGAGGAACACCACGTTGCCCGTCATGTTGGCGACGAACACGTGCCCCAGGACGAGCACGCTGATCGCGTCGATCATGCCGGTTCCGAAGGTCAGCAGGAGCAACCCCGTCACCGTCAACCGATGAGAGACCGGAGAGGTGACGGGCATCGCGGCGCTACAGCTGCGGAGTGAGGTCCAGCGTGGTGATGGTCGTCATCCGGGTGATCCGCCACTCGGTGCGGTCGCGCTTCATCTCCAACCGGTAGGACAGATACCGCAGCGACGGGATGTTCTTCGAAACCGGGCTGGTGGCAACCGAATTGGTGTACACCACGGCCGACGCATCGGTCGCGCTGACCGACTCCACCGCAGTGCCGAGCACCGACGTGGTGTTGGTGACCTGTGCCTGCTTGTTGGTCGCCACGATCGAGTCGATGAACTTCTTGTACTGCGCGGCGAAGTCGCCGGTCAGGTAACGCGCCGATCGCTCGCCCAGCGAGTCCATGTTCTCCGGGGTATACGACCACAGTGTGGTGATGGCGTTCGCGGCCGTGCGTGCGATGTTCAGCTTGGTCTCCACCAACGCACGGTTCGCGATCACCGGTTGCGCCGTTGCCCCCAGGAATGCACCGCCGGCGACGAACAGCGCCGCAGCCGCGGCAGCGGCGACTTTCAGCCGCTTACCCGCTGGTCGGTGCGGAACGAGCACAACGTCCTCTGTCGTGATCTCGCCATCGGGCTGCACTTCGGCGTCCCCCTGGGCGTCCACCGCTTCGGTGGTCGCGCCGGCGGGCACCTCGGCATCGACCGTTTCGGCAGGCTGCTCGTCCGCCTGCTCCTGCGCCTGCGCATCGCCCTCGGCGGGTGTCTCGGCTGGCGACGCCGCAGGCTGATCCTTCTTCCGCCGCAGGAAGCTACGCCGACGACTCTTCTTGGCAGGCGCCTTTTCGACGGGCGCCTCCTCGACCGGCGTCTCCTCGACGCTCGACGTCGTCAGCTCGACGGCTTCGGCCGACTCAGTGACAGGGGCCTCTTCTTCAACGGGCTCGGGCGTAGCAGCCTCCGGCTCGGCGTTGAATGCGCGGAGTTTCTTGCCGCTCGGCATGCGGTGTCGCCCGCGGGGTGTCGGCGCCGAAGGGGCCGCATCCGTGGTCAGATCACCTGAATCAGTTGGCTGATCTTCCACAGCTGTCCTTCCCTCTTTGCCGTCACGACCCAACGGTCGCCGCTTTCGACTGTCTTCCCGTCCGGCGTCTTGTTCGTGATCTTGGTGGCGACGAGTACGTCGGCGCTGCCGTCGTCGTTCCACCTCTGCACACCGGCTTCCACCACCGCGCCCTGAGTGGGTGCGGCACTGGCCACCCGAAGCAGAATCTCGCTGGACTTTTCCTTGAACATCTTGGCGAAGTCACCGGTGGCCTGGGACTGGATTCGGTCTCCGTAGTAGTTGGCCTGGAAGGGATTCAAGGTCGTGTAGGTCGTCATGAACGACCGCACATAGCCGAGTACATCGGCATCCCGGACCTGGGTCCTGCGGTCGCTCTCATGCGACACCAGCATCAGGCTGCTCGCCACGATGGCCGCCACGACCAGCACGCCAGACAGCGTCGCTGCGATCGTCAGGCCCCACTGCCGCGGCGGTTTGGGTGCGGGAATGGTATACAGGTCTGGCTCTTCGGCATCGATCTTGCGTCTCGGACTCATTGGCCGACTCCTGCAGGCAACGGCTTCTTCAGCACCGTGAGATTGGCGACGCGCCACTCACCTGAACGTGACTTCTCGAAATCTGCCCTGACGGTCGCCGTGATGAAACGCAGGTCCTTGACCTCGGTACCACGTTGGCCCTGCATTGCCATCAGCATCGAAGCGCGCTGCGGCGAGACAGAAAGCACCGCGCTGCTGACAGCCCAGTACTCATTCGACGTAGGGTTGCCTTCCTGTGCCGCCTGCTGCTGGGCGATCAACGTGTCACGGTAACTGTCGGTGGTCAACGCCTGCGCCCGCGCGAAGTCGTCTTTCAACGTGTCCTTGTTGTAAGTCAGCATCTGCTCGACGATGTGAGGGCCCTGCTCGGCGATCTGCTGCCGGGCCTGATCGACAGCCCGCTCCTGGCGATACACCACGACATAGTTGAGGGTCACCGCGGCCGCACACACCACTGCGGCAGCGGCCAGAACTGTCGCAGCCAGTCGGCGCATATTGCGTTGGGGCGGATCAACTCTGCGAACCTCGGTGCGCAGCAACAGATCTGCGAATGTGCGGCGGCGCGAGTCCCACAGCGGCCACAGCCACCCGACAAACAGCGCCGCGGTATCCAGCAGGTGGGCAATGTCGCGGACCGCCAACCGCACGATTCCCGCCGGGGTGCCGTCGCGCTGCAAAACTCTGATACCCAGCACGGCTCGGCCCAGGCTCCAGCCGGTGATGGCCGGCAACAGCACCCGGTTCACCGCCATCGCGGCGAATACGACCGCTGCGGCGATCACGTAGGCCAGCCACAGCCAGCTGGGCTGGGAAACCGTGAGCGCGGAGTACGCAAGCAGCGTCAGCACAGCGATCACGCCGACGCCCAGCAGTATGTCCAGGCAGAGTGCGCCCGCCCGCGCAGGCCACGAGGCGAGCGGCCGGCTGGATGCCGCGTCGTCGGCTTCGGCGCCGGGCGTCGCGTCGAGGACAGCGGTCACGACGTGACCTGTTCGAGTTTGTCGATCTTGTACTGGTTGTCAGCGTACGGGTCCCGCGCCATCCGTACTCGAAGCCGGTAACCTTGCTCCTGGTCGGCGGCTTCCGAGTTGGTCACCTTGGTCCGAACAGCGACCAGCACGTCAACCGATCCGTCGTCGTTGTGGCGTTCGACCGCGGCACGCATGTCGGACACCTGAACCTTGACCTTCGCCGCCTGATAGGCCTCGACCAGAACACCGCTGAACATCGACGCCTGTGCGCCAAACGCGCCGGTGGTGCACTCCATGATCTTCATTTGGGCCGCCGACATCGCGGCGGTGTCCGGCGCTTGCGTCGCCGCGACACAATCCTTCGCGGCTTGCAGCGCGGCCGCATCGTCACGGGAGATGGCCTCGATGCTGTCGATTGTCCCGGATCAGCGCGAGTCCACCGACTACCGCCGCGATCGTCAGGATCAGCAACCCGACGCAGATACCCGCCGCCCATCCTCTGCCCAGGCGCGGCGGACGGCGGTCCGCCGCATCGTTCGGCGACGTTGCGGCTGTCCCTTCGGTTGCGCTTCCCTTGGTTCTTGGCCGGCCTGCTCTTGTTCGGTTACCGCAACCGGGTCGACAGGCGCGTCCTCAGCATCGGTGGGGTTCAGCTGGCGGGTGCCAGCATGTCCTTCCATCCGTCGTCTCCTGGGTTCTTCGAGTTGCTGACGTAGTACTTCACGCCGTCGGGGCCGACCACCTCACCGCTCTGCGGGTTGTAGACGGCCTGGTTCCTGCTGCTGGAGTGTACGTACACGGGTTGGGTTGCTGTCCACTGCACTGCACGCTGCCCTGATTGGGCGGGGTCAGCGGATCACTGACCGGCTGCGGCGACCCACCCGGCGGCAACTGGTCGGCCGGCGCCGGGTTAGTACCGCTGTTGACGGTCGGAGCCGGTATCACATAGCCCGGTTTGACCGGCTGGTCACAGCGCGCCGCAGGCGCCGGGCAGTTCACGATCTGGTTCGGGTCGCCGTACCAAGGGTTGGTGCCCAACGGAATGTAAGGCTCCTTGCTCAAGCAATCCTGCGGCGTCGCCGCCCTCTTACCCGGCACGTCCATACACGGATAGTTACGCGCACCCCGGACCGACGTTCTGGCGTCCTTGGGAATCTTGCAGTAAGTCCCCGCGGGCAACGGCGCCATGCTGGTGTCCGCTGGAGACCGCCACTCCGAGGCAGGTAGGAACCCGGTCAAACACGGTGGCGGCTGATTGATGCCCAACCCCAAGTGCAGCAAGCCCTCGTCCGGGAAGATCGTGCCGGCCTGCGCCGACCGTGCCGCCCTGCGGCCCGATCACCAACGCCTGCTCGAGACCCTTGTTGTAGCGCTTGAGCATGTCGAGGACGACCTCGAGGTTGGCCAGCGTCTGCGGCAATGACTCTCGGACGTCGCTGAACAGCGCCGACGCCTGGTCCAGCGTCGGCGCAGCCTGCTGCAGACCGCTGCGCAACGCCTGATCCTCCGCAGCCGACTGCGCGGCAAGGATTTGAGATTGCGCGACCACTGCTCGATCGCGTCACCGGAGTCGGCCTGGCTTTGCAGGATCGGCGTCGCGTTGTGATGATGTCGTTGACCTGCGGCAGGTTCTCCTGGAAGCCCTGCGCCAGGTTCGTCGTGCCGTCCACCAACCGTTGCAGGCCGGGGCCCAGTCCGCCGACGGCCTTCGACGTCTCGGTCAGCAGCGAGTCGATCTTCTCCTTCGGGCAGCACCGCGAGACCCCGTTGGCGGCGTCCAGCGCCGGACCCACTTCGCTGGGCACCGTGCCGGTGGTGATCGGTCTGCCCGTCTCTCAGGTACTGGCCAGGGTCACCAGTGGACACCAGGTCGAGGTACTGCTCACCGATCGCCGACACCGAATGCACGTTTGCGGTGGCGTCTGCGGGGATCTTGTACCGGTTGTCGATGCTCATCGTCGCCCTGCACCGTCCTCCGTCGGTTCGACGTCGGTGACCTTGCCGATCTGAGTGCCGCGATACGTGACGTTCGCAGTCGAGTACAGCCCACCGGAGCGGGGCAGGTCGGCGTACAGCTTGTACTGCCCGATCCCAACCAGGCTGGGCACCCGCAGGTAGTACCAACCCAATACGACGAGCGCGAGGATGGTGAGGATCGTGAACAGAACCAGCTGGATCTTGATGAACCGCGTCAGCACTGCTCACTCCCCCCTTTCGACCAGCGGTCCGCCCGGGGCGTCCTTCGGGTTCGGCGTGTAATCGGAGTCCGGGATCATCGTCGCCGGGTCACGACCCCACGCCTGCTCGAGTGCGCGCAGCATCCCGCACACGCCGGTTCCGGACAGGATGCCGTTGTCCATCGCGCTCAGCGTCAGGTCGACGTTCAGTGACACGTTGATGTAATCGCCACGAACGGCCTTCGGCACGTTCTCGATGTGAACGGTGCGGTGAGCACGCCACTTGAGGCAGTCGACCAGGTACGGCGACCCCTTGGACAGCTGCTTGAGCGGGCGCTGCAGGTTTTGCAGATTCTGATTCAGGTTCGCGCTCGTGGGAGCAAGCGCCGCGTCGGCAGCCCGGCTGATCTCGCCCAACGACTCGACGGCGTCGGCGAACAGATCGCGGGTGTCCGCGAAATGCTTGATCAGCGGCGGGAATTCGGTCAACACCCGATCCAACGTGTTGTTGCGCTTAGCCACGATCGTCAACAGCCGGTTGGTGGAATCGATAGCCCTGGTGATGTCTTGGCGCTGCTGGTTCAACGCGTCGGTGAAGGTGTCCAGTCGGTTCAGGAATTCGCGAATCTGATCGGCCCGACCGGTCAGCAGATTGTTGATCTCGGTCTGGATCACTTCCAGGTTCGAGATGCCGCCGCCACGCACGATGGTGGCGATGCTGGCCAGCACCCGCTCCGTCGTCGGGAACGCCGACGCATTCTTCAGCGGGATGGTGTCGCCGGTCTTCAGCTGCTGCGGCGACGGGTCCGGCGGCGGGTCCAGCTGCACGTGCTGGCTACCCAGGAGGCTGGTCTGGCCGATCTTGGCCAGCGAGTTCTCCGGCAGCTTGATGCCCGGCTGCAGATCAAGGGTCAGCGTGGCGACCCAGTTCTTCAGCTCGATCGAACGCACCCGGCCGACGTAGACGTCGGCGACGCGCACGCGGCTGTTGACGTTGAGCGCCAACGTATCCGGCATCTGCACATAGACCGTCATGTGGTCGGGTCCTGTGCCCGGCCCGCCCGGCAACGGCACATTCGCGATGCCGCGCCAGCCGCACGAGCTCAGCACGAGACCGACAATCACCAGCCCGGCGGCGCGCCGTGCGATGCGGCTCCACTTACGCCCCGGCGTAACCGCCATTCGCGTCCGCGTGCTCATTAGCCCCCTCCAGCTTCAGCGGGCAGCGGTGGTCCAGCCGGTGCGGGTGCGGCTGCCGGCGCGGCCGCGGGCGCAGGCGAGATAGCGCCGAGCGGATCACCCGGGATGACGCCAGGCGACGGTCCAGGAGGCGGTCCCGGCTGCGGGTACCACGGCGGCGGCAGCGGGTTGCGCTCGTCGTAGGAGTTCGGCGGGCCTGGCAGCCTGCCGTTGTTCACCCCGAACGCGGGCGGCGCGTCAGGAATCACACAGTCCGGCCCGCCCAGAAGCTCGGCCAGACACTCCGGCGTGATGTTGCGTTCGGTGTGCGGCTGCACCTCGATGCCCTGCATACCCGGGGCGGTCACCCAGCCCGGCTCGTGGTTGCCGTGCGAGAACAACGTGTCGCGCGACAAGATCCCCGGCACGGTGGTGTCCTTGTAGCCCGGCGGCGGCTGGAGCCTGGGTTCGGAGTAGGCAATCTGCTTGGGCAGCGTCATGGCGGTCATGAACTGGCTGAACGCGATCGGCGGGTAGTTGAACTTGATCGCATCGAGGATCGGCGACAGATACTGCGCACAGAGCTCGGCAGACTCCTGGTAGCCCAGCCGGCTACCCGACTGGATCGAGCTGCAGATGAACTGAATCGGGTTGGCGAAGCTGGCGATCACCGGCAAGCCGACGATGCCGCCTGGTTCGGCGAGGTGATGTTGATGAGGTTGGAGATTGCGTTCGGGTACACGTGCAGACCCGGTCTCCAGACCGTTCAGCGGCTCCGGCTGCAGGATCGCGGTGGTCACCTCGGCCAGGTTGTCCATGTCCGTGGCGCCAGCACCTCGCCGTTCTCACCGATGAACTTGCGCGTGGTCGACAGCAGAGTCGTTGAGATCGCGACCGCCTTCGCGAGTTCGCTGATCGGTGTTGGTGAACGAGTTCGTGAACTGGCCGAGGTCGTTGTTCAGCGCGACGAACTGCTGGTCGCTCTTGTACAAAGCGTTGACGAACAGCGCGAGACTCTTGACCACCGCGAAGAAGTCGCCGCGGCCCTCGTTGAGCGTGGTGACCGCTTCAGACAGGCCGGTGAGCGTCTTGTTGATCTGATCGCCCTTGCCCGCCAGGCCGTCCGAGAACGACTCGATGACATCACCGAACGGCCCCTTCGGCTGTTCCGGTGTGGGGCCGAGATCAGTCAGAATCCGGTTGATCGAGTCGCGCAGTTCGTCGTACTCGACCGGCACCTGGGTGCGGTCGATCGGGATTACCGCATCATCCTGCATCGTCGGTCCACCGGTGTAGGGCGGCGAGAGCTGGATGGTGCGGGACGCGACCAGGCTGGGGTTCAGCACGGACGCGGTCGCGTTCGCGGGCACCTTGTACTTGTTGGCGTAGTTGAAGGTGACCTTCATCTTGTCGCCTGCCGGCTCGATCGAATCGATCGTGCCGACCTTGACGCCCATGATCTGCACCTTGTCGCCCGCATACAGCGCAAGCGTCTGCGGGAAGTAGGCGACCACGGTGTTGTAGGTCAGCTTCTTGTACAGCTGCCATCCGACGATGCCGGCCACCAGCGCCAGCACCACGACGATCGCGCCGACGATCACTGTCGTCCGGGAAACGTTCGGCAGCTTCATGTTTCGCACATTGAAGATAGTCGACATGGCTACTGCACCGATCCACTCTGCGAACCTGGCGGAAGGTACGGCGGGTTACCAGGCAACACAGGTGTGCCGGCAGGGCCGGGCGCCGGACCAGGTCCTGGCGGCGGCGGCGGCCCGTCGAGAGCGGGCGGCAACGGCGCGATGCCCGGCGTGAAGTCCGGTCCTTCGGGCGGCAGAGGACCGACGGGAACGGTACGTGCACCCGGCGGGGCCGGCGGGAGCGCAGCGGGCACGCCACCCATGTCCGGCGGTAGCTGGCCCGGGATTGCCGCGGCGGGCACGCCCGGCGTGAAACCCGGTCCGTTCGGGTTGGGCGGCGACGCCGCCACGTCCGGAAGCGTCGTGTAGTCCTGCCCCGGCGGGCTCGAGTACGGGTTCGGTCCGAACGGGCCTGTCGACAGGTGCGAGCACGGCAACGGGTCGCCCGGCCGCGGAAGGCCTTCGGCCGTCGGCGTGTACGAGCATGGGTGGCCGGCGACCACCGCGGGACCCGGGTGCTCCGGGGTGCCCTCGAGCACTTCCGGCCCTGGCGCGGGTGCGCCGTTGGGGAACCGCTGCGCGTTCGGGTCCGGGAACCGCCACGACGGCAGGCCCGCGTTGCGCCAGAACTCCTCCGGGTCGATGCCGCGCTTCTTGAACGCGGCGTCGACGAACGGCTGCAACAACCACGGCGGCAACAGGTTGACCACCAGAACCTTGAAATAGGGGCCGGACGACACCGCCTCGGCCAGCGACCCGAGGAACGAGCTCAGCGAGGTCAGCGAGTCCATCAGGTCGAACTTGCGGTCCTTGAGGATGCCGCTGATGGTGCGCAGCTGCTCCAGCACATGGTTCAGGTTGGGATTGTCGTTGACGAAACCGGCAACCTGCTCCGAGAACTGGCCGACCCGCTCCAGCAGCATGCTGACCGCGTAGTTGCGCTCATTGATCGCCGCGAGAAGGGTCTGCGCGTTGGTCAGCAGTTTGTTGATCTGCTCTGAGCGGTTCCCGAGCACCCCGGCGATCTTGTTCGCGTTGGCCAGCAGCTTGCGGACATCTTCGTCACGCTTGCCGATGGTGTCGGAGAACCGTGCGACGCCATCGAGGGCGGCGCTCAGGTGCGGGTAGGTCTGATCGATCGTCTCCGACAGCACATTCAACGACCGCTTGACGGTCTCGGTGTCCCAGCCGGACGCCGCCTTCGTCACGTCGAAGAACGCGTCGTAGATCTGATATGGCGTGGTGGTCTGTCCGATGGGGAGCACGCCGTTGGCGCTTAGCGCCTCGGTACCGCGCGACTCGATCTCCATGTTCTTGCGACCCAGGATCGTGTCCGTGCGGATCGCGGCGCGGCTCTCGGTGCCGATCCGCGTGCCGCTCAACGTGTAGCCGATCCTGACCTTGTCGCCCTCGATATCCATCGAGCGGACTTCGCCGACATCCACACCTGCAATGCGCACTTTGTCACCGGCGGCCAGCCCGGCGGTGTCGGAGAACTGGGCGTAGTAGGTCGGCTGCGCGAACAGCATCGGCACGCTGGAGAAGCTCTGTCCCACCCCGATGATCAGGAGCGTGATGAGAATGCCCATCACCCCGCCCCTGACGCGGTTGCTACCCTCTAGGACTCTCATTGCGGCGTGCACCTGCCCGTGGGCTGAGACCAGATCTTCACCGTGCGCACCGGACCGCCGGGCTGCAGGCCGGGCAGCTTGAGCGTGAGGTCGCAGGCGTAGAAGTTGAAGAAGTCACCGTAGACGCCGCCCGACGCGGCCGATGATCTTCAGCGCCGTCGGAAGCTGCACAAGAACTTCGTTCAGCCGGTCCTTCTGGTCGACCAGCGGCTGCTGAATGGCCTCCAGATGGCCAATGGTGCTCTGCAGAAGCGGACGGTTGTCGGCGAACAGGTCCCCGATCGTGCCTGCGGCGTCGCTGATGTCGGCGACGGAACTGGCGATCGGATCCTTTCTGTCCTTCAAACCGGTGATCAACTTTCGAAGTTGACGACGGTCTCATCGAACTGCTTCTGGTGCTTGACGGTGGTGTCCAGCACGGTGTTCAAGTTGCGAATCACCTCACCGATGGCTTGGTCGCGGTCGGCGAGGGCGGAGGTCAGCTGGCCGGTCTGATCCAGGATGTCGCTGATGGTGCCGCCCTGGCCCTGGAAGATCGTGATGATCGACTCGGCGATGTTGTTCACCTTGTCGGGATCCAGCGCCCGGAACAACGGGCGGAAACCGCCGATCAACGCGTCCAGGTCGAGCGCGGGCTCGGTGCGCTCCAACGGGATCGTCGAGCCGGCGGGCAGACGCTTGTCGTCGTCGCCGCGCTTGAGCTCCAGGTACCGGTCGCCGATCAGGTTCAGGTAGCGGATCGACGCCGTCGTGCCCTGGAATAGCTGGAGATCGCGCTCGACGTCGAAGTCGACCTTGGCCACCCGACCGCCGTCCTCGATCTCGACCTTGGAGACCTTGCCGACCTCCACGCCGGACGCCCGGACGAACTGGCCGGCGCGCAGACCGCTGGCGTTGCTGAAGATCGCGGAGTAACCGGTCGTGCGGTCGAAACGCATCTGACCGAACACCACGATGATGATCGCGGTGAACAGCAGCAGCACCAACGCGAAGATGCCGAGTTTGACGGCTGTACCGGTGATTTTCATGGGTTGATCGTGAACTCCCCTAGCTGACGGCCCCAGACGTACTCGGCTCCCGGGAACAAGATGGGGATCGGCGCGGGCAGGAGGGGGATGACACAGAGTGTGCACGCCAACGGCGACGCGAACTCGAAGTGGTTGTACGGCGCAATCGACGCGCCGGTGTCCATCACCAGGTACGGGTTCGGCCACAGGTCGCGGGTGACGGGCTGCCAGCAGCCGGGCCGACCCTCGGGTCCACCCTTGGCGTTCACCCTCGGCAGGTTGTCCGGATACACGTACGCGTTGCCGGGAAAGACCACTTCGGAATGGGTTCGCAGCGAATAGCCGTTGCCGCCAAGGGAAGCCGCGATCTTGGGCCCGACATCATGACCGTTGCGCAGGAAGCAGTAGAACATCGGGCTGTACTCGTCGAGCAGCGCGGACGTCGGGAGCAGATCTTCGGCGCCGCGGATCAGATACGGCCCACCCTTGTCGAAGATCTCGGCGCCCACGTTGCCGAATCCGATCGAGGCCATCAACGCCGCGTCGATGTTGCCCTGGTTCTCGTTCAGCGTGCGCGCGGTGGTGACGGCGTTCTCCAGGCCGTCGAACAGATCGGGCGCGGCATCGGCGTACACGTCGCCGAGGTCGGCGAGCAGCTGATTGTCGCGGCGTAGCTGGGGCATCCTTGGGTTGAGCTCGCCGAGGATCTCGTTGCCGTTGATGATCGACTGGCCGAACCGCTCGCCGAGGCCCTGCAGGGCTTGGGCGGTCGCGCTGAGCGTCTGGTTCAGCTTGATGGGGTCGACCTTCTCCGAGATCGAGGTGATCGTCTCGAAGAGGGTGTTGAACTCGGTCGTCACGTGCGTGGCGTCGATGACGTCGGCCGAGGTGATCCGCTGGGGGCTCGGGTTCTTCGGCGACGTGAAGGAGATGTACTTGTTGCCGAACACCGTGGTGGCGCTGATTCTCGCTTCGACGTTCTTCGGAATGAGGTTGAGGTACTTCTTGTCGATCTCCATCAGGATCTTGGCCTGCGTCTCGTCGCCGACCGAGACCTCGCTGACCTCCGAGACGCGGCCGATCTCGACGCCGTTGTAGGTGACCTTCGAACCGGGGTCCATCACCAGGCCCGCGCGGCTGGACATCAGCGTCACCTGTTCGCGCGGCAGGAAGTCGCCGCGGAACTGGAAGTACACGAGCACGATCGCGACGATCGTCAGCAGCGTGAGCACCACACCGGCCAACTTGTAGGGCGGTGTGCGGGGAGCGTTCAGTGGGGCCGTCATGCGCTACACCGTGAGGTTGAAGTTCGGGTCGGTGCCGTACAGCGCCAACGAAGCGAACAGGACAACACACACGATGGCGACCAGGGAGGCGCGCATCGACCGGCCGACGGCCTCGCCGACGCCGACCGGTCCGCCGCTGGCGAAGTAGCCGTAGTAGCAGTGGTTGAGCATGACGATCACCGAGATGATGATCGCCTGCACGAAGGACCAGAACACGTCGTCCGGGCGGAGGAAGGTCCGGAAGTAGTGCTCGTAGGTGCCGATCGACTGACCGTAGAAGAAGGTCGTCGTCACCTGGGCGGACAGGAACGACATGATGATCGCCATCGCGTAGAGCGGGATGATCACCACGAAGCCGGCCATGATGCGGGTGGATACCAGATAGGAGATGGACTTGATGCCCATCACCTCCAGCGCGTCGATCTCCTCGCTGATCCGCATGGCGCCGAGTTCCGCCGTGGCGCCCGCGCCGACGGTGGCCGCCAGGGCCTGGCCCGCGACGACCGGTGCGGCGATGCGCACGTTGATCATGGCGGCGAAGAAGCCGGTGAACGCCTCCACACCGATGTTGCCCAGCGAGGCGAAACCCTGGATCGCAACGAGTGAGGAGCCCGATAGGGTGACGAACCCAACGATGGCGACGGTGCCGCCGACGACGGCCATCGCGCCGGTGCCCATGCCGATTTCGGCGATCAGCCGCAACGTCTCCTTGCGGTAGTACCGCAGCGCATGGCCGATGGAGCCCATCGCGGTGACGACGAACCAGGCGACGTGCCCGACGCTGTCGAGGAACCGGCCCGGCGCACCGGCGACCTTCTCGGTGCGGGCGTAGCCGCGCGGGAAGCGGGCCTTGAGGACATTCGCCGTACTCATGTCAGCTCCCCGTACCGAACCGGACACCGATGGTGGTGAGCACGACGTTGACCGCGAACAGCGCGATCACGCAGAGCACCAGCGTCTCGTTCACCGCGGTGCCGACGCCCTTGGCGCCGCCGGCGACGGTGAGCCCTCGGTAGCAGCCGACCAGGCCGGCGATCAGGCCGAAGGTGGTGGCCTTGACGACCGAGATCAACACCTCGGGCAGGCCGGTGACGAGCGTCAGCGTCGACACATAGGCGCCGGCGGACACGTTCTGCAGATAGACGCCGAAGATGAAGCCGCCGACAAGGCCGATGGTGATCACGGCGCCGTTGAGCAGTAGCGCCACGAACGTCGAGGCGACGACGCGAGGAACGACGAGCCGGTGGATCGGGTCGATGCCGAGCACTTCGAGGGCGTCGATCTCCTCGCGGATGGTGCGGGCGCCGAGGTCTGCGCAGATGGCCGTGGAGCCGGCGCCTGCGACGACGAGCACGGTCACCAGCGGCCCGAGCTGGGTGACGGCGGCCAGCGCCGCGCCTGCCCCGGAGATGTCGGCCGCGCCGAACTCCGTCAACAGGATGTTGAGGGTGAAGATGAGCAACACCGTGAGAGGAATGGAAACGGCGAGCGTCGGCAGGAAAGAGACCTTGAAGAGGAACCAGCCCTGAAGGATGAACTCCCGCCACTGGAAATCGCGGCGGAACAGCGCCTTGCCGGTGAGCACACACATACGGACGAACCCGCCAACGGCTTCCAGCGCGGGCCGGGTCTGGTTGGCGACGTAGCCGCCGAGCCCCGGCTGCGTGGCCGTCACCGGCACGCTCCCACGCTGAGGCCGACGTGGCAGTACGGCAGCATCTGTCGCACGCCCCCTCCTTGCACTGAACCCCTGTCTGTGACCACCGTCTCCCTACTGACTGGTAGTAAGGCGGACCACAGGAATGTACACGATGCCCCCCGCGGCCTGCACCGCATCTGGCGGATTGTGCCTATAACCGTTAGCAAACCCACCTCCGCCAGTTAACTTTCTGCCCCAGAAGCAGAAACTGTTGCGGCAGTGGAACTTTCGCCAGCGTCAGCATATTTCTGGTCTCCGAATCGGCTTCTCAGTTCCGTCTTGAGCACTTTGCCGGCCGGGTTGCGGGGCAGGGCGTCGACCACTTCGAGGTGCTTCGGATGCTTGTAGCGGGCAAGCCGTTCGGTGAGGAATTCGTCCAGATCAGCCAGATCGAGAGGCTTATCGGACACCGCGCTGCGTTCCACGACGATAGCGACGGGTACCTCACCCCACTTCTCGTCGGTTCGCCCGATGACGGCGACTTCCACGATGGCCGGATGGCCGGCGAGGACGTTCTCGACCTCCGCGCAGTAAATGTTCTCACCGCCGGAGATGATCATGTCCTTCTTGCGGTCGACCACCCATATGTAGCCCTCCTCGTCCTGGCGCACCAGGTCGCCGGAGTGAAACCAGCCGCCTGCGAACGCTTCGGCGGTCGCCTGCGGGTTGTTCCAATAGCCTTCCATCAGAGTCGGCGCGCGGTAGACGATTTCGCCGACCTGGCCGACAGGCACGTCGTTCATGTCGTCGTCGACGACGCGCGCGCTGACCGTCGGGATGACCTTGCCGACGGAGCCGAGCTTTTCGATCGCGTCGTCGCCCAACAACATGCACGTCACGGGCGACATCTCGGTCTGGCCGAACGCCGCCAGGATCTGGGTGCCGGGGAACGTCTCGGACATGCTGCGCAACAGGGTGTCCGAGGCGGGCGCCGCGCCCCAGGACAGCACGCGCAGCCGCAGGTCTCGCGGATCGGCCTTCTGGGCGGCGCACACCGCCTGCCATTGCGCGGGCACGAGGAAGATGCCGGTCACCTTCTCGGCTTCCAGCACGTCGAGCAGCGCGCCGGGATCGAAGTCGCCGAGCGGGTAGACGACGGTCGGCAGGCCGAGCAGCAGCCCGATGATCATGTTGCCGATGCCCGCGATGTGGAACAGCGGGACACCGATGAACCCGACGTCGTTGTTGATGTCGGCGCCGTTGGTGAACAGGAACGTCATCGCCTGGCCGGCGAGGTTGTTGTGGGTGAGCACCGCGCCCTTGGGGCGGCCCGTGGTGCCCGAGGTGTACATGATCAGCGCGGCCGAATCGTCTCCGATGTCGACCGGCGGGGCCGGTTCGCCGGCTTCGGTCAGCAGGTCCTCGTAGCCCAGCACGTCGTCGTCGGTCGGCGCACCGGCCACGATGATCGTCGTCAACCTCGGTTCCAGGGCGCGCACCGCTGTTGCCACCGTCGCCAGCACAGGCTCGGCGATCATCACCGCGGCGTCGCAGTTGCCGACCAGAAAGGCGATCTCGGGCGGGGTCATCCGGAAGTTGACCGGTACCGCGATGGCGCCGAGCCTGTTGGCGGCGAGGAAGGACTCGATGAACTCGGTCCGGTTCAGCATCAGGATCAGAACCCGGTCGCCGAACCGGACGCCGCGGCGGTGAAGGGCGCCGGCGAGCGCTGACACCCGGCGGTCGAGTTCAGCCCAGGTGGTGGTGCGACCCAGATAGCGCAGCGCTGTCGCGTCGGGCTGCATCAAAGCGTGGCGGGCCAGCTGATTGGCCCAGTTCTGCCTTCTCGCGAGATACGGCTGATCGGTCGGCGAAACCTGATCGGTCAACGGCTGAAGCTCCCGGTTGCACTACGTTGATATTTGATCAAACATTGGGTTGCGAGGGTCACACTATGGCTTCGGCGATCACGGGACAACCCTTGTAGATGGAGGCCGGGTGAGCGCGCTGGCGAAGGCTCTTCACCGGCCTAGACGCGCCCTGCGTCGCGAGCAGATGTCGGACGAGGTCGCCGGCCATCTGCGGGGCGCCATCATGTCCGGGACGCTGTTGCCGGGCACCTTCATCCGGCTCGATGAAACCGCCGCTACGCTCGGCGTGAGCATCACCCCCGTGCGTGAGGCGCTGCGCACCCTGCGCGGCGAGGGCATGGTGGTGCTCGAGCCGCATCGCGGCCACGTTGTCGCCCCCTTGAGCCGGCGCGACGTCGCCGACATCTTCTGGTTGCAGGCCACGATCGCCTGCGAGCTCGCGGCGGCCGCCACCGAGCAGATCACCGACGATCAGATCGCCGAGTTGGAACGGCTCAACGACGAGTTCGCCGCCACGGTCGAGACCGGTGAGGCCGAAGCGATCGCGGCCGCCGAGTTTCGCTTCCACCGCTCGCTCAACCACACCACCGGCCGGATCAAGCTGGCGTGGTTCCTTTTACATGTGGCCCGCTACATGCCGCCGCTGATCTATGCGGCCGACCCGCAGTGGGGTGTCGAGGCCGTGGCGCATCACCGAGAGCTGATCGCCGCGCTGCGCCGCCGCGACGTCGCCGATGTTGTCCGGCTGACGAGCTGGCAGTTCGACGACGGCGCGCGCCGCCTGACCGAGCGGTTGGAGTCAACCGGGATCTGGGGCTGACGCTCGCGCATCGAGAACCGGGCTAGCTCGACTTCTTCTTCTTCTTGCCGGAGTTCTTGCCGCCCTTCTTCGACGCGTCCGGCGTGTTCGCGATAGCCGCGGCGCGCGACTTCGGCATGCCCTTCTTACGCAAGCCCTCGTACTGCTTGTCGTTTTTGACGCTCGAGCCGTGGTCCTTGGCCATGTCGCCTCCTCACACACCGAACCTCTCTGTCGGGTTGGAGTACCCGCCGCGGCACCGAAATATCTCGCTAGCGGCGTCAGCTGCTGGCCAGCTGCTCGGCGCGGGTCTTGAGGTTGCCCGCGAGATAGTCGAGCGTGTCCGCGATGGCCTTCTTCACCATCGGCTTCGGGATCGGCAGTTTGGTCTCCACGTCGAGGTCGACGGTCAGCAGCGACGTCGGCCCCATCGCCACCACCGCGAACTTCTGCTCCTGCTTGTCGAAGTGGTCGCCCTGCTGCAACACCGTGTAGATCTCGTTCGGCGTCGGGTAGTAGACCGCGGTGATGAACGTTCCCGACTGCCCCTGCACGACAACGTCGAGCCGCAACTGGCTGGGCCGGCCGTCGTCATAGCGCGCCAGCACCCAACAGCCCTTGATCTCCTCATTCCATTCGGGATACGCCTCGAAGTCCGCGACGATCGACATGATCGCCTCCGCGGACGCGTCGACCTCCACAGTTTTGCTCACCAACGGCATCCGCCCAGCCTATCGACCTCTGTACAAGGGTTCTAACCGCTTATATGATGAGTTGGCCACTTGTCATACTAGTAGTTCACGGAGCCTCATGTCCGACACGATCCGCCACCTCACGCTGTCTCACGTGGTCCTCCCACTCGACAACCCCGTCAGCGACGCCAAGGTGCTCACCGGCAGGCAGAAGCCGCTGACCGAGACCGTCCTGCTCTTCGCCGAGGTCACCACCGAGGACGGCTTCGAGGGCATGGGGTTCAGCTACTCCAAGCGGGCGGGCGGGCGAGCCCAGTTCGCGCATCTGCAGGAGGTCGCCGACGTCGCGATCGGCCAGGACCCCTCCGACATCGACCGCATCTACCAGTCACTGCTGTGGGCGGGCGCATCCGTCGGCAGGTCCGGCGTCGCCACCCAGGCGATCGCGGCCCTCGACGTTGCGCTCTGGGACCTCAAGGCCCGCCGCGCCTGCCTTCCGCTGGCCAAGCTGATCGGCGCCCACCGCGACTCGTGCCAGGTTTACAACACCTCGGGTGGTTTCCTGCAGGCCTCGGTCGAGGAGATCAAGGAAAAGGCTTCGGCTTCACTGGAATCGGGCATCGGCGGCATCAAAATCAAAGTCGGGCAACCGGATTGGAAGACCGACCTGAAGCGGGTCGCCGCGCTGCGCGAGCACCTCGGCGACGCCCCGTTCATGGTCGACGCCAACCAGCAGTGGGACCGCGCCCGCGCCAAACGCATGTGCCGCGAGCTCGAACAGTTCGACCTCGTGTGGATCGAGGAGCCGCTCGACGCCTGGGACGCCGTCGGGCACGCCGACCTCAGCCACGCGTTCGACACCCCCATCGCCACCGGCGAGATGCTGACGTCGGTGCCCGAGCACATGGCACTTCTCGACGCCGGCTATCGCGGCTTCGTCCAACCCGACGCCCCGCGTATCGGCGGCATCACCCCGTTCCTTCGCTTCGCGACGATGGCCGCGCACGCCGGGTTACCGCTCGCACCCCACTACGCGATGGAGATCCACCTGCACCTTGCCGCGACGTATCCCACCGAGCCGTGGGTCGAGCACTTCGAATGGCTCAACCCGCTCTTCAACGAGCGCATTGAGATCCGCGACGGCCGCATGTGGCTGCCCGACCGGCCCGGCCTCGGCTTCACGCTCAGCGATCGGATGCGGGCACTCACCAAGGAGACCGCCTCGATCGGCGTGCGGTGACGACCACGCTGGCGCAGCGGGTGGTCGCCGGGCTGAAGGACAAAATCCTCGCAGGCGACCTCCCGCCGGGCCACAAGCTGCCGTCCGAGGCAGAGCTCATCGACGCCTACCAGGTCTCCCGCACGGTGGTCCGTGAGGCCGTCACCCGGCTACGCGCCGAGGGCCTGGTCGAAACCTTCCAGGGCCGTGGCTCTTTCGTGCTCGCCATGCCGGAGCCGACGTCGTTCACCGTCGAGTCCGCGGCCATCCGCACCCATCACGACGTGCTCGACATGATCGACTTCCGCGTCGGGATCGAATGTGAGGCGGCCGCCTTGGCCGCCGCCAGGATCAACCCGGCAGCCCGCGAATCCGTACGAGAAGCGATGGCGGCGTTCGTCGCCGCCGCCCCCGAGGACGCCGTCGAGGCCGACTTCAACTTCCACCGCGCAATCGCGGCAGCCAGCGGCAACCGCTTCTACCTCGGCCTGCTCGACTCACTCGGGCCGATGATGATCATGCTGCCGCGCACCCGACTCGGGGACGCCTACTCGCTCACCGACACCGGACACGTCGACCGCGTCCGCCGGGAGCACGACGCGATCGCCGCCGCCGTCATCGCCGGTGACCCCGACGTCGCCCGCGCCGCGATGCGACTGCACCTCGGCAACACCCGGCGTCGGCTCGACGCCGACCGCGCCTGACGCGCGCCGCCTGATCAGCGCGCGCACCAGCGGAAGCAGGGCCAGCAGCACGAAGATGGCCAGGATCGTTCCCGAGATCGGCCGCGTGAGAAAGCCTGTCGGGTCCCCGCCGAAGATCAACAGCGACCGGCGCGCGCTGGACTCGATGATCGTGCCGAGCACGAACGCCAGCACCATCGGGCCCGGATCGAAGCCGGCCTTCTTCATCAGGTAGCCGATGATCCCGAACGCGATCATCAAGAAGATGTCGAACACCGAGTTGTTGATCGTGTAGACGCCGAGAAGCGTGATCAACGCCGTGATCGGCGCCAGGATCGCCGGCCGCACCCGCAGAATGCGAACGAACAAGCCCACCAGGGGGATCGACAGGATCAGCAGCAGAATGTTGCCGATGTACATGGAGTTGATGACGCCCCAGAACACGTCCGGGTGCTCGTTGACCAGCTGCGGGCCCGGTGAGACGCCGAGGATCAGCAGCGCGCCGAACAGCATCGCCATCGTGGCGTTCGCGGGCAGACCGATCGTCAGTAGCGGGATGAACGACGACGTCGCCGCCGCGTTGTTGGCGGTCTCCGGCGCGGCGACACCTTCCACCGCGCCGCGGCCGAACCGCTCCGGGGTCTTGGACAACCTCTTCTCGGTGGCGTAGGCGACGATCGACGAGAGCACCGCACCGCCGCCGGGCAGCACGCCGAGGACGAAGCCGATGACCGAGCCGCGGCCGATGGCGCCCGACGACTGCCGCAGATCCTTGCGCGACGGCCACACATTCCCGACCTTCGCCGGTTCGTGCTGCTTACCGTGGCGCTGCTCGAGGTTGTACAGGATTTCGCCGACACCGAACAGGCCCATCGCCACCACGACGAAGTCGATGCCGTCGGCCAGTTGCAGGCTGTCGAACGTGAAGCGCGACGCACCGGTGAAACTGTCCCGCCCGACCGTCGCCAACAGGAGTCCGACGGCGCCCGCGATCAACGCCTTGAGCTTGTTGCCGCTGCCGATCGTCGCAACCAGCAGCACACCCAGCAGCGCCAGGGCGGCGTACTCCGGCGGGCCGAAGTCCAGCGCGACACTGGCCACCACAGGGGCAAGCAGTGTCAGCCCGATGATCGAGATCGTCGCGCCGACAAAGGATCCGATCGCAGCGATGCCGAGTGCCGTGCCTGCCTTGCCCTGTTTGGCCAGTGCGAACCCGTCGAACACCGTCACCACCGACGACGCCTCGCCGGGAAGACGCAACAGCACGGACGTGATCGTGCCGCCGTACTGGGCGCCGTAGTAGATGCCGGCCAGCATGATGATCGCCGACACCGGATCGATCGTGTACGTGATCGGCAGCAGGATCGCGATCGTGGCCGCTGGGCCCAGCCCGGGCAGCACGCCGATGACCATCCCGATCAGCACACCCACCAGGCAGTAGAGCAGGTTCTTGGGTTCGACGACGAGCGCGAAACCGTCCAGGAATGCGGTGAAATCCATTGTCTTTAGAAGGCAATCAGGTGGGGCAGCGGAATCCGCAGGCCGTAGAGGAACAACAGGTAGAACGCAGCGACGGTGACGACGCTGACGATGACGGTGTTGCGCCAGCTCTCGCCGCCGAGGAAACGCAGCCAGATCACACACATGACGAGCGCAGGTATCTCGAAGCCGATCATCGGCATCAGGAACCCGAAGGCAACGAACGTGAGCGCGCCGACGACGGGCAGCACGCTGCTGCGGGTGAAGGCCTCGCTGTCGGTCAGCTTGCGTCCGGTCACCAGCAGCACTGCCGACAGCGCGGCGATCACCACGCTGACGATGAACGGCCACAACCCGCCACCCGGCTGATTAAACGAGCCGAGTCCGTAGCCGTAGGACAGCACGGCGCCGACGACGCCGATCGCGATGCCGACGACCGCGCCCACCGTCTGGTAGACGGGTCCGCCCTGCGGCGGCCGCTCCTCCTCCAGTTCGTGGGCGACCTCGGCCTCGATCTCGGCGAGGATGTCGCGGGTGTGCGGGTGGATGTCCTGACTCTTGTCGGCGGACATCGGCTCAGCCCTCGTCGCGCAGGTTGATGCCGTACTGCTTGATCAGGCCGGCGTAGCGCTTCTGGTCGGCCTCCAGCTGGGTCTTCACCTCGTCACCGGAGATCTCCATCGGGGTCAGGCTGTTCTGCTTGTTGAACGCCTTGTACTCCTCGGTCTCGAAGGTCGCCTTCATCCCCTCGACGAGCTTGTCCTTCACGTCCTGCGGCGTGCCCTTCGGCGTCGTCATGAAGCGGTACTGCGTGACCTCGACGTCCAGACCCTGTTCCTTGGCGGTCGGCACTTCGGGTAGGTACTCGATGCGGTCGGGCCCGAAGACGGCCAGCGGCAACAGCTTTCCGGACTGGATGTTCTCGATCGCTTCGCCGACCTGGATGCTCGCCACATCGACCTGGTTGCCGAGAACAGCGGCGAGCGCAGGCGCACCGCCGTCGAACGGGACATCCTGGGCGTTCACGTTGCTCGTCTTGAACAGCAGCGCGGCCGACAGTTGCGCGCCCGTGCCGACACCGGTGGTGCCGTACCGGACCACCTTGGTGGCCTTCTTGATGTCATCGAGGGTGCGGTAGCCGCTCGCCGGGTTGGTGACCAACACGTAGTCGTCACGGGAGACGCCCGCCACCACGTCGAAGTCGTCGAGCTTGGTGACCTCGTTCGGCGCAACCGCGAGCGGGGTGATGGTGAACAGCGACGCGTTCTGGATCGCGATGACCGAGCCGTCCGGTTTGGCCTTGGCCACCTCCGCCGCGGCAAGCGCGCCGTTGGCTCCCTCGCGGTTGATGACGGGGAAGGACGCACCGAGGTCGTCGCCGAGACCCTTCGACACCGCCCGGCTGATCAGGTCGCTGGACCCGCCTGCCGATGCGCCGACGTACATCTCGACGGTGCCCGAGGGCCAGTCGCCGCCGCTGCCGCCATCTGTGCTGGTTTGGACGCCGCTGCAGGACGTCAGGACGAGGCTGGTCGCGGCGGTTGCCGCCACCAAGCCGGCGCGTACGCGAGAGCGGCGAAGGGCGGTAAGCATGCGTATTCACTCCTGTGTCGTGGACCAACTGCAACAGCCGATGTGGCCGTCGTCACTCAACACGGTAAGAAGTAAGACCGATACCTGTCCAAGCCCTATCCGGCATTACTTGATGCCGGTAATGCATGAATTGCGCTCCAGCGAACAGCCGTCGCTAGCTGAGCTCTCCCACGCGCAGACCGAGCGGCGATTCCACCCGCACGGCCTCATCGCGGATCAAGCCGCGCAGAAGCGCGGTGCTGAACTCAGCGGCGATCTCCTGCGCTGTTCGCCTGCCCTGCGGGCGCAACCAGCGGTAGGAGCCGAGCGTCATCCCGATGTAGCCCAGTGCCAGCACATGCGAATCGCACTCGTGGAACTCGCCGCTGGCGATGCCGCGGTCGATCACGTCGCGGACATGCTCGTAGACCTGGGTCTCCTTCTCCCGGATGTACTCCACCTGCTCCTCGGTGAACCACTCGGTGATGTAGGGCCCCTCCTGGAAGTACACCGCCGCCCGCTCGAGGTCGCCTGCGATACCCACCAGAAGCCTGCGGGTGAAGTGGTAGATCGTCTCGCGGGCCGACGCCGACGGGTCGTCGTGCAGGGCCGCCACGGTGAAGTCGGCGGCGCCCTTGTAGATGTCGTAGAGGATCAGCGACTTGCTGGCGTAGTAGTGATACACCGTCGCCTTGTTCAGCCCGACCGCATCGGCGACATCGTCCATCCTGGTCCCGTGGTAGCCGCGCGCGGCGAACAGTTTGGTGGCTACCGACAGCAACTCCTCGCGGCGGGACATGCCGTTCGAGGTCTCCGAGGACATGGCGACTCACTAACGCAGGCCCGGGGCTTGCCCGGGGTACCAATCAACTGGTTGGCAGTCTAGGGGTTCGGGGTGTCGCACTCGTCACGGCGGGTCTAGACTTCGGCGATAGAGACAGCCGAAGCGCGGAGGGGTGTTGCACATGGATCCGAACCCGGACTATGACGCCAGCGACGAACTCGAGTACGGCTTCGCCTGGTTCCCATGGATTCTGCGCGGAGTCTATCCCCCGCCCGCGTATCCGCCCGTCTAAGGCACTGCTGACCGTACGCCGGGCCTACCAGGTAGGCCCGGAGAAGAACCCGTCAAACCGGATGCGCTGTCTGCGCAGCAGCTCCACTTCGTGATCCTTGGGCAACGCCCTCACCGTCGTCGACGCCTTCAGCGTGGGCGGCTCACCGTGGCGCACCTCGTCCGGTGTCTTCTGCATTCCCCCATCGTTTCCGGCTGTGGCCGCGACGGCGCGAGTAGTGCACTACTGCAGTGACATCGGAAATGAATGCATGGCAGTGCCGCGCTGCGGGGATACGCCTACCCCGAACGCGGCACTGAGCCTTGCTCACCTGCGCTGAGTGTCGCGCCTCGCCGCCTCTTGGGCCGCCGCTTCCTGTGCGGACGCATCCCGCCGGGTGTCGTCATGGGCGACGGCATCGGGGTCGGCGTCGTCGCGGACCTTGGTCTTCGGGTCGATGCGATCGGCATGCCTGAGGCGCTCTTCGATGTCCTCGCGCGTTTCTGCGACCGCACCGCGATGGCTGTCCGCCTGCTCCTTGAGCCGGGCCGCCTCGGCGGCCTTCGCTTCGGCCTCGGCCTCGGCGGCACGGGCACGGGCGGCCGTCTCGTCGGCGAGTGCCTCCCGCTTGTCGACCTTCGTGATGTGTGTCGTGACGTCTTCGCGGATACGTTCGGCCTCCACGTGACGCTTTTGATGACGCTTCTTGCGGGCGGCGAGAACCAGCGCCGCGATGATGATGACGGCCACTACGGCAACAACTATCCAAACGACAGCGCTGCTCTCCATGGCGGATCCTTTCGTCGACACCCGGGGTGGGTTGACGCACCCGGTAATTTCGGGTTCCCTACGACGCGATCGCCGAAACACCGCCCCCGGCCCACACGGCGTGCCGCCGATTTGAGCCGACTCTTACACTGACGTATTCCACTCGTCCCACGACGAGCTGTGTCGGGGCGCCTTCTCGCGCTCTGACCAGACCGTGACAGAAGCCTAGATCGGATCGAAATCGATGATCATCGGGATTCCGAGAGAGTCGCTGCCCGGAGAAACGCGCGTCGCCGCGACGCCGCAGACGGTCGCCCAGCTCATCAAGCTGGGCTATGAGGTAGTGGTCGAGAGCGGGGCAGGCGCCGCCTCCAGCTTCTCCGACGAGGCATTCACCGACGCGGGTGCTGCCGTCGGGTCCGCCGAGCAGGTCTGGGCGGCCGACGTGGTGCTCAAGGTGAACGCGCCGGACGACGCGGAGATCGCTGCCCTGAGCGACGGCGCCACCCTGATCAGCCTGATCTCGCCCGCGCTCAAGCCGCAGCTCGTCGAGCAGCTGGCCACCCGGCCGATCACCGTGCTGGCCATGGACGCGGTCCCGCGGATCTCGCGGGCCCAGTCGCTGGACGTGCTGTCGTCGATGGCCAACATCGCGGGCTACCGCGCCGTCATCGAGGCCGCCAACAAGTTCGGCAGGTTCTTCACCGGGCAGGTGACCGCGGCGGGCAAGGTGCCGCCCGCCAAGGTGCTCGTCGTCGGCGCAGGCGTGGCCGGGCTGGCCGCCATCGGTGCGGCAGGCAGCATGGGCGCCATCGTGAAGGCCACCGACCCGCGGCCCGAGGTCGCTGACCAGGTCAAGTCGCTCGGTGGGGAGTACCTCTACGTCGACCCGGAGGCAGCCGAGATATCGGCGACCGGCTACGCCAAGGAGATGGGCGAGGACTACAAGGCCCGCGAGGCGGCGCTCTACGCCGAGCAGTCCAAGGACGTCGACATCATCATCACCACCGCGCTGATCCCCGGTAAGCCGGCACCCCGCATCATCACCGCGGACATGGTCGCCTCGATGAAGCCGGGCAGCGTGATCGTCGACATGGCCGCGGCCAACGGAGGCAACGTCGAGGGCACCGTCAAGGACCAGGCGATCGTCACCGACCAC
Organism: uncultured Actinomycetota bacterium; assembly: GCA_963786995.1. Lineage (GTDB taxonomy): Bacteria > Actinomycetota > Actinomycetes > Mycobacteriales > Mycobacteriaceae > Mycobacterium. The sequence goes on along the minus strand of CAWBBH010000006.1, from coordinate 42,281 downwards.
GGCGTGACGATCATCGGCTACACCGATCTCGCCGGGCGGCTGCCCGCGACGGCGTCACAGCTGTACGGCACCAACCTGGTCAACCTGCTCAAGCTGCTCACCCCCGAGAAAGACGGGAAACTGATCCTCGACTTCGAGGATGTGGTTCAGCGCTCGGTGACGGTGGTCCGCGACGGCGAGGTCACCTGGCCACCGCCGCCCGTACAGGTGTCCGCGGCCCCGGTTGCCGCAACGGCTCCGGCGGAGACGAAGCCGGCCAAGAAACACATGTCCACCGCACGCCGGCTGGGATTGACCTTCTCCGCCGCGGCGGTGCTGCTCGCGTTGATCGCGCTCTCACCGGCCGCGCTGCAGGTGCACCTGACCGTGTTCGTCTTGGCCATCGTGATCGGCTACTACGTGATCGGCAATGTGCACCATGCGCTGCACACGCCGCTGATGTCGGTGACCAACGCGATCTCCGGGATCATCGTCGTCGGCGCCCTGCTGCAGATCGGGCACGGCCTGGAGTCCGGCAGCGTCGCCATCACCGCGCTGGCAACCCTGGCGGTCCTGCTCGCCAGCATCAACGTCTTCGGCGGCTTCGCCGTCACCCGCCGCATGCTCGCGATGTTCTCGAGGAGCTAGACCATGTTCACAATAGAAACCACCGCGACCGCGGCGTACGTCGTCGCGGCCCTGCTGTTCATCCTGGCGCTGGCAGGACTGTCCAAGCATGAAACATCCAGGGCGGGTAACACTTTCGGCATCGCCGGAATGGCCGTCGCCCTGATCGCGACGATCGCGCTGGCACTGGCTCGGCACATCGAGCCGCTGGGTGCGGCGCTGCTGGTCGGCGCCATGGCCATCGGTGCGGCCATCGGACTGTGGCGCGCCAAGGTCGTCGAGATGACCGGCATGCCCGAGCTGATCGCGCTGCTGCACTCGTTCGTCGGCTTGGCCGCCGTGCTGGTCGGCTGGAACGGCTACCTGCACGTCGAGGGTGACGCGGCCGGAGCCGAAGCCCTTCAACTGAGCCGCGAAGGCATGCTCGGCATCCACTCCGCCGAGGTCGTCATCGGCGTCTTCATCGGCGCGGTGACGTTCACGGGTTCCATCGTGGCGAACCTGAAGCTCTCGGCCAGGATCAAGTCCGCGCCGATGATGCTGCCCGGAAAGAACTTCCTCAACGTCGGCGCGCTGGTGGTTTTCGCCGCGCTCACGGTCTGGTTCGTGATCGACCCGCAGCTGTGGCTGCTGGTGGTGGTCACCGTGCTGGCGCTGCTGCTCGGCTGGCACCTGGTCGCCTCGATCGGCGGCGGTGACATGCCGGTGGTGGTGTCGATGCTCAACAGCTACTCGGGTTGGGCCGCGGCGGCCTCGGGCTTCCTGCTGTCCAACGACCTGCTCATCGTCACCGGCGCGCTCGTCGGCTCCTCCGGTGCGTACCTGTCCTACATCATGTGCAGGGCGATGAACCGGTCGTTTATCTCGGTGATCGCCGGCGGCTTCGGGATCGAGGCCGGCCCCGCCGACGACAAGGATTACGGCGAGCACCGCGAGATCAACGCCGAAGGTGCCGCCGAACTGCTCGAATCGGCCAGCTCGGTGATCATCACGCCGGGCTACGGCATGGCCGTCGCCCAAGCCCAGTACGGCGTCGCCGACCTGACCCGCAAGCTGCGCGAGCGCGGCGTCAACGTCCGGTTCGGCATCCACCCGGTCGCGGGGCGCCTGCCCGGCCACATGAACGTGCTGCTTGCCGAAGCCAAGGTGCCCTACGACATCGTGCTGGAGATGGACGAGATCAACGACGACTTCGACGACACCGACGTCGTGCTCGTCATCGGCGCCAACGACACCGTCAACCCGGCGGCCTCAGAGGACCCGAGCAGCCCGATCGCCGGGATGCCGGTGCTGACGGTGTGGAACGCCAACAATGTCATCGTGTTCAAGCGGTCCATGGCCTCGGGTTATGCCGGCGTGCAGAACCCGCTGTTCTTTCGGCAGAACACCCAGATGCTGTTCGGTGACGCCAAAGACCGGGTCGACGCGATCAACGCGGCGTTGTCGGTCGCCGAGAAGGTCTGACGCCCGCACATGCCCGCCGACCGGTTACTGCCCTCCGACGACGCGGTCGACCTGATCGCGCTCACCCGCGACATCTGCGACAAGGTGCTCGACCCGATCGTCGACGCGCACGAGAAGGCGGAGACCTACCCCGAGGGCGTGTTCGCCCAACTCGGCGCGGCCGGGCTGCTGAGCCTGCCGCAGCCCGAGGAGTGGGGTGGCGGCGGCCAGCCGTACGAGGTGTACCTGCAGGTGCTCGAGGAGATCGCGGCACGGTGGGCGGCGGTCGCGGTCGCGGTGAGCGTGCACAGCCTGTCGTCGCACCCGTTGCTCGTCTTCGGCACCGAGGAGCAGAAGACGCGTTGGCTGCCCGGCATGCTGTCGGGTGAGCAGATCGGCGCCTACAGCCTCTCGGAGCCACAGGCCGGCTCCGACGCCGCCGCATTGCGCTGCGCGGCAAGCAAAACGGGCGACGGCTACGTCATCAACGGTTCGAAATCGTGGATCACCCACGGCGGGCTGGCCGACTTCTACACGCTGTTCGCGCGAACCGGCGAAGGGTCGCGCGGCATCTCGTGCTTCCTCATCCCCGGCGATCTGACCGGCCTGAGCTTCGGCAAGCCCGAGGAGAAGATGGGCCTGCACGCGGTGCCCACCACGGCGGCGTTCTACGACAACGCCGAGGTGGACGCCGACCGCCTCATCGGAGACGAGGGCCAAGGCCTGCAGATCGCCTTCAGCGCATTGGATTCGGGACGGCTGGGCATCGCCGCCGTCGCCGTCGGGCTCGCGCAGGCCGCGCTCGACGACGCCTGCGCCTACGCCAACGAGCGAGCCACGTTCGGCCGCAAGATCATCGACCATCAGGGCCTGGGATTCGTGCTCGCCGACATGGCCGCGGCCGTTGCCAGTGCGCGCGCGACCTATCTCGACGCGGCACGCCGCCGCGACCTCGGCATGCCGTATTCGGCGCAGGCCAGCATCGCCAAGCTGACCGCGACCGACGCCGCGATGAAGGTCACCACCGACGCGGTGCAGGTGCTCGGCGGCGTCGGCTACACCCGCGACTTCCGCGTCGAGCGGTACATGCGCGAGGCCAAGATCACCCAGATCTTCGAGGGCACCAACCAGATTCAGCGGCTCGTCATCGCGCGAGGGCTCGTCAGCTAGCTGCCCCGCGATGCTGGCGGCTCAGTTCGGGGCTGGTCGTTCACTCGGCTGGCGGTGTGGGTTAGGCGGCTTGGTTGTCGGGTGGTTCGGGTCCGCCGGGTGTTTCGGTGGGGTCGAGATGTTCTGGTTCGGCGTGAGTGTCGTTGTGTTGCTTGACGTTCAGCTGCGTCGGCTCCGGTGGTCGCCTGATCCTCGTCTGGTGGTCTGAGGAGTGCTTCGGGGCGGTGGTGGTAGTTGATGCGGGATTGGCCGTGGTCCAGATCGGGCGGTGGTGTCCATTCGCATTCCCCGCGGGCGTTGATGGCGGTGGTCCAGCCGTCCTCGGCGTCGCGGTTGTCGGTGCCGCACGCCAGCGCCATGTCGTTGACGTTGGTGTGGCCGCCGTGGCGCCAGGGGGTTTTGGCGTGGTGGGCTTCGCAGCCGTAGGGGCCGACGGCGCAGCAGGGTTTGGTGCAGCCGCCGTCGCGGGCGATCAGCATGATCCGCTGCGCCGGGGAAGCGACCCGTTTGGCGCGGTACAGCTCCAGCGCGTGGCCGGTGGCGCCGTCGAACACCGCGAGGTGGTGGTTGGCGTGGCCGCCCATCTTGATGACGTCGCCGATGGGCAGTTTGGTGCCCCCGCCGGTGACGCCGATCCCGGCGCGGCTTTCCAGATCCTGCAGGGTGGTGCGGATGATCACGCTGACCGGCAGCCCGTTGAGCTGACCGAGCTCACCACTCATCAACGCGATGCGCCCGACCGCCAGCAGCGCATCATGGCGGCGCTGGGCCAGGCTGCGGTCATCGTGGTCGATCTGGGCCTGGCTGGGGGTGCCCGAGGTGCACGGCTGGTCGTCGGCGGGATTACACATCCCCGGGGCGGCGTACTTGGCGAAGATCACCTCCCACACCGCCCACGCCTCCGGTGTCAGCTCGCCGCTGCACCGACACCATCGCATCACGGCCCTGCCGCCCGACAGTCACGCGTCGTTTGCGCGCCCGTTCGGCGTCATCGGGTGCGGGGCCGTCCTGATCCAACAGGAACAGCCGCAACTCCGCGGTATCCCGCAATTCTTTTGGACCCACCCCGGCCGCGACGCGGACCAGGTCCACCTCGAATTGCGAGGCGGTGGTGGTGTCGACCCATATCGGCAATTGGTTGACCGCGTTGCGGAGCTCTTTGACGTGCTCGCCGGTGATCAACCCGGCCGCCTGCGCCGCAGCCACCGCCGGCAGCAGCGGCGCCAACGGCTGCCCGGTCAGGCTGGTGCGGGGTCCGAGGTCGGCGGCCTCACCCAGCCGCCGCGACGCCTCCGCGCTGGAGAGCCGCCACCGCACCCGCAACACCTCGTTCCACGACTTGGCGCCCATCGCCTTGGGCGTGGTCTCGGCCTGCAACCGGGCCAACAGCCGATGATTCTGGGTCGGCAACTGACAGCCCAGCATCTCGAGCTCGTCGATCACCGCCACCACCTCGGCGCGGGTCAACGCGTCGAACTCACAGTCAGCGAACGCGTCGTAGGCCGCGCGCAGCTTCGCCAGCGCCTCCCGAACCTCGACCACCGACATACTTCGAACATACATTCGAACACCGACAAGCGAGTCCCCGCAGACAAGCCGACACCATCGCCACGAGTCACGACACCTAGCCGCGCGTGGAGCTGCCGATCAGACGCAAAGTACCCGCCCCGCGAAATGCGGGCCCTCTACGTCTGTCCCCGGCTACGCGGGGGCCCCACGGCGGGGGTGACGACCGGCTCGGGCGGGGAGGTGACTGTCACGCGAGTGCCGCCGCCGACGCGCGAGTCGATGTCCATCGTGCCGCCCATCGCGTCGAACCTCGCCAGCAGCGAGCCGAGCCCGATGTGGCCGTCGGCGACCGACTGTCCGATGACCGCCGGATCGAAACCTCGGCCGTCGTCGGCGATGGTCAGCGTGATCCGGTCGCCTCTTCGCCTCAGCACGACCTGCACGCTGGAGGCAGCCGCGTGCTTACCGATGTTGACCAGCAGTTCGCGCGCCGCACGGTGCAGCAACTGCGCGGACTCCGGCTTTCCGACGTCCTCCAGATCGGCCTCGACGCTGACCTGGGTGCGAGACTCAAACTGCTTCACCAACTCCCGCAGCGCAGGTGTCAGCCCGAGTTGCGCGAGCACCTGCGGATGCAGCTCGGTGACGGTCGAGCGCAGGCCGCTGGCGGTCTCCTGCAGCGCCTGGTAGACCCTGTCGAGCGCGGGATCGGGATTGCGTTCACGGGCCTCGTCGAGTTCCAGGCGCGCGGCGAGCAGCGTCTGCAGCGGGCCATCGTGCAGATGCTCGGCGACTTCACGGCTGCGGCGTTCGTCGGCCTGCATGGCCTCCGACACCAATTGACGGCGCACCTCCTGTAATGCCCTGACCCGCAGCGATCTTCGAGCAAGGACGAAGCACAGCGCGGTCGTCGCGACGGCCAGCCACAGCAGGAAGCCGAAGTGGACGTATGCGAGGTTCGGCATGCCGACCCCGTCGTCTCGTGCCGCGTAGAAAATCCACACTGCGAGATAGCCGAGCGCCGTGGTGATTCCGATTATCGCGCTCAATAATGGCGGCTGTGGAACGCCACCCAGATCGGCAACAGGAAGAACACCGGAAACAGTGCCGGCGGACGCACCGCCCGACACCAAACACAGCGCACCACGACCAGCACGTCGACGCCCGTTGCCGCATAGTCGGACCAGCGCGGTGGCGGGGCGCGCAGCACCGCCACCAGCCACAACAGCCGCCGCAACGGCATAGCTGCCGAGGATCACGGCGTAGAACTGGGGCAGCCAGTGGTCGACCTCCCATATCCAACACCATCACGACCATCAGGCCGATCAGCGGCAGCCGCAGCAGCGCCGACACCCGGACGGGTTCGGCGACGAAGTAGTCGACGAGCCGAGCGGAATGGACTGGCCAAGGTTGTCGATGCTCCTGCCCGGCTAATCCAGCAGCTTGCGCCGCATGGCCTCGGCGACGGCGGCGGCGCGGTCACTGACCCCGAGCTTCTCGTACAGCCGTTGCACGTGGGTCTTCACCGTCGACGGCGCCAGGAACAGCTCCTTGGCCATCGCCGGAATGCTGCTGCCTCCGGCGATCAGCTTCAGCACCTCCCGCTCGCGCGGGCTCAGTGCGGGCATGTCGGGCTCGTTGCGGCGCCGGATCTCCGAGGCCAGGCCGGCCGCGAGCTCGGGAGCGAGGATGTCCTTGCCCTTGGCGCACCTCACCACGGCACTCACCAGCTCGCTGCGGGTCGACTCCTTCGACAGGAAACCCGCCGCTCCCTGCTGCAGTGCCTTGTAGACGATGGCCGACTCGTCGTGCGCGGACACCAGCAGCACCCGGGTCGGCAGGTCGTCGCGGGTGACAGCGGCAGCCACCTCCGCGCCGTCCATCCCGGGCATCCGGTAGTCGAGCAGCGCGACCTGCGGTTCGTGCTCGCGAATCAGCGCCAGCGCCTGCGTGCCGTCTTCGGCCTCGGCCACCACGTCGATCTCACCGCTGGACACCAGCGCACGCACCACACCTTCGCGGAACATCGGATGGTCGTCACCGACCACCACCCGCACCTTTTCGCTGGTCACGGCTTCAGCTTGGCACAGCGACCCGTGCCGTTCCCCCGATTGGGGGACAACGAGTTCCACCGTGTCTCGAGCCGGTCGGCGGACAGACCCGGCAGCCGCGCTCCGGCATTCTTAGTTCATCGCCGGAGAACACCGGCGCAGGAACTCCAAAACCAAACGAAGACAAAGGAATTGAAATGACCAGCATCATCGCCCGCATCGCCCTCCCCATCGTCTCGGCAGGCGTCCTCGGCGGAGCCGCTCTCGGCCTGGCCGGCATGGCCAGCGCCCAGACCACCAGCGTCGACCACAGCACCGGAACCGCGATCGTGTCCTCGCCCGACACCTACGCCAAGCCCGCCCAGACCGCCAAGCCCGGCTGGCACCACCACCACGGCATGGGCCACAGCTACCTGTTCAACCACTGAGCCCCAGAGCCGCACGACAACCCAACGATCTCTCCTCCACAGAGGCCCTCCCCAGGCGGCGTAACCCGGGGAGGGCCTCACTGGTCGGTCCGGAGGTACTACCGTCGGGGGCCATGTCGAACATCTCCAGCGACACCATCGACGACGTGGCACCCGGCGACCTCATCGCCGTCGTGCACGATTCCGGGGAGACCCAGCCGTCGAAGGTCGTGTTCAAAGACCTGAACGAGCACACGGCCGTCTACACCGTCACCTTCGAGGACGACGACGGCGAGACGTTCCAGCGCGAGATCCCCGCGGGCACCGTGGTGACCCACGCAATGGAGTCCAAGTGGGAATCGGGCGAGAGCCCGACACCGCACGACCCCGATACGCCGGTCTAGCGATTCAGCAGGGCGGATTCTTCGCCGGCACGGCGGAAGCCAGGCGGACCGCTCTCGGTCATCGACCCGTTTTCCGGACCGTTTAGTGTGGCTCACATGGACTTCGCGATGTCGGCCAAGGCGCAGGACCACCACAAGCGACTGTCGGCTTTCATGACCGAATTCGTCTTCCCCGCCGAAGCCTCCTATGAGGAGTACCGGCGCGCGGCGGGCCCCGGCGACCACACGGTGCCGCCCGTCGTCGAGGACCTCAAGAAGCTGGCCAAAGAGCGAGGCCTGTGGAACCTGTTCCTGCCCGACGAGTCGGGGCTGACCAACCTCGAGTACGCGCAGCTGGCCGAGCTGACCGGCTGGAGCATGGAGATCGCGCCCGAGGTGACCAACTGCGCGGCGCCCGACACCGGCAACATGGAGACGCTGCACCTGTTCGCGACAGAGGAGCAGCGCAAGCAGTGGCTCGAGCCGCTGCTTGCCGGTGAGATCCGCAGCGCGTTCGCGATGACCGAGCCCGCGGTCGCATCCAGCGACGCCCGCAACATCGAGACGACGATCCTGCGCGACGGCGACGACTACATCATCAACGGCCGCAAGTGGTGGATCACCGGCGCTGCCGATCCCCGCTGCAAGATCCTGATCGTGATGGGCCGCACGAACCCCGATGCGGCCAGCCACCAGCAGCAGTCGATGATCCTGGTGCCGGTCGGCACCCCCGGGGTGTCCATCGAGCGGTCGCTGCCGGTGTTCGGCTGGCAGGACCAGCACGGGCACTGCGAGATCACCTTCTCCAATGCGCGGGTGCCCGCGGCGAACCTGCTCGCCGAGGAGGGCAGCGGATTCGCGATCGCGCAGGCACGTCTGGGCCCGGGCCGCATCCACCACTGCATGCGTGCCATCGGCGCCTCCGAACGCGCGCTGGCGCTGATGGTTGACCGGGTGCAGAACCGCATCGCCTTCGGCAAGCCGCTCGCCGAGCAGGGTGTGGTGCGCGAGTCGATTGCCAAGTCGCGCAACGCGATAGATCAAGCCAGACTCTTGTGTCACAAGGCGGCATGGACCATCGACCAGCACGGCAACAAGAGCAGGGAAGCCCAGGTGCTCGTCGCGCAGATCAAGGCGGTGGCGCCGCAGGTGGCCTGCGACGTCATCGACCGCGCCATCCAGGTGCACGGCGCCATGGGCATCAGCGACGACGTTCCGCTGTCGCGGCTGTACGCCTGGCACCGCGCCATGCGGCTGTTCGACGGGCCCGACGAGGTGCACATGCGCACCATCGCCCGTGCCGAACTCGGCAAGGAGAAGTCCGCTTTCGCATCGGCGGCGTGCCGCCCATCCGGCACGGCGGCGGCGGTGACCAGCTAGTGCCGCCGCTTTCGGGGACATGGAACTTTCGCGACGTCGCCGAGAAGACCGGCATCCAGCCGAGCAGACTGTTCCGCTCCGGTGAGCTGAGCAACCTCGACGACGCGGGCCGCGAAACGCTGAGCGTCGTCGGCATCACCGACGTCGCCGATCTGCGGTCGGCGCCGGAGTTGGAGCGTCACGGCAAGGGCCTGGTGCCCGACAGCGTGACCATCCACCATCTGCCTTTCGTGGAAACCCTTGCCTCCGACGGAGATGCGCCGCACGAGAGCGCTTTTCAGAAAATGCTCACCGAAAAGCCCGACGACGAATCCGTCAGCAACGCGGCCACCCGCTACATGACCGAGGAATACGGGCGGATCGCGCGGTCGGCGCTGGCGCAGCGCGCCGTGCACAGGGTGATCACAATGCTCGGGGACGGGAACCGGGTGCTGGCGCACTGCTTCGCGGGCAAGGACCGCACCGGGTTCACCATCGCCGTCGTGCTCGAGGCCGCGGGGGTGCAGCGCGACGCCATCATGGCCGACTACCTGGCCAGCAATGCCGCCGTGCCCGAGTTGCGCGCCCACATCGTGGAGACGATCCGCAACCGGATGGCGGATACGCCCGAGGTCGCCGAGGTGGCCGAGGCCCGCCTCACCGATGCGGTGCTCGGTGTGCAGGAGGCCTACCTCGATGCGGCGCGGAGTGCGCTCGTCGAGGACTTCGGCTCGTTCGACGGCTACCTCGCCGCCGCGGGCGTGTCAGCGGACCATCTCGCGAAACTGCGTGCCGCACTGCGGGGTTGACGCTCAGGCGTCCTCGAGCGCTTCGTCGAGCACCACGGTGAGCCGGAACCCGCACAGCACCAGGATGTGCAGCAGGTAGAGCCACAGCGCCAGCGCGGTCACCGCGCCGATGATGGGCATGCCACCGAACGGGGCCGACCACGGAATCGGGATCGCGAGAAACAACACGAACCCCTGCAGGAAGCCCGCCACTATCGCGCCGGTGGAGAACGCGCCGATGCCCAACGCCTGCCAGCCGATGCGGCCCGGCCCGATGAGCGCGAACACCCCGAGCAGGGCGGTCGAGACGGCGAGCCACACCACGTGGAACGCGACGACAACCCCCCAGACGAGCGACCAGCCGCCGCCGGAGTACAGCGGCCCGACGTAGTGCGCGGTGGCCAGCACCGCCAACACCAGAAACGGGGCGACGGCGGCAACGCCGATCAGCCCGGCGCGGCCGCGCCAGCCGGTCAACGTGTCCGGCGCCGCCGACATCTGGACGAACGCCCGCCGCAGACCCTCGCCGTACAGGCTGGCCGGAAACAGCACGATGAGCGCCTGCACCCACGACATCGACAACGCCACCGAGGTGAGCGTCCGCAGCGCCTCCGGCGTTCCGTGCCCGGCGGGCAGGCCGCCGATCGCCGCCTCCATCGCGTCGATGACGGTCTGGTGGCCGACCAGCGCGCCGACCGCCCACAGCGAACTCAACGCCAGCGGAACCAGCCCGATCACCCCGAAGTACGTCGCGCCCGCCGCCCACAACGCCAGATCGGTGCCGGGGAATGTCCGACGCGCCCCCGCTGCCAGCTTTGAAAGCATGCTCATCGCACTACCCGCTCACGCCCGTCGCCGCACTGGCAGGCTGGCGACATGACGTCGGACGCAACACCCGACGACGCGGGGTGGTCGTCGCTGCACGGCGGGATACAACCGTCGCGCATGGTGCGCGGCTGGCTGCGGCTGGTGCGTCTGCTCGCAGCGGGCCCGGTCGCGCACGTGCCGCCCGACGTGCTGTCCGCCGCTGGGGTGCTGGCACTTGTCGGAGCGTGGGCCGCGATCGCGGGACCCGGCTGGCTCGCGGCGGCCGTGCTGCTGATCGTGGCGGGCGGGGTGCTGGACGGTCTCGACGGCGCGGTCGCGCTGGCCACCGGACGGGCCAGACCACTGGGCGCCGTCGTCGACTCCGTCGCCGATCGCCTCGGTGACCTCGCGCTCGGGGCGTGCCTGCTGGCGCTCGGCGGGTCCGCGCCGTGGGTGCTGGCCGCGGTGGCGCTGCTGATGGTGCTCGAGTATCTGCGCGCCCGCGCGCAGGCAGTCGGCATGCCCGGCGTCGGCGCCGTCACCGTCGCCGAGCGACCGACGCGGCTGATCCTTGTCGGCCTTGCGGCCTTCGGCGCTGCGGTGGTTCCCGCGGGCGTTCCGATGGTCGGCTGGGGATGGGCGGATATGACCGCGGTCATCTGGACGGCCGTCGGGGTCGTGGGGCTGGCGCAACTCGTCCGCGGGGTGCGCCGCGCGGTTCCGCCGACGTTCCCGCCGGACCGATGAGGCCGGCGACGATCTCGGCCGACATCAACACCAGAGGGATGCCGCCACCGGGATGAGCGGATCCGCCGACGAGGTAGAGGCCGGAAAGTGGGCTTCTGTTGGCCGGTCTGCGCAACGCCGCCCTCGGCCCGTGTGAGGCCGTGCCGTAGATCGCGCCGCCCGAGGCGCCGGTGCGGCGCTCGAGATCGGCGGGGGTGATCGTCTCGACGAACCGGACGCGGTCACGGACGTCGGCGCCGCGCTCGGCGAGCACGTCGAGAACACGGCCGGCGTAGCGCTCGCGCAGGCCGGGCGCATCCCAGTCGACGCCGTCGGCCGGGTCGTGCGCCGGGGCGTTGACCATCACGAAGAGGCCCTCGGTGTCATCGCCCGGCCGTTGGGCCGGGTCGTCAGGCGCGTGCACGTAGATCGTGGGGTCGGCGACCGGTTGCGGGCGCCGTCCGAAGATCGCGTCGAACTCGGCGTCGTAGTCACGGGGGAAGTACACCCGGTGCGCCGCACCCGGCTCGCGGCCCGACAGCCCGAGCAGCAAGACGAATCCGGCCATCGAGCGGGGCCTGCGACGCAGCCGACGACGCGCGGACCGGGCCGCGCCCGCAGGCAGCAGCCGGTGGTAGAGCACCGCGGCGTCGATGTTGCTGACCACCGCGTCGGCGCCGACGTCGTCGCCGCCGACGCGCACCCCACACGCGCGACCGCCCGACACCAGCACCTCCTCGACGGCGGATCCGGTGTGGATCTCGACACCGAGTTCGCCACACCGCGCCGCGACGGCGTCGACGATGCGCCGCAACCCGCCGGGGACATACCACGCCCCGAACTCCTGCTCGACGAACGACGTCACCGACAGCACGGCGGGGATACGGCGCGGATCCGACCCCGAATAAGTCGCATACCTGTTGAGCCACATCCGCATTCGCGGGTCGGTGAACATCTGCCTGCCGAGTGTGTCGAGCGTTCGCCACGGCGCCACCGCCCGCAGGTCTGCGGGCCGCAGGCTCATCCGCGCCAGCGCGGCGAGAGTGACGGGCCGTCGCAACACGGGCTCGCCGACCAGTTCCCACAGCCGCCGCGATCGGTCATGCAGCCTGCGCCACGCGTGGCCGGTGCCTGCCCCGAGCGCCTCGTCGAGCGCAGCGGGAACAAGCATCGGGTCATGCGGGAACACCACCTCGGTGCCATCGGGGAAGACATACGCGCACGCCGGGTCGACGGCCGTCAACGGCAGGTCGGCCGGACCGCCGGTGTCGTCGAACAGCCGGGTCAGCTCGCCGGGCAGGGTCAGCAGCGACGGGCCGGTGTCGAACGTGAACCCGTCGCGTTCCAACGTGCCGAGTTTGCCGCCGACGGCGGTCGCGCTGTCGTAAACGGAGACGCGATGGCCCGCGGCGGCCAGCCGGGCGGCTGCGGCGAGCCCGCCGAGGCCCGCACCGATCACGACGATCCGGCTCATAGGGGGCGGCCTTTCCACTGCAGCGAGCCCCGTGCCCGACCGGCCCACGAGGACGCCAACAGCGCGAGAAGAGCGAGCACCGAGACCGGGTGCGCGAACGCGTCGAATGGCCTGCCGCCCCACCGCGTCGCCGACAGGCGGCCGACGACCGCAGCCACATAGCCGAGCGCGCCGATCCGCGAGCCGGTCACCGCGGCGGCCGCAGGCACGACATAGGCGACCGCGAGCACCGCCGCCACCGCGAGCGCACCGGCCGGCGACCCGAACGCCGCCCACAGCGACTTGCGATACCCCTCCCGCAGTTCCGCGCCGCTGGCGTACATCCGGCACGTGGCCAGCGCCGAGCCGTCGGCGAGACCCGTTCGGCCGCCGGAGGCGCGGATCACCCTGGCCATGCCGATGTCGTCGAGCACGGCGCCTGCGACCGCCTGCCAGCCGCCCGCCCTGGCCAGCGCGTCGGCCTCGATCACCAGGAACTGGCCGTTGGCGGCCGCCATGGACGGCCGGCGCGAGCGCTCGGCCAGCCGCAGCGGCAGCGTGGTCAGCCAGGACCAGGCCAGAAGCGGCTGGATCAGGCGGCCCGACCATCCCGCGACGATCTGGCGTGGCCACGGGGACAGCAGGTCCAGCGGCCGCGGCCCGCGCAGCACCGCGATTGCGGCCGCGACGGCATCGGGTTCCAGGACGACGTCGGCGTCGACGAACACCAGCACCTCGCCGCGCGATGCAGCGGTCAACTGGGCGCAGGCGTTCGGCTTACCGAGGACCCCTGGCGGCGGCGGCGTTCCGGTCAGCACGGTCAGGCGCGGATCGGCTGCGGCAGTCGCGGTCACGACCTCGCCGGTGCCGTCGCTGGAGCCGTCGTCGAGCACGAGGATCTCGGCGACGGCCAATCCCCGCTGCGCGAGCAGCGAGCGGATCGTCGGCGCGATCCGGTGTGCCTCGTCGCGCGCCGGCACCAGAATCGACACCGCGGCGGTGACCGTCGGGGGGTCGGCGGGCGGCCGGCGCAGCAGGCGTTGGTTGACGAGTTGATGCGCCGTCCCGAGGCACGCCAGTGACGATCCCGTGACGACCAGCGCGCGCAGCGTTTTCTCGAGGCGCTGATCGGGCATCTTGGAAACTCTACGAAGTCGTGCCCGGGCAGCGGCGCCCACGGGTGCACCGACCTTGTCAACAGCGGAGGTTATGCGCGTGGCCGTGACCATGCCCATTGCGCAGGTGCGGACCACCTACGTGGTGTGGACGCTCGTCGCGGCGGCCGTCGGCGTGCAGATCGCGTACCCGCTGATGCCGGAGGCCTGGCGCACCGAGGTCACCGTGGCCAGCGTGGTGGTCTTCTTCCTGGCCGTCGTGGCCGACGTCGCGCGGGTACACGGCCTGACCGGCGCCGCCGTGCTCGCCGGGGTCGCAGGCGGCGGGGGCCTGGTCGCCGAGTCGGTCGGGGTGGCGACCGGACTGCCGTTCGGGCATTACTTCTACACGGGGACGCTCGGGGCGGAGGTGCTCGGCGTTCCGGTCGTCGTGCCGCTGGCCTGGGTGATGATGGCCTGGCCCGCCCTTGTGGTGGCGCGGACGCTCGTACGCGGTCCGGCCGTTGCGGCCGTCGGGGCGGTGGCGCTCACCGCCTGGGACGTGTTCCTTGACCCGCAGATGGTGGCCGCAGGGCACTGGACGTGGTTGGACACCGCGCCGGGGCTTCCGCTGATACCGGGCATCCCGCTGACCAACTACATCGGCTGGCTGCTGGTGTCGTTGGTCATCATGGCGATCCTCGATCGGGCGCTGCCACGCGAGCACGCTCCGTCGGCGCCCGCGTCGGCGCTGTATCTGTGGGTGTACTTCTCGTCGGTGATGGGTCACGCGGTGTTCTTCGGCCTGCCCGGGTCGGCAATCACCGGCGCGGTGATCATGGGCACGGTGGCCGTGCCCTTCGCCGTCGCGCTGATGCGCCGCCGCGGGCGCGACGCTCATATGGTGGCGGCATGAGCGCACTCACCAGCCGGGCCGCGCCGTTCCGGATGCGGCCCCGCCGCCTGGTCGTCGCCGACCCGCTGCTGCCGCACGACGTCCCGCCCGGGGCTGAAGCGACCGTGGTCGGCGCGGGCATCGCCGGGATGTCGGCGGCGGTGGTGCTGGCAGAGAGAGGCGTCAACGTCACGGTTCTGGAGGCGGCCGAGCATCTCGGCGGCCGGTTGGGCGCGTGGCCGGAGCGCTTGGCAGACGGCGACGAGCAGTACGTCGAACACGGATTCCATGCGTTCTTCCGGCACTACTACACGTGGCGGTCGATCCTGCGGCGCGCCGATCCGCAGCTGTCGTTCCTTCGACCGGTAGGAAGCTATCCGGTGATCTCGGCGACCTACCCCTCCGAGGATCTCTCGGGGCTGCCCGCCGCGCCGCCGCTGAACCTGTTGGCGCTGGCGCTGCGGTCCAAGAGCCTGACCCGCCGCGAGCTGGCCCGCGCGAACCCCGATGCCGGTCGGGCACTGCTGGCCTACGACCGCGCCACCACCACCGCCGAACTCGACGACACCGACGCCGCGGCGTTCCTGGACAGCCTCGGGATGACCGAACGCACCCGCAGCATGCTGTTCGAGGCGTTCGCGCGGTCCTTCTTCTGCAATCAGGGCGAGTTGTCGGCCGCTGAGTTGGTCGCGATGTTCCACTACTACTTCCTCGGCAACCCCGAAGGCATCGGCTTCGACGTCACCGATACCGACTACGCGACGGCGATCTGGAACCCGTTGCGCGAGTATGTGATCCGTCATGGTGGCGACGTCCGGACCGGGACACGGGTCCTTGGTGTCGACCCAGACGGGCAGGGCTGGCGCGTCGGCACCGACAGCGGCGACGTCCGAAGCCACCACGTCGTCCTCGCGTTGGACCCCGGTGGGTTGCGGGGCCTGCTCGCGGCATCGCCGGCAACCGCCGCCGCAGCCCCCGGACTCGCGACGAGCTGCGAATCACTCACCGTGGCACCGCCGTTCGCGGTCAGCAGATTGTGGCTCGACCGCGACGTCGCGTCCGACCGGGCATCCTTCAGCGCGGTCACCGGGCAACCCAACCTCGACTCGGTCGCGGTGTACTCGCGGCTCGAGGAACCCAGTGCCCGGTGGGCCCGCGCCACCGGCGGGTCGGTGATCGAATTGCATTCCTACTCCTGCGGTCTCGACACCGCGGAGGTCGCGGCGAAAGCGATGCGCGAGGAGTTGGCCGCGCTGTGGCCCGAGACCGCCGACGCAGCCGTCGTGCACCGCCACGACCGCTTGGAGGCCACCGCCCCCGCCTTCCCGCCCGGATCGGCAGGCAGCCGCCCGCAGGTGCGCACCGACGCACGGGGACTTCGCATCGCGGGCGACTTCGTCGAGCTGCCGTATCTGTCCGGGCTGATGGAACGGTCGGCGATGTCCGGCGTGCTCGCCGCCAACGACGTTCTCGCCGAACTCGGTGCGGCCGCAGAGCCGGTGATGGGCGTACCTCAACGCGGCCTGTTGGCCGGGGTTCCGCAAATACCGCGCCGCACGAAGTGATTTCGGCGCGCGCAGTCACGCTGAAGGTGACCCAGCGCGCCGAAAACGCTAGGCTCCGCCTTTTTCGGCCTCGTACTTCTTGGTCATGTGCTCGATGGCGCTCATCGCCTTCTGCGCCAGGTTCTCCCGCACATCGCTGGCGCGGCCTGCAGCGTCGAGCGTCGGCTTCGCCTGTCCCTGAAAATGCGGAATGACCTCTGCGGCAAACAGTTCCGCCGAGCGTCTGGTGGCTGCCGGGTTCGCCCATTCATGACCCATCTGCAGCATGCAGCCGAACCCGCCTGACTGATCCCACATCCGCTGCACCTGAGCCCTGGCCGTTTCCGGCGTGCCGATCACGCCCGCGCCTGCGTCGTTGATGATGCCGATCATCTCGTCGACCTGATCGCCGGGCATGGTCATCTGGGGGAAGGCCGCGACCTTCTGGAAGTACCGGAACCACGGCGCGATGCCGAAGCGGACCTCCTCGCGGGCCTGTTCCTCGGTTTCGGCGATGTGCATCGGGCAGACCAGCGACCAGTTCTTACGGTCGACGGTGGTGCCGAACGCGGCGGCGCGCTCCTCGGCGATGCCCCAGTGGAACGCGAGCGCGTCGAACCCCTCGACGATCAGCGTCGCGCCGATCGACAACAGGCCGATGCCGTGCTTGCCGGCCAGCCGCGCGCCGGTCGGGGAGGCAACAGCGGCCACCGACAGGGGGATGCCTCCGTCGTTGTACGGCGCGAGCTGCAACTGGGCGTCGTGCAGTTCGTGCGTCGCGGTCTTGGCGGTGACGGTTTCGCCGGCCAGCAGCCGCACCAGGATGTCGAGGTTGGTCTCCAGCAGCTCGCGGGTGTCGGTCGGGGTCAGGCCGATCATCGCCGAGTCGGTGGGCAGCGAGCCCGGCCCGACACCGCCGATGATCCGGCCGTGGGTGAGGTGGTCGAGCAGCATCAGCCGGTCGGCCGTCCACAGCGGGTTGTGGTACGGCAGCGAGATCACGCCGGTGCCGAACCGGATCCGTTTGGCCCGTTCGGCGGCGGCGGCGATGAACACCTCGGGGGAGCTGATGATCTCGCTGCCCGCGGAATGGTGCTCGCCGATCCACACCTCGTCGAAGCCGACCCGATCGAGATGCTCGACGAACTCCAGGTCGCGCTGCAGCGCGAGGGTCGGGTTGGTGCCTGCGCGGTGGAACGGAGCGATGAAGTATCCGAAGCGGAGCTTGCCCATCAGATGAACCTAGCGAGATCGGCCGGCTTTTTACGCCGTTACGTAGACGCCGAACGCCCAGGCGACCGTGGCCAGCAGGGCGCCGGACAACTCGACGCCGACCGAGAGGGCCACGCCCTTGAGCGCGTGCTTGGTCGACGTCCATGCGAGGCGCTGGTCTTTGCGGTTCGCCAACTCGGCCAGGTATATCCCGAGCACGAAGCCGATTACCAACCCCACGACCGGGATGACGAAGAAGCCGATGATGCCGAGCACCGCGCCCGCCAGCAGGGTTTTCGTGCCGACGTCCGCCGCGCGCATCCGCTTCATCGGCCACATGTACTTGATGATCGTGCTCGACGCCGATGAGGGCGGCCGACCACGCCGAAGGTCACCCACGCCGCCGCATTGTTCTCGACGAAGGCCCACGCCAGGATCGCGGCGTCAACCAGCAGGCGCCGGGCAGGATCGGGACGATGATGCCGACGATGCCGACGGCGATCGCCAACGCGACCAGGATGATTCCGCCGGTGCTCACCGCTTGAATCTAGGTCAGGGCTTGCGGGCGCGCACCCATTGGATGTTGCCGAGCGTCTTTGTTCGGACACCGACCAGGCCGAGTTCCTCGAAGTTGTCGCCGAGCTGGTCTTCGGTGAAGAAGTTCACGCCGCCCAGCGGAAGCCTGCGCAGCAGTTCACCGCCGCGTCCTGCGGTTGGCACCATGATCGCGACCCGGCCGCCCGGTTTGAGCACCCGCACGATCTCCGACAGCGTCGTCGTCGGATTCGGGATCAGTTGCAGTACGGCCAGTGACGTCGCCGCATCGAAAGACTCGTCGCGGAACGGCAGCGCCTGCGCGTCCGCCCGCAGGAAGCCGACGTTGGAATCGGCCTGGGCGTTGACGGCCCGCTCCAGCATCGGCTCGGAGATGTCGACACCGAGCGCGAGACCCTCGGGACCCGCCGCGCGGGCCAGCGCCGCGGTCACATTGCCGGGCCCGCTGCCCACGTCGAGGGCCACGCCACCGGCCGGAATGTTCAGCCATTCGATCGGCAGCTGCCATGCACTGACGATCTTGCGCGCGAAAGCCTGCACGTTGTCATAAAGCATCGAGCCGAGCCCGGAGGCCCACGCTGCCTGGATGGCACCGGTGTTCTTCGGCAGCGCGGCGTCGGTTCCCACGTCACCGAGCAGGTCGAGGTAGCCGTTCTTGAGGACAGGGTCGGCAGGCGGGTCGGCGAGCAGGTCGATGGCCCGGCGCAGCGCGGGCGGCAGTTCGGTGGTCATATGATCGGTCACCCTTTCCACGGTACGCCGGCTCGTCAGGCACCCAACGTGTCAGCCAGATCCAGGAAGTCCGTTGCCGTGTAGTCGAATTCGCCGTCATCGAGGTTGGCGGGGCGCTGGTTCGGGCCGTACTCCAGCGGCCGCGCGACGTATGCTGTCTTCAGGCCGGCATCGCGCGCGGCGCGCAGGTCGGAGGGATGGGCGGCGACGAGCATCAGCTCCCCTGGCTGCACACCGAGGAGGTCGGCGCAGCCGAGGTAGGCCTGCTGGTCGGGCTTGTAGTGGCGGAAAAGCTCGGCGGAGATCACGCAATCCCACGGCAGCCCAGCGCGTTTGGCCATGTTGGTCAGCAGCGAGGTGTTTCCGTTGGACAGCGTGGTGATGACGAACCGCTCCCGCAGGCGCGTCAAGCCCTCGACGCTGTCGGGCCACGGGTCGAGCCGGTGCCACGCCCGGTTGAGGTGGTCGAGGTCGTCCTCGGCGATCGACGTGATGCCCGCCGCGGCGAGGAGTTCGTCGAGAATCATCCGGTGCAGGTCGTCGATGCGCGTCCACGGCAGTTCACCGGTGCGCACCCGGTTCATCGCCGGTGCGTACCCTTTGCGCCAGCCGTCGGCCATCGCGGCCCAGTCGGCGTCGACGCCGTGGTCCTGCCCGAACTGTTCGAGTTCACCGATGATGCTGGAGCGCCAGTCGACGACGGTGCCGAACACGTCGAACGCCAGGGCTTTCGGGGTCATAGTTGTCGGTTCTCCCCCTGCCCTTCGGGCGGGAGGTGCCCCCACGCGCGAGCGCTCGTCACGGCTCCAGCACCACTTTGCCGAGCACACCGCCGTCGGCGAGGGCCTGCAACGCAGCGCTGCCCTCCGACAGCGGATATCGCATCGGCGGCGGCGGCCGGAGGCCGGCCTTCACCAGTTCGCCCACCCCGAACTCGAAGACGGACTGCGACCCGGGCTTGCGGTTGACGTACTCGCCGTAGCCGACGCCGATCACGCTGACATTGCGCAGCAGCAGCCTGTTCACCTTGACCGTCGGAATGCCGCCCGCCGCAAAGCCGATCACCAGCAGCCTGCCCTCGGTGTCGAGTGCGCGCACGGCGTCGTCGAACGCATCCCCGCCGATGGGGTCGACGACGAGGTCGACGCCGCGGCCGTCGGTGTGGTCCTTCACTGCCTGCAGCCAGCCGTCGGTCAACGGCAGCACGGCGTCGGCGCCGAGCGAACGGACGAAGTCGTGCGCCGCAGGCCGGTGCACCATCGCGATCACCGTGGCGCCAAGCGCTTTGGCGATCTGGATCGCCGCGGTGCCGACGCCGCCGGCGGAACCCAGCACCAACACCGTCTCGCCCGCCCGCAGGGCCCCGCGCTTGGCCAATGCGAAGTACATCGTCTGATAGTTGCCCAACAACGCGACGGCTTCGGCGTCGTCGAGTTCGTCGGGTGTCCGCGTCAGGTTGGCGGGCGGCACCACCACCTGTTCGGCCCAGCCGCCGAGCATGGACAGCGCGGTAACCCGTTGACCCGGTGCGAATTCGGACTCATACGGTGCTGATCGCACCACCCCGGCGACCTCCATGCCGGGCACGAACGGCGGCTCCAGCCGCAGCTGGTACTCACCGCGTAGCAGCAGCAGGTCAGGGAAGCTGACCCCGGCCGCACCGACGTCGACGACGACCGTGTCGTCACCGCCGACGTCGTCGACGTCACAGAAGTCAAGCCCCGCAGGACCGGAGAGTTCCCGCGCGACAAGCGCTTTCATTCCGGCGCTGTCAGCCCAGGCTGAACGTGGCCCGCTGCGCGGCCGACAGGTCGGTGATCTCGCCCCACTTGGCCGCGACGTCGTCGACCGACGGCACGCCGTCAGAGAAGGTGACGCCGTCGTTCTGGAACAGCGCGGCGCGCTGCACTTTGCCGCCGCCGACGATGAACACCGAAGCGGTGTCGGGGTTCTCCTCGCTCATCAGATACGCCACCACCGGCGCCACGTACTCCGGGGTCAGCTTCTCGAACACCTCGGGCGGCAGAATGTCCTGCGTCATGCGGGTGGCCGCGATCGGCGCCACCGCGTTGGTCTTGATGTTGTACTTCGCGCCTTCCTGAG
The DNA here is from genome assembly GCA_963786995.1 of uncultured Actinomycetota bacterium. Classification (GTDB taxonomy): domain Bacteria; phylum Actinomycetota; class Actinomycetes; order Mycobacteriales; family Mycobacteriaceae; genus Mycobacterium. The sequence goes on along the minus strand of CAWBBH010000006.1, from coordinate 21,444 downwards.
CCAGCGTGTTGATCAGGCCGACAAGGCCGAGTTTCGCCGCGCCGTAATTCGCCTGACCGAAGTTGCCGAACAGGCCGCTGGTGGACGTTGCGACGACGACCCGCCCGTAACTGTTCTCCCGGAAGTGCGGCCACGCGGCGCGAATCACGTTGTAGCCGCCGTACAAATGCACCTTGAGCACGGAATCCCAGGCGCCGAACTCCATCTTGTGGAACGTGCCGTCACGCAGGATGCCCGCGTTGCTCACCACACCGTCGACCTTGCCGAACTCGTCGATCGCGGTCTTGATGATGTTCTCGGCCGCCTCGGGTTCGGCGACGGAGTCGTAGTTCGCGACGGCGCGCCCGCCGGCGTCGCGGATCTCCTTGACCACCTCGTCGGCCATGTTGTGACCGGCGCCGGTGCCGTCGCGCGCACCACCGAGGTCGTTCACGACGACGCTGGCGCCCTCCCTGGCGAGCGTCAGCGCGTACTCACGCCCCAGCCCGCCACCGGCTCCGGTGACGACGATGACGCGGTCCTGCACTCCTGGCACTGGTGTTCCTCTCGTTGAGACTCGTTGGTCGGGCGGGCAGCGCGGTCAGATCAGCTTGCGCGCCAGCTTCTTCGCCTTCTCTGTATACGGCGGGTACATGAAGCTCATCGCGTCGGGTCGGGTCGGCTTGGTCATCACCGACTTCTTGTGGCTGAACTCCTCGAAGCCGTACTTGCCGTGATAGGCGCCGATACCCGACGGGCCAACGCCGCCGAACGGCAGCTTGTTGCTCGCGAACTGGAACAGCAGATGGTTCACCACCATGCCGCCAGCCGAAACTTCCTTGATCACCCGTTCGCGGATGCTCTTGGCTTTGGTGAAGAGATACGCCGCCAGTGGCTTGGGCCGCGCGTTGATGAAATCAATTGCGCCGTCGAGGTTGTCCACCGTCACGATCGGCAGGATCGGCCCGAAGATCTCGTCGGTCATCAACTTCTCGGTCGGATCGGGATCCACCACGACCGTCGGCTGAATGGAGATCGTCGACGCGTCGGATCCGCCGCCTATCGCGATGGTGCCCTGGGTGGCGGCGAGGGCGGACGTCAGCCGGTCGAAGTGACTCTCGTTGACGATGCGCTTGCCGCCGGGGTTGTCGGCCTCGAACGTCGTCACCGCGTCCTTGATCTTGTCGACCAATTGGTCGCGAACCTTCGCGTCGACCAGAACGTAATCCGGCGCGATGCAGATCTGGCCCGAGTTGATCAGCTTGGTCCATGCAATGCGCTTCGCCGCGACCTCGATGTCGGCGTCTTCGGCCACGATGACCGGGCTCTTGCCGCCCAGTTCCAGCGTCACCGGCGTCAGGTGCGTGGCAGCGCCCTCGTAGACCTTGCGGCCGATCTCCGTCCCGCCGGTGAACAGCAGACGGTCGAAGCCCTGTGCGATCAACTCCTGGCTGACGGCGCCGTCTCCTTCGATGACCGCGATCGCGTCGTTGTCCAGGTACTTCGGCACCAGCTCGGCCATCAGTGCCGACGATGCCGGAGCCACCTCAGAAGGCTTCAGCACCACGGTGTTTCCCGCCGCGATCGCCGCGACGGCCGGGCCCAGCGTCAACACGATCGGGAAGTTCCACGCGCCGATGACCAACACGGTGCCGTACGGCTCGTACTCGATCCAGCCGCGGCCGGGCAGTTGCGACATCTCGAGGAGGCGGTGCTTGCGCCGCATCCACTTCTTGACGTTGCGCTCGGCGTCCTTGGCCTCCCCGACGGTGGGCGCGATGTCGGCGAGCCACGCCTCGAACGGCTTGCGGCCAAGGTCCTGGTCCAGCGCGGCGGCGATGGCGGCTTCGTTCTCGCTCACCATCGCGCCGAGCGCCTTGAGCTGCTGTTTGCGCCAGTCGACGCTACGGGTGCGGCCGGAGGCGAAGGTGGCGCGCAACCGCGCGACGGTTTCCGGGATACCCGGTGCCGTCGGTGCGGGCACGGCGGGCGCAGCCTGGGGAATCGAATCGGTGGTCATGGTGGAGGTCCTTCCTGACCCGGGGGCCAGGAATCTCCGCCCCCACTGAGCCCGATCCTAACCAACCGGTTGGGCCGTCCAGAAGGGGCCGACCTATACCTTCTCAGCGGTGGCGAAGGTGGCGAATGCGTCGTCGTCGGCGCCGGGCAGCAAGACGAAGCGGTCCAGCCTGCGCATCTCGTCCTGCGACGTCATGGCTGTCGCACGCCAGCCGTGCGCGTTCAGCCATTCGGCGACGTCGGCGCGCTCGGGGTCGTTGTACATCAGTTCAGCTACGTCGATCTCGCGTTCGATGCCGAGCTCGTCGGCTATCTTGTCGAACCGCGCGGACATCTCCTGGCGCCGCTCGTCCGAGCGCATACCGACCGCTTCGGCGGCGATCCGGCTGCCGGGCGCGCTCAGCTCGGTGATCAACGCAAAGAGCCGGTCCTGCGCATCGGCGGGCAGATACATCAGCAGACCCTCTGCCAGCCATGCCGTCGGCTTGCCCGCGTCGAAACCCTTCTCGCGCAGGGCTTTCGGCCAGTCGTTGCGCAGATCGATCGGTACCTGGTGCAGTGTCGCCGCCGGCTGCACGCCGTTGTCGGCGAGCTTCGTCGCCTTGTACTCCAGCACCTTGGGCTGATCGATCTCGAAGACGGTGGTGCCCGCGGGCCAAGCCAACCGATAGGCCCGCGAATCGAGACCGGACGCCAAAATGACGATCTGGCGGATACCGGCCTCGGCCGCCGCGGTGAAGTGCTCGTCGAAGAAGTGAGTACGCACGGCCTGGTAGTTGCGCATGTGGCGGAACATCGCGGCGATCTCCGGATCGATGGCGGCGGTCTTCTCGACGATTTCGTCGTCCAGCATGGCGCTCCACGGGCCGGCTCCCGCACCCTCGACGAGGACGTCGGCGTACGGGTCGTTGATCAGCGCGTTGTCCTGCCTGCTCTCGGCGGCACGCGCCGCCGCCACCATCACCGCGGTGGTGCCGACGCTGGTGGCGATGTCCCAGGTGTCGTTGTGGGTACGCAGTGAGCTCATCGAGACTCCTCAGGACAGTTCGGCACGCAACAGTACGCTCGACGCGATCTCTTCGGCCTCGTAGTCGGGCACGGCCCGGCCGAGCCGGGTCATCTCGATCTCGCTCGGCACGGCGTCGACGGTCCAGCCGTGCTCGGCCAGCCAACCCGCGGCGTCCGCACGGTCGGCGTCGGCGTACGTCAGCGTGTCGACGTCGATGTCGATCCCGGAGCGCTCGCGCATCCTGGCGGTGCGCTCGCGGCGGGCGATCCTGTCCTGTTCGGCCTGAGCCGAGAGGTCCATGCTGAACGCCTCGACGGCGATGCGGCTGCCGACCGCGCTGTGGGTGGTGACGAGCTCGAAGAGCCGGTCCTGTGCATCCGCGGGCAGGTAGGGCAGCAAGCCTTCGGCCAACCACGCGGTCGGCGCTTCGGCGTCGAAGCCGGCGGTGATCAAGGCCGACGGCCAGTCGTCTCGCAGGTCGACCGCGACCGGGATGCGACGCGACTTCGGGTATGCGCCGTGCGCGTCCAGCGTCGAGGTCTTGTACTCGAGCACCTTCGGCTGATCGATCTCGAACACCGTGGTGCCCGCGGGCCAGTCCAGCCGGTAGGCGCGGGAGTCCAACCCTGCGGCCAGGATCACCACCTGACGGATTCCCGCCCGCACCGCAGCGTCGAAGTACCCGTCGAAGTAGTGTGTGCGCACGGCCTGGTAGTCGCGCGACATGTCGTGCAGCCGACGGAACTCTTCGTCGTCGGCGAGCCAGGCCGTGTCGCTGCTGGCCATCTGCGCCCACTTGGGACCTGCTGCGGCCACAAGCAGGTAAGCGAACTCGTCGCGGATCAGCGCGTCCTCGCGGGCCGTTTCGACGGCCCTCGCGGCGGCGACGCCGAGCGCTGTCGCGCCGACGCTTTCGGTGATATCCCAGCTGTCGCCGTCGGTACGGACCGTGGGTGCGTCATGGAGATCAGTCATTTCGTAAGCCATGCTACTAAACAAGTTAGCCGATCTACATGCATGTGTGGCAGAAGTCACCCCAGGTCACACAGCAAATTGCCAGAAAAGGCTTTACTCGGCCAGCTTCCACAGCTTGTTGGCCAACAGCAGCTCGAGCTTGTCGACGATGGCTTCGAGTTCGTTGTGCGAGCCGACGTATCCGGCGTAGAAGCCCATTCCCCACATCACCGCGACAAGCATCTCCACAAGTTGCGGGATGTCGGTGTCGGTGGTCAATTCACCTTTTTCGAGGGCGTCGTTGACCGCCCAGGAAACGAACGCCCTCGAGTAGCGCATCGAGTCGTGCTCATCGTTGCGAAGTTCGGGATGGCGCTGTCCCTCGAGCACCGAGGTCACCAGAAACGCTGCGGCCGAACGATCCTCGCTGTCGGCCTGCATCGCCGCGGAGAAGAACGCCGACAGGCGGCCGAGCAGGCTGGTCTGTCCCTGCGCCTTCGCCGTTCCCGCCGCGAAGACCGTCGCGTTGGTCTGCTCGACGACTTCCCGGTACAGCAACCGTTTGCTCGCGAAATAGTGGTTGATGGCCGGGCGGGTCAGATCGGCGCGGATGGCGATCGCCTGGAAGGTGGCAGCGTCATAGCCGAGTTCGCTGAACACCTCGCGAGCAGCACGCAAAATGCGCTCTCGCGTTTCGGCAGCCTTCGCTGCTGGTGGACGGCCTGGCCCCCTGCTCGCCGTATGCGGCATAGTCAATATCTTGCCATACGACATCAAGAGGCTTCGCGGAACACCCGATTTGAATGACAGTTCAGCAAACTGTGCGCAAATCGGCGCCTTTCTACGCCAAAGCGGGCGATCGCCAAACCAGATTGGCGACCCCGCTCGGTGATCCGCAACAGAAGCTAAGTTCAGACCCATGGCGGGCGTCGTATCGCGCGAGGCTTATTTCGAGACCGGCCTCGACGTACTGTCCGACCTCGGTTATGGCGGGCTCAAGCTGGCCGAGGTGTGCAACCGGCTCGGCGTCACGACCGGGTCGTTCTACCACTACTTCTCCGGATGGCCGGCCTACACCCGCGAGTTGCTCGAGAACTGGATGAAGGAGCGGACGGTTCTCGTCATCGACTTCCTGAAACGGGAAACCGACCCACGCCGCCGGATCGACAGCCTTGTCCAGGTCGGGCTGGAGCTTCCGCACGGCGCCGAAGCCGCGATCCGGGCCTGGAGCTCCCTGGACCAGGACGTGTACGACATCCAGGTCAAGGTCGACCAGCAGCGCTACGACGTGATGTACTCCTCCGCACTGGAGATCCTGCAGAACAGCCACCAGGCGGCGATGTTCGCCCGCTGGGCCGTCTACCTCCTGGTCGGACACGAACAGGCCACCCTTCCGCGGGACACCGCGGCGCTGGCGTGGATAGCCAAGCAACTCACCGACGCGCTCGACAGCGGGCGGTTCGCCTCCGTACCCACGGATGACTAGCGCGCCGGCCGGCCTCGTGCGCCGGGCGGTCAACCGGGTGCGCGTGCGCGATCCCGAATTCGACGCGCTGCGCCGCGCGGTGCGCGCGGCGGTGGTCGTGCCGTTGGCGGCAGCGGTCAGCTTCGCCGTCGCGGGCAATTCGCAGACGCCGCTGTTCACGATCTTCGGATCCTTCGCTCTGATGGTGTTGGCGGACTTCCCCGGCAACAGGCAGACCCGGGCACTGGCCTACACCGGGTTGGGCATCAACGGCGCGGTCCTGATCACGCTCGGCACGCTGGTGTCGCCGCACCCTTGGCTGTCTGTCGGATTGATGTTCGTTCTCGGGGTGGCGGTGATGTTCTCCGGTGTGCTCAGCGAGACGATCGCGGCGGGCCAGCGGTCGACATTGCTGACCTTCGTGCTGCCCGCCTGCACTCCGCCCGGACCCGTCGACGAACGGCTGCTCGGCTGGGCGATCGCACTTGCGGTGTGTGTGCCCGCGGCGCTGTTCTTCCTGCCCCCGCGCCATCACGGCGAGTTGCGCAGGCATGCCGCCGATGCGGTCGCCGCCCTCGCCGACCGACTCGAGGGCAAGGCAAGCCGGGACGACGTCGTGGTGGCGATGCTCGCGTTGCGGGAGAGCTTTCTCGGCGCGGACTTCCGGCCGGTCGGCCTGTCGGCGGGCAGCCGCGCTCTGGTGCGCGTCGTCGAGGACCTCGAATGGCTCGCCGACCGGGTCAGCGATGAGGCGGGCCCCGGCCTGCGGGACATGCAGGCGCCTGGGGTGCGGGTGCTGAGGTGCTCGGCGGCGGTGCTGCGCGAGACCCGGGCCGCCGAGCGCACGACTGACCGCGCGAACCTCGAGGCTGCGCTCATCCATCTGCGTTCGGTCGCCCGCGGGCGCTACCGCCAGGATGTCGAGGCGATCCTCGGTGCCCCTGACGACGACGCGGCCGTCGCGATCGGACAACGGCTCCTCGGCCGACGCACCATCGCGGCCACCATCGGGGCGACCGGGCGGGTGATCGCCGCTGCGGCGGCCGCCGACGCGCGGCCCGTGTGGGCCAGGGCGCTCGGTCGGGGCATGCCCGCGACGACGGCGACCGACCGCCTCATCCCCGCGAGCGTCTCGGTGACGTCGACGACGTCGGGCTTTTTCGGTGGGCGGTCGGTCGCGGTGCGCAACGCGCTGCGGACCGGCCTCGGGCTGGCGCTGGCGGTCGCCATCACCCACGTCTTTCCCGTCGAGCACGGCTTCTGGGTGGTGCTCGGCGCCTTGTCGGTGCTGCGCAGCAGCGCACTCACCACCGGCACCAAGATGGTGCGCGCGGTGGTCGGCACCGGCATCGGCTTCATCCTCGGTGCACTGTTGATCAGCGTCGTCGGCGTCGACCCTGCGGTGCTGTGGATCCTGATGCCGTTGGTGGTCTTCGGTTCGGCCTTCGTGCCCGAGATCGCGTCGTTCACCGCCGGGCAGGCGGCGTTCACGATGATGGTGCTGATCTTCTTCAACCTGATCGTGCCGACCGGGTGGAGCGTCGGCCTGATCCGCGTCGAGGACGTCATCGTCGGCGCGCTCGTCGGCGTGGTGGTGTCGCTGCTCTTGTGGCCGCGCGGCGCGACCGCGTCGGCGGAGACGGCGGTGGAATCGGCGCGCAACGTGTTCGCGATGTATCTGGAGGCCGCGGTGCAGCGGATCACCCGCGGCGACGACGAACACATGAGCGACAGGCTGGCCACCCTCAGCCACGACGCGATCGCGGCGTCACGGGTAGCGGATGACGCGGTGCGGCAATACCTTTCCGAGGGCGGCGGCGACACCGACTTCCGCGGACCCATCGTCCGTGCCTTCAACCGGGCGATCCGGGTGCGCGCGGCCGCCGATCTGATCACCGACATCCCGACGCCGCCACCGCTCGGAACCTATCCGCGGGTACGCGAGGTGATCGAGCACCACGTCACCGCGATCCGCGAGCGGCTGTCGGGCGCCATCGGCACCGGCGGCGACTGGGCGCCGATCGGCGAGGAGTTCGTGGTGGCCTTGCGGGCCGAGTCGACGGGGATGGGGGCACCACCCCCGCGAAGCGTAGGGGGAGACATGGCGATCGCGGCCGCCATGCCGTTGGTGACGGTGGCGGCCGCGATCGGCGAGCTGGAGCTGGTGTACCCGCATCCGGTGGAGGTGGAGCGGGCGCAGCGCTAGTTCTGAGGCGACTAGAACGTCAGATGCGGTGTGGCATCAGCGCATTCGGCGGGATCGCACCGAACTTGCCCGCGTTGTAGTCCTCGAGCGCCTTGACCAGTTCCGCCTTGGAGTTCATCACGAACGGGCCGTAGGCGACGACAGGCTCTCGAATCGGCTTACCACCGAGGACGAGGACTTCCAACGCGGGCCGCCGCGACTCCTGGTTCGGTTCGGCGGCGATGGAGATGCGGTCGCCGGGACCGAACACCGCGAGCTGGCCCTCGTGGATCGGATGTCCGACCGGGCCGACCGTGCCGCGGCCCGACAGCACGTAGACGAGCGCGTTGAAGTCGCGGTTCCACGGCACGCTCAGCCGAGCACCCGGCTCGATAGTGCTGTGCGCCAACGTGATCGGGGTGTGCGTCGATCCGGGACCCCGGAGCCGCTCCGGCGGCGACATCGGATCGAGGTGGCTGTCGATGTCACCGGCGATGACGCGGACGAGCGCACCGCCGTCATCGGACGACAGCAGTTTCACCTCGTTGCCCTCGATCGCCTGATATTTCGGCGTCGCGAACTTGTCCTTGCTCGGCAGATTCACCCACAGCTGGACGCCGTGGAACATGCCGCCGCTCTCGACGAGCTCGGCGGGCGGGGTCTCGATGTGCAGGATGCCGGAACCGGCGGTCATCCACTGCGTGGCGCCGTCGGTGATCAGGCCGCCGCCGCCGTGGCTGTCCTGGTGGGCGAAGCGGCCGTCGATCATGTAGGTGACGGTCTCGAAGCCGCGGTGGGGATGCCAGTCGGTGCCCCTGGGTTCGCCGGGCTGGTATTCCACCTCACCCATCTGGTCCATGTGCACGAACGGGTCGAGGTCGGCGGCGCTCACGCCGGCGAAGGCGCGCACGACGGGGAAGCCCTCTCCCTCGTAGCCGCGCGGCCCGGTGGTGATGGAGCGGACGGGCCGCTCGGTATCGGCTGCCGCGGGCGATGAAAGCCTCGGCAATGTCAATGTGTCAGCAGTGATAGCAGGCATGCCACCAGTAACCGGACTACGGTCCGATTAATTCCTGTGCAGGTAGAGGCGAGGAAAGGCCGCCTTCAGACCTCGCAGCCTGCGCGGCCGACCGAAAACCTCGGGTACTCCCTGCGCAGGCGCGTCGACCAGTTGGCAGGACGCCCGCCACAGCGCCCGATCGGGCGAGTTTCCCGCCGGCAAATCGCCGAGGAGCCGTGGGTGAGCGTCGGCGCAGTTGCGCAGCGCGGTCAGCCGAGCGCCTCGAGCGCGGCGGCACGGGCCTCGGCGGCGCTGCCGGTCGCCAACACGGCGTCGGCCGCTTCGCGGCACTGCTGAAGCGTCACCGAAGCGAGCTTGGCGCCGACGCCGTTCACCGCGGCCGAAGCCGCCGACAACGACGACACCCCGAGACCCGTCAGCACGCAGGCCAGCAGCGGATCGGCAGCCGCCTCACCGCACACCCCGACCGGCTTGCCTGCGGCCGCTCCCGCCCGCGCGGCCATCGCGACGAGGGCGAGCACCGCGGGCTGCCACGGATCGGTCAGCGTGGCCAGATCGGCCGACATGCGGTCGGCGGCCATCGTGTACTGGGCCAGGTCGTTGGTGCCGATCGACAGGAAGTCGACATGGGCGAGGATCCGGTCGGCCAACAGGGCCGCGGACGGCACCTCGATCATCACCCCCGGCGTCAGACCGCGGGATCGGACTTGTGCGGCAAAGCGTTCCGCCTCGTCAGCGGTGGCGATCATCGGCGCCATCACCCACGGCGCATTGCCGGTGGCCTCGGCTGCAGCGGCGATGGCGTCCAGCTGCCGCTCCAGGATCCCCGGGTTGCCCACCGCGATCCGGATCCCCCGGACACCGAGCGCAGGGTTGGCCTCCTCGGGATGCCCCGCGAACTTCAGCGGCTTGTCGGAGCCGGCGTCCAATGTCCTCACGACGACCTTGCGCCCGGCGAAAGCATCGAGCACCTCCCCATAGATCTGTGCCTGCTCCTCGACGGTGGGCTCGGTGTCGCGGTTGAGGAAGCACAGCTCGGTGCGGAAGAGGCCCACGCCTTCGGCGGGCGTCTCGCGGGCACTGCGGGCGGCGGCCCCGTCCTGCACATTGGCGAGCACGGCGACGGCATGTCCGTCCGACGTCGCGCCGGGGCCGTTCCACTGCGCCGCGAGTTCCGCTTCGCGCTTGGCGGACGCGACGGCCTCGGCTGCGGCTGCGGGATCGGGTGCGACGGTGACGGTGCCGCGCGTCCCGTCGACGAGCACCAAGGCGCCTGCGCCGACCGCGTCGAGGCCGTCGACGGCCACCACGCACGGCAGGCCGAGCTGACGCGCGATGATCGCGGTGTGGCTGGTCGGCCCGCCCAGTGTGGTGGCCAGCGCCACGACGAAGGAGGGGTCGAGGCCCGCGGTGTCGGCGGGGGCGAGGTCCTCGGCCAGCAGCACCGACGGCACATCGGGTAGTGGCACGCCCGGCTCGGGCAGACCGCTGAGCTCGGCGATCACCCGGTCGCGGATGTCGCGCAGGTCGGTCACGCGCTCGGCCATCAGTCCGCCGAGCTGGGTGAAGAGGTCGACGAACTGGTCGACGGCTGCGACCACGGCTCGCGGGGCGGGAGCACCTGCATTGATGAGCTTCTCGGCGGCCCCCAGCCAGGCGCGGTCCTGCGCGAGGGTGGCCGTCGCGGCGAGCACCTCCGAGGCGGCACCGGTCGCGTGGGCGGCGCGCTCACGCAGGCGGGTGGCCACCGCGTTGGCTGCCGCGGTGAAGCGCGCAGCCTCCGCGGGACGTTGCTCTTCCTCGACCTCGAGCGGGGCGTAGACGTCCTCGACCACCGGTAGCCGGCCCGGCCGGATGACGGGGCCGTATCGGACGCCCGCGACCACGGGAACCCCCTGAAGAACGGAGCCCGCTGGCGGCGTCCCGGGTCCGGCGGTGGCGGCAGGTGACGTGGACGGCAATGAGGCGGTCATGTGAATCAGGTTACAAACCAACCATTGACAAGTCAACACATTCAGGGGTAAAACAACAGATATCAACATTCATCCGGGCCTGAAACCCACATAGACGGAGCGTTATGTACGCAGAGGAGCGTCAGCAGGCAATCGCCTCGCTGGTGATCAACCAGGGTCGCGCCTCCGTGGCCGAACTGGCCCAGGCCTATGACGTCACGACCGAGACCGTCCGCAGAGATCTCGCCGCACTGGACCGCGCCGGGCTGGTGCGAAGGGTGCACGGCGGCGCCGTGCCTGTGCGGGCCCTGAAGCTGGTCGAATCCGGCGTCGGCGAGCGCGAGAACACCCGCGCCGCACACAAGGACGCCATCGCCGCAGCGGCTGCCGAGTTCTTTCCGCTGAGCGGCGCCAGCGTGCTGCTCGACGCCGGCACCACCACCAGCCGGGTCGCCGCCGCGCTGCCGACGGACCGCGAGCTCAACGTCGTGACGAACTCGGTGCCCATCGCCGCCCGGCTGGCCGCCATGCCGTCGGTGTCGCTGCAACTGCTGGGTGGTCGGGTACGCGGGCTCACCCAGGCGGCCGTCGGTGAGCACGTACTTCGGGTGCTCGACACGTTGCGCGTCGACATCGCCTTCATCGGCACCAACGGCATCAGCGTCCGGCACGGAGTCTCCACCCCGGACAGCGACGAGGCCGCCGTGAAACGCGCGATGATCGCCAGCGCGAACTACGTTGTGGTGGTTGCAGATTCGTCGAAGGTCGGCCGCGAGGACTTCATCAGCTTCTCGCCACTCTCCAGCGTCGACGTGCTGATCACCGACTCCGAGCTCAGCGGCGCCTACCGCGAACAGCTCACCGAGCAGGGCATCGAGGTGGTGATCGCATGATCGTCACCGTCACACCGAACCCCAGCCTTGATCGCACCGTCACGTTGGCCACGCCGCTGACCCGTGGCGCGGTGCACCGGGTCAGCTCGGTCACCACCGAGCCCGGCGGCAAGGGCGTCAACGTCGCACGGGCGTTGTCGCTGGCGGGCGTGCCCGCCGTGGCGCTGCTGCCCGCGGCAGGCACCGATCCGATGGTCGTCGCACTGCAGGACAGCGGCGTGCCGTTCCGCTGCGTGCCGATCACCGCGCCGGTGCGCACCAACATCGCCGTCACCGAGATGGACGGCACGACAACCAAGATCAACGAGCCGGGCGCCCCCATGGACGCCGCCGCCGTCGACGCGCTCACCCGCTCCGTGGTCGGCAGCGCCGAGCACGCCTCCTGGGTGGTGATGTCGGGATCACTGCCGCCGGGGATTCCCGACACGTGGTACGCCGAGGTCGTCGCGATGCTGGCCGGCTTCGGTTGCAAGGTGGCCATCGACACCTCCGACCGCCCGCTCGCCGCGCTGGTCGACGGCCTCGACCGTGCCGCCCCGGATTTGATCAAGCCGAACGCCGAGGAACTCGCCGGTGTCATCGGATTCTCGCCTCAGGCGCTGGAAGCCGCAGTGACGCAGGGCGATCCGGAACCCGTCGTGCTTGCCGCGCAGCGGCTCGTCGACCGCGGAATCGGTGCCGTGCTGGCCACCCTCGGCGCCGCGGGCGCGGTCCTGGTCACCGACGCAGGGAGCTGGCTCGCCACCCCGCCGCCCATCGAACCTCGCAGCACCGTCGGCGCAGGCGACGCGAGCCTGGCCGGCTACGTCCGCGCCGACGTCGGCGGGGCCGAGCCGCCGCGCCGGCTGCAGATGGCCGTCGCCTACGGCAGCGCCGCCGCCGCCCTGCCGGGTTCCGCGCTTCCCACCCCGGCCGAGATCGACCTCGATGCCGTTGCAGTGACGTCGATTTCGTCGTCCCCGTCCGCCCATACCAACACCGCCAGTTCGTAACACCCAACCGAAGGTACCGCCATGACAAGCACCGCTTCCCGCCCCGTCATCGACGCCGATCTGATCCTCCTCGACGTCGACGCGGGCGCCGACAAGCAGGCAGTGATCACCCGGCTTGTCGGCAGGCTCGCCGACGCCGGACGCACCGGCGACGCCGAGGGGCTGATCGCCGCCGCGATGGCCCGCGAGGAACAGTCGGCGACCGGACTGCCCGGTGGCATCGCGATACCGCACTGCCGCTCGCCGCATGTCGAGACGGCGTCGATCGGGTTCGCACGGCTGAGCCCGCCCGTCGACTTCGGCGCCCCCGACGGCCCTGCCGACCTGGCGTTCCTGATCGCAGCCCCCGAGGCGGGCGGCGCAGAGCACATGAAGCTGCTCTCCAGCCTGGCGCGCGCGCTCGTCCGCAAGGAGTTCGTCGCATCGCTGCGCGATGCGTCCAGCACCGACGAGGTCGTCGCGCTGGTCGACGACGTGCTCAACCCCGGCGCAACGCCCAAGCCCGCTGCGGCACCGGCCGAAAAGGCCGCAGCGCCAACCGAGAAGCCCACGGCGCCAGCCGACAAGCCCACAGCCGCCACGCCGAAGACCCTGGTGGCGATCACCGCATGCCCGACCGGCATCGCCCACACCTACATGGCCGCCGACTCGCTCGTCGCCGCGGCCAAGGAGGCCGGTGTCACGCTGCACGTCGAGACGCAGGGCTCCTCGGGGAGCACCCCGCTGGCCGCTGCCACGATCGCCGGAGCCGACGCCGTCATCTTCGCCACCGATGTCGGGGTGAAGGACAGGGGTCGTTTCGCCGGCAAGCCCGTGGTGGCGTCCGGCGTCAAGCGTGCGATCAACGAGCCGGCCAAGATGGTCGCCGAAGCTGTTGCAGCCGCGGACAACCCGAACGCCGCCCGCGTCGAGGGGGCAGGTCCCGATGCGTCGGCAGGCGCTGCGCCGGCCGGCGGGGTCGGCTGGGGCACCCGCACCCGGCAGATCCTGCTCACCGGCGTGAGCTACATGATCCCGTTCGTCGCCGCAGGCGGTCTGCTCATCGCACTTGGCTTCCTGTTCGGCGGCTACGAGATCGCCAACAAGCCCGACGGCGGCACCCAGTCGTTCGCGAACATGTACGCGCTGGAGAACTCGCTGTGGAACCTGCCGCCCGGCGGCTTCGCGCAGTACCTCGGCGCGGTGTTGTTCAGCCTCGGCGGCCTCGCCTTCAGCTTCCTGGTGCCCGCGCTAGCCGGCTACATCGCCTTCGCGATCGCCGACCGCCCCGGCATCGCCCCCGGATTCACCGCAGGCGCGGTCGCGGTGTTCGTCGGCGCCGGTTTCATCGGCGGTATCGTCGGTGGCCTCATCGCCGGCTTCGCGGCACTCTGGATCAGTAAATGGGCTGTCCCACAATGGTTCCGGGGTCTCATGCCGGTGGTCATCATTCCGCTGTGCGCCTCGCTCGTCGTCGGCCTGCTGATGTTCATGCTGCTCGGCCGTCCGCTGGCCGCAGCGACGACCGGCCTGACCAACTGGCTGAGCGGACTGTCGGGCACCTCCGCGGTTCTGCTCGGGATCATCCTCGGCCTGATGATGTGCTTCGACCTCGGCGGTCCGGTGAACAAGGCGGCCTACGCGTTTGCGACCGCAGGGCTCACCGCGGCCACAACGGCTTCGTTCGAGATCATGGCCGCGGTGATGGCCGCGGGCATGGTGCCGCCGCTGGCAATGGCCGTCGCCACGTTCGTACGGCCACGGCTGTTCAGCGAGCCGGAGCGTGAAAACGGCAGGGCCGCAGTCCTTCTCGGAGCCTGCTTCATCTCCGAAGGCGCTATCCCGTTCGCGGCTGCCGACCCGTTCCGCGTCATCCCGTCGATGATGTTCGGCGGTGCGATCACCGGTGCGCTCTGCATGGCGACGGGTGTGACCTCGCGGGCACCGCACGGAGGCATCTTCGTGTTCTTCGCGATCGGCAACCTCGTCTGGTTCGTCGTCGCCATCCTCGCTCGGAACGGTGGCGGGGGCGATGGCCGTCATCGCCGCCAAGCAGTTCGCGAAGCCCGCCGCCCAGGTCGACGAAACGCCCGCGCTGGCGACCGCGTAGTCCGCAGAATCAATCAACGACGCAAGGAGAAATTCCATGGCTCAGAAGACAGTGACCGTCGGATCGGCGATCGGTCTGCACGCAAGGCCCGCGGCGATCATCGCCGAGGCCGTCGTCAACGCAGGTGTACCGGTGTCGCTTTCGATGGACGGCGGCGAGCCCGTCGACGCAGGCTCGGCCCTGATGATCATGACGCTCGGCGCGGGCAACGGCGCCCAGGTGACCGTGCACTCCGACGACGACGAGGCGCTCAAGAAGATCGCCGACCTCGTCGAGCAGGACCTCGACGCCTGACCCCGGCCCTCGAACGCAGCCCGACGCCTTTGCTGCGGCTGGGATCCATCCCCCGAAATTGCCGCAGAATGGGCTCCCCGCAGCGAGTTAGGCTGACGGGCGAGGGAAGGGGCGGATGTGGACGGATGGCTGCTCGGGCAGGTCAGCACCGTGTTGACGGCACTGTCGCACGCCCAGGAACTCTATGACGGCGCCGGCCGGCCGACGTTGCCGACCGAGTTCGCGCCCCGCCCCGATCTTCTGGACAGCCTCGGCGGTCATCTGCGGTGACCCATCCGACCGTCGAAACCTCGCAGTCTGGCAGGGCCGCCGACGCTGTCCGCACGTTGCACAACGAGCTCAGTAACGCCTACTCCGATATTCGGTCCGCGGAAATCCAACTGACTGAAGCGATCCTGAGCGCGCACGCGGTGACGGTGTCGGGCCGCGCGCAGCTGCAGGACATCCAGCGCCAGCTGATCGAGGCCATCACCAATCCGGTCGCCGCGCTCGACACCCCCTCCGGCGAGCGTCAGTTCCTGATGTTCCTCCGTAGCAAGATCGCGGAGATCCAGCGCATCGTCGACGCAGGCGCGCTCACCGATGAGGACCACGCCAGGCTGACCCGCGCACTGGGCAGCGGCTACCTGCTGCCGGGCTCGGCGAGCGGCGAATCGGTGGCAGCCGGTACAGCACCCGTGGCCGCCCCGACGGCCGACCAGGCCGCGGGCATGATGCCCGCGGTCGGCTCCGCCCTCGGGTCACTGCCTCAGGCCGCTCAGGGCGCGGCCGCCGCTCCTGCTCAAGGTGCAGGCGGGCTGGCGGGTGCGGCATCGCCGCTTGCGGGCCTGCTTTGCAGGCCTACTCGAACGGGGCGGCCAGCCCGACCCTTCCCAGGACCGGGCCGAGCCGAAAGCGCAAGCCCGCGAGGACGACGGCGACGACGAGCGCCCCGCGCCCGCCGACGACGCCCCCGACACCGACGAAGACGACGACCGACACCGACGACGAGACCGTGCTGTCGCGCCCACGCCGCCAGGCGATCGTGAACCGCCGCGGACGGTCCCGCGCAGACCCGGCCCGCCCGCCTGGAGTAGGAGCACAGATGACAACGATCCGTATCACCCCGTCGCTGCTGAATCAGGTTGCGTTGCAGCATGAAAGCGTCGCCGACGAGATCGCGCATGGCCCGCGGCGCCTCCTCGGAGATCCTCGCGTCGGTTGCCACCCACGGGCCGATCATGCATCAGTTCAAGGCGGCGGCCAGCGCCGTCGTCCGGCGTCGCGAATCGGCCTTCGCCGACCACGAGGCCGCCCACCGCTCCGCCGCCGAGAACCTGCGCTCTGTCGCGAAGCGATTCGCCGACCAGGAAGAGATCAACGCGGCGGCGGTCCGCCTTGACTGAAGAGTCCTTCACCGCCGCGACACCGGACAACACGATCTTCGTCCGGGTAGCGCTCGCGGGCCATACCCTCGGCGTGCAGATCGAGCCCGCCGCCATGAAGCGCCCGGCCATCGAGATCGCGCGGGGCATCATGGCGTGTAACGATGTCGCGTACCTGAGGGGGCAGCTGGTGATCCGCGCCGAGCTGGAGGGGAGGACAATTCCGGTGGACGATATGCCCACTGAGCAGGACCTCGCCGACGCCGAGCGGAAGCTGGCAGAGCTGTAGGGCCGGCGATGACAGTGAAGGTCGACGTACCCGGACTCATGGCCGCCGCGGGAAAACTCCGTGAGCTGGCCGTTTCGGCGCAGGGTCTGCTGGCCGAGATGCAGGCGCCCCTGGCGATGGACCCCACGTCGGTCGGCGCGGCGGCGCGTCTCGACGCGGCAGCGCTGGAACTGTGGGGAGCTGCGTGTGCGCAGGCCGTCAGCCTCAACACAGCGGCGACGCACCTGATGATGGTCGCCGCGAAGTTCGGCACCGTCGAGGAGATCAACACCTACGGGTTGACGATGTTGGAGAGCGTTTCGAAGGCCAGCAGCGACGGCACCCTCTCCGTTCTCCCGCCCGTGCCGATCCTCCCCCCGGATGTGCGGTTACCGATTCCGCCGGGGGCGCCGGTTCCCGGAGAGGCCTTTTCCCAGCTGGTAAACCAGGGATCGTCGGCCAACGGCGTCGGGTTCAGCAACACCGCGACGAACAACGGCATCGCCATCGACAACGCCGCGACCGCAGTGCGCGACGTAGCCGCGGCGGTGCCGGACCTGTGGGAGAGCCCGACAGGCACCGCCGCGCTGTCCGGCCGACTGCTCCAGTACGTCAGTTCACTCAACGCGATCGCCGACCGATGGTTTGCGCTCGGTGACCAAGCACGCAGGCACGCAGACGATTTCGGCGAGACGGTCGCCGCGACACCGAGACCGCAGGAGTTCACCGACGCCCGCACCGCTTTCGAGCAGGCGGTTGATCCGGTCAGCAAGTCGCAGGCGAGTGCGGCATACGGCAGGCTCGAGGCCCGTGCGACTGCCGAAGCGTCGCGCTACGCGGGGGTCGCCGAGGTAACCACCGGCATCGGCACTCCGGCGGCGCCCGGAACGCCAACGGCGCCAGGCGTTCCCGCGGGTGCAGGCGGCGGTGCCGGCGCGGGAGCGACGGCCCAGGGCGCGGCCGGTCAGGCCCAGCAGCTGGCCAAGACGGGCGCAACGGAGGCCGCACAGGCCGGCGGGGCCAGCCAAGGCGCGGATCAGCTCGCGCAGATGCTGCCGCAGGCGCTTCAGTCGATCGGCGGTATGGCGGGCGGGCTGGCCGGCATGGCGGGCCAGGTGCCGCAGCAACTCATGCAGGCAGGCCAGGGGCTGGCACAGACCGCCCAGCAGGGGCTCGGCGGTCTCATGGGGCGCAACGCCGCCGATGCCGAGCTCGCCAGGAAGGCTGCGGAATTCAAGGGAGGCGAGCTGCCCGAGGAGGGCGCGGGCGGCGGCGGCGCTGGTGGAGGCGGTGGCGGTATCGGCGACACCCACCCGGCAGGCTCGCTAGGACCGGCCGTCACCCCGACGGCGTCGCATACGCCGCCGACCATGCCTTCAGGTGCCGCGCCGCCTCCGACGACGCCTACCGCGTCGGGCGGTTCCGCGATGGGCGGTATGCCCATGGGCATGCCGATGGGCGGACTGATGCCGCACGGCCAGGGCGGCGCCGACGGCCCCGACAAGGTCCCCGCGGACAGGAAGGTCGTCACGCCGCCTCAGCCGCACACCGAGTCGGTCACCGGAAGGGTTTCCGACCGCACGGTCGCGGCCGCCGAAGCGTCGCGCAGCCGGGCCGACGCCGATCCGGACTCCGACGACGATCCGCCACGGGGTCCGATCCTGCGCCGGATCACGTTGGCCCCGTTGAACGATGAGCGGTCGTGACCGGCTTCGACGACCTTGATGACGCCGCCAAGGTCAAGTACAGCCAAGCTGAGCTGGCGGCCACCTACGACGAGCTGACGTCCATCCTGGACCGCCTCGCCGCTCTGCGCACTGACGCGGCCGATCCCAATGGGGACATCGCGCTGCAGCTCGGCCCCGACGGCAGGTTGCTGAGCCTCGCCATCGGTGAGTCGGTCCCGAGCAGGCTCACCCACCTCGCTCTCGAAGAGAAGCTCAATGATTTGCTTGCCAGAGCCAATGTGGTTGCTCAAGAGTCCTGGAAGGCCAGCCGTTGAGCACCTCGACAAAGTTGCCGACCTGCTCGGTGCCTGAGCTCGGTTAGGGTTACCTGGTGACCACCCGCCCGTTCGTGCCGCCACCGCGCGTGCCTCCTCCCGAGGCCGGTGGAGGCAAGATCGCGGTCGAGCCGCCGATCGCAGCGCCGGTCCCGCCACCGCGCAGCATCTGGGGCATCGTGCTGCCGATCGGCCTCATCGTCGGCGTCCTCGGATTCATCATCGCGATGTACGCCTCCGGTCAGCGATCGCTTGCTACCGGGTTTGCTATCTTCCCGCTGATCATGCTGATGAGCATGGGCGGAATGCTCTTCCGCGGGCGCGGAGCCGCCCAGAAGATGCCGTGGAGCCAGCTCGAGCAGTATCGCCGCGAATACTTCGCCCGCCTCGACGAGGTCCGCGAAGAGGTTCAGGAGGCGGCGCGTAAGCAGTGGCAGCACCGTGAGCACAGTCATTGGGCGCCTTCGGAACTGGTGAGTGTCGCGGGATCGCCGCGGATGTGGGAACGCCGTCCCGGCGACCCCGAGTTCGGAGTGGTGCGGCTGGGCACAGGCCGCGTCGAGCTGGCGATGACCATCGACAAGCCTCAGATCGCGGCGGCGTCCAAGATCGAGCCCGCGACGGGCCACGCCCTGCGTAAATTCCTCCTCGAACAACGCCACGTCCGCGGCATGGCCCGGGTGCTGTGGCTGGAGCGCAGTCCCGGCATCTCGCTGGTCGGCGACATGGACGCCGTGCGGGGCGTGGCCAGGTCGATGATCTGCCAGCTCGCCGCCTTCCACAGCCCGGCCGACCTGCAGATCATGGTCGTCACGTCGGCGCCGGAGAGCTGGGACTGGCTGAAGTGGCTTCCGCACTGCCAGCACCGCGAGGCCCGCGACGGTTGCGGTGAGCGCAGGCTGGTGTTCACCTCGCCCATCGACCTCGAGGCCTTCGCTG
Source organism: uncultured Actinomycetota bacterium (assembly GCA_963786995.1). GTDB lineage: Bacteria > Actinomycetota > Actinomycetes > Mycobacteriales > Mycobacteriaceae > Mycobacterium. The sequence goes on along the minus strand of CAWBBH010000006.1, from coordinate 2,019 downwards.
GTGACGAACTGCTGGACCGCAAGGAGTGGACGCCGCCAGCCAGCGGCCTGTACGGCGGTTCCGATCCGTCGGCGCCGCCGCTGTGGGTGATCTTCGACGACAACTGCGGTGCGGCAGAAGACTGGGCGGGGGCCACCGGTAAGCGCGGTGTTGGCCGGGTGTGCTTCGTCCGGCTGGCGCCAGAAGTGGGGTCCGGAGCCGGGCTGCCGGCGACATCTCACCGGGGCGTCGGTTTCGATCCCGACACCACCTACCGGCTCTCCGGCGGCGTGCTGCGCAAACGAGTGGGGGTGGGTTACCGGTGACATCGCTACCGGAGGAACTCGACGACGCCTTCTACGCCGTCGCCGATTCGATGAGCATCGCCGAGGCCGAGAGGTTCGCGCGATCCATGGCTTCGTGGCGACCCGTCGGCGCCGCCACTGCCGCCGCGGCTTCCGACGGACCGGGCCGAGACCTGTTGGAAGTGCTGGGGATTCGCGACGCTCGCAAGCTGGACGTCGACCGGCTCTGGTCGGCCCGCCGCACGCAGAATCGGCTCTGGATGCGTTTTCCGATCGGGCTCGACCCGACCGGCGAAGTCGTCGAACTGGACCTCAAGGAAACCTCCCAGTACGGGATGGGCATGCATTCGGTGTTGATCGGCTTCTCGGGCTCCGGCAAGTCGGAGACCATCATCACCGAGGTCACGTCGCTGGCGCTGACGCACTCCCCCGAGACGGTCAACGTCGCTTTCCTGGACTGGAAGATGAAGTCGGCAGGCATTGTGCTGGAACGCTTTCCCCACGTCGTGGCCAGCGTCAGCAACCTGGGGGACGAGATGCATCTCGTCGAGCGCATGCTCGAAGCGCTCGAGGGTGAACTCGACCGGCGCGGCGCGCTCTGCGCGGCGACCAACTGCAAAGACCTCAACGTCTACAACGAAAAACGCATGGTCGACCCGTCGTTGGAGCCCGTGCCCGGTCTCGTGGTGATCATCGACGAATACCAGGAGCTGTTCCGCAGCGAACTCGGCGCCGAATTCGTCGACCTCTGTTGGCGCATCGTGCGACAGGGCCGCTCGATGCACGTCTTCCTGCAGCTGGCCGGCCAGACCGTCGACGCGCACCGGTTGATGAAGATCCGCAGCCTGATCGGCTTCTTCATGGCGCTGCGCACCGGCACCGAGGAAGACTCCCGCGAAGCCATCGGCTCGTCGATCGCCGCCCACCTGCCCGAGAAGGGCAAGGAGGGCACGGGCTATCTGCGCGAGGGCATGCGGCCACCGCGCGAGTTCCGGGCGTTCTACACCTCGCCACCGTTCGTGGCGCCGCCCGAGGACGACGGGCCCGCACAGGTTGCCGCCGCCGGTACCTGGTTCACCCCGCGCACGTTCACCGCCACCGAGGTGCCCGACGCTCGAGGGTCTGCTGGCACCGCCGGAGACGAACGGCCACGAACCAGCTCCCGTGCAGGAGCAGGAGAAGGCACCGGTGCCGTTGGCTCCCGGTGAGCTGCCGCCGACGGTCGTCGACACGATCGTGGACTCGTTGCAGGCGACCGGCGCTCAACCACCACGCAAGCTCTGGCTTCCCCCGCTGGAAACACCGCCGCCGCCGATCAGCTGGTCCGGCTGATGCGGGGCAAGCCGTGGGATGTCGACTACGGCAGGAATCCCGGGCTGACGTTCCCGGTCGGCATCGAGGATCGTCCGCGACAGCACCGCCAGGATGTGCACACCCTGGATCTGCTCGGCGCCAACGCACTGGTGATCGGCGGGCCGCAGTCCGGTGTGACGACCACTCTCGCGACGATGATGACGACCGCGGCGCTGATGTACCGACCCGAGCGCGTGCAGTTCTACTGCGTGGCCGCAGGCGGCCCGAGCCTCGCCGCCGTCGCCGGCCTGCCGCACGTCGCGGGTCTCGCTCCCGCCGTCGACCGCGAGGGCGTCGGCCGCATCATCTCGTCGGTGCAGGGCATTGTCGCCGAGCGGGAGGCCGTGTTCGCGAAGACCGGGCTGGACATGGAGGAGGTCCG
>CAWBBH010000005.1:0-15131 GCA_963786995.1 uncultured Actinomycetota bacterium | reverse complement strand
CGGCGCACGCGACCGTGATGCAGATTTCGACGGCAGATAACCGGAACAGGCCAGGGCCGCCGGTACACCGCCTTGCCTCCAGCACGTGCCTTCGTCCTCAGAGGTAATTCGGACTACCTTCTCCCGATAGGTGGTCGGTCGCTATCAGTTCGCCGAGACGCACCAGCAGGGGCGTAGGTTCGGCGATGCACCGCTCTACGTCGGGCTCGATGTCGGTCAGGGCATACGCCGCGGCGATGCCGGCTTCATGAAGCGCGTCGGCGGTGAGCTGATTGCGGCCGCACACCGCGACGACCGGGACGCCTGCCGCCTTGGCCGCGGCCGCGACGCCCGCGGGCGCCTTACCGTGCAGGGTCTGCTCGTCGAGGGCGCCCTCGCCCGTCACCACCAGATCCGCCTGGGACAGGCGCTCGTCGAAGCCGACCAGCTCGAGCACCAGCTCGACGCCGGGCCGGAATTCGGCGCCGAGCAGCGCCAGTGCCGCGAAGCCGGTTCCGCCCGCAGCGCCTGCGCCCGGCTGGTCGCGGAAGTCGGCGCCGGTCTGCACGGCGACCACGTCGGCGAAATGTGTCAGTGCATCGTCGAGTTGGCGAACCTGCTCCGGGCCTGCGCCCTTCTGCGGACCGTAGACCGCAGCCGCGCCGTCGCGCCCGGTCAGGGGGTTGTCCACGTCGCTGGCGAGCACCACGTGAACGCCGTCCATGAGCTGTCGCAGCGGGGCAAGGTCGACCGTCGCGATCGACGTGAGTGCGGCGCCGCCGTCGGCCACCGGCGTCCCGTCGACGTCGAGCAGTCGTGCGCCCAGCCCCGCAAGCAGACCGGCACCACCGTCGGTACTTGCCGAGCCGCCGATGCCGAGCACGATGGTGCGGCAGCCCGCCGCGACGGCCGCGGCGACGACCTCGCCGAGTCCCCGGCTCGACGCGGTGAGCGGTGCCGGCTCGCCGCCGGGCAGCCTCACCAGACCGGCCGCATCAGCCATCTCCACCACCGCGATGTCCGCGCGACGCGCAAAGCCGGTGTGCACCGGCTCGCCCGTCGGACCCGACGCCACCACCGGCACATGCTCGAAGCCAGCGGCAAGGGCGGCCGCCACCGTGCCATCTCCCCCGTCGGCGACCGGCACCGATTCGATGCGCGCATCGGGCCGCGCCCGCCGCACACCTTCGCCGACGGCGTCGGCCACCTCTGCGGCGGTCAGCGATCCCTTGAACTTGTCGGCGGCGATCAGGACAGTCGGCGCAGCGTCGACCGCGCGTGTCCTCGTCATGCTTGCGTCCTTCCACTCAGTCGCTCGACGCCGCGCAGCAGCCCCGAGTGGTTTCGTATCGTGGACACACTATCTGCCCAACGGGATTCAGAACCCTGCAGAGGACGACGTCATGGCCCACTCCGCCGATTTGAGTTGAACCGCAACGCGATACAGCAGAGCCCCCCGGATTTCCGAGGGGCTCTGCCTGGTTGGTGTTCGGTGCAACGCTCGGCTCAGAAGTAGGTCGTCGCCGTCGTGCTGGTTCCGTTGTCGCAGGTGATCGTGACGGTCCAATTCTTGAATCTGGGGACCGCAGGGACGATCCTCAGGTCGTAGGTGGAGTTCGCCGGCAACGCGAAACCGCGGTTGTAGTCGTCCGTCGCATACGTGCACTGCGACGACACGCCGCTGCGGTCGGTGATGTGAGCCTCAAGGCCCCCAAGGACCGTGTTGAACGAGACCGTCGGACCCAGCTTCGGCGCGGGCGGTGGCGGCGGCTCGTTGGGCGGAGGCGGCGGGGTGCTTCCGTTCGAGCAGCCCGACACGATGACCTTCGCGCCTGTCTGGTTCTGCAGCTTGCCGAGGGCGGCGGACTCCGCTGCCCCGCGTGTGGCGGCAGAAGCGCCTTCCCGTTCGCCGTAGTCGTTCGACGCCGCCGCAGCGCACTGGTTGGTGGCGATGGCGACGACCACGCAGTGACCTGCGCCGTTGGACGCACAGTTCGTCAGCGCGTTCTGGGCGGCCTGCTCCTGGGTGCCGCTGATCGCCGAACCACCGGCCATGGTGACGGGCGGGTTCTCGTTGACGTACCCGAGCGCCACTGCGTAGTACTGATCGGCGGCCTGCGCCGGCGCCGCGACGGCGACCATGCCGACGGCGGATGCGGCCGACGCCAGCAGGACGCCGACGGCGGCCCGGCTCTTCGTGGTGATTGTCATGTTCTCTCCTGTGGGTTGTCGCGGCCCGGTGGGACGCGGGCTGGTCGTATGGCCCTGCGGTGCGGGTCTGGTGGGTGTGTCTGCCGTCTGGTGGCCTGACGTTGGGTCGTTCCCGCTGAGATAAATAGTCGTGCGCAGCGAACCGCCATGTAATCGCTGCGGAGCCAGAATCTGCAGGCCGCAGGGAAGGCTTTACTGTCTGTCAGGTAAGTGGCGACATCGGGTCAGTAGGCTTGCGGCCATGCCGTTGAACAGCGGTGAGGTTTTCGCCGGTTACGTCATCGAGCGGTTGCTCGGCACCGGCGGAATGGGCGAGGTCTACCTCGCCCGCCATCCACGGCTGCCTCGTCATGACGCTCTGAAGATCCTGACCAGGACCTCGACAGCCGACGGCGAGTTCCAGGCCAGATTCATTCGCGAGGCCGAACTGGCCGCCACGCTTCGACACCCGAACATCGTCGGTGTCCTCGATCGCGGGGAGTTTCACGGCAAGCTCTGGATCTCGATGGACTACGTGGACGGCACTGACGCGGGCCGGCTGATTCGGGAGCGCTACCGCGACGGCATGCCCGAGCACGACGTCACCGACATCGTGACGGCGGTGGCCGACGCGCTCGACTTCGGCCACGAACGCCGACTGCTCCATCGTGACGTCAAACCCGAGAACATCCTTGTGACCGCATCCGACGGTCGCAGGCGCAGGGTGCTGTTGACCGACTTCGGCATCGCCCGTCACATCGACGACGTCAGCAACCTCACCGACGACAACGTTGCGGTCGGAACCGTCAACTATATGGCCCCCGAGCAGTTGTTGAGCAAGCCGCTCGATGGCAGGGCCGATCAATATGCATTGGCTGCCACGACCTTTCACCTCCTGACCGGCGCGCCACCGTTTCACGACCCGAACCGGGCCGTGGTCATCAGCCAGCATCTCAGTGCGTCGCCGCCGCGAATCTCCGAGCGCAGGCCGGATCTCGCGCATCTCGACGCCGTGCTTGCGCGGGCGCTCGCCAAGGACGCGGACGCGCGATACCCGACGTGCCTGGACTTCGCCCACGCCCTCACGCAACAGGAATACCGGCCCGCCACCCAGCGCCTCGCGCGCCTCGAGGTGCACGGAACGGCACACGGTGTGGTGCAGCGGGCAGTCGATGCGCACGGCGAGCACGGGACCGTGAGCTTCCAACTGGCGCCTCATCAGCCGATCGACGGGCTTCCCGCACGACTGCCGGTCGAGATCCAAACCCAGCTCACTGCAGTGCAACTCACCGACGGCGAAGAGGTCGAGGTCAGCGGGGTCTGGGACGGCCGCACGCTCGAAGCCGACACAGTTGCCACCTTCTCGGCAGAGGCGCCCGCGAAACGACGCTGGGCCCCCGCAGCCGTCGACACGCCGCAGGACCCGGCACCACGGCGCAGGCGCGGCTGGACAATGGCGGTCGCTGCTCTCGTCGGCGTGGTCGTGCTGGTGGCGGCCGCGGTCGTCTGGTTCAGCGGCGGCTTCGGCGCCTCGAGTGGGCCCGGCCCGACCATCAAGCCGGTGAGCGCGACCGTCTTCTCCCCCGGCGGCTCGCCGGACAACCCGCAGAAAGCCGCTCTGGCGATCGACGGTGATCCTGACACCTCTTGGCCGACAGTCACTTACACCGACCCCGTCCCGTTCCCCAATTTCATCGAGGGAGAGGGCCTGCTGCTGCATCTGTCGGAGCCGACAGCGCTGAGCGCGGTCACCATCGATGTGTCCAGCACGGGAACCGAGGTGCAGATCCGCTCGTCGCCCACCGAGAACCCGGCTTCTTTGGCCGACACCACCGAGTTGGTCGGCACCACGCCACTCCAGCAGGGCGACAACCGTATCGAGGTTCGCAACACGACCAAGACGTCGAATGTGTTGGTGTGGATCAACAAGCTGGGCTCCACCGACGGCAAGAGCCGGACGGAGATCTCCGAGATCACGCTGCAGGCGGCATGAGCGGGCCCGATCTCAGCCAGGAGATGATCGACGAGTTTGCGCTACGGAAGCTCGTCCACGCCTACTGCCGCGCCGTGGACCGAGGTGATATCGAGCGCCTGCGCGACCTGTACCACCACGACGCGGTCGACGCCCACGGCGAATTCTCGGCGGGCACTGTCGACCAGTTCCTCCACGAGCTAGCCGCCGCACGACCGTTCATCCGGGCGATGCAGCACAACATCACCACGGTGAACTTCGTGATCGCGGGCGAGGAGGCCGAAGGCGAGATCTACACGATCGCGGTTCATACGCTCGCCGGTCGCGACCACGACGTCGACCTGGTCATCGGCGGACGCTATCTCGACAAGTATGAGAAGCGTGAAGGCACCTGGAAGATCAGGACGCGAACGATCGTCACCGACTGGGCGCAGAGGCGCGACCCCTCCGGGATGGATCTCGGTCACCCGATCACCAAAGGCACTCTGACAGGAGCAGTGGACGCGACCGATCCGTCGTATCAGTTTTTTTCGCTGTTCGACGGCAAAACGCCTGGCTGACGGCCTCTACTTCTCGCTGCCGATGTGAAGACTCTCCAGCGCCGTTGGCAGTGTGGCGCGAATGGTCAACACATCTGTCAGCCCGAGGATTTCCATCGGACGGCTGGTCGCCGGTCCGTCGGCCACGACCACCATGGGCGTGGTGCTTGGAAGCCGCTCATTGGCTCTCATCAGAATCGCCATTCCGAACGAGGCCAAGAAGTCGACATCGCTCAGGTCGACGATGATCGCAGAGGGCTGTTTGTCCAGCGCGACCTCGATACAGCGTTCGAGCTCCGGTCCTGTCAGTAGATCGACAGCACCGCGCGCGTGGATGACCTCGACGGTGTCGTGCATCGTCTCGGTATCCACAGACAAGGACGGATATTGCTGAGGGGTTGGAAAAGGCGACATCGAAACCTCATTGCATGGGTTTTGGAGGCGCTATGTCTCGCGGCTGTTCCTGAACCAGACAAGCAGAGGCGCTATGACCTTAGATCGTAGTGCATGGTGCGGCGCTGATGAGTGCGCCGGCTCAGTACCAGTGGCGACGGCCGCCGACGGCGCGGCCGGTGGAGCCGACGATCGCCAGGATGACGCCGACCACCACGAGGATGATGCCGATGGTCCACAGGATCGAGATCTTGAGCAGAAATCCCGCCAACAGCAGGATGATGCCGAGAATGATCATGGCAGATCCTTTCTAGAGGGTGACAGGCGTTCGGCCGGTCGGCCGAACGCTGCGACACGTCATCATTCGACCACCCGAAAGGGGGTGGCAATACACCCCTAGGTGGGTAATGTTCCTGCTATGCCCGACGCGTCGCCTGCACCCATCACCGTGGCGCTCGTCGATGACTACGACGTCGTCGTCAAGGGCGTGGCCAACATGCTCGACCCTTATCGCGACCGGATCATCGTCGCCGAGCTCGACTCCACGATGCCGGTCAGCGACCGTGTCGACATCGTCCTGTATGACTCCTTCGCCCAGCCGGAATCCGATCACCAAGAGATCGGGCACCTGGTCGCCAACCCACGTGCAGGCCGAGTTGTGGTGTACACGTGGAACTTTCACCCCGATCTCATCGCAAGCGCGCAAGCGCACGGCGCGCACGGATATCTGTCCAAGACCCTTCCGGCCCGCGACCTGGTCGCCGCGCTGGAGGCCGTGCACGCCGGCGAGACAGTGATCAGCCCCGCCGCGCCGCGGGCACGCAGCGCGCCGGGACTGGACTGGCCCGGCCGCGGCGAAGGTCTCAGCGACCGCGAAGCCGAGATCCTTGCACTCATCACCCAGGGCAAGAGCAATGCCGACGTCGCGCGACTCACCTACCTCAGCCCGAACACGGTGAAGTCCTACATCCGCACGATCTACCGCAAACTCGGCGTCAGCAGCAGAACCCAGGCGGTGCTCTGGGGTGTCAAGCACGGCTTCACGCCGGACCACAACCGCATCGAGCACTGGAAGGGCGGTCCCTAGGTTGGCCGACAACCGCTTCGACGTCCCGGTGACCCGCTGGACCGACATCCCCGGCTGGTTCCAGTGGCGCGACGGGCAGGAGGAAGCAGTCGCCGCACTGCAGGGCGGCATCTTCGTCGAAGTCGGGTGCTACCTCGGACGGAGTCTGTGCTCGCTCGCCGAACTCACGTCCCACCCGGACAGCAACGCCACCATCGTCGGCGTCGACACCTGTTGCGGCAGCGGTCCCGAAGGCCAACGCGAGACCGATGCGCACGGCGCCGCAGTGGCCCACGGCGGCGGAACCATGGCGGGCCTTCTGCATCGCAACGTGATCGCGTGCGGTTTCGCGGATCGAGTGCAGCTTCTGATCAGCTCCTCGGTTGCCGCCTCGGCACTGTTCGCAGACGCGTCGGTGACATGGGTTCACCTCGACGCACGCCACGACTATGCGAGCGTCTCGGCGGACATCGCGGCGTGGATGCCGAAAGTCGCCCCTGGCGGCTGGCTGTCCGGCGATGACTACGACCCCTACTGGTGGCCGGGCGTGGTGAACGCGGTCGCAGACGCTCTTCCCGATGCCGAACGCTGGTGCACGAATCAATGGCGCTGGATCAAGCCGTAGCCCGAATTGCGCGCGGCTACGACGGTCGTGCCGCGTTGTCGTGCTGTTTGGGAACTCGACAATCGGGTTGTGGTAAATAATGTCTTGTGCTGCCAAAAGAGGAGTATGTGCCGGCGAATGAGACCGGCACGGACGGGGTCGCGCCAAAGGATTTGGACAAGGCCCTCCTGGGGGGCGCGCCCGCGCGTGTTGGCAGATTCGCCTACCACTACAACACCGACTCGTGGACCTGGTCGAGCACCGTCGCACGCATCCACGGCTACGAACCCGGCGAGGTGAAGCCGACAACCGAGTTGGTCCTCAGCCACAAGCACTCCGACGATATTGCCCAGGTGAAAGCCCTGCTGAAGCGGTCATCTGCACCGTTCAGCAGCAGGCATCGCATTCGGACCAAGACCGGCGAGGAGCGCAACGTCGTCGTCGTCGGAGAGATCGTCACCGACGAGAACGGCGAGGTCGCAGCGACCCGCGGTTTTTACATCGACGTGACCAAGTCCGTCGAGGAAGCCGTACAACAAGGCATCACCGAAGAGCTGGAAGAAATCGTCGCCCATCGCGCGGTCATCGAACAGGCCAAGGGCATGTTGATGGCGGTTTATGACCTGCATGCCGATTCCGCATTCGATGTGCTGCGGTGGCGCTCGCAAGAGCTCAACACCAAACTTCACACCGTCGCCGAGGAGATCGCGACGCAACTGCCCGGCCTCCTCAATGTGCAGACGAGCGCGCGTGGGGCCGTCGACCACCTCCTGATGACGCTGTCCGCACCCGAGGAGGACGGCGACGAAGGCCTCGGCGACCCAGCCACCGCCTGACACCGCGATCGCCGTTCCGAACCGCTCGGACCTCAGCGTGACGCTCCCGTGTCGCCCCCTCATGAGGGTGGCGTCTCTTCGAACGGCGATCGGTCTCGTCTGCACGCCGTGCCTGCGGGCGGAAGTACGCCGGAGAACAGGTATTCGCGTTTGACGCGCTCTGTGCAGGTGCTCGCGACATACATGCTCGTGTGCCCGGCACCTTCGGTCACCACCACTCGAGCGTCGTGTAACTCGGCTGCCCCAACGTATGCGCCTGAGAGCGGAGTGGCGGGGTCATTTCTGGTGTTGAGCACCAGAAGTGGTGCGGCGGTGCGCCGGTTCCACGCGCCGGTATAACGATCCGCGTCACGGCCCTGCCAGAAAGCGCACGCAACGGCGTCGAAGACTGAAATACGGCCGAAGTCCGGCGACCTCCCCTCTGCCGACACTGCTGCTCTGCTGTAGGAGTCGAGGTCGGTCGGCACGACGCTGTCAGCGCACTGGATCGCGTTGTAGGCCTCTTCGCGATTTCCCAGGTAGGCGGGGTCGCCAATGGCTGGCGGCGGATCACTGCCGGTGACGTCGTCGATCAGTTCTGGCGCTGCGGTGCCAGTGGCGAAGAGCTGTTGCAACAGTTCCGCCAATTGAGGGTAGGTGGTCGGCTTCGCCAGTGTCGCCACGACGATCTCCTGCACGGTCCACAGGTGCCCGTAGACGTCAATGGGCGTGGTGCGCGAACGGTCAACCAAGGTCGCCCATTTGACCGGCAAGTCCCCCTGGGAGAAGGCGCAGCGCCGCCCGGCCGCCGCGCAGTCGCGCAAGAACTGCTCGAAGGCCGCGGCGGTTCCGGTCGCGACGTCTTGGCGGTCGTTGAGCGGAACAGTGGTTCCTTCGTTCCCGTGACCGTCGACGTTGCCTTGAAAGTCCATCGATCCGTCCAACACCATCGCACGTACGCGTCCCGGGAAGAGGTTGGCGTAGATGGCGCCGAGTTGCGAGCCATACGAAAGGCCGTGGTAACTCAGTGCCGTATCGCCAACCGCCCGACGCAACAACTCCAAGTCGCGTGCCGAGTTGGCCGACGACGTGTGGTCGACGATGGGACCGGCGCGTTGTCGGCAGCGGTCGGCGAAATCCTTGGCCCAGGCGAAAAGTGGGAGCTCTTGGGCAGCGGTCATCGGCAGTTGTGGGTAAGGAACGAGGAACCGCCACTGCTCGGCATCGTCAGGGAAACAGCGAACCGCGGCGCTGCGCGCCACCCCTCGTTGATCCCAGGAAACCAAATCGAATCGCGCTCGCAACTCCTCGGAGAACAGCCATGGCCACCTGGCCCGGTCTCGCAGCCGACCCACACCGGACTGACCGGGACCCCCGAAGTTGAGGAACAGCGTCCCGATTCTGGTAGAGGGGTCAGACGCGGGCAGCTTGATCACTGACAACCCGATCTGGTCGTCATGCGGCCGGTTGTAATCCAACGGTACTTGGGCTGTCGCACAGCGGAATCCCTCACCACACTCAGCCCAATCCAACCCGGGGGTGTCGGCCGCTTCGGCAAGTGGATCAAGATAGCCGTCAGCCGCATCGGCGTCAGCGAGGGCCCGTGAAGACGCGCCCCATGAACCAAGACCGACCACGATTGCCAGTGCAATGAGCATGAGACGACGCCACACCGTGATTTCGCGCGTTCGTCTCGAGGCCGCCATGTACGTGAAATGTAGCCCGGAATTCCGCGTGAACAGCGAACAATGGCGCAAAACCTGGCCGCCGATGCGCTTGCAATTGCGTCATCGGTTTCGAAAGTCCATTTGCTGCACGACAAGAGATGCGCCGATGTATTATTCGCCGAACTGGGACCCCCGTGGACCGGTGGAAATGGCGCCGGCAAATCGGAGATGTGGATGAAAGACATTCTGATCGGGCTTGCTGTCTTCGCCATCATATTCGGCGGGGCGGTGCTTGGGATGGTCCTCGGGAAAGTACTTCCCGATCAGCACGTGAGCACCGATTCACGCGACTCAATCAGAATCGTGATGGGCATGCTGGCAACGCTGTCGGCGGTAGTGCTCGGTCTTCTCACCGGCTCCTCCATGACCTCCCTCGGTGAAAAAGAGAATGAATTGCGCTCTGCCGGAGTGCAATTCATCCTGCTGGATCGAACGTTAGCCGAGTACGGGCCGGAGACCGGTCAGATCCGCGCGACGCTCAAGGGATTGCTGGCCGAGAGAATAGGCCAGATCTGGCCGGAGGAAGACAAACCCGTGTCGCTCACGGCGCTCGGCAGCGGGGCCGGCATCAACCTTGTACAGCGCGATCTGTTCGCCCTGCAGCCACAGACGGAACAACAGCGGTGGCTGCGCTCACACGCGTTGGAGAGCACCAACAGGATCGCCGAGTCACGATGGACGACGATCGAGCAGATCGGCAGCCGGTTCCCGTGGGGGTTCTTCATGGTCGTCGTTGGGTGGCTCGCGGTCATCTTCGCCAGCTTCGGGCTCTTCGCGCCCCGCAACTGGAGCATGACCGCGGCATTGTTGATCGCCGCGGTAGCACTCGCCGTGCCGATCTTCATGATGCTCGAGATGGATCAGCCCTATGGCGGGATCGTCAAGATACCCAGTACTTCGCTGCGCGTAGCCCTGGAACAACTCGGTGAGACCTGACGATTAGGACGGTTGCGTTCCATCCGATTCAGGCGGCTTCGGCGGTGGTAACCCTACGAAGGTCGTCCGAAGAAAATCGTGGAGGGGACGCAACCGATGGGCGTGTGGGAGGACGCACTGCGTGAGGCTGCGGCCCAACGCTACGAGGAAGTGCAGGCCCTTGCCCGGCAGCGAGCGCAGGCAGCCGAGCAGAGGCGCGCCCTCGCCGACTTCGTCGACGCCATGCGTCGACTGCAGGTCCCACCGCGACGCCAGGCGTTCCTGGTGATGAAGGGAGTCCCGCCCGCAGTCCGCTTCCGCGCGTCGCGCAGGCACAATGTCGTCGGCTGGGACATCGGGGCGGACGCGGTCGTCACCCCCGACGGGGCGGTCTTCGACCTCAAGAACCAGGACAGGGAGCCGTGCGACGTGGAACGACCTCTGGCCTTTCCGCGAACAAGCGACTGCCCGCAGGCCTTGACTGAACTGCTTCGTCAGGCGCGGGGACGCGTGGAGCAGAGTCACTAGCGGAGAATGTCTGCGAGGGCGGTCGGCCGCGCACGGCATTGAGCAGAGGACTGTTATGAAATCGGTGTTGCTGTCGCGGCGCGACCTGAACTTTCTGCTGTTCGAGTGGTTGCAGGTCGACGAGCTGACCACGCGGGAACGCTTCGCCGAGCATTCGCGCGAGACGTTCGACGCGGTTTTGGACCTGTGTGAGCAACTCGCGGCGCGGTACTTCGCCCCGCACAACAAGACAAGCGACGCCAACGAGCCGACGTTCGACGGCGACAAGGTCACGATCGTCCCCGAGGTGAAAGAGGCCTGGGACGCGTTCGCCGAGGCCGATCTCATGCCGATGTCGATGGATCACCGACTCGGCGGAGCACAGTTGCCCGTCACCGTCGCCCAGGCCGCCTTCGCGTGGTTCTCGGCGGCCAACGTGAGCACGACGGGCTATCTGATGCTGACCATGGCCAACGCCAACCTGCTGGCCAGGTTCGGCTCCGATGAACTGGTCGAGGCGTTCCTGCAGCCCATGCTGACCGGCCGGTTCTCCGGCACGATGGCGCTCTCGGAGACGCAGGCGGGCTCCTCGCTGGCCGACATCCTCACCCGTGCCGAACCCCAGGACGACGGCACCTACCGGCTGTTCGGGTCGAAGATGTGGATATCGGGCGCCGAACACGAGCTGACCGACAACATCGTCAACCTCGTCCTGGCGAAGATCGCGGGCGGTCCGCCCGGCACCAAAGGGATCTCGCTGTTCGTCGTGCCGAAATACCTCGTCGACACCGACGGCACGATCGGCGAGCGCAACGACGTTGCGCTGGCAGGCCTCAACCACAAGATGGGCCAGCGCGGTATCACCAACACGGTGCTCAGCCTCGGCGACGGCACCTTCAGCCCCGGCGGGAAGCCCGGTGCCGTCGGCTATCTGGTCGGCGAACAGCACCGAGGGATCGCCTACATGTTCACGATGATGAACGAGGCGCGGCTGGGTGTCGGGATGGGTGCGGTGGCACTGGGTTACACGGGCTACCTGAAGTCGGTTCAGTACGCCAGGGAACGCCCGCAGGGCCGCCCGGTGACGGCCAAGGATCCAACGGCTCCCCAGATGCCGATCATCAACCACCCCGATGTGAAACGAATGTTGTTGGCGCAGAAGGCCTATGTCGAGGGCGGGATGGCGCTGTTGCTGTACTGCGCGCGGCTCGTCGACGTGCAGCACAGCGCCCAAACCGACGACGAGCGCGACCATGCCGCGCTGCTGTTGGACATGCTCACACCGGTCGGCAAGAGCTGGCCGTCGCAGTGGTGCCTGGAGGCCAACAACCTCGCGATACAGGTGCACGGCGGCTACGGCTACACCCGCGAGTACGACGTCGAACAGCACTACCGAGACAACCGGCTGAACCCCATCCACGAGGGCACGCACGGCATCCAGAGCCTGGATCTGTTGGGCCGCAAGGTGACCATGCGTGGAGGCGCAGGGCTCGCGGCCCTGGGAAAAAAGATCGGCACGACGGTGGCCGAGGCCGCGGCGCTGGGTGGCGATTCCGCCGAACACGCGGCCCACCTCGACGCCGCGTGGCAGCGCCTTGTCGCGGTCACCGCCGGGTTGTTCGACTCGGGTGACGTCGAGGCCGCGCTGGCCAACAGCGTGGCGTATCTCGAGGCGTTCGGGCACATCGTCGTCGCGTGGATGTGGCTTCAGCAGGTGGTTGCCGCGTACGGACGCGAGGGTGATTTCTACGACGGCAAACGACAAGCCGCGCGGTACTTCTTCCGTTACGAGCTGCCGAAAACCGGGCCGCAGCTCGACCTTTTGCAATCACTTGACCGCACAACTCTGGAGATGCAGAACGGCTGGTTCGGCTGAGCGGGTAGGCCGTAGCCAGCCGCCTTCCTAGAAACCCATACAAGAGGCAGAGTGCGGATCCTCCGCTGTCGCCGCCGGTGTTCTTTGCTCGGTAAATCCATTTGTCGACGCTGGCGAAAACTCGGCGTGGTGTGGGCATGTGGACCCGAATTCACCATTAGTCTGGGGGAATGCCGGAGCTCCAACCGGTCCTGGGGGTCGTTCGGAAGTTGGCGGGGTGCTGTCTCTTAGCCGGCGTACTGGTGGCCGCGCTGATGTTCCCGTTCGTCGGCGGCATCGGGCTGTTGTCCAACCGCGCGTCCGACGTCGTTGCCGATGGCTCCGCGCAACTCCTCCAGGGTGAGGTGCCGCAGGTTTCGACGATGGTCGACGCCGCGGGAAACCCGATCGCGTGGTTGTACTCTCAGCGGCGCTTCGAGGTGCCTTCCGATCAGATAGCAAACACCATGAAGCTTGCGATCGTCTCGATCGAGGACAAGCGGTTCACAGAACACAATGGTGTGGACTGGCAGGGCACGTTGACCGGCCTGTCCGGCTATCTGTCGGGCAACCTGTACACCCGAGGCGGATCGACGATCGAGCAGCAGTACGTCAAGAATTACCAACTGCTGGTGACGGCACAAACCGACGCTGAAAGGCGCGCTGCTGTCGCATTGACGCCGGCGCGTAAGCTTCGCGAGATCCGGATGGCGCTGACCATCGACAAGACGCTGTCCAAGCCGGAGATCTTGACCCGTTACCTCAACTTGGTCTATTTCGGCAACGGCGCGTTCGGTATTCAGGACGCCGCGCAGACGTACTTCGGCATCGATGCCTCGCAGCTCGACTGGCAGCAGGCTGCGCTGCTGGCCGGGATGGTGCAGTCGACCAGTTCGCTCGACCCCTACACCAACCCTGGCGCTGCGCTGCAGCGGCGAAATGTCGTGCTGGACACGATGATCGAAAATCTGCCTCAGCAAGCCGACGAGTTCCGCGCTGCTAAAGCCCAGCCGTTGGGAGTGCTTCCCCAGCCGAAGGTACTCCCGGGTGGGTGCATTGCCGCGCGCGAGAATGGATTCTTCTGTGACTATGTGCTGGAGTACCTCGCGCAAGCAGGTATCAGTAAGGAGCAAGTCGCACGCGGCGGTTACCTGATCCGCACCACGCTGGACCCCAAGGTGCAGGCTTCGGTCAAATCAGCGATCGACGGGATAGCCAGTCCGACGCTCGACGGCGTCGCGAGTGTGATGAACGTGATCAAGCCCGGCAAAGACGCCCACCGCGTCATGGCGATGGCCAGCAACCGGACGTACGGGCTCAACGGGGAAGCCAACGAGACGGTGCAACAGCAGCCGTTCTCGCTCGTGGGCGATGGGGCCGGTTCGATCTTCAAAATCTTCACCACAGCCGCGGCACTCGACATGGGCATGGGTATCAGTGCCCAGTTGCAGGCGCCTGGATTCTTTCAGGCCAAGGGCCTGGGCAGCAGCGATACTCCGGGCTGTCCGAGAGAAACCTGGTGTGTCAAGAATGCCGGGAACTACCGCGGGTCGATGAATGTCACCGACGCGCTGGCAACCTCACCGAACACTGCTTTCGCCAAGTTGATCCAACAGGTCGGCGTTCCGCGCGCGGTCGACATGGCGGTGCGTCTAGGTCTTCGGTCCTACGCGCTTCCCGGGACGGCGCGTCCCTATGACCCGACGAGTAACGAGAGTCTGGCCGACTACATCAAGAGACAGAACACCGGGTCGTTCACTTTGGGTCCTTACCAGCTCAACGCCCTCGAACTGGCGAACGTGGCAGCAACCCTGGCCTCCGGCGGGGTGTGGTGCCCGCCCACGCCGATCGACACGATTGTCGACCGCCATGGCAATGAGGTGTCATTCGACAGTCAGCCGTGTGACCAGGCAGTCCCCGAGGGGCTTGCCAACACGTTCGCGAACGCGCTGGGCAAAGACCATGTCAGCCCAGGCACGGCGGCGGGGGCGGCCAGTTCGGCAGGTTGGACCCTGCCGATGTCGGGAAAGACCGGGACCACCGAATCGCATCGATCGTCTGGTTTCGTCGGCTTCACCAATCAGTACGCAGCGGCGAACTACATCTTCGCCGACTCCAGCAGTCCGTCCGGCATCTGTTCATTCCCGTTGCGCGCGTGCGGCAGCGGCGACCTGTACGGCGGCAATGAGCCCGCCCGTACATGGTTCGAGGCGATGAAGCCGATAGCGAACGATTTCGGCGAAGTGCACCTGCCGCCGACCGATCCGCTCTATGTCGACGGCGCACCGGGCGGTCGCGTCCCGAGTGTGTCAGGACTCAAGGTGGATGAGGCGCGTCAGCGACTTGCGGATGCCGGCTTCCAGGTCGCCGAGCAGCCGACATCCGTGAACAGCTCCGCGTCCTACGGAACGGTGGTCGGGACCACGCCGAACGGCCAAACCTTCCCCGGGTCGGTCATCACCATCAACATGAGCAACGGGGTAGCGCCCGCGCCTCCCCCGCGTCCCGTGGAGGTGCCACCACCCAACGTCCCGGATGGAGGTCCTCCTCCGGAGGTCGGTACGACCGT
>CAWBBH010000004.1:0-43752 GCA_963786995.1 uncultured Actinomycetota bacterium | reverse complement strand
GTCGTTCGCGGGCACACGGTCGTGCTGGCCACCGGTGCGCGCTATCGCAGCCTTGCCCTGGCCGACATAGCTCGGTTCCAAGGCGCAGGTGTGCACCACGCGGCCACAGCCATCGAGGCGGCGCTCTGCGACAGCGAGGAAGCGATCGTGGTCGGCGGTGGTAATTCGGCCGGACAGGCGGCAGTCTTCCTGTCGCGTCATGCCGCCCATGTGCACGTTCTGGTTCGTGGCGCCGGCTTGGCGTCCACCATGTCCGAATACCTCGTGAGTCGCATCAAGGCCGCACCCGAACGCATCACCGTGCACCCGCATACCGAGATCACGGCGCTAATCGGCGACCGCCATGTCGATGCTGTGACGTGGCGAAATCGGCTCACCGGTGAGTCGCAAACGCGCAACATTCCCAACGTCTTTCTCATGCTCGGCGCCGCGCCAAACACCGAGTGGCTCAACGGCGTTGTCGCGGTGGACGAAAAGGGGTTCGTGCGTACTGGCGATTCGGTCGCTCCCGATGAACCTGGATGGGCACACACCATGGCCCATCCGCTGGTCACCAGCTGCCCCGGCATATTCGCCGTCGGCGATGTGCGATGCGGATCCCTCAAACGCGTCGCCTCAGCCGTGGGTGACGGCGCGATCGTGGTGTCCTCGGTACACCAAGCGCTCGCCGACAGGTGAATCAACGGCTCGCGTCCGACACCGCCTCGGACAGCATCGATTTCAACTCATCCGCTCGGATGGCAACGACGGGATAGTTGCGACTGCCGCTCAGGCTGATCTCGACCCGGGAAATATGTGATCAGATGCTTCCGGACTTATATCACCTTGGAGGGGACATACTGCCAAGATGTCGCGGGAAGCGCTGCGGGAGCCATCCCTGAACTCTGTGCCAAACGTCTCGAACGCGCAGTGACGTGAGCCGACGGCGCCGGTGTCGCTAATACGACGGCAGATCGTCGCACTAGCTAGCTGCATTGCCTTGACAGGCGTCGCAGCTTGTGGCCAGCAGGACCGACAAAGTGGCGCCGCGTCGGACTCCACGTGCGACGGCAAGCTGAGCGGGGCGAACCCTACGTATATCACCGCCTGGTTCCACGACAGCGGTGTGAACACCGAGGAGGCGCAGATTTTGCGCGAGCAGGTGAGCCGCGTTCAACGCCACCGAACAGCAGGTGCAGGTCAAGCTGATCACCCTGCCTGTCGGCGATTACGCGAAACAAGTGCAGGCTGCTGCGGCCCACGGTGACCTGCCGGACCTCCTCGACTTCGACGGGCCCAACCTCTATAACTACGCCTGGTCGGGGAAGCTGAAGCCCATCGATTCCTGTGTCTCCAAGTCACTGCGCGAGGACCTGCTGCCTTCGGTCATCGAGCAGGGCACCTACGCGAACCGCTTATGGGGCATCGGCACTTTCGAGTCGGGTCTTGGCCTGTTCGTGCGGCCCTCGATCCTGAAGGAAGCCGGGATTCGCATCCCGAGCAGTGCGGCCGACGCATGGACGGCCGACGAGTTCACCACTGTTCTTCAGCGGCTGCGTCGAGCCGGTTTCGAGCGACCGCTTGATCTACAACTCAACGAGCCGAACCCGGAGTGGTACACCTACGGCTTCGCGCCGGCGGTCTGGTCGGCGGGCGGGGACCTGATTGATCGAACCGACTACCGCACCGTGAACGGCTTCCTCAACGGACCTGGTGCAGTGAAGGCGTTCACGTTCCTGCAACGGTGGTTCAGGGAGGGTTACGTCGACCGGAACGCGACCGGAGATTCGTTCGAGCAGAACAGAAGTCCGATCTCGTGGATCGGACACTGGTTCTATGAGCGGTACTCGAAGGCGTTTCCGGGAGACATAAGCGTCGTTCCGCTGCCGAACTTCGGCGAACGCACCGCGACGGATTCCGGCTCGTGGCAGTGGGGGATCACTTCGAACGCTACCGACGGTGACGCGGTCTGGCGTTTCTTACAGTTCCTCTTACGGCCGGCGGAAGTGCTTCGCATGACGCACGCCAACGGCGCCATTCCTGGGACGCGGAGCGCCGTGAGCCTCTCAACTGAATTTGCCGCAGGTGGACCCAAGCACCTTTACATCGAGCAATTGGAAGGCGCGGTCGCGCGATCACGACCGCAGACCCCGGCCTATCCCGCGCTCAGCGCCGCATTCGCCACTGCCTTCAATGAGGCGGTAGTGCAGGGACGACCAGTTGATGCGTCACTCGACGACGCCGCGCGGCGCGTGGAGCGTGACCTGCGTGAGCATCAGTACTATCCGCCGCCGTCCTGACGGGCGATGACTAAGCCACGGTAGCCATTTCGCCCGACGACGATCCTCCCGCCGGTACCGCACGGGAGGATCGTCGTGGGATTCACAATGGCCTCGGTGGCACCTGCCTCAGAATCGCGGGTCCGGGCGGCCGTTGACGCGGGCCACCTTGGATCCCCAGGAGATCAGCTCCGGGCTGGCGTCGTCATTGGGGATCTGGCACTCGATCAAGACCGGCCCGCCCTTGTGGGCGTGCGCCTTGCTGATGGCCTCAGCCAGTTCCCCTGCGGTGCTCGCGACCAGCCCCAGCCCGCCGCCTTCTCCTGCGTTGAACACGTCGATCAGGCCGGCGTAGTCCCAGTTCTTGTAGTAGTTGTAGGGACCGTCGTGGATCGCCGACTCGATCACGTACCCGCGGTTGTTGACCAGGAAGATCGTGAGCTCTTGGCCGTGGCGGATCATGTTGGACACTTCCTGCGCGGTCAGCTGGAAGGATCCGTCGCCGATCACCGAGACCAGGCGCCGGTCAGGCTCAAGGCCTTTCGCGTAGCCGAACGTCGCCGGCACCGACCAGCCGATCGAGCCGTACTGCATCTCGATCTCGAACCGGGCGCCGCCGGGCAGCCGCGTGTACATCCCGTTGAGCCAGGAGTCACCGGTTTCCACCAGCAGCGTGGTCTTCGAGTCGAGGTCCGCCTCGACCTGCCGCCACATCTCGACCCGGCTCAGCGGCGCCGTGGGGTCGACGTCCGCGGTCGCCACCGGCGCGGACGTGTTCCGACGGAGGCGGTGGAATTGCGTCAGTGTCGCGGCATTGGTTGGGACCTTCTTGGCCAGATCGGACAAGAACTCGGCCAGCGCCACGCCGTGGTATTCGGCGTCAGGCAACTGCACCTTGCGCGGCTCGGCATTGACGAGCCGCCCGCGGGCCGGCTGCGCGCTCCAACCCACCGTGGTGTAGTCGTTGAATACTGCCCCCGCCGCCACGATGAGGTCGGCCCAGTCGACGATGGCCTGACACTGCGGGCTGCTCACCTCGCCCCAGTAGATGCCGACGTACTGCGGATGGTCTTCGGGGAAGAAACCCTTGGCGTTGGGCATCACCGCTACAGCGCATCCCAGCGCCTCGGCCAGTTCCCTGAAGGCGTCGATCGCACCGTGCGCGCGCAGGTGCACCCCGGCCAACAGAATCGGCTTCTTCGCCTGCTGCACAAGGTCGCTGGCCTGCCCGACAGCGTCGGTCAGCATCCGCTCGTTGCTGGGCTCCCAGGCCGGCAGCGTGTCGAACGGCGCTGGGGCAGAACATGGCGCGGCCGAAAGGTTGCACGGGATCTCGATGTAGGCGGGCTTGCGCTCGCGCAGCGCAGCGCTGATCGCCTCGTCGATAAGGGCAGGTGCTGTGTCGGGGTGCACGATCCGCACCGCCTTGCAGGTCACCTTCCGGAAAATCTCGTACTGATCCGACAGGTCGCCGTTGTCCATGGTGTGGTGAAGGACGTGATTGGAGCCCACGTCATTCGTGTTGGGCCCCGAGGAAACCACGATCACCGGAAGGCGTTCGGCGTAGGCGCCGGCCACCCCGTTGAGCGCGGAGAACGCGCCCACGTTGAAGGTGGTGAGCACGGCTCCGGCGCCGTTGACCCGGGCGTAGCCCTCGGCCGCGTAGGCCGCGTTGAGCTCGTTGCAGCAGCCGATCTGCTCGATGTTCTCGTTCTCCAGCAGCTCGTCGAGCAACACCAGGTTGTAGTCCCCGGGGACCATGAAGTAGTGCTTCAGTCCGATCTGCTCCAACCGGGTCGCGAGATACTTCCCGACGGTGAAATTAGGCATGGTTGCTGTTCCTTCGTTCTAGTCAGGGATTGATCAGGCCGGTGCGTCGATCGGGACGACGTTGATGAGCTTCTTGTTCACGAACTCCTCGATGCCGAGGTGGGCGAGTTCGTGGCCGTAGCCCGAGATCTTGACCCCGCCGAACGGCAGGTCGGCCTTGAGCCGGGCGGGGTGGTTGATGTTCACCATGCCGGTGTCGATGCGCTTGGCGATCTCGATCCCGTGCTCGACGTCGCTGGTGAAGACCGATCCGCCCAACCCGAAGCGTGAGTCGTTGGCCAGCCGCACGGCTTCGTCCTCGTCCTTGACGCGGAAGAACAGCGCCACCGGGCCGAAGAACTCCTCGTAGTAGGCGGGGTTGTCCGGGCTGATGTCGGTCAGGATCGTCGGCTGCACGAACGCACCCGTAGTGGGCACCGGCTCGCCGCACGGGATCGCCTTGGCGCCGCCTTCCACGGCGGCGTTGATCTGCGCGTGCAGGTCGTCGGCGGCTTTCTGGCTGGACATCGGGGCCAGCGTCGTCGCCTCGTCGAACGGGTTGCCGCCCTTCAGCGTTGGACATCGCCTCCTGAAATTTCGCCAGGAACTCGTCGGCGATCTCGTCGACGACGATGATCCGCTTCGAGGCCACACAGCACTGCCCGCCGTTGAAGACGCGGCCGTGCAGCGCCCACTCGACGGTCTTGTCCAGATCACAGTCGGCCAGCGCGATGAATGCATCCGACCCGCCCAGTTCCAGGGTGGACTTCTTGAGGTTCTTGCCCGCCCGGGCGGCCACGACGGCGCCGGCGCCCTCGCTGCCGGTCAACGCCACGCCGCGCACGCGCGGATCGTCGATCAGCAGGTTGATCTGATCCTTGGTGGCGTACACGTTGGTGTAGCCACCCGCCGGTGCCCCCGCATCCAGCAGCAGCTTCTCGAAGGCGGCCGCCGCCTGCGGCACGTTGGAAGCGTGCTTGACGATGACGACGTTGCCGGCCATCAGGTTGGGTCCGGCCACCCGCGCCAGCTGGTAATAGGGGAAGTTCCAGGGCTGCACGCCAAGGATGACTCCCAGCGGCGCGCTGACCAGCATGGCGTTGTCATCGGAGCTGGTTTCGAGGGGCTCGGGGGCCAGGAACTTTTCCGCGTTGACGGCGTAGTAGTCCAGGATCTGGGCGCTGAGCTCGACCTCACCGAGGGCCTCGGTGTACAGCTTGCCCATTTCGAGGGTCAGCAGCCGGGCGAACTCGTCGGACCGTTCGCGAAGGATGGCCGCGGCCCGGCTGATGACGGCGGTTCGCTCGGCGAACGATGTCTGGCTCCATGACTCAAATGTCTTCTGCGCCTGCGCGAGGACGTCCATCGCCTGCTCATCGGTGAGATCGTCAAAAGTGGCCACGACCTGGTTGTCGTACGGGTTAACGGTCTGGTATGCCATGGTGTTTCCTCCATCTGTTCGCCAGTGGGCGCTTCGCCACTGTCTGGATGTCGTGCTTCCTTGTTGAAATCTCGGTCTTGCAACCGACTACGCGCGGCCTTGTCTTGTCGCGGTCTTGTTTCAGGATGCGGGCGTCGCAGGTACTTGTCGTTGCGGCCAGCGTCAAATCGCCATACCTGCCAGCAGGTAATGTGGCGCGAAGGCCCGTGGTACTCTGACGATTCGTCAGAACCCTCTGGTGCGCAACGAATTTCGCGCTTCCTCATTCACTTGGCGTAGGTCCAAGCCGCAGAATCGAATTGGCGTTAGCCGGTAAAACGGACTCCGGGTGGCACAGAGGCGCCGGCCCGGTGCCGGCGGCGACACTGTTTGCAGGAGAGATTCGAGTCGGACAGGGAGAAGTCGTGACCTGCAGGCGCCGAATCAGAATGCAAGGAGAGTACGGAGATGAAGAACCTCAAAGTTGCGCTGTCGGCCGCCGCCGGAATGGCTATAGCGAGTGTGGGATTGGCCTCGCTGATGACGATTCCCCCGGCGGTCAATCAGGCCGACTGCCCCTACGGCTGGTACTGGGACGACTACAGGCAGAACTGCCTTCCTCCTGGCCTGCCCAAGGATCCTCCCAATGGGTGTCTGACCGGTAGCGGCACACACGCCAACGGCACCATCTGCATCAACTAGTCACGTTCCCGGCAAGCGTGACTTGAGGGTGGTATCTCATCGAGTCAACGGGACCGAGCTGCGCGGCCTCGAATAACGCCGCCCGGGTGCGGGCCATACCGCACGTAGTTGGTGAGGCCATCGTCACTTACGACACAGTCTCCTCAAATGAGGATAGCCTCGTATATGATGATATCGTCAACACGTACGCACTTATGGTTCGAGGCTGCATGACGATCACCAAGTCAACAAGATTTGCATCAACTCCCGGGCTACACCGCCCGCTGTCCCGTTTTCCGGCCGGCCGAGACAGTTTGTGGGCGCTGGCGACCCAGCAAGAGGCGTTGCTACGGCTGGCGACACTAGTCGCCCAGGGCGCAAGCCCCGAGGATTGCCTCGCGGCGGTGGCCACAGAGATGGCCCACTGTCTCGAGGTCGAAAAGGCAGAGGTGTTCCGTTACGAAGACGACGGCGCCGCCATCTGTGTCGCTTGCCACGTGTCACCGGGCACCTCACACATTCCCATCGGTGAACGCATCACGAGCGAGGATCATAAGGTCGCCTCGGAACTCTTGCGGACCGGCTTCGCGGCCGCGATGGACGGCCAGGAGGACACCCCGGGTCCGGTCGGCGCACGCCTCCGCGAACTTGGACTTGGTTCTGTAGCGGGCGCTCCGATCATCGTCGACGGCCGCCTCTGGGGCATGGCCGTCGTCGGTTCTACAGGTGCCGAGCGGCTACCACAGGACACCAAGCAACGCATCGCCGACTTTGCCGACTTGGTAGCCACAGCAATCGCCGCGAGCACAACCCGTGCAGAGCTGATCGCTTCGCGAGCGCGGATTGTCGCGGCCTCCGACGACGCTCGGCGCCGGCTGGAACGCGATCTACACGATGGCGCGCAACAGCGGCTGGTCTCGTTGCACCTCAAGCTCCGCGCGGCCACCACAAACGTGCCCCACGGGCTGGATGACCTGAAGGAGATCCTGGCGGAGGTCGCCTCGGATTTGACCGATGTCTCAACGGAACTACAGGAGATTTCCCGTGGCATTCACCCGGCGGTCCTGTCGAAGGGTGGACTGGCCCCGGCACTGGGGGCGCTGGGTAACCGCTCGGCGATCCCCGCCACAGTCGAGGTCGCAATCGAGGGACCCGTGCCCGACGCTGTCGAGGTCGCCGCGTATTACGTAGTCGCCGAAGCGCTCACCAACGCGGCCAAACATTCCCACGCCACCGAGGTCACCGTGTCCGCCCACGATGACGACGTCTACCTTCACCTGTCGGTGATCGACAACGGAATCGGGGGGGCCAACCCGGTAGAGGGTCAGGGCTCGTCGGCCTCAACGACCGTGTGGAAGCCCTCGGAGGCACGATGACGATCACCAGTACCCCGGGAAGCGGCACATCCTTGAACGTGACCATCCCAGTCGGCACCTTGCAGGCAGCGTGGTCGTCGAGTACGGAGACGCAATCAATGCTGCGGTCGAGCAGTGCTGTTATCAACGCGCCCGGCACTCATTGGTGATGCCTGCGACGACAAGCACGCGCGGGTAAGCCCGGCACGGCCTGAGGATTCAACGGAACCACAGAAGAACGATACGGAGAACGCAATGAAAGCAGCAGTTGTCAAAGCCCTCGGAACGCCACCGGTGTACGCCGATTTTCCGGACCCACAAGACCGCGACGGCGCAGTAGTGGCGACCGTCGAAGCCGCCGCGCTGAAGAACCTCGACCGCGTCATGGTATCGGGTAAGCACTACAGCGGCGCCCACCTACCGCTGCCCATGGTCGCCGGCGTCGACGGGGTCGCCCGACTCGACGACGGGCGCTTGGTCTACGCCAACGTGCGGCCGCCGTACGGGATGATGGCCGAGAAAACGCTCGTCAATCCCGCCGCGGCCATCGAATTGCCCGAGGGCATCGACCCTGTACTTGCCGCGGCAGTGCCCAATCCCGCGCTGTCGGTGTGGTTGTCGTTCGAGCACCGCGCCCGTATCCAGCCGGGCCAGCATGTGCTTGTGCTCGGCGCCACCGGGGTCACCGGGTCATTGGCCGTGCAACTGGCCAAAGCCGCTTTCGGTGCCGACAGGGTCGTTGCGGCTGGCCGCAACGCAGCTCGCCTCGAATGGCTGCAGAAAGTGGGCGCCGACGCCGTAATCAATTTGGGCACAGACGACTTGGGGGCGCGCGTCGCCGCAGAACATCGGGCGCAGCCCTTCGATGTGGTGCTTGACTATCTGTGGGGTACGCCCGCCGAGCAGGTGTTAGCGGCACTGGGCAACGCGTCGTTCCATGTCACCCGTTTCGTGCAGATCGGGGATATGGCAGGCCGGGATGTCACCTTGCCCGCCGGAACTTTCCGAAGCGCCGGCATCGAACTCGTCGGGATGGGGTTCGGCAGTGTGCCCGCCGACGCCGTTACCCGCGCAGCTGTCGACCATCTTCCGCGCCTATTCGAGATGGCCGCCAGCGGCCAGCTGCACCTGCAGACCCAACGCCAGCCATTGAGCCGGGTCGAGGACGTCTGGACGGGACGGACAGTCCTCCGGCACCCGGGTGGTCGCTCGTCCCCTAGCAACTCGAAGTAGTCGAGGCAGTTTAGAAGGGCTGCAACAACGGCCAATTCGCTAGCCATCAGACCTTGCCCATGCCGGTAACCATGAAGTAAGACACCGATTGCGCCGACGACGAGAGCGGGGATGGCCTGGCGGCGCTCGCTTATCCAAAGGTTCAGCCGCTGCACGACGGCTAGCGTCTTCGCAGGCGTTGCGAGATAGGTGATGAGCGGGACCTCGACGACGGTAAACGCCACGACGGTGAACATAACGGCCGCGCCGAGTTGCTCAGCGGCAGTTGCCCCCGAGGCCAGAATCGCGACCATCGCCGCCAGGTACTCCACAGGCGGCGTTGCCAATGCGAGGCCGGCGACGAACGCGACGACCAATGACCCGCTTTCGAGTTGGCCCCGAATCGACAGTCGGCTGGATCCCGTCGCTGTGTTGGGCTCCAGCATCAGAACCGAGGAATCACCGCCGGTCACCGGCACGGGCGCGTGCTGGCGTGCCCAGAGGCGCGCCGCAATCAGCACCGCGAGCACACCAATCGCGACCTGCATGCGACGCAATGGCCGGGCTGCTGCTGGCCGAATCCACTTGCTCGCATGAAGGAAATCGTGAAGTCGCGTAGAAAAAGCAGCACAATCAACGCGGTGGCGATTCCGGCTGCCATGCCGCCGAGCCAGAAGGCAAACAGATTGAGCATGGGCCGTGGTCGCGAAATCAACAGCGCCGTGATCCCGATCCGAACCGGGTCCAATGCCACTAGAAGTGACAGCACGAGAACCGCGCTACTCATCGCCGACACCTACTTTCCAATGATTCGCCTCGGTGCTAACCCAAGATCGGTGCAGGAGCCGCCGGGGCTGATGGACGGGTGTCGTCGCTGATGGGGAACCGCTCCTGCAGCCGCGCAAGCGGTTTCGGCGCCCACCAGTTGAACCGGCCCATCACACGCATGAACGACGGGACGAGCAGCATGCGCACCAGCGTTGCGTCGCCCAGCACTGGCCAAAGTCAAACCGACACCGAACATCCGCATGAAACGACACCTCGGCGGCGATCATCGCGGCGAATGAGATCGACATGATCAGTGCCGCGGCGGTGATCACCCGGCCGGTGTGGGCCACCCCGAGCGCCACGCTTTCGTCATTGTCGGCGTGTGTCCGGTTGGAAGCCAGCCAGTATTCGTGGATCCGCGACACCAGGAATACCTCGTAGTCCATCGACAGCCCGAACCCGATGCAGAACAACAGCGCGGGCATGGTCACCACCAGCGTGCCGGTCGCGGTGGTACCCAATGCGCCTAGGTTCCCGTCCTGGAAGATCCACACCAGTGCGCCGAACGTGGCCGTTAGCGATAAGCCGTTGAGCACAAGTGTTTTCAGCGGCAACATGACACTGCCGGTCATCAGTAACATCAGTACGAATGTGATCACGGCAATGGCGGCGAGGACGATGGGCACCCGGGAGGTGACGGCGTGGGCGGTGTCGCGGTTGATCGGTGTGGTGCCCGTCAGAAGCGCGTGCCGGCCTGCGGGACCGGGCACGGCGGTTAGCCCGTCGAGCTGTGTCTCGGCGGCCTGCGAGTACAAGGGCGCGGTGCTCGTGACGGTCAGAAAGGCGCTGCCGTCGCTGACGCGCGGCCGGGGCCGAGGGCGGTCCGACAGGACTGCCCCCGACGAACGTCCCATCCAGGCGCCGACACCGACGACACCGCGGGTACCTGCGAGAGTTGCGTTGCGTAGCGGCCCATCTCAGCGGCGCTGATCCCATCGGCATCGGGAATGACAATGGTCACGTTCGTCGCCAGGTTGTCGGCGAAATCGGCGCGGAGCTGATCACCGACCTGGCGCGCCGAGCTCGATGTCGGTAAGACGCGATCGTCGGGCAGACCCCAGTTCGCCGAGGAAAACGGCAAGCCCAGCGCGACCAGCAGCGCAGCACCGGCGAGCCCGACCGGAATCGCCCGGCGCATCGCGAATTTGGATAAGCGGTAGAAGAATGTCTGCTCCACCGGGCGATGGACGGGTTCAGGCCGCCGCAGCAGCATGCGCAACAGCCGGTGAATATCCAAGGAGTCCAATCGTGGGCCGAGCAGCGCGATGGCCGCCGGCGTCACCACGATCGCGGCCGCGGCCGCGAGCACCACCACCGCGACGCCGGCGTAGGCGAATGACTTCAGGAAGTACATCGGGAACAGCACCATCACCGACATCGACAGCGCCACTGTCATAGCCGAGAACAGCACCGTCCGGCCAGCAACCGCCATCGTGCGCATAAGCGCCTCGTGACGTTCGGCGCCGGTGGCAAGCTCGTCGCGGAACCGGCTGAGAATCAGCAGCGTGTAATCGATCGCCAACGCCAGCCCCATCGCGACGGACAGATTCAGCGTGAAGATCGAAACGTCGGTCGCGTACGTGATCGCGCGCAGCACAGCCATCGAACCGAAGATCGCCAAGCCGCCGACCGCCAACGGCAGCGACGCCGCCACCAGGCCACCAAACACCCACACCAGGACCAGAAAGCTCAGCGGGATCGCGATGAATTCCATGAGCTTGAGATCTTTTTGAGTCTGGTGGTTGATTTGGTTTGCCGTGATTGCCTCACCGCCGGCGCGCACCGTCACGCCGTCACGGTCGTATACCAATTCGTAGCTGAGAGTTTCGGCGTGCTGCTGCGCGGCGTTCTCATCGCCGGTGATGCCCACGACGATCAGACCGGTGTTGCCGTCCTCGCTGATCAGCGACCCTGACGCGGACGGAGGTGCGGTCCATGGCGAAATCACCTGCGCCACATAGGGCGAGTCTGTGCAGCGCATGCACGATGTCGGTGCCGACAGCGCGGGCGGCATCGCTTTGCGCGCCGGAATTGGAGCTGACGGTGATCAGCATCTGCGTGTCGCCCTGATCGAACTTGTCGGCCAACAGCTGGGCGGCATGCGCGGAATCCGCGGTCGGATCCGCGAAGCCCCCCGCCGACAGGCTGTTCGCAGCCGGTATGCCGAACACCGCCGTGCCGGCCAAGACGAGGAGCGCGAGCGCGATGATGCGCCGCGGCGCACGAATGGCGAGCCGAGCAATACCCTCTAACAATTTTCCTCCGCCTCGGATTCCTTTGGTGTGCTTGCCCACGATCAGCGCTTCGTCCGGCGGGCCGCGACGGACGATTGATTCAGGTTCTAGAAGCGCACTACGGCGCCCTCGATGGTGAGCCCCGGCCCGAAAGCCAACAGGACCCCGTACTCTCCTCGGCGCGGCTTGTCGACGCGCAGAATGTTCTCGAGAACCAGTAGCACCGTGGCAGAGGCGCAGTTCCCAGCGTTCGCGAGAACGTCCCAGCTCGCCCGTAATTGGTGCGGCTGCAACGCCAACTGTTTTCCCAGCACCCGCAGGATCTTCGGGCCACCTGGGTGGATTCCCCAGTGGCTGATATCACCGGCCGAAAGTCCCAGCGGTTGAAGCAGTTTGACGAGAAAGCCCTCGATGTTTTCTTGCAGCACCGTCGGTACGCCGGCGGCCAGCGTCATCCAGAATGACTGGTTGCCGATGTTCAAACTCATCATCTGGTCCTGGTCGTAGAGCTGCTCGGTGTGCGTGCGCAGGAACTGGATCCCGGCGCCGTCGGGCGCCGAGCCCAACAACATGGATACGCTGGCATCACCGAAAAGCGCCTGCGTGATAAGGGATTCCGTCGGATCCTCATCGGGCATCGGGGCAATACGGACATGGGCCGAACTGAGCTCGGTGCAATTGCAGATCACCAGCTCGTCGGGCCTTGCGGCGACGCTGTCCATGGCAACCTTGATGACGTTGAGCGCCGCATAGCAACCCATGTGGCCTATGAAGGTGCGCCGCAGATCCGACCGCAGCCCAAGCTTCTTGGCTAACACGAGATCGGGGCCGGGATTGACGTATCCGGTCGAGCAAGCCATCACAAAGCTGCCGACGCGATCCTTGTCGAGATCCCCGATCGCCTGGCTGACCGAACGCGAGGCCACATCCATGACGGCTTCGGCATGGGCCGCCATCCGGTCGCCGTTCTGCATGGCACAGGCGTCCCGCAGCATGGCCGGGTTCCACATGATGTGACGCTTGCGCACCGCTGTCGACTCGACGATTCGTCGCCCGAAGCGAACCTGCGGTGACATGTGCTGGAACAAGAGCTCCCAGCTGTCCTGCATGGTGACCTCGAACGGCGGATACGCCGAGGCCATGCCCAGCAGGGTCGGCCGCAGTTGCACGGCAGTGGCCGTCAGGTGCTCCGGCGAGGACACGCCTCCCGAGGGCGAATCAATGATGGTGTCTGACCGATACATGGCTATCGCTCCCTATCGCTTCGTTTAACCGGTGCTGCTGGCCGCCCGCCGTGCGAATCTCGCACGCGCGTGGGAGAGCTCACCGTTGGCCGCGGCGGCGAGTAGCCGCGCGGCCGAGACCTTTTTGGGTGGCGTCAAGCGTGCCGCCGAGCCACCGGGTGCGCGCCTCGCGGCGTCGCAGCTTCCCGCTGCTGGTGCGCGGCAACGTGCCCGGTGCCAGCAGCTCGACGTGTGCGGGCCGGATTTGGGTGCGCTCCTGGACTCGCGAAGCCACGTCGTCTGCCAGCGTGGAGGGGGCGTCGGTGGTGGTCTCGACAAGCATTGCCAGCGCCTCGTCATCTTCGCCGGGGGGGACGAATCCGACGGCGACGGCGCATCCGGTACGAACGCCGGGCAGTGACTCCAACGCGGCCTCGAACTCCTCTGGCGGGTGGTTGGCGCCGCGCACGACGATGATGTCTTTGTGGCGTCCGCACACGAATAGCTCGCCACCCTCGGTGAACCCAAGGTCGCCGGTGTCCAGCCAGCCGTCGTGGATCGCCTGATCGGTCAGGTCGGTCCGGCCGAAGTAGCCGGCCATGACACTCGACCCGCGCACGAAGATGTGACCGACGCGACCGGGGGACAACGACACCCCGGCCGCGTCGCGGATCTCTACCTCCACACCAGCCAGCGGACGCCCCACGCTCGCCAGCTCTTTGGTGCCCGGTTCAACGACGCCGTCGGCTGCCAGTTTCTCGGCATCGACGCCAAGGGTGCGGTATGAGGTGCCGGCCGGCTTGAACGTCACTGCCAGCGAGGCCTCTGCCATCCCGTAGCACGGTGTGAGCGCCGTCTCCCGCAGCCCCCAGCGCGCGAATCGCTCGTCGAATCGCCGCTGCACCGCCGCGCTGACCGCCTCTGCCCCGTTGAGCGAGACGCGCCACGAGGATAGGTCGACGCCGTCGAGCTCGTCGTCGCGAATTCGCTTCAGGCACAGGCCGAACGCGAAGTTCGGCGCCGCCGTGACCGTGCCCCGGTGTCGTGAGATGGCGCGTAGCCATGCACCGGGCACGGCGACGAACAGTTCGGGCGGCAGCAGGACCATCGGCGCCGGAAGGTTGAAGGCAGACAGAAGATTTCCGATCAAACCCATGTCGTGGTAGAGCGGCAGCCAGGTGACCCCGACGAGGTGCGGCGCTCCCTCGTCTCTGAGGTAGCGCTCAATCGCAGCGAGGTTCGACAGCAGATTTGCATGCGTCAGTGCCACCGGCTTCGGGTCATTCGTGGTGCCCGACGAGAATTGGATCAACGCAACATCGTCGGCAGCCACCTCGATTTCGAGCGAATTCATGCTGCCCAGGCTCGACGCGGTCACACAGCCGAGGCGAGGAGCCGCTAACTGAACCGCTGGCCCCAAGAACCGCCGGATGCGTTCGTCGGTTACAACCAGAGCAGCGTCCACCGCCCGCAGCATGGCTGCAGTCTTGGAGTGATATTCCTCGAGTCTGCCCAGCCGGACGGGGGGATACAGCGGAACCGGGATGGCACCCGCGCAGAGCACGCCAAACAAGCACTCGACAAACTCCGGACACGTCGGCAACACAAGCGCGACACGATCACCTTTGCGTACCCCGCGAGCCGCCAAATCCGCGGCGATCGACAGCGCGCGCTCCCGGACGCGAGCCATTGGGACTTCGTGGTCCCGCTCTTTACGGTCCACGAAGAACAGGCTGACCTCGGTCTGCGCGGCGGCCGCAAGCATCTCGGTCAGAGTCGCATGCTTCGGACGGATCGCCGGCGCGCCTCTCATTGTTGCTGCTCGATTCGCCGGACGACCATAGCCGCCAGATCGCCGACGGTCCGCAGATCGTCTGCGTCCGCTTCGTCGAGGAAGATTTCGAAATCGTCTTCTATCTTGAAGACGAGCGACATGACCTTCAGCGAGTCCAGCCCCTGATCCTGCAGGGACGATTCGGGCGTCACATCAAGGGATCCCAGGTCCTTCTCTATGAGGTCGATGATGTGATCGGCCACGGCTTCCTGGGTTACGACTGAGCTTATCGTCGGCATGTCGATAAGTGTTGATTAGGACGCAATCCGTGTCCGCCCCGCTGGCAACCAAACGTCATGGGTGCCAGCACTACCGAGATGCAGTGACAAGTTTCGGGGACAGCGAACTTGGTACGGTGCTGCGAATACCATTCTCCTATATAGGCGCTTCCACTACGACGGCGGTGTTGATTGCCCGCGGGTAGGGCTAGCACCCAAGCGTCTATGGTTGCCAGCCGTGCCGACGTGGGATCGCGCATACGGAACTATGTGAGATGCGAAATAACTGATCCCCCAGCGAGAAGATGTGAAACAATGGCAACGATCTTGGCCTACACTTCGCCGGCGCTCGGCCATCTATTCCCGTTCAGCGCGCTCCTTCTGGAATTGTCCAGTCGCGGCCACAAGATCCACTTGCGCACGCTATCTACGGGTGTGGAGATGGGGCGAAAGCTAGGTTTCACCACCGACACCATCGATCCGCGAATCGAGGCAATCGTCCACGAGGATTGGAAAGCCTCGAATCCCCGTGCGGCGCTGAAGATGGCGGTTGACGTGTTCTGCCGGCGCGCTGAGTTCGAAGTGGCTGACTTCACCGATGCGGTGACGCAAACGCGGCCGGACGCACTGGTTGTCGACGTCAATTGCTGGGGCGCTCTGTCGGTCGCCGAAGCCGGAGACATTCCGTGGACATGTTTCTCTCCCTATACGCCGGCTCTGCAATCACCTGGTGTACCGCCCTTCGGGCTGGGCCTGGCTCCACTGCCCGGCGTACTGGGCCGGATTCGCGACGCGGCGCTGCGGCCCCTCGTGATTGGCGCGATGGAAAGGGCTGTCCTGCCGCAAGGCAACAGAATTCGCGCGCGCGCCGGGGTGCCTCCGGTCACGTCGGCGGATGATTTCATGCGACGGGCGCCGCTGATGCTGGTCGCAAGTGGAAAGCCGTTCGAGTACGAGCAGACGAACTGGGGAGACGCCGTACAGATGATCGGCCCGTGCATGTTTGAACCCACCATGGATGCGGTTCCGGACTGGCTCAGAGCGATTGACCGGCCGATCGTCCTGGTCACAACGTCGTCTCAGAAGCAGGCCGACGCAGACCTTGTCATGACAGCGATGACCGCGCTCGCCGATGAGCCGGTGCATGTGGTCGCGACGCTACCTGCCGGGTTACCAAGCGACGTCACGGTCACCCCCAACGCAACAGTCCTCGAATTCGTGCCACACGGGCCCGTCCTGGACCGCGCAGTGTGCGCCATAACCCACGGCGGGATGGGTGCTACCCAAAAGGCCCTTGCGCGCGGCGTTCCTGTGTGTGTGGTGCCGTTCGGACGCGACCAGTACGAGGTCGCACGGCGGGTTGAGGTGGCCCGCTGCGGCACCCGCCTGCCGGCGAAGAAACTGACCGCAGCTCGGCTGGCCGCAAAGGTGCGGCAGGCGATGACGATGACAGACGGCGCACGACGGGTCGCGGCAGGGTTCGCAGCCACCGGAGGCGTCGCCCGTGGCGCTGACCTCATCGAGCAACGCGTACTCAGCCACCAAACCTCTCGCCGCAAGTCAGCAAGATCCCGGTAACACACCCCGCGTTTGACAAATCGTCGCGGCTGTCGCTGATCGAACTTTCGTGTCCATACGGACTGGTCGGGTAAGAGAGTGGGCGGTATCGACACGCACTGTATGCGGCGTTACCTTCGGAATAGTTAAGGCCAACAATATTTTCCCTTTGCGCAGGGTATTCGATATACCGCGGTCTCGTGGAAAGTGGCCGGGGATTTGGAGCGCTGCTCATGGTCTGCGCACGCTACGGGCCACTGGCCGCTACGCAAATGCCTGGTTTACCGCATTCCCGCACCGCCCGGTGGACGACGCGCGGCGTCTCGGACTCGTCCGTGCCGCGGGCTCCGATACCGGGCGAGATCCGATGGCCATCCTGCCCGCCGTGGAGTTCTTGGTCGTGACGGGCGCCAGCCGCGACGCCGTCGCTGACGCTCTGGAATCCCCGGTTCTCACGGCGCTTTCGCTTACCGCATCGGACGAGGTGTTCCCGCCACGGTGCGCGGCACCCATTGGACAGGGGTTCTCTGGTTCGCAGGATCTCTCGCCGCACACAATGGATGAGCAGACGGCTTTGTCGCACGCGGATCAGGTACCGGCACCGGTCACGCGGGAGGTGTTCTCGAGCGGCACTCCCGATGAAGTGATCGACCAGGCAGCACAGTGGCGCGATGACGGAACACGCTACGTAGTTGCCGCGGATGTCAGTCACTACAGCGCAGGGTGAATGCTTCGTCACCGATCATGATCAGTGACGAAGATCAGTACTCAACTGTGGCCGGCTACTAGTTGTGCAGTCTGTGCATCCTTGAGCCGACCAGCGACGAAAGTCGCGGCCTGAGACGGCATCCCAGCTTCCACGTAGAGGCTGTGGGCGGCTACGTCGTTGCCATTTGAGCACACTGGATCGTCACCATTACACAAATCGATTGCCTTGCTTCCGTATAGCGGACTCAGCCCTGTCAACGGCTCTCCCATGCGGTTCGATGGGTTGCCGAAGACCGCCACTGCCGCGACGTGATCCGCGACCGTACCGGGCAACGGACTTGTGAACCCGAGAATCGGCCGACCGGTTGCAGCGAGGACGTCAACGACGGCGGCACCCTGCGAATAGCCTCCCAGCACCATTTCGGTTCGTGGACATGATGCAACCATGTTCTGAATGAAGGTGCCGGCGTCGTTGACGCCATCGATGGCGCGAAGGAAGTCATAGGACGCCGGATACTCGACGTTGTACACAGCCACCGACTTACCGCTGACTTGCGAGCGAAGCGCGTCCACAAACGCCTCGCCGACTCGCCCGGCACCTGGCGGCTCGCCGGTGCCGCGCGCAAAGACCACCTGAACATCAGGGCAGGAGGCCGCTGTCTCGGCGGCTATAACTGGCTCATCTGCGCGTGACACCGCGGGCGCTATCGACGGCGCGACGCAACCGAGTGTCGCGACAGCGGCGACAAGCAGCGACAGTTGCGGGAGTGCACGCCCCGTCGTCCGCGACGCGCTTACGTCCTCAATCCCAGCCAAGGTCCTCATGTTCGCGCCTCTCCTCCAACGGTTCTCGTCGCCAATAGCTTCGCGTGCGCGCGTCCCTACGTCGTCAGAGTCAGCCCCCAAGGGTCACTGCGACTAGCGCCAATGTCGCCTTCCGGCCAGCAGCAATCGAGGGCGCGCGTTGACAGGTGGCGCCACCTGGGATCACGCGACTTCCCGCTAGCAAGTAGTGAGCGGCTCCCGCGGACCCGTATACGAGACTGCGGCTGGCAATGACGACACCCGATGCGCCGACCGTCATTGTCAGAGTGATAAGGCAAGGGGCAGGACATGGTGCAACTACAGCCGACGAGGCGGCAACGGAGGGAACGGGTCTGCGCTTCGAGCAGGCACAGCGGCCTGATGACGCCCCGGCGCGTCCTGGGCGGTGCCCGCACGGCGGTCCGAACGGCAGGGCGTGCGGCGAGGGTGCAGGCGAACGAAGCCGTGATGTTGATGTCGGCGGCCGCGATGACTCCACTACGCCTGGTCAGCGGTGGCTTCGACGAGTCAAGGAGTACTTCGCCGCCGTTGGAAGCACCCACCGCCCCCACCACACGTCCCGTGCTGCTCGTCCACGGCTTCGCGGGCACCAAGTCAAGCTGGTCGTTGGTCGCGCACACCCTGAGAGCCCGCGGCCTGACCGTCGAAGCGATGAGCTATCCGCCGCTCGGAACGTCGGTGGAGCAGTTGGCTGAGCTACTGGCCGCCGAGGTGGAAAGGATCCTCCGTCGAACCGGTGCAGACAAGGTGCATCTGGTCGGACACAGTCTGGGCGGTGTCGTCATTGCACAGGCCCTCACCGACCGTCGTCTGAACGGGCGGGTTGATCAGGTCATCACCCTGGGGTCCCCGTTCGGCGGGTCGCCATGGGCCGGCGTATTGCCGTTTTCCGATATCGTCCGGGCGCTGCGGTCGGGTTCGCCGTTGTTGCGCCGGGTCGCCTCCACACCATTGCCCGACGACGTGCGGTGGCTGTCGGTGACAGCCGCACTCGACATCATCGTGCCCGGACTGCGTTCGGTACCATCGCACGCCCAGGTGCAAAGCATCACCTTCGATGGCGTCGGCCATCTCGGCATGCTCCTGAGTCGGCAGGTAATCGAGTGCATAGCGGCCGCGTTGTGCGCACCGCAGACGGCTGACGCCGCCGAAGCGCCGATACATCCTGTTGCCAAGCGCCGCTTGAGAAACCATCGAGCAGGCACCCGGTCTTACCGGCTAGCGGGCATTGAAGATGGTCGGCATCGGTAGCGACAACGACGCGGCGAAGCGCGATGCTGGCTATCAATCGTTAACTCCTTCTGAGGGCAGGAATTGAACCTGATGACGGCCAAGCTCGCCGAAGCACTCGAATCCGCCACTCCCACAATGGAAATGCGGACTGATGACCGCCATGCTTGTTACAGAAGCTACGAAGCTGTCGCCGGAGGTAATCGCCGACCTGGCGGTGGCGGCGCTGCGGGCGGAGGCGGAGCTCACCCCGAAGCCCGGGCTCGTCGACCAACGCGGCGGCGGCGCGCATACCGACATGGACATCGGCATGCTGTTGACATCGGCTGACGCATTGCGCGACGGCTTCGTCGCGTGTGCCCGGGCGGCGCAGCAGTTGCCCCTAGGGGTGGAACTGCGTGCGAGAGTGGGGATTATCGGCCGGACCACCGAACATCACATGCTTGCCGTGACCGGCGGCGTCAACACCCACCGCGGTGCGTTGTGGTCGCTGGGCTTGCTGGCCGCCGGCGTCGCCCGGCATGAACATATTCAGCGCGCCGTACAATTCGCCGCCGCGTTAGCGCTCCACCCTGACCCGGCGCTGCGACGGCGCCCAGTGACTCACACGGCGACCGCGCGCGCAGACGCTACGGCGCGGCAGGCGCGGCCGGTGAAGCCCGCTCCGGCTACCCCCATGTCGTCGGCCACGCGCTGCCAACCCTTTGGCGCGCACGGGCTCGTGGCGCGGACGAAACGACCGCGCGCCTGGACGCGCTACTCGCGGTAATGGCCCATCTGGAAGACACCTGCGTGCTACATCGCGGCGGTTTGGCCGGCCTCACTGCGATACGGCGCGGCGCCGCGGGGGTTTTGGCCGCTGGCGGCAGTGCAACCCCGGCTGGTCGACGCAGGCTGGAAGAACTCGATGATCTCGCGCGCACCCGGCGGCTATCTCCGGAGGTAGTGGCGACTTGCTCTCCGCCGCACTGTTTCTGGACTTCTTTGCCACCCGTCAAACCGAAGCTGGCACACCAGTATGATGCAGACACTGACGTATCGATTTCCGGCTGGCCGGACACCCGCCCGGCAGGTCCACGTGGGTGCGGTCGCCTTGGGCGATGTGGAGATCCTGCTCGATCCGTCCACCGACTCCGGCCACGCCGATGTCCGAGTGAGCACAAGCGTCAGCGGGTTCGACGCGGTGTGGCACGAGGTGCTGGGCCGCTTCTTCGCCCGCACGCCAGTGTCGGGCCGTTGGGAACTCAACGACTTCGGTGCCACCCCGGACGTGGTGACACTTCGCTTGGACCAAGCGGCCGGAGCGGCCAACGGCGCCGGGCCACGGGGTCGGCCGTGACAACCACCGTCGAGTGGCAGCGCAAATCCAACCGCGGGACCCGATTGATCGAGCGCTGTCAGCGCTGCTTGCCAACGCCGCGATGCCATGGGGACCACTCGGCACCTACTGGACCACGCCGGATTCCAGCACCCTGGCCGAATGCTGCTGTGATGCAAGCAATAATGACGATTCGTCAGGTTCGCGAATACCTGCTAGCAGGGTGTATCAACTGCCGCTAGCCGCAACGACATCCGCTGCCATAAACGGCACGCTTGGTGTTGATGCGATACGCGGCAACGCGTTACGTCGTAGGCCTTCGCAGTAAGGCCGTCTTCATATAAGGAGCATCATGCCGTCCATCGATATTGTCTTAGGAGGTCAGCGATGAGCGAACAAGTCATCGGAGTCGCACAATGGTTTGCACAGCGAGCAGGGCGCCCGCCCAGGAGAACACCCGGGGCGCTCGGCCAACCCGATCATCAAGGTGCACGACGTTCTCTGGCTGGAGTTCGAGAAGCCGGACCTGGTCAAGGCCGAGGCGTTTGCCCACTCCTTTGGTTTCGCCACGGCACTGCGCACCAAGGACGAGCTGCACCTGCGGGGCAGCGACGCCGGCGCGCCGTGTGTGCTGATCCGCCGCGGCCAGCGCGAGAAGTTCCTCGGGCCGGCCTTTGTGGCCGCCGAGCAGTCCGATCTGCTGCGGCTGGCCGACGCGACCGGGACTACCGTGCGCCCGCTGCCGGAGACCCTGGGCGGGGTGACCGTTGATCTGGTCGACCCGAGCGGGCTGCCGGTGCGCGTCGTGTCGGGCACCCATCAGCTCGAGGCACTGCCCACCGCGCAGACGCCGCACGTGTTCAACTTCGGCCACGAGAAGGTCCGGACCAACGCGACGCAGCGCCCGCCACGGGTGCCCACCAACGTGCAGCGGCTCGGACACATCGTGGTGCAGACCCCGAAGTACATCGAGGCCCTCAACTGGTACCTCGACACGTTCGGCATGATCGTCAGCGACTTCTCCTACTACCCCGGCCAGCGCGAGCGCGGGCCGATCCTGAGCTTCGTCCGCTGCGACCGCGGCTCCGTCCCCGCCGATCACCACACCCTGGCCATGGCGCTGGGTCCGGTCAAGCGCTACATGCATTCGGCCTACGAGGTCGCAGACCTCGACGCGCTGGCCGCCGGCGGCGAATACCTGCGCGAGCAAGGGTATTTCCGCTCGTGGGGCATCGGCCGCCACATCGAAGGCAGCCAGATCTTCGACTATTGGCGTGACCCCGACGGTTTCCTGGTCGAGCACTATGCCGACGGCGACATGTTCGACAACACCCTGGAGCCCGGCTGGGCCGAGATGCGGGCCTCCGGCCTGTATCAGTGGGGACCACCGCCGAGCAAGGACTTCTTGGGCCTCGGATCGCCGCGGGAAACCGCGAGCGAACTTGCCTTGATGGTCGACGCGCTACGCCACGACAACGAATTCGACCTGTCCGCCCTGCGCGGGCTGTTCGCCGTAGGCAACTCCTAAGTATCCGAATCCAAACCGACAGAAAGAAGAACGCCGTTATGACCATCTCGATCCTGCGCACCGCCGACGCGTGGTGGGTGCAGACCGCCTCAGGGGCGGCTCGCGTCGACACCGACGCGACCACCACCGCCGAGTTGCTGGCCGACCGTGCGGCCATCGACGCCGCCGCGGACAGCACCGACACCGTGCCGGTGGACAGCCTCAATCTGCTGTCTCCCGATCACGACGCCGTGCCGCGTGGTCGCTCAGGCCACCAACTACGCCTCGCATGTCAAGGACGTCGGCCGCGACCCCGCCAAGACGCCGTTGACCTTCTTCCGCAAGGCGTCCGGCTCGGTCACCGGGCCGTTCGGCGACATCGTCAAGCCGGCGCATGTCAAGCTGCTGGACTACGAGCTCGAGATCGGTCTGGTCTTCGGCCGCGAGCTGCCCGTGGGCACCGAGGTCACCGAGGCCAACCTGGCCGATTTCGTGGCCGGCTTGGTGGTCACCAATGACATCTCGGCGCGCGATGTGCAGCTGCCCAAGCAGCAGTTCTTCGAGTCGAAGTCCTATCCCACGTTCACGCCGGTCGGGCCCGCCCTGGTGCTGGTCACCGCCGAGGAACTCAAGCGTTTCGGTGAGTTGCGGCTGCGGTTGTCGGTCAACGGCGAAGTGCGCCAGGACATGCTGGTCGATGGCGACATCCTCTTCCCGCCGGTGCAGGCGCTGCAGGCGCTGTCGAAGTTCCAGAAGCTCGATGCCGGAGACATCCTGCTGACCGGAACTCCGGTGGGCACCGCACTGACCCTGCACGGCGTCACACCGAAGGGCGACATCGACCTGGGCGCATTCCTCAACGGCGCAGTTCGAGAAGAACCCCGCGTATCTGCAAGACGGCGACGTGGTCGAGGCCACCGTCGCCACCGACGACGGCGCCATCGACCTCGGCGTCCAGCGCAATGTGGTGGTGTACAAATGAGCACGCAAAATAACGGCCTGCCGGAGTTCGTGCCGGTGGTCGTGATCGGTGCCGGCCCGGCCGGCATCGCCGCCGCGACACTGCTGGGGCAGTACGGCGTCGAGACCCTGGTGCTGGACCGCCATGAGACCGTCTACCCGCTGCCGCGGGCGGTGCACGCCGACGACGAGGTGTACCGCATCCTGGCCCGGCTGGGCATCGGCGACGAGTTCGCCGCGCACAGCCGGCCCGCGCATGGTCTTCGGCTGATCGACCCGCAGATGCAGGTGCTGAGTGAAATTCCGCGCAGCACCGAGCTCAGCGCCGCCCACGGCTTCCCTCAGATGAACATGTTCGACCAGCCCGAGCTGGAAGCGATGCTGCGTGCCAACGTCAAGCACTACCCCCAGGTCACCGTCCACGGCAACGTGGAGGTCACCTCGGTCACCCAGAGCCAAAACGGCCGGGTACGGGTGAGCTTCCTGGACCGGGTGCGCGGCGGAGAGCAGAGTGTGCAGGCCACCTATGTGCTGGGCTGCGACGGCGCCAACAGTCCTACCCGTGCGGCCATCGGGGCGCACATGTACGGGCTGCCGTTCACCCAGGACTGGTTGGTCATCGACGTCAACACCGACGTCGATCTCGACCAGTGGGAGGGCTGCCACCAGGTGTGCAACCCCGAGCGTGGCGGCACATACATGCGGGTGTCAGAAACCCGCTACCGGTGGGAATTCCAGCTGGTCGACGGCGAGACCGTAGCCGACTACCAGACCCTGGCCGCCGTCGAGCCGCTGATCAGGCCATGGCTGGGCGACACACCGATTGACGCGTTGGAGCTGGTGCGGGTTACCGCCTACACCTTCCGCGCGCAGGTGGCCAGCCGCTGGCGCGATCGCAACGTGTTCCTCCTGGGTGACGCCGCTCACCTGACCCCGCCCTTCGTCGGGCAGGGTCTGGCTGCGGGGCTGCGCGACGCGATGAACCTGACGTGGAAACTGGTCGGCGTGCTCGACGGAACGTTGCCCGAGAGCGTGCTCGACACCTACGAGCAGGAGCGCAAGCTCCACGCGGCCGCCATGATTCTGATGGCCGTGTCCGTGGGAGCGGCCATGACCGGTGGCGGGCGCGTCGGTGACCTGATCCGCCACACGGTGTTCCCGCGCATGCAGAACCTGCGCCTGCCGGGGACCCGGGTCAGTGCCGCCGATGGCGTCGCACCCGGTCTGCGCAGTTCGGGACTGGTGATCAAATCCCGCACGCCTGGCGGGCTGGCCGGAACGCTGTGCCCCAACCCGGTGCTGCAGGACGGCCAGCGGTTCGACGAAGTCGTCGGTAACCGGTTCGCGCTGATCACCTCCTCGCCGCTCAGTGATGCGCAGCGAAGCGCGCTCAGCAGCCGCGGAGCAGTCGTCGTGCCCGCTGCCGCCGGCAGTGAGCTCGACCGCTGGCTGCGCGGAGGCCGCGCCACCACCGCGATCGTGCGGCCGGACCGCGCGGTCATGCAGGCGGGCAAGAACACGCAGGCGATCTGCGACGCCATGCCCGCGTTCTCCGGAGTCCTGGCGCCCGGAGCGGAAAGCGAGAGCTGACGTCGATGACCGAACTGCTGGTGCTCAACGCCGGCAAACATGAGCTGCAGGCGGTGTCCCTGGATGGCACCCGCGTGCGCACCCTGGTCGCTGGACTCGACGAGTTGCCCGACGGCATCGTCGTCGACCAGCGCCGGGGGCATGTTTACTGGACCAACATGGGCGCTCCCGATGCCGGTAGCGCCATTCCCGGAGAAGAGGCATACACCCGCAACGGGTCGCTGGAACGTGCGGATCTCGACGGCGGCAACCGCATCACGATCGTGCCGCGCGGGGCGTTCACGGCCGGCAAGCAGCTCACCGCCGATTTCGAGCGAGGGCGTGCTGTACTGGTGCGATCGGGAGGGCATGCAAGTTCTGCGGTGCAATCTCGACGGCAGTGACCTACGCCCATTGGTGGTGACGGGGATTGGTGACGACGAGGCGCACATCGAACGCAACCATTGTGTCGGCATCGCTGTGGATGTGGATCGGCGCCTGCTGTACTGGACTCAAAAGGGCGCGCCAAATGCCGGTGAGGGCAGGATCTTTCGTGCCCCGCTCGATTTGCCGCCCGGGATGAGCCCGCAGCTACCGCGACGATATCGAACTGCTGTGGAAAGACCTGCCCGAACCCATCGATCTGCACCTCCTCGGCGGCGGCGCAACGCTGCTGTGGACGGACCGGGGCGACGAACCGGAGGGCAACACCCTCAATCGCGCGACCGTGCAGCCGACGGTGGGTACATCCGAGATCATCTCCCGCAGGTATCGGGAGGCGATCGGGGTGGCGGCGGTTTCCGAATCGGAGTTCTATGTCACGGATCTCGGTGGCAGTATCCGCCACGTTGACCTGGATGCAGGCGTCGACAGCGAACTGGTGCACCTCGGCTCCGGGCTCACCGGCATCGCGCTTGCCGAACTCTGAGCAGCGAAAGTGTCTGCCTCTCATCGGATCTGCGGCGCTGGGTGCTACCCCCCCAACCCAGCGCCGCTCCGATGCACGACTCGATCTTGATGCTTCCACAATGAAGGCACTGGGCAGGCAGAGATGGACTTATTGTTAGACGTCTGGCACGACCTGACCCCCGCACAAGGCACGCTCCTCGGCGGCGCATTCGTCCTCTTCGCGGGCATCGCTTGCGTTCAGCTCTGGGGGGCTCGACCGCAGATCGCGGGCCAAGCGCTTGTTCTATGAGGAGATGAAAGCGCTCTACGCTGAGGCGCTGAGAATCGGCGAGGACTTGGAACTCGTCAAGGCGGTTCCACCAGAAGATCGCGAAAAGATACTCGCCGAAAAAGTCGATGCCATGCAAAGAGTGCTTAGCGAGCTAGTTCTCACCGGAAATTATCAAGCCGCCGATCTGGCCATCGCATACACATACCAACAGTCTGTTCAATTAGCCGCATGGTCGGAAGAATTCGAAAACGACGTGGGCTGGCCAGACCAGTTTCAGAAGTGGCTAGACAATATGACAGACGAAGAACTAGCCGCATGGAAAAAATATCAGCATGTGAATATCAGTCGTCGAGAGGTCGTACAGGCGTTACGCGAGGAGTTGGCGCTATATGTCCCACGGGGGTCGCGGTACCGACGCGCCATGCGACAACCCATCTAAGGCAAGCGATACGCCGTAACTGGCGTAGCACCAAGCGCTTTGGCTGCATCTGACTCCGGGAGCACCGTCTGCCAGGGGCCTGGGTGGCTGGCTGAGGCCCGTGTCTAGCCGGTCAGTACCGCCGCGATCCGGCCTCTGTGCATATTACGGGCGCACGCCCCCGGCAAGGCGTTAGCATTCGCCAAGTTGGCGATGGTCGGGAGAGGGCGGTGGTTGGTGGTCGGCGATCGTGATGCGGGCCCGCCGACATCGTTGGCAGGGCGGCGCAGCGAGTGTGCGGTGCTTGATGGGTTGCTGGATCGGGTGCGTGGTGGCCGCAGCGCTGTGGTGGTGCTGCGCGGTGAGCCGGGGATCGGCAAGACCGCACTGCTGCGGTATGCGACCGATCGGGCGGCGGGCTTCACCGTGGCGCGGTGTGTGGGCGTTGAGTCGGAGATGGAGTTGGCTTACACCGGGCTGCACGACCTTTGCGTGCCCATGCTGTCCTTGCTACGCGGCCATCTGCGGACGCACGCGGAGTCGAGTGGGACCGCACCCCAGGGGCACCCGGTATGGGTCGTTTCGTGTCCTGCGACGAGCAGATTGGTTCTCATTGGTGCGTTGGGTTCTTCGGGGTCAAAAATCGCCGTCTGCCGCCAGAGGCTTCGGCCAGCATCCGAACGCTAAATACTGACAGGATGCCGCCTCGTCGTCGGCGACTTCCCCGTATCGGGAAAAAACCGAGTCGCGCTTCAGCGGGCTTTGGTTCCGCAACTAGCCCGCGGCCAACGGCTGCGCGCGATAGCACCGAACAGCGCACGGAACAAGAGCGGCTGCACCGAACTCAAACCATGCTCGAGGCCAGCCGCGACGCGCAGCTCGCGCTCGCCGAGCAGCAGGCGGCGTTGCGGCGGATCGCGACACTGGTGGCGAAAGACGTGCGGCCCGACGAGGTGTTCCACGCGGTGGTCGAGGAAATAGGCCGATGCATGAAGGTTTCCGGCGCCGCGGTCTTACGTTTTGAAAACGATGCTCAGATCGTCGTCGCTCCGATGCCCCGCCGGGCCGGTTCCAAAAAGTCACAAGAGGGCCTGGCGCGCAGCTAGTGATCGTTCGTCAAAGTGCTCCTCAGGAGGGGGGAGCCGGCAAGCCGACCGCTGTTCAGAGCAGCGCGGCAGCAGGATACCCGTCCATCCAAACCGTCAATTAGCGGCGCACGACCGGGCTATGCTGCTCCGCAAGTCACATTGATGTTG
The DNA here is from genome assembly GCA_963786995.1 of uncultured Actinomycetota bacterium. Classification (GTDB taxonomy): domain Bacteria; phylum Actinomycetota; class Actinomycetes; order Mycobacteriales; family Mycobacteriaceae; genus Mycobacterium. The sequence continues at coordinate 16,152 of CAWBBH010000004.1, read as the reverse complement.
TCGATGTGTCGAAATGAGTTTCCGATGACGCAGAAACGCGCGAGGCTGCCTGGCTCGGATGAGATGTCAGATCGTCGTCTCGCGGACCGCATCGCCGATGCGGGTTTGCGCTTGCGTGTCATGCGGCCGACCTTGGTGTCGCTGATGATGCGGCCGACGGCTCCACCGATTTGGTTGGGAATCGCGGTAGCTACGTCGTTAATTGTGGTCGAGACCGTCGCCGTTGTCTATCTCAAACGACTTACGGGGCAGCCTTTCGGGACGTTGTACATGGTCGGCGTGTTGGTGGTCTCAATAATTTGGGGATTCGGATTGTCCTCGATCACTTCCGTCTTCACCGCCTTTGCTTACACTTACTTCCGTAACTGGCCCCATACTCATTTCGGGCCGTGGGAGCTCGGGTTCTGGCTGTCTATTGCCGTTTTTCTTTTAGTGGCGCTGTTGGCCAATGCCATCGCGGCGGTGGCGCGTACCGGGGAGCGATTCTCGGAGTTGTCGTCGGACCTCTTGGCCATTGTGGGGCCGGACCGATTTATCCGAGTGAACCGCGCGTGTGAGCGCATCCTTGGCTATTCAGAAGATGAAATGACGTCGCAACCCTGGATCAACCTCGTCGCGCCGGAAGATCGGGACCGTGTGCGCACGCTGTTGGGCCGGTTTGCAGACAGCACCGAGCCGGTGCGATTTGAGAGTCGAATGATCTGTAAGGACGGCTCCTGGCGCTGGGTCGAGTGGAACGTGGTGTGGCATGGAGGTTTGGCGTATGCGATCGGCCGCGATGTCACCGACCGCCACCGCGAACAGGACCAGTTGCACCAGACCCGAACCATGCTCGAGGCAAGCCGTGACGGACTCAGCGCCCTTGTCAAGCAGCAGGAAGCCCTGCGCCGGATGGCCACACTGGTCGCGCAGGGCGCGGTCGCGCCGTCCGAGGTCTATTCGGCGGTGGCCGAGGAAATGGTCCACTGCCTGGATTGCGACGGCGCAGGCGTATTTCGCTACGACCCCGACGGCTCGGCCGTCGTAATCGCCGCGAGCAGTAAGCCTGGATCGCAATATTTTCCAGTCGGGGAGCGCATGCCGGTTGACGACGACAACCTGCTGGCGTGGATCCTGCAGACCGGCAGGCCCGCGCGGCACGACGACATAGAAGGCGCCGCGTAGGCCGGTCATTCTCCGCGTCCGGGAACTCGGCATCCGTTCCGGGGTTGGAGCACCGATCGTCGTGAACGGCCGTGTATGGGGTGCGGCTATCGTCACGTCGTCGCAGCGGGAGCCATTGCCGTCTGACACGGAGGAGCGGGTCAGCGATTTCGCCGATTTGGTGGCGGCGGCAATCGCCAACGCTGCCAACCGCGCTGAACTGATCGCCTCACGGGCGCGGATCGTGGCGGCAGCCGACGACGCTAGGCGCCGCCTGGAACGCAACCTTCACGATGGAGCGCAACAGCAGCTGATTGCACTCGGACTGGACGCGCGAATGGCCGAGGCGTCGGTGCCAGTCGAGCTCGATGACCTCAAACAGCAACTCGCACATATCGCTTCCGGATTGACAGAGGCCAACGAAGACTTGCAGGAGATTTCCCGCGGCCTTCATCCGGCCATCCTGGCCAAGGGTGGACTGCTTCGGGCTCTCAAGGCGCTGGCGCGGCGGTCTGCGATTCCAGTCACTTTCGATGTGACGGTCGACCGCCGCTTACCCGAAGCGGCGGAAGTCGCCGCGTATTACGTTGTGGCAGAGGGCTTGGCTAATGCCGCCAAACATTCACGGGCGTCCGAAGTGACGGTATCGGCGTACACCGACGACGCGAACCTCTGTCTTTGCGTGCAGGACAATGGTGTCGGTGGAGCACACGTCGGCAAAGGGTCCGGACTGATCGGCCTCATCGACCGGGTCGAGGCCCTCGGGGGGCATATCAGGATCGACTGCCCGCCTGAAGGTGGGACATCGCTGCACGCGACCATACCGCTCGAACTGAAGTGACATGAATCAACATCGGGTCAGAGCAGCGGCGCCTACTCGCGCACGAAGGCCGGAACCCGATCGAGGACGAACCCGTAGCCGTTTCGCCGCATGCTCACCCGAAGTGCCTTATTCGGAACGTTGTCACAGACCCAGTCCCGCAATGCATCTGCCTCTTGAACACCTGAGGCCTTGTGCACGCCCAACTGCCGCAGCAGCGTCGCCACGGTCTCGGGCTGCGCCGCCATTGCGCCTGCCTGGTCTGAGTGTTCGCCCGTCATGTCCACCACACCTCTCGCGCCATGTCGATACGGGGAGTTTGAGCCATCGATGATTTAAGACGGTGCGGGTGCCACGAATGCGTTGAGGATTGCGCACACCATGTGATAGATGCCGGTGAGGATGACGGCATCCATGATCCCGTTGGCGCCGAGCAGCTCTTCCGCCTCGCGATAGAGTGCATCATCGAGATGATGCTCGACCGACAGGGCACGCGCGACGCGATGGGCGACCGTTTCCGTATCGCTGAGATCCTTCGGCAGCCCGCCCTCGGCGAGGGTGCGCACCTCCTCGTCGGAGAGCCCGACGTGGCGGCCAACAGCGCGATGGGCGTAGAGCTCGTAGGGAGCCTGCCAGACCGCGCCGACGGTCAAAATGACGACCTCCCTGGCGCGTTGACTTAGCGAGGTGTTTTCGTGCTCGACGAGCACAAAATCGAAGAACGCCTTCGAAATGGCCGGGGTCAGTAGGGCAGGATTGAAGGGTCCGATGAGCTGCCCCGCCCCGATGCCGGCCTTGAACCCGGCACCCTCCGCCCACGGGACGGCCTCGTTCATCAGCCAGTCGAAGAGCTCTTTCTGTGCCGGTTCCAGTGCTTCACGGTCGTAGAGCGGGAGGCGTCCGCCCAGGGTGACTCCGTTGACGGTCATGAGTGGTTTCTCCTCAGCTGGTTGTGTGCGCGGTTCCGACCGGCGGTGCTGGCCGACCGGCTGTTGGGCTGAACGAAACTTGCTGAACCCGTTGTGAAGCACCGTCGTACGTTGTTTTGGCTCATCTCTCAGCGTGCAGCATTCTTTGACGCATGTCGTTACCGGCAACACGAATCGATATACCCAGCCAGCAGGTATCCTTCGAGCCCGGCCGGAGTCGCTCAGTGGTGGTCGCCGAGGCTCACGAATGTGATCGTGGCGACGATTCCCGACAGCAATTGGGACACCAGGTACACCCAAAACGTTGGAGATGAACCCATCCCATGCGAAGCGTCGTCGAAGCCGACGGCGGCAGCGCAGATCGCGACGGCGCCCGCGATCACGCAGAGGGCGATCGGCCAACCGTGATAGCCATCGATTGTCCTGGCGTCGCCCGTCGAAACCTCCAGTGCCATGCAGCACAGCGCACAGGTGAGGACCAGTTCGAGTGCGAACGCGGCCAAGAGAGTGGAACCCTTCAATGTCATCGCCGCGGTGATCGCCAGCTGCCTGGGATCGACAATCGCACGCACGCTCACCGCCGCCAACAGTCCGGCGCCGAACTGGATCAGCCAGAACGCGAGGGCGGTACGCACTGCAAGCCGACGGCGAATCAGCATGGCAATGGTCACCGCCGGGTTGTAGTGCCCGCCCGGCACGCGACTGCTGGAGTAAATCATCGCGACCAGCGGGGCTCCGATCAATAGCGGTGAGAACCAGCTATGGGTGGAGATCGCGACACCGAATGCGAACACCAAGACGAAATTTCCGACGGCCTCCATCGCGAACCGTCCAGCGGACCGCCTGCCCGTTGCGGTGCTGTCGGCGCTTTCGGACTGTATTACAGCCACGTCGGATGGCCGGCGCCAGAGCTCATGACGATCCACGCCGCGAGTGCAACCAACATCAGAAAGACGAGAGAGCCTAAGACATCGATGATCAGCTTGCGGGCAGCGCGGTAGGCGGCTTGGACGGTTTCAGCACGGGAGGGCCGTTCGCTGATGCACCGTTGGTGGTGTCGCTCTTCAGCAACCCCCATGGGTGTGCGGATTGCCGTAGTTCCCATGGCACCCAAGCGTGGTCGAGGAAGCCTTCGTCGTCGCCGGTGCTAGCCGCAGTTTCAAATACCGGGCAGCTGCAATAGTGGCAACCGGCCCGCGATTGCTGTGCTGGAACTGGTAACCCGGGAATCAGGTTGAGAGTTCAGCGGTAGGACGGCAGGCTCGGTCGAGGCCGCGTCACGGCCGGTTGCCAACGGATCTCCGCGACGAATCGCTGGCCCCGATTATCAGACACCAAGTACCGACCGGGGGCATCAATGTCGTCAAACCGAGCGAATGAACGGCGCGCGTCGCGTCCGACTCGTGTTGGATGTCGCGCGCTCGGTGTCCCTGCGAAGTAATGATTTCCCACATCGCCGTCCTCCTAGATGGTGATCTATGTCACTTGTTCGAGGATCGCGCCGAATAGGAACGGTGTCTTCACGACAGGCACCCAAGGCGCCCCCCGGCCAGCTGCAATGTTGATAGGTCGGCTGTCGCGGCAGAAGGCGCCAGCTGACGATGCCGTCACTTGCTGTAGACGCGGCTGGTACGAACAGGGCTGCGGGGATTCGGCTCGTCGAATTCATGTGGACCCCTGGGTTCCGAGCCCATGCAGAGCTGATTTTGAGATGATCCTCGTGTGATCCATGCTGCGCCGACGCGAGCGTGGGAACGCCAAGAAGGGCTTCCAGAAGCCTCTCGAGTGGCGGGACTGGATCCGTGATTAATCCGACGCGGCTGCTTCGCGTCCTCGTGCCGTCGACGCCCCGTGGCGCCGTACTGGCGATATGCGCTGCGATGGTCTTCCTGGTCGTGGAGATTCTTCTGGTCGTTCTCTCAAACAAGTCGACCCTTCCGATCCCGGCCGGTGTCGTGTTCGCCTGGTTGATGGCGACGGCGTTGCTGGCCAACTTCGTCGTCGGCTTGGTGGCTGCGCGCAAGGCGGTTCTCGCGCTCAACGCGTCACGAGCCAGGATTGTCGCGGCCGGCGACGCTGCCCGGCGGCAGGTCGAACGAAATTTGCACGATGGCGTCCAACAGCGGCTTGTTGCATCCACGCTGAGGGTGCGCTTGGCGGAACAGCTTGTACCCGGTGAACTGGACGATCTCAAACAGCAGCTGGCCGATGTGGTGTCCGAGTTGACCGAGGTGTCAACCGAATTGCGCGAATTATCGCGCGGACTCCATCCGACCATTCTGTCGCAGGGCGGCCTGGTTCCGGCGCTGAAGACGCTGGCTCGTCGCTCGACGGTTCCGCTCACCCTCGATGCTGCGATTGACCGTCGGTTGCCCGAGGCCATTGAGGTGGCCGCCTACTACGTGGTGGCCGAGGCGCTGGCCAATGCGGCCAAGCACGCCCAGGCCTCTGCGGTGACGGTATGTGTACGCAGGGCAGACGACCGTCTGCAGATCTCGGTGCAGGACGACGGAATTGGGGGAGCTGAGATAAGGAATGGCTCGGGTCTTGTCGGCCTGAAAGACCGTGTCGAGAGCCTGGGCGGCACCGTAAGACTGCGCAGCCCGCGCGGAGGTGGGACATCCCTCAACGTAATGATCCCGCTCAGCGTTTAACACTGACCGCGGTAGCGACGCATAGACCAGTCGACTCGCAGACGCGTTCAGAACACTCGCTGTACAACGGCTTTGAGCTTCCCGACGTCACAAACGTCGGCCTGCTCGGCCACGATGTGACGGCCGGTTTTCCACGAGGTTGACGGTCTTCCAGATCCGCCGGCGCCGGAAAGACGACCACTTTCTGTTGGTCGAACCGGCCCGGCGGCTCTTCCGAGGAAAACGAGAAGAGCGCGAAGCGCTCCTTGGAACTCTTCTCCAAGTGGGAGCCGCCTGCGGGCGTGACGTTCCACCAATTCGTCGGCCGACTCGATGGGGAAGGCGCATTCGCCGTGGTGGAGACCGACAACCCGACCGACATCCTCGATGCCAGCGCCAAGTTCAACCCGCTCAAGGTCTTCAACGTTCATCCCGTCATTGACATGGCCGAATGGGCGCAAAAGCTGCAGGAGGGAGTGGAGTTCAGAGACTCCATCGGCTAGGTCGCACCGACCGCAGGGCCCAGCTGACGTGCCCGGGTCGGTGCTCCGGTACGCCCGGCGACTAAGTGAACCGCTCGTCGTCACCGACGCCACCAGTGATGACCGCTTCGCCGGCGACCCGTATTTCGCTGACGTCGATCGTTGCTCGCTGGTGGCGATCCCGATCCTCAGCGGCGGCCGGCTACGGGCGATGCTGCTGCTGGAGAATCGCCTGATTCGTGGGCATTCACCGCTGAGCGCCTTGACGCCGTCAACCTGATTGCCGGTCAGCTCGCCGTGTCGCTCGACAACGCCCAGTTGTATTCGGCCAGCTTGCCGCTTCCCGCGCGCGCATTGTTGGTACCGCCGATCAGACCCGCCAGCGCATCGAACGCAATCTGCACGACGGTGCCCAGCAGCGGCTGGTGTCGCTGGCGCTGGAGCTTCGGATGGCGCAGGCCGAGGTGTCACCGGAGGCGGGTGAGCTTCGGATGCGACTCGACCGCGCCGTCGAGCAGGCCAGCGGCGCGCTTGACGAGCTGCGCGATCTGTCGCGCGGCATTCACCCGGCGATCCTGACCGAGGGTGGGCTGGGCCCGGCGTTGCGGGCGGTGATCCGCCGCTCTCCGATCCCGGTTGAGCTCGACCTGGGTGTCGCCGAACGATTGCCCGAGCAGGTCGAGGTCAGCGCCTACTACATCGTCGCCGAGGCATTGACCAACGCGGCCAAGCACTCTCGGGCTTCGGCCATCACCGTCACCGTCGAACGGGATGGGGCCCGCGACAGTTTGGGTATCGAGGTCGTCGATGACGGCGTCGGGGGTGCCGACTTCACCGGCGGCACCGGCCTGGTCGGCCTCAAGGACCGTGCTGAGGCGCTCGGCGGCCACTTCGATCTGCACAGCCCCCCAGGGGCCGGAACGACCCTGCATGTGCAACTTCCGCTCAACCGGGTCAATGGCGAACCTTGAGGCCGGAGCGCGCTCGTTCCGAGCACGGCGCGCTTCACGACGAACCACGTTGTCGCGCGGCATGATGACACGAACAGCTACTGCCGATCAAGATGATCGAGGGACGTCGGGGTAGCTGCACGGCCCTCATGCTGACGCGCATGCACCACTTCTTCGGCCTGATCCTCGGTAAGTGTGTAGCCAGCCAGAAGCGTGAGCGCCGCAATGACGGCGAGGACCGAGATGCCGGAGAATCCGAATACGATGCCCCACTCCGCACTTCGCGGCTGCACGATCGATTCCTCGGACGATGACGAAATGAAGCCGCTGGCCGCTAATACAAGGCCGTAGATCCCCGCGCCGACCGCCGCTGAGACGGTCTCGGCGGCCGACCACAGGCCGGAAAGCACGCCCGCTCGGCGCAGTCCTGATTCAGCAGCGTCCACAGCCAACGTGTCAGCGAGCATCGCCTGTAGCAGGAGCTGGACACCGGATAAGCCGATACCCGCCACCAGACACCCCACACAGGCGACCTCAAATCTGATGGTCTCGGGTATCGCCGGCAGCACTATCACGCCTGATACGCCTGTGCCAAATATCAGTGATGCTGCAACGAGGCACGACTTCTTACCGACTCTGACGGCAGCTACCCGCCAGACCGGCATCGTCACCAGCATTGGTCCGATCACACAGACAAAGAGCGGGGCCATTGCGTTCTTTGTCGCGATAATCTCGTCCGCCACGTAGGGAAGCCCGGCGAGCGTGACCGAAATCGCCACCTCGATCAACACGAATACCCCGAGAAGGACCCGAAACGGTCGGTTATCGCGGGCCGCGGCGAGCGCCTCGCGCAGCGATCCCGCGCCCATCGTCGCCGCCTCAGAAGCGGCGCGAGTCGACTTGCGTGCAGCGTAGAGACCCCCGATCGTGCCAACGAGTATCACGCATGCCATTGACACAGCCATCACCTGATATCCCTGGCGCCCTCCGCCGTTGGCATCGGCCAGCAGGGGCGCAACGGCACCTGCTCCCAGGAGCGCGATACCCAGGAATCCCATCCTCCATGCGGTCATCGACGTTCGCTCCGCGGTGCTCGCCCCGAGCTCGGCCGGCAATACGCCGTACGGGATGGCGAAGGCTGAAAAGCCCAGACCGGCCAGTGCCAGCGCTCCGCCGACCCACCAGGCCGCCGCAGATCCCTCGAACGGGGAGAAGAAGATCGAGGCGAAACCCAGCGGAAGGATGAACATTCCGGCGATCATCCATGGTCTGCGCGGCCCTATTGGCGACACAGTCAGGTCGGACAATCGGCCGATGATCGGGTTGTAGACGAGGTCGAGCAACTTCGGCAGGAACACGACCACACTCGCGAGCGCCGCAGTCACACCAAGGACGTCGGTGAGGTAATACAACAGGACAAGCCCCGGCACCACCGCATACGTTGCCGTCGCGAGGGACCCGGCCCCAAAGGCGATGCGCTCGGAGGTCGCAAGCGCGAACTCTTCGGCCTTCTGGCGACTGACCACGGTCACGTCTCTATCTCTCGCTTTCGGCATAGCGGCTGGATGACTAAGTCCCTGCCGGCATTGATCGAGCGCTTCGGCCGCGGCAGATGCACCCTTGTAGATTGCCGTCCTGGGAGGGGCCATCACACTGGAATTTACCGTTACTCAATTCGATGGTCCCCCGCATGGCTGGGCACCTATCAGCTTCGTCACGCACCAGGCTCGCAATCGCTGGTAGGGCCTGTCATTGCGGCTAGCCCTACTCCAGGGGCCCACCGGCACTTGCGATTCCCGCCAGCCTCCATGCGCGTTTCCCGCTAGCGTCCATGAACGGCCCGGTTTTGCTAATGCGTTCGGTGTTGGTGCTTTGGTTGTCGAACTGGATTGCTGTTAGCCCACATCGAGGGCAACAGTTCCCAGCAGCCTGGTGTTTTCAGGGTTGTCGCCATTTTCTCTCGAATGGGTGTTAATTGAGAACCGGGTTCGGCCCGTACGTGGAGGTGGCCGATGGGCGAAGGTGCGGTTGTGCCTGAGCGGGCCCCGTCCGTTCGGGCTGAGGTCCTGCTCGAAAGCGAACGCACACGCGTGACGCGGCTCTTCGTACCGCGGCGCACGGTGATCCGCAAAGAGCCGCTGGGACCGGACGCCCACCGTCGCCGTCCTTCCAACGTTGTGATTTCGTCCGACAGCACGCCGTGCCTGGTGGGTTTCGCGTCTGCGACATCGCTCGCCGAGATACGCCCGGAGTTCACTCACCACACCAAAATTGTTGGGACGCTGCCGTATTTGGCGCCGGAGCAGACTGGACGTACCGGTCGTTCGATGGATCAGCGCGCCGACTTGTACGGGTTGGGCGCGACACTGTATGAGTTGGCCACCGGTGAGCCGCCATTCGGCTCGCAGGATTCGCTTCGGCTCAGGCACGATGTTGTGGCGCGTATGCCCACGTCTCCATGCCAGGTGAATCCCGCGGTGCCCGAACCACTCTCGGCGATCATCATGCATCTGCTGGAAAAGGAGCCCGACGACCGCTACCAGTCGGCGGACGGGGTGAGCCACGACCTTGCGCGGTTGGCCGAACGCGGTGCGTCGACAAGGGCCGCAGCGCGGGTCGGTGAGCGGGACTTTCCGCTACGGCTGCTGGCACCGTCGCGGCTCGCCGGCCGCGACAACGAGGTGGTCGCGGTAAGCGATGCGTTTGAGGATGCGCTGACGGGACGTTGTCGCGGTGTGGAAATCGGTGGGGCACCGGGGGATGGGGAAAACGGCGTTGGTTGACCAGCTGCGCCCAGTGGTGACCGGCAACGATGGCTGGTTTGTGGCCGGCACGTTCGACCAGTATCGGCAGGATCTGGAGTTCGACGGCATCTTTCAGGCTTTCCACGCATTGGGTCGGCTGCTGTTGGCCGAGCCGGAAGATGAGCTGGTCGAGCTGCGGGAACGGATCCTGACCGCGCTGGGTCCGAATGCAGGGATGGTCGCCGCAGCTGTGCCGGAGTTCTCGGCGCTGCTGGGCGTGGCTCCGCAGGCCGGCGACCCGCTGACGGCCCACGTCCGGGTGCAGCACAGCGCAGCAGAAACGCTGCATGCGGTGGCCTCGCGGAAACGACCGGTGATGGTGTTCGTCGACGACCTGCAGTGGGCAGCACCGACCGCTCTCGGCGTCATAGATCTCGCCTTCAGCGAGCAGTTGGAGGGCCTGCTGCTGGTGGCTGCCCACCATGACAACCTCCATCCGGCGCATCCGCTTTCGGCGTCACTGTCGCGCTGGAGACGACAGCCCGGCGTGCTTCACCTGGATCTGATGAATCTGCCCCGGGCAGACGTCGCAGACTAAATTGCAGAAGTATTGCGGGTAGACCGGGCTGGCGCGACACGCCGGTGGTCCCATTACTGGCAATCAGGTGGTCCCATGACCGTGGCTAGACCCAGCTCAAACCGGTCCCATCTTCGTGGCGGGCGACAGGCAAGAGCAGTGAACACTTCCTCGGTGCTGGTGAAATGGCGGTAGACCGTGCGTCGAGGGATGCCTAGTGCATCGGCGACGTCGGACACAGTTGCATGCGCCGAGGCCGTCCGGCTCGCCTGTTGTGGTACTACCAGGATTGCTCCGTTCCTGTTCAAATGGGTGTTAAGTACATAGGGGCTTGGCAGTGCGTGGAGGTGTCGGTGGGCGAAGGCTCCTTGTTGCCTGATCGGGGTCCGCCCGTTCGGGCCCAGATAGTGCACGAGAGCGAACGAACGCGCGTGACTCGGGTTTTTTCGTCGGCAGGCACCGTCGTCCGCAAGGAGCTGCTGGGTCCGGATGCCCAGGGTCGGCTGCAGCATGAGGTCGCGATGTTGCAACAAGTGCGCGGTCTGGGTGGGGTTGCTCAATTGCTTGAGGAGCCGCGATATCCGGCGTCGATCGTGTTAGCCGACGCCGGTGGTACGAGCCTGGATGGGCTATCGAAACCGCTCTCGGTCGAGGACCTGATCCCCCTCGCCCTTCAGCTGGCGAGGGCATTGGCAGGGATGCATGGCCGCGGCGTAGTACACCGTGACATCAGTCCGGCCAACATCGTTGTGGCTGAGAACATGACCCCGTGTTTAGTGGACTTCGGATTGGCGACCTCAGCTGTCCAGATCAGGCCAGAGTTAACGAATCCCACCGAAATCGTCGGAACGATCGCGTATTTGGCGCCCGAGCAGACTGGCCGTACCGGCCGGTCGGTGGACCAGCGGGCAGACCTGTACGCGCTGGGTGCAACGCTGTATGAACTGTCGACCGGCGGGCCACCATTCGGCACTGGCGACCCGTTGCGGCTCACGCATGACCATCTGGCGCGGGTGCCGGTGCCGCCGGCCCAGTTGAACGCGTCGATACCCAAAGCGTTGTCCGCGATCGTCATGCACCTGTTGGAGAAGGAGCCCGACAACCGCTACCAAAGCGCCGAAGGGCTGATCTACGACTTGGAGCGGTTGGACCATCCTGGCGTGCAGGCCGTCGGTGGCCACGATTTCCCGATGCGGTTGCTGCGGCCGTCGCGACTGGTGGGGCGCGACGACGAGGTGGCGGCGTTGGGCAAGGCGTTCACGGAGATGCTCGAAGGCCGGTGCCGCGGGGTATTGGTCAGCGGGGCGCCGGGCGTGGGCAAGACGGTGTTGGTTGACGAACTGCGACCCCTGGTTGCCGATGCGGGTGGGTGGTTCATAGCCGGCAAGTTCGACCAATACCGGCGCGACCTAGGGTCCGACGCCGCCGCGCAGGCATCACGGGCGCTGTGTCGGCTGTTGTTGGCCGAGCCCGAAGAAACGCTGGCCGATGTTCGCGGCCGGATACGGGCAGCGGTCGGGCAGAACGCCGGCTTGCTGGCCGCTGCGCTTCCGGAGTTTGGGTCACTGCTGCAGGTGTCCCCGGATGCGGGCGATCCGCTGACTGCACAGGCACGGGCGCAGCGCAGTGCAGCTCAGCTGTTGGGCGCGGTCGCCTCGCGCACCCGGCCGGTGATCATGTTCGTCGATGATTTGCAGTGGGCCGGGCGCACACCGCTCGGAGTCGTCGATGTGTTGCTCGACGAGGAGCCGATCGATGGTTTGCTGCTGGTGGGTGCGTATCGCGACGACGATGTGGCGGACACGCAGCTGTTGGCGGCGATGGTGCCTCGATGGCTTGATCAGCCCGGTGTGCATGATCTGCGGCTGGACAACCTACCGCCCACGAGCGTGGTCGCCATGGTCGCGGACATGCTGCGCGTCGATACGGCCACCGCCGCGAGCCTGGCCGAGCTACTCGCACCGCACACGTCGGGCAATCCCTATGAGGTGGTCGAGTTGCTGAATGCCCTGCGCTCGGCGAAAGCGCTGACCGTGGCGGCAGCCGGGTGGTGCTGGGACGAATCGGCCGTGCGGGCGCACCTGAGCCGCTCCGACGTCGCCGAACTGCTGGCGGCTCGTGTGCACGCTCTGCCCGCGCCGACTCGGGAGATGCTGCAGGCGATGGCCTGTCTGGGCGGGCGCATCGAGCTGGATGTGCTGCGGACGGCCGTCGCCGCGCCGCCTGGTGTGGTGGAGCAGCGGCTGGCGCCCGCGCTTGACGAGGGTGTCCTGGTAATAGAGCCGGGAGTGCACGAGGCGGTGCAGTTCGGCCACGACCGCAGCCGCGAGGCGGTTCTGCATAGCCTGGATGATGAGCAGCGACGCGGTCTTCAATTGACGATCGCGCGACGGCTGGTGGCGATTCCGGAGATGTTTGCCATCGCCGCTGAGCAGTATCTGCCGGTCATCGACGCTGTCGACGAGCCGACGGAACGGTCACACGTCGTCGGACTGCTGCGTCATGCCGCCGACCAGGCCTCTGTGATCGGCGATTATGCCCTGGTGGGCACGCTGCTGGCTGCGGCGCTGAGTCTCGTCGACCCGTCGCAGACCGACGCCCTCCTCGAGCTGCGTACGGCCCGCCATGCCGCGCTGTACGCCATGGGGCGCCTGGACGAGGCGGACGAGGAATACCGTGCGATCGAGGCGCTGAGCCGCGGCCCGGTCGATCTGGCTGATGCGACGGCGGTGCAGGTGCGCAGCCTGACCCATGCCAGACGGTTGCCGGAGGCGATCACGCTCGGGCTTGACGTCCTTGCGGAATTGGGCATCGCCGTCTCCGGTACCGACGGGATGATCGTCGAGCTGGACCAACAGTTCGACAACTTGTTGCGGTGGCTTGATGCCAACGACGCCGACCATGCCATGGCTCGCCCCGAACTCACCGATCCCACGCTTCTCGCCCGTTCGCGCGTGATCAATGCGATGCAGCCCGCGGCCTACTTCGGGCAGGAGCCCCTACTGATGGCCTGGCTGAGCCTGCAGGCGCTGCGGATTTGGCTTGAACACGGCCTGGCCCGCACTTTGGTAGGGGCGGTCACCGGCGTACCCGTGGCGGCCGCTGCTCTCCGTAGAAACTACGCCGTGCCGTATCGTGCGCTACGACGGCTGTTGGCGCTCAGCGAGGCCCGCAGCTATGAGCCCGAAACATCCCAGGTGCGTTTACTTTTCGCGCTGATGATGTGGTGGTTCGAGCCGCTCGAGAACAGCGTCGACGAAGCCCGCCGAGCGAAGGAAGGACTGATCAGCGGGGGTGACCTCGACAACGCCGCGTACACCTTTGCCGCCACAATGCGCGCGCTGCTGGATTGCTCGCCGTCATTAGATGCCTGCCTCAACGAACTCGACACTGGGCTGGCGTTGGTGCGACGCATCGGCAGCGGAAACATGGTCGAGGTACTTGAGTCCTACCAATGGCTGATCGACGCGCTGCGCGGCGAAGGATCCACCGCAACCGGGGGACCGGTGTCGATCGCCGGGTTCAGCAACGCCCCGGCGACGCTGCTGCTGGCGTACAGCATTCAAGCGATGGCCGCCGCCATCTTCGGCGATCAAGCGGCTCTTGAGCGCCACACCGCAGAAGCGGTGCCCTTGATGGGGCTCTCGCCCACCGAGTATCCCGGCGCAGTGGTGCGGATACTGAGAGGGTTGGCGTTGGCAGGGCAAGTCCTCGCAACGGACAGTGATGCGCGAAAGCCGCTGCTGCGTGAACTTGACGAGGTGATGCAGTGGCTGGCCGACCGGGCCGCCGACGCGCCGCAGAATTTCTTGCACCTGTTGCAGCTGCTTGAGGCCGAACGGGCGTGGGCCACAGGCGATTTCCGCGGGTGCGTCCGCGCTTTCGACGCGGCTCTACACAGCGCCGGCCAATGCCGACGCCCGTGGCACCAGGCATTGATCACCGAACGCGCGGCCCGCTTCTATTTGGCCCACGGCATCGACCACCACGGATACGACCTGCTGACCCAGGCGCGGCAGCACTATGCTGCCTGGGGCGCGACGGCCAAAGTCGCCCAGCTGGACTGGGCCTATCCGACCCTGCCGCCACACCAGGAGACGTCGGCAGCGCAGCGCAACACGCGGTCTCCTGATGATTCCCTCGGCAGTGGCAGGGTCAGCACCGGAACCATCGATCTGCTGGGCATCCTGTCGACGTCGCAGGCGCTGAGCTCGGAAACCAGCATCGCCGGATTGCATGCCCGGGTGGCGCAGGTACTCGGCGCCATGACCGGCGCCACCGATGTGGCGCTGCTGGTGTGGAACGACGAACACCGCAACTGGCTGCTACCAGCGACAGGAGGCGTCGGTGGCGCTTCGGTCAGCGACACTGCTCCGATGTCGGTGTTGCGCTATGTCGAACGGACGCGGGAGCCACTGGTCGTGCCCGACGCCACCACTGATGATCGATTCGGTCGCGACCCCTACTTCGCCGATGCCGACTGCTGCTCGCTTCTGGCTGTCCCGATCCTCAGCCGAGGCGTCCTGCGGGCGCTGTTGCTGCTGGAGAACCGGCTGATTCGTGGGGCGTTCACCGCCGAGCGCCTCGACGCCGTCAACCTGATTGCCGGTCAGCTTGCGGTGTCCCTGGACAACGCGCAGCTGTACGGTCAGCTTGCTGCTTCCCGCGCGCGTGTCGTTGCCACTGCCGATGAGACCCGCCGGCGCATCGAGCGGAACTTGCACGACGGCGCCCAGCAGCGGCTTGTGTCGTTGGCGCTGGAGCTTGGGATGGCACAGGCCGAGGTGCCACCGGATTCGGACGAGCTGCGGATGCGACTCGATCGCGCCGTCGAGCAGGCCGGCGGCGCACTTGAGGAGTTGCGCGATCTGTCCCGCGGTATCCACCCGGGAATGCTGAGCGAACGCGGCCTGGGTCCAGCGCTGCGGGCCGTGACCCGCCGCTCGCCGATCCCGGTTCAGCTCGAGCTGGGGGTCGAGAAGCGGCTACCCGATCAGGTCGAGGTCAGCGCTTACTACATCGTTGCCGAGGCATTGACCAACGCGGCCAAGCACTCCCAGGCGTCGGCCATCACCGTCACCGTCGAACCGGATCGGGCCCGCGACAGCCTGCGTGTCGAGGTCGTCGATGACGGCGTCGGGGGTGCTGACTTCACCGGCGGCACCGGCCTGGTCGGCCTCAAGGACCGTGCTGAGGCGCTCGGCGGCCACATGGATCTGCACAGCCCCCCAGGAGCCGGAACCACGCTGCGCGTGCATCTTCCGCACAATCGGGCCAACGGCGAATCTTGAGGAAAGATTCCGAAGCCGCTACGGCGCACGCTGATTTGGACGCTGAACCGACTACTGCCGACCCTGATCGGTGCCGAGGTCAACCGCAACGGTTCTGTGATTACCCGACACGTCGGTGAAAGCCAGTGTCACCGAGGCGCCGGGTCTCCTGGACTGCACCGAGGCGACCAGTGCGTCACCGCTTGCGATGACCTGGGCATCGACTTTGGTCACCAGCGCTCCGGGAGTGAGTCCGGCAGCAGCGGCGGGGCTACCGGCTGTCACTTCAACGATCCTGGCGCCACGAGTTGACATGTCGTTGCTCACCTGCGCGCCCAGCCAGGCATGCGATGCTCGACCGGTGGCGATCAGTTCGGCCGCGATGCGCATGGCGTGGTCGACCGGGACGGCGAAACCAAGGCCGATCGAACCGTGCAATGTGGTGCCCGAGCTTTCAGCGCCGCCCACCACCGCCTCGGCAGCGTTGATGCCGATGAGCCGACCGCCCGAATCAACCAGTGCGCCGCCGGAATTACCGGGGTTGATCGCGGCGTCGGTTTGAATGGCGTTGTATGCCGCCAAGCTCTTGGCGGGATCGAGCCGT
>CAWBBH010000003.1:0-25129 GCA_963786995.1 uncultured Actinomycetota bacterium | reverse complement strand
CACGAGTTTGGTCACCGCGATGTTTGCACCTGTGAGCATCAGCAGGGTGCCCAAGGTGATCAGGAAGCTCGGAATCTTCGTCTTCATCACCAGATAGCCGTTGAAGAACCCGATCGCGAGCGAGAACACCAGACCCAAGGCTGCTCCCGCCCAGAGGTTCAGGTGGAAGTTCCACGCGAGCATCGAGGCCGCCAGTGAGCTGGTGGTGACCGCGACGCCCGCCGACAGGTCGAACTCGCCGCCGATCATCAGCAGCGCGACCGCGCACGCCATGATCCCGATCGCCGAGCTGCCGTAGAGCACGGTCGCCAGCGAATCGGCCGACCGGAAGGGTGGCGCCACCACCAGGAAGAAGATGAAGATGACGACCGCGCCGATCGCCGCACCCATCTCCGGGCGGATCAGCAGGCGCTGGATCCGATTACGTTCCTTGACGCGCTCGTCGCGCACCAACTTGTGACCCGCGACATCCAGGTCTGTCTGTGTAGTCATCGGTTATCTCTTTCTGCCCGGTGCCCTATCGAGTTCCGGCCTTGGCCAGCTCGGCGACCGAATCGATGTTGGACTGGTCGATGAACGAAGGACCCGTCAGCGTCGCCTGCCCGCCTCCGATTTGGTTCTTGTTGTTGATGAACAGCCACAGCGAGTCGATCGCCAGATAGCCCTGCAGGAACGGCTGCTGGTCGACGGCCCACTCGACGTCGCCTGCCTGGATCGCACTCACAAGTGCTGCGTTGGTGTCGAACGTGACGATCGTTGCCTGGCTGTTCGCGTTGCCCTTCGACTGGACCGCTGCCAGTGCGATCGGAGCGCCGAGCGCCACGAGATGGTCGACGGTCGGGTCCTGCTGGAGTTTGGCGGTGATGGTCGACTCGACCGACGGCATGTCCTTGCTGTTGACGTTCAGGATCTCGGTTTGCCCCTTGAATCCCTCCTTGACACCGGCACAACGGGATTCGAGTGCCACCTGGCCCTGCTCCTGGATGATGCAGACGACCTTCTTGGCACCGTCCTGGGTCAACCGTTCGCCTGCCGCGATCCCGGCGAGCTTCTCGTCCTGGCCGAAGTACTGCTGGACGCCGATAGCCTTGTAGTTGTCGAAGCCCGAGTTGAAGGCAACGACGGGGATGTTCTTGGCCAGTGCGGCTTTGACGGCGGGCGTCACCGCGTCGGGCTTGGCCAGCGTGATGGCGATTCCGTCGACGCCGCTGTCGATCGCGGTCTGCACGAGGTTGGCCTGGTTCGGCGCCTCGGGGTCGTTGGAGTAGCGCAGTTCGATGTTGTCCTTGTCGGCCGCGGCCTGGGCACCCTTGCGGATGAGGTCCCAGAACGAGTCGCCAGGCACCTCGTGGGTGATCATCGCAACGGTCGCGCGAGGCGTGTCCGCCTGTCCGGCTCCCATCCCGCCGCCCTCCTCACGCGGCTTCCCCCCGGTGGACGAACACGACGCGATGCCGAGCACGAGCACGCTTGCCCCGGCGATCGCCGCGAGCCGACTGAACCTCATACTTCCTCCGCTCTTCGCGCGAGCGCTCATCGCAGTTTCGCGCGCCTTTTGAGTGCTTCGTGACACCCTTCACCGGTCGATGTAATACGGATCACAGCCGAAAGTCAAGACTTTGTTCGGACATTAGGACTGCATGTCAAATGTTAGGGTGCATCGGTGCAGCTTGCGATCTGTTCCGAGATGGTGTTCACCGACCTACCCCTCATCGACCGGGTGCACCGCATCGACGACCTCGGATTCGCCGTGGAGATCTGGAGCTGGCACGACAAGGACCTCGACGCGCTGGCCGCCACGGGCGCCCGGTTCTCGTCGATGACCGGCTACCTCCACGGCGACCTGATCGATCCGGCAAGCGCCGACGAGGTGGTTCGGACGGCCGAGCTCAGCATCAAAGCGGCTGAGACGCTGGGCGTTCCGCGACTCAACCTGCACACCGCCGAGCTCGTCGACGGCAAGGCGGCCCGGCCTCGGCACCGCGCCACCGGCGAGATGTGGCTGACCGCGCAGCGCGCGCTCGAGCGGATCGGCGACCTCGGCGCCGCGGCGGGCGTGACCTTCTGCGTGGAGAATCTGAACACCATCGTCGACCACCCCGGCGTGCCGCTCGCCCGCGCGAAGGACACGCTGGCGCTCGTCGAGGGCGTCGGGCATCCCCACGTGAGAATGATGCTCGACCTGTACCACGCGCAGATCGGCGAGGGGAACCTCGTCGAGCTGGTCCGCCGCTGCGGGGATGCGATCGGCGAGGTGCAGGTTGCCGACGTGCCGGGCCGCTGCGAGCCGGGAACCGGCGAGATCCATTACCCCGCTGTCGCAAAGGCGCTGCGCGACATCGGGTTCGCCGGCACCGTCGGCCTCGAGGCATTTGCTTCGACTGGGGGCGATGCCGGCAGCGAAGCCGCTCTCGCCGCCTTCCGGGCAGCGTTCTCCTAGGTCACCTTCCTCCGCGAGCAGACGCAAAAGTACCCATCAAGCGGGCGCAATCAGGGGACTTTTGCGTCTGCTCGCGAGGAGAAATCAGCGGTCGACGAGCGTGGTGTCGAAGTAGTAGCGCGACGCGCGGTAGACGTGTGTGCCGAATTCGACGGCGGTGCCGGAGTCGTCGAACGCCGTGCGTGCCATGGTCAGCAGCGGCGCGCCGGGCTTCTCGTCGAGCAGTTTGGCCTCGGCCCGCGTCGCACCCCGCGCGCCGATGCGCTGACGGGCCAGCCGGATGTGCACACCGCGGGTGCGCAGCGATGAATACAACCCGTTGCTCTCCAACTCCTCGGCATCGGGTGCGATTTCCACGGGCAGGTGGTTCACCATCACCGCAAGCGGCTCGCCGTTCGCGCAGCGCAGCCGATGGATGGACACCACCTCGCGATCGTCCTTCAGGCTCAGCTCGCGCGCGACCTCTTCGTCGGGCGGACCGACGTGGTAGTCGAGCAGTTGCGTGGTCGGCTCCTGACCTGCCCGCGTCAGGTCGTCGTACAGGCTCGTCAGCTCGACCCGACGGTGCACCGGGTTCTGCACCACCTGGGTGCCGACACCGCGCTTGCGAACCAGCAGCCCTTTGTCGACGAGTTCCTGGATGGCACGACGTGTTGTCGGACGCGACAGTGTCAGCCTTTTCGCCAGCGCCAGTTCATTTTCGAACCGATCCCCCGGCGCCAGGTCGCCATCGCGGATCGCGGCCTCGATCGCCTGGGCAAGCTGGTAGTAGAGAGGGACAGGGCTTGACCTGTCGAGCTCCACGGCCAAGGGCACGGCGTCTCCGATCTCGAGTCCGACCAGCTAACGGTAGCTGAATGGTAGCACCGCATGATTGAAAGTTAGAATGTCAGGACAAACTATTGACATGCTCGAGTGTCGCAGGGCACAGTCGTAGTCAAGCCACCATCAACGCCCGGAGAGCGATCTTGACTAGCACGCAGCCCTACGACGTACTGGCCATCGGGCGCAGTGGCGTCGACATCTATCCCCTCCAGATCGGCGTCGGCCTCGAGAACGTCGAATCGTTCGGCAAGTTCCTTGGCGGCAGTGCCGCCAACGTCGCGGTGGCGGCCGCAAGGCTCGGCAACCGCACGGCGCTGGTGTCCGGCGTCGGCGACGATCCGTTCGGCACCTTCGTCCGCAACCAGCTCGCCGAACTCGGCGTCGACAACCGCCTCGTCACGACGCACGACGAGTACCCGACGCCGGTGACATTCTGCGAGATCTTCCCGCCGGACAACTTCCCGCTTTACTTCTACCGTCGACCCAGCGCGCCGGACCTGCAGATCCGCCCCGACGAACTCGACCTCGACGCCATCCGATCCGCTCGACTGTACTGGTCGACGGTCACCGGCCTGTCCGAAGAGCCAAGCCGCAGTGCGCATTTCGCGGCATGGGAGGCGCGCGGCCGGAGCCGCCACACGGTGCTGGACCTGGACTATCGGCCGATGTTCTGGGATTCCCCCGCCGCGGCCACCGAGCAGGTGCAAAAAGCGCTGCACCACGTCACGGTCGCTGTCGGCAACCGCGAGGAGTGCGAGATCGCCGTCGGCGAGAGCAACCCGCAGCGCGCTGCGGACGCACTGCTTGATCTGGGCGTCGAGTTGGCCATCGTCAAGCAGGGCCCGCGCGGCGTGCTCGGCAAGACGCGCCGCTCACACGTCAGCGTCCCGCCCAACGACGTCGATGTCGTCAACGGCCTCGGCGCGGGAGATGCGTTCGGCGGCAGCCTGTGTCACGGCCTGCTGCACGGCTGGCCGCTGGAGAAGACCTTGCGTTACGCGAACGCCGCAGGCGCGATCGTCGCGTCGCGGCTCGAATGCTCGACCGCGATGCCGACGGCGGCCGAGGTCGCCGCGCTCGCCGACCAAACCGCGGTGGAGGCGTGCAATGTCTGACGCCGTGTGCCGCGACTACGCCGAGATCACCGACGTGCGCGCATCCGACCCGCAGGCTGTCGAGCGCGCATGGCAGGCCCGCGCCATCCGACCCGCCGTCCGCGGCAACGGCAGGCTGATGATCGTCGCCGCCGACCATCCGGCTCGCGGCGCCCTGGGTGTCGGCGACCGCCCCACCGCGATGAACAGCCGCACCGACCTGCTCGACCGGCTGCGTGCCGCGCTGGCCAACCCCGGTGTCGACGGCGTCCTCGCGACCTCGGACATCCTCGACGACCTGCTGCTGCTCGGCGCACTCGAGGACAAGGTCGTCTTCTCGTCGATGAACCGCGGCGGCCTGGCAGGCGCGCAGTTCGAACTGGACGACCGGATGACGGCAGCGACCGCCGCGGCCACCGCAGCCGCGCGGATGAATGGCGGAAAGATGCTGTGCCGCATCGATCTCGACGACCCCGGCACCGTCTCGACGCTGGAGACGTGCGCGCGGACCATCGACGAGCTGGCGTCGCACGGCCTGATCGCCATGGTCGAGCCGTTCATGTCGTCGCGCGTCAACGGCAAGGTGCGCAATGACCTCAGCCCCGATGCGGTGATCAAGTCGGTGCACATCGGTCAGGGCCTCGGGTCGACGTCCGCCTACACCTGGATGAAACTTCCCGTCGTCGACGAGATGGACCGCGTCATGGAGTCGACGACGCTGCCGACGCTGCTTCTCGGCGGCGACCCCGCAGATCCCGACGAGGCGTTCGCCAGCTGGGAAAAGGCGCTGGCACTGCCCTCGGTGCGTGGCTTGATCGTGGGCCGCACTCTTCTCTACCCCACAGACGATGATGTCAACGCCGCTGTCTCGACAGCCGTTTCGATGGTGAGGTGAGCATGCACGACGCAACTACTGCTCCTCGCGTGCGCAGCGAGTACTACATCCAGGCCAACAGCGCGACGCCCCCCTACACCGTCGACGTCACACCCGAATCCGCTGGGTGGTCGGAGGCCAGCCTCTGGGTAATCGAATTGCAGCCGTCACAGGAATTGTCGTTGCAGACCAACGACATCGAGGTGATGATCCTGCCGCTGGCCGGCGGCGGCAGCGTGGAGTGCGACGGCGAAACCTTCGACATCTCGCCGCGCGCATCCGTTTTCGACGGCCCCGCCGACATGGTCTACATCGGCACCGGCCGGAGCTACACACTGCGCGGCGAAGGCAGGATCGCGATCTGCGGCGCCCGCGCCAAGAAGCAACTGCCCAACCGCAGGGTCGCCGCCGCCGACGTGTCGGTCGAGTTGCGCGGCACGGGCAACTGCAGCAGGCAGGTGCACAACTTCGGCACCGCCGGCGTCTTCGAGGCCGATTCGCTGATCGCGTGCGAGGTGATCACGCCGGGCGGCAACTGGTCGAGCTATCCCGCGCACAAGCACGACGAGGAAACGCCCGTCGAGTCGGCGCTCGAGGAGATCTACTACTTCGAGATCGCCGAAGGCCCCAACGATTCCCG
Source organism: uncultured Actinomycetota bacterium (assembly GCA_963786995.1). Taxonomy (GTDB): domain Bacteria; phylum Actinomycetota; class Actinomycetes; order Mycobacteriales; family Mycobacteriaceae; genus Mycobacterium. Next base: position 19,256 of record CAWBBH010000003.1, on the reverse strand, counting down.
CGGTTTCGGCTATCACCGCGTGTACGGCACACCGAGCAGGCCGATCGAGGTTCTCGAAGAGGTGCGCAGCGGTGACGTCGTGCTGGTCCCGCACGGCTATCACGGCCCGTCGGTCGCAGCGCCCGGCTATCACATGTACTACCTCAACGTGATGGCCGGACCGGGCGACGAACGGGCCTGGAAGATCGTCGACGACCCCGAGCATGCGTGGTTGCGCGGCAGCTGGGAGGACCAGGCCGTCGACCCGCGGCTTCCCCTGCATTCACGAGGAGAGTGACGAGTGGTCTCCAAGGCATCAGCGTTCAAGGCACCGCACAACGAGCCGACCGTCCGGCTCACCGTGTCGCAGGCCGTGGTCCGCTTCCTGGCCAATCAGTACGTCGAGCGTGACGGCGAGCGCAGCAGGTTCTTCGCGGGCTGCTTCGGCATCTTCGGGCACGGCAACGTGGCCGGGATGGGTCAGGCGCTGCTGCAGGCCGAGATCGAGGCCGGGCAGTCAGGCGCCGAGCCCGCGCTGCGATATGTGTTGGGGCGCAACGAGCAGGCGATGGTGCACACCGCCGCCGCATACGCCAGGCAGAAGGACCGCCTTCAGGCGTGGGCGGTGACCGCCAGCATCGGACCCGGTTCGACGAACATGTTGACCGGCGCGGCGCTGGCCACCATCAACCGGCTTCCGGTGCTGCTGCTGCCGTCCGACACGTTCGCGACGCGGGTCAGCGCACCGGTGCTGCAGGATCTCGAGCAGCCACACGACAACGAGATGACCGTCAACGACGCGTTCAAGCCGCTGTCGCGGTTCTTCGACCGGGTATGGCGGCCCGAGCAGTTGCCGTCGGCGCTGATCGGCGCGATGCGGGTGCTCACCGATCCCGTCGAGACGGGTGCGGCCACCATCGCGCTGCCGCAGGACGTGCAGGCCGAGGCCTTCGACTGGCCCGAATCGCTGTTCGCCGAACGGACGTGGCATGTGGCACGCCCGCTGCCGGAACGGTCGATGATCGGAGGCGCAGCCGAGATCATCCGATCGGCACAGCGGCCGCTGATCGTGGCGGGCGGCGGCGTCATCTACTCCGGCGCGAACGACGCTCTGGCGGAGTTCGCTGAAGGCACGGGCATCCCGGTGTCAGAGACCCAGGCGGGCAAGGGATCACTCCCCTATGACCACCCGCAGTCTGTCGGCGCCGTCGGTTCCACCGGTAGCACCGCCGCCAACGCGCTGGCCGCCGAGGCCGACGTCGTCATCGGAATCGGCACCCGCTACAGCGATTTCACCAGCGCGTCGCGCACCGCGTTCAACAATCCGGATGTCCGCTTCGTCAACGTCAACGTCGCCTCCTTCGACGCCGTCAAGCAGGGTGGGCTGTCCCTGGTGTCCGATGCCCGCGAGGCTCTCGCGGCGCTGACCGAGGCGCTGAGCGGATACTCGGTGGCCGACGACTACCGCACGCGGACAGCTGAACTCGCCAAGGAGTGGGACGACACCGTCACCGCGGCCTACCGGGTCGAGGACGACGGCAGCGCGCTGAACCAGAGCCAGGTCATCGGGCTGGCGAACACGCTGTCCGAACCACGTGACGTCGTCGTGTGCGCGGCCGGCTCGATGCCCGGCGACCTGCACAAGCTGTGGCGCACCCGCGACCGCAAGGGTTATCACGTCGAATACGGCTACTCGTGTATGGGTTACGAGGTCGCAGGCGGTATCGGCGTGCGGATGGCCAGCCCGGACCGCGACGTCTTCGTCATGGTCGGCGACGGCTCGTACCTGATGATGGCGACCGAGTTGGTGACCGCGGTGCAGGAAGGCGTCAAGGTCATCCTCGTGCTGGTGCAGAACCACGGGTTCGCCTCCATCGGGTCGCTCTCGGAATCGTTGGGATCGCAGCGTTTCGGCACCGCCTACCGCTACCGCGATCAGACCGGCCGGCTGGCGGGCGACAAGCTGCCCGTCGACCTGGCAGCCAATGCCGCCAGCCTGGGCGCCGAGGTGATCAAGGTGACCACCGCCGCGGAGTTCACCGATGCGGTCAAGGTGGCCAAGGCAAATGAGCACACCACCGTGATCCACGTCGAAACCGATCCGATGATCTACGCGCCCGACAGCCAGTCCTGGTGGGACGTGCCGGTCAGCGAAACGTCGACACTGCAGTCCACCCGGGAGGCGTACCAGACCTACGCCGAGTGGAAGAAGATCCAGCGTCCCTACACCAAGCCCTACGACCGTTAAGGATTGAACGCACAGATGAGCACGATTCTTGTTGGCTCCGCACCGGATTCATGGGGCGTGTGGTTCCCCGACGATCCCGGTCAGACGCCGTACACCCGCTTTCTCGACGAGGTGGCCGCGTCGGGTTACAAGTGGATCGAACTCGGTCCGTTCGGCTATCTGCCCACCGACCCAAAGCAGCTGTCGGACGAGCTGGCGTCGCGCGACCTGAAGCTGTCGGCGGGCACGGTGTTCGAGCACCTGCACCAGTCCGAGTCTCATGGAGATTCGGCATGGAACTCAGTGTGGAAGCAGATCGAGGACGTCGCCAAGCTGACGGCCGCTGTCGGCGGCAAACACGTCGTCGTCATCCCCGAGATGTGGCGCGACCCGTCGAGCGGTGCCGTGCTGGAGAACCGGAACCTGACACCCGAGCAGTGGCAGAAGAAGACCAACGGCATGAACGAGCTCGGCAAGGCGATGTTCGAAAACTACGGCGTGCGTGCTCAATATCATCCGCACGCCGACAGCCACGTCGACACCGAGGAGAACGTGTACCGGTTCCTCGACGGCACCGACGGCGAGTTCGTCAACCTGTGCCTGGACACGGGCCACATCAGCTACTGCGGCGGCGACAACATCGCGATCATCGAGCGCGCCCCTGAGCGCATCGGCTATCTGCACCTCAAGCAGGTCGATCCCGAGGTCCAGGCGAAGGTCATCGCCGAGGACCTGCCGTTCGGCGAGGCAGTCAAGCTCGGTGCGATGACGGAGCCGCCGCGCGGCATTCCGGAGATGCCGCCGCTGCTGGCCGCCGTCGAGAAGCTCGGCATCGACGTGTTCGCCATCGTCGAACAGGACATGTACCCGTGTGAGGTCGACGCGCCCCTACCCATCGCCAAACGCACACGCAACTATCTCGGCTCGTGCGGTGTCCCGTCCGTGAAATTCGCCTAGTCACAATCACTTAGGAAATCCGATGTCTGATCTTCGCATCGCCGTCCTCGGCGTCGGCATCATGGGCGCCGACCATGTCGCGCGCATCGTGAGCCGAATCAGCAATGCCCGTGTCGTCGTGGTCAACGACTACCTGCAGGAGAAGGCGGAGGAGATCGCCGCGTCCGTGCCTGGCGCACGCGTGGTCGGCGACCCGCTGGACGCGATCGCCGACCCCGAAGTCGACGCCGTCGTGCTTGCCACTCCGGGCCCGACCCACGAGAAGCAACTGCTGGCGTGCCTGGAGCACGGCAAGCCGGTGCTGTGTGAGAAGCCGCTGACCACCGATGCGGAAACCTCACTCGCCGTGGTCAAGCGGGAGGCCGAACTCGGTAAGAAGCTGATCCAGGTCGGCTTCATGCGGCGCTTCGACCACGAGTACGCGCAGTTGAAGGCGCTGATCGACGGCGGCGAGTTCGGCCAGCCGCTGGTGCTGCATTGCGCACACCGCAACCCGGCGGTTCCCCCCTCGTTCGACAGCGCCATGGTGGTGCGCGATTCGCTGGTGCACGAGGTCGACGTCACCCGCTTTCTCTTCGACGAGGAGATCGCCTCGATCCAGATCATCAGGCCGGCACCGAATCCCGCTGCGCCTCAGGGCCTTGCCGATCCGCAGATCGCGATCATGCGTACCGAGTCCGGCAAATACGTCGACGTCGAACTGTTCGTCACCACCGGAGTCGCCTACGAGGTGCGCACCGAACTGGTCGGCGAGTTGGGCAGCGCGATCATCGGACTGGACGTCGGCCTGGTCCGCAAGGGCGCACCGGGGACCTGGGGCGGCCGCATCACGCCCGGCTTCCGGGAGCGGTTCGGTCAGGCTTATGACACGGAGTTCCAGCGCTGGGTCGACGCGGTGCTGGCCGGTGGGACCACCGGCAATTACACAGACGGGCCGGACGCGTGGGACGGCTACGCAGCGGCCGCGGTCTGCGAGGCCGGCGTCCAGTCGCTGCACAGCGGAAGGCCCGTCGAGGTCCAGATCGTCGATCCGTCCTCGATCAAGGGGCTGCTCCGATGAAGATCGCGCTCGATCCCACACCGTTTCACCACGACTACGAGCTGCTCGAATTCCCGCGCCTGGTTGCGGAACTGGGATACGAGCACCTGCAGCTGACCCCGCACCGCGACTTCATCCCATTCTTCAACCACCCGCGCGCCGACGACGACCTCGTGGCGCGGTTCCGCAAGGCGTGCGGGGACGCGGGCGTCGGGATCGCGTCGGTGCTGCCCGTGCTGCGGTGGTCCGGACCCGACGAGGACGCCCGCGAAGCCGCGGTGCGGAATTGGAAGCGCGTCGTGCAGATCACCGTCGACCTCGGGGTCAACGTGATCAACACCGAGTTCTCCGGCCGCCCCGAGCGCGCCGAGGAGTCCGAGCGGGCGTTCTTCCGGTCCATGGAGGAACTGGTGCCGATCTTCGAACGTGAAGGCATCGACGTCCGAATCGATCCGCACCCCGACGATTTCGTCGAGGACGGGATGGAGGCGTTGCGCATCATCCGCGGCGTGAACTCCCCCAACATCGGAATGGTCTACGTCGCCTGTCACACGTTTCACATGGGCGGCAACATGGGCGAGATCATCCGGGCGGCGGGCGACAGGCTTCGTCTGGTGCATGTCGCCGACACCATGGATCACCACCGCAGCCACGGCCTGCGCTACATCACCAATCCGCCGGGCAACCCTGCGCGGGTGCACCAGCACCTCAAGATCGGCGACGGCGATGTCGACTGGGACGAGTTCTTCGGCGCGCTGGCCGAAATCGATTTCTACTCCCGGCCCGACACCGTCATGGTCTCGTCCGTCTTCGCCGAGGACGAGAACGCCCATGAGGTGTCCCGCTACCAACTCAACACCATGACCGAATACGTCTCGAAGTACGGAAAGTAGCTATGACTAACACGATTTCGCATTGGCTCGACAACAAGGTATTCCCGGGCGACAGCGGTGAGTTTGCGCCGGTGACGAATCCGGCGACGGGTGAGGTGACCGGGCAGGTGGCGTTGGCCAGTGTGGCCGATGCGCGTGCGGTGATTGATGCCGCTGTCGCGGCGTTTCCGGGGTGGCGGGATACCTCGTTGGCCAAGCGCACGCAGGTGTTGTTCGCGTTTCGGGAGTTGCTCAACGAGCGCAAGGGTGAGTTGGCGCAGATCCTGACCGCCGAGCACGGCAAGGTGGTCTCCGACGCGCTGGGTGAGGTCAGCCGCGGCCAGGAGGTGGTGGAGTTCGCGTGCGGGATCCCCCATCTGCTCAAGGGCGGGTTCACCGAGAACGCCTCGACCAAGGTCGACGTGTATTCGATCCGCCAGCCGCTGGGCCCGGTCGGGATCATCAGCCCGTTCAACTTCCCGGCGATGGTGCCGATGTGGTTTTTCCCGATCGCGATCGCCACCGGCAACACCGTGGTCCTCAAACCCAGCGAAAAGGATCCCAGCGCGTCGCTGTGGCTGGCCCAGTTGTGGGCCGAGGCGGGGTTGCCGGCCGGGGTGTTCAACGTGCTGCAGGGCGACAAGACCGCCGTCGATGAGCTGCTGATCAACCCCGCGATCAAGTCGATCAGCTTCGTGGGGTCCACCCCGATCGCCCAGTACGTCTACACCACCGCCACCGCGGCCGGTAAACGGGTGCAGGCCCTGGGCGGGGCGAAAAACCACGCGGTGATCCTGCCCGACGCCGACCTGGACCTGGCCGCTGATGCGATGGTCAACGCCGGCTTCGGCTCAGCCGGGGAACGCTGCATGGCCATCAGCGCCGCGGTCGCGGTCGGGCCGATCGCCGATGATCTGGTCGCCAAGATCGCCGAACGCGCCGCCACCATCACCACCGGCGACGGCAGCAGGCGATTCCGACATGGGGCCGCTGGTCACCAAGGCCCACCGCGACAAGGTCGCGGGCTACATCGACGCCGGGGAAGCCGACGGCGCCAAGATCGTCGTCGACGGCCGCACCGTCGGCACCGAGGACGCTTCGCAGCGGAATCCAGCGGGGTTCTGGCTGGGCCCCACCCTGATCGATCACGTCACCGCGCAGATGAGCGTCTACACCGACGAGATCTTCGGACCCGTGCTCTCGGTGCTGCGGGTGGACACCTACGACGAGGCGCTGGAGCTGATCAACGCCAACCCCTACGGCAACGGCACCGCCATCTTCACCAACGACGGCGGCGCGGCGCGGCGCTTCCAAAACGAAGTCGAGGTCGGCATGGTCGGCATCAACGTGCCCATCCCCGTCCCGATGGCCTACTACAGCTTCGGCGGCTGGAAAGCCTCCCTGTTCGGCGACACCCACGCCCACGGCGCCGACGGCGTGCACTTCTTCACCCGCGCCAAAGCCATCACCCAACGCTGGCTCGACCCCAGCCACGGCGGCCTCAACCTCGGCTTCCCCGAAAACAAATGAGCAGGAACATCCTGACGACCTAGCCGCCGAGTGTGGGGGCTGCGGGTTAACAATGCCTGCGATGGCGCAGACACACCCCCACACTCGACGACGTCGTCAGTGAGTTCGTCAGAGGATGTAGAGCATCTCCTGGTAGGTGGGCAGCGGCCACAGATCGTCGGCGACAAGACCTTCCAGCGTGTCAGCGGCCGCGCGGACCGCGTCCATCAACGGCAGCAGGCTCTGCGCGTGCTTGGCCTCCTCGGCCGCCGAATCGCCGCCGTGGGCTTCCATCGCCGCCTTCAGTGCTGTCAGTGCGCCGGTCAGCTCCGAGATCGGCGTCGAGACGGCCGTCAACAGCGTGGTGTCGGCCTCCACCCCCGCCGCCTTGAGCGTCGCGACATTCTGCGCAAGCTCGGTCTGGTACCGGATCGCGGCGGGCAGGATCACCGTTGAGGCGACCTCCAGGGTGATCTTGGCCTCTACGCTGACCGTCAGCGCGTAGGTCTCGTAGCGGACCTCTTCGCGGCTGTGCAGCTCGCGCGCGTTGAAGACGCCGTACTTCTCGAACACCTCGATCGCCTCAGGCGTGACCAGCTGCGGGATCGCGTCGATGGTGGTCTTGAGGTTCGGCAGTCCACGCTCGGCGGCCTCGATCTGCCAGTTCTCGGAATACCCGTCGCCGTTGAACACCACCGCGCCGTGCTCGGTGATGATCTCGGTGAGCAGCGACTGCACGGCCTTGTCGAAATCCTCACCGTCGCCGACGGCCTTCTCCAGCGCCGTCGCCATGTAGTCCAGCGAGTCGGCCATGATCGTGTTCAGGATGATCATCGGCACGTTGATGGTCTGTCCCGAACCCGGCGCGCGGAACTCGAAGCGGTTGCCGGTGAACGCGAACGGGCTGGTGCGGTTGCGGTCGCCGGGATCGGTCGGCAGCTCCGGCAGGGTGTCGACGCCGATGATCATGCTGCCCTTGCCCTTTGACGACGTCGCCGCGCCCTTGGCGATCTGCTCGAAGACATCGGCGAGCTGTTCGCCGAGGAAGATCGAGATGATCGCGGGCGGTGCCTCGTTGGCGCCGAGACGGTGATCGTTCGTCGCCGACGCCACCGACAGCCGCAGCAGACCGCCGTACTTGTGCACGGCACGGATGACCGCGGCGCAGAACACCAGGAACTGTGCGTTCTCGTGCGGAGTGTCGCCGGGCACGAGCAGGCTGCCGAACTGCGCGTTGCCCATCGAGAAGTTCACGTGCTTGCCCGAACCGTTGACGCCGGCGAACGGCTTCTCGTGGAACAGGCACTCCATGCCGTGCTTCTTGGCGATGTTGCGGAACGTCGTCATCAACAGCTGCTGGTGGTCGGCGGCGATATTGGCCCGCTCGAACATCGGCGCGATCTCGAATTGCCCTGGGGCGACCTCGTTGTGCCGCGTCTTGGCGGGGATGCCGAGCTTGAACAGCTCGCGCTCGGTGTCCATCATGAACGCGAGCACGCGGTCGGGCACCGAGCCGAAGTAGTGGTCGTCGAACTCCTGACCCTTGGGCGGCTTGGCCCCGAACAGGGTTCGGCCCGCGTTGATCAGGTCGGGCCGGGCCAGGAAGAAGTGCCGGTCGATCAGGAAGTACTCCTGCTCGGGCCCGCAGAACGACACGATGTGGTCGAAGTCCTTGTGGCCGAACAGTTTCAGTATGCGCTCAGCCTGGGCGCCCATCGCCTGCTGGCTGCGCAGCAGCGGGGTCTTGTAGTCCAGCGCCTCCCCGGTCATCGAGACGAACACCGTCGGGATGCACAGCGTGTTGCCGTTCGGGTTCTCCAGGATGTACGCCGGGCTGGTGACGTCCCATCCGGTGTAGCCGCGCGCCTCGAACGTCGAGCGCAGACCGCCCGACGGGAAGCTGGACGCGTCGGGCTCGCCCTGGATCAGGGTCTTGCCGGCGAACTCGGCCAGCGTCTGGCCGTCGGAAACCGGTTCGAGAAAGCTGTCGTGCTTCTCCGCGGTGAGCCCCGTCATCGGGTAGAAGACGTGGGCGTAGTGGGTGGCCCCCTTCGACAACGCCCAGTCCTTCATCGCCGAGGCGACAGAGTCGGCGACGGCAGGGTCGAGTTTCGCGCCCTTCTCGATGGTCGCGACGATCGACTTGTACACCGACTTCGGCAGCCGCAACCTCATCTCGGCCAGCGTGAAGACGTTGGATCCGAAGATCTCGCCCGGCGCCTCGGCCGGGTCGAAGCTGATTGCCGGCGGCACGTACGCCTCGACGTTGTTGATGGCCTGCAGGCGCACCGCATTTCCACTCAAGTTCGTTCCCTATCGCTCGTCGTCCGCTTCGGCTGCACGGACCGTTGACCGGCCAACCCTAGGGACGGTCGATGGCAAACTTGTTACGCCGCCGTCAACGCCGCAATTCCTGAGTGACTGTGCGATGTCGTACAGCACACGCCGTCCGTCCGTACGCCAACGCACAGTCACCGTGGCAACGCTGTGAGCTGGCCGTCAGCATCGGCACGTAGCTTGAGGACATGAAGCGTCTGGCTGCTCTTGCGGCGCTCACCGCCATCGTCATCGTCGGAGGTTGTTCCGAACAGCCGCCTGCGGACACGGCTGGCCCACCGCCGACGTCTCCTCGCTGCCCGCGGCCATGCCCGGCATACCGAGCGAGGTGCCCACCGAGGGAAAGCGCCCGCCCGCCGACGACCTGCCGCTGGCTGCCGAACCGCAGCAGGCGCCACCGCAGACCGCCCCGACCCCTGGCCGTACGGTGCCGGTCGGCGCCGCGCCGGAGGGCGTCGTCGTCGACGCCGTCACCCGCACGGTCGCCGTCGCCACGCGCGACCCCAACGAACTCGTCCTGCTCAACGCCGACACCGGCGAGGTCGTCAACCGGGTCCCGTTGCCCGGCTTCGTCCGCCACCTGCAGCTGGCGGACCCCGGCGGACCCGTCCTCGTCCCGGTCGAGAGCGCCAACGCGCTGGTGCGCGTCGAGCTGCCGAGCGGACGGGCGCTGCCGCAGATCGTCACCGGCGTCGTCCCGCACGACGCGTCGCAGGCCGCCAACGGGACGGTGTTCGTCGCGAACGAGCACGGCGGGACCGTCAGCGTGCTGCGCGGCGAGGAGGTCGTGAAGGTCTTCGCCGACAGCGTGCAGCCCGCGGGCCTGGCGCCGGTCGGCGACTCGATGGGCCTGATCGACGTCCGCAAGAACGACCTCACCGTCTACGACACCCAGAACCTGCGCATCGTCGGATCCACGCCTGCCGGTGCCGGGCCGACGCATCTGGTGGCCGACAAACACGGCCGCATGATCGCCACCGACACCAGGGGCGACGCGATCCGGGTGTTCGAGCCGCTGCCGACGCCGCGTCAGGTCGGCGAGGTCGCCCAGCCCGGCGGACCGTACGGGATCGCCTACGACCCGACCCGTGACCTGTTGTGGGTCGCGTCGTCGGGCACGAACGAGGTGGTCGGCTACGACATGAGCCAGCCGACGCCGCGCGAGGTGCGGCGCCTGCCCACCGTCCAGAATCCTTACACGCTCGGCGTCGACGCGACCACCGGCAAGCTGTTCATCGCGGGCGTGTCGGGCGGCGTGGTGCAGGTGGTGGACACGCAGTCGTAGATTGGGCTGTATGGCTGTTCGACGCGAGATCACCAGCGATTGGAATGCCGATTACGACGAGCATTCGGTGGAGTCGACAGGTCCCGAGCAGGAGGCCGCAGGCGTCAAGGCCGTGATGGTGTCGTTGAAACGCAGCCTGGAGTCGATGGGCGTGTTCCGCACCGCGGCGTCGCTGGCACGGCTGAACCAACGCAAGGGCTTCGACTGCCCCGGCTGCGCCTGGCCCGAGGAGCACGGCGGCCGCAAGTTCGCGGAGTTCTGCGAGAACGGCGCGAAGGCCGTCGCCGAGGAGGCCACCAAGCGCGTCATCACCCCCGATTTCTTCGCCAGGCACTCGGTCGCCGAACTCTCCGCCAAACCGGAGTACTGGCTGTCGCAGCAGGGCAGGCTCACCCATCCGATGGTTCTGCGGCCGGGCGACGAGCACTACCGGCCGATCGACTGGGATGACGCGTACCGGCTGATCGCCGACGAACTGCGCTCGCTGGCAAGCCCTAACGAGGCGGTGTTCTACACCTCGGGACGCACCAGCAACGAGGCGGCGTTCCTCTATCAGCTGCTGGTGCGCAGCTTCGGCACCAACAACCTGCCCGACTGCTCGAACATGTGCCACGAATCGTCCGGCGCCGCGCTGACCGACGCCATCGGTGTGGCCAAAGGTTCGGTCACCGTCGAGGATGTGTCCGAGGCCGACCTGATCGTCATCGCCGGACAGAATCCCGGCACCAACCATCCCCGCATGTTGTCGGTGCTGGAGAAGGCGAAAGCCAACGGCGCCACGATCATCGCGGTCAACCCGCTGCCCGAGGCGGGCCTGATCCGGTTCAAGGACCCGCAGAAGGTGCACGGCGTCGTCGGGCACGGCATCCCGATCGCCGACGAGTTCGTGCAGATCCGGCTCGGCGGCGACATGGCGCTGTTCGCCGGTATCGGCCGCCTGCTTCTGGAGGCTGACGACCGTGCGCCGGGCACGGTCGTGGACCGCGATTTCGTCGACGCGCACTGCTCGAACTTCGCTGAATACGAGGCGCGCACCCGTCAGATCGACCTGAATACCGTGCTGGAGGCGACGGGCATCTCGCGTGAGCAACTCGAGCGCGTCGCGCAGATGTTCGCCGATTCCGAACGGACAGTGGCATGTTGGGCGATGGGCCTGACGCAGCACAAGCACGCCGTTTCGATGATCGCCGAGATCGCCAACGTGCTGCTGATGCGCGGCATGGTCGGCAAGCCCGGGGCGGGGCTGTGCCCGGTGCGCGGGCACTCCAACGTCCAGGGCGACCGCACGATGGGCATCTGGGAGATGATGCCGGAGACGTTCCTGGCCGCGCTGGATGACCGGTTCGGCATCGTCAGCCCGCGTGAGCCCGGCGTCGACACGGTCGACGGGATCCGCGCCATGCGCGATGGCCGCGCGAAGGTGTTCATGGCGATGGGCGGCAACTTCGCGTCGGCGACCCCGGACACCGCCGTCACCGAGGCCGCGTTGCGCAGTTGCTCGCTGACGGTGCAGGTGTCGACGAAGCTCAACCGCAGCCACTTGGCGCACGGTGCGACGGCATTGATCCTGCCGTCACTGGGACGCACCGACAAGGACGTTCAATGCGGAACGAAACAGATGGTCTCCGTTGAGGATTCGATGTCGATGGTGCATCTGTCGCGGGGCAGCCTGAAGCCGCCGAGCGACGAGGTGCGCAGCGAGGTGTCGATCGTCTGCCAACTCGCGCGGACGCTGCTGGGGCCCGACCATCCGGTGCCATGGGAGAAGTTCAACGACGACTACGACCAGATCCGCGATGCGATCGCCGCCGTCGTCCCCGGCTGCGCCGACTACAACACCAAGGTCCGCCAACCCGACGGCTTCCAGCTACCGCACGGGCCCCGCGACTCGCGCGAATTCCCCACCACGACAGGCAAAGCCAACTTCGCGGCCGATCCGCTGCAGTGGGTGCCCGTCCCGCCGGGACGGTTGGTGCTGCAGACGTTGCGCAGCCACGACCAGTACAACACCACCATCTACGGGCTCGACGACCGCTACCGCGGCGTCAAGGGCGGCAGGCGCGTGGTGTTCGTCAACCCGGCCGACCTCGCGTCGCTCGGCCTGAACGACGGCGACCGGGTCGATCTCGTCTCCGAGTTCACCAACGGCGACGGCGAAATGCAGGAGCGGACGGCGAAAGACTTCATGGTGGTGCCGTACTCGACGCCGATCGGCAACGCCGCCGCCTACTACCCGGAGACCAATTCGCTTGTGCCGTTGGACCACACGGCGTCCAGGTCGAACACCCCGGTATCGAAGGCGATCGTCATCCGATTGGAGAAGTCATGGGCCGGGTGACCGCGCGCAGGCGTGCCAGCCACGTCACCGCGCGGGACACGGTGACGCGGCCGGAGACGCTGGCGGTCGAGGAGCCGCTCGAGATCCGCGTCAACGGCAAGCCGCTCACCGTGACGATGCGGACCCCCGGCTCGGATGTCGAATTGGCACAGGGCTTTCTGCTCACCGAGGGCGTCATCGGACATCGCGACGACCTGCTCACCGTGCGCTACTGCAAGGGCACGGGACCCGACAACCTGAACACCTACAACGTGCTGGATGCGACGCTGGCGCCTGGTGTGCAGATGCCCGAGGTGGACATCACCCGCAACTTCTACACGACGTCGTCGTGCGGGGTGTGCGGGAAGGCGTCGCTCGACGCGGTCCGCACGATCAGCCGCCATTCGCCCGGTGATGACGCCTCCCTGGTCAAGGCCGAGACGCTGTCGGCGATGCCCGAGAAGCTGCGCGCCGAGCAGAAGGTCTTCGCCAGCACCGGCGGACTGCACGGCGCCGCGCTCTTCGACACCGACGGCACCGTGCTGGCGGCGCGCGAGGACATCGGTCGGCACAACGCCGTCGACAAGGTCATCGGCTGGGCCGTCGAACAGAACAGGGTCCCGCTGACCGGCACCGTGCTGCTGGTCAGCGGCCGCGCGTCGTTCGAGCTCACCCAGAAGGCGGTGATGGCGGGCATCCCGGTGCTCGCCGCGGTGTCGGCGCCGTCGTCGCTCGCGGTCGATCTGGCCAGCCAGTCCGGGCTGACGCTGGTGGCGTTCCTGCGTGGCGAGTCGATGAACGTCTACACCCGCCCTGACCGCATCAAGCGCTAGGCACAACAGCCCTCTCCAATTCCCGCGAAATGGCATTCCAGCAGCCAATGCGAGTGACGCCCTGCCGGTATGCAATCTCGCGGAGTTTGTCAGACGAGACGCAGGCTGTCTACCTGCGATCTCCCCCTAATCTCCACACAACCTCCAAGTTCGCGCGGCGACGCTGACCGAGTATCGGTCGCATGTCAGAAATCCTCATCGCAGCGCTGTCACCCATCGGCCACATCGGACCTCTGCTGAACGTCGCGCGGGGCCTGGTCGACCGCGGAGACCGAGTCACCGTGCTATCCGGCGCAGGCCGCGCCGAGCAGATCCGCGCCGTGGGCGCAACACCCGCCACGCTGCCGGCGCAAGGCGACCTCGACCTGGCGCTGCTCGACGCCGACAGCGGACGAGAAGAGACCAACGGCATCAAGAGGCTCAACTTCGACATCGTGCGGCTGTTCATCGCGCCGATGCCGCATCAGGCCAAGGCCCTGTCGCAGCTGTTGGCGCAGAAGCGGTTCGATGCGATTCTCGCCGATTACGGCTTCTTCGGCGTGCTGCCGTTCACGCTCGGAGAGCGCTCCGCCCGACCGCCGGTACTTCTCTATTCCACGACCCCGCTGATGATCAGCAGCCGCGACACCGCGCCGGCCGGGCTGGGTCTGCCGCCGTCGGCGAGCACGCTCGGGCGGCTGCGCAACCGGACCCTGAACGTGTTGTCGCACAAGGTGTTGCTGCGCCAGTCGCAGAAGGCCGCCAACCATCAACTGCACCGGCTGAACTCCCGCGAGCTTCCGACGTTCCTGTTCGATGCCGGCGTGCTCGCCGACCGGCTCATCGCGCCGACGGTGCCCGAGTTCGACTACCCGCGCAGCGATCTGCCGCCCAACACCCGTTACGTCGGAATGGTGCACCCCACGCCGACGGCGAAGTTCGACGCGCCCCTGTGGTGGCCGAAGCTGGACGGTGACCGCCCGGTCGTACACGTCACCCAGGGCACCATCGACAACGCCGACTTCAGCCGGCTGCTGCGGCCGACCATCGAAGCGCTGGCCAACGAGAACGTGATGGTCGTCGCCACCACCGGAGGTCCGCACGTGTCGGAATTGGGGTTCTCTCTGCCCCCCAATACCTATGTCGCCGACTATCTTCCGCACGATGTGCTGCTGCCGAAGGTCGACGTGATGGTGACCAACGGCGGCTACGGCGCCGTGCAGCGGGCGCTGTCGACGGGTGTGCCGCTGGTGGTCGCCGGAGACACCGAGGACAAGCCCGAGGTGGCGGCGCGCGTCGCGTGGTCGGGTGCGGGGATCGACCTGCGCACCGGCACGCCCACCACGAAGGCGATCCGCCATGCAGTGCGCGAGGTGCTCGGCGACGGCCGCTATCGCAACCGTGCCCGCGAACTCGAGGCGGCGTACGCCCAGCGGTTCGGCGTCGCGGAGATCGCCGCCCTGATCGACGAGGTCGTCGGCGCGGCGGTGACGCCATGAGTTGCGCCGACCCGTACGGCAGGCCGCCGCTGCCATCCCCGAAACCCGTGACGTCAGGAGAACATCGTGAAGATTCGCGGACCGGTGGTCACCCTTGGCGCCGCCGTTGCAGTCGGCGCAGGGATGACAAGGCCAGCGCGTCTGGCTGACGTCGGCATCGAGTAGCCGACTACGCGTGCCGAAACGGCAGCGCAGGGAAAGAGTAGGCACATGGTGACAAACCTGCAGTTCGCCGGAGTCGCGGCCTACCTGCTGTGGTGCTTGTGCGCCTCGTTGAGCGACAGGTTGGTGGACGGCGTCGAGTCAAGTATTGACGAAAGCGATAAAAACGTACCGGTCAGCTGATCGAAGGCGCAGCATGTGGTCGTGAGGGCGTTGTTCGAGGGGTACGACGCCCTTTCGTCTTGCAACGCGCGTTAGGCGCTTTTCTCGCGACGCTCGGGCCGAGCAGGCTTGCGCGGCACGATCGTCGGCAGCACGTTGTCCTCGACGGTCTCCTTGGTGACGACCACCTTGGCGACGTCGTCGCGGCTCGGGATGTCGTACATCACCGGCAGCAGGACTTCCTCCATGATCGCGCGCAGGCCGCGGGCACCGGTTCCGCGGTGGATGGCCTGGTCGGCGATCGACTCGAGCGCCTCCTCGGTGAACTCGAGTTCCACGCCGTCCATCTCGAACAGTCGCGTGTACTGCTTCACCAGAGCGTTCTTCGGCTCGGACAGAATCTTGACGAGCGATTCCTTGTCGAGGTTCGTCACCGACGCCACGACGGGCAGACGGCCGATGAACTCCGGAATCAACCCGAACTTGATGAGGTCTTCGGGCATGACCTCGGCGAAGTGGTCCTGGGTGTCGATCTCGGCCTTGGAATGGACCTCGGCGCCGAAACCGAGCCCGCGCTTGCCGACGCGGTCGGACACGATTCTCTCCAGACCCGCGAACGCACCCGCCACGATGAACAGGACGTTGGTGGTGTCGATCTGGATGAACTCCTGATGCGGATGCTTGCGCCCGCCCTGCGGCGGCACGGACGCCTGCGTCCCCTCGAGGATCTTCAGCAGCGCCTGCTGGACGCCCTCGCCGGAGACGTCGCGGGTGATCGACGGGTTCTCGCTCTTGCGGGCGATCTTGTCGACCTCGTCGATGTAGATGATGCCGGTCTCGGCGCGCTTGACGTCGTAGTCGGCCGCCTGGATCAGCTTGAGCAGAATGTTCTCGACGTCCTCACCGACGTAGCCGGCCTCGGTCAGCGCGGTGGCGTCGGCGATCGCGAACGGGACATTGAGCATCTTGGCCAGCGTCTGCGCGAGGTAGGTCTTGCCGCAGCCGGTCGGGCCGAGCATCAGGATGTTGGACTTGGCCAGCTCGACGGGCTCGGCACGCGAATCGCGCATCTTCTCGCCGGCCTGGATGCGCTTGTAATGGTTGTAGACGGCGACGGCCAAGGTGCGCTTGGCGGTGTCCTGACCGATGACGTAGCCCTCGAGGAAATCGCGGATTTCCACGGGCTTCGGTAGCTCGTCGAGTTTTACGTCGTCGGCGTCAGCCAGTTCCTCTTCGATGATCTCGTTGCAGAGATCGATGCATTCATCACAGATATAGACGCCGGGTCCGGCGATGAGCTTTTTGACCTGCTTTTGACTCTTCCCGCAGAACGAGCACTTCAGCAGGTCACCGCCGTCTCCAATACGCGCCATGGTGGTGGAGTCCCTACTTCCTGTCGCAGTCGTTCATCATCAAGTTTGTGGGCAGCCTCGGGCGTTTACCCGACGCTACCCGCTCATTCCGGCGCGGTGCGACCTATAAAGCCGAATCGCGTCGGTGGTATTTAGCTGTGTTTGCAGAACATAACGCCTCACGCGTCCCACAACCCCCATGACGCACCGCAGTGTCCTTGGCGTGTCGTCGCCGTTATCGGACTGAGTTGCAAGCCCCGCGGTGATCTTGAGATGCGAAGTGGCGTTCGCAGCCTCCCACGATACCGCGCGGTTCGTCGGCAGGGGCCTGCCGAGCATCACGCTCATAGCGCAACGAACGTTGCCGTGTACGGCTTCAGAGGGTCCGTGGGGCGCCGTGTCGAAAATACGCCGCGAGTCTTCGCACAGCGCGACGATGAACAGTGGCCGCATACGGGAGGACACGCGCATGCGGATCGCGAAGAACGATATTCCAGTCAAACTCGACGTACCGGGGGCAAAGGCGAGACAGTCGTCGGATTTCGGAACGGCCGAGGGCGTCCTCAGCGCCGAGTACTTCAGCATGGGGGCGGGCACAGACATCGCCCCGCTGTTGGAGGGCCTCGAGCAAGATCTGTGCCAGGCGGCGCACTGGGGTTATGTGCTCGAAGGCGAGGTGGTCGTCACCTATGCCGACGACAGCACCGAAACCTGCCGGGGCGGCGACCTCTATTACTGGCCCGCGGGCCACACGGTGCGTGTCGTCGACGATGCGGAACTGGTGATGTTCAGCCCCATGGCCGCGCACGGCCACGTGATCGAACACATTGGGGCGAAGATCGCCGCTCAAGGCTGACCGTGCGGGCTGGATCTTGACGCCGAAACTGCACACAGGTCGCGAAATTCCGAAGAATCGCGATCTGTGCGCAGTCTCGACGAAAGCGACTCACGGCGGCTAGATGGTGCCGCCGAGTGACGGAGCCTGGTTGAACAGCTGGTGCGTTTCCTTGCCGATCTCGAGTCCGAGCGGCACACCGCCCACGTTGTCGGCCGGGTTGCGCGGAATCCCGTCGAAGCGCCAGTGCACGCCGAGATAGATACGGCTGACCGAGTTCTCCCATACCGGTTCGACGAAGTTGTTGAAGGTGATCGGCCGCCGTGTCCGTACTGACCCGTCGGGGTCGACCGAGATTCCGTCGAGCTCATCGGAGACGAACGTGAACGTCTCTTTCGGGATCGGCGCCGAATCGCCGTCTTCAACGGCGAGTACATCGGGCACGGTGATCGGCGCCGCCGCGGTGTTCAACCCGAGCCGCAACGCCTGCATCACAGCCGCCCCGAAGGTCGCATGTCCCGACGGGTACGCGGGGAATGGCGGCGTGAAGGTACCACGACCGGAATTCGTTTGCGGTGCGCCCAGCGGGGCCCAGAAGGCGTCGCCGTCGGGAGCCGACTGGTTGCGGATGCCGACGACGGGCCGCCACAACTTGTACACGTACTTCCAATGCCAGGCGTCGATGCCCGCATCGGCCATCGCCACGTTGATCGACGCGAACAGCTCAGCCGTCTTCGCCACGCTCAGGGCGGGCGACTGCTGCGCCACGATGACTCTGGCCACCTGGTTGTACAGGCGCGGCGGCACGCCAAGGTTGTTGGCGCCGTCGTAACCCCAGTACACCCCGATGCGTTCCTGCTCAGCCGTGCGCTGGCGGCGCTGCGCCGATCGTATTCGCGTACCTCTTCGAAGTCGGCGAAGTAGTCGGCGTCGTCGAGGTAGTTGTTCATCGTCGTCGTTTTGCCGGGGAAGGGGTTCAGCTGTTGGTGGGCGGTCCCGGTGAACCGCTTGACATTTCCCCACACCGGACCGAGCTGCGGCTGTCCGGGCGCATAGGGATCGGCTCGGTGCACGCCGTAGTCCGGCATGGTGGGCTGCGGACCGGTGAGGGTTATGTTGGACCCGTCGTTCATGCGATGCGCGAGCAGCGCCATCGCCACCTTGGCGCCGCCGTTGAACGCCGAGTTGCTGGCGGTGCTGTTGGCGTCGTCGAAGTACGTGCGGTACGCGGGATAGAGCTCCTTGAGCGTCGTGACCGCCGCCCCGGCGATGATGTCGTCGACCGAGCCGGTGAGGTTCGGCACTCCGTGCATCACATTCTTCTTGTTGAGGTACGCCGCGGCAGGCTGGTTGCGGAAAGCAACCGCGTCATGGATGGCCAGATGAACCATCGCCATCGCCCACGACGTTCGGATCGGGCCCGGCTGCTGGCCGTTCACGTACCCTTTCGTGAAATCTCGGCGCGAAGCCTCCAGCAGAACTGAATTCCAATAAAGAACGCTGTTCATTGCACCCTCCCGAGTCAGCGCAGATATCAATCGACGACCGAAAGTTAGCGCGCTCGAAAGGGGTCAACACGCGTAGCTGACTACTCGAATCGCGGGCACCCAGCTCTGCAACCTGGGGTAATGACCGCCGAATATTTGCCGACGACGCTTGGACCGACGTTTGCATCTTTATTCAGTCAGCCGAGAAACGAACAGTGCAGTCGCCGAACTCAATGACCGCGTCGTGAGGCGACGCCAACGCGTTGAACAGACTTGTTCGCCAGCTCGAGCCACCAGCGTAGGCGAGCTATTCGATCGGCGGTGAACGGACCCCTTAACGCCGAAACTGCACACAGGGCGCGAAATTCCGCGAAATCGCAACCTGTGCGCAGTCTCGATGAAAGCGAGCTAGGCCGTCTGCGCCG
>CAWBBH010000002.1:0-46413 GCA_963786995.1 uncultured Actinomycetota bacterium | reverse complement strand
GTAGCGCTGTACGGAAACACCCCCGGTCCTGTTGGGCCGGGGGTGTTTTGCGTTCGTGGGCGTCTCGACCGTGCCGTTTCGTACGCGACATGCCGTGAGACCGTTCAGATTCGCACAGTCGGGGGATGACCGCGCAACTCAGCTCGCTATGGGCCGCTCAGGTCGGTGCCGTCGTGATGTTCACCTCTGACGTCAGCGTGCGATGGACGGGGCATTGATCGGCGATCGCCATCAAACGCTGCCGCTGTGTGTCATCGAGTTCGCCAACCAGCTCGACGTCGCGGTCGATGTGGTCGACCCAACCCTTCGTGGTCTCGCGGTGCATCACAAATGCCCCGTGAATGCGGGAGTGTCGCAGCGTCACGCGGACTTTCTCCAGCGGCCAACCCTTGCGATCGGCGTACATCCGCACCGTCATCGAGGTACATGCGCCGAGTCCAGCCAGCACGAGATCGTATGGGTTCGGACCCGCATCGTCACCAACGGGTCGCGGCTCGTCGGCGACAAGCCGGTGGTCTCCGATGCTGATCTCCTGCGTATACGTTCCGGAGTCGGCTTCCGTGACGGTCACGGTTCCATCGGGCGACTCCCGCCGTTTGCAGTTCCTGGTTGTGGTCATGCGACCCTCCCTGGCAATCCGATGGCGAGCTACGCCATGTCGAATCGTCCCACGCGCGTCCCGGTGTGAGTGCGAACTTATTCGCCGCATTACGCCGATATGCGCACGATAACTGGCCACTCAGCGCACTCGAAACCGGAACAGCCAGCGAGACTGGGTGAATCTCACCAGCAAATGGCAGGGTGGCTGGATGGATCGCAAATTGCGTAGGTCGAACCGCAGATGGATGACGTGGGCGCTGTCGTGCATCGCGACGCTGGGCATCGTGACGGCCTGCGCTGGGCCGTCGATGCCCGACACCGCACCGGCGTCCGAGTTCAAGGATGGCGTCGCAGGCGCTCCGCAAGCCCCACCCGAGGCGGGACCGCTGCCGGTGGAGGACACACAGCGTGACGTCGTCGAAGACGGCGTCGATGACGATCAGGGTCGCAGATGTGTCCGAGGCGGCGGACAAGGCCGCCGTCATGGTGGAGGACTCCGACGGTCGTGTCGACAGTCGTACCGAGGATGCTGGATCCGACCGGGGTCTTGCCCGCACATCTGTGGTGCTGCGCGTTCCGGTGGCGAAGCTCGATGGTGTGGTGCGCGAGCTGAAGACGTTGGGAACTGTCCAGACCGCCGAGACCCGATCCGAGGATGTGACGGCGCAGCGGGTCGACCTAGACGCCCGCATCAAGGCGCTGCGGACCTCGGTGGACCGCCTTCTCGGCATCATGCGCGACGCGAAGGAGACCGAAGCGCTGATCTCTGCCGAGAACGCGCTCTCGCAGCGGCAGGCCGATCTGGACAGCCTGCGCGCCCAGCGTGAAGCGCTCGGTGACCGCATCGAGTACAGCACCGTCGACGTGACATTCGTCGCCGAGACTGTCGGCGGGCCGTGGCCCCCAAGGAATACCAGGGTTTCGTCGGACAGATGGAACAAGGTCGGACGCAATGGTTTCCGTCGCGGGCCGTCTTGGTGCTCCTTTTCGGTCTGCTGATTCCCTGGCTGGGCGTTCTGGTTGTTGCGGGCGCCATCGGCTACGGCCTAGTCCGGCTGGTGAGGGCTCACCACCCCTAGGCTCGCGCCTCAGGCCTCGACGTCGCTATGGGGACGTCGGCTGGATGGTGACGAGCCGGAACAAAACCGGTTGGGTGTCGTCGGGCGTGAAGCGGACCATCAAGGTGTCGGCCGGAAACTGGGTGGCCAGGTCGTTCAAAGTCCTCGGCAGTAAGGCTCTCGCCTTGGCGTTGCCGTACCAATTCGGATTGGACGCGTCGACGTCGAGATTGCCCACGCTGTCGATCGCGTCATCCCACTGCCGAACCGGGTCCGGCGGTGTGTCTCCGAACCCCGCCGACTTCAGGTAGGCGTCGCCCTGTCCCGCAAGGGTGATCGCGGCTCCGCCGTCGACCGGCGTTCCCGGTGATCGTCCCGTCGACGGCGTCGGCGGTCACCGACGTCAGGCGCGCGGTGCACACGGTGTCGACAACGCGGGAGGGCACGCAGAACTCCGGCAGCGGAACGGCGTCCGCCGGGGCGATGTTCACGACCGCCGCCGATGCCAGCACGCATGCGGCTGCCACGGCACCACTGCATCTCGTCAGCATCAGGGATGTCCCCTCCCGTCGGAGGCATCGACCCGGTCACCGGTCAGAGTCACTGAACTGTATTCGTCCCCTCGGGCACAAGGGTTACGCAACTCCTCGACCGGGAAGGCCGTTTCACCGGCTACGTTCTGGAACTATGTGCCCAGTGCGTCTGCGCCACGCTGCGCTCGGGCTGGTCGCCGCTGTGGTCGCGGTCGCGACAGTGCCATCGGCAGGCGCCGACCCGATGGACCCGATCCCGGGAAGCGGGTTCTTTCTCCGTCGGGCCTAATGTCTCGCCGGGTCTCTATCGCACGGACGGCTCGGCGTCGACGTTCGGCGTTTTCATCAACGATGTGCCGACACAGGACTCGATGTGCCTGTGATTCACCTACAGCACACCCGATGCGAACAAGGACAACGTCGTCGCGACGAACATGTCCATCGGCCCGATGTACGCGACCCTCAACACGACGGTCAAAGCCTTCAAGTCCCAGAACTGCGAGCCCTGGATCCGCGTCACCTGAACCACTCGGCCCCTGATCGTCGCGCCAAGAATCCGCCAAGCCGTCCCATCCACTCTGTGCGAGACGGGCCACACGGCCCACCGCCACAGAGAGGACCGAACATGAAGATCACACTGATCGCGGGGCTGGCGATTGCGACCGCGGCAATGGAGCTGAGGCCTTTCGGCCCTTTCGCGGGCTGCGAATCGTTCCGCGGTGAGCGGCCACGGGTTACGGTCCTGCGATGGCCACCGGACCTGACGCCGTGGACGGTCGAACTCGCCGCGGTTGCGCAGCGCCTGGAGGCGAAGACGAAGCAGACGCGCTGGACCGGGATGCTCGAACCGACGTCCTCATCGAGCGGGACTTCGTCGTCTCCGCTTACGTGATTCGCAAGCTTCTCCGCACGAGCTCAGGTCTCCAAAGAGCTGACAGGCCGCCGGATCCCGATCAGGCGGCTCGAGCCGAATGCGTCTTACGACCTCTCATTCAGCAGACGCGACACCGTCACGGTTGCAGACCTCTGCCACCAGATAATCCACAACACCACGTTCGCGTTCTACTGCGGTGAGACGGCGGATCTCTTCGACGGCGTCTATGTCTCGTCGGATCGCGACGAGGAGAACATCATCTTGGTGATCGCCTCCGACTTCATTGCCCTGTGTAACGACATCGGCATGGAAATTGTTTAATCCGCAACGGATTTGACGGTCGCCGTACACTGGATATGTAGCTCCCGTCATGCGAACCGCGGCCGTGGGTTCGGTTGGACGCTGACGGTGTGAGCGAAAACACGAAAGACAAAGCATCAGACGGAAACGTTCCTCTGCGCGATTTCGTTGCGCGGAGTCGAGTCGGCCGGTACAGGAAGGAGAGTGTTGTGGAGTTGACCCGTGACCGTGCGGGCCAGCCTTGGGGGGCACGTCAGCGCGAAAAGCTGCGTCGGCTCGTCCGGGAGACCGAGCCGCCGACGGGCAGCACGCGCAGCTTACCGACCACGAACTCACCGAACGTGACGCCGCCTACTTCGAGCAGGTCGGTAGATCCTCGACCTCGCGGGCAACATCGGCGCCATCCTGATGGCCTCCGGAACATCGGCGACCGCGACGATGGAGCAGGTCACGGCAATCTGCGCCGCCTATGGCATCGAACGGTGCGAGGTCGACGTGATCAACACGACTATCCACCTCGCCGCCTACCGCGGACCGACGTCGCCCGCCGCCAGCACGCTGCACACCGTGCAGGCCCGGTCCACCGACTTCAGCAGGCTGGCCGCAGTCGACCGCCTGATCGCCCGAATCCGCGCCGACGAGATTCGCCCGCCGACGCCCGTCGCGAACTGGACGCGATCATCACCGCCCCGCACCCTTACAAGCGCTGGATCGCCACCCTGGCCTGGGGTGCGCTGGCCTTCGCGACAGCGGGAACGTTGGGCGCGAATTGGCTGGTGTGCCTGGTCAGCGCGCTGAGCACGATGACGATCGACCGCGTCAACCGTGTCCTGAACAGGCACGGGCTTCCGTTCTTCTTCCAGTACGCGGTCGGCGGCGCCATCGCTACAGCGCCCTCGATCCTGCTGTACGCGCTCAGCCCTCGGCTCGGCTTCCAATTCGAGCCGACGGTGGCCATCGCCGCCGGCCTTGTCGTGCTCCTTGCCGCCTCGCTGGTCGGTCTGGTCGGAGACGTCATCTCCGGTGCGCCCGTCACCGCGGCGGGCCGCTTCTTCGAGCTGGTCATGTTCACCGGCGCGACGATCGCGGGCGTGGCGCTCGTGCTGCACCTCGCCAACCGCTTCGGCGCGCCGTTTGTCGGGATCAGCGCATCCCCGCCGCCCGCACTGTCCGAGATGGCCGCGCGTGTCGCGTTCGGTGCGGCCTCAGCGGCGGCGTTCGCGCTTGCCTGCTACGCCGAGCGCACCGCGGCGATGGCCGCCGCGTTCGGCGGCGCACGGGGCACCTTCGTCTTCCTGGTGGCGCAGGGCGCGGGGTTGGGCGCTGTGGTTGCGTCGTTCGTCGCCGCGGTCCCGATCGGCCTTGTCGGGCGGCTGATGGAGCGTCGGAACCTGGCGCCGCCGCTGGTGGTGTCCATCACCGGCATCGTGCCGCTGCTGCCGGGCCTTTCCCTGCTGCACGGCATCTACGCCATCCTCAACGACCAGCACGCCGTCGGGTTCGGCTCGGTGCTGGGCGCCTTCGCGATCGGCACTGCGCTCGCAGCAGGCGTCACGCTCGGCGAGTGGGGTTCATGGAGGGTGCGACGCCGCCGACTTCAGAGCGGTCGCCGAAGCTAGGACCTCTCTGCGGTCAGGAAGCGCGGCGGATGCCTCGCTTGAGCAGCAATTCACGTTCTGACTCCGAGAGTCCGCCCCAGATGCCGTAGGGCTCGCCGACGGCAAGGGCGTGAGAACGGCACTGGGTGATCACCGGGCACTGTCGGCACATCTCCTTGGCGCGCAGTTCGCGCTGTGCGCGGGCACGGCCGCGTTCGCCATCGGGATGGAAGAACACCGACGAATCGACCCGCGGCAAAGCCCGTGCATCTGCCAATCCCAGATATCGGCGTTGGGCCCTGGTAGCTGCTGCGGCTGTGGCATGTGGAAACCCCTCTCTACGCACCGATTTCGAGATAGCACGGGTGCGTGAGTTGTGGAACCGATCCGAGCACAGTCGCCGGTGACTACGCGTGATCACAAGGTAGGGGCGCTTAGCAAAATCAGTCAATAGCCCGAACATGTGCTCAACCACATATGCGCAGGCCGAGAATTTACATCACGTTCATCGGTTCGACCCGCGGTCATCGGCTTCGGTGATAGCCAATGGCCCCGTAACACACGATGACTCGGGTTTCTTCAGTTCGCTCCGGCCGAAGGACGGCCGCTTTGGCGCATTTGTCTGTTGGTAGTTGACATGTCCGTAACACGCCCCGCACGAACTGTTAACCAAAGAGATTCGGCGATTGATAGCGTCGGCCCCTGATGATCGCCAAGTGCCATACTGCTCCTCGCGTCCGCGACGCCGCCTTCGGCGACGCCCCGGGCCGATGGCCGCTACCCGCGGCGGCCACGGTCGAGGAGCTGTGGCTGCGCGCGGTCGCCGCGGGCGGACAGGGTCGATACGCCAGCGCCAACACCGATCTGGCATCTGTGCGACGGGTTCATCGGGTCGGGCGGCTGGCGTCACTGGCGTGCAGCACCCATGCGTCCTTCCTCCGTCAGCTGGGTTGGCACGATAAGGCGCGCGGCTGGGACGGCCGTGCTCTTGCCGTCGCCGCAGGAGATCCCGAAGCCACCGGCGACGCGCTGATCGGTCTGGCCGCAGACGCTCTCGGCGTCGGGCGGTTCGCCGCATCGGCTGCCGCCCTTCGTCGTGCGGAGAGTTTGCTCGACGGCTGGCCGCCGCGGCTGGGCGTTCGGCTGGCGTGGGTTTCCGCCGAATTGGCGATGGCCACCGGCGACGGCGCCGCTGCGCTGGGTCACGCCGAGCGCGCGTGCGCTCTCGCCGAAGCCCTCGCAGCCACCCGCCACCGGGTGAAGTCCGGGTCGTCCTCGCGGCGGCACTCTGCTGCGACGGCCGCCTCGACCAGGCGCGGACGGTGGCCGATGCCACCCTCGAGGCGACGCAGGACGTCGGATTGATCCCGTTGAGCTGGGCGTTGGCCTGCTTGCTCGGCGACATCGGCAGCGGGAACCACTCCGCTGCTCAGGTCGTTGGAATTCGCGACCAGTCCGCTGATACGGTGCGGCGCCGTGGCGGCGTGTTGTTTGATCGCTGAACCGGGCCGCACCGGCCCGAGAGTTAGTGTTTAGCCCGGTTACTTAAACGCCACCTGTCCCATTAGTAACGCTGGAGAGAGCTTCACCGATGACATTTTCGGGAGAACGTCTCGATGCTGTCGTTGCTGAAGCCGTGGCGGGCAACCGGGACGCACTCCGGGAGGTACTGGAGATCATCCGCCCGATTGTTGTCCGATACTGCCGGGCGAGGGTCGGGGCGGCCGAGCGGAGCGGTCTCTCAGCTGACGATGTTGCTCAGGAGGTGTGCTTGGCCGCCATCACGGCGCTGCCGCGCTACAAGGATCAGGGACGACCGTTCCTGGCCTTTGTGTACGGCATCGCCGCCCACAAGGTTGCCGACGCCCATCGCGCGGCCGCCAGGAACCGCTCTGAACCGACGGATGTCGTGCCGGAGCGCTTCTCCGCGGACGCCGGTCCTGAACAGATGGCCCTCGACGGTGAGGCGGCGGAGCGGATGAACAGGCTGCTGGCGGTACTGCCGGAGAAGCAGCGCGAGATCCTCATCCTGCGCGTGGTGGTCGGTATGAGCGCCGAGGAGACCGCAAAGCGGTCGGCAGCACGGCCGGCGCCGTTCGCGTCGCCCAGCACCGGGCGCTGGCACGGCTGAAGACCGAGATCATGGCGACGGGACACGACCATGCCTGATTTCGGACGATGGGGCGGAAACGGGGGAGACCCGTCGCTGAACGCCATCGCGCGCACAGACCAGTACCTCGACGCACTCGCCACCGAGCATCCCGTGTACGCCGGCGACCCGGCCGACGCCGAACTCGCCAATCTGATGGCGGGCTGGCGTGACGGGGTGCGCAGGCCACCGGCGCGGGTCGCCGCACAGCGCGACGCCGAGATCGTTCTGCACCGGGCGCTGGCGTCCCAGCGCCGCAACCGCATGTCCGTGGCCGTGATGGGCTCCGTCGCCGCGGCGATGCTGTGCCTCGGCGGGTTCGGTGCGCTTGTCTACGGCGCGGCACCCGGCGACGCGCTCTACGGGCTGCGGGTGGCCGTGTTCGGTGAACCGCAGGTCACCCGCGACGATCAGGTCGCGCTGGCTGCGCAGACCGAGATGCAACAGGTCCAGCAGCTCATCGAGCAGGGCAACTGGGACGCCGCCCAGGACAAGCTGTCGACCATCACGTCGACTGTGCAGACCGTCGAAGACCCGGTGCGTCAGCAGGAGCTGGAAAACCAGCTGAACAACCTGACGGTCAAGGTCGAGAACCGCGACCCCGCCGCGACGGTTCCCGCTGCGCCCGTCCCTCCCTCGCTGGGTCCCGGGCTGTCGTTGCCTGCAGAGCTGCCGAACCTGCCTGTGACGCCGACCTTGCCGGGGCAGTTGCCGGTGCCGGGCGGACAGCTGCCCGACATCTCGTTGCCGCAGCTGCCGCCGATCCCGACGCTGCCGGTGCCGGGACCCGGTGTGCCACCAGACATTTCACTGCCCGATCTGCCGTCGCTGCCGCTACCCAAGCCGCCGGTCGACTTGCCCAAGCCGCCGGTCGACCTGCCGAAGCCTGTCCCCGGCGAGCAGAAGCCCGATCCGATCGTGCCGAAGCCGCCGATCGAGCTGCCCAAGCCCATCGAGCAACCGAAACCGGTGGAGCCGCAGAAGCCGATCGAGCTGCCGAAGCCGATCGAGCAGCCTGCGCCGGTCCAGCCCAAGCCGCTGATCCCCGAGATCATTCCTGCGCCGAAACCTGCGCCCGAGCCTGCGGCGCCGCCTGTGCAGGAAGCCCCGCCCGCACCGAAGGCGCCGCCTGCCCTAGCGCCTGCGCCGGAAGCGCCGCAGGAGGAGCCGCAGACAACCATCCCGCCGGTGCCCGACGAAAAGCCCGGCCGCGGAAACGGAAACTAAATCAGCTCTCAGCGATACCCGTCGGGTTCCGACGTCGCCTCGTTGAGCGAAGCATCGGCATAGCCGCGGCAATAATCCCAGGTCACGTACGCGTCGGGCTCGGGATCGTAGGCGGGCTCGTGCGGGCGGACGGTGCCGTCGACCAACAGCTGCAACAGGTTCGCCCGCAGCATGTCCCAGTCGTGGTAGTGATCCTGCTGGCACTCGTCACAGCACACGACGAGGCCGCGAATTCCCTTGTGCGCCAATAGCGCTTCGTACACTGCCAGGTCGGCGAGATCAGCCTCTACCGCTGTCCGTTCCTGCGCGTCGAGTGGTTGACCCGGCTCGAGGGCGTCCAGCGCTCCCGAAGGGTCGCACGGGTCATCGGCGAACGGATCCGGCGGCAAACCAGGTGGCAGTTGGTCTCGCACGGTTCCACATTACGCAGCGGTGCTCCTATCGCGCCAGCGGTGCCCGGCCGGCCCGGGTCCGCGGCGACTCCGTGTGGGCCCCGGATCTCCCATCAGATGCCGATAAGATGGATATCTAGCTCCCCGCCGATGGAGGCTGTAACCCATGTCGATCGCTGAAAGCGACCTCCCCATCGCCGTACCGGTGCCCACCGGCGGCGATGACCCCACGAAGATCGCCATGCTCGGGCTGACCTTCGACGACGTGCTGCTGCTTCCCGCCGCCTCGGACGTGGTCCCTGCCACCGCCGACACGTCCAGCCAGCTCACCCGCCGCATCAGGCTGAAGGTGCCGCTGGTCAGCTCTGCGATGGACACCGTCACCGAGTCGCGGATGGCCATCGCGATGGCCAGGGCGGGCGGTATGGGCGTACTGCACCGCAACCTCCCCGTCGCCGAGCAGGCCGGCCAGGTCGAGACCGTCAAGCGGTCCGAAGCGGGCATGGTCACCGACCCCGTCACCTGCTCCCCGGAGAACACGCTGGCCGAGGTCGACGCGTTGTGTGCCCGGTTCCGGATTTCGGGGTTGCCGGTCGTCGACGGGACCGGCGCGCTGGTCGGCATCATCACCAACCGCGACATGCGCTTCGAAGTCGACATGAACAAGCCGGTCGCAGAGGTGATGACCAAGGCGCCGCTGATCACCGCGCGGGAGGGCGTCACCGCGGATGCGGCGCTTGGCCTGTTGCGCCGCAACAAGATCGAGAAGCTGCCGATCGTCGATGGACACGGTCGGCTGACCGGGCTGATCACGGTCAAGGACTTCGTCAAGACCGAGCAGCACCCGTTCGCGACCAAGGACAGCGACGGCAGGCTGCTGGTCGGCGCCGCGGTCGGCATCGGACCCGACTCGTGGACGCGGGCGATGACGCTCGCCGACGCGGGTGCTGACGTGCTCATCGTCGACACCGCCCACGCCCACAACCGCCTTGTGTTGGACATGGTCAGCAAGCTCAAGCGCGAGGTCAGCCACCGGGTCGATGTGATCGGCGGAAACGTCGCGACCCGGGCCGCGGCCGCGGCGTTGGTCGAGGCGGGCGCCGATGCGGTGAAGGTCGGTGTGGGGCCCGGTTCGATCTGCACGACGCGCGTGGTCGCCGGGGTCGGCGCTCCTCAGATCACCGCGATTCTGGAAGCCGTCGCCGCGTGTTCGCCGTCGGGCATCCCGGTGATCGCCGACGGCGGCCTGCAGTACTCGGGCGACATCGCCAAGGCGCTGGCCGCCGGTGCGTCAACCGCGATGCTCGGTTCGCTGCTGGCGGGCACTGCGGAAGCTCCCGGCGACTTGATCTTCGTCAACGGCAAGCAGTTCAAGAGGTACCGCGGAATGGGGTCGCTCGGGGCGATGCAGAGTCGCGGCGGGGCCAAGTCCTACTCGAAAGACCGCTATTTCCAAGATGACGCGCTCAGCGAGGACAAGTTGGTGCCCGAGGGCATCGAGGGCCGCGTGCCGTTCCGCGGCCCGCTGTCGAGCGTGATCCGTCAACTCACCGGCGGGTTGCAGGCCGCGATGGGATACACGGGCGCGTCGTCGATCGAGCAGTTGCAGCAGGCGCAGTTCGTGCGAATCACCGCCGCCGGGTTGAAGGAAAGCCATCCGCACGACATCACGATGACCGTCGAAGCGCCCAACTACTACACCCGCTAGCGAGTCCGCATGCGCGACATGGTTGAAATCGGTTTGGGCCGAACCGCCCGCCGCACTTATGAACTCGGCGACATCAACATCGTCCCGTCCCGACGGACCAGGTCGTCGCAGGACGTGTCGACGGCATGGCAGCTCGACGCGTACCGCTTCGAGATACCCGTTGTCACCCATCCCACCGACGCGCTGGTATCGCCTGAGTTCGCCATCGAGATGGGCCGGTTGGGTGGTCTCGGCGTGCTCAACGGCGAGGGCCTGATCGGCAGGCATGCCGACGTGACGGCGAAGATCGCCCAGGTCGTCGAAGCGGCGGAGAAGGAGCCTGAGCCCGCTGCGGCGATTCGCCTTCTGCAGCAACTGCATTCGGCACCCCTGGACCCCGAACTGCTCGGCGCCGCCGTCACGCGTATCCGCGACGCCGGGGTGACCACCGCGGTTCGGGTGAGCCCGCAGAACGCGCGGGCGTTGACCCCGGCGCTGGTGTCGGCGGGCATCGATCTGCTGGTCATCCAGGGCACGATCGTGTCGGCCGAACGCGTCGCGCAGGACGGCGAGCCGCTGAACCTCAAGACATTCATCTCCGAACTCGATGTGCCGGTGGTCGCAGGCGGCGTGCTGGACCACCGCACCGCCCTGCATTTGATGCGGACGGGCGCCGCGGGCGTCATCGTCGGCTATGGCTCCACCAGCGGCGTCACCACCAGCGACGAGGTGCTCGGCATCAGCGTGCCGATGGCGACCGCGATCGCCGACGCTGCCGCCGCCCGCCGCGAGTACCTCGACGAGACCGGCGGCCGCTACGTGCACGTCCTGGCAGACGGTGACATCCACACGTCCGGCGATCTGGCCAAGGCGATCGCATGCGGCGCCGACGCCGTCGTGCTCGGCACGCCGCTGGCCCTGGCCGCTGAGGCGATGGGAGACGGCTGGTTCTGGCCCGCCGCGGCGGCCCACCCGTCGCTGCCCCGCGGGGCGCTGCTGCAGGTCGCGCTAGGTGAACGGCCAGGGTTGGAGCAGGTGCTCGGCGGCCCGTCCGACGACCCGTTCGGCTCGCTGAACCTGGTCGGCGGCCTGCGCCGGTCGATGGCCAAGGCCGGTTACTGCGATCTCAAGGCGTTCCAGAAGGTCGGCCTGACCGTCGGCTTCTAGAGCGACACATCCTGTTCGTCGTGGCCGAACTCAACGGGCTGACCGCCGAAGTCACCGGTGCACGACGTCACCACGTGGTAGCTGGTGAACGGCGCAGGTGCGGGCACCGTGAAACTGGCGCTTCCCTTGGGATCAATCGCGAAGCTCTTGCTGGCGCCCTGTGTGCCGTTGTCGGCGGTCGCGTTGTACGTGCAGCTGCCGCCGATGTCGGCGTTGTTGGTGACGTTGACGGTCCACTGCAGGGGCGCACGGGTAAAGCTGACCCGCACAGCGTCTTTGGGGGCTGGACAGGTCTGACCGGCGGGCACCTCGGGCACCGACGAACCCTTCGGGCACTTGACGTTCGGCGCCGGCTGCGGCGCCTGCTGTTGCGGGGCCGCCGCTCCCGTGCCGGATCCCGCCGGTGCCGGAGCATCAAGGCATTTGAGCGGTGTCACCGAACGCCACGAGGAGGCGACCTCGCCGCTGTAGTCGGCCGGAATGTTTCTCAGGCGCTGGCCGCCGTCGTTGACCTGGCCGTCGTCTCCGACCGTGCCGTGGAAGTCCCAGATGTTGTTCGGTTTGTCGCCCCACACGATGGACAGGTCGACCGTCCTACCCGAGACGCCGCCGCCGATGATGGTGCCGTCGACCCGTCCGCCGTCGACGAAGTTCACGGTCGCCGAACTGCGCGGGGTGGTGCCGGTCGCGTTGAACGTCACCCACCAGCCGTTGCCGCCTGCGAGTTCGAAGGGCCCGTCGAAGCCGAACTGGGCGCACGGGGCGGCTTGGCCCGGCGGCGCGACGGCGATGAAACCGGCCGCGGCCATCACGGCCGCGACGACGACTTTCGAGGCGCTTGCGTATGACATCGCAAACCTCCGATCGCTTCACCGAAGCTGTGAGCTGCCTGTAAGCCGCGATATTAGCGACGAGTCGACCCAAACTTCTGGTTACCGACCGGTAAGTTCATACTGATTGGATGCAGCCTGACTATGACGTTCTGATCATTGGTTCGGGATTCGGGGGAAGTGTTTCGGCGCTGCGGCTGACCGAGAAGGGCTACCGCGTCGGAGTCCTCGAAGCCGGCCGACGCTTCGCCGACGACGAATTCGCCAAGACCTCCTGGAACCTGCGCAAATTCCTGTGGATGCCGAGGCTCGGCCTGTATGGGATCCAGCGGATCCATCTGCTGCGCAACGTGATGATCCTGGCAGGCGCCGGCGTCGGCGGTGGATCGCTGAACTACGCCAACACGCTGTACGTGCCGCCGGACCCGTTCTTCAACGACCCGCAGTGGAAGCACATCACCGACTGGCGCGCCGAGCTGATGCCGCACTACGAGCAGGCGCAGCGCATGCTCGGCGTGGTCCAGAACCCGACGTTCACCGACGCCGACAAGGTGATGAAGGAGGTCGCCGACGACATGGGCGTCGGCGACACGTTCGTCGCCACGCCGGTCGGGGTGTTCTTCGGGCCGGACGGCAACAAGATGCCGGGCAAGACGGTGCCCGACCCGTATTTCGGTGGGGCCGGACCGGCTCGCACCGGCTGCATCGAATGTGGCTCGTGTATGACGGGTTGCCGCTACGGCGCCAAGAACACGCTGGTGAAGAACTACCTCGGCTTGGCGGAATCGGCTGGGGCACAAGTTCATCCGATGACGACGGTGACCTCGTTCAAGCAACGGCCGGACGGAGTGTGGGAGGTCAGGACCGCCCGCACCGGCCGACTGCTGCGCCGGCAACGCCGGACCTTCACGGCCACGAACCTCGTCCTCGCAGCGGGCACATTCGGCACGCAGAAGCTGCTCTTCAGGATGCGCGACCACGGCAATCTCCCGAAGCTGTCGGACAAGCTCGGCGTGCTCACCCGCACCAACTCGGAGTCGATCGTCGGCGCAGGGCGACTCTCGGTGCGTGACGACCTCGACCTGACCCACGGCGTGGCCATCACGTCGTCCATCCACCCCACCCCGGACACCCACATCGAGCCGGTCCGCTACGGCAAGGGCTCCAACGCGATGGGACTGCTGCAGACGCTGATGACCGACGGTGCCGGTCCGGGCGGCAGCGACATTCCGCGCTGGCGGCAACTGCTCGACCAGGCGAGGGAGGATCCGAAGAAGGTGCTGCGGCTGCTGAACCCGACCCGCTGGAGCGAGCGCACGATGATCGCCCTTGTCATGCAGCACCTCGACAACTCGATCACCACCTTCAGCCGCAAGACCAAGCTCGGCTTCCGGCTGATGGACAGCAAGCAGGGCCACGGCGAGCCGAATCCGTCGTGGATCCCGGTCGGCAACGAGGTCACCCGCAGGCTGGCCGACAAGATCGACGGCGTCGCCGGCGGAACCTGGGGTGAGCTGTTCAACATCCCGCTGACCGCGCACTTCCTTGGCGGCGCGGCCATCGGCGACAGCCCGGAGCGCGGCGTCATCGATCCGTATCAGCGGGTGTACAACTACCCGACGATGTACGTCGTCGACGGCGCCTCGATATCGGCGAACCTCGGGGTCAACCCGTCGCTGAGCATCACCGCGCAGGCTGAGCGCGCGGCCTCGCTGTGGCCGAACAAAGGCGAGGAAGACCTGCGGCCCAGGCAGGGCGAGGCCTACAAGAGGCTGGCGCCGATCGAGCCCCGCAATCCCGTGGTGCCCGCCGATGCGTATGGCGCGCTGCGCCGCATCCCGTTCGAGCCGGGTCAACCGGTCGCAGGTTAAAGGCGTCGATTTCGGGTATCTGACCCTTCACGCCGGGCGTCGTCCCGGCGCGGAGAGGGTTGGGCTCGTGCGAACGGCATATCAGCAACAGTTGTCGGGGCTCTGCGACCAGTTGGCCGAGATGTGCGGACTGGCCGCCGACGCCATGCTTCATGCGTCCAACGCGCTGCTGCAGGCGGATCTGGAACTGGCAGAACAGGTCATCACGACCACGACGAGATCGCGGGCAAGTGGCGAACCGCCGAGGAGTCCGCGGTCCGATTGCTCGCCCTGCAACAGCCGGTGGCAAGCGATCTGCGCAAGGTCGTCGGCTCACTGCACATCGGCGCCGATATCGAACGGATGGGCGCGCTGGCGGTGCACGTCGCCAACATCGCCCGGATGCGTCATCCAGACAGTGCGCTGCCCGACGACGTCCGCGGTTCGTTCACCGAGATGGCCGATGTCGCCGTTTCGCTCGCCAGGACGGCGCAGGAGGTGCTGCGGACCCCCGACCCGGAGAAGGCAGCGCAGATCCGGGAGAAGGACGACGTCATCGACACCAGGCACCGGCATCTGTTCACGGTGCTGATCGACCGGGAGTGGCACAACGGCGTCTGCTCCGCGGTCGACGTGGCGTTGCTCGGCCGCTTCTACGAGCGTTTCGCCGACCACGCTGTGGCCATCGGCAGGCGGGTGGTGTTCGAGGCGACGGGCGGGCTGCCCATGCACAAACAACTGGCCTAGCTCGGCGTCTCCGTCTCGCTCCGTTTGGCCATCTCCGCTTCGAGCATCTCCTCGAACGCGCCCTCGTCGTGCCCGAGGGCGATCGTCGCGGCCGCCATCGCCGTCACTGCCACCGCCAGCAGCCCAACCGTTCTCGGATCGGTGACTTTGAGCGCCTCGCCGAGCACGACCACGCCCAGCGAGACCGCGACCAACGGCTCGAGGACCAGCATGGTGGGCACCGACGCCTGCAGGGCGCCTGCGTGAAAAGCCGACTGCTGCAACAGGGTTGCCGCAACACCGAGGATCACCACGAGGTACGGGGCCGGAACCATCAGCGTGCCCCACAGACCTTCCTCGTTGAGTCGCTGCACGGTCACCTTGGTCAGCACCGCGACAACGCCGAACAGCACCCCGACCGCAGCGGCGATCAGCACCGCGCGTTTTCGTCCCTCGCTGCGGGCGCCGCCCGCGACGCAGCCCAGCACCACCACCACGCACAGCACGGTGGCGAGGATCCAGACCGCGGGCATCGGCCGGTAATTGCCCGGCTGTACTCGTGCCACCAACACGAACACAGTCAGCCCGAACGTCAGGACCAGCGCCCATACCCAGTCGTGCGTGGTGACGCGGCGGTGGGCCATGCGGGCGCTCATCGGAAGCGCGAACAGCAGCGCCGACACCAGCAACGGCACCACCAGGATCAGCGAACCCCATGTCAGCGCCAGCGCCTGGAAGCCGTAGCCGGCGGCCGCCACCGCGGTGCCTGCCCACCACAACTGGTTGCGGAGCAGCTTTTTGAACATCGTCGTGCTGACGCCCTCATCCTGGGGGATGGCCAGCGTCGCGCGCTGCCGGATCACGATCCCGAGCGCTGAGGTCACTGCGGCGGCCAGGGCCAGCAGAACGACGACCCACTCGGGCATGAATCTCCTTTGCGACGGAAGAACGACTTGATCTCGGGATACCCAATCACACCGGGAAGGCTCGTCTATGGTGTGGCGGGTGGAGAACGAGGGTGTCCTCGACGGCAAGGTGGCCGTCGTCACGGGCACCAGTCGCGGCGTCGGCGTCGGGATCGCGCACGAACTGCTGCGCGCAGGTGCCACCGTCATCGGCTGTTCGCGGTCGAAACTCGACGCTCTGCCCGGCGCCGACCACAACGAGGGCTGGTTGGCGCGCAGCGCCCAGATGGTATGCGACCAAGGGGATTTGCACGCCATCGACGCCATGGTCGGCGAGGTGGCCGACACCTACGGGCGCATCGACATCCTGGTCAACAACGCCGGTGGCACCGTGCCGACCCCCGATGCCGAAGACGTTCCGGAACTGGTCAGCAGGATCCAGGGTGCCCCACGCGCCGCCGACGACTTCGAGCGGACCGCGCTGTTTCACGCGTTCGCCGTTCAGATGAACCTGATCAGCCCGCTCTGGTTCGCCCTGCGCGTCTACCGGCAGATGCGCACCCAGGACGGCGTCGGCTCCATCATCAACATCTCCAGCGGTGCCGGTCACCCGGCGGGCTCGCCCACGCTGGTGTCCTACGGTGCGGCGAAGGCGGGGCTCAACCACCTCACCCGGTCGCTGGCCGAGGAGTGGGGGCCGCATGCGCGCGTCAACGCGCTGGCGCTGGGCCCGACGATGACCGACAATTTCCGGTCCTTCGTGCTGCCGAAGGATGATCCCAAGGGGGAGAAGTACTTTCGCAACATCCCGCTGGGCCGTGCCGGTGAGCCCGCCGAGGTGGGTCGGGTCTGCGTGTTCCTGTGCAGTGGCGCCGCCGACTTCGTCAACGGCACGACGATCGAGGTCGACGGCGGAATGCTGCCCGGCGTGCTCTACGAGGCGGGGCTGAAGACGATCACCGATCTGCTCTGAGTTCCCGGCCGGCGGTCGCGCTGCGCATCCCGGCGATCACCGTGCCGAGGATCAGGCTGCGAAACCGACGAGGAAGCGGCAGCAGCGCCCAGGTGAGGAACTTCGCGCGCGCGCCGGGAATCACAGTTCGCTTCCTGCCGAGTGCGTTCAGCGTCGCGGCGGCCACGATGTCGGGTGAGGTCGCGCCGGTCATCGTCAGTCCCGCCCGTGCGCCGAAACCCGAGTCGACCGGGCCGGGCGCGACGGCCAGCACGTCGACGCCGAGAGCCTTCAGGTCGTCGTGGAGTCCTTCGGCCAGACTCTGCACGTACGCTTTCGACGCGGCGTAATTGGCCTGCCCGGGCACACCTTGCCAGCCGACGATGGAGCCGAACAAAACGATTCCGCCCGTGCCGCGGGCGGCGAGCCTGCCTGCGAAGGTGTGCGAGAGTCGCATGACTGCGGCGATGTTCACCGCGATCAACTGCAGCTCATCGGTTACGGCTGTCTCCAGAAACGTGCCGGTGGTGCCGAAACCGGCTGCCAACGCGACGAGCCCGACGTCGAGCCGGCTCGTCAGCTCTTCGATGGTGTCGACGGCGCCCGGCTCGCTCAGATCGACTGCCGACACCAACGTTTCGATGCCGTGGGCGTCGCTGAGCTCTCCGGCGAGCGTCTGCAACCTCGCTTCGCTGCGGGCAACCAGGACGAGGTTGACTCCATCGGAGGCGATGCGGGTTGCGAGCGCCTTGCCGATTCCGTCGCTGGCACCAGTGACCACTGCCCACTGCCCGTAGGAATGCGCGCTTCTCATGCCAGGACCGACTTCGTGGGATGGGCGGGCAGGACGGCGAGCACGAAGAACGCCCCGAGCAGGCAGACCGCGGCGGCGGCCAGGCAGCCGGCGTGCAGGCCGGACATGAAGGCGTCACTGACGGTGTCCCGCACCGCCGTGGCGACCGACGGCGGCGATTGGGCGGCCACCTGTAAACCCTGGGCAAGCCCCTCGCCCGCGGTGGCCCTGGCCGGATCCGGCACGGCTCGCATCACCTCGCTTTCGGACAACCGGCGGATGTAGAGGGTGGAGAAGATGCTGCCGACCACCGCAACGCCGAGCGTGCCGCCGACCTGACGGGTCGCGTCGTTGACCGCCGAACCTGCGCCGGCCTGCTCGGGACGGACCACTCCCATGATCGAGTCGGTGGCCGGTGCGGTGGTAAGGCCGAGCCCACCGCCCAGCAGCACCATCTGCGCCGCGACCTGCAGGTAGGGCACGTCGACATCGACAGTGGCCACCCAGGCGAATGCCGCGGCCAGCATCAGCAGGCCGACGAACACCACCGCCTTGGTCCCTATCCGGGTCACCGCCAACCGGGTGCCCAGCACGGAGCCGACCGCGATCGACAGCGCGACCGGCAAGATGCGAATGCCGGTGTCGAGCGGGCTGAAACCCTGCAGCTGCTGAAAGAACTGGGTGATCAGAAAGATGAAGCCGAACAGGGCGAAAAAGGCGACGGTCACCGCCCCGCTGGCCGCGCTGAACCTCAGGTTGGCGAACAGGCTGACGTCGATCAGCGGATCGTCGTGGCGTCGCTCCCACCAGACGAATACCACCACCGCGGCCACCGCGACCCCGAAGCCGAGGAGCGTCCGCGTCGCCGTCCATCCGTGTTCGGGCGCCTCGATGATCGTGTAGACCAGCGACCCGAGCATCACCACCGATGCCAGCAGGCCGCCACGGTCCAGCCGGGCGCCACGCTGCGGGGTCGACGCGGGCACGAACAATATCGCGCCGACGATTGCGATCAGGGCGATCGGTACGAGTGCCAGAAACAGGCTGCCCCACCAGAACGACTCCAGCAGCGCGCCCCCCAGGATCGGTCCGACGGCCACCCCGAGCCCCGTCACCGCACCCCACACGCCGATCGCGGCTGCCCGTTGCTTGGGGTCACGGAAGGTGTCGGTGATGATCGCCAGCGTGGTGGGGAAGATCAGCGCGGCGGCGATACCCATCACCAGGCGCATGCCGATCAGCGATCCGGTCGACGTGCACAGCGCCGCGCCGACGCTGCTGGCCGCCAACAGCGCCAGCCCGGCCATCAGGGTGCCGCGCCGGCCGAATTTGTCGCCGACGGTGCCGCCGGCAAGGACGAGGGCGGCGAATGCGAGGTTGTAGGCGTCGACGATCCATTGCAGCCCACGGGTCGATGCGTTCAACGCCGAATTCAGCGTCGGCAGCGCCACATTCACGATCGTGGTTTCCACGTTGATGGCCAGGGCGGCAACGAGCACGACGGCCAGGATGAGGACGGGCCGCGCTCGCTGGCGCGTCGCGTGGGCGCCTCTGGCCGAACGCTTATCGGTGTCGATCGTCACGAGCGGAACCCCTTTATGTTTACGGCGTTAACATTGCGAGCATCGCAGACAATGTTAGGGCTGTCAACATTAAAGAATGGGAGGTATTACGTCAGTCCCTCGCCGATGACGTCGAGCAATCGGTTGGTGATCTGTTGTTTGCGTGCGGCGTCGGCTTCGCTCAATGGTCCGTCGAGAAACAGCGTGGACAGACCGTGCACCGCGGCCCACGCAGCTTCGTCGAGGCCGTCGCGCTGATTGGCAGCGAGCACGCCGGTGGTAACCAGATCGTCGATGCACCCGATCAGGATCTGGAACGGGTGGTGCGCTTTCAGGGTCGTGCCGTCGCTGTCGGCCTGGCGCTTGTGGCCCTCGCGCGCGGAGTCCGAGTGCGCGAACGCGGTGCGGTACAGGCCTGGTTCGGCAAGCGCGAAATCGATGTAGCCCTGCCCGGTCGCCCGCAGGCGCCCGAGCGCCCGTTTGGCCTTCGGCCCTCGGCTCGACACCGCTGTCAGCCGCGCGACCATGGCGTCGGCCAGGCGCTCCTCCGCATACTCCCGCACCGCGGCGAGCAGTGCGTCGCGGTCGGCGTAGTGCCGATAGGCCGCGGAGTTGCTGACGCCGGCCATCCGCTGAACGTCGCGCAGCACCACTGCCTCCGGCCCGCCCGTCCTGGCGAGTTCGACGGCGTGCTCGAGCAGTGTCTGCCGCAGGTTCCCATGGTGATAGGTGTCGGCGGCGGCGCGGGATCGTCGGGTGGTCAGTCGATCTCCTCCTATCCCTACACGATGTTTACAAAGTTAACATCGTGTCACGCAGGCTGGCGCATCGGCGCGCAAGGCGCCCGCCCGTAGACTGAGCGGGTGCAACCGGCATCCCCGCGCCCCGTCCTGGTGGTCGACTTCGGAGCGCAGTACGCGCAGCTGATCGCGCGTCGTGTCCGTGAGGCGCGGGTGTACTCGGAGGTGGTGCCGCACACGGCGTCCATCGAGGAGATCAAGGCCAAGGACCCGCAGGCCATCGTGTTGTCCGGCGGACCGTCGAGCGTGTACGCCGACGGGGCGCCACAGCTCGACGCCGGCGTGTTCGACCTCGGCGTTCCCGTCTTCGGCATCTGCTACGGGTTTCAGGCCATGGCGCAGACCCTCGGCGGCACCGTCGCCCACACCGGCACCAGCGAGTACGGCCGCACTGAACTCAATGTCACTGGCGGACAACTGCATTCGGATCTACCGGAGCATCAGCCGGTGTGGATGAGCCACGGCGACGCCGTCACCGAGGCGCCGGAGGGGTTCGAGGTGGTGGCCACCAGCGCGGGCGCACCCGTCGCCGGGTTCGAGAACGCGGCGCGCGGTCTGGCGGGTGTGCAGTACCACCCCGAGGTGATGCACAGCCCGCACGGCCAGCGGGTGCTGAGCCGGTTCTTGCACGAGTTCGCGGGCATCGACTCGACGTGGACGCCCGCGAACATCGCCGACAGCCTTGTCGACCAGGTGCGCAGCCAGATCGGCGACGGCAGGGCGATCTGCGGGTTGTCCGGCGGGGTGGACTCCGCGGTCGCCGCCGCACTCGTGCAACGTGCCATCGGCGACCGGCTGACCTGCGTCTTCGTCGATCACGGCCTGTTGCGCGAGGGCGAGCGCGCGCAGGTGCAGCGCGACTTCGTCGCGGCGACCGGAGCCAACCTCGTCACCGTCGACGTCGCCGACCGGTTCCTGCAGGCACTGTCGGGCGTGACCAACCCCGAGGGCAAGCGCAAGATCATCGGACGCGAGTTCATCAGGGCGTTCGAGGGTGCAGTGCGAGACATCGTGGGAGATACCGGATCCGAGGTCGACTTCCTTGTGCAGGGCACGCTCTATCCCGACGTGGTGGAGTCCGGTGGCGGCTCGGGCACCGCGAACATCAAGAGCCACCACAACGTCGGCGGTCTGCCCGACGACCTGAAATTCACCCTCGTCGAGCCGCTGCGCCTGCTGTTCAAAGACGAGGTCCGCGCCGTCGGCCGCGAACTCGGGCTGCCGGAGGACATCGTTGCGCGACAACCCTTCCCGGGCCCCGGTTTGGCGATCCGCATCATCGGCGAGGTGACGAAGGACCGACTGGACACGTTGCGCCGCGCCGACGCGATCGCCCGCGAGGAATTGACCGCGGCGGGCCTGGACAACCAGATCTGGCAGTGCCCGGTGGTGCTGCTGGCCGAAATCCGGTCCGTCGGAGTGCAGGGCGACGGCCGCACCTACGGCCACCCGATCGTGCTGCGGCCGGTGTCCAGTGAGGACGCGATGACCGCCGACTGGACGCGGGTGCCCTATGAGGTGCTCGAACGCATCTCCACCCGCATCACCAACGAAGTGCCTGAGGTGAACCGGGTCGCGCTCGATGTCACGAGCAAGCCCCCGGGCACCATCGAGTGGGAGTGATCAGCCTTCCGGTGAGGCATCCTCGTCGGGTTCCTCCGCGATGAGATCGCCGAGGATCTGACCGACCGCGGTCTCGATGCTCGACTCGATCGAGAACGCCAGCGTCGCCGACACCGCGGAGACCGCCTGGGTGCGCAACCGCACCAGCATCGTGATCAGTTCGGCCACTTCGGTATCCGGCGGCAGGGCGGCCCCCGGCTTGAGGCGGTCGACGACCTGCTCGACACCGGCCTGCACCAGGATGCCGCTGATCTGCCCGATCAGCGGCGCGAGCTGCTCGTGGACGTCGATCAATGTGCTCGTCGGGACACCGTACCCGCGGATGTCGTTGAACGTCTCGATCAGCTTGGGCCGCACCACAACTGCCTCTTGATGGCCTTCCTCACCTTCGAGCTTGATGATGCCGAGGCCGAGCATCCGCTCGAACCCTGGATCGTCGTCGACGAGACGCCTGGCGTCGGCGACGCTCATCCGCTCCGGCTTCTCGGTCGCCCAGCTGCCTGCGATCGCATTCTCGAGCCCGAGCATGTCGCCGACGTCCTTGCCCTGCTCCCACGCGGTGAGCATCTCGTGCACGTGGGAGATGTTGTAGCCGCGGTCCAGTAGGGACGTGATCAGCTTCAATCGGGTCAGGTGGGAATCGTTGAACAGCGCGATCCGGCCCACCCGCAGCGGCGGATGCAGCAGCCCGCGGTCGCGGTACACGCGGATGTTGCGCGTGGTGGTGCCCGCCATCCGGGCCAGTTCCTCGATGCGGTACTCGCCCGACGCCGCGACCCCGTGCGGTTGCACGGCCGCGTCGAACAACTGCGACACGGCGTTCTCGACGACGTCGCGTGAACTGCGGCGGATCTGGCGTGGCGCGCGGCGCAACCCGGCGAGGATCGTCGAGATCGCCCCCGCTTGTTGCCGTGGTTGCCTGGCGCCGGACATGTCAGGCCGACGACGTGACCGCAGGCGCGGCGGCGCCGCGCGCCACCGCCTGATAGTCGGCGAACCGGAAGTCCCGCATCTGACGAAGATACTGGGTGGCGAAGCCCGGGTACATCGAGGCGTTGAAACCGTCCTTGGTGAGATACCAGCTGCTACAGCCCGACATCCACGTCGTCTTGGTCAGCCGCTGCTGAAGGCGCCGGTTGTAGCGCCGCTGGACGTCCTCTCGAACGTCGAGATAGCGCAGTCCGTCGCGCAGGATCGTGGTGATGCCCCGCACCGCGTAGTCGATCTGTCCCTCCACGTAGACCAGAAGCGAGTTGTGACCGGGCCCGGAGTTCGGCCCCGTCATCAAGAACAGGTTCGGGTAGCCGTGTGCGTTGATGCTCTTGTACGCCTGCGCGCCGGTGACCCATTCGTCGGCCAGCGAGCGTCCGCCGAGCCCGGTGACCGGGTACGGCGGCCCGGTCAGGTGGACGTCGTACCCGGTGGCGAACACGATGCAGTCCAGATGGTGCTCGATGCCGTCGCTGGTGCGGATGCCGACCGGGCTGATCGTCGCGATCGGCCAGTCGATCAGCTTGCAGTTGTCGCGCTGCAGAGCGGGGTAGTAGTCGCTGGAGACCAGCATCCGCTTACATCCCGGGGTGAAGTCAGGCGTGAGCTGGCGGCGCAGCCACGGGTCGGAGACCTGACGCCGCAGGTGCGCCTTGCCGAGCCGGGCGACCAGCCCGGTCAGCGGGCTGTCCCACACCAGTGCGGTCGCGGTGACCTCGTGGCCCCAGTACAGCGCCTGACGGGCGAGCTGCTGTGTGGCAGGGACTTTCGCGAACAGCTCCTGCGCAGCGGCCGGGATGGGCAGGTCCATCCGGGGCAGCACCCAGCCCGGTGTGCGTTGGAAGACCTTGACGAAGTCGGCCTGCTTGACGAGTTCGGGGACGATCTGCACGGCGCTGGCACCGGTGCCGACCACCGCGACCCGCTTGCCCGAGAAGTCGTAGTCGTGATTCCAGCGCGCGCTGTGGATCACCGTGCCCTCGTAGGTGTCGACACCGCGGATGTCGGGCAGCTTGTGGTCGGGCAGCGGTCCGGACGCCAGCACCACCGTGCGCGCCGTGTAGGTCTTGCGCCCCGTCGTCTTCACCGTCCAGGTGCCGTCTTCTTCGTCGAAATGCAGACCGTTGACCTCGACGCCGAACTGGATTCGTCTGCGCAGGTCGAACTCGTCGACCAGATCTTCGATGTGCTTGCAGATCTCATCGGCGGGTGAGTAGGCGCGCGACCAGTCCGGATTCTGCGCGAACGAGAACGAGTACAGCAGCGACGGGATGTCGCATGCCGCACCGGGATAGGTGTTGTCGCGCCACGTGCCGCCGACGCGGTCCTCGCGTTCGACGATCACGAAGTCGTCGACGCCGGCTTGCGCGAGTTTGATCGCGGTGCCGATGCCGGTGAATCCGCTGCCGACGATCAGTGTGTCGTAGGTGCGCTTGCTCATGTCAGGCCGCCGGCTCGTGGGTGACTTCGTTGACCCACGTCGGAACTGCGGGCAGTAGCGTCCTCGGATACTGGTCAGACAGCCACACCATCGAATTGGCCAGCAGGTGATAGGGGTGACGGGGATTGGTCACCGCGCCGGCGTAGCGCCTCAGGAACCGGTAGGTCGGTACCCGCTTCGTGTGTTGACCGCGATCACCGAGTTCCTTGAATCGCTTCACGGCACGGTAGAGCCGCTCGGGTTCCATACCCATGGCGACGATCTCGTTGCGGATCCTATTGATCAGCGGTGCGCCCATGATCGCGCCGATGATGAG
The DNA here is from genome assembly GCA_963786995.1 of uncultured Actinomycetota bacterium. Taxonomy (GTDB): domain Bacteria; phylum Actinomycetota; class Actinomycetes; order Mycobacteriales; family Mycobacteriaceae; genus Mycobacterium. The sequence continues at coordinate 22,040 of CAWBBH010000002.1, read as the reverse complement.
ACCCGGAGTCGCGTTGTGTCCGATGAAGTCGATCAGCATCCGACGGATCTTGGCGTGCCCGATCATGTCGAGCACTTCGAAATCGACGACCAGGTGCCGTGACTCGTCGTTGTTGATCTTCTCGAAAACCTGGTGGCACACCGGATCATGCACCTCGTCGAGCAGGAACTTCAGCAGCGCGCCGTCGAGGGCTACCTCCAGCATCGGGATGACCGTGCCGAGCAGGGACAACGGCATGTCGTCGGCCCATCGGTCCAGCCAGTCGATGGCCAGCCGGATGTTGACGTTCGGCTCGGGCACCTCGCCGTCTTCGAGCATGCCCCAGCGCTTCATCAGCGCCAGTTCGGCGTTGGCGTGCCGTTGTTCCTCGGCGTGGAAGTAGCGGTAGATCTCCGCGATGGTCGGCGTCGGGGCCTTCCTCGCCAGCGCCGCGAAGCCCCGTGCGCCGATGTTCTCGATCCAGCACAGGTCGGCCATGAAGGCCTTCAGCTGCGGGCGCTGTTCGTCGCTGATCATCTCTGCGCCCGGCGCTTCCCAGTCGATGTCGGCAAGCGCCCACTGGCGGTCCTTGATCTTGGCCAGCATCACATCCATGTCGATCGCCATTGCAGCCTCCTAGGTCGTCACGCGCGAGGTCAATCCGGCGGCGCGGGTGTACACCGTCGGGGTGAAACGTTTGATGCCCCAACCGATCCGGGCGTCGGGCTGCGGCATGCAGTAAAGGCCGCCGCGGTCGAGCGTGCCCAGACAGGTGCGCGCAACCCGCTGGGGCGAGAAGCCGGTCCAGCGCATGAGCAGGTCGGCCACCTGTGTCGACCTGTCGGTGATCCGACCGGCCTCGACGATGTTGGTCTTCACGAATGTCGGGCAGAGCACCGTGACGCTCACGCCGGTGCCGGACAGTTCGGCGGCGAGCGTCTCGGACAGTGACAGCACGCCTGCCTTGCTCACGTTGTATGCCGCCATCCCCGGTGCCGCACCGAAAGCCGCCGCGGAGGCGACGTTGATGATGCCTCCGTAGCCCGCTTCGCGGAGGATCGGGGCGAAGACGTGGCACCCGTGGATCGGGCCCCACAGGTTGATACCGAGCAGCCAGTTCCAGTCGTCGATGTCGGTTTCGCCGATCGCGCTTCCGCCGCCGCCGACGCCCGCGTTGTTGATCACCACCGTCGGCGGTCCGCCGAACCAGTCCTGCGCGACTTTCGCCAGCTGGGCGACGTCGTCGAGGCGCGAGACGTCACACCGCGCCGCCAGCGCCTCGCCACCGGAGGCGACGATCGCGTCGGCCGTTGCGCGCGCAGCGTTTTCGTCGATGTCGCTGCACACCACCCTGCCGCCCCTTCGGGCCAGCTCGATGGCGAACGCCTCACCGATGCCGCTTCCAGCGCCGGTGATGACGGCGGCGGCGTCGCGACTGCGCTTCTTTCCCGAACCGAAGATGCCCACGGCCTCAGCCCGCCTGCAGATCGACGGCGCTGTCGCCGAGCGATTCGGTGATGAATTCCGCCACCCGTTTCATGGCGGGCCCTGCCTCCGGCGAGATTCGGGGTAGCGCCTGGAAGACGTGGAGCTGGTCGGGCCACACCTGGAGCTCGCAGTCGCCACCTGCCGTGCGGATGTCCGCCGCGAGCGCCCTGGCGTCGGCGGAGAGGAACTCCGCGCCGCCCGCGTGGATGAGTGTGCGCGGAAGCCGTCGGCCACGCGCGACGTCGAGGGTCAGCCGCGGATGGGTGAGATCGGTTCCCGAGCAGTACAACCCGATGAGGCGCTGCGCGTCGCGGACGCGCACCACCGGATCCCGGCGCAACGACTCGCGGGCGCGCGCCAGCCCGAACGTCAGGTCGAACAACGGCGACAGCAACGCCATGCCCGCGGGTTGCGGAACGTCCTGATGCAGCGCCAGATCCACGGCGAGGTGGCCGCCGGCGGAGTCGCCCGCGATCACCATGCGCTCTCCAGCGATGCCCTGCTGCAGCAGCCAGTCCCAACCGGTTCGCACATCGTCGGCCGCGGTCGGGAATCGGTGGCGCGGCGCGAGCCGGTAGTCCACGACGAACACCGGCAGCCCGGTCAGCCGCGACAACCACGCGGTCAGCCGTCGGTGGGTGCGCGGCGAGCACAGGGCGTAACCGCTGCCGTGGATGTAGTAGATCGCGGCGTTCACCCCGCGAGACGCCGTCCGCGGTGACCCACTCGCCAACGAGTCTGCGGCCGTCGCGCAGCGTGGTGTCCACGCGCTCGACGTGGGTGTTCGACAGCGTCGGTCCGCACGCGTCCATCAGTCGAGCCAGGATCTGGCGTGCCAGCCAGAGTCCCCAGGCGCGTTCGACGGGCATGACTGCGGTGAGCGGGCGAATCGTCCGCTTGCTCAGTGCCGCGGCGGCGCGGGACTGAACCGAGCCGCGGGCGGCTCGCTTGATTTCGACCATGCCCGAGTACAACAGCGAATGATGACATTTGTCAATGTCAACATTTGCAATTGTCAGCGCGGAGGATCGCCTCGCCAGCTGAAGCTGTTGACGTATTTGCCCATGTCCAGCGCCAACTGCAGGTTCGCCCCGGAGGGCTTGCCGAGCCCGAAGTCCGGGCCGAACTGCCGGAACGGGCCGACGGCCGCGGCGATCAAAGCCAGGTCGTTCTTCACCGCGACCATGGCGATCACCCGCATCCGCATGTAGTTGCTGTTGGCGCCCTGCGGCCAGCAGTCGGCGACCAGCCCATAGCCGGGCACGTAGCCGACCATCGCATTGGGGATCTCGTACGCGGTCTTGGTATCCGGAAAGGTTTCGTGCACAAGGTCGTTGGCGATCTGCTCGGCACTTCGACCGTTGGCGGGCCGACTCATCAGCTGCATGGTGCCGCCGTCGCCTGCGAGGAAGTCCGCGCGCACCCCGGACGGGGTCGTGGTGATCCGGTAGGCCTGGCTCGGCGCCGGGTGGGAGACGGAGAACGTGCCGTCGGGCGCGGTGAAGCGGGGGTTGACCGCGACGGGCTCACCGGTCGGCGGATGTCCGCAGTCCGGCGGACAGACGTACCGTGCCGGCGGCTTGTGGATGATCACCGACAGCCCGACGAGGGCGAAGGCGACGACGACGATGGCGACGCCCCAGGTTCGCAGCAGCCGAAGGTACGACGTCCGGTGCAGCGGCGGTGCGGTGTAGACCCCCGCGGTTGTGGAATAGCCGGGATGTGTGGCTTCGGTGGTCGGCTCGTCGGCGCCCGCCCTTGTCGGTCGTGTCTGGCGGCGTTCCTTGCGGGAGAATCGGGACGACGCGTGGGTGGCGACCCCGCAGGCCGGGCAGAACGCCATGTCGGGGACGACATGGTTGCAGTTCGGGCACAGCACCGGCTCATCGGACTGGATCTCGTCGTGCTCTTCGTGCAGCAGCGCCAAATGCAGACCGAGTCGCAGCAGAAGGAGCGATACAGCAGCGACCGTCAAATGGATGGCCAGCTGCACGAACTGCGGGATATGGGCGACGTCGATGAGTCCTAATGCGGCGTAGACGGCGAGGACCGCCGCGGCGAAGCCCGCCAGCGCGATGCGGACATAATTCGCATGCTGGTGAGCCTTGTTGGGCGGACGGGTGAACCACAGGGCCGCGCCGATGAGTCCGCCCACACACGCGGCGGTCAACGGGACCGCGATCCCGCGAATCCCTGCCTCGACGATGAGCGAGCTGACGGGACGGGCGCGGGCCACGATGCCCGTGGCGAACTGCGGGGCCAGCCGGGTCAGCGTCGCCGCCGCGGTGAAGGCGAGTGCTCCGAGCGCACCGATCATGAAGCCGTCCATGGACTCTCGCGTCGGCGGCCGCAGCAGGCGCACCACCACCACCGGCACCAACATCAAGAGCATGCTCCCGAGCGGGATGCCGAGTCCCTCTCGCGCTATCCGGCCCGCCGCGATCCCGGCGCCCAGCGGCACGCCGTACGAGCGCGCGACGATCGCTCCGGTGAGAAGTACCCACCCGATGCCGAGTGCGATACCCAACGTCGTGGTGAGAAGCAGTGTGCGCCTTGGCACATCGCGGAAGACATTGGTCTCGTGCATATACAGCAGGAACAACAGTGGGAGGCCGAGCGACCCCACCGAGATCAATGCCGCGGGCATACGCAACGTTGCGAACGTGACGAGCGCGAGCAGCACGACGACAAGAGCGAACTGGAACGGTCGTCTGGACCGGTGCGGCAGTTGGGGAAAGATCGAGCTGGCCAACGACGGCCTCAGGAGGTGCTCACCCGGATCGGCGCCGTACGCCCGAAGTCGTAACCAGGACGGGCCGTTTCCGCGCTTCTCCGTCAGAAAGTCACCACAGAGGCCGCAGAATTCGCCTGCGGGAACGTCGGTTTGGCAGACCCGGCACTCCATCGTGTCCGGGTGAGTCTTCGGTCGGTGTGCTCATGCGGTCAGCTTCTGCAGGACGAGGATGTTCCTGACGAGGTTGTCGATGTCCGGCGTGCCGAGACCGGTCACCATGTCATAGCCCGGCGTCGCATCGGCCACCGCGTTTCCTCCCAGGGTGACGTCGCGGAAGCCGGGCAGCCGCGAGCCTTCGGCGACCTTGTACAACAACGGATTCAGGTCGCCGAGCTGCCGTCCGCCGTTGGCCGTGAGCCACTGGTTCATGACCGCGGCCAGACCCGCCCAGATCGGCGCCGACTGCGACGTGCCGCCGCCGACCAACTGCTTGCCGTTGAACACGATCTTCACCCCGGTGAACTGGTCGGCCACCGCGGAGACGTCCGGGGTGAGCCTGCGCCCGGGTTCCTGGTTCGGCAGGACGGAGCGCTGCCAGTCCGGTCGGTCGAACAGCGAGGACACCCCGCCGCCGCTGCCCAGTGACAGCGGCACGTCGAACCAGGCCTGCTCGGACTGCCACACGCCGGCGGCGTCGGTGGACAGCGTGGTGCCGCCGACGTTGGTCATCTCGGGCAGAGAGGCCACCGAGTCGAGACCGATATCGGCGTCGCTCGGCGGCGACGACCAGTCCTGGCCGCCCTTGCACTCCAGGCCGGCGAGATCGCCGCTGGCGTTGAAAGAGGTTGTGCCTCTGGCATGTGCGGCCGCGATGGCGGACCGCACCGGCGCCAGATCGGCGGCGGTGATCAGCTTGTCGCAGCCCCAGCCGATCGAGAAGCTCCACACCGCGCCGGGGAACTGCTGGTCGGCCGACTCGAGCATCTGCGCGATCTTCTCGAAGGCGCCGTCGCCTTCGACCGTCGTCCTTGCGTTGATGACGACCTTTTGTGCGTCGGGCGCGACGGCGTGCGCCACCTCGAGGTCCATCGTCGTCTCGCCGCGCGGTGCGGCCGGTTGGCCGCCAACCAGGGTGGGGGTGAACTTCGGCAGTCCGTACAGCGTCGCGAAACTGTCGAGATCGGCCTGGTCGTATCCGTCGAACGCGAAGATCACGATGGTCTGGCCCTTGCCGGTGAAGCCTTGCGCGGCAAGGTTGCTGACGTTGTAGGTGGTGCGAAGAGCGCTTGGCTGCAGTCCCTGATCCGGCACGTCCGTCGGCAGCAGCGGCGGTTTGGACGTGTGATGCGGTGTGTAGCTCAGGATCCGGCCGAGTTCGACGACCTCCGGGCGCAGCTCCTGGGGCACCGACGGCTGCTGCGGAGAGGCGTAGAACAGTTGACCGCGCTGACCGCGGTAGTCGTGCACCTCGACACCGAAGGCTGTGCCGACCTTTTGCGCGTCGCCTTCGACGACGGCCCAGTCGTGGCCCGGCCGCCATCGCACGGACAGACCCTTGGTGCGCGCCCAGCCGACCAGCCGGTCGGGCTGTTGGGCGTCGCGCAGGGCAACGGTCAGCTGAGTGTCATCGCGGTGCGAGGGGCCGAGATCGGTTGAGGCGCCGAGCAACAGCGCAAACGGACCACCGATCGACGCAGGAGAGTCGTATCCCTGCGTGATCCGCAGATCCGACGCAAGCACCAGCACCCCCGCCGCCGCGATCAACGCCAGCAGTCGGTGCCCGGCGCTTGTTGGCCAACCGGGCACCGCGGTGTGCTAGTTGTCGCCCGGAGGCGCCGTCGGAGCCGGCGGTGCGACCACCTCGGGCGAGAAGGGGTTCGGCCCGCCGGGATCCAGGCGCGGGGCCTTCTCGGTCGGCTCGGCAGGCGGTGCCGTCGTGGTGGTTGTGGTCGTCGTGGTCTCGGGAGCCTTCTCCTCTTCCTGCGCGCATGCGGCGGAAAGCCCGACCAGGGCGATGATGGCCGCGGCTCCGGCGATGGCCGGAAGGCGACGAGTCGTACGACGTGTCGTCATGGATTGTCCTATCTGTCCCCCGACTGGCGAATGAATCGCGGCAATGCGATTCGTCGTTGGAAACCTTATCCGATAAGCGAATGATTCCCAGGTTTTTAAGCCGCGGGCGAATCGGTGACTGAATCTTCGCGGCGCTACGGACGCTTGACGGTGTCGGTGGGCGGGTGTTTACTCGTCGTATCGAACATATTTTCGAATGACGTGTGATCCGGATGGGGCGGAAGGTACTGCTGTGACCGCTGCGATGAGCCTGCGTCGGCATCGGGTTGACCGCGCTGAACAGGTAGAACACCTGCGGCGCAAGATGGCGGCGATCTCCGGCAAGGTCGGCCCTCCACGGCGCGGCCAGGTGCCGTCGAACGACGTGCTACCCGAGTCGGAAAGTTTGCTGCCGCTCCCAGAATCGCTCACTGAGGCTTCCCCCGCAACGTTGCCGAAGGGGACGGTGGCGGTGCTGACGGGGGCCCGGTCACTGCCGCTGAGCATGGTGGCGGCGGTGACGGCGGCGGGCGGGCATGCGGCAATCGTCGGTCAGCCCGACGTCGGCCTGCTCGCAGCCGTCGAGATGGGAGCCGATCTGAGCCGGCTCGCTGTCATCCCGGATGCCGGTGCCGATCCCGTCGAAGTGGCCGCGGTGCTGATGGACGGCATGGATCTGGTGCTGCTCGGCCTCAACGGGCGTTCGGTGCCTGCGACCAGGGCGCGTGCGGTGATCGCCCGCGCCCGGCAGAAAGGATGCACGCTGCTTGTCACCGATGGCGACGTGCAGGGCGCATCGGCCCGGTTGGAGGCCAAGGTCAGCGGCTACGAAGTGACCGGCGGCGACGGACGGCCGTTGTCGGGGTGCGGCCGGATCAGCCGGGTGCGGCTGGCCATGCAGGTGAGGGGGCGACCCTTCAGGTCGGTGCACGCGGTAGGCGAATGAGCGGGTCGCGGGTTCTGGCCATCTGGTGCATGGATTGGCCTGCGGTCGCCGCAGCAGCCGCGGCCGAACTGTCTCCCACGTCTCCTGTCGCGGTCACGCTGGCCAATCGGGTCATCGCCTGCTCGGCCTCGGCTCGCGCCGTCGGGGTACGCCGCGGACTGCGCCGTCGCGAAGCCCAGGCCAGGTGCCCGCAGCTGCATGTGGTGACCGCCGATCCGGCGCGCGATGCCCGCCACTTCGAGAACGTCACGACAGCGGTCGACGATCTGGTGCCGCGTGCCGAGGTGCTGCGGCCAGGACTGCTGGTGTTGCCGGTGCGCGGGCCGGCGCGCTACTTCGGCTCGGAGCAGGCAGCCGCCGAGCGGTTGGTCGACGCGGTGGCCTCGGCAGGCGCCGAATGCCAGGTGGGTATCGCCGATCGCCTTGGCACCGCGGTGTTCGCCGCGCGCGCAGGGCGGATCATCGAACCCGGCAAGGACTCGGTGTTCCTGTCGGCACTGTCGATTCGGCAGCTGGCCACCGAACCGAGTCTTGCCGCACCAGGCCGTGAGGATCTTGCGGATCTGTTGTGGCGCATGGGCATCCGTAATATCGGGCAGTTCGCCGCGCTGTCCCGAGCGGATGTGGCGTCCCGGTTCGGGGCAGATGCGGTGGCAGCGCACCGGTTCGCCCGCGCCGAACCGGGCCGAGGGCCGTCGGGTTGCGAACCGCCGCAGGAACTCGACGCCGTGATGGACTGCGATCCGCCGGTCGACCGGGTGGATGCCGCCGCGTTCGCGGGTCGGTCACTGGCGGGTGAATTGCATCGCAGCCTCGAGGCGGCCGGTGTCGGCTGCACACGGCTGGCCATCCACGCGGTGACCGCCAACGGGCAAGAGCTGAACCGGGTTTGGCGCTGCGCGGAGCCGCTGACCGAGGATGCCACCGCGGACAGGGTGCGCTGGCAGTTGGACGGCTGGCTGAACCGGCGCAATCCGAACGACAGGCCAACGGCGCCGATCACAGTGCTGCGGCTGCAACCGGTGGAGGTGGTTTCGGCCGAGGCGTTGCAGCTGCCACTGTGGGGCGGCGTTGGTGAGGAGGACCGGCTGCGCGCCCGTCGTGCGCTGGTTCGGGTTCAGGGTCTGCTCGGACCGGAGGCTGTGCAGGTGCCGGTGCTCAGCGGAGGCCGCGGGCCCGCCGAGCGAATCACGTTGACACCGCTGGGTGACGAACCGGTGCCGCGGGCAGACCCCGGTCAGCCGTGGCCGGGGCAACTGCCCGAACCATCGCCGACCGTGTTGCTCGACGACCCGGTCGAGGTGCTCGACGGCGAAGGCAATTCGGTGCGGGTGACCAACAGGGGACTGTTCTCCGCCGATCCGGCGCGGCTTGTCGCACCCGGCAGGGAGGGTGCGTTGTCCTGGTGGGCGGGGCCGTGGCCGGTTGACGAACGGTGGTGGGATCCCGAGCGCAAGGCCGGCCGCACCGCGCGGGCTCAGGTGCTGATCAATGGGGACCCCGGCCAGGCACTGCTGCTGTGCTACCGACAGCGACGGTGGTACCTGGAGGGCATCTACGAGTGAAGTTTTTCGATGTCGGGTAGTTTCCAGGTCTTGTCGAACAGCGGCTTGTCCGGCCCGTAGAACCGGACGATCACCTCGAAACTGGTGCAGGCCTTCGTCGGTACCCAATTCGCGGATACACCGTCGGGTGCTGCCGGACCGAAGTAGACGTCGACGGAGCCGTCGTCGTTGACGGCGAGACCGGCCGTGGTCGACGCGCGGCTCGACCACGGGGTGTCGCGCATCAGCGCGTGGGTCTTGCCGTCGTAGACGGTCGCCGACCAGTACTGGTGCACGGGTGCGGATGCGGGCACGCGTAGGCGATACGTGCTGCCGCCGTCGAGTCCGTTGCCCTTGCCGTCCTTGCGGGTCATCAAATAGACCTGGCCCGCGCCGAAGTGCTTGGCGCTGAAGTAGCCCATCGCGTAGGCGACGGCGCGATTGTCGACCGGGTATCCGTCCGGCTCTGTGAAGTTGGTGCTCAACCCCTCGGCGACCTCGGGGGAGACGGGCACATGCCAGTGACCGCCGTCGAAGTAGGGCGGCGGGAAGTACGATGATTCCAAGCGATTGATCAGCCATGAATGCGCCTCGTGCGCAGCCAGATTGAAGATGCGACGCGTCTTGTCGTTCGGCGCGAAGGGTAAGCCCTTCTCGATACCGATCGACTTGAGTTTGTCGATCATCGCTTTGTCGCGGACCAACCATGGCTCGCTCTGCACAATCGCGTTCAGGGCGTCGAAGAACCGTGCGTCATAGGGGATTGTCGCGTCGAACAGCGAATCGACCGCGTCGGTGAACACGGTCTCCGGCGGGTCGGCGGCAGCCGAAAGCGGATACACCCGAACATGTTTCCCGTAATCAACAGCGGCGGCGATGTCGCTGTCGGCGGTGCTGCGGTAATTCGACCGCAACAGCGCGTAGGTCTTGTACGTCGGGGCGGGAGCGGGGAGATATCCGTCGGGCAGGTCACCCTCGTGATCGGGCGGCAGGATGAGGTACTTGCCACCCGCTCCTCTGTCGGCGCCGTCGGGCCCGACGTCCTGGATTGCGGTCTGCCAGCAGTCGTCGATCGAGCCGACGATGACTCCCGACCCGGCCGGCGGGATCTCCATCACGACCGGACCGACGTCGGTGGTGTCGAAGAACGGCATCACATAGATCGTGTCGGGGTTGGGGGTGAGCGTCTGGTTCTTCCAGCTGACCGGTCGCGACCAGTACACGATCTGGTTGGCCGCCCCGCCCACCTTGACCATTTGGCGGCGCATCAGCTCGTAGTTGACCGCGGGCATTCCCCAGGTCACCGCCTCGATGGCGCGGCGGTGTACTGCCCGGTCGGCGATCTCGGCCGGGTTGGACGGCGGACCCGTGGTCGCCTCGGGTCGTTGCCACAGTGTGCGCATGACGCGCCTCCCACCTCGGGATGCCGCCATTCAACCGCAGGCGGCGGCGCAGCGGGGCAACTTGTCGGCTTGCCCGAGTACAGTCGAACGTATGTTCGAAGAAATGGCGCCCACCGAACTGGTGGTGGTGATCGCCGATTCGCAGCGCCAGGAGTCGATGGTGATGGCGCAGCGCATGGCCGCGGTGGCCGAATTGTTGGCTCAGCGGACCGCCGAGGTCTATGACGAGGATCCCGATCCGGGATACATGATCGTGACGGGTTTCCAGCGGACAGCTGCCGAAGTCGGCGCCGCAATGAACCTCTCCCCGGCGGCGGCCTCGGTCGTGGTCTCGCATGCGCACGCTCTTCAAGAACGACTGCCCAGGGTGGCGGCGGTACTCGCGATGGGTGACACCGACTGGCGAACGGTCCAGCTCATCATCAGCCGTACCGAATTCGTCAGCGACAGCCTGGTCGGCCAAATCGACCAATGCATGGCGGACCGCATCGCGAAATGGCAGTGCTGGTCACGAAAGAGGATCATCAACGCTGTCGACGCGGCGGTGCGCAAGATCGATCCGGACGCGATCCGGGAGCGCATCCGGCGCGAGGACAAGCGCCATTTCGACGTCACCGCGCTCGGTGACGGAACGGCCAAGCTGGACGGCATCGTCGCCGCAGAGACCGGTGTTGCCTTCGACAACCGGGTGGCCGAGGTGGCCAACGGCCCTTGTCGTGACGATCCCCGCACGCGCGATCAACGGCGCGCCGATGCGATCAAGGCCATCGCTGAGCAGCGCACACTGATCTGCCAGTGCGACAACCCGAGCTGTCCCAACAAGGTCGGCGACGGCACACCCGCGACCAGGATCGTCGTCAATGTGATCGCCGGGTCGGAGACCGTACTCGGCGGCGGTGACGAACCGGGCTACGTCGAGGGCTACGGCGTGATCGACGCCGAGCATGTGCGTCAGCTCGCGGAGAACGCGACGATCCGCCTGCTCGAGGAGCCGGTCGTCACCGACGCCCAAGCTCTGCGCTATCAGCCCGCCGCCGCAGTCGAACGGTGGGTACGGATGCGCGATATGACGTGTCGCTTCCCCGGCTGCGACCGTGCGGCGGTGATCTGCGATGTGGACCACACGGTTCCGTTCAACCACGCCGACCCGCGCAACGGCGGTCTGACGGTTCCGTGGAACCTCAAATGCCTTTGCCGCGAACATCATCGCGACAAGACCTTCGTCGAGGGTTGGCGTGATGAGCAGCTGCCCGACGGCACCGTAGTCTGGACCTCACCCACCGCCGAGGTGTACCGAACTGTGCCCGGCGGTGTTGACCTCTTTCCCGACATGGCGTCGTCCACCGCCTGCCAGGAGCCGAAACCCAGTCGCCGCAACCACTCCCGTGAGCGGGCGGCGCGAATCGCCCGTATCCGCCAGCGCAACCGGGTCCAGCGGCCGATCAACGAGGCGCACCGGCGCCTCATGCACGCGCGTCGTCGGGAGATCGATTACCGAAAGAACCGCAACCACATGCGCAAGATGCTGTTCATTCTCAAGGGCGGACCGAGCACCAGCCCCTTCTGCGCCTGGGTCAACGATCCGTTCGAACCCGAAGAGCTGCCTCCGGATTGGCAGCCACCGCCGGAGCCGCCTCCGCTGCCCGACGATCCACCGTTTTAGCGGACCTGACAGCTCAGCCTAGGCTGCGCGCGAACTGGCCGACGCGCGAGGTGAATCGGTCGAAGAAGGCACCGGGGTCGACGTCGACGCCGATGAGTGCGTTGGGTTCTCGGTTCCAGCGTCCCGACCAGTCGGCGATGGTCATGCCGCGCGTCAGCGTGCCGGTCAACTCGACGTCGACGGTGGCAGGCTTCGTCCGCACCAAGCCGGGATCAAGCGCGACGGCGGCGGCCAGCGGGTCGTGCAGATGCGCGAGATAACCCTCGTCCTGATCGAAGTGAAACTCGAAGTAGAACCGCATCGCATCCTCGAGCACCCGGATCAGCGGGTTGGACGCAGCCGACCGTGTGCCGCGTTCGTCGAGCACGCTCATCGGCGCCGACGCGGAATCGGCTTCGGCGGCCAACCGGCCCAACAGCGCGGGCGTCATCGCGATGTTCTCGGTGAGGTTGAGCCCTAACACGATCGGCAGGTGCCGCGGCGGGTCCAATCCCCATGCGGCCGACCACACGCTGAACACCTCGTGGGCCGACTCAGGGTCGACGCTGATGTTCCACTCTGCGACCGGCGTCGTGTTGCCGCGGTATTCGAACGCTCCACCCATGATGACCAGCCGCCGCAGCAGTGCAGGCAGCGCGGGCTCTCGCCGAAGCGCGAGCGCCAGATTGGTCAGCGGGCCCGTGGCCACCGCGATCAGCTCGCCGGGATAGGCCTGTGCGGCCGAGATCCAGGCTTGGGCGGCGTCGTACTCCGCGAGGCGGCGGTCCGTGGAGGGCAGCGTGGCGTAGCCCAGCCCCTGCGGGCCGTGTGTGTCCTCGGCGGTCCGAAGCGGCGTGCTCAGCGGCTGCTCGGCTCCTTTTGACACCGGCACGTCGTCGATCCGGCACAGCTCGAGAAGACCGAGGTTGTTCTGACAAACCTGTTGTACCGGAACATTTCCCGCCGTCGACGCGATGCCGACCAACTCGGCGTCGGAGCTTCCGAACAGATAGGCCAACGCCATCGCGTCGTCCACCCCCGTGTCGACGTCTGCGAAGACGGGTTGCGGCACGGTGGTAACCCTACTGGGGCGGCTCGGCTACCAGTGCACCCCGGGCACCCTCCGGACCGCGCGCTTGATCGGGCTCGGTACCCGCACGTTCGCCACGGCCCTGGCCGGGCGCCGTGGCCGCCGCGACGGCGTGCGCGGATCTGTTCGTGCGTCGAGGCCGCGCGCGGCCGCCGAATCCGGATAGCCGAGGTAGATCTGGTGCAGAACGCGGCGCGAGAGCTTCGGCGTGAAATACATGCCGAGGTCGGCGAGTGTGCCGACGGGAGTGTCGATACGCGCGGGCTTCTCGACAAGGCCGCGCACCACCATCGCCGCGGCGTGCTCGGCGGTGATCGGCGGCATCGGGTTGAGCCTTCGCGAGGGCGCGATCATCGGCGTCTTCACCAGCGGCATGTGGATGGTGGTGAACGTGATGTGGTCGGAGAGCGTCTCGGTCCCCACCACGTCGGCGAACGCGTCAAGCGCGGCCTTGGTCGGGATGTATGCGCTGTACTTGGGGCTGCTGGCCTGAACGCCCGCGCTGGACACGTTCACCACGTGGCCGAACCGGCGTTCGCGCCAGTGCGGCAGCAGCGCGAGCACCATGCGGACCGAGCCGAAGTAGTTGACCGCCATCACGCGCTCGTAGTCGTGGAGCCTGTCCGTCGAGGCCGAGATCGACCGGCGGATCGAACGCCCTGCATTGTTCACCAGATAGTCGACGTGACCGAAGCGGCCGAGAATGTCCTTCACCGTGTGTTCGACGGACGACGAGTCCGTCACATCGCACGTGAATGCGTATGCCCGGCCGCCGATTTCGCGAATTTCCGCGACCAGGTCATCGAGGGCTTCCGCGTTGCGGGCCAGCGCGAAGACCGTCGCGCCGCGTTCGGCGACCGCGACCGCCGAGGCCCGCCCGATCCCGCTCGAGGCACCGGTGATGATGACGTGCTTGCCGACCAGCGGGCCCGCTGGGTCGTCGCGTCGCGCGCGATCCGGATCGAGGTGCTCGGCCCAGTAGTGCCACAGCTTCGGCGCGTAGGACGAGAACCGCGGGACCGTTATCCCGCTGTCTCGCAAGGCTTCCCGTGTGTTATCGGACGTGAAGGTCGGCATCAGGTCGACGACGTCGAGAATCTCGGCCGGTATCCCGAGCTGCGTGACGGCCATGTTGCGCAGCACTTTCGTGCGACCGGTCGCGCGCAGGATCGGCGTCGCGGCGCCGCGGGGGAGCGAGCCGCGCAGCGGCGGAAGCCCGGCCGCCCTTGCGATGCCGCGGTAGATGCCGCGAAGGCCGATGCTGTCAGGCGCGGTGAGGTGGAACGTCTGACCGTCGCGGTCCGGGGCGTGGATCAGTTCGGCGAGGGCGTCGACCACGTAGTCGACGGGCACGATGTTCGAGCGCCCGGTGTCGGGCAGCATGACCGGGGTGAACGACGGCAGCACCGCCAGCCGCCGCAGGATCGGGAAGAAGTAGTACGGGCCGTCGACCTTGTCCATTTCGCCGGTGCGCGAATCACCGACCACCACACCGGGCCGATACACCCGGTAGCGCAGCCCTGGCTCCGACCGGACCAGCATCTCGGCCTCGAACTTGGTCTGGTGATACGGCGTCGGCAGGTCCTGCGCGACGTCGAAATCCTCTTCGGTGTACTCGCCGCGGTACGTGCCCGCCACCGCGATCGACGAGACGTGGTGCAGGGTCGCGCCGAGCCGGCGTGCGAGGGCGATCACTGCCCTCGTGCCGTCCACGTTGGCGGCGCGCTGTGCGTCCTCGGAGACGGTGATGTCGTAGATCGCGGCGCAGTGCACTACGTGATCGACGGACCCCAGCTCGGCGAGGGTGTCGTCGGAGAGGCCGAGGCCGTCTGCTGTGAGGTCGCCGACCAGCGGTTTCGCCCGACCACCCCATGGCTCGTCATCCCGCGATGCCAACTGCTCGAACCGAGTCAGAGACTCTCTGCGGACAAGCACCCACGCCTCGGCATCGGCGGAGCGATCCAGAAGTCGCGACACGACTCGGCGGCCAATAAACCCGGTACCGCCGGTAACGACATAGCGCATGCGGACATGCTCGTCCGCTGGTCGGCCTACGTCAACGCACTGTGACGCGGTCGATCAGCCGAGGTCGTTCGGCGCGGATCCCCGCGATGGTCGCCAGCGCTTCGGTGGCCGATCGTGGCCTCGACGCTCAGCGTCATCGCCAGAAAACCCGTCGGGTCATCGTCGCCCTGTCTTGGCCGCTCAATCACCGATCTGGCCGGACGGATATCGTCCGAGTCGATCCGAAGGGAGTGCCAATGCCGATCGACCCCAACGCGGTGGGCGCGAAAACCGAGCCGCAGATCTTCGAATGGACCGACCGAGACACGATGCTCTACGCGCTCGGTGTCGGCGCGGGCCTCGATGACCTGGCGTTCACCACCGAGAACAGCCACGACATCCCGCAGCAGGTGCTGCCGACCTACGCCGTCATCGCTTGCACCGGATTCGCCGCGGCAGGCAAGATCGGCTCGTTCAACTTCGCGATGCTGCTGCACGGATCCCAGGAGATCCGGCTGTTCGAACCGCTGCCCCCGGCCGGGAAGTTGAGCGTCGTCGGCGAGGTCGCCGACATCCAGGACAAGGGCGAAGGCAAGAACGCCATCGTCATGCTGAAGGCGACCGGCAGCGACCCGGACACCGGACGGGTCATCTGCGAGACGATGGCGACCGCGGTCATCCGCGGCGAGGGCGGCTTCGGCGGACAGCCCGGCCAGCGGCCTGTCGCGCCCGAGATCCCCGATCGCGAGCCAGATTCCACGATCGCACTGCCGACGCGCGAAGACCAGGCGCTGATCTACCGGCTGTCCGGCGACCGCAACCCACTCCACAGCGATCCGTGGTTCGCGCGGGAACTGGCCGGATTCCCCAAACCGATCCTGCACGGGCTGTGCACCTACGGCGTCGCAGGCCGGGCACTCGTCGGCGAGCTCGGCGGCGGCGACGCGACGAAGGTGACCGCGATCGCCTCGCGCTTCACGTCGCCGGTGTTCCCCGGCGAGACGTTGACCACGTCGATTTGGCGCACCGAGGCGGGCCGTGCGGTGTTCCGCACCGAGGCGACGGGCCAGGACGGATCGAATGCCCGGCTGGTGCTCGATGACGGCGTCGTCGAATACACCGACAGAGCCCCGCTCGGTGGTAAAGGATGTCCACCATGAAGCTGGTCGTTGGATACCTGGCCACACCCGGTGGTGCGGATGCGGTGGCGCTCGGCGCTCGGCTGGCCCGCACGCTCGGCGCGGAACTGGAGCTGTGCATCGTGCTGCCGGCCGACCGCGGAGGCGTCGCCCGGTTGGCGGTCGGCGACTTCGACGGTCTGCTCACCGAGCAGGCGGAGAAGTGGCTCAGCGAGGCTCCGGTGCCCGGCGACGTGGTCTCACGCAACCACGTGAGCTTCACAGACTCGTTCGCTGACGGCCTGATCAAGGAGGTCGCGCGGCTGGAGGCCGACGCCATCGTGGTGGGCGGCGCAGGCGGCGGGCTTGCCGGGCCTTTCTCGCTGGGCTCGGTGGTCAACGAACTGCTGCACTCGTCACCAGTCCCTGTCGCGATCGCCCCGCGAGGCACCCGCCACTCCGACGTCGAACGGGTACGCGAGGTGACATGCGCGATCGGCGAGCGTCAGGGTGCCGATCTGCTGCTGCGCACAGCGGTCCGATTCAGCAAGGCCGCGGGGACACCCTTGAGGCTCGCGTCGCTGGTGGCTCTCGATCCGACGTTCGGTCGCTTGCGGGGCGACTCCCTCGCCGTGCGCGAACGGGCGCTGGCGCATGCGCGGCACACCTTGGAAACCGCGAGAGATGCTCTACCCGAAGGCATTCCGGTGACCTCGACCGTCGTCGACGGCGCAACGGTCGAGGATGCGGTCAGCAAGCTCGATTGGCGCGATGGCGACCTGATCATGGTGGGCTCGAGCCGGCTCAGCGCGCCGAAGCGGCTCTTCCTCGGCTCCACGGCGGCCAAGATGCTGCGCGCGCTCGACGTGCCGATGATGGTCGTGCCGCGCGACCGGATCGACGCCGACGCCCTGCCCTGATGAGAGACGTTCGGCCTCGAGGTCAGTGACCAAATGCCTCGGCTGTCCGGGTCGCGCGCTCATAGCGTGGAGGCATGTCTGAGTCAGAGATTCGCGGGGGCGTCGTAGTCGGTGTCGACGGTTCCGCGGCCTCCAGGGCCGCAATCGTATGGGCCATGCGCGATGCCGCCTTGCACAACCGTCCGATCACGCTCGTCCATGTCGTGGTGCCGGTGATCCCCACCGCCGCCGGGTCGCCGGGCCAATACGCATTTCCCGCCGACTTCTTCAGATGGCAGGAAGACGAGGCTGCTCGCGTCCTCGACGAGGCGCGGGCGGTGATCGCAGACTCACCCCACGAAGCCAAACCGCCTGCGGTGCATGCTGTTGTCCACCACGGCGGTGCGGTCGCCACGCTGGTGGACCTCTCGAAGGACGCCAACATGGTCGTCGTCGGCTCGCGAGGCATGGGTGCATTCAGTCGAGCCCTATTGGGCTCTGTGAGTACCGGTTTGATTCATCACGCCCATTGCCCGGTCGCTGTCATTCACGAGGAAGCGCCCGCGGTGGCCGCGGATGCGCCGGTAGTGGTCGGTATCGACGGGTCGCCCGCCTCGATGTCAGCGACCGAGATCGCCTTCGACGAGGCCTCGCGACGCGGGGTGAATCTGGTGGCGGTGCACGCTTGGCGCGACATCACCACCATGTACGAGTTGCCCGGCTTGGACTCCGAGAAGCTCGAGGAGGACGCGCGGCTCGCGCTGTCCGAACGGCTTTCAGGCTTCGACAAGAGGTACCCCGACGTCGAGGTGCACCGGGTAGTGGTGTCCGACAAGCCGGCCCGTCAGTTGATCGAGAACGCGAAGAACGCGCAATTGGTCGTGGTGGGAAGCCATGGCCGCGGCGGGTTCGCCGGCATGCTGCTCGGCTCGGTGAGCACCGCGGTCGTCCACACGGTGAAGACACCTGCCATCGTTGCTCGCGAGGCTTAGCCGCCGACTGGTAATCGAACACGCGTTCGACTAGTCTGACCGGGGTGGGTTGGCATACCGGGCCGCCGAGCTGGACCGAGATGGAGCGGGTGCTCCACAGTAAGCCGCGCCGTGCCGGCTGGCCCATCGACCAGCAGATCGGCGACGGCGGCGACAGCCCGGCCTGGTCACGCAAGCGTGGGAGCTACCAACCGCCGGGCATGCAGCGACCGTCGTCGACGGTCCCGTACGCCGAACTGCACGCGCATTCGGCATACAGCTTCCTCGACGGCGCAAGCACGCCGGAGGAACTCGTCGAGGAGGCCGCCCGCCTCGATCTGCGCGCCATCGCGCTGACCGACCACGACGGGCTCTACGGGGTGGTCCGCTTCGCCGAAGCCGCCAAGGAACTCGGCATACGGACGGTGTTCGGTGCCGAACTGTCCCTCGACGGGGGTGACCGCACCGAGGAACCCGACCCCCGCGGACCGCATCTGCTGGTGCTTGCCCGCGGTCCCGAGGGCTACCGACGGCTGTCGCGCCAGCTGGCGACCGCCCATCTTGCCGGCGGTGAGAAAGGCGTCCTGCGCTACGACTACGACGCGCTGACCGAGGCGGCGGGCGGACACTGGCACATCCTCACCGGTTGTCGCAAAGGCCATGTCCGACAAGCGCTCACCGACGGCGGCCCGGATGCTGCGGAGACGGCGCTTGCCGACCTGGTGGACCGGTTCGGGCGCGACAGGGTCAGCGTCGAGCTCACCCACCACGGGCATCCGCTCGACGACGAGCGCAATGCCGCGCTCGCAGCGCTGGCGCCGCGGTTCGGTGTCGGCGTCGTCGCCTCCACGGCCGCCCACTTCGCCGAGCCGTCCCGCGGGCGGCTGGCCATGGCCATGGGAGCGATCAGGGCCCGCAACTCGATCGACGAGGCGGCGGGCTATCTTGCGCCGCTTGGCGGTTCGCATCTGCGGTCGGGGGAGGAGATGGCACGGCTGTTCGCGCATTCGCCAAAGGTGGTGACCGCGGCGGCCGATCTCGGTGAGCAGTGCGCATTCGAACTGGCGCTCATCGCCCCGCAGCTGCCGCCGTTCGACGTACCCGACGGGCACACCGAGGACAGCTGGCTCCGGCATCTGGTCATGATGGGCGCCCGTAACCGGTACGGGCCGCCGGAACGCGCGCAGCGGGCCTACGCCCAGATCGAACACGAGCTGAGAATCATCGAGCAGCTGAGCTTTCCCGGCTACTTCCTTGTGGTGCATGACATCACCCGGTTCTGCAAGGAGAACGGCATCCTTGCCCAGGGCAGGGGATCGGCCGCCAATTCGGCGGTCTGTTACGCCCTCGGCGTCACCAACGTCGACCCGGTCGCCAACGAGTTGCTGTTCGAACGGTTCCTCTCGCCGGCAAGGGACGGGCCACCCGACATCGACATCGACATCGAATCGGACTTGCGGGAGAAGGCCATTCAGTACGTCTACGACCGCTACGGCCGTGACTACGCCGCCCAGGTCGCCAACGTCATCACCTACCGCGGTCGCAGCGCGGTGCGTGACATGGCCCGTGCGCTCGGGTTCTCACAGGGCCAGCAGGACGCGTGGAGCAAGCAGATAGGTCAGTGGGGCAATCTCACCGAGGCGACCCACGTCGAAGACGTTCCCGAACCGGTGATCGATCTGGCCACCCAGATCTCCAACCTGCCGCGGCACATGGGCATCCATTCCGGTGGCATGGTGATCTGCGATCGGCCGATCGCCGACGTCTGCCCGGTGGAGTGGGCGAGGATGGAGAACCGCAGCGTGTTGCAGTGGGACAAAGACGACTGCGCGGCAATTGGTTTGGTGAAGTTCGACATGCTCGGCCTCGGCATGCTGTCGGCCCTGCATTACTGCATCGACCTGGTGGCCGAGCACAAAGGCATCGACGTCGACCTCGCCAAGCTCGATCTCTCCGAGCCCGCGGTGTATGAGATGCTGCAGCGCGCCGACTCCGTCGGCGTGTTCCAGGTGGAGTCGCGTGCGCAGATGGCCACGCTGCCGCGCCTGAAGCCGCGGGTGTTCTACGACCTGGTCGTCGAGGTGGCGCTGATCCGGCCGGGGCCGATCCAGGGCAACTCGGTGCATCCCTACATCGGCAGGCGAAACGGCACCGAGGCGGTGGTCTACGACCATCCTTCGATGGAGCCTGCGCTTCGAAAAACCCTCGGTGTGCCGCTCTTTCAGGAACAGCTCATGCAGCTTGCCGTCGACTGCGCCGGTTTCACCGCCGCCGAGGCCGACCAGTTGCGCCGCGCGATGGGGTCCAAGCGGTCGACCGAACGGATGCGCAGGCTTCGCGGCCGGTTCTACGACGGCATGCGCAACCGGCACGGCATCACCGGTGACGTGGCCGACCGGATCTACGAGAAGCTGGAGGCGTTCGCCAACTTCGGTTTCCCGGAAAGCCATTCGCTGTCCTTCGCCTCGCTGGTGTTCTATTCGTCGTGGTTCAAGCTGCACCACCCGGCAGCGTTCTGCGCGGCGCTGCTGCGGGCGCAGCCGATGGGCTTCTACTCGCCGCAGACGCTGGTGGCCGACGCCCGTCGGCACGGGGTCACCGTGCACGGACCGGACGTCAACGCCAGCCTTGCGCACGCCACGCTGGAGAACGTGGGCACCGAGGTGCTGCTGGGTGTCGGCAGCGTCCGCCACATCGGCACCGAGCTTGCAGAGCAGATCATCGACGAACGAAAAGCCAACGGGCCGTTCGGCTCTCTGCTCGATCTCACCGGCCGGGTGCAGCTGTCGGTTCCGCAGACCGAAGCGCTCGCGACGGCAGGGGCGCTCGGCTGCTTCGGGATCACCAGGCGCGAAGGGCTGTGGGCCGCGGGCGCCGCCGCCACCCAGCGGCCGGACCGGCTGCCCGGCGTCGGCGCATCGTCGCACGTGCCCACCCTGCCGGGGATGAGCGAAGTGGAACTGGCGGCCTCCGACGTATGGGCCACCGGAGTGTCACCCGACAGCTATCCGACCCAGTTCCTGCGGGAGGATCTCGACGCCATCGGCGTCGTCACGGCCGACCGGCTGCTGTCGATACCCGACGGCACCAGGGTGCTGGTGGCGGGTGCGGTGACACATCGGCAGCGACCCGCGACGGCTCAGGGTGTGACGTTCATCAACCTCGAAGATGAAACCGGCATGGTCAACGTGGTGTGCTCACAGGGGGTGTGGAAGCGGCACTACAAGCTGGCGCAGACAGCGTCGGCGATGGTGATCCGCGGACAGGTTCAGAACGCCACGGGTGCAGTAACCGTCGTCGCCGACCGGCTCAGCAAGCTCGATATGCGGGTGGCGTCCCGGAGTCGGGACTTCCGCTAAGTCATGAACACCACGCCGAGCACGATCAGCCCAGTCTCAGGATCAGGACAAGGCCGACGCCGCCGATGCTCGCGCCGCTGCCGTAGGCGGGCGAGGCGCCGTTGCCGCCAGCCCCAGATAAGGTGCGCATCATGGCCCATGCACCGATGGCGGGATTCCCCCCACCTCGCGAGTCTGTGGTGAACCTGGAGAACTGGCAGGAGCCAGCCTTCAACCGGTGGTCCTTCCAGCATCTGCGCGAGGTCATCCCCACGCAGCGCATCGCCCGGGGCCCCGAGACGAGGGTGCTGTTGGGCGTCGACGACCCACCGGCTCTCGACGACATTGCCGTGACGCGGCTCGGCGCCGGTCTGCCGACCGTCGGGGAAGTCCTGGCGGATACGTGGACCGATGCCGTCATCGTGCTGCACGACGGTCAGGTCGTCCTCGAACGCTATCTCGGCGAGATGCACGCCGACACGTCGCATCTGTTGATGTCAGTGTCGAAGTCCATCGTGGGGTGTGTCTGCGGAATCCTTGCGTCCCAGGGTCGCCTGGACACGGAGGCGCCGGTCACGCAATACATTCCGGAGATCACCGGCTCCGGGTACGACGGGGCCACGGTGCGACACGTCCTCGACATGCGCACCGGCGTCGCGTTCAGCGAGGCCTACGAGGACCCCGATGCCGAGATACGTGTCATCGAGCGCCACATGGGCTGGCGTCCTTCAGCCGAGGGCGGGAGTGTCGGCTTGTACGGCTATCTCACCTCGCTGTCCTCCGAGGGTCCCCACGGTGGCCCGTTCGTCTACCGCTCGGCGGACACCGATGT
>CAWBBH010000001.1:0-177303 GCA_963786995.1 uncultured Actinomycetota bacterium | reverse complement strand
TGGTCCGAAGAGAAGATTCGCGGTTTGCTCGCGAAGGCCGCGCGGGCGCTTCGGCCGGGCGCGAGCCTCTATGTGATCGATGCGCTACAAGACGACGACGAGATGGGGCCGCCCTTCGTGGCGCACCTTAGCGCCTACTTCCTGACGCTCGCCTCCGGCGAGGGAATGATCCGAACGTGGACCGAATGGACGGGCTGGCTGGAGGAAGCCGATTCGAGTCCTTCTCGCGCAGTCCCCTCCCTGGCGGAATGTCGGAGTTCCTCATTGAGGCCGTGAGATCTAGGCCGCCGTTGGGCGGTTCGACGGCGTTACCGTCCTCCGCACCGGACAGGCAGTCGAGATGCCCGGCTTCAACGACATGGGTAACGCGAAGGCGGTAGCCAAGTTGTACGGCTCAGTCGCGATCGGTGGTTCCGAAGTCGGGACGACCGCCTCAACTTTCGGCGCTCTCGTGAGGCCCGCTACGCCACCAACGGGTGGCTTGCGCGACAAAGTACTGCATATCGACACGGTTTCTCGCTCGGCTTCGTAAAGCCTTTTCCCGCATGGGTATCGGTTCCTCGGAGAAGGCTTTCGGCACGGCAGGAACCGGCGGATCGTTCGGGTTCGCCGAACCGGATACCGGTATCGGGTTCGCCTACGTGATGAACCGGATGGGCTACCACCCCTGGAGCGACCGACGCGAACTCGCACTTCGCAATGCACTGTTCCACGACGTCCTCGGCGCCAGACCCAGGTGTAATTCAGATTGGCGTTGCCCGAGAAGAACCGAATGCCGTCTCGAAACTTCATAACCGGATTGCCGGACCTCGTGCTAGGGCCACCGGGCCCGTCTTGACCAGTGGCTGCGTTGCCGCTTGCGTCGTCGCTTACCGATCGGATAGGAAACCCTCCCCACTCGAGGAGCGGAATACAGCCTCGCAGCGATTACGGAACGAGTACGCGGTCCCGACAATTTTCTTCAGGCCCAGGGCTCTCACGGAAAAAGGTTCGAACAAAAGTGTGCGACGGCACGTCCCTCGCCGCTCCTACCCGTGAATGCACCCGAACAGGGCGGCACGAATAACCACAAGGAGCAGAAATGGCCACCTACGACCAAGCACCCACCGCGACGCGGCCGGTGCTCGAACGGGTCCCAAGTGCAGCCTTTCCGCAGGGCAACGGGTGCGGGCAGGTGCCCGTTCGCGGGACCCGCCGTCGCCACGCCGGACAGGCTCGGACGTCAAGGTGACATCGCCTGCCGACCTGTGGCGCGACCAGCCGATCATCGACGCGATTGATCGCTGGTCGGCGGGCGACGCGCCCGACAGCTTGACACTGGCGAAGCTCATCTCTGAGCACATTCGCGCGGTCGGGAAACACTTCCTCTCCGTTCCAATCCTGACGCGACTGACCGAGATCCGGCGTCAGCATGGCGCACGCGACCCGTTCCTCGACGCATTTCTCGACGGCGTCCTCGACAAGTTCGAGGGTCGCTACTACAACCGCACGTATCTGGCACTGCCGCTCCTGGAGAAGATCTGCGACGACCCGCTGTCCGGTCTCGACCCGGAGCGTATGTCGGCCCTATTGATGGCCGACATCGTCCGGTTCGAGACCGCGGCGGCCGCCGAGGAGTCCACCAGCGACCGGCCGGACCCGGCGACGTCGCGCAAGCGCATCACCCACGCTCTGCGGTTCCTGGCGAGCTTCCGGGACGCAGACGGCAACGACGCTGGCCGCGATCTCGACCTCGCTGAGGTTCTCGAAACCCTGCCAGCCCTTCCCGCAACACCGGCCGGTGAGTGGTTCGATATGACCGTTTCATCCGGTATACGTCGCCCACGACGAGTACTTCTTCATGCGGGCGCTGCAGGCCCACGAGATGGTCTTCACGACGCTAGCTGCGGATTTGCGCGCGGCGACGACTTCGCTACGCGACGGTCGCTTCGAGGACGCAGTGTCCAGCCTGGAGCACGCGAACAAAGTCTTCGCCCGGGCGGCGATGTTGTTCCGGCTGGTCGCCACGATGCGCCCCGACCATTTCCACGCCTTCCGGGAGTTCACGCAGGGCGCCAGTGCGATCCAGTCCGAGCAGTACAAGCGCTTCGAAATCGCCTGCGGCGCACCGTCGGCCGAGCGCCTGCGCTCGGACGCCTTCACCAACGTGCCCGCAGTGCAGGCCGACGCGGTGGCCGGCCACGACGATTTCTCCCATGCCTATCTGGACGCCCGCCGCGACGGCATGTTCACCCCTGACGAATGGGACGTCCTCGACGCCGCCCTTAACAAGCTCGAGGGCGGTCACCAGCGCTGGAAGGCCACCCATCACTCACTGGCCGCGCGCATGCTCGGGGAGGCTCAAGGCTCCGGTTACACCGCCGGTGTCCCCTATCTTCGGAAGTGCTTGGACAATCGGCTTTTCTGGCGGCTCGGGGACTACCTGGACGGCTCGAGAGTGAGTTGAGCGGCCGGCGACTTGCCGCTCATTGCAACGGTCCTTCGCGAATCACTCCCCGGACAAGATCCACGGTCGTCGACGCCCAGGGGAATTCCACCACCCACCACGTCGCCCCCGCAGCGATGTACGGTGCCGGATCCGTCCCCGGTGACAAGGGAACCACGAAATCGAAGTCGTCTTTCGGGTCCAGCGCGTTGATGTCGGCGACCGCCTCGGCCGCCTGGTCGGGGGTTTCCAGGAAAACCGGAAAATATCCGTCGTAGCGCGCGGCGCGACGCCGTGGTCGCTTGTTTCCGATCAAGCCTGCTACCCATATCGGAATCCGCGGTTGCTGGACCGGTCTGGGTAGGAAGCGCACACCGTCGACGGTGTAGTGCTCGCCTCGGTGGACGACCTCTTCGCCCGTCCACGCGCGGGTGATCACCTCCAGTGATTCGTCGAGCATGGCCGCGCGCTTACGGTCGTCGACCTCTTCACCGGTCTTGGTGTACTCGTCGCCGTATGCGTCGCTGCCAAGTCCCACACCGAACGTCAGGCGGCCCGCACTGAGACGGTCCAGCGACACGGTTTCCTTTGCGACCTTGGCCGGGCGGCGACGCGGAAGTGGCGTCACCATCGGGCCGAGCCGAATGCGTGATGTAGCAGTTGCCACGGCTGCCAACGTGATCCACGGATCGGCTATCGCCGAAATCGGTTCGCACCACCGCAGATGGTCCCAGACGAACACACCCGTCCAACCCGCTTCTTCGGCTTCGGCGGCCAAGCGCGCCACCGTCAGCGGATCGGCGAGCGCTTCGAAAGGAGGCAAGAAGAGTCCGGATCCGACTGTCCTCATCGAGTTAGCGTCCCGCATTCATCGCAGGTTGTCACGTGGCCATCACGTTTCACCATTCCGCCCAGCGTTTCGGCCAGCAGATGAAGTGGGCCGCTGCTAAACGGCGGCCGGCTGGTATGCCAGCCTCGCCATGCCGGAGGTGTATGTCGTCGCCGAGATCAGGCGCAGTGGAAGCGGCAGTTCGCCGGCATGGAACGGCCGCACGCCGTCGCCGAAGATGTAGGGATGTATCCAGAACCTCACCTCGTCGACGAGGTTCTGATGCGCGAGGTAGTTGGCCAGTTGTCCGATGCCGTACAGGATCAGGTCACCGGAATAGCGCTCCTTCAGCGCCGCGACGTCGCCGGCGAGGTCGGCGCCGAGCAATTGCGCGTTCCATGTCAGCGGCTCCTTCAGGGTGCGCGAGGCGACGTGTTTGGGCATCGGGTTGATCAATTCCGCCCATTCGCCATCCGATTTCGGCCAGAACTCGGCGAGCTTTTCGTAGGTTTCTCGACCGAGGATGATGGCATCGGCCGCACTCAGTTGCGCGAGGCCATCGGCCGCAGCCAGGTCTGGCCGAAACCACTCCTCCATGGGGTCGATCACCATGTCCGTCGTCATGTGCGCTGACACGATCAGCCTGCCCATCGAACTGACTCCTCTCACGTTCCTACCTATGGAGACTGAGCAGACGGCGTGAACTCATCGGCTGGCCAATGGACTGACGTCGACGTAAGCGGGTGACAGAACGGGTACTACGTGGCGTCATGACTGTCATCGGATTTCATTGTTCGCACGAGCAGATCGATCCAGCCCAGCTGCTGCGCGATGTTCAGCAGGCTGAACAAGCCGGCTTCACCGCCGGCATGTCGTCCGACCACTTCAGTCCGTGGAGCGCACGACAGGCGGAGTCGGGCTTCGCGTGGTCTTTCCTCGGTGCCGCGCTGGCGACGACCGGCTTGCCGTTCGGCGTGGTGAACGCGCCAGGACAGCGCTATCACCCCGCCATCATCGCCCAGGCGATCGCCACGCTCGCGCAGATGTTTCCCGGCCGCTTCTGGGCGGCCCTCGGCTCGGGCGAGGCGTCCAATGAGCGGGTGACCGGCGAAGTGTGGCCGCGAAAGGACGTGCGCGATCGGCGCCTCCTCGAATGCGTGGAGGTCATTCGACGGCTGCTGAAGGCGAAGAGGTCACGCATGAGGGTCTCGTCCATGTGAATCGGGCGCGTCTGTGGACGCTGCCCGAGACGACGTGCCGGACCTTGTCGGGCCTGCGGTGACGCCCGAGACCGCGGCGCGCCACGCCGCGTGGGCGGACGGTTTGATTACCGTCAATCAGCCGAAGGACGCTTTGCACAAAGTGATGGGCGCCTATCGAGAAGCCGGCGGACGAGGGCCTGCCCGCCTTCAGATTCATCTCAGCTGGGCGCCGACCGATGAGGAGGCGCTGGCCATCGCCCACGACCAGTGGCGCAACAACGTCTTCTCTCCACCGGTCTCCTGGGACATCGAGACGGTCGAGGCGTTCGACGTCATCGGCGAGGCGGTCAGCCCGAAAAGGTGCAGCAGTCCGTGCTGGTTTCCAGCGATCTCGGACAGCACGCCGAGTGGCTTCACGAGTACGTCGAGCAGGGCTGGGACGAGTTGTACCTGCACTTCGTCGGCCAGCGGCAAGCCGAGTTCATCGACGCTTTCGGCGAGCGCGTGCTGCCTCAACTGTCGCCGACGGCTCCGCGGCCGGCGGCAGGCGCTCGCATGAGGAAGATCGAAACGGGCGATCTCTGGTGGAAGAACGCCGTCTTCTACTGCGCCGACATCGAAACGTTCTTCGACTGGGACGGTGATGGCTGCGGCGATATCCGCGGCATGACCGAGCGAATCCAATACCTCTACGACCTCGGGGTGACCTGCCTGTGGTTGATGCCGTTCTATCCGACCGCGCGCAAGGACGACGGTTACGACATCACCGACTTCTTCGGGGTCGATTCTCGTCTCGGGAATCTCGGGGACTTCGTGGAACTCGTGCGCACGGCCCGATCGAACGGTATCCGGGTGATCGTCGACTTCGTCATGAACCACACATCGGATGCCCACCCCTGGTTCAGGTCCGCGCGCCGCAGCAAGGACGACCCGTATCGCGACTACTACGTCTGGAGTGCGACCAAGCCCACGTCGAGCGCGAAGGACGTCGTGTTCCCCGATCAGGAGGACAGCCTGTGGGAGCGCGACCCGAAGACCAACGAGTGGTATCTGCATCACTTCTACAAGCATCAACCCGATCTCAACATCGCGAATCCCATTGTGCAGGAGGAGATTGCGCGCACGCTCGGCTTCTGGCTGGAGCTCGGGGTCTCTGGTTTCCGCGTCGACGCCGTTCCGTTCCTCTTCGCCAGGGACGGCGCGCCAGGCGATCCCGGCGTGTTCGACCCGAACGAATATCTCGGCGATGTCCGTAACTTCGTCACGCGACGCGTCGGAGATGCCGTCCTACTCGGCGAAGTGAACGTCCCCTACAAGGAGCAGAAGTCGTTCTTCGGCGGTCCGGATGGCGACGGGCTCAACATGCAGTTCGACTTCATCGGAATGCAGAACATGTACCTGTCGCTCGCCCGCGGCGATGCCCGACCGATCGCCAAGGCGTTGCGGCAGCGTCCGGCGCTCGATACGACGAGCCAGTGGGCCAACTTCGTGCGCAACCACGACGAACTCACCCTGGACAAGCTCAGTGACAGTGAGCGGCAGGAAGTCTTCGACGCGTTCGGTCCCGACCCGGACATGCAGCTGTACGGGCGCGGTCTGCGACGACGGCTGCCTGCGATGCTCGGCGGGGACGAGCGGCGGATGCGAATGGCGTACTCGCTGGCGTTCTCGCTGCCGGGCACGCCGGTGCTCTTCTATGGCGAGGAGATCGGTATGGCCGAAAACCTCGATGTGGAAGGCCGACTCGCGGTGCGCACACCGATGCAATGGACCAACGAAGTCAACGGGGGCTTCTCCACTGCGGCGAAGCGCCGTCTGCCACGACCGCTTCCGGACGGACTGTATGGTCCGGACCGCGTCAACGTAGCCGACCAGCGTCACGACCATCGCTCGTTCTGGTGGTTCATGCGCAACCTCATTTACACCTACCGTCAGCAGCCGGAGATCGGCTGGTCGACGCCCGAGGTCCTCAAACAACCGCACACGTCCGTACTCGCACACGTCTGTCGCGAGAAGTCAGGTTGGGCGATGGTGGCGATACACAACTTCGGTGCGGATCGTCGCGTGGTGCCGATCCGTCTCGAAGACGCACCGCCCGGGTGCACGCTGGTCGATCTGCTCGACGGTCTCGCCGAGCATGAACTCGACGCGCACGGCGGTGTCGAACTCGACGTGGAACCGTTCGGTTACCGATGGCTGCGACTGCTGCGGCCAGGGGATTCTCCGATCATCTGAGCGCATATGCGTCGACGTCGTCATGGCCACGGTGCTGTTGCGAGGCGATCACGCCTGCATACCGATGCGTTGTAAATCCTGGTCTCAGCGGTTGGCTGGCACACAATGAGCTGAGCACGCGCCGGCGCGGCCGTGCTCTACACCGGCAGCGCGTGACGGTAGTCAAGCAGTCGAATCCAAGCGTCGGTGTGGCCGCCAGAGCATAGGAATCGAAACAGATGACGACAGGGTGGATTCCGTCCACAATTTCTCCTGATCCGCAGGGCGGCCGCATGCTCGACACGGCGCTCGGAATTTTGATCGGGCTTCGGCGGTGTCGTTCGGAAGCAGCGTTCCAGGAACTGCTCTTCGCCGCCCAACGCCATCGGGTGCCGGTGAGTGCCATGGCGTGGGGGCTCGTTCATCTGACCTGCGGTGGCGACAGATCACAGGAGACTCTGAACGCCGAGGAGTCTGCCGCGCGTCATGAGTGGGGCCGGTTGCTCGCCGAGCCCGTGGTGTTGCCCTGTTGAGGATGGCCCGTGCGTCCAAACTGGCGACGCTGGTAGCGGGACAACTCGGGTGGGCGCTCATAAGCCTGTTAGTCGCTGTCCCCGCTGCGGCGGACCCGGTACCGTCCGGGGCGGCGCAGCCCGCTCAGTGGATCGTGGTGGGCGTGCCCGCCGCAAACGCGACAACAGGAACCCTCACTGCCTTTCAGCGCGTCGGTCAGCAGTGGAAAGTGGTGCTGGGCCCCACGGCCGCCAAGGTAGGCGAGCTCGGCGTCGGCGCACCCGCTGACGGCGTCCACCGGACTCCCGTCGGAACGTTCACATTCGACCAAGCCTTCGGGCGCCAGCCCAATCCGGGCACCAAAATGCCCTATTTTCAAGCCACTGACCAAGATTGGTGGGACGAGGACGCCGGCTCACCTACGTACAACACTCACGTGCGCAGGACCGGCAGACCCTCATCGATCGCGGAAAATCTCTATGACTCCGGTCCCGTCTACGACTACGCCGTGAACATCGCGGTGAACCCGCAACGCATCCCGGGACGGGTGTCGGGAATCTTCCTTCACGTGACCGATGGCACTCCCACCTGGGGATGTGTGGCCATCGGCCGCGACGAGATGCGTTCGGTGCTGAATTGGCTCGACCCTTCGGCGTCCCCACGAATGACCATCGGCGTCGGAAATCCGACGGTGGTCGCAGCCAATTCGTGACCCACCTCCCGGCTAAGGCATCGGCCGCCACAGCTGCACCGTAGATTTTGCCCCTCCGGGCAGTTCGATCAGCTCGATAGGCGTGCCGTCGGGGTCGTAGATGAACAGCATCCGTACGCCGGCGATGTCAACCGGTGGCGTGAAGCGCACGTCGGAATGGTGTTGTGTCAGCGCGTCATGCGTGTCGTCCAAGTCCGCGACGCGAAACGAGATATTCGTGTAGCCCAGATGAGGTCCATCGACGTTGGGTGCCACAGCACCGAGGCTGAGCAACTCAATCATGGCCTCACCGACGAGCCCCCCGACCATCCGGCCGCTCTGTGCGGCGCCGCCCGTGACGGTGTCCAGACCGGCGCCGTCGAGGTCGACGTCGAACACAACGTCCATGCCGAGTACATCGGTGTAGAAGGACACCGAAGCATCCATATCGGATACTCCGATGCACACGTGAGAGAAGTTGTCGACAGAGAGCGGGCGAGGCTGGGACACATGGCCACACTTACCGCGTAGCGGGGGTGCAGCGCAACGGGTCGGCACACCGTGGATCCTCCGCGGTGGCCTGCCGGGGCAGGGACGCTACTTCGGCGGCCTCGCTGAGCTGTCAGCCCCCCACGGTCGGCAGGTATCCCGGCGCACGGCGGGCCTTCGTCGCGGTCTCGAAGGCGTAGGCGAGGTCGAGCACGTCGGCGTCGTGCCACCGGGCGCCGATGAAGCTGATGCCGATGGGGAGCGCCCCCTGGGGTCCGGCGAACCCGGCGGGCACGGTGACGTTCGGGTACCCGGCCACCGCTGCCGGTCCCGCACTGCCGTAGAGGAATTCGTCAGCGACACCGTCGCGGTTGAAGTACTTGGTCACCCAGCCCGGGTGTGTTGGTGAGCGCCACGATGGCGTCTAGACGGTTCTGGGGTACTGGCCCTTGGGCTAGCGCGTCGTCGATGGAGGCGCGGGCCAGACTGCGGATCGTGTTCCGCTGCTCGCGGACCGCCGGGTTGTCGGCCGGCACCGGGGACACCTCGGCCTGTTCGAACAGCTCCTGGCCGAAGTAGGCCAGCTCCTCCGGGTCCTGGCGGTCGAACGCGATGAGCCCTGCGAGGTCTGCGGGGTGGTTGCCGGGGGTGGCGGCTAGATAGGCTTCGATGTCGCGGTGGAATTCCGCCAGCAGGGCCGGGGTCTCACCGGCGCGGATCTCCTGCTGGTGGGCCAATTGCACCGGTACCGTCTTGGCGCCGGCGGCCACCAGCTCCTCAACCGCCATGGCGAAGACCGCCTCGGTCCCGTCGTCAACGGCCTGCGACTCGTCGGGGCTCAGTGTCAACACACCGATCCGGGCGCCCTTGAGCTTGTCTGGATCGAGCGCCGCGAAGTTCTAGGTCAAAGTCGGCCGGGCTCTCCGCGGTGGCGGCGTCGGCCGGGTCCCGACCGGCGATGGCCGACAACAGAATCGCGGCGTCAACGGCGTGGCGGGCGATCGGGCCTGCCGTGTCCTGCTCGGCGGAGATCGGCACGATCCCCTCACGGCTGACCGTGCCGAGGGTCGGCTTCAGCCCGACGACGCCGGTGGTGCCCGACGGGCAAACGATCGAGCCGCTCGTCTCCGTGCCGATCGCTACCTGGGCCAGCGACGCCGCCACACCCGCCGCAGATCCGCTGGAGGAGGAGCACGCGCTGCGGTCGAGGACGTAGGGGTTGGCCGTCTGCCCGCCGGCCCCGCTCCAGCCGCTGGTCGAGTTCTTCGCGCGGAAGTTGGCCCACTCGGAGAGGTTGGCCTTGCCGATCACGATTGCGCCGGCGTCGCGCAGTTTGCGGGTGATCGTGGCGTCGTCCGGCTCGCTGTGCAGAAGCGCGCGGGAACCGGCCGTCGTCGGCATCCCTTCGGCATCCACATTGTCCTTCAGCAGGACCGGGATGCCCTCCATCTCACTCCGCCGGCCCTGCTGCGCGCGGATGCCGTCGCTGTGCGCGGCCTCGTCGAGCGCGTGCGCGTTGACGGTCAACACCGCTCGGATCTCATCGTTTACCTCGGCAATGCGGTCTAGGTAGGCCTGCGTCAGATCGACGGCGGTCAGCGCGCCGGACTGCATGCGGTCTTGCAGCTCCGGGATCGTGATTGCGTCTAGGGACAGCTCACCCAGCGCGAGCGTGCCGGGCACTGCCTCAGCCATGGGGCTGGTGGAGAGAACGGCCGCAGTCGCCAGGAGAACGGCCAGCAGCGGGCGCCCGATGCGGCTCGAAACGATACGCGCGAAGCGCATCATGACTCCTTCCGCACTGATCGTGAGACCTGAACGATACGGACCACGCGCATACCGCAAGTTGCAACGCAAATTTCCATCCCATCAGGAATGTCGTAGCTGTTCCTTTTAGGGCCACACGGCGGTGTGGCCACCCTGCTAAGCCAGCCGGGGCGACGAAAACATCGTGAACTTGTCTGAGTGCCAATCGGATTAGCGCAGAGTTCATCGCCAATGCGCGCATGGGAAGTGCTGCTATCCCTCACTCACCGTCGAGTCGTCACCGGCTCCCGAGGCGCCGGGACGTCTGCCGACTATTCGCTTAGGCGACTTTCGTCAAGGTGAACTCGGAAGTAGGACCACGGAAACCGTTCGGGTCAGTGCTGCCACACATGCCGGCGCCCGCTTGGCTGAACGCTGTGCCGGCGAGTGTTGTTGCGCCCCATGAGTATATGGTCGTTCCCGGGGCTCGGGTGTTGTCGTCGCACGTGAGGGCATCGGACCGCGCAGCCGTCATGTTCCAGCGATCGCCCGCCAACTGCGCTTGCCCGCTATAGGGCGCGTTACCCGCCGACGAATTTGTCGCTGCGACATTGGCGCACCCGGGCCCACACGGTGTGATCGTCCACGTAGTTGTGTTTCCGGAGTCCACAGTGAAGGTATAGGTGCCGCTCAACTCCCCAACGGAGGCGGCCGGGGCAGGAACACTGGGTGAAGTAGGGGTAGTCGGACCGCCAGCCCAAGCGGGGCTCGGAAACCCGATAGCGACTGCAGCGAAGACGGCCGCCGCGCCAAACACACCGGCGATATTCATGTTTCCCCCTCAATGGCCCGAACGTAGCCGTTCAGCCGTTGTACGGAGTATTGCCTCTATTTCGCCGCGATATCGGCCTATTCAGTAAACCGAATTCTGACCTTGAAAGCCTGCCGCCGGTAGAATTATCGCGAAGACGGCACAGGCCGGTCAGGATATTTTCAGTCTGTTGCGCCGACCTGCGGGAGCCGTCCCGACTGGCCCAGCCAGGGTCTCGATCCGAGTCACCATGTCGCATTTCTGTTTGCCTTAACATCTTTTCGGTTACGCTCGCTCGATGCGGTCGATCCGAAGTGGCCCGCGCAGGCGCCGCCGTATCACTGATGTGCATGGGTCCCGATGAGCGTCCTCCGGTCGATTCGGCGCTTCATCGCTGACTTCCGTTGGGCTTTGCTCGGTTTCGCCGCCGCGATCGCGTTCACGCTTGGCTGGCTGGGATATACCGAATACCTGAACGAGTTGTACGTCGAGGGGGCAACTAAGCATCCCCCTAGGGCGACCGACATCGCCTACAACACCTTCAAGCTGTTTTTGATGGGGTCGCCTGCCACGACGGGGCTACCGGTCAAGATCGAGATCGCTCGGATCCTTGCGCCGCTCGTGTCTGGCTGGGCCGCGCTGAGCGGGCTGGCCCTGTTGTTTCACGATCGGTTTCAACAGCTCCGCATCCCGCTGATGCGCGGTCACATCGTCATCTGCGGGCTGGGCTATGTCGGCAGCTTGTTCGGGGACCGCCTTCGAAAGGCCGGCCACCGGGTAGTCGTCGTTGAAATAGAACCCGCGAATCCGCTCTTGGAAGTGTGTCGAAGTTGGCGCAGCCCGGTCGTCGTGGGCGATGCACGCTTGGAAGACACGCTGCGGGGAGCCGGAGTTCAGCGCGCGTCTCAGCTTCTTGCGGTGTGCCCTAATGATGCGGTGAACACCGAGATCGTCGCCGTCGCGCGGCGACTTTCGACAGAGCGCCGAAGCAACAAACTGCGATGTCTGGCTCGAATCGGCAACCCGCAGCTGTGCCGGCTGTTGCGCGTGCAGGAAGCCAACTCGTCGGGTGGTGCGCCATCGTCACTGGACTTCTTCAACATCGACGAGGTCGGTGCGCAGCTGTGCCTCGACGAGTTCCCCGTCGAGGCCGATAACGGCAGCCCGCACGTCCTCGTCAGTCGCCTTGATTCGCTGGGAACGTGGTTGGTGAAACACTCGGCATGGGGCTGGTTTACCGACCGACCCGACGACACCCCCCTGTGGGTCACGGTTGTCGACGACCGCGCCGAGGAACGCGTTCGCGCGCTTCTCGACCAGTACCCGGCCCTGGAGTCGGTGTGCCGGTTCGTCGAATCGTCGACGTCCGTCCGTGATCTTCACCGACTCGACGCCGTGCATGCCGACGCGGGAGCGCCCCCGATAACGTGCGCCTATGTGAACGCTTACCTCGACGAAGACGCGATCGAGGCCACACTCACATTGCGCCACTACCTTGATCCCGCCGTCCCGATGGTCGTCGCGTTGTCACGCACGGATGGAGTGGCCCGGCTCATCACCGACGCGACTGCCAGTGGCGAGCTGACGAACGTCGAGGTGTTCCCGGCGCTGGAGCGCACGTGCACCGCCGAGCTTGTCGCGGGGGGGTCATTCGAGAAGATCGCGGTTGCCATCCACCGCCGTTGGCGCGCAGGTCAACTCGCCAACGGCAAGGAGGCGCCGTCATGGTCCGAACTGGACGAGTCGCGCAAGGAGTCCAACCGAGCTCAAGCCCGCGACATGCCGGTAAAGCTGCGCAGCATCGGATGCACCATCGTGCCGCTGCACGACATAGGGGCACCCGCGTTCGAATTCACCGACGAGGAATTCGAGATGCTGGCGATCGCCGAGCACAAACGTTGGGTCGCCGAACGACTGGAGTCCGGCTGGCGGTCGGGACCCAAAGACGCTGAGCGAAAGGTCACGCCCTACCTGGTTCCGTTCGACGAGTTGCCGGACGACATCGCCGATCTCGATCGCGACGCGGTACGTCAGATCCCTGAAGCGCTCGCCCTGGTCGATCTCAGAGCCGTCCGATCCGCCACCAGCCCAGGCCATGCCGGGCAGCTGACGCGCATCGGCGATGACCGGTAGGAACGGGCACCGGGTTCCGCTCACCTCGCTAATCCGGCGGGATCGGCAGATCGGGGCAGACCTTGATGTAGTCGATGTCCGGCGACACCCACTCGTTCCACTGCTTATGACTCATGTTCTCAGCTGAGCTTGTCGCACAGGTCTTGTGGACCTGCAATGGCAGGCCAGACCCGGACAGTACCGTCCGTGCTGCCCGAAACGATGCGCTGGCCATCGGGACTGTACGCAACACTGTTCACGTTGTCGGTATGGCCGATCAACGCATCAGCTGCCTGCTTGCCCGACTCGGTGTCCCACACCCGGATGGTTTCGTCGAGACTCGCGGACGCGAGCGAGCGGCCGTCCGGGCTGTACGCCAACGCAACGACCGTGTCCTCATGGGCTTGCATTGGCTCGCCGACTTTGTCGAGACTGCCCGCATCCAACCGCTGAATGACGCCGTCGCCACCCGCAGCCGCGATGCGGCGCCCGTCGGGGCGGAAGGACACTGCGAACACAACTACATCCGCGCCGCCGATTGGGACTGCCCGTATCAATTGACCTGTGTTGGCGTCCCACAACCCCACTGTGCCGTTGTAGCCGGTCTCCATGCCGCCAGAGGCGATGTGGTTGCCGTCGGGACTGAACGCGACGCTGTGTACCAGTTCGCCGTGTATCCGCGGCTCACCGATGGGACTGCCCGTTTGGACATCCCACAACCGGACGCTGTTTCCACCGCCGATAACCACGCGGCGTCCTTCGGGACTGAACGCCACGCTGGTCAGTGGTCCCTGCCCGGGATTGATCGGCGCACCAACGGCCGGCCTGCGTCCGACATCCCACATCCGGACGGTGCCGTCGGCGCCGGCGGTGGCGAGACGCCGTCCATCCGGGCTGAAAGCGACGCTGGTCAGCGGCTGCCCGCTGGCCATGAGCGGCTTGCCGATCAGACGGCCGTTGTCGGCGTTCCACAACCGCACCGTGCCGTCGTCACCAGCCGAAGCGATGCGATCTCCGTCAGGGCTCACCGCCACACTCGACACTCCTCCGATGTGGCCGACGAGCGGCCGACGTATGCCGACATCCCACAATCGGATCGTCCCGTCCTGCGCTCCCGACAGCAGGTGGGTTCCGTCCGGATTGAACGACAAAGTAAACACCGCGCTCTTGTGGCCCATCATGGGGGCACCGAGCAATTGCCTGGTGTCGACGTCCCACAGCCGCACCGCACCGTCATTACCTCCGTCAGCAAGCCGGTGGCCGTCGGGGCTGAACGCCACGCTCATCACCTGGGTCCCGTGACCGGTCAGGGGAGCGCCGATCGGAAGGCCGGTTTCGCCCGTCCCATATCTGCACATCCCCGTCGGCACTCGCGGAAGCGAGTCTGCGGCCGTCGGGGCTGAACGCCACGTCCATGATGATTTCCGTCGTGTCGTCCTCGTGGACTCTGTGTGGAGGACCGATCTGCTGCCCGGTGCCGACGTCCCAAATCCGTACAGCCCCGTCGTAACCGCCAGTGACGACGCGCCGTCCGTCGGGGCTGAATTCCACGCAGACAATCTCGGCGGGATGGTCAATTGGTTGGCCGATGGGCTGGCCGGTTTTCGCGTTCCACAGCCGCAAGTCGGTGTCCACGCTGCCCGTGGCGATCATGAGCCCGTCGGGGCTGAACGCCACGCCCCACACCTCGTCTTCATGGCCTGTCATTGGCCGGCCGATCGGTTCCCCAGTGTCCGCGTTCCACAGCCGGACGGTGCGATCGTCACTTGTGGTCGCGAGCCGGTCACCGTCGGGACTGAACACAGCGTCGTTAACCCATTCAGTGTGTCCGGTAAAGTCTTTGCCCACCTGTTGGCCGTGTCTGAGTGTCCCACATGCGCAATGTTCCGTGGTCGCCTGCAGTGACGAAGCGGTCACCGCGAGGGCTGAAGGCGGCACCGGGGCTGAGGGCGCCACCGAAGGTTCCCGTCGAGGTGTCGATGAGCTTGAGGGTGTCGAAGGTCTTGACCGCCGCTGAGTACAACTGTTGGTCAAATGTGTTCGGAGAGATCGCATTCGCGGCAAGTAGCTCATGCATGGCCCTTTCATCACTGCCCGGCCTGTTGTCGTCCAAGATGCCGTCCGACTCGGCGACCAGACGCACGCCGGTCGCCTGGCGGAATCGGTCTTGCGCCTGATGGCGGGCGCTGATGGCATAGACCAGTCCAACGACGGCAACCACGGCGACTGCCGCGGTGATTGCCACAACGGCACGCAAGATCCGCGACCGCTTGCGCAAGGCGGTCGCGTGCTTGCGCAAGGCGGTCGCGTGGGCTTCGGCCTGTGCTTGCCGTTCTTGCGCATTGCGTAATTCGGAGTGCCGACGTTCTTCCTCCGCGGCGACCCGCTCGTTCTCGCTTTGTCGAGAAGCGTCGAGGTATTCGCGAACAGGATTCATCCGTTGTGTGAAGGTGGCTGAGCCGACAACTTTTTCGGCGTCAGCAAGACGGGAACCCGCGAGAAGCCATGCCGGATCTTTGCCGTTGCTTCGCCATGCGGTATCGGCTCGCTCGACGTCATCGGCGACCTGAAGTTCCTGGCGTTGCTCGCGAAGCCAGTCTGCCAACTCATCCCACTGGCGCAGCAGGCTTTCCAGGGCGACCTCGACCACCACTTGGCCGTCGCGCTGGTCCTTGAGTAACAGCCGCTTGGCGACCAGTGCGTCGATCAGTGGTCTGCTTTCCTCGGGCAGGTCGTCATAGCGGGCCACCCGACGCATCGGCTGGTCGTTATGTGGGTTGACCGTGGCGAGCCATGGAATGAAAGCCGCGCGCAGACAATCGAGTTGGCGGCTTCGTTGGTCGGGATCGGTGGCGAGCACCTCATTGATCTCTGTCTCGACGACACGGCGCATCCCGCCCATCGCCTGGTACTGCTCGACTGTCAACTCACCCGTCGAGCCGTAGTCGGCATATAGTCGCGCCAGCGTCAACGACAACATCGGCAGTGTGTCGGCGCCCTCGGCGGCGTCGACGAGAAGCCGCTCCACCAAGTCCGGTGAAATTGCGAGGCGCCGGCCCCCTTCGCTTGCACGAGCCGCCGGGCCGGTGA
This sequence comes from uncultured Actinomycetota bacterium, assembly GCA_963786995.1. Classification (GTDB taxonomy): domain Bacteria; phylum Actinomycetota; class Actinomycetes; order Mycobacteriales; family Mycobacteriaceae; genus Mycobacterium. The sequence continues at coordinate 161,181 of CAWBBH010000001.1, read as the reverse complement.
TCACCTCCTTGAACTGGGTCGGCGGCATTGGCTTGAGGTCGTCGAAAACCCGTGACTCGACGCCGACCAGTTCGGGATGGGTCTGCATGACCTCATATCGGTCGGTCCGAATGGTGGCGACCACTATCAGGCCCAGCGGTTGCAGATCCGTTCGCACCGTCAGCCGCCGAATCAGCGACATCAGCTCCGCCCCTTGGTCTCCGGCGTCAGCGGAGAACAATTCCTCGGCTTGGTCCAACGGCAGAATCAGCGTCGGGGGAGTCGGTTTCTCATCGCCGCGAATCGGATCCGGTAACCGATCCGCGGCTGCTTGCTGTACTTCGAGCAGCAGCTCGCGAAGTCGCCTCATGTCCTCGGTGCATGCCGATTTGATCCCGCCGAGGCTGGGTGTCGATAAGCCCAGCTTGTCTCGAGCATGCCAAATGGCCGCTGCCAGGCCGGAATCCCCGGTGAGCGCGTTGCGACCCGGCCGCACGACGCCCAACAGCGTGAACCGACGGTCTTCGCGGGCCAGCCGTGGCAGTAAACCCGCGCGGAGGAACGACGACTTACCTGTGCCAGACGGGCCCAACACGACGAACAGCGACTTCGTCTCGGCCAGTCTCATGCCGCGCAGCTCATCGAGCCCATGCACAATTGGCGCGTCCCGGCCGAAGAACACGGCGGCATCGACCTGTTCGAATGGTTCCCAACCCGCGATACGGAGCCCGATCGACGTCGTCTGGCGGCGGCCATACGAACGAATGTGCGCTGATGCCGGTGCCGCGGATGGCGTCTCGTAACCGGTACAAGCCACCGGTGGCGAGCATCACCGGCGGTCCACCGCCCACGTCGATCGAGGTCAAGTCACTCTCGCCGAACAGGTCGCAGCGCTGCCACTCCGACGTCAAGTCGTCACCGGCCGACGGCTCGAGGCGGGCACACAAAATCTGCTTGTTCAGATTCTCCGCGACGCGATACTCGGTCTTGCACTCATGCGACGCTTCCCAGTTCTTCGACAGCAGGCACACCACTGCTTCACATTTGGCACTGGCCTGCTGCAACCTGTCCTTCCATCGCTCTCCCGGCCGTAGGCCCACTTCCGGATCGATGTCGAGGAAAATGTCGGTCGCCAGCGGCGGCTCCTGGCCCACCAACCAGCGCTTCAAGGCCAGCGCCTCACGCGCATCACGACTGGAATGGCTGAGGAAAATTCGCGACATGTCTAGTCCGGCGGGATCCGCAGATCGGGGCAGACCTTGATGTAGTCGATGTCGGTCGACACCCACTCGTTCCACTGCTTGTGGCTCATGTTTTGGGTCAACTTCTCGCACAGTTCTTTTGAACCTGCAGCGGCTGGCCAGACTCGGACAGTACCGTCGGTGCTGCCCGAAACGATGCGCTGGCCGTCAGGGCTGAACACCACGCTGTTCACGTTGTCGGTGTGCGCGGTCAACGCATCACCTACCTGCTGGCCGGACTCCACGTTCCACAACCGGATGGTTTCGTCGCGACTGGCGGAAGCGATTGTGCGGCCGTCCGGGCTGTACGCCAAAGAAACGACCCTGTCCTCATGGCCTTTCATCGGCTCACCGATTGTGTCGAGCCCGCCGGCATCCAAAACTTGAATGAAACCGTCGACACCGGCGGCCGCGACACGGCGCCCGTCGGGGCTGAAGGTCACGGCCCATACAATCCGCTGCGCCTCGCCGATCGTGGTTGCCGCAATCATTTGACCTGTGTTGGCGTCCCACAACCTCACCGAGCCGGTGTTGTCACCCTCGTTGCCGCCGGAGACGATGCGGTTCCCGTCAGGACTGAACGCAACACTGTTCACCCGTTCGCCGTGTTTCCGCGGCCCACCGACGGGACGGAACGTTTTGACATCCCACAACTGGACGGTGCCATCGTGGTCGCTCGATACGCCAACCGACGTGTCGCCACCGCCGATGGCCAAACGGCGTCCATCGGGACTGAACGCCACGCTCGTCAGTGGTCCCTGCCCGGGATTGATCGGGTCACCGATAAGCGTGCCCGTGTCCGCGTTCCACATCCGAGACCGTGCCGTCGGCGCCGGCGACCGCGAGACGCTGTCCATCCGGGCTGAACGCGACGCTGGACAACGGCTTGTCGCTGTCGACAAGCGGCTTGCCGATCGGGCGGCCGTTGTCGGCGTCCCACAAGCGCACCGTGCCGTCGTCACCAGCCGACGCGATGCGATGTCCGTTCGGGCTCACCGCCACACTGGCCACGCCCCCGATGTGGCCGATGAGCGGCCGACGTATGCCGACATCCCACAATCGGATCGTCCCGTCCTGCGATCCCGAGAGCAGGCGGGTTCCGTCGGGGCTGAACGATAGAGTCCACACTCCACCCTTCTGGCCCAGCATGGGCGCACCAAGCAACTGGCGAGTGTCGGCTGTCCCACAGCCTTACCGCGCCGTCACCACTGCCGGAGGCAATCCTGTGACCGTCGGGGCTGAACGCCACGCTGAGCACCCGGCTCCCCTGAGCGGCCAGGGGTTCGCCGATCGGCAAGCCGGTCTGGGCGTCCCACAACCGCACGTCCCCGTCGCCGCTCGCCGACGCGATTCGGCGGCCGTCTGGACTGAACGCCACATCGATCACTTCTCCGGTGTGACCCTTCAACGCTGGCCCGGACTGCTGCCCGGTCGTGACGTCCCACAACCGCAATATTCCGTCGGCGTCCCCGCTGGCGATGTGCCGGCCGTCGGGGCTGAATTCCACGCTGATGACCCTGTCTGGATGTCTCAGCGGTTGGCCGATGGGTCGGCCGGTGTCGGCGTTCCACAGCCGCATGGTGCGGTCCACGCTGCCGGACGCGAGCATGTGCCCGTCCGGGCTGAACGATACCGCCCACACCTGGTCTTGATGGCCCAACATCGGCTGGCCGATGGGTCGACCGGTGTCGGCGTTCCACAGTCGCACGGTGAGATCGTCACTTACGGAAGCGATCTTGTGACCGTCGGGACTGAAGGTGGCACCGTCAATCCACTTGGTGTGTCCGACCAGGTCCGAACCCAGCTGAAGGCCGGTCTGAGCGTCGTACAAGCGCAGCGTTCCGTTATCGCCTCCTGCGACGAAGCGGCGGCCGTCGGGGCTGAAGATGGCACCGAAGACCCCCATTGAGGGGTCGATCAGCTTGAGGGTGTTGAATGTCTTGACACCGACGGAGTACATGTTCTGGTCGAATGTATTCGGAGAGAGCGCATTTGCGGCAAGTAGCTCGAGCAGGGCCCTCTCATCACTGCCAGGCCTGCTGCCGTTCAACATGTTGTCGGAATCGGAGGCCAACCGCACGCTTGTGGCCTGGCGGAACCGGTCTTGCGCCTGACCGCGGGCGCTTACGGCATAGACGAGGCCGACGACGGCAACGACGGCGACCGCCGCGGTGATTGCAACAACGGCACGCAGGATCCGCGATCGCTTGCGCAAGTCCCTCGCGTGCGCTTCGGCAACTGCTTGCCGTTCTCGCGCATTGTGTAACTCGGCGTGCCGGCGCTCTTCCTCCGCCGCTAACCGATCGTTCTCGCTTTGTCGAGAAGCGTCGATGTATTCGCGAACGGGATTCATGCGCTGGGCGAAAGTCGGAGAGCTCACGACTCTCTCGGCGTCGGCGAGACGAGAACCGGCGAGAAGCCAGGCCGCATCCCTGCTGTTGCTTTTCCACGCCGTATCGGCACGCTCGACGTCGTCGGCAACCTGGAGTTCATGGCGTTGCTCGCGAAGCCATTCTGACAATTCATCCCATTGGCGCAGTAGGCTTTCCAGGGCGACCTCGACCACGACTTGGCCGTCGAGCTGGTCCTTGACCAGCAGCCGCTTGGCGACCAGTGCGTCGATCAGCGGTCTGCTTTCCTCGGGTAAGTCGTCATAGCGGGCCATCCGACGCAACGGATGGTCATTCTCCGGGTTCACGGTGGCGAGCCACGGAATGAAAGCGGCTCGCAGACAGTCGAGTTGGTGGCGCCGTCGGTCCGGATCGGCGGCGAGAATCTCGTTGATCTCTGTCTCGACGACACGGCGCATCCCGCCCATCGCCTCGTATTGCTCGACTCTCAACTCACCCGTCGACCCGTAGTCGGCATATAGGCGCGCCAGCGTCAACGACAACATCGGCAGTGTGTCGGCACCCTCGGCGGCGTCGACGAGAAGCCGCTCCACCAGGTCAGGTGAAACAGTCAGGCGGCGGCCACCCTCGCTGGCACGAGCCGCCGGGCCGGTGATCACCTCCTTGAACTGGGTCGGCGGCATTGGCTTGAGGTCATCGAAGACCCTTGATTCCACACCAGCCAGTTCGGGGTGCGTTTGCATCACCTCAAACCGGTCGGTCCTGATGGTGGCGACGACGATGAGGCTCAGCGGTTGCAGTTCCGTTCGTACCGTCAGCCGTCGAATCAACGACATCAGTTCCGCTCCCTGGGCTCCGGCGTCGGCGGAAAACAATTCCTCGGCCTGGTCCAGGGGGAGTATCAACGTCGGAGGGGCCGGCTTGTCATCGCCGCTCACCGGATCCGGTAACCGATCCGTCGCCGTCTGCTGGACCTCGATCAGCAACTCGCGGACTCGCTCGACGTCGCCGTGGCACGCGGTCTTGATTTCGCCCAGGCTTGGTGCTGACAGGCCCAGCCTGTCTCGAGCGTGCCAAATCGCCGCTGCCAGACCGGCATCACCCGTGAGCGCGTTGCGACCGGGCCGCACGACGCCCAACAGCGTGAAACGACGATCCTCGCGGGCCAGACGCGGCATCAGGCCCGCGCGTAGGAACGACGACTTACCTGTGCCAGACGGACCCAACACGACGAACAGCGACTTCGTCTCAGCCACTCTCATGCCGCGGAGTTCGTCCAGTCCGTGCACGATGGCCGCGTCCCGGCCGAAGAACACGGCGGCATCGACCTGTTCGAATGGCTCCCACCCGCGATATGGAGCCCGGTCCACGTCGTCGGGGGGCGGCCATACGAACGAGTGCGCGCTGATGCCGGTGCCGCGGATGGCGTCTCGCAACCGGTACAACCCTTTGGTGGCGAACATGACCGGAGGGCCGTCGTCCAGGTCGACCGAGGTCAAGTCACTCTCGCCGAACAGGTCGCACCGCTGCCACTCCGAGGTCAAGTCATCACCGGCCGAGGGCTCGAGGCGGGCACACAAGATCTGCTTGTTCAGATTCTCCGCGACGCGGTATTCGGTCCTGCACTCGTGGGACGCCTCCCAGTTGCTCGAGAGGAGGCAGACCACGGCTTCACATCTGGCACTGGCCTGCTGCAGTCTGTCCTTCCATCGCTCGCCCGGACGGAGCCCCACCTCAGGATCGATGTCGAGGAAGATGTCAGTCGCCAGGGGCGGCTCCTGCTCTACCAACCACCGTTTGAGGGCCAATGCCTCGCGTGAGTCGAGACTCGAATGGCTCAGGAAAATTCGCGACATATCACTCTCTTGGAGGGTTAGCTCGGAGGTTAAACCTCCTTGTCGAGTGATCAAGTCGCTTTGCCGTAAATCATCGGAAGCGTCAGCGGCCGGTCTAGCCTCCATACATGACATCGAAGCCGGTGCCCGGGGAGGCGCCTGGGAAGACGCGACCACACCACGGGTCAGTCGCCAACAAACTCAATTGGCTTCGCGCCGCCGTCTTGGGCGCCAACGACGGGATCGTCTCGACGGCCGGCATTGTCATCGGCGTCGCCGCCGCTACCGCCGAGCGAGGGCCGGTGCTCACCGCCGGCATCGCGGGACTGGCAGCCGGAGCGCTGTCGATGGCGGTCGGCGAATATGTGTCTGTCAGCACTCAGCGCGACACCGAACGGGCACTTCTCGACACCGAAGGCCGAGAGCTGGCGTCACAGCCGGCTGACGAGCTGGACGAGTTGACCGCGCTGTACGAGGCAAGAGGGCTCTCCGCGCAGACCGCGCGGCAGGCCGCCGTGGAGCTGACTGCTCATGATCCGCTCGCCGCCCACGCGGAGATCGAGCTGCGTATTGATCCGAAAGAGCTGACCAATCCGTGGCTTGCGGCGATGTCGTCCGCGGTGTCGTTCACCGTCGGCGCGCTACTGCCGCTCATCGCTATTCTTCTCCCGCCCGCGTCTACGCGCATCGGGGTCACCGTTGCCGTGGTGCTTCTCGCGCTGGCGATGACCGGCTGGGCGGCCGCCCGCCTCGGTGGCGCAAACCCTTTACGCCCAATCCTGCGCGTGACCGTGGGCGGCGCTTTGGCCATGGCGATCACCTTCGCGATCGGCCATCTCGTCGGCGTAACGATCGGCTGACGCCAACCGGGTCGAGCACGGTCATTGACCGTCCTGATCGTTCCGTGTTGCGCTCTGACGCTTTGTGCGCACAACGACGAGGGTCCGCATATGGGCTGTGACCCACATACGGACCCTCGTGTCTCGGGTTGGCTGTCATTGCCAGCTCGTCGCAACTACGCGGCATGGAGAGCCATGCACGGCTTGGCGGCGCATGCCTTGGAGAGAGCGTGCCCTGCGGAGATAGAGCGCCCACGCGACGTCGGCTGCGTGATCCGCTGGATCGGAGCCGCGTTGGCCGCGATCGCCGCCAGCATTTCGGTGTAGTTCCAGCCGATCTCGCCGCCCGACATGGCTGACAGGTTGATCATCTGCTCCCGGCCCGGCCGGCCCGGGCCCGTCATGCTGGGCTTCATGTTGATGTCGATGGCCTTGATGACACCGTTGGCGTCTGCCCGGCAATCGATGCGGATCGGTGCAGTGGCCTTCAGCAACTGCGCGACTCGAACAGCATGCCGGCCGAATTCGCGGAGCTGATCATCGTCGCCCGCCGGCTTGCTGTTGGACTGGATCGGCACCACTCCGCTGAACGGCATCACGCCGCCGTGATGGCCTGTCCGCTCGATCGCCGGAAGCGTCCAGTGGGTGGGTTCGTTGTGAATGCCGTCAGCCGTCTCATAGGTTCCCGGCGGCATCACTGTCACAGCGAGTTCTCTGCCGGCCAGGTACTCCTCGATGAGGAACTTGTTGCCGAACTTCGGTCCGACATGGGACTCGATGTGCTCTGCCGCTTCCGCAACGGAGCCGACGACCTTCACACCGGCGCTGCCGCGGCCGCGAACGGGCTTCACGATGACCGGGAATGTCAGCCCGTTCTGCGAAACTGCCTTCTCGATTTGACCTTTCGCCGGTCCGTTCTCCACGTTGACGAGGGCTTGCACGGGCACCGGGACGCCGATCGCGCTGATGGCCGCCTGGCACACGTCCTTGTCTTCGAACTTCTCGACGACGTCTAGCGGTTGGCCGACGACATAGAGCCCGTCGTTGGAACCGAAGTTGGCCATCGGATGCTCGTCGAACAAGCTGGTGTTGGCCCACAGAATTTCGGCTCCGTCGGCCACAGCCTGGGCGATTCCCTCGAGCGTGTCCGGGTAGGTCCAATCCGCGTCGACATCGGCACGCGGATCACTCGCGGGGGTCAGCACGTCACAGCCTGCCTGCGCCAGTGCGTTCGCGATGTCGGCGGATGAATCCCGGTACCCGAAAGGGTTCGAGGGCTTGACCGCTCCATTCAAGGACGGGGGTGTCACCGCCTGGTGCAGAACAGCGATCGGCCTGCCGTACAGCGATGGCGCATTCTGGACTTCGGTCTTGATCTGATCGATTGTGGTGGTCATTTGAGTTCTCCTGTGTGAGTAAGTGTTTGGTGTTCTCGGTCTTGCTTGCACATCCGAAATTACGGATCTCTGGTCCAGAAGGCTCGCTTGTGCTCACAAGCTTTGAAATGACGCGATTCTCAGGTTTTGCGCATTGTGCTCACCGGCTGCCAATGGCGCGTCGGTATCCGCGATCCAGCGTCGTCAATATCGAATTGACTTGCTGTTGAGCGCTATTGAACGCGTCGCGGTCAGCTGTTCAGGGCAGGGAAGTGCGCGACGATATCTGCAATGTCCGCGCAGTTGTCCAGATCAAGGACCTTGTCCGCGAGGGAGTTGATCACCGCAGGAGCGGCGCCGAGCCCCATCTCGAGGCAGCTCGTGAACTTGGTAATCGCCTCGTCGTCGGTCATGGGCTGCTCCGGGCTGCCCTCCATGAACTCGAGGAAGCGTTCGATGCGCCGACCGTCCTTGCAGAGGATGGTCACCCGGGTCGGGGCCATGGCGCCCGCGTCGATCGCATCGTCGACCACGACGCTCGTACGCGCGGCGAGGCACTGAAATTGGGATCGGAGATCTGGGGCCGCTGGAAGGTCGCCACATCGACCTTGCCGTGGATGAGAGCCGCCGCGAAGCAGTAGCCGGCGTTGAACTGGGCGTGGATCGTCGAGTCCCTGGCAATGTCGTAGGGCTCGCCGACGATCTTGTTGTTCACTTCACTCATGCCGATGACGACGCTCTGAATGTTCGCTGGATTCAAGCCTTCTCGGTGCAGCTCTCGACCGATGGCGATCGCGTTATGAGTGCATCGGCAACACGGATACGGCTTCATGCTGTGCGTCATGATCTCCCACGTCTGGCCCAGATCCTGCAGGAGGGCGTCGGGCAGGACCTCGCCGCGCTCATAGAGTTGGAACAGCCCGGCTTCTCCCTCGAGGAAGCGCGTCGGCCCCGTGAGCCCCGCCTCGGCGAGGAAGGCCGCGGCCGTGCCGTTGCGCGAAGCGAACCCCGCTCCGAGGCGCTTCGCCAGCACGCCGTCGTTCAATGCTTGACGCGTGCCCAACGCCTGGTGATAGGCGAGCGCGACCGCGTCGGAGAACTGCCCAGCGCGCAGATCGAGCACCCGCGCGGCCGCGGCCGCCGCACCGAGCGCGCCCATGACAGTCGTCGGGTGCCAGCCCTTGGCCATGCTGTTGGGTGCGGACAGCCCGAGGCGCGCCTGCAGCTCGACGCCGGTGGCGAGCGCCGCGATGAAGTCGCGCCCGCTCACGCCGCCCCGCGCCTCCGCCGCCGCCAAGGCCGCGGGCAGGATCGTGGCGTAGGCGTGCACACGGCCGGGATCGTGATTGTCGTCGAAGTCCAGCGCGTGCGCGGCTGCGCCGTTGGCGAGCGCGGCTGTCGGCGGCGCGACGCGTCCCTTGCCGATGAGCATCGTCGACGGGCCACCGCCCTCCCAGCCGAGAAGGAGGCGATTGACCTCCGGAATGCCGGGGCGTCAGCGGCGGCGGCGATCACGCCAAGGGTGTCCAGCACGAAGAGCTTGATTCGCTCCACCACCGACGCGGGGAGGCTAGAGAAACTCCAGTTCTCGTAGGCGGCCATCACCTCGCGGCTGAACCCGTCGGCGGGCTTCGACGTAACGCTCATCGTGGTGGCTCCCTCGTGGCTCGGATCGGACTATATAGCGAATCAGTTGCGGGGCAGGACAAATGCTGCGGCGGCCGCTGCAACACCGGCGAGCACGAGGACTGTCAATGCGACGCCGGTCCAACCCGCGTGGACCAACGCGATACCACCGAACCAGCCGATGATGCTGGATCCGGCGTAGTAGAACAGGTTGTACAGCGATGAGGCCTGTGCCTTGCCGACGGTGGCTGCGCGGCCGGCCCAGCCGGTGGCGATCGCGTGGGCGCCGAAGAACCCGACGGTGCCCACCACCAGTCCGATCAGTATCAGAAAAAGATTGCCGCACAGGGTGATCAGTACACCGGTGATCATGATTGCGATCGATGTCAGCAGAACGGCCTTGCGGCCGAACCGGGTGGCCATGGCCCCTGCGAGCGTCGACGCACAGGTGCCCGCCAGGTATGCGCAGAAGATCAGGCTGACCACCGTCACCGGCAGGTGATAGGGCGCGGCGGTCAGTCGGAATGCCAGGTAGTTGTAGATGGCCACAAACCCACCCATGAGCAGAAAGCCCTGAGCGAAAAGTATGAGCTGGCGAGGTGACCGCAGATTGGCGAGGAGGCGGTGGCTCAGAGTGCCCTCCGGATTGACGCTCCGCCCGGTCGACGGGTGAAACCGCGTGACTGAGGAGCGAGTTTGACGAAGGCCGCTGCCGCGGCGGCGCACAGTACCGCGACGGTGAGCATGCCGACACGCCACGTTGCGACGTCGGTGATCGGACCGGCGACCACCCGGCCGAGCAGTCCGCCGATACTCGTCCCCGAGACGAACGTGCCCGCCGCGCCGGCGGCGTGCTCAGAAGCGATCTCCTCGGTGAGGTATGCGATCGCGATGGCGGGCACCCCACCGAGCAGGAGTCCCTCCAACAGCCGTCCGGCGAGCAACAGATGAAAGCTCGGCGCCAACGGCGTGAGCAGACCCAAGGACGCTTGACGCGATGACCGAGATGGTCATCGCCTTCACCCGTCCGATCCGGTCGGCGATCACCGACCAGGGGACGACACCGACGGCCAGCCCGATCGTGCACGCCGACACCATCAGCGCCGCACTGGCCGCGCCGACACCCAGGTTGGCCGAATCTCGGGCAGTACCCCCTGCGGTGAGTAGAGCTGAGCGAAGGTGGCGATGCCCGCGCAGAACAACGCTGCCAGCAGACGGCGGTACGCAGAGGATCCTCGGCGTAGCCGGCCCATGCGGGCCTGCGGCTGAGGGAGGTGGTTTCCATGCCGCCAAGTTATGTGGCAGGGAGTGGCGTGGCTCGCTTGTGCGCACAAGCCGCGCAATCAGCGATATCGCGGTTTTGCGCATTGTGCTCACTGCCGGACGCATCCGCCACGCACACTGCGATCCCGCCAATCCCTTTGAAAGGCAACCTGATCGATCGTATAAGGGTGAAATATCCGCTCCTTAGCGACCAGGCGGACACATTTTTCGGCCGCGGGCGTCAGGGCGGTGGCGGCTCACCCGGCGGCGGCGGTGGCGGGGGGCCCAGCAGCGGCACGGTGATCGGAGGTAAGCCCGGTATCTCCACGACGGTCGTACCGACCTCCGGAGGAGGACCTCCATCCGGGCGTTGGGTGGTGGCACCTCCACGGGACGCGGCGGAGGCGCGGGCGCTACCCCGTTGCTGATGTTGATGGTGATGACCGACCCGGGAAAGGTTTGACCGTTCGGCGTGGTCCCGACCACCGTTCCGTAGGACGCGGAGCTGTTCACCGATGTCGGCTGCTCGGCGACCTGGAAGCCCGCATCCGCAAGTCGCTGACGCGCCTCATCCACCTTGAGGCCGTGACACATTGGGGACCTCGCCGCCCGGTGCGCCGTCGACATAGAGCGGATCGGTCGGCGGAAGGTGCACTTCGCCGAAATCGGTCGCTATCGGCTTCATCGCCTCGAACCATGTACGGGCGGGCTCATTGCCGCCGTACAGGTCGCCGCTGCCGCACTCGCGCAACGGGAATGAACAGATGCCGGACGGACTGCTGGAGTCGGCGAAGATGTAGTTCGCCGCTGCGTACTGATTGGTGAAGCCGACGAAACCAGACGATCGATGCGATTCGGTGGTCCCGGTCTTTCCCGACATCGGCAGGGTCCCAACCTGCCGAACTGGCCGCACCCGCCGCCGTGCCCTGGGCTGACATCGTCTTTGCCCAGCGCGTTCGCGAACGTGTTGGCAAGCCCCTCGGGGACTGCCTGGTCACACGGCTGACTGTCGAATGACACCTCATTGCCATGGCGGTCGAAAATCGTGTCGATCGGCGTGGGCGGGCACCACACCCCGCCGGAGGCCAGGGTTGCTGCCACGTTCGCCAGTTCGAGGGCGTTGAGCTGGTAAGGACCCAAAGTGAACGACCCGGTGTTCTGTCTCTTGATGTAGTCGGCCAGACTCTCGTTACTCGTCGGGTCGTAGGCACGCGCCGTCCCGGGAAGCGCGTAGGACCGAAGACCCAGACGCACCGCCATGTCGACCGCGCGCGGAACGCCGACCTGTTGGATCAACTTGGCGAAAGCGGTGTTCGGTGAGGTTGCCAGCGCGTCGGTGACATTCATCGACCCGCGGTAGTTCCCGGCATTCTTCACACACCAGGTTTCTCTTCGGACAGCCCGGAGTATCGCTGCTGCCCAGGCCCTTGGCCTGAAAGAATCCAGGCACCTGCAATTGGGCATTGATACCCATGCCCATGTCGAGTGCCGCGGCTGTGGTGAAGATCTTGAAGATCGAACCGGCCCCGTCGCCCACGAGCGAGAACGGCTGCTGTTGCACCGTCTCGTTGGCTTCCCCGTTGAGCCCGTACGTCCGGTTGCTGGCCATCGCCATGACGCGATGGGCGTCTTTGCCGGGCTTGATCACGTTCATCACGCTCGCGACGCCGTCGAGCGTCGGACTGGCTATCCCGTCGATCGCTGATTTGACCGAAGCCTGCACCTTGGGGTCCAGCGTGGTGCGGATCAGGTAACCGCCGCGTGCGACCTGCTCCTTACTGATACCTGCTCTGCGCGAGGTACTCCAGCACATAGTCACAGAAGAATCCGTGTCTCGCGGGCGGCGATGCACCCGCCCGGCGAGCTGCTTCGGCTGGGGAAGCACCCCCAACGGCTGCGGCTTTGGCGGCACGGAACTCGTCGGCTTGCGGCAGGCAGATTCTCGATCATCGTGTCCAACACGACGATTTCGCCGCTGCAGCGCAGCCTGGGGATTGGTGTACGGGTCGAGCGAACTCGTCGACTGCACCATCCCGGCCAGCAGCGCAGCCTGCTGCCAGTTCGAGCTGCGACGCATCGATGCCGAAGTACGTCTGCGCGGCGTCCTGAACACCGAACGCGCCGTTGCCGAAATACACCAAGTTGAGGTAACGGGTCAAGATCTCCGGCTTGGACAGCGTCTTGTCGATGGTCGAGCGCCATCCGCATCTCGCGAAGCTTGCGCGCCGGCGTCAATCGACAGCAGCCCGCCTCTCGGCGTCGGTCTGCGCCGTCACCAGCAACTGGATAGTTCTTGACGTACTGCTGCTCGATGGTCGATCCGCCTCGGGTGTTCATGTTGCCCGACGAGGTAGCCGGACAGGCCGGTCAACGTGCCTTGCCAGTCCACGCCATTGTGTTCTGTGAACCGCTTGTCCTCGATCGAGACGATCGCAAGCTTCATGGTGTTGGCTATCTGATCGGAAGGCACCTCGAAGCGCCGCTGAGAGTACAACCACGCGATCGGGTTCCCCGCGGCGTCGACCATCGTCGAAACCTGCGGCACCTCACCCTGGAGGAGTTGCGCGGAGCCATCGGCAACGACGTCGGACGCGCGGTTGGACAACAGCCCGATGCCGCCGACGAACGGGAACATCAGCGCGGCCACCAGTACGCCGGCTAAGAGACAGCACCCCGCCAACTTCCGAACGACCCCCAGGACCGGTTGGAGCTCCGGCATTCCCCCAGACTAATGGTGAATTCGGGTCCACATGCCCACACCACGCCGAGTTTTCGCCAGCGTCGACGAATGGTTTTACCGAGCAAAGAACACCGGCCACGGTGTGCTCGCACTCTTGATGGGCCTACTGAAGGCCTCTGGCTACGGCCTGGCTCATCCCGCTCAGCCGAACCAGGCGTTCTGCATCTCCAGAGTTGTGCGGTCAAGTGACTGCAAAAGGTCGAGCTGCGGCCCGGTTTTCGGCAGTTCGTAACGGAAGAAGTACCGCGCGGCTTGTCGTTTGCCGTCGTAGAAATCACCCTCGCGTCCGTGCGCGGCAACCACCTGCTGAAGCCACATCCACGCGACGACGATGTGCCCGAACGCCTCGAGATACGCCACGCTGTTGGCCAGTGCCGCCTCGATGTCACCTGACTCGAACATCATGGCGGTCACCCCGGTAGGCGCTGCCACGCGGCGTCGAGCGCAGCTGACTGTTCGGCGGAATCGCCCCCCAGCGCCCCGGCCTCCGCCACCGTCCTGCCGATCTTTTCGCCCAGCGCCGCGAGCCCCGCGCCGCCGCGCATGGTCACCTTGCGGCCCAGCAGATCCAGGCTCTGGATGCCGTGCGTGCCCTCGTGGATGGGGTTCAGCCGGTTGTCGCGATAGTGCTGTTCGACGTCGTACTCGCGGGTGTAGCCGTAGCCGCCGTGCACCTGTATCGCGAGGTTGTTGGCCTCCAGGCACCACTGCGACGGCCAGCTCTTGCCCACCGGCGTGAGCATGTCCAACAGCAGCGCGGCATGGTCGCGTTCGTCGTCTGTTTCCGCGCTGTGCTGCACGTCGACGAGCTGCGCGCAGTACAGCAGCAGCGCCATCCCGCCCTCGACATACGCCTTCTGCGCCAACAACATTCGTTTCACATCGGCATGGTTGATGATCGGCACCTGCGGGGCCGTCGGATCCTTGGCCGTCACCGGGCGGCCCTGCGGGCGTTCCCTGGCGTACTGAACCGACTTCAGGTAGCCCGTGTAACCCAGTGCCACCGCACCCATCCCGACACCCAGCCGCGCCTCGTTCATCATCGTGAACATGTAGGCGATCCCGCGGTGCTCTTCGCCGACCAGATAGCCGACGGCACCGGGTTGCCCGCCGGGACTGAAGGTGCCGTCGCCGAGGCTGAGCACCGTGTTGGTGATACCGCGCTGACCCATCTTGTGGTTGAGGCCTGCCAGCGCAACGTCGTTGCGCTCGCCGATCGTGCCGTCGGTGTCGACGAGGTACTTGGGCACAACGAACAGCGAGATCCCTTTGGTGCCGGGAGGACCGCCGGGGATCTTCGCCAGTACGAGGTTGACGATGTTGTCGGTCAGCTCGTGTTCGGCGCCGGAAATCCACATCTTCGAGCCGAACAGCCGGTAGGTGCCGTCGTCCTGGGGTTCTGCACGGGTGAGGATGTCGGCCAGCGAGGAGCCCGCCTGCGTCTCGGACAGCGCCATCGTGCCGGAGAACCGGCCGGTCAGCATCGGCTGTAGATACGCCTCGACCAGTTCGTCCGAGCCGAACCTGGCCAGCAGGTTGGCGTTGGCCATGGTCAGCATCAGATAGCCGGTCGTGCCGACGTTGGCCGCCGAGAACCATGCGAAGCCGGCCTGGGCGACGGTGACGGGCAACTGCGCACCGCCGAGTCGTCGGTCCATCGACATCGGGATGAGATCTGCCTCCGCGAACGCGTCCCAGGCCTCTTTCACCTCGGGAATGATCGTGACCTTCTCGCCGTCGAAGGTCGGCTCGTTGGCGTCGCTTGTCTTGTTGTGCGGCGCGAAATACCGCGCGGCGAGTTGTTCACACAGATCGAGTACCGCGTCGAACGTCTCGCGCGAGTGCTCGGCGAAGCGTTCCCGCTTGGTCAGCTCGTCGACCTGCAACCACTCGAACAGCAGAAAATCCAGGTCGCGGCGCGACAGCAACATCGACTTCATAACAGTCCTCTGCTCAGTCCGGTCGGGCGGGACCGCCCTCGCGGACATTGTCCGCTACTGACCCTGCTCGACGCGTCCCCGCGCCTGCTCGAAGCAATTCAGTCAAGGCCTGCGGGCGGTCGCTTGTCCGTGGAAACGCCAGAGGTCGTCTCAGGTCGCACGGCTCCCTGTCCTGGTCCTTCATGTCGAAGACCGCCCCATCGGGGGTGACGACCGCGCCTGCCCCGATGTCCCAGCCGACGACCTTGTGCCGGCGCGATGCACGGTAGCGGTCTGCGGTCGGAACTCCTTTCATGACGAGAAACGGCCTGCGCTGCGGTGGGACCTGCAATCGATGCATGGGGTCGATGAAGTCGGCGAGAGCACGCCCCTGCTCGGCTGCTTGGGCCCGCTGCCGTTGAAGGATTGCACTTCTTGAAGCGTTGCGCCGCAGCCTCCCGCAGCGCGTCCTCCCAAACGCCCATCGGTTGCGTCCCATCCATGATTTCCGGCATGACCTCTTGTAGGGTTACCACCGCCGAAGCCGCCTGAATCGGATGGAGACGCAACTGTCCTCGTCGTCAGGTCTTACCGAGTTGTTCCAGGGCTACGCGCAGCGAAGTACTGGGTATCTTGACGATCCCGCCATAGGGCTGATCCATCTCGAGCATCATGAAGATCGGTACGGCGAGTGCTACCGCGGCGATCAACAATGCCGCGGCCATGCTGAAGTTGCGGGGCGCGAAGAGCCCGAAGCTGGCGAAGATGACCGCAAGCCACCCAACGACGACCATGAAAAATCCCCATGGGAACCGGCTGCCGATCTGCTCGACCGTCGTCCATCGTGACTCGGCGATCTTGTTGGTGATCTCCAACGCGTGTGACCGCAGCCACCGCTGTTGTTCCGTCTGTGGCGACAGGGCGAACAGATCGCGCTGTACGAGGTTGATGCCGGCCCCGCTGCCGAGCGCCGTGAGCGACACGGGGCTGTCTTCCTCCGGCCAGATCTGGCCTATTCGCTGGGCAAGCAATCCTTGAGCATAACGCGAATCTGGGCGGTCTCCGGTCCGTACTCGGCCAACGTTCGATCCAGCAGGATGAATTGCACGCCGGCAGCGCGCAATTCATTCTCCTTTTCACCGAGGGAGGTCATGGAGGAGCCGGTGAGAAGACCGAGCACTACTGCCGACAGCGTTGCCAGCATGCCCATCACAATTCTGATTGAGTCGCGAGAATCGGTGCTCAAGTGCTGATCGGGAAGTACTTTCCCGAGGACCATCCCAAGCACCGCCCCGCCGAATATGATGGCGAAGACAGCAAGCCCGATCAGAATGTCTTTCATCCGCTTCTCCGACTTGCCGGCGCTATTCCCACGGTCCACGGGTTCCCGGTTCGGCGAATATACATCGGGGCATGTCTTGTCGTGCAGCAAATGGGTATGCGGAGATGACGCAATTTACTCGCATCAGCGGCCAGGGTTCGCCATTGTCCGCTGTTCACGCGGAATTCCAGGTACATTTCACGTACATGGCGGCCTCGAGACGAACGCGCGAATTCACGTTTTGGCGTCGTCTCATGCTGTTGCACTGGCAATCGTGGTCGGTCTTGGTTCATGGGGCGCGTCTTCACGATCCCTCGCTGACGCCGATGCGGCTGACGGCTATCTTGATCAACTTGCCGAAGCGGCCGACACCCCCGGATTGGTTTGGGCCGAGTGTGGAGGCGGATTCCGCTGTGCAACAGCGCAAGTACCGTTGGATTACAACCGGCCGCACGATGACCAGATCGGGCTGTCAGTACTCAAGCTGCCCGCATCGGACCCTTCGGCCCGAATCGGCACGCTGTTCATAAATTTCGGTGGTCCCGGTCAGTCCGGCGTGGGCCGGCTGCGAGACCGGGCCAGATGGCCGTGGCTGTTCTCCGAGGAGTTGCGAGCGCGATTCGACCTGATTTCCTGGGATCAACGAGGGGTGGCGCGCAGTGCTGCGGTTCGCTGTTTTCCTGACGATGTCGAGCAGTGGCAGTTCCTGGTTCCTTACCCGCAACTGCCGATGACTGCTGCCCAGGAGCTCCCACTTTTTGCCTGGGCCAAGGATTTCGCCGACCGCTGCCGGCAGCACGCCGGTCCCATCGTCGACCATTCGTCGTCGGCCAACTCGGCACGCGACTTGGAGTTGTTGCGCCGGGCGGTTGGCGATACGGCATTGAGTTACCACGGCCTTTCGTACGGCTCGCAGCTCGGCGCTATCTACGCCAACCTCTTCCCGGGACGCGTACGTGCGATGGTGTTGGACGGATCGATGGATTTTCAAGGCAACGTCGACGGTCACGGGAACGAAGGAGCCACTGTTCCGCTCAACGACCGCCAAGACGTCGCGACCGGAACCGCCGCGGCCTTCGAGCAGTTCTTGCGCGACTGTGCGGCGGCCGGGCGGCGCTGCGCCTTCTCCGAGGGGGACTTGCCGGTCAAATCGGCCACCTTGGTTGACCGTTCGCGCACCACGCCCATTGATGTCTACGGGCACGGGTGGACCGTGCAGGAGATCGTCGTGGCGACACTGGCGAAGCCGACCACCTACCCTCAGTTGGCGGATCTGTTGCAACAGCTCTTCGCCACAGGCACCGCAGCGCCAGAACTGATCGACGACGTCACGGGCAGTGATCCGCCGCCAGCCATTGGCGACCCGGCGTACCTGGGAAATCGCGAAGAGGCCTACAACGCGATCCAGTGCGCTGACAGCGTCGTGCCGACCGACCTCGACTCCTACAGCAGAGCAGCGGTGTCGGCACAGTGGAGGTCACCGGACTTCGGCCGTATCTCAGTCTTCGACGCCCTTCCCTGCGCTTTCTGGCAGGGCCGTGACGCGGATCGTTATACCGGCGTGTGGAACCGGCGCACCGCCGCACCACTTTTGGTCCTCAACACCCGAAATGACCCCGCCACTCCGCTCTCAGGCGCGTACGAAGGGGCAGCCGAGTTATACGACGCCCGAGTGGTGGTGACCGAAGGTGCCGGGCACACGAGCATGTATGTCGCGAGCACCTGCACAGAGCGCGTCAAACGCGAATACCTGTTCTCCGGCGTACTTCCGCCCGCAGGCACGGTGTGCAGAAGAGACCGATCGCCGTTCGAAGAGAGCCGCCAGGGCTCGATGAGGTCAGCCGGTGGCTTGGATCGGCGAGGCCTTCGTCGCCGTCCTCCTCGGGCGTGGACAGCGTCATCAGGAGGTGGTCGACGGCCCCGCGCGTGCTGCTCTGGACATTGAGTAGGCCGGGCAGCTGGGTCGCGATTTCCTCGGCGACGGTGTGAAGTTTGGTGTTGAGCTCTTGTGAACGCCACCGCAGCACATCGAACGCGGAATCGGCATGTACGTCATAAACCGCCATCAACATGCCTTTGGCCTGTTCGATGACCGCGCGATGGGCGACGATTTCTTCCAGCTCTTCGGTGATGCCCTGTTGTACGGCTCCTTCGACGGACTTGGTCACGTCGATGTAGAACCCGCGGGTCGCTGCGACCTCGCCGTTCTCATCGTTGACGATCTCTCCGACGACGACGACGTTGCGCTCCTCGCCGGTCTTGGTCCGGATGCGGTGCCTGCTGCTGAACGGCGCGGATGACCGCTTCAGCAGGGCCTTGACCTGGGCGATATCGTCGGGGTGCTTGTGGCTGAGGATCAACTCGGTTGTCGGCCTTACCTCGCCGGGCTGGTAACCGTGGATACGTGCGACGGTGCTCGACCAGGTCCACGATTCGGTGTTGTAGTTGTAGGCGAATCTGCCGACACGCGCGGGCTCGCCCCCCAGGAGGGCCTTGTCCAAATCGTTTGGCGCGACCCCGTCGGTGCCGGTCTCATTCTCCGGCACATATTCCTCTTTTGGCAGCACAATTTATTATTTACCACATGTGCCGATTCGATCTGTGGACGATCTGTCAACAGGGCGGCCCCGGTCACCTGGAAAGCGGTGACCGGGGCCGGCATCGTAACGTCAGGTGTGCTGCCTGGTCGAGGGGTAGTAGGCGTCGCAGGCGGCGTTGTTACACGCAACAAGGCTGCGTCCATCCTCGATGCCGGTCCAGTGATAGAGGGATTTTCTTCGTTCGGTGGACCCAGATTGCTCGATTGTTTCCTATTCAGCCCACGACAATCCGGACCGGGATGTTGGCCTGCCGGGGCATGCCGGTGATCGGGTCGTATTCGATGTCGGTGGGGACGAGTCTGCCGACATTGCTGCCGTGGTCGCGATAGTCGCGGTCGCCGGTGGGGAACCCGCCGAAGGCGTGGTGCATGGAGACGACGTCACGCCGCATGCTCTCGTCGGCCTCGACCACGCAGGGGATGCGATCATGGCGCGACGCCACGATCGCCTCAGTTCCCGACTGCAGGCCCAACGATGCCAGCGTGTCGGGATGCACATAGGCGGGGTTGTAGGGCTTTCCGCGATTGAGAGCGGACAGCGTGATGCCCGAGGAGTTCATGAAATCGGGATGCCGGCGGGGGATCAGCCGCAGCGGGAATTCGGGGTCCTCCTGTGTGGCCCGGAAGTCCTCGGCCAGGATCTCCGCCAACCCGGACAACAAGATCTGGTTCCCGACGTCCAGGCGGCCGTGCAGTCGGCGTCACGTTCCTCGACCACGGTGTCGACATCGAAGATGTTGCCGTGCGGGTGGCGGCGCACCTCGTCGAGCGGAATGCGCGACGTCGAGCACATCTGCTCGAACAGTTCCTCGGTGGTGAGTTCGGAGTCGCCGTTGAGTGCGACGACGATCGGTGGCCGATTCCATGAATCGGCCGCCGCCGCTCCCGAAGAAGTTGACGAACCAGAGCTCTAGATTCATCCGCTTGGCCAAGCCGAGGAAGAACTGCCATTCCTCGGTGAGGTCCGAACCCGGCGGTGGGTCGATCAGGCGCGGTGCGTACTGCGCATATGGTGCTGGGATCCCTGTTCCGCTGGTGAAGTATTTGATCAGCTCGCTGCCGGCTGTCATCGCCGGCGTCTCCATCTGCATCAGCGGGGCGATCACGTAGTCGGCCATCCGCGAGGTGCCTGACATCTCGGTGTCCAGCGTGACCAGCAGTTCGAGGTTCTCCAACGCCTGCTCCGTCTTGCGTTGGTCCGGCCACGCCGCCATCGGGTTGCCGCCGACGCAGATCAATGGCTTGCACCTGGCCCTCACCCTCGAGCAGGATCTCCTCGGCCAGTGCCGCCGTGGGCATTCCGGCGACGGTATCAGTGAGACCGCGCACCCGAAGTTCTCGCCGTAGCCCCAGCCCTCGTAGGGTGCATGCGGTTGGGCCTTGGCGGTGTAGGCCGGCAGCAGGGTGTTGGGTCGGAGTGACCTTGTCAGCCGCGCGCTTCCCAGCGTCCGCACACCGTGGTCAGGCAGAGGCACAGGTATTCGAGCAGGCTGCCGTGCACGCCCCATGTTGGCACCTGTGCCCGCATTCACCATGCCGCCGCGGGTGCCGTGCGTCGCGAAAAGCCTTGCGGCATCGATGATCTGCTGCACCGGAACATCGGCGCGCTCTGCGGCGTACTCGGGAGTGAAGCCGGAGACCGCCGCGGCCAGCTCATCGAAACCGTCGACGTTCTCGGCCAGGAAATCGGTGTCGCACAAATTTTCGCGGATGATCAGGTTGATCATGGCCGCCAGGATGGGGACATCCTCACCAGGGCCGGGGCTGAATGTGGATCGCGGCGCGCGCCGCGGTCTGGGACCGACGCGGATCGATGACGATCAGTTTCATGCCACGCCCGACGGCCGCTTTCAGGCGCTGAGCGGGGTTCTGACCCGGGATGCCGATCGCCTTGGACACCATCGGGTTGGTTCCGACCAGCAGCCAAGCTGTCGGCCTCGTCGAAGTTGATGTCGCCGCCGAGCCAGTGTCCGTGCGCCGCCAGCGCGATCTGCTTGCCGGGCTGGTCGATGGTGTTGGCGGTGAAGAACATCGGCGAGTCGATGGCGCGTATGAAGGCATTGGCCATCAGCGGACTAGCCGGATAGGGCAGACCGTTCGTGCCAAGGTAAAGGGCCACTGAACGAGGGCCGTGGTTGTCGATCAACCCGAGGGCAGTTTCGCGGCGATCTCGTCCATGGCCTGATCAGTGTCGATGGGTGCGAAGTGTGCCGTCGGGTTGACGTTTCTGGCTGGTGCAGCAGGCGGCCCGGATTGTTGTGGATCTCGGGCAGCGCGCGGCCCTTGGCGCAGGTGTAGCCCTTGAACATCGGGTTGTCCGGGTCGCCGGTGACCTTGGTGAGGCTTCCGTCGGTGACGGTGGCGAGCACGCCGCAGTGCGCCGAACAGATCCGGCAGATCGCAGGATGAGTTATCAGATTGCGCCATCTTCGGCATGCTAAGCGGTCGCTCAGCATGCCGGAGGCGAATCGCACAAAAGCTCGGGCGGTCGGACTACGGCTTGATCCAGCGCCATTGATTCGTGCACCAGCGTTCGGCATCGGGAACGGCGTCTGCGACCGCGTTCACCACGCCCGGCCACCAGTACGGGTCGTAGTCATCGCCGGACAGCCAGCCGCCAGGGGCACTTTCGGCATCCACGCCGCGATGTCGGCCGAGACGCTCGCATAGTCGTGGCGTGCGTCGAGGTGAACCCATGTCACCGACGCGTTTGCGAACAGTGCCGAGGCGGCAACCGAGGAGCTGATCAGAAGCTGCACTCGCTCCGCGAAACCGCACGCGATCACGTTGCGATGCAGAAGGCCCGCCATGGTTCCGCCGCCGTGGGCCACTGCGGCGCCGTGCGCATCGGTGTCGCGTTGGCCTTCGGGACCGCTGCCGCGACAGGTGTCGACGCCGACGATGGTGGCGTTGCTGTCCGCGTGGGACGTGAGTTCGGCCAGCGAGCACAGACTCCGTCCGAGGTAGCACCCGACTTCGACGAAGATGCCGCCCTGCAGTGCGGCGACTGCTTCCTCCTGCCCGTCGCGCCACTGGAACCAGCCGGGGATGTCGGTCCAGCGGGTTACCGGGACGTCGAAGCGGTTGTCGGCCAACCTAGGGACCGCCCTTCCAGTGCTCGATGCGGTTGTGGTCCGGCGTGAAGCCGTGCTTGACACCCCAGAGCACCGCCTGGGTTCTGCTGCTGACGCCGAGTTTGCGGTAGATCGTACGGATGTAGGACTTCACCGTGTTCGGGCTGAGGTAGGTGAGCCGGCGACGTCGGCATTGCTCTTGCCCTGGGTGATGAGTGCCAGGATCTCGGCTTCGCGGTCGCTGAGACCTTCGCCGCGGCCGGGCCAGTCCAGTCCCGGCGCGCTGCGTGCCCGCAGCGCGGCGGGGCTGATCACCGTCTCGCCGGCGTGCACGGCCTCCAGCGCGGCCACCAGGTCGCGGGCCGGAAGGGTCTTGGACAGATATCCGTGGGCGCCGTGCGATTGCGCGCTTGCGATGAGATCGGGGTGAAAGTTCCACGTGTACACCACAACTCGGCCTGCACGCGGGTTGGCGACCAGGTGCCCGATCTCTTCGTGATCGGATTCCGGCTGGGCGAAGGAGTCATACAGGACGATGTCGACGCGGTCGCTGACCGGCATCGTGGAGTCGAGCTCGGCGACGATGATCCGGTCGCGATAAGGGTCGAGCATGTTGGCCACGCCCTTGACGACGACGTCGTAGTCATCGACGAGCGCCACGGTGATGGGTGCAGGCGAGGCGTCGGGCATAGCAGGAACATTACCTACCTAGGGGTGTATTGCCACCCCCTTTCGGGTGGTCGAATGATGACGTGTCGCAGCGTTCGGCCGACCGGCCGGACGCCCACCACTCGCAAAAAGGATCTCCCATGATCATCTCGGCATCATCCTGCTGATGGCGGGATTTCTGCTCAGGATTCGATCCTGTGGACCATCGGCATCATCCTGGTGGTGGTCGGCGTCATCCTGGCGATTGTCGGTTCTACCGGACGGGCCGTCGGCGGGCGTCGCCACTGGTACTGAACCGTTGTGATGATCCGCGCCGCCCCGTGTACTACGATCGAAGGTCTTACGCCTCTGCTTGTCTGGTTCAGGAACAGCCGCGAGACGTAGCGCCTCCCAAACCCATGCAGTGAAGTGAGGTTTCGATGCCGCCTTTTCCGACCCCTCAGCACTATCCGTCCTTGTTTCTGTGGATACCGAGACGGTGCACGGCACAGTCGAGGTGATCCACGCGCGCGGCGCTATCGATCTACTGACAGGACCGGAGCTCGAACGCTGTATCGAGGTCGCGCTGGACAAACAGCCCTCTGCGATCATCGTCGACCTGACCGATGTCGACTTCTTGGCCTCGTTCGGAATGGCGATTCTCATGAGAGCCAATGAGCGGCTTCAAGCACCACGCCCATGGTGGTCGTGGCCGACGGACCGGCGACCAGCCGTCCGATGGAAATCCTCGGGCTGACAGATGTGTTGACCATTTGCGCCACACTGCCAACGGCGCTGGAGAGTCTTCACATCGTCGCCGTCGAACAGCGAAAAAAACTGATACGACGGATCGGTCGCGTCCACTGCTCCTGTCAGAGTGCCTTTGGTGATCGGGTGACCAGATCCATCCCGGAGGGGTCGCGCCTCTGCGCCCAGTCGGTGACGATCGTTCGCGTCCTGATCTTCCAGGTGCCGTCACGCTTCTCATACTTGTCGAGATAGCGTCCGCCGATGACCAGGTCGACGTCGTGGTCGCGACCGGCGAGCGTATGAACCGCGATCGTGTAGATCTCGCCTTCGGCCTCCTCGCCCGCGATCACGAAGTTCACCGTGGTGATGTTGTGCTGCATCGCCCGGATGAACGGTCGTGCGGCGGCTAGCTCGTGGAGGAACTGGTCGACAGTGCCCGCCGAGAATTCGCCGTGGGCGTCGACCGCGTCATGGTGATAGAGGTTCTTGAGGCTCTCGATGTCACCTCGGTCGACAGCTCGGCAGTAGGCGTGGACGAGTCTTCGCAACTGAAACTCGTCGATGATCTCCTGGTTGAGTTCGAGCCGGCTCATGCCGCCTGCAGCGTGATCTCTGAGATCTCCGTGCGGCTCTGGCCGTCGGTGGTGCCCAACGTGTTGATCCACACCAGCACATTCGACGTCTTGGTCCCGTCGTGAACCTCTATGCGGTTGTGGCCCGGCTGAAGTGGCGTGGTGCCGACCAACTCGGTGGTTTCGGCCAACGTGGCCGGGTTCTCGGTGGGCGACGAGCGGATCTGCACCTCGGTTCCCGTGCTGGACACGTCGATGGTGACCGCGCTCAGCGCGGTCGGCTCGGACAGATGCAGCAGCAGACCCTCTCCCTCGATGAAGTTCGGGAACGGGACGGGATCGGAGTAAGTGACTGTCGGCCACGAGGTGTCGGGGTCACCGTCGATCGCCAGTGTCGGCTTTCTGCGGGTTGTCCGGCGAGCCGCCGGGGGAGAAGACGGTCGCGCTCACCGGCTTGACGATCGGCCCGGGGCCACCCGAGGCGCCGAAGCCGCCGGTGAACCAGAACGGCCGCAGCCGCCACCAGCACGACCACACCGACGAGCGCAGCGAGCGCCACCATCCGGCCTGTTCTGCGCTTCGTGGTCGTGCCCTTCGGCGTGTCGACGGTTGCCGGGGCGAACGTCGTTTCGCGGGGGGCTCTGGCCGAGAAGGTGGCGATCGTGTCCGCGTCGAGTGTGTCGCCGTCCCAGACCCCGCTGACCTCGACCTCGTCGCCGTCGGTGAGTCTGATTGCGGTGAGCTGAGTCTGGATTTCGACCGGCAGCCGGGCAGGCAGGCCGTCGATCGGGTCGTATGGCGCCAGGTGAAACGACAACGTTCCCGTGTCGGCCTTCGCGCATCGACGTGCGCTTCGCCCACGCCGTGTGCCGTTCCGTGGATCTCGAGACGTTCGAGGCGCTGGGTGGCGGGGCGGTCCGGCGAGAACCCGACGACGGCGAATTGGGTTGCGGCATGGCGATCGGCCTCGCCGCGCGTGCCCTGCTGCGTGAGGGCTGGGCGAAGTCCAGGCATGTCGGGTATCGCTCGTCGGCGTCCTTGGCGAGCGCCCGCGCAAGCACGGCGTCGAGGTGCGCGAGATCGGGTCGACGGTCCGAGATCCGCGGCGGCGACGCACCCAGATGGTGGCTGATGACGACGGCGCGGTTCGAGTCGTGAAACGGCGGCGCGCCGGTCAGCAGGTGAAAGGTCGTGGCAGCCAACGCATATTGATCGGCCCGGCCGTCGAGCGGCCTGCTCAGCAGCTGCTCGGGGGCCATGTAGTTGACGGTTCCCACCGCAACGTTGTCGTCGGTGAGGTTGCTGACGTCATCGATGCTGCGAGCGATGCCGAAGTCGGTCAACAGCACCCTGCGCCGGCGACCGTCGGACGCGGTCACGAGGATGTTCTCGGGTTTGACGTCACGATGGAGCAGTCGGCGCTCGTGGCCGAAGTCGAGCGCGTCGGCCACCGCCGTCACGATGTCGGTGACGTCGTGCTCCGGCATGCCGTCGCGGTAGCGCTCTCGAATCAGTCGGCCCGCGTCTGTGCCGTCCACGTAGTCCATCGAGATCCAGAGCTTGCCGTCGAACTCCCCGCGATCGAGGACACCGACGATGTTCGGGTGCCGCAGCGTGGCGGCCAGTTCGGCCTCGCGGATGAATCTCGCCTGGAACTCGCCGTCGGCTGTGGAGGTCCTGGTCAGGATCTTCAGGGCGTCGTGACGAGGCAGCCGTGGATGCTGGGCGAGGTAGACCTCGCCCATTCCGCCGGTGCCGAGCAACCGCTCGATCACGTAACCGGCGAAAACCTCACCGCTGTTCAACGGCATGGCCGCAAGCCTACAAACCGGTTCCTCGCCTTACCTGACAGACAGGAAACCCTCTCCCTGCGGCCGCAGATTCTGGCTCCGCGGCGATTACATGGAGGTTCGCTGCGCACGACTATTGCTCAGCGGGAACAAGCCAACGTCAGGCCACCAGACGGCAGACACACCCACCAGACCCGCACCGCAGGGCCATCACGACCAACCCGCGTCCCACCGGGCCGCGACAACCCACAGGAGAGAACATGACAATCACCACGAAGAGCCGGGCCACCGTCGGCGTCCTGCTGGCGTCGGCCGCCTCCGCCGTCGGCATGTCGCCGTCGCGGCACCGGCGCAGGCCGCCGACCAGTACTACGCAGTGGCGCTCGGATACGTCAACGAGAACCCGCCCGTCACCATGGCCGGTGGTTCGGCGATCAGCGGCACCAGGAGCAGGCCGCCCAGAACGCGCTGACGAACTGTGCGTCCAACGGCGCAGGTCACTGCGTGGTCGTCGCCATCGCCACCAACCAGTGCGCTGCGGCGGCGTCGAACAACTACGGCGAACGCGAAGGCGCTTCTGCCGCCACGCGGCGCAGGACGCCGCCCTCGGCGCAACAGGCGCGAAGGTCATCGTGTCCGCTAACGGAAGCATTTTCCCCGCCGCCTCCGCCCAACGAGCCGCCGCACCGGCGAGGCTGGTCCATCGACGCAGCGGTGTCGTCGCAGTGCACTATGCGACGGACGACTACAACCGCGGTTTCGCGTTCGGCGGACTCCACCTACGCTATTCGCGTCTTCAAGCCGACCGTCACGATCACCTGCGACAACGGAACCAGCACGACGGCGACGACCTACTTCTGAGCCGAGCGTTGCACCGAACACCAACCAGGCAGAGCCCCTCGGAGATCCGGGGGCTCTGCTGTATACGTTGCGGTTCAACTCAAATCGGCGGAGTGGGCCATGACGTCGTCCTCTGCAGGGTTCTGAATCCTGTTGGGCAGATAGTGTGTCCACGATACGAAACCACTCGGGGCTGCTGCGCGGCGTCGAGCGACTGAGTGGAAGGACGCAAGCATGACGAGGACACGCGCGGTCGACGCAGCGCCGACTGTCCTGATCGCCGCCGACAAGTTCAAGGGATCGCTGACCGCCGCAGAGGTGGCCGACGCCGTCGGCGAAGGTGTGCGGCGGGCGCGGCCCGATGCGCGCATCGAATCGGTGCCCGTCGCCGACGGGGGAGATGGCACGGTGGCGGCCGCCCTTGCCGCTGGCTTCGAGCATGTGCCGGTGGTGGCGTCGGGTCCGACGGGCGAGCCGGTGCACACCGGCTTTGCGCGTCGCGCGGACCTCGCGGTGGTGGAGATGGCTGATGCGGCCGGTCTGGTGAGGCTGCCCGGCGGCGAGCCGGCACCGCTCACCGCGTCGAGCCGGGGACTCGGCGAGGTCGTCGCCGCGGCCGTCGCGGCGGGTTGCCGCACCATCGTGCTCGGCATCGGCGGCTCGGCAAGTACCGACGGTGGTGCCGGTCTGCTTGCGGGGCTGGGCGCACGACTGCTCGACGTCGACGGGACGCCGGTGGCCGACGGCGGCGCCGCACTCACGTCGATCGCGACGGTCGACCTTGCCCCGCTGCGACAGCTGATGGACGGCGTTCACGTGGTGCTCGCCAGCGACGTGGACAACCCCCTGACCGGGCGCGACGGCGCGGCTGCGGTCTACGGTCCGCAGAAGGGCGCAGGCCCGGAGCAGGTTCGCCAACTCGACGATGCACTGACACATTTCGCCGACGTGGTCGCCGCGCAGACCGGCGCCGACTTCCGCGACCAGCCGGGCGCAGGCGCTGCGGGCGGAACCGGCTTCGCGGCACTGGCGCTGCTCGGCGCCGAATTCCGGCCCGGCGTCGAGCTGGTGCTCGAGCTGGTCGGCTTCGACGAGCGCCTGTCCCAGGCGGATCTGGTGGTGACGGGCGAAGGCGCCCTCGACGAGCAGACCCTGCACGGTAAGGCGCCCGCGGGCGTCGCGGCCGCGGCCAAGGCGGCAGGCGTCCCGGTCGTCGCGGTGTGCGGCCGCAATCAGCTCACCGCCGACGCGCTTCATGAAGCCGGCATCGCCGCGGCGTATGCCCTGACCGACATCGAGCCCGACGTAGAGCGGTGCATCGCCGAACCTACGCCCCTGCTGGTGCGTCTCGGCGAATTGATAGCGACCGACCACCTATCGGGAGAAGGTAGTCCGAATTACCTCTGAGGACGAAGGCAAGTGTTGGAGGCAGGCGGTGTACCGGCGCCTGGCGTTCCGGTATCTGCCGTCGAAATCTGCATCAGGGTCGCGTGCGCCGCGCGAAATCACGACCCTGGTGTAGAAATCGACGAGGATCTGTAGCGTTCAGCCCGGCTGAGCAGTTCTCGATCCGACTCGTCCAACGGGACATGGTGCGACACATACACATCGACCACGGCGTTGAAACGCCGCATCACCGCGCGGGGGCTGATGCCGAACCAGCTCCGGCACTCCCGCTCCGGCAGCTGGTCGTCGAGGCCCCGCTCCACGACGAACGCGAGAATCCTGCGGTCATAGCAGTCCAGGTGCATCATCGTTTCCCACTCGTGTCCGTGGGAGGTCGCCAGCGCAGACATGGCGGTCAGCACTCGACGTAGTTCACGGGGACGTTCACGGCGAGCCCTCCGGTCGATGTTTCCTTGTATTTGGAACTCATGTCGGCGCCGGTCGTGCGCATCGTCTCGATCACCTGGTCGAGGGTCACGTGGTGCGCGCCGTCACCGCGCAGCGCCATCCTGGCCGCGTTGATGGCCTTGCCCGCGGAGATCGCGTTGCGCTCGATGCAGGGAATCTGCACCAGCCCCCCGATCGGATCGCATGTCGAGCCCGAGGCTGTGCTCCATCGCGATCTCGGCGGCATTCTCCACCTGTTCCGGTGTGCCGCCGAGGATCTCGGCGAGCCCGCCCGCCGCCATCGATGCGGCCGAGCCGACCTCGCCCTGGCAGCCCACTTCCGCGCCGGAGATGGAGGCGCGCTCCTTGTAGAGCGAACCGATGGCTCCGGCGGTGAGCAGGAACCGGATCGCGGTGTCATCCGGATCCCGCTTTCCAGCCGTCGTGTAGTGCGTGGCGTAGTGGAGCACGGCGGGCACGATTCCCGCGGCGCCGTTGGTGGGTGCCGTGACGATGCGCCCGCCGGACGCGTTCTCCTCGTTGACGGCCAGTGCGACGAGGTTCACCCAGTCCTCTGCGAACTCCGGGCGGCGGTCCGGGTCCTCCTCGTTGAGGCGGTCGAACCAATCCTTGGCCCTTCGCCGAACTCGAAGTGAACCGGGAAGAACCCCCTCGCGGCTGATGCCGCGCTTCTCGCATTCGATCATGACGTCGCGGATGTGCAGCAGCCGCGAGCGGATCTCGCCGGTCGGACGCGTCTCACGTTCGACCGACAACATCAGGTCGCTGACGCTGCAGCCGTGCTGGTTGCAGAGGTCCAGCATCTCTTTGGCAGAACCGAATGCCAGCGATCGGGAGTTGGTGCGACGCGGCGAGGACTCCCGGCTTTCGGCGTCGGTGACGACGAAGCCGCCTCCGATCGAGAAGTACGTCTCGCGGTGGAGTTCGATGACCGTCGGCATCGAGTGCGGTGATCGTCATGCCGTTGGGATGAAACGGCAGGATGGTCAGCGGCCGAAGCACCAGGTCCTGCTCGGTGAGCGCGATGTGACGTGACCCGCCGAACGCGATGGTGCCGGTGGCTCGCATCGCGTCGACGCTTCGCTCCATCTCGTCGGTCTGGATCTCGTCGGGTCGGTGGCCTTCGAGGCCGAGCAGGATTGCCGTGAACGTGCCGTGCCCGGCTCCGGTTGCCGCAAGGGAGCCGTAGAGATCGACGCGGACGTCGTGGACGTGGTCGAAGGCACCCATCGCGTGGAGGTCGTCGACGAAGCGCGCCGCGGCCCGCATCGGGCCCACGGTGTGCGAACTCGAGGGGCCGATCCCGACGGAGAAGAGATCGAACACGCTGATGGTCATCCGAGCCCTCCTTCCTTCCGAACATCGCCTGTGGCCGACGGTGATCGTCATCTGATATATGAGTATTAGCGTTAACCGTAGGTCAGCCTGGTCATCGGGTCAAGAGCGCGATCTGGACGGCCGATCACCCTTGACCTACTGCGACAAGTGACATACATTACTACCAGTCTTGACGTGTTAGTTTCTCCTACTGAAATGTTAGATGCCTCGTTAGGTGCGTTCATGCAGCTCATTGATCCACTTCTGCAGCAGTTCCAGCTGAAGAACGTGACCCTGCGCAACAGGGTCGTCAGCACCTCCCACGAGCCGTCGTACACCGAGGACGGCATGCCCAAGCGGCGTTACCGCCTCTATCACGAGGAGAAGGCAAAGGGCGGAATCGGTCTGACGATGATGGGCGGGTCCGCCGTGGTCGCTCCCGACAGCCCAGCCGCCTTCGGCAACCTGCATGTCTACAAGGACGAGATCGTGCCGTGGCTTCGCGAGTTGGCCTACGGCGTGCATGAGAACGGTGCCGCGGTGATGTGCCAGATCACCCACCTCGGCAGGCGCACGAGCAACTACGACGGCGACTGGCTTCCTGTCATCGCACCGTCGGCGATCCGCGAGCCCGCACACCGCGCCTTCCCCAAGGTCGCCGAGGAATGGGACATGGACCGCATCGTGAAGGCCTACGCCGATGCCACGGCGCGGTGTCGCGAGGCCGGCCTGGACGGTATCGAGCTCGAGGCCTACACGCATCTGCTCGACTCCTTCTGGTCCCCGCTGACCAACCATCGCGACGACGAATACGGGATGGGCAGCCTCGAGGATCGACTTCGGTTCCCGCTGCGGGTCATTCGCGCCGTGCGTGAAGCCGCGGGACCGGACTTCGCTGTCGGTATCCGCATGTCGCTCGACGAGGACATCGAAGGTGGTCTGAAATACGACGACGGCCTCGAGATCGCCAAGCGTGTGGTGGCCGAGGGCATCGACTTCATCTCCGTCATCAAGGGCTATATGGCCAGCGACGAGGCGTTGTCGCGGGTGATCCCGCCGATGGGCACACCGGTCGCGCCGCACCTCGAGTTCGCGGGCCAAGTCAAGGAGGCGCTGCCGAATTCCGGTCATGCACGCCGCGCGCATCAACGACGTGGCGACCGCGCGGCACGCGATCCGCGACGGGTTGATCGATCTGGTCGGTATGACCCGCGCGCACATCGCCGACCCGCACATCGTCGCGAAAATCCAAGCGGGCGAGGAAGACCGGATCCGGCCGTGCGTCGGCGCGAGCTACTGCCTCGACGAGATCTACCAGGCCCGCGACGCCAAGTGCGTACACAACGCGTCAACCGGACGCGAGGACCGCATGCCGCACCACGTGCCTCGCCGCGGCCGGACCTGCGCGCAAAGCGGTCGTCATCGGCGGCGGTCCTGCGGGCCTCGAGGCGGCACGGGTGCTCGGCGAGCGCGGCCACAAGGTTGTCGTGTTCGAGGCGGCTGACGCACCGGGCGGCCAGATTCGCCTGGCCTCGTCGGCACCACGACGTCGGGACCTGATCAGCATCGTCGACTGGCGGTTGGCCGAGTGCAAGCTGCTCGACGTCGACATCCGGACCAACGCCTACGCCGAGGCCGACGAGGTGCTCGCCGAGAACCCCGACATCGTCGTGGTGGCCACCGGGGGACTGCCGAACACCGAATTCCTCACCGAGGGTTCGCAGTTGGTGACCGATGCGTGGGATGTGCTGTGCGGCGCCGTCCGTCCCCGCGGAAAGGTGCTGTTCTATGACGACAACGGCGGCCACCCCGGGATGGATGCCGCCGAAGTGGTGGCGCGAAGCGGTGTCGAGGTCGAGTTCGTCACGCCCGAGCGCACTTTGGCGCCCGACGTCGGCGGTGTGAACTACCCCGGCTACTTCAAGGCTTTTGCCGAGTGCGACGTCCGGGTGACCCTCAACGAGCGGCTGACCGGCGTGCGCCGCAAAGACGGTCGCCTCGAAGTGGACCTGTACAACGAATACGCCCACGCCACCAGGCAGCGTCTGGTGGACCAGGTCATCGTCGAACACGGCACACTGCCGCAGGATGAGCTGTACTTCGACCTGGTTCCCGGTTCGTCGAACCTCGGCGAAGTCGACCAGCAGGCGCTGCTCGATCTGCGCCCGCAGGAGGTCCGCCGCAATACCGACGGCGGCTACCAGCTGTTCCGGATCGGCGACGCGGTCGCCAGCCGCAACATCCACGCCGCGATCTATGACGCCTTCCGGCTCTGCATCGTCCTGTAACCCACGTTCAACCCCACAACGAGGAGTCTTTCTATGCCACAGCACGTTCGAGGTGTGATCGCCAGGGCCAAGGGTGCGCCGGTCGAGGTCACGACGATCACGATCCCCGACCCGGGGCCGGGCGAGGTGGTCGTGGCTGTCCGGGCCTGCGGCGTCTGCCACACCGACCTGACGTACCGCGACGGCGGCATCAACGACGAGTTCCCGTTCCTGCTCGGACATGAAGCAGCGGGCGTCGTGGAAGAGGTCGGCGATGGCGTGGATTCGGTCGCCGTCGGCGACTTCGTGATCCTGAACTGGCGGGCGGTCTGCGGACAGTGCCGCGCCTGCAAGCGTGGCCGCCCGCAGTACTGCTTCGACACTTTCAACGCCGATCAGAAGATGACTTTGGAGGACGGCACCGAGCTCACACCTGCCCTCGGAATCGGGGCGTTCGCCGAGAAGACGCTCGTTCATGCCGGACAGTGCACCAAGGTCGACGCCGACGCGGACCCCGCCGTCGTCGGACTGCTCGGATGCGGCGTGATGGCGGGCCTCGGTGCCGCGGTGAACACCGGCAACGTCTCGCGCGGCGACTCGGTCGCGGTCATCGGCTGCGGCGGTGTCGGCGACGCCGCGATCATGGGCGCCAGGCTTGCGGGTGCGGGCACGATCATCGCCGTCGACCGCGACCCGCGCAAGCTGGAATGGGCACGCGAACTCGGCGCCACCCACACCGTCAATGCCACCGAGGTCGACACCGTCGAGGCCGTCCGGGAACTCACGGCAGGATTCGGCGCGGACGTCGTCATCGACGCCGTCGGCCGACCCGAGACATGGCGCCAGGCGTTCTATGCCCGCGACCTCGCGGGAACGGTTGTGCTGGTGGGTGTGCCGACACCCGACATGACACTCGAGATGCCGCTCGTCGACTTCTTCTCCCGCGGCGGATCGCTGAAGTCGTCGTGGTACGGCGACTGCCTACCCGAGCGTGACTTCCCAACCCTGGTCGACCTGTATCAGCAGGGCCGGCTCCCACTGGATCGGTTCGTCTCCGAGCGGATCAAGCTCGACGAGGTCGAAGACGCCTTCCACACCATGCACAAGGGCGAGGTGCTGCGGTCGGTGGTCGTGCTGTGAGCGGCGGCCTTCGCATCGACACGTCGAGACTGCACTGACGGCGGGGTTTACTCGAATATTCCCGCCATGGCTGCATTCTCAACGCTGTGATGAGCCCTAGAACATCTTGCGGATGTCGTCCTCGAATTCGCGCACGTGCGCCTCGGCCAGCTTGCGCGCGCGGACCCCGTTGCGGTCGAGGATCGCCTGCAGCACTTCGGTCTGCCCGTGCACGTGGTGGTCGAGATCGGGAAGGCGCTCACGGGCCAGGTTCCACATCCGCAGCGACAGGTCGAGGCTCTGGGTCAGCGTATCGAGCAGGTAGGGATTGTGCGCCATCCGGTGGATCGAACGGTGCACCAGCACGTCGAGGTCGAGAAGCTTCGTGGCGTCTCTGCAGGCATTGATGTCGTCGAGGAGCGCCTGCAGCTCCTGGCGTTCCTCGTATCGCGCTTCGGTGGCAGCGCGCTCGGCCGCGAGCCCTTCGAGACGTTCCCGCATGTCGCAGATCGATTCGAGGTCAGCGAGATCGAGGTCGGCGGCGTAGCTGCCGCTGCGGGGGTAGACGACGACCAGTTTGCGAAACGCGAGCCGCTTGATCGCCTCCCGCACCGGGGTACGGCCCACGCCGAGTTCGGCCGCCAGCTGCTCCTCCTCGATGGGAGCGCCTGGGGCGATCTCGAGTGAGACGATCTTGTCGCGAATCGCCTCGTACGCCTGATCGGACAGCAGCGGGCCTGGCATGTGGACCCTCCTTGAAACACGACGTGCGGCATCTGAGATATCAGTTGGTGATGACGCTACATCAGTCTGCGCCTGCTGCGGGCTACCAGTCGACCCCGTACTCCTCGGCGGCGTCGATCAGCCAGTCGGCGAGATAGCGGGCGAACGAGGACCGCACGATGATGCGGTAGTCGCTTCCGTTGTCGCTCAACGGGATCAGCACGACACCGGCCTGGCCGAGCACCGTCTGCGCCGCGGCGCCCGGTCCGAACACTGCCGGATGCAGGTCCAGCGAGCACCCCTTGGCGATCACGTCGCGCGCATGTTCGCCCCGTAGCCGAAGCGTGGTGCGTTGGGCGGAGACGTCGACCGCCGCACCACCGTGCGCGGACATCGCCTCCCGCAACGCCGCCTCGATTTCTTCACCGTCACGGCGCTCCCAGGTGACCAGCCATTCCTGTGGGCCGAGCCAGATCACCGCGGACTCGTCGCCGGACACGATGGTGGACGGCGTCGTGGGCAGCGCGTCGACGGCGAGGACCTTGGCGACCGCTTCGCCGCCAGGTCCCGACGGATCAACCCAGAGGTCGACCATCGCGACGAACGGCTCATCGGTGACGGTGGCGGACGCAGGCAGCGCGGCGAAGCGAGATTGGTAGCTGCCCAAGGGACTACGGCGGGTGAGGGTGTCAGCCATCGCGGCGGGCTCCTTCCGGGTCGACGAGGACCGAGCCGGTGACCTCGACGGGCACCAGGGTGCCGTCCACCGGGACGTGCAGGGTTTCTCCGATGCGGGCGTGGCCACCCTTGACGAGCGCGAGCGCGAAGGGCCGGCCCAGCTCGGCGCTGCGGTAGCTGGAGGTGACGTGCCCGAGCATCGGCACCGGCGGCGGTGGCAGCTCGCCGCCGTCGATGTAGTCGATGATCTGCGCGCCCTCGGGCAACACCGTGTCGGCATCGGTGGGAAGCAGCCCGACGAACTGCTTGCGCAACGGGTTCAGGTTCTCGCTGCGGGTGAACGAGCGCTTGCCGATGAAGTCGGGCTTCTTCTTCGACACTGCCCAGCTCATGCCGAGGTCCTGCGGGGTGATCGTGCCGTCGGTGTCCTGCCCGATGATCGGGTACCCCTTCTCGGCACGCAGGACGTGCATCGTCTCCGTGCCGTATGGCGTGATCCCGTGCCGCTCACCCGCGGCAATGAGGCGCTCCCACAGCGCTGTTGCGTACCAACCCATGACGTTGACCTCGTAGGCCAGCTCACCGGAGAAGCTGACGCGGGCGATGCGGACATGCACGCCGTCGAGCGTGGTGTCCCGCCACGCCATGAACGGGAACGCCTCGTTGCTGACGTCGACATCACCGAACAGTGCGCCGACGACGTCGCGCGACTTCGGGCCGACGACAGGGAAGGTGTGCCACTGCTCGGTGACCGATGTCAGCCGTACCCGCAGGTGCGGCCACTCGGTCTGCAGCCACTCCTCCATCCAGTCGAGGATGCGCGCCGCGCCGCCGGTGGTGGTGAACGCCATGTAGCGGTCGTCGGCCAACCGCATGACGGTGCCGTCGTCGATGACCATGCCGTCGACGCCGCACATCACGCCGTAGCGGACCATCCCGACCTTCAGCGTGCTCATCATGTTCGTGTAGAGCATGTCGAGGAACTGGCCCGCATCCGGCCCCTGCACGTCGATCTTGCCCAGCGTGGATCCATCGAGGATGCCGACTCCGCTTCGCACAGCGGCACATTCGCGGAGAACGGCGCTCTCCATACTTTCCATGGCGGCCCCGCCGCCCTGCGGGTAGTAGCGGGGACGCTTCCACATGCCGACGTCCTCGAAAACGGCGCCGCGCTCGACGTGCCAGTCGTGCACCGCTGTCACGCGCTCGGGATCGAACATGTGGCCACGGGCGCGACCGGCCAGCGCGGCGAACGCCACCGGCGTGTACGGCGGACGGAACGTGGTGACGCCGAGGTCCTCCATCGGTACGCCGAGCAGATCGGACGTGATGCCTGAGGCGACCACACCGGACGTCTTGCCTTGGTCGTGTGCGGTGCCGATCGTCGTGTAGCGCTTGATGTGTTCCATCGAGCGCATGCCTGCTCCGACCGCACGGACCAGGTCGGCGACCGTCGCGTCGCGCTGGACGTCGACGAACTGACGGGCCGCGGCCTTCGCGTCGGGCACATACCACACGACCGTGCCGGGGGAGTCTGGCGAAACCGGATCAGCCTCGCCCGCAATGGGTTCCGCTGCAGCGGAGAAGCCGAGTGCCTCGACGGCGGATGCTGCCGCCTCGCGGCCGCTGCGCAGGCATCCCGGTAGGTCGAAGACGCCGTCGGCCGATCCGACGACGCTGATCGCCTCGAGCGACTCACCAGGAACGAAGGCGCCGAGGCGTGTCGTCGTA
The DNA here is from genome assembly GCA_963786995.1 of uncultured Actinomycetota bacterium. Lineage (GTDB taxonomy): Bacteria > Actinomycetota > Actinomycetes > Mycobacteriales > Mycobacteriaceae > Mycobacterium. The sequence continues at coordinate 124,729 of CAWBBH010000001.1, read as the reverse complement.
GCGCAGCTTGCCGCGGGCCTGACTGAAAAGGTGGACCGCCGGATTCCAGCCACCGCTGACCAGCAGAACGTCGCACGCGATGACGGCGGGGGCGGCGTCCTCGCCGGGTCGGTCCACGATCGCGTGGGTGACGCGTGCGTCGCCGCGTGTGCCGGTGACCACCGACCCAGGGTGGATCGCGATGCCGCGTGCAGTGCATTCGTCGCGTAGTTCCTGCCTGACACCGGGGCGGGCATCGACGACCGCGTTGATCGCGACGCCCGCGTCGTGCAGGTCGAACGCCGCCAGGTAGGCGCTGTCGTTGGTGGTGAACACGACTCCGTGCTTGCCGACCTTCACGCCGTACCGGTGCAGGAACGTTCGCGCCCCGTTGGCGAGCATGATGCCGGGCCGGTCGTTGTCGGCGAATACCACGGGTCGCTCGTGGGCGCCCGCTGCGACGACGATGTGCCGCGCCCGGATCCGCCACACGCGCTGCCTGCTGACAGTGGCGGGCGCGTCGGCGCCGAGGTGATCGGTACGCCGTTGCAGCGCAAGGACGAACCCGTCGTCGTAGTGGCCGAAGGCGGTGGTGCGCTGCAGATGCAGCACATCCGGGTAGGTCGCCAGTTCGGCGACGGCGTCGGCCACCCAGCGCAGAGCGGGCCTGCCGTCGACCAGGTCGGTGGAGCCGAGCAGCGCGCCGCCCGCTTCGCATTGTTCATCGATCAGCACGACCCGCGCCCCGGCCCGCGCCGCGGTCAACGCGGCCGCCAAACCGGCCGGCCCCGCACCGGCGACGAGCACGTCGGCATGCACGTGGGTGCTGTCGTACCTTGCGGTGTCGGGGATCTCCGCGAGCCGGCCCTGACCCGGGATGCCGCGCGCGACAAGGCCGTCGAACAGTTCGACCGTTGTCGCCAGCAGCATCGGCTCGGGGAACGGGTGCTCGATCTGGACGAGGCCACCGGTGTCCTCGGCCCATGCCGCGGTGAAGCCGCGCGGGCGGCCAAGCTTGATGCTGGTGGTCACCTGATGCACGCCGTTGGCGAGTAGCGCCGAGGCGAGCGTGTCGCCGGCGTGGCCCGTCAGCTCGCGGTCGTTGAACGTGAAGCTCAGCGTCGTGTCCCTGGCGATGCGTCCACCCGTGCTGGTACGGAAATGTGCAGCCATCAGATCGTGGGCCTCTGCTCGTCCGGGCGGTAGACCCGCTGGAATCGGTAGGTCGCTGTGTCGCGGATGGCATTGAACCAGCGGCGGCAACCGTGGCTGTGGGTCCACCGCTCGGCGAACAGCCCCTTGGGATTGCTGCGGAAGAACACGTAGTGCGCCCACTGCTCGTCGGTCAGCGCTTGGGGATCTTCCGGGATACGCCACGTGCGCCTCGCCGCCGTAGTGGAACTCTGTCTCTTCACGTGGCCCGCACCACGGGCATTCGATGAGCTGCATCGTGTCGCTCCTGTATGTGGATGGGGCTGTTAGTGCGCGACGCCCGCGGCGCCGTGTTCGTCGACCAGCGCGCCGGACACGAACCGGTCGAGGCCGAACGGAGCGACGTAGGGGTGTGGCTCGTCGTTGGCGATCGTGTCGGCAAGACACCATCCGATGCCGGGCGTGGCCTTGAAACCGCCTGTGCCCCAACCCGCGTTGAGGTACAGGTTCTCGTACGGGGTGCGGCCGACGATGGGGGAGGCGTCGGGGCAGACGTCGACGATGCCGGCCCAGGTGCGCAGCAGGTGGGCGCGGGCGAAGATCGGGAACAACTCGACGGCCGCGGCCATTTGGCGCTCGATGATGTGGAATGCGCCGCGCTGGCCGTAGCCGTTGTAGGAGTCGATCCCCGCGCCCATCACCAGTTCACCCTTGTGCGCCTGAGATACGTACACGTGCACGGCGTTCGACATCACGACCGTCGGGTGGACCGGCTCGAGCAGTTCGGACACCAGCGCCTGAAGCGGATGGCTCTGCAACGGCGTACGGATTCCCAGCATGTCGGTCAGCGTCGACGTGTGCCCGGCCGCGCACAGCGCGACCCGGCCTGCGCCGATGGTGCCCTGTGTCGTGCGCACCGCGGTCACCGTGTCCCCGTCGGTGTCGAACCCGATGACCTCGCAGTTCTGGATGATGTCGATGCCCGCCTCGATCGGCCCGGCGGGCGAATCCCCATGCGACGTAGTCGTGCTTGGCGATGCCCGCGCGCGGCTGGTAGGTGGCGCCGAGCACCGGATAGCGAATGTCGTTGGAGATATTGATGATCGGGCACAGCTTCTTGACCTCGTCGGGGTCGACCCACTGGGCGTCGATGCCGTTGAGCTTGTTCGCCTCGACCCGGCGCACGCTGTCGCGGACGTCCTGCAGGCTGTGCGCGAGGTTGAGGACGCCGCGCTGACTGAAGAGGATCGGATAGCCGAGGTCCTCCTCGAGTCCTTCCCAGAGCTTGAGCGCGTGCTCGTAGATGCGTGCGCTCTCGTCCCAGAGGTAGTTCGATCGGATCAGCGTGGTGTTGCGCGCCATGTTGCCGCCGGCCAGCCAGCCCCGTTCGAGCACCGCGACGTTGGTGATGCCGTGGTTCTTGGCGAGGTAGTGCGCGGTCGCGAGGCCGTGTCCGCCGCCGCCGACGATGACGACGTCGTAGGACTTCTTCGGTTGCGGTGTGCGCCAGAGAAACTCGGGATGGTCCGGCAGATGCGCGCCAGGAGGCGCCGACGCTGTCACAGCGAGGTCTCCATGAGGTTCGGGTACAGCGGGAAACGCTGCGACAGGACGTCGACCCTGGCGCGAAGGGCGTCGAGGTCGCCGTCGTCGGCGTCGGGCCGCAGCGCGAGGCTGATGATGTCGGCGACCTCACGGAAGCCGTCGAGATCGAAGCCTCGGGTCGCGAGCGCCGCGGTGCCGATGCGCACACCCGAGCTGATCATGGGCGGCCGCGGGTCGAACGGAACCGCGTTGCGGTTGACGGTGATTCCGACCCGGTCCAGGCGGTCTTCGGCCTGCTTGCCATCCAGCGCGGACTCGCGGAGGTCGACCAGCACGAGGTGCACGTCGGTGCCTCCCGACACCACGTTGATCCCCGCATTGCGCGAGTCCTCTTGCAGGAGGCGCTCGGCGAGGATCTTCGAGCCGTCGAGGGTGCGCTGCTGGCGCTCGCGGAATTCCGGCTCGGCGGCGAGCTTGAATGAGACCGCCTTGGCGGCGATGACGTGTTCGAGCGGACCGCCCTGCTGACCGGGGAAGACCGACGAGTTGATCTTCTTGGCCAGCGCCTCGTCGTTGGTCAGAATGATCCCGCCGCGCGGGCCGCCGAGCGTCTTGTGCGTGGTGGAGGTGACGACGTGGGCATGGGGGACCGGTGACGGGTGCAGGCCGGCGGCCACCAGGCCTGCGAAGTGCGCCATGTCGACCATCAGGTAGGCACCGACTTCGTCTGCGATACGCCGGAATTCGGCGAAGTCGAGTTGGCGCGGATAGGCCGACCAGCCGGCCAGGATCAGCTTGGGCTTGCGTTCGTGGGCCAGCCGCTCGACCTCGGCCATGTCGACCCGGTGGTCGCCCTCGGACACATGATAGGCAGCGACGTCGTAGAGCTTGCCGGAGAAGTTCAGCTTCATCCCGTGGGTGAGGTGGCCGCCGTGCGGAAGGGCGAGGCCGAGGATGGTGTCGCCCGGTGTGAGCAGAGCGGCCATCACCGCGGAGTTGGCCTGCGCGCCCGAATGTGGCTGCACATTGGCGAACTCGGCGCTGAACAGACTCTTGAGTCGGTCGATGGCGAGCTGTTCGGTCACGTCGACGTGTTCGCAGCCGCCGTAATAACGTCGACCGGGGTACCCCTCGGCGTACTTGTTCGTCAGCACCGACCCCTGCGCCTGCATCACCGCCAGCGGCGCGAAGTTCTCGCTCGCGATCATCTCGAGGGTGCGCTGCTGACGGCTCAGCTCGGCGGCGATGGCGTGGTAGACGTCGGGGTCGAGCGTGGCGAGGTTCTCGCCCAAGATCGGATTGGCGGCCTCCGCCGTGATCAGTCCTGCGGTGTCGAGACTCATGGTCGCCTTCCTGGGTTTCCAGTTGATACGTGACTAATATATCAACTGTGGGATAGACTAAGATCAGATCGCGACCACGTCAATAGGCCGGGGTCAGGATCAGAAAGGTGCGGCGATGACGCTGTCGGAGTTGTCGTTCTTCGACGCCGATGCGGGCGCAGGAACCCATGCGGATCGCGCCTATGAAACCGTGCGTGAGCGGCTGGTCATGCTCGACATCCGCCCCGGCGAGCCGATCAACGACGACAGCCTTGCCGCCGAACTGGGGCTGGGTCGGACGCCCGTCCGCGAGGCGCTCAAGCGCCTCGAGCGCGATCGGTTGGTGATCGCCTATCCCCGTCGCGGCACCTTCGCCACCGCGGTGGACATGACCGACCTCGCCGACATCTCCGAGATCCGCAAGCAGCTGGAACCGGTCGCGGCGGCCCGCGCGGCGCGCACGGCGACCGCAGAAGCCAGGGCCCGACTGTCCACGCTGGCGGACGGGATCGCCGGCATCGACGACACCGACGAACCCCGCGAAGTCTTGCGGCACGATGTCCACGTCCACCGCGAGATCTATCGGGCCTCGGGCAATCCCCACCTGGAAGCGATCCTCGTAGGCCTTGACGCGCACGCGACGCGGATCTGGTGTCTGTTCCTCGACCGGCTTCCTGACGTCGCCGGCCACGTCCGCGAGCACATCGAATTACTGGATGCGATCGTCGGCGGCGACGAGGAGACCGCCGCCGAGCTGACACTGTCCCACGTCAACCGATTCGAGCAGGCGATCCGGGCGTTGCTGTAGACCCACCCCGAGCGAACTGATATATCATCGTCGCACCAGAGGGAAGGGTGCACGCAGTGACGGTTGTCGGTGTTGAATCGCTCGGCGAAGTCGACCTCGGCGCGATGTCGTTCGCCGATCAGGCGTACCTCGTGATCCAAGACAAGCTCATCATGCTGGACATCCGGCCGAACGAGGCGATCGTGGAAAGCGAACTGGCCGCAGGGCTCAAGCTCGGCCGAACACCGGTGCGGGAGGCGCTGAAGCGGCTGGAAGCCGATCGTCTGGTGGTGTCGTTTCCGCGTCGCGGCACCTTTGCCACCGGCGTCGACGTCGCCGATCTGCGGCATATCTCGCAGATCCGGGTGAATCTCGAACCCGTGGCTGCGCGGGCCGCTGCCGAGAACGCGTCTGCGGATGTGCGTGCGCATCTGCTCGAACTGGCCGACCGGACCGACGCACTGGAGATCGGAACCATCGATCGTCATGAGTTGATGCGGTGGGATCTGCGGGTGCATCGCGCCATCTACCGTGCGACCGGCAATCCGCATCTGGAGGATGTGCTGATCCGGTACGACAACCTCGCGACGCGCATCTTCTGCCTTTTCCTCGACCGGCTTCCCACGGTCGCGCAGCATGTCGGCGAGCACACAGAGTTGCTGCGCGCCATCGCCGACGGCAACGGTGATGCCGCCGCCGAGATCGCCCTCGCCCACGTCACCGGATTCGAGAAAGCCGTGCGCGCGATCGTCTGACCCGACCGAGTCAGCTGAAATTGCGCCCACGACGTAGACACCCCGGGCGTAGGCCTGGTGATCTGTGTCATGACCGGAGTTTGGTCATCTCCGGGTCGACGAGTGGCTCGGCGACCACGGTGGCGGCTACGCGACGGTCGAAGTACTGGATCTCCACGCCCGTTCCCACAGCTGTGCTCGCAGGCACCCAGGCGTAGGCGATCGGCGCCCCGACCGTGTGGCCGAAGGCCGCGCTGGTGATGTAGCCGGCTGCTCTGCCGTCGACGAAGACAGGCTCGGAGCCGAGCACGACCGATGCGCAGTCGTCGATGGTCAGGCAGACGAGGCGGCGCTCGACGGTGTCGTCGGAGACGCCCTCAAGGGCGTCATGTCCGACATATCCGTCCTTCTGTGCGCGCACGGAGAAGCCGAGCCCTGCCTCGAACGGGTTGTGCTCGGTGGTCATATCGGTACCCCACGAGCGGTAGCCCTTTTCCATCCGCAGGCTGTTGAACGCCGCTCGACCCGCGGCGATGACGCCGTGGCGCTGGCCTTCGGCCCACAGCGCGTCCCACAACCGGAGTCCGTGTTCAGCTGTCGTGTATAGCTCCCAACCCAGTTCACCCACATAGGACAGCCGCATCGCGGTGACCGGGACGCCCGCGATGTGCACTCGCTTGCACCGGAAGTACTTGAAGGACTCATTCGTGAAGTCGTCGCGGCTCAGCGCCGAGACGAGGTCGCGGGCATGCGGACCCCACATGCCGATGCAGCAGGTTCCACCGGTGATGTCGCGAACCGTAACGCTGCCGTCGGGTGGCGCCTGGCGGCGGAAGTAGTCGAGGTCCAGGTTGCCGTTCACGCCGACCTGGAAGGTGTTCGGCGCGAGCCGGGCGACGGTGATATCACTGCGGATCCCGCCCGCTTCGTCCAAAACCATGGTGTAGGTGACCGACCCGACCGACTTGTCCATCTTGCCGGTGGTCAACCGCTCCAACAGATGCACCGCCTCTGGCCCGGAGATCTCGAGCCGCTTCAGCGGTGTCATGTCGTACAGCGCCACCGCGGTTCTCGTCCGCCACGCCTCCGCTGCTGCGATCGGCGAGTGGAACATGGCCGCCCAGTCGTCGCGAGCCGGCGGCCGCCACTCCGGGGGCAATTGGTCGACCAGCCCGGCGTTGGCCTCGAACCAGTGTGGCCGTTCCCACCCCGCAGCCTCGAGGAACATCGCCCCGAGTTCCTTCTGCCGCGCATAAAACGGGCTGACGCGAAGATTGCGAGGAGACTCCTTCGGCTGCAACGGATGAAGGATGTCGTACACCTCGACGAAGTTCTGCTGCGAGGTCTCGCTGACGTAGTCGGGGTCGAGCTGCACCTCTTCGAAGCGATGCACATCGCAACCGTTCAGCGCGACCTCTGACCGCCCGTCGACCAACACCTGCGCCACCGCGCGGGCCACGCCCGCAGAGTGCGTCACCCACACCGCTTCGGCGATCCAGAAACCGGCGATCTCTGCGGATTCGCCGACCAGCGGCGCGCCGTCGGGGGTGAAGGAGAAGATGCCGTTGAAACCCGATTCGATGCTGGCCGTCTGCAGGCATGGCAGCAGTTGCCTGGCCTGCTCCCACGCCGGGGCGAAATCGTCTTCGGTGAACGACAGCATGGAAGGCATTGCGGCGGAAGTGATCTCACCGTCGGGCAGCGCGCGCATATCGACTGGCATCGGGCGATGGGCATACGACCCGATGCCGAGGCGGTCGACGTGCTCGCGGAAATAGAGGTCTTGGTCCTGATGCCGCAGTATCGGGAACCCGGCCTCGCGCATCTCGGTGTTTCGCCCGACCAGTTCGGCAATCTGGTTGGTCCTGGCGTACTGGTGAGCCAGCGGCAGCAGCGGCACATCCATGCCTATCAGCGCGCCGAGGTCGCGACCCCAGAATCCGCCGCAGGAGACGACGACGTCGGCGGGCACCGTGCCGGCGGCCGTGGTCACCCCGGTGACCTGTCCCCCTCTGTGCTCGACACCGATCACCTTGGTCGACCCCCGGAATTCCGCGCCCCGGCTCTTCGCGCGGCACGCGAGCGCGACGACGATGCGCGCCGACTTGGCGAGTCCGTCGGTTTCGGTGTGAAAGCCGCCCAGTATTCGGTTGGGATCGAGCAGTGGGTGCAGTTTCGCGCACTCCTGCGGATCGATGACGCGCCCCTTGACTCCCCACGCCGTCGCCCAGCCCTGCCTGCGATGCAGTTCGGCGAGCCGCCCTTCGGTGGTCGCCACCTCGAGTCCGCCGACCTGGTTGAAGCACCACGCGCCGTCGACGTCCAGCGACAGGAACTTCTCAACCGTGTACGACGCGAACGCGGTCATCGTCTTCGAAGGATTGGTTTGGAACACCAAACCCGGCGCATGTGAGGATGAGCCACCTGTCAGCGGGAGTGGTCCCTGGTCGAGCACCGTGACCCGGTCCCATCCGCGGGCGGTGAGTTCGTCGGCCAGGTTCGTGCCGACGACGCCGGCCCCGATGATCACGACGCGGGGTGATCCCATGTGCGTACTGACTCCTGTTTGCGTCCGGATTGATCTACAACTGATATACCAACACTAGGATTCACGTGCTGGCCGGTCAAGCCTTGTGAGCGCATTGCGCAACGGGTTCCTCGCTGAGCAACGCGCCCGCGAAGGGTGGGTCACTGACAAGCCGGGTTGTCTCGGTAGTGTCGCCGCTGTGAGCAACGGGAGCTCCGAAGCGGGCGGCGGGGGTGTGCAGTCGGTTGACCGTGCAGTTTGCGTGCTCGAGATCCTCGCCCGCCTCGGTGAAGCGGGGGTGACCGAACTCGCCAGCGAAATCGGGGTCCACAAATCGACGGTGTCGCGGTTGCTCACCGCACTCGAGGAGCACGAACTCGTGGAGCAGGCGCATGAACGCGGCAAGTATCGGCTCGGGTTCGGGATTTTGCGGCTGGCAAATGCGGTTTCCGGGCAACTCGACATCACCCGGCAGGGCCGCGAGATCTGCGAACGGCTGGCCGTCGAGATGGGGGAAACGGTCAACATCGCGGTGCTGCGATCGCATTACGTGGTCAACGTCGACCAGGCCCGCGGCCCGACCTCGGTGGGCAGCCACAACTGGGTCGGTGAGCTGACGCCGCTGCACGCGACGTCGAGCGGCAAGATCCTGCTGGCGTCCATGTCGATGGAAGCGCGGCGTGACCTGCTCAAAGAGGCAGGTTTGACTCGCTACACCGAACACACCATCACCTCCTTCGACGACCTGGATCATCAACTCGAATCAATCGCACGCGAAGGCTATGTCGTGTCGATCGAAGAGCTGGAGCATGGGCTGACCGCGGTGGCTGCGCCCATTCGCGATCACACCGGCACCGTCATCGCGGCGCTCAGCGTCTCGGGCCCGGTCTACCGGCTGACCGAAGACCGAGCCCGCGGGATCGCCCCCGCTGTTGTCGCGGCCGCTGCGTCCGTTTCGGAACGCATGGGCTACCAGGGCTGAACGCTCGGCTCGACCTCGTATCACGTCATTACGGTCGAAAAACTTCTGTCGAACGCTGGTGTATCACTTCGCCGCACTCTAATATATCAGGATTGGTGTGGCCGCCGTCACACCCGCCTGCATCAGCCTCAGGAGTTTGAATGTGACCGCACAACAAGACCACCCGCTCGATGTCGATGAGTTGAAAGCCAAGCTTCACCACACTTTTCCGGGTCCTGGCGCGCCGGTTCCGCCCGGTCACGACCCCGAGGTACCGCTGTGCCAGCGACCCCCGATCACCGACAAGGTGGTCTTCGGTATCACTGCGGTGATCGTCACCGCCATTCTCTGTTGGGGCCTGATCTGGCCCACCCCGTTCGGTTCGACGATGTCGTCGATCCTGAACTGGGTGGTGAGCAACATGGGTTGGCTGTTCATCGTCTCGGCCACCTGCTTCGTGTTGTTCGCGGCGTGGCTGGCGTTGAGTCGCTACGGGAAGATTCCACTGGGCCGCGACGGTGAGAAACCCGAATTCAACACCGTCAGCTGGGTCGCGATGATGTTCAGCGCAGGCATGGGCATCGGTCTCATCTTCTGGGGTGTCACCGAACCGCTGACCCATTTCGTCAATCCACCGCCGGGACTCGCCGACTCCAAGGCGGGCACAGCGCTTGCGACCGCCCTCTTCCACTGGGGCTTTCACCCGTGGTCGATGTATGCAGTGGTCGGCCTGTCGATCGCCTACGGCAGCTACCGGATGGGCAGGCGGCAACTGATCAGTGCGTCGTTCATCCCGCTGCTGGGCCAGAGGCGCATCGACGGCCCGATCGGCAAGATGATCGACATCCTGGCGATCTTCGCGACGATGTTCGGCACCGCAGCCTCGTTGGGGCTCGGCGCGCTGCAGATCGGCTCGGGCTTCGAGGTTCTCGGCTGGGTCGGCAAGGCGGGCACCTTGCTGCTCGTGACCATCGTGGCGCTGCTGACGCTGGCCTTCGTAGCCTCGGCGGTGTCGGGCGTATCGCGCGGCATCCAGTGGCTGTCCAACATCAACATGGTGCTTGCGCTCGGGCTGGCCATCTTCGTGTTCGTGGTCGGGCCGACGGTGCTGATCCTCAACCTGCTGCCAACGGCGCTCGGCGATTACGCCGCCAACCTCGCTTCGATGTCGGCGCGGTCGGCTGAGGCGGGCGGGGAAACCGAGAAGTGGCTGTCGTCGTGGACGATCTTCTACTGGGCGTGGTGGATCTCGTGGACCCCCTTCGTCGGCATGTTCCTCGCCCGCATCAGCCGGGGCCGCAGCATCCGGCAGTTCGTGATCGGAGTGATCCTCATTCCGACGACCGTGAGCCTGCTCTGGTTCGTCGTCTTCGGCGGAGCGGGCATCGGCCAGCAGCGCGACGGCATCGACATCTTCGGTAGCGGCGAACCCGAATCGACACTGTTCGGAATGCTCGGCAACATGCCGCTGGCAGGTTTGTCGTCGTTGTTGGTGATGGCCCTCGTCGCGATCTTCTTCGTCTCGGGTGCCGATGCCGCGTCCATGGTGATGGGAACGCTGTCGCAGAGCGGCTCTGTCTATCCGTCGCGGTGGGCGGTCGCGTTCTGGGGCCTGAGCACCGGTGCGGTGGCGGTGCTGATGCTGTGGGCAGGCGGGAACGACGCGCTCAACGGCCTGCAGACGATGACCATCATCGTGGCCGCGCCGTTCGTGATCGTGATGATCGGGATGTGCGTCTCGCTCTTTCTGGATGTCACCCGCGATCCGATGATCGCTGACCTCCGGAAAACGGCCGTCGTGCAGGAGTCGACGGTCAAGGAGCCCACACCGCAGAACTAGGTGTTCCAACCACTGGTCGCCGCAGCCTGAAAAGGCGCGGCGACCAGTGCTTTCCGCCGTCCTTTCCCAGCGCGCAAACTCACAGGAAACGGTGCTGCGATTCCGCTTGACAAGGTTTGTGATACCCCACACACTGTTGCGTATTACGAATTGAGTTTCTCTATACGCGTCATCTCTGCGAAACGAGGAGGCAACAATTGCTCGAAGTGTGTCCGCTCTCCGAGTTGCCGCGGGGTGAGGCGGTGCGCGTGGACGCCGAGCCGCCCATCGCCGTGTTCCATACCGAGGAGGGGGAGGTGTTCGCCATCGACGACACCTGCTCTCACCAGGACGCGTCACTGGCCGACGGCTGGCTCGAGGGTTGTGAAGTGGAGTGCCCGCTGCACGCCTCGCGCTTCAATCTCCGCACCGGCGCCGTCGACGCTCCTCCTGCCAAGCGGCCCGTCCGCACCCACGCGGTCGTCATCGATGACGGCATGATTCGTGTCGCGCTGAGTGACGAGAAGCCCAACCTTCCGCCGGATATCCGCGCGCGCCTCGCGCAGGGAAAGCCGTGAAGCACGTCGCCATCATCGGGGCGTCGCTCGCTGGTCTCTCCGCCGCGCGGGCGCTGCGGTCGCAGGGCTTCGACGGCCGCATGACCGTCATCGGCGATGAGACTCGGCGCCCCTACGACCGCCCGCCGCTGTCCAAGGAATTCCTCGCAGGCGACATGACCGAGTCGGATCTGGCGCTCGAGGACGACGACGATCTACAGGCCGACTGGCTGCTCGGGTCGGCCGCCGCCAAACTCGACACCACTGCTCGCGCAGTCGAACTCGCCGATGGAACCGAGGTGCACGCCGACGGCTTCGTGATTGCCACCGGATCGCGCGCGCGCCGCTGGCCCGGTTGCGAAACGATGGCGGGCGTGCACGTCATCCGCACCATCGACGATGCGATTGCGCTGCGGGCTGACCTGCGGCCCGGCGCCCAACTGGTCGTCATCGGCGCGGGCTTCATCGGCGCCGAGGTTGCGTCGACCGCGCGCAAGCTCGGCATGGACGTCACCGTCGTCGAGGCGGCCCCGACACCGTTGCAGATCCAGCTCGGTTCGCGGCTGGGTGCGGTTGTCGCCGAGGCGCACGCGTCGAATGGGACGACGCTCATCTGCGGTGTCGGCGTGGCAGGCCTGACTGGTGAGAACCGTGCACTGCGTAGTTCCGACTGCGCCGATCGGGTCACCGGAGTCGACCTCGCCGACGGCCGCCATCTGTCCGCCGACGTCGTCGTCGTCGGGATCGGGGGTGTGCCGAACATCGAGTGGCTGCAGGGCAGCGGCCTCGATCTCGGCAACGGGGTGGTCTGCGGAGCAGCCGGCCAGACGAACATTCCGAATGTCGTCGCGGTCGGTGACTGCGCCGCGTGGCACGACGCGTCGACCGGAGCCGTCCACCGTGTAGAGCACTGGACCGGTGCGCTGGAACGACCCGCGATCGCCGTCGCCACACTGCTCGCGGGGGGCATCGACCAGGGCGCCACCGTCAAGGCGCCGTACTTCTGGTCCGATCAATACGGCTCACGTATCCAGTTCGCCGGCATCGCACAACCCGACGACGAGATCACCATCGAAGAAGGCAGTTGCGAAGACCGCTGCTTCCTTGCGACGTACCGGCGCGACGGCCGGCTTGTCGCTGTGCTCGGTGTCGACCAGCCGCGCCTGTTCACCCGCTGGCGGCGTCAGCTCGCCACCGCGCCTGCCGCCGTTTGACTTTCAGCCCTCGACCCAACTCGACCAGGAGAGCGATGACCACGTTCGAAGCGGCCCCCAGCCTTCCCGAGAGCCTGATCTCCACCCTTGCGGGCCACTACTACACCCATCCCGAGGTCTTCTCGCTCGAGCAGGAGAAGATCTTCGAGACGATGTGGTTCTGCGCCGTGCGGTCCTCGGACCTGGACAAGGCGGGCGCCTTCAAAACTGTGCAGGTCGGCCGGGAGAGCGTGCTGGTGACCCGGTCGCGCAAGGGCGACGTCAACGCCTTCTACAACGTGTGCCGCCATCGGGGTGCGCAGCTGTGCACCGAAGAGAGCGGCGAGGTCCGGCGCGCATTTCAGTGTCCTTACCACGCATGGACTTACGATCTCGACGGCAAGCTCGTCGCCGCCCCGAACCTCACCAAGATGCCCGACATCGATCGCGTCGAGTACGGGCTGCGCAAGATCGCGGTGAAGGAATGGCTCGGGTACGTGTGGGTGTGCCTGGCTGACGAGCCGCCGTCGTTCGAAGCCACTGTGATGCAGGAGATCGTCGAGCGGCTCGGTGACCTCGAGTTCATCGATCGCTACGCGATCGGCGATCTGAGCGTTGGACGTCGCATCGTCTATGACGTGAAGGCCAACTGGAAGCTCATCATCGAGAACTTCATGGAGTGCTACCACTGCGCCACGATCCACCCTGAATTGACCGAGGTGCTACCCGAGTTCGCCGATGGCTATGCCGCTCAGTTCTATGTCGGCCACGGCGCCGAATTCGGCGAGGACGTCAAGGGCTTCACCGTCGACGGATCCGAGGGGCTCGACCACATCCCCGGTGTCACCTCCGACCAGGACCGCCGCTACTTCGCGATCACGGTCCGGCCGCAGGTGTTCGTCAACCTGGTGCCCGACCACGTCATCGTTCACCGGATGTTCCCGATGGCCGCCGACCACACGATCGTCGAGTGCGATTGGCTGTACCTGCCGGAGGTCGTCGAGTCCGGACGCGATGTGAGCCGGTCGGTCGAGCTGTTCCACCGGGTGAACACCCAGGACTTCGAGGCTGCCGAACGATGCCAGCCCGCAATGAATTCGCGCGTCTACCGCAACGGCGGTGTGCTCGTGCCGAGCGAGCACCACATCGGCGCGTTCCACGACTGGCTGCGTGGCATGCTCACCGTGTGATCAGCGGCCGGACCTGTCGGCCGACGACGTCGACGAACTCCTCGAGGTCGGCGTCGGGCCGCGGTTGAAACACGATTGTGTCGGCGCCCGCGTCGATCCACCGTTGCGCGCCCGCAGCGATCTCTGCCGCCGATCCGTAGACAGCGCGATCCTCGTCGGCATCCAGTTCCCAGAACGCCACCTCGTCACGCGCCTGCTGTTCGGCGTCGGGCCCCGTTGCGCAGATCAGATACACAACGGTCGAATGCCGCTTATCCTCTTGGCTTTTGGCGCGGCCGGCGTCGACGTGTTGCAGTGCCTCGCGAAGACCGGCGGGCGAGGTGCCGCCGGTGATCACTGTGCCCGAGCCGATTTCGCCGCTGAGTTCCAGCGTCCGCGGTCGCTCTGCTCCGATCAGCAGCTCGATATCGGACTCGGGCGGCCAGTCCAGCCCGACATCGGTGAGCGTCACGTAGCGGCCCTGATGCGTGACGCGGTCACCGCGTAACAGGGCGGACAGCACGGTCACGTACTCGCGCAGCAGGGTCATCGGCGAGGCGACTTTCTGGCCGATCTGCGCCATCCAGTCCTGCACCCCGTGACCGAGCCCGATCCGGATGCGGCCGGGGTAGGCACGGTCCAGCGTGGCGATCTCCATCGCGGTCGCGGCGACGTTGCGCATCGGCACCGGAAGGACCCCGACCCCCACCGCGAGGGTCGAGCTGTTCGCCAGCGCGATCGCGGCTGCAGAAATACCGCCTGCGAGGAAGCAGTCCTCCCACAACCACAACTCGTCGAGACCGGCGGCGTCGGCGGCCTTCGCCGCTCCCGCGAGGCGCGCCGGGTCGAGTTGTGGCCGAAAGACGGCGCCGACGCTGACACTTCGAGTAGTCGATCTGTGTTCTGTCATCAGGTTCGATCCTGTCAGAACGGCTGGCGCACGGTCTGGAGAAGTTTGCTCGTCTGACTCGGTCGGCCGGTGGACGCGCCTAGTCTGCGGGGGCATGGAGCGGATTTGGCAGGGTATGGGACGACGCCCGTTTAGTCTCGCGCCATGGACCGCATCTGGCAGTGGGCGTGGAATCGGCACGGCCCGAGATTCACCTGGACCGTGTGGGCGATCAGTTGCACGTTCTCGTTGCCGATATACCTCTTCGTGACGGTGCCGATCGTGGCGTTCGAGGATTCGGCTCGTTACCTGGAAGTCATCGGCGTGACTGCCTGCGCTGTGCCCATGCTCTTGTTCATGATCGCCATTCCCAGTCGTCGATCGCTGCGCCCGATGGAGCAGTGGGCGGCGGGTCACGATATTGATCGGACTGCCGCACTCGAAGGCACGTATACCTATGCCCGCGAAGCAGTTCCCCGATCTGTGTGGATCACCGGTATCTGGTTGGGGGTGCTGTCGGTCCTCGTCGGTGCTATCGCCGGCGCGACAGGGGCCCGGCTCGTCCAGTACGCGCTTCTCGGCGCCCTCCTGGGAACAGGCATCCAGCTGATCGCGATCCACAACATCATCGAGTCGGTACTGCGCCCTGCCAGAGTCGCCCTCTCCGCTGACGCAGGAATCGGCGATTCACTGCCCCGCTCGCGCCCGACTTTCGCCACCCGATCGAACATCTCGGTCGTGGCGGTCGCGTTCTCGTTCTCGGTCATCGGCGCATTCTTCGGCGCCGTCGTCGACGAGGCCCACACCGCGCCGCGCCATTGCCGTGGCGATTGGCTGCGTCGCTGACCGTGATACTTGCGGTACCCGTCTCGGTCGGACTCGGGTTCTCGCCGTCGATGCAGCCGATTCGCGATCTCGCCAGGGGAGCAGAGCGCGTCACCGGCGGAGACTTCAGTCAACGGCTTCCGGTGGTGCAGGACGACGACTTGGGCGCGCTGTCGGCGTCGTTCAATCGGATGCAGGCGGGTTTGGCTGAGCGGCAACGGCTTCAGGGTGCGTTCGGTACCTATGTCGATCCGGTGCTGGCGTCGCGGCTGTTGGAGCAGGGCGACGACGTGTTCACCGGTGAGCGCCGGGAGGTGACGGTGATGTTCGTCGACATCCGCGACTTCACGCCGTTCGCCGAAGCGAACTCGGCGGAAGATACAGTGGCGCGGCTCAATGCGTTGTTCGAGATCGTGGTGCCCGCTGTGGTGGACGCGGGCGGGCATGTCAACAAGTTCCTCGGCGACGGCGCGCTGGCGGTCTTCGGTGCGCCCAATGAGCTCGCCGGTCACGCCGATGCCGCCGTCGAGGCCGCGATGGTCATCAACCGTCGCGTGGCGCAGCGGTTCGCAAGCGAGCTTCGGATCGGTATCGGGATCAACACCGGATCGGTGATCGCGGGAACGATCGGCGGGGGAAGCAAGCTCGAGTTCACCCTGATCGGTGACACCGTCAACGTGGCCGCCCGCGTCGAGCAGCTCACCAAGACCACCGGCGACACCGTCCTTCTCACGCAGCAGACCGTCGACGCGCTGGCGTCACCTCCCGGCGGGCTGATCAATCGAGGCCTGCACGCGCTGAAGGGGAAGTCGGACGCCGTTCAAGTTTTCAGCATGCAACCCGCAACATCATGACCGCGCTGACGGTGACGTAAGCAACGCCGATAACGGGTATGTCGGTGACATGACTGTCATCGGCTTCCACTGTTCGCACGAGCAGATCAACCCCGCCCAACTCCTCCGGGACGTCCAGCGAGCCGAAGCGGCCGGCTTCACCGCCGCAATGTCGTCGGACCACTTCAGTCCCTGGAGCACGCGCCAGGGCGAATCTGGCTTCGCATGGGCGTTCCTCGGTGCCGCGCTGGCAACCACCGAATTGCCCTTCGGCGTGGTCAATGCGCCCGGCCAGCGATATCACCCCGCGATCATCGCCCAGGCCATCGCCACGCTCGCGCAGATGTTTCCCGGTCGATTCTGGGCCGCACTCGGATCGGGCGAGGCCTCCAACGAACGGGTCAACGGCGACGTCTGGCCGCGCAAGGAGGTGCGGGATCAGCGACTCATCGAGTGTGTCGACGTCATCCGGCGCCTGCTCAACGGCGAAGAGGTCAGCCATGAAGGCCTCGTCCACGTCAACCGCGCCCGGCTGTGGACGTTGCCCGCGACGCCACCCGACCTCGTGGGCCCCGCGGTCACTCCGCAGACCGCAGCCCGCCACGCCGCCTGGGCCGACGGCTTGGTCACGGTGAACCAGCCGCGAGAGACATTGCAGAAGGTTCTCGGCGCGTACCGCGACGCCGGTGGGCGCGGTCCGGCCCGCCTTCAGATACACGTCAGCTGGGCGCCGACCGAGGATGAGGCCGTTGCCATCGCCCACGATCAGTGGCGCAGCAACGTCTTTGCCCCGCCGGCGTGCTGGGACGTGGAGTCGATCGAGGCATTCGACGTCATCAGCGAGAACGTGTCGCCTGATCAGGTCAAGCAATCCGTTCGGGTGTCGAGCGATCTCAACCAGCACATCGCCTGGCTTCACGAGGACGTCGAGCAGGGCTGGGACGAGCTCTACATCCATTTCGTCGGCCAGCATCAAGCTGAGTTCATCGATGCCTTCGGCGAGCATGTGCTGCCGGAGCTGTCGCCCACCGCGCCGCGGGCGGTCATCGCATGAGCGCAGCTTGCGAGCGAATCAACAACGCAGCATGCGGGAACCGAGCCTGCGAGGTAACCGCATGAGACGAAGCGAGACCGGCGACCTGTGGTGGAAGAACGCCGTCTTCTACTGCGCGGACGTGGAAACGTTCTACGACCGGAACAACGACGGATGCGGCGACTTCAGCGGCATGACCGAACGCCTCGAATATCTCTTCGACCTTGGCGTGACATGCCTCTGGCTGATGCCGTTCTACCCGACCGCCCGTGTCGACGACGGCTATGACATCACGGACTTCTTCGGCGTCGATGCACGCCTGGGAACCCATGGCGATTTCGTGGAGCTGGTCCGCACGGCCAAGTCGACGGGCATTCGGGTCATCATCGATTTCGTCATGAACCACACCTCCGACCGCCACCCGTGGTTCAAGTCCGCCAGGCGCAGCACCGACGACCCCTACCGCGACTTCTACGTGTGGAGCGCTACCGAGCCGAAGTCGAGCAAGAAGGACGTCGTGTTTCCCGACAAGGAGGACAGCCTGTGGGAACTCGACCAGAAGACCGGCGAATGGTATCTGCACCACTTCCTGAAGCATCAACCCGACCTCAATATCGCCAATCCCGATGTGCAGGAGGAGATTTCGCGCACATTGGGCTTCTGGCTGGAGCTCGGGGTTTCAGGTTTTCGCGTCGACGCCGTGCCGTTCATGTTCGCCAGGGACTCGGCTCCCGGCGATCCCACTACGTTCGACCCGACCGAGTACCTGGGCGACGTGCGCAACTTCGTCACCCGCAGGCTCGGGGATGCTGTGCTGCTGGGCGAGGTGAACCTTCCGTACAAGGACCAGAAGACGTTCTTCGGCGGTCCCGACGGCGACGGCCTCAACATGCAGTTCGACTTCATCGGTATGCAGAGCATCTACCTTTCGCTCGCGCGCGGCGATGCCCGACCGATCGCCAAGGCTTTGCGCCAGAGACCCGAACTGGACATCACGAGCCAGTGGGCCAACTTCGTGCGGAACCATGACGAGCTGACGCTCGACAAGCTGAGCGACGAAGAACGCCAGGAGGTCTTCGATGCCTTCGGTCCCGATCCGGACATGCAGCTCTACGGACGCGGGCTGCGCCGACGGCTGCCGTCGATGCTCGGCGGTGACGAACGCCGGATGCGGATGGTGTACTCACTGATGTTTTCTCTTCCGGGTACGCCGGTCCTGTTCTATGGCGAGGAGATCGGAATGGCCGAGAACCTCGACATCCCTGGACGACTCGCGGTCCGGACGCCGATGCAGTGGACGGCGGGCGAGGGTGGCGGCTTCTCGCGAGCGCCGAAACGACGGCTCACCCGTGCGCTTCCCGACGGGTTGTTCGGACCCGACCGCGTCAACGCCGCCGACCAGCGTCACGACCACCAATCATTCTGGTGGTTCATGCGAAACCTCATCTACACCTACCGGTCCCAGCCGGAGATCGGTTGGTCGACGCCGGAGATCCTCAAGCAACCCAACAAGTCGGTCCTCGCCCACGTGTGCCGGGAGAAGTCCGGATGGGCGATGGTCGCACTGCACAACTTCGGTGCCGACGGATGCATGGTGCCGATAACGCTGGAGGACGTCCCGCCGAACTGTGTCCTGGTCGATCTGCTCGACGGACTGTCGGAGCACGAACTCGACGCAAAAGGAAGCATAGAACTTCGGTTGGAAGCGTACGGATATCGATGGCTACGTCTGCGCAGGCCTGACGACGACCCGATCATCTGAGGCAACCCGCAAGTGATGCGCAGTATCGCTTGGCCGGAGTCAGACCCAGAATTCGTTCATGGGCTGGGCGTACTTGTCGTTGTTCGTAAGAGGGTCTATCCCGAGGGAGTCCTCGATGGTGCGCTGAAGGCTGTAGTGGTTGTAGTGGTCGTCGGCGACGAAAGCGCCTGTGCGCATCCCGTGGGGGTTGGTGACGGGATGGTAGGCAGCGCCCGGTGACGGGATGACGATCATCACGACGTGGTTGCCTTCGTTGCCGACACCGGTGGTGATGTTGTTGTAGTCCTCGTCGAAGGTGATGAAGATGGCGCTCTTGGTGTTCGGGTCGTTCCAGGTTTCCGACTCCATGATGGTGCTCACCTGGTCATCGAGCCACGCGTCGCCGGCTGCGACGTTGTACTGATGGGCTGGACTCAAGAAGCCGAGGGCCCAATGGAAGATGCCGAAGGGCACGTCCGTGGGGCCTTCCATGTTGGTTTCGTCGTCCGCGGCGAACCATACGAAGTTGGGGGTCGTCGAGGGGCTGGCGAGATCCGTTTTCAGCTGCGAGATGTCGAACAGGTGCGTGGCCACGCGTTCGGGGTCGTTGTAGATATCGGAGAAGGCGAGGAACGGCAGCCGGTCGGTTGGCGTGCTGTAACCGCCCCCGCCCTCCATGTAGCCGCCCCATGTCTTGTATCCGCCAAGCCCGTTAGGCGTCGCCTCGATGCTGTCGGCCAGGTTAGGAGTGCCTGAGGGGAAGCAATTGGACGGGCAGTTGTAGTTGAAGCCGAAGTCCGACCCGCCGATGATCGGGTAGTAGTTCGGGTCACTGGGGTGAGTCACCCCGTAGTAGTTGGACGCATATCCGTACTTGCCCATCAGCTCGTTGATGAACGGCGCGTTGGGGCTGCCGACGATCTGACTGGTGCCCTTGTTCTCGAGGTAGACCATGAACACGTGATCGAGCTCGCCGACGGTCGACTCCGGCCGGGCGAGCGTCGCAGGGATGAGGGTGGGGTCGTTGACGGTGAACGAGAGGTTGTCGGCGTAGGCGTTGTTGTAGTTGCCGAGTACCGGATTGCGATCGTCGAAGGCCACCACCACCTGCGCGGTTCGGGTGTACATCGGGATGGATGCGGAGGTGGAGCGGTGGAGGAACCCCGTGGAGTACAAGCGATCCCACGCGGTGACAGGATTCAGTGTGCCCGTGCCCAACTGATTGCCGTGCTCGTCGAGGAACCTGACGGTGACGGTCGACCTGGACGGGTCGATCAGGAAGCCGCCGAGGTCGCCGCTCAGCGTGTAGGTGCCCTCGCCGGCGTCGATCAACGCCTGTGAATCACGAAGGTCGACCGTCTGCGTAAGGGTCGAATCGGCGACGGGCCCGCCGCCGAAGAACTGCTGTCCTTCCGCGGGTGTGGGGATGGCGCCGTCCCTGCTCGGGAATGCCAGAAGGCTGGGGAGAACCGGGCCGGGAGAAGCGGTCGGCACCGGGAAGCGGCGTAGGGTGCCGTACTTGATCACCGTCGGTGTGCCGGTCTGTGTCCAGCCTGGCACGG
Organism: uncultured Actinomycetota bacterium; assembly: GCA_963786995.1. Taxonomy (GTDB): domain Bacteria; phylum Actinomycetota; class Actinomycetes; order Mycobacteriales; family Mycobacteriaceae; genus Mycobacterium. Next base: position 104,101 of record CAWBBH010000001.1, on the reverse strand, counting down.
TCACTGATGAGTAGCCCGACAGTGACGGGTCACCGGCTTCGGCGCCCGGATTGATCAGCAGATTGGGGCTCTGATTGAGACTTGTCGTCGTCTGGCCGGACGCACCCTGGGGGATGAAGGGCCGCTGGAACTCATCTCGTACGAAGGCAAGGACGCTCCACAGCATCGGCGATTGCGCCGGGCTCCCAGGGCCGAACGGCGCCAGGAACACCTCTAGCACGGCATCCGTTAGGTGCGCGACCACACCGACGAGGTGGGTGTGCGGTTCCTCGAGGATGTCCTCGAGGTCTGGAGGTGGGGCCGGCACCACGGCCGTCGGAGGCGCGACCACGGAATTCACCGAAAGGCTGTTGACGGCGGCCGGGGTGAAGTTGAGTGTCGGCGTCTGCTGTCCGACAGACGGTACGGACTGCCTCCCTGCCGGGGCGCCGGACTGGTCGATTACGCCGCCACCCAGCGACTGGACTTGTTGCCTGATGCGCTCGCCGTCTCGCAGGACATGCCCGCCCGACGCCTCCCGGTTGATCGTGTCGGCGCCTGGCAGCTTCGAAACGGTTGTCAATGCGTTCGCATTCGGGCCCTTGGCATCTCGGACATCTTCGGCGGCGTGCGCACCGCCGGAACTCCTCAGCACCACCACGGGGGCGCCGTCACGACCGCCGAAGATCTTCGACACCGTACCAGCGAGGCGTGACGGCAAGTCTGAGAGTGCATCTCGCAAATCACTGTCGCCCAACCTATTTGGGGGAGTTGCTACACCGTCGATCGTCGATGATGGGGGCGTCGTCGAAGAGGACGTCGTCGACGGGGTGGAAGGCGGCGCCGTCGTTGACGATTCACCCGTGGTCGGCGAATCCGAACCTGCGTCCGTCGGGAGGGCGTAGGCGATACCCGGTGTGGTGGCCATCCCCACCCCCAGTGCAACTGCCAACCCTCCGACGTAGCCGATGTACTTGCCACAACCCATGGTGATTTCCCTTCGGGCCGCACAGAGGGCGGTCAGCAATCAGTAGATACCTGCCAGCCCTCCCAGGTGGTGGTTTGCGGTAGTTGAATGCGGTAGATTCCTGCGCGCCATCGACGACGGTCGCTACATCTATGCGCGCTGACCGGCGGTACGCATACCTTCACCGCCGCCGTATCGGCGAGGCTGCGCGAAACAGTCTGAGAGGTCAGAACTTCGCGACCGCGCCCGCGTCGACCGGCAGCGCCGCTCCGGTGATGTAGGTCGACTCGTCGGATGCCAGGAACAGCACGGCGTGGGCGACCGCCCGCGCCTCGATCAGCGGGGCCGGCAGCATGTGGAAGTGCCCGATCACCGCCGCGGCGTCGTCCATCGTCGGCTCGGCGAGATCAGGACGAAGCGTGCGGTGGAACCACTCGTTGTCGAGCATCGGTGTCCGGATGTTTCCGGGGTGGATCGAGTTCACCCTGATCCACTGCGGGGCAAGCTCATTGGCGAGCGAATTCTTCAAGCCGACCAACGCGTGTTTGGCCGACGCGTAGGCAGCCATGTAGCCGCCGCCGCGCAGACCCAGCATCGAGCTCACCAGGATGATCGATCCGCCGCGGCCGTCGGACATGTGGGGCAGGGCGACCTTGACCGTGTGCATGACGCCGGTCAGGTTGATGTCGAGCATCGTCTGCCAGTCGGCCTCTTCGATCGACGCGGCGGGGGCGGGCACACCGCTGATTCCGGCGTTGGCGACGACCACATCGGGCCTGCCCAGCTCGTCGACGCCCCTCTGCAGCGCGGCGCGCAGACCCTCCAGGTCCCTGACGTCAGCGACCGCGGTGACGATGCGCCGGTCCATCTTCTCGACCAGTGCCGCGGTCTCGTCGAGGTCGGCCTCCGTCGCCCCGGGATAGCCGACGCCGTCGATGTCGTCGCACACGTCGACGCCGATGATGTCGGCGCCTTCCTCCGCGAGCCGCACGGCGTGCTCGCGGCCCTGGCCGCGCGCCGCACCGGTGATGAACGCGACCTTCCCGGCCACCCTGCCAACTGTGTTCGTCATCGTCACCTCGCCCAGAAGGGATGGTAGCTGTTGCACGTGGTTGTCGGTGGTGTGCGGTAGCAATGGGAGTATGAACTCGGGCGATGTGGCTGGATCCGGTGGACGAGGCGATCGGCGAGGCTGGCCCACGAGCGCGGACGGCGGTGTACGCGCCGGGGCTTCGGCGGGTCAGCTCGTATATGGCCAGCGCGCTGCGAAGAGCCGAGCCAAACGCGCCGTGGCCGATGTGGCGACTGGTGACACAGTGGTGGTGGCCTGATGTCTCGATTCCTCATTCCCAAAGGCTGGACCGTGCAGGCGTTCGGGTTCACGCTGGACCCGACCGAGGATCAAGCCAAGTCGTTGGCAAGGCATTTCGGCGCTCGTCGCAAGGCATTCAACTGGACTGTCGCCACTTTGAAAGCTGATATCGAGGCGTGGCGCGCCTACGGTATCGAGACGGAGAAGCCGTCGCTGCGGGCGCTGCGTAAACGCTGGAACTCCGTCAAGAACGACGTTTGCGTCAACAGCGGGACCGGCCAACCGTGGTGGAGTGAATGTTCCAAAGAGGCCTATTCCGACGGCATCGCGGGTGCGGTGGACGCCTATTGGAACTGGCAGGCGGCCCGTGCCGGCAATCGCGCTGGTAAACGAGTCGGGTTCCCGCGCTTCAAACGCAAGGGTCGCGACGCTGATCGGGTGTGCTTCACCACCGGCGCGATGCGGGTCGAACCAGATCGCCGCCACCTCACGTTGCCGGTGATCGGCGCAGTTCGCACGCAGGAAAATACTCGTCGTATTGAACGGCTCATCCGCGCTGGCCGGGCGCGGGTGCTGGCGATTACGGTGCGTCGCAACGGCACCCGGCTCGATGCCAGTGTGAGGGTGTTGGTGCAACGCCCCCAGCAGCCTAACGTGGCACTCCCTGGGTCGCGGATCGGTGTCGACGTGGGTGTGCGGCGTCTGGCCACGGTCGCAACGACGGACGGCACAGTGCTCGAACAAGTGCCTAATCCACGTCCACTCGACGCGGCACTCGCAGAGCTACGGCATGCCAACCGTGCACGCTCGCGTTGTGTGAAAGGCTCACGGCGCTACCGGGAATGCACCGTCGAGATTTCCCGGCTGCATCGCCGGGTCAACGATGTCCGCACGCATCATCTGCACGTTCTGACCACACGATTGGCTCAAACCCACGGCCGTATCGTCGTCGAAGGTCTCGACGTTGCGGGGATGCTGCGGCAGAAGAGCCTGCCGGGTGCACGTGCCAGACGGCGTGGACTCTGGGATGCGGCCGTGGGAACACCGCGTCGGCAGTTGTCCTACAAGACTGGCTGGTACGGGTCACAACTCGTGGTCGCCGATCGGTGGTTCCCTTCGTCGAAAACCTGCCACGTTTGCGGGAATATGCGCGACATCGGCTGGGACGAATACTGGACATGTGAACCGGCTGATGGTGGCTGCGGGACAGTCCACCAGCGTGATGACAATGCCGCTGTAAACCTCGCACGCTACGAGGAAACGCCTAGCGTCGTCGGCCCAGTTGGGGCCGCCGTCAAGCGTGGAGCCGACCTTAAGACCGGACCCCGTCCGGCGGGTGGCCGTGAAGCGCGGAAGGGAACCAGTCGACCGGCTGGGAAACAACCCCGAGACGGGGTGCGATTCGCGTGATCACGACAGATCGCGCACTCGTAACGGTACCGTCACGTCGATGAAGCTGATCTCGCCGACCGATTCGATGTTCCTCATCGGCGAATCCCGCGAACACCCGATGCACGTCGCGGGCCTCCAGCTGTTCGAACCGCCCGAGGGCAGCGGCCCCGAATTCATCCGCGAACTGCACGCGTCGATCGTCGACAACGACGACTTCCAACCGACGTTCCGCAAGCACCCCGGCCGGATGCTCGGCGGCATCGCGAACGTGGCCTGGGCCTTCGACGACGACGTCGACATCGACTATCACCTTCGCAGGTCCGGTCTGCCGCGGCCCGGGCGCATCCGCGAGCTGCTCGAACTGGTGTCGCGGCTGCACGGCACCCTGCTCGACCGGCACCGGCCGTTGTGGGAGACCAGCCTTGTCGAGGGCCTCGAAGACGGCCGGTTCGCGATCTACACCAAGATCCACCATTCGCTGCTGGACGGCATCTCCGCCCAACGGCTGACCATCCGGTCGATGACCACCGACCCCGACGACCGCGAGGTCCGGGTGCCGTGGACGATCAGCCCGAAGCGCAGAAGCAAGGAGTCGGGCGGGTCGCGTTCTGCTTTGCAACAGATCACGGGGGCGGTCGGATCGGTGGCTTCGCTGGCCCCGTCGGGCCTGTCGGTGGCCAGGGCCGCTCTCCTGGAACAGCAACTGACCCTGCCGTTTCGCGCGCCGAAGACCATGTTCAACGTGCCGATCGGGGGAGCCCGGCGAGTGGCCGCTCAGTCATGGCCACTGGCGCGCATCCGCGCGATCAAATCCGCGGCGGGCGTCACCAGCAACGACGTGGTGCTGGGCATGTGCGCAGGGGCGCTGCGCGCCTACCTCATCGAGGAGAACGCGCTGCCCGAAACGCCTCTGGTGGCGATGGTTCCGATCAGCCTGCGCACTAAAGACGAACAGGACGCCGGCGGCAACATGGTGGGAACGATCCTGTGCAACCTCGCAACCGACACCGAGGACCCGGCCAAGCGCCTCGAGGCGATCAACGCCTCGATGCGCGACAACAAGAAGGTCTTCGCTGAACTGCCTCGCACCCAGGCGCTCGCGCTGTCGGCTTTCCTGATGTCCGGTATCGCGCTGGCCCTGGTGCCCGGGTTCGCCTCGTCGGCGCCCCCGCCGTTCAACATCGTCATCTCCAATGTGCCGGGCGCACGGGAACCGCTGTACTGGAGGGGAGCTCGACTCGACGGCAACTACCCGCTGTCGATCGCGCTGGACGGGCAGGCGCTGAACATCACGCTGACCAACAACGCCGACAACCTCGACTTCGGCCTCGTCGGCTGCCGCCGAAGCGTGCCGCACCTGCAGAGGCTGCTGATGCACCTCGAGGATTCGTTGACCGACCTGGAGAAGGCAGTCGGTATCACGGGCGGCTAGCAGTGCTCGACCGCGCTTGTCGGTGTTCGAATGTATGTTCGAAGTATGTCCGGGGTTGCGGCGCAGGAGGCGATGGCGAAGCTGCGCGCGGCCTACGATGAGTTCGCTGCCGCTGATTTCGAGGTGTTAACCCGCACCGAGCTGCTTGCGCTGATCGATGATTACGAGACGTTGACGTGTCAGGTGCCGACTCAGCGGCATCGGTTGCTGGCCCGGTTGCAGGCCGAGACCACGCCCAAGCAGATGGGCGCCAAATCGTGGAACGAGGTGTTGCGGATCCGGTGGCGGCTGTCGACTCGCCGAGGCGTCGCGGCGGCTGCATGAGGCCGCCGACCTCGGACCCCGCACGAGCCTGATCGGGGAGCCGTTGGCGCCGCTGTTGCCCGCGGTGGCTGCCGCCCAGGCGGCCGGGGCGATCACCGGCGAGCACGTCAAGACCATCCGCGACGCCGTCAAACAGCTGCCGCCGTGGGTCGACACCATCACCCGCACCCAGTTCGAGGTCGACCTGGTGCGCGTCGCGGTCGGGGTGGGGCCCAAAGAGTTACGCGACACCGCCGAGCTGCGGTTGTTCCTGCTGGATCAGGACGGCCCCGAACCCGATGACGCCGAACGGGCACGCAAACGCACGAGTCACCGTCGGGTCGGCAGGGCCGCGACGCGATGGCGTCGGTGACGCGCCGATCTCACACCCGAGGCGTGGGCGGTGTGGGAGGTGATCTTCGCCAAGTACGCCGCCCCCGGGATGTGTAATCCCGCCGATGACGAGCCGTGCACCTCAGGCACCCCCAGCCAGGCCCAGATCGACAACGATCACCGCACCCTGGCCCAGCGCCAACACGACGCGCTGCTGGCGATCGGGCGCATCGCGTTGATGAGCGGTGACCTCGGCCAGCTCAACGGGCTGCCGGTCAGCGTGATCATCCGCACCACCCTGCAAGATCTGGAAAGCCGCGCCGGGATCGGTGTCACCGGCGGGGGCACCAAACTGCCGATCGCCGACGTCATCAAGATGGGCGCGCCACGCCAATCACCATCTCGCGGTGTTCGACGGCGCGACCGGCCACGCGCTGGACGCTGTACCGCGCCAAACGGGTCGCCTCACCCGGCGCAGCGGATCATGCTGATCGCCCGCGACGGCGGCTGCACCAAACCGTGCTGCACCGTGGGCGCCTACGGCTGCCAGGCCCACCACGCCAGAACCGACTGGAGCAAGGGCGGCAACACCAACGTCAACGACATGGCGCTGGCGTGTGGCACCGACAACCGCAGCGCCGATGACGACGGCGGCTGGCAGACCACCATCAACGCCCGCGGGGAATGCGAATGGACGCCACCACCCGATCTGGACCACGGCCAATCCCGCATCAACTACTACCACCGCCCCGAAGCACTCCTCAGACCACCAGACGACCAGCCGCCATCCGAGCAGACACCACCGGAGCCGACGCAGCTGAAAGCCAAGCGACACAACGACACTCACGCCGAACCGGGACACCTCGACCCCACCGAAACACCCGGCGGACCCGGACCACCCGACAACCAAGCCGCCTGACACCCACACCGGTCGGAAGCCTTTCGGCTGCGGTCAGCTGATCACGCCGTCAACAGCCACTCAGGTCATGACGGCTAGCCTGCGCCTTTGCCGTTGTCGACCCGGTAGACCGCACCGTGGACGGCGGACGCGGCATCGCTGGCGAGGAACGCGATCACGTTCGCGACGTCGAGAGGCGCCATCATGCCGCGGGGTGACGCCGTTCGCATGATCAGGCTGAAGTCGGCGTCCTCCGGTGCGGAGAAGTTCTCGATCTGCGGGGTCGCCATGCCGCCGGGACACACCGCGTTCACGCGTAAACGGTCAGCGGTGTATTCGACAGCCAGCGCTCGGGTCAGCCCGATCAGCCCGTGCTTGGCAGCGCAATAGCCTGCCGAATACGCCTGGCCTTCGAGCCCGGCGATCGAGCCGACGTTGACGATGTTGCCGCCGTTCGCGAGCAGATGGGGGAGCGCGGCGCGGCACAGGAAGAACGGTCCGCTGAGGTTGACCGCGAGGTCTTCTGCCCAGTCGTCGTCGGTCATGGACTCGGTCCGTCGCATCTGATGGCTTCCGGCGATGTTGACCAGAACATCGAGCCTGCCGAACTGCTCGACGCACCGCTCGACGGCGTCGCGGCAGGCCGCCGGTGAACTCAACTCCACCGCTGCGTAGGCACCCGCTTTCACGTCGGCGAAGACGGCGGCGAGCCGCTCGGTGTTCCTCGCGATGCCGAAAACCGTTGCACCCTCACCGGAGAGCAGCCGGACGGTCTCAGCGCCCAGTCCCGACGAGGCGCCTGTGACGAAGATGACTTTGCCGCCCAGTGATGACATGCGTTCAATCCGCCCTTCAGCGTCGTCGTGGGATTACGGTAAATGACGTGGAGCGCTTAGCCGCGCAGCGGGAGTTCATGGCCTACGGACCGTCGCATCTGGTGGTGCTCGTCGTGTTCGTGATCGGCGCGGTGCTTCTCGTCTGGGTCGGACGCAGGCAAACCGAGGCGCAAGCCCGTGTTCTCAGCCGTGTGCTTGCGGTGGCGATCCTCGCCGCGTTCGTCGTGGCGATGGTCTACAAACTGATCCGGCCCGATATCCAGACCTCGATACCGTTGCAGCTGTGCGACATCGCCGAACTCACCGCGGCCTACGCACTGTGGTCGCAACGGCACTGGGCGTTCGTCCTCGCGTACTACTGGGGTCTGGTGCTCAGCTCACAGGCGCTGATCACACCCGACATCGGCACGCCCGAGGAGGGCGCGCCCGATTTCCCGAGCCACCTGTTTTTGACGTTCTTCATCCTGCACGTGCTGGTCGTGTGGGCGGCCATCTACCTGACGTGGGGCCAACGCAACCGGCCGCGCTGGCGCGACTATCGATTCGCGATCGTGGTGACGCTCGCATGGGCGGCGTTCACGATCACGTTCAACGCCATCACCGGAACCAACTACGGCTACCTGAACAGAAAACCCCCGACCGCGTCCGTCCTGGATGCACTGGGGCCGTGGCCGCTCTACCTACTGGCCGAGATCGCCATTGTGCTCGTCGTGTGGGCGCTGATGACCTGGCCGTGGCAGCGCGCGCGCCGAGAAGAAGAAAGCGCGATGGCCGAACGGTAGCGGTGGCTGCCGTATTTATTCGCTGACATCGGCCGCATGCAACAATTCGGCAGTGGATCATGCCGACAGACTGACGATGAACAGCGTCAGAGTCGTCGGCCACCGGGACGGCCCGGTGATCATCCTGGCTCACGGCTTCGGCTGCGACCAGAACATGTGGCGGCTGGTCACCGCGCAATTGATTGGCACCTTTCGTGTGGTGCTGTTCGACCATGCCGGTTCCGGCGCAGCCTTGCCTGCGGCGTGGGACGCGCAGCGCTACGCCTCGCTGGCGGGCTATGTCGACGACATCGTGGAGATCATCTCCGACCTCGACCTTCGCGACGCGACCTTCGTCGGCCACTCGGTGGCGGCGATGATGGGCGTGCTCGCGGCGTCGAAGGCACCTGATCGGATCACCAAGCTCGTGCTGGTTGCTCCGTCACCCCGGTATGTCGACGACGACGGGTACCACGGCGGGTTCTCCAGAGCTGACATCGACGAACTGCTCGATTCGCTGGAAAGCAATTATCTCGGCTGGTCGAGGTCGATGGCTCCGGTGATCATGGGTGAACCCGATCGACCTGAACTGGCCGACGAGCTCACCGACAGCTTCTGCCGCACGGACCCGGAGTGCGCACGGGTGTTCGCCAGGACGACGTTTCTGTCCGACAATCGCGCCGATCTCGAGCGCGTTTCGGTGCCCACGTTGGTGATCGACTGCGCCTACGACGCCATCGCCCCGCGTGAGGTCGGCCGGTATGTGCACGAGCACATCAGCGGCAGCCGCCACGTCACCATCGACACCACCGGCCATTGTCCGCAGCTCAGTGCGCCGCAGGCCACCGCTGAAGCCATTGCGGCGTTCGTTGGGCGATGAGCATGGAATCAGGCGGTGACGATTTCGATTTGGCTGACGACCTCTACGAGAAGGCGCCGTGCGGATATGTCGTCACCGGATCCGACAGGAGGATCACGCGAGCCAACGCCACCCTGGCCCGCTGGCTCGGCCACCCCGCCGGGGGATTGGTCGGCAGACGGTTCACCGATCTGCTGAGCGCAGGCAGCCGGATCCACTACGAGACGCACTTCGCTCCGCTGCTGCATGTGCACCACGCGATAAGCGGGGTGGCGGTCGACTTGATCACCGCCGACAACGGACGGCTCCCGGTCTTCCTCGCCGCCAACGTCATGATGACGTCCGACGGCCAACCGAGGGGGCTGCGGGTCACGTTCGACGACGCCAGCGAACGTCGGTCCTACGAACGCGAGCTGGTCGACGCTCGACAGCGTGCCGAAAGCGAGCAGCACAGGGCGCAGGTGCTGGCGCGCACACTGCAGCGCTCCCTGCTGCCGCCGGCGCTGTGGCCGCCCGAGGGGCTCGACGCCCATGCCTACTACCACGCGGCCTCCGACGACGATGTGGGCGGCGACTTCTACGACTTGTTCCCGCTGTCGCCGGAATGCTGGGGATTCTTCCTCGGCGATGTCTGTGGAAAGGGCGCAGAAGCCGCCGCGGTGACCTCGCTGACCCGGTACACGCTGCGCTCGGCGGCGGTCTTCGACGACGATCCCGTCGCAGTACTGCACAACCTGAACTCGGTGCTCAGCCAGGACTTCGTCAAGCTCATCTCCGTTCGCCGCCGGCCACTGTTCTCCACGGTGATATTCGGCGTTCTCACTCAAAAGGGCGACGGTTTCGACGTACAGCTGGCATCGGGCGGCCACCCGCCGCCGCTGCTTCTGCGAGGTGACGGCACTGCGATCGAGGTGCCACTGCGCGGCGGCCAGGCAGTGGGGATGGTCACCGAGGCGCGCTTCGTCTCCACGCGGTTGCACCTCGCACCCGGCGACTGCCTGATGCTCTACAGCGACGGACTCACCGAGGCCCGCACGGGCGTCGGCGCCGAACGGTACAACGACGCAGATGCCCTTCTGCGCTTCGCCCAAGCCCACGCACCGACCAGTTCCGAAGCGATCATCGACGCTGTCGGAGAGTTGCTCAAGACCTTCGGGGACGGTGTGGAGGACGACGTCGCGCTGCTGGCTCTCGGCGTGCCCGTTGAGTGAGGACGGCCGCTGCTCGGTATTCCCGACCCAGGCGCTTCCGCACGTGAGACCATCGCGACGATGACTGTGGTAATTGCGCTGCGTTGCGCTGACGGTTTGGTGATGGCCTCCGACTCTCAGATCACCGATCCGGGGCGCGGGCTGAGTTACCCGGCGCAGAAGCTGCATCCGCTGGGCGACCATGCGGCGTGGGGCGGCAGCGGGTCGCGGGCAGTGCTCTACGACCTCGAGCGGATCTTCACAGCTGAGCCGGACGCGATCGTGGAGGCCGACGACATCGGGCGCGCTTTGCAGCAGCGCACAGTGCCCGTGTTGCGGCATCACTACGAGAACTTCATCGAGACCGTGCCCGGCGCAAAATCCGGTGGTGCCACGCCGGCGACATACGTCCTCGCGGCGGGGTTCGCGGCGGATCGGCCGTTCATCACCGACATCGATCCGCACGGTTTGATCGGGCATTACGAGGAGACGGGGTTTCAGGCTGTCGGCAGCGGAGCGCCGATGGCGCAGCAGGCCTACGCGCTGCTGGCGAACTTCCGAATGATCGATCGCGGCGTCGATTACGGGCTCGTCGCCGCTCTGCGGGTTCTCGACGCGTTGGATGTGTCCTCGCCCAGCGTCGGCGGTCCGATGGACCTGTGCCGGATCACCCCAGAAGGTGCGCAACACCTCGACGCAAAGGAAGTCGACGGCGTGCGCGAGCAGGTCGGACGCTGGCTTGAACGTGAGCAACGCGCCCTCGACGGGTTGTTCGACTAAAGATCCGGGCTGGACGCCCGGCCGGTCGGGAACGGTGCGCGGTCGCGCTGGTCCGCGGAAACCGATGAGCCCGAACATGTTCCGATGTACAAGTACTCATTGGCGGTGAAGGCGCGCGCGCATGTAACCGAGGTGACCCGTCAGGACGTCCGCGTCAGCTGATCACCTTCGACCAGTTGGCGCCGAGGTATTCCGCCATTTTCTTGCTCTGCTCGTCGGTCGGCACCACGGGTGTCCCGTCGACCTTCGGCAGTGCGGCGAAATCCGCTTTGTCGACGGTGCCTGCCTTCTCCATCGAGTCGGCGCGGACCGGGCGGGCGAGACCCTTCAGGAAGAGGTTCTGCCCTTCATCGCTGAAGAGGAACTCCTGCCACAGCCGGGCCGCGGCGGGGTGCGGGCCGTCCTTGTTGATCGCCTGGAAGTAGTAGCCTCCGACGAGCGCATTGTTCGGGACGAACACCTTCCAGGTGGGCACCTTCTTGGTCTCGGCGGCGTTCAGGTAGTCCCAGTCGATGACGACCGGCGTCTGGCCGGACTCGATGGTCGCGGGCGTCGGGTCGACAGGCACGAAATTGCCCGCCTCTTTGAGCTTGACGAAGAAATCGACGCCGGGCGCGATGTCGTCGACCGATCCGCCGTTGGCGAGCGCGGTCATCAGCACGCCGTTGGCGGCTGCGCTGGCGGTGGTGGGATCGCCGTTGAGCGCGACTTTGCCTTTGAACTCGGGCTTCAGCAGGTCCTCGACGCTGGTGACCTCGGGAACCTTCGCCGAGTCGTAGCCGATTGACGTGTAGCCGCCGTAGTCGTTGACCCAGGTGCCGTCGGGATCCTTGAACTCGGCGGGGATGTCGTCGAACGTCGCGACCTTGTACGGCGCGAACAGGTCGGTGTTGGCCAACGCGATCGCCTGGCCGAGGTCGAAGACGTCGGGCGCGGTGCTCTTACCCTTCTGCTGGTTGGCGGCGTTGATTTCGTCCTGGCTGTTGGCGTCGGGCTGGGCGGAGTTGACCTTGATGCCGTACTTCGTGGAGAAGGTGTCGATGATCTCCTTGTAGTTGGCCCAATCCGGCGGCAGCGCAATCACATTGAGCTCCTTCTCGGCCTTCGCTGCCTCGACCAGACTGTCCATCCCGCCGAAGTCGGCCGCGGAGGTGGCTTCCCTGGCGTTCACACCGGACTCGGTCTGGGCGCCGGAGTCTTCTTTCTCCGGGGGAGCGCACGCCACCAACCCGGCGACGACGAGGGCGGATGCGGCGGAGGCCGCGAGGATTCGTGATCTGGTCATGCCGACCCTTCCGATGGCAGCGGATCCAACCTGGCGGACCCTACCGGTAGGTCCTTTCGCGGGGGTGAATTCCCGGCATCTGCGCACGTCAGAAACCACCGAAGGGAACGCGTAGAGGTGATACGTTCCGACGATGGACGACCCGGCCGGTCGCGATGCCATCGACGTCGCGCTGACTTTGTTGGCCGAGCAGGGGTTTGACGCCACCTCGATGGCGCAGATCGCCGACGCCACCGGCATGCCTGTCGCGGAGGTGGAGGCCACCCTCGGAAGCAAGGACAACATCGTGCTGACCGTGGCCCAGGACATGCTGGGTTCGGTGGCCAAGGCCTTCAGCGAGATCGATACCCGGACGCCGTTGGTCGAAGCGCTCATGACAGCGCACTCCGCGGTGCTGGCCGACATCATCGACGACGTCGGTCCGGTCACGCTGGAACGCATGCGCCGCATGGGCAAGACGATCACGTCGTCGACGGACCTGCAGAAGAAGGTGAGCGCACAGCGGGTCGAATTCCTGACGGGCGTGCTGGCCGATCGCTTCGAGACGTCGGCGTCGGACCCCCAGGTTCAGCAGGGGCTGAAGCTGTGGTCGGCGGTGCTGGCCGCGACCTACCTCGACGTGCTGGACAAGCACGGCCGCTTCGATCCCGACGTCGACGAGGAATCACCGGAATACATGCGTAACCGGCTGAATCGGGCGTTCCGCATCGTCACGGGTCGGTCCACCAGAGCGACGTGACCCCGCCCTGCTAGGCCTTCCACTGATCGACGAGGTCGGCCCACCGACGCGAAATGGTCTTCTCCATCTCGCCGCGTCTGCGACGGGTGTTCACGTCGTCGGGTTCGATGGCGCCGACGGCCAGCCGCGCCACCTCCTCGACCTGTTCGCGCTCGAGGCCGAATGTGAGCAATACATCGAGATCGTGTTCGGTGTCGACCTCGTCGGCCAGCTCCGAACGGGCGAGAAGAACCGCCGCGTTTTCTTCTCCGACCTCCAGCAGCATGGCCACCAGGCTGGACTTCTCCACCTTCACGATACGTGACGCGGTCAGGCCGGCCTGCGGACGGACAACTCGATACCGTTGTCGCGCATCACGGTTCGGCTCTGCTGTGGTGTGTAGTCGAAGTTCTCCAAATCTTTGATGTAGGACGCCGGATCGGCCAAACCTTCGACGTGGGGGAAGTCCGAACCCATGATGATGCGATCTTCGCCCAACAGTTTTCGCAGGCTGGCCAGTTCGTCCTCGTAGAACGGCGATACCCAGACGTGCCGCTTGAAGGTTTCGCGCGGGTCCTCCTTGTAGATGAAGGGGATCTGGCCGTAGGACTTGGTCAACTTCTCGAAAAGGTGAAACACCCATGCCGAGCCGCTTTCGATCGCGGCCATCCGCAGGTTGGGGAAGCGCAGGAACAGACCGTTGTGGAGGTGATTGGCGAAGGTGTCCTGGATGGCGTCGCCGGAGAACAACGACCGGAAGCCAAGCAGCGCTTGGAAAGACATCATGTAGTCGGGCTCACCCCAGGCCGGCATGAACTTCGAGTAGTGGGTCTCGCCGGAGTGATAGCAGACGGTGACGCCCGAGTCGTTGGCCAGCCGCCAGAAGTCGTCGAACATGGGGTCGCCAGGGGCGCGCATACCCACATCGGTCGAAATGGGTCCGGGGACCATCACGACGAAGCGGGCGTCGCGGTCCAGGGCCCATTGCAATTCTTCTACGGCTGCAGCGGGCTTACACAGCGTGATGTAGGGCGCGGCGAAAATGCGCTCCTGGTAGGCGAATCCCCAGTCCTCCTCCATCCAGCGGTTGAAGGCGCGGAACGTCGCGACGACGGCGTCGAGATCGGGCAGCAGCGCCTGTTCCATTCCGACGCCGAGCGTCGGCAACATGATGCAACCGGCCATCCCCTGCTCATCCATCAGCGCCAACCGGGCATCTCGGTCGCGGTAGGCCGGCGGGATCGGTTCGAGGTCACCGAACAGCGCGTTGAGATCCGCGCCTCTGGGGTTGCGTCCGCGGAAGTACTCGTCGAGCGCACCGGGCTTGCCCACCGGATCGAACGTCGGGTTCGGGATGAACCTGTTCACCTTGCCGCCGACGATCAGGCGCTGCTTGCCGTCGATCTGCGCCCACTGGATCGCCCGCTTCCGCAAGGCCGGCTCGATATGGCGGGTGAACGCGTCGAGCGCCTCGTAATAGTGGTTGTCACAGTCGAAATAGGTGAAATCCAAATCGGTGGTCATACCGACCGTCCTTTCTAGTTGCTCTAGTTGCGTGGCAGGCCGAGGATCATGGAAGCGATGATGGTCAGCTGTATCTCGGCGGTGCCTCCGCCGATCAGCTCCGACGGCATGTCGAAATACGGCCCGATGACAGCGGGGTCCGATTCCTCCAGCAGTGCGACGCGCCCGGTGAGGCGCAGCGTCGCCGTCGACGCCCGGCGGAGCAGCATCACCATCGCGTACTTGGCGATGCTCGAGGTCGGGCCCGCTGCCTGACCCTCCACCAGACGCAGCGTCTCCCGCAGCACCATGGCCTTGATGGCGGCGGTGTGCGCCTCGATCTCGCCGAGCGCGCACAGCGCGGCGTCGTGATCGGGCCCGTCGTTCGCAGCGATGTGTCGAAGTGCGGCTGCCCGGTCGATGTTGACGTAGTTGCCGATCGCCGTGCGCTCCACTGCCATCGTCGCGACTGCCAGATCCCAACCGGCGCCTGGCTTTCCGACCAGCATGTCGTCGGGTACGAACACGTCGGTGAGGAAGACCTCGTTGAAGTCGAAGTGTCCGCTGGCCTGCTTGATCGGCTCGACCGTGATGCCGGGCGACGCCATGTCGACGAGGAAGTAGCTGATCCCGCGGTGCTTGGAGGCTTCCGGGTCGGTGCGCGCCAACAACGCGCCGAACTGCGCGCGGTCCGCCTGCGAGGTCCAGATCTTGTGTCCGTTGATCAGCCAGCCGCCGTCGACCTTGCGCGCCCTGGTGCTCAACGAAGCGAGGTCGGAGCCCGCGCCCGGTTCACTGAACAGTTGGCACCACCGCTGCACTCCGCGCAGGATCGGCTGCGCGAACCGTTCACGCTGCAGGTCGGTGCCTGCGTCGAGGATCGTCGGCAGGATCCACTCGGCGATGCCGAGTGAGGGTTTGGTCAGCTCGGGACGGTTGTCGAACTCCTCGTTGATGATCGCCTGCTGGACCGGCGTCGCGCCCACACCCCACGGCGCAGGAAGATGCGGTGCGACCAAACCCGATTCGGCCAGCTTGTCCCGTTGCGCGCCGGTGGCCAGGCCCGGTGCGCGCTGATCGTCGGACGGATGGGCGTTGTGCAACTCCTGCGCCCGGTCGAGGACCGCTGCGACCGTGGCGCGGAACTTGGATTCGACGTCGCCGAGATTCAGCGCGGTGGAACGCTTCGTCGTGCGGGCGAGTTCGCCCACCTCCCTGCTCCACCGCGTCGTCGGTCCGAGCGACGCGGCCAGGCTGACCGCGCGTCGCCAGTACAGATGCGTGTCGTGCTCCCAGGTGTAACCGATCGCGCCGAACATCAGCAGGGCGTCAAGCACCAGATCGGGTCCTGTCGCGACAGCTGTCAGGGCCGCCGACCCTGCTGCAAGGCGGTGCTGGGCAATGGAATCCGTGGATGCGCGCACCGCATCCCATGCGGCCGCGGCCGCCAGTTCGGTGTGCACGAGAAGTACAGCCGCCTTGTGCTGCAACGCCTGGAAGGCGCCGACCGGGCGCCCGAATTGCTCACGGGTGCGGATGTATTCGGTTGCGGTGTCTGTGCAGCGGCGCACCGTGCCCGCAGATGCGCACGCCGTCAGCGCCACCACGATGCAGCGGGCGCGCTCGGCGTCGATCCCCGATATTCGCGAACCGCCTTCGACCGCGTAGTCGTTGAGCTCTAGCACACCGACGTCTGTGCACAGGTCGGTACCACGCTGCGGATGTATCGACAACCCCGCACCCGGTGCGCTCCTTGTGTCGAGCACGAACCAGTGCTCATCGCCGTCCTGCGTACGTGCGGCCAACAGAACACGCTGTGCCGCAGAGATTCCCAGGACCGATGACGACGACCCGTGCAGGCGCCAGCCGTCCCCGTGTGAGGTGGCATGGATATCGGACTGATCCGGCAGCACGACGGCGGCGGTGGTGCCTGTCGCGAGTTCGGCGGTCAACGGCGCGCCCGACTGGTCGGCCGTGTTCGCCACAGCGCTGGCCGTGACCGTGGACAGCAGAGGGCCCGGCAGCAAGGCGGCGGCCGCCGTCTCGACGACACACGCCAGGTCGGCGAGCGTGCCGCCCTGGCCGCCGGAAGCCTCGGGAAGGTGTACCGCGTGAAAACCGTGCGCGGTCAGATCTTCCCACCAGGTCGGCAGCTCACCGGCCGCGATCGAGTCCAGGGCCGCTCTCGTCTTCTCGATGGGCGCGTGGCGAGCCGCGAACCGACTTACGGCGTCGGCCAGATCTTCCTGTTCGCTCGTGATGGCCAGCATTACCGAGCGTCAGCCGTCCAGGCCGAGGATGCGTGCGGCGTTGCCGTACAGGAATTTCGGCCACACCTCGTCCTTCAGCGGCACGTCGGGAAGCTCGCTGAAGATTCTCTCGAGGGACAGTCCCATCGGGAAGTAGCCCGCGTAGAGCACCTTGTCCGCACCGCGCGAGTTCGCGTAGTCGAGGATCGCCTTCGGGTAGTACCTGGGGGCGAAGGCCGACGTCGAGTAATAGAGATTCGGCCACTTCAGCATCAGCTTGACGGCGAGATCCTCCCAGGGTTCGCAGCCGTGCCTGGTGACGAACACCAGATCCGGGAAGTCGAACATCACGATGTCGATTCGGGACACCTCTTGCGCTGCGAACGGAACGCGTGGTCCGGGCACGCCCGCACAGACGAAGATCGGGATGCCCAGTTCGACGCAGGTGGCGTAGATCGGATACATCTTCGGATCGTCGATCGGGACCTGCGGGAAGGTGCCCGAGGGGAACACCGATGTCGCCCGTATTCCGTATTGCTCGTAGTCCCGACGGATCGCGTTGACCGAGCCCATCACGTCGTTGGGGTCGGAGATCGCGCCGGACGGGATGAAGCGGTCGGGGAACGACTTCAGGGCGAGTTCCGCCTGCTCTTCGCTCACGCCGATCATGGCCTTCTCGATGCCGAAGCGATCCATCTGCTGGAGCACCAGCGAGACCGGGTCGTCCGTCGGCAGGCCGTTGGGGACTTCTTTGAACATGTACTCGACCGGGAAGTCGAACGTCTCCTTGGATTCCCGGTCTTTGGTCTGCTTGCGGATGAAGTCGTACTGCGCCGAACCCTCGTGGGGGAAGCCGATCATGGTGTCGATGACCGGCAGGCCGACGGGTCCTGCCATTGCTTCCTCCCGATCGCACATGGCCGCGGCGGACGACCGCGACCGGTCCATAGTGAAACACGGTTCTACCTCTGTCAAGCCATGAGCTGCAGGGATAGGTTAGGATGCCGCGGAACGAAAGAATTCTGTTCTCGATTCGCAGGAGGTCGGACCGTCACCGCAAGAGCCCCTGATCACACCGACATCGTTTCGCTGGTCGACATGACCAGCGGGCAGCTGGCGCGGCGGGCCAAGATCATCGAGGCGGTGATCGAGCTGATCGCCGACGTCGGTGCCGATGCCGTGCAGATGCGCGACGTGGCGCAGCGGTCAGGGGTTGCGCTGGCGACCGTCTATCGCTACTTCAGCTCGAAGGAGCATCTGCTGGCAGCCGCGCTCGAAGACTGGCAGAAGCGACTGACCCGACGCGTGCTGGCCGCGGGCGGTCCCGCCGAACAGGGGCCGCTGCCCGGCGTCTTGGATTACCTGAACCGCGCCCAGCGCGCCTTTCACCGCAACCCCAGGATGACGGCGTTGATGCTGCAGGCAATGACCTCGACCGACCCCGAGGCGAGGGCGGCGATCGACCACATGGGTCGCACCAACGTCGAGATGTTCGACCGCCTGCTGGAAGGCGTTGCGCAGGAGAAGATCCCGGATGTCAGCTTCGGCCTCAACGCCGCACTGACGAGTGCGCTGACGGCGGTGCTCACCGGCGCGCTGACGCTCGACGAGTCGCGCAGGCGGGTCGAGTGGGTCGCCCGCACGCTGATCGACGCCGCGACGACCGGGTCAGGCTGAGGCTCAGACGGGCGTCGGGGTGCGCGGCGACGGCCACGGCGACGGCACGGGCCGCTCGCGCACCTGCATCGGCCACCAGAACCACTTGCCCATCAGCGCGGCGATGGACGGCGTCATGAAGGACCGGATCACCAGGGTGTCGAACAGCAGACCGAGGCCGATCGTCGTGCCCACCTGACCGATCACCGTCAGCTCGCTGACCGCCATGGAGATCATCGTGAACGCGAACACCAGCCCTGCCGACGTCACCACCGAACCCGTGCCACCCATCGACCGGATGATTCCGGTGCGCAGGCCGGCATGGATCTCCTCTTTGAACCGTGACACCAGGAGCAGGTTGTAGTCGGCGCCCACCGCCAGCAGGATGATGACCGACATGGCCAGCACCATCCAGTGCAGCTCAGTGCCGAGCAGGTGCTGCCAGATCAGCACCGACAGGCCGAACGACGCGCCGAGCGACAGCACCACCGTGCCGACGATCACCGCCGAGGCCACGATGGCGCGGGTGATGAGCAACATGATGATGAAGATCAGGGCCAGCGCGGCAACTGCGGCGATCACCAGGTCGTAGGTGTTGCCGTCGGACAGGTCCTTGAACGTGGCCGCGGTGCCGCCGAGGTAGATCGTCGATCCCTCCAGCGGCGTGCCCTTGATGGCTTCCTTGGCCGCCTTCTTGATGGCGTCGATCCGTGCGATGCCTTCTGGCGACAGCGGATCGCCGTCGTGGCTGATGATGAACCGCACGGCGTGCCCGTCGGGCGACAGGAACTGTTCCATGCCGCGTTTGAAGTCGGGGTTGTCGAACACTTCGGGCGGCAGATAGAAGGAGTCGTCGTTCATCGACGCGTCGAACGCCTCACCCATGGCCGACGAGTTGTCCTGTGCCGCAGCCATTTGATCCTGCATGCCCTTCTGGGAGGCATACATCGTCAACATCATGGTCTTCATGTTCTTCATGGTCTGGATCATCTCGGGCATCATCGCGACCATCTGCGGCATGAGGGAGTCCAGCCGCTCCATCTCCGGGATCAGCTGCTGGATGTCATCGGTCATCACGTCGATGCCGTCGAGAGTGTCGAAGACCGCCCGGATCGAGTGGCAGACGGGAATGTTGTAGCAGTGCGGTTCCCAGTAGAAGTAGTTGCGGATCGGCCGGAAGAAATCGTCGAAATCGGCGATGTTGTCCCGCAATTCAGCGACGTCGGCCGTCATGTCCTTCATCTTGATCACCATGTTGTGAGTGGTTTCGGCCATCTCCGCGGTGAGGTTGGACATTCGCGTCATGGTGTCGATGGTGTTCTGCATCTCGTCGGCCTGCACCAGCATGTCGGCCATCCGGTCCTGCATGTACTTCTGGTTGAGCTGCTGGGTGGTGCCCTGCATGCTGATTTGGAACGGAATCGACGTGTGCTCGATCGGCTTTCCGCTGGGACGCGTGATCGCCTGCACGCGGGAGATGCCCTCGACACGGAAGACGGCCTTGGCGATCTTGTCGATCACCAGGAAGTCTGACGAGTTGCGCAGATCGTGGTCGCTTTCGACCATCAACAGCTCGGGATTCATTCGCGCGGGTGAGAAGTGCCGGTCGGCGGCCGCATACCCAAGGTTTGCCGGCAGGTCGGCCGGTAGGTAGCTGCGGTCGTTGTAGTTGGTCTTGTAACCGGGCAGGGTCAGCAGGCCGATCAGCGACAGCGCGATGGTCGCCACCAGGATCGCCCCTGGCCACCGCACGACCAACGCGCCGACCTTGCGCCAGCCGCGGGTGCGCAACGCCCGCTTCGGTTCGAGAGTCTTGCCGAACCGGCTCGCCACCGAGATGATCGCGGGCCCGAGCGTGAGCGCGGCCAACACGGTGATGAACATGCCGATCGCCAGCGGCACGCCCATCGTCTGGAAGTACGGCAGCCGGGTGAACGACAGGCAGAAAACCGCGCCGGCGATGGTCAGGCCGGAGCCGAACACCACATGCGCGGTGCCCCGAAACATCGTGTAGTACGCCTGTTCTCGGTCTTCACCGACTGAGCGTGCCTCTTGATATCGGCCGATCAGGAAGATCGCGTAGTCGGTGGCGGCGGCGATCGCCAGCGTCACAAGGAGGTTGGTGGCGAAGGTGGAGAGCCCGATGATCTCGTGGTACCCGAGGAACGCCACCAGACCTCGCGACGCGGCCAGTTCGAGGACCACCATCACCAGCACGATCAGCACGGTGACGATCGACCGGTACACCAGCAGCAGCATGATGAGGATGACGGTGAAGGTCACCGCTTCGATCAGCTGCATGCTGCGGTCGCCTGCGATGTGCTGGTCTGCGGCCAGCGCCGCGGGGCCGGTGACATACGTCGTGACGCCCTTCGGCGGCGTCATGCTTTCGACGATCTCCTGCACGGACTCGACCGACTCGTTGGCCAGCGACTCGCCCTGATTGCCCGCCAACTTGACCTGGACGTACGCCGATTTGCCGTCGTTGCTCTGCGCGCCGGTGGCGGTCAGCGGATCGCCCCAGAAGTCCTGCACCGACTGCACGTGGGCGTTGTCGGCCTCGAGCTTGCGGACCATCTCGTCATAGAAGGCGTGCGCCTCGTCGCCCAGCGCCTCCTGGCCTTCGAGCACAACCATCACCGAACTGTCGGAGTCGCCCTCTTTGAAGAGCTCACCGACCTTCTTCATCGAGATCATCGACGGTGCGTCGTTGGGGCTCATCGAGACCGCGCGCATCTGGCCGACCGTCTCCAGTTGGGGGACGACGATGTTGGCGACGGCGATGATCGCGATCCAGCCGAGGATGATCGGCACCGCGAGGGCACGGATGAGCCGCGGAATCAGCGGCCGCGCAGCATGTCCGGCGGGAGGGAAGGCGTCGGTGGGAGCGTCGAGGCTGTGCGCGCTCATGCGGATTTCACAAAGCAGAAGGTCTGGGCGTTCAAGCCGTCGGACGTCCTCTCGTCTTTGACTTCGTCATCGACCGTGATGCGGCAGGTGATGGAGCTGCTGTCGCCCTGGGCGACGATGTTCGGCGCGGCCGACGGTGCCGTCGTTTCGAGCGTCAGCGACCATGGCAGCGTTGCGCCGTCGATGCGCTGCGGCTTGGCGTCGAGGTCGAGGTAGTTGATGTCGACGTAGGTGCCGGTGCCGAATACCTCGTAGCGGACCACTTTGGGGTCGAACGGTTCGGGGTCGTCGGCGAAGTTTCGCGGGGTGACGAGAACGCCCTCGGCACCGAAAAAGGTGCGGACCCGCGACACGGTCATGCCTGCAATGACCAGGACGGCGACGATGAGCAGCGGTAACCACGCCTTCTTGAGGAAGGCCAGTGGCGAATTGCCGCTCATCACCCGTTGTCCTTCCACCGTGGCAGACGTCATCGGGAAACTTATACGGTCGGCTAAGTAACGACAAGCCGTATGGCTGAGATCACTTAGTCGAACGGATTGTTATGTCGGCCACACGGCTGGGGTTTCGCCTCGGCGGGCGGCACAAGCGTGTTTAGCATCGGGATCCGAAAAAGGGGGTACGGTCAGCGGCACGAAGGTAAGAGGGGACGCGCGTGACGAAGTTGGCATCGCCCCGTGGTGTGGTTCGCGACCGTGTGCTGCAGGCGGCCCTCGACCTCTTCGCCGAGTACGGCGTCAGCGGAACCTCGTTGCAGATGATCGCCGACCGGGTCGGCGTCGCCAAGGCTTCGGTCTACTACCAGTTCCACACCAAAGAAGACATCGTTCTGACGTTGATCGGCCCGCTGTTCGACGACATTGCCCGCTTGGTCAAGATCGCCGATGCGGTCGGCTCGAACGAGGCCCGACGTGACGTCGCGATCAGCGGGCTGGTCGAGCTCGCGGTCCGCAACCGCAGGCTGACCACGGTGTTCTTCGGCGATCCCGCCATTGATCCGCTGGTTCGCTCCCATGACGAATTCGCCGCGGCCATCGAGGGATTCGATGCGCTGCTCGTCGGACCCGACCCCGACGACGCCGCGCGCGTGGCCATGTCGGTCATCACCGCAGGCATCTACGGAACAGCGATCAATCCACATCTGGTCGACGTGTCCGACGACGTGCTGCACCGGCTGCTCCTGCAGACCACTCAGCGCTTGTTGGTAGCGCTGACCCCGGAATGATCCGCCGATTCGCCGGGACTCGAAAAGGGGTACACCTCATCCGACATGGGCGATGACCGACTGCTGATCTCCGGCCAGACGTGCTGGCGCGTGGCGCACGCCGACCAGTTCGCGTGCATCATCGACGCCGCCGATTACTTCAGGCACGTCAAGACGGCGATGATGCGTGCTCAACACCGCATCATGTTGATCGGCTGGGATCTGGACTCCCGAATGACCTTCGAACGCGGCGAGAAGACGCTGCCGGGCCCCAACCAGTTGGGCGCCTTCCTCTACTGGCTGCTGTGGAAGCGGCCGAGTCTCGAGGCCTACCTCTTGAAGTCCAACCTGCGGCTGCTGCCGGCCTTCGACGGTATCTGGTTCGGACTGACGCCGGTGTCCGTGGTGAATCAGATCAGCAGCAGGAGAATGCACTTCGCGATCGACGGTGCCCGTCCCACGGGCGCCGTCCATCACCAGAAGATCGCGGTGGTCGACGACGCGGTGGCGTTCTGCGGCGGTCTGGATCTGACCGTCGACCGATGGGATACGCCTGCTCACGAGGACGACAACCGCGCCAGGCGCACGGTCGGGCGCAGCTACGGGCCTCGACACGAGGTCGCCGCGGCTGTCGACGGCGAAGCCGCGCGTGCACTGGGCGAACAAGCTCGACAGCGGTGGACGACGGCGACGGGGAAGGTGTTGCAGCCCGTTGAGGCCAGACACGTCGCGTGGCCGAGCAAGCTGCAACCGAGCATTCGCGGCGTCGACGTCGGAATCGCACGTACCCTGCCCGAACTCAGTGAGCGCGAGGAGGTCCGCGAGGTCGAGGCCCTCAACCTCGCGGCTATCGCGGGGGCTCGTCGCTGCATCTATCTGGAGAACCAGTATCTGGCGTCACGGCGCCTGGTCGACGCGCTGGCCGATCGTCTTCGGGAGGACGACGGTCCGGAGATCGTCATCGTGCTACCGCGTCGCGGGAACAACCGTCTGGAACAGGAGACGATGGACGGCGCGCGACACCGCCTCATCCAAGAGCTCTGGGCCGCAGACGAACACCATCGCCTGGGGATCTACTACCCGGTGACCGACGGCGGCGCCGCCATCTACGTCCATTCGAAGGTGATGACGATCGACGACCGGCTGCTGCGCATCGGTTCGTCGAACCTCAACAACCGGTCGATGGGGTTCGACAGCGAATGCGACTTGGCGATCGAGGCCGAGCCGAACGGCACAGACGCCAAAGAGGTTCGCGCTGAAGTCATCTCGTTGCGCAACCGACTCCTGGCGGAGCATCTGGGTGTATCGGCCGCCGATTTCGAGCACGCCGTGGCTCGCCATCAGTCGCTGCGCGCCGCCGTGGAGGAGCTTCGTGGCGACGGCAGGACGCTGCAGCCCTTCACCGAGGAGACGATCGCGGGGGAGGAGAGCCCGCTGGCGGAGAACGATCTGATGGATCCCGACCACGTGCCGCGGTCACTGAGCCGAAGCGTTCAACGCTTCATCACGGGACTGCGTCGATAGCGCAACTGCCCTAACGGGCCGTGCCCGATGCCGTTGTCGCGATGCCACCGTCGACGGGGATGACCGCGCCGGTGAGGTAGGACCCGGCCCTGCTCGCGAGGAACACCGCAATGCCCGCCATGTCGTCGTCGCGGCCGATCCGGCGCAGCGGCGCAGCGCCCGCGATCGCGTCCCCGAAAGCCTCGAGTGTGGCCGCCATCATCTTCGATTCGAACGGGCCGGGTGCCACCGCGTTGACGGTGATGTGCTGGGGTCCGAGTTCACGGGCGAGCACCCGCGTCAGCTGGTGCACGGCGGCCTTGCTGCTGGCGTAGGAGTAGGTGGGCATCGGGCTGACGTGGATTCCGTCGATGCTGCCGACGTTGATCACCCGGGCCGGGTCGTCGGGCGTGCCCGCGCGGCGCAGGGCCGGCAGCAACGCCTGCACCATCCAAAATGGCGACTTCACGTTGAGGTCGAGCACCTTGTCCCAGGCGGAGTCGGGGAAGCTCTCCAGCGCCTCGCCCCACGTCGCGCCGGCATTGTTGACCAGGATGTGCAGATCGTCGACGTCGGCGCTGACGAGATCGGCGAGTCGAGTGCACTCGTCGTGCCGTGACAGGTCGGCAGGTATCGCCGTGACCTCGCCGAACGCCGACAGCTGCTCCTGGGCGGTGGTGCAGGCCTCGGCCTTGCGTGAGCTGATCACCACCCGGGCGCCCGCCTGCAACAGCCCGCGCGCCATCATCATTCCGATTCCCCTTGTGCCGCCCGTGACCAGCGCATTCTTCCCGGTTAGATCGAAAAGCTGTGCGTGCGTGCTGAATTGACCTTCGGTCATGATCACCGCTCTCTGCGATAAGCTCGCCTGTAGGCGTTGGGAGGCTCGATGAGCTGCTGTCATTATCAACCCGTCGGTGACGGCCTGGACACCGCGTTCACCGTCGATGCATCCAGGGTCACCTTCGGCAGGGGTTGCCTCAACGAAGTCGGGGACCGCGCCACGGCCCTCGGGATGGGGCGGGTGGCGTTGTTCACCGACCCCGTCGTGGCCGAACTGGAGGTCTTCGACACGGCGCGGCGCTCGCTGCGCGATGCGGGCATCGAGGTGCTGGTCTACCGCGACGTGCACGTCGAGCCCACCGATGAATCTTTCACCCACGCAGCTGCATTCGCATCGGAGGTCCAGCCCGACGGCTACGTGTCGGTTGGCGGCGGATCGGTGATCGACACCGCCAAGGCGGCCAACCTGTACGCCAGCCATCCGGCCGAGTTCTTGTCCTACGTCAACCCCCCGGTGGGTGACGGGACGCCCGTGCCCGGGCCGCTGCGGCCACACATCGCCTGCCCGACGACGTCGGGTACCGGCAGCGAGGTGACCGGCATCGCCATCTTCGACCTGCTGTCGATGTCAGCGAAGACGGGCATCGCCTCACCCGCGCTGCGGCCAACCGAGGCGCTCGTCGACCCCGACTGCACAGAGACTCTGCCTGCCCAGGTCGTCGCCTGCTCGGGGCTCGACGTGCTGTCGCACGCCCTCGAGTCGTTCACCGCGCGGCCCTATGTGCGCCGCCCCGCCCCCGACCGGCCGAGCCTGCGCCCGATGAGCCAGGGCGCGAACCCGTGGAGCGATGTCGGCAGCCGCGAAGCCATGCGCCTGCTCGGGCAGTATCTGGAACGCGCCGTCGACGACGCCTCCGATACCGAGGCCCGCGAGCAGACGATGTGGGCCGCCACGCTCGCCGGCATCGCGTTCGGAAACGCAGGGGTGCACATTCCACACGCGATGTCGTATGCGGTGGCGGGACTCGTGCGGGCTTTCCACCCCGACGGGTATCCGGGCTCGGAGCCACTGGTACCACACGGCATGTCGGTGATCCTCAACGCGCCCGCTGCCTTCCGGGCTACCGCGAACACCGACCCGCAACGGCACATCGAGGCCGCGGGTCATCTCGGGGCCGGCGTCTCCGACGCCGCACCAGAAGACGCGGGGGCGGCGCTCGCCGGTGAAATCGTTCGCATCATGCGTGCGGTCGGTGTGCCCAATGGACTGTCTGAGGTCGGATACGACGAAGCGGACTGCGGACGGCTGCGCGACGGCGCATGGCCTCAGCAACGGCTTCTGCGAAACGCACCGATCGCATGCGACGAACCGATGCTGGAAGACTTGTTTCACAACGCCCTGCGCTACTGGTGACCAGAGGAGAATCGATGCTTGCCGATTTGGGCCGCGGCGCCGACGCGGCGATCACAAAGGGTGCCGATGCAGCCCGCGAAGCGGTGCACGCCACGGTGCTGCACCTGCGACGAATCGCCGGCGCATTGTCGGAGGCCGTCGGGCGGGTGAGGCGGGAAACCCAGGATCTTGTCTGGGACTACCGGGACGTCGCGTCCGACCTGCGTCGGCCCGAACGGGATCCCGAAGGAGCGACCACCCCTGCGGACTGCCCCGAGCGTCCGGTCCTGCGGGTGGTGAATTCGGACCGGTGAGCGTCAGTCGGTGGTCTCGGCGACGAGGACCTCGGTTTTCGCCTGACGGGACACCGCTTTGGGAACGGATCCGAGTAGCCGCCCGACGATTGAGTTGACACCGACATTGCCGACGACCAGCAGATCGGCGTTGACATCGTCGACGAGTTGGACGAGGACGTCGATCGGGGCACCGGCGATGGCCCGTTCCTCGACGTCAGTCGCCCCTGCTGCCCTGGCCCGGTCGCTCGCCTCGCGGAGCATTCCGTATACCTGGGCGTTTCCCTCGGTCCGATAGTTATGGTCGTTCGGCTGGTCGGGTTCGCCCGATCGGTTCTCCTCCTTGGGCAGGTATGCGGTCGCCACGATCAGCTTCGCGCCTGACTTACCGGCGATGGCTCCGGCCTGGTCAACCGCTCGGAAAGAGGATTCAGAGCCGTCGGTTCCCACAACCACGACCTTGTAGTCGCTCATAGACACTCCCCGGGCCAGGTGCACTGGACATTTCGGTGTACAGATGTACACCGATTACCCCCGGTCGCTTCGGATTCAAACCAGCGCGGGTTGATGCTGGTGGCAGGGCAGATCAGGCTGCGGGTACCGCCTGTGTTCGCAGTGTGGAAAGTGCCCGGGCCAGGAGGCGCGACACGTGCATCTGGGAGATGCCCAGTCGTTCGCCGATCTGTGTCTGGGTCATGTTCTCGAAGAACCGAAGCCTCAGGACGGTTTGTTCGCGGGCGGGCAGCGCCGCCAACAGCGGTCGTACGGTCTCGATGTCGAGCACCTTCTCGAGGTTGGCGTCGACGGCACCGAAACTGCTGATCAGAGCGCGCCCCTCGCCGTCGTCGTCGCCGCCGGTCGGCGAGTCTGACGACTGGGTCGAGTACGCGCAGGACGCAATCTGCGCCTGTATGATCTGTTCCCGATCGGTCCCCAGGTGAAGGGCCAACTCGCTGGCAGTCGGGGCTCGGCCGAGTTCCTGAGAGAGCTCTTCGCGCGCCTTCTTCAGATGCGTGTTCAATTCCTTGAGCCTGCGTGGAACCTTGACCGACCAGCCGTGATCCCTGAAGTGGCGGCGAACCTCACCCATCATGGTCGGGACTGCGAAAGCCAGGAACTCCGAACCATTGTCGACGTCGAACCGGTTCATCGCGTTGACCAGGCCGATACGTGCCACCTGAACAAGATCCTCGTACGGCTCACCGCGGTTACTGAAGCGGCGCGCGATGTGGTTCGCCAATGGCAGACAGGTCTCGACGATCAGTTCTCGTTGCAATTGGTATTCCCGCGACTGCTTGTCCAGCGTGGCGAGACGACGGAACATCATCGTCACATCTGCGTATTCATTGTCATGTTCTGACGTCATCCGAACAGCCCCTTCGCTGTGCTGGTGAAGAAGGGCTCGGATCTGAACCTGAATAGAATCAAAGCGAAGGCTTGGGCAAAACCTTCGCGAGGTGAATGAGTGTCCGGCTCCCGACTACGGGAAGCCGTGCTGACACAAGACTACCCCGCAGGACCGACTTCCATACCTGAGGTAGAAGTCGGCCTTCAAGCCCCGGCTACGTCTCGGCCTGCCGTCGCAGCCGCCACAGGACGAATGCGGCGAACGTGACCGCAACGACCCCGAGCATCGCGATGTCGAACAGCCACGTCGACGCATTGTGTCTCCAGAAGCGATCCTCCACGGCCGGAACGAGATTCGGCAGATCGATCGTAGACGCCATGGCAGCCGCGCCCCATCGCGCCGGGGTTAGCCCTGCGATGACCTCCAGTATCGGGCGACCGGTGATCGGCACGAAGCTTCCTGCGAGCACGAGCTGGGCGACGCAGGCGACGGCCAGCAGCGGGAAGTACTGATTGCCGCTGGGGGAGACCGCAGAAATCAGCAGCCCGAGGACGGTCGCGGCCACTGCGGTCGCGGTCACATCGACGAACAGTTCGACCATTGGACTGCCGAGCACCGCGGCAGTCACCGGTGGGCGTTTGCCGATGCCGGGTGCGGTGACCACCAGCACGAGAAGCGCGGACTGCGCGGCCGCGACAGCGGTGAACACCGCGATCTTGGCCAGCAGGTACGCCGACGGCAAGAGCCCGGCGGCGCGCTCGTGGCGGTAGATCGCCCGCTCGCCGACCAGGTCACGCACCGACAGCGTCAACCCCATCACGATCGCGGCGAAGTTGAGCAGACACGACGATCTGCCTCGGCTCGAACGGCGCGGCCGATCCCGCCTCCGGTGCGGTGAGACCCGCGTCCCCGGCCACTGCCAGCGGCAAAAGAGCGACGACCACCGGCGCAAACACAAGGAACACGAGACAGCGTCGGTCGGCGACGATGAGTCGCACCTGGCGCTGGGCGACGGCGGCAACCTGACGCCGGAAGCTCGTCCGCCTGGCCCTCCCCGGCGGTGATGACGGCACCGGCTGCGCGACGGGCTCGAACTCAGACCCATGGCGTTCGAAGAAACGCCGTTGCGCCCCTTCGGGATCTGCGCGAATGTCGTTGTAGATGTCGGCCCAGTCGTTGGCGCCCATCGCGTCGGCGACACCGTCGGGTGTGCCGCGGTATGCCGCCCTCCCGCCGGGGGCGAGCAGCAGCACCTGATCGCACACGTCGAGAAACCTCAGGGAATGCGTCACCACCACGATGACTCGACCGGCGTCGGCGAGGCGGCGCAGCATCGCCATCACTTCTCGGTCGAGGGCCGGATCCAGGCCGGTGGTGGGCTCGTCGAGCACCAGCAGTGCCGGTTCGGTCAGCAGCTCGATCGCGATCGCGACCCGCTTGCGCTGCCCGCCCGACAGCGTGTCCACGCGGGCGCCGGCGTGGGCGTCCATCTCGAGTTCATCGAGGACTCGCGAGATCGCCTGCCGGCGTTCGCCTTCGGTGGTGTCGGGCGGCATCCGCAGCTTGGTCGCGACGTCGAGCGCCTGCGCGACGGTGAGTCCGCGGTGGACGACGTCGTCCCGCGGCACGGTGCCGACCCTGCTGCGCAGCGACTCCCACTCGGCGTGCAGGTCGCGTCCGTCGAGCTTTACCGCACCGCCCGTCGGCCGCCACTTTCCCGCGACGATCTTCAGCAGACTCGACTTGCCCGAGCCGGACGGCCCGACCACCGCGGTGAGCGCACCCGGCCGAACCGTCATCGCCACCCTGTCCAGCAGTGTCACCTCGCCGTCGGAAAGCGTCATGCCGACACCGCGTACCTCGAGCCCGCCGGTCGTCGATGCCGGTTCGGTGCGGCGGACCAGAGTGCCTGCGGCGAAGACGAAGTCGCTGTTGCCGATTGTGACGATGTCGTTGTCCTGCAGGGTTTTGGACATGATCCGTTCGCCGTTGACGAAAGTGCCGTTGATGCTGTCGGCGTCGGATATCTGCACACCCGACGCCGTGGTGACCAACGTGGCGTGATAGCGCGACGCCAGCACGTCGGAGATCATGACGTCGGCGTCGGCGGCGCGTCCGACCGTCATCGTTTGCCCCGCTACCTGCGTGTTGTCCGAGGTCGGCCGTTCATTGAGTTCGAACGTCAACGCAGGACCGTCGCGCCGCCCGAGTCGCAAAACGCTGTCCCCGTCAGCGGGTGCCGACGTCACCCGCTCACCGCCGACGAACATGCCGTCGGAACTGTCGTTGTCGATTGCGGTCCATTGCCCGTCAACGCATCTCAGGATCACGTGGGCCCGCGCGATCGCCGGGTGCGGGATCCGCAGATCGGCTCGAATATCGCGCCCGATGACGACGTCGCGTCCCGGCGGAAAGGTTCGTCGGATGGCGCCGAGGCGGACCGTGATCGACGGCGGCAGCGGCTCGCTCAACGTCGAAACAGCCCTCCGCCGGCGTGCTTCACCGGCTCACGATAATCCGCGCTAGTCGGCGGTGTGGACTATCAGGATGTCGATTCTCGCCCTTCGGGCGACTTCTGCGGGCACCGAACCGAGCAGGCGCCCTGCCACGGAGTCCAGGCCGACGTCGCCGACGACCAGCAGGTCGGCGTCCACCTCTTGGACCAGCTTCACCAGCGCGGGGACCGGCGCGCCTTGGATCGCGCGCTCTTCGACGCTCGGAGCACCTGCGGCCCTGGCTTTGTCGTGCGCTTCGCGAAGAATCCCGTAGACGGGGGCGTTGCCGTGCAGCATGTAGCCCTCGCCGCCGAGGGCGTCCGCGGCGCGGGGGTCAGACACGTGGTCGTGGGACGGAGCCCGCGACCACCCGCCCTTCTCGACCTCCTCGATGTGCGCGCTCGCGACGATCAGCTTCGCGTTCTCCTGCGCCGCGGCGACCTCTGCTGCCCGCACGACCGCGCGCATCGAGGACTCCGACCCGTCGGTTCCGACCACCACAGTCCGATATCCGTCCACGCCGAGACGCTAACCCCGGTTCGTCGACGGTGGGCCGGATTCGCCGCGATCCTTGTTATCTCCCGCTGCGCTCGCGGTGTTTGCAACCCGGCCAGCAGCAGGGCCTGCGCATGCCCTCTTCCAGTTCCTCCTGGGTTCGCCGGATCCGGCGCTCGCGCGTCTTCTCCTGTTTGGCGTCGGTGACCCAGCAGATGAACTCGTTGCGCGCCAGCGGCGTGATGTCCTTCCAGGCGGCAAGCGCGGAGGAATTGCCGATCAGGGCTTTTCGCAGGTCGGCGGGCAACGTGTGTACCACTCCGCCGGGCACTCGCTGGCTGCTCACGGCGACAGGATAGTCGGCGACCGCTCGGCCGCGCTTCGATCGCCGCCCATGTCCGCGGCGAGCCCGCGGAGCCTGTGTTCGCCGTGCTCGAGGACGGAAAGATCGACATCCGCGGCTCCTGGCTTGCCGTTGCGGTACTCGAAGGGGTTGTCGATGTCGCGGATCATCGCGATCACATATGCCAACAGATAAGTGATCACGCCGACCACGAGCAAAGTCGATGCCAACTGTCCGATGTCGGTGATGAGCAGCAGCACCAGAATCATCAGCCCGGTGACCTCCGCGATGAGATAGGCGGCCGACACATACGACGTGCGCCGCATCGTGTCCATCCGCAGCACGAGCTTGCGAATGGTCGCCTGCTCGGACTTCAACCGGGTGGTGAAGCCCGCCTGGATCTTGGGGGCGAAGATCATGAAGAGCGGATTGAGCTTCTGCAGAAGGTCGAGAACGTCGTCGAGACCGTCACTGTGGAGGAGCCATCGTCGAATCGAGGCGTTCGTGTCGGCCAACAACAAGACACAGTGACGTGCTTCGGGCAGATCGAGTTCGGCATGCATGATGAGGCACTCGTCGACGATCGAGTCGAGGCTGCCCGCCAATTCACCTGGGAGTCGCTCGGCCTCCTTGAAGTCGGCGGCCGTGCCGCTGAGGATGAAGCCGACGATGAACACCTCTGCGGCGATCAGACCGGTGAGCAACGGGCTGAGTTCGAGGTGCCGCAGCGGGCTCAGGTCGTATAGCCACTTGAGCATGATCACCACAGCGGCCACGGGCAGAACCTGCAGGAGGAGTCTCGGGTTGCCCCGCAGAAGCTTCGTCATTTGCCGAGAATGCGCCTTCCAGCTAACTTTTTGGCGGTTTTTCACGATGGTCCCGCCAAAATGGGTCGGCCCGCCACGGTGTAGGTGGCGGGCCGATACAGCTCTTTGTTGAACTGCAAGAGTCGCGGACCGTTTTGGACTCCGAGAAGCACATTAGGAGAGTCGGGGCGCAGAGGAATCGGGTGTTTCCCTATGTTTTCGTCCAGGATCGGGGGGCCGCCGACCCGTTCCGACGACCTAGATTGGACTGTCGTGACGACATTGCACGACACAGGCGTGCGCGGCTTCGCCTCCGACAACTACTCGGGTGTGCACCCCGAAGTGCTCGCTGCGATCGCCGCAGCCAACGACGGACACCAGGTTTCCTATGGTGAAGACGTCTACACCGACCGTCTGCAGGACGTTTGCGTCCGGCATTTCGGCGACGGCGCGCAGAGCTATCCCGTCTTCAACGGCACCGGTGCCAACGTTCTCGGAATGGCATCGATGCTGCCGCGCTGGGGCGCGGTCATCTGCGCCAGAACCGCGCACGTCCACGCAGACGAGGGCGGGGCGCCGGAGAAGGTCGCAGGAATCAAGCTGCTGCCGATCGCCACGCCCGACGGCAAGCTCACACCCGACCTGATCGCGCAGGAGGCCTGGGGGTGGGCCGACGAGCACCGGGCACAACCCTCGGTCGTCTACATCACGCAGTCGAGCGAACTCGGCACCGTCTATGCACCCGACGAGGTTCGTGCCATCACCGCCTACGCGCACGCGCGCGGCATGCGGGTCTTCATGGACGGCGCGCGCCTGGCCAATGCCGCTGCGGCGCTCGACCTGCCGCTGCGCGTGTTCACCACCGACGTGGGCGTCGACGTCGTCAGCTTCGGCGGCACGAAGACCGGCGCCCTCGGCGCAGAGGCGATCGTCGTGCTCGACGCCGACGCATCCGACGGGCTGATCCGGTTGCGAAAGAGCCTGATGCAACTCGCGTCGAAGATGCGGTTCGTCTCGGCGCAACTGCTCGCCCTGCTCGACGGCGACCTCTATCTGCGTACCGCCCGGCACGCCAATGCGATGGCCGCGCGATTGCGATCACAGATAGAGGCGGGCATCGCGGAGGGGGTTATCCGAGGTGTCGAGTTCACCCAGCAGACGCAGGCGAACGCGGTGTTCGCGCGCCTGCCCGCCGGGGTCGCCGACCGGCTGCGTGAGAGCTTCCGGTTCTACGACTGGGACGCGGCATCGGGCGAGGTGCGCTGGGTGTGCAGCTTCGACACGCAACCCGAAGACGTCGACGCCATCGTTGCGGAGACCGCGCGGCTGACGTCGACGTGACGGGTCAGACCCTCACTTCCTGTTCGCCTCGATCTCGACCTCGGCGGTGGCCTGGATCAGCGCCAACAGTTCCTTGTCCAGACCGGGTGCGAACTCCTCGCGACGTTCCGGAGCGATCGTCATCGGGAAGCCTTCCGGCATGACGGCGGTACTCAGCTCGGTTCCGTCGTTGGACGGGGACGCGCCCCGGTAGAGCTTCGCCGCCTGGCTCTGGTCGTCGGCGCTGAACGTGAACTGGATGCTCTGCAGGCCCGTGTCGAGGAGTTTCTTCACCTCGGGGAACTGCTCTGCGTTGGTTTTCGGGATCGGCAGCGCCGCGCCCCAATCGACCCCGAGGCTCTCCAGCGCCTTTGCGAACGCGTTCTCATGAGCCTGATCGCGCACGATCAGGTAGGCGATCGTCGACCGGGCGGTCTTGTTGTCGGTCATCTCGTAGATCCGGCACTTCTGCAGGCGTCCGGTCGACTCCAGCATGAGGTTGTAGAGCAGGTCGAGTACAAGATTGCCGCTGTTGTAGACGTAGGAGCCCGACCAGGGATTTCCTGCCGCGTCGACCGGGAGGGCCCCCTGGGCGCCGACGAGATAGTGATGGATGTTGCTGGTGTCCAACGCGATCTTCAGCGGTGTCGCGCCTTTGGCGCCCGGCTTGTCGACAGGGTCGGTCTTGGTGCCCTTGTACTCCGGGGAGCCGTCGAGCAGCCGGGAGATCGTGGTACCGATGAGTTCGACGTGGCTGATCTCCTCGGTGCCGACGCCCTGCAGGAGGTCCTTGTACGGCTTGGCCGTGGTGTCGCCGCGGAAGTTCATGCTCTGGAACAGGTACTGCATCATCGTTCGCATCTCACCGAATTGGCCGCCGAGCCCCTCTTGAAGTGCGTTGGCAGCGGCGGGATCTGGCTCGTCGACGACGATCTCGTTGATCAATTGCTGGGTGTGCAAATACATGGTGTTCCTTAAATTGCAGGTCTGTACCGACAAGCGCTCAGCGGTCTGCAAGCGGGCGGTCGTGCGGTAGTACCCGACCTACGTCGGCGCAAACGCATATCCCCGCGGCCGGGATGACCGCGGGGATATGGCGCGTAGACGTCAGGGTTGGGCGGAGTAGCGACGCAGGAACACGACGGTCCAGGTCACTGCGAGGACTGCGATCGCGCCCCACCACAGCAGCGACAAAGCCACCCAAAGGAAGCTGGAGCCGGCGTATCCGAGGCTTGAGAAGATCGCCGTGCCGAAGACCAGCCAGAAGATCTTCCACAGCGCGAAGAATGCGGAGACCGCGGAGAGGATTCCGAAGATCAGGGCACGGGTGCGGTCCATGCTGTTGGCCGCATGCTGCATCTTGGCGAAAACTGTGGTCATTGGGGTTCCTGTTCGTCGTACGTCGCCGGGTGGCGTCGTGATGACGCAAGTACATCGAGCCATGCGGGCTACCGATCCCAAGAACCCTGCGTCCCGCCCGGTCCGGTCGTACTCAGGTCCAGTACAGGGTGCGTGCCGGGGGAAGCGTTGTGGCCAACTCCTTCTCGAACCATGAACGCAACTCGGTCATGGTGTCTTTCGGGTAGACGTACTTGGTCGGCCCGTACTTGCCGAACTTGCGGGTGCGCGTCGATTCGTCCATGTCGAGCTTGGTGCGCGCAGTGGTACCCGGCGCATGTCGACTCACACAGTGGGTAATAAATCGGTCATGACTGACACGCTCGCGCGCAAGATCACCGGCCCGTTGCTGTTCTTGTTCATTCTCGGCGACGTCCTGGGTGCGGGCATCTACGCGCTGATGGGTGTCTTGTCCGAGGATGTCGGCGGGGTGTTGTGGGCGCCGCTGCTGACCGCGCTTCTGCTCGCTCTGCTGACCGCGGGGTCGTATGCGGAACTCGTGACCAAATATCCGAGGGCCGGCGGTGCCGCCGTCTTCGCCGAGCGTGCCTTCCGTCGGCCCGCGCTGTCGTTTCTCGTCGGCTTCTGCATGCTGGCCGCCGGTGTCACGAGTGCTGCCGGGCTGGCACTGGCGTTCGCCGGCGACTATCTCGCGACTTTCGTTGACATTCCGACCGTTCCCGCCGCGATCGTGTTCCTTGCGTTGGTCGCCTGCCTGAACGCCCGCGGGATCAGCGAATCGGTCAAGAGCAACGTCGTGATGACGGTGATCGAGCTCAGTGGCTTGCTGATCGTGGTGATCGCGGTGTCGGTCATGGTCGGCGGCGGTCGCGGCGACCTCGGCCGCATCGCGGAGTTCCCCGACGGCGCGACGCCCGCATTGGCGATCCTCGGCGGCGCGATCGTCGCGTACTACTCTTTTGTCGGATTCGAGACGTCGGCGAACGTCGCCGAAGAGATCCGCAACCCCAGCAAGGTCTATCCCGCAGCGCTTTTCGGCGCGCTGATCACCGCGGGCGTCTTGTATGCGCTGGTCGGTATCGCCAGCGCCACCGCGCTGCCGCCCCAGGAGTTGTCGGAGTCGTCGGGTCCGCTGCTGTCTGTGGTCGCCGCCGCAGGCGTCGGCGTCCCGGACTGGTTGTTCAGCGCCATCGCGTTGGTCGCCGTCGCCAACGGCGCGCTTCTCACCATGATCATGGCGAGCAGGCTGACCTACGGCATGGCCGAGGCCGGCCTGCTGCCCGGCGTGCTGAGCAGGGTTCTGCCACAACGACGCACGCCCTGGGTCGCGATCGTCTCGACGACCGCGGTGGCCATGGTGCTCACCTTGACAGGCGACCTGTCCACGCTCGCCGAGACCGTGGTTCTGCTCTTGCTGTTCGTCTTCATCTCCACCAACGTGTCGGTGCTGGTCCTGCGCCGAGACACTGTGGAGCATCAGCACTTTCGCGTGTGGACGTTCGTGCCGGTGCTCGGCATCGGCTCATGCGTTCTGCTGTTGACCCAGCAGACCGCCACTGTGTGGCTCTTCGCCGCCATCCTGCTGGCCGTCGGCGCGGTGCTTTACCTGATTGCGCGCGCGGCGACGCGCCGCGAAAACCACGTCGCCGCACGCGAAGAGGAACCCGTTTAGGCGGTGGCAGCCAGTGCTTTGGCGTCCTCGTCGGCGAACGTGTCCTCGAGTTGCAGCGGTGAGTAGTCGATGTCGATCTCCTCGAGCGGGCGGCCCCGCGCGCTGCTGATCGTGCCGAACCGTCGCATTCCCTTGTCCGCGGCGTACTGCTGGAACTCCTCCTTCTGGAGGTTGAACGGAATTACGTCGTAGAGGTCGTAGGCGTCGTCGGTGTTCTGCAGTGCCATCGGGATCAACTGGTTCATCCGCTCCTCGAACACGGTCCAGTTGGAGTCGTCGGCCGCGACGTGGCGACGGCAGGTGAAGGTGCCCCACGCCATGTGGCGGCGCTCGTCGTCACCGATGCGCCGGACCAGCTCCTGCATGCCGGGAAGGATGTTGTTGTCGACGCAAATGCGGTGCCACGCATAGTATCCCGTCAGCGCCATCATGCCTTCGATGACGTGGTTGTAGGTCACCGATGCACGCACCTGCGCGGCAGGAGAAGGATCCCTGACCAGCGTGTCGAGCGATTCGGGCAGCTCTTCGTAGAAGATCTTCCGATAGGTGGGCAGATCGTCGAGGAAGACCTGGATGTCGTCGGTGACACCGACCGCGTCGAGCCACAGCCGGAACACCTGGGTGTGCTTGGCCTCTTCGAACGCGAACTGCGTCAAATACATTTCGTCGCCGAGCCGGCCTTCCGCCCGCATCGCCGCCATGAACGGCTGGATGTCCTGGGTGACGGCTTCCTCGCCCGCGATGAACTGGGCGCACAGCCGGGTCGCCCATTCGCGCTCGAGTTCGGTCAGCCCTTCCCAGTCGGCGCGGTCGCGGGAGAAGTCGAGGTCCGCTGGGTTCCAGAACTTGGCATTGCCGCCTGCGAACAGCTTGAGCGGCAAGCTGTCCCAGTTGAGACCGCCTTGGGCGAGCGATGCCGAGCGCGTTCGTGTCGTTGTCATCTGTTGACCTCCTCGATCATTGGGGCTGAGCTGGTTGAAGCGAAAGCGTCCGCAAGGACGGCGACAAGCCTGCGCACGGCGAGTGCGGGCTGCTCGGACGAGGGTTCGTCGAGTCCGAGTACGGGATCCATCCCGCGCACGTACGGTGCCAGCGCCATGTGCGGAAAGATCATCAGAAGCAGTGACAGCAGCGCGTCGGTGTCGCAGTCGGCGCGCAGGTCACCGCGAGCGTGGGCGTCGCGGACGAGGGGACGCAGCACCTCGAGATAGTGGCGATGGATGACCGTGCGCACGCTGACACGCGCGTCGGTGTCGACTTCGAAACTCGACGCGGCGTGCAGCGCCCGGTCCTGCGGATGGTCTGCGTAGTACGCCACCCAGGTATCGAGCAGGTCGGTCAGGAACTCGAAGAACGGCCGACTCGGGTCGAGTTCGCGAATGCGGTCCTCCATGTAGCGGCGCACCCGCTGGCTGCCGATGTCGGCGATGTAGGCGTACAGGTCGCGCTTGTCGGCGAAATATTGAAACAGGCTGCCCTTGGCGACGCCCGCCCTCCGCGCGATGACGTTGAGGCTGCCCTGGGAGAAGCCGTGCGCACCGAACTCCGCCTCCGCCGCTTCGATCACGGCGGCACGTCGACTCGGGTCGACGCGTGCCCATGTCACCGTTGGCATCGGGGCCTCCCAGGGCTCTATGACCACTGGTCATAATACTGTGAGCCGCGTCACGGTCAAGTCCGGCAGCGTGCCGTCACACGAAGTCGGAGCCGCCGTCGACGTTCACGGTCGCTCCGGTGACGTAGCCGTTGCGCTGTGAGGCGAGGTACGCGGTGATCGAGGCGATCTCTTCGGGTAATCCCGCGCGTCCGAGGTCGCAGGGCTGGTGGAAGTGGCGGTCGATCCACGTCATCACATCGTGCGGATCGGTTGAGTCGAGGCCGTCGGCAGCCAAGATGTCCTTCAAGTTCTCGGTGAAGCTGGCAGTCACGATGGTGCCCGGACACACGCAGTTGACCAGGATGGCGTCCTTCGCGAGGCTCTTGGACAGGTTCTTCGTCACGCTCGACAAGGCGGCCTTCGACGCGGTGTAGGCGACGATGCGGGGGTTCTGCCGCTGAATCGAGTGTGCTGACAGGGTGACAATGCGCGCCCATTCCGCGGCGCGCAGCAGGGGTAGGGCCGCCCGGATCGAGCGGACGCCGGACATGGTGCCAAGGGCGAACGCGTCGTCCCATTGACCATCGTCCATCTCCTCGAAGTACCCGTCGCCCGGACCGATGGTGTGGACCAAGCTGTTCAGCCTGCCCCAGCGCTCGGTGACTGCGGAAAAGGCTGCTTCGATGGAAGCCGCGTCGGCCATATCGACGCTGATGCCGACAGCGTCGGGCGCGCCCGCCGCGCGCAGCTTTTCCTCGGCCGCGTCGAGAGCGGCTCTGCCCCTTGCCATCACGGCTACGCTGGCACCTTCGGCGGCCAGCGTCTCGGCGATCGCCAAGCCCATTCCTTTGCTGCCGCCTGTGACGACAGCTGTCGATCCGGTGAAGCCGAGGTCCATCATTCCTCCTGTGAGAGTCAGCCGCTGGCTTGGTCGGGTGCGGTGAATCGTCTGATCGCCTCCGGTGCGACGCCGAGCCCGCGAAGGCAGAAGCGCAGAGTGTGTCGACGGACCTCACTGCGCTCACAATCGCCTGCCGCCCACTGCCGTTCGGTGTTCGCCCACACCACGCCTTGGATGGACAGCGCTTCGGTGGTCGGGTCGATGCCGCGGAACACGCCCTGATCGAGACCGCGCTCGAGTTGGACCGTGAGCGGTTCGAGCATCGCGGAGTACGCCGGTTGGATCATCTCCGGGGAGGCGAACATCTGGGATTGGGCCTCCATCGAGAGTCGGCGCAGGTCGGATTTGATGTGACCGTCGAAGGCCAGATCGAGTCGTGCGTCGATCCATGCGGCCACAGCCGCGACAGTGTCGGGGGCGTCGGCCATCCTTCTTTTCAGCCGCCGCGTCTCGACACGCGCCATCTCCAGAAAGACCGCAGCGACGAGGTGGTCTTTGGATTCGAAGTGCCGGTAGAAGGCACGGGTGCCGAGCTGAGCGTGCTCGAGGACGGTTGCCACGCTCAGACCTCGGATACCCTGTGCACGAATGATTGTCGAGGCGGCGGCGAGGATGACGCGACGGACGTCGGGGTCGGGGGCGAGCTTCTCGCGTCGCCGGGTGGTCGGCCGAGTCATGCCGTCGCGTCGTAGGTCTGCAGGTAGTCGGCGAAGCGTTCGCGAACGGACTCGGGTGTCAGACCGTAGTCGGCCAGGTCATAGTCGTGTGAGCCGCGGGTGCCCGGCTTGTGATCGCGAGCCCACTGCTCGACGGAACGTGCCGCCGCGTCGGTGAACTCGAGGCCCAGCGACTCGTAGCTCGCGGCCAGCGTCGCGACCGGATCGGCCTGAAGGTCTGCGAACGCGACATCGGAGAAGCGCTCGTCGCCGACACGTCTGCGGAAGTCCATCGCGCGCCGAACACCTTCTGACCAGCTGTCGACCTGCTCGGCGCCGAGTTCGACGGGGTCGTCGCGGTCACTGCTCCAGCTGCGCACATACCGGATCAGGCTGCATACCGACCCCATGACCTTGGCCGGGTCTCGGTGGCTCCACATGAATTTGGCGTTCGGGTACGCCTCGACGAGCGCATCGAGTGCGAAGACGTGCACCGGTGTCTTGAGGTGCCACAGACGGGGCGGGCAGTGCCACTGGAGAAGCCTGAGCACCCGCCGATGGAACAGGTAGGTCTCGCGCATGTCGCAGTCCATCAGCCACGCCAGGTACCCGGGAACACGGACGACACCGTCGAAGTGGAACGTCCGGAAACTCATCCCCATCAGGTCTTGGCATTCGGTCGGCGCGGTCGCCTCGGAGTTGTACAGCGTCTTCATCAGCGGGAACATGTCGTTCAGCATCTGCAAGCCGGCCTCGGCCGCAGCGATGCGCGGGTCGCGATCCTGGGTTGCGGCCTCTGGCGGAGGAGTGGGTGCCTGCGACTCCCACATCCGCAGAGAGCGGAACTGCGGGTCGGCGGCCACAAGCTGACTCAGCGCCGTGGTGCCGGTGCGCGGCAGGCCGATCACGAAGACGGGGCCTTCGACGATCTGGTCGTCGATCTCGGGGTGGAGGGCGTAGGTCTCCTCGATCTTCAGACGCTGGATCAGGGCATTGCTGATAGTGGCGTGCTGGATCACCGCGCCGATCTCGGAGAGGTCGGCCTCGATGTTCAACGCCTCTACGGTGCGCTCGAGGCCCTCCCGGTAGTAGGGGGAGCCGAAGTCGTCGAGACCCGTTGCGGCGCGCGCACCGTCTTCGAGTTCGTCCGCCGAAAACGTCATCGCGCGAACCTGCGGTCCACGGCCCGCCTGCGTCGTTCCAGCACCAACGCTCTCTCCGCCGGTGTCACCATCGCCGTGTCAGCAGGCAGCGCCGCCGCCACCTCGTCGACCGACACCACCCGCGTGGTCGGCGTCGGTGCCGTCTCGGTGCGGACACAGCGCAGGATCATCGCGCCGTTGCTGTGCCCTGCGGTGTCCAGCCAGTTGGCGATACCGGGATCGCGTCCGCACACAATTACCCGCACCAGGCCGTCGGAGTCCACCGTAGCCTGATGTGCGTTGAGGCTTGACTGGTGGCGACCGTAGTGGATGGTCTCCCACCAGGGATTGCCGAGCGAGTAGCTCCAATACACGCCTACGGGCGGTTCGATCTCGAGGATGAGCGCCTCATCGGGCGAAAGCTCCCAGCGACCGATCACCGGCTTGTTCTCCGCTGCCGCCCCGATTGCGGTCCGGTCGATCGGGGGCAGGAACCCGTTGGAGGGTGGCGCGGCACCGAATTGGAGGAAGAATTGCAGGTTGTCGTTGACGAAGTCGCCGAGCGCGACAAGCTGTCTCGACACTGTGACTTCGGGATCCGTTGTGTGCGGCTCTATTTCGACTGAATCGCCGATCCGCTCGATGTGCAGCGTCGACGGAACCTCGGTGTCCCAGTCGTAGAAGAAGTGCCTGACCGTCAACGTCGGGTGATCGCCGTCGATGCGCATCCAGTTGCCTTCGCGGTGTTGCGCTGACAGCACGACCTCGAAACACCCGTCGTCATCGATGTCGAGCTCGTCAACCAAAGCGTTTGCCGTCGAGGTGATTCCGTTCATCGTCTGAAGGCCGACATATCGGGCGGTGCCACGATTGCCGAACAGTCGGTAGCTTTCGCCGCCTCGCATTGTCGCCCTGGTGTAGAAGCAGTCGGGACACTCCATCCCCCACGTGATGACGTCGTCGGTGCTCGTGCGGCGCACCTGGAGGATGGGGTTCGGATCGAAACGCAGTGCTTCGTCGACGCCGGCCGCGAGCAGGACAAGCAGGTGCCGGATCCCGGCCGCGCGATCGACGGGGTTCCGGCTCGCCTGGTCCGTCTGCACCGTCTGTGCGGCGCCCTCGAGCCTGCGGAGAAGGTGCGACCACGCTGAAGCGAGATCGATCTCGTCGCGGTTGTCCGCGGCGAGCACCGCCTCGGCGATCGAATGTGGCAACCAGGTCGGCGACCCCTGCCCACTGCTCACGTTTCCTCCGGCCGTGCGGGTGCGATGGACCCATTAAATGAAAACGATGTTTTCGGTTAACGGGCCTCGACTATCACAGGTCCGGGCAGTGTTGTCAATCGTCGGATGCGTGCCGAGTCAGGCGGTCAGCACCATGCATGCGGCGATCGGGCCGCCGCCGGCGGCCGCGACGGCGACCTCGGGACGTCGGGCCAGCTGGCGGTCGCCGGCCTGGCCGCGCAGTTGCAGGCACGCTTCGTGCAGCAGCCAGTAGCCGTGCATGCGCCCCGCGGAGAGCTGACCGCCGTAGGTGTTCAACGGCAGCGCTCCGTCGAGCGCGATGCGCGCCGCTCCGTCCACGAACGGGCCCGCCTCGCCGTCGGCGCAGAAGCCCAACGCCTCCAACCACGCGAACGTCAGATACGTGAAGCCGTCGTACAGTTCGGCGACGTCGACGTCCGATGGAGTGAGATCTGTGCGCGACCACATCTCGGCCGCCGCCTCGACAGACGCCATCTTCGGGAAGTCGTCGCGGTGAAACCACCCACCCGAGCCGTAGGTTCCTCCGATCGCCTCCACCGCAACAGGGCGATTCGGGCTGTCGGGTGCGTAGTCGGCGTGCGACACCACCAACGCGATGGATCCGTCGATGGGCACGTCGCAGTCGAACAGCCCGAACGGTGTCGACACCGGCCGAGCCGACAGGTAGTCGTCCATCGTCATCGGGTCCCGCAAGGCGGCGCGCGGGTTGAGCCCGGCGTTGCGCCTGCTGTTGATCGCAAGCCAGCCCAACTGCTCCTTGGTCGTGCCGTACAGCTCCATGTGACGCCTGCAGTGCATGGCCAGCCAGTTGGCCGCAGAGTAGGAGTGCGCGGCCACCAATTCGTCGATGTCCTCGAACGGTTTGAGCTTGCGTCGGGTGCCGGGCACGTGCGGCTCCACCGGCGGCGAAGCCAGGGGAGCGAGCATCGGTGATGCCTCCTGGTTCATCGAGCCGCCGAGCATCGCGACCGTCCGATAAACCAGCACGTGGCGTGACCGCCGCTCCGACACGGCCCGGAAGGCCGACATCACCGGGATGAGCACCCCTCCGGTGTCGAACCCCGTCGTCCGATCCTCGGCCTGGATCCCCAGCGCCTCAAGAACTTCGGTGGGCAGCGTGTCGCCGAATGTCGCGATCCCGTCGATGTCCGAAGGTGTCAGACCCGCGTCGCCGATCGCGCTGCGCACCGCCTCCATCGTCAGCTCGAGGCCGGGGATGCCGGTGCGCCTGCCGATGCGCGAGATGCCGAGACCGCTGATGATCGCGTCCTTCTCGAAGTGGCTCATCCCGCCCCCGAAAGTCTATTTTTGTAATGACAGTGGACTGGACTGTACTTTGCTCCCTATGGCCGACGACGTCGCACCGCAGGTTCCGGCCCGAATGCTGCCCACGATCACCGACGCCAACCGCGCGTTCTGGACGGGTGGTGCCGACGGGAAACTGCACATCGCGTGGTGCGCGACGTGCGAGCTATGGGTGCAACCCCCCGCCGCGACGTGCCCGCAGTGTCAGGGGGACCTGGTCACGCGTGCGGTCTCGGGGCGGGGGACCGTTCTCACCTACACGGTGAACCATCAGCCGTACATGCCGTCGGTGCCGGTGCCCTACGTGATCGCGCTCGTCGAACTCGAGGAACAGGCAGACCTGCGCATCGCCACCAACATCGTTGGCTGTGAACCGGATTCGGTGCACATCGGACTACCAGTTGACGTGCAATTCGAACGCCAGGAAGTCGAAGGCGAGAGCGTTTACTTCCCGCTCTTCGCGCCGCGGCGGTAGCCAATTAGCGAAGGATTGCAACGCATTTCGATACACGAAGCGAAGGTCGCTGCCCTACCAAATCGCCTCCGGTGACAAACCCCTGTAGCGTGTGGGGAGAGCGGTTGAGTTCCCAGCCCGCAACGCAGGAGCAGGCAACAAGTGACGGGCGTCTCCCGCAAGCGCGCGGCAGCATCGCCCGGTCAGAGGTGTGAATTGACCGTTATCAGCAATACGCAAGATCTTTCGCAGCTCGGATGC
Organism: uncultured Actinomycetota bacterium; assembly: GCA_963786995.1. Lineage (GTDB taxonomy): Bacteria > Actinomycetota > Actinomycetes > Mycobacteriales > Mycobacteriaceae > Mycobacterium. The sequence continues at coordinate 60,143 of CAWBBH010000001.1, read as the reverse complement.
GCCGACATCGCACAAGCCTCCATATCGGTGGAAACGAGTGGGCAGACGACTCTGCTCACCCTCGCAGGCGAGGTCGACGCATCGAACGCGGATTTCATGGCCACGGTGCTTCACGGTTTCATCAACAGAAGCCGATCGGTGGTCGTCGATCTCGGCGGCAGCAGCCTGTTCGGCGCGCGGCCGGTCGGAGTGCTGTGGGGCTGCCATCGCCGCTGCCGCAGCGACGGCGTCCCGTTCGTTTTGGTGACATCGTCCGCGCAGCGAGCCCTGTTGCGGCGGGTCGACAGCAGCGGCGAGATGCGGACCGCTTCTTCGGTCGCCGTCGCCGTGGAAACGACGGATCACCAGATTTCGCCGCGCAACGGGGCCACCTTCCCCCTGGTGGACCCGGAGAAGCTGCGTTGCTGACCCCTGCGCCGACTCGTGGCCGCGGTGCGGTCGTTCGACCACGCCCGCGTCGGGCTGGCCGACGGAACGGCGATCGAGCCCGACGTCGTCATCGCGGCCACCGGATATCGGCAGGCCCTGGAGCCGCTCGTCGGCCATCTCGACGTCCTCGACGCTGCCGGCCGACCGGTGAGCAACGGGCTGCCCGCCGCTGCAACGGGTTTGTGGTTCGCCGGCTACGAGGAGCCGTTGATCGGCCCGTTGCGGTCGTTCCGCAGGCGAGCGTCCCCGATTGCCAAGGACATCGCCTGCTATCTGGCAGCCGCAAGCTGACCGGGGCTCTCGCGAACCTCCAGCCTCGTGCCCTCGATGTCGACGTCGGGGACGTACTTCGCGAACCACCGCGAGTGGGCCCACATCCGGTCGCCGAGGATGCTCATGATCGCCGGGATCAGAGTGAGCCGGACCACGAACGCGTCGAGGAACACGCCGACGGCCAACGTCAGCCCGACCGATTTGATGACGGGGTCGCCGCCTGCGAGGAAGGCGATGAAGACACCGAACATGATCAGTGCGGCGGCAGTGACGACGCGGGCGGACAGGCCGACACCGCTGCGCACCGCGTCCAGGGCGTCGTCGGTCATGGTCCGCTCCTCCTTCATCCGGGAGACCACGAATACCTGGTAGTCGCTGGACAGCCCGAAGATGATCGCCAGCACGATGATCGGAAGGAAGCTGATCGTCTCGCCCGGCGTCACACCGAGAAGGCCTGCGCCCCAGCCCCACTGGAAGACGGCCACCTGAATGCCCAGCGCCGCGAACACCGAGAGCAGGAAGCCGATGATCGAGGTGACGGGCACCAGGGCGGCGCGGAACGCGACGGTCAGCAGAACGAACGCAAGCCCGACCACGACCACCAGGAAGATCGGAAGCGCGGCGGCCAGCTTGTCGGAGGTGTCGATGTTGGATGCGGTGGTACCACCGACGAGAATGCTTGCGCCGGTGTCTCCTTCGATCCTGGAGCGGTCCTCCCGGATGCGATTGACCAGGTCGGCGGTTGCCGTGTCGTTGGGCCCCGTCGTCGGAATCACCTGAATGATGGCGGCGCCGTTCTGACTTGCGGCAGGTGCGGCGGCGACCACTCCGGGTTCCTGGCGAAGGCGGGTGGCGATCTCCGCGACTGCGCCCGGGTCGTCCGCCTTCGTGATGTCGGCGACCACGAGGAGCGGACCGTTGAATCCTGCGCCCATGTGCTCGGTGGTCAGATCGTAGGCCTTGCGCGATGTGTTCGACTCCGGTTGTGAAGCACCGCTGGGCAATCCGAGATGCATCCCGAAGGCGGGCAGGCCGAGCACCACCAGCGTTGCGGTTCCCGCTACCAGCAGCGGCTTACGCGCGCTGACAACGAAGCGTCCCCACTGGGCGCCGAGCGTGCGATGCGGGGTGAACGCCGCCACCTGCGCGGTCTCTTTCGCCCTGTCGAACGGCGTTGGGATGAACCTCGCGACGCGGTCCCCGGCGAACCCCAGCAGAGCGGGTAGCAGCGTGACCGCGATCAGCAACGCGATGAAGACCGACGCCGCGGCCGCGACACCCATGTAGGTGAGGAACGGAATGCCGACGATCGCGAGCCCGCACAGGGCGATGATCACTGTCAACGCGGCGAACACCACCGCGCCGCCCGCGGTGCCGACAGCCAGCGCCGCCGACTCGTTCTTCGGCCTCAACAGCAGCAGGTTGTTGCGGTAGCGGTTCAAAATGAACAGCGCATAGTCGATGCCGCAGGACAGCCCCAGCATCAACGCAAGCGACAACGCGGCGGTCGGCATGTCGACCAGGGCAGCGACTGCGAAGATGCCGAGCGCACCGATGCCGACGCCGATGCAGGCGGTGATGATCGGAAGACCCGCGGCGACGACGGCGCCGAATGTGATCAGCAGGATGAGGAACGCGACGGCGATGCCGATGATCTCGGGCAGCTCGGGAACGCTGACCTTGTAGCCGGGAAACACGCTGCCCGAATACTCGACCGCGACGCCGGCTTCCTGGGCGGGGCGCATCGCGGCCTGCAGCGCGGAAAGCGCACCGTCTTCGACCTCGCCCGGTTTGGCCTTCCATTGCACGGTCCCGAGACCGACCTGGCCGTCGGGCGACACGAGCCGCGTCTGCGCGGGTCCCGCCGCGGCGGCGATGTCCGGAATGGAGCCCAGCGCTCCGATCGATCGGTCTATGCCCGCGGAAACGGCCGGGTCGGTCAGCTTGGCTCCCCGCTCGGCGGCAAAGGTGATCTGCGTCTGCGCGCCGCTGAACGCGGGCAGCTTCTGCTGGAGTTGTTCGACGGCCCGCTGCGATTCGGTGCCGGGGATCGTGAAGTCGTCTCCTGGCTCGCCCCGCAGACCGATGCTCGCAAGGGCGACACCGACAAGGACGGCAAGCCAGGTGCCCAGGACCAGCCAGCGGCGGCGAAAGGAGAAGTCGCCGACGGCATAGAGGTACTTCGACATCTGATTCACCTCGGGGTACATAGGAGAGGGGGTAAATGTTGAGCCAGTCATTCCCGAGTGGGGGGAGTCCTATGCGCAGGGCAGCAGCGTTCCGATGTGACATTTCGCACCTGGCCGTGGTGATGGCGGTCGTCGCCACATTGTTGGGCCACGGGCTCTATCACGGTGCCAGGGCATCGGCGGAGGCTGCGGTCGACAGCGGTGGAGTGCTGCCGTTCGGGGGTCTGGACCGCACCTACGTGCTTCACGTTCCCGCAGGCGTCGAACGCCCGACGGGCCTGGTCATCAACCTGCACGGGGCGGGAGAGACGGGCGCCGGGCAGGCGGCGTTGACCAACTACAACGCCGTCGCCGACCAGCACGGCTTCGCGGTGGTTTATCCCGACGGGATCGACTACAGCTGGGCCGACGGGCGTGGTGCATCGATACCCGACCGCCAGGGCGTCGACGACGTGGGATTCCTTTCTGCGCTCGCCGACCGTCTCACCGCGGACTACGACATCGATCCAGGCAACGTCTACGCGACGGGCTTGTCGGCGGGTGCGTTCATGGCCACGCGACTTGCCTGCCAGCGCGCCGACGTGGTGTCAGCCATCGCCCCTGTGGCCGGGTCGCTCGGTTCGGCGTATCCATGCACGCCGTCGGAACCGGTCTCGGTCTTCGCGACCCACGGCGTCGCCGATCCGGTTGTCCCCTTCAACGGCGGCGCGATGGTGGGTCGCGGAGGTGCCAGCGACATCGTGGCTCCTGCGGCACTGGCCGGTCGGTGGCGAGACCTGGACGACTGCCCGGCTCCGGTCGAGGACTCCCCGAGCGCCGGGGTGTACCGCTCGACCGCTGCGGGATGTGCCGGCGGCACCGAGGTGGTCTTCGTCAGGGTCGACGGCGGCGGCCACGAATGGTTCGGCGGCGCGTCGCAGGCGAGCGGGCAGTTCTTCGCCGATCAGCTGCGCTGACCGCACAGGCGGTAACCTCCAATTCGATGACGGAGATGCGATGAGTGCCGGGCTGTTCGGACTCCTTGACGATGTCGCGGTGATCGCGCGGATGGCGGCCGCCTCGGTCGATGACATCGGGGCCGCCGCGGGGCGCGCGACAGCGAAGGCCGCGGGCGTCGTGATCGACGACACCGCGGTGACCCCGCAGTACGTGCACGGCATCGCCGCAGAACGCGAACTGCCGATCATCAAGCGGATCGCCATCGGATCGCTGCGCAACAAACTCCTGTTCATCCTGCCCGCCGCGCTGCTGCTCAGTCAGTTCGTGCCGTGGCTGCTGACCCCGATCCTGATGCTGGGCGCGACGTATCTCTGCTACGAGGGCGCCGAGAAGGTGTGGGGTCGCATCAGCGGGCACGACGCGCACGCCGCTCCGGTGGCGGAGCAGGGCGAGGATGCCGAGAAGTTCATGATCACGGGCGCCATCAGGACGGACTTCATCCTGTCCGCCGAGATCATGGTGATCGCCCTCAACGAAGTGGCCGACCAGGCGTTTCTGCCGCGGCTCATCATTCTCGTCATCGTCGCCTTCGTCATCACCGCCGTCGTCTACGGAGTGGTCGCGGGCATCGTCAAAATGGACGATATCGGTCTCAACCTCGCTCAGCGCTCGTCGGCGTTCGCGCAACGCATCGGGCGGGGGCTGGTGGCCGGGATGCCCAAGTTGCTCGCCGCGCTGTCGACGATCGGCACGGTGGCGATGCTCTGGGTCGGCGGGCACATCCTGCTGGTGGGAACCGACGAACTCGGGTGGCATGCGCCCTACGGCGTCGTGCACCACTGGGAGGAAGCAGTGCATCACGTCGGCGGCGTCGGCGGCGTGTTGGCGTGGCTGGTCAACACAGCGGCGTCAGCGGTGATAGGTCTGGTGGTCGGCGCCGTGGTCGTCGGGATCATGTCACTGTTCCACCGGATCAAAGGGCGCTCGCAGCAACCGAACTGATGTAAGAATCGGCTCATGACGAAGCCGGATCCGGCCCGCCGCGGGGAGGGTGAGCAGTCCGCCCCCGCGACTCCTCACCTGAACGCCGGCAGTTTCCGTTTCTGGTTTGTGGGACAACGGTGGGAGTGGTCCGACGAGGTGGCCCGGATGCACGGCTACGAGCCCGGCTCCGTCGTGCCCACCACCGAGCTGCTGCTCTCCCACAAGCACCCCGACGACCGCCAGCACGTCCAGGACCTCCTCGACCACCTCCTGCATTTCGGCGGGTCGTTCTCCAGTAGGCACCGCTTCATCGACACCGCCGGAGGTCAGCACACCGTGATCGTGCTGGCCGATCGGATGCTCGACAGCAACGGCGCGGTGGTCGGCAGCGAGGGCTACTACATCGACCTGACCGACACCTTCCATCAGGCACGTCGGCAGGCCCTCGACGACTCGTTGCCAGAACTGTTCGAGGCGCGTGCGGCCATCGAACAGGCGAAGGGCGCGCTGATGCTCGTCTACCGCATCAGCGCCGACGCGGCGTTCGAGATTTTGCTGTGGCGCTCGCAGCAGACCAACACCAAACTGCGTGCGCTGGCAGGTCAGGTCGTCGCCGAGCTCGACACGCTGCGATACCAACCGGACAGTCTGCGTCGGGAATTCGATCATTTGCTGCTGACCGTGCATGACCGCGTCGGCACGCCGCGCGACCGTTAGCGGCGGCGCGCTCCTTCGCCGACGTCGCACGAAACCTGCAGGTTTTGCGAACATCGATCTTGGTCATAAGGCTTAATGTGAAAATTGAGGCCGCAACGCGGAGCTGCGCTGACCACGAGGACGGAGGTGATCGGACGCGTGGCACTCTTGGATGTGAAGCAAGATGTGCAAGAGGCGGGGGTGATCGTCTCCGCCGACGGCGAAATCGACTCCGGCACGGTCGACACCTTGATCTCGCGGCTCGACACCGCGCTCGAGGCGGCTTCCGACCATCCCGCCCGAATCCTCGTCCTGGAGTTGGGTGAGGTGACCTATTTCGGAAGCGCGGGCCTCAACGCCGTCCTCGGCTGCTACGAGAAGGGACGCGCCGACGGCGTGTCGGTGCGCCTGGTAGCAAGCAACGCAGAGGTGCTCATGCCGATCTCGGTCACCAGGCTCGACAACGTACTCAAGCCCTACCGGACCGTGACCGATGCCATCGGCGGCGTCGACGGATCGCAGTGACCGACGACGCTGAGCGCGGTTTGCCTGCCGCGGTCTTCGGCGCTGACCCCGATGTGGGTCGAGACCTCGCCCAAGTGGACTGGGCGGCGACGCCGCTGGGCTCGCCGTCGGGCTGGCCGCAGAGCCTGCAGACCGCCGTCAGCATCCTGTTGTCGTCCCGTTTCCCGATGTGGATGGCGTGGGGGCCCGACCTCACGTTCTTCTGCAATGCCGCCTACCGCCGCGACACCCTCGGCCGCAAGTACCCGTGGGCGCTGGGCAGACCCGCCAGCGAGGTCTGGTCGGAGATCTGGGACGACATCGGGCCGCGGATCGAACGGGTGCTGTCCACGGAGCAGGCCACGTGGGACGCGGGACTTCTGCTCTTCCTCGAGCGCTCCGGGTACCCCGAGGAGACCTACCACACGTTCTCCTACAGCCCGTTGCGCGACGACGACGGCCATGTCGTCGGCATGTTGTGCGTGGTCAGCGAAGACACCTTGCAGGTGATCGGCGAACGGCGGATGGCCACTCTTCGAGACCTCGGCTCGGATCCGAGCGTGGTCCGCACCGAGGAGGAGGGTCTGGCTTTCGCCCACCGGCAACTCGACCAGAACCTGCGCGACCTCCCGTTCACGTTGACCTATCTCTTCGACGACAGCGGAGACGCGCGCCTGGCGGGGACGAGCGGTATCGCCGCCGGGCATCCGGCCGCGCCCGCCGTGTTGCCTGCCGACGGTGCAGCGGTCTGGCCGGTGCAGCAGGCGGCCAGGGGAGAGTCGATGTTGGTCGACCTCGTCGGCGGCCCGTTCTCGGACCTTCCGACCGGCGACTGGCCCGAACCGCCGCTGAAGGCGTACGTGGTCCCGCTGACAACTCAGGGCGGGGCGCCGAGCGGCTTTCTGGTGTCCGCGCTGAACCGGTACCGGCCCGTCAATGAGCGCAATACCGGCTTTGTCGCGCTGGTCGCGGCCTACATCGCCGCGGTGATCGGCAGCGCGAGGAGTTTCCGGGCGCAGCAGCGTCGGGCCGAGGAGCTTGCGGAGCTGGACCGGGCCAAGACGACGTTCTTCTCCAACATCAGCCACGAGTTCCGCACCCCGCTGACGCTGATACTCGACCCGATCGCCGAGCTGCGCGGTCGGTCCGACGGCCTAGCCGACGACGTGCGCCAAGACCTGGACGTCGTGTGGCGCAACGGGTTACGGCTCACCAAGCTCGTCAACACGCTTCTGGACTTCTCCCGGATCGAGGCGGGCCGGGCCCAAGCTCACTACGAGCCGGTCGACCTCGCGGTTGTCACCGCCGAATTGGCCAGCGTCTTCCGATCCGCCGTCGACCGCGCCGGGTTGGAGTTCGTCGTCGACTGTCCTCCGCTCGACGAACCCGTCTACGTCGACCGCGACATGTGGGAGAAGGTGGTCCTCAACCTGCTGTCGAATGCGCTGAAGTTCACCTTCGACGGGTCCATCGTGGTCTCGGTGCGCCGCGAGGGCGACGACGCGGTCGTCACGATCGTCGACACGGGGATCGGCATCGCGGAGGAGGAGATGCCGCGACTCTTCGAGCGGTTCCATCGCATCGAATCCGCTCAAGCGCGCTCGAACGAGGGCAGTGGAATCGGGTTGGCCCTGGTGCACGAGTTGGTGAACCTGCACGGCGGCACCATCGCGGCCGAGAGCACCGAGGGCTCGGGTACCACGTTCACCGTCCGGTTGCCGTTCGGGTTCGCGCATCTTCCGGCCGACGCCGTCGTTTCGACCGGACAGACGCGGGCAGCACCTGGTCTCGCCGAACCGTTTGTGCAGGAAGCACTTCGGTGGATGCCCGGCAGTACCATCGATGGACCCCCTGAGGACGTCGTGGACCTTCTTCCCGACGCCACTGTGCTCCACGCTCCCGGGGCGTCCACCGCGCACGTGTTGATCGCGGACGACAACGCCGATATGCGGGAGTATCTCGGGCGGCTGTTGACCAGCGCCGGTTACCGCGTCCATGCGGTCAGCGACGGCCAGCAGGCCTTGGACGCCGTCCGTGCCGACCTGCCCGATCTAGTGGTCAGCGACGTGATGATGCCCCGCCTCGATGGGCTGGCCCTGCTCGCCGCGTTGCGCTCGGAACCACGAACCGCTGCGGTGCCGGTTCTGCTGCTGTCGGCACGTGCCGGGCAGGAGGCCTCGATCGAAGGCCTGCAGGCCGGGGCCGATGACTACCTCGTCAAGCCGTTCGCGGCCGCTGAACTGCTCGCCCGCGTGCGGGGGATCATCGAGTTGGCTCGGCTACGCAATCACCAAGCCCGTTGGCGCACGGCACTTGTCGACTCCCTGCAGGAGGGTTTCTTCGTCTGCGACGAGGATGGCGCGGTCATCGAGATCAATGCGGCATTCACCGAGATCATGGGTTACGGCGCCGACGGGCTGCCCTACAAACCCCCGTTTGCGTGGCTGCCTACCGCCGAGAGTGACCCCGAGACGCGCAGGCAAATCGACACCGCGTTCGCCGAGCTGCTGACCGAAGAGCATGGCAGCTTCACGGTCCCGGTCAATCACCGCGACGGGCACCGCTTGTGGGTGACGGTGACCTTCAACCACGCCGATGACCCCGACACCGGCCGTCGGGTCATGGTCGGTACGTTCCGCGACGTCACCGCCGAGCATTACACGGTGCAGCGCGAAAGCGCGCTGGCCTCACTCAACCAGCAACTCGCGCAGGCGGACACCCTCGACGACGCGGTGCGTGCAGCCGCTGAAGAACTCAGGATGCTGTGGCAGGCGCACCGCGTGTGCGCTGTCACCCTGTCCCCGGACAGCGCGGAAACCGGTGCGCCGCAGTTCATGTCAGTCGGTGAGCCGGCGCAGTGGTCGCATCTGCCTGCGCCCACGCAACAGATGATCCGTGCGTTGGGGGAGGGGGAGCTGCTCACGCCCCGCATTCCCCAGACCGGAATGGCGGGTATCGCACTGCAGCACCCGCGCGGAATCCTGGTGTTGCACATCGAACTCGCCGAGCGGCGGCCGTTCACCGATGAGGACGACATGTTGCTCACGGTCCTGGCAGGCAGGCTCGGGCAGGGTCTGCAGCGGGTGCATCAGCTCGACCAGCAGCGGGAGACGGCCCTCGCGCTGCAGAACGCGATCCTCGGCCCCGCGAATCTGCCGAAGGGGTTCGCCGTGCGCTACCAACCGGCCGCCCGCCCGCTTCAGATCGGCGGTGACTGGTATGACGTCGTCGATCTCGATGACGGCCGCATCGCGCTCATCGTCGGCGACTGCGTCGGACACGGGTTGGCCGCGGCGACGGTGATGGGCCAACTTCGGAGCGCTTGTCGCGCACTGCTTCTGGAGAAACCAAGCCCCAGCGCCGCACTGGTCGCGATGGATCAGTTCGCAACTCGGCTTCCGGGTGCCCGCTGCACCACCGCCTTCTGCGCGGTGCTCAGCCCCGACACCGGCGAGTTGGCGTATTCCAGTGCGGGGCATCCACCCCCGATCATGGTGCTGGCCGACGGCTCCACGCGACTGCTCGACGGCGCTCGTGCCACGCCGCTCGGCGTGTCCATTCGACCGGTCGCGGCCCGAACACCTCGAGACGCTGCCCCCGCGAGCGACGCTGCTGCTCTACACCGACGGTCTGGTCGAGCGCCGTCGCGAACCGCTGGACACCGGCATCGCCCGCGCGGTCGACCTCGTCGCGGAGAACAGGTCCAGCGCGCTCGACGACCTCGCCATGCAGGTGATGTCTCGGCTCGCGCCCGGCGGCGGCTATCAGGACGATGTCGCGCTTCTGCTGTACCGCCAGCCGGCCCCGCTCGAGATCGAATTTCCAGCGGAGGCAAGCCATCTCGCGGAGACTCGCGCGGCGCTGAAGGGATGGCTGTCGCGAGCGGGGATGGACGAGGATCAGACGCTGAAGGTACTCATCGCCACCGGTGAGGCCCTCGCTAACGCGATCGAGCACGGTCACAGAATTGCGACCGATGGCGCGATCAGCCTGCGTGCGATCGCACTCGCCGATCGGGTGCACGTCACGGTCGTCGACGCAGGCTCCTGGAAGCCGCCGGTGGCGGCTGCGCACCGCGGTCGCGGCATCGCGCTGATGCGGGCGCTGATGCAGGACGTCACCATCCAACCGCGCGCCAGCGGCACCACGGTCCACATGCAAACGAGGATGGCCTGATGGTGACGCCGCTGAGCATCAACACCGGGGAACGCGGTGACGGCACCCGAGTGCTCACCGCGTCCGGTGAGATCGATCTGAGCAATGTCGATGAGTTCTCCGGTGCGCTGTCGGCGGCAGACACCGACGGTGCGATGCTCATCGTCGACCTGACCGGGGTGCTGTATCTGGACAGCGGCGCCCTCAACGTGCTGTTCGCCAACGCGGGCCGAATCCGCCTGATCGCCAACCCTGTTCTGATGCCGGTGTTGCGGATCAGCGGGCTCACCGACGTAACCGCCGTCGAATCGACGGCCTAGTTCGCCGTCACCGATTCGATTTACTGAACTCCGATCACCCATGTGTCTCAGCCGACGCAGCGATCGACGTTTCGCAGAAGAGTTGCGAGATCATCGCTGCAAAACGTCGATCGGTGTGACTGCGGCGCCGAGGAAGACGCTCGCGCCTAGGTCGCGCTTCTGATCCGAGGCGACAACTGGACGATCTCGGGCACCACGCTGGGGTTCTCGTGTGCGGTGATGACCAGCGACAGCAGCGTGTTCGCGACATCGTTCAGCGCCGACATCTGCGCGGGCAGCTGACCGTGCTCGACCCATGACCGGAAGAGCAGCGACAGCAGATCACGGTCCGCGCCGCGCAGGATCTCGGTGTCTGCGGTCGGGCCGATGCCGACCCGAATGAGCGACAACTCCGGGTGTTCGCTGCGCCAGGAGTGCAGGATCTCGTCGAGGGCGGCCTTGCTCGCGCTGTAAGCCGAGACGCCGGCGCGCGGGCGGCCGACGTCGTGGCTCGACGCGATCAGCACCACACCGTTCTCCGAGAGGTGGGGCAGCGCTGCGCGCAGCACGTTGTTGGCGCCGACGGCGTTGACCGCGAAGGCGTGCACCCACGTCGCGACGTCGGTGTCCTCGATATGGGCGAACGGCACCGCGGTGCTGGTGAAGACGACGGCGTCGAGCCCGCCGAGCGTTTCGGCCGCCTCGGTCACGACCCGGTTGATCGCCGCGGCGTCTTCGACGTCGAGTTCGAAGGCGGTGCCGCCGATCGTGTCGGCGAGCTTGGTCAGCAGATCCATTCGTCGCGCCGCCACAGCCACCGTGGCGCCGGTTGCCGCTGCGTTCTCCGCGACGGCGTGGCCGATACCCGACGAGGCGCCGACCACGAGGAGGCGCAGTCCGGCGGCGTACATCGGTCGACCGTCCATGTGTTACTGCCCTTCGCTCTCGGGTGTTAGGTCACCCTTTGCTTGAGGGACAGTACCCGGTCGGTCCGTTGCCGTTCGACGATGCCTACGCCAATGGCGATAACCCCGGTGGGTGGCGAAGGCGCCCGCGATCGCGGTCACACACCAGATCGCGACCGCGACGTAGGCCAACGGCGACGACAGGTCGCCGATCGAAGCGCCCAATGCGGTGTAGACGAACGCCCGCGGCACCGACCCGATGAACGCGCCGACGGCCATCTGCCACAGCGGAACGCCGAACGCACCGAACGCATAGGACGCGAGCGCATCCGAGACCCCGGGGATGAAGCGCTGGCCGACCACCGCCCACAGCCCGCGCCGTTTGATCACCTGGTCGAGACGGTCGGCCCGGTCCGGCCCGAGCAGCGCGCGTGCGCTCTGCCTGCCTGCGCGCCTTCCGACGAGGCTGGTGATCATCGCCGTCCCTACGGTGGCGCCCAGTGTCACGAACAGCCCGACCACGGGCCCGAACAGCAGACCGCTGCCCGCGGCGAGGATCGGGCCGGGCACGAAGATCGCGCCGAGCACCGCCGACACCACCACGTACGCCAGCGGCGCGAGCGGGCCCGTCGCGGCAACTGTGCGCCGGACATCCTCGACGTCGACCACGCGGGTGACGGCGACGAGATAGAAGAGCCCGAGCAGAAATGCCGCGAACAGGGCGAGCCGGACGATGTGGTGTCGTCGGGGGGTGGCGGGCAGGCCGTCGTCGTCGGTCATCTCAGACCCGATTGTCCAGCACGCCGCGTAAGGTCCGTCGCTATGACCGGTGCCGGCCTCCCGCCGATCGACGACTGGAACAGGCTCCTCGACGGGCGGGTCGCGGTGATCACCGGGGGAGGGGCAGGCATCGGCGCCGGCATCGCGCGCCTGTTCGCCGCAGCACGGAGCGCTTGTCGAGGTCGCCGATGTCGAACCGGGGCACGCGGACGCGATCCGCGAGGAGATCACCGCCGCGGGCGGCCGGATTCGGAGCCACGTCGTCGATGTCACCGCCGACGGCGACGTCGCCCGCCTTGCCGAGGCGGTGCTGACCGAGCACGGCCGGGCCGACGTGCTGGTGAACAACGTCGGCGACTATCGCCCGCTGGTGCCGTTCTTCGAGTCGACACCCGACTCGTGGCAGCGGATGTACGACATCAACCTGCGGCACGTCTTCGCGGTCACCAGGGCTTTCGTGCCCTCGATGATCGAGGCGGGACGCGGCAGCATCGTCACCGTGCACTCGGTCGAGGGCATGCGCGGATACCCCAGGGACCCCGTTTACGGCGCGATGAAAGCAGCGGCCGCGCACTTCACCACATGTCTGGCCGTCGACCTCGGACGACACGGAATTCGCGTCAACGGCATCGGCACCGACCTGGCCCAGACGCCGCAGGTCGACTACCTCACCGGCTACCAGGACGTCGACGAACTGTGGGCGTCGTGGGCACCGGTCGGACGGGTGGGCTGGCCGGAGGACCAGGCGCGCGTCGCGTTGTTTCTCGCCTCGGAGGCGTCGGCATTCGTCACCGGGCACAACATTCCCGTCGACGGCGGCACGAAAGCCGGTGGCGGCTGGCTCTTCTCGCCGCGCGAAGGCCGCTTCGTCAACAGGTCGAGGAACCTGTGACCGCGCCAGAGGAAACCGTCGACGTCCTCGTCGCAGGCTCCGGCGGCGGAATCGCCGGTGCCTATACCGCTGCGCGGGAAGGTCTTTCGGTTGCACTGGTCGAGGCGACCGACCGGTTCGGCGGCACGTTCGCCTACTCCGGCGGCGGCGGAATGTGGTATCCGTGCAACCCGGTGCTCGTTCGCGCGGGCAGCGACGACACCATCGACGACGCGCTGCGCTACTACCGCGGTGTCGTCGGTGACCGCACGCCCGCCGAACTCCAGGAGACGTATGTGCGCGGCGGCGCGGCACTGATCGAATACCTGGAGCGCGACGACCATTTCGCGTTCAAAGTGCTGCCGTGGCCGGACTATTACAGCTCGGTGCCTGGCGCGCGCAACGACGGCATGCGGCACATCGTCTCGCGGGCGGTGCCCGACGACCGGCTCGGCCGCTTCCGGGGACTGGTGCGAGGACCGCTCGACCACGAACGGCTCGGCGCGCCGCAACCTGACCTGCTCACGGGCGGGCGCGCAGTCATCGGTCGCTTCCTCTCGGCGATGGCCGACAATCCCGCGGTCACCGCACACCTGAACACCAGCCTGGTCGAACTGATCGTCCACGACGGCCGCGTCGTCGGCGCGGGGGTGGAGACCGACGGCGTCCGGCGCGCAATCCGGACGCGACGCGGCGTGCTGCTCGCCGCGGGCGGCTTCGAGCAGAACAATCAGATGCGGGCCGAATTCGGTGTTCCCGGAGCGGCGTCGGACACCATGGGCGCACCCGGCAACATCGGGCACGCCCATCGCGCCGCGATGATGGTCGGCGCGGACACCGACCTGATGGACCAGGCGTGGTGGTCGCCGGGCCTGGTCCATCCCGACGGCAGGGCCGCGTTCGCATTGTGTTTCACCGGCGGGATCTTCGTCGACAGCGCAGGCCGCCGGTTCGTCAACGAGTCCGCAGCCTACGACAGGTCGGGCCGCGAGATCATCCGCGCGATGAGCGAGGGCACGGTCGGTCCGCGGTACTGGATGGTCTATGACAGCCGGGCAGGCGAGCAGCCGCCGGTGTTGGCGACCAACGTGTCGTTCTCCCCGACGAGTGAGTACGTGGCCGCCGGACTGTGGCGCCAAGCCGATACGGTGGCCGGCCTCGCCGCGCAGATCGGCGTTCCCGCAGGCAACTTGGAGGCGACCGTGCGCCGCTTCAACGAGTTCGCCGCACGCGACGAGGACCGGGATTTCGGCCGCGGCAGGGAGGCGTTCGACAGGGCGTTCACCGGCGGTGCGTCACCGTTGGTGCCGATCGACACCCCGCCCTACCGCGCGGCGGCGTTCGGCATCTCGGACCTGGGCACGAAGGGCGGACTGCGCACCGACGTCGACGCACGCGTGCTGGACCACGACGGCGAGCCGATTTCCGGGCTCTATGCGGCGGGCAACACGATGGCGGCCGTATCGGGCACGACGTACCCGGGCGGCGGCAATCCGATCGGCGCGTCGATGTTGTTCAGCCACCGCGCGGCGCTGCACATGGCCCGCTACGGGCCGTGATTAGTCGTCGGCTCAACGGTTGGCACGAATGAGCACCTCCTGGGTGGTGCTGGCCACCAGGTGGCCGTCAACGTCGTGAACGGCACCACGGACCAGCCCGCGATGTCCCGACACCGCCAGCAGTTCGGCGGTGTGGCTGTGCCACCGATCGAACTGCACCGGCCGGTGCAGCCATAGCGAGTGGTCGACGCTGAACGCCGTCGCCGACTCGACCCTGATGGGCTCGGGGTGTCCGCGCAGCGCGATGTCGAGCAGTAGATAGTCGGTGGCGTAGGCGAGCAGGACGCTGTGCAGCACCTGGTCGTCGCCGACGGGCCGCGGCAGCCGCATCCAGTGCGATCGCGGGCCGGTCGTGCGGGGTCCGCCGAAGAAACATGTCGGCTCGGCGATGCGCATGTCCAGCGGAGGGGGCCTGCTGATCCAGGTTCGCGCCCGCTCGATCAGATCCGGTGGGGCGCTGTCGACCCAGTCCTGCAGTCGCGGCAACGTGTCGGGGTCGACACCGTGGGGCGCCCGCTCGGCGAACTCCGGTTCGGTCGGGTTGTCGTGAAACGACACCATGGCGATCAGTAGTGTGTTGCCGCCCTGCTCGACGGTGACGCGGCGCGCGGCCATCGACCGGCCGTCTCGGACACGGTCGACCACCACGTCGAGCGGGTGGGCGGGATCGCCCGACTGCACGAAGTAGGCGTGCAGGGAATGCGGCGGTTTGTCGGCGACCGTGGCGGCGGCGGCCTGCATGGCCTGGGCGATCATCTGGCCACCGAAGACCCGCCCGAAGCGGTTGGCTTCGCTGCGCACCCGGAATCGGTCGTCGCCGGCCGGTTCCGGCCGCAGCGACTGCAGCAGGCCGTCGAGCGCGTGCCCGATGGCGTTGTCGAGATCCGTCAGTCCGCCCACGCGGTCGATCTTGCCCGACCGCAACGCCCCTGCTGAGCCGTGGCCGGTCGTTATGGTCGACAGGTGGACCTCTCCGAACTGCGTTGGTTCGTGGTACTCGCAGAGACCGAACACGTCACCGACGCCGCCGCGGAGCTCTCGGTGAGCCAGCCGACGCTGTCGCGAGCCCTTGCGCGGTTCGAGCGCGAGGCGGGCGCGCCGCTATTCGACCGGGTCAATCGCAGGCTCCGCCTGAACGCCTATGGCCAGATCATGTTGGAGCACGCGCAGCGCAGCATCGCCGAGATGCGTTCGGCGCGAGACCGCATCGCCGCGCTTCGCGACCCGGACACCGGCCGGGTCCGGCTCGCATTCCTGCACTCGCTCGCGAGTTGGTTTGTGCCTGAACAACTGCGACGGTTTCGCGAATCCGCACCGGCGATCGGCTTCGACCTGGTGCAGGGACCTGCACACGAGATCACGCAGCGCGTGCTCGACGGCCAGGTGGACATCGCGATCACCGCGCCGCGTCCCGACGCGCCCGACTTCGGTTGGCGCCGACTGTATGTCGACCAGCTGTGCCTCGCCGTCCCGCACGCGCACCGGCTCGCAGGCCGGACGCGGGTGCGGCTGTCGGCCGCGGAAGGGGAGCCCTTCATCGCACTGGCCGAACAGGCGGGTCTGCGACAGCTCACCGATCAGCTGCTGGCGCAGGACAACGTCAAACCGGAGATCGTCTTCGAAGCCACTGAGCTGCCCACGGTGGAGGGACTCGTAGCCGCCGGCTTCGGTGTCGCCGTTATCCCTGTTCCGCGCGACGGGGGCACGTCCAAGACCGTCCACGTCCCGCTGACCAACGAGGGCGCCAAGCGCGACGTGGGCCTCGCGTGGGACAAGTCGCGGGATTTGTCGCCACCCGCGCAGCGGTTTGCGGCGTTCCTCAGCAATGATGCGTCCAGCGTATGAGAAACTCGAAAACTATGCATTGGACACATTAACGGAGCGCTCCTAACGTCATCGGTCATGACGATCGAGCAGACCTCCCCCCAGACCTGGGCAGGGCACGGCCGCGGTTCAGCCGCATACAGGCGGCTTCTTGCCGCGCTCTTCTGCGCGGGGGTCGCGACCTTTGCTCAGCTCTACTCGCCGCAGGCTGTCCTTCCGCTGATCTCGGAGAACCTGCACGTTGGCGCGGCCACCGCGGCGCTGACGATCTCCGCCTCCACCATCGGCCTGGCCATCGGGGTGATCCCGTGGTCCACCATCGCCGATCGCATCGGCCGGGTCAAGGCGATCACGATGTCGGTCAGCATCGCGGCGGTGGTCGGCCTGCTCGTCCCGTTCGCTCCCACCTATGAGTTGCTTCTCGCCGGGCGCTTCCTGGAGGGCTTGCTCATCGGCGGGGTGCCCGCGATCGCGATCGCCTACCTCACCGAAGAGATCGATCCCAGCCACGCCGCACGGGCCGCGGGCACATTCGTCGCGGGCACCACCATCGGCGGCCTGCTGGGCAGGATCGTGTCAAGCCCCGTCGCGGAGATCGCCGGATGGCGGATGGGCGTTTTCACCGTCGCGGTGGTGTGCTGTGTCGCCGCGTTCGGCTTCGTCAAGCTGGCCCCCCGACCCCTCGGCTTCGTGCCGTCGAAGGAGTCGGGCACCAATCCCGATGGTTCGCTGCTCGATCGGTTGTCCGCCAACCTGCGCTCACCCCGACAGCTCGCGCTCTTCGCGCAAGGCTTCCTGCTCATGGGCGGCTTTGTGGCGCTGTACAACTTTCTCGGTTTCCGGCTGACCGCGGCGCCGTTCCACCTGTCTGCATTCGTCGTCAGCCTGGTGTTCGTGGCCTATCTCGCGGGGACCTGGGCCTCGGCACGCGCCGGCGCAGAGGCGACGCGGTTCGGACGCAAGCGCGTGCTGCTGGTCTCCGCCGCGATCATGGCCGCTGGTGTCGCAATCACGATGAGCGGCAACCTCTTCGTCGTCCTCGCGGGCCTGCTGATCGCCACCGCAGGCTTCTTCGGCGCGCACTCCATAGCGTCGGGTTGGACCGGCCGGTCGGCACCGGTCGGCAAAGCGCAGGCGTCCTCGCTGTACAACCTGTTCTACTACGGCGGTTCGAGTGTCTTCGGCTGGTTCGGCGGGGTTGCCTACGATGCCCACGGCTGGGGTGCGGTCGCCATCACCATCGTGGCGCTCGTGGTCATCGCAGCGGTCGTCGCGGCGAAGACCCTGCCCGACAACTAGTTCCGCGCCACCGCCCCACCGCTGTAGTCAAGGTTCCTCACCACCTACACGGGCTTCCTGGTCTCGGGAACCCGCCGTGGGCGCTAGGGGGACTGAAGGTCGGATTCGGAGAACACGTCGATGGTCTCGACGGGCTCGAGCACGACCACCGGAATGTGACGCGTCGTCGACCGCTGGTAGCTGAGATACGGTGGATACACCGACACCATGAAGTCCCAGATGCGGTGGCGCTCTTCGTCTTCGGGCTCCCGCCAGGTCGCGCGGAACGCCTGCGTGGCGATCTGGACGTCGACGTGGTCGTCGGCGCGCAGGTTGAAGTACCAGTCCGGATGCTGGTCGGCGCCGCCCTTGGAGGCGACGATGACGATCTCGCCCCCGATGTCGCCGTAGATCAGTGGGACGATGCGCGTCTTCCCGGACTTGCGGCCGCGCACCTTGATCAAGCAGTGCGTGGTGAACGGATGTCCACCGACCTCCGAGATATCCATGACGTGGCCTTGGACACCACCCGACGCAAGATAGAGGTCGCGGTGCTTGACCATCCAGTCGCGGCGCTCTTGGCGGATCTCGGCGGCTGAGTCGTTCGTCATGGCACCATCTTGCACGTGACCGAGGGAGCCGCCCCAGCGATTACTGGGATCAATCACCTTTCCGTAACCGTCCGCGACATCGAACCGAGCGTCGCGTGGTATCAGCGCGTTTTTCGCGCCGAACGCATTCCGATGACCTTTCCCCACTACGGACGCGAGGAGACGGGCTACGGGGTGTTGCTCCTCGAGCCGCGCTCGGGCCTGGCGATCGGGTTGCACACGAACACCGGCAACAACGGCGCGCCGTTCGACGAGGCGCAGACCGGTATGGATCACGTGGGGTTCAACGTGACGGGGCTGGCGGAGCTCGAGTCGTGGGTGACGTGGCTCGATGAGCTCGGAATCGAGCACACCGGAATCAGGACCGGCGACGAGCCGTTTCCGTACGCGACATTGGTCTTTCGCGATCCCGACAACATTCAGCTCGAGCTCTTCGCGGGCCCGCTGAGCTGAGCTCAGAGCTAGAGGATGTCGTTGATCTCGCTCTTCAGCGCCTCGGCGTCTGTGCCGAATACCGCCTGAACGCTGTTGCCGACTTCGATGACCCCTGCGGCGCCGAGGCTCTTCAGTCGTGCCTGATCGACTTTGTCCTTGTCGTTGACTTCGACGCGAAGCCGGGTGATGCAGGCGTCGACGTTGACGAGGTTGTCCCGGCCGCCGAATGCCGCGATCACCTGCTCGGGCTTGCTGTCCGTGGCGACCGGCGCTGCCACGGTGGCGGTCGCCGCGCCTGTTGAACTCGGTGTCACTGCGGTGGCGGATTCGCTGCCCTCGCCGAGGTTGGCCTCCTCCTCGGCCTCGAACTCGTCCTCCGGTTCGCGGCCGGGGGTGCGCAGGTTCCACCGCGTGATCGCGAATCGGAACAGCAGGTAGTAGACGACGAAGAACACCACACCCATGGCGATCAGCAGTGGAATGTTCTTCGCGGCGGGCGCGGTGCCGTAGAGCAACAGGTCGATGAGTCCCGCCGAGAAGGAGAAGCCCAGGTGGATGTCGAGCAGGTAGGCGATTGCCAGCGACACTCCCGTCAGCACAGCGTGGATGAGGTACAGCGGGAACGCCGCGAACATGAACGCGAATTCGAGCGGTTCGGTGACGCCGGTGAGGAACGCCGTCAGACCGGCCGCCGCCAGGATGCCGACGGCGACCTTCCGCTGCTTCTTGTTGGCCACATGGATCATCGCCAGCGCGGCGGCGGGCAGGCCGAACATCAGGATCGGATAGAAACCGGAGGTCAGGATGCCCGCGGTGGGGTCGCCCGCGGCGAACCGGGTCAATTCGCCGGTGACAGCCTCGCCGCCTTGTGGTTGGTAGTCGCCGTAGAGGAACCAGATGTAGGAGTTCGGGATGTGGTGCAGGCCGAACGGAATCAGCATGCGGTTGGCGAATCCGTACACGAAGGCGCCGAGTGCGCCGGCGCCGCCGATGAACTCGCCCAGCGACGTCAGCCCCGCATCGAAGATGGGATAGAAGTAGCTCATCGCGAACGCGAGGAACAGCGACGCGAGCGAGACGACGATCGGCACGAACCGTCTGCCGCCGAAGAATCCGAGGTAGGACGGCAACTGGATGGTGTGGTATCGGTCGAACAGCCACGCGGTGACCAGGCCGATCACGATGCCCGCGAACACGCTGTAGTTGATCTGCGCCTGATCGCCCGCCTTGTCCACCTCGCCCGCGAGCACGATCGGCGACATCGTCTTGAAGACGGCCTCCATCACCAGATAGCCGACGACCGCGGCCAGCGCGGTGGACCCGTCGGCCTTCCTGGCGAAACCGATCGCGACGCCGACGGCGAACAGCAGCGGCAGGTTGGAGAAGAGCGCGTCGCCCGCGGCGCTCATCGCCTTGAAGAACGGCCCGATGACCGGGGCTTCGATCCTGCCCAGCAGGTCGGGCTGACCCAGCCGCAGCAGGATGCCGGCTGCGGGCAGGACCGCAATCGGCAGCATGAGGCTCTTGCCGAGCCGCTGCAACTGCGCAAAGCCGGGGAAGCGCATACCCGACTTTTGCTGAACCGCTTGAGGTTTCGCCGCGTCACTCATGGATCGGTCACCCTTCTGTCGCCGCGATGTCCTGCCGCCGAAGCTCTCGCGGAAGCTTAGACGAGAACACCCGAAGTTGAGACCGTCTTGGCGGCACACTCGTATTGTTTGAATGGTGAGCAAGACGCAGATCCAGGCCCCGGTCGCGGGGCGCGCAGTCCGGCTGCAGGACGTTCCCGACCCGGTGTTCTCCCAGGGGATGGTGGGCTACGGCGCCGCCGTCGACCCCCCGCGCGAGGTGGTCGAGGCGGTCGCCCCTGTCAGCGGCAAGCTGCTGAAGCTGATGCCGCATGCCTACATCGTGATGACCTCCGACAACGTCGGCGTGCTGGTGCACCTGGGCCTGGACACCGTCGCGCTGAAGGGCGAGGGCTTCACGACGCACGCCGCGCAGGGCGACGACGTCACCGCCGGTCAGCTCATCATCACCTACGACGTGCCCGCGATCGAGGCCAAGGGTCTCAATCCGATAGTTCCCGTCGTCGTCATGGACGAACGGGAATCCGACAACGTCGTGGCATCCGATGCGGTCAGTGCCGGTTCCGACATTGCTTCCGGCGCAGAGCTTTTCGTCGCGAACAAGTAATGGAAGTCGTCATCCTGGCCGACGCCCGGGAGATCGGCGCCGTTGCGGCCGATGCGATAGGGGCCCTCCTCACCCGTAACCCGGCCGCCGTGCTCGGGCTGGCCACCGGGTCGTCGCCGCTGGCGATCTACGACGAGTTGGCGGCGCGCTGCGAGGCGGGCGCGATCTCGTTCCGGCAGGCCCGCGGGTTCACCCTCGACGAGTACGTGGGTCTGCCTGCCGACCATCCGCAGCGGTACCGGACCGTCATCGACGAGGTGTTCGTGTCGCGGGTGGATTTCGCGCCGGGCGCCGTCGAAGGTCCCGACGGCCTGGCCTCCGATATCCCGGCCGCCTGCGCGGCGTACGAGAGCGCGATCCAGGCGGCAGGCGGTGTCGACCTGCAGATACTCGGCATCGGCACCGACGGGCACATCGCCTTCAACGAACCCGGTTCGTCGCTCGCGTCGCGGACCCGGATCAAGACGCTGACCAGGCAGACCCGCGTCGACAACGCCCGCTTCTTCGACGGCGACCTGGATGCGGTCCCCACCCACTGCCTGACGCAGGGCCTGGGCACGATCATGGCGGCCAGGCACATCATCCTGGTAGCCACCGGCCGCAGCAAGGCCGAAGCCGTGCACCACCTCGTCGAGGGCGCGGTGAGCGCGCTGTGGCCCGCGACCGTCCTGCAGCACCATCCGCACGTCACCGTGCTGCTCGACGACGCGGCCGCGCGACGGCTGCAGCTCATCGACTACTACCGCGAGACCTATCGATCGAAGCCGGACTGGCAGGGCATCTGAGTGCTGCTGGCCGCCGACACCGTCCTGACAGGCCGAGAGCTGTTGCGGCCCGGATGGATCGAGGTCGCCGACGGCCTGGTGGCCGCCGTGGGGTCGGGTCCGGCGCCGCAGCCCGCGGACCGCGATCTGGGTGCGGTGTCGGTGGTTCCCGGTTTCGTCGACACGCATCTGCACGGCGGGGGAGGAGCGAACTTCTCCGCCGCGGATCGCACCGAAACAGCAACCGCCGCAGCGTTTCACCGCACGCACGGCACCACCACCATGGTCGCGTCCCTTGTCACCGCCGGGTCGGACGACCTGCTGCGTCAGGTGACGTCGTTGGCCGACGGCGTCCGCTCCGGCGTGATCGACGGGATCCACCTGGAAGGCCCATGGCTGTCCACGCTGCGGTGCGGCGCCCATCAACCGTCCCTGATGCGCGATCCCGACCCCGCCGAGATCGATCGAGTCTTGGAGGCGGCCGGTGGCGCGATCGCGATGATCACCATCGCACCGGAACGCGACGGTGCGCTTGCCGCGATCCGGCAGATCGTCGACGCCGGAGTGGTCGCCGCGGTCGGGCACACCGAGGCCACCTACGAGCAGACCAGGGCGGCCATCGACGCGGGTGCGACGGTCGGCACCCATCTGTTCAACGCGATGCGTCCGATCAACACCCGCGAACCGGGCCCGGTCATCGCGCTGCTCGAAGACCCAAGGGTGACAGTGGAACTGATCACCGACGGCGTGCACGTGCACCCTGCGCTGTACCGGCATGTCGTGCGTAGCGGCGGACGGGATCGGGTGTCGCTGATCACCGATGCGATGGCCGCGGCGGGCATGTCCGACGGCCGCTACTGGCTCGGGCCGCTTGCGGTGGACGTCGTCGACGGCGTGGCACGGGTCGCGGACACCGACACCATCGCGGGCAGCACCGCGACGATGGACCACCAGTTCCGATTCGCGGTGCGGCACAGCGGATTGTCGCGCGACGAGGCGCTGGCGGACGCGGTGCGGCAGTCGTCGACCAATCCCGCTCGCGCGCTGGGGCTGTCGGGCGGAGAACTCGTTCCCGGTGTGCCCGCCGACCTGGTGGCGCTCGATGCCGATCTCGCCGTATCGGCCGTCATGCGCCGCGGATCGTGGGTCACCCATTAGCGATTGCGGCGCGCTTTCCGACGCTGAGGGTGGTGTTCTGCGCCCGATTCACGTGGCCGCCGCATGGATATGGCTGATCGGGGCGACGGTGTACCTGGTGTGCGAGGCGATCGCCGCCGCGCAGTTCCCCGGCTACAGCTACATCGACGACTTCATCAGCGATCTCGGGGTCTCCGCGGTGATGAACTACGGCGCGTTCATGCTGCATGGATCGCTGCTTCTGATCGGCGCGCTCGTCGTAGCGCGCTCCATTCCGACGTTGGGTTGGGCGGGTTGGGGTTTCGTGGTCGCCGCGGCGGCGAATGCGATCGGGAACGTTCTCGTCGGCGCCTTCAGAAGTGGTGTGCCCGCGCACGTTGTCGGCGCAGGACTGGCGATCGTCGGCGGCAATGTCGCGGTGATCATCGCGGGGCTCGGCAGTCGACGGCTCGGCGCAGCACGCGCCTACTCCGTGTCGAGCGTTGCCATCGGCGTCATCGGCGTCGCCTGCCTTGCCGCGCTGATCGCCGACGGCGCCGACGGCACTCGACTCCTACCGGTCGGCATCGTCGAGCGCGGATCCGTCTACTCGATCATCGTGTGGGAGATCGTGACAGGCGTAGCGATTCTCCGCGCTAGGCGCGGGCGATGTTCTCGACGATGATGTCGCGTGCCGCCTCGTAGAACGCGCTGATCAGCGTCGAGTAGGACAGCTCGAAGGGATAGATCATGTGCACTTCGAGCGGTTCCAGACTCCACTCTGGAAGGACCGGCACGATGCTGCCTTCGCGCAGTTCAGTGGTGCAGATGATCTGCGTGGGCATCGTGCCGATTCCCAGCCCCTGCAAGATGTACTGCTTGCACACCTGAAAGTTGTTGGCTCGTGCGCGAACCTGTGGGGACAGCTCGTGTCGTCGTTTGGCCTTGGACAGGCTGAGCTTGCGCGGGCCTGCGAATCCGAAGTCGATGAACGGCAACGTGTCCAGTTGCGCAGGCGCGGTGATGGGCTCCGGCAACCCTGCGACGAAGTCGGGCGACGCGCACAGGAACAGCTCCAGGTCGAACACCTTGCGGGCAATCAAGGTCGAGTCCTGCAGCGGTCCCGTGCCGAATACGACGTCGAACCCGTCCCTGATCGGATCGACCATGCTGTCGACCAGCCGGATGTCCAGCCGTGAGTGGGGATATCGCTGCAGGAAGGTGGCGCCGACCCTGGACGCGTAATCGATGCCGACGAAGACGGGTATCGCCACCTTCAACTCGCCTTGCGGCTCCTAGCTTGGCGCCCTCGACCAGAGCGCGAACACCGTTGGCCTCGGCGAGGATGTTCACCGAATGGGCATAGATCTTCTCGCCGAGATCGGTGACGGTCAGCTGGTGGGTGTTCTTTCGCAGCAGCTTGATGCCGAGGTCGGCTTCGAGCTTGGTGAGCTTGCGGCTGACCGTCGATTTCGGCATGCCGAGCAGCGCCGCCGCCTTCGACAGGCTGCGGCTTTCGACGACCTTGCCGAACACCAGCAGGGCATCGAGGTCGAAAGGCGGATTCTGTTCCATGAGCTCGTTCCAAATATGCAACAGGGTGTTGCGCGCGTGCATCTGTTTTCGCAATTTCCGCGACTGTAGTTTTCGGCCAGGAGGTAAGCCTCATGGGTCACGACAGCCTGGTGACGAAACCTGCGAGCGGCCACTGGACCGACGCCTATCCCGAACTGGGTCGCGGTCCGGTGTCGCTCGAGGACTGTGTGTCGACGGAGTTCTACGAGAAGGAACGCGAACACGTCTTCCGGAAGACCTGGCTCTACATGGGCCGGGTGGAGCGCGTGCCGAAATCGGGCAGCTATTTCACCCGCGAGCTGCGGTTCCTCAACACCTCGATCATCATCGTGCGGGGCAAGGACGGCGTCATCCGTGCGATGCACAATATCTGCCCGCACCGGGGCAACAAGATGCTGTGGGAGGACGACCCGTTCCAGGAGGTGTCCGGGCGCGCGCCACTGTTGTACTGCCGGTTCCACGGCTGGCGCTACAAGCTGGACGGCTCGCTGCATTCGGCCACCCGCAAGGATCTGCTGCTCGACTTCGACGCGGAGCGCTGCCGGGTGCCCGCCGTGCAGTGCGAGGTGTGGGAAGGCTTCATCTTCGTCAACCTCAACCCGCACAACACCGAGCCGCTGTCGTCGTTTCTCGGTGAGCTCGCGCACGACCTGGAGGGTTACCCGTTCGAGGGGCCGCACCAGGTGTACCGGTTCAAGGCCGAACTGCAGTGCAACTGGAAGATCTTCCTCGACGGGTTCGCCGAGAGCTATCACGGTCCGTACCTGCACGCGTCGTCGTTCGGCGCGGTCACTGCGGAGGCCCGAGAGGCGTTCGACCAGCCGAACCCGTTCACCGACGCGCTGTCCTACCGGCTCGAGGGCCCGCACCGGATGTTCTCGTTCTCCGGCGAGCCTTCGCAGAAGACGCCGTACTCGAAACCGATCGAGTGCGTCTTCGAGGCCAGCGCGGCGGGCCCGTGGAACAAGAAGATCGACCGCGGCCCGATGCCGCCGGGTATCAACCCGACCCGGTCGGAGAAATACGGCTTCGACTCCTATCAGTTCTTCCCCAATTTCGTACTGATCTTCGGTGCGTCCGGCTTCACCGTGCACGCCCACTGGCCGACCGGTCCGCATTCGCACATCTTCGAAACAGAGGCGTACTACCAACCGCCGACCACCCACAAGGAGCGGTTGGGCCAGGAGCTGACGATGACGTTCCTCAACGACATCATCCTGGAGGACGCCAGCCCGTCGGAAGGGCTGCAGGCCATGCTGAACAGCGGTGCGCTCACCCACTTCACGATGAACGACGAAGAGATCCTGCTGCGCCATCTGCACAAGACGGTGGCAGACTACGTCGAGGCCGGCGATGAGCGCTTGCGCGAAGAGCAGACAGCCGGAGAGAAGGCGAACCGATGACTGCGATTCTGCCGCCGGACTTCTCGCACCTCGAACATCTCGTCGACGAATGGGCGATCGAGGACGGACACCAGCGCTACGTGAAGCGCGTCAACAGCTCCATGGACGAGATCAAGGCGTTCTACGACGAGGTGTTCCCGTTCGCCGAGGAAGCCCTCGACTACATCGACAAGTTCGACTACGCCGAGCCGCTTCCGGACGACGTGGCGAATCTGCGCAACCTGCTCTACTCGCTGATCACCGTTTCACTCGCAGTCGAGCTGTGGAAGCAGCCACGCGTCAAGCATTCCGCCAACACCATTCTCACGAGAGTGAGCTGACGACATGGGAACCACCTCCGCACAACTCGACGTCATCGACCTCACCGCGAGGATCGGCAGCGAGATCCGAACCGACGTCGACACACTGCTGCGCGGAACCGAAGCGCAGAACATCCGCGCAACGCTCGAACGGCGGGGCGTCGTGTTCTTTCGCGGGCTCGATATCGACGACGAGCAGCAGGTCGCGATTGCCAAGACGCTCGGCGCGATTCCCGAAAACGAGGGGCAGGGCGGCATCTACAAGATCTCGCTCGACAAGAACGTCAACCAGCGGGCCGAATACCTGAAAGCCTCGATGTTCTGGCACTTCGACGGCTCGCTGCAGCCCTACCCGAACCTGGCCACACTGCTGCGCGCCATCACGCTGTCGGACACCGGCGGCGAAACGGAGTTCTGCAACACGTACGCGGCCTACGACGATCTGCCGCAGGACGACAAGGACCTGATCGCAGACCTGCGCGTCGTGCACAGCGCGGAGCGGTCGCAGTACTACGTCCGTCCCGAGATGAGCTACGAGGAGCTGGCGTTCTGGCAGAAGTCACCGACGAAGGCATGCCCTATCGTGTGGACGCATCAATCCGGACGAAAGTCGCTTCTGCTCGGCGCGACGGCCGACTATGTCGTCGGCATGCCGGTCGAGCAGAGCCGCGCTTTGCTTGCCCGCCTGAGAGATTGGGCAACCCAGCCGCAGTATGTCTACCGCCACGAGTGGCAACCCGGCGATCTGCTGATGTGGGACAATACCGGGACCATGCACCGCGTGCTTCCCTATCCCGCCGACAGCGGACGCCTGATGCACCGCACGATCCTCGCGGGCGAAGAACCGCTGCAGTGAAACTCGGCATCGCGACGCCCGTCGTCACGAACGTCGGTGGGGCACCGCTGACCTGGGAGCAGGACGCGGGCATCGAAGCCATCGGCCGCGTCGCAGAGGCGGCCGACCGGCTCGGCTACCACCACCTCACATGCAGCGAGCACATCGGCATGCCTGCCACCGAGTCAGGCCGGCGCGGCTCGCGGTACTGGGATCCGCTCGCCACATTCGGCTACATCGCGGCGCGCACCACTCAGATTCGCCTGGCGACGATGACGCTCGTGCTCGGCTATCACCATCCGCTGGAGATCGTGAAGCGTTACGGCACACTGGATCACGTCAGCAACGGCCGTGTCATTCTCGGTGTCGGAGTCGGCACGCTGAAGGAGGAGTTCGACCTCATCGGTGCGCCGTTCGAGGACAGGGGTGAACGCGCCGACGACGCGCTACGGGCGCTGCGCGCGGCGCTCGCAAGCAACGATCCGGTGTACGCGGGCAAGTACTACTCGTTCGGCGGCCTCACCGTGGACCCGTGTGCGATGCAGGAGCACATGCCGATCTGGATCGGCGGCCGCACGCGGCGATCGCTGCGGCGCGCGATCACGCTCGCTGACGGTTGGTGTCCGTTCGGCATCTCCCTCGACACCGCGGCGGAGTGGTTGGCAGCGCGCGAGATTCCGCCCGGGTTCGAGGTGGTGCTGCCGGCGGATCAGCCGCTCGACCCGGTCGGGACGCCGGAGGCGACGACCGAGAAGCTGGCCGCGATGGAGGCGGCGGGAACAACGATCGTCTCCGCCCGTTTCGTGCACCGCTCGCTCGAGCACTACCTCGAGCAGGTCCACGCACTCGCGGAGATCCATCGCACGGCATAGGTGACGGGTACTTTCTCCCGCGAGCAGACGCAAAGTCGCACAAAATGCACGCGAAATAGTGCGATTTTGCGTCTGCTCGCGGGAAGAGCTCAACGCGCGCGACCAGGGCGGTCCGGCGCGAAGCCTCGCACGACATGCGCGCGAACGAACTCGCCGACAACGCTCGCGTCAGCGAGGTCCAAGGTCGCTGACGGAGTGCTGAACAACGAGAACAGCATGCGCGCATACCATTCACCCGCAGCCTCCACGTCGAGCTCCTTGCGCACCTCGCCGGTGAGTTTCGCGGCGGTCAGATAGGGCGCCAGAAACTCAGTGCATTCGCGCAGAAGCACAGCCGCGTTCTTGGTGAGCAGCAGGCTCACCTCGTCCTCGTCGAAGTAGTCCTCGGGTTCGATGGCCCGCCGGGCCGTTGTCACGAAAACACCGGCGAGGACCAATTGTTCCTCCAGGCTTTCACCCCGGCGCATCGCCTTGGCCATCTCGCGGTAGAACTTCTGGGACGCACCCTCCGCGCACGCCTCGACGATCTCGGCCTTGTCGCGGAAGTACTCGTAGACCGTGCTCCTGGAGACGTCGGCGGCGCGGGCGATGTCGACGACTGTCGTCTTGTCGAGGCCGTGTCGACGGAAGCAGTCGAACGCGGACTCGACGATCAGTTCGCGGGTGTCGGTTGCGGTCGATGCCGAAGTCATCGCGGTCAGTCCACCGCGAGGATCAACGCACTGGTCGGCACCCCGGTCCCCGAGGTGACGAGGACGTGCTCGACGTCGTCGACCTGGTTGTGGGACGTGCCGCGCACCTGGCGGACCCCCTCGGTGATGCCGTTCATGCCGTGGATGTAGGCCTCGCCGAGCAGGCCGCCGTTGGTGTTGATCGGCAATTCACCACCCAGGGAGAGCCTTTCGACGGTAGCGAAGTCCTTGGCCTCGCCGCGACCGCAGAAGCCGAGTTCCTCCAACTGCGCAAACACGAACGGGGTGAAGTGGTCGTAGAGGAAAGCCGTCTGGATATCCGTGGGCTTCAGACCTGAATCGCGCCAGAGCTTTTCGGCCACCACGCCCATCTCCGGGAGACCCGTGATGTCGTCGCGGTAGTAGCTCGTCATCATCTCGCCCTCGGCGGCCGCACCCTGGACCGCGGCGGTGATGACCGCGGGGGCCTGGGCGAGATCGCGTGCACGCTCCGTGCTGGTGACGACGATGGCGACGCCGCCATCGCTCTCCTGACAGCAGTCGAGCAGGCGCAGAACGGGTTCGATCACCCATCGCGACTTCTGATGGTCCTCGAGCGTGATCGGCCGTTCGTAGAACCAGGCGTCGGGATTGCGGGCTGCGTGCGCACGGTCGACGACGGAGATCCTGCCGAAGTCCTCATTGGTGACGTCGTAGGTCGACATGTACCTCTGAGCGTGCAGCGCGACCCACGCTGCCGGCGTCAAGAGCCCGAACGGCGCGTAGTTCGCCATGAACAAAGGAGTTTCACCCGTCGGTCGTGCTCCCGAACCACCGAACCGGAAGCCGGACCTCTCGTTGAATGCGCGGTAACACACGACAGCGTTGGCGGTGCCCGTCGCCACCGCCATCGCGGCCTGCACCACGGTGCCCGCCGCCGCCCCACCGCCATGGTGCACGCGGCTGAAGAACGTCAGGTCGCCGATGCCGACGTTCCGCGCGATCTCGATCTCGTCGCTCGAGTCCATGGTGAAGGTGACCATGCCGTCGATGTCGCTTGGGTTCAGCCCTGCGTCGTCGATCGCTGCTTTGACTGCCTCGCAGGCGAGTTGGAGTTCGCTTCGGCCGGACTCCTTGGAGAACTCGGTCTGGCCGATGCCCGCGATTGCGGTGATTCCCGCGAGTGAGCTCATGCCACCCTGTCCTCCAGGAGGCTGACGGTCGCGGTTCCGGACACGTGGTCGCCGAGGCTGTTGCTACCCCGGAACTCGACGTCGATCAGCCCCTCCCCGTCGGCGCCCTCGGACGTGCCGGTCACGGCGCCGGTGAATCGCAGCGGGTCGTTAGGAAAGGCCGGTACGCCCAACTTGATCGCCAGCCTTTTCACCATCGCTTCCGGCCCGGCCCAGTCCGTCAGGAACTTCACGCACAACCCATTGGTGGTGAGGATGTTCATGAACATGTTGGGGGAGCCCTGCTTCTTCGCGAACTCCGGATCATGATGCACGGGCATGAAGTCGCGTGATGCTATCGCTCCTGCGACGATAACCGTTGCGGTGACCGGTACGTCGAGCGGTGTGACCTCGTCGCCGACCTTGATATCGCGCCAATCCAAGGTCGTGGTCGTGAATGAAGTGGTCATCGGTCTCCTTAGACGTACGCCGCGCCGAGCCGGGCCAACTGCGCTGAGGCCGAGCCGAGCGTCAACTCGTTGTGCTTGGCCCACAGGAAGTAGCGGGACAGCGGATAGGTGATGTCGATGCCCATGCCGCCGTGTACCTGCTGGGCGGTTGCGGCGACCCGTGAACCCGCCTCTGCGGACCAGAATTTCGCAATTGCTGCGTCGCGGCCGGGAGGCTCGCCTTGGTCGAGACGCCACGCGGCCTGCCACATGGTCCACCGGATCGCTTCGACGTCGATGAAGGCGTCGGCCATCCGTTGCTGCACGGCTTGAAAGCTGCCGATCGGCCTGCCGAACTGCTCACGTTCGGTGGTGTAGGACGCGGCCATCCGCAGTGCACGCTCGGTCACGCCGAGTTGGATCGCACACAAGCCGACCATCGCGCGGGCATAGAGAGAATCGAGGATGTCGCGGCCGCCGGCCAACCTCTGCGTTGCGACTGCACCGTCGAGGGATACGTCAGCATGCGGCTCGCCGTTGGTCGTCGCGACGGCGCGGATGTCCACACCTGCCGCGTCGGCGTCGATCACGAACACGCCGATATCGTCGTCCGCCAGGGAGGCGGGGACGAGGATGGCGTTTGCGAGTTGGGCAGCGGGCACCAACTCCTTGACCCCGTCGAGCCGCCATCCGGCGCCGTCGCGCCGTGCGGTGGTAACCGGCGCGGTGGGATCGGAGCGGCCGGGTTCTGCAAGGCCCGCGGTGAGTAGCGACGTCCCGTTGATCACCGCCGGTAGATAGCTCTCACGTTGCGCATCGTCGCCGTGGCGCGCGATGGTGTCGGCGCCGAGAAGCAAGGTGGCGTAGACGGGTACCGGTGCGACGTTCCAACCCACCTCTGCGAGGAGCAGCGCGAGTTCCACGAAGCCTCGGCCGCTGCCGCCGACGCTCTCGGGCAACGAGATCCCGAGCAGGTCGGCCGCTGCCAGCTCGCGCCACAGCGACCCGTCGTAGCGTACATCGCCGGCTTCCAGTTCGGTCAGATGCCCGGGCGTTGTGCGGTTTTCGAAGACCTGGCGCGCCACTGCGGCGATCGTCTGCTGGTCGTCGGTCAAATCGAAGTCCATGCTTGCCTCTACCGCGCCGGTCGGAACTGGTGCAGCACAACGTCTCCGCCGTCGAGGGTGTCGAACGTCTCGTAGAACACCTCGACGGGCATGCCGACTTCAACGTCGCCGGGCTGGATCTCGCACAAGTTGGACACCAGCCGGACTCCCTCTTCGAGTTCGATCAGCGCGACGATGTATGGGTACTCCATCAACGGCATCGGCGGGTGCTGCGGCATGACGTAGCTGTAAACAGTTCCCCGACCAATGGACTCGACGGTGTCCCAGTCGAGTGAATTGCATGCCGGGCACATTGGCCGCGCCGGCTGCCGGAGTTCCTGACACCCGGCGCACCGCTGGATCAACAGCTTGTCGTCGCGCAGCCCGTTCCAGAAGAACTCGCTGTCCGGGCTGATCGTCGGAGCAAGTCGCGTCGCCATCAGTTGTCGGCCTTGAATCGGAACACCCGGAACCGCTGCCTACCGAGGACTTCGCCGTTCTGATCGGTATACGTGGACAACCAGGTGACGAAATAGCCCGTGCCCAGCGAGGTCTTCTTCTCGTCGGAGATGCTCTCGAACTCCTGCGTCACCGAGATCAGATCGCCCAGTCGCGGGTAGCGCTCGATCTCGAACTCCGAGTTGGTGGCGACGATGCCGGTATAGCCGGCCTCCTCGATGAACGAGGCGGGATTGCGACCCATCTCGATGGGAACGCCGCCACGCTCGGCTATCCCTTCGATCTTCGGTGCGGGCATCGTCCACGTCTGCAACATCACCGGGGGAGAGACGATGCCGCCGAACCGCGACTTCTCGGCGAACTCCGGATCGAGGTAGACCGGATTCATGTCGGAGAGGGCATGGGCCCAGTGCCGGATCATCGGCTGATTGACCGGGTCCGGTGCGACGGTCGCCTTTCCCGACCCGCCCGTCGGTTTGCCGATCAGCGCATCGAGCTTCTCGCGGAAGTCGGACTTGTCGTCAGTCACTTCGCGTCTCCGTTCTGGTTCGCTCGAAGGTCGCGTGGGGCACGCGGCATGAAAAGCCCTGCCATCGCGATGATGTCGCGTTGCAGCTCGTTGGCGCCACCGCCAAAGGTATTGATGACCGCGATGCGGTAAGCCGATTCGAGCGCGCCGCGCAACGGTGCCTCATCGCCCTTACGGATGCCGCTGCGATCGAGTACCTCGAGCAGTTCGCGAGCCACCTGTTGCGTGAGCTCGGTACCGAACACCTTGGCCGCCGACGCTTCTCCCATTCCGAGCGCGCCCTTGGACATCGCCGCATTGACGCGCAGATTCATGATCTTGTAGGCGGTGACCTGCGCCTCGACGCGCGCCAGCGCATGCTGTATCCATGGCTTGTCGATCACCCGCGCACCGTCGAGTTCGGTGCTCTGCGCCCACGCCAGTGTCTTCTCGAAGAGTGGCTCGAGAGCGCCCATGTTTCCCAGCGCGGCGCGCTCGAAGTTCAGCTGGGTGGTGATCAGCTGCCAGCCCTCGTTCTCGCCGGCGACGATCGCGCTGGCCGGCACTCGGACGTCGTCGTAAAAGGTGTAGAACGTCGACACCCCCGGCATGGTGTGCAGCGGCTTGAACGAGAATCCTGGCGACGTGGTCGGCACGATGAAGATGGTGATGCCTTTGTGCTTCTTGACGTTCGGGTCTGTGCGGGCCGCGAGCCAGATGTAGTCGGCGTACCCGGCACCGCTGGTGAACATCTTCGCACCGTTGATGACGTAGTCGTCGCCGTCCCGCACCGCGGTGGTGCGCAGTGATGCCAGGTCGCTGCCTGCCGAGGGCTCGGAGTAGCCGATGGCGAATTCGACTGTGCCGTCGAGGATCGCGGGCAGGAAAGTCTGCTTCTGTTCCTCGGTGCCGTAGTGTGCGAGTGTCGGTCCCACCGTGTTGAGTGTGACGAGCGGAATCGGGGCGTTCACTCGTTGTGCCTCTTCGAAGAAGATGAACTGCTCGAGCGCGGTGAACCCTCGTCCCCCGAATTCCTTCGGCCAGCCGACCCCGAGTAGCCCTGCGGCCCCGAGCGCTCGCACGCATTCTTTGACGGCCTGCCCGCCCTCCATGCGGCCTGCGACCGCGGCGATGCGTTCTGGCGTCATCACCGCTTCGAGCGACGCCCGGATCTCTTTGCGCAACTGCTTCTGTTCTGGCGTGAAGTCCAGATGCATGTCTCAGCTCCCCGACCCGAGCCGCACCGGCATGCGCTTGACGCCGGGCACCATGGTGGCTCTCATCCGGTCGACATCCCCGACGAGTTCCAATTCGGGATAGCGGCTCAACAGCACCTCGAAGAACACACGCGCCTCCAGTCGGGCCAGCTGAGCTCCGATGCACGAATGCTCGCCGCAACCGAACGCGATGTGCGGGTTGGGGTGTCGCCTGATGTCGAAGTCCTCGGCCTTCGCCCCGAATATCTCCTCATCCCGGTTGGCCGAGCCGTAGAGCATGACCACGACGTCGCCCTCGCGGATAAGTTGTCCACGGATCTCCACATCGGCCCTTGCGACTCGTGCCATGTGCGTCACGGGAGTCGTCCAGCGCAACATCTCCTCGACAGCGCCGGGTATCAGCGACGGATCTTCGACCAGTTGCCGACATTGATCGGGGTGGTCGATGAGGGCCAGGGTGCCGAGTGCGATGAGGTTGCGCGTCGTCTCGTTGCCCGCTACCAGGAGCAGAAACGCAAAGTTCAACAGGTCATCATCGGTCAGCTTCGCCCCGTCGACTTCGGCGGTGGTCAGCACCGACAGCATGTCGTTGCGCGGCTCGGCGCGCCTGGCGGCGATCAGTTCCTGAAAGTAGCCGAACAGTTCGGCGATGGCGGCGAGCGCGTCCTGCTCGATTTCGGGATCGGCGTTGCCCGTGCACGCATCCGACCACCGTCGGAACCGCTCCCAGTCGTCAGGCGGGGCGCCGAGCAGTTCGGCGATCATCCGCGTCGGCAGGGGTGCGGCGAGCTCTTCGGCGAACTCGTGGGTGGACCCGCTGCGGACGTCGTCCAGAACGCCGTAGACGATGTCGCGCACCTTCGGCTCGAGGATGGCCACCTGCCGTCGGGTGAAGCCGGTATTGATCAGTTTTCTGAGCTGCCGGTGCCGCGGCGGATCCGTGAAGATCAAATTGCCTTCCTGCACGGGGTTCGGCAGCACCGGGTCGGGGATGGTGATGCCCTGGGTGGACGAGAACGTGTTCGGGTTCGTTGACACGTACCGGATGTCCTCGTACTTGAGCAGCGCCCAGAATTCTGTGACGTCGTTCCAACACACCGGCGCATTGGCGCGCAGTTCCTTGTACGCGGGATACGGATCGCCGATGAAGAAGTCGGGGGAATGCAGCGGAAACGTTGTGGGCACTGCGGCCTCCCTCGATACCAGCATCGGACAAATCATCGCCGAATGTCCGATACCCAGTGTCTACTCGGCAGGTATAGCGTTGTCAATAACCGGCATTGACGGCTCCGGTCCGACAGGTGTAGACCAAGTGTTGATTCACGAGCTCGGTGAGGAGCCGGAATGACTGACCCGCTTCGATTGGTTGACGACTACTCGCTGTACATCGGCGGGCGGTGGATCGAGCCCCGCGAGGGACGCTATGACGACGTCTCGCCGTCCACCGAGGAGACCATCGCTTCGGCCCCTGACGCGGGCGGCGATGACGTCGACGCCGCCATCGCCGCCGCACGTCGCGCGTTCGACGAAGGACCGTGGTCGGCGGCCACGCCGGAGGAACGCGCTCGGTGTCTCACCCAACTCGGGAATGCGCTCGCCGAGCGTGCCGACGACTTCTTCGCCCTGGCGCAGACCGAATGGGGTTGCGTCTCCAATGAGCGGCTGATCCAGGTCGACGGGCCCGCCTTCATGGCGCTGCACGCGGGGGAGCTGGCCACCCAGTTGGCTGACGAACCGATCAACGCGTACGGGGCGGCGGGCACCACACTGCTGCGTCACGAGCCGCTCGGCGTGGTGTCGGTGCTGACGCCGTGGAACTTCCCGCACAGCCTCAACGTGATGAAGGTGTGTAATGCGTTGGCCGCGGGCAACACCGTGGTTCTCAAACCATCGCCGCTGACGCCCATCGCGGGCCTTGCACTGGCCCGCATCATCGATGAGCACACCGATATCCCGCCGGGTGTCGTCAACGTCATCACGCCGAGCGGCGTCGAGGCCAGCAAGGTGCTCACCACCGATCCGCGTATCGACATGGTCAGCTTCACCGGAAGCTCGGCGGTCGGCAGGCAAGTCATGTCGGCGGCGGGCGCGACGATGAAGCGGATCCTTCTCGAGTGTGGCGGCAAGTCGGCCGCAATCCTCCTCGACGATGTCGAGGTGACCGACGAACTCATGCAGCGGATCCTGTTCGACGGCTGCTCGCTGCACGCGGGACAGGCATGCATACTTCAGAGCCGGCTCCTGCTTCCGGACGCAATTCACGACGAGGTCGTCGATCGGCTCGTCGAACTCGCATGCAGCGTCCAGGTGGGCGATCCGACCGATCCCGAGGTGCAGATGGGTCCGCTGATAAGCGCGGCGCAGCGAGACCGTGTCGCGACGCTCGTGGGCGCCGCGATCGAGGACGGCGCCACGCTGGCGGCGGGTGGTGGCCCACCCGCGGGAATCGACAGGGGTTTCTATTACGCACCAACGATTCTGACCGACGTGGACGCCGACTCTCAGATCGCCCAGGAGGAGGTGTTCGGTCCGGTGTTGACTGTGCTGCGCTACCGCGACGACGCCGATGCCGTCGCCGTCGCCAACAACTCCGAATACGGGCTGTCGGGCGCTGTGTGGGGCCGGGAAGTCGACCGCGCGGTCGCCGTGGCGCGGCGCGTCCGGACCGGCCAGATCGCCGTCAACGGATGCATACCGGGAGATGCTCCGTTCGGTGGTTTCAACCAGAGCGGCCTGGGGCGTGAGGGCGGAGGGCTGCCCGGGTTGCACCGCTACATGGAGCCGAAAGCCATCGGAATCCCGGCGTGACGGGAGCACTGTCCGGGTTGCGGGTCGTCGAGATCGCCGGTGACATCGCCGGGCCGTACTGCACGAAACTTCTCACCGACCTCGGCGCTGACGTCACCAAGATCGAGCCGCCCACCGGCGATCCCCTCCGCAGATGGGGGCCGTTCCCCGGCGGCGTCGAGGATCCGGACAGGTCAGGGCTCTTCGAGTACCTGAACGCCGGAAAAACTCTCTGTTGCAATTGATCTGGAGGCCTTGGCATCCGCATCGGGGTCTGTCATCGCTGCGGCCGACATCCTCGTCGACGGAATGCCGCCGGGGGCGCTCGCGGGCGTCGGACTCGATCTGACGGCACTCGAAGCGTTGCGTCCCGGCCTCGTCGTCGTCCGTATCTCTGCGTTCGGTCAGCACGGACCGCTTCGCGATCGTCAGGTGACACCGCTGACCATTCAAGCGGCCTCCGGGTGGGTCACCATGCGCGATCCAGACCGACCCCCAGTACAGGCCGGGGCGAGAATCGCAGAGTACGTCGCGGGCGGATACGCGGCGTTGGGCGCGCTGACGGCGTTGCGAACGGTCTCCACTACAACGACTGCCGCCGTTGAAGTCGACGTGTCGGTGATGGAGTGTTTGTTGTCGACGCTGCCCTATCCGATGTTGTTGGCAGAGAAGATGCGCAACCTCGGCTTGCCTCCGAATACGAAGGCAGGCCCGGTGATGGGTGTCGTTCGCGCCGCGGATGGCTGGCTCGGCATCAACTGCCTGACGGGGCAGCACTGGCTCGACGTCTGCGCGATGCTCGGCCTTCCGGAATTCGGCGAGCACCAGATCTCGGTCATGCTCGGCGGCCCCGAGCGCGACGAGTTCTACGAAAAGGCGCAGCCGTGGCTCCTGAAACGAACGGTCGAGGAGATCGTCGAACTCAGCCAGGCGCTGCGTATCCCGTCGACTCCCGTCAACGACGGTGCCACCGTGTTGCAATGTCCTCAGTTCCGCGATCGCGGCTTCTTCGTGGAAGCGGGGGACGAAGAGTGGCGGTTCCAGCGTCCCGGCGCCCCGTTCCGGCTGTCGAAAACGCCGGTCCTGCCGGTTCGTCCCGCACCGCGTCTCGGCCAGACCGTCGCAACGGCTTCGACAGGGCGCACCGCGTGTCCGGCGCAGATGGAGAGATGCCGTTCGGCGGTCTGAAAGTCCTCGACCTATCCACATTTTGGGCGGGTGCGTATCTCACGTGCTACCTCGGCGCGTTCGGCGCCGACGTCACCAAAGTGGAATCGATTCAACGGCCGGACGGGTTTCGCTACTCCGGGGCGTACGCCCACGAGGGCGACCGGTGGTACGAGCGCAGTGGGATGTGGCAGGCGACCAACCTGAACAAGCGCGACATCACCCTCGATCTCACCTCCGAAGATGGCCGTGAACTTGCGCGTCGGCTCGTCCGCGATGCCGATGTCGTCGTGGAGAACTTCTCACCGAGGGTGGTCGAGCAGTTCGGACTCGACTATGAATCGCTGGTCGGGTTGAACCCGAACGTGATCCAGGTGCGCATGCCGGGCTTCGGGCTAGCAGGTCCGTGGCGCGACTATGTCGGCTGGGCGTTCAACTTCGAGGGCACATCGGGGATGGCCGCGGTGACCGGCCATCCTGACGGTCCACCGTGTGTCCTTGCCGGACCCGCCGACCCGATTGTCGGAGTACATGCCGCAGTGGCGCTTCTGGCCGCGCTCGAGCACCGGCGCCGCACCGGCGAAGGCCAACTCATCGAGGTCGCGCAGGTCGAAGTCGACGGCGTCGGTGGTCGCCGAGCCTGTGATCGAGTACTCGATGAACGGTGCGATTCCCTCGCGCCAGGGCAACCGTCAGCGCGGGTATCTGCAGGGCGTGTACCCGACAGCCGACGACGGAGAGTGGGTGGCCATCTCCCTCGTCGACCATGTCGGGTTGGACCACGATGTGTTCGACGAAGCCGTGACCGCGTGGACGAGGACGCTCCCACCCTCACATGTGGTGGAGATCCTTGCAGCACAAGGCATCCCTGCAGAGCGGGTGCTGACTGCCGAGCGGATGTATGAGCTGCCGCAGCTCGAGGCTCGGAACTACTACCAGAGAAATCGAGCACCCGGTCACCGGTCCGCACCGCTATCCGGGGTGGCCGTTCGTCATCACTCCTGGCCCAGGCCAGCACCACCGGTCACCGCCGCCGACCCTTGGCCAACACAATCGCGAAATTCTGCGCGTCCTCGGCCTGACCGACGACGGAATCGACGAGTTGTGCGTCGAAACGGGTGATCGGAGAACGGGCGCTCAACGCGTAGGTGTTGAACTCTCCAGCAGCGCCAGGTACCGCTGCTCGCGTTCTGTCAGTTCGTTCGACGTGATCGCACCGAATGCCGCGGCGTCCCGTGCGAACCTAGCCGGGGCGTCGGGCAGCGCGTCCGGCCCCTGCAGCCGGAAGCTGCTCGGCGCCAGCGGGCCGAACAGCAGGGCGCGACGAAGCTGCGGCCAATCGTCCAGGTTCGGTTCAACACCCGCGGCCCTGGCGAAAGCCAACGCCGCCAAGTTCATTCGGGTCTTCTGCGGCAGCCCGCGGCGGGCCCGGTATGCCACGATCGCCGCTCGAAGCTCAGCCTCGCTCGGCCCGGCGACCACGCCGCCCCACGTGTAGGCGATCCACCGGGCCTGCAGTTCCACGGGTACGAAGAGCCCGCCCGACTGATCCCACATGCCCACGAACGCCAGGCCGGGAAGATCCGGGTGGAAGGTGTAGCGATCGGCGTCGAGATGGACGGTGTCGACATCGAGGACGGTGCGGATCTCGTCGCTGAGAAACGGCAGGTCGATTTCGAAACCGGTGCCGAACAGAATTCCGTCGAACTCGTCGGTGGTGCCGTCAGCGAACGTCACCCGTTGCCCGTCAACCGAAGTCAACCACGGCCGCACCGTGATTCGGCCCTCTGCCACCAGCGGCAGGTATTGCTGGGCGAGGGTGACGCCCGCGGCGAACAGTGACGGATCGGGCGCGGGTGCGCCGTACTGCTCAGGGCTGCCACCGGCTTCGACGACGATCTCCTTGAGCTGCCGATCGACTTCAGCCGGCGGCAGGGTCTCGTTCGCCAGCGTGAGATACCGCGTGAAGATCCGCGAGTCGGACGGCACACCTGCCGCGAACTTCGCCAGCACATATCGTTGCCGACGCTGAGCGACGACCACCGACACGTCGAGTTGCGCCAGTTCTGAGGCGATTTCGAGCGCGCTGATGGCGCCGCCTGCGACGAGGACGCGCTTGTGCAGGTATGGCGCCGGGTCGCGGTAGTGGTATGTCGCCATCGCGCCTGCAGGGCCGGTGAAGGACTCGAGCCCGGGAACCGTTGGCACGTAGGGCGATTGAAAGCGTCCGCTGGCGACGACGACTCGTTCGAAGGTCTCCGCCGTACCGGAATTCTCGACGAGCCAGCCGCCGTTGTCTCGGCTCAACCGGTTGACCCGGGTGCCGAACCGGATGCGTGGGGTGAGGGCGAACGTCTCGGCGTAGCGGTGGAGGTAGGCGAGGATGTCCCGGTTCGACGGGAACGTGAGGTCGTTGTCGTGTTCGAGGTCGCTGAACGAGGTGAGGATGCGGCTGGTGTTGGTGTGCATGGTCGGCCACACCCCGCTGATGCCGTCGGACCCCGTCCACTGCCCGCCGAGGGTGTGACTCTGCTCGAAGATCGTCGGCTCAAAGCCCTGCGACAGCAGCCAGCGCGCCGTGACCAGGCCTCCTGGCCCCGCGCCGATCACCGCGACGCTTTCTGTCATGTCCCGAACTGTCGCATACGGGTCAATTACGCTCAACGACGTGCCGGAAACGTCGTACGCACCATGCGGCGACCTCAGCCTGGCCTATCAGGTATTCGGCGACGGTCCTGTTGAGCTGGTCTACGCGGGTTCCTTCGTCAGCCACGTCGAGCTGTTCTGGGCGCTCCCCGAATACGAGGCCTTCATGAACAGGCTGGCGACGTTCTGTCGCGTCGTGGTGTTCGACAAGGCCGGGGTCGGGCTCTCGGATCCCGTGCCGAAGATCCGGACCCTCGACGACAGGGCAGCTGAGATCGAGGCCGTGATGGATGTGGTCGGCTTCCGCACGGCTGCCTTGATGGGCATCAGCGAGGGCGGCCCGGCCGCGATGGTATTCGCCGCAACACGTCCCGAACGAACGCGGGCGCTGGTCTTGACCGGTACCGCAGCTTACGTGCCGTCCAGCAGCTGGGACGACGTCGACGGCGACCCAGCCGAGTTGAGGCGGCGTGGACTCGTCGAACTCGGTGAGGAATACACCCCGACCGTCGAGCAGATCGCGGCCAGTCAGAATTTCGCGCAGGCCGTTCGATCAGGCTGGGGCAGCGGCAACGCCCTCCGAACGCTCATTCCGTCCGCACCGTCGGCCCGTCAGCTCGGAAGCTTGGAGCGAATGAGCGCGAGCCCGGGAATGGCGAGGGCGACACTGGAAGCGACCTTCCACATGGACGTCCGTTCGATTCTGTCCGCGATCAGCGCGCCGACCCTTGTCGTCCACGCACGGGAAGATCCCGGAGTTCCCGTGCAGTGCGGCAGGTACCTCGCCGACAACATCCCCGGGGCCCGATTGGTGGAAGTCGACGGCGCTGATCATGCGCCATGGATGACCGACCCCGACACGGTGCTGACCGCGATCGAGGAGTTCCTCACGGGCGGCCATGCGGCACCGGCGCAGTCTCAACGTGCTCTGCGCACTGTGCTGTTCACCGACATCGTCGCGTCGACGGAACGCGCCGCTGCGGCGGGTGACGAGCGATGGCGCGCCACATTGCAGCGCTTCGGTGAAACCACCGCAGGAGCCGCCGATCGCTTCGACGGCACGGTGGTGAAGAGCACCGGCGACGGTCACCTGATCACGTTCGAGGGGCCGACCCAGGCGATCCGTTGCGCAGAAGCCCTGCGCGACGACGCCGAGAGGCTGGGCATCGAAATCCGCATCGGCATCCATACCGGCGAGTGCGAGCTGATGGACTCCGACATCGGCGGTATCGCGGTCCACATCGCCGCCCGGATCTTGGCGCACGCGGATGGCGGCGAGATCGTCGTGTCGCGAACGGTGCGCGACCTGGTGGTCGGCTCCGGCATCGGGTTCGCCGATCGCGGCAGCGTCGAACTGCGCGGCGTACCGGGAACTTGGGAACTTCTGACCGTGAATCGACACGGAGCGCAACGGGATTCGGCGGAGGCGAGGTTGGCCTCGGCGCCGACGCCGGGTCCGCGCGCCGCGATGCGCCGGTCGGATCGCGCCGTCGCGGTGATGGCGAAACGCACGCCGTGGATACTTCGTGGCATGGCCCGCATCTCTCCGGCACCGAAACCGGCAGGCAATGACGCGTAGCGCTTCGCTGTCGATCCTTCTTCGCACCTACAGCGACGATGCCGACCACGACTGGAATAGGACGCTGTCCATGACGCGCGCCATGGACGAGGCAGGCGTCGACCGGGTCGTCGTCTCGGATCACCTCGTCTTCGGTGAGAACCTCGACGCCTACGCCGACCCCTCAATTGGTGGCCAGGCAGGCGGCCGCCAGCCGACGGGACCGGATGGCAGTTGGCTCGAGCCCGTCGTCTTCCTGACTGCGGTGGCGGCCACGACCACCCGCATCCGGCTCGGCACCGCCGTATTGCTGGCCGCGCTGAGACGGCCCGCGGTGCTGGCCAAGCAGTTGGCCACCATGGACGTGCTGTCCGGCGGGCGGGTCGATCTCGGGGTGGGCGTGGGCTGGCAGCGCGAAGAGTACGAGGCGGTGGGCCTGGCCTTCGAGGACCGCGGTCGCCTACTGGACCACACGCTGGAGGTCTGCCAGCTGCTGTGGACCGAACAGCGCGCCGCCTACTCGTCGCCCGAACTGACCTTCACCGACATCCATCAGATGCCGAAGCCGGTGCAGCCCGGGGGGATACCGATCTGGATCAGCGGCACCGTGAACAAGCGGGTGGCCCGACGGCTCAGCAGCTTCGGGACGCGGTGGATCCCGTGGGGGCCGGCGATCGTGAACCTCGAGGAGTCAGTTGCCACGATGAAGCAGGCGATCGCCGACGCCGGGGGAGACCCGGCCGGTCTCGAGGTGCAGGGCACAGCGCTGTTGAGGCGGGCCGATGACGGCTCGCTCGACGTCGACGCGTCGCTGGGGCCGGCGTTGAAGCAGATTGCGTCAGGGGCCACCGACGTCCGCTTCGGCGGGTCGTTGCCCGACGATACGCAGCAGGCCGGGGACGAGTTCGCGGAGCTGGTCAGCGCCTTCAGGGAGCGCGCCACACCTTCTGTTACGCGTCCAGGAAGCGGTTGTTGAATCCCTCTTGCCGCTCGGCGATCTGCTCCTGGCGGTAGGTGCTGCCCGCTGGAATGAACGCATCAGGGGGAAGTACGCCCGGATCGTCCAGCTCGCTGATCTTCACGACCTTCGAACTGACTGTC
Organism: uncultured Actinomycetota bacterium; assembly: GCA_963786995.1. Taxonomy (GTDB): domain Bacteria; phylum Actinomycetota; class Actinomycetes; order Mycobacteriales; family Mycobacteriaceae; genus Mycobacterium. The sequence continues at coordinate 17,511 of CAWBBH010000001.1, read as the reverse complement.
GGCGTCTCTGTTCCAAGATCTTGAAAGCGGATGGACATCGTGCCCTGGTTCAGCCCGCCGGTGGAGACCCAGTTCTTCACGTTGGGATCCGATTTCGAGACGACGATCGTGTATGTGGTGCCGCCGCTCACGTCCGGTACGGCTTGCGCATTGTTGAGACTGGTCTGTTGATCCCAGTAGTTGTCGGTGATCGTCCAGTCATTCGTCACGGGGACGTTGAAATAGCCGGCATCCTTGCGATCGATGGTGAGGATCAGTGCCTCATCGTCTTCGAGCTGGAAGTAGCCCGCGCTCTGCAGCTGGGTGTTCAAGAACGCGGCGTTTCTCGTCGGATCGGTGAACACGTTGGGCTCGCGTTTCGCGCCCGTGGCGGGGTCGACGGTGGCGACCCGGATGTATTCGCGCTCCATCTGCAGGCCGATGAGCATGATCACCGAGGTGACCGCGCCGCGCACGATCGGCAGGTCAGGAAGCGGCGGCACGATCGACACGAGTTGCGTCAGGAGGGGGCTGTCGGTCACCGCGGGCCCGATGAGCGGAATCGCGAAGATGCCCAGCTGAGCAAGGGCGCTGTTCGGCGGCCCGCTGATGCGCTCGATGGACAAGCTCATCGGCTGCTCAGTGTTCCAGTCGGCCAACGTGTCTCGCGCCGCGATCAGGGTCGAGTCGGAGGTCAGCTGAAGGTAGTTGCCGTCGAAGTCTGCGGGTTTCGGCTCACCGGACACCAAGATCTCGAACGTGCCGTCGTCATTGACCTTGAGCTCATCTTGCTCGATCACGGCTGCGGTGTTCCCGGACAACCCGGTCAACAGGCTGAAGGTCGTGTCGGCGGGCTGATCAGGTGCGTCGAAACCTGTTGCCGGGTCCCAGTTTTCGAATCTTCCTTTGATGACGTAGGTCGAGGTCTTGTTGACCGGCATGAAGCGGTAGATCGTGTCGGGATTGTCGTAGAGGATGCGCGAACCGCCGACCGTCTGGCCGTACCAGGTGTGCGGCGGTGCGACCTGCATGACCGCGCGCGGTGTCATCGGATTGAGCAGCTGCTGCTGAAACGCCGCGCCCATCGCGTACTCGTCGACAGATCTGCTGAGCGCAGCGAGGTTCTCGCTGTCCGGGCCGCCGACCTCGCTGAACTCGCTGAGCGCGGTGACGTACCAACCGGTCTTGAGAACGAGCTTCGTCAGTGTCACCGGCAGCGTGTTGACGGTTTCGGCGGCGGTCTGCTCGGCGTCGAGCTGTTCCTGCGTGCCCAGCGGGCTGACCGGCTGCGACGGCACCGACTGGGCGACCGTTGCCGATGACGTGAACGACTCGGGCGTACTGACCGGTGTCACGGCCTGTTCGATCTCGCGACGGACAAACCCCGCCACCGCGACCAACGCGGGGTTGGGTGCGGGCTTGGATGGCTTCGGCGTGCTCTTGATCGTCTGCGCGACAACGGAATTGGTCGTCGCTTCCGGCTTTGTTGTCAGCCGTGTCGCCTTGCGTCCCTCGCGAATGGTCGACCGAACTTCGCTGACAGTCGATTCGATCTTCTCCCTGACCTCGTTGCGTTGCGTGCGCAACTGCTTGACGACCGACTTCACCGGGTCGGCGTCCGTGGTCGCGGATTCCGTGCCGGTCGACTCCGACGCTGAGGACGCCTTATCCGAACCCGCGCCCTGGCCGTCCTGCGCCGAAGCGACACCGGGATTGTTGGCGATCGCAACCCCGATACCCAGGGCGACGGCCAAGCCGCCGACCCGCCCGATGAACCGGCTGTAGTGCGTGTCGGTGGAATGGCTGCACGGCGTCTTTGCCATGGGTTGAGCCCTTTCGTGCGACCCCCGCTGCCGGTACCGTAGTCAGGTGACTACGGTTCGCGCAAGCACCAGCTCAGCGCGCGTCAGCCCACCGATGGGCAAGGAAGAGGTCGTTGCGGCCGTTCTTCGCTCCGCCGCCGACATGTTCGCCGAGCGCGGGCTCGCGGCGACGTCGATTCGCGATATCGCCGCGCGCTCGCGGGTGAACCACGGCCTGATACACCGGCACTTCGGCAACAAGGACGGGCTGGTGGCCGCCGTCCTCGACCACCTCGGCCAATACCTGGCTGAACTCATCGCAGAGAAGGCCGATGGCAGCGTGGTGGCCGACGCGGTCGACCGGCAACTGCGGGTGCTCGCATACGCGTCCCTCGACGGATATCCGGTCGGTGAACTGCAGAATCGCTTCCCGACCATGGGCGTGCTACTCGACGCCGTGCGGTCCCAGCACCCGACAGAGCTCAGCGCACGACTGGCCGCCGCCCATACGATCGCGCTGCAGCTCGGCTGGGTTCTGTTCGGCGACTTCCTACGCGCGTCGACGGGGCTCGAAGACATGGACCACCGCACATTCGTACGCTCTGTCGGAGATACCGCGGCGTCGATCCTGGGCGCCCACTACAAGGGAGGTCAGTGATGCGGGTCCCGCGCGCGGTGGCGAGGTTCAATCGCCGGTTCACCAATCCGCTCGCGATGCGCTTCGGCAGTTGGGCACCGTTGAACGGCACGCTGGAGCACGTTGGCCGCACGTCGGGCACGACGTACCGGACGCCGCTGAACATCTTCGACACCGCTGACGGGTTCGTCATCCCCATCGGTTACGGCCTCGAATCCCATTGGGTGCAAAACGCTCTGGCCGGCGGACCCCTGACGATCCACAAGGCAGGGCGATCGGTTCCTGTCGCGGACGCACGCATCGTCAGCAAGGCCGATGCCGAGCGGCTCGTGACGCGCGGGCGGACGATGTTTCGCCTCCATCCCTACAACGAGGCTGCGATGGTACTGACCGCGAATTAGCCTCGCGCTCCACATCTGTGAATCTGACGACCTGTGATCTGACGACGGAAACAGGCGAATAGCGTCGTCGGGTTCACAACTCAATCCGTGCTGTTGAACCGGTCACCGATGTAGTCGACCAGCCGCGGGTCCGCCGAGGTGAACCGGTCCACCTCTTCGCCGCCGTCGCACCGTAGCAACGCAACCGTCACCTGCCCCGCCCTGCGCGACACCACCGACCAGACGGCGCCGGAATCTTCCCACCGTCGTAGTTCTGCGACCCGATCCCTGTGCACAACTCCACGATTGCACGCTGTCGTAGGCTGCGCCCGTGAGTCCTGCATCGGCTGTCGCGGTGGCGGCGATCTTCGTGTGGCTGGGCATGGTGATCGCGATCTCGTTCATCGAGGCGCCGCTGAAGTTCCGCGCGCCCGGCGTCACGCTACAGGTGGGTCTGGGCATCGGCCGCCTGGTGTTCCGCGCGCTCAACGGTGCCGAACTGCTGCTGGCCGCGACGACGGCGGTGGCCCTCCTCGTCCGGCCTCCGAGCGTCGGCGCCGTCGTCGCGGCGGCCGTCGCGGTGGTCGCGCTCGTGGTGCAGGTGCTGCTCGTGCGACCGCAGCTGGCGAAGCGCTCGAATGCGGTGCTCGCCGGTGAGGACGGCCCGCGCTCGCGCGCGCATGTCGTCTACATCGGGTTCGAGCTGGTGAAGGTCACCGCCTTGATCATCGCGGGGGTCGCGCTGCTCCTCGCGTGAGACGATCCCCAGATGCGGCTGGGCTTGCACGCGCTGGGTATCGGCAGTGGCGCCAAACGCGAGGTGATCGACGCCGTCGCGGCGGCCGCCGACGGCGCCGGCTTCGCGACGTTGTGGTCCGGCGAGCATGTCGTGATGGTCGACGAGTCGGCGTCGCGCTATCCCTACTCCGACGACGGCCGGATCGCGGTTCCCGCCGAAGCCGACTGGATCGACCCGTTCATCGGGCTGAGCTTCGCCGCCGCCACCACCTCGAGAATCCGGATCGCGACGGGCGTTCTGCTGCTGCCCGAGCACAACCCGGTGCTGGTGGCCAAGCAGGCCGCCAGCCTGGACACGTTGAGCGGCGGCAGGCTGACGCTCGGGATCGGCATCGGCTGGTCGCGTGAGGAGTTCGACGCCCTCGGTGTCCCGTTCGAGCGCCGCGGCGCGCGCACCAGGGAGTACGTCGACGCCATCCGCACGCTGTGGCGCGACGACGTCGCCTCGTTCGACGGCGAGTTCGTCCGCTTCACCGATGTCCGGGTCAACCCGAAACCGTTGCAGGATCGCCGGATTCCGGTCGTCCTCGGCGGCAACAGCGACGCCGCCCTGCGCCGCGTCGCGGCGTGGGGTGACGGCTGGTACGGGTTCAACCTCGGGAGCGTCGATGTGGTAGCCGAACGCGTCGCCTTTCTGCGCGAGCAGTGCAGCGCGCAGGGCCGCGATCCCGCCGCGCTGCGCCTTGCCGTGGCACTCAGCGACCTCGAGCCTGGTGACGGGGCCGCGCTCGCCGCGCTCGGCGTCGACGAATTGGTGCTCGTCGAAGGTCCGCCCGACGATCCGCGCGACGCTGCCGACTGGGTGCGCGGCCTCGCCGACCGCTGGATGGCGAAACGCTTCTAGCGCAGGAGTTTGCGCGCCTGCGCGCGTGCGTCATCGGCGATCTGTTGCTCGCGCGCGTACAACAGCCCGTAGGTGAATCCGTTCTCGCCTGCTGTCGTCCCAGCAGTCAACGCGAATCTGCGCAACACATCCGAGGCGACGACGCTGTCCTGGTGATCGCCCAGCACCCGCTGGATTCGCTTGAAATGCTTCTCCGACTTCTTCGCAGCCGCCGACTTTTCCAGCGGGCCGCGAAGTTCGGCCGCATACCGTGCGCGCTTGGCTGCCTTGCGGGCTTTGTGCAGCATCGCGCCCTCGCCACTGGCGAGTGCAGCCGCCAGCCTGCGGTCAGCCTTGCGTTCGGCGCGCAGCGCCCGCTTGTGCAACGCCTTGCTCGACGGTGCGCCGGCGACTGGTAGATCGCGGCGCCACTGCTGCAACGTCGCCAGCAATTGCAGGTACCTGTCCGAGCCCATCGCCTCGGTGACGACCTTCCTGGCGCGGAGCTGCTCTGATTGCAGATCGGTGTTGATCCGGTTGGCGACGGGCCCGAGGACGAGCTCGGGTGGCCACTCATCGAGCACCTCGCGGAAGCGCCTGCGCTGAACCTCGCGGTCGCGCACCTCGCCGAGCAGACCCGCGAACCACTTGAGTTCCTCGTCGACGGGCGTGGTGACGGCAGAGTCCATGAGCTTGCCGAACACCCGGATTGTGCTGCGCAGTCGACGAATTGCCACCCGGGTGTCGTGAATCGGCTCCCGGCCGCGCCGCAGTTGCAGATCGCCGTCGAAGATCGCGTCGATCTGGTCGCCGACATAGGCGGACAGCGCCCGATGCGCGGCGCCGTCGATGCCGGACGTCGCGGTGGCGCCGAGGGCGTGAGCCAGCTTGGACGAGTGCTTCGACGGGCGGGCGCCGGCTTTGCTCAGGCGTTTGGCGAGCCGGCCGGACAGCGAGTCGGACTTCGCTCCGTACTCGACCTCGATCTCCCGCCATGCAAGGAGGCGGTGGTCGACGGAGGCGTGGACGTGATCGTCGGCCAGCTCGGCGCACAGGTGCTCATGCCGACGGATGCGGTAACGGGTGCGCTCGGTGCGCAGTGTCGCGACGTTGACCAACGGCTTGCCGAGCCGCAACCCGGTCAGCAGATCGAGAAGCTCGGCGGGCGGCTCGTCGGCCAGCGAAGTGCGGATCTCGATGCGACCGTCGGGGTCGGGGACCTTCAGCTGCCAGCCGGTGTCGTCGTCGCCGTCACGTCGGCGCAGGACCATGCCATGAGACTGCAGGTCGTGATCGGCGGTGTCGTAGTACACGCTCTCGAGCCGCACGGTGCTGCGGTCGACGTCGCCGTCGTCGATCAGGTCGGTGAGGGGCGGAAGGGAGAAGTTCTCATCGACTTCCCATTTGTCTTCGCGTTCGAGCAGCTCGTACATGGGGAAGGGTTTCCCGCCGCAGCGACTGCCTAAAACACCGCAGTCAGTAGTCGTAGCGTGCCAGCGCGGTGCCGCCGCGACGGTCTTCGCCGTCGATCGACACGAGGGCCGGAACGAGTTCGCTGGTCACCAGACCGTGCTCGGCGGTGAGTTCGTCGATGATGTCGAAGCTGGCCGCGATGCGTTCGGGGGTATCGACGACGATCGTCGTCACGGGAACGCGGCGCGCCAGCTGAATCCATGTGTCGCCGTGCGGTTGGTGATTGCCGTGGAATCCCCAGATCCCGCGCAACACCGTCGCGCCGCTGGTCGTTCGTGACTCGAACAGCCGCCGCACGATAGCGCGGTGCACAGGAATCCCGTTGTGCAGAGCGGCTTCTGACGTGTAGACCATCAGCTTCTGCCACAACGCCCGACCATTGTCGTCGGTGGAAGGCAGGGCCACGGGCCGGGTAAGCGATACGCCGTCTCGCTTACACACCTGGGCGCGCTCGATCGTGAAAAGCGGTTGCCGCACAAGGGTGTCGATCTCCGGTAGCGCAGCAGACACCTGACCGCCGGTCCCGACCGCGATGATCATCACCGGGACGCCGATGTTGCGGCTGAAGAATCTGGCGCGCTCGCGGTGGCCGCGGACGGTGCCGTCGACACCGAGGAAGACCGAAGCGCCTGCGAAGCCGAGTCGATGCAACACCTCGCATACCGCGCGGTACGCCGGCCTGCCGTCGGCGCGGTCCTGTCGGCCGACATAGATCGTCAGCTTGGCCTCATCGGGTGGCGCATCGGTCCCGCCGAGTTGCGCGCGTTCCAGGGTGACCAGGCCTCGCGACACCATCGCTGTCACCCGGTCGGCCAGATCGGTCATTGTGCCGGCTTGGTCCACCGCGGCGACGGCGACAGGAGAGTTCTCCGACATGCTCAGTGACTGGTCGGTGCGCAGCACGTGATGCGGGCCGAAGCTCGAGATGCCCCGCAGCACAACGCTGGTCGCGATCTTGCGGTCGCCGTAGAGGTCCAGCAGCGCGTCCGAGACGAAGCGGTTGCCGTGCCGGAGACGCTCGTCGAAGTACGCGGTGAGCTTGAGGTAATCGGTCACAGCGCGACTCCGGTCGTCTGCCCCAGCCAGGCCGCCGCCAGCCCCAGCACCACGCTGACCGCGATGTTGGCGAACGCGGAGACGACCTGACGCTCCTCACCGAGGCGCTGCGTCTCCAGCATCCACGTCGAGAAGGTCGTGTAGGAGCCGACGAACCCCGTGCCGGCCAGCAGCGCCAGATGCGGGCTCAACGCAAGCCCGGCGAGAAAGCCGAGCAGCCATGCTCCGGTGAGGTTGACCACCAGGGTGCCGAACGGAAACGGCTTCGCGACCCGGGCCGACACCGCCCGGTCGAGCGAGAACCTCGCCACCGCGCCGAGGCCGCCGAGCAGCATGACGCCCATCCAGACCACGACAGTCATCGGCGCACCCCGACCCGCCGCGTCAACGCGGTCGCGAGGTAGACCGCGAACAGGCCCGCTGCGATGCTGGCGGCCGTGTAGCCGACGGCAAGCGCGTAATGCCGGTGTTCGAGCATCCTGATCGTCTCGACCTGCATGGTGGAGAACGTCGTCAGGCCTCCGCAGAGGCCGGTGCCGAGCAGCGGGCGCCGATAGCTCGACGTCGGCAAACGCTCGAGCAGTCGGGTGACGAAGTAGCCGAGCAGGAGTGCGCCCACGATGTTGACGATGAACGTCGGCCACGGCCAGTGTCCGGGGTCGGGTGCGGCTAATGTCTCCAGCCCTGCGCGGGCCAGCGTCCCGATGCCGCCGCCGACGAAGATCGCGGCGAGCTCTCGCCGGTCGAAACTGAACACAAGCCAAAGTAACGCGGTCCAGCTTCCCGACCGGCATACGGCACGGATGACGGCGGGGCAGAATCGGGTCCATGGCTGCCAACCCACGTGCCGGTCAGCCGGCACAACCCGAAGACCTCATCGATGTGGCTGCGGTGGTCACGGCGTACTACACCGTCGAGCCCGACCCGGACAACGTCGACCAGCAGGTGACGTTCGGGACGTCCGGTCATCGCGGGTCCAGCCTGGATGCCGCGTTCAACGAGGCGCACATCGTGGCGACCACGCAGGCCATCGCGGAGTACCGCAAGGCGCAGGGAACGACCGGCCCACTGTTCATCGGACGCGACACCCATGCGCTGTCCGAGCCGGCATGGGCCTCGGCGCTGGAGGTGCTTGCCGCCAATGACGTCGTGGCGATGATCGACTCGGCCGACCGGTACACGCCGACGCCCGCCGTCAGCCACGCGATCCTGTCGTTCAACCGCGACCGAGAGGGTGACCTCGCCGACGGCATCGTCGTCACGCCGTCGCACAATCCGCCGCGCGACGGCGGATTCAAGTACAACCCGCCCAACGGCGGGCCCGCCGACACCGATGCGACGGGCGTGATCGCCAAACGTGCCAACGAGATTCTGCGCAACGGCCTGGCGGAGGTTAAGCGGGTTCCGCTGGCTCGCGCCCTGCAGACCGCGCAGCGCCACGACTACATGGACGCTTACGTCGCCGACCTGCCGAACGTGGTCGACGTCCACGCCATCAGCGCCGAGAAGATTCGCATCGGCGCCGATCCGTTGGGCGGCGCGAGCGTCGACTATTGGGGCGCCATCGCCGAACGCCACAACCTGGAGCTGACGGTGGTCAACCCGCTGGTCGACGCGACGTGGCGGTTCATGACGCTGGACACCGACGGCAAGATCCGGATGGACTGCAGCTCGCCCAACGCGATGGCGTCACTGATCGCCAACCGCGACTCGTATCAGATTGGGACGGGCAACGACCCCGACTCCGACCGGCACGGCATCGTCACGCCCGACGGTGGGCTGCTCAACCCGAATCACTATCTGGCGGTCGCGATCGAGTACCTGTACACCAACCGGCCGGAGTGGCCCGCGTCGACGGCTGTCGGCAAGACGGCGGTGAGCAGCTCGATCATCGACCGCGTCGTCGCGGGGCTCGGCCGCAAGCTGTTGGAGGTGCCGGTCGGCTTCAAGTGGTTCGTCGACGGGTTGATCAGCGGCACGATCGGCTTCGGCGGTGAGGAAAGCGCGGGGGCGTCGTTCCTGCGCCGCGACGGTTCGACGTGGACGACGGACAAGGACGGCATCATCCTGGCGCTGCTGGCGTCGGAGATCCTCGCCGTCACCGGTTCGACGCCGTCGCAGCGGTACGAAGCATTGGCCGAGAAGTACGGCGCGCCGACCTATGCGCGCATCGATGCGCCTGCCGACCGCGAGCAGAAGGCGCGGCTGGCCAAGCTTTCGCCGGAGCAGGTGTCGGCGACGGAACTCGCAGGCGAGGAGATCACCGCCAAGCTGACGACGGCCCCCGGCAACGGCGCGCCACTCGGCGGCCTGAAGGTGACCACGGAGAACGCGTGGTTCGCCGCGCGCCCGTCGGGCACCGAGGACGTCTACAAGATCTACGCCGAGTCGTTCAAGGGGCCCGAGCACCTGGCCGAGGTGCAGGAAGCGGCCAAAGAAGTGGTGAATACAGTCATAGCGTGAGCTCTTGTCAGGAGGGCGAGTGTTCGTCGACCGGTGAAAAGGCGAAGCTGCCGCGTGAAGTCTGGCTGCTGATCGCGGCGAACGTCGTCGTCGCACTCGGCTACGGCGTGGTCGCGCCGGTGCTGCCGCAGTACGCCCGCCACTTCGGTGTCAGCATCAGCGCGGCGACGTTCGTCATCACCGCGTTCGCGTTGATGCGGCTGGTCGCCGCCCCGCCCGCGGGGTTGCTCGTGCAGCGGGTGGGGGAGCGTCGGGTCTACGTCAGCGGTCTGGTCATCGTCGCGCTGTCCACCGGCGCCTGCGCATTCGCCGAAACATATTGGCAGCTGCTGCTTTTCCGTTCACTCGGCGGCCTGGGGTCGGCGATGTTCACGGTGTCGTCGCTGGGTCTGATGATCCGGATCTCGCCACCTGATGCGCGGGGCCGCGTCGCGGGCATGTTCTCCTCGGGGTTCCTCATCGGGTCGGTCGGGGGACCGGTGTTGGGCGCCGTGACGGTGGGGCTGGGACTTGCAGCCCCGTTCTTCATCTACGGCGTGGCCCTGCTGGTGGCCGCGGCAGTGGTCTTCATCAGCCTGCGCAATTCCGCTGTGGCGCTGCCGGATGCGACGACAGAACCCCCCGTGTCGGTGCGGACGGTGTTGCGGCACCGGGCCTATCGGGCCGCGCTGTTTTCCAACTTCGCCACCGGCTGGGCGGCGTTCGGGCTGCGCATGGCCTTGGTGCCGCTGTTCGTTGTCGAGGGACTGGGCTACGGAGCGGGTATCGCGGGGCTGGCGCTGGCGACCTTCGCGATCGGCAACATCTTGGCGGTCATCCCCAGTGGGTATCTGTCCGACCGGGTCGGGCGACGCAAGCTGCTCATCGTCGGTTTGACGGTGTCGGCGGGTGCGACGGTCCTTGTCGGGTACACGGCGTCGCTGCCGGTGTTCCTGGCCGCGGCCCTTGTCACGGGCGCTGCGACGGGCGTCTTCATCTCCCCGCAGCAGGCGGCGGTGGCCGACATCGTCGGCAACAAAGCGCGCGGGGGAACGGCGGTCGCGACGTTCCAGATGATGGCCGACCTCGGCTCGATCGTCGGGTCGCTGGCGGTGGGGCAGGTGGCCGAACATGCGTCGTACGCGGCGGCCTTCCTGGTCAGCGGCGGGATCTTGCTGGTCGCCGCCGTTGGGTGGGTGTTCGCGCCCGAGACCCGCGGCCTCCCGCCCGTGCAGCCGACCCCGATGCGGGCAATCGGCCCGGAGGCAGGCGGCGAAGTGCCGTGACCAGTAGTTTTGAACGCTTCCCGCAGGTGGTGTAGCTTCGATGAGCACAACTTCAGGGGCTATGGCGCAGCTGGTAGCGCACCACACTGGCAGTGTGGGGGTCAGGGGTTCGAGTCCCCTTAGCTCCACTTTCGGACACCTTGGTGTCCTTACTCGAACCCGCGGAGTCAACGAATCGCTTGCGGTTCCCAGGATTCAGGTGCAGCGGGAGTCCGCTCGCATGATGAGGCGGCCGTCGAATACAACTTGTGCTGACCTACTCGATGCGAACGAGACGACTTGGCGGTTTGTTGCCGCTGATCGCGTTGGCCGCGTTAAGAATTAGCAGGTCATGAGGCTGAAGAAGTTGGCTATTGGCGACCGTTGTCGAAGCTACTGCGTCCGGATTGCGGACGCTGGTCGGATCAGATCGCCGGAGACAGAGCGGACGCCCGTGCGAGGCGCGGCTCGGATCCGCTGGGGGTTACCCCCACCCCTCCGGGATCCGCGAGTCAAGCAGGTGCGGCGGCATCCTTGGCGAGGTGGGCGATGCCTAAAGCAACACGGTCAACCGCAAATGGTCGTTGATGAGTGCGGTCTGCCGGCGGAGTCCGCGCATGTGTCGGCTCAGCTGTCGTAGTCGACGGCGACTGTTGGGGTGGTGGGATGGGATTGACAGGTCAGTATGAAGCCGGCGTCTAGCTCGGCTGCATTGAGTGCGAAATTCTGCTCCATCGATACTGCTCCTGTTGTGATCCTGGCTTTGCAAGTGCCACATGCGCCGCCAAGGCAGGCGTACGGCGCGTCGATGTTGTTATTCAGCGCGGATTCGAGGACGGTCTCACCCGCGGCGAGTACCACGGTGTGAGCCGCGCCGGACAGCGTAATGGTCACGTCGGACTTGGGGAAGTCATCCACGTGTGTGTATTGCTTTGTGCCGCGGAACAGTTCGAGGTGTATCCGCTCGGTCGTCACCCCAACAGATGCGAGGTCATCGCGCATTGTCGTGACGAGATCGCTCGGGCCGCAGAGGTACCACCGGTCGATCGACGTTAGGTCGCTGCCGAGCAGCCGTTGAACCATCGCCACGTCGATGCGGCCGCGAAGAGAGGCCGGGTGGTGCGCCTCGGCTGAGCGGATGTGGAAGATGCGTAACCGGTCTGCAAATCGAGCTTCGAGCTCATCGAGTTCGGTAGCGAACATGGTCGACTCTGCGGTGCGGTTGCCGTAGAACAGCGTGAAGCGGCTTTCGGTCTCGATCTCCATCGTGGTGCGCATGATCGACAGGATGGGCGTGATGCCGCTGCCGGCCGCTACCGCGACATAGTCGTGCCGAGCGAGTGGATCAAGGGGTGCGCCGAAGCTACCGGTGGGCGTCATCAGCTCCAGGACGTCACCGGCTCGCAGTGTTTCGACCGCGAAGGTTGAGAACATCCCGCCGTCGATGTGGCGTACTCCGATCGCGAGTTCTCCCGATGTGGCCGAGGTGCAGATCGAGTAGTTTCGTCGCACCTCCTTCCCCCCGATGCGGTGTTTAACGGTCAGGTGTTGGCCTGCCTGGAATTGGAACTGGTCGCTGAGGTGATCGGGAACGTCGAAAGTCACTTTGACGCTGCCTGGAGTCAGGGGCTCGACACTTTTGACAGGGATCGGGTGGGTACTGGCATGGGGCGCGGCGGAGGAACGCGGCATTCGGACTGGCAGCAGCGCCGCTAGTTTGCCGTTGAGGCGTTTCCACTCGCGGTACTGCGGGGCGTCGAGCTGCTGCCCAAAGACAGTGCTTATTGCCGAGTCGCGCTCGAGGTAGGCGGCCTCATTGCGTCGCCAGGCCGCGACGTAGCGGTAGAAGGGGATGGAGGGGTGTAAGTGGTGGACCAAGTGATAGTTCTGAGACAACAGCAGCGGAGTCAGGATCCACTCTGAGCCGACGCGGTTGCGGGTCGCGCGGTAGCGGTTCTCGCGTTGGGTGTCTTCCAGGTCGTGGTGGGGTAGCCAGTCGAACCACCAAGCGAGCACGAACATCGCCGCCCGCTCGGGAATCAGGTAGATCAGCGCGAGCGTCCACAGATGTCCGGCGAAGGCGGCCGACACGATCACCGTCACCGAGAGGGTCATCAAGGCCGCGGTCTCGAGAATCTCGCCGCGTGGGCGCCGGCGCAGGTTACGCACCAAAAGACCGATGTATGGCAGGTCCATTGCCGGGAAGCGGACGGGCAGCTGCCACCAGGGCGCGGCGCTGACGAAGTGATCGGGATCGGACCCAGCGTCATTCGTGTTGCGGTGGTGCTCAATATGGATGAACGCGAACGACTCGAATGAGATCAGAGGCGAGACGAAGAACATGGCCACGCGACCGAAGGCGACGTTGACCCAGCGATGTGAGCTGATCGAGTAGTGCGAGGCGTCGTGCAGCACGGTGAACAAGACGAAGATTGCTGCGGCGCTCGCGGCGATGGTGGCCACCGCAGGCAAAGTATCGGTGAGGGCAGCCCAGGTTGATGCGCCGAAGAGCGCAAGCGCGAATGTGAAGATGCCGACTATCGGCCAGGACAGCGTCGGAACCTGCTCGCCCGGATCAGGCAAGGCGTGCTGCGAGGCCGCTGCTGGGGGTTGGGAGTGTTGAGTCGTCGTCGACATCGGAGTCCTTCGCGCTTCGGGGTGAGATGCCAACCTACAAACGGCCGGTGTCGGTCAACAAGACCCTCCCAGCCCTCTCCAGTGTGCTGCCAGCACATTCGGCGCGCTCGGGCTCCACCAATTGAGGCTATGCCTCGCGCAACACCGAGGCCCCCAGCACGTCGCACACAAGTAGGGCGGCGTGCAGTTCGGCGACCTCGATCGTCGCGGGCCGGCCCCTGCGCTCTTCGGCACGACGCACCCTTTGCAGGACCGTGTTCTTGTGGATTCCCAAGGTGCGTGCTGCGTTCGTCAGACTCCCTTGCGCGTCGAGAACAGCCAGGAGTGCGGCGCGTTCGCCGCGCTCTTTCGCGTCGTCTCGTGCAAGATCCCCGAGCTGAGCGACAACGAAGGCCCTCGCCGCATCCAGGTCGCGCGAGATGGCATCCACCAAGGCAACATCGCTGAACTCGGTGATTGATGGCGCCGCGCGCCCAGACAGTTCGATGACCCGGCGAGTGCGTAGAGCCTCGAGGTGGGAGGTGCGAAAGCCCGCAGCCCCCGGATGGGGCGAGCCCACCGCGATGTGAACGTTTTCGCTTTCACCGGGTAACCCCGTCGCCATGCCCGTGAGCGAAGTCCTCCCGTCCCCCGTGATCGATGCCCATCCCCACACCGCGAGTGGGCCGTCGGCCACGACGAGTGAGTGGCCCGCCCCGAGAAACCGACCAACCCGCCTAGCGAATCCCTCAAGGTCGACGCCGCGGTCCTCGACCCAGCACACGAAACCGATCTGCCGACCGGTGAGCCGGTGGCTGAGCACACGTTCGGCCCGGGCGTTGTCGACACGTTCCCCAGCGAGCAGCGCCCGCACGACGTCGTCGCGCTCGGCTCTTGCCTGGTTCTGGCGTCGGTCGAGCTCAGCGACATACTCGGCAGCCACCAGACTGGAGATGCGGTCGATGTATCGAAACCCGAAGCGCTCGAGATCGATAAACGTCCTCAGCGCGACACTGGGATCGTCGATCCATTCTGTGAGCGAGTCGGAAAGTTTCTCGGTGAAGTACTCATGACCCAACCGATAGAACCGCAGCATCACATCGACGCTGTGCCCTCGTGATGCCATCGCTCGCGCATGTTCGAGCGCCGTTACCGGCGCCTCCGCGGCCGCTACGTCAATCCCGTGACGGAACATCGAAAGTACCGCTTCGAGATTCGACGAGCACGATCCCAGGGTCAGGCCACGAAGCTCGGCATCCCCACCGACCTCCGGTATCCGCTCGACGATGTACCTGTGCATGTCCTCGGCCAGGCTGGACACATTCGCCAGCAGAGACGCAGCGACACTCCTTCCCATGTCTGCGCCGTGGGCCGGCTCCAGCGCTTCCATAACTGCACAGTAACGACCAAACCGCGACAGCCGACCGTTCACGATCGACGCAGCACCGCAGTTATCACTTGGCTGGGGGACGAGGACCGGTCCGCCGGTCCGGCCGAGCTGCCATCATCGAGGATCCTCATCGAGAAACTGCGCCAGCCACCGTCACCAGCCAGCACACACCGGCGGGTTCTGGCGGAGTCCGGCGAGGCCGATCCCGTCCGCTCGCGGTATCGCGACCACTACACCGCAATGGCCGCCCTGCTCGACGCGCCGGCGCGCACCGATCATGAGCGGCGTGTCGAACAGGCAGAGGAGGAGATGGATAACCTGCGCGCGGCCTTCGTGTGGAGCCTGGAAACCGGCGACGTCGGACGCTCGTTGGAGCTCGCCCCCACCACCACATCGCCAAGCAGTCGCTAGCGATAAGGCACGGTCGTCCGGCGTTCAGAAGCCCGACGTCTCCAAATAGACGGACATTCGAGGGTCTCAGAACTTCGTCTCGCAGATGGCACGGCGATATGACGGACATCGCTGACCAGCGGTGACACGATACTGACGTGGACGGCACCCGGGACGGTCGCGGTGCGGTGCCATCAGCCGGGCTGTTGTGCGGGTCGCGCGGCACGGAGCTGCCGCCGGACTCACAGTTCTGCAACGGTCAGCGCGTACACCCCGCGTAAGGTTCGACCATGAACGTGGGGGGCAGGGCGCAAAACATCCACTATGCCAAGAGCGGCGATCTGAACATCGCTTTCTCGGTGACCGGACAGGGGCCCGACCTCGTCGTCGCGCCCGGCTTCATCTCGCACCTCGACATCATGTGGGAGGAGCCGTCGGTCGTCCATTTCTATTCGCGGCTCGCGTCCTTCCGGCGCGTCGTCACCTTCGACAAGCGAGGCACTGGCCTCTCGGATCCGGCGATGCACGCGCCGACGTTGGAGGAGTCGGTCGACGACCTGCGCGCGGTCATGGATGCGGCCGGATGTGAACGCGCCGACGTCTTGGGCATTTCGGAAGGTGGCACGATGGCGATACTGATGACGGCCAGCCATCCCGACCGCGTGAAGGCGCTCGTCTTATACGGCACGTTCACCCGCCTGCTCCGAGCGCGCGACTACCCGCTCGGCGTCACCGAGGAGCAGCTGTCGGCGTTGGTCGAGCTCAGCGCCAAGGGCTGGGGTGAGGGCGTCGGACTCGGTGGATGGGCTCCGAGCCGGCGGGGCGACGCCGACCTGCGGCAGTGGTGGGCGCGGCTGCAGCGCGTGGCCGCCAGCCCGGGCATGGTCCGCAACATCTTCGCGCTCTATCCGCAGCTGGACATCCGCGAAGTGCTGCCCGCGATCCAGGTGCCGACGCTCGTGCTCCACCGGCGGGACGACCGGATGGTGAGCATCGAGATGGGTCGCTACCTCGCCGACCGCATCCCCGGGGCCAAGTTCGTTGAGCTCGAGGGCGCCGACCACCTGTTCTTCACGGGCGACGCCGACACCTTGCTCGACGAGATCGAGGAGTTCCTCACCGGTGTCCGGCCGCTGCCTGCGGTCGAGCGCGTCCTGGCCACTGTGCTGTTCACCGACATCGTCGACTCCACGAAGCGAGCGGTCGAGCTCGGCGACGAGCGATGGAAGGAGCTGCTCGGCAGGCACGATGCCCACGTCCGGCGCCAGCTCGAGCGCTTCCGCGGCCGTGAGGTCAACACGACGGGCGACGGTTTCCTCGCCTGGTTCGACGGACCCGCCCGCGCGATCCGATGCGCCACGGCGATCCGCGACGTGCTGCGGGGCTTGGGCCTCGAGGTGCGGGCGGGTGTGCACACGGGCGAGGTCGAGCTGCGCGACGACGACATCAGCGGCATCGCCGTACACGTCGCCGCGCGTGTGGCAGCAGCGGCCGGGGCAGGCGAGGTGCTCGTCTCGCGCATCGTCGTCGACCTGGTCGCCGGGTCGGGCCTCAGCTTTACCGCTCGCGGCGAGCACGCCTTCAAGGGTGTGCCGGGCGAGTGGGGGCTGTTCGCGGTCGAGGGTTGACGCGGTCGGGCTGCTAGTCCCACCCGGGTCACGGCCGGGAAACCGACCGTGGCCCGGGCGAGGGGAAAGTGTCATTGCTCAACCCTCCCGCAAGGGCGAGACGACGACCGACGAGATGGTGACCTACGCCTACGACCAAATCGACCAAGCCCGAGCAGAACTGAACGTCGTCTCGAAATAGACGACATCTGCGACTCGCGGAAGTCCGTCTCAAAACACGTCTATCCGGTGACCGGGCCGAATCCGCCGATGTATGAGGTAGGCGCGGTCTGTTGTGAGATTCTGCGAGGGTGTCCGCTGATCGGGCGGCTGCTCCTTCGGGGGGTGGTGACGTTTCTGTTCACCGATGTCGAGGGTTCGACCCGTCGGTGGGAGGCCGACGCCGATGGCATGCGGGTGGCGCTGGCCGCCCATGATGAGGTGTTGCGCGGGGCGATTGAGGCGCACGGCGGCTTCATGTTCAAGCACACCGGTGACGGCGTGTGCGCCGCTTTCGCGTCCCCCAAGTGCTCGGTGGATGCGGCGGTGGCCGCACAACGCAAGCTGGAGTTGCCGGTGCGGATGGGGCTGGCGACCGGCGAGGCCGAGCTTCGGGGGGCGGATTACTTCGGTGCGGTGCTCAACCGTGCGGCGCGGGTGATGGCAGCCGGGCATGGCGGTCAGATCCTGCTCGACGGCACCACTGCCGGGCTGTGCAGCAGCATCGACCTGATCGCTTTGGGGCCACGGCGATTACGCGACATCGCCAAACCCGTCGAGATGTTCCAAGTCCTGGCCGTCGGCCTGCGCAGCGAGTTTCCGCCCCTTGCGACGCTCGATGCGACACCGGGAA